>NZ_SMCV01000032.1 GCF_004342285.1 Klebsiella sp. BIGb0138 | reverse complement strand
CACTATCGTTAAGTGAATACATAGCTTAACGAAGCGAACCGGGGGAACTGAAACATCTAAGTACCCCGAGGAAAAGAAATCAACCGAGATTCCCCCAGTAGCGGCGAGCGAACGGGGAGCAGCCCAGAACCTGAATCAGTTTGTGTGTTAGTGGAACGGTCTGGAAAGTCCGGCGGTACAGGGTGATAGCCCCGTACACTAAAATGCACAGGCTGTGAGTTCGAAGAGTAGGGCGGGACACGTGGTATCCTGTCTGAATATGGGGGGACCATCCTCCAAGGCTAAATACTCCTGACTGACCGATAGTGAACCAGTACCGTGAGGGAAAGGCGAAAAGAACCCCGGCGAGGGGAGTGAAACAGAACCTGAAACCGTGTACGTACAAGCAGTGGGAGCCTCTTTATGGGGTGACTGCGTACCTTTTGTATAATGGGTCAGCGACTTATATTCTGTAGCAAGGTTAACCGTATAGGGGAGCCGCAGGGAAACCGAGTCTTAACTGGGCGTTAAGTTGCAGGGTATAGACCCGAAACCCGGTGATCTAGCCATGGGCAGGTTGAAGGTTGGGTAACACTAACTGGAGGACCGAACCGACTAATGTTGAAAAATTAGCGGATGACCTGTGGCTGGGGGTGAAAGGCCAATCAAACCGGGAGATAGCTGGTTCTCCCCGAAAGCTATTTAGGTAGCGCCTCGTGAACTCATCTTCGGGGGTAGAGCACTGTTTCGGCTAGGGGGTCATCCCGACTTACCAACCCGATGCAAACTACGAATACCGAAGAATGTTATCACGGGAGACACACGGCGGGTGCTAACGTCCGTCGTGAAGAGGGAAACAACCCAGACCGCCAGCTAAGGTCCCAAAGTCATGGTTAAGTGGGAAACGATGTGGGAAGGCCCAGACAGCCAGGATGTTGGCTTAGAAGCAGCCATCATTTAAAGAAAGCGTAATAGCTCACTGGTCGAGTCGGCCTGCGCGGAAGATGTAACGGGGCTAAACCATGCACCGAAGCTGCGGCAGCGA
>NZ_SMCV01000031.1 GCF_004342285.1 Klebsiella sp. BIGb0138 | reverse complement strand
GAAAAGAGAGTTTCAGCGCTACGAACCTCCGAAAGGGGTCATCCCCGAGGCTATCAAAAGCGCCATTCTGGCAATGGACTCCACGCCTTACGATGATCTCAATGCTGCATATGGCGGCTACAGTTATGGCGACTTTGAGAGCTTCCCCGGTTATCCGTACCTGTCCACGCTGGCGCAGAAGCCTGAATATCGCAAGATGGTGGGAACCATTGCGGAGGAAATGACCCGCAAATGGATAAAGCTCAAAACTGTCGGCGATGAAGACAAGGCGGATCGGGTAAAACAGCTTGAAGAGGCCATGAAGCGCTTTAAAGTGCGCGAGCGCTTTAAAGAAGCTGCAGAGCATGACGGCTACTTCGGGGGAGGCCAGATTTACATTGACGTTCGTTCGCCGCGGGGAATCTCCGCATGGATGGACGACAACGAGCTGCAATCGAAGCTCTTCATGAGCGACAAGAAGATCACGAAAGGCAGCCTGCAGGGGTTCAGGGTCATCGAGCCCATCTGGACATACCCGGGGATTTATAACTCCGACAACCCGCTGAGCCCGGATTTCTACACGCCGACGCAGTGGTTTGTCATGGGCATGACCGTACATGCAAGCCGGATGATTGATTTCGTCTCGCGGCAGGTTCCCGATTTGCTGAAGGCATCGTATAACTTCCGTGGGCTGTCTCTCTCGCAGATCGCCGAGCCGTATGTAAATAACTGGCTTCGCACCCGCGACAGCGTCAGTGACATGATCCACTCCTATTCCATACCGGTTTTCAGTACGGATATGAGCCAGATCCTGACAGGTGGCGCAGCGGATACGCTGATTTCTCGCCTGCAGATAATGAACCAATGTCGCGATAACCGCGGGGCATTCGCTGTCAATAACGACCCGACCAAGCCAGAGACCGTGGAGTTTGTCAGTGCTCCTATAGCAGGGCTTGATGCTCTACAGGCGCAGTCACAGGAGCATATGTCAGCGGTATCTAGCATTCCGCTCATCAAACTGCTGGGCATTACGCCAAATGGACTAAACGCGACGTCTGACGGCGAAATACGCGTCTTCTACGACTA
>NZ_SMCV01000030.1 GCF_004342285.1 Klebsiella sp. BIGb0138 | reverse complement strand
GGGGAATCTCGGTTGATTTCTTTTCCTCGGGGTACTTAGATGTTTCAGTTCCCCCGGTTCGCTTCGTTAAGCTATGTATTCACTTAACGATAGTGTGACGAATCACACTGGGTTTCCCCATTCGGAAATCGCCGGTTATAACGGTTCATATCACCTTACCGACGCTTATCGCAGATTAGCACGTCCTTCATCGCCTCTGACTGCCAGGGCATCCACCGTGTACGCTTAGTCGCTTAACCTCACAACCCGAAGCTGTTTCGTAAAACAGTCCGCGTTGCGAAAATTTGAGAGACTCGAACACATTGTTTTTCCTTTCTTATTACGGAGAAAGGAAACAGTGTGTCGTTTCAATTTTCAGCTTGATCCAGATTTTTAAAGAGCAAAACTTCGCAGTGCACCTTTTCAGGTACACTCTGAAGTTTTCTTGTTTTATGCAGTAAAAGGATGGTGGAGCTATGCGGGATCGAACCGCAGACCTCCTGCGTGCAAGGCAGGCGCTCTCCCAGCTGAGCTATAACCCCATCGTAATTTTTCTCTCTGTTTACCGTAATTCGATATCGGGCAAGGCGTGGTGACGCGAAACATACTGAAGTATGTGAGTGTCGCCATAACGCAGCACGGTAGCGAATTTGGTAGGCCTGAGTGGACTTGAACCACCGACCTCACCCTTATCAGGGGTGCGCTCTAACCACCTGAGCTACAAGCCTGCAGAGATTTTTTACTGCTTATTTTTCATCAGACAATCTGTGTGGACACTACAAAGGCAGGTTCTTTCAGGTAAGGAGGTGATCCAACCGCAGGTTCCCCTACGGTTACCTTGTTACGACTTCACCCCAGTCATGAATCACAAAGTGGTAAGCGCCCTCCCGAAGGTTAAGCTACCTACTTCTTTTGCAACCCACTCCCATGGTGTGACGGGCGGTGTGTACAAGGCCCGGGAACGTATTCACCGTAGCATTCTGATCTACGATTACTAGCGATTCCGACTTCATGGAGTCGAGTTGCAGACTCCAATCCGGACTACGACATACTTTATGAGGTCCGCTTGCTCTCGCGAGGTCGCTTCTCTTTGTATATGCCATTGTAGCACGTGTGTAGCCCTACTCGTAAGGGCCATGATGACTTGACGTCATCCCCACCTTCCTCCAGTTTATCACTGGCAGTCTCCTTTGAGTTCCCG
>NZ_SMCV01000029.1 GCF_004342285.1 Klebsiella sp. BIGb0138 | reverse complement strand
TGGATTTGACCCTATATATCCAGACGTTTTTGCTCTCTTACGGTTGCGATAACTTCCTGCGTATATATTCCCGTGGTGAGCGATATCCCAGTGCACTATGCGGATGATGTTCGTTGTAATGACTGAACGCCACCGCCAGATTCATCACCGCTGCCTGGCTGTCCGGTTTCGGCATGATGCTGATGTAGTCCCGTTTTATCGTCTTCACGAAGCTTTCTGCTATGCCGTTGCTTTCCGGGCTTCGCACTGCTGTCGTGCAAGGCTCCAGTCCCAGCAACCGGGCGAACGCCCGCGTTTCATGAGCCCTGTAGGCTGAACCGTTATCCGTCAGCCACTCCAGCGACTCTGTTGGCAACTGCCTTCCGAAGCGTTTTTCCACCGCACCCAGCATGACATCCTGCACCGTTTCTTTGTCATAGCCTCCGGTGCTCGCTGCCCAGTCAATGATCTCCCTGTCGCAGCAATCCTGCGCGAAGGTCACCCGCAGCTTTTCGCCATTATCACAGCGGAACTCAAAGCCATCTGAGCACCAGCGCCGGTTACTTTCAGCTACTGCTACGCGCCCCTTATGGGCCTGCTTACGGCAAGGATCAGCGGATTTACGTTCAAGAAGCAAATTATGTGTTCTCATAATGCGATACACCCGCTTCGCATTAACCACAGGCAGGCCGTCCCGCTCTGACTCCCGTCGCAGCAGCGCCCACACACGGCGATAACCATACGTCGGCAGGTCAGCCACCGCCATGTTTATCCGGGACAATACGGTGGTATCGTCAGAACGGGGCTGCCGTCTGTGATCCTGCCAGTCAGATGGCCGGTGAACCCTGATGCTCAGTTGCGCACGCGACACACCAATACTCCGGCAGACGTCGGTTAGTCGTCGTCCCCGGGCAACAAGGGCGCATGCGCAATCCATTTTTTTGCCCGACCGAACTCCACGGCCTCTTTAAGGATCTCGGCTTCCATCGTCTTTTTGCCCAGAAGGCGCTGGAGTTCGCGGATTTGCTTATTGGCGGCAGCGAGCTCGGAGGCCGGCACCACTTCCTCGCCCGATGCAACAGCCGTCAGCGAACCGTCTTCATATTGCTTGCGCCATTTGAATATCTGGTTTGCATTGATGCCATGCAGGCGCGCGACATGAGACACGGTCATACCGGGTTCCATAGTCTGCTGAATAATGGCAATTTTTTCCTGCGGTGTACGACGCCGACGCCGCTCAGGTCCTGATAACACTTCAACCATCTTATTATTCTGACTGGTGTTAAACATAGTTCCAAGACTACCTCTTATTTTAAGAGAGGCGAAGTGTCTGGTGATCTATGGGGCTAATCTA
>NZ_SMCV01000028.1 GCF_004342285.1 Klebsiella sp. BIGb0138 | reverse complement strand
CGTCTCTTCGCCAAAACAGCTTCGGCGTTGTAAGGTTAAGCCTCACGGTTCATTAGTATCGGTTAGCTCAACGTATCGCTACGCTTACACACCCGACCTATCAACGTCGTCGTCTTCAACGTTCCTTCAGGACCCTTAAAGGGTCAGGGAGAACTCATCTCGGGGCAAGTTTCGTGCTTAGATGCTTTCAGCACTTATCTCTTCCGCATTTAGCTACCGGGCAATGCCATTGGCATGACAACCCGAACACCAGTGATGCGTCCACTCCGGTCCTCTCGTACTAGGAGCAGCCCCCCTCAATTCTCCAGCGCCCACGGCAGATAGGGACCGAACTGTCTCACGACGTTCTAAACCCAGCTCGCGTACCACTTTAAATGGCGAACAGCCATACCCTTGGGACCTACTTCAGCCCCAGGATGTGATGAGCCGACATCGAGGTGCCAAACACCGCCGTCGATATGAACTCTTGGGCGGTATCAGCCTGTTATCCCCGGAGTACCTTTTATCCGTTGAGCGATGGCCCTTCCATTCAGAACCACCGGATCACTATGACCTGCTTTCGCACCTGCTCGCGCCGTCACGCTCGCAGTCAAGCTAGCTTATGCCATTGCACTAACCTCCTGATGTCCGACCAGGATTAGCTAACCTTCGTGCTCCTCCGTTACTCTTTGGGAGGAGACCGCCCCAGTCAAACTACCCACCAGACACTGTCCGCAACCCGGATAACGGGTCTACGTTAGAACATCAAACATTAAAGGGTGGTATTTCAAGGTTGGCTCCATGCAGACTGGCGTCCACACTTCAAAGCCTCCCACCTATCCTACACATCAAGGCTCAATGTTCAGTGTCAAGCTATAGTAAAGGTTCACGGGGTCTTTCCGTCTTGCCGCGGGTACACTGCATCTTCACAGCGAGTTCAATTTCACTGAGTCTCGGGTGGAGACAGCCTGGCCATCATTACGCCATTCGTGCAGGTCGGAACTTACCCGACAAGGAATTTCGCTACCTTAGGACCGTTATAGTTACGGCCGCCGTTTACCGGGGCTTCGATCAAGAGCTTCTCCTTACGGATAACCCCATCAATTAACCTTCCGGCACCGGGCAGGCGTCACACCGTATACGTCCACTTTCGTGTTTGCACAGTGCTGTGTTTTTAATAAACAGTTGCAGCCAGCTGGTATCTTCGACTGATTTCAGCTCCATGAGCAAGTCACTTCACCTACCATCAGCGTGCCTTCTCCCGAAGTTACGGCACCATTTTGCCTAGTTCCTTCACCCGAGTTCTCTCAAGCGCCTTGGTATTCTCTACCTGACCACCTGTGTCGGTTTGGGGTACGATTCGTTGTTACCTGATGCTTAGAGGCTTTTCCTGGAAGCAGGGCATTTGTTACTTCAGCACCGTAGTGCCTCGTCATCACACCTCAGCGTTGAATAAACGACCGGATTTACCTAATCATTCCGCCTACATGCTTAAACCGGGACAACCGTCGCCCGGCTAACATAGCCTTCTCCGTCCCCCCTTCGCAGTAACACCGAGTACAGGAATATTAACCTGTTTCCCATCGACTACGCCTTTCGGCCTCGCCTTAGGGGTCGACTCACCCTGCCCCGATTAACGTTGGACAGGAACCCTTGGTCTTCCGGCGAGCGGGCTTTTCACCCGCTTTATCGTTACTTATGTCAGCATTCGCACTTCTGATACCTCCAGCAGCCCTCACAGGCCACCTTCAACGGCTTACAGAACGCTCCCCTACCCAAC
>NZ_SMCV01000027.1 GCF_004342285.1 Klebsiella sp. BIGb0138 | reverse complement strand
GTCCCTGTCGCCTTCAACACTCCTGGGAGCATCTGGGCGATTTTTGATAGCGAAATTGCCATTTATTATTTCTCCGGAGGAAATCTCACGTCGACTGGCTGCGATATCACATCGGCACCTGTCATAAACTGCTGAGGAACGCCGACGACAATCAGCGGGTTTGCATGGAACTCCAGTGTCCAGCGGGATTCCCACTGGTTTTCACCGTTTATCATTGAGGTCTGGCGAGGTGGGCCAGAGTACAGCGGAACGAGCACATTCGCGTTTTCACGGAACCAGGTGCAGGCGAATTCTGAACGTGCGATCCGGGAGAATATCGTGGCGTTGTTCTGCGCCTGCTCTCCGTAAAAATCAAGCTGGCATTGCCACTCATCGACGCGCCGCAAATCCTCGCGACCAAACTCACCAACCCCATCGTAGGCGTAAGTTGAGGAATTGGTAGACAGGTCTGTCAGGAACAGCGGTGTCATGGTGATAAAACCACCTTTCGGCATCGGCGTCTGGTTCTGCTGGCTCTGCCCGATATCAGCATCAGGAAAGAGGGCAGACAGAAAATCACCGGTTGCCTTGAACAGGTCGCTTTCCGTTACCTGCAGCGTTACGTCAATTGCTGGCATGCGATAACCCTCGTCCAGTCCGGCCATATTTCAGGGACCGATACGACCAGCCATATTTCATCGCCGATCACGAACTTATCACCACCCTGCTGCCGTTCACGGCTTAGCCCGCACCAGTTGCCATCCGTCCAGATACTGACCAGCACACCCTGAATATTCAGGTTGTCCATGTGCCTTATGTCAGCCTGGCTAAGCGCCTGTTTCTGCACCATCATTGTTACTGGCGGGTCAAAGCCTGGAACCGTCGAGTAATCAGGATTTTTAACTGGCCCAATAGAACGATAAATTTGAGCTTCGACACGAGGATTAACCGCGCTAATAGCGCTTCGCACTATGGAGTGAAGGTTCATAATCACCGCCTGAAAAAATTGACCACTTTTTGCCAGAATGATACAGGGCCAGACGACACCTCATCGACCTCATAACTTACAGAGTTGAGCATATGTGAAGTGTCTATAAGCGGCTTATCAAAGCCCTTTTTCCTGACTGTATATGGTGAAAGAGGTGGATCATATGTTTCCCTGATTGAGTTCTGTAATTGCCCGGCAATCCTTTCCCCCATGAGCGAGAAGGTAGCCTTCCCGTCATATCCAGTAGCTTTAAGTATCTTGCTTATTTCTTCTGGCCATTGCGGCGAGCACTCCGTTATCATGCTGCGGAAAAACGGTCTTGGCGGTCTATTTGCTGATGGATCTCCGAACTCATTAGCCGCTGCCACCATGGCAACAGAAGTACCATCTGGATATGGCGCGCCTTTAAGAATTCCAACCTTCAAGACTCGCTCCTCACCAAGATTGTCAGCTATTTCTGCCAGTTTTTTCTCTATGGCTTCGCCTCCGGTGAAGCTGGTCATGTCTACCTCCGAATGAATGAACGCCTGTTGTAATGACCAGGGAACATCGAAGGGGATGAGCCAGGGACATATCGCACAGTGCGATAAGGAGCCGTAGCCTGCCAGTAAGCAGCACCATATGGCGTCTGGAGATACCACCAGGATGACGCGCTGGAAGGCCCTGCATCAGTCGATACTGATACTGACCCCTCCGATGCGCTTGCCACCCGCCCTACCAGACCAGAAGCCTTCTCGCCGTTTACGCCTGAATTCAAAGCCGCGATGTGAGCAACCAGCATATTCAAAAAGACGGCACGGACAGCAACATCCGAAACCAGGCTGCAGTCCGTGTTATCAAGGTAAATCGTTGCCTCCGTGAAGTACGCATTAAGCAGCGTATCACTTACGGCATCGAACTCCGGGTAACGCTCACGAAATGCGGCAACATCAAAGACAACGATCGCCATTATTTACTGTCCGCCTTTTCAACTCCCGGGGACGGATTGTTCTGATCCAGACCTTCCAGACCGGTTTTCTCCGAAGCGTTTTCTTTCGCTTTCGACTGGGCGCTGCTGAGTTTCGCCTGAGCGAACACCAGCTCTTTACGAACGTAAGGCTGATCTGCATGCGCTGCCAGCCACGCTTCAAAAGCATCCTTGTCTACTCCTTCGGTCAAGCCGTAGCCGCCGAAAACGAGAGAGGAGTTGGCGCCGTTAAGCGCCACTTTGTACTCCCCCTGCTCCAGGATCAGGCCGTTCGGCAATTTGCATCCTACAGTTACTGTTTCGGCCATGTTACACCCCGATCATGCTGGCAATGCCCAGCGGTTGACGAATGATTGCACCCCAGGTGCCACCA
>NZ_SMCV01000026.1 GCF_004342285.1 Klebsiella sp. BIGb0138 | reverse complement strand
GCGGTATCTAGCATTCCGCTCATCAAACTGCTGGGCATTACGCCAAATGGACTAAACGCGACGTCTGACGGCGAAATACGCGTCTTCTACGACTACATTCACGCCCTGCAGCAGTCTGTTTTCAAAGACAACCTGAAGCGCGTGATGGACATCATCCAACTCTCTGAATTCGGCGACATTGACGACGGCATTACCTTTGACTTTGAGCCGCTGTACGAAATGAGCGCTAAAGAGCGGGCGGAAATTCGCAAAGTAGACGCGGACACTGACGCTGTCTATGTGGCCGCCAGTGTGCTCTCTGGTAACGAAGTTCGCGAAAAAATTGCCGGGGACCCGGACTCGCCTTATCACTCTCTGGACCTGAATGATGACCTCGAAATCGAAGACGACTACGACGAAGAGGAAGAAACAGACCCTGACGATAAGGGCGGTTCATCCTAACTCCGGCGTTGAAGCATGGTACCGCCGACAGCTTGATAAGCAGGTGCAGGAAATGCAGGCATCTGTTGTCTACTGGCTGTCGGCAAACTATCGCGCCAGCGGCGCGGCTGTCGCCATGGATGCATCACCTGCAGTGATGATGCGGAATGCCATGCAGAAACTGGCTAAGCGCTGGACGCGGCGGTTTGATGATATGGCGCAAAAGCTGGCCGACCGGTTCGCTAACGACACCATGAAGAACTCGGACGCTTCGCTGGCCACAGCCTTCAAAGATGCGGGATTCACCGTCGAGTTCAAAATGACCTCGCAGATGAATAATGCTCTTCAGGCGACAATCACCGAAAACGTCGGCCTTATACGATCTATCCCTGAGAAGTATTTCACTGAGGTGGAAGGGCTGGTTATGAGGTCAGTTGCCCGTGGGCGTGACCTGTCCTATCTCACCGATGAACTCCAGAAGCGATACGGGATTACCCGGCACCGAGCGGCGTTCATCGCCCGTGATCAGAACAACAAGGCCACTTCAGTTGTTCAGTCGGCACGGCAGCAGGCGCTTGGCATTACTCAGGGTATATGGAAGCACTCCCATGCAGGGAAAAAGCCTCGCCAGTCCCATGTAAAAGCCAACGGGAAGGTGTTCGACATATCGAAAGGGATGCTTATCGATGGCGAGCACATCATGCCCGGAGAATTACCAAATTGTCGTTGCACCTGGGAGGCTGTCATACCAGGGCTTTCAAAACAGGATTGAGCAATGAAGCCTACAGAGTGCTTAGCTTTTGATCGCGCCTCTGTGCGCACCATCGACGCAAATGGCCGCCTTCAGATTTCACGAACGAATATCAGCAAGGCAAACGTCAACGCCTACTACGGACGAGAGATACCAAGAAGCGAAGAGCTTGGTCTCGAACCTGACAAACTTTACCGGCTTTGGCGTCACCCGGAAGAGCTCCGGAAAGCAGCCAAAACCTTCAATAACATCCCCGTGCTCAGCAAGCACATCCCCGATTTTCCCACCGACCCGCCCAATGAATTTCGTGTTGGCGTGACGCACTCCAATGCGGAGTTTGACGGCACGTATCTCACGGTTGGTATGTCGATCTGGGATAACAGCGCGATTGCTGGAATTGAGAGCGGAGAGCAGCGAGAGCTATCTGCATCGTACAAGTACGTCGCAGACATGACCCCGGGTGTTACCCCTGACGGCGAGCCTTATGACGGCGTTATGCGTGACATTTTCGGAAACCACGAAGCGCTGGTCCCTGACGGCCGCGCAGGGCCAGATGTACTGGTCGCAGATTCATTACCACCGGAGCTTAATCACATGCGTAAACATAAGGTAGCGGCGATCCGCGCCACCCTTAAGCCACTTCTGGCGCAGGATGCAGATCTGGAGGCAGAAGTCCGCAAAGCTCTTCTGGCTCTTGATGAGGCCGAAAAGGAAGACGAAAAAGAAAACAAACCCGCCGACGACGAAGATGAAGACGAGAAGGATAAGAAAAAAACGGCGGACGATGAGGACGACGAAGAAGACAAGGACAAGAAAAAAACCGCCGAAGATGAAGACGATGAAGAAGACGACAAAGTCTCCAAAACGGCGATGGACTCTGCGATTCGTCTGGCTGCCGACAGCGCAACTAAAAAGGCTGCGGAAAACTTCCGGAAAATCCGTGAAGCAGAGCAGGTTGTCCGCCCGCTGATCGGCGACGTCGTTGCCATGGACTCAGCTGAAGATGTCTATCGCACCGCGCTTGAACAGAGCGGCGTGGATATCTCCGGCGTTCACCCGTCCGCTTATCCGGCGATGGTCAAAATGGCGATCAGCCAGAAAGAAAATTCACGCCCTGTCATTGCGCAGGATTCCGCTTCCGTCAG
>NZ_SMCV01000025.1 GCF_004342285.1 Klebsiella sp. BIGb0138 | reverse complement strand
GTCCCTGTCGCCTTCAACACTCCTGGGAGCATCTGGGCGATTTTTGATAGCGAAATTGCCATTTATTATTTCTCCGGAGGAAATCTCACGTCGACCGGCTGCGATATCACATCTGCGCCTGTCATAAACTGCTGAGGAACGCTGACGACAATCAGCGGGTTTGCGTGGAATTCAAGCGTCCAGCGGGATTCCCACTGATTTTCGCCGTTGATCATCGAGGTTTGCCGCGGGGGGCCGGAATAAAGCGGCACCAGGACATTTGCGTTTTCCCTGAACCAGGTGCATGCGAATTCGGAGCGGGCAATGCGCGAAAAGATGGTGGCATTGTTTTGCGCCTGATCTCCGTAGAAATCGAGCTGACATTGCCATTCATCAACGCGGCGAAGTTCTGCGCGCCCGTAATCACTAACACCGTCATACTCGTAATTGACAGCACTGGTTGAGAGGTCAGTCAGAAAAAGCGGAGTCATGGTAATGAAACCGCCTTTTGGCATGGGGGTCTGATTTTGCTGAGTCTGCGTGATCTCTGCGTCCGGAAAGAGGACAGAAAGGAAATCGCCAGTCGCCTTAAACAGATCGCTTTCAGTGACCTGCAGGCCTACGTCAATTGTTGACATGCGATAACCCTCGTCCAGTCCGGCCAGATTTCAGGCACATCCACAACCAGCCATGTTTCATTGCCGATAACGAACTTATCGCCGCCCTGCTGCCGATCCCTGTTAATCCCGCACCAGTTGCCATCCGTCCAGATACTGACCATCACACCCTGGATATTCATGTTATCCATGTGCCTGATATCAGCCTGACTCAGCGCCTGCTTTTGCACCATCATCGTTACCGGCGGCGCGAAGCCCGGAGAAGTCGAGTAATCCGGGTTTTTGGTTGGGCCGATCGAGCGGTAAATCTGCGCCTCGACGCGAGGATTAACCGCGCTAATGGCGCTTCGCACTATGGAATGAAGATTCACTCTTTCACCTCGTAGTCGACCGAGTTCAGCATATGGGCCGAGTCGATTAACGGGTCATTAAACCCTTTTTTGTCGACCGTGCTTTTTGCGTTCGGAGGCTCAGAAAAGGCGATGATTGACGACTGAATCTGCCCCTTGATCCGCTCCCCCATCAGCGCCAGGCTTTTCCCGGCGTCAAAATCGTTTGCCTGCATGATCTTACCAAGCTCACCACCCCACTCCGGCGCATGTTCAGAAATGGTCTTCCTGAAGAACGGCCGTGAGGGGATCGTAACAGTATGCTCGGGTATCATTACTGACTGCGCGAAATTGGCCTTTGAGGGTTTTGCGAATCTGGACACGCCGTCACGACGAACGTAAAAGTTCAAATCCCGGGTATGCGCCGGGATTTTTACAGTGCCGCCGAATTCATTGGTGGCCGCCACAAGCGCTACCGGCGTCCCGTCGGGGTACTTAGCCCCCTCAAGGAACCCCACCTTTAAATCATCGCCAGAGGCCAGACCGTTTGCGATCGACTGCAAGTGCTCCATCAGCTTATCGCCACCTGACATTCCATCCATAGCTACCTCCGGATGAATGAACGGCGGTTATAATGCCCCGGGTACATTGAAGGGGATGAGCCAGGAACATATCGCACAGTGCGATAAGACGCCGTAGCCTGCCAGTAAGCAGCACCGTAAGGTGTCTGGAGATACCACCAGGATGACGCACTGGAAGGCCCCGCATCAGTCGAAACCGATACCGATCCCTCTGATGCGCTCGCCACTCTGCCAACAAGACCAGATGCCTTTACGCCGTTTACGCCTGAATTCAACGCCGCGATGTGAGCAACCAGCATATTCAAGAAGACGGCACGGACTGCAACATCCTGAACCAGGCTGCGGTCCGTGTTATCCAGGTAAATCGTTGCCTCTGTGAAGTACGCATTAAGTAGCGTATCACTTACGGTAGCGAACTCCGGGTAACGCTCACGAAATGCGGCAACATCAAAGACAACGATCGCCATTATTTTTTGTCCGCCTTCTCAACGCCCGGGGCCGGATTATTCTGATCCAGACCTTCAAGGCCGGTTTTCTCCGAAGCGTTTTCATTCGCTTTAGCCTGGGCGCTGCTGGTTTTCGCCTGGGCAAACACCAGCTCTTTGCGAACGTAGGGCTGATCAGCATGTGCTGCCTTCCACGCCTCAAACGCTTCCTTGTCCACGTTTTCGGTCAGGCCGTAGCCGCCAAAAACGAGAGAGGAGTTGGAGCCGTTAAGCTCCACTTTGTACTCGCCCTGCTCCAGGATCAGGCCGTTCGGCAGTTTGCATCCTACAGTTACTGTTTCGGCCATGTTACACCCCGATCATGCTGGCAATGCCCAGCGGTTGACGAATGATTGCACCCCAGGTGCCACCAGATTTTTTCTGTCGCCAGGAGGACTCTTCCACCACGACAGCGTGGGCTCGCATCTTCTCGGTGAATGCTGCGTAAGCGGTGTCCTGCTCACCCAGACGTTCAACAATCAGTTGCACAATCTCACCAGCGTCGGTGCTGTATTCAACAGCGGTTTCGATACGCAGGTTCGGGAAGTTTTTCTTCAGCTGATCGGTGACGTTCACGTTATACATGTTCGTCTTGGTCAGGTTGACTTCCATTTCCGGCGACATGCCAAGCACCATGCGATCCGTACGCTCTACGAGGCCTTTGGTCTGAGAGAC
>NZ_SMCV01000024.1 GCF_004342285.1 Klebsiella sp. BIGb0138 | reverse complement strand
CACCGCATGTTCGGCGTTGCCCGCTTCCGGCTTCAGTACATAGTACTGCGCGGTCAGCTGAGCGACGTTAATCAAATCACTCTGTTGTGCAGGCTCCCCTGCGCGTTTACTGTCCGTCATTTTTCTCTCCTGTCATATCCGTCAGGCTTATTTATGTGTTGCTGTTGGGCCGCTCATCGACGGGGCCGGTCGCCCCGACGCTCCCTGCGGGGTGAAGGCGGGATTAGAGTTGCGTTTTGTCGATATACCAGATCTTTTGCGCATACTCCCGCACCGTGCGGTCCGATGAAAAATAGCCCATGTGGGTTATGTTGAGCATCGCTTTGGCGGTCCACTCTTCCGGGGTTTGGTAGAGCGCATCCACCTTGTCCTGACAGTCAACATAGCTGCGGTAATCGGCCAGAACCTGATAGTGGTCGCCAAAGTTGATCAGCGAATCCAGCAGACCGCGATAGCGGCCCGGCTCCTGTGGGCTGAACACCCCGGTTCCCATCTGGGTCAGCGCCTGGCGCAGCTCTTGATCCTGGTCGTAGTAATCGCGCGGCTGGTAGCCGTTGCTGCGCAGCGCCTCGACCTGGGCTGCGGTATTACCGAAGATAAAGATATTCTCCTCACCCACGTGCTCCAGCATTTCAACGTTGGCACCGTCCAGCGTGCCAATGGTCAGCGCGCCGTTGAGGGCGAACTTCATATTGCTGGTCCCGGAGGCTTCGGTCCCTGCCAGCGAAATCTGCTCAGAAAGATCCGCGGCCGGAATGATCATCTGCGCCAGACTGACGCTGTAGTTGGGAATGAACACCACCTTTAGCCTGTCGCCAATCTGCGGATCGCTGTTGATGACTTTGGCTACGTCGTTTATCAGATGGATGATCTGTTTTGCCGTGTGGTAAGCGGATGCGGCTTTGCCAGCGAAAATCACCACGCGCGGTACCCATTCGGCCTGCGGGTCCGCCTTGATACGGTTGTAGCGGGTGATCACGTGCAGCACATTCATCAGCTGGCGTTTGTATTCGTGAATCCGCTTAATTTGCACATCAAACAGCGCCTTCGGGTTCACCACCACGCCCAGCTGGCGGGCGATATAATCGGCCAGCCGCTGTTTATTCGCCAGTTTGGCGGCGCTGACGGCCTGGTTAACCAGCGGATAATCCTGATATTCCCCCAGTTCACTCAGCTGACTTAAATCTGTTCGCCAGGTCTGGCCAATATAGCGATCCAGAACCCCGGCAAGGGACGGGTTAGCGGCAGCCAGCCAGCGGCGCGGCGTGACGCCATTGGTGACGTTAGTGAAGCGTCGCGGAAAGATGTGGGCGAAATCGGCAAACAGCGACTCCACCATCAGCCGGGAGTGCAGCTCCGACACGCCGTTCACCTTATGGCTCACCACCACCGCCAGCCAGGCCATCCGTACGCGGCGGCCGTTGGATTCATCAATAATCGAGGTCCGGCTCAGCAACGCAATATCATCGGGATAGTGCTCCTGCATGGTTTTCAGAAAATAGTCATTAATCTCGAAGATGATCTGCAAATGGCGCGGCAGGATTTTCCCCAGCATCTCGACCGGCCAGGTCTCCAGCGCTTCGCTCATCAGGGTATGGTTGGTGTAGGAGAAGACCTGGCAGGTCACCTCGAAAGCGTCATCCCAGCTGAAGCGGTGTTCGTCAATCAGCAGGCGCATCAGTTCCGGAATCGACAGCACCGGGTGGGTGTCGTTGAGGTGGATAGCAATTTTATCCGCCAGGTTGTCATAGGTTTGATACAGCTGGTAATGGCGGGTGAGGATGTCCTGCACCGTCGCCGAAACGAGGAAATACTCCTGACGCAGGCGCAGCTCGCGCCCGGAATAGGTTGAGTCGTCCGGGTAGAGCACGCGGGAGACGTTCTCGGAGTGGTTCTTATCCTCCACGGCGGCGAAATAGTCCCCCTGATTAAATTTACCGAGGTTAATTTCACTGCTGGCCTGGGCACTCCACAAACGCAGGGTGTTGGTGGCATCGGTTTCATAACCCGGAATAATCTGATCGTAGGCCACCGCAATAATCTCTTCGGTTTCCAGCCAGCGCGAGTTTTTGCCCTCATGTTGAATACGGCCGCCAAAGCGCACGGTATAGCGGGTTTTATGGCGCTCGAATTCCCAGGGGTTACCGTACTCCAGCCAGTAGTCCGGTGACTCCATCTGCCGGCCGTCGATAATGTTTTGCTTAAACATGCCGTAGTCGTAGCGGATGCCGTAACCGCGGCCTGGCAGCCCCAGAGTGGCCAGGGAGTCGAGAAAACAGGCCGCCAGACGGCCGAGACCGCCGTTGCCCAGCCCCGGATCGTTCTCCTCATCAATCAGCTCCTCCAGATCCAGCCCCATCCCTGCCAGCGCCGTTTTCACATCCTCATAGATGCCCAGCGACAGTAAGGCGTTAGAGAGGGTTCGGCCGATGAGAAACTCCATCGACAGATAATAAACCTGCCGGGCCTGCTGCGAGATCCGCGCCCGATGCGCCCGCAGCCAACGTTCTACCAGCCGATCGCGCACGGCGAACAGCGTAGCGTTGAGCCATTCATGCTTATTGGCAAGTGAAGGGTCTTTACCAAGAATAAACATGAGCTTATAAGCGATAGCATGCTGCAACGCTTCTTCATTCAGCCTGGGTGAAATATAACTTATGCGTGGTTCCATTTTTCTTATCCGTAGCAATTAAATAATGCGCTGATACAACTGGTGGAAAGACTTTGCGGCAATCTGCCAGCTAAAATCCAAGCTCATTGCCTGACGTTGCACATACCGCCACAGCGATGGACGGGACCACAGGACAAAGGCCCGGCGGATGGCACGTAATAACGATTCCGTCTCGCTGTCGGGAAACACAAATCCGCTCGCCAGCCCGTCGGCAAGGTTTTCGAGCGAACAATCGGCGACGGTATCCGCCAGTCCGCCGGTGCGGCGAACCAGCGGCAATGTGCCGTAGCGCAGGCCATAAAGCTGGGTCAGACCGCAGGGTTCAAAACGGCTGGGCACCAGGATGACGTCGGCGCCGCCAATCATCTGATGCGACAGCGCCTCGTCGTAGCCGATCCGGATACTCACCTGCCCGGGGTATTGCGCCGCGGCGGCAAGAAAACGGGCCTGCAAATCAGGGTCCCCGGCTCCCAGCAGCGCCAGCTGCCCTCCCTGCTCAATGATCCCCGGCAGCGCGCCAGGGATCAGGTCCAGCCCCTTCTGGCTGGTCAGCCGGCTCACAACGGTGAACAGCAGCGCCCGATCGTCCGCCTTCAGCCCCAGCGTCGTCTGCAGCTGCTGCTTGTTCTTCGCTTTCTCCGCCAGCGAATTCAGGTCGTAAGGCGCCGCCAGCAGCGGATCGCGGCGCGGATCCCAGATATTTTCGTCAACCCCGTTCAGGATCCCCGACAGTCGCCCTTCCCGCTGACGTTGCCGCAGCAGCTCTTCCAGACCAAACGCGTACTGTGGTTCGGTAATTTCACGGGCATACGTCGGGCTGACGGTGGTGATATGGTCAGCGAAATAGAGGCCCGCCTTAAGGAAGGAGATCTGTCCTTTAAACTCCACCCCATGCATCTGGAAGAATGACCACGGTAAAGCGATCTCCGCCATATGCCGGGCGAGGAACAGTCCCTGATAGGCAATGTTGTGCACCGTAAACACCGACCTCGCGGGGTTGCCGCGGGCGGCCAGATACGCCGGCGTGAGGCCAGCGTGCCAGTCATGGGCGTGGACGATTTCAGGCCGCCAGAACGGATCCAGACCGCCGGCAAGCTCGGCCGCGACCCAGCTCAGCAGCGCGAAACGCAGGACGTTATCGGGATAATCCTGCATCCGCGGGTCATGATAAGGATTACCCGGCCGGTCATAGAGATGCGGGGCAGCAATCAGATAGATGCCCACACCGTTAAAGTCGCCAAACAGCAGCGTCATCGGCCCGGCGAACGTCTCCCTGCTGGCCACCACCTGCGGATCCCGTACTCCGTCGCGGATCGCGGGAAACCCCGGCAGCAGCACGCGGGCATCAACCCCCTCGGCAATTTGCGCCGCCGGGAGGGCGCCGGTCACATCAGCCAGCCCGCCCGTTTTCAACAGAGGGAACATCTCCGCTCCGGCATGTAAAACTCGCATCGATGCTCCTTAATTATTCAGGCGCGAAGGCGGCGGTGCCGATGATGGCAATCACGGCCGCGGCCGCTTTTTTTTCCGCAAACGGCTTCATCGTTCAAGTCTGTCCAGCATTTCCTGGGTCACGAGGATGATCCCCTCTTCCGAACGATAAAAACGCTGCGCATCCTCAACGGCATTTTCGCCAATCACCGTCCCCTCCGGAATAACGCATCCCCGGTCGATCACGCAGCGTCTTATCCGGCAGGAGCGACCGACCCAGACGCCCGGTAATAAAACCGACGAATCAATATTACAAAACGAGTTAATGCGAACTTTGGAGAATAAAACCGACTGCACCACCACCGAGCCAGAAATAATACAGCCGCCGGAGACCAGAGAGTTCATGGTCATGCCATGACTGCCGGAACGGTCCTGAACAAATTTAGCGCTGGGTAACGACTCAACATAAGTACGGATAGGCCAGTTACGATCGTAAACATCCAGTTCAGGTACCACCGACGCTAAATCCAGATTCGCTTTCCAGTACGCCTCCAGAGTTCCGACATCACGCCAGTATGGCTCGGCATTATTATCCGACTGTACGCAGGAGCGCGGGAACGGATGCGCATATGCTTCACCTGCCGCCGTTATTCTGGGAATAATATCTTTGCCAAAATCATGGGTGGAGTGTTCATCCCGATCGTCTTCCGCCAGCAGCTGGTAGAGATATTCCGCATCAAACACATAAATGCCCATACTGGCAAGCGAGCGGGTTTCATCGCCAGGCATGGTGGGTGGATTAGCCGGTTTTTCAACAAATTCAATGATTTTGTCATTCTCATCCACTGCCATGACGCCAAAAGCGCTTGCCTCTTCAACCGGGACCGGCAGGCAGGCCACGGTGCAGCGCGCCCCTTTTTCAACGTGATCGAGCAGCATCCGCGAATAATCTTGTTTATAGATATGGTCCCCGGCCAGAATAACGACATATTCCGCATCATAGCGGCGGATAATATCCAGATTCTGGGTCACGGCATCCGCCGTACCTCGATACCAGTTCTCACCATGCACCCGCTGCTGCGCCGGTAATAAATCCACGAACTCATTCATTTCTTCGTTAAAGAATGCCCAGCCGCGTTGAATATGCTGCACCAGTGAATGCGACTGATATTGTGTAATGACCCCAATACGTCTTATTCCTGAGTTAATACAATTCGATAAGGCAAAATCAATAATTCTGAATTTACCGCCAAAATGCACCGCAGGTTTTGCGCGAATAGTGGTCAGGTCTTTTAAGCGGGTACCGCGCCCGCCGGCGAGGATCAGGGCCACGGATTTAAGCGGTAACTGGCGCGACAGCATTAAGTTGTCAGTATATTCAATTTTACTCATAATTATGTCCTGCTATTAAATAAAAGCTATAAAAGAAAATAATGAAGAAAAAGCCTCACTCTTCTGCAAATGAATTCAGAAGCGATCACCTCCGGTAATAAGTCAACTGCAACAGATCAGCTGCGCGTTTTATTGCCCTGCAGATTCCCGCACCAGCCAGATTGTCGCCAGCGGCGGCAGCGTCACCGACAGCGAATGCTCCCGCCCGTGGCTGGCGATCGCCTCGCTTGCCACGCCGCCGCCGTTGCCGGTATTGCTCCCGTGGTAGTGCATCGAGTCGGTGTTCAGCTCTTCACGCCAGCGCCCCGGCTGATTAACCCCGAAGCGATAGCCGTGACGCGGCACCGGCGT
>NZ_SMCV01000023.1 GCF_004342285.1 Klebsiella sp. BIGb0138 | reverse complement strand
GTTTTTCTTTCTGACCTCACATTCACTCATGCTGATAGTTCCAGTCAGGGATTGATATATCAGGATCCTGACGGTTTTACTGTCACACTTATTGGTCCGGATGGTATAGGGCAGAGGCCGGGAACGCTGAACGGTGGCGGAAAATTCCATACCGAAACCACCGATGGTGCGTGGTTGCGTCTGGAGGATATCGACGGTTTTTATTCTGACGTGGCCGACCAGTCAGGAAAAGCCGCACCGCAAGCCTTAAGCGGTGATGGTCAATTCACCACGAAAGCGGGTGGTATGGGCTGGCTAAACCTTGAGGATGAAGAGGGTTTTTTCAAAGCGCTGACTGATGCTGATGGCGAACTCATCGGAGGTAAAGAAATCCCGGATGAAACTTTTGATCTCACAGCCGCAGATGCGCAAAACAAAGCGTATTCGCAGAATGTTCGCAGCCGCTATAACGCCGCAGTGCAACGCCTTGTTACCGGGTTGATTCATCTCCTGATTTACAGTCAGAGCCTAGGTACGCAGCAGGAAGGGTATCCCGCACTTAGTCAAACCCCTATTGAGGGTTTCGATAATCTGATGCTGGGTGATTCAATCCGTCCCTCACACCGCTCTAACCCGGAATTTGTACCGGTGGGTGATGCCGTATTAAAACCGCTGCACGCAGTGGTTCAGAACAGCACAGGGAGCGCCGTAATTAACAATGAGCAGGTTGCAGCCCTGCCAGCCGGTTCACCCAATGAGGGCGAAGGTGGTGTTGCTATTGCAAACGGCCTTCGCCGCCTTTGGTTGCAGCGCAATTGTCTGGAGCGTGACCCATCCCGTCGATTTGTCTTATCCAGCACCGGTGTTAATGGCCGTAGTATCGAGCAGCTTTCAAAAGGGGCTACACCTGAACTATACCAGCGTCCGCTTCAGGCTGTTCAGCAGGTGAAAGCATTGGCAGATATAGAGGATGTATCTTATTCCATCGGTGCAATTATCTGGATTCAGGGCGAGTGGAATTACAGTAAGACCAACGGCTCTAACGACAAGGCGACCTATAAAGCCAGTCTCGAAAAGCTGTATACCGACATGGTGTCCGATATGGCCATCGGCATCGCCGGGCAGAAAGCACCACCCGCTATTTTTATGTACCAGACAGGTGCTGGCTTTACACGTGATGACGCTGATTTATCCATCGGGATGGCACAGTGGGAATTTTGCCGTGAGCATGAGAATGCGTATCTCGTCACGCCTGCCTACCCCTTCCCGGATAAAGGGGGGCACCTGGGACCAAACGGCTATCGCTGGATGGATATGCAATTCGCCAAAGTGATGCACCAGGTACTAAACGAGGGGCAAGGCTGGGAGCCACTGGGGCCGATTAAAATTATCATTATCGGGCGTGAGATTTATGTGTTTTATCACGTACCGTCCCCGCCGCTAACATTCAGACCGTCATACGTGAAAAACGTTGCAACGCTGTATGCCGATAAAGGTTTTCGGGTGACTGACAGCGTTGGAACCGTTGCTATCAGCAATGTTGAGATTGTGGCTGATACGATTATCAAAATAACGACAGGTCGGGATATTTCCGCCAACGCAAAACTATGGTACGGCGATAAAACTACTCATGAAGGTAACGGTAACGTTTTTGACAGCGACAATTTTAACTCGCTGGATAGTTTCATTTTTCAAGAAGGTACTGGCCAGTACGAGACGGAAAACATCCCGGAACTGGTTGGTAAGCCGTACCCGTTAAACAATGCATCGGTCCAATTCTGTCTTTCTATCCCTTACGGAGAATAAACAATGGTCATGGTTATTAAATCAAATGTACCGTCTAACATTATCGCAAACCCGGATGGATGGAACCCGCCGTTTACGACTGATGGTCTTCTTTATGCTGGAATTTACGGACGCGGTAATCTGTCAAAGAACTATGCGCCTGGCGGTGTCGATGCCGTAGTGACAGGCTCACCGGTAGTAAGTAATCATTTTGCCACCTTCGATTTAAATAACTTCATTGAAACTGGAGTGCCGACAACGAAGGAAACAACACTGATCACGATTTCGAAGCGTATTAATCCAGCGAAACGTCAGTATTTTATTGCTTCGTATAGAGGTACTAATGATGCAGGACGTAGTCTGGTCACGGATACAGGTAATCCTAACCTGGCAATGTATTCGCATTATAAAGACCCGACCACTGATGTTTCATCCGTGCAGTTTGCAGCAACAAAACAGGACATCACTGACGGAACTCCGGCGTTTATGTACGGACGAGATACAGGTAAAAAATTGACGATCAAGAATATGACCAGCCAAACAGGAGCGAATGTTACAGTACCCGGGAGTGCTGAATCTTTCACCAACCCCGCTTTGACATACCGGATTGGTCGCAGTAACAGCAGCGAAGTCCCGGAAGCGTCGACAATTGCTGTCGCCATGATTTTTGGCCGTGCATTGTCTGATGCTGAGATTCAAGCAGCTTATGACTATTTCCAGGCGTATTTCGCAAGGCGGTCAATCGCACTCTAGCCACACGTTCAAACCTAAACGGGCGTCTTCAGACCCCCGTTTAGTATCAAATATTTTTATTGTTGCTTAATTTATTGGTATCGATTGATTTTCAAATCGGTATCAAATTTTTTCGCGCGCTATATCCTGCTCCATTTCACGCTGAACAGGATCACGGGCTTCATTGAAGAAATAGCGTTCCCAGACCTCATCGCTCATCGCCTCACGGCGCAGCTGCTCCAGCTCGTTATCGCTGGCGTAGAGAGCAATCAGGTTTGAAAGCGCAGACACCGGCGCAACTTCCGCCGGGTCCACATACGGGTTAACCGCTTTTTTCGGGGCATTCCATGCAAACGCAGCGGCGGCATCATCTGCGCCGCCGTAGTTTTTAACGTCGTGATGGCTCACACAAATACTCTCTTTGGAAAGTTTCGTAAGACGCACTCACGTCTGGATACGCTGCCAGATCAAACCCGGACCAGATCAGAGGTTGAGAAACAGCGATAATTTCAGTTGCAGACTTACCATCACCACCGGCAACGCCCATACTGCGTTTTGCGTTAATACGGTGGCGGGTAAAATTCTGGTAAATCGCGTTCGTCAGCTCGGTTTCACTGTTCGACACAACAACCTGATGGCCTGCTGCTGCCAGCACATCAAGAGTCGTCGCCAGGCGACGCTGTTCAAGTTCATTGAAACCATCAGTGTGATAATCGGTAAATGTTCCGTCATAAGGTGGGTCGCAATAAATCACATCACCTGCTTTGACCATTGCTAAAGTTTCCTCATAGCTGGCACAAATGAAGGTGGCGCGTTTTGCTTTCTCTGCAAATGCTCTGATTTCGTCTTCCGGGAAATATGGTTTTTTATAATTCCCGTATGGAACGTTAAATTCACCTTTCCTGTTATAACGGCACAGCCCACGATAACAATGGCGATTAAGATAAAGGAAAAATACAGCTTTCCAGAAATCAGTAATTTCAGAGGAATGATTAAAATCCTGACGGATATTGTAATAAGAGGTTTCGCTATTGGTGCTGACAAAGAACCCTTTAGCGTTAGTAATAAATCCCTCGCAGTTAAATGCAATCTGCTTATAAAGATTAATCAGATCCGAATTAATATCAGCGACAAGATAATGAGGATACTCTGTCGCCATCATCACAGCGCAGGAACCCGCGAAAGGTTCAACCAATCGCGGGCCTGCAGGCAGGTACTTTTTCAGCTTATGCATGACGGCGGTTTTATTGCCCGCCCATTTCAGGATGGTGCTCATTGAACACCCCCAATAACTGCTTCCATAAAAGGCTGAATATCACTTTCTTCGATATGAGAAACCGACATCATTACCCAATTGCTACCGCCGACAACTAAACCATCAAGCGGCAATATATGCGTAACCTTTACTATCAGCTTATTACCTGAATATTCCCCCTCCCACTCACGCAGCAGCAGAAAATCACCGCATTTAAAATCGCGGTCATTCTTTCTCACTTCTGCTTTTTTCTCGCCGTTTGCTACAGCATTAAAAAACAGCGGGCCAATCTTTAAATCATGAATTACGCTCATACAACGCCCCCGTTGTAGTGTTTGCCTTTCAGCTCTGCGATTTCCTGACAGGTGACGCAGCACTGCACCCCCGGAATGGCACGGCGGCGAGCCGGCTGAATTGGTGCGTCGCAGTCGATGCATAAGACGCGGGAAACGCCCGGCTGTCTGGCACGGGCGATGTGGATATGGCGCTGGCGTTCTTCTTCAACGCGCTGCTGTACGAGGTCCATAGAATCAGCCATCAGTGGATCTCCTGTGCTTCGTTTTGGATTTTCACGGCCTCTTCACGCAGCAGCTCCGCCGCTTCCGCATGAGTCAGTTGACGGGAGGCGATACGGGCTGCAAGGTTATCCAGACGGGCAGCAAACACATCAGCGCGTCCGCGGCGTTCTTCCTTACGCGCTTCGGTCAGCAGCAGATTAAGGCCTGCATCATCTGGGCCGGTTTTGATGTTACGGGTTTCAATATTTCGCATAGTGCTTCTCCTGAATTTGGGCAAAAAAATGCCCGGCGGGTTTACGCCATTAATTTCTCTTACTGGTTAAATCGGCATGGTTAGCCGTTTTGGAAATAAGCTCACCACTGCGCGGAAATGGTTCATAGCCTTAATCAGCTCCCGCTTTTCGTCAGTCGTCAGCTCACTCACTTTGACGCTATGACGTTCCGCCGGAATCTTCGCCATAAAGAAAATTGCTGCTAATGCCCGCTCATTCTGTTTATGGTTAATATCCCGTGGGTTTCGCATATCGCTAATAAACCGCTCCAATTCAGACTCAATATTTAAGCCAAATACTTTCGCCCTTAATTCTGCGATATGGTTCAGCCCGTCAAGGCGATGCCCAGGGCTTAGCGGAACAGTCGCAGAATCGCCGTCAATAGCCATGGTTTCCCCTGTTTAGTGGTGGACAGGTCAGCCAGCAGCACATCCTGAGAGCGGCACGGGTGCCAGCGCTTGCCATCGGTCCCCATGATCCAGCCGTGCCCGAAATGTGGAGACGGACTTTGCTTAACGAGAAGCGATGCCAGTGATGGTTGGTTGGTCAGCATAGCCACCTCAGATCAGACCAAACGACGCGCCGAGGCCCGTTACGGTATCAACTGCGCTTGTCATTGCCGGACTGGTTTGCAGGCGTGCCTGCAGTGTCACAGCGGTTAATGCCATCAGGCGGGTGACTGAGTTAATACTGTCAACAATCTGACGGCGGCCTGCAGTGGTGTGCGCTTCACCGGAAACAGTACCGGCGGCTACGCGGCCGATTTCTGCCGTGGCCTTCAGTACGTAATCCGGCATTTTCTCCCTGGCGACTTCGTTTAGCGGCACGCATGGCAGGCAGTGGATTTGCGCAAGGAAACCATCAACCAGTGTTGAGTCCTCAGTGAGATCGGTAAGCAACCAGATTTCCGGCGCGTTGAGTTGGTGCGGCTGTTCCGGGTTCAGCTTGTTGCGCAGTGTCTGAACGTTCATTTCAGCGAGCTCTGCCAGCTTTGTCATGTTATGGCGTAAAGCAAAGGTCCGGCAGGCTTCATCAAAGTTCGGATGTTTGGAAATCTTATAATCAAACATGTTAGCCCCTTTAAAAGTTCTCATAATTGAACTTACTGGCCCACGATGATGCGGAAGTTAGAATGACCAAGGGACTCACGAACCTGATCAGCTTTGTACATCAGATAGCGGAGGCTGACGCGCCCCTTGTTTTTATCCTTTTTAACCATGTATTTAGCGAGCCGCCCATGATGGATTTTCTGGTAAACAGAGCCGCGGGAGATACCTTCCCATTCCGCGAACTCTGCAGGCGTTGCCATCTCTTTTGGTACACGAATTGAAATATCGGTGCTCATAGTGCAATATCTCCCGGTTAAGGTTTGGTTTACGTCGTTTTATCTTGTTTTATTTGATTCAATAATTGATACATCGAGATACTACGATCCAATATTTGATACGTCAATAGGATTGAAAAATGATACAGGTGAAGGCTGGCGAAAATACCGGAGGTAAAGAGGCGATCCATAGGCTAATGGCAGCCTACGATTTCAAGTCCAGACAACAGCTTTGCGATCATCTGGGCGCATCAAAAAGCACCATGGCAAACAGATACTTAAGAGATAGCTTCCCGGCTGAATGGGTAATTCAGTGTGCTCTTGAGACGGGGGTTTCTTTACTGTGGCTAACCACTGGGCAGGGCGAGCCAGGTTCAAATATTGACTCAGAAAAAAACATCAATTTCGTGAACTCAGGCAAGGTAAAACTTCTTTCTGACCTTATTTCTCCCGAAATTGACAAAGTCACTTTAACTGGCGGTTCGTTAGTTGAAGCAGGAAAAGCAATCATTGACAGCAGCCTGCTCCCCTCAGACTCCAGCAACCTACTTTTGGTAAATACTGCTGGGGACTCTTACCTAGTGGATCGCAATCAAACACCACCAGTTAACGGTATGTGGTTGGTTGATATCGATGGGATAAAAAGCATCGTTAAGCTCACTCGTCTCCCAGGCAACCGGTTAGTTGTTCATCAAGATGATTCCTCATTTGAATGCAGCCTGGACGCCCTTGAGGTGCTAGGCAAAGCCTTGAAAATTATTAAGAGCCTTTGATATGACGACAAGGAAGCAGCCAAACGGAAAATGGCTTTGTGAATGTTACCCGAACGGGCGGGACGGTAAGCGCGTGCGTAAGCAATTTGCGACGAAAGGCGAGGCCGTAGCATTCGAAAACTTTACCATGGATGAAGTGAACAAAAAGCCATGGCTTGGTGAGAAGGAAGATCGGCGGCATTTGTCAGAACTGATTGATCAGTGGCATTCCCTTTACGGGCAGACTCTCGCAGACCCTAAACGCCTGATGGCGAAGCTCAGCATCATTTGCAATGGCCTTGGCGATCCCGTTGCCTTGGAGCTGACAGCCGGTGACTTTACGAAATATCGGGAAGCACGATTAAAAGGTGAAGTACGAAGTGAGGATGGTGCGTTTATGTCGCCAGTTAAGCCTCGAACGGTAAACCTTGAGCAACGTAACCTCTCATCAGTTTTCGGCACGCTGAAAAAGCTGGGTCACTGGTCAGCCCCAAATCCGCTTGCCGGGCTGCCAACATTCAAAATCGCAGAGGGCGAACTGGCGTTCCTGGCACCTGAAGAAATTAAGCGCCTGCTGGATGCCTGCGCTGATTCTCAAAGCCCCAGCCTGCTGATGATAGCAAAAATATGCCTTGCCACCGGCGCGCGCTGGAGTGAAGCCGAAAATCTGCAGGGCCATCAGTTATCAAAATACCGAATCACTTACACTAAAACCAAAGGTAAGAAAAACCGTACCGTACCCATATCTCAGGATCTGTATGACGAACTACCTAGAAACAGAGGGAAGTTATTCACGCCCTGTAGAAAAGCCTTTGAGCGCGCAGTAAAGCGAGCCGGTATTGAACTGCCGGAAGGGCAGTGCACTCACGTGCTGCGTCACACATTTGCCAGTCATTTTATGATGAACGGCGGGAATATACTTGTTCTGCGCGATATTCTAGGCCATGCCGATATAAAAATGACTATGATTTATTCTCATTTTTCTCCAGACCACCTAGAAGATGCTATATATAAAAACCCAATTTTAGGATTATAAAAATATGGTAACGGTAACTAATAGTACTGCATACGGCTCACTTTTTTCCTCATTACGTAGCTGCTCAGAAATAACACCACCATGTGAAATAAAAGATGGCACAAGCGACATTATCGAAGACTTTAATGTAAAGTGTGAAAGCTATATAGAAATTTTAAAATCCCATACGTCAAACCTAGCAAATCATCATCACTTATCAACTAAAATGGCTATGCGAAGGCTACAACGTTATATGAGGACCATCTATGATGTTCAAGACACCATATCTGAGTGTTTAGAGCATTTTTTGTCAGGTGACATTCAAGCTGCCTACGACCTCTTCGATAAGACCTTTAGTAGTAAAAGCAAAAGTGAGCATCTTAAAAACATTTGTATAAACCTGAACGAAATTTGTAATGATGATAGACCATTATATAGAGTAAGAAAATCAGATCGGTTTTTAGAAGATCGCAAGGAATTATTTCACATTCCATTTAAAATGAGGCACTTAGTAAGCGCACAAAGATATTCTGTTGCTGGCCTTCCTTGTCTATACCTCGGAACATCACTATATATTTGCTGGCAAGAAATGGGAAAGCCTGACTTTGATAGACTTTATATATCGTCATTTAAATCGATAAGCAGCCCAACCGACAAGTTAATATTAAACTTCTCCTCGGAATTATTAAACTCGTCAATATCCCTTAGAAAAGATTATATTCTAAGAGTTATCCCCGAGGAGATATTGATTTCATACTTATGTTTGTGGCCATTAATAAT
This sequence comes from Klebsiella sp. BIGb0138, assembly GCF_004342285.1. Classification (GTDB taxonomy): domain Bacteria; phylum Pseudomonadota; class Gammaproteobacteria; order Enterobacterales; family Enterobacteriaceae; genus Klebsiella. The sequence goes on along the minus strand of NZ_SMCV01000023.1, from coordinate 3,158 downwards.
TGCATGCAACTACATCAAAAAGCAACCTGATGCAGCGTTTAATGAAGAGTACATCATTCCTAACATATTAATGCAATGGATAAGCAAAAGAGAGCGCTCACCTATAATTGGCATAGCATATCGCTCAACTAAAATAACATCCATCAAGCATAGCAACTTGGCAATCAATGTTGTAATTCCACCTAAAGCAACTTACAAGCAAATGACAACAAATTTATATTGCCCAACTCTTTCTAAAACATTCAAATTAACAAAGCCTATATCATGGCAACTTCTTAAAACCTTAGATTATCCAATTAAAAGAGATACAGAATTTGATAAGGCAATCGATCATATACAAAATAGAGAAATTAAAAACTTTCATGAAGATTTGGTTAAATTTTATCCAATAACCGATTTCAGGCGTCTTGAAAAGACCATTGATGAAGTTTTACCTTATGAGCCAATAGAGGGCAATTAATGGCGGCACTTTGGCGGCAGGGCATTAAAAACGCATAAAATGGGAAAACACCAAATGATACCAACATACTGTTTTTAAAAGTAAATAATTGTTTTTCTTATGATTAAAATGGTATGTAGAAATTTCGGACGCGGGTTCAACTCCCCCCAGCCCACCAAAATTCTCCATCGGTGATTACCAGAGTCATCCGATGAAGTCCTAAGAGCCCGCACGGCGCAAGCCCTGCGGGCTTTTTTGTGCCTGCAATTTGTCCCGCGTAGTCCGAAGAGAACTAATTAAATCCGAACCTTTTAGGCCCATTGATAGGCCCAACGAAAAGCTCTATTGTTTTCGTTGGGCCTAAACGCATGGAGACTCCCCATGGCAAGAAAAACCAAGCCGTTAACCGATACGGAAATCAAAGCTGCCAAACCTAAAGATGCCGATTATCAGCTGTATGACGGTGACGGGCTTACTCTGCTAATCAAGTCCAGCGGTAGTAAGCTCTGGCAGTTCCGTTACTATCGGCCTCTGACCAAGCAGCGAACCAAACAAAGCTTCGGAGCCTACCCTGCCGTCTCGCTTTCTGATGCACGTAAACTCAGAGCCGAATCTAAAGTTTTATTGGCGAAAGACGTTGATCCCCAAGAATATCAGAAAGAACAGGCGAGAAATTCTCAAGAGGCCAAAACCAATACTTTCCTGTTAGTTGCCGAGCGTTGGTGGAATGTGAAGAAAGCCAGCGTAACAGAGGACTATGCCGACGATATCTGGCGCTCGCTTGAGAGAGATGTTTTCCCAGCTATCGGTGATATCAGTGTCACTGAGATTAAGGCTCATACTCTGGTTAAAGCAGTGCAGCCGGTTCAGGCCAGAGGTGCATTAGAGACAGTCCGACGCCTTTGTCAGCGTATTAATGAAGTCATGATTTACGCGCAGAACACAGGCTTGATTGATGCAGTTCCCAGTGTAAATATCGGAAAAGCGTTCGAGAAACCGCAAAAGAAAAACATGCCAAGCATCCGCCCGGAGCAACTACCACAACTAATGCAAACTATGCGTACGGCTAGCATCAGTATGTCAACGCGGTGCTTGTTCATGTGGCAGCTTCTCACCATTACCCGACCAGCCGAGGCCTCTGAAGCGAGATGGGATGAGATCGATTTTGATGCCAACGAATGGAAAATTCCTGCTGCTCGAATGAAGATGAACCGGGAGCATACGATTCCATTGTCTGAAGGAGCCCTCGCTATTCTTGCAACGATGAAGTCTCTCAGTGGTGGCCGAGAATTTATCTTTCCCAGTCGCATCAAACCAACCCAGCCGATGAACAGCCAAACAGTGAATGCCGCACTTAAGCGTGCTGGATTGGGAGGCGTTCTCGTTTCTCATGGCTTACGCTCTATCGCCAGCACTGCTCTCAATGAGCAGGGATTTCCACCTGATGTTATTGAAGCAGCATTGGCTCATGTGGACAAAAATGAGGTACGTCGTGCTTACAACCGAAGCGATTACCTTGAGCAACGTCGTCCGATGATGCAGTGGTGGGCTGATTTTGTTATTTCAGCCGACAAAGGAACCATAATTACACCAAACACTGGTGTACTGAGACTTGTTGGATAAAAAATCAGGCGATTTGTTACATTAAAAATAGCGTTAAAATTACGCTATTTTTTTTTACCAACCTTAACTCGAACTGTTGCTTCGAAGGCCGCTCTTACCTCAGCATTTTCGCGTGCCCAGCGTACGATAGTTGTGAGAAGCTCATCTTCATTAAGATCCAATCCCTCATTTTGTGCTTTCATTTTTTTCACAAAACTCATTAAATCCTGTTCGATAGCCTTTCCGGCTACGGTTCTGTTTTTCCAGCCTCCATTTGACGGAACATTTTTGTGGAGTAACCTTATTACCTCCTGCTTTACCGGAATATAGTGCTCAGCTTTTGCCTTTCCTCCTTTTTTGGCTGATTGCCGCCGGCCCTCACTCACCATTTTTTCACTATCAATCAATTGATTGAAATCCACAGCCCCACGACATTCATTCAAAGTTCGATTCGCGTGTAGAAAGGACTCAACCGCCATTTCTTGATCGACATCCCATATGTCTCTTCCCCAAAGCTGAAATACACCGGCAGCGAACAGCGTATCTTTGAAGGTCTGTTTCAATCCTAGAGCCGAGTGCATCAAAGGTATGGTTGTCCATTTTAGCTTTAGCCGCTTCCAGCATGCATCATGCTCGATGTACTGAGCCCTTAACTGTGAGACCTCATCTTTTACTTGGTCATTGTCCTCCGCGAGAAAAAATAGTCCTTCCATCAAGGCATTCTTAAACGGCCACTCTGAAGACGTAAGAAGTCTATGCAGGTCCTTGCGTTGAACTTCGAACTCACTACAAAAAATTTTTAACATGCCAATTTAACCCCTTAATTTTCAATGTATTAACACAGAGACAGTATTGTAAAAAAAAACTTTTTGGCAAGTTAATTTTTTTTAAAACGCAGAAAGGCTATCTTCATCCCATCCCAAAACGCACAACCTACGAGAAACGTTGATGAACATATCCAATGCAAAAATGATACGGATTACATCTGTAATGAAAAAAATTGGCGTGGCCCGTTCGACTATCTTAGATTAGCCCCATAGATCACCAGACACTTCGCCTCTCTTAAAATAAGAGGTAGTCTTGGAACTATGTTTAACACCAGTCAGAATAATAAGAT
>NZ_SMCV01000022.1 GCF_004342285.1 Klebsiella sp. BIGb0138 | reverse complement strand
GCACTGGGATATCGCTCACCACGGGAATATATACGCAGGAAGTTATCGCAACCGTAAGAGAGCAAAAACGTCTGGATATATAGGGTCAAATCCAAGGCGAGTAGTGTCCATCCTCGTAGGCGTATGGCTTTGCACTGTGTGCAATCCCAAGATCACTCCAACTCAATCGCTCAGCAATTTCTCGTTGCTGTGGTGGGAACGCTACTGAACCACACCCGAAGAACTCTCCCACATAACCAATGTCGGTATCCCGTATAATGTCACGGGCTTGCTCTTGGGATGCCCGCAGAGGTACCCATGTAGCATTCGCGAAAGCTCGGCGGGTCTCGCTGGTTTGAAGTATCCAGTCTCTATTCATTAATAGTGTCACTCAAGAGTGTGTATGTGTTAAAAAAAGATGCTTGCTGAAGCAGTAGGAGTATTTCATCTTTCTTTTTCTCATAAATTGCACTAAATCGCTTCTTCTCAAAAGAACATCTTTTATCATAGTGAGCGATTGGACATTTTCCCTTCTAATGTAGATGAGGTTTTTAGTGGGGCATATTAGCCTCTAGATAAGTTTCGCACCGTTGGTGACAATTGATAGTAAGCAAGGGCAGTAAACGAGATAAAATATCAACGAAAGTTTGAGTACTTCGATTGAATACAAAATCCGCTGGTTTCTTGACCACGGTCTTCTTGTTAAAGTCAGCGGCAGTAGAGGGAACATCAAGTGTACATCTCTGAAATTAGGATTGAGAACTTTCGGCTGTTCGGCTCCACTGAAAAAGCTTTCGTGCTGCCACTAAATCCCGGGCTTACTGCATTGGTTGGAGAGAATGATGCAGGAAAGACCGCTGTGATTGATGCTATCCGGTTAGTGCTAGGTACGCGTGACCAGGATTTTCTGCGCATTGACACCAGTGATTTTTACCAAGCCACACCGCACTCTGAACGCGCGGATCAGATAGTAATCCGACTGACATTTAGTGGACTTACGGCTGCAGATCGTGGTGCTTTTTCAGAATTTCTGACCTATGAAACGACTGGCGAAGCAGTTGAAACAGTACTCATCGTCACTTGGGTGGCAAAACGCAACACTAAAGAAGGAAGCTCTCGACGGGTGCTTCCACCCGAATGGCGTACAGGCGCTGTGGGGGATGGACCCTTGCTTGATCTTGGAGCGAGATCTCTATTAACGGCGGCTTATCTACGACCCCTTCGAGATGCCGAGCGTGCAATGAGCGCAGGCCGAGGATCACGATTATCGCAAATTCTTCAGCATACAAAGGAAATACGTGATACTGGCAACGCTTTCGATCGAAATATCGATCCGCCAGCCGATCCGAAAACTTTGAGTATTCTCGGGCTCGGAGATTATGCCAGCTATTTATTTGGTGAGAGTGAAGGCATTAAACAAGCGCGCAAGCGTCTCAATGAAGAGTATCTTGCTCCACTGTCATTCGCCAACGATATGCTGTTAGCGCGGATTGGCGTCGCCGGTACACAGGAAGACAACCTCAGACTACGCCAACTACTCGAAAAACTCGAGCTTACCTTGACTGATTCGTCTGAAGTCGATAGTAGTCATAGTCGAGGGCTTGGCTCAAACAATCTGCTATTCATGGCTTGTGAGTTACTTCTGCTCGCAGTCGAAAGCGATGGTTTTCCATTACTACTGATTGAAGAGCCTGAGGCTCATCTCCATCCCCAACGCCAACTTCGTCTCATGTCATTCTTGCAAGAACAAGCCAAAAAAGAACGCACCGACCATCAACGTATCCAAATTATCGTCACAACACATAGCCCTAGCCTCGCCTCAGACCTGCATCTTGACAATATAGCCTTAATAGAAGGTGGTCGGGCCTTTCCGCTATGCAAAGGCAAAACTAAACTTAGCCCATCAGACTATCGCTTCCTTGAACGCTTTCTCGACGTGACCAAGGCTAATCTATTATTTGCTCGGGCCGTAATGATTGTTGAAGGCGATGCCGAAAATATTCTATTGCCAGTGTTAGCAAAACTTCTCGGCCGCGATTTCCATCACCACGGCGTGTCAGTTGTAAATGTTGGTGGCGTCGGTCTTGGTCGCTATGCACGAATCCTCATGCGCCAAGATCCCGAGAAGGACGGAATGATTAACATTCCAGTTGCATGCATCACTGACATGGACGTAATGCCTGATTTAGCACCATGGATCGTCGGCAAGCTCGAGGAAGGTCAACAAGTACCAGTTATACCGCCATCGAAACGACAATGGCGAATTAAAGCAGATTTTCCCGGTGATGCACTAGAGCAGCGCCGCATTAATCGACGAGCTAAAGCGTCGGGTCAGAATGTCGAGAGCTTCGTGGCGGATGAATGGACACTCGAATATGATCTCGCTTTTCACGGCCTCGGTAAGCAAATGTATCAGGCTGCGTCGCTCGCACTAGCTGACGATCGACTCAACGCTGGTACAGCCATCAAAGCCGACATTATCAATGCTGCTGACGCAGCCTATGAGACTATCATGGATAGTTCTACTGACCGAGAGATACTCGGTTCGCATGTCTATGCGTTATTCGAGTCGAATGGAGCATCAAAGGCAATCGCTGCACAGTATATGGCAGAGCTATTAGAAAATGACATTGAATCAGGCAGGATGGATTCGAACAGTCTGCTTAATCAATTACCTCCTTATATCATTGCAGCGATCTCGCATGTAACTACACCATTCGATATAGCGATCAATGACACTGCAACTGAGGACTGACCTCTATGTTTGATGGCCTTATTCGCGAACAGGATATTGCTTGGGCAGCAGCACTGATGGGAGTGGGAGCCGATGGGTTTGCTCCGGTCGGCGATGATGATAGTCGGCTAAAAGCAATGCTAAATCTCGAAACGACCGATTTCGAGGCATGTCCGGGAAGTGGTAAGACAACATTGCTTGTTGCCAAACTAGCGGTACTAGCGATGCGTTGGCCATACCGCCAGCAAGGTATTTGTGTACTTTCACACACCAATGCAGCTCGTAACGAGATTGGCGCTAAACTCAGCAACTCAGCTGCTGGAATCGCACTCTCACGCTACCCACACTTTGTTGGAACAATCCATTCGTTCGTCAATGAGTTTCTGGCCCTGCCATGGCTACGCTCGAAAGGTATAGCTGTGCACTGTATTGACACGCAAATCGCCCTTATGAAGCGCTGGAATATGCTTCCGAATAATACGCGTTGGGCGTTACAGCAGAATCGATTAACAGAAGCATGTCTAATCTACACACAGCCCGACTACTCTGGTGGCGCTACTGGCAGATTCGGGCCACAGACTCCGACTTATCAGGCGATACTTGAGGCTCGTCGCACTATTAGCGAGCAAGGTTATTTCTGTTTCGATGAGATGTTTGTGTGGGCTAATGAGTTGTTGGACAAGAATCCTGAGGCAGCAATGGATCTACGTCGGCGCTTCCCCTTCGTATTCATAGATGAAGCGCAAGACAATAGCGAGGAACAATCGGCACTATTGCATCGTATCTTCTGTGCTGGCGATTCACCATCGCGACGGCAAAGATTCGGCGATTCGAATCAAGCAATCTATTCGCGAGCGGGGCTCGAAGGTGCTAGTACCGATCCATTTCCCGGCACTGTCGTCCATGTTCTTCCGCGAAGCTATCGCTTTTCCCAAGACATAGCCGATAAAGTAAAGGGCCTCGGCGTCGCGCCGCAGGCATTAATTGGCGCTGGTCCACCGGCCCGAATAAATGCCGAACCCAAAGCCCCAACAATCTTTCTCTTCGACGATGCATCAGTGCAATTAGTCCTTCCCCGCTATGGCGAATATCTTATTGAATCCTTTGATGCAGCAGCTTTGAAGTGTGGTGTGTTTACTGCAATCGCTGGGGTCCACGAGCTAAAAGAAGATGGCCTCGTACCCCATGCCATGGGGCATTACGTACCCACCTATGATCCCTTTAGCGTACGAAAGGAAGCAACTCCGAACAGTTTCGCGCAATATCTTACACGAGCATGTTTCGAGATTATGGGCAATAACAACTGCGAAAAGTTGGTGAATGCAACAGCCTCAGCATTGCTAGCCGCATGTGAGTTGTCAGGTACTATATACAGCAGAATATCGCGAAAATCACCGCATCGTCGAGTTGTTGATCTTTTAAGCGAGACCGAGGTAATCACAAGCTATAGGGCGTTGCAAGAGATGCTCCTGACAAGTCGTGGAAATATTACACAAGATGATTGGAACACAGAATTACTCCCATTAATTGTGTCATGCGTTAAGCAGTTGAGCGGCTCTTCAGTACTTGGCAGCAGTGTCACTGATTTTCTCGCCTGGCCACAGGTCAATACGTTGCAAGGGGGGGAGGCAATTCTCACGCAGAGCACTAATTTTGTATCTTATCCAAAAACTTCTCCTCAGGTACAAATCCGACTAGGGTCAATTCATTCCGTTAAAGGCGAAACGCACACTGCAACGCTTGTACTTGATAGCTTCTACTTCAATCATCATCTGTGCGAACTAAAGCCCTGGTTACTCGGAACGAAGGCCGGTGGTTCGAGAGTTAATAAGAGGGGGACAACAGTATTTGAGGGGCCACGTATGCTTGGTCGATTGAAGCTTCATTATGTAGCCATGACCCGCCCAACTCACCTCTTGTGCCTAGCGATGCGCAAAGACGCGTTTGTAGATGAAGAACTTAGTGTGCTCGCAGGTCGCGGGTGGAACATTATCGATTGTTGTGCTTCTATAATCCCAAAAGACTATTGATAAGTGGCCCTCAAGAGCCACTTATCAAAAGAGACTTAGATCATCTTTTTTAAATATTACGTTGCCGAAAAAACCTTGGAGGCTTATTACGAAATTTATTTCGTTCAAAGTTTTCGAATAAAATAACCCCTAGCATTGCTGGCACTGCAATAATATACAGTGAATATATACCGAGCCCCCATCCATCCGGAATGGAAAAATTAAAGTGAGAATTAAAAAAACTTGGGACCCCGAAACTAATTACTCCACCCACCAGTGCTCCAAGAGTTCCTCCCCGTACCCTGGCATTAGTAACTTCATGTTTTGTAGCCTCATACGCAACTTCTGCTTGGCAACCAGTACATACCATCTGACCGTGGGCAACAAAAGAATTACAGTGGCCACAGTACCATCCAAGGGTTTCTGGCCCTTCATCTTCTAAATGTTTACCTTCAAGCTCTTGTCTAATTTTATTCTCAGTTAGACTCTTCCATTCACGAATCACAACTTCTGTATAGATTTTTTCATCACTATCAATAAGTTTCGCACAATTCTGGCACAGCCATATTCCATTTGATATATGTTTACGTTCTTCATTAGAAATAAATGGATTAAATCTAGGCCCATTCTGAGCGGCGGCGGTTATATGTGCCGCAACACCAATACGCGTAGCTTTTTCCTCATCATAATTGGGCCCAGATGTTAGGCAGTTACAGCCTGGGTTAGAGCAACGATTAGCGACTCTTTCCTGAAGGGTTTTCTTTACTTTTTCAGTAAATTCATCTCGAATGTTAACCATGATGTTCCCAATTAGCTATGCTTGTTCGAGCTCTGTGCTATATAGACCGTATGATCTAATCTCTAAGTATTCTGATATTTTTGCGTTAGCAGACAGTTAAACTAATTTAGCGGGCCGCCCTGTCTAGGTCAGCATCCCTGTTTTAGGGTTGAAATTGCTAAACCACAATTGAAAGGCTAGTGCCACTTCTATCGCAGAATGATAGCAACTTTGGCATAATAAGCTGCTACGATCGGTAAGTTTATAGAGCTTCCCCACATCAATTAACAATTTTCATCCTCTCAACAGAGCCTGTCCAGGGGCTTCCAACATGATGTCTTGAGCTAAGACAGTTACCAGATCCTGTGTCAGTAAGGTAAATTGTAAGTTCAACAATGCTTCTCCACCGGCAGTCAGTTGTCCATGTAGCAAAGCATTCCCTCCCTCAGCTACATCTATTCTTCCAGCAATACACTCTTCATTTAATTGTCGGAGACACATTTGAACTTGGGTGCCTTCTGCTATCTGCTCAAATTTGCCCAAGGCACTAATCAGTGCTTTTTCATTTTCCTGGCGCACAGACTGTTCCAGATGAGGTCTTTCTGCGGTACCAAGGTTGAAATGGCGTAGTCCATCAAGCTCGGTGATAAGTGACAATACCGGTTGCGCAGCTTGAGTCAGTGTATCGTTAAGTCGATTGATTTTTAATTCATCAAGCCAGTCATCAACCGCGTATGGAGATGCGAAAAGTTTAAATATCGCGCTAACGGTTAGTTGTGATATTACAATCCCTGCAATGCGGGGAATGACCCAGAGACGATGATGCTCTCCAATTGCGCTCTGAATATGTTCTCCATTTTCGTCAAGCCATAGCAGCCAATCTTCTGGATATTCAACATCAATAATCGCCAGAAACTCTGATGTTGGCCACGGCAAAAGTTGCTCCCAATCTGGGCGAGCGTAGAGCTCCGCTTCAATCCCTCTATTTCTCAGCTTGCCCTCTATCTCCAACAGCTTATCCATGGCTAACTTATTGAACTGTCGCATTATTACTCTGACAGCGCTGCTCAATGCTCCTCCACGTGCAGCCACTTTAGACTCTGCAAGCCATAAACGTGTAGGATTTACTCCCTGAGAGCCCGCTGCTGCTGACAACAGACGTAGTGATGTGATTAGTTCTTTCAGTCGAGTGAAGGATTTTTCCGGATAGCCTCCTACGAGTTCCCAAGGGTAATCCTTACCTTCATCTATGTTCTTTAACAGATCTTTTAGCCACGCAATATATGCGCCATAACTTTCAGGTAAAGATATAAACCGCCGGATCATATCAGCGGAACAGGAAAATAATATATTCTGAATCGGAGTAGTATGTAGTTCTGTATTTAAACCAATAAACTCCCCTCCTTTCGGTGGGGTAAGCTCGCGGGAAGCTTCATGCACGGCCCCAAGTTGTTCCAGAACTTTAGATGAAGTGGTTTTACACCGCAGGATCCCATCCAGTATCTTCTCAACTAGCGGAACGAGTTTATCTAACAGTTTGATCGATCTCTGTAAATAATCCGTATAACTTTCTGTTCCCACTAGTCCAGCAGTGGTTGCTATCCACCGTTTGTTCCATTCTGGTAATGCCGATGGTGGCAGGTTCTCTCTTGGTATTCGCTTAGATGCAAGGGGATAATCAGGAGTGCCTGAGAGAAAACCACCCGGAGCTATAGCATCTACAGCGACCATTGCAGCGGATGGATCCAATCCAAGCAAAAGTGTGCAAAGCCTTACAACATCGTCATGTATGTCTGTCTGGACTGAATGTGCGACATGGAATATTGAGCTACGTAGTAGCCGACCTTCTGGCACGGTTTCAATACTGACTGCTCCAGCCCAAGGCACTTCTCGTGGAATACGCGCAATTAAATACTCTGGAGAATAATTACTTAACCAAGCAAGTGGAATACCAGGGTCGATGAGCCGAGCCACACCAAGTAGATCTGCAATAGCCACAAGATCCAGTCCGTCAAAGCCAGGCGTAAAATCAGCTATAAGTTGTCGAATATTTACTGGAATATCTATGCCCAACAAAGCTCCTAAAAGTGCTCGAAGATTAGGAGCCGCAGACGCTGATATTATCTTCTTAATCGCAGTAGATGAAAGTTGGGTAAATAAAGCCAGTCTAGGGTCTACCATAGAGCGAGTTTGCAACAGCCGCATTGAATCTTTTATACGTTCAGGAAAAATATTATTCGAAAGATCCGCATCAGCAATGGCGAACATAACAACGCCAGTAATCTGAGTTGATTCTAGGCCTAGGGTCCGTGCTTCAGGGATCCAGCCTCTCAGCGTCATCTCAATATGTGCCTGACCTAAACCTGAAAGGGCGGCAATTAGCGTTACTGGTTCGCACTCACGTTCGATTCGAGTCGCAATCGCCTTAATAAAAATGTCTTTAGCTTTCGGATAATGAATAATGACATATGCCGCCAAGGTATCCAGATTCGAATGATGAACGACAAGCGCTGCTTCTGCGATGGTGTGCGAAAGTGTTGGTGGGGGATATTTATGGCAAAGGCGGAATATAGCCGCAGAACGTAGCTGATGTAACCCTCTCAAGAAACCGTTTTGTGGTTCGGATATCAGATGTTCGTCAATGAGCCGCCGTAGTGCTCTGGAAAGATCGTTCTGAGATAGACCTAAAACTTCTGCCAAACGGTTAATATCAACCATAGCCCCTGCGGCCCCAGCCAAGGAGGTAATACGAAGAATAGCTAATTCAGCATCCCTGGCCTCCCTAAGTCGACTATCTATCTGTTCCCCAAGAACAATTTCAAGCCTCTCACCTCGAGTGAGGATATGCGTGTATTCAAGTAAAAGTCCGTTACTTTGTATCCAAGGCTCTCGCCAGCCTGCCCATGTAGTATGATTCTGATGAGAAAGCTGTCGCCAAATTCGTTCAGCGACATCTTCCTCCATGGTTGGACGGACCTCTCCGGCAAGAGACCGGGTTGTCAGCATAAAAGCATCTTCCTCTCTGATTGAACCAAGTAGAAGAATGCCGCTTCCGGCTCTTGCCTCACGTAGCAAACCATCCCATATATCAGCTTTCCCTTTACCCACATCATCAAAAATAAAACCAACGGGCGCTGTAGAGGATGCTCTCAATGAACGGGTAAAGCGGATAAGAATGTGGGCATCGGAGCTGTAGCCTCGCGTAATCTCAAACCAACGAACTGTATGTCGACTGGCTCGTGCCACTTCCCACATAAGTGCTGATTTTCCAGTACCCGACTGACCAACGATTAGAGCGGCTTTTTGAGTTTCCAGCATCTTCAAAACTTCGCTGCGTGCTGCAGGTCTTTCCACGACAAGGCCTGCGGCAAGATGAGCAGGCCGTGTATTCATTCCCAGATAAAATGCAGGATCGTCTACAATAGTAATAAAATCAATAGTATCGCAATATCCTTCACGTAGAGCAATTTCCATACTCGCCACATCAAGAACAGGCTCCATTCGACGTAAAATAGCTTCGACATCGGATATAGCCAATCCTTCATACCTTCCGTCCTTCACCATCCCATTCTCATCTGCCAAACCACCAATATGGTTTAGCAATTCGCCGTAGTAAACTTGTGCGGCCACTGGTGCACAGGGAAATGTATCACTGATGGTTTCAATTGCTTGTTCCGCAGGTTCAGCAACAATCCAGATGTGGGTACGGGATGAAAGTAATTGCCAGCAAGCATCTCCCTGCAGAGCATCAACTAAACCTGAATGCTCAGTTAGGACATAATCTGTTTTTGGCCCGTGTATAATAGGACGTTCAAGGATCAGGTTAAGTTCTATACTTGGATCAGAAGATGCTTCATAACGGTTCCATAGCGCCCTTACAAAACCTACAACATCGCTAACCGGAAATAACCCCATGTGATCACGACGGGACTTAACTTGAAAAAGTGCAGAAGAATTTATGCCCTTTAATTCGTAATCATCTCGCCCCTCAGGAATAACAAGACCATAGGAAAGCTCTTGGCTCCAACAGCGAAGCGCCAACCATACTCCTACCGCATCTTGGTATCGAAACCCTCGCCCCGCATGTGAGCCAGCACCTGATTGATTACGTTTCTTGTATCCCATGGCATTTCATCTTCTCTATTCAAGCATTCTCAGATAAGAGATATACTTTTGCATGGTCATTTTCTTTAGAAAATTCATTACAATAAGTACTATTATTCTACTTCAAAGTTATTCATGAGGCTTGATCTGTCTCCCAAGAACTAAACAGAGCAGACCATTAGCACCAACATTCTGAAATCATTACAACTATAGATGCTGACTTAAGACTAGTATTTTAAATAATTTCAAATAGATATCATCATGGTGAGTCCCCTCTCATCCTGACCGGATTGCGTAAATTTTTGTTTTCACGCCGAGATATCTGTATGAATAAATCTAAAGGCCTTCAGGCTATTGAGGAGCCGCTGGCTTCTCTCCCTCACACTATCCGCAACCATATTCTTGAACGTCTTCGTAGCCTGACGCAGTACGAACCTGTGATAGGTATTATGGGCAAAACAGGGACTGGTAAGTCGTCGCTCTGTAATGCTCTCTTCTAGGGAGAGGTAACACCTGTCAGTAATGTTGACTCCTGCACCCGTGATGTGCTGCGCTTCCGGCTTCGCAATGGCGATCACAGCTTGATGATTATTGATTTGCCGGGTGTGGGTGAAAGCGAGCAACGCGATGAAGAATATACCGCACTGTATCGTCGCATCCTACCCGAGTTGGATTTGGTGTTATGGGTCATCAAAGCTGATGATCGGGCACTGTCCGTGGATGAACACTTCTATCGCAAGGTGATGCTGGAGTATCAGCACCGGGTGCTGTTTGTTGTTAATCAGGCTGACAAGGCCGAGCCTTGCCATCAGTGGAATACCACCAGCAATACGCCCTCTCATGGCCAACAGTCGACTATTGAGGCCAAGCGGAGCGCTGTACAGCAGCTCTTTCTGCCGCACCATCCAGTCTGTGTTGTATCGGCCCGAACGGGTTGGGGGCTGGATATGGATTCACGCGAGGCAGCACACAGCGCATCAGCATGCGTGGAGTGAGGATTGTTATCGAACTGCAAGAGTATAACGGAAAACCTTACTATATCCTTACAGCATTCCCGACCCCATAGGACAGGTGGATTATGCAAAGTTTCTATCATCTTGATCAGCTGATTCAGGGTTATTTCAATCAGGATCATGACCTCATAAATGAGGGAGAGGATACTATTGAGGGCACTATTGAACTCTATAAAAAAACAGCCCCCAATTGGATGTTAAAAGAGTTAGCCGAAGAGGTCGATTCTTTCCTTGAGCTTTACGGAGACAGGTTGGATAAGGAGTTCAAAAGCCGGTATGGATTTGATTTTTCACCTGAGTTGTGGGATTCAACCCCATTCGATTTCCTGATGACCGTGCGCAGACTTGCCCTTTCTTCGAAGTAGCTACAGGAAGACAAACCCGCAGCGGCTTAACCGACCTCAGACCGGCAACAGCCGGTCTTTTTCTTTCTAAACATAACTTAATTAAGGAGATCGTTCGTTTGGGTAATGAGTACTCGACGGGAAGTTTTGAGGGATTATCTGTTACAGCGGATAGCATCAATTTCAGATTCATTGGTGATTCTCTCTGGACAAGCAAAACCGTCGACTCACCACGCTTGAGGCTTCCTTTTGGTTCAGATCCGATGGGTGTGAAACGAGAAGCTGGACTGAAAAAATACCTGACAATCTCGGCCACTCCTGCGCCTGAGAAAATTCGATGACGCAATTTTCACTAGAGTGCTGAGCCTTCTGAAGGTACAGACATTGATCCAATGTGAAGAGTCTACTCTTCACTTACTCATCCCTGCTTATCTCTTTGATATGGCGCAAGCCCGGCGGGCTTTTTTGCGCCCTCAGTGTATCCCGTTAAGCCTGAACTTGCTGATGAGCCCTCGCTCCATCCTCAGCTGGAACGCTGGCATGATGGCGCCGCGGCCATGCTACGGCGCCATACGCCCGGTGCCTGGCCGTACTGGCGCTTGAAGCTGCGGTTGAAGGACTGCTGGGAGTCGAAGCCCAGCGCGATTGCCACGTTCAGTATCGGCTCGTCGCTATGGGTTAAGCGCTCGAGCGATTTTTGCAGCTTCTGGGCGCGAATGTATTCGGCAAGGGGATAGCCGGTGTGCTCTTTGAATATCCGCTGGAGATGCCATTTCGAATACCCTGCCCGCCGGGAGACGGTGTTGATGTCGAGACGGCTTTCAAGGTTGTTATCAATCCAGTCGAGTAAATCATGAATAAATGCGTCTGTGCTCATATTGGGTCCCCCTGCGCCGATCGCTAAAAAGTATCTTTGTCTATTGCATTTAAAGGTGGCCCGCTTTTGCATGAATTGCAAGTTTTATTGTTGCATTAAAATCCCTGGCAGAAAAATGTCTTTCTCCTGCGGCGGAAACAGCACATAAAGTGCAACAATTATTCTTGCACTTAGTTTAGCGCCTTCCTACAATCGCCGCGATAGTGTATTCGTGACTGTTACAGTTTTGTGGCGATGAACGACACAAATGGCCTTAAGCCAGCCCGGACAAAGGAAGTGGCGCGGCATCCTTCGCTGCGTCTTGCCCGGCGGCTACAATTACCGGAATAAAAATAATGAGCCTGCAAAAACCTTGGGTTAACTTTTATCTGCGCTTATTGGGGAGCGCACTCATCGCCGCGCTGCTTGCCAGCTGCGACAACAGCGCTGCGCAAAACGCCGCGCCGCAAGCCCCCACCGTCAGCGCTGCCGACGTGGTGGTGAAATCCATTAGCCAGTGGGATAGCTTTAACGGCCGGATTGAGGCGGTGGAAAGCGTTCAGCTGCGCCCACGCGTCTCCGGCTACATCGACAAAGTGAATTACACCGACGGCCAGGAAGTGAAAAAGGGCGAGGTGCTGTTTACTATCGATGACAGAACCTATCGCGCCGCGCTGGAACAGGCGCAGGCGACGCTGGCGAGAGCTAAAACGCAGGCCAGCCTGGCGCGCAGCGAGGCCAGCCGTACCGATAAATTAGTCAACACCAACGTCGTCTCCCGTGAAGAGTGGGAGCAGCGCCGTTCGGCCGCCACCCAGGCTCAGGCCGATATTCGCGCCGCGCAGGCGGCAGTCGACGCCGCCCAGCTTAACCTTGATTTCACCAAAGTCACCGCACCTATCGATGGCCGCGCCAGCCGCGCGCTGATCACCAGCGGTAACCTGGTGACCGCAGGCGACAGCGCCAGCGTGCTCACCACCCTGGTCTCACAGAAGACGGTCTACGTCTACTTTGACGTCGATGAGTCGACCTATCTTCATTACCAAAACCTCGCCCGCAGCGGCCAGGGCGCTTCCAGTAACCACCTGGCGCTACCGGTCGAGATTGGCCTCGTCGGCGAGGACGGCTACCCCCATCAAGGTAAAGTCGATTTTCTCGATAATCAGTTAACGCCGAGCACCGGCACCATCCGGATGCGGGCGCTGCTGGACAACGCCCAGCGCCAGTTCATACCGGGCCTGTTTGCCCGCGTGCGCCTGCCGGGCAGCGCCGAATTTAAAGCCACGCTGATCGATGATAAAGCGGTCCTGACCGATCAGGACCGGAAATACGTTTACATCGTCGATAAAGAGGGTAAAGCGCAGCGTCGCGATATCAAGCCTGGCCGCCTGGCCGCCGGTTTACGCATCGTGCAGCAGGGGCTGAACCCTGGCGATCGCGTCATCGTCGATGGTTTACAAAAAGTGTTTATGCCGGGTATGCCGGTTAACGCGAAAACCGTGGCCATGACCGCCAGCACCGCCCTTAACTGATCCCTTACCAGAGAATCCGACGCATGGACTTTTCCCGCTTTTTTATCGACAGGCCGATTTTCGCCGCGGTGCTGTCGATTCTGATTTTTATCACCGGCTTAATCGCCATTCCGCTACTGCCGGTCAGCGAATATCCGGACGTCGTACCGCCAAGCGTGCAGGTACGGGCGGAGTATCCGGGCGCTAACCCGAAAGTGATCGCCGAAACCGTGGCGACGCCGCTGGAAGAAGCAATCAACGGCGTTGAAAACATGATGTACATGAAATCCGTCGCCGGTTCCGACGGCGTACTGGTCACCACCGTCACCTTCCGCCCGGGTACCGACCCCGATCAGGCGCAGGTTCAGGTGCAAAACCGCGTATCGCAGGCCGAAGCGCGTCTGCCGGAAGATGTACGCCGGCTGGGGATTACCACCCAGAAACAGTCGCCGACGCTCACCCTGGTGGTACATCTGTTTTCGCCCAACGGGAAATATGATTCGCTGTATATGCGCAACTACGCCACCTTAAAAGTGAAGGACGAACTGGCGCGCCTGCCCGGCGTCGGCCAAATCCAGATTTTTGGCGCCGGCGAATACGCCATGCGCATCTGGCTGGATCCCAACAAGGTGGCGGCGCGCGGGTTGACCGCCTCCGATGTGGTGACGGCGATGCAGGAGCAAAACGTCCAGGTTTCCGCCGGGCAGCTTGGCGCCGAGCCGCTGCCGAAAGAGAGCGACTTCCTGATCTCGATTAACGCCCAGGGGCGTCTGCACACGGAAGAAGAGTTCGGCAATATCATTCTCAAAACGGCACAGGACGGCTCGCTGGTACGCCTGCGCGACGTGGCGCGGATAGAAATGGGCTCAGGCAGCTATGCGCTGCGCTCGCAGCTTAACAATAAAGATGCGGTCGGGATTGGTATCTTCCAGTCGCCGGGGGCCAACGCCATCGATTTGTCTAACGCGGTGCGGGCCAAAATGAACGAGCTGTCCACTCGCTTCCCGGAAGATATGCAATGGGCCGCCCCTTACGATCCCACCGTTTTTGTGCGCGACTCCATTCGCGCGGTGGTACAAACCCTGCTGGAAGCGGTGGTACTGGTCGTCCTGGTGGTGATTCTGTTCCTGCAGACCTGGCGCGCGTCGATTATTCCGCTGATCGCGGTGCCGGTCTCGGTGGTGGGGACGTTCAGCATTCTCTACCTGCTTGGCTTCTCACTTAACACCCTGAGCCTGTTCGGGCTGGTGCTGGCCATTGGTATCGTGGTGGACGACGCCATCGTGGTGGTGGAGAACGTCGAGCGTAATATCGAAGAGGGGCTGGCCCCCCTGCAGGCGGCACACCAGGCGATGCGGGAAGTCTCCGGGCCGATTATCGCCATCGCCCTGGTGCTGTGCGCGGTGTTCGTGCCGATGGCGTTTCTCTCCGGGGTAACCGGTCAGTTCTACAAACAGTTTGCGGTGACCATCGCGATTTCAACGGTGATCTCCGCCATTAACTCGCTGACGCTCTCTCCGGCGCTGGCGGCCCTGTTGCTGAAACCGCACGATGCGCCGAAAGACCTCCCTACCCGACTTATCGACCGTCTGTTCGGCTGGATCTTCCGCCCGTTTAACCGCTTCTTCCACCGCAGCTCGAACGGTTATCAGGGGCTGGTCGGCAAAACGCTCGGACGACGCGGCGCGGTATTTGTGGTGTATGTGCTGCTGCTCTGCGCCGCCGGGGTGATGTTTAAAGCCGTGCCCGGCGGGTTTATTCCCACCCAGGATAAGCTGTACCTGATTGGCGGCGTGAAAATGCCGGAAGGCTCTTCGCTGGCGCGCACCGATGCGGTGATCCGCAAAATGAGCGAAATCGGCATGAATACCGAAGGCGTGGATTATGCGGTAGCGTTTCCGGGACTTAACGCGCTGCAGTTCACCAACACGCCGAATACCGGGACGGTGTTCTTTGGCCTGAAGCCGTTCGATCGGCGTCAACATTCCGCGGCGGAAATTAACGCCGAGATCAACGCCAAAATCGCGCAAATCCAGCAGGGCTTCGGCTTCTCTATTCTGCCGCCGCCGATCCTGGGACTGGGCCAGGGCTCCGGTTATTCGCTGTACGTGCAGGATCGCGCCGGCCTCGGCTACGGCGCGCTGCAAAATGCGGTTAACACCATGTCCGGCGCGATAATGCAGACTCCGGGGATGCATTTCCCGATCTCCACCTATCAGGCCAACGTCCCGCAGCTGGATGTACAGGTCGATCGCGACAAAGCGAAGGCGCAGGGCGTGTCATTGACCGATCTGTTCGGCACGCTGCAAACCTATCTGGGGTCGTCCTACGTCAACGACTTTAACCAGTTCGGCCGCACCTGGCGCGTGATGGCGCAGGCCGACGGACAGTTCCGCGACAGCGTGGAAGATATTGCGAATTTGCGCACCCGCAATAATCAGGGCGAGATGGTGCCGATCGGCAGCATGGTGAATATCAGCACCACCTACGGGCCGGATCCGGTGATCCGCTACAACGGCTATCCGGCGGCGGATCTGATCGGCGATGCCGATCCTCGCGTGCTCTCGTCCGCCCAGGCGATGACCCAACTGGAGGCGATGTCTAAACAGCTGTTGCCAAACGGGATGAATATTGAATGGACCGACCTCAGCTTCCAGCAGGCCACGCAGGGCAATACGGCGCTGATTGTCTTCCCGGTGGCGGTACTGCTGGCATTCCTGGTGCTGGCGGCGCTGTATGAGAGCTGGACGCTGCCGCTGGCGGTGATCCTTATCGTCCCGATGACCATGCTGTCCGCCCTGTTTGGCGTCTGGCTAACCGGCGGCGATAACAACGTGTTCGTACAGGTTGGTCTGGTGGTGCTGATGGGGCTGGCCTGTAAAAACGCCATCCTGATCGTCGAGTTTGCCCGCGAGCTGGAACTGCAGGGGAAAGGGATCATGGAAGCGGCGCTGGAGGCCTGCCGCCTGCGTCTGCGTCCAATCGTAATGACCTCCATCGCCTTTATTGCCGGGACGATCCCGCTGATCCTCGGCCACGGCGCGGGCGCGGAAGTCCGCGGCGTTACCGGAATTACGGTGTTCTCCGGTATGCTCGGGGTGACGCTATTTGGTCTGTTCCTGACGCCGGTGTTCTACGTCACGCTGCGTAAGTTCGTCGCTCGCGGCAAACCGGCAGCAGAAGTGCTGCCGGCTTAAGCGGCCGCAGACAACAAAAAACCGCCTTCGGTGAAGGCGGTTTTTTTTGCGCTAAAGGAAAGATTAATGCGCTTTTTTATACAGGGCATCCAGTTCCGGC
Source organism: Klebsiella sp. BIGb0138 (assembly GCF_004342285.1). Taxonomy (GTDB): domain Bacteria; phylum Pseudomonadota; class Gammaproteobacteria; order Enterobacterales; family Enterobacteriaceae; genus Klebsiella. The sequence goes on along the minus strand of NZ_SMCV01000022.1, from coordinate 8,046 downwards.
AGCGGGTCGCAGCCGCTGGTATCGGCCTGTTTTACCTTTTCCAGCGCGCTTGCCACGGTATGGCGGGCTAATACATCCAGAGAAGCCTGCTCCGCTTCATCGGCGATGGATTTGAAGTACCAGCAGGCGTTGGCGCTAACCACGCAGCGGGCCGGCACCTCGGGACGCGATGCCCACAGCTTTTTATCTTCAATCACGGAAACGTAGATATCGCGCAGGGTAATGTGTTCCGCCGGGCGGCCAAGATGAATGGAACCGTTGCGGCCCAGCGTGGAGACGATAATGCCATCGCGGGTGAGCGGAACCATTAATTTGCGGATAAAGCTCGGATTGGCTTCCAGGCCATAGGCCAGAATCGCACTTGTCGAGCGTTGACCCAACTGCTCCGCCATCGCTACGCTGAGAACCATCTGCAAAGCCGTCGGGAAGCGATAATCTAACATTTTATCTTCCTGGGTTGCGGCGAATCTTTTTCTTTTTGGCGCCGCAGAGGTGAATAAGCAATGAACAACAATATAACAAATACGGTCATTTTTTTGAAGCAATCTCCGGGAGATCTGGCGCGTAAAAAATACTTGCCGCAGAGCGACGCATGAACCGCAGCGTAGCCACTCGCGTGCTTCAGGTTGGCTCAGCCCGCTAGCACGCCCTATCCGTCGTTTGCATTGACGTTTGCGCTCAACCCCGGTCGACGTGCGGATTATCGCCTAAGCGAAGCGGTTCCCTCCCCCTCGCTGCGCCATTCTCCTTCATCGCCCGGCTAACAGAGGCGATGGGGACCGGGGACACTATTCCCCGAGCGGGAAATCAGCGCTTAATGAAATATCAGCATGGTTCACCAGCTCCGCGAGACGCGCGCTCAGATTGCCGCCAATCTGTTTGTAACCCATCGTTCCCAGCACCAGTCGACGCGGCGGATTCTCCTGTTTCACCAGGTCGACCAGAATCGCCCCGGCCCTGGCCGGATCGCCCGCCTGCTTACCGTTTCGCTGCGCCAGCGCCTCACGCATCGCGCCTGCGGTGGCCTGATAATCGTCAATCCGCGTTTCTGCCCTGGCCATCGAACGCCCGGCCCAGTCGGTACGGAACGGTCCCGGCTCAATGGCGGTAACCTTAATCCCCAGATTTTTGACTTCCTGCGCAAGGGCATCCGTCAGCCCTTCCAGCGCGTGTTTGCTGGCGTTATAGACCCCAAGCCCAGGAAAAGCCATCAGCCCGCCGGTTGAGGTGATATTGATAATATGCCCCTGCCGACGTTCGCGCATACCGGGCAGTACGGCTTTCGTGACCGCCAGGGCGCCAAAGAAGTTGACCTCAAACTGATGACGGGATTGCGCCATGCTGGTCTCTTCCACCGCCCCTTCCACGCCGTAGCCGGCGTTGTTGACCAGAACCTCTACCGGCCCGACTTCACGCTCGATACGCGCAACGGTCGACTCCACGGCAGCATCGTCGGTGACGTCAAGCAACACGCCATAGGCGCGGCCGGGAAGGAGATCGGCAAAAGCCTGCCGCTGCTCTTCGGTACGCAGGGTGCCCACCACGCGGTGGCCCGCCTGCAGAGCGGCCTGAGCAATCGCTTTGCCCAGTCCGCTGCTGACGCCTGTAATGAACCATAGTTTACTCATCGCTTTCTCTCCTGCTCGTCGCTACATTTACGGATACGGGTGCAATAAGGCTTTTCCATCCGCGGGTTTGCCATCGACCCTTTTCCACGATCGGGACGCCGCCCGCGCCTTCATTTGCGCAATGAAGTATGGCACTCTCTGTTTGTTGAGATAATCCGCCGTTTCCTCCATAGAGTACTGAGCAAAATTCATCAATGAACCGTATTAGCTATCATGAACTCGGCGTGTTCCTTGCTATCGCGCGCCATAAAAGCCTGCGTCGGGCCGCCGACGAGCTTGGCTGCACGCCTTCGGCATTAAGCCACTCCCTGCGAGCGATAGAAGAGCGGCTTAATCTGCGCCTGTTTAATCGCACAACCCGCAGCATCGCCCTGACGGAAGCCGGAGAAAGACTCTTTTCCCGCATCATGCCGGCCTTTCGCGATGTCGATGACGCGCTGGAGGATCTGAATACCTTTCGCGATACCCCCTCGGGGCAGCTGCGTATTACGGCCTCGCACGCGGCCTCGCAAATGGTACTGATACCTCTGGTGACGCGCTTTCTCGCCGTCTATCCCGGCGCCAGCGTGGAGGTCGTCGTCGCGAACGGTTTTGTCGATATGGTTTCCGAAGGGTTTGATGCCGGCGTTCGGCTGGGGGAATCGCTGGCTCAGGACATGATTGCCATTCCTCTCGGCCCCCCGATACGCAGCGCCTATGTCGCTTCAGCCGATTTTTTCAGACGCCACCCCATTCCCGCTGAACCGGAGCAGCTACGCCATTTGCCCTGTATCCGTTTGCGCTTTGAGAGCGGGCGCTACTACCACTGGGAATTTGAGCGTGACGGCATACGGAAAACCATTGAGGTACCGGGCAGATTGACAATCAGCGCCCAGGAGCTGGCTATCCCCGCCGCGCTGGCAGGATCGGGCATCGCGTTTACTTTTGAATCGCAGGTCGCGCAGCTGCTGAAAGAAGGGAAGTTAATCCGCGTCCTTGAAGAGTGGTGCCCGACCTACCCCGGCCATTTTCTGTATTATCCCGGTCGTCGCCAGCTACCGGCCACGCTGCGGGCCTTTGTCGATTTCATCAAATCAGAGACCCCCTGACCCTGCGTTTGAGCACGGCCTCAGCCTCCTGACGGCCGTCCCTTTTTCACCCGCCCGCTGAGTAGGCCACCTGCCGCCACGATCAAACTTTTGCGCACTATGATAACTCTTGAACCATAGCATTGAACGCGAGCGCCTCCGCAGGTCACGGCGCAAAATAAATAATAACCACCTTATTTAAAACAATATTTAGCTCATATCTCCTGACTTTACCGCAGAGAGCAAAGTGCGATCGCGGTCAAAATTATGACATAACCCGCGCTCAATGTTTGTTCATATGTTCAATGATCATTAAAATGTTCACTACCAGCAACATCACATCCCGTACGTACCGCAACCGCACATCAGACGTACTCTTTTCTCTTTTATGAGGAGGCAGCGAGAGCATCATGACGACCGAATTGTACCCTTCCGCACATATTGCCGAGCTATTTTTCCCGCTCTCCGGCGATGAAAGCGCGCTTTTGCACGTCATCCGTGAAATCGCCGGTATTGGTTATTACCGCGGTTTTGAAACCGGCATTATTCATCAACCGCAGATAGCCCGGACTATCCGCACGCTAGCAGAACAGAATCAGTTAAGCGTGACCCAGTGGCTCACCTTTGAACTGCTGAAAGACAACCTCAACCTCAGCAGTCTGGATCCCGCGCTACGTGAAAGATCGATCCGTCGCGCCTGTGAACTGGTCCACCTGGCGGCCGACTGCGGTACCCGCAAACTGTCGCTGGTCAGCGGCGCCGACCCCGGCGACGCCCGCCGCGAAGAGGCCAAAAAGGGCTTTGCCGAGGCGCTGGTGCGCATTGGCGAAACCGTCAGGCAGTATGACAACATGCTGCTGCAGGTTGAACCGCTCGATCGCTTTGCGCACAAGTGTCAGCTTATCGGCCCCACTGGCGAAACCGTAGAATGGATGAAGGCGCTGCGGCCAGACTGTCCAAAACTGTATCTTGCCTGGGACAGCGCCCACGTCGCGCTAAACGAAGAAGATCTTATCGAATCGCTAACGACGGCGGCGCCGCTGATTTCACAGCTTCATCTGGCTAACGCCATTCTCGATCCGCAGGCGCAGGGATATGGCGATTACCATATGAAATTCGGCGCGCCGGGCTTCCTGACGACCGTCACCGCGGCGCAAATCATCAGAACCGCACTACACCTCGCTCTGCCTGAGGAACTCGGCCCGATTTCGCTGGCCGTTGAAATGCGCACCACCGACCAGGATGACCTGTGGGATAATGAGCGACAGTGTCGTGAGTTCCTGCAAAGCGCCTGGCGCGAAGCGCTGCGCTAACCCTTACGCAGATAAGCAAGGGGGCCGCAAAGGCCCCCTTTTTCTTTACCCGCAGAATACCAGACCGTTCGCTTAGCGCGGCGGCGGCACCGGCGTCAGCAATGCCTCGCCGGCATAAAATGCCGCAATGTTATCAATCACCAGTTTCGCCATCGCCGCGCGCGTGGCCCGGGTCGCGCTGCCGATATGCGGCGTGATCACGACCTCATCACGGTTGAGCAATGCCGGCGGGATATGCGGTTCGTTGGCAAAAACATCCAGTCCCGCTCCGCCAAGCGTACCCTGAGTTATCGCTGCGACCAGCGCCTCCTCATCCACCACGCTGCCTCTGGCGATATTGATTAAGATCCCATTCGCGCCCAGCGCGGCGAGCACCTCGCGATCGATAAGCTTCTGGCTCTCCTTGCCCGCGCTGGCGCAGACCATCAGCACATCGCTATTTTTCGCCAGTTCCAGTAGATCGGCGTAATACGTGACCTCGCTACTGTTAACGGGATTGCGGTCAAAGCAGGCAATGCGCATGGCAAAACCTTGCGCCCGTCGGGCAACCGCCCGGCCAATGCGGCCGAAACCCACAATGCCCAGCCGCCCGCCGCTGACCTTGGTTGACGGGGGGTAAGCGCCGGATAGCCAGCCTCCGCGTTCAATAAATTTCTGCGCGCCGTTGATCCTCCTCGATACGTTCAACATCAGGGCAATCCCGAGATCGGCAACATCATCGGTTAAAATATCCGGTGTGTTAGTCACCTGAATATTTCGTGAAAAGGCGGCGTGGATATCCACGCCGTCGTAGCCGACACCAAACACAGCAATTAGTTTTAATTCCGGTAACTGCTCAATCAATGAGGATTCAACTTTCGACTCCCCACTGGATAATATTACCTGAATATCCCCGGCAATGGCCTGCAGGTCTTCGGCTGATAATTTGCTGTATTCATACAAGGTATGGTCACGCGCCAGCTCTTCCGCTAACGACGGCGGTACCTTATCCACTCGTAATATCACTGGCATAACAGAATCCTGTATTTAATAATGATTTTGCGTAGCAATACTCTTAATACGCCGGGAATATTTATTTCTGGAACGACAATTTCCCGTTACTGAGCGGTAACTTATTAAAGTTAATGCACAGGGTCCCCACGGTATAAAACCCGGCACAGACGGCAAAATAGACCAGCACGCTCTCATAGCTACCGGTAGCCTGCAGAATAACGCCAACCAGAATGGGCACCAGAATACCCGCGCAGCTGTTTGCCATATTCATTAATCCGCCGATCAGGCCGACGCGATCTTTCGGTGCCAGAATAGCCGGGAAGCTCCAGTACAGGCTGCCGAACATCATAAAGAATGCCGCGACGGAGAGCAGCGTAACGGCAAGCTCAGGGTCAGTAACCGTTGCCAGAGCATACAGTACGCACAGCCCGACGATACCGGACACGGAAAGCAGGCTCTTCAGCGCCACGTTGTGGCTAACGCCCCTTTTCACCAGGAAATCGGCGAAGAAGCCGCTAAACAGGCATCCCAGCGTCCCCATGATGAAGATGAGGAACGTGGAGTTACCGATAGAGGCCAGCTGTAAACCCTGCGCCTGCGCCAGGTAGCTCGGTCCCCAGGTCAGCAGCCCCCAGTACACCATGCCCCAGGAGGCGCGGCCAATCATGATGGCAACCATGGTAAACCAGCTGATGCCCAGACCCTTTGTCGGCGTGGCGTCATCCACCCCGGCGGCGCCGTTGATATTGCCTGCCGCAATATACGCCACCTCTTTTTGATCCACTTTTGGGTGTTCAGAGGGGCGATCGCGCAGGATTCGCCATGCCACAAAGCCTAACAGCATCGTGAAGAGACCGACGACCACAAAGGTAACGCGCCAGGAGTCCAGCAGCACAATCAGGTGTGCGACGATGATGCCGCCAATCGCCACGCCCAGCGGACTACCGGAGTCCATGATCACCGCGCCGCGTCCCCTCTCTGACTGGGTCAGCCAGGTCGAGCTCAGTTTCGCGCCGCTGGGGGAAACCGGTGCCTCCATCGCCCCTAACCCAATACGGGAAAGGATCAGGCTAATCCCGCCGGTCGCCAGGCCGATAATGGCCTGGAAAAAGCCCCAGCCAAATAGCGCGCCGGTGATCACTTTACGCGGACCGTAGCGATCCAGTAACCACCCCCCCGGTACCTGTAGCAGGGCATAAGACCAAAAGAAACTGCTAAGGATCAAACCTTGTGTTGTGGGTGAAAGATCGAACTCTTCTTTTATATAAGGCATTCCGATAGATAATGTAATACGATCCATCAGGTTAACAGCCAATAAGAAGAACATAGTTGCAAAGATAACCCAACGGTAATTCGTCGGCTTCTTTGCATTGGATGACGGAGTGAGTGTAGAGTCAGACATAATTAACCTTCGGTTTTAAAAATCGTTAAAAAAATAAAACGCAATTAATCTATGAACCTTGGGTACTCTATGAACATTAGTTACGGATTTTGATTTAACCGAACAAAAGAACAACACCTGAACTTATGATACATGCATCACAACATAGTTACTAAAAGCCGTGTGCGACGCTAATCACACAATATAGAAATATGCATCAGATATTTATTCCTCTCCCTGTTACCAGAGATATAGTCTTAAGTTCATTCTTAATGCATGAAAAAATAACCTGCAATTTGCAAAGAAAATAAAATGCGCCAGAAACTTATTGTCTCTACAACCCGTAGGTTAAGCGCCGGCGCTCTTTTATTTACCGTTCCTGCAAAGGATACCCAAGCCATTTTTCCAGCCTCTCACGCGACTGAATCAGCACCTCAAGACTACGGGCGGGATCGACTGGTGAATCGCCGCGTACGGGATAGCTGTCGCGCTGGCGGTGCATGCGCAAAGGAATTTCCAGGCTACAGGGGATCGCGCGGGCCTCCAGTTCTTTCAGCATCGGCACATAATTCAGCTGCCCGTCCCCCATCGCCGTGAAATGGACTTCGCCATCGCGTACCTGCAGATCCTTCAGATGGCAGTGCTGAGCCCCCGGCAGCATGGCGATAGCCTGCTCAATGGGGTCGACGTCGGGGCACAGCGAAACGATATTGCCCGCATCGACGTTGAAGGCCACCGCCGGGCTGTCGACGGCGTCCAGCAGCCCAAAACCATCGTCGGCCAGACGAAAGACGTCATAATTGGGATCGCCGCCGTTTTCCAGGCATATCACACAGCCATGATCGCTGGCCACCGGCGCAAGCTCACGCAGGTTGGCGATAATACGCGCCCGGTCGGCGCTTCTGCCAACGCAGATGTTGATCCATTTTGCGCCAATCATACTGGCGAAACGGATACGCCGGGTGAACTGGGCAACGGCATCCACGGCGCCCATATTCATGGTCGCTCCCAGCGAATGCGTGCGTAGCTGATGCTTCTCCAGCAGCTCGCGAATATGCCGGGCATTCTCCTCGCCAAAAAGCTCCGGGGGCATATCGCCAACGTAGCCCTGGTTGTACGCCAGCTCGACATAGCGAAACCCGGCTTTTTTTATCGTGCTAAATGCGACATCAGTCTCCAGACCGTCGAACATCGCGGTATTCACGCCAATCACAAGCTTGTTCATGCTGATTCCCTCCTTACCTAAGTCACGGGGCTACCGGCAACCGTTTGCCGCGGGTAGCACAATCTGTTGCCGTCTACGGGCGCAAGCGTGCTGCCTACAGCAGCGTTTTTGCTTTCGCCACCACGTTGTCAACGGTGAAGCCAAACTCTGCGAACAGCAGCTCCGCCGGCGCAGACTCACCGAAGGTGGTCATGCCAACGATGGCGCCGTTCAGGCCCACATATTTAAACCAGTAGTCGGCGATACCCGCTTCAACGGCCACACGAGCGGAGACCGCTTTCGGCAGCACCGATTCACGGTACGCCGCGTCCTGCCTGTCGAACGCGTCGGTGGACGGCATGGAGACCACCCGCGCCTTCACCCCTTCGGCCGTCAGTTTGTCCCACGCGGCAACCGCCAGCTCCACTTCAGAACCGGTGGCGATGAAGATCAGCTCCGG
>NZ_SMCV01000021.1 GCF_004342285.1 Klebsiella sp. BIGb0138 | reverse complement strand
ACGCTGTGTGAAATAATCATCGCCGCCCTCCGGGGCGGTTTTTTATGCCGCTTAGCGGCACGAACGAGCAATAAAAATTAAAAATCTGACCAATACTTAACGCGTTAAAGCAGGTGAGCCTTGTCGACATTGCATACTTTTTTTATTCAAGGAGACAGGAATGACAACGCATCGCAGTGAAAAAGACTCTATGGGCGCCATTGAGGTGCCTGCCGACAAACTCTGGGGCGCCCAGACCCAGCGTTCGCTGGAACATTTCCGCATCTCGACGGAAAAAATGCCGGGCGAACTGATAGCTGCCCTGGCGCTGACCAAACGCGCGGCGGCAAAGGTTAACGAGGATCTGGGGCTGCTGGCGGCAGAGAAGGCCGGGGCTATCATTCAGGCCGCCGATGAAGTGCTGGCGGGCAAGCATCCCGCGGAGTTTCCGTTGGCCATCTGGCAGACCGGCTCCGGTACGCAAAGCAACATGAATATGAATGAGGTGCTGGCTAACCGCGCCAGCGAGCTGCTGGGCGGCGTGCGGGGAATGGAACGTAAGATTCACCCTAACGATGACGTCAACAAGAGCCAGAGCTCCAACGACGTTTTCCCGACGGCGATGCACGTGGCGGCCATTATCGCCCTGCGCGACAAGCTGATTCCCCAGCTCAACGTGCTGAAACAGACGCTGAGCGATAAATCCATCGCCTTTAACGACATCGTTAAAATTGGTCGTACCCATCTGCAGGACGCCACGCCGCTGACCCTGGGTCAGGAAATTTCCGGCTGGGTGGCGATGCTTGAGCATAACCTGAAACATATCGAGCACAGCCTGCCGCACCTGAGCGAGCTGGCGCTGGGGGGAACCGCGGTCGGCACCGGGCTGAACACGCACCCGGAGTATGCCGTACGGGTGGCGGCAGAGCTGGCGGCGATCAGCGGTCAGCCGTTCGTTACCGCGCCGAATAAGTTTGAAGCGCTGGCTACCTGCGACGCGCTGGTCCACGCGCACGGCGCGCTGAAAGGGCTGGCCGCGTCATTGATGAAGATCGCTAACGATGTGCGCTGGCTGGCTTCCGGCCCGCGCTGCGGTATTGGCGAAATCGCCATTCCGGAAAATGAACCCGGCTCATCCATTATGCCCGGCAAGGTGAACCCGACGCAGTGCGAAGCGCTGACGATGCTGTGCTGTCAGGTGCTGGGCAATGATGTGGCGGTGAATATCGGCGGCGCTTCCGGCAACTTTGAACTGAACGTCTACCGCCCGATGGTGATTCATAATTTCCTGCAATCGGTACGGCTGCTGGCTGACGGCATGGAAAGCTTTAACGCGCACTGTGCGCTGGGGATCGAACCGAACCGCGAACGCATCGGCCAGCTGCTCAACGAATCCCTGATGCTGGTGACGGCGCTGAATACGCATATTGGCTACGACAAAGCGGCGGAAATTGCCAAAAAGGCGCATAAAGAGGGGCTGACGCTCAAAGCGTCGGCGCTGGCGCTCGGCTACCTGACGGAAGCCGAATTTGATAGCTGGGTGCGCCCGGAAGAGATGGTCGGCAGTATGGCTACTCGCTAGCCAGCCACAGGTGCAGCCGCGGGATCAGCAATCTGAGCGACTGCGCCTGCGGTTTATAGCGGTACTGGACATGGTCCGCATCGTAATTCAGTAACTCGCCGATATCCGGCACGCTGACCCCCTGGGTGCCGGATATCAGCGTAATCAGCGGCCCCGGGCAGGCGTACTGCACCTGTTTTTGCTCGCCGGCGTACCATACGCGGGCGATGGGCTGAACCTTCACCGGCCGTTTAATCTTCAGCTTTGCCCGCTGCGGCAGGGCGGCAATATCTTGGTATTCTCGTTCCAGCTTGCTCTGCCACTGTTCGCGCGTCCAGGGCGGCACCGCGCGCGGGGATTGCAGGCTCTTTTCCAGCTGCATCAGCACCTGATCCCGGGTGAGGTTCTTAATCACGTGTTTATTGGCCCAGCCGAAGCGAATGGTGCTGGGATCAAACAGCGGCGTTAAGGTGCGGTAGGCGCTAAGGGTTATCAGCCCTGGCAGATGGCGGTGTACCCACTCAAAACGCGCGGCGACGGGCAGGCCGGAATCGACGGTAACAATTTTTTCGAAAGCGGCTTTCAGCGCATTGATATGGCTAATTTGCTGCCGGATTGCGGCCTGCTCCGCGTGGCTGGTGTGCAGGCAAATGGCGCCGGGAAGGCGGACGGCCGCCTTGCTGCTGCGGCTTTCCGATTGCTGCTGAATGAACAGATGACGGTAGTGTTTCAGGGCCATTTCCAGCGCCGGTTGACCGATGTGCTGAACCACCTTGATGGTCTCCAGCGGCTGGTGCTCCGCCTCTTTACTGATGGCCGGCAGCGCGAACACCCGGGCGGCCAGCAGGCGGCAGGCGCGCAGGCTATGCTGAAGTTCCTGTAGCTCGCGCTCCAGCTGGCGGAAGGTATCATTGAGGCGTTCAACGAGGTCGTAGCTGGCCATATCCATCACCTTAGTTACAACATACTATTTGATTTTTAACTATACGCAGACCGAAGCGCCTGCGCAAGGAGGTCAGGTAGAGCTAAAATTGGGCAGCTGGTGGTAGATTGGCCAGCTAAAACTAAACCGGGCGCCGCCCAGCGAACTGGCGCCGCAGCTCACTTCTCCGGACATCGCCTGGGCAATGCTGTGGACAATAGCCAGCCCCAGTCCACAGCCGCCGGTGGCCCGGTCGCGGCTGGGGTCGAGGCGGACAAACGGCTCAAATACGCGCTCGCGTTCCGCCGGATCGATACCCGGACCGTCATCCTCAACCTGTAGCGTGGCCCGCGAGCCCTGAAGCGTCAGGCTAACCTGAATACGCTGGTTGCTGTAACGCAGGGCGTTGTTTACCAGGTTATCCAGAACGCGCTCCATCAGACGCATATCGAGGGCGCCATAATCGCCGGCCACCGCCTCGCGCAGCGTCACCGCGCGCTGGGGGTTCACCATCTGAATTTCTTCAACATGGGCGTCAATCCAGGCCGGGAAGTCGGGGGTGGTCAGGTTCAGTTCATTCTGCGGACGATCCAGCCGCGCGTAGGTCAGCAGCTCTTCGATTAACGCTTCCAGCTGGCCGATGTCGCGATTCAGGGCTTGCGATTCCGCCCCGGTCAGATTCTCACTCATCTCCAGGCGATAGCGCAGGCGCACCAGCGGGGTTCGCAGCTCGTGGGCAATCCCATCAATCAGCTGCTTTTTGCTGGCGATCAGGGCATTGATGTTGTCGGCCATCTGGTTAAAAGCCACCCCCAGCCGTTCGAAGCTGGACATACTGTCGAAGTGAATCCGCTCACTAAAATGTCCTTCGCCAAAGCGCTGAGCGGCGGTCTCCAGGCGCAGCATATCCTGCCAGTGGGGACGCATCCAGATAAACACCGGGAAGGCGAGCGAGATGGCGATAAAGGCCATCAATGCCACATCCAGCAGGCGCATCTCATGGAGAAAATAGAGATAGGGGACCGGGCCGACCGACAGGACATAGTGACTGCGTGGAATACGCTGGATGAACGTGTACTCGTCATCGAGGGCGACAATATCGCCGGCGCGCAGATGCTGCATCGAGTTTTCCGACAGTTTAAATTTACTCAACGGCTCGATATGCAGATCGAACGACAGGTTAAGATCCAGCTCCTTCAGCGTCTTACTCCAGTCGCGGGGAGGAATTTCCCGCAGCTCGCTGCGCATCAGATACAGCGAGCTCTTCATCAGGTCGTCCAGCGACTGGCGGCCGGCGCGCTCGGCGGTGAATTTGTACACCAGGCCAACCAACATCGTCATCACCAGGAAGCAGACAAACAACAGAAGGTAGAACTGCACAAACAGCTTTTTCATTAAATATCACCTAAAAAATCAATGTGTTAACTATCTGTCTTTTACCTTCAGGGCGCTATGGAGGCATGGGTATATCCGCCAGGGCGCTGATGCAGAGACGAACCCCGATCGCTGTCGAGGGCATCCTTCGCAGTCCGTGATTGAGCAAAACGTCCGCACATGGAAACCGGCAGGTTGTCAGACTGAAAGCACAGGGCTGGGAGAAAACACGTTTTTTCACCCGACGGTGTGTTCAGCAAAAAGCCACCGTTGGGTGGCTTTACGGAGCGGTTTGAGCGCCTGCGCGACCGGTTAATTGTCCCAGGCGTGCGGGGCGAACAGGTAGCCTTTGTTGCGCACCGTTTTGATCCGATAGGGTTCTGTGGCGCTGTCGAGCAGCTTCTTGCGCAGTCGAGAGATAGCCACATCGACGCTGCGGTCCATCCCATCGTAGCTGACTCCGCGCAGGTTTTTCAGCAGCGCATCGCGATCCATAATCTGCCCGGCGTGGGTGGCCAGTTCCCATAATAGCTCAAAGTCTGCCGTCGACAACGCCACGCTCTCGCCGCCGAGTAACACCTGACGGTTAACCGGGTCGATCGACAGCGAACCAAAGGTGATGGTTTTATGCGGCGTCAGGGCCGCCGGGGCATGGGTCGTGGGAACGGCAACGTGCTGGCGCAGATGCAGGCGCAGGCGCGCCAGCAGTACGGCGGGCGGGGTGGTCTTCAGAATGTAATCACTGGCGCCCATTTCCAGTGATAAAATATGGTTCATATCGCTATCGAGCGAGGTGAGCAACACGATGGGGCCTTGCCACTGGCCGCGCAGATCGCGGCAAAGGGTCATCCCGTCTTTGCCTGGCAGCATGATATCCAGTAATACCAGGTCAGGTTTTTCCCGCGCAATCACCTCTTCTGCCCGGTCACCGCGGGGCTCAACCACCACGTCCATATCGTGCTTTCCGAGATAGGCGGCGATCAAGGCGCCAACTTCGGGATCATCCTCAACAAAAACGATCTTATTCATATCTGACTTGTATAAGAAAAAGAATTAACATACACCGCCCTCTGACTGCCTGCCATTAATCTTTTATAAACAAATGTTCTTCCGTTATGCTGGCTCAACACGTTATTTCACTGTTAAGGCTAAAGGAATGGGGCTGTTGATTAAAGCGCTGCTCGGGGCGCTGGTGGTGGTACTGATTGGCGTACTTTCCAAAACCAAAAACTATTATATCGCCGGGTTAATTCCGTTATTTCCGACTTTTGCCCTGATTGCACATTACATCGTCGCCAGCGAGCGCGGCATTGAAGCGCTACGCACGACCATCGTATTTGGCATGTGGTCAATCATTCCCTATTTTATCTACCTGCTGTCGCTATGGTACTTCACCGGAATCATGCGCCTGCCGTTAGCGCTGGCGGGCGCGGTAGGGTGCTGGAGCCTGTGTGCCTGGCTGCTGATCCTCGGCTGGAGCCGGTTTCACTAGCGCAGATGCCGCCCGCCATCCACGGCGAATGAACGCCCGGTGACAAACCTGCTGGTGAACAGATAATCGAGCAGTTCGATAATTTCTTTTTCACCCGCCGCGATTTTCATCAGCGACTTATCGAGCGCCTGTTTACGGTATTCGGCATCGTCGCCCTCATTAAACATGATCAGCGAAGGGGCGACGGCGTTGACCTTAATCTCCGGCGCCAGCTTGCGGGCAAAGGAGCGGGTCATATTATCCAGCGCCGCTTTGCTGGCGGCATAGGCGATATGTTTATCGCTGCCGCGTTCCACCACGTAGTCGGTGATATGAATAATATCGCTGGCGGCATGGCCGTGACCGCGCAGGAGGTTTTCCAGCGCATGGTTGAGCAGGTAGGGAGCATTGACGTGGATCTGCATCATGCTGGCCAGCACCGTAGTCAGGGGGATACCCGGTTTTTCCGCCATCCAGCTGCTGGCATTGTGAATGACGGCGCGCAGGCCACCGCTGGCGTGGGTTTTCACCGCTTCGGCGAAAGTCAAAATCCCGTCGTCGCTGCTAAAGTCGGCCGGCAGACAGAGCGCCCCGGCTTCGCGCAGAACGTCAATGGCCGGGTAGTGCGTGCGATAGCTGACGATAACCGGCTGCTGCTGATTGAGAAAATGGTGCGCCAGCGCGAGGCCGATGCGGCGGCCTCCACCGGTAATCAGAATGGGGCGAGGCTGTCGGACATCCATGGGTATCTCCTTTCAATTCAGCGGCAGGGCAACCGCTTACCCCACCAGCATCCACGTTGCCGGGATAGCGGCAACCAGCAAAAAACCAATTAAGGCTAATTCACGGCGTTTAAGCATGCGATCGTGCTGGTGCGTACGGCGCGCGTACAGGAAAACCAGAAGACCCGGAGCGTAAAGTACCACCGACAACAGTAAATGCACAGGGCCCGACGCATATAATAACCATAAGCCATAAAGACATGCGCCGATACCCACCGCCTGATGCAGTGGCCGCACGGCAATCTTCAGCAGAAAGGCGCCGACGAGGAAATAGGGCACCAGAATCATCTCGGATGCGATAGTCAGCAGCGTGTTGTAATCCGAACCGGTCAACCAAATCAGTACCAACGACGCCTGGACGCTGATATTGGTTAACCACAGGGACGCCGACGGGGCATTGTTTTTATTCTGCCGGGCAAACAGTTGTGGAAACGCTTTATGGCTGGCCGCCAGCCAGGGGACTTCCGCCGCCATAATGGTCCAGCTCAGATAGGCGCCGCAGACCGAGATAATCAGCCCGGCGGCAATCACCACTTCCCCCCACGAACCCATCATTTTTACCATTAATCCGGCCATCGACGGGTTACGCATCCCGGCCAGCTCCGGTCGGGCGACAACGCCTAACGACAGCAGGGTTACCAGTAGATAAACCACCAAAGCGGAAAGGACCGCCAGCAGCGTGGCGCGCCCGACATCCTGTTTGTTGCGCGCGCGGGCGGAAACCACCACCGCGCCTTCGACGCCAATAAACACCCACAGGGTGATCAGCATCGTATTCTTCACCTGTTCCCAGACCGGTACGCCGAGCGCCAGGCCGCTGAAGTCGAGGCTGAAGGTTTCAAGACGGAAGGCCGCCACGGCGAGAACGATGAATGCGCCGAGAGGGATCAGTTTGGCAAGCGTGGCGATGAGGTTAATCCCGGCGGCCGTCTGTACTCCCCGCAGAACCAGAAAGTGTACCACCCACAGCAGTAGCGAGGCGCCAACGATCGCCTGCCAGGTATTGCCGTCGCCGAAGATAATGGTGTCCGGGGTATCGGTGAAGAAGCTGAGCGCGGCAAAGACAATCACCAGATAAGAGACGTTGGCGATCACCGCGCACAGCCAGTAGCCCCAGGCGGAGCAGAAACCGATCAGCTCGCCAAAGCCTTCGCGGGCATAGGTGAAAATGCCGCCGTCCAGATCGGCGCGAATGCGGGTCAACAGCAGCATCGCGAAGGCGAGGAATAAAATCCCGACCCCGGTAATCCCCCAGCCAATCAACAGCGCCGATGGGCTGGCCACCGCCGCCATGTTTTGCGGTAAGCTGAATACGCCAGCGCCCAGCATTGAACTCAGTACCAGTGCGGTCAAGGCGCTGAGGCCCAGTCTCTTTTCCATTGTATTCCCGAGGTGACGACGGTGAATAAAGAATATTTATTTGGCGAAATCGCATAAAAATGGAGGATTACGCTAAGGCGCGGGATTTTACGGAGTGTTTTGTACGCATGCAATGGCGGCGGGTGAAAAAAAGCAAAAAGGCGGCATTATGCCGCCTTTTTGTTCAGCTCAGAGGCGATTACTTATACAGATCGGCGCTGATGGTGATGTTACCACCACGTTCCTGCCATTGGCGGGTGATGTGGTAGTACTTAGCCCCTTTCTTCGCCGCACGTTTCGCGGTCTGATAAGAGATTTCGGTCATGTTGCCGTAGTTGCCGGTGAACTTGATGCTGTCGAACGGGGCCATCTGAGCGGCGGTAATCTTGTTCACTTCTTCGACTTTGGTGCCGTCAGGAAGCGTGACAGTGTAACGCCCGCCTTTGGATGACTGGGTTTCAAAGAAGCGACCCACGCCGGTACCAGAGCCCACGGCAGAGGTCGTTGCTACGCCCGGGATTTCAACATTTTTAGCCGCCGCGCCGCCTTCTGCCAGCGCCGCGCGTCCTGCGTCAGAATCTGCCGGAATCGCATCCGGGCTCTGCAGAACGCGTTTCTTCGCGTCGGCTTTATAGATATACGCGGTGATGCGCTGATTGCCGCCCTGGTTGGCGTCAACCTGACGGACGATAAAGAACGAGGCCGCGCCTTTCGCTTTCGCCGCTTTGGCGATCGCGTCGTTCACTTCCGGCTGGCTGCGATAGAAGCCCTGGACGGTTACGGTATCATACGGTTCCAGCTCGACGGCCTGATCTTTCGGCAGTTCCATCACGCCGCTGATCACCCGGTTTTGCGGGGCATCCGCCTGCGGAGCGTTGTTTTTATACAGGTCGGCGGTCACGCGCCAGTTACCGCTGTTGCCTAAATCAGACGTGTCGACAACGTAAAAAGAGGCTGCGCCGTCTTTGTCCGCTCTGCGGGAGACGGCTTTGACCGCATCGCCAATCGCGTTAAAACGACCGGTGACCACCACGCGATCGTAGGGCTTCAACGCCGCCGCCTGCTCCGGAGTCAGCTCGGTCGCCGCATGGGCTGACAACGCGGTTGTAGCCAGAAGAGCAGACGCCAGGAGTGAGTTCTTAAGCTTCATAAAAATAATCCTTTGCCTTGCGCAAACCATGTACTGGTATTGTTGTTGACTGATAACGCTCAATTATTGCATTTAAAAGGCGTAACTGTCTGCGTCATTTTTCGCTTACCGCCCGAAACGTGCGTCACAATAATATAAAATTTTCCGATATGTTGAAAAAACAGCCTCTTGACCAGCAAAATTGATAATCAATACCACTTTTATAAGTTAACGTAATGTTAATGTGATGTTCTAACTGGCGATTAATGGCGTATTAGCGCTTCAGCTAAGCGAATTATCAGGCCTGGCTATAAAATTAAGGTAAATATTGCTGCCTGACACTGTTCGCAGTGAGTTTTACCAATAAAATCAAAATTTCTGTTTTATCGCAGTAGATCACAATCGGTATTTTCAGTAGGTTATAAAAAGTTTGTTACTGTTTCATTTTTTCAGCCGAAGGGAGAGAAAGGGCACTTTTTGCCGCTTTACCGTCGTCTGTGAGAAAAGAAAACCATCATCAAAAACCGATGGAAGGGAAAACTATGCGTATCGGGGTACCAAAAGAACGGTTTGCCAATGAAACCCGTGTAGCTGCCACGCCGAAAACGGTGGAACAACTGCTCAAGCTGGGTTTTACCGTCGCAGTTGAAAGCGGCGCGGGTCATCTGGCAAGTTTCGATGACGAAGCATTTGCTCAGGCTGGTGCTGAGGTTGTGGATGGCGCCGAAGTCTGGCAGTCGCCCATTATTCTCAAGGTCAATGCGCCTGAGGAACATGAAATTGCCTTGCTCAATCCAGGCACGACGCTGGTGAGCTTTATCTGGCCCGCACAAAATCCACAGTTAATGGAGAAACTCGCGGCCCGTAATATCAACGTGATGGCCATGGATTCGGTGCCGCGTATTTCGCGCGCCCAGTCGCTGGATGCATTGAGCTCCATGGCCAACATCGCCGGCTACCGTGCGATTGTCGAGGCGGCCCACGAGTTTGGTCGTTTCTTTACCGGGCAGATTACCGCGGCGGGGAAAGTTCCGCCGGCGAAGGTCATGGTCATCGGCGCAGGCGTTGCCGGACTGGCGGCCATCGGCGCGGCGAACAGCCTTGGGGCGATTGTCCGCGCGTTCGATACCCGTCCGGAAGTGAAAGAACAGGTGCAGAGTATGGGCGCCGAGTTCCTTGAACTGGACTTCAAAGAAGAGGCGGGCAGCGGCGATGGCTATGCCAAAGTCATGTCCGAAGCCTTTATCAAAGCGGAAATGGCGCTGTTTGCGGCGCAGGCGAAAGAGGTCGACATCATCGTCACCACGGCGCTGATTCCAGGTAAGCCGGCGCCGAAGCTGATCACCCGCGAAATGGTTGACTCAATGACGGCAGGTAGCGTGGTGGTCGATCTGGCCTCGCAGAACGGCGGCAACTGTGAGTACACCGTACCCGGCGAGGTGGTCACCACCGCCAATGGAGTGAAGATCATTGGGTATACCGACCTGCCGGGCCGTCTGCCGACCCAGTCCTCGCAGCTGTACGGGACCAACCTGGTCAACCTGCTGAAGCTGCTGTGCAAAGAGAAAGACGGCAACATCACCATTGATTTTGACGACGTGGTGGTGCGTGGCGTGACGGTCGTGCGCGAAGGCGAAGTGACCTGGCCGGCGCCGCCGATTCAGGTCTCCGCGCAGCCGCAGGCCGCGGCCAAACCGGCGGAAGCGCCAAAAGAAGCAGAAAAACCGGCCTCTCCATGGCGTAAATACGCGCTGATGGCGCTGGCGATTATTCTGTTTGGCTGGCTCGCCAACGTGGCGCCGAAAGAATTCCTCGGCCACTTTACCGTTTTCGCGCTCTCCTGCGTGGTCGGTTACTACGTGGTGTGGAACGTTTCTCATGCGCTGCACACGCCGCTGATGTCGGTGACGAACGCCATTTCCGGGATTATCGTCGTCGGAGCGTTGTTGCAGATCGGCCACGGCGGCTGGGTCAGTTTCCTGAGCTTTATCGCGGTGCTGATCGCCAGCATTAATATTTTTGGTGGTTTCACCGTCACTCAGCGCATGCTGAAAATGTTCCGCAAGAACTAAGGGGTAGCACATGTCTGGAGGATTAGTTACAGCTGCATACATTGTTGCCGCTATTCTGTTTATTTTTAGCCTTGCGGGGCTGTCAAAACACGAAACCTCAAAGCAGGGTAACCTGTTCGGGATGGCCGGGATGGCCATCGCGCTGATTGCGACCATTCTGGGGCCGGATACTGGCAACGTGGCGTGGATCATTCTGGCGATGGTCATCGGTGGCGCAATTGGTATCCGCCTGGCGAAGAAGGTCGAAATGACCGAAATGCCGGAGCTGGTTGCGGTGCTGCACAGCTTTGTTGGCCTGGCCGCGGTGCTGGTGGGCTTTAACAGCTACCTGTACCACGAAGCGGGGATGGAACAGATCCTGGTGAATATTCACCTGACGGAAGTGTTCCTTGGCATCTTTATCGGGGCGGTGACCTTTACCGGTTCAATTGTGGCATTCGGCAAGCTGCGCGGAAAGATTTCATCTAAACCGCTGATGTTGCCGCATCGTCATAAGCTGAACCTGGCGGCGCTGGTGGTCTCCTTCCTGCTGCTGGTGGCGTTTGTCCGTACCGATAGTACCGCTACCCAGGCGCTGGCGCTGCTGGTGATGACCGTTATCGCGCTGGCCTTTGGCTGGCACCTGGTGGCTTCGATCGGCGGGGCAGATATGCCGGTCGTGGTTTCGATGCTGAACTCCTACTCCGGCTGGGCGGCGGCGGCGGCGGGCTTCATGCTCAGCAACGACCTGCTGATTGTCACCGGTGCGCTGGTGGGTTCTTCGGGGGCGATCCTCTCTTACATTATGTGTAAGGCGATGAACCGCTCATTTTTCAGCGTGATTGCCGGCGGTTTCGGCACCGATGGCTCGTCCACCGGTAGCGATGAAGAAGTCGGCGAACACCGCGAAATCAGCGCGGAAGATACCGCTGAAATGTTGAAAAACTCCCATTCGGTGATCATCACCCCGGGCTACGGAATGGCGGTCGCGCAGGCACAGTATCCGGTGGCTGAAATCACGGAAAGGCTGCGCGCGCGCGGCATCAAGGTGCGTTTTGGTATTCACCCGGTCGCCGGTCGTTTACCTGGGCATATGAACGTGCTGCTGGCGGAAGCGAAAGTGCCGTATGACGTGGTGCTGGAAATGGATGAGATCAACGATGATTTCAGCGATACCGACACCGTGCTGGTTATCGGCGCGAACGATACCGTTAACCCGGCGGCGCAGGACGATCCGAAGAGCCCGATCGCCGGTATGCCGGTGCTGGAAGTGTGGAAAGCGCAGAATGTGGTGGTCTTTAAGCGTTCGATGAATACTGGTTATGCCGGCGTTCAGAACCCGCTGTTCTTCAAAGAGAACACCCATATGCTGTTCGGGGATGCCAAAGCCAGCGTTGACGCTATTCTGAAAGCGCTGTGATGAGCCTGTGACCGTAAATAATGTTTGAGTCTGAAGCCGTCTCTGCTGAGACGGCTTTTTTATATATCCGGTCAGGTCATGAATTGCTCATAAAGTCAGCACCCGGGAGTGTTATACTAAGCCTGTTTTTTCATCACTCTGAGGATATTATGGATACCGAATTAACTCCCACGCAAATGGCCATCGAGTTTCTGCGTCGTGACCCAACCGCTTTAACCCCCGCGCAGTACCTGAAAAAATTCAAACTTCTCGAGCTGGAATTTGCGGATTTGATGTCGCTTTCTTCCAATGAGCTGAAAGAAGAGATCGATCACGCCTGGCGTTTAGGTATCCATTAAAGCGTTGTTGCTGTCTATATGTTGCTGATGACGGGGCCGAAAGGCCCTTTATTTTTACCTGAGGCAGGCCGGCGCTAAAAAAATCCCCCGCGCGAGCGGGGGACAGGGGGAGAGAACGGAGTGCTAGCCGGCGGATTAATCGTCGTCTTCGTCATCCATTTCGACCGGGGTTTTATACTGTTCCGGTTTGAGCACCAGCAGATCGCAGCGGAGATGGTCGATGACCTGCTCGGCGGTATTGCCGAGGAAGGCCGCCGACAGCCCGGTGCGCCCGACGGTGCCGAGCACGACAATCCCCGCCTGCAGATGCTCTGACAGGTCAGGAATCACTTCCTCCGGCAGACCTTTCTCTACATGGGTGCGATTTTCATCAATGCCGAATTTTTGCCGCAGCGCTTTCATTGCCAGCAGGTGCTGACCGCGAATTGCGTCGTTGTAGATGCTTGGGTCAAAATCGGGAAGCTCGATAGCGATATTGATCGGCGTGACCGGATAAGCGCCAACCAGATGGACTTCGGTATGGTTAACCTGATCGGCCAGCTCGAGGGTCTCTTTAACCAGCTTTTCGTTTAACGCGTCGTGATAATTCTCTTCGCTGGCCAGGTTAACCGCCACCAGCGCCTTACCGCCTTCCGGCCACGGCTGGTCCTTAACCATCCAGACCGGGCACGGACATTTGCGCAGCAGATGCCAGTCGGTAGGAGTGAAAATAACGGCTTCCAGCTTGTCATGCTGGTGCGCCATCTTCAGCAGTAAGTCATGCTTGTCGGTGAGGATTTCCTGAATAATGGCTTCGAAAGGGCGATTATGCCACACCACTTTAATATCAATGGGCACGCCGGACTCAATATAAAAGCGAGCCTGCTCTTTGATCCAGGCGCTGCGTTGGCTGATCACGCCCTGGCGCATCGCCGTCCGCTCATCGGGCGACAGCAGGGTAGTCATCTCATAGGAAAAATCGTAGATCGGCAAAAAGGCTTTGATGCGTCCACCAATCCGTTGGTGCAGATACACCGCACGCCGCAATGCAGGCTGGTCATCCTGATTGGGGTCGATTACTACCAGCATGTTCTGATACTTTGCCATACAGGGTCTCCTTACAACTGTAACTACAGTCTGTCATTAAAAAGATAACCTATATGGATGAAATGAAACAGGGGATGACCCTGGCCAGATCAACAAATCAGAAAAAAATTCGCGATCTGGCGGAGGGATTAGGGGGATCAGGCGACGTTGCGGGCCTGGCCCGCCAGCTCTGAGAGCAGCTCGCTATTCTCGATGGTGATATATTTACCTTTCACCGCCAGCATGCCGCTTTTCTGGAAACGACCCAGCAGACGGCTGATGGTCTCGACCGTCAGGCCCAGATAGTTGCCGATATCGCCACGGGTCATTGTCAGACGGAACTCGCGAGGCGAAAAACCGCGCTGCGCGAAACGGCGGGACAGATTATAGATAAAGGCCGCCAGACGCTCTTCCGCGTTCTTTTTGGAAAGCAGCAGAATCATATCCTGATCGCCTTTAATCTCGCCGCTCATCAGACGCATCATCTGCTGACGCAGATTCGGCATCTTACCGGAAAGGTCATCCAGCGTTTCAAACGGAATTTCGCAGACCATTGAGGTTTCCAGCGCCTGGGCAAAGCTCGGGTGAAGACCGGTACCGATGGCGTCAAAACCGACCAGATCGCCCGCCAGGTGAAAGCCGGTAATCTGCTCGTCACCCTGCTCGGTGATGGTATAGCTTTTGATGGTGCCAGAACGAATCGCATACAGTGATTTCAGCTCATCACCGGCTTTGAACAAGGTCTGTCCTTTCTGGATAGGCTTTTTACGCTCGATGATATTATCCAGCTGATCAAGCTCATGCTCGTTCAGAGTAAAAGGGATGCAAAGCTGGCTAATGCTGCAATCCTGACAATGAATTGCGCAACCGCCAGACTGAATGCGTCGAATAATTCTCTTTTCTGGGATCATAGGTCTGCTCAAGCCTTAATTGATATTGGTCAATTTTAACATCTTTTTGGAGAGCAGGTAAGTCTCGAACCGAGGAAACACGTAATATTAAAAGGGGAAATCAATAGTCGCGCTTATGCTGTTGATAAACAATAGCATGTCAGTTCAGACTGGATTGTAAAGTTACCCGATGCTTCCGATAAAAGGCACGTAGCGTCAAAGCAGCAGATACCCCTCATGGCGCAATAACCACTCTTTGCGCTGCACCCCGCCGGCGTATCCGGTCATGGTGCCGTTACGTCCAATCACGCGATGGCAGGGCACCACGATACTCACCGGATTGGCGCCGTTAGCCGCGCCAACCGCGCGTGCGGCGCCCGGACGGCCGAGAGCTTCAGCCAGCTGGCCGTAGTGCATCACCTGTCCGCAGGGAATCGTGCGCAGGGTTTGCCAGACTTCACGCTGAAAAGGCGTGCCCGCCGTGGCGGTGGGCAAGGTTGCAATGATGCTGAGATCGCCGGCGAAATAGGCATCAAGCTTTTGACTCAACCCGCCGGGGTCACGCGAAGCAACGCGTTGATAGCCTTCGCGGCGGTAATGCACTTCAAGCAGCTGTTCCATCCGGTCGCTATGCTCTTCCCACTCAACGGCGCGTAGACGGAACTGTTCGTCGCAAAGAATCCATAGCGGCCCCAGCGGGGTGTCGATTTTGTCCTGCAGCAGTACCAGCATCTTGTCTCCTTGTCGCCTGATTCAACAGATAATATTGCCGTAGATCGACAAGATATCACGCCTGTCGGGTTGCCAACTATACTCCATAAAGATAAACGCCGGGGGACGCTGGTATCGGTTTTCGTCGCCTCGTGGGTGAGCTTTTCTGGACGGAGGAGCGTTCAGTTCACCTCCCGAAATCGTTTGTCAGTCGTGCGCGGGTGAGCGGGCATCAGCTCAGCTATCGGCGACGCCATGAGTCATCTGTACAGGCATTCTTTGGGTCAACGACTTGCCGGCTCCGGGCGCAGTTCCGGCGTTGGCGAACCCTGGAGGTATCGATATGCAATATATTCTGACTGGTGTTTTGATGTTGATTATCAGTGGGTTATTGTTAAATGCGGCCGCTTTGCTGATCGAGTCTGTGTATAAGCAGGTGAAAGAGATGCAGTTAAAGAAAAAACCGCTGTAATCGTGAAGAATGCCGCGTCGCGTTGCGCGGAGGGTGGCCAGAAGCTGGCCACCCGGTTCCTCTAGTGCAGGCGCGGATAAATGCCCGGGCCGATCGGCAACCCCAGCAGATACCACGCCACCAGCATCAGCAGCCAGACGGCGAGGAAGATCAGCGGATAGGGCAGAACGAGGGAATAGTAGGTTCCGAGTCTGGCATCCGGGCGATAGCGTTGCAGGAAGCCAAGAAACAGCGGCACAAACGGCGAGACCGGTGCCAGGGGCAGGACCGAAGAATCGGCGATACGAAACAGAATTTGCGCAAACGCCGGGTGAAAGCCGAGCAGCATAAACATGGGCACAAAGATCGGCGCCAGAATGGACCAGATCGCCGAACCGCTGGCGATAAACATGCACAGAAATGCCGACAGCAGTGCCAGACCGACAAAAGCCGGCACGCCGTTTAGCCCCGCCTGTTCCAGTAAATCCGTCAACCCGACCGCCATAAATTTCCCCATATTGCTCCAGTTAAAAATGGCGACAAACTGGGCCAGCGGAAACACCATCACGATAAATCCGGCCATCTCTTTCATCGGTTCGATCATTAAGGGCGGTAAATCCGCCTGACGGCGAATCTTGCCAGTGGCGATACCGTAGGCCAGCGAAACGAAGATAAAGAAAAAGATGATGAGCGGCACAATGCCTTTAATAAAAGGCGAAGGCATCACTGTGTGGGTGAGTGGGTCGCGCAGAATACCGTTTTCCGGCACCACCATTGCGGCAATCAGGGCAATAAACACCAGCGCGGCGATACCGGCAACCCGCAAGCCGAAACGTTGCTCAGGCGTCAGCGTCTGTAATCCGTCCTCGCTGCGACCTTGCCATTGACCCAGCCGGGGTTCGACAAGTTTATCGGTGATGAGCCCGCCGACCAGCGTCAGGACGATCACCGAACTGGCCATAAAGTACCAGTTATCGATCACGCTGACATGCAGCGCGCTATCCAGCGTCTTTGCCGCTTCGCTACTGATGCCGGAGAGCAGCACATCGGTGGTGACGATCAGTAGATTGGCGGTAAATCCGCAGCCGACGCCGGCAATGGCCGCCAGTAACCCCGCCACCGGATGACGACCGACGGCGAGGAACATCAGCGCGCCCAGCGGCGGCATAATGACCAGCGCGGCATCGGAGGAGATGTGGCTAAAAAAAGCGATAAACAGCACCATGTAGCTGGCATAACGCGCGCTGACGTGCGAGGCCATTTTGACCATCAGCGCCGGCAGCAGCCCCACGCGCTCGGCAAGCCCGGCGCCGAGAACCAGCGCCAGAATCGCCCCCAGCGGGGCGAAACCGCTGAAGTTCTTGATAACGTTAGGCAGAAACCAGTGCAGCCCCTCGATGCTGAGCAGGTTCTTTACCACCACGGTTGACCCATCCGTCGGGTTGATTGCCCCAACGTCGAAGGCGGAGAGTACCGCGGTGGCTATCGCCAGCGCGACGATCAAATAGATAAAAAGCAAAAAAGGATGCGGAACCTTATTACCGATCTTTTCAACCCAGCCATACAGCTTTCCGCTGGGGGAAGGCGACGGTATGGATGACATACTCATGGGCATTCCTCAGTCGTCGTTGTGTTAGTTGTTGTAGTGTTCGTGATGGTTTTATTATTTTAAAGGTGACGGTGTCACGTTTTCCGGGATTGGGCATTGATAGGCCCGTTCCGCCAGCTGCTGCGCCAGTTCTTGTTGACCGGCTTGCAGCAGCGTCTCATCGGTAAGCAGACGGATAGCCGTCGCGGCAAGAACTTTCCCCGCCAGCAGCATCCCCTTATGAGCGATAGAGGTTCGCCCCTGGCTGACCAGCTGCCAGGTATGCAGCGGCGTGCCGACGGCAAAGCAGGGACTGAAACATTGGGCGACCGGGGTCTTCCAGCTGACGTCGCCGACATCGGTTGAACCGGCCAGAATGTTATCCGTCGCCGCCCACGGGGCGACTTCGTCGATAAGCACCGTTTCACGATGGCGGCGGGCGAAACGTTTGCCCTCGTCACCGCCGGTTGCGGCAATATTTTTCAGGCTGTTGCTGAGGTCATTTTCGCTCAGGGTGGCGCGAATCTCGCTGGCGAAAGCGCGTTCTTCATCGCTCCACTGCGGGGTACCATAGTGGCAGACTGCCTGATACATCGCCGACTCCAGCGTGCGGTTGGGCAAATAGCTGGAGCAGGCCTTATCGAAACGACAGCTGACCGTGGTTTCGGTCATCAGCGCCGCGCCCTGGGCGATTTTCTCAATACGCGCATAGATTTGCTGCGCATCGGCCATCTCCGGCGCGCGAATCAAATAGAGCACTTCCGCCTGCGCCTGGACCACGTTGGGCGAAATGCCGCCGCTATCGGTAATCGCATAGTGGACGCGGGCTTTCTCAATAATGTGTTCGTTGAGAAAATTGCTGCCGGTGGTCATCAGCGTCACCGCATCCAGCGCGCTCCGGCCAAGGTGTGGGGAATTGGCGGCGTGGGCGGCGGTGCCGCTAAAACGCCAGGCCGCCTGGATATTCGCCAGCGTGCTGGTGCTGAACATCCCGGCGTAGGCTTCCGGGTGCCAGGTCAATGCCGCATCCACGTCATCAAACAGTCCTTCGCGCACCATAAAGGTTTTACCGGAACCGCCTTCCTCGCCCGGGCAGCCGTAGAAGCGAATGGTCCCGCCGCCGCCGTGCTGCTGGAGCCAGTTTTTACTCGCCACCGCGGCGGCCAGCGCCGCGGTTCCCAGCAGATTATGCCCGCAGCCGTGGCCGTTTTCTCCCGGCGTTGCGCTGGTCGACCGCGCGCAATGCGCCTCCTGACTGAGTCCGGCGAGCGCGTCATACTCTCCCAGCAGGGCAATGACCGGCTGGCCGCTACCGTAGCTGGCAATAAAGGCGTTCGGGATGCCGCCCACCTCACGGCTGAGCTGAAAGCCTTCCGCCTGCAGAGCATCGGCTAAGCGTCCAGCGGACCAGAACTCTTCAAAACGGGTCTCCGGATGATCCCAAATCTCATCGGCAATGGCGCTAAATTCAGCTGCGCGTGAGGCGATCGTATCATCGACAAAGCGGTAAATTGTCTCCATTAAACACCTCGCTGCCACGGAAAGTTGAGCGCGGCGCGGGCCAGCGTTTCGACCGCCATCGCCATCACGCTCTCATCGAAATCGAATTTCTCGTTGTGGTGACCGGCGCTGAGTTCGGTGCCGAAAATCATGTAGGAGGCCAGGCCGTTGCGCTGCTGCACCCGGGCCATCATCAGGGTGGCATCTTCTGAACCCGCGGGGGCGGCGATGCGGTCGATAGCCTGCCTGACGCCGGGCACCAGGGCTGCCTGTTCGCGCAGATAGGCCACCCACGTCGGCGACGGCGCGCTGGCGGTGGCCGCGCCCATCAGACGCAGGTCGACGCTGGCGCCGTACATCGCCGCGGCGCCTGCGATAACGGACTGCGCGCGTTCAAAAACGTATTGATTGATGGCTTCGGTTTCGCCACGGGTTTCCACTTTCAGCAGCGCGCCGGAAGGCACCACGTTCCGGCCGGTTCCTGCCTGCATGACGCCAACGTTAACCCGCGACGCGCCTGCGCTGTGCGGCGCAATCGCGTGCAGACCAAGCGCCGCCTGCGCGGCGGCCAGCAGGGCGTTGCGTCCGTCTTCCGGCTTGCCGCCGGCGTGGGCCGCGACCCCGGTGAAGGTCACGTCAAATTTGGTGGTGGCCATAAAGTTATCGCCGCCGCAGACGACCGTTCCGGCGGGGACGCCGGTGCCGATATGGATCGCGGTAAAATAATCGACGTTATCCAGCACGCCGGCGGCTACCATCGCCCGCGCGCCGCGGGTGCCTTCTTCCGCCGGCTGGAAAATCAGCTTGATCGTCCCGTGTAAACGATCGGCATAGTGCTTCAGCACATGGGCCAGTCCCAGGCCAATAGCGGTATGGCCGTCATGGCCGCAGGCGTGCATCATCCCCGGGTTGCAGGAGGCAAAGTTATCGCGAAATGGACGATGCTGGCTATCGGTGTCTTCATTCAGATCGAGGGCATCCATATCAACCCGGAAGGCGAGGGTCGGACCCGGGCGGCCGGTATCCAGCGTGGCGACGACGCCGGCGAACCCTCCTTCAAATGCGCTAAGCCACGGCTCCGGGGCGCCCTGCTGGCGGGCCCGCGCAAACTCATGCGCCAGCGTGGCCTCATCCGGTAGGCCCATCCGGCTGTCGGCATCGATAACGTCGCGGCCCAATGCCAGATCGTAGCCTAGCCGGTGGAGTATCTCCGCGACTTTACTGGCGGTACGAAACTCGACCCAGCCCGACTCGGCATAGTGGTGTAAATCGCGACGCCACTGCGTCATTTCCGGCATCAGCTGGTGGATGTATTGCGTGAGTAACGGCATAACCTGTCCTGTCATAGTTTAAATATGTGATGTGCTTCACGATGTGATAGCTTTTGCTTATCACTGATGGGTTTTTACGCATCGGATTCTTACGTTGCCACAACGCTATGCATTACAGTAGATGCCAGTTTCTTCTGTCTGATAAACAATGGTTATCACTACGACGATGTCTTTTCAGATCAAATTTCATCAAATTCGCGCCTTCGTTGAGGTGGCGCGTCAGGGCAGCATCCGCGGCGCCAGCCGGGCGTTAGCGCTGTCGCAACCGGCGTTGACCAAGGCCATTAAAGAGCTGGAAGAGGGGCTTTGCGCCCAGCTGTTCGTGCGCCGCAGTCAGGGGGTGGCGCTAACGGAAAACGGCGAAAGCTTTTATCAGCACGCCAGCCTGATTCTCGAAGAGCTGCGGGCGGCGCAGGAGGATCTGCTGCAGCGCCAGGGGGAGTTGACCGGGCAGATCAATATCGGCCTCGGGGCGAGTGTGGCGCGTTCGCTGATGCCATCGGTTATCTGTCGTTTTCACCAGCAGCATCCGCTGGTGAAGGTACGGATTATGGAGGGCCAGCTGCTGTCGATGATCAACGAACTGCGTCAGGGCGAACTCGACTTCACCATCAATACCTATTACCCCGGGCCATACGATCATGAATTCAGCTTTGAAAAGCTGTTTGAAAAGCCTTTCGCGGTGTTTGCCCGGGTGGGGCATCCCGCGGCGCAGGCGACGTCGATCGATCAACTACTGGACTATAGCTGGACCATGCCGACGCCGCGCGGCAGCTATTTTAAGCAGTTACAGGATCTTTTTAGCCACCGTGCGCAAATCCCCCACGTCGGTATCGTTTGCGAAACCTTTTCTTCCTGCATCAGTCTGGTGGTGCAGAGCGATTTTCTGAGTATTTTGCCGGTTGAACTGGGCAACGATCCGATGATCGCCGATAAGCTGGCGATGGTTGCGGTGAGAGAGCCGTTGCCAAAAGCCACCTATTATCTGATTCAACGGCGGGACTCGCGCCAGACGCCGCTGACGGCCTCGCTGATCACGCAGTTTCGTCGGCAAAGTCGCCATCAGTTTCCGTCCTGAAGTCCGACGGTTTAAATTGTCGCCGCTTGCCGACAAACGCATTGAGGCGGGGGAGCGCGGCGGCTATAGTAGCCTGCGGTAGCAGCCGGAGGAGTGCTCATGAATCTTGACGACAAATCGCTATTTCTTGGCGCCATGGAGGACGTCCAGCCACTGAAACGTAATACTGACGTTCATTGGCATCCCGAGCGGAATACCCGCCCGCCGCAGCGCAGCGATCCCCTGCAGCTGGATAACTTTCTCACCACCGGTTATCTCGACGTACTGCCGCTGGCGACGCCGCTGGAATTCAAGCGTGAAGGGCTGCAGAACGGCGTGCTGGAAAAGCTGCGGCTGGGCAAATATAGCCAGCAGGCGAGCCTTAATCTGCTGCGCCAGCCGGTAGAGCAGTGCCGACAGATGCTGTTTGCCTTTGTGGTGCAGGCGCGAAAAGAGGGGTTGCGCAATCTGCTGATCGTACATGGTAAAGGGCGGGAAGATACCTCACACGCCAATATCATTCGCAGCTATCTCGCCCGCTGGCTGGTGGAGCTACCTGAAGTTCAGGCGTTCTGCGTGGCCTCTGCGCACCACGGCGGCAGCGGCGCGTGTTACGTTGCGCTGCGCAAATCCGCCAAGGCCAAACAGGAAAACTGGGAGCGGCACGCCAAACGTAGCCGCTAGCGCAGCAACAATGTCAGCTCCCGGGCCGCTTTTTGCAGCTCGGGCAGCACCCGATCCAGCATCTCGCGGGTGGACACCTGCCCGGCATGCACGCCGACGTTCAGCGCGGCCTGTACCTGCCCCTGCGGGTTGAATAACGGCACCGCCAGGGAACGTAACCCCATCTCCAGCTCCTGATCGTTGAGCGCGTAGCCCTGCTGGCGCACCCGCTTCAGCTCGGCGCGCAGCTTATTGACCGAATCTACCGTCTGTGGGGTGTAGCGAATCATTGTCACCCGCGCCAGCATATCGTTCAGCTTCTCTTCCGGCTGATGGCTTAGCAGCACGCGGCCCATCGAGGTTGCCCACGCCGGCAGGCGGCTGCCGATATCCAGATCGATGGTCATAATCCGCGAACTGGAGGCGCGAGCGATGTACAGAATATCGTCGCCGTCGAGGGTGGCGATAGAGCAGGATTCGTTAAGCATCTCGCTCAGGTGCTTGAGTACCGGCTGTGCCGAACGCGCCAGCGGCGTTGAGGCTAACCACGCGTGGCCGAGGGCCAGAATGCGCGGGCGCAGCTGGAAATTCTTGCCGTCTTCCGCATAGACAAACCCCAGTTTTCCCAGGGTATACAGGCAGCGGCGGACCGCCGCGCGCGGAATACCGGTCTTCTGACTGATTTGCGAGATCGACAGCACCGGGCGCTGCGGAGTGAAAGCCTGAATCACTTCCAGCCCGCGGGCCAGCGAGGCCATAAAGTTCGGATCGCCCTTAAACGGATCGCTATCGCCCGTCAGTAAATCATCTGGATGCTTCTCCATTGTCCTCTCCATATTTGCCATCGATCACATTCTTTCGCTAAAGATATACGATGTTCGATTATCGCACCATATTTCGATTATCGCCCTTGACCCACATCGTTAAGCGGGTCACATTTTGTGCGAACAACGAATAAAAGTGCGATTACCGCACATAAAGGAGCGACCTGATGATTGATAAAAGCGTGTCGACGCTAAGCGATGCCATCGCCGGGATCCACGACGGCGCGACCATCATGATTGGCGGTTTTGGTCCCGCCGGTCAGCCAACCTATCTGATCGATGCCCTGATTGAACAGGGCGCCCGCGATCTCACCATTATCAACAACAACGCGGGCAATGGTGAAGTGGGCCTTGCGGCACTGCTGAAGGCCGGACGGGTGAGAAAAATGGTGTGCTCTTTCCCGCGCCAGGTTGACTCGCAGATTTTTGACGATCTGTACCGTCGCGGCAAAGTCGAACTGGAGCTGGTGCCGCAGGGCAACCTCGCGGCGCGAATTCAGGCCGCCGGCGCCGGTCTGGGGGCGATATTTACCCCCACCGGTTACGGCACGCCGCTGGCGGAGGGGAAAGAGACCCGCGAAATCGACGGCCGGCATTATGTTCTCGAGTACCCGATTAAGGCCGACTTTGCGCTGATCAAAGCGCATCAGGCGGATCGCTGGGGCAACCTGGTGTATCGCAAAGCGGCGCGTAACTTCGGCCCCATTATGGCCACCGCCGCCAAAACGACCATTGTTGAAGTTTCTCGTCTGGTGAGCCTGGGCGACCTTGACCCGGAAAATATCATCACGCCGGGGATTTTTGTCCAGCGCGTCTTCTCGCTGGAAAACCTGACTATCGCCCGGAGCGCCTGAGGAGTCTGCCATGCAAAAATTAACCCGTGATGAGATGGCCGAGCGCGTGGCCCGCGATATTCCGCAAGGAGCCTACGTGAACCTGGGGATTGGTTTACCGACGCGTATCGCGAACTATCTCCCCGCCGATAAAGAAGTGTTTTTACACAGCGAAAATGGCCTGTTGGGAATGGGCGGCAAACCGCAACCGGGCGAAGAGGACCCGGAGTTGATTAACGCCGGTAAAGAGTACGTGACCTTGCTGCCAGGCGGATGTTATTTCCACCACGGTGACTCCTTCGCCATGATGCGCGGCGGCCATCTTGATATCTGCGTGTTGGGGGCCTATCAGGTTTCCGCTCGCGGCGACCTGGCTAACTGGAGCACCGGCGCGCCGGATGCGATTCCGGCCGTGGGCGGAGCGATGGATCTGGCCATCGGCGCGCGGCAGGTCTTCGTGATGATGGACCATCTGACCCGCGACGGCGAGTGCAAGCTGGTTGAGCATTGCAGCTATCCGCTGACCGGCGTCGGCTGCGTCAGCCGGATTTACACCGATCTTGCGGTCATTGATATCACCCCGACGGGGCCGGTGGTGCGGGAAATCTTTAACGGCCTCTCTTTTGAGGAACTGCAGCGTATCACTCCGGTGGCGCTGACCTTTGAACATCTGGCGGAAAGCGCATAAGGAACCTATGATGAATCAGGCATTTATCTGTGATGCGGTGCGAACACCGTTTGGTCGTTTTGCGGGAACTCTGGCGGCGGTACGCGCCGACGATCTGGCCGCACTGCCGCTGAAAGCGCTGCTGGAGCGCAATCGAGGGCTGGATCCCGCGCGTATCGATGATGTGATTTACGGATGCGCCAACCAGGCCGGGGAAGATAACCGCAACGTCGCGCGGATGGCGCTGCTGCTGGCCGGGTTCCCGGAAACGGTGCCGGGCAGCACCATTAACCGCCTGTGCGGTTCGAGCCTGGATGCCATCGGTATCGCCGCGCGCGCGATTAAGAGCGGTGAAACTCAACTGATGATTGCCGGCGGCGTGGAGAGCATGTCGCGTGCGCCGTTTGTGATGGGCAAGGCCGAGAACGCCTTTAGCCGCAGCATGAAAATGGAAGATACCACCATCGGCTGGCGCTTTATCAACGCGCAAATGAAAGCGCGGTATGGCGTTGATTCCATGCCGGAGACCGCCGAGAACGTGGCGCATGATTTTGCCATTTCACGGGCCGACCAGGATGCTTTCGCGCTGCGTAGCCAGCTGCGTACCGCCCAGGCGCAGGAAGCCGGGCGCTTTGCCGATGAGCTGATTGCGGTCTCCATCGCGCAGCGTAAAGGCGACCCGCTGCTGTTTACCCGCGATGAACACCCGCGCAGTACCTCCGCGCAAGCGCTGGCTAAGCTTAAAGGCGTGGTGCGTCCGGACGGCTCGGTGACCGCCGGGAACGCCTCCGGGGTTAACGACGGCGCCTGCGCGTTGCTGCTGGCGAGCGAACAGGCGCTGAATGCCAACGACCTGCAGCCGCTGGCTCGCGTGGTCGGCGTGGCGACGGCCGGGGTAGCGCCAAGAATTATGGGCTTTGGCCCGGCGCCGGCGGTGCGTAAAGTGCTGACGCAAACCGGGCTAACGCTGGCGCAAATGGACGTGATTGAACTGAACGAAGCGTTCGCCGCGCAGGCGCTGGCGGTTACCCGCGATCTCGGTTTGCCTGACGATGCGCCGCACGTCAATCCGAACGGCGGGGCGATTGCCTTAGGTCACCCTTTGGGGGCCTCCGGCGGGCGTCTGGCGATGACCGCCGCCTACCAGCTTCGGCGCACCGGCGGGCGCTATGCGCTGTGTACCATGTGTATCGGCGTCGGCCAGGGGATTGCGCTGATTATTGAACGTGTTTAAGGAGCCGAAATGAGTTTGTTGACCCCGATGTTGCGCACCAGTCCGCTGACCGCCTGGTTTAGCGATGCGCAACGGGTGCAGAGCATGCTGGATTTTGAAGCGGCGCTGGTCCGCGCCCAGGCGGCCTGTGGCGTGGTGCCGCAGGCCGCCGTCGCGCCGATCGTCAACGCCTGCCGGCATTCGGCGATCGATTTTCCCGCCCTGGAGCAGGCGGCGGCCAGCGCGGGCAATCTGGCTATTCCGCTGGTGAAACAGCTCACGGCCTGCGTCAAGGCGCAGAATGAAGAGGCGGCGCGCTATGTTCACTGGGGCGCCACCAGCCAGGATGCCATTGACAGCGGTCTGGTTTTACAGCTGCGCGGAGCGCTGGATGAGACGGCGCTGCTGCTGCAACGGCTGATTGACGGATTCGCCCTGCAGGCGGAACGCTATCAAAATACGGTGATGCCAGGGCGGACGTGGATGCAACACGCGCTGCCGGTGACCTTTGGCCTGAAGCTGGCGGGCACTCTTGATGCGCTGCTGCGCTGGCAGCAGCGTCTGCGGGAAATGCGCCCCCGGGCGTTGGTACTGCAGTTTGGCGGCGCGGCGGGAACCCTGGATTCATTGAAAAAAGACGGCCCGCAGGTTGCTGAACAGCTGGCGAAAGCGCTCGGCCTGGCTTTACCGGATACGCCGTGGCACAGCCAGCGTGACCGGGTGCTGGAAGTCGGCGCCTGGTTCGCCGGCGTCTGCGGCACGCTGGGGAAGTTTGCCAACGACTTCGCGTTACTGATGCAAACCGAAGTGGCGGAGGTCGGCGAACCGGTGGCAGAAGGGCGCGGCGGTTCGTCAACGATGCCGCACAAACGTAACCCCATCGCCTGCAGCGCGATTTTAACCGCCGCCCAGCGTACGCCTGGCCTCGTGGCAACCCTGTACGCCAGCCAGATTCAGCAGCACGAACGCGCCCTCGGCGGCTGGCAGGCCGAATGGGAGACCCTTCCGCAACTGATAACCCTGGTCGGCGGCGCGCTGGCGCAAAGCGAGGCGTTGGTCCGCGAGATGCAGGTTTTCCCGCAAAAGATGCGTGCCGATCTGGATCTGACTCACGGTTTAATTATGGCGGAAGCGGTGACCCTGGCGCTGGCGGAGTTTATTGGTAAAGCCGAAGCTCATCATTGCATCGAGGCGCTGTGCCGGCAGGCTATCGACCAGTCTCGCCCGCTGCTGGCGTTGCTGAAAAGCGATCCGCAGGTCAGCCAGTATCTTTCCGTTCCCCGTTTAACAACGCTGCTGGACCCGGCGACGGCTACCGGCAGCGCCGAACTTTTTGTGCGCCAGGTCGTGGCGCGTTACAAGGAGCAACGTCATGAACCTTGATTATCAACTCGACGGGCCGGAAGGCGCGCCGGTGATAGTTCTTTCCAACTCCCTGGGGACCACCCGGGCGATGTGGCAGCCGCAGCTGGCAGCCTTAACCCGCCAGTTTCGCGTGCTACGCTACGATAGCCACGGCCATGGCAAGACCCGCAAATCCGGGAAGGTGACCCTCGCGCAGCTTGGCGAGGATGTGATTGCGCTGCTCGATCATCTGAATATCGCCAAAGCCTGTTTCTGTGGCATCTCAATGGGCGGCCTGACCGGGCTGTGGCTGGGTCGTTTTGCCCCTGAGCGTTTTGATGCAATTGTCGTGGCCAACACCGCGGCACGCATTGGCGATCAGGCCAGCTGGCTGTCCCGCGCGCGGGCCGTGCGTCAGGAAGGGATGACGGTGGTGGCGGCCGGGGCGGCGGACCGCTGGTTCACCCGCGCCTTCCGCCGCAAGGCGCCGGACGTGGTGGAGACGCTATGTCATCAGCTGACCCACAGTGATGCGGAAGGCTACGCGGCGTGCTGTGAAGCGCTGGCGGCGGCGGACCTGCGTGGGGAGGTCGGGCAGATTGGCATGCCGACATTGATTATTGCCGGGGAAAGTGACCCTGTCACTACCGTGGCGGACGCGCACTTTTTGCAGCAGCAGATCCCCAACGCGCAAATGGTGGTGCTTCCCGCCTCGCATCTCTCCAGTATCGAAGCGCCGGCCGCTTTTAGCGCCGCCTTACTGCAATTTTTAAGCGGAGAACACCATGGACGATAAAGCACGTTATCAGCAGGGCATGAGCGTGCGCCGCAAAGTTCTGGGCGATGCACACGTTGACCGCACCTTGCAAAATCTGACGCCGTTAAATGAAGAGTTTCAGGATTTTATTACCCGCTATGCCTGGGGCGAAACCTGGACCCGACCGGGACTGGACCACCACACCCGCAGTATGATCACCATCGCCATGCTGATTGCTCTTAACCGCGAAGCGGAGCTGAAAATGCACCTGCGCGCGGCGTTCAATAATGGGGTGACCCGCGATGAGTTAAAAGAGCTGATCATGCATTCCGCGCTGTACTGCGGCCTGCCGGCGGCAAATGCGACGCTGCACCTCGCCCAGCAGGTGTTTGCTGAACTTGATACCAAAGAGGCGTGATCTCCTCGCTTCCCACCGGGCGCGCAACAGACGCTGCCCGGTGATTCCGCCGCCGTATTGCATCCCACGTCCCACTCCCGGCCTGTCGCTTTCATCGCTCTCATAGACCGTTACGCTGACAAAACGTGCGATCTTCTTGACACCACGTTGACAAATAACTGCCTGGTCAGTAATTTCATTTGCAATTATTGACCAGGCAAATAACATGACGCATCGTCCGGGTATGATTAATAATAAATTCCACTTAGGTTTGTTGATTCACCTGGCAAACCAGTTCAAAGACCAGCTGATTAGCCAGTACTTCTCCGGCATGGATATCACCGCCGCGCAGTTTAAGGTGCTGATCAGTATCTACAAAGGCGTTACCAGTCCGGTTGAGATCAGCAAAAATCTGGTCATGGACGCCGGCGCCATGAGCCGGATGGTGGCTCGCATGGTCAAGCGCGATCTCATCAGCCGCTCGCCGCATCCACAGGATAAACGCCAGGTCATCCTGGCATTAACCGACAAAGGGCAGCTGATCTGCGAGCGCTTTGTCAATGAAGCACTGGCCTCGATCATCAGCGATCTTACCGCCCGTCTTACCGCCGATGAATCTCGCTTACTGGTAGAGCTACTGACAAAAATGCTGCCGGACGAGATCGTCGCTCCTCATCGCTAACGTATTCAATAAGGTCCTGACAAGATGGAAACCACCGCTGCACAACAGGCTGAGCGCGGCAGCAAGCGCAAACGCAACTTTATTATTCTGCTGATTATTCTGCTTCTCACCGCCGGGGGCGGACTGGCGTGGTATCTGCTGTATGCCCGCTTCTATGAGTCCACCGACGATGCCTATGTCAACGGCAACCAGGTGACGCTGACCCCGCAGATCGCGGGGACGGTGACTCAGGTAACCGTCGATGAAGGCGACTTCGTGCAGAAAGGACAGCCGCTGGTGCTGCTCGACCCGAGTGATACCGAAATCGCGCTGCAGCAGGCGGAAGCCAACCTCGCCAATACGGTACGCCAGGTCCGCGGGCTTTACAGCACGGCGGATAACTACCGCGCGCAGGTGGCGGCGAAGAAGGTGGCCCTGCAGACGGCGCAAAACGACTACGCGCGTCGTCAGCGTATTTTCCAGAGCGGCGCGATTGCCGCCGAAGATCTCGCGCATTACCGCGATGCGGTCACCAGCGCGCAAAGCGATTTAACCGCCGCGCAGGAGGCGTTGCGCACCAATACCGCGATGGTGGATGACACCGTGATCGACAGCCACCCGGAAATCAAAAGCGCCGTCGCCACGCTGCGTCAGCGCTATCTGGATAATTCGCGTAGCACCATCGTGGCTCCGGTTAGCGGCTACGTGGCGAAGCGCGCGGTCCAGCTCGGGATGCGCGTCGATTCCGGCACCACGCTGATGGCTATCGTGCCGCTGAACGAGGTGTGGGTCGACGCTAACTTCAAAGAGAGCCAGATGAAAGAGATGCGTCTGGGGCAAAAGGTGACCCTCAATGCCGATCTCTACGGTGACGACGTGGAATACCACGGCACCATTGAGAGCCTGGGGATCGGTACCGGCAGCGCGTTCTCGCTGTTGCCGGCGCAGAACGCCAGCGGCAACTGGATTAAAATCGTCCAGCGTCTGCCGGTGCGTATTACGCTGGATCCGCATGACATGCAGAAAAACCCGCTGCGCGTGGGGCTGTCAATGAACGTCAGCGTCGATATTCGCGATGCCGGGGGACACCTGCTGCCACAGCAAACCGTGAGCAGCCCGCGTTTCACCACCGATGTGTATCAAAACCCGCTGGCGGAAGCGGACAAACTGGTGGCTAAAATCCTTCATGACAACAGCAAAGCGGTAGCCGCAGGCGCCCGTTAAGAGAGACGTTATGCAAGATAAGGCCGCTTTTACCCCGCCCAGTATGTGGCTGGCGGTGCTCGCGCTGTCGCTGGCCACGTTTATGCAGGTGCTGGACTCGACCATCGCCAACGTCGCGTTGCCAACCATAGCCGGCAACCTCGGGGTCAGCGCCGATCAGGGCACCTGGGTTATCACCTCCTTTGCGGTGTGTAATGCCATTGCTCTGCCGCTGACCGGCTGGTTTACGCGCCGCTTTGGCCAGTTAAAACTGTTTATCGGCTCGGTGGTGATGTTTACCTTCACCTCATTTCTGTGCGGCTTCGCCCACAGCATGACCGAGCTGATTATCTTCCGCGCCCTGCAGGGGTTCTTTGCCGGGCCGATGTTTCCGATGTGCCAGACGCTGTTGCTGGTTATCTTCCCGTCGAGCAAACGCAGCATGGCGCTGGCGCTGCTGTCGATGGTGACGGTGGTGGCGCCGATTGTCGGGCCGATTACCGGCGGCTGGATCACGGATAACTACTCCTGGCCGTGGATCTTCTATATCAACGTGCCGATCGGCATTTTCGCGACGCTGGTGGTCTGGACGCAGATGCGCGCGCGCGAGGAGACCACCACCCATGCGCCGATTGATTATATCGGCATCGCGCTACTGGTGCTGGGCGTCGGTCTGCTGCAGGTGGTGCTGGATAAAGGTAACGACCTCGACTGGTTCGCCTCCACGCACATTGTGGTGATGTCGACGATATCGGCTATCTCGCTGGTGGCCTTTGTTATCTGGGAGCTGGGCGAGCGCCATCCGATCGTGAATCTGCGCCTGTTTAAGGACCGCAACTTTACGATTGGTACGCTGTCGCTGACGTTGGGCTACGCCGCCTTCTTCGCCATCAACATTATCCTGCCGCAGTGGCTGCAAACGCAGATGGGCTATACGGCGATCTGGGCCGGTCTGGCCGCCGCCCCGATGGGGATCCTCCCGCTGATGATGACGCCGATTATCGGTCGCTACGCCAACAAGTTTGACCTGCGGATCCTGGCCTCGCTCTCATTCCTGACGATGGGTGCCTCCTGCCTGATTCGCGCGCAGTTCAATACCGACGTCGATTTCCGCACCATTGCGGAAGTGCAGCTGTTTATGGGGATTGGCGTGGCGTTTTTCTTTATGCCGATCACCACGATTGTGCTGTCGAACCTTAACGGCGCCGAGGTGGCGGAAGGCTCCGGCCTGGCGACATTCTTCCGCGTGCTGGGGGGCTCATTTGCCTCATCGCTCACCACCTGGATCTGGTCGCGTCGGGAAGTGTTCCATCATGCCAATCTGACGGAGAGCGTGTCCGCATACAATCCCGCTGCGGTGGACTATGTCGAAAAGATGGGCGGGGCGACGCAGCAGCATATGGCGCTGATCGATAAAACCATTGAGCAGCAGGCCTATATGATGTCGACCATCGACTACTTCTGGCTTTTGGGCTGGGGGTTTATGGCGCTGATTGTGGTTATCTGGTTTGCCCGTCCGCCGTTCAGCCGCGCCGGGGCGCCGGGCGCGCCATCTGCCGGCCACTAGCCGTCAGCGATGGCAATATCAAAAGGGCCGTAACCTGACGCGTTACGGCCCTTGCGCTTATCGCGCGGGGAGATTAGCGCGACGAACAGCCC
>NZ_SMCV01000020.1 GCF_004342285.1 Klebsiella sp. BIGb0138 | reverse complement strand
GTCACTTTGAGTGCCCACACAGATTGTCTGATAAATTGTTAAAGAGCAGTTGCGACGCGCTTTAGCGCTCTGTCGCGAGGTGGCGTATATTACGCCTTCCTCTTGCAGAGTCAACCTCGTTTTTCAGAAGTTTTCTCTTTCAACCCGGCGGCTTGTTTGCCGTTGTTCCGTGTCGATGGAGGCGCATTATAGGGAGTTCTCGAACGCCCGCAATAGAAAAGTTGCAGAAAAATGACTGACTGCTGCATTCCCCAGCAAAACCCCACTTTATACCCTGTTACACACAGAATTATCCACAGGCCACGCCACTTCTTACCTGATAAAGGCCATCAAACGCCCCTTCT
Source organism: Klebsiella sp. BIGb0138 (assembly GCF_004342285.1). Lineage (GTDB taxonomy): Bacteria > Pseudomonadota > Gammaproteobacteria > Enterobacterales > Enterobacteriaceae > Klebsiella. The sequence continues at coordinate 36,168 of NZ_SMCV01000020.1, read as the reverse complement.
ATATAGAGAAGAGAGCGGCAAAAAAGAGAAAGATAAAAATTCGCGAGCGTTGCGCAAACGTTTTCGTTACAATGCCGCGCTATGACAAGGATGCCCGGTTGGGTGCGTTAGGTGAGTTTTTAGGCAAAAACTCACCTAACGCTCTCTGTAATGTTCAAATCCTGGGGATTTAATACCATGCAACAACGTCGTCCAGTCCGCCGCGCTCTGCTCAGTGTTTCTGACAAGGCCGGTATCGTCGAATTCGCGCAGGCTCTTTCCGCTCGTGGTGTTGAGCTACTCTCTACGGGCGGTACCGCACGCCTGCTGGCTGAGAAAGGTCTGCCGGTAACCGAAGTCTCTGACTACACCGGTTTCCCGGAAATGATGGATGGACGCGTTAAGACCCTGCATCCAAAAGTGCACGGCGGTATTCTTGGCCGCCGCGGCCAGGATGATGAGATCATGGCCCAGCACGCGATCTCTCCTATTGATATGGTCGTTGTTAACCTTTATCCGTTTGCCCAGACCGTCGCCCGCGAAGGGTGTTCCCTGGAAGATGCGGTAGAGAATATCGATATCGGCGGCCCGACCATGGTGCGCTCCGCGGCCAAGAACCATAAAGACGTGGCCATCGTCGTCAAGAGCGGCGACTACCACGCCATTATTAACGAGATGGATGCTAACGACGGTTCCCTGACGCTGGAAACCCGCTTCGATCTCGCCATTAAAGCTTTCGAGCACACCGCTGCCTACGACAGCATGATTGCCAACTACTTCGGCAGCATGGTTCCGGCCTATCATGGTGAGACTCAGGAAGCCTCCGGCCGCTTCCCGCGTACGCTGAACCTGAACTTCATTAAGAAGCAGGATATGCGTTACGGCGAAAACAGCCATCAGCAGGCGGCCTTCTATATAGAAGAAGACATTAAAGAGGCGTCGGTTGCGACTGCCACCCAGGTTCAAGGCAAAGCCCTTTCTTATAACAACATCGCCGATACCGATGCGGCGCTGGAGTGCGTGAAAGAGTTCAGCGAACCGGCCTGCGTGATTGTTAAACACGCCAACCCGTGCGGCGTCGCAGTCAGCACTTCAATTCTGGATGCTTACGATCGCGCCTACAAAACCGACCCGACCTCCGCATTCGGCGGCATTATCGCCTTCAACCGTGAACTGGATGCGGAAACCGCACAGGCCATCATTTCTCGCCAGTTTGTCGAAGTGATCATCGCCCCGTCCGCCAGCGAAGAAGCGCTGAAGATCACCGCAGCCAAGCAGAACGTCCGCGTTCTGACCTGCGGCGAGTGGGCGGCACGCGTTCCGGGTCTCGATTTCAAACGCGTTAACGGCGGTCTGCTGGTTCAGGATCGCGACCTGGGCATGGTCACCGAGGGCGATCTGCGCGTCGTGACGAAGCGCCAGCCTACCGAGCAGGAACTGCGTGACGCGCTGTTCTGCTGGAAAGTGGCCAAGTTCGTGAAATCCAACGCGATTGTCTATGCAAAAGAGAACATGACCATCGGGATAGGTGCAGGCCAGATGAGCCGCGTTTACTCGGCGAAAATTGCCGGTATCAAAGCGGGCGATGAAGGTCTGGAAGTGAAAGGCTCGGCAATGGCTTCTGACGCCTTCTTCCCGTTCCGTGACGGTATCGACGCTGCTGCTGCAGTAGGCATTACCTGTGTTATCCAGCCTGGCGGCTCTATCCGTGACGACGAAGTCATTGCCGCAGCTGACGAACACGGCATTGCGATGATCTTCACCGACATGCGTCACTTCCGCCATTAATTCACGGAGCAGAACATGAAAGTATTAGTGATTGGCAACGGCGGCCGCGAACACGCGCTGGGATGGAAAGCGGCACAGTCTCCGCTGGTTGATACCGTTTACGTCGCGCCGGGCAACGCCGGTACCGCGCTGGAACCTGCGCTGCACAACGTCGCTATCGGCGTCACCGATATCCCGGCCTTGCTGAGCTTCGCCCAGAGCGAAAAGATCGATCTGACCATCGTCGGCCCGGAAGCGCCGCTGGTGATTGGCATTGTCGATGCGTTCCGCGCAGCCGGTCTGAAAATCTTCGGCCCGACCGAAGGCGCCGCCCAGCTGGAAGGCTCAAAAGCGTTTACCAAAGATTTCCTCGCGCGGCATAACATTCCGACCGCGGAATATCAGAACTTCACCGAAGTCGAACCTGCGCTGGCCTACCTGTGTGAGAAAGGCGCGCCGATCGTTATCAAAGCTGACGGTCTGGCGGCCGGTAAAGGCGTTATCGTGGCGATGACGCTGGAAGAAGCGGAAGAGGCGGTGAAAGATATGCTGGCCGGCAACGCTTTCGGCGACGCGGGCCACCGTATTGTTATCGAAGAGTTTCTCGACGGCGAAGAGGCCAGCTTTATCGTGATGGTTGACGGTGAACACGTCCTGCCGATGGCCACCAGCCAGGACCACAAACGCGTGGGCAATGGCGATACCGGTCCGAATACCGGTGGTATGGGCGCCTACTCGCCGGCCCCTGTGGTGACGGATGAAGTCCATCAGCGCACGATGGATCGTATCATCTGGCCTACGGTCAAAGGGATGGCGGCGGAAGGCAATACCTATACCGGTTTCCTCTACGCCGGGCTGATGATCGACAAACAGGGTAACCCGAAGGTGATTGAGTTCAACTGCCGCTTCGGCGATCCGGAAACTCAGCCCATCATGCTGCGCATGAAATCTGACATGGTGGAGCTGTGTCTCGCCGCCTGTGACGGTAAACTGGATGAGAAAACCTCCGAGTGGGACGATCGCGCCTCGCTTGGCGTGGTGGTTGCCGCAGGCGGCTATCCGGGCAACTACGCCACCGGCGACGAAATCTTCGGTTTACCGCAGGAAGAAGCGGCCGATGGCAAAGTCTTCCATGCCGGGACGAAGCTTGCCGACGACCAGCGCGTGGTAACTAACGGCGGCCGCGTACTGTGCGTGACGGCGCTGGGTGATACTGTCGCTCAGGCGCAGCAGCGCGCCTATGAACTCCTGACCGGTATTCATTGGGAAGGAAGCTTCAGCCGTAGCGATATCGGCTGGCGCGCTATTGCCCGCGAGCAACGCTAGCGCCTGAACGTAACCTCATAACAGGCCTCATTGACGGGCGGCTTCATTCTGGAGTCGCCCGTTTTTTATCGTCAGCCCGCCAACCAGTCACGGAGGATGTGCGGCTACGCGCCTCAGAGAAGCGTAGGGTGGAGAAGGATAGAGGGAATCGTAACGCGCACAGGGTCTCTGACAGGAGGTCAGAAGGTTTTTTCCTGCGGCTGCCAGGTACAGAAGTCTTCGTTGGCCACCAGCAGCAGCTGAGCGCCGTCTGAGGCTTCCAGCCACGCTACGCTCACCTCCGCGGATGAGTGACTCTGGCGGCGCGTAATATGGGCTAATGCCCGCGCATCCAGGTCCGGTCTCACGGTTTGCCCTTCGCAGGTGGTGACCGTCTGGTTGGTATGCCAGCGCCCCTGACGCAGGACAACTCGTCCCTGGCGCAATGCGTCGCTGGTCTGGCGAATCTGCGTTGCCCGGTAGCGATAAAGCGCCACCTGATCGCTGGAAAGCTGCTGCTTCTGTCCATCCACTTCACGCTGCATAAAGCTCAGTTCGCCCTGGTCATCAAAGCGGGCGCGAATGTGTTCTTTGGGGTGGCCGTAAACATTAAGCTCGATAAGCGTGAGTCGGTCGCCCTGCCAGCGGTATTCGCTGGTCGAGGTATTGCCGTTACGCCATGGGCTAAAGGCGGCAAGGAGATGCACTTCGCCATTCGCATCCTCACGCCAGATACGCATCGCCCCCTGATTGTCCGCATAGCCGCTGGCGGTGAACGGAGGGAGTGAGGAATCATGGCTGCAGGCAGTGATCAACAGAATGCCCACCAGCGTCAACGCGCGACGCCAGATAGACAAAAGGGGCTTAAAGGCCCCTTCGTTAAAACTGTACACTGCCACGCGGTCTTACTTAACTGCGTCTTTCAGTGCTTTACCAGAAACAAACGCCGGCACGTTAGCAGCGGCAATTTTGATTTCTTTACCGGTCTGCGGGTTGCGGCCAGTACGCTCAGCGCGGTGGTTCACTTTGAAGGTACCGAAACCAACCAGTTGAACAGCATCACCTTCTTTCAGAGACTCGGTAATTGCAGCCAGGGTAGATTCCAGGGCAGCTTTCGCCTGTGCTTTGGACAGGTCAGCTTTGTCCGCAATTACATCAATCAGTTGAGTCTTGTTCATAAGTTATCCTTACAATGTGTTTATCGCTTGCTAAGCACCGAGTGCGACGGAAATGCCTGAAAAGCACTCTCCTGCATACACGCACCGATAGCCACTTTTTTTCGCCCTCCAAATGTAGACCAGACGGGGGGCGGAATGGAAGCCTTCAGACGCTACAATTCAGGCGGTAAATCACGTTTTCTGGTCTCACTGCTGAAAATTTATACCAATATTGCTCTCACCGGCTTCACGAAGGTCTGCGCGCAGCCCTTTGATCAGTTCAATATCGCGTTCTTCGCAGTCGGCCAGCAGACGGAAAATTTCCCACTGAATATCCCATTCTTGCTCAACCGCCGGGTTCTCTTTGAGCTCTTCATCGGTCATTTCGCGACCGGCCTGGGTCATTTCCAGCATCGCCACGGTGGTAATGGAGCTCTTGCTCACCTCAATGGCATGCTCAAGCGTTTCTCCGCTCAGGCGCGAGTGAATCAGTTCGCTCAAGGCGACACAGGCATCGATAGCCGGGTAAACGCCGTACAGATCGTAGTCGTCCGCAACCGGAATCGCCTCTTCCAGCTTTTCCAGCTGGCTATCAAAATTCACCTTCGCGTCTTTGACCGTCAGCGTTTCCCAGATCAGATCGAGGATACGGCGATACAGCTGGCCATCGGCAAATTCGGTTTGCTGGCAGAACATCGCGTAGTTGGGGTACATGCGCTCGCACAAACAGGCCATAAAGGTGACGTGCTGCCAGCTTTCCAGCTTCTCCAGGCGCAGATGAATCGGGTTTTGTAACATGATGAATTCTCGAAGTCAGAAATTAGCCGCAGTGTACCTGAATCAGTCGTGATTTGCTTGCCAACGCACAAACGCCGGGCGCCGCGAGGCCACCGCATCAGCCCAGCGCGTGGGTTCCGGCAGGCGGTAGCCTTTGATGCAGCGCTCCACCCACGCCAGCGCGCTATCGAGGGCTACGCGGTGGCCGGTGCTGACAAACAGCGGGTTGCAGCGCGCTTTGCTGCGCCAGACCCATGCCAGCTGCTCGTTTTTATCCATCAGCGGCGCCAGTGCCCCCGGTTCATCGCCGGGAAGCGTAAAGCGCCCGCACAGGCGCTTTTTCGCCACCCCAATGGTCGGGACATCCACCAGCAGGCCAAAATGGCTGGCCACGCCCAGACGCCGCGGATGGGAAATCCCGTGGCCGTCGACAAATAAGAGATCGGGTTTTTGGCAAAGCTGTTCCCACGCCGCCAGCAGCGCGGGCGTTTCACGAAAAGAGAGAAAGCCGGGGATATAAGGCATCGTGGTGGCAACGCGTGCCACCTGATATTCCACCAGCTCCAGCGAGGGCCAGGCCAGCAGCACCATCGCCGCTCGGGTGACTTCGCCTTCTTGCTCGAAGCCAACGTCTGCTCCGCCGATCAGCCGCGGAGGATCCCGATCCAGCCGATCCTCACGGATGACCGATGCGGCCAGCTCCTGCTGGCGGGCGCGTAGCGATGCCAAATCCATACTCGCTCCTTAGCGATGGTATTGCGCCGACAGCCGGTGTACCGCTTCGACAAACACCCCCGCATGTTCAGGATTCACGTCCTGATGAATGCCGTGACCGAGGTTGAAGACGTGGCCTTCCCCCTGACCGAAGCCAGCAAGAATGGTCGCCACTTCTTCTTCAATACGGGCAGCGGGCGCGTAGAGCATGGAAGGGTCCATATTGCCCTGTAGCGCCACTTTGTGACCGACGCGACGGCGAGCGTCGGCGATATCGGTGGTCCAGTCGAGACCCAGCGCATCGCAGCCGGTTTCGGCCATCGCTTCCAGCCACTGTCCGCCGCCTTTGGTGAATAAGGTCACCGGTACGCGGCGGCCTTCGTTTTCACGCAGCAGGCCATCGACGATTTTGTGCATGTAGTACAGCGAGAACTGCTGATAATCGCGGCCGGTCAGCACGCCACCCCAGGTATCGAAAATCATCACCGACTGGGCGCCCGCTTTGATCTGGGCATTAAGGTACAACGTGACGCTTTTTGCCAGCTTATCGAGCAGCGCATGCAGGGTCTGCGGATCGGCATACATCATTTTTTTGATGACAGTGAAGGCCTTACTGCTGCCCCCTTCAACCATATAGGTCGCCAGGGTCCACGGGCTGCCGGAGAAGCCAATCAGCGGAACCTCACCTTTGAGCTCACGACGAATGGTGCGTACCGCATTCATCACGTAACCGAGTTCATCTTCCGGATCGGGGATCGGCAGTTTGTCGACGTCGGCTTTGCCGGTAATGGTCGAGGTGAAGCGCGGACCTTCGCCGGCTTCGAAATAGAGCCCCAGCCCCATCGCGTCCGGAATAGTCAGAATGTCTGAAAAGAGGATCGCCGCATCCAGCGCATAGCGACGCAGCGGCTGCAGGGTGACTTCACAGGCCAGCCCGGCATTTTTACACAGAGACATAAAGTCGCCCGCTTCTGCGCGAGTGGCCTTGTACTCCGGTAAATAGCGGCCAGCCTGGCGCATCATCCACACCGGGGTCACATCAACGGGTTGGCGCAGCAGCGCACGCAGATAACGATCGTTCTTCAGTTCGGTCATTTTGCAGTTCCTTAATGCGTCAGGCCGTCATTGTATCACGTCATTCATAGTCGGCCCGACACATTGCCACGGTATCTTCTATCAGCCGGCGCGCCACGGTTCCCGGCGGCGGCAGCAGCGGTAAATCATCGTAGCGATACCAGCCCGCCTCCAGCAGCTCTTTCTTATCGATAACAATCTCGCCGCTGTCATATTCCGCCATAAACGCGGTCATCAGCGACTGCGGGAACGGCCACGGTTGGGAAGTCACATAGCGCAGGTTTTTCACCTTCAGGCCGCTTTCTTCCATCACCTCGCGGGCAACCGCCTGTTCCAGGGTCTCTCCCACTTCGACAAACCCGGCCAGCACCGTATGTACGCCGTTGCGGTGGCGGGTATGCTGCGCCAGCAAAATAGAGTCGTCCCGGCGAATCGCCACGATCATGCACGGGGCGATTTGCGGGTAATAGCGCTCGCGACAGTGGCTGCACAGCATCGCCCATTCGCTTTTGCTTGGCTGCATCGGATGCCCGCAGTAGCCGCAGAATTTATGCGAGCGGTAAAACTCGGCCAGCTGGATGCCGCGCCCCGCCAGCTGAAACAGCCCCGGATCCTGATCCAGCACCTGACGCAACGATCCCATATCATGCCGACGATCCTGGCGCACCAGCCATACCGCTTCTCCTTGCCATTCACCGATATGCCGCGCGTGCTGTCCGACAAGATTGAAATTTACCGCTTCGCCATGTGGTAATTCCCCGTCGGGTAACCATAATTTTTGTTCGTGGCTGACGATCCACCAGCCGCGATCTAATTTTTCAATAATACGATCCATATCTATTGCACTACCTTCGTTTTACTGGCACTTTTAACATTATATTTACATTTTGGTGAGCAACGTTATTTTTCTTAATCTTGCGGAGTCAACCATGTTAAACCAGCTGGAAAACCTAACGGAACGTCTTGGAGGCAGTAATAAACTGGTCGATCGCTGGCTGCATGTACGTAAGCATTTGCTCGTGGCTTACTACAAGCTGGTTGGCCTGAAACCGGGTAAAGAATCCTTTATGCGGCTTAACGAAAAGGCGCTGGATAACTTTTGCCAAAGCCTGGTGGATTACCTCTCCTCCGGCCATTTTAATATTTATGAACGTATTCTTGGCGAAATGGAAGGCGACACGCCACTTTTGGCGGCCACGAAGCTCTATCCGCAGCTGGAAGCCAATACCCAGCAGATTATGGATTACTACGATTCCTGCCTCGAAAACGCCATCGATCACGATAACTATCTGGAGTTCCAGCAGGCGCTTTCCGATATTGGCGAAGCGCTGGAAGCGCGATTTGCGCTGGAAGATAAGCTGATCGCCCTCGCCGTTTCCCACAACCAGGAAGACAACATCAGCGACAATATCACGCCGACTGCTTGAGTTGTGAGCCGTTAACGAGTAGTTTACATACATTCTCCCTCTCTGGAGGGGGTTTTATCTTGTCGGAGTGCCTTAACTGGCTGAGACCGTTTATTCGGGATCCGCGGAACCTGATCAGGCTAATACCTGCGAAGGGAACAAGAGTAAACTGCTATAAGCGACCGTCCATCCAGGACCGATCGCATCTGTTACTCCATCCGTCGTCTGACAAGCCATGTCCTTTTTCATCTGGAATGAGCTATGTCTGCAACCAAACTGACCCGTAGAGAACAGCGCGAACGCGCGCAGCGCTTTATTGATACCCTCGAAGGCAGCGTCTTCCCCCGTTCACGGCGTATCTATATTCAGGGCTCGCAGGATGATATTCGCGTGCCGATGCGCGAAATCCAGCTTAGCCCCACGCTGACCGGCGGCGACAAAACCAACCCGCAGTATGAAGATAACGAAGCGATACCGGTGTATGACACCTCCGGCCCGTATGGCGATCCAGACGTTGCCATCGATGTCAGGCAGGGGCTGGCAAAGCTGCGCCAGCCGTGGATCGATGCGCGGCAGGATAGCGAGCCGTTAAACGACCGCAGCTCCCTCTACACCAAAGAGCGTCTCGCCGATGAGGGCCTCGATGCGCTGCGCTTTAGCGGCCTGCTGACGCCGAGACGAGCCAGGCCGGGGCAATGCGTTACTCAGCTCCACTACGCCCGTCGGGGAATCGTTACGCCGGAGATGGAGTTTATCGCCATCCGGGAAAACATGGGCCGGGAGCGTATTCGCAGCGAAGTGCTGCGCCACCAGCACCCGGGGGAAGGCTTTGGCGCCCGCTTACCGGAGAACATCACCGCGGAATTCGTCCGCGATGAGGTGGCCGCCGGCCGCGCGATCGTTCCTGCCAACATCAACCACCCGGAATCGGAACCGATGATCATCGGGCGCAATTTTCTGGTGAAGGTTAACGCCAACATCGGCAACTCGGCGGTGACATCGTCCATCGAAGAAGAGGTCGAAAAACTGGTGTGGTCAACGCGCTGGGGCGCCGACACGGTGATGGATCTCTCCACCGGCCGCTATATTCACGAAACCCGCGAATGGATCCTGCGTAACAGCCCGGTGCCCATCGGCACCGTCCCCATCTATCAGGCGCTGGAGAAAGTGAACGGCATTGCCGAAGACCTCACCTGGGAAGCGTTCCGCGACACTCTGCTGGAACAGGCGGAACAAGGCGTCGACTATTTCACCATTCATGCCGGCGTCCTGCTGCGCTACGTACCGATGACCGCCAAACGTCTGACCGGCATTGTCTCCCGCGGCGGCTCAATCATGGCGAAGTGGTGCCTGTCGCATCATCAGGAAAACTTCCTCTATCAACACTTCCGCGAGATTTGCCAAATCTGCGCCGCCTATGATGTCTCACTCTCGCTCGGCGACGGCCTACGGCCGGGCTCGATTCAGGACGCCAACGACGAGGCGCAGTTCGCCGAGCTGCACACCCTGGGGGAGCTGACAAAAATCGCCTGGGAGTACGACGTGCAGGTGATGATTGAGGGACCGGGCCATGTGCCGATGCAGATGATCCGCCGCAACATGAGCGAAGAGCTGACCCACTGCCACGAAGCGCCGTTCTACACTCTTGGGCCATTAACCACCGATATCGCTCCCGGCTATGACCACTTCACCTCCGGTATCGGCGCGGCGATGATCGGCTGGTTCGGCTGCGCCATGCTCTGCTATGTCACGCCGAAGGAGCATCTCGGCCTGCCGAATAAAGAGGATGTGAAGCAGGGATTGATCGCCTACAAAATCGCCGCTCACGCCGCCGACCTTGCCAAAGGTCATCCGGGGGCGCAGATCCGCGATAACGCCATGTCCAAAGCCCGTTTTGAATTCCGCTGGGAAGACCAGTTCAATCTCGCCCTCGACCCGTTCACCGCCCGCGCTTATCACGACGAAACGCTGCCGCAGGAGTCCGGCAAAGTCGCCCACTTCTGCTCTATGTGCGGGCCCAAATTCTGTTCAATGAAAATCACCCAGGAAGTCCGCGACTATGCCGCCCGGCAGAATATCGACGCCGGCATGGCCGACAGGTCCCAGGATTTCCGCGCTCGCGGCGGTGAGATCTATTTACGTAAGGAGCAAGCCTGATGTATCAACCCGATTTTCCGTCCGTCCCTTTCCGTTTAGGACTCTACCCGGTCGTGGACAGCGTGGTGTGGATTGAACGCCTGCTGAAAGCGGGCGTGCGTACTCTTCAGCTGCGCATCAAGGATAAGCGTGACAGCGACGTTGAGGACGATGTGATCGCTGCTATCGCACTCGGCCGTCAATATCATGCCCGGTTGTTCATCAACGACTACTGGCAGCTGGCCATTAAGCACCAGGCCTACGGCGTGCACCTGGGACAAGAGGACCTGGAAACCACGGACCTGAGCGCCATTCGCCACGCCGGGCTGCGCCTCGGGGTCTCGACCCATGATGATATGGAGATCGATGTTGCGCTGGCCGCACGCCCCTCCTATATCGCGCTAGGTCACGTTTTCCCTACGCAAACCAAACAAATGCCTTCCGCCCCTCAGGGTCTGACGCAGCTCGCTCAACATATCCAGCGCCTGCAGGATTACCCGACGGTGGCGATCGGCGGCATCAGCCTGGCGCGCGCTCCGGCGGTACTGGAAACCGGCGTCGGTAGCATCGCCGTCGTGAGCGCGATTACCCAGGCGGAAGACTGGCGGCAGGCCACCGCCCAACTGCTGGAAATCGCAGGAGCAGGCGATGAATGACAGCGATTTCATGCGCTATAGCCGCCAGCTGATGCTGGAAGATATTGCCATCGAAGGTCAGCAGAAGCTGTTAGCCAGCCGGGTGCTGATCGTCGGCCTCGGCGGGTTGGGTTCTCCTGCCGCGCTGTATCTGGCCGGCGCCGGCGTCGGTATGCTGGTACTGGCTGACGATGACGACGTCCACGTAAGCAACCTGCAACGCCAGATTCTCTTCACCAGCGATGATATCGCCCGGCCGAAAACCGCCGCCGCCAGGCAGCGGCTGGCGCGGCTTAACCCGCAGATTGAGATCGTCACGCTGCAACAACGGTTAAGCGGCGAAGCCCTACGAAGCGAAGTCGCCCGGGCCGACGTGGTGCTGGATTGCACCGATAATATGGTCACCCGCCAGGATATCAATGCTGCCTGCGTCGCGCTGGCCACGCCGTTGATTACCGCCAGCGCCGTCGGGCTGGGCGGGCAGCTGATGGTCCTCACCCCACCATGGGAGCAGGGCTGCTACCGCTGCCTGTGGCCCGATACCGCCGAACCCGAACGTAACTGCCGTACGGCGGGGATTGTCGGGCCGGTGGTCGGCATGATGGGCACGCTGCAGGCGCTGGAGGCGATCAAATTGCTCTCCGGCATGGCAACGCCGCGCAACACGCTGCGGCTATTCGATGCGCGCACCAGCCACTGGCGCAATCTGGCGCTGCAGCGTGCGCTGGGCTGCCCGGTATGCGGAGGGCGCCATGCAGATCTGGTTTAACGACGAGCCGATGCAGTGCGCCGGAACGACCACCGTCGCCGACCTGCTCACGCAGCTAGCGCAGCGCCAGGCGGGTACTGCCCTGGCGCTCAATCAACACGTTCTGCCGCGCGAGCGGTGGGAACACCATCTTCTGCAGGAAGGCGATCGGGTCCTGCTTTTTCAGGTTATCGCCGGAGGCTGACATGTTACGTATCGCAGACAAAACGTTTGAATCACATATTTTTACCGGTACCGGAAAATTTTCCGCGCCGCAGGTGATGGTCGAGGCGATTCGCGCCTCGGGTAGTCAACTGGTGACGCTGGCGATGAAGCGCGTCGATCTACGCCAGCACAACGATGCCATTCTTGCCCCCTTGCTGGCGGCTGGCGTCAGTCTGCTGCCAAATACCTCGGGGGCCAAAACGGCAGAAGAGGCCATCTTTGCCGCCCGGCTGGCCCGGGAAGCCCTGGGCACCCACTGGCTGAAGCTGGAGATTCATCCGGACGCGCGCTGGCTGCTGCCGGATCCGATCGAAACCCTGAAGGCGGCCGAGACGCTGGTGCGGGAAGGCTTCGTGGTTCTACCTTATTGCGGCGCCGATCCGGTGTTGTGCAAACGGCTGGAGGAAGCGGGATGCGCGGCGGTGATGCCGCTCGGCGCGCCGATTGGCTCGAATCAAGGGCTGGAAACCCGGGCGATGCTGGAAATTATTATCGAACAGGCGACGGTACCGGTGGTGGTCGATGCGGGAATTGGCGTCCCCAGCCATGCCGCACAGGCGCTGGAAATGGGGGCCGATGCCGTGCTGGTCAACACCGCTATCGCCGTGGCCGACGATCCGGTGACTATGGCGCGGGCCTTTCGTCTGGCGGTAGAGGCGGGATTACTGGCTCGTCAGGCGGGTCCCGGCTCGCGCAGCGCCGGGGCGCAGGCCACCAGCCCACTGACCGGTTTTCTGGAGGCGCAGGCATGACCACCTTTAGCGAACGCTGGAAACAGCTGGAATGGGATGACATTCGCCTGCGTATCAACGGCAAGACGCCAGCCGATGTGGAGCGAGCGATAGCGGCAAAACAGCTCAGTCGTGACGATATGATGGCCCTGCTCTCTCCCGCCGCCGCCGGCTATCTGGAGCCGCTGGCCCAGCGCGCGCAGCGGCTGACCCGGCAACGATTCGGCAATACCGTCAGCTTTTACGTTCCGCTGTACCTCTCCAACCTGTGCGCGAACGACTGTACCTACTGCGGTTTTTCGATGAGCAACCGCATTAAGCGTAAGACCCTGGACGAGGAAGAAATTGCCCGCGAATGCGCCGCCATTCGCGCAATGGGCTTTGAACATCTGCTGCTGGTCACCGGCGAACACCAGGGCAAAGTCGGCATGGACTATTTTCGCCGGCACCTGCCCGCTATTCGCAGCCAATTCTCCTCACTGCAAATGGAAGTGCAGCCGCTAACGATGGCAGAGTACGCCGAGCTGAAAACGCTCGGCCTGGACGGCGTCATGGTCTATCAGGAAACGTATCATGAGAGCATGTATGCCCAGCACCATCTGAAGGGTAAAAAACAGGACTTTTTCTGGCGTCTGGATACGCCGGATCGTCTCGGCCAGGCGGGGATCGATAAGATCGGCCTCGGGGCGTTAATCGGTCTTTCTGACAGCTGGCGCGTGGATTGCTACATGGTGGCGGAGCATCTGCTGTGGCTGCAACAGCATTACTGGCGCAGCCGCTACTCTATCTCCTTCCCGCGACTGCGGCCGTGCGCGGGTGGGGTTACCCCCGCCTCGCTGATGGACGAACGGCAGCTGGTTCAGACCATTTGCGCCTTCCGCCTGCTGGCGCCGGACGTGGAGCTCTCGCTCTCGACGCGTGAATCGCCGGCCTTCCGTGACCAGGTGATCCCGCTGGCGATTAATAACGTCAGCGCCTTTTCGAAAACCCAACCCGGCGGCTATGCCGATAACCACCCGGAGCTGGAGCAGTTTGCGCCTCATGACGGTCGTCGCCCGGAGGAGGTGGCCGACGCGCTGGTGGCACGCGGTTTACAGCCGGTGTGGAAAGACTGGGACAGCTGGCTGGGACGCGCCTCGCAGTCGTCATGAAAGGCGGTGTAAGGAGCTGAACGTTTTCCGAACCGGAGTGTAAGATGAAAAGCGGCAGCTGGTAGTTGCGCTCGCGTTTTTTTATTCTGCCTTTGTCAGCAGCGGACGCTGACCAGGGCGAATCCTTTCTCTTCCTCCTTTCGCCCTGCCTCATCGCGAGGCAGGCACCGCCATCAAAGATAAATCCCATCCTCCCGAGGGCCAGGGTTATAATTGACGGAGCATTACCCGATTCGATCGCCAGGCATTGCGGCTAAAACCTGCGCTTCAACCCACGTTATACCTTCTGGAACGATTTACGACACATGGCACGTCACAACAGAACGCTCTCTTTTACTATGCCGATTCTGGTTGGATTTGCAGGGATTTTACTCAGCTTTTTGCTGATCGCGATGTTTGTTACCGTCACGCAGAAAAAGAATTTTCTTGAGGACTACCACCACGTTAATCGCAATTTCACCCACAATCTTGCGGTCAACTACACCGAGTCGCTGCTGCGCGGGAATGATTATATCCTCGCTCGGGCGACCCAATTTTTTGCGAAGAGTGACGAGCTAAATCAGGCGGTTAACGTTGATCCGCAAAAAGGGTTGCAGGAGCTGATGCAGCTACAGGAACTGATGCCAACCGTTTCGTCTATCTCGCTGGCGGATACCCATGGCCGCTACCTGCGTGCGCCAGAGGTGCTGGAGAGCGATGACAGTCGCGCCTTCGATCCCAGGACCCGGCCATGGTTTATCAAGCAGGCGGAGGCCAGTACCTTTAGCCTCTATACCAGCCCCTATCTGGACTACTTCACCCATCGTCCGACCATTACCCTGTATAAACCCATCATCTCGCCGCAAGGACGGCTCAAGGGTAGCCTCGCATTTCATCTGGATCTGACCTCGATGGGGTATGCCCTACGCCAGATGGTGGCCCCCATTCAGGGCGAGTTTTTTGTGGTGCAGCGTGACGGGAAAGTGGTGCTTCATCCGGATACCGGCGCGCTTTTTAAGCCCTACGTCAGCAATATGTTAATGGATAAAATGACCAGTGCCGAAGGTCAGCTGTATGACGAGAAAAATGGCATCTGGTATTACTATTATTCGTTTACCAATCCCGACTGGTTTGTTATTTACCGCGTCGCCAACGCTACGCTGGTTGATTTAACGCGCTACGAAACCGATATTGTCGCCTGGGGATTTGCGCTGGCCGCCATCGTGATTGTGCTGTTCGGCCTCTATCTGCGCCACGCCTCGCGTACGGTGCTGATGAACATCATCAATGCGATTAAAACCGGCGATGTCAATCGCGCTCCGCGGCTGGAGGCGATGCTGAGCAAGGCCATCGAAAGTAATAAGCAGCGCGAGCTGACCTATGTGCGCCAGGCCACTATCGATGCCCTGACCGGCTGTAAAAACCGCCGCGCCTTCGACAGCGATATCGCCGCGCTGATGAACGATCATCAGCCTTTCGCCCTGTCTCTGGTCGATATCGATAACTTTAAATCCATTAACGATACCTGGGGCCACCTCAACGGCGATATCGTCTTGCGTAATGTCGCCCGTGAGGGCCTGCAAATCCTGCAGCCGCAACATATTTCGCTCTACCGCTATGGCGGTGAAGAGTTTGCCGTCATTTTCACCGGTGAGCATGTCGCCACCGCGCATACGATTCTGGAAAGCTGGCGGGTCAAGATCGCTCAGCGTACCTGGCGTGAAGAGGGATTGACGGTGACCTTTAGCGCCGGGTTAGGCGAATGGAATATGGAGCCGCTGGATAAGCTGGTCGTCAGCGTGGATGAAGCGCTCTATAAGGCGAAGCAGCAGGGCAAGAACCGCATCGTTCGCACCTGATCCCTCTTCGCGACTAAAGCCCGCTTCGCCGGGCATTTTTGTCTTTATCGCGGAAAAATTGAAACCGGTTTCATTATTTTGTGATGCCTTACACACAATCATTGCAAAGCGGTTGTCGAGCCCCCCGCCCCGCGATAAAGATGATGCATCAAGGGAACATAAGGGCCATCTACTATGAAGAATATCGTTTTATGCTGCGCCGCGGGAATGTCCACCAGCATGCTGGTTCAACGTATGCAAGACGCTGCACAGAAGAAAGGTGTTGAAGTCTCGATTAAAGCCGTACCGGTCGCTGAGTTTAAAGACAATCTCGCAGCCGCTGACATCATTCTGCTCGGCCCACAGGTGAAATATGAGCAGGCGAAGCTGCAGGCGCTGGCCGATCCGTTCGGTAAGAAAGTCGCGGTTATCGATATGATGGATTATGGCATGATGAAAGGCGATGCCGTTCTTGATAAAGCCCTGAAGTTGATGGAGTAAGTCATGGAAGATTTAGAAACGATCATCATGGAGCTGTTGGTTAACGCCGGCTCAGCGCGCAGTTCAGCATTAACCGCCCTGCAGCTGGCACGCAAAGGTGATTTTGCCGCTTCCGAGCAGGCGATGGCCGAATCTCACGAATTTGTGAAGCATGCGCATAAAATCCAGACTCAGCTCATCGGCCTGGATGAGGGCACCGGTAAGCTTCCGGTCAATCTGATCACGGTCCATTCCCAGGACCATCTGATGAACGCGATGGTGATTCAGGATCTGGCAACCGATATGATCGAACTGTATCGCCGCACCGCGCAGTAACAGCTCATGATCTGCCGTTCCGCCATGCATGATGCCCGTTTATTCGGGCATTGTCCTTTTCGTCGCGGGCGATAGTCCAGCGCCAGATCCAAAAAACGATATCCCTCAACCGCTGGCGATGAACCTCAGCGCGGCTCAGGCTGCCGCCATCGCGGCAAGCGATATATCCCCGGGTCCTCCTTTTCAATCAGCGCCTCGGCGCCGGGCATTCCCCATCGTCTGAAAGGCCCGGCGCCTGCTTTTTGATTACAGGAAACCGTACATCGCGGCAAATACCCAGCCAAACACGCATGAGACGCTGACGCCAATTAACCCCGGCAGAATAAAGCTGTGGTTAATCACGAAGCGGCCGATATGGGTAGTGCCGGAGCGGTCAAACTGAATCGCCGCCAGGTCGCTGGGATAGGTCGGTAGAATATAATAACCATAACAGGCCGGTGCAGAAGCCACGATATATGCCGGGTCGACGCCAATCGCCAGCGCCACAGGGACAATCGCCGCCAGCGCCGCCGCCTGAGAATTAACGAATTTGGAGACAATCAGCAGGACGATGGCATAGGCCCACGGATACTCTTTCACCATTTCGCCCAGCACGCCTTTAATCTCCGACATGTGCGCGCCGAACATGGTTTCTGCCATCCAGGCAATACCGTACACCGCCACGATGGCAATCATTCCCGAGCGGAAAACCTCATTCTTTGAAATCGATGCCGGGTTTGTTTTGGTAATGATGATAATGAGCGCGCCGGAAAACAGCATAAACATCTGAATCACCAGCACCATTGACAGCGGCTTACCGTCGAAAGCGGGACGCAGCTCCGAAAACGCCCCCAGAACGGCCACGACGGCAATCGAAGCGAGGAAAATCCACATCGCTATCCAGTTACTGGTCGGCAATTTTCTGTCCAGCAGCGTTGCCGTATCACCATACACATAGTGGCGATTTTCCGGCGTCGAGATGAATGCCTGAAACTCCTCGTCTTTATCTAAGTCCTTACCGCGAAACCAGCTAAAAATACCAATGGCCAGGATCCCCAGCAGCGTGGAAGGGATGGTGATGGCCAGCAGATCGAGGAATTCCAGATGCTTGCCGTTGAAGGTAAAGTTGCCCAACATCGCCACCAGAGATACCACCGCTACGGAAACCGGGCTGGCGATAATCCCCATCTGAGCGCCAATGGAGCTGGCGGCCATCGGGCGCTCGGGACGAATATTGTTCTTGATAGCCACGTCATAAATGATGGGCAGAATGGTGTAGACCACGTGGCCAGTGCCGCAAAGAATCGTCAGCGTACAGGTGACGAAAGGCGCCACGATAGAGACATACTTTGGATTACGCCGCAGTAGTTTTTCGGCAATCTGCAGCATCACGTCCAGCCCGCCAGAGGCCTGCAACGTCGCCGAGGCGGCGACAACCGCAATAATCACCAGCATAACATCGACCGGTGGCTTACCCGGCTGAAGGTGAAAAACAAAGACTAAAATAACCAGTCCGATACCGCCTAAAAGGCCGAGCGCGATACCGCCTTTTCTGGCGCCATAAAACAAACACATTAAGATAATGATGAGCTGTATTACGAATTCCATGTATCCCCCAGAACCAGGCCATTAAGATCAAAAATTTATCTGCCGCTGTCGTTTTATTTGTCACTCTCCCCGGCGTATTTTTCAGATATAAAAACCCCTCCTCAGCTTCACCAAACCGAAGATAAAGAGGAAAAGTAATCACATGATTAATTGGACTTTTTGACTATATCGCCTTTGTTTTATGGATTTTTTGATACATGTAGAATTTTTACCCATCAAAAAGTGTGGGTATTAAGAAAAAGGGGGCGGGTCTTTTGTATATAGATTGTTTGCTGCTTAATTGAAGGGGAAATATTAATAGAATGTAATTGATTATGGAGAGACAGGCAGAATATTGTTAGCGCGCTTCCGATAATAAAAAAGCCGATCAGGAAACCTGACCGGCTTTTTAAGCGTAGCGTCAACGATTAATCGTTGTCGGAACCGCCCAGGCCTGCGTTCAGCAGTTCTGCCAGGTTAGCAGAAGCTTCTTCAACGCTCACCTGCGGTGCAGCCGGCTGTTCGCCCGCTGCGCGACGGCGCATACGATCCTGGTGGTACGCATAACCGGTACCCGCCGGGATCAGACGACCCACGATAACGTTCTCTTTCAGGCCGCGCAGTTCGTCGCGTTTGCCCGCAACGGCTGCTTCGGTCAGGACACGCGTAGTCTCCTGGAACGATGCGGCAGAGATGAACGACTCGGTTGCCAGAGACGCTTTGGTGATACCCAGCAGGTCGCGGGAGTAAGTTGCCGCCACTTTGCCGTTCGCTTCCAGATCGCGGTTAGCAATCTTGACGCGGGAGTATTCAACCTGTTCGCCTTCCAGGAAGTCGGAGCTACCAGCGCTTTCGATGGTCGCTTTACGCAGCATCTGACGAACGATAACTTCGATGTGCTTATCGTTAATCTTAACGCCTTGCAGACGGTAAACGTCCTGTACTTCGTTGGTGATATAACGCGTTACCGCGTGTACGCCACGAAGACGCAGAATGTCGTGCGGTGCTTCCGGACCGTCGGAAACCACATCACCACGCTCTACACGTTCACCTTCAAACACGTTCAGCTGACGCCATTTCGGAATCATCTCTTCGTACGGATCGCTACCGTCTAACGGTGTGATAACCAGACGACGTTTGCCTTTGGTTTCTTTACCGAAGGAAATGATACCGCTGATTTCCGCCAGGATTGCCGGCTCTTTCGGACGACGTGCTTCGAACAGGTCCGCAACGCGCGGCAGACCACCGGTGATATCCTTGGTACCGCCGGATTCCTGCGGAATACGCGCCAGGGTGTCACCAGAGCTGATCTGTACGCCATCTTCCAGCTGAACAATCGCTTTACCCGGCAGGAAGTACTGAGCCGGCATATCGGTGCCTGGGATCAGAACGTCGTTACCGTTCGCATCAACGATTTTCAGTGCCGGACGCAGATCTTTACCACCCGCGGTACGTTCTGCAGAATCCAGAACCACCAGCGAAGACAGACCGGTCAGCTCGTCGGTCTGACGAGTAATGGTCTGGCCGTCAATCATGTCAGTAAAGCGGATGAAACCGCTAACTTCAGTGATAACCGGCATGGTGTGCGGATCCCAGTTTGCCACGGTTTCACCGCCGGCAACCTGCTCGCCATCGCCTTTCGCCATCACAGCACCGTAAGGCACTTTATAGCTTTCTTTAGTACGACCGAATTCGTCGATCAGCTTCAGCTCGGTGTTACGGGAGGTCACTACCAGTTTACCGGCAGAGTTCACAACCGACTTCGCGTTGCTGAGCTTGATGCTACCTTTGTTCTTAACCTGGATGCTGGATTCAGCAGCCGCACGAGATGCCGCACCACCGATGTGGAACGTACGCATCGTCAGCTGGGTACCCGGCTCACCGATGGACTGTGCTGCGATAACGCCGATAGCCTCACCTTTGTTGATGATGTGGCCACGCGCCAGGTCACGACCGTAGCAGTGCGCACAGACACCAAAGTCGGTGTCGCAGGATACAACGGAACGCACTTTAACGGAGTCAACGGAGTTCTCTTCCAGCAGGTCACACCAGTGCTCGTGCAGCAGCGTGTTGCGTGGAACCAGAATGTCCGCCGTACCCGGCTTCAGAACGTCTTCAGCAGTCACACGACCCAGTACGCGATCGCGCAGCGGCTCTTTAACATCGCCACCCTCGATAACCGGGGTCATGGTGATGCCTTCCAGAGTGCCACAGTCGTCTTCAGTAACGACCAGGTCCTGGGCAACGTCAACCAGACGACGCGTCAGGTAACCGGAGTTCGCTGTTTTCAGTGCGGTATCCGCCAGACCTTTACGCGCACCGTGGGTCGAGATGAAGTACTGGAGTACGTTCAGACCTTCACGGAAGTTCGCGGTGATCGGCGTTTCGATGATGGAGCCATCCGGCTTCGCCATCAGACCACGCATACCCGCCAGCTGACGAATCTGTGCCGCAGAACCACGCGCACCGGAGTCGGCCATCATGTAGATGCTGTTGAAGGACACCTGCTGCTCTTCTACGCCGTCACGGTTAATCACGGTTTCGGTTTGCAGGTTATCCATCATCGCTTTGGATACACGATCGTTCGCCGCAGCCCAGATATCGATAACTTTGTTATAGCGTTCGCCCGCGGTAACCAGACCGGACTGGAACTGTTCCTGGATCTCAGCAACTTCAGCTTCCGCTTCGCTGATGATCTCGTGTTTTTTCTCCGGGATGACCATGTCATCGATACCAACGGATGCACCTGAACGCGCTGCATAAGCAAAGCCGGTGTACATCGTCTGGTCCGCAAAAATAACGGTCGGTTTCAGGCCCAGAATACGGTAGCAGGTATTCAGCATCTTAGAGATGGCTTTCTTACCCAGCGCCTGGTTCACGATAGAGAACGGCAGACCTTTCGGCACGATCATCCACAGAATCGCACGGCCAACGGTCGTGTCTTTCAGGCTGGTTTTCGCAACGAACTGGCCGTTTTCATCTTTTTCGTATTCAGTGATACGCACTTTAACGCGCGCATGCAGAGAGGCCAGACCGGCGCGATAAATACGCTCGGCTTCTTTCGGGCCAGTCAGCACCATGCCTTCGCCTTTGGCGTTAACACAGTCACGGGTCATGTAGTACAGACCCAGTACAACGTCCTGAGACGGAACGATGATTGGCTCGCCGTTCGCCGGGGACAGGATGTTGTTAGTAGACATCATCAGCGCACGCGCTTCCAGCTGGGCTTCCAGCGTCAGCGGTACGTGAACAGCCATCTGGTCACCATCGAAGTCGGCGTTATAGGCCGCACAGACCAGCGGGTGCAGCTGGATAGCTTTACCTTCGATCAGTACCGGCTCAAATGCCTGGATACCCAAACGGTGCAGAGTTGGTGCACGGTTCAGCAGTACCGGGTGTTCGCGAATCACTTCGTCCAGGATATCCCAAACGACAGCTTCTTCACGCTCAACCATTTTCTTCGCGGCTTTGATGGTGGTGGCGAGGCCACGCAGTTCCAGCTTGCCGTAGATGAACGGTTTGAACAGCTCCAGGGCCATTTTCTTCGGCAGACCGCACTGATGCAGACGCAGGTATGGACCTACGGTGATAACAGAACGACCGGAGTAGTCAACACGCTTACCGAGCAGGTTCTGACGGAAACGACCCTGCTTACCTTTGATCATATCAGCCAAAGATTTCAGAGGACGTTTGTTAGAGCCGGTGATGGCACGGCCGCGACGGCCGTTATCCAGCAGGGCATCTACCGCTTCCTGCAGCATACGTTTTTCGTTACGTACGATGATATCCGGCGCAGCCAGATCCAGCAGACGTTTCAGACGGTTGTTACGGTTAATGACGCGACGATACAGATCGTTCAGGTCAGAAGTCGCGAAACGACCACCATCCAGCGGCACCAGCGGACGCAGATCTGGCGGCAGAACCGGCAGAACGGTCAGGATCATCCACTCCGGCTTGTTGCCAGACTGCACGAACGCTTCCAGCAGCTTGATACGCTTGGTCAGCTTTTTACGCTTGGTTTCGGAGTTGGTTTCGTTCAGCTCTTCACGCAGCTGTTCGCACTCCTGCTCCAGATCCATGCTCTTCAGCAGGGCCTGGATTGCTTCCGCACCCATCTTGGCGTCGAATTCGTCACCGAACTCTTCCAGCGCGTCCAGATACTGCTCTTCAGTCAGAATCTGGTTACGTTCCAGGTTGGTCATCCCGCCTTCGATAACAACATAAGATTCGAAGTACAGAACGCGTTCGATATCACGCAGCGGCATATCCAGCAGCAGGCCGATACGGGACGGCAGCGATTTCAGGAACCAGATGTGGGCAGTCGGAGATGCCAGCTCGATGTGGCCCATGCGCTCACGACGCACTTTAGTCTGGGTCACTTCAACGCCGCACTTCTCGCAAATCACACCACGGTGTTTCAGGCGCTTGTACTTACCGCACAGGCACTCGTAGTCTTTTACTGGCCCGAAAATACGCGCGCAGAAAAGGCCGTCACGTTCTGGTTTGAACGTACGGTAGTTAATGGTTTCCGGCTTTTTAACTTCACCAAAAGACCATGAACGGATCATGTCTGGCGATGCCAGAGCAATTTTGATCGCATCAAACTCTTCGGTTTTAGTTTGCGCTTTCAGAAACTTTAATAAGTCTTTCACGGATTTGCTCCCGTCGGAGTTAGCACAATCTGGCGCCGGGTGTTATCCCGGCACCAGTGACCTGTTTGAGCGAGAGTTACTCGTCTTCCAGTTCGATGTTGATGCCCAGCGAGCGAATCTCTTTCAACAGTACGTTGAAGGATTCCGGCATGCCCGGTTCCATCTGATGGTTGCCGTCCACGATGTTTTTATACATCTTGGTACGACCGTTGACGTCATCAGACTTAACGGTGAGCATTTCCTGCAGGGTGTATGCTGCGCCGTAAGCTTCCAGCGCCCACACTTCCATCTCACCGAAGCGCTGACCACCGAACTGAGCCTTACCACCCAGCGGCTGCTGAGTAACCAGGCTGTAAGAACCGGTAGAACGCGCATGCATCTTGTCATCAACCAGGTGGTTCAGTTTCAGCATGTACATATAGCCAACGGTAACCTGGCGCTCGAATTGCTCACCGGTACGACCGTCGAACAGGGTGATCTGACCGGAAGTCGGCAGGCCGCCCAGCTGTAACAGTTCCTTGATTTCAGACTCTTTCGCCCCGTCGAATACCGGCGTGGCGATCGGCATACCTTTTTTCAGGTTTTCCGCAAGACGCAGAACTTCATCATCGGTGAAGGTATTCAGATCTACCTTCTGACGAACATCTGTACCCAGGTCATACGCTTTCTGGATGAACTCGCGCAGTTTGGCGACTTCCTGCTGCTGTTTGAGCATCGCGTTGATTTTCTCACCGATGCCCTTCGCAGCCATACCCAGGTGGGTTTCCAGAATCTGACCGATGTTCATACGAGATGGTACGCCCAGCGGGTTCAGTACGATGTCTACCGGCGTGCCGTTTTCATCGTAAGGCATATCTTCGATCGGGTTGATCTTAGAAATAACACCCTTGTTACCGTGACGACCTGCCATTTTGTCACCAGGCTGAATCTGACGTTTAACGGCCAGATATACTTTAACAATCTTCAGCACGCCCGGTGCCAGATCGTCGCCCTGAGTGATTTTACGGCGCTTCGCTTCGAGTTTTTTCTCGAACTCGTGTTTCAGTTCGTCGTACTGCTCAGCCAGCTGTTCCAGCTGATTTTGTTTCTCTTCGTCGGTCAGGCCCAGTTCCAGCCAGCGATCGCGCGGCAGTTTGTCGAGCTTCTCAGCTTCAACGCCACCGGCAACCAGCACCGCGTAGATACGACCAAACAGGCCAGCTTCGAGGATCTGCAGTTCTTCAGACAGGTCTTTCTTGGCCTGCTTCAGCTGCATTTCTTCGATTTCCAGCGCGCGCTTGTCTTTTTCCACGCCATCGCGGGTGAAGACCTGAACGTCGATAACGGTACCGGAGACACCGTTTGGTACACGCAGAGAAGAGTCTTTAACGTCAGACGCTTTCTCGCCGAAGATCGCACGCAGCAGTTTCTCTTCTGGCGTCAGCTGGGTTTCGCCTTTCGGGGTCACCTTACCAACCAGAATGTCGCCGCCGGTCACTTCTGCACCAATGTACACGATACCGGATTCGTCCAGTTTGGAGAGCGCAGCTTCACCCACGTTCGGGATATCAGCGGTGATCTCTTCCGGCCCCAGCTTGGTGTCACGGGACACACACGCCAGCTCCTGGATGTGAATCGTGGTGAAACGATCTTCCTGCACCACACGTTCGGAGACGAGGATGGAGTCTTCGAAGTTGTAGCCGTTCCACGGCATGAACGCTACGCGCATGTTCTGACCGAGCGCCAGTTCACCGAGGTCGGTGGACGGACCGTCTGCCAGCACGTCGCCGCGCTCAATTGGCTCACCCAGGGACACGCAAGGCATCTGGTTGATGCAGGTGTTCTGGTTAGAACGGGTGTACTTGGTCAGGTTATAGATGTCGATACCGGCTTCGCCCGGGTACATCTCGTCTTCGTTAACTTTGATAACGATACGGGAAGCATCCACGTACTGAACCAGGCCGCCACGTTTAGCCACTGCGGTAACACCGGAGTCGACGGCAACAGCACGTTCCATACCGGTACCAACCAGCGGCTTATCAGCGCGCAGAGTCGGAACCGCCTGACGTTGCATGTTCGCACCCATCAATGCACGGTTGGCGTCATCGTGTTCCAGGAACGGGATCAGGGACGCACCGACGGAAACCACCTGCTGGGTGGAAACGTCCATGTAGTCAACCTGGTCACGGCTGAACAAGCTGGATTCGCCTTTGCTACGGCAGGTCACCAGATCTTCTACAAAGTGGCCTTCGTCATCGAGGTTGGAGTTCGCCTGAGCGATAACGTAGTTGCCTTCTTCGATAGCAGACAGGTAGTGAATTTCGTCAGTCACAACACCGTCGGTCACTTTACGATACGGAGTCTCGAGGAAGCCGTATTCGTTAGTCTGTGCGTACACGGACAGGGAGTTGATCAGACCGATGTTCGGACCTTCAGGCGTTTCGATTGGACATACGCGACCGTAGTGAGTCGGGTGTACGTCTCGAACTTCAAAGCCTGCGCGTTCACGGGTCAGACCGCCCGGGCCGAGTGCGGAGATACGACGTTTGTGCGTAATCTCAGACAGCGGGTTGTTCTGGTCCATAAACTGTGACAGCTGGCTGGAACCAAAGAACTCTTTCACCGCAGCAGAAATCGGTTTGGCGTTGATCATATCCTGAGGCATCAGGGTATCGAGATCGCCCAGAGACAGACGCTCTTTAACCGCACGCTCTACACGTACCAGGCCAACGCGGAACTGGTTTTCCGCCATTTCGCCAACGGAACGGATACGACGGTTGCCGAGGTGGTCGATATCATCGACTTCGCCTTTGCCGTTACGGATATCGATGAGCTTCTTCATCACTTCGATGATGTCGTCTTTGCTCAGGATACCGGAACCTTCGATTTCGTCGCGCAGCAGAGAACGGTTGAACTTCATACGACCTACCGCGGACAGATCGTAGCGGTCTTCGGAGAAGAACAGGTTCTCAAACAGGCTTTCTGCCGCTTCGCGAGTCGGCGGCTCACCCGGGCGCATCATGCGGTAGATTTCTACCAGCGCGCTCAGACGATCGTTAGTTGGGTCGACGCGAACCGTTTCAGAAATATACGGACCGTGGTCCAGATCGTTGGTGAACAGCGTTTCGATGCGCTTGTGACCAGACTGGCTCAGTTTAGCCAGCAGATCCAGGCTCAGCTCCATGTTCGCCGGGCAGATCAGTTCGCCGGTTGCTTCATCGATATAATCTTTGGCAGCAACTTTGCCCGCGATATATTCAACCGGAACTTCGATATGCTTGATATCGTCTTTTTCCAGCTGACGGATATGGCGAGCGGTAATACGACGGGCTTTTTCGACGTAGACTTTGCCGTTAGCTTCGATGTCGAAGGAGGCCGTCTCGCCGCGCAGACGCTCCGGTACCAGTTCCATCTGCAGCTTGTTGTCGCGAATTTCAAAGACCACTTTCTCGAAGAACAGGTCAAGGATCTGCTCAGTGGTGTAATTCAGCGCGCGCAGGATGATGGTAGCCGGCAGCTTACGACGACGGTCGATACGGACAAACAGGTTGTCTTTCGGATCGAACTCGAAGTCCAGCCAGGAACCGCGGTAAGGAATAATACGTGCGTTATACAGGACCTTACCGGAAGAGTGAGTCTTACCTTTGTCAGAGTCAAAGAAGACGCCCGGGCTACGGTGCAGCTGAGAAACGATAACACGCTCGGTACCGTTGATAACAAAGGTACCGTTGTCGGTCATGAGCGGAATTTCGCCCATGTAGACTTCTTGTTCTTTAATGTCTTTTACTGTGCCTTCCGGCGCTTCGCGCTCGTAGATCACCAGACGCAGCTTAACGCGCAGCGGTGCCGAATAGGTCACGCCACGGATCTGACATTCTTTAACATCAAAAACAGGTTCGCCCAGACGGTAGCTGACGTATTGCAGCTCAGAGTTACCGCTGTAGCTTTTAATCGGGAACACGGAACGGAAAGCAGCTTCCAGACCGTACTGCCCTTCAGGATCTTGCTCGATAAACTTCTGAAACGAGTCAAGCTGGATGGAAAGGAGATAAGGTATGTCCAGAACTTGTGGACGTTTACCAAAATCCTTACGAATACGTTTTTTCTCGGTATAGGAGTAAACCATAGGGTTCCTCAGCTCGCTGACAAGTCGACCCGTCTGCCTAAATAAGGCAGTTTTTTATGCAACACTATTTTGTGGACCGGAAAATGGAACACTTTCCGCAATGCCTGTTTCTATCACGCTTAAACCATTTCGTTGCGATTTACACAGCTCAGGAACCCTAACCTGTCGCAGTATATTAAGTCGTCTATAGAAACAAGCATTGAAAGACAAACCAGTAGTCAAACAGCGTGAAACGCTACTGGTGCCTTACAGCGCAAAAAGGCTGGTGACCAAAAAGTCACCAGCCTCAGCCTGATTTCTCAGGCTGCAACCGGAAGGGTTGGCTTATTTGACTTCAACTTCAGCGCCAGCTTCTTCCAGAGATTTTTTCAGAGCTTCAGCGTCGTCTTTGCTGATGCCTTCTTTCAGTGCAGCCGGTGCAGATTCTACCAGGTCTTTAGCTTCTTTCAGACCCAGGCCAGTTGCGCTACGTACTGCTTTGATGACAGCAACTTTGTTAGCGCCAGCAGCTTTCAGAATTACGTCGAATTCAGTTTTTTCTTCAGCAGCTTCAGCCGGGCCAGCAGCTACAGCGACAGCAGCAGCAGCGGAAACACCGAATTTTTCTTCCATTGCAGAGATCAGCTCAACAACGTCCATTACGGACATAGCGGATACTGCTTCAATGATTTGATCTTTAGTGATAGACATTTAAATTGTTCCTGAATATCAGAATAAGTTTATACGTAAGCGAGCGCTTTATAAAGATAACTGCGATTAAGCAGCTTCTTTCGCATCGCGTACAGCAGCCAGAGTGCGAACCAGTTTGCCAGCCGAAGCTTCTTTCATGGTTGCCATCAGGCGTGCAATTGCTTCTTCGTAGGTCGGCAGAGTTGCCAGGCGGTCGATTTGCGACGCCGGGATCAGCTCACCTTCAAAGGCTGCAGCTTTGACCTCAAATTTTGCATTCGCTTTCGCGAACTCTTTGAACAGACGAGCAGCAGCGCCCGGGTGTTCCATAGAGTATGCAATCAGGGTCGGACCAACAAACGTGTCTTTCAGGCACTCGAACTGAGTACCTTCAACGACGCGGCGCAGCAGGGTGTTACGAACAACACGCATGTAAACGCCAGCTTCACGACCTGCTTTACGCAGTTCAGTCATTTTATCAACAGTAACGCCACGGGAATCCGCAACTACTGCAGACAGCGCACCTTTGGCTACTTCGCTGACTTCAGCAACAATCGCTTGTTTGTCTTGAAGATTTAAAGCCATTAGCTTTGCTCCTGGATGTTTGCCAGAGCTTATGCTCTGGAACTCACTTCACTCTTTCCAACGAAAGAGCGTCTTTAATACGGTGAGCAGAAACAAGCAAGAGTATCCAAAAATAATCTTAGCGTTCTGTCACCGTCTACGCAGGGGATTAAGTTTCTGACGAAACACCTGCGGTCTTCGACGGAGGCCTGGATAGGCCAGGCTCCAACGAACAAATCTGTTTTTATCTGTCTAACCGGGGTTAGCAGAAACGTGGGGGTAGAATTGTAGACAAATTCACCGCCCACGTAAAGCTAATCTTAGTTCGCAGAAGCGCTCAGACCAGCTTGATCGACGGCAACGCCAGCACCCATGGTGGTGGAGATGCTAACTTTCTTGATGTACACGCCTTTAGCCTGAGTCGGTTTTGCTTTTTTCAGCGCAACCAGCAGAGCTTCCAGGTTTTCTTTCAGTTTGTCAGCGTCGAAGTCCACTTTACCGATGGTGGTGTGGATGATGCCGTTTTTGTCGTTACGATAACGAACCTGACCTGCTTTAGCGTTCTTAACCGCTTCAGCAACGTTCGGAGTAACGGTACCCACTTTCGGGTTTGGCATCAGGCCGCGCGGACCCAGAACCTGGCCCAGCTGGCCAACAACGCGCATTGCATCCGGGGAAGCAATAACAACGTCAAAGTTCATTTCGCCTTTTTTGATCTGGTCAGCCAGATCTTCCATACCTACCAGCTCGGCGCCTGCAGCTTTAGCAGCTTCAGCGTTCGGGCCCTGGGCAAATACGGCTACGCGAACGGAACGGCCAGTACCGTGCGGCAGTACAGTCGCGCCACGGACGTTCTGGTCAGATTTACGAGCGTCGATGCCGAGGTTAACGGCAACGTCTACGCTTTCAACGAACTTAGCAGTAGCCAGTTCTTTCAGCAGAGAGATGGCTTCGTTGATGTCGTACTGTTTGGTCGCATCAACTTTGTCACGAATCACGGACATGCGCTTGGTCAGTTTAGCCATTTCTTAGTCCTCCACTACCAGGCCCATGGAACGTGCAGTACCTTCAATGGAGCGAGTCATCGCTTCAATGTCGGAACCAGTCATGTCGGCAGCTTTGGTCTGCGCGATTTCCTGCAGCTGAGCGCGGGAAATTTTACCTACTTTGTCTTTGTTCGGTTTACCGGAACCAGACTTGATACCAGCCGCTTTTTTCAGCAGAACGGCTGCCGGCGGAGTTTTGGTAACGAAGGTGAAAGAACGGTCAGCGTAAACGGTAATAACAACCGGGATTGGCAGACCTTTTTCCAGGGATTCAGTTTTGGCGTTGAACGCTTTGCAGAATTCCATGATGTTCACACCCTGCTGACCCAGTGCTGGACCAACCGGCGGACTCGGGTTTGCCATACCAGCTGCAACCTGCAGCTTGACGTAGGCTTGTACTTTCTTAGCCATTTAAATTTCCTCGTTTGGGTGTAGCGCCTGAAAAGGCTCCCCGTGATAAATATCGTTTTATGGGAATCGGACCCATAAAAACAAAAGGCGCGAAATTGTATGTCAATTTCGCGCCTCATGCAACGATTAAATCGCTGCTTTTTTGATCGCCGGTTAGGCTTTCTCTACCTGGGCAAAGTCCAGTTCAACCGGAGTAGCACGGCCGAAGATGGAAACAGAGACCTTCAGACGAGACTTCTCGTAGTCAACTTCTTCAACCACGCCGTTAAAGTCAGCGAACGGACCATCGCTAACGCGTACCATTTCACCCGGCTCGAACAGTGTTTTCGGGCGCGGCTTATCGCCAACCTGCTGCAGGCGATTCATGATCGCATCAACTTCTTTATCGCTGATCGGTGCCGGACGGTCAGAAGTACCGCCGATAAAGCCCATCACGCGCGGTACGCTGCGCACCAGGTGCCAGCTTGCATCGTTCATTACCATCTGGACCAGAACGTAACCCGGGAAGAATTTGCGCTCGCTCTTGCGGCGCTGGCCACCACGGATCTCGACCACTTCTTCGGTCGGCACCATGACTTCGCCAAACAACTCTTCCATATTGTGTAATTTGATATGTTCACGCAACGAGGTAGCTACGCGACCTTCAAAACCGGAAAACGCCTGAACGACGTACCAACGTTTTTTAGGAGCTTCAGACATCTCAGAACCTCAGGCCAGTGATAAAGGATACCAGGCGAACCAGAATACCATCCAGTCCCCACAGGATCAGTGACATTACCGCAGTAACCGCAGCAACAATCAGCGTGGTGTGCAGCGTTTCCTGGCGAGTTGGCCAGATAACCTTGCGGACTTCGGTTCTCGCTTCGCGGGCGAAGGCGACGGTCGCCTTACCTTTAGTGGTTAACAGCGCGACGCCACCGGCAGCAGCGATCAGAATCACTACGGCCAGCGCACGCACCGCCAGCATAATGTCACGATAAAGGAAGTTGCCTACGATGGCCACAATCAGCAGCACAGCAACGATCACCCACTTCATCGCTTCCAGGCCGCGCCCGCTCCCTTGAGCTTCGGTATTCGCACTCATAAACCAACCTGTCACAAGAATTCAGACAAATAATTTTGCCCCGCGAGAGCGAGGCAACCAAACCGAAATGCTCTGCTGCGTTTCGGACTTAACGCCCTCTACAGAGCCTGTCTCAGCAATGATTATGGCAAAAAAAATCACTGATGAGCCAGGTTCTGGTTCGAAAGCGTGCAAAAAGGGCATCAAATGATGCCCTTTTATTGCGCATTGCGTCAAATGTTATCAGCGATTAGCCGAGAACTTTTGCTACCACGCCCGCGCCAACGGTACGGCCGCCTTCACGGATTGCGAAACGCAGACCATCGTCCATCGCAATCGGGTGAATCAGGGTAACAACCATTTTGATGTTGTCGCCCGGCATGACCATCTCTACGCCTTCCGGCAGTTCGATGGTGCCAGTCACGTCAGTTGTACGGAAGTAGAACTGCGGACGGTAGCCTTTGAAGAACGGAGTATGACGGCCGCCTTCGTCTTTGGACAGGATATAAACTTCAGATTCGAATTTGGTGTGCGGCTTGATGGAACCCGGCTTAGCCAGTACCTGACCACGTTCGATTTCTTCACGTTTGATACCACGCAGCAGAACACCAACGTTCTCACCCGCACGGCCTTCGTCCAGCAGTTTGCGGAACATTTCAACGCCGGTACAGGTAGATTTCGCAGTATCTTTGATACCAACGATTTCAACTTCTTCACCCACTTTGATGATACCGCGCTCTACACGACCGGTAACAACGGTACCACGACCGGAGATGGAGAATACGTCTTCGATCGGCAGCAGGAACGGCTTGTCAATCGCACGCTCTGGTTCCGGGATGTAGGAATCCAGGTAGCCAGCCAGCTCGATGATTTTCGCTTCCCAGTCTGCTTCGCCTTCCAGCGCTTTCAGAGCGGAACCACGAACGATCGGAGTGTCGTCGCCCGGGAAATCGTACTGAGACAGCAGTTCACGAACTTCCATCTCAACCAGTTCCAGCAGCTCTTCGTCATCAACCATGTCGCATTTGTTCAGGAACACGATGATGTACGGAACGCCTACCTGACGACCCAGCAGGATGTGCTCACGGGTCTGCGGCATCGGGCCGTCAGTCGCAGCAACAACCAGGATCGCGCCATCCATCTGAGCAGCACCGGTGATCATGTTTTTAACATAGTCGGCGTGGCCCGGGCAGTCTACGTGTGCGTAGTGGCGAGTCGGGGTGTCGTATTCAACGTGGGAAGTGTTGATGGTGATACCACGAGCTTTTTCTTCCGGCGCGTTATCGATCTGGTCGAATGCGCGAGCAGAACCACCGTAGGTTTTAGCCAGAACGGTAGTGATTGCAGCAGTCAGCGTTGTTTTACCATGGTCAACGTGGCCGATAGTACCGACGTTAACGTGCGGTTTTGTACGTTCAAACTTTTCTTTAGACATCGATTGTCCCTCTAAGACACGGATAAATCGGTGATATCACCACATCAACCGGGCAACATGCCCGACTTGTTGAATGCAATAAACAGAGAGAAACAGGGAAGGAGAGATAAAGAAGTGGTGCTGATACCCAGAGTCGAACTGGGGACCTCACCCTTACCAAGGGTGCGCTCTACCAACTGAGCCATATCAGCACGTCTGGAGCGGGCAGCGGGAATCGAACCCGCATCATCAGCTTGGAAGGCTGAGGTAATAGCCATTATACGATGCCCGCATCCTGAAACTCGGCTACCCAGTTCTTTCTATAACAAAAAAAAGAGATTCATCTCTTTTTCTGTTTGAGTTGATTAGTTTAACCAAGCAACTCTGGCTTCGCAAAGCGTTGCCGAAAGATGGTGGTGGGGGAAGGATTCGAACCTTCGAAGTCGATGACGGCAGATTTACAGTCTGCTCCCTTTGGCCGCTCGGGAACCCCACCAGGCACTTGATGGTGCCGACTACCGGAATCGAACTGGTGACCTACTGATTACAAGTCAGTTGCTCTACCTACTGAGCTAAGTCGGCATCAAGTAGCGCGCATTTTAGGGAGACCTGCGAGTTCATGCAACTAAAAAATTGCATAAAATGTTCCATCGCTCATATTTTGTGCTCAAACAAGGAAAAACGGTGTAATTTCAAACAGAGAAGAACAAAAAACCGACGTTCCGCGTGTCACAAATCGATCTTCAACAGGCCGTATTTTGCCAGAGGCAGGCATTTTTGGCCGGTATTGGCGTTCCCCCCGACGCTGCAACACCCTCATTGCACTTTCTGTGCGCTGGAAAAGGTCTCACCAGTTTGCTTCAGACGCGTCGCCGCCGGTTATCCCGATAGACATTAGCGGTATTGACGCCCGCCAGCTGCGGCCGCAACATCTTCTTTATACGCCGTTGCCCTCAAACCTCACTCTTGTGATGCCTGCATTAGAAAGCGTCATTCAATGAGTTTTTTTCTTATTATTCCTCGCAATCTGGTGTTACCCTCCTGCCCATTGTCCTGATTAACTTGTGTGAAGCATCCCTCGCGCCGTTCGATTTGGCGATGCTAAGAACATGCTTATGAGCAAAAAAGAGCAGACGTTAATGACACCCTATCTACAATTTAACCGCAACCAATGGGCTGCACTTCGTGATTCCGTTCCGATGACGCTAACAGAGGAAGAAATCACGCGGTTAAAAGGCATCAACGAAGATCTTTCCCTTGAAGAAGTCGCAGAGATCTATTTGCCGCTGTCGCGTTTGCTTAACTTCTATATCAGTTCTAACTTGCGCCGCCAGGCCGTACTTGAACAATTCCTCGGAACTAACGGTCAACGCATTCCCTATATCATCAGTATCGCTGGCAGCGTTGCGGTAGGCAAAAGTACGACCGCACGCGTATTGCAGGCGCTGCTCAGCCGCTGGCCGGAACATCGTCATGTTGAATTGATAACGACCGATGGCTTCTTACATCCTAATGCCGTATTGAAAGAACGCGGGCTGATGAAGAAGAAAGGGTTTCCGCAATCTTATGATATGCACCGGCTGGTCAAGTTCGTCTCCGATCTGAAATCCGGTATTCCGAATGCAACTGCCCCGGTCTATTCGCATCTTATTTACGATGTGATCCCCGATGGCGATAAAACGGTCGCCCAGCCGGACATTTTAATTCTCGAAGGATTGAATGTATTACAAAGCGGGATGGATTATCCGCATGACCCACACCATGTATTTGTTTCTGACTTTGTTGATTTTTCTATATATGTCGATGCGCCAGAGGAAATGTTGAAAACATGGTATATCAACCGTTTTTTAAAATTCCGGGAAGGGGCATTCACCGATCCGGACTCTTATTTCCATAATTATGCAAAGCTGTCTAAAGATGAGGCTGTGAACATCGCCACCTCATTATGGAATGAAATCAACCTACTGAATCTTAAAGAAAATATCCTTCCAACCCGCGAGCGAGCCAGTCTTATCATGACGAAAAGTGCGAATCACTCAGTGGATCAGGTTCGGTTACGAAAATAGACATTGTGAATATAAAAAAAGGGAGCTTTGGCTCCCTTTCCTCATTTATTCTGCACCGCGTAATGATATTTCACCGCCCACCCACGGCTTAATCACGCCATCCTGGTCGAGCAATAATGCGCCTTGGGTATCAATACCACGGGAAATACCAAAGATCTCCTTATCTCCAAT
This sequence comes from Klebsiella sp. BIGb0138, assembly GCF_004342285.1. Classification (GTDB taxonomy): domain Bacteria; phylum Pseudomonadota; class Gammaproteobacteria; order Enterobacterales; family Enterobacteriaceae; genus Klebsiella. The sequence goes on along the minus strand of NZ_SMCV01000020.1, from coordinate 2,003 downwards.
AATAAGTTTCACCGGACGATTGAGGAAATTATCTAATTTTTCCCAGCGTGCAAGGTAAGGCGCCAGCCCTTCCTGCTCGAAGAGCTGAAGACCGGCACGGAGCTCTTTAATCAGGCGCGCGGCCAACGTATTACGATCGATGGAAACGCCAGCTTCCTGCAAGCTAATCCACCCCTGATTCACCACTTCGGACTCCACGTGCCGCATGGCCAGGTTAATCCCGGCACCGCTGACGATCTGCGCCGCATCGCCGGTTTTCCCTGTCAGCTCGACCAGAATGCCCGACAGTTTACGATCCTGCAGATAAAGGTCATTCGGCCACTTCACCCGGACCTTATCCGCACCCAGGCTCTGGAGAACTTCAGCGATGACAATCCCAATGACCAGACTCAGCCCAACCGCCGCGGCGGGCCCCTGCTCCAGTCGCCAGTACATGGAGAGATAGAGGTTGGCCCCAAATGGCGAAAACCACTTACGTCCACGCCGGCCGCGACCAGCCTGTTGATACTCGGCCACACAGGCATCGCCAGATTGCAGCTCGTTGATCCGATCCAGCAGATACTGGTTAGTCGAGTCAATGACCGGGAGTACCGTCACGCGACCACTTTCGATCTGCGCGGCAATTCGCTTTTCATCCAGTAGCTGGATCGGCTCGGGCAGACTGTAACCCTTACCAGGAACGGTAAAGACGTCAACTCCCCAGTCGCGCAAAGTCTGAATGTGCTTATTGATTGCCGCCCGGCTCATCCCCAGATGTTCGCCTAACTGCTCCCCGGAATGAAATTCGCCGTCAGCTAAAATGGCGATTAACGTCAGGGGGACCGTATTATCTCTCATGCAATAGTCTCCTCTGCATCGACTTCACCAGTTGCGCCAATAAAGCGGACTTCCGGCTGTAGCCAGACATGGAATTTCTCGCCTACCTGCTGACGGACGTGATGAGCCAGCTGAATCACATCTTCGCTGGTTGCATGGTCGTCGTTGATTAATACCAGAGCCTGCTGGCGGTGTACCGCTGCCCCACCGATGGTTTTGCCTTTAAGCTGGCATTGGTCGATAAGCCATCCCGCAGCGAGTTTGATATTGCCATCCGCCTGTGGGTAATACGGCGCATTCGGGAATTCAGCCAGCAGCGCTTGCCCTTTCTCTGCGCTGATGAGCGGATTTTTAAAGAAACTGCCCGCATTACCATTTACCTTAGGATCGGGAAGCTTAGTCATTCGCATATGGCAAACTGCATCAAATACCTGGCGTGGGGTGACGGTTTGCGGGTCAAGGCGGGTCAGGTCACCATAGGTTAAAACCGGCTGCCAGACCTTTTCCAGCCTGAGCCCTACGGCGACAATGGCATAGCGATCCTGATATTCATGTTTAAAAATACTGTCACGGTAGCCAAAACGGCATTCGCTGGCAGGGAGGCGTTGTTTATGTCCCGTGGCCAGCTCTATGCAATCGACATATTGACAAACACGTTGTAATTCAACGCCATAAGCACCAATATTCTGAATAGGCGAAGAGCCGGCACAACCCGGGATCAGCGCGAGGTTTTCCAGACCGGGCATGTCATTATCCAGCGTAAACTGCACCAGTTGATGCCAGTTTTCTCCTGCTCCCACATGCAAATGCCAGGCATCAGGCGTTTCGGTAACCTCAATTCCCATAATACGGTTGATAATCACCGCACCGGCGTAATCCTCCAGGAAGAGCACGTTGCTTCCTTCGCCGAGGATCAAAGCAGGCCAATCTTCTGCTGTGGCTTTTCGCCAGGCAGACAGCAGCTGCTGTTCATTTTCTGCACGTACAATCGCTTTGGCGGTACGGTCTATGCCAAAGGTATTCCAGGGTTTGAGGGAATGATTCATAGTGGCTTCCTGATGCAAAATCAGCACTAGTTTACCGTATATGATGGGGGAAGGCTTGCCTGAATGCGACTGTGCGGGAACGGTCAGATTTCCATTGGCCCAAAACGCAAAAAGCCCATCCGCGAGGATGGGCTTCTTACT
>NZ_SMCV01000019.1 GCF_004342285.1 Klebsiella sp. BIGb0138 | reverse complement strand
ACCGCGCTGATCCTCTCCCGTCAGAACCTGGCGCAGCAGGATCGTACGGCAGAGCAGCTGGCGAACATCGCCCGCGGCGGGTACGTGCTGAAAGACTGTGTCGGTTCGCAGCCGGAGCTGATCTTCATCGCCACCGGTTCTGAAGTGGAGCTGGCGGTTGCCGCGTGGGACAAACTGACGGCCGAAGGGGTGAAGGCGCGGGTGGTGTCCATGCCGTCCACCGACGCGTTCGACAAGCAGGACGCGGCGTATCGTGAATCGGTGCTGCCGAAAGCGGTCTCCGCTCGTGTGGCCGTTGAAGCGGGTATCGCCGACTACTGGTTTAAATACGTCGGCCTGAACGGCGCCATCGTTGGCATGACCACCTTCGGTGAGTCTGCGCCGGCGGAGCTGCTGTTCGAAGAGTTTGGCTTCACCGTTGACAACGTGGTGGCGAAAGCGAAAGCGCTGCTGTAATCGCAGCCATGCCCGATGGCGAGCGACGCGTCGGGCAGAAAGAACAAGGCCAGGCGGGTAGAAATACCGCCTGGTTTTTTTATGAGAGCGATCACTTAATATTGGTCTGGCAAGATGCAAAAAGTGATTTACGTCACAAATTAAGATAATGATTTTTTATAGTATTTGCTATTCACGTCACATTTATGTGATTGCATTATTTATTTTTATTAATAACTAATTGTTATGTAATGAGTTTTATATTTAGTATTTGAGCGATTCCCCCATTCCCGCCAGTTTGCTTTCATCCTTTTGCGCGAGTATTTTATTTTTAGAACCTACTGTACCTAAAAATAAGAGAGTACTCATGCGACTAATAAATTATTTCCCTGAAGCATCTATCACGGTAAAAAAAACGGCGCGAGACTGGCAGGATGCGATTGATTTATCCATGGCTCCGCTGCTGAAACAAAATTATGTTAATTCGCAGTATATTGAAGCTATCAAAGAATCCACCCTGAGTAATGGTCCTTATTATATTTTGGCTCCGGGTGTGGCGATGCCTCATGCCAGGCCAGAATATGGCGCATTAAAAACAGGCATGTCTCTCACCTTATTACAGGAAGGTGTCTTTTTTAGTGAGACGAATGAACCGGTAAAACTTTTAATTGGTTTGTCTGCTGCGGATGCGGATTCACATATTGGTGCCATTCAGGCGCTCAGCGAACTGCTATCGGAAGATGACCAGTTATCTGCGCTTTTAGAATGTCATACCGAGAAACAGCTCACGGATATTATCGCTCACGCATAATCATACTTTCCTTCACAGGATAACATCATGGAAAATAAGTCTGCTCGCGCAAAAGTCCAGGCTTTTGGGGGATTTTTGACGGCAATGGTCATCCCCAATATCGGTGCCTTTATTGCCTGGGGTTTAATTACGGCTTTATTTATTCCCACCGGCTGGCTGCCGAATGAGCATTTCGCCAAAATTGTCGGCCCTATGATTACCTATTTGCTGCCGGTCATGATTGGTTCGACCGGTGGTCATTTGATTGGCGGTAAACGCGGTGCGGTGATGGGGGGTATCGGCACCATTGGCGTGATCATCGGTGCCGATATTCCCATGTTCTTGGGATCGATGATCATGGGGCCACTCGGAGGGCTGATCATCAAGCATATCGACAGAGTGCTGGAAAAGCGTATTCCCGCCGGTTTTGAGATGGTGATCAATAACTTCTCGCTGGGTATCGCCGGTATGTTACTGTGCTTGCTGGGCTTTGAAGTGATTGGCCCGGCCGTACTGATTGCCAATAACTTCGTGAAAGAGTGCATTGAAGCACTGGTCCATGCGGGCTATTTGCCGCTGCTCTCGGTCATCAATGAACCGGCAAAAATTCTCTTTCTCAATAACGCCATCGATCAGGGGGTGTACTATCCGCTGGGCATGCAGCAGGCTTCTGTGGACGGGAAATCTATCTTCTTTATGGTGGCGTCAAATCCGGGACCAGGCTTAGGGCTGTTGCTCGCGTTTAGCCTTTTTGGCAAGGGGATGAGTAAACGCTCCGCTCCGGGCGCGATGATTATCCACTTTTTAGGCGGGATTCATGAGCTTTACTTCCCGTATGTGCTGATGAAGCCGCTCACCCTGATCGGGATGATTGCGGGCGGTATGTGCGGGACCTGGACGTTCAATCTGCTCGGCGGCGGGCTGGTGGCTGGGCCGAGTCCGGGGTCTATCTTTGCCTATCTCGCCTTGACGCCGAAGGGATCGTTTTTAGCCACCATTGCCGGTGTAATCGTGGGAACCATCGTGACCTTTGCCGTGACATCGTTAATTTTGAAAATGGAAAAAACGGTCGAAATGGAAAATGAAGATCAGTTTGCTGAGTCTGCCAGGGCCGTAAAAAACATGAAGCAGGAAGGCGCATTTTCCCTACGTCATGTTCAACACATCGCGTTTGTCTGTGATGCCGGAATGGGCTCCAGCGCCATGGGGGCGACGACATTCCGTAAGCGCCTGGAGAAAAGTGGTCTTGCCATCGACGTCAAACATTATGCCATCGAAAATATTCCAAATGATGCCGATATTGTGGTGACACATTCCAGCCTGGAAGGGCGCGTCAAGCGTGTTTCCGAAAAACCGCTGGTGTTGATTAATAATTATATTGGTGACCCGCAGCTCGACATTTTATTTAAAAAACTGATCGCTGAAATCTAACACCTGTTGTAGAGGTTTAATATGAAAACGAAAGTTGCTGCAATATATGGCAAGGGCGATGTTCGTCTGCGTGAATTTGATTTGCCCGCCATTACAGAGGATGAGTTACTGGTGAATGTGATATCCGACAGCGTCTGTTTATCCACCTGGAAAGCGGCATTATTAGGGAGCGAACACAAACGCGTTCCAGATGATTTAGAAAACCATCCGGTGATTACCGGACATGAATGTGCAGGTGTCATTGTTGAAGTGGGTGAAAACCTCAAGGATAAATATAAAAAAGGTCAGCGATTTGTATTACAACCGGCGATGGGATTACCCACAGGCTATTCCGCTGGCTACAGCTATGAATATTTTGGTGGCAATGCCACTTATATGATTATTCCCGAAGTGGCCGTTAATATGGGCTGTGTTTTACCTTATCACGGTTCTTATTTTGCCGCCGCGTCGCTGGCGGAACCGATGTGCTGCATTATCGGCGCGTACAACGCCAATTATCACACCACCCAGTATGTGTATGAACATCGCATGGGAATTAAGCCCAGGGGAAATCTGGCACTGTTGGCCTGCGCCGGGCCGATGGGCATTGGCGCGATTGATTACGCCATCAACGGCGAGATCCAGCCTTCGCGCATCGTAGTGGTGGATATTGATGAAGCCCGCCTGGCACAGGCGAGTAAATTGTTGCCCGTCGAGCTGGCGGCTGCAAAAGGTATTGAGCTTATCTACGTGAATACTGCGAATATGAAAAACCCGACAGCCGAGCTGCGCGCCCTCACGGATGATGCTGGTTTCGACGACGTGTTTGTCTACGCCGCGGTTCCAGCCGTGGTGGAGATGGCGGATGAGCTGCTGGCAGAAGATGGCTGCCTGAACTTTTTCGCTGGACCGACGGATAAAAACTTCAAGGTGCCTTTTAACTTTTACAACGTACACTACAACAGCACTCACGTTGTGGGCACCTCCGGCGGTTCCACGGACGATATGAAAGAGGCGATTGCGCTCAGTGCCTCCGGGAAGCTGCAGCCCTCGTTTATGGTCACCCATATCGGTGGGCTGGATGCGGTCCCCGAAACGGTGCTGAACCTGCCCAACATTCCAGGCGGCAAGAAGCTCATCTATAACGGCGTCACGATGCCCCTCACGGCGATTGCTGATTTTGCCGAAAAAGGGAAAACCGACCCGCTGTTTAAACAGCTCGCGTTGCTGGTCGCGGAGACGCATGGCATCTGGAATGAGCAGGCCGAGAAGTACCTGCTGGCCCACTTCGGCGTGGATACCGGGGAGGCAGTGGCATGATGTCACTTGCATGGCCGATCTTTCGTACCACGGAACAGGCCGCGTTGGCTGCCTGGCCGCAAATTGGGTGTGGCGATAAAAACAAAATCGACGGACTCGCCGTTTCCGCGATGCGCCAGGCGTTGAACCAGATGGCTATTCGTGGACGCATTGTCATCGGTGAAGGCGAAATCGATCGCGCGCCGATGCTGTGGATTGGCGAAGAGGTCGGGCAGGGAATCGGGCCCTACGTGGATATCGCCGTGGATCCGATCGAAGGTACACGCATGGTGGCGATGGGGCAAAGCAACGCGCTGGCCGTCATGGCCTTTGCCCCACAGGGCTGTTTGCTCCACGCTCCCGATATGTACATGAAAAAGCTGGTGGTCAATCGACTGGCGAAGGGGGCGATTAATCTTGTGCTCCCGCTGGCGGACAACTTACGTCACGTTGCACGTGCGCTGGGTAAACCCCTGGATCGACTCCGCATGGTAACGCTGGATAAACCGCGATCGCGTGAGGCGATTACTGAAGCGAAGCAGCTTGGCGTGAAAGTGTTTGCCCTACCGGATGGTGACGTGGCGGCCAGCGTTCTGACATGTTTGCAGGACAATCAGTATGATGTCATGTATACCGTCGGCGGCGCGCCGGAGGGGGTGATCTCTGCTTGCGCCGTTAAGGCATTAGGCGGGGATATGCAGGCACAACTTATTGATTTTTGTCAGGCTAAAGGACAGTCGGTGGAAAACAGTCGGGTGGCGGAGGAGGAACGCACCCGCTGCAAGGCGATGGGAGTTGAGCTCAACCGCGTCTATCTCCTCAGCGATCTGGTGAAAGGGGATGACGTCATCTTCTCGGCCACCGGCGTGACGGGAGGCGATCTTGTGAGTGGTATTCAACAGGTCACGAACGGTGTGCGCACGCAAACTTTACTGATCAGTGGCGCAGATCGAACGTGTAATATAATAGACTCTCTGCATTCATGGTGATTTATCGAGAAACGAATGACGACGCTGACAGAAGATGATGTGCTTGAGCAACTGGACGCTCAGGATAATTTACTTTCGTTTATGACGACGGCAAATGACATTTTGCTGCGAAGTATAAAGCACTTCCTGCCGTCGTTGTTCGTGAATAATGATGAAGAAATCCTGGAATATGCAGTGAAGCCGTTACTCGCTCAAAGCGGGCCACTGGATGATATTGATGTTGCTTTACGTCTGATTTACGCGCTGGGGAAAATGGATAAATGGCTGTATGCCGATATCACCCATTTTTCCCAGTTTTATCAGTATCTCAGAGAGCAGGATGAGATCCCCGATTTTGTGGATGATATTACCTGGGATTTTATCAGCAACGTTAACACCATTACCCGCAACGCAACGTTATTCAATGCGCTCAACGCAATGAAATTTGCCGATTTTGCCGCATGGTCTGAAGTCCGATTTACCGCCATGGTCAAGACGGCATTAACGCTCGCGATAACGACGATAATAAAGGAATTAACACCGTGAAAATCGGCCTGATGGTGAATGGATTACAGATTGATGCGTATTATTCAGACCATGAGATTCAAAACGTTCATCAACCGTTACTGCAACAAATTGCGAAGCGCCATGCTTCCACTCCTCATCTTCGAACCATTATTTTTCTGAGCGCGCCGCCGGGAACGGGAAAATCGACCCTGACAACGTTCTGGGAAACCCTCTCCCGTCAGGATCCGGATTTACCGGAAATCCAGACGCTACCTATGGATGGTTTTCACCACTACAACGCCTGGCTGGATGTGCACAACCTGCGGCCTTATAAAGGGGCTCCCGAGACCTTTGACGTCGATAAGCTGGCGGCAAATTTGCGTCAGATTCGGGATGGGGACGGCGACTGGCCCCAGTACAGTCGACAAAAACATGATCCGGTGGAAGCGGCCATCAGGGTGACGGCGCCGGTGGTCATTGTTGAAGGCAACTGGCTGTTGCTGGATGACGATAAGTGGCGCGAATTGGGTGAGTTCTGTGATTTTTCCCTGTTTATCACAGCACCTGCGCTGGCCCTGCGCGAACGCCTGGTGCAGCGCAAGCGGGCAGGCGGTTTATCTCAGGATGACGCCGAAGCTTTTTATCTGCGCACAGACGGTCCAAACGTTGAACGTGTTCTTTGCCATAGTCGTCCCGCAGATCTGACGTTGCAGATGACGGCAGAGGGCGAATATGTTTTTGCCGGAGTGGAATAATTTCGCCGTAAATGGGTAAAGAAATGTGACGTAAGTCAGATAAATGGTGAATCTATCGGGGTGAACATTCCTTTTATTCCTCGTTTGGCTTATTCTGGCTGAAGCGTTTCAGTCGTTTAAATGTTCGACAATTAATCAATCAGTCGCAGTTTGCGACGGGTAAGGTTTCCCTTAGAGCGTTGCTGGATTACTCTGTCAGCCATCTCAAATCAGGGACAACCTTGCAGGAGACCTATGACCATACGCATCGCGATTAATGGCTTCGGTCGCATAGGGCGCAACGTGGTTCGCGCGTTATATGAATCCGGGCGTCGTGCGGAAATTACCGTGGTGGCAATCAACGAGCTGGCGGATGCGGCGGGCATCGCGCATTTGTTGAAATATGACACCAGCCATGGGCGCTTTGCCTGGGATGTTCGCCAGGAGAGAGAACAGCTGTATGTCGGCGATGATGCGATTCGCCTGCTACACGAGCCTTCGATAGCGGCGCTACCCTGGCAGGAGCTGGCGGTTGATATTGTTCTTGATTGTACCGGCGTTTACGGTAGCCGTGAGCATGGCGAAGCCCATCTTCAGGCTGGGGCAAAGAAAGTGCTCTTTTCCCATCCCGGCAGCAGCGATCTCGACGCAACCGTTGTTTTTGGCGTGAACCATGATGAGTTGCGTACAGAGCACCGTATTGTCTCCAACGCCTCCTGCACCACCAACTGCATTATCCCGGTCATCAAGCTGTTAGATGATGCCTATGGCATTGAGTCAGGAACGGTCACAACTATCCACTCTGCCATGCACGACCAGCAGGTGATCGATGCCTATCATCCGGACCTGCGCCGTACCCGCGCGGCCAGCCAGTCGATCATTCCGGTTGATACCAAACTTGCGGCGGGGATTACGCGAATTTTCCCGCAGTTTAATGACCGTTTTGAAGCGATTGCGGTCCGCGTACCGACGATTAATGTGACGGCGATCGACCTTAGCGTGACGGTCAAAAAACCGGTAAAGGCCAATGAAGTCAACCAGTTGCTGCAAAAAGCAGCACAAGGTGCATTTCATGGTATAGTTGACTATACGGAAATACCGTTAGTCTCGATAGATTTTAACCACGACCCGCACAGCGCCATCGTGGATGGCACCCAAACCCGGGTCAGTGGCGCTCACCTGATCAAGACATTGGTCTGGTGCGATAATGAATGGGGCTTTGCTAACCGGATGCTCGACACGACGTTAGCGATGGCTGCTATTGGTTTCAGGTGAGACATCCCTGCGTAACATCGTTCACGATGGTGCGTATGGCGTCTGCAAAACTTTAAGAATCATTGAGAGGATTCACCATGTCTGTAATTAAGATGACCGATCTGGATCTGGCTGGTAAACGCGTTTTTATCCGTGCTGATCTGAACGTACCAGTTAAAGACGGGAAAGTAACCAGCGACGCGCGTATCCGTGCTTCTCTGCCGACCATTGAGCTGGCTCTGAAACAGGGTGCTAAAGTGATGGTCACTTCTCACCTGGGTCGTCCGACCGAAGGCGAGTACAACGAAGAATTCTCTCTGCTGCCGGTTGTTAATTACCTGAAAGACAAACTGTCTAACCCGGTACGTCTGGTTAAAGATTACCTGGATGGCGTGGACGTTGCCGCTGGTGAACTGGTTGTTCTGGAAAACGTTCGCTTTAACAAAGGCGAGAAGAAAGACGACGAAGCGCTGTCTAAAAAATACGCGGCGCTGTGCGACGTGTTCGTCATGGACGCCTTCGGTACTGCCCACCGTGCGCAGGCATCTACCCACGGTATCGGTAAATTCGCCGACGTCGCTTGCGCCGGTCCGCTGCTGGCGGCAGAACTCGACGCGCTGGGTAAAGCGCTGAAAGAGCCGGCTCGCCCGATGGTCGCCATCGTCGGTGGTTCTAAAGTCTCCACCAAACTGACCGTTCTGGACTCCCTGTCTAAAATCGCTGACCAGCTGATCGTCGGTGGCGGTATCGCCAACACCTTCGTTGCCGCTCAGGGCCACAACGTCGGTAAATCCCTGTACGAAGCTGACCTGGTTGACGAAGCGAAACGTCTGCTGACCACCTGCGATATCCCGGTTCCGACCGATGTTCGCGTGGCCACCGAGTTCTCCGAAACGGCGACCGCCACCCTGAAATCTGTCAACGATATTAAAGATGACGAGCAGATTCTGGATCTGGGCGACGTTTCTGCACAGAAACTGGCTGATATCCTGAAAAACGCCAAAACTATTCTGTGGAATGGTCCGGTTGGCGTATTCGAATTCCCGAACTTCCGTAAAGGTACTGAAATCGTGGCTAACGCCATCGCCGATAGCGAAGGTTTCTCCATCGCCGGCGGCGGCGACACCCTGGCGGCGATTGACCTGTTCGGTATTGCGGACAAAATTTCCTACATCTCCACTGGCGGCGGCGCATTCCTCGAATTCGTGGAAGGCAAAGTCCTGCCAGCAGTAGCAATGCTTGAAGAGCGCGCTAAGAAGTAAGTTTGATCAGGCGGGAAATTCCCGCCTGTTTTTCAAATCACATTCAATTTGTTGCTCTAAATAATTCGTGTTGCCGGAGGTCGGCGACACCGCGAATCCCAGGCACTCAGGTGACCCGGGTAAACGAGGACAGCCAAACTACGGCGGCACGAGTTATGACGAGCTGAAACGGCCGAAGATACAGGACTACGTAACATGTCTAAAATTTTTGATTTCGTAAAACCTGGCGTGATCACTGGTGATGACGTTCAGAAAGTGTTCCAGGTAGCTAAAGAAAACAACTTCGCTCTGCCAGCGGTTAACTGCGTGGGCACTGACTCCATCAACGCCGTTCTGGAAGCCGCTGCAAAAGCGAAAGCTCCGGTTATCGTTCAGTTCTCCAACGGCGGCGCCGCGTTCATCGCAGGCAAAGGCGTGAAAACCGACGTTCCGCAGGGCGCTGCAATCCTGGGGGCTATCTCTGGCGCACATCATGTTCACCAGATGGCTGAACACTACGGCGTGCCGGTTATCCTGCACACCGACCACTGCGCGAAGAAACTGCTGCCGTGGATCGACGGTCTGCTGGACGCGGGTGAAAAACACTACGCTGCCACCGGCAAACCGCTGTTCTCTTCTCACATGATCGACCTGTCTGAAGAGTCTCTGCACGAAAACATCGAAATTTGCTCTAAATATCTCGCGCGCATGGCCAAACTGGACATGACTCTGGAAATCGAACTGGGCTGCACCGGTGGCGAAGAAGACGGCGTGGACAACAGCCACATGGACGCTTCTGCTCTGTACACCCAGCCGGAAGACGTTGATTACGCGTACACTGAACTGAGCAAAATCAGCCCGCGTTTCACCATCGCGGCTTCCTTCGGTAACGTACACGGCGTGTACAAACCGGGTAACGTGGTTCTGACCCCGACTATCCTGCGCGACTCTCAGGAATACGTTTCTAAGAAACACAACCTGCCGCACAACAGCCTGAACTTCGTATTCCACGGTGGTTCCGGTTCTTCTGCTCAGGAAATCAAAGACTCCGTTAGCTACGGCGTGATCAAAATGAACATCGATACCGATACCCAATGGGCAACCTGGGACGGTATCCTGCAGTACTACAAAACTAACGAAGCTTACCTGCAGGGCCAGCTGGGCAACCCGAAAGGCGAAGACCAGCCGAACAAGAAATACTACGATCCGCGCGTATGGCTGCGCGCTGCCCAGACCTCCATGGTGACGCGTCTGGAACAGGCATTCAAAGAACTGAATGCGGTTGACGTTCTGTAAGAAAATTCTGTTTCTTACCCACAAGCCCGCTGATTAGCGGGCTTTTTCATATCGAAGCAATACGATATTCTGCCGAGAAATTGTGATCAACTTGGCAAAACATGCACTTATTGTTTACCCTTAACCTACCTGCCGTTTTGCAGGCCTGGTTTTTATTCCCCTTCGGGTATTCATAAGGAATGTTAAATGGAAGATTTGAATGTTGTCGACAGCATAAATGGTGCGGGAACCTGGCTGGTCCGCAACCAGGCGCTGCTGCTGAGCTATGCCGTCAACATCGTTGCGGCGTTAGCCATTATCATTATCGGGATGATTGTGGCGCGCATCGTCTCAAACACGGTTAACCGCCTGATGCTGGCGCGTAAGATTGACGCCACCGTTGCCGATTTTCTCTCCGCCCTGGTGCGTTATGCCGTTATCGCGTTCACCCTGATTGCCGCATTGGGCCGCGTCGGCGTACAGACGGCCTCGGTGATTGCCGTACTCGGTGCCGCCGGTTTAGCCGTTGGTCTGGCGCTGCAAGGTTCACTGTCTAACCTCGCCGCTGGCGTACTGCTGGTGATGTTCCGCCCGTTCCGCGCCGGTGAATACGTTGATCTCGGCGGCGTTGCCGGTACCGTGCTGAGCGTGCAGATTTTCTCCACCACCATGCGTACCGCTGACGGTAAAATCGTGGTCATCCCGAACGGGAAAATTATCGCCGGCAATATCATTAACTTCTCCCGTGAACCGGTACGTCGCAACGAGTTTATCATCGGCGTCTCCTACGATGCCGACATCGATAAAGTCAAACAGCTGCTGACGAACATCATCGAATCGGAAGAACGTATCCTCAAGGATCGCGAAATGACCGTGCGCCTGAATGAGCTGGGGGCCTCCTCGGTGAACTACGTGGTACGCGTCTGGAGCCAGAGCAGCGATCTGCAAAGCGTTTACTGGGATGTGCTGGAGCGCATTAAGCGCGATTTTGACGCCAACGGCATCAGCTTCCCGTACCCGCAGATGGACGTGCACGTGGTTCGTCCACAGGAAAAAGAAGCGGAGTAATACAGCCGTTTATCGACAAGGCCAGCGCTGCTGGCCTTTATTGTTTTTATGTTATTAGCCAATCTTATTAATGATTAAAATTATCAATTTCCTCTAATGATTTTAGCGCGTTATATTCATCTGCATTAACGACCTCATCGGAAAATCCAACATGTTATCGTATTACTTTCAGGGGCTTGCCCTGGGAGCGGCTATGATTTTGCCGCTTGGTCCGCAAAACGCCTTTGTGATGAATCAGGGCATTCGTCGTCAGTATCATTTAATGATTGCGTTGCTGTGCGCGGTGAGCGACCTGGTGCTTATTTGCGCCGGTATTTTTGGCGGCAGCGCGCTGCTGATGCAGTCGCCGTGGCTGCTGGCTCTGGTGACCTGGGGAGGCGTGGCCTTTCTGCTATGGTACGGCTTTGGCGCGCTGAAAACGGCGTGGAGTAGCAACCTGGAACTGGCCAGCGCGGAGGTAATGAAGCAGGGGCGCTGGAAAATTATCGTCACCATGCTGGCGGTGACCTGGCTTAATCCCCACGTCTATCTCGATACCTTTGTGGTGCTGGGTAGCCTGGGCGGCCAGCTTGCCGTCGAGCCGAAGCGCTGGTTTGCGCTGGGGACCATCAGCGCGTCGTTCCTGTGGTTTTTTGGCCTGGCGCTGCTGGCGGCCTGGCTGGCGCCGCGTTTGCGCACCGCGCGCGCGCAGCGGGTGATTAACGTGCTGGTGGGGCTGGTGATGTGGTTTATCGCGCTGCAGCTGGCAAAGGACGGTCTATTACATCTCCAGACCTTATTGAACTAAGCGTTGTCCGATGGACTTTCGCCGCATACGCGTTAAGCTTGCAGGCATGCGTCCGCGTATGGACGACCAATGTAAGATGGAGAAACGACAGTGAAGTTAAAACTCATGGCCCTGGCGGCAGCAATCGGATTTAGCGCAATGGCAGTGCAGGCAAATGAATTGCCGAATGGCCCACACATTGTGACTTCAGGTACCGCCAGCGTGGCGGCGGTTCCTGATATCGCCACCCTGGCGATTGAAGTTAACGTCGCGGCGAAAGATGCGGCCTCGGCGAAGAAGCAAGCCGATGAGCGCGTGGCGCAGTACCTCTCTTTCCTGGAAAAGAACGGTATTGCCAAAAAAGATATTAATTCAGCCAACCTGCGTACCCAGCCTGATTACGATTATCAGAATGGCAAAAGCATCCTGAAAGGCTACCGCGCGGTGCGCACCGTTGAGGTGACGTTGCGCCAGCTGGACAAGCTGAATGGTCTGCTGGACGGCGCGTTAAAGGCCGGTCTGAACGAAGTACGCTCCGTTTCGTTAGGCGTTGCGCAACCGGATACCTACAAAGACAAAGCGCGTAAAGCGGCAATTGATGACGCCGTGCATCAGGCGCAGGAGCTGGCGTCAGGCTTCCACAGCAAGCTGGGACCGGTCTATAGCGTGCGCTATCATGTCTCCAACTATCAGCCGAGCCCGATGGTGCGGATGATGAAAGCCGCCGATGCCGCCCCGGTTTCCGCACAGGAAACCTACGAGCAGGCGACCATTCAGTTTGACGATCAGGTCGATGTGGTCTTTGAACTGCAGCCGGGTCAGCCCGCATCAGCGCCTGCGGCACCGGCGAAACAGCCCGAAGCGGCGCAGTAAGTCAGCAAATAAACAAGCCACTTCATCTGAAGTGGCTTTTTTTATCGCTCGCGCTTAGTCCTGGCGCAGCACCTTGTGACCGTAGTCGATCAGCGCATCGGTCACCCGGCGCATCATCCGGCTTTCCGGTGCGAAGCGGTGCCAGTAGAGCATCCGCCGCTGAAACAGCCCCGGCGTCAAATCGATAAGCTCACCGCTGTTCAGCTCTTTTTCAATCTGCAGATGCGGGATCATACAGCAGGTGGTCCCCTGACGTGCGAGCTGTACAAAGGCTTCCGAAGAGTTAACGATATGGCAAGGCACGCTGCCCGGCGGCAGGTCGAAGTTCTGCTGTAGAAACGCCTGATGCATATCATCCAGATGATCGAAAGCGACAACCGGCGCTTTGAGCAGCGCTGAGCGGGTGACGCCATTGGGGAAGTAGCGTTGCGCAAACTCTTTCGAGGCGACGAACAGATAGTCCAGCGCCCCGAGCTGATCGACGAGACAGCTTGGCAGCGCCTGCGGCTGGATACTCACCGCGCCGACCACTTCGCCGCGGCGTAGGCGCTCCTGAGTGCGGGTTTCATCTTCCACCTGCAAATTGAGGCGGATAGGGGAGTCGGAAAGTACGCTGGACAGCGCGGGCAGCAGCCAGGTGGCCAGACTGTCGGCGTTAACCGCCAGCGACAGCAGCAGCGGCGTGGAGCCGGTCTGCTCATCGCCCAGCCACTCCTCTTCCAGCAGCTCAACCTGACGCAGCAGGGCCAACAGTTTCTGGCCTTGTTCGGTCGGACGCGGCGGCACGGTACGGACCAGCAGCGGCTGCCCGAACATATTTTCCAGCTGTTTAATACGCTGAGAGACGGCGGACTGTGTAATGCATAGCTTCTGCGCGGCGCGCTCAAACCCACGTTCTCTTATCACCGCGTCCAGCGCCTGTAGTGTTCTGTAGTCCGGTCGTTTCATTATTCTGGCGTACCCCTATCACTTTTCATTACCTCGCACTATGACATAAATTCGTTTTTGATGAAGATGAAAAATGGTCTGCTTAGTTGTGTGACCCCACCGCAGGGACAATTCCCCGCCTGGTGTTCTATAATGCGCCACAGGTATTCACATCTCGGACCATAATCATGACGCAAGATGAACTGAAAAAAGCAGTAGGCTGGGCGGCATTGCAATATGTACAACCGGGCACCATCGTCGGTGTCGGTACCGGCTCCACGGCCGCGCATTTTATCGATGCGCTGGGCACCATGAAAGGGCAGATTGAAGGCGCGGTCTCCAGCTCCGATGCTTCCACCGAAAAACTGAAAGGCCTTGGCATCCCGGTTTTCGATCTCAATAGCGTTGACCGTCTGGGGATTTACGTTGACGGCGCCGATGAGATTAACGGCCATATGCAGATGATTAAAGGCGGCGGCGCGGCGTTAACCCGCGAGAAGATTATCGCCTCGGTGGCGGACAAGTTTATCTGCATCGCCGACGCCTCCAAGCAGGTTGATATTCTTGGTACGTTCCCGCTGCCGGTGGAAGTGATTCCGATGGCGCGCAGCGCCGTGGCGCGTCAGCTGGTGAAGCTGGGCGGCCGTCCGGAGTATCGTCAGGGCGTGGTGACCGACAACGGCAACGTGATTCTTGACGTCTTCGGCCTGGAAATTCTGGATGCCATCGCGCTGGAAAATACCATCAACGGTATTCCTGGCGTTGTCACCGTCGGGCTGTTTGCCAACCGCGGGGCTGATGTGGCACTCATCGGTACCGCCGATGGTGTAAAAACCATCGTAAAATAATCTGGATCGAGGGAGCGAGCGGCTCCCTCGCAAATATTTTTTCTCCTGGCTGAATTTAGTGACTTCTGTCACATTTATGCAACCAGTATTAGTAACAATCTACCTTTTTCCCGCTTTCTGGTGTTTTGTCCTGCCATTTCCCTCTGAGTGATATTTCTTCAGGTCGCCGACGCAAACGTTCATATTGCCGCGATAGTTTTTTTTGATATGTTGCTGGAAGAACTTTCGTTCCGCACGACATCAGATAAGACAAAACAGGACGGGGAAATGGCTAAGGTATCACTGGAAAAAGACAAGATTAAGTTTCTGCTGGTTGAAGGTGTGCATCAGAAAGCGCTGGAGAACCTCCGCGCGGCAGGCTACACCAACATTGAATTTCACAAAGGCGCGCTGGACAGCGAGGAGCTGAAAGCGTCGATCCGTGATGCCCATTTCATTGGCCTGCGTTCCCGTACTCATCTGACTGAAGAGATCTTCGCCGCGGCGGAAAAACTGGTGGCGGTTGGCTGTTTCTGTATCGGCACCAACCAGGTGGACTTAAACGCGGCGGCGAAACGCGGGATCCCGGTGTTCAACGCCCCGTTCTCGAATACCCGCTCCGTGGCGGAGCTGGTGATTGGCGAGCTGCTGCTGATGCTGCGCGGCGTGCCGGAAGCCAATGCCAAAGCGCACCGCGGCGTGTGGAACAAACTGGCGGTCGGGAGTTTCGAGGCGCGTGGTAAAAAGCTGGGGATTATCGGCTACGGGCACATCGGCACGCAGCTGGGTATTCTGGCGGAATCGCTGGGTATGCACGTTTATTTCTATGATATCGAAAGCAAACTGCCGCTGGGCAACGCCACTCAGGTTCAACACCTCTCCGACCTGCTGAACATGAGCGACGTGGTGAGCCTGCATGTGCCGGAAAATGCCTCCACCAAAAATATGATGGGTGCAGAAGAGCTGGCGCTGATGAAACCCGGCGCGCTGCTGATCAACGCCTCTCGCGGTACGGTGGTGGATATCCCGGCGCTGTGCGATGCCCTGGCGCGTAAGCATCTGGCGGGCGCGGCGATTGATGTGTTCCCGACCGAACCGGCCACCAACAGCGACCCGTTCACCTCGCCGCTGTGCGAGTTCGACAACGTAATCCTGACGCCGCACATCGGTGGCTCTACCCAGGAAGCGCAGGAGAATATCGGTCTGGAAGTGGCGGGCAAGCTGGCAAAGTATTCCGACAACGGTTCGACGCTCTCGGCGGTTAACTTCCCGGAAGTTTCTCTGCCGCTGCACGGCGGGCGCCGTTTGCTGCACATCCATGAAAACCGTCCGGGCGTGCTGACCGCAATCAACCAGATTTTTGCCACTCAGGGCATCAACATCGCGGCGCAGTATCTGCAAACCACGCCGCAGATGGGCTATGTGGTTATCGATATTGAGGCGGAAGAGGATGTGGCGCAACAGGCGCTGCAGGCGATGAAAGCCATTCCTGGCACCATCCGCGCGCGTCTGCTGTTCTGATTCGTCGAAAGGATCCCTGCGGGGATCCCTTTAACTGATGAATCAATCTCTGCTTAATTTCACGCCATTACTCTGATAGTGGGCGGGAGGTATACCTCTGCCAACGTGGCGATAGGCTTTGATGTGCAGGTGTGGCTGAATGTAAGCCGTAATCCGTACCACAACCCTGGCCACTTTTTCCAGCAGCTGGCGCCGGCACCGATCTTCCTGTTAAGCGGTTGGCATCACAGAGCACTAAAGACGTCGGGCGGCAAATAAGCTACGCCCACTGCCACAGTTTTGCGGGCGTTATCACCGCGGGCAGCGGGATATCCCACTGCTCCGCGGGCAGTGCCTCGACCTGCTGGCAGTCATGGGCATAGCCGACAGGCTGCAGGCGATAGCGCTGCCAGTTTTGCAATGTCCGGTCGTAAAATCCGCCGCCCATCCCCAGACGCTGCCCGGAGGCATCAAAAGCGACCAGCGGGACGATCAGTACGTCCAGTTGGCTCAGCGGCAAGACGTCGCGTACATCAAGCTTCGGCTCGTGAATTCGCAACCGGTTCAGCACCAGCTCGCTATGTGGATGGTAGTGCAAAAACAGCAGGTTTCCCGGACTAAAAGGGTGGAGCACGGGGAGATAGACCCGTTTGCCGGCTCGCCACAGCTGGTCGATCAGCGGCTGGGTATCGAGTTCGCCATCAAAGGATAGAAACAGCGCGACGGTGCGTGCCATCACCATCGGCGGGTAGGCCATCATTCGATCCGCGCCCTGTTGGGCGAACTGCCGCTGCTGTTCTGGCGTCAGCGCGCGTCGACGCTGGCGAATCTGCTGACGAATCTGTTGCCGGTTGGCCTGAGTATCAAAAATTTGGGTCATGATCGATCGCCTGCTTTGGCATTATCACGGCATGGCGTGAGCCTGGTATGCATGTAGGCGTAGTGTAATACACAAGGAGTGAAATGCTGAAGATGAAGCCGTGAGGGATGAAACGAAAAAGAAAGGGAATCTCCGAGATGCCGCCGCAGGCTGTAACCCTTGAACCCTTGGTTCAAGGTGAATGCGTCGTCACAGTTTTAAGGCTTCTCGGACGGACCGAGCATGCTCACCAACCGTGGAGCGCCACATTCTTGTGGTATGAAATATCGGCTCAGGGGACTGGCCCGCTTGCAAACATCTCAGAGAAATTTTGTTCTTGCGATTACTCTAACACAGTTAACGGCAAAGTGTTATTCAAACTTCGGCCCGGTTCTTTCGCTTATGCGACCTTGCTCAAGCAACGCTTGTTCGATGGTCTGCTGAAGCATCCGAATACGCTGCTCCATGCTGGAAGCGTAATCGCGGGTTTTCGCTTTTTCCTGAGTCAACTCATAGCTGATGTTCAACGCGGCGATGAAGACCAGCTGCTCAGTATTTGTGACTCTAGTGCGTTCTTTTAAATCTTGCAACCGCTGATTCAGGTCATCAGCTGCCTGATTCAAGGCATCCCTTTGTTCAGGCGGGCAATTCACGCGAAGTGAACGGCCAAAAATTTGGAGATCGACGGGTTGTGCAGACATGCCACCTTCCTGCTGATTGACTGCGCGGCCTTCACGCCCGGAGGGGGCTGCGAAGGGGCGACACTATAGCTACCCTGATGCGAAGGTACAAGCCCTATTCTGGTTCACCAGGGTCCAAAGTGGTAGCATATCATGAATATTCCTCCCAACGATGACGAATGCGCATGTCTATACAGAACGAAATGCCTGGTTACAACGCTGTAGACCAGTTACTGAACCAACAGGGCGTGGGCTTAACCCCTGCCGAAATGCACGGTTTGATCAGTGGGATCCTGTGCGGCGGCAATAAAGACAGCAGCTGGCAGCCGCTGGTGCACGACCTGACCAACGAAGGCCTGGCATTCGGTCATGAGCTGGCCGAGTCTCTGCGTACCATGCATTCCGTGACCAGCGACTCGCTGGAAGATGACGGTTTCTTATTCCAGCTATACCTGCCGGAAGGCGACGCGGTAAGCGTATTTGAACGCGCCGACGCGCTGGCCGGTTGGGTTAACCACTTCCTGCTCGGCCTGGGCGTCACTCAGCCGAAGCTGGATAAAATCAAAGACGAGACCGGCGAAGCCATCGACGACCTGCGTAATATTGCGCAACTGGG
Source organism: Klebsiella sp. BIGb0138 (assembly GCF_004342285.1). Taxonomy (GTDB): domain Bacteria; phylum Pseudomonadota; class Gammaproteobacteria; order Enterobacterales; family Enterobacteriaceae; genus Klebsiella. Next base: position 30,631 of record NZ_SMCV01000019.1, on the reverse strand, counting down.
TTACGACGAAGACGAAGATCAGGAAGAGCTGGAGATGTCGTTGGAGGAGATCATCGAGTACGTGCGCGTTGCCGCGCTGCTGTGCCACGAGACCTTCTCCCGCCAGCAGCCAACCGCGCCGGAAGTTCGCAAGCCAACATTACACTAACGATAATTTGTTGAGGGGGCGTCATGACACAGCAGGAATTTCTTTCTCGTCGCCAGACACTGCTGGCGCAGATGCAGCCAGGCAGCGCGGCGCTGATTTTTGCCGCGCCGGAAGCCGTGCGCAGCGCAGATTCAGAATATCCCTACCGGCAGAGCAGCGATTTTTGGTACTTCACGGGATTTAATGAGCCGGAAGCCTTGCTGGTGTTGATTAAAAGCGACGACACCCATAACCACAGCGTGCTGTTTAACCGCGTCCGCGATCTCACGGCGGAAATCTGGTTCGGCCGCCGTCTTGGCCAGGACGCGGCACCGGCGAAGCTCGGCGTCGATCGGGCGCTGGCGTTCAGCGAAATTAACCAGCAGCTGTTCCAGCTGCTGAACGGTCTTGACGCGATCTACTTTGCCCAGGGCGAATACGCCTATGCCGACAAAATCGTCTTCACCGCGTTGGACAAGCTGCGTAAAGGCGTGCGCCAGAATCTGCAGGCGCCCGCCTCGGTGATTGACTGGCGGCCGATGGTGCACGAAATGCGGCTGTTTAAATCGCCGGAAGAGCTGGAGGTGATGCGCCGCGCCGGTGAGATTTCCGCCCTGGCCCACACCCGTGCGATGCAAAAATGTCGCCCGGGAATGTTCGAATATCAGCTGGAAGGCGAGATTCTGCATGAGTTCAACCGCCACGGCGCCCGTTTCCCCTCCTATAACACCATCGTTGGCGGCGGCGAAAACGGCTGTATTCTTCACTACACCGAAAATGAATCCGAACTGCGCGACGGCGAGCTGGTGCTGATTGACGCCGGCTGTGAATATCGCGGCTATGCCGGCGATATTACCCGCACCTTCCCGGTGAATGGCAAATTCAGCCCGGCGCAGCGCGAGATTTACGATATTGTCCTCGAGTCGCTGGACACCGCGCTGGAACTGTATCGTCCTGGCACCTCCATTCAGCAGGTTAACCAGCAGGTGGTGCGCATTATGATTACCGGCCTGGTGCGCCTCGGCATCCTGAAAGGGGATGTTGACGAGCTGATGGTGAACAACGCGCATCGTCCATACTTTATGCATGGCCTGAGCCACTGGCTGGGGCTGGATGTTCACGACGTCGGCAACTACGATGTCGATCGCTCGCGGGTTCTTGAACCGGGGATGGTGCTGACCGTAGAACCGGGGTTATATATTGCGACGGATGCCGACGTGCCGCCGCAATATCGCGGCATTGGCATCCGCATTGAAGACGATATTGTGATAACCGAAGACGGCAATGAAAACCTTACCGCCGGAGTGGTGAAAAAAGCCGACGATATCGAGGCGCTGATGGCGGCGGCACAGCGGTCATGAGCGTACTGATCGTGGGCGGAGGGATGACCGGGGCGACCCTGGCGCTGGCCATCTCCCGGTTGACCGACGGCGCGCTGCCGGTGCATCTGGTGGAGGCGGCGCAGCCAGATTCGTCACAGCATCCCGGTTTTGACGCCCGGGCGATTGCGCTGGCGGCGGGCACTTGCCAGCAGTTGGCGCGTACCGGCATCTGGCAAGGCATCGCCGATTGCGCGACGCCTATTCAGCGCGTCCACGTTAGCGATCGCGGGCATGCGGGCTTTGTCACGCTCGAGGCGCAGGACTACGGCCTGGCGGCCCTGGGGCAGGTGGTCGAGCTGCACGATATCGGCCAGCGTTTGTTTGCGCAACTGCGCGAAGCCCCGGGGGTGACCCTGCACTGTCCGGCGACGGTCGAAGACGTCACCCGCTGGGAAGAGGGCGTCAGCATCACCCTGGACAGCGGCGAGACGATTGAGGGCCAACTGCTGGTCGCCGCCGACGGTTCGCGTTCAACCCTGGGCGCGCGCTGCGGGATGAAATGGCAGCAGCAGCCCTATGAGCAGCTGGCGGTTATCGCCAACGTCAGTACCGCACTGCCCCATGAGGGCCGCGCCTTTGAGCGTTTCACCGAGCACGGCCCGCTGGCGATGTTGCCGATGTCGCAGGGCCGCTGTTCGCTGGTGTGGTGCCACCCGCAGTCGCGGCGCGATGAGGTGCTGGCCTGGTCCGACGCGCAATTTTGCGCGCAGCTGCAGCAGGCATTTGGCTGGCGGCTGGGGCGCATCACTCATGCCGGAAAGCGCAGCGTTTATCCATTGACGTTGACTACCGCTACGCGCCCGGTTTCCCATCGCTTGGTGCTGGTGGGCAACGCGGCGCAGACGCTGCATCCCATCGCCGGCCAGGGTTTTAACCTTGGCCTGCGGGATGTCATGAGCCTGGCGGAAACGCTGGCCCAGGCCTGCGCTAACGGGCAGGATCCCGGCGATTACTCGCTTCTTTGTCATTATCAGGCGCGGCGCGCGGATGATAAAGCCGCCACCATCGGCGTGACCGATGGGCTGGTTCATCTGTTCGCCAATCACTGGGCGCCGCTGGTGGCGGGGCGAAACGTGGGCCTGATGGCGATGGAATTATTTACCCCGGCGCGCGATGCGCTGGCGCAGCGTACCCTCGGTTGGGTTCCCCGTTAAGGAGTTGAACGTGCAAAGTGTTGATGTTGCCATTGTGGGCGGTGGCATGGTGGGCCTGGCGGTCGCCTGCGGTTTGCAGGGGAGCGGGCTGCGGGTTGCGGTGCTGGAACAGGCCGAGCCGCAGCCATTAAACGCCGATGCGCCGCCGGCGCTGCGGGTTTCGGCCATAAACGCCGCCAGCGAAAAACTGCTCACCAGGCTGGACGTCTGGCCGACAATTATCGCCCAGCGCGCCAGCTGCTATCACGGGATGGAGGTGTGGGATAAGGACAGCTTTGGCCACATCAGCTTTGATGACCAGAGTATGGGCTTCAGCCACCTTGGTCATATTATTGAAAATGCGGTCGTTCACCATGCGTTGTGGCAGAAGGCGCAGCGCTGTTCTGACATCACGCTGCTGGCCCCGGCTCAGCTGCAGCAGGTGGCGTGGGGCGAAAACGAGGCTTTTCTGAGCCTGCAGGACGGCACGATGCTGACCGCCCGGCTGGTGGTCGGCGCCGATGGCGCAAACTCCTGGTTGCGTAACAAAGCGGATATCCCGCTGACCTTCTGGGACTATCGCCACCATGCGCTGGTCGCCACCATCCGTACCGCAGAACCGCACCAGGCGGTGGCCCGCCAGGTGTTCCACGGCGACGGTATCCTGGCGTTTCTGCCGCTCAGCGATCCGCACCTGTGTTCTATCGTCTGGTCGCTGTCGCCGCAGGAGGCGGAACGGATGCACCAGGCGGATGAGGCGGCCTTTAATCAGGCGCTGAATATCGCCTTCGATAATCGTCTTGGTCTGTGCCAGCTTGCAAGCGAGCGTCAGACTTTCCCGTTGACCGGCCGCTACGCGCGTCAGTTCGCCGCGCACCGGCTGGCGCTGGTGGGCGATGCCGCGCACACCATCCACCCGCTGGCCGGGCAGGGGGTGAATCTGGGCTTTATGGATGCGGCGGAACTGATCGATGAACTGCGGCGTCTGCATGGCCAGGGCAAAGATATCGGTCAGTACCTGTATCTGCGGCGTTACGAACGCAGCCGTAAGCACAGCGCCGCATTGATGCTGGCAGGCATGCAGGGCTTTCGCGAAATGTTCTCCGGTAGCCATCCGGCGAAGAAGCTCCTGCGCGATATTGGCCTGAAACTGGCGGATACCTTACCCGGGGTGAAGCCGCAGCTGATTCGTCAGGCGATGGGCTTAAACGATCTTCCCGCCTGGTTACGTTAAGCGCGTCACACTTCTCTCACCCGGCCGGCGCGCCGGGTTTTTCCCGCTCATTTGAAATAATCTAATCTCACCCATTTTTTCGCATTAGTTTTATTAATGTTTCTCTTTTTTAGTCAACGAAAATCGGCCCATTTTTTCGCATAAAACACCATCATGCTCGGTATTTTTAGCGAATGGTCTTAATTTTATGTGGCTTAAATCGCTTTTTTCCAGTTAATAACTCTGTAGTCTTTTGGGCGGATTTTGGTCATAAGCTAATGTGATGTCCTGATTTAGCTTATGGTTTAGCGCCGGTTTCGGTGGTAAGTTCAGGCAAAAGAGAACGTTTGCGTCGGCGTCGGATAACGATGTCGGCGGCGGATTTCGTGGTGTGAAATGGCCCAAACGTCATCGCCCAAAACAGTAGCTGGTTCCGTTTTATTCGATGAGGAAAAGATGGCTCAACAGACTCCGTTGTATGAACAACACACGCTGTGCGGCGCTCGCATGGTGGACTTCCATGGCTGGATGATGCCGCTACATTACGGTTCCCAGATTGATGAGCACCACGCGGTGCGAGGCGACGCCGGAATGTTCGATGTCTCGCACATGACCATTGTCGACTTCCACGGCAGCCGGGTTCGTGAGTTCTTGCGCTATTTGCTGGCTAACGATGTCGCCAGGCTCACGGTTCCCGGCAAAGCGCTCTATAGCGGCATGCTCACCGCCTCCGCTGGCGTCATCGATGACCTGATTGTCTATTTCCTTGCCGAAGATTATTTCCGCCTCGTTGTTAACTCCGCCACCCGTGAAAAAGACCTCGCCTGGATTAGCCAGCAGGCCGAACCCTATGGTCTTGAGATCACCGTCCGCGACGATCTTTCGCTGATTGCCGTACAAGGGCCGCAGGCGAAAGAGAAGGCCGCCACCCTGTTTACCGACGAGCAGCGTCAGGCCGTTGCGGGGATGAAACCGTTCTTTGGCGTGCAGGCGGGCGATCTGTTTATTGCCACCACCGGCTATACCGGCGAAACCGGGTATGAAATCGCGCTGCCGAATGAGCAAGCCGCGGATTTCTGGCGCGGTCTGCTGGACGCTGGCGTGAAGCCATGCGGCCTGGGCGCTCGCGATACCCTGCGCCTCGAAGCGGGGATGAACCTGTATGGTCAGGAGATGGATGAGAGCATCTCTCCGCTGGCGGCCAATATGGGCTGGACCATTGCCTGGGAACCCGCCGATCGTCAGTTCATCGGCCGCGAAGCCCTGGAGCTGCAGCGTGAAAAGGGCACTGAACAGCTGGTAGGCCTGGCGATGACCGAAAAAGGCGTTCTGCGCGGCGGCCTGCCGGTGCACTTTACCGATGCTGACGGCAATCAGAAAGAAGGCATTATCACCAGCGGCACCTTCTCCCCGACGCTGGGCTACAGTATTGCCCTGGCACGGGTACCGGCCGGGATCGGCGAAACGGCCATTGTGCAGATTCGCAACCGCGAAATGCCGGTAAAAGTGACTAAACCTGTTTTTGTACGCAACGGCAAAGCCGTGGTGTGATTCCCCCTTTTTGGAGATGAATTGATGAGCAACGTACCAGCAGAACTGAAATACAGCAAAGAACACGAATGGCTGCGTAAAGAAGCCGACGGTACCTATACCGTCGGCATCACCGAACATGCGCAGGAGCTGCTTGGCGATATGGTTTTTGTCGACCTGCCGGACGTCGGTACCACCGTTGATGCGGGCGACGACTGCGCGGTTGCCGAGTCGGTCAAAGCGGCTTCTGATATCTATGCCCCGGTTAGCGGCGAGATTGTCGCGATTAATGAAGCGCTGAACGACTCGCCGGAGCTGGTGAACAGCGATCCGTATGCTGACGGCTGGATTTTCAAAATCAAAGCCAGCGATGAATCCCAGGTTGCGGCCCTGCTGGATGCGGCCGCCTACGCGGCGCTGCTGGAAAACGAGTAAATAGCCGCACCCGCCGGACTGCCGCTGCGTCTGTAGCGGCAGTCCGGATGATTTTGCCTGTTCAGGTAAGTAAAGACATCTACGATTCACTGCACGTTTCAGGAACCATCGCTCATGACTCAGACTTTAGGTCAGCTTGAAAACCGCGGCGCCTTTATTGAACGTCACATCGGCCCGGATGCTCAGCAACAGCAGGAGATGCTGAATACCGTCGGCGCCGATTCGCTTAACGCCCTGATTGGCCAGATTGTGCCGCAGGATATTCAGCTGGCGACCCCACCGCAGGTGGGTGACGCGACCACCGAATTCGCCGCGCTGGCGGAACTGAAGGCGATCGCCGGTCGTAACAAGCGCTTTAAGTCTTACATCGGCATGGGTTATACCGCCGTGCAGCTGCCGCCGGTTATCCAGCGCAATATGCTGGAAAATCCGGGCTGGTACACCGCCTACACGCCGTATCAGCCGGAAGTGTCCCAGGGCCGTCTGGAAGCGCTGTTGAACTTCCAGCAGGTTACGCTCGATTTAACCGGTCTGGACATCGCCTCCGCCTCGCTGCTGGATGAAGCGACCGCCGGGGCAGAAGCGATGGCGATGGCCAAACGCGTCAGCAAACTGAAGAACGCTAACCGCTTCTTCGTCGCCGCTGACGTTCATCCGCAGACGCTGGATGTGGTGCGCACCCGTGCTGAAACTTTCGGCTTTGATGTCATCGTTGACGATGCTGACAAAGCGCTCGACCATCAGGACGTCTTCGGCGTGCTGTTACAGCAGGTGGGTACCACCGGCGAAGTTCATGACTACAGCAACCTGATCGCCGAACTGAAAGCGCGCAAAGTGGTGGTCAGCGTCGCCGCTGACTTTATGGCGCTGGTGCTGCTGACCGCGCCGGGCAAGCAGGGGGCCGATATCGTTTTCGGTTCCGCCCAGCGTTTCGGCGTACCGATGGGCTACGGCGGCCCACACGCGGCTTTCTTTGCCGCGAAAGATGAATTCAAACGTTCCATGCCGGGCCGTATTATCGGCGTATCGAAAGATGCCGCAGGCAATACCGCGCTGCGCATGGCGATGCAGACGCGCGAGCAGCATATCCGCCGCGAGAAAGCGAACTCGAATATTTGTACCTCCCAGGTGCTGCTGGCGAACATTGCCAGCCTGTACGCGGTGTTCCACGGGCCAGAAGGTCTGAAGCGTATCGCCAGCCGTATCCACCGTCTGACCGACATTCTGGCCGACGGCCTGCAGAAAAAAGGGCTCAGGCTGCGCCACGCGCACTACTTCGACACCCTGTGCGTCGAAGTGGCTGACAAAGCGGCGGTGCTGGCGCGCGCTGAAGCGCTGGAAATGAACCTGCGCAGCGATATTCATCACGCGGTCGGCATCACCCTCGATGAAGCGACAACCCGTGAAGATGTGCTGAATCTGTTCCGCGCCGTGATTGGCGACGACCATGGTCTGGATATCGATACCCTGGATAAGGACGTGGCGCTTGACAGCCGTTCGATCCCGCAAAGCATGCTGCGTAACGATGCGATTCTGACGCACCCGGTGTTCAATCGCTATCACAGCGAAACCGAGATGATGCGCTATATGCACTCGCTCGAGCGTAAAGATCTGGCCCTCAATCAGGCGATGATCCCGCTGGGATCCTGCACCATGAAGCTGAACGCGGCGGCGGAAATGATCCCGATCACCTGGCCGGAGTTTGCCGAACTGCACCCGTTCTGTCCGGCAGAGCAGGCCGAAGGCTACCATCAGATGATTGCCCAGCTCTCCGACTGGCTGGTAAAACTGACCGGCTATGATGCCGTGTGCATGCAGCCGAACTCTGGCGCGCAGGGCGAATACGCGGGTCTGCTGGCCATTCGTCACTACCATGAAAGCCGCAATGAAGGCCATCGTGACATCTGCCTGATCCCAAGCTCTGCGCACGGCACCAACCCGGCGTCCGCACAGATGGCGGGGATGCAGGTGGTGGTGGTCGCCTGTGATAAAAATGGCAACATTGATCTGGCGGATCTGCGTCTCAAGGCGGAGCAGGCGGGGGAAAATCTTTCCTGCATCATGGTGACCTATCCGTCGACGCACGGCGTCTACGAAGAGACTATCCGTGAAGTGTGCGAAATCGTGCATCACTTCGGCGGCCAGGTTTACCTCGACGGCGCTAACATGAATGCTCAGGTGGGGATCACCTCCCCGGGCTTTATCGGCGCGGACGTATCGCACCTTAACCTGCATAAAACCTTCTGTATTCCGCACGGCGGCGGCGGCCCGGGTATGGGGCCGATTGGCGTCAAAGCGCACCTCGCGCCGTTTGTTCCGGGCCACAGCGTGGTGCAAATCGAAGGGATGCTGACCCGCCAGGGCGCCGTATCTGCCGCGCCGTTCGGCAGCGCCTCTATTCTGCCTATCAGCTGGATGTATATCCGCATGATGGGCGCGGAAGGGCTGAAGCAGGCCAGCCAGGTGGCGATCCTCAACGCCAACTACATTGCGACCCGTCTGAAAGAGGCCTTCCCGGTGCTCTATACCGGCCGCGACGGCCGCGTGGCGCACGAATGTATTCTTGATATTCGCCCGCTGAAAGAAGAGACCGGCATCAGCGAGCTGGATATTGCTAAGCGTTTGATCGACTTCGGTTTCCATGCGCCGACGATGTCCTTCCCGGTGGCTGGTACGTTGATGGTTGAGCCGACGGAATCTGAAAGCAAAGTCGAGCTGGATCGCTTTATCGCTGCCATGCTGGCGATTCGCAGTGAAATCGACCGTGTGCAAGCGGGCGAGTGGCCGCTGGAAGATAACCCGCTGGTTAACGCGCCGCACACGCAGGGCGAACTGGTTGCCGAATGGCACCATCCGTACACCCGCGAACAGGCGGTATTCCCGGCAGGGCTGGCGAATAAATACTGGCCGACGGTGAAACGTCTGGATGATGTTTACGGCGATCGTAACCTGTTCTGCGCCTGCGTTCCGCTGAGCGAATATCAGTAACCGGCCGATCGGACTATCTTTTAAAGGCGCTTCGGCGCCTTTATTTTTTGGGAGAATAAGATGGCTGTAGTATTGATTACCGGCGCCAGCCGCGGAATAGGCAAGGCGACAGCGCTGCTGCTGGCGCAGGAAGGCTATACCGTCGCGGTGAATTACCACCACAACATCAACGCCGCGACTGAGGTGGTTAATGAGATCGTCGCCCAGGGCGGCAAAGCCGTGGCGCTGCGCGCAGACATCAGCGATGAAGCGCAGGTGCTGGCGATGTTTGACGGTATTGACCGTCTTGGCGAGCCGTTGACCGCGCTGGTGAACAACGCGGGAATTCTGTTTACGCAAAGTACGATTGAAAACCTGAATGCCGAGCGGATTAACCGGGTGCTGGGCACCAATGTCACCGGCTATTTCCTCTGCTGCCGGGAGGCAGTGAAACGGATGGCGCACCGCCACGGTGGAAAAGGCGGGGCGATCGTTAATGTCTCTTCGGCGGCGTCACGGCTCGGTGCGGCGGGAGAATATGTTGATTACGCCGCTTCGAAAGGGGCGGTGGATACCCTGACCACCGGGTTATCTCTGGAAGTCGCGGCGCAGGGGATTCGTGTTAACGGCGTTCGTCCCGGCTTTATCTACACCGATATGCACGCCTCCGGCGGTGAGCCGGGGCGCGTGGATCGGGTGAAAGCGGCGTTACCGATGCAGCGCGGCGGCCAGCCGGAAGAGGTGGCGCAGGCCATCGCGTGGCTGCTGAGCGAAAAAGCCTCCTATGTCACCGGCAGCTTCCTCGAGCTGGCCGGCGGGAAATAACCGATAGCCCGGCGTGAGCCGGGGAAACCCCGGGCGGCGGCATCTGCCTTGCCCGGGCTCATGAGGTCAGGAGGCCAGCCATAAGCGCAGGCGCATCCCCCAGCGGCTGGTCCAGCCGGTCGTCACCGACTTGACCTCGCCGCGGGAAATAACGATCAGCGTTGGCGTCACCTGGACATCCCATTGGCGGGAAAGCTGGCCAGCGGGGTCATTAACCGTCGGCAGCGCCATTTTTTTATGCGCCAGCCAGGTGGTCAGCGAGCCATCGTCGCCGGAGCGCAGCGCGACCGTCATCACGTTACCGCCATCGCTTGCCAGCGCCGCGACGGACGGCGTGGTATAGCGACAAACGCCGCACCAGGTGGCCCAGACGTAGAGCAGCAGCGGGCGCTGTTGACTCATGGCGTTCAGGTCAACGACTTTACCGTCCAGGGTCTGCAGCGGCGTGCTGGCAAAGTTCTGCGGTAACGCGGGCTGGCGCAGATAGTCGATGCCGCCGATGAGCGCCGCGGCAAGCAGCAGCAGGATGAGCAGCTCGCGCAGCCAGCGGCGTAATTTACTGACCATTGGTTTTTGCCAGCAGCTCTTTCACCAGCTCCTCCAGGTCGTCATAGGGAATCGCTCCGGCGACCATCCGATCGCCGATAATCGTCGCCGGGGTACCCTGGATACGCAGAACCTGCGACAAAATCAGGTTCATCTTCAATGAATCCATCGTCTCGTCATCCGTCTTTACGCCGTCGGTGGCGGTTTTCTGCTGCGCGGCGGAAATACTGGCATCATCGTGGTAGCCTTTTTTGGCCATCAGACGCCGATGCAGCGCCCAGAATTTGTCCGGCTGCTGGCGCCAGGCTGAGAGCGCGGTTTTAGCGGCATTGACCGAGCTTTGCCCTTTAAACGGCAGCAGCTTTACGATCAGCTGCACGTCGGGATTATCGTGAACGATTTTCTCCAGCAGCGGATCGAACTGCTTGCAGTAGGGGCAGTTGTAATCGGTAAATGAGACGATGGTCAGGCGCGGCGTTTTGGCCCCGACACGCGGGCTGTTGGGATCGTTAAACAGCAGGTTCGCCAGCTGCGCGTCGGAGGAGGAGTCTGGCTGTTCTGCCGGAGCGGCCAGACTCAGTGTGGACACACACAGCAGCAGTAATGCGGCGAGGATTCTCATGATTATTTTCCTTTCGCGTCGGACAGGGTGGCGAGGAGATCGTCGCGATTTAACAGCGCAGGCAGCACGTGGCCCTGCGCCAATCCCGGCCCGTAGATCTGATTGAAGGGGACCGCCGCGCTGCCGCGGGCGCTCAGGAAGCGGCTGATGGTTACCGAGGGGCGGCTCCAGTCGCCGCGCAGCGCCACCACGTCCGGCTCGGATAGCGCACTCTGTACGTCATCGCGTAGCAACACGTTATATTTATTGGCTTTACAGGTTACGCACCAGTCGGCGGTGACGTCGATAAACAGCCGCTTATGGTTTGCCAGCGCGTCGCTAATCGCCTGTTCACTGAGCGGCTGCCAGTTTACGCGATCGCGCCGGGAAGCCTGGCCGTCGGGCTGAACAATGAAGGTCACTATACCGACGACAGCCAATGCCAGGACGCCGGCCCGCAGCGCCGTGCGCCAGCGGTAGCGCCAGAGCGTTGCCAGCAGTAGCGTCAGCGTCAGGAGCGCTATCAGCGTGAGCACCGGAGTTCGGCCAATGTGGACCGTCAGCAGGCCGATCAGCCATAATGACGATCCCAGCATCATCAGCCCAAGCACCACCCGCAGGCTGTTCATCCAGCGACCCGGGCGCGGCAGATGGCGGGCGAGGGCAGGCCAGGCGGCCACCAGCAGCCACGGCAGGCTCATGCCGATCCCCATGGCGAAGAATATCCCCCACAGCAGCGGCAGCGGCGCCACCAGCGCGACCGAGACGGCGGTACCGAGGAACGGGGCGGTACACGGCGTTGCCAGCAGAGTGGCAAAGGCGCCCTGACAGAAATGCCCCATCAGGCCGTTACCGCCGCGGGTTGCCAGAAAGGTACTGCTGCCGGAGGAGAGACGGATCTCAAATAATCCCAGCAGACTGGCGCTGAACGCCACCATCACCAGCGCCATCGCGCCAATAAACCACGGACTCTGAAACTGGATGCCCCAGCCTAACGCCTGGTTGCCCAGCCGCAGCAGGGTCATCATCAACGCCAGCGCCAGAAATGACACCACAATCCCGCAAACCGAGGCCAGGAACTGCCGACGTACGACGCCGCGTTCGCGCGCGCCGGTTTGCACCAGCGATCCGAGCTTCATGGCCAGCACCGGCAGGACGCAGGGCATAACATTGAGTATTAGCCCGCCCGCCAGCGCCATCAGCACTATCCACCATAACGCCGGCGCTGGCGCGGCGGCGCTCCCGCCGATCGTCAGCGCGCTCTCCTGCGCCAGACCCTCGTCGGCCAGCACCAGCGACAGGCGTTTACTGCGTAGATCGGGAGCCGCCTCTCCCCAGCTGTCGGTCACCGGGAGCTGGGCGGTCAGCGTATCGCCTTTTAGCGAGAAGGTTGGTTTGCCAAAATCGACATCCGCCATGCTGTCGATAAACAGCGATGGCTGCTGCCAGCTCGCCGCGCGAACGGCGGTGACCGTCAGCTTGCCGCTGCCGTAGCTTGCGCTCAGCCGGGAAGTCAGGCCATCCGCTCGCGGTAGCGTGCCCAGCGCACGGGTAAAGTCGTAGCGAAAATCGCCTGCCGGCGGGGAGGTCATATCCAGCGAGAAGGGATAGTCGGTCAGGATGCAGACGTTGCTGCAGGTGGGCAGCGTCAGCACACCGCTTAACGTCGGCGCTACCTGACCGCGGAGCTCCAGCGGGAAACTGACATTGCCGTGATAGCCCTGGGTGGAAATCCCGGCGACCTCAAAGCGCTGTGGCGTGGGCCAGTGCCAGGTGACATCCAGCGGCGTATGCCAGGCGATCGTCGGCGCGATGCCGCCTTCTCCCGGCGATCGCCAGTAGGTTTTCCAGCCCTTTTCCAGCGCCACGTCCAGCAGCAGGCGGGTGGCGCCGCTGCTTTCAGTTTGTGCGCGCAGGCGGACGCTGGCGTGTTGATTATCGGCGGCGCGCAGCCAGCCGCTGTCGGCGGCCTGGCTGACGGGCAGCCATAGCCAAAGCAGGCAGACCAGCAGTCGCCTGAATACCATAAGCATAAATTTTCTCCGTAAATGATTGATTAACCTGAACTGTCAGGGAAATTCTCATTCACGGAAGACGCACAATCGCAGATGCACCCGTAGCCGGGGCGGGGAGATAACGCGGGGAGGCCAGAGACGGGCAATGCGCGGCGGTATCGCCGCCAGCACCGCCAGCAGCAGCGCGACGGCAAACAGTGCGCCTTCAAACATCACCGGCGGCGAGGCCAGCAGCGATTTTGCGCTCAGCTCGCAGGGCGTCAGCGGCGCTTCGGCCGTATCCTGTTCCTGCTGGGCGGATTGCGTTACGGCGGTGGCGTTCATGCCCAGCGCGTGCAGCCCGGCCATACGCTGGGCGGTGCATATCAGCACCACCAGGCAGGCAAGGGCTACAAGAAGAATGGCTTTACGCTGTCGCTTAATCATTATCGCCTCAGGAATTCACGAGGCTTATCTTATCGGGCGAACGCGTTTTAGCAATGCTAAAGCTGTAAAGAAGTGTCTGTAAGGCGGGGGATTTTTCCTCTCCCCGGGGGGGAGAGGAAGGAAGCAAGGGGGAAATCAGAGATTTTCGCCGTTGCTGGCAATCACTTCTTTGTACCAGTTGAAGCTTTTCTTGCGCGAGCGGGACATGTCGCCGGTACCGTCGTCATGTTTATTGACGTAGATAAAGCCGTAGCGTTTGCTGTACTGGCCGGTGGTGAAGGAGACGCAGTCGATACAACCCCACGGGGTGTAGCCCATCAGCTCGACGCCATCATAAGTGACCGCTTTCATCATCTCGGCAACGTGCGCGCGCAGGTAATCGATACGATAGTCGTCGTTGATGCTGCCGTCTTCTTCCACTTTGTCGTAGGCGCCAAAGCCGTTTTCCACGATAAACAGCGGCTTCTGGTAGCGCTCGTACAGTTCGCACAGCGAGTAGCGCAGGCCAACCGGGTCAATCTGCCAGCCCCAGTCGGAGGCTTTGACGTGCGGGTTCGGCACGCTGCCTTCGAAGCCGGAAATCGCATCGCCGCTGCCGCCTTCCGCTTTGACCGCGTTGGTCATGTAGTAGCTGAAGCCGAGATAGTCGCAGGTGCCTTCGCGCAGGATCTGCTCGTCGCCATCTTCCATGTGGATGGTAAAGCCGCGACGCTCCCACTCGTTGAGCACGTAGGTCGGGTAGTAGCCGCGCAGCTGCACGTCGGTAAAGACGTAACGCTCGCGCATCGATTCCTGCGCAAACATCACATCTTCCGGTTTGCAGGAGAACGGATACAGTGCCACCATCGCCAGCATGCAGCCGACCTGCATCTGCGGGTTGATGCGCCGTGCTGCTTTCACCGCCAGCGCGCTGGCCACGAACTGGTGGTGCAGCACCTGGTACATGGTCTGTTCCGGGTTTTCGTGCTCGGTATAGACCACGCCGGAGCAGCAGTAGCCGAACAGCGGGGCACGCCAGTTACGCTGGTTGTTGATCTCGTTAAAGGTCATCCAGTATTTCACTTTGTGCTTATAGCGCTCGAAAACCACTTCGGCAAAGCGCACGAAGAAATCGACGACTTTACGGTTCGTCCAGCCGCCGTACTGCTGCACGAGGTGCAGGGGCATTTCAAAGTGGGAGAGGGTGATAACCGGTTCGATATTGTACTTCAGCAGCTCATCGAACATGTCGTCATAGAATTTCAGCCCCTCTTCGTTCGGCTGAGTTTCGTCGCCGAGCGGGAAGATGCGGGTCCAGGCGATGGAGGTGCGAAAACATTTGAAGCCCATCTCGGCGAACAGCCTGATATCTTCTTTGTAGCGACCATGGAAATCAATCGCTTCATGGTTCGGGTAATATTTACCCGGCTCAACCTGGTGGGTAATCTCGCGCGGTACGCCGTGGGCGCCGCCGGTCAGCACATCGCAAATGCTCGGGCCTTTGCCCTCTTTATTCCAGCCGCCTTCAACCTGATGTGCGGCAACCGCGCCGCCCCATAAAAAGTCTTTCGGTAAGGTGATCTTTTTCATCTTTGCTCGTCTCGTCAAATAATTTCTGTTTTCGAGTCTAACAAAGGCATTATAAATGTCACGATATAACAATTTATCCGCGGTGGAATATGTTACATCGAAAAAACAGGGTGTTATTTCAGGCCAGTTTACGCGCTAATTTACGCCCCAGCGATTCCAGAATATAAATAACCGGAATTTGCGTCGTAATATCGTAGACTCCGCCGATGCGGGTTTGCGGCACGTGCCAGGAGAGGTTGAAGTCCGCCAGCTTCGCCAGCCGGGAATGCTCATGGCTGGTGATCGACAGCACTTTGCAGTTATGCAGGCTGAACTGGCTGGCGAAACGCAGGATCTCTTCGGTTTCCCCGGAAACGGACAGGACGATCGCCAACGCGTTACGCGCCATATCGTTGGTGACCGGGAAATAGGGGTCATCGATATGATTGCTGAATTTCCCGACGTTGGAAAAGAAGCGTGCGCCATATTTTGCCAGCGCGCCCGAGGTGCCGGCGCCGACAAAAATAATACGTTCTGAAGCGAGGATAATATCGACGGCGCGCTCGAGTAAATTATCAAATTCGTCGTTATTGACGCTTTTAAAAAAACTCATGATTTCGCTGGCGCCGATATTTGCCTGTTGAGACGGGTGGTGCTCGAGATATAATTTAAAGCGTACGCGAAACTCCGAGTACCCTGCGCACTGCAGCTTGCGGCAAAAGCGCAGGACGGTGGTCGTGGAGACCCCGGCGGCTTCCGCCAGTTCGCGGATGGTCATATACATCACTTTGTCACGATTCTTAATGACGTAGTGGTAGACCATCATCTCAAGATTATTGAGACTGGCGATAGCAGCGTGGGAGAACATACTCACAGTAGCAACTCACAATTCATAATGACCGGGATGGAATTATATCATGCAGCCGAATGACATAACCTTTTTTCAGCGTTTTCAGGACGACATCCTCGCCGGGCGGAAAACGATTACTCTCCGCGATGCCGCCGGGGCGCATTTTAAAACCGGCGACGTGCTGCGCGTCGGGCGCTACGAAGATGACGGCTATTTTTGCACGATTGGCGTGGTGGCTACATCGACGGTCACGCTCGCTACGCTGACCGGGGCGCATGCTCAGCAGGAGAATATGACCCTGCAACAGCTGCGGCAGGTGATTACCGAAATCTATCCTGGTGAAGAGCAGTTTCATGTCATTGAATTCAAAGTGCTTTGATGAAACAGTGAACGACTGTTAGGTGAAAATTTTAATGTAACATTATGATTTTATAGTGTTCATAAATATTCATCTTTTTATTTTAGCTAACAGGTGTTCACTGGAATCATTCTCAGTTACCCTAGATGAGCATAGAAAGCGTTCTTGTTTTCGGAGTTAATTATGGTTAGTAAACCATTAATCACACAGGGTTATTCTCTCTCAGAGGAGATAGCTAACAGCATCAGTCACGGCATCGGGCTGGTGTTCGGTATCGTCGGCCTGGTGCTCCTGCTGGTGCAGGCGGTAGATAGCAACGCCAGCGCAACGGCGATCACCAGCTACAGTCTGTACGGCGGCAGCATGATTTTGCTGTTCCTCGCCTCCACGCTCTATCACGCTATCCCCCATCAGCGGGCCAAGCGGTGGCTGAAGAAGTGCGACCACTGCGCCATCTATTTGCTGATTGCCGGGACCTACACCCCGTTTCTGCTGGTGGGGCTCAATTCACCGCTGTCGCGGGGGCTGATGATCGTCATCTGGAGCCTGGCGCTGCTGGGGATTCTGTTTAAGCTGACCATCGCGCACCGTTTTAAGGTTCTCTCGCTGGTGACCTATCTGCTGATGGGCTGGCTGTCGTTAATCGTTGTCTATCAGCTGGCGGTCAAGCTGGCGGTGGGCGGCGTGACGCTGCTGGCGGTGGGCGGCGTGGTGTATTCGCTGGGGGTTATCTTTTACGTCTGCAAACGTATCCCTTACAACCATGCGATCTGGCACGGCTTTGTGCTGGGCGGCAGCGTCTGTCATTTTCTGGCGATCTATTTATACGTCGGGCAGCTTTAAGCCGCTAACCCCGGTGCGCGACGCTGACCGGGGCTATGCGGAAGCCCTGCCTGTTGCCCGGGGCTTTTACGCTTCTTCCAGCGAATAGGGCAGCGGGACGATGCTCAATGTGCCGGCATCATCGCGCACGCGAAACTCGCTGTCCGGCTCCATATCGTTGTTCATCACCACCTGCACCAGCAGATGACCGTCATCCAGCTGTACCGCCGCCAGTACGGTACCGGTACGGCGCCAGTTTTCGCCCATCTTCAGCTCGAGATCTTCCCCGGCTTCCGGGACGCGGCTGGCTTTGCCTGCCAGATACCACAGGGCGCGTTTGTTGGCCCCGCGGAATTTGGCGCGGGCGACCATCTCCTGACCGGTATAGCAGCCTTTTTTAAAGCTGATGCCGCCCAGCGCCTGCAGGTTCGTGGCCTGCGGAATAAACTGCGCGCTGTTGGCGCTATCAATGACCGGCAGGCCGGCCTCGATGTTCAGCGCCAGCCACTGCTGGCTGTTGTTCAACTGGGCATCATTGCGTAACGCTTCGGTCACCCGGGTCGCCGTTGCCACGTCGGTAACCAGCAGGAAACGTTCCGCCGGATGTTCAAACCACAGCAGGCTGGTTTCACCATCGGTCACCAGCGGCTTATCACTGGTCGGCAGTTCGCCAAACAGTGGAGCCAGCGCGGCGCGGGCCTGGAAACCGGCCACGCCCAGCAGAACGTGTTCGTCATCGGCGGCAATAGTCACCTTCGAGAACACCGCGTATTTTTTCAGTTCGCTCAGCTGCGCATCGCGCAGGCTGCGGCGTTCAATCCAGGCAAATCCACCGTTACGGCGAAAGACCCGCAGGTTGCTCCACATCTTGCCTTTGGCGTCACAGTGCGCGGCAAGCAGGTGCCGATCGTCGGTCAGCGAGCTGACGTCGGCGGTAATCTGTCCCTGCAGATATTTCTCGCCATCCTGACCGGTTATCGTCGCCAGCGCCCAGTCATCCAGCGTCATCAGCGTTAACGGCAGACGAGCGGAGGAGGAAGGCTGACGCGGAGGAAAAGGTGTAAAAGCCATAGTCATATCCTGAATAGCTTAACGCAGAGTGAGTCACTAATGGTAAAAGAGCTATGGTGCAATGCAAGCGCTTTCGGCAGGCCATTTGTGCCCTGATGGCACAAATGGAGAAACAACGGAAAATGATAACTCCATAGTTAACCTGCGGTTTTTATGGAATGCCGTTCGCTCTTCTCGATATTGCTGTAAAGTAACGGCAAAAAACGGGTTAAACTAACCTATCAACAACATCTGTCAGGCGGCGTTCAGGCCGGCTGGGGGATGAGGTGTGTATATCTTTACGCTGGAAGGACAACATGGACATTACTAACAAAGCCCGCATCCACTGGGCATGCCGCCGGGGTATGCGTGAACTCGATATCTCCATCATGCCGTTTTTCGAGCATGAGTACGATACCCTCAGCGATGAAGACAAACAGCTGTTCATCCGTTTGTTAGAGAACGACGATCCGGATCTGTTCAACTGGCTGATGAATCATGGCGAACCGGCTGATGCGCAACTGCAACGGATGGTAAAATTAATCCAGACTCGGAATCGGGAACGTGGTCCTGTGGCAATCTGATTTACGCATATCCTGGCGTTCGCAGTGGTTCTCTCTGCTGCTCCACGGCATCGTGGCGGCTATCGTGCTGCTGATGCCCTGGCCGCTGAGCTACACTCCGCTATGGCTGTTACTGCTGTCGCTGGTGGTGTTTGACTGCGTGCGCAGCCAGCGGCGGATCCACGCCTGCCAGGGTGAAATAAAGCTGATGACCGACTCGCGTCTGCGTTGGCAAAAGGCGGAGTGGGAGATTGTCGGCACGCCGTGGGTGATTAATAGCGGCATGTTGCTGCGACTTCGGGACGCGCAAACGCGCCGTAGCCAGCATCTGTGGGTGGCGGCAGACAGTATGGATGCTAAAGAGTGGCGCGATCTGCGCCGGCTGGTATTACAAAAACCGGCGCACGATTAAGCCGAATCAGGCGAACTGCTCAGCCATTTCGCCGAGGATTTGCTCGCACCAGTTCTGGATGCGGTCGTCACTCAGGTCATACTGATTGGTTTCATCCAGCGCCAGGCCCACGAACAGCTGGCCATCGGCGATAATCGGTTTCTGGCTGGTGAATTCGTAGCCTTCAGTCGGCCAGTAACCGATAAACTTAACGCCTCTGGCAATCAGCTTATCATGCAGCATCCCCAGCGCGTCGAGGAACCATTCGCCGTAGCCGAGCTGGTCGCCCATGCCGTACAGCGCGACGATTTTACCCTCGAGATCCAGCGTGTCCAGCTGCGGCCAGATAGCTTCCCAGTCTTCCTGAATTTCGCCGAAATCCCACGTCGGGATGCCGAGAATCAGCACGTCATATTGTGTCATCAGGGCCGGGGAATCATCTTTCAGATTATGCAACGTCACTAATTCCGGGCCGATGATATCGCGGATCTTCTCCGCTGCCATTTCGGTGTAGCAGGTACTGGAGCCGTAAAAAAGACCTATGTTCATGGCGTAAACATCTCAATTCATGCGGTGACTTTGCGGCTAGTTTATCAGAAAGGTGGCAGCAGCCGTCATACTTAAGCTTACCTGTCTGGCCGCGGGTAAAAACAGCGCCGCCGTTTTTGCCCAGCAGGACCGCGAATTTGGTTATACTGGGGCCGTTTTAACGAGCAAAGAGGCCGATGTGGAACAGGATCTTGCACGAATCGAACAGTTTCTTGATGCTTTGTGGCTGGAGCGCAATCTGGCGGAAAATACGCTGAGCGCCTACCGCCGGGATCTGACGATGGTGGTGGAATGGCTGCACCATCGTGGGCTGGCGCTGGTCAGCGTCAGCGGTGAAGATCTGCAGACGCTGCTGGCGGAGAGGCAAACGGGCGGCTATAAAGCCACCAGTACCGCACGCCTGTTAAGCGCCGTGCGCCGTTTCTTCCAGCATCTGTATCGGGAAAAAATACGCCCGGACGATCCCAGTGCGCTGCTGGCGTCGCCGAAGCTGCCGCAGCGGCTGCCAAAAGATCTCAGCGAAGCCCAGGTCGATCGCCTGCTGCAGGCGCCGTTAGTGGAGCAACCGTTGGAACTGCGCGATAAAGCGATGCTGGAGGTGCTGTACGCAACCGGCCTGCGCGTATCGGAACTGGTGGGGCTGACGATGAGCGATATCAGCCTGCGCCAGGGCGTCCTGCGGGTGGTGGGCAAAGGCAATAAAGAACGGCTGGTGCCGCTGGGCGAAGAGGCGGTGCTATGGGTCGAAAACTACCTGGAGCACGGGCGTCCGTGGCTGCTGAACGGCGTGGCGTCGGATGTGCTTTTTCCCAGCCAACGCGCGCAGCAAATGACGCGTCAGACCTTCTGGCATCGGATTAAGCACTATGCCGTGCTGGCGGGGATAGACAGCGCGAAACTCTCTCCGCACGTTTTACGCCATGCGTTTGCCACGCATTTACTCAACCATGGCGCGGACTTACGCGTGGTACAGATGCTGTTGGGACACAGCGATCTCTCAACGACGCAGATCTACACCCATGTGGCGACAGAGCGTCTGAGACAACTTCATCAACAGCACCACCCGCGGGCGTGAGTGCTGAATAAAAGGACTGAGTATGCAAAAAGGTTTACTGATGTTCACTCTGCTGGCGGCAACGCTGTCCGGCGCGGCGCAGGCCGACAGCGCGGCCATCAAACAGTCGCTGGCCAAGCTGGGGGTGCAGAGCACGGATATTCAGCCTTCGCCGGTCAGCGGAATGAGCACCGTGCTGACCGACGGCGGCGTGCTGTACGTGACCGATGACGGCAAGCACGTCATCCAGGGGCCGATGTACGACGTCAGCGGCGCGCAGCCGGTTAACGTCACCAACTCGCTGCTGGTGGCTAAACTGAACGCGCTGGAAAAAGAGATGATTATCTATAAAGCGCCGCAGGAAAAACACGTCATCACCGTCTTCACCGACATCACCTGCGGCTACTGTCACAAGCTGCACGAAGAGATGAGCGACTATAACGCGCTGGGCATCACCGTGCGTTACCTGGCCTTCCCGCGTCAGGGGCTGCAAAGCCAGACCGAGCAGGATATGAAGGCCATCTGGTGCGCCAAAGATCGTAACAAAGCTCTGGATGAAGCCATGGCCGGCAAAGGCGTACCGACGGCGAGTTGCAACATCGATATCAGCAAACACTACACCCTTGGCGTGCAGTTCGGCGTTAACGGTACGCCGGCGATGGTGCTGAGTAACGGCTACGTGCTTCCGGGTTATCAGGGGCCGAAAGAGCTGAAAGCCTTCCTTGATGAGCATCAAAAACAGACAAGCGGTAAATAATTCGCGTGAAACCACAGATACAACTACGCCGCCGTGAGGCGGTTGCGGATGCCGCTCTCCCGGCCGACCTGCCGCCGCTGCTGCGGCGGCTATACGCCAGCCGCGGCGTACTGCGCGCGCAGGAGCTGGAGCGCAGCGTCAAAGGCATGCTGCCGTGGACGCAACTGAACGGCATCGATAAAGCGGTGGAGATGCTCTACGGCGCCTTCCAGCAGGAGCTGCACATTGTCGTGGTCGGCGATTTTGACGCCGATGGGGCCACCAGCACCGCGCTGAGCGTACTGGCGCTGCGGGCGCTGGGCTACAGCAACGTCTCCTACCTGGTGCCGAATCGTTTTGAAGACGGCTACGGTTTAAGCCCGGAAGTGGTCGATCAGGCCCACGCCCGCGGCGCGCAGATGATTATGACCGTGGATAACGGCATCTCCTCGCATGCCGGCGTCGATCGTGCCCATGCCCTGGGGATCCCGGTGGTAGTGACCGATCACCACCTGCCGGGCGATACGCTGCCGGCGGCGGAAGCCATCGTCAACCCGAATCTGCGCGACTGCGATTTCCCGTCGAAATCGCTGGCCGGCGTGGGCGTGGCGTTCTATTTGATGCTGGCCCTGCGGACGTTCCTGCGCGATAAAAACTGGTTTGAAGAGCGCGGCATTGCCGCCCCAAACCTCGCGGAGCTGCTGGACCTGGTTGCGCTGGGCACGGTGGCGGACGTGGTGCCGCTGGATGCCAATAACCGCATCCTTACCTGGCAGGGACTGAGCCGCATTCGGGCGGGCAAGTGCCGTCCGGGGATTAAAGCGCTGCTGGAGATAGCCAACCGCGACCCGCGCAAACTGGCGGCCAGCGACCTCGGCTTTGCCCTCGGGCCGCGGCTGAACGCGGCAGGCAGGCTGGACGATATGTCGGTCGGGGTGGCGCTGCTGCTGTGCGATAACGCCGGCGAAGCGCGGATGCTGGCGAACGAGCTGGACGCCCTGAACCAGACGCGCAAAGAGATTGAACAGGGGATGCAGGCCGAAGCGCTAGCTCTGTGCCAGCAGCTCGAGCGCAGCAGCGAAACGCTGCCCGGCGGGCTGGCGATGTATCATCCGCAGTGGCATCAGGGGGTGGTCGGGATTCTGGCGTCGCGAATTAAAGAGCGCTTCCACCGCCCGGTCATCGCCTTCGCGCCAACCGGCGACGGGCTGTTAAAAGGCTCCGGCCGCTCCATTCAGGGTCTGCATATGCGCGATGCGCTTGAACGTCTTGATACGCTGAACCCGGGGCTGATCCTGAAGTTCGGCGGCCACGCTATGGCGGCGGGATTGTCGCTGGAAGAGGCGCGCTTTGAGGAGTTTCAGCAGCGCTTCGGCGAACTGGTCACCGAGTGGCTGGATCCGGCGCTGTTACAGGGGGAGGTGGTCTCGGACGGCCCGCTGGATGCGGCGGAGATGAGCATGGACGTGGCCCATATGCTGCGTGAGGCGGGCCCCTGGGGACAGATGTTCCCGGAGCCGCTGTTTGATGGTCGTTTCCGCCTGTTACAGCAGCGCCTGGTGGGCGAGCGGCATCTCAAGGTGATGGTGGAGCCGGTGGGCGGCGGCCCGCTGCTGGACGGTATTGCCTTCAACGTTGATACTTCGCTATGGCCGGATAACGGCGTGCGCGAGGTGACGTTGGCCTATAAGCTCGATATTAATGAGTTCCGCGGCAACCGCAGCCTGCAGCTTATCATCGACCATCTCTGGCCGGTCTGACGAAAAAGTCGTCAACAAAGAGGCCGACTGAAGGGCGAAGTGTCTATAAAAGAGAGCGGGGATCCGGTACAATTCCGCTCTTATCACCGCATTTTGACGAATCCATTAAAAGAAAATCGACCATGTTTGAAATAAATCCGGTAAAAAACCGCATTCAGGACCTCACGGAGCGCTCTGACGTTCTTAGGGGGTATCTTTGACTACGATGCTAAGAAAGAGCGTCTGGAAGAAGTAAACGCCGAGCTGGAACAGCCGGACGTGTGGAACGAACCTGAGCGCGCGCAGGCGCTGGGGAAAGAGCGTTCTTCACTGGAAGCCATCGTTGACACCTTGGATCAGATGTCTCAGGGGCTGGAAGATGTTTCCGGTCTGCTGGAGCTGGCTGTCGAAGCCGAAGACGAAGAGACCTTCAACGAAGCCGTTGCCGAACTGGATGTGCTGGAAGAGAAACTGGCGCAGCTTGAGTTCCGCCGCATGTTCTCCGGTGAATACGACAGCGCCGACTGCTACCTTGACATTCAGGCCGGCTCCGGCGGCACTGAAGCGCAGGACTGGGCCAGCATGCTGACGCGTATGTATCTGCGCTGGGCGGAAGCGCGCGGCTTTAAGACCGAGATTATTGAAGAGTCTGAGGGTGAAGTGGCGGGCATTAAGTCCGTGACCATCAAGATTATCGGCGATTACGCCTACGGCTGGCTGCGTACGGAAACCGGCGTCCATCGTCTGGTGCGCAAGAGCCCGTTCGATTCCGGCGGCCGTCGCCATACCTCCTTTAGCTCCGCGTTCGTCTATCCGGAAGTTGACGAGGATATCGATATCGAGATCAACCCGGCGGACCTGCGTATTGACGTTTACCGTGCCTCCGGCGCGGGCGGTCAGCACGTCAACCGTACGGAGTCGGCGGTACGTATTACCCACATCCCGACCGGGTTAGTGACGCAGTGCCAGAACGACCGTTCACAGCACAAGAACAAAGACCAGGCCATGAAGCAGATGAAAGCCAAGCTTTATGAACTGGAAATGCAGAAGAAAAATGCCGAGAAGCAGGCGATGGAAGATACCAAATCCGACATCGGCTGGGGCAGCCAGATCCGTTCTTACGTGCTGGATGATTCCCGCATTAAAGATCTGCGCACCGGGGTGGAAACCCGCAACACTCAGGCGGTGCTTGACGGCAGCCTGGATCAATTTATCGAAGCAAGTTTGAAAGCAGGGTTATGAGGAACCAACATGTCTGAACAACAAGCACAGGGCGCTGACGCGGCAATTGACCTTAATAATGAACTGAAAAGCCGTCGTGAAAAGCTGGCTCAGCTTCGTGAGCAGGGTATCCCGTTCCCGAACGATTTCCGTCGTGACCATACCTCTGACCAACTGCACGCTGACTTCGATGCCAAAGACAATGAAGAGCTGGAAGCGCTGAACGTTGAAGTCTCTGTGGCTGGCCGCATGATGACCCGTCGTATCATGGGGAAAGCCTCTTTCGTGACCCTGCAGGACGTTGGCGGCCGTATTCAGCTGTACGTTGCGCGTGACGATCTGCCGGAAGGCGTCTACAACGAGCAGTTCAAAAAATGGGACCTCGGCGATATCCTCGCGGCGCGCGGCAGGCTGTTCAAAACCAAAACCGGCGAGCTGTCTATCCACTGTACCGAGCTGCGCCTGTTGACCAAAGCCCTGCGCCCGCTGCCGGACAAATTCCACGGCCTGCAGGATCAGGAAGCGCGCTATCGCCAGCGCTATCTGGATCTGATCTCCAACGACGAATCGCGCCACACCTTTAAAGTCCGCTCGCAGATTCTGGCCGGTATCCGCCAGTTCATGGTAGGCCGCGGCTTTATGGAAGTGGAAACCCCGATGATGCAGGTGATCCCCGGCGGCGCGTCTGCCCGTCCGTTCATTACTCATCACAACGCGCTGGATCTGGACATGTACCTGCGTATCGCGCCGGAACTGTACCTGAAACGCCTGGTGGTGGGCGGCTTTGAACGCGTGTTCGAGATCAACCGCAACTTCCGCAACGAAGGGATCTCTGTCCGTCATAACCCCGAGTTCACCATGATGGAACTCTACATGGCGTATGCGGATTATAAAGATCTGATCGAGCTGACCGAATCCCTGTTCCGCACCCTGGCGCAGGATATTCTGGGCAACACCGCTGTGCCTTATGGCGATCAGACCTTTGACTTCGGCAAGCCGTTTGAAAAACTGACCATGCGCGAAGCTATCAAGAAATACCGTCCGCAAACCGAGATGGCGGATCTGGATAACTTCGATTCGGCGAAAGCCATTGCCGAGTCCATCGGCATTAACGTTGAGAAGAGCTGGGGTCTGGGCCGTATCGTGACCGAGATCTTTGAAGAAGTGGCGGAAGCGCACCTGATTCAGCCGACCTTCATTACCGAATACCCGGCAGAAGTTTCTCCGCTGGCGCGTCGTAACGATGAGAACCCGGAAATCACCGATCGCTTTGAGTTCTTCATCGGCGGCCGCGAAATCGGCAACGGCTTCAGCGAGCTGAACGACGCCGAAGACCAGGCGCAGCGTTTCCTG
Organism: Klebsiella sp. BIGb0138; assembly: GCF_004342285.1. Lineage (GTDB taxonomy): Bacteria > Pseudomonadota > Gammaproteobacteria > Enterobacterales > Enterobacteriaceae > Klebsiella. The sequence goes on along the minus strand of NZ_SMCV01000019.1, from coordinate 5,197 downwards.
GATCAGATGAACGCGAAAGCCGCTGGCGACGACGAAGCGATGTTCTACGACGAAGACTACGTGACCGCGCTGGAGCACGGCCTGCCGCCGACCGCTGGCCTCGGCATCGGTATCGATCGTATGGTGATGCTGTTCACCAACAGCCACACCATCCGCGACGTTATTCTGTTCCCGGCGATGCGTCCGGTTAAATAAGCGCGTCCGCGCAAAGCAAAACCCCGGCCACAGATGCCGGGGTTTTTTATTGCTGCGCTGTGCCGTCAGCCAGTGAGGCGGCGTAGTTTATCAGCGCCAGACGCGCATCCTCATCCGCCGCTTCGAGCACCATCCACGGGCTGAATGCCCACGGCGTGACCGCCAGAGCCTGCAGCAGCGCATCCAGTTCACACCACTGATAATCCATGACCTCATCGCTATTGGGCAACAGCGGGCTGGTAATCCGCGCGGCGTACACCGGGCACACTTCGTTTTCGACAATACCGTTTGGCGCCACCGCCCGATAGCGGAACTCAGGATGAACGGGCGCGACGTTGGCGATATCGACGCCCAGCTCAAAGCGGCTGCGTCGCGTCACGGCCTGTTCAAAGGTTTCACCTTCCTGAGGATGCCCGCAGACCGAGTTGGTCCAGACGCCCGGCCAGGCTTTCTTACCCAGCGAACGGCGGGTCACCAGCAGCTGGCCCCGTTGATTAAACAACCAGCAGGAAAACGCGAGGTGTAAAGGGGTATTGAGGGTATGGGCAGCATACTTTTCCAGCATGCCAGCGGGTTTATCCTGCTCATCGAGCAAAATGACATATTCCCCGGTCATGACAACTCCTGATCATAAAAATGACCCGGCACACACTCGCCAGGTCATGCACTCAGGGCCTAGGGTAGCCGATAAATGCGCGAAAGGCATTACCTAAACAGGCTACCCTAACAGTTGGCAACCGCGACGGAGCGCAGGTGACATAACAAGCGTATCGATTGGGGATCTGCCGGCGGGCTGGTATGATGGTCGTCCATTGTGACGAGATGAGAGCTGTGTTAAGTGCAGGACGCCAGATGAGAAAACGCTTTTTTATCACGATGATGTTGGTCAGCAGCCTGGTTATTGCGGGATGTTCCAGTACATCTGATTCCGGTTCCGTCTACACCGTCAAACGCGGGGATACGCTGTACCGAATTTCCCGTGCGACCGGCACCAGCGTCAAAGATCTGGCCCGACTCAATAACATCTCCCCACCCTATACGATTGAAGTTGGGCAGCGTCTGAAGCTGAACCCGGCGGCAGGGGCGGGCTCTACGAAGAGTGCGAAGAAAACCAGCGGTACGCGTACCGCGGCGGCGAAGCCGCCGGCCGCTTTGCCGCCGGTATCCTGGCCACCGGTGGGGCAACGCTGCTGGCGCTGGCCGACCAGCGGCAAGGTGGTGCTGCCTTACTCCTCTAATGATGGCGGGAATAAGGGCATCGATATCGCCGGCACGCGCGGGCAGGCGGTTTATGCGGCAGGGGCCGGCAAGGTGGTGTACGTCGGGAATCAGCTGCGCGGTTACGGTAATCTGATCATGATTAAGCACAATGAAGATTACATCACCGCCTATGCCCATAATGATAAGCTGATGGTCAATAATGGCCAGAGCGTGAAGATTGGCCAACAGATTGCCACCATGGGCAGCAGCGATGCCGATTCCGTGCGTCTGCACTTCCAGATACGCTATCGGGCCACCGCTATCGATCCGCTGCGTTATTTACCGCCGCAGGGCAGTAAACCTAAGTGCTAACAGGTTAATTTATCGGCAGTTAGCGTCATTCAGTCTTGTAACATGGTGCGTAAGGTCTATAATGACCCTCGCACCTCAATGCGGGCGTAGTTCAATGGTAGAACGAGAGCTTCCCAAGCTCTATACGAGGGTTCGATTCCCTTCGCCCGCTCCAATTCTCCTGAATAATCAATAAGTTAGATTGTTCAGTCAGTTACATTGCCCTGCTTTACAGGTACAACTTAAACTACCCATTGTTCTACGCCCGCACCTGTCGTGTGATTGGTCTGTGGTACAGGGGAGCATATCTTCACACTGGCAGTCGTTCCATCGCTCATACTGCGACAGTCCAACATGAACACAAAGCCGTCTACCCGGCATAATTCCCCGAACTTTCAGTGAAGCGCATTTTTGCCGATGCTCCCACATGCCACACGTCGTGGTGACGTTGCAGGGAATAAACAGGTTTATGGTGGTTTTGGTACTTGCAAACCACATGCAAGCTCTGCCAGCGGTTCGGCCTCGCTCCTTCGGGTACATGGTCATCCTGATAAACCCCACTGTCTGACATACCCTGATGTGGTCGCCTGGCGGCTCCGCACGTTGTCTTACTACCAACGGGCTTTATGGCTGTTATTGTCTGAAATCTGATAAATAGCAGAAACATCATGCGATCGTTAATCTTATATCGTCGCAATGTCCTGGCATCACCCAGAAGTTAAGAAAGGGGAGATGGAGTCTGCCGAAAAGTTTCGGCTGGATTGCTGTAAAGTTCATCAGTATGATTGCTTGCACAATCAGCGATTGAGAAAAAACTTCTGGGAGATAAGGGACAAGACGATATGAAAGTGACTGATGAGGCTTTGTTACGTTCAGGGTTTACTCCATCGGATTTGCAGAAGATAAAAAACAACGTTGAAAGCTATGGTGGCACGTTGGGTGAGGCGATTCAGGATCTAGCTAATCGATTCAGGGTTGTTTTATGGATAGCATCGGCATGTCTGATGGTTTTTATCATTTTAGTGTTGTTTTCTGCGAAAGAAACCGTCGTGGGTGGTGGGATATCAATTCTGATCGCAATAGTCATCGTTGCATTTATTCAGCCGCCAGTCCTTTCTTATAAATCCTGGCGGTTCTGGAGAAAATTTAGAGGCTAATGGTTCGATGTGTCAGTAGAAAGCAGGTCAAATATTACTTTGGCCTTAAGCCCATAACCTACTATTTTCATCGTTAATTTTGGACGGCTCATCGTATCGACCTTGCGATAGAAATCACGGGGCATCCATTTAAATAGCCTCCATGCTTCGGGTCTTCTGGCTAATCCAAAGATGCTATATACACTTGCAGTTAACGTAATCGCGTTATAAATCGCAAGTCCTGTTTCAGGCTTGAAACCCATAAATTGGGCTGCTTCCATAGTGCCATCAGCCACAAATCCCTCTGTTTTATATTGTTTTCCATATATGCCAGGAATGATTTCTTTTGACAGACCGTTAATGCCATCAGTTACAAGGATAGCCCCTGCCAGCATACCTAAAGGTGTCATCGTAGCGACCATCAACGCACCGCCAGCAATTGCCATTCCAGAAACCACAATGTGAATAGCCGAAATCACGTATCCGACGATTTTATTATTTTCCTTAACAAACTCGACCTTCGCGTAAAGCTGTGCGGCTCTGGTTCTTAACAGGCGTTCTTGTTCGTGCAGATTATCCGTTTCGGCACGCAGATTTTTGATGCATGCAATGCATTCTTCATCGGTTTTGGCCCGTCGTGCAGTTTCAAATTCTTTCTCTACGACCTGTTTTATCTCTTCGACAAACTTGATACGTGTAAGACCATCTTGCAAATAGAATGCTGACAGCCGATTTGCTGTTTCGACGAGTTTCCGGGCTTCAAGATTCACCATGGTATCTGACCATGTTCTGTTCCAGCCCCTGTTGAGCAGCGCGATATCCATTAAAGACTCCTTCCCAAAATGTGTCTGGTCATTTTATGTGCAATAAGGTCGAAGACAACAGGAAATACTTTCACAACCCGCCCCGTGGGTGTCCCATCTCTTTATCCTCCCAGTTTACATCCTCCTGCTTAAAATATCCCTGGCTCTACATTCTCACGGCTTAGTAGAAAAATAGCTCCATCGCTCAAAATTGCAGCAAATTTAAAATATCTGACCGATTTTTGATAGTCTCGAAAGGACTACCTTTAGTGCCTGTACGAGGTAAGATTGATTACCGCCGTGCAACCAAAGGTACAAGCCTCTATCTCTTGTTTTCCGTAAGGTGTTCACAGGCTCCTTTGAGAAACGCAAAAGGACGCTCACAATTGCTTCGATACTCCGCAAAGATTGGGCATACACCACTAGTATCGGTGGTTATATTGGGCGCTGGGTACCGTGGATTGGTGTTGTGATCGCTGTTTACGATATTGGCGTCATTACTACTAATGTTGTTCATCGTTACCGATTAATTACGGGGAAATAGGTATGGATATCGATGCTACTGTTCACGGACTGATCGAAAAGCACTTTTGGAAGATGGACGATGATACATCACTGAGTGATGGTGATAATGTAGTGCTTCCAGAAGATATGGACTCATTCCTAAATGACTACTCTGAATCATTGAATGTAGATATCGAGAGTTCTAACTTTCGTCGCTATTTTCCCAGTACTGGCATTTGGTTTCTTCCAAACGCCATTCTTCCTGAATACCTCAAAACAGATCACCACAAACCAGAACCATTAACGGTACAAATGTTTATTGAAAGTGCTAAAGTCGGGCGCTGGCTCTACGACTGATCATCCGTGTCAAAGGTTTTGGTATACGAGCACTGCCCTTTAGTGATGTATGTGAATGAGTACATGCTGTTCTTATTGGACTGACCCCACCACGGTTGTGGGGTCAGTCCAGGAGCGCTTGCTGGAAGAACTTGCGCCGACGCATGAGCAACGGGAGTTTATCGAGTCCATGCTACAAGAGGACGGGGATAATACCAATGGGGAATAGCGCTTGCACCGTCACTGCGTTTGATGAATGGCTAATGTTCGCGTATAGACTATTTCGACTTATGATTTTACGATTTAGATAAATCATACAAGAAGGACTGTTTATGAGCGCACAGACAGATGAAGGAACATTACGCCGGATGACGTTAGGCGAGATTGCAATGGCTCGCAGGGTGTTCGGTGATTCGATAGTGTATAGCCGTGTCTGGATTCATTGCGACAGTTATTTACCCTTCGGACTACAGAAACAAAACTATGCGATGACTCCCAACGGGGAGTTATGGTACAGAAAGCCGATGTATAGGGAAGACTTTTCCGCAAATTCGGTTTTCATCGAAGATAAATACGTTTAGATTAGCCCCATAGATCACCAGACACTTCGCCTCTCTTAAAATAAGAGGTAGTCTTGGAACTATGTTTAACACCAGTCAGAATAATAAGATG
>NZ_SMCV01000018.1 GCF_004342285.1 Klebsiella sp. BIGb0138 | reverse complement strand
CCCGCTGACCCGGCGGCTTGCGTGCCGTTGTTCCGTGTCAGTGGAGGCGCATTATAGGGAGTTCTGAGACGTTGACAAGCCCTGTTTTAAAAAAAAGTTTCGTTCGCTCAAATTCCCGCCATGACGTCGATTTTACGCGCTACCTGCTGGTCATTTGTGCGATTTCCCGCGCAAAATTGGCAACCTGCTGCCAGTCGGTGTAGACCACTTCTTTACTGGTATCCGTTTCACCGCCGGTCATCTTCATAATCAGACGGATCATGACGCGATCGTACCAACGATAGTGCGGATAGCGCAGCGCCCCGGCAAACACCGCGCTACGCTGCGGCTGCCACGGCGAATTGAGCAGAAACTTACGCGTATAGCTATTGGTCTGCGGCGTGCGCTTCTCAGGTTTCCGCGCCACGAGATTAACCGAGAAAAATGCTCCCGGCAGCGCATTCAGCGACTGAAGGTGTTTCTTCACGAAGCGGTCCAGCGCCGGATGGAAGTGCCCGTAGCGAATTGAAGCCCCAATCACAACGCGATCGTAGTGGTGCCATTCAACCTCTTCTGTACGATTAAGGTTAACCGTATCCGCATCAACCCCCAGCTCTTTCAGTTCAGATGCCAGGAAGGCGGCAATTTCGCGGGTCTGCCCGTCACGGGTGGAAAATAGAATCAACGTTTTCACAAGCACTCCTGTTATTCGCGCCAGAAAGTGGGGGTAAACAGCACCAGTAAGGTGAACACTTCCAGACGACCAAACAGCATATTAGCAATCAGGATCCATTTCGCGACCGGGTTCATCGTCGCAAAGTTATCCGCAACCACGCCAAGTCCTGGCCCCAGGTTGTTTAACGTCGCCACAACCGAGGCGAAAGCAGAAAAGTCATCCACGCCGGTCGCGATGATCGCCAGCATACTAATGATGAAGACCAGCGCATAAGCGGAGAAGAAGCCCCACACCGCTTCCAGAATACGTTCCGGCAGCGCACGGTTACCCAACTTAATACTGTATACCGCATTCGGGTGCACCAGGCGCTTGAGTTCGCGATTCCCCTGTTTAAACAGCAGCAGTATACGGATAACTTTCAAGCCGCCGCCCGTCGACCCGGCACATCCGCCGATAAACGCCGAACACAGCAGCAGTACCGGCAGGAATAGCGGCCAGCGTGCGATGCTGTCGGTGGTGAACCCCGCCGTCGTGGCCATCGATACCACCTGGAAGAAAGCCTGATTAAGGGTAGTTAGCGCTGAGCTATACACGTCATGCAGCCATAGTACCAGAGTACAAATCACCACCAGCGTCAGCTGTACGCCGATAAACATGCGAAATTCAGGGTCGCGCCAGTAGACCTTCAGACTCCGTCCGCTCAACAACGAGAAGTGCAAACCATAGTTACAGCCGGAGATCAGCAGGAAAATGGCGATAATCGAGTTAATCGTCGGGCTGTTAAAATACCCCACGCTGGCGTCATGGGTCGAAAAACCGCCAATCGCAATGGTCGAGAAGCTGTGACCAATGGCATCAAACGCCGGCATGCCCGCAAACCACAGCGCGAGCGCGCAGGCCACCGTCAACAGAACATAGATAAGCCACAGTGTTTTTGCCGTCTCGGCAATACGCGGGCGCATCTTATTATCCTTCAACGGCCCGGGCATTTCCGCCCGATACAGCTGCATCCCACCGACGCCCAGTATCGGCAGTATCGCCACCGCCAGCACGATGATCCCCATGCCGCCAAACCACTGCAGCATCTGTCGATAGAACAGGATCGCATGAGGTAAGGAGTCCAGCCCCACCAGCGTGGTCGCGCCGGTCGTAGTCAGGCCCGAAAAGGACTCAAAAAACGCATCCGTGACCGTCAGGTTCGGCTGCTCGGAGAAAATAAACGGTAGCGCACCGACGCTGCCCAGCACGGTCCAGAAGAGCACAACAATAAGAAAACCTTCACGGGATTTCAGTTCGCCCTTCTCACGACGGTTAGGCCACCATAGAAGTGAGCCAATCGCCAGAGCGACAAAAAAAGTCTGGGTAAACGCCCTCCCCGCACCATCGCGGTATAACAGGGCCACCAATCCCGGGAGGATCATGGTCCCCGAAAATAAAATGACCAGCAGTCCAACGATTCGGGTTATCGCGCGAAAATGCATCTCTGGCGCTTCCTTTGATATGCAAAAAAATCAGGTGGGGATTATTCGTCAATCTTAAGTAATTGCAACGAACCACGACTAAAATCAGCCAGTTTTGTCGAAAAAGGAGCCACTTCAGCTTGCGGAAGCGCCACGCGAAGCTGGACGAACGCCTGATATTCGCTTTCGACAATTTTCCCTGAGAACTGAGCCAACAGCGTTTCAATCCCGGATAACTGCCCGTATTCACACTGCAAAGTATATGCGGTCAGCGGCGTCTTGCGCTGTGTTGTGAGCTCAGCAAGCGCCTGATGGACGCCGCCGCCGTAGGCTTTTACCAGGCCGCCGGTCCCTAACAAAATACCGCCGTAGTAGCGCACCACGACGGCCGTTATTTCGCCGACGCCGCTGCCCATCAGCTGCGCCAGCATCGGTTTACCTGCCGTACCCGCCGGTTCGCCATCGTCAGAAAAGCCCAGCTGCTGAGAGTCATTGGGCGGCCCGGCCACCCATGCCACGCAATGGTGACGGGCGTTCGGGTGTTCCGCCCTGACGGACTCCACAAAGGCTTTAGCCGCCACCGCGCCGTCGGTATGCGCCAACAGGGTGATAAAGCGACTTTTTTTGATCTCTTCGACAAAGGTCACCGGCGCGGCCGGGATCAACCAACTTTCCATTACGCCAGTTTCAGATCGCGCGTCATATTTTCAACGCTGTTCTCGTGAATCACGACGTTATCTTCGATACGAATGCCGCCAAACGGCTTCAACGCATCGATTTTCTGCCAGTTGAAATGCTTGCTGAACTGCCCTTCGCGCCACGGCGCCAGCAGAGATTCAATAAAGTAGATCCCCGGCTCGATGGTCAGCACCATACGCGGCTGCAGAATACGCGTGCAGCGCAGATACGGATACTTCGACGGCGCCGCCAGATGCGTACCGGTATCATCCTGCATGAACCCCGCCACATCATGGACCTGTAAACCCAGCGGGTGGCCAATACCGTGCGGCATAAACGGCCCGGTCAGGTCGTTCTCGACCATCGCCTCTTCGCTCATGCTGGTGACGATCTGGTGCTTACGCAGCAGTTTGGCGATGCGTTGATGGAACTGAATGTGGTAATCGACATAGCTGGTGCCGGTTTTCAGCGTGCTAATCAGCGCCAGTTGCTCATCGTTAACGTCCTTAATCAAATGCGCAAAGTCACTGTCGCCGTGTGCCGCCCAGGTTCGCGTCAGATCCGCCGCGTAACCGTTATATTCGGCACCGGCATCCAGCAGGAAGCTGCGCGCTTCTGCCGGCGCACGGTGATCCAGTTTGGTGTAATGCAGCACGGAGGCATGTTCATTGAGCGCCACGATATTGCTGTAAGGCACATCGGTATCGCGATGGCCGGTGGCGGTCAGATACGCCTGGTTGATGTCGAACTCACTCATCCCGGAGAGGAAAGCCTCATGGGCGGCGCGGTGGCCATTGACCGCCGACTTCTGCGCTTCGCGCATGCAGGCCAGCTCATAGTCGGTCTTAAAGGAACGATAGTAGTGCAGGTAATCAATCACCCCTTTAGGGTTGATGTTATCAGCGGCGATATCTAAAGCCAGCGCCCGCTCCGGAACCGGCCCGATATAGGCGATATTACCGCGTGCGGCCGGCAGCAGGCTGCCGATGCCGTCCGCTTTCGGCAGGGCAATGACTTCAACGTCTTCTGTCCAGAAGGAGGTCGGCAGCGGTTCAACGTTATGCCAGTAATCGACCGGGAGATAGAACCACAGCTTCGGCTTGTTGACGCCATCCACCAGCAGCCAGCAGTTTGGCACCTGGGTGACGGGGACCCAGGATTTAAACTGCGGGTTGACCTTAAACGGATACGGATGATCGTCGAGGAAGACATTAACCAGCTCACCGGAGTGAATCAGTAACGCGTCGAGATGAAAACGAGCTAAAACATCACGGGTACGTTCCTGTAGGGTAACAATATGATTTTTATAGAGCGCGGCTAGTGATTCCATCTTTTATCCTTTGCTTTTATTGGATCGTAATTCTCCGCATCTTAGCACATTGACCTTCGGCCGGGTGATTTCCGCCGGGTGTGATCAGACCAGCATTTATTTAAAGACTTATTTGCAATTCCTTAACATAAATCCCACACTCCGTCTCATCTGGTACGACCAGATCACATTGCTGGATTCAGGAGACTGACATGCTCTACAAAGGCGACAACCTGTACCTCGACTGGCTGGAAGATGGCATTGCCGAACTGGTGTTCGATGCCCCCGGCTCGGTAAATAAGCTCGATACCGCAACCGTAGCCAGCCTCGGTGATGCGCTGGATGTGCTCGAAAAGCAAAAAGATCTTAAGGGGCTGCTGCTACGCTCTGAGAAAGCGGCCTTCATCGTCGGCGCCGATATTACCGAATTTCTCTCCCTGTTCCTGGTTCCACAGGAGCAGCTGAGCCAGTGGCTCCATTTTGCCAACAGCGTCTTTAATCGCCTGGAAGATTTACCGGTGCCGACTATTTCAGCGGTGAACGGCTATGCGCTGGGCGGCGGCTGTGAATGCGTGCTGGCCACGGACTACCGTCTGGCTACGCCGGATCTGCGTATCGGCCTGCCGGAAACCAAACTGGGGATCATGCCGGGCTTCGGCGGTTCAGTGCGAATGCCGCGTCTGCTCGGCGCCGATAGCGCGCTGGAAATTATCGCGGCGGGTAAAGACGTCGGCGCCGATCAGGCGCTGAAGATCGGCCTCATCGATGGCATCGTCAAAGCGGAGAAACTGCGCGATGGCGCGCTCACCATTCTGCGTCAGGCCATTAACGGTGACCTGGACTGGAAAGCAAAGCGCCAGCCGAAGCTGGAACCGTTGAAACTCAGTAAAATTGAAGCGGCCATGAGCTTCACGATCGCCAAAGGCATGGTGGCGCAGACCGCCGGTAAACACTATCCGGCACCGATGACGGCGGTAAAAACCATCGAAGCGGCCGCTCGTTTTGGTCGTGAAGAAGCTCTGAATCTGGAAAACCAAAGCTTTGTCCCGCTGGCGCACACTAAAGAGGCCCGCGCACTGGTGGGGATCTTCCTCAACGATCAGTACGTCAAAGCCAAAGCGAAGAAGCTGACCAAAGACGTCGAAACCCCGAAACAGGCCGCCGTGCTGGGCGCCGGGATCATGGGCGGCGGTATCGCCTATCAGTCCGCCTGGAAAGGCGTGCCGGTGATCATGAAAGATATCAACGACAAGTCGCTGACGCTCGGCATGAACGAAGCCGCCAAGCTGCTTAATAAACAGCTTGAGCGCGGCAAGATTGATGGCCTGAAGCTGGCCGGCGTCATCGGCACGATTCACCCCACCCTCGACTACGCTGGCTTTGACCGCGTTGATGTGGTCGTAGAAGCCGTGGTGGAAAATCCGAAAGTGAAGAAAGCCGTACTGGCGGAAACCGAAGAGAAGGTGCGCCCCGACGCGGTACTGGCTTCCAATACCTCAACGATACCGATCAGCGAGCTGGCGAGCGTACTGAAACGTCCGGAAAACTTCTGCGGTATGCACTTCTTTAACCCGGTGCATCGCATGCCGCTGGTTGAAGTGATTCGTGGTGAAAAAACCGCGGATCAGACCATCGCTAAGGTCGTGGCCTGGGCAAGCAAAATGGGCAAAACGCCAATCGTGGTTAACGACTGCCCCGGCTTCTTCGTCAACCGCGTCCTGTTCCCCTACTTTGCAGGATTCAGCCAGCTGCTGCGCGACGGCGCGGACTTCCGCAAGGTTGATAAGGTGATGGAGAAACTGTTTGGCTGGCCGATGGGGCCGGCGTACCTGCTCGACGTGGTCGGCATCGATACCGCCCACCATGCGCAGGCGGTGATGGCCGCCGGCTTCCCGCAGCGCATGCAGAAAGATTATCGCGATGCGATTGACGCCCTGTTCGACGCTAACCGCTTCGGTCAGAAAAACGGCCTTGGCTTCTGGCGTTATAAAGAAGACAGCAAAGGCAAACCGAAGAAAGAAGAGGACCCCGCCGTTGACGCGCTGCTGGCAGAAGTCAGCCAGCCGACACGCGACTTTAGCGACGATGAGATTATCGCCCGCATGATGATCCCGATGGTCAATGAAGTGGTCCGTTGTCTGGAAGAAGGCATTATCGCCAGCCCGGCGGAAGCGGATATGGCGCTGGTCTATGGTCTCGGCTTCCCTCCGTTCCACGGCGGTGCATTCCGCTGGCTGGACACCCTGGGCAGTGCAAAATATCTCGATATGGCGCAGCAGTACCAGCACCTCGGCCCGCTGTATGAAGTGCCGGAAGGTCTGCGTAATAAAGCGCGTCACAACGAACCCTATTATCCCCCGGTAGAACCAGCTCGCCCGGCGGGCGTGCTGAAAACGGCTTAAGGAGTCACAATGGAACAGGTTGTCATTGTTGATGCAGTACGTACCCCGATGGGCCGTTCGAAGGGCGGCGCATTTCGCCACGTGCGTGCGGAAGATCTTTCCGCGCACCTGATGCGTAGCCTGCTTTCGCGTAATCCGTCGCTCGAGGCGGCCGCGATTGACGATATCTACTGGGGCTGCGTGCAGCAGACGCTGGAGCAAGGTTTCAATATTGCGCGTAACGCCGCGCTACTCGCCGAGATCCCGCACTCGGTTCCGGCCACGACGGTCAACCGCCTGTGCGGTTCATCCATGCAGGCGTTGCATGACGCGGCGCGCATGATCATGACCGGCGACGCCAGCGTCTGCCTGATTGGCGGCGTGGAACATATGGGCCACGTCCCGATGAGCCACGGCGTAGATTTTCATCCCGGGCTGAGCCGTAACGTGGCGAAAGCCGCCGGTATGATGGGGCTGACCGCCGAAATGCTGGCGCGCCTGCACGGCATCAGCCGGGAAATGCAGGACCAGTTCGCCGCCCGCTCCCACGCGCGCGCGTGGGCCGCCACGCAATCCGGCGCATTTAAAGCGGAAATCATCCCGACAGGCGGCCATGATGCCGACGGTGTCCTGAAGTCATTCCACTATGACGAAGTGATCCGCCCGGAAACCACCGTAGAAACGCTGGCGGCTCTGCGGCCAGCCTTCGACCCGGTAACCGGCACCGTCACGGCGGGAACCTCCTCCGCGCTCTCCGACGGCGCCGCCGCTATGTTGTTAATGAGCGAAAGCCGTGCCCGCGAGCTGGGGCTGAAACCCCGCGCAAGGGTGCGTTCAATGGCAGTGGTGGGCTGCGATCCGTCCATCATGGGCTATGGTCCGGTGCCGGCCTCAAAGCTGGCGCTGAAAAAGGCCGGGCTTTCCACCAGCGATATCGATGTGTTTGAAATGAATGAAGCGTTTGCCGCACAGATCCTGCCGTGCATTAAAGATCTGGGGCTGATGGAACAGATCGACGAGAAGATTAACCTCAACGGCGGCGCGATCGCCCTCGGTCACCCGCTGGGCTGCTCCGGCGCGCGTATCAGTACAACCCTGATTAACCAGATGGAGCGCAAAGACGCCCAGTTTGGTCTGGCCACTATGTGTATTGGCTTAGGTCAGGGGATCGCAACGGTATTCGAGAGGGTTTAACTACGGCGCGCCGGGGGGCGTTTCGCTTGCCCGGCCTCTACGAGATTATCTCAAAGCCACTGGCGGCCAATGCAGCCAGTGGCGAAGAGAGCAGGTTTAGTTGCCGTTCTTCCCGCCTGTCAGGGGCGGGTTTTTTATTTCTGCTACCTCCTCTTCCTGCCGAAGAGGCGGCGAGCATCAGATAAAGGCAAACGCATCGCCGAACAGGCGATCTTCGCGGGCGCTGCGCTCATTGCAGAACAGCTCGCGGGCGATTTTGGCCATCTCGAAACGGCCCGCAATATAAATATCATGCTCGGCCAGAGTGCCGTAATCTTGCAGCACGGCGGTTAGCACGGTGCCGGAACGACCGCGCCACTCCTCGTCCGGCTGTTCAACCACCGGCTCGACCCGCAGACCCGGATGTTCCACGCTCAACGCTTCCAGTTCTGCCAGATCGTAGAGATGCTTCGCTTCGCGTCCGCCCCAGTACACGGCGATATCGCGGTTCGGGTTACGCGCCAGGGCGGTAAGCAGAATGGAACGTACATAGGAGAACCCGGTTCCCCCGGCGATCAGGATCAGCGGACGATCTTCGTCTTCACGCAGCCAGGCTTCGCCATGCGGGATATCAACCTCAATCTCGCGCTCTTTCAGAATGCGATCCATGACCGCCATCGCATACAGGTTGAGCTCGGAAGCGCCGATATGCAGTTCAATACATTCCTGTTCCGACGGCGTGGAGGCCATGGAGAACGGGCGCTTGTCGCGCTCATCCATTACCACCATCAAATATTGACCAGCGCGGAAAGAAAACGCCGCTTCCGGCACTAATCGAACGCGATACACGGTATCGGTAATCGCCTCCACCGAGGTCACTTTACAGCTTAAGGTTGTCATGCGTCCCCTCTGTCGGGTCTATTAGAGCAAAACAGCGGCGTTAGCCCCGCTTACTGTTATTTAAAGATAGCCAGCTCATCCCAGATGGCGTCAATACGTGCCGTCACCGCGGGATCTTTTTTAATTGGACGACCCCATTCGCGTTGGGTTTCGCCAGGCCATTTATTTGTGGCATCCAGCCCCATTTTTGAACCCAGGCCGGAAACCGGCGAGGCAAAATCCAGATAATCGATCGGCGTGTTTTCTACCAGTACCGTATCACGAGCCGGGTCCATCCGGGTAGTAATCGCCCAGATCACATCGTTCCAGTCGCGTGCATTCACATCATCATCGCAGACGATCACGAACTTAGTGTACATAAACTGCCGCAGGAACGACCACACGCCCATCATTACGCGCTTTGCGTGACCGGCGTACTGTTTCTTGATCGTGACCACGGCCAGGCGATAAGAGCACCCTTCCGGCGGCAGGTAAAAGTCGACAATCTCAGGGAACTGCTTTTGCAGAATCGGCACGAAGACTTCATTCAGCGCCACCCCCAGTACCGCAGGTTCATCCGGCGGACGTCCGGTATAGGTTGAGTGATAAATCGCATCTTCACGCTGGGTGATATGGGTGACCGTAAATACCGGGAAGCTATCCACTTCATTGTAGTAGCCGGTGTGATCGCCATACGGCCCTTCCGGCGCCATTTCGCCAGGCTCGATATACCCTTCCAGCACGATTTCTGCGCTGGCAGGAACTTCGAGATCGTTGGAAATGCACTTCACCACTTCGGTTTTGGTACCGCGCAGCAGGCCGGCAAAGGCGTACTCTGAAAGCGTATCAGGTACCGGCGTGACCGCGCCGAGAATGGTTGCCGGGTCCGCGCCTAGCGCCACGGAGACCGGGAAACGCTCGCCCGGGTGAGCCGCGCACCACTCCTGGAAATCCAGCGCGCCGCCGCGGTGGGAGAGCCAGCGCATAATCAGCTTATTCTTGCCGATCAGCTGCTGACGATAAATACCCAGATTCTGCCGCTCTTTATGCGGACCCCGGGTGACCGTCAACCCCCAGGTAATCAGCGGCGCGGCATCTTCCGGCCAGCAGGTCATGATTGGAATACGCGTCAGGTCGACGCTATCGCCTTCGATGATTTTTTGCTGGCAGGGGGCGCCACGCAGACGTTTCGTCGGCATATTCAATACCTGCTTAAACTGCGGCAGCTTATCGAACAGATCGCGGAATCCTTTTGGCGGTTCAGGCTCTTTCAGGAAAGCCAACAGCTTACCCACTTCACGCAGCGAGCTGACATCCTCCTGCCCCATCCCCATGGCGACGCGACGCGGCGTACCAAACAGATTACACAACACCGGCATGGTGTAGCCTTTCGGGTTTTCGAAGAGCAGGGCCGGGCCGCCCGCACGTAAAGTGCGATCGGCAATTTCGGTGATCTCAAGGTGCGGATCGACCGGCAGGGAGATTCTTTTCAGTTCACCCTGCTGCTCCAGTAATGTCAGAAAATCGCGCAGATCGTGGTATTTCATGGAGTTGTTATTAACCTCTATACAGGCAGCTGATTATACGGTGTTCGCCGATGCCATGCTGTACTTTTGTTAAATTAGCGTGAAAGAACATGGAATTTTAGATTTCACTTATATTGGCTTTCGCGATCGCTACAGCCTTTTGTTATGCTTGCTGCTAATAGAGTGGAAAGAGTTATTATGCAAGCCTGGTATTTACTGTATTGCAAACGTGGGCAGCTTCAGCGCGCCCAGGAACATCTCGAACGGCAGGCGGTAAATTGCCTGATGCCGACGATCGCACTGGAAAAAATCGTTCGCGGTAAGCGCACTACGGTTAGTGAACCCTTGTTCCCCAATTATCTGTTTGTCGAGTTCGACCCGGAAATTATCCACACCACGACCATCAGCGCCACGCGCGGCGTGAACAGTTTCGTTCGCTTCGGCGCCCAGCCGGCGACCGTACCCTCCGCGGTCATCCACCAGCTGTCTATCTACAAGCCGGAAGGCATCACCGACCCGGAAACGCCGCATGGGGGTGACTACGTGCTGATTACCGACGGCGCATTTGAAGGTTTGCAGGCCATCTTTACCGAGCCGGATGGCGAAGCGCGTTCGATGCTGCTGCTGAACCTGCTTAACAAGCAGGTGCTGCAAAGCGTTAAAAATACCGACTTTCACAAAATCTGACGGCCCGCTTAAAAACGGATGCCAAAGAGCGTTCTGACATTGGCGTCGGTTATCTCCTCCAGCCGCTGAGCCTCCTCGCCACGCCATCCCGCTATGCTCGCCAGAATATGCGGCAGATAGGCTGGTTCATTACGGCGAGAAGCGGGCTTTGGACTCAGGTCGCGCGGCAGTAAATACGGCGCATCGGTTTCAATCAGCAAACGCTCTGCCGGGATATCCGGCAGCAGTTCACGCAGTTCCAGCCCTCGCCGCTCATCGCACACCCAGCCGGTGATACCGATAGACAAACCGCGGCTCACGCACTCGCGCATTTCGTTACGCGTTCCGGTGAAACAGTGCAGCACCGCCCCAGGCAGTTTATCCAGCCAGGGGGTCAGCAACGCCAGAAAACGGTCATGGGCATCACGGCAGTGCAGAAACACCGGCATAGAGAGCTCGGCGGCCAGCGCCAGCTGCGCGCTGAAGGCGGCTTCTTGCTCCTGAGGCGTCGAAAAGTTGCGGTTGAAGTCCAGGCCGCATTCGCCGATAGCCACCACCTCCGGCTGACGAGCCAGCTGAAAAACCGCGGCCGCGACCGATTCCGCCCAGCCGCTGCTGTCGTGCGGATGGACGCCTGCCGTTGACCAGCATTTCTCATACCGGTGCGCCATCTTCCGGGCCTGTTCGCTTTCATGCAGGTTCGTTCCGGTAAACAGCATGCCGGTGACGCCTGCAGCCTGGGCGCGCTTCACCACGTCATCGCGGTCACGGGAAAACTGTGTACTGGTTAGATTTACGCCGATATCAAACATCGCCACTCCGATATGACAACCGCCCTGACGGGCGGTTGGTTATTCTTCTTTGCTTCCCGCTTGTTCAGCGGCAGCATCCTCGTCTCGCGTCAGACGCTTACCGGTGTAGAAACGCGCGAAGAAGACCCCGATCTCAAACAGACAGTACATCGGAATCGCCAGCAGCGTTTGCGAAAAGACATCCGGCGGGGTCAACAGCATGCCGACGACAAATGCGCCCACCAGCACGTACGGCCGTTTCTTACGCAAATCTTCCGGCGTCGTCACTCCCATCCAGCACAGCAGCACGATCGCAACCGGCACTTCAAACGAGACGCCAAAGGCGATAAACAACGCCATGACAAAGTCGAGATAGCTGCGGATATCGGTAGAGACCTGGACGCCTTCCGGCGCCGCGTGCGTCAGAAAACCAAACGCCAGCGGGAACACCACGAAGTAGGCAAACGCCATACCGATATAGAACAACAGCGTACTGGAAACCAGCAGCGGCATCACCAGCCGCCGCTCATGCTTATACAGAGCAGGCGCCACAAAGGCCCAGACCTGATAAAGAATCACCGGTACCGACAGAATCACCGAGACCATAAAGGTCAGTTTTATCGGCGTAAAGAAAGGGGAAGCCACATCGGTGGCGATCATCGTCGCGCCAACCGGCATCTGCCGGATGAGCGGTGCGGAGACCAGCTGATAGATGTCGTTGGCGAAGTAAACCAACGCCAGAAAAATCACCAGAATCGCGATGATGCTATTGATCAGGCGCTTGCGCAGCTCAATCAAATGCGAAATTAGCGGTTGAGTATCTTCTACGCCCATTTTTACGGTTTATCACTCGATGCAGGGGAGGAATCGGAAGCTGTCACGGCAACTTTTTCTTTGGCAGCCGGGAGAGGGTCAGGCTGCTCTAAGGCAACGCCCTCTTCTGCGGCCGGAGCGTGAACGGGCGCGCTGGCCTGATGTTCGGCCGTCGCCGGCGTAATATCCTGACGCTGCGCTTCACTGCCCTTGACCACCGGGTTGTGAATGGTGTTCGCTTCGTCGCTTTCTTTCTCAGGATCGTGGGCGGTATAAGAGCGTTTCATGGATTCCGCGGCTTCGCGCAGCTCATCCATTGACGCCTTTAGCTCCGGCGTCAGGTTATCCAGGCTCGCCTTTTCCACTTTCTTCAGGCTTTCCTGGAACTCCTGCAGTTTTAGTTCCTGGGTAATCTCATTTTGTACGGTGGCCGCCAGCGACCGTAGCGTACGAATCCAGCTGGCTACCGTTTTTACTGCGACAGGCAGTCGCTGTGGCCCCAGTACGATGAGGCCAATGACGAACACCAGCAGTAGTTCACTAAAACCGATATCGAACACGAATTACACCTGCTCTTTGTCGTGGCGTTTTGTCTCGTCTTTTTTCGCATCATCCGGCTTATCAGCGAGAGTCTTCGCCGTAAAATCGGCATCAGGTGTGGATTTATCCGCTTTTTCATCATCGCTCATCGCTTTTTTAAAGCCTTTGATCGATGCGCCTAAATCCGAACCCAGCGAGCTCAGCTTTTTCGTCCCGAAAAGCAGAACCACAATGACGACAACAATTAATAACTGCCAAATACTGATACCACCCATACACATTCCTCTATGACAGATGATGAATTATTAGGACGCATTATACACGTCATCACGCGAGCCGCCTCTTTGTCCGGCCACTCGCATGACATCGCGCAAAAACCAATGCGCTGTGATGAAGGCCATACCTCTCAGTGCGTTTTCCGCCAGCCAATCAGCCAGGTCACCGCGCCAGCGGCCATCAGCCAGCCTGGCATCATGCCCCACTCCGGGCGGTTGATGAATAACAGCGTACCACTCAGTAACAGAACCGCACCTATACCAAACAGATAACGGGACTGCCCCTGGCGAACGTGCCGCACCTGGAGGTCACGCACAATGGTATCGACGCTGGTCTGCAACTGTTTACTCTGTTGCAACGTCTGGTACACCAGTTCCGGTATTTCCGGCATTCTCTCGATCCAGAACGGCGCCTTTTCTTTAAACGCACGCACCAGCGCCGGAATGCCGACCTGATCTTTAATCCACGACTCCAGGAAAGGCTTCGCCGTTTTCCACAAGTCTAACTGAGGATAGAGCTGGCGGCCTACCCCTTCTACGTAAAGTAATGTCTTCTGCAGCAGCACCAGCTGCGGCTGAACTTCCATATTGAAGCGCCGGGCGGTGTTAAACAGGTTCAGCAGGACGTGGCCAAATGAAATTTCTGCCAGCGGTTTTTCGAAGATCGGCTCGCAGACGGTGCGGATGGCAAACTCAAACTCTTCGACGTTGGTATCCGCAGGTACCCAGCCGGAATCCACGTGCAGCTCGGCAACTTTACGGTAATCGCGGTTGAAGAAGGCGATGAAGTTTTCCGCCAGATAGCGTTTATCTTCTTTGTTCAACGACCCGACAATGCCGCAGTCAATACCGATGTACTGCGGGTTTTCCGGGTGGTCGTAGCTGACAAAAATATTGCCAGGGTGCATGTCGGCATGAAAGAAACTGTCGCGGAATACCTGGGTGAAAAAGACCTGCACGCCGCGTTCCGCCAGCAGCTGCATGTTCGTGCCCTGCGCTTCCAGCGCTTCCACGTCGGATACCGGAATACCGTAAATCCGCTCCATCACCATCATGCCTTCGCTGCAGTAATCAGGATAGACTTCCGGGACATACAGCATCGGGCTGTCTTCGAAGTTGCGCCGTAGCTGAATAGCGTTGGCCGATTCACGTAACAGATTGAGTTCATCCAGCAGCGTTTTTTCGTATTCGCGCACCACTTCCTGCGGGCGGAGACGACGACCGTCGGGCAACAGGCGGGGCACCCAGCGCGCCAGACGGTAGATAAGCTTCATATCCGCTTTAATCACCGGCACGATATCCGGACGGATGACCTTGATGACGACCTCTTTGCCGTTTTCTTTCAGCCGTGCGGTATGCACCTGAGCGATGGAGGCCGAGGCCAGCGGCTCAATCGCGAAGTCATCAAACCAGGCATCGACGGAAAGGCCGCCCATTGCCTGCTCAATCTGCTGTTTCGCCAGTTTGCCATCAAAAGGCGCCACCCGGTCCTGCAGTAACGCCAGCTGATCGGCGATCTGCGGCGGGAACAGATCGCGGCGGGTTGAGAGCATCTGGCCAAACTTGATCCATACCGGCCCGAGTTCCTGCAGCGCGAGACGCAAGCGCTCACCAAGGGGTTGGGTTTTATGGCGGTTAGGCATCCAGAACAGCATTCGCCGCCCGATACGCAGCGGCAGCGTGATACGCATTTTGGGAATGAGCTCATCCAGCCCGTAACTCAAAAAGGTGCGGATGATCAGATACAGGCGCCGTAATTCTCCTGGCGTCATTTGCCCTCCAGCATGTCCAACCGTTTTTCGAGTGTTGCAAGCGTGCGTTCCACGGCGGCAGTCTCTTCGCCAAACCAGGCCATTTCCAGCGGACCCGGCGCCAGACGCCACTCTTCGGTGAGCGCCTCTGCGGCATAGCGCTGCTGGCGCTGAGCGCCGTGCAGCAAGAAACGGGCTCCGCTGCGAAATACTTTGCTGAAGCCCTCGGCGACGATATCGCCGGTATAGGGAGCCAGCAGTTCAGCCGGGTCAAACTCCGCCAGATCGCACAGGGCCACGGTATTCTGCACCACCTGCAGATCGCCCTGAACTTCCAGATCGCCGCTGCGAATAAGCGCGGTCAGCTGTTGACGATTGCGTAGCTGCGGCAGCACGCTGAGACGGGTAATCACGGTACAGTCGGCATCGCCTTCCCAGGCCCCCAGCACATCCACCTGGCGGTCGCTAAAGACCAGCACAAGCGGCGTCGATAGCTCTTTCAGCTCGACGCGCAGCACTTTCCCCAGCAGACGTTGGCGAGCAGGTTTTAACGCTTTGTCCCGCCAGAGAAAGGTATTGAGGGCGGTTTCAATGCCTGCGGTGACCAGTGGTTTGAAAGGCATACGCTCCCTCCTGTCAGAACTTATAACCACGGTGCAACGCAACGATACCAGCCGTCAGGTTGTAGTAATCGACGTTTTCAAAACCGGCATCCTGCATCATAGCCTTCAGGGTTTCCTGATTCGGATGCATACGGATGGACTCCGCCAGATAGCGATAGCTTTCACCATCTTTAGCCACCAGTTCCCCGACGCGCGGCAGCACGTGGAAGGAGTATGCGTCATAGGCTTTGCTGAGCGGCTCAATGATCGGTTTCGAGAACTCCAGCACCAGCAGACGCCCGCCTGGCTTCAGGACGCGATACATCGAACGCAGCGCTTTTTCTTTATCGGTGACGTTACGCAGACCGAAGGAAATGGTGATGCAGTCAAACGTGTTGTCGGCAAACGGCAGCGATTCCGCGTTGGCCTGCACATATTCCACGTTGCCGACGATGCCGATGTTGCGCAGCTTTTCGCGGCCCATTTTCAGCATCGAGTCGTTAATGTCCGCCAGCATGACGCGACCGGTCTCACCCACCAGACGAGAAAACTTCGCCGTCAGGTCGCCGGTGCCGCCGGCCAGGTCCAGTACGGTCTGTCCACGGCGTACGCCGCTGCAATCGATGGTGAAACGCTTCCACAAACGATGAATACCGAACGACATCAGATCATTCATGACATCATATTTTGCGGCCACAGAATGGAATACATGCGCCACCATGTCCGCCTTCTGCTCTTTGGCTACCGTTTGAAAACCAAAGTGCGTCGTTTCTTGTGAATCCTCAACCATCTCAATGCCTGCTTATCAAGAAAATGTTCATCGAGTGTAACAGATTCAGCGCATTTCCCATACGGTTCAGCGCGGCGGAGACGGCTCGCCGGAGAGCGCGACCTCGGCGGAATCGCGCATCAATTCGTTATCTTCCAGCGCGTTTTCCTCTTCTTCAGGACGATATTCATCATCCTCAGCGCTGGCCTGCTCGACTAAATCAGGATTAATCCCGCGTTTCACCTCAACGCCCAGGCCGCGGAATGCCTCGGCCTGCACCAGCAGATTCCCGCGTCCGGAGGCGAGCTTTTTCATCGCCTGACGATAGTTATCCTGCGCCTTATCCAGGCTCTGGCCGATAGCCGACATATCATCGACGAACAGGCGCATTTTGTCGTACAGGCGGCCCGCCCGCTCGGCGATTTTCTGCGCATTGCGGCTTTGGTGTTCATAGCGCCAGAGGTTGGCGATGGTACGCAGCGCCACCAGCAGCGTGGTGGGGCTGACCAGCATGATGTTGTTCTTCAGCGCTTCGCTGATAAGTTCTGGCTGGCGGTCTATCGCCAACAGAAAGGCCGGCTCAACGGGAATGAACATCAGCACGTAATCCAGCGAGCGCAGGCCCGGCAGCTGTTGATAATCTTTACGCCCGAGCAGGCGGATATGATTACGCACCGAGACAATATGCTCCTGCAGCGCCGCCTCGCGGGTGCCATCATCCTCGGCATTGAAGTAGCGCTCGTAGGCGACCAGCGTCATTTTGGCATCAATGACCACGTCTTTCCCCTGCGGCAGACGGACGATCACATCGGGCTGCATGCGCGAACGGTTGTCGGTTTCGATACTGACCTGGGTCTGGTATTCATAACCCTCGCGCAGCCCGGAAGCTTCCAGCACGCGGGTTAACACCACCTCTCCCCAGTTACCCTGGGTCTTGTTATCCCCTTTCAACGCGCGGGTCAGATTCAGCGCTTCCTGGGCCATCTGCGCGTTCAGCTGCTGCAGATTGCGGATTTCATGCGCCAGCGTATGCCGCTCGCGCGCTTCCTGACCAAAACTGTCCTGCACCTGGCGGCGGAAACCGTCCAGCTGTTCACGCAGCGGCGTCAGCAGCCCATGTAAACTCTGACGATTCTGTTCATCAACACGCCGGTTGCTGTGTTCAAAAATACGGTTGGCGAGGTTTTCAAACTGTTCGCTCAGGCGCTGCTCGCTGTTGACCATCTGGCGGATTTTATCTTCCGCGTGCATGCGGGTCGATTCAAGGCGGGTGGTGACTTCACGCAGATCGGCTTCCAGCGAAGTATTGATTTCACGCAGGCTGCGCAGCTCATTGTTCAGCAGCTCGCACTCGTCGCGCCAGTGGGCCTCCTGCGCCAGCTGCTGACGCGCGGCGCTGAGTTCGATATCCAGCTCTCGCCGCTCTTCGATAAGGTCAGCGCGAATTTGGTCGGCTTTGGCTTTGGTCGCCAGCCACCCGACGACCAGCCCAGCGGCCAGCGCCACGATGGCACTTATCATAATCGAGATGTCCACAACGCCCCCTGCAGCAACAACTTATCGATACAAGGTAGAATTGTGCTGTACAAACGTCCAGTTGAAAAGGGTTTTCCTGCGCAGAGCGCCGCAAAAAAGAAAGGCCGGATAAACCGGCCCTGGGCGAAGAAGGGAGAACTACAGCAGACGGCGCGCCGCTTCCACAACGATTTTTACCGCGTGGCTTTCGGTTTGTTTCATGGTTTCCGCGTTCGGAATTTCCTGCTGAGTACGGTTTACGATAACCCCGGCCACCATCCCGGCGCGCAGCCCCTGGCTGGCGCACATGGTCAGCAGCGTCGCCGATTCCATCTCATAGTTCATGACGCCCATGGACTGCCACTCTTCCATCGAGCCTTTAAAACGGCTGACCACACGGCCAGAGAAGGTGTCGTAACGTTCCTGACCCGGGTAGAAGGTATCAGACGATGCGGTAACGCCAATATGGGTGGTCGCCCCGATCGATTTTGCCGCTTCCACCAGCGCGGTGGTGCAGGCAAAGTCAGCGACCGCCGGGTATTCCATCGGCGCAAAGTGCAGACTCGCGCCATCAAGACGAACGGAAGCGGTGGTCACCAGAACGTCGCCCACATTGATATGCGGCTGGATTGCGCCGGTGGTGCCGATACGCAGGAAGGTACGAATCCCCAGCTGCGCCAGTTCTTCAACGGCAATAGAGGTCGACGGGCCGCCGATACCGGTAGAACAAACAATGACCGGCTTGCCATCCAGTTCGGCACGCCAGGAGGTAAATTCGCGATGAGATGCCAGCTTGACCGGCTTATCCATCAGCGCGGCGATCTTTTCCACACGCTCTGGATCGCCAGGGACGATAGCCAGCGTAGCCCCTTGTAAATCGTTTTTGGTGAGGCCGAGATGAAAAACATCAGACTTAGACATAAAAAACTCCTCTGTGGGTCAATTATCAGCAGAAGCAAAACGGTACTTTACAGAAGCTATTGGCTTATTTTTGTGACACTAATCACCATGAATGAAAGTCATTGCAATAATATTCCATCAAATAGTGATAAACATCACATTAACAAGTTATATTCGCCGGGCCTGAACAAAAGATAGCCTGTTTCAGGCACTGTGCTTTGTTAACGTCCGGTCGATAGCGTCTATAGTTATCGATGCGCTAATAAATAAGGGTACGGAGAATACCATGACCACAACCAAGCAACCTGGCTTTGCGCCTGCAGCCACGCCGCACGCTTCTACCGCCGTTCATACCCCGGAGGAGAGCATCGCCGCGGGTGAAACCTCGATCCCGACCCAGGGAGAGAACATGCCGGCGTATCATGCTCGTCCGAAAAACGCCGAAGGCCCGCTTCCGGTGGTCCTCGTTGTGCAGGAAATTTTCGGCGTGCATGAACATATTCGCGATATTTGCCGCCGTCTGGCGCTGGAAGGTTATCTGGCTATCGCGCCAGAACTCTACTTCCGTCAGGGCGATCCGAACGAGTACACCGATATCCCGACCCTGTTCCAGGAGCTGGTGAGCAAGGTGCCGGATACTCAGGTGCTGGCCGACTTAGACCATGTCGCCAGCTGGGCCGCGCGTCACGGCGGCGATGCCCATCGTCTGCTGATCACCGGCTTTTGCTGGGGGGGACGCATTACCTGGCTTTACGCCGCCCATAACCCGCAGCTGAAAGCCGCCGTGGCCTGGTACGGGAAGCTGGTCGGGCAGAAGACTCTCAACTCGGCGAAACATCCGGTGGATGTGGCGGTTGACCTCAACGCGCCGGTGCTGGGACTGTACGGCGGTAAAGACACGGGCATTCCGCAGGATACGGTGGAAACCATGCGCCAGGCGCTGCGTGCCGCTAATGCCAAAGCGGAAATTATCGTCTATCCGGACGCCGATCACGCCTTTAACGCCGATTATCGCCCCAGCTACCATGAAGAATCCGCCAAAGACGGCTGGGCAAGAATGCTGGCATGGTTTGCGCAGTATGGCGGGAAACGCAGTTAAGGCATGATCTATCGGTTGCCGATATGGCGGTTAATCATATCGGCAATCGTCCCGTCCTCCAGCCACGTAGCCAGGCAGCGACGAATAAATTCATAATGCTCTGGCCTGTTGCGAGGCACGCATACCGCCTGCTGTATCTGGCTGAAGCTATCAGGCAGCAGACGCAATTGCGGATATTCACTTGCCACACTGCTGAGTGGTTGACGAATACCGGCGACCATATCCCCTTCCCCCGCGATAAACGCGCGAATTGCCTCCTGCGAGGTCGCGTATTGACGCATCGTGGCATGCTGTAACGTGCGAATCAGATACAGCTCATAGGCCGCACCTTTACCAACGTTAATCGTCACCCCCTCGCGATCCCTCTCCTGTACGGACTGAATATCACTGTCCTCTCTGACCAGCAATGAGCTTTCAATGGTGACATAGGGTTGGGTGAAACAGAGCGTATCTTCCCGAGCAGGGTCAATCGCCAGAAAGGCGATATCCCATTGATCCAGCAAGGCGGCATCCACCACCTTCCCGGCCGTCGGCCAGGTGATAAATTGCGCTTCGCGCTCACACCGGGCGGCCAGCTTTTTGGCCAACTCGACGGTGAGACCTCCCGGGGCGTTATCCGGCAACGTGGTGGCGAGTACCGGATTCCCCAGATTAATAGCAAAACGCAAAGGTCGGTGTGGCTCATCGTGACCGATCATCATTCTCCCCCGAAAATAGCTTTGCCTGCATGGTCCCGCTAAGCGTAGCCCAGGCGGGGCGATCTGTCCGGAAAGGAAGAAGAAGAGCAAAAAAAGAGGAGGCCGCGGCCTCCTTCGGGGATGGGGGTGATTCTGATTAGGCCTGGCGCAGGTTCTGCGCGGCTTTCACCATATTGGCCAGCGCCGCACGCGTTTCCGGCCAGCCGCGGGTTTTCAGGCCGCAGTCCGGATTGACCCACAAACGCTCTGCCGGGATACGCTGCGCCGCTTTTTCCAGCAGCGCTTCAATCCATTCCACGCTCGGCACGTTCGGCGAGTGGATGTCGTACACGCCCGGCCCGATTTCGTTCGGGTATTCGAACTCTTCAAACGACTCCAGCAGCTCCATGTCAGAACGCGAGGTTTCAATGGTAATCACATCCGCATCCAGCGCGGCAATGGAATCCATGATGTCGTTGAACTCGCAGTAACACATATGGGTGTGGATCTGGGTGTCATCCCGGGCGACCGCGGCGTTGATCCGGAAGGCTTCCACGCCCCACTGCAGGTAAGCATCCCAGTCGCTACGCTTGAGCGGCAGGCCTTCACGCAGCGCCGGCTCATCAATCTGGATGATGCCGATACCGGCCGCTTCCAGATCCGCCACTTCGTCACGCAGCGCCAGCGCAATCTGCTTAGCGATAGTTTCACGGCTGACATCTTCACGCGGGAAGGACCAGCACAGAATGGTCACCGGACCGGTCAGCATGCCTTTCACCGGTTTGTCGGTTAGCGACTGGGCGAATTTCGCCCACTCAACGGTGATCGCCTCCGGGCGGCTGACGTCACCGATCACCACCGGCGGTTTCACGCAGCGGGAGCCGTAGCTCTGCACCCAGCCGTTCTGCGTGAAGATGAAGCCATCGAGGTGCTCACCGAAGTATTCCACCATGTCATTACGCTCGGCTTCACCGTGAACCAGGACATCCAGACCTAAACGCTCCTGCTCAACAATTGCCTGTCTGATGTGTTCCGCAATACCGGTGCGGTAATTATTGGCATCCAGATTGCCTTTTTTGAACTCCAGACGCAGGCCGCGGATTTCGGTAGTCTGCGGGAAAGAACCGATGGTCGTGGTCGGCCACGCCGGCAGATTAAAGCGGGCGCGCTGTGCCCGGGCGCGTTCGGCATACGGGCTATTACGCTGGCTGTCCCGGGCGGTTATGGCCGCCAGGCGTTTTTCCACCGCGGCGTTATGGACGCGGGTAGAGTGACGGCGCGCCTGAATCGGTGCGCTCCACGCCACCAGTCCAGCGGTATCGCCGCTGTTCAGCGCATCGCGCAGCAGCGCCAGCTCTTCGCATTTTTGCAGGGCGAAGGCGAACCAGCTTTTCACTTCCGCGTCGAGGCGAGTTTCCACGCTCAGATCGATCGGGCTGTGCAGCAGGGAGCAGGAAGAAGCGATCCACAGCTCACGCTTGCCGACGAGGTCTTTAATTTGCGCATATTTCTCGCTCAGATCGGCGCGCCAGACATTGCGGCCGTTGATCAGGCCCGCAGAGAGCAGCCAGTCGGACGGCAGACGCTGATGCAGAGCAGCTACATCATCTTTACCGTGCACCAGGTCAACGTGCAGGCCCTGAACCGGCAGCGCGGTGATGGTGTCGAGGTTACCGGTGATACCTTCAAAATAAGTGGTCAGCAGCAGCTTAAGCTGGCCCGCGAGCGCGTCATATGCCGGTTTGAACGCCTCCAGCCACGCCTGAGGCAGCTCCAGTACCAGCGCCGGTTCATCAATCTGCACCCACTCGATGCCGCGTTTTGCCAGCTCCGCCAGCACCTGCTGGTAAACCGGCAGAATGTCATGCAGCAGGCTCAGTCTGTCGAACGACTCGCCCTTCACTTTACCCAGCCACAGCCAGGTAACCGGCCCCAGCAGGACGGGTTTGACTTTATGACCCAGCGCCAGCGCTTCGTCCACTTCATCCAGCAGCTGGGTCCAGGTCAGTTTGAACTGCTGGCCTTTTACAAACTCCGGCACCATGTAGTGATAGTTGGTGTTAAACCATTTTGTCATTTCTGCCGCCGCCGCGGGCTCACCGGTCGGTGCGCGGCCGCGGCCGATGCGGAACAGGGTATCGATATCCACAGAGCCGTCTTTGTTCTGATGACGAGCCGGCACATTGCCCAGCAGCAGGCTGGTGGTCAGAACATGGTCGTACCAGGCGAAATCCCCCACCGGCAGCAGGTCAACGCCCGCTTGCTTCTGCTGTTCCCAATGACGGGCGCGCAGTTCGCGGCCCACCGCCAGCAGTTCTTCGCGGGTCGAGTTACCCGCCCAGTAGCTCTCTTGTGCTTTTTTCAGTTCACGACGTAGGCCAACGCGAGGGAAACCGAGGGTGTGGTTAATAATTGTCATTTTTAAGACCTCATAATTTTTAATGTTGTCTCTGCAGGCAAACCCTAAATAGTTCGACTGGCAGGAAGGCGGATCCGCAGCGCATCCCCAGGATGCTTACTGAAGTAAGTGACTGGGGTAAGCGTGGAAGCCAACGCATCTGCAAAATCGAAATATGATGAGTTTAGACGTCCAGATGTTTACACATCCATAATTGACAGGTACTGTATATTCCTCAAGCGCAAATTATTCATGCCGGAGTGAAGGACTTTCATGATCGAGATTAAACACCTGAAAACGCTACAGGCGTTGCGGAACAGCGGGTCGCTGGCAGGCGCTGCGGCGGCCCTGCATCAAACCCAATCCGCCCTGTCCCACCAGTTCAGCGATCTGGAACAACGCCTTGGCTTCCGTCTGTTTGTGCGCAAAAGTCAGCCACTACGTTTCACGCCGCAGGGTGAAATTCTGCTGCACCTGGCAAACCAGGTGCTGCCGCAAATCAGCCGCGCCCTGCAGGATTGTCATGAACCGCAGCAAACTCGTCTGCGTATCGCCATCGAGTGCCATAGCTGTATTCAATGGCTAACGCCGGCGCTGGAGAATTTTCGCGCCCGCTGGCCGCACGTCGAAGTGGATTTCCAGTCCGGGGTGACTTTTGACCCGCAGCCAGCCCTGCAGCAAAGCGAGCTGGATCTGGTCATGACCTCCGATATCCTGCCGCGAAGCGGGCTGCACTATTCGCCGATGTTTGATTTTGAGGTGCGCCTGGTGCTGGCGCCGGACCATCCGCTGGCGGCCAGAACGCGCATCGCGCCCGACGATCTGGCGACAGAGCTGCTGTTGATTTACCCGGTTCAGCGCGGTCGTCTGGATATCTGGCGTCACTTCCTGCAGCCGGCCGGCATCAGTCCGCAGTTGAAGAGCGTCGACAATACGCTGCTGTTAATTCAGATGGTTGCCGCACGGATGGGGATCGCCGCCCTGCCGCACTGGGTGGTGGAAAGTTTTGAGCGCCAGGGTCTGGTCGTGACCAAAACCCTGGGCGAAGGACTCTGGAGCCGGCTGTACGCCGCGGTGCGCGACGGCGAGCAGCGTCAGCCGGTCACCGAGGCGTTTATTCGCTCAGCGCGGAACCACGCTTGCGATCATTTGCCGTTTGTGCGGAGTGCGGAGCGACCCAACGGCGATGGACCCACAGTGAGGCCAGGATCACCAGAGCTCCTATAATAAAGCTCGGCCAGTGGGGCTGCTCCTGCCAGATAGCCAGGTTGACCAGCAGCCCGGCGGGGACATGCACGTTATTCATGATACCCAGCGTGCCGGCATCCACCTGCGTCGCCCCGTAGTTCCACATAAAGTATCCCAGGCCTGATGCCACCACGCCCAGCCACACCAGAATCCCCCACTGTAGCGTCGTGGTCGGCAGCCTCTGCGGGTTACCCAGCATAAACCACGCCGTCGCCGCGACCAGGAAAGCCCCCATATAGAACCACGCAAACGCGTTGTGCTGCGGCATCGGGCGCAGCTCCATCAGGCGCTTATAGCCCACCATGCCGATGGCGAAACTGATATTCGACAGCTGAACCAGCAGCAGGCCCGTCCAGAAATGCTCGCTCACTTTGTCATAGCGAATAATGGCTGCGCCCAGCACCGCCAGCCCGGCGCTCAGCAGATACCCCCAGCGGAGCTGGCGTCCGCGAAGCAGATCGTAAATCAGGGTGATATAGAGCGGCGTAAAAACGGTAAACAGCAGGAATTCAGACACCGTCAGGTAAAGATAGGCGCGGAACGCCAGCAGATACATGATGCCAAGCTGCATCGCCCCGACCAGCATATAGAGCACAATGGTACGCGGCGATTGCCCGCGGGTACGCAGAAACGGCAGGAACACCAGCGCCGCCAGCCCAACGCGCATCAGTACTGAAAAGTAGCTATCGACGCTGCCCGCCAGGTATTCGCCGATCAGACTAAAGGAAAAGGCCCACAGGATAGTGGTAATAATCAGTAGCGCCACAATGAATGTCTCTCAGGAAGAAGAGCACCCATTGTAGCGGAGAGTCAGGTTGACAACTGACTAATTTTCAGCCAGTCGTCAATCTCGATCAGGCGAGATAGAGCTTCCGCAAATAGTGCGGTACCGCATCGTCGGCGTTACTGCCGATCACCTCCAGCTCCGGGTGCAGATCTTTCAGACGCTGGTGCGCGTTGGCCATGATGCAGCCCTTGCCCGCCATTGACAGCATTTCTGCATCGTTCATACCATCGCCAAACGCGATGCAGTCTTTCAGACCGTAGCCGAGCATTTTAGCCACCGCTTCCAGCGCATGCCCCTTCGATACCCCGCCAGCCATCACTTCGAGGCAGGTCAGGGTGGAGAAGCTGACGTTCACGCGATCGCCCCAGCGGGCGTTGATCGCCTGTTCCAGCGGCAGCAGGTGCTGGTGATCATCGCAGGTGAAAAAGACTTTGCTGATCCCTTCGGGATCGAGTTCGCCCACTTCATACAGCTTGTAGTTAAACACCGCTTCTTTGAAAAAGCGCATCTCTTCCGGGCGGTGGCGGTTCATATACCATTCGTCTTCGCGATAGACGTTGGTGACCACCTTCGGGTCGTTACGCATCATTTCGAACAGATCGGCGGCAATATCGCGGTCGAGATTATGGGCAAAGATTTGTTTTCCCTCGCTATCGTGCACGCGCGCGCCGTTGGAGGTGATCATGTAGGATTTGATGCCTAGATTGTCGCGAATCTGTCCGACGTCAATGTAGTGGCGACCGGTGGCAAAGACAAAATGGATGCCGCGGGCGGTCAACAGCTGCAGCGTCTCTTTTGCGTAGGGGGTTAAGTAGTGATCGGGGGAAAGCAGCGTGCCATCTAAGTCAGACGCAACAACCTGGTACATAAAAATTTTAACCTCTAAGCAGGGCGACGAGTGTTTTCGTCGGATTCATTGTGTCGACTGAAAAAATCGACGATGGCATTCAGCGCGACTGAGCGCATGGCGTCCTTTTCAAAAAGGATCTCATGGTATGCCCCTTCGATGACAAGCGGCTTATTACCTTCGCAGGGTCGGCCTGCCGCGGCACGGAGCGCGCAGTAGCGCTCGTGCATACGGTTATCGACCACGCGTTCTTCTTCTGCCTGTAATAACAATGTAGGGGTCGTGTCTTTTTCGACGCCGGCCAGCGCCTCCTCACCCGCGAGGATCCCCTCCCGCACCCAGTGATAGGTTGGCCCGCCAACCCGCAGCTGCGGTTCATCGGCGTAAAATCGCAGGTTACGACGATAGCGTTGCCGGCTATGCGTCAGTACGTTGACCGAAAAGGGCAACGCCCGCCAGCGGCCGGTACCGAGGGCATACTCTTCACGAATGCGCTGATGGCCCTCAGCCCAGTCGAGAATATGACGCACCATCCAGTCGGGGAAACGCATGACGATGCCGAACATGGGCGCGCACAGCGCAATAGCATCGCAATGCTGCTGGTGACGCTGCAAAAATAACGTCGCGATCGCGCCGCCCATCGAATGGGCCAGTATAAACCGTTTCCGCCAGTGGCCGGGCGCCACTTCCTGCTGCCAGAGCGCCGCCAGATCGTCGACATAATCGCTAAAGCGCACCACGTGGCCGCGGTGGCTGTCGGTCAATATGCGCCCGGAACGCCCCTGGCCGCGATGATCGATAATCATCACGTCGAAGCCGCTGT
The DNA here is from genome assembly GCF_004342285.1 of Klebsiella sp. BIGb0138. Lineage (GTDB taxonomy): Bacteria > Pseudomonadota > Gammaproteobacteria > Enterobacterales > Enterobacteriaceae > Klebsiella. The sequence goes on along the minus strand of NZ_SMCV01000018.1, from coordinate 56,855 downwards.
GGAACAGATCGTAAGCCAGCTCGGCGTATTTGACGTAACTTTCAATACGCCCAGGGCAGATCACCACTACCCGGTCGTTATCTTTGGCGCAAAAGCGAACAAAGCGGACCGGGACATCGTCAACGCCCCTGAATTCCGCCTCTTCCCGCTGATGCCAGAAATCGGTGAGAGGCCCCATCGTAAAAGCCGCAAACGCGTTTTCTCGCGTGTCCCAATCCTTTTGCTGCCGAAACATCGGGTTTACACCCCTGTTAACCACTGAAAATCGTTTTTTTAGCGCGCATCACACAATGCTTACACAATAGCGTATTGTGGCATAAAAACAGACAACCAGGGAGTTTCTCATGACGTTCGAGTGGTGGTTCGCCTATCTGCTGACATCCATAATTCTCAGCCTGTCGCCGGGCTCCGGGGCCATCAATACCATGACGACCTCAATCAACCACGGCTACCGCGGCGCGGCGGCATCGATTGCCGGGCTACAAACCGGGCTGGCCATCCATATCGTCCTCGTCGGTATTGGTCTGGGAACCCTCTTTTCCCGCTCGGTGCTGGCCTTTGAGGTTCTGAAATGGGCGGGGGCGGCGTATCTTATCTGGCTGGGGATTCAGCAGTGGCGCGCGGCGGGGTCAATCAACCTGAACACCCTGGCGCAAGCGCAGACCCGCGGCAAGCTGTTTCAGCGCGCGGTCTTCGTCAACCTGACCAACCCAAAAAGCATTGTCTTTCTGGCGGCGCTGTTCCCGCAGTTTATCGTGTCGCATCAGCCGCAGGTAATGCAGTACCTGGTGCTGGGTATCACCACCATCGTGGTCGATATCATCGTGATGATTGGCTATGCGACCCTGGCGCAGCGTATTGCGGCGTGGATTAAGGGACCTAAGCAGATGAAGGCCTTGAACAAGGTGTTCGGCTCGTTATTTATGCTGGTTGGCGCGCTGCTGGCTTCGGCACGCCATGCCTGACGGCTATCCCGGTTCGTCTGCACAAACCGGGATAGCCTACGCTTAGCGTGAAATGATCAGATGAATGCCGAAACCGGCGAACAGCGTGCCGGCAATGCCGTCAATCCATTTTGCCATCCGCTGGTAGCCGCGACGCATCGTCGGTAGGGCGAACAGGCTGGCGACCACGCTAAACCAGGCCAGCGTTTCAAGGATAATCAGCAGGAAGATCCCCCAGCGCTCGCCCGCGCCGACGTTATCGCCGACAAACAGGGAGAAGACGGAACCGAAGTAGATAATCGCCTTGGGGTTAGCGAGATTCGTCAGCAGCCCTTTCAGGAAGCTGCGGCCGCTGCGGGCCAGCTCGACCTGCGGCTCCGGCGCCGCCACGGCGTTTTTCTTCAGCGCTCCGCGCAGCATCTGATAGCCCATCCAGCACAGGTACAGTCCACCGCCCACCATGATAATGGTGTGCAGCCAGGCCATTTTTTCGATAATCAGATGCAGGCCGAGCAGCGCCACGCCGGCCCAGACCATCACGCCGCAGGTTATCCCCAGCACGCCCATCATCGCCTCTTTGCGGGAGCGGCTAACGGCGGTCTGCGAAACAAAGAAAAAGTCCGGGCCAGGACTCATTAGCGCAATGATATGCACCAGCGCGACGGTGAGGAAAAGCATCAGCATGATTGAACCCTACTTAACAGGCTATTTACCCGGAAAAATATAGTGAAGACCGCAACTATCCTGACACTTTTTTGCCCGGCTGACTACTCATCTTCACCATCGATATGCGCGCGAATCAGCGCCATAAACTCTTTACCGAAACGCTCAAGTTTACGCGTGCCCACGCCGTTCACACTCAGCATTTCACCCGCGGTAAGCGGCGACTGCTCCGCCATTTCGATCAGCGTCGCGTCGTTGAACACGACGTACGGCGGGATATTCTCTTCATCGGCAATCGCTTTACGTAATTTGCGCAGCTTGGCAAACAGCTTGCGATCGTAATTGCCGCCGAAGGATTTTTGCATCGCCTTCGGCTTCAGCGCCACGATACGCGGAACCGCCAGCTGCAGCGGCACCTCGCCGCGCAGCACCGGACGCGCCGCTTCGGTTAGCTGCAGCGCCGAGTGCTGCGCGATATTCTGCGTCACCAGACCGAGGTGAATCAGCTGGCGAATCACGCTCACCCAGTGTTCATGGCTCTGCTCGCGGCCGATGCCGTACACCGGCAGCTTGTCATGCGCCATCTCACGAATGCGCTGATTGTTGGCCCCGCGCAGCACTTCGACCACGTAGCCCATACCAAACCGCTGATTGACGCGGTAAATCGTCGAAAGCGCCTTGCGCGCGTCCATTAACGCGTCGTACTGTTTTGGCGGATCGAGACAGATATCGCAGTTACCGCACGCTTCCTGGCGCCCTTCGCCAAAATAGTTGAGCAGGACCAGCCGACGGCAGGTTTGCGCCTCGGCAAACGCCCCCATCGCGTTCAGCTTGTGGCGCTCAATGTCCTGCAACGGCCCGGCGGGTTTCTCCTCCAGACAGCGACGCAGCCACGCCATATCGGCCGGATCGTAAAACAACATCGCTTCTGCAGGCAGACCGTCACGCCCGGCGCGGCCGGTTTCCTGATAGTAGGACTCAATATTCCGTGGAATGTCGAAATGCACCACGAAGCGGACGTTGGGTTTATTGATCCCCATCCCGAAGGCCACCGTCGCCACGACGATTTGCAGATCGTCGCGCTGGAATTTTTCCTGTACGTCCGCACGCACGTCGTTTTCCAGCCCGGCATGATAGGCCGCGGCGCTGATACCGCGGCTTTGCAGGCGTGCGGCGGTATCTTCCACTTTCGACCGGCTGTTGCAGTAGATAATACCCGACTTGCCACGCTGGTCCTGCACGTAGCGCATCAGCTGATCGAGCGGTTTAAACTTCTCCATCAGCATATAGCGGATATTCGGGCGGTCGAAGCTGCTGACCTGAATCAGCGGGTCGTTCAGTCCCAGCAGACGAACGATATCGCGGCGGGTAGTGTCATCGGCGGTGGCGGTTAACGCCATAAACGGAATCTGCGGCACGCGCTGGCGCAGCTGGCCCAGAGCGGCATATTCCGGACGAAAATCATGCCCCCACTGGGAAATACAGTGCGCCTCATCCACCGCCACCATCGCCAGATTCCAGTGGCTGAGATGCTCGAGGAAGTTATCCAGCATCAAACGCTCGGGGGCGATATACAGCAGGCGAATCTGCCCGCTGCGACAGCCGGCCATGACCTCCTGCTGCTGCTCGCGGCTCTGCGTCGAGTTCAGACAGGCGGCGGCCACGCCGTTAGCCAGCAGCTGGTCGACCTGATCTTTCATCAGCGAGATCAGCGGCGATACCACCACCGTCAGGCCGCCCAGCACCAGCGCCGGCACCTGATAGCACAGCGATTTACCGCCGCCGGTCGGCATCACGACCAGGCAATCGCGCCCGCCCAGCGCCGTATCGATAATGGTTTCCTGGCCGGGGCGAAACTGCTGGTAGCCGAAGGTTTCCTGTAAAACCTGCTTTGCCAGCAATGCTTGATTCAATACTTCCGCCTGCGCCACGTTGACCCCGTCTGCGTGAAAAGAAAACAGGCGCTATTTTCAGCGCCTGTGAGCCAGAGTGCAACGATTAAAACAGATCGTTGAGCGTCACGCCGACGCCGACGCGGGTCTGATTAAAGTTATAATCGATAAGCGACTCGCCATAACCGCTGTAAACCTGGGTGTAGAAGCGCACATGGCGGGTAATCGGATAGCTGACGCCCAGCTCCGCGCCGCCGTAACCGGTGTTCCAGTTATATTGCCCCTGCGCGCTGAGGATCGCCTCACCTAGCTGATACCCCACCTTCAGACGGTAATAGCCCATATATTTGGCGATATCCGGGTTATCGTTGGTGCTGCCGATCACGTACCAGGGCTTCACTTCCACCAGCCAGTTGCCGTTTTGCGCCATCAGGCGGGTATACAGACGGTTCCAGCTGCGCGAGGTGGGGTCAGAGCGGCCGTTCGAATCGTGGTTATAACCCATCTCGATATCGCGCAGCGTCCAGCCGGCCAGCTGGTAATCGGTGGCGAAGCCCAAAAACAGCTGCGGTTCATAGTTAGTTTCCCGAAACGGCGCTGACTCTTTGCTGTTCGAGAGCTGCCACCAGGACTTCTGCGTATAGGATGCCCCCAGCAGCGAGTTCTCGCCGAGGATCCCTCGCCACAGCGGAAATGCCAGACTGAGCTGGAATTTCACTTCATCTTTGCGGGCGTTTTCCGCCCAGTCATAGCTGGCGATCGCTTCCTTGTTGATATCGCTACTCCACGTATAGAGCAGGTAGTTGCTCTCATAGGGATACAGCAAGAAAGGATTATCATGGTCCTGCAACAGGTTAGCGATAATACTACCGCGCACCGCCGGTTTATCATGAACCGGAGGGCTAACCGGCGCGTCCTGCGCCAAAACGCCAGCCGGCAGCGCGCCCAGCGCCAGCAGCCAGGCCAAAGAGATACGCATTACTGTTCTCCTGAATGAGTGATTTTTATTTCTGTTTTACCCCGCATCCATTCTACCTGTTTACCGCCGTCCTGCCCGGTTATCCGCTCTGAAAGTGGCAATCGCCATGTTAGAAGCATAAAATCAACATTTTATTAACGAATGGATACAATTGTCATGTCTGAACTCACTGCCGACGCCGTCCTTAAGCTGGTGGGCGAAATCTTTGTTTACCATATGCCGTTTAATCGCGCCTTAGGATTGAAGCTGGAGCGTTATGAAAAAGAGTTTGCCCAGCTTAGCTTCAAAAATCAGCCGATGATGGTCGGTAACTGGGCGCAGAGCATTCTGCACGGCGGAGTGATTGCCTCCGCGCTGGACGTCGCCGCCGGGCTGGTGTGCGTAGGCAGTACGCTGACCCGCCATAACACCATCACCGAAGAAGAGTTACGCCAGCGTCTGTCGCGCATGGGAACCATCGATCTGCGCGTCGACTATCTGCGCCCGGGGCGCGGCGAGCACTTTACCGCCACCAGCAGCCTGCTGCGCGCCGGTAATAAGGTCGCAGTCGCCCGCGTAGAATTACATAACGAAGAGCAGGTCTATATTGCCAGCGCCACGGCGACGTATATGGTGGGTTGAACCCCGCAAATCAAGTAACATCGCTATTTTGGCGTAACGGATTTTACCGATGGATGCAAAACAAACGCGGCTGGGGGTTATTCTGGCTCTTGCCGCCTATTTTATCTGGGGCATCGCCCCCGCCTACTTCAAGCTGATCTACTATGTTCCCGCCGATGAAATCCTCACCCATCGCGTGATCTGGTCTTTCTTTTTTATGCTGGCGTTAATCAGCCTCAGCCACCAGTGGCCGCAGGTAAAAAAACTGCTGCATATGCCGCGCAAGATTCTCCTGCTGGCGCTGTCGGCGGTGCTGATTGGCGGCAACTGGCTGCTGTTCATCTGGGCGGTGAATAACCACCATATGCTGGAGGCCAGCCTGGGCTACTTTATTAACCCGCTGGTGAACATCGTGCTGGGGATGATTTTTCTCGGCGAGCGTTTTCGCCGGATGCAGTGGCTGGCGGTACTGCTGGCCGCGTGCGGCGTGCTGGTACAGCTGTGGACCTTTGGTTCGCTACCAATTATCGGCCTCGGGCTGGCCTTTAGCTTTGCCTTTTACGGGCTGTTGCGTAAAAAGATCGCCGTCGACGCACAAACCGGGATGCTGGTTGAGACTCTGTGGCTGTTGCCGGTCGCCGCCATTTACCTGTTTGCTATCGCCGATAGCCCAACCAGCCAGATGGGACAGAACCCGTGGTCGTTGAATCTGCTGCTGATGGCGGCAGGTGTCGTCACCACCATTCCGCTGCTGTGCTTTACCGGCGCGGCGACCCGCCTGCGGCTCTCCACCCTGGGATTCTTCCAGTATATCGGCCCGACGCTGATGTTCCTGCTGGCGGTGATCTTTTACGGCGAAGTTCCGGGGGCAGATAAGATGGTGACCTTTGGCTTTATCTGGGTCGCGCTGGCGGTCTTTATCGTCGATGCGCTGTATACCCAGCGCCGGCTACGCAGAGAATAGCCGACGCGGATGTCATACCCGGATAAGACGGCAGCGCCGCGATCCGGGTGCCTATCCCCTACAGCCAGTTTTTACGCTTAAAGTAGAGATACGGCGCCAGGCCGGCGAGCATCATAAAGACGATGGCGCCCGGATAGCCAAAGCTCCAGTGCAGCTCAGGCATAAACTCGAAGTTCATCCCGTAGCTGGAGGCCACCAGGGTGGGCGGCAGGAAGACCACGGAGACCACCGAGAAGATCTTGATGATGCGGTTCTGCTCGATATTGATAAAACCCATCGCCGCCTGCATCAGGAAGTTTACCTTCTGGAACAGCGATTCGTTGTGCGGCAGCAGGGATTCGATATCCCGCAGGATCTCACGCGCCTGCTCCAGCTGGCCCGCGGGCAAACGCGCCTTTCGCACCAGGAAGTTCAGGGCGCGCTGGGTATCCATCAGACACAGACGGACCTTCCAGCCGATATCTTCCTGTTCGGCAAGCGTCGAGAGGGCGTCATCGTACTCGTCGCCCTGGCGGCCTTCCATAATGACGCGGCTGAGTTTCTCGAGGTCGCTATAGATATTTTCAATTTCATCCGCCAGCTGTTCGATTTTGGTTTCGAACAGATCGAGCAGCAGCTCATAGGCGTTGCCATCCACCATCAGCTGGTTGCGCACGCGCATGCGGTACAGGCGGAAAGCGGGTAATTCGCGCTCGCGCAGGGTAAACAGACGCCCTTCGCGAATGGTGAACGCCACGGTGGAGTTACCGGCGTGATCCTCTGCGTCTTCAAAAAAGAAAAAAGAGTGGATGTGTAAACCGTCTTCATCTTCGAAGAAACGCGCCGATGCTTCGATATCTTCCAGTTCCGGGCGCGTTGCCAGGTTCTGACCCAATTCCGTCTGCACGCGGCTTCGTTCTTCGTCGTCGGGCTCGACCAGATCGACCCACACCGAACTGGCGAGATGTTTGATCTCATCAGCTTCCAGGCGTGTTAAACGATTATTTTCCAGTTGAAATGCGCTCAGCATGACCGGGACTCCCAATGCAAAAAAATTATCGGACAGTTCGGAGGGCACACAGAAACAACTTGGGTTTCAGACCATTAAGCCTGACTCAGAGCGACGGGTATGAAGGGTCGCTGACAACCGCTAAGGCTATCAGCATAAGAGGATAGCCTTAGGAGTTGTTCCTGACGGACAGGAAGTTGAGCCAGCATCTACTGGGTGTGTCCAAGGCGAATGTCCTCTTAGCGTAATCGTGCGCGCATGTTACGCCAGCGCAAAAACGGCGTCAACACGCAACAGAACGCTAAAGAGCAAATCCTGCCCTTTAGCATATAAGGCTAGCAGATTATTACAAAAAAACGATACTTTTCTTACTGTTACACTGTTTCCAGCCGCGCATAGGCCGCCACCAGCCATTTGATGCCCTGCCCCTGGAAGGCGACCTGCAAACGGCTGTGCTCGCCGCTACCTTCCAGATTCACGATGGTGCCTTCGCCGAATTTAGGATGGCGCACGCGCTGACCCAGCTTGTAGCCGGTGTCGTTCTCCGCCATCGGCGCGCCCATCCGCTGATGGCTGACCGGACGGCTCACCGTCGCGCGCAGGCGCACCTCTTCCACGCAGGCTTCCGGCAGCTCGCCGATAAAGCGCGACGGGCGATGGTAAACCTCTTTGCCATACAGGCGGCGGGTTTCCGCATAGGTCAGGGTCAACTTCTGCATCGCCCGCGTCACGCCAACGTAAGCCAGACGACGCTCCTCTTCCAGACGGCCGCCTTCATCCAGCGCCATCTGGCTCGGGAACATCCCCTCTTCCACGCCGACGATAAACACCTGCGGGAACTCAAGGCCTTTCGCCGAGTGCAGGGTCATCAGCTGCACCGCATCCTGCCAGGTATCCGCCTGCCCTTCCCCCGCTTCCAGCGCGGCATGAGAAAGGAAGGCCTGCAGCGGCATTAAATCTTCATCTTCATCGTTGTAGCTGAACTGGCGCGTAGCGGTGACCAGTTCCTCTAAGTTTTCGATTCGCGTCTGGCCTTTTTCGCCCTTTTCCTGCTCGTACATCATGCGCAGGCCGGAATCTTTAATCACCCGGTCGGTCTGGACATGCAGCGGCATATCCGCCGTCTCCTGCGCCAGGGCGTCAATCAGCTCCATAAAGCGCTGCAGGGCGCTGGCGGCGCGGCCGGCCAGGACTTTATCCTTCAGCAGCTCGCGGCACGCCTGCCAGAGGGTCAGCTGGCGATCGCGCGAGGTTTGCCGCACCACGTCAAGGGTACGGTCGCCAATGCCGCGGGTCGGGGTATTCACCACCCGCTCAAAGGCGGCATCATCGTTACGGTTGGCAATCAGACGCAGATACGAAAGCGCATCTTTGATTTCCTGACGTTCAAAGAAGCGCATCCCGCCGTAAATACGGTACGGCATGCTGGCCTGCAGCAGCGCCTCTTCCAGCACGCGCGACTGGGCGTTGCTGCGATAGAGAATGGCGCACTGCTCCAGCGCGCCACCGTTCTCCTGCCAGGTTTTAATCCGGTTGACGACAAAACGCGCTTCATCCAGATCGTTGAAGGCGCAGTAGAGGGAGATCGGCTCGCCGTCGGCGCCGTCAGTCCACAGTTTCTTACCCAGACGCCCGCTGTTGTTTTCAATCAGGGCGTTGGCGGCGCTCAGGATATTGCTGGTCGAACGGTAGTTCTGTTCCAGACGGATGGTCTGCGCGCCGGGAAAATCGGTGAGAAAACGCTGGATGTTTTCGACCTGGGCGCCGCGCCAGCCGTAGATCGACTGGTCATCATCCCCCACGATCATCACTTTGCCGCTATCGCCCGCCAGCAGGCGGATCCACGCGTACTGAATGTTGTTGGTATCCTGGAACTCGTCCACCAGGATATTGGTGAAGCGTTCACGATAGTGCTGAAGAATATGCGGTTTGTTGAGCCACAGCTCGTGCGCCCGCAGCAGCAGCTCGGCAAAGTCTACCAGCCCTGCGCGATCGCAGGCTTCCTGATAGGCCTGATAGACCTTCTGCCAGGTTTGTTCCACCGGGTTGCCGTAGCTCTGAATATGATGCGGACGCAGCCCTTCGTCTTTCTGGCTGTTGATGTACCACATCGCCTGACGCGGCGGCCACTGCTTCTCGTCGAGATTCATTGCTTTAATCAGGCGCTTCAGCAGACGCAGCTGGTCTTCACTATCGAGGATCTGAAAATCCTGCGGCAGGTTGGCATCCAGATGGTGAGCCCGCAGCAGGCGGTGGGCCAGACCGTGGAAGGTGCCGACCCACATGCCGCCCTGGGTCGTCCCCATCAGTTGGCCGATACGATGGCGCATCTCCGCCGCCGCTTTGTTGGTAAAAGTCACCGCCATGATGGAATACGGCGAGCAGTTTTCCACGCTCAGCAGCCACGCGATACGATGCACCAGCACGCGTGTCTTACCGCTGCCCGCACCAGCCAGAACCAGCATATTGGTACGCGAGGCGGCTACGGCTTCGCGCTGTTTGTCATTGAGGCTGTCGAGCAGGTAAGAAACGTCCATTGGCACCGCCGGAAATGAGCTGCCCGGCAACGCTGCGTCTACCGGGCATACTGTTAATATATACAGAACTAGTGGTGATTATATCAGCGAGGTCAGAGATGCCAACCGTGAAATTTCAATGTGCGGCAGCAGGCGGCTGTCGGCGGCGCGCATCAGATCGGCGCCCTGCGGCTTGATCCAGCAGGCCTGCATACCGCAGCGGATAGCGCCCGCCACGTCGGTGGTCAGGTCATCCCCCACGTGAAGGATCTGGCCCAGCGGCAGCTCGAGGCGCTCCGCCGCCAGATGATACATATCGGCAAAAGGTTTAGCCCGCCCGTCCGGACCGGCGCGCAGGACAAAACGGAAATAGTCGCTCAGACCAAACAGCTCCGGCTGAGCGTTGCCGTTGGTCACCGCCACCAGCGGCCATTTTTCCGCCAGCGCCGCCAGCGTATCGTGGGTTTCCTGCGGCACATCGATCAAACTGCGCCAGTGGGCAAAGTTCTCCATCGCCGCATCCGCGCCGGCAGCGGCCTGCTCGCTGGATAGCCCGGCGTTCGTCATCCCCAGCACCAGCGCGCGGCGGCGCCACTCGGTGACGTCGTGGTAAATCTCCGGTTCTGTCTCGAGCAGCGTCTGACGCAGCCGCTGCAGCTCGTTCGCATCAAATTGACTCAGTGACGGGTGGTAGCGACGCACGAAGGTCAGCGACTCATGCAGCGTCCGGTCGATCACCGGGCGGTTGTCATAAAGGGTATCGTCCAGGTCAAACGTCAGTGCTGAAATCTGGCCCAGAGGTCGGTAAAAACGCATTATTTCCCCCGTTTGGCGCGCGGATGCGCCGCATCATACACCGAGGCAAGGTGTTGAAAATCAAGATGGGTATAGATTTGGGTGGTCGAGAGGTTGGCATGACCCAGCAGTTCCTGCACGCCGCGCAGATCGCCGCTCGACTCCAGCATATGGGTGGCAAAGGAGTGGCGCAGCTTATGCGGATGCACGTGGCTGTTCAGCCCCTGCTTAATACCCCATTCGGCAAAACGTTTTTGCACGTTACGCGCAGAAATACGTTTACCCAGTTTTGATAAGAACAGCGCGTCGTCATCGGCCGCGAACAGCCCACGGAGATCCAACCAGTGTTCAATCCACGCCACCGCGCTGCGCCCTATCGGCAGACGACGCTCTTTACTCCCTTTCCCCATCACCCACACCTCGCCCGACTCCCTATCAAGGTGTTTAATATCGAGGTTGACCAGCTCAGAGAGACGCAAACCCGCGCCGTACATCACTTCCAGCATCGCGCGATCGCGCACCGCCAGCGGATCGTTAAGATCGATATCCAATAGCCGGTTCACGTCATCGACGTCGATATTTTTCGGTAAGTGACGGGGGATTTTAGGCGCGGAGATACCTTTTGCCGGGTTGGCCGTCAGCTCGCCCTGCGCCACCAGCCAGTCAAAGAAGCTGCGGAGTGCGGAAAGGCGCAGTGCCAGACTTGCCGGCCCCAGCCCCTGCTTCCGGCTACGCACCGCCAGGCCACGGACCTGAGCGGCATCGCACTGCTGCCAGTTTTTAAGCCCGGCCAGCTCAGCAAGCGCAATGAGCGCATCCAGCTGACGGCGGTAGTTCAGCAGCGTAATCGGGCTCAGCTGACGCTCCACGCCCAGATAGCGCAGGAAACGGGCGACGGCGGTGAATAAGGGAGAGTCGGTCATGCGCGTTCAACCCAGCGCTCCAACAGACCAGGCAGCATTAACGCAATCTCCTGGAGCAGCTGCGTTCCCTGCCCTGGCTGGTAATGCTGAGCATCGCGGCTGGTGAAGAGCATCACGCCAGGGGCGTCATCGCCGCCCAGCAGCGACATCGCCACCGAGCCGATGGCTTTCGCTTCCGGCAGCATCACCAGCAGTTCAGGCCCGTTTAGCGGCCCGAGATAGTGGCGCTCCTGGCCAAGGCGTTGAATGCGGATAGGTTCAAACGCCTGCCGGGTCAGCGCCAGGTGGGTGAACTTTGATGGCGCGCCGAGCCGCCAGCTGTCAGGGAACAGACGCACCGTCGCCCCCGCCAGGCCGATCTCACGCGCCCAGCGGTGAAAGCGATTGAGCATCTCATCGAGGCTTTCCGCCGCCGCCAGCCGCGTCTGCAGATGAAGCAGGCGCTGGAACAGGCTTTCATTGGCGGTCGCCTGTTCCATCAACAGCATCATGTTCTCTTCCAGCACGTTGATATGGTTACGCGCCCGCACCATGTGCCATTCCACCAGCGAAATAGAGCCGCGCACCGGATGCGGAACCCGCATGTGCTCCACTAATGCCGCATTACGAATAAAGAATTCAGGATGTTGCAACAGATAGTCCACCACCGCGCGGTCGTTCAGCGCGCCGGTGATTTCCTGCTGTTCTTCCCCGACTTGTTTCATAAGTGAATAAATCCGTCGTAGACATGTGCCGCCGGGCCAGTCATAAACAACGGTTGGCCCGGTCCTTTCCAGGCGATATCAAGACGCCCGCCTGGTAATTCCACGCGTACTTCTTCGGCCAGCAACCCCTGTTGGATCCCCACCGCAACCGCCGCACAGGCCCCGCTGCCGCAGGCCTGCGTTTCGCCCGCGCCGCGTTCATAAACGCGGAGGCGAATGTGATGACGCTCGACCACCTGCATAAAGCCGATGTTGGCGCGTTCCGGGAAGCGTTCGTGGCTTTCCATCACCGGGCCAAGCGTTTCCACCGCCGCGGTTTCCACATCCTCGACCTGAATGACGCAGTGTGGGTTCCCCATCGACACCACACCGCACAATACTGTCTGTTCAGCGGCGCGCATAATATAGGTCTTTTCCGCTTTGTTGGCGCGGAAAGGCACCTGCGACGGCTCGAAGTTCGGCTCGCCCATATTGACGCGCACCAGATCGTCTTCCGTTACGCTTAATACCATACGACCGTTCGCCGTGCTCACACGGATATCACGTTTATTGGTCAGGCCTTTCAAACGGACAAAACGGGCGAAGCAGCGTGCGCCGTTACCGCACTGCGAGACTTCGCTGCCGTCGGCGTTGAAGATGCGATAATGGAAGTCCAGGTCCGGATCGTACGGCGGCTCCACAATCAGCAGCTGATCGAAGCCTACGCCAAGATGCCGATCCGCCAGGCGGCGAATCAGCTCCGGTGAGAAAAAAACATTCTGCGTTACCGCGTCAACGACCATAAAGTCGTTGCCAAGGCCATGCATTTTAGAGAACTGCATTATCTACTCCAGTTGCGCGGAACAGAAAGTTATCGTCAATAGTCTACCTGGGTCGGGCCACCGCTATCACCGCGATCGTTACGATCTGGCGTCGAGCTCTGGATACCGCTATCGACCGGTTTGGTCGGCGGAGCCGCCGTCTTTTCTGCCGGAGGGAAGTAAAGCGGTCCCTTCAGACCACAGCCGGTCAGGCTGAAGATCGCCAATAAAACGGCAAGCGTTGGAAAAACGTTTTTCATTGATAGTTGCCCGTGATTCACTCTTTCTGCTTTCTATCATCGCAGGAGAAGACGTAAAAGCAAGCGTTTAGCATCCGACTGCACGCGCTTTTGTTTCGCGCTATACTGCCGCCATCTTCAAAAAAGCAGGGTAGAACCATGAACGACAGTGAATTCCATCGCCTGGCCGACGGCCTGTGGATGACCATCGAAGAGCGTCTGGACGACCGGGACGGCGATAGCGATATCGACTGTGAGATCAACGGCGGCGTGCTGACCCTCAGTTTTGAGAACGGCAGCAAAATCATTATCAATCGTCAGGAGCCGCTGCACCAGGTGTGGCTGGCGACGAAACAAGGCGGCTACCATTTCGATCTCAAAGGTGACGAGTGGGTTTGCGATCGCAGCGGTGAAACCTTCTGGGATCTGCTGGAACAGGCGGCGACGCATCAGGCCGGTGAAGAGGTCAGTTTCCGTTAATCAGCTCGCCCGGCTCAGCGCACGCCGGGCTTCCGCTCAGGAATAGTGCTGCTGCAGCACCGGTGACCCCACGGCATCCGGGCTCACCGGCGTGGCGGCAGCGCCGATCGCCTGGCTACGGAAGGGAATAACCTGAGGTCGGCCATCGACGTCGACGATCTGGTAGAACTGCGGCAGGTTGAAGTTGATAAAACTGGAGCCGTAAGTGAAGCGATCGTGGGATGACGAGTAGAAACGGCTCACGTCACGCACCAGCTCCTCTTTACTGCCTTCACAGTGATGATACACCTCGGCGCGGTTGCTCTCGTCCAGGATATAGATGTTAAACCCGCTGTCGTTGTTATCGGCATCTTCAAAGAAGAACTGAATAATCCCTTCGCTGGCGAAGCCATCCACCACCGGCGGCAGCTTAACATGGTTGGTTTCCACCTGAACCGACAGGCCGTGCAGCTTGTTATGCGAAATCGCGCCGTAGAATTCAATGGCGTTCTCCAGCTTCTGTACCGACACGTTAAGACGCTCGAAGAACAGTCCCCAGGTCTGGCCGGAAACGCGCAGCGCTTTAAAGCGCCCGGTATCCTGACGGGTGCTGGAAAGGCGCAGCTCAATGCACTCGGAAATCATCTGCTGCACGCGGGTACGGATCAAACCACGCAGATGCTGGCTATAGCAGAACACCTCTACGCTGTCCGGCGGCGCGGCATCCTGATGCATTTTACCGAGGATGGTTTTCAACGCTTCGATCATCGCCTGCTCGCCGTTAAAGTGCAGGGTGCGCACCTCATTCCACGAGTTGCGATACAGCAGATCGACGCTGCCGATTAAGCACTTCTGCTCTTCGCCAAAGCTGAAGACATCCAGCTTACGGAAGTCAAAGTGCACCACCTGGTTGCGGAACGCGGCGGTCGGGTCGTATTCAAGGTTGACGATAATCGCCAGATGGCGGATTTCGCAGGGGCTATACAGCGCTTTGGGCGTCGGCGACGGCAGGCGCAATGGGAAGTGATGCGACACATCCGCCACCATCTCCTGCAGTTTCGCCAGATCGACAGTGCCGTTGCCCTTAATAAACAGGCGAGTACGTGACGTCAGCAGGCCGTTAAACCAGGCCCAGGCCACCAGCTTATTAAGATAACGGTTATATTCCAGCGGCTGATGGCTGATGATCGATTCCATATCCGGCGCGCGGTTATACACATACCAGCCGGTGCGGTTGGCACGGCCCGGCGGCACGTGGATAAAGGTCAGATTCGGTTCGGACAGATCCGGGGAGATTTGCGGGTTCACCAGGGTAACTTTCCCCGGCAGCGCTTCAAACGCCGCATACAGCTTACGGGTCAGCACGCCAATATCCTGCGGACTGGCGGACACACTCAGGTTGTTGCGACGCGCGAAGCGGATCAGATTGCGATAGCTCTGCATCATCGCATCAAGCAGTTCGTTATGCGCTTTGCGCACTTCGTCGATCTTCCAGTTCGCCCGGTTGTCGAGCATCATCAGACGCTTTTCATCCCAGCCCCACCCTTGCACCAGATGGCTCACGACTTCACGACGCCAGCCCACGCAGGCGCGCTCGCGGCTGAGTTTTTCGCACACTTTCAGGTAGAAACAGCGGCGGACCAGATCGAGACGGGTCTCGTCTTCAATCGCCTGCAGGTAGGTGGTGACGCGCTCAAGCATCATGCAGTAGGGATCGAGACCGAACGAAACGATTTCCCCGTCATGCAGGCGCTGCTTAATGTCTTTCGCCAGCAGGCGGTTGTTAGGATATTCCCAGGAATAAGCCTCCAGCAGCAGCGTTTTCAGCACCGCCTTATATGGCGAATCGATGCTTTTATAGAGCTGCCACAGGCTGGCGCCGAAGTACTCTTCCGCCGACAGCGAGCTCAGGCCGCCAAGATCCAGCCATTCGTTCGGCGTCAACACGCCTTGCGCATACAGGCTCATGACGTAATCGTCGTAGTGCTCTTCTTCCTCGCACGGCACCATATTCCACAGAATACGCTTGCCGGCGAGGCGCACGGCGGTGCGGTAGAACTCATCCAGCAGCAGGATATGCTGCGTTGAGCCGCAGTCTTCGCCGCCCAGGCTGCCGCTTTCGTTATGGCGGAAGCGGTTTTCATCAATCAGGAAGAAGCTGACTTCAACGCCCAGCGAGGCGGCCCAGCTTTCCAGCAGGCTGCATTTACGCTGCAGCAGCTGACGCTCTTCGGTATCGAGCCATGCCTGGTGGCAAACCCAGATATCGAGGTCGGAAGAGCAGCTTTGACCGACGGAGGAGGTACTGCCCATCGAGTAGACGCCGGTAATCGGCAGCTCGCCTTTCGGCGGCTCCTGCGCCAGCATGCCCCGGTGCAGTTCTAACTCGTCAAGGTAGTGGCGTTGGGTTTCATCAGGCGTGTAGAGGCAAATGCCACGGGGAACGTTACCGTCAAGGTAACCCGGCATCAACGGGTGATGATAATGTAGTAATGTCGGCAGTAGACTGTAAACCTGCTGGAAAGCGGGTCCCATGGCAGCAAGCGCGCGATCGACGCGCAGTTGGTTGATGGCATCCAGTCTCTGTTTCAGTGTCTCAATATAGAGGTACAAGACATATCGCCTGATGTTCAAAAACCCGTCGTACAATAGTACGGAGGATTTCAGTATTTCAACAAAAACCGTCACCATTTGTCGTCGGTGTGGTTGTGATGAGCTGCTGACGGACAAATGGTTTAAAACGTGATCAATCTAACACCTTGCTCATTGACCGTAAAGAAAGATGCGCTACATACAAGTGTAGCACCGTTTACTGCGTGTAAATTCCTCACTACGGTTGTGGCAACCGGGATGGCACCAAACGTTAATAAAGAAAGAGCCGCGCCCCTAATCCCACAAAACTAACATCCATAAGGCAACAATGTTAGGATAGTTTGTGGTCGACAACGACGGTAACAAGCATGTTAGACAAAGTTTTGAGAATTGCCACACGGCAAAGCCCACTTGCGCTATGGCAGGCGCATTATGTGAAAGAACGCCTTGAGTCCTGTCATCCTGGGCTGGTGGTCGAACTGGTGCCGATGGTGACTCGCGGCGACGTGCTCCTGGATACCCCGCTGGCAAAAGTGGGTGGCAAGGGCTTGTTTGTCAAAGAGTTAGAGCTGGCCATGCTGGAAGACCGCGCGGATATCGCCGTGCATTCCATGAAAGATGTTCCGGTCGAGTTTCCCGCGGGACTGGGGCTGGTCACGATTTGCGAGCGCGAAGATCCGCGCGATGCTTTCGTGTCCAATCACTACGCCTCCATCGACGCGCTGCCGCACGGCAGCATCGTCGGCACATCGAGTTTACGCCGTCAGTGCCAACTGGCAGCCCGGCGTCCGGATTTGGTGATCCGTTCGCTGCGCGGCAACGTGGGGACTCGTCTCGGGAAACTCGACAGCGGCGAGTATGACGCCATTATCCTCGCGGCCGCGGGCCTTAAACGCCTCGGGCTCGAAGCGCGCATTCGTCAGCCGTTGACGCCGGAGCAGTCGCTGCCCGCCGTTGGCCAGGGCGCGGTCGGCATTGAATGTCGTCTTGACGATCAATGGACCCAGGCGCTGTTAGCCCCGCTGAATCATGCGGAAACGGCCATTCGCGTACGCGCGGAGCGGGCGATGAATACCCGGCTTGAAGGCGGCTGTCAGGTGCCTATCGGCAGCTACGCCGAGCTCGTCAACGGCGAGCTGTGGCTGCGCGCGCTGGTTGGCGCCCCCGACGGCTCGCAGGTAGTACACGGCGAGCGACGCGGCCTGGCGGAAGATGCCGAACGCCTCGGCGTCTCGCTGGCGGAAGAACTGCTGGATAACGGCGCCCGCGATATTCTCGCCGCCGTCTATGCGGGAGAAGCGCCGCGATGAGTATCCTGGTCACCCGTCCGCTGCCGCAAGGCGAAGAGCTGGTCAGCCGCCTGCGCGCGCTGGGACGCGTGGCCTGGAGCTTTCCACTTATTGAATTTACCCCCGGCCGCGGACTGCACGCCTTAAGCGGCCAGCTGGCGGCCTTATCCGCAGGCGATTTGTTGTTTGCCCTTTCACAGCACGCCGTGGAGTTTGCCCACGCCCGCCTGCATCAGCTGAACCAGCGTTGGCCGCAGGCTCCCGGCTATTTCGCCATCGGTCGCACCACCGCGCTGGCCCTGCATAAAGTCAGCGCCAGGGATATTCGCTACCCATTAGATCGGGAAATCAGCGAAGTCTTGCTACAATTACCTGAATTACAAAACATTGCGGGGAAGAAGGCTCTTCTTCTTCGCGGCAACGGCGGGCGGGAATTGTTAGGCGCAACGCTCCGCGAGCGCGGCGCCGACGTCACTTTCTGTGAATGCTATCAACGTAGTGCCCGGCATTACGACGGCGCAGAAGAAGCAATGCGCTGGCAGTCCCGCGGCGTCACCACGCTGGTCGTCACCAGCGGCGAGATGCTGCAACAGCTTTGGGCGCTGATACCGGAGTGGTATCGCGAACGGTGGCTCCTTCGCTGTCGCATTTTAGTTGTCAGTGAACGCCTGGCCCAGCAGGCCCGGGAACTGGGCTGGCAGGATATCCAGGTTGCCGATAGCGCCGACAACGATGCGCTGCTACGCGCATTACAATAACTCTCAACATTGGAAGCCATAATGACGGAACAACAAAACCAATCCGCCGTGGTTGAAGAGACCAGGGAGGCCGTGGACAAGGCGCCACAGCCAGAGAATAGCGGAAAGAAAAACGGCGCAAATAAAACCAGTCTCGTTCTGAGCGCGGTTGCGATCGCCATTGCCCTCGCCGCTGGCGTCGGCCTGTATGGTTTGAATAAACAGCAAGTATCACGGCAGAACGAGACCAGTACAACGCTCGCCGATCGGGTCGCGGAGCTGCAAAAAGCGCAGGACAGCCAAAAAACCGAACTCGAAGGCATAATTAAACAGCAGGCCGACCAGCTGACAGAGGCGAAGCAGCAGCAGGAAACGCTGGCGAAGCAGCTGGAGGAAGTCCAGCAAAAAGTGGCCGTCATTTCCGGTAGCGATGCCAAAACCTGGCTGCTGGCGCAGGCTGATTTCCTGGTGAAAGCGGCCGGACGTAAGCTGTGGAGCGATCAGGACGTCACCACCGCCGCGGCGCTGCTGAAAAGCGCCGATGCCAGCCTCGCCGATATGAACGACCCCAGCCTGATTAGCGCCCGCCGGGCGATCACCGACGATATCGCCTCCCTGTCGGCGGTCAGCCAGGTCGACTATGACGGTATTATCCTCAAGGTAAACCAGCTCGCTAACCAGATCGATAATCTGCGTCTCGCAGACAACAACGATGACGATTCCCCGATGGATTCCGATAGCGAAGAGCTGTCCAGCTCTATCGGCGAGTGGCGGGTGAATCTGCAAAAAAGCTGGCAGAGCTTCATGGACAGCTTTATTACCGTCCGTCGCCGCGACGAAACGGCGGTGCCGCTGCTGGCGCCAAACCAGGATGTCTACCTGCGCGAAAATATCCGTTCCCGTCTGCTGGTCGCAGCGCAGGCGGTTCCGCGCCATCAGGAAGAGACTTACAAACAGGCGCTGGATAACGTGTCGACCTGGGTCCGTGCCTATTACGATACCGAAGATGCCTCAACAAAGGCCTTCCTTGAGGACGTTGATAAGCTGAGCCAGCAGAGCATCACCATGAACGTGCCGGACAACCTGCAGAGCCAGGCGATCCTCGAGAAGCTGATGCAGACGCGGGTACGCAATCTGATGGCGCAGCCTGCCGCCGCGCCGGGCAGTACGCCAGCTCCGGCAGCCGCGACGTCAGCGCCCGCACCTGCGACACAAGGAGAGTAACGCATGTTGAAAATTCTCTTACTCTTCGCACTGTTGATCGCCGGGATCGTCGTCGGCCCCATTATCTCCGGGCATCAGGGCTACGTGCTGATCCAGACCGATAACTACAATATCGAAACCAGCGTCACCGGGCTGGCGATCATTATGATCCTTACCATGGTGGTACTGTTTGCCATTGAATGGCTATTCCGGCGTATTTTCCGTACCGGCGCCCATACCCGCGGCTGGTTCGTCGGGCGTAAGCGCCGCCGCGCGCGCAAACAAACCGAGCAGGCGCTACTCAAGCTGGCGGAAGGCGACTATCAGCAGGTTGAGAAGCTGATGGCGAAGAACGCCGATCATGCTGAACAGCCGGTGGTGAACTATCTGCTGGCGGCAGAAGCGGCCCAGCAGCGTGGTGATGAGGCGCGGGCAAACCAACATCTGGAACGCGCCACGGAACTGGCTGGAGACGATCTGATTCCGGTAGAGATCGCCCGCGTGCGTCTGCAGCTGGCGCGTAATGAAAACCTGGCCGCGCGCCACGGGGTTGATAAGCTGCTGGAAATTACCCCACGGCACCCGGAAGTTCTGCGTCTGGCCGAGCAGGCCTATACCCGCACCGGGGCATGGCATTCGCTGCTGGATATTATCCCGTCGATGGCGAAAGCCAACGTCAGCGATGACGCGCATCGCGCCGCGTTGGAGCAGCAGGCGTGGATAGGTTTAATGGATAAAACCCTGGCCGATCGGGGCAGCGAAGGGCTGCGCGAATGGTGGAAAGGTCAAAACCGCAAAACCCGCGCGCAGGTATCGCTGCAGGTGGCGATGGCCAACCTGCTCATCGAAAGCGACGATCACGATACCGCGCAGCAAATTATTATCGACGGTCTGAAGAAGCAGTATGACGACCGCCTGGTGATGCTCATCCCGCGCCTGAAGACCAATAACCCAGAGCAGCTGGAAAAAGTGCTGCGTCAGCAGATCAAATCCGTTGGCGATCGTCCCTTGCTGTGGAGCACGCTGGGGCAATCTCTGATGCGCCACGGCGAATGGCAGGAAGCCAGCATCGCGTTCCGCGCCGCACTGAAGCAGCGCCCGGATGCATTTGATTATGCGTGGCTGGCCGATACCCTTGACCGGATGCATCAACCGGAAGAGGCCGCCGCCATGCGCCGTGATGGCCTGCTGTTGACCCTGCAGAACAATCCGCAGCAGTAGCCCGCTCGCCTGCCGCTATCGCCTCTCTTCAGGGCGATAGCGCGCTTCCCAGCCGCCCTTTTCCCCCGCCGTCCCTGTTCGTTTCATTGACCCCTGAAATAAAAAAACGCCTGCACTGAAACCAGGGCAGGCGTTAAAACAGGTCTGTTTGACAACAAATTGGGTGCTTCACTCAACGTTATGTCCATGGTGTTTGATGAGACGATACGCTGTATCTCTCAAGCTGCTTTGAAGCAGCGTGAAGATCGTGCGTATAAACGCGACATCTGTCAGTGGACGATAAGCACCGTAAACGGCTCTGCATCATTCCTGGGTTTATGAGGCCGAAGGCGAACATAAGAGATGGAATGAGCATCTACCCGTTTATTATCGCACAGGTTCTGGGGAAATTGCATCTGTCCGCAGGGTGAATTGGGAGTTTTCTGCCCAACAAACTACCGCGGCGCATACCGGAGGCATGTGAGGTTTTTGTTTGCAAGATCATGGGGATATGAGAAAGATTTGGCACGGAAGAAAACAAAAAACCCCGCCGAAGCGGGGTTCAAAATTGGTCGGCGAGAGAGGATTCGAACCTCCGACCCACTGGTCCCAAACCAGTTGCGCTACCAAGCTGCGCTACTCGCCGATGCACTGCTTTTTGAATTTTTAGTTCAATTCGTTAAAGTCGTGGTGCGAGGGGGGGGACTTGAACCCCCACGTCCGTAAGAACACTAACACCTGAAGCTAGCGCGTCTACCAATTCCGCCACCTTCGCAATTCACAACTCTATCAAATAATGGGGTGGCTAATGGGATTCGAACCCACGACAACTGGAATCACAATCCAGGGCTCTACCAACTGAGCTATAGCCACCACTACAAATCTTTTCACGCGGCACTGTAAAATTCCCAGTCCACCGCAGCTCAAGCACCGGGTTAAATGGTGCGCCCGACAGGATTCGAACCTGAGACCTCTGCCTCCGGAGGGCAGCGCTCTATCCAGCTGAGCTACGGGCGCTTAGCGCCGTTGCGGGGTCGGATAATACGGACTTCCCCCCCCGCTGTCTAGTGCCTTTTTAAATAAAATTTCTGTTTGCTCACGCTTTGCGCATTTTGGCGTTTATTCCGCCGTTTTGTCGATATTCCCCTGCCGACCAAGGCCAAAAACCCGATAAATAAGCGTGACCCCGGCCAGGAAAAGAATCCCGACGAACAGCGACATACGGGTATCGTCGTTAAAACCCATGCCGATCAGCACGCAAACCAGAAACGCCATCGTCAAATAGTTCGTCCACGGGAACAGCAGCGAACGGAACGGATGGCTGGCCATCGCCTGCCGGTGGGCGCGGCGAAAACGCAGCTGGCTAATCAGGATCACAAACCACGGCACCATGCCCGGCAGCACGCTGGCGCTGTAGACGTAGACGAATACCCGCTGTGGATTCGGAATAATATAGTTCAGGCATGAGCCGAGCAGCAGAATCAGAATTGACAACCCAACGCCCGCCGCCGGTACGCCGTTGCGCGACACTTTGCCGATAGTCGCAGGCAGCTGGCGGTTCTTCGCCAGCGCGTAGAGCATCCGTCCGCAGCTGTACATCCCGCTATTACAACCGGAAAGCGCCGCCGTCAGCACCACGAAGTTGATAATCCCGGCAGCGGCGGCGATCCCTATTTTGGCAAAGGTCAGGACGAACGGACTGCCGCCGGAGCCAATCTGATTCCACGGGAAGATGGTCACAATCACAAAAATGGCGCCGACATAAAAAATCAGAATGCGCCACAGCACCTTACCGACCGCGCTACGCAGGGTAACCTGCGGGTTCTTCGCCTCGCCGGCGGTAATCCCGATCAGCTCCACGCCCTGATAGGACGCCACCACAATGCACAGCGCCGTCAGAAAGCCCTTCCAGCCGCCGGCGAAGAAACCACCGTGCTCGGTCAGGTTGTCGAAGCCGATAGCGTGCCCGCCGTTACCAAAACCAAAGAAAATCACGCCCAGCCCGACGACAATCATCACGATAATGGTGGTGACTTTAATCATCGCGAACCAGAATTCGATCTCACCATACAGGCGTACCGCGGCCAGGTTCGCCAGCGCCACCAGCCCAACGGCAATCAGCGCCGGTATCCACTGCGCCATCTCCGGGAACCAGAACTGCACGTACACCCCGATGGCCGTAATCTCCGAAATCCCGACCGCCATCCACATAAACCAGTATGACCAGGCGGTCAGGTAGCCGAAGAACGGACTCATGTAGCGGTGTGCGTAAACGGCGAACGAGCCGGTTACCGGTTCGAGGAACAACATTTCGCCCATCGAACGCATGATGAAGAACACAAATAAGCCGGCGATAATATACGCCAGCAGGACGGAAGGACCGGCCCACTTCAGCGTACTGGCCGCCCCCATAAATAAACCGACGCCAATCGTACCGCCAAGGGCGATCAGTTCAATGTGCCTGGCCTCCAGCCCGCGCTGGAGTTCCGCTTTTTTCTCTGTCATATAGCCTCTTGTGTTTGCCCTGCCTCCGGTTTTTACTCCGCACCCTTCAGGCGATCTGCCTGCTGGTTCGCTCCGCACACGCCAACCGCACAGTGATGTATGCCGCTGGGTAATGGCAGATTGACTCCCTCGCCGTCTCCCGAAGGGTCTTGTGCATATACCGGTTATTTTTATGAATTAATGAAAGGAAATGGCCTTGCCTGCGCGACGGCAAAGACCGCCCGCCGCGCATTAAGCATGCGAATGGTTAATGAATTTTGCGCAAATGGCAAATAAAGTATCAGGCAAATTAAGGTATTAGACAGAATATGTACGCAAACTGGCCAATTAGCAGCGGAATATCAGAGCTGACCGGTGTAATACCAACGTAAATATCGCAGCAGGCGGATCTGTCTTTTAATCCGGCTCGGCTGGGATACCAAACGATAGAACCATTCCAGCCCCAGGTTTTGCCAGAATTTTGGCGCCCGGTGAACATGGCCGGTAAATACGTCGTAGGTGCCTCCCACGCCCATATACAGCGCCTGCGGATAGACCGCCCGGCAATCGCGCATCAGAATCTCCTGACGCGGCGATCCCATCGCCACGGTGACGATTTGCGCCCCGCTATCGCGGATACGCTCGAACAGCGCCTGGCGCTGGCCAGCGGCGAAATAGCCGTCCTGGCTCCCGACAATATTGACCTTCCAGCGTGCCCGCAGCTGGGATACGGTCTGTGCCAGCACCTCCGGCTTGCCGCCCACCAGAAAGACCGGCGTCCCCTGGGCGCCCGCGCGTTCCATCAGCGCTTCCCATAAATCGGCTCCCGCCACGCGCGACACCTGCGCCTGAGGATATTTTTTGCGCAATGAGCGCACGACGCTGATGCCATCGGCGTATTTAAACTCCGCAGCCTCAATCAACGCCCGCACCTCCGGGTCGTCCTCTACCGCCAGCATCTTCTCGGCGTTAATCGCGACCAGCGTTCCCTGACGGATAGCACCGTCAGCGTACAGATAATCCAGAGCATGCTGCATGTTGCGCCAGCCAATGAGTTGTAATCCTCTCAACAGATACAACGGCGCAGAAGTAGTCCCAGTCATGTCCATCCTTATCAGACCTGAGGTTGCGAAAGCGGTTTGCTCCGCTTATGAATCAGTCCCACGCTATCCAGGAACCAGTACAGCAATTTCGCCGCCAGCAAGCAGATACCAAAGATCACGAGGAAAAACACCACGCGGGAGCCAAAGGAATCCAGCCCCTCGCGTGCCAGCACTATCATGTTGAAGATAGCGCCAAAACAGAAGCTATGCAGAATGGCCGCTTTATAGCGATTACTCTCCCGGTTGCCAAGCTCATACAGCCAGTCGAACCATTTAATAATCAGCCCGACCGCCACCGCGCCCAGCGGGACGAACCAGACGCCGCCCATCACCACCAGCGAACCAATCAGCGTCGGCGAGATCGCCAGGCCGGAGTGATTATTCAGCACTTCCCAGGTAAAGTAGTTCGCGGTATTGAGCACCATTGACGGCCTGCCGTGCCACATCCAGCTGGGGATAAAGACGTAGAAATCCCGGATCATCGGCGCCAGCCCCTGGAACGCGATCTTGTCGTAGTTCTGCAACAGCAGCGCCAGATTCTCCCACGGCGAAAAGGTATCGCGGGTCAGATAGAGGAAGGTATAAAACGCCTCATCGCCGCTGACGTTCATGCCGTAGCGTTTAAGCGCCAGCCAGAACATCCCGACGATGCCAAGTACGCCAGCCGCCGCCAGCATCCACAGGCTGATCCAGCCGCGAATAATGCCGATAAACAGGAAGATGGCGAAAGCGATAATAATGTTCGCGCGGGTACCGCCGACGATGGCATAGGTCAGCAGGCCAAACGCCACGGTGCTGATCAGGAAGAATATCCACGCCTTATAATCCTGGCGCAGGAAATAGACCACCAGCATTGCCGGGATAAAGAAATAGAAAAATCGCTTCAACGCCACGCCGGAGACTTCACTGGAGAAGATCTGGCTGTAGGAGTTGAGTCTGAACAGCAGGAAGCCATTATGGGCAAAGAAAATCCCGACGCACAGCAGCGCGACGCCCAGCAAAATCACCCATGCCAGGTTGGTCTCCACCCGGTTCATGGTAAATAGCGGACGGCGCCGGCTGTCGTGCGTAGCCGAACGCAGGCGCGTTTTATAGGTCACGTAATACACCGCGTAGAAACAGACCGACACCAGCAGAGTTTGCAGCAATACTTCCGGCGGGGCGACGCTGACATCAAAGCGGAACACCAGGATGCTGGTCAGCGGGAAGCCAAAGAAGAAAGTCAGCAAAAACAACAACGAGAAGAAGACGTTGAAGTTAAAACGCACGCGGCGAAACTCAAAGTAAGTCACGGTGGCGATAAACAGCGTCGACAGCAGCCAGACCACCAGCAGCCCGCAAAATTGCATTAATGTCATACGCTCACCCCCGCAGCAATCCGCAATGCCCGCTGCCAGCCCGCCAGGTAATTCGGCCGGAAGAAGGCAATCTGGTTCTTATCAACGCCAGCCAGCTGGCGTTGCGCCTCGCGAACGACGGCGACATCCAGCGTATCGCCGGTAAACAGCACCGGAATATCCTGCTCCGCCATATCCTGCCAGAACGGATTTTCCCGATTCAGTACGCAGGGGATCCCCGCCTGAATCAACAAGCACAATGTACCGATCCCCTGCTGGCGGGCAAACAGGAAGTAGCCCAGATCGCAGCGGCGCAGCAGAGCCAGATACTCATCAAACGCGAGTCGATCGCCGAGTATCTGTAAACGTTCAGCACGGAATAATGCCGCGCCCGCCTCCCGGACTTCGTGGATATAGTCGGCATTGTTTGCCGGATAGCCCATCGGGACGATCACGTTTACCGTATCGCCGAACTGCTGATGAATCGCCCGCAGCGCCGCAATATGTTCATTGCTGCGGTCGCCGGAGTTCCCCACCAGAATCGTCAGCGTCTCAGCGTGCGGCGCGCTATCGGCCAGCGAATTCAGCGCCGGATCCATCCGCGTCGGGAAATAGAGCAGCTCGCCGGGCACGCGCGGATGACGACGGGCAAACCAGCTCAGATCGCCGCGGGTGGCAAAAACGCGCCCGACCCGCCCCTGAGCCAGGCGGCGCAGGGGATAGAATAAACGAAATTTCAGGCTGGACGAATTCTCATACAGATCGGCCCCCCAGATGTGCCAGTTAAACTGGGCAGGACGAATTCCTCCACCCAGCAGCGCCAGCCACAGCCCGGTATTAAACTGACCGTGGAAGAAAAAGTGCTGACGACGATCGGCTTTTGCCAGCGCAATGACCGCCTGCGCCAGCGCTTTTTTACCGGGATAACAGGTGATAGACAACCCCGGGTACGCTTCGCGGACGCCCGTTGCATCACCAACGACCATAAATCTCCGCGCCTGCTCGTCGCCGGCGGCCAGTTCATCATTAAAGAACCGCAAAACGGTCTGGTTATGGTGGGGGATATCCGATCCCAGTACATGTATCAGTGCTGTCATGCCCGTTTACGCCAGAGTAAAAACACGCCACTACAGAGGGCGAAATAAACAATATACGTAGCCATATACGCCTGCGCCGCGCCAGTTGCGCCGTGCGCCGGGATGAGCCAGTGCGAGAATACGGTCAGCAGCGTGAACTGGCTGATTTCTGTCAGAATATAAAAGCGCAGCGACGCTTTAGCGATCACCAGATAACCGTAAACATAGGCGCCCACCTTCAGCACATCGCCGACCAGCTGCCAGGCAAACAGATCGCGCATGGCCGTAAAGCGCTCAGAAAACAGCAGCCAGATGGCAAAGTCGCGCAGCAGCCAGACGGTGAAGCTCGCCGCGGCCACCGCCGGGAGAACAAATTTTAATGACTTGCCGATCTCGCGGGTGATATCCGCTTTGGCAGTCAAACGCGACAGCGTAGGCAGCAGGTACACGCTGAACGAGGCGGTGATAAACTGCAGATAGGCATCGGAAATACTGCTGACCCCTTGCCAGATCCCTACCGCCTCCCAGCCATAATGCTCCGCCAGCAGGTTACGCATCATCACATAAGCGACCGGCAGCGTCACCGAGGTAATCAACGCCATCAGGGTAAACTTGCTAAGCTGCCCCGCCAGGCCATTGTCCCAGCGCGGCCGCAGCGCGCTTAGCGGGATAGTCCCCCGCCGCCATAATACAATCGCCGCCGGCACCACGACCAGCGCCGGCACCAGCGCCAGCCCCAGCAGCGCCCCCTGATAGCCGGCCACGCGGTAGCAGGCATAGTAGGCCACGACGCCAATCAGACTGCCGGCGATCAGCGACAGGGCATTCCCCGCCGCATCGCGAAAACCTTTCATCAGCGCCAGCAGCAGGTTGGCCCAGGCAATGCCCATCTGTACCAGCGCCACGAGGCGCACCAGCCCCTGGTAATCCGTGTGACCAAACAGCCCCTGGCTGATGGGGGCCGCCGCCAGCAGGAACACCAGCGCCAGCAGCGTTGAGAAGCCGAGCACCATCGCTGAGGAGGTCCCGACCACTTTATTCAGCTGCTGGCGATCGTCATGGTGCTGCGCCACCAGTTTGGTGACGCCGTTGAAAATACCCGCGCCCGCCAGCACGCCGAGGACGGTGACCAGCTGGCGAAAGTTACCGGCCTGGCCCACGCCCGCCGGTCCAAAAGACACCGCCAGCAGTTTCACCACCAGCAGCCCGGCGGCGATTTTGACCAGCGTGGACGCGGCGGTCCACAATGAAGCTTTAGCCAGCGACATATCAGGAGAAATAGCTCAACAGCGAGTTAATCACCGTTCGCTGGTTAGTCGACGACAGGTTGTAGAACAGCGGCAGACGCAGCAGGCGCTCGCTTTCCAGAGTGGTATAACGGTCCTCCCCGTGGAACTCACCGAAGTTCTCACCCGCCGGGCAGCTATGCAGCGGAATATAGTGGAACACCGCGAGGATTTCCGCCTCTTTCAACCAGGCGATCAGCCGGCTGCGATCATCGATATCGCGCAGCTTAATGTAAAACATATGCGCGTTATGCCCGCAGTCAGCAGGAAGGGTCGGCAGCTCGATGCGTCCGGCGCGGGCCAGCGGCAGCAGCGCATCGTAATAGCGCTGCCACAGCGCCAGCCGCTGCTGGTTAATTTGATCCGCGGCTTCCAGCTGCGCCCACAGATAGGCGGCCTGCAGGTCAGACATCAGATAGCTGGAACCGATATCGCGCCAGGTGTATTTATCCACCAGGCCCCGGAAGAACTGGCTGCGGTTGGTGCCCTTCTCGCGGATAATTTCCGCGCGTTCAATCAGCGCGCGATCGTTGATCAGCGTCGCCCCGCCTTCGCCGCCCGCGGTATAGTTTTTGGTCTCATGGAAGCTAAAGCAGCCGATATGCCCGATAGTGCCCAGCGCTCGCCCTTTGTAGGTCGACATCACGCCCTGGGCGGCATCTTCCACCACAAACAGGTTGTACTTGCTGGCGAGGGCCATAATAGTATCCATCTCGCAGGCAACGCCGGCATAGTGGACCGGCACAATTGCCCGGGTTTTTTCGCTAATCGCGGCTTCAATCAGCGTTTCATCGATATTCATCGTATCGCGACGAATATCCACAAAGACGATTTTTGCCCCGCGCAGCACAAAGGCGTTGGCGGTGGAGACGAAGGTATAGCTCGGCATAATCACTTCGTCACCCGGCTGGATATTCAGCAGCAGCGCCGCCATCTCCAGCGAGGCGGTACAGGAAGGGGTCAGCAGCGCTTTTGCCGTGCCGAAACGCTGCTCCATCCACTGCTGACAGCGGCGGGTAAAGCCGCCGTCGCCGCACAGCTTGCCGCTGCTCATCGCGGATTGCATATAATCAAGCTCGGTTCCCACCACCGGCGGCGCGTTAAATGGAATCATCATGTCACCTGTATAACCAGTACGCGGTGTTTTCCACATTGGCACCGCTGAGAATATAACGTTTAAGCGCGGCGGTGTTGCCCATCTGGGTTGCCACCCGCAGTGTAGAAAGCTGGCGCAGCCCGGCCCAATGCCGCGCCGCCTGCATCAGTTCCGCGCCCGCGCCGCGACCGGCTAACAGGCCAATTCGGGCTTCCGTCGTATTGAGCTGACGCAGTGAAACAAACGCGCGAATATCGCCATCAGCGGCGCGAAAAATCAGGCACTGGTTATCGAACGTCCCCAGCACCGCGTTTTCAACCCACCGGGCGTAAAAACGGCCGCTGGCGTCCGACGGGTACCAGGGCGCGCGAAAGCGGCTCTGCGCAAAGGCCTGCGCCGCCAGCTCGCGCAGGCGCGGAATATCCGCCGCCGTCGCCACTTCGCTTCCCGCATCATCAGGAACGCCAACCGGCAGCGCCAGATCGACTTCGCCTTCCACCAGCTGGAACCCCAGCTGCTGTAGCGCATCCAGCCGTTCGCTATCTTCCGCCGCAATCTTCGCCTGCAGACGCGACCAGCCGGCCAACGCCTGAGCGGTCAGCGGCGGGGCATCATCGCGAAAGCGCACAATCGCGCTATCAATGCCAAAGAAGTGATTCTCCCATTCCAGGGATTCAATACTGGCGCGGACGAACACGGGAGGGATCCCGGAGAGAGGCGTTATAGCCAGAGCCTGGCATAAAATCCAGGCCCTCGCCGGTGACCAGAAGCGTACTCATCGCCACACCCCTTTGGTGTCGACAATAAATTCCTGCGTCACGCTGGCGCCGCTGATGGCTTTAAACTCGTTATGGTCTACCAGCATCACCAGCACGTCGGCACTCGCCAAAGCATCATCCAGCAGAGCCAGTGAACATAAACCAGCCAGTTTCTGTGGCAGTTGATGAATATTGGGCTCTACCACCAGCGTGTCGCCGCTGTGCCAGCGGGCAATTTGCATGGCGATCGACATCGCCGGGCTTTCGCGCAAATCGTCGATATTCGGTTTAAAGGCCAGGCCAAAGCAGGCAATTTTCAGCTCGCTGGCGCGTTTGTTGCTGGTCGCAAGGCAATCCGCCACCCGCGCCTTGACCTGGTCGATCACCCAGTCGGGCTTATGGTCGTTAACTTCGCGGGCGGTACGAATCAGCCGCGCCTGCTGCGGGTTTTGCGCCACGATGAACCACGGATCGACCGCGATACAGTGGCCACCGACCCCCGGGCCCGGCTGCAGAATGTTCACGCGCGGATGGCGATTCGCCAGGCGAATCAGCTCCCAGACGTTAATTCCCTGCTCGGCGCAGATCAGCGACAGTTCGTTAGCAAACGCGATATTGACGTCGCGGAAGCTGTTTTCGGTCAGCTTACACATCTCCGCGGTGCGGGAGTTGGTCACCACGCATTCGCCCTCGAGGAAAATCTTATACAGCTCGCTGGCGCGGGCAGAACACACCGGCGACATACCGCCGATAACGCGGTCGTTTTTAATCAGCTCGACCATCACCTGGCCCGGCAGCACGCGCTCCGGGCAATAGGCGATATTCACGTCCGCCGCTTCGCCCGCCTGCTGCGGGAAGCTCAGATCCGGGCGCATTTCCGCTAACCAGGCGGCCATTTGCTCCGTGGCGCCCACCGGCGACGTGGACTCCAGAATCACCAGCGCCCCTTTCTGCAGCACCGGCGCAATGGATTTTGCCGCGGACTCTACGAAGACCATATCCGGCTCATGCTGGTCTTTAAACGGCGTTGGTACCGCGATCAGATACGCATCGGCAGCGACCGGCGCGGTAGTGGCACTTAAATAACTCTGTTCGACCGCCTCTTTGACGACGCTCGCCAGATCCGGCTCCACGATATGAATCTCGCCACGGTTAATGGTCTCCACGGCATGTTGATTGATATCAACGCCGACCACCCGCTTTTGCCGGGAGGCGAACGCGGCAGCGGTTGGCAGGCCAATATATCCAAGGCCAATCACCGAAATGGTAGAAAAACTCATAGCGTTACCTGATTATTTTTAAGTGCGGACAAAATACGGCGACATGCCTGACCATCGCCGTAAGGATTATGCGCCCGGCTCATCGCCTGATACGCGGCATCATCCTCCAGCAAATGCGTAACTTCAGCGACGATACGCTGGGTGTCGGTACCCACCAGCCGTACGGTGCCTGCGGCGACCGCCTCCGGGCGCTCGGTCATTTCACGCATCACCAGCACCGGCTTTCCGAGCGATGGCGCTTCTTCCTGAATGCCGCCGGAG
This sequence comes from Klebsiella sp. BIGb0138, assembly GCF_004342285.1. Lineage (GTDB taxonomy): Bacteria > Pseudomonadota > Gammaproteobacteria > Enterobacterales > Enterobacteriaceae > Klebsiella. Next base: position 25,687 of record NZ_SMCV01000018.1, on the reverse strand, counting down.
TCGGTGAGAATCAGCCATGCGCGATCCATCAGCCAGACAAACGGCAGGTAATCCTGCGGCTCAATCAGCATCACGTTATCAACGTGGCCAAGAATACGGTTCACCGGCTCGCTGACGTTCGGGTTCAGGTGCACCGGATAAACAATTTGTACCGCGGGATGATCGGCGGCGATTGTCGCCAGCGCATGGCAGATTTGCTCAAACCCGCGGCCGAAGCTCTCCCGGCGATGGCCGGTGACCAGAATCATCTTCTTTCCGGCCGCCAGGAACGGATAACGCTGCAGGAGGGTATTGCGCAGGAGCTCATCACCCAGCACCCGATCGCGAACCCAGAACAAGGCATCGATCACCGTGTTGCCGGTGACCACGATATGGCCGTCCGCGATGCTCTCCCGCAACAGGTTCTGCCGTGAGGTTTCCGTCGGCGCAAAATGATACGTGGCCAGGTGCCCGGTTAGCGTACGGTTGCCCTCTTCCGGCCACGGCGAGCTCAGATCGCCGGTCCGCAGCCCCGCCTCAACGTGCCCTACCGGGATCCGCTGGTAGAAAGCGGCCAGGCTCGCGGCCATCGTCGTCGTGGTATCGCCATGCACCAGCACGACGTCCGGCTTAAACGACTCCAGAACCGGTTTCAGCCCCTCGAGGATACGGCAGGTAATCTCCGTCAGCCCCTGTCCTGGCTGCATAATGTTGAGGTCGTAATCCGGAACAATGGAAAAAAGTTTCAACACCTGGTCGAGCATCTCCCGATGCTGGGCGGTTACGCACACTTTCGCCTCAAAGTGAGGATCCTTTGCCAGCGCATGAACCAGAGGCGCCATTTTGATGGCTTCGGGTCTCGTGCCAAATACCGTTAGTACTTTCACATCGATTCTCTTCGATTAGGTGATGAAGCCCGTATGTCCTTCATCACAGGCCGCATTCACTGGACCCGACGACGCGATAATGCGACGCCTGCGCCGATGAGCGCGCCCACAATCCCCCACATCACCATCAGAAACACCCGCCGCGGGCTATCGCGTTTTACAGGTTCTTCCGGCGTACGCAAATACCGGTAGGTCTGAAAACGCGGGTCTAATGTCGGCCCGACGTTCAGCGTATTCAACATGGCACGGCTCTGGTCATAGTCGAGATCGTATTCCGGCCCAACCGCCTGCAGATTTTCCAGCCGCGCCTGCAGCATCGGCCTGCCGAGTAAGAACAGTTCGGAATCGGGAAGCTGGTCTGCCGGGATATCCGTTTCGCTACGAGAAATGTTGTGCTGCTGAGCGATTTTCAACGCCTCTTCCACGCTGTGGGTACGCCGGTTGAAAATTTCGCGCGCCACCTCTTCCTGACGCTTCACCTGCGCTTTCATCTGTACGGTACGTGCCGCCCAGGCGCCCTTCAGCTCATCATTCAGATGCCCTGCCGCCCGCTGGCTGGCGAAAGCCACATACTGGCGCAGTAAATTATTGGCATCTGGCGCCGTTTCCGCCGTCAGCTTCACGCTGTCGTTAATACTCTTGGCCGGGTCGCCGGGCATAAACTGAATATTGTTAATCAGCTCATCCAGCAGCGCGGCGTCCGCGCGGGCGTTACCCGACTGACGCTGTTTGTAATAGTCAGTCTGCAGCCAAAAATCGCGGCGGGTATCCCAGGAAGCCTGCTGCATGATGAACTCTTTATAGGCTTCATCCATCGCCGAGGGCTGATCGACCGGCACCAGGTTGGCTTTAATATCCAGATTGCGTAAGAACTGCTGTTGAGAGTAGTAACCGCCAAGCATATTCACGGTGGGGCGATCGGTAATCGCCGTCGCGCTCCACTCCTGACGAGCAAAGAAAGCGTAAACCAGAACGATCAGCGCGAATAGTACGGCCATTCCGGCTATCCAGATTTTTCCTGCCCATAAGGCGCGAAACAGCCCGCGAATATCCAGCTCATTCTCAACGTTCACTGCTTGTGCTCCCGGTAATGGTTGAGTCATCACGTCCCCAGTTCTACTTGGTTAATTTTGGATTATTGCCGCTGTGTCGCCGAATTCTGCGTCTGATGCGCTTAACCAGTCGCGCCACTTTCCATGCGCGTTTAATACAGTAGCCATAAAGGAAAAAGGCCAACAAAAAGAGTACTAACATCACCCATTCAGGAACGATACGGGTATATTCCGCCACCACACCGACCATCGCCAGTAGCGCGGCCGCCAGGGTGATCAGGACAAAGGCCTGCCGGGAAGTAAAACCGGCACGCATGATCAAATGATGAATGTGCTGGCGGTCCGGAGAGAACGGACTCATACCTTTACGCAGGCGGCGATACATAATCGCCACCATATCCATCAACGGAATAGCAATAATCCACAGCGCGGTAACCGGGCTAATAGGATGGGTTTTACCCTGGGTCGTCTCCAGCAGAATCCAGATGATGGTGAAGCCAATCATGGTACTGCCGGCGTCGCCCATAAAGACTTTATAGCGACGGCCAAGCGCGCCAAGGTTAAGTAAAATATAGGGCAGAATGGCGGCAATCATCGCAAAACACCACATTGCCAGGCTGTACTGACCGTCAAACCACAGAATAATGCCGGTTGCCGCAAACGAGACCGATGACAGACCGCCCAGCAGGCCGTCGATGCCATCCACCATATTAAAGGCGTTGATCGCCGCCCAAACGGCGAAGAGGGTGAGGAAGAAGCCAAAGGGACCGAGAACCAGCTCCCACGAGCCAAAAATAAAGCCCAGGCTGCTCAGATGCAGGTTTCCTGCCGTCATCATCACCACGGCAATCGCGGCCTGAATAACCGCGCGAATTTTTACACTGATATCAAACCGGTCGTCCAGCGCACCGACCAGGACGAGGATCCCGGCGCACGCCAGGTATAGCGTTGCATGGGGAATGTAATAATCGGCGATGGCAAAAGTAAAACAAATGCCAGCGTAAACTGAGATGCCACCCACTAACGGAACCAGGCCTTGATGCCGTTTTCGATAGTTAGGTTTATCCACTAGCCCGACTTTTTTTGCTGCTTTACGAGCAACAAATATAAAAAGGGTGGTGAATAAGAAAATACTGATTATTTCAGTAATAGCAGTGAGTAAATTCACAACACATATGCTCTCAGCATGGTTAATCCGGGAAGTATAACGACGATGTCTCAACTCCTGAAGGGTTAAAGCAGAACATTACAAATTTATTGTATAGATTTTAGTCTGTTAAAGTTGTTTCTGCCTGGAGTGGTGCACTAATCATACGATAATACCCGCTCCGCTTTCCCTTTCTGGATCATACAAACCCCCAAAACAAAACGCCACGCAATCGCGTGGCGTTTTTTGGCTTTTTTAACTTACGAGCGCTTCATCATATCGAAGAAGTCATCGTTAGTTTTGGTCATAGCCAGTTTGTTGATGAGGAACTCCATGGCGTCGATTTCACCCATCGGATGGATGATTTTACGCAGGATCCACATCTTCTGCAGCTCTTCCTGAGTGGTCAGCAGCTCTTCTTTACGGGTACCGGAACGGTTGTAATCGATAGCCGGGAAGACGCGTTTTTCAGCAATCTTACGCGAGAGGTGCAGCTCCATGTTACCGGTGCCTTTAAACTCTTCGTAGATAACCTCATCCATTTTGGAGCCGGTATCGATCAGCGCCGTAGCGATGATGGTCAGGCTACCGCCCTCTTCAACGTTACGTGCGGCACCGAAGAAACGCTTCGGACGATGCAGGGCGTTGGCGTCCACACCACCGGTCAGTACTTTACCGGAAGCCGGAACCACGGTGTTGTAAGCACGCGCCAGACGGGTAATGGAGTCGAGCAGAATGATAACGTCTTTCTTGTGCTCAACCAGGCGTTTCGCCTTCTCGATGACCATCTCGGCAACCTGAACGTGACGGGATGCCGGTTCGTCGAAGGTGGAAGCAACCACTTCGCCTTTCACCAGACGCTGCATCTCGGTCACTTCTTCCGGACGTTCGTCGATCAGCAGCACCATCAGCACGCAGTCAGGATGGTTGTAAGCGATGCTCTGCGCAATATTCTGCAGCAGCATGGTTTTACCCGCTTTCGGCGGAGCAACAATCAGACCACGCTGGCCGCGGCCGATCGGCGAAGCCAAATCGAGGACACGCGCGGTTAAGTCTTCGGTAGAACCGTTACCACGCTCCATACGCAGACGTGAGTTTGCGTGCAGCGGCGTTAAGTTCTCGAACAGGATCTTATTACGCGCGTTTTCCGGCTTATCGTAGTTAACTTCGTTAACTTTCAACAGCGCAAAGTAACGCTCACCCTCTTTCGGAGGACGAATCTTACCGGAAATGGTGTCGCCAGTGCGGAGGTTGAAACGGCGGATTTGGCTTGGGGATACGTAGATGTCATCGGGACCGGCGAGGTAGGAGCTGTCTGCGGAGCGGAGGAAACCAAATCCATCCTGCAGTATCTCCAGTACGCCATCGCCAAAGATATCTTCGCCACTCTTCGAATGCTGCTTGAGGATGGCAAAAATAATATCCTGCTTACGCATACGGGCCAGGTTTTCCAGCCCCATATTTTCGCCGAGAGTAATCAGCTCAGAAACCGGCGTATTCTTTAATTCGGTAAGATTCATAATGGTGTGGGTTCTTAAACTCGGGGTAGAACTCGAACTTAATGTTGTGAATGGTATGGCAGGAACTTCCATGCCTGTTAACGGCCTTCATCTCGTGCCTGTACGTTGCCTGGTCACAGGAAAGAACGCAGAGCTGGAACGACAAAACGGAATGAGTGATAAGCCCGGAATTTGTAGCTTCTCGCGCATTTTCTGCGGGACGCTTCGGGTAAAACAAGATTCAAACAATAAGGTATGTTTAAAACGAAGTCTGAAGTTAACTTAGCACGACTCTCGCCGGGCGTCCAGAGTTCCGCTAAAAATAGGAATCCGGACGCCGGAATGGCAAACCGCTTACGCCAGGTTGGCGTCGAGGAAATCTTTCAGCTGGCCTTTAGACAGCGCGCCAACCTTAGTTGCCGCCACTTCGCCGTTCTTAAACAGCAGCAGCGTCGGGATGCCGCGAATGCCATATTTCGGCGCAGTACCCGGGTTCTGATCGATGTTCAGTTTAGCAACGGTCAGTTTGCCCTGATACTCCTCAGCGATCTCATCCAGAATCGGGGCGATCATTTTGCACGGACCGCACCACTCTGCCCAGAAATCGACGAGGGTGAGCCCGTCAGCCTTGAGTACGTCCGTGTCAAAACTGTCGTCAGTCAGGTGAATAATTTTATCGCTCATATTTAACTCCACAGGAATAAGCCTGGTGTGTTGGTGTCGCAGACATCAACGACGTGCCGATGCTACGTTATACACGTTATTCTTCCGAATGCCTCTTTAACAACTGACCCCTGCGCGACCCGGCCCATCATGGACTTCGTCTTGCCGGAGCCAAAGCCAACCGTTCTCAACCCGTTGCCGGTAGATTAATCCACCCCGACTCGCTCAGTAGTCTAAGCTTTCGAGGATTCATTCGGTTGCCGCAGATGCACCTTACGTAATTTCGCGTATAGCCAACGAAAGGTTGACGTTATTTCAACGGATACGCTTTCTTAATGCAATAGTTAGCTGATATTCTACCACACTATGAGCAAAACACATTTAACAGAACAGAAGTTTTCCGACTTCGCCCTGCACCCGGCAGTGATTGAAGCCCTTGAAAAAAAAGGGTTTCATAATTGTACGCCCATTCAGGCACTCGCTCTTCCGCTAACGCTGGAAGGTCGTGATGTCGCCGGGCAGGCGCAAACCGGTACCGGTAAAACGATGGCGTTCCTGACGTCAACGTTTCATTATCTTCTCTCTCACCCGGCCAGCGCTGACCGCCAGGTAAACCAACCGCGGGCGCTGATCATGGCGCCAACGCGCGAACTGGCGGTACAAATTCATGCTGACGCCGAACCGCTGGCGCAGGCGACTGGCCTGAAGCTGGGCCTGGCTTACGGCGGCGATGGCTACGATAAGCAGCTAAAAGTCCTGGAAAGCGGCGTCGACATTCTGATCGGTACCACCGGTCGTCTTATCGATTACGCCAAACAGAATCACATTAACCTCGGCGCGATTCAGGTTGTCGTGCTCGATGAAGCCGATCGCATGTACGATCTCGGCTTTATTAAAGATATCCGCTGGCTGTTCCGTCGTATGCCGCCGACCAACCAGCGCCTGAACATGCTGTTCTCCGCAACGCTTTCTTATCGCGTCCGCGAACTGGCCTTTGAACAGATGAACAACGCCGAATACGTTGAAGTCGAGCCGGAACAGAAAACGGGTCACCGTATTAAAGAAGAGCTGTTCTATCCTTCCAACGAAGAAAAAATGCGCCTGCTGCAGACGCTGCTGGAAGAAGAATGGCCGGATCGCGCCATTATCTTCGCCAACACCAAGCACCGTTGTGAAGATATCTGGGGTCATCTGGCGGCGGACGGCCATCGCGTAGGTCTGCTCACCGGCGACGTCGCGCAGAAAAAACGTCTGCGCATTCTCGAAGAATTCACCCGCGGTGATATCGACATTCTGGTGGCGACCGACGTTGCCGCGCGTGGTCTGCATATCCCGGCCGTGACGCACGTCTTTAACTATGACCTGCCGGACGACTGTGAAGATTACGTCCACCGTATCGGCCGTACCGGTCGCGCGGGCGCCAGCGGTCACTCCATCAGCCTGGCCTGTGAAGAGTACGCGCTGAACCTACCGGCAATTGAGGCCTATACCGGTCACTCCATTCCGGTTAGCAAGTACAACCCAGATGCACTTATGACTGATTTGCCTAAGCCGCTGCGCCTGACGCGCCCGCGCACGGGCAATGGCCCGCGTCGTAGCGGCCCGCCTCGTAACCGTCGTCGTTCAGGTTAAAGAAATCTATGCTCAGTTCCACCTCGCTTTATGCAGCTATCGATCTTGGTTCAAATAGCTTTCATATGTTGGTTGTACGCGAGGTGGCCGGGAGCATCCAGACGCTCAGCCGCATCAAGCGCAAAGTGCGTCTGGCCGCGGGCCTGAACAGCGATAACACGCTCTCCGCGGAAGCGATGGAGCGTGGATGGCAGTGTTTGCGTCTGTTTGCCGAACGCCTGCAGGATATTCCTGCCGCGCAAATTCGCGTGGTGGCGACAGCCACACTGCGTCTGGCGGTCAACGCCGATGAATTCCTGGCGAAGGCGCGGGAAATCCTCGGCTGCCCGGTGCAGGTTATCAGCGGTGAAGAAGAGGCTCGCCTGATTTATCAAGGTGTTGCACACACTACCGGCGGTGAAGACCAGCGTCTGGTGGTCGATATCGGCGGAGCCAGTACGGAGCTGGTTACCGGTACCGGGGCCCAAACCACCTCTCTTTTTAGTCTGTCGATGGGGTGTGTCACCTGGCTGGAACGCTACTTCGCCGATCGTAACCTGACGAAAGAAAACTTCGATCTCGCCGAAAATGCGGCTCGCGACGTGCTGCGTCCGATTACTGACATCCTGAATTATCACGGTTGGAAAATCTGCGTTGGCGCCTCCGGCACCGTCCAGGCCCTGCAGGAAATCATGATGGCGCAGGGGATGGATGAACGCATCACCCTCGCAAAACTGCAGCAGCTCAAACAGCGGGCGATACAGTGCGGGCGTCTGGAAGAGCTGGAAATCGAAGGCTTAACCTTAGAGCGGGCGTTAGTTTTCCCCAGCGGCCTGGCCATCCTGATCGCCATCTTCAGTGAACTGAATATTCAGTGCATGACCCTGGCGGGCGGAGCGCTGCGTGAAGGTCTGGTTTACGGTATGCTGCATCTGGCCGTCGATCAGGATATTCGTAGCCGCACCCTGCGCAATATTCAGCGCCGCTTTATGATCGATACCGAGCAGGCTCAGCGCGTGACCCACCTCGCTGCGCATCTGGTGAGTCAGCTGGATGATACCTGGGAACTGGAACCGCTCAGCCGCGATCTGCTGGCCAGCGCCTGCGCGCTGCATGAAATTGGCCTGAGCGTCGATTTTAAACGCGCCCCGCAACATGCCGCCTACCTGGTGAGTAACCTCGATCTGCCCGGTTTCACGCCGGCGCAGAAAAAGCTGCTCGCGACGTTATTACTCAATCAAACCAACACCATCGATCTCTCTTCGCTCCACCAGCAAAATGCGGTGAAACCGCGCGTCGCGGAGCATCTTTGTCGGCTGTTACGTCTGGCTATCCTGTTTGCCAGCCGCCGTCGCGACGATCTGCTGCCGATGATTACCCTGGTCGCCGATGGCGAGAAACTCACGCTGACGCTGCCGGAGGGCTGGCTGGAAAGCCATCCGCTGGGCCGGGAACTGATGGAACAGGAGTGCCAGTGGCAGAGTTATGTCCACTGGGTTTTAGACGTGGCGTAATCTCGCCGGCAGGCTGCTAACACGCCCCGGAGAGCATGACCGGGGCACACGCCCCATCATTACTTCCCTTTTGCTTTTGCCAGCATCGCCCGAATGTTGGCGACGTTCGCCTGCCCTTTATGCATCCGCTCTTCCGCGGAGATAACCTTACGTTCCTGCTCCCAGATCAGGTCGTCCTGCGGCAGCTCCAGCAGAAAACGGCTGGGTTCCGGGCGCACCAGCTCGCCGTACTGACGGCGTTCTTTACACAAGGTAAAGGTCAGCTCTTTTTGCGCGCGGGTGATGCCGACGTAGGCCAGCCGGCGCTCTTCATCCACGTTGTCTTCATCAATACTGCTCTGGTGCGGCAGCAGCCCCTCCTCCATGCCCACCAGGTAGACGTAAGGAAACTCCAGCCCCTTCGAGGCATGCAGGGTCATCAGCTGCACCTGATCCGACTCTTCATCTGACTCGCCGCGCTCCATCATATCGCGCAGGGTAAAGCGGGTGACCACCTGGGTCAACGTCATGGGTTCGTCAATCTCGCTTCCTTCCAGCATCTCCGTCATCCAGCTGAACAGCTGATTGACGTTTTTCATACGCATTTCTGCGGCCTTCGGACTCGGGGAGGTCTCATACAGCCAGGATTCATAGTCCACGCCGCGAATCAGATCGCGCACCGCGGTTACCGGCTCGCTTTCCGCCAGACGCTGGATTTCCCCCAGCCACCGGGTAAAGCCCGTGAGCGCATCGTAACCGCGGCCGGTCAGCGTCTGGGTGAGCCCCATATCAAAACTGGCGGCGAATAGACTCTTATTGCGGGTCATCGCCCACTCGCCCAGTTTTTGCAGGGTAGCCGGGCCGATTTCACGCTTTGGCGTATTCACGATGCGCAGGAAGGCGCTGTCGTCATCCGGGTTGGTCAGCACGCGCAGATAGGCCAGCAGGTCTTTGATCTCCGGCCGCGAGAAAAACGACGTGCCGCCGGAAATTTTGTACGGAATGCGGTTTTGCATCAGCATCTTTTCAAAGACCCGCGACTGATGGTTACCGCGGTAGAGGATCGCGTAATCCTTATATTGCGTCTTATTAATAAAGTGGTGGGCGATCAGTTCCCCGGTGACCCGCTCCGCTTCATGTTCTTCATGATTCGCTGAAAGCACTTTCAGCTCAGCGCCGTAGCCAAGCTCGGAAAACAGGCGTTTTTCAAAGACGTGCGGATTGTTGGCGATCAGGATGTTGGCCGCTTTCAATATCCGGCCGGAAGAACGGTAGTTCTGTTCGAGTTTGATCACCTGCAGCGCCGGGAAGTCCTGACTCAGCAGTACCAGGTTCTGCGGCCGCGCCCCGCGCCAGGAGTAGATCGACTGATCGTCGTCCCCCACCACGGTAAAGCGCGCCCGCTGCCCCACCAGCAGCTTCACCATCTCATACTGGCTGGTGTTGGTATCCTGATATTCATCCACCAGCAGATAACGGATCTTGTTCTGCCAGCGCTCGCGCACCTCTCCATTGCGCTGCAGTAGCAGGGTGGGCAGCAGGATCAGATCGTCGAAATCCAGCACGTTGCAGGCTTTCATATGCGCATCATACAGCCCATAGCAGTGGGCAAAGATCCGATCCCGCTCGCCCTTCGCGCTGGCTGCCGCCTGCGCCGGGGTTTGCAGATCGTTTTTCCAGTTGGAGATCGTCGAGATCAGCTGCTGGAGAACCCCTTTATCGTCTTCGATCAACCCCTCTGTCAGCTCTTTGAGCAGGGCCACCTGGTCGGTATCATCGAACAGCGAAAAGTTAGATTTCATCCCCAGCGCGGCATACTCACGCTTAATAATATCCAGCCCCAGGGTATGGAAGGTGGAAATCATCAGGCCGCGCGCCTCTTTGCGTCCCAGCGTTTGCCCGACACGCTCTTTCATTTCGCGTGCCGCTTTATTGGTAAAGGTCACCGCCGCGATATGGCGCGCCTGATAACCGCAGCCGCGGATCAGGTGGGCGATTTTATTGGTGATAACGCGGGTCTTACCGGAACCGGCGCCCGCCAGCACCAGGCACGGCCCGGTCACGAATTCGACGGCTTGTTGTTGGCCAGGGTTTAAACGCATGGGAGTCTTGCTCAATCTTCGAACGGGGTGAGGATTGTAGCAGAAAGCCGGGGGGAGATTTACCGGCTAATGGTAAAGTGTTGGCAACACCCGTCATCCTGAGAGCGAAACTATGGCAAAGTCCGCAGCGGCCCTGCACATCCTGGTGAAAGAAGAGAAGCTGGCGCAGGAGATCCTCGCCAAACTGGAGCGAGGCGTTAGCTTCGATCATCTGGCGAAGCGCTATTCGCGCTGCCCCTCCGGGCGCAACGGCGGCGATCTCGGCGAGTTTAAACAGGGAACGATGGTCGGGCCATTTGATCATGCCGTCTTCACCTGCCCGTTGCTGAAACCCTATGGGCCGGTGAAAACCCGGTTTGGTTATCACATCATTAAGGTGCTATATCGCCGCTAACGCATGCTAATATTGCCCCCTGATTCATAGCAACCTATCAAGGTACGATCATGGCGAAAACAGCCGCAGCAATGCACATTCTGGTGAAAGAAGAGAAACTGGCACTCGACCTGCTTGAGCAGATTAAAAACGGCGCCGACTTCGAGAAGCTGGCGAAGAAGCACTCCACCTGCCCCTCAGGTAAGAAAGGCGGTCATTTAGGCGAATTCAGACAGGGCCAGATGGTGCCGGCGTTTGATAAAGTCGTCTTCTCCTGCCCGGTGCTGGAGCCGACCGGCCCGCTGCACACCCAGTTCGGTTACCACATCATTAAAGTGCTGTACCGTAACTAATGCATTAAAAAAGCCTCTCTGGCGCAGAGAGGCTTTTTTTTCTTATTTCGCCTGCAGCGTTTTTTGTGCCTCATGTTTCATGACATGCATGCTGATAGCAGCCTGGAATACCTTAAACATCAGTCCGTTAATCAGCGTCGCGAAGGTGATGGTGATAAACGCCGTCATCACCCAGTCAATCAGTGCAAAGCCGCTGTTCAACAGCGCCGGGCGATACACCGCCATCCCGCCAAACACTACCCAGTGGCTTAAGCAGTAGAAACATTGAAACAGATGCCCCATCAGCGCATTCTTTTTTGCCGTCCACTCGCGGAACGTGGCAAACAGCTCCGTCTGCGTCACCGTCATCGAAATACTGCTGGCCGCCAGGGCAATCATCAGGCAGGTCGTTAAGGTAGCAATCATGGGTTATGGCCTTTGTCGTTGAAGTAGCTGATAAATTCGCTGCCGATATCGTGTAGGGTCAGGCTTTTAAAACGATCGAGGATCAGCGTTTGCGCATCAGCAAGCGTTGCCGACATCACCCGGTTTACCCCCTGTTCCACCAGGCATTGTGGGTTCTCGCTGCGGTTGCCCAGCGCAAATAGCGCCGGTTCACCTAACGCCATGTAGATATCGTAAAGCGTAATCTCTGTCACCGGCCGACATAGCCGCCAGCCGCCGTGGTGCCCCTTCGTGGCACAGACAATGTTTTTTTCCCTGAGGCCGGCAAGCAGCTTGCGGATGAACGCCGGATTACCATCAATAAAGGCGGCCATCTGCTCCGACGTCAGGGGCTTATCCATCTGCTCCAGGTGCAGCAGGATGTGCAGCGTTGCTGAGAATGAGTTATTTGTTTTCATGTAACTTACGATATTACATAAACGGCATATTGCGCAATTCCCCAAAGGGGATAAATCCAAAAAAATCAATCAACATAATGATAATTAAACAAATTTATATTTTCACCCCACATTATTGACCAAAACAAATCTTATGTTACTTTTAATATTACATGATATTTTCCGTTAACGATGAGGTGACTATGCACAATCAGGAACAGACGCCGGAACAATTTTGGGAATCGCATTACGATGCAATGTCTCCTCTCTCCAGCGGCATCCCAGGCAAAATTCTGGTGCGCTTTACCGAAGAATTAGCGCCAGGCAAAGCGCTGGAGCTAGGCTGCGGGCGCGGGGACGATAGCGTCTGGCTGGCGAAAAAGGGCTGGCAGGTCACCGCCGTGGATTTATCCTCGCGGGCGCTGGAATACGCCGCCGGCAACGCCGAACGATCTGCGGTCAGCGATCGTATTACCTTCACCCGATACGATCTCACCGCCGGTTTTCCTGCAGGCGAGTTCGATCTGATTGTGGCCTCTTTTCTGGAATCGCCGCTAACCTTCGATCGGCATAACATCTTCCGCGCCGCATTTGCCCACGTTGCGCCAGGAGGCATGCTGCTGATTACCTCGCATGCCAAACCGCCGTCATGGTCAGAGCATGCCGATCGTCCCTTCCAGTCGGCAAAAGACGCCGTCGCATCGCTTGGGCCGCTGCCTGAAGGCTGGGAGATTATTTTCTGCGACGATGTTTCGCGCATGATGCGCGGGCCGGAGGGCGAGCAGGGAGAGGTATCGGATTCGGTTATTGCGTTAAGGCGTAAATAAACAGGCCCGGTAGCGCTTATGCTTACCGGGCCTGACGGATTTCCTGGTCGATGCGGCCTGCGGGCCGCAAGAAGACGGGAATTAACCTGCTACAGCGATACGTTTCATATCGGTCATATAGCCGCGCAGCTTCTGGCCAACCGCTTCGATAGCGTGGCTGCGAATCGCATCGTTCACGTCGCGCAGCTGGGCGTTATCAACCGCGCCTTCCGCAATCGCAGTGCCCAGGTCGCCGGTCTGCAGCGTAGTCATGAACTCTTTCAGCAGCGGTACGCAAGCGTAAGAGAACAGGTAGTTACCGTACTCGGCGGTATCAGAGATAACCACGTTCATTTCATACAGACGCTTACGCGCGATGGTGTTCGCAATCAGCGGCAGCTCATGCAGTGATTCGTAGTAAGCGGATTCTTCGATGATCCCGGAAGCCACCATGGTTTCGAATGCCAGCTCAACGCCCGCCTTCACCATCGCAATCATCAGCACGCCTTTATCGAAGTACTCCTGCTCGCCGATTTTACCTTCAAACTGCGGAGCGGTTTCGAACGCGGTGGCGCCGGTCTCTTCACGCCAGGTCAGCAGTTTCTTATCATCGTTCGCCCAGTCAGCCATCATGCCGGAAGAGAATTCGCCGGAGATGATGTCATCCATATGCTTCTGGAACAGCGGGGCCATGATCTCTTTCAGCTGCTCGGACAGCGCGTAGGCACGCAGTTTCGCCGGGTTGGACAGGCGATCCATCATCAGCGTAATACCGCCCTGCTTCAGCGCTTCGGTGATGGTTTCCCAGCCGAACTGAATCAGTTTTTCTGCATATGCCGGATCGGTACCTTCCGCCACCAGCTTATCGAAGCACAGCAGAGAACCCGCCTGCAGCATGCCGCACAGAATGGTTTGCTCGCCCATCAGGTCAGATTTCACTTCCGCCACGAAGGAGGATTCCAGCACGCCCGCACGGTGACCGCCGGTAGCCGCAGCCCAGGCTTTAGCGATGGCCATGCCTTCACCTTTCGGGTCGTTTTCCGGGTGAACCGCGATCAGCGTCGGGACGCCAAAACCACGTTTGTATTCTTCACGCACTTCGGTACCCGGGCACTTCGGCGCCACCATCACCACGGTGATGTCTTTACGGATCTGCTCGCCGACTTCAACAATGTTGAAGCCGTGGGAGTAGCCCAGCGCCGCGCCGTCTTTCATCAGCGGCTGTACGGAACGCACAACGTCTGAGTGCTGTTTGTCCGGAGTCAGGTTAACCACCAGATCCGCCTGCGGAACCAGCTCTTCGTAAGTCCCTACTTTAAAACCGTTTTCGGTCGCTTTACGCCAGGAAGCACGCTTTTCAGCAATGGCTTCTTTACGCAGCGCATAGGAGATGTCCAGGCCGGAGTCACGCATGTTCAGCCCCTGGTTCAGACCCTGGGCGCCGCAGCCGACGATGACCACTTTTTTACCCTGAAGGTAGCTGGCGCCATCGGCGAATTCGTCGCGCGCCATAAAGCGACATTTACCCAGCTGTGCCAGCTGCTGGCGCAGATTCAGTGTATTAAAGTAGTTAGCCATGGTGATACTCCGTGATGTTGTGCGTTGTGACTCGATGGATTTCGAGTGGCAGGAGGGCGGCAGGGCTGCGAATCCCTGGCGCTTACTCAAGTAAGTGACCGGGGCAAGCTGACGCAGCCAGCGCATCCGCAACCTGAAACACGACGAGCATATTGTTCGGTTCGCTTTTGCGAGAATGAACTTACTATATGACAGGAAATTCATTGCGGAAATTGATATATTCACAACGTCATGTTGCAATAACTGCAATATAAAATCGTGGAGTGCGGCCTGTGGATTTACGCGATCTGAAAACCTTCCTGCATCTGGCGGAAAGCCGCCATTTTGGCCGCAGCGCGCGGGCGATGCATGTCAGTCCTTCCACCCTTTCGCGCCAGATCCAACGCCTGGAAGAGGACCTTGGCCAGCCGCTGTTTGTCCGGGATAATCGCACCGTAACCTTGACTGAAGCCGGTGAAGAACTGCGCCTCTTCGCCCAGCAGACGCTGCTGCAGTATCAGCAGCTACGTCACGCCATCGATCAGCAGGGTCCGTCGCTTTCCGGCGAGTTACATATCTTCTGTTCGGTGACCGCAGCCTACAGCCACCTGCCGCCGATTCTCGACCGCTTTCGCGCCGCCCACCCTTCGGTGGAGATCAAGCTCTCTACCGGCGATGCCGCCGATGCGATGGAGAAAGTGGTGACCGGCGAGGCCGACCTCGCGATTGCCGGTAAGCCGGAAACGCTGCCGGGATCGGTGGCCTTCTCAATGCTGGAAAATCTGGCCGTTGTGCTGATCGCCCCGGCGTTAGCCTGTCCGGTACGCACCCAGGTCTCCCAGGAGAAACCCGACTGGTCGACCGTGCCGTTTATCATGGCCGACCAGGGGCCGGTGCGTCGCCGTATCGAACTGTGGTTCCGCCGTCACAAAATCAGCAACCCCTCGATTTATGCCACCGTCGGCGGCCATGAGGCGATGGTATCGATGGTGGCGCTTGGCTGCGGCGTGGCGCTGCTGCCGGAGGTGGTGCTGGAAAACAGCCCGGAGCCGGTGCGCAATCGCGTGATGATTCTGGAGCGTAGCGATGAGAAAACCCCCTTCGAACTGGGCGTTTGCGCACAAAAAAAGCGGCTGTATGAGCCGCTTATTGATGCTTTCTGGTCGATTTTGCCAAACCACTAACCGGCAAGAAAGAAGCGAAATGCCGGGTTATTGGTTTCGTTGTGGCAATCGTAGCCCAGCTCGTTGAGCCGGGTTTCGAAGTCCGGCTCGTTCTCGCCCAGTTCAAAGGCGGCCAGCACGCGGCCATAGTCGGTGCCGTGGCTGCGATAGTGGAACAACGAGATATTCCAGTGCGTGCCTAAGGTATGCAGAAACTTCAACAGTGCGCCCGGCGATTCGGGGAATTCGAAGCTGTACAAACGCTCCTGCAGCGGCTTCGACGGACGCCCGCCAACCATGTAGCGCACATGCAGCTTCGCCATTTCGTCATCGGAAAGATCCACCACGCTATAGCCGCCATCATTGAGCAACTGCAGGATTTCCTTGCGCTCTTCCAGGCCGCGGCTCAGACGAACGCCGACAAAAATACAGGCATCTTTAGCGTCAGCAAAACGGTAGTTGAACTCGGTCACTGAACGGCCGCCCAGCAGCTGGCAGAACTTCAGAAAGCTCCCCTTCTCCTCCGGAATGGTCACCGCCAGCAACGCTTCACGCTGTTCCCCCAGCTCGCAGCGTTCGGAAACGTAGCGCAGACCGTGGAAGTTGACGTTGGCGCCGGACAGGACATGCGCCAGCCGTTCGCCGCGAATATCATGCTGAGCGATATATTTCTTCATCCCTGCCAGCGCCAGCGCGCCGGACGGCTCCGCTACGGCCCGCACGTCTTCGAACAGGTCCTTCATCGCCGCACAAATCGCATCGCTATCGACGGTGATGATATCGTCAAGATACTCCTGACACACGCGGAAGGTCTCATCGCCGATACGCTTCACCGCCACGCCTTCGGCAAACAAACCGACGCGCGGCAGATCCACCGGGTGCCCGGCATCCAGCGCGGCTTTCAGGCAGGCGGAATCCTCCGCCTCCACGGCGATCACTTTGATCTGCGGCATCAGCTGCTTGATCAGCACCGCCACGCCCGCCGCCAGACCGCCGCCGCCGACCGGGACAAACACGCGATCGAGGTGGGCATCCTGCTGCAACAGCTCCAGCGCCAGCGTCCCCTGGCCGGCAATGACCATCGGATGGTCAAATGGCGGCACCCAGGTGAAATTTTGCTGCTGCGCCAGCTCAATGGCTTTCGCTTTGGCTTCATCGAAATTGGCGCCATACAGCAGCACTTCACCGCCAAAATTACGTACGGCATCCACTTTGATATCCGCCGTGGCCACCGGCATTACGATCAGCGCCTTCAGGCCAAGACGTGACGCAGAGAAGGCGACGCCCTGCGCATGGTTACCCGCAGAGGCGGTAATCACACCCTGCGCTTTTTGTTCTTCCGTCAGCCCCGCCATCATCGCGTAAGCCCCGCGCAGCTTGAAACTATGAACGGGTTGACGGTCTTCCCGCTTCACCAGAATCACATTATCAAGACGCGATGAAAGCTTTTCCATTTTTTGCAGCGGCGTAATCTGCGCTGCTTCATAGACCGGCGCGCGCAGCACCGCCCTGAGATATTCCGCCCCCTCAGGGGCGGCAGACAGGGGTTGTGATTCGGCCATCATTAACCCCCAAGTTTCGATTTATCGCGTACCGCGCCTTTATCGGCGCTGGTTGCCAGGCTGGCATAAGCGCGGAGTGCGAAGGAAACCTGACGTTCACGCGCTTTCGGCGTCCACGCCTGATTGCCGCGGGCCTCCTGCGCTTCGCGACGGGCGGCAATCTCGGCATCGCTCAGCTGCAGCTGAATGCCGCGGTTAGGGATATCGATAGCAATCATGTCGCCGTCTTCAATGATTGCAATATTGCCGCCGCTCGCCGCTTCCGGAGAAACGTGACCAATTGACAGGCCCGAGGTACCGCCGGAGAAACGTCCGTCGGTGATCAGCGCACAGGCTTTACCCAGCCCCATAGACTTCAGGAAGGTTGTCGGGTAGAGCATTTCCTGCATCCCCGGACCGCCCTTCGGCCCTTCGTAACGAATCACCACCACGTCGCCGGCGACGACCTTACCGCCGAGGATAGCCTCAACGGCTTCGTCCTGGCTCTCGTACACTTTTGCCGGGCCGGTGAATTTCAGAATGCTGTCATCTACGCCTGCGGTCTTAACGATACAGCCATTTTCAGCAAAGTTACCGTACAGAACTGCCAGGCCACCGTCTTTGCTATAAGCATGTTCCAGCGAACGGATACAGCCTTCAGCACGGTCATCATCCAGGGTATCCCAACGACAGTCCTGCGAAAACGCCTGCGTGGTACGGATACCTGCCGGCCCGGCGCGGAACATCTCTTTCACCGCGTCATCCTCGGTCAGCATCACATCGTAGCGATCGAGCGTTTGCGGCAGGGTCAGGCCGAGGATATTTTTCACCTCGCGGTTCAGCAGACCGGCGCGATCCAGCTCACCAAGGATCCCCAACACGCCGCCCGCACGGTGAACATCTTCCATATGATATTTCTGCGTGCTCGGCGCCACTTTGCACAGCTGCGGCACTTTGCGGGACAGCTTATCAATATCGCTCATGGTGAAGTCGATTTCCGCTTCCTGCGCCGCCGCCAGCAGGTGCAGTACGGTATTCGTGGAGCCGCCCATGGCGATATCCAGCGTCATGGCGTTTTCAAAGGCAGCCTTGCTGGCGATGCTGCGCGGCAGCGCGGAGGCATCATCCTGCTCGTAATAACGTTTGGTCAGCTCAACAATCCGTTTACCCGCGTTAAGGAACAGCTGTTTACGGTCAGCGTGAGTCGCCAACAGGGAACCGTTACCCGGCTGCGACAGACCCAGCGCTTCGGTCAGACAGTTCATCGAGTTGGCCGTGAACATCCCTGAACAGGAGCCGCAGGTCGGACAGGCGGAACGTTCCACCTGCTCACTCTGCTGGTCGGAGACTTTCGGATCCGCCCCCTGAATCATGGCATCAACGAGATCGAGCTTGATGATTTTGTCAGAAAGCTTGGTTTTCCCGGCTTCCATCGGGCCGCCGGAAACGAAGATTACCGGAATATTCAGGCGCAGGGAGGCCATCAGCATCCCGGGGGTGATTTTATCGCAGTTGGAAATGCAGACCATGGCATCGGCGCAGTGCGCGTTAACCATATACTCCACCGAGTCAGCGATCAGTTCGCGGGATGGCAGTGAATAAAGCATACCCCCGTGACCCATGGCAATCCCATCATCCACGGCGATAGTGTTGAATTCTTTGGCAACGCCGCCAGAGGCTTCAATCTGCTCAGCAACCAGCTTACCAAGATCGCGCAGGTGGACGTGGCCCGGTACAAATTGGGTGAAGGAGTTCACGACGGCGATAATCGGCTTGCCGAAATCAGCATCGGTCATCCCGGTTGCGCGCCACAGCGCGCGGGCACCCGCCATATTGCGGCCATGAGTGGTGGTGGCGGAACGGTACTTAGGCATGCTTTAGTTACTCCCAGTCTCTGTTAAATGGGGCGCTGCGTGCCGCCCCATCTTTTTATACTTATTGATTAACTTGATCCAACCAGCCCCATTTATCCTCGGTTTCACCGGTGAAGAGGCCAAAGAATGCTTGCTGAATACGCTTGGTGACCGGGCCGCAGCGACCTGCGCCGACCTGAATGCCGTCAACGCTGCGCACCGGGGTGATTTCTGCCGCGGTACCCGACATGAAGACTTCATCCGCCAGGTACAGCGATTCACGGGACAGCACCTGCTCACGGACTTCGATATCCAGATCTTTCGCCAGTTTAATGATTGCGTCACGGGTAATGCCCGGCAGCGCGGAAGAGGTAAACGGCGGAGTAAACAGCACGCCATCTTTCACTTCAAACAGGTTCTCACCCGCGCCTTCAGAGATATAGCCATTTACGTCCAGCGCGATCCCTTCCTGGTAGCCGTGGCGGCGCGCTTCGCTGCCAACCAGCAAAGAGGACAGGTAGTTACCACCGGCTTTCGCGGCGGTCGGAATAGTGTTTGGCGCGACACGGTTCCAGGAAGAAACCATTGCATCGATCCCCTGATCCAGCGCTTCTGCGCCCAGATAAGCTCCCCATGGGAACGCCGCGATGATCACGTCAGTGCTGTATCCCTCAGGCGGGTTAACGCCCATACCCACGTCTCCCACGAAGACCAGCGGACGAATGTAGGCGCTGGTCAGGCCGTTTTTACGAATCACCTCGCGGCAGGCTTCCATCAGTTCATCAACGCTTTGAGAGACCGGGAAACGGTAGATTTTGGCTGAGTCATGCAGACGCTGCATATGTTCGCGATGGCGGAACACCACAGGTCCTTTGTGCGAGTCGTAGCAACGGATGCCTTCAAACACGGAAGTACCGTAATGGAGCGCGTGAGACATCACGTGAACCTTTGCTTCTCCCCACGGAACCATCTCGCCATTGAACCAAATGTAATCAGCTTTTTTCGTCGTCATTTTTCTTCCCTTGCGCTCAGGCGCGGATTTGTTGTGATGTTGGTTGCTGGATCTCGACGCAGGCGACGTCGACCAGCTTACTTAATTGACTAAACAGTAATTCGACGGGCCGCTGACTGGCAACGGTCAATTCGATATTTATGTTGCTGGCATCTGCCGCGGTTTCCATGTTCATGGCGCAAATCTGAAAGCCACGATGGCGTACCACGCGCAGCACGCGTTCTAAAGTTTCCGGGTTGAAGCGAGCCTGCAAAGCGACCTGATGTTGCATCATGATAATTTCTCCAGCATTTCTGAGTTACTGGCACCAGGCGGTACCAACGGCCAGACATTCTCAAGCTCATCGATTGAGACATGAAGCAGGTATGGCCCCTGGCTCGAAAGCATGGTGTCGAGAGCCGCTTCAACCTGGTCTTTACGGGTGATGTGCTGACCAGGAATGCCAAAAGCGCTGGCCAGCGTGACAAAATCGGGGTTATCGGTGAGGGTAGTTTCGCTATAGCGTTCTTCAAAAAACAGCTGCTGCCACTGACGAACCATCCCTAAACGCTGGTTGTCCAGCAGCAGAATCTTCAACGGCAGCTGCTTACGCTTCACGGTACCCAGCTCCTGTACGTTCATCATGAAGGAACCATCGCCGGAAACGCAGATAACCGTATCGTTAGGGCGTGCAATCTGCGCCCCAACCGCTGCCGGCAGGCCAAAGCCCATGGTGCCTAAGCCGCTGGAGGTAATAAAATTCTCCGGGCGCGTGTAGGTCATATGCTGCGCTGACCACATCTGATGCTGACCTACGTCGGTAGTGACGACGCTATCGGCCGGTTTACGGTCGGACAGCTGCTTGAGCAGCAGCGGCGCGTAAATCCCTTCGCCTGGATGGTCATAACGCCATGCGTGCTCGGCGCGCAGCTCCTGATTGCGCTGACGCCAGGCATCGATAGCCAGCGGCTGCTGCAATGCTGGCAACAGCGTATTCAGATCGCCCGTCAGGGCGACATGCGCCTGACGCAGCTTGTTCAACTCCGCCGGGTCGATATCCAGATGAATAACTTTGGCATGCGGGGCAAAGGTGTTCAGTTTGCCGGTGACGCGGTCGTCGAAGCGCGCGCCGACCGCGATCAACAGATCGCACTCCTGTACCGCCAGATTGGCCGCTTTGGTACCGTGCATGCCCAACATACCCAGGTAGTACGGATAGGCAGCCTCGACGGCGCCCAGGCCTTTCAGCGTGCAGGTTGCCGGCATTTGCGTCACCGCAATAAATTCGCGCAAGGCGGGAACCGCCTGCGCCATCCCGACGCCGCCGCCCACGTACAGCATCGGTTTTTGCGCCACGGCCAGCATCTGCAGAGCTTGCTCAACCTCAGCCTGAGGGAAGACCACATCATCATCAACCGTAGAAAAATAGGGATCGAGTTCGCCCTGCGCCAGCTGAATATCTTTTGGAATATCGACCAGCACCGGGCCTGGGCGACCTGAGTTCGCGACCTGGAAAGCCTCCGCGATAACGCGCGGCAGCTCCTCCAGCGACTGCACCAGGAAACTGTGTTTGGTGCAAGCCAGAGACAAACCGAGAACGTCCACCTCCTGGAAAGCATCGGTGCCGATAAACGGCGACGCGACCTGACCGGTGATGGCCACCACGGGGATAGAGTCCAGCAACGCGTCCGCCAGGCCGGTGATCAGGTTAGTCGCACCGGGCCCGGAAGTGGCGATGCACACGCCGGTTTTACCGGTGGCGCGAGCATAACCGATGGCCGCCATCGCCGCGCCTTGCTCGTGTCGGCACAACAGGTGTTCCACGCCGCCGTCATACAACGCATCGTAAACCGGCATAATTGCGCCACCCGGATAGCCAAAAACTGTGTCGACCCCCTGTGCTCGCAAAGCATGTACTACCCACTGCGCCCCGTTCATAGTTACTTCCCCGTCATAGATCGGGAGAAACAGAATTTTATGCTATTAGTCATTCTCTGCTCCTCGCTTCTCATTTTTAAGTTATAAAAAAACCCCCGGACCTTTCGGTGCGGGGGTCTTAGTTCGTTAAGGCTTGATTTCTAAGCCTTTCCTCGTCCAAGTGCAGCCCCGCACGGTGGGATAATAATCACCACCACGCTAATCACGACCAGGCTAATCACTCGTAGAAGGGCTGTCATTTTCTGTACTTTCTGGCTTCATGTTCGAAGGAATACCTAAAGAGGTACCACAGACTTCCCAATAAACACAAGATTTTTTTATACCTCATTTGCTGATCACGCTAACAATTTTCAGCAAAACAATTGTTTTTAATACGAAAAATACAAAGTGAAAAAAATTCAATTTATTGCTCTTTTCTATGGCCTGTCACGACCCGCGCCATCGTCGTAATACCGGTCCGCGAGGCAGGATCCATAATCAATGAAATGTATCGATATGCCGCTAATTATCTGGAACAGGCAACGTACAACAGATTTCTCACAGATTACGAAGCGCCATCGTCCCGACATAATGCCCCTATTCCAGGAGGCATTATGTCACTCGCGATTGTTTACACTCGGGCCGCTTTCGGTATCAGTGCCCCTCTTATTACTATCGAGATTCATATCAGCAACGGGCTACCCGGGCTGACGATGGTGGGGCTTCCTGAAACCACGGTGAAAGAGGCGCGCGACCGGGTACGCAGTGCGATAATTAACAGCGGTTATACTTTCCCGGCCAAAAAGGTCACCATCAATCTGGCCCCTGCCGATCTGCCAAAAGAGGGAGGGCGATATGATTTACCTATTGCTCTCGCGCTTCTGGTGGCGTCGGAGCAGCTCAATGCGGCCAGGCTAAATCAATATGAGTTTATCGGCGAACTCGCGCTTACAGGCGCGCTACGCGGCGTTCCTGGCGCCATCTCCAGCGCGATGGAGGCACTAAAAGCCGGGCGGAAAATTATCGTCGCCGAGGATAACGCCGCTGAAGTCGGGTTAATTGGCGGCAGCGATTGTTTGATTGCCGGGCATCTGCAGGAAGTCTGTGCTTTTCTGGAGGGACAACACATGCTAAATCTCCCCCCACCGGAGAGCGAATTTCCCCCAGAAACCCTCCCTGACCTGTCTGACGTTATCGGCCAGCAGCAGGGAAAACGGGCGCTGGAAATCGTCGCCGCAGGCGGGCATAACCTACTGTTAATTGGCCCCCCCGGAACGGGCAAGACCATGCTTGCCAGCCGGCTACCGGGTCTTCTGCCGCCATTAAGCAACCAGGAGGCGCTCGAAAGCGCGGCCATTCTTAGCCTGCTCAATACCCATCATGCAACAAAACAGTGGCGCCGCCGGCCGTTCCGCAGTCCACACCACAGCGCATCGCTCACGGCCATGGTTGGCGGCGGCTCCATCCCGATACCTGGGGAGATCTCGCTGGCCCATAACGGGGTACTGTTCCTG
Source organism: Klebsiella sp. BIGb0138 (assembly GCF_004342285.1). Classification (GTDB taxonomy): domain Bacteria; phylum Pseudomonadota; class Gammaproteobacteria; order Enterobacterales; family Enterobacteriaceae; genus Klebsiella. Next base: position 2,365 of record NZ_SMCV01000018.1, on the reverse strand, counting down.
GATGAGCTACCGGAATTCGAGCGCAGAGTGCTGGATGCGCTGCGCGAGCCCATTGAGTCAGGAAAAATACATATCTCACGAACCCGCGCGAAAATTGACTATCCGGCGCGTTTCCAGCTCATTGCCGCAATGAACCCTAGCCCTAGCGGACACTATCAGGGACAGCACAATCGCGCCTCTCCCGCGCAAACCTTACGTTATCTGGGGCGCCTGTCTGGCCCGTTCCTCGATCGCTTCGACCTTTCACTGGAAATCCCGCTACCGCCGCCAGGGGTCCTCAGTCAGAGGAGCCAGGGCGAGGAGGATAGCGCCAGCGTACGCCAGCGGGTTCTCACCGCTCGTGAAAGACAGCTGGCCCGGCAGAATAAACTCAATGCTGAACTGGATAATAGTGAAGTGAAACTCTGGTGTCCTCTGCACAAAGAGGACGCAATCTGGCTGGAACAGGCGCTATCGCAGCTGGGGCTCTCTATTCGCGCCTGGCAGCGTCTGCTTAAAGTTGCCCGCACAATCGCGGATATTGGACATGAAGCGCATATCGAGCGCTGTCATCTGCAGGAGGCTCTGGGCTATCGGGCGATAGACAGGATGCTGAACCATCTGCAAAAACTGATGACATAAAAAAAGGGCTTTCGCCCTTTTTTCTTAATCGTCGCTTTCTGTGTAGTCTTCAGCGCCTTCGACCTGCGGTTTACCGCCGGACAGCGTATGGAAACGCTTTGGACGCTTAATGCGCGCCATATACTTAATCCAGACGCGTTCTACTTCCGTGACTGGCTCACGTTCACCACGGCATACCGCAACGAACTGTTTTTCATCTTCAGTGACAGGTTCGCGTTTACCCAGTTCCAGTTCGTTCAGGGCATAACCATGCTGTTCAAGCAGTTGTGCCTCTTTGATGGTGAAATCACCATGACGGGAGAACCCGCGCGGATAATGTTTATTATCGAAAAAACGATTAGTCGTCATAAAGCTTTCCGCCATCCTACACGCTCCTGATTCTTTGGCCGAGCTATTTATGGCGCGGAGTATTAGTTACGCTTGACAGAGTGTAAAACAAAAGATTTAAATCATTACGACAAATAATTTTGCGGAGAAGAGTGTGGATACGGAATTGCTCAAAACTTTCCTTGAAGTGAGCAGAACTCGCCACTTTGGACGAGCAGCAGAGGCGCTTTATCTGACGCAGTCAGCGGTCAGCTTTCGTATTCGTCAGCTGGAAAACCAGCTGGGCGTGAACCTTTTTACCCGCCATCGCAATAACATCCGCCTGACGTCAGCCGGCGATAAACTTCTTCCTTATGCCGAAACCCTGATGAACACCTGGCAGGCAGCACGAAAAGAGGTTGCGAACGCTTCCCGGCATAATGAATTTTCGATTGGCGGCAGCGCATCTTTGTGGGAATGCATGCTTAACGGATGGCTAGGGAAGCTCTACAAAGAGCCCTATAACCTGCAGTTTGAAGCGAGGATCGCCCAGCGGCAGTCCCTGGTTAAACAATTACATGAACGGCAGCTGGATCTGCTGATCACTACCGAATCGCCGAAGATGGACGAGCTAAGCAGTCAGTTACTCGGTAATTTTACGCTAGCGCTCTACTGCGCATCGCCGTTCAAAAACAAAAATGAGCTGAATTATCTGCGCCTGGAATGGGGGCCGGATTTTCAGCAAAATGAAGTCGGACTCATTGGCAGTGATGATATCCCCCTGCTTACTACCAGTTCTGCCGAGCTGGCTTATCAGCAACTCGCTGCGCTCAATGGCTGCACATGGCTACCCACGCGCTGGGCGAAGGAGAAAAGCGGTCTGCATACGGTGACGGATAGCACAACGCTTTCCCGCCCTCTGTATGCCATCTGGCTACAAAATAGCGATAAGCAGGTGCAGATCCGCGAGATACTGAAAACCGGCATACTGGAATAAGCCGACGCCTCCATGGACGGAGGATATTGGGAGATTGTCGGAGTGGGAAATAACAGGCAAAAAAAATCCTTTGCCTGAGCAAAGGATTATATATGGCAGGGGCGGAGAGACTCGAACTCGCGACACCCGGTTTTGGAGACCGGTGCTCTACCAACTGAGCTACGCCCCTAAATCTCTTACTATTAAGCCCACTAATTAACTTAGCAGGCTTAACTTTGAATAAGTGGCGGAACGGACGGGACTCGAACCCGCGACCCCCTGCGTGACAGGCAGGTATTCTAACCGACTGAACTACCGCTCCACCGAATTTTTCTACAACGACTGATTTTTACATCAGCTTACTGCGTAATTTGATGCCTGGCAGTTCCCTACTCTCACATGGGGAGACCCCACACTACCATCGGCGCTACGGCGTTTCACTTCTGAGTTCGGCATGGGGTC
>NZ_SMCV01000017.1 GCF_004342285.1 Klebsiella sp. BIGb0138 | reverse complement strand
GTGCCGTTGTTCCGTGTCAGTGGAGGCGCATTATAGGGAGTTCTGAGACGTTGACAAGCCCTGTTTTAAAAAAACTTTTCAACCGTCTCTTTTTTGTGCAAAACGCCCTTAAAGCGGCAGCTTTTCCAGCGTCTCAAAGCCGTAACGCTGCAAAACGGGTAAAAGCTGTTCAGTTTCTGCCGTCAGTGCCATGCAATAGGCCAGATTCGCGGCGCTGGATTTCGCATCCGGGGCCTCATGCTCAAGCAGCCAGACGGTACGACGGGCAATCGCGGCACCGGAATCGATCATTCGCGTGCCTTCCGGCAGTACCTGCTGCAGCTCTTCCTGTAATAGCGGGAAATGCGTACAGCCCAGCACAACCGTGTCAGGCGGCTCTGCCATGCGCAGCCACGGACGCAGAATACGCCGCAGTTCATCCAGTGGGACCGGCTCGCCGTGCAGCTTCGCTTCCGCCAGCTCAACCAGCTCCGCGGAACCCAGCATCTCTATTTTACATTCATTGGCAAAGCGGCTGATCAGTTCACGCGTATAGGGACGCTTCACCGTACCGCGCGTTGCCAGCAGGCCGACAATACCATTCGCCGTCAAACGGGCTGCGGGCTTAATCGCTGGAACGACGCCCACGACGGGAAATGCGAATTTGTCACGCAGGGCGGGAAGGGAAACGGTACTGGCTGTGTTACAGGCAATGACGGCCAGCGCCAACGGATAGCGTTGTTGTACAGCGGTGACGATGTCGAGCACGCGTTCAACGATAAATTCTTCGCTCTTCTCCCCATAAGGGAAAGCCACGTTATCGAAAGCGTAGATGTAATGCAGATTCGGCAGCAGCTGCCGAATCTCATTATAAACCGACAACCCACCGACGCCGGAGTCAAACACCAGCACGGTGGGACGTGGATCAGAAGGTGTAGCTGCCAGACAAGTAGTATTCTCGTCCTGCAGTTTGGTAGCCATAAGCTGTCTCGTAATCTTTATCGAACAGGTTGGCTATTTTACCACGAACTGTCAGGCGATCGGTGATCGGATACGCTGCAGAAACGTCAACTGTGCTGTAGCTTGGCAAAATCCTCTGCGTATTATTGTACTGAGAGGTGTTGTTATCGTAACGCTTGCCATAGTACTGCCACGATACATCCATATCGACGTTGAACATCGTCCAGTCCAGCTGGTACTTCGCCTGGCGTTTCGAGCGTCTGGCCAGGACTTCACCATTATCGTCATTACGCGGGTCGATGTACTGCAACGTGACGCGATGGCTGAAAATGCCGGTATCCACACTCCCTGTCCATTCAACCCCTTTAATCGTTGCGGCGTTGATATTGTCATACTCACCTTCATAGGTGACAGGGTCTGAGTAATAGGTAATCAGGTTAGTAATCTTGTAGTGATACGCGGACAGGCGCCAGTCCAGCGGGCCGGTGATCCCTTCAAGCCCTGCTTCCCATTGTTTCGACTCTTCAGGCTTCAGGTTTGGGTTTGAGTTGATACCAAAACGGGTGGATCCAAACTGTTGTCCCAGGGAAGGAGCAAGGAAGCCGGTACCATAGCCGAGCGTCACGCGATAGTTTTCAACGAACTCCCAACCGGCGGTGGTCTGCCAGGTTCCGTGCCAGCCAAACTGTTCGTCATGGTCTTCACGGCCAGAGGCTTCAAGAGTCACATCGCCAAACTGCTGCTGTCCGGTCAAATAAAGGCCCGTGTTATCGCGCTTGTAGGTATCCGATAGCACCGTGTCCGACGAGGTCAGACGCTGCTGCTGCCAGTCGACACCCGCACTCACCGAGCCATGACCGACAATAAAGTTGTTTCCCCACTGCAGATTACGCTGAGTCATGCGATCGAGCGTGGTGCCATCATTATAACGGCCATAAATACTGCTGTAGTTGTAGTCTTTGACCTTCTGGTAACTGGCAATAAGTTGCGAAGAGTAGATCCCGGAATTAAAGGTCAGGCCCGCATCCCAACTCTGGTTATAGAGTTGTTCCTCATCTGCGCTGTAGGATGGGCTGTAGGGCGGGCTTCCCAGATCGTAATCAGTGTTATTGGTATAACTACGACCGCGGAAGAAACCGGCAAAGTTATCGTTAAATTTATGCTCAAGGCTGCCCCAGAACGCTTTACTGCGGAAGCCATCGCGGTCCTGGTCGTGATCCCAGGTTGAGCCAGGCTGGACGTTAAAGCCCTTATTTCCCTCATAAGAACCTGCGACCGTCGCGACAGTATCCCCAAAGCGCTGGCGCAGGGTGCCATCATATTGCTGGTAACCTTTCGAACCGACGCCGGCGGTGATCTTAGATTGTTCCTTATCAGAATGGGTGATGACGTTAATCACCCCTCCCATCGCACCGGAGCCATAAATCGCTGAACGCGGGCCGCGGATATATTCCACACGCTGTACCAGCGAAAGCGGAATTTGGTTCAGATCGGGGTTATTGGTAATGCCAGGGCGGGACATGGGAACGCCGTCTACCAGCACCAGTACCTGTTTGGCTTCTGTACCGCGAATAAACAGAGAAGAAGATTGCCCCATCCCGCCATTCTGGGCGATGTCCACCCCCGGCAATCTCCGCATCACATCATTGAGATTTTTTGCCTGCCAGCGTTCGATATCTTCCCGGGTGACCACATCGGTCGGCGCAAGAACCGTATTGACCGGCTGTTGAAAGCGATTTGCTGTCACTACTAACGTATCTGAATGGCTGTCTTGCGCCCAGCCGGAAAATGCCGTGACGGAGAGAGCCGTCATCAGCGAAGCTTTTTTAATCATTGTAAAAGCATCCGTAACATATAAAGGATGCCGCGGGTTTCATCAGTAGCACGCGATGATAGAAACCAAATGCGACGTATTCCGGCAGGTCTTCGGGCTTGGGGCGTGTTATGGATGAAGACTTCCCACCAAATATCGGCAGTGTCTGCACAATGCGTTCATCCCACCATCCTTACCGCTGCGCGTCAGCCCCAGATTTACACTGGGTTCCCTTTTAACTCACAGGACCGGTTACACAATGCTATAATTAGCAACATATAGATGTCCAGACTTCTATAATTATATTTGATCCCTTATCTGGGCTGGACATCCCCGACGCTTTCCCTACAATCCCCGCGTACTTATTTTACTCAGGATGCATCATGACCCCCGAACACCTCCCCACCGAACAATATGAAGCGCAGCTGGCAGAAAAAGTCGTTCGTCTGCAAAAAATGATGGCGCCTTTTGCCGCGCTGGTTCCGGAGGTGTTTCGTTCGCCGGTCAGCCATTATCGTATGCGCGCGGAGTTTCGCCTGTGGCACGATGGCGACGACCTGTACCACATTATGTTCGATCCGCAGACGAAGTCCCGGATTCGCGTAGACAGCTTCCCGGCGGCCAGCGAGCTGATTAATCAGCTGATGACCGCAATACTCGACGGCGTGCGCAACAACCCGGTTTTGCGCCATAAGCTGTTCCAGGTCGACTATCTGACGACCATGAGCAATCAGGCCGTGGTGTCGCTGCTGTATCATAAAAAGCTCGACGACGCGTGGCGTCAGCAGGCCGAAGCATTACGCGATGCGCTGCGTGCGCAAAACCTCAACGTGCATCTGATTGGCCGGGCCACCAAAACCAAAATCGAGCTCGATCAGGACTATATTGATGAGCGCCTGCCGGTGGCTGGCCGTGAAATGATCTATCGTCAGGTAGAAAACAGCTTCACCCAGCCGAATGCCGCCATGAATATTCAGATGCTGGAGTGGGCGCTGGATGCCACCGCAGGAGCGACGGGGGATTTACTCGAGCTGTACTGCGGCAACGGTAATTTCTCGCTGGCGCTGGCGCGCAATTTTAATCGCGTCCTGGCTACGGAAATCGCCAAACCTTCCGTCGCGGCGGCGCAGTACAACATCGCGGCTAACCATATTGATAACGTGCAGATTATCCGGATGGCGGCAGAAGAGTTTACGCAGGCGATGAACGGCGTACGGGAGTTTAACCGCCTGCAGGGTATCGACCTGCAAAGCTATCAGTGTGAGACGATTTTCGTCGATCCGCCGCGCAGCGGGCTGGATAGCGAAACCGAGAAGATGGTGCAGGCGTACCCGCAAATTCTGTATATCTCCTGCAATCCGCAGACCCTGTGCCACAACCTGGAAACCTTAAGTCAGACCCACAACGTCACTCGCCTGGCGCTGTTCGATCAGTTCCCGTATACCCATCATATGGAATGTGGCGTGCTGTTAACGAAGAAGTAAGACGCCAGGAGAGAAACCCGGCAACGCGATGTTTGCCGGGTTAGCGCAGCAGAATTACTCCGCCGCCGCATCCTTACGGTTACGTATCCGGTAGCCAATCCAGAACACGGTGATGACCGACAGTACCGCCGGGAAGAAGTTAGAACCGATGTCCGGATACTCCGCACGCACCACGGTGCTATAAAGCAGAACGCCCAGAATAAAGCAGGCGGCCGCCAGGCCCGGCAACCCCACGGGCATACTACGATTCTGGTAGCGCTGATGCAGGCAGTAAATCGTCAGCAGCAGGGACAGAATCGGGAACAGGGAAAAGGGAACAATCGAGCTGAACAGCGCGGCGAAGGTTCCATTTATGGACAAACCAGCGATCAGTGCCAGCAACAGCGTACCTTTATCTTGAACTGAGTGTTTCATTGCTCGTCCTTCACGTTATTCGGAATGATGTGACATTTTTTCTTGTTCGCGGCGATACCAGTAATACGCGCCTTTCGAGATCATTCTGAGCTGCAGTACCAGCCGCTCCTCCAGCTGTCGGCGCTGTTCCAGACCGACGTCCAGCGCTTCAGCGCCGGCGCTGAAAACGATGGTGACCATAGCTTCAGCCTGCGCTTCGGTAAAGGCGCGCGGCATATGATTTTCGATTTCTAAATAGTCGGCAAGTTCCGCGATGAAATGCTGAATCTCGCGCGCCACGGCGGCACGAAACGCCGCGGAAGTGCCAGAACGTTCCCGCAGCAGCAGGCGGAAAGCGTTTGGGTTATTGCCAATAAATTCCATAAATGTGGAGACGGAGGTGCGTATCACGCTGCCGCCTTTGGCAATGCGCTGCCGCGCCTGGCGCATTAGCTGGCGTAGCATGAGTCCGCTCTCGTCGACCATCGTCAAACCTAGCTCATCGACATCACGAAAATGGCGATAAAAAGATGTCGGTGCAATCCCCGCTTCGCGCGCGACTTCACGCAAGCTCAAGCTGGCAAAACTGCGTTCAGCGCTAAGCTGACTGAATGCCGCTTCTACCAGCGAACGCCGGGTTTTCTCTTTTTGTAGCGCTCTTACACCCATCACGTTGTCTGAATCCTTCCAATAGCCCTGCTGGCACTATACCAGAGATTAAAACTAATCGGTTTACACTGCTTTGTGAATGATTGTTTACGAGCCGATTCTGCTTTTATGCCGCAAAAAAGCACAACGATAATTGGGTTAAACTGCGGCGAATGTTATCATCGTGTTTATTTTATGTATAAAACAGGTGAGTAATGCCATGTCACACTCTTGGGATTATGATGCAATAGTGATTGGTTCCGGCCCTGGCGGCGAAGGCGCCGCCATGGGACTGGTTAAGCAGGGAGCGCGCGTTGCCGTTATCGAGCGCTATCATAACGTCGGCGGTGGTTGTACCCATTGGGGCACCATCCCGTCGAAAGCACTCCGCCATGCCGTCAGCCGTATTATCGAGTTTAACCAGAACCCCCTCTACAGCGACCACTCCCGCCTTCTTCGTTCTTCCTTCGCCGACATTCTTAACCATGCCGACAGCGTCATTAACCAGCAAACCCATATGCGTCAGGGTTTCTATGAGCGCAACCACTGCGAAATTCTGCAGGGCAACGCGCACTTCGTTGATGAACACACACTGGCCCTGGAATGTCACGATGGTACCGTCGAGACGGTTACCGCCGAGAAATTCGTCATCGCCTGCGGCTCGCGCCCGTATCACCCGGCGGATGTCGATTTTTCCCACCCGCGCCTGTACGACAGCGACTCCATCCTCAGCCTTCAGCACGAACCGCGCCATGTGATCATTTACGGTGCCGGGGTCATTGGCTGCGAATACGCGTCGATTTTCCGCGGGATGGAAGTGAAGGTGGATCTGATCAACACCCGCGACCGTCTTCTGGCGTTCCTCGACCAGGAGATGTCCGACTCCCTCTCCTATCACTTCTGGAATAGCGGCGTGGTGATTCGTCACAACGAAGAGTACGAGAAAATTGAAGGCGTCGATGATGGCGTGATCATGCATCTGAAATCGGGCAAAAAGCTGAAGGCGGACTGTCTGCTGTATGCCAACGGTCGTACCGGTAATACCGATTCCCTGGCGCTGGAAAATATCGGCCTGCAAACCGATAGCCGCGGCCAGCTCAAGGTCAACAGCATGTACCAGACCGCGCTACCGCATATCTATGCCGTCGGCGACGTCATCGGCTACCCGAGCCTGGCTTCAGCGGCCTACGATCAGGGCCGCATCGCCGCACAGGCGTTGATTAAAGGCGAGGCTTCAGCCCACCTGATTGAAGATATCCCGACCGGCATCTACACCATTCCGGAAATCAGCTCGGTGGGTAAAACCGAGCAACAGCTGACGGCGATGAAAGTGCCATACGAAGTGGGCCGCGCGCAGTTTAAACATCTGGCGCGAGCGCAAATCGTTGGGATGAGCGTGGGGACGCTGAAGATTCTGTTCCATCGGGAGACGAAAGAGATCCTGGGGATTCACTGCTTTGGCGAACGCGCGGCCGAGATTATTCATATCGGCCAGGCGATTATGGAGCAGAAAGGTGGCGGTAACACCATTGAGTACTTCGTTAACACCACCTTTAACTACCCGACCATGGCGGAAGCCTATCGGGTCGCTGCGTTAAATGGCTTAAACCGCCTGTTTTAACGCGCTGTCGAAATGGCCATCCATAGTACTGCGGATGGCCTCCGCCAGATGCTCATAGCGGCTGCGCAGCGGCGAACCCGGACGGTAAACCAGCCCGATGGTACGTCTCGGTTCCGGCTTAATGCACGGAATATACACCACGCCATCGCGTTTTCTCTCCTGCGGCACCGCTAACGCCGGCAGCAGCGTGATGCCGCTGCCTGCGGCAACCATGTTGCGCAGCGTTTCAAGACTGGTGGCACGAAAATGGGTATCTTCATCCGCACCGGCCTCAAAACAGAAGCCCATTGCCTGATCGCGCAGACAGTGGCCGTCTTCCAGCATCAGCAGTTTTTCCCCGGCCAAATCTGACATCGGCACGCGGTCACGATTGGCCCACGGGTGATCTTCATAGATTGCCAGCATCATCGGCTCATCAAACAGCGGCACCTCGATAAAGGCCTCGCTCTCTTTCACCAGCGCGAGGATCGCGCAGTCAAGCTTACCGCTGTCCAGCTGAGCCAGCAGTTGATGCGTTTGTGCTTCATGCAGGTACATTTCCAGCTTTGGAAAAGTCTGGTGCAGCATCGGGATTATTTGTGGCAACAGATACGGGCCAATGGTCGGAATCAGGCCAATATGCAGCGGCCCGGACATGGTCTCGCCCTGTTGACTTGCCATTTCCTTGAGCACTTTGACTTCGCGTAACACGGTACGCGCCTGATCCACCAGCAACAGTCCGGCCTGGGTAAACAGCACCTTACGGCTGGTGCGCTCCAGCAGCATAACCCCCAGTTCATCCTCCAGCTTGCGGATTTGCCCGCTAAGCGTGGGTTGGCTGACGTGGCAGGAGTCCGCCGCACGCCGGAAGTGGCGGTGCTCGGCTAGCGCAACCAGGTATTCAAGATCGCGAATATTCATTATTCATCCTCCGTCGCCATGATAGTTCATGGCGATAGATAGCATAGCAACGAACGATTATCCCTATCAAGGTTTCTGTTCAATAATAAACCCAGAAACGAGGCGAAGGTCAGAAAATCACCTGAACGTCTCACCACTTTCCCTACCCGAACAACTAAAGCCAACGTGAACTTTTGCGGACCTTGTGTCCGCTTTTTTTTGCATAAAAAAGCCCGGGCAGAGCCCGAGCCTGTTTTATTCCTTTATCCCGTTCGTCTTACCCCGGAAAGCCAGGATTTACACCAGACGCTGTCTGGCGTCAGCCATCGCCTGCGCAACCTGCTTCGGTGAGACGCCGCCTTTTGCCGAGCGCTTATCGAGGCAGGACTGCAGCGACAGAATCGGATAGACATCGTCGGCAATCACGCGGCTAAATTTCTGCAGGTCAGCGAGGGCCAGCTCTTCCAGCGGTTTACCCTGCGCGATAGCTTCGACAACCGCTTCCCCTACAATATGGTGCGCTTCGCGGAACGGCACTCCTTTCGCTACCAGGTAATCCGCCAGCTCGGTGGCATTCGCATACCCCTGCTGCGCCGCTTCTTCGCAACGCGGGCGTTTGACCTGAATGCCATCCAGCACCAGCGCCGCCATATGCAGGCAATCAAGCCAGGTGTCGAGCGCATCGAACAACCCTTCTTTATCTTCCTGCATATCTTTGTTGTATGCCAGCGGCAGACCTTTCAGGGTCATCATCATGCCGGTCAGCGCCCCCTGGACGCGGCCGCATTTACCGCGGATCAGCTCGAGCGCATCAGGGTTCTTTTTCTGTGGCATCAGGGAAGAGCCGGAAGTGACGCGATCGGACAGCTCAATAAAACCGGCTTCGCCAGTATTAAAGAAAATCAGGTCTTCGGCGAAGCGGGACAGATGAACCATCCCAATCGACGCAGCGGAAAGCAGTTCCAGAACATGATCGCGGTCGGAAACGCTATCCAGGCTATTGCGGGTCGCGGAAGCAAAACCCAGCCAGCCGGCCAGCTGCTCACGGTCGATGTCGTAGGCGGTTCCTGCCAGCGCGCCGCAGCCCAAAGGGCTGACGTCCAGGCGTTTCAGGGCATCCTGCAGACGGCTTTCATCACGGGCCAGCATCTCAACATAGGCCAGGCACCAGTGAGCGAAGGTGACCGGCTGCGCACGCTGCAGGTGGGTATAACCCGGCATCACCGCATCCTGGTTGTTCTGTGCGGTATCCACCAGCGCGCTTTGCAGCTGACGGTTCGCGGAGAGCAGCTCCGCGACCGTATCCTTGCACCACAGCTTGAGATCGGTTGCCACCTGATCGTTACGGCTACGCCCGGTGTGCAGCTTCTTACCCAACTGGCCCACTTTATCGATCAGCTTGCCTTCCACCCAGCTGTGAATATCTTCCGCGTCGCTTTCCAGGATTTGCTGCGGATTAGCCCGCACCTCTTCCAGTAGCACGCTTAACGCCTCTTCGAGCTGCTGCTGCTCGGCGGCAGTGAGCACCCCCACCGTCACCAGCGCTTTAGACCAGGCGACAGAGCCAACGATATCCTGCTCCGCCAGGCGATAGTCGAAGCGCAAAGAGTCGTTGAACTGTTTGAACCGCTGATCTGCTGCCTGAGTAAAACGCCCGCCCCAGAGTGCCATAGTGTGCTTCCTTCAAATTGGTTTATTTCTACCGGGAAGCCATCGGCTGCCCGGTCTTCAAGATAATTAAATATCAGGCCAGAATACGCGTACCGATAGGCGTACCGTTAAACAATGCCGGCAGTTGCTCCGCATGGCGCCAGGAGGCGATATCCACCGGGCGACCGAGGGTACGCGCGGCATCCAGCGCGGCATTTACCTTGACGATCATCCCGTCGGTAATAATGCCTTGTTCGATCAGCTGCTCCGCCTTCGCGGCGGTCATTTCCGCAATACGCTGGCCTTTGCCATCGAGAATGCCGCTGACATCGGAAAGCAGGATCAGGTCCGCGCCGAGCGTCGCCGCCAGCGCGGTGGCCGCCTGGTCAGCGTTCACGTTCATCAGTTGCCCTTCATCCGTCACGCCGATAGAGCTGACCACCGGCAGGTAGCCGCCCGCCAGCAGCGTGTTAATCAGGGCCGGCGAACCCGGCTGCGCCAGGCCAACGTGGCCCAGCTCTTCATCAAGCTGAGTCACCTTAACGCTATCGCCATCGCCGAGGAACAGACCCACCGAAGCAAGATGATGTTTTTTCGCCCATGCCAGCAGCGTCTTATTGGCGGTCCCCGCCAGCGCGCCGGTAATAATATCGATTTGATCCGCTGGCGTGACCCGCAGACCATTTTTCTTATTCACCGGCAGATTGAGCTGTTTCATCAGCTCATCTACCACACAGCCGCCGCCGTGCACAATAATCAGCGGGCGATGATGCGTTTCACGGTAGTTAACCAGCGCGGTAAACAGGCGCTCCAGCGCCTCTTCGCTATCGAGTAACACGCCGCCGAGTTTGATAATTAATGGGTTCATCATCACACCTTAAATAAGAGACTGCGTCTCAGCAAAGCCGAAACGAATATTCGCGCACTGGACTGCCTGCGCCGCCGCGCCTTTCAGCAGATTATCTTCTGCCGCTACGACGATAATATGTTGGTCCTGAACCGCAAAACCGATATCACAGAATGGCAGACCTACGACGTTTTTCAATGCGGGAACGCCTTTATCGTATAAACGCACCAGCGGTTTATCGGCATAGGCCTGTTGGAAAGCGTCGGCAATCTGCTCTTTGCTGACGCCAGGCTGCAGACGGCAGGTGATGGTTTCCAGAATCCCACGCTTAAAGTTGCCGAGATGCGGGGTGAAAATCACCTCCGCGCCAAGATGGGTCGAGATTTCCGGATGGTGGCGATGATTAAACACGCCGTACGGCTGCAGGCTCACTTCACAGAAGCTATTGCCGATCGCCGCTTTACGACCCGCGCCGCTGACGCCGCTGGTCGCGTTGATCACCGGCCACTGGGTAAGATCCAGCAGCCCCGCATCGATCAGCGGTTTTAACGACAGCTGAGCCGCCGTCGGATAACAGCCCGGGACGGCGACTAAATTCGCCTCTTTCAGTTTGTCGACGCTCCACTCGGCCAGACCATAGACCGCCTGCTCGAGCAGCTCCGGATGCTGATGAGTAAAGCCGTAATATTTTTCATAGAACGCGCCGTCGTTGACGCGAAAGGCACCGGACAGGTCAAACACCACGCAGCCTGCGGCAAGGAACTGCGGCGCCAGGTCGTGGCTCACTTCATGGGCGGTCGCGAGGAAGACCACATCCACCCCGGCGCTAAATTCGCTGATATCTGACATCGGCTGCAGCGGCAAATCCACGATGCCTTTCAGCTGCGGATGCAAATCGGAAATGAATTTCCCTGCATCATTGCTTTGCGCGGAGACCGTCAAAGCGGTTATGGTCATATGAGGATGGCGATTTACATAGGTCACTAGCTCTGCGCCGGCATAACCGCTGGCACCCACAATCAGCGTATTCAACATCGGGGCTCTTCACCTTCTTACGTCATATTTGCCCAGGAAGCGTCACTCTTCCTCACCCTGTTAAGCCGTAAGAGCCTGGCCCTACATTCTGTGGGTTTTCTTACGCTCAACGATAATGTATTTTTATTCATAAATACTGCATGAATATTGATACTATCATGACCCGAGGTGTGTCAACAATGAAAAACAATTTACCGCCCTTTATCGAGATTTACCGCGCATTGATCGCCACACCTTCCATCAGCGCAACCGAAGAGGCGCTGGATCAAAGCAATGAGACTTTAATCAATTTACTGGCTGGCTGGTTCCGCGAAATTGGCTTCAATGTCGAAGTTCAGCCGGTACCGGATACGCGCAATAAATTCAACATGCTGGCCAGTACCGGCCACGGTGCCGGCGGCCTGCTGCTCGCCGGGCATACCGATACCGTGCCGTTTGACGACGGCCGCTGGACTCGCAATCCCTTTGTGCTCACCGAACACGACAATAAGCTGTACGGTCTCGGCACCGCCGACATGAAAGGCTTCTTCGCCTTTATTCTCGATGCCCTGCGCGATGTTGACGTCAGTAAGCTGAAAAAACCGCTCTACATCCTGGCTACCGCCGATGAAGAGACCAGCATGGCCGGCGCCCGCTACTTTGCCGAAACCACGCAGCTGCGCCCGGACTGCGCCATTATCGGTGAACCCACCTCTCTGCAGCCGGTACGGGCGCATAAAGGCCATATCTCCACCGCCGTGCGCGTTCAGGGCCAGTCCGGCCACTCCAGCGATCCCGCACGCGGGGTGAACGCCATCGAATTAATGCATGATGCCATTGGTCGTATCATGCAGCTGCGCGATTCGCTGAAAGAACGCTATCACTACGCTGCTTTCACCGTGCCGTACCCAACGCTCAACCTCGGATCGCTGCACGGCGGCGACGCCTCAAACCGCATCTGCGCCTGCTGCGAGCTGCATATGGATATTCGCCCGCTGCCGGGTATGACTCTCAACGATCTCAACGGACTGCTGGATGAAGCGCTGGCGCCGGTGAGCGAACGCTGGCCGGGCCGCCTGACCGTCTCCGAGCTGCATCCGCCGATTCCTGGCTATGAATGCCCACCGGATCATCAGCTGGTTCAGGTGGTCGAAAAGCTGCTCGGCGCGCAAACCGAGGTGGTGAACTACTGTACCGAAGCGCCGTTTATTCAGACGCTGTGCCCGACCCTGGTTTTAGGCCCCGGTTCCATTAATCAGGCCCACCAGCCGGATGAATATCTGGAAACCCGCTTTATTAAGCCGACCCGGGAGCTGATCGCCCAGGTCGTGCATCATTTCTGCTGGCATTAAAACAGCCCGCTCCCGCCTCTTTCAGCCGGGGCGGGACGGTGATATTTGTCACATTTCCATAAGCAACGCTTATCAGGCGACGCCTGAGTTAAATTTCGCAAATTGCCGCCATTTATTCGTTTGCTGAAGCGATTTCGCAACAATTGACGTGGGGGTTTTTACGTGGCTTTATAAAAGACGGCTGCTTATCCGCTGCTCACCGCTGCAGAGTACCGGATATAACAAAATAAAATGAGATGGGGTGTCTGGGGTAACATGAACGAACAATATTCCGCTTTGCGTAGTAATGTCAGTATGCTCGGTAAGGTGCTAGGCGATACCATCAAGGATGCACTGGGAGAGAACATTCTTGATCGTGTCGAAACTATCCGTAAATTGTCCAAGTCTTCTCGCGCCGGCAATGAAGCCAATCGCCAGGAACTGCTCACCACGCTGCAAAATTTGTCCAACGACGAGCTGCTGCCGGTCGCACGCGCTTTCAGCCAGTTTCTGAACCTGGCGAATACGGCGGAGCAATACCATAGCATTTCGCCAAACGGCGAAGCGGCCAGCAATCCGGAAGTGATTGCCCGCACCCTGCGAAAACTCAAAGACCAACCCCATCTCAACGAAGACACCATTAAAAAAGCGGTGGAGTCCCTGTCTCTGGAGCTGGTATTAACCGCTCACCCCACCGAGATCACCCGCCGTACGCTGATCCACAAAATGGTGGAAGTGAACAACTGCCTGAAGCAGCTTGATAACAAAGATATCGCGGATTACGAACATCATCAGCTGATGCGCCGTCTGCGCCAGCTGATCGCCCAGTCATGGCATACGGACGAAATCCGTAAGTACCGCCCAACCCCGGTTGATGAAGCAAAATGGGGTTTTGCCGTTGTTGAAAACAGCCTGTGGGAAGGGGTGCCAAACTACCTGCGCGAGATGAATGAGCAGCTGGAAGAGAACCTCAACTATCAGCTGCCGGTTGACTTCGTACCGGTACGCTTCACCTCCTGGATGGGCGGTGACCGTGACGGTAACCCAAATGTGACCGCCGATATCACCCGTCAGGTGTTGCTGCTGAGCCGCTGGAAAGCAACCGACCTGTTCCTGAAAGATATTCAGCTGCTGATTTCTGAACTGTCGATGGTCGAATGTACCGACGAACTGCGCGAACTGGCCGGCGCGGAAGGCGCGCAGGAACCGTATCGCTACCTGATGAAAAAGCTGCGTACCCAGCTGATGGAAACGCAGGTCTGGCTGGAAGCGCGCCTGAAAGGGCAGAAACTACCGAAACCTGCTGGCCTGATAACCCAGAACGAGCAGCTGTGGGAACCGCTTTACGCCTGCTATAAGTCGCTGCAGTCCTGCGGCATGGGCATTATCGCCAACGGTGAACTGCTAGATACCCTGCGCCGCGTGAAATCTTTCGGCGTACCGCTGGTACGTATCGACATTCGTCAGGAAAGCACCCGTCATACCGAAGCGCTGGGCGAGATGACCCGTTATCTCGGTATCGGCGATTACGAAAGCTGGTCGGAAGCCGACAAGCAGGCATTCCTGATCCGCGAACTGAACTCCAAACGTCCGCTGCTGCCACGCCAGTGGGAGCCGAGCAACGAAACCCGTGAAGTACTCGACACCTGCAAAGTGATCGCCGAAGCGCCGCACGGATCTATCGCCGCGTACGTGATCTCAATGGCGAAAACCCCGTCCGACGTGCTGGCGGTTCACCTGTTGCTGAAAGAGGCCGGTATTGGCTTCGCGCTGCCGGTCGCCCCGCTGTTTGAAACCCTGGACGATCTGAATAACGCCAATGACGTTATGACCCAGCTGCTGAATATCGACTGGTATCGTGGGTTTATTCAGGGCAAACAGATGGTCATGATTGGCTATTCCGACTCGGCGAAAGATGCCGGCGTGATGGCCGCCTCCTGGGCGCAGTATCAGGCACAGGACGCGCTGATCAAGACCTGCGAAAAAGCCGGTATTGAACTGACCCTGTTCCACGGTCGTGGGGGTTCCATCGGTCGCGGCGGCGCGCCGGCACACGCCGCGCTGCTTTCTCAGCCGCCGGGAAGCCTGAAAGGCGGCCTGCGCGTCACGGAACAAGGCGAGATGATCCGCTTTAAGTACGGTCTGCCAGAAGTCACTATCAGCAGTCTGTCGCTGTATACCAGCGCCGTGCTGGAGGCCAACCTGCTGCCGCCGCCGGAACCCAAACCGGAGTGGCGTCATATCATGGCCGAGCTCTCCGACATTTCCTGTGAAATGTACCGCGGCTACGTGCGTGAAAATAAAGATTTCGTTCCTTATTTCCGTTCGGCAACGCCGGAGCAGGAACTGGGTAAACTGCCGCTTGGCTCACGCCCGGCAAAACGCCGTGCAACCGGTGGCGTAGAATCCCTGCGCGCGATTCCCTGGATCTTCGCCTGGACTCAGAACCGCCTGATGCTGCCGGCCTGGCTGGGCGCGGGCACCGCGTTGCAGAAGGTGGTGGAAGATGGCAAGCAGAGCGAGCTGGAGACCATGTGCCGCGACTGGCCGTTCTTCTCTACCCGCCTCGGCATGCTGGAGATGGTGTTCTCGAAAGCCGACCTGTGGCTGGCGGAATACTACGATCAGCGTCTGGTGAAACCCGAACTGTGGGGCCTGGGCGAGGAGCTGCGCGAGCTGCTGTCCTCCGGGATTAATGTGGTCCTGGATATCGCGAACGATTCCCACCTGATGGCCGACCTGCCGTGGATTGCGGAGTCCATTCAGCTGCGTAACATCTATACCGACCCGCTGAACGTCCTGCAGGCGGAACTGCTGCACCGTTCGCGTCTGGCGGAAGAGGAAGGTAAAGAGCCCGATCCGCGCGTCGAACAGGCGCTGATGGTCACCATCGCGGGCGTTGCCGCCGGCATGCGTAACACCGGTTAATTTATCGGCTTTATAAACCCGGATAGCGGCGCTCACGCCGTATCCGGGCCCCGTATCCCCGGTCGGCATCGCGCTGACCGGGGATTTTTATTAATGATGCAGCATCTCGTCGACAATCTGCTCTTTATGCAGAGCATAAGGATAATAGGTCGGCCAGTTATCCATCTCTTTCAGTAACGCCTCCTGCGAGTCATTCCCCATAAAAATGTGGAAGTGCTGCGATTTCCGCGGGCCGATAATATGGTCGCTGAACTGCACGAACTTCGGCGCTTTCGAGTCCGCCTGCTGGCATTCGAACAGATAGCGCACGCCCTTCTTGCCGGAAGCATAGGTCAGGATCTTATAGCCGGAATAGGCGTACTGGCAGGCATTGACGGTTTTGCCAACGTGGAACTCCATCACGTTATCTTCAATACCAATCTGGTCTACATCGGTGGCATAGCCTTTCTTATAGTACTCCCGATATTCAGCCACGCTCTTGCCGCCCGCTTTTTTCGCTTTTTGCTCCAGTACCGGATCCAGATCGCCATTGAGCAGATACGGATTCACCGACTGCCAGATCCCGTCCCAGTCGCTTAGCGCCCGGTCCCTGACGTCTTTATCGGCAAAAACGCCTTCGCTCGCCTTAATCTCCGCCTCCGTTAGCGCGGGTCCATGGCTATGGTGGCCGTGAGCAAAGGTCTGGGTAGCGGCCAACAGCATGCCGATACCCAGCGCAAGGGCAGAACTCTTTCTGGTCATCACTCTCTCCTGAGTTAACTTTTGCAATGAAATGTTACGATATAACATATCATACACGTCGTGCAATACCGTTGACCCGCGCTTGCCGTGACTTTTGCCCTTTCCGCACTCTCCGGTATGATAAAAACGTGGCGCCTTCTCCGGAGCAAGAATGGATACCGATCTCAATCAACTCATCGACACGTTAATCAAAGGCCCGGCGGCTCTCCGCAAGATATTTTTTGCCACGGAAAACCGCCCGCTTGCCGATAATGTGTCGCAGGTTGACTTTCCGCGCCTCGAAATCGTGCTGGAAGGGCAGCTGAGCGATGCTGGCGTCAAGGCCGATCCGCCGATGCTTACCCAATATGACGTGCTGTTTGTCGCCGCGGGCCGCTGGAATTTTCCCCGCTGGCACACCCCCTGCGCCACCCTGAGCATCGTATTTGGCAAGCAGCAGTTAGAGTTCACGGTCAAACGCTGGAACGGCAAGACGCTGAACGTTGAGGAAAAGCTGCAGATTCCCCGCCGCGGCCCGCGGGTGGGATCCTTTCTGCTGCAGGCGCTCAATGAGATGCAGATGCAGCCCCGGGAACAGCATACCGCCCGCTGGATCGTCATCAGCCTGCTGAGCCACTGTACCGATCTGCTCGGCAGCCAGGTGCAAACCGCTTCCCGCAGCCAGGCGCTCTTCGAGGCTATCCGTAAATATATCGACAGCCATTTCGCCGAGCCGTTAAGCCGGGAATCGGTGGCCCAGGAATTTTATCTCTCGCCCAACTATCTCTCCCACCTGTTCCAGAAATGCGGCCCCATGGGATTTAACGAGTACCTGAATCACATCCGCCTCGAACAGGCGCGGATGCTGTTAAAGGGCCATGATATGAAGGTCAAGGATGTCGCGCATGCCTGCGGCTTCGCCGACAGTAACTATTTCTGCCGTCTGTTTCGTAAAAATACCGAGCGCTCGCCATCGGAATATCGCCGCCAGTATCACAGCCAGTTAACGGAAAAACAGCGCCAGGCAGAAACTAGATTTTTGTAAGTACGCAATGGTAGTGCCGCAGCCCTCCCCCGGTAATCGCCAGGAGTAGCGGGAAAACGTGATCTAAATCATCCTTAGCCGCAATGCGTACATTTATCCAGTTTTTGGCAAATTTGTCATCTGGCGAGCCGCCGGCGACAGGCCGTATCCTTACCTCAACATCACTGAATTGAGAATCGAGGAAAGGCTATGGAACTCTATCTGGACACCGCGAACGTAGCAGAAGTTGAACGCCTGGCACGCATCTATCCGCTGGCCGGGGTCACCACCAACCCGAGCATTATCGCCGCCGGTAAAACGCCGATCTGGGAGGTTCTGCCGCGCCTGCAAAAAGCCGTCGGGCCAGAGGGCACCCTGTTTGCCCAGACCATGAGCCGCGATGCCGACGGGATGGTTGCTGAAGCCAAACGCCTGAGCAATGCCGTTCCGGGCATTGTGGTGAAAATTCCGGTGACTGCCGAGGGTCTTGCCGCCATCAAACTGCTGAAGAAAGAGGGCATCCCGACGCTGGGTACCGCGGTCTACAGCGCGTCCCAGGGTCTGCTGGCCGCGCTGGCGGGCGCCAGATATGTCGCCCCTTACGTCAACCGCGTCGATGCCCAGGGGGGTGATGGCATTCGCATGGTGCAGGAGCTGCAATCCCTGCTGGAGCAGCACGCGCCGGAAAGCAAAGTGCTGGCCGCCAGCTTTAAAACTCCGCGCCAGGCGCTGGATTGCCTGCTGACCGGTTGTGAGGCGATTACCCTTCCCTTAGACGTAGCGCAACAAATGCTCGGCACTCCCGCGGTAGAGTCAGCCATAGAGAAGTTTGAGCAGGACTGGAATAAGGCTTTTGGCAATCTGAACCTGTAACCCGATCGGCGTGCCGCCAGAGGGCGGCATCACGACCATCAGGAGGAATACAAATGGATCGCATTATTCAATCCCCGGGCAGATACATTCAGGGTGCGAACGTCATCACCCGCCTTGGCGACTATCTCAAACCGCTGGCCGAATGCTGGCTGATTGTGGGCGACAAATTCGTGCTCGGCTTCGCCGAAGAGAAGCTGCGCAAAAGCCTGACCGATGCCGGTCTGGTAGCAGAAATCGCTCCCTTTGGCGGTGAGTGTTCGCATAATGAAATCAATCGTCTGCGTGAAATCGCCAGCGCCGCTCGCTGTAATGCGGTGCTGGGTATCGGCGGCGGGAAAACGCTGGATACCGCGAAAGCATTAGCTCACTTTATGCATCTTCCGGTGGTCATTGCCCCGACCATTGCCTCAACGGACGCCCCCTGCAGCGCCCTCTCGGTTATCTATACCGACGAGGGGGAGTTTGACCACTACCTGATGCTGCCGCGCAACCCCAACATGGTGATTGTCGATACGCAGATTGTCGCCGGTGCGCCGCCACGCCTGCTGGCTGCCGGTATCGGTGATGCGCTGGCCACCTGGTTTGAGGCCCGCGCCTGTTCACGCAGCGGCGCCACGACGATGGCGGGCGGCAAATGCACCCAGGCGGCGCTGGCGTTGGCTGAACTGTGCTACAACACGCTGCTCGAAGAAGGTGAAAAAGCGATGCTGGCGGCGGAGCAGCATGTCGTCACGCCGGCGCTGGAGAAAGTTATTGAAGCCAATACCTATCTGAGTGGCGTCGGCTTTGAAAGCGGCGGCCTGGCGGCGGCCCACGCGATTCATAACGGCCTGACCGCGATTGCGGATGCGCATCACTACTATCACGGTGAAAAGGTCGCCTTCGGGACGCTGACGCAGCTGGTACTGGAAAATGCCCCGGTGGAAGAGATCGAAACCGTCGCCGCGCTGTGCCACAGCGTCGGCCTGCCGATCGCCCTGGCGCAGCTGGATATAAATGAGGATATTCCGGGCAAGATGCGTACCGTGGCGGAAGCCGCCTGCACAGAGGGAGAAACTATCCATAATATGCCGGGCGGCGCCACGGCGGATCAGGTCTACGCCGCGCTACTGGTCGCCGATCGGTACGGTCAACGTTTTCTCCATGAGTGGGAATAAAACACCATGGCCCTCATTGAGGGCCATTTTTTTACACCGCCGGGCGTACGCCCAGGGTGTGGCAAATTGCGTAGCTCATCTCAGCGCGGTTCAGGGTATAGAAGTGGAAATCCTTCACCCCTTCGCGGCTTAGGATCTTCACCATGTCCATGGCGATGTTCGCGCCGACCAGTTGACGAGTTTCCGCATCGTTATCCAAACCTTCAAACATTTTCGACATCCAGGTGGGAATACGCACGTTGGTCATGTCGGCAAATTTTTTCGCCTGCTTGAAGTTAGACACCGGCAGAATGCCCGGGATAATTTCGACATCGATACCGGCGGAGACGCAGCGATCGCGGAAACGCAGATAGCTTTCAACATCAAAGAAGAACTGGGTAATCGCGCGGTTAGCGCCCGCATCGACTTTGCGCTTCAGGTTCAGCAGATCCGCCTGCGCGCTTTTGGCTTCCGGATGCACCTCGGGATAAGCCGCAACGGAAATATCAAAATCCCCGACCTCTTTCAGCAGCGTCACCAGATCGGCCGCATACATGTCAGGTTTACCGCTACCCGGCGGCAGGTCGCCGCGCAGAGCGACGATATGGCGAATGCCGTTGTTCCAGTAATCCTGAGCGATCGTACGCAGCTCATCGCGGCTGGCGTCGATACAGGTCAGATGCGGGGCCGCTTCCAGACCGGTACGTTCTTTAATGCCTTTGATGATGCTATGGGTGCGGTCACGCTCGCCGGAGTTGGCGCCATAGGTCACCGAGACAAACCTGGGCTTCAGGCTGCTTAAACGATCGATGGACTTCCACAGGGTTTGCTCCATTTCACTGGTGCGCGGCGGGAAGAATTCAAAGGACACGTTAATCTGGCCCTGCACTTCTGCCAGGCTTTGATTCAGGGCTTCCCGCTGATTGGCGTGAAAAAAGCTCATACCTTACCTCATCAATCGCATTTATTGTTTGTTGTGCTGCGAACTTCTATACGTTTAGACGTCCAGATGTAAAAATGACGGAAAAGAGAGCACGCGTCAATAGAAAAATCAGCGTAAAGAGTGAGGAATCTTCAGCGAAGATGAGATTAATTCATATCATCCGGCGCTAAGGTAATGATTCTTCAATGAACGGAAGCAACCACGCGCGCAAAGCCTCATCGCCTGGACGAGTCAATAATCCCAGCGGCAGGCGCAGCCGGCTATCCGCCAGCGGCTGAAACACCACCCCCTGGCGCTGAATTGCGGCAAAGGACGCCGGAAGCAGGTTCATCCCTTCCCCACGCGCAATGCGCGCCAGCAGCACATCATGCTCGGCAGGCTCCTCGACATACGCGGGCGTATAACCAATACGCGCGAAAATACGCCGGGTCGCGTCAAAAAAGGCCGGGTTGCGTTCCCGGTTAAACCAAAACAGCGGACGATGATTGAGCGCGTTTAAGCTCAGGCTCGCCAGAGCGGACTCCGGCCATGACGCTGGCAGCGCGACAATCAGCGCTTCCTGATAGGGCAAGGGGGAAAGCGTTAAGCCTTCGGCATCCAGCGGCAGCGCGACCAGCGCGGCGTCCAGCTTACCTTTACGTACCTGTTGAGCCAGCGTGGGCGAAGCCTGGCGAAAGATATGTCGCGCGCTGACATGGCCACCCAGAGCCGCTTCCACAGGCGCAAAGACCCCCTGTTCAAAGGCGGTGGTCAACCCCAGCCGCAACGGCTGCTGTCGGTTATCGGCAAGCTGACTGAGGGCGCCCAGCGTCTGCTCCTGCAACGCCAGCAGCGGACGGACGATCTCCAGCACCCGCTGGCCATCCCCGGTAAGAATCAACCCCCGGGTATGGCGGATAAACAACCGGACTCCCAGCTGCGCTTCCAGATGGCGGATATGGCGGCTCAGCGGCGGCTGGGAGATGAATAACCGCTGCGCAGCCCGACTGATATTGTTCTCTTCCGCTACCACCGCAAAATAGCGCAGCAGACGGATATCAAGAGCATGGAGGTGTAAATTTGTCATACCGGAAAGGTATCACGAAAAGGGTATTACTCAAGTCCGCTAAACATCCCTAACCTTGCTCACAACACACGAAAATAAAGAGGAAAGGTCATGACATCAGAACGTTATACCACCGGTCTGGAAATGCTGCGGCGCGTTGACGGTAAAGGCGGCGATGCCGTCGTCAGGAGCCTGCAGGCTATCGCCCCCGACTTTGCCCGCTACCTGATTGAGTTCCCGTTTGGCGATATCTACGCCAGACCGGGGCTGGATTTACGCAGCCGTGAAATCGCCACCATTGCCGCCTTAACGGCGCTGGGCAACGCCGCGCCACAGCTAAAAGTACATATCGCCGCGGGATTACACGTGGGTCTGACGCAGGAGGAGATTATCGAAACGATCATGCAGATGGCGGTATATGCCGGGTTCCCGGCAGCCTTGAATGGTCTGTTCGCCGCAAAAGAGGTGTTGGCGGCGCGCTAACGCCATGAGACCAGGCGCAGCCTGGTCTCATGAAAAGTCAGGATTACAGCAGCTGCGCCAGGCGGTTAATATCCGACTGAATCGCGCCCGCGGTGACATCGCGACCGGCACCCGGGCCACGGATCACCAGCGGGTTATCGCGGTACCAGCGGCTCTCGATGGCGAAGACGTTATCACACGGCAGCAGCGCCGCCAGCGGGTGCTCCTCACGTACGGCTTCAACGCCGACGCGCGCCTTCCCGTTGGCATCAAAACGCGCTACGTAGCGCAGAACCAGCCCCAGCTCACGGGCGGCTTCCAGACGCTGCAGCATCTGCTCGTTCAGCTCCTCGCCATTCTCAAAGAAGTGATCGACGGACCCCTCTTCGCAATGCGCGGGCACCAGAGATTCGACCCGTACCTGATCCGGTTCGATGTCATAACCGGCTTCACGGGCGAGAATAACCAGCTTACGCATCACGTCTTTCCCCGCCAGGTCAACGCGCGGGTCCGGCTCCGTCAGACCCTGCTGCCAGGCCTGATCGACCAGATCGGTAAACGGCACGCTACCGTCAAACTGCAGGAACAGCCAGGAGAGCGTACCGGAGAAAATACCGCTCAGCGCGAGGATGGTATCGCCGCTATCAATCAGATCGCGCACCGTGTGGTTGACCGGCAGGCCGGCGCCGACGGTGGCGTTGTACAGCCAGTGGCGGCCCGTTTTCTCAAACGCGTCGTGAATCTGGCGATATTTGTCGCTGCTGCTGGCGCCGGCCAGCTTGTTGGCGCTGATCACGTGGAAACCATGGCTGGCGAAATCGAGGTACTGATCGGCCAGCTGCTCGCTGGCGGTGACGTCCAGCACCACTAAATCATCATACGGATGGGCGCGCATCCACAGGAACAGCGACTCTTCATCCTGTTCTACGGCTTCATCATTAAAGAACGCCAGCGCGCGGCTGGCGTCCAGACCTTGGTAGTTGAGCAGGCTGCGGCGGCTATCGACCACCCCGGCGAGCACGAACTCAAAGCCGGTGCGGGCAGAGAGCGTGGTCTGCTCGCGGGCGAACAGCTCCAGCCAGCGCGAACCGATATTGCCTTTACCGAACAGCACCAGGCCAATGCGTTTCTCCGCGCGGAACAGAGTCTGATGCAGACCCTGAATCAGGCTTTCCGTCGGACCCGCGCGCAGCACCGCCACCAGGCTAATTCCCTCTTCCGACTGCCAGGTAAACTCAACCGGCTGTCCCTTCAGCTGCTGCCAGAAACGGTGGCAATGCAGCGGGTTACGGCTAACGCCTGCGCCCACCATCGCCACCAGCGCCAGCTTCTGACGCAGACGCAGTTCACCCGGCAGACCGGCTTCATCCAACAGGCGCAGCGCGCTGTCGGCCACCTCCGAGGTGTAGCAGAACTGCAGCAGCTTACGGTCGGCATGCACGCCCACCGCCAGCGGACGCAGCTGGGCGCGTTTAAAGATAAGATCCAGCTCCTTGTGCGCCAGCTTGAAATCCTGACCGGCAGGCACCTGGAACTCAATCAGGCATACGTCATCGTGGCTGGTGACGATGCGCGCGCCGGTACCGGAAGCCAGGACGCGTTCAATACGCGTAGAACCTTGATCGGGCGTATAGCTACAGCGTAATTGCAAATCGATATCGCTGCCGGAGACCGGCTGAAGCGTGCGGGCGTGCAGCACCGGCGCCGCCAGACGCGCCAGCTCGCTGGCTTCATCGAGACGCAGCAGCGGCAACAGGCAGGCGTCTTTCACCTTGCGCGGGTCAGCGCTGTAGACTCCGGCAACGTCACTCCAGATGGTCACGCGGGAGGCGCCCGCCAGAGCGCCGATCTGGGTGGCGGAATAGTCGGAACCGTTACGCCCCAGCAGGACGGTTTCACCGGCGTTGTTACGCGCGATAAATCCGGTTACCACCAGGCGTTTATTGGGATGTTGCGCCATCAGCTGCTGCAGCAGCGGGTAGGATAAACCTTCATCCACCTGCGGCTGAGCGGAGCGCTCGGCGCGCAGGAAACTGCGCGCATCAAGCCAGGCCGCTTCCAGACCCAGCTGGTTGAGGACCGCCGCCATCAGGCGCGCGGACCACACTTCACCGTGGCCGACGACTTCAGCGTATACCGCATCGGTCACGCCACTATCCAGCAGGCCGGCAAGACGTTCAAGATCGTGAATAAAGGTCGCGATCAGCGTATCAGCGGCCTCCGCTGACAGCAGGCTGGTAATCAGATCGATGTGATAACGGCGCAGCGTCTGCTGCACCTGATGCGCAGAGAGGCGATCGGTCTGGCTGAGCTTCAGCCAGCTAATCAGCTGGTTGGTGGTGCTGCCCGCGGCGGAGACAACCATCATGTCGCCGGCCTGCGAGTATTCCGTCATGATCCCCGCGACGCGCAGGTAACATTTCGCATCCGCTAAACTACTCCCACCAAATTTGTGCAGCTGACGACCCTTCGCCCCTGCCTGCGCAATCACACTCATGTTTATCCCTCGTTTGCTGCCCGGAAGCCATTTTCCAGGTCGGCAATTAAATCTTCACCATCTTCAATACCGGTCGAAATACGCAGGAGCGTTTCTGAAATCCCCGCTGCCGCACGTGCTTCAGGCGCCATGCCTGCGTGGGTCATCGTCGCGGCGTGCGAAATCAGACTTTCTACGCCCCCCAGCGATTCAGCCAGCGTAAATAGCGATAATCCGCTCAGAAAACGGCGCAATGTCTGCTCATCGCCCTCCAGCTCAAAGCTTAACATCGCGCCAAAACCTTTTTGCTGACGCGCAGCA
Organism: Klebsiella sp. BIGb0138; assembly: GCF_004342285.1. Lineage (GTDB taxonomy): Bacteria > Pseudomonadota > Gammaproteobacteria > Enterobacterales > Enterobacteriaceae > Klebsiella. The sequence continues at coordinate 60,220 of NZ_SMCV01000017.1, read as the reverse complement.
ATCTCGTGCCCCTGATTCTCCGCCAGAGACGGATGATACAGTTTTTTCACCAGCGGCTGGGTTTTCAGATAGTCGACAATCGCCAGCGCGTTGCGCTGCGCCACTTCCATACGCGGAGAGAGCGTACGTAAACCGCGCAGCAGCAGATAGCTATCGAACGCGCCGCCGGTGACACCGATGTTATTCGCCCACCATGCCAGTTCGGTGACAGTCTCCGGATCTTTGGCAATCACCACCCCAGCCACCACATCGGAGTGACCGTTGAGGTATTTGGTGCACGAATGCAGAACCAGATCGGCGCCCAGCGCCAGCGGGTTTTGCAACGCCGGGCTCAGGAAGGTGTTATCCACCACGCTCACCGCCCCCGCTTCACGAGCCAGCGCGCAGATTTTCGCAATATCCACCACCCGCAGCAACGGATTACTTGGACTTTCGACTAATACCAGCTTCGGTTTTTCCGCCAGCGCCGCGTTCAGCGCCTGCTCATCGTTCTGATCGACAAACAGTACGCGGTAGCAGCCGCGCTTCGCCAGGCTATCAAACAGGCGATAGCTGCCGCCGTAGCAATCGTGCGGGGCCACCAGCAGATCGCCCGGTTTCAGGAACACGGTCGTCACCAGCAGGATTGCCGACATGCCGGTATTGGTCAGCACGGCGCCCGCTCCACCTTCCAGCTCCGCCAGCGCGCGCTGCACCACATCACGGGTTGGGTTACCGCGACGGGAATAGTCGTGGGCACGGGGTTCGTTAAAGCCGGTGAAGTTATAGGTACTGGAAAGGTGAATCGGCGGGACAACGCAGCCGTACTGTTCGTCGTCATTTAAACCGCTACGCACTGCGATGGTGGCCTGTTTACGCGTCATTTGGGCAGTTCCTGGGCTGAATCGGTGAAAAGTCAGGCACCAGAGTAATCATTGTCACAATAGACGTCAATACATCTGGACATCTAAACTTCTTTGCGTATAGATTGAGCAAACAGCGAATAGCCGTTAAAATTATATGCATTAGCGCACATCGGCAGGGGCTTATCGGGTGTCAGAACGCCCCCTCTACGGTAAACTATGCGCAATTATGGTCCGGGTTCTCTACCCGTCATACAGGCAGCTTGCAGTATGACGGACAGATATTCAGGCCCTTAACTAATGACTAGAGGATTAAAGGTATCTCATGGCTGAATGGAGCGGCGAATATATCAGCCCATACGCTGAGCACGGTAAGAAGAGTGAGCAAGTAAAAAAAATTACGGTATCCATTCCTCTGAAGGTGTTGAAGATCCTCACCGATGAACGCACGCGTCGGCAGGTCAACAACCTGCGTCACGCCACCAATAGCGAACTGCTGTGTGAAGCGTTCCTGCATGCATTTACCGGTCAACCGTTACCGAACGATGAAGACCTGCGTAAAGAGCGCAGCGATGAGATTCCGGAAGCGGCGAAACAGATTATGCGCGAGATGGGTATCGACCCGGATACGTGGGAATACTAAGTCAATAAATAAAAAGGGCAGAAGCTTCCTTCTGCCCTTTTTTGTCTCTGTTCGGCCCTGGCTGCCGGGCAGCGTATGACGCCAGAAACAAAAAAAGCCGCCCTGAGGCGGCTTTTTCTTCCAGCAACTTACTTGCTGGTACCCGGTACGCTGAAGCGCTTGTTGAAGCGGTCAACGCGGCCACCGGTCGCAACATCACGCTGCTTGCCAGTGTAGAACGGGTGGCATTTACCGCACACGTCGAGGTTCAGGTCGTGACCTACGGTAGAACGGATTTTCATGACATTACCGCAAGAGCAAGAAGCAGTAATTTCTTCGTATTTCGGGTGAATATCTTTTTTCATGGGAGAACCTCAGTTAAGGCCGCGTCGCTCTTCCAGCCCTAACGCCAGACACCACGCGATGTTAATAATTTCCCGTCACCTTCCACGCTGCCGGCACAATGACCGCCGTGCGGAACTCTCGGGTAATAAGTATAGGTTTGATGTCGCACGAAGCACACCAAAGGCGGCGAATCATACAGAATTTAACCAGCATATGCAAACTGATCCGCGTGCCCTTATCACAATGTGTATACTAACCGGCCAGATTTCAAGTCAGGAAGATGACATGCCCGTTGCCCACGTTGCCCTGCCCGTTCCGCTGCCCCGCACCTTTGACTATGTGCTACCTGAAGGTATGTCCGTCAAAGCCGGCTGTCGCGTGCGGGTGCCGTTCGGCAAACAGGAGCGCATTGGGATTGTCACCGCTATCAGCGAGCGCAGCGAGCTGCCGCTGGATGAGCTAAAACCGGTGGTCGAAACGCTCGATGCCGAGCCGGTATTTTCTTCTGCCGTCTGGCGCCTGCTGCTGTGGGCGGCCGACTACTACCACCACCCTATCGGCGATGTGCTGTTCCACGCGCTACCGATCATGCTGCGCCAGGGTAAACCGGCCAGCGCGGCGCCGCAGTGGTACTGGTTCGCAACCGAACAGGGCCAGGCCGTCGACCTCAATAGCCTCAAACGCTCGCCTAAACAGCAGCAGGCGTTGGCCGCCCTACGCCAGGGGAAAATCTGGCGCCATCAGGTTGCGGAGCTGGAATTTAACGATGCGGCGCTGCAGGCGCTGCGCGGTAAAGGGCTTTGCGAGCTGGCAAGCGAAGCTCCGACCCTCACCGACTGGCGAACCCACTTTGCCATCCCCGGCGAACGGCTGCGCCTTAACACCGAACAGGCCACCGCCGTTGGGGCGATCCACAGCGCGTCCGACCGGTTTTCCACCTGGTTACTGGCAGGTATTACCGGTTCCGGAAAGACTGAGGTTTATCTCAGCGTGCTGGAAAACGTGCTGGCGCAAGGCCGCCAGGCGCTGGTGATGGTGCCGGAAATCGGCCTGACGCCACAAACTATCGCCCGTTTCCGCCAGCGGTTTAACGCCCCGGTTGAGGTCCTGCACTCCGGTCTTAACGATAGCGAGCGTCTCTCCGCCTGGCTGAAAGCCAAAAACGGCGAGGCGGCGATCGTCATCGGCACCCGCTCATCGCTGTTTACTCCGTTTAAAGATCTCGGGGTCATCGTGATCGATGAAGAGCACGACAGCTCCTATAAGCAGCAGGAAGGCTGGCGCTACCATGCCCGCGACCTGGCGGTCTGGCGCGCTCACAGCGAGCAAATTCCGATTATTCTGGGCTCGGCAACTCCGGCGCTGGAGACCTTATACAACGTTCGTCAGGGAAAATATCGCCAGCTGAAGTTAACGAAACGCGCGGGTAACGCCCGTCCGGCCCAGCAGCACGTGCTGGATTTAAAGGGGCAGCAGCTACAGGCGGGTCTCTCTCCGGCGCTGATTGCCCGCATGCGCCAGCACTTGCAGGCCGATAATCAGGTGATTCTGTTTTTGAACCGTCGCGGCTTCGCCCCGGCGCTGCTGTGCCATGACTGCGGCTGGATCGCCGAATGCCCGCGCTGCGACAGCTACTACACCCTGCATCAGGCGCAGCATCATCTGCGGTGCCACCACTGCGACAGCCAGCGCCCGATTCCGCGTCAGTGCCCCTCCTGCGGCTCGACGCATCTGGTGCCGGTCGGGCTGGGGACCGAGCAACTGGAGCAGGCGCTGGCGCCGCTGTTCCCCGGCGTGCCGATCTCACGCGTCGACCGGGATACCACCAGCCGTAAAGGCGCACTCGAACAGCACCTCAGCGATATCCATCGCGGCGGGGCGCGCATTCTGATCGGCACGCAGATGCTGGCAAAAGGCCACCACTTCCCGGACGTCACCCTGGTTTCGCTACTGGATGTCGACGGCGCGCTGTTTTCCGCCGATTTCCGTTCGGCGGAGCGCTTCGCCCAGCTCTATACCCAGGTCTCTGGCCGCGCCGGCCGCGCCGGTAAGCAGGGCGAAGTGATTCTGCAAACCCATCACCCGGAACATCCGCTGCTGCAAACCCTGCTGTACAAAGGCTACGACGCCTTTGCCGAACAGGCGCTGGCGGAACGACAGACCATGCAGCTACCGCCGTGGACCAGCCATGTCCTGATTCGCGCCGAAGATCATACCAACCAGCAGGCGCCGCTGTTCTTACAGCAATTGCGTAATTTATTGCAGGCCAGCCCGCTGGCCGATGACAAACTGTGGGTTCTTGGCCCGGTTCCGGCGCTGGCCCCCAAACGCGGCGGCCGCTGGCGCTGGCAGATCCTGCTGCAACATCCGTCACGCGTTCGCTTACAGCATATCGTCAGCGGTACGCTGGCGCTGATTAATACGCTGCCGGAAGCGCGCAAGGTAAAATGGGTTCTCGACGTCGATCCTATTGAAGGTTAAGCCTTCTCTTGCGAGACGGATCGAAAAAATTCAACAACCATCACGTTTTTTATGAAAATTCTGTAACTCTCTACATCGACTATCTGCTAAAAATGTTGCTGATGTCAGATCGCAAGGGATGTGTCTGCGCCAGTCAGCGAGGAGAAAACAGGTGAAGCCCAAAAAACAGGTGGTTGCCGCCACGATGAAAGACGTTGCCCTGAAGGCAAACGTTTCAACGGCAACCGTGTCCCGAGCGTTAATGAATCCCGATAAGGTTTCGCAGACCACCCGTAACCGCGTGGAACAGGCGGCGCTTGAAGTCGGTTATTTACCGCAGTCGCTCGGGCGCAATATGAAACGCAACGAGTCGCGTACGATTCTGGTCATCGTGCCGGATATTTGCGATCCCTTTTTCAGCGAGATTATCCGGGGTATCGAAATCACCGCTGCGGAACAGGGGTATCTGGTACTGATCGGCGACTGCGCCCATCAGAACCGGCAGGAAAAAACCTTTATCGACCTGATAATTACCAAGCAGATCGACGGGATGCTGCTGTTAGGCTCCCGTCTGCCGTTCGACGCCGGTGTGGAAGAGCAGCGCAATCTCCCGCCGATGGTGATGGCGAATGAATTTGCGCCTGAGCTTGAGCTACCGACGGTGCATATCGATAACCTCACCGCCGCGTTCAATGCCGTGAACTATCTGCACGAACTCGGGCACCAGCGCATTGGCTGTATCGCCGGTCCGGAAGAGATGCCGCTCTGCCATTACCGCCTCCAGGGTTACGTGCAGGCGCTGCGCCGCAGCGGGATAACCATTGACCCCCACTATATTGCGCGCGGTAATTTTACCTACGAGGCCGGGGCCAACGCCCTGGAACAGCTTCTGGCGCTCCCGGTGCCGCCGACCGCGGTATTCTGCCACAGCGATATTATGGCGCTGGGTGCCCTGTCGTTGGCAAAACGCCGCGGCCTGAAAGTGCCTGACGACCTGTCTATTGTGGGTTTCGATAATATCTCTTTGTCTGAATTTTGCGATCCGCCATTGACGACCGTTGCACAACCGCGCTTTGATATTGGCCGCGAAGCGATGCTGCTATTACTGGACCAGCTCCACGGTCATAATGTGAACAGCGGTTCACGATTGCTGGACTGCGAACTGATCGTACGCGGTAGTACACGCAAAATCAGAACATAACCATCAGGCTTTCGGGCCTGCTCTTCTGGTCAAAGGCCCGCCGCTTAAGTAACATGGCGGACTGACGAACGAATAAAACAGCGAAACGATAGTGGCACAACGAGATTATGTACGCCGCAGCCAACCGGCTTCTTCGCGGCGCAAAAAGGGCAATACCCGCAGCTCAAGGAATAAACAAAGCAGCCTTCCGGCGGTTTCACCTACTATGGTTGCGATCGCGGCGGCAGTGCTGGTGGCCTTTATCGGTGGACTGTACTTCATCACGCACCATAAAAAAGAAGAAGCGGAAGCGCTGCAAAACCGTCAGGTGGCGGGTAACGGCCTGCCGCCAAAACCCGAAGAGCGCTGGCGCTATATCAAAGAGCTGGAAAGTCGCCAGCCTGGCGTCCGTGCGCCTACCGAACCCACGGCCGGCGGGGAAGTTATGAAGCCGGAACAGCTGACCAACGAACAGCGTCAGCTGCTGGCACAGATGCAGGCGGATATGCGCCAGCAGCCGACTCAGCTAACCGAAGTGCCGTGGAACGAACAAACGCCGGCTCAGCGCCAGCAGACGCTGCAGCGTCAGCGCCTCGCGGCGCAGCAGGTACAACAGCAGCAACAGGCCCAGCAGCAGGCAGCACCTGTCCAGCAGCCGCGCGCACAGCAGCGGGTTGCCGAGCAGCCGGTATCGCAGCCTAAGCCGGTACAACAGCCGAAACAAACCGCCTCGACGACGCAGCCGTATCAGGATCTGCTGCAGACGCCTGCGCATACTACCACGCAGCCGAAAACCCAGGCGGCCGCACCGGTCGCTCGCGTTGAAGAGGCGCCGAAAGCGCCTGTCGAGAAGAAAGACGATCGCAGTTGGATGATTCAATGCGGCTCCTTTAAAGGCGCCGAGCAGGCGGAAACCGTCCGCGCTCAGCTGGCATTTGAAGGATTTTCCTCACGCATCACCACTAACAATGGCTGGAATCGCGTGGTGATTGGGCCGCTGAAAGGCAAGGATAGCGCCAACGATATGATCACTCGTCTGAAAATGGCCGGACACGCAAACTGCATTCGTCTCGCCGCCAGGGGTTGAAACCCTAAAAATCCCCCCCATCTATAATTGCATTCTGCCCCGCGTCAGCCGCGGGGCCCCTATTCCGCTTTTGTAACCAAGGGGTCTGCTCGTGACAACAATAGTTAGTGTTCGCCGTAACGGCCATGTGGTTATTGCCGGTGATGGCCAGGCCACGCTGGGCAACACCGTCATGAAAGGTAACGTGAAAAAAGTCCGTCGTCTCTATAACGACAAAGTGATCGCTGGCTTCGCTGGCGGTACTGCCGACGCCTTCACGCTGTTCGAACTGTTTGAACGTAAACTGGAAATGCATCAGGGTCACCTGGTCAAAGCCGCCGTGGAGCTGGCGAAAGACTGGCGTACCGACCGCATGCTGCGCAAGCTGGAAGCCCTGCTGGCCGTCGCCGACGAAAATGCGTCGCTGATCATTACTGGTAACGGTGATGTGGTACAGCCTGAAAACGACCTGATTGCTATCGGCTCCGGTGGTCCCTACGCCCAGGCCGCTGCTCGCGCTCTGCTGGAAAATACCGATATGGGCGCTCGCGACATCGCAGAGAAAGCGTTGAATATTGCAGGCGATATCTGCATCTATACCAACCATTTCCACACCATCGAAGAATTAGCTTCTAAAGCGTAAGGATCTCCCATGTCTGAAATGACCCCACGCGAAATTGTCAGCGAACTGGACAAACATATTATCGGTCAGGACGCGGCGAAGCGTTCTGTCGCCATCGCGCTGCGTAACCGCTGGCGCCGTATGCAGCTGAATGAAGAGCTGCGCCATGAAGTCACGCCGAAAAACATTCTGATGATCGGCCCGACCGGCGTCGGTAAAACCGAAATCGCTCGCCGTCTGGCGAAGCTGGCCAACGCGCCGTTCATCAAAGTTGAAGCAACCAAATTCACCGAAGTGGGCTATGTGGGCAAGGAAGTGGATTCTATTATCCGCGATCTGACCGATGCGGCGATCAAAATGGTCCGCATGCAGTCCATCGATAAAAACCGCTATCGCGCGGAAGAGCTGGCGGAGGAGCGCATTCTGGATGTGCTGATCCCACCGGCAAAAAATAACTGGGGCCAGGCGGAGCAGACTCAGGAACCGTCCGCTGCGCGTCAGGCATTCCGTAAGAAACTACGCGAAGGTCAGCTCGACGATAAAGAGATCGAGATCGATCTCGCCGCTGCGCCGATGGGCGTTGAAATCATGTCCCCGCCGGGCATGGAAGAGATGACCAGCCAGCTGCAGTCGATGTTCCAGAATCTGGGCGGGCAGAAGCAAAAACCGCGTAAGCTGAAAATCAAAGATGCGATGAAGCTGCTGATCGAAGAAGAAGCGGCGAAGCTGGTCAACCCGGAAGAACTCAAGCAGGACGCCATCGATGCCGTTGAACAGCACGGTATTGTGTTTATCGACGAAATCGACAAAATCTGTAAGCGCGGCGGCAACAGCTCCGGCCCGGATGTATCCCGCGAAGGCGTTCAGCGCGACCTGCTGCCGCTGGTAGAGGGCTGCACCGTGTCGACCAAGCACGGGATGGTGAAAACCGACCACATCCTGTTTATCGCCTCCGGCGCGTTCCAGGTAGCGAGTCCGTCCGATCTGATCCCGGAACTGCAGGGCCGTCTGCCTATTCGCGTCGAGCTGAAAGCGCTGACGACGGAAGATTTCGAGCGCATCCTGACCGAGCCGAACGCCTCTATCACCGTCCAGTACAAAGCCCTGATGGCTACCGAAGGCGTTAACATCGAGTTTACGCAAGAGGGCATCAAGCGTATTGCTCAGGCGGCATGGCAGGTGAACGAAACCACCGAAAACATCGGCGCGCGTCGTCTGCACACCGTGCTGGAGCGTCTGATTGAAGACATCTCCTACGATGCCAGCGAAATGAATGGCCAGAGCATCACCATTGATGCTGAGTATGTCGGTAAACATCTGGATGTACTGGTGGCAGATGAAGATCTGAGCCGTTTTATCCTATAATCCGGTTCAATGTATTTTCATCACAATCGATGGGGCTATATAGCCCCATTTTTTTGGCCAGGAATTATGACTGAACAACCGATAAACCGAACCCAGGCCTGGCTGGAAAGCCTGCGGCCAAAAACGTTACCGCTGGCCTTCTCCGCCATTGTTGTCGGCACGGCGCTGGCGTGGCAGCAGGGGTACTTCGATCCCTGGGTAGCCCTGCTGGCGCTGGTTACCGCCGGCCTGCTGCAAATCTTATCCAATCTGGCCAATGATTACGGTGATGCGGTTAAGGGCAGCGATAAGCCCGATCGTCTCGGCCCGCTGCGCGGGATGCAAAAAGGGGCGATCACCCCGGCGCAGATGAAGCGCGCGCTGATCGTCACCGTGGTGCTGATTTGTCTTTCCGGGCTGGCGCTGCTGTTCTGCGCCTGGCAGACGATGGCCGATTTTATTGGCTTTATGGTGCTGGGGAGCTTATCGATAATCGCCGCCATTACCTATACCGTCGGCACTCGCCCCTATGGTTATATCGGCCTTGGCGATATCTCCGTGCTGGTGTTCTTCGGCTGGCTGAGCGTCGTCGGAAGCTGGTACCTGCAGGCCCACAGCATTGCCGCGACGATTTTCCTGCCCGCCACCGCCTGCGGTCTGTTAGCCGCAGCGGTGCTGAATATCAATAATCTGCGCGATATCGATAGCGACAGGGAGAACGGTAAAAATACCCTCGCCGTGCGTCTGGGGCCGCTTAACGCCCGCCGCTACCACAGCTGCCTGCTCATCGGCGCTCCGCTGTGTCTGGCGCTGTTTAATCTGATTTCTCTACATAACCCATGGGGTTGGCTGTTCCTGCTCGCCATGCCGCTGCTGGTGAAGCAGGCGCGATTTGTGCTGCGTGAACGCGCTCCCGTGGCGATGCGTCCAATGCTGGAACGTACGGTAAAAGCGGCGCTCCTGACCAACCTGCTGTTTGTCATTGGGATTATTTGCAGCAAGCTGGTGGGTTAACTGACAAATATCAATTAACAATTGATGATTTTGCCAACAATGCGATTCGCGAGATATACTAAAAACTCTCGCAGCAACTGAACGTTAAGCCTATGAAATACGATACTTCCGAGCTTTGTGACATCTACCAGGAAGATGTCAACGTAGTGGAACCTCTGTTCTCCAATTTTGGCGGACGGTCGTCGTTTGGTGGACAAATCATCACGGTGAAATGTTTCGAGGATAACGGGTTGCTATACGATATGCTCGAACAGAACGGCCGTGGTCACATCTTGCTGATCGACGGCGGGGGTTCCGTCCGACGTGCGTTGATTGACGCCGACCTGGCGCGTCTGGCCGTACAAAATGAGTGGGAAGGGATAGTGGTTTACGGCGCGGTTCGTCAGGTTGACGATCTCGAAGATCTGGATATCGGCATCCAGGCGCTGGCCGCCATCCCGGTGGGCGCCGCGGGCGAAGGCATCGGCGAAAGCGACGTACGCGTCAATTTCGGCGGCGTGACCTTCTTCTCCGGCGACCATCTGTATGCCGATAATACCGGGATTATCCTCTCCGAGGACGCGCTGGATATCGAATGACCCGCCCATGAAAAAAGGCCTTCTCTCTGAGAAGGCCTTTTTGTTGCCGTTGCGGCAGAATTAATACAGTTTCTTCGCGCAGTCCAGCCAGTCATTCTTGAATGGACGCTTCATGTTCTCGATAGCGTCGATGATGTCATGGTGCACCAGCTTCTCGTTCTGAATACCGACACAGCGGCCGCCAAAGCCCTGCTGCAGCAGTTCAATCGCGTAGGAACCCATGCGGGACGCCAGGATACGGTCATAAGGAACCGGAGAACCTCCGCGCTGAATGTGGCCCAGAACGGTCGCGCGGGTTTCGCGGCCGGTCTCTTTCTCAATGTAGTGCGCCAGCTCGTCCACATCGCACATGTGTTCGGTAATCGCCACGATGGCGTGTTTCTTACCTTTGGCGATGCCCGCTTTGATTTCGGCGACCAGATCGTCACGCGAGTATTCCACTTCCGGCACCATGATGAACTCACAACCGCCGGCAATCGCCGCGGCCAGGGTCAGGTCGCCGCAGTAACGGCCCATCACTTCCACCACAGAAATACGCTGGTGGGAAGAGGAGGTATCGCGCAGGCGGTCAATGGCCTCAACAACGGTGCTCAGAGCGGTGAAGAAACCGATGGTGTAGTCGGTGCCCTTAATGTCGTTATCGATGGTGCCGGGCAGGCCGATGCACGGGAAGCCCATTTCGGTCAGACGCATCGCCCCCATGTAGGAACCGTCGCCGCCGATAACAACCAGCGCATCCAGGCCGCGCTTTTTCATGTTCTCAAGCGCCACGGCGCGAATGTGCTCTTCGCGGAATTCCGGGAAGCGCGCTGAGCCCAGGAAGGTGCCGCCACGGTTGATCATATCGGAAACGCTATAGCGGTCGAGCTGAACCATGCGATCTTCATACAGGCCGAGGTAACCGTCATAGATTCCAAAAACTTCCAGACCTTCCGTTAATGCTGCGCGCACAACGCCACGAATTGCTGCGTTCATGCCCGGCGCATCACCGCCACTTGTCAATACACCGATTTTCTTAATCATGACTACCTCTGAACTTAGGAAGCAAAAAATAATCCTGTTGCCTGAAGCGCTCCTTCACCAGGAGTGCACGACGATAATTGCAATAGTATATCAAACGCTTCTGGCTGAATTGATTCAGGTCAGACCAAATGGCGGTAATTTATACAAAAAATGCCGATCCGCCCCACATTTTACATCGAGTTTACAGACTATAACCGAAAGCTCAAAAAACGCCCTGTCGCGCCAGCGGCACCACAGAACAGGGATCCTGATGGATAATCACATCAGAACCCGGGAAACGGTGCAGAATCGCCTGCTCCACCTGGTCGGCAATCACGTGCGCCTGCACCAGCGGGAGGTTATCTTCCATTTCCAGATGTATTTGAATAAAGCGAGTCGGCCCTGACTGCCGCGTCCGTAGATCGTGCGCCCCGCTGACGCCTGGCCACGCGGTCACGATATTGATAATGTCCTGACGCTCCTCATCAGGAAGTGCGCGGTCTAACAACGACTGAACGGCGTCGTAACCCATACGCAGCGCGCTATATAAAATATAGATGCCAATTCCAAGGGCAAACAGCGCGTCGGCGCGATGCCAACCATACCAGGAGAGGCCCAGCGCCACCAGAATTGCGCCGTTCATCATAACATCAGACTGATAATGAAGCATATCTGCTCGCACCGCCTGGCTTCGCGTTTTTCTCACCACCCAGCGTTGGAAAGTCACCAGCACCAGCGTGCTGGCCAGCGCAATCAGGGTCACAATCATGCCGATGCCCGCCGCCTGCATCGGCTCCGGCCGCGCCAGATGCTGGATGCCGGTCAAAAACAGGAACAGAGCCGACCCGGAGATAAACATACTTTGCGCCAGCGCGGCCAGCGATTCCGCCTTGCCGTGGCCAAAAGTATGTTCCTCATCAGCGGGTTGAAGCGAGTAACGCACCACCAGCAGGTTGGTTAACGAGGCGGCAATATCCACCAGCGAGTCCACAAGCGCCGCCAGAATACTCACCGATCCGGTATACCACCACGCAAAAATTTTAATCAAAAGTAACGCGGAGGCCATCACCGTCGCCGCAATGGCCGCACGACTGACCAGCCGCCCATAAGATTGATCCATAAACGCTCCTTTTCCGGCGATGCGCTTAGTATAACCCGAACTTTTGTTGCGACGGGGCGCAAGGGAGAAGTCGTTTAGCTGAATGACAGACAAAAAAAACCCCCTCATCATGAGGGGGGAAGACAGGGATGGTGTCTATGGCAAGGAAAACAGGGTTTACTACTGGGGTTGCACGGTATTGCTACTACTCGACAGCATGGTTGCTGAACCTTTTTGCATCCTTACAACCTCACGCAACTGATCCATTCGTTGCTGGTGTTTCGCATTGAGAACCGCTTGCTGCTCCGGCGTTAGCAGGTGATACATCTGGTTGCGGACCTTCGCCATTTCAATCTGGCGAGCAACCTGCTCCTGAGCCATCTTATCGGCCTGAGCGCGCACAGCGTTCTCATCAAAATTTTCTGCGGTGACAAGGCGATGCATTGCCTCCATTTCGCTAACATTAATGGGTTGCCGGTCATGGCGTGCCCGTTGCATAAGATCTCGTAACTGCTGTCGTTGCTGTTCGGTTAGACTTATGCCGTCAAACATATGACTCTGGCTGCTGCGCTGTGCCCCATCGTCTCCGGGGAGCCAGTTAACGCTGGTAACGACTTCAGCGGCCTGGCTATATGCACTTAGCGCCAGCGTTGAGGCCATGACGGCAGCAATAACATTGCGCATCACATACTCCCAAAACGTTTGTGTCGCGATTCAACGAGAGCCAGTCTACGATTCGGGCTGCAAACATGCGTCAGGGGGTGTAAAACAACGTAAAGTCATGGATTAGCGAGCCTTGATGACGTAATTTCTGCCTCGGAGGTATTTAAACAATGAATAAAATCCTGTTAGTTGATGATGACCGGGAGCTCACCTCCCTGTTAAAAGAGCTGCTCGATATGGAAGGATTTAACGTGCTCGTGGCCCATGACGGGGAACAGGCGCTGGCCCTTCTGGACGACAGCATCGATTTACTTTTACTTGATGTGATGATGCCGAAGAAAAACGGTATCGATACGCTTAAAGAGTTGCGTCAGACACACCAGACCCCGGTTATCATGCTAACTGCCCGCGGCAGCGAGCTGGATCGCGTTCTCGGCCTTGAGCTGGGCGCGGATGACTACTTACCTAAGCCGTTTAACGATCGTGAACTGGTGGCGCGCATACGCGCGATTCTGCGTCGTTCTCACTGGAGCGAGCAGCAACAAACCACCGAAGCCGGCTCACCGACGCTGGAAGTTGATGCGTTGAGCCTCAACCCAGGCCGTCAGGAAGCCAATTTTGACGGACAAACGCTGGAGCTGACCGGCACCGAGTTCACCCTGCTCTACCTGCTGGCGCAGCATCTTGGTCAGGTGGTGTCACGTGAACATCTGAGTCAGGAGGTGTTGGGCAAACGCCTGACGCCATTTGACCGCGCCATCGATATGCATATTTCCAACCTGCGGCGTAAGCTGCCGGAGCGTAAAGACGGTCATCCGTGGTTTAAAACCCTGCGCGGCCGTGGCTACCTGATGGTTTCAGCTTCATGATTGGAAGTTTAACCGCACGCATCTTCGCTATTTTCTGGCTCACGCTGGCGCTGGTGTTGATGCTGGTTCTGATGTTGCCCAAGCTGGATTCGCGCCAGATGACCGAACTCCTGGAAAGCGAGCAGCGCCAGGGCACCATGATCGAACAGCACGTCGAGGCCGAACTGGCGACCGATCCGCCAAATGACCTGATGTGGTGGCGGCGTCTGTTCCGCGCCATCGATAAGTGGGCCCCGCCGGGACAGCGTTTACTGCTGGTCACCAGCGAAGGGCGCGTTATCGGCGCAGAACGCAACGAAATGCAGATCATTCGTAACTTTATCGGCCAGGCCGATAATGCCGATCATCCGCAGAAAAAACGCTACGGGCGCCTGGAAATGGTCGGGCCGTTTTCCGTCAGGGATGGGGAAGATAATTACCAGCTCTATCTTATCCGCCCTGCCAGCACCTCCCAATCCGATTTTATCAACCTGCTGTTCGACCGCCCGTTACTGCTGCTGATTGTCACGATGCTGGTCAGTTCACCGCTGCTGCTGTGGCTCGCGTGGAGCTTGGCCAAGCCGGCGCGTAAGCTGAAAAATGCCGCCGATGAGGTCGCGCAAGGCAACCTGCGTCAGCATCCTGAGCTGGAAGCCGGCCCGCAGGAGTTTTTAGCCGCCGGGGCCAGTTTTAACCAGATGGTGACGGCGCTGGAGCGAATGATGACCGGCCAGCAGCGTTTGTTGTCCGATATTTCCCACGAACTGCGTACGCCGCTTACGCGCCTGCAGCTCGGCACCGCCTTGCTGCGCCGTCGCAGCGGCGAGAGCAAAGAGCTTGAGCGTATTGAGACGGAAGCCCACCGGCTGGACAGCATGATCAACGACCTGCTGGTGATGTCGCGCAACCAGGCGAACAACGCCCTGGTGAGCGAAACGGTGAAAGCCAATCAGCTATGGGGTGAAGTGCTGGATAACGCCGCATTCGAGGCTGAGCAGGTTGGCAAATCCTTCACCGTGGAGTATCCGCCGGGTCCCTGGCCGCTGTACGGCAACCCCAATGCGCTGGAAAGCGCGCTGGAGAATATCGTGCGCAACGCGCTGCGCTACTCGCATACCAAAATTTCGGTCAGTTTTTCGGTGGATAAAGACGGCATCACGGTTAACGTCGATGACGACGGTCCGGGCGTCAGCCCGGAGGATCGCGAGCAGATTTTCCGTCCGTTCTACCGTACCGACGAAGCGCGCGATCGCGAGTCTGGCGGCACCGGTCTGGGACTGGCGATTGTCGAAGCGGCGATTCAACAGCATCGCGGTTGGGTCAAAGCCGATGACAGCCCATTAGGCGGTTTACGCCTGACGATCTGGCTGCCGCTGTATAAGCGCACCTGATACGTTCATCCCCGGCTCGCGCTGCGCTTAGCCGGGCTACACGCGGTGAACTGCGCAACCCTCGTAGCCCGGATAAGGCGTTGGCGCCTGTGGGGAAATTATTCTCCCCACAGGCGGCGCGAAGCATCCTCGATTTTTCCGCTCAGACGTCGTTTCTGCATGGTCCGGGTCCAGCTCGCCGACAGTCCTGCCGCAGACAGCAGGCGATGATACTGCTCATCGTCGAACGGCAGGTGCCAGGCTATCGCCCCGGCTTCCTGAACGCTCACGTCGCTCACCCGGGAGACCCGTTCCAGCGGCGCATCGCTGGAGACCTGCCCGCCCGCCACCACGCGATACAGCCAGCCTGTTTGGCCATTGTTCTGCATCAGCTGCGCCATATCGCTGATGCCAAAATGGAAATTGAGTTTAAAACATGGCGATCGGGGCTGCGTAACCTGAATCAGCGCCTCGCCCCAGCGGAAGATATCGCCGATATTGACGTTTTTCTCGGTCAGCCCTTCGGTAGAAAGATTTTCGCCAAAGGCCGGGGAGCAGAACAGATCGGCCTGCTCGGGGAATTCGCGGATCCAGTCGGCATAGTGCTCGCGCGGGTAGTGGCACAGCGCGCGATCCGGCCCGCCATGAATTTTCTTTTCCGCCTGCTCATCGCCTTCCAGCCCAAGCTCGCCGAGGGTTAACTCGCCATCGACCTGAATTTTATCAATCGCGCTCGGGCGGCTGCCGGGATAGTCGCGGACGCGACCGATGTAGACATTTAGCGGATAGTGCATCTGCTGCTCCTTGTGCCGATACAAAAAAAGCGAGTCATCAGACTCGCTTCTCGTTCAGCACAATGCAACCTTATTTTTTGGCGGAAAAACGCGCTGCTGCTTCGTCCCAGTTAACCACGTTCCAGAACTCTTTGATGTAGTCCGGGCGACGGTTCTGGAATTTCAGGTAGTAAGCGTGTTCCCATACGTCCAGGCCCAGAATCGGGAAGCCGGAAACGCCAGAAATAGCTTCACCCATCAGCGGGGAGTCCTGGTTTGCGGTAGAAACCACGGCCAGTTTGTCGCCTTTCAGTACCAGCCACGCCCAGCCGGAACCGAAACGGGTCGCTGCCGCTTTTTCAAACTCAGCTTTGAAGTTATCAACGGAACCGAAATCACGTTCGATCGCGGCTTTCAGGTCACCCTGCAGGGTCGTGCCGGTTTTCAGGCCTTTCCAGAACAGGCTGTGGTTCGCGTGGCCGCCTGCGTTGTTACGCAGAACGCCTTTTTTGTCGGCCGGCAGCTGATCCAGTTTAGCGATCAGTTCTTCAACAGGCAGGCTGGCGAATTCTGGCAGGCTTTCCAGCGCCGCGTTGGCGTTGTTAACGTAGGCCTGGTGGTGTTTAGTGTGATGGATTTCCATCGTCTGCTTATCGAAGTGCGGTTCCAGGGCGTCATAAGCGTACGGCAGGGCTGGTAGTGTATAACTCATAATCCTCTCCATTATTGTCAAGCGGCAGGAAGTGTTAAGGCCGCGTAAGCAGTTGGTTCATTATAGTTAATTAAATGATATTGAAAACGCTTATCAATGCCGTATTTTTAATAAGGTTATAACTGCAAGGCATAGGCGCATTTTTGTGAGCTGGAACAAGTAATTAAGCCGTTGATTGCCAGGGTTCAACATCACATGGCAACAGCCTGAAGGTGAAAAAACTGACCGATTTTTACACTCATCGTGTCGGAAGAAGATTTATCCGATAAAAAAATAGATGAGGATAAAATCAATGAGTCACGCGATTACGATGGGTATTTTTTGGCATTTGATAGGTGCGGCCAGTGCAGCCTGTTTCTATGCCCCGTTCAAACAAGTTAAACAGTGGTCATGGGAAACCATGTGGTCTATCGGCGGGATTGTCTCCTGGCTGGTTCTTCCGTGGGCCATTAGCGCCATGCTGCTGCCCGATTTCTGGGCCTATTACCGCTCTTTCAACGCCTCCACGCTGCTGCCGGTATTTCTGTTTGGCGCCATGTGGGGGATCGGCAACATCAATTACGGCCTGACGATGCGCTACCTCGGTATGTCGATGGGGATCGGTATCGCGATTGGTATCACCTTGATTGTCGGCACCCTGATGACCCCGATTATCAACGGCCAGTTCGCGATATTAATTCACACCCAGGGCGGCCAGATGACCTTGCTCGGGGTGCTGGTGGCGGTGGTTGGCGTTGCCATCGTCACGCGGGCAGGCCAGCTGAAAGAGCGCAAAATGGGCATTAAAGCCGAAGATTTCAACCTGAAAAAAGGGCTGATGCTGGCGGTGATGTGCGGTGTTTTTTCCGCCGGCATGTCTTTTGCGATGAACGCCGCCCGGCCGATGCACGATGCCGCGGCAGCATTGGGCGTCGATCCGCTGTACACCGCCCTGCCCAGCTACGTGGTGATTATGGGCGGCGGCGCGCTGGTCAACCTTGGCTTTTGCTTTATTCGCCTGGCGAAAGTGAAAAGTCTGTCGCTCAGAGCCGACTTCTCGCTGGCCAAACCGCTGATCGTGGCCAACGTGCTGTTGTCGGCGCTTGGCGGCCTGATGTGGTACCTGCAGTTCTTCTTCTATGCCTGGGGTCACGCCAGCATTCCCGCGCAGTATGACTACATGAGCTGGATGCTGCATATGAGCTTCTATGTGCTGTGCGGCGGCCTGGTCGGGCTGGTGCTGAAGGAGTGGAACAACGCCGGCCGTCGGCCGGTCAGCGTGTTAAGCCTGGGCTGCGTGGTGATTATTATCGCCGCCAATATCGTCGGCCTCGGGATGGCGAACTAACCCTCCCAGGCGGCAACGCGGCTGCGTTGCCGCCACTGTCCGGGGGTCATGCCGATTTCCCGGTTGAACACCACGGAAAAGTAGTTGCTGTCTTCAAACCCGCACTGCATGGCGATTTCGCCAATCAAGCGCTCCGTATGCTGCAATAAATACTGCGCGTGGCAAATCCGCAGCTGCCGCAGATAGTGGTTAATCGTCATCCCGGTCTGCTGGCGAAACTGCTGGCGTAGCGCGCGTTCGCCGCACCCTTCCCGCAGACAAAAGCGGTCGAGGACAAAAGGCCGGTTCAGGCTGCCCGCCAGTTCGGTCAGCAGTTTATCGAGGAGCGTTTCGCTTTGGGTCGCCGCCAGGTTATCGGTGGCATAGCGGTGACGCTGGAGAACCAGCACCAGCTGCGCAAACAGCAGCTCGGCCATGTTATTCGCCTGCGCATCGCCGCGGGAGCTCTCCTGCTCGAGCTGGGTAATCACCTGGCGCACCTGGGTCATACCGGAGCTGCCGATCCGCCAGTGCGGGCTCCACGGCGTGCCAAACAGACCGGGAATATGAGCCGCCCAGTCAAAATTCAGCCGCAGCCGGTCCGGGCAATAAATCACGTTTTGCAGGACTAAATCGTTAACCGAAGCATAGGAGTGTTTATCTTCGGCGCGAATGTAGAACAGATCGCCACGGGTGATGCGCCAGGGACGATCGTTAAGGACGTGCAGGCCGTTTCCACGCCACACCAGCACCAGCTCACAGAACTCGTGGGTATGCTCGGCGAAGACATTTTGCGGGTAACGATCGGCGACCGCTACCGCCTGAGAAGGAGAAGCAAAAAACTCATCTTTGCGAAGAATCAGCTGACCGGCCACGACAAGAACTCCACCGCCAAAAAACATTTTATTATTGGCGTTCTTGCTGGCTAAAACGTTGACTGCTCTCGCGTTACTGAAGAATAGCGTCCCGCCCCTGGCGAATATCGCGCGGCGACCATGAAAACTCCCGGCGAAAAAGCGTCGAAAAGTGGTTACTGTCGCCAAATCCGCAGCGATAGGCGATATCCGTCACGCTTTCATCGCTATGGCGCAGCAGGTGACGCGCCTTCACTAACCGCACCCGGTTGAGGTAGCGCTGCGGCGTCAAACCCGTTTGCTGCTTAAGCTGACGATGCAAGGTCCGCAGCGACAGTGAAAACTTCGCCGCCACCTCCTCCCAGCACACCTCGTCGGCGAAGTGATCTTCCAGCCAGGCCAGCAGATGATTGAGCCGCGCTTCGTTGTCCGCCGCCTCTTCCGCAAGGCTGCTTTTACGCAGCAGCACCAGCAGCTGCATAAACAGAATCTCGCGGCCGGCGATGGTATGCATATCCGCTTCGTGGCCGGCATGGTCCAGCCGATCGACAATCTGCCGTACCTGCTGCAGCACCGTCTGATTCACCCGCCAGTGGGAGAGATAGTTTCCCTCCTGCTCCTGGGGCAACAGCTGATTAACCCCGTTGAGAAAGCGAAAGGCATCCGGCGCGCGATACAGCACGTTGGTCAGACACAAATTGTCGGTGTGCTCATAGAGATGACGGTCGTGATCGCGAATAAAACACACCGAGCCACCGCTGATGGTATAGGGCTGCCCGTTAAAAACGTGGATCCCGGTGCCGTGCTCAACGATGACGATTTCATGGAAATCGTGGTGATGTTCCGGAAACGCCGACTGAGGGAGGCGTGGCTCAATGGCAACAGCAGAAGTCCCGGACTTAAAGAAATCCACACTGTGCAATATGGTCATAGCTGCGCCCTCGAAATGAGAAATGTTATCAATCAGTGAAGCAAATAGTAATTAAGGGTTAGCATTCCGGCCTTCAATTTTTGACCGCAAAATTCGTAAAGCCTGCCGCATTTTCAAGAAATAGCCGGAAAGATCGGGAACTGCGGACAACATCACATCCCTGACCGTCCCGCTGATTAAGCGAAATTGTGACCTCTCTCACGGTCACCTTTGCTTTGTTGCCAGCCGCCAATTTTCCCTGTCCGTGGCAAGAAGGTCGGCGGCGCATGACTTTTTTAGACTGCTGACAATGATTTTCACAAGGATCTCCCCATGAGCTTTCGTCATTGTGTAGCCGTTGATTTAGGCGCCTCCAGCGGGCGGGTCATGCTTGCCCGCTACGACCGCGCGCAGCGTGCGCTGACGCTGCGTGAGATTCATCGTTTCACCAATAGTCTGCGCAAGGTGGCGGGCTATGACTGTTGGGATATCGACCGTCTGGAAGGCGAAATTCGCCGCGGGCTGGCAAAGGTCTGCGAACAGGGAATCGCCATCGATAGCATCGGTATTGATACCTGGGGCGTGGATTATGTGCTGCTGAACGAGCAGGGGCAACGCGTCGGCCTACCGATCTCCTACCGCGACGCTCGCACCCACGGTCTGATGCAGCATGCTGAAGAGCAGATAGGACGCGCCGAGATCTACCGTCGCAGCGGCATCCAGTTTATGCCCTTCAACACCCTGTATCAGCTGCGCGCACTGGTTGAACAACAGCCTGAACTGGTCAGCCAGGCCGTGCATGCGCTGCTGATCCCCGACTATTTCAGCTTCCGTCTGACCGGCAGGATGAACTGGGAATACACCAACGCCACCACCACCCAGCTGGTCAATATTGATAGCGATAGCTGGGATGACGACCTGCTGAGCTGGACCGGGGCGCCGCGCGCGTGGTTCGGCACGCCGCGTCATCCGGGTAACGTGATCGGCCACTGGACGTGTCCGCAGGGGAACGCCATTCCGGTGGTCGCTGTCGCCAGTCACGATACCGCCAGCGCGGTGATCGCCGCGCCGCTGTCCTCTCAGAACGCCGCTTATCTCTCTTCCGGCACCTGGTCGCTGATGGGCTTTGAAAGCCGAACGCCTTACACCAGCAGCGAAGCGCTGAAGGCCAATATCACCAATGAAGGCGGTGCCGAAGGGCGCTATCGGGTGCTGAAAAATATCATGGGGCTCTGGCTGCTACAGCGGGTGTTGCAAGAGCAAAACATCGGTGAACTCTCTACGCTGATCGCCCGCGCCGAGCGGCTTCCGGCCTGCCGCTTTGTGATTGATTGCAACGACGACCGTTTTATCAATCCGCCCAATATGAGCGGCGAAATTCAGGCCGCCTGCCGCGAATCCGGGCAGCCGGTACCCATGGAGGCCGTCGAACTGGCGCGCTGCATTTTCGACAGTCTCGCTCTGCTCTACGCCCGCGTGCTCAACGAACTCACCCGGCTGCGCGGACAGCCGTTCAGCCAGCTGCATATCGTGGGCGGCGGCTGCCAGAACGCGCTGCTCAACCAGCTGTGCGCTGACGCCTGCGGCGTCACGGTGGTCGCCGGCCCTGTCGAGGCCTCTACGCTGGGCAATATCGGTATCCAGCTGATGACGCTGGATGAGCTGAATAACGTCGACGATTTCCGTCAGGTGGTGCGCCACAACTCTGCGCTCACCACGTTTACCCCCAATCCTGAAAACGAAATTGCCCGCTTCGTGGCGCAGTTTCAGTCGCAACAGAATAAGGAGCTTTGCGCATGACCACTCAACTTGAACAAGCCTGGGAGATTGCTAAACAGCGCTACGCTACCGTCGGCGTAGATGTCGAGGAGGCCTTGCGCCAGCTGGACCGCCTACCGGTATCAATGCACTGCTGGCAGGGCGATGACGTCGCCGGCTTCGAAAACCCGGAAGGAAATTTAACCGGCGGCATCCAGGCAACGGGCAATTATCCGGGCAAAGCGCGCAACGCCAGCGAACTGCGCGCCGATCTTGAGCAGGCGCTGAGCCTGATCCCCGGACCAAAACGCCTGAATCTGCACGCCCTTTATCTGGAATCGCAGACGCCGGTTGCGCGCAATGAAATCAAACCGGAACACTTCAGAAACTGGGTTGAGTGGGCCAAAGCCAACAAACTGGGGCTGGATTTTAACCCGTCCTGTTTCTCACACCCGCTGAGCGCCGACGGCTTTACCCTGTCGCATGCCAATGATGAGATCCGCCAGTTCTGGATCGATCACTGCAAGGCCAGCCGCCGCGTCTCGGCGTATTTCGGCGAACAGCTCGGCACCCCGTCGGTGATGAATATCTGGATCCCGGACGGCATGAAGGACATCACCGTTGACCGCTTCGCGCCGCGCCAGCGTCTGCTGAATGCGCTGGATGAAGTGATTAGCGAAAAACTCGACCCGGCGCACCATATCGATGCCGTGGAGAGCAAGCTGTTTGGCATCGGTGCCGAAAGCTACACCGTCGGCTCCAACGAGTTCTACATGGGCTACGCCACCAGCCGCCAGACCGCGCTGTGCCTCGATGCCGGTCACTTCCATCCCACGGAGGTGATTTCCGACAAGATCTCCGCCGCCATGCTCTATATCCCGCGCCTGCTGCTGCACGTCAGCCGCCCGGTCCGCTGGGATAGCGACCACGTGGTGCTGCTGGACGATGAAACCCAGGCGATCGCCAGCGAAATCATCCGTCACAACCTGTTTGACCGCGTACATATCGGCCTCGATTTCTTTGATGCTTCCATCAACCGCATCGCGGCATGGGTTATCGGTACCCGCAATATGAAGAAAGCGCTGCTGCGCGCGCTGCTGGAACCGACGGCACAGCTGCGTCAGCTGGAAGGTGATGGCGATTACACCGCCCGTCTGGCGCTGCTGGAAGAGCAAAAATGCCTGCCGTGGCAGGCGATCTGGGAAATGTACTGCCAGCGTCATGACACCCCGGCCGGTAGCCAGTGGCTGGATAGCGTACGGGCTTACGAAAAAGCGGTTCTGAGCCAGCGCGGATAATGCCGGATTTTCCCCCGGGTCGCGGCTGACGCCTGACCCGGGCTACGGATCGGCGCATTCTGCTCGTCCGGATAAGCCGTTTGCGACGCCATCACAGGACCCACGGCAGATAAACAACCTATTTACGGTGGGGGCAATCCCCGCACCGAATGAACAGGAAACACAAGACTATGCATAACATCATCCATTCCTGGTTCGTCCAGGGCATGATTAAAGCCACTTCCGATGCCTGGCTGAAGGGCTGGGACGAACGCAACGGCGGTAACCTGACGCTGCGCCTGGACGAAGCGGATATCGAACCGTTTACCGCCGATTTTCACGCCAGGCCGCGCTATATCGCCCTCAGCCAGCCGATGCCGGCGCTGGCGAACCAGCCGTTTATCGTGACCGGTTCCGGCAAATTTTTCCGCAACGTCCAGCTCGATCCCGCCGCCAATCTAGGGGTGGTCAAAGTCGACAGCGACGGCGCGGGTTATCACGTGTTATGGGGCCTGGAGGAGGATGCGGTACCGACCTCGGAATTACCGGCGCATTTCCTCTCCCATAGCGAGCGCATCAAACTGACCCACGGTAAAGACCGCGTAATCATGCACTGCCACGCCACCAACCTGATCGCCCTGACCTATGTGCTGGAGAACGACAGCGATCTGTTCACCCGCAAACTGTGGGAAGGCAGTACCGAATGCCTGGTGGTCTTCCCGGACGGCGTCGGCATTCTACCGTGGATGGTGCCGGGTACCGATGAAATCGGCCAGGCCACCGCCCAGGAAATGCGCCAGCATTCGCTGGTGCTGTGGCCCTTCCACGGCGTCTTCGGCAGCGGCCCGACGCTGGACGAAACCTTCGGTCTGATCGACACCGCCGAAAAATCCGCCGAAGTGCTGGTGAAAGTCTATTCCATGGGCGGCATGAAGCAGACCATCACCCGCGAAGAGCTCATCGCGCTGGGCAAACGCTTTGCGGTACAACCCATGCAGTCCGCTTTAGATCTGTATCAATAACAACATCGCGCCCCGCTCACGGAGACGGGGCGAACTCTGTCGCCTGCAAATCATTCCCTGAATATGCGCCATGCAGGAAGGCGGCGTCGCAGCTCCCCGGAGCTGACAAATCGGCAAGAAGCCGATTTGAACGCCGCTTGCAGCAGTCCCAAAGGGGCGAGGTCCACGGACAGACCGGGTACGACAAGCCAAGGCATCTGCAAGGCGCAAGACGACGGGAAGCTAACTCAATCATGTGGAGTAAAAGCAATGAAAATAAAACCAAGCTTGATCCTCACCGTTGCCGCCCTGGCGCTGTCCGGTTCCGCTTTAGCAGAAGTTAAAATCGCCCTGGTGGCGAAATCGTTGGGAAATGGATTCTTCGAAGCAGCGAACGTCGGCGCACAGGAAGCGGCCAAAGAGTTAGGCGATGTGAAAGTGATCTATACCGGGCCGACCACCACCACGGCGGAAGCGCAGATCGAAGTACTGAACGGATTGATCGCCCAGGGAGTGGATGCGATCGCTATCTCCGCCAACGATCCTGACGCCGTGGTCCCGGTACTGAAAAAAGCCATGCAGCGCGGTATTAAGGTCGTCTCCTGGGACTCCGGCGTCGCCCCGGCGGGGCGGCAGATTCATTTAAATCCCTCCAATAATGCCTTGATTGGCGAAACCAACGTTAAGCTTGCCGCCGATGCCTTAAAAGCGCTGAATGTTGAAAAAGGGGAGGTGGCCGTGTTAAGCGCCACCCCGACCTCCACGAACCAGAATATCTGGATTGCGGAGATGAAAAAGGTGCTGCCGAAGTATCCGTCCGTCGATCTGGTCACCGTCGCCTATGGTGACGATCTGTCTGATAAAAGCTACCGCGAAGCGGTGGGCCTGCTGAAGTCATATCCCGATCTGAAAGTCATCGTTTCCCCTTCATCGGTAGGGATCGTTGCCGCCGCGCAGGCGGTGAAGGATCAGGGCAAAATCGGCAAGGTCTACGTGACCGGGCTGGGGCTACCGTCGGAAATGGCCGGGGCGATTAAGTCCGGCGCCAGCAAAAGCTTCGCTATCTGGAACCCGATTGACCTTGGCTACGCCGCCACCTATCTGGCCGACGACTTAGTCAAAGGCACGGCGACGAAAACCGAAGCCAGCATGGGCAAGCTGGGCAAAGTGACGCTGGATGCCGACGGTAACGGGGCGATGGCCGAGCCGTTCGTCTACGATGCCAGCAACATCGATAAATTCTCAAAAATCTTTTGACCCCGCTCCCCTCTCCCTGCGCGGGAGAGGGGAAAAACTGGAGAATTATCATGACGGCATCCACTCCTCTGCTGTCGCTTAAGGGCATCACCAAGGTTTTTCCTGGTGTACGTGCCCTTGAGAACGTACAGCTCGATCTCTGGCCCGGCAAAGTCACCGCCTTAATTGGCGAGAACGGCGCGGGCAAATCCACGCTGGTCAAAGTGATGACCGGCATTTATCAGCCCGAAGAGGGCGAAATTCTCTATAAAGCGATCCCAATCCAGCTACCGAATCCGGAGTCGGCGCATAAGGTCGGGATCACCGCCATTCATCAGGAAACCGTGCTGTTTGACGAGCTCTCAGTCACCGAGAATATTTTCGCCGGCCAGTATCTGCATACCGGCCTGCTGAAAAAGCTCGACTGGCCCGCCATGCACCGTAAAGCCAGCGAGATCCTCAACCGTCTTGAGGTGCAGATTGACCCGCGCGCTACGCTGAAAACCCTGAGCATCGCCCAGCGTCATATGGTAGCCATTGCCCGGGCGCTCTCTTTTGCAGCCCAGGTGGTGATTCTTGATGAGCCGACCGCCGCGCTTTCTCAGCATGAAATCCTGGAATTTTATCAAATCGTTGAGCGTCTGAAGCAGGAGGGGAAAGCGATTCTGTTTATCTCGCATAAGTTCGACGAGATTTTCGAACTGGCGGACTACTACACCATTCTGCGCGACGGCGCTTACGTCAGCTCCGGCGCGATTAACGACATCACCGAAGAGCGGATGGTAGCGATGATGGTCGGTCGCGCCATCACTCAAACCTACCCAAAAGTCGACTCGCCCCCCGGGGAGACGGTGCTGGAGGTGAAAGACCTCAGCCATCCCACCGAGTTCGCGCATATCAACTTCAGCCTGCGCAAAGGGGAAATTCTCGGCTTTTACGGCCTGGTCGGCGCCGGGCGTACCGAGCTGATGCAGGCGCTGTCCGGGGTTTCGCATCCCTCTTCCGGCGAGATCGTACTGAAAGGCAAAAGCATGCGCTTTCGTCAGCCTGCCGATGCCATCAGCGCCGGTATCGTCTGCGTCCCGGAGGAACGGCAGAAGCAGGGGGCGATTATTGCCCTGTCGATCGCCCAGAACATCAGCCTGCCGCAGCTGCGCAAACTCAACCCCCGCGGCGTGCTTAACGCCGCGCGCGAATGGCGGCTGGCCGATGAATACGCCTCGCGCTTACAGGTTAAAGCCTTTAGCTGGCAGCAGGCGGTCGAAACCCTCTCCGGCGGTAATCAGCAAAAAGTGGTGATCGGCAAATGGCTGGCCACCCATCCGGAGGTGATCATCCTTGATGAACCGACGAAGGGGATCGATATCGGTTCCAAAGCGGCGGTACATCAGTTTATGTCCGAACTGGTCAGCCAGGGACTGGCGGTGATCATGGTGTCGTCAGAGCTGCCGGAAGTGATGGGGATGGCGGATCGCATCATCGTGATGCACGAAGGGCTGATGGTTGCCGAATACCGCGCGGGTGAAGCGACGGCGGAAACCATCGTCAGCGCCGCCAGCGGCATTGGTCAGGAGGCAGCGTAATGTGGCGACAACTGCTTAACCACCGCGAAGCGCTGCTGGCGGCGGTCATCGTGTTGATGATCGGCGCCATCGGCAGCCGGGCGCCGTCGTTTATCGCCCCGGAAAACCTGGTGGAAATGTTTAACGACACCTCGATTCTGATCATTCTCGCGCTTGGCCAGATGATGGTGCTGCTGACGAAAGGTATCGATCTGTCGATGGCCGCCAACCTGGCGCTGACCGGGATGATCGTCGCTCTGCTCAACGCCCACTATCCCGGCGTACCGGTATGGGCGCTGCTGATTCTGGCCACCGTACTGGGGTTGCTGATGGGGGTAATCAACGGCCTGCTGGTCTGGCGTCTCGGTATTCCGGCCATCGTGGTTACGCTCGGTACCATGAGTATCTATCGCGGCATTATCTTTCTGCTCTCCGACGGCGGTTGGGTTAACTCGCACCAGATGAGCGCCGATTTTCTCGGCCTGCCGCGCGCTTCGCTGCTGGGCCTGCCGCTGCTGAGCTGGTACGCCATCGGCGCGTTGCTGCTGGTCGGCTATTTCTTACGCTATAGCCGCACCGGGCGAGCCCTGTACACCGCAGGCGGCAACGCCACGGCGGCGTATTACACCGGAATTAACGCCGGAAAAATGCAGTTCGTCAGCTTCTGCCTTTCCGGCGCGCTGGCCGGATTCTGCGGCTATCTGTGGATCTCGCGTTTTGCCGTCGCCTACGTCGATGTCGCCAACGGTTTTGAACTGCAGGTGGTCGCCGCCTGCGTTATCGGCGGTATCAGCACCATGGGCGGTACCGGTCGGGTGCTCGGCTGCCTGTGCGGCGCTTTGTTCCTCGGCGTTATCAATAACGCGCTGCCGGTAATCGGTATTTCGCCGTTCTGGCAAATGGCGATTTCCGGCGCGGTGATCGTCATTGCGGTGCTGCTTAACGAGCGCGGCAATAGAGGCCACGGACGGTTAATCCTGCGTAACGCGGCGTTAGCCCGGCAGAAACAGGCGGTGAAATCATGAGTAAAATGATGATGTCTGAAGAGATGAAAAGCGCCCCGGTCGCGTCGTCGCCGCTGAGCCGCCTGCTGTGCTGGGAAGGCTTCCTGCTGGCGGTCACCCTGGCGGTATTCGCGGTAAACGCCCTGGCGTCGCCCTACTTCCTCAATATCTGGAATCTGTCGGACGCCACGTTTAACTTCACCGAAAAAGCGATTATCGTGCTGCCGATGGCGATGCTGATTATCGCCCGCGAAATCGACCTCTCGGTGGCCTCAACGATGGCGTTAAGTTCAACGGTCATGGGCTTCTGCGCCGCGGCGGGGATAGACACGTCGCTGCTGGTTGTCATCGGATTGGGCGTCGGCCTGCTGTGCGGCCTGTTTAACGGCATTCTGGTGACGCGCTTTAACCTGTCGTCGATCGTGATCACCATCGGCACCATGAGCCTGTATCGCGGTATGACCTACATCCTGCTGGGCGACAAGGCGCTCAATCACTATCCGGACAGCTTCGCGTGGTTCGGCCAGGGCTACGTGTGGGGGGCGCTGTCGTTCGAGTTCGCGCTGTTTATCCTCCTCGCCGCCGCCTTTACCTTCCTGCTGCACAAGACCAACTTCGGCCGCCGGACCTACGCCATCGGCAATAACCCGACCGGGGCCTGGTTTTCCGGGATCAACGTGAAGCGCCACAACCTGGTGCTGTTCGCGCTGGTCGGATTGATGGCCGGGCTGGCCGCGGTACTGCTGACTTCCAGGCTCGGCAGCACCCGTCCAACGCTGGCAATGGGCTGGGAGCTGGCGGTGGTCACCATGGCGGTTCTCGGTGGCGTCAATATTCTCGGCGGTTCCGGCAGCATGGTGGGGGTGATTATCGCCGCCTTCCTGATGGGTCTGGTGACCTTCGGCCTGAGCCTGCTCAACGTACCGGGCATCGTGATGTCGATCATCATCGGCGCGATGCTGATCGTGGTGATCTCGCTGCCGATTATTACGCGGCGGATGATGCAGCGAAGACGGAGTTAATTGCCCCCTGCCCTGGCCCTCTTCCAGGAGGAACGGGGCGAGGGAAAACGGATTTCACAAAATAGAGATCAAGGAGAATTATCATGAGCTTTATGCTGGCACTACCCAAAATCAGCCTCCACGGCGCGGGCGCCATTGGCGATATGGTCAATCTGGTCGCAGGTAAACGGTGGGGCAAGGCGCTGATCGTCACCGACGGCCATCTGGTAAAAATGGGCCTGCTCGACAGCCTGTTCGCCGCGCTGGACGCCCGGCAGATGTCTTATCATCTGTTTGATGACGTCTTCCCTAATCCGACCGAAGCGCTGGTGCAAAAGGGCTATACGGCGTACCGGAAAGCAAACTGCAACTTTATTATCGCCTTTGGCGGCGGCAGCCCGATTGATACCGCCAAAGCGGTGAAAATCCTGACCGCCAACCCGGCTCCGTCCACCGCCTACGCCGGCGTCGGTAAGGTGAAAAACGCCGGCGTACCGCTGGTGGCGATCAACACCACCGCCGGAACGGCGGCTGAGATGACCAGCAATGCGGTGATCATCGACTCTGAACGCCAGGTGAAGGAGGTCATTATCGACCCCAATATTATCCCGGATATTGCCGTGGACGATGCCAGCGTGATGCTGGATATCCCGGCCTCAATCACCGCCGCCACCGGCATGGACGCGCTGACCCACGCTATTGAAGCCTTCGTTTCCGTTGGCGCCCACCCGCTCACCGATGCCAACGCGCTGGAAGCGATTCGCCTGATAAACCTGTGGCTGCCGGAAGCGGTTGCCGACGGGCATAACCTCGAAGCCCGCGAGCAGATGGCTTTTGGTCAATATCTGGCGGGAATGGCATTCAACAGCGCCGGTCTCGGCCTGGTCCACGCGCTGGCCCACCAACCGGGGGCAACCCACAACCTGCCGCACGGCGTGTGCAACGCTATCCTGCTGCCGATCATCGAAAACTTTAACCGCCCGAACGCCATCGCCCGCTTTGCCCGCGTCGCGCAGGCGATGGGCGTCGATACCCGCAGCATGAGCGATGAAGCCGCCAGCATGGAGGCCATCAACGCCATCCGCGCGCTGAGCAAACGCGTCGGTATTCCGCAGGGCTTCAGCCAGCTCGGCGTCAGCAAAACCGATATCGAAGGCTGGCTGGACAAGGCGTTGGCCGACCCCTGCGCGCCGTGCAATCCACGCGCCGCCAGCCGCGATGAAGTTCGTGAGCTGTATCTGGAGGCATTATGATTCGTAAAGCTTTTGTGATGCAGGTGCATCCCGAGGCGCACGAAGAGTATCAGCGCCGCCACGCTCCGATTTGGCCGGAGCTGGAAGACGTGCTGAAGGCCCACGGGGCGCATCATTACGCGATTTATCTCGATAAAGCACGCCACCTGCTGTTCGCCACGGTGGAGATTGAATCGGAAGAGCGCTGGAATGCCGTCGCCGGTACCGAAGTGTGCCAGCGCTGGTGGCGACATATGCGCGACGTGATGCCTGCTAATCCGGACAACAGCCCGCTCAGCGCGGAGCTAAAAGAAGTGTTTTATCTCGACTGAATCACACAATCTACCGCCTGAACAAACGACGCCCTGGCTTTCGGGACGTCGTTTTGCTGCGCCATCGCCCGACAACATACTTCCACGTCCCTCCGCGGAAACCGCATGCCCAAATCCCGGCAGCAGGCTAGTTTTGCTCGGCAACCAGGATGGCCTGGGTATCCGGCTCCAGCGCCTGGAAGAGATGTTCCTGATCCGCCGGATAGCAGATGTAGTCCCCCTCACCCAGCTCTTCCGGGGCTTCGGTCAAGCCAACCCGCGCCCGCCCCTGGGTGATAATGATGTGTTCAACCGAACCCGGCGGATGCGGGTGCGAGACCCGGTCAGCGCCAGGCTGGGTCAACAATAAATAGATATCGCGACGGGCGCCCGGCGGGCAGGTAGCCAGCAGGATGGCCTGATAGTGGGCCTGTTCGGCCACCACTTTTGTTCCTTCACCGCGACGCAATACCTGCGTTTTTTGCGTCTGCGGCTCCAGCAGCCGGGCAAAAGGAATATCGAGCGCGACACAGAGCGCCCACAGGGTTTCCAGGCTCGGGTTGCCGTTAGCGGATTCCAGCTGCGATAACGTTGATTTGGCAATCCCCGCCCGGCGCGCGACTTCTGCCAGCGAGAGACCGGTTCTCGCACGCTCGCGCACCAGACTTTTGGCAATCAGGCTGATTGGCGGTGTCATACACGGCTCCGTGTTTTTTATATCGAACGATTCGTTCGACTTGAAAGTCGATAGTGTTGCGTTCATTATAATGGAAATTCGTTCGATATGGCTAAAATGTATGCGGCAATATTTCTCTCGTCTCAAAGGAGACACGCTAAA
Source organism: Klebsiella sp. BIGb0138 (assembly GCF_004342285.1). Lineage (GTDB taxonomy): Bacteria > Pseudomonadota > Gammaproteobacteria > Enterobacterales > Enterobacteriaceae > Klebsiella. The sequence goes on along the minus strand of NZ_SMCV01000017.1, from coordinate 29,390 downwards.
AGCGATATTTTTAGTATGCCTGGCGGTCGGCATCGTCGGCATGTCCTATGGCTCGCTGGCGATGGCCTATGGTTTCCCGATGTGGGTACCGTTCGTGCTCTCTGTTTCCGTGCTGGCAGGCGCATCGGAATTTATGTTTATCGGCATCGTAGCCAGCGGCGGTAACCCGCTGGCGGCCGCTGCCGCAGGCTTACTGGTTAACGCCCGGCATGTGCCGTTTGGCGTCACGGTACGCGACCTGGTCGGCAAGCGCGGCGCCAGCCTGTTGGGCTGCCACATTATGAATGATGAAAGCGTGGTGTTCGGCTTATCACAAAAAACGCCGGAGCAGCGTAAAGCCGCCTACTGGCTGTGCGGGCTGGGCGTGGCGATTTTATGGCCCGCGGGAGCGCTACTCGGCGCCATGGTCGGCAAACTGTTGCCCGCCCCGGAAACCATCGGCCTGGATGCGGTGTTCCCCGCCATTCTGCTGGCCCTGGTGGTACCGGCGTTTAAAAACCGCACGACCCTGATCCGGGCCTGTAGCGGTGCCGCGTTATCTCTCGCCGCGGTGCCTTTTGCCCCGCCAGGCTTGCCGGTACTGCTCTCTCTGCTGGGCTTAATGACGAGGAAAAAATAATGGCTCACATCACGCTGTTGATCGTCGGCATGGCGATTCTATCGGGAGGGACCTATTTGATGCGTCTCGGCGGGGCGAAACTCGGCAATCGCTTAGCGCTCTCTGAACGTTCTCAGGCGCTACTGTCTGACGCCGCAACGGTATTGCTGTTTTCGGTCGCCCTGGCCACCACCTTTTATGAGGGTGAACATTTTGCCGGCATGGCACGGGTGCTGGGGGTCGGCTGCGCCGTTTTTCTCGCCTGGCGTAAGATGCCGCTGATCGTGGTGATTATCGCGGCGGCCGTAGCCACAGCGCTGCTGCGTCTGGCGGGTATTCACTAAAAAAGCGCCCGTAGGCGCTCTTTCGACTGGAGCAATACTCCCTCTGGAATACGCTTATTTGTTCAGTTCTGCCGTCATATGTACACGGTTACCGGTGAAGGCTTCGGTGATGGTGTAAGACGATGCACCTGCGGCCTGAGCCTGGGCGGCGATTTTCGCTTCTGCACCGTCCATTGTCGACGCGCTAGCGCTGACAGACTGCGCAGCGAAGGAGCCAAAAGAAGCGGCCAGAGCGATAACTGCGACAAAAGTTTTGATGCTTTTCATGAGATAAACCCTTTACGTTAGTTGTTTGGATAAGGCGCTGTGCCTTGATGTGATAAATAATAGCCCTCACATCGCCGAACAAAAAGCAGAAGGATTTGTTGTCATCATTCAAAAAAACTGACTTAAATTTAAGCCGCGATTAACCGCTGCGGATGGGTGTAAATCGTTGCCCTGCCTGGCTTGCAAAAACCCACCAGCGTCAGGTTACAACGTTCCGCCACTTCTACCGCCAGAGCGGTGGCGGCGGAAACGGCAAACAGAATCTCGACGCCGCACATCGCCGCCTTCTGCACCATCTCGTAGCTGGCACGGCTGGAGACTAACGCCGCCCCGTGCTGCCAGTCGTCCCCCTCCTCCACACGCCGGCCAAGCAGTTTATCCAGCGCCACGTGACGACCGACATCTTCATGCCCGCCCGTCAGCTCACCGGACGGACGCAGCCACGCCGCCGCATGAGTACATCCGGTCACCCGACCGATCGGCTGAACATCATTCAGATGCTCCAGCGCGCGATCGAGATGCGCCAGGTTGAAGGTTTGTGTAAAAGGTAATGGTTTCACCGGCCTGCCGATATCATTTAACTGCTCAACGCCGCATACACCGCAGCCCGTTCGCCCGGCCAGCGCGCGCCGACGCTCTTTAAGCCCCATAAAACGGCGGCTGGAGAGCTCAATCTGCACTTCCAGACCGTTGCATGCCTGCACCACCTCCATCCCGTAGATCTCTCGTCGGTTTTCGATAATCCCTTCGGATAACGAAAACCCCACGGCAAACCGTTCAAGATCGCTGGGAGAGGCCATCATCACGACGTGTGAGATGCCGTTATAGACCAGCGCAACGGGAACCTCCTCCGCTAACTCGTCAGACTGAGGATGTTGCAAATTCTCGCGCTTCCAGAGCGTGACCTGACGGTAACCTGTGATATTCGTCACATTTCCAACTTGTTGATGAGGGTTCTTATTCACTTTGTCTTAACCGTATTGGAACAGGCATACACACAATGTGGTATTCTTTACATACCCCTTCAAGTAAAAGAGTGATCACCCCCAATTCTGAACCTTTGCGACCCTTACCGCAAAGTAAATAACTACATGTGACAATGTCGATACAAGGAGTGAACCATGCAGGTCAGCAGAAGGCAGTTCTTTAAGATCTGCGCTGGCGGTATGGCAGGCACAACGGCTGCAGCGCTGGGTTTTGCCCCAGGCGCTGCGCTCGCGGAAACCCGGCAATATAAGCTGCTGCGTACCCGTGAAACCCGTAACACCTGTACGTACTGTTCTGTCGGTTGTGGGCTGTTAATGTATAGCCTCGGTGACGGTGCAAAAAACGCCAAAGCATCCATTTTTCATATCGAAGGTGACCCGGACCATCCGGTCAACCGTGGTGCGCTCTGCCCGAAAGGGGCGGGACTGGTAGACTTTATCCATTCCGAAAGCCGCCTGAAATTCCCGGAATATCGCGCGCCAGGCTCCGACAAATGGCAGCAAATCAGCTGGGATGAAGCGTTCGATCGCATCGCGAAGCTGATGAAAGAAGACCGCGATGCCAACTTTATTGCGCAAAACGACGCCGGCACCACCGTCAACCGCTGGTTGACCACCGGGATGCTGTGCGCCTCCGCATCAAGTAACGAAACCGGCTATTTAACGCAGAAATTCACCCGCGCGCTCGGTATGCTCGCGGTCGACAACCAGGCGCGCGTCTGACACGGACCAACGGTAGCAAGTCTTGCTCCAACATTTGGTCGCGGTGCGATGACCAACCACTGGGTTGACATTAAAAACGCCAACCTGATCGTGGTAATGGGCGGTAATGCCGCTGAAGCGCACCCGGTAGGGTTCCGCTGGGCGATGGAAGCCAAAATTCACAACGGCGCGAAGCTGATTGTTATCGACCCACGCTTTACGCGTACCGCGTCGGTAGCCGACTTCTATACCCCGATTCGTTCCGGGACTGACATTACCTTCCTGTCAGGCGTTATCCTGTACCTGTTGAATAACGAAAAATTCAACCGCGAGTACACCGAAGCCTATACCAACGCCAGCCTGATCGTGCGTGAGGATTACAGCTTCGACGATGGCCTGTTCAGCGGCTATAACGCGGAAAAACGCAGCTACGATAAGACCAGCTGGAACTATGAGCTGGATGAAAACGGCTTCGCCAAACGCGATACCTCTCTGCAACATCCGCGCTGCGTATGGAACCTGCTGAAACAGCACGTTTCCCGCTATACCCCGGACGTCGTGGAAAATATCTGCGGTACGCCAAAGGCCGACTTCCTGAAAGTCTGCGAGTACATCGCCGAAACCAGCGCGCCGGATAAAACCGCGTCATTCCTCTACGCTCTCGGCTGGACGCAGCACTCTATCGGGGCGCAGAACATCCGTACAATGGCGATGATTCAGCTGCTGCTCGGCAATATGGGGATGGCCGGCGGCGGCGTGAACGCCCTGCGCGGTCACTCTAATATTCAGGGGCTGACCGACCTGGGACTGCTCTCCACCAGCCTGCCGGGTTATATGAACCTGCCAGGCGAAAAACAGGCCGACCTGCAAACCTACCTGACCGCCAACACGCCGAAACCGCTGCTGAAAGATCAGGTGAACTACTGGGGCAACTATCCGAAATTCTTCGTCTCGATGATGAAGGCCTTCTTTGGCGATAAAGCGACGGCTGAGAACAGCTGGGGCTTCGACTGGCTGCCGAAGTGGGATAAGAGTTACGACGTGCTGCAGTACTTCGACATGATGCACCAGGGCAAAGTGAACGGCTATCTGTGCCAGGGCTTTAACCCGGTCGCATCGTTCCCGAATAAAAACAAGGTCGTCGAGTCGCTGTCGAAACTGAAGTTTCTGGTGACCATCGATCCGCTCAACACCGAAACCTCTACCTTCTGGCAAAACCACGGTGAGTCGAACGATGTTGACCCGGCGAAAATCCAGACCGAAGTCTTCCGCCTGCCCTCCACCTGCTTCGCCGAAGAGAACGGTTCTATCGTCAACTCCGGGCGTTGGCTGCAGTGGCACTGGAAAGGCGCGGACGCCCCGGGGATTGCGACCACCGATGGTGAAATTCTGGCCGGTATCTTCTTACGCCTGCGGAAAATGTACGCCGAAGAAGGCGGCCCGACGCCAGAACCGGTGTTGAATATGACGTGGGACTACTCCACGCCGCACGAACCGGCTTCGGAAGAAGTGGCGATGGAGAGCAACGGTAAGGCGCTGGCGGACCTGACCGACCCGGTCACCGGCGCGGTGGTGGTGAAGAAAGGCCAGCAGCTCAGCTCTTTTGCGCAGCTGCGCGATGACGGCACCACCTCCAGCGGCTGCTGGATCTTCGCCGGGAGCTGGACGCCGGAAGGCAACCAGATGGCCCGCCGCGATAACGCCGACCCGTCAGGACTGGGTAATACGCTGGGCTGGGCCTGGGCGTGGCCGCTCAACCGCCGCATCCTGTATAACCGCGCCTCCGCGGACCCGCAGGGTAAACCGTGGGATCCGAAACGTCAGATTCTGAAATGGGATGGCGCCAAATGGGCCGGTATGGATATTCCGGACTACAGCGCGGCAGCGCCGGGCAGCGATGTCGGGCCGTTTATCATGCAGCCTGAAGGGATGGGCCGCCTGTTCGCCCTCGATAAGATGGCGGAGGGGCCGTTCCCGGAACACTACGAGCCGTTCGAAACGCCGCTGGGTACCAACCCGCTGCACCCGAATGTCGTCTCCAACCCGGCCGCCCGCGTCTTCAGCGGCGACCTGGAACAGATGGGGAAAGCGGATAGGTTCCCGTACGTCGGTACCACCTATCGTCTCACCGAGCACTTCCACTACTGGACCAAGCACGCGTTGCTCAACGCGATCGCGCAGCCGGAACAGTTCGTGGAAATCGGCGAGAAGCTGGCGAACAAGCTTGGTATCGGCCATGGCGATACCGTCAAAGTCTCCTCCAACCGCGGCTATATCAAAGCCAAGGCGGTGGTGACCAAGCGCATTCGCACGCTGAAAGTGGACGGCAAGGATATCGATACTATCGGTATTCCTATCCACTGGGGCTATGAAGGGGTGGCGAAGAAAGGCTTTATCGCCAACACGCTGACGCCGTTCGTCGGCGATGCGAACACGCAAACGCCGGAGTTTAAAGCCTTCCTCGTGAACGTGGAAAAGGTGTAACGGAGACGACTTATGGCTTATCAATCGCAAGACATCATTCGTCGTTCCGCGACTAACGGTTTCACTCCCGCGCCGCAGGCGCGGGACCACCAGCAGGAAGTCGCGAAGCTTATCGACGTGACCACCTGTATCGGCTGTAAGGCCTGTCAGGTCGCTTGTTCAGAATGGAATGACATCCGTGATGAAGTCGGTCACAACGTCGGGGTGTACGATAACCCGGCGGATCTAACCGCCAAATCGTGGACGGTGATGCGTTTCTCGGAAGTGGAGCAGAACGACAAACTGGAGTGGCTGATCCGTAAGGATGGCTGTATGCACTGCGCCGATCCGGGCTGCCTGAAGGCGTGTCCCTCGGAAGGCGCGATCATTCAGTATGCCAACGGTATTGTCGACTTCCAGTCCGAGCAGTGCATCGGCTGCGGCTACTGCATCGCCGGCTGTCCGTTCGACGTGCCGCGACTCAACCCGGAAGACAACCGCGTCTACAAATGTACGCTGTGCGTAGACCGTGTTTCCGTCGGCCAGGAGCCGGCGTGTGTGAAAACCTGCCCGACCGGCGCTATCCACTTTGGCTCCAAAGAGGATATGAAAGTGCTGGCCGGCGAGCGCGTCGCCGAACTGAAAACCCGCGGGTATGATAACGCGGGCCTGTACGATCCGGCCGGCGTCGGCGGTACGCACGTGATGTACGTGCTGCACCACGCCGACAAGCCGAATCTGTATCACGGTCTGCCGGAAAACCCGGAAATCAGCGCCACCGTGAAGTTCTGGAAAGGCATCTGGAAACCGCTCGCGGCGGTCGGTTTTGCCGCCACCTTCGCCGCCAGTATCTTCCACTATGTCGGCGTCGGTCCGAACCGCGCAGACGAGGAAGAAGATAACCTGCATGAAGAGAATGACGAGGTGCGCAAATGAAAAGACGTGACACCATCGTGCGCTACACGGCGCCGGAACGCATCAACCACTGGGTGACCGCCTTCTGCTTCGTGCTGGCGGCAATCAGCGGGCTGGGATTCTTTTTCCCGTCCTTCAACTGGCTGATGCACATCATGGGGACACCGCAGCTGGCGCGAATACTGCACCCGTTTGTTGGCGTGATCATGTTTGCTTCCTTCATCATCATGTTTTTCCGCTACTGGCACCACAACCTAATCAATCGGGATGATATCTTTTGGGCGAAGAATATTCGTAAGATCGTCGTCAACGAGGAGGTAGGTGACACCGGGCGCTATAACTTCGGCCAGAAATGCGTATTCTGGGCGGCGATTATTTTGCTGGTTCTGCTGCTGGTGAGCGGGGTGATTATCTGGCGTCCGTATTTTGCGCCTGCGTTCTCAATCCCGGTAATCCGATTGGCGCTCATGCTGCATTCATTTGCCGCGGTCGCCTTAATTGTGGTTATCATGGTGCATATTTACGCCGCCCTGTGGGTGAAAGGCACCATTACCGCGATGGTGGAAGGCTGGGTTACCAAAACATGGGCGAAGAAACATCACCCCCGCTGGTACCGTGAGGTTCGCCAGAAACAGGAAAACAAGACTGAATGAGTATTCGCATAATCCCGCAAGATGAGCTGGGTTCGAGCGAGAAACGCACGGCGGAATACATTCCGCCGTTACTGTTCCCCAGGCTGAAAAATCTTTATAACCGCCGCGCGGAACGTCTGCGCGAACTGGCGGAGAGCAACCCGCTGGGCGATTATCTGCGCTTTGCCGCGCTGATTGCTCACGCCCAGGAAGTGGTGCTCTACGACCATCCGCTACAGATGGACCTGACCGCGCGCCTCAAAGAGGCGAACGAACGGGGCAAGCCGCCGCTGGATATTCACGTACTGCCGCGCGATAAGCACTGGCATAAGCTGCTGCATTCGCTCATCGCCGAGCTGAAGCCAGAGATGAGCGGCCCGGCGCTGGCGGTCATCGAAAACCTGGAAAAGGCTTCGGAACAAGAGCTGGAGCTGATGGCCAGCGCCCTTTTCGTCTCCGACTTTGCCTCGGTCAGTAGCGATAAGGCGCCGTTTATCTGGGCCGCTCTATCGCTGTACTGGGCGCAGATGGCGAGCCTGATCCCAGGCAAAGCGCGTGCCGAGTACGGCGAACAGCGCCAGTTTTGCCCGGTTTGCGGTTCGATGCCGGTATCCAGCATGGTGCAAATTGGCACCACGCAGGGTTTGCGCTATCTGCACTGCAACCTGTGCGAAACCGAATGGCACGTGGTGCGCGTGAAGTGCAGCAACTGCGAGCAGAGCCGCGATTTGCATTACTGGTCGCTGGATAATGAACAGGCGGCGGTTAAGGCCGAAAGCTGCGGCGACTGCGGGACTTACCTGAAGATCCTGTATCAGGAAAAGGACCCGAAAGTGGAGGCCGTCGCCGACGATCTCGCCTCGCTGGTGCTGGACGCCCACATGGAGCAGGAAGGCTTTGCCAGAAGCTCCATCAACCCGTTTATGTTCCCGGGTGAAGGAGAGTAAGCCCTCCCGTATTGCCGGGTGACGCAGGTTACCCGGCATACCGCAACGCCTCGCACGCAAAGGCCACAGGAGAGTCGATGTGGCCCTTTCTCACCCTATCTCTCTCTGTCGCCAGCGTTCCCGATTTTCTTTTGCTAACAACCAGGTTATAAGGCTGTATATCCATACAGAAAAAAGGAGTGACAGATGGCACTGGAAAAAGGCATTAGCCAACTGGTTGACGAGTTTATTGCCGCGGGACGTCCCTCTTCGCGAGAACAGAATATTGATGACCGGAGAGCAGGCTATGTGGCCAGTACGGTGCTGGCCGGAGAGGCTGAAAGCCGCGTTCAGGTAGAGGACATCACGCTCGAAGACATGACTTTTCGCGTGGTATCGCCGCTCAATGCCGAGGGCGTGCTGCCAGCCGTCATCTACTATCACGGCGGTTGTTTTGTCAGCGGTGGGTTCGCCACCCACGATCGGCAGCTTCGGCAACTGGCGTATAGCAGCGGCTGCCGGGTGATTGCCGTGCAGTACAGATTGGCTCCCGAAGAGACCTTTCCCGCCGCGCATGATGATGCGGAAAAAGGGGCCTTGATTATCCACCGCTATGCCGGGCGGCTTGGGATCGACATAGCGCGTGTCACGCTCGCCGGCGACAGCGCGGGCGGGCATCTGGCCCTCATCACCGCACTACGGCTGAAAGCCGCGCAGGGCTGGCAGCCCGCACAGCTGATTCTGATTTACCCCATGCTCGATGCGACCGCCGGTTCGGCCAGCTACGTCAGCAACGGCAACGATTACATCATCACCCGGGATACGCTGCTGAGCGGCTACGAAATGTATCTGCCTTCCACGGCATTTTCGCACCCTGAGGCCAGCCCGCTATGGCGTGACGACTTCAGCGGTCTGCCGCCCGTGCATATTCTGACCGCCGAATACGACCCGCTGCGTGATGAGGGTGAAACGCTGTACCAGCGGATGACGGAGCAAAATGTGGCCTGTACCTGCCAGCGCTACCTCGGAGTGATTCACGGTTTCTTTCAGCTGGCAGGCGTCAGCCAGGCGGCGCGCGATGCCATGCGGGATATCGCCTGGCGAGTCCGCTCGCCAGGCCAGCCCTCATGAGATGAGGGGCGGGCGTTACTCTTCTTCGTTACCGCCCTCTTCATACGAGCCAAACGGCTTCGCCGGCAGGACGATGTAAATGCCTTCAAAAATGGCGCCCAGATTCTCATCGCCAAACAGCTCGACCTGCAGCTGCACGCGCGCTTTGCGCCCGCGAGCCAGGCGATCGAGATCGCCGCTTAACGAGCCCAGATCGGCAACCGCGCTTGGGCGCCCGCTGATCGGCTGACTATAGCGAATATGGGCATCGGCGAGGATAATCGTGCCGCCTAAATGCCGCTCGCGCAGCATCAACCAGATCAGCCCCCAGCCGGTCAGCGTCGCCAGTGAAAACAGACTCCCGGCGAACAGAGTATGGTGCGGATTCTGATTGCCGGCTTCAGGCATGGTGGTGATGAAATTTTTGCCGGTGTACTGCTGAATGCGCACGCCCATTTTTTCGCTGAGCGGAATGTGCTGATACCAGGCCTGCTGTAGCTGCCCGCACCAGTCGCCGCGATGCAGAATATCGTCCAGCGAGGCGATCGGTTTAATCATCAGGAAGTGGCGAATCGGCGTGGTGGTCGGTGTGGTAATCTCGCCCTGGTTAACAAAACCAAGCTTGGCAAAAAAATCCATCGCGTCTTCGCGAGCGCTACAGGTCACACGCTTAACCCCTTCCTGACGGGCGACGGACTCCAGCGTCATCGCCATCAGCGTCCCAAGGCCTTTATCCTGCACCGAAGGGTGTACGGCCATAAAACGTATGGAGGCTTCATTCTCAGCGTTGATATACAACCGCCCGACGGCAACCAGATTCCCCTCTTCATCGACCACCATCTGATGATGCGCCATCGCATCCCAGGCGTCGCGCTCCGACCCTTTAGGCTGATGCAGAGGCTTACGCAGCATCTCCCAGCGGAACTGATAGTAGCTCTCTAGTTCGTCTTCTGTTTGCGGTACACGAAGGTGATACATAGCTGTACTCTCTTTTGTTACCCGCAGCCGGCCCGGAAGCTGGCTCATACCTGCAACCAAAAGGTCACAGGACCATCATTAACCAGCGAGACCTGCATATCCGCAGCGAATCTCCCGGTCTGTGTATTCATCTCCTGCTGGCGGCAGCGCGTAACGAAATATTCATACAGCGCTTCCGCTTTGTCAGGGGCTGCGCCTTTGGAAAAGCCCGGACGCATGCCACGTTCAGTATCCGCCGCCAGCGTGAACTGTGAAACCACCAGTACGCTGCCGCCGGCCTGCTGAACATTCAGGTTCATTTTGCCTTCCGTATCGCTGAAAATACGATAGCCAAGCACGCGCTCGCACAGGCGATTCGCTTTTTGCTCATCATCGTCTTTCTCAACGCCCAGTAACACCAGAAGCCCCGGGCCGATTTCACCCGTCACTTCGTCCTCCACGGTAACGCTTGCACGGGATACGCGTTGAATTAATGCAATCATAGTTGTTGTGTTTCTTCTTTTTTAAGTTTGCGGTATTCCTCGAGAGTGACAGTAATTTCTGCCCCAAGCAAGACGATACACCACGTCCAGTACACCCAGACAAACAAAATAGGCACCACGGCTATCACGCCGTAAATCAGCTGATACGACGGGAAAGCGGTGATATATAAGGCAAACGCTTTTTTACCCGCCTCAAAGAGCAGCGCCGCCACCAGCGATCCCACCAGCGCATCACGATTTGCCACCTGCGTCGTCGGCACAATGCTGTACAGCAGCCAGAACGCCGCCCACGATAAAATCAGCGGGAAAATACGCAGCACGTCATCAATCACGCTGTTCAGATCGCTGGCCCAGCGTAGTGACAGCAGATAGGAGCTGATGGCCAGGCTTGCCCCCGCCAGCAGCGGCCCCAGCGTCAGAATCATCCAGTACACGGCAAAAGAGTAAATTTTCGGCCGGGTTCGCGCGCTGCGCCAGATGGTATTCAGCGCGCTATCGATCGAATACATCAGCAGCAGCGAGGTCACAATCAACCCAAAGGCGCCCACCGCCGTCATCCGGCTGGAGTTAGCGACAAACTGTTCGATGTAGCCCTGAATGACATCCCCCGTCGCCGGGATGAAATTAGCAAAGATGAAGTGGCGAATCTGGGCACTAACCTCGGAAAACATCGGAAATGCCGAGAAAAGCGCAAAAATCACGGCGATCAGCGGCACCAGGGAGAGTAACGACACGTAGGCGAGGTTTCCCGCCAGCGTCGTCATATTGTCTTCATCAATACGCCGCCAGAGCAGTTTTAGCCAGGCCAGGAGGGGCCTGATCCAGTGCTTTGCTTTTTGATGAACGGTTTTTAGCATAGTTATTTCGCAAAGTAGTCAGGGATGGTCTCCTTCCCGGTCACCAGAATACTGGTAATCCCCAGCTGGTTAGCACCCGCGATATTATCGGCGTTATCGTCAAAAAAGACCGTGTCCGCCGGCGAAAAACCTTCCGACTGCAGGACGCTTTGATAGATCCGCAGCTCGGGTTTACGCATTCCCATCTCCTGGGAAAGATAGATTCGATCGGCAGCGGCACGTACCTGCGGGTATTCATCCGGCCAGAAAGTGGTATGCAGACGGTTCGTATTCGACAGGACCACGACGCGATGCCCCTGCTCGCGCAATGTCTGCATGATGGTGATGACTTCCGGGCGCAGCGCAACAAAAACAGCCTGCCAGCCGTGGGAAAACTGCTCATAGCTCAGCGGCATATTCATTTCATGGCACATCGCTTCGGCAAAGGCCTCATCGCTGATTTCACCGCGTTCGTGCTGATGGAACGCTTCGCCCATCGTGAAATCCTGCTTCAGCGTTGCGAGCGGGATGCGGCTGAAATCGCTCCATGTCCCCAGCACCCGGTTGAAGTCGATGTCGACAATCACATTACCTAAATCAAAGATATAGAGCATTTGTGTCTCCTTGCGCACCGTGGAAGATTAACTGTAGCGGGAAAGGAGGGGTTTGACTATGAGGTGAGCGCTTTGCGCCAAAAAAAGAAACCCCGCCATCGAGGCGGGGTTCAGGCATCAACAAGCAGCGAGAATTAGTCTTCTTTCGCGCCGCGCATCGCGCGTTTACGATCGTTCTCGGTCAGGTGACGTTTACGGATACGGATAGAAAGCGGGGTCACTTCTACCAGTTCGTCGTCATCGATGAACTCCAGAGCTTGCTCCAGGGTCATCTTGATCGGCGGAACCAGAACCGTTGCTTCGTCAGTACCGGACGCACGCATGTTGGTCAGTTTCTTACCGGTCAGGCAGTTGACAGTCAGGTCGTTAGAACGACTGTGAATACCGATGATCTGGCCTTCGTAAACTTCTGCACCGTGTCCCAGGAACAGCTTACCGCGGTCCTGCAGGCTGAACAGGGCGAAGGCCACCGCTTTGCCCTGACCGTTGGAGATCAGTACGCCGTTGTTACGCTGACCAACGTCACCCGGACGAACATCGTCGTAATGGCTGAAGGTGGAATACAGCAGACCGGTACCGGAAGTCATGGTCATGAATTCAGAACGGAAGCCGATCAGACCACGGCTTGGGATCACGTAGTCGAGACGTACGCGGCCTTTGCCGTCTGGATTCATGTTTTTCAGGTCGCCTTTACGCTCACCCAGGGCCTGCATGACAGAACCCTGATGCTGCTCTTCAACGTCCAGCGTTACGTTCTCGAACGGCTCTTGTTTGCGGCCGTCGATTTCGCGGAAGATAACTTTCGGACGGGAAACCGCCATTTCGAAACCTTCACGACGCATGTTTTCGATCAGAACAGACAGGTGCAGCTCACCACGACCGGAAACGCGGAATGCGTCCGCATCCGGAGTTTCTTCAACACGCAGCGCCACGTTGTGGACCAGCTCTTTGTTCAGACGGTCGAGAATCTGACGAGAGGTCACATACTTCCCTTCTTTACCGCAGAACGGAGAGGTGTTGACGTTGAAGAACATGGTCACGGTCGGCTCATCAACGGACAGTGCCGGCAGCGCTTCAACATTCTGCGGGTCGCAGATGGTGTCGGAGATGTTCAGCTCGCCCAGGCCGGTGATCGCAATGATATCGCCCGCTTCGGCGATGTCGCTGTCGATACGTTCCAGACCCAGGTGGGTCAGCACTTTACCGACTTTACCGTTACGGGTTTTGCCTTCGCTGTCGATGATGGTGACCTGCTGGTTCGGCTTCACTTTACCGCGTTTAATGCGGCCGATACCGATAACACCAACATAGTTGTTGTAGTCCAGCTGGGAGATCTGCATCTGCAGAGTGCCATCCAGATCGACGTTCGGTGCCGGAACGTGGTCAACGATCGCCTGATACAGCGGAGTCATGTCTTCCGCCATATCTTCGTGGTCCAGACCCGCGATACCGTTCAGCGCAGACGCATAAACGATCGGGAAGTCCAGCTGCTCATCAGTAGCGTCGAGGTTAACGAACAGGTCGAAGACCTGATCGACAACCCAGTCAGGGCGCGCGCCCGGACGGTCAACCTTGTTGATGACCACGATCGGCTTCAGGCCGTGGGCAAAGGCTTTCTTGGTGACGAAGCGCGTTTGCGGCATCGGACCGTCAAAGGCATCAACCACCAGCAGCACAGAATCAACCATGGACATAACACGCTCAACTTCACCTCCGAAGTCGGCGTGCCCGGGAGTATCAACGATGTTGATACGGTAATCATTCCATTTGATTGCGGTGTTTTTCGCGAGGATGGTAATCCCACGCTCTTTCTCCAAATCGTTGGAGTCCATCACACGCTCTTGTGTTTCGGCACGTGCATCGAACGTACCGGATTGCTGGAGCAGCTTGTCAACCAGGGTAGTTTTACCATGGTCAACGTGCGCGATGATGGCGATGTTACGCAGATTTTCGATCACAACTTTGCCTCAGGCATTAGAAATAGCGCGTTATTGTACACGTAATAAGCGAAGGACTGAACAGGATCACAAACATCCTCCGCAAACAAGTATTGCAGAGTTTCTTTGTGATCGCTTTCACGGAGCGATAAAAGGGCACTGCAACAAAAACTGCACCAAAATAGTGCTCAATGTTCACACTGAGGCACTATTTTGGTGCATTATTTCCATCGTGGTGCAGTTCTTTTGCACTATGGTGCGCATGATACAGCGTTTTACCGCTAATTTAAAAGTTGGCACAGATTTCGCTTTATATATTTTAAGGCAACAACGCCACATTAAGTAGTAAAAAAGTTTTCGTTACCACGACGACAATGACCAATCCGGGAGAGTTTAAGTATGTCCGCTGAACACGTTTTGACGATGCTGAACGAGCACGAAGTGAAGTTTGTCGATCTGCGCTTCACCGATACCAAAGGTAAAGAACAGCACGTCACGATTCCTTCTCATCAGGTAAATGCCGAATTCTTCGAAGAAGGCAAAATGTTTGATGGCTCCTCGATTGGCGGCTGGAAAGGTATTAACGAATCAGACATGGTTCTGATGCCGGATGCGACCACCGCGCTGATCGACCCGTTCTATGAAGAACCGACGCTGATCATCCGCTGCGATATCCTGGAACCAGGCACCCTGCAGGGCTATGACCGCGATCCGCGCTCCATCGCGAAACGCGCTGAAGAATACCTGCGCTCTACCGGTCTGGCAGACACCGTCCTGTTCGGGCCAGAACCAGAATTCTTCCTGTTCGATGACGTCCGCTTTGGCGCCTCTATCTCTGGCTCCCACGTCGCTATCGATGATATCGAAGGCGCATGGAACTCCGCCACCAAATATGAAGGTGGTAACAAAGGTCACCGTCCTGGCGTGAAAGGCGGTTACTTCCCGGTTCCGCCGGTAGACTCCTCTCAGGACATCCGTTCCACCATGTGTATGATCCTGGAAGAGATGGGCCTGGTTGTTGAAGCTCACCACCACGAAGTGGCCACCGCTGGTCAGAACGAAATCGCGACCCGCTTTAACACCATGACCAAAAAAGCGGACGAAATTCAGATCTACAAATATGTGGTTCATAACGTCGCTCACCGCTTCGGTAAAACCGCGACCTTCATGCCAAAACCGATGTTTGGCGATAACGGTTCCGGTATGCACTGCCACATGTCTCTGTCCAAGAACGGCGTTAACCTGTTCTCTGGCGACAAATATGCCGGCCTGTCTGAGCAAGCGCTGTACTACATCGGCGGCGTTATCAAACACGCTAAAGCGATCAATGCCCTGGCGAACCCGACCACTAACTCCTACAAGCGTCTGGTCCCGGGTTATGAAGCGCCGGTTATGCTGGCTTACTCTGCCCGTAACCGCTCTGCCTCTATCCGTATCCCGGTCGTCACCTCTCCGAAAGCACGCCGTATTGAAGTGCGCTTCCCGGACCCGGCGGCTAACCCGTACCTGTGCTTCGCAGCACTGCTGATGGCAGGCCTTGACGGTATCAAGAACAAAATCCATCCGGGCGAAGCGATGGACAAAAACCTGTACGATCTGCCGCCGGAAGAAGCGAAAGAGATCCCACAGGTTGCTGGTTCTCTGGAAGAAGCACTGAACGCGCTGGACGCGGACCGTGAGTTCCTGACGGCTGGCGGCGTGTTCACTAACGACGCTATCGATGCTTACATTGCTCTGCGTATGGAAGAAAATGACCGTATCCGTATGACTCCGCACCCGGTTGAGTTCGAGCTGTACTACAGCGTCTAATTTTGCTGTAAATCCAGGGTATTCCGTGTTGTGGCGTGGGGTATCCGGGATATTTTGTTGCCGTGGAAACTTTCAGCCCATCTCAGGATGGGCTTTTTTCTCCACCAACATGCTGATCTCATGCGCTTTTTATTCATAAAAAGCTATACTGCACTAAATTGGTGCACTCTTTTCAGGAGACTGTCAGATGGCAACAGGCACTCAGCCCGATGCTGGGCAGATCCTTAACTCTTTAATCAACAGTATCTTATTGGTCGATGACGAGCTGGCGGTGCATTACGCGAACCCGGCCGCACAGCAGCTGCTGGCGCAAAGTTCACGTAAACTCTTCGGTACGCCGCTCCCTGAGCTGTTGAGTTATTTTTCCCTGAATATCGGCCTGATGCAGGAAAGCCTGCTGGCGGGCCAGGGCTTTACCGATAACGAAGTGACGCTGGTGATCGACGGCCGCTCGCATATCCTGTCTCTGACGGCACAGCGCCTGCCGGAAGGCTATATCCTGCTGGAGATGGCCCCCATGGATAATCAGCGCCGATTGAGCCAGGAGCAGCTGCAGCACGCGCAGCAAATCGCCGCGCGGGACTTAGTCCGCGGGCTGGCTCATGAGATTAAAAATCCGTTAGGTGGACTGCGGGGCGCCGCGCAATTGTTGAGTAAAGCCTTGCCTGACCCGGCGCTCATGGAATACACCAACGTGATTATCGAACAGGCCGATCGCTTGAGAAATCTGGTCGACCGCCTGCTGGGGCCACAGCATCCCGGCATGCACGTCACTGAAAGCATTCATAAGGTCGCAGAACGGGTTGTGAAGCTGGTCTCCATGGAGCTGCCGGATAACGTCAAACTTATCCGTGATTATGACCCTAGCCTGCCGGAGCTTCCGCACGACCCTGACCAAATCGAACAGGTTTTGCTGAATATCGTACGCAATGCGCTGCAGGCGCTGGGGCCAGAAGGCGGTGAGATTATCCTGCGCACCCGTACCGCCTTCCAGTTGACGCTGCACGGCGTCCGCTACCGTCTGACCGCGCGTATTGATGTCGAAGATAACGGTCCGGGCATTCCGTCCCAGTTACAGGATACGCTGTTCTATCCCATGGTAAGCGGTCGCGAAGGCGGTACCGGTCTGGGGCTCTCCATTGCCCGCAGTCTTATCGATCAGCACTCCGGCAAAATTGAATTTACCAGTTGGCCAGGGCATACCGAATTCTCGGTATACCTGCCTATTCGGAAGTAGAGGTGTTTATGCAACGAGGGATAGCCTGGATCGTTGATGACGATAGCTCCATCCGTTGGGTGCTTGAACGCGCGCTCACCGGGGCAGGCTTGAGTTGTGCAACGTTTGAAAGCGGCAGCGAAGTGCTTGATGCGCTCACCACCAAAACCCCGGATGTTTTGTTGTCTGATATCCGTATGCCGGGGATGGACGGTCTGGCGCTACTGAAACAAATTAAACAGCGTCACCCCATGCTTCCGGTCATCATAATGACCGCGCACTCGGATCTGGATGCCGCGGTTAGCGCCTACCAGCAGGGTGCCTTTGATTATCTGCCGAAGCCGTTTGATATTGATGAAGCGGTCGCTCTGGTTGATCGCGCTATCAGCCACTATCAGGAGCAGCAGCAGCCGCGCAATATTACGGTCACCAGCCCGACGGCCGACATTATTGGCGAAGCGCCAGCGATGCAGGACGTCTTTCGCATCATTGGCCGCCTGTCGCGCTCCTCCATCAGCGTCTTGATCAACGGCGAGTCCGGTACCGGTAAAGAGCTGGTCGCCCATGCTTTACATCGCCATAGCCCGCGGGTCAAAGCGCCGTTTATCGCGCTGAATATGGCGGCGATTCCAAAAGATCTGATCGAATCCGAACTGTTCGGCCACGAGAAAGGGGCCTTTACCGGCGCCAATACCGTGCGCCAGGGGCGTTTCGAGCAGGCCGACGGCGGGACGCTGTTTCTTGATGAAATTGGCGATATGCCGCTCGATGTGCAGACGCGCCTGCTGCGCGTGCTGGCCGATGGCCAGTTCTACCGCGTGGGCGGCTATGCGCCGGTGAAGGTGGACGTGCGGATTATTGCCGCGACCCACCAGAATCTTGAGCAGCGGGTGCAGGAGGGCAAGTTCCGCGAGGATCTGTTCCATCGCCTGAACGTCATTCGCGTTCATCTCCCGCCGCTGCGCGAACGCCGTGAGGATATTCCCCGCCTGGCGCGCCATTTCCTGCAGATTGCCGCCCGCGAGCTGGGAGTCGAAGCCAAACAGCTTCATCCGGAAACCGAAACCGCGTTAACCCGTTTAGCCTGGCCCGGTAACGTACGTCAGCTGGAAAACACCTGCCGCTGGCTGACGGTGATGGCCGCGGGTCAGGAAGTTCTGACTCAGGATCTTCCCAGCGAACTGTTTGAAACCTCGATTCCGGATAGTCCCACCCATATGCAGCCTGATAGCTGGGCAACCTTGTTAGGGCAATGGGCCGATCGCGCCCTGCGTTCCGGTCATCAAAACCTGCTCTCTGAGGCTCAGCCGGAAATGGAGCGGACGCTGCTGACCACCGCGCTGCGCCATACGCAAGGGCACAAGCAGGAGGCGGCACGCCTGCTGGGCTGGGGGCGTAATACGCTGACGCGCAAGCTAAAAGAACTGGGTATGGAGTAACGGCTCTCTCCCCCGGCAGGCATCACGCCCGCCGGGGAAGCGCTTAAATGACCCGGGAGAACTGCTGCATCCGCGCTTTCTGGCGCAGGTAGGTATCAAAGCACATGCAGATATTGCGAATCAGCAGCCGACCTTTCGCCGTCACCTGAATTCCCTTTTCGTCCACATCCACCAGCCCATCTTTTGCCAACGGCGCCAGCAGCGCCAGATCTTCAGCAAAATAGGACGGGAAATCCACCTCCCATTGCGCTTCGACCGCGGCGAAATCGAGCGCAAACTGGCAAATCAGCGCTTTGATCACATCGCGACGAATGCAGTCATCACGGGTCAGCGTAATACCGCGCCACAGGGCGTTCCCGGTTTCATCAACCTGTTGATAATAGTGCTTCAGCTCTTTCTGGTTCTGCGCATAGCTGTCGCCAATCATGCTGATCGCCGACACCCCCATCCCCAGCAGGTCCGTATCGCCCTGGGTGGTGTAGCCCTGGAAGTTGCGATGCAGCACGCCCTCGCGCTGAGCGATAGCCAGCTCATCATCCGGGCGCGCAAAGTGATCCATACCAATAAACTGGTAGCCTGCGTCAGTGAGCGAGGCGATGGTCTCTTGCAGGATATCCAGCTTCTGTTGCGCCGAAGGCAGGTCGACATCTTTGATTTTACGTTGCGCAGCGAAGAGCGTCGGCAAATGCGCATAGTTAAATACGCTCAGGCGATCGGGATTGAGCTCGGCCACTTTTTGCAGCGTAAAAGCAAAACTTTCCGCCGTTTGTTTCGGCAGGCCGTAAATCAGGTCGATATTGGTGGAGGTAAAGCCAATCTCACGCGCATGGTTAAGCAACGCAAAGATAAACGCTTCATCCTGCTCACGGTTCACCAGGCGCTGCACCTCTTTATTGAAGTCCTGCACGCCCATACTCAGGCGATTGAAGCCGGCGGATCGCAAATGATCCAGCACATCCAGCTCAATTTCACGCGGGTCGACTTCGATCGAGATTTCGGCATCGGCGGTAAAATGGAAATGGCTGCGCAGCAAATGCATCAGACGGCTGATTTGCGCTTTGTTCAAATAGGTTGGCGTACCGCCGCCCCAGTGCAGCTGTTTGACCTGACGCGCGCTAAAAAGCGGCGCACGGTGGCTAATTTCCTGTTCCAGCACATCCAGATACTGGTCGGCTTTATGCTGCTGGCGGGTCACGATTTTATTGCAGCCGCAGAAATAGCAGAGCTTATGGCAAAACGGGATATGCACATACAGCGATAGCGGGCGCTGCGGATAGCGGGCCACCGCCTCATTGAACTCAGCGGCGCCGAATTCAGGGGAAAACTCCAGCGCGGTGGGGTACGAAGTATAACGCGGCCCGGAATAGTTATATTTCTGGATCAGGGCCAGATCCCAGTCGATTAACTGCACAGACATGCTCACTCCTTCCGATGGTGCCGCCGGCGGGTACGCCGCCCCGGCCCAACCGCACCTCGGGTAATGAGCCGGTTGCGCAGCCATTTCTGACGCCGCGACAACCGTCGTAGTTTAACGAATAACCACAGCAGATAACATATAACCAGAAGGGTTATAAGCAGGACCGGGAATCCGACTGAGTGCAAACGTTAGTTTCCACCCTTCAGCAGGCGCATCATATCTTCCTGACGCTCCTCTTCTTCCTCATCCTCGTCATCATCGTAGGACAGACCCAGCTGTTGCATCAGCGCATCAATACGATCGAGTTTGGCATCGACCCAGGACTGCTCTTCAGCATTCAGGGAACCCCCCTCTTCCAGACGTTCCAGCAGCGCGTCCAGGCGCTCATCGTTTTCCAGCAAATCCAGCTCAGCCTGTGGTGAAAGCATAGGTTTCTCGCTCTTCGGTTTGTGCTGCTTAATAGCCGGGGTGCTTTCAGTCACGCCCAGCGGAATCGGTTTTTTACTACCAATACGCGGATCTTGCTGTTGGCCCTGCTTATTACCGGACGAAACTGCATCACCGCCGGTTGCGCGACTACCCGCCGCGTGACCACGATGTTTCTTCTGGCGCTTACGATCGCGAGATTCCTGATTCATTTCTTCACGCGTCTTGCGATGTATTTTGCCACGGGGTACGGATGTCGGTTTTTTCATGTGTGTGATCTTCAGATTCGTTTTCTTCAGTATAGAATTGAGGCGGAATCTAGCAGAAAGCAAGCAAAGAAAAAAGGCGACAGATTACTCTGCCGCCTTTTTCCTCACTCACAAACCCGCAACGGGTTTCCACTTTCCCTGTTCGCCAACGACGCACCCTGTCTTTCCTTTGGCGAATAACGTTCCCTGTTACATCCCTTTCCTTGTCAAAACGTCTCCAGACGTTTGTCATCCTGACAGTCATCCCTGGTCTTCGCCTCCTGGCGCTCCTGACCCCTCATCCTGAGTCTTCATCCTCCCGGCTTCCTCGCCGTTGCCCATTACTTTACCGGGTTAAGAGAAATCGACAACCAACCCGCGGGTAAATTTTGGTATTTAAGATTTTTCTTTTTATTTAATGGTTTGATTTTTAATATTTTTATTATGTTAATGTCGGGCGTTTCTCATCAATCTCCCCTATATTGAATGGACAATGTCTCACAAAGCATGTGGTTTTTACTTACATCAGAGAAATGCGGTAAAAACAGTCTTTTTCTGCTGTTCAGGTATACTCCCCACCATAGCCTTATTTAACGGAGACGACTGTCTTGACCAACTGGAATTATCAACAGACGCATTTTGTCACCAGCGCACCCGATATCCGCCATCTTCCAGCCGATACCGGCATCGAAGTCGCGTTTGCTGGCCGCTCAAATGCGGGGAAATCCAGCGCCCTGAATACGCTCACCAACCAGAAAAGCCTGGCGCGTACTTCAAAGACGCCTGGCCGCACCCAGCTTATTAACCTGTTCGAAGTCGCCGAAGGCAAACGCCTGGTCGACCTTCCGGGCTATGGCTACGCTCAGGTCCCCGAGGAGATGAAGATCAAATGGCAGCGGGCGCTGGGTGAATACCTGGAGAAACGTCTGTGCCTGAAAGGACTGGTGGTGTTGATGGATATCCGCCATCCGCTGAAAGACCTTGACCAGCAAATGATTGAATGGGCGGTAGAAAGCGATATTCAGGTTCTGGTGCTGCTGACAAAAGCCGATAAGCTGGCCAGCGGGGCGTGTAAAGCGCAGGTGAATATGGTGCGCGAAGCGGTTCTCGCCTTTAATGGCGATGTACAGGTCGAACCTTTCTCTTCGCTGAAGAAATCCGGCGTGGATAAACTGCGACAGAAACTCGATAGCTGGTTCAACGAGATCCCTCCTCAGGAAGAGATCGCCGACGGGGAATAATCTCCGTTGTTTCCCCCGGATAGCGGCGCTCGCGCCTTGTCCGGGCGGCATCGTTTCCCCGCCACTGCGCGCAAAACATTTCTTTCGCGCAATAAAAAACGCCCCGGTCATAAATGACCGGGGCGGCTAAAATATTCAGCCAAATCCGATTACGTGAAGTAAAAGGTCTGAAAGATAGAACATCTTACCTCTGTACCCTACGTCGTTAACTCTACTCTTCTTTTGGTTACGGAGAAAGCACTTTTTGTAGTTTTTTTTCACTCTTTACATAGCAAATTCAAATGGTCATCACAAAACGCTATAAGTTATGTTGCTTACTTACAGAAAATCACCTTATCCACTGAATACTTAGTGCGCTTGATCCCAGTTTTCCCCACTTCCCACTTCCACCAGCAGCGGCACCGCCAGCGTCGTGCTATTTTCCATCAGCTCATGGACCTTTTTCGCCACGGTGTCGAGATCGTCTTTATGCACTTCAAAGACCAGTTCATCGTGCACCTGCATGATCATCCGCACCCGCGGTTTCTCGCTCAGCAGCCATTGATCAACGGCGATCATCGCGCGCTTGATAATGTCCGCGGCGGTACCCTGCATCGGGGCGTTGATCGCCGCACGTTCAGCGCCGGCACGCCGGGCTCCGTTACTGGATTTGATGTCCGGGAGGTACAGACGACGGCCATCCAGCGTTTCGACATACCCCTGCTCTTTCGCCTGCGCCCGGGTACGTTCCATATAATCCAGCACGCCCGGATAGCGCTCGAAGTAGAGATCCATGTATTTCTGCGCTTCTTTACGCGGAATGTTGAGCTGCCGCGCGAGGCCAAATGCGCTCATACCATAAATCAGGCCAAAGTTAATCGCTTTGGCACTCCGGCGCTGCTCGTTACTCACGCTCTCAAGCGGCAGGCCAAAGACCTCTGCCGCCGTCGCACGGTGGATATCTTTACCTTCGGCAAAGGCGGTCAGCAGGCCGTTATCGCGTGACAGATGCGCCATAATGCGCAACTCGATTTGCGAGTAGTCGGCAGAAACGATGAGGTAATCTTGCGGAGCAATAAACGCCTGGCGAATACGACGCCCTTCTTCGTTACGCACCGGAATGTTCTGCAGGTTCGGATCGGTCGAAGACAGGCGTCCGGTCGCCGTTACGGCCTGATGATAAGAGGTATGCACGCGGCCGGTTTTTGGGTTTATCATCAGCGGCAGTTTGTCGGTATACGTCGACTTCAGCTTCGCCAGCCCGCGATACTCGAGAATGACTTTCGGTAGCGGATAATCCAGCGCCAGCTCTTCCAGCACCTCTTCCGACGTGGAAGGCGCGCCGCCCGGCGTTTTCTTCAGCGGCTTAATACCCTGTTTTTCAAAAAGAATAGTTTGTAGCTGTTTGGGTGAAGAGAGGTTGAACTCTTCGCCCGCGATCTCGTAGGCCTTCTGCTCCAGCTCGATCAGGCGTTTAGCGATTTCCTGTGAATGGGCATGCAGTACGGCCGGGTCAATTTTGACCCCG
This sequence comes from Klebsiella sp. BIGb0138, assembly GCF_004342285.1. GTDB lineage: Bacteria > Pseudomonadota > Gammaproteobacteria > Enterobacterales > Enterobacteriaceae > Klebsiella. The sequence continues at coordinate 6,297 of NZ_SMCV01000017.1, read as the reverse complement.
TTACGTTCAACGCGGGATAGCACCGGCACCAGCGGCATCTCAATATTTTTAAAAATATTCAGCGGGCCTTCATGCTGCTGCAGTTTCGGCCACATTTTCAGGTGCAGTTGCAAGGTGACATCAGCATCTTCCGCCGCATAGCGGCCTGCTTCTTCCAGCGCAATCTGGTTAAAGGTGAGCTGGTTTTTCCCCTTCCCGGCAATCTCTTCAAAGGTAATGGTTTTATGCTTCAGCCAACGATCGGCGAGACTATCCATATCATGACGTCCCGCCACGCTATCGAGGATGTAGGACTCCAGCATGGTGTCAAAGGCGATACCGCGAAGCTCAATGTCATAGTTAGCCAGAATGCCGCGGTCATATTTCAGGTTTTGCCCGACCTTCAGCAGATTCTTATCTTCCAGCAGCGGTTTCAGCAGCTCCAGCACGCGCTCCCGAGGGATCTGATCCGGCGCATCGAGATAATCATGTGCAACCGGGACGTAGGCCGCAATACCGGGTTCAATAGCAAACGACAGGCCCACCATATTGGCGGAGATATTATCCAGGCTGTCCGTTTCCGTATCAAAGGCAAACAGCGGCGCTTTCTTCAGCTTCGCGATCCATTCAGTCAACGTCTGTTCATCAAGAATCGTGACGTAGTTTTCCGCAGACAGCGTGGCCGCGGCCTCAACGTCCTCTTCCGCAACGACAGCGGCAGCTTCTGCCGGTTTTGCCGCCGGTTTACCGCCCTTTGCCTGCATCCATTTGCCGGATTCAACATCGGTGATCCAGCGCTTAAATTCATATTTTTTGAATAGCGCCAGTAGATCGTCCGCTGCCGGCTGCAGGACGTGCAGCTCTTCGCAGCGCAGATCCAGCTCGACGTCGGTTTTAATGGTGGCCAGCTGATACGAGAGGTAGGCCACCTCTTTGTTTTGCTCCAGTTTCGCGGCCATCGTTTTGGCGCCGCGGAAGCTCAGACCGGCAATTTTATCGGGCTCAGCGTATAAGGTATCCAGCCCACCCAGCCCCTGCAGCAGCGCCTGAGCCGTTTTCTCACCCACGCCGGGTACGCCCGGAATGTTATCCGAGGAGTCGCCCATCAGCGCGAGGAAATCGATAATCAGCTCCGGCGGGACGCCGTATTTCGTCACCACTTCATCCGGACCAAGGATGGTGTTAGTCATGGTATTAATCAGGGTAATGCCCGGCGTAACCAGCTGCGCCATATCTTTATCACCGGTGCTGATCAGCACCGGGCGGCCCGCATTTTCCGCTTCACGCGCCAGCGTTCCGATAACATCATCCGCCTCGACGCCCGGAACCGCCATCAGCGGCAGCCCCATCGCCTTCACCATGGCATGCAACGGTTCGATCTGCGCCCGCAGATCGTCCGGCATCGGCGGACGGTGGGATTTGTAATGCTCAAACAGTTCGTCACGGAAGGTTTTTCCTTTAGCATCAAAAACCACAACAGCATGAGTCGGTTGATACTGCAGGATCAGGCTGCGCAGCATATTCAGCACGCCATACATTGCGCCGGTCGGCTCACCTGCGCTGTTGGTCAGCGGCGGGAAAGCGTGATACGCCCGGTAAAGGTAAGAGGAGCCGTCAACGAGGATGAGAGGGTTTTCTGGGATCTGAACCATAATTTCCGTGCCTGTTTATCAGATTATGGGTAAAGGATGCCACAGACGCGCCTGAAAACCTGAATTTTTCCCGCATTTCACCAAAAAGATTCATCGATCTGGTCGATCGTGCGGTGGTGATATCTGTGGATAAGTTTGTGCATAGTTTTATCAGAGTAGCCGATCCACCCTAAACAAAATAAACGGAAATATAATTAATGCTTATTAATCATATAGTTAATCATAGATCCTGGTTTTTAATATCATTCTAATGACTCAATGTTCCATGTGGATATAAGATCCGCCTGTTTTTCTGTTCTGCGAAGACCCGTCATTTGCCGCGTTTTCTGGTAAAATCAGCCTCTTGCACGGTTTAACTGCGCTCTTTATCAGCCTAACTTTCTGAATAAACTAACTATGTCGAGATTACTCGCTGCGATAACACTTCCGCTGAGTATCGCCCTTACCATCGTAGTCACCATTATCTGTTCCGTACCGATAATCTTCGCCGGGCTGATTAAACTTCTTGTACCCATTCCTGCGGTATGGCGTGCGATATCCCGTTTCTGCAATTTCATGATGTACTGCTGGTGTGAGGGATTGGCGATACTGCTTTACCTGAACCCCGGGCTGAAATGGGACGTGCAGGGCCTTGATGGCTTAAATAAAAAAAACTGGTATCTGCTTATCAGCAACCATCATAGCTGGGCAGATATCGTGGTGCTTTGCGTGTTGTTCCGTAAGCACATCCCGATGAATAAATACTTTCTCAAGCAGCAGCTCGCCTGGGTGCCCTTTATCGGTCTGGCCTGCTGGGCGCTGGATATGCCCTTCATGCGCCGCTACTCGCGTGGCTATTTAATTCGCCACCCGGAGCGTCGCGGTAAAGACGTTGAAACCACCCGTCGTTCCTGCGAAAAATTCCGTTCGCACCCGACCACTATCGTCAACTTCGTCGAAGGTTCGCGCTTTACGGAAGAGAAGCAGCGCCAGACCCGTTCGCCTTACCGTAATTTATTACCGCCGAAAGCGGCAGGTATCGCAATGGCGTTAAACGTCCTTGGCGCCCAGTTTGATAAGCTGCTGAACGTGACATTATGCTACCCGGAGAACAATCAGAGACCGTTTTTCGACATGCTAAGCGGCCGCCTGACCCGTATCGTAGTACGCGTCAATATGCTCCCCGTCGCTGACGATCTGCATGGCGACTACGTGAACGACAAAAACTTTAAGCGCCGCTTTCAGCGTTGGCTAAATACGTTATGGGAAGAGAAAGACGCCCAGCTGACGGAAATCATGCGGCGGAATGAAAAGTAGGATTATTACGTCTGAAAACAACAACGCCGGTCATCGACCGGCGTTTTTTTTACTTCTTCTCAACCAACTGCTTAACGGTATCCGCATACTGGGCGACAAATACGTCCATATTGCTGGTATCCATCCCTTGCGGGTTCAGCTGATATTTACCGTTAACGTACATGGCCGGGACTCCCTGCAGCTGCAGGTCAGCGGCGGCTTTCTCTTGTTGGGCAACCAGAGATTTCACCACGAAGCTGTTCCAGGCCGCATCGTAATCTTCCCCCTTCACGCCGGCATCAACAAAGACTTTACGGATATCGGCTACCGTTTGTACGGTTTGCGTTTTCTGCACCGCTTCAAACATCGGTACCGTCACTTTATCTTCAACGCCCAGCGCCATCGCGACCGCCCATGCCTGGGTTAAATCTTTACCCAACGGCCCCAGGAACTCAACGTGGTACTTGGTCATTTTGACGCCTTCCGGCAGCTTTTTCTTCACGTTATCAGAAACGTGCAGCACCTCTTCAAACTGATAGCAGTGTGGGCAGTAGAACGAGAAGAACTCAAGTACCTGAGGCTCCCCGGCCACCGGCTTATCAAGGGTGATATACTGCTTACCGTCGGTGATCTGGGCAGCGGATGCACTAAAAGCCAGAATCATACCAGCCAGCGCCAGCCAAATTTTTTTCATTTTTAACTCTCTCCTGGAAATATCAGATTAATACATTGGCGTTAACTGAAGAGGGGGTTCTTGCAGAACCTTCACCTGCTCAAGAAAAGTTGTTATCTGCCCACGCCAGTAATCTTCCCCGGTTAACCACGGGAAATTGATAGGGAAAGCAGGATCGTCCCAGCGTCTGAGCAACCATGCCAGATAATAAACTAACCGCATGGCACGTAAAGGTTCGATAAGCGCGAGCTCATCGGCATTAAAGGGACTGAATTCTTCGTAAGCCTCAACGATCATCTCCAGCTGCATGCGCTGCTCGGCTTTATCGCCGTTTAGCAGCATCCACAGATCCTGGATCGCCGGGCCGGTGCGGGCATCGTCTAAATCGACAAACAGCGGGCCATCGCGCCAGAGAATATTTCCGGCGTGGCAATCGCCGTGCAGGCGCAGCGTATCCGCATTGCCATGCCACTGCGCCATGACGGCTGCAATCAGTTTATCTGCGGCACGGAGAAAGCTCTCCTTCAGGCCCGCCGGTATCAATTTTGCGTGTTCAAAGACTTCTCGCGGTGCGAGTAAATATTCATCCACTCCAATTTCCGGACGTGCCACGAAGCGCTGTTTGCGCCCGGTCTGGTGTAAACGCCCCAGATAACGCCCGACCGACTCCATTTGATCGAGGTTATCGGACTCAAACTGGCGTCCGCCAAGGCTCGGGAACACGGCAAAATAGAAACCCTGGTGTTGATGAAGGGTAGTGTCATTGAACAATAATGGCGCAGCGACAGGAACATCATCCTGTTCGAGCTGGAGAGTGAACTGGTGTTCTTCGAGGATCTGTTCAGCAGACCAACGTTCAGGACGATAGAACTTCACCACATAGCGGCGGCGATCTTCGTCCTGAAACTGGTAAACCCGGTTTTCATAGCTGTTAAGCGGGGTGAGACCAGAATCTACCCGCATACCCAGATCAAATAGCCCATCAATAATGGTATCCGGGTGAAGCGTCTGAAAATTAAAAGCCTTATCGTGCATCCTGACATCCGATAATCGTACGAATAGTTCAGGATATCATCTCATAACGCGTTCCGCGGCAGCACTTACAACCTTTTACTCTTTAATCACACCGCGAGCGCGTAGTAACGCCGTTTTGAAATCCTCTTCATAATCTTTCTGAATCCCTGGAATAACCGCTTCTTTTGCCGAGTCACGCATTTTCAGGTGATAAATCAGGATATCGTCGGAAAGATCGGTCAGTTCGCCATCGTAACCGGCCTCTTTTGCCAGTTTCTGCAAGAATTGCATCAGGTTCAGTTCGGGCTCTTTTTGCCAGGCAGGCTGGAGGAGTTCAATTACTTCATTCAGACGTTTACATTTCATGGTCATGCTCCTTACTCTTGATAGGGACAAGTTAACAGGGTCAATCCCACAAAGAAAGAGGCGATATTCATATGCAAGGCGAGGCAATAACCGGCGTCGTGTTAGCGGGTGGGAGGGCCACCCGGATGGGGGGAGCGGATAAAGGGTTACAGCTACTCAAGGGTAAACCATTGTGGCGGTATGTCGCCGATACGCTGGCTCCTCAGGTAACAAGCCTGGCGATCAGCGCCAACCGTAATCTCGATAGCTGGCACGCCAGTGGTTACCCGATTTATCGCGATACCCTCACCGACTTTCCCGGACCGCTGGCCGGTATGCTATCCATCATGCAGCAGATAGAGGGTGAATGGTTTGTGTTTTGTCCTTGCGATACGCCGTTTATCCCCGCGTTTTTAGTTGAGCGCTTTATACAGCAGAAAAAATCCGCCGCCGTCGTCTGGGCGCATGATGGAGAGCGGGATCATCCGGCCATCGCCCTGATGCATCGACGCTTAATTCCCTCGCTGGCCGCCTATCTTGCCGCCGGTGAGCGACGAGTGATGGTCTTTATGCGCAACAGCGGTGGGCATAGCGTCGATTTTAGCGATGTGAGATCGGCATTCATTAACGTCAACACCCTTGATGATTTGCAGAATATGCAGGAGTAACCATGATCCCCGTTCTCGCCATTTCCGCCTGGAGCGGCAGCGGCAAAACAACGCTGCTAAAAAAACTGATCCCGGCATTATGTGCGGAAGGCCTGCGTCCCGGTCTGATAAAGCATACCCATCATAATATGGACGTCGATAAACCCGGAAAAGACAGCTATGAATTGCGCAAAGCCGGGGCAGCACAGACTATCGTAGCCAGTTCGCAGCGCTGGGCGCTAATGACCGAAACACCAGATGCAGAAGAACCTGATTTGACGTGGTTGGTCAGCAGAATGGACGCCTCAAAACTGGATTTAGTTCTGGTCGAAGGATTTAAGCATGAACCGGTGGCGAAGATCCTGCTTTTTCGCCAGGACAGCGGGCATAGTGTCGACGATCTTGTTGTGGATGAGCACGTTATTGCCGTGGCCAGCGATACCTATGTGGAAACTTCACTACCGCTGCTCGATTTAAATAATGTTCCGCAGATTACGGCATTTATTCTGCAATGGCTAAGAAGATAAGATCTGCGGAATCAAGTGCGCGGGGGCGACAGAAGAGTGGATATGCACCCGCTATAGCGAGCGAGATCGTAGCGGGTTTTCCATTGGCTGAAAACGCAAAAAGCCCATCCGCGAGGATGGGCTTCTTACTGATTTGATGCCTGGCAGTTCCCTACTCTCACATGGGGAGACCCCACACTACCATC
>NZ_SMCV01000016.1 GCF_004342285.1 Klebsiella sp. BIGb0138 | reverse complement strand
AGACTTGGTATTCATTTTTCGTCCGAAGACGTTAAGAATCCATGTCACTTTGAGTGCCCACACAGATTGTCTGATAAATTGTTAAAGAGCAGTGCCGCTTCGCTTTTTCTCAGCGGCGCGGGGTGTGCATATTACGCCTCCCCGCTTCAGAGTCAAGCGTTTATTTTTGCTTTTCTCCGTTGGCGTTCATCGCTGAACCCCGCTGACCCGGCGGCTTGCGTGCCGTTGTTCCGTGTCAGTGGAGGCGCATTATAGGCAGTAATTCTGAGGTGACAAGTATAAATTCAGAAAAACGATTCATTCGCTCATTTATTAAGCAAAACTCTATCCGGGCTTTAATTCTCGCCTGGTTTTTAAACAAAAACGAGCCCGATGGGCCCGTTTTTGTCGTTTTGTGATTTACTGCACTGCCACTATATGGCCGTCTTTTACCACCAGCTGAACTTCTTTACCGGGAACCAGTTCACCGGAAAGAATTTGCTGCGCCAGCGGGTTTTCGATCTGCTGCTGGATAGCGCGTTTTAACGGACGCGCGCCATACACCGGATCGTAACCATTCGCACTCAGCAACTTCAGCGCTTCATCTGAGATGTGGACTTCATAACCACGTTCTTCCAGACGTTTATACAGCCGCTGCAGCTGAATCTGTGCAATAGAAGCAATGTGTTTCTCGCCCAGCGGGTGGAATACCACGACTTCATCAATACGGTTGATGAACTCCGGACGGAAGTTGTGGCTGACAACACCCAGAACCAGATCTTTCATATGCGCATAGTCCAGCTCGCCGAAACGTTCCTGAATCAGATCCGAACCCAGGTTGGAGGTCATGATGACGACCGTATTACGGAAATCGACCGTTCTCCCCTGTCCATCGGTCAGACGACCGTCGTCCAGCACCTGCAACAGAATGTTGAACACATCCGGATGCGCCTTTTCCACTTCATCCAGCAGAATCACCGAGTAAGGACGACGGCGTACCGCTTCAGTCAGGTACCCACCTTCCTCATAACCAACGTATCCCGGAGGCGCACCGACCAGACGCGAGACGGAGTGTTTCTCCATAAACTCGGACATATCGATACGCACCATCGCATCATCACTGTCGAACATAAAGTTAGCCAGCGTTTTGCACAGCTCCGTTTTACCCACCCCGGTTGGGCCAAGGAACAAGAATGAACCGATCGGACGATTAGGATCGGACAATCCAGCACGGCTACGGCGAATCGCATTGGAGACCGCTTCGACCGCCTCATTCTGACCAATCACCCGGCTATGCAGCTCCTGTTCCATACGCAGCAGTTTTTCGCGCTCGCCTTCCATCATCCGGGCAACCGGGATACCGGTCCAGCGGGCCAGAACTTCAGCAATTTCGGCGTCGGTAACCTTATTACGCAGCAGACGCATGGTTTTGCCTTCTGACTGGGTAGCCGCCGCAAGCTGTTTCTCCAGCTCCGGAATTTTGCCGTATTGCAGTTCGGACATCCGCCCGAGGTCACCCACGCGACGCGCCTGCTCAATGGCGATTTTCGCCTGTTCCAGCTCGGCTTTGATCGTCTGCGTGCCGGAGAGCGACGCTTTTTCCGCCTTCCACTCTTCTTCCAGTACAGAATACTGACGCTCTTTATCCGCCAGTTCTTCATTCAGCATATCCAGACGTTTCAGACTGGCCTCATCGGCTTCTTTCTTCAGCGCCTGCTGTTCCAGCTTAAGCTGAATAATACGTCTGTCGAGTCGGTCGAGCTCTTCCGGCTTCGAGTCAATCTGCATACGGATGCTGGATGCGGCCTCATCGATCAGGTCGATGGCTTTGTCCGGCAGCTGGCGGTCAGCAATATAGCGGTGCGATAATGTTGCCGCCGCGACGATCGCCGGGTCAGTGATCTGCACATGGTGATGCAGTTCGTAACGTTCTTTCAGCCCACGTAAGATGGCGATGGTATCTTCGACTGAAGGCTCCGCCACGAACACTTTCTGGAAGCGACGCTCCAGAGCTGCATCTTTTTCAATGTACTGACGATATTCATCCAGCGTGGTCGCGCCGACGCAGTGCAGCTCACCGCGCGCCAAAGCAGGTTTCAGCATGTTGCCGGCATCCATTGCGCCGTCCGCTTTCCCCGCCCCGACCATCGTGTGCAGCTCGTCAATAAACAGAATGACGTTGCCTTCCTGTTTTGCCAGATCGTTCAGCACCCCTTTCAGGCGCTCTTCGAACTCACCGCGATACTTGGCTCCGGCGACCAATGCCCCCATATCCAGCGCCAGTACCCGACGGCCCTTCAGCCCTTCCGGTACTTCGCCGTTTACAATACGCTGCGCCAGCCCTTCAACGATGGCGGTTTTACCAACACCGGGCTCACCAATCAAAACCGGGTTATTTTTCGTTCGGCGCTGCAGAACCTGGATAGTACGGCGAATCTCTTCGTCACGGCCAATGACCGGATCCAGTTTGCCCTGTTCAGCACGTTCGGTCAGATCGACCGTAAATTTTTTCAATGCCTGACGCTGGTCTTCGGCACCCTGATCGTTCACGCTTTCACCTCCGCGCATTTGTTCAATCGCCTGAGTCACATTGGCGGTTGTTGCTCCGGCAGATTTTAAAAGGTCGGTTAGCGTACCGCGAGATTCAAGCGCCGCCAGAACGAACAGTTCCGACGAAATAAAGTTGTCCTTCCTCTTTTGCGCCAGCTTGCCGCAAAGGTTCAGAATACGTACCAAATCCTGAGACGGCTGCACGTCACCGCCGGTGCCTTCCACCTGGGGTAAACGGCTTAACGCCTGAGTGATACTGGTGCTTAACTCCCCGGCATTAATGCCAGCAGAGGTTAATAAAGGACGTACCGATCCCCCTTCCTGATTCAGCAAGGCGCTCATTAGATGAAGAGGTTCGATGAATTGGTTGTCGTGCCCTAGCGCGAGCGACTGGGCATCGGCAAGAGCAAGCTGGAATTTATTGGTAAGACGATCCAGACGCATAACTCCTCCCATAACAGGTCAAAATTGCTACTGGAGATTAAATGAGGTCATCCCTCAACTATTCAAGGTTAAAGACCTGAACTATGCGAAAAATAAGTTTGCCTTCTGGACCGTCTTGATTCGCCAGGTTATCTCAACCAGATAAAACTCGCCATACGACCCGTAGTCTTATCGCGACGATAAGAGAAAAAATCATCCTTTTCGCTTAGCGTACAACGATCGCCACCGAAGATCTGCGTTACGCCGACGCGGGCTAAGCGCTGGCGGGCCAGCTGATAGAGATCCGCAAAATATTTCTCGCCGACCGGACGGAAAGCGCTTTCAGCTTGCCCGTCTTTTATCACAAAAGCGTCGCGCACTTCCGGGCCGACTTCAAAAGCGTCAGGACCGATAGCCGGGCCAAGCCAGGCCAGAATGTTCTCCGGCTCATCGGCAAAGCAGGTGACCGTTTCTTCCAGCACGCCATCGCATAATCCGCGCCATCCGGCATGCGCCGCAGCGACTTCAGTTCCCGCCCGGTTGCAAAAAAGAACCGGCAGGCAATCCGCCGTCATCACGGCACACACGGTGCCCGGCGTATTACAGTATGATGCATCCGCCCGTTTTGACTCATATGGCCCGCCGTTCAGCTGCAGCACCGCGGTGCCATGAACCTGCTCAAGCCAGACCGGATACGTCGGTAGCCCGCCTGCGGCGAACATTCGCCGACGGTTTTCTTCAACATGCTGCAGATTGTCTCCGCAGTGGGCGCCCAGATTGAGCGAATCGTACGGAGGCAAGCTCACCCCGCCAGCGCGCGTGGAGCTACAGGCGGCCACCCCTTCCGGAACCGGCCACTGCGGTACAATCAGTTTAGTCATAACCAGTCAATATCGTCCTTATGATCTTCATAATCTGCGCGCATGGCATCAATCAGCTCAACCATATCCTGTGGAATTGGCGCGTGCCACTCCATCTCAATACCGCTGATCGGATGATACAAACGCAGCATGGTGGCATGCAGAGCCTGACGGTCAAACTTGCGCAGCGCGGTAATAAAGGCTTCCGACGCCCCTTTCGGTGGACGCGGGCGACCGCCATAGACCTGATCGCCCACCAGCGGATGAGTGATATGCGCCATGTGTACGCGAATCTGGTGAGTGCGACCGGTTTCCAGACGTAAACGCAAACGAGTATGAATGCGGAAATGTTCCATAATGCGGTAATGGGTGACCGCCGGTTTGCCCATCGGGTGCACCGACATATGGGTACGTTTCGTCGGATGACGGCTAATCGGTTCTTCAACCGTCCCGCCCGACGTCATGTGACCAATTGCCACCGCCTCATACTCACGGGTGATTTCACGCAGCTGCAGCGACTCCACCAGCCGGGTTTGCGCCGGGATAGTTTTCGCCACGACCATCAGTCCGGTCGTATCTTTATCCAGCCGGTGAACGATACCCGCACGTGGAACGTCGGCAATCGGCGGGTAGTAGTGCAGCAGCGCATTCAGCACAGTACCGTCGGGGTTGCCCGCGCCTGGGTGGACAACCAGATCGCGAGGTTTATTGATGACAAGAATGTCATCATCCTCATAGACGATATTGAGCGGAATATCCTGCGGCTCAAAACGTGCATCTTCTTCAATTTCAACATCGATAGAAACGCTCTCGCCACCTAAAACTTTTTCTTTCGGCTTGTCGCTGACAGCGCCGTTAACCAGCACTCGCTGGTCGAGGATCCATTCTTTTATGCGCGAACGCGAATAATCCGGGAACATTTCGGCCAAAGCCTGATCTAAGCGTTGACCGAGTTGGTTTTCGGACACCGTTGCGGTGAGTTGTACTCGTTGTGCCATATACAGCTTCTTCGTTTAACGTTGGGTTTTACGGCTTTGCCGTTTAATATAGTGTGCTATTGTAGCTGGTCTTAATCGGGAGCAGGAACAGAGATTCTCCCGCATAAACATTTTGAGGAAGTCAAAACGTCATGACGCGCATGAAATACCTGGTGGCAGCAGCCACACTGAGCCTGGCTTTGGTGGGTTGCTCCGGCTCAAAGGAAGAGGTGCCTGATAATCCGCCGAATGAAATCTACGCGACCGCCCAGCAAAAGCTGCAGGACGGTAACTGGAAACAGGCGATAACGCAACTGGAAGCGTTGGATAACCGCTATCCGTTCGGCCCTTATTCCCAACAGGTACAGCTGGACCTGATTTATGCGTATTACAAAAATGCCGATCTGCCGCTGGCTCAAGCCGCAATCGACCGCTTTGTTCGTCTGAACCCTACGCATCCTAACATTGATTACGTCATTTATATGCGTGGTCTGACAAATATGGCGTTGGATGACAGTGCGCTGCAAGGTTTCTTCGGCGTCGATCGCTCCGACCGCGACCCGCAGCACGCTCGCGATGCCTTCAACGACTTCTCCAAACTGGTGCGCGGTTACCCGAACAGCCAGTATGCGACCGACGCCTACAAACGTATGGTGTTCCTCAAGGATCGCCTGGCGAAGTACGAGCTGTCCGTGGTGGATTACTACACCGACCGCGGCGCGTGGGTTGCCGTGGTAAACCGCGTTGATGGTATGTTGCGTAGCTATCCGGATACTCAGGCTACCCGCGATGCGTTGCCGAAGATGGAAAACGCCTACCGCCAGATGCAAATGAATGCTCAGGCAGACAAAGTGGCGAAAATCATCGCCGCGAACGGCAAAAACAGCTGAGCGTTTTTCAGATAAGCAAAACGGCAGCCTTGAGCTGCCGTTTTTTATGGCTCAGACGCTTAAGCTGAAGCGTTTTAGTGCCGAATCATCCTGTCAAATATGACTCCCTTTCCCCGATCCGACAAGAAAAATCTCACCCGTTCCTGCCCTGTCTCACAAAATGAATCCGTTGACAAAAAGTGACATTAAAATGTGATCTAAATCACACATCTTGACATTAAGAGAGGTATGCTGGATTCACCAAGACGGGAAAGACAAGAGGTAAAATTTATGACAATGAACATTACCAGTAAACAAATGGAAATTACCCCGGCAATCCGCCAGCATGTCGCAGACCGTCTCGCCAAATTGGATAAATGGCAAACCCACTTAATTAACCCGCACATCATTCTCTCCAAGGAGCCGCAGGGCTTTGTTGCTGACGCCACCATCAATACGCCAAACGGGCATCTGGTTGCCAGCGCAAGAAATGAAGATATGTACGCCGCTATCAACGAATTGATCAACAAGCTGGAACGGCAGCTGAACAAAGTGCAACACAAAGGGGAAGCCCGCCGCGCCGCAACATCGGTGAAAGAGGCAGGCTTTGTGGAAGAAGAAGAGTAATCCTTAACTTAATATTGTGTAATGCCACGCGCCTTCGGCGCGTTTTTTATTGACAGAATGAAAACAGTACGGGTACTGTAATCCCAACTGAGCAAAGGAATTCATCGTGAAACGACTACCGTTCTTCTTCGCATTCTTTTTTACCTTCCCCTGAACGGGAGGCGATTCGTCGTGTGATAAAGAATGCGAAGACGAACAACAAGGCCTCCCAAACGGGAGGCTTTTTTTTTGAAAAATAAATAACAAGAAAGGCAACACATATGACCGAGGAAAACCCGTTACTGGCCCTGCGCGATAAGATTAGCGCCCTGGATGAAAAACTGCTCGCCCTGCTGGCAGAGCGCCGTGGGCTGGCTGTCGAGGTCGGTAAAGCCAAGCTGGCATCGCACCGTCCGGTACGCGATATCGACCGTGAACGCGATCTGCTGGAACGCCTGATGACGCTAGGCAAAAGCCACCATCTGGATGCGCACTACATCACCCGGCTGTTCCAGCTCATTATTGAGGACTCCGTACTCACCCAGCAAACCCTGTTGCAGCAACACCTGAATAAAATCAATCCGCATTCAGCACGAGTGGCTTTCCTCGGGCCAAAAGGGTCGTACTCCCATCTTGCCGCACGCCAGTATGCCGCTCGCCACTTCGAACAGTTCATCGAAAGCGGTTGTGCAAAATTTGCCGACATCTTCAACCAGGTGGAGACCGGCCAGGCTGACTACGCGGTCGTGCCTATTGAAAACACCAGCTCCGGCGGGATCAATGATGTCTACGATCTGCTGCAGCACACCAGTCTGTCGATCGTCGGCGAACTGACGATCCCTATCGATCACTGTGTCCTGGTTTCTGCTTCGACCGATCCGCAGCAAATTCAAACCGTATACAGCCATCCGCAGCCGTTCCAGCAGTGCAGCCAGTATCTGAGCCGCTATCCGCACTGGAAAATCGAATATACCGAAAGCACGTCGGCGGCAATGGAAAAGGTGGCTCAGGCCAACTCTCCGGCCGTTGCCGCGCTGGGCAGCGAAGCCGGTGGCGCGCTGTATGGCCTGCAGGTTCTTGAACACTGCCAGGCGAATCAAACACAAAACATCACCCGCTTCCTGGTACTGGCGCGTAAAGCGGTGAATGTTTCCGAGCAGGTTCCGGCAAAAACGACGCTGCTCATGGCTACCGGCCAACAGGCAGGTGCGCTGGTTGAAGCGCTGCTGGTATTGCGTAATCACAACCTGATCATGACCAAACTGGAATCACGCCCGATTCACGGCAACCCATGGGAAGAGATGTTTTATCTGGATATCCAGGCCAACCTCGAATCACTCCCCATGCGTAAGGCACTGAAAGAGCTGGCCGAGATTACCCGTTCCATGAAGGTGCTGGGCTGCTACCCAGGCGAAAACGTGGTGCCGGTCGATCCCATTTAACGCTCGATAAATGCCGGTTTCTTCATCCCTGCCACCGCCACCGGCAGGGTGAAGATAGCGCCGGAGAGCGGGTATTGCCGGATTTCATCGGCCGCCATATTTTCCCGCGTTGTGGTAATGAACAGCGTGCGCATATCCGCGCCGCCAAAGCAGACCATCGTCGGGCAACGTACCGGCAGTCGATACTCTTCCAGCTGCTCCCCGCCCGGAGAGAAACGCGCAATGCGCCAGCCGTCGAACATCGCGCTCCAGTAGCATCCTTCCTCGTCCATGGCCGCACCGTCGGGGATGCCTTCTCCCGGCTGAAAGCGACGGAAGACTTCCCGCTTGCCGGGCTCGCCATGCTCATCCAGCGGAGTGCGATAGATAACGGCATTTGGCGTATCCGAGGTATACATCCAGCGTTTGTCTGCACTAAACGCCAGACCGTTGGCGCCGTGGATATCACATTGGATCACTTTAGGCGTCAGATCGTTGTCGATACGCATCAGCAGCGCGCCGTTATAATCTCCCGGCCCCCAGAATGTCCCGGCGTAAAAACGTCCTTCGCGATCGGTACCGCCATCGTTAAAGCGGGCCAGCTGCGGGTTACTCGGGTTATCACAGATTTTACGTCGTAGCAGACCGTGGGCGTCGGTTAACCAGATAGCGCTGCGCAACGCCACAATGAATCCCCCTTTCTCGCGTAGAGAAAAGCAGCCCACCTCTTCGGGAAATTGCAGAACCTGGTGCTCGCCGCTGCTCACGTCGTAGCGGTGAATTTCGCACGCCATAATGTCGGCCCAGTAGAGCGCCTGCTCGGCTTCACTCCAGGTCGGGCATTCCGGCAGATATCCTGCGTAATCAAACAGCGGTTGTGGTTCAGCCATCATGTTCATCCCTATAAAAAAAGCCAGCGGGTTACCCCTCTGGCTCTGATTATATACGGTTTTCCGTTACTGCCGATTATCATTCGCCTGACGCAGCAGCGTTCGGCTTTCGCTCTGGAAGCGCTGGGCGTAATCACCAAACCAGTGCTCCACTTTGCGGAAGCTGTCGATAAACGCCTGTTTATCCCCCTGCTCGAGCAGGCCAATCGCTTCGCCAAAACGCTGATAGTAGCGTTTAATCAGCGCCAGATTATTCTGCGAGGACATAATAATGTCGGCATACAGCTGCGGATCCTGGGCAAACAAACGGCCCACCATCGCCAGTTCAAGGCGGTAGATCGGCGATGACAAGGCCAGTAGTTGTTCCAGGCGGACGTTTTCTTCCGCCAGATGCAGACCGTAGGCAAAGGTCGCAAAGTGGCGCAGCGCCTGAATAAAGGCCATATTCTGGTCGTGCTCGACGGCGCTGATACGATGCAGACGCGCGCCCCAGACCTGAATTTGCTCGAGGAACCACTGGTACGCTTCCGGCTGACGGCCGTCACAGTACACTACCACCTGTTTGGCCAGACTGCCGCTGTCCGGGCCAAACATCGGGTGTAACCCCAGCACCGGACCATGGTGTGCCGCCAGCATCGCCTGTAAAGGCTCGGCTTTAACCGATGCCAGGTCAACCAGAATACAGTCCGCCGGCAGCGGCGGCAGCTGAGCGATAGCGTCAACCGTCGCATGAATAGGCACGCTGACAATAACCATCCCGGCATCGGCCACCATCTCCGCGGCACGCGGCCAGTCTGCTTTTTCCAGGATGCGAACCTGGTAGCCAGAAAGCACCAGCATTTTCTCAAACAGGCGCCCCATTTGCCCGCCGCCGCCGACAATCACGACCGGACGCAGATTCGGGCACAGCGTTTTGAAGCCTTTGTCGTTCTCGCTGGAGTATGACTCGCGCATCACGCGACGCAGCACATCTTCGATAAGATCCGGCGGGACGCCAAGCGCCGCCGCCTCTTCTCGCCGGGATGCCAGCATCGCCGCTTCCCGTTCCGGGACGTAAATCGGCAGGCCATACTGACTTTTGACCTCCCCCACTTCCGCAACCAGTTCCAGGCGCTTAGCCAGCAGCCCCAGCAGTGCCTTATCGACTTCATCAATTTGATCGCGTAACGCGGTCAGTTCAGCAACCATACTATCCTCTTACCCCAAACGAGCCGCCAGATGGCCGCGCAGATCTTTATCAAGCTCGCGCAGTAGCGCATCGGTGGTTTCCCAGCTGATGCAGGCATCGGTGACGGACACGCCGTATTTCATATCGCAACGCGGCTGCTCAGAAGACTGGTTACCCTCGTGGATATTACTCTCGATCATCAGGCCAATAATGGAACGATTCCCATCTTTGATCTGCGCGACGACGGATTCCGCGACCGCAGGCTGGCGGCGGTAGTCTTTATTAGAATTCCCATGACTGCAATCTACCATCAGCGACGGTTTCAGTCCCGCCTGAATCATCTCTTTTTCGCATTGCTCAACATCTTCCGGGCCGTAGTTTGGCGCTTTACCGCCGCGCAGAATAACGTGACCATCCGGGTTGCCCTGAGTTTGCAGCAGGCAGACCTGGCCGGCCTGGTTAATACCGACAAAACGGTGCGGCATGGCGGCGGCGCGCATCGCGTTAATCGCCGTAGCCAGGCTTCCGTCAGTACCGTTTTTAAAACCTACCGGCATCGACAAGCCAGAAGCCATTTCACGGTGCGTCTGGGATTCAGTGGTACGCGCGCCGATAGCAGACCAGCTGAACAGGTCGCCGAGGTACTGCGGGCTGTTCGGATCCAGCGCTTCCGTCGCCAGCGGCAGCCCCATATTGACCAGCTCAACCAGCAGACGACGCGCAATCTTCAGACCGCCTTCAACATCAAACGAACCATCCATGTGCGGATCGTTAATCAGCCCTTTCCAACCAACGGTGGTACGGGGTTTTTCAAAATAGACGCGCATGACCAGGTAGAGGCTATCGCTGACCTCTGCGGCAAGGGCTTTAAAACGATGAGCGTATTCAATTGCCGCTTGCGGATCGTGAATCGAGCAAGGTCCACACACCACCAGCAGGCGCGGATCGCGGCCGGCAATAATGTCAGAGATCGTCTGACGGGACTGCGCGATTTGCGCTTCTTGTTCGAGGCTCAGCGGGAATTCCGCCTTCAGCTGATCCGGCGTGATCAAAATCTGTTCGTCGGTAATGTGTACGTTATTCAGCGCGTCTTTTTGCATGATGGCGATCCTGGGTAGCTCGTTTGCGATAATGGGTTCCTCAGCGAGGAGTCACATAACGATACCACAAGAAGTAAAGATTTCAATCCATAATCCGTAAATTATAATTTACACCAGCAAATTAAATGGCGTTTTATTTCACCCATATCGTAAATATTTTTGTACACTTCAATATAATCAACAATAAATTTATCCTTTTCCTCGCCTTTCCTTTACGAAAAATCCTGGCCAGAATTAGCCTAAAGCAAAGCCGTCGGCTGATGACGGTTTTCCCCAACAATGGTATCCTGCGGCCGGGCATCAGCGATCTGCCATTCATGCACCATGACGAACCTGACGGATCCGTTAATGAAAGAGTTTTACCGTCTTTTTTTGATCTTTTTGTTATTTATCGTGGGCTACCCCGCTGTTGCCTCTGAGCCGCCTAAAAATGTTCGGGCTATTGTCTCGGGTATCGTCACGTATACCCGCTGGCCAGCATTATCCGGCCCGCCCAGGTTGTGCATTTTTTCTACCTCACGTTACACACACAGCCTGGCTCAGGAAAAACCTGAGGTTTTGCCATACCAACCGGTTATTGTTCGTAATACAGAGGAAGCATTGAATACGGTCTGTGATGGTTTTTATTTTGGTAGCGAGTCGCCCTCTCAGCAGTCAGAACTCACGTCAAAATATCCATCTCGCCCGCTATTACTGATTGCCGAACAAAACAGGGAGTGTGCTATCGGCAGCGCTTTTTGCCTGATCATAAATGACGACAGGGTGAGATTCTCCGTTAATCTGGATGTTCTGACGCACAGCGGTGTGCGGGTGAATCCAGACGTACTGATGCTTGCCCGGAAAGACGCCCATGAATAAGGATTTCTCTCAGGCCCCGCGCCCCACCTTCAAAAGAGCGCTCCGCCGTATCAGCGTGATAAGCGTAGTGATCTCCATGACCCTCGTCTGGCTGCTGCTGAGCACCGCCTCCGTCTTCACGCTGAAACAATATGCGCAGAAGAACCTGGCGCTCACCGCCGCCACCATGAGCCGCAGCCTGGAAGCCGCGCTGGTTTTTGACGACAGTGCCGCCGCGGCAGATACGCTGGCGACCCTCGGAAAGCAGGGACAGTTTTCTGAAGCCCTGGTACTGGACAGCCAGCAAAAGCCCTTTGCGGTCTGGCGCAATACCGACCTGGTTCAGCAGGAAAAGCTGAGCGGCATCATCAGCAAATGGCTGTTTCCTGAACCGACAACCCAGCCAATCTGGCATCAGGGGAAAACGATCGGCGAACTCCGCCTGACAGCGTTAGACAGTCTGATAAGCCACTTCCTCGGGATTTCGCTTATTGTCCTGACCGGCAGTATTCTGCTGGCCTCTTTTATCTCCCTGTTGCTGACCCATTCTCTGCACCGCGGCATCGTTGCTGCCTTACAGAGCATCACCGAGGTGGTGCATGATATCCGGGAGAATCGCCACTTTTCCCGACGGGTACCCGATGAGCGTATCGAGGAGTTTCACCTTTTCGCCCAGGACTTTAATAGCCTGCTGGGTGAGATGGAAGACTGGCAGCGGCAGCTGCAGGCCAAAAACGCCCAGCTCTTACGCTCGTCTTTGCACGACCCGCTAACCGGGCTGGCCAATCGCGCCGCGTTTCGCAGCGTCATCAATGAATTAATGAAAGATGACGCCGCCCACGGCAGCTCGGCATTACTCTTCCTGGACGGCGATAATTTTAAGCTGATCAATGATAACTGGGGTCATGCCACCGGCGATAAGGTGTTAATCGAAGTGGCCAGACGGCTGATGACCTTTGCCGGCAAGCGCCATCAGGCATGGCGCTTAGGCGGCGATGAATTTGCTATCCTGCTGCGCGATGTCCACTCGGAGGCGGAAGTTCAGGCGCTCTGCGCTTTGTTATCGAGCCAGTTTCTCCAGCCGTTTAACCTGCATAACGGCCATACCGCGACCCTGTCCCTCAGCATTGGCTATGCGTTGGCCTGGGAGCACGCTTCAGCGGAAAATCTGCAAGAGTTCGCCGATCAAAACATGTATCGGATGAAACACCAGCGTATTCAGCAAATCTAAAAAAGGAATCATCATGCTCAGGAAATATTTTGCCCCCGCCCTGCTGGCTGCGGTTTTTCTCACCGGTTGCCAGGCGCCACAGGGGAAATTCTCTCAGGAACAGGTTGCCGCGATGAAGTCCTATGGCTTTACGGAGACGGATGGCGACTGGACTCTGGGCTTATCCGACAGCATCCTGTTTGATAAAAACGATTACCACCTGCGTGCCGATAGCAAAACGCAGATCCACACTATGGCTTCTCGTCTGGCCGCGACAGGCATTACGCACAGCCGGTTAGATGGTCACACCGATAACTACGGTGAAGACGGCTATAATGAAATGCTGTCCCTGAAGCGCGCCAACATCGTCGCAGACGCGTGGGCGGAGGGAGCCCATATCCCGCGTAGCAATTTAACTACCCGCGGGTTAGGGAAAAAATACCCGATAGCCAGTAACGATACGGCGAAAGGGCGTGCTGAAAACCGCCGCGTCACGGTGGTCATCAGCACGCCTTAGCGCGCTTAGTCGACGGATTTCGCGAGTCTAACCGCCGTTGCAGCGCGCCAGCGCAGGTAGTCAATCACCAGGCATAGCGCCAGACTGACGCCCATCAGCGGCAACGCCAGCCCCAGCACCACGGCAATCGCCAACGTCAGCGTGCGGGCTGGCCATGCCAGACCGAGCCAGGCCTGAACCAAGGTGTTCGCGGGGTTAAAGACCGCGTGCGCCGGGCGACGAAGCCACCATAAGCGATATCCCACCACAATCATCACGCAAAGCGCGATACCAAATGCGATGAGCAGGAGCTGGTTGGCCAGGCCAAACAGGATCCCCATATGGAAATCAACGCCCCAGCGGGTCAGCTTCGCCATCAGCGGGAAGTCGGCAAAATGGGTGCGGTCCACAACCTGCATGTGTTCACCATCGATAGCTACCGCATCAACCTGCGTCGGCCAGCTCCGGTCGATTTCATTTACCGTCCACGCCCGCCCGGCCTCCATCGGTGGCCGAATCTCCAGCTTGCTGGCATCAAGGCCCGCCGCCCGCGCCGTCGCCAGGACCCGATCAAACTGCTCGCCCGCTGGCGACGGTAACGTCTCCGCCATCGCCCTATTTCCCATATGGTGTTCAGCATGCGGATCGTGCGCCATGGGCATCGCGCTATCCAGCCGGGTATTCACCTGCGGCGTTAACCAGCCGAAGGCGGCGCGCATCTTATCCACGTTGCCGCCGGCCCACTGTGACCAGGTCAGCCCGGTAGCAGAGAATAGCAGCATCCCCACCAGCAATACCCACCCGAATGAGACGTGCAGACGACGGGTATTTTGCAGGCGGTTATTGATCCGCCGCCGTGGGCGGGTCATCGCCCACAGCACGATGCCGCCGAGCGCCGCGACCCACATCCAGGAGGCAGCCAGCTCGCTATACAAGCGTCCGCTATCCCCTAACAGCAACGACCTGTGCGCATAATCGATCCACTGGCGCAGAGGTAAAATACCGCTGGTCCCGTAGACTGTCATATCGCCTTTCACTTCCAGGGTTACCGGGTCGATAAAAATCGCCCGCGCTTCAGACGCGCCCAGTTGTGGATCGGCAAACATCGCCCGGGTGGTCTCTCCGGCGTTAATGGCCGGACGCACGGCCTGCAAACGAAGATGGCCTTGCGTGGCCTCTTCCGCCACCGCCAGCTGGGCGCTCAGCGGCTGGCTTGCACCGTTAAGCGTGCCGCGCAGCGCATCCTGATAGAGCCAGTCCTCCAGTTGGGGAGTGGCCACGTACAGCGTCCCGGTAAGGGCCGCGACAAAGATGAACGGGCCGATAAACAGACCAATATAAAAATGCAGACGTCGCAGCAGGTTCAGCCATGCCGCGCGCGAGGTGCAGGTTGTCATACTTTTCCTTTCTGAAAGCAAAAAGAGAACGTTGCGCAGTGCGCACATTATTTTTTAGGAAGCGGAAAAAGCAGACCGGCGCGGCGGCGCGCGGGTATCGGGGTACAGCCAGGGGAAATAGTGCCGGCGTTTCAACACCAGACAAGGCGTAGGCGCGCACACGCGGCGCAGAATGCACGAAATCAGCAACGCCAGAGCAAAGAGCAGACCCGGAACATGGGCTAACAGCACGCAGTAACCGCAGGCTTCAGCATGGTCGAGCGGCATCGTATGCGGCGATTCAGAGGCTGGGGACGCCGGATGGGTCATCGCCATATCCTGCGGCATTGCCGCCGTCATCATCGCATGGTGCATCCCCGGCATGGCGCTCATCGGATCTTTTTGCAAGGAGACAGAGATCAGCGGCGCGACCACAATCAGCAGGATCGAAAACAGCGCCAGCCAGGCGGCCCGCCGTATGAATGCAGATTGTTGAGAAAGTTTGCTGGCCACCGCCCCTCCGAATGAGGGCGATAGTGTAAATGATTTACATCAGGATAGTTAAATTCAAGATAAAAAAAGGGCCGGCCTATCAGGCCAGCCCTTTTCATCAGGATGTCGCGAAAGCGAATCTTAGTTAAGACGCTCTTTGATACGAGCAGACTTACCGGTACGCTCACGCAGGTAGTACAGTTTAGCTTTACGTACAGCACCACGACGTTTAACAGCAATGCTGTCAACGACCGGAGAGTGAGTCTGGAAGACACGCTCAACGCCTTCGCCGTTGGAAATTTTACGAACAGTGAATGCAGAGTGCAGACCGCGGTTACGAATAGCGATAACCACGCCCTCGAATGCCTGCAGACGTTTTTTGGAACCTTCAACAACCCATACTTTCACTTCCACGGTATCACCCGGACGGAAGGAAGGTACGTCCTGCTTCATCTGTTCTTGTTCAAGTTGCTTAATAATGTTGCTCATAATTTAATCTCTTATCCTGGGTAAACTGATATTGGGGGCGTTACGCCATCCCATCATGTTTATGCTGCTGTTTTGCGTGTTCAGTTTTGAACTCCGCCAGCAACTTTGCTTGCTCTTCAGTCAGAGCCAGGTTTTCCAAAAGTTCAGGTCTTCTAAGCCAGGTACGGCCCAGCGACTGTTTCAGACGCCAGCGACGAATCTCAGCATGGTTTCCCGACAGCAATACCGGCGGTACTTCCATCTCTTCTAACACTTCAGGACGGGTATAGTGTGGGCAGTCCAGCAATCCATCAGCAAAGGAATCTTCCGTTGCCGAAGCTTCATGGCCCAGTACTCCCGGAATGAACCGGGAAACGGAGTCAATCAGCGTCATTGCTGGTAACTCACCACCGCTGAGAACGTAATCACCGATTGACCATTCTTCGTCAATTTCGGTCTGGATAACGCGCTCATCGATCCCTTCGTAGCGACCGCACACCAGAATCAGCTTTTGATTCGTGGCCAGTTCGCTGACGCCCGCTTGATCAAGCTTGCGTCCCTGAGGTGACAGATAAATCACCTTTGCGCCTTCACCTGCCGCGGCTTTTGCTGTGTGAATGGCGTCCCGCAAGGGTTGCACCATCATTAGCATCCCCGGTCCGCCGCCGTAAGGACGATCGTCCACGGTACGGTGCCGGTCATGGGCGAAGTCACGAGGACTCCAGCTCTGGATGCTCAGCAGGCCATTTTTTACTGCCCGGCCAGTTACCCCGTAATCGGTAATTGCGCGGAACATTTCAGGAAACAGGCTAATTATGCCAATCCACATAGCGCCGTCTTTTACCGTTTATTCGGAGAATTTAAAAACCAGGATCCCAATCTACTTCAATGGTACGAGTAGCGAGATCGACTTTCTTGATAACCTGCCCATCGAGGAACGGAACCAGCCGCTCCTTGATGCCAAATGCATCTTTCAGGTTTGCCTTGATGACGAGAACGTCATTTGACCCGGTTTCCATCATATCGATGACTTTACCCAGGCCATAGCCTTCAGTGGTTACTACCTGGCAGCCCATCAGGTCTTTCCAGTAGTAGTCACCCTCTTCCAGCGCCGGCAGTTGCGAAGAATCCACGACAATTTCGCAATTAGTCAGTAGATTTGCCGCATCACGATCGTCAATGCCTTTCAGCTTAATGACGATGTCCTGATTGTGGTGGCGCCAGCTTTCCAGCTCAACAACCTGCCACTGACCCGCCTTCTGGATTAACCACGGCTGATAGTCAAAAATGCTTTCGGCGTCTTCGGTGGAGGAAAACACTCTGAGCCA
This sequence comes from Klebsiella sp. BIGb0138, assembly GCF_004342285.1. Lineage (GTDB taxonomy): Bacteria > Pseudomonadota > Gammaproteobacteria > Enterobacterales > Enterobacteriaceae > Klebsiella. The sequence goes on along the minus strand of NZ_SMCV01000016.1, from coordinate 68,099 downwards.
ACCACGGATACCGTAGGAAGAACCCATCTTGCCCAATACGATCGGATCAACAGGTGCTTGTGCGGTGTGTTGCTTGCTCATCATGACCACCGTGACAGATTAAGCTGCTTTGTTTGCTGCTTTGATCAGCGCGGCAACGCGATCGGAAACGGTCGCGCCCTGGCCAACCCAGTGAGCGATACGATCCAGATCCAGACGTGTTTCTTCTTCGTTCGCAGAAGCGATCGGGTTGAAGAAACCAACGCGCTCAATGAAGCGGCCGTTGCGTGCATTACGGCTGTCGGTGACAACAACCTGGTAGAACGGACGCTTTTTAGCGCCGTGACGAGCTAAACGAATAGTTACCATAACATCCTCTTGTGTGAATAAAACAACCGGGCCCCATCGAGGAACGGGACCCGGGTGTCATATTAAAAGCCCGAAAATTTTACTGATTTCTGTGCAAAAATCAATTCAAAACTACAATACGCTAAATAATTCGCATTGCAGGAAGGCGGCAAATGAGCAAATCCCCGAGAGCGTACACAAGTACGCGACCGGGGTGAGCGCATGTAACCAACGCATCTGCGGCTTGAATTATGACGCGTATTAGCGGCCGGGGAATCCCGGCGGCATCATCCCTTTCATCCCGCGCATCATCTTCATCATGCCGCCTTTCGACTTCATCTTCTTCATCATGCGCTGCATATCGTCAAACTGCTTGAGCAGACGGTTCACATCCTGCACCTGCATCCCGCAGCCGGCGGCGATACGACGCTTACGTGAGCCTTTAATAATTTCCGGCTTCGCGCGCTCTTTCAGGGTCATCGAGTTGATGATCGCTTCCATCCGCACCAGCACTTTGTCGTCCATCTGCGATTTAACGTTATCCGGGATCTGCCCCATACCCGGCAGTTTGCCCATCAGGCTGGCCATGCCGCCCATGTTCTTCATCTGCCGCAGCTGCTCGAGGAAGTCGGTCAGGTCAAAGCCATCGCCTTTCTTCAGCTTGGAGGCCAGTTTCTCAGCCTGCGCGCGGTCAACCTTGCTCTCGATATCTTCGATCAGCGACAGCACGTCGCCCATGCCAAGAATACGGGAAGCGATACGATCCGGATGGAACGGCTCCAGCGCTTCGGTTTTTTCGCCGACGCCGAGGAACTTAATCGGCTTACCGGTGATATGACGAATCGACAGCGCCGCACCGCCGCGGGCGTCGCCGTCCACTTTAGTCAGCACCACGCCGGTCAGCGGCAGCGCTTCATTAAAGGCCTTCGCCGTATTCGCGGCATCCTGGCCGGTCATCGCATCGACGACGAACAGCGTTTCTACCGGGTTAAGAGAAGCGTGGACCTGTTTGATTTCGTCCATCATCGCTTCATCGACGTGCAGACGACCGGCGGTATCCACCAGCAGCACGTCGTAGAATTTCAGCTTCGCTTCTTTCAGCGCCGCGTTGACGATATCGACAGGCTTCTGCCCTACATCGGACGGGAAGAAATCAACGCTAACCTGCTCAGCCAGGGTCTCCAGCTGTTTGATCGCCGCCGGGCGATACACGTCCGCGGAGACAACCAGCACTTTCTTTTTGTGCTTCTCACGCAGGAATTTACCCAGCTTGGCAACGCTGGTGGTTTTACCTGCGCCCTGCAGGCCCGCCATCAGCACCACGGCCGGCGGCTGAGCGGCTAAATCCAGCGCCTGGTTCTCTTCGCCCATCGCCGCAACCAGCTCGTTGCGAACGATTTTGACGAACTCCTGACCCGGGGTCAGGCTTTTGTTAACTTCATGCCCCACCGCGCTCTCTTTGACGCGGCTGATGAAGTCACGCACTACAGGCAGAGCGACGTCCGCCTCCAGCAGCGCCATGCGCACTTCGCGCAGGGTGTCTTTAATATTGTCTTCGGTAAGGCGTCCGCGGCCGCTAATGTTGCGCAGCGAACGCGACAAACGATCGGTTAAATTATCAAACATTGTCTCTCGCCTGAGGTGGAAACTGTCGGTCGCCGCAGCGACACGAAAAACACGGATTTGGCGCAGTATAACACGACATGAAGCGCGATGTGATGCAACGGTTGGAGCAGACGTCGCGTAACGCTATACTGCTTCTCTTTCTTATTTAGTCAACAGTCGACACCCATATGCCTGTTTTTGCTCTACTCGCTCTTGTTGCCTACTCCATCAGCCTTGCGCTGATCATCCCCGGCCTGCTGCAGAAGAACAGCAGCTGGCGACGAATGGCCATTCTTTCCGCAACTATTGCGTTGATTTGTCATGCTTTTGCGCTGGAGTCACGTATTTTCCCCGGCGGCGAGAGCGGGCAGAATCTCAGTTTATTAAACGTCGGTTCGCTGGTCAGTTTGATGATCTGTACGGTGATGACCATCGTCGCGTCGCGCAATCGCGGCTGGCTGCTGCTGCCCATCGTCTACGCGTTTGCGTTGATAAACCTGGCCTTCGCCACCTTTGTGCCGAACGAGTACATCACCCATCTGGAGACCACGCCGGGCATGCTGGTGCATATCGGCCTGTCGCTGTTCTCTTACGCGACGCTGATTATTGCCGCCCTGTATGCGCTACAGCTGGCCTGGATTGATTATCAGTTGAAGAACAAAAAGCTGGCTTTCAGCCACGAAATGCCGCCGCTGATGAGCATTGAACGTAAAATGTTTCATATCACCCAGGTTGGCGTCGTGCTGCTGACGCTGACGCTGTGCACCGGACTGTTCTATATGCACAACCTGTTCAGTGCGGAAAATATTGATAAAGCCGTGCTGTCGATCGTGGCGTGGTTCGTCTATATCGTTCTGTTATGGGGCCATTACCATGAAGGCTGGCGCGGTCGCCGGGTAGTCTGGTTTAACGTCACCGGCGCAGGACTGTTGACGCTGGCCTACTTTGGCAGCCGCGTACTCCAGCAGTTTATTCGTTAACCCAGACTAACAGCCTATCCCGGTAGGCGTCATGGTTTGCCGGCGGTCTGGTCATGAGCCAGGCTGACAAACAAAATAGCCTACCGGGAGAGGCACTAAGGAGTACCCCCTGGAACACATATCTACCACCACGCTGATCGTGACACTGATCATCATGGTGATCATCTCTGCCTACTTCTCCGGTTCTGAGACCGGCATGATGACGCTAAACCGCTATCGTCTGCGTCATATGGCGAAACAGGGCAACCGCCAGGCAAAACGGGTAGAAAAGCTGCTGCGCAAGCCTGACCGCTTAATCAGCCTGGTGCTGATCGGTAACAACCTCGTCAATATCCTCGCCTCCGCGCTGGGCACGATTGTCGGCATGCGGCTGTACGGTGACGCCGGCGTGGCGATTGCCACCGGCGTACTGACCTTCGTGGTGCTGGTGTTCGCTGAAGTCTTGCCCAAAACCATCGCGGCGCTGTATCCGGAAAAGGTCGCCTATCCTAGCAGCCTCCTGCTGGCCCCGCTGCAGGTGCTGATGATGCCGCTGGTCTGGTTGTTGAACACCATCACCCGTATCCTGATGCGGCTGATGGGAATCAAGACCGACATCATCATCAGCGGCGCGTTGAGCAAAGATGAGCTGCGTACCATCGTTAACGAATCGCGCACGCAAATCTCCCGTCGTAATCAGGACATGCTGCTGTCGGTGCTGGACCTCGAAAAGGTCAGCGTTGACGATATTATGGTTCCGCGAAATGAAATTATCGGTATTGATATCAACGATGACTGGAAATCCATCGTTCGCCAGCTGACGCACTCGCCGCACGGGCGTATCGTGTTGTATCGCGGGTCGCTTGACGACGCCATCAGTATGCTGCGCGTACGCGAAGCCTACCGCCTGATGACGGAGAAAAAGGAGTTTACCAAAGAGGTGATGCTGCGGGCCGCCGACGAGATTTACTTCGTGCCGGAGGGAACGCCGCTCAGTACCCAACTGGTGAAGTTCCAGCGCAATAAGAAGAAAGTGGGTCTGGTGGTCGATGAGTACGGGGATATTCAGGGCCTGGTGACGGTAGAGGATATTCTCGAAGAGATCGTCGGCGACTTCACCACCTCCATGTCGCCAACCCTGGCCGAAGAAGTGACCCCGTTAAACGACGGTACGGTGATTATCGACGGGAGCGCCAACGTGCGCGAAATCAACAAGGCCTTTAACTGGCACCTGCCGGAAGACGAAGCCCGGACGATCAACGGTATTATTCTGGAAGCGCTGGAAGAGATCCCGGCCCCCGGCACGCGCGTGCGCATCGAGCAATACGATATCGATATTCTCGACGTTCAGGACAATATGATTAAGCAGGTGAAGGTGATGCCGGTGAAGCCCATTCGTGAAAGCGCCGCCGAGTAATCGGCCTGGCCGCTCGCGGAAACGGTGGACGTCAGGTTCGCCGTTTTTTTTGCCCGCAGGATAAAACTGGCGGAAGAAGAAGAGAAAAACGGCCACCCACGGGCGGCCGTTTTAAAGCGAGTTACTTCGCTTTCGCCACGGTCACCATCGCTGCACGAATAGTACGACCGTTCAGGGTATAGCCTTTTTGCATCACGCCCAGCACGTTGCCCGCCGCCACCTCGTCAGACTCGACCATGGCGATGGCCTGGTGCACGTTAGGATCCAGCGGCACGTTGGTATCAGCGATCACTTCGACGCCAAATTTACGCACGACATCCAGCATCGACTTCAGCGTCAGCTCAATACCTTCAACCATGGAAGCCATATCCGGGTTGGCTTTATCAGCCACTTCCAGAGCACGGTCCAGGCTATCGATCACCGGCAGCAGTTCGTTAATGAACTTTTCCAGGGCAAATTTGTGCGCTTTTTCCACGTCCAGCTCGGTACGACGACGCAGGTTTTCCATTTCCGCTTTAATGCGCAGGACACCATCGCGTTCACGAGTCTGAGCTTCTACCAGCTGCGCTTCCAGATTCGCAATTTTTTCATCGCGCGGATCCACCTGCTCAGCAGAAACTTCAGGCTCGACCGCCTCAACGCTCTCGTGCTGTTCCGTGATAATTTCTTCCGGGCCTTGCCCGTCAGGCGTTTTCTGTTCTTTACTACTCATGAATTTCTCCGCGTTTTTTTTCGCATTCATCTCGCTAACTTCGCTTATTATGGGGATCCGTTTCCGGGTTTCAAGGGAAGCAGACAGATTGTCATCATTCATTTAACGCAAGGACATCCAGAACATGAAGAACCATTTCAAGTGTATAGGCATTGTGGGACACCCTCGTCACCCAACCGCGCTGACCACACATGAAATGCTCTGGCGCTGGTTATGCAGTCAAGGCTACGAGGTCCTGGTCGAACAACAAATCGCCCATGAACTTCAGCTTAGCAACGTCAGAACGGGAACGCTGGCTGAAATTGGCCAACAGGCGGATCTGGCGGTGGTCGTTGGCGGTGATGGCAATATGCTTGGCGCGGCGCGAACCCTGGCGCGCTACGATATTAAAGTCATCGGCATTAACCGCGGCAACCTCGGTTTTCTGACCGACCTCGACCCGGATAATGCGCTGCAACAGCTCGCCGATGTGCTCGAAGGCCATTATATTGCTGAGAAGCGTTTTTTACTGGAAGCCCAGGTGTGCCAGCAGGATTGCCAGAAACGTATCAGCACGGCAATTAACGAGGTAGTTCTGCACCCGGGAAAAGTCGCGCATATGATTGAGTTTGAAGTGTATATCGATGAGGTCTTCGCCTTCTCGCAGCGCTCCGACGGCCTGATCATCTCGACGCCGACGGGCTCCACCGCCTACTCCTTATCCGCCGGCGGCCCGATCCTGACGCCGTCATTAGACGCCATCACTCTGGTGCCGATGTTCCCGCATACCCTGTCGGCTCGTCCGCTGGTGATTAACGGCGACAGCACCATTCGCCTGCGTTTCTCCCAGCGCTGCAGCGATCTGGAGATCAGCTGCGACAGCCAGATAGCCCTGCCGATTCAGGATGGCGAAGATGTGCTGATCCACCGCTGCGATTATCATCTGAACCTGATTCATCCAAAAGATTACAGCTATTTCAATACATTGAGTACGAAGCTGGGCTGGTCGAAAAAATTGTTCTGATTTTACAGGCCGCCTCTTTACTGGATAAAAAACCAGTCTATACTGTACGAAAACACAGTAATGGTTTTTCATACAGGAAGGCAGCTATGCTGGCGCAACTCACCATCAGTAACTTTGCTATCGTTCGTGAACTGGAAATCGATTTTCACAGCGGCATGACCGCCATCACCGGGGAAACCGGGGCGGGGAAATCTATTGCCATCGATGCGCTGGGGCTATGCCTTGGTGGCAGAGCCGAAGCAGATATGGTGCGAAGAGGCGCCAGCCGCGCGGACCTGTGCGCCCGTTTCGCACTGAAAGATACCCCGGCGGCGCAGCGCTGGCTGGAGGAGAACCAGCTTGAAAGCGGATGTGAGTGTTTACTTCGCCGCGTCATCAGCACGGACGGACGCTCCCGTGGCTTTATTAACGGCACCGCCGTCCCGCTCTCTCAGCTTCGCGAGCTCGGCCAGCTGCTGATTCAGATTCATGGTCAGCATGCGCACCAGCTGCTGACCCGCCCCGAACATCAAAAAACGCTGCTCGATGGTTATACCGGTGAGTATGCGCTTACTCAACGTATGGCAGAACACTATCGCCAGTGGCATCAAAGCTGCCGCGAACTGGCGCAGCACCAGCAGCAGAGCCAGGAACGCGCCGCCCGCGCCGACCTGCTGCAATATCAGTTGAAAGAGCTGAACGAGTTTAGCCCGCAGCAGGGTGAGTTCGAACAAATCGACGAAGAGTACAAGCGCCTGGCCAACAGCGGCCAGCTGCTGACCACCTGCCAGCATGCGCTGACGGTGCTGGCCGATGGTGAAGAAACTAACCTGCAGAGCCAGCTCTACACCGCCCGGCAGCTGGTGACCGAACTCGTCGGTATGGACGGCAAACTTTCCGGCGTACTGGATATGCTCGAAGAGGCCGCCATTCAGCTCAGCGAAGCCAGCGATGAGCTGCGCCACTATAATGACCGTCTGGATCTCGACCCCAATCGTCTGTTCGAGCTGGAACAGCGCCTCTCTCGCCAGATTGCCCTGGCGCGCAAGCATCAGATAACGCCGGAAGAGCTACCGGCCTTCTATCAGGGGCTGCTGGAAGAACAGCGTCTGCTGGACGATAGCGCCAGCTCGCTGGAGTCACTCAGCCAGACGGTGGTGGAGCATCATCAGCTGGCGCTGGAGACGGCCCGGCAGCTGCATGCTCTGCGCCAAAGCAGCGCTGAAGAGCTGACTCAGTTGATTACTGAAAGTATGCACTCACTTTCCATGCCGCATGGGGTGTTCGCCATCGACGTCGTCTTTGACGAACGTCATCTCACCGCGGAAGGGGCCGACCGCATCGAGTTTCGCGTCACCACCAACCCAGGCCAACCGCTGCAGCCTATTGCTAAAGTTGCCTCTGGCGGTGAACTGTCGCGTATCGCGTTAGCCATTCAGGTCATTACGGCACGGAAGATGGAAACGCCGGCATTGATTTTCGATGAAGTGGATGTCGGTATCAGCGGCCCGACGGCGGCAGTGGTCGGTAAACTGCTGCGCCAGTTGGGTGAATCGACCCAGGTGATGTGCGTCACCCACCTGCCGCAGGTCGCCGGCTGTGGTCACCATCATTTCTATGTCTGCAAAGAGACCGACGGCGAGATGACGGAAACGCATATGTACCCATTAGATAAACGCGCACGGCTGCAGGAACTGGCCCGCCTGCTGGGCGGTAGTGAAGTCACGCGCAATACGCTGGCAAACGCGAAAGAGTTGCTCGCCGCGTAAACTTTTTGATTTTCGCAGAGTCATAGTGAACAGCAAATTGCCGCAAGACCTGCAGTCGAAGGTTTCCAACTGGGCAAAGGTCTATTATTATCGGCATATTACAGATGAGCCACGTACTGCTCGGGCCCGAAAAGGAATAAAATCACTATGCGCTGTAAAACGCTGACTGCTGCCGCAGCGGTTCTTCTCATGTTGACCGCAGGCTGTTCCACTCTGGAACGAGTGGTTTACCGTCCTGATATCAACCAGGGTAACTATCTGGCACCCAACGATGTAGCAAAAATTCGTGTTGGCATGACGCAACAGCAGGTTGCTTATGCACTGGGTACCCCGATGATGTCGGATCCGTTTGGCACTAACACCTGGTTCTACGTTTTCCGTCAGCAGCCTGGGCATGAAAAAGTCACCCAGCAGACGCTTACGCTCACCTTTGACAGCAGCGGTGTGTTAACCAACATTGATAACAAACCGGCTCTGACCAAAGAGTAATGCAGAAAAATCCCTGCTGTAGAAACACAAAAAGCGCTCAATGAGCGCTTTTTTTATAGCCGACGGGGCTACTTCCCGGCGCTTTTCTCCGCCCGCTGGCGGCGCAGTTCTTTCGGGTCTGCAATCAGCGGGCGGTAGATCTCCACTCGGTCGCCATCATGCACCACGTCGTGCAGCTTCGCCGGGCGGCTGTATATCCCGAGCTTATTTTTCGCCAGATCGATATCGTCGCGCAGCGCCAGCAGGCCGCTGGCGATAATCGCCTGTTCGACCGTGGCCCCTTCGTCCAGCTTCACGCTTTGCAGATACTGTTTACTGGGCAACGCATAGGCCACTTCAACGACGATTTTAGCCGACACGGTAAACCTCTTTGGCCCTGGCGGTGAAGGCCTGCACCATATTGGCCGCCAGCTCTTTAAAGATGCGGCCAAATGCCATTTCAATCAGCATGTTGGTGAATTCAAAATCGAGGTGAAACTCAATTTTGCAGGCATCCGGGCTTAGCGGGATAAATTTCCAGCCGCCAATCAGCTTTTTGAACGGACCGTCGACCAGGCTCATCAAAATGCTCTGGTTACTGGTAAGCGTATTACGTGTCGTGAACGTCTTGCTGATGCCTGCTTTAGACACATCAACCGCCGCCATCATTTGCGTCGGCCCAGATTCCAGCACGCGGCTCCCGGTGCAGCCAGGCAAAAAATCAGGATAGGACTTCACGTCATTTACGAGTTGATACATCTGTTCCACACTGAAGGGCACCAGCGCAGTACGGCTAATCTGAGGCATAGCAAGTTCCACATTTAAACACGGCGCAAATAATATCATTTATCTGGCGCTAAAAAAAACGCTGTGCCGCAACTCGTGCTAAGATAGCGCATTACACCTCGCAGGATGATTGAGGTACTGTGTTCCCGTTTAGCAATGACTTCAGGACATTATGACCAAGAAAAAAGCCCACAAACCTGGATCAGCCACCATTGCGCTGAATAAACGCGCCCGCCATGAATACTTTATCGAAGATGAATACGAGGCTGGTCTTGCCCTGCAAGGGTGGGAAGTCAAATCTCTGCGTGCTGGCAAAGCCAACATCAGCGATAGCTACGTCATCCTGAAAGATGGCGAGGCCTATCTCTTCGGAGCGAACTTTACGCCGATGGCGGTGGCCTCCACCCACTACGTCTGCGACCCGACGCGTACCCGTAAGCTGCTGCTTAATCAGCGTGAACTCGACGATCTGTACGGCCGCATCAATCGTGAAGGTTATACCGTCGTCGCTCTGTCGCTGTACTGGAAGAACGCCTGGTGCAAAGTGAAAATCGGCGTCGCCAAAGGGAAGAAACAGCACGATAAGCGTACCGATCTCAAAGATCGCGAGTGGGCGCTGGATAAAGCGCGCATAATGAAACACGCCGGCCGTTGATCCTCTCCCCGAGGGCCAGTTCAGCTGGCCCTTAAGCGCTATATTGTTGTTGATGCTGATTTTTCACCCAATCCATCGCGATGATAATCGCTCTAACGAGTGCTGGTAACTACATTCACAAATCTGTTATACTTGCCGTAACACATTGGGGCTGATTCTGGATTCGACGGGATTTGCGAAACCCAAGGTGCATGCCGAGGGGCGGTTGGCCTCGTAAAAAGCCGCAAAAAAATAGTCGCAAACGACGAAAACTACGCTTTAGCAGCTTAATAACCTGCTGAGAGCCCTCTCTCCCTAGCCTCCGCTCTTAGGACGGGGATCAAGAGAGGTCAAACCCAAAAGAGATCGCGTGGATATCCTGCCTGGGGTTGAAGCGTTAAAACTAATCAGGCTAGTTTGTTAGTGGCGTGTCTGTCCGCAGCTGGCAAGCGAATGTAAAGACCAGACTAAGCATGTAGTACCGAGGATGTAGAAATTTCGGACGCGGGTTCAACTCCCGCCAGCTCCACCAAACAAAACAAGGGGTTACGTGAAGACGTAGCCCTTTTTTTTTGACAGTGGCGGCAAAATGGCGGCAGACATTTATCCATGCAAAGGACTACTGATATGAAAAAATCTCTTTTGATGCTGTTACTTCTGACTTCATGTAACGCTTTCGCCGACAAGATCCCGGGCTCGATAGAAAATTTAATTGCTGTATTTGACACAAGAACGCATAGCCTGGAAAGCGGAGTACTCTCGATCAAATACAGCAAACAGAAGTTGCACATTGATGCAGCTGATGCAATGTTTGATGGTATTTGCACTGACCTATCCACGCACAAGTGGAAACCCGAAACAATCAAGAAGATAAGACTGCTTAACGTCTCACTTGATCAGGGTTTTGAGATAGATGCTGGCGGTGTTGAATGCAAAAAAGCCGGAACAATGCAATTTGATGATGCGCGGGCTTACAGGCAAAGTTTTATCAAACCTATTCCATAAACCCTCTTTGGGATGTAGGTCTATGGTTCAAAAATTCATATGCCCCTGCCCAGCAGGTGTAGGATGCGGTGGGGCATTCTCAATAACACCAGGCGTCATGATGTAACGCACTACTGTTTCATGAGTGATAAAGGTTGTTCCGCAATTGATATTCTGGCACTGACAATAACGCTCTTTTGTCTGGTCCGTTACCCGAAAGCTACTCCGTGTATGCGCCGCATGTCCGCATTTTGGGCAATTCATCATGTCCGTTTCTCCGCCGATGCCTCTGAAGTCGCGTTAATAATACACAACATCAATATTGAGAACCAATTATTCAATATTGAGATCATCAATTTTCACTTCCAGTTCGATGCTGGTCGTAAATCCGCTGTCCGGGTTGACCGTATGCGTTAACGTTGTGATGGTCCATTCCGCATCATCAATGGGTTGTTTAAAGCCGCTGACCTTAACGGGCATTTCCGTATAGAGATCCGCGCGGCCTTCTGCCAGCTGAAGAGAAAATGACGCCACACCGCGCTGCAGCCGCTCCCAGTTCATTTTTGCAGCCCGCTCTGCATTACTGCGGTTCGCATAGGTTCGGTTCAGAACCAGCACGTTCTCATCCGTCCCGATCAGGTAATCCCCCTGCTTTGCTTCCGGCTCTTTGAGTTTTGTCGTCCTCCGGCGGCGCTTCACCTTAGCCGTTTCTTTCTTTGCCGGTTCCCGTGTCTGCAACCAGTGAGCAATCACCCCGGTATACGCTCCCCTGTCAGCCAGGCTGAACCGGTGGCTGTCACCGTCCTTACGGGTAATAGTGATGACCGGCAGCGCTTTACCACTTGCCGTTTTTCCCTGCCCCTGCCGGATAAACAGCAGATTACTGTCCTTCACCGAGGCAATCGCACCGTACTGCCGCGCCAGCTTCATCAAAAAACTCGCATCGCTTTCGTTGGTCTGATCAAGGTGGTCCAGTGCCTGCGCCGCAACATCTTTGCCGATGGCAACCTTCAGGCTGTGCCGCGTGGCAATTTCTTTCACGACCTCGCCAACCGTCGTTTTGTGCCATGACTTTTCACGCCTGACATTCAGCGTCTCCCTGAAATCGGCACTACGGGCACGAATTGTCAGCCTGTCCGGGCTGCCGCTATGCTCGATCTCATCAACGGTAAATTTTCCTTTTGAAAACAGCGGCTCTCCTTTCCACCCCAGAGCCAGAGAAATCACCGCGCCGCGACGCGGCATAATCACCAGGCCGTCGGCGTCGTCCAGCTCCAGATCGAGCTGGTCGGCTTCAAATCCGCGGTTGTCGGTCAGCGTCATACCCAGCAGGCGCTTATCCAGCGTCTGCGTGGCATCCTTACCTTCAATCACGATGCGAAAGGCCGGAGTCTTGCTGAGGTTGAGTAAATCAGTCATCTCGCTCACTGCAGTAACCCTCCTACCGTAGTTCTGATATTCCCTACCGCTGCAACTGCGGAGTCCTGCAGGCTGCTAAGCTGGTCACTCAGGCTGCCGAACATTTCGGACAGCGACTCATCAACACGCTTAAGCCCCAGCGAAAACTCTATTTTTCTCGCTTCACCGCTGGCGAAAAACTCTGTTTTTGTCTGGCTCAGGTTTTCAATCACGTACATACCGTAGATTGTCCCGCCGCCCTCGATCAGCGGCCAGGCCTTGCCCTGCTCCGCCATCAGCTCCAGCGCCAGCAGCGACAACCTGCCGCCGGTCACTTCCGGCATGAGGACGCCGGAGAGCGTCAGCTGATCGTTATCTGGCCCCAAAAATTGCGTTGTCGGACGGCGATTAACGCGGTTGTTGGTCACATGCCGCCAGTTCCGCTGATACTGCAGTTGCTGATAGGGAACCGTGCGCAGCTGAAACACAAACACGCCCAGGACCATCATCATGAATCGTACCCCCCTTGATCGCTGAAATTGCTGCGGGCCTTAGCCCTTATGCGGCGTTCTCGCTCATCGAGCTGTCGCGCAACCTCCCGCGCAATATCCTGCGGACTCTGCCCTGGTTGCGCCTGGATAATAATTTGTGCCTGGGTTTCAAACTGGAATACCGGCCGCGTGCCTGCCTGTTTCTCTGCTGCCGGGCGATAGGAGGCTGCCGGCAGGCTCATTGGATGAAGCGGCGCGGCCTCTGCAGGCATAGCCCCCCCCATCATTCCGGCGACAACGGACGCCAGCGCTGCCGTCCTCCGGCGGCTGGTCACATAGGCCGGGCCGTTAATCAGTTCCGGGCCATTCTCGCCAGCGATGCCCACCTGCCCGCGTGGAATATAGCCGCCGCTGTCATACATCCCCGCGAAAAATCCGCCTGCGCCTTTTTGCTGGGGTGCGCCTGGCGATTTGTCTCCGCCTGTCATCCAGTCCGGCAGGTAGCTTTTCACCGATGCCAGCTTGCTCTTGAGCGTCTCCCATTTCTCATTGATACCGCTCAGGATGCCGTCAATGATTGCCCCGCCCACTTCTTTAAACTTCGCGGGCAGCGTGGCAACATCATTCAGAATTTCATCCCATTTATTGCTGATGGTCTGCTTAATCACAGCCCATGCCCCTGACACGCCTGATGAGATGGCATCCCACAGCGCTTTAAACTTCGGCCCCAGCGTTTCCCAGTTCTGCCAGATGTAAATGGCCCCCATCGCAATCAGGCCAATTATCGCCAGTATGGGGTTAGCCATCATCAATCTACCCAGCCACAGGATCGCCTGGCCTGCACCGCCGATGACTTGCTTAATCAGACCAAAAGCGGAGGCAAACTTAATTCCCAGAACCCCAGCACTCCCCCGTACTATCGCCATTGGCCCCAGAATAGAAGCCAGCGCCAGCGACAACACGCCCGCAATGGTAGCTACCACGGCAAATACAGCCGCAATCTTAAACAGTGCCGCCGTCAATTGCGGGTGGCGCTTAACAAAACCATCTAACGCTGACGCCAGATCACCCAGCCAGTCCGCAATATTTTTCAGTACCGGCGCGACGGTTTCACCGATGCTGGCCATGGCATTAGTAAACGAGCCGCCAGCGGCTTCCCATTTATTCCCCAGAGTATTAAGTGACGCCTCTACACGCTCGCGCAGTGTCGCCTGATTCTCCAGTTTGGCGGCGGTTTCACGATAGCCCGCAATCCCTTTTGTGATCATGATGTTCAGTGCCTGGAGGGTTTCCGCGTCATCACCAAAAAGGGCTATTTTGACAGCCTGCTTTTTTCCATCGTCGGTGATTTTATTCAGCTTATCCAGTTGCTTATACAGGTTTTCCAGCCCCGCAAACTGGCCTTTGTTGTTCTGAAAACTTAGCTTTATCCCTGTCCCGGCAAGCGCATCATTTGCCTTATCAATCTTTTTATTGTTCAGCGTTGCCTGAAAAATCTTGCGATATGCGTTTCCCGCAGATTCCCCCGCCATTGATGCCTGATCGGCCATAACAAGCAGCGGCGCGAATGTTTTTGCTGCATCCAGGCCTTGCTGCTTGATAATGTCCATCGCACTGCTGATTTTTGAAAAACCCTGCAGCATGTTCCCCGGGTCAACGCCCGCGTAATAACCCCGCTGGATCACGTCCATCAGACTCATCATGTCTTTTTCGGTGGTCTGCGTGGCGTCCTGCAGTTTCGCAGCAAACTCTGCGGCATCCGTCGGTGCCATCTGCAGCTGCACGCCGAGGTAAGCCGCCGACTCACCCAGACCGCCCAGGATGACCTGCGCAGACATACCCTGACGGCGCAACATGGTCATCATGTTCTGAAAGTCTGCAGTGGTGCCCGGTAACTTATCGCCCAGGGCGATCGCCAGCTTGTTTAGCTTCACAAACTCCGGCGCAACCTTTCCGCCCGGCCCCATCATGGAGCCTGCCAGCTGGTTAGCAGCGTTCTCTGATTCCGAGTAGGCGCGAATGGGTGCCAGCAGCGTTGCGCCCGTTGTCACCCCTGCCGCCATCATGCCTGCCCCGTTCCCTGCCAGGCTGTTACGCACGTCGCGCATCTTATCCGCTTTGGCCCTGACCGCATTCAGCTTGCGCTGGCGCTCGCCCACGTCCCGCAGGCGTCGCTCCTGCTCTGCCAGCTGCTTGTTATAGCGATCCGTTTCGCGGGTAATGCGTGCCGTTTCACGGGCACCGCATCCCGCAGAGATGCCGAGGCGGTACAGCTCCGCCCTGGCTGCCGCCATCTGCCGCGTTTCCTGCCCCTGCTTTTGCTCCAGACGTGACACGGCCCGCCATTGCGTTTCAAGCGCCGCCGTCTGCTTTTTCGTGGGGGATTCAAGGGCTGACATTTCGCGGGTCATCATCTGCGCACGCAGCCGCGCCTGGTCCAGTTCGTTACTGGTCCGGCTCAGGCTCTGTGACAGCTGATCGAAGGATTTTAACTGGCCCCCCGCATCGTTCAGCCGTTTAAGCTGTTCGCGGGTCTGCCGGACGGCGGAGGCCAGCTCCTTAGAGCCAGCCTGCGCAACTTTTAACGGGCGGGTGAGTTTATCAACCGCATTCAGAACCACCTGCAGACGCAGGTTTTTATCACTCATCGCTGGCCCCGCTTCGCATTATCGCTCTGTGCCGCCACTCCAGCACTTCCGTGAGCGGCATAACGTCAGTGACGGACGGCGGCCAGTGAAAGATCGTGGCGATATCCGCCACCAGGTCATCAACCGTCAGGCTGTCGGCAAATCGGCAAACGCCGACTTCGGCAACAAAAAAAGGACCACCTCGATCGACATTGCGGCAAGGTCTGCCGGGTCGAGGTCCGCCATTTCCTGCGGGGTCAGCGTCGGCGTGGAGATACGGGGGATCACGGTCATCATTGAGGCCACGTCCATCTCCATCACCGCCTGCAGTCGTGTACCGCGCAGTGCGCCTGATTGCGGCTTGCGCAGCACAATTTCCGTAATCGTGGTATCACCGCGCGTGATCGGACTATCCAGCTTCACCGTTGCTTCTGTTTTCTCACTCATGCTCTTTTCCTGTTATGGGGAGGCTGGCGAGGTGGTCCGCGCCAGTGCTGCATTAAAGGCCGATGGCGTTGCGGTGCTCTTCCATCAGGTCAACGCCATCAACAATTTCAATCATGTTGATCACATCGACCTCATAGAGCACTTCGCCGTTAATCGTCAGCTTCGCATAGCTGTTAACGCTGCTGACTTTTGTTGTATTACTCTCGCCGGTTTTCCACTCGCCTGAATCCACCTCTTTGTGGCGTCCGCGTACAACCAGCTCAACGGCCTGCACCTCGCCGGTGTCATCGCGCTGGATAGAGCCGGTGAAGCGCATCTGCACCCCGTCAACCGTGGCTTTACCCATCTGTTTAAACAGCAGCGCCTCAGTACCGCCGATGGTCATTTCCGTATCCAGTGCGCCATCATCCAGCCCCAGATCGATACCGACTGAACCGGGCATACCGCCGCCGCGATAGTTCTCAAGCTTGCGGGAAAATTTCGGCAGGGTGACGGATTCAGCAATGCCCATCCAGCTGTTACCGGCGTTGAAGATGTTCAGGTGTTTTAGCTTACGTGGTAAGGCCATGGGTCCCCCTTATGCGCTTACGCGGGTGGTGAAATCCACCAGGTAACGGTCAGTGATGCGCTGGCGCAGCATCAGGTTTTCCAGTGGCGGCACTGGCGTGTAGTCGTAGTCGATCCAGAGCTTCCCGGCCTTCAGGGTGTCTTTGTCGTTAACGCTGTCATCAATCCAGCAATCACCGCCGATGAGGTAGCCCTGATTCACCAGGCTGCGCATTTTGGCGCGGATACCTTCGATAATGTCGCGGGCCAGCGACGGGTTAAGCGGCATGTCCACCGCCCACATATGGCCTTCTGCCATAGTGTCAGCCAGCACTTGTGCGGTGCGGGTGTAGTTCTCAAACTGGAACAGCGGGTCATCGCTCAGGCAGCGGGAACCCCAGAAGCGGAAACCATCCTTGCGGATCAAGGTGGTGACGTCATTCTGGTTCAGCAGTCCGGCATCGGTTGCCGGGTCCTGCAGATCCCAGAACACATCCGCAGACAAGCCGGTTACGCCATTCACGCCCACGTTAGACAGGGTTTTGTGCCAGCCGGTTTGCTCGTCGATTTTGGCGCGCAGGCCAAGGGCACGGGCGGTGGCGTAGGCTGTCGCATCCGCCTGCAGTACCGTGTCAAAGTTGATGAAGTCAGGCCAAATCACCATCCCTTCACGCTGGCTGAAGTTGTCACGGTAGGTGATCGCCTCTGCCACGGTTTTACAGCCGTAAGCTGACATATACGCAAAGGCCCGCAGGCTCTGCGCCACGCTCAGCAGCTCAGTGGATACGGCCTGCGTATCATGCCCCGGCACGCCGAGAATGCGCGGCTTCACGCCCAGCTGCGACTGCGCCGAAAGCAGCGCCTTCATGCCGGTTTTCTTGCCGTCGGCGGTCACGCCGCCGATGATGTTTGCGGTGGTTTCCGCTTCGGTTTCGCCCTGGGCAACGCGCACCACTACGGTGACAGGTTTTGCCTGGTCTGCGATCGCGTCCAGTGAGCGGGCCAGCGTGCCGGACTCGCCCGCTTTGCCGCTGGCGGTCAGTACATCGGTAAGCAATACCGGCTTATTGAGCGGGAACACGGAGGCATCGGCATCATCGCCGGTGCACACCATGCCCACGATCGCCGTGCTCACCGTCGTGATAGAGCGGGTGCCGTCGTTAACTTCTACAACGCGCACGCCGTGGTGGTAGTCTTGCGCCATGGAATGAATCTCCTGTTTAGGGGTTCACCCATGGTAGGGAAATCATTCACCGCAAGCCGTTGATGCCCGTTGTACCGTGGTTGATACAACCGCAGGCAGAAAAAAAGCCCCATTCAGGGGCTGATTTGGTCAGTGGTTTACCAGGCGATTCAGGCAACGCGGCTCCAGCACATCAGCAGAGTGTGAGCCTCGACCACGCTGATTGACTGGCCATCACCGAGATTGTCAGTTTTACCGGTGATGTCGTGGCGATGCGGCGGTATCACAACCGCGTGTTTATGGGCCTGCGCCTTATCCGTTTTACCCGTATGCGCCGGGTTAAAAAGCTGGCTGATATCGCCGCCAATCTCCCACGGGTCCTCTCTGCTGGGGACACCATCATGATCATGTTCGCCGCCGTCTTCAGTCTGTAGCCTTTGCTCCTCCTGCTCGCTGGTCTTCCCTGAAACGCTGATCTGCACTTTCGGCAGGTTGGTACGCTGGAGCGTGACGGTATCACTGCCGCCTGTCGTACCGACGTTCGAGCCGTCAGCCTTGCCGACGCGGATCGTTTTATTTTCGCCGGTATAAACCCACTGCGACCACGGCCAGTTTTCATTGGGGTTCAGGTTCTGATTAAAAAACCTCGTTGTCCCGACCGGGTTATCCAGCTCCCAGGCCGCACGGATAGCCTGCGTTATCGCGGCTTTTACCGCCAGCGGCGTGGCGGCGCGGTCTTGCTTATCGCTATCGGTGGCATTGCTGAGACGCGTAAATCCTTTCAGTTCTGTCGTGGCGTCCGGGTGATTGCGTGACAGCTCATGGTCGCTCAGCGCATCATCGGCATAGTCTTTCGCCGCATTACCGGCATTAATCACATTTTCGATGGTCGCCAGTGTCACGCCGGGGTCATTAATCAGCTGTATATCGGCGGTGCTGGCAACGGCCAGCTGCATTCTGATGACACTGAACCGCCCGGCCCCCTGGCTCAGTACCGGTTTATAGGTTTCCGGCATACTGGCGACGGCCAGGCACACGCCCTCATCATCAAACAGCGCGGCCTCGCGCATCGTAAAACCACCGGCCTGCGGCGGTATAATCATTTCCGCCTCTATCACGTTGGCTGCATCGTCGCTGATATCCAGGCGATTCAGGGGAGCACGATATGTCTCACTGATGAGCGCGGTCTGCTCAGGAGAGGGGGCAGGCAGGACGCCTCCGCCATCCCCTACCGCCATCACAGAAATTCCGGCAGGCTCCCCGGACAGCGCCGCCGCCGCGAACTTTTCCAGCCCGGCGGCAGTGATTATTGAGATGAATTTTTTATTTTCCACGCCTTACCTGCCTTTACTTTTTTCTTTGTTACCGGGCCAGATTCATACGGTAATGACTGCCAGCGGGGAGACCGCCTCGTTTAGTCGGGACTCCGCCTCCGCTGTGGGGTTCCCGTTCCCGCTATAGGTAAAATCAAAACTCCGCGTCATGCCTGGCCTGGCATCCCCCACGCTGACCGTGTATCCGGCCTTGCCTGTATTCCCGTTCAGCTCCACCGTGGTCACCTCGTAGGTAATGCTGACCTCTTCCGTACCGTCCGCGACCTCCAGCAGTAAATCCGGGTAGGAACGATTGACGCGGAGCACCTTCGTTAACGTAAAACTCATCGTTTTTTCCTCATATCAGTTTGTCAGCTTCGCCCAGGCCGTTGGCGTCCCGTAAACACCATCGTTGTACGGAATAATGCGGTTATATTTCGCCAGGTTGCCCGCGTTAACGCCGGTACAAACCTGCTCAACATACGCCGCTGGCGTTTCGTTGACGACATCCAGCACTGAACGCCCGTCAACAGGAAGCCCTGTCAGCGCTTTTGTTGCTTCTGGCGGATAGAGATACCGGCCCTCCTGAAGCAGAGCCGCCGCGTTCTGACCGGCGGTCACCTCCAGCGAAGTCTCGTGTACAGACGTTTGTAGCGGTGCGAGCAGCTTCTCCGCGAAATAGGCATAATGCGCCAGGCGCAACCGGCCTTTTGCCGCACGGAAAGCTGACGGTATCGTTTTGGACGTCAGCGTCACTGTCCCCTGGACTTTATGCAGGACCGGCGTATTGATAAACCCAAACGAACCATCAATCAGCCACGGCGTATCAGCGGTGTCGTACGGATTCGTCACAACCAGCCCGCCAGCCTGCACGTTTTTGAGACGTGCCGGGTGCGTGTAGGACATAGAGATAACGCCGGTTTCGCAGGAATCCAGAACCAGCGGATTTGGGTTTGAGTTCCCGCCGGAGAGTGAAATGTTGCCAAATTTACTGTTAACGCCACGTAAAGCCGCCCCCGTACCGCTGGTGCGCAGCCGCACGTTACTGGTATTTGGTTGCAGGTTATTGTTAATTGTGAGTGTTCCTGAGCCCGCCAGCTGCGCCAGATATTCATACGTGTTTGAATACATGGCCCCGCCCTCCCATATGACGTTACCCTGCCCGGCACCAGGTGTGACTGTTGGCGCCGTATCGTCAAAATCGTCTTCTGAGTCACGCCCCAGATAGCGGACACCATACCCGCCGACCGCCAGCGCCGTTTTTTTCGTGTTAGCCGCCGATGACGCCGGGGTAGTGGCACACTCATAGTGTTTGCGCGTGAACCAGACCGGCGACGCACTGCCGCCTATGATGGCGTCGGCGGCGACCAGGTTATCCTCAAAATGACAGTCTGTTACGCGCACAAAGTTAGTGTTATCGCCTACAATGCCCGACGGTGAAAACATCGTCTGAAATGGCGCATAGAGCATGTAGTCAGCATCAACCAGGCCACGCGCATAATAATCACGGCGAACCATACGGCCGCAGCCGATAGCGAGGCTGTTTTCAACGATAGGCTCAAAGGCCCAGTCCAGGATAATGCCCCCGCCCCAGACGCCCGCTACGTTAATACCGCTAATCAGGTTTTTGCCGGATTTATAGGAATAGATACCATGCATCCACGGCGCAATTTCGCCGTTACGGGTTTGCCCTGCAACGTTAAAATTGCGCAGATGTACGTTCCCGGGCCAGTTTTTCAGAACCGCCGCCGTCCGCCTGCGCTGGTCAATTTCTTTCGGTGCCGCATGAATAATGCCAAAGTCTTTCCAGCGGGTATCATTCAGGTCGTCCACCTGTAAAATAAACTGCGTGCCTTTGGTATCCACACCGGTAATATCGCTCGACCGGCAATATGCCCCGACCAGAATAAAATCCCACACACCGGCATAACGCCCGGTTTCGGGGTTATAAAAATTCAGCTCCGGGAATCGTTCGTGAATTAAATCCCCCAACGCAGGACCGTGCCATAATGGTTCCGAAAGGATGACTCTCCCTTTTGGGGCCTGAATCTGGGAGGAAAGGTTCCGGCGGTAAACATTGACCTGAGATTGCAGGTGCGCTTCATTCCAGTCGCCGTATTTGTCGTAATACCACTCCAGCACCTGCCCGTGACGAAACAGATTCTCCAGTGTTTTTCCGACCGAAATTTTTTTATATTTGTTGTAGTTCGCATCCCAGATACTGATACCTGAACCGGCCCCGTCCGGGGCGCTTATATCGTCCCTTAACGGCGCATCGGAGGTATAGGCCCAACTGCCGCCACCAATCCCCCCTGTGGATTCCGGGGTGCTGCCAGGTGGAACCAGTTTAGGAAACGCGCCGGTCCAGACCATCCGGTAATTACCGTGGACGATTTCATCGCGCACCGTATCAAGCTGGCCGCCCGTCAGGAAATCCACCGCGATTTTCACGTTCTTTTCATCGGCGTCTTTCAGCTTTTCGGTTTCGTCTTTCAGGAATGCCGTACGGTTTGCCAGCTGGCGGGTGGGGGCGTTTGCAACCCCGTCGCGTCCGCCCTCCACTTTATCCGCCCTGGCAATGAGATTGATATTCTCTTCCCACTGTGGCGTTTCGTTAATTATTGCCATCGTCTTCACCTGAAAATAAATAATTACCGTCAAAACTCACCAGGCCGTTATAGTGCAGGCTGTCGTCGGCCTGATAATCCGGCGGGTAAATCGTTACAATATCCCCGGTATATAATGCCGCCCCCATATATATGTTCCCCGACGTTCTGGAAATAACATCCAGCCTGGCAAGATGACGACTAACGGGTTTTGTTTCATTAATCAGCCGCTCAAGCTCTTTGAGCATGGCCTCAGTAATACCAATTTCGTTTAAATCAACTGAAAGCCGGAATGTCCCTGCCGGGTCTGCAACTTCCCACCACTCATCAAGGGCCATTGAGTAACCAAACCCCTCGATCACACGCTTAACTGCAGCCACAGTCCCCTTGCGCTGATGGATCCAGAACGCATCACTGACAGCCTGCCGCTTTGCGTTTTCCGTCCAGGTTTCCTCATAGCGGTCCACAGAAAAAGCCCAGGCCAGATAGGGCAGGAACTTTGCCGGGCATTTCCACGGGTTCCACAGATCGCGCAGCGGCACGTTTAAATCGCTGATTCCAGAACAGGCTTGCGCCAGCCTGCGCTCCAGCGCGGACGATCCCGGCGGCAGGAGGCTGTTATTCATCAGATCCGCCGATCACAACGTTAAAACCGAGGCAAAATGCGGCCTGCGTTCTGTCCAGAACAACATCGGCCAGCGGCTGCTGCAGCTCGACACGCTGAACGCCTGGCACATGCAGGGCCGCGTATAGCGCTGACAAGCGAATGTCACGCCCCAAACGACGCTGCTCGCTGATATATGCCGCCAGCTGCGCCTTAGCAGCGGCGAGAATAGGTTCTACGGCCGGACCTGGATAGACAAACAAAACAGCCTCAACCGAATAATTGACAACCTCAGCAGATCGAACGCTCACCCGGTCCGCTACAGGGCGCACGGTCTCATCATTCAGGGCATCCCCGACCACCTGCAGCAAATCATCCGGCGCGGTGCCATCACCGTCGCGGGCCAGTACCGTCACCACCACTTCCGCCGGGGACGGACTGAACGCCGAGGCATCGGCCACCCGGCCATCCGAGCTAAGGGCGTGATATTCATACGCGCCGATGGGACCGGCAACGCTCATCCCCTCAAAGGCCGCCGGGATGCGCTGGCGATAATCCGCGTCCGATTCCATTTCCGCCTCAGTCGGTGGCGTGGTGGTATCGTCTGCGGGGGTGATCACCCGCCGCTGCACGTTATTGTTAGCGCCTAAATTATCCAGGTCATCACTGCCGGAATAAGCCACCATGACGGCCCGTGCCGCCTCGTTAATCCGCTGGCGCAGCAGCAGCTCCCGGTACACGTTTTCCTGCAGCGTTTTTACGATCGGCTCTGACTCAAGCGTTAAGGTACGGGCCACGGCTTTCTGCTCTTCTGCCGGATAGAGCGCGACAAATTCCGCCTTACGCTCTGTCAGCAGGGTTTCAAAATCCGGCTCATCCACGATTTGCGGTGGCGGCAGCTGGGAAAGGTCAATAACTGCCATTGGCTGCTCCTGTCGATACGGAAAGGGAAACCGGCACGCCGTCATTGCGCTGGCCTGCCAGCTCAATCACCATTGCGCCATCCATGCTGCTGCTGTTAATCGTGATGGTGTCGAGCTGTAGCCGCGGCTCCCACCGCTGCAACGCGACGTACACCGCCGCCATGATCTGCAGTCGCAGCGCCGGGTTTTGCGGCTGGTCAATCAGCGCGGACAGCAGGGAACCGTATTCCCGGCGGGCAAGGCGACTGCCCTGCGGCGTCAGCAAAATATCCCGCACGGACTGGCGCAGGTGGTCGGTTTCCGTAATGGCCTTGCCGGTCTCGCGATTCATCCCGATATAGAGCGTCAAATTGGGCCTCCCGTCGTCCCGCCACTGTCGCCAGGGTGTTTATGCTTATCGGCCACAATGCCGTTTGAGGTCATTTCCCCGCCGCCATGGGTCACATCGCCATTCAGGATCACGCTGCTGTTAATACGGGTCGTGTCAGCCTCGATCACAAACTCCCCTGTTTTGCAGGAAACCAGCTGCGAGGATTCGATAAGCACGGCTTTAACACCCCGGATAATCCAGCGCCCGGTGGCCGGGTCGTATTCGAACCAGCCGCCATCCTCGTATGCGGTCACATCCGCGCTTTCAGAGTCTGACGGCGGCGGGCACGCATCGGAGTAGATGGCCGGAAGCGCAAACGCTGTTTCCAGATTGCCGCCCAGACTGAACAGCACCACCTGCTCCCCCGGCGACGGACACCACCAGGTGCGGGATTTACCGGCGCGGTAGGTCAGCCAGTTAATCCAGTTGGTTTCGAGGTCGCCTGTTTTCACCCGGCACAGCCAGCCGTCCCGGTCCACTTCGGTCACTATGCCGGTGCGGATCAGATTGGTGATAAGGCGCATTATTTCTGTGAGTTGTGCGTTCATGCATGAATAATGTCTGAACTCACAACTCTAAGGGAGGGACGTAGCTTGTACTATCTAAGATACAATGTATGAGTTAGGCTCTCATTGAAACATTCTGGGCGAGCCTGCCTTCTTCAGCTATTAGCTTAAGCCTTTCATTTTCGTTAGTAAGCCATGTGTTATAAAACACTCGCAGAGGGTTAGATGGCTCAGCATTTCGAAAACCTTTCGCTTGTTTTATGAAATACTTATCTTTAGAAAACCCCAATTCGAGAGTAACTCTCTCTCCTGTAATCGCAGTAACCTTGTAAATAAAACTTTCTTTATTCATTACCTTTTCTTTATAAGATGCAAGGCAATGCTCCATTTCTCTACCCTCGATAATTAATTTATTTATTGACGAGAGAAACACTATACCCGGGCAATCCATCAGTGCAGGGCGATCAAGAAAAATATCATCACGTAGCAATTTTGTAGTTTCGCGTAACTTTACCGTCCATTTATCATGGTAATATTTAACTGAATCACCATCAGGGCAATTGGCAATGATATTTAGAGAATCTTTAATGCCTATATTCTCACCGATACGAATACTATCCTCAACGATTTTACTAAGAGTGCACATTCCTACCTTGTACTCTCGTAAAAATTCTTTTTTCTCAGAGCAAAGGTTTGCTAATAATCTTGACCCTGACAGAATCCGATAGCGATAAGCCAAATATAGCTCTTGGATAGTCACTTTATCGCGGTGTTTATAAGACTCTACTATCTCCAACTCTTTTAGGCATCTAGATAGCATTACAAGTTCATATTTTCGCCCACTTAGCATCTCAGTTTTTTTCAAGAGGTTGACAACTCTCTCTTCAGGAGGGGATTCAATTAATGAAGCTGCGAGCTGTCGTCTTTTCATCCTCGCATAATACTCCACCACATGAAATCCAACGCCATAATAGTTATTCATGATAATAGCCCAAGCTAAATTAGGGCAACTACAAAACAGTTCTTTTAATGAGTGACTTGCTGTGATAGCATTGTAAGTTTCAACCTGCCCATCGTTATAGCTCAGCAACTCCCAAACGCTATCATTAATATTTCCACCTAGCATATTAAGTAAGTGCTCAACCGTTGACCTCCCCATAACTCTCTCATTAAAAAGGGGCAAACCACAATCCAATTCCTTACGTTGCACACTAGTCCTATGAAAAATATCAGATAAGATCTGTTCATCTTCAACGTAGACTTTTATGACTACTCGAACAAGAGGCAAAAAAGAAATAAATATTTTATTTTTGAGCAGGTAAATTTTCATTTCCGCCTTCTTCAAGCTGTGATATTTTTCTTTCTAACTCAATCATTAGTGCATTGAGCTTCACTTGCTGTTGAGATGAGAAACTGTGAACGAAATTTTCTTTCGTGACATCTAGTTCAAGCAACCTAGTTTTAGCCATTGTAATTGATAATTCATTAAAATTATCAACTGCCAACTTACCTTTCCTTGCCAATTCACCAATTTCCAACTCAACAAATCCTAACTTTGCTTTAGCTGTATTGCTATCAACGATCCTTTTCAAGACTAAAGTTATTGGACGATACAATATACATAAAGCCAAAATAAAAGCTGTTGGCCATGTTAACACCACTTGAAGTATTTGAATAAATTCGTTCACATTCATCAGCTCTGGAGATTCATTTGTTCATTAAATCATCCATCAGAGCATTTCTCTTGTCAATCATCCTGTTAAGAAGCTTTGAACGTTATTTGGATAAAAATGCAAATAGCACACTATTTACTAAATCAGTCGTCTCCAGACTATGACCAAGTAGTCTACGTTGAGCATATCTAGTTTTCGGCCCTCTACGGCTCACAAGATCGCGTAAGCCGTAATGATGCACCCGCGCAATACGCTGCACCCTGCCCTCAAACTCCACACTAGCAGAGTCAGCTGTTGCTGCGGCTTTCAGGTATTTTGCGGTGCGGAGTTTGGCAAACATCTGCCGACGTATGCGGCCAGTTTTCGTGCGTGCCGTTACCCGTCGTGGTTCGTATGCCGTGCCGTCCGGGTTACGCTGCATCCGGATATTTTTCTGCTGGCTGCGGCGCAGCTGCTGCGCCAGCTCCCGCATCATGCGCTTACGCGCGGCAGGCTCCAGACCAGCCAGCAGCGCATCTAACCAGGCGTCAACTTCCTGCAGCTCAGCCACGGTGCACCGCCCACATTTCTTCCGGTTCGTCCGGTTCCGGCACCGCTTCGACGCTGGACACGTCACCGTCAGCACTGACGATCACGCGCTCTGTCAGCTGCAGGTTCAGGCTGATATCGCAGATATCATTGCGCAAGATATCGACCTCAAACGTAAACAACTTTTCGCGCAATTCCGGGTTATGGATAGCATCGGGCTGATTCTTCATCAGCCAGGCCAGCACGGGAGCCATCAGTAATCCCTGATCACCGCTGAAATCCACGACCACCACGTTAAGGGTATAGCGATACTCCCAGGACAACGACGCTGCGCCGGTCGCCACCACCGATCCGTTATCCACGAATAAATGCAGCTTGTCCGGGTTGTCCCGGACATACGCCACGGCTTTATTCAGGGCGAGACGTAAGGACTGAGGTTTGTTCACTGTTTCGCTCCTGGCAGGAAATTATCGCGTCCACCTTGTCAGCACAGATCGACCAGGCCGCCTCTGCCTCATCCAGTGCCGCCAGTAAATCGCCGTTAGTGCTGGCCGCTGACTTTTCCAGGCGGCACTGCGTCACTCTGGGACAACCATTCACGGTAAGCTGCACCTCCGGCGAGGGCCGGACGTTCGCGCATCCTGATAATGTCAGGAGGCAAAGGTGTACCAGCCCAGCGGCGCAAATCCTCGTTTTCACGTTTTAGCTCCTCTATCCGGCGCTGGCGGCCCCGCAGCAGCGCGTTTGTGCTTTCTGCCGCCGCGTAAAGCCGCGCCTGCTCCCGGTTGTTGGTTTCGGTCAGGATGGACAAAGCGATCAGCTGGCTGTTCGTTTTTGCCAGTTTATCGCCCGCCGTTTTCAGGTCCCTGCCTTGCTGATCGATGGTGTGGCTGGCCTCATTCAGTCGCCATGACTGCCAGCCCAGCGCCGCCAGTACGAGTGCCAGAATTACCGCCAGCGCGCGCGTCATACCGTCACCGGCTGCACATCAACAACCTGCGCACGCAGAACCTTAAGCGCGACCAGCGTCAGCAGATAAAATGCCAGGGTGACAACGTGGCCCGTAAAGGCGAGAAAAATCACAAGCAGTGAACGCCTGGCCCATCTGATCACCTGGTTTCCTGGCGTACTGAAAAAGCGCGTCAGCGCCTGCCTTGCCTCTTCCCGATGAGTGCCGCCTGCATACCACCCGGCCAGGCAAAGCAGCACCACCACCCAGACCAGCAAACAGGCTACCCAGGTCAATGCGGTGACCAGCGCCGAGGCCATGCCGTTGGGGACAAAGAGACTTAAAATCATCAGCGCCGCGTACAGCGCCGAAAGCAACCCACTGATAAATTTCTTCCTCATTTCGTTACGCTCCTTTTAAGCACCAGGCCAGCTCCCGCCCGCGGCGGTTTTCCAGGCCCTGATTAAATATGCCTTTGACATATACCCAGCGCGGCAGCTGATAGCAGGCATCGCGCCAGCGCTTCTGATTGATAAACTTCACCATGGTTGAGCTGCAGGCATTGCCTGTGCCGACGTTGAACGCCAGCGACACCAGTGCGTCATAAACGTACTGCGGCACGCTCACCAGGACACACCGCGCCAGCGCGGTTTCTACCCGTAATACATTGGTGATGAAGTTCCCCGCCGCCTGCCGCTCTGTGATGGTTTTCCCCGGCACCACGCCCGACGTGTTACCGATGCCATCGGTCCACACGCCAGCGTCACACTGGTACGGCTGCAGGCGGCAGCCCTCGTAATCAGCAATCAGCTTCAGACCTTCCACTGAGGTGTGGAGCTGCTGGAAATTGGGCAGCGTGGCAGCGATGGCCAGCACTGCACCCACCAGGCAGCGCTTAACGATTGAAGGATTCATATTCCCCCCGGGTGATCTTCCCGCCGCGTAGCAGCTGATAGGTTTTGTGTTTGTAGTACCAGTTGATCGCCAGCATCAGCAGACCAATCAGCACACCGCCCACCGTAGAAGCATCTTTAAGCGATAAATCGCCCAACATCGCCAGCAGCACAGCGATGCAATACGTAATAAAGGCGCTGATCCGTTCAAGCGTCATAACTCAGTCCCATAACTGGACGGTCTGCACCGTGGTAGTGGTCGCAATATCCGGCAGCTCCACCTGCAGCCCGTGAGGTAAAAAAGGGCCATGCTCAGCCAGCCCCGGATTTGCCTGCAGTACCTGCTCTGTGACGCCCTGCGTGCGCCCGTAATGACGCCAGCAAAGCGCATCCACCGTGTCACCCTGGTACGCACGCACTTTCATCAGATCAGCTCCACCGTACAGTGGGGTGCATCCTGCACCCGGCTAATCGCCCAGCGGGCATCACGCCACAGATCGCCGCTGGCCTCCGCCAGCTCTTCACCCCGTTTGACGCCGGATGCCGTGGCGTCATAGTCCTGGTAACGTTCATTCACCTGGGCACGCGCCCAGCAATACACGGCGTTATGGTAGTGGTGGATGCGCTCGCTTTTGCCGTCCAGCACTTCCGCCGGTACGTCTGCCAGGGTCAGGAACCCCAGCAACTGCTGGCGCTTGCGGAATTCGTACAGCTCCGCGTTGACCTCCGACATAGCAGACCGGATAAGCTGCCCGAGACGCGGTGACGTCACCGTGCCATCCGTTCGCATCACGCTGCGAAACTCCGACAAATCCACATCGGGCCAGAATGGGGTGTTTTTGATGACCTCCGCCTGCTCTGGCACCTGTTCTGGCGCAACAAACTTCATGCGGGTTTTCTCCTGAAAAGGTGGGCGGTGAACGGGATTTTGATAAGGCGCTGCCTGTCGCCATCCCGTGCCGCCCGTGCGCGGGGCACGTTCCGTCAGTGGCTGTTACGCAAATGGCGCTCCAGCCGCTCTTTGTCTTTTTTCACGCCGCAGCGGGGATCGAGCTGCAGCGCAAACGTGTAGTGGTTCAGGGCTGCGGCGGGGCGGGATTCGCTGATCACGGCGGCGATGGCTTTATGCAGTCGGGCGCGGGACTGGTCCGGCATATCCAGCGCATCCGTCAGTGAAAGCGCCTGCAGCAGCACGTCGGCAGGGAATTCAGCTTTCATGCGCTGCGCGGCCTCCGCCTGGTCTGCCAGTTCTTCAGCAACAACGGTCTGCACGTTGCGGCGGCCCAGCGCCTGCGGCAGTACCCAGCCATGTTTAAGTGCGTGCGCGGCAATTTGCAGGCCACCGGCAAAATCACCGGCATCGATACGCCAGAGCATCAGAAACATCAGCACGTCATCCTGCTGCGCTCCACCGGCTGCCAGTACGCCATCCGCCCAGGCGGTATATTTGGGTAACAGCTCCACCTTGATTTGTGCCTTTTTCACGGTGGACTGCACCCCCTTGAGGCGGCGGCGGTCCTCCGCCAGCTGCAGCAGCATCAGGTCATAACCCGACGCATGGCGAACACTGCCGCCCTGACGGGCGGCCTGTTCAGCCTGAACGCGCAGGCGGTGCTGCCGTGCGGGACTCAGGCTCATGCGTTACTCCCCTTCTCCGGCGCTGAAATCGCCAATAGTGATGTTTTCCACCAGTGCCACGCAGCGGTAATCCTCCACCACATACGCCTCGTTGACGGATTCGAAGTTTTCGATGCGATCGCGTTTCGGGTTATCAATGACCGAACGGCGGCGGGTATCTTCCTGCCAGTAGATGGACAGGTTATCCAGACGGGTGATCAGCACGGCATTAGCCGGGAATGACGGGGCGCGGACAGCCTGCAGGCCCCCCATGCGTTTCTGGCTGATAATCAGATCAGCGGCCAGTTTTTCGCTGTTTTCCTGCTCCTTATTGACCAGCGGGAAATACTTGTCAGACAGCAGCTCACGACCACAGATCACGACCAGATCAGCATCATCCTGGAAAATCGGGTCAATCAGCTCATTGACAGCATCCATCACCAGCGCATCCAGGTTGGCATATTTACCGCCTTTGCCTACCTTCACCGGGTCTGCGGTGCTGGTGCCATCTTCTGCCGTGGTGCTGCCCATCACGCAATCTGCCGCATCTTCGCGGACTTTCTGCAGCCAGCCTTTATTAACGTCCTGCAGCAGCGGGTTATCGACACGATTTGAGGTTTTGGCACGCTTCACACCGTTGAACCCGATCATGATGCGGTCCAGCGCCTGGCGCTTGACGATGGCGTTACGGATGCGCACCTGGAAATCCTGGAACTTCGCCCACAGGTCGAGTTTTGCGTAGGTCAGCACCGTATCAAAGTTGGTCTGCTCGCACTTGTACTCAACATCGACCATGACTGTCGGATCGGTTGGTTCGCGCTCCTTCGTGGTCGTGTCAGTGGTCCCGGCAATGGTGCTGCCGACGCCCAGACCCAGCAACTGACCTGACTGCTCAGTCACCCCAATGATGTTAATCATTGTCAGGAATGCGGCGGACTGCTGGATCTGGTCTTCCAGCGTCTGCTGCACGGACGGCTCCACGGTGAACTTGCTGGAGAGTTCTTCAATCTCCACACCGTTCAGGCGCGCCAGCTGCTGCAGGTAAGCGTTAAAGGCAAAGCGGGTTTTCTTTTTCATCGGGTTTTATGCTCCATCAGCAATTGGTCAGGGTGCCTGCCGGTGCGTTACCGCCCGGCGCGCGCTGGCGATAATCTTTGCGGCTGTCTTCCTGTTGCAGCTGCTGCTCTAGTTCTGCAAAGGCGGTCTGCTGCTCCTGCAGGGAAGCCTCCAGCACAGCAAGGCGCTTATCCTGCGCGGACAGGGATTGATCAGTGCGTTCGCTCAGGCTCTGCTGCTCGGTGGCGACCAGCTCAACGGCACGATGCACATCTGAGAAACGCGCATCATCGGTCTGCTCTTTTTTGGTAAACATCGCGGTAACGCGGGCAAAGAGGGAGGCTTTTTCGCCCTGGACCTCTTCCCACTCGATCAGCGTTTCTTCTGCGACGGTAAAGAGGTTTTCCGGGTTCTGTTTACGCCCGGCCAGCGGGTTGCTTTTGGCGCTGGCGCTAAACTGCAGCATTTCTGTACCCAGGCTTGCCGGGTCGTCAGTCGCTGCGAGGCCAACCAGGTACGCTTTGCCGGTATCAGCAAAACTGGTATTGACCTCCATCGAGGTGAACAGCTTTTGCAGCTTGCGGGTATACGCCACCAGATCATCTGACGGGGTGATCCACGCATACAGGGCCATTTTGCCTTTCAGCGGGCCGTCCGTAATTTCTTCGGCCTCCAGCTTATCCACGGTCCCGAAACGGCGGAATGGACTGTCCGGGGTGTAACCCTTGATGTGTTCCAGATTAATCAGCGCGGTATAGACCTGCGGGTTATAGCTTGCCGCCATCTGCTCCAGCCAGGCGCGTTCAATGGTGCGCCCGTCTGTTGTTGCCCCTTCCACGCCGATGCGGAAGCGTTTTGCTTTAACTGCCATTTGAGCGACTCCATCAAATAACTCTGTGAGGCCTTATGGTTGCTGTGATGGAGGGGGTGAAACAACGCGCGGACCTTGTGCGGTAAACCACACAAAAGCCAGCCGGGGAAAGGCTTCTGGCAAGCCCGTATGTTTGTGCCATGGAAACGATGACCCCCGCAGACCTCGATCCCCGTCGGCAGGCACTACTGCTGTATTTTCAGGGATACCGCATAGCCCGCATTGCTGAAATGCTGGGCGAGAAAGCCGCAACCGTTCACAGCTGGAAAAAGCGCGACAAATGGGGCAGCTATGGCCCACTGGACCAGATGCAGCTCACCACCGCCGCACGGTACTGCCAGCTGATCATGAAGGAGCAAAAAGAAGGGAAGGATTTTAAGGAGATTGACCTGCTCGCGCGCCAGTCCGAGCGCCACGCCCGTATCGGGAAATTTAACAACGGCGGCAACGAGGCCGATTTAAACCCGAACGTGGAAAACCGCAACCGCGGCCCCCGTAAACCCCCTGAAAAAAACCTGTTCAGCGACGAACAGATCGAAAAGCTGGAAGATATTTTCCGCGCTGGCATGTTCGGCTATCAGCGCCACTGGTGGGAAGCTGGAAACAAACACCGCATCCGCAACGTGCTTAAATCCCGTCAGATCGGGGCGACGTTCTACTTTGCCCGAGAAGCATTGATTGATGCGCTAATTACCGGACGCAACCAGATTTTTCTGTCCGCCAGTAAAGCCCAGGCGCATGTTTTTAAAGGCTACATCATTGAGTTCGCTAAAGAGGTTGATGTAGAGCTTAAAGGCGATCCGATGGTCCTGCCTAACGGGGCCACGCTGTACTTTCTGGGGACCAATGCCCGCACAGCGCAGAGCTACCACGGCAACCTGTACCTTGATGAATATTTCTGGATACCGAAATTCCAGGAGCTGCGAAAAGTCGCCTCCGGTATGGCGCTGCACAAAAAGTGGCGACAAACCTATTTTTCCACCCCGTCCAGCCTGACGCACAGCGCCTATCCCTTCTGGTCTGGTGCACTGTATAACCGTGGTCGCTCAAAATCGGACCGTGTGGATATCGACCTGACCCATTCCGCACTGGCAGCGGGCCTGCTTTGTGCTGACGGTCAGTTCCGGCAGATCGTGACGGTGGAAGATGCCGTGCGCGGCGGCTGTAACCTGTTCGACCTCGACCAGCTGCGACTGGAATACAGCCCAGACGAATACCAGAACCTGCTGATGTGCGAGTTTATTGACGATCTCGCGTCCGTGTTCCCGCTTTCCGACCTGCAGGCCTGCATGGTGGACAGCTGGGAGGTCTGGGAAGATTTTCACGCACTGGCTCTGCGTCCGTTTGGCTGGGGCGAGGTGTGGATCGGATATGACCCTGCAAAAGGGACGCAGAACGGTGACAGCGCCGGATGCGTCGTGATTGCCCCGCCTGCTGTTCCCGGCGGCAAGTTCCGCATACTGGAGCGCCATCAATGGCGGGGAATGGACTTCCGCGCCCAGGCAGAAGCCATCCGCCAGCTCACACTGCAATACAACGTGACCTATATCGGCATTGACTCCACCGGAGTCGGTCACGGCGTCTATGAGAACGTCAAAGGCTTTTTCCCTGCCGTCCGGGAGTTCGTCTATAACCCCAACGTCAAAAACGCCCTGGTGCTCAAGGCATACGACATCATCAGCCACCGCCGCATTGAGTTTGACGCCGGTCATACCGATATTGCGCAGTCATTCATGGCTATCCGCCGGGCCACTACCGCCAGCGGAAACCGCCCCACCTACGAAGCCAGCCGCAGCGAAGAAGCCAGTCACGCAGATTTGGCCTGGGCAACGATGCACGCACTATTTAACGAACCGCTGCAGGGCGAGGCAGCAAACACCAGTAACATCGTGGAGATTTTTTAATGACTGAGAACACCGTACAGGACGTCATGCCGCCTGACGTACAAAACAATGATTCAGCATCTACCCAGGCGTTCAGCTTTGGCGATCCCATTCCTGTACTGGACCGCCGCGAACTTCTGGATTATGTAGAATGCGTACAGATGGATCGCTGGTACGAACCGCCGGTAAGCTTTGACGGATTGTCCCGCACCTACCGCGCCGCCGTGCATCACAGCTCGCCGATCGCTGTTAAGCGTGACATTCTCAGTAGTACCTACATCCCGCACCGCCTGCTTAGCCAGCAGGCTTTTACCCGTTTTGTGCAGGATTACCTGGTATTTGGTAACGCTTACCTGGAAAAACGCACAAACCGGCTCGGGGGCGTGCTGTCACTGGAGCCGACCCTGGCGAAATATACCCGCCGTGGGGTAGACCTCAACACTTACTGGTTCGTGCAATACGGTATGACCACCCAGCCCTATGAATTTACGCAAGGAAGCATTTTTCACCTGCTGGAGCCTGACATTAACCAGGAAATCTACGGGCTTCCCGGTTATCTTTCTGCCATCCCGTCAACCCTGCTGAATGAGTCCGCAACGCTGTTCCGCCGTAAGTATTATCTCAACGGCAGCCACGCAGGATTTATCATGTACATGACCGACGCGGCGCAGAACCAGGAGGATGTGAACAACATCCGCCATGCGATGAAAAGCGCCAAGGGACCGGGCAACTTCCGCAACCTGTTTATGTACTCGCCCAACGGAAAAAAGGACGGCATCCAGATCATCCCGCTGTCAGAAGTAGCGGCTAAGGATGAGTTTCTGAATATCAAAAACGTGAGCCGGGATGACATGATGGCGGCGCACCGTGTCCCTCCACAAATGATGGGTATTATCCCCAACAATACTGGCGGTTTTGGTGATGTAGAAAAAGCCAGTCGGGTCTTTGTCCGCAATGAACTAATACCATTACAGAAACGGCTGCAAGAACTGAACAAATGGCTAGGTGAAGAAGTCATTAAATTCACCCCTTACAGCCTTGACCCCGAATAAACTCAGGCTTCCTTGCTTTTTCTTTTATCACGCCTTGCTCTGGCTTCAACAAGGCGTTGAGGCTCTGTATAAAGTCGCTCTAAAAAAATGTAGGTAAAATCTTCTAAATCTTCGGCTGCATCTTTGTCTAAAATCCCCTCATGAGCACCATCATTTCCATCATCTTTGACACATTCAGCCAGTTCCCTCAAAGACTCAGGTAAAAGGTGGTTGTCAAAAAGCCACTCCATTCTTAACCCTAGGCTTCTCTTGATTTTCTGTGCAGGTCCTTGTTCACCGTCAGGAACAAGACCTTTAGTCGCGTAATCAAGACACAACCTAAACATGGTTGCCGCTGCGTTATAGCAGCCGATTCCCAAACATTTTGCTCCTTCCTCATATGCGTTGTTTATTCGCTCAGGCAAAAATTCTGGTGGTTCCTCTATGGCTATGTCGGCAGGTGAAATAGGTCTGCCCACTTCTACAACATCTCTTAGCCCAAACCCCCCACTCCCCCAATTGTAACCATCTAAAGTTGTATTTTTTTCCAAAGGCCAGCACACAAACATAGTCGTTTGGCGACATTCCCGGCAAACGCAGTAAATCTCATACTCGTATGTAATTGCTCCACCAAGGCTTGTGTAAACCTTTGTGCGGTTCAATCCATTAACATCAAAAGTAATTTTCTGTGAACCACACCTTGGACAGTCGTCCACTAACGTCACCATGTCTGCCTCTCCTCCTACAGGTGAAACTTATGCCTAACTACAAACATCAACGGCTTAAAAACCTGGCCCTTTGATACCACAAATTCACTAATTCAACCATGAGCGCGCGCTCGTATCCCCGCCACGCCTGCCCGCTTTGTGTAGTGGTTTTCATGCACCTGCATGAGAAACGAAAAAGCCCGCCAATACTGGCGGGCCGGAGCTAAAACGATCCTGTAACGATCATGCGGATTCATGCGGCATAGGCATGCACGTTCATTATGTTCTGGTAACGGAATGGGGGAAAAAATTTTTTAGCTTGCCCTGTAGACATCTGCGACTAGTCCCTCAGTATATCCTCATTGGTATCTTTCCGATTATCCTGATTTCCCGATTATCCTTATTAGGGAGACTTTTCCGCCTGGAGGCTATGAGACATTTTCACCCCCTACCCTAGAGACATATGCAACTAGTGGTGAATGCTATAACTTACTGCAATAAGGGTATAAAGTGTGATTATTGAAAACACGGAGAACTTAGATGAATATAGTTACAAGCGATAATGAAAGCAACGACCAAGCTACAGTTCCAAGCAGCCCAGCCAAAGCAAAGTCTGGCCGGGTAGCCGATGAAAAATGGGGAAAAGAAGTGATGAAGGCCGGGTTCTGCATAATCCCATCACTTTTACTACGCTGCCAGCAACGCTTAGGTCTAAACCCTTCCCAACTCGCAGTTCTGTTGCAACTGGCAGATTTTTGGTGGGAGGCAGGCCGAAAGCCATACCCAAGCAAGCAAGCGCTATCTGATAGATTAGGGCTAAGTACACGCCAGATTCAACGATATATGGCAGAACTTGAGCAGGCTGGTTTACTCGTCAGGATCGTTCGTTCTGCGGATGATAATGGAAAACTCAGTAACGAATACGATCTGTCAGGATTGGTTAAGAAGCTCCGTGAACTCGCGCCCGAAGTTTTGAAAGCCAAAGAAGATACCAAGCAGGTAACACGCAAAGGTGGATTAAAGAAATGATGGGCGTAAAAAAACCCGCTAAGCGGGTTTCTTTAGTACTGCTGTATTCTTGTGTCCCGGGAGGAGGCTTTCGCCCGCAAGGCCCGTGGCTCTCAGGGAAGATTGTATACGCCTGGAGGGTAGGATGTCAATTATGACTCAAGAGGACATGGAATCCGTTCGTTTTGCACTATCACACGCCCGCATGTCTACCTACGAGGCTGCAATGGCGCATGATTACATGTCAGCACTCAGACTGTACGCCTGGAATGCCCAAGTGTCCGCAGCATTGTTTGCGTCTATACAAATCTGCGAAGTGGTTATTCGCAATGCTGTATCAGATGCTCTGGAAGAAATTTATGGTCAACGGTGGGCATGGAATGCAACATTCATTAAAAGTTTACCTTTTCGCAGAAGGCAGGAATTAGAAACAGCGAGAGAAGGCTTACAAACGGTGGGCCAAGTTATTCCGGAATTAAGCTTTTATTTCTGGCAGCAAATGTTCACGAACCGACACTTTGGGCGAATCTGGGATAACCACATTGAGCGCATTTTCCCTAATATGGATAAAAAAATGGCAAAACAGCTTAAGCGTATCCATATCCATGATGAACTTGAGCATATTAGGAATCTGCGTAATCGAATAGCTCACCATGAACCGATTTTTCGGAGTGATCTTGAAGCTGACTTCAAAAGGATTGTTAACTTGGTGATGATGAAGTGCTCCACGTCCTCGCAATGGCTGGTGCAAAACAACTTATTCACTACTATCTATTCGCAAAAACCTTAGTCGCATATGCCAATCGACACTCTCCGTTGCAGGCTCGGAATCACCCATCCTAGTCTGAGCCCATGCATTTAATCAAAGAGGGAGTAATTCGCGTCAAATTCATCGCTTCGCTGCTCTATCCTGATGACTTCCATCAAAAGCCCAGACCATCATACAACGAAACGGGAAATTCCAGCTCAAGCCAGAAGCAGTCCTCATAGGTGCGGCCTACCCCCCCCCCGCCGCACTCCTTGGGACGCTGAAAAAAGACCCAGCCGCCAGGGACATAATGCGGAAGAAGCTCACCACGATAAACCACCTGATAATTACTGTCCTTCCCACCCATGGCTAACGCCTCGCGGATCTCGTTGTTCAACCCTGCAGGCGCTAAAAGCCAG
Organism: Klebsiella sp. BIGb0138; assembly: GCF_004342285.1. Taxonomy (GTDB): domain Bacteria; phylum Pseudomonadota; class Gammaproteobacteria; order Enterobacterales; family Enterobacteriaceae; genus Klebsiella. The sequence goes on along the minus strand of NZ_SMCV01000016.1, from coordinate 31,059 downwards.
TTTTATCGCCTGCCGGGTTTTGGTTAATGCGCTTAATGCGTCCAGCTGTCGTCCTCCCAGACCTGCTGCATTATTTCCATTACGCGCGTTTTATCTTCATCCAGTTTTAACCCGCTTAACTCGATGCCATTGGCGCTGCCTTTTCGAATGCGGATTGTGGTTTTGGGATACAGAGGGCACAGGTTGCGGTAAAGCTCATTTTCAAGGGCTACCAGTGTCGCAGGGCTAATTTTCTGTTCTTTATCAATCATTATTTCGACACGCATAGAGATTCCCCTTAACTGGAAACGTCCATTGACCGGCCATATTCATGGTTACGTATTTTCGCCATTAATTCATCGGTCAACTCTGAAACCCATTGAATAGCAAGCCGCTTTTCTTCATCGCTGCACTCACTAGCCGCTACAAGCTTGATAAAAAAATCAATACGCTGGAGTTTCAGCGACTCCAAAAGATAATCCTGCATTTCCCCTCCTGACCTTACTACGGGATACGGTACAACTGTACAAACAAATACTGTATTTATATACAGTATATTACGTTTTTTCCGTTGTAAAATACTTTTTAGCATTCAATCAGATGTGTCCGACTGGATCGGCTAAGAGCAAGAAATGTTAAAATTGAGAAATCAGTACCACTGCCGCCATTTATCATCTTCCTGCAGGCGCTGATTGCGGTAAAAAAGCCGCAGCCCGGCACCCGATGGGATACTGCCACCACGCAGCAGCAGATCGATCTCGGTCTCGCTTCCGTCAAAGCCCCTGGACTTCAGCTCAACCTCCAGCTGCAGGCGCAGCTGATCGTTAATTTCTTGTTTGTAACCCTTCCGCCGCTTCGGTTTTACCTGCCGTAGCCTCGCCGTCAGTTCGCGCCGCTCTTTCCTGCTCATGTTCTGGAAGTCCGGCAGGGGTTCCGCCGCATCTTCACCAGTCGAATCTGGTTCAAAATAGTTCATTTTTTCCACAGGGGGGACAGTTATTGCCACGAGTCCAAGGGGCGCAGCGCCCTGGTCGGCTGTCGCCTCCTGAACGTCAACGGCTTTACGAACCATTTTCCACTTCATCGCGTGCGTGCAAATCCGGCCCTCAACAATCGGGGACCAGATGCCATAAATACGGATGCCGTGATCGCCATAGGTAGATGGCTCGTCGTTAAGCTCGTAGGCCGTGCGGACCAGGTGATGTTTGCGGGGAACCAGCACGCCACCCTGTTTCATGATGTAGGTGGCAAAGCACCCGGCGTCAGCAGCAGCCAGGACCGCATCCAGACGCGGGTTATCCAGTACCGGCGCACTGGCTTTTTTATCGGCCTGCTGCCGCGCGGCCTGACCTGCCAGCAATCGCAGCTCACGATAAGCCTGGCGGCCCGGTATACCGAAAAAGCGGAATTGCTGGACGCGGTGAAGCGACGCCCAGGCGTTGACGTGTTCAGCGTTATCCCGCAGTGATCTACCGGTTTCCTTGCTGATTTCGTTAGCCAGCCCGCGGCCGTCGATGTTCTTACTGATATATTTTGCGATGTAGCTGGTCGGCGTCCCCTTGCGCGGGTTGATCAGCTCAGACTTAAAGCGCGGGCCGGTATTGTTTCCCAGTTCCTCGCGGTCCTCCCGGATAGCAAATTTACGCAGCAACGCAGTGATAGCGCGACGTTCTTTCTTGCGCATGAAGCACAGCAGGTGCCAGTGCACCGTGCCATCATGATGTGGCTCCGCCACGCGCACGCCATACCAGCGCATACCGCTCTTATGCATGGCCTTACGGAATGCGGCGAACGTATCAACCAGGTAATCGCTGCTCTGCCTGACCGTCGCGTTCGTCCACTTCGGGTTAGGCCTGCCATTGTTCAGGGTCGCGTGGAAGCGTGACGGGCAAGTGATGGTGTAAAACACGGCACAGTCGCCGCGCATTTCGGCGATAAGCTCCAGCCCTTTAATGCAGGCCATCATTTCGTTACGACGGTGCGCGGGGTTGCTGCTGCTGGCGTTTACCACGTCCTCCATATCCAGCGCGTCACCCTGTTCATTAACCAACTCATGCGAACGGAAATACTCCAGCGATTTGCGGCGCTGCTCGCGCTTATGGATCACAGCCTCATAACTGACATACGGCGAAGCTTTCTTGTTGACCAGGCACACTGCCCGCAGTTGTTCCTCCCGCCACTCGCAGCGCATCTGCCACATCTTCCGATACCACCAGTCCGCGCAACGCATACGCGCCAGCGAACCAGGTATGAGATCGTAAGGCACCGGCTTGCGACGGTGTTTCTTGCGGCGGAGCCGTTCGAATGCTGGCGGTATCACATCCAGCCGCATGGCCTCCGCCGCGACACGTTCCCATGCCAGGCGGACTTCTTCCGGTTTCACGTCATCGGTAACAAACAGATCGCTGCAGGCGGTGTCCAGGCAAATATCCATATGCGCTGCAATCAGCGTGGAAAGGCGTTTCGTCTGGTCCTGGCTCATTTCCGGCAATACCAGCAATCCCTCCAGCCCGTTGTGGCTCGCCATGAATCGAAACGACGCGGATATCTGGCTGTCACGAACATGAATCAGGCGCTCCAGACATGGCCTGACCGTTTCGCGCAGGTATCGTGAATAGGCTTTCGGCCTGTTCAACCCATGAAAATAATCAATGCGGTCCATCAGCGGCTTGCTGATATAAGATGGCTGCGCCGACACGTCAGCCAGGATGACCAGATCGGGATTATATCTTTGCTGTTCGCGGGCAGATTTCGCCCGGCTAATTAACGCGTCCTTGTTACGAGGGAAATCATTTGATATTACCGGGAAGAGAAGGAATTAAACGGGAATCCGCGGGATTACTGGCTTCGCCTTGTTTAGGCATTTGATACCAGTCAAATAGAAATTGAGCCGATCGGCAAAACTTTTGATACTGTTACTTGTAAGCCTTCAATGGTTAAAAGGCGGTGTTCAAAACCAATTCTATCACACTTCAAAAACAACAAGCCGGTTAATGATTCTAGCCTTAGCATTTACCGACAGCAAACTTTAACCGGCCTTCTTGGTTGTTTCAGTAAGGTCTGTTTTGGCTATGCCCTGATCGCTCTCAGATGACCCTTTTTTCAGTTGTTCATTTAGTCTCAGTAAGCGTTCTTTCTCATCGAGACTCAGGCCCATCAGTGTCCTGTCTGCCTCTGCTATTGAGGCGATAAGACCCACCATGCTACGAGCTCCTTCCTTCAAACAATAATCTAGCACTTCTTTCTGTTCTTCTGGCCCGAGGGTATCAAAAATCATGTTCCATGTACTCTTGATGGGGTCGGCATGAACAGCATTAGACGAGTTAGCGCCCCCTGAGTGATTCAAATTAGAATCAACCCCAAAAGCTAGCCAATCCAGTGTCACATGCTCTTTTGATGCGATTGCTTGCATAGCTGAAAAGGAGGGTTCAGTCCCTCTTGATAGGTAATTGTTTAGCGTAGAGAAAGATAGCCCCCAATCCTTAGCAGCAGCCCGAACGCTGCGGCTTCCTACAAGCGATTTTAGTCTCTTGATAAAGCTTTCTTTTCTGTCTTCATCAAAAGCAATTTCATTTGCTTTTCCAGTGGCCATTTTCTTTCCCAGTTAACGTATTGATTATAAAGGTAATGATTCAAATACGGCTTTGGTGATCACAATAAGACAAAAGAAAGACTCACATTTGCTTTACGTGATGCTTATTTGGATCAATACTATTCCTACGGATAACCCCGCCGGATAACTCCAGCGGATAACTTTTAAGAGTAAACGAACTATGGAAAGAAATGAAGTGCGTGACTGGCATCGCATTGACATTGTCGCCGAGCTTCACAAGCGCGGCGTGACAATGCGCAGCCTTTCCACCAGCGCTGGGTTAAGCCCCGACACGCTGAAAAATGCGCTGGCTCGTTCATATCCTAAAGGTGAGCGCATCATTGCGGGTGCTCTCAATCTGGAACCCTCTTCAATCTGGCCAAGCCGATACAACAAGGATTTGTGATCATGTTTGTCACTGTGAATGAATTAGTCGGCCTTCCCGGCTTGCCCGGCACTCAACAGGGTATTCGCGGGATGATGAACAAGCGGACGGCTGATGCGCCAGCACTTGTGCGCAAGCGTCAGGGTACAAAGGCTTTCGAATATCACATTGACTGCCTTCCTGACACTGCTCAGAAAGAGCTACGTGCTCGCCAGATTAAAGAACTGATGAACGGTTCACCAAAAGAGATGCCTGTCGCTACTGCAACCACACCAGTAACACCAAGCTCCAAAGGTGCCGAGGAAAGCAAAATCGCGGTTTATCGAAAGTGCCCGGCTTTGATGGAGCAAAAAATGAATGCTCTCACAGCTGCACAACGTCAGACCGCAGATGCGCGTATGGCGCTGGTCGTGGAGGTCATGCGTCTCGGGGAACTTCCGGGATACAGTCGGGCTAAAGCCATCCGTGAAATCGTGCGTCAGGCCCAGACTGGAGAGCTGCCTGTGCGTCTCGCGGAAGCAGTTTCGACCGCGAACGCCAAAAAAGGGGCCTCTCGCTCGCTGAGTGAGATATCGCTGAAACGCTGGGTCGCTGATTTTAATAAGACCCGCTCACCGGCAGAACGCCTGCTTATGCTGGCTCCCGGTAAGCGTCAGATTGTTAAGCCTGAAGAAATTAAATGGTTGCCTGAATTTTTGAGTTTTTACCGTCGCCCGGATGGCAGGGGTATTCAGGAAGCTTATGACGACTTTGCAATTGAATGGGCCCAGCGTTATCAGGATGACACCATGATGGCTGCGGCGATCCCTTCTTACGATCAGGTGTGCTATGCCATGAATAAATTACCTGTTGTTGTTAAGCAGAAAGGCCGCATCACCGGCAGCGAATTCCGTCAGTATGAGGGCTTTGTCCGCCGTGACTGGGAATCACTTCCGGTTAATTACGTGTGGATTGGTGACGGTCACGGCATGAAAATGAAAGTGGCTCATCCCGACCACGGAAACCCGTTCTCACCTGAAGTCACATTCATCATGGACGGGAGCTGCCGCTTCATTGTCGGATGGAGTCTAGCGTTGTCTGAAAGCGTGATTGCCGTTGCTGACGCGCTACGTCACGGCATTAAAAATCACGGAAAACCGTTCCTGTATTACTCCGATAACGGTGGCGGTGAGACCAACAATACATTCGATGCCGAGTTGACGGGTATTTTACCCCGCCTCGGTATCGATCACCGGCTGGGTATCCCCGAGAACCCACAGGGGCGCGGCATCATTGAACGCCTTAACCGCTCGCTGGCCATGCGTATTTCGCGCCAGTTCGCGACCTATTACGGCACCGGCGCAGACCGTAGCACGGTACGCCGCATGACTAAAGCGTTACAGTCTGCGACGAACGCGGCCAATAAGGGCAAAGAACTGAGTGCAAGACAGCAGCAGACGCTGCGCGATCTCCCATCGTGGGAATCACTGATAGAACATATTGAAGCGGGTGTGGAATGGTACAACAACCGCCCTCATGATTCATTGCCGCAGCGCGGCGATGGTGAGCATTTCACCCCAGCACAATTCCGCCGTTACAAACTAGAAAAAGAAGCCACTGAAATAGAATGGCTGTCAGATCTGGAACTGCGTGAAATGTTCATGCCACAGATTGAACGTACCGTGAATCGTTGCGAGGTTCGTCTGTTTAACAACCTGTATTACTCGGCTGAGCTGAATAACGAGCACGGTAATAAAGTGCTGGTTAATTACGATATTCATGACGCAACAAAAGTCGTTATTCGTCGCCTCGATGGTTCATTTATCTGTGAGGCCATCTGGGATGGCAATAAGCAGCAGGCATTCCCGGTTACTGCCGAATATCACCAGCGCCAGCAGCGTATCAAAGGGATGCGTCAGCGCGGAGAGGAAAAAGTCCGCCTGGCTGAGGCTGAGAACGTTCATACCCTACCAGCGCCTGAGACTCAGGAATGGTTGCACGGTAACGTGTACCGCCCCACCAGAAGCGCATCTCCGGTGATGCTGGCGGAAGTCGAAGAGGCTGAATACAGCGAGGATGAGTTTCTGAATAACTCGCTGGATATTCTGGAATCAAATAAACGTAAAAACGCTATTTAATAGCGATTAAATGACATTCAAATAATGGAGAGAATTATGTCTCACGTGAATATTACTGATATTCGCGAGGTTCTGCGCAACCTCGTAGATGGTACTCGTTTTACTTTTGCTCAGGTTGGCCGTGAAACCGGACTTTCGCCAAGCGTGATCAGCGGCTTCATGAATAACAAATACACTGGTGATAACAACCGTGTGGAAAAAGCCCTGCAGCGCTGGATTGATAAACAACACTCTGCCGCCGAGCTGCCGGCGCCCCCGCGCTTTATTGAGACGCCGACCGTTAAACAAATCTGGACAGCGTTCCGCTATGCGCACCTCACAGAGTGTATCGGCGTGGTCTGCGGTAACCCCGGAGTGGGTAAATCTGAAGCGGCGCGTGAATACCGCCGTAGTAATGACAACGTCTGGATGATTACGGTCACTCCTGCCTGTGCCAGCGTTCTGGAGTGTCTGACCGAGCTGGCTTATGAACTGGGGATGAACGATGCACCTCGCCGCAAAGGTCCCCTGGCCCGTTCGCTGCGCCGTCGCCTTGATGGTACTCAGGGACTCATCATTATCGATGAGGCTGACCATCTGGGCGCTGAGACGCTGGAAGAACTGCGACTGCTTCAGGAAGCCACCCGCGTTGGTATGGTGCTGATGGGTAACCATCGTGTCTATTCCAACATGACCGGGGGAAATCGTACCGTCGAGTTTGCCCGGCTGTTCTCCCGTATCGCCAAGCGCGTGGCCATCAATAAGACCAAAAAAGCGGATGTGGTCGCCATTGCTGATGCCTGGCAAATTCACGGAGAGAAAGAGCGCGAACTGCTGCAGCAGATAGCGCAGAAACCGGGGGCGCTGCGTATTCTCAGCCACTCCCTGCGGCTGGCGGCAATGACCGCACACGGTGCCGGTGACACGGTGAACGAGGCATACATTCTGAAGGCATTCCGGGATCTGGATTTAGACGTCGATGTTTCAACCTTACTGAGGGGCTAACTATGTTTCCTGAACTGATTTCGTCACATGTGCAGCAGGCGATGGCCACACAGGCGCTCTTACACAAAAAAGGCTGTCTGGTTACCGATTTCCGGCAGTCCCCGGCTCGTCCTGTACTGGAAGTGTCCTGTCCTCCGGTTGAGCTTCTGGAAAAAGCGGTTCGCATTGTCGAGCGTGATAAATCGGGGACGCGATCAATCTGGGTCGCTTCGTTCAATGGTTGTCGGATTATCTGGAGGTAATAATGGAAAGTCGCCGTATGTGGACAAGAAAAGAAATTCAGTTTGTCCGCGAAAATGCAGGGAAAATGACTGCGCAGGAAATGGGTAATCATATTAACCGGACCCGTTCAGCCATTTGCGCGCAGGCGAACCGCTGGGGGATATCAGTTCAGGTTCAGACCGCCAGTGACCATGACGCATGGCTTTGCCGTGAGCTTTATAAAGAGGGGCTAACCATTCCGGTTATCGCTGAGAAAATGGAATTAAGTAGTCGGACCGTTTCAAATATCGTGTTTTCAGGTGCTAATTAATTGAGTGAGGTTTTATGAATACTGCAAACAGCATCCCTGAGGGATATCGTGTAAATGCACAGGGTCATTATGTCCCTGAGTCACAGATTAAACCGCTGGATATGTTACGTGATGAAGTTGTACTGAGCATCGTCTCTGCTGCCCGCCAGCAACGTCAGGCACTGGCTGAGTTTAAGATTGAATCAATGTCAAAAATTGGCGACTTTATTGACCTGTCTGCCGCTGAGTATGGCGTTGAATACGGCGGGGCTAAGGGGAATGTCACGCTGGTTAGCTTCGATGGCCGCTATAAACTAGTCCGCGCTGTGGGTGAGCACCGCGTCTTTGACGAGCGCATTCAGGCCGCCAAAAAGCTGATAGATACCTGTATCAGTGAATGGTCTGGTGGTGCTGATGAAAAAATCATGGCGCTGGTCGATCATGCCTTCCGCGTGAATAAACAGGGCAAGATTGATATCAACCAGGTACTGGGGTTGCGTCAATTGAATATCGATGACCCGAAATGGAATGAGGCTATGGATGCGGTAGCGGATGCAATTCAGGTGACCGGGACAAGTCAATATTTACGCTTATATGAACGCCAGTTAGATGGTGTATATAAGCAAATATCGCTGGATTTAGCCAAGCTCTGAATATTCATTAATTAACTTTGTTTAATTTTCGGCGTCAGCGCCGTGGGGTTGCTCACGCCGAAATTTAGTAAGGAAATATTATGAACACCAAAAATACTGCTATTTATGATGCGGCCTTATCTAAATGGGGATTTGAATCTCAGGTGCTGGTGCTTTCTGAAGAAGCCAGTGAACTCGCCGCTTCCTGTTCGCGTTTTCTGAACAAGAAAACCGACAGCACCAAAGTGGCTGAAGAAGCCGCGGACGTCGAAATTATGATTGAACAGCTGCGTCATAACGGAATGGGTCCCATGATTGACCATGAAAAAAATCGCAAAATGACCCGACTGGCTCAGGTTGTCGGTATCGGTGTTGAATCACAGCTGGTTAGCCCGTTCGGTCCGTCAGTTCAGGGACTGCTTGAAGAGGTTTCCGAGCAATTGGAACTGGCCGACACGCTCTATCGCGACACAAAGACCAGCAATCGTTACGCAGCTGCACGGGTACGAATGGCAGTTAGTCTGTTAATGCAGGCGGCACAAAAAATGATCCGCGAACAGCAATTTGCCGACCGCCAGCAAACAGGAGATGGCGTATGAACCGTGCAAATGCGATTCAGATTATCCATATCGCAAAAAATCAGCTCGCGCTTGATGATGAAACCTATCGCTCCCTGTTGGGGGCAGTGGTTCCCGGTAAAGCCAGTTGTCGTGATATGACCATTGCCGAGCTTCAGTCTGTTATAAAGGCGCTGGAAACCAAAGGATTTAAAAGTAAGCCAACTGTACGCTCGAAGCGCCGCATGTCAGCACCATCAGCGACAAGCCTTAAGGTCAGGGCAATATGGAAAACGATGTTCAAAGATGGTTTCATCCAGGACGACAGCGATATTGCACTTGATCGTTTTGTGCAACGCCAGACTCGTATCCGCAATGGTGGTGCGGGTGTCTCCAGTCTTGAATGGCTACGACCAGAAGCTGAAGACAACCTGCTTGAGAGTCTTAAGCAATGGCACATCAGGGAAATGAAAAAGGCCATGCTGGCCAATCACGCACGTCTCCCGGAAAACCCTGTCACCGGTGATGAAAGTCGGGACTATGACACAATCTGCAGCGGCTACGCTGAAGCGGCCAAAAGGTGGAAAAAATGAGTGATGATCTCTTTGGTGATGTACAGGACGACAGCATTCTGGAGCACATCGATGATGAGATGGAAAGCTCCCGCTTTCCCTCATTGCTGTCTGAGCTAAATGCACTATTACGCCGCGAGCTGGAACGTCTGGGTTATGACCCGCGTCATTCCATCGAACTGGTAGCCGCCATCAGTAGTAAAATTGGCGGGATGCAGGTTTACTTTCCTCGCGGTCAGGTTCTGGAGCAGCTTGTCAGAGATATGCGCATCTGGCGTGATTTTAAGGGTAATAACATCCCTGAACTGGTTGAGCGCTACCAGGTGACCTACAAAACGGTGTATAAAGCTATCAAGCGAATGCGACGGTTAGAGCATCAAAAGCACCAACCACCACTATTTTGAGGGAGACTATGAAAAATATATGGGGATTGATTATCTTTGCATTGGTATCTAATACCTCTCTGGCTGACACTGCGATGCCTTCATCAAAGGAATTGCTAAAAAATTTTGATAAGCTTGGGATTGCAGATAAGGGAAAATGGAAAAATGGTGAATCTCCAGATGGTGTTAAGCTTCTGAGCTATCGTGTCGATGGTGATATTTACTCACTTAACCCAGAGTTTGCTTCCTCTATATCCATCAATAGTGGGAAAAAGAATAAAGACGAGTTTTTACATTCGGAAGGCATATGCAAAAATTTAGTCTTTGGGGTTGTGGGTGAAAAGAGTAAAGACATTGATAATGCTGTGTCAGACATTGTTTATGGTGCTGCAAAATCGGCTGAAAGAACTACAGGGGAAGCCATTAAAGACTTCTGGGTCGAAGCATCTTTTATTTCAATAGATAAATATCCCGCTCTAGCTTGTAAGGTTTCAAAACTTGTAACTTGGGATTGATTTCTATTCTTCAATGAAGCCGGTAAATCCGGCTTTTTTTATGCCTGCAACAAAATGGGAAAAGTCAGATTCACTTTCCCCTGAAAGGTACAGGCATGACAACATCATCATTTTCCCCTGCGTTTTTACACGCATTCTCTTTCGTTCTCGCCCGTGAAGGTGGTCACGTTAATGACCCCACCGATAACGGTGGCGAAACAAAATACGGTATTTCCGACAAACGCGACGGAATAGCCGATGGTAAAACCGACGTCGATGGCGACGGTAAACCCGATACCCGAATTAAAGACCTCACCGAAGAACAGGCCGGGCAAATTTATTTCCGTGATTACTGGTATCCGGCTTACTGCACCGACTGGCCGGATGGTATCTCACTTTTTGTCTTCGATTCTTCCGTTCAGCATGGTGCTAAAAAAGCAATCCAGTTACTGCAGGATGCTGTCGGCGTCACCGCTGATGGCATCGTCGGCCCGAAAACCACCAAAGCAGTGATTGGGGCTGATGGTGAATGGCTCCTTACTCGCTGCTTCCTACGCCGTTCCCGTTATTACGCCGACATCATCAAAGCCAATCCAGCACAGGGTAAATACCTCAATGGCTGGTTTAACCGCCTCGACGAACTGGCGAACGCCTGTCAGGAGGTCATCGGCGGTCAGGTTTCCGAGCCACGCAACTGAGATGGGTAAAGGCTGGGAGGAGACCTTACGTGTGGGACGGCGTGATCGTCTCCGTCAGGAGGTGCTTCATCGGGTTGCCGGTGGCCCTCCGCCCGTTCCCCGTGACTACACAGGCTGCGACGGTACTCATGCCAGCTATTACCGCAAAGGCTGGGACTCCGTCGATATAAGAGACATCGTCTGGCAGTGCCAGAGATACAAGGAAAAACATAATGTTTAAATCGTTGAATACCGACTGGCTGAAACTGGCCTTACTCCGGGTATTTCAGTCCGGCTGGACGGTGATCATTCTGGTGGGGCTATCCCTGCTTTTCTGCAGCTTCAATGGTCGTCAGGCGTTTGTGGTCTGGTGGTTATCTATTGCCGGCATCGCTCTTGTCTGTGCCAGTATCGGTATGGGGAACTTGCCATATCGCTTACTGCATCCCACCCGAGCTATCAGCAAATGGGCCACGGTGTTGTCCTGGATTGTCTGGGGGGTGGGTGTCTTACTTCTGGTCATTGCTCCCGTACTGGCAAAGTCGCCGTTAATCATTCTTCTTGGCGCGGTTGGGGTTCTGACAGGATTCCTTTTCTCCCTCTGGGTCTCGCGTAAGGAGCCGTTTAAATGGATCCGATAACGCTATCCACTGTCGCCTCAGTGCTGCTCAAAGCTGGTCCCTCACTGGTCCGTACTGTAGGGGGATGGTTCAGCAGCGATACCGCTAAAGCGGCGGAATCCGTCGCCAGCATTGTCGAAACCGTCAATGGTGCCATCAACCCGGCAGACCAGCAGCGTGTGCTGGAACAGAAGCTGGCACAGTTGCCACCTGAGCAGTTTGTCCAGATTGAAACTCTCAGAGTCCAGCTGCAGCAGCTCCAGATGGAACGGGACAAAGCGCAAATGGCTGACCAGCAGGCGGCGCAACATGAACAACAGGAAACCATCCGCAACGGTGATAACGCAACGGATGAATATGTCCGCCAGACCCGCCCTCTGATGGCTCGCCTTTCGCTCTACAGCAGCATTGCTTACGTGATGATCATGTCTCTCGGTCAGCAGGCTGGCGCGGTCGCCAGTGCCTTTGGCCACGCCTTTTCTATGCCTGAGCCTGACTGGGATATCGCGCTGATGCTCGCGACTCCAGCGTTGGGCTATCTGGGATTCAGGACGCTGGACGGCTTCGCCCGGTACAGCAAATCCAGCAAACACAAGGCCGTGGTGGGTAAATGACTAAAGCGTTTGATCGCGCCAGCGATCTGGAAATCGAAGAGCGGGAACGGGTCTTAAACAGTCATTTAAACCGCGTTAAAGAACTGCCGGACAATTACGGTTTTTGTAACGACTGCGGTGGAGCGATTCCGGCTAAACGACTCCGGGCGCTGCCTTCAGTGGCGACCTGTGTCACCTGTCAGTCAATCAGAGAACACAGGAGGAAGCATGGACTGGGAAGTCATTAAGGGTAACTGGGCCATTATCTGGGCGTTGTTTATGTCCGGGGTGAACGTTATCCAGCTCCTGCTGGCGAAGACATACGTTAAACGCGAGGAGCTTGATCTCCTGCGTACCCGTCTGCAGGGACTGGAGAACACCATCGCGGGTTTGCCGAATCAGAAAGACCTGCATCAGCTGCAGCTTGAAATGCGTGACTTACGGGGTGAACTGCGGGAGCTGGCACCATCAATTCGACAGGTTTCCCGTATCAGCGATCTACTTCTGGAAAACGAACTGAAGGAAAAATAAGGGGTGAGTATGCGTGACATTCTCGACCAGGACCAGCGCCTGGTCATTCTGCGATCTCTTATCGAGTGTGGCGACAGCGCCAACGAGTCGATTCTGCAGACGTGCCTGCAGACCTATGGTCACCGGGTTTCACGTGATGCCGTTCGGACCCATCTGGCATGGCTGAAGGAACAAGGGCTGGTTAATCTGACCGACGTCTCCGGGTGCTATGTGGCCAGTATCACCGGGCGTGGTGACGATGCGGCCAACGGTCTGGCCACCGTTCCGGGCGTGAAAAAACCCCGCGCGAGGGGATGACGATGGCAAAACAAAAAACGTTACCCGCCGCCGCGCGGCGCACCATCAGGCAACTGGCCGCTGCGTTCGTCTGCGCTGATATCGAGGCGAACCTTATGGCAAAGTTTGTCGAAGAGAAGACCGGCAAGCCCTATAACCGGGATGCGCCCGACAGCTACCTCAATATGTTTCTGAATTCTGAGCCTGAGATCCGCCGTGTCTGGCAGCTGCTGCAGAAAGACATTGTGGCCACCCGTAAAAATTTTGCTGACCGGATAGCTAAGGAGCGAGCGTGACAGCTGAACAACGTCCGACCCGTGGCCGTGCGTCAAAAATCGACCTCTTACCGGATAGCGTACGCGAGCAGTTGCACCAGATGCTGCGTGAAAAACGCCATACACAGGAAGAGATCCGCGAAGCCATCAACGAACTCATCGACGGTCACAACCTGCCGGAAGAGATGAAACTCAGCCGAACCGGTCTGAACCGTTACGCCAGCCGCATGGAGACGGTCGGCGCAAAAATTCGCGCCTCCCGCGAGATGGCCGAGATTTGGGCGGCGAAGCTGGGCTCCGCCCCGACCTCTGACGTCGGCAAACTGTTGATGGAGTTCGTGAAGACGCTGGCCTTTGAAACCTCCATGTCGATGGCTGAAAGCGAGAAGACTGTCGAACCGAAAGCCCTTGGCCAACTGGCGCTGGTCGCGCAGCGTCTGGAAGCTGCCGCGATGGCCAGCCACAATCGTGAGAAAGAGATCCGCCAGGCATTCGCCGAAGAAGCCGCCGCGCAGGCGGAGAAAATTACCAAACAGGCCGGGCTGTCTGCTGATACGGCTGCTGATATTCGCCGCCAGATTCTGGGGATTGCGTAATGGTCACGGTCTCGCGGGAACAGGAGTTACTGCGCAGCCAGTCGGCGTCCGCCATCCTTGCCGGTGAGTTCGACGCGGATCAGGTGTTGCTTCCTTACCAACGTCGCTGGATAGCCGACCCGGCCCAGCTCAAGATTGCCGAAAAATCACGTCGTACAGGGCTGACATGGGCAGAGGCGGCAGAGGCGGCACTTAACGGCTCAATGTCAGTCAGCGCCGGTGGATGTGACACTTTCTATGTCGGCACCACCAAAGATATGGCGCGTGAATTTATCGACGCCTGCGCCATGTGGGCGAAGGCTTACGACTGGGCCGCGTCCGATATAGGCGAAGAGGTACTGGAAGACGAAGACAAGGACATTCTGGTTTACGTCATCAACTTCGCCAGCGGTTTCAAAATCAAAGCACTCTCTTCTAACCCCTCGAACCTGCGCGGGATGCAGGGGAATGTCATCATCGATGAGGCTGCTTTCCAGAAAGACCTCGCAGCCGTACTAAAAGCCGCACTGGCGCTGACCATGTGGGGTTCAAAGGTTCGTTTGATCTCCACGCATAACGGTATTGAGAACCTGTTCAACACCATCATTACCGACAGCCGGGCAGGAAAAAAACGCTATTCCGTTCACCGCATTGATATCGAGCTGGCTATCAATGAGGGGTTGTATCGTCGAATCTGTCAGGTCACGAAAAAACCGTGGACACCTGATGCTGAGGATGAATGGCTGGCGAACCTGCTCAGTGATACGGCGACCGAAGAAGACGCCCGTGAGGAATACTATTGCGAGCCGAAGAACGGCGGCGGGACCTATCTGGCCCGTTCCATTCGCGAACGGGCAGCGCGTGGTTCCGGTCCCGTTCTGCGCTTCACCGGCACGACCGAATTCAACGCCACCCCCGAAGGAATACGCGCACGGGAAATGCAGGAGTGGCTGGAGAAGATTGTCCAGCCTGAGCTGAATACGCTCCCGCAAAATCTCCGCCACTGCCTCGGTGAGGACTTCGCGCGATCTGGTCACCTGACCGTGTTCGCTCCGATGACAGTCAATGATGACACCAGCCGTACAGTACCGTTTCTGGTCGAACTGGCGAACGTGCCTTACAAACAGCAGGAACAGGCATTGTTCTTTATCTGCGACCAGCTCCCGCGTCGCGACGGTATCAAACTGGATGGCCGGGGCAACGGTAACTATCTGGCGGAACAGGCGGCGGAAAAGTATGGCGATGAAGTTGAGGTGGTAATGCCATCCGTTGCGCACTATCGCGAGAACATGCCCCGCTTTAAGTCAGCGTTCGAAGACGATGAGCTGGTCCTACCGCAGCATGAAGATGTGATCAGCGACCTTGGCCAGATTGTGATCCTCCGAGGGGTGCCGGGAATTGATGACCGGGAAAACACCGGCAGCGATGGCCACAAGCGACACGGCGACAGCGCTTATGCCATCTTCCTGGCGTTTCTGGCCAGTAAAGAGGACTGTCAGCGTTATGAGTTGCATCGCCTCAACACCCCACAACAGCAGCGCAACCGCGACGGTAAACGGCAGTTGCGCATCACCCGTGGCCTTAAGAATCAACGAGGACTGCTTTGATGCTGAAGAAACTCACCGGCGCGATCAGAAGCCTGCTTAACCCGGCAACCGATGAAACCGTCACCGTTAATGAATCCGAGATGGCTCAGGCCGAAGCACGGGCAAAACGTGCCAGCGTCAGATCCCCTTCTGCCGGTATCAGCGTGGCGAGTACCTTATCCCCGGCGAGACTGGCCGGGGTCCTGCGTAATGTGACCGAAGGGAACGCGCGGGACTACTTCATCCTTGCTGAAGAGATGGAAGAGCGGGACCTGCACTATGCCAGCGTACTGCGTACCCGCAAGCTCACCGTGGCAGGTATCCTCCCCAGCGTCGAGGCAGCAAGTGACGATGAGCATGATGTATTGCTGGCTGATGCTGTGCGTAACCTGATGGAACAACCGCAAATCCCTGAGCTGTTATTTGACCTGCTCGATGGCCTTGGTAAAGGCGTGGGGGTCTGCGAAATCCTGTGGAGTACCCGTGATGGCTGGATACCCCGCGATTATGAGTGGGTTGATCCGCGGTTCCTGAAACCCGACAGCGACACGCTGCGAGAGTTTCGTCTGCTGACCGACGAGCAACCGGTAGACGGTATTCCCCTGACGCCGGGGAAATATGTGATGCACTATCCCCGGCTGAAGTCAGGTTTACCGCTGCGTAATGGTCTGGCTCGTCTGGTGGCCGTGATGTACATGTTGAAGTCATTCACCGTGCGTGACTGGTGGGCGTTCGCGGAAAAGTTCGGCATTCCGATCGTCGTTGGCAAGTACGGCAATAATGCCACCACTGAGCAGATCCAGACGCTTGTCGATGCTATCGCCTCCATTGCATCGGATGCAGGCTGCGCCATTCCGCAAAGTATGCAACTGGAAATGCAGGAAACCGCCAGCCGCAACGGCGGTGGCGCACTGTTTAAGGAGATGGCGGAATGGTGTGACGCCCAGACCAGCAAGGCCGTATTGGGCCAGACGATGACCACGGATGATGGCAGCTCACGTGCGCAGGCTGATGTGCATGACAAGGTCCGTATGGATATCGCCAAATGGGATGCGCGACAGCTGGAGAACACCCTCAATGAGTTTCTGGTCCGTCCCTATATCCAGTTCAACTACGGACCGCAGGAACGGTATCCACTGGTTAAGCTACCCATCAGCGAGCCGGAAGACCTTAAATCGTTTGTTGATGCGCTGATTCCGTTAATTGACCGGGGGCTGCGTGTGCAGGAGTCTGAAATCCGGGACAAGTTCGGTCTGGCTGAACCAGAAAAAGACGCCAACATTCTCGCGCCGTCGAACAGCTTTTCTGCGTTCACTCCGGCACCGGCACTGAACCGCGAGCGTATCGCGCTCAACCGTTCGCAGGAGGATGAGATTGACCTGATGGTCAATGATGCCCTGAAGGACTGGGAACAAACCGGCGATGCGTTCACCAGTCCGGTGCTGCAGCTGGCGCAGGAAGTGACAAGCTATGAAGAGTTTCTGGCGCGGCTGCCTGACCTGCAGAAAACGCTGGAGCCTGCCGAATTTGTGCAGCAGTTGGCGATGCTGAGTTTTAAAGCGCGGGTACTGGGAGATAGTCACGATGGCTGAAACAACGATTATTCCAAAAGAGGCGCTGTCCTGGCTGAAGTCTAAAAAGCTGACGCCGGGCTTTGACTATCGGGATGTCTGGAAGCAGGAGCACAGCATCGGTTTCACCGTGGCGAAAATGACGCAGCTCGATCTGCTTTCCGACGTCAAGGCGCTGGTCGAAGACGCGATGGCCAGCGGTCAGTCTTTCGCTGAGTTCCGCGAGGTCATCAGGCCCTTACTGGTGAAGCGCGGATGGTGGGGACAGCAGTTAATGGATGACCCACTCACCAGTGAAACCAGACTGGTGCAGCTCGGCAGCGACAGGCGTCTGCGTACTATCTACGATACCAACATGAGAACGGCCCGCAGCGCGGGTCAGTGGGAACGTATTCAGCGAACGAAAAGAGCAATGCCTTATCTTCTCTATACACTGGGTCCTTCCCGTGAGCATCGCGCCGAGCACCTCAAGTGGGCGGACCTCTGTTTGCCGGTTGATGATCCGTTCTGGTTGACTCATTTCTGCCCTAACGGATGGGGCTGCAAATGTCTACTCCGCCAGGTCAGCAAATATGAGTATGAACAGCTGAAAGTGAATGGCGTCAACCGTAACGTGCAGCAGCTCGACGCCAGTGGCCAACCGACCGGCCATGTGGTTCGCCAGACCGTACCGGTGCGCACCGAGGCTCCGGCGATCAAACGGCGTAAGTGGGTCAATAAGCGTACCGGTGAAGAAGAGATGGTGCCTGAGGGGATTGACCCCGGCTGGGATTACAATCCGGGAACCGGGCGTCAGGCCGAACTGGAACGTCAACTGAAGGTGAAGCAGGACTTGTTTGACAGTAGCCAGTGAACCAACCAAAGAACCGTCTGAAACGCTCAGGAGGACAATAACGACATTTGTGATACGATGATTCTCTGAAAATTTCTTAAACGCGTCACAGCGGTTTTAAACGCTGTTTGAACGGGGTTTCCCGCTGCGTTTACAGTGAAGCCGGTAAATCCGGCTTTTTTTATGCCTTCCTCATACTGTCCGTCAGTTACCTTTACGACGGACAGCACCATGCCAAAGCCTGTAACACAACTCGAATTTCTGGCCCTGTGCTTTGAGCTTCCTGACCTGACGGATGCCAGCACACCGTTGCCGGAATGGTTGCCGATGATACCGGCGGGCACATTTACTGGCCGGGATGGCCGGACATGGATTAACGACAACCCAGCAGCAGTTAGTGCCGCTTCATTCAGTCATCCCAAATTACCGATTGATATCGAACACTCTACCGAGCTGCTTGGCCCGAAAGGCGAAGAAGCCCCGGCCTACGCATGGATAGATTCCATGCGCGTTAATGCTGACGGCAGCATTGATGCACATGTGGAGTGGACACCAGACGGCGAGGCTCTGGTCAGGGGTAAGAAGTACCTCTATTACAGCCCGGCTTTCCGTTATCTCGCAACAGGTCAGGTGACGCTGCTGTCCAGCGTCGGCCTGACCAACAAACCCAACCTGTATTTACCCGCGCTTAACTCGGAGAACACCATGACTGTACCTGTGCAGATTGCCACGGTGCTGGGACTGACTGCGACTGCGTCAATTGATGATGCCGTGTCAGCTATCCAGACCATCAAGAACAGCGAATCGGTCGCGCTGAACCGCGCACAAAACCCGGACCTGACGAAGTTTATTCCGGTGGAGACTCATCAGCTGGCGCTGAACCGGGCGGAGACGGCAGAAAGCCGCCTTAAGGCACTGGATGACAAAAACGCCACCGAGCTGGTTGATGGTGCCGTGACTGCCGGAAAGGTTGCCCCGGCGAACCGCGATATGTATCTGGCCCTGTGCCGTACTGAAGAAGGCCGTCAGCAGTTTACCGACTTCATGAAAACCGCCCCGGTACTGGTCAACGCAGACCCGACCAAAGGGAAAGAGAACAAGGGCCAGACCGAACTGACCGAAACCGAACTGGCGATGTGCCGCAGCATGGGCGTCACCAAAGAAGAGTTTCTGGCCGCTAAACCGAAACAGGAGCAATAAGAATGCCGCAACCGTCAGCAGAAATCCTGCACGCGCTCTCCACGTCGCTGAGCGCTGCATTTACTCAGGGGCTCGCGGGCATTACCCCGCAATACCTGCGCATTGCAACTGAAGTCCCGAGCAGTGCCGCATCCAATACGTATGGCTGGTTGTCCGATCTGCCCGAGATAAAGGAGTGGATTGGCGACCGCCAACTGGCGCTGCTTTCCCAGCAGGGTTACACCATTCCGAACAAGACGTGGGAAAACTCCATCCGGGTTAAACGGGAAAATATCGAAGACGATCAACTTGGCCAGTACAGCATTACGGCAAAAGCTTTCGGACGACAGGTCTCTGAGTTCCCGGACAAACTGAGCTTCCCGTTGCTGGTCGCCGGGTTCACCACCCTGTGCTTTGATGGTCAGAACTTCTTTGATACCGACCACCCAATGGCGGGCGGCACTTACAGCAACATCGTGGGTGATGGTACTGAGACCGGCGAACCGTGGTTCCTGATTGATGAGTCACAGGTACTTAAGCCGATCCTCTATCAAAACCGCCGACCGTTCGATTTTCATGCACTGGACGATCTTGATAGTGAGCACACTTTCAAAAACAACGAGTTCCTGTTTGGTGTTGATGGTCGCTGCGCCGTCGGATTTGGCTTCTGGCAGACTGCCTGCGGTTCCCGAGCACCTCTCACAGTGGCCAACTACGAGAAGGCTGTGGAGGTTCTTCAGGGCATGAAGCGTGATTCTGGCGAACCGCTGGGTATCAATCCAACCACGCTGGTTGTTGGACGTAAAAACCGCGCTGCGGCAAAACGTATTATCGATGCGATGTTGGTCGATGGTGGGGATTCCAACATTTATTACAAGGATGTGGAAATCCTTAACAGCCCATTCATCACCACACCTGCCGCTCCGGCACCGTAATCACCGGTCTGCGTTTAAACCGTTACAGCGGGCTTTAAGCCTGCTGTAACCCACCTTCAACGAGGATGGAACAGTGAGTGGAACGAAAGAAAAAACAACGGGTAAGCAAAGCACTAAAGGTCGCGCTGGCAAGGTTCCAGCGCCGGAAGTGGCACCGGTTGATGCACCTCACGCGCCGGGACCTGAACTGTCAGTCACATTGCCAGGGCATTACGTTGCGGTGGGTACGTCCCCCGTCAGTGTAAAACCCGGCATAGTTGATGCTTCGCTGATGCCAGAAGGTCTGTCTTCAGATGCGGAATCATCGGGGCTCAATATAAGCGTTAAGGCGTTGCCCAATACTGATGATGTTCAGGTGCTGGAGGTTCGCGCCATTGCTGAGCGTGGTTTCTGGCGCTGTGGTCGATTCTGGCCACGCCAGCCGGTCCATGTTTTTGTCAGCGATGATCCGGAAGGCGATAACGAGGCGAACGCGCTGGACGGTGATGTGGTCGTGGAGTGTTTCGTCAGCCACGAAACCGCCGCGCGCCTAAAAGCCGAGCCTAACCTGAAAGTCACGGTACTGCAGCCGGTGGTGGAGGAAGAGTAAATGGGCCTTTACGTTACCCGTGATGACCTGCTGGCAACTGACGGGTCACTGGTCTGGAATATGGCCATTGATAAAGCGACTAACCAGTTGGATGAGTCAAAAATCCTCACGGCTATCGAGGATGCCGACGCGGAGATTAACTCGTTTCTGGCGAAACGCTACCAGCTCCCACTGAATATCACGACCGTCCCACGTCCACTTCACCGGGTAGCGACATCTATTGCCCTTTACTGGCTGTCAGAGCGTGACAATCAGATCACCGACCTGATTCAGAAACGCTATGACAGCGCCATCCTGACATTGAAAGAGATAGCGAACGGTACCCGCGACCTCGGCCTCCCGACTGATACCCCCGCCCCGGAGACCGATAACGGCAGGATGATTGTCGTCTCTGACAACAAACGACTGTTTACCCGCAACAACCTGAAAGGGGTCCTGTGATGGGTATTTCAGTCGAGGTGTCTGGCGTGCAGAAACTGCAGCAGATGCGTCTGGCCATCGAGAAACTCTTTGACAGTTCGCTGCAGCAGGAACTGCTGGAAAGCATCGGGGCCATCGTTGAGTCGCAGACCCGCCGCCGCATCAGCGATGAGAAAACCTCTCCAGCGGGCGAGCGCTGGCAGGAATGGTCAGAGTCTTATCGCCAGACCCGACACGGGAATCAGAGCCTGCTGCAGGGGAACGGCGATCTGCTCGACAGCATCCAGTACATCGTCGAGCGCGGCCACGTTCGTGTGGGGTCGCCGCTCAGTTACAGCGCCGTTCACCAGGACGGCTTTGACGGCAGCGTGTCAGTCAGTACCCATCAGCGTCTCATTCATCAGGCGTTTGGCCGGGCGCTGAAGCATCCTGTATGGCAAACCGTCGGCGCTCATACGCGCCAGATGAATATCCCGCAGCGCGAGTATCTCGGGCTGTCCAACGCAAACAGTGAAGAGCTGATGCACGTCATCGGTGATTTCTGGAAAGAGGTACTCCCGTGAGTAATCAGGAACGTCCGCCGCTGCAGACCATTGGCTCAACGGTCACCGCTGCTGAGAACATTGTGGCATGGCTGAAGCCGGATTTACTGGGCGATAAGCCCGACAGCGTCAGTGTGATCGAACGCCATATTGGCCAGTTCAGTACCCCTGCCGAGGTAAAAACCTATCTGTCAGATCGCGATGGTTGTATCCGTCTGGCGGCGCTTCGCGTTCGTAACATTCGCTATCAGGCAGGCGGAACGACTGGCGATGTCACATGGGCGGCTTACATCATGGCCACCGATGCATGGGGGTACTCACGTGATACCCGCTGTGAGGTGCTGGTCGGGAAGCTGGTTCGCCGCATTGTTCAGCGCGGTGCGCCCAACGGTATGAAAGCCGAGCGTCTGGCCACTTCCGTCAGCGCTGACAATATCTATTCCGGTGGGCTTAACGAGCTGGGTCTGACCATGTGGGCGGTAACGTGGGAACAGGAATTCCGGCTGGATGATGAGGTGGACCTTGCTTCGCTCCCTGACTTCCTGCGACTGGGGGCAACACTGCAGGTAAATGACGGTGAAACGTCCATTGAAGGCACGATTAACGTAAGAGATGCAAACCAATGAAAAAACATATTAAGCCAGCCCGCGAGGGGCTGAAGGTACGTAAAGCGTCGGGGGAGCACCTCTCACCTGCCGGGGAGAACCTCCCTATGAGTTCGTGGTGGCACCGTAGGGAAGCTGAAGGTGACGTGGTCATTTCCACCATCCCGGTTGAAACCGCAAAGACCCCAGCCGTAAAGGAGAAGTGATATGTCACTAGGCAATATTCCTGATGATTTCCGTGTCCCGCTGGTCATCATTGATATCGATAACTCTCAGGCGCTGGACAGCGCCCCGGCCCAGTCTCGCAAAATCATTGTGATCGGTCAGCAAAACGCGACCGGTACAGCGGCAGCGCTGACGTCGAACCGCATCACCAGTGACGGTACAGCTGAACAATTGTATGGCAAAGGTTCCATGCTGGCGGAGATGGTGAAAACCCTCCGCAAAGGCAACAGCTACACCGAGCTGTGGGCGATGGGAATGGCAGATATTGCTGCAGGTAACGCCGCAAAAGCTGAGCTGGCCATCACCGGACCTGCTACCGATGCGGGGACACTGGCCCTGCTGGTCAATGGTGTTTCAGTACAGGTCGGCGTTGCCGCCGACGATACTGCCGACACCATCGCCACGGCCATTATTGCCGCCGTGAATAAACTACCGGCGACGCAGGTGACCGCCGCGCCGAAAGCAGCATCAACCAGTGTGGTCACACTGACCGCGAACTGGCCAGGAACCACGGGTAACGGGATGGACGCCCGCCTCAACTACTACCCCGGAGAGCAGTCACCGGCAGGTGTAAAGGTCACCATTACCGGCTTTACGGGTGGCACCGGCACTCCGGATATTTCCGCTGTCGTGGCGGCGCTGGGCGATGACTGGTACACCGATATTGTGTTCCCGTACAACGATACGCAGAGCCTCAACACCATTCGTGATGAACTGCTGGAGCGCTGGGGGCCACTCAAGATGATTGAGGCGCAGCTGTGGACCGCGTTCCGTGGAACCCATGCTGAATCGGGCACCTTTGGCGAAACCCGTAATGACTGGCTCATCTCCTGTATCGGGACCAATCTTGCGCCGCAACCGTACTGGCTGTGGGCGGCATCCTATGGCGGTATTGCGTCCTATTATCTGGCGAATGATCCGGCACGTCCGCTGCAGACGCTGGTGCTGACCGGGATTCTGGCCCCGGCCAAAGATATTCGCTGGGATATGCCCGAGCGTAACCTGCTGCTGAAGGATGGTATCGCTACCCATTACGTTGATGCTGGCGGAAATGTCTGCATCGAGCGTGAAATCACCATGTACCGCGTTAACCAGTTCGGCGACCCAGACACGTCTTACCTCGATGTGCAGTCACCGGCGACGCTGGGACGTATCCGCTACGTCATTAAAAACCGCTTCAGCAACCGCTATCCACGCCACAAGCTGGCAGGGGACGATGTGCTTGACCTGCTTGATCCGGGTCAACCGGTAATGACACCGAAAATTGCACGCGGCGAACTGCTGGATATTGCCCTGAGCGAGCTGATACCGGCAGGCCTTGTGGAAGATTTTGAAGACTACAAGGACACGCTTGATGTGTATCTCGATGGTGCTGACAAAAATCGCCTGAACTTTATCTGTCATCCCAATCTGGTCAATCAGCTGCGTGTGATGGCCGGTCTCATCCAGTTCAAACTTTAAGGAGCGTTTATGAGCATTCTGGGTATGGCGGCCATTCGTATCAACGGTCGCGAAATCAAAACTGAGGGTAAGTCCACCCTCAATCCGGGAGGCTATGCCCGAACCCAGCATATGGGCGGTGGCAAGGTCTGGGGTAACTCCCGCAAGATGGCCGGTCCCTCGATCCAGATGACCATCGCGGCAGCACAGGATATGGACGTCATCGAAATCAGTAACTGGGAAAACGTGACGGTGATGTTTGAGGGTGACAACGGCCTGACCTACATGATGACTGGCGCGGCCACCGACAATCCGGCGACGCTGGATGAAGACGCAGGCACCATCAGTGCCAACTTTATCGGCGTCAAACTGGTGAAGGTGTAAATCATGGCTGAGTTAACCGTAACCCTGAAACATGGCTTTATCACCGGCAAAGGCACCGAAGATGAAGCACATCATTCCGTCGTCACCTTCCGGGAGCTGAATTCGAAAGACGTTATCGACGCGCAACTTGAAGCAGAACGTGTGGTGATTGGTGACAACGGTAAGGCGGTTGCCTATTGCTCCGAAGTGCTGATGGGATTGGCGCTGTTGCGTAAACAGATCTTAAGCGTTGGTGATATCCCCGGCCCGTTGTCGCTTAAACAGCTTTACAGCTTTCACCCGGAAGACCTTGAACTCTTGTCCAGCAAAGCCAGCGCGATGGACGACTTACTCGCGGAGACAGCAAACCGGGGGCGAACTGACGCCGCTGGCGACGGCGTTCAGTAACCTTCTCGTCAATTTGTCCCAACGTTTTGATTTGCCCTACCTGCAGCAGTTGCCTATACGGCAGCTGCTGCGCCTGACAGAGCAGTTGAGGAAGCAAAATGTCAAACCGCCTCACCACTGAAATACTCATCAATCTGGCAGGTAACCTGACCGCAAAGGCCCGCCAGTATGGAGCCAACATGTCTGAATTTGCCCGCCGTAATGAGCGGGCAATGAACGTGGTTAAAGCCACCACGGCGGCGGCAGGTCGTGGTCTTGATGCATTGGGTAACCGCTACACAACCCTGATTGCCGGCTTTGCCGGCAGCGCTATGTTGAGAGACTTTGCCGCGACAGACCGCCGCATCACCCGAATGGGGCTGGCTGCGGAGAAGACCAAAAAAGAGATGTCTGAGATGTTCAGCGGTATGCAGGATGCCGCGATCAAATTCCGTGTGGACGACAGCGAAGTGGTCAGTGCCATTGAGAAAGTCGGGACCGTCACCGGTGATATCGATTTCGGCTTTAAGAACCGTAACATCATGGCCGCTTCGCTGGCGGCTTCGGGGTCCGAAGGTGAAAGCATTGGTGGCCTCTTTTCTCAGTTTACAAAGTTCAACCTGACCGACGAAAAGCAGACGCTGCAGGCAATGGATACCCTGAATCAGCTCGGTAAAGAAGGCGCATTTGAGCTGAAGGATATCGCCGAACGCGGCGTAAAAGCATTCTCAATGTATGCCGCAGCCGGAGGAACGGGCGTCAGAGGCGTGAAAGACGTCGGCGTTGCGCTGGAGAGCGCCGTCGATGCTACCGGCGATACGACGACAGCCTCAACTGCAGTTGAAAACCTTATTCGAGATTTGCAAATCCCAAAAGTTGTCAAAACGCTGCGCCAGAACGGTATCAATGTTTTTGATAAAGACGGGACGATGCGATCCCTTCCTACGCTGATGCAGGAGATTGCCAAAAAATCCGGTAACAAAGGTGCAGAGACACAGAACGCCCGCTTACTGGGTGCCGGTTTCAATCAGGACAGTATCCTGTTGCTGAGTAGCGTGACGTCCGGTAAAGGCGCGGAGAACCTTAAACGTTATAACGGCGTTGTAGCTGACGGCCAGGGCATTATGAACGATGCCGCTTATGCTGCTAAAGACTTCACCTCGGCCATGTCATCTCTGACTAACACCTGGAAAAAATTTGCGAACAGCAATCTTGCGGAGCCCGTGCAGGAGCTGGCCGACGCCATCAACTCGGTAGACCAGAAAACCGTCCAGAACTGGCTGGAGACCGGCAAGAATATTGCCATCGCAGTCGGGGGCGTTATCGCCGCCCGCAAGGCGTTTCAAATTGGTAAAGGCGCGTGGGAGCTGTTCGGCGGTGGCAAATCCAAAGGTATCCCTAAAGGTGTTTCTGACGTGTTTGGCTCAGGAGTGATGCCCGTCTACGTCGTTAATATGGGTAATGGAGGCATGGGGGGGCCAGATATTGGTGGTCCCGGAGGTGGGAGAAAGCCCGGACGCGGCGGTTCTGGACGCGCCTACTCAGCTCTAGGGTCATCATGGATGGTTGGTCCATTAGCCGCCACAATCCCTTTTCTGTCAGAGCCTCCCCCTTTGACTGATGATGACAAGGCTAGCATGGTCAAATGGGCACAAGACCGCGCTAAAGCCCCATCTGTTTGGACAAAGGTAAAAGACTGGCTGACTTCTCCGACCACCTCCCCAGCGGGATATCAGGATCCGTCACCGTGGGCCTCGCTGCAGCCGCAAAACCAGCCGGGCTATCCGTTCCAGCAGGCCGCCGAGCTAAAAGGTCGTATCGAGGTCTCTGTTAAAGATGACCGGGTACAAGTGACCAGCGTCAAAGTCAACACGCCGGGCATCACGATGAGCGCCCAGTCAGGCGTCAGCAACATGGAGCAGGAATGATGGCCACCACTAAATGGGAAGACCTGCGTGATGCTTCGTTCCGGGGCGTTCCGTTCTTTTTCCGTGACGTCGAAGGCACTGGCGGACGTCGCGCCATTCCCCATGCTTACCCCAAAAAAGAGGTTGGCTGGACTGAGGACCACGGCGCAGTGTTAACGCAGGAGCAGATTAACGCTGTGTTGCTGGGGGATGACTACATCGAACAGATGAACCGTCTTCTGGCCGCGCTGAATACTCCCGGACCCGGTGAGCTGGTCCATCCGTGGTTCGGCGTTCAGAAAGTGCAGGCTGGCCGGGTTACTCATCGCCTTTCAACTGAGGAAGGCGGCGTGGCGTACATCTCTTTTGAGGTATTCGAGGCAGGCGAACAACTGTTCCCGTCAGCCACTGAAGATACCAGCGCCACCGCATTAAGTGCCGCTGATACGGTGAAAGACGCGCTGGAGAATGGCGATTACTTCGAGGCACTGGATGGCGTAGGCAGCATGGTTGACACCCTGCTCGATGATATGCAGAACCTCATCAGCAACCTGCCGACACTCCCCGATGCGTTGAATGACTGGATGGACCGGCTCAACCGGTTTAAGGACCTGACCGGTATTGCTGCAGCTGCGCCGGGGGAAATCATCCGTGATGTTGTTGACCTCATTAGCGATATGAAGGACCTGGTATCGGAGCCACCGTTTGCCCTGCGTGTTTACGAACAGTTGCGTGACCAGTGGGAAGGTGACCGCGCCGCACAGGCCGCAACGAAATCGCTGGCTGATAACGTCAGCGTGAATGCTTCCACCGGCTTTGCCAGCAGCGTGATGCCCGTCTCGACGCCGGAAGCGACCGAAGCCATGCAGACTAATATCGAGGACTTCAGGCGGCTGGTGATCGTCTCCACGCTGGTTGCGCAGGCTGAGACTGTGGCTACTGCGACCTTTGAAACCAGTCAGGATGCACAAACGACAGGCGATCAACTGGCGGAACAACTTGGTGAAATGGCCGTTGATGCCGTCGAAAGTGGTCAGCGTGACCTGTGGCGCTCCCTGCGTGAGCTGCGTTTTGCCGTGGTCAATGATGTGCGCATCCGTAGCGTACAACTCCCTGAAATGCGCCGTGTCACGTCGATACAGACGGTGCCTGTGATGCTTCTGGCCTACCGGGAGACAGACAATGCAGAAAACCGTGATGAACTGGTGAAACGTAACCGCCTGCGTTACCCGTCGTTTATTACCCCTTCACAGACAATTGAGATCATCGGCAATGACTGAAGAAGTATCCCTGAACGTATCGGGTCAGGTCTGGGCCGGATGGACAGACATGACCATCAACCGGTCACTGGAGTCCGTTGCCGGTGAATTTGATCTGACCATTACCGCTCGCTGGTCAGCAGCTGCGCCACGGGCAATCAAACCGGGTCAGTCCTGCACAGTTTCCATCAGTAAGGATCGGGTCATGACCGGCTATATCGATGACTTTATTCCCAGTTATGACGCGGAGAATGTATCCCTGCGTGTGATGGGGCGTGACAAGACCGGCGATCTGGTGGACAGCTCTGTGGTCGATAAGTCTGGCCAGTGGAAGGGTCAGAAGCTGGAGCAGCTCGCCGCCACTATCTGCAAGCCCTACGGCATCGAGGTTATCAACGAGACCGATACCGGTGAGGCTTTCGGCAGCATCACTCTGGAACAGGGTGAAACAGGTTTTGAACTCCTTGACCGTCTGGCCAAGCAGCGCGGCGTTCTTGTGACGTCCGATGCGTTCGGACGGCTAATTATCACTCGCGCCTCAAGTAAGCGAGCCAGTGTATCCCTCATCCTCGGCGATAACATTCTGGCCGCCCGTGGTCGCTTCAGCTGGCGCGAACGTGCGAGCCAGTACATCATCAAGGGTTCCGCCAGCGCAGGCGGGTCAACATGGGATGACCAGCCGGTGAAGATGGTCGGCGGGCGTCAGGCGGTTGTCAGCGACCCGGAGATAACCCGATATCGTCCAAAGATTCTGGTGAATGAAGAAAGCCTGACGGTCGGCGGTGCCAGCGCCCGTGGCGAATGGTACAAGACCCGGATGATGGGCGAAGCCACCACCACTGAAATCACTGTTGCGGGATGGCGTGAGAACGGCACCACTGGTCCGCTATGGCAACCAAATTTACTGGTCCCGATTGTGGACCCTATCCAGCAACTGAATGTTACCTGGCTGATTAAAGCGGTCTCGTTCATGGAAGGTGACAGCGGTCGTATCACGGTACTCTCACTGGTACCGCCTGAATCACTGGATATGCCCGCACAGAAGGCGAAAGGGAAAAGCAAAAAAGCGAAATCGAAAACCACTGTGGGGGCAACATGGGACTGAAAGACGCGAATATTTCACGTTCTATCGCTTCTCTCGGGCGTCGTCTGCGCCTGATGGTGGATCGCGCGGTCGTGCGTATCGTCACGGACAGCCTCGGGCGACAAAATCTGCAGGTACAGTCACTCGCTGACGAGACCGATGACGATGTCGAGCGGTTCCAGAACTACGGCTTTTCCAGCGTCCCGCCAGTCGGTTCGGAGGCCATTGTCGTGGCCGTAGGTGGGCGGCGCGGTGGACTGGTGGCCATTGCCGTCGAGGATAAATCATCACGCCCACGAAATGGTGAATCCGGGGATGTTTGTATATATCATCAGGAAGGTCATTTTATTCGCCTTAAGAAGAATGGCGAGATTGAAATAACAGGGAAAAAGGTAAATCTCGTTGGTACGGAAGAAGTCGGCATTATCGGTAAACAGATAAATATCACCGGCCCCACTTCTTTTAGTGAAGATATTCAGGTTAAGGGAAAAAGTTTCCTTGACCATATTCATAAGGATGGCGACGGTGAAGATACGACTAAACCCTTATGACCATCAGAATAAAATGGCACCTGCCCGCTGGCGGCGATATAGAGATTAACCACAATGGCCTTTCGTTTGACGAGGGCCTTGTTTCTTTGGTGTACATCTGCCTTTTCACTGATGCGCGGGCCGATATCAGTGATGAAATACCCGATGGTACTGATGACCGTCGCGGCTGGCCCGGAAATTCCTTCAGCGATTTTGAGTGGGGTTCGAAACTCTGGCTCATTGACCGTGAAAAACTGACCGAAGAAATCCGCATGAAGGCAGAGAACTACGCCCAGTTGGCGATGCAGCCTTTATTGCGTTATGGATACGCCAGAAATGCAAAGGTAACTGCCACTATTCCGCGAATGAGCTGGCTGGCTTTAAATATCATTCTGACCCGGCCAGATAAAACCCAACTCACCGTAGAAATTAAAAAACGCTGGGAGGCGGTCGAGAATGCCATTTAATGTACCTACGTTGCGCCAGTTAATTAAAACCGGTGAGCAAGATATTGAAATCGGTCTTGATGAAAAGCTCCCACCAATGGGGATTGAACGTGCATTAAATACGTCGTTCAGTAGCGCTGTGCGTGATGTTTACGATTACCAGTCATGGATTGCCGATCAGATTGTCCCTTCAGTGAAATCTGACGATCAGACCATCATTGATACCGCTAATACTGAAGGTGTTATTCGTAAGGCGGCAACCTATGCAACCGGGCTTGTGACCTTTAAAGGTTCCCGACCAATCCCACTGAACACGGAAATGCAGTTCAGTAACGATGCGGGTTATCACGTAATTAAAGCCGGTGCGCCAGTGAATAGTATCCAGACCGTCACTGTACAAGCTGACGATGTCGGCGCATCGGGCAACCTCGATGCAGGGAGTGAGCTGACACTTGTGTCACCGATTCCGGGCGTTGAAAGCGTCGGAATGGTAGCGGCCAGCGGCATAACCGGCGGGACGGATATCGAGCCTATTCACGAGCTACTTGACCGTTTGCTGTTTCGTAAGCGTAACCCGCCTGTGGGTGGTGCAGTTCATGATTACGTTATCTGGGCGCGAGAAATGCCAGGCGTTTCACGCGCATGGGCGTGGGACGCATGGCACGGCGGTAGCACGGTAGGGCTGGCATGGGTCTATGACAGCCGCCCCGATATCACGCCAACCGCGAGCGACCGGGAACAGATGAATGAATATCTGTTCCGCCATCAGGACCCAGCCACAGGTAACTTTGTCGGAAAACCGGGCGGGATTGAGGTCTGGATCATCACGCTGACGCTTAAGCCTGTTAACCCCTCGATCCATCTCGTTCCTGACACTGCAGAAACGCGGAAAGCTGCTGAAGCCAACCTGATAGCGTTACAGCAGACGCTGTCACCGAACTCGACCTTATTGCTGTCAAGCCTGCGCACGGCGATTGGTACAGCGACAGGCGTCACCGACTACACGCTGGACATCAGCGCCGATATCACCAGTGAAAATAACGAACTCATCACTATCGGGGATATCACATGGCTCACAGCGTAACGGAATGGCAGGATGCCCTGCAGCAAAATATGCCGCGTGGCCGCGCATGGCCACGTGATGAAAACGCGGATTTAACAGCGCTTATAAAGGCCATCAGCCCACGTTTAAACCGGCTTGAAGTGAACGCCGATTTGCTGCTGCAGGAGATGCGCCCGGAGACGACCATCCAGTTGTTGCCTGAATGGGAAACCTATCTGGGGCTCCCGGAGTGCAATATCCCGAGTGAGGATTTTCTGGTTCGCCGGGCAGCTGTCGTCGAGAAATATCACCGCAAAGGCGGTCTGGCTCCGTGGCAGATTGAGGGCGTAGCCGCTGCGCTGGG
>NZ_SMCV01000015.1 GCF_004342285.1 Klebsiella sp. BIGb0138 | reverse complement strand
AGAGACTTGGTATTCATTTTTCGTCCGAAGACGTTAAGAATCCATGTCACTTTGAGTGCCCACACAGATTGTCTGATAAATTGTTAAAGAGCAGTTGCGACGCGCTTTAGCGCTCTGTCGCGAGGTGGCGTATATTACGCTTTCCTCTTGCAGAGTCAACCCTGAATTTCAGGATTTTTTCTCTGCCGACCCGGCTTACTCTGTGAACTCGTTCACATGTGCCGTGTCAGTGGGAGCGCATTATAGGGATCCCAGTTTTTTGCACAAGCCTTTTATCGATCTTTTTTTTCAAGTGATGGTTTTTCACCCTTTTCGTCGCGTTATTGTCCAGTTTGCTCAATTTTCACCACAATAAAGGGTTGCAGATGGCGGAAAAAGCCACCAAAGTCTTCGTACAACTCCGGTTTATTGAGGTAATCATGTCCGCCAATTTACGTCCTTATAAAGATTTATTCCCACAAACAGGCCTGCGGGTGATGATCGATGCCACCAGCGTGGCAATCGGCGATGTCAGAATGGCTGATGATGTCAGTATCTGGCCACTGGTCGCCATTCGCGGCGATGTTAACTATGTGGAAATCGGTGCCCGTACCAATATTCAGGACGGTAGCGTTCTGCACGTTACGCATAAATCTGCTTATAACCCGCAAGGCAATCCACTGATCGTTGGCAACGATGTCACCGTCGGTCATAAGGTGATGCTGCATGGCTGCACTATCGGCGATCGGGTGCTGGTAGGGATGGGTTCCATTTTGCTGGATGGCGTAGTGGTAGAAGATGATGTCATGATTGGCGCCGGCAGCCTTGTACCGCAGAACAAGCGGCTGGAAAGCGGCTATCTCTATTTTGGCAACCCGGTTAAGCAAATCCGCCCCCTGACGGAAGCGGAGCGGGCGGGACTGCTCTATTCAGCAAACAACTATGTGCAATGGAAAAACGATTATCTGGCTCAGGAGAACCAAACCCAGCCTTGATCGTCCTCCTGCTGCTCGCGGATCAATTCGTCAGCCTCTTCTTCCAGATCCCAGCGATGCTCGCGAAACACGGCCAGCCACTGCGTGGGATCTTCCCCCCCAAAGCGCTGGCCTAATATTTCACCTTTGATAGCGCAGGTGAGTTGCATACCATTAACCAGCACCGGGAAGGTGACGCATTGCCGCCCGGCATCCCACTCTTCACGGTCAGGAAACTGAATGGCCTGATTCACGTATTCAGTTCCTTGTGCAACGCATGAATCACCGGCGCAATATCCGGCAGAACGCCATGCCACAGCAGCACCGCGTGGGCAGCCTGGGCCACCAGCATCCCTAACCCATCAGCACACATTTTAGCTCCGTGCTCCTGGCACCAGCTCAAAAACGGCGTATTGCCCTTCTGATAAAACATGTCATAGCAATAGACATGCGGGCCGATTAAAGGGGACGGGATGGCCGGCACTTCACCACCAATACCGCTGGAGGTCGCATTAATAATGAGATCGAACTCGAGCCCGGCCAGCGACGCCATTTCCACGGCACAAACGCTACCGGTATGGGCAAACAGCGTTGCCAGCTGATGCGCACGGGAGCTGGTGCGGTTGACGATAGTGACCGCGCAATCCAGCGATAAAAGCGGCAGCAACACGCCGCGCGATGCGCCACCGGCGCCAATAAGCAATACCCGGCAACCCGGTTTAATAAAACCAAGCCGCTCCAGATCGCTCAGTAGCCCAATACCATCGGTATTGTCCCCCAGCAAACGCCCGTCTTCCAGCCGCTTGAGAGTATTGACCGCCCCCGCCAACGCCGCTCGTTCGGTCAGTTCATCCGCGCGGGAAAACGCCTCTTCCTTGAACGGGACGGTAACGTTGGCCCCCTTTCCCCCTTCAGCAAAGAAAGTATTCAGCGTACTGGTAAATTCATCCAGCGGTGCCAGTATGCGCCCATACGGGTGTGTAATTTGCAACTGCTGCGCAAAGTGCTGGTGAATAGCGGGGGACTTACTGTGGGCGATCGGGTTTCCGAAGACTGCGTAGGTTTCCATAACTTATCCCTGGCGAAAGAGTTCGCCCGTCAGGGCATCGCGAATTTCAGACGGGTTTTGACGACCGCCCGTTGCACCATCGACCACCGGGAAACCGGCGCCGAACTGAGCCTGCACTTCGGCAGTAGTACGGCAAGGTGGCTGGCCGGACAGATTCGCGCTGGTTGAGACCAGCGGTTTACCATAGGCCTTGCACAGTTCAACCACCAGCGGATGATCGCTCACGCGAACCGCCAGGGAGTCAAAGCGCCCGGTCAACCAGCGCGGCGTCGTGGCGCGAGCCGGGAAGACAAAGGTCACCGGCCCCGGCCAGCAGGAGAAAATTACGGCTCGTTGTTCATCGCTGAGCTGCGAATCATCAATATAGGGTGTCAGCTGTTCAAAGCTGGCGGCGATCAGAATCAGTCCCTTATCAACGGGGCGCTGTTTGAGCTCAAGCAGGCGCATAACCGCCGTTTCGCTGTCAGGATCGCAGCCAACGCCAAAAACGGCTTCCGTCGGATAGGCGATGACATGTTCATTATGCAAAACCGCCACGGCATGGGCGACGGTTTCTGAGTGCAGGTTATTATTCACTGATTTGTTCCGCCGGGATCGGCTTTCCACATTGTTTACTGGCACAGAAGCGTCTGACGCCCTGCGCCGTTTTCTTTTCGATTAATAGCGGATAATGGCATTCCGGGCATTCACCCGCTACCGGTGTGAAGTTGATAACGAACTGGCAATCGGGGTAACGATCGCAGGAATGAAAGGTTTTTCCGAAACGGGAACGGCGCTGGACCAGCTGCCCCTGGCCACACTGCGGACACGCAATCGCCGTTTCATCGGGCTTATCAATAGTTTCAGTATGTTCACATTCCGGATAACGGCTACAGCCAATGAACATACCAAAGCGCCCCTGGCGTAGCACCATTACAGCGCCGCAGGACGGGCACTCTTGCCCCTCCAGCACTTTTACGATATGTCCGTCCGCCTGACTTTTCAGAGGACGGACATAGTCACAGTCCGGATAGTGGGAGCAGCCGAGAAACGGCCCGTGTTTCCCGGAGCGGATTACCAGTTCAGCCCCGCACTGCGGGCAGGGCTCGTTTTTACGCACCGAAAACAGTGCTGATTTGGTCATAACAACTCGATGTTGCTGCAATAAGATTAATGCAGCATACCTTCATTTACTTCGAAGAGTAATTCTTCCATTTGCTGATAGGCATTTTCGCAGCCTGGAATATTAAACAGTACCATCAGGATCACCCATTTCAGGTCCTCCAGATCGAATTCTGCTGTATCCAGCGCCAGCACGCGCTCAATCACCATTTCTCGCGTTTCGAGGTTCAACACCTGAATTTGCTCGAGGAATAGCAAAAATCCTCGGCAACTGGCATCCAGACGCAGGCACTCTTCTTCGGTGTAAATCCGCAAAGAGAGCGGGTCAGAAGCAAGCTGCATGGGTGCGACGAGACCTTCCTGATAATCAGCCAGTTTCTCGAGCCACATCAGCGCATTATAGATATCTTCCCGATCGAATCCTGCATCGGTCAGATCCCGGGTCAGTCGATCCTGATCCACACGCATTTCTGCTTCGTTTTGGATGTAAGTCTCAAACAAATACATCAGTACGTCGAACATGGCTTGCCCTCCTTAATCGGACATAGCCGCCGGGTACAGCTGCGATCCAGCCTGCTAACTCCAGTTCAAGTAGCTGAGCTACGGTCACTGGCACAGATTGGCCGGCACGTTCAGCGACAACGTCAACAGGTGTTACCTCATCTCCTACGTTAGCCAGGAGCTCTGGAAATGGCAATGCTACAGGAGGCTGATCCATGCAATTATTTCTGTTGTCAGGCACATCCGGGAGCCATCTCAGCACCTGCTGACAATATTCAACGATATCTTCCGCGGAAGTGACGGGAATGGCGCCTTGCTTCATTAACCAATGTGGCCCCTCGGAACCAGGACTCCCCACGGGTCCAGGCAGTGCAAAAACGTCTCGTCCTTGATCCAATGCGCAGCGTACGGTCACCAGCGAGCCGCTTTTCAACGCCGCCTCGATCACCAGCACCCCCATGCTGAGCCCGCTGATGATCCGGTTACGACGCGGGAAGTTCCCCGGCAGAGGAGAGGCGGCCAGAGGGAACTCAGAAAGCAATGCGCCTCCGCTCTCCACGATCTGTTGTGCTAATGCGGTATGGCGACGCGGATAAACCGAGCCCAGTCCATTCCCGAGCACGGCAACGGTTTTCCCGTTTGCCTCAAGCGCCCCCCGGTGAGCGACGCCATCAATACCGATCGCCAGACCGCTGGTAATTGTTATACCGTGATGTGCCAGGATGGCGCTGAACTGTTTACCCCAATGTGCCCCATACCAGGAATGTGAACGGCTGCCGACAATAGCCAGCTGCACACTGCTCAGAACAGCCAAATCCCCGCGAACCAGCAGCGCGCCAGGATAATCGCTAATCGCGCGCAGCTGCGGGGGATAGCGGGAGTCATCCGCCAGCAGCAGATGGTGTTCAGGCTGCTCCAGCCACACTAATGTCGAATCGATATCATGTTGGCTGCAGCTCAGAAATTGCGTCGCCTGCGCCACACTCAGCCCGCAGGTACGCAACATTTCACTATCAAGCGCAGGGGCTGTACACATCCGCCGGGCAGCCATCACCATATTGTCGCCGTACAGGTTATTCACCATCATCAGGCGCAGCCAAATCTCTGTGGGCGTCATCCTTATCCCCCTGCCATAAGCGGCTTTGACAATCTTTGCGATTGGACAGCGAGACTGTCAATTGCAGGGGGTTTTGTCTAGAATAGAGGTAATAATCTTATCAACTCCTGAATACGACTCTGGATCTTTATGGCAGTTTTGCAAGTGTTACATATCCCGGACGAGCGCCTTCGCAAAGTCGCTGAACCGGTTAAAGAAGTGAATGCGGAAATTCAGCGTATCGTCGATGATATGTTCGAGACGATGTACGCCGAAGAAGGTATTGGTCTGGCTGCAACGCAGGTGGATATCCATCAGCGCATTATCGTCATCGATGTTTCCGAAAACCGTGAACAGCAGCTGGTATTAATTAACCCGGAACTGTTGGAAAAAGACGGTGAGACGGGCATTGAAGAGGGCTGCTTATCCATTCCGGAACAGCGTGCGCTGGTGCCGCGTGCTGAAACCGTGAAGATTCGCGCATTGAATCGTGAAGGACAGTCCTTTGAGCTGGCAGCTGATGGCCTTCTGGCTATCTGCATCCAGCATGAAATGGATCACCTGGTAGGCAAACTATTTATCGATTATCTGTCGCCGCTGAAACAACAGCGTATTCGCCAGAAAGTTGAAAAACTGGATCGTTTGCGTACGCGTGCCTGAGGACAAGGACTAACGTGCCACAATCACTACGTATTATCTTTGCGGGAACCCCCGATTTTGCAGCGCGTCATCTTGATGCGCTGTTGTCGTCCGAGCACCAGGTGGTTGGCGTGTTTACTCAGCCCGATCGCCCTGCCGGTCGCGGCAAAAAGCTGATGCCCAGCCCGGTCAAAGTCCTCGCAGAAGCTCATAATTTGCCGGTATTCCAGCCCGCATCTTTGCGCCCGCAGGAAAACCAGCAGCTGGTTGCCTCGCTTAATGCCGATGTCATGGTCGTCGTGGCCTATGGGCTCATTCTGCCAGAGGCGGTTCTCGATATGCCGCGTCAGGGTTGCATCAACGTCCACGGTTCTTTGTTGCCCCGCTGGCGTGGTGCTGCGCCGATTCAGCGTTCACTCTGGGCGGGTGATGCCGAAACCGGCGTCACCATCATGCAGATGGATGTCGGTCTGGATACCGGTGATATGCTGTATAAACTCTCCTGCCCCATCACTTCGGAAGATACCAGCGCCAGTCTGTATGACAAACTGGCCGCTCTCGGCCCACAAGGGTTGCTGGAAACCCTGGCCCAGGTAGCAAGCGGGGTCGCTCAGCCTGAAGTCCAGGATGAAGCCTTAGCCACTTATGCTGAGAAGCTCAGTAAAGAAGAAGCCCGTCTCGACTGGTCACTTTCCGCAGCACAGCTTGAGCGCTGCATCCGGGCGTTCAACCCATGGCCAATGAGCTGGCTGGAAATTGATCAACAACCGGTGAAAGTCTGGCAGGCATCCGTCATCGCCGACACCAGCAGCGCTGAGCCTGGCACAATTGTCGCCGCCGGCAAGCAAGGTATCCAGGTTGCAACCGGCAATGGCATTCTGAACCTGGAATCGCTGCAGCCTGCGGGTAAAAAAGCGATGAGCGCTCAGGATCTGCTAAATTCTCGTCGGGAGTGGTTTATCCCCGGTAACCGTCTTTCCTGACGGTCGTCACTTCTAAAGCCCGGATTTACCGGGCATTTTTATTTTTGCGGTTATGAAAAAAAATCTTAATTTACGCAGTCTGGCGGCGCAAGCCGTTGAGCAGGTTGTCGAACAAGGACAGTCACTCAGCAACGTTCTTCCGCCGTTACAGCAAAAAGTGGGTGAAAAGGACAAAGCGCTGCTGCAGGAACTTTGCTTTGGCGTCCTGCGTACTCTTAGCCAACTGGAATGGCTGGTTAACAAGCTGATGGCTCGCCCGATGGCCGGCAAACAGCGCACCATTCACTATTTGATTATGGTGGGATTTTATCAGCTGCTGTACACCCGCATTCCCCCCCATGCCGCGCTGGCTGAGACCGTGGAAGGCGCGGTAGCCATCAAGCGCCCGCAGCTGAAAGGGCTGATCAACGGTGTTTTACGTCAGTTTCAGCGTCAGCAGGAAACATTGCTGGCTGAATTTGCCCAAAGCGACAGCCGTTTTCTCCATCCGGCATGGCTGCTCAAGCGTCTGCAGAAATCCTGGCCACAGCAATGGCAGGCGATTGTGGAAGCTAATAACCAGCGTCCACCGATGTGGCTGCGGGTTAACCGTCATCACCATTCGCGCGATGAGTGGCTTAAGCTGCTGGCAGAGGCCGGTTTACAAGGTTTTGCCCATCCTGATTATCCCGATGCTGTTCGCCTGGCAACGCCAGCGCCCGTTCATGCATTACCCGGTTTCGACCAGGGCTGGGTCACTGTACAGGATGCGTCAGCCCAGGGCTGCATGCGCTATCTGACACCGGAAAACGGAGAGAGAATCCTCGATCTTTGTGCCGCCCCCGGGGGCAAAACGACGCATATTCTGGAAGTCGCACCGCAGGCGAGCGTGCTGGCGGTAGATATTGATGAGCAGCGCCTGTCCCGCGTCTACGATAATCTGAAACGCCTCGGCATGAAGGCGCAGGTTAAACAAGGCGATGGCCGCTATCCAGCCCAATGGTGCGAGGATGAACAATTCGACCGGATTCTGCTCGATGCTCCCTGCTCGGCGACCGGAGTTATCCGTCGTCACCCGGATATTAAATGGTTACGACGCGATCGCGATATCGCTGAACTGGCCCAGCTACAGGCGGAGATTCTCGATGCAATATGGTCACACCTGAAACCTGGCGGAACCCTGGTCTATGCGACCTGTTCCATCCTCCCGGAAGAAAACAGCCAGCAGATTGCCGCCTTCCTGAAGCGGACGCCTGATGCGGAACTCAGCACCACCGGCTCGCCTGAACAACCCGGCGTGCAAAATTTGCCTGGGGCAGAAGAAGGTGATGGCTTCTTTTACGCTAAGCTGATCAAACATCGGAAATAATGGATCACAGCTGATGAAGATTATTATTCTGGGCGCCGGACAGGTAGGCGGAACTCTCGCGGAAAACCTCGTCGGAGAGAACAACGACATCACCTTAGTCGACACCAATGGTGACCGCCTGCGCAGCCTGCAGGATAAATTTGACCTTCGTGTGGTCCAGGGACACGGTTCTCATCCCCGTGTTCTACGCGAAGCCGGTGCCGATGATGCGGATATGCTGGTGGCGGTAACCAGTTCAGATGAAACCAATATGGTGGCCTGCCAGGTCGCCTATTCTCTGTTTAATACGCCTAATCGTATCGCCCGCATTCGTTCTCCGGACTACGTACGTGACGCCGAAAAACTGTTCCATTCAGAAGCGGTGCCTATCGACCATCTGATTGCACCGGAACAGTTAGTTATCGACAGTATCTACCGGCTTATTGAGTACCCTGGCGCACTGCAGGTGGTTAACTTTGCCGAGGGGAAAGTCAGCCTGGCGGTCGTGAAAGCTTACTATGGCGGCCCCCTGGTCGGTAATGCGCTCTCGACAATGCGCGAGCATATGCCGCATATCGATACCCGCGTAGCCGCTATTTTCCGTCACGACAGGCCTATTCGCCCGCAGGGTTCAACGATTGTTGAAGCCGGGGACGAAGTGTTCTTTATTGCCGCCTCGCAGCACATCCGTGCCGTAATGAGCGAACTGCAACGTCTCGAAAAACCCTATAAACGCATCATGCTGGTTGGCGGTGGAAACATCGGCGCGGGGCTCGCCCATCGGCTGGAGAAGGATTACAGCGTTAAGCTTATCGAGCGCGATCAACAACGTGCCGCTGAGCTGGCCGAGAAACTGCAAAATACCATCGTCTTTTATGGTGACGCCTCGGATCAGGAGTTACTGGCGGAAGAGCATATCGATCAAGTCGATCTGTTCATTGCCGTCACTAACGATGACGAAGCGAACATCATGTCCGCCATGCTAGCCAAGCGAATGGGCGCCAAAAAAGTGATGGTGTTGATTCAGCGGAAAGCGTATGTCGATCTGGTTCAGGGGAGTGTTATTGATATTGCGATCTCGCCTCAGCAAGCCACCATTTCTGCGCTGCTCAGCCATGT
The DNA here is from genome assembly GCF_004342285.1 of Klebsiella sp. BIGb0138. Classification (GTDB taxonomy): domain Bacteria; phylum Pseudomonadota; class Gammaproteobacteria; order Enterobacterales; family Enterobacteriaceae; genus Klebsiella. Next base: position 100,810 of record NZ_SMCV01000015.1, on the reverse strand, counting down.
GCGTAAAGCCGATATTGTTGGCGTCTCTTCCCTGCGCCGCGGGGTAGCGGAGGCCATCGAAGCGGTTGCCCACGGCGATGAGAGTACCTCGAGGGTAGTGGGCCGCTCGATCGATGAGATCAAGCTGCCACCTGGGACGATCATTGGCGCCGTCGTGCGTGGCAATGATGTGATGATCGCCAATAATAATCTGCGTATCGAACAGGGCGATCATGTCATTATGTTTTTGACCGACAAAAAATTTATATCCGACGTCGAACGTCTTTTCCAGCCGAGTCCTTTCTTCCTGTAATTGCTTTCGGGCGCCTATATGGCGCCCATTTTCATTACCCTTTATTTATCAATGGATAATATTTTTTAGCAATTATTCAACAGCAATGGAAAATAGAAATACATTTGATAAACTTATCCTGTCAGCTGGTTCAAGGAGAGTAGAATGAGTATTTTAAAAGAGTTTCGCGACTTCGCGATGCGCGGGAATGTTGTTGATTTGGCAGTGGGTGTCATCATTGGTGCGGCTTTCGGTAAAATTGTATCGTCTTTAGTTGCCGATATTATTATGCCGCCGCTTGGTCTGCTCATTGGCGGAATTGATTTTAAATCGTTCGCCTTCACCTTACGCGATGCCCAGGGCGATGTCCCGGCTGTCGTGATGCACTACGGGGTATTTATTCAGAACGTCTTTGATTTCGTGATCGTGGCATTTGCCATTTTCATGGCCATCAAACTGATGAATAACCTGAACCGTAAAAAGCAGGAGGCCCCAGCTGAGCCGCCGGCGCCGACGAAAGAAGAAGTGCTGTTAAGTGAGATTCGTGACCTGTTGAAAGAACAGAATAACCGTTCTTAATCAAACGACAGAAAGCAGAAAGCCAGTGGTAAAAAAGTGAATCACTCTTTTGCCACTGGCCTCCCGGTCATTCCGACCTGCATGTTTATCTTTACGCTGGTAGCTTCCTTTCCCCTTCCGATTTTTCTCAACTCTTTGTCTGAATAACGGGTCATGCAACAGTGCTTCGATGGCATTATCTTTTATTTGCCCTTTCGTATGCTGATAGCGACTCATCGTTTCTCCTGGTAGTAAATGAAATCGACGCGAGTGTAGATCCGCGCGGTGAAAAAATCAACGCCCTGTAGCGCCACTGCTGGCCCCCTGTTCAAGCGCCTCGAGAATAGAGCAATACACGCTGCTGTGAGCGCTGCCGCAACATGCATCGTTGAGTCTTTGTAAGGAGCGCCGCATCGTCTGTAATTCTTTAATCCGCGCTTCAACTTCACTCAGCCGCGCCTGTACGATGCCTTTTGATTCCTGGCAGGTATGATGTTCAGGATCGACACGGATCGAAAGCAGTTCGCGGATCGCTTCCAGAGTAAAGCCCAACTGCCGGGCATAGCGGATAAAACGCAGGCGCTGAAGATCGTTATCGGTATAGAGGCGAAATCCCCCTTCGGTACGCACGTCATGAGCCATCATCTGCTGCTTTTCATAGTAGCGGATGGTATCAGGCGTTACATCAGCAAGCTTCGCCAGTTCACCAATACGGTACATGCTTACTCCTTATCAATCTTAGTGTGAAGCCTGTCGGCATATTCGCCGCGCAGAAAGTCGGTATTAAGTCCGGCCTGACGCAGCTTGAGCTCAAGCAGGGCAAGTCGACGGCTAAGTTCGGCGTATTGTGGGTCATCTGGACGCACGGCTTTAAGTAAATCAACCAGCGCCACCGCTTCTTTACGCTGCTCAAGTTCGGGAGGTAAACAGCCGGCGTTTTTGAGCAACCGATAGCCGGCGCGTAATTCAGGCGGTATATTGAGGTCGTCATCCAACGTTAGCGGTTCGCCGCGGCCAGGAAGATCGTCGAAATCGCCTTTGCTTTGGGCATCAAGGATATGGCGTTCTGCCCACTGATCCAGTAACCACATAATACGCCTCCGGGAATGAACAAAAAGAATACAGATATTGTAGTGAAGCAGGGATAACGAGGATATAAAAAAACCCGCCGAGGCGGGTTTTTTTACGTTACTACAGATTACTCTGCAGCAGCTTCTGCTTTCAGCTCAGCACGATCAACCAGCTCGATGTATGCCATCGGCGCGTTGTCGCCTGCACGGAAGCCACACTTCAGAATGCGAGTGTAACCACCGGCGCGGCTCGCGAAACGCGGGCCCAGCTCGTTAAACAGTTTTGCCACGATCTCGTTATCACGAGTACGGGCGAATGCCAGACGACGATTAGCTACGCTATCAGTCTTGGCAAGAGTAATCAGCGGCTCAACTACGCGACGCAGTTCTTTCGCTTTCGGCAGGGTCGTCTTGATGATTTCATGACGAACCAGCGAACCAGCCATGTTACGGAACATAGCCTGGCGATGGCTGCTGTTGCGGTTCAGTTGACGACCACTCTTACGATGGCGCATGACCTTATCCTTCTCAGTAAAACCTTAACCTGTGATCCGGTTACTCGTCAGCAATGCTTGCCGGTGGCCAGTTTTCCAGGCGCATGCCCAGAGACAGACCACGTGAAGCCAGCACGTCTTTAATCTCAGTAAGAGATTTTTTACCCAGGTTCGGCGTTTTCAGCAACTCAACCTCGGTACGCTGTACCAGATCACCGATATAGTGGATAGCTTCTGCCTTGAGGCAGTTAGCAGAGCGGACAGTCAATTCGAGATCGTCAACAGGGCGCAGCAGGATCGGATCGAATTCTGGTTTCTCTTCTTTCACTTCCGGCTGACGTACATCACGTAAGTCAACGAAAGCTTCCAGTTGTTCTGCCAGGATGGTAGCCGCACGACGAATCGCCTCTTCAGGATCGATTGTGCCGTTGGTTTCCATTTCGATGACCAGCTTGTCCAGGTCGGTACGCTGTTCTACACGCGCTGCTTCAACATTGTAGGCAATACGCTCTACCGGGCTGTAGCATGCGTCGACCAGCAGACGGCCGATTGGGCGCTCATCTTCTTCCGAATGAATTCGGGCAGAAGCCGGCACATAACCGCGACCGCGCTGAACTTTGATACGCATGCTAATCGCAGCGTTCTCATCGGTCAGGTGGCAGATCACATGTTGCGGCTTGACGATTTCGACATCACCGTCATGGGTAATGTCGGCTGCGGTCACAGGGCCAATGCCAGATTTATTCAAAGTAAGGATAACTTCATCTTTACCCTGAACTCTCACCGCAAGCCCTTTCAGGTTGAGCAGGATTTCAAGGATATCTTCCTGAACGCCTTCTTTGGTGCTGTACTCGTGCAGTACACCATCAATCTCAACCTCGGTCACCGCGCAACCCGGCATCGATGAGAGCAGAATACGGCGCAGTGCGTTACCCAGAGTATGGCCAAAGCCACGCTCTAAAGGCTCAAGGGTCACCTTGGCGTGCGTCGAACTCACTTGCTCGATATCGACCAGGCGCGGTTTTAGAAACTCTGTCACAGAACCCTGCATTGTGTCCTCTCTTTGGTACTAAGCTTTACTTGGAGTAAAGCTCGACGATCAGGTGTTCGTTAATGTCCGCAGACAGATCAGAACGTTCCGGCTGACGCTTGAACGTACCTTCCATCTTGCCAGCATCAACTTCCAGCCAGGTTGGCTTTTCACGCTGCTCAGCCAGCTCCAGAGCGGCTTTCACGCGAGATTGCTTTTTCGCTTTCTCACGAATGCTAACAACGTCGTTCGCTTTAACCTGATAAGAAGCAATGTTAACAACACGACCGTTTACCATGATAGCTTTGTGGCTAACCAGCTGACGTGATTCAGCACGAGTCGCGCCGAAGCCCATACGGTATACAACGTTGTCCAGACGGCCTTCCAGCAGAGCCAACAGGTTTTCACCGGTGTTGCCTTTCAGACGAGCTGCTTCTTTATAGTAGTTACGGAACTGACGCTCCAGCACACCGTACATACGGCGAACTTTTTGCTTTTCACGCAACTGCACACCATAGTCAGACAGACGCGGCTTACGCGCACCGTGCTGGCCAGGAGCTTGTTCAATTTTACACTTGGTATCGATCGCGCGAACGCCAGACTTAAGGAACAGGTCTGTGCCCTCACGACGGCTCAGCTTGAGCTTAGGACCCAAATATCTTGCCATTTTCTTTCTCCAACAATCCTAGAAACGAACGCGTTATACGCGACGTTTTTTCGGCGGACGACAACCGTTATGAGGGATCGGAGTCACATCAGTAATATTAGTGATGCGGAAACCAGCGGCGTTCAGTGCACGAATGGTAGATTCGCGACCCGGACCCGGACCTTTGACCATAACTTCCAGATTCTTGATGCCGTATTCTTTTACGGCTTCAGCGCAACGCTCTGCTGCAACCTGAGCTGCGAACGGAGTGGATTTGCGAGAACCACGGAAACCGGAACCACCGGCTGTTGCCCAACCCAGTGCGTTACCCTGACGATCGGTAATGGTAACGATGGTGTTGTTAAAAGAAGCATGGACATGAGCCACGCCATCAGAGACTTGTTTTCTTACACGCTTACGTGCACGAACTGGTGCCTTTGCCATTATTCAATCACCCCGATTATTTCTTGATCGGTTTACGCGGACCCTTACGGGTACGTGCGTTGGTCTTAGTACGCTGACCGCGAACCGGAAGACCACGACGATGGCGTAAACCACGATAGCAACCAAGGTCCATCAGACGCTTGATGCTCAGGGTGATTTCACGGCGCAGATCACCTTCAACGACAAATTTACCTACTGCTTCACGCAGGGATTCAATTTGTTCTTCAGACAGCTCACTGATCTTAACATTTTCAGCGATACCCGTGTCAGCACAGATGGCTTTAGAACGGGTCTTGCCGATACCGAAAATAGCAGTTAACGCGATTACGGTATGTTTCTGATCAGGAATGTTAATGCCTGCTATACGGGCCACTATGCACTCCTACTATTTAATATGTACGCACCATGCTGAAAAGCCCGTTTTCAGGATACTCAAATGGAAACGTACAGACATACAAAAGATTGGCTGGCTAATCTAGCCAGCTCAATCCAACTTTGCAAGAAAAATATGCGAAAAAATCAGCCTTGGCGCTGTTTATGCTTTGGCTCGGCACTGCAAATCACGCGGATGACGCCATCACGCTTAACGATTTTGCAGTTACGGCATAATTTCTTGACGGAAGCACGAACTTTCATTTTTACTCTCCGTAACTTCTCGGGCGACCAATTATCGGCCGTAGCCTTTCAGGTTCGCCTTCTTCAATGCAGACTCGTACTGACTTGACATCATCAGAGTTTGCACTTGAGCCATAAAGTCCATAATCACAACGACAACAATAAGCAGCGAGGTTCCACCAAAGTAGAACGGCACTTTCATTGCATCACGCATGAACTCCGGGATCAGGCAGATAAAGGTAATGTATAACGCACCAACCAAAGTCAGGCGAGTCATTACTTTATCGATATACTTCGCCGTTTGCTCTCCCGGACGAATTCCTGGTACAAATGCACCGGACTTCTTCAGGTTATCTGCTGTTTCACGTGGGTTGAAAACCAACGCCGTATAGAAGAAACAGAAGAAGATGATTGCAGACGCATAGAGTAACACATAAAGCGGTTGCCCAGGCTGCAAATACAGCGAAATTGTTGTCAGCCAGTTCCAACCGGTACCGCCCCCGAACCATGACGCGATGGTCGCTGGGAACAGAATAATACTGGAAGCGAAGATTGCCGGGATGACCCCTGCCATATTCACTTTCAGCGGTAAATGTGTGCTCTGTGCAGCATAGACGCGACGACCCTGTTGACGCTTAGCGTAGTTCACCACAATGCGGCGTTGACCACGTTCAACGAATACAACAAAGAAAGTCACGGCAAATACTAATACTGCAACCAACAGCAACAGGAGGAAGTGCAGGTCGCCTTGACGCGCTTGCTCGATAGTGTGGGCGATGGCTGGCGGGAGACCCGCAACGATACCAGCGAAGATAATGATCGAGATACCGTTACCGATACCACGTTCAGTAATCTGTTCGCCGAGCCACATCAGGAACATGGTTCCTGTGACCAGACTTACAACAGCGGTGAAATAGAATGCAAAGCCTGGATTCATCACCAGGCCCTGCATACCAGGCATATTCGGCAGACCGGTAGCAATACCGATCGACTGGAATATCGCCAGCACCAGAGTACCGTAGCGGGTGTACTGGCTGATCTTACGACGACCAGACTCCCCTTCTTTCTTCAGCTCTGCTAACGGCTGATAAACAACCGTCAGCAGCTGGACTATGATCGATGCCGAAATATACGGCATGATACCCAAAGCAAAGATAGAAGCACGGCTGAGAGCACCACCAGAGAACATGTTGAACATTTCAATGATGGTGCCTCGCTGTTGCTCAAGCAGTTTGGCAAGTACAGCGGCATCAATACCAGGGATCGGAATAAAAGAACCAATACGGAACACAATCAGCGCACCGATAACAAACAGAAGTCTGCGTTTCAGTTCGCCAAGTCCACCTTTGGCACTTTGAAAATCTAATCCCGGTTGCTTAGCCATCTGCTACTTATTCCTCAATTTTACCGCCAGCAGCTTCGATAGCAGCACGAGCACCTTTAGTCACGCGCAGGCCACGAACAGTTACCGGACGAGCTACCTCGCCAGAAAGGATCACTTTCGCGAACTCAATCTGAATACCGATAATGTTAGCTGCTTTCAGCGTGTTCAGGTCGACTACATCGCCTTCTACGTGGGCCAGATCAGACAGACGAACTTCTGCAGTGATCATAGCTTTACGAGAAGTGAAGCCGAATTTCGGCAGACGACGGTACAGAGGCATCTGACCACCTTCGAAACCGCGACGTACGCCACCGCCAGAACGAGAGTTCTGACCTTTGTGACCACGACCACCGGTTTTACCGAGGCCAGAACCGATACCACGACCCAGGCGTTTACCCGCCTTTTTGGAGCCTTCGGCCGGAGACAGAGTATTTAAACGCATCTCTTACTCCTCAACTTTAACCATAAAGGAAACCGCGTTGACCATACCACGAACGGCAGGAGTATCCTCGCGTTCTACGGTGTGACCAATACGACGCAGACCCAGGCCAAGCAGCGTTGCCTTGTGTTTCGGCAGACGACCGATTGCACTGCGGGTTTGAGTAATTTTAATAGTCTTTGCCATGGTTTATTTCCCCAGAATTTCTTCAACGGATTTACCACGCTTGGCAGCGACCATTTCTGGAGAATTCATATTTTCCAGGCCATCAATAGTTGCACGAACCACGTTGATCGGGTTGGTGGAACCATATGCTTTAGCCAGAACGTTATGAACTCCAGCAACTTCCAGAACGGCGCGCATTGCACCACCGGCGATGATACCGGTACCTTCGGAAGCTGGCTGCATGAATACACGAGAACCCGTGTGAACACCTTTAACCGGGTGCTGCAGGGTGCCGTGGTTCAGCGCGACGTTAATCATATTGCGACGGGCTTTTTCCATCGCTTTCTGGATCGCTGCTGGAACTTCACGCGCTTTACCGTAACCAAAACCTACGCGGCCATTACCGTCGCCAACTACAGTCAGAGCTGTGAAGGAGAAAATACGACCACCTTTAACGGTTTTAGATACGCGGTTAACCGCGATCAGCTTTTCCTGCAGTTCGCCAGCTTGTTTTTCGATGTGAGCCATCTTACACCTCTACCTTAGAACTGAAGGCCAGCTTCACGGGCAGCATCTGCCAGTGCCTGGACACGACCATGATATTGGAACCCGGAACGGTCAAAGGAAACATCTTTGATGCCTTTTTCCAGAGCGCGTTCAGCAACAGCTTTACCCACAGCTGCAGCCGCGTCTTTGTTACCGGTGTACTTCAGTTGTTCAGCGATAGCTTTTTCTACAGTAGAAGCAGCTACCAGAACTTCAGAACCGTTTGGTGCAATGACCTGTGCGTAAATATGACGCGGGGTACGATGTACAACCAGGCGAGTTGCACCCAGCTCCTGGAGCTTGCGGCGTGCGCGGGTCGCACGACGGATACGAGCAGATTTCTTATCCATAGTGTTACCTTACTTCTTCTTAGCCTCTTTGGTACGCACGACTTCGTCGGCGTAACGAACACCCTTGCCTTTATAAGGCTCAGGACGACGGTAGGCGCGCAGATCTGCTGCAACCTGACCGATCACCTGCTTATCAGCGCCTTTCAGCACGATTTCAGTTTGAGTCGGGCATTCTGCAGTGATACCGGCCGGCAGCTTATGCTCAACAGGATGAGAGAAACCTAAAGCCAGGTTTACTACATCCCCTTTGACCGCTGCACGATAACCTACACCAACCAGCTGAAGCTTTTTAGTGAAGCCTTCGGTAACACCGATAACTACTGAGTTAAGCAGGGCACGCGCGGTACCAGCCTGAGCCCAACCGTCTGCGAAACCATCACGCGGACCGAAGGTCAGTGCATTATCTGCATGTTTAACTTCAACAGCATCGTTGAGAGTACGAGTCAGCTCGCCATTCTTACCTTTGATCGTAATAACCTGACCGTTGATTTTTACATCAACGCCGGCAGGAACAACGACCGGTGCTTTAGCAACACGAGACATTTTTTCCTCCGATTAGGCTACGTAGCAGATAATTTCGCCACCAAGACCAGCCTGGCGCGCTGCACGATCAGTCATAACACCTTTAGAGGTAGAAATAACTGCGATACCCAGACCCGCCATAACTTTAGGCAGCTCATCTTTACGTTTGTAGATGCGCAGACCTGGGCGGCTGACACGCTGAATGCTTTCTACAACAGCTTTACCCTGGAAATACTTAAGAGTCAGTTCCAGTTCCGGCTTGATGTCGCCTTCAACTTTAAAATCTTCAATAAAGCCTTCTTCCTTCAGCACGTTGGCAATTGCCACTTTCAGCTTGGAGGAAGGCATGGTGACCGCAGCTTTATTCGCGGCCTGACCGTTACGGATACGGGTCAGCATATCCGCGATCGGATCTTGCATGCTCATCTGTCTTTACTCCCGTGATTCAATTGGTGACAATTACCAGCTAGCCTTTTTCAGACCCGGGATTTCACCGCGCATGGCGGCTTCACGGACCTTGATACGGCTCAACCCGAACTTCCGCAGGAAACCATGCGGACGACCTGTTTGACGGCAGCGGTTACGCTGACGAGACGGGCTGGAATCACGCGGCAGAGTCTGCAGCTTGAGAACAGCATTCCAACGATCTTCGTCGGTTGCGTTCACATCAGAGATGATAGCTTTCAGTTCAGCGCGTTTAGCGAAGAATTTATCAGCTAAAGCCACGCGCTTTACTTCGCGTGCTTTCATTGATTGCTTAGCCATTAAGTAACCCTACCTTACTTGCGGAACGGGAAGTCAAAGGCAGCCAGCAGAGCGCGGCCTTCTTCATCAGATTTCGCAGTAGTGGTAATGGTAATATCCAAACCACGAACGCGGTCGACTTTATCGTAGTCGATTTCTGGGAAGATGATCTGCTCACGGACACCCATGCTGTAGTTACCACGACCGTCGAAAGACTTGGCGGACAAGCCACGGAAGTCACGGATACGCGGTACAGCAATAGTGATCAGGCGCTCAAAGAACTCCCACATGCGTTCGCCACGCAGAGTTACTTTACAGCCGATCGGATAGCCCTGACGGATTTTGAAGCCTGCAACTGATTTGCGTGCTTTGGTGATCAACGGCTTTTGACCGGAGATTGCTGTCAGGTCAGCTGCTGCGTTATCCAGCAGTTTCTTGTCAGCGATCGCTTCACCAACACCCATGTTCAGGGTGATCTTCTCGACCCGAGGGACTTGCATGACAGAATTGTAGTTAAACTCAGTCATGAGTTTCTTAACTACTTCGTCTTTGTAGTAATCATGCAGTTTCGCCATCGTACTACTCCAAATTACTTGATAGTTTCGCTGTTAGACTTGAAGAAACGGACTTTTTTGCCGTCTTCGAATCTAAAGCCTACACGGTCAGCCTTGCCGGTTGCCGCATTGAAGATTGCAACGTTAGAAACCTGAATAGCAGCTTCTTTTTCAACGATGCCGCCTGGTTGGTTCAGAGCCGGAACCGGCTTCTGGTGTTTCTTAACCAGGTTGATACCTTCAACAATGAGCTTGCCGGAAGACAAGACATTCTTAACTTTACCGCGTTTACCTTTATCTTTACCGGTTAACACGATAACTTCGTCATCACGACGGATTTTCGCTGCCATGATTCGCTCCTTAGAGTACTTCTGGTGCCAGAGAGATAATTTTCATGAACTTCTCGGTACGAAGCTCACGAGTTACCGGCCCAAAAATACGCGTACCGATGGGCTGCTCGCTGTTATTGTTCAGAATAACGCATGCATTACCATCGAAGCGAATGACAGAACCGTCCGGGCGACGAACACCCTTCTTGGTGCGCACCACTACCGCCTTCAGCACATCACCTTTTTTGACCTTACCACGCGGAATTGCTTCCTTGATGGTGATCTTGATGATGTCGCCTACGCCTGCGTAGCGACGGTGCGAGCCACCCAGAACCTTGATACACATTACGCGACGTGCACCGGAGTTGTCGGCGACGTTCAGCATAGTCTGTTCTTGGATCATTTTAGTGCTCCGCTAATGTCAACTACTACTGAGACCCAAAATCGGGCCGTTAAAAATCCCCATATCGAGGGCGCGGCATTATAACACCGGAAATCGGATATGGGTAGAAAAAATAAACGGCTCATCGCTGAGCCGTTTATTCGTTGAGAATGCAGGCTCTATTACAGAACCGCTTTCTCTACAACGCGAACCAGCGTCCAGGACTTAGTCTTGGACAGCGGACGGCATTCGTGGATTTCGACCACGTCACCGATACCGCATTCGTTGTTCTCGTCATGTACGTGCAGTTTGGTCGTACGCTTGATGAATTTACCGTAGATCGGGTGTTTCACAAAACGTTCGATAGCAACAACGATGGATTTCTCCATTTTATTGCTAACTACGCGACCTTGCAGAGTACGGATTTTATCGGTCATTACGCACCCGCCTTCTCAGTCAGTAAAGTCTTAACGCGTGCAACATCGCGACGCACTTGCTTCAGCAGATGAGTCTGTTGCAGCTGGCCACTCGCAGCCTGCATACGCAGGTTGAACTGCTCACGCAGCAGGTTCAGCAGCTCAGCGTTCAGCTCTTCAACGCTTTTTTCACGCAGCTCTTTTGCTTTCATTACATCACCGTCTTAGTTACAAAGGTGGTTTTGATAGGCAGTTTCGCTGCTGCCAGGCCGAAGGCTTCACGGGCCAGCTCTTCCGGTACGCCGTCCATTTCATAAAGGACTTTACCCGGCTGAATCAAGGCAACCCAGTACTCCACGTTACCTTTACCTTTACCCATACGAACTTCCAGCGGCTTCTCGGTGATCGGTTTGTCCGGGAATACACGGATCCAGATCTTACCTTGACGCTTAACTGCACGGGTCATAGCACGACGTGCTGCTTCGATCTGACGTGCAGTCAGACGACCACGGCCAACAGCTTTCAGACCGAAAGTGCCGAAGCTAACATCCGTACCCTGCGCCAGACCACGGTTGCGGCCTTTGTGCACTTTACGGAATTTTGTACGCTTTGGTTGTAACATCAGCGACGCTCCTTATTTACGGCCTTTACGCTGCTGCTTTTTAGGTTGAGCAGCCGGTTCCGGTTGTTCAACAGCAGCCATACCACCCAGGATCTCGCCTTTGAAGATCCATACCTTAACGCCGATTACACCGTAAGTGGTGTGCGCTTCAGAGGTGTTGTAGTCGATGTCAGCACGCAGAGTGTGCAGCGGTACGCGACCTTCACGGTACCATTCGGTACGTGCGATTTCCGCGCCGCCCAGACGGCCGCTAACTTCAACTTTAATACCTTTAGCGCCCAGACGCATTGCGTTCTGTACAGCACGCTTCATCGCACGACGGAACATAACGCGACGTTCCAGCTGAGAAGTGATGCTGTCAGCAACCAATTTAGCGTCCAGTTCTGGCTTACGAACTTCGGCGATATTGATCTGTGCAGGAACGCCAGCGATATCCGCGACGACCTTGCGCAGTTTTTCTACGTCTTCACCTTTCTTACCGATAACGATGCCCGGGCGAGCAGTGTGAATGGTCACACGGATGCTCTTAGCCGGACGCTCGATAACGATACGAGATACGGACGCTTTAGCCAGTTCTTTAGTCAGGAACTGACGTACTTTAAAATCGCTGTCCAGGTTGTCAGCGAATTCTTTGGTGTTCGCGAACCAGGTAGAGTTCCATGGTTTGACAATACCCAGGCGAATACCATTAGGATGTACTTTCTGACCCATTGCTAGTCTCCAGAGTCTCAGCGATCGGACACAACCACAGTGATGTGGCTGGTGCGCTTCAGGATGCGATCTGCACGACCTTTCGCACGCGGCATAATGCGCTTCATGCTCGGGCCTTCGTCTACGAAAATTTTCGCAACTTTCAGATCGTCAATGTCAGCGCCATCGTTGTGTTCAGCGTTAGCAATGGCAGATTCCAGTACCTTCTTGACCAGTACAGCAGCTTTCTTGTTGGTGTAGGTCAGAATATCCAGGGCCTGCGACACTTTCTTACCGCGAATCAGGTCAGCGACAAGGCGAACCTTCTGAGCAGAAGAACGAGCATGGCGATGTTGAGCTAAAGTTTCCATCTCTTCCTCCTACCTTATTTCTTCTTCGCTTTTTTATCAGCAGCGTGGCCGCGATAAGTACGAGTCGGTGCGAATTCACCCAGTTTGTGACCAACCATTTCGTCGGAAACAAAAACTGGAACGTGCTGACGACCATTATGGACAGCGATGGTCAAACCGATCATGTTAGGAAAGATCGTTGAACGACGGGACCAAGTGCGCAGGGGCTTCTTGTCTCCGCTTTCCACCGCTTTCTCTACCTTCTTCAGCAAGTGCAGGTCAATAAAAGGACCTTTCTTGAGAGAACGTGGCATGGCTTATCCTCTAAAATTATTTGCTACGGCGACGTACGATGAATTTATCAGTACGCTTGTTGCTGCGGGTCTTCTTACCTTTGGTCTGCAGGCCCCACGGGGATACCGGGTGCTTACCAAAGTTACGACCTTCACCACCACCATGTGGGTGGTCGACTGGGTTCATCGCAGTACCGCGAACGGTAGGACGAACACCACGCCAGCGTGCAGCACCTGCTTTACCCAGTACGCGCAGCATATGCTCAGCATTGCCAACTTCGCCCAGAGTAGCGCGGCAGTCTGCTTCGACTTTACGCATTTCACCAGAACGCAGACGCAGGGTGACATAAGCACCGTCACGAGCAACGATCTGAACGTAAGTACCAGCGGAACGAGCCAGCTGACCGCCTTTACCTGGTTTCATTTCTACGTTGTGAACGGTAGAACCAACCGGGATATTGCGCATCGGCAGGGTGTTGCCTGCTTTGATTGCAGCATCAACGCCAGACTGAATCTGGTCGCCAGCTTTCAGGCCTTTAGGGGCCAGGATGTAACGGCGCTCGCCATCTTTGTACAGAACCAGCGCGATGTTCGCGGAACGGTTCGGATCGTACTCAAGACGCTCAACAACTGCCGGGATACCATCTTTGTTGCGTTTGAAGTCAACAATACGGTAAGCCTGCTTGTGGCCACCACCGATATGACGGGTGGTGATACGGCCATTGTTGTTACGACCACCGGATTTGCTGTTTTTTTCCAGCAACGGAGCAAAAGGTTTGCCCTTGTGCAGCTCAGGGTTAACCACTTTAACAACGTGGCGACGACCCGGAGATGTCGGTTTACATTTAACAACTGCCATTGTATTACTCCTCCGACTTACTCAGCGCCGCCAACGAAGTCCAGATTCTGGCCTTCTTTCAGGGTGACGTAAGCTTTTTTCCAGTCGCTACGACGACCGATACGCTGTCCGTGACGTTTAACTTTCCCTTTAACGACCAGGGTGTTAACGACTTCGACTTCGACTTCAAACAGTTTCTGCACAGCAGCTTTGATTTCTGCTTTGGTCGCGTCTTTAGCAACTTTGAGAACGATGGTGTTTGTTTTTTCCATCGCAGCAGACGCTTTTTCAGAAACGTGCGGTGCGCGCAGCACCTTCAGCAGACGTTCTTCACGAATCATGCCAGCATCTCCTCAACTTGCTTAACAGCATCAGCAGTCATTACGACTTTGTCGAAGGCGATCAGGCTAACCGGGTCGATACCAGTTGCATCGCGTACGTCAACCTTGTGCAGGTTGCGCGCAGCCAGGAACAGGTTTTCGTCCAGCTCACCGGTGATGATCAGCACATCTTCCAGAGCCATGTCTTTCAGTTTCTGTGCCAGCAGCTTAGTTTTAGGCGCTTCAACAGAGAACTTCTCGACAACGATCAGACGATCCTGACGTACCAGTTCGGACAGAATGCTTTTCAGCGCGCCGCGGTACATCTTTTTGTTAACTTTTTGACTGTGGTCCTGCGGACGCGCAGCGAAGGTTACGCCACCAGAACGCCAGATCGGGCTCTTGATAGAACCTGAACGCGCACGGCCGGTACCTTTCTGGCGCCACGGCTTTTTGCCTGAACCAGTTACTTCAGCACGAGTCTTCTGAGCACGAGTACCCTGACGAGCACCAGCTGCATAAGCAACAACAACCTGGTGTACCAGCGCTTCGTTGAAATCACGACCGAAGGTAGTTTCGGAAACAGTCAGCGCGCTCTGCGCGTCTTTCAATACTAATTCCATTGCTATCTCCTCACGCCTTCACAGCTGGTTTAACGATCAGGTCGCTACCGGTTGCACCCGGGACAGCACCTTTAACCAGCAGCAGGTTGCGCTCAGCGTCAACACGTACTACGTCCAGGCTCTGAACGGTGACACGCTCATTACCCAGCTGACCTGCCATTTTCTTGCCTTTGAACACTTTGCCCGGAGTCTGGTTCTGACCGATAGAACCCGGAACGCGGTGAGACAAGGAGTTACCGTGAGTCGCGTCCTGGGTACGGAAGTTCCAGCGCTTAACGGTACCAGCAAAACCTTTACCTTTAGAGGTACCGGTTACGTCAACTTTTTTAACGTCAGCAAACAGTTCAACGCTAATGCTCTGACCTACGGTGAATTCTTCGCCGTCAGCAAGACGGAATTCCCACAGACCACGGCCAGCTTCTACGCCAGCTTTAGCGAAGTGACCAGCTTCCGGCTTGGTTACACGGTTAGCTTTTTTAGCACCGGTGGTAACCTGAATTGCGCGGTAACCATCGTTAGCCAGGTCTTTGACCTGAGCAACACGGTTTGCTTCAACTTCGATTACGGTTACTGGGATAGATACGCCATCTTCAGTGAAGATGCGGGTCATGCCCACTTTTTTACCGACTAAACCAATCATTGTTTCAACCTCTCAATCGCTCGATGACCTGATTAACCCAGGCTGATCTGCACGTCTACACCGGCAGCCAGATCCAGACGCATCAGAGCATCAACGGTTTTCTCAGTTGGCTCAACGATGTCAACCAGACGCTTGTGAGTGCGGATTTCGTACTGATCGCGCGCATCTTTGTTGACGTGCGGAGAAATCAGAACGGTAAAGCGCTCTTTGCGGGTCGGCAGCGGGATCGGACCACGGACCTGCGCACCAGTGCGCTTGGCAGTCTCGACGATTTCCGCGGTTGATTGATCGATCAGACGATGATCAAACGCTTTAAGACGGATACGGATTCTTTGGTTCTGCATGAGACCAGAGCTCCAATTATTTATAGACGAAATGGTTACTCCTCATACCCATTACGATTGATGGGAGAGTGTAACCGTTCTTACATAGTTCCCCAATTGGGAACATTGTTTGATAGCCAAAAGCACTACCAGGGTTCATATCGAACCGGCCTGCCAATTTTGGCAGGCCCGCGCATTATACGCAAATTCAGACCCGAAGCAAGTGCTGCGTAGAAAATCGGCAATCATTTTTGCGTACGCCGGCGAGCGGGGACTGTCGCTGATGGAAAACAGGTAAACACCGTGGATGGTCTCTCGCAATAGTGGGCTCTGCTCTTTGCCGCCGCCCCCCTTTCTCCATCACACTCTGCACATGCGACCTCACGCCAGGAGCCCCCACAGATATGACTCTCCCCTTCTTACTCTTCTACAGCGGATTATCATTGGCGCTCTGCTGGTGCGATCTGCGCGACGGGGTACTTCCCGACCGCCTGACCTGTCCCCTGCTCTGGGGCGGGCTGCTTTATTATCTTTGTCTCGACCCGGCGCACCTCGAGCTTGCCGCCTGGGGCGCTATTGGCGGCTATCTGGCTTTTGCATGCCTCTACTGGCTCTACCGTGGGATCCGCGGCTATGAAGGGTTAGGCTATGGTGATGTGAAATTACTGGCGGCGCTCGGCGCATGGCATGGCTGGCGGGTACTGCCGCAGCTGGTGCTGATGGCCACGCTTCTGGCCGGCGGGGTAATAGTGTTGAGGGTTATTTTCGCCAGGACCCGCAGGTCATTGAGCAACCCGCTGCCGTTTGGCCCTTTTTTGGCTGCAGCGGGTTTTTGGTGTGAGTGGCAAACGCTGGTCAGTCAGCCACTTTGATCTGCGACTGAAGATAGTTTTGCAGCCCAATTTTACCAATCAGCTCCAGTTCGGTCTCCAGCCAGTCAATATGGCCTTCCTCGTCAGTGAGGATTTCAATGAGCATATCACGGCTGACATAGTCGTGGACGCTGTCGGCGTAAGCGATAGCTTCGCGCAGATCTTTTGCGCCTTCCAGTTCCAGTCTCAGATCCGATTGCAACATCTCTTCGACATCTTCACCGATGCCCAGTCTTCCGAGATCCTGCAGGTTGGGGATGCCTTCAAGAAATAAAATGCGCTCGATGTATTTATCGGCGTGTTTCATTTCATCGATGGACTCATGATATTCAACATCGTTGAGGCGCATCAGGCCCCAGTTTTTGAACATTCTGGCATGAAGAAAGTACTGATTTATCGCGACAAGCTCATTTCCCAATAATTTATTGAGATAACTTATGATTTTGACATCACCTTTCATTATATAGTCCCTCCGCTTCCACTTATTGAAGCGTAGTTCGGGCTATATAGATGTCAAAGAAAAGCCTGAGCGCTTAGGCGATCTCCTGGTATTCCGGCATGCGGGTTAATTCATCTTCCATAATCTCGCGGGCGACACGGACGCACTTACCGCATTGATTTCCAACAGGAATGAACTTTCGCAATTGCTGAAAAGATTGAGGATGAAATTGACGTACGGCCTGACGAATTTTTTTATCGTTTACACCATTACACAAACAAACGTACATACCGACTCCCGTTCAATTTATGCTCAAAAGTGTAAATGAGAATAGTTATGATTACAATAGTCGGTTTATTAAATATTCGTAGCTGAGCACTTTTATAGTATTAACGCAGTGCTGATCAATACCAAATTGCAGGCAGCAAAAAGGGCGCCTGAGCGCCCTTTTTAATTCAGAACTAACGGATTAGCTCAGAACTTTAGCAACAACGCCCGCGCCAACGGTACGGCCGCCTTCACGGATTGCGAAACGCAGACCATCGTCCATCGCGATCGGGTGAATCAGGGTAACAACCATTTTGATGTTGTCGCCCGGCATGACCATCTCTACGCCTTCCGGCAGTTCGATGGTGCCAGTCACGTCAGTTGTACGGAAGTAGAACTGCGGACGGTAGCCTTTGAAGAACGGAGTATGACGGCCGCCTTCGTCTTTGGACAGGATATAAACTTCAGATTCGAATTTGGTGTGCGGCTTGATGGAACCCGGCTTAGCCAGTACCTGACCACGTTCGATTTCTTCACGTTTGATACCACGCAGCAGAACACCAACGTTCTCACCCGCACGGCCTTCGTCCAGCAGTTTGCGGAACATTTCAACGCCGGTACAGGTAGACTTAGCAGTCTCTTTGATACCAACGATTTCAACTTCTTCACCCACTTTGATGATACCGCGCTCTACACGACCGGTAACAACGGTACCACGACCGGAGATGGAGAATACGTCTTCGATCGGCAGCAGGAACGGCTTGTCAATCGCACGCTCTGGTTCCGGGATGTAGGAATCCAGGAAGCCAGCCAGTTCAACGATTTTCGCTTCCCACTCTGCGTCGCCTTCCAGCGCTTTCAGAGCGGAACCACGGATGATCGGAGTGTCGTCGCCCGGGAAATCGTACTGAGACAGCAGTTCACGAACTTCCATCTCAACCAGTTCCAGCAGCTCTTCGTCATCAACCATGTCGCATTTGTTCAGGAACACGATGATGTACGGAACGCCTACCTGACGACCCAGCAGGATGTGCTCACGGGTCTGCGGCATCGGGCCGTCAGTCGCAGCAACAACCAGGATCGCGCCATCCATCTGAGCAGCACCGGTGATCATGTTTTTAACATAGTCGGCGTGGCCCGGGCAGTCTACGTGTGCGTAGTGGCGAGTCGGGGTGTCATATTCAACGTGGGAAGTGTTGATGGTGATACCACGAGCTTTTTCTTCCGGCGCGTTATCGATCTGGTCGAATGCGCGAGCAGAACCACCGTAGGTTTTAGCCAGAACGGTAGTGATTGCAGCGGTCAGAGTAGTTTTACCATGGTCAACGTGGCCGATAGTACCGACGTTGACGTGCGGTTTTGTACGTTCAAATTTTTCTTTAGACACGGCTATATTCCTTACTATAGCGCTCTCCCCATCAGGAGAGAGCACGGGATTTTGGTTTTAACCCTACGGCTTATTTACCACGGGCTTCAATTACGGCCTGAGCAACGTTGTTCGGCGCGTCATCATACTTCAGGAACTCCATGGAGTAAGAAGCACGACCTTTGGTCAGAGAACGCAGCTGAGTTGCATATCCGAACATTTCAGACAGCGGAACTTCAGCGTGAATCACAACGCCAGTCACGTTGGATTCTTGACCACGCAGCATACCACGACGACGGCTAAGGTCACCGATGACGTCACCAGTGTTCTCTTCCGGAGTTTCTACTTCAACCTTCATGATCGGCTCAAGCAGAACTGGTTTCGCTTTCTTAAAGCCATCTTTGAAGGCAATAGAAGCGGCCAGTTTAAACGCCAGTTCAGAGGAGTCAACGTCGTGGTAAGAACCGAAGTGCAGACGCACACCGAGGTCAACTACCGGGTAACCCGCCAGCGGACCAGCTTTCAGCTGTTCCTGGATACCTTTATCAACGGCCGGGATGTATTCGCCAGGAATTACACCACCTTTGATGTCGTTGATGAACTCGTAACCTTTCGGATTTGAGCCCGGCTCCAGTGGGTACATGTCGATCACAACGTGACCATACTGACCGCGACCACCAGACTGCTTGGCGTGTTTACCTTCGATATCGGTAACTTTCGCGCGAATCGCTTCGCGGTAAGCAACCTGAGGTTTACCGACGTTCGCTTCAACGTTGAATTCACGCTTCATACGGTCAACGATGATGTCGAGGTGCAGCTCACCCATACCGGCGATAATAGTCTGGTTAGATTCTTCGTCAGTCCATACGCGGAAAGACGGGTCTTCTTTAGCCAGACGGCCCAGAGCCAGACCCATTTTTTCCTGGTCAGCTTTGGTTTTCGGTTCAACGGCGATGGAGATTACCGGCTCAGGGAATTCCATACGCTCCAGAATGATCGGCGCATCTGGGTTACACAGGGTATCACCAGTAGTGACGTCTTTCAGACCGATAGCTGCAGCGATGTCGCCCGCGCGAACTTCTTTGATCTCTTCACGTTTGTTAGCGTGCATCTGAACGATACGACCGAAACGCTCACGTGCAGATTTCACGGAGTTCAGGATGGTATCACCAGAGTTAACCACACCGGAGTACACACGGAAGAAGGTCAGGTTACCCACGAACGGGTCGGTAGCAATTTTAAATGCCAGAGCAGCAAACGGCTCTTCATCGCTAGCGTGACGTTCGGCCGGCGTGTCTTTACCGTCGTCCAGAATACCGTTGATCGCAGGAACATCAACCGGGGATGGCAGGTAATCAATTACCGCATCCAGCATCGCCTGCACACCTTTGTTCTTGAACGCAGAACCACAGGTTACCAGGATGATTTCATTGTTCAGAACGCGCTGACGCAGAGCTTTCTTGATCTCTTCTTCAGTCAGTTCTTCACCACCCAGGTATTTCTCCATCAGCTCTTCAGAAGCTTCTGCAGCGGACTCGATCAGGTTCTGGTGCCATTCTTCAGCCAGTTCCTGCATGTCTGCCGGGATATCTTCATAAGTGAAGGTGACGCCTGCGTCTTCTTCGTTCCAGTTGATGGCTTTCATTTTCACCAGGTCAACAACACCGGTGAAACCTTCTTCAGCACCAATTGCCAGCTGCAGCGGAACCGGGTTCGCGCCCAGACGGGTTTTGATCTGACCAACAACTTTCAGGAAGTTCGCACCCATGCGGTCCATTTTGTTAACGAACGCAATGCGCGGAACTTTATATTTGTTTGCCTGACGCCATACGGTTTCAGACTGCGGCTGAACACCACCAACTGCGCAGTAAACCATTACTGCACCATCAAGAACACGCATGGAACGTTCTACTTCGATAGTGAAGTCAACGTGCCCCGGGGTGTCGATGATGTTAACGCGATGCGGTTCATACTGCTTAGCCATACCAGACCAGAATGCAGTAGTCGCTGCGGAGGTGATGGTAATACCACGCTCCTGCTCCTGCTCCATCCAGTCCATGGTTGCTGCGCCGTCATGAACTTCACCGATTTTGTGGTTTACACCGGTGTAGAACAGAATACGTTCGGTAGTAGTGGTTTTACCGGCGTCGATGTGCGCACTGATACCGATGTTACGGTAGCGTGCGATGGGTGTTGTACGAGCCATTTGATTCCTCGTTTGTTTCTTTAGGCGTTCAGTTAAGTTATCCAGCACGGGCGACTTACCTGAAGCGCCCGCCTGGTGACTATGACTCCGAAGGGATTACCAACGGTAGTGTGCGAACGCCTTGTTGGCTTCTGCCATGCGGTGAACGTCTTCACGTTTCTTAACTGCAGTACCTTTGTTGTCTGCAGCATCAGAAAGTTCGTTCGCCAGACGCAGAGCCATGGATTTATCACCACGTTTACGAGCAGCTTCTACGATCCAACGCATTGCCAGGGCATTACGACGAACCGGACGGACTTCAACTGGAACCTGGTAAGTAGAACCACCTACGCGGCGGGACTTAACTTCGACGGTCGGACGAACGTTGTCCAGAGCGACTTCGAAAGCTTCCAGTTCATTTTTACCAGAGCGCTGAGCCAGGGTCTCCAGCGCGCTGTATACGATTGCTTCTGCAGTAGATTTTTTACCATCTACCATCAGGATATTGACGAATTTTGCCAGCAGTTCTGATCCGAACTTAGGATCTGGAAGGATTTTACGCTGACCAATGACGCGACGACGTGGCATGGAAATACTCCGTTGTTAATTCAGGATTGTCCAAAACTCAAAGAGTTTAGTTTGACATTAATTTAAAACGTTTGGCCTTACTTAACGGAGAACCATTAAGCCTTAGGACGCTTCACGCCATACTTGGAGCGAGCTTGCTTACGGTCTTTAACGCCGGAGCAGTCAAGCGCACCACGAACGGTGTGGTAACGAACACCCGGAAGGTCTTTTACACGACCGCCACGGATCAGGATCACGGAGTGTTCCTGCAGGTTGTGACCTTCACCACCGATGTAGGAGGTGACTTCGAAACCGTTAGTCAGACGAACACGGCAAACTTTACGCAGTGCGGAGTTCGGTTTTTTAGGAGTGGTAGTATATACGCGAGTACATACGCCACGTTTCTGCGGGCAGGCTTCCAGTGCAGGCACGTTGCTCTTTGCAACTTTGCGTGCGCGTGGTTTGCGTACCAGCTGGTTAATTGTTGCCATTAAATAGCTCCTGGTTTTAGCTTTTGCTTCGTAAACACGTAATAAATCGCCTCATGTAATATGAGGACGCAGAATTTTAGGGCGGTGCCGAAAAGGTGTCAAGAAATATACAACGATCCCGCCATTACCAGGACAACTGACCTGGATGTTTGACCGATAGTCTGACGAAATCAGTATAGCCAACCCTGACGACACTGTCCGCAATTTGACCAGCCAGCCCGCGGGCATTGATATCGTCCTGCAGAGCATGAATGGTTATGGGGGCAGACTGCAGGATTTCAAGGAACTGTCCACCGGCGATAGCCGCGATGACGCCATCGGAAAGCAGCAGAAGATCGTCACCATCCTTGACCAGGCGCAGCATTGCGCGCAGATCGGTATGCCACGGGGAAGTGCTGAGAGTGTGGAGCATTCAGGCCTCAGAAACGCAAGATCACATTGAAATCATCGAGTCGGGCGCGCAGCGCTTCGGGTTCCAGCCACGCGGCATCAACCACCAGTGCGGCGGAAGGGCTCAGGCCGCGTTCACGGGCCGAAGCGGCGCACATCCAGCACTGTTCAATATCATACAGCGGCAGAAGCTTAAAGGTGGCGATATAGTCGCGCGCAAGCACCGTCGATGGTTGCTGCCCCGCCAGAATCTGGAATACCCCATCGCCGACAAAGAAAACGCCGAGCTCATCGGTCAGGGCTGAGGTTGCCAGCAGCGCATCCAGACCTTCCCTACCCGCGGCGCTCCCGTGAGGGGCGGAAGTAAAAACAAAGGCTACGCGTTTCATCAGAACTGCACCATCCGATCGCAGGTTAACGAGGCTTCAGCCAGCGCGCCCAGGCCGCTCAGCGTGAATCCAGGTTGCAGGTTATGACCCGCTAAGCCCAGTTGCCTGGCTTCCCGCTCATCGGTCACCCCGCGGCGCAACGCTGCCGCCACGCAGATGTGCAACGCAACCGCATGCTCGTCATGCAGCCGCTGCCAGGCGCGTACCAGGTCGAACTCATCGCTGGCTGGCGCCGTCAGCTGGTTGGCGTTGTAGACGCCTTCGCGATAGAAGAACACGCAGCTTAACTCGTGCCCCTCCTGGACAACCGCCTGGGCAAACTGCCAGGCGCTGCTGGCCTGCTGCGTACCGTAGGCCGGCCCCGTCACCGTGATGGCAAAACGCATTACTTATCGAGCCCCTGGAAATCGCCGCTCTTGAACTGGCGGATATAGAGGTACACCGTGTGTTTAGAGATATTCAGCCGATCGGCGACCTGGTTGATGGCGTCTTTGATATCAAAGATCCCTTTCTCGTAG
This sequence comes from Klebsiella sp. BIGb0138, assembly GCF_004342285.1. GTDB lineage: Bacteria > Pseudomonadota > Gammaproteobacteria > Enterobacterales > Enterobacteriaceae > Klebsiella. The sequence continues at coordinate 77,668 of NZ_SMCV01000015.1, read as the reverse complement.
AGGTTCAGCACAATCTGACGATTTTTAGCATTATTGGACACGTTGCGATCGGCATTCACTTCTTCAATCGTGAATTCCAGCGTTTGTGCGACCAGGTCGTCGACAGACGAGGCAAAGTTGACCTGAGAGTTCACCTCCGGCGTTTCCGGCGGAATAAAGGTGCTCATTATCTGGGAGAACGGGACATCAAGATTCATGTTGATGCACAGCAGGCCGATCACCCGATGTTCGCGGTTGCGAATCGCGATCGTCACAGACTTCATCAGGACGCCGCTTTTGGCGCGCGTAAAGTAGCATTTGGACACGCTGCTATCGGCGCCCGTCATATCATGCAGCATACGCAGTGCGAGATCGGTGATAGGCGAGCCGATTTGACGACCGGTATGTTCACCGTTGGCGATGCGGATAGCGGAGCATTTCAGATCCTGTAAAGAATGCAACACGATCTCACAATGGGAACCAATGAGCATCGCTAACCCGTCCACCACCGCTTCATAGGATTTTAGGATATCGAAGTCGGTCTGGTCGAAAGGACGTTGATCCAGCAGGTCAAGCTCACTGGTTTCGTTGGTTAAAAGCGACCTGGACATGAAAAAAAGCACTCCTTTTCAGGAGCCTGTCATTTTTTACACCAAACCGTTCAAGGTGCGTTGAGGCGGCAAGTCTGAGACAAATTCGTCAATAACGAATTTGACCAGCCGGCGGCTGGTTGCGGTAAGAGACAAGGTTATCTCTTATCCATTCCCAGGGCTGATTCCAGTGGGTTGCCGGAATAAGCGGATGCAGCCAACGTAGGGGCAGCTTGAAGGATGAAGTGTAGCTTGTCAGGGCAGGCTCATCATCATTATTAAGATTAAGCTATCTAAAGTAATACAGCGCTTGAGGCACTTTCCAGTTTTAATTATATCTGCCCCAAATAAAAAAGCCGCCGCCTGTAAGGGCGGCGGCTTAAACCAGATTACTTCTTAGCGTCTGCGCCTTGTGCTTCAGCGGCGGCTTCCGGCTTGGCATCGGCTTTCGGTGCCGGTTTGATATCCAGCAGTTCTACGTCGAAGACCAGCGTGGAGTTAGCCGGAATACCCGGTACGCCGGTTTTGCCGTAAGCCAGATCCGGCGGAATCACCAGCTGGATTTTCCCGCCTTTCTTGATATTTTTCAGGCCTTCGGTCCAGCCTGGGATCACGCCATCCAGACGGAAGGAGAGCGGCTCGCCACGGGTGTAGGAGTTGTCGAACTCTTTACCGTCAATCAGCGTACCTTTGTAGTTCACGACCACCGTATCGCTGTCTTTCGGCGCATCACCGGTACCTTCTTTCTCAACTTTGTACAGCAGGCCGGATTTAGACGTTTTCACGCCCTTCTGTTTCGCGAAGGTGTCGCGATAGGCTTTGCCTTTAGCATCGTTCTCAGAAGCGTCTTTTTCCATTTTCTGCTGGGCAGCGGTTTTTACGCGAGTCTCGAAGGTTTGCAGAGTCTGTTCGATCTCCTGGTCGGACAGCTTGCTCTTATTAGCAAAAGCGTCCTGTACGCCCGCGATCAGCTGATCTTTATCCAGCTTGATGCCCAGTTTTTCTTGTTCAGTCAGGGAGTTTTCCATGTAACGTCCCAGGGATGCACCTAGCGCATAAGCGGATTTTTGATCGTCATTTTTAAATGCCGCTTTGCTATCCGTTGCAGGGGCCGTCTTCGCAGCAGTATCAGCCGCAAAGGTCAGCGGTGCATTCAGGGCGACAGCCATCGTGGTCGCCAGCAGCGTTACTTTAAACAGTGATTTCATCCATTTCTCCAGGGCCGGGGCATCTCACCCCAGGTTATCTTAAAAAGCAAAAAACGTACTATAGAACGTTGCAGGACAAATCTACATACGGACCTTCCTGAATATCGCCACTTTTCAGACTATTTTTGTATAAATTAGTTTCCTGTCTTACGTTACCTTACTGCACGGATGGTGAAAGTTCAGTAGAATCCGCCCGCGAGATAAGACAGAAGAGGTTACTCATGCACAACAGTACACTGGAGAGTCGCCTGGCGGAGCTGGAAAGCCGGCTGGCGTTTCAGGAAATCACCATTGAAGACCTCAACAAGACCGTCACCGCCCATGAGATCGAAATGGCGAAGATGCGGGAACATATGCGACTGATGGTTGAAAAATTGAAAGCCACCCAATCATCGCACATCGCATCACAGGCTGAAGAAACACCCCCTCCGCATTATTGAGATTGAGGCGTAAAAAAAGCGGGTTTCCCCGCTTTTTTATATCCGGCAGCGCTACCTCTACCGGATTGCATACCCTAAAAATTTCGAGTCACAGGCAGGCGGCAGCTTAACAATCCCCGCAAGCATAGCGAACTATGTCACCGGCGGCTGAAAGCAAAGCCTACGCGCCTGCGGCTTGAAAGACGACGGGTATTAGTGGCAGCCGCAGCCGCCGTTACCACAACCGCCTTTACCATGTTCGTGACCGTGGTCGTGATCATGGCCGTGACCGCCGCAGCAACCATCATGATCGTGGTCATGATCGTGGCCGTGGGCACCGTGGACGTGGCCGTGCTCCAGCTCTTCCGCCGTCGCTTCGCGAATTGCGACCACTTCAACGTTGAACTTCAGGTTCTGGCCAGCCAGCATGTGGTTACCGTCAACCACCACGTGGTCGTCATCAACTTCGGTGATTTCAACCGGAACCGGACCCTGGTCGGTTTCCGCCAGGAAACGCATACCGACCTGCAGTTCATCAACGCCCATGAAGACGTCTTTAGGAACACGCTGAACCAGGTTTTCGTCGTACTGGCCGTACGCATCGTTAGCGCCGACTTCGACGTCAAATTTGTCGCCCACTTCATGACCATCCAGCGCGTTTTCCAGGCCGGAAATCAGGGAGCCGTGACCATGCAGGTAGTCCAGCGGCGCGCTTACCGGAGACTCATCAACCAACACACCGTCTTCTGTACGTACCTGATAGGCCAGGCTGACCACCAGGTCTTTTGCTACTTTCATGATATCTCCTGAGCATGGGAAGAATAGTGGCGCAGATTGTAGCGGAATTCTGCAGCCGTGTACCCTCTAGCTTAAAAAAAGGCGGCCGATAACGCTAGTCCGGATGAAAAATGCCAATCACCTGCTCATCTTTGCGTACGTGCTCGCGCGCCTCTTTATCCGCCTCGCGCATCTGGTGGCCACACTTAACACACTCAACAATATCGACATTATTCTCACGCCACATCGCCAGTGAATCCTGCGCCTGGCACGCCGGACACTTTGCGCCGGCAATAAAACGTTTACGCACTGCCATAATCATTTGACCCTTTATTCAAACTCATCCCAGCCGTCAAGCTGCCTGCTCTCTTTCTGCATCTCGCGCTGGAAAATCTCTTCCAGCTCCCGGCGAGCTTCCCGGACGCGTGATACCTGCAGAGTATCAGTATTGACCGGCATTAACTCACGAAGCATTCGCATATCCAGCCGACGAAAGTGCAGCTGCGCACGCTGCGCCTGGTGTGGATGCATACCTACGCTAATCAACGCCTTACGCCCCAGCTCTAACGCACTGGAAAACGTTTCACGTGAGAATTGCACGACGCCGGCCTGCAGCAGCTCATGGGCCTCAACGCGACCACGCGCGCGCGCCAGGATATTCAGATGCGGGAAATGCTGCTGGCACATCTCCACCAGCTTCATGGTATCTTCCGGCTCGTTACAGGTGATAACGATCGACTGCGCATCTTCCGCTCCCGCCGAGCGCAGCAGCTCCAGCTGCGTCGCGTCGCCAAAATAGACTTTATAGCCATACTTGCGCATCAGGTTAACCGCACTGATATCGCGCTCCAGCACGGTAATACGCATTTTATTGGCCATCAACAAACGGCCGATTACCTGCCCGAAGCGGCCAAACCCGACAATAATGACCTGCGGTTTATCGTCTTCGACCCACGGGACCTCATCTTCCTCCTCCGACGGGTTAAAGCGCCGGGAGAGGACGTTATCGATGAGTGTCATCAGCAACGGCGTGGTCATCATCGACAGCGTAACCGTCACCAGCAACAACGCCATCTGATCGTTTTCAAAGAGCCGCAGCGAGGCGGGCATCGAGAATAGCACAAAGGCGAATTCGCCCCCCTGGCTCAACACTCCGGCAAACTGCATCCGTTCCGAGCTCCGCAGACCATATACCCGCGCCAGGACATACAGCACCAGGCTTTTTACCGCCACCAGCGCGGCGACGCTAGCCGCCACCCAAAGTAAATGGGTGTACAGCACGCCCAGATTCAACGCCATCCCGACGGAGATAAAGAATAACCCGAGCAACAGCCCTTTAAACGGCTCAATGGCGATCTCCAGCTCGTGGCGATATTCACTCTCAGCCAACAGGACGCCGGCGATAAAGGTGCCCAGCGCCATCGACAGGCCGAGCGCATCCATAAACAGAGCCGAACCCAGCACCAGCAGCAGCGTCGCGGCGGTAAATACCTCGCGAACGCCGGAAGCGGCGATAAAACGGAACACCGGTCGGAGCAGGTAACGGCCGCCAACCAGCATGCCTGCGAAGGCCAGCACCTTCATCCCAATCTTAACCCAATCAAAATGGTCGTCGCCGGAACCGGCTAACAGCGGTACCAGAGCCAGGGCAGGAATTACGGCAAGATCCTGAAACAGCAGCACCGAAAACCCCAGTTGCCCGGATTCGCTACGGCTCATTCCTTTCTCGCGCATCAGCTGCAGCGCCATCGCCGTTGACGACATCGCCAGGCCAATACCGCCAACCACCGCCGCTTGCCAGGTAAAACCGGTGAGGATCAGCAGGCCGCCGAGGATCCCCGCGCTTAATACCACCTGCGCCGCCCCGACGCCAAAGATAGAACTTCTCAGGCGCCAGAGTTTCGCCGGGTTGAGCTCAAGCCCGATGATAAACATCAGAAACACGACGCCCAGTTCGGAGAAATGCAAAATCTCATCGACATCGCTGATAAATCCCAGCCCCCACGGGCCAATCGCAATACCGGCCAGCAGATAGCCTAACACCGCGCCGATGCCGAGCCTGGCGGCCAGCGGCACCGCAACCACGGCAGAAAACAGAAATAGCACTCCAGCTAACAGCAGATCAGCTCCCGCCATTATTCCCTCCTGCCGCGATGGGGTTAGCCAGCCAGTCACGATAAGCACGCGCATGGCTTTTCAGGTCGTCAGGCGATTGCCGACGGGCCCAGTAGACAATAATCGGGCTCATCCAGTGCATCCGGCACATGCCGGCGGTCAGTTCAAAAGGACGCAGAATATCGTTCATTGGATAACGGTTGGCGTCACGTCGGTAGGCGCTCTCCGGCTCCCCGGTAGTAATCACGCTGCGCCAGTACTTTCCCGCGAGCTGATTCCCTCCGGCGCCGCTGGCAAAGCCGCGGGTCAGGACTCTGTCCAGCCACTCTTTCAGCAGCGCCGGACAGCTCCACGTATAGAGCGGATGCTGAAAAACGATCACCTCATGCTGACGCAGGAGATCCTGCTCATGGGCAATATCGATAAAAAAATCTGGGTAGTGCGCATAAAGGTCGTGCACGGTGACGTTTGGCAACTGTAATGCCGGTTCAAGTAAAACCCGGTTGGCCACGGAATCCTGAGATTCTGGGTGGGCATACAGCAGCAAAACCTTCGCTGTCTGAGACATCATTCCCCTCCCGAATGTCTTCTGGTGGCCTGTATAACGGCTGCGTCCCGACGCAACCAGAATGACTTTGTGTATCGTCTTCGTTTTGGGCTACCATTGCGGCCCGGTGGAGCAACTTGCTGCCACATTACATTATCATAATGACAAACTAACATAGTCAGAACATACGGCGCCTTATGATTGTTTTCTCCTCGTTACAAATTCGTCGCGGCGTACGGGTCCTTCTGGACAACGCCACCGCCACCATCAACCCTGGACAGAAGGTCGGTCTGGTGGGTAAAAACGGCTGCGGTAAATCCACGCTGCTATCGCTTTTGAAAAACGAGATTAGCGCCGACGGCGGCAGTATGACCTTTCCGGGCACCTGGCAACTGGCGTGGGTGAATCAGGAAACCCCGGCCCTGGCGCAGCCGGCCATTGAGTATGTCATCGACGGCGATCGCGAATACCGCCAGTTCGAGGCCGATTTACATCAGGCCAATGAGCGTAATGATGGCCATGCCATCGCGACGGTGCACGGTAAGCTGGATGCCATCGATGCCTGGACCATCCGCGCGCGCGCGGCCAGCCTGCTGTACGGACTCGGCTTCAGCAATGAACAGCTCGAACGCCCGGTCAGCGACTTTTCCGGCGGCTGGCGTATGCGCCTGAACCTTGCGCAGGCGCTGATTTGCCGCTCCGATCTGCTGCTGCTTGATGAACCAACCAACCACCTCGATCTCGACGCGGTCATCTGGCTGGAAAAATGGCTTAAAGGCTATACCGGCACGTTGATTCTGATCTCGCACGATCGCGACTTCCTCGATCCGATCGTTGATAAAATTATTCATATCGAACAGCAAACGATGTTCGAATACACCGGCAACTACAGCTCGTTTGAAGTGCAGCGCGCCACCCGCCTGTCACAGCAGCAGTCAATGTATGAAAGCCAGCAGCTGCGCGTCGCCCATCTGCAAAGCTACATTGACCGTTTTCGCGCCAAAGCCACCAAGGCCAAGCAGGCGCAAAGCCGTATTAAGATGCTGGAGCGCATGGAGCTTATCGCCCCGGCGCACGTTGATAACCCGTTCCACTTTAGCTTCCGCGCTCCGGAGAGCCTGCCCAACCCGCTGCTGAAAATGGAAAAGGTCAGCGCCGGTTATGGTGAGCGTATCATTCTGGATTCCATCAAGCTGAATCTGGTCCCCGGTTCGCGGATCGGGTTGTTAGGCCGCAACGGTGCCGGTAAATCAACGCTGATCAAGCTGCTGGCCGGTGAACTCCAGCCGCTGCACGGTGAGATTGGCCTGGCGAAAGGCATCAAGCTTGGCTACTTTGCCCAGCATCAGCTGGAGTTCCTGCGGGCGGACGAATCGCCATTGCAGCATCTGGCGCGGCTGGCGCCGCAGGAGCTGGAGCAGAAGCTACGCGACTACCTCGGCGGTTTTGGCTTCCAGAGTGACAAGGTCAACGAAGAGACGCAGCGCTTCTCCGGCGGTGAAAAAGCGCGTCTGGTGCTGGCGTTAATCGTCTGGCAGCGCCCTAACCTCCTGCTGCTGGATGAACCGACCAACCACCTCGACCTCGATATGCGCCAGGCTTTAACCGAAGCGCTGATTGATTTCGAAGGCGCGCTGGTGGTGGTCTCGCACGATCGCCATCTGATACGTTCCACCACCGACGATCTCTACCTCGTACACGACGGTAAAGTCGAACAGTTCGATGGCGACCTCGAGGACTATCAGCAGTGGCTCAGCGATTCGCAAAAGCAGGAAAGCCCGTCGTCAGAAGCCGTAAAAGATAACGGCAACAGCGCTCAGGCCCGTAAAGACCAGAAGCGCCGGGAAGCCGAACTGCGGACCCTCACCCAGCCGCTACGCAAAGAGATTGCCCGCCTCGAAAAAGAGATGGATAAGCTTAACGCCCGGCTCGCCGAGGCAGAAGAGAAGTTAGGCGACAGCGGCCTGTATGACGCCTCCCGCAAAGCGGAGCTGACCGCCTGTCTGCAGCAGCAGGCCAGCGCGAAATCCGGGCTGGAAGAGTGCGAAATGGCCTGGCTGGATGCCCAGGAGCAGCTGGAACAGATGCTGATGGAAGGCTGAGGCGGCCTATGCTAAGACAAGAGTTTAAACGCAACGGCGCGGTTTATGGCAGCGCGCCGTTATTGGCCCCTGCCAACGACCGCCACTCATCTGCGAAGAGGAATTGCCATGGTTAAAAAAACGCTTATCTCCCTCTCACTCCTTTGCGCCCTGAGCCATACCGCCTTTGCCGCCTACACCGGGAGTGAATTAAAGAATAAAGAAAATGTCATCGCTTTTTATAATAAGGCGCTGAACGATAAAGACTTTGATGCCGCTAAAACCTACCTCGGCAAGGAGTATATCCAGCACAACCCCGGTGCGCAGAACGGACCCGAAGGCTTTCGCCAGTTTATCGCCTTTCTGAAAGATAAGTTCCCGAACTCCCATAGCGAAATTAAGCGGGTGATTGTCGACGGCGACTATGTGGTTCTGCACGTTGCCTCCACCGGTCGCGAGCCAGGAGTGACCCGCGCGATAATCGATATTTTCCGCCTCGATGCGCAAAACAAGATCGTTGAGCACTGGGACGTTATCCAGACCGTTCCGGAAAAAACGGCCAGCGGTAACAGCATGTTTTAAGCCCATCGCGCAGCCATCTTTCGTCAGATGGCTGTTTCTCCGGCGCGGTTCTCCGCCATAGCCTGCAGGGCGTTATCGCCCTGATAAACGCAATACAGGCGTGGCAACTGGCGGCTAATCAACGTGGTCACCTGATGAAAACGCGGTGGCATTTTTTGCAAACTGCAGGAGATCGCTTTCGACAGTACAGGTTTGATCTCTCCCGGCAGAGCGACCCGCAACCTGTAGACTCCCGGCGGCGTTAATTACTGACAGCGCGCACGCCAGTCATCACCCGGCTCAATTTCGTGTAACCTATAGCGCTGGCGACAAGACCACATATCGTCTAACCTGCGCACTTCATGCGCGGTATAATGTTCTCAAGTTTCTTAATTGCTCTGGTGCTATGGTTGAAATCACCCCTACAGAAATGACTCCCCCCGCCGATGATTCGCGCGAGTTTCACCCGATGCGCGGCGTGGGCAATCGTCATCTGCAAACCATGCTGCCACGCCTGATCCGCCGTAAGCTAGGCTTCACGCCGCACTGGCAGCGTCTCGAGCTGCCGGACGGTGATTTTGTCGATCTGGCGTGGAGCGAAAACCCCGTTCAGGCGCAGCACAAACCGCGGCTGGTCGTGTTTCATGGTCTGGAAGGCAGCTTGCATAGCCCGTATGCCCACGGCCTTATTCATGCGGCGATGCAGCGCGGCTGGCTCGGCGTGGTCATGCATTTTCGCGGCTGTAGCGGCGAACCTAACCGTAACAACCGCATCTATCATTCAGGCGAAACCGAGGATGGCACCTGGTTCCTGCACTGGCTGCGCCGCGAGTTCGGCGTCGTCCCTACCGCCGCGGTCGGTTATTCGCTGGGGGGGAATATGCTGGGCTGCCTGCTGGCCAAAGAAGGGGATAACGTTCCGCTCGATGCGGCGGTGATCGTATCGGCCCCCTTCATGCTGGAAGCCTGCAGCTACCATATGGATAAGGGCTTCTCCCGGGTCTATCAGCGCTACCTGCTTAACCTGCTAAAGGCCAACGCCGCGCGTAAGCTAAAGGCTTATCCTGGCTCACTGCCGGTTGATTTACGTCAGCTTAAAGGCATGCGCCGTATCCGTGAGTTTGACGATATGATTACCGCCAAAATTCACGGTTTTGCGGATGCGCTGGACTACTACCGCCAGTGCAGTGCGATGCCGCGCTTAAGCGATATCACCAGGCCGACGCTGATCATTCACGCCAAGGACGATCCTTTTATGGATCACCACTCCATCCCGCCGCAGGAACGGCTGCCGGCTAATGTGGAATATCAGCTGACGGAGCAAGGCGGCCACGTCGGGTTTGTCGGCGGCACGCTACGCAAGCCGGAAATGTGGCTGGAAAAACGGATTCCGGACTGGTTAACCCGTTGGTTAGGAGCACAAAAATGATTATTCCCTGGCACGATCTGGATCCCGAAACGCTGGATAACCTGATCGAAAGCTTTGTGTTGCGCGAAGGCACCGATTATGGTGAACATGAACGCTCGCTGGCGGATAAAGTCGCCGACGTCAAACAACAATTGAGAAGCGGAGAAGCCGTGCTGGTGTGGTCAGAACTGCACGAGACGGTCAACATCATGCCCCGCAAGCAGTTTCACGGCTAAGGCGGCGCCACACCATCGTTTAATCTGGGAGTTGTTATGTCTGCCAAACATCCGGTGATTGCCGTCACAGGCTCCAGCGGCGCGGGAACCACGACCACCAGCCTCGCCTTTCGTAAAATCTTCGCGCAGCTGAACCTGCGCGCCGCCGAAGTAGAAGGCGATAGCTTTCATCGCTATACCCGCCCGGAAATGGACATGGCGATCCGCAAAGCGCGCGATCAGGGAAAGCACATCAGCTATTTCGGTCCGGAAGCGAACGACTTCAGCCTGCTCGAAAATACCTTTCTCGAATACGGGCGCAACGGCACCGGCCAGTCGCGGAAATATCTGCATACCTATGATGAAGCGGTGCCGTGGAATCAGGTGCCAGGTACGTTTACGCCATGGCAGCCGCTACCGGAACCTACCGATATCCTGTTTTATGAGGGCCTGCACGGTGGCGTGGTAACGCCGCAGCACAACGTGGCACAGCATGTCGACCTGCTGGTCGGCGTAGTGCCGATCGTCAATCTGGAGTGGATTCAGAAGCTGATCCGCGATACCAGCGAACGCGGCCATTCCCGTGAAGCGGTGATGGACTCCGTGGTGCGTTCGATGGAAGACTATATCAACTTCATCACCCCGCAGTTCTCGCGTACCCATATCAACTTCCAGCGCGTCCCCACCGTCGATACTTCCAACCCGTTTGCGGCGAAAGGCATCCCGTCGCTGGATGAAAGCTTTGTGGTGATTCATTTCCGCAATCTGCAGGATATCGATTTCCCGTGGCTGTTAGCGATGCTGCAGGGGTCGTTTATCTCGCATATCAATACGCTGGTGGTGCCGGGCGGAAAGATGGGGCTGGCAATGGAGCTCATCATGGCGCCGCTGGTCGAACGGCTGATGGAAGGGAAGAAAATCAGTTAACCACGTTAAAAAACCCCGGGCGCCTGGCGCTAAGCGGGGTTTTCGTCCTTCACTCACGGCTCCCGGATAAGGCGTTTGCGCCGCTCTCCGGGAAAGGCTGCTTAGCCTTCCACCACTTCATAGGTGTGGGTGATATTCACCGCTTTTTGCAGCATCAGCGCCACCGAGCAGTATTTCTCCGCCGACAGGTCCACCGCACGAGCGACGGCCGCCTCTTTCAGCTCATTTCCGGTGACGATAAAATGCATGTTGATATGGGTAAACAGGCGCGGCGCCTCTTCCCGGCGTTCAGACGTCAGCTTCACTTCACAGTTGCTCACATTGTGACGCCCTTTCTGCAAAATCGACACCACATCGATCGCGCTGCATCCGCCCGCCGCCATCAGCACCATCTCCATCGGGCTTGGCGCTTTATCCCCGGAGTTACCGTCCATCAGAACCTGGTGGCCTGACGCGGACTCTCCGATGAAGGTTAACCCTTCAACCCATTTCACACGAGCTTGCATAAAATTTAACTCCAAGGTTGCAATTTTCCTGACAGATTACGCGCACATAACAATTCTCGCAACGGAAGGCGACCTGCGTCATGCTGAAGCGAGACACCAGGAGACATGCGGCGAAAGCTATGCTAAAACAGTCGGGATGCTACAGTATTACATTGATGTACTGCATGTATGCAGAGGAGTTCACATTACAGGCTGAAGAAAACTCACCAGCCGTTTCCCAGGCATAGGGAAACAATACGATTGCATGCCCGGATGCCGTGTAGTGTCGGCACCCGGAGATAGCTTATAACAGAGGATAACCGCGCATGGTGCTTGGCAAACCGCAAACAGACCCTACCCTCGAATGGTTCTTGTCTCATTGCCATATTCATAAGTACCCATCTAAAAGCACGCTGATCCACCAGGGTGAAAAAGCAGAAACGTTGTACTACATCGTCAAAGGCTCTGTGGCTGTGCTCATCAAGGATGAAGAGGGTAAAGAGATGATCCTCTCTTACCTCAACCAGGGCGATTTCATCGGTGAATTAGGCTTGTTTGAAGAAGGCCAGGAGCGTAGCGCCTGGGTACGTGCGAAAACCGCATGTGAAGTGGCCGAAATCTCCTACAAAAAATTCCGTCAGCTGATCCAGGTAAACCCGGATATTCTGATGCGTCTGTCATCGCAGATGGCTCGTCGTCTGCAGGTAACCTCAGAAAAAGTGGGTAACCTCGCCTTCCTCGACGTTACCGGCCGTATCGCTCAGACGCTGCTGAACCTGGCGAAACAACCGGACGCCATGACCCACCCGGACGGGATGCAAATTAAAATTACCCGTCAGGAAATCGGTCAGATCGTGGGCTGTTCCCGTGAAACCGTTGGCCGTATTCTGAAGATGCTGGAAGATCAGAATCTGATCTCTGCGCACGGTAAAACCATCGTCGTTTACGGTACCCGTTAAGTCGATAAAACGGCGTGTTGTACCCACAATACGCCGTTTTTGTTTCCCCTCGATGTGGCGCAGGCTGATTTACCACCCGGAAGTCAACTATGCACTGCGGCAAACGCTGGTGCTGTGCTTGCCTGTCGCAATCGGACTCCTGCTCGGTCATTTACAACAGGGTCTGCTGTTCTCGCTGGTGCCTGCCTGTTGCAACGTCGCCGGTCTGGACACGCCGCATAAGCGCTTTTTTAAACGCCTGATCGTCGGCGGCTCCCTGTTTGCCGGCTGTAGTCTGGTCGTCCAGCTGCTGCTGCAGCAGGATATCCCGTTACCGTTAATTCTCAGCGGCCTGGCGCTACTCCTTGGCGTCACGGCAGAAATCAGCTCCCTGCACGCCAGACTCTTGCCCGCCTCGCTGATTGCCGCGATCTTCACTCTGAGCCTTGCCGGGAATATGCCTGTCTGGGAGCCGCTGCTGATCTATGCTCTCGGCACGTTGTGGTACGGCCTGTTTAACTGGTTTTGGTTCTGGCTTTGGCGCGAACAGCCGCTACGTGAATCGCTAAGCCTGCTCTATCGCGAGCTGGCCAACTACTGCGAAGCCAAATACAGCCTGTTGACTCAGCATATCGATCCGGCCACCTCGCTGCCGCCGCTGCTCATCCGCCAGCAGAAGGTCGTGGACCTGATCACCCAGTGCTATCAGCAGATGCATATGCTGGCGGCAAATCAACACAATGACCACAAACGCCTGCTGCGGGCGTTTCAGGTGGCGCTGGATCTTCAGGAACATATCTCCGTCAGCCTGCATCAGCCCGAAGAAGTACAAAAGCTGGTGGAACGCAGCCATGCGGAAGCGGTGATTCGCTGGAATGCGCAAACCGTTGCCGCCCGCCTGCGGGTACTGGCGGATGACATCCTTTATCATCGTTATCCGCAGCGCTTTAATATGGACAAGCAAATCGGCGCGCTGGAGAAAATCGCCTCGCAGCATCCCGATAACCCGGTCGGGCAGTTCTGCGCCTGGCACTTTAGCCGTATTGCCCGGGTGCTAAGAACCCAGCGCCCGCTGTATGCCCGTAATCTGATGGCCGATAAAGAACGCCGTCTGCCGTTACTGCCGGCGCTGAGGAACTACCTCTCGTTGAAATCGCCGGCGCTGCGCAACGCCGCGCGCATCTGCGTCATGCTCACCGCCGCCAGCCTGATGGGTAGCGCCCTGAACCTGCCCAAACCCTACTGGATTCTGATGACGGTGCTTTTCGTCACCCAAAACGGCTACGGCGCGACGCGGGTGCGTATTGTTCATCGGGCGGCGGGTACCCTCGCCGGGCTGGCGATTGCCGGCCTGACGCTGCACTTTCACGTTCCGGAAGGCTATACGCTGACCGCGATGCTGATCGTCACGCTGCTGAGCTATCTGATTATTCGTAAGCATTATGGCTGGGCGATGGTGGGCTTTACCGTCACCGCGGTGTATACCCTGCAGCTGCTGACGCTAAACGGTGAACAGTTTATTGTCGCCAGACTTATCGATACCCTCATCGGCTGTCTTATCGCCTTTGGCGGAATGGTGTGGCTGTGGCCGCAGTGGCAAAGCGGGCTGTTGCGTAAAAATGCCCATGACGCGCTGGAGGCCGATCAGGATGCCATCAGGCTTATCCTGAGCGACGACCACCAGGCACCGGCACTGGCCTATCAGCGCATGCGCGTCAATCAGGCGCATAACTCGCTGTATAATTCGTTGAACCAGGCGATGCAGGAACCGGGTTTTAACGCGCAATACCTCGACGACATGAAACTGTGGGTCACCCACAGTCAGTTTATTGTCGAGCATATCAACGCGATGACCACCCTCGCCCGCGAGCACAACATGCTGACCCCGGAGCTGGCCCGGCGTTATCTGGAATCCTGTGAGATTGCGCTCCAGCGCTGTCAACAGCGGCTGGACTCTGACGGTCCCGGCAGCGCGGGCGATGTCAATATTATGGAGTCGCAGAATGCGGAAGTGCCCCATGGCCCGTTAAGCACCATGGAGCAGCATCTGCAGCGGATCCTCGATCATCTGAACACTATGCACACCATCTCCTCGGTGGCATGGCGTCAGCGTCCGCATCATGGCATCTGGCTACGCGCGGTTAAGCGCTAAGTACCCGCTGTACCGCCTGAGCGAAACGGGCCATCCCTTCGGCAATATCGTTTTCGTCAATCACCAGTGAAGGAACAAAGCGCATCACGTCAGGCCCGGCGTTTAATACCATCACCCCGGCATCCGCCGCCGCATAGAGGAAATCGCGGGCCCGGCCTTGATGCTGCGGCTTAAGCTCGGCGCCAATCAACAGCCCCATCCCGCGGATGTCGCTGAACAGATCAAACTGCGCGTCAATCTGCTGCAGGTGCTGCACAAACAGCGCGTGCTTCGCGTTGACGCCTTCCAGCACCTCAGGGGTATTGATCAGATCGAACGCCGCCCCGGCCACGGCGCAGGCCAGCGGGTTACCGCCGTAGGTCGAACCGTGGGAGCCGGCATGGAACGCGCTGGCGATGTCGTTTGTCGTCAGGACGGCGCTAATCGGGAAACCGCCGCCCAGCGCTTTGGCGCTGGTGAGGATATCCGGCGTCACGCCGTAATGCATATACGCGAACAGCGAACCGGTACGCCCCATGCCGCACTGCACTTCATCAAACACCAGCAGCGCCTGGTGCTCATCGCACAGCTCGCGCAGCCCCTTAAGGAACTCCGGCGTCGCGGCCATCACCCCGCCTTCCCCCTGAATTGGCTCAACCACTACCGCACAGGTATGGTCGTCCATCACCGCTTTCACCGCATGCAGATCGTTAAACGGCACGTGGACGATATCCGCCGGTTTCGGGCCGAAGCCATCGGAATATTTGGGCTGCCCGCCCACGGAGACCGTAAACAGCGACCGGCCGTGGAAGGCGTTATGGAAGGCGATGATTTTGGTCTTATACGGACTGTGGCGGGTAATGGTGTAATGGCGCGCCAGCTTGAATGCGGTTTCGTTGGCTTCGGTGCCGGAGTTCATAAACACCACGCGTTCGGCAAAGGTGGCATCGACCAGCTTGCGCCCGAGGCGCAACGCCGGTTCGTTGGTAAAAACGTTGCTGGTGTGCCACAGGGTTTCGCCCTGCTCATGCAGCGCCGCGACCAGAGCCGGATGACAATGACCTAATGCCGTCACCGCAATCCCGCCCGCGAAATCAACGTACTCTTTGCCCTGCTGATCCCATACGCGGCTACCTTTACCTTTTACCGGGATGAATTCTGCAGGTGCATAAATCGGCAGAATAACTTCATCGAATGTGGCGCGGGTAATTACCGGTTGCTCAGTTGCCATGTCATGCCATCCTTCTTCGTTATGCAGTCATTATTGTGATAATCTACTCACAAAATATGCATAAAAAATCAATCAATGGCAACTACAAATCACCGGTTGAGGAAGTTTGCCAGCAGCTGATGCCCCTGCTCGCTAAGAATGCTCTCCGGGTGGAACTGTACCCCTTCGAGATCCCACTCACGGTGGCGGATCGCCATAATCTCACCGCTGTCGCTGCGGGCCGTGACCTCAAAGCAATCCGGGAGCGTCGCCGGGTCAATCAACAGCGAGTGGTAGCGGGTAACGGTCAGCGGATTATTCAGCCCCTGGAATACCCCTTGCCCGTTGTGGTGAATGGGCGAGGTCTTGCCGTGCATCACTTTGGCTGCCCGCACGATCGTGGCGCCAAAGACCTGGGCGATGGCCTGGTGACCAAGGCACACCCCCAGCAGCGGAATCTGGCCGGCATAGTGTGCAATCACCGCCAGGGAGATACCTGACTCATCCGGGGTGCACGGACCTGGCGAGATCACGATTTTCTCCGGCGCCAGCGCCGCTATCTCCTCGAGCGTCAGCTCATCATTACGCCTGACCAGCACCTCGGCACCCAGTTCGCAGAAGTACTGGTACAAATTCCAGGTGAAAGAGTCATAGTTGTCGATAAGCAGGATCATGGTGGCTCCGGAAAAAACAAAACCGGGCTATTCTACTCAGATTCGCACGCTTCGCTTACCACTTTGCTAAAGATCCGTTCGAGAGGTTGTGGATCGCCCATCGCCCCCAGCTGATTAGCCTGGCTCCAGGCGTCGGGATCGATATCGCGCCAGTCGAGTACAAAGCCGGCGTGCAGGGCCAGCTGTTCAAAGAAAATCCGCTGCGCCAGGCCGCTCCCCAGGCGGAACGGATGCAGGACATTGATTTCGCCGTAGTACCAGCTCAGACGCTCAACGAACCCATCGCGAGTAAGCCCGCTGAGGTAATTCTCCTCTTCAAGCGCGCGCATCAGCGCATTGCCCTCTTTTTCTATCCACGCAAAATGGCAAAAAGGGGTGTCGCCCCGGTAAATATCGACTTCTCTGAAGCGCCCCGCCCAGTCAAAAATATCCTGATAAAGCTGATGATGGATGAAACAGAGATAGGGCAACCCGCGCACGCGCGGCCCCAGCGCCAGCGTTGCCGCCCGCAGGGAGGTGAATTCCCACGCCGCCTCCTCCAGACGCTGGGCCTGACGAATGCCAAGGCGGTTGCGCATCACGTTAAGAGCGGGATAAAGATAAGGGTCGCGATCGTCGCCGTATTTATTGCTCATAGCGCCTCCTCAGCTCAGCAAGATGCGCCAACGCCAGCTCGGCGCTCAGCGTTACCAGCGGGATCGCCACGCCCTCCAGGCGACGGCTGGCCTGAAAATTCACATTGCGGGTCTGTTCCCAGAGTTGGGATTTTTGCTTATCGGTGAGTGAACGCATGGTCGCCTCCCTTATCGTCCCCCGTTTGCCACAAGTATAAGCAGCAATTTCAGGTTACGCAGAGCGGCCAGCAGCGCGGGCGATGTCGCCCGCGCGCAGAGAGGAGATTACGGCAGAACTTTCGCTGACAGGATCACGACGGGTTTGGACGGTACATTCTGGTACGGCCCCACGTTGTGCGTCTGCACCTGAGAAATTTTATCCGCCACGTCCATCCCCTTCACCACTTTGCCGAAGACCGCGTAGCCAAAATCACGCTGTCCGTGGTCAAGGAAGGCGTTGTCCGCAATGTTGATAAAGAACTGGCTGGTGGCGCTGTCCTGATCGGCGGTCCGCGCCATGGCGATCGTGCCGCGGGTATTACGCAGGCCGTTATCAGCTTCGTTTTTAATCGGCGGGTTCGGCTGCTTTTGCTGCATCTGTTCATTAAAGCCGCCGCCCTGCACCATGAAGCCTGGGATCACGCGATGGAAGGTGGTGTTGTTATAGAAGCCGCTGTTAACGTACTTGAGGAAGTTATCCACGGAAATCGGTGCTTTCTGGCTATTTAACTCCAGCTCAATATTGCCCGCAGACGTCGTCAGCAGCACGTGCGGATCGCCCTTCGCTGCCATAGCCGGAGAGAAAGCTGAAATAGCGAAAACGGCTACCACCGCCGCCAGAGTTGATTTGAGCATGGGAATTCCTTAACGGAGCAGAATAAAAAGCAAGTGCCTTGATTCTAAAGAGCCTTTGCATCCTGGGCCAGCCTTTTACCTAATTTTACGTAGCTGAAATAGTTGTTACCAGACGCTCATTCATCTATTCGCAAGATAAAAGCGATCTGCATCACATTAATCTATGCAAATAATGACACATTGCATAATAAACGTTTGCTTACATCACTCGAATGAATAAAATCTGTCCGCCCTGGCGCAGTCAATGCGCTTTACATTTTTATTCACAGGCCAGTCATGACTAACAGCAACCGTATCAAGCTCACATGGATTAGCTTTTTCTCCTACGCCCTCACCGGCGCGTTGGTGATCGTCACCGGGATGGTGATGGGGAACATCGCCGATTATTTCCATCTGCCCGTCTCCAGTATGAGCAACACCTTTACATTCCTCAACGCCGGTATCCTGATCTCTATCTTCCTGAACGCCTGGCTGATGGAGATCGTGCCGCTGAAAACTCAGCTGCGTTTTGGCTTTATCCTGATGGTGCTGGCCGTTGCCGGGCTGATGTTCAGCCACAGTCTGGCCCTGTTCTCCGCGTCCATGTTCGTGCTGGGGCTGGTCAGCGGGATCACCATGTCGATCGGGACTTTCCTGATCACCCATATGTATGAAGGCCGTCAGCGCGGCGCGCGTCTGCTGTTCACCGACTCCTTCTTCAGCATGGCGGGAATGATCTTCCCGATGGTCGCCGCCTTCCTGCTGGCGCGCAGCATTGAGTGGTACTGGGTATATGCCTGCATTGGCCTGGTTTATGTGGCCATTTTTATTCTGACTTTTGGCTGTGATTTTCCGGTACTGGGTAAAAAAGCGCAGCACGACAGCCAGCCGGTGGTGAAAGAAAAATGGGGCATCGGCGTGCTGTTCCTGTCCATCGCCGCGCTGTGCTACATCCTCGGCCAGCTGGGCTTTATCTCCTGGGTACCGGAGTATGCCAAGACGCTGGGTATGAGCCTTGCCGATGGCGGTAAGCTGGTCAGCGATTTCTGGATGTCGTACATGATTGGCATGTGGTCATTCAGCTTCATCCTGCGCTTCTTCGATCTGCAACGTATTCTGACGGTGCTCGCTGGCCTGGCAACGGTGCTGATGTACCTGTTTATCAACGGTTCGCCGGAGCATATGCCGTGGTTTATCCTGACCCTCGGCTTCTTCTCCAGCGCTATCTACACCTCGCTCATCACCCTCGGTTCGCTGCAAACCAAAGTCGCCTCGCCGAAACTGGTGAACTTTGTCCTGACCTGCGGCACCATCGGCACGATGCTGACCTTCGTGGTGACCGGCCCGATCGTTGCCGCCAGTGGCCCGCTGGCAGCACTGCACACCGCCAACGGTCTCTACGCCGTCGTCTTTATCATGTGCATTATTCTCGGCTTTGTCTCTCGCCACCGCCAGCACAACGCGGCAGCGGCCTCTCACTAAACCTGTGGCCCCTTTGCATCAGCAAAGGGGCTATTGCGCGTAAAGAACAGCTCCTCTCCCCCGCGGTCAGTCTGGATCCACGTCTGTGCCAGCTGCGTAGTGGCAATCACTCTTCCCTGACGAATCGACCAACGCACCGGCACCTGGCAACGTACCGCTTCAAAACCATTTTCCGCCGGCAGAATAATCAGGTTCGCCGGATGACCCGTGACAATGCCGTAATCGCTCAGGCCAAAGGTACGGGCGCTGTTATCGGTAATCAGCTTCAGGCCATCGTTAATCTGCTGATAGCCCATCAGCTGGCAGACGTGCAGCCCCATATGCAGCACCTGCAGCATATTACCGGTGCCGAGCGGATACCACGGGTCAAACACGTCATCGTGGCCGAAGCAGACGTTAATCCCCGCCGCCATCAGCTCTTTCACCCGGGTAATCCCGCGCCGCTTCGGATAATCGTCAAACCGCCCCTGAAGATGAATGTTCACCAGCGGGTTGGCGACAAAGTTGATTCCCGCAAGCTTCAGCAGACGAAACAGCCGTGAAGTGTAAGCGCCGTTATAGGAGTGCATCGCCGTGGTGTGGCTGGCCGTGACCCGTGGGCCAATCCCCTCTTTTAACGCCAGCGCCGCCACCGTTTCGACAAAGCGCGACTGCTCATCGTCGATTTCATCGCAGTGAATGTCCAGCGGTCGCTGGTATTGCTGCGCCAGACGGAAGGCAATATGCAAAGATTCAACGCCATACTCGCGGGTGAATTCAAAGTGAGGAATCGCTCCCACCACGTCGGCCCCAAGCCGTAGCGCCTCTTCAAGCAGCGCCTCCCCATCGGGGTAGGATAAAATCCCCTCCTGGGGGAAGGCGACGATCTGCAGGTCTACCCACGGCGCGACCTCCTGCTTGACTTCCAGCATCGCCTTTAATGCCGTCAGCGTCGGGTCAGAGACGTCAACATGGGTGCGGACATACTGAATTCCGTTGGCAATTTGCCACTTCAGGGTTTTCCACGCCCGGGCTTTCACATCCTCGTGACTCAGCAGCGCTTTACGTTCCGCCCAGCGTTCAATGCCCTCAAACAGCGTTCCGGACTGGTTCCAGCGGGGTTCACCGGCGGTTTGCGTCGTATCCAGGTGAATATGCGGCTCAATAAACGGCGGGATAGCCAACCCGCCGCGGGCGTTAAGCACTTCATAACTTTCGCTGTGCGCTGCGCCCATCGGAGTGATATCGCCAAAACAGCCTTTATCTATTGCTATCTGCCATAACCCGTCGCGATCCGGCAGGCGTACGTTCTGAATCAACCAAAGCGGAACTGCTGTCATCGTGATGACTCCCGTTAAAAGTACCGATTTTTCACTCCGGACATACGACTTTCCTCTCGTTCATTTTGTACACAAAAGCAACAAAAAGGAAAAGCGTGAGTTTTCCATAACTTATAAAAATCCAGAAAAATCATAGCCATACCCATTAAGTGGTAGGCCGGAGTGAAATTGATTTGTATCAATAAGCCTCCTGGCTGAATCGTTAAGGTAGGCGGTAATAGAAAAGAAATCGAGGCAAAAATGAGCAAAGTCAGAATCGCTATTATCGGTAACGGCATGGTTGGCCATCGCTTTATCGAAGAGCTTCTTGATAAGGCGCCTGCCGGACAGTTCGACATTACCGTGTTCTGTGAAGAACCCCGTATCGCTTACGACCGCGTCCACCTGTCGTCTTACTTCTCCCATCACACCGCCGAAGAACTCTCGCTGGTCCGTGAAGGTTTTTACGAGAAACATGGCGTTAAAGTCCTGATCGGTGAACGCGCTATTACCATTAACCGCCAGGAGAAAGTCATTCACTCCAGCGCGGGACGTACCGTATTTTACGACAAGCTGATCATGGCAACGGGGTCTTATCCGTGGATCCCGCCGATCAAAGGCGCAGACACTCAGGATTGTTTCGTCTACCGCACCATTGAAGATCTGAACGCTATCGAAGCCTGCGCCCGTCGCAGCAAACGCGGCGCCGTGGTCGGCGGCGGTCTGTTAGGTCTCGAAGCCGCCGGCGCGCTGAAAAACCTCGGCGTCGAAACCCACGTGATCGAATTTGCCCCAATGCTGATGGCTGAGCAGCTCGACAACATGGGTGGCGAGCAGCTGAAGCGTAAAATCGAAAGCATGGGCGTAAAGGTTCATACCAGCAAAAATACCAAAGAGATTGTCCAGCAGGGCAGCGAAGCGCGCAAAACCATGCAATTCGCCGACGGTAGCGAGCTGCAGGTCGATTTTATCGTCTTCTCCACCGGTATCCGCCCACGTGATAAGCTGGCCACCCAATGCGGTCTGGCGGTCGCTCAGCGCGGCGGTATCGTGGTGAATGATACCTGTCAAACTTCTGACCCGGACATCTATGCCATCGGCGAGTGCGCCAGCTGGAATAACCGCGTCTATGGTCTGGTGGCACCGGGCTATAAAATGGCGCAGGTCACCGTCGATCATCTCCTCGGCAACGACAACCGCTTTACCGGGGCGGACCTCAGCGCCAAGCTGAAGCTGCTCGGCGTCGACGTTGGCGGTATTGGCGATGCCCATGGCCGTACGCCAGGCGCGCGTAGCTACGTCTATCTTGATGAAAGCAAAGAAGTCTATAAACGTCTGATCGTCAGTGAAGACAACAAAACCCTGCTCGGCGCGGTACTGGTCGGGGATACCAGCGACTACGGCAATCTGCTGCAGCTGGTGCTGAACACCATCGAACTGCCGGAAAACCCGGACTCGCTGATCCTGCCGGCCCACGCAGGCAGCGGCAAACCGGCGATTGGCGTCGATAAACTGCCGGACAGTGCGCAGATCTGTTCCTGCTTCGACGTCACCAAAGGTATGCTGATTTCCGCGATCAACAAGGGCTGCCATACCGTCGCCGCGCTGAAAGCAGAAACCAAAGCCGGAACCGGCTGCGGCGGCTGTATCCCGCTGGTGACCCAGGTACTCAACGCCGAACTGGCGAAACAGGGGATCGAAGTCAACCATAACCTGTGTGAGCACTTCGCCTATTCTCGTCAGGAGCTGTTCCACCTTATTCGCGTGGAAGGCATTAAAAGCTTCGAAGAGCTGCTGGAAAAACACGGTAAAGGCTACGGCTGCGAAGTGTGTAAGCCGACCGTCGGCTCCCTGCTGGCCTCCTGCTGGAATGAGTACATCCTTAAGCCGCAGCATACGCCGCTGCAGGATACTAACGATAACTTCCTCGCCAATATCCAGAAAGATGGCACCTATTCGGTCATTCCGCGTTCCGCTGGCGGCGAAATTACGCCGGAAGGCCTGCTGGCCGTAGGCCGCATCGCCCGCGAATATAACCTCTACACCAAGATCACCGGTTCACAGCGTATCGGCCTGTTCGGCGCGCAAAAAGACGATCTGCCGGAAATCTGGCGTCAGCTGATTGAAGCGGGTTTTGAAACCGGCCACGCCTATGCGAAAGCGCTGCGTATGGCCAAAACCTGC
This sequence comes from Klebsiella sp. BIGb0138, assembly GCF_004342285.1. Taxonomy (GTDB): domain Bacteria; phylum Pseudomonadota; class Gammaproteobacteria; order Enterobacterales; family Enterobacteriaceae; genus Klebsiella. The sequence goes on along the minus strand of NZ_SMCV01000015.1, from coordinate 54,991 downwards.
GTCGGTAGCACCTGGTGCCGTTACGGCGTGGGTGACAGCGTGGGCTTCGGCGTCGAGCTGGAAAATCGCTACAAAGGGATCCGAACCCCGCACAAAATGAAGTTTGGCGTCTCCGGCTGCACCCGTGAATGTGCGGAAGCGCAGGGGAAAGATGTCGGCATTATCGCTACCGAGAAAGGCTGGAACCTGTACGTCTGCGGTAACGGCGGGATGAAACCTCGCCACGCCGATCTGCTGGCCGCCGACCTCGATCGTGAAACGCTGCTCAGATATCTCGATCGCTTCATGATGTTCTACATCCGCACCGCCGATAAGCTGACGCGTACCGCGCCGTGGTTAGACAACATGGAAGGCGGTATCGATTACCTGCGTAGCGTCATTATCGACGACAAGCTGGGCCTCAACGCGCATCTGGAAGAAGAGCTGGCGCGCCTGCGTGATGCTTTCGCCTGCGAATGGAGCGAAACGGTCAACAACCCGGCGGCGCAAACCCGCTTCAAACACTTTATCAACAGCAACCTGCGCGACCCAAATGTGCAGATTGTCGCGGAACGCGAGCAGCATCGCCCGGCCACGCCGTACGAACGTATCCCGGTCACTCTGGTGGAGGAAAACGCATGAGCCAGTGGATAAACATCTGCAAGATTGACGATATCCTGCCGGCAACCGGCGTCTGCGCGCTGCTTGGTCAGCAACAGGTCGCCCTGTTCCGGCCTTACCATGACGATCGGGTCTTTGCGATCGACAATATTGACCCCTTCTTCAACGCCAGCGTACTGTCACGCGGCATCATTGCCGAACACGACGGTGACCTGTGGGTCGCCAGCCCGCTGAAAAAGCAGCGCTTTCGCCTGCGTGACGGCCGGTGCATGGAAGATGAAAGCCACTCCGTTGCCCATTTCGAGGCTCGCGTGAAAGACGGCACCGTTCAGCTGAAGGCATGATGCCCTGAGGTTCCCGCCGCGCCACGGCGGGAACCATATTCTCTTCTTATGCCAACTAAGCGGTAGGCAGCCGAAAATTCATATATTGTGCCAACCCTCTGCTGTTATGCTACGACCGCTTACCCTCTCCCACTGCTTTACTGCGAGGACGTTCCGTGGATCACTTACCTATTTTCTGCCAATTGCGCAACCGCGACTGCTTACTGGTCGGCGGCGGTGACGTTGCCGAACGCAAAGCGCGTCTGCTGCTGGATGCCGGGGCCAGATTAACGGTCAATGCGCTGGACTTCTCGCCGCAGTTCCAGGTGTGGGCGGATTCGCAGATGCTGACGCTGGCAAAAGGCCGGTTTAACCCCGCGCTCCTCGACGCCTGCTGGCTGGCTATCGCCGCCACCGATGATGAAGAGGTAAACCAGCAGGTCAGCGACGCCGCAGAGGCGCGACGGATATTCTGCAACGTGGTGGATGCGCCGCAGCAGGCCAGCTTTATTATGCCGTCCATTATCGATCGCTCGCCGCTGATGGTGGCCGTATCATCCGGCGGCACCTCGCCGGTGCTGGCACGACTGCTGCGGGAGAAGCTGGAATCCATTCTGCCGCTCCATTTAGGCCAGCTCGCGCACTATGCCGGCCAGCTGCGTTCGCGGGTGAAACAACAGTTTGCGACGGTTGGCGAACGTCGACGTTTCTGGGAGAAGTTGTTCGTCAACGACCGCCTGGCGCAGTCGCTGGCCAACGAAGACCGCCAGGCCGTTGCCGATACCACCGAACAGCTGCTGACAGAACCGCTGGATCATCGCGGCGAAGTGGTGCTGGTTGGCGCCGGCCCCGGCGACGCCGGGCTGTTGACCCTCAAAGGGCTGCAGCAGATTCAGCAGGCGGACGTCGTGGTGTATGACCGCCTGGTTTCCGACGATATTATGAATCTGGTGCGTCGCGACGCCGATCGGGTTTTCGTCGGTAAACGCGCCGGCTACCACTGCGTGCCGCAGGAAGAGATCAACCAGATTCTGCTGCGTGAAGCTCAGAACGGACGTCGCGTGGTGCGCCTGAAAGGCGGCGACCCCTTTATCTTCGGGCGCGGCGGCGAAGAGCTGGAAACCCTGTGCAACGCCGGCATCCCCTTCTCGGTGGTGCCGGGGATTACCGCCGCTTCCGGCTGTTCGGCCTATTCCGGTATTCCGCTCACCCATCGCGATTTCGCCCAGGGCGTGCGCCTGGTCACCGGACACCTGAAAACCGGCGGCGAGCTGGATTGGGCCAACCTGGCGGTAGAAAAGCAGACCCTGGTGTTTTATATGGGGCTCAATCAGGCGCCGGCGATCAGAGAGCAGCTCATCGCTCACGGCATGGCGGCAGATATGCCGGCAGCCATTGTGGAAAACGGCACGGCGGTCAGTCAAAAAGTGGTGGTCGGTACGCTCGATCGGCTGGATATTCTGGCGCAACAGATGGCCAGCCCGGCGCTGATTATCGTCGGCCGGGTGGTCAGCCTACGCGATAAGCTCAACTGGTTCTCACATCACTGACGGCGTTGTCCGCATACAGGCCGGCAAACGCCAGATAGCAAAAGGGCGGGATTCACCCCGCCCTTGTTGTTACCGGTACGCCTTTCGCTTACGGTTTCGCGACAAAGCCGATCGCTTCGTATACCGCTTTCAGCGTTTGAGAGGCACGGGCGCTGGCTTTTTCGGCGCCGTCTCTCATCACCTGGTTAAGGAACGCTTCGTCGTTACGGAAGCGGTTATAACGCTCCTGCAGCTCCAGCAGCATACCGGAGACCGCATCGGCAACTTCGCCTTTCAGGTGGCCATACATTTTACCTGCAAAATGCTGCTCCAGCTCCGCAATGCTCTGGCCGGTAACGCCGGAAAGAATATCCAGCAGGTTGGAGACGCCGGCCTTATTCTGCTGGTCGTAGCGCACAACCGGCGGCTCGTCGGAGTCGGTCACGGCACGCTTAATCTTTTTCACCACCGATTTCGGATCTTCCAGCAGGCCAATCACGTTATTGCGGTTGTCGTCCGACTTGGACATCTTTTTCGTCGGCTCAAGCAGGGACATCACGCGGGCGCCGGATTTAGGAATAAACGGCTCAGGAACTTTAAATACGTCGCCGTAGATGGCATTGAAGCGCTGCGCGATATCGCGGCTCAGCTCCAGGTGCTGTTTCTGATCTTCGCCAACCGGAACCTGGTGAGTCTGATACAGCAGAATGTCCGCCGCCATCAGCACCGGGTAGTCGAACAGGCCGGCATTGATGTTTTCGGCATAGCGCGCGGACTTGTCTTTAAACTGCGTCATGCGGCTCAGTTCGCCGAAATAGGTATAGCAGTTCAACGCCCACCCTAGCTGCGCGTGCTCCGGCACGTGTGACTGCACAAAAATCGTGCTTTTTTGCGGGTCGATACCGCAGGCCAGATACAGCGCGAGCGTATCCAGCGTCGCTTTACGCAGCTGCTGCGGGTCCTGGCGGACGGTAATCGCATGCTGGTCAACGATGCAGTAAATACAGTGATAGTCATCCTGCATGTTTACCCATTGACGCAGCGCACCCATATAGTTGCCAATGGTCAATTCACCTGAGGGCTGTGCGCCACTAAAAACGATGGGCTTAGTCATTTTTCAATTCCTGATTTTCACTGTACGGTAGCCCGAGAGCGGGCAAAAGTTCATTAAATTGGTCGAAGATATAGTCCGGTTCGCTGAGCGCAATCGACTCACCGTAGTTATAACCGTAGGTCAGGCCGATTGAGCAGCAGCCCGCCGCTTTGGCCGCCTGAATATCATTGCGTGAATCGCCGACGAACAGCAGCTCATCGGGCGCCAGCCCCAGTTTCTGCGCCACCAGCAGCAGCGGCTCCGGATGCGGCTTTTTGTTCTGCACATCATCGCCGCCGATCACGACGCTAAAATATTTAGCGATATCCAACGCTTCCAGCATCGGCGCGACGAACGGCGTCGGTTTGTTGGTCACCAGCGCCAGCGGCAGACCTTTCGCATGCAGGGCGCCGAGCGTATCGGCCACCGCCGGGAACAGGAAGCTTCCCTCCTCCGCGGCCTCGGCATAGAACCGGTCAAACAGTTTACGCAGCAGCGTGAGCTGCTCTGCCTGCGGGATATCATCATGATCGACAGAAGGTTTGCCCATCGCAGCGCGCTGCGTTGCGCGTTCCTGACGCGCCCAGTCCAGCGCGCGCGCCATCAGAACATCCGCACCGTTGCCGATCCAGGTGACAACACGCGCCTCACCCGCCACCGGCAGCTCCAGCGCATAGAGGGCGCTATCGACCGCGGCGGTCAAACCCGGCGCGCTGTCTACCAGGGTGCCGTCAAGGTCAAAGGCGACGCCGCGAACAGAGAGTAATTTATCCATGACTAACCTTTGCTAATTCACTGCGCATAAGATCGATAACCTGTTTATAGTCCGGCTGGCCGAAAATCGCCGAACCGGCGACAAACATATCCGCGCCCGCCGCCGCAATATCGGCAATGTTGCTGGCCTTCACGCCGCCGTCGACCTCCAGGCGAATATCGTAACCCGACGCATCGATGCGCTGACGGACTTCGCGGAGTTTATCCAGGGTCTGCGGAATGAAAGACTGGCCGCCAAAACCGGGGTTTACGGACATCAGCAGAATGACATCCAGCTTATCCATCACGTAATCAAGGTAGCTCAGCGGCGTGGCGGGATTAAACACCAGACCTGCTTTACAGCCCTGCTCTTTGATTAGCTGCAGGCTGCGGTCGACATGTTCGGAAGCTTCCGGATGGAAGGTAATGATGCTGGCGCCCGCCGCGGCGAAATCAGGGATGATGCGATCGACCGGCTTCACCATCAGATGCACATCGATAGGGGCGGTGATGCCATAGTCGCGTAGCGCTTTGAGCACCATAGGGCCGATGGTCAGATTCGGCACGTAGTGGTTGTCCATGACGTCAAAGTGCACGACATCGGCACCCGCTGCCAACGCTTTGGCGGTATCTTCACCCAGACGGGCAAAATCAGCCGACAGAATCGAAGGGGCAATCAAATACTGCTTCATCCGCATCTCCTTGAATTATTTAGTCTTGGGCGGACGGTAAAGAGCCAGAAGCTCGTCCACCTTCTTTCGGGTACCACCGTTGCTGCTGATACTGCGTCGCACTTTGACGACGTGCAGTTTCGCCTGACGATACCATTCGCGCGTGAGCGCCGTATCGTGGTTGGAAATCAGAACCGGAACCCGCTGTTCGAGCAGGCCTTCCGCCAGCTGCGCCAGATGGGCCTGCTGCTCGGAGTTAAAGCTGTTCGTATGATAAGCCGTAAAATTGGCAGTGGACGACAGCGGCGCATACGGCGGGTCGCAATAGACCACCGACGAACCATCTGCTCGCGCCATGCTGTCGGCATACGACTCGCAGTAGAAGTACGCATTCTGCGCCTTCTGGGCAAAATGATACAGCTCGGCTTCGGGGAAGTAGGGCTTCTTATAACGGCCGAACGGTACGTTAAACTCACCGCGCAGATTGTAGCGACACAGGCCATTGTAGCCATGACGATTCAGGTACAGGAATAGCACCGCACGACGCAGCGGATCCTGGCTTTGGTTGAATTCAGCACGGAACTGGTAGTATTGCTCTGCCGCGTTGTTCTCGGGCGTAAACATTTCACGCGCCGCGCTAACATACTCATCCGTCCGCGATTTGACGATGTTGTAAAGACCGATCAGATCGCTGTTAATGTCCGCCAGAATATAACGAGAAAAGTCGGTATTGAGAAATACCGACCCTGCGCCCACAAAGGGCTCAATCAGACAATCGCCCTGCGGCAAGTGTTTTTTTATATCGTCAAGCAGGGGGTATTTCCCCCCTGCCCATTTCAGAAAAGCGCGATTCTTTTTCATGCTGCCTAACTAATTACACATTCTCCGGCTGTGGAGAAAGCTCCGACAGCACCCTGCGCTTAAGACTACACCGCGCTTATTTCAGGTCAGCCTGGACCTGATGCAGCGGTTTTGCCCACGGGTTTTTCGCCTGCACGTCAGCTGGCAGAGTGGCGACAGCACGTTTCGCTTCATCTTTCGAAGCGTAAATGCCGCTGACCAGTACATACCATGGCTGACCGTTACGGGTGGTCTCGTAGACAACATACTTATCCAGCTTCTCTTTCTTCGCCCAGCTATTCAGATTGTTATAGTTGGAGGAGCTGCTGAGCTGCAGGGTATAGTTGCCAGACGGCGCAGACTTCATCGAGCTCACATCGCCGGTGGTTTTACCGCCAGCGACAGCCGCTGGCGCCGCAGTCGCTGCGCTCGCCGTAGCCGCAGGCGTCGCCGAAGCAGCAGGTGCAGTCGCAGCAGCAGGTGCAGCAGGTGCAGCAGGTGCAGCAGGTTTAGTCTGTGCGGTTGCCACAGGCTTGCTCGGCTGAGCGACAGGCGCTTTCGCAGGGGCGGCGACGGTGCTTTCAACACCTTTCGGCTGTACCGGCTTCGCTTCAACAGGCGCTTTCGCTACCGGCTTCGGCTCAATGACCGTGTGCTTACGCTCTACCGGACGCGGAGCGGCGGCAGTCTGGCGCTCAGCGGTGGCCTGACGCGGAGCGGTACCGTTGCGGACAGGGGCAACGGTCGCAGGCTCGGTCGGCAACGTGGAGTTCGCCACCGCGCTGTCAATCTGGCCCTGCTGTTGCGTCAGCGCATTATTCAGATCGCCCTGCACCTCAACGCGCTGCTGTCCTTCCGGCTCAGCCACGGTCTGACCCTGAGTCGGGTTAGAGGCAATCGGCGGCAGCGAAACGTCCTGCTGCGGATTGTTAGCCGCGGTCTGGTCCTGAGCGGCAGGTTGACCATTACCATCAGACCCATCGCCTGAGAGGTTAATGCTCTTCTCGCCTGATGCGGTTTGTTCACTGGAGGAGGATGGCGACTTAAGTGCGGAACCGATGCCCACGATCAGCAACAGCAGCACGAGAATCCCCACCCCCATCATAATATACTGGCGCGAGGCTGGCTTCGCGGGCGCTTTCTTACGCTTACGCGGACGGCGCTCGACCTGTGGCTCTTCGGACTCGTCATCCTCTGCAGACTCTACGTCCTCTTCATACTCTTCTTCATCGCGCTCACGGCGTGCCTTGCTGGCGCGCGTCGGACGGCTGTCGTCCGCCTCAAGATCGACATCATCAAAATTGATCTGCGGATCGCTATCACGCTCGGAAGACTGACGGGAACGACCAGTTCGACGATCGTTGCGATCGGCTTTCAGATCGTCTTCTGGTTTGAATTCATCCATTTAACACCCCACTAAAAGGCTTATGCTCACGACTATTGCATGTCACCTGAAATGATAACGCCGCGCGAACGCGGCTAGACCTTCTTATTGTTGCGCTAGCTGAGTATCAGCGATCGCGCCAAGAACTACATCATGCGACACTCCGCCGCGGACTTCGCTTTTCCCTATTGCGAGCGGTAGCACCAGTCGCATTTCGCCCGCCAGTACCTTTTTATCACGCATCATGTGGGGCAGATACGCTTGTGCCGTCATTTCCTGCGGCCCACGTACCGGCAAGCCCGCACGCTGCAGCAGCGTGATGATACGCTGCGTATCCTGAGCGCTGAACTGCCCTAATCGTTCGGAGGTGTGTGCGGCCATCACCATCCCGGCAGCGACGGCTTCACCATGTAACCAGTTACCGTAGCCCATTTCAGCTTCAATCGCATGACCAAAAGTATGCCCAAGATTGAGTAAAGCACGTAACCCGGTTTCACGCTCGTCGGCGGCAACAACTTCGGCTTTCAGCTCACAACAACGACGAATACAGTACGCCATCGCCTTCTCATCCAGCGCCATCAGCGCATCGATGTTGCTTTCCAGCCAGTTGAAGAATTCACCGTCGAGGATAATGCCGTATTTAATGACTTCGGCCAGCCCGGAAGAGAGTTCACGTGGCGGCAACGTCCTGAGACAGTTAAGATCGACGACCACGGACACGGGCTGCCAGAAGGCACCAATCATGTTTTTACCGAGGGGATGATTGACGGCCGTTTTGCCGCCAACCGAGGAATCTACCTGCGACAACAGGGTAGTTGGAACCTGGATAAACCGTACGCCACGCTGATAGCTGGCTGCAGCAAAACCGGTTAAATCACCGACGACGCCGCCGCCGAGCGCCACCAGGGTGGTGTCACGGCCGTGCGGTTTTTGCAGCAGAGCGGTAAAAACGGTATCCATCACCGTCAGGCTTTTATACTGCTCGCCGTCGGGTAGAATGACACTGTCTACGTTGACTCCCGCCTGCTCCAGCACGGAACGGACGTTATCCAGATAAAGCGGCGCCAGCGTCTCATTGGTGACCAGCATAACCTGGTCGCCTGATTTCAGTGGCTGGAAGGAAGCTGGATCGTTAAACAAACCAGCCGCGATGGTAATCGGGTAACTACGTTCCCCGAGGGTTACAGTAAGCCTCTCCATAACGCGACGTCCACCTCAGTTGCTTTATTACTCTGACGCTCTTTATTAAGCCAGAATCAATTGCTTTCCAGCATATGAATAATCTGGTTTGCCACCACTTTCGCGCTCTGATCGTCGGTACGGATAGTGACGTCAGCAATCTCTTCATACAATGGGTTGCGTTCGTCAGCCAACGCTTCAAGGACTTCGCGAGGCGGCGCTTCAACTTGTAATAGAGGACGCTTTTTATCACGCTGCGTACGGGCAAGCTGCTTTTCGATCGTTGTTTCCAGGTAGACCACCACGCCGCGGGCGGAGAGACGGTTACGCGTTTCACGGGATTTTACAGAGCCGCCGCCAGTCGCCAGCACAATTCCCTGTTTTTCCGTCAACTCATTGATGATCTTTTCTTCACGGTCGCGGAAGCCGTCTTCACCTTCGACATCGAAAACCCAGCCCACATCTGCGCCAGTGCGTTTCTCAATCTCTTGATCAGAATCGTAAAATTCCATATTGAGCTGTTGGGCTAACTGGCGCCCAATAGTGCTTTTGCCGGCACCCATAGGCCCAACCAGAAAGATATTGCGTTTCTCTGCCATTTTTTCGGTACTACTAAGACTATTCGTTAATGGTAAACCCGCTTTGCGAACACCCAGCGCAGCAGGACATGAACTGAAACCTCATATGCAATAGAGCGAGAGTCAGACTAAAAATTATCTCAATACTCAGGCAGGTTTGGCAACTGAATATACTCGTCATTATGCAAACTACCTCGCCGTCGGCTGCACTTATCCGCCTCCGGATGCATAGTTATCTATGTTTCCGGGGGGAGACCAGCTTACCGCCTCGACGCATCCTGAATGATCTTGTGGATAAATCACCGGACAAAAAGGGAGGATTGATGCCGAACCCGACTCTCAAATCGGTACCCCTTGTATGCTAAATCCGTCCCCACGTCAAACACCTGAAACGTGTTTAGCAAGAAAAAGGGCTTAATTCACTGCCAGAATTCGTGGGGTAATGAAGACAACCAGTTCACGCCGTTCATTATCTTTACCGTCCCGACGAAACAGCTGGCCGAGGAGCGGGATATCGCCAAGCAGCGGAATACTGTCGCGGGCAGATTTCTTTTTTTGCGAAAATATGCCGCCCAGAGCCAGCGTTTCACCGCTTTTTACTTCCACCTGCGTCTCAATTTCCTGTTTATCGATGGCTAGCACCTCGCCATTTTCCTGTTTCAGGACCTGGCCGGGCGTATTTTCGCTAATCCTCAGCTTCAGGCGCACGCGATTCTGCTGCAGCACCGTAGGCGTTACCTCCATTCCCAGTACCGCCTCTTTAAACTCAACCGCCGTGGCGCCGCTTTCGCCGCTGGAGACCTGGTAGGGAATTTCGCTACCCTGCTTGATGCTGGCGGGCTGCATATGGGAAGCCAGCAGTCGCGGGCTGGCGATGATTTCCACCTGCTGCTTTTGCTCCAGCGCCGAAAGCTCAAGCTCCAGCAATCGCCCGCTCAGGCGGCCGATATTAAACCCCACGCGAGTGCTGGCATCGGTCACCGCCTGCTGGCTGCTTAAGGTCGTCAGCTTACCGGAAGCCGGCGCGCTGCTGGCCTCGGCCATGCTCCATTTCACCCCCAGTTCACGCAGGCTGGTTTCACTCATGGAGACGATATGTGCCGCCAGCTCGACCTGCCCGACCGGCAGATCCATCTCCTGGGCCCACGCTGTCAGCGCCGACAGATGAGCGGCATCGTCGAGAATGAACAGGCGATTGGTGCGTTTATCCACCGTCAGGCTTCCCCGCGGGCTGAGTAACTTATCCCCGGCCTTTGCCAGCTCGCTCGCATCGGCATACTGCAGCATCACGCTCTGCCGCTGCAAAGGCAGATTCTGCAATTGCTTCGCGCGCGCCGCCTCTTGTTGCGCCTGCCGCGTATTTTGCCAGGCCAGCGTATGCACATGCAGCACCGTGCCCTGCTGGCTAAACATCAGCCCGGCGCTATCAATCACCGACCGTAGCGCCTGCTGCCAGGGAACATTTTTCAGCTGTAGCGAGACCGTGCCGCTGACATCCGGCGCCACCACCAGATTCATTTGCTGAATCTCCGCCAGGCTCTGCAACACCTGGGCGACCGGAACTTCATCGACCATCAACGATACCGGTTGATCATTTTTTGCCGCCGTGACCAGCCCAGGCAGCAGAAACAGCAGGCTTATCCATCGCACCATTTTTATCGCCCTCCGCACGCAGCCACGCCCAATGCAGCGGCTCGCATTCCGGCCCTGTCGTTATTTCGATTTTCTCCGTCGTCAGCTGACGGATCCGCCAGCCGGCCGGCAAAGACTCACCGCCCCTCACCCGGCGCCATTTCCCGCCGGGGTCTCGTAGAAGACCGACCCAGCGCTGCGGATTTCCCACCGCCCCGCCGTAATGCCATTGCGCCAGCTGCGCCGTCTGACAGCGATCCTCCGGCGGCAGGAAAGGATCGCGATCGTCAGCCAGCAGGGAAAGCGGCAGCAGCCATAGCAAATACCAGCCCTTACTCCGCATCTTCGGCCTCCAGCTGTAGCGTCAGCTGCAGGGTGCCCTTTTCAGGGCGCAGCGAAAACGCCGTTGCGCGCATCCCGCAGTCAGCCAGCCAGGAAAACAGCGCCGGTACCGCCTGCCAGCGCACTGCCAGTAACATCTCTCCGCTTCTTCCCGCGGGACGCCAGGCCATTAGCGTCGCGCCAGCAACCGGCAGCGTAATGGGGGAAAATATTGGCGTCTTCGGCTCATCAGCGATATCGCTTTGTAAAGCAGCCTGCAGCGGTATCAGCCTGAGCCACTGCTGGCGCAGGCCAGGATGCCCATCGCCGGCAAGCGGCGGAGACGGCGCTGACAGCCAGAAATCGCCAGCGATCAGCAATACCAGAATGAGCGGCAGCGCGACTCGCCCACCGCGTACCGAGGCAGCGGCCGCCAGCCAGCGTTCAATGTATGCCTTCATCGGCGCCATCTCCGGCCAGGGAAAAACTAAACTGCCAGCGCCCCTGCGCATCGCGACGCGTTTCACCGGCTGTGGCGGGCCGAAAACCCATGACCTGACTCAGCCCCTTCTCCAGGCTCGCTAAGGCCTGCAGATTCAACGCCAGTCCCTGTAACGTCAGGGCATTGTGCTGGTACTCCAGCCGGGTTAACCAGGCGTGGTCCGGAAGGCGCGTCGCGATAATCCGTAATCTTGGCTGCCAGGCAGCGGTCAGCGCTCTCTTCTGCTGTCGCAGACGTCGCTGTTCGAGCTGCTGCCGTTGTTCCCGCATCACGCTTTCACGCTGCCGGAGCGCGGAATAAAGCTGGCTTTCGCCCGCAGATCTCGCCGCAGCGAGCACCTCATCAGCATGACGCGTCGCCCGGTTTGCCAGCGCGATGGTCGACAGCGCCAGCAGGAACCCGACGGCATACAGCAGCCCGATACGGCGCTGCTGGCGTCGGCGCGTTGCACGCCATGGGAGAAAATTGATTGCTCTGGTCATGATGAATGACGCCCTAACGCCAGGCCAAGCGCAATGGCAAAGCGCTCGCCGCTGCGGGGAAGCGGTGGCTGCAGACGGTGAATCACGCTCCAGGGATCAAAACAGGGTTCAGCGGCCGAACGATCGCTACAAAGCCAAAGGGGCCCGACGTTTATCAATGATGAAAGTTGAGACGCGGAGGGGGCTTCAGCACATGCCGCGCTGCCCCATCCCTCCAGGGTTGCCCACAGCCAATGCGGGCCATTGCGCCAGGCCAGACCTGGCGAGTCGGAGGGTAGCCAGGGTAAAAACGCGGCGAGCGCGCTGGCATCAGGAACAATGGCCACGACCTTCAGCGTTAAGCGCTCTGCGAGCTGACGCAGCCGGTCAATATCCGGACGCTGCGCCGCGGTGACCCGCCACTCTTTGTCTGCCGGGGCGGCGGTATAATCGACGCACAGTGCGGAAGCGGGCATTTCCAGCTGCTGCGACATCACGCTGGCTATCCACGTCGCCTGTTCGCTCTCGCTCAGCGCGAGCTGAGGACGCGGCAGCCTTTTTTGTAACGTGCGTCCGGCCGGAAACGCAATGCTCACCCGATGCTGCAGCGGCAGCTCTCGCCGCCAGCTCTGCAACGCTTTAGCCAGCGCCGCGACATCGACCACCATCCCCTGACGTACGATCCCGGGCGCGAGGGGGATATGCCACCAGCGGCACAACGCCCAACGGGAACGCGCGTAGCGCAGCGCCACCAGAAACACCGCATCCTGCTGAATATGCATTCCTATTCGCCAGTTACTGAAAGCCATGCTTACGATCTCCTTGTCCGCCATTACGGCTCGACTCTATCAATGCACCAGGCTTGCCTTTATACTACCGCGCGTTTGTTTATAAACTGCCCAAATTAAACTAGATGGGAAATCTCCGGTGAAGTTCGTAAAGTATCTATTGATCCTTGCAGTCTGTTGCGTTCTGCTGGGTGCAGGCTCGATTTTTGGCCTTTATAAATATATTGAGCCGCAGCTCCCCGACGTCGCGACCTTGAAGGATGTGCGCCTGCAGATCCCGATGCAGGTCTATAGCGCGGATGGCGAGCTTATCGCGCAATATGGCGAGAAACGCCGTATTCCCGTCACCTTGCAGCAAATGCCGCCTGAACTGGTAAAAGCGTTTATTGCCACCGAAGACAGCCGTTTCTATGAACATCATGGCGTCGATCCGGTCGGTATCTTCCGTGCAGCCAGCATCGCCATGTTCTCTGGCCATGCTTCACAGGGCGCCAGTACGATCACGCAACAGTTAGCGCGTAACTTCTTCCTGAGTCCGGAGAAGACGCTGATGCGTAAGATCAAAGAAGCTTTCCTGGCGATCCGGATCGAGCAGTTGCTGAATAAAGACGAAATCCTTGAGCTGTACCTGAATAAAATCTATCTCGGCTACCGCGCCTATGGCGTCGGCGCAGCGGCGCAGGTCTATTTTGGTAAATCTGTCGACCAGCTTAGCCTGAGCGAAATGGCGGTGATTGCCGGTCTGCCCAAAGCCCCCTCGACGTTTAACCCGCTGTACTCGCTGGACCGGGCGACCGCTCGTCGCAACGTCGTGCTGGCGCGGATGTTGAGCGAAGGCTATATCACGCAAACCGAGTACGATCGCGCGCGTAGCGAAGCGATCGATGCGCGTTACCATGCGCCGGAAATCGCCTTCTCCGCACCTTATCTCAGCGAAATGGTCCGTCAGGAGATGGTCAGCCGCTACGGGGAACAGGCGTATGAAGATGGCTACCGCGTTTACACCACCATCACCCGCAAAAACCAGCAGTCTGCACAGCAGGCGGTACGCAATAACGTGCTGGATTACGATATGCGCCACGGCTATCGCGGCCCGGCGAACGCGTTGTGGAAGGTGGGCGAGACGCCATGGGATAACGCCAGAATCATCGCCTCGCTGAAAAACCAGCCCAGCTACGGCCCGCTCTCACCGGCCGTCGTGACCTCGGCGAATGCGCAGGAAGCGGTCGCATTGTTAAGTAACGGAACGTCGGTGGCGCTGAATATGGAGGGAGTCCGCTGGGCGCGACGCTTTATCTCCGATACTCAACAGGGCGCCACGCCGCGTAAAGTGACCGATGTCCTGCAGGCCGGACAGCAGATTTGGGTTCGCCAGGTGGGCAGCAGCTGGTGGCTATCGCAGGTACCGGATGTGAATTCGGCGCTGGTTTCCATCAACCCGCAAAACGGCGCTATTATCGCGCTGGTCGGGGGGTTCGATTTTAATCAGAGTAAATTCAACCGTGCGACGCAGGCCCTGCGCCAGGTAGGTTCCAACATTAAGCCCTTCCTCTACACGGCGGCGATGGATAAAGGTTTAACCCTGGCGAGTATGTTGAACGACGTTCCGATTTCGCGCTGGGATGCCGGTGCCGGTTCTGACTGGCGGCCGAAAAACTCACCGCCGCAGTATGCTGGCCCTATTCGTCTGCGTCAGGGGCTGGGGCAATCGAAAAACGTGGTGATGGTTCGCGCCATGCGCGCGATGGGCGTGGATTACGCCGCGGAATACCTGCAGCGCTTCGGCTTCCCGGCACAAAATATCGTCCATACCGAATCCCTCGCGCTGGGCTCCGCTTCCTTTACGCCGCTGCAGGTTGCCCGAGGCTACTCGGTGATGGCCAACGGCGGCTTCCTGATTACGCCGTTCTTTATCAGCAAGATTGAGAACGATCAGGGCGGAGTGCTGTTCGAAGAAAAACCGAAAGTTGCCTGTCCGCAGTGCAACTCGCCGGTGATTTACGGCGATACGCCGAAATCCAACGTGCTGGAGGATAAAGATGTCGAAGACGTCGCCACCTCTGAGACGCCACAAAATGCGGCCGTGCCGCCACAGCCGCAGCTTGAACAGGCCAACCAGGCGCTGGTCGCCCAAACCGGCACCCCGGAATACGCGCCGCATGTGATTAACACGCCGCTGGCCTTCCTGATTAAGAGCGCGCTGAACAGCAACATCTTCGGCGAGCCCGGCTGGATGGGTACCGGCTGGCGTGCCGGCCGCGATCTGCAACGCCACGATATTGGCGGTAAAACCGGCACCACCAACAGCTCGAAAGATGCGTGGTTCTCCGGCTATGGCCCGGGGGTCGTCACTTCGGTGTGGATTGGTTTTGACGATCATCGTCGCGATCTGGGACGGACCACCGCATCCGGCGCCATTAAGGATCAGATCTCCGGTTACGAAGGGGGGGCAAAAAGCGCCCAGCCGGCCTGGGATGATTTTATGAAACGCGTTCTGGAAGGTGTGCCGGAAGAGCCATTAACGCCGCCGCCTGGCGTGGTGACGGTCAATATTGACCGCAGTACCGGCCAGCTGGCAAACGGCGGTAACAGCCGCGCCGAATACTTCATTGATGGCACTCAGCCAACTCACCAGGCGGTACATGAAGTGGGGACGACCATCACCGATGGCGGTGGCGAAACCCACGAACTGTTCTGACAAAAAAAGCGCCTGCGGGCGCTTTTTCTTTTTCCGTCATTCCGGCCGCGGCAATTACCTTACCGGGGCGACAGCCGCCCCTGCGCCATGAGCCACTCGCGCAGCAGGAACAGCGCGCTGACATTCCGGGCCTCATTAAAATCTTCTTCATCCAGCAGCGTCATCAGCTGCGACAGCGGCCAGCGCACCTGCGGTAAAGGTTCCGGCTCATCACCCGGCAGCGATTCCGGATACAGATCTTCCGCCACCAGAATATTCATCTTACTGGAGAAGTACGATGGCGCCATGCTCAGTTTTTTCAGGAACGTTAGCTTATGCGCGCCGAAGCCGACTTCTTCTTTCAGCTCGCGGTTCGCGGCTTCCAGCACGGTTTCACCCGGGTCAATCAGCCCTTTAGAGAAACCTAACTCATAGGATTCCGTGCCAACGGCATATTCCCGAATCAGAATGATATGGTCGTCGACAATCGGCACAATCATCACGGCTTCACGCGTAGAAGGCCGCATGCGTTCATAAACGCGACGCACGCCGTTGCTGAACTCCAGGTCCACGCTTTCAACGTTAAAAAGACGCGAACGCGCTACCGTTTCAACATTGAGAATGGTGGGTTTTTGTAATGATTTGCTCATTGTTATCGATCTATGCTGTGATTCCAGAAGTCATTGTGCGATACGCAGCACGGTTTCGGCAATTCAATTCGCTACTAATTTACATAGTTGTAACTTTAGCCAATAAAGTGGAAGAATCATAAAGATAAAAAAGTCAATAGGTTGAAATGTATTTGAGAATTTACCGATTCCTGCATTTTAACGTTTTTGATAAGCTTGTATGCTGCTGTATCGCACAACAAATTTTCCCGTATTTACACGACATCTGCCGATAGCAAACCGCAGGTTCACGCTAAGTGTTAATAGCAACCAACGACACCTGTAAGATAAGAAAAGAATAACTATGATGGGATGGGCATGGGCACCTTTCTGATTTCTTTCACAGCTCTGCTAATCTGCGCATTGCTTATCGGGTGGTGGTATCGATCGCATGCCAGACGTCGCCGCCTCCCCTTATTGCATGCCTTTAGCGACGCCACGACGCGCAAGCTTTCCGTAGAGGAACGTCGCGCGGTAGAGAAGTACCTCGAAGGTCTCAACCGCGCTCAGCAGGTGCCGGCATCGGGGGCCAGCGTTGCGCCTGCCGAACTGACGCTGACGGCGCAGAGCGAGACCGTCTTTACGGTCACCCGCGCCATCACCCGTTACGGCATTACCACTGACGACCCGAACAAATGGCGCTACTTCCTCGACTCGGTGGAAGTCCATCTGCCACCGTTCTGGGAACAGCATATCAATGATGAAAACAGCGTCGAACTGATCCCGACCGATAGCCTGCCGTTAGTGATTGCGCTCAACGGCCACATGCTCAGCGACTACCCGCAGGAGGCGCGGAGCTACGCGCTTGAGCGAGCGTCGGCAACCCAGGCCTCAATCCGTGGGGAAGAGAGCGAACAGATCGAGCTGCTGAGTATTCGCCAGGAGACCCATGAAGAACACGCCCTCAGCCGACCGGACGGTCTACGGGAAGCGGTCTTTATCGTTACCGCGTTCCTGCTGTTCTACTTCAGCCTGATAAGCCCCTATGTGTTTACTCCGTGGCTGCTGGGCGGAGGGCTGGTGCTGCTGGCGGCAGGGCTGTGGGGCATCTATGCGCCACCAAGTAAAACCGCGCTCCGCGAGATCCACTGTCTGCGCGGCATGCCCAAACGCTGGGGCCT
Organism: Klebsiella sp. BIGb0138; assembly: GCF_004342285.1. Lineage (GTDB taxonomy): Bacteria > Pseudomonadota > Gammaproteobacteria > Enterobacterales > Enterobacteriaceae > Klebsiella. Next base: position 37,871 of record NZ_SMCV01000015.1, on the reverse strand, counting down.
GTTTGGTGAAAACGACCAGGAGCACATCAATAACATCTCCTTAGGTATCATCGACCTTATCTACCCACGTCACTGGCAGCCGTGGATCGCTCAGGACCTCGGCCAGCAGACGGATGTCGATATCTATCTCAATCGCCACGTCGTCCGTCAGGGGCGTTTCTTGTCGTTGCATGATGAGGTTAAACACTTCCCCCTGCAGTACTGGCTACGGAGCGCCATCATCGCCACGGGCGCGCTGCTGGTGGTCGTGATGCTGTGGGCCAGCGTGCCGCTGAATATGCCGTTTAAATTCACCCTCTCATGGTTGAAGGGGGCGCAAACGATTGAAGCCACGACCGTTGCCCAGCTCGAAAAGTCGCAGGTTCGGATCGGCGATACGCTGCGCCTGAAGGGGACCGGGATGTGTAATATCCACTCTCCGGACACCTGGACTGCGAAAGAGAATTCGCCGTTTATGCCGTTTGATTGCTCGCAAATCATCTGGAATGATGCGCCTCCCCTGCCGCTGCCGGAGTCCGACGTCGTCAGTAAAGCCACCGCGCTTATGCAATCTGTTCAGCGTCAGCTGCATCCTGACCCGGACGATGATTCACATGTCAGCCCGGCGCTGCGCTCGGCGATTCAGAAGTCAGGGATGGTGCTGCTGGATGATTTTGGCGATATCGTCATTAAAACCAATAATCTGTGCGCGGCGGCGGACGATTGTACCCGCCTGAAAAACGCGCTGGTGAATCTCGGCAATACCCGCAACTGGGACTCCCTGACCAAACGCGCCAGCTCAGGCAAACTGGATGGCGTCAACGTGCTACTGCGCCCGGTGAGCGCGGAGTCGTTGGAAAACCTGGTGACCACGTCGACGGCCCCGTTCGTGATTCGCGAAACGTCGCGCGCGGCGCAGGCGCTGAACAGCCCTGCTCCCGGTGGTTTCCTGATTGCCAGCGATGAAGGCAGCGACCTGGTGAGTCAGCCGTGGCCGACCATCAGCCTGTATGATTATCCGGCTCATGAGCAGTGGGGCGAACTACAGCGGCTGGCCGGCATGCTGATGCACACCCCGTTCCACGCCGAAGGGATCGTCACCAATCTCTATACCGACGCCAACGGCACGCAGCACATTAATCTGCACCGCATTCCCGATCGTTCTGGCCTGTGGCGCTATCTGGGTACGACGCTGCTGCTGCTGACCATGCTGGGCTGCATGTCCTATCACGGTATCCTCGCGATTCGCCGCTACCAGCGCCATCGTCAGCGGATGGAAGATATTGAGAAGTATTATGAAAACTGTCTGAACCCGGTTCTCATCCCCTCGCTGGATAATCAAGAGTAATTCCCTGCGCGATGGGGTGTGATACCCTGTCGCGCATTTCCCCTCGCTGGAGACTCACCATGCACTTTGATATCGCCTGGCAAGAGGTTGATACCGTTCTGCTGGATATGGATGGCACCCTGCTCGACCTCGCTTTCGACAACTATTTCTGGCAAAAGCTGGTTCCGGAGACCTGGGGGGCCGCGCGTGGGCTCAACCTGCAAGAAGCCAAAGCGGCCATGCACCAGGAGTATCACGCGGTGCAGCATACGCTAAACTGGTACTGTCTGGACTACTGGAGCGAGCGTCTGAATTTGGATATTCGTGCGATGACCAGCGAGCAGGGGCCGCGAGCGGCGCTGCGTGAAGATACCGTGCCGTTTCTTGACGCGCTCAAAGCCAGCGGCAAGCGGCGCATCCTGCTGACCAACGCTCACCCGCATAACCTGGCGGTGAAGCTTAAGCATACCGGTCTCGACGCACACCTTGATTTATTGCTTTCCACCCACACATTTGGTTATCCGAAAGAAGATCAGCGCCTGTGGCGCGCGGTGGCGGATGAAACCGGCTTCGATGCGCGCAAAACGCTCTTTGTCGATGATAGTGAAGCGATCCTGGATGCCGCGGCGCAATTTGGCATCCGCTATTGCCTGGGCGTCACCAATCCGGATTCCGGGCTGGCGGAAAAAAGCTATGCCCGCCACCCCGGGCTGAACGATTACCGGCGTCTGATCCCTTCTCTGACCCCAAAGGAGAGGCCATGAAAGAACAGCCCGTCGAGGCCATCAGGCTGGACAAATGGCTTTGGGCAGCCCGCATTTATAAAACCCGTGCGCTGGCGCGCGAGATGATTGAAGGCGGTAAGGTGCACTATAACGGACAGCGCACTAAGCCGGGTAAAGTCGTCGAACCGGGCGCCACCCTGACGCTACGCCAGGGGAATGACGAACGCACCCTGTTGGTCAAAGGCATCACCGGGCAGCGCAGGCCAGCCAGCGAAGCCGTCGCCCTCTATGAAGAGACGGCAGAGAGCATTGAAAAACGCGAGAAAATGGCGCTGGCGCGCAAAATGAACGCGCTAACCATGCCGCATCCCGACAGACGTCCGGACAAGAAAGAGCGCCGCGACCTGATGAGATTTAAACACGGCGACAGTGAATAACCGCCTATACCTGTAGGCGCGCGGTTGCCCGCAAGAGAGACTATTATGACTCAACACGATCAATTACATCGTTATCTGTTTGAAAACTATGCCGTACGCGGTGAACTGGTTACCGTATCGGACACCCTGGAACAGATTCTGGCTAACCATAGCTACCCGCAGCCGGTCAAAACCGTGCTGTCTGAGCTGCTGGTGGCCACCAGCCTGCTAACCGCCACGCTGAAGTTTGCCGGCGATATCACCGTGCAGCTGCAGGGCGACGGTCCCCTGTCTCTGGCGGTGATCAACGGGACCAACCAGCAGCAGCTGCGCGGCGTAGCGCGGATTCAGGGCGACATTCCGGAAGATGCGGATCTGAAAACGCTGGTCGGTAACGGTTACCTGGTCATCACCATCTCTCCGGATGAAGGTGAGCGCTATCAGGGCGTGGTGGGTCTGGAAGGCGAAACGCTGGCCGCCTGTCTGGAAGATTACTTCCAGCGTTCTGAACAGCTGCCGACGCGTCTGGTCATTCGTACCGGCGAGCATGAAGGTAAACCGATGGCCGGCGGAATGCTGCTGCAGGTCATGCCGGCGCAAGAAACCCAGAGCGCTGATTTCGAGCATCTGGCGACCCTGACTGAGACGATCAAAGCCGAGGAGCTGTTCACCCTGTCGGCGACCGATGTCCTGTGGCGTCTGTACCACGAAGAAGAGGTGACCGTTTACGATCCGCAGAACGTGGAATTTAAATGCACCTGCTCCCGCGAGCGCTGCGCGGGTGCGCTGAAAACGCTGCCGGACGAAGAGATCGACAGCATTCTGGCCGACGAAGGTGAAATTGATATGCACTGCGATTACTGCGGCAATCATTATCTCTTCAATGCGATGGATATCGCCGAGATCCGCAATAACGCCTCTCCGGCCGATCCTCAGGTTCACTGATTTCCATGCCCGCCGGGCAACGCGGCGGAGGTTTTCTGCCTCCGCCGCGACCGGCGTCAACTATTTCCTCGCGAGATGAATCGATTTTCACTGAAAGAGTTACGTAATTTTCTTTCAAGAAAGCGATTACATTCACATTTCGGCAGTTTTTTTAATTACTTTTTAACCAATAAGAAACATCTATACCCACCAACAGCCATTTTCCTGAGATAATCGCGCATGTTTCGTGACAGGAGTCACCGTGTTTTTCGTAAGTAAGGCGTTTGTCGAGATACGTAAATCTATGAGCCTGGTCGCGGTCTGTACCCCGGAAGAACCCCTACAATTTAAAGCAGTATATATTATTGGCTAAGGAGCAGTGACATGCGCGTTAATAATGGTTTAACCCCGCAGGATCTCAAGGCTTATGGTATCAACGACGTCCAGGATATCGTTCACAATCCCAGCTTCGATACGTTGTATCACGAAGAACTCGACCCCACCCTGGAAGGGTATGAACGTGGCATACTGACCAATCTTGGCGCCATCGCCGTCGATACCGGTATTTTTACCGGTCGTTCGCCGAAAGATAAGTATATCGTTCGTGACGATACCACCCGCGATACCGTGTGGTGGTCAGATAAAGGCAATGGCAAGAACGACAATAAACCGCTCTCTCAGGAAACCTGGCAGCATCTGAAAGGACTGGTCACCCGTCAGCTCTCCGGCAAGCGTCTGTTCATCGTTGACGCGTTCTGCGGCGCAAACGCCGACACGCGGCTGAGCGTACGCTTCATTACCGAGGTGGCCTGGCAGGCGCACTTCGTCAAAAACATGTTCATCCGCCCTTCCGATGAAGAGCTGGCTCACTTTGCTCCGGACTTTATCGTCATGAACGGCGCAAAATGCACTAACCCCCAGTGGCAGGAACAGGGTCTGAACTCTGAGAACTTCGTCGCCTTCAACCTGACCGAGCGTATCCAGCTGATCGGCGGGACCTGGTACGGCGGCGAAATGAAGAAAGGAATGTTCTCGATCATGAACTACCTGCTGCCGCTGCAGGGTATTGCATCGATGCACTGCTCGGCAAACGTCGGCGAAAAAGGCGATGTTGCGGTGTTCTTCGGTCTTTCCGGTACCGGCAAAACCACTCTCTCCACCGATCCGAAACGTCGCCTGATTGGTGATGACGAGCACGGCTGGGATGACGATGGCGTCTTCAACTTCGAAGGCGGTTGCTATGCGAAGACCATTAAGCTTTCCGAAGCCGCCGAGCCTGATATCTATCACGCCATCCGCCGCGATGCGCTGCTGGAAAACGTCGTGGTTCGTCCTGACGGCAGCGTGGATTTCGACGATGGCTCGAAAACCGAGAATACCCGCGTCTCCTACCCGATCGACCATATCGAGAACATCGTTAAGCCGATTTCAAAAGCCGGCCATGCGACCAAAGTCATCTTCCTGACCGCGGATGCCTTCGGCGTGCTGCCGCCGGTATCGCGTCTGACCGCTGACCAGACGCAGTACCACTTTCTCTCCGGCTTTACCGCCAAGCTGGCCGGCACCGAGCGCGGCGTCACCGAGCCGACGCCAACCTTCTCTGCCTGCTTCGGCGCAGCCTTCCTGTCGCTACACCCGACGCAATATGCAGAAGTGCTGGTGAAACGCATGCAGGCTTCCGGGGCGCAGGCCTATCTGGTTAACACCGGCTGGAACGGCACCGGCAAACGTATCTCGATTAAAGATACGCGCGCCATCATCGACGCAATCCTCGATGGCTCACTGGACGACGCGGAAACCTTCACCCTGCCGATGTTCGATTTGCAGATTCCTGTCGAACTGCCGGGTGTGGATACGCATATTCTCGATCCGCGTAACACCTATGGTTCGCCGGAGCAGTGGCAGGAAAAAGCCGATCAGCTGGCGAAGCTGTTCGTGGAAAACTTCGAGAAATATACCGATACGCCTGCGGGCGCGGCGCTGGTTGCGGCCGGTCCGAAGCGCTAACCGACGGACGTAAAGAAAAAGCCGGGCAACGCCCGGCTTTTTTATGCCCGCCATCCCGCCGATCCGGATATCAGCGCTTGCGGCTGCGGACAGGACCGTGAAGCAGGCGGATTAACTCTCTTTACCCGGCTTCGCCGGGGTCAGCGCACGCTGGACCGGAATCGGCAGCCAGGCGCGAATCAACAGCCCACCCCGTTCGCTGGAGCCAATCTCCAGGCGGCCGTTATGGTTATCAATAATACGCTGTACAATCGCCAGCCCCAGACCGGTACCGCTGGTGCTACGGGCGCTGTCGCCGCGGACAAACGGCTGGAACAGATACTCACGCTGTTCCGGCTTAATCCCGGGGCCATCATCCTCGACCTGGAACCAGGCGCTGCTCGCTTCGCTGCCGCTGCTGACCTTAATCCAGCCGTTACCATACCGGGCGGCGTTGACCACCATATTGGCCAACGCACGCTTGATCGACAGCGGATGGATCCGCAGTGGAATCTCTCCCGCCTGCAGGTCGGTGGCAATCTCCCGCTCGTAACCGCTCTCCGCCGCGATGACTTCGCCCAATACCGAGTTCAGGTCCGCCAGCTCCATCGGCATCTCCTGCCCGGTACGCAGGTAATCAATAAACTGCTCGATGATGGCGTTACACTCTTCGATGTCTTTGTTAATCGACTCGGCGAGGTAACCATCTTCTTCCCCCATCATCTCCGTCGCCAGGCGAATACGCGTCAGCGGCGTACGCAGATCGTGGCTCACCCCGGCCATTAACAGGGTACGGTCGTCGGCCAGCTGTTTTACCCCCGCGGCCATATGATTGAAGGCCCGGGTCACCGAGCGAACCTCTGATGCCCCGTATTCCCGCAGCGGCGGCGGAATAATGCCTCGCCCGACCTGCAGCGCGGCATGTTCAAGATCGACCAGAGGCCGGTTCTGAATACGGATAAACAGCCAGGCGCCGCCAATCGCCAGCAGCATAATCGCCAGGGTATAGCGGAACAGCGGCGAGAAATCGCCCTGGTGGATTTCCGTCAGCGGCACCCGCACCCAAATATTGGGCGACAGCCAGGTTTTCAACCACACCACGGGGGAGCTTTTATTCACCTCGACCCGTACTTCGGTGGGCCCACCGAGCTGGTGCGCCATCTGCTGACTTAAAAACTCATAATGCTGCGCCCAGCGCAGGCCTGCATCTTCCGCCGCTTCATTGGAATAGAGCGAAATGCCCAGCTCGCGATAAATCTCGCGCCGAAACGCCGGCGGCACCACCAGCTGGGTGCCGTCTTCAAGCTGCAGTTTATCGGTCATCAGCATACGGACTTCGTAGGCCAGCACCTTATTAAACTGCTGAAGACTCGGCAGGATCGCAAAATTCAGCACCACCAGATAGGTCGTCACCAGGCTGACAAACAGCAAGGTGACAATCAATAACAGGGTGCGAGCAAACGAGCTGCGCGGCGAAAAGCGCACGCGTTTCATGCCTTAGCGCCGTCCGGCACGAATACGTAACCAAGCCCCCACACGGTCTGGATATAACGTGGGTGCGCCGGATCCTCTTCAACCATCCGCCGCAGGCGGGAGATTTGCACGTCAATGGAGCGCTCCATCGCCGAATATTCACGACCGCGGGCGAGGTTCATCAGCTTATCGCGGGACAGCGGCTCACGCGGGTGGCTGACCAGCGCTTTCAGAACCGCAAACTCCCCGCTGGTAAGCGGCATAGGCTCATCTTCACGGAACATCTCGCGAGTGCCGAGATTGAGTTTGAATTTACCAAAGGCAATCACCGCCTCTTCCTGCGACGGCGCGCCCGGCAGCTCATTCGCCTGACGACGCAGCACGGCACGGATACGGGCCAACAGCTCACGCGGGTTGAACGGTTTCGGGATATAGTCATCCGCGCCAATTTCGAGGCCGACGATACGGTCAACCTCCTCCCCTTTCGCCGTCACCATAATGATCGGCATCGGGTTACTCTGGCTACGCAGACGACGGCAAATGGAGAGGCCATCTTCGCCCGGCAGCATCAAATCCAGCACCATCAGGTGGAAGGACTCACGGGTCAACAGGCGGTCCATCTGTTCGGCGTTTGCGACGCTTCGAACCTGGAAGCCTTGCTCGGTCAGATAACGCTCGAGCAGCGCACGCAGGCGCATGTCGTCGTCGACAACCAGAATCTTATAATTCTCTTGCATTGTTTATACTCCCAAAGGTTCACTGCAATTGTCAGTGCGTATTCTCAAAAAAGCCCGGGTCGCCGACCAGCTAAATCTGGTATATATTCCAGGCTAAATTGTTACAAAGCATATTTAACAGCAGCTTAAGTATACATTTAATCATAAGACACATTATTTATCCTGTCGGTATTATTACGTATGACAAACCGTGCGCAACCGCACAACATCCTGCGCAATACCCGACGCTCAGAAGGTAGAACGATTAATGAAAACGCCGCTGATTACCCGTGAAGGGTATGAAAAACTGAAAAAAGAGATGGACTACTTGTGGCGTGAAGAACGTCCCGAGGTCACCAAAAAAGTGACCTGGGCCGCCAGCCTCGGCGACCGCAGCGAAAATGCCGACTATCAGTACAATAAAAAGCGCCTGCGTGAAATTGACCGCCGGGTACGCTATCTGACCAAATGCCTGGAAAACCTGAAGATCGTCGATTACTCCCCGCAGCAGGAAGGAAAAGTGTTCTTCGGCGCCTGGGTTGAAATCGAAAACGATGACGGAGATACCAGGCGCTTTCGCATTGTCGGCTACGATGAAATCTTCGGGCGCAAAGACTACATCTCCATCGACTCGCCGATGGCCCGCGCGCTGCTGAAAAAAGAGGTTGGCGATCTGGCGGTGGTCAATACGCCCGCCGGTGAAGCGAGCTGGTACGTGAATGCCATCGAATATGTGAAATAAGACGTCCGGAACAATCTGAGAGCCTCGTGCGGCGACTGGCATTTTGCCGTGCCAGTCCGTATAACTATTCCCTGATTTTCGATCCACAAGATGAAATAAACATGATGAATGATTCGCTCTGCCGCATTATTGCGGGTGAACTTCAGGCCAGGGCTGAACAGGTAGAAGCTGCCGTTCGCCTGCTTGATGAAGGGAACACCGTGCCGTTTATCGCACGCTATCGTAAAGAAGTCACCGGCGGTCTGGATGACACGCAGCTGCGTAATCTGGAAACCCGCCTCGGCTATCTGCGTGAACTGGAAGACCGCCGTCAGTCGATTCTCAAATCGATCGGCGAACAGGGCAAACTGACCGACGCGCTGGAAAAAGCGATTACCACCACGCTGAGCAAAACCGAGCTCGAAGATCTGTACCTACCGTATAAACCGAAGCGCCGCACCCGTGGGCAAATCGCTATTGAGGCCGGGCTGGAGCCGCTGGCGGATCTGCTGTGGAACGAGCCGTCCCACGAGCCGGAAGTTGAAGCCGCGAAGTTTATCGCCGCCGACAAGGGCGTCGCCGATACCAAAGCCGCTCTCGATGGCGCGCGTTACATTCTGATGGAACGTTTCGCCGAAGACGCCGCCCTGCTGGCAAAGGTTCGCGACTATCTGTGGAAGAATGCGCATCTGGTCGCCAGCGTGGTGAACGGCAAGGAAGAGGAAGGGGCAAAATTCCGCGACTACTTCGATCACCATGAGCCGATAGCCAGCGTCCCTTCACACCGCGCGCTGGCCATGTTCCGCGGCCGCAACGAAGGCATACTGCAGCTCGCCCTGAATGCCGATCCGCAGTTTGACGAGCCGCCGAAAGAGAGCTATTGCGAACAGATCATTATCAACCACCTGGGCCTGCGCCTGAACAACGCCGCGGCGGATAGCTGGCGCAAAGGGGTGGTGAGCTGGACATGGCGCATCAAGGTACTGATGCACCTGGAGACCGAGCTGATGGGCACCGTGCGTGAACGCGCGGAAGACGAAGCGATTAACGTCTTTGCCCGCAACCTGCACGACCTGCTGATGGCCGCACCTGCCGGGTTACGCGCCACCATGGGTCTCGATCCGGGGCTGCGTACCGGGGTGAAAGTCGCCGTCGTGGATGGCACCGGCAAGCTGGTCGCCACCGATACCATCTACCCGCATACCGGCCAGGCGGCTAAAGCGGCGGCGGCCGTCGCTGCGCTGTGTGAGAAACACCACGTTGAGCTGGTAGCGATCGGTAACGGTACCGCCTCACGCGAAACCGAACGCTTCTTCCTCGATGTGCAGCAGCAGTTCCCGAAAGTCACCGCGCAGAAAGTGATCGTCAGCGAAGCCGGGGCATCGGTCTACTCGGCTTCTGAACTGGCGGCCCTCGAGTTCCCGGACCTCGATGTTTCTCTGCGCGGCGCGGTGTCGATCGCGCGGCGCCTGCAGGATCCGCTGGCCGAGCTGGTCAAAATCGATCCGAAATCTATCGGCGTGGGCCAGTACCAGCACGATGTCAGCCAGACGCAGCTGGCGCGTAAGCTGGATGCGGTTGTCGAAGACTGCGTTAACGCCGTCGGCGTCGATCTGAATACCGCCTCGGTACCGTTGCTCACCCGCGTCGCGGGTCTGACGCGGATGATGGCGCAAAATATCGTCGCCTGGCGCGATGAAAACGGCCAGTTCCAGAATCGTCAGCAGCTGCTGAAAGTCAGCCGCCTCGGCCCCAAAGCCTTCGAACAGTGTGCGGGCTTCCTGCGCATCAACCACGGCGATAACCCGCTGGACGCCTCCACCGTTCACCCGGAGGCCTATCCGGTGGTGGAGCGCATTCTGGCGGCAACTGAACAGGCGTTAAAAGAGCTGATGGGCAACAGCAGCGAGCTACGCAACCTGAAAGCGGCCGACTTCACCGATGACAAATTCGGCGTACCGACCGTTTCTGACATCATCAAAGAGCTGGAAAAACCCGGCCGCGACCCGCGTCCGGAGTTTAAAACCGCGAAGTTTGCCGATGGCGTGGAAACCATGAATGACCTGCTGCCGGGCATGGTGCTGGAGGGCGCGGTCACCAATGTGACCAACTTTGGCGCCTTTGTCGATATCGGCGTCCACCAGGATGGCCTGGTGCATATTTCGTCGCTGTCGAATAAATTCGTCGAAGATCCGCATACCGTGGTCAAAGCTGGCGATATCGTGCAGGTTAAAGTCATGGAAGTCGATCTGCAGCGTAAACGTATTGCGCTGACCATGCGTCTGGATGAACAGCCCGGTGAGGGCAACGCGCGGCGCGGCGGCGGTAACGAGCGTGCGCAGGGCAACCGCCCGGCGGCGAAAGCGGCGAAACCCCGCGGGCGCGAGACGCAGGCGGGCGGCAATAGCGCGATGATGGATGCGCTGGCGGCGGCAATGGGTAAAAAACGCTAATCCTTTCTCAGCCCCTCATTACGGGGGGCTATTTTTCGCTCCCTGCAACAATAACGCCCGGACTGTTGTTATATTCCGCTAACCGGGGAATAAAATCGCGTAAATAACAGAGTGATTAAAGCTTCATTCCATTAACCAATGAAACCTTCTTTAAACATTTATTGAAATAATTAATTTCAAAATTATTCCCCCCGGCAGCACAGACCTTGAGTCATATCAAAAAAACGGTGAATTCCCGGCCAAAGCGGCTTATTTCCCGCATAATACATTGATGATAAAAACCATTCTCATTATCATTATTCGTAGTAAATATATATTCTTCTCCGTTGGCTTGACTCCCCGGTGCTGTGCGATTGCCGCACAGGGTAAACTCTCGCTCAGTTAGCGATTACAAGTAGGTCCTATGCGATTCACTCCTGATAGTGCGTGGAAAATTACGGGTTTCTCTCGCGATATTAGCCCGGCTTATCGCCAGAAACTGTTATCTCTTGGAATGCTGCCAGGCTCTTCTTTTAATGTGGTCCGCGTGGCGCCGCTTGGCGATCCTGTTCATATCGAAACCCGGCGCGTTAGCCTGGTATTACGTAAAAAAGATCTCGATTTAATAGAACTGGAAGCGGTTGCACAATAACGTCAGGTTCGGCACTCAGAGTTTGAAATATGAAAAAATTAACCATTGGTTTAATTGGTAATCCTAATTCCGGCAAGACCACATTATTCAACCAGTTGACCGGCGCTCGTCAGCGTGTAGGCAACTGGGCGGGAGTCACCGTCGAGCGCAAAGAAGGGGCTTTCACCACCACCGACCACCAGGTCACGCTGGTAGACCTGCCGGGTACCTACTCGCTGACCACCATCTCTTCCCAGACCTCGCTGGATGAGCAGATCGCCTGTCACTACATCCTCAGCGGCGATGCGGACATGCTGATTAATGTCGTCGACGCCTCTAACCTCGAGCGCAACCTCTATCTGACTCTTCAACTGCTGGAGCTGGGCATTCCCTGCATCGTGGCCTTGAATATGCTGGATATTGCCGAGAAGCAAAAAATCCGTATCGATGTTGACGCCCTTGCCGCCCGCCTTGGCTGCCCGGTTATTCCGCTGGTGTCCACCCGTGGCCGCGGGATCGAAGCCTTGAAAATGGCCGTCGATCGCCATCAGCAAAATACAACGCTCGAGCTGGTGCACTATCCGCAGCCGCTGCTGCGCGAAGCGGAAAAGCTGGCGCAGGTGATGGCTCAGGAGATCCCGCCGCGTCAGCGCTGCTGGCTGGGTCTGCAGATGCTGGAAGGCGATATCTACAGCCGCGCCTATGCCGGCGACGCCGAACATAAGCTGGATGCGGCCCTCGCCAGCCTGAGCGCCGATATTGACGATCCGGCCCTGCATATTGCCGATGCCCGCTACCAAAGTATTGCCGCCATCTGCGACGCCGTCAGCAACACGCTGACCGCAGAGCCAAGCCGCTTCACCACCGCGATGGATAAAATCATCCTTAATCGCGTCCTGGGGCTGCCTATCTTTCTGTTTGTCATGTACCTGATGTTTTTACTGGCGATCAATATCGGCGGCGCACTGCAGCCTATTTTTGACGCCGGTTCCGTCGCTATCTTTATCCACGGTATTCAGTGGCTGGGCTATACCCTGCATTTCCCGGACTGGCTGACCGTTTTTCTCGCCCAGGGGATTGGCGGCGGTATCAACACCGTGCTACCGCTGGTGCCACAAATCGGCATGATGTACCTGTTCCTCTCCTTCCTCGAAGATTCCGGCTATATGGCGCGGGCGGCCTTCGTCATGGACCGTTTGATGCAGGCGCTGGGCCTGCCGGGGAAATCTTTCGTACCGCTGATTGTCGGCTTCGGCTGCAACGTCCCGTCGGTGATGGGGGCACGGACGCTGGATGCACCGCGTGAACGTCTGATGACCATCATGATGGCGCCGTTTATGTCCTGCGGCGCGCGCCTGGCGATCTTCGCCGTCTTCGCCGCCGCTTTCTTTGGACAAAACGGAGCGCTGGCGGTTTTCTCCCTGTATCTGCTCGGCATCGTGATGGCGATCCTTACCGGCCTGATGCTTAAACACACCATCATGCGCGGCGAAGCCTCGCCGTTTGTGATGGAACTGCCGGTCTATCACGTACCGCATATCAAAAGCCTGATTATCCAGACGTGGCAACGCCTGAAAGGCTTCGTGCTGCGCGCCGGTAAAGTTATCGTGATCGTCAGTATTTTCATCAGCGCCCTGAACAGCTTCTCGCTCGGCGGCAAGCTGGTGGACAACATCAACGATTCGGCGCTGGCCTCCGTCAGCCGTCTGATTACCCCGGTGTTTAAACCGATTGGCGTGCATGAAGACAACTGGCAGGCCACCGTCGGGCTATTTACCGGCGCGATGGCAAAGGAAGTGGTCGTCGGCACGCTGAACACGCTCTATACCGCCGAAAACATTCAGAACGAAGCGTTTAATCCGCAGGAATTCCACCTCGGTGACGAACTGCTGGCCGCGGTGGATGAAACCTGGCAGAGCCTGAAAGACACCTTCAGCCTGAGCGTACTGGCTAACCCGATTGAAGCCAGCAAGGGCGATGGTGAAATGGAAACCGGCGCCATGGGCGTGATGAGCAGCAAATTCGGCAATGCCGCCGCCGCATACAGCTATCTGATTTTCGTACTGCTCTATATTCCGTGTATCTCGGTGATGGGGGCCGTCGCTCGCGAATCCAGCCGCGGCTGGATGTCATTCTCTATCCTGTGGGGGCTGAACATCGCCTATTCACTGTCGACGCTGTACTACCAAACCGTAAGCTTCAGCCAGCATCCACGCTATAGCCTGGTGTGCATTCTGGCGGTAGTGCTGTTCAACGTGGTGGTCTTTGGCCTGCTGCGTCGGGCCCGTAGCCGGGTGGACATCTCGCTGCTGGCGACGCGCAAAACCCCCTCATCCTGCTGCCAGAGCCCGGCGGGTGATTGCCACTAAGGAGTCATGATGGCGTCATTGATTGAAGTACGCGATATGCTGGCTCTGCAAGGGCGTATGGAAGCAGAGCAGCTCAGCGCCCGCCTGCATACGCCGCAGCCGCTGATCGACGCCATGCTGAGCCGTCTGGAAGCCATGGGTAAAGCGGTGCGCCTCGCGGAAGACCGGGACGGCTGTCTGTCCGGCAGTTGTAAAAGCTGCCCGGAGGGAAAAGCCTGTTTACGGGAATGGTGGGCGCTGCGCTAAGCCTGTGGAATGGGAAAACCAAAGCGGGTCCTGAGACCCGCTTTTTCGTTTTTCTTTCCGGCAATCACCACATAATAATAATACTTGCCGCCCAGCGCATCCGCCTTCTCCATCAGGTTGTTTTTACAGCTCACGGGGACGACTGAAATCATTTCCCTCCGTGGCCACCTGAGTATTGCTACGAGCAGGATCGTTGTCACAGCTCGCTAACCAGCATTGTTCAGCCTGTTTTTCAGCGCCAGCAGCGTCTCGCAAAACGCCTGCGGGTGCGAAATAAAGGGGGCATGGGACGCTTTTGCAAAGACCATCGATTCGCTGTGCGGCCACCGCTCATCCAGCAGCGGCACGATTTTTCGCGGCACCAGGCCGTCCAGTCGGCCATACAGGCGCAGGAACGGCACGGTTAAGGCCGCCAGCGGCTGGCGTAAATCGGCGGTTTTGAGGATCTCCAGCCCGCCATTCAACGCTTCCGCGGACGGCATCGGTAAGGACAGCACGGTGTTTTTCAACGCCCGGGCATCCTGGCGCGCGCTGTCGCTTCCCATCGTTTGCAGCGCCAGAAAACGCTCCACGGTGCGCTGAAAATCTTCGCTCAACTGCTGCTGAAAACCGCTCAACACTTCCGCTTTAATACCGGGCCAGTCGCCCTCGGCGCCAAAGCAGGGAGAAGAGGCGACGGTCACCAGCCCCTGCACCCGCTCAGGGTGACGCAGGGCGACCTGGCTGGCGACCAGACCACCGAGACTCCAGCCCAGCCAGATAGCCTGCTCCGGCGCTTTATTCAGCACCTGCTGCGCCATCTCTTCCAGTGACAAGGCGCCAAAACCGCGGCTGCGACCATATCCCGGCAGGTCGACCAGATGCAGCGTAAAGTGGGAAGCCAGTTCCGGCGTCACGCTATCCCATACTTTGGCATTCAGCCCCCATCCGTGCAGCAGCACAAGATGACAATTTCCTTCGCCGGTGGTTTGCCACCAGATGTCGTTCATCAGTTACTGTTCTCTTTCTACCTGACATGAGGGGAAATATGCTAACAGCACACAGCTTATGCTGGCTATGCCAAATGCCGCTGGCCATCGCCGGCTGGGGGATCTGCTCCCGATGCGCCGCCTCCCTGACCCACCCGCTCCCGCTCTGTCCGCAGTGCGGCCTGCCTGCGGCAGTCGGCATGCTTCCCTGCGGGCGCTGTTTACAGCAGCCGCCGCCATGGCAGCGGCTGGTGGCGGTAAATGGCTATCAGCCGCCGCTGAGCGGTTTGATCCACCAGCTGAAATTTTCTCGCCGCCCCGAGCTGGCGCCAGCGCTGGCGCGGCTACTGTTGCTGCGCGTTCGCCAGAGCACAGGCTTACCCCGGCCAGACCGGCTGGTCAGCGTACCGCTGTGGCAACGTCGCCAGTGGCGGCGAGGCTTCAATCAAAGCGATCTGTTGTGCCGCCCGCTGGCGCGCTGGCTGCGCTGCGCATGGCACAATGATGCGCTCCGCCGGAACCGACGCACCGCGACCCAGCATCAGCTCTCAGCGCGATTGCGCAAACAGAACCTGAAAAATGCCTTTCAGCTTGAAATACCGGTTCAGGGCCACCATATCGCCATTGTGGATGATGTCGTCACAACCGGAAGCACCGTCGCTGAAATTTCCCGCCTGCTTTTGCGAAACGGCGCCGCGACGGTTCAGGTATGGTGTGTGTGCCGTACCTTGTAGACCCCTGCTGATGGGCGTATTATAACCCAGTAAAATAGTCAACTATTAGGCCAACGCTATGATCCGTATTTCCGATGCTGCACAAGCGCACTTTGCCAAACTTCTGGTAAATCAGGAAGAAGGGACACAAATTCGCGTATTTGTGATTAATCCCGGCACCCCAAACGCTGAGTGCGGCGTATCCTACTGCCCACCGGATGCGGTGGAAGACACCGACACAGCGCTGAAGTTTGAGCAACTGACTGCGTATGTCGACGAACTCAGCGCGCCGTACCTGGAAGACGCTGAAATTGACTTCGTTACCGATCAGCTGGGTTCACAGCTGACGCTGAAAGCGCCAAATGCCAAGATGCGCAAAGTCTCCGATGACGCGCCGCTGATGGAGCGCGTGGAGTATATGCTGCAATCGCAGATCAACCCGCAGCTGGCCGGTCACGGCGGGCGCGTTACGCTGATGGAAATCACGGAAGACGGTCTGGCAATTCTGCAGTTTGGCGGCGGCTGTAACGGCTGCTCGATGGTCGATGTGACCCTGAAAGAAGGGATCGAGAAGCAGCTGCTGAACGAATTCCCGGATCTGAAAGGCGTGCGCGATCTGACCGAGCACCAGCGCGGCGAGCACTCCTACTACTAAGCCTGAGCGCGACCGCTTCCCCTTCGTCAAGCCCGGCGGTGCTTCATCCGCCGGGCCGCCCTTCTGATGTTACCGCACAACATTTACCGCTAAACGACCCGGCAAAAACCGGGGAAAGAGTATGACTTAAGTCTCATATTTAAAATTTTCCCCGGGCGGGTGATTCTCAACCTGCATATGTTACCCGTATCATCCCTTTCAGGCACCGCTGCTACAAAAATAGCCAGCTATCCTTTCTCTTAAGAGTGATAGTCGATTTTATGGCGCCATACCGTTGAAATCCTCAGCTGGATCCAACGAAAACAGATTGAAATTTGACGTTACCCATAACAAATGAAAGGCCAGGTAAATTATGCCATTAGTCATCGTTGCTATCGGGGTTGCCCTGCTATTGCTGCTGATGATCCGTTTCAAAATGAACGGCTTCATCGCACTGGTTCTGGTGGCACTTGCCGTCGGACTTATGCAAGGTATGCCTCTGGATAAAGTTATTGTCTCCATCAAAAACGGCGTGGGGGGCACGCTCGGCAGTCTTGCGCTGATCATGGGCTTTGGCGCTATGCTGGGTAAGCTGCTGGCGGACTGCGGCGGCGCGCAGCGAATTGCCACGACGCTTATCGCCAGGTTTGGTAAAAAACACATTCAATGGGCCGTGGTGCTGACCGGTTTTACCGTCGGCTTTGCGCTGTTCTATGAAGTGGGCTTCGTCCTGATGCTGCCGCTGGTGTTCACCATCGCCGCCTCCGCCCGCATCCCTCTGCTGTACGTCGGCGTTCCGATGGCCGCAGCGCTCTCGGTGACCCACGGCTTCCTGCCGCCGCACCCGGGCCCAACGGCGATTGCCACCATCTTCCACGCCGATATGGGTAAGACCCTGCTGTACGGCACAATTCTGGCTATCCCGACGGTTATCCTTGCCGGTCCGGTGTTCGCCCGCTTCCTGAAAGGCATCGATAAGCCGATTCCGGAAGGGCTGCATAACCCGAAAACCTTCACCGAAGAAGAGATGCCGGGCTTTGGCGTCAGCGTCTGGACCTCACTGGTACCGGTGATCCTGATGGCGATGCGTGCCGTTGCCGAGATGATCCTGCCAAAAGGCCACGCCTTCCTGCCGATTGCCGAGTTCTTCGGCGACCCGGTGATGGCGACCCTGATTGCGGTCCTTATCGCCCTGTTCACCTTTGGCCTCAACCGCGGCCGCTCGATGGAGCAGATCAACGACACGCTGACCTCGTCGATCAAAATCATCGCCATGATGCTGTTGATCATCGGCGGCGGCGGCGCCTTCAAGCAGGTGCTGGTGGATAGCGGCATGGATAAATACATCGCCTCTATCATGCATGAATCCAATATGTCCCCGCTGTTTATGGCCTGGTCTATCGCTGCGGTACTGCGTATTGCGCTCGGTTCTGCGACCGTTGCCGCCATCACCGCCGGCGGGATTGCCGCACCGCTGATTGCCACCACCGGCGTCAGTCCGGAACTGATGGTTATTGCCGTCGGCTCCGGGAGCGTTATCTTCTCTCACGTTAACGATCCGGGCTTCTGGCTGTTTAAGGAATACTTCAACCTGACTATCGGGGAAACCATTAAGTCGTGGTCGGTGCTGGAAACCATCATCTCAGTCTGCGGCCTGGTGGGCTGTCTGCTGCTGGGAATGGTCGTGTAAGATTGCGGGCATAAAAAAGCCGGGTCAGCATCACGCGACCCGGCTTTTTTTATTCCGTTTACCCGGATAACGGCGCCAGCCCCCGCTCAGCAAAAGGCGAGCGGGGAAATTCACAGCGCTTATCTCTTCTTGCCGACCTTCGCTGCCGCTTTCCGCCGCTTATCCAGATCCTTAATCAGCTTGTTCACCTGCTCATCGGCAAACATCTGCTCAAGAGTGGTGGAAAGCTTGCGTCGCCAGTTCGGATACTCGGTGCTGGTGCCCGGAATGTTGACCGGGGAGGCCATCTCCAGCCAGTCTTCCGGCTGCAGACCCAGCAGCGCGCTATTGCTGTCGGCGATATAACGCTGCATTCCGCGATTCAGGGTCGCGGTCATCGCCATCAGCGAGGCGTTATGCCCGGCGCGTTTAGGCAGGCAGCCGTATTGATGCAGCGCATCCAGCAGCCCCTGCTTCGCCCGTTCGCGATCCTGATACAGGCCGCGCAGCACCCCCTCATCCGGATACAGGCCTAACGATTTCCCCAGCGTCAGGTCGCCGCTTTCCCAGTATCCGCGCAGCGTCGGCAGGTCATGCGTTGTCGCCACCGCCATGGATTGCTCCGGATAGGTCTGCGGCGCGCGGAAGGTCTTCTCATGATCGTTTTCGAAATAGAGGACCTTGTAGGAATAGACGCCGCTCTTACGCAGCTTGCCGACAATTTCCACCGGCACGGTACCCAGATCTTCGCCGATCACCATGCAGCGATGACGCTTACTCTCCAGCGCCAGAATCGACAGCAGGTCATCTACCGGATACTGCACATAGGCGCCGCGATCGGCCGTTTCACCATAGGGAATCCACCACAGGCGCAGAACCGACATCACATGGTCAATACGCAACGCGCCGCAGTTTTGCATGTTGGCGCGCAGCAGCTCGATAAACGGCTCATAGGCGCGCGCTACGATGATATGCGGATCCATCGGCGGCAGGCCCCAGTTCTGTCCCAGCGGGCCAAGAATGTCCGGCGGCGCCCCCACGGAGGCTTTCAGACAATACAGCTCGCGGTCGCACCAGGTTTCCGCCCCCCCTTCAGCAACCCCCACGGCCAGGTCGCGGTACAGACCAATCGGCATCGCGTCGTGCTGGCTGGTATGCCAGCATTCGGCGAACTGGGAATACGCCAGCCACTGTAGCCAGAGATAGAAGCTCACCTCATCCGCCTGTTCCGTGCAGAACGCTTTGACTTCCGGGCTGCTGATATCCTGGTACGCCTTCGGCCATGCCGGCCAGCCCCAGCGCAGCGGATCCTGCTGCACCTGCCAGGCGTGCAGCGCATCAAACGCCGCCTGCCAGTACAGGCTTTCGCCTTCGCGAAGCACGAACTGACGGAACGCCGTCATCGCCTCATCGTTACGGGCGGAAAATCCTTTCCAGGCCATGCGCAGCGCGGTCATTTTCAACGCGGTCACGGCGGTATAATCCACATCATCGGTCTGACGTGCGGCCTCCAGCGCCCGCTGCGTCGCCGGGGATTGCCACCAGGCCTGCGCCTCTTTGCTCAGGCGAAAATCGTCGACGGCGTTTACGTCAATATAGATAACGTTGAGCCAGCGGCGGGAAGAGGGACTATAGGGACTGGCGCTCTCCGGGTTGGCCGGATAGAGCGCATGAATCGGGTTAAGGCCAATAAACGACCCGCCGCGCTGAGCGATTTCCGGCAGCATCGCCCGTAAATCGCCAAAATCGCCAATCCCCCAGTTCTTCTCCGAGCGCAGCGTATACAGCTGAACGCAGGCGCCCCATAGCTTTTTGCCCTCTTTCAGCGCCTGCGGCTCGTAGCAGCGTACGGGGGCCACAATCACCCGGCAATGCCAGCGCTCCCCGTCATCGGTGAGGGTCAACGTGTGATAGCCCTCCGGCAGTTTGGCGGGCAGCGGCAGCGTTTCACCGCCGCTGACTTTGCCCTGATACTGCTTCCCCTCCTCAGTGGTAAGGAGCCACTGGTAGTCCCCGCGGCCGGCCACCGGCAGCGACATTTTTTTACCGTGGGTGAAAACCTGCACCGCCGCAAGCGGGTCCACCGCCACTTTCGTGGCGGTTGTCGTACGATGCATAGCATCAAGCAGACGCTTTTTCGTCGCCGCAGCAATCGACTGCGGCTTCCCGTGGGCGTTGATGTAGTCCGGACTTATCCCCGCCGCCAGCGCGGCGTTATCAAGGCGTTTTGTCTCCATCGGCCTGTCCTTAGCGTTTTGCCTGCCAGATACGTTGTTGATAATCGCGAATTGAGCGGTCGGAGCTAAACATGCCGCAACGGGCGGAATTCAGAATCGCCGCCCGCGTCCAGGCCTCCTGATCACGGTACAATTCATCGACCTGCTTCTGCGCCGCCACGTAGGCAGCAAAATCCGCCAGCACCAGATACGGGTCGCCGCCTTTCAGCAGGCTGTGCAGCATTTGATCGAAGGCATGCTTGTCGCCATCGCTGTACTTACCGCTTTCCAGCTCTTTCAGCAGCGCATCCAGCAGCTTGTCTTTCTTACGCCATTTCAGCGGATCGTAGCCTTTGGCTTTCAAGGCTTTCACCTGTTCCACGGTATTGCCGAAGATAAAGATGTTTTCCTCGCCGACCTGTTCGGCGATTTCCACGTTCGCCCCGTCCAGCGTACCGACGGTCAACGCGCCGTTCAGCGCCAGCTTCATATTGCCGGTACCGGAAGCTTCTTTACCCGCCGTGGAGATCTGTTCTGAGATATCCGCCGCCGGAATCAGCATTTCCGCCGCGGAGACGCAGTAATCCGGCAGGAACACCACTTTCAGCTTGTCGCCAACCAGCGGATCGTTATTCACCGCTTGCGCGACTTTATTGATGGCCAAAATAATATTCTTCGCCAGATAGTAGCCCGGCGCCGCCTTCGCCCCAAACAGGAACACGCGCGGCAGGCGGTCGGCCTGCGGGTTTTCGCGAATCTCTTTGTACTGCGCCAGGATGTTCAGCAGGTTGAGGTGCTGACGTTTGTACTCGTGCAGACGCTTAATCTGGATATCGAAAATCGCCTGCGGGTTGATTTCAATACCGGTACGCGCCTTCACAAACTCCGCCAGACGCACTTTATTCGCCTGCTTAATGTCGCGCCAGGTCTGCCGGAACGACGCGTCATCGGCGTATTTTTCCAGGTTAATCAGCCGATCGAGATCGTTAGCCCACTCTTTCTTCAGCGTTTTATCAAACAGCGCCGCCAGCGCCGGGTTGCACTGTTTGATCCAGCGGCGCGGCGTAATACCGTTGGTGACGTTATGGAATTTATTCGGCCACAGCTGGTGATATTCCGGGAACAGATCCTTCACCACCAGGTCGGAGTGCAGCGCCGCGACGCCGTTGACCGCAAAGCCGCTGACCACGCACATGTTGGCCATGCGTACCTGTTTATCGTACACCACGGCCAGTTTCGCCCATACCTGCTTATCGCCAGGCCAGGTTTGATCGACCTGTTTCTTAAACCGATCGTTAATCTCTTTAATGATCTGCATGTGACGCGGCAGCAGCGCTTTCACCAGTTTCTCATCCCAGCACTCCAGCGCTTCAGGCATCAACGTGTGGTTGGTGTAAGCGAAGGTTTTGCTGGCGATCGCCCAGGCATCGTCCCAGCTTAGCTGGTGCTCATCCAGCAGCACGCGCAGCAGTTCAGGGATGGCGATGGTCGGGTGGGTGTCGTTCAACTGGATCACTTCGTAATCCGCCAGCTCCGCCAGCTTACGTCCCGCCAGGTGATGGCGACGCAGAATATCGGCAACCGAACAGGCGCACTGGAAATACTGCTGCATCAAACGCAGCTTTTTCCCGGCCTGGTGGTTATCGTTCGGATAGAGCACTTTTGTCAGTTTTTCTGCGTCAATGCCCTGCTGCTCAGCGCGCAGGAAATCGCCGTCGTTGAATTTTGTCAGGTTAAACGGATGCGCGTGCGTCGCCTGCCACAGACGCAGCGGCTGCGCCACGTTATTGCGATATCCCAGCACCGGCAGATCCCAGGCTTCGCCGGTGATCACAAAGGCCGGTTGCCAGAGTCCATCTTTACTCACCTTACCGCCGAGCCCGACCTGAACGTCCAGCCGATCGTTATGACGGAACCACGGGTAGCGGCTACGCCCCCAGTCATCCGGCGCTTCGACCTGCTGGCCATCCTCGAAAGACTGGCGGAACAGACCGTACTGATAATTCAGGCCATAGCCGGTTGCCGACTGGCCTACGGTAGCCATCGAGTCGAGGAAACATGCCGCAAGACGGCCCAGACCACCGTTGCCTAACCCCGGATCGATCTCCTCTTCCAGCAGATCGGTCAGGTGGATATCATAGGCTTTCAGCTCATCGCTCACCCCCTGATACCAGCCCAGGTTCAGCAGGTTGTTACCGGTCAGACGGCCAATCAAAAACTCCATCGAGATGTAGTTAACATGACGTTGTCCTTTGACCGGTTCGGCGACCGGCTGAGCGGCCAGCAGCTCGGCAAGAGCGCCGCTCACGGCACGCCACCACTGACGCTGAGTCATCTCAGAAGCGGACTGTAAGCCAAGGTGCTGCCACTGACGCGTCAGTGCAGCCTGAAACCGATCTTTATTAAAAGAAGTCTGTGACATAAGAAATCCGGGTCCTTTACTAAAACGTTGGCGTTAGTGTGCCGACCTCCTGCAGCGACGTCCTCATCCCGGCGGGGATTAGGTAGGGAGGAGCAGCAGGGATGAGCGAAAAGTGTGATCCTGACCACTATAACGGTAACCGAGCGCGAAAAATATGCTGAAAAAATCACCGTTTCGAAACACGATGTTGCCAACCGCCAGTGCGCAAAAATTATGTTACAGACCGAGACAGAGGGTTAAATAAAATACCCTCGCGCAATTATCAGCAAATAAAAACAAGCGTTGTCTAAAAATAACCCTGATTGCTGACAAAAATACCTTGAATCGATGATTTATAAGATTTTACTGACATTAACTTAATAAAAACATACAACTACGAAAAACTGGAGTGGCACTGATTTTCGCCTACCCGAAACGCGGTGAAACCCAGAAGCCACGCGCACTGGTACCGGTTTTATAAAGCAGGTGTTGTAATTTTGAATTTGTGAGCTGGTGCAAATTCAAGAGCATAAAAATCGGACATAACTTGCAATAATTTTCAATATCGCCGACCTTATTAGTTATTAATTACGAAGCGCAAAAAAAATCGCAAATCCTCTCTTGCACAGCGAAATGATTAACTATGTTGATTCCGTCTAAATTAAGTCGACCAGTCCGCCTTGAACACACCGTGGTTCGCGAGCGACTCCTGGCGAAACTTTCCGGCGCCAACAATTACCGTCTCGTGTTGGTCACCAGCCCGGCTGGGTACGGCAAGACCACGCTCATCTCTCAATGGGCGGCGGGGAAAAATGAACTCGGGTGGTTCTCGCTGGATGAAGGCGATAACCAACAGGAGCGTTTTGCCAGTTATCTGATCGCCTCTATTCAGCAGGCGACCGGCGGCCACTGCGTCGCCAGCGAAACCATGGTGCAAAAACGCCAGTATGCCAGCCTGCCCTCGCTTTTCGCACAGCTGTTCATTGAGCTTGCCGACTGGCAGCGTCCGCTGTTCCTGGTGATTGACGATTATCATTTGATCAATAACCCGGTGATCCATGACGCAATGCGCTTCTTCCTCCGCCATCAGCCGGAAAATATGACCCTGGTGGTGCTGTCGCGTAACCTGCCGCAGCTGGGTATCGCCAACCTGCGCGTACGCGATCAGCTGCTGGAGATCGGCAGCCAACAGCTGGCGTTTACCCATCAGGAAGCCAAACAATTCTTCGATTGTCGTCTGGCCTCGCCCATTGAGGCGGACGACAGCAGCAGGCTGTGCGACGACGTCGCCGGCTGGGCCACGGCGCTGCAGCTGATCGCCCTCTCTGCCCGTCAGAATAACTCCTCCGCGCAACACTCCGCTCGTCGCCTTGCCGGAATTAACGCCAGCCATCTTTCCGATTACCTGGTGGATGAGGTGCTGGATAATGTCGACGCCCGCACCCGCAACGTGCTGCTGAAGAGCGCGCTGCTGCGCTCAATGAACGATGCGCTCATCGTGCGTGTGACCGGAGAAGAGAACGGTCAGATGCAGCTGGAAGAGATTGAACGGCAGGGGCTGTTCATGCAGCGAATGGACGACTCCGGCGAGTGGTTCCGCTATCACCCGCTATTCGGCAACTTCCTGCGCCAGCGCTGCCAGTGGGAGCTGGCGACCGAATTACCGGAAATTCACCGCTCGGCCGCCGAAGGCTGGATGGCGCTGGGCTTCCCCAGCGAAGCGATCCACCACGCGCTGGCCGCCGGCGACGCGAAAATGCTGCGTGACATTTTGCTCAATCACGCCTGGGGAATGTTCAACCACAGCGAACTGGGGCTGCTCGAGCAGTCGCTGGCGGCGCTGCCGTGGTCCAATCTGCTGGAAAACCCGCGGCTGATTCTGCTGCAGGCCTGGCTGATGCAGAGCCAGCATCGCTACAGTGAAGTCAACACCCTGCTGGCCCGCGCCGAGCAGGAGATGGATGTGAAGATGGATACCGCGATGCACGGCGATTTCAACGCCCTGCGGGCGCAGGTGGCCATTAATGCCGGCGATCAGGAAGAGGCCGAGCGCCTGGCGATGGTGGCATTAGAAGAGCTGCCGCTGGCCAGCTACTACAGCCGCATCGTCGCCACCTCGGTCCACGGCGAAGTGCTGCACTGCAAAGGCCAGCTGAGTAAATCGCTGGCGGTGATGCAGCAAACGGAACAGATGGCCCGCCGCCACGATATCTGGCACTACGCGCTGTGGAGCATGATCCAGCAAAGCGAGATTCTGTTTGCTCAGGGTTTCCTGCAGGCCGCGTGGGAGGTTCAGGAAAAAGCGTTCCAGCTGATCCGCGAACAACACCTCGAACAGCTGCCGATGCATGAATTTCTGCTGCGCATTCGTGCCCAGCTGCTGTGGGCCTGGGCGCGGCTGGACGAAGCGGAGGCGTCGGCGCGTAATGGGATGAATGTCCTCGCAACCTATCAACCGCAACAGCAGCTGCAGTGTCTGGCATTAATGGTGCAATGCTCGCTGGCGCGCGGCGATCTGGATAACGCCCGCAGCCATCTGAATCGCCTGGAAAACCTGCTCGGTAACGGCAACTACCATAGCGATTGGGTGTCGAATGCCGATAAAGTCCGGGTGATCTACTGGCAGATGGTCGGCGATAAAGCCGCGGCGGCCAACTGGCTGCGCCAGACGCCGAAACCCGAATTCGCCAATAACCATTTCCTGCAAAGCCAGTGGCGCAACATCGCCCGGGCGCAGATTCTGCTGGGTGATTTCGACTCGGCGGAAATGGTACTGGAAGAGTTGAACGACAATGCCCGCTCTCTGCGTTTGATGAGCGATATTAACCGCAACCTGCTGCTGCTCAACCAGCTTTACTGGCAGGCGGGGCGCAAGAGTGAAGCGCAAAAAGTCCTGCTGGAGGCGCTCGCGCTGGCCAACCGCACCGGGTTCATCAACCACTTTGTTATTGAAGGCGAAGCCATGGCGCAGCAGCTACGTCAGCTGATTCAGCTGAATACGCTGCCGGAGCTGGAACAGCACCGCGCCCAGCGTATCCTGCGCGATATCAACCAGCATCATCGCCACAAGTTTGCCCATTTCGATGAAGGTTTCGTCGAGCGCCTGCTCAGCCATCCGGAAGTTCCGGAGCTGATTCGCACCAGCCCGCTGACCCAGCGTGAATGGCAGGTATTAGGCCTGATCTATTCCGGTTACAGCAACGAGCAGATCGCCGGTGAGCTCGACGTCGCGGCGACAACCATTAAAACCCATATTCGTAACCTGTACCAAAAGCTGGGAGTCGCCCACCGCCAGGATGCGGTTCAGCATGCCCAGCGGTTGCTTAAAATGATGGGATACGGCGTCTGACGCCGTTTAGCACAGCTCCAGCTGAAGGTTGTTATCCGTAATCACCTTCAGTACACCTGTCGGCGGCATCACATCGGTGTAGACCGCGTCGACCATGCTGATGCTGCCCATATTCACCATCGCGTTCCGGCCGAATTTCGAATGGTCCACCACCAGCATCACGTGACGTGAGTTTTCGATAATCGCGCGTTTGGTGCGAACCTCATGGTAATCAAACTCCAGCAGCGAACCGTCGCTATCCACGCCGCTGATACCGAGAATGCCGAAATCGAGGCGGAACTGGGAGATAAAATCCAGCGTCGCTTCGCCAATAATACCGCCGTCCCGGCTGCGCAGTTCGCCGCCCGCCAGAATAATGCGGAAGTCCTCTTTCACCATCAGCGTGGTGGCGACGTTAAGGTTGTTGGTGACGATACGCAGATCGTTATGCTCAAGCAGCGCGTGCGCGACCGCTTCCGGCGTGGTGCCGATATCAATAAATAGCGTGGCGCCATCGGGGATCTGGCTGGCCACTTTACGGGCGATACGCTCTTTTTCCTGAGTCTGGGTGGCCTTCCTGTCATGCCAGGAGGTATTCACCGAACTGGAAGGCAGCGCCGCCCCGCCGTGGTGACGCAAGATCATCTTCTGTTCGGCAAGGTCATTCAGGTCACGACGAATGGTCTGTGGGCTGACGGCAAACTGCTCGACCAGCTCTTCCGTACTGACATATCCCTGTTTTTTTACCAGCTCGATAATGGCGTCATGACGTTGTGTTTGTTTCATGAAATATCCCTGGGATTATAAGACTCGTAGAAAGGCGCGAGCGTTGCAGACCGCCTGATGAGGAGTCTCTATGTTCGCTTTCGCACATGTTGCGTATCGACAAACGCCATCGCCAGCCCGGTCAGCAGACCCGCCACGTGCGCGCCGTTCGCAATCGACATGCCGAAAACATCAAACCATCCAGCAATTAACCATACTAAAGAGAAGAGTATCAAGCCGCGCTGCAGATAGACGCCGCTTTGCGGATCCCGCTCTCCCCGCAGCCAGACGTAGCCCATCAGCGCATACACCACGCCGGACAAACCGCCAAACCAGGGGCCGCTAAATTGATGCTGCACAAACCCGCTCAACAGGGCGCTAATGACGGTAATCACCACCAGCTTGCCGGTACCGATGCGTTTTTCCACCGCCCCGCCGAGGTACCACCACCATAACAGGTTAAACAGAATATGCATCAGCGAGAAGTGCATGAAAGCATGGCTAAAGTAGCGCCAGACTTCAAACTTTAATGATGGGTCATACGGCCAGGCCAGCAGCAGCATTACCGGCTGGTCGCCGAGAATATTTTGCAGCGCAAAGACCGCAATACAGACGAGCAGAATCGCCCATGTAAACGGCCCGGCGTTGTGGCGCAGGGTGGCAAAAAAGGGAAAGCGCTGGTAGCGCAGGCCGCTATTGGTGTGCCCGGATTGCCAGCTGGCCGCCAGATAGCGCGGGTCGGCGGGGTTTTCCAGAAAACGCGTCAGTTCAGCCTGCACCCGCCCCGCCTGGCTCTCATCCGCCAGCCAGACGTCGCTCTGATCATGCTGCTGAATGGTCAGGATAATACCCTGCGTCGCCATGTAGTCGACAAACGCCTGGGCCACGCGCGGGTTAGCAAAAGAGGTAATCATTAACATACAGCGGATCGCTTATTCCACACAAAGGGGGCTAGTATATACTCTAACGCATGCGAGTTGCAGGACGCGAAGGCCTGTTACAAGCCGTGTTCGACTTCCGCCGGGAAATGACGATGCCACGCATCGAACCCGCCATCTACGCTGTAAACCTTGTCATAGCCCTGCTGCAGCAGGTACTGCGCGGCGCCTTTACTGCTATTGCCGTGGTAGCACATCACCATCACGGCGGTCGCAAAGTCGTTATCCCGCATAAACGCGCCCAGCGTATCGTTGGTCAGATGAAACGCACCCGGCGTATGTCCCATCGCATAGCTTTGCGGGTCGCGGATGTCCACCAACACTGCCATCGCCTGCTGCAGCTTCTGGTGCGCTTCTTCTACGTTGATACATTCAAAGTGATCCATGTGCTCTGTTCTCTATATATAGCGGAGTGATATTGCTGGCGGGTAACCGGCCATGATTCTACTGTCTAGTTTACCGTCAGACGGGAAATAAACGCCAATATGTTACATGCATCACTCTGAAATGTTTTTTTGATGTTACCAAAGGCGCGTTTGTTTGCTATATTGAGCGATATCGAACATTTGTGAGCTTAAACGAAAGTGCCAGAGGTAGCGAACGTGGAAACCAAAGATCTGATTGTGATAGGGGGAGGCATCAACGGTGCCGGTATCGCGGCAGACGCCGCCGGGCGTGGTTTATCCGTACTGATGCTGGAAGCGCGCGATCTCGCCTGCGCCACCTCCAGCGCCAGTTCGAAGCTGATTCACGGCGGGCTGCGCTACCTCGAACACTACGAATTCCGTCTGGTCAGCGAGGCGCTGGCCGAGCGCGAGGTGCTGTTAAAAATGGCGCCGCATCTCGCCTTCCCGATGCGCTTTCGCCTGCCGCATCGCCCGCACCTGCGTCCGGCGTGGATGATCCGTATTGGTCTGTTTATGTACGACCATCTGGGTAAACGCACCAGTTTGCCCGGCTCAACCAGCTTGCGATTTGGCGCAGAATCGGTACTAAAACCTGAAATTGTGCGCGGTTTCGAATATTCCGACTGCTGGGTCGACGATGCGCGTCTGGTACTGGCTAACGCGCAAATGGTGGTGCGTAAAGGCGGTGAGGTGCGTACCCGCACCCGCGCCATCTCCGCGAAACGCGAAAACGGCCTGTGGATCGTCGAGGCGGAAGATATCGACAGCGGCGAGAAATTTACCTGGCAGGCGCGTGGCCTGGTCAACGCCACCGGTCCCTGGGTCAAACACTTCTTTGACGAAGGCATGCACCTGCGCTCGCCGTACGGTATTCGCCTGATTAAAGGCAGCCACATCGTGGTACCGCGGGTACATACCCAGAAGCAGGCCTATATTCTGCAAAACGAAGACAAGCGTATTGTATTCGTGATCCCGTGGATGGATGAGTTCTCGATCATCGGTACCACCGACGTGGAATACAACGGCGATCCGCAAAAAGTGGCGATCGATGACCAGGAGATCGGCTACCTGCTGAATGCCTATAACGCGCACTTCAAAAAGACGCTGTCCCGCGATGATATCGTCTGGACCTACTCCGGCGTTCGCCCGCTGTGCGATGACGAATCGGATTCACCGCAGGCCATCACCCGTGATTACACCCTGGATATTCATGATGAACAGGGTCAGGCTCCGCTGCTGTCGGTATTTGGCGGTAAGCTGACGACCTATCGTAAGCTGGCCGAGCATGCGCTGGAAAAACTGACGCCATACTACAAAGGCATCGGCCCGGCCTGGACCAAAACCGCGGTGCTGCCCGGCGGCGATATCGACGGCGATCGTGACGATTACGCCGCAAAACTGCGCCGCCGCTTCTCCTTCATCAGCGAGTCAATGGCGCGGCATTACGCCCGCACCTACGGCAGCAACAGCGAGCTGCTTCTCGCGCAGGCCACATCGCTGGCCGATCTCGGCGAAGATTTTGGCCATGAGTTTTACGAAGCCGAGCTGCAATACCTGGTAGAGCATGAATGGGTACGCAGCCTCGATGACGCGATCTGGCGCCGCACCAAGCAGGGGATGTGGCTGAGCAAGGAGCAGCAGGCGCGGATTAGCGAATGGCTGGCGCAGCACGTGGGAAAGTCTGAACTTTCTCTGGCCTCGTAAGCCACGCGGCGAACGGCAAAGTGCGATAAAAAACGGGGCCCTCGGGCCCCGTTTTGTCTGTGCGCTCTGCTACAGCCTAACCGGATCGATATGCCAGATATGGTCGGCGTACTCCTGAATCGTACGGTCAGATGAGAAATAGCCCATATTAGCGATATTGAGCATCGCTTTGGTGGCCCACTCCTCCGGGTGACGATACAGCTCATCCACCTTATCCTGACAATCCACATAGCTGCGGAAATCCGCCAGTACCTGATAGTGGTCGCCAAAGTTGATCAGCGAGTCCAGCAGGTCACGATAGCGCCCCGGCTCCGCCGGGCTGAACAGACCGGTGCCGATCTGCGTCAGCGCCTGGTGCAGTTCCTGATCCTGCTCGTAGTAATCCCGCGGCTTGTAGCCGTTACGGCGCAGCGCCTCCACCTCTTCCGCGGTATTACCGAAGATAAAGATATTCTCCTCGCCGACGTGCTCCTGCATCTCGACGTTGGCCCCGTCGAGAGTACCGATGGTCAACGCCCCGTTGAGGGCGAACTTCATGTTGCTGGTCCCGGAGGCTTCCGTTCCCGCCAGCGAGATCTGCTCGGAGAGGTCCGCTGCCGGAATGATCAGCTGGGCCAGGCTGACGCTGTAGTTCGGGATAAATACCACTTTCAGCTTGTCGCCAATCTGCGGATCGTTATTGACCACCGCCGCCACGTCGTTAATGAGATGAATAATGTGCTTGGCCATGTAGTAAGCCGAAGCCGCTTTGCCGGCAAAGATATTCACCCGCGGTACCCACTCCGCGTCAGGATCGGCCTTAATGCGGTTATAGCGGGCAATAACGTGCAGCACGTTCATCAGCTGGCGTTTGTACTCATGGATACGCTTAATTTGGACATCAAACAGCGCTTTTGGATTCACCACCACGTTAAGCTGCTGAGCGATAAAGTTCGCCAGCCGCTGTTTGTTCTCCAGCTTCGCCTGACGCACCGCCAGATTCACCGTCGGGTAATCGATATGCTGCTCCAGCTCCTGCAGCTGGCTTAAATCGGTGCGCCAGGTGCGACCGATATTCTCATCCAGCACCTTCGACAGCGGCGGGTTCGCCAGCGCCAGCCAGCGCCGCGGCGTGACGCCGTTGGTCACGTTAGTGAAGCGCATCGGGAAAATTTTCGCAAACTCGGCAAACAGCGACTCCACCATCAGCCTCGAGTGCAGCTCGGAGACGCCGTTCACCTTATGGCTCACCACCACCGCCAGCCAGGCCATCCGTACGCGGCGCCCGTTGGACTCATCGATAATCGACGTACGCCCCAGCAGCGCGGTATCGTTGGGATACTGCTCCTGCAGCGTCTTGAGGAAATAATCATTGATCTCGAAGATAATCTGCAAATGACGCGGCAGGATTTTCCCCAGCATATCGACCGGCCAGGTCTCCAGGGCTTCGCTCATCAGCGTATGGTTGGTGTAAGAGAAGACCTGACAGGTCACTTCAAACGCCTCATCCCAGCTAAACTTGTGTTCGTCAATCAGCAGGCGCATCAGCTCCGGAATCGACAGTACCGGATGGGTATCGTTGAGGTGAATCGCAATTTTGTCCGCCAGGTTGGCGAAGGTTCGATGCAGCTGATAATGGCGGCTGAGGATATCCTGCACCGTAGCGGAGACGAGGAAATACTCCTGGCGCAAACGCAGCTCGCGCCCGGAATAGGTCGAGTCATCCGGGTACAGCACCCGGGATACGTTTTCGGAGTGGTTTTTATCTTCGACCGCCGCGAAGTAGTCGCCCTGGTTAAATTTCCCGAGGTTGATCTCGCTGCTGGCCTGTGCGCTCCACAGGCGCAACGTGTTGGTGGCGTCGGTATCGAAACCAGGGATAATCTGGTCATAGGCTTCGGCGAGAACCTCTTCGGTTTCAACCCAGCGCGCGTGTTTTCCTTCCTGCTGAATACGCCCGCCGAAGCGAACTTTGTAACGGGTGTTATGGCGCTCAAATTCCCACGGGTTACCGTATTCCAGCCAGTAATCCGGCGACTCTTTCTGCCGCCCGTCGACGATGTTTTGCTTAAACATCCCGTAGTCGTAGCGAATGCCGTAACCCCGACCCGGCAGACCTAGCGCCGCCAGAGAGTCGAGGAAGCAGGCAGCCAGCCGCCCGAGCCCGCCGTTGCCCAGTCCCGGGTCATTCTCTTCATCGATCAGCTCTTCAAGATTCAGCCCCATCTCTTCCAGCGCGCTGTTCACATCCTCATAGATACCCAGCGATAACAAGGCATTAGAGAGAGTACGGCCAATCAGAAACTCCATCGACAGATAGTAAACCTGACGAACTTCCTGTGAAAGCTGGGCGCGATTAGAACGCAGCCAGCGCTCCACCATACGGTCGCGAACGGCAAACAGCGTGGCGTTGAGCCACTCATGCTTGTTGGCGATAGCCGGATCTTTGCCGATGATAAACATCAACTTATAGGCAATAGAGTGCTTTAACGCCTCAACGCTCAGCGTGGGTGATGCGTAGCTAAAGGGTACATTCATCGCAATGACTCCTGTGGTTACATCAAGCGTTGATAAAGTTCGCGATACGAGTGCGCTGCCACCTGCCAGCTAAAATCCATATTCATCGCCTGACGTTGCACATAACGCCAGAGCGACGGGCGCGACCACAGCACGAATGCGCGCCGAATCGCCCGCAGTAGCGAGAGGGCGTTGCTGTCTTCAAACACAAAACCGCTGGCCAGGCCATCGGCCAGGTTTTCCAGTGAACAGTCGGTCACGGTATCCGCCAGCCCGCCGGTGCGCCGCACCAGCGGCAGCGTGCCGTACTTCAGGCCATACAGCTGCGTTAAGCCGCAGGGTTCAAAGCGGCTGGGGACCAGAATCACGTCGGCGCCGCCCATAATGCGGTGGGAAAAGGCTTCGTGATAACCAATCTGTACGCCCACCTTACCCGGGTGTTCGGCGGCCGCGGCGAGGAAGCCTTCCTGCAGTACCGGATCGCCCGCCCCCAGCAGCGCCAGCTGCCCGCCCTGCTCCAGCAGGCCCGGCAGCGCTTCAAGCACTAAATCCAGCCCTTTCTGGCTGGTCAGACGGCTGACCACGGCGAACAGCGGGGCCTTGTCGTCCACTTTTAGCCCCATCGCAATTTGCAGCTGACGCTTGTTCTCCGCCTTATCTTCAAGACAGTCGCGGTCATAGCGCGCCGCCAGCAGCAGGTCGCTTTCCGGGTTCCAGATGTTGCCGTCCACGCCGTTCAGAATCCCCGATAGCCGCCCTTCATGCTGGCGCTGGCGCAGCAGTCCCTCCATTCCGTAGGCAAACTGCGGCTCGGTGATCTCGCGAGCGTAGGTCGGGCTGACCGCCGTAATATGGTCGGCATAATAAAGGCCCGCCTTGAGGAAGGAGAGCTGGCCGTTGAACTCCAGACCATGCATGTTATAGAACGACCATGGCAGTTCGATCTCGTTCATGTGCCAGGAGTAGAACATCCCCTGATAGGCCAGATTGTGTACCGTAAAGACCGATTTAGCCGGGTGTCCGCGCGCCGCCAGATAGGCCGGCGTCAGGCCGGCATGCCAGTCGTGGGCATGGACGACATCAGGACGCCAGAAGGGGTCCAGCCCGCAGGCCATTTCGCTGCCTACCCAACCCAGCAGCGCAAAACGCAGCACGTTGTCGGTGTAAGCATGTTGATGGGTATCGTGATAGGGGCTCCCTGGACGGTCATAGAGATGCGGGGCATCAATGAGATAGATCCCCACGCCGTTAAAATGACCAAACAGCAGCGTCATGCGCCCGGCGAAGGTCTCCCTGCGCGTCACGACCTGCGCATCGGTTACGCCGCGCCGAATATCCGGGAACGCCGGCAGCAGCACGCGCGTATCAATCCCCTCAGCGATTTGCGCCGCAGGCAGCGCGCCGATTACATCCGCCAGACCGCCGGTTTTTAACAGCGGGAACATCTCTGAACATACATGTAAAACCTGCATTATCGCTCCTGTTTATGCCCCAACTTCCGCAACATATCGCGTGTAACCAGCACGATACCTTCCTCTGAGCGGTAGAACCGACGCGCATCCTCTTCCGCGTGTTCACCGATCACCATCCCTTCCGGAATCACACAGGCGCGATCGATCACGCAGCGGCGCAGGCGACATGAACGCCCCACCCACACGTCTGGCAATAAGACTGCCGAATCAATGTTACAGAATGAGTTCACCCGCACGCGCGGGAACAGCACCGACTGCACCACCACGGAGCCGGAGATAATACAGCCGCCGGAAACCAGCGAGTTCAGCGTCATGCCGTGACTCCCGGAGCGGTCCTGCACGAACTTGGCCGGCGGCAGCGACTCCATATGGGTTCGAATCGGCCAGTCCTGATCATACATATCCAGCTCCGGCGTCACCGAGGCCAGGTCAAGGTTCGCTTTCCAGTAGGCTTCCAGCGTCCCCACGTCACGCCAGTACGGTTCGGCATCCGGGTCGGACTGCACGCAGGAGAGTGGGAAAGGATGTGCATAAGCCATGCCAGCTTCGGTTATCTTCGGAATGATATCTTTGCCGAAATCATGGCTGGAGTTTTCGTCGTTATCATCCTCGGCCAGCAGCTCATAAAGATAATCGGCATCAAAGACATAGATACCCATACTGGCCAGCGATTTGCTGGCATCGCTCGGCATCGCCGGCGGGGTGGCCGGTTTTTCGACGAACTCGATAATTTTATCGCTCTCATCTACCGCCATGACGCCAAACGCGGATGCCTCTTCAATGGGCACCGGCATACAGGCCACGGTGCAGCGCGCCCCTTTTTCGACATGGTCGATCAGCATGCGCGAGTAGTCTTGCTTGTAGATATGGTCACCGGCGAGGATCACCACATATTCCGCCTTGTATCGGCGAATGATATCGAGGTTTTGGGTCACCGCGTCTGCCGTACCGCGATACCAGTTTTCACCATGCACGCGCTGCTGCGCCGGCAGCAAATCGACGAACTCGTTCATCTCTTCGCTAAAGAACGACCAGCCGCGCTGAATATGCTGTACCAGGGTGTGTGATTGGTACTGGGTGATCACGCCGATGCGACGAATACCTGAGTTAATGCAGTTAGATAATGCGAAATCGATTATGCGAAACTTACCGCCAAAATGGACGGCCGGTTTGGCACGCTTAATCGTTAAATCTTTCAGCCGGGTACCGCGTCCGCCCGCAAGAATCAACGCCACGGTTTTGATGGGCAGCTGACGCGCCAGCATCAACGGATCGTTCTTTTCTAGCCTAACCATGATTAACTCCTTTTTACATCCCAGCCTTCCCGTCCTTCTCACCGCGCAGCCGCCGCGAGTGCAACCGGAAGCTTCAGGGCTTACGACCTTTGAAATACGCACACTCCGTGCGCGGGCCCATGCCAGACAGCCATGATGACCGGATTGTCCTCTCCGGCGAAAGGAGGAACGGCGTGCCATTCCCCCACGGGTAATGCCATATTCGCCACCTCCGGGGTGGTATTCAGCGTTATCAACCAGCGGTCGGAGAGCAGTATTTGCATGCGCGCGGCGCCGTGCTGCCATTCGTCGGCCGTTAACGGTTGCCCATGCTGGTTGAGCCAGAGAACGTTGCCGTCCCCTTCCTGCCACCAGCGATTGTCGGTTAACGCCGGTATGCAGCGCCGCAAATGAATGAGCGCGGCGGTAAATGCGGTCAGCCCGCGGTTTGCCTGCCGCCAGTCAAGCCAGGTCAATGCATTGTCCTGGCAGTACGCATTGTTGTTGCCATGCTGGCTATGGCCGTGTTCGTCACCGGCCAGCAGCATCGGCGTGCCCTGCGCCAGCAGCAGCGTGGTCAGGAGGGCATGGATGCTGTCCCGCCGCCGCTCAATCACGTCAAGACTGCCGCCTAATCCCTCTATACCATGATTGCTGCTGTAGTTATTGTTAGTGCCATCGCGATTCTCTTCACCGTTCGCCTCATTATGCTTCTGATTGAAACAAACGCAGTCGCGCAGGGTAAACCCGTCGTGGGCGGTCACCAGATTCACCGCCGCCGCAGGCTGACGCCCGTTACGCTGAAAGACATCGCTGGAGGCGGCAAAGCGCCGGGCGAATTCGCCCAACGACACATTCTGCTGCAACCAGAAGCGCCTTGCGACGTCGCGGAAATGGTCATTCCATTCGGCAAACAGCGGTGGAAAATTACCGACCTGATAGCCCCCGGCGCCAATATCCCAGGGCTCCGCAATCAGCTTCACCCCGGACAGCCGCGGATCGTTACGGATCGCCTCAAACAGCGGCGCATCCTGACGAAACTCCGGCGTACGCCCCATCACCGAGGCCAGATCGAAGCGAAAACCATCGACGTGGCACTCATCGACCCAAAAGCGCAGACACTGGCGGGCATACTCCACCACCCCGGGGTGGCTGAGGTTGAGCGTATTCCCGCAGCCGGTCCAGTTGTAGTAATCGCCATCGTCTCTCAACCAATAATAGATACGGTTATCGATCCCGCGCAGCGAAAAGGTCGGCCCTTCCAGATCAATTTCCGCGCTGTGGTTCAGCACCACATCGAGGATCACTTCGATCCCCGCGGCGTGCAGCGCCTTCACCGCATCGCGAAACTCATCCAGCGCGCGCGCTGGCGCGCTGGCATAGCGCGGATCGAGCGCGAACATCGCCAGCGGGTTGTAGCCCCAGTAGTTACTCAACCCCATGCGCTGCAGGCGCGGTTCGCTGGCGAACTGCGCCACCGGCATCAGCTCCAGCGCCGTAATGCCAAGGGTGGTGAAATAATCGATCATCACCGGATGACCGAGCGCTTTATAGGTTCCGCGAATCGCCTCTGGCAGGTCGGGGTGCAGCCAGGTCAGCCCTTTAACATGCGCTTCATAGATAACCGTCTGGCCCCACGGCGTCCGCGGCGGGGCGTCGTTCTGCCAGTCATAATGCAGATCCACGACCTGCGATTTCGGCGCGATCGCCGCGCTATCGCGGTTGTCGGGATGCGGGTCACCGCCGTGGAGCCGCTCATCATCAGGCAGCTCGCCATCGACCCGATGACAGCACGGATCGAGCAGCAGTTTCGCCGGGTTAAAGCGATGCCCCTGCGCCGGATCCCACGGCCCATGAACGCGATAGCCGTAGCGTAATCCTGGACCGGCGCCGGGTAGCCAGCCGTGCCAGATATCGCCGCTGCGCGCGGGGAGATCGAAGCGTTGCTCGTTCCCTTGCGCATCGAACACGCAGAGTTCCACTCGTTCGGCATGGACGGAAAAGAGCGTGAAGTTCACCCCCTTACCATCATAGCTGGAGCCCAACGGCGCGGGCTTTCCTGCCGCGAGTATCGTCATTGCGCCTCCCGCACCAGCCAGATTGTCGCCAGCGGCGGCAGCGTCACCGACAGCGAATGCTCCCGCCCGTGGCTGGCGATCGCCTCGCTTGCCACACCGCCGCCGTTGCCGGTATTACTCCCGTGGT
Source organism: Klebsiella sp. BIGb0138 (assembly GCF_004342285.1). Lineage (GTDB taxonomy): Bacteria > Pseudomonadota > Gammaproteobacteria > Enterobacterales > Enterobacteriaceae > Klebsiella. The sequence goes on along the minus strand of NZ_SMCV01000015.1, from coordinate 736 downwards.
AGTGCATCGAGTCGGTGTTCAGCTCTTCACGCCAGCGCCCCGGCTGATTAACCCCGAAGCGATAGCCGTGACGCGGCACCGGCGTGAAGTTGCTCGCCACGATTATCTCGTTCCCGGCCTTATCGCGACGGACAAAGATAAACACCGACCGTTCATGGTCATCGACAACCAGCCACTCAAAGCCGTACGGGTCAAAGTCCAGCTCGTGCAGCGCCTTATGATGACGATAGGTATGGTTCAGATCGCGCACCAGACGCTGCACCCCGTGATGCCAGTTGTCGCCCCCTTCCAGCAGATGCCAGTCGAGGCTGGCGTCGTGGTTCCACTCCCGCCCCTGGGCGAATTCGTTGCCCATAAACAGCAGTTTTTTCCCCGGGAAGGCGAACATCCAGCCGTAGTAGGCGCGCAGGTTGGCGAACTTCTGCCACGCATCCCCGGGCATGCGGTCAAGAAGCGATTTTTTACCGTGGACCACTTCATCATGCGACAGCGGCAGGACGAAGTTCTCGGTGTAGTTGTAGAGCATGCCGAAGGTCATCTTGTCGTGATGATGCCGGCGATAGATCGGGTCGAGCTGCATATAGTCGAGGGTGTCGTGCATCCAGCCGAGGTTCCATTTGAACCAGAAGCCGAGGCCGCCCGTCGACGCAGGACGCGAGACGCCGGCAAAATCGGTGGATTCCTCCGCCATGGTCACCGCCCCCGGCGTCTGCTCGCCCAGCACCCGGTTGGTATT
>NZ_SMCV01000014.1 GCF_004342285.1 Klebsiella sp. BIGb0138 | reverse complement strand
TGCACTGGGATATCGCTCACCACGGGAATATATACGCAGGAAGTTATCGCAACCGTAAGAGAGCAAAAACGTCTGGATATATAGGGTCAAATCCAGTCCGGATTCTTCCACTCATAATGAACAGTCAGATGCTCAGGCCGAGATCCGCCGTCTTCAGAAAGAGTTGAAGCGGGTTACGGACGAACGGGACATATTAAAAAAAGCCGCGGCGTACTTCGCAAAGCTGTCCGACTGAGGTACGCCTTTATCCGCGACAACAGCCGTTGCTGGCCTGTTCGTTTGCTCTGTAGGGTTCTGGATGTCCATCCGAGTGGATTTTATTTCTGGCTTAAGCAGCCACATTCACAGCGTCACCAGACAGACCAGATGCTGACCGGGCAGATCAAACAGTTCTGGCTTGAGTCTGGCTGCGTCTATGGTTATCGCAAGATCCATCTCGATCTACGTGATACCGGACAGCAGTGCGGAGTGAACCGGGTCTGGCGACTGATGAAGCGTGCCGGAATAAAAGCTCAGGTTGGGTACCGCAGCCCACGTGCACGTAAAGGAGAAGCCAGCATCGTGACACCCAACAGGCTCCAGCGGCAGTTCAATCCGGACTCACCGGATGAGCGTTGGGTGACGGACATAACCTACATCCGAACCCACGAAGGCTGGCTGTATCTGGCCGTGGTGGTTGACCTGTTCTCCCGAAAAGTTATCGGCTGGTCAATGCAACCCCGCATGACAAAAGAGATTGTCCTGAACGCATTACTTATGGCGGTGTGGAGGCGTAATCCTCAAAAGCAGGTACTGGTTCACTCTGATCAGGGCAGTCAGTACACGAGCCATGAGTGGCAGTCGTTCCTGAAATCACACGGTCTGGAAGGCAGCATGAGTCGTCGCGGTAACTGCCATGACAACGCGGTTGCGGAAAGCTTTTTCCAGCTTCTGAAACGCGAACGGATTAAGAAAAGGCTCTACGGAACGAGAGACGAAGCCAGAAGCGATATTTTTGATTATATCGAAATGTTTTATAACAGTAAGCGTCGGCATGGTTCGAGCGAGCAGATGCCACCGGCTGAATATGAAAACCTATATTATCAACGGCTCAGAAGTGTCTAGATTATCCGTGGCGATTCAAAATCGGTTGTAACACAGACTGCAAATCGACAGGGAAGATTGTTATGCAGATTTGTAGGATGGATTACAACGATGTATCAGCAGATGGCAGGAGATTGAAACTACATGTCTATGGTGTCGGGGCGTTTCCTGTTTTTTCAGGGATAGAACCCGTAACCAATGTTGCAGAGTGCGCCTTTATCAGGAATGCAGCGTTACCCGTTGGTACTTACTGGATCGTTGATGCACCGGAAGGAAGCATTGCTAATCGAGTGGATAGGTTTGTAAAAGATTTCAAGAACGGAACCGAACATTCTGAATGGTTCGGCATTATTTAATGCTTCTACCATGGCTGACAACGTTTTCGTGAATGGGGTCGATAGAGGCTCATTCCGACTGCATCCATTGAGGCCGAATGGCGAAGGAGAGTCCTGGGGATGCATAACTTTCTACAACATCCCAGGTTTTCAGCTGGTTAGACAATCCTTGCTTAAGAAGATTCGTGTTCCTGGTGGTAAAAGGTTGATGGCGTATGGGCGTATTGATGTGACAGGACGGGATGATTATGCTTCATGCAAAGTTAAGAAATAATATACTGATTGGCCTGGTGCGCCTTGTTGCTTCCTTCTTTATCGTCTTGTTTCCTCTGGGCAGCTTACTCGATTACTTATCTCAAATTAGCAATGATTTTCTGAATCGTACTGGTTTGGGATTTGCAGATGGCGAAGTAGATCCTTCATTTTTATGGGTTCTCGGTGGGATGATGGCAGTCGTTACTGCTCTACTGATGTTCATCATCCGTAAGATATGCAACAAGAAACAGGCATGAAAACACCCACTCCTCTATGTCAAATATCTTGCTGTATTTGCACTGTTCTAACTATGATTACATCAGTATAGTGAAGGGAAAGTATGTGGTCATTGGTTGTCGTCTGAATGCATTTCAGCAAATAGTTGAGTATCAACCTGCACCCACTGACAAGTCTATGCCCGATAGTGACGTCGGTAACAATAGTGGAAAATGAAGACCATCGTCTTTTTAGTTCTGCTGGTCGTCATGTTTTTATTCATCCCTGACCGTTGGGTGAGCGAACGGGTGATGAACCATATATACATCCAGGGAGATGGATAAGAGGCGATAAATAACTTCAGATTAATGTTTACTCTCATAAACCCCGCATTATTAACGGGAGTAACCTGTGTGCTATTCTGCTTTTACCGGCTGTTCAAGCATTGAAGATACTATTTTGGGAGACAGAAACCCGTGTTCCTGTCTCCACCAATACTCACCGGTTCAGAAGCATTAATTCTTTATGCTCCGTTTCCCCGCAATCACCCCAATAAACTCCCGGATCTGCTTCTGCTTCCTTGCCGACAGCTTCTCCACCCGACGCATCGCTTCTTCCAACTCCGGTTCCGGCTCTACCGCCGTCAGCACGATACATCCCGCCATCACCCGGGCTTCCACCTTTGTGCCCGTCGCGAACCCTGCGGCTTCCAGCCACTGGCCTTTCATCGTTAACGCCGGAATAGGGCTGTAATCCGGAAAACGGCTCACATAGCTCATGGTTAACTGGCGCTTATTTTTCGGCGACACTTCTGGATCGCATGAATCTGCAATACAATCGGTTTCAGTCATAATTGCTATTCCGTATAAATAGTGATTGTGATGAGCGATGCGGGTGTGTTGGCGCACATCCGCATCGCGCTAAATAACACCTGTAAATTTAGCCAGTAATAAAAACAAAGTCCAGCGGATAATAAAACTTAATCGGCACCTTCTGACTTATTTTAAGAACCGGGGATTATATTGAAGAGTGATCTTTACAGTGGAGAAATAGAGTGCATGAATGGATTTATTTCTTGCTGGTAATTAAATGAGTTAACGCTAAATATTATTAGCAACCATCGGGGAACAACGTCAGCCCATCCCCCATCCCGCGAATAAGCCCGCTCGCCTCAGCGCTGATACCAGCCCGCCACCACTTCCGCCAGATCGTCCTCAACCGTATAAAAATAACAGGCCGGGATTTTCAGCACTTCCGCCAGCCGGCAGGCCAGCGCGAAATCAGGGGTGTGGATCCCGCGTTCATACTGGTTCATCCGCGCGCTCGCCGTCGCCTCATCGATGCCCGCGAGGATGCCCAGCTTCTGCTGGGAAAGCCCCGTTCTGAGGCGCGCTTCTTTTAAACGGTGCGGCAGCATGATGATCCTGAAAGGCTGGAGACAGAATCACGATTTTGGAAGCTGTTAGTTGAAAATGTACTAAGTATTACTTAGTGTGGTGGTGGGAATTTGCACGACTTCGCGAACGCAAAGGGATAAATGAGATGAACAGAACTGATATGCATCCGGCTGATATTATTGCGCAATTGAAAAAGCGCAACCTGTCGCTGGCGGCGGTGTCGCGCCAGGCGGGGCTGAGCTCGTCAACGCTGGCCAACACGCTGTCTCGCCCCTGGCCCAAGGGGGAGTTTTTAATTGCCCAGGCGCTGGGGATCGACCCTGCGGAAATCTGGCCGAGCCGCTATTTTGACCGGGAAGGTAATCCGATCGACAGGAAGAAACTGATTCGTTCGAAGTGTGAATGATTCGCACCCGCAGGCCTGATGTGGATAGCTATTCGCAGGGCAGGACATCTGGCCACCGGCTAATGCCGGTAGCCGGTGGCCAGATGTATAAAGTGACAAGGAGAAAGGAACATCCCTGTTCCCGGAGCCCTTAAACCAGCAGCTCCGCCTGGCCGCTCAGCAGGCTTTTATGCGCCGTCTCGCAAATCCGGCTGGCCTGTAGCCCGTCGTCTGCGCTGGCGGCATAGGGGGTATCGGTCTGCACCGCTTTAATAAAGTCATTAATCGGGTCAATACCAAACCCGCTGGCGACGCCGTCGCGGTAGGTAATGAAGTAGCTGTTCGGGGTCTTAACCGTTTGCTGGCCGAAGATCTCCAGCCCGCGGTTTTGTGAATCGGAGCGGATCCAGGCGTTATCGCACAGCACCGCCATGCGCCCGTCGTTGTCTTTCGGGAAAGCGGCGGGCAGGACCCAGCTGTTTTCAATGACCCACGAACTGCCGTCCTCCATCAGCAGGGTGCTTTGTACGCTGTCCCAGGTGTCCAGCCCTTTACTCGCCAGCAGGCGTTTCTGCCCGACGGCGTAAACCGATTTCACCTCCTGCCCGCTGATATAGCGCACCATGTCGAAGCAGTGCGATCCGAGGAACCACACCGGCGAACTGCGCGCTGACCAGGCCAGCCAGTCGGTGGGAACGGCGATCACATCATCCATATTGATATAGCCGCGCAGGATCCTGCCGCTTTCCGCCTTCTGCACCTCCATGCGCACGCGGATCGCCGCCGGGTCCCAGCGCTTGTGAAAATCGACGCCGACGGTTACCCCATGCTCCCTGGCGGCGGCAATAATCGCCTCGCAGTCGGCCACCGAGGTCGCCAGCGGTTTTTCAATCAGCACATGCTTACCGTGGGCAATGGCCTGCAGAGCCGGTTCCTTATGGAAAGGATCGGACGTCGCCACGGAAATGATATCCACCTGCTGTTCATCCAGCAGGGCGGGCAGGCTGGCGTACCCGGCGATGCCCAGCTCATCCGCTACGGCATGGCAACGCTCCGTGTTGTTGTCGCAGACCGCGACCAGCTCCACGTCCGGGTTATGCAGATAGGCGTTGATATGGTGCTTGCCATAGATCCCCGCGCCGACAACGGCCACTTTTAACTTGTTCATCATGACGTTCCTTATATGTCTGTTAAAACAGTCCCAGAGAGAATGCCCAGCCAATCATCACGGCCAGCGGGCCGGTCAACTGTCGGGAAAGCAGGAAGGCCGGTACGCCGCTGGCGATGGTCTCCGGTTTGGCCTCCTGCATCGAGAGGCCGACGGGCACGAAGTCGCAGCCCACCTGTACGTTAATGGCGAACAGAGCGGGCAGGGCGAAAGCCGGCGAGATATTCCCCAGCCCAATCTGGGTGCCAATCATCACCCCCACCACCTGGGTAATCGCCGCGCCGGGCCCGAGAATGGGCGACAGAAAGGGGATACCGCAGATCACCGACAGCAGCAGCAGTCCCCACAGCGAGTTCGCCATCGGCGTCAGAGCGTGGGCGATCACGTTGCCCAACGACGTGGCCTGGACGATGGCGATCAGCACGGAGACAAAGGCCATAAACGGGATCACCGTTCGCACCGACACGTCCACCGCCTCGCGGCTGGCGGCAAACAGCAGGGCGATCACGTGGCCGGTCTTATTGCCCAGCGTTTCCACCGCCAGAATCAGCTGATTGCCGAAGGTGGCGGGCGGCGGCGTCTGCGCGACCGGCGGGGCAGGCTCCACCGCAATCGTCTGCGGCTCATCCGGCATCGCGTCCGCCGCCACGCGGGTGATCTGCCCTTCATGCACGTCCGACACGTAGTTGCTGGCGTTAATAAACTGCGCCAGCGGCCCGGCCTGGCCGGTGGGCATCACGTTAATCGTCTTGATGCCTTTTTTCGGATACAGCCCGCAGCGCAGCGAGCCGCCGCAGTTGATCACCACGCACAGCGTCTCTTCATCCGGCGGAACGGCCTGAAAGCCGTTGATCACCTCCGATTGCGTGAGTTCGCCCAGCCGACGGGCGACGGGATGGATCTCCCGTCCGGTCAGCGACACCACCTTCAGGCCGCTGCCGATCGGCAGCCTCAGCCCGGTCCCGAACCCTTCGGCGCCGGGAGCTACGTTGATCAGGTTCATTGCGCACTCTCCTTAACGATCAGATCGCCCTGCAGCACCGCAAACGCAGGGACCTTGCCGGCAAGATGTACCGTGCCCTGATGGCGCGGCGCGCTGGCGCTATCGAACACCAGCGTCAGGTGCCCGAGCTCCAGCAGCGCCTGCAGGGCGTGGCTGCCAACGGCGGTGATGGGGTAGTCTTCGCCCCCGAGCGTGAACCGATCGCCCGCCCGTAGCCGGGCATGCTCGTGCTGAAAAACGGGCCGCAGGGCCAGGGCGTAATCCAGGCAGTCCGCCGGGCCGTCGGCGTGAAAGGTAATCAGCAGGTTATCCGCCAGGCCGTCCGCCACATGGGGGCCGACGCGTTCGATATGGGCCTGATAGATCATGTCGCACCTCCCGTCGCCTTATGGCGCAGGCGCAGGAACAGATATTCGGTGATCATGCCGCGCAGCAGGCCAATGATGATGGCGGCGGCGATATAGCGCAGCGCCAGTTCGGTCACCGGCAGGCCGAGGGTTTTGATCCCGGCGGCGACGCCCAGCCAGATGAACAGCTCCGAGGGCACCACGTGGGGGAACAGGCTGGTCAGCGGGTGGGCGGTGGTGCCCAGCGCGTCTTCATACCCGGGTTTGCTCTTTTCCGGCAGCAGCTTGCCGAGCGTTAGCGCGCCGGGGCTGCTCATAAAGAACCAGCCGAGGATCGGCAGCAGGCCATAGGTCAGGATCCGCGAGCGACCAAACAGCGTCGCTACCCGTTCCATGCGCCGCTGGCCGACCAGCTTCATCAGAAAGTTGATGGCGAGCAGCAGGCAAATCAGCATCGGAATGATCCCGCTCATCATGTCGAGAAAGACCTTCCCGGCGAGCTGGAAAATATTGATAAAGCTTTCAGCAAGGGTAACCAGAAACATGGCGACCTCCTTGCGTAGGGCGGGTTGGCAGTGCGACAGCGGTGGTGATTTTCATAAGTAAAGTTCCCTGTGTTGGTTAAGGTTACAAACGAAATTCATTGTTTTTAGCGGGCTTATATTTGTCTTCTTCTGGAAACTGAAGGCGGTGGTCCTGACTATGCCCCTGAGTCACGCAGCGGCCAGAATCCCAAGGTTTCACCCGGAGTAAATTAGCTGGCGGTTATTTCTCGTCGGTCATGGGCGCTGAGCTATCGTGATGCGTTCTGATTGTTATTGGATATTGTTGGATAATTTATTATCCCGTTTTGGGATATTTATGGAAGCGATCGATATTCGATTTTGGGATATCGATCGAGAAAAATGACATGTCTTCTATTTATTCTGATGAATATCAATCGGTTATAAAAATATTACGTGCTGCGAGAAAAGAGAAGGGGCTAACTCAGGTCAAGCTGGCCCAGGCGCTGGGGCGCCCACAGTCATTTGTCGCCAAAATGGAGAATGGTGAGAGGAGATTAGATGTCGTGGAATTCGCGCATATTGCTGCCTTGCTATCCATTGATCCGGTCAATGTATTAAATATCATTATGTCAAAATACGAATCATAAGATCTGAGTGGCTTTGCTGGTCTTAAAATCATTTGTGCTGACGGGGCAATATTTGCGTACTGCTGCCAATCTATTTATCCCCTTATGCAAATTGGTCATCCGCGGCCTGACAGGTTAAAAGCATCATATTATTTATATGAATGACTCCTCCTCAGATTCAGGCTCTCTGGAGGGGCGCATTAAAAAGCTCAGATTGCAATCTGGCCCGTCCCAGGAGGCATTTGCGGACAAGTACGGGCTTGATCGCGCTCACCTCAACGGCATCGAGTGCGGACTCAGAAGCTCAACCCTCGAGGTGATTAATGTTCTGGCGAAAGGTCCGGAAGAGGGGAGCTTATTCCACTTTGATATAGATCGAAAAAAATGACATGCCTTCGATTAGATGACGGGTTCTCACCCCATCATTGGAGCCGCCAGCTGATCCTTAACCGATCGGCATTACGTAACCATGCGGATTAATATAAGGCGGCGGCGTGCGTGGTGTTATTACCGAGCAGTCTGGCAATCTCAAGGCGCGTGTCCTGGAGCGCAGGCAAGTATTGGCGGATGCGTGCATCGGTCATATGGTTCACGGTTCCGGAAATACAGATCGCTAGCGGAGCGCTGTTAGCTGCGGTGAGCAGCGGAATGGCGATACCACGTAATCCCTTTTCCGCTTCCTCATCGTCAATAGCATAACCCGCCTGCGCCACCGTTTGTAGTTGTTGCAGTAATTCGCTACGAGTTGCAATAGTCTGCGGAGTTCGTGTCAGCAATGTTTCTTGTGGATAGAGTTCCATCAGGCGAGGTACAGGCAGAGTGGCGAGCATGCATTTGCCGGTTGAGGTGCAATGGGCTGGCATACGCAGACCTTCCGCAATGGAAAAACCATAAAAATCTTGTGTGGTGACGCGTGAGAGATAAATCACTTCGGCGTCGGTTAAGGTAGCGAGCTGCACCGTTTCTTCCACCTGCTCGCTGAGCTTTTTCATCCATGGCAGGACCACAGCGTGCGTGACAATACGCGACTGATACAGCATACCCAGCTCGTAATTAATATGTCCGAGCGAGTAAAGCCTTGATTTTGCATCCTGTTGTAGAAGTTTTTCCTCCTCAAGCGTTTTTACCAACCCGTGCACTGTCGTTTTGCTCAGGTTCATCAGAAGGGCTATTTGCGCGATCGACAGTTTTTCGTGTTCGCGAAACAGTTTTAAAATAGCGGATGCTCTGCTAACGCTCTGTATGGACATTTTAACCTCCCAGTTAGCGGGATATAGTAGCAAAGTTGCCATCAGTTTAATCCCCTTAATCACCACTGTGTGCCCTATCTACTGATATGCGTTTGGTAGTAAAATTCTGTCTCTCGTTGTTGGTCAGTTTTGATCGACATCACAAAAATTTATCATGGCTGGCGAAATTTCTGGCTTTTTTATGCACTGTCCATTAAATGATCAATTCGACATTGTTGAACGAGGTTCAGAACGCAAGCGGATGAATAAAACCATTGAACGGACGGTTCAGATTCTGGAGTTCATAGCAAAAAGTCGCGAACCCGTCACCATGGCGGAGGTGCGAAACGCACTGGGGCTACCGAAAAGTAGCGCGTCGGATATTTTTAATTCATTGCTGGATTTGGCTATTTTACGATTGGACGATCGCGGCTATGCGACGCTAACCGCCGGAGCACGCTTTTATGACATCAGCGCCGGATTTATCGCAAAAAACGATCTGATTTCCGTCAGTAATGACGTGTGTGTCGGGTTAGCAAAAGAGACTGGCAAATTGGTTTGTCTGTCACTGTTTAATGATAATGAAATTGTGTTACTGGAGAAAATTAGTGGCAGTGATATTGTTCAGCCGCAGTTGAATGGCTTGCCGAAATTTTCTCTTAGCCAGAGCGCCAGCGGTAAGGCGATTTTAGCCGCAAGTAGCCGCAGACAAATACGGCAATTACTGCCTGGTGCGCAGGAAGCGGATCTGTACTCTGAACTGATGCAAGTATCCCGCGATGGCTATGCGATAAGCCATGAACTGCCTGATTTATCAACCATCGCGGCGCCAGTACTTCAATCAATCGGCGACCCGCTGGCGGCGATCTGTATCATTGATTTTGATTTCCGATTGGATAGCGAAGAGCAAAGACGGTTAGGTGAGAAAATTGCGGCAGCGGCGCTAACCGCTTCCCGGCAAATTGGTTTTAAAGGGCAGAGTCTGTTCCAGGATCCGCAAGTCTTTCGTCATAACTAAAGGATGGCCGTCAGGACGGCCTTTTTTAGAATCATTATTATGAACTTCGTTCGACAATGTCGAATATGTGAGGTGACTATGCTAGAAGGTGTGAAAGTTCTTAGTTTTACTCATTACTTACAGGGGCCTTCTGCAGCGCAGATGTTGGCAGATTTAGGCGCTGATGTTGTGAAAGTGGAATCACCGAAAGGGGCCTATGAGCGTTCCTGGTCCGGTTGTGACACCTATGTCAATGGGGTCAGCGTGTTTTTCCTGTTGGCAAATCGCAATCAGCGCGGTATGGCAATAGATCTCAAGTCAGAAAGTGGGAAGCAGATTATTTACGATCTGCTAAGTCAATACGATGTGATCATCGAAAATTTTAAACCTGGCGTAATGGATCGGTTGGGGCTGGGCTATGAGGAAGTTAAAAAGGTTAATCCGCGCATCGTGTACTGTTCCTGTACCGGCTATGGTTCTGCTGGTCCTAAGGCTAAAGAACCGGGGCAAGATTTAATGGCGCAGAGTATTAGCGGACTGGCGGCCTTAAACGGACCTGGCTCCCATCCGCCGATGCCTGTGGGGACCGCTATTGTCGATCAGCATGGTGCAGCATTGGCTGCGCTTGGAATTATCGCGGCGATCTTCAATCGGGAAAAAAGCGGCAAGGGACATAAAGTCGACGCGTGTTTACTGCATTCGGCGCTCGATCTGCAAATCGAACCATTGAATTATTTTCTCAACGGCGGCCAGTTAACGCCACGGGCAGATAGCGGTTTATCCAGCCGTTTTCATCAAAGCCCGTATGGTATTTACGCCACGCGTGATGGCTATATTTCTCTCTCGCTAACGCCATTTGAACGTTTAAAGTCGGTGTTCAGTCCACAGGCGCTAGCCGGTTTTACCGCCCAGGATCAAATGCGCCAGCGGATAGATTTTGATGCATGCGTTGCGACTGAAATGTGCACTAAAACTACGGCGGAATGGACGGCGTTATTTAAACAGGAAGGTATTTGGCATGCTCCGGTGAATGAATACCCCCAAGTGGTCGAAGATGAACAGGTGCAATTCAACGAGGTCTTTTTGACTATGGATCATCCGGTTGCTGGTAGGGTGCGCGTTTTAGGGCATCCCAATCATTACGATGGCAAGCCATTGCCGCTACGACGGTTACCGCCCGAACTGGGAGAGCACAGCGAAGAAGTGCTGCTCGAACTGGGCTATTCGGCAGAAAAGGTCGCCGAGCTGTTGGCGAATAATGTTATTACTACCCACCAGGAGTAAATATTTATGTTACTGATCAATTGTGAGAGGCAGGGTGCGGTTGCAGTTGTCACACTGAATAATCCGCCGTTAAATCTGGTCACGCTTTCGTTATCAAAACAATTACGTGCAACTTTGCAGTCTCTGGATGCCGATGATGAGGTTCGGGTCATCGTTTTAACCGGTTCGGGTCACAAAGCATTCTGTGTGGGCTCGGATATTAAGGAGTTTCCTGAGGTCTGGGATAACGTAATTGAAAAGAAACTCCAGAAAGAGAATGAAACTTTTAATACTATTGAGTTTTTGAATAAGCCGGTGATTGCTGCTATGGAAGGCGTCGTTTGCGGCGGTGGCTTCGAAATGGCAATGGCCTGTGATTTACGGGTTTTATCCGACAGCGGAAAAATAGCATTACCTGAAATTAATCTCGGTGTGTTTCCCGGTAGTGGGGGATTATTTCGGTTGCCAAAACTTATCGGCGCGGCGCGAGCGGTGGAACTGATGATGACCGGAACATTTGTTGAAGCGCAACAATGCATCGCATGGGGTATGGTCAATCGTCTGGCGCCTGCCGGGACAGTGTTAGAGGCAGCGGTCAGTTTAGCGCAAGAAATTGCATTAAAACCACGAGAAGCAATTAAATTAATTAAGCGAGGGGTGCGTGAGATTGGTATGCAACCTACTGAGCAATGCTTCCTGCAGAATTTGCGCTTTAGTGAAAATATTTTCCGTACGGTTGATTGTGCGGAGGGTGTTGCTGCTTTCCTGGAAAAAAGGGAGGCGAAATTCTTATAAAAAAACATCGGCAAAATAATCATCTCGATAAAAAATATAACGATCCTCTTAAATTCAATTGAGGTTAGCAAGATGAATACATTACCTGTACGCCGTTGGCTATATATTATGCCAACGATTTTTATCACCTACAGTTTGTCTTATCTCGATAAAGCAAACTACAGCTTTGCTTCGGCTGCCGGGATCGGCGATGACCTGGGAATTGACCCTTCAATGGCTTCATTGATTGGCGCGTTGTTTTTTCTGGGCTATTTTACCTTACAAATTCCGGGAGGAATGTTGGCGGAAAAATGGAGCGTGCGTAAATTACTGACCTGGAGTTTGGTTATCTGGGGGCTTTGCGCGACATTGACCGGCCTGGTTACTAACGTCACCTCGTTGATTATAATCCGTTTTATGCTTGGGGTGGTGGAAGCCATCGTAACGCCCTGTTTGCTGATTTTGGTTTCCCGCTGGTTTAGTCATTCCGAAAGGTCCAGGGCTAATACCCTGTTTTTGTTAGGCAATCCTGTGACAGTGTTGTGGATGTCCATTCTCTCGGGCTGGTTAGTCGAGCGTTGGGGATGGCGCCATATGTTCGTCATTGAAGGGATCCCGGCAGTGCTGTGGGCGGTGGTCTGGTGGTACGTGATCCGCGATAAACCCGAGCAGGCCGACTGGTTAAGCGCCGAAGAAAAAACGGCAATCAACCAGGCGCTGGAGAATGAGCAAAAAAGTAAAGAAGTCATGACCAGCTGGCGTGAAGTTTTCCGTTCTGCCAATGTGATCAAACTGGCGGGCTGGATGTTTTTCCAGAGCATTGGTTTTTATGGTTTTTTAATGTGGTTGCCGTCAATTTTACATTCCGGGGCGATCTCAATGTCTGAAACCGGATTGCTCTCAGCCTTACCTTATGGTTTGGCCGCTATTTTCATGTTAATTGCAGCCTGGCTGAGTGATAAGTATCAAAAACGCGTAGCATTTGTCGCCTGGCCTATTTTTATTGCCGCCTGCTGTTTCTTAGCGCTGGCGCTGCTCGGCAATACGCATTTTTGGGTTTCTTATCTGTTGCTGGTCATCACGGGGATTTGCCTGTATGTTCCATTCGGCCCTTTTTTCGCCTTGGTACATGATGTATTACCCACTTCGATGGTGGGGGGCGCAGGGGGGATGATCAATAGCATGGCCGCGGTGGGGGCCTTTATTGGGTCTTATTTAGTTGGGATGCTGAATGGTATTACACATTCAACAAACTCCTCTTATTATTTGATGGCGGTAAGCTTAGCGATTTCGGTAATTTTCGGTCTCTCGATTAAGCAAAAAAAAGTCGTTGACGGCGAGTCATTACGGCATCGATCCGGAGTGGCGTAATAATGCAAATATAATGCGTCATTGATATCCGCTAAGTTAATATCAATCATTGCATGACAAATATCGTTAAGCGCTCTATTTATTTTTATCAGGCTACTTTACTAAAGCAGTTCGAGTCTGTATGTCTAAATATTCGGACTGAATGAGGATTCTATGAATTGGTTATCTGATGCGATTAATAAGTGTCTTGCTAAAACGCATGTAAATGCGCAGAAGTTTACTAACTTTCCACATATTACTGAACGAGGTAAATATGTCTTTACGTCGGATGGCGTGTGGACTGGCGGTTTTTGGAGCGGTATTCTTTGGTTGGCTTACCAGCGTAATCCGTCGCCAGCATTATTAACCGTTGCCACACATTTTACCGAGCGCTTACTGCCGAGAGCCAACGATCGACACAATCATGATTTGGGCTTTATGTTTTATCCGAGCGCAATAGCTGGATGGCGACTCACCCATCAGGCGCACTATAAACAAGCCGCGCTAACGGCGGCAAGCAGCCTCGCGGCACAATTTAATCAGCGTGCCGGGTTTATTCCTGGATGGGGCTTTTTTGGCGGAGAAGAATGGTCTACCTCAGTCCTGATCGATACATTAATGAATCTTCCGCTATTGGCCTGGGCGGTAAAGAACGGGGGAGATCCTGCATTATTAGCGGTTATTGAACGACATACCACAAAAGCGCTTTCACATCATTTACGAGCGAACGGTTCAGTTTTTCATGTCTATCATTTCACTGAGGAGGGAACAGGCGTTCGTGGTGATACTTACCAGGGGCTTTCGGCGGACAGCGCCTGGGCTCGTGGGCAGGGGTGGGCGATTACCGGTTTAGCCCTGCTGGCCGATGCGTTGCATAATCATATTTATCTGGAAACGGCAGAAAAAGTTGCCGAATTTATTTTGTCGCATCTACCAACCGACCATATACCTTTCTGGGATTATGACGACCAGCGGCCTGATGCGCCAAAAGATGCGTCAGCTGGAGCCATCAGCGCATATGGCTTGCTACGTTTATATCGGTTGACCGGGAAAGAGCGATATAAAACCGCAGCTCGGACGATCCTTCAGGCATTGGCCGCCTGTTGTATTGTTGAGGACAATGAAGGTCTGTTGGCACATTCGACCGCCGATCTGCCGCATGGTCTGGGAATCGATCAGGCGACGGGCTATGGCGATTATTATTTTCTCAAGGCGTTGTATGCCTTAGAAACGATATCAACAGATAGTTAAGTTATCTGATTAATAAACGTACTGATTGGCGTGCCGGCCTGGCTATTTTTATCAAGTGAGGCGGTACGCTAGCTTTTATCACTGGTGATGAAATTACATATTTAAAAATATTCTCCTCAAGCGCCAGGAAAGGCAAATCTACCCAGAGGCTATTATCATTGAGCTAATTTCAGACGTTCCAGTGCCTCAATCACTACCGCAGCAGAGCCACCGGGAGCGGCAGGCATCACCTTCGCGCTAATCGCATTTTGCCGCGCTTTGGGATAGACGCCATAGCCTATTTTCAACTGCTACCCTGCCTTTAGGTGTTCACACAGCGCTCTGTTGGTTTTTGTCGCCAGCAAGATCTGAATCGCCATGGCTGTCGGGAAGCGGTTGACCATTCAGCAGATTCAATCTTTGCTGACGACTTTTACCTTTCCTGTCGAGGAGCGAATCTGCAAGTTGGGCCGGATGACCAGATGGCTGACGGGTTTCTCTGGCGATTCAATGCGCTGCAAGATCTGCTTCGCGGCATGCTGTCCCAGCGACAGCGGATCGATAGCAATTGTTGTCAGCGGCGGGTTGCTGTAGGCGCCAGCCGAAACGCCATCATGACCAATAAGCGAAATATCCTGCCCGGCCTTGAGGTTGAGTTCTCCCAACGCGGAGATCGCGCCGAATGCCATCAAGTCGTTGTAATACAGAACAGCGGTAGGGGGTTCCGGCAGTTTCATCAGGCTTAGCATCATCTGGTAACCATTTGCGCGGGTGGGTTCACAGCGGTAGTTATTCTCGTTGTCATCCCAGGGTTCGAGGCCGTGATGACGCATCGCCTGGACGTAGCCGGTAAAACGGGCGTGGCTGGAAAGTCCCCCAATAAATGCGATACGAGAGTGGCCATTCATAATGAGGTGTTCTGTCGCTTCCAGCATGCCTGACACGCTATCAACTCCGACATAATCGACCGAAATCTGCTTAAATTCCATGGGGCGCATAGCAATCAGAAGCGGTGTCCGGCTTTTGACGTACCGCAGCAAATCCTCTTCTTTCGTACCGTTGACCGGAAACAAAACCAACCCCGCCACGTGGTGTTCAAGCAGCGCGTCCAGAACGTGTTTTTGTCTGTCCTGCTGCTGGGAGGTATTGGCCATCATTGTGATAAAACCATGCTCGGCCAGGGTCGTTTCAAGGCCCATGGTGAATTCGGCAAAAAACGGGTTGGTGAGATCATCAATGACAACGCCCACTGTCTGGGAATGACGGGAGCGTAAACTGGCTGCCGAACGGTTATAGACATAACCCAGGGCGTCCATCGCCTCCTGCACCCGATGACGTGTTTCTGCTTTAATCAACTCGCTCTGATTCAATACCAGAGAAACGGTGGACTTAGAAACGCCAGCCTCACGGGCAACATCGGACAATGTGATACGCCGATGTTCAGAAGGTCTCGTTGACATTTTTCTCCCTGCGGTGCTCATAAAAGACGGTTTCCGATTGGTCTTAGCAACCTTATCACAGTTTCTGTTTCTGCCATGATTTCCGTTTTTCTCTGTAATGTGCAGTAAGTCGCAAATCTGAGCCATTCAGGTTGATGGAAATCTTTATCCCGAGTATTAATTCATCAAATTTAGATCGATCCAATAAATATGAAAATAAATTTTTCATATAAAACAATGAATTGTTTTTTTTAAATTAAATCGAAATAATTGGAAGGTCGTATGAAAAAGCAACTGATTACCGCTGATGAAGCCGCAGCGCTCATACCCGATGGCAGCACCGTTACTGTTTCCTCATCCAGCGGTATGGGGTGCCCGGATACAGTACTTGCAGCCATTGGCGAGCGCTACGCTCGTACAGGACACCCCAGCTCTCTGACCACCATCCATCCTATTGCGGCGGGCGATATGTACGGCGTGAAGGGCATCGATCACATCGCAATCCCAGGACTGCTCTCCAAAGTGATCGCCGGTTCATACCCATCGGGCCCTTCATCGGCAACGCCGCCGGCCATCTGGCAGATGATCACCGGCAATGACATTCCGGCCTGGAACCTTCCGTCGGGTATTTTGTTTGATATGCATCGTGAAGCCGCTGCCCACCGTCCGGGCGTGTTGACCAAAACCGGTATGGATACCTTTGTCGATCCGCTCCGTCAGGGCGGTGCCATGAACGACAAGGCTAAATCTATTCCGCTGGTAGAGCGTGCGCAGTTCGCCGGCGATGAATGGCTGTTCTTCCCGTCAATCGCGCCTGACGTGGCTATCATTCGCGCCACCACGGCCGATGAACGCGGCAACCTCTCCTACGAACATGAAGGCGCTTATCTGGGGCCACTTGAACAAGCGCTGGCCGTACGCAACAACGGCGGCATCGTGATTGCACAGGTCAAACGCCGCGTCACCTCCGGCAGTATCAAGCCGAAAGATGTGCGTGTACCAGGCGTGCTGGTTGACTATGTGGTGGTGGCATCAGAGCAGACGCAGACCACACAGACCGTGTATGACCAGGCCATTTCAGGCGAAATGATTCGCCCACTGGAGGAGTTTTCCCTGATGGACAACGGTCCTGCAAAAGTGATTGCCCGCCGGGTGGCACAAGAACTCAGGGATGGGGAGGCTGTCAATCTGGGCTTCGGCATTTCAGCCAACGTGCCGCGCATTTTGCTGGAAGAACAGCGTCATGGAGAAGTGACCTGGCTACTGGAGCAGGGAGCCGTAGGGGGCGTACCGCTGCTGGAATTCCAGTTTGGCTGTGCATCGAACGCCGAAGCCATCATGCCTTCACCGCAGCAGTTCACCTACTTCCAGGGGGGCGGTTTTGACGTGACGTTGATGTCCTTTCTACAGATTGGCGCCGACGGTTCCGTCAACGTTTCGCTATTGCCTGCACGTCCACACGTCACCGCCGGCTGCGGCGGCTTTATTGATATCACCTCTCATGCCAGGCGAGTGGTGTTCTCCGGCTTCTACAATGCCGGTGCCCAACTGGCGCTGGAAAACGGCGAGCTGCAGATCCTGCGGGAAGGTAAAGCCAAAAAAGTGGTTAGCGAAGTGGCGCACGTCACCTTCTCCGGCAAACGCGCCATTGAGCAAGGCCAGCAGGTGATGTATGTGACCGAGCGCTGCGTGCTGGAGCTGACCGCAGACGGCCTGGTCGTGACCGAAATTGCGCCGGGCGTGGATCTGGAGCGCGACATCCTGCAGCAGAGCGAGACACCGCTGCGGGTATCACCCGATCTGAAAGTCATGGACCGCAGCCTGTTTACTGAGGAGAACCCATCATGAGTAACGGAAGTATTAGCCTTGAGATTAACGGGCATGTTGCCACGCTGCTGCTGAACCGCCCGGAAAAACTCAATGCGCTTACGCCGGAAATGCTTGAAGAACTCGCTGGTCACTGCCGTACCCTGGAAAACAGCAGCGATGTCCGGGTGGTGTTGCTTAAGAGCGCGAGCGCGAAAGTTTTTTGCGTCGGGGCCGATATCACGCGCTGGAACGCTCTGATGCCGCTGGATATGTGGCGTAGCTGGATTCGTCGTGGCCATCAGGTCTTTGATGCACTGGCTGAACTGCCGCAGCCGGTTATTGCCTTGATGAACGGCTTGTCCTATGGCGGCGGGCTGGAGCTGGCCGCCGCGGCGGATATCCGGATCTGTTCGGCAAACGCGAAGATGGCCCTGCCGGAAACCGGTCTGGCCACCGTTCCGGGTTGGTCTGGTTCACAGCGCCTAACGCGCCTGATTGGCTCACCGATGGTGAAAGAAATGGCATTCACAGGAGAGCCCGTAGATGCCATCAGAGCGCGGGAATGCGGGCTGGTCAATCGGGTGGTAGAAGATGCTGCGCTTGCTGACGTCGGTCTGCAGATGGCGCATCAGATTGCGGCGCGCGCGCCGATTGCGGTTCAGATGGCGAAGCAAATCATTGACGCCGGCGACGGGATTGCCGTCGGTCGAACGCTTGAAGCGCTGGCTGGGGCATATACAGCCACCACGGAAGATGCCCGTGAGGGTGGGCAGGCATTCAGGGAAAAACGACAACCGGAATTCAAGGCACGCTGATTCTGTGACTAAGGATGCCCATACCGGGCGTCATTCATTATAAATAAGATACCCACAATGCCGGAATATTAATCCTGTTTAAGATTCCGGCGGGAGATGACTTTATGAATACCCGCACTCAGAATAATACCGCCGGGAATAACACCTCCCTGCTACATGATGAAGTCACAACAAAAGATTTACGCCGTGCCGCCTGGACCTGTTCGCTTGGCAGCGCGCTGGAATATTATGATTTTGCGCTTTATAGCCTTGCTTCAGCGATTATTTTTGGCCCACTCTTCTTCCCGCATCAGGGGCCGGGCATGGCCCTGATCGCCAGCTTCGGTACATACTTCCTGGGTTTCGCCATCCGTCCGGTTGGCGGGATTCTTTTCGGTTCGCTGGGAGACCGTCTGGGACGCAAGTTTGTACTGTTGGCGACCGTCTTGCTGATGGGGACGGCAAGTACGCTGATCGGCTTCCTGCCCACCTATGAAACTGTCGGTATCTGGGCGCCGATTATGCTCGTCGCGCTTCGTTTGCTACAGGGGCTGGGGGCCGGTGCCGAGCAGGCGGGGGCGGCAGTTCTGATGACAGAGTACGCGCCTAAAGGGAAGCGAGGATTTTATGCCTCATTGCCGTTCCTCGGCATCCAGATTGGTACCTTTATCGCCGCTGCCGTCTACTTCATGCTGCTGAATATGGAAACCAATGTGGCGGAAGGCTGGCTGTGGCGCGTGCCGTTCCTGGCAAGCGTATTCATCATCGCCATCGCTGTATATATCCGTCTGCATCTGAAGGAATCGCCCTCGTTCGCAAAACTTGAGGCTAAAAAGCAGGTTACCGATAAGCCGCTGCGCAACCTGTTGAAAACGTCTCGCCGTAACGTCCTGATTGGTATAGGCCTGCGTTTGGGGGAAAACGGTGGTTCGTCAATTTATCAGGCGCTTGCGGTCAGCTATCTGGTGGGCGTTGTCGGTATGGAGAAGGTTGTCGGTACGCTGTGCCTGATTTCAGCGGTCGTAGTCGGGGCGATTGTCGTACCGATCGCTGGCTGGCTGACTGACCGTTTTGGCCGCGTCATCGTTTACCGTTCATTTGCTATCTTCCAGCTGGCTATCGCCTTCCCGGTATGGTGGACCTTCAGTCACGGGAATGTGACCAGCTCCATCGTCATGTTGTCCGTTGCACTTGGTGTCGGTTCATGGGGAATGTTTGGGGCGCAGGGAGCCTATATGCCGGAGCTTTTTGGCGCCCGTCACCGCTACATCGGTGTGGCGCTGGCGAGGGAAGTGTCTGCTGTGATTGCCGGGGGGCTCGCGCCGCTGGTGGGTTCCGCGTTGATTGCATGGGCCGTTACTACCGCTGATCCTACCGGTCGTGCAGCCTGGGTATTCATTGCTTCGTACCTGTGCCTGCTGACGCTAGGGACCGTTATTGCAACCTTCATATCGCCAGAGACGCGTGACCGCGACCTGGATGATGTGAACGATGCGGCGAAAGCGGATAAACGTCTACCTGCGGCAGCGCCTCACCACTCGGCATAGCCGGGCGTTAAACCTCCCCCGGCTCTCTGCCGGAGAGGTTTATGCAGGAGCAATCGGTGGCCGTTATAGCGTGCGTTCCTGCATCTGCCCATCCTTGCTACTGTCGTACGACCGTCCCGCGCCCCCTGCAGAATTTCGATAAAGACCAGCGATGGAGTAGAAAATGAGTTTTATTGATCGGCAAATCCTTAGCGAACTGACGCAGGTTTCCTTCCCGAAAGGATTCCGGACGGCGGAAGTCGCTGACGTTGTGCAACAGGACGGTGAGGAGTATCCCGTTTATCGCGCCGATGCCGTGGTGGTAGGTTCCGGTGCGGCCGGGCTGCGTGCCGCCGTTGAGCTGAAACGCCGTGGTCTGAACGTACTTATCGCCACCGCCGGGCTGTATATGGGCACGTCAGCCTGTTCCGGTTCAGACAAGCAGACACTGTTTACCGCTGCGACCTCTGGCAAGGGCGATAATTTCCTGCGACTTGCCGAGGCGTTAGGCAGCGGAGGCGGAATGGATGCTGACACAGCCTATGTTGAAGCCGTCGGATCTATTCATACCCTGGCCGGATTGCAGTATCTCGGGCTGGAATTGCCTGAGGACCGCCTGGGGGCCATCCTTCGCTACAAGACAGATCATGACGACGCGGGCAGGGCGACGTCGTGCGGGCCACGCACTTCGCGCCTGATGGTCAAGGTGCTGCTGCAGGAAGTGCTGCAGCTTGGCATTCCGTTGCTGAGCGGCGCCACGGCGCTGCGCCTGCTACGTCAGAATGATGAGACGGGTACGGAGCGTTGCGCTGGTATGGTGGTTGCAACAGGCGGACGAAGCAGGAACGCCAACGGGCTTGGCGTCATCCTGGCGCCAAACGTGGTGCTGGCGACCGGGGGGCCAGGAGAGATGTATCGCGACAGCGTATACCCCAAAAAATGCTTTGGCTCGCTGGGACTGGCTCTGGAGGAAGGGCTGGCGCTGGTTAACATCATTGAAAGCCAATTTGGGATCGGTACGCCGCGCACGGCTTTTCCCTGGAATCTGTCCGGCACGTATGTTCAGGTCATGCCTTATATCTACTCCGTTGATGGCGCAGGCGCAGAGTTCAACTTTCTGGCGGACTACTACCGGACCACGCAGGAGCTGGCGTCCAACGTTTTCCGGAAGGGATATCAGTGGCCATTCCACGCTACGCGCACCCTGGACTTTGGCTCAAGCCTGGTCGATATGGCGATTGCCAAAGAGCAAACGCGGGGGCGTAAAGTATTTATGGATTTTCTGCGTAATCCGCAGCCGGTACCGGGCGACCGGCCCTTCAGCCTCGACAGGCTGGATGACGACGTGCGCGCCTATCTGGAAAACAATAATGCGTTGGCGGAACGGCCTGTCGATCGTCTGCGTCAGATGAATCCTCTTTCTATTTCTTTGTACCAGATGCACGGCAATGACCTGGAAACCACCCCGCTGCAGTTCGCCATGAATAACCAGCATATGAATGGCGGTATTGACGTGGATATCTGGGGGCAGACTTCGCTACCTGGCTGCCACGCCATCGGCGAAGTTTCCGGGACTCATGGCGTGACCCGACCGGGAGGCGCCGCGCTCAACGCGGGGCAGGTTTTTGGCGTGCGCGCGGCGCAGTATATCGCTGGCGCTGGAAAGCGCGGTTCGGCAGACGACCTGCCCTCGCTTGCCGCTCCCGTGCTGGCTCAGGTTAACAGGGTGATTCGGGACGCGCTCGGCAATCATAATGGCATGACGCTGCGCGAGATTCGCGATCAGATCCAGTCGCGCATGTCGGACTACGCCGGGTTTCTGTGTTCTGCCGGTGAGATTTCCGGCGCGCGTGAACAGGCCGATAGGCTGAAAGACCGCGTCTATGCCGGCGGGCTTGCGATTGGCCATGTCGCTGAGGTGGGCGAACTGTTCATGTGGCGACATCTGTCGCTGGCCTCTGCGGCGGTACTGACCATGCTGGAACAATACGTTCGTAATGGCGGCGGTAGCCGCGGCGCGCGCATCATTCTGGATCCTGAGGGCGAGTGCGTACCGAAGATTCGCTCTGGCATTTGCGAAGAGTGGCGTTTTCGCCCGGAACGAGATGAGGATAAAAATTACAAGTTCACGATTCGCTACCAGGGCGACCGCTTCGTGGTTGAGAAGACGCCACTCAGGGCAATGCCGGATATGAGCAACACCTACTTTGAGAGAAACTGGCCGGATTTCCTGACCGGAAAAATTTTTGGCCGGGCGTAATTCTGGCCCTCAACCCCCTTCGATGTTGAGGGCTTCTCCAGCGCGCAGGACCGGACTATGAGAATCGCTATTGTTTATGGCAGCACGACACGTTACACCGAGCGGGTTGCCGACAAAATTGCTGCCCAGCCAGGGTTTGAAACCGCTGAGCTGATTGATATTGAGGAAGGCAGCGTCAGTGAGCTACTGGATTTTGATTTCATTATCTTTGGTATTCCAACCTGGGACTATGGTGAGGTGCAGGCATCCTGGCAAAACGTCTGGGACGATATTGACCGCGCTGATTTTACCCACAAGCTGTGCGCTTTTTTTGGCCTCGGTGATCAGATGGGGTATTCGGAATGGTTTGTGGACGCGATGGGGCTGTTGCATGACAAAGTTGTGCGGCAGGGCGGGGTGGCTATCGGCGACTGGCCAACGGAAGGCTATCACTGCAATACCCGGCTCTCCATTGCAGGAAACCGCTTCGTGGGCTTGCCCGTTGACGAAGTTAACCAGGCCGAACTGACGGATGAACGCATAAAAATCTGGTGTGGTCAGCTGCGGGACATCATCGGCTAAGCGGTGAAATTCGCCGGACGCGAAGATATGGCCCGCGAGAGGCCCCATCAATGTTATGAAGGGACGGAGTCAGTATGACGAAGCCGGCGTCTTCCACGGGGAATAAAGGAACCCACTCGTATTCGCTCATCTGAAAGGAGCGTTTATGCCCCCTGACTTTAGTCTGCAAAACGATGGCGCGCGATGTACCGTATGCCCGTCATACTCCAGGCCGCATGTGCGTTGTCTGCATTCGTTCACCCCCTCACTTACCTGCGCATGACCCGATCTGCGGGGTCAGTGGCCCGCGCTCTCTCCATGCCTTCCCGTCGTGAAAGGTTGCACCGTTTGTGATCGGCGTGACGCCGTATTGCTCCCTTTTGGTATTCCGCCGTCATCGTGGTTTTCAGGATGCGTAAGATTATAAATAGTTATTACCAATGATTTCAGTGAGTCAGGGAATCTGGCACCAGAATTGCTTATTCATCAGTGGCTGACTGCCGCACACAGAAAAAGCGCACTTAAAGCGCGCAATGCAACCACATAACCACACGATTTATCCATACAGGATGCTTTATGAAAAAGATGATGTTCTCCACTTTATTCGCAGCAGCTTCTCTGCTTGCTGTCGCGCAGCAAGCGCACGCGGGCGCCACGTTGGATGCAATTAAGAAGAAAGGGTTTGTTCAGTGCGGGATCAGCGATGGTCTGCCGGGCTTCTCTTATGCCGATGCCGGCGGCAAATTCACCGGTATTGATGTGGATGTCTGCCGCGCGACGGCGGCTGCGGTGTTTGGTGATGCCAGCAAGGTGAAATATACCCCGCTGACGGCAAAAGAGCGTTTTACCGCCCTGCAATCCGGCGAAGTGGACATTCTGTCCCGCAACACCACCTGGACCTCTTCGCGCGATGGCGGCATGGGCTTCCTGTTCGCCGGCGTGAACTATTATGACGGCATCGGCTTTCTGACCCATCAAAAGGCCGGTCTCAAAAGCGCGAAAGAGCTGGATGGCGCCACCGTCTGTATCCAGGCCGGTACTGATACCGAGCTGAACGTCGCGGATTACTTCAAAGCCAACAACATGCAATACACGCCGGTGACCTTCGACCGCTCTGACGAATCCGCCAAAGCCCTCGACAGCGGCCGCTGCGATACTCTGGCGTCCGACCAGTCTCAGCTGTATGCGCTGCGTATTAAGCTGGGCAAACCGGACGAGTTCATTGTGTTGCCGGAAGTGATTTCCAAAGAGCCGCTGGGCCCGGTGGTTCGCCGCGGGGATGACGACTGGTTCACCATCGTCAAATGGTCGCTGTACGCCATGCTGAACGCGGAAGAAATGGGGATCAACTCGAAAAACGTCGATCAGATGGCGGCAAAACCGTCCAACCCGGACATCGCTCACCTGCTGGGAGCTGAAGGCGACTTTGGCAAAGATCTGAAGCTCGACAACAAATGGGCGTTCAACATTATTAAACAGGTCGGTAACTACCAGGAAAGCTTTGACCGCAACGTCGGTAAAGACAGCGAGCTGAAAATTTCGCGTGGCCTGAATGCACTCTGGAACCAGGGCGGAATTCAGTACGCCCCGCCGGTACGTTAATTCTGCCTTCCAGTCGGGCACTGCGCCCTGCGGTGCCCAATGCGTTTTTTTCACTGAGGTTTCAACATGTCTCAACGCCCAACCGTAAAAAGGGATTTTTCGATCGGTAATCCTACGGTTCGCGCCTGGTTTTACCAGATAGTCGCCATTGTGGCCGTGGTTGCCGTTGTGGGGTATCTCATCCACAACACGGTGATCAACCTGGCCAATCGCGGCATTACCTCCGGTTTTGCTTTTCTGGAACGTAGCGCCGGCTTCGGCATCGTCCAGCATCTGATTGATTACACTGAAGGTGATACCTACGCGCGCGTGTTTATGGTGGGGTTGACCAATACCCTGCTGGTTTCCGCGCTCTGTATCGTTTTCGCCTCCGTTCTCGGGTTCTTTATCGGCCTCGCGCGTCTGTCGGATAACTGGCTGCTGCGCAGGCTATCGACTATTTACATCGAAACGTTCCGCAATATTCCGCCGTTGTTGCAGATCTTCTTCTGGTATTTCGCGGTGCTGCGTAATCTGCCCGGCCCGCGCCAGGCGCTGAATGCATTCGATCTGGTCTTTGTGAGCAACCGTGGCCTGTACCTTCCATGGCCGACCTCGGCGCCGGGCACCTGGCCCTTTGTCATCGCCCTGGCGCTGGCGATCGCCGGTAGCGTCGCGTTGTTCAGGTTTAACCGTAAACATCAGCTCAAGACCGGCCGCCTGCGCCGCACCTGGCCGTTCGCCGTGGCGATGATCGTCGTCTTCCCGCTGATCGCCCATCTGCTGTTTGGGGTCGCCACCCACTGGGATCTCCCGCAGCTCCGTGGGTTTAACTTCCGCGGTGGGTTCGTCATGATCCCGGAACTGGCTTCTTTGACGCTGGCCCTGTCGATCTACACATCGTCGTTTATTGCCGAAGTGATTCGCTCCGGTATCCAGTCGGTGCCGTCCGGGCAGAATGAAGCCGCCCGTTCGCTGGGGTTGCCGAATCCGGTCACCATGCGCCAGGTGATCATCCCGCAGGCGATGCGGGTGATCGTTCCACCGCTGACCAGCCAGTACCTCAACATCGTGAAAAACTCTTCGCTGGCGGCGGCAATCGGCTACCCGGATATGGTGTCGCTGTTTGCCGGTACGGTGTTGAATCAGACGGGGCAGGCGATTGAGACCATTGCCATCACGATGGCGGTCTATCTGAGCATCAGTCTGATTATTTCGCTGCTGATGAACCTCTACAACCGCAAAATCGCGCTGGTTGAGCGTTAAGAGAACGGGATGACTATGTCTGTGACTACACATGAAACACCGCCTGTGCCGACGAATCCGTTCGGTAAAGCCTGGGCCTGGGCACGTAAGAACCTGTTCTCCAGCTGGTTTAATACCCTGCTGACGCTGCTGTGCCTGTGGATTATCTGCAACGTAATTCCTCCGGCGCTGAACTGGCTGCTCTTCCAGGCGAACTGGGTGGGGACAACCCGCGCCGATTGCACTAAAGAAGGCGCCTGCTGGGTGTTTATCCATGCGCGCTTTGGTCAGTTTATGTATGGCCTCTATCCGCATGAACTGCGCTGGCGCATCAACCTGGCGCTGGTGATTGGGCTGCTCTCCATCATCCCGATGTTTATCAAATCGATGCCGCGCCGCGGCCGTTACATCACCTGCTGGATAGTGGCCTATCCCATCATCGTCTGGCTGCTGATGTACGGCGGCTATTTCGGCCTTGAGCGCGTAGAAACCCGCCAGTGGGGGGGCCTGACGCTGACGCTGATCATCGCGTCGGTAGGGATTGCCGGGGCTATGCCGTTGGGGATTTTACTGGCGTTGGGACGGCGTTCAAAGATGCCGGTGGTACGTACCCTGTCGGTGATTTTTATCGAATTCTGGCGCGGGGTGCCGCTGATTACCGTGCTGTTTATGTCATCGGTGATGCTGCCGCTGTTTATGGCCGAGGGGACCACCATCGATAAGCTGGTGCGCGCCCTGGTCGGGGTCATTCTGTTCCAGTCGGCCTATATTGCGGAGGTGGTGCGCGGCGGCCTACAGGCACTGCCCAAAGGGCAGTATGAAGCGGCGGAATCGCTGGCGCTGGGTTACTGGAAAACGCAGATTCTGGTCATTCTGCCCCAGGCGCTCAAGGTCACTATCCCCGGCCTGGTTAACACCATCATCGCTTTGTTTAAAGATACCAGTCTGGTGATCATCATCGGCCTGTTCGATCTTTTCAGTAGCGTACAGCAGGCCACGGTTGACCCTACATGGCTCGGTATGTCGACCGAGGGCTATGTTTTTGCCGCGCTCGTCTACTGGATTTTCTGTTTTAGCATGTCGCGCTTTAGCCAGCATCTGGAAAAGCGTTTTCACACCGGGCGTAAATCGCACTGAGGTTTTACATGACACAATCTATGACTCATTCTGCTGACACAATGATGATCTCGCTCGAAAATGTGAATAAATGGTACGGACAGTTCCATGTATTGAAAGACATTAACCTGCAGGTGAAACCGCGCGAACGTATCGTGCTCTGCGGGCCTTCGGGATCGGGCAAATCGACCACCATTCGCTGTATCAACCACCTCGAAGAGCACCAGCAGGGGCGTATCGTGGTTGATGGTATTCATCTCAATGACGATGTGCGCAATATCGAGCGCGTGCGCACGGAAGTCGGCATGGTATTTCAACACTTTAATCTTTTCCCGCACCTGACCGTCCTGCAGAACTGTACGCTGGCGCCGACCTGGGTGCGCAAGATGCCGAAGAAAGAGGCGGAAGAGCTGGCGATGCACTATCTGCAGCGGGTGCGCATCGCCGAACATGCGCATAAGTTTCCGGGGCAGCTCTCCGGCGGTCAGCAGCAGCGCGTCGCGATTGCCCGTTCGCTGTGCATGAAACCCAAAATCATGTTATTTGATGAGCCGACCTCCGCCCTTGACCCGGAGATGGTGAAAGAGGTGCTCGATACCATGATCGGCCTGGCCGAAGATGGCATGACGATGCTGTGCGTCACCCATGAAATGGGCTTTGCCCGCACGGTGGCTGACCGGGTGATCTTTATGGATCGCGGGGAGATTGTGGAGCAGGCCCCGCCGCAGGAGTTCTTCTCTCAGCCGAAATCAGAGCGTACCCGCGCGTTTCTGTCGCAGGTGATTCACTAAGATCCCGTTTGTTCCCCCTGTTCAGGCAGGGGGCATTCCTACAAAATCACGCTGCCAAAGTTCAGCGGGTTGCGCATCACGTGGGCCAGGGTATGTAAATTTTCAGTGCAGACTTCCCGCGACCAGGCGCCGCCGAGGCAAATCCGAATGGCGTCCGGCGGGTTGTTATCGGTACAGAAGGCGGCGCTGGAGACGGCGCTGACCCCGAGATCGCGCAGCTGCACCGCCATTTCCGCAGGGTTCCAGTTAAAATGCCGCGGGAGCTGCAGCCAGAGGTGGAAGCCCTCCGGGGTTGCCCGATAGCTGAACTCCTTGAGAATGTCGGCGGCTATTTTCTGGCGGATCGCCGATTCGGCGCGCACCGACTGCAATACCCGATCCGCCGTCCCCTCCTGAATCCACTGCGCGGCCAGGGCGTTGGTCAGCGGACTGGCCATGACGTTCAGCGCCCGCAGCGCCCCCGCCAGCAGCTGCGTATTGCGTTTCCCCGGTCCTTTGACAAACGCCGTGCGCAGCCCGGGGCCGAAGCACTTCGACATCCCGGTAAGATACCAGGTCAGTTCGGGAATCAGCTCGCTGAAAGAGGCGATATGCTGCGTCGCCAGCGCGGCGTACGCCTCATCCTCGATCACCGGGATGCTGTAGCGCAGCGCGACGTCCGCCAGCGCCTCGCGCCGACGTAACGGCAGGGTCAGGGTGGTGGGGTTCTGGATCGTCGGGTTGACGTAGAGCGCGCGAATATTGCCGGTCTGGCACTGATGTTCAAACGCGCGCGGCAGCGGGCCGTCCTCATCGCAGGGGAGGGATTGCAGCGTAATATTTAGCTGGCTGGCGATGGCTTTCAGTCCGGGATAGATCAAATCGCTGACGCACACGCTGCCGCCGTGGCGACACAGCAGCGTCAGCAGCCCCACCAGCGCGCTGTGGATCCCCGGCGCGACCAGAATCTCGTCGATGCTGACCGGCGGCAGTTGCTTCTCCAGCCACACTTTCGCCATCGCTTTATCATCCGCGAGGCCGCCAAAATCCTGGTAGCGCAGCAGGGCCAGAATATTTTTCTGGGTAAATAGGTTAATGGCCCCTGCGGCGATCGCCTGCGCCAGCTCCTCTCCCGGCTCAATCGGCGAGTTCATGGTCATCTCATAGCTGCTGCCGCCGTTGAGCGGTACCGAGGGTACTTTGCCGCGGATAAAGCTCCCCAGCCCCGGACGAGAGTCGATCAGCCCGCGTCGCCTGGCTTCGGCGTAACCGCGGGTCGCCGTGGTGTAGTTAATCGCCAGCAGGGCCGCCAGATCGCGCAGCGGCGGCAAGCGGTCGCGGGGCTGAAACTCTCCGCTGTTGATGCCATCGGCAATGATATCGGCAATCAGCAGGTAGGCCGGGCGCGCCGTATGCTGCTGTTGATGGGTTTTCCAGCGGTTGGCGATTTTGTTCAGCATAGGGCTCCCCCTGAAAAGAGCGGCAAAGAGTGACACTATTCCCTGTTGTTTGGTGCTATGCAATCATATTTACCATTGATTGCATCATTGATTGCATGATGATTTTTATTGTGTGCATTTGTGGTGCAAAAAGGCATCAAATCGGTGCGTTTCCCCGGAATAGTGCGGGTTCTGTACGGAGCTGAAGGCGGGGCGATCGCCGGGATAAAAATTTTTTAGCGCACAATTTGAGCAATTGATAGGTCATTGATTGCATCCCCGCGATCGTCCGCTGGCACGGCGCTTGCTCTACTCCCATGGCATCACCTGCGGATGTGCCATAACGGGGAGAGACACTCCCCCTATAACTATCGGGAGAAGAGCGCTATGCCAAAAGTCACATTACCAGCCCACCAGACCGGTGATTTCCTGGTCGATTATGAAGAGAAAGTCTTTGAGGACGTAAAAGCCGAGCCGGGGCAGAAGGCGCTGGTGACGTTCCACACCGTCGCTTTCGAAGGTTCGATCGGCTTCGTCAATATGCTGCAGGCCACCCGTCTGCAGCGCAAAGGTTTCGCCACCTCCATCCTGCTGTACGGCCCGGGGGTGATGCTCGGCGTGCAGCGCGGGTTCCCCACCCTCGGCGCCGAAGCTTTCCCTGGCCATCAGAACTACGCCAATCAGCTGACGAAGTTTATGTCCGAAGGCGGGAAAGTCTACGCCTGCCGCTTTGCCCTGCAGGCGTTGTACGGCCACGGCGAACCCTCCCTGCTGGAAGGCATTCGCCCCATCAACCCGCTGGATGTACTCGATCTCAAACTGCTCCACGTGCGGGATAACGCGGTCATCATCGACACCTGGACGATGTAAACGGAGGCGCATGATGGCTGAATCACGCATTATTCGTGCGGCGGCAGCCCAGATTGCACCGGACCTTCATGAGGCCAGCAGGACGCTGGCCCGGGTTCTGGAGGCAATCGACGAGGCTGCGGAGCAGGGGGCGGAGATCATCGTTTTTCCGGAGACGTTTGTTCCCTACTACCCCTACTTCTCGTTTATTACCCCGGCGATCAGCGCGGGAGCCGCCCATCTCAAGCTGTATGAACAGGCCGTCGTGGTGCCGGGGCCGATCACCTGCGCCGTCGGCGAGCGCGCGCGTCTGCGCGGCATCGTGGTCGTCCTGGGGGTGAACGAACGCGATCGCGGCACGCTCTACAATACCCAGCTGGTTTTCGATGCCAGCGGCGAACTGGTGCTCAAGCGGCGCAAGATCACGCCGACCTACCATGAACGCATGATCTGGGGGCAGGGCGACGGCGCCGGGCTGAAGGTGGTGGATACCGCTGTCGGGCGGGTGGGCGCCCTGGCGTGCTGGGAACACTACAACCCGCTGGCGCGCTATAGCCTGATGACGCAGCACGAAGAGATCCACTGCAGCCAGTTTCCCGGCTCGCTGGTCGGCCCCATTTTCGCCGAGCAGATGGAGGTCACGATTCGCCACCATGCTCTGGAGTCCGGCTGCTTTGTTATCAATGCCACCGGCTGGCTGAGCGAAGAGCAGATCGCTGAACTGACCCCGGATCCCGCCCTGCAGAAGGGGCTGCGGGGCGGTTGTCACACCGCCATCATCTCGCCGGAGGGCCGTCATCTGGCGCCGCCGCTGACCCAGGGCGAAGGAATACTGATTGCCGATTTGGATATGGCGCTGATTACCAAACGCAAACGGATGATGGATTCGGTCGGCCACTACGCCCGCCCGGAATTGCTGAGCCTGCGGCTGGATAACACGCCGGCCCGCTATGTCGTGACGCGTGAAACAGAACCCGAAACCGGAGGAGGTCGCGATGCAGAACATACCGTCCACGCGCCAGCAGCTGATTACTGAGCTGCTGACTCAGGGGGTTAACGTCATTAACCCGCAGCAGGAGCACGTCAGCCGCCACGGCGGCGCCGGGCCATCGGATCATCAGGCGATGAACATTGACGGCGTGACGGTGATGGTGCCGATATACACCCACGCCGCCCATCGCTCGCCGTGGCAGGTGAAGCACGAGGCGTCCGGCGCCGCCCGGCTGTTTAACAACGCCATCCCGGTGCGGGAGATTAGCTTCGCCAGCAAACCCAGGTTTTACGATCGGCAAACGGCGGACGGGATCCCCTATTCGCACATTGCCACCCTGCACGGCACCGACGTGCTGGCGACCACCATCCTACAGACCTGCATTCGCTATGAGAACCGGGCGAAGGCCTGCCAGTTCTGCGCCATCGGCCAGTCGCTGGCCGCCGGGCGCACCATTGCCCGGAAAACGCCGGAGCAGCTGGCCGAAGTGGCGAGGGCGGCGGTGGAGCTGGACGGGGTAAAACACATGGTGATGACCACCGGCACGCCGTCGGGCAGCGACCGCGGCGCGCGCATTCTGGTGGAAAGCGCCCTCGCCATTAAAGCCGCGGTGGACCTGCCGCTGCAGGGGCAGTGCGAGCCGCCGGGGGACGCGAAATGGTTTACGCGGATGAAAGAGGCCGGTATCGATGCGCTGGGGATGCACCTGGAGGCGGTGACGCCGGAGGTCCGCGCGCGCATCATGCCGGGCAAAGCGCAGGTCAGCGTCGAGCAGTACCTTGAGGCCTTCGCCGACGCGGTAGCGGTCTTCGGGCGCGGGCAGGTCAGCACCTATATTCTTGCCGGCCTGGGGGACACGCCGGAGGCCATTCTGTCGCTATCGCAAACGCTGATTGGTCTGGGCGTCTATCCGTTCGTCGTGCCCTTTGTGCCGATCAGCGGTACGCCGCTGGAGCACCATCCGGCGCCGGACAGCCGGTTTATGTCCTCGATTTTACAACCTCTGGGCCAGATGCTGAACCAGGCGCATTTGCGCTCCAGCGATATCAAAGCCGGCTGCGGCCGCTGCGGCGCCTGCTCGTCGCTCTCCAGCTTTGAACAGGCCACGGCCTAAGGAGCGAGCGATGAATGAATATGCCGGATATACCATTAAATGGGTCACGCTGCCGTGGGAGCGCGAGCAGGCCTATACGCTGCGTCGGCAGGTTTTTTGCCGCGAGCAGGGGCTGTTCGCCGATGACGATCGCGATGAGATCGATGACCACGCCCACCTGCTGGTGGCGCTGGGCTGCGTGGCCGGCTGGCACGACCGGGTGGTCGGCACGGTGCGCATCCATCAGCAGTCGCCGGGAGTCTGGCTGGGGTCGCGGCTGGCGGTGGACGCCGCCTATCGCCGCCAGGGGCAGCTGGGGCCGACGCTGATCCGCCTCGCGGTATGCAGCGCGCACGCCCTGGGCTGCGAGGCGTTTTATGCCCAGGTCCAGCATCAGAACGAACCGCTGTTTCGCCGCATGCGCTGGCAAACCCTCGAGTGGCTTGAGCTGCGCGGCGTCAGGCATGCCCGGATGCAGGCCGATTTAGCGTTTTACCCGCCCTGCGACGATCCCCTGAGCGGGATGGTGATCCCGACCTCGCGCCCTCCGCGAACCGCTGACGCCGCGGCTTTTCTGACGGGGGTGCGCGTATGAATCCGAGCCTGCCGGCGCTGATCGCGCGGTTACACGCCTTTAGCGGCATCGCGCATAAGCGCGACATCCAGCAGGTGGCGCGCGAGCTGCGCGACGCCTGGCCCAATCCGTCTCCCAACGGCGATGACTGCGCGCTGATCCCGGACGGCAGCGGCTACAAGCTGCTGGCGATAGAGGGATTTATTAACCGTTTTGTGGCAGAAGACCCGTGGTTTGCCGGCTGGTGCGGGGTGATGGTCAACCTGAGCGATATCGCCGCGATGGGCGGGCGTCCGCTGGCGGTGGTCAACGCGCTGTGGGACGAGGCGCAGCCGCACGCGGCGCAGATCTTACAGGGGATGGCCGCGGCCTCGCGCGCCTATCAGGTGCCGATCGTCGGCGGACATACCAACCTGCGCAGCGAACGGCCGCAGCTGGCCGTGGCGGTGCTCGGCGAAACGGCCAGTCCGCTCAGCAGCAGCGCGGCGCAGGCCGGGCAGACGCTGATGGTCGCCATCAATCTGCAGGGGAGGTGGCACCCGCCGGGAAATAACTGGGACGCGGCGACCCGCGCGGATCCAGCCGAACTGCGCCGGGCCCTCGCGCTGCTGCCGGAGCTGGCCGCCGAGGGGAGCCTCTGCGCCGCGAAGGATATCAGCCAGGCGGGGCTGGCCGGGACGCTGACGATGATGCTGGAGAGCTGCGGCCTCGGCGCCGAGGTGACGCTTGAGCAGATCCCGATCCCGGCGGATATCGACCTTGAGCAGTGGCTGTGCGCCTTTCCCAGCTTCGGCTTTCTGCTGGCGGTGGACGAGGCGCGCTGCCACGAGGTGGCGCAGCGCTTCGCCGCCTGCGGTATCGCCTGCGCCGCGGCGGGGCATTTTACCCGCGAACACAAGCTGATCCTGCGCTACCGGGAGCAGCGCGCGTGTTACTGGGATCTGACGCAGCAGCCGTTTACCGGCATGACTCACCAATAGAGGAACAGACAATGCCTGCAATGCATTTTGTGGTGTGCTGGCCTGACGGCAGCAAAGAAACCTGTTATTCGCCGTCAACGGCGATCGAAAAATACCTGTTGGTCAACCATCCCTACGCGCTGAACGAGTTTGTGCAGGTGGCCACGCGCGCGCTGGATGAGGCCAGCGAAAGGGTCAAAGCGAAGTTTGGCTATTACTGTTCCAGCGCGCAGGATCAATCGGCGGCAATCGTGCAAAAGGCGGCGCAGTTCAGCCCGGAGCAGAGAGTCACGGTAGAAAAAATCACCCCCATTACAGCCTGACGTTAACCGAGAAAACGATGAATACGAACTCCTATCCTGTCGTCATTATTGGCGGCGGTCAGGCCGGTCTTGCCATGAGCTGGAGCCTGACGCAAAAAAACATCCGTCATATTGTGCTGGAACGCCATCGTCTGGCCTGGGCCTGGCGGGAGCAGCGCTGGGATAACTTCTGCCTGGTGACGCCAAACTGGCAATGCAAGCTTCCCGGCTTCCCTTATGACGGCGACGATCCCCACGGCTTTATGCTGCGGGACGACATTGTGGCCTACGTCGAACGCTACGCCCGGAGCTTCAACGCCCCGCTGCGCGAAGGGGTCAACGTCCAGCGGGTAGTGAAGCGCGACGGCGGGTTTACGCTGTTTACTTCCCTCGGCGAGCTGCAGGCCGACCAGGTGGTGGTCGCCGTGGGGAACTACCATCGCCCGCGCTTTCCGGAGCTTGCCGCCCGGCTTCCCGAGCGCATCGTGCAGATCCATTCCGCGCACTACAAATCCGCGCAGCAGCTGCCGGAAGGGGAGGTGCTGGTGGTGGGCTCGGCGCAGTCCGGCGCGCAAATCGCCGAAGATCTACACCTCGCGGGACGCCAGGTGCATTTATGCGTCGGCAGCGCGCCGCGGGTGGCGCGTTTTTATCGCGGCCGCGACGTGGTGGACTGGCTTGACGATATGGGCCACTACCGCCTGACGGTGGAGGATCATCCGCAGGGCGAGGAGGCCCGGCGCAAAACCAATCACTATGTGACCGGGCGCGACGGCGGGCGCGATATTGATTTACGCGCGTTTGCGCTCCAGGGAATGCGGCTGCACGGGCGCCTGCTGGCGTATGCCGATGGCAAACTGCACACCGCTGACGACCTGCGGACCAACCTTGATGGCGCTGACGCCACCGCGCAAAAAATTAAAGACAGCATCGACGCGTGGATTGCCCGGCAGGGCATTGATGCCCCGGTCGAAGCCCGCTACCAGGCGCCGTGGCAGCCCGATGGGCCTGCGGAGCCGATCGATCTGGCGGCGATCTCGGCCATTATCTGGGCGGTCGGCTTCCACACCGATTTCAGCTGGATCGAGGTCCCGGCGTTCGATGAGAAAGGCTATCCGCGCCATCAGCGCGGCGTTTCGGTTGAGGCGGGCCTCTATTTCCTTGGGCTGCCCTGGCTCTGGACCTGGGGGTCGGGGCGTTTCGAAGGCGTAGGCGATGACGCTCTGTGGCAGGCGGAGATCATCGCGCGCCGCGCCGGGCATATCGCCGCGCGGGAGGCCGTCGATGCCAACAGCGCAGAGTGAGCACGATCCCTTCCGGCGCGACTTCTGGCGGGAAGAGGCCGCGCGGCTGTACTGGGAAACGGATTTTACCGAGGTGGTGGAAAGCCTTGACGGCAGCCCGCGCTGCCGCTGGTTTACGGGCGGGCGCACCAATCTCAGCTTTAACGCCCTGGACCGCCATTTAGCAGAGAAGGGGGAGAAGTGCGCCATTATTCATCGCGACTATCTCGGGCAAACGCACCGGCTGAGCTATCGCGAGCTTTGGCAGCAGGTGAATACCCTCAGCAGCATGATGCAAAGCTGGGGCGTGAAGCCGGGGGACCGGGTGCTCATCGCCCTGCCGATGACGCCGCTGGTGGCCGTCGCCATGCTGGCGTGCGCGCGCATTGGCGCGGTGCATGTCGTGGTCTATTCCGCCGTCACCCATGAGGCCCTGATGCAGCGCATCGCCGCCAGCCAGCCGGTGCTGCTGTTGCATAGCCGCGAGCCGCGCGGCCGTAAGGAACTGCCCGTTATCGCCGAGCGGATGGCCGGACTGCGGGTGGTGGATACGCACGGCCGGGCGTTTGGCGAGCTGTTGGCACGACATCGCGGCAGCGTCGTGCCCTGTACCTGGCTTACGGCCTCCGCGCCTTCGCATCTGCTGTTTACGTCGGGGACGACGGGAACGCCGAAAGGGATCGTCCGCGATACGGGCGGCTACGCCGTGGCGCTGCTGGCCAGCCTTGTGCATCTCTTTCGGCTGCGGGACGACGAGATTTTCTTTACCACCGCCGACGCCGGCTGGGTGACCGGGCACAGCTACGGGATCTATGGGCCGCTGCTGGCGGGGCTGACGACGGTGCTCTGCGAGGTTAACTCGCCGGGAGAATACTGGTGGCAGATGGTGGAAGCCCTCGGCATCACCCGGATGCTGACCATTGCCGGGGCGATCCGCATGGCCCGGCGGCAGGGCAGGCCGCGCGCCGATCTGACCTCGCTGCGCACGCTCTATCTCGCCGGCGAGCCGCTGGATAACGCCACCGATGAGTGGGTGGCCGCGCAGCTGGGGGTGCCCTGCGAGAACCATTACTGGCAGACCGAATCCGGCTGGCCGCTGCTGGCCGGCTCCGGCAGCGCGCTCTCGCCGGTGTTCACCCGCGCGGCTGAGGTGGTTCATCCCGCCAGCGGGAAAACCTGCGCGCCGGGCGAGACGGGCATGCTGGTGATTAACGGTACGCTTGGCCCCGGCGGGATGTCGACGCTATGGCAGAATGATATCCAGCACGACCAGTACTACTGGTCGTATCGGCAGCGACAGTGGCGCTACGCCACCCACGATTGCGCGATAAGGGTTGGCGAGCGGATTATTATCCAGGGGCGGATGGATGACGTGATGAATATCGGCGGCAAGCGCATCGCCACCGCAGAGATAGAAAATGCCCTGATGGGGCTGGAGGGGGTTGTCGAGGTGGTTGCCGCCGGGACGGCGCACTACCTGCTGGGGGAAATGGTGGCGCTGTTTGTGGTCACCGATACGGCCGACCCTGCGCAGCAGGCCGCGCTCAAAAAAAACATTTGCGCCCGGCTGGTGGCGCGATGCGGTCGCTTCGCCGTGCCGCGGCGTATCCACTTCACCTCGGCCCTGCCTAAAACCTTCTCCGGGAAGGTGATGCGCCGCATGCTGGCTTAGGAGCGGCAGGCGCCTTGAGCCTCACCTGCGCGCCTCCCGGAGATCGAAACGAATCGGGAGCGTCACGCTGAACGACGGCTGCCCCGCGCGGATATCATCCGGCGGCGCAGGCAGCGGCGTGGCCCGCTTCGCCAGTTGCTCCGCCTCGTGGTCCAGCGAATCCACCCCGCTTGAGCGGAGTAACTTCGCCATCAGCACGTTGCCCTGGCGATCCAGGGTGATGCTGATATACACCACCCCCTGTCGCTGCTGGCGGAGCGCCACGGCGGGGTAGCGCTTAAAGCGGCTCAGGTGCGCCAGCAGCTGCCCGCTCCAGTCTGAGCTCATCGGGTTCGCCTGCGCCGCCGCCATGTTCTGCGGCGCCGCGACTTGCTTATCGTTCATCGAGGGCGGGGCGCTGGTATCCGGGGCGGGCGGCGTTTTTGACGGCATCGCCTCCCGTTCCGTCGTGGTTTTAGGCGGCGTCGGGTCTTTGCGCTTCGCGGGCTTGCTCTTTTTGACCGCCGGAGGCGTCTTCGGCTCCGTGCCCTGCGGGGCCTGGGTCAGCGCCGGCCGGCTCTCCTCTTTCGCCTCCTCCTTCTGCGCCACAGGCCGGCTGCTGGGGAGGGAGTGCGTCTGGAGTACCCCGGTCGGCATTTTCTCCGGGCTGGCGACGGACCGGGTCTGGCTGGACAGCATTAGCACCACCATCGGCGCGGCCGCCGGTAGCGGCGGCGGCGGGCTGGACTGATAGCAGAGCCAGCCCAGCAGCATCACGTGAAGGAGCAGCGTCAGCAGACCTGCGAAAGTCCACCGCCTTCCCGCGCCCCGCTCCCATCCCTGAGGGAAAAGCGGGGCAGCGGAGAGTGCGTTTTTATTTAACATGGAAAAGTTACCACCGGTACAGGAGAGCGTGTCGTCGCGAGCGCAATGCCGCGACGTTAATCACAATCAGATAATAGACAGGACACGCCGCCGGGCCGCAAAGGGCATATCTGGCGGGAATAACGGGATATAACGCCATAAGTAGTTATTTAGTGGAATAAATGACTTCAGGATACGCTGACAAAGTACTTTGACAGATAGTTTATCTGGACCGGCAGGCTGTCAGGCAACGCATCAAGAATGCGGTCAGTGTTATTCAGCGGGAAAACGCCCGACAGCCGTAGATTCGCGACTTCCGGTCGGTAGCGGATGTAGCCGCGGCGATACCGCGTCAGCTCATCAAGAAAATCAGCCAGCCGCATATCATCGGCGACGATAAGACCGTTTAACCAGGCCGGTTCCGCCTGCACCCGGTGTAACGCGCTATACCCGTGTTCATTAAGCCACAGGCCATAGCCCGCATTGATGGTCACGCTGTGGCTGTCTGCCGCCGGGCGGGCGTTCAGCTGGCCGCGATACACCGCAATATCGCTCTGCGTATCGCTAAGCCGGATCGCGAAGCGGTTGTTGTGTGCGGTGAGCTCGCCCTGCGGCAGTCGCAGGCGTAGTAACCCGGCGCTCTGCGGCGACGTCACCATCATTTCCCCGTTCAACAGGGCCACCTGCTGGCCGTCGTCGTGGGAGGTGACGTTGACCGCCGTTTGCGTGTTCAGCATCAGCTGCGTGCCGTCACTCAGCGTGACATTTTTCTGTTCGCCGATCGCCGTCCGATAGTCCGCCAGCCACGGCTGCCAGAGGCCGTTCCCGGCGCCGATCCCCACCGCGCCGGTCAGCCCGACCACGGCAATGCTCTTCAACAGCCGGCGGCGCTGGGGGTTGGCCAGGCGGGACAGGCTCTGCTGCGCGGCCGCGCCGTTAAGCAGAGAGAAACCGGAGGAAAATTCACCGATCTGCCGCCAGGCCTGGGCATTTTCCGGCCGCGACTGATACCAGCGCTGCCAGTTGTCCCGATCTTCCTGGCTGGCCTCTTCCGACATCAGCTGCGTCAGCCAGATGGCGGCTTCACGGGCGCTTTGTTCATTGAGAGTGGATGAAGGACTCATACTGGTATCAACACGCCGCTATGACGATGATAAGGCAAAGAAACATTGCAGATTCGCGCGTTGCAAATACTGTTTGACCGAGCTGGTGGAAACCCGCAGCCGCTCGGCAATATCGCAGTAGCGCATGCCCTGCAGATGGGCCAGCAGGAACGCTTCGCGCACCGGCGCGGGCAGGCCGTCCAGCGCCTGGTCCAGTTTTTCCAGCATCTCGATCGCCTGCAGACGGATTTCCGCCGCCGGGGATTCGGCCTCCGGCAGCTCGCTCAGGGCCTGCAAATAACGCTCTTCAATATGCTTGCGGCGGTAATAGTTGGCCACCAGCCGGCGCGCCACCGTAGCTAAAAAAGGCCGGGGATGACGAATGGCCGTCAACTGTGGGCTGAGCAGAATGCTGATAAAGGTATCCTGCGCCAGATCT
This sequence comes from Klebsiella sp. BIGb0138, assembly GCF_004342285.1. Taxonomy (GTDB): domain Bacteria; phylum Pseudomonadota; class Gammaproteobacteria; order Enterobacterales; family Enterobacteriaceae; genus Klebsiella. The sequence continues at coordinate 74,484 of NZ_SMCV01000014.1, read as the reverse complement.
TCGGCATGCCAGGCGCAGTCGACCTTTTGCCGCAGCCAGTGGCACAGCCAGCCGTGATGTTCACTGTAGAGCTGCCGGGCAAACCCGTTAGCGATTGCAATATCTTTCCTGGCCATACGGCATACCAAACGTGAGCGTTTTAAATGAAAATAAGAATCATTACTAATTAAAATAATGTAAGTTATGTGTCAAGAGATTGCTGATTATTTACATTACGCTGGGGGTTCAGGAGGGGAAAGCAGGGGAGCCGACGGCTCCCCGTGGGTAAAACGTCAGAAACGCTGGCTGACGCTGAATTTAATATTCCGCCCGACCCCGGACACGGATTCGCCGAGGTAGGGGTAATATTCGTGGTTGAACAGATTATCCACCGCCACCCGGGCCTCAAACCCTTTCAGCGCCGTGGGCTGCCAGGTGGCGAACAGGCCGTGCAGGGAGTAGCCGGCGGTTTTCGGCAGCGCCCAGACGGAAGCGAGGGGATCGCCGTCGGCCGGCGAGCGGTCCTGTTTGCGCACGAAATCGCCGGTCCAGCCAAACGCCGCGTCCCATTGCGGCACTTTTATCCCCAGCACCGCGTGGGCGGTGACCGGCGGAATTTCCGCAATCCAGGTCTGGTTGCCCCAGGGATCGCGCGGGGAAGCATCGCGCTTACCGCGGATCGCGGAGTAGGCAAAGCTGCCGAACACCCGATCGCTATCGTAGAAGGATTCAATTTCCAGACCTTCGATGGTATAGCCCGGCAGGTTACGGTAGTTCGACAGCGGCTGACCGCACTCTCCGCCGCTTCTGGCGGCGTCGCACAGCACCCCGCGGCGATAGAAGATTTCATCCTTGCCGCGGTTGCGGAACAGGGTAGTACGAATTTGCAGGCTGTCTTCCGCCGTCACCAGGTTGTTGAAATCCAGCACCGCGCCTACCCGGATCCCGGTAATACGCTCCACCTTAAGATCGCGGCTGGTGCCGGGAACGTTAGAGCTGGCCGACTGAACTTCGTACTGCTCATCGATGACCGGCGCGCGCCAGGTGCGGCTGACGTCGGCAAACAGCGACAGGTTGGGCGTGGCTTTCCAGATTGCCCCCAGGTGCGGAGACCAGCCGGTGTAGGTGACGCTGCTGTAATCATGCCCGGCGGCAGGATCGCTATCGTTATAGCGCGGCGCGCGGTTAGGCTGGCCGGTATTGCTGACGTGATCGAAGCGCACGCCGGGCGTGATGGTCAGGCTGCCGTAGCTGACCGCATCCTGCAGATAGGCGCTGCGGGTTTCCTGCTCCCCCGCCGGCATATAGTAGGGCTGGAAATAACCGTAGTTGTAGCTGGCGCTATTTTTCTGCGCCGGGTAGTACATCAGCGTATCGCGTTTATGCTTATGCCAGCGCACGCCGAACAGCAGCTTATGATCGAGCGGGCCGCTGCTGAAGCGGCTCTCGTTGTTCATATCGAGCTGCCGATCGACATAGCTCACCCAGCTTTCGTTCCCCAGCGAGCCCAGGTAGCTGTACTGCGACGCGGAATCCGGGCGTTGATCATGCTGTTCGGTTTTCGAGTGGGCGTAAGATACCGTCAGGTTCAGCAGCGGCTGCTCTTCCGGCGCCAGGTTCCATTTTACCGAATAGTTGGTGTCCACCTGATCGCGATACACCAGGATGCGGCGCCACGCCTCATCCCGGCCGTAGCGGTCGATATCCGCCTGGCTGGGGGCGCTGATATCGTCGCGCTTGGCGGCAAACGGCTGCCAGCCGTCGGACTCGGAGCGCATCGCCGACAGGGTCAAGGTCTGCGCATCGGTCAGATAAAGGTTGGACTTCAGCAGCCAGGAGGCCTGATCGCTGGAGGAGTAGGCAAAGCGCGTGCCGTCAGGCCGCTTAATGTTGCCCCCGTCGCGCTTGCTGAAATAGACCAGCCCGTCGGCAAACCCTTCTTCGGTGCGGCCATAGAGCGCGCCGCTGTAGATCCCCTGGCGGTCATTGGTGTGATAGCTGTACTTCAGCAACCCGCCAAAATTCTCGCCGGGCTGCAGCATATCTCCGGCATCTTTGGTTTCCATCGTAATGGTGCCGCCAAATCCGCCGTTGCCATTCAGCAGGTTATGCGGACCTTTATCGACATCAACGCGCTTGAGCAGCTCCGGCTCGATGAACACCGAGCCCTGGCGGTATTTCTCGAACCCTTTTGGCGCGCCGTCCAGCACCACGTTGACATCTTCCATATCGCCCATCCCCCAGATATTCAAACTCTGTCCGCCGGGGCGAGGGGAGCCGGCCATCGAGACGCCGGGCAGGCGATCGAGCAGGCTGGCGACGTTATCGGCCTGCACGCGCGCGATGTCTTCCTGATTTAAGGTCGAACGCCCGGCCGAGACGCTATCGCTTAAGCCGCTGACCACCGACAGCTCCGGGATCACCAGATCCTCGAGCGGCTCAGCCGCCGCCAGGCGATAGCCGTTCGCCGTCTGCTGCGCGCTGAGACCGCTCCCCGCGAGCAATCGGTTAAAGGCCTCTTCAAGGCTGTAGCGCCCCTGCAAGCCGGCAGTGCTTTTGCCCCGGGTCTGCTCTGGCGTAAAGGTCAGAATGACCCGGGCGCGACTGGCGAGATTTTGTAACGCCGGGGTTAGATCGCCAGCCGGAATGGCGAAAGACTGAATATCGGTTTGTTGTGACGGCGCCGCCGGGGTCTGCGCGGCAAAAACGGAGGTCACGCAAGAGGCCAGAACCAGCAGCCCGCACGCGGGGTTGACCATTCTGCCAGAGGCCCGTTTTTTGCCAGGATGATGAATATGACGCCGGGTACCTCTGGCGGATACACCTTTTGCCGCGCGGTTGTTTTGTATAGACATCGACTGTTCCCTGAATGTATGAAACTGGAATCTCAGTAGAGAGGTCACTCAGGCGAGAAAATCGGGCAGAAATTTACTGAAAAAATTCCTCATGCGGCGCTAACACGGCGCGGACGCGGTTGTTTCCCGCACTGTGGCCCGCCAGGTGGATGACGAGCCGGCCATCCTCGCGGCGCAACAGGTTGACAGTCTCGCGTGATATTGATAATCATTATCAATACGATGTATTTTTCACGACGCGTCGACTCACCGCAGGCGGGTCGTTCTCCGGGACAAGAGCATGCCATCATCCTCGTTCGCGCCTTACTCCACCGATTGCTGCATCGTAGGCGGCGGCCCCGCCGGGTTGATGCTGGGCTACCTGTTAGCCCGGGCGGGCATCGACGTGACGGTGCTGGAGAAACACGATGATTTTCTGCGTGATTTCCGCGGCGATACCATTCACCCTTCAACGCTGGAACTTATGCACCAGCTCGGGCTGCTTGACGATCTCCTGACGCTGCCGCACCAGCGTGCGGAAACGCTGTGGGCGGAAATCGCCGGTCGGAATGTGATGCTGGCGGACTTCACCCGTCTGCCGACACGCTGCAAATTCATCGCCTTTATGCCGCAGTGGGAATTCCTCAGTTTTCTGGCGGAACGGGCCGCCGCTTTTCCCCATTTCACCCTGATCAAGTCGGCGCGGGTGTCACAGCTGATCTATGAGCACGATCGGGTGTGCGGCGTTGTGGCCGATACCGCGGAAGGCCCGATCGGCGTGGCCTGCCAACTGGTGGTCGGCGCCGACGGGCGGCACTCCGTGGTGCGGGAAAAAGCGGCGCTCAGCAGCCGGTCGTTTGGTTCGCCGCGCGACCTGCTGTGGATGAAACTCAGTAAGCGACCGGGCGATCCGTCATGGTCGATGGGCCATACCGGGCCAAAGCGCAACTTTATCATGATCGATCGCGGGGATTACTGGCAGTGCGGCTATGCGATCGATAAGGGGAGCTTTGATACGATTCGGCAGCACGGGCTGGAGAAATTTCTGCTGCAGGTGGCCGAGGCGGCCCCGTTTCAGGACGACCGCTTTCAGGAGATTGTCAGCTGGGAGCAGGTCAAACTGTTGAGCATCCGTATCGACAGGCTGGAGCAGTGGGCAAAGCCTGGCGTGCTGTGCATCGGCGACGCGGCGCACGCCATGTCGCCTATCGGCGGAGTGGGCGTTAATCTGGCGATTCAGGATGCGGTGGCCGCGGCTAACGCCATTATCCTGCCGCTGCGTCAGCGGTGTTTACAGCTAAAACATCTACGGCGGGTGCAGCGGCGGCGCGATTTCCCCACCAAAGCCACGCAGTTTTTGCAAATTAAAATGAGCCAGCGCCGGCCGAAGAAACGCCGCGCGGCGGGCGGCTCCCGTTTTATGACCTACGTCAGCCACAGCCGCTGGCTGCCGCGATTGTTCGGTCGGATCATCGGCCTGGGATTTCGTCGCGAAACGCCGCGTGCGTTTTACCGGCATACGGACGCCGCCACGCCGCCTTCATCGGCCAGGTCATCGAAACGCTAAAAGGTATCACGCCAGACGCCCGCCATTTTGCCGGGTCTCAGGTCATGCCGGGCGCTCCGTAAGCCACGATAATCTGCTGATAGAGCGCTTCGGCGGCGGCGAGTTTGCCCAGCTCACAATATTCATCGGTCTGGTGCGCCATCGTCGGTTCGCCGGGGCCGAGAATAATACACGGCGGCCTATTAAGCGCGGGCAGCAGCAGCGAGGCATCGGTGAAGTAGGGAACAATGCGCGGAACCAGCGGCTGCGGGTGTAAAGGCTGGCACAGCCGGTACAGATCGCGGATCCACGGCGCATCCGTATCGCTGAGCACGGCGGGCAAATCCACCAGCGTTTCCTGGCTGACCTCCTCGCCAAGATGCTGATGCAGCCGGGTACAGATATCGTCGTGCCGGAGATTCGGCGCGGTGCGGATATCGACATCGAACGCCGCGCTGTCCGGCACGGAATTGATATTCAGCCCGCCGCTTATCCTCCCGACGTTCAGCGTCGGCTGGCGCATCAGCGGGTGCGGCGGGCCGGGCGAGAAGTGACGGATTTTTTGCAGGGCGTCCGCCGCCCGATAAATCGCGTTAATTCCCAGCTCCGGCATTGCGCCGTGGGCGGTTTTGCCCCGGGTGCGGCAGCGTAGCCAGAGCGCCCCTTTATGGCCGATGACCGGATAGTTCGCCGTCGGCTCGCCGACGATCAGCGCCCCGACGGCGGGTAGCGTCCCCTGCGCCAGCAGCGCCTGTACGCCGTCGCAGCCGGTCTCTTCCCCGCCGGTCAGCAATAGCACCACGCCATTGCCCGCGTCTATCTCTTCCGACCGGGCTACGCAGGCGCAAAGGAAAGCGGCGATCGCCGCTTTCATGTCGCTGGCGCCGCGGCCGTATAGCCGGTCGCCATCCACTTCGCCGAACGGATCGCGGCTCCACGGGGCGTCGCCGAGAGGCACGGTATCCAGATGGCCGGTGAAGGCCAGCGGTAAACCGCCGCGCTTGCCGGGCAAACTGGCGAGCAGATTGCTGCGTCCTTCGCCGAACGTCGACAGCGTGACCTGGAATCCCCGTTCCCGCAGCCAGTCGGCAAGGAACGCCATGCACTCCGCTTCGCGGCCGGGCGGGTTAATAGTCTCGAAGCTCAGCAACTGACGGGCGAGAGCGAGCGTCGGCGTATTCATCGCTGCGCCCCGGTTAACCAGTCGAGAGCGTTAATCCACAGGCGGCGATAGCCTTCCCAGGCGCTGAACTCCTCCGGCAACCAGTGGGCCGACATATCGCTGGTCCACGCCAGGGTGCGTCCGCGCTGATACTGACGTATCGCCAGTAGCGGATGGCCGGTTCCGGCAATGGTCGCCAGCAGCTCGCCCTGCGGATGCATTTCCACCTCGTTATAGCCCAGCAGCCACGGCCACTCGCCGTCCAGTCCGTCCAGCAGCGGATGGCGGGCGACCGTTTCGGCGTAGCAGCCTTCCGGGGTTTCTACCCGGTCGTCCCACGCCAGGCAGCGTACCGGTAGCACTTTTTCAACGGCGGTGTTGCGAAAACGCGCCGCGCCGTTAATCCCCTGGAAACTAAAGTAGCCGCCGATCATCATCAGGCTGCCGCCCGCCGCCACGTAATCGTGCAGCAGCGTCAGGCGGTTGGCGGTCCGCTTGCTCTTCAGCCAGGTATCCGGATGCAGCAGCAGCGTATTGGCGCCGATATCGGAAAGAATGATGACGTCCCACTTTTGCAGCGCGTCGAGGGTCAGCGGAAAGTGGTTCTGCGCGTCGTGCGCAGGCATGTGGGTGACGGCATAGTCGCTGTCCGCCAGCGCCTGCATAAAGGCGTCCGCGCCGCTGTGAAACGTGGCGGTAAAAAACTGATCAAAACCCTTTACGTGCGTGGCGCTGCTGGTCCATGACTCGCCGACCAGTAAAACTGATTTTTTCATTGGTTTCTCCATTCGCCGCCGAAGACGCGCTGCGGGTTGGCGATCATCAGCGTTTCCAGCTGTTCGTCGCTGACGCCGTGGCGGCGCAGGCGTGGGACAAAATGTTTGAGGATGTAGCCATAACCATGCCCGCCGTAGCGGGTGAGCATGGTTTTCAAAAAGACGTCCTGCGAGAGCAGAATTTGCTGAATAAAGCCGTCGTCGATTAGCTCGCGGATGGCGCGGGCGTTCTCCTCGTCGGAGGGCGACTGTGCCGATTCATCGGCGTAGTAGTAGCTCATGCCGATCATGTCGTATTCGAGAAACGCGCCGCGCCGGGCGAGATCGCGCTGATAGGTCTTATCCGCAAAGCTGGGGTTCATATGGCACAGCACGGTGTGGCGCAGGTCGGCGCCTTCCTCTTCGAGGATATCCAGCACCTTGTGTCCCAGCCGCTCCCAGCCCGGCAGATGCACCTCGATCGGTACGCCGGTGGCGGCGTTGGCGCGTCCGGCCGCGCGCAGCGATTTCTCTTCCAGCGGCGTAAAGCGGCTGGAGACGCCGATTTCGCCAATCAGCCCGGCAATCACCTCCGGCTTCTCTTCTTTGCCGCCGACGTCGTAGATCAGCTTGTCGGCGAGCGTGGCGACGTCGAGGGTTTTCGACCACTCCGGATGCGAAGGCTCAAGGTAGAGCCCGGTACCCATCACGATATTCAGCCCGGTTAAGCGCGAAATCCGCTGCAAGGCTCGCGGGTCGCGGCCAATGCCGAGGTTGGTGGGATCGACCACCGTGTCGCCCCCCTGGGCGCGAAATTTCAGCAGTTCGGCAATCGCCGTCTCGACATCGAACAGCTGGCAATTATCGCGGCTCATCAACGGGTTCATCGCCAGCTCGCCGAGATTTTCAATGCTCACCGGCGCTTCGGCGATATGCCGATCGCTACAGCAGCAGGGGGCCACCCATTTCCCGGCGGCGTCGAGCAGAATATGCTCGTGCATCAGGGTCACCCCCATTTGCGCCAGCGGCATCGGGCCGAGGACGGTCATCACGTAGCCGCTACTCACGCCAACCGGCAACGGCTGCGGGTGGCGAAAAATCGATCCTTTCACGTTCATGGTTACTCCTTCGCCGGGCGGCGGACCGGATTGAGAATGCGGGTGTTCAGCCAGATAGCCAGCAGGATGATGGCGCCGGTGGCAATCTGGGTATAAAACGGCGAGATATGCGAGAGGATCAGCCCGTTCTGGATCACGGCGATGGAAAGCGCGCCCAGCAGGCTGCCGATAATGGTGCCGAATCCGCCGAACAGGCTGGTGCTGCCGAGAACGACCGCGGCGATCACCTGTAGCTCAAAGCCTTCCCCCTGGTTGGAGGAGCCGCTGCCGAGTCGGGCGGTGATGATCATCCCTGCCAGCGCGGCGGCCATCCCGCTGAGCATGTACACCCGCAGAGTCACCGAGCGGGTATTGATCCCGCCGCGGCGCGCGCCCTCCGCGTTGGCGCCAATCGCGGTAACGTAGCGGCCAAAGCGCATATGATTTAACGCGATATGGGCGACAATCAGCACCGCGACGCCAATCAGCGCCGGCATCGGTACGCCGAGCACCCAGGCGCGGCCCATCTGGGTAAAGAGGCTGTCTTGCGGAATGGGGATCGAGTAGCCCTGGGTGATCAGCAGGGCGATGCCCCGCACGATCGCCAGCGTCGCGAGGGTGACGATAAACGCCGGGATCCCTTCGCGGGCGATAAAGAAACCGTTGATCGCGCCGATCAACGCGCCCACCAGCAGGCCGCCGATCAGCACCACCGGCCACGGCAGTCCCCATTGATTAAGGGCGATCGCCGACAGCGCGCCCACCAGCGCCAGGGTTGACCCCACGGAAAGATCGATCCCGCCGGTGGTGATCACAAAGGTCATCGCGCTGGCGACGATCAGCAGCGGCGCGGTCTGGCGAATGATGTTCAGCCAGTTGCTGCCGGAGAGAAAGTTGCCGGTGATCAGCGAAAAGACCACGCAGCAGAAGACGAAAAACAGCGCGATGCTGACCACCCCGGAGTGGCTGTGCATAATGCGCTTCGGCAGCGAGTGCTGCAGCATGCGCGGGCTGGAGAGATTAATCATACTCATCGATATCCCCTTAATGGGCGCGGGCGGAGTGAGCGGTAAATTTCTCACCGACGATCAGATTGACGATGTCCGCCAGGCTGGTATCACGGATCTGCCGTTCGGCGACGTTGGTGCCTTCATACATCACCATGATGCGGTCGCAGACGAGAAAGAGATCCTGCAAGCGGTGGGTGATCAGGATGACGCTGACGCCACGGGCGCTCACCCGTTTGATCAACTCCAGTACCGCCTCCACCTCGGCCACCGCCAGCGCGGCGGTCGGTTCATCCATGATCAGCACTTTGGGGTTGAACGCGGCGGCGCGGGCGATGGCGATCGCCTGACGCTGGCCGCCGGAGAGATTACGCACCATCACTTTGGTATCGGGGATCGAGATCCCCAGCCCTTTGAGCATGTCGCGCGCGTCGGCGTGCATTTTTTTCTCGTCGAGAAAGGGGAGGCCGAGGATCTTTTTCATCGGCTCGCGGCCCATAAACAGATTGCCGGCGACATTAACGGTGTCGCACAGCGACAGATCCTGATACACCATCTCGATCTGGCAACGGCGGGCGTCGGAGGGGTTCAGAAACCGCTGTTCAACACCGTCAATACGAATGGTGCCGCTGGTGGGGACAACCGCGCCGGAGAGGATCTTGGTCAGCGTGGATTTACCGGCGCCGTTATCCCCCACCAGCCCCAGCACTTCGCCGGGAGCAAGCTGAAGATTAACGCCGCGCAATGAGCGTATCGAACCGTAGGTCTTGGTGATATCCACCATTTCGACACGGGCCGCTGCTGCCTGTTGATGCATGCCATTACTCCCAAAAATGAATGGATGGTCGATGACGTTGCTGTCGGGCGGCGCATCATCCGGCGGTCCACTTCTTGTAAACCGGTTTACTTGATGATGACAGCACGCCCCTGGGTTTCTGCTGCTGTGTTCGGTACTCGTTCGCCACGGTGATTAAAGCAGCAAACGTGCCAGCTGAAAAAAACAACATGGCCAACGGGCCTAACATGATGAGTGAAAAGCGATTATTTTCTATTCATCAAGTAAACCGGTTTACCTGATCGGAAAGCGCGATAGCGCCGGCGGCGATAAAATGCGCTAAAACTGTGCAAGAGTTGCTCTGATTTAGCGCGTGAGCGGGCGAATGGAATCTCTGGCGACCCACTCGACGGCGAGGCGGGTCTGCTCCGGGACGCTTTCACCGCGCAGCAGACGCAGCATCAGGTTGACGGCGGTATGCCCCATCTGGTGGGCGGGTTGGCGAATGGTGGAGATGCGCGGCTGGGTGAATTCGGCGTAGCTGGCGTCATCGAAGCCGACGACCGACAGCGCCTCCGGCGCCTGCAGGCGGCGGGCGCGCAGGCCGTCAAGGATCCCCAGCACCAGGAAGTCGCTGGCGGCGAAGATCGCGGTCGGCGGCTCCTCATAAGACAGCAGCTGGCCGAGCGCGCGGGCGCCGTATTCGCGCTCATATTGACCGTACATCACCCACTCCTGCGGGCAGCGGAGACCGGCCTGCTCCAGCGCCTCGCAAAAGCCCTGGTAGCGTTCGCGTACGCTCATCAGCGCGTCCGGCCCGCCGATAAAGGCGATGCGGCGGTGCCCGGCGGCAATCAGCTGTTCGGTCGCTAATCGCCCGCCCTGCAGGTTGTCGGCGAAGACCTTCGGGGCGCTGCTGCCGGGGATATCTTCATCCAGCAGCACGATGCGCGAGTGACGCTGAATTTCACGGCGCAGCAGGCCATCGTCGGGACGGTTGGTGGTGAAGAGCAGACCATCGACCTGGCAGGTATCCAGCCAGCGGATAAACTGGCGCTCCTTCTCCGGGTTGTTGCGGGTGATGCACAGGACCAGGCTATAGCCCTGCTCGGAAGCCGCCTCTTCCGCGGCGTTCGCCAGTTCGGCGAAAAAGGGGTTGGTGATATCCGGCAGCACCAGGCCGAGGGTTTCGCTACCGCCTTTGCTGAGGCGGCGCGCGAGGCTATTCCCACGGTAATCCAGTTCGCGGATCGCGGATTCCACCCGTTCGGCGGTCTCCTGGGGCAGAACCAGGCTGTGGTTGAGGTAGCGCGAAATCGTGGCTTTGGAGACCCCTGCTCGCTGAGCGACATCGGAAAGAACGACCCGTTTTTTTATCATAGCGGCGCTGCGGATAGTGGCGGAGTATTATAAGTAACATAGCGCCGGGGCTAAGTCATATTCTTCATCGGCTCCCGTTTCGCCGCCGCCCTGCGGACCGCCAACGAACGCGTGGCGTATAAAGTATCGCGCGCTGACGATAGCTTTTTCTTATTCTTCCGTGGATAAACTTTTTTCCGCTTGACAAGCGTAGGCAAAACGCGAATTTTAATAACCGTTCCCGACGTTGCTTCTGCTTTTATGTTTTCCCTGAGATAAATGGATGGCAGGGAAAGCCCACTGTTCGATTATCACCTGAACGCTATTCCGGCGTCTGTGCTTCGTTATTCGTCCCGCCTGAAAATTCCTCGGTATCCGGGGTTCCCATTCTTTATATTTTGTCGAGGGCATTACCTATGTTTTTCAACATCAATAAAAAAGCGGCGTTAATGGTTGCATTGAGTCTGTCTGCCCTGGGTGGGGGAACGGCGTTTGCCGCCGCGCCAACGTATGCCTTAGTGCAAATTAACCAGCAGGCGCTGTTCTTTAATGAAATGAATAAAGGCGCGCAGGACGAGGCGAAAAAAAGCGGTAAAGATCTGGTGATTTTTAACGCCAATAATAATCCGGTGGCGCAGAACGACGCGATTGAAAACTATATCCAGCAAGGGGTGAAGGGCATTATGGTCGATGCTATCGACGTCAATGGCATCATGCCGGCGATAAACGAGGCCGCCGCGAAGCATATTCCGGTGATCGCCATTGACGCGGTATTGCCCGCGGGTCCGCAGGCTGCACAGGTCGGCGTGGACAATGTCGAAGGCGGTAAAATTATCGGTCATTACTTTGTGGATTACGTGACGAAAAATAGCGGCGGGAAGGCGCGAATCGGGATCGTCGGCGCGTTAAACTCGGCTATCCAGAATGCGCGCCAGCAGGGCTTTGAAGAGACCTTAAAAGGCCACGACGGTATCTCTGTCGCCAATGTCGTCGACGGGCGCAACGTTCAGGACGACGCGATGACCGCGGCGGAAAACCTGATTACCGGTAACCCGGATCTGACCATCATTTACGCCACCGGCGAACCGGCGCTGCTTGGCGCGATCGCGGCGGTGGAAAACCAGGGTAAGCAGAAAGAGATCAAAATCTTCGGCTGGGACCTGACCGCGCGTGCCATTACCGGTATTGACGGCGGCTATGTCACGGCGGTGTTACAGCAGGATCCGCGCAAGATGGGGGAAGAGGCGGTGAAAGCGCTGAATGCGATTTCCAGCGGTAAGCACGTTGAGAAAAGCATTTACGTGCCGGCGACGGTCGTGACGAAAGCGAACGTCGATAGCTACCGTCCGCTTTTTAAATAACGCGCCTCTCTCAGGCATTGCTTGCCAGCAGCGCGGCCAGCGTTTTTGCATCCGGGAAGGCTTGCAGGGTGCCGTTGCGGCTGATGGTTAACGCGGCGGCGCGGCTGGCGTGATGCAGGGCGAGCGCGTCCGGAAGCGTTGCTCTGCGCAGAGCGGAAGCCAGCATCACCGCCAGAAAGGTGTCGCCCGCGCCGGTGGTATCGACCACCGTCGCCGGCTCGGCGGCGACATCGATAACCTGCTGGTGATGATAGAGCCTCGCCCCCTGCGCGCCGCGAGTTTCCACGATCAGCGTAGCGGCGGGGTCCGGATGCAGCAGCTGCGCCTCGTGTTCGTTGACCACGGCGATATCGACCAACGGCCAGAGGTCGGCGAAGGCCGGTTTGACCGGCGAAGGGTTAAATACCGTGACCATCCGTTTACGCCGGGCAAGGGCGAAAAGCGCGCCGGTTTTTTCGGCGGAAAAGTTTCCCTGCTGCAGCAATATATCGCCGGGGCGTGCTTCGGCCAGCAGCGGTTCGATAATCCCGAGCGTTAATGCGTCGGCTGCGGCGGTGGTGGTCATAATGGCATTATCGCCATCGTCGGTGGTGAAAATAATTGAGGTATCACTGTGCGTGGATATCGCATGGGCAGGATAAAATAATAATGATTCCTGGCTGATGGCGTTATTTATCCATTGGCCATGATAATCATCGCCGCTGCCGGCGATTAAGGTTACCGGCAGCCCGCAGCGGGATAAAACAATGGCCTGATTGGCGCCCTTGCCGCCAATATCCTGAGCTATTTTATGCCCATGCAGAGATTCTCCTTTTTGTGGTAACGAAGCGCAGCGCCAGGTTTCGTCCACAGCGATATTACCGACAACATAAATATGCATAGCCGTTTCCTTTAAATACGAGGTTGATTTATGAGTTCTATATCAGCAGGAAAAGTCAGCGCAATTCAAGATATTTTTTCAAGGCGTAAGGCGGTTATCGGTGTTATTCACTGCGCCCCCTTTCCTGGCTCGCCAAAATATCGTGGAGAGAGCGTAGGTTATATTGTTGAACGTGCGTTGAAGGATGCTGAGAATTATCTTGAAGGCGGCGTTCATGGTTTGATCGTCGAAAATCACGGCGATATTCCATTCTCTAAACCGGAAGATATCGGCCCGGAAACGGCGGCGCTAATGGCGGTGATTACAGATAATGTGCGCCGCCGTTTCTCCGTTCCACTGGGGATTAACGTGCTGGCGAACGCGGCCATTCCGGCGCTGGCGACGGCGCTGGCGGGCGGCGCCGATTTTGTGCGCGTCAATCAATGGGCTAACGCCTATATTGCCAACGAAGGCTTTATCGAAGGGGCCGCCGCCAGGGCGTTACGCTATCGCGGCCAGCTGCAGGCCAACCATATCCGCGTCTTTGCCGATAGCCACGTCAAACACGGCAGCCACGCCATCGTCGCCGATCGCTCGATCCCGGAATTGACCCGCGATGTCGAATTTTTTGAGGCCGATGCGGTGATTGCCACCGGCCAGCGTACCGGCGACAGCGCGACGCTGACGGAAATCGATGAGATCCGCAGCGCCACGTCCTTGCCGCTGCTGGTGGGATCCGGCGTCACGCCGGATAACGTGGTGGCGATCCTCGGTCGTACGCAAGGGGTTATCGTCGCCAGCGCGCTGAAAGAGGGCGGGGTGTGGTGGAATCCGGTTGAACGCGCGCGGGTCAAACACTTTATGGCCGTCGCGCAGGCGGCGCTGGAGGAGTAGATGGAAACGTTCAGCGATCGTTTATTGCGTGAGCATCAGGCGCTGTGGCAGGAGATGCAGCGGCATCCGTTCGTCGAGGCGATAGTCGGAAACCGGCTGGCCGGGGAGGATTTTCATCGCTATCTGGTCTATGAAGGCGATTTCGTGGCGACGGCGGTAAAAATGGTGGCGATCGGCGTGAGCCATGCGCCGTCTGTCGCGCAGCAGCGCTGGTTGATCGGCGGCCTGAATGCGCTGGTGGATACCCAGCTTGGCTGGTTTGACACGGTGCTGGCGCGGCGCGGCGTGCGGGCGGAGCAATACCTGCCGGCCCCGCCGGGTATCAAGCGTTTTCGCGACGGGATGTTACAGGCGGCGCAGCGCGGCGGCTATGCCGATATTATTACCCTGATGTTCGGCGCCGAGTGGATGTATTACCACTGGTGCGCCCGCGCCGCGGCTTGCCCGCAGGACGATGATGATCTGCGCGCGTGGCTGGAGATGCACGCTGACGACGCCTTTTATGACCAGGCCCGCTGGTTAAAAGAGGAACTGGATCGCTGCGCGCAGGGGCTGGATGAAGGGGAAAAACAGCGTCTGTCGGCGCTGTATGCCGATGTTCTGCGCTGGGAAATCGATTTTCACGCCGCCATGCTGGCGGCATAAATGGGCGGGCGCGCCGACGCGCCCGCCGGGTTAACGCATTATCCGTTCAGCAGGCGGCGAGGTGCCCGCCGCCAAAATCGGTAAAGTTCTGCGGTACGCTCTGCCAGCCGAGGGGTTTGATCGGGTCCGGGCGCTCCGGCATTGCGCTGGCGACGCGGGGTTCCCGTCTGCGTTCAACGTCCGGCATGGGAACGGCGCTGAGCAGGTGCCGGGTATAAGGATGCTGCGGATGGTGCAGCACCCGGTCACGCGGGCCGATCTCCACGATCTGGCCGCCGAACATCACCGCCACCCGGTGGCAGATGCGTTCCACCACCGCCATATCATGGGAAATAAACAGATAGCTGAGCTGATAGCGCTGACGCAAATCCTCCAGCAGCGTCAGCACCTGCGCCTGTACCGACACATCCAGCGCCGAGACCGATTCATCGGCGATAATGACTTTGGGGTTCAGCGCCAGGGCGCGCGCGATGCAGATGCGCTGGCGCTGGCCGCCGGAAAACTGGTGCGGATAGCGCCGCATCGCGTCCGCCGGCAGGCCGACCTGCTGCAACAGCTGCGCCACCCGCTCCGTGCGCTGTGCCGCAGGCATCTGCTCATGAATCAGCAGCGGTTCGCCCACCAGATCGAAAATGGTTTTGCGCGGATTGAGCGCCGCCCAGGGGTCCTGAAACACCATCTGCAAATCGCGCCTCACCGCGCTCAGCGCTTCGCCCCGTAGGCCGTGCAGCTCCTGCCCGCTAAGCTGCGCGCTGCCGCTAAACGGCACCATATTCATCAGCGCCTTCGCCGTCGTCGATTTACCGCAGCCGCTTTCGCCGACGATGCCCAGCGTTTCGCCGGGGAAAAGATCGAAGCTGACGCCATCCACGGCATGGACTTCACGACGCACGCGCAGGCCATCGCCGCGTACCGGAAAGCGCACGCAGAGGTTACGGACGCTGAGCAACGGCTGGGTTTCTTCAACCGGCGCCAGCGCGGGCGCCTGGCCCAGCACCGGCACTGCCTGCAGCAGCTGGCGGGTATAGGGTGCCTGCGGCGAGATAAACAGCGTTTTTACCGGGGCATGTTCCATAATTTTGCCGTGATTCATCACCAGCACGTCATCGGCCATTTCCGCCACCACCCCCATATCATGGGTGATCAGCAGCAGGCTGGTGGAAAACTCCTGCTGCAGTTCACGCATCAAATCAAGGATCTGCGCCTGAATTGTGACATCCAGCGCGGTGGTCGGCTCATCGGCAATCAGCACCTGCGGCTGGCACAGCATCGCCATGGCGATCATCACCCGCTGGCGCATGCCGCCGGAAAGCTCGTGCGGATACTGCTGCAGGCGCTTCTCCACATGGCTGATTTTGACCGCATCCAGCATCGCGCTGACCCGGCCGCGCCGTTCGCGGCGGCCCAGCGCTTCGTGGCGTTGCAGCGTCTCTTCCAGCTGCTGGCCCACGGTCATCAGCGGATTGAGCGAGGTCATCGGCTCCTGAAAAATCATGGCGACCGATTTGCCGCGCAGCTGCTGCATTTGCCGCTCCGGCAGGCTGAGCAGGTCCTGATTAGCAAAAATCACCGCGCCGCCGGGAATATGCGCCTCCTCCGGAAGCAGCCCCATGATCGCCAGCGAGGTCAGCGACTTACCGCTGCCCGACTCGCCGGCAATACACAGGGTTTTTCCCGGCCAGAGCGCAAAGCTGACGTCATCCACCACCCGCTGTGCGCCAAACTGGATCGACAGGCGCTCCACCGAGAGCAGCGGCGCCGGAAACATGGCTGCTGACATAACGCTCCTAATTAAACACGCTGTTGGGAAAATAGAACGACACTACCCAGTTAGGCCGATCGACGATTTCGCTGATACGCAGATCGCCGCACACGGAGCAGAGCATATAGGCCTCTTCCGCCGACATCCCCTGTTCGCGGCACAGCGCATCGATGGTGTAGCTCACTGCGTCGCGGGCGGCGGTCATCAGGTCAGGGCCAATACCGGTAAAGGCGCTGTAGCCTTGCTGATCCAGATGGCGGGTCACCGGGCCAGGGGTGGCGAAACGCGGCGTTTTCAGCGGCATATCCTTGACCACTTCCAGCTTCACCACCACATCCATGGCGCTTTCGATCGCCGTGCCGCAGACTTCGCCGTCGCCCTGTGCGGCGTGGGTATCGCCAATAGAAAACAGCGCGCCTTCTACTTCCACCGGTAGCCACAACGTGCAGCCGGCGGCCAGGTCGCGAATATCCAGGTTGCCGCCCACGCGGCGCGGCGGCACCACCGAATGATGGCCCGCGGCGGCGGGGGCCACGCCGAGAGTGCCGGCGAAAGGTTTTAGCGGCACCCGGCCATAGCGGCCAAAGGCGCAGGGGGCTAAGGTCTGGCGGTCATATTGCCACAGCGTCAGCGCCGGATCGGGGAACTGATCGGCCAGCAGGCCGAAGCCGGGAATATTGGCGGTCCAGCCAAAGCCGCCGGGATGAAATGACTCCAGCGTGACTTTCAGCGCGTCGCCCGGCCGGGCGCCTTCCACATAGACCGGCCCGCTGACCGGGTTGAGCTTATCAAACGGCAGCGTCGGGATATCCGCCGTGGTGGAACCGGGGGTAAACCAGCCGTTAGAAGCATCCAGACAGTGAAATTCCAGCTGGCTGCCGGAGGCAACGTGCGCCACCGGACTCAGGCTGTTGTCCCAGCCGAAATGGTGCTGCGCATGGTGAATGGTTTTGACCAGGCAATTTTGGCACATCCTGACTCTCCTTTAAGCAGCGGCATCGCCCCGGCGAACGCGGCACGATGCCGGCAGATTATTTCAGTCCGATATAGTCGTAGTTGACCGGTACATGCACCGGATCGACATACAGCGCGTCCTCGCCGCCCATGCGCGCGGAATGCACGGTGTAGCGTTTTTCGTTGAACACCGGCACCCAGGGCGCGTCGTTCATCGCGGTGGTAAAGATTTTGCGCCAGGCGGCAATGCGCGCGTCCTGTTGGTCAGGCTTCACCATGCTGTCCGCCGCGGCCGCCTGCGCGTCCAGCGCCTTGTTGCAGTAGCGCGCCCAGTTCCAGCCGCCCTCTACCGCTCCGGCGCAGCCGAGGATCGGGCCATAGAAGTTGGAGGGATCCGGGAAATCGGCGATCCACGCCATGCCGCCGGACCAGACCATCGGCGCCTGGCTGGCGGAGCCGCCCGCCGCAATCACATTCGCCTGCGCCAGGGATTTGATGCTGGCGCGGATGCCCACTTTAGCCAGATCCTGCTGGATGGACTGGGCGATACGCGGCTGCGGATCGGTATTCATCACGTACAGTTCGGTATCAAAACCGTTGGGGAAACCCGCTTCGCTGAGCAGCTGCTTCGCTTTTGTCGGGTCGTAGCTGAATCCCTGATAAGCTTTGTCATAGCCGGGCATGGCGGGCGGCAGCGGCTGGTTGGCCGGCGCCGCGCGTCCGTTGATAATGCGCACGATGCGATCTTTGTTGACCGCCATGTTCACCGCCTGGCGAACCTTGAGATTATCGAAGGGCGGCAGGGTGGTTTTCATCGTCACGTAGCCGGTCTGCAGCTGGTCGCCGGTGACCATCAGGCCCTTATAGGCCGGGTTGTTTTTAAACGCCAGGAACTGCGCGGGCGGTACGCCGTCACCGGCAATATCCACTTCGCCTTTTTCCAGCCGCAGCAGGGCGACCGAAGGATCCTGTCCCATTTCAAACTTAATGTGATCCAGCCGCGGCACGCCGGCTTTAAAGTAGTTCGGGTTTTTGCGGAAGATCAGCTCCTGGCCCAGCTTCCACTCCTGCAGCTCAAACGCGCCGCTGCCAACCGGATGTTTGCCGAAGTCGGCGCCCCATTTCTCCACCTCCTCACGGGGAACCACCGAGGCGAAGTTCAGCGCCAGCACATGCAGGAAGGTGGCGTTGGGCTCTTTCAGGGTGATCTTCACGGTATGATCGTCCACAACCTCGATGCCGCTCAGCGTGGTGGCTTTGCCGTTGGCTTCTTCGTCATAGCCCGCGATGGGGCTGAAGAACCCGGCGCCCGGGCTCTGGGTTTTCGGGTTCACCGTGCGTTCCAGAGAATATTTCACGTCCGCCGCCGTGACCTCGCGGCCATTGTGGAACTTCACCCCTTTGCGTAACACGAAGGTGTAAACCTTGCCATCGTCGGAAATGGCGTAGCTTTCCGCCAGATCGTTCACCAGTTCGGTGGTGCCGGGGCGGTAGTCCATCAGGCCGTCGAACAGGCTTTTGATCATCGACCAGTTTTGCCAGTCATAGCCAATGGCCGGGTCCAGGGTCGCCACGTCGTTCTGGTAGGTCACCACGATATCGCCGCCGGTTTTTTCGTCAGCCTGCGCGCCATAAGAGAAACAGGCCGCGGCCACCGCCATCGTCAGTAATGCTTTTTTCATTATTTTCCCCTGCTACTTTTTGACATCAATGCGCGGATCGACCCACGGCAGCACCAGATCCGCAATAAGGTTGCCGCCAACAATGGCAACCGCTGACACGGTGGTTACCCCGACAATCACCGGAATATCCACCTGTTGAATCGCCTGCCAGGCCAACTGACCGATGCCCGGCCAGCCAAAGACCGACTCGACCACCACCAGCCCGCCCATAAAAATGCCGATATCAATGCCGATCATCGGGATCAGCGGCAGCACGGCGTTCGGCAGCACGTGGCGCAGCAGCACGCGGGTTCTGCCCAGCCCTTTGGCCCGCGCGGTGCGAATAAAGTCCTGGTGCAGCACCTCAATCATCGACGAGCGCAGCATGCGTGAGTACCAGCCGCTGCCGAGCAGGCCGAGGGTTAGCGCCGGCAGCGCCAGATGGCTGAAGCCGCCGTAGCCCCCCATCGGGAACCAGTTGAGCACCACGGCGAACAGATAGAGAAACAGCATCGCGGCGATAAACTGCGGCGCCGAGACGCCGACAAAAGAGAGCGCCATCAGCAGCCGGTCCGCCAGCCCGCCGCGTTTCAGCGCCGCCAGGGTGCCGAGAGCGATCCCCAGCACCAGCTCGCAGAGAATGCCCGCCGCCATCAGCTGCAGCGACGGCCCGATGCGGGCGGAAACCAGTTCGCTCACTTCGCTGCGCTGAATAAACGAGCGCCCCAGATCGCCGTGCAGCAGCCCCTGCAGATAGCGCCAATATTGCTGATAAAACGGCAGATCCAGCCCCAGCTGATGGCGGATGTTTTCGACCACTTCCGGCGTGGCGCTGCGCCCGGCGATCTGGCGTGCCGGGTCGGCGGGCAGCATAAACAGCAGCAGATAGCAGATCAGCGTGACGCCGAGCAGGATCAGCAGCGCATGTAACAGACGTTTCCCCAGAAACAGCATCAGCTTCTCCGTTTTAAACCGGGATCGAGGGCGTCGCGCAGGGCGTCGCCGGCGATATTGAAAGAGAGCGACAGCAGCACGATCGCCGCGCCGGGAAAGAACACCAGCCAGGGGGCCGAGGTAAAATAAGTCTGGCTTTCAAAGATAATGTTGCCCCAGCTCGGCGTCGGCGGCTGTACCCCCACGCCGAGGAACGAGAGGGTGGCTTCCAGCAAGACCGTGGTGGAGATGCCCAGCGTGGCCCAGACCAGCACCGTCGGCACCAGATGCGGAATTAAATGTACGCCGAGAATGCGTAAGGTCCCGGCTCCCAGGGTGCGTTCCACGGCGATAAAGTCGCGGGCGCTGAGCGCGCTGGTTTCGGCATAGATAACCCGGGCGATTTGCACCCAGTTCACCATGGCGATCACCAGCGCCACGATCCAGACGCTGGGCTGGAAAATCGCCGCCAGGGCAATCGCCAGCAGCAGCGCCGGAAACGCCATCATCAAATCGGTAAAGCGCATCAGCAGCCCTCCGATACGCCCCTGTAAATAACCGGCGCTTAGCCCCACCAGGACGCCGGTTAATACCGCAATACCGTTGGCGACCACGCCGATCAGCAACGAGGTGCGCGCGCCGTAAATCAGCCGTGAGAACAGGTCGCGCCCCAGCAGATCGGTTCCCAGCCAGTAGGTGGCGTTGGGCGAAAGCGGCGCGCCTTCCAGGCTCAGCCCTTCGACAAACTGTTCATCGGGATCGAAGGGGGTGAGCCAGGGGGCGAACAGCGCGCTCAGCACCACCAGCAGAATAAACAGCAGCGAGAGCAGCAGCGCGGGCCGCCGCAGAAAATATCCGACTCGATTCATCGCGCCCCCCGCTCGCCGGACGCCATTCGCAGCAACCACTGCTGCGCCACCTGCGCCATCGGCTGGTTAGTGCGCATCGATTCCGTGCGCAGACGCGCCCAGGCCTGTTGTTCATCAAGGTTTTCCGCCAGCATCAGGGCTGCCAGCGCCTGGGTCATTTGCGGCATCGCCGCCAGACGCTGGCGCAGCAGCGCCTGCTGCTGTTGGCTGTCGTGCAGTTGCTGGCGTAATCCCACCGCCATCATCAGGGTGGTATAGATGGCCCGCTGGGTAATGGGTTTGGCGAGGATCGCGGTGGCTCCCAGCTCCAGCGCGCGCTGCACCTGGGAAAGCCCCTCATGCGAAGTCAGCGCGATCACCGGTATCCCCGCCAGATTGACCTGTTGCAGGGTCAGCGGACTGGCGAACGCTTCCAGCTCCACTAACACCGCGCAGGGGGTGAGCGGCGGCACGGCTTCATCCGCCGCCAGGTGATGCCAGCGAATGCCCATTCGCGTCAGGTTTTTTTCCAGCGCTTCGCGGCTCCTGGCTTCGCAATCCACCAGCAGGAGCGGCTGAGCATCAAAATCCGGAGACAGTAGCGTTTTCATTTCACAATCCTCAGGGCAGGTCTGGCTGCCACCGTCCGGCCCTGGCGCAGGTCGGTGGCAGAGAGATAGGGATCGGGCATTACCGGCTGTGGTTCGCTATGCAGCAGTTGAAAGCGGGTTTGTTGCAGCTCGGCGATATGGCAGGGCAGGCAGGCGTGGTTGTTTAGCGCCAGCACCGAACGGGCGCCCGGCGAACGCGCGTCATACTGACGATGCAGCGCCGCCAGCACCGCTTCCGGCTGGCTGTCTCCGGCCTGACGCAGGCTGTCGGCAAACAGCCTTACCGCCCGCCAGGCGCCAATGTAGTAGTGGGAGATGCGCTGCGCGCCGTGCTGGAGGCGCTGCCGCGTGCAAAAGTCGGGATCGACGCTCTCAAAAAACGGACCGCAGGAGAGCAGGCGCACCGCCCGCAGCGGCGCGACCTCGGCGACTTCCGCTTCGGTAAAGTTACAGCTGAGCACCGCTAACGTCCGCCGCTCGCGAACACAGGCGGCGTCCAGCGCGCGCAGAAACGCGTAAGAGGTTTCGCCTACCAGATTGTTGAGCACAAAATCGACCTTTGCGCTGAGAATCGCCTCCACCAGTTCCGTTACGCTGCTGTTTCTCAGGTGCAGATATTTTTCACCCACCACCGTGCCGCCGGAGGCTTCCACCACCTCGCGGGCGATGCGGTTGCTCTCCCAGCCCCAGACGTAGTTGGAGCCGGTCAGCCAGGCGCGGGTTCCGAAGGTATCCAGCGCCAGCCGCAGCAGCGGCAGCAGGGTCTGGTTCGGGCAGCCGCCGAGGTACACCACCTGTTCGCAGCTTTCGAATCCTTCGTAAGGGCAGCCGTACCACAGCAGCAGGTTATGCTGCTCCAGGTCCGGGATGATCTCCTTCCGGCTGGCGGAGGTAATGGTGCCGAAAATATGACGAATGCCTTGATTGATAAAGGTACTTACCGCTTCGCTGTAGGCCGCCAGATCGCCGGCGGGATTAATATGCCGGGCCTGCAACTGAAACGGATAGTCGGGGTCGGCGTTGATTTCCGCCAGCGCATGGCGCGCGCCGGCCAGCGCGCTGTTCGCCATGTGGCTATAGGTCCCTTCTGTTGACAGCAGAATGCCGATATCAATCGTTTGCACGTGCGTTTGCTCTCCGTATCAATAAAAAAAGCCCGATCGTCCTTAGCAGGACAATCAGGCTTCATTACCTGGCGATATTTTATGGGTTCAAGGCTTAAGGGTTGCCCCGGCTTGCATATACCCAGCATGAAAAATTCATGCCATTTTTAAAGGTTCATTAAATCAGCGGTTTATAAAAAACGGCGCCGAAGCGTTGCACCAACAGGAGGCAGGCCACCCCAATAAGGTGCAGGAAATTAACCGCTGCGACGTTACAGTGCGCGGTATTTGCCACATTAAAAATGTGCCGCTCTCCCGGTTTTTGGCCTGTTATATCGGTTATCCTGGCTAAAAAATATGTGCGTCAGGTTATTGCTGTTATTTCCCCTTTCACGGAGCGATTATTTTCAAAGGCTGTGAGTCGCTCCGCCATTGAATAAGCAGAATATGAAGAAAAAACTGTGTGTGATCGGGCTGGCGGAAGTTGTCTGCGATGCAATGGGCGCGCGCCTGCGGGCATTGATCGGCGACTATGCCGATATTCTGTGCTGGTGTCTTGAAACGCGCGGCAGCGCGCCGATCCCGTCCGGTTACGACCTTTACCTCGCCACCTGGCCCGGCGGCTATGAATACGCCCGGCAGCGGCTTGCCGAAGACAGCCCGCTGCTGCTGGCGGGCCGTTTCGTCAACCCGTCGAATTTCGATAGGCTGCTGGAGTTGCCTAAAGGCACGCGCGTGCTGGCGGTGGATAATTCTCTTGAGCGGGCGAACGATCTTATGCAGGAAATCGCCCGTTTCGGTGTCAACCATCTTGATATTTCCCCCTATTATCCCGATTGCCCGGAACCGGAAAAAATAGGGGCGGCCGTTGCCGTCAGCGCGGGCAGAAAAAGAAACGTTCCCGACTGGATGGAGTTTATTAATCTTGGGGTCAAAGAGTTAACCATCACCACGTATGCCAGAATTCTACGGGCATTGTCGATTCCTGAACCGGTACTTGATACCATCGCCCATACTTATATGGATTCGGTTTTTCAGATTGCGCGGCGCAACAATAATACCCGAACCTACCTTAATGCGATTATCAACAATATCGACGAAATTATTCTTGGCATTGACGAGAGCGGCGTCATCATTTTTAAAAATCACGCGGCGGAAAGTCTGATTGCAGGCGTGGATAAAACGGAAGGATTATGCTTTGGGGATATTTTTAGCGAACTTGACCGGCCATTTTCGTATTATTGCGAGAACTGCGATGAGGAAATTGTTACCCGCATAAATAGCCTGTATTACGTGCTGCAAATTAAGCCGGTGGCCGAGCCTATCGGCGGCAATATCGGTACGCTGATTATCGTAAAACCGGTGAACCGGGTTCAGGAACTGGAAAATAAAGTCAGGCGCAAACTGAAAGGCGCGGGCCTGACGGCGAAATATACCTTCGCCAGTATTCTGGGGGAGTCTTCCGCCATCCGCCAGGCGGTGGACACCGCGCGTAAGTTTGCCGGGACGTCTCTGACGGTATTGCTGGAGAGCGAAAGCGGTACTGGCAAGGAGTTATTCGCTCAGGCGATCCACCAGGCGTCCGCCTGCGCCAGCGGCCCGTTTGTCGCATTCAACTTCTCGGCGCTGCCGGAAAGCCTGGCCGAGAGCGAGCTGTTCGGGTATGAGGAGGGCGCGTTTACCGGCGCGCGGCGCGGCGGTAAGCCAGGCCTGTTCGAGCAGGCTCACAACGGCACGATCTTCCTGGATGAACTGGGCAGCGCCTCGCTCGCGGTACAGGCCCGACTGCTGCGGGTGCTGGAAGAACGGGAGGTGCGCCGCATCGGCGGGGAGCGGGTTCTGCCGATTTCGGTGCGCGTGATTGCCGCCACCAACGAAAGCCTTAGCGCGATGATCCGCAGCGGGCGTTTCCGTCAGGATCTGTTCTACCGAATTTGCACCTGTCCTTTGTACATTCCGCCACTACGTGAGCGTACCGGCGACGTGTTGTTTCTGGCCCGGCATTTCGCTGCCGCGCACCACGCCCGCCGCCTGCAATTCGACGGCGAACTGGCGGATTTCTGCAATGCCTATGTCTGGCCCGGCAACGTGCGGGAGTTGCAGAACATGGTCACTTATTTATGTACCGTGGTGCCGCCGGGCCGCGTCTGTACGCTTGCCGATTTGCCGCGTTACGTGCAGGCGGCGAGCGCTGCGCCGCTCGTTGATGAGCGGGTGCCGCTTTCCTTCGCCGCCGTTCAGGAGGAACTGGTCAGAGACGGCTCGCTGGATATTTGTCTTGCGATCCTGGCGCTCTACAACACCAAAACCAAAGGCCATAGCATGGGACGGGAGTCTCTTTTCGGGCTGTTGAAAGCGCAATTCCACGATATCACTTATCCCACGCTGCGCCGTCACCTCGCTACCCTCAAGCGCCACGGCATGCTGCACGCGGGTTCAACAAAGCAGGGGACGGAGATTACCCCGCCCGGTCGGGAATTTCTGGCCTGCGCGCAGCGGGAGAATTGGGTCGTCCCAATATCCCAATAGCGCTCAAAAATAGCGTCGCCTGATAAATTTTTCATTGTATTTCAATGCATTGATGGT
This sequence comes from Klebsiella sp. BIGb0138, assembly GCF_004342285.1. Classification (GTDB taxonomy): domain Bacteria; phylum Pseudomonadota; class Gammaproteobacteria; order Enterobacterales; family Enterobacteriaceae; genus Klebsiella. Next base: position 49,753 of record NZ_SMCV01000014.1, on the reverse strand, counting down.
ATGGCATGCTCCCTGCATAACGGCAGAGACGAACAATAATCTCGTACACTGCATGGAGATCTTTTACCTCATGGCATCAATACAAACTAACCCTTTTGCCACTGTTCCCACCGGCACGACGATGACGCAGGACGCGGCGGAATTTGTCGAAACCCTGACTTTCAGCGCTATCCCCCCGGAAGTGTTACGCATTGGCACCCGCTGTCTGCTGGACGGCCTCGGACTGTTCGTGGCCGGTTCGGATCATGAATGCGTGAACATTCTGGCGCGTGTTGCGGAAAACACCGGCGGTAAAGAGGAAGCGTGGCTGCTTGGCAGGGCGGGCGTCAAAGTCCCGGCTCCTGTTGCCGCGAGGGTGATGGGTACGGCAGGCCATGCCCACGACTGGGACGATACTCAAATCAGCGTGGACCCGGATCATGTCTACGGCCTGCTGACGCATCCCACCATCCCCGCGTTGACCGGCGCGCTCATCGCCGCACAGTTGCGCGGCAACATTTCCGGCCAGGATTTTATGCTGGCGTTTATGTCCGGGTTCGAAATCGAAACCAAAATCGCGGAGTGGATGTTACCGCAGCACTATCAGCGTGGTTTTCATGCCAGCGGGACGGTCGGCACATTCGGCACCTATGCCGCCGCCGCCCGCGTACTCGGCCTGCGTGGCGAGGCGCTGCGCCAGGGCTTCGGCATCGCGGCCAGTCTTGCCGCCGGTATCCGCGTGAATTTCGGCACTATGACCAAACCGTTGCACGTTGGCCGGGCCTGTGAGAACGGCATTACCGCCGCACTGCTCGCCCGCGAGGGTTATACCGCCGATCCCTCTGCGTTGGACGGCATATGGGGATTTTGCGCCGTATTCGGCGGCGGCCTGTCGCCGGATAAACTGGCGCAGGGTTTTGGCAAAACCTGGAGTATCGACTGGCCGGGCGTGAGTATCAAACCTTATCCCTGCGGCGTGCTGACCCATCCGTCCGCTGACCTGATGGGGAAACTGCTTAAAGAGAACGATATCAGGAGCGGTGACATTGAGCGCGTCATTTTATACGCCGGTTCAAACATCCTGAATCCGATCCGTTACCCGATAGCCCAAAACGCGTTGCAGGCCAAATTTTCCCTGCCTGCGATCCTCGCGATGATCGTGCTCAATGGCAATGCGGGTAAGAAAGAGTTTACCGATGGCTTCGTGGGCAGCGCCGCTATGCAGGCCATGCAGCGGCGTATTACTACGCAATTCGATCCGGGCATCGAGGCGCGGGGGTTCGACAAGATGCGATCGCGCATTGAGATCGTGCTCCGGGATGGCCGCTCGATCCGGGGAGATGCCGACGAACGCTATCGCGGCGGCCCCGATAATCCGCTGACCGATACCGAGCTTGAGGCCAAAGTCGCCAGTTGCGCCGCAGGGGTGCTGGGCGATGCCGCCGTCAGGCGATTGATCGAGCACGCGTGGAACGTTTTGGATCTGCCGGACGTCTCCGTCCTGGCGGCACTCTTACAAGAATAACTCCGTAATACAAGGAGATAATGATGATAAATACCCAAAATATCACGGCGGGGAGCGCGCCCTCGAAAAGCTTGCTGGCGAAATACTGGCCGCATCTCGCCTGGGCCGGCACTTTCCTGATCCTCTGGTTTATTCCCTGCCCGGAGGGGCTAGACCCTAAAGCCTGGCAGCTGTTTGCTATCTTCGTGGCGACTATCGTTGGTTTTATGACCAAACCCTACCCGATGGCGATTGTCGCGCTGACCGCGATTGCCGCCACCGGGCTGACGAAAACGCTCACCGCGTCGCAGACGCTGAGCGGATTCAGCGATTCGACCATCTGGCTGATTTGCGGCGCGTTCTTTATTTCCCGCGCCTTTCTCAAAACCGGGCTGGGTAACCGTATCGCCTACCTGTTTATGAGCCTGGTCGGCAAAACGCCTTTGGGCCTGGCCTACGCCACCACGTTAACCAATATCGTGCTGGCGCCGGTGATCCCCTCCAACACCGCGCGGCTGGGCGGTGTGCTGTTCCCGCTACAGTTAGCCATTTCGCTGGCCTACGACAGCGATCCGGCCAAAGGCACCGGGCGGCGCATCGGCTCGTTCCTGATGTCCAATGCCTTTCAGGGCAACCTGGTTATCTCGGCGATGTTTCTTACCGCGATGGCGTCCAACCCGCTGATGGTGGGCTTTGCCCGCAGCGCCGGCGTAGAGATTAACTGGGGTACCTGGGCGCTGGCCGGGCTGGTTCCCGGACTGTTATGCCTGATCCTGCTGCCGCTCATTCTGCTGGTGGTGTGGCCGCCGGAGATCAAAAAAAGCCCCGAAGCGGCGGCGCTCGCCAAAGAAAAACTGGCGGCGATGGGCAAAGTGACCGCCAAAGAATACATCATGCTCGGCGTGTTCATCGGCCTGATCGGGCTGTGGACCATCGGCGATATGCTGTTCAAAGTTAACGCCACGATCGCCGCGCTGGTAGGGCTTGCGGTTCTGCTGTTAACAAAGGTACTGACATGGCCTGACCTGGCGGCGGAAAAGGGCGCGTGGAATACGCTTATCTGGTTTTCCGCGCTGGTGATGATGGCGAATTTTCTCAACAAGCTGGGGCTGATCCCGTGGATGAGCAACGTGCTGGCAGGGTATGTCGGCGGGCTGGACTGGCAGGTGGCGTTTATTGTGCTGTGCCTGATTTATGTGCTGGCTCATTACTTCTTCGCCAGCGCCACGGCGCACGTGGCCTCGATGTATCCCGCGTTCCTCGGCGTTATCCTGGCGGTAGGCACACCGCCGATGCTCGGCGCGCTGGCCCTGTGTTTCTCCAGCAATCTGATGGGGGGCATCACCCATTACGGCCTCGGCTCCGGCCCGATATTTTACGACTCCGGCTATATTCCGCTGCGGCCTTTCTGGCTGCTGGGTCTGCTGTTTTGCGCCGTGTTCCTGGCAATCTACCTGGGTATCGGCCCGATTTGGTGGAGCCTTCTGGGGCTGATTTAAAGGCCCGGCCGTTTTTGTGCGGCCCGTCGGCAAATCCGGCGGGCCGATTAAGGTTTCTGAACATATTTCACTCCACAAGGAGTTCGACCATGAACCAACTGACTCCCGCTGATGCCAGCGTCAGCGAACGTCTGGCCCACAGCCTGGCCCGGATTCGCTATGAAGATATTCCAGAGAAAACCCGCGACATTATTGTTAACGATCTGATTGATTGCTTTGGGCTTATCATCTCCGGGCGGCATGCGCCCTACGTGCGCCAGTTGATCGACAGCTGCGATCGCGACGGTGAATGCAGCGTGCCGGGCCAGACCAGAGCCCTTGATGCCTCTGGCGCGGCGCTGGTGAACGGCGCCGCCATCCACGGCGAAGATTTTGACGATACCCTAGAAGGTTCCCCGCTTCATGTGGGTTGTTTTGCCGTTCCGGCGGTACTGGCCACCGTCGAACGTTTTGCCCTGAGCGGCAAAGATTTGCTGCGCGGCCTGGCCGTCGGGATGGAAACCGCTTGTCGGCTCAATGCGGTCGCTCCCGGCAAAATTCATGCCCAGGGATTCCACCCTACTGCCGTTATCGGCCCGTTTGGCGCAGCCGCCGGGGTGGCCGCCGCGCTCGGCCTGAGCGAGCAGACGATGAGCGGCGCGTTCGGCATTGCCGGCAGCTTATCATCCGGGATCATTGAATATCTGGCCGAAGGCGCTTGGACCAAACGCCTGCACCCGGGCTGGGCCGCGCAGGCCGGTTATCGCGCCGCGCGCATCGCCCAGCAGGGCTTTCTGGCGCCGCGTCGCGTGTTCGATGGCAGACACAGCTTTTACCACGCGTTCGCGCCGACGGCGCAGCCGGACTTTACGCATTTTACCGAAGGCGTGGGTGAAAGCTGGCGTATTGATAACCTGACCTTCAAGCCGTTCGCCAGCGGCACCATGACGCATCCCTATATGGATTGCATGATTCAGTTAGCCGCCGAATACCCCGATCCCGACGAGATTGTCGATATTCTTTGCGAAACCAGCGAGGGTTACGTGCATCGGTTATGGGAACCGCTGGCGGAAAAATGGCAGCCGGGCAACGGTTACGCCGCCAAATTCAGCGTCCCCTGGTGTATGGCGATGGCTTATTTCGAGCGGGACGCCGGGCTGGCGCAGTTCTCCGCAACGCTGGTTCACGATCCCCGTATCGTGCAGTTAGCGAAAAAGATCCGCTATGTTGTCGATCCGAAGAATGAATACCCGGCGAATTACACCGGCCACATCCGGGTCACGTTCCGTAACGGGCTGGTGCGTGAAATTCGCCAGCCTTACATGCGCGGCAGTTCGCGCGCGCCGTTGTCCCATGACGATCTGGTGCGTAAATTCCGTGGCAATATTAGTTACGGCGGCTGGTCTGCCGGGATGGGGGAACGGCTGCTGGATTTCTTGCTGGAGATGCCGTCCCACCGTGACCTGAGCGGGTTACGCGCCTTCCGGCTGTAATGCTCCGGGTTAACCGCTATTCCCTCTCCGGCCAGGAGAGGGAATCCATTAACTCAAGGTATCAATCCACTCGCTCTGACGCGGGTTCTGTCGTCGGTAGCAATGTACCGACACCGAAAGCTGCACCAGGTCGGTAAACATCATCGGATCCAGCTGGATATGCTTTTTAATCTGCTGCAGGCGGTAGGAGAGGGTGTTGCGGTGGATCCCCAATTGCAGCGAGGTCTTGCCCGGTTCGGCGTTATTGGCGATAAAACAGGCCAGCGTATCCAGCAGTACTTCGCCAGAATCATGCTCCAGCAGTTGCCGCACGTTGTTATTGAAGAAGTTAACCATGTAGCTGTCTTCCAGCACCCGGAACAGGCACAGCAGCGCCATTTCGCGGAAATAGTAGATCTGGCGCTGCGGCTGCACTTTGCTTCCCACTTCAATCACCGAGCGGGCGAACTGGATCGCCTCGCGGATGTCGGGCGCGCTGTCCGCCTGTACGCCAACGCCGATGTGGTAATGGCTGATCTGGGTGCTGAGGATAAACTCAATCCCCTTCAGCAGGGTTTCCTGCGGCTCGTTCAGCGCATCGAGGATCAGGATTTCGTTACTGCCCAGCAGGATCACCTCCCTGACCCCGGTCAGCTGCGAGAACTCGCGCAGCAGCGTGCTCAGGATCTCGCTCAGATGGCGCTGTTCCACCTGGATGGTGACCACCACCGGTACCAGCGGCGTGTCGAAGGTGAAGCCCAGTTCCGCCAGGCGGCGCAGGGCTTCCTGGCCTGGGTTGCTGGCGCCCTGTTCAAGATACTGGCAGAACAGCGTGTCGCGCAGGCGCTGCCGCCAGTTGGTTTCACGCATCTCCATCGCCTGGCGCACCAGCAGTTCGGCGGTCAGCACCGCCAGTTCGGCATAGCGGCTAATCGCCGAAGGATCGCCGCTGATCCCCACCACCATCACCACGCGATCGGCAAAAATAATCGGATGGTTAATGCCGGGATGGACATTCTGAAAGCGCGCCGCTTCGGCGGGATTATGGATGCAAATGCGTTTTCCGGTACGGATCACCTCGCGCGCGATCTCGTGCTGTTCACCAATACGATGACGTTCTCCGGAGGCAATAATCTGTCCGTGATGATCGATCACGTTCACGTTGTGATGGATTATCGCCATTGCCCGGGCGACAATCTCATTAGCCAGCGCTGTTGTAATAATCATGCTGTTGTCCGCTTGTGTTCATCCCGCCGTTGCCCGCACAAAAAGGTCCGTAGCGCATTTTCCGCCGCGTCGGCGAGCAGCTTTTCACACGCGTGCATTGACTCTGCCAGCGGCATAGGCCGCGGGCAGATCGACCACATGGCGTCAATATGATGTTGGTAAAGCTGTCGGCTATTGTCATCGCGCCCGCCGCACAGGGCTATCACCGGTACGCCGTAGCGCGCGGCGGCATGCGCCACGCCCACCGGCGCTTTGCCGAACGCGCTCTGGCGATCGAGCCAGCCTTCGCCGACGATGGCCAGCGCAGCATCGCTGAGATGGCGGTCGGCGTTGAGCAGTTCCAGAACCAGCGCGATCCCGGGACGCAGCGTGGCGCCGGAATAGGCCATCAGCGCGGCCCCCATTCCGCCCGCCGCCCCGGCGCCGGCTAAGGCGCCGACATCGTAGCCCAGCGTCTGCGTCAGCTGCCGGTTATAGTGGGTCATACCCGTTTCCAGCTCGCTGAGCGCCGCGTCGTCCGCCCCTTTTTGCGCGCCGTAGATCAAGGTGGCGCCCTGTTCGCCCAGCAGCGGGTTAGTGACGTCGCAGGAAGCCTGCACGTCGGTGTGCAGCAGGCGCGGATCCAGTTCGCTCAAATCGATGCGCTGGATGCGCGCCAGATCCTGGCCCGCGGCGGGCGCCGGCAACAGCGAACCGTCCTCGCGCCAGAAGCGCGCGCCGAGCGCCTGCGCGAAACCGATGCCGCCGTCGTTGGTGGCGCTGCCGCCCAGCCCGATAATCAGCCGCCGGCAGCCCGCGTCCAGCGCCGCTTTCACCTGCTCGCCCAGCCCGTAGCTGCTGGCGCGGCGCACATCCCGGCGGGTCGGCGGGGTCAATTCCAGTCCGCAGCTTTGCGCCATCTCAATAATCGCCTGGCCGTCGGGCAGCATCAGAAACGCCGCCTCGACGGGCTGGCCGTAAGGATCGCGGCACAGGTGTCGCCGCCAGGCGGCTGCGCTGAGCTGCGGGCTTTCCGCCAGCGTCGTCAGCAACCCTTCGCCGCCGTCCGACACCGGCATCTCCACCAGCGTCAGCGGCTCGCCGACCCGGCGTAGTCCGCGGGCTACCGCGGCGCAGGCCGCCTGCGCGCTACAGCTGCCTTTGAACGAATCCAGCGCGATGACAATTTTCATGGGTTCTCCTGGTTTACTGCGCGTGGCGCGGCGTTTTATCGGTAGTCATGAGTTGCAGCAGCATGCCCAGCAGCGCGCATCCCGCCATGGTGAAGAAGGCGTAAATGTAGCCCGCCGGGTTCGACCAGCCGCCGCCCAGTTGGATCAGCCACCCCATCAACAGGGGGGAAACCCCGCCACCGATAAACATCGCGGTGGTGATAATGCCGTTGGCGGTGGAGGTGGCGCGTTCATCGGCGGAATCCGACGCCATGGCGTAGTAAATCGGCCACACGGCGTTGGCGACCAGGCCGAAAAAGAGCTGGATGGCGATCAGACGCGGCATATTGGTGGCGAAGTAGAACAGCGCGATGCCGATGCTCATCCACAGCCCGCAGATGATCAGGGTGCGTTTGCGACCCAGACTGTCCGACAGCCACGGCCAGATCACCTGTCCCAGCGTCCCGGTGAGGGTAAAGACGATACTCAACCCGGCGGCGGAGGCCAGCGACAGGCCGGAGACATGATAAAGATACGGCGGCAGTACGACGTTAATCCCCATGTAGACAATCTGCGTCAGCAGCGTGTTGCCCGCCGTGAGCGAGATATTGCGGTTGCGCAAAGTGCGCAGGAAGGTGCGCATCCCTTCGCCTTTTTCAACATGACTGCTTTCCTGGGCGGCCGGGCGCGTCATCCCCTGTTGATCGATGTGCTGATAAAGCGTGTTGATACGATCGGCGGTGGAATACTTCGCCCAGAAGATCATCAGCGGTATGGCGACAATCATCGCCAGCAGGAAGCAGTAGCGCCAGCTACCTTCGCCGAAGGTGGTCAGCACCAGGCTGGCTACCACGCCGCTCAGCAGCGCGCCGATCGGGTAGCCGGTATGGTGTACTCCCAGCGCGAAGCCGCGTTTCTCTTTCGGCCACCATTCGGCGGTATTGCTTACGCCTACCGGCTCGCCCCAGCCTGCGCCCAGGTTCACCCCGACGCGCAGCAGCACGAAAGTGGTCAGCCCGTGGCTGATGGCCTTAATCCCGGAAATGAAGGAGAGGGCGGTGTAACCCAGCACCAGCGGCACCTGAAAACGCGCGCGTTTCCAGCCGGAACCATAGCGGTCGCTCCAGATGGAGCCGGGGATATCCAGGACCGCAAGGGCGACCATGATCAGCGCCACCAGGTTACCCCACTGTTCCGGGGAGAGAGAGAACTCCTTTGAGATAACCGGTCCCAGACGCAGAATCATTTCGCGATCGTAGGCGTTAAGCACCCAGATCAGCCAGCACACCAGCAATGAAACCCAGGAGAAGCGATGGATTAACTGCTTTTTGACGCCTTTTTCTCTGGCAGGCGTTTGATTAATCGTTGTCATAGTGTTTGCTCCACGGCGCCGCGACAGCGTGATGCGCGCCGCTTGTTGTCAGGGTCAGAGTGAGTTCACCGGGTATTATTGTTTTGACGGCGAACCGGATAGTGATTTAACCGGCGAAGCGCCGTTCCGCTACGCCCGTTATGCCCAGCCCGTAAATGGCGAACAGGCTGCCGCGTAGCTGATTGTCTTCAGGAAAACGCGGTAACGGCGGTTGCGCCATCGAGGTGACATACAGCACGTCAAGGTTTTCGCCGCCGAACATCACGCTGGTGACTTTTTTCACCGGCATCTCGATAATGCGGTCGACTTTCCCCTCCGGCGTGTAGCGCACCAGCTTGCCCGCGTAGACCAGCGCATTCCACAGGCAGCCTTCGCTATCTACGGTTGCGCCGTCCGCCGCGCCGCCTTCGCTGCGATCCACCTCGCAGAACACCCGTTCGCCGGAGAGATTGCCGCTGGTGGTGTCGTAGTTCCAGGCGCGGATTTCACCGGTCCAGGTGTCGGCGAAGTAAAAGGTTTCGCCCGACGGGCTCCAGCAGGGCGCGTTGGAGACGATGATGTTCTGCTTGAGCACGTGCAGCGACAGGTCCGGATCGAGGCGGTACAGCGCGCCGCTCGGCTCCTCTTCGCGCATATCCATCGACCCGAAGAGAAAGCGCCCCTGGCGGTCCACCTTGCCGTCGTTCAGGCGGTTAAAGGGTCTGTCCGCCTCCGGGTGATGCAGCAGTTCAAGCTCGCCGCTGGCGAAATCGAGCAGATGCACGCCGTGCTGGAGCGCCACCACCGCGCCTTCGCCGTTCTGGCGCAGGGCGAAGGAGCCGATTTTCTGCCGCACGTCCCAGCTCTGAATCGCGCCGCCCTGCGCGTTGCAGGCGAACAGCCGCCCGTCCTGACTGTCCACCCACCAGAGCCGCTGTTGTTCTACATCCCAGACCGGGCTTTCGCCGAGCCGGGTTTTTAAATCCAGCAACACTTCAATGCGCATGATTGTCTCCTGGTTAAATTTTTTCTCCGCCGGCGGGTCTTGCCGCTGCGGTGGTATGTGACGATTGGCTTTGGATGAAGAGCGCCACCAGCGCACCGAGGATCAATAACGCCACGGCGAACCACAGCCCGGAAGTGGCGGAACCGGTACGATCTTCAAAAGCGCCAAGGATGAAAGGCCCGAGAAAGCCACCGCACAGGCCAAGACAGTTGAGCAGGCCGAAACAGCCCGCCAGCATATGGCCGCTCATGATCGACGGCAGCCAGTTGAAGATGATGGATTGCATGGCGAAGAACATAAAAGCGGCCAGCGAGAAGCCAGCCAGCGCGACGCCATGGCCGCCGCTGGCGCCGATAGCCATACCGATCGCCATCACCAGATAACCCGCCATCAACATGCGGCGCGAACGCCGTTCCGTGCGGGCGAAACGCGGCAGCAGCACCCCGCCGCAGGCCGCTGCGATCCACGGGATCGCGGTCAGCAACCCGATCTGTAACGAAGTAAGCTGCCCCCAGCTACCGATGATCCCCGGCAGGAAGTAGCTCAGTCCGTAGACCGAGAACTGATGGGTGAAGTAGATCAGCACCAGCAGCAGAAACACGCGGGTGGTGAGGGCGGTTTTCAGGGAGAAACGGCTCGGAACGTGGCTGCTTTCCTGCGCTTCGCGGGCGAGGTCGGCGGCGATCGCCCGTATATCGTCACGGTTCAGCCACGTCGCGTCTGCGGGCTTATCCGGCAGTTTGCGCCACACGATAAACGCGAGGAAGATCGCCGGCAGACCTTCAATAAAGAACATCCACTGCCAGCCGTGCCAGCCCGCCATGCCATCGAGACTCAATAAAACCCCACCCAACGGCGCGCCGATGATATTGGCGAAACAGACGCCGAGCAGGAACAGACCGGTGGCTTTAGTACGTTCTTCACGGCCGAACCACAGCGTCAGATAGTAGATAATGCCGGGATACAGTCCCGCTTCGGCGGCCCCCAGCAGCAGGCGCAGGATATAAAAGGATGTCGGTCCGGTAACGAAGGCCATCGCACAGGAGATGATCCCCCAGGTAATCATGATGCGGGCGATCCAGCGCCGGGCGCCGATCTTCGTCAGAAACAGGTTGCTGGGGATCTCCAGCAGCGAGTAGGAGAGGAAAAACAGCCCCGCCCCCAGCCCGAAGGCGGTGGCGGAGAGGCCGATATCCACCGACATGCTGGCTTTCGCCATGCCGATATTGGTGCGGTCAATAAAGCTAATGATGTACGCGACGATCAGCAGCGGCATCAAGTGACGATAGATCTTTTTATGCGTTCGCTGTAGCTGCGTATCGCTCATCGCCTTTTCATTTATTGCGGACATGGTTATTATTTCCCCGTAATCGTGGTCAGAAGCCTTGCCGGGATCGTGCCGATCCCGCATGTCAGCTCTCAGGTTGTCGCCGGGCGCTGACCCGAACGACGCCCGGCCCGAAGCCCCACTTCGGGCCGTTTTTCTACGCGCCTTCGCGCTCAAACAGCATAGAAATTCCTTGTCCGCCGCCGATACACATGGTCACCAGGCCGGTGCGCGCGCCGCTACGCTCCATTTCGTACATCAGTTTCACCGGCAGGATCGCGCCGCTGGCGCCGACCGGATGGCCGAGCGCAATCGCGCCGCCGTTGACGTTAACGCGCGCGGGATCGAGACGCAGATCGTTGATCACCGCCAGCGCCTGCGCGGCGAAGGCTTCATTGAGTTCCAGCAGATCGATGGACTGTACGTCCAGATTGAGTCGGTCCATCAGGCGGCGCGTGGCGGGCGCCGGGCCGAAGCCCATGATCTCCGCGCCGCAGCCTGCCACCGCCCAGCCGCGAATGCGCATCCGCGGCGTTAAACCGCGTTGTTCCGCCTGCTGGCGCGTCATCATCACCAGCGCCGCCGCGCCGTCGTTAATCCCGGAAGCGTTCGCGGCGGTGATCACGCCATCCTTTTTGAAGGCCGGGCGCAGCGCGGCGAGTTTTTCACGCGGGGTAGCGCGCGGATGCTCGTCGGTATCGAACCAGCGGGTCGCTTTTTTGCCGTCCGGCACTTCCAGCGGCAGAATCTGGTCGCGAAAGCGCCCCAGTTCGATCGCTTTCAGCGCCTTTTGCTGACTTTCCCAGGCGAAATCGTCCATCGCTTCGCGGGTGATGCCGAAACGCTCCGCCACATTTTCGGCGGTCATACCGTTGTGATACGGCCCTTCCGGCCAGGTGAGGATGGAGATCAGCCCGTCTTCCAGTTCGCCGTTGCCCATACGGTAGCCGTCGCGGGCTTTGCGCAGGTAGTAGGGTAGCTGCGTCATGTTTTCGGTGCCGCAGGCGACGACCACCTCCGCCTGGCCGCTTTGCAGCTCCATCATGCCGTCCGCCAGCGCCTGCAGTCCGGAGCCACACTGGCGGTTGACCGAATAGGCGGTGCTTTCCTGCGGTATCCCGGCGCGCAGCTGGCAGACGCGGGCGATAAAGCCGCTTTCGGCGATCTGCCCGACGTTGCCGACGATCACCTCGTCCACTTCCTGCGGCGCAATTCCGGCGCGCCGCACCGCTTCGCGGATCGTCGCCGCGCCCAGATCGTGCTGGTGGCTATGTTTCAGACTGCCGTTGAAGGTCCCTATCGCGGTGCGCACACCGCTGACAATCACAATATCATTGGCCTGTGCCATTGCTTTTCTCCTTACAGAACCATGCCGCCGCCGACATTAATAACTTCGCCGTTGATGTAACGCGCGCCCTCGGACGCCAGAAACGCCACGCATTCGCCGACGTCCTTCGCATCCCCGGCGTAGCCCGCCGGAATTTTGTTGATCATGATTTGCCAGATGTTTTCCGGCACGCCGCGCGTCATATCGGTATCGATGAATCCGGGACAGATGGCGTTCACCGTCACGCCTTTTTTCGCCAGTTCGCGGCAGGCGGTTTTGGTCATCCCCACCACGCCTGCTTTCGAGGCGGCATAATTGGTTTGCCCAATGTTGCCCAGCCAGCTGGCGGAGGCGATGTTGATGATGCGGCCCGCGCCGCGCTCGCGCATGCGGATGGCGGCCTGCTGCATACAGAAGAACGTGCCTTTCAGGTTGACGTCGATAACCGTATCCCAGTCCGCTTCCGTCAGTTTGTGCAGCATGGCGTCGCGATTGATCCCGGCGTTATTCACCAGTATCTCCACCGGACCGAATGCCTCTTCCGCCCCGGCGAACAGCGTTTCGACCTGCGCTTTATCACTGATGTTGCAACTGATGAATAACGCCTCCGCACCCGCGTCACGCAGGGCCGCCGCCGCCGCTTCGCCGTGGGCGTCGCGATCGGCGATAACCACCCGCGCGCCTTCGCGGGCGAGTATTTGGGCGATGCCAAAGCCGATGCCGCGTGCGGCGCCGGTGACAATGGCGGTTTTACTGGCTAGTTTCATAAACGGTTCCTTACGAGTTTGATGATGAATAGTGGAACAGACGCTCCGCCAGTCCGCAGGGGGCGGGCTGAAACAGCGCGCTGTCCATCACGGTCAGTTCCGGGGCAATTAACGGGCGAAAATCCATCTGTGCAAGGATGTCGCGTTGCAGATCGACGCCGGGGGCGATCTCCGTCAGCACCGGCCCTTCCGGACGCAGCTCGAACACCGCGCGTTCGGTGACGTAATGCATGGTTTGCCCTTTGGCGCGGGCCAGCTCGCCGTTGTAAGAGATTTGGTTAACCTGCGAGACAAACTTGCGTACCTCTCCTTCACGCAGAATGCGCAGCGCCCCCTGTTCACAGGCGATCTCCAGCCCTTTGGCGGTAAAGGAAGAACAGAACACCACATGGCGCGCGTTCTGGGTGATGTCGATAAAACCGCCGGCGCCTGGGCAGGAGGCGCCGAGGCGTGTGGCATTAACATGGCCGTGCGGGTCCATTTCGCCCGCGCCCATAAAGGTGATATCCACTCCCGCGCCGTTGTAATAGAGCATCTGATCCTGGTGGCTTATCATCGCGCTCAGGTTGCGGCCAATGCCGAAGTCGGTGCCGCCGGCCTGCTGCCCGCCATAGATACCCGACTCCACCGTGATAGTGACCGCATCACCGAGCTGTTCTTCGTGGACAATGGCGCCAATCACATCGTTAGGGATGCCCGTCCCCAGGTTGATAACGCAGCCGGGCGTCAGATAGCGACAGGCGATGCGGCCGATCAGTTTGCGTAGATCCAGCGGCAGCGGCGCGCTTTGCGCCGCGGGCAGGCGGATATCGCCGCAGAATGCCGGATCAAAGGCCCAGCCGGAGGTCTGACGATGGTCCGTCTCCGGTTCATCGCAGACGACAATGGCGTCAATCAGCGTGCCGGGGACGGTGACGCTTTTCGGGTGCAGCGAGCCTTTCGCCACGCGGTATTTCACCTGCGCCAGCACCTTCGCGCCGTAGCGTTTGGCGGCCAGTACCGCATGCAGCACTTCCAGCTGCATTGCCTCTTCATCGGTAGTGAGGTTGCCCTCCTCATCGGCATGGGTGCCGCGCACAATCACCACATCCAGCGGGATTGCCGGATAAAACAGATACTCTTCGCCGCGAAACTCGACATGTTCAATCAGATCTGGCTGTTCGCGGGTACGGGCGTTCATGCGTCCACCCTCAATACGCGGATCGACAAAGGTGCCCAGGCCGACGGGCGAAAGCCGCCCCGGCAGGCCGGCTGCCATTGCGGCGTAAAGGTGGACCATTTGCCCCTGCGGCAGGCACCACGCTTCCACTTCGTTGTTGTTGATCATCGCCATCCAGCGCGGCGCCAGCCCCCAGTGCGAGCCGATAATTCGGGTGACCATACCCGGATGGGCGAAGTGCTGGTTGCCGCGCTGGCGATCGCTCTGCCCTGCGGCGTGCATCAGGGTCAGGTCGCGCGGCTCATCTGTTGCCTGAAAGCGCGCTTCGATGGCTTTCAGAATGGATTCCGCCGCGCCGATCAGCGTCATGCCGACGGTGCAAATCGTGTCGCCGCTGCGGATAAGTTGCGCCGCTTCCCGGGCGCTGATAAATCTGCTGCTCACTTTTTCTCCTCCGTTGACAGGGTCGTGATGGACTCCGCGAGGCGCGTTTTAAGCTGCCTTTTGCTGACCTTGCCGTTATGGGTACGCGGCAGGGTGCGGGTGAAGATGATGCGGGCCGGGAGCTTAAAGCGGGCGACTTTCACCTTCAGCCAGGCAAGGATTTCTTCGCTGGTGAGGTGGTATTGCGCGTCCGGGACGATGAATGCCACGGGCTCTTCGCCATATACCGGGCTGGGCGCGGGGATCACCGCGACTTCACGCACGCCCTGATGAGTCGAAATAATGTTCTCCAGCTCAAGGGAGTAAATCTTCTCGCCGCCGCGATTGATCATGTCCTTACTGCGATCCTTGATATACAACCAGCCTTCGTCATCGAGATAGCCGAGATCGCCGGTGCAGAACCAGCCTTGCACATCGCAGCTGGGCCGCCGTTCGCTGCGCTGCCAGTATTCGCGGATCACCACATCCCCTTTCAGCCAGATATGGCCGATCTGCCTGTTGGGGAGAGGCTGCTGGCGGTCGTCGAGGATCCGGATGGTAAGACCGGGTATTGCCTGTCCCGAACTGCCGCGCTTCTCGTTGTCCCAGACGTCGACCGGGAAAATCGTGGCGGGCGAGGTGGTTTCGGTCAGTCCATAGATCGGGTGAATCGCGGTATTCGGAAACAGCGTTTTTAACTCGCTGATGAGCCCTTCATTCAGATGGCCGGCGCCGCAGGCGATGGCGCGTAACGATGGCCAGGTCGTCGGCTGGAGGGCATTGCGCGCGCGCGCCGCCTGACAGAGCAGGATAAATACCGTCGGCGAGCCATGCAGAAAGGTAATGTGCTGTTCGCGGAGGGTATTGAGCACCTCGGGCGCATTAAAACGTTGCTGTAACCAGATAGTTGCGCCGAGCGTGATAAACAGGGCCAGTAGCGCCGACAGGCCGGTGATGTGATAAATCGGCACCGCCAGAATAGTGCTGTCCGCCTCAGTCAGATTAAGCTTTTGCGCATAGGCATCGATGGCGCAAAGCAGGTTGCCGTGGGTGATGATGGCACCTTTGGGTTCGCCGGTGGTGCCGGAGGTAAACATCATTATCGCCGTATCGTCGCGGGCAACCTGTACCGGCAGGTCTGGCAGAGCTGCGGGCAGCTCCAGCGCCTGCCAGTCGGTGAGCGAAACGCAACGCGCGTTCGCCGTCTGTCCCAGCCAGTCCTGGACGCTGGCGTCGAATAACACCGCCTGGGGAGCGATATGGCCCACCAGCTCTTCGCTTTCGGCCTGTTTTAGCTTGGTGCTGAAGGGGATGACTTCGATACCCAAACCGAGCGCGGCGAAAAACATCTCGCAAAAGGCAGGGTGATTGCCCCAGGCCAGCAAAATACGATCGCCTTTGCGTAACGACCAGACGCGGTCAAGCTGCGCCATGGTCTGCTGTACCCGCTGGTGGAAATCGCGGTAGCGATAGCGGCGATCTTCAAACGCCAGCGCCAGGGCGTCCGGGCGGCGTGACGCGCTGTGGCTCAAGGCCTGGTATAAATTCTGAAAGTCGGCGGAGGTGCTGCTCATTTGTCTCTCCTGACATAGCATGATGGCTTGTCGTAGTCTGGAGAATTTCAGCAGCGGAAATTGCTGAATGGCTCACAACAAAAAATCAACAAAATTTGAACGGAATTGTAATATTGCACAAGGCGGCGAGCGGATGCGTTCATCCGTCGGCGGGAGACAGGACAGGCAGGATGTGCGGACGGTTAACCGCGGGTAAAAGAGGCGGTCTCCGCAGGTTCGGCATCGGCAAGCGTCTGATTGATGCCATTATTGGAGATTCTGCCCTCCCTGGACAGAATCCCCATCATCTTAGTCGTCGGTGGAAAGGCTAATCTCCCGCCACCTGTCGATATCCGCATTCATCTGCTGCAGTTTTTGCTTCACCAGGGTTACGGCATCGCTTCCCAGCAGCAGCGACGCCGGGGGATTGGGGCTTTCGATGAGCTGTAAAATGGCCCTGGCCGCTTTCACCGGATCGCCTGGCTGGTGGCCGCTGCGCTGCATTCGCGTTTCCCGGATCGGCCCGAAGCTATGATCGTAATCGCTGATGCTGCGCGGGGAGCGCACCATCGAACGCCCGGCCCAGTCGGTGCGAAACGATCCGGGCTGGATCGCCGTCACCGCGATATTAAACGGCTTCAGCTCTTTGCTTAGGGTTTCCGAAATTCCCTGCAGGGCGAATTTACTCCCGCAGTAGTAGCTGATGCCGGGCATGGTGATGAATCCCCCCATTGAGGTGATATTCAAAATATGGCCGGCGCGGCGCGCGCGGAACGCGGGCAGAAAGGCTTTAATCACCGCTACGGCGCCAAACACGTTGACGTTAAACTGCTGCAGAATCTCACTCATCGGCGACTCTTCCATCACCCCTTCGTGACCGTACCCGGCATTATTGACCAGCACATCCACGGTGCCGATGTTCTGCTCCACGTCGGCAACAATCGCGGGAATGGCGGCAAAATCCGTGACGTCCAGAATTCTGCCGAAGCACTGTCCTGGCGCCAGGGCTTCGAACGCCGCTTTGGCCTGCGCGTGGCGTAAGGTCCCGACCACCCGGTGCCCCGCCCGGAGCGCCTCTTGTGCCAGCGCGCGCCCGAAGCCGCTGCTGACGCCGGTGATGAAAAATAACTTTGCTCTGTTCATCCACTTCTCCTCCGTTAACCTGAGAAAGCAGAATAGGGCGGCGAGGGTGCGAAGCGTAGCCCCGATCCTCTCTGATCTTTGCCTGATCCTATGACTCGTCTGGACGCCGCCGCTGCCGGGTGCCACACTGCAATGACTTTCCACTGCCGGCCGCGAACGATATGGCATCTCACTCTTTACCGATCACCCGTCAGATGGTGACCCTCCTCGATCGGCTGACGCCGCATGAGGGCTACAATCTCACCGCTTTGCCCGACGTGCGTTTTTTACGTTCCGATCGCCCGCTGCTGCGCACGCCGGTGTTATACGAGCCCGGGATCGTTATCGTGGTGCAGGGGAAAAAGCGCGGTTTTCTCGGCGGGGATGTCTATTTGTATGATGCGCAGCATTATCTGATGGTCTCGGTACCGGTTCCGTTTACCATGGAAACGGATGCCAGCGCCGCCGAGCCGATGCTGGCGATCTATATCCGCCTCGATTTCAAGCTGGCCGCCGACCTGATGCTGGCGCTGGACGGCCGCGGCGCTGCGAATACTGGCCCCCCGCGCAGCATGATGTCGAGTCTGATGGATGACGCGATGCGCGGTTCGGTGTTGCGTTTCCTGCAGATTATGGCCTCGCCGCTGGACGCGGAAATGTTGGGGCTGTCCATGCTGCGGGAGCTCTATTACCGGGTGCTTACCGGGGAACAAGGGCAGACGCTGCGCAGCGCGCTCGCCCTGCAGGGACAGTTTGGCAAGGTGGCGATAGCCTTGCGCAAATTGCACGCCGAGTATGATTCGAATCTGGATGTGCCCGCGTTAGCCAAAGCCGCCGGGATGAGCGTCCCGACTTTTCATAGCCATTTCAAAACCGTGACCAACACCTCGCCGATGCAGTACCTGAAGTCGACCCGGCTGCATCAGGCCCGCCTGCTGATGCTGCGCAATAATCTTACGGCGTCGGCGGCGAGCGTGCGCGTCGGCTATGAGAGCGTGTCCCAGTTCAGCCGCGAGTTTAAACGCCTGTTTGGCCTGACGCCGCTGCGCGAGGTTGAGCGCATGAAGCGGACGTTCGCCATGCCCGCCCCGGCGATCCCGTCAGCGTTTATTTCTTCGCATTAAGCCGCTGCGCCATTACCCGCTGCCGCCGCGATAGGCCCGGACTCAGCGCTCGCTGGAGCGCCTGACCTTTAAGCGGCCGGATAAGCTGACCCGCGTCGCGGCATCTTCGTTGTTACACAGGTACTCCACCGCTAAGCGGCCCAGCTCGCCGTAGGGCAGCTGGATACTGGTGAGCTGCGGGGTCAACTGCTCGGAGATCTTTTGATCGTCATATCCGGCGACCAGCATGTTGTCCGGGATGGTGA
Source organism: Klebsiella sp. BIGb0138 (assembly GCF_004342285.1). Classification (GTDB taxonomy): domain Bacteria; phylum Pseudomonadota; class Gammaproteobacteria; order Enterobacterales; family Enterobacteriaceae; genus Klebsiella. Next base: position 31,538 of record NZ_SMCV01000014.1, on the reverse strand, counting down.
TGCCGCGGGCCGACAGCGCCTGATAGCAGCCGATGGCCAGCCAGTCGCTGGCGCAGAAGATGGCATCCGGCCGCTCCGCCAGATCCAGCAGCGCCAGGGTGGCCTGGTAGGACTCATTAAACTGCCAGTTGGTCTGGCGCACCCACTCCGCTTTTGGCTCGAGCCCCGCCTGCTCCAGCGCCGCGTGATAGCCGGCCAGCCGCTGGCGGGTGGCATCCATCCAGGATTCCCCGGTGATATGCGCGATGCGCTGCGCGCCCTGGCTGAGCAAATGGCGGGTCACCTGAAAGGCGTTGGCAAAATCATCCGGCACGAACGACGGCAGCAGCGGCGAATCGGGGGCGGTCTGGTTGAGCAACACCAGCGGCAGGGCGGTGCAGTCCTGAAACGGCGCCATATCGATGACCGCGGTCACCGGCGAGGCGAGAATAATCCCCACGCAGTTGCGCTTCTCCAGCTGGCGAATAATGTTGCGGGCCAGTTCGCTATCGTCGCCAAAATCGTACACCGTCAGCATCACTTCATTGCGCCATGCGGCTTCCCGCGCCTGACTTATCGCATCGATAAACGGGTCATAGCTTTGCAGGGAACTCACCAGCAGGGCGATCTCTTCCTGATTACGCGGGGAGTGAATACCGGGCAGCCGGGCGTAGCCCAGTTCCGCGGCGATAGCCATCACCCGCTCGCGGGTTTCATCGCTGAGTTTGATGTTGCGCGACTGGTTCAACACCAGCGATACCGTGGCCTGAGAGACGCCAGCGGTGCGTGCAATATCGTTCATCGTGACCTTGTTTTTCCGCTTCATGTTCCCTGCTCCCTCGCCTGTTGAATCAGCATCATACCTTCCCGGCCTGCGATCCGGCAGGGGAGTGCGTCATCGGTCACGTTTCTTTTGCTATCAGCCGCCCGGTTTGTGACCGGGCTCCCTTTTTCGCACGGTGCTATTTGCGCGTTTATTCCCCAACTAATATTTATTAGCTAAACAATATCAGCAAAGAGGTAGCGATGAAACAGCAGTGGAGCAAAGAGCAGGCGCAGACGTGGTATCAGCGGCAGGGCTGGCTGTGCGGCTTTAACTATCTGCCGGCAACGGCGGTCAACTGGACCGATATCTGGCAGCAGGAAACCTTTGATGCCGAAACCATTGACCGGGAACTGGGCTGGGCGGCGCAGGCGGGGTATAACTCCCTGCGTATCAATCTGCCGTTTATCGTCTGGGAGCACGATCGGCAGGGGCTGATTGCCCGCATCCACCAGTTCCTGGCGCTCGCCGACGGCCACGGCATCCGCACCATGCTGACGCTGATGGACGACTGCGGCTTCTCCGGGGATGAACCCTATCTCGGCCCGCAAAAGATGCCGGTGCCGGGCAAACATAACAGCCAGGCCGCCGCCAGCCCGGGGCGCGCGAAGGTCTGCGATCGCGACTGCTGGCCGCAGATTGAGCGCTATGTGCGCGATATTGTTCGCGAATTTCGCACCGACCGCCGCGTGTTGCTGTGGGATCTGTACAACGAACCCGGCAACCGCGGGATCTTCGCCAGCGGCACGCGGGAAGTGCAGTACGACGAAAAGCTCGAAACCTACGCCCATGAACTGATGCGCAAGGCGTTTGCGTGGGCGCGAGATGAAGACCCCGATCAGCCGCTCACCGTCTGCGCCTGGCGGCTGCCCGAGGAAAGCGAAGGCGAAGCGTTCTACCAGCATCCGCTGGACCAGACCGCGCTGGCGCTGTCCGATGTGGTCAGCTTCCATGCCTATACCAACACCGCGCGCATGGTCGCCATCATCCATCAACTGCAGCAGCTCGGCCGACCGCTGTTCTGCACCGAGTGGCTGGCTCGTCACGTCGGCAGCACGATCGAAGAGCAGCTCCCGCTGATGCACGCCGCCAATGTCGCCCCCTATCAATGGGGGCTGGTGCGCGGTAAAACCCAGACCTGGCTGCCGTGGCCGGTGGTGATGACCCGCTCGCCGGATTATTGCCGCCTGTGGTTCCACGATGTGTTTGAAGAAAACGGCATTCCCTTTTCGCAAGCGGAAATGGATCTGGTGCGTAAACTGAGCCGTATTGGTTTGCACCCCGCGGGTTAAAAATAATAACAAATGCAGCCCGGCACTCTGCTGCCGGGCAATAAGGTAAACGCTATGGCAAATGCAATGAAAATACCCTCTCGCGAGCTATGGTCTTATTTTGGCTACGGGTTGGGCCAGTGCTTTAGTTTTGGTTTAGTGGGTTCGTTTATTAACTATTTTTATACCGATGTGCTGGGCATCTCGGCCCTTGCCGCCAGCTCCATTTTCCTGATTGCCCGCGCCTGGGATGCGATCCACGATCCGCTGTTTGCCAGCATCATGGACACCATCAACAGCCGTTTCGGTAAGTTTCGCCACTTTTTGCTCATTGCGCCGCTGCTGATCACCGGCATCACGCTGCTGTCGTTTTATAAAATCGAAGCGGATATGACCACCAAAATTCTCTACGCCGGGGTGACCTATATCCTGTGGGGAACGCTGTACGCGATTTCAGATATCCCCTTCTGGTCGATGTCATCGGTAATGAGCAACGATTCCAGCCAGCGTACCCGCGCGGTGACGGCGGCGATGCTCGGGGTGAATGCCGGGATTGCCTGCACCAATATTTTCTTCCCCAGGCTGGCGGCCTTTTTTGCCCAGTACAGTAATGACAAAGGCTACTTTATGGCCGCGCTGGTAATGGTGCTGATTGGCCTGCCGCTGATGCTGAACGGCTTCCTGCAGATTAAAGAGCGCGTGCCGCCGAGCCCGGAAAAGGTCACCATCCGCGATACCTTTCGCAACTTAAAGCACAATAAGCCGCTGTTTATCATTCTGCTGTCGTTCTTTTTCTGCGTCTTCCATAACGTCGCCAACGGCATTTACATCTACTTCTTTATCTACAACATGGGCGATGGCGGCCTGCAGATGGCTATCGGTCTGATGGGCATTATCGCGGCGGTGGTCTGCCTGGTAGCGCCGATGCTGACCCGCAGAATGCAGAAGCGGCAGCTGTTTATGATCCTCTGCGGGCTGGATATCGTGGTGCGGGTGATCATGTGGTTTGCCGGCTACCAGCATGCGGCGCTGCTGTTTGTTTTGCTGGGTCTGAGCACCATCTTTGTCATGATGACTAACATCCTTACCTCGTCGATGATTGCCGATACCATCGAGTACGCCGAATACCACACCCACCGGCGCTGCGCGGCGATCACCTTCTCCGGCCAGACCTTTACCGGCAAGATGTCGGTGGCGGTTGGCGGCGGGTTAATCGGCGTCTTTTTAACCATCATCGGCTACGTGCCTCAGGCGCAAAGCCAGAGCGCCGCCGTACTGAACGGGCTATTCTTCGGCATCTGCCTGCTGCCCGCCATCGGCTCGCTGATTCGCCTGGGCTTTATGTCGCGCTTCACCTTTACCGAGGATAAGCACGCGGAGATCTGCCGCCTGCTGGCGGAGCGGCATCATGCCGCCGGGGCAGGCGAGGACTCGCCCGATATCGCCACGCGCCCGCTTTCCGCGAATTAACCATACCCGTACCGGCGATGGTCTGATGCGGCAACGGACACCAACCGTAATCTCTTCGGGATTACGGTTTTTTTGCGCGTCCGCCAGGATGACCGGGATGGCGGCGATAATAAGGTCTGTGCATACCGTCAAATATAAAGGAATAAGATGGCGTTTTGGCGGCGCGAGTACCGCTTGTGTTTATGGCATAACCGGGAAAGGAGGCAGAGGAATTAAAAATTATATGACTTGATGAATGCGATAGCGATATTCACATCCGCGTGGTCGACGGTAGATAAAATCTGCTGGAAAGAAATGGCTTTAATTAAACACGGCGCCGGTGCGCCGTGAGGGGGCGGCAGGTTAATCGCGGGTTTGCACCCAGAATGCGTGAATCAGGCCGGGGATATAGCCCAATAAAGTCAGCACGATATTAAGAATAAATGCCCAACCAAATCCTTTCCCCAGGAGTACGCCAAGCGGCGGCAGAATAATCGTTAAAACAATTCTCCAGAATCCCATCTACATTCTCCCTATAAATATCATTCACATTTTTACCCGGCAACGTTACCTGTAAGCATAGTAATTTTACCTGAGGCTGCCAGTTTGCCCTTCGCTTTTACTCTCCTTTACGCTGGCACCCTGGCGCCATTCTCATGGCCTCCACGCCATTGCGGGCCGCCGAACACTGGGTTGATGTGCGAACGCCGGAACAGTTTCAGCAATCGCATGTGGAAGGGGCGGCAATCTCCCCGGGCAGTTCGCCGGGGGAGATTGCAGGGGGAAATTACTTACGCGCGTCCAGCAGTTGCTGTGCGTTGTCGGCGGTCACCACGGTCCATGGAATGTAGTAATGTTTCTGCGTTCCGCCATCCCATTTCAGGTCTTTAGCGTACTGTTTCCAGATATCGGACTGCGGCTGGTAGCTTTCGCCCTTCACCGTACGCAGTGCCACGTCGATAGAGCCCTGCATCTGGCCTTTGGCATCCTGCAGGATAGAGACCATTTCCCCGGCCTGTACCGCGTGAATGGCATCGGAGACGCCGTCTACTCCGGCAATGGCAAAGTCTTTGACGTTCAGACCTGCGCCTTTAATAGCTTCAATCGCGCCCAGCGCCATCTCGTCGTTCTGACCAATCACACCATTGATTTTACCACGATGCTTTTGCAGCCAGTTTTCCATCAACGGTTGAGCCTCGGCGCGCGACCAGTTCGCGGTCTTACGCTCCAGCACCGTTACCTGGCCCGCGCCACACTCAGCGATGGCCTTATCGTTCCCTTTACCGCGCTGAATCTCGCCACTGCCGCCTTTCGGACCTTCGATGATGACTACGTTTACTTTATGGTTTTTACAGTCGAGCTTATCCAGTACCGCCCTGGCCTCCAGATAGCCGCCAAGTTCATCGTTAGACACCACTTCTGAGGTCATATCTTCAGTGTGCAGGCGCGCGTTGGTGACCACCACCGGGATTTTTGCCTCATTGGCATTGGTGACGATATCGATGTTGGCCTCATAATCCATCGGGTTGACGATAATCGCGTCGGCGCGGGTCTGAATCGCCGTTGCCGCCTGGTCGTTCTGAACCGAGGCATCGTAACGTCCGTCATAAAACGTCAGCACCGCTTCGCCGCTTTTCACCGCCGGATGCTCCTTGCCGTATCTCTCCATCAGCTGCACGAATTCGGCTTTATTGCCATACATCAGCACCGCGATTTTCACGGGGGCCGCCTGAGCTGCCACCAGGCTTCCCATCATCATGGCTGAAGCACACAACGCAATTTTGGTCTTATTCATTATTCTTCTCCGGTAGGGGGTTTGCAGGTTAATTAATCGCGCTGTTGCTTACGCGATGGGTCGAGCAAGACGGCGACAACGATCAGCGCGCCTTTGATAATCTGTTGGTAGTACGATTGCACGCCGAGCAGGTCGAGGCCGTTATTCATTACGCCGATAATCAGCACGCCAAAGAATGTACCTACCAGGGTGCCGACGCCGCCGGCCATACTGGTACCGCCAATCACTACCGCGGCGATGGCGTCGAGCTCGTAGCCCGCGCCGGCATTGGTCTGCGCCGAACCGGTTCGGGCGGTGAGGATCAGCCCTGCGATTCCCGCCAGGGCGCCACAGAGGGTATACACCAGCACCTTGATACGGATAACGCTAATTCCGGAAGTGCGGGCGCTTTTGGGGTTACCGCCGACAGCATAAACGTGGCGGCCAAAAATGGTTTTATTCAGCAGCAGCCAGGCGAGGGCGAACAGCAGAATAAAGATAATCACCGGTACCGGGACGCCGCTGATATAGCCGTTACCTAACCAGCGAAAATCGCTATTCAGCTGTGATACCGGGTTGCCGTTGGTGGTCAGCATGGTCAAACCGCGGGCCGCAGACAGCATCCCCATGGTGACGATGAACGGCTGGAGGCGATAGCGGGATAAGACGGTACCGTTTATCAGCCCGCAGACGATGCCGATACCCAGCGCGACGATCAGCGGTACCATCACCGCCGTGGCGGTATCGCCAATCGCCAGACCGCTGTTATTGGTGGCGAAACGGGCGGCGACGATCCCACTGAGCGCCAGCACCGATCCGACCGACAGGTCCACCCCGGCGGAGATAATGACGAAGGTCATACCTATCGCCAGAATGCCGTTGATCGACACCTGTCGCAGTACAATCAGCATATTTTCATCGCTGAGAAAATAGTTGCTGCTCCAGGCGCCCTGAGTCACCTGGTACTCGCCAATCAGCGCCACGATCAGGCACAAGACGAAGAAGGCGATGATAATGCCGTACTTGTGCATACGGCGTTTATTGCGGGTGAAAAACGAAATCCCGGGTGATAAGGAGTGGGTACTGTTCATGTGTTATCTCTCTGTTAAACCGCGAGTTTCATCAATTCGGTCTGGGTCGCATTGGCGGCCGTAAGCTCACCGGCCAGTTGGCCGTCGCGAAACACTAAAATGCGATCGCTCATGCCGATAATTTCCGACAGCTCAGACGAGACCATGATGATCCCCTTATTTTTCAGGGCGAATTCCGACATAAAGCGGTAGATCTCTTTCTTGGCGCCGACGTCGATACCGCGTGTTGGTTCATCCAGCAGCAGCACCTCCGGATTGAGTAGCGCCCAGCGTCCCAGCACCACCTTCTGCTGATTACCACCGCTGAGGTTGCCCACCGGCTGTTCGCCGTCATGGGTTTTGACGTTGAAGCGTTTAATCATTTCACTGGTGCGCGCCTGCTCCCGTTTTTCACTGATAAACCCGGCGCGACTGATGGCGTCCAACGACGAAATGTTGATGTTCTCGCTGACCGAGCGACACAGCACCAGGCCGGTATCCTTGCGATCCTCGGTGACATAGGCGATACCGCAGGCAATCGCCTCTTTCGGCGAGTGGCGGCCTAGCGTCTTCTCTCCCAGCTGGATCGTGCCGCTGTCGGCATGTTGAATACCGAACACCAGATCGAGAAATTCGCTGCGTCCCGAACCGACCAGGCCGTAGATGCCGAGGATTTCGCCGCGCTTAAGCTGCAAGCTGATATCCTTGATCTTGTTACGCCAGCGTAGATTCTTGACCTCCATCATTATCTCTTCGCCGGGCTGGTTGAACTTGGCGAATTCGCTGTCGTACTCGCCGCCGATGATGTGCTCAATCAGCTGTTCGCGGGTGATATCCGCGATCAGGCCTTCATGGATATAGGCGCCGTCGCGAAAGATGGTGTAGCTGTCGGCAATCTGGAAAATCTCCGACAGGCGATGTGAAACGTAGATGATCCCTTTGCCTTTATCCGCCAGGCGTCTGATAGTCTGGAAGATCTTCTGCGCGTCCTCTTCACCAATCGCCGAGGTGGGCTCATCCATGATGATGATGTCGGCATTGGCATGTGACAGGGCTTTGGCGATCTCCACCAGCTGCTGTTCGGCGACGCTCAGGTTGCGCATCTTCTCGGTGGCGTTAATGTTGAATTCGAGCTCCTTCAGTAAGGCGGCGGTGCGCTGATTGAGAGTGGTGAAGTCGACAAAGCCAAAGCGTTTTGGCTCGCGGCCCAGCCAGATATTCTCTGCGACCGTCAGGTCCGGGATCGCGCTCAGCTCCTGCTGGACAATCGCCACCCCGGCGTTCAGCGCTTCACGTGGATGATGAAATTCACAGCGCTGGCCATTGATAAAAATGTCGCCACCGTCGGGCTGAATAAAGCCCATCAGGATGCTGAGAAATGTCGATTTACCGGCGCCGTTGCCGCCGCAGAGCGCGTGAATGGAGCCCCGGCGCAGGCAGAATTCGGCGTTCTTTAATGCCACCACCGGACCGAAGGCTTTTCTGACCCCGGTGACTTCCAGCAGATAGGTGGGTTGTTGGGTATGCGGATCGCGCGTCACAGTTGTACCTCCGGATAAGTCTGCTGCAGGCGTTGCAGATACCGTTGATAAAGTGCGTCATACTGCGCCTGACGGCTGACGTCAGGCTGCGTGTAGGTTGCCGGGTCCAGTGAAACAAAGCGTTGGCACAGTTTGGCCAGGAGCGCGTGGGCATCCTGACCGGGTTCATCCGCCAGCGCTGTCGCCCACATCGCCTGAATTGCGCCGCCGAGGGCCGCGGTCTCTTTGACCTGTAAACAGACCACCGGGCAGCCCATCACATCGGCGACAATTTGTCGCCAGCCTGCGCTACGTGCTCCTCCGCCGGTCAGACGAATTTCGCGTGCGGCGATACCCTGGCGGCGGAACAATTCAATGCCATAGCGCAAACCGTATGTCGCGCTTTCCACCACCGCCCTGCACAGGTTGGCGCGGGTGAAGTTATCGCTGTCGAGGTTATGCAGGCTGGCGCGGGCATGGGGGAGCTGCGGGACCCGTTCGCCGTTGAAGAAAGGCAGCATTTCTACGCCGCCAGCGCCAGGCGTGGCCTGCATCAGCAGCGAATTAAAGCCCGTGATATCCTCATCTAACAGCGCCTGCATGGAGGTGGTGGCCGAGGTGACGTTCATGGTGCAAATCAGCGGCAGCCAGCCGTTAGTGCTGGAGCAGAACCCGGCAATTTTGCCGTCTCCTGAGCTGATCGGCTCCCCGGACCAGGCGAAGAGCGTGCCGGAGGTACCGAGACTCATGGTGATGGTCCCGGCATCAATGTTGCCGGAGCCGATGGCTGCCATCATGTTATCACCGCCGCCGGTGGAGACGCGGGTCGCAGGGCTAAGGCCGAGCATTGCCGCCGCCTGCGGTCGCAGTGTTCCAATATCGCTTTCCGCGCTTTTCAGCGGCGGCAGGGCGCTCCATAAACGGCCGCTGTCATCGATAAGTTCAACCGCGGCTTGGTCCCATTGGCGAGTGCGGACGTTAAGCAAGCCGGTACCGGAAGCATCGCCATATTCGGCGACCCGTTCGCCGGTCAACCAGTAATTCAGGTAATCATGCGGGAGCAGCACGGTATGCAGCTGCGCCCACAGTTCCGGGTGATGGTGCTTAAACCAGAGGATTTTCGAGGCCGTATAGCCAGTGGCGACCATCAGACCCAGCTTCTCCAGCGATCCCTGAACACCGCCCAGCTGCTGTAGCAGCAGCGCATTCTCTTCCGCCGTTTCCGTGTCGCACCACAGCTTGACGCTATGCAGCACGTTCCCCTGTTCATCCAGCGGCACAAAACCATGCTGTTGGCCGGAGACGCCCAGAGCGTTAATCTCTTGCGGGTCGACATTTGCCTGAGATACCGCCTGGCGGAAGGCCGCGATTAATGCCTCGATCCACCAGCTGGCCTCCTGCTCGCGACGTCCGTTAGAGTTGCTGATAAGGCGGTGAGGGGCGCTGCCTTCACCAACGATCGCCCCCTGTTGGCTGTCGACAATCACCACTTTTGTCCCTTGCGTACCGCAGTCTATGCCAGCATAGAGCGTCATGGGATTACTCCATTTCCAGCATGATTTTGATATCAGAGGCGTGTCCAGCGGCCGCGCGCTCGAAGGCGGCAACGCTATCGACAAACTTATAGGTCTGGCTAATCAGCGGCTTAACATGCAGTTTGCCGCTGCTCAGCAGCCGCAGCGTACGCGGGTACATGTTGGCGTAGCGGAAAATGGTCTTGAAGGTAATCTCTTTGGCCTGCGCGGCAACAATATCCATCGGCGCGGCATCGATCGGCATGCCGACCAGCACAGCGGTGGCGCCCGGCGCGGCGTGTTCGGCAAGCGTCGCGATCGCCGGTTTGGCGCCGCTGCACTCGAAGACGATATCCGCGCCGTTGCCGCTGGTCAGCGCGGCGACTTTGCCTGCCAGATCGCCGGTTTTGATATTCACCGCATGGAGGCCTTCATAGTTGGCGGCAACCGCCAGCTTCTCATCGAACAGATCGCAGATGATCACATCTGAGCAGCCGCCTGCCAGCGCCGCCAGCGCCGTCACCACGCCAATCGGCCCTGCGCCGATCACCAGCGCGATGTCGCCCGGCTTAATCCCCGCCTTGGTTGCCGCATGCATACCGATCGCCAGCGGTTCAACCATGGCGCCTTCGGCGAAACTGACGTTATCCGGCAGTTTAAAGGTGAATGCACCCGGGTGGATCACGGTTTCACGCAGACAGCCGTGGACCGGCGGGGTAGCCCAGAAACGTACCGCCGGGTCGAGATTATAGATGCCCGCGCGGGTCTGAGCGGAGTTCATGTCCGGGATCCCCGGTTCCATGCACACGCGGTCGCCGACGCGGACGTGAGTTACATTTTTACCCGTGGCCAGCACCACGCCGGCGGCTTCGTGACCGAGCACCATCGGCGCTTCAACCACGAAGGGGCCAATGCGGCCATGCTGGTAATAATGGACGTCGCTACCGCAGATGCCGACGGAGTGAATTTTGATCTGGACATCGTTGTCGCCGAGCACTTCGTCAAAGCTGCGATCTTCGATAGCGATTTTACCGGCCTCTGCCAACACTAATGCTTTCATATGCCCTCTCTGTGTAATCATTTTTATGGTATCGGTATCATTTTGATGCGACGATCCTGGAGTAAATGGAATGTGAAAACTGTGACTTAAGTTAAAAATATTCGAAATATGTTAACTTCCATGGTCGCGTGTAACATCCAGTAGCGATGCGGATCACAGAAAAAAACTGAGGATGGCGGGTTTAATGCTGTCACCAGTGTTATCGATACCGTTTATAACGCAGAGGATACGATGAATACACCGACCGATACCGTTCAACGCACACACCATTTCCTGCAGCTGGCTGACATTGTTTTGACGGAGGATGAAAAGCAACGCATTGAAATAGCTACATTTGGCTTGCCTGATTATCCCTTGTCCGGCCTGCAGCTGCTGACGTATATCAACTCGCCGCGCTACTGCGCGAAAGAGCTGGTGCTGTTTCCGCGCCAGACTTGCCCGGAACATTTGCATCCACCTTTTGCCGGAACGCCTGGGAAGCAGGAGACGTTCCGCTGCCGCTGGGGAGAGGTGTACCTGTTTGTGGATGATGAGAATTTGACGCCGAACGATGCCGGTGGCGAGCCGATATGTCGGGTGCCGGAGGGCAGTGAACCTTGGTATACCTGCAATCGTTACATTTTGCTGCGTCCGGGCGAGCAGTATACTATCGCCCCCAATACCCGCCATTGGTTCCAGGCCGGGGGACAGGGGGCGGTGGTGTCGGAATTTTCTTCTGAAAGCCGCGATGAGCTGGATATTTTTACCGATCCGCGCGTAAATCGTCTGGCTGGAGTAAAGTGTTAGCATCCTTGTGAGAGTTCTGTCATGATGACGTAATGATACAAAATGATATGATTTAACTAAGGAGCTGCATTTGGCAGTGGGTCGTGGACGCAAGGCGACGCTGGCAAGCGTCGCCGCACAGGCAAACGTCAGTAAAATTACCGCCTCTCGGGCTTTCTCTCAGCCGGATAAAGTGCATCCGGAAACGCTACAGCGCATTCGCGAGACGGCGGCCAGCCTTGGCTACGTCGTCAATGCCGCTGCGCGTAATCTGCGGGCAAAAACCAGTAAAACCATCGGGATTGTTAATCCTGATATGGCCAACCCGTTCTTTGGCGGTCTGACACGGTTGATCACGCTGGAAGCGCAAAAGATGGGCTATGACACGCTGGTGTTTGACTCCTATGAGTCCCAGGAAAGCGAAGATCGTATTATCGAAAAACTGATTGGTTATAACGTTGATGCGATCATTTTATCGGTGATCTCCAACGATCATCAGTATCAGCCGCCGTATCTCAAGCGCCTGGAAATGCTCAATATTCCTGTGGTGCTGGTGGACAGGGAGCTGGACGATCGCTACTGCAGCGGGGTCTATATTGATAACCTTGACTGCGGGTTGCAGGCCGGGCGTTGGTTGCTGGAGCAGAAAGCGCAGCGCGTGGTGGTGGTATCAGGGCCGGAAAACTCCAACGTCGCCCGGGAAAGGGTCACGGGGCTGCAGGCGGCGCTGCTGGGAAAAGTGGCATCATTCGAAGTGCTGTATGCGGACTTCTTTATGGATATTGCCTGGCAGGAGACCAGCCGCTGGCTGGCGAACAATCCGGCACCGGATTTCTTCGTCGGCTGTAATAACCAGATTTCGCTGGGGATTATCAAAGCCTGTCTCGAACATGAGCTGGATCTCAAACAGCAGGTCTCTTTGTTTAGCATTGATGAAGTTTCGCATGCCGGGATCTACGGCTTCCATTTTCCCTGCCTGTCGCATGATTTGCAGGAGATCGCCTGGCAGGCGTTGAATTTGGCGATTCGCCGGGTGACCGATCCCGAAAGCAAACCAGGTAAAGTGGTCGTGCGCGGCAAAATGATGCCGTAACTCTCCCTTCTCCCCATTCCAGCCAATCTCCGTGTTGACGCAGATACCGTTGACTCTCGTCTGTATGGCGCTGCAGAGCCTGCATCAGGCAGCAAGTCGATAGTGACGAACTGGATGGTGCAGCCTGCGGCCCTTTTATGACTGTTCCGCCCCAAAGCGCTCAACCAGAAAATCGATCACGCTGCGCAGCTTGGCCGATGGGCGGGCATCCTGCTGGTAAATCAGGTACATCGGCGTCGGTTTATATGACCACTCGGGCAGGACCGGCACCAGGCGGCCGTGGGCGATATCCTCCATCAGCATGGATTCCGGCTGCAGCACAATGCCACAGCCGTAGAGAGCGGCGATGCGCAGCGCGTTGCCCTGATTAGACATAAAGCGCCCCTTCACCAGCGCCTTAAAGGTTTCACCCCCGGGACCCATCAGCTCCCAGCGATCCTGATGAATCCAGTAGGAAATCCCCAGACAGCTGAAGTTGCCCAGCTGATCAGGGTGTGCCGGCATCCCGTGCTGGCGAATGTAGTCGGGGGAAGCGGCGAGTATCCGGCGATAGGAACGCAGCGGCCGGGCGACGACGTCAGGCTGGCTGACGTCACCGACATGGATACCGAGCTCAAAATTTCCCTGGCTTAAGTTGGGCGCCTGGTTATCCAGCGTCAGCATGACGTTGACGGCGGGATTCTGCGCCATGTAGACGCTCAGCGCCGGCACCAGAAACTGGCCGCCGAAACTGACCGGGGCGACCATCTGCACCAGCCCTTTGGGGGTGGATTGCAGCTCCATGGCGCTATGTTCGGCAAGGGAAAACTCCGCCAGCACGCGGCGGCAGCGCTCATAGTAGAGCTGCCCGACCTCGGTAAGCTGCTGGCGGCGCGTGGTCCGGTGCAGCAAACGCGCGCCGAGCCGTTGTTCGATGGCGCGGATCTGCTTGGCGACCATGGTTGCCGATACGTCGCTGACATCGGCCGCGGCGGTAAAACTCCCGCATTCGACCACCCTGACAAACATCTCCATTCCGGCAAGTTTATCCATGATTAACAACCTGTAGGTTCTGATTCAATTAACCTAACACACATTTATTCTCCTTCCGGTATCGGCAAAGATAAATTTGTCGGCCCCAGCCGGGGCGCTTAATAGCAGAGGATAAATATGCCGGTATTACGTTTAGAAATGCAGCCAGGCCGTACGCCTGAACAAAAACGCGAATTTGCCCGGGAAGTCACCCGGGTGGCCGTAGAAACCTTAAAATGCAAACCGGAGAGCGTGGAGGTGGTGATTGTTGAAATACCCAAAACGCACTGGGCGAAAGCGGGAATATTACCCACGGAATAAATCATCATCGTAATAATACTTTTCGCCAGCACAGAATAACGGTGCTGGCTGAAATAAGCGGTCACCGCGGATTATCTCTGCCGCATTCTTGTTTCTCTGCAACCGGGGATAAATCGCGTTGCGGAGTATGTTATCGGATATATCGCTATGAACAACGCGTATTCTACCGGCGTCATCTGCTGCCTGATCGCCACCCTTTCGTGGGGCGCGACTTTCCCGATTATGACCAGCGCCCTGACCCGTGCTGACCCCTATACTTTCACCTCGCTGCGCTATGGGTTTACCGGTCTGGCGTTAGCGCTCGCGCTCTATCTCCGCGAGGGCCGCCAGGGGTTCAGCCTCAAAGGGCAGCGTGCGGGGCTGGCGTGGCTACTGGGCTCAGCGGGGTTCGTCGGCTTTGGCTTTCTGGTCTTCTTAGGCCAGCAGATGGCCGGCAAGAGCGGGGCGCTCACGGCGTCGATTATGATGGCTACCATGCCGATGCTCGGCATTCTGGTCAATGGCGTCATCCGTAAGGTGGTGCCGCCCGCCATCTCCATCGGGTTAATTCTGCTCTCCTTTTTTGGCGTCATCACCGTGATTACCAAAGGGCAGTACGGTAGCCTGTTCCATGCGCCTTCCGGCTATATTGCCAATGCGCTGATGATCCTGGGGGCGCTGTGTTGGGTTATTTATACGGTGGGCGCCGCCTTTTTTGCGCACTGGTCGCCATTAAAATATACGGCAATGACCACCTGTCTGGGAATGAGCAGTATCCTGGTCCTGAACGGCATGTTGTATATTATCGGCGTGGTGCCGGTACCTGCGCCGGGGGATCTGGTGTTTGTTATTCCGCATGTTTTTTATACGGCGATCGTTGCCGGCTTTGTCGGTATTCTGTGCTGGAATATCGGCAATAAAATTCTCACCCCGCTTAATGGCGTGCTGTTTATGGATATTGTTCCCCTTACCGCATTCTCTCTTTCCGCCATCACGGGAGTAAAACCCACGGCCGCGGAAATGACCGGAGCGTGCATGACCGGCGCGGCGCTGATCCTGAATAACCTCTATTTGCGCTACCGTAGCGCGAAAACGGCGGTGCTCTCCCGACCCACGTGACGAGGTTAGCGGCGACGATCGATACCCGACGGCAGTCCGCATCGGGGCTGCCGCCCGGCCAGCGGGCTGGGTTGCGTTTGTGCGCAATCAACCCGGCAGGCTTTCCCGGTTCCCGCGTCCGGCAAGCAGGATCAGGGCCATAATGACCGATAGCGAGACGGCAATGGCCCCGGCAAGATAGACGCTGCCGATCCCCCATTTCCCCGCCAGCGCCCCGGCCAGCGGCGCGGTGATCGCCAAAGAGACGTCAAGGAAGGCGACGTAGGCGCCCATCGCCAGGCTACGGGTCTGCGGCGGGGCGCGGCGCACGGCCTCGACGCCAAAACCGGGGAAGGCCAGCGAGTAGCCAAAGCCGGTCAGCGCGGCGCCCAGCAGGGCGAGAGAGAGCGTATCGGCGCGCCAGATAAATAACTGACCAAGGGCTTCAATCATCACGCATACCAGCGCGACACGGGCGCCGCCCAGCTTATCGGGTAAATGGCCAAAGAATATCCGCGCCATAATAAAAGCGAGGCCAAAGGCGGTGAAAGCCAGAGAAGCGTTGCCCCAGTGACGGGCGGTAAACAGCAGGGCGATAAACGCTTCAATCACCCCGAAGCCCACGCTGCATAGCGCCAGTCCGAGGCCTGGCTGCCAGACGGCATTCAGTACCGTGAAAATAGACGTTTTCGCCGCTGATACCGGTGCGACGCCCCGGACTTTGGCAATGATCAGCAGGGCAATAAACGGTACCAGCAGTACGGCAAGCGACAGGCCGAAGAAGCCGCCCCAGACGTTAAAGGCAACGCCAAGCGGCGCGCCCAGCGCGTAGGCGCCGTACATGGCAATCCCGTTCCAGGACATGACCTTCCCGGCGTGACGTGCGCCGACCAGGCCAATACCCCAGCCCATGGCCCCCGTGACCAGCAGGCTTTCGCCCAATGCCAGCACGATACGCCCGGCCAGCAGGATCCATACCGACGTCACCGGCGCGTGAATAAACAGCAGCGACAGCAGATACAGCACCCCGGATGCGGCCGTGACCAGCAGGCCAATTGCCATGGCGCGCTTCGCGCCGTGTATATCGGCAAAGTTGCCGGCCCAGGAGCGAGAGAGCAGCGCCGCAACAAATTGCGAGCCGATAACCAGCCCGACGACCAGCGTGCTCATGCCCAGAGTGCCGTGCAGGTGCAGCGGTAGTACCGGCAGCTGCATCCCGATAATCAGAAAGCCAATAAAGACGGCTGCCACAAGGGGGAGCAGCGTCAAAAATACGTTGTTCACCTGCGGCACACTGCCATTCAGCGCCGGTGAGGAGGCGCTCAGTTTTTCAGTCATAGAATCGATGAGTTTAAGAAGGTGGAAAATCTGCCGGCAATGAGCCACCACCGGCCGTATGGTTCACCCCAGGCGCAACGATATTTCCACATCGTCGGCGAAGGGCACGGACAGGTAGCCGTTTTGCGGGTTACGCACATAGTTCAGATATTCGGCGCTGTAATCAGCGTTATCGGCGACGATCGTTGCGCTAGGGCGCAGGCGGCTCTCCAGCAGCGCCAGAATGTCGGGATACAGCGCTTTGGCTCCGTCCAGCAGTACCATATCGATCGTCTCCGGCAGATTGTCGGCCAGCGTCTGCAGGGCGTCGCCTTCACGTACCTCAACCAAAGCGTCGAGCCCTGCTTCCTGCAGATGCGCACGCGCTTTCGCGACTTTACCCGGCTCGAACTCGCTGGTAATCAGCAGGCCGCCGCCGTTGTCCTTCAGCGCCGCCGCGAGGTGCAGCGCCGAGATGCCAAACGAGGTGCCGAACTCGACGATATGCTGCGCCCGGGCGCTGCGCGCCAGCATATACAGCAGAGCGCCTGTCTCGCGGGTGACCGGTAGCCAGAGATCTTTCAGCTGGCCGTAAAGCGCCAGATATTCGGTTTTGCTGCTCATCATCCGTTCGCGGTCGGCGCGGGAGAGGCCGGATAAGCTGGTGCTGGCGGCGCTATCCGCCTGCTTGAACAGCCGTTCTAAGAGTGCAGCCAGCGGCGCGGCTGTCAGGGTGGTTGACATAAAAAGCCCTTCTGAATGATTGGATTGCCGTTTCGGGTTAAAATGCGAATGATTCGTCATCTTTTTAAGAATACGACGAATCATTCGCATTAACTATTCGCATTCAGACAGGGGAAGAACGTGCTATGTCAGGTCAATCCAGGTCACTCATTTCCATAAGAAAAAAGCCGCGCCAGGCGCGTTCAACGGAGCTGGTTGCCGCCATCATCCAGGCCGCGCTTCAGGTTTTACAGCAGGAGGGGGCGGCGCGTTTTACCACCGCGCGGGTGGCGGAGAAGGCGGGCGTCAGCGTGGGGTCGGTGTATCAATACTTCCCGAATAAAGCGGCGATCCTCTTTCGTTTACAGAGCGATGAATGGCAGCAGACGACGGCGATGCTGACGGAAATCCTCGAAAATCAAAGTCAGCCGCCGCTCGCCAGGCTACGCGCGCTGGTGCATGCGTTTATTCGTTCCGAATGTGCGGAGGCGGGCCTGCGCCAGGCGCTTAACGATGCCGCGCCGCTGTACCGCGATGCGCCGGAGGCCGAAGAGAGTCGGGCAACCGGCGAGGCTATCTTTCATCGCTTTATCCACGAGGTGCTGCCGCAGGCCGCAGAAGAGAAGCGTCATCTGGCCGCTGATCTGCTGACCACCACCCTGAGCTCCGTCGGCAGCGGCTTCTCGGGCAGCCCGCGTACGGCAGACGAGATACGGGCGTTCTCAGAGGCAATGGCCGATATGCTCTGCGCCTGGCTCACAGAGTGGCGGCGGGCGGGGGAAGCGTCAGCCGCCGCGCCGCCGCAGGGATAAACGGCGGCGGCATGGTTTCTCAGAACAGATTAAATTTATACTCGATGATCACCTCTGAAGAGAGCGAATGGGCGCGGATATAGCGGCCATCGTTCAGCACCGGCGTTTTGCCGTTCATCCGATAGGACCAGCCCGGCCCGAACATCGCCCAGACGGTCAGGTTCTTCAGCTTCGGGTGCGTGGGGACCCAGCGGCTGAAGGCATTGATTTCGCCGCTGCGCACGTGGTTGCCTTTGTAACTGAACTGCGCAATGTTTCCCGTCAGGCCAACCGCCAGCTCCGGCGTCAGGTTGTAGTCTGAAATGTTGGCCAGTACCAGCTCACCGTCGCGCATGTAGTCGTTTCCGGCGTAGGCCATCGAAATAAAGGTCCCGCGCGAGTTTTTGCTCATATGCCGGGGATAGAAGCCCACCTCATGCGCCTTTTCGGCATCGGTATAGCCGAGGCCCCATTTGCTGCTCCAGCGGTCGGCCTGCCACTTCAGGTCAATGGCGTAATGTCGGGCATCGCGGTCGAAGTCGCGCTTATTCGCCGGCATGGCCTTGTATTCATCCAAAGCATGTGTGGCATAAATCTGCGTGCCGATGGTGAGCGGCTTTAGCGGTTTGATGCTGGTGAACAGCACATGGCGGCGCAGGTAATTATCGCTTTCACCATAGCCATACTGCAGATTCAGAATATCGTTTTGCCACAGCACATCGCCGCTGGCGATATGGTTGATGTAGTGACCGGTTGCGCTCTGGAAGCGTTGTTGATCCGGGGAGTTGCGTTCCATCGCCCGCTCAATATAGGCGCCGCGCAGGGTCAGCTCACCGTAGTTGACGCCACCGCTCCAGCCGAGATAGGTGGTGGGTGACAGGCGCGTCGAAGTGGAGATAACGCCAACGTTTTTCAGCATCTGCCAGCCCCAGCGGGCATTGACGTTGACATCATTTAGCTGATATTTCAGCTTCACGTTACGCTGACCAAACTTGGAAAAGCCTTCGGCGTTGCTCTTTTTATTCCCGGTACCGTCATTATACAGTACGCCGCGCGAGTTAAAATAATCGCTGGCGCCCAGCTTCATTGCCCCATAATAGGTCGCATCGAAACCGATTATATCGGCGAAGTAACCAGACTGATAATCAACGGCTACCCCCTGACCCCAGGCATTATGAACTTTTTTCGGTTCCGTCTCGTCTTCTTTCAGGTATTTCCAGTAGTTTTTAAACGACAGCGCCATATGTGACTGGCTGAAAAAGGGATCGGCAAATAGCGTGTCGACCATATCCGGTTGTGGGAGGTTATTATCAGCCCGGACGCAGGCCGGAAGCGCCAGCAGTAGTATGGTAATCATATTGCGTTTCATTATACACCCCAGAGATGAGACGCAGTGAACCCGGTGACGTTAATTCACCGGTTATCTGCGCAATAGTAGAGTTAAGTGCTTAATTATTTTTGATCGAGAATCTGCTTGCCGGCTTCGATATATTTCATAGTGCCGATCTCAGGGACCGAATATTTCCCCTGGTGATAGATAATCTTAACGACGGCGGCGTTGGCCAGCGGTTTATTTTTTGCGGTATCGTCAGTCAGGTCGGAAATCATGATTTGTATTGCGGTGCCGGAGGAAATCGCGAGGATGTTTTTGTCGCCGTGGGCGAGGGCATTTTCGACAATGGTATGCAGTGCGGCCTGGGTGCGGCTTTTCACCTGCTGATAGTTTTCCGCCATCCCTTTCGGGTCGGCGGCGGCCAGCGCGTTCTGGCTTTCAGCCACCGGCAGGGTGCCTGCCTTCATCCTGCTGAACAGGGCGGCGGAGTCTTTTAACCCCAGCTGTTTCGCCCCGGCGGCGGCCATATCCTGATTGAAGCCGCCTTCAAAACCGCCAAAAAACGCTTCGCGCAGGCCCGGCAGCTCGTTGAGGTGATACTCTTTCACCCCGGCCTGTTGCAGGATCACGGCCATGGTTTCCCGCTGCCGCCCGGCATCGCTGGAATAAAAACGGTCGAACTGAATCTCTTTTAGGCCCTCGCCAAGATAACGGGCGACGCGGACGCCGTCTTCAGTCAGCGGAGAGTCAGCCCATCCCTGTACGCGATCGAAGGTATTTAAAAGCGTTTTGCCATGCCGGGCGAAATAGATATTAACCGTGTCGTCATGGCTCATCTCTGCCGCTGAACAGGTCGCCACGCTGGCGACTATCATGATTGCTGCTAACCATTTATTATACATATTGTTCTCGCTGTCTTATTATTTTAAAGCCAAAAAAAAACCTACGTCATTCGTTCCGGGCGGCATCAATAGCACGATACCGCCGGAATCTATGGCGTAGGTTTTGCCTGTGTCGAAAACAGTAACAATCCAGTACGGGAAACTTTTTCACGTTGCCTGAAGAAAAACAAGGGTTATTTGTGTTGGTATTAATAATTGTGATCTTTCTCATGGCGTGAAATATGCTGAAAATAATCTCTCGGGCAGGCCGTTATGGTGACTGAAAGATGTTAAAGGATGTTGTAAATGGGGTGGGTTTATTGGTCGGGAAATATTCTGATGTAGCCTGATTTTTGGCGCTGAAATAATTGATGTTGTTGACCATAGTCACATAATAAGCCTGTGCCCTCTGGATTGTTTTCCCATAGCGGAGTATTTTCCCTGCATCCTGGGATTGTGACTGAACGCAGGCAAAACCTAAGGCCCCCGGCGCAAGTGAATGTGCGCCCAGGGGCCTTAGGTTTTTTTTTGCGCCAAAGAAATATCTCTGATGCTGACCAAGGAGTCTTAATGAAAATCAAAATCCTCGCCGCCGCACTGTTTACCCTGCTGGCCGCCTCCGCGCACTCCGCGCAAAAACCGCTGAAAATTCTGCTGGTGAACGACGATGGCTGCCAGTCCGTTGGCACCACCTCGTTACAGGACAAACTGGCCGCCAAAGGCTATGACGTGTGGTTGGTCGCGCCGGCAACCAACCAGAGCGGGATCGGCTCGGCGATTACCTTCCGGCCGGGGAAAACGTTTGAGGTTAAAAAAGTCGCCGACAAACGCTACTGCTTCCCGGGCACGCCGGCGGATGCCGTCGATTTCGGTCTGTGGGGCATCATGAAAGGCGCCGCGCCGGATCTGGTGATCTCCGGAGTGAATGACGGCCCGAATACCGGCATGGCTCAGGTAAACTCGGGTACCGTCAGCGCCGCGGCCCGCGCGCTGCGCTACGGTTTTCCGGCCATTGCCGCCAGCATCGGCTACCGCTTCACGGAGGATGAGATGAAGAATAAGTGGCCGAGTACGCATAAATACTGGCCCGATGCGGTGGACTACGTGGTGACGGTGGTGGATAAGCTGAACGCCACGCGTCAGCCCGGCGAGGCGTTGCTCCCGAAAGGATCCGGTCTGAGCATCAACTACCCGCCGCTGCCCACTGCGGAAATTAAAGGCGTGCATTACATCGCTAATGAGCCGTTTCCGACGCCGCAAATTGGCTATGAACTACAGGCCGACGGTACGGCGAAGCAGACGATGAACCCGGCATCGCTGGAGCCGACGACGGGAGACAACGACAGCGGCTGGCTGAATAAGGGCTATATCACCTACACCCTGTTCGACGGGATGTGGAATGCGCCGCAGTTTCAGGCGCAATATGAAAAGCGGCTGGACCACTAACCCGGCGGTGAAAGCATCAAAGAGGGCGCCGCGCTGGCGCCCTCCCGCTATCCGGCAGCCTACGATGCCGATTTCCGCGTCTGCCGGTGACGGTACAGCCACATCAGCTTATACGCCGCCGGAATGATAAACAGCGACAGCAGCGGGGCGGTGATCATCCCGCCGATCATTGGGGCGGCAATACGGCTCATCACTTCCGACCCCGCGCCGGTGCCCCATAAAATAGGCAGCAGGCCGGCGATAATCACCGCTACGGTCATCGCTTTTGGCCGCACGCGCAGCACCGCCCCCTGATATAGCGCCTCGTCGAGCTTATCGGCGCTAAAGGTCTGCGGGTTTTCCAGCGACGGCTCGGCTTCAATGGCGTGGCGCAGGTACATCAGCATCACCACGCCAAACTCCGCCGCCACCCCGGCGAGCGCGATAAACCCGGTGCCGGTGGCGACCGACAGATGGAACCCCATCCAGTAGAGGAACCAGATGCCGCCCACCAGGGCGAAGGGCACGCTGGTAATGATCAGCAATGCCTCGCCAACGCGGCGGAATGCCAGATACAGCAGCACGAAGATGATCATCAGCGTCATCGGCACCATCAGCTTCAGCTTCTGGTTGGCGCGCTCCAGCAGCTCAAACTGCCCGGAGTAGGCTACGCTGACCCCCGGCTTGAGCTGCACCTGCTGGGTGATGGCCTTTTGCAGATCGTGTACCACCGAGACCATGTCGCGGCCGCGGGCGTCGATGTAGATCCAGCTTGCCGGCCGCGCATTCTCAGTTTTCAGCATCGACGGGCCGGTGACCACTTTCACTTCGGCCACGTCGCCAAGGGTAATTTGCTGCTGCTGCGGCGTCAGGATCGGCAGCTGGCGCAGGCTCTGCGGGCTGTCGCGATAGCTTTGCGGATAGCGAATGTTGATCGGATAACGCTCGACCCCCTCTACCGTTTCCCCCACCATGGCGCCGCCGATAGCCGTTGATACAAACAGCTGTACATCGCCCACGGTCATGCCGTAGCGCGCGGCTTTCTCGCGGTTGATATCGATATTGAGGTAGCGCCCGCCCACCAGGCGCTCCGCCAGCGCCGAGGTCACGCCCGGTACGGTCCTGGCGACGACTTCGATCCGCTCAGCGGCCTCATCGATATCGGCGAGGCGCGTGCCGGAGACTTTAATGCCGATCGGGCTTTTGATCCCGGTGGAGAGCATGTCGATGCGGTTGCGGATCGGCGGTACCCACAGGTTGGCCAGCCCCGGCAGGCGCACGGTCTTATCCAGCTCGGCGATAATCTTCTCCATGGTCATCCCCGGCCGCCATTGTGATTGCGGCTTGAGCTGAATAGTGGTTTCGACCATCTCCAGCGGCGCGGAATCGGTGGCGGTGTCCGCCTTACCGGTCTTGCCAAACACGCGGGCCACTTCCGGCACGGTCATGATCAGCTTATCGGTCTTCTGCAGCATATCCGCCGCCTGCGCGGCCGAGATTCCCGGCAGCGTCGAGGGCATATACAGCAGATCGCCTTCGTTGATCTGCGGCAGGAACTCGCCGCCGACCCGGTTTAACGGCCAGATGATGGTCAGGATCGACAGGGCGGCGACCAGCAGCGTGGTTTTCGGCCAGTGCAGCACCTTCAGCAATAAAGGATGGTAAATGCGGATCAAAAAACGGTTGAGCGGGTTGCTGGTTTCCGCCGGGATTCGGCCGCGGATCCACAGGCCCATCAGGATCGGGATCACCACGATCGCCAGCAGCGCCGCCCCCGCCATCGACCAGGTTTTAGTAAAGGCGAGCGGGCCAAACAGTTTCCCTTCCTGCCCTTCGAGCGTGAAGATCGGGATAAACGACAGGGTGATAATCAGCAGGCTGATAAACAACGCCGGGCCGACCTCCACCGAGGCATCGGTAATAATCTTCCAGCGCGTCTCGTTGCCCGGCGTCTGCCCGGCGTGATGGTGCTGCCACTCCTCCAGCCGCTTATGGGCGTTTTCGATCATCACGATGGCAGCGTCAACCATGGCTCCCACGGCGATTGCGATGCCGCCCAGCGACATGATGTTGGCGTTCAGCCCCTGGAAATGCATCACGATAAAGGCGATACACAGGCCGAGCGGCAGGGAGATGATGGCCACCAGCGCGGAGCGGATGTGCCACAGGAACAGGGCGCACACCAGGGCCACGACGATAAACTCTTCCAGCAGTTTGTGGCTGAGGTTGTCGATCGCCCGGTCGATCAGCTGGCTGCGATCGTAGGTGGTGACGATCTCGACCCCTGGCGGCAGGCTGCTTTGCAGGGTATCCAGCTTCTCTTTGACGGCGGAGATCACCTCGCGGGCGTTCTTGCCGGAGCGCAGGATCACCACGCCGCCGGCCACTTCGCCTTCGCCGTTGAGTTCGGCGATGCCGCGACGCATTTCCGGGCCGCTCTGCACCCGCGCGACATCGCGCAGGTATACCGGCACGCCGCCGTCGCCGGTTTTGAGGACGATATTGTTAAAGTCGTCGCGGCTTTGCAGATAGCCGCTGGCGCGTACCATATACTCCGCTTCCGCCAGCTCAACCGAAGAGCCGCCGGCTTCCTGATTAGACGTCTCCAGCGCCGATTTGACCTCCGCCAGACTGATGCCGTACTGGGCCAGCTTCAGCGGGTCGACGACGATCTGATACTCTTTGACGACCCCGCCCACCGATGCCACTTCCGAGACGTTAGGCAGGGTTTTCAGCTCATACTTTAAGAACCAGTCCTGCAGCGAGCGCAGCTCGGCGAGATCGTGCTTACCGCTGCGATCGACCAGCGCATATTCATAGATCCAGCCGACGCCCGTCGCATCCGGCCCCATTTCGGCGCTGACCCCCGCCGGTAGCTTGCTCTGCACCTGATTGAGGTACTCCAGTACCCGGGAGCGCGCCCAGTACGGATCGGTGCCATCTTCAAAAATCACGTACACGTAGGAGTCGCCAAACTGTGAGAAGCCGCGCACCGTTTTCGCTCCCGGCACCGACAGCATCGTGGTGGTCAGCGGCCATGTAACCTGGTTCTCAACGATTTGCGGCGCCTGTCCCGGGTAGCTGGTCTTAACGATCACCTGCACATCGGAGAGATCCGGCAGGGCGTCGACCGGGGTGTTCACTATTGTCCATGCCCCCCAGATGCTGAGAAACAGCGCGCCCATCATCACCAGCAAGCGGTTGGCCACCGAGCGACGAATAATCCATTCAATCATCTGTCATCTCCTCAGTGGGCGTGCGCCACGGGTTCCGCCATGGCGGGCGTCGCCGGCGACGGCGTCTGCGCGCGCATGCGATCCAGGGCGCCGGAAATATTGGCTTCGGAATCAATCAGGAACAGGCCGCTGGCGACCACCTTGTCGCCTTCGCTGATGCCGGCGCTGACTGCGGTCATTTCACCGGCTTGCTGAAACACGTCGATGCGTTTCGGCACGAAGCGCCCGTCGCTGTCGACAACGATCACCCGCTGCTCCGTACCGGTATCGATCAACGCTTTGGATGGGATCAGCAGCATCGGCTGGCTTTGCGCGTTGAGCTGGAGCCAGGCGTTCATCCCCGGCTTGAGCGCCTCGTCAGGGTTCTCTACCTGCAGGCGCAGCTGCAGCGTGCGGGTGGCGGCGTCCACGCTGGGCAGAAGGGTCCATTTGCTGATGGTGAAAGTTTTACCGGGCCACGCCGGGACCGAAACCGCAAACTGCGAGGGGTCTTTAAGCAGCCAGGCGATGGATTCCGGTACCGCGGCGCTGATCCATACCGGATCCATGCCCTGAATTTTCGCCACCACGTTATCTTTGGCGATGTTCATACCGCTGCGTAAATCAAAGGCGGTGATTACGCCGTCGATCGGCGCTTTGAGGGTGAAACGGGTCTGAATCCGGCGCGTGGCCTTTAAACGGCGAATATCTTCTTCCGGCATCCCGGCGAGGCGCAGGCGCTCAAGGATCCCCTCGACCTGAGTGGCGGTTCCGCCGGTATCCCGCAGCAGTAAGTATTCGCTCTGCGCTTCGACCCAGTCCGGAATGGTCAGGTCGACAAGCGGCGTGCCTTTGTTGATTTTGTCTCCGACGGTCAGCGGATAGACCCGATCGATAAAGCCTGCCGCGCGCGCCTGCACAATCACAAACTGATATTCGTTAAAGCTGACGTTTGCCGGAAAGCGCCGGGAGAAATGCAGCGGACCGCGGCGTACGGGTTCGGTTTTTACGCCCAGGTTTTGGGTTTGCGTCGGGTCGATCCGCACCCCCGGCGCGGAAGCGGAGGCTGGCGCTTCATCGGCGTATTTCGCCACCAGGTCCATATCCATAAAGGGCGATTTTCCCGGCTTATCAAAACGGGTATTGGGGTACATCGGGTCATACCAGAACAGCACCTTACGTGCTTCTTGTCCGGCGCCCGGGGCGGCGCTCCCGGCGGCGGGAGGCGAAAAATACGCGTACAGGCTCGCGGAGATCAGACCGCCAATCAGCATACTGCTGAGGATCAGCGCACCGTTTTTGAGTGTTAAAGACGCCATAGCTCTATCCATTCTGATGTTATTGGGGGTTATCTCCGTAAGCGGCTATTGCGCGAGATGAATGTCCTGTAATAAAGAGAGGTTGCCCTGCTGAATAAAGGTGAAGGCGACCTTGCTGCCGGCTTTAATATTCTTGAGCGGCGTTTGCGGAGTGAGGGTGAAGCGCATGGTCATCGGCGGCCAGTTCACCGCCGGGATCGCTTCATGGGCGATGGTGACCTTTTTGTTCTCCAGATCAATGGCTTTAACTTCACCGGTCGCGCTGATGGCCGGCGTCTGCTGCGCGGCGGGCGCGCTGTGCATCATTGCGTCATGCTGATGTTCAGCGGCCTGTGCGCCAGACAGCGCGGCAACAAGAAGACCGAAAATGACCGTTTTAGCGACAGTATTCATGATTAATACTCCTGATGGTGCATGTGGGTTATTCCGCCCAGCCGCCGCCCAGGGCGGTGAACAGGTTGATTTCGTTAACCTGACGGGCGTAGTTGAGATCCAGCAGGGTTTGCTGCGTGGCGAACAGCGAACGTTCGGCATCCAGCACTTCGATGTAGCTCACCGCGCCGTTCTGGTAGAGCGTCCTGGCGCGCTGCTGCGTAATCTGCAGGGAGGCGAGATAGCGCTGCTGAGCGTCGATCTGCCCGGCCAGGCTCTGACGCAGGGCCAGCGCGTCGGCGACCTCTTTAAACGCGTTCTGAATTTTTTGCTCGTAGTTCACGATCGACTGCTGCTGGCGGATTTCGGCGAGATCGAGGTTGGCCTGATTACGCCCGGCATTAAATATCGGCAGCTCGATGCTGGGGACGAAGTTCCACATCCCGCTGGCAGGGTTAAACAGGCGGGATAAATCGGTGCTGCCGGCGGATAGCGAGCTGGTTAAGGAGATCGACGGGAAAAACGCCGCGCGGGCGGCGCCAATATTGGCATTCGCCGCCCGTAAGCGATGTTCGGCCTCTAAAATATCCGGGCGCTGCAACAGGATCTGCGAAGAGAGCGCGGGCGGGAGGGTGACGCCGTTGATATCCAGCAGGCTGCTGGCGGCGTCATCCGGCAGATGCCGATAGCTCCCCAGCAGCAGCTGCAGGGCGTTGTTGGCCTGCGCCAGCTCGCCTTCACGTCTGGCAATATCGCCGCGGGTGCTTTCAATCACCCCGCGGGCCTGCTCCAGCGCCAGTACGCTGGTGCTGCCGGTCTGCAGCTGCTGCTCCACAAACGCATAGGAACGCTGGTAGTTGCGCAATGTTTCGCGGGCCACCTGCAGCTGCGCCCAGGCCAGGCGCTGGTTGAAATAGCTCTGCGAGACGTTGGCGACCAATAAGATATGCACCGCCCGGCGGGCTTCCTCGCTGGCGAAATAGTTTTGCCGGTCCGCTTCGCTCAAATTCTTCAGGCGGCCAAAGAAATCAAGATCAAAACTAAGATTAAGCCCGGCCTGATAGTCGCTGGTGGTGGCGCTATCGCCTTGCAGCCCGCCGCTGCGGGTCGCGCTGGCGGCGCTATTAAGCTGCGGATAGCGGTCGGCGTCGGTGACGCCATATTGCGCTCTCGCTTCCTGAACGTTGAGAGCCGCCATGCGCAGATCCCGGTTATTGAGCAGCGCCTCGCTAATCAGCGACTTCACCTGCGGGTCGACGAAAAACGTCCGCCAGCCGCTATCCTGATAGCCGGCGGGCATCGCCACCAGTTTGTTCTGGCTGAGAGAGAACTGCTGCGGCACCGGTGAAGCCGGCTGCTGGTACTCCGGCGCCAACGAGAGGCAGCCGGTCAGAACAAAAATAACGCTGAGCGTGATGAGCTGTAATGGGCGCATAGGGCAGGACATTTTCGGCGAACGATGGATGGCGGGTACTTTACAAAATGGCCTCTGTTCGACGCGTGACAGGAAAATGACAAAGCTGTCATTTTCCTGATAATGCATTGCCATCCGGTCCGGCTCCTCTAGAATTGAAAACCCGCACAAAAGGCGCGTGAAGGAGCAAGTCATGAAGATTTTGATCGTCGAAGATGAGAGGAAAACCGGTGAGTACCTGACCAAAGGGCTGACGGAAGCCGGTTTTGTCGTTGACCTGGCCGATAACGGCCTGAACGGCTATCACCTGGCGATGACCAGCGATTATGACCTGCTGATTCTCGATATCATGCTGCCGGATGTGAACGGCTGGGATATTGTCAGAATGCTGCGTACCGCCGACAAAGGCGTGCCGATTCTGCTGCTGACCGCGCTGGGTACGGTGGAGCATCGGGTGAAGGGGCTGGAGCTGGGGGCGGACGATTATCTGGTGAAGCCGTTTGCTTTTGCCGAACTGCTGGCGCGGGTGAGGACCTTGCTGCGGCGCGGCGCGTCGGTGATTGTCGAAAGCCAGTTTCAGGCGGCGGATTTATTCGTCGATCTGGTGAGCCGCAAAGTTACCCGCGGGGGAGTGCGTATCACCCTGACCAGCAAAGAGTTCACCCTGCTGGAGTTCTTTCTGCGCCACCAGGGGGAGGTGTTGCCCCGGTCGCTGATCGCCTCCCAGGTCTGGGATATGAATTTTGACAGCGACACCAACGCCATTGACGTGGCGGTCAAACGGCTACGGGGCAAAATAGATAATGATTTTGTACCGAAGCTGATCCAGACCGTGCGCGGCGTGGGCTATATGCTCGAGGTGCCGGATGGCGAATAAGCGCTTTTCGCGGCCTTTTTCGCTGGCGACCCGGCTGACCTTCTTTATCAGCCTGGCGACGATCGTCGCGTTCTTTGCTTTCACCTGGATCATGATCAACTCGGTAAAAGCGCACTTTGAAGAGCGTGATGTTCACGATCTAAAGCAGCTCGCCACCACGCTTGAAACCGTGCTCGATCGCGGCGACGAGGCGCAGCCCCAGCGGCTGGCAATATTAAAGAGCGTGATTGAGGGCTACGCCAACGTCTTTATCTGCCTTGCTGATGCCAACGGCACGGTGCTTTTCCAGTCGCCTGACGGCCCGGATCTCAGCCATATCATCAGTACCCCCGGGATGGCGAGCCAGCTGCAGGACGGGAATGTAATTTCGTGGAGCGACCCGCATCCGCGGGCGATGACGCATGATAACCACAGCATGCGGACCCGCGCCTGGCGCCTGATTATGCTGCCGCTTGGCAAGCAGGCGGACGGCCAGCCGACTTACCGCCTGTTGATGGCCTTATCGATCGACTTTCATCTGCACTATATTAATGAGCTGAAGGTGAAGCTGATCTCGGCGGCGTCGATTATCAGCATCCTTATTATCTTTATTGTGCTGCTGGTGGTGTATCAGGGGCACAAGCCAATCCGTCAGATCAGCCGCCAGATTCAGAACATCACCTCCAGAGATCTCGATGTGCGCTTAAATCCTGAGAATGTGCCGGTAGAGCTGGAGCGGCTGGCGCTCTCCTTTAACCATATGCTGGAGCGGATTGAGGATGTGTTTACCCGTCAGGCGAATTTTTCCGCCGATATTGCCCATGAGATCCGCACGCCGATTACCAATCTCGTGACGCAAACCGAAATCGCCCTCAGCCAGACCCGCAGCCAGAAGGAGCTGGAGGATGTGCTGTACTCCAGTCTGGAAGAGTTCTCGCGAATGTCGAGGATGGTGAGCGATATGCTGTTTCTGGCGCAGGCGGACAATAACCAGCTGATCCCCGAGCAGCAAGCGCTGGACCTCGCCGATGAGGTAAGTAAAGTGTTCGACTTCTTTGAAGCCTGGGCGGAGGAGAAAGAGGTAACGCTGCGCTTTAGCGGCAGCGCATGCCGGGTGAGTGGCGACCCGTTAATGCTGCGCCGGGCAATCAGTAACTTGCTATCAAACGCCATTCGCTATACCCCGCGCCAGCAGACGGTCACCCTGCATCTGCGCGAAAGCGAAGGCCTGGTGCGGCTGGTGGTGGAAAACCCCGGTATGCCGATTGCCGCCGAGCATTTACCCCGCCTGTTTGACCGCTTCTATCGCGTCGACCCCTCCCGGCAGCGCAAGGGAGAGGGGAGCGGTATCGGGCTGGCCATCGTGAAGTCGATTGTGACCGCGCATCACGGCAGCGTGGGGGTAGAGTCCGATGCGCGCTCCACGCGCTTTATCATGACGTTGCCAAAACAGGGGTGAGGAGTGGCGCAAGCCGGGGCTGGCCAGGCTTGCGGGGGAGGATTACTCCTCGAAGTACCAGTAACCCTGGTTGATCAGGCGCACCAGCTCAGCGACAAAAGCCGGGTTGTGCAGCGCGTCGCCCAGCTCATCCTTGCCCAGCGTGGTGAACCGGCACAGGGCGTCCAGCGCGTGGGCATCGCGGGTTTCCAGCCGTTCGCTGTTGACAAAGAAGCTGTCGCCGATATGCAGAACCCGCAACCCGCTCAGGCGGCACAGCTTTTCGCCGCCGTTCAGCGCATCCACCACCTCTTCTTCGCCATACGGCGGTTCCGCCGGGGCGATATCCAGCTCATGGCGCGGGGTGGTGGCGAAACGGCCGAACCACTGCTTAAAGTCTTCCGGCTGGTTAATCATGTCGATCATCATCGTGCGCAGGCGTTCGAGTTCATACTCTTCTACCCGGCCCGGATGTTCGCGACAGCTGAGATCCGGATCGCTGTAGTGCTCGCCGCCAAGATCGTTTTCCAGCGCGTAGTCGGCAAAGCTGCTGAGCAGATCGCGGCCGTTCGGGCCCCGGAAGCCGACGGAGTAGTTCAGCGCCGTTTCGTGGGTGACGCCGTCGTGCGGGAATCCCGGTGGAATATAGAGGATGTCGCCAGGCGCGAGGTCTTCGTCGATAATCGGCGGGAACGGATCGACATGCAGGAGCGCCGGATGTGGGCAGAACTGACGCATCGGTAGCTTGTCGCCAACGCGCCAGCGGCGGCTGCCCATCCCCTGAATAATAAAGACGTCATACTGGTCGATATGCGGACCAACGCCGCCGCCGGGGACCGAGAATGAGATCATCAGATCGTCTAAACGCCAGTCCGGCAGGACGCGGAACGGGCGGACCAGCTCGGCGGCCGGCATATGCCAGTGGTTCACCGCCTGCGCCAGCAGCGACCAGCCGGTCTCGCCCAGACCGTCAAAATGTTCAAACGGCCCGTTGCTGGCCTGCCAGCGATCGTCAACGAGGCTCACCAGCCGACTGTCGACCTCCGGTTCCATGGCCAGACCCGCCAGCTCGTCCGGAGTAATTGGGTCAACGAAGTCCGGGAAAGCATTCTTTAACACTACCGGCCGCTTTTGCCAGTACTTCTCTAAAAACTCGGGCCAGTTAATATTGAGTTGATAAGCCATAGATTCACACCAGTCATGTAGAAACGGGCCTGATTATAGAAAGGTGTCGGTTATGGGCGCCTTGTCATGCGTCAATACTGCTGCTTAAACCGCCATCTGAGGCGGCTGCAGGGCGAGTTGCATAAAGAAAGATAAGCAAAGGGGAGGGCGGCCATCGCCACAACGCTTTTTTTACCGTCGTGGCCCTTTCGCCTGAATGACGCTGTAAGCCGCATGAATGCTGAGTTGTTGCCTTTACAGGCCGTGAAGGGAAGAACGCTAAAGTTCAAATAATGAGCGCTTGATAAGTTTTTTGTATTTTAAGGCTTGCCATACAAACAAAACTCCCTATAATGCGCTCCCACTGACACGGCGAATGTGAACGAGTTCACAGATTAAGTCGGGTCGGCAGGGAAAAAACTCTGAAATTCAGGGTTGACTCTGAAAGAGGAAAGCGTAATATACGCCACCTCGCGACAGAGCGCTCAGCGCCGTCGCACTGCTCTTTAACAATTTATCAGACAATCTGTGTGGGCACTCAAAGTGACATGGATTCTTAACGT
>NZ_SMCV01000013.1 GCF_004342285.1 Klebsiella sp. BIGb0138 | reverse complement strand
AGGCAGCGAACTAGCTTGTTCTGCCCGGTTCCGCGGGGGATTTCTCTCACCGGGATAGCGAGCTGACCGGGTGTCTGGCTACGTTTTTTCAGCGTGGTGATGAGGCCCTGACCGGCCTGCTTCTCCTCAATGGCCATATGGCGCAGCGGCATAACCCGCATTGAGCCAGACAGACGCCATTTCTCCCAAACCTCTTCCGCTTTCTTCAGGAGGTCCTCCGGATCCCATCGACCGCGGACGACATCGATGATGTAGAGATTCCCGTCCACACCCATGCCAGCCAGTGTAAATACGGTGTAATCCAGCCAGTCCTCTACCTTTCCGCTGTTCGTATCGACGTACACGGCGCGATGCGTAAGCTTCGGCAGGTTGGTGTATGTTCTGAACCAGCTTGTGTCGATGATCCCGCCAGTCAGCGCCATCGGGTTTTGCTGGTATTGCGACAGGAAGGTATAGCGATCCTTTTCCCACAACTGCAGGAGGTCGTTGACGTCTTCCATCTGCGGCCAGTAAGACCAGTAGCGAACGCCACCCTCGACCACAGAATCGGTATCTTTGACCGTCTCCCAGCAAAGCGATCGCCATGGCTCATCGAGCGACTGGATGTACTTCTCGTCGATCATGGCCGGTATGGCGACGTGATGGAACTGCACACCCATCCCACCTGAAATCATGAAGCCAGTTGCGTCATCGGTGTGCAGGCGCTGCTGAATGCTTACAAATGGCGTCGGGTGCTCTTTCGACTTATCGCCGCGGCGTGAGCGAATGGTGTTTACCAGCAGCGTATTCGCGCTTTTGCGTCGGGACTCGCTGAGCATGTCCACCGGCTTGTTGTAGTCGTCCAGCATCACCATGCCGGAAAACTCTGGTCCGTAGTAGCCACCACGACCACCGGTGATCTGCCCGTTGCTTGAGCGCGATACCGTCTGGCCTATAGAGCGCCCTCGCTCGTCCTTTATCTCCCACTCTTCTGCCTGGTTGACACCAAACGAGCAGGGCCAGAACTCCTGATATTCACGGCTGGCGATAATGTCACGGGTGCGCCGGCTGTTACGCTTTACCAGCGTGTCAGCAAAAGAGATATTCAGGTTGCGAAAGCGTTTAAGCCGCTTCTCCTGCACCAGGGCGTTGACATACGCCGGGAAGTGAATGGAGAAGAACTCAGTTTTCGTACCGCCTGGCGGGATGTTGATAATGAGGTTTCGCGGGACAAGACGCCCGGCAAGCAGATCATCAATTTTCGAAGCCATCAGGCGGTGATGCCAGTTAACCAGCAGCCGATCGCCCTGAATCAGCTCGAACCATATTCGGGTGAAGTTCAGGAATGACTTCGTGGACTTTGAACGGATGATCACGCGCTCCGGGAATGACAGGTCATCCCATTCGATAATTCCGCTCATATCAGTCCAGCCCTTCTAACCTTCCCTCCAGCTTCTGCTGGGCCTTCGCATAGTCTTCAGCGGTGTACGTCACCTGATTCAGTGGGCCGCCGTCTTTACCGGTCAGCTCGGTTTTCTTCGGAGCGTCCCAACCCTGCATTTCGGCAAGCTGCTTAATTGCCGCTTTGGGATCGTGCATCTTCAGCTTGATGCCGTCCTTTCCCGTAGTTAGCTCAGAGATTGCACTCATTGCGTCAGGGTCCTGAAGAACGGAATCTTTGAAGCTCCACACGGCCTGGAACACAGGATTGCCATCGTCATCTTCGCCAACGACGCTGTTGCTGAACTCGGCTATATCGGCGATGGATGTTCGACCCATCTTAGAAAGGCGCTTTAACGCCTCCTCTCGGGTCATGATTGCCTCGTCGACAATCTCGCCCTGCACTGATTTGAGAAAGGCTTGCACACCAAG
Source organism: Klebsiella sp. BIGb0138 (assembly GCF_004342285.1). Taxonomy (GTDB): domain Bacteria; phylum Pseudomonadota; class Gammaproteobacteria; order Enterobacterales; family Enterobacteriaceae; genus Klebsiella. The sequence continues at coordinate 137,230 of NZ_SMCV01000013.1, read as the reverse complement.
ATTTGTAAAGATCTGACTCGCCGAGTTGCGAATGGCTTCTGGCGTCTTAGCCTTCCCCTTCGCAGCCTTATAGGCGTCCGTCTGGTTCTTCCCTTTGATGATTGCAAGTGCGAACCTTTTTTGCAGCGGAGTCAGAGCATCGAAAAGCTGCTGCTGATCAGCTGTAAGCTTTTTCGACGCCATACAGAATATTCCTCTGGGTTGCTCGAATACTTACCGGGGAATTTTTTGATCGGTAAGTTGTGAAACTTATATAAAACTCTGTCAATGGCGCTTTTAACGCACCATTTGCAGAACTTTATAATTACGCCTGCTTGCCAATTACAGGGACAATCCGGATACACTTCTTAGTGAGCCAGCCCCAGCGCAAAAGCACTGAAAGGATGAGCAGCGGCTTCATGTATGGGCGAAGCTTAATTTCCGCCATTAGGATTCCAGTGGTGCGCATATGGCTTACCTCGTTGTGACATTATCGAGCCACCTCTTGAAGTGGCTCTGTAATGCCTATGCCGTTGCTTCAGCAGCCGTTTCCGTGGTGCCCGTGTCGCCCTTCACATCATCAATCACGCCTTTCGCAGTGTTGTACAGATCGACAACGGAATCGATGAGCGCGGAGAAATAATCCATGATTTTATCCCACGCTTCGCCCAGGGCTTCGGCAGCCACCTGTAGTGTTGCCAGCACCAGCGCTTTTTTGGTCGCGCCAGCAGCCTTCAGGCTGGCATAGGCTTCTTCCACTTTTACGATGGCCGCTTTCATGATTTCCAGCAGTTTTTCGCCGTTTTCATAAACGCTGACAACGCCGGATGCGATAGCGGATACGCCGGTCACGATAGTGGCCAGGGTGTTAACAGTGATGCTCATTGGGTGTTGTCCTGTTTCAGTTGATAATACCGCTGGCGCGCAGCTGATTGAGGCAGTCTGCGGTGTTATCGCGGAGGATTGAGTTATAGGTGTAGACGCCGATGGTTTTAACTGCCCACTCCTGCTGAGTAGCGATGTAAGCACGCAGTACAGCAGTGTCAGTAGTTTTGTCACAGTCTGTACACTCCGGGTAATCGGGCAGCTTCTGAAACGACTTGCTTTCCTCGCAGTTAACGACCGGCTTTGTCGTTAGCGCGTCGGATTGCGTCGTTAATTGCTGTTGTTCGCTCTGACACGCTGCCAGCATTACGCACGCGCTCAGCGTCAGCAGAATTCTGCTTAGCGGCTTCTGTAGTTTCATCGTCGATGCTCTGTGAAGTGGTTCGGGAGATTTCCGCGCCGGCGCGGGATGATTCGTTAATGACGGTTTTCTGCTCTTTCTCTGCGTTGCCTTTTCTGGCACCAAAGAAAGCCGCAATCGCACTAATTATCGCGCTGAGTATCGACCACATCTGATTTCTCCTGGAGAATGACGCGACCAATAACCCCGCTCACGAAGATCACGCCAGCGACCGTCACCTTTACCCACATCGGGAATTCTTGACCGAAATACTTTTCGGCCTCGGCCATTGCCAGCGGGACTGAAGTGGCGAGAATCAGCGCGTGGGTGGAATACCATCGCCATGCTTGCTTCCAGTTATCGACGAGAGTCATGCGACTTTCCCCCCGAATTTTTTAAACATCGCCACCAGGTCAGCCATTCTGTGTTCACGCTGGTTGTAGCCAGCACCAGGGAAAGAGGCCCATATGTTCGAGCACTTCTGAATGGCGACTTCAATGCGTCCGGCCAGCACATCAGCGTACGCGCCCTGTTCTTTGATTAACTGAACAGCCACGGCATCCTGTGAATCAGGGGAATAATCGGGGAGGCTTAACTTGTCACGATAATGCGGCCAATATTTGCCCAGCAACTGATAGCGACCGGCAGCCGTCGATTTGAGTCCTTTCCGGTTTACGGTCACCAGGATATTGGGATGCGTAGAATAGTTAGTAAAAATGTGTGGGGAGTTGATGCCGTCAACGATGACGTCATAGCCGTTGTTTTTGGTGTAGCGGCTTGTGCTCGTGCCTTCCGCCCACGCAATCACGTCAAGGAATGCTGAAATATTATCTGGCATTATCACGCCCCCCATATCGCATCTTGCTATCACGCTCTTCGCGCCGGTCCCTTTTGCGCTGGTAGTAGACGTTAATGCCAAATGTGAATATTGCGAGAATGAAACCGCCCAAGGCCAGCCACTCGTTAAGCGACATGCTTCCGGCAATAAACGTTGCCCCTGACGTTGTGTACGCAGCGGCAGTGGTAACTTTGTCTGACATTGTTTTCATCTCTCACCTCGCTTTGTTTGCGGGTGCTGTGTATGTTTGAAAGGGGCAGGGCCGTCGGGATGGATTTAACAACGAAGCGTGTCGATGGTGATTCCCGCGGGCCTGAAATAGAAAAACCAGCCCGAAGGCTGGCTAATGAGGGTAACTGGAATCTGGTTCAGGGCTCTCGCGTATGAGCTTCTGCGTGTTGTGCGGCACGCTTTCACTCAAGAACCCTGACCGGATTGCAGAAACGAAAAAGCCACCCGAAGGTGGCTCACTGTTCAGCGTCAGAGGTATACCTACCTTCGCTTTTAATGCAGCGTTATCATCTTTCAGACGATCTACTTGGTTTCGCAACCTTTCGATTTCCTTATCGGTGTTGTCTCGGTCGCGCTGAAGACCTTTGATTACTTCACCTTGGGATGCCTGTACTTCTTTTGAGGCCTGAACGGCCGCCTCAGTCTCATCGACGGTATTAATCAAACGAACCGTCAGAAATGAAACAATGGTCATTAGCAGAACGACCATAGCGGTTAGGATCCAAACCTTCACACCGGAAGCAGAATTATCAGAGGCTTCTATAAGAAATTCCTTATGCATAGCAAAAATACCCAACGCGCGGCCGCGACGTTAGAACCATGGGTATTTTAACTGCATAAGGCTATGAAGATCTTCGAAAAAAATTAGATGGTAGTTTGTTTGGTTATTTAATGAGCGAAAACAGCCAAATTCCCCATGCAGGGATGATAAGAAACGTCATTGTGTAAACGACTGCGGGCTGTAATTTGTTCAAATTAAATTTCCTTAGTAGGCCTTTTGTGTGCTCTACAACTCCAACCTACATAAAGAATCGGATCCACACAAGAGAAAAAACACTACTTTTTATCAAATTAGTCATCGGCTTTACTTGCCGAAATATTACCGTTTAGGTAATCGATGGCGCGGCATTATACGGTTTTGACGTAAGTTATCAACATAATTCACCCTAAAAAACAGGCGATATGTGCTCTCGCTAGGTCAGTTTGAACGTTTGGCGCTTCTATAAAACAGCAAAAGCCCCGACGTTTCCGCCAGGGCTCTTTTTATTCTTCATGCCGCCACTTAAAGTTAAGGCAGCATATCAAAGTAGATTCAAATATGACGCATTTAATCCAGTTTTGCAAGACTTACGTCTAAATTTGTCGCCTTTTGTTGTGAACGTGATCGCGTCACCTGCAAAAGTGCATCACTATCCAGCCCAATAAAGATGCCTATCATCGCCTCCCAGCGCGCTGTGAAGGTTTCCGACCAGTTCTTGGGGGTCACGCCCACCATAGCCGCAAGATCCGCGTACTGATACTGGTCACGTCCTGCCAGCCCCGCTTTCGCATCCTGCGCCGCCAACCAGATAAGCTGACGCAGGCGATCGACCGTTTTCTTTGCGATGCGCACGCCGGCCAGTTGCTGGCTGAACTGATCCCACGCCCACCGGGTTATCGTTTCCTGATGCTCCCAACGGATATTGTCGCTGTAGTTCCAGAGCAGCCATGCTTTCTGGTGATCGTCGAGCGACAGAAGTGCGCGGCGCCAGGATGCCGTGGAATACTCGACAGGCAGCACCAGGGCAATCGCCGAACCTTTGGCGCGCGACTGGCTTCCGGCCATCGGAGGGCTATCAGGATTTACCATGCGCTTTTTCTTAGGGTCATAAACTTTCTTACGTCCGCGGCTGCGTGCCGTTGCCTCAAACATCGCGTTTTCCGCAAAGGCTACCAGTTGCCCTTTCGTCGCACCGCTCAGATCTGCAGTAGCTACTATCAGCTGCTCACGCACGTACTGGAGGTATTGAGTGTTCATGCTGTCTCTCCCAGGGTCTGATAGATGCGGACAAAGTTTTTCAGTATTCGATAGTCGGTCATCACCGTTCCGCGGTGCCGGCAGAGGCGGAGCTTTTGCCAGCGCTCCCGGATGCGCTCGATTACGTCCTGGTTCATGCGGCCTCCAGTTCGGTGATGAACAGGTCAAGTCGTCCGCCCTTCACGATTGGCATCCGCTTAACCCGATAGTCGTCAACCTGCTGGTCATCCAGCCAAAACCCGGATTTAGTCAGCGCGTCAAAAGCAGCCTTTTGCAGATTGTCCAAATCCCGGCGACGACGATCAGGCATGTGACACTCAATATGGATCTTCACAGGAGTGGTAATGCCGATATCCAGCATCTTGTCTTTGATGATTTGGGAAACGCTGTCACGATAGGCCTGCCCTTCGGCGCTGATATGTGTGCGCCCGCGGTTATGCCGGTAGTAGCGGTTATTGCTCGGAGGCCATGGTAATGAGATGCGATATTCACTCACGCTTTCACCTTCCCTTCTTTCAGCCAGATAACCTGCGTGCGGGCCATACCCTCCAGCGCGCATTCCTTCGCATATTCCGCATCTACCAGGTGGGTACGGCGGTCAATTTCGTCATGGCAGGATGAGCATGCGATAGTGGCGATCAGGTCTGGCGGCTTGATGCCAGTGCCGCACAGCCCGGCGATGCGGATATGGGCCAGGACAGTGGTTTCCGGGTTTCCATTGCAGATGCCGGGTATGCGAACCTGACAATCACGACCGCGAGCAGCTTTGCGTAAATCAGCCATTTGTCCTCCTTGCTCTCAGGCAGAGCCACTTCTTATCGACCAGGCGAGCGGTATAGCCGAGCATCGTTGGGATGTCAGAAGGCCTAACCTCTTCCTTGCGCTTGCGAGGGCCGGAGGTGCGAAATATCGAGCGCTCCATGACTTTAGCGAGTGGGCTGTGCATGCGACGCCCTCCAGTCCTGAGCCCATGCAATGCGGCTATTGGACTTCTCGCTGAATTTCACATTGTGCTCGGTACCGAACCAGAAAATAGCTTCGATAACCTCAACCATATAGCGCTTGCTGGACTGGGATGTACGCACGCCGAAATACACGCGGCCGCCGTTAATCCCTGGCGCAGACTTCTGCTCTTTCTCCGGGGATTGCATCTGACTTACCAGGACGGTGATGAGGTCTTTCCACTCAGCAGATTCTAGTTTTTCGCCATACCAAACCACCTGATCGCTCAGGTCCTTCAGTAAGGGCCACATCATACGATTCTGCTTGTCTGTACGGTTTTCTTCGCGGGCTTCGATAATGACCGGGAAGCGGCGATCGGCCTGCAATGACCGAATGAAGTTGACGGCGTTTTGTTTAACGCTGTCGTTGATGAGGCAGAATTGTTGCTTCACGCTTCACCTCCGCAGAGGCCAAACGCAGAATGCAGAAAATCGCCGGTGACTTTCGCCATCGGTGACAGGTGTTGCTTTGAGGTTTTGTTTTTGTGCGCCATGTGTCCCCACTTGGCGCCGGAAAGTCGTGTCAGTTGTTCAGGCTGACAGTGAAATTATGACGGGGAGTCAGGAGAAAAGCAAAACCTCATATAGTGATTATTTTTTCTCGTTTTGTGCCGCCATCTCGATGTAACGCGGATCGGATGCCCGCGGCAACTGGATGCTCTGCTCCCGGTAGTAGCGCACGCGCTCCATGAAATAATCGCGCAGGTGTTCTGGCTGCTCTCTGGCGACAACTTCGGCGACGACTGGCATGTTCAGGCGCTCTTTGTATGCGACTCCGGAGGCTGCCAGGTCGACATTAACTTTGTCCTGCTCTTCCAGGCTTTTGGCTGCAATGTTCCACTTCGACATAAAAAATCCCCTCGGTTGATGGAGGGGATTATATATCACTACCGGGTTAGCTGCGCGGCTTTGCGTTCTGCTGGGGATTTAGGCATGCTCCCGCTCCTTCTGGTGCTCGTCTTCATTGCTGAAGTCGTCGCCGTCGATAGGCATCAGTTGCCACGGATAGTAAGTCACGTAAGCTTCAGGCTTCTCGCATAGCCAAACAGGTGAGTTGGCTTTAGCGCAATACTCTTTACCGTTGAGTGTAAATCGTCCTGGATAAACTAATTTAAGGAGTGTAACCACCATTCCCACCTGTTCTGGCTTTGTTGAATTGATAACCAATGCCAGCCCACCTGCGCGTAACTCAGCCATGATTCACCTCCTGCGGTGCGGCTGGAAGCGGCATCCAGTGGGTAACCTGTTTGAGATGGAGGTCGTTCCCGTCACCGTCATCCCATGTAGGATTGCCATCATCAAACCAATCAGCATAAATACCCACTTGCGTATTAGGCTGGCAGGGAGAGTAACGCTTTCCACTGAAGTCAGCGGCCAGAACGTACTCACGCTCCGGCATCCGCTCGCTTACCGGTATCCATCCCGCTAACTCAGCGCAGATTCTTCCCATAGCTTTGCAGCCAGAGCATTCGCAATCTGGTCGATAGCCGTGATCGATTGGGCTTTGCGCCGGAGAGCCGATGTTTTGCTCCGGGCGGAGTCCAGAATGCACCGGAGAGTTGCCTGCATTTGGATGCAGGCCGCGAATGCCTTCGGCCAATTCTTCTAGGGTGGATGAATATTCACGCTGGGCATCATTACCGAACTCAAAAGAGCCCGTATCCGGGCCGTGTCGACCGTGTTCGCTGTCGTATGCCTCACGCTGCTGATCTATCCATTTTGCGGCGGCTTCAATGCCATCGCGATAGAAAGTGACTACCGGCGCTGGCTGCGCGATAAGCGCTTTGAAGTCTGCAATTTTCTGCCGAAACTCTGCTTTCTCCTCTGGTGACAGCGCTGCCATATCTGATTCGTATATGGCCCTGCGCGCAAGGGCGGCAAGCATGGTACTGGTTTTAATGCCCTTGCCGAAACGCAATCCGGGCTCTAAAAGCACGGAGCATGGCAGTCTTTCAGGGTATTTAGCACTTACTATTGGCGCCGTCAGATTAGCGAAAACAACTCGTAATCCGGTCTTAATCTCTTCCACTTCGTCAGCCCCCAGCATGCTATCGGTTAGCGCATGGTGGAATGCATAGGCCATATCATCGGTTACTGTTATCGGCTCGTTTGCTGGCGCTGGCTGCGCGTGGCGATAGAGCGGTTGTACATTCTCAAATTCAGCCATCCAGTAATGGCCTATCTTTTGGCTTACAGTTATCGCTGGTATGCCAATGTCGTTATTGTTGTGCATCCACGCCACCGGATCGCTGTCCACCACTGGTACGCAGGCAAGCACGCGATCTGTTAGCTGGTTCTGCGCCTCTTCTACGGTGTTCGGGCCACCTAACTCTGTGTGAATTTCAACGACCCCGGCGAAGAAGTCGGCAATTTCGCTCTGTATGATGTCTCTGGTTAATTTGCTGGTCATTGGTTGGCTCCTTCTGCAGCCCGGTTAACTATCACGCCGTCATAAACCTCTTTCAGGTGTCCGCGCAGGTCCATCCGGCGCAGGGCGCTGTACATGTAATCGCACTCGGCCTGTTTGTTGGCCTGAAACGGCTTATGCTCCCGAGAGCACCACAGCGCGCTTCCCGGCCAGCCGTGGACTTTGTACACGCGCCCGTTCCTGACGTGCAGCAGTCCCCAGCCCGTCGGCAAATCAGAAACATCGATAAAGCCAGGCTCGGCCATGAAAAAGCGCCAGTCGCCCATACCCTCGCCCGGCATTCTCCTGAATGGCTTTTTCTTATCAGCCAGAAAGTCAGCGCGGGAACACTTCACCTCAATCAGGCAGGAGGCCAGGTTACGGAAGCCGATGGCATCAGGCTGTTCGCCGGTGCCAACGTAGGCGACAAAGCGGTCGTGAAACGTCACCTTGAATCCGTTGTTTTGCAGAAAGCGGCAGGCTATCTGGCAAAGCTCATCGTGTGTCAGTGCCATTTACGCGGCCTCCCTAAACAGGATTGACTGCCGAAAACCGATTAAGAACCAGAGCCCATCGGCGCGCTGACTCATCTCGTACCAGTCTTCCTCGTTGAGGTCTGAAACGAGGTTGTCGCCACAAATGCAGGTATCAACGCCGCGGGGCTCAGAATCGTAGACAGCGCCAGGAGTAAACCAGGCTGGTTTGGTCGAGCTAACGCAAAGCATTTTTGTAACGGCCATCATTCAGCCTCCCACTTGATGCCCATCTCATGCAGATATTCATCCGCATCCTCAACAAACTGACCACCTACGCCGTAATAGCGATGAGTCACAATGTCGATGGTCGCTAACGGGTCGGCCTTCAGAATCTGAAGGAGATAATCCTCAAGCTGACCAACCGGGTGCTTGATAACTGGCACCTTACCAGGGTGGCGAACCACTAAAAATTGGTTGCCTTCCTCCCGAACTCCATCGGCATCTTCAGGCTTTACAGTGACGACGGCGGACTGTGCAGAGCTGACATCGTCCAGCGCCTTGTTGTACCACTCGGCAGCACCACCGCCGACGCGGCCGCCGTTGTACATAAACCAGCCATCAGAGTCGTCGCGCTCAATTTTTGGCGGCAGCTTCACGGTGACGGTGCGCGACTCCAGCTCAGCGATGCGAGACATCACGCGCCGTGATTTTTCCCTCTCACGCTCAAGCTCTGCGTCCAACTCGGCAATGCGCTCATGCAGCTTTGTCGAAGCTTCAATGCCGCCGGCAACGAGTGCGTTTTTGGTCTGCGCCTTCTCCAGCGCCTCTACCAGCGCGTTAGCCTCAGCCTCTCGCAGCACCACCGTGTCAAAGTTTTTGAGCTGATTTTTGATTTTGGTAATCAGCGCCAGTTCGGTGATATCAGTCATTCCTCGTTCTCCAATGCATATTTTGTATAGTCCTGATCACCTGTCCAGATGTGCTCCAGATTCCCGTTACTAGCGGTCTTAAACATACCTTTCGGCAGGAACACGCGCGGGAATTGACCGTGCCACTTGCCGCCGCAGGGAGTTGGATCCCCGTCGCAAAGGTGCGTAGGTCCGCACGCCGAACACAGCAACATGCCTTCACGCTCAGGCGCGTATGACCAGTCGAACTCCTCTTTGATCGGCCGGAAACCCTGGAATGAAAGAGCTGTGTTCTCACAGCAGCCGCAGTTTTCACATTGGAATAGGCTCATTATGACCCCTCGCGCAGCTGCATATAAGCCTTCACGCCATTAGCAACGCTGTCATAGCCGTTATTCACTAAGTGCTCGATCAACTTTTCAACTCCGCGCGCCTCGGCTTCTGCATAGATGCGATCGGTGGCGGGAGCGCTTTTCATCACATACACGCTATCTTCGCCAGCCTCATGACCACAGATATACCCATGCAGCACAGGCTGGTAAGTTTCGCGACCAAACAGCCCGAGGCGCTCACCTATCTCCTGAATATCTGCGCCATCCAGCGATGCGCCGTCTGCTGCTGCGCGGAAACAGATTTTGACGAATTCATGCCTGACTACATTCTCCGCAGCCAGCTGCTGGTACGCTTTCGCCAGCTTCAGGAACTTCTGCTCTCTGATCGACAGCTCGCCTGCGCTCTCCAGGGAGGCGATGAGCTCGTTTACTGCCTGTAGTGTGATAGTCATTTGGCGGCTCCTGCAGCGATCATGGCGGTGATTTCTTCCGGGGTTTCTTTCACTTCAATGCACTCTCCGGAGGTCATTTTCAGGACTGTCAGCCCGGCGAAAAACATACTGATAATGTGGTCTGCGGCAACAAACACAGGCTCGTAGACTGTTTCAGATTCCCAACCGTATGCACCTTGGTGCTGAACCACCACTTTTTGTGCTAATTTGAGAAAAATCATTTTCTCACTCCCGCCAGGCACTGGTTAAAAAGGTTGGTCAGCTTGTTGGCGCCACTGTGGCGATTGCTGAACTGAAAATCTGCTGACGTGCTTTCGGTTACGGCTGTCTGATCTGCCAGGGTGTAGCGATAGCTCCGACATTCTCCTTCTCGCATAACGCGTCCATCCCGGTTCATCTGCCACAAAGCAGAATTGACAACGGACTGGTCTAGCCCGGTCCCGCGGCGGATATCCTGAAATGAGCAACCAGGGTGCTGCCCGATGAAGTTGATTACAGCCTGTTTGCCGGTATTGTTTTTCATCAAAATCCACCCCGTTTGGTTGGTTTTTCTTCTTTCTCGCGCCGGCGCTGACTGGCAGCCTCCTGGTCGCAGTCATAAATCGCACCATGTCGTTGCTCGCAATAGACAACACCAGTCTCGCCATGCCGGTTAAGGCGCAGCAGAAGCTCTGTGTCACTCTGGTTTGCGTTCTCGTCGTAGGCGCCTTCTCGGTAGATGGCAAGCCAGTAGTCGCAGTCCTGCTCTATCTGACCGGTGTCGCGGGAATCGCTCGGGAGTGGGCGCTTATTGGTTCGCTTCTCCAAATCGCGGTTAAGCTGAGTCAGGAGAACAACGACACAATCCAGCTCCTTCGCCAGGGTCTTAAGGCCTTTTGTGATCAGCCCATAGGCAAGGTCATTTCGTTCGGCCTTATCGGCGGTCATCAGCGTCAGGTAATCGACGAGGATCATCCCGACCTTTCCGCGTTCGCGCTTGATTCGGCGCGACTCGGCCATAACATGCGCCAGTGAAACACCGGGAGTGTCGTCAATCAGGAGGTTGTTGGTTTCAATCAGCGCACCCATGACACCGGTAGCTTTTTGCAGATCGCTGTTCCAGTCCCCCCGATAGCCGTAGTCGTCCTTCGTCATGTCCGGGTAAAACAGGTTCGGCGAGATCCGCCCCTTCTGCGCAGTGATTTTCTCCACCATCTGCCCTTCCGGCATTTCCAGGGAGAACATCAGGGCCGGCTCATTTTCGACCGTGGCGCAGTTAACGCCCATTTGGGTATAGAGCGTGGTTTTACCCATTTTCGGGCGAGCGCCTATAACAAACAGGCTGCCGCGCACAATGCGCTTCACACCGAGAAGCTCATCCAGAGAGCGGATCCCAGTCGATAAACCACGGGAACGACCATCAGGTTTCATCCGATCGTCAAACTCATTTGACCAGTCATTCACAGCGTCATAGAACGTGCGAAGGCCCGTTTTTCTGCCGGTTTTGACGTGCTCGTTTATCTCGGTAAACAGCCCCTGAATAGCGTCAAATTTCTGTTCTGCCGTCATACCGTTTCTGGCATAAAGCAACTCGATCGCCTTGGTGGTTTTTTCGATGCCGTAGCGTTCCATCGCCGTTTCGCGAACACGCATTGCATAAGCCACGATGTTCGCCGCGCTTGGTGTGTTTTTGGACAGCTCAGCCAGGTACGCAAAGCCCCCTACCGATTCAGTCAGTGACTTGCTTTCCAGTGCGTCAAACAGGGTCAGCAGATCAACAGGCTTGTGGTCTCGGTACATCTGGCGCATTTCAGCGAAGATGACCTGGTGCGGACGCGAGTAGAACGATTCCGGTTTGAGTATCGACAGGACTCTCTGAGTGCGTTCACTGCTGTCGTCATCCAGCAGGAGACCACCCAGCACGCTTTGCTCTGCCTCGATGCTGCTCGGAGGGGTCAGAAATTCATTGCTCACAGTGAACCCTCCCGCGTTTTAATCAGCGTTTCCGATCTCAACAGATAATCAAAATTAGCTCGCCAGCCAGTGTCGTTATCACCGAAATAAAACGGCTTTGCAGAACGGGCGAACGCTGAAAAATAGTTCTCCACTGCTTCAACCGTTGGCTCTTTCAGTTCTGACATCAGGCGCTTGATACCGCGGCGACGTTTATCGTTTAGTGATTCGGCTTGAGGCAACCTGCCGCCCAGGGTGGTGTTGTATGCAGACATCACTGCCTGGTAGTCGACAGACGTTTTTTTCTGAGAGACAGATTTTTCTTCCTGCCCGCCACACTCCCCCTTGGGGGATTTAGGGGGTTCTTTTCTTTCTTTCTTTTGAATAGTTTCTTTTGTGTTTAGCTGAGTTGGCTTATGGGTATTAGCTGACTTGGCTAATGATTGTTTAGCTATATCAGCCAATGTTTCGCTAACTTGGCTAATGTTGAAATTCCAGTCAGAAACGACCTTATTAACCCCAATAGCCAGACCACTGGTTATGATGATATTCATCGCAATCATCTCGTTCTTGGCCTTGCAAACATGCGTGTGGTGAATGCCGGTCATTGCAGCAATCTGGGTGTTGGTAATGCGGTCAACTTTTTTCCCGAAGCCGTATGTTTTGCGGATCACCGCCAGAACGACCTTCAGCTGGCGAGCCGTTAAATCAGCAGCCATAAACGCTTCCAGCAGCTCGTTAGCGATGCGGGTATAACCATCATCGATATCTGCCACCTGACGCTCCACGACCGATACAGACGGTCTGAAAGGTATTACTTTGGCGAGATTACTCACGGCCTTCCCCCTTACGTTTCAGCTCTTCCAGAATGGCGCGCATCTTTTCAGCCACCACCGGATTCACCGAACGGACAAAGCGGTCACGAGTAACGTTTTTGTGTGTTTGTGCCTGGTAAAATCTGCTGCTTTTAGGCATAATTACTCCTGTGAATTGATCCAGTTAATTCGCGTAGAAAGCCGTTGGTGTTCGAGCACCGCGGCTTTCGCCTATTTCAGAACAGCCCTTGCTGCTTAACAGGCTTCGCTCTTTTCTTTTCGAATTTGTCAGACGGCAGTGTTTGCTTCTCTGCCCACAATTTCGCGAACCGCAATACATCATCAAAAATCTTCCCCTTCTTGCTTGCCGTAGACATGCGCTTGTACATATCGACCGCCTGGTATGCCCCCCCCTGAGCCACTGCCTGCGTGAATCCTTGACGCATAAGCTCCTCGCGTACGTTCTTCTCAATGAATTCGATATGGTTCATTAAGCCTCCATCTGCCCTTCTACGGATTGACGATGAGAAATCAGAATCGCCAGCAGCATCGACATGTTCGGCAGAAGATTTTCCCGCCAGCGGCTTACCGTTGATTTGTTGACGCCGGCCACTTCAGCGATCTTGGTTGCGCCCAACTCAGCTATCTGGCTATGCAACCAACTTTCAATTCTTCTGGCCTCCGCTTTGTTGCGTGTCATTAAGTTATTCATTTGCAATACTTCCTCTGGTGTTAGCGATGGGAAATGGAGTTAAGGATTTCAGCAGCGCTGACCTGCCCGTCAGTGGCAACGACAATGGACTTGATGAACCGGGAGCCAATTTCTGCGCCGTTGAGCCACTTGCTGACGGTTGATTGGTTTACGCCGGTTTTCCTTGCCAGCGCAGTTTGAGAACCAGCAATGCCGATGGCGCGCTTGATAGCATCGTTGACTGTGTCGCTCATGAAAATTCCTCTCTGCATAATTTAAAGGTGATTATGCGTTAGGGAATTTAAATGATCAAGTCATTTGAGACTTTGACATAAAATTCGTTAGGGAATATTTTTCGTTCTATGAAAACACTTAAAGAAAGATTGGCTTACGCCATGAGCTCGACAGGGAAAACCAACCAGACTGAGCTGGGGAAGCAGGCTGGCGTTCCTCAATCCTCTATATCCAAAATACTACGAGGTGACAGCGAAACATCTCGCCACTCTGGCAAGATCGCAGCAGCTCTTGGGATTAGTGCGGACTGGCTCATCAATGGCACAGGGGCAATCTTTGGGGACTCCAATCAACCAATTCATGCTATAGACGTTTCAAAAAACGTTAAGGTATTTGATATCGATGGGTTTACTGGAGATTATCTTTCTTGGTTCAGCGAACTTCCTGAACATTATCGGGCGTATATTATTAAGGGAAGTACGGGTATCGCCCAAGCCCCTGCAGGTGCCATAGTGGTTGTCGACCCAAATGCGGCGCCAACCGCAGACGACTTGGTTTTGGTTAAAATTAAGCAAGCTCTTTCTGTTTTTAGGTATCACATAGGTGGTGATGGAAATGGATATTTATCTGTCGACGACTCCCGCGTTCCGCTGGCGCCGGTATCTGACTTGTCTTCTTTGGTCGGGCCAATCGTCCAGATTTTCATACCTGAATTAAAAAAATAAATAACCTCCTTATCTGATGCCTGGGTGCTTACATAGCTCCCGGGCCCCATCCTCACGTATAAAACACCCATAAAACAACCCCCTGACAAAAAAGCCACCACTGCCAGTAACTGTATATCCGTACAGTATATATCCTGTTACACAGTATTCCAGCAAAAAAAATTCCTTTGCGAATCTCGCTAAAAATCCCCTTGAGAATATTTTTATCAATCCTCTATTGACTTGAATTATTCTCTATCGCATAGTTAACCCATCCAAACAACACCGGCAACGCCGGGAAGTCGTAACAACGTTCCGTTAGCCGCGATAAGGCCAGGGTGAAGAGATGATCCGTGAAGAAGATAAATCCGAGTGGTTTAAGTTCCTGGCACACGCGTTAGCAATCGTGGCCGGCGTTCTGGTAGTAAGTGCGTTATGCCTGCTTCCTGGCGGTGTCGCATGAGCAGAAACGGCATTCGTTCACTGACAGTCGTCGTTCTGCTGATGATTCCGGTATGGGTGGCGGCATTCAAGTTTGTTGCGTCTCTATGGGAGGTCTTTCATGGCTAAGCCAATTCCAAACAACGGTCGTGCAGTGATGATGCGCAACGCTAAAACTGGCGCCACCTGGAAGGTTTCCCGCGACTACCTGAAGGACACCTTCTGGTTCGAACCGCAGGGAAACTTACGGCATATCCGCCAGTGCTTTGAAGCACGTGAGCTGCTGCCAAACCTGGTGCCGGCTGGAACGCACTAACCGGAACACAAATTTAATTAAGCCATTAGGCAGCCAATACGGTGCCGGGATTCTTACAACCTTTTGGAGGGTTAAACCATGCAACCATTACCACGCTTAACCGCCGATCGTCTCGCCTCTTTACCTGCTGGCACCCGCCTTAAACTCGGCGGACACATCGTGAAACTGGTAGGCCGCGGGTCATTTACCAACTCAGCTGGCATCGCTCAGACCATGGTCGACTATGTCGATTCTCACGGTGTGCAGGGCAGCTTTGAGGAAAAGATTTTCCTCTCTACTGCCACCGAACACCTCAACGCGGTTCAGTGCGAGCTCTGCTTCGCCCTGCGCCATCCGAAAGACTGTGTTGTCCGCTCCATCACTAATTACATGACCACCCGGCAGGCTCATTTCTGCGACGACAGCGGGTGTGCTGAGAAATATTTCATCAAACACCCCGGGCGCCAGAAAGCTGGCCGGAGAACGAAATGGTAAGCCAACAAAACGGAATGCTGGCGCTGGCATGGGTGATCGTCGCCTTTGGCCTACAGCCTGAAGACCTCGAAAGCGCCGCTAACCAGCTGGCCGAATTTGATGCAGTTAACGACGCACACACGGAGACGAAAAATGTTGCGAGTCATTGATACCGAGACAACCAGCCTGGAAGGCAGCGTTCTGGAGATTGCCAGCGTTGATATCGTCGACGGCACTATCTGCAACCCGATGAGCGACTTTGTCCGCCCATTAGAGGCGATCAGCTTCGAAGCGATGGCGATACATCACATCACTGAAGATATGGTCGCTGACGCCCCACTAATTAACGAAGTGATCGGACGTTACCTGGGCGCTGATGCGTATGTTGCTCACAACGCAAAATTCGATAAGTCAAAGCTTCCCCAGATAGACGCTCCCTGGATTTGCACCCTGAAGCTGGCTCGCATTCAGTACCCGGAATTTGAGAGTCACGGTAACCAGTACATGCGTTACCGCCTTGGTTTGAAGCCTTATCTACCAGAAGGCCTGTACGCGCACCGGGCTCTATACGACTGCTACGTCACCGCCGAACTCCTGCTGTACATGGGCCGCCTGGCTAAGTGGACGATGGGCGAGATGCGCACCATCTCAAACAGCCCTTCGCTGATGAAGGCGATCCGATTCGGTAAGCACAAAGGCCTGTCCTTTGAAGAGATTGCCAAAGCCGATCCGGGTTATCTCCGCTGGCTGTCAAGTAACAGTGACGATGAAGACATTCTGTTCACCATTAAACACTGGTTGAAAGGAGCCTGATATGGGAACGCCTGTGCTCATTCTGGGCGATAGCGGCTCTGGCAAGTCGTACAGCCTGCGCAACTTCACGCCTGACGAAGTGATCCTGCTGCAATGCATTCCGAAGATGCTTCCGTACCGCGCCACTGGCTGGAAGCTGAACGGTAAAGAGTTACCGGATGGCTCTGTGCAGCGCGGAAACATCATCCGTTTTGATGCCTGGGATGCGGTACTGGACTCCATTAACCGCATGGTTCTTTCGAAGAGTCGCCGGGTTCTGGTTATTGACGACTTTCAGGTCGTTATGCAGCACGAAAACATGATGCGCGCATACCAGACCGGGTATCAGAAATTTACCGAAATGGCCGATCACGTCTGGCAAATCATCATGGCGGCAACCCGTCTGCCGGATGACTTCCGGGTTTACTTCCTGGCTCACACCGAAGAGTCGGACGGGAAAATCAGGATGAAAACCACCGGCAAGATGTTGAACGAAAAGCTTACGCCTGAGGGGTATTTCTCCATCGTCCTGCGGGCCATCAAGAAAGACGGGAAGCATGTTTTTTTGATTAAGGGTGACGACAACGACACCGCCAAAGCTCCTCCGGACCTGTTCCCGGGGCTAACAGAAATGGATAACGACCTGAAAGCCGTTGACGTCGCTATCACCGAATTTATGACCGAATTATAAGGATCACAACCATGAACCAGCCAATGTCTTTTGTATGGAATACCGAAGCCGCCACCCTGGCAAAGAAAGCAGGCGCCACTGGTGGAATTAGCGAAACTGGCGCTTATGAAGGATTCATTGCCTCAGCCGTTTATACCTTCGGGAAGGATGGCAGTCAGTCACAGGCGCTTGAACTGAGCCTTGACAGTGACGGCGCCAAAGCCAACTACCTGCGCATCAACTACATCGGGAAAGATGGACAGCAAACTTTTGGCATGGGGTTGATCTCTGCCCTTCTCTGGGCTGCACAGATTAAAAGCGCTCAGCCAGAACAGGTGCAAACCGAAAATGGTGTTGAGTGGCATTGCCCGGCACTGGTTGGCAAGAAAGTTGGCCTGTTCCTGCAGAAAGTCCTGTACACCAAAGGCGATGGAACTGACGGCTATAAATTCGAAGTCCGCCACGTTTTCCAGCCTGGTTCGCGTCGCACTTATGCCGAATACAGCGAAAACGAAGCGGCAACCGCTATCGCTGCCCTGGAAAAGTCGATGAAAGATAAAGACGACCGCGCCCAGGGTAATCCTCAGTTTTCCGGTGGAGGTCGTCAGCAGGCTGGCGCTAACCCTTATGCGCAAAACCCTAACGCAGTCCCACATTCCCGGCTACAGCAGGCGGCCAACCAGCATGCACAGAGCATTCAGAATACGCCAGATTTTGACGACGACATCCCGTTCTGAATGACGAAAAGAGCATGAAACACGCTCAGGACGATATCAGGGTTGGCGCGGTGCGCCTGCCCTTTCTGAAAGAAGTGAATGGTTGGCTTATGCCGTGGGGTGAAGTGGTGAGAAACCCGTTAAAGGCTCAGAGGCTGGCTGAAGAGATGGACATGAAAAGAGGTACGCAATGATTTACGGATCAATTTGCAGTGGCATTGAAGCCGCGACCGTCGCCTGGGAACCGCTCGGATGGAAAGCAGCATGGTTCTCAGAAATCGAGGCGTTCCCGTCAGCAGTACTGGCGGAGCGTTGGCCAGAAGTTGTTAACCTCGGCGACATGACCAAAATAGCCGCGGCGGTGCGCACCGGTGAAGTTCAGGCGCCTGATGTGATGGTCGGCGGCACACCTTGTCAGGCGTTCAGCATTGCAGGTCTGCGCAATGGACTGGCCGACGCCCGCGGCCAGTTAACCCTTTCATATGTGGAATTAGCGAATGCAATCGACGATAAGCGCATCGAGCGCGGAGAAGAAGAAGCCATCTTCGTCTGGGAAAACGTCCCCGGTGTCCTCACAAGCCACGACAACGCTTTTGGTTTCTTTCTGGCAGGACTTGCCGGGGAAAGCAGTGAATTGCACCCATCAGGGGGAAAGTGGACGCACTCTGGTTGTGTGTATGGACCCCAAAGGGCAATCGCTTGGATCGTCAAAGACGCCCAATATTTCGGAGTGGCCCAACGACGCAAGCGTGTGTTCGTTGTCGCAAGTGCTCGAAAAGGATTCGATCCCGGCCAAGTACTTTTTGAGTCCGAAGGCGTGCGCCGGGATACTCCGCCGAGCAGAGAACCGCAAACGGCAGTTGCCGGCCTTACTGCGAGAGGCGTTGGAACGTGTGGCGCAGATGACAATCAGGCCCAAGCAGGACACATCATCGCCGAGTGCGCCAACGGAAACATCAGCCACACCCTGAAAGCAGAAGGTTTTGATGGAAGCGAAGACGGTAGCGGTCGGGGAATTCCTGTAATCGCTTTCGGTGGCGGAAACACAGGGGGAAACATCGATGTTGCTGCCTGCCTAACAGCTAAGGGCCAGCGTATTGATTTCGAAGTCGAGACTTTTGCTGTGCATGGCACTCAGGACCCTGACACCAACCACGAATTAGCCCATGCGCTGGGCCGTAATCACGGCCAGGAAAACGCTATATCCAGCGGAATGATGGTTCGCCGCCTCACACCCGTTGAATGTGAGCGCCTGCAGGGCTTCCCTGATAACCACACACTGATTTCGTGGCGCGGGAAAGAAGCGGCTGAATGCCCGGATGGCCCACGCTATCGCGCTATCGGCAATAGCATGGCTGTGCCGGTTATGCGCTGGATCGGCGAACGTATCACGGCAACTCTGCCGGCAAAAAAATCTGCGAGTGATTATGGCGGAAGCAAAACACCTGTTGAGCAACGAAACCTTTGGCAGACGCCGATCCCTCTGTTCGTCGCTCTGGATGCGGAATTCTGTCTGACACTGGACGCGGCCGCATCTGCTGATAACTCGTTGTGCAACCGCTATATCACGGAGGAGCAGAACACGCTTAGAACCTCGTGGGCTGACTTCCTTGTGGCTCCCGGTTATGCATGGCTTAACCCACCGTACAGCGATATCACGCCCTTTGTTCAGAAGGCTGCAGCAGAATCCAAAAACCAGATCGGCACGGTGATGTTAGTTCCGGCTGATACATCCGTAGGCTGGTTCCGTGAGGCTATCGAGACGGCCAGCGAGGTACGTTTCATCGTCGGCGGTAGGCTGGCCTTTATCAATCCCGTATCCGGAAAGCCAGTCAGCGGAAACAACAAAGGGTCAATGCTGATTATCTGGCATCCATACCCGCGCACTCACTGCCAGTTCACCACCGTTGAGCGTGATGCTCTGATGAGTTTCGGTGCCCGATTAATCGCTAAGCGGGAGGCAGCATGACGCCAGAAGAGAAAGAAAACGCTCTCCGCGCCCAGGCTCGTCGCTGCGCGGAAGAGCTAACCAAGGCAATGAGCATAAAGCCCAAGCCGAAGTGGAACGCTGTATGCCCCCCCCATCCTTCGCAAGCACTACGAGAAGGTCAGGCCGATGGGCGTCAGTCTGGTGAAATTTGTCAGTGTTATTGGGCGGCTTAGCGGCCGCTACGGAGTGGAATCATGAGCAACCCTATTACTGTCGGCCTGTCAGGCTTAACTAACCGTATCTTTGCTGGGCGCTCTAAGCCAAGCAAATTGGCCCCTGGCGTGCGCGAATTCACCGGGGAAAAGTTCGATGTTACGGATGACGTTCTGTTTGCTGTAGCCCATCTGATGATTGCCCGCGATGACGTGCTTGTTTTCCCTGCGGCAAACGGCAAGGACATCCATCTTCGCGCTGACCTTAAAGACAAGGCAGGTGCAGCATGAACAGAGCCTCTCCCGTTGATTTAAGGAAAAGCCTTGAGGCCGCACATGGCCTCGCTCATATCGGTATTCGTTTTGTGCCGATCCCGGTAGCGACAGAGGAAGAGTTCCAGGCACTGTCTGCCGAGCTTTCACGAAAGCTTGAGCAGATGGCGGTTGAAGCGGAAAAAAGCGAAGGCGGTGCAGCATGAAAGTGAAGACAGCAAACCTTACAGGCCTACACCTTGATGTTGCAGTAGCTATCGCCATAGGTGGAGAGGTAACCAGACCACAAGATGCTCAGGTCTATTTGAATGGATTGCATCAGCTATGCGGCGAGAAAAATAAACGCCATAGCCGCTATGTATTTTCACCATCTACCGACTGGAGTGATT
Organism: Klebsiella sp. BIGb0138; assembly: GCF_004342285.1. Lineage (GTDB taxonomy): Bacteria > Pseudomonadota > Gammaproteobacteria > Enterobacterales > Enterobacteriaceae > Klebsiella. The sequence goes on along the minus strand of NZ_SMCV01000013.1, from coordinate 117,015 downwards.
GCGGTGAATTGATGGAGAGCCTTTCAATCAGCTGTTACCAGTCAGCAGACCCGGCGACAGGAAAAGTCTATCACTGGGTAGGAGTTAATGAGCTTGTAGCGCCAGGCCGTCGCCGCGGGCTCATTGCAGATAATCCCCGAGTAGCTGTGTGTCGTGCCGTCGTATTCGCAAAGTTTGGCGATGAAATTGATCTGCCTGATGAACTGGAAGGTGCAGCATGAGCACAGAAATCATCGATCAGGCTAACGAACTGACGCAGCAGCGAATCGACATAGCCGTCGCTGCTCATCGCATCAACCATAACGCAGTATCGGCGACTCACTGTGTGGATTGCGGGGACCCTATACCGGCACGGCGTCGGGAACTGGTGGCTGGATGTCAGCGCTGCGCGGAGTGTCAGGAAGTGGATGAAGAATGCGGAAAGCACCAGAGGGGGTATAAGTAAATGCAGAACACTAAGATCGCTATACAGCCAGCTATTGTTAACCGTGAAACGGTACAGGCTATGCTGGGAGGGATTTCACGGACCACTTTCTGGAGGAAAAGGCGTGACTGGGAGCAGAAAGGAACCCCTTTCCCGGCGCCAGCCCCCGGAACGAATCCGGGGAAAGGCGGTGAGCAGTATCGCTATTGCGACGTAATGCGCTTCTTTGCCTCTCAGGGACTTGTTGAGTCGACACATGACTGAATATGTGCAGCAAGGAGGTCGAGGGCTTCTTGTTGCTCACGCAAATAACTGTGCTGGTCATAGATGGCAAGGACACCACTTAGTTTATGGCCAAGCACCTTTTCAGAAACGTGGGGCATTACACCCAACTCTGCCATCTTGGTTTTGGCTGTCCGACGTAAGTCATGTATCGACCAGTGATCAATAGTCATATCCTCACGCAACTGAATCGCCAGATTCAGTATCACGCTAGCAGCCATCGGTCGGTCTTCTTTTTTCGCAGCCGGCGGGAATACCTGGCTGAAATTCTCATACAGTGAGAAAGCTTCTCGCAGTATCTCAACCGCCTTTAATGATAACCCGCGCTCGAATGGCTCCCTCGTTTTCGAATGCTCATCCGGGACCCGCCATACGCGCTCATCTAAATCGAAATCTGCTTTTTTCGCCAGCCTGAGCTCAATGCCGCGGCAGCCGGTCAGCAACAGCAATTTGAGCAGAAGTTTATTCTGATGAGTTATTGTCGAGGCTTCCACCGCGTGCCAGAACGCGCCGATCTCTTTATCGCTTAGGTTGCGCTTTCCCTTCTTCGCTGGCTTTCCGACATCTATGACACGCAGATCGGTGACCGGGTTTCTCTTAATCAGTTCGATTCGGATACAGTACGAAAAAATCGTCTTCATGCGGGACAGGACTTCGCCGGCATAGGTCTCGGCGTCGTTATCCCTCATGCGTTTAAATACGGGCTGCCAGTGAGAAATAGCCATCTCATCGACAAGCATACTCCCTACATAGGGCACCACATGGCGATATAAAGCACGCTCCCACTGATCACGCTTAACCAGCCTGCTTGCGGATGCGCTTCCCAGCCATGCCTTTATGCAATCCTCGACAGTCGCGGCTTTGATGTTTGCTTCCACGGCCATATCGCGCGCAATGATTGGGTCCTTACCCACTGCGACCAACTTGCGAAATTCAGCGACCTGATCCCGGGCTTCTTTCAGCGACACCTGGTCATATTGACCAATGGTCATCCTTCGCGGGCGATCGTCGATTTTATACCGGTACTGGAAAACGATAACGCCGTTAGGGGTTACACGAACAGACAACCCGTTGGCATCGGAAAGCTCAATCCGTTTCGGGATCGGCTTGCCATTCATTTTGCGTAATTTGGCATCAGTAAGCATGTGTACATCCGTTTTACTGTGTACATCGTTGTGTACACAATTTCCGTGGCACAAAGTGGAATAGAATAAAACGGAGTGAAACACCTGGTGGGGTTTAAGTCAACGCTGGCGCGGGTCAGAAATGGAAATGTGAAACGGGGATGAACAAAAGGAAACAGTGATGGGGACCTACACGAAAGAGCACATACAAAACAATATAATAATAATTATCAACAAGTTATGACCCAGTTCCCGCTTCACTCTGCGAAATATGAGGACGCCCGTTCACCGAACCGCTCCCACCTGTGACCGCCTGCTGATAACACCGGCCTTTAGTTTACACATCATTAGTGCGTGTTAAAAGTCAGAACAAGATAAATGGCGGCGATGATGGAAAAAGCAAGGAGGAGATGCAGCGGAAATCCGCTGTAATTTGTGTCAGAGGATAAACATCGCCGAAAGAACGGCGAAATGAAGCGCCCGTACCGCAATACTCTGATGCGTGAATTAGCATCCAACAAATCGCGGTATATGACGTTCAATTCAGCAAGCAAACCGGTACATCTTTACCCGGTTTTCAATTGTTGAAATTAAAAATAAGCAACAGATGCCGACGAAATATCAGGACCACTCGCCAGCAACCAGCGTATGAACATTAAAGGCATCATTCATTGATTGACCCGTCGATTGCGAACCCGGCGCGATATTAGAACCTGCTTCGACATCGGTCGCTTTGGCAATGCCGACCTGCGTATGGTCGGTGTTACCCGGCTGCGGGAGCGGACTGGCGGCGAAAGCGCCAAATGACAATGTGCACAGCATCGCGGCCGCGATTGCGATTTTGCTATTTTTCATGATGATGATTCTCTTATTTACTTGAAGTTGTCTGGCAAAGATCTCATCTCTACCGATGAGTTCGAGTATAGATCCAGATCACACTTTTGTCCGACTAAATATTTAGCTATTTGTGTCAAATTAGCTGATTTATTGTCAGCAAAAAATGAATTATGAGGAAATTATGGAGATGATTTCTTTTTATAAAAAATAAAACAAAAGACCAGAAATAATAATGTCGCTTATTGCTAAATTTAAAACAATCAGGCCGGATGCACCGGCCTGAAATACATTACATCTTATAGCCAAGCGACAGCGTCGTGCGACGATCGGTATGATCCGGCGCCGATGCCGGCGGCTGAGAGTTCCAGGTCAGGTTATAGGCAACCCGCAGCGCAAAATGCGCATTGATGGCGACGTTTAACGCACTTTCCGAGTTCAGCGTGGTGTCTTCCGCACCAAACACCGAGACCCCTTGGGTGAACTTAGTATTATCGGTCATCTGCCAGGCCCAGGTGCCGGAAGCGTAGCCCAGCGGCTGGGTTTCATTGTCCCCATCGGTGTACTCGTCGTAGCGCACGCCTGGACCAAATTCAACGCGCAGGCTGTGAACCGGCCCATTGAGGATCTGGCGACCGTAACCGGCGGTTAATACGTCGCGCTGCTGATAGCCGTTATAGCGGTCGGTCAGCCAGCTGGCCTGGCCAAACAGGTAATTGCTGTCGGTCAGGTTATAACGGCTACGGCCACCTACGGCATATTTCTCTGAGGAGCGCTGGTCGTTAGATGATGTGTTGCTGGCATTGCCCCACAGCGACCACGCCGTCGTATCACCATACCAGGTGAGGGTAGAATCCGCGGTCATTGAAGAACTTTTCGTATTTCCGGACTGCGCCAGATAACCGGCGTTAACAGTACCTTCGAAAGGTTTTTTGGCAGTGGAAGGGTCATCCATAACAGTAAAAACGGAATCATCGGCCAATGCGTGCGCAGACGCAAAGAGCCCCCCCGCCAGCAATGCCGCTGCGGGTACTGTCTTCAAAAGCTTCATTTAATTTAGAGTCCGTACAACAAAAAGAGAGACCCAGTTGGTCCCGGAAACTTTCGCGAGGATCGCTATACGCGTCATCCTTCAGACTACCTCTTTGTTGGCGTGATGCAGAAATCCCTGTCACAGCGCTTACTGTGCTCCCCGGGCTCTCTTCCCTTGCCACCTCGACGCATCTTGAATGATTTTTTGTATATTGCAGGTCCAATGAAAGGCAAAGAATTATAAAAAAGCACGATTAACATAGCAATCAATTACTATTTCATTTTTTGAATAAGACGGCTCCCGGAACAATCTTTATTTCATAATGATAAAAATAAATGGCGCTTTGCCGATCTTTGTCGGATCGCTTCCCCTTCCCGGTAAGAAGTGCCATGCTAAAAAAGAACGGCCTGATACGTATCATGGAGGAAATTGGATGACCAAAATTTATACGCTAACGCTGGCTCCTTCGCTCGACAGCGCAACGCTCACCCCGCAGATGTACCCTGAAGGTAAACTTCGCTGCAGTACGCCGGTTTTCGAACCCGGAGGCGGCGGGATTAATGTCGCGCGGGCCATCACCTTTCTGGGGGGCGAGGCGACGGCAATCTTTCCCGTGGGCGGCGCGACCGGCCAGCATCTCACCGCCTTGCTCGCCGCTGAGCATGTCCCGGTTGAAACCATTGAGGCCGAGGACTGGACACGACAAAATCTGCATGTCCACGTGGGCGCCAGCGGCGAACAATACCGTTTCGTTATGCCCGGCGCCGCGTTAACGGAGGACGAATTCCGGCGCCTTGAAGAGAAAGTCCTGGCTATCCCCCCCGGCTCGCTGCTGGTGGTGAGCGGCAGCCTTCCTCCAGGGATCGGCGTTGATAACCTGACCCTGCTGGTCAAAAACGCGCAGCAACATGGCCTGCGCTGCATCATCGACAGCTCTGGCGAAGCGCTGGCGGCGGCCCTTGAGGTCGGTAATATTGAGCTCGTCAAACCCAACCAGAAGGAGCTGAGTGCGCTGGTACAGCGCGATCTGAGCCAGCCTGATGACGTACGTCGGGCTGCGCAGGCGCTGATTCACTCGGGTAAAGTCCGTCGGGTGGTGGTTTCTCTGGGGCCGCAGGGCGCCCTCGGCGTCGATGCTAACGGCAGCGTGCAGGTCGTACCGCCACCGATGAAAAGTCAAAGTACCGTCGGCGCCGGTGACAGCATGGTGGGTGCGATGACCCTACGTCTGGCGGAAAACGCCGGTCTTGAAGATATGGTCCGCTTTGGTGTCGCCGCAGGTAGCGCCGCGACCATCAACCAGGGCACCCGCCTGTGCTCGCAGGAAAACACGCAAAAAATTTACGCTTATCTCTGTGGACGCTAATTCCCCTTCCCTCTGTTAACGCAGAGGGAGTCGCCAAATCATCACCATGGTCTATGCTAAAAATTCCATGGATAACAACGGGGTGAAAAATGAGTACAGAAATTGTTACCCACGTCGTGACGGTTCACTTTCAGGAGGAGACGCTGACCGAAATTAACGAACTCAGTAATCACCTCACCCGGGTCGGATTCACGCTGGTGCTGAATGACGATCAAGGAAAGGTCCATGAGCTGGGGACCAATACCTTTGGCCTGCTCTCCCCGCAAAGCGCGGACGAGGTCCAGGCGCTATGCGCTGGGCTGGCGGAAACCGCGCTAGGTCGCCCGGTTGACGTCACCGTCAGCACATTCGCGGAGTGGCTGGAAGCTCAATAAGTGCGATTAGCGCAGCGGAAGGCGTCAGTTGTGCGTCAGTTCGAATTTTACACCGGGGTTATGGGCTAACCTTATGAAATGGTGGAAAACAAGGGGAGAGACAGCATGTGGCAAGCTATCAGCACTTTGTTAAGCGATTGGCACACTGAAGCAGCTGAAATCGAACTGCGCAACGAACTGCCCGGCGGAGAAATTCACGCGGCCTGGCATTTACGCTTCGGTGGGCGGGACTACTTTGTCAAATGTGATGAACGTGAGCTTCTGCCTGTCTTCACCGCTGAAGCGGATCAACTTGAGCTTCTTTCGCGGAGTAAAACCGTCAGCGTGCCGCAGGTTTACGCCGTCGGCAGCGATCGCGACTACAGTTTCCTGGTCGTGGAATACCTGCCGCCTCGCCCGCTGGACGCGCACAACGCCTTCTTACTTGGCCAGCACATCGCGCATCTGCATCAGTGGAGCGATCAGCCGCAGTTCGGGCTGGATTTTGATAACCACCTTTCCACCACGCCGCAGCCTAATGCCTGGCAACGCCGCTGGTCGACCTTCTTTGCCGAGCAGCGTATCGGCTGGCAGCTGGAGCTGGCGGCCGAAAAAGGGCTAAACTTCGGCAACATCGACAGCATTGTCGATAATGTGCAGCAGCGCCTCAGCAGCCACCAGCCTCAGCCATCCTTACTGCACGGTGATTTGTGGTCCGGCAACTGCGCGCTGGGGCCAAACGGGCCCTATATCTTCGATCCCGCCTGTTACTGGGGAGACAGAGAGTGCGATCTCGCCATGCTGCCGCTGCATCCGGAGCAGCCGCCGCAAATATACGACGGTTATCAGTCCGTCTCGCCGCTCCCGTCCGGATTCCTCGAGCGCCAGCCGGTTTATCAGCTGTACACGTTGTTGAACCGGGCTATTTTGTTCGGCGGCCAGCATCTGGTGACGGCGCAGAAAGCGCTGGATGAGGTCTTAATGGAAAAGGCTCCCTGAGGAGCCTTTTGTTAGCAATTAGCTAATCTGTACGCCTTTCAGGCGGAACTGAATATTCATGGTGATACCGTTCCCCGGTTTGCCGGGTTCGTAGCGCCATTTGCGCAGCGCGTTTTTCACTTCCCGCTCAAACATGTTGGCCGGCTGGGCAGAGAGAATCACCACGTTGTCCACCCGGCCATCCGGCGTCACATCAAATTTGACGCGCACATTCCCTTCGATACGCAGCGCCTGAGCGCGAGGCGGGTAGCTCGGCTCACCGCGGCTCAGCGCCCGCGGGCCGCTCGGCGCGGTTACCGTTGGCTTCGCGGTAGCCGTTGAGGTGCTGGGTGCCGTCCGCGCAGGCTGCGTATTGGTCGTTTCAAACGGCGAGGCCGGCCGCGGTTCCGCCGGTCTGACTTCACGTTTCGGCTGTTCGACCTTTTTCTCCGGCTTCGGTTTCGGTTTGGGCTTCGGCTTCGGTTTGGGCTCGGGTTTATGAATCACGACCGGCGCTTCTTTTGGCGGCTCCGGTTCGGGTACCACTTCCGGCTCAGGCTCCGGCTCAACAACGGGTTCAACGACCGGCTGCGCCGCCTGAGGAGGTTCCAGATCTGCCGGGGCCACCATGGTAACCTCGATAGGCTGAGAGGGAGACGGTCGTTCAATAACCTGATGTACCGAGGTATAAAGCAACCCCGCCACAACGGCACCGTGGATAGCCACGGACAGCAGCGTCGGCCACGGGAAGCGGCGAGGTAAATCAAGGGTCATTGCGCTCATAGTCGTTTCTGTTGAAAAATGATGCCCCGATTTTAAATGCAAATAGCAATCATATTCAATAAGCCTTGTTCGCTTGCAGCAAAATTTGCTGCGTTTTGTGGGAAAAACTCCCCAAAACAGGGCATTTTAAGCCGATGAGCATCTTTGCGTTGCAGTCCACGGCGGATTCACTTAACGTGATTCGCCTGTTTATTGATAAGGAGCCTTGCCGTGCTTTACGTTATCTACGCTGAAGACATCGCCGATTCCCTGGAAAAGCGCTTGTCGGTACGCCCCGCCCACCTGGCACGTTTACAACTATTACATGATGAAGGCCGTCTGCTGACCGCCGGGCCCATGCCTGCCGTCGACAGCAATGAGCCTGGCGCTGCAGGATTTACCGGTTCAACGGTGATTGCGGAGTTCGAATCACTGGAAGTGGCGCAGGCATGGGCAAATGATGACCCTTACATTGCCGCGGGCGTTTATCAGAACGTCTCCGTGAAGCCTTACAAAAAGGTATTCTGAGGCCACCCGGCAGCAAAATAACAGAGGCACCATAGACGGTGCCTTTTATATCAGTACTCAGTGAAGACAAACAGCAGGGAACCACGTTGTCGTTTCACCAGTTCCTTCCGGATGGAAAGGATGCGCATATTGCGGCGCGACTGGGCTTCCAGCCAGCGCGATTTACGGCGACTCACCTGTCTTAGCATGCGCCAGCGCCCTACTTCCGTTCTACTACGCTTCATTGCTACTACTCTACGAGTGAAAACAGACCACATTATAAACCGATGCATCTGGCTGACCAACGCTTTCGCTGCGTTTTTATTTGCCAGATGAATGTTGATGCGTAAACTCATGACATAAAGTCATTCAAAAGGATTTTTCATTTATGACAACCTTTTACACGGTGGTGAACTGGCTGGTCATCCTCGGTTACTGGTTACTCATCGCCGGTGTAACGTTACGCATACTCATGAAACGGCGCGCCGTCCCCTCAGCAATGGCATGGCTGCTGATTATCTATATTCTCCCGCTGGTCGGTATTATTGCCTATCTCTCCTTTGGCGAACTGCACCTCGGCAAACGCCGGGCGGAACGAGCCCGCGCGATGTGGCCTTCGACGGCCAAATGGCTCAATGACCTCAAAGCCTGCAAACATATTTTTGCCGATGACAACAGCCCGGTAGCCGAGTCGCTGTTCAAACTTTGTGAACTTCGCCAGGGGATAGCCGGCGTCAAAGGCAACCAGCTGCAGCTGCTCACCGAATCTGACGACGTCATGCAGGCGCTGATTCGCGATATCCAGCTGGCCCGCCACAATATCGAGATGGTGTTTTACATCTGGCAGCCGGGCGGAATGGCCGATCAGGTCGCAGAGTCACTGATGGCCGCGGCGCGGCGCGGCGTCCACTGCCGCCTGATGCTGGACTCCGCCGGCAGCGTCGCCTTTTTCCGCAGCCCGTGGGCGGCGATGATGCGTAACGCCGGCATCGAAGTCGTCGAAGCGCTGAAGGTCAATCTGATGCGTGTTTTCCTGCGCCGGATGGACCTGCGCCAGCATCGTAAAATGGTGATGATTGATAACTATATTGCCTATACCGGCAGTATGAACCTGGTTGACCCACGCTTCTTTAAGCAGGATTCTGGCGTGGGCCAGTGGATTGATTTGATGGCGCGGATGGAAGGCCCGGTCGCGACCGCGATGGGTATCGTTTACTCCTGCGACTGGGAAATTGAAACCGGTAAGCGTATTTTACCGCCGCCGCCGGATGTCAATATTATGCCCTTTGAGGAAGCCAGCGGACACACCATCCACACGATCGCCTCCGGCCCCGGTTTCCCGGAAGACCTGATTCATCAGGCGCTGCTGACCGCAGCCTATTCGGCCAAAGAATATCTGATCATGACCACCCCCTACTTCGTGCCCAGCGACGATCTGCTCCATGCGATTTGTACTGCGGCCCAGCGCGGTGTCGACGTCAGCATTATTTTACCGCGTAAGAATGACTCGCTGCTGGTCGGCTGGGCCAGCCGCGCCTTCTTTACCGAACTGCTGGCCGCCGGGGTGAAAATTTACCAGTTCGAAGGCGGCCTGCTTCATACCAAAAGCGTACTGGTGGACGGCGAGCTTAGCCTGGTCGGTACCGTGAATCTCGATATGCGCAGCCTGTGGCTCAATTTCGAAATCACCCTGGTGATCGACGATGTCGGGTTCGGCGGCGATCTGGCGGCCGTGCAGGATGATTATATTTCCCGTTCGCGCCTGCTGGATGCCCGCCTGTGGTTAAAACGTCCGCTCTGGCAGCGGATCACCGAGCGACTGTTTTACTTCTTCAGTCCGTTGCTGTAAAACGTGCCAATCAGATGTTTAATGGGTAGCAATCATGGATATGGATTTAAACAATCGCCTGACCGAAGATGAAACGCTTGAGCAGGCTTACGATATCTTTCTCGAGCTGGCGGCGGATAACCTCGACCCGGCCGATATCATTCTTTTCAACCTGCAGTTTGAAGAACGCGGCGGCGCCGAGCTGTTTGACCCGGCGGCGGACTGGCAAGAACATGTCGACTATGACCTCAACCCGGACTTTTTCGCTGAAGTGGTGATTGGCCTGGCCGATACCGATGGCGGCGAGATTAACGATATCTTTGCTCGCGTGCTGCTGTGCCGTGAAAAAGATCATAAGCTGTGCCACATTCTGTGGCGTGAATAAGCTTCCGCTTCAGTATCGCTGCATATAAACAATGGCTGCCGCTCATCTCCCCGGCAGCCATTTTATTTTCCTTCTCGCGCCGGCTTCGACAATTCACCGCCGCGGGCGTTGCCAAAAGTGACAACCACGTTAATCTCGCAGAAAAAAGGGCCGACCTACGTCAGCCCCGGAGATTATAACGGGTCTACCTTGAGGCAGGAAACCGCATGACGGAAACTGCCCTCCAGCACCGGCCGCGTTTTAGCGCATTCCGGCCCGGCTATCGGGCAGCGCGTGCGGAAAACGCATCCCGACGGCGGGTTAATCGGCGAAGGCAACTCGCCTTCCAGCAGCTGGATGGTTTTGTTTTTTTCCAGATCCGGGTCCGGCACCGGCACCGCGGACATCAGCGCTTTGGTATAAGGGTGCAGCGGGTTGTGGTACACCTCATCGTAGGTGCCCAGCTCCACGGCGTGGCCCAGATACATCACCAGAACACGATCGGAAATGTGCTTCACCACCGCCAGGTCGTGGGCGATGAAAATCAGCGACAGCCCCATTTCGCGTTGCAGCTGTTGCAGCAGGTTGACCACCTGAGCCTGAATCGAGACGTCCAGCGCCGAGACCGGCTCATCACAGATAATCAGCTTCGGCTCAAGGATCAGCGCGCGGGCAATCCCGATACGCTGACATTGCCCGCCGGAGAACTCGTGCGGATAGCGGTTAATCAGGTTCGGCAGCAGGCCGACTTTCATCATCATCGCTTTGACCCGGTCACGGACCTCCTGACGCGCCATTTTCGGATGATAGGTGCGCAGCGGCTCGGCAATAATTTCACCGATGGTCATTCGTGGATTCAGCGAGGCCAGAGGATCCTGGAAGATCATCTGGATATCGCTGCGCACGGCGCGCCACTCTTCCTGCTTCATACCTAACAGATCTTTACCAAGCCAGGCCACTTTGCCGTCGGTCGCTTTGACCAGACCAATAATCGCGCGGGCAAAGGTCGATTTACCACAGCCGGATTCCCCAACCACGCCCAGGGTTTCCCCTTCGTAGAGGCGCAGCGTCACCCCATCCACCGCTTTCAGCGTTTTAGCAGGCTGCCAGAACCACTGTTTACCGTCCTTGATATCGAAATGGACTTTCAAATCGGCGATTTCGAGCAGGACTTTTCTTTGTTCCGTTACGGCGTTCATAGCAGATCCCCTACTGGTTGAAAGCAGGCGCGCAAGCGGCCCGGTGCAAACTCCTCAAGAGGTGGAGCGCTATGACAAATCTCCATCGCATGCGGACAACGCGGCTGGAACGGGCAGCCTTTTGGCAAACGCAGCAGGTTTGGCGGGTTGCCGGGAATGGTCAACAGCGACTCACCTTCCGCATCCAGACGCGGAACCGCATTCAGCAGGCCGATAGAATACGGATGCGAAGGATGATAAAAGACATCCCGCGCCAGGCCGTATTCCATGGTGCGCCCGGCGTACATCACCAGTACCTTGTCGCAGATCCCGGCCACCACGCCGAGATCGTGGGTAATCATCACGATCGCGGTATTGAATTCGCGTTTTAGCTCGTTCAACAACGTCATGATTTGCGCCTGGACCGTGACATCCAGGGCGGTGGTCGGTTCATCGGCAATCAGCAACTTAGGCCGGCACAACAAGGCCATGGCGATCATCACACGCTGGCGCATGCCGCCGGAAAACTCGTGCGGGTACATTTTCATACGCTTCCGCGCTTCCGGCATTTTCACCGCATCCAGCATCTTCACCGACTCTTCAAACGCTTCGGCTTTGCCCAGATTTTTATGCAGCATCAGGACCTCCATGAGCTGCTCGCCGACTCGCATATACGGGTTCAGGGAGGTCATCGGATCCTGGAATATCATTGAAATTTGCTCGGCGCGCAGCTTATTCAGCTCATGTTCCGGCAGATTGAGGATCTGGCGGCCGTTAAACAGAGCCGACCCGCCGATATGGCCGTTGGAGGCCAGCAGCCCCATCAGGGCGAAAGCGGTCTGCGACTTGCCGGATCCCGACTCGCCGACGATACCCAGCGTTTCTCCCGCCCGCAGGCTAAAGTTGAGATCGTTTACCGCCGTGACATCGCCATCTGGCGTGGTAAAGGTTACGCGCAGATCTTTGACATCCAGCAGCAGCCCGGATTGTTGCTGCGCCTGCGGCGCTTTTGCCGTTTCAATTATGCTCATGACGGCGCTCCTTAGCGATCTTTCGGGTCGAGGGCATCACGCAGGCCATCGCCGATAAAGTTAAAACAAAATAGCGTCACCACCAGGAACCCCGCGGGAAATAGCAGCAGCCACGGCGAGACTTCCATCGAGTTCGCGCCATCGCTGAGTAACGCCCCCCAGCTGCTCAGCGGTTCCTGAGTCCCCAGGCCAAGGAAGCTTAAGAAGGATTCGAACAGGATCATGCTCGGCACCAGCAGCGAGGCGTAGACCACCACCACACCCAGTACGTTAGGCACGATATGGCGCACCACAATACTGAACGTTGACACCCCACCGACCTGCGCCGCTTCAATAAACTCTTTGCGCTTCAGGCTCAGCGTCTGGCCACGAACAATACGCGCCATATCGAGCCAGGAGACCATCCCGATAGCGACGAAAATCAGCAGGATATTCTGCCCAAAGAAGGTGACAAGGAGGATGACGAAGAACATGAACGGGAAGGAGTTGAGGATCTCCAGCAGACGCATCATCACCGAATCCACTTTGCCGCCCAGATAGCCGGAGAGCGAACCGTAGAGCGTACCGAGAATCACCGCCACCAGCGCGGCGGCGACGCCGACCATCAGCGAGATACGTCCGCCGATAGCCACACGGACCAGCAGGTCGCGGCCGGAAGAGTCGGTACCAAAGTAGTGACCGGACTCCATATCCGGCGCGCTGGACATCATGCCCCAGTCGGTATCGAAATAGGAAAACTGCGACACCATGGGCGCAATGGTCACGAACAGCGCGATAATCACCAGCACAATCAGGCTGGCAACGGCGGCGCGGTTATGCATAAAGCGACGGCGGGCATCCTGCCACAGGCTACGTCCTTCAACTTCCAGTTTTTCACTGAAGTTCTCCAGCGCCTCGTTGTTTTTCTTACTTAACATCATGGCGAACCCCAGCTTCAATAGCGAATCTTCGGATCGATAACGGCATACAGCACGTCGACGATCGCGTTAAACAGAATAGTCAGCGCGCCGACCAGGATAGTCAGACTCAGCACCAGTGAATAGTCGCGGTTAAGCGCGCCATTGACGAACAGCTGACCGATACCTGGAAGACCGTAGATGGTTTCGATGACCATTGAGCCGGTGATGATCCCCACAAATGCCGGGCCCATATAAGACAGGACGGGCAGCAGCGCCGGTTTCAGCGCATGACGGAAAATAATGCGCCGCATCGGCAACCCTTTTGCCCGCGCGGTGCGGATAAAGTTGGAATGCAGGACTTCAATCATCGAGCCGCGGGTAATACGCGCGATGCTGGCGATATAGGCGAGCGACAGCGCCACCATCGGCAGAATCATAAATTTCAGCGCCCCGCCGTTCCAGCCGCCACCGGGTAACCAGTGCAGGGTGATGGCGAATATCAGCACCAGCAGCGGTGCGACGACAAAGCTGGGTATCACCACCCCGGTCATCGCCACCCCCATCACCGCATAATCCCATTTCGTGTTTTGCTTCAGCGCCGCAATTACCCCGGCAGTAACGCCGAAAATCACCGCCAGAAAAAATGCCGCGGCGCCTAATTTTGCCGAAACGGGAAAGCTCCCCGCCACCAGATCATTAACGGAATAATCTTTGTATTTAAACGACGGTCCAAAATCACCATGCGCAAGCTGTTTCAGATAGCTGAAATATTGCGTGGAAATAGGATCGTTCAGATGATATTTCGCTTCGATGTTCGCCATCACTTCCGGCGGGAGCTGCCGCTCTCCGGTAAACGGACTTCCCGGAGCCAGGCGCATCATAAAGAAGGAAATCGTAATAAGAATAAATAGCGTCGGAATCGCTTCCAGACAACGACGTAGAATAAATTTTAACATTGCCCGTACCTTCTGGCGTGTGCCTTTGCACTGCTCTCAAATAAGACACTGTGGGGCAGTCACTGACTGCCCCACCTGTTGCCATTAATGCTTAATAATATAAAGATCTTTGGTATAGACGTTATCCATCGGATCTTTACCGGTGTAGCCGCCAACCCACGGTTTCACCAGACGGGCGTTCACGTAGTAATAAACTGGAACGATGGCTGAATCTTTATCCAACTGCTGCTCGGCTTTATCATACAGGGCCGTACGCTGAGCCTCGTCCGTTGCCTTAGTGCTTTCTGTCATGATCTTATCGAACGCCGGGCTCTTATAGTGCGCGGTGTTCATCGAGCTGTCGGACAGCATGGTATTCAGGAAGGAGGTTGGTTCGTTATAGTCTGCACACCAGCCCGCGCGCGCCACGTCATAGGTCCCCTGATGACGCGTGTCGAGGAAGGTTTTCCATTCCTGGTTTTCCAGCTTGACGTCTACACCAAGATTTTTCTTCCAGATGGAGGCGGCGGCGATCGCCAGCTTTTTGTGCAGATCGGACGTGTTGTACAGCAGGTTGAAGGACAACGGTTTGTCAGCCGTGTAGCCAGCTTCAGCCAGCAGCTTTTTCGCCTCTTCGTTGCGTTTTTCCTGCGACCATTTAAACCACTCAGGAACGGTCAGCTTCGCGCTGTCGGTATACGGCGGCGTATAGCCATAGGCCGGAATATCCCCCTGACCTTTTACTTTATTCGCAATAATATCGCGGTCGAGTCCCATCTTGAGCGCGGTACGCACGCGCGGATCGGTAAATGGCGCTTTCTGGTTATTAATCTCGTAATAGTAGGTGCACAGATACGGATCCACGTGCAGTTCATTTGGAATTTCTTTTTTCAGCTTCTGGAACAGCTCAATAGGCAGCTGGTTATAAGTCATATCCAGTTCGCCACTGCGGTAGCGGTTAACGTAGGTCACTTCGGAAGAGGTCGGCAGCCAGGTCACTTCATCAATAACCGTTTTGCTGTTGTTCCAGTAGTGAGTATTACGTTCCATAACGATACGTTCGTTAACGACCCAATCTTTCAGTTTATAAGCGCCGTTGGATACAATATTGGCAGGCTGAGTCCACTTCTCGCCAAACTTCTCGATGGCAGGTTTATAAACCGGAGACATGGATGAGTTGACCAGCAGCTTATAGAAATAAGGGACGGCTTCGCTGAGGGTGACCTCCAGCGTGTGATCGTCAATAGCCTTCACGCCCAGTTCGGTCGGTGCCTTTTTACCGTCGATAATCTCATCGACGTTGACAATATGGCCATACTGCGGATAGCTCGCATACGGAGAGGCGGTTTTCGGATCCACCAGACGTTGCCAGCTATAAACAAAATCCTGCGCCGTTACCGGCTCGCCGTTGGACCATTTCGCGTCTTTACGCAGATGGAAGGTCCACACTTTAAAATCTTTATTGTCCCAGCTCTCAGCGACGCCCGGAACCGGATGTCCATCGACTGGCGACGTTACCAGCAGACCTTCAAACAGGTCGCGGCTAATATTGGATTCCGGCACCCCTTCGATTTTATCGGGGTCCAGCGACTGCGGCTCTGCGCCGCTGTTACGCACAATGGTCTGCTTTGCTGCTAACGAGACACCTGCTGGCACATCTGCCGCCGCTGCGTTTCCTGCAATAAATGCAGCGAGAACACCTGCTGCAATAAGGCTTTTTCTTGTGATGATGGTCATTGCGTTGTTACTCCATTCATTATAATTACTGGCTATATAACCAGCCTGTTTTTTCCCCTTGCGGGATTCTGTACAGTGCAGGAGTTTATGCTGCTGTCAGACTTTAGTGCTTGCTATCACCGACTTATTTATTACGGCTGCTCAAACGGCAACCTTGACGTCGATTCTTTCTCCCCGCGGTCGGGGTTTTTTATTCGCAACGAGTTATTTAATAATAATTCTCATTTACGCGTATTATTCGGTTATCGAACACGCCGGAAAGTACCAAAAGGCTTTCGCCTCCGCCAATGCAATTTGCAAATATGTTACCGGATTCTCTTTTATGGCGCTTTCCGCGCCGGGATTTTGTCCACTTCTGACGCGGAAAAATCTTTAAAATCGATATTTTTCATGCAGATACGATTACCCTGTCGTTCTACATCCCGCGATATGGCATTAAGATGCTTTTTTGTACGAAAATTTAACAATAGGTTATTTTTTAGCACATTCATCTACACCGATAGTGAAATTACTAATATCATTTCAATTATCCAACGGCAAGCGCCAGAGAATGATGTGAAGAAAATAACAATGGCTGGGATGTGAGGCGCAGACAGCAGAAAGCAGGAAAACGACATAAAGAATTGATTAATAATGTTTTTTAAAACCATTACCAAAAGTTATCTTTCGCGGCTATATCACCTTTGTTAATATCTTTTGCTAATAATGAAGCAAACGCGGAGCGCTAAGCTCCGCATCGTATTCATTGGTTTAAGCCAGCAGACCAGGAAACAGCGCTTTTATTCCGGTGACGATAAACTCAATCCCCAGCGCCATCAGCAGAAGCCCCATAATACGCGTAATGACGTTGATTCCCGTTTGCCCCAGCAGACGGACCAGCCATGGCGCGATGCGGAAAATCCCCCAGCAGCACAAGGCAAAAAGAGCGATCGCCACTGAGAAGCCCAAAAGATTCGCGACCGTGTGGTAACGCGTCCCCCAGACGATAGTTGAACTGATCGCTCCCGGCCCCGCCATTAAAGGCAGCGCCAGGGGAACCACGCCAATACTTTCACGAATCGCCGTTTCTGATTTCTCCTGCTTATTTTGCTTATCTTCCCCCAGCTTGCCGCTAATCATCGACATCGCGATGGTAACCACCAGGATCCCGCCGGCAATGCGGAATGAATCAATAGAAATGCCGAAGATTTGCAAAATCGCATCACCCAGAAAGAGGGAAGTCAGCAGAATGATCGCCACCGAGAGATTGGCAGTCAGGTTAGTCTTATTGCGGATCGCTGCCGTCTGGTAGCTGGTCATACTAATGAAGACGGGTATGATGCCCACCGGGTTAACCAGCGCAAATAACCCAATGAAAAACTTGAAATAAGCTGAAAAATCAAACAACGGTTGAGTCACAGTGCGCTCCGCAGCATCATTAAAAATGGCTGTTGACAGTTAATAGCATAAAATATTCGCGCAGAAGATACGCTTTTTAATAGCATAATTCATCTCAAATATGCATATCGCTGTGACAAAATCGCATGTTATAGCGTTGCTTAACGATCGCTACCTATTCACTTATTTTGCATATCTATCGCCACACTTGATTTGATCGGTTAAAAAATAGACTGCTGAAAGGTGTCAGCTTCACGCAAACTTGATCTAAATCAGTAAATCGTACTCAGAAGTGAGTAATCTTGTTCACACCAAGAGAGTGCAATACAGCGGTACCTGAGAATTACAGATCTCAAGCTTAGTTAGTAAATCAATGAAGTCAGCGGGGCCAAAATCGATACGTTAACATTAAGATGCAAGCTGTTAACACCCTGTCTATACTGACAAATCGAGCTACTGATTT
The DNA here is from genome assembly GCF_004342285.1 of Klebsiella sp. BIGb0138. Taxonomy (GTDB): domain Bacteria; phylum Pseudomonadota; class Gammaproteobacteria; order Enterobacterales; family Enterobacteriaceae; genus Klebsiella. The sequence continues at coordinate 99,540 of NZ_SMCV01000013.1, read as the reverse complement.
ACTAAAAAAGTTTAACATTATCAGGAGAGCATTATGGCTGTTACTAATGTCGCTGAACTTAACGCACTTGTAGAGCGCGTAAAAAAAGCCCAGCGTGAATATGCCAGTTTCACTCAAGAACAAGTTGATAAGATCTTCCGTGCCGCCGCTTTGGCCGCCGCAGATGCTCGAATCCCTCTCGCAAAAATGGCCGTTGCCGAATCTGGCATGGGCATTGTCGAAGACAAAGTGATCAAAAACCACTTCGCTTCCGAATACATTTACAACGCTTATAAAGATGAAAAAACCTGCGGTGTTCTCTCTGAAGACGACACTTTCGGTACCATTACCATCGCTGAACCTATCGGTATTATTTGCGGTATCGTACCGACAACCAACCCGACTTCTACAGCAATCTTTAAATCACTGATCAGCCTGAAGACCCGCAACGCGATCATCTTCTCCCCACACCCGCGTGCGAAAGATGCAACGAATAAAGCGGCTGATATCGTTCTGCAGGCGGCGATCGCTGCCGGTGCGCCGAAAGATCTGATCGGCTGGATCGACCAACCGTCCGTTGAGCTGTCCAACGCGCTGATGCATCACCCGGATATTAACCTGATCCTTGCGACCGGTGGTCCAGGCATGGTTAAAGCGGCCTATAGCTCCGGTAAACCGGCCATCGGCGTTGGCGCAGGTAATACTCCGGTGGTGATCGACGAAACCGCGGACGTTAAACGAGCGGTCGCTTCCGTGCTGATGTCTAAAACCTTCGATAACGGCGTTATCTGTGCTTCCGAGCAGTCCGTGGTCGTTGTTGACTCGGTTTATGACGCGGTTCGCGAGCGTTTCGCCAGCCACGGCGGCTACCTGCTGCAGGGTAAAGAGCTGAAAGCGGTTCAGGACATCATTCTGAAGAACGGCGCGCTGAACGCCGCGATCGTGGGTCAGCCGGCATACAAAATTGCTGAACTGGCAGGCTTCACCGTCCCGGCTACCACCAAGATCCTGATTGGCGAAGTCACCGACGTTGACGAAAGCGAGCCGTTTGCTCACGAAAAACTGTCTCCGACCCTGGCGATGTACCGTGCGAAGAACTTCGAAGACGCAGTGGATAAAGCGGAAAAACTGGTGGCGATGGGCGGGATCGGCCATACCTCTTGCCTGTACACCGACCAGGACAACCAGCCGGCTCGCGTCGCGTACTTCGGCCAGATGATGAAAACCGCACGTATCCTGATTAACACCCCGGCTTCTCAGGGTGGTATCGGTGACCTGTACAACTTTAAACTCGCGCCTTCCCTGACTCTGGGTTGTGGTTCCTGGGGTGGTAACTCCATCTCTGAAAACGTTGGTCCAAAACACCTGATCAACAAGAAAACCGTTGCTAAGCGAGCTGAAAACATGTTGTGGCACAAACTTCCGAAATCTATCTACTTCCGTCGTGGCTCACTGCCAATCGCACTGGATGAAGTGATTACTGATGGTCACAAACGTGCGCTGATTGTGACTGACCGCTTCCTGTTCAACAACGGTTACGCTGACCAGATCACCTCGGTGCTGAAAGCATCCGGTGTTGAAACCGAAGTCTTCTTTGAAGTTGAAGCGGACCCGACGCTGACCGTTGTGCGTAAAGGCGCAGACCTGGCGAACTCCTTCAAGCCGGACGTTATCATCGCCCTGGGCGGTGGTTCCCCGATGGATGCTGCGAAAATCATGTGGGTGATGTACGAACATCCGGAAACCCACTTCGAGGACCTGGCGCTGCGCTTTATGGACATCCGTAAACGTATCTACAAGTTCCCGAAAATGGGCGTGAAAGCGAAAATGATCGCCGTCACCACCACTTCCGGTACCGGTTCTGAAGTGACTCCGTTCGCGGTCGTCACCGACGACGCGACTGGGCAGAAATATCCGCTGGCAGACTACGCGCTGACTCCGGATGTCGCAATTGTCGATGCGAACCTCGTCATGGATATGCCGAAGTCCCTGTGTGCTTTCGGTGGTCTTGATGCGGTTACTCACGCCCTGGAAGCCTATGTTTCGGTACTGGCATCTGAGTTCTCCGATGGGCAGGCCCTGCAGGCACTGAAACTGCTGAAAGAGTACCTGCCAGCGTCCTACCACGAAGGTTCGAAGAACCCGGTAGCACGTGAACGCGTGCACAGTGCAGCGACTATTGCCGGTATCGCGTTTGCTAACGCCTTCCTCGGGGTATGTCACTCCATGGCGCACAAGCTGGGTTCTCAGTTCCACATTCCGCATGGTCTGGCCAACGCCCTGCTGATTTGTAACGTTATTCGTTACAACGCGAACGATAACCCGACGAAACAGACTGCATTCAGCCAGTATGACCGTCCGCAGGCTCGCCGTCGTTACGCTGAGATTGCCGACCACCTGGGGCTGAGCGCGCCGGGCGACCGTACCGCAGCGAAAATTGAAAAACTGCTGGCATGGCTGGAAAGCCTGAAAGCTGAACTGGGTATTCCTAAATCTATCCGTGAAGCTGGCGTACAGGAAGCTGACTTCCTGGCCCACGTTGACAAGCTGTCTGAAGATGCATTCGATGACCAGTGCACCGGCGCTAACCCGCGCTACCCGCTGATCTCCGAGCTGAAACAGATTCTGCTGGATACCTTCTACGGTAACGAGTTCAGCGAAGGCGAAGCTGCCGCGAAAAAAGAAACGATAGCAGCACCGAAAGCCGATAAAAAAGCGAAAAAATCCGCTTAATCGACCCAGGTAACCACCATAAAAGCCTCATCTCCGGATGGGGCTTTTTTTATTCATCGTCTGCTGACGTGAATTTGTTTCCAGCGTTATCCCGGAGAAAAACGGGCGACGCTTTAAACACCCCATACCATTCATCCGCGATGGCGATGAGCCGATTCACCGTGGAAAGAGCCTTATGCGGCACCGGCAGCAAGAGCGCGGCATAAACGCCACAGAGAGGTGTGTCGATTGAGGAAGTGTGGGGAGTGCTACCCGGGCCTCAACAGGCGCCGTGAATGCGCCTGAGAGCCGCTGAACGGGAAGAATTCAGCCCAGGCGGTGCTTACTCTGCACGCGCGTTAAAGAGCCTTCACTTAGCGCTTCTTTATAATGCTTACGACAGACGGACACATAGCGCTCATTACCGCCAATCACCACCTGTTCGCCTTCATTGTAAGGCCGACCTTCCTGATCGAGACGCAAAACCATACTGGCTTTACGGCCGCAGAAGCAGATGGTTTTTAATTCAACCAGCTTATCGGACCACGCCAATAAATACTGGCTGCCGCTAAACAATTCCCCGCGGAAATCCGTTCGCAGACCGTAACACAACACCGGAATATCCAGCTGGTCGACAACCTCTGACAATTCGTGCACCTGCTCACGAGTCAGAAACTGGCTTTCATCCACCAGAACGCAATGCACAGGCTGCTGCGCATGCTCAGCCGCAATATCGGTAAACAGTGCTGTTTGAGGGTTAAACAGTCTCGCCGGCGATGAGAGGCCGATTCGTGAACTGACCTTGCCGGAGCCAAAGCGATCGTCAATTTCAGCGGTATAAACCAAGGCACGCATGCCGCGCTCTTGATAATTGTACGAAGACTGCAACAAGGCGGTCGACTTGCCTGCGTTCATTGCAGAATAGTAGAAATAAAGTTGAGCCATCGGCTGCATAACCCCAATCAATGTGTTTTATCGCGGCAAAATTGTAGCATATTTTCTGTTGTTATCCGCGCTTTCAAAGGGGAGATCGCGCTGAATGTTAGCCCACCGGTGGGGCGATAGATTAAGGTTCTTTATTGAATGGCGGTGGCTGCAATTTGTCCAGCTGACATATCCTCGCCACCGGCGCTGATTGTCCTTTTGTGCGAATCATGGCATTTTTCCGGCGGCTATAACGGTTGTGGCTCCGTGCGTTATATTAAACATCATCGTAACGCTACCCTAAATAATTCGAGTTGCCGTAAGCCGACAAGTGCGCGAGCGTCGATGAGTTTACTCTGGTCAGTGATTCGGGTGAACGAAGGTAGTCAACGCAGTGGTAACCTGAAGTATGACGGGTATAATACGCTAATACTGAAGGGGGATATTTATCCCTGCAAAGTATAATTTTACTCCCGCCCCGCATAGAAAAGCATACTATCTCAGGGTTTTAGCTTAAGGTTGCCACTCATCTATAAGCGAAAAAGATGTGAGGTCGCACGAAAAATTTAACTTAAATTAATTAATTGCCGCGACAAATAACAAGTAATTTTGAATTCCTTACATTCTACCCTATTGCACATCTGATTATATCGCTCTATTATTAGTTCAACAAACCACCCCACAATATAAGTTTGAGATTACTACAATGAGCGAAGCACTTAAAATTTTGAACAACATCCGTACTCTTCGTGCGCAGGCAAGAGAATGCACCCTTGAAACGCTAGAAGAAATGCTGGAAAAATTAGAAGTTGTCGTTAACGAACGTCGCGAAGAAGAAAGCGCTGCGGCTGCTGAAATTGAAGAGCGTACCCGTAAACTGCAACAATACCGTGAAATGCTGATTGCTGATGGCATCGATCCAAATGAACTGCTGAGCACAATGGCGGCAGTAAAAGCGGGTACCAAAGCTAAACGCGCTGCGCGTCCGGCTAAATACAGCTACGTTGATGAAAACGGCGAAACCAAAACCTGGACGGGTCAAGGCCGCACTCCGGCAGTGATCAAAAAAGCAATGGACGAGCAGGGTAAAACCCTCGACGATTTCCTGCTTTAATCGATCTGTATTTGAAAAAAATCCCGCCGCGGCGGGATTTTTTTTATCTACGACTCAGGCATAAAAAAACCGGGAAACGATACTCGCTCCCCGGCTATCATGGCTATTGAAAACGATTACTTCGCTACCGCTTTTTCCAGCCAGGCTTTAAAATCCGGGCCGAGGGATTTATGACGAATGCCATATTCCACGAAAGCCTGCATATAACCCAGTTTATTACCGCAGTCATGGCTCTTGCCTTTCATATGATAGGCTTCAACCGTTTCCTTCTCGATCAGCATATCGATAGCGTCGGTCAGCTGGATTTCATCACCGGCTCCCGGAGGCGTTTTTGCCAGCAGCGGCCAAATATCCGCGCTCAGCACATAGCGGCCAACGACGGCAAGATTAGACGGCGCAACATCCGCTTTCGGCTTCTCGACCACGCCAACCATCGGCACGCTTTCACCCGGCTGCAGTGACTCGCCTTTGCAGTCAACCACGCCATACGCGGTCACGTCAGCGACAGGCTCAACCATGATCTGGCTGGATCCCGTTTCATCAAAGCGCGCGATCATTTCCGCCAGGTTATCGCGGGAAAGATCGGATTCGAATTCATCCAGAATAACGTCTGGCAGAATAACCGCAACCGGCTCATCGCCCACCACCGGATGCGCGCAGAGAACCGCGTGGCCGAGACCTTTCGCCAGCCCCTGACGAACCTGCATAATGGTGACATGCGGCGGGCAAATAGATTGTACTTCTTCCAGCAGCTGGCGTTTAACACGTTTTTCCAGCATCGCTTCCAGTTCAAAACTGGTATCAAAATGGTTTTCGATAGAGTTTTTTGAAGAGTGGGTCACCAGGACAATTTCAGTAATCCCGGCCGCAATACATTCGTTAACAACGTACTGAATTAAAGGCTTATCTACCAGTGGCAGCATTTCTTTCGGAATAGCCTTGGTGGCGGGTAGCATCCTGGTGCCTAATCCCGCAACCGGGATAACAGCTTTTCTTACTTTAGAATTAAGGGCAGCCATTGAAATCTCCTGGACTGTTCGTTTTTTAAACTTTCCGTTAATATTAACGCATCGAGTATATCAGCCCACTCAGGCAAACCTGGTCTGAAAAGGTTTGGATGCCCGCGAATTAGGACTTTTACTTATAAATCTCAACGATAGTACCACTGCAAAACAGAGGCTGGTAATCCTACCAGCGTAAAAATAACCCCCAACTGTTCATTCCGCAGACAACATCAGGCGTAAACGCCCGCCTCCCCCCCAAATTTGGCACTGCCATGATGCGCAGCGTTGACTAATTTGATTGAGATAGGCATTACCCAATGTGCCTAACGGAACGCCATTGCTAATCTGCACCTGATGTTCCCCGGTATTGAGGGTGCCATTCAGGCCCGCAGAAACCAATATCAAATTTTTCAAACCGCTATGGTAATAGCCCACCAGCAACGGAAATTGCCCGGGTAAATTCGCCTGGCGCAGTAATTGGTTGACCTGTTTTAACAGGTTGCCCATTTCAGGTAAACGCTGCCCCTGATGGGCGAGCTGTTCTTGCAACAAACCATTAAACAGCGCCCGCAGCAATAACGCGGCAAGCACCCCATTATCACCGGCGCGTGTGACATCCAGACAATAAAAGGCCAGATCGTTTTCTGATAATGGCGCAATATCCAGCACCAGGCCGGGCTTATCGGCTGACACCAGCTGGCGATAATGAATCCGGCACTTCGATATTTCCTGCTGTACCGGGGGCTGTAGTTCCTGCAGCAGTCTCGACGCGGCCTTCGGGTCGCTCACCAGCGCATCCCAGTCCTCAAACAACCGCTCTTCTTCTTCTACCCGCGAATTGAACATATTGGGGTACAAACAGGCATACACCGTTTCGCGCAGGCGATTAAAATCCTTTACCGGTTTTAACAGCACATCCTGAACGCCAAGACGCAGCGCTTTGGCGATGTCCGCCATATTTTCCGTCGCCGAAATCATCAGAATCGGCAGCTGTTCGCCCTGGCTACGCAGATACTCCACCAGCTGGAGGCCATTCATTCGCGGCATCGATATGTCGCAGATCATCAGGTCGGGTTTTGACTCGGCCATCTTCTGGAGAGCTTCAACGCCGTCCTCCGCCTGCACGGTTGTCGCACCCAGCGAAGTGAGCCAGGAGTGCAAGAGCGAGCGGAAAACGGCTTCGTCTTCAACTATCAGAATCTGTTTTCCCGCCAATGGCTGCGTCATGGTCTCTCCTCTGGCTGACGATAATTAAATAGTGGCATGCAATTCACACTATCGCCCGTCAGAATTTACTTAAGTCTCAGACAAAGGGTGTCACACCGCGGTGCGCACCAGAGGTAATAGTTCATCCATTTTCTTTTCAACCGCCAGATGCCCGGCAGCAATGGCCTCACCGGCCCGATGAAAATCAAGCGTGGAGATCTGTGGGCAAAAGGGTTGTAGCAGAATGTCGGGGGGATCGCCCGCCATGCGATTGCGTTTCAGGCGATTTTCCAGGACCTGAATAGAGGTCGACATAATCTCCATCGCCGTCGGCGTCGCCGCACGCCGGGAGGTCATGCCGGTCAGGCGCGCGCGAATTCGCGAATGCCAGGAGAAATCTTTGTCCTCTTCGGGCTGTGGCTTTTCAATGGACCACATATCCTGCTGCATCAGATGCGCGTCATGCTGCAGGTCTACGGCGATGACGATATCCGCGCCCAGCGCACGCGCCAGAGAAACCGGAACGGGATTCACCACCGCGCCGTCAACCAACCAGTAGCCATTGTGCATCACCGGCGACATCAGTCCGGGCATACTGCAGGAAGCGCGTACGGCCTGGTGCAAATCGCCCTCGGTAAACCACAGCTCCCGGCCGGTACTTAAATTGGTTGCCACCGCGGCAAAGCGCCGGTCGCAGTGTTCAATCCCGGAGATGGGTAATACCTGCCGGTACTGATTGAAGACGCGCTCACCGCGCAGCAAACCACCGCGACGCCAGGAGAGATCCATCAATCGCAGTACATCCCAGTTACTAAAAGAGGAGACCCATTTCTCAAGAACCGGAAGACGATTACAGGCAAAAGCGGCGCCAACCAGCGCCCCAATAGAACATCCGGCGACGATATCAACTTCAATCCCCGCGCGTTGTAGCGCTTTGATCGCACCGATATGCGACCACCCGCGGGCGGCGCCCGCACCTAACGCCAGGCCAATCTTAAGCTTTCTCATTATTACCGATATACTTCCTTCCACTGCGAACATAGCATCATTGCCACAGCTCAGTTAACATAAAACACTTTGGCGCCAAGGCGCCGTGATACATTTTCCATGGAGGCCAACTTGTCGCCATTATGCCCCTGTGGCAGCGCTCTGGAGTATAGCTCATGTTGCCAGCGATATCTGAACGGCTCGCTGCTTGCGCCGGATCCGTCACACCTGATGCGCTCCCGCTACAGCGCGTTTGTCATGAAAGACGCCGATTACCTGATCAAAACCTGGCACCCCTCTTGCCAGGCGCAGCAGTTTCGTGCCGATCTGGAAAAGGGTTTCGTGAAAACGCAATGGCAAGGCTTAACCGTATTTGCCGCCGATACGGGCAGCCATCCAGACGAGGGCTTTGTCGGTTTCGTCGCGCGATTTAGCGACGATAACCGCCCCGGCGTGATTATTGAACGTTCCAGATTCTTAAAAGAAAACGGACGGTGGTACTATATCGACGGCACGCGACCGACAATCGGTCGTAACGACCCCTGCCCTTGCGGCTCAGGTAAAAAATTTAAAAAATGCTGCGGCCAATAAAACGGCGCCAGCAACTGCAAACACTACAGGATTTTCCTCGCGATGCATTCATTACAACGTAAAGTACTACGCACCATTTGCCCTGACCAAAAAGGACTCATCGCGCGTATCACCAATATTTGTTACAAGCACGAACTGAATATTGTGCAAAACAACGAGTTCGTCGACCATCGAACCGGCCGCTTCTTTATGCGTACCGAGCTCGAAGGTATTTTCAATGACGCCATCCTGCTGGCCGACCTTGATAGCGCCCTCCCCGAGGGTTCCATTCGCGAACTGACGCCAGCCGGTCGCCGTCGGGTGGTTATTCTGGTGACGAAAGAAGCGCACTGCCTTGGCGATCTGCTGATGAAAGCCAACTACGGCGGCCTGGATGTCGAGATTGCTGCCGTCATCGGCAACCATGAAACGCTGCGTTCGCTGGTTGAGCGTTTTGATATTCCGTTCCAGCTGGTCAGTCACGAAGGGTTAACGCGCGAAGAGCACGATAAACAGATGGCCGATGCGATTGAATCCTATACGCCGGATTATGTGGTACTGGCGAAGTACATGCGCGTGCTGACGCCGGAGTTTGTTTCCCGCTTCCCGAATCAAATCATCAATATTCACCACTCATTCCTGCCGGCCTTTATTGGCGCCCGCCCTTATCATCAGGCCTACGAACGCGGCGTAAAGATTATCGGTGCGACCGCCCACTACGTTAACGATAACCTGGATGAAGGTCCGATCATTATGCAGGATGTGATTCATGTCGATCACACCTACACCGCGGAAGATATGATGCGGGCGGGTCGTGACGTTGAGAAAAATGTACTGAGCCGCGCGCTGTATCAGGTCCTCGCCCAGCGGGTATTCGTCTACGGCAACCGGACGATTATTCTTTAATCGATAGAGAAATGAACTGGTTAGGTTTACGCCTTTACGCGTAAAATTCAGGCAACCAGTTTATTTTTATCAACTGAATGCTTTACAGGGGCGCGTCATTTGATATGATGCGCCCCGCTTCCCCAGAAGGAAGCAGGCCAGTACGAAGCATTGCCCCGTGGTGGGGTTCCCGAGCGGCCAAAGGGAGCAGACTGTAAATCTGCCGTCATCGACTTCGAAGGTTCGAATCCTTCCCCCACCACCATTATTTACCACTGCACGGTGGTTACCCCGATGAGTGTTAATGATATTTGCACATATCGGGAAGGGTAAGAACCTTCGCTTAAGGTTCGACTCGAGCGACAGCGAGAGAACGTTGCCACCGGCAACGTCCCGAAGGGTGAGGAGCGAAGCGACGAATAATCCTTCCCCCACCACCATTCATTTTACTGAATGACCTACAATTTGATTCTACCCCTGGTGGGGTTCCCGAGCGGCCAAAGGGAGCAGACTGTAAATCTGCCGTCATCGACTTCGAAGGTTCGAATCCTTCCCCCACCACCATCCTTTTTTGATTACCCGTTACTCCCCAAAAATTCCGCCATCTTATACTCTGCCCATACGGGGAAGGATGAGAAGCTTCGACCAGGGTTCGGCTCGAGCGACAGCGAGAGAACGTTGCCGCAGGCAACGGCCCGAAGGGTGAGGAGCTTTAGCTCCGAATAATCCTTCCCCCACCACCATCCTTTTTTGATTACCCGTTACTCCCCAAAAATTCCGCCATCTTATATTCTGCCCATACGGGGAAGGATGAGAAGCTTCGACCGGGTTCGGCTCGAGCAACAGCGAGAGAACGTTGCCGCAGGCAACGGCCCGAAGGGTGAGGAGCTTCAGCTCCGAATAATCCTTCCCCCACCACCATCCTTTTTTGATTACCTATTATTCCTCAAAAATTCCGCCATCTTATACTCTGCCCATACAGGGAAGGATGAGAAGCTTCGACCAGGGGTAGCCCGGATAAGGCGTTTACGCCGCCATCCGGGGCAGTTACATCGGCGGCAGGCGCCGCGCTACCGGCGAGCTTTTGACCACCGAGGTATTACACTGGGCATGTTCCGCCAGACCATCCAGCAGCGTATCGAGCTGGGCGATATCGCGCACCACCAGCCGCATCACGAAGCAATCCTCCCCCGTGACCTTGTCACATTCAATGCATTCCGGCAGCGCCTGAATATATTTATCGACCTTCTGCAGCAGTCCCGGCAAGGGTTTGACGCGCACCAGCGCCTGCAGGGTATAGCCCAGCGCCGCCAGATTAACCCGGGCGCCGTATCCCTGAATGACCCCACGTTCCTCCAGCCGTTTCACCCGCTCGGCGGTACCCGGAGAGCTCAATCCCACCCGCGCGCTCAGCACCTTGAGCGAAATCCGCGCGTCTTCCGTCAGACAGGCCAGAATGGCGCGGTCGATATTGTCAATTAAGCATTCCATCCTCTTTACCTTATAAATAAAAGCAATATAGCCACTTTACCTTAGATCATGCATTTAAACCTGTCATCTGATTAACGACAATATCGGCATAACACTGGAGGGGGAAAAATGACACACAAGCTGACAGGCGTCTGGCAAATGAGCCTGGCGATGATCATTTCCGGTTCGGTTGGCGTATTCGTCTTACTTTCCGGTTTGCCGGTTATCGATGTGGTATTCTGGCGCTGCCTGATTGGCGCCCTGAGTTTATTCGGCTTTATCTCTCTCGGCCGGCGGCCTTTCCCCCCGTTAACCCGCCTGACGTTGCTGCTGGCGGTACTGGGCGGGATGGCCCTGGTCATCAACTGGCTGCTGCTGTTTGCGGCCTACGCGCGCATCTCCATCGGCATGGCTACCGTGGTCTACAACACGCAGCCGTTTATGCTGGTATTAATGGGCATATTAACTGGCGAACGGGTCAAGCCAATCAAATGGGCGTGGCTGGGGTTAGCGTTTATCGGCGTGGTGGTTCTGTTGTCGAGCGAGCTGGCGCAGCCGCACGGCGCTCAGCTGCTGGCGGGGATTGTTTTAGCCCTCGGCGCCGCCTTTTTCTATGCGTTGACGGCGATAATCACCCGGAAGCTGCACCCTCTTCCACCGCAGCATATTGCCTTTATTCAGGTGGTCGTCGGGACGATAATGCTGCTGCCGCTAGCGCACGTCCCGGATTTTTCTACCGCCTTCCCCTGGCACTATCTGTTGATTCTCGGCGTGGTCCATACCGGTATCATGTACCAGCTGCTGTATAGCGCGATTCAGAAACTCCCCACGCCCGTGACCGGCTCGCTCTCATTTATCTATCCGATAGTGGCGATTGTCGTCGATTATCTGCTCTTTGACCATGCGCTGGCGCCGGTGCAGTTCGCCGGCGGCGCGTTGATCCTGTTGGCGGCGGCGGGAAATAACCTGGGCTGGGGGGAAACGCTCTCGTTAAGTCACAAAAAACCCCGCCGTAGCGGGGTTTGATCGCCTGCAAGCGGCACCATTAGCGGCGGGCGCGCGCAATCTGGTATTTACGCGTCAGGTATTCTACCGGCGCGCTCCAGATGTGGACCAGGCGGGAGAACGGGAACAACAGAAACAGCGTCATCCCCAGCACCAGGTGCACGCGGAAGATAAACGCCACGCCATCCAGATGCTGCGACGCCCCGCCGTGGAAGGTCACCACAGATTGCGCCCAGCCGACAAGTTTCATCATTTCACTGCCGTCCATATGCTGGGCAGAGAACGGAATCGTCAACAGGCCCAGCGCACACTGCACCATCAGCAGAGAGAGGATCAGGATATCCGCGCCGGTGGTCGTTGCGCGAACGCGCGGGCTGAACAGACGGCGTTTCAGCAGCAGCAAACCGCCCACCAGCGTCATCACGCCGCAGGCGCCGCCGGCAAACATCGCCATCTTCTGCTTAACATCGATCGGCAGGAACGATTCATACATCCAGTGCGGCGTCAGCATCCCAAGGAAGTGGCCGGCGAAAATACCCAAAATCCCGATGTGGAACAGATTAGACGCCAGGTTCATCCCTTTGCGGTCCAGCATCTGGCTGGAGGCCGCGCGCCAGGTATACTGGCCGTAGTCATACCGCAGCCAGCTGCCAATCAGGAACACCGACCCGGCAATGTACGGATAGATGTCAAAGAAGAACATATTCAGGAAGTGCATTATTGCTGTCCTCCGTTAGAGATATCTAAATATTGCGGGGCAACGGCTCCGGCAAAACGACGCTGGTGAGCGGCGATTTCTGACTCGCCGCAGCCCTTATCGGCAAAGAATTTCACCTGTTCTTCTTCCCACACCGCATCCAGCGCCTGCGGCGTATCGTCGCGGACCTCGTCGGCGATTTTTTCCGCCACTTTCTGGCTGTCGACCTGCGTCCTCGCCAGCTTCAGCAGCAGCTCAAACAGCACCGCATAGCGGCTGGCACGCTGCTGCAAACGCGCGCTGAGCAGACCGAGGATCGGCGCCACATCCTGCAGCCCGGCGATGGCTTCGCCCTCCGGCAGCTGCGCCAGATATTCCAGATACAGCGGCAGATGGTCCGGCAGTTCGCGGCTGTCGAGTTCTAAACCGTGGCGCTGGTATTGCGCCATCAGATCCACCATCGCCTGGCCGCGATCGCGAGATTCACCGTGGACGTGTTCAAACAGCAGCAGCGAGGTGGCGCGTCCGCGATCGAACAGTTCGCTGTAGGATGACTGGGCGTCGAGAATGTCCAGAGCGGTCAAATCGCGCAGGAAAACGCCCAGGCTCTGGGCATCTTCTTTGCTCAGCCTTTCCGATGTTGCCAGCGCCTCGAACATCTCCTGTTGATGCTGCCATAAGGCAGCATCAGGATACTCAAGCAGGCGCGACACGATGACGAGTTCAATCATGGGTGCGGCTCCGTTTTGCTGGTGACGTCGATAGCATCGATACGACGGCTGTTGAACAGGTTGAACTGGCTATCCGACCCGTGGCACCCATCGCCAAAGGTAAAGCCGCAACCGCTTTTTTCCGGGAAGGCGTCGCGGGCCTGTTCGCGATGGCTGCTCGGTACCACGAAACGATCTTCGTAGTTGGCAATCGCCAGGTAGCGGTACATCTCCTGCGCCTGGGCTTCGGTCAGACCGACCTCCTCCAGCGCGCGGGTATCCACGACGCCATCAACGGTTTCCGCACGCTTAAAGTGACGCATCGCCAGCATACGTTTCAGCGCCAGCAGTACCGGCTGGGTATCCCCTGCGGTCAGCAGGTTCGCCAGGTACTGTACCGGAATACGCAGGCTTTCCACGTCCGGCAGGATCCCGTTGCTCCCCAGTTCCCCGGCATCCGCGGCCGACTGAATCGGTGACAGCGGCGGCACATACCAGACCATCGGCAGCGTGCGGTATTCCGGGTGCAGCGGCAGCGCCAGCTTCCAGTCCATCGCCATTTTGTAAACCGGCGACTGCTGGGCGGCTTCGATAACCCCCTGCGGAACGCCGTCTTTCAGCGCCTGCTCGATAACTTTCGGATCATGCGGGTCAAGGAACACATCCAGCTGACGCTGGTACAGGTCTTTCTCATTTTCGGTACTTGCCGCATGTTCAATCGCATCCGCGTCATACAGCAGGACGCCGAGGTAACGAATACGACCGACGCAGGTTTCAGAGCAGACGGTCGGCATCCCGGACTCGATGCGCGGGTAGCAGAAAATGCACTTCTCGGACTTGCCGCTCTTCCAGTTGAAGTAGATCTTTTTGTACGGACAGCCGGTAATACACATCCGCCAGCCGCGGCACTTATCCTGGTCAATCAGGACGATCCCGTCTTCTTCCCGCTTGTAGATCGCCCCGCTTGGGCAGGTGGCGACACACGCCGGGTTCAGGCAATGTTCACACAGCCGCGGCAGATACATCATGAAGGTGTTTTCGAACTGGCCGTACATCGCTTTCTGCATGTTTTCGAAGTTCTGGTCTTTGGCGCGTTTTTCAAACTCGCCGCCCAGAATCTCTTCCCAGTTCGGACCGCTGGTGATCTTATTCATGCGCTGGCCGGTGATCAGCGATCGCGGACGGGCGATCGGCTGATGCTTGCTTTCCGGCGCGGTGTGCAGGTTCTGGTAGTCGTAGTCAAACGGCTCGTAGTAATCATCGATCCCCGGCAGATGCGGGTTGGCGAAGATTTTACCCAGCAGCATCGCCCGGTTCCCCATGCGCGGCTGCAGCTTGCCGTTGATTTTACGGATCCAGCCGCCCTTCCATTTTTGCTGGTTTTCCCAGTCGTTCGGGAACCCCACGCCGGGCTTACTTTCAACGTTGTTGAACCAGGCGTATTCCATCCCTTCACGACTGGTCCAGACGTTTTTACAGGTGACTGAGCAGGTGTGACAGCCGATGCATTTATCGAGATTCAGCACCATGCCGACTTGTGAACGAATTTTCATTTTACGCTCTCCTGTACCTGGTCATTACCTTCGCCGTCTAACCAGTTAATGTTCTTCATCTTCCGCACCACCACGAACTCATCACGGTTAGAGCCGACGGTGCCGTAATAGTTAAAGCCGTAAGCCAGCTGCGCATAGCCGCCGATCATATGCGTCGGTTTCGGCGTAATGCGGGTGACCGAGTTATGGATCCCGCCGCGCTGGCCGGTAATTTCCGATCCCGGCAGGTTCACGATACGTTCCTGGGCGTGGTACATCATGGTCATACCGGCCGGAACGCGCTGGCTGACGACGGCACGCGCGGTCAGGGCGCCGTTGCTGTTAAAGACCTCGATCCAGTCGTTATCCTCAATCCCCAGATCGTTAGCATCGGCTTCGCTCATCCAGACAATCGGCCCGCCGCGCGACAGCGTCAGCATCAGCAGGTTATCGCTGTAGGTCGAGTGGATCCCCCATTTCTGGTGCGGCGTCAGGAAGTTCAGCGCCTTCTCCGGGTTGCCGTTGGACTTCTCGCCCATGACCGCTTTCACCGAACGGGTATCGATCGGCGGACGGTAAACCAGCAGGCTTTCACCGAAGTCGCGCATCCACTGGTGATCCTGATACAGCGACTGGCGACCGGACAGGGTGCGCCACGGGATCAGCTCATGTACGTTGGTATAACCGGCGTTATAGGAGACGTGCTCATCTTCGAGGCCAGACCAGGTCGGGCTGGAGATGATTTTGCGCGGCTGAGCCTGAATATCGCGGAAGCGGATTTTTTCCTCTTCTTTGTTTTTCGCCAGATGGGTGTGATCGCGGCCGGTAAACTCGCTCAACGCCGCCCAGGCTTTCACCGCCACCTTACCGTTGGTTTCCGGCGCCAGGGTCAGGATCATCTCGGCGGCATCAATCGCCGTATTCAGCATCGGCTGGCCTTTCGCCGGGCCGTCCGCTTTGGTGTAGTTGAGCTTACGCAGCAGATCCATTTCGCTCTGGGTATTCCAGGCGATGCCTTTACCGCCGTTGCCGATGGTGTCCAGCAGCGGGCCAATCGAGGTAAAGCGTTCCCAGGTTGCCGGGTAGTCACGTTCAACCGGAATGATGTGCGGCGCGGTTTTCCCTGGGATCAGGTCGCATTCGCCTTTCTTCCAGTCGACAACGCCCATCGGCTGCGCCAGCTCTGCCGCCGAGTCGTGCTGAATCGGCAGCGTCACGACATCGGTCTCTTTACCCAAATGACCGACACAGACTTCGGAGAATTTCTTCGCGATGTCTTTATAGATTTCCCAGTCGCTTTTCGAATCCCACGCCGGGTCTACGGCAGCAGACAGCGGATGAATAAACGGATGCATATCCGAGGTATTCATGTCGTCTTTTTCATACCAGGTGGCGGTCGGCAGCACGATGTCGGAATAGAGGCAGGTGCTCGACAGACGGAAGTCCAGGGTCACCACCAGATCCAGTTTGCCTTCCAGGCCATTATCGCGCCATTCCACCTCTTCCGGCTTCAGGCCGCCCTGCTCGCCCAGATCTTTGCCCTGAATACCGTGCTCGGTACCCAACAGGTACTTCAGCATGTATTCGTGACCTTTACCGGAAGAGCCCAGCAGGTTGGAGCGCCAGATAAACAGGTTACGCGGATGGTTTTTGCCGTTCTCCGGCTGTTCGGCCGCAAAACGAATCGCGCCTTCTTTCAGCGCTTTGACGGTGTAATCCACCACGCTCATGCCCGCTTTCTTCGCCTCTTGTGCAATCCGCAGCGGGTTGGTCCCCAGCTGCGGCGCAGACGGCAGCCAGCCCATTCGTTCAGCACGGACGTTGAAGTCCAGCATATGGCCGCTGTAGCGCGATTTATCGGCCATCGGCGACAGCAGCTCCTGCGCGGTCACGGTCTCGTAACGCCACTGGCTGGAGTGGTTATAGAAGTAGGAGGTGCTGTTCATGTGGCGCGCCGGGCGCTGCCAGTCAAGGGCAAACGCCAGCGGCTGCCAGCCGGTCTGCGGACGCAGTTTTTCCTGGCCGACATAGTGCGCCCAGCCGCCGCCGCTCTGCCCCACGCAGCCGCAGAAGATCAGCATGTTGATCAGGCCGCGGTAGTTCATGTCCATGTGATACCAGTGGTTCAGACCGGCGCCGACGATGATCATCGAACGACCGTGGGTCTTATCGGCGTTATCGGCAAATTCACGCGCGGTACGGATGATGTGGGCGCGGGAAACGCCGGTAATCTGCTCCGCCCAGGCCGGCGTGTAGGCTTTCACATCATCGTAGCTGGCGGCGCAGTTCTCATCACCCAGGCCACGATCCAGGCCGTAGTTAGCCATGGTCAGATCGTAAATGGTGGTCACCAGGGCGGAAGACCCGTCGGCCAGCTGCAGGCGTTTGACCGGCAGTTTGTGCAGCAGAACATTTTCCAGCTCGACCTTATTGAAGTGCTCGCTACCGTCGCCGCCAAAGTATGGGAAGCCGACGTTGGCGATATCATCATGGCTGCCCAGCAGGCTCAGACGCAGCTCGATATCTTCGCCGGTTTTACCGTCGCGCTGCTCGAGGTTCCACTTACCTTTATCGCCCCAGCGGAAACCAATCGACCCGTTCGGTACGGTCATTGCGCCCTGCTCATCAAAGGCGACGGTTTTCCATTCCGGATTCTGCTCCTGGCCCAGCGCATCCACCAGATCGGCGGCGCGCACCATGCGGCCGGCGGCATAATAGCCGTCACGTTCTTCGAGCATAACCAGCATCGGCATGTCGGTGTAGCGGCGTACGTAGTCGGTAAAATAGTGGCTCGGTTTGTCGAGGTGGAACTCGCGCAGCATCACGTGGCCCATCGCCAGCGCCATCGCCGAGTCGGTCCCCTGCTTCGGCGCCAGCCACAGATCGCACAGCTTGGCGATTTCCGCGTAATCCGGCGTTACGGCCACGGTTTTGGTGCCTTTGTAGCGCACCTCGGTAAAGAAGTGGGCGTCCGGCGTACGGGTTTGCGGGACGTTGGAACCCCAGGCGATGATGTAGCTGGAGTTATACCAGTCGGCCGATTCCGGCACGTCGGTCTGCTCGCCCCAGGTCATCGGCGAGGCCGGCGGCAGATCGCAATACCAGTCGTAGAAGCTCAGGCAGGTGCCGCCAATCAGCGACAGGTAGCGCGCGCCGGAAGCGTAGGACACCATCGACATCGCCGGGATCGGCGAGAAGCCGGCAACGCGGTCCGGGCCATAGGTTTTCACGGTATAGACGTTGGATGCCGCAATCAGCTCATTGACTTCCTGCCAGGAAGAACGCACGAAGCCGCCGCGGCCACGCGCCTGCTTAAAGCTTTTGGCTTTATCGGCATCTTCAATAATGGAGGCCCATGCGGCAACCGGATCGCGATGCTGGACTTTCGCTTCACGCCACATTTTCATCAGGCGTTTACGCATCAGCGGATACTTGAGGCGGTTAGCGCTGTACAGGTACCAGGAGTAGCTGGCGCCGCGCGGGCAGCCGCGCGGTTCGTGATTGGGCATATCCGGGCGCGTACGCGGGTAGTCCGTCTGCTGGGTTTCCCAGGTGACGAGACCATTCTTAACATAAATTTTCCAGCTGCATGAGCCGGTGCAGTTTACACCGTGAGTGGAGCGCACAACTTTGTCGTGCTGCCAACGCTGGCGGTATCCATCCTCCCAGTCCCGGTTGGTTTTTAGAAGCTGGCCGTGCCCATCGGCAAAGGTTTCACCCTTCTGTTTGAAGTAGCGAAACCGGTCCAGGAATTTACTCATCGGGTTTCTCCTGTGTGGAGCCTGACGGCTCTCTGATAAATCGACATTGCTGGATTTGCAGCGAAGGTAACGCTATGAAAGAGGGCGAGAATTGATAACGATCAATGCGCTATGGCTTATAAAAAGCGGGAGAAATAGCAAATACCACCGAAGTGGTAGTGATTTCTATTTTTTATCATTTTGTTTTTAAAGAAATTTTATAAATTACCGGCAAATAAGATGCGTCTTAGAGGCTCACCAAGGTATTAAGGGGTAGATATCCTTGTCGGTAGATAATTTCGCTACATGTCGGCGGCTGCCCGCTGAGCCTGCGGTGACTGATTAATGGGGCAAAACGTTTATCGCATTCAGCGCTAAAGCGATAAAAAAGGGCGCAATAAAAATTGCGCCCTGATATGGCTAAGGGTGCTGCTTAAGCGTTCTGTTTACGCCCGTAAACCGCCCAGGTAATGATCACGCAGGCGACGTAAAAAACGAAGAAAACCTTCATCGCGCCGGCCGGAGAACCGGTCAGATCCAGCGAAATACCGAACGCTTTCGGGATAAAGAAGCCGCCGATGGCGCCAATCGCCGAGATAAAGCCCAGCGCTGCCGCCGTATCGGTCGCCGCTTCACGCATCGCCTGCTCTTCGCTCCCTCCCTGCGCCTTGACGCGATCCAGCGTCATTTTACGGAAGATGACGGAAATCATCTGGAAGGTTGAAGCGCTCCCCAGACCGGCGGTCAGGAACAGCACCATAAACACGCCGAAGAAGGCGGTAAAATTCCCCCCCACGCCATGCGTCGGCAGGGTCAGGAACAGCAGGCCGCTGAAGATAGCCATGACCACGAAGTTCACCAGCGTCACGCGGGTGCCGCCCAGACGGTCGGAGATAGCGCCGCCCATGGAACGCGCCAGCGCGCCGATAAACGGGCCGAAGAAGGCGAAATGCAGGATCTGGACGTCCGGGAACTGGGTTTTCGACAGCATGGCGAAGCCCGCGGAGAAACCAATAAACGAACCAAAGGTCGCCAGATACAGCAGGGCCATGATCCACAGGTGCGCGCGTTTCAGGACCGGCAGCTGTTCGCTCAGCGAGGCTTTAGAGGCCGAGAGATCGTTCATAAAGAACCACGCGGCCAGCGTCAGAACAACCAGGAACGGTACCCAAATCCAGGCGGCGTTTTCCAGATACAGAACGGAGCCGTCCGGCTGCACGGTGCCGGTGCCGCCGAAGACGGCAAAAATTGACAGCGAAACCACCAGCGGCGCAACCAGCTGCATCACGCTGACGCCCATGTTGCCGAGGCCGCCGTTAATGCCCAGAGCGCCCCCCTGCTTCTGCTTAGGGAAGAAGAAGCTGATGTTGGCCATGCTGGAGGCAAAATTGGCCCCGGCAAAGCCGCAAAGCAAAGAGATAATGACAAAGGTGCTAAACGGCGTCGAGGTATCCTGCACCGCGAAGCCCAGCCATACGCAAGGTACGATCATGATGCCGGTACTGAATGCGGTCCAGCGACGGCCGCCAAACAGCGGTACCATAAAGGCATAAGGAACGCGCAATAACGCCCCCGACAGCGCCGGGAGCGCCGTCAGCATAAACAGCTGGTCAGTGGTAAACTGAAAGCCGACCTTATTCAGGTTAACCGCCACCGCACTGAACAACATCCAGACGCAGAACGCCAGCAAAAGACAGGGAACGGAGATCCACAGATTTCGGCTCGCCACGCGGTGGCCGCGCTGTTGCCAAAACTCGGGATCTTCAGGACGCCAGTCGGTAATGACTGAAGTACTGGCCTTCTCCGGTAGGGAAGATTGACGCATAAATACCTCTGATTATTCATATATCCTGCCGCTACATTAGGGGTTACCGGTGGCGGTAAGTTGATATAAATCAAAGGAAAAGGGGTCATTAAATTGCTTAAAAAAAAATCATTATCCGAAGTGAGTAGTCTTTTTCGCCAAAAAAAGTGTGGTTTTTCACATGGCTGCCGGGTTTAGACGATCGCCGCCTGCTCAACTACCCACCACCGACAATTAAGGGGTAATCCCTTATGGGTATGGGTATACTCCATGGGATATCCGAGAATAGTCGCCACTCCCGGATGGTTTGCCGGTCAGGAGCCACGCATTGTATGTTAAAACGTCTTTTTACCCCGCTTACGTTGGTCAATCAACTGGCGTTAATCGTGCTGCTATCGACGGCGATTGGCGTAGCAGGCATCGGTATCTCCGCCCGCCTGGTGCACGGCGTGCAGGGCAGCGCCCATGCGATCAATAAAGCCGGGTCGCTAAGGATGCAAAGCTATCGTCTGCTGGCAGCCGTCCCCCTTAACGCGGGCGACAGCAGATTACTCGATGAGATGACCGCCACCGTATTCAGCGAAGAGCTGCAAAATGCCGCCCTGAGGGACGGCCAGCAGAACCAGCTTAAATCCCTGCAGCAATACTGGCAGCAGGAGCTGGCTCCGGGCATGAAGCGCGCGCAGAATCAGGCCAGCGTGGCGACCGATGTCGCCGGTTTTGTCAATCGGATAGACCACCTGGTCACCTCTTTTGACCATACCACCGAGCAGCGCATCCGCTACGTCGTCTGGCTGCAGAGGGTGATGGCTATCGGCATGGCGCTGCTGTTCCTGTTTACCATCGTCTGGCTGCGAGCGCGGCTGTTGCGCCCGTGGAAACAGCTGCTGGCGATGGCTCGGGCGGTCAGCCATCGTGATTTTACCCAGCGCGTCCATATCAGCGGCCGCAATGAGATGGCCAGCCTCGGTATGGCGCTGAATAACATGTCGGAAGAGCTGGCGGAAAGCTATTCCGTGCTCGAACGGCGGGTGCAGGAGAAAACCGCCGGGCTGGAGCAGAAAAACGAAATCCTCGCCTTTTTGTGGCAGGCTAACCGTCGCCTGCACTCCAGCGCGCCGCTGTGCGAGCGCATTTCGCCGGTGCTCAACGGCCTGCAGGGATTGACCCTGCTGCGTGATATCGAAGTTCGGGTTTATGACTGCGAAGATGAAGACAATCACCAGGAGTTTGCCTGTCATTCGGACATCCAGTGCGATGACAAAGGCTGCTATCTCTGCCCGCGCGATCTGCCGCCGCTGCCGGACGCCGGCGCCACGCTGAAATGGCGGCTGTCCGATGCCCACAATCAGTATGGGATCCTGCTGGCCACGCTGCCGGCGGGTCGCCACCTGAGCCACGATCAGCAGCAGCTGGTCGATACCCTGGTCGAACAGCTGACCTCCACGCTCGCGCTGGACAGACATCAGGAGCATCAGCAGCAGCTGATCGTGATGGAGGAACGCGCGACCATCGCCCGCGAACTGCACGATTCCATCGCCCAGTCGCTCTCCTGCATGAAGATGCAGGTCAGCTGTCTGCAGATGCAGGGCGAAAATCTGCCGCCGGAGAGCCGCGAACTGCTGGGCCAGATCCGCAACGAGCTGAACACCTCCTGGGCGCAGCTGCGGGAGCTGCTGACCACCTTCCGGCTGCAGTTAACCGAAGCGGGGCTGCGCCCGGCGCTGGAAGCCAGCTGCCAGGAATATAGCGCGCATTTCGGCTTTACGGTACAGCTGGATTACCAGCTGCCGCCGCGTTTTGTCCCGTCTCATCAGGCGATCCACGTGCTGCAAATCGCCCGTGAGGCGCTGAGCAATGCGTTAAAGCATGCGCAGGCAACGGAAGTCACCGTCACCGTCTCGCTGCGGGATAATCAGGTCCGGCTGGTGGTGGCGGATAACGGCCGCGGCGTGCCGGACCATGCTGAACGCAGTAACCATTACGGCTTAATCATTATGCGGGATCGCGCCCAGAGTTTGCGCGGAGACTGCCAGGTCCGTCGCCGGGAAACGGGCGGCAGCGAAGTGGTCGTCACCTTTATCCCGGAAAAAACGTTTTCAATCCAATAAGGAGAACCCTATGAGTCAACAGGAACGGGCAACCATCCTTCTCATTGACGATCACCCGATGCTGCGCACCGGCGTCAAACAGCTCGTTAGCATGGCCAATGATATTCAGGTCATTGGCGAGGCCAGCAATGGCGAACAAGGCATCGCGCTGGCGGAGACGCTGGATCCCGACCTGATCCTGCTGGATCTCAACATGCCGGGGATGAACGGGCTGGAGACCCTCGATAAGCTGCGGGAGAAATCACTCTCTGGCCGGGTGGTCGTCTTCAGCGTCTCCAACCACGAAGAGGACGTGGTTACGGCGTTAAAACGCGGCGCCGACGGCTACCTGCTGAAGGATATGGAGCCGGAAGATCTGTTAAAAGCGCTGCAGCAGGCGGCCGCGGGCGAGATGGTGCTCAGCGAAGCCTTAACGCCGGTGCTGGCGGCCAGCCTGCGCGCCAACCGCGCCACCTCCGATCGCGATATCAGCCAGCTAACGCCGCGCGAGCGCGATATTCTCAAGCTGATTGCCCAGGGGCTGCCGAACAAAATGATCGCCCGTCGTCTGGAGATCACCGAAAGTACCGTGAAGGTGCACGTGAAGCATATGCTGAAGAAAATGAAGCTCAAATCGCGGGTTGAAGCCGCGGTATGGGTACATCAGGAGCGGATTTTCTAAGGCGTCCCCTGCCAGGTGACGCCGTCGGCCGAGAATTTTACCAGCGGCTCGGTCAGCGCCAGGGCGATCTCATTGGATGAGACGCGCTGACCCGTTTTATCTTCCACCACCACCGACAGATGCCACACGTTGCTTGCGCCCGGCTCGCTGTTCCACACCGGTAGAATCACGCTCCAGCCGTCCGGGCTATTGGCATCCACCGGCGATGTTAAGCTCAGCTGCCGGGTATCGCCCTGCCATTTCAGCGACTTTATGCCATGCAGACTGCGAATTTGCAGCTTCAGCTGTACCGTTTCCCCTGACTGCAAATCCCACGGCGGCGTCGCCAGGTAGACCGAGAGCGATTTACGCTGACGATATTCGACCACCGGCAGATTATCGCGTTCCGGGCTGTCGTAACGGCTGCCGCGCAGAGAGCGGCTGATCGCCACCTCATCGGCCGCCAGCTGCTGCTTGAGCGGCACGCCAAAGCGGTAATTCAAATTCAGACCGACGTTGTTCTGACTCAGCCCGCTTTCACCCTGCTTATGCTTGGCCGTGACCGTCACCAGCGGGACCGGCGTGTAGTTCAGCCCTACCGAGACCGCAACCGGGTTATGGTAGCCGGTACCCGAGTGGAACAGATCGACGCTATCGCCAAAATATTGCTCAACGCTGACGCTGGTATTGATATGCTGGTAGAACGGCAGTCGCGCCTGGGCGGTGACATCGTAACCGGTCGCCATACGCTGCTCCTGGGTCAGGCTATCGCCGCGTTGCCAGCTCCCCAGAGGATGGTAATAGTTGGCCGACAGACGCAAATACTCGCCCCACGCCTCGGCGCCGAGACTACCCCGCGCCAGGCTCTCGTCCAGCACTTTGTCGTAGAACGAGTTGTAGCCAAGCAGCCACTCCCCCATTCGCCAGCGCTGCCCCAGGCCGATATTCCCCACCAGGTCTTTTTCCCGCTGGGTCACCGAATACTGATTCCAGGTCAGATAATCGCCGTTATCCTGTAACGGGACAAACCAGCTGCCTTTGCTGCCGGTAAAGTTACCCGCTTTATCGACCAGCAGATCGACATTGGCGTTGCCCCACGGCGATAGCCAGCTTTCCAGCTGGTGGCTCACCTCGCTGCCAAGCTTGCCAATCGCCAACATCCGCGCCTGTTCACCGGTGGTCAGGCCATTATCGCTCATACTGGCCTCACCAAATTTTTTGGCCATTTCGGCAAAATGCCGGGCGTCGTCGTCAACCTGCGGAGCGATACCGAGATCCGGCAGCGCCGCCTGTTTTTCACTGAACGCATTGCTGTCCTGCAGGGCGCGTACGGGTCCCCCTGCCAGCAGCAAGAGGAGGGGAAGGGTTGGAATAACGCGGGACGACAAAAACATTAAATGGGTTACGTTAACTCACGACGAATGGTCACAAACGCTAAGTTTACCGTTTTTTGCCCGCCCCCGCAGTCCTTGGGCCAATTCCAGGAATATACCGAACGTTACACCCGCGCGTTGTTCTCCGCCAGCAGCGCCTTCAGTTCCGGGATACAGGAGCCGCAGTTGGTCCCGCATTTGAGCGCTGCCCCCAGCTCGCCTGGCGTGCGACAGCCGCCGGCGATAGCCTCGCTGATGGCCCGTTCACCGATGCTAAAGCAGCTACAGATAATCCGCCCGGCCGGGACGACGTCGCCGCCCTTCCTGCCGCTCAGCAGCGCGTGACGAAGCGCCGGGTTTGGCGGCGGCGTACGAAACGCGTCGGCGATCCACTCCGCGTCGATCGTCGGTGCGCAGGCGTCGCTCCACCAGCCCAGCATCAGCGTCCCCTGGCGCCAGGCCAGCAGGTTCCACACCGCTCCAGCCTGCGCGACCTGAAGTTGCCACCCCTGCTGCTGACACCAGGCGGTGAGCCATTCGCGTGGATTTTTCTCTCCGGCTAAAGAGAGATGGCTCACTCCCGCCGCCGCCCGACGCCGCCAGTGGACCGAGGCGGACAGCGGAACCGGCTGGCGACAAAACAGCTCCCCCTGCCAGGCGGGGCGCCACGGCGCGATCGCCACCGCCACCTGTTTGCTCTCCGGCTGCCCGGACCAGGGATCGGTCACCGCGGTCAGCAGGTCGTTTACCCGCCCCTGGCGAGCAAACTGATTATTCCAGTGCATCGGTACAAACAGCGAACCGGGACGCTGTCCGCTGGCAACGATCACTTTAGCCACCATCACCCCGTTAGGCGACCAGATCCGCGCCAGCGCCCCCTCCTGCAGCTGCAGGCGCCGGGCGTCCGTGGGGGCGACTTCCACCACCGGTTCGGCGATATGCTGCATCAGACGCGGAACGGCGCCGGTACGGGTCATGGTGTGCCATTGATCGCGGATGCGGCCGCTGTTGAGGATCAGCGGGTAAAAAGCATCGGGTACGGCCCGCGTCCCCTGCGGGGTTACCGGCACCATGCGTAATTGGCCATCGCCATGCCAGCCTCGCTGTAAATTGAGCTCCGCGCCGCTGCGGCTGACCGGCCAGCGTACCGGCGCCAGCCGATCCCACGCCTCGCGGCTGAGCTCCGCCAGCCCGCCGATATCAAACGCCCGCTGGCCGTGGTTTTCAAACCCCGAGAGCGCCGCATGTTCGCTGAACACATCGTGCGGGTGCTGCCAGGCAAAGGCCGCGCCGAAGCCCAGCTGTCGGGCGACGCGGGAGATAATCCACCAGTCGGCTTTCGCCTCCCCCGGCGGCGGTAGAAAGCTGCGCTGGCGGGAGATACGTCGCTCGGAATTGGTCACGGTGCCGTTTTTTTCGCCCCACGCCAGCGCCGGAAAGCGAATATGCGCGAAACGCCCGGTATCCGTTGCGGCGGTAACATCGGAGACCATCACCAGCGGGCAGGCGGCCAGCGCCTGGCTCACCGCGTGGCTGTCCGGCAGAGAGACCACCGGATTGGTCCCCATTATCCATACCGCTTTCACCTCGCCGCGACCGATGGCGGCAAACAGATCCACCGCCGTCAGCCCCGGCGTCTGCGCCAGCCGTTCGGTACCCCAGAAACGCGCGAGGCGCTGCAGATCCTGCGGCTCAAAATTCATATGGGCGGCGAGCATCGTCGCCAGCCCCCCCACCTCACGGCCGCCCATGGCATTTGGCTGTCCGGTCAGCGAAAACGGCCCGCAGCCCGCGCGGCCATATTTGCCGCTGGCAAGATGGACATTAATGATGGCATTGCACTTGTCGCTGCCGCTGGCCGACTGATTGATCCCCATGGTGTACAGGGTGATGGCGCGCGGCGCGGCGATAAAGTCGCGGTAGAACGCCGCAACCTGATGCGCCTCAAGGCCGCAAAACTCCGCCACTTTGTCGATGCTCCATTCCCCCGCCGCCGCCAGCGCCTGCTGCTGGTCGCGAAAGCCGCGGGTCAGCTCGCCCGCGCCGGCGATAGCGTGGAGTAAGCCGACAAACAGCCCGCCATCGCTGCCGGGCGCCAGCGCCAGATGGGTATCGGCAATATCGCAGGTGGCGGTCCGCCGGGGGTCAATCACCACCACCTTCAGCTGCGGATTATCCCGCTTTGCCTGCACCAGCCGCTGGTAGAGCACCGGATGGGCCCAGGCGGCGTTCGACCCCACCAGCACCACCAGATCGCTGTTTTCCACATCCTCATAGCTGCACGGCACCACATCGGCGCCGAAGGCGCGCTTGTAGCCGGTGACCGCCGAGGACATACACAGTCGAGAGTTGGTATCGATATTGGCCGCGCCGATAAACCCCTTCATCAGCTTATTCGCCGCGTAATAGTCCTCGGTTAACAGCTGACCGGAGGCATAAAACGCCACCGCCTGCGGCCCGTACCGATCGATAATCTCCCGCAGCCGCGAACCGGCAGCCGCCAGCGCCTGCGGCCAGCTGACCGCCACGCCATCCAGCTCAGGCGTCAGCAGGCGTCCTTCCAGAGCGGTGGTTTCCCCGAGCGCCGCGCCTTTAACGCACAGGCGACCAAGGTTCGCCGGATGCTGCTCATCGCCCCGAACGCTGACCTGACCGTCGGCCTCCACGCGCGCCAGCACGCCACAGCCCACCCCACAGTAGGGGCACGTGGTCCGGGTTTCCGTCATCAGGAAGCCTCCGCCCGCGCCAGCAGCGCCTGGTTGCCGACCCACACCTTGCCGTTTTCCACCTTCACCGGCCAGGCGCGTACCGCCGGTTCACCGCCGTCACACGGGCGGCCATCGCGCAGGCGGATGCGGTGTTTATACAGCGGGGAGATCACAATCGGCTCGCCGCCGGCATCGCCCAGAATACCGCGCGACAGCACGTTGGCCTCGCTGCCCGGCTCCAGGTTATCGAGGGCGTAGACCTGCTCGCCAAAGCGAAACAGCGCAATCTGGCGTTCGCCGAGCCGGGCGCCGATCCCTGCCTGCGCGGGAATCGACTCAAGATCGCAAATGGCCTGCCACGGGCGATTTGATGGTGCGGCATCATGATTCGGGGACGCGGCGATGAGCTGCGGCTGACCGCGTAAGGTTTGCCGCTGCACCGCTTCGTCCGGCTGCTCGCTGTTGACATAGGAGCGGAACAGCGCCAGCCGCTGCGGATCGTTAAGAGTGGTCTGCCATTCGCACTGGTAGCTCGCCACCACCCGCGCCATCTCCTGCTCCAGCTCCTCGCCGATCCCGAGGCGGTCTTCAAGGATCACCTCACGCAGATAGTCGAGCCCGCCTTCGAGATTATCCATCCAGGTGCTGGTGCGCTGCAGACGGTCGGCGGTGCGGATATAAAACATCAGCAGGCGGTCGACGGTGCGGATCAGCGTCGCCTCATCCAGATCGCTGGCGAACAGATCGGCATGTCGCGGCTTCATGCCGCCGTTGCCGCAAACGTAGAGATTCCAGCCTTTTTCGGTGGCAATCACCCCGATATCCTTCCCCTGAGCCTCGGCGCATTCGCGGGTACAGCCGGAGACCGCCATTTTGATCTTATGCGGAGCCCGCAGCCCCTTGTAGCGATGCTCGAGGGTAACCGCCAGCCCCGTCGAATCCTGGACGCCATAGCGACACCAGGTCGACCCGACGCAGGATTTCACCGTGCGCAGCGATTTGCCGTAGGCGTGACCGGTTTCAAAACCGGCTTCCGCCAGTTCGCGCCAGATAGCCGGCAGCGTCTCCAGCCGGGCGCCAAACAGATCGATACGCTGACCGCCGGTAATTTTACTGTACAGCTGATAGCGTTTAGCAATCTGTCCGATGGCGATCAGCCCGTCCGGGGTCACCTCCCCGGCCGCCATCCGCGGGACGACCGAATAGGTGCCGTCTTTCTGGATATTGGCGAAGTAGCGATCGTTGGTATCCTGCAGCGGCAAATGCGCCGGTTTGAGCAGATATTCATTCCAGCAGGAGGCCAGCACTGAGGCCACCAGCGGCTTACAGATTTCGCAGCCGTGCCCCTGTCCATAGCGGCTAATCAGCTGTTCAAAGCTGCGGATATGGTTCACCCGCACCAGGTGATAAATCTCCTGGCGCGACCACGGGAAGTGTTCGCAGATATCTTTTTTGACCTCCACGCCCTGCGCCGCAAGTTGATACTCCATGACCTGTTTGACCAGGGCGCTGCATCCCCCGCAGCCGGTCGCGGCTTTGGTGCCGCTTTTTATCGCCGCGATATCGCCGGCGCCCGCGCTGACCGCCTGACAGATATCGCCTTTGCTGACGTTGTGGCACGAGCAGATCTGCGCGCTGTCCGGCAGCGCCGCCACCCCCAGCGTTTTCGGCGCGCTCCCCTCCAGGGCGGGCAGTATCAGGCTTTCCGGGCGCGCAGGCAGCGCCATCGCGTTAAGCATCATCTGCAGCAGCGTGGCATAATCGCTGGCGTCGCCCACCAGGACGCCGCCCAGCAGCGTTTTACCATCCTGGCTGACGACGATTTTCTTGTAGATTTGTTCCGGGCCATGGGTCCATTGATAGCTCTGGCAGCCGGGCGTACGCCCCTGCGCATCGCCGAAGGAGGCCACATCGATACCCAGCAGCTTCAGCCTGGTACTCATATCGGCCCCGCTGAAACTCGCCTCATCCCCGGCCAGTTCCGCCGCCGCCGTTCTCGCCATCTGGTAGCCCGGGGCCACCAGGCCATAGATTTTGTTCTCCCACAGCGCGCACTCGCCAATCGCCAGCACGTCCGGATCAGAGGTCCGACACTGATTATCGATGCGGATCCCGCCGCGCTCGCCAAGCGCCAGCCCGCTGGCGCGCGCCAGCGTATCCTGCGGGCGAATGCCGGCGGAGAACACCACCATATCGGTAGCCAGCGATTCGCCATCGGCAAAATTCAGCACCAGGCCGTCAGCCTGGCGCACGATAGCCTGCGTCGATTTGCTGGTGTGCACCCCGACGCCAATATCGTTGATTTTTTCCCGCAGCATCGCCGCCCCCGGTCCGTCGAGCTGAACCGCCATCAGGTTCGGCGCAAATTCCACCACATGGGTTTCGAGCCCCAGCTGCCTGAGCGCATTAGCGGCCTCCAGTCCCAGCAGACCGCCGCCAATCACCACCCCGCGTTTTGCCGTGCTGGCACAGGCGGCAATGCGGTCGAGGTCGTCCAGCGTGCGGTAGACAAAGCAGCCGTCCAGGTCATGGCCCGGCACCGGCGGCACGAAGGGGTATGACCCGGTCGCCAGCACCAGCTTGTCCCAGTGCGTCTCATGCCCATAAGCATCACGGACGACCCGCGCCTCGCGGTCAATGGCGGCGACGGGTGCAGACAGACGCAGTTCAATCCCGTGCTGGCTGAAGAAATCGCCCTCCACCAGCGACAGCGAGGCTGCGCTGCGGCCGGCAAAATATTCCGATAAATGCACCCGGTCGTAGGCGGCATAGCGCTCTTCGCCAAACACCACGATCCGAAACTGTTGATGCAGGTTCCGGCTGACGCATTGCTCAAGAAAATGGTGGCCGACCATGCCGTGGCCGACCAGCACCAAAGTAGGTTTTGTCATAGTGGGTTGTCCTGCAGCGCGTGGCTGCGTTGAAGAAGGGTCGAAAAGCCAGTCTGTCGGCGCATTGGCCCCCAGCTGAGCCGTTAGCGGCGCCGCGTTTGCGCAGTCGCCAAACAGTAAAACGCCGCGCAGTTTGCCGTCGCGGACCAGCAAGCGACGGTAGTGGTGAGCCAGCGGATCCCAGCTGGTCCACAGTTCATCCCGCTCCGTCGCCTGCAGCTCACCGGCGCTGAACAGCGCAATGCCGGTGACCTTCAGGCGGGTACCGCTGTCCTGCCAGCTAAAATCCTCGTCCGGCGTGCCGCATAGCCGCCCGGCCAGTACCTCGGCCTGACGCAGGCAGGGGGCGACCAGTCCCCAGGTCTGGCCGTCAATTTCGCAACATTCGCCAATGGCGCTGATTCCCGGCAGCGCGGTCGCCATCTGGCGATCGACGACGATGCCGCGGCGGCACGCTATGCCGCTGCGCTGCGCCAGCTGAATATGGGGGCGTACCCCGGTCGCCAGCACGACGCGACGGGCGGCAAACGTCCGGCCGTCCTCCAGCACGACGTCATGCTCGCGGATGGCGGCGATAGCGCAGCCCGTCACGCACTCAATCCCCCGCTCTGCCAGCTGCTGCCGGAGCTGCTGCCCGGCAAACTCATCGGTTTGCTGTTCCATCAGCCAGCCGCCGCGATGAAGTAACGTCACCTTGTCACCCTGGCGCTGTAATGCCGCCGCCGCCTCGACGCCCAGCACCCCGCCGCCGATCACCACCGCCGGCCCGCCGGTCGCCAGAATGGCGGCCACGTCGCTAAAGGTACGAAAGCCATAGACGTGCGGCAGCTCAGCTCCGGGTAGCGGCGGAATGAAGGCCTGCGAGCCGGTGGCGAAGATCAGCTCGTCCCAGCGCAGTTCGCCCCGGGTCGTGCGCAGAGTGCGTTCCTCGACATCAACCTCCCGCGCCGACTCCCCAAGCCGCACCGTCACGTCGTGCTGCTGATACCACCGGGCGGGCAGCAGCAGCGTCTGGTCCAGCGTTTTTTCCCCGCCTAACACCGGCGACAGCTGGATACGGTTATAGGCCGGGTACGGTTCATCGCCGATGATGGTTATCTGAAATCGCCCCTCCCCCCGCGCCACCAGCGTTTCCGCCAGCCGGGTAGCCGCCATACCGTTGCCGATAATCACCAGGTGCCGCTTCATCCCTGCCCCCTACGCCGCTTTCGGCTGCTTTTCGTAGAGGAAATGCAGGATCTGCTGGCGCAGCTGGTGATAACGACTATCGTCCGCCAGCTGGACGCGATTGCGCGGCCGGGGGAGATTGACGCCGAGGATTTCCCCTACCGTCGCCGCCGGACCGTTAGTCATCATCATGACGCGGTCGGAGAGCAGCACCGCTTCATCGACGTCATGGGTAATCATCACAATGGTGGTATTCAGCGCCTGCTGAATCTGCATCACCGCGTCCTGCAAATGGGCGCGGGTCAAGGCGTCGAGCGCGCCAAAAGGCTCGTCCAGCAGCAGCACCTTTGGCTTCATCGCCAGCGCCCTGGCAATCCCCACCCGCTGCTTCATCCCGCCGGAGATCTCCCCCGGGCGTTTATGCAAGGCGTGGCCCATCTGTACCCGTTCAAGGTTGTGCTCGATCCACTCTTTACGCTCAGCTTTACTCATGGTGCGGCGAAACACCCGATCGACCGCCAGCGCCACGTTGTCAAAACAGGTCAGCCACGGCAGCAGCGAGTGGTTCTGGAAGACCACCGCCCGCTCCGGCCCCGGCCCGGCGATCTCCCGGTTATCGCACAGTAGCCCCCCTTCGCTGGGTAAGGTGATCCCGGCGATCAGGTTCAACAGCGTCGATTTGCCGCAGCCGGAGTGGCCGATCAGGCTGACGGTTTCCCCTTCATAGATGTCGAAAGAGACGTTTTGCAGCGCCAGAAACTCGCCGCTGGCGGTATTGAAACGCTGGCTGACGGCCTGGACCTGAATTAATGGTTTCATAGCGACTCCCTATTTTTCCTGCCAGCTAAAGCGGCGAGCGATCAGCATCAGTCCCTGCTCAAGCAGCAGGCCGACGACGCCGATAATGACGATGGCGATGATGATGTTTTCCACGTTGAGGTTGTTCCATTCGTTCCAGATCCAGAAACCGATCCCCAGCCCCCCGGTCAGCATTTCGGCGGCGACGATCACCAGCCAGGCAATACCGATGGAGAGGCGTACGCCGGTCAGCACCGCGGGCAGTACGGCCGGGAAGAGGATGCGGCGCATCACCGTCCATTCAGAAAGCTGTAAGACGCGGGCGACGTTGAGATAGTCCTGCGGAATACGCCGTACCCCTTCGGCGGTGTTGATCACCATCGGCCAGATGGAACAGATAAAAATGGTCCAGCTCGAGGCGGGTTCCGCCTTCTGGAACAGCAGCAGGCCGATAGGCAGCCATGCCAGCGGGCTGACCGGGCGCAGTAGCGCAATCAGCGGATTGAACATCCGGGCGAAAAACAGCGAGCGGCCGATCAAAAAGCCCAGCGGAATGCCGGCCAGCGCCGCGAGACCGAAGCCTACCGCCACCCGCTGCAGCGAGGCCAGCACGTTCCAGCCGATGCCCATATCGTTCGGCCCGTCCCGGTAAAAAGGATCGGCAAACAGGGTCAGCGCCGAATCGAGCGTGCTCAGCGGCGTCGGGAAGCCTTTACCGTTGATCGCCGCCAGCTGCCAGCAGAGCAGCAGCAGACCCAGCCCCAGCATGGGCGGCAGCAGGCGCTGCACGCCGTCGCGCAGCCAGCGCCTGACGGGCGGCACCGAACGCCGGACCTGCACCGGCGGTAGAATAATCACTTCACCCGGCGTCTTTTCTGCCCTGACGGCAGGTTGCGTATTGTGCGCGTGTTTCATTTCATGCCCCCTTACGTTGAATCGCGAAGCCGCGGGCGTAACCTTCCGGATCGGCCCCCGTCCAGACCGTACCGTCAATCAATGTGCTGCTGCGCAGCGCCTGGGTCGGGACGGCGATCCCGCCGACGGCCTGCGCCGCCTCTTTCCAGACGTCAATGCGGTTGATGCGCCGGGCCACCGCCTGATAATCCGGCACCGTTTTCAACAGGCCCCAGCGGCGAAACTGGGTTAAAAACCACATCCCGTCCGACAGCCATGGGAAGCTCACCTCCCCCTGGTCGTAAAAGCGAATCGGGTGCGCATCC
Source organism: Klebsiella sp. BIGb0138 (assembly GCF_004342285.1). Taxonomy (GTDB): domain Bacteria; phylum Pseudomonadota; class Gammaproteobacteria; order Enterobacterales; family Enterobacteriaceae; genus Klebsiella. Next base: position 66,293 of record NZ_SMCV01000013.1, on the reverse strand, counting down.
TGCCAGCGGCGTCCCAGTCCGTTGTCGTACTCACCGAGCATCCGCCCGGTGAGGTACTGTTCTTTGGTATTCAGCCAGGCGCGTTTTGCCAGAATGCGCGCCGTTTCGCGTTTGTTCTCTGCTGAAGCCTCAATCCAGCGCGCGGCGTCCAGTACCGCCGCTACCAGCGCTCGCGCAGTGTTAGGGTTGCGCTCGACCCATTCGCTGCGGGTGCCGAGAATTTTTTCCGGATGTTCCGGCCAGATATCCTGTGAAGTGGCGGCGGTAAAACCAATGCGATCGTTAATGGCCCTTGCGTTCCACGGTTCGCCGACGCAAAAACCGACCATGTTGCCGATGCGCATGTTCATCACCATTTGCGGGGGCGGGACCACCACGGTACGCACATCTTCGAACGGGTTAATGCCGCCGCTGGCCAGCCAGTAATAGAGCCACATGGCATGGGTCCCGGTGGGAAAGGTATGAGCGAAGGTATAGCTGCCCGGCGCGCTCTGGCCAATCAGCCGTTTCAGCCCGGAAAGATCGCTCACCCCCTGACTTTGCAGATCCTGCGATAAGGTGATGGCCTGGCCGTTACGGTTGAGCGTCATCAGGTTCGCCATCGACTGCGGTTTACTGGCTATCCCCAGCTCCAGTCCGTACAGCAGGCCATACAGAATATGTGCCGCATCGAGCTCACCGGCGATTAGCTTGTCGCGCACCGCCGCCCAGCTGGCCTCTTTCGTCGGCACGAGGGTAATGCCGTATTTTTTATCGAACCCTTTCAGCGACGCGATCGCTATTGGCGCGCAGTCCGTTAGCGGAATAAAACCCACCCGCACGGTGGTTTGCTCCGGCTTATCGGAGCCTGCTGCCCACGCGCTTTGCATCACGCCAGGCAACAGCATCGCGCCGCCCAGCGCGGCGCCTGCCTGCAGAAAATGCCGCCGTGAAATCGAAAATTTATCGCCCATACCCGCTCCAGAACGCGCAAAAAAAAAAGCGCCCGACAGTGCTTATGCACTGCAGGACGCCTTTATCCATGGGCCATCAGACCGCCGTTGGCCTGTTGCCCAAAATTGTCTACTGACCCGAACTTGCGCTTTCGCGCTGATATATTGAATATTGCAAAACGGATGCCAATATTCAGAAAGGCCTTTTACCGCCCTTTTCCTCGCGCAATGAACGCTGGCTATGCCGAAATTGCACCGTCGACAGGCAGCAAATGCCCACACATCGTGCAACTACTCCTTTGGGGTTACTGACCACAGCGACTTCACCGTCAGCAGCGCGCGGGCGATCTCCACCATCCGCTGATTCTTATCCATCGCCATTTTGCGCAAGGTCTGCCAGGCCTGCTCCTCCTGCATTCCCTGATGGGTCATCAGCACGCTTTTCGCTTTATCAATCAGCGTGCGCTCTTCAAGCGTATCTTTTAGCGATGCCAGCTGGCCGGAGAGCTGTTGCAGCTCGAACGCCTGCTGGCGGACCAGCGGCAGCAGCTGTTTATCCAGCCGATGTGCGAGGCTATCATCCGCCTCTTCCTGCGGCCAGCTGGCGGGCGGCATCGGCGGCTCTTCTCCGCTGAGCAGCCGATCGGCGGCGTTCAGCAGATCGCCGATCAACCGCTCTTCCAGTCCCCGCATCTGCTCCAGGCGCGCAGTCTGGGCGCAGAACCAACGCAGCGCCGCCTCACCCTCGTCCGCCGGGGGTTGCCGGGTACAGGCGATCCGCCGCAGCTGCTCGATATCGAGACTGGCCTGACACTGCGCTGTAAACAGCGCGCTCTGCGCCGCGTCAGCCAGGGCGATGAAGCTATCAAAACAGGACTGTTGGCCATCAATCCGATCCACCAGCTGCTGGCGTAGCTCAGCGCTGAACTGGCCGCGAGCAAACCCCAGCGCCCCCAGCGCGCGCTCCTGTCCCACCAGCTCTTTCCCCTGCATAAAGCTGTAGAGCGCCACCATCCGCCCGGCAATTTGCGGATCGTCGATGCTGTCATTAAGCTGCGGGACGATATTCAGCAGGTGGCGGATAATGCGGCTGAACTGATCCGTGGCCGCTTCTGCGGCAATAGCGCGACCGCGTACGGCCGCGCGCAGCGCCGGGATCTGCCCCAGATACCAGACTGCGCTGGCAATCCGCCAGCACAGGGCGCTGCTGGCGCTATCGCGTGCCGGGGCCAACGCCGTGCGAAACGCGATCAGCTGTTCGTCGACCAGCGCGCCGCCCGCACGGCATTCCGCGGCGTAGAGCCGCCCGCTGGAACATAACCAGATGTTGGACGCGCCGCGTTCGCACTGTAGCATATGCACCAGAGCGCTAATCTGGTTTGCCAACGCCCCCAGCTGAGCCAGCTGGCGAAGCTGCTGTCTCTGGCGCTGATGGGCATGGTGAAACCACTCATTCGCCTCAGGCGTTGTGCCAGCCGTATTATTCATACCCCCTCCCGGGTTAACGCTTTATACTTCAGCTAAGCAATAACCGTGCCTTATACCAAGGAGTTCTTATGCAAAGTATTGTGATTGTCGCTAACGGGGCTGCCTACGGCAGTGAATCGCTGTTTAACAGTCTGCGCCTGGCGATTGCGCTGCGCGAGCAGCAGTCGGCGCTCGACCTAAAGATTTTTTTAATGTCGGATGCGGTAACGGCCGGGCTGCGCGGGCAAAAGCCGGCGGAAGGATATAATATTCAGCAGATGCTGGAGATCCTCACCGCGCAGAACGTCCCGGTGAAGTTGTGTAAAACCTGTACCGACGGTCGCGGCATCACCGCGCTGCCGCTGATTGACGGCGTGGAAATTGGGACCCTGGTCGAGCTGGCGCAGTGGACGCTGGCGGCAGAAAAAGTCCTGACCTTCTGAATTCCCCCCTTCTGACGGGATTAAATATCAAGCTGGCAGCGTTTCTTAACGTAAAAATATGCCAGCTGAATGCTTTCAGGAACAACATCATTTTTGTTTAATCTTTATTCCTTTTGTTGATCAATATCAGCATCCGCACGTCCCCCATTTGGTGTTATGCCATGAGCAAAGTGTGAACGATATCACGCACGGGATTGAGCTGGCAGGACGCTGTGGACAGACAACAACGGGGTACAAAATGGCAATGGTAAAAGCAAGTTTGATGTTGTTTGGCGGTGATACGCTGGTGGTTCGGTGTTCCGAACGCTGCCATATTCACCTGATGAGCGCCAGGGCTGCGGGTGATAGCCGCGCGGATATTCTGAGCGTGCAGGATCGCGATAGCGCCTATTTGACCGTGCCCTACAACGGCACGTGGAATGTCCTGATCGACAGCCACAGTCAATCTCTGGAGCACTCCATCAGCTACGTTCCCGCCTGATATCATCGCCCGGGTGACCCCGGGCGCTTTTCCGTTCTCAGGCCAGCCCTGGCTGGCTGTTTTCCCCGAGCAGGTTACGCACTTTGCCGACCAGATCGTCAAGGCAAGCATCATGCATTCCCAGCTTGCGCAGCTCCTGGTCGAGCGAGAACAGATACTGGGCGTTGGTGCCCAGCGGCCCGCTGGCTCGGGCGATCAGCGGCGCAATCACCTGGGCGCTGGTATCTGACTCAAAGAGCGGGTGGCGCGGATCCATAATAAACACTAGCGCATTGACCGTCCGCCCGTCGTCAAGCTCAAGCTTGCACCAGGTCGGCAGATAGCAGCCGGTGATCATTTCCCGCTTCCACAGCAGGGTCAGCTCCTCTTCCAGGGTATCGTCGGGGAGACGGTAGGCCACACCGGTAGTGCGCCCGCCCTCTTTAAGGGCCAGCATTCGGCCAGGCTGATGCGCGCTGCCTCGCCCGGCGGTCAGCCGCAGACAAAAAGCGCGGTGCCAGCCCGGGAGCGTACCGGTACAGGATTCACGGTACTCCAGCGCCGGGTTCCACATTAGCGAACCGTAGCCAAAAATCCATACTGAGCCGGCATCCGGACGACAGGCCAGGGTGGCAGCCAATGAGGCCGCCCGTTGCTCTGCCGACCAGAGTAGCGATTCCTCAATAGCACCAAACGCCGTCTTACAATCCGCATTGATTAAGAAATCACGAGTTAACACTTTCTACTACCTCCGCCACTGCCTGCTTCCCGGCGATTATCTGATGCCATCCGTGAAATATTGCCGAATTATTATCCAGCTTTCATCGACAATAAGCAATTAACGCCACCCTGGCAAGGCGCGGGGCAGCAGATGAGGCAGCCGGAACGATTATTTTTTCTTATGCCACTTATCATCGCCTCCTTTTTGATAGTCATTCTTGACCGCAGCCCAGGCGACCTTATGCGCCGTCTCTTCACGGCTGGCGTCGTCCCGCCGGTCCTCCTGGTGCTTATACTGCTCCCAGGCGCTATTAAACGCTTCTTTATAGATCTCCTGTGCATGCGCCGGCAACACGCGCTGGACGCTATCGGGTAACTCTTGTTTACTGCGATAAGGCATATTCACCTCCGGATGGTGGTAAAAATATAAGTCTGGGACACGAATTCAGGCTTTTCAAGGCGGGATATAATCCAGAAGCGTTTTTAGTAATCATCTGAATAATAAATATAAAATCGCAATAACGATAAGTTTTGGCAATCTTAAGTAATTAGTTAACAATAGCCGTAAATTTAAGTAAAAAAACAATTCAGATAGCAAAATGTCTGTTATTTTATCTACTTACGGTATCTATAATTATAACACCTGCATCAATGGAGATGGTTCATGACACATGCACATGAGGCGGTGAAAACCCGCCACAAGGAGACGTCGCTTGTTTTTCCGATTCTGGCGCTGGCGGTGCTTATCTTCTTCGGAAGTAGTCAGTCGCTGCCAGCGGTTATCGGTATCAACATTCTGGCCTTAGTCGGTATTCTGTGTAGCGCCTTTAGCGTCGTCCGCCACGCGGACGTTCTGGCGCACCGCCTGGGCGAACCGTACGGATCGTTAATTTTAAGCCTTTCGGTGGTCATTCTTGAAGTCAGCCTGATTTCGGCACTCATGGCGACCGGCGACGCCGCGCCCACGCTGATGCGCGACACGCTCTATTCAATTATTATGATCGTTACCGGCGGTCTGGTCGGCTTCTCTCTGCTGCTGGGCGGGCGCAAATTTGCCACCCAGTACATGAATCTATTTGGCATCAAACAGTACCTGATCGCCCTGTTCCCGCTGGCGATTATCGTGCTGGTCTTCCCGATGGCGCTGCCGGGGGCGAATTTCACTACCGGCCAGGCGCTGCTGGTGGCGTTAATTTCCGCGGCGATGTACGGCGTGTTTCTGTTGATTCAGACCAAAACCCACCAGAGCCTGTTTATTTATGAGCATGAAGATGACGGCGACGACGATGACCCGCATCACGGTAAACCCTCCGCGCACAGCAGCGCCTGGCACACCGCGTGGCTGTTAATCCACCTGGTTGCGGTTATCGCGGTGACGAAGATGAACGCCAACCCTCTGGAGACGCTGCTGACCAGCATGAACGCCCCGGTGGCCTTCACCGGTTTCCTGGTGGCGCTGCTGATTCTGTCGCCGGAAGGTCTCGGCGCCCTGAAGGCGGTGTTGAACAATCAGGTGCAGCGCGCCATGAATCTGTTCTTCGGTTCGGTGCTGGCGACGATTTCACTGACCGTGCCGGTGGTCACCTTAATCGCCTTCTTAACCGGCAATGAGCTGCATTTCGGTCTTGGCGCGCCGGAAATGGTCGTGATGGTCACCTCGCTGCTGTTGTGCCAGATTTCCTTCTCTACCGGGCGCACCAATGTGCTTAACGGCGCGGCGCACCTGGCGCTTTTCGCCGCCTATCTGATGACCATTTTTGCCTGAGTCCCTTCCCCCGGCGGCGCTGCGCTGGCCGGGGAGCGCTCCCCACGCCGGCCTGGCGCATCGTGCCCGCGATAAAAAAAGCCTGCCGGTTTCACAACCGGCAGGCTTTTCGCATCACAGAACCTGTGTTTAGTGGCTGGTATCCAGCTCTTCAAAGCTCTTCACCAGATCGTCAATCGCTTTGATCTGCTTGAGGAACGGCTCCAGCTTCGCCAGCGGCAGCGCGGACGGACCGTCGCATTTCGCATGTTCCGGGTCCGGGTGCGCTTCGAGGAACAGACCGGCCAGACCGGTAGCCATACCGGCTCGCGCCAGTTCGGTCACCTGGGCACGACGACCGCTGGACGCCGCGCCAAACGGGTCGCGGCACTGCAGGGCGTGGGTCACATCGAAGATAACCGGCGAGTTGTTGGACACTTTCTTCATCACGCCGAAGCCCAGCATATCGACAACCAGGTTGTCGTAACCAAAGTTAGCCCCGCGGTCGCACAGAATCACCTTGTCGTTACCGCCTTCAATAAACTTGTCGACGATATTGCCCATCTGGCCCGGGCTGACGAACTGCGGTTTTTTAACGTTGATCACCGCGCCGGTTTTCGCCATCGCTTCCACCAGATCGGTCTGACGCGCGAGGAACGCCGGCAGCTGAATCACGTCAACCACGTCGGCAATCGGCTGCGCCTGGCTTGCTTCATGAACGTCAGTGATGATTTTCACGCCGAAGGTCTGCTTCAGTTCCTGGAAAATCTTCATCCCTTCTTCCAGACCCGGCCCGCGATAGGAGTGGATGGAAGAACGGTTAGCTTTATCAAAAGAGGCTTTGAACACATAAGGAATGCCCAGCTTCTGTGTTACGGTCACGTAGTGTTCGCAGATACGCATCGCAAGATCGCGGGATTCCAGCACGTTCATCCCGCCAAACAGGACGAAAGGCAGGTCGTTTGCTACGTTGATATCACCAATGCTAACCACTTTTTGTTTCATAAGATCGCCTTATCAGGGTGTAACCGGAATCATTCCAGATTAGTGAAGAGTAATTTGTTTATGCGAAATCGTGTTAATTTGCGCGCGGATCATTTCGCTGATCGGGTCCTCAGGACACTGCTCAACAAAATAGTTCAGATCCAGCAGCGCAACATGGTCGCACTCAAGCTGGGCGTAGATCAGCCCGCGGTCGCGAATCTCATACGGATCTTCCGGATTGAACTGCAGCAGCGCTTCGCTGGCGCGCAGGGCCAGCTCCATCTGCCGCTCTTCCATCAGCGCCGATTTCAGGGTGTCGAGCAGTTTGTGGATCACCTCGGCGTTATCCGCCTCATCGAGGTCCTCGTTGAACAGCTCGGCAACCGGACTAATATTGCCCTTCAGCCAGACTTCAAGCGTGTGCTCGTTGAGCGTTTCGCCGTTGAACGGGTTAATCAACCACATCTCTTCGCTGGTCTCAGGGTCGGCGCGCAGCAGCATCTGCGTCGGGAAGATAACCGGGACCAGCGGCAGCGACATGCGCTGGGCAATCCACAGCACGATAGCCCCTAAAGAGGCGGCGCTGCCCTGACGATTGATCAGAACTTTGTCGACCCACAGGGCATCGGACAGCCGGTAGACGCCGTGGGAATCGCGAAAGCCCCACTCGTGATAGAACAGCTCCAGCAGCCGTTCCAGCTGACGTTCCTGATCCCACGAGGAGGCAATCTCCTCCTGCGCCAGGCTCAGCAGCCGCTCCAGTTCATCCTGCACGTAGTGCGTCGGAAAATCGTCGCGGATTAATTCAGAAATGAGGACCATTCCATCGCACAATGGCGCTTTATTAAATTCGAAATCAGCTAATGACCTCATGACTTACCCCAGTAACGGTGTTCTTGTGATGGCGAGTTGTATGATGATGAACAACACCACCAAAGCCAACAGAAAAGCGATAAATCTGCTCTGCTGGCTGCGCGGACGACGACGGCCCAGCGCGATAAAACCCAATGCAATATAAATGATAACGCCAAACAGCTTTTCAGTCAGCCACGAGCCATCGTCCGTAAACGGCAGATAGCGCGTTATGGCCATTAATCCGGCGCCGCTGAGGAATAACAAAGTGTCGCTGCAGTGCGGCGCGATACGCACCCAGCGCCGGTTAAGCCGCGCGTCACCGCTGTAGCTCCACCAGTAGCGTAAGGCGAACAGGCTGACCGACACCACGACACAAGCGATATGCAGGTACAGTACCGCGCTAAACAGATTCATTCGCCAACGTCCTCCAGGCCGGGGAACCGCCCGACGGTCAGGCGGTCGTTATCGCCGTAATCACGGCAGGTGGCGATCTCAAGATAACCGGCGTCACGGAACAGCGCGCGCACCGCTTCTCCCTGCTTCCAGCCGTGCTCCAGCAGCAACATCCCGTCGGGCGTCAGGAAATGACGGCCTGCGCGGATAATATGCGCCAGGTCGGCCAGACCGTTATCGGCGGCAACCAGCGCCGTTTTCGGCTCGAAGCGCACGTCGCCCTGCGCAAGATGCGGGTCGGTTTCATCAATATAAGGCGGGTTGCTGACGATCATCGCAAACTGCTGCCCCGCCAGCGCGGCGAACCAGTTGCTTTGCAGCACGGTGACGTTGCCGATAGCGAGCCGTTCGGCATTGCGCGCGGCCAATGCCGCCGCATCGGGCATGACATCAACAGCCGTCACCTGGCAGTCCGGGCGTTCGCTGGCTAAGGCCAGGGCGATAGCGCCGGTGCCGGTACCTAAATCCAGAATCCGGCACGGCGCGGCAGGCAGACGGGCCAGCGCCTGCTCGACGAGGCACTCGGTGTCCGGACGCGGGATCAGCGTCGCCGCTGACACCAGCAGCGGCAACGACCAGAACTCCCGCTCGCCCACCAGATGGGCCACCGGTTCGCCGCGCTGGCGGCGGCTGAGCAGCGGCGCCAGCTGCGCCAGCTGTTCCTCCGTCAGGAGCGTTTCACCGAAGGCGAGAAGGTAGGTCCGCGCCTTACCGGTCACGTGCCCTAACAGGATCTCGGCGTCGCGACGCGGACTTTCGCTCTCACTCAGCCGGCTTATCGCCTGCGCCAGCCACTGTTGAAAGGTCATCATTCCTGCTCGGAAAGCGCAGCCAGCTGATCGGCCTGGTATTCCTGAACAATCGGCTCAATCAGCATATCCAGTTTCCCCTCCATCGCTTCATCCAGACGGTAGAGGGTCAGGTTAATGCGGTGGTCGGTCACCCGCCCCTGCGGGAAGTTATAGGTGCGGTTGCGATCGCTGCGATCGCCGCTGCCCAGCAGGTTACGCCGGGTTGAGGCTTCCGCCTGCTGGCGTTTAGCCACTTCCGCCGCGCGAATACGCGCGCCGAGCACCGACAGCGCTTTGGCTTTGTTTTTGTGCTGCGAACGCTCGTCCTGGCACTCCACGACGATCCCGGTCGGTAAGTGGGTAATCCGGATCGCCGAATCGGTGGTGTTAACGTGCTGACCGCCCGCCCCTGAGGAACGGAAGGTATCGATACGCAGATCGCCCGGGTTGATATCCGGCATTTCGGCTTCCGGCAGCTCCGGCATCACCGCCACGGTACAGGCGGAAGTGTGAATACGGCCCTGGGATTCGGTTGCCGGCACGCGCTGGACGCGGTGACCGCCGGACTCAAATTTCAGACGACCATACACGCCATCGCCGCTGATTTTAGCGATCACCTCTTTAAAGCCGCCATGTTCGCCTTCGTTGGCGCTCATGATCTCCACCCGCCAGCGGCGGGCTTCGGCATAGCGGCTGTACATACGGAACAGATCGCCGGCAAACAGCGCCGCTTCATCCCCGCCGGTACCGGCGCGGACTTCGACAAAGGCGTTGCGTTCGTCATCCGGGTCCTGCGGCAGCAGCAGCACCTGCAGCTGTTGCTCCATCTCTTCGCTTTTGGCTTTCGCGTCGCGCAGCTCTTCCTGCGCCATTTCGCGCATTTCCGCATCGTCGAGCATCATCTGTGCGGTTTCAATATCATCCTGCACCTGACGCCACTCGGTATAGCAGCGCGCCACGTCGCTAAGCTGCGCGTATTCACGCGACAGCGCGCGGAATCGATCCTGATCGGCGATGGTCGCAGCATCACCCAGCAGCGCCTGAACTTCCTCATGGCGTTCGTACAGAGCTTCCAGTTTGGCAACAATAGAAGGCTTCATAGGCGTGAATTCACCCTGTCCTGAAAATAGAGAGAAATGTGCGCTATTCCAGCCCGAGGCTGTTGCGCAGAATATGCAGGCGTTCATCATCCCCGTCACGGGCAGCCTGCTGAAGAGATTTGGTTGGTGCGTGGATCAGGCGATTGGTCAGCTTACGCGCCAGATCCTGCATAATTTCCTGCGCATCGCCGCCCTGCTCCAGCGCAGCCAGCGCCTTCGCCGTCAGCTCCTCGCGGACCTGCTCGGACTGGGAACGATATTCGCGGATAGTCTCGCTGGCGCTCTGGGCGCGCAGCCAGGCCATAAATTCGCTGGTTTCCTGCTCGACGATCGATTCCGCCTGTACCGCCGCGGCTTTGCGCTGCGCCAGATTGTGCTGAATGATGTTCTGCAGATCGTCCACGCTGTACAAATAGGCGTTCGCCAGCTTGCCGACTTCCGGTTCGACATCGCGAGGGACCGCGATATCCACCAGCAGCATCGGCTGATTACGCCGCGCCTTCAGCGCGCGCTCCACCATCCCTTTGCCAATAATCGGCAGCGGACTGGCGGTGGAACTGATAATAATATCGGCCTCTTTCAGCCGCTCGTCGATGTCACTCAGGGCGATAACCTCAGCGCCGACTTCCCCGGCCAGGACCTGAGCGCGCTCGCGGGTACGATTAGCTATCACCATTTTTCGCACGTTGTGTTCGCGCAGATGGCGCGCGACCAGTTCGATGGTTTCCCCGGCGCCGACCAGCAGTACCGTCACGCTGGAGAGCGATTCAAAGATTTGTCGCGCCAGCGTACAGGCGGCGAACGCGACGGAGACCGCGCTGGCGCCGATATCGGTTTCGGTACGCACGCGTTTAGCGACGGAGAAGGATTTCTGGAACATCCGCTCCAGTTCACTGACGTTGAGATGCCCCCGGCTGGAGTCGGCAAAGGCTTTTTTCACCTGCCCCAGAATCTGCGGCTCGCCAAGCACCAGCGAATCGAGACCGCTGGCGACGCGCATCAGATGGCTGACCGCATCATTGTCCTGATGCCAGTACAGGCTTTTACGCAGGTCTTCTTCATTAAGATGGTGGTAATCACACAGCCAGCGAATGAGCGCTTCCTGCAGATTATCCTGTTCCTCAACGCTGAGATACAGCTCCGTGCGGTTACAGGTCGACAGCACCACACCTCCCTGCACCATTGGCTGAGCCAGCAAGCTCTCCAGCGCCTTATCGAGCGTGTCCGGCGAAAACGTTACGCGTTCTCGCAGCGCTACCGGGGCTGTTTTGTGATTAATGCCAAGAGCTAAAAGGGTCATTGTGAGGGAGTAGTACCAGCGTTGCTAAGGTTAGTCTGCACGCATCATACAGGATGCGCGGAATCAATAAAAGAGACGCTCCCCTTTTGGAGTAATAGGCATCGGTGTAAAAGCCATTAACGGTAATTTTTTGATTTCAGACAATTTGAACGTAGACGCTATCGCCGGGCAACGCTAGCATTAAGGGTTATAATTGTAACCCGCTACACAAATCGTGTGCGTACTCCTCCGTCGCCGGATTTCACTGTAGACATCAAGGATTTGTCATCATTATGAATCGACTGCTCCGCCTGTTGCCGCTGGCCAGCCTGGTCCTGACCGCCTGTACTCTTAACGCGCCGCAAGGCCCTGGCAAAAGCCCTGATTCGCCGCAATGGCGTCAGCACCAGCAGGATGTCCGCAATCTGAACCAGTTCCAGACCCGCGGCGCCTTCGCTTACCTTTCCGACGAGCAAAAAGTTTATGCCCGCTTCTTCTGGCAACAAACCGGCCAGGATCGCTATCGCCTGCTGCTGACCAACCCGTTAGGCAGTACGGAACTGTCGCTGACCGCTCAGCCGGGCAGCGTGACGCTGATCGATAACAAAGGCCAGACCTACACCGCAAGCGACGCCGAAGAGATGATTGGCCGCCTGACCGGGATGCCCATCCCGCTGAACAGCCTGCGCCAGTGGATTATCGGCCTGCCGGGCGAGGCCACCGACTATACGCTTGACGATCAATACCGCCTCAGCGCCCTGAACTACACGCAAAACGGCAAAACCTGGCATGTTACCTACGGCGGTTATACCAGCGATACCCAACCTTCACTGCCGGCTAATATGGAACTGAATAACGGCAGTCAGCGCATCAAGCTCAAAATGGATAACTGGATTGTGAAATGATGACCCGCTGGCCTTCTCCTGCAAAGCTGAACCTGTTTTTGTACATTACCGGGCAACGCGCCGACGGTTACCATACCTTGCAGACGCTGTTTCAGTTTCTCGACTACGGCGATACCTTAACCATCGAACCTCGTGATGACGGGGCGCTGCGTCTGCTGACGCCGGTGGCCGGGGTGCCGGACGAAGAGAATCTGATCGTTCGCGCCGCCAGGCTTTTGATGCAGGCGGCATCGGCGCGCGGGCAGCTGCCGGCAGGCAGCGGCGTGGATATCAGTATCGACAAACGCCTGCCGATGGGCGGCGGCCTCGGGGGCGGCTCTTCCAACGCCGCGACGGTGCTGGTGGCGCTGAATCATCTGTGGCGCTGTGGATTGTCGGCAGAAGAGCTGGCGACGCTGGGGCTGCAGCTTGGCGCCGATGTGCCGGTCTTCGTGCGCGGTCACGCGGCCTTTGCCGAAGGTATTGGCGAGATTCTGACCCCGGTCGAGCCGCAGGAAAAGTGGTATCTGGTCGCCCATCCGGGGGTCAGTATTCCAACGCCGCTCATCTTTCGCGACCCCGAGCTACCACGAGACACCCCGATCAGGTCAATAGATACGTTGCTAAAATGTGAATTTCGCAATGATTGCGAGGTTATCGCAAGAAAACGTTTTCGCGAGGTTGATGCGGCGCTTTCCTGGCTGTTAGAATATGCGCCGTCGCGCCTGACTGGCACAGGAGCGTGTGTCTTTGCTGAATTTGACACCGAATCTGCCGCTCGTCAGGTGCTGGAGAAAGCCCCGGAATGGCTACAAGGCTTTGTGGCGCGAGGTGTTAACATCTCACCGCTCAAGCTAGCCCTACCTCAGTAATTCTGCTTATTGCACGAATTATGGTCGATACGCCGGGCAAATTGAGTAACGGTGACAACGTCACCCTGTTCCAGACGTTGCATCGTTCTCTTTAAATACACCGCCTGGATGGAATGGCGCCAGCCCGCACCGTTTTTTTGGCCCCTTTCATCCACCACTGGACGCATGCCTGAGGTTCTTCTCGTGCCTGATATGAAGCTTTTTGCTGGTAACGCCACCCCGGAACTAGCACAACGTATTGCCAACCGCCTGTACACTTCTCTTGGCGACGCCGCTGTAGGTCGTTTTAGCGACGGCGAAGTCAGCGTACAAATCAATGAAAACGTACGCGGTGGTGATATTTTCATCATCCAGTCCACTTGTGCTCCCACCAACGACAACCTGATGGAACTGGTTGTTATGGTTGATGCTCTGCGTCGCGCTTCGGCGGGTCGTATCACCGCCGTTATCCCTTACTTCGGCTATGCTCGTCAGGACCGTCGTGTGCGTTCCGCCCGTGTGCCTATCACCGCGAAAGTCGTGGCTGACTTCCTGTCCAGCGTCGGCGTTGACCGCGTCCTGACCGTTGACCTGCATGCAGAACAGATCCAGGGCTTCTTCGACGTTCCGGTTGATAACGTCTTCGGCAGCCCAATCCTGCTGGAAGACATGCTGCAGCTGAATCTGGACAACCCGATCGTGGTTTCTCCGGACATCGGCGGCGTGGTACGTGCTCGTGCTATCGCCAAGCTGCTGAACGATACCGATATGGCGATCATCGACAAGCGTCGTCCGCGCGCTAACGTTTCCCAGGTGATGCACATCATCGGCGACGTTGCCGGCCGCGACTGTGTGATGGTTGACGACATGATCGATACCGGCGGCACGCTGTGTAAAGCGGCTGAAGCGCTGAAAGAACGTGGCGCCAAACGCGTATTCGCCTACGCCACCCACCCGATCTTCTCGGGCAATGCTATCCAGAACATTAAAAACTCTGTGATTGATGAATTCGTCGTCTGCGATACCATCCCGCTGGCGCCGGAAATCAAAGCGCTGGATAAAGTGCGTACGCTGACGCTTTCTGGCATGCTGGCAGAAGCGATTCGTCGTATCAGCAACGAAGAATCCATCTCTGCTATGTTCGAACATTAATCGAGCCCGGCCAAAAAACCCGCTGCGGCGGGTTTTTTTGTCCCCGACATTTATTTGTATGATCAATGCCTCCTTCACCTGCCATTTAGTTGACAGATGATGCGCCTATGGACGAAACATTATTGTGAACAGATTATTTTCCTCACATGTGATGCCTTTCCGCGCCCTCATCGATGCTTGCTGGAAAGAAAAATATACCCTCCCACGCTTCACCCGCGATCTGATCGCCGGGATAACGGTAGGGATTATCGCCATTCCGCTGGCAATGGCGTTGGCGATTGGCAGCGGCGTGGCCCCGCAGTACGGGCTCTACACTTCGGCCGTCGCCGGTATCATTATCGCGCTGACCGGCGGTTCGCGTTTCAGCGTCTCCGGCCCCACCGCCGCCTTCGTGGTGATCCTCTATCCGGTCTCGCAACAGTTTGGCCTGGCAGGGCTGCTGGTGGCGACGTTGATGTCCGGGATCTTTTTAATTCTTTTCGGCCTGGCACGCTTTGGCCGGCTGATCGAATATATCCCGCTTTCCGTGACCCTCGGATTTACTTCAGGTATCGGTATTACTATCGGTACCATGCAGATTAAAGATTTTCTTGGTCTGCAGATGGCCCACGTTCCGGAGCACTATCTGCAGAAAGTTGCCGCCCTGGTCATGGCGCTGCCGACGGTCAACCTCGGCGATGCGGCGATCGGCATCGTCACTCTCGGCACCCTGATTATGTGGCCGCGTCTCGGGATCCGCCTGCCCGGCCACCTGCCCGCGCTGCTGGCGGGCTGCGCGGTGATGGCGATCGTCAATCTGCTGGGCGACCAGGTCGCTACCATCGGCTCCCAGTTCCACTACCTTCTCGCCGATGGCAGTCAGGGCAACGGTATTCCGCAGCTGCTGCCGCAGCTGGTGCTACCGTGGGATATGCCGGGTTCCAACTTTACGCTCAGCTGGGCCTCTTTGCAGGCGCTGCTGCCGGCGGCCTTCTCGATGGCGATGCTTGGCGCGATTGAGTCGCTGCTGTGCGCGGTGGTCCTCGATGGCATGACCGGTACCAAGCACAAGGCCAACAGCGAACTGATTGGCCAGGGGCTTGGCAACATCGTCGCCCCGTTCTTCGGCGGGATTACCGCCACGGCCGCCATTGCCCGTTCGGCAGCCAACGTCCGCGCAGGAGCCACCTCGCCCGTCTCCGCCGTTATCCACGCCCTGCTGGTGATCATGGCGCTGCTGGTGCTGGCGCCGCTGCTCTCCTGGCTGCCGCTTTCGGCGATGGCGGCGCTGCTGCTGATGGTGGCGTGGAACATGAGCGAAGCGCACAAGGTGGTGAATTTGCTGCGCTATGCGCCGAAGGACGACATTATCGTGATGCTGCTGTGCATGTCGCTGACGGTGCTGTTTGATATGGTCATTGCGATTAGCGTCGGCATCGTGCTGGCTTCGCTGCTGTTTATGCGCCGTATCGCCCGCATGACGCGCCTGGCTCCGGTCAACGTCGACGTCCCCGACGACGTGCTGGTGCTGCGGGTTATCGGCCCGCTGTTCTTCGCCGCCGCCGAGGGGCTGTTTAACGATCTGGAAACGCGGATTGAGGGTAAGCGGATCGTGGTGCTGAAATGGGATGCGGTGCCGGTGCTGGACGCCGGCGGCCTGGATGCCTTCCAGCGTTTTGTGAAAAAGCTGCCGGAAGGCTGTGAGCTACGGGTGTCTAATCTGGAATTTCAGCCGCTGCGCACTCTGGCGCGCGCCGGAGTCCAGCCCATTGCCGGACGCCTGAGCTTCTACCCCGATCGCAACGCCGCGCTGGCGAATATTTAACCACAGCGGGATGCGGGCGTTCACGCCCGCATCATCACTCCTATCGCCTGCTGGAGCCAGCTGAGCACCGGCGGCGTCATCCACGTCCCTTTCATCAGATGCGGTTCGCGCTCCATCGCGTGGCGAAACTTTTGCTGGGTCTGCGGGCTGGTTCCGGCATACGACTGGAACAGCGCCAGCCACTGCCGCGCCAGCTTTTGCCCGGCCTCGGATGCCGGATCGGTCTGCTCAGCGCAGGCCTGATGCAGCGCCGATACCAGCCCCGGCCACTCCATCAGCCGATCGAAATAGTGCTCACGGGTAAACGCCAGCTCGTCGGCGTTCAAATAGCGCGCCCAGATCGCCAGCTTGCTTTGCGCAAAGGCGTGGGTAATGTAGTCCACCACCTCGGGCGTAATCCCGGTTTGCGCGCGCATTTGCGGTTCCGCTGCGTGCATCTCATTGAGGCGGGTGAGAAACTCAGGCCGCCCGGCGGTATCAAGCTCCAGGCGCTCCATCCAGCGGGTGGCCAGCGCCATCGCCGACGGCGAGTCTGGCGGGCTGCGCTCCTCCATCAGCCGCTGCGCCTCAATGACCAGCGCCTGCCAGATTTGATTGCGCTGCTCGTCCTGTTCTGCGAACGGCAGCGCCTGTAGTTCCTGCGGACTAAACCAACGATCGTACATATTCATAAGCTCCAGGGTCTGTAGCCAGGACTCCAGATCGGGTTCATTCCCGCGACCCAACTCGTCGCGCAGCAGAGCCAGTCTTTCGCGCAGCGTTGAAATCGTGCGCAGCTGCGTATCAAGGGTGGCAATTTGCTGCACCAGCAGATCGGATAACGAAAGCGAACCGCGATCGAGATGCTCCTTAATAGCGGCGAGTTCCAGCCCGGCCTGTGCCAGCGCCTTAATCATATGCAGCCGCTGAACGGCCGCCAGATCGTACAGCCGATAACCCGCCGCGCTTCTGGCCGAAGGCGTCAGCAGCCCGGTTTGTTCATAGTGATGCAGCGTACGGACGGTTATTCCGGCGCGTTTCGCCAGTTCCCCCACCTGAATTAACATGACTGCTCCTTTTGTCTGCCAGTGGCACAACTCTGCCGCCTGACGTTACGTTAGGGTCAAGCGCATATTTATCAACGGGGGCAACAATATCAGCGGGACGGCCGTTGCGGGAGTAAAATAAGCAGGAGTAACATAGTCAGCCAGCCGATTAGATCGCGGCTGGCGGCAGTGCGGATGAATTCACAAAATTGCACCCGCCTGGCGACAGGTGCAGGCAATGGACTGGCCTAGCTGTGGCGATGCTGGTCACGACGGCAGCGTTTATCGTAGTGGCGTACCCACCAGTATTTGTCGCTGACCTGTTCATGCCCGCCGACGCGCGCCCCGGCGAGCCAAAGTACGGCGCCGACAAAAATACTTAACACCGCGCCATGAGCGAAGAACTGCGGCAGGTCAAGCTGCGGAAGCTGGTTTAAAATAGAATAACCGACGCCCACAACCATGACGACCAATCCTAAACCCATCAGTACATTACCGAGTAACGAAGCGTTTCTGCGTTTCATATGTCACCTCCGGAACCTTGGGTCATCTGGGAATATCCCCAAAACTTATAGGATTAGTATAGACAACGGGGATAAGGTTGATTGCGTCGGCGATCACATTAGTTAATATCAAACCAACAAAAACTTACAAATAACTTACTGAACAACATCAAATTCTAATGGTTCAGCAGGGAAATTATCGCCCCCTGCGCCGCTACGCTGGCAGAATTTTGTCAAGCGCCTCAGCAACCAGTACACTACGCGCCAGAGAACGACCCAAGCAGGATAGAAAACGTGACGATAAAACTGATTGTCGGCCTGGCGAACCCCGGCGCCGAATACGCGGCGACACGACACAACGCTGGCGCCTGGTACGTAGATTTACTGGCCGATCGCCATCGCGCCCCGCTGCGTGAAGAGAGCAAATTCTTTGGCTATACCGCGCGGATTAACGTTGCCGGCGCAGATGTACGTCTGCTGGTTCCAACCACCTTTATGAACCTCAGCGGTAAAGCCGTGGCGGCGATGGCGACCTTCTACCGTATTAACCCGGATGAAATTCTGGTGGCGCACGATGAGCTTGATTTACCGCCGGGCGTGGCTAAATTTAAGCTCGGTGGCGGCCACGGCGGGCACAACGGGCTGAAAGATATCATCAGCAGGTTGGGAAATAACCCTAACTTTCACCGCTTACGGGTCGGGATCGGCCATCCGGGCGATAAAAATAAAGTTGTCGGTTTTGTGTTGGGTAAACCGCCGATGAGCGAACAGAAACTGATTGACGAAGCCGTTGACGAAGCGGCGCGCTGCACCGAGGTCTGGCTGAAAGAGGGCCTCACCAAAGCGACCAACCGTTTACACGCTTTTAAAGCGCAATAACCGCTCGACGTGCGGAATTTTTAGCGCGCACCGTGTATAATGGGCGAAGCTATTTACTTTTCTGCAATCTGCTCACTGTAACAGATTGATTATCCAAAGATTAAGGTGATTTAAATCATGGGATTCAAATGCGGTATCGTCGGTTTGCCCAACGTCGGCAAATCCACCCTGTTCAATGCGCTCACCAAAGCGGGTATTGAAGCGGCCAACTTCCCCTTCTGTACCATTGAGCCGAACACCGGTGTCGTGCCGATGCCCGATCCGCGTCTGGACAAGCTGGCTGAAATCGTCAAACCGCAGCGTATTCTGCCGACCACCATGGAATTCGTCGATATCGCCGGCCTGGTGAAAGGCGCGTCCAAAGGCGAAGGTCTGGGCAACCAGTTCCTGACCAACATCCGTGAAACCGAAGCTATCGGTCACGTGGTGCGCTGCTTTGAGAACGACAACATCATCCACGTCAACAATAAAGTGGATCCGGCGGATGATATCGAGGTAATCAACACCGAACTTGCGCTGTCCGACCTCGACACCTGCGAGCGTGCGATTCACCGCGTGCAGAAGAAGGCGAAAGGCGGCGATAAAGACGCCAAAGCCGAACTGGCGGCGCTGGAAAAATGTCTGCCGCAGCTGGAAAATGCCGGTATGCTGCGCGCGCTGAAAAACCTGACCGATGAAGATAAAGCGGCCATCAAATACCTGAGCTTCCTCACCCTGAAGCCTACCATGTACATTGCCAACGTGAACGAAGACGGCTTCGAGAACAATCCGTACCTCGACAAAGTCCGTGAAATCGCCGCGGCTGAAGGCTCGGTGGTTGTCGCCGTGTGCGCCGCGGTAGAATCAGATATCGCCGAGCTGGACGATGCCGACCGTGATGAGTTCATGGCCGAGCTCGGTCTGGAAGAGCCGGGGCTGAACCGCGTGATCCGTGCCGGGTATGAACTGCTGAACCTGCAGACCTACTTTACCGCTGGGGTAAAAGAAGTTCGCGCATGGACTATCCCCGTCGGTGCTACCGCTCCGCAGGCGGCGGGTAAAATCCACACCGACTTCGAAAAAGGCTTTATCCGTGCGCAGACCATCGCCTACGAAGACTTTATCACCTACAAAGGTGAACAAGGGGCGAAAGAAGCCGGCAAGATGCGCGCGGAAGGGAAAGACTACATCGTTAAAGATGGCGATGTGATGAACTTCCTGTTCAACGTCTAATTCGTTTCTGGCCGTGCGATGGGCCCCGCGCGGGCCTCATCGCCGCTGTAACGCCGCTAAAATCCACGCCCCCGCGTGGATTTTTTTCATCCTGTCACCGTTGATCTCGCGTTTACTAATACCGCCTCATCACACCTTCTTATCCACGCTCAGCGCCACGGCGCGGGTCTCCTCCAGCACCTGCAACCGACTGTGCAGCGCCTCGCGGATAGAATGATAGGCCTTACCGCCCAGCGCCAGACGAAACGGCGGCGCGTCCTCGTCCGAAGCGGCAACGATCGCGGCGACGGTTTTTAACGCATCGCCGTTAATGGCGATTGTTCCCTGCGCCAGCCCGCGGCGAACTTCGCCGGCGGGGGTGCTGTCATAGCAGGCCATCGGCGGAGCCGTATCCAGTCCGCTCGCAAAATTCGTCGCGGTCGGACCGGGTTCAGCAATAATAAAATCGATGCCAAAAGGCGCCACCTCCTGCGCAACGGACTCAATAAATCCTTCAATCCCCCATTTGGTGGCGTGATAAAGGCTGAAATTCGGCCAGGCAATCTGCCCGCCTTCTGACGATATCTGCACAATGCGCCCGCCTCCCTGCTGACGCAGGGCAGGTAATGCCGCCCGAATCAGCTGAATCGGTCCGGTGAGATTGGTGGCAATCTGACGCTCAATCTGGCTATCGGTCACCTCTTCCGCCGCGCCGAAGAGCCCGTATCCCGCGTTACTGACCAGCACATCGATACGCCCGGCGAAGTCGAACGCCTGCCGCACCACCCGGCGTACCGCATCAGCGTCCGTCACGTCCAGCAGCAGGACATGAAGCTGCCCGCCATATTGGGCCAGCAGATCATCCAGCGCGCCGGAGCGGCGCAGGGTGGCGATCACTCTGTCGCCTCGCGCCAGCAGACGCTCGGTCATCAGGCGCCCGAGGCCGGTTGAGGTACCGGTAATAAACCAGGTTTTACTGCTCATCGTGATTCTCCTGAAAAGTTATTAACCCACCGACACAGGATATGGCATGATAATTGGTATGATAAGACTCAACAAATAGCATGAAGAGGTGAAATGAAATCACCAGTTAAAACGCCGACGCTTTCCGATCTGAAAGCCTTTATCGCCGTAGCGGAACAGCGTAGTTTTCGTCGCGCAGCGGATTTTTCCGGCGTGACCCGTTCTACGTTAAGCCATGCGATCCGCGGGCTGGAAGCGCGTCTGGGCGTTCGCCTGTTACATCGCACCACGCGCAGCGTCGCGTTAACCGAAGCCGGAGAGGCGCTGCTGCGGCGTATTTCGCCGCACCTGAACGGGCTGGAGCAGGCGCTGGAAGAGGTCGCGGAGACCCAGGGGCAGATTGTGGGCACACTGCGTATTAATGGTGGCGAAGAGGCTATTCACCTGCTGCTGCAGACGGTCGTGCCGGATTATATGGCGCGCTATCCCGGCGTGTCGCTGGATCTGGTGGTGGATGGCCGACTGGTGGATATCGTCGCCGACGGTTTTGATGCGGGGATCCGGCTGGCGGAGGATGTCCCTGCCGATATGGTGGCAGTACGTTTTGGCGAAGATGTGCGTTTCCTGGCGGTGGCGTCGCCGTCGTACCTGGCGCAGCGCCCTGCTCTCGTGACCCCGGACGATCTGGCGCACCATCAGTGCATTCGCCAGCGTTTGCCCAGCGGTAAGCGCTACCGCTGGGAGTTTTCCCGCCACGGTCAAAGCATCATGCTGGATGTCCCCGGGACGTTGACGCTCAACAGTTCGCCGCTGATGGTGGATGCGGCGATGAAAGGTCTGGGGATCGCCTATGTCCCGGACCTACACGCCCGCGCGGCGCTGGCGGATGGCCGGCTGGTCACGGTGCTGGAACCGTGGTGCCCCCCGGTTCCCGGTTTGTGCCTCTGGTTCCCGGCCAACCGGCATATGCCCGCCAGCCTGCGCGCACTGATCGATATCATTAAAGAACGGAGTCGAGACTCATCGACAAGTGGGCAGCCGGGCGGTGACCTTGATTTCAAAACGGAAGCCATATAGCCAGCTCACGCCGACGCCCGTCAGCGTCGGCCAGGGGGCTTCCCCCCAGAATTCCGGCAGCACCTTCCAGACCGTGTCGATAGTCGATTGGGCATCGACCAGATACACGGTGACATCGACCACATCCGCAAAGGTACATTCTGCGGCAGCCAGCACCGCATTAAGGTTTTCAAATGCCCGGCGGACCTCCTGCTCCAGCCCGGGTTCCGCTGAACCATCCTCGCGGCTTCCCACCTGACCGGAAACAAACAGAAAGCCCCCGGATTTGACGGCCGGGGAGTAGCGGTTTTGCTCATACAGCGCCTGGCGTCCTGCGGGGAATATCACATCTTCTGGCGTTCTCATCTTTTCTCCTGTTCTG
The DNA here is from genome assembly GCF_004342285.1 of Klebsiella sp. BIGb0138. GTDB lineage: Bacteria > Pseudomonadota > Gammaproteobacteria > Enterobacterales > Enterobacteriaceae > Klebsiella. The sequence goes on along the minus strand of NZ_SMCV01000013.1, from coordinate 44,375 downwards.
GCCGCGGGGTGTTTACAGGGATGATAGGCGTCCGCATCTGCTGCCGCTATGCCCGCCGACTGGCATGAGCTGGTGAATATTATTCACGTAGCGAAGGTAAATTGCGCGGGATGACGGCGTCCCTTGCCGCCACTGAGGGGGGAAACCGCCATCATCTCATTAAGAGAGGATGGCGGCGGCATCGTTATCACGGCTCTGCACTTTTTTGTCAATGCGCAAAGACGACCGCAACCAAATCCTCACAGAGCACAAGCATTGCCAGCTTCTTCTCCCTCCCCTCATGACACAATACGTTCTCTTTTTACATCCGGAGTTTGCATCCCCGCAATCCGCTCACGGGATAAGGTAATCGAAAGATGGCGAGCTATTTTTTCTCTATTCCTGACGTCTATTTTGGTGAAGACGCCATTCAGGCATTGCGTCGACTGAACAATAAAAAGGTGGCCATTGTTACCGATAGTTTTATGGTGACTTCAGGTAAAACGCGCTACCTGATTAACGAAATGCCTCAGGCCTCGGTGTCTATTTTCAGCGAGGTCAAACCCGACCCGAGCGTGGAAATTCTGCATGCCGGTGCGGCGCAGTTTAAACGTTTCAGGCCGGATGCCATTATCGCGCTGGGCGGCGGATCGTCGCTTGACGCCGCAAAGGGGATCAAGGTCACGCTGGAAGAGTATTTCGCCGGTCATGCCATTGAGCTAATCGCGATTCCGACCACCAGCGGATCCGGCTCCGAAGTCACCGCTTACGCTATCATCGCCGATCCGCAAAACGGGCGAAAATACCCCCTGATTGCTGACGAACTGGTTCCGGACTGCGCCATCCTCGATCCGCAGCTGGTTTTATCCGTGCCTCGCCAGGTCGCGGTGGATACCGGTATGGATGTGCTGACCCACGCGATTGAGGCGCTGGTCTCCACGGGGGCAAATGATTTTAGCGACGCGCTCGCCGAGAAAGCCATCACGTTGACCTGGCGAAACCTGCCAGACATTTTCCACGATGAGAAGAATATTCAGGCACGCACGCATATGCACAACGCCTCCTGCATGGCCGGCATGGCGTTTAACTCGGCGGGACTGGGCCTGGTACACGGCATGGCACACGCCATCGGCGGTATGCTGCATATTCCGCACGGCAAAATTAACGCCATGCTGCTGCCCTTCATTATTGAATACAACGCCGGTCATGCCCCTCATGCCAGAGCGCGATATCTGCAATGCGCCGCCCTGATGGGCATCCGCGCCGCCACGCCTGACCAGACTTTGGATGCGCTGATAAGCGCCATCCGCGATATCAATCGCCATTTTGGTATTCCCGCCACGCTACGGGCGCTGGGCACAGACCTTGCGGAATTAACCTCCCTGCGTCAGCCGCTGATCGACGCGGCCCTAGCAGATGGCTGCACGGCCTCGAATCCCTGCCAGCCGCGCGCCGCGGATATAGACCAGTTGCTGACCGCCGTTGCCGGGTAACTCTGGACAAGTTTGTCCTCCCCCCGGCGGACGGTCAAAAAAGTCCTGCGTCACGGCAAAAAGCCCGACGCGGGAGTGAATATGCTGAATATCGCTTCTTTCATCACTTTCAGGTCGTTGACGTTATGTATGATAACCAGCAGCAAGCCGAATTGATCACCCGTCAGATTCTTCAGGAACTCGCCGCCCGTGGCCCGGGAGCCATAACCTCCCGGCCGGAGGGGACGCAGACGCTGGACATCCCCGTGGGCATCTCCAATCGCCATGTTCATCTCAGCCGGGAGGATATGGACATTCTGTTTGGCTATGGCTCCACCCTCACCCGGATGAAGGCGGTAAAACAGCCGGGTCAGTACGCCGCCGAAGAGACGGTAACCCTCCGCGGGCCGAAGGGAGAGCTCACCAGGGTGCGCGTTCTTGGCCCTCTGCGTAGCGCCACCCAGATTGAAATCTCCGTCTCCGACAGTTTTGTTCTGGGCGTGAAGGCTCCTCTCAGAATGTCGGGCGACCTGCAGCATTCGCCGGGGATAGAGATCATCGGCCCGCGCGGACGGGTCAGCAAAAGCGACGGCGCGATTGTTGCCTGGCGGCATATTCATATTTCGCCAGCGGAAGCCGAGCGGCATGCCCTGCGTGACGGCATGGAGATCGATGTGCGTATTGAAGGCCTGCGCGGCGGTATTCTCAGCCACGTGGTGGTTCGCGTCAGCGCTGACGCGGTACTGGAAATGCATGTCGATGTCGAAGAAGCCAATGGTTTTGGTCTACGTAACGGCGACTGTGTCAGGCGCGTGATGGCGGAATGCCGCTATGGCTGACAGTGCGGCAATCCGGCGGTTACCGATTCTGGCAGCGCGGCGCAGCGGCGAGGCGTTGCCAGCCGGCGTGGTCCCTGGCCAGGCCCATATCGCATTAGCCGTAGCGGATGAAAAAGGAAACCCGGTCGGCGGCGCAAACAGCTTGCGCCACTTTGCCGATGTTTCCCGGCACGCCGGCACATGCGTCATTCCGGCGATACCATCGCTGCTGGTGGCGCCGGTCGTTGCCATACACCGCCGCCGGGGAGGAGAGCGATGAACTCACAACGACTCTCTCAGCTGCTCGATACCATCATTGATAACGTGCTGGCCCAGCGCCAGCGGGCCCTCCAGTCACGCAGCCGGGTGATGCGCGTGGTGTTAAGCGGGGAGGATCTCACCACCTTGCCCACCACACTGGATTGCCTCACCGCCCTGGACCGGAGCGGCTACCTGCTGGTCATCGCCTCTTCCCACAGCGCAACGCAGTCGCCATTGCACGCTGCCTGTCTGGAAGCGCTGGCACGCCGCGGGGTGGATGTCCTGTGCGATAACCAGGCGCCCGCGCAAACGGCCGCCGCATTCAATGCGCTGTTCCTGCCCGCGCTGTCCACTAACAGCCTGAGCAAAATCGCATTGGGCCTGTGCGATAACCTGGTGTGCCGCTGGGCATTTCATGCGCTCAGCCTGAATAAACCGACGATCGTGACGCTCAACGCCGAATGCCGGGAAGACTCAGCCCACCGGCTCCCGCCGGCGTTTCGGGCACGGCAGGCCAATTACCTTGCCACCCTCGCGGAGTATGGCGTCACCGTCATCGGCCAACCCAGGGCAAACCCGCCCCCCTCGCCGTCGCCCCGCGCCGGCAGGCCGCTGATGACCCTTCGCGATGTACGCCAGCAGCCGAAAGGCGCCGTTTTACGTATCGCTCAGCGTACGCTCATCACCCCCGCCGCACGCGACGAGCTGCGCGACCGGGGTATCACCCTCGTTGAGGGGCACCAGGAGGAAATATGTATCTGGCAAAAGTAACCGGGGCTCTGGTGTCGACCACTAAACACGCCTCGCTCAATGGCGCGAAACTGCTGATTGTCGCCCGCCTGGATGAACACTATCAGCCCACGGGGACAGCGCAGGTCGCCGTGGATTTCGTCGGGGCGGGGAATGGCGAAACGGTGATTATCACCACCGGCAGCTCCGCGCGAATGAGCACCAGTAAAGAACACTCCGTTATCGATGCCGCCGTGGTCGGCATTGTCGATTCACTCGACCTGAATGGTCAGTAGGTCACCGCGAGGAAACACCATGCTCCCGACGCCGAATAACGAACTGGAACACCGTATCGACAAAGCGATTGCGCGCCAGCTCGCCCCGCGCCATGGCTCGCTGAGCCTGACGAATGCCGCATCGCTGGCAAAATATGCCGCGGATGCCGCAGAGACCGCCAATGTGCCCATCGTGTTCAGTCTGGTGGATGCCTGCGGTCAGCAGCGTTACTTCTTTAGTATGGAAAACGCCCTGCTTATCAGCCATACGCTCGCAACGCAAAAGGCCTGGACGGCGGTGGCGCTGAAGATGCCGACCCATCAGCTCGCCGCGCACGTACAGCCTGGCGCCAGCCTTTACGGCCTGCAAAGCGCGCCGGGCATCTGCTGCTTTGGCGGCGGGCTCCCCTGCTGGTCCGCGGGCGTACTGCTCGGCGCGATTGGCATCAGCGGCGGGAGCGTCGAGGAAGACATCGCCATTGCGCGTTTGACTCTCGAACGTTTCAGCCGTGAACAGTTTTCACTCACACCATGCAATGGGTCTTTTTAAAAAGACTGCTACAGACAGGGGTTATCATGTCGTCAGCTTCACTGGTTCTGGTTATTAATTGTGGTTCATCTTCTCTTAAATTCTCAGTCATGCCACGCGGCCAGGACGCACCGCTGCTTTCCGGGATTGCGGAAAAGCTGGGGCTGGAAGATGCCTGCATGACGTTTAAAGACGCGGAGGGTAACAAAACGACCGGGCGGCTTGACGATGCCAGCCATCACTGCGCGTTAACCACCCTCTTTGCGACACTCGAAAGTCAGGCATTGCTCGCCCACGTGTGCGCCATCGGCCATCGGGTGGCCCACGGCGGCAGTGACTTCAAACAATCGGTACGCCTTACCGCGGCGGTGATTAGCCGCATTCGGGAACTTTCGGCGCTGGCGCCTTTGCATAATCCCGCCAACCTGATCGGCATTGAGGCGGCCATGACGCTGCTGCCAGATCTGCCGCAGGTTGCCGTGTTTGATACCGCCTTTCATCAGACGCTACCGCCAGAAGCCTATACCTACGCCATCCCGCTTGAGTATCTGCAGCAGCATCAGGTCAGACGCTATGGTTTTCATGGCACATCTCATCGTTTTATCGCCGCCGAGGCCGTGACGCGTCTGAAACTCGATCCCGCTAACCACGGCATTTTGATTGCGCACCTGGGTAACGGCGCCTCGGTATGCGCAGTCAAAAATGGGCAAAGCGTGGATACCTCGATGGGTATGACCCCGCTGGAGGGGCTGGTGATGGGAACGCGCTGCGGCGATCTGGATTTTGGCGCCGCGGCCTATATCGCCCGCTGTACCGGGCAGACCATCGAATCGCTCTACCGCATGGTCAATAACGATGCGGGGCTGTTCGGTCTCTCCGGCCTTTCCAGCGACTGTCGCACGCTACAGGAAGCGCGCAGCACCGGCAATCCTCGGGCCACGCTGGCGATTGATGTCATGGTTCACCGGCTTGCCCGCCATCTTGGCGCCCATCTGGCCTCGTTACACCGCTTTGACGCGCTGATCTTCACCGGTGGCATCGGCGAAAACTCGGCGCTGGTGAGGGAGCTCACCGCTAAACGGCTGGCGATATTTGGGGTCCATCTCGACAGCGTGAAGAATGGGCAAATATTTGCCGGCCGGGAGGGGGTTATCTCATTGCCCGGCCATCCCATTGTCGCCGTGATACCCACCAATGAAGAACAGATGATTGCGCAAGATGCGGCCGCGCTCGCTGCCCGGTTAGAGAGCGTGGCCTGAGCAACTCGCCGCTCCGATCTTGCCGGGGAGGATTTTATTGTCCGGGTTAATAGCGAAAAACAAGAAAGTCTCTCTGGCGGGCAAAACATTTTGTCCTGAGCGCAATAACATCGTAGTGCATGAATTTATTAAGTACATGAATGCAACCCGCGCGGTTATTTCATGACTTGCTTTTACTCTCACCTGGAATATTGAGGTCGTTATGCAACAAGAAGCATTAGGTATGGTTGAAACAAAAGGTCTGGTTTCCGCAATTGAAGCCGCAGATACCATGGTTAAATCTGCTAACGTCACCCTGGTTGGCTATGAAAAAATTGGCTCAGGGTTAGTAACCGTCATGGTTCGCGGCGATGTGGGTGCGGTAAAAGCGGCCACGGATGCCGGTTCGGCGGCGGCAGGCAAAGTCGGGGAACTGGTCTCCGTACACGTTATTCCGCGCCCGCATATTGAAGTGGAAAAAATCCTGCCGAAAGCCGTCAGTTAATACAGCCAGAGGATACTGACCATGAGAGATAATCTTGTTGAACAGATTATATCTGAAGTAATGAATAAACAGACTGATGCGAGCACAAATAATAAAACGGTGGCCAGTGTTATCGGCTGCGGTTTAACAGAATTTGTCGGTACCGCCCTCGGGCATACTATCGGATTGGTTATTGCCAATGTCGACCATCAATTACATGAAGTCATGAATATCGACAAGAAATATCGCTCAATCGGTATTCTTGGCGCCCGCACCGGGGCCGGCCCGCATATCTTTGCCGCGGATGAAGCGATTAAAGCCACCAACAGCGAAATTCTCTCTATTGAGCTGGCTCGCGATACCGAAGGCGGCGGCGGCCATGGCTGCTTGATTATTTTCGGCGCTTCCGATGTGTCCGATGTTCGCCGCGCGGTGGAAGTAGCGCTGGGCGAAATTCAACGCACCATGGGCGATGTCTATGGCTCGCCGGCAGGTCATCTGGAGTTCCAGTACACCGCGCGCGCCAGCAGCGCCCTTAATAAGGCATTTGGCGCGCCGCTGGGTAAATCCTTCGGTCTGACCTGCGCCTCTCCGGCGGCGATTGGCGTCGTGGTGGCTGATGCCGCCGCCAAGGCCGCCGTCATCGAGCCGGTGGGATACGCCAGCCCGGCGCACGGCACCAGCTTTAGTAATGAGGTGATCTTCACTTTTGCCGGCGATTCCGGTGCGGTGCGGCAAGCGGTCATTGCCGCCAGGGACGTCGGGAAGCAGCTGCTGGCGACCCTCGATCCGGCCCCGCTCAAATCGACCACCACGCCGTACATTTGATGATGGGTAAAAACGCGTGCCTAGCGCAGTAAGGAATATACAGCATGAACGATCTTGAAATTACTCAGGCCGTCTCCCGCGTGCTGAGTAAATACAGCAAAACGACGGCGCCAGCGCCCGAGCAGAGCGCCCCGATCGCCGCCTCGCCTCTCGACCGGGAGAGCATCGAAGCGATTGTCGCCAGCGTGCTGGCAAGCCATGCCGGGCCCGCAACCGCCGGCGACAGCGCATCCGCGGAGGGCGTTTTTGCGACGATGGACGAAGCCATTACGGCAGCGCAGCAGGCGCAAATCCAGTATCGCCACTGTTCAATGCAGGATCGCGCCCGTTTTGTTGGCGGCATTCGCCAGTTTTTCCTGCAGGAGGACATCTTACAAACCCTTTCCACCATGGCCGTGGAAGAGACCGGGATGGGTAATTATGCCGACAAGCTGGTGAAAAACCGCGTTGCCGCGCAAAAAACGCCGGGGGTCGAAGATTTGGTCACCTCCGCACAGAGCGGCGACGGCGGCCTGACGCTGAGCGAATACTCCGCCTATGGCGTCATTGGCTCGATCACCCCCACCACCAATCCGACGGAGACCATTATCTGCAACACCATCGGCATGCTGGCGGCGGGCAACTCGGTGGTGTTCAGCCCGCATCCCCGTTCACGCCATGTTTCGCTGCACTGCGTCACCCTCATCAACCAGCAGCTGGCCCGCCTGGGCGCCCCTGACAATCTGGTGGTGACGGTCGCCAGCCCGTCGATTGCCAACACCAACGCATTAATCAGCGATCCGCGGATCAATATGCTGGTGGCGACAGGCGGACCGGCGATTGTGAAAACCGTGATGTCGTCCGGTAAGAAGGCGATCGGCGCGGGCGCGGGCAACCCTCCGGTGGTGGTGGATGAGACCGCGAATATTGAGAAAGCCGCCCGGGATATCATCAACGGCTGCAGCTTCGATAACAACCTCCCCTGCGTGGCGGAAAAAGAGGTCATTGTCGTCAATGAAGCGGCTGACTACCTGATCCATTGCATGAAAAAAAGCGGCGCCTGGCTGCTGTGCGACCGGCAGCAGATTCAGCAACTGCAGGCGCTGGTGCTGAATGAAAAAGGGACCGGCCCGAACACCGCGTTTGTGGGCAAAGACGCCCGCTACATTCTGCAGCAAATTGGCATTAGCGTGCCGGAAGAGATCAAAGTGGTGCTGATTGAAACCGAACGCGACCATCCCTTCGTGGTACACGAATTGATGATGCCGATTCTGCCGGTGGTCCGGGTAGAGAATGTCGATGAAGCGATCGATCTGGCGGTAAAGGTCGAGCATGGCAATCGCCACACCGCCATGATGCACTCTACCAACGTCGAAAAACTCACCAAAATGGCGCGACAGATCCAGACCACGATTTTTGTAAAAAACGGTCCCTCATATGCCGGACTTGGCGTCGGGGGCGAGGGGCACGCCACGTTTACTATTGCCGGCCCGACCGGTGAAGGGCTGACGTCGGCGCGCAATTTCGCCAGACATCGCCGGTGCGTGATGGTTGAAGCGCTCAATATTCGTTGACAGCAGCACAGTGGGTGGCCCAGCCATGAAAAAACGCATTATCAACGCGCCGATGCCGGAAACGCTGGCCATGCTAAAACGGCGGATGCCTTCAGAATCGCGCAACCGGCTGGAAAGCATCCGCATTGACGCGATCGGGTTGGTGATGCTGCCGGTAGCGGATCTGTACTTTTACGCCGATCTGGCAAGTAAAAGCGCGCACGTTGCGGTATCGGAGATCTTCGGTAGCTGCCCGCAGCATATCACGACGCTGGCCATCTTTGGCGAGATCGCCGCGGTGCATGAGGCCATGCGTATTATTGAGGATGATGACAGTACATTCTGAGAGTTCGCTTATGAAAAGAATTTTGCTGCTCGCAGGCGATTTCTCTGAAGACTATGAAGTCATGGTGCCATGGCAGGCATTAAGCATGTTAGGTTTCAGAGTTGATGTCGTTTGCCCCGGGAAACGCAGCGGGGAATATATTAAGACCGCGATTCATGACTTTGAAGGCGATCAAACCTATACCGAAAAACCGGGTCACTTATTCCGCTTAACCGCTTCGTTTGATGAAATCAGGATGCAGGAATATTGTGGCATTTATATAACCGGCGGTCGTGCGCCAGAATATTTACGTCTCAACAGAACGGTATTAAATATTATTCACTATGCGGATAATATTGCGCTACCTATTGCGGCAATTTGTCATGGGCCGCAAATTCTGGTGGCCGCCGGCGTATTAAAAGAAAAGAAGCTGACGGGATATTTCACCTTAAAGCCTGAAGTTGAACTGGCCGGTGGCATCTGGATCAACGCGGCGAATCATGAAGCCGTCCAGGACGGTAACCTGGTCACCGCCGCCACCTGGATGGGGCACCCGGAAATATTACGTCAATTTATTCGTTTAATCGGCAGCAACATTATTAGCTAGCGTACCCGTCACTGCCGTCAGGTAACACAACTCAGGTGTGGTTAATGAATCACGCTTATATTATTTCGGGAGTTATTGTATGTTAGAGAAAGGCTTTACTCATCCGACCGATCGTGTGGTAAGACTGAAAAATATGATTCTGCAGGCTAAACCTTATGTGGAATCTGAACGTGCGGTACTGGCAACCGAAGCTTATAAAGAGAATGAACACCTTCCCGCGATTATGCGGCGGGCAAAAGTCGTTGAGAAAATATTCAATGAACTGCCGGTGACCATCCGTCCTGATGAATTAATTGTCGGCGCGGTCACCATCAACCCGCGTTCGACGGAAATTTGCCCTGAATTTTCCTACGACTGGGTCGAAAAAGAGTTCGAAACCATGGCGCAACGGGTTGCCGACCCGTTTATCATTGAGAAGAAAACGGCCGACGAGCTGCGCCAGGCCTTTCAATACTGGCCGGGTAAAACCACCAGTTCGCTGGCGGCGTCCTATATGTCCGCAGGGACAAAAGAGAGTATGGGCAACGGCGTGTTCACCGTGGGTAACTACTTCTTCGGCGGAGTCGGACACGTCAGCGTTGACTATGGCAAAGTGCTGAAAATCGGCTTTCGCGGAATCATCGATGAAGCGACCCGCGCGCTGGAAAACCTCGATCGCGGCACCTCGGATTACATCAAAAAAGAGCAGTTTTATCACGCCGTTATTCTGAGCTATCACGCGGCAATCAATTTTGCTCACCGCTATGCCCAGGAAGCCGCTCGTCTTGCCCGCGAAGAGCGCGACCCTGCACGCCAGCGCGAGCTGGAGCTCATTGCGCAAAACTGTACCCGCGTGCCGGAATACGGCGCGACGACGTTCTGGGAGGCCTGCCAGACGTTCTGGTTTATACAGAGCATGCTGCAGATTGAATCCAGCGGCCACTCTATTTCTCCCGGCCGTTTCGATCAGTATATGTATCCCTATCTGGCGGCGGATAAATCCATCAGCAGCGAATTTGCCCAGGAGCTGGTGGACTGCTGCTGGATCAAACTGAATGATATCAACAAAACGCGCGATGAGATTTCCGCCCAGGCCTTCGCCGGCTATGCCGTGTTCCAGAACCTGTGCGTTGGCGGTCAGACCGAGGACGGTCGCGATGCCACCAACCCATTGACCTATATGTGCATGGAAGCGACGGCCCACGTCCGTTTGCCGCAGCCCTCCTTCTCCATTCGCGTCTGGCAGGGCACGCCGGATGAGTTTCTCTATCGCGCCTGCGAACTGGTGCGGCTTGGTCTTGGCGTTCCGGCGATGTACAACGACGAGGTGATCATTCCGGCGCTGCAAAACCGCGGAGTATCGCTGCATGACGCCCGCGACTACTGCATTATCGGCTGCGTGGAGCCGCAGGCGCCGCATCGTACCGAAGGCTGGCATGACGCGGCCTTTTTCAACGTGGCGAAGGTACTGGAAATCACCCTCAACAACGGCCGTTCTGGTCGTCAACAACTCGGCCCGGTCACCGGCGAGATGACGCAGTACACCAGCATCGACGACTTCTACGCCGCCTTCAAACAACAGATGGCGCACTTCGTCCACCAGCTGGTGGAAGCGTGCAACAGCGTCGATATCGCCCACGGCGAACGCTGCCCGCTACCGTTCCTGTCGGCGCTGGTCGATGACTGTATTGGTCGCGGCAAATCCCTGCAGGAAGGCGGCGCGATTTATAACTTTACCGGTCCGCAGGCCTTCGGCATCGCAGATACCGGCGACTCCGTCTATGCCATACAGAAACAGGTCTTCGAAGATCGGCGTCTGACGCTGCAGGAGCTGAAAGGGGCGCTGGATGCTAACTTCGGCTATCCGTCAGGAGGGAACCCTCATGCCGGGTCGGCGAAAGCCTCTTTGGACGAGCAGGATATCTACGACGTGGTCAAACGTATTATCGACCAGCACGGCTCGCTCAATCCGGCAGCGATTAAAAATGAAGTTTACCGCCAGCTCTCCAGCGCCGGCTCAGCGCCGGCCACGGACAGCTCCCGCTATCAAGAGATCCGTCATATTCTGGAAAACACCCCGAGCTTCGGTAACGACATCGACGACGTGGACCTCGTCGCCCGTCATTGCGCGCTGATTTATTGCCAGGAAGTGGAGAAGTATACCAACCCACGCGGCGGCCGTTTCCAGGCCGGGATCTACCCGGTATCCGCTAACGTTCTGTTTGGTAAGGACGTCGGCGCCCTCCCGGATGGCCGTCTGGCGAAAGAACCGCTGGCCGACGGCGTCTCTCCGCGTCAGGGGAAAGATACCCTTGGCCCTACCGCAGCGGCCAACTCGGTGGCGAAACTGGATCACTTCATCGCCTCGAACGGCACCCTCTATAACCAGAAATTCCTGCCCTCCTCTCTGGCGGGCGAAAAGGGTCTGCGTAACTTCGGCGGGCTGGTGCGCAACTACTTCGATAAGAAAGGGATGCACGTTCAGTTCAACGTGATTGACCGCAACACGTTGCTGGAAGCGCAGAAAAACCCGCAGCAGCATCAGGACCTGGTAGTACGCGTCGCCGGCTATAGCGCTCAGTTCGTGGTGCTGGCTAAAGAAGTTCAGGATGACATTATCAGTCGTACCGAGCAGCAATTCTGATTTTGCCCTACCGATCGGGGCCGTACTGGTACGCATGGCCCCTTATCAGACCCGATTTTAGCGGCTGACTTGCTGTTGCCTGATGGTCGCTTTTTTGACGAGTGATGTTATGAACAGAGTCGAATACGATACCGAAGGCGTTTTATTTAATATTCAACGCTATTCCCTGCATGATGGTCCCGGCATCCGCACCATCCCTTTTTTTAAAGGCTGCCCGCTGGCCTGCAGGTGGTGCAGCAATCCGGAATCGCAGCGCCCGCAACCTGAGTTAATTTATAAAAAGAGCGATTGTATCCGCTGTGGAAAATGCGTCGATGTTTGTCAGCAGCATGCGCTCTCCCCCGGCAATCCCTTTTTCATCGACCGCGAGCGCTGCATTCAGTGCGGTAAATGCACGCAAGTCTGCCCGACTCGGGCGTTGGAAATGAAAGGGAAACGCATGACCGTCAGCGAGGTGATGCGTGAATTACAGAAAGAGGAGAACCTGTTTCGTCGTTCAGGCGGGGGAATTACCCTGTCAGGCGGCGAACCGCTGGCACAAGCGGAATTTGCCCGTGAGCTTTTAAAAGCCTGTAAAGCAAAAGGGTGGCACACGGCGATGGAAACCACCGGGATGGCCAGCAAAGAGGTGATTGAGGAGGTCTTTCCGTGGGTTGACCTGGCGCTGACGGATATTAAAGCCATTAACCCGGTGGTTCATGAACAAAATACCGGCGTCAATAACGAGCGGATTCTGGAAAACCTTATCCGTATTTCCTTTATCACCCACGTTATTGTTCGCATTCCCGTCATTCCCGGCGTCAACGATAGCGCAGATGAGATTCGCAGCATTGCCGAATTTGCCCGGCTCATGTCCGGCGTTGATACCCTTCATCTGCTGCCTTATCACACCTTTGGTGAAAATAAATATAACCTGCTGGGCCGCATTTATCCCATGGGCGAGGCAAAGTCGCATCCCGAGGACAAAATGGCCAGCCTGAAAAAAGTCGTCGAATCGATGGGGTTTCACTGCCATATCGGCGGTTAACCAGCAGCATGATTTAGCTCTCTTATCCTTTGTCCCCAGCAGCGTTAAGAGATGAAACCACGCATCGCTTAATACAGGAAAAAACTATGAGTGAATCTCGTGAAGCAGTTACCGGGCCTTGTCTTGCGGAATTTCTGGGCACCGGCTTATTTATATTTTTCGGTACCAGCGTGCTGTGCGCGGCAAAACTCGCCGGCGCCAGCTTTGGTCTTTGGGAAATCTGCATCGTGTGGGGCCTGGGTATCGCTCTGGCGGTCTATCTGACGGCGGGCATCTCGGGCGCGCACCTTAACCCGGCGGTCACTATCGCGCTATGGATGTTCGCCAGCTTTGACGCCAAAAAAGTGGTGCCCTATATTCTGGCCCAGATGGCCGGGGCGTTTTGCGGCGCCGCGCTCACCTATCTCCTTTACCACAATATGTTCGCCGACTATGAACAAGCCCACCAAATGGTACGCGGCAGTCAGGACAGCCTGTATCTGGCCAGCATATTCTCCACCTATCCGGCGGCGAATATCAGCGTCTGGCTGGCGGCGCTCGTGGAAATCGTCATTACCTCAATGCTGATCGGTCTTATTATGGCACTGACCGATGATGGCAACGGTGTGCCGAAAGGGCCGCTTGCACCGCTGTTAATCGGTTTACTGGTGGCGGTGATCGGCGCCGCGACCGCGCCGCTCACCGGATTTGCTATGAACCCGGCCCGCGACTTCGGTCCGAAACTGTTTACCTTTCTGAACGGCTGGGGATCGATGGCGATGACGGGCGGTAGAGAGATTCCCTACTTCCTTGTCCCGCTGATTGCGCCGGTGGTGGGCGGGATCGTCGGGGCGGCCATTTACCGCTTTGGCATCGGATGCCATCTGCCCGCCGCCAAAGCCGGCAAGACGGTGAATAACCCCACGCCTTGATGATGCTCCCGGGACCCACAACTCCGCCAGCCCCTGCTGGCCGCGGCGGAGTTTGCCCCACGGCGGGCCTCCGATAATCCTTCCCATCGACCGTTCTTCCCTTCCCACCGCCCATTCTCATCGCGGGGTCATCCTTCCGTCGTAAAAAAGCCACCCGCAGGTGGCTCGTCAGGCAATTATCACGTTAGCGTCGGGGGCTTTTGGGACGAGGACGCGCGGGTTTGGGCGCCGCCTTTTCCGCCGGCGTACTGATGATGCGATCGCCGCCATTTTCCGTCTCATCACCCTGCTCGCTACGCTGCGGCGATTCGCTTGCCTGGGTGGCGGACTCTCCGCTTAGCGGTGCCTCAGCGCACACGCTGTCGCTTAGCTCACCGCAAGAGGCCGCCGTCATATCAGATTCGACATTAACCACCGGAATGGCGACCGCTTTCTGTTCCGCCGCCGGGGGTTGCACTGTCGCGGCGGCCGCCACAGGGTCGGGAGCAATACCGCAGGTTTCCGTGGAGGCAATCAGGCTATCGATGCCGGTTGCGGTACGGGCGATGATTTTCCACGCGTAGACGCTCCCCACCCGGCTGGCCGCAGCCACACCGGCAGCGACGGCGGCGTTCATGGCGCCAACCTCACCGCTAAACTTTACCGTCACCAGTCCCCCGCCTTTCGTCAGCTCGTATCCGATCAGGCCGACATTAGCCGATTTCATTGCGGCATCGGCGGCTTCTACCGCCACCGTTATGTGAAGAACGAATAGATTTGATACTTCCGGGAACATGAGGAATTAAGCGGAAACTCGCGGGATTGTAGGGGTCGGCTCAAAATTGGATTTGATACCGGTTTGAAGAAAATGAAGCCGATCGGCAAATCATTTGATACTGCTACTTTCTGGACTTTAAAACTACAAAACCATCGTTCAAAATCAATTCTAACATACTTCTAAAAAACAGGCCGGTTAAATGCGGCTGGTGTATACCGCGATAAAATGAAGGTGGAGAACCGCATTAACTGGCCTTCTTGCTGGAACTTGACGGGCCTGGCTTGGCTACGTCTTCACCAGTCTCAGATGACCCTTTTTTGATTTGCTCATTCATGTGCATTAAGCGTCTTTGCTCCTCTGGTGAAAGGTTAAGTAATTCTGTGGTAGAACCATTGACGTTACTAAGCAATGCCAAAACGCCTTTAGCTCCAATTTTTGCGTAAATATCAATTAGATGTGATTTCTCCTCATGGTTCAATGCCTCGAAAAACATTGACCATGTAAGGGACATAAACTTGTCATCTTTCAGCGGGGTTGCTGTTGCCCCAGCAAGGATTTCATTATCCTCTGCATATCTAGCCATATCCGTTCGTATGCGACAGTCTTGGGTACTATCGGACTCATCTAGGGCTAGGGTGTCCTCGCGACCTGTTGCAAGCCAGTTTAGGCTCACATTCTCAATATCAGAAATTTTAACTAACACGTCCACGCTTGGAGTCGCTGAGCGTGCAAAGTAATTATTGAGCGTGGAGTATGGGAGGTCCCAATCGAGAGATACTCGCCTTAAGCTTCTTCCCTTAAAAAGACTCTTTATCCTATCGCGAATACTTTCCTTTCCATATTGAGTAAAAGAAACTTCTATTTCTTTTGCTTTATTCATTTTCCTTTCCGCCTAACAAATTGAAATTCATGATAAAAATAACTCACTCGCGCCAAGTATCTCAATTGAGAAAAGAAAGCTGGTCTTTTGCTTTACATTAACTCACATTGGATCAATACTTACTCCAACGGATAACCCCGCAGGATTATTCCGGCGGATAACTTTTAAGAGTAAACGAACTATGGAAAGAAATGAAGTGCGTGACTGGCATCGCATTGACATTGTCGCCGAGCTTCACAAGCGCGGCGTGACAATGCGCAGCCTTTCCACCAGTGCGGGGTTAAGTCCCGACACACTGAAAAATGCGCTGGCTCGTTCATACCCTAAAGGTGAGCGCATCATCGCGAATGCTCTCAATCTGGAGCCGTCATCCATCTGGCCCAGCCGCTACAGCAAGGACTTGTGATCATGTTTGCCACGGTGAATGAATTAGCGGGCCTGCCGGGTTTACCGGGAACGCCACAGGGCATCAGAGCCATGATGGGCAAACTGGTCAAACAGAATCAGACTCTGGTCCGTAAGCGTCAGGGAAGTAAGGCGTTTGAGTATCACATTGACAGCCTTCCTCTGGTTGCTCAGAAAGCGCTGCGTGACCGTCAGGTTAAAGAGCTGATGAACAATCAGGATGCAGCGTTGCCTGCTCCTGAACGTTCAGCGGTGACGGAAAAGAGTGATACCCGGTTATCGCTTTACCGTGATCACCCCGTGCTGATGGAGCAAAAGCTTACTGGCTTAACCAGCGACCAGCAAAAGATTGCTGATGCCCGTATTGCGCTGGTATCGGAAGTCATGAAACTGGGGGAAATACCGGGATTCAGCTGCGCCAAAGCCATCAGGGAAATCGTCCGACGGTCCCGCAGCGGCGAGTTACCTGAGCATCTGGCCACACAGGTGACGTTAGCCAATGCCAAAAAAGGTTCATCACGCACCCTGAGCGAGATCTCCCTTAAGCGCTGGATGGCTGATTTCAAAAAAGCCAGAACATCGACTGAGCGTCTGGTGCTCCTTGCACCTGGCAAGCGCCAGCGCGTGGAGCCTGAGGAAATTGCGTGGTTGCCTGATTTTCTGGCGTATTACCGTAATCCCAATGGTGTAACGATGGCTGAGGCATACGAGGATTTTATTCATGGCTGGTATTCGCGATATTCGGATCAGCCGGAGATGCTTTTCTCTGCTCCGACCTATAACACAGTGCGCTATGCGATGGATAAACTCCCGGAAGTGGTGAAACAGCATCGCCGGATCACCGGCAGTGAAGCCCGTCAGATTGAGGGATTTGTACGCCGTGACTGGCTTTGCCTGCCGGTTAATTACGTCTGGATCGGGGATGGCCACGGCATGAAGATGAAAGTCGCCTCTCCTGAACATGGTAACCCTATCACACCAGAAGTGACGTTCATTCTGGACGGGAGTTGCCGATATATTGTGGGCTGGAGTCTGGCTCTGTCAGAAAGCGTTATTGCCGTTGCTGATGCCCTGCGTCACGGCATTAAGAATAACGGGGTGCCTTATATCTATTATTCCGATAACGGTGGCGGTGAGACCAATAGCACGCTTGACGCTAATATCACCGGTATTTTACCGCGTCTCGGGGTTGACCACCGTCTGGGTATTCCTGAGAACCCGCAAGGGCGCGGCATCATTGAGATCCTTAACAAAACGCTGGGGATGCGTATATCCCGCCAATTTGCTACCTACTACGGAACTGGCGCGGATAAAAGCACCACACGTAAGGTATCAAAATCCCTCATCGCCGCGCTGAACGCGGTGGATAAAGGGCGTGAGCTGACAGCTAAGCAGGAGCAGACCCTTCGCGATTTCCCGTCATGGAATGAGCTTATTGGGGAAATTGAAGCCGGGGTTCACTGGTACAACAACCGCGCGCACGAGTCACTGCCACTGAAAGCTAATGGCGAGCATTTCACTCCAGCGCAATTTCGTAAGTACAAGCTGGAAAAAGAAAAAACTGAAATTGAATGGCTCTCCGATATTGAACTTCGTCATATGTTTATGCCGGAGACTGAGTGCTCAGTCAGGCGTTGCGAAATCCAGCTTTTCAATAACCTTTATTATTCCGAAGCGCTTCGCGAAGAGCATGGCCGCAAGGTCCGTGTTAGTTACGACATTCACGATGCTACGAAGGTTATCGTTCGTCGTATGGATGGTTCACTGATATGTGAAGCCATCTGGGATGGCAACAAGAAAGCAGCATTCCCTGTTACGGCAGAATACTGGCAGAAACAGAAACGTATCAAAGGTATGCGCGAGCGTGGTGAGAAAAAAGTCCGTCTGGCCGAGGCCGAAAATGTGCTCACCCTCTCTGAACCAGCAGGGCCGGACTGGCTGGACAGCAATGTCTATCGCCCTGTCAGCCGGGCGGTTCCCGCTATGCAGGTTGTGTCTGAAGAAGAGGAATACAGCGAGGATGAATTTCTGAATAACTCGCTGGATATGCTGGAATCAAATAAACGTAAAAACGCTATTTAAGGCCGTTTATCAAATAATGGAGTGAATTATGTCTGAGGTGAATATTTCCGATATTCGCGAGGTTCTGCGCAACCTTGTTGATGGTGCCCGTTTTACTTTTGCTCAGGTTGCCCGTGAAACCGGCTTATCAACCGGTGTGGTCAGTGGCTTCATGAACAATAAATATGCCGGTGATAACGACCGCGTCGAGAAAGCTCTGCAGCGCTGGGTCAATAAACAGCATTCTGCCGCAGAACTGCCGGAGCCCCCGCGCTTTATTGAAACCCCGACCGTTAAACAAATCTGGACAGCCTTTCGCTATGCCCACCTGACGGAGTGCATCGGCGTGGTTTGTGGTAACCCTGGCGTCGGGAAGTCAGAGGCGGCACGTGAATATCGCCGCAGTAACGATAACGTCTGGCTGATAACGATCACCCCGTCTTGCGCCAGTGTGCTGGAGTGCCTGACCGAACTGGCCTATGAGCTGGGGATGAATGATGCGCCGCGCCGTAAAGGACCGCTTGCCCGCGCTCTGCGCCGCCGTCTTGATGGTACTCAGGGACTTGTCATCATTGATGAAGCTGACCATCTGGGCGCGGAAACTCTCGAAGAGCTGCGCCTGCTGCAGGAGGCCACCCGCGTCGGGCTGGTGCTGATGGGTAACCACCGCGTCTACAGCAACATGACCGGCGGTAACCGCACCGTCGAGTTCGCCCGCCTGTTCTCACGTATTGCCAAACGTGTGGCGATTAACAAGACCAAAAAGGCGGATGTGGAAGCGATTGCTGACGCCTGGCATATCGACGGCGAAAAAGAGCGCGATCTGCTTCAGAAGATTGCGCAGAAGCCCGGCGCACTGCGCATCCTCAGTCATTCCCTGCGGCTTGCAGCAATGACGGCTCACGGCGCAGGTCAGGCTGTCAGCGAGAGCTACATCCTCAAGGCACTGCGTGATCTGGATCTGGATGTTGATGTTTCAACGTTACTGAGGGGTTAGCACCATGATTACTGAACGTATTGCTGAACATGTTGGTATGGCCACCGCTGCGCAGGCATGGCTGCAGGCGCGCGGTAGTCGTGTTACGGAGATGCGGGTGTGGATGCGCCGCCCGTGTCTGGAAATCACCTGTCCGCCGACTGAACTGGTGAACAGGGCTAATCATCTGATTGAACGCTGCCCCACCGGGACACGCTCCGTGTGGATGGCCACGCTCGAAGGTTGTCATGTTATCTGGAGGTAATCATGGAAACAAAAATTACAGCTTATGCCTGGGCTTCGGGATTAATCGAGTTTGGCGAAACTTTCCCTGATGGTGCTTTACCCATTATCACCGGTGAAGAAAAAAGAGTTCGGGAAATAATTGATGTGCGGGCGAGGCACTCCCGGACACATGAGCAATTGCTTGTTCCTGGTGTTCCCGAAGCTGATAACCAACATGATGCCTGTGATGCATTAATTCGCTTCACAGAAATTATTACTAAAGAGTACGTGGAAAAATAAGGGGTAATCATGGAAAAGCGTCGTAAGTGGACCAAGTACGAAATTCAGTTTGTCTGTGAGAATGCCGGGAAAATGACGGCGGCGGAAATGGGCGAGAAACTCAACCGCACCCGTCAGGCCATTCAGTCTCAGGCTAACCGCTGGGGCTTGTCCGTTCTGGTTAAACCATCGGATGATCATGATATCTACCTTTGCCGTGAGCTTTATAAAGAGGGCCTGACCATTCCTGTTATTGCCGAAAAAATGGAATTAAGTCGCCGTGTTGTTTCGAATATTGTTTATTCAGATTGCTATTAATTCAGTGAGGACTTTATGAATACTGCAAATACCATTCCGGACGGTTACCGGATTAACGCTCAGGGTCATTTAGTTCCTGAGTCACAGATTAAACCGCTGGATAAACTGCGTGATGAAGTGGTGCTCGGCATCGTTGAGGCAGCTCGTCTGCAGCGTCAGTCTCTGGTCGAGTTCAAGCTCGGTTCTATGGCTAAAATCGGTGATTTTATCGACCTTTCAGCAGCGGAATACGGCGTGGAATATGGCGGTGCCAAGGGCAATGTCACGCTGGTCAGCTTTGATGGCCGTTATAAGCTGGTTCGCGCCGTGGGCGAGCATCGCATCTTTGATGAGCGTATTCAGGCGGCAAAGAAGCTGATTGACGACTGCATCAGAGAATGGTCTGCCGGGGCTAACGAAAAGATTATGGCGATGGTCGATCATGCCTTCCGTGTCAATAAACAGGGCCGGATTGATATCAATCAGGTTCTGGGTCTCCGCTCACTGAATATTGACGATGCCAAATGGAATGAAGCGATGGACGCCGTGGCCGATGCTATCCAGGTCACGGGAACCAGCCAGTATCTGCGTTTATATGAGCGTCAGGATGATGGCACTTATAAACAGATATCGCTGGATTTAGCCAAACTCTGAATATTCGTTAATTAACTTTGTTTTATTTCCGGCGTCAGCGCCGTGGGGTTGCTCACGCCGAAAATCAGTAAGGACATATTATGAATCCGAAAACGAAAGGTATTTTTGAGGCTGCGTTTGCTAAATGGGGATTTGAATCTCAGGTGCTGGTTCTTTCCGAAGAAGCCAGCGAATTATCAGCCGCCTGCTCGCGTTTTCTTAACCACAAAACCGACAGCAGCAAAGTGGCCGAAGAGGCGGCGGACGTCGAGATCATGATTGAGCAACTGCGTCATAACGGGATGGGCCCCATGATAGACCATGAAAAGAATCGCAAGATGGCACGGCTGGCGCAGATTGTAGGCGTGGAGTCACAGCCTCTCAGCCCCTTTGGTCCGTCAGTTATGGGGCTTCTAGAGGAAGCGACCGAACAACTGGGCCTTGCCGAAACGCTCTATCGCGACACCAAAACCAGTAACCGCTATGCCGCTGCCCGCGCCCGCATGGCCGTCAGTCTGTTGATGCAGGCCGCGCAGAAGATGATGCGCGAGCAGCAGTATGCCGAACGTATGCGGGCTGAGGATAAAGCTCATGATTAATTTAGAGCAGATTAAAGCTGATATTGCGGCCCGCAAGGCGATGCCAGCATGGGGGCCTCAGACGTCTATCGAGCGCATCAAGACTATCAATGCCACGCTTCCCAGCTTTTCGCTGAAAACGGTCGAGGCGCTGGTAGAGGTGCTGGATAAGACCCAGAGTGCTAATGCCGCTCAAAACGACCATATCAATCAGCAGCAAGACCGCATTGATCAGTTGGAGAAGAAAAACGCCGAACTTGGTAAATACGCCAAGGAGCTGGAGTCCAGGACCGTGAAGCTGTCGCAGCCTATTAGCGTTTTGCATCGCCGTGATTTCATTGATTCGCACCGCGCGATATATGCATATCCGGAAGCAGAGGTTAACGCAGCATTAGCCAGAGCTGGCATCAAGTTGGAGGCTGAGTAAATGATTGCAATAATCGGCACATTTCTGTTCTGGGGCGTTGTCATCGTTGTGGGCGCTGTCGCTGTGATTTGCGCGTTTATCGGCTTTATGTTCCTCGTCAACTACAGGAGGTAACCAATGACCCGCTCAAACGCAATCCAGATTATCCATATCGCCAAAAGCCAGCTGGCGCTTGACGATGACACTTACCGCTCCCTGCTGGGGGCGGTAGTTCCGGGCAAGTCGAGCTGCCGCGAGATGACCATCATCGAGCTGCAGAATGTTATCCAGGCACTGGAGGCTAAGGGGTTCAAAAGCAAACCTGTGCGCCGTTCTAAGCGCCGCATGTCTGCCCCGTCAGATGTGAGCCTGAAAATCCGTGCAATATGGAAAACGATGTTTAAAGAGGGGTTTATCCGGGACGGTAGCGATATTGCGCTCGACCATTTTGTCCAGCGCCAGACTCGCATCCGTAATGGCGGTGCTGGCGTCTCCAGCCTTGAATGGTTACGAGCCGACGCCGAGGACAACCTGCTAGAGAGCCTGAAGCAATGGCATATCCGGGAGATGAAAAAAGCCATGCTGGCACACCATGCCCGACTCCCCGAAAACCCGGTCACCGGTGACGAAAGCCGGGACTATGACACAATCTGCAGCGCTTACGCTGTCGCAGCCAGAAGGTGGAAAAAATGAGTGACGATCTCTTTGGTGATGTTCAGGACGACAGCATTCTGGACCATATTGATGATGAGATGGAGAGTTCCCGCTTTCCGTCGTTGTTGGCCGAACTGAATGCTTTATTGCGTAAGGAGCTTGAGCGCTTTGGTTATGACCCGCGTCACTCCATTGAACTGGTCGCAGCCATCAGCAGTAAAATCGGCGGGATGCAGGTTTACTTTCCACGCGGTCAGGTGCTTGAGCAGCTCGTCAGGGATATGCGTATCTGGCGTGATTTTCAGGGTAACAACATCCCGGAACTGGTTGAGCGCTACCAGGTGACCTATAAAACAGTGTATAAAGCTATCAGGCGTATGCGCAGGCTGGAAGTAAGTAAACGCCAGTATTCTCTGGACATGGAGTGATAATAATGGTCGGTGGTATTTTAATAAACCTAGTGGTTGTTGTATGTTGCTTCTGGGTGTTTTTTGATGCAGCAAACAACCATATTGGAATGCATACAGTTAAAGATGGTATTAACAAAGGTTACAGAAGTGGTTTATCCCCTATTGTTTGGGGGGCTGGTTCTTTATTGATTTTTCCATTCATTATCTATCTTTACAGGCGAAAAACACTGCTTTCTATTGCTAAGGAATACCCTGTGCAAACGGATAAAAGCACTGGCTTTATAATTGTTTTTTTGATTGTATCTGCGGTGATGATTTACTCATTCAAAGATATTTTATTTATCTAGTAGAATCAAACTTAAAGGAAGCCGGTTAATCCGGCTTTTTTTATGCCTGCCACAAAATGAGAAGGAACCCACATTTACCTTCTTCCTTGTAAAAGGTGCAGGCATGACAACAGCATTCTCCCCCGCGTTTTTACACGCACTCTCTTTCATTCGCGCCCGCGAAGGTGGTTACGTTAATGACCCCACCGACAAAGGCGGCGAAACCAAATACGGTATTTCCGACAAGCGCGATGGTCTTGCCGATGGCAAAACCGACGTTGATGGCGACGGTAAACCCGATACCCGCATTAAGGACCTGACCGAAGAACAGGCCGGGCAGATCTATTTCCGCGATTACTGGTATCCGGCTTATTGCACTGACTGGCCGGACGGTATCTCACTCTTTGTCTTTGATTCCTCCGTTCAGCATGGCGCTAAAAAAGCGATCCAGCTCCTGCAGGATGCGGTCGGTGTCACCGCTGACGGCATTGTCGGCCCTAAAACCACTAAAGCGGTTATCGGCGCTGATGCTGAATGGCTGCTGACTCGCTGCTTCCTGCGCCGCTCCCGCTATTACGCCGACATCATCAAATCCAATTCTTCTCAGGGTAAATACCTTAACGGCTGGTTTAACCGTCTCGATGAGCTGGCGAACGCCTGTCAGGAGGTCATTGGCGGTCAGGTCTCGGTTCCCCGGAGTTGAGCATGGGTAAAGGCTGGGATTCATCGTTACGCGCGGGGCGGCGCGATCGCCTCCGTCAGGAGGTGCTTCACCGGGTTGCCGGTGGCCCTCCACCCGTTCCTCGCGATTACAAAGGCTGCGACGGCACTCATGCCAGTTATTACCGCAGGGGCTGGGACTCCGTCGATACACGAGACATCGTCTGGCAGTGCCAGCGATATAAGGAAAAGCATAATGTTTAAATTAAATACCGACGGGCTGATTCAGGCGTTGATCCGGGTATTTCAGTCCGGCTGGTCTGTGGTCGTTCTCGCCGGTTTATCGCTGCTGCTCTGTTGTTTCTATGGCCGTCAGGCATTTGTTGTCTGGTGGCTGACGTTCTCCGGTGCCCTGTTAATAGCGGCAAGTATCTGGCTCGGCAACCTGCCTTATCGTTTACGTCAGCCTGACCGCCCGGCCCGAAAGTGGGTACGTTGTGTCTCGTGGCTGATCTGGGCTTTCGGCGCTTTTCTGCTGGCCTTTGCCCCCGTCTTTGCAACCAGTCCGGTCGTCATGCTGCTTAACCCTCTCGCCGGTCTGACCGTGGTCATTCTGTATGCCTGGCTGGTTCGTAAGGAGGTAATAAATTGGATCCTGTAACGCTTTCCACTATTGCCTCCGTCCTGCTGAAGGCCGGACCTTCTCTGGTTCGTACCGTCGGCGGCTGGTTCGGCAGCGACAGTACCACGGCGAAAGCCGCTGATTCGGTGGCCAGCATTGTCGAGACTGTCAACGGTGCGATTAATCCCGCCGACCAGCAGCGCGTGCTGGAGCAGAAGCTGGCGCAGCTGCCGCCCGAGCAGCTAGTCCAACTGGAGGGCCTCAAGGTACAGCTGCAGCAGTTCCAGCTGGAGCGGGACAAGGCGCAGATGGCCGACCAGCAGGCTGCGCACCACGAACAACAGGAAACCATCCGCAACGGCGACAACGCCACGGACGAATATGTCCGCCAGACCCGTCCGCTGATGGCCCGATTATCCCTCTACAGCAGCATTGCTTACGTGATGATCATGTCTCTGGGCCAGCAGGCTGGCGCGGTGGCCGGTGCTTTTGGCCATGCTTTTTCCATGCCCGCCCCTGACTGGGATATTTCGCTGATGCTGGCGACTCCTGCGCTGGGTTATCTGGGTTTCAGGACGCTGGACGGCTTCGCCCGGTACAGTAAATCCAGCAAACACAAGGTCATGGTGGGTAAATGACGAAAGCATTTGATCGCGCCAGCGACCTCGAAATGGAAGAGCGCGAACGGGCTTTAAACAACCATTTAAACCGGGTTAAAGAGCTGCCGGAGAATTACGGATTTTGTAACGACTGCGGTGCGGCTATTCCCGTAGCCCGACTTCAGGCGCTGCCGTATGTCGCGACCTGTTTCACCTGTCAGTCCATCAGAGATATCAGGGGGACGCATGGGCTGGGAAATTATTAAGGGAAACTGGGCGATCATCTGGGCGTTGTTTATGTCTGCCGTGAACGTCATTCAGCTCCTCCTGGCCAAAACCTATGTCAAACGCGAAGAACTGGAGCTGATGCGCACCCGACTGCAGAGCATTGAGAACACTATCGCCGGGCTACCTAGTCAGAAAGACCTGCACCAGCTGCAGCTGGAAATGAGTAATTTGCGGGGTGACCTCCGCGAACTGGGCCCGGCGATTCGCCAGGTGAAACATGTCAGCGATCTGCTTCTGGAAAATGAGCTGAAGGAAAAATAAGAGGTGACGACTATGCGTGACATTCTCGACCAGGACCAGCGACTGGTTATTCTGCGATCCCTTGTCGAATGCGGCGACAGTGCCAACGAGTCGATTTTGCAGACCTGCCTGCACACGTATGGCCATCGCGTTTCCCGCGATACGGTGCGCACGCATCTGGCGTGGCTGCGTGAGCAGGGTCTGGTCAGTCTGACGGATGTTTCCGGCTGTTATGTGGCTGAAATCACCGGTCGCGGTGATGACGTCGCCAGCGGTCTCGCCACAGTTCCGGGGGTGAAAAAGCCCCGCGCGAGGGGGTAACGATGGCTAAAACTAAACCTTACACCGAGGCACAGCGGCGTATTTTTTATCAACTGGCCGCAGTGATGGTTTGCTCAGAGATTGAGTCTCAGGTTATCGCGCCGTTTAGTGAGAAAGAGACCGGAAAACCTTATGACCGCAGCGCCCCTGATAGTTTTACCAACACGTTTCTGAACAAGAATCCTGAGTTCAGACGTGCATTCGAAACGCTGGGCCGTGCCATCACCAGAGAGCGGAAAAACCAGCTGCAGCTGGCAAAGGCGACAAGGAGCAAACATGGCAGTTGAGAAACCGACCCGAGGGCGCCCGTCGAAAATTGACCTGCTGCCGGATGGCGTCCGCGACCAGCTGCATCAGATGCTGCGTGAGAAACGTCATACCCAGGAAGAAATCCGCGAGGCCATCAACGAACTGATTGACGGCCATAACCTGCCTGATGATATGAAGCTCAGCCGTACCGGCCTGAACCGTTACGCCAGCAAAATGGAAGAGTTCGGCGCAAAAATCCGGGCTTCCCGTGAGATGGCGGAAATCTGGGCGGCAAAGCTGGGTTCTGCGCCATCTTCTGACGTGGGTAAGCTGCTGCTTGAGTTCGTCAAAACGATGGCCTTTGAAACCTCCATGTCCCTTGCAGACGGTGCGGACCCTGTAGAGCCGAAGGCCCTCGGCCAGCTGGCACTGGTTGCTCAGCGTCTGGAAGCGGCAGCGATGGCCAGCCACAAACGCGAGAAAGAAATCCGCCGGGCATTCGCCGAAGAAGCCGCCGCGCAGGCGGAGAAAATCACAAAAAGCGCCGGGCTTTCTGCGGAAACCGCCGCTGATATCCGTCGCCAGATTCTGGGGATCGTGTGATGGGTGAACATCTTTCAGCGCCGGAAAAGTTACGTAATCAGTCCGCCAGCGCCATTCTTTCGGGCGAATTTGACGAAGAACAGGTGCTGCTGCCATATCAGCGCCGGTGGATTGCCGATAAATCTCAGCTCAAAATTGCCGAGAAATCCCGCCGTACCGGTCTGACGTGGGCGGAAGCGGCTGAGTCTGCGCTCAATGGTGCAATGTCTGTCGCTGCCGGTGGTTGCGACACCTTCTATGTCGGCACCACCAAAGATATGGCGCGTGAGTTTATTGACGCCGTGGCTATGTGGTCTAAGGCCTATGGACTGGCGGCAGGCGAAGTCGGCGAAGAAGTTCTGAAAGATGAAGACAAAGATATCCTTGTCTATGTCGTCAACTTTGCCAGCGGCTTTAAAACAAAAGCTCTGTCATCCAATCCGTCAAACATGCGTGGTATGGACGGCAATATTGTTATCGATGAGTCGGGCTTCCAGAGCGATCTGGCCGCCGTTCTCAAGGCCGCTCTGGCGCAAACCATGTGGGGGCATAAGGTTCGTCTTATTTCCACCCATAACGGCATTGAGAATCTGTTCAATACCATCATCACCGACAGCCGTGCGGGCAAAAAACGGTACTCCGTTCACCGTATTGATATTGAGCTGGCCATCAGCGAGGGGTTGTATCGTCGTATCTGCCAGGTGACGAAAAAGCCGTGGTCACCAGATGCCGAAGCGGAGTGGCTGGCGAATCTGCTGAGCGATACCGCCACTGAAGAAGACGCCCGCGAGGAATACTATTGCGAGCCGAAGAACGGCGGCGGCACCTATCTGGCCCGCTCCATCCGCGAGCGTGCCGCGCGGGGCTCCGGTCCCGTTCTGCGTTTCACCGGCACGGCAGAATTCAATGCCATGCCGGAAATCATCCGCGCACTGGATATGCAGGAGTGGCTGGATAAGGTGGTGCTGCCTGTGCTGAACACGCTCCCGCAGAACCTCCGCCACTGTCTCGGCGAGGACTTCGCGCGGTCGGGTCACCTGACGGTCTTTGCGCCGATGACCGTCAACGACGACACCACGCGTACCGTACCGTTCCTTGTCGAGTTGGCCAACGTTCCCTACAAGCAGCAGGAGCAGGCGCTGTTCTTTATCTGCGACAGGCTACCGCGCCGCGACGGTATCAAGTTGGATGGACGGGGGAACGGTAACTATCTTGCCGAACAGGCGGCGGAGAAGTACGGCGCAGAGGTGGAGGTTGTCATGCCTTCCGTCGCCCACTACCGCGAGAACATGCCGCGCTTCAAGGCTGCGTTCGAAGACGATGAGCTGGTCCTGCCGAAGCATGAAGATGTCATCAGCGACCTCGGGCAGATTGTCGTTCAGCGCGGGGTGCCTGGAATTGATGACCGGGAGAATACCGGCAGCGATGGCCACAAGCGTCACGGCGACAGCGCGTATGCGATCTTCCTTGCCTTTCTCGCCAGCAAAGAAGACTGCCAGCGCTATGAGCTGCATCGGCTTAACAAATCCCAACAGCAGCGCAATAGCGACAGTCGCCGCCAGTTGCGCATCACACGTGGCCTTAAAAATCAGCGAGGACTGCTTTGATGCTGAAGAAACTCTCCGGTGCGATCCGACGCCTGCTTAACCCGGCAACCGATGAAACCGTCTCCGTTAATGAAACCGATATGACCCAGCCCGAAGCGCGGGCCAGAAGCGCCAGCGTCAGGTCGCCCTCTGCGGGCATCAGCGTGGCGAGCACCTTATCCCCGGCGAGATTAGCCGGGGTTCTGCGCAATGTGACCGAGGGAAACGCACGGGACTACTTCATCCTTGCGGAAGAGATGGAAGAGCGTGACCTACACTACGCAA
Organism: Klebsiella sp. BIGb0138; assembly: GCF_004342285.1. Classification (GTDB taxonomy): domain Bacteria; phylum Pseudomonadota; class Gammaproteobacteria; order Enterobacterales; family Enterobacteriaceae; genus Klebsiella. The sequence continues at coordinate 16,418 of NZ_SMCV01000013.1, read as the reverse complement.
GCGTACTGCGTACCCGCAAGCTGACTGTGGCCGGTATCCCTCCTGCAGTAGAGGCGGCCAGCGACGATGAGCATGACGTATTGCTGGCTGATGCTGTTCGCGATCTTGTCGAGCAGCCGCAAATCCCGGAGCTGTTATTTGATCTGCTCGATGGCCTCGGTAAAGGTGTTGGGGTCTGCGAAATCCTGTGGAGTACCCGTGATGGCTGGATGCCGCGTGATTATGAGTGGGTTGACCCGCGGTTCCTGAAACCCGATAGCGACACACTTCGTGAGTTCCGTCTGCTGACGGACGAGCAGCCAGTAGACGGTATCCCCCTGACGCCGGGAAAATATGTGATGCATTATCCCCGCCTGAAGTCTGGTTTGCCGCTGCGTAATGGTCTGGCCCGTCTGGTCGCGGTGATGTATATGCTCAAGTCCTTTACCGTCCGTGACTGGTGGGCGTTCGCCGAGAAGTTTGGCCTCCCCATCGTCGTCGGTAAGTACGGGAATAATGCCACCGATGAGCAGATTGGGACCCTCATCGATGCTATCGCCTCCATTGCATCGGATGCAGGCTGCGCCATCCCGCAAAGTATGCAGCTGGAGATGCAGGAAACTGCCAGCCGCAACGGTGGCGGCGCATTGTTCAAGGAAATGGCGGAATGGTGCGACGCCCAGACCAGTAAGGCCGTACTGGGGCAGACCATGACCACCGACGACGGCAGCTCGCGATCTCAGGCCGACGTGCATGACCGGGTGCGCATGGATATTGCCCGCTGGGATGCCCGTCAACTGGAGAACACTCTAAATGAGTTTCTGGTACGCCCGTTTATCCAGTTCAACTATGGGCCGCAGGAAAAGTACCCGCGTGTGAAGCTGACAATCAGCGAACCGGAGGACCTCAAAGCTTTTGTCGATGCGCTTATCCCCCTGGTAGATCGTGGTCTGCGGGTGCAGGAGTCTGAAGTCCGGGACAGGTTCGGTCTGGCTGAGCCGGAGAACGGCGCGGCGGTACTCTCACCCTCTAACAGCTTCTCTGCCTTCAGCCCTGCACCGGCACTCAACCGTGCGCAGCTTGCGCTCAACCGTTCGCAGGAAGATGAGATTGATGTGATGGCCAGCGAGGCGCTGAAAGACTGGGAGCTGACCGGTGATGCGTTCACCAGTCCGGTGCTGCAGCTGGCGAAAGACGCAGGCAGTTTTGAAGAATTTCTGGCACGTCTGCCGGACCTGCAGACGACGCTGGAGCCAGCCGCGTTCGTCGAGCAGCTGGCGATGTTGAGCTTTAAGGCGCGGACGCTGGGAGATGCGAACGATGGCTAAGGCTCCCGATATTATCCCCAAAGAGGCGCTGGCCTGGCTGAAGTCGAAAAAGCTGGCGCCGGGCTTCGATTACCGTGATGTGTGGAAGCAGGAGCACAGCATCGGTTTCACTGTGGCGAAGATGACGCAGCTCGATCTGCTCTCTGACGTCAAAGCATTGGTCGAAGACGCAATGGGCAGCGGCCAGTCGTTCGCCGAATTCCGCGAGGTGCTGAAGCCCCTGCTGGTGAAGCGTGGATGGTGGGGTCAGCAGCTGATGGATGACCCGCTGACAGGTGAGACAAAGCCGGTGCAGCTCGGCAGCGATCGTCGTCTGCGTACCATCTACGATACCAACATGCGTACTGCCCGCAGCGCCGGTCAGTGGGACCGCATCCAGCGCACTAAGCGCGCGATGCCCTATCTGCTCTATACGCTGGGTCCGTCACGCGAGCACCGCGCCGAGCACCTGAAATGGGCTGACCTCTGTTTGCCCGTTGACGCCCCGTTCTGGCTGACTCATTTCTGCCCCAACGGCTGGGGCTGTAAATGTATGCTCCGTCAGGTCAGCAAATATGAGTACGATCAGTTGCTGAAAAATGGCGTCCCGCGCAACGTGCAGCAGCTCGACGACAACGGCCAGCCTACCGGCCACGTTATCCGCCAGACCGTACCGGTCCGTACCGAAGCCCCGCCCGTCAAACGGGTGAAGTGGGTTAACAAGCGCACCGGCGAAGAGGAGATGGTGCCGGAGGGGATTGATCCGGGCTGGGACTACAACCCCGGCATGCGCCGTCAGGCCGAACTTGAGCGCCAGCTGGCCGCGAAGCAGAGCGCCTTCGACAGTGATAACTAAACAAGGCGGTAATCCGCCTCAAACGCGCTCAGGGACTTTACCGGCATTTATGGTACGATGATTCGCTGAAAAATTCTTAAACGCGCCACGGCGTTTTTGAACGGGGTTTGAACGCGGTTCCCCGCTGCGTTTCCCGCAACTCTTCCTTTATATACAGGGAAAGCGGTTAATCTACTTTCTTCTCCCGCATCGCCGACACTGTCCGTCAGTTACCTTTAACGACGGACAGCACCATGCCAAAGCCTGCAACACAACTCGAATTTCTGGCCCTGTGCTTTGAGCTTCCCGACCTGTCGGATGCCAGCATGCCGCTGCCGGAATGGTTGCCGATGATCCCTGCGGGTACATTCACTGGCCGGGATGGCCGTTCCTGGGTAAACGACAATCCGCAGGCCTTCATTGCCACGTCCTTTCGTTACCCGACGTTGCCGTTTGATGCCGAGCATTCCACCGAACTGCTTGGCCCTAAAGGTGAAGAAGCTCCGGCCTATGCCTGGATTGATGCCATGCGCGTCAACGCTGACGGCAGCATTGACGGTCATATCGAGTGGACGCCTGACGGCGAAGCGCTCGTTCGCGGTAAGAAGTACCGCTATTACAGCCCGGCTTTCCGTCATTTCCCTACCGGTCAGGTCTCGCATCTGTCCAGCGCTGGCCTGACCAACAAACCCAACCTGTATTTACCCGCACTTAACTCGGAGAACACCATGACTGTACCTGTGCAAATTGCCACGGTGCTGGGACTGGCTGCAACTGCGTCGATTGATGACGCTGTATCAGCTATCCAGACCATCAAAAACAGTGAATCGCTTGCGCTGAACCGTGCTCAAAACCCGGACCTGTCGAAGTTTATTCCGCAGGAGACGTACCAGTTGGCGCTGAACCGCGCTCAGACAGCAGAGGACCGCCTGAAGACGCTGGATGAGAAAACGGCTACCGCGCTGGTTGATGATGCCGTGACCGCCGGGAAAGTCGCGCCCGCTAACCGCGATATGTACCTGGCCCTTTGCCGCACTGAAGATGGTCGCCAGAAGTTTGAAGCGTTCGTAAAAACTGCGCAGCCACTGGTTAATCTGGACCCGTCCAAAGGCAAAGAGAACAACGGTCAGCAGACCACGCTTAACGAAACTGAGCTGGCGATGTGCCGCAGCATGGGTATTTCGCAGGAAGAGTTTCTCGCCGCTAAACCGAAACAGGAGCAATAACAATGCCAGCACCGTCAGCTGAAATTCTGCACGCGCTCTCAACGTCCCTGAGCGCCGCCTTTACCAAAGGTCTTGCGGGCGTCAAGTCGCAGTACCTGCGCATCGCTACTGAAGTGCCGAGCGGCTCTGCATCCAATACGTATGGCTGGCTCTCGGACCTGCCGACCATCAAAGAGTGGGTCAGCGCCCGCCAGTTCGCGCAGTTGTCTCAGTACGGCTACACCATCTTCAACAAAACCTGGGAAAACTCGATCAAGGTCAAGCGTGAAAATATCGAAGACGACCAGATTGGTCAGTACAGCGTGATTGCGCAGGCATTCGGTCAGCAGGTCGCCGAGTTCCCGGATACGCTGAGCTTCCCGCTACTGGTTGCCGGTTTCAAAACCCTGTGCTTTGACGGCCAGAACTTCTTTGATACTGACCATCCGATGGCGGGCGGCACCTACAGCAACGTTGTAGGCGATATCGCGACCGACACCGGCGAGCCGTGGTTCCTGATTGATGAGAGCCAGGTACTCAAGCCGATCCTTTATCAGAACCGCCGTCCCTTCAATTTCCAGGCACTGGATGACCTCAGCAATGACCACACCTTCAAGAACAATGAGTTCCTGTATGGCGTGGATGGCCGCTGCAACGTCGGTTTTGGCTTCTGGCAAACCGCCTGCGGGTCCCGCGCACCACTGACTGTCGCCAACTATGAGGCGGCGGTGAAGGTTCTGCAGGGGATGAAACGTGATTCCGGTAACCCGCTGGGTATCCGCCCGACCACGCTGGTCGTCGGTCCGAACAACCGCGCAGCAGCGAAGAAGATCATCGACGCGATGCTGGTCGATGGCGGTAATTCCAACATCTATTACAAGGATGTGGAAATCGTCGACAGCCCGTTCATCACCACCCCGGCGTAATAGTCAGTCTCCGTTTTAATACCGTTACAGCGGGCTTTAAACCCGCTGTGACCCACCTTTAAAGAGGATGGAACAGTGAGTGGAACGAAAGAAAAAACAGCGGGTAAGCAAAGCACTAAAGGTCGCGCTGGCAAGGTTTCAGCGCAGGAAGTGGCACAGACTGATGCATTTGACCTGCCGGGAGCTGAACGGTCAGTCACATTGCCAGGGCATTACGTTGCGGTGGGTGCGTCCCCCATCCGTGTAACCCTGGGTGAAGCCGATGAATCACTGACGCCTGAAGGTCTGGCCGCCGGTGACGGCAGTGAGAATCTTATCGTAGCAACCCAGCTACAGACAGAATCTCTGAATACCAGTCAGGGCGAAATGCGGTCTGCGCTAACTGCAGAAGGGCTGGCTTCAGGTGCTGATTTATCGCCTCTCAGCATGAACATTACACCCAATCCTGCTACCGACGATGTTGTGGTGCTGGAGGTTCGTGCCCGGTCTGAGCGTGGGTTCTGGCGCTGCGGTCGCTTCTGGCCGCGCGAGCCCGTCCATGTGTTTGTCAGCGACGACCCCGATGGCGATAACGAGGCCAATGCGCTGGAGGGTGATGTGGTGGTGGAATGTTTCATCAGCCATGAAACCGCCGAACGCCTGAAAGCTGAGCCTCATCTGGTGGTGGCGATAGTGCCGGTTCTGCAGGTGGCGGAGAAAGACTGATGGGAATTTACGTTACCCGTGATGACCTGCTGGCTGCGGACGGGTCGCTGGTCTGGACTATGGCCATCGACAAAGCGACTAACCAGCTCGACGAGACGAAGATAGCCACGGCCATCGAGGATGCCGACGCGGAGATCAACTCGTTTCTGTCAAAGCGTTATCAGCTGCCGCTGAACATCACCACCGTTCCGCGCCCGCTGCACCGGGTAGCCGTATCCATCGCCATTTACTGGCTGTCCGAGCGTGACAATCAGATCACTGACCTGATTCAGAAACGCTACGACAGCGCGATCCAGACCCTGAAAGAGATGGCGAACGGCACCCGTGACCTCGGCCTGCCGACCGACACGCCAGCCCCGGAGACCGATAACGGCAGGATGATTGTTGTCTCCGATAACAAACGCCTGTTCACCCGTAACAACCTCAAAGGGGTGTTGTGATGGGGATTTCGGTTGAGGTTATCGGCGCTGAGAAGCTGCAGCAGATGCGACTGGCCATCGAGAAACTCTCTGACAGCTCGCTGCAGCAGGAACTGCTGGAGAGTATCGGCGCTGTCGTTGAATCGCAGACCCGCCGCCGCATCAGCGACGAGAAAACCTCACCGGCTGGCGAGCGCTGGGAGGAATGGTCCGAAGGTTACCGCAAGACCCGCAGCGGGAATCAGAGCCTGCTGCAGGGGAATGGCGATCTGCTCGACAGCATCCAGTACATCGTCGAGCGTGGCCGCGTTCGTGTGGGTTCGCCGCTCAGCTACAGCGGCGTTCATCAGGACGGCTTTGCAGGCAGCGTCCCGGTCAGCGCTCATAAGCGTCTCATTCATCAGGCGTTTGGCCGGGCGCTGAAGCATCCGGTCTGGCAGACCGTCGGCTCCCATAATCGCATGATGGATATTCCACAGCGCGAGTATCTCGGGCTGTCCACCGCAAACAGTGATGAGCTGATGCACGTCATCGGCGACTTCTGGAAAGAGGTATTACCGTGACTAACGAACGTCCATCCTTGTTGACCACCGGCTCCACGGTCTCCGCCGCTGAGAACATTGTGGCGTGGCTGAAACCGGAGCTGCTGAACGAACCTCAGCAAAACAAGCCTGACCGCGTCAGTGTTATCGAGCGCCACATCGGCCAGTTCAGCACCCCGGTAGAGGTCAAAACCTACCTGACGGATCGTGATGGTTGCATCCGTCTGGCCGCACTCCGCGTGCGCAATGTCCGCGCTCAGGCAGGCGGCACCGTCGGCGATATCACCTGGGCGGCGTATGTCATGGCCACCGATGCATGGGGCTATACGCGCGATACCCGCTGCGAGGTGCTGGTCGGGAAGCTGGTGCGCCGTATTGTCCAGCGCGGAGCCGCTAACGGGATGAAAGCTGAGCGTCTGGCCACCTCCGTCAGCGCCGACAATATCTATTCCGGCGGGCTGAACGATCTGGGGCTGACCATGTGGGCCGTGACGTGGGAACAGGAGTTCCGCCTGGATGATGAAATCGACCTTGCCACCCTCCCGGACTTCCTGCGACTGGGGGCCACGCTGCAGGTCAGCGACGGCACCGACCCCATTAAAGGCGTTATTAACGTAAGAGAGCCGTAACGATGAAAAAACAGATTAAGCCCGCCCGCGAGGGCCTGAAGGTGCGTAAACCCGGCGGCGAGCACCTGAACCCCAAAGGGGAAGCGCTCCTCATGAGTGCATGGTGGCACCGTCGTGCAGCCGAAGGCGATGTGATCATCGCTGATATTCCGGCTACCTCCCCTCAGACCCGTGCAGTTAAGGAGAAGTGATATGTCACTAGGCAATATCCCTGATGATTTTCGTGTCCCGCTGGTTATTATCGATATCGATAACTCCCAGGCACTCGACAGCGCCCCGGCGCAGTCCCGCAAAATTATTGTGATCGGCCAGCAAAGCGCGACCGGTACAGCAACGGCTCTGACGTCAAACCGCATCACCAGCGACGGCACCGCTGACCAGCTCTACGGCAAAGGCTCCATGCTGGCCGGGATGCTCAAAACCCTGCGTAAGGCCAACAGCTATACCGAAGTGTGGGCGATGGGCCTGGCTGATATCGCTGCCGGTGCTGCCGCAAAAGCAGAGCTGGCCATTACCGGCCCGGCCACCGCTGCAGGTACTCTGGCCCTGTTGGTGAACGGTGTCTCGGTGCAGGTGGGTGTCAGTGCTGACGATACCGCCGATACTATCGCTACAGCCATTATCGCCGCCGTGAATAAACTCCCGGACACGCAGGTCATCGCCGCGCTGAAAGCTGCATCAACAACGTCAGTCACTCTGACCACCAACTGGAAAGGCGTGACCGGCAATGCGATGGACGTTCGTCTCAACTACTACCCCGGCGAGCAGACACCGGCAGGCGTTGCGGTGGCTGTGACTGCGTTCACCGGCGGCACCGGCACCCCGGATATTGCGGCTGTCGTCGCGGCGCTGGGCGATGACTGGTACACCGATATCGTGTTCCCGTATAACGACATGCAGAGCCTGAACGCCATCCGGGATGAGCTGCTCGAACGCTGGGGTCCGCTCCAGATGATAGAGGCGCAGCTCTGGACGGCGCTCCGGGGCACTCATGCCGAGTCGGGAACCTTTGGTGAAACCCGCAACGACTGGCTCATCTCCTGTCTCGGAACCAACATCGCACCGCAACCGCACTGGCTGTGGGCGGCATCCTACGGCGGCATCGCGGCGTACTATCTTGCGAACGATCCGGCCCGACCGCTGCAGACACTGGTGCTGCCAGGTATCCTCCCTCCGGCGAAGGATGTGCGCTGGGATATGCCGGAACGCAACCTGCTGCTGCATGACGGCATCGCCACCCATAACGTCGACGCGGGCGGGAATGTCTGCATCGAGCGCGAAATCACGATGTACCGTGTCAATCAGTACGGTGACGCCGATACGTCGTACCTTAACGTGCAGTCTCCGGCCACGCTGGGGCGTATTCGCTACGTCATCAAAAACCGCTTCAGTAACCGATATCCGCGTCACAAGCTGGCCGGGGATGATGTGCTTGACCTGCTCGATCCGGGTCAGCCGGTGATGGCGCCGAAGATTGCCCGCGCCGAGCTGCTGGATATCGCGCTGACTGAGCTGATCCCGGCGGGTCTGGTTGAGGACTTCGACGACTATAAAGACACGCTGGATGTGTATCTCGACGGTGCCGACAAAGACCGTCTGAACTTCATCTGCCACCCGAACCTGGTTAATCAGCTGCGTGTGCTGGCCGGTCTTATCCAGTTCAAACTTTAAGGAGCCTTTATGAGCATTCTGGGTATGGCGGCCATCCGTATTAATGGCCGCGAAATCAAAACCGAGGGTAAATCCACCCTCAATCCGGGGGGCTATGCCCGCACCCAGCATATGGGGGGCGGAAAGGTCTGGGGGAACTCCCGCAAGATGGCCGGTCCCTCGATCCAGATGACTATCGCGGCCGCGCAGGATATGGACGTTATCGAAATCAGCAACTGGGAAGACGTGACGGTGATGTTCGAAGGAGACAACGGTCTGACCTACATGATGACCGGTGCGGCCACCGACAACCCGGCGACGCTGGATGAAGACGCTGGCACCATCAGCGCCAACTTTATCGGCACCAAACTGGTGAAGGTATAAAGCATGGCGCAGATGACACTGACGTTAATTCACGGCTACGTCACCGGTAAAGGTACTGACGATGAGATGCAGCACCGTACCGTTACCTTTCGCGAGCTGACCTCAAAAGACGTCATCGATGCTCAGCTGGAGGCCGAGCGCGTGGTTATCGGGGAGAACGGCAAGGCCGTAGCGTACTGCTCTGAGGTGCTGATGGGGCTGGGTATGCTGCGGCGTCAAATTGCCTCTGTGGGTGAGATTCCGGGGCCATTGTCCCTCAAGCAAATCTACGCCTTTCACCCGGAGGACCTGGAGTTACTCAGCAGTAAAGCTGCCGCACTCGATGACCTGCTTTCGGAGACCGCATCGCGGGGGCGACCTGGTGCCGCTGGCGACGGCGCTCAGTAATCTCATCGTCAATTTGTCCCAACGTTTTGATATGTCCTACCTGCAGCAGTTGCCACTACGGCAGCTGCTGCGCCTGACAGAGCAGCTGAGGAAGCAACATGGCAAACCGCCTCACCACTGAAATACTCATCAATCTGGCAGGTAACCTGACAGCCAAAGCCCGCCAGTACGGGGCCAACATGTCCGAGTTCGCCCGTACAAATCAGCGGGCAATGTCGGTTGTCAAAGCCACGACGGCGGCGGCTGGTCGTGGTCTGGATGCTCTGGGCAATCGCTATACCACCATGATTGCCGGTTTTGCCGGTGGTGCCATGTTGAGAGACTTTGCCGCGACAGATCGCCGCATCACACGTATGGGACTGGCAGCAGAGAAGACCAAAAAAGAAATGTCCGAGATGTTTGGCGGTATGCAGGATGCTGCGATCAAGTTTCGTGTCGATGACAGCGAAGTGGTCAGCGCGATTGAGAAAGTCGGGACGGTGACTGGTGATATTGATTACGGCTATAAGAACCGAAACATCATAGCACCGTCTATCGCTGCGTCAGGTGCTGATGGTGAAAGTATCGGGGGACTCTTCTCTCAGTTCACAAAGTTTAACCTGAGCAACGAGAAAGACACCCTGCAGGCAATGGATACCCTGAATCAGCTCGGTAAAGAAGGTGCGTTTGAACTGAAGGATATCGCCGAACGCGGCGTAAAAGCGTTCTCAATGTATGCCGCCGCAGGGGGAACAGGTGTACGGGGCGTGAAGGACGTCGGCGTGGCGCTGGAGAGCGCGGTCGATGCTACCGGTGATACGACCACTGCCTCTACTGCAGTCGAGAACCTGATTCGGGATCTGCAGCTTCCGAAGGTTGTGAAGGAGTTGCGCCGGAATGGCATAAATGTTTTCGGTAAAGACGGAAAAATGCGATCACTGCCAACACTGATGGGAGAGATTGCAAAAAAATCAGGGAATAAAGGAGCGGAAACTCAGAGCGCACGCTTACTGGGGGCCGGATTTAATCAGGATAGCATCCTGTTGCTTAGCAGCGTGACGTCCGGTAAAGGTGCGGAGAACCTCAAACGCTATAACGGCGTAGTGGCCGATGGTCAGGGCATTATGAAAGATGCCGAGTATGCATCTAAAGATTTCACATCAGCCGTCACTGCACTAACCACCACCTGGAAAAAATTTGCAAACAGCAATCTCGCTAAACCAGTCCAGGAGCTGGCTGATGCAATTAATTCCGTTGACCAGGAAACCGTCCAGCACTGGCTGGAGATTGGTAAAAATATCGCCATCGCAGTCGGGGGGGTTATTGCAGCCCGCAAAGCGTTTCAGTTTGGTAAAGGTGTCTGGGATGTACTTAATCCAAATAAAGGTAAGGGTATACCTAATGGTATCGCTGATGTGTTTGGTTCAGGTGTAATGCCAGTTTATGTGACCAACTGGCCAGCAGGTGGGCTGGGTGGAACAGGAGAAGATAAGGTTAACGATCTTCTTGATACTACCGCCGACCTTCCAGGTTGGCCTGGAATGCTTGCCCGGGGTGGGTTAATTGCCAGTAAGTTGATGGGGTTAACTGATATGGACCCTTTTTCGGACGAGGGACGCGAAGAACTCCTTAAAAGGGTTCAGCAGAACAATGAGCGTTCAACGATGTGGGAGGACATCAAAAACTTTTTCACGTCTTCCTCGCCGTCACCTGCGGGTTACCAAGACCCGTCGCCGTGGGCGTCTATGCAGCCGCAAAACCAGCCGGGCTACCCGTTCCTGCAGCAGCCTGAGCTAAAAGGCAGTATCGAGGTCTCCGTAAAAGATGATCGGGTACAGGTGACCAGCGTTAAGGTCAATGCCCCCGGTGTCACCATGAGTGCATCCAGCGGTGTTCGTAATATGGAGCAGCAGTAATGGCCACTAAATGGGAAGACCTCCGCGATGCCTCATTCCGGGGCGTCCCGTTCTTTTTCCGCGACGTCGAGGGCGCTGGCGGTCGTCGTGCTATCCCTCACGCCTACCCCAAAAAAGAGGTGGGCTGGACGGAAGACCACGGCGCGGCACTGACTCAACAGCAGATTAACGCGATCCTGCTCGGCAGCGCCTACATCGACCAGATGAACCGTCTGCTGGCGGCGCTCAATACTGCCGGTCCCGGTGAGCTGGTGCATCCGTGGTTCGGCGTGCAGAAGGTTCAGGTTGGCCGCGTCACGCATCGTCTTTCCACCGAGGAAGGCGGTATTGCCTACATTTCCTTTGAGGTGTACGAGGCTGGCGAGAAGCTGTTCCCGTCCGGCACCGAAGACACCAGCGCCACCACGCTCAGCGCGGCGGATAAGGTCAAGGAAGCGCTGGCCAGCGGTGATTATTTCGCGGCGCTCGACGGTGTCGGCAGCATGGTGGATACCCTGCTGGATGATATGCAGAACCTCATCAGCAACCTGCCGACACTCCCCGGAGAGCTGAATGACTGGATGGACAGGCTCAACCGGTTTAAGGATCTGACCGGCATTGCCGCAGCCGCGCCGGGGGAAATTATCCGGGATGTGGTTGACCTCATCAGTGATATGAAAGACCTAGTATCAGAGCCACCGTTTGCCCTGCGTGTTTACGATCAGTTACATGACCAGTGGGAAGGCGACCGCGCCGCGCAGGCAGCAACGAAATCGCTGGCTGATAACGTCAGCGTGAACGCCTCTACCGGTTTTGCAAGCAGTGTTACACCCGTTGCGACGCAGAAAGCGACCGAAGCGATGCAGACCAATATTGAGGACTTCAGACAGCTGGTGCTTGTCTCCACGCTGGTTGCACAGGCAGAAACTGTGGCCACTGCGCTCTTTGAGACCAGTCAGGATGCTCAGACGACGGGCGACCAACTGGCTGAACAGCTCGGTGAAATGGCGACTGATGCCGTCGAGAGCGGCCAACGTGATCTATGGCGTTCCCTGCGTGAGTTGCGATTTGCCGTGGTAAACGATGTTCGTATCCGTAGCGTCCAGTTGCCAGAGCTGCGCCGCGTCACCCCGGCCCGGACAGTGCCGGTGATGCTGCTGGCGTACCGCGAGACAGGCGATGCTGAGAACCGTGACAAGCTGGTGACCCGCAACCGGCTGCGTTATCCCTCGTTTATTACGCCTTCACAGACGATTGAGATCATCAGCAATGACTGAAGAGTTAACCCTGAACGTTAACGGTCAGATCTGGGGTGGCTGGACGGACATGACCATTAATCGCTCGCTGGAATCCGTAGCGGGTGAGTTTGACCTGACCGTCTCCGCCCGATGGTCATCTGCCGCGCCGCGCTCCATCAAACCCGGTCAGTCCTGCACGGTCTCCATCGGCAGCGACCGCGTCATGACCGGCTACATCGACGACTTCATTCCCAGCTATGACGCGGATAACGTCTCCCTGCGCGTTATGGGCCGCGACAAGACCGGCGATCTTGTGGACAGCTCGGTGGTCGATCAATCCGGACAATGGAAAGGTCAGAAGCTGGAGCAGCTTGCCGCCACCATTTGCAAACCCTACGGCATCGAGGTGGTTAACGAGACCGACACCGGCGACGCTTTTGGCAGCATCACCCTCGAACAGGGTGAAACCGGCTTTGAACTGCTCGACCGTCTTGCCAAACAGCGCGGCGTTCTCGTGACCTCAGATGCTTACGGTCGGCTGGTTATCACCCGCGCATCAACCCAACGGGCCGGGGTGGCGCTCACCCTCGGCGACAATATTCTGGCTGCACGTGGACGCTTCAGCTGGCGCGAACGGGCCAGTCAGTACATCGTCAAGGGCTCCGCCAGTGCGGGTGGTTCAACATGGGATGACCAGCCAGTGAAAATGGTCGGCGGTCGCCAGACAGTGGTCAGCGACCCGGAGATCACCCGCTATCGTCCGAAGATTCTGGTCAACGAGGACAGCCTGACGGTCGGCGGTGCCAGCGCCCGTGGTGAGTGGCATAAGGCTTATGTGCTGGGAGAATCCAACACCACCGAAATCACCGTGGCAGGCTGGCGGGAGAACGGCATCAGCAGTCCGCTGTGGCAGACCAACCGGCTGGTGAAGGTAACCGACGCCATCCAACAGCTCGACGTCACCTGGTTGATTAAGGCTGTTTCCTTCATGGAAGGTGACAGCGGCCGTCTGACGGTACTGACCCTGGCCCCGCCTGAGTCGCTGGATATGCCGTCCCAGAAGGCTAAAGCGAAAGGGAAAAAAGCGAAGTCGAAAACGACCGTGGGGGCGACATGGGACTGAAAGACGCGAATATCGGACGCTCGTTTGCTGAACTGGGCCGACGTCTGCGCCTGATGGTGGACCGGGCGCTGGTCCGTATCGTGACGGACAGCCTCGGACGGCAAAACCTGCAGGTGCAGTCGCTGGCCGATGAGACCAATGACGACGTCGAACGCTTCCAGAACTATGGCTTTTCCAGCGTCCCGCCTGCTGGGTCTGAGGCCATTGTTGTTGCTGTGGGTGGCCGTCGCGGCGGTCTGGTGGCCATCGCCGTCGAGGACAAAGGGAGTCGCCCTCGTGGCGGCGAGGAAGGCGACGTTATTCTTTATCATCAGGAAGGTCATATTATTCGTCTGAAAAAGAATGGCGTGATTGAAATAACAGGGAAGACGGTAAATGTGGTTGCCGAAGAGAGCTGTGACATTATCGGTAAACAGATAAATATCACCGGCCCAACTTCTTTTAGTGAAGATATTCAGGTTAAAGGAAAAAGTTTCCTTGACCATATTCATAAGGATGGTGACGGTGAAGACACGACTAAACCCTTATGACCATCAGAATAAACTGGCACCTGCCCGCAGGTGGAGATATAGAGATTGAACACAATGGCCTTTCGTTTGACGAGGGCCTTGTTTCTTTGGTGTATATCTGCCTGTTTACTGATGCGCGGGCCGATACCAGCGACGAGATACCCGATGGCACTGATGACCGTCGCGGCTGGCCCGGCAATACCTTCAGCGATTTTGCGTGGGGTTCAAAACTCTGGCTCATTGACCGCGAAAAACTGACCGAAGAAATCCGCATGAAGGCTGAGAATTACGCTCAGTTAGCGATGCAGCCTTTATTGCGTTATGGCTATGCCAGAAATGCAAAGGTAACTGCGACTATTCCGCGAATGAACTGGCTGGCATTAAATATCATTCTGACCCGGCCGGATAAAACCCAACTCACCGTAGAAATTAAAAAACGCTGGGAGGCGGTCGAGAATGCCATTTAATGTACCCACGTTACGACAGTTAATTAAAACCGGTGAGCAGGATATAGAAATCGGTCTTGATGAAAAGCTCCCGCCTGTAGGGGTTGAGCGTGCGCTGAATACCTCATTCAGTAGCGCAGTACGCGATGTTTACGATTACCAGTCGTGGATTGCGGATCAGGTTGTTCCCACCGTTAAATCCGACGATCAGACCATTATTAATATTGCCAACTCTGAAGGGGTTATTCGTAAAGCAGCGACCTCCGCCGCCGGACTGGTGACCTTTAAAGGCTCCCGGCCCATTCCACTGAACACGGAAATGCAGTTCAGTAACAATGCGGGCTATCACGTGATTAAAGCCGGTGCGCCGGTGAACAATATCCAGACCGTTACCATTCAGGCCGACGACGTCGGCGCATCAGGCAATCTCGATGCAGGGACTGAGCTAACGCTGGTGTCACCGATTCCGGGTGTTGAGAGCGTAGGAACAGTCGCGGCCAGCGGTATTACCGGCGGGACAGATATTGAGCCAATCCACGAACTGCTTGACCGCCTGCTGTTTCGTAAGCGTAACCCGCCAGTGGGCGGCGCGGTTCACGATTACGTTATCTGGGCGCGTGAGATGCCTGGTGTTTCACGTGCGTGGTCGTGGGACTCGTGGCACGGGAGTGCCACTGTCGGGCTGGCGTGGGTCTATGACAGCCGCCCCGATATCACTCCGACCGCGACAGACCGGGAACAGATGAATGAATATCTGTTCCGTCATCCTGACCCCGCCACGGGAAATTTTGTCGGGAAGCCGGGCGGTATTGAGGCCTGGATTATTACCCTGACGCTTAAACCGGTTAATCCTTCGATCCGACTTATACCTGACACGTCGGAGACGCGCCAGGCCACTGAGGCCAACCTGATTGCGTTGCAGCAGACGCTGTCACCGAACGCGACCTTACTGCTGTCGAGCCTGCGAACGGCCATCGGTACGGCGACGGGCGTCACCGATTATACGCTGGACATCAGCGCCGATATCACCAGTGAGAATAACGAACTCATCACTATCGGGGATATCACATGGCTCACAGCGTAACGGAATGGCAGGACGTCCTGCAGCAAAATATGCCCCGAGGTCGCGCATGGCCCCGTGATGAGAACGCGGATTTAACGGCACTTATAAAGGCCCTCAGCCCACGTTTAAACCGCCTTGAAGTAAATGCGGACCTCCTGCTGCAGGAGATGCGCCCGGAGACGACGGTCCAGCTGTTGCCCGAATGGGAAACCTATCTGGGGCTCCCGGAGTGCAATATCCCCAATGATGATTTTCTGGTTCGCCGGGCAGCTGTCGTCGAGAAATATCACCGCAAAGGCGGTCTGGCTCCGTGGCAGATTGAGGGCGTAGCCGCTGCGCTGGGCTTCAACATCGAAGTGAAACAGGTTTTACCTCATCACTGTCTGCGTAATTGCATGGCCAGAATATGGCCTAAACGCTACCGGTTTTTACTGGTTGTGACGGTAAAAGATACGCCGGTTACTCGTTTCACAGTCATTGAGGATGTGCTGACGCCATTAATTGAATATCACACCCAGATGCTGGAATGCGTATTAACGAAATATCGACTCTCCGGAACCGGGTACGAATATATATTTGAGGTGAATTAATGTATCACATCGATAATTTAAGCGCGGCTGCTGAGATGCCGCCAACCCTCCCCGTGATGTTTACCCAGCCCCGGTGGTTTACCGAAGGGGGGGAAGGTATTGAGCCGACGTATCCCGGCGCAGACTGGTACAACATTATTCAGGCTGAGATGTTGAATGTCTTATCTCTCGCCGGTATCACGCCGAATAAAAACGAGCTGGATCAGTTTGCTCAGGCCATTCGTTTAATGTCCACAGACTATATGATGCCGGTCGGCATCCCCTATCCGTGGCCCGGTTCGACAGCACCTGCCGGATTCGGCCTGATGGTCGGCCAGTCGTTTGACGGCGTGACGTACCCTAAACTCGCGGCAGCGTATCCGTCTTTAGTGCTCCCCGATATGCGTGGACAGACCATTAAAGGCTTACCGTCATCCGGTCGTGCGCTGCTGAGTCTTGAAGCGGACAGCGTGAAATCGCACGCACACAACGCCTCTTCGACTGCAACCGACCTCGGCACTAAAGAGACCCAGGAAGCCGGTGACCACGTCCATAACGGCGTTCCAAGTCGCGATAATCCGTGGGAAATCGGCGGGGACATCAGTCAACGATTCAACCCGGCGAATCT
>NZ_SMCV01000012.1 GCF_004342285.1 Klebsiella sp. BIGb0138 | reverse complement strand
AGGCAGCGAACTAGCTTGTTCTGCCCGGTTCCGCGGGGGATTTCTCTCACCGGGATAGCGAGCTGACCGGGTGTCTGGCTACGTTTTTTCAGCGTTGTGATGAGGCCCTGTCCGGCTTGCTTCTCTTCAATGGCCATATGACGCAGCGGCATAACCCGCATGGAGCCAGACAGGCGCCATTTTTCCCAAACCTCTTCCGCTTTCTTCAGGAGGTCTTCCGGGTCCCACCGACCGCGAACGACGTCGATGATGTACAGGTTGCCATCGACGCCCATGCCAGCCAGCGTAAACACGGTGTAATCCAGCCAGTCCTCCACCTTTCCACTGTTCGTATCGACGTACACGGCACGGTGCGTAAGCTTCGGCAGTGTGGTGTACGTTCTGAACCAACTTGTATCGATGATCCCGCCAGTCAGCGCCATCGGGTTTTGCTGGTATTGCGACAGGAAGGTATAGCGATCCTTTTCCCACAGCTGCAGGAGGTCGTTGACGTCTTCCATCTGCGGCCAGTAGGACCAGTAACGAACACCACCAACAACCACAGAATCGGTATCTTTGACTGTTTCCCAGCAAAGCGAGCGCCACGGCTCATCAAGCGACTGGATGTACTTCTCGTCGATCATGGCCGGTATGGCGACGTGATGGAACTGCACACCCATCCCACCTGAAAGCATGAAGCCAGTTGCGTCATCGGTGTGGAGGCGCTGCTGAATGCTTACAAATGGCGTCGGATGCTCTTTCGACTTATCGCCGCGACGGGAACGAATGGTGTTTACCAGCAGAGTATTCGCGCTTTTTCGTCGGGACTCGCTGAGCATGTCAACTGGCTTGTTGTAGTCGTCCAGCATTACCATGCCGGAGAACTCCGGACCATAGTAACCACCACGACCACCGGTGATCTGCCCATTGCTTGAGCGCGATACCGTCTGCCCTATAGAGCGCCCTTTATCGTCCTTTATCTCCCACTCTTCCGCCTGGTTGACACCAAACGAGCAGGGCCAGAACTCCTGATATTCACGACTGGCGATAATGTCGCGGGTGCGCCGACTGTTTCTCTTAACGAGAGTGTCAGCGAAAGAGATATTCAGGTTGCGAAAGCGCTTAAGCCGTTTCTCCTGCACCAGTGCGTTGACATACGCCGGGAAGTGAATGGAGAAGAACTCGGTTTTTGTCCCGCCAGGGGGGATATTGATAATCAGATTGCGAGGGCGTAGTCGCCCAGCGAGAAGATCATCAATTTTCGAGGACATCAGTCGGTGATGCCAGTTGACCAGAAGCCTATCTCCCTGAATGATCTCGAACCACAGCCGGGTGAAGTTCAGGAATGACTTTGTGGACTTTGAGCGAATTACTACACGTTCAGGGAATGACAAGTCCTCCCATTCGATAATTTCGCTCATAGACTCAGTCCAGATCTTCTAGCCTACCCTCCATCGCCGCTTGTGCTTTCGCATAATCCGCAGCCGTATAATTGACCACCTCAACAGGACCGCCATTGGCCCCCTCAATGCTGTGATCAATCTTGTCTCGCCATAGTTTCTTCTGCCTGTTTTTAAGCCAGAATATGGCGGCTGCTGTATCCGGGGGGTAATGCTTGGTTATGGCAGTTTTAACTATCTTGTTGTCAATGACGCGAATGTCCACATCAGGGGCGACAAATCCCATCGCCCTCTGGTAAAGACTATCAGTCACTTCAGCGTCTGAAATGTCTTTTCCCTTTTTTATGGACTCGCAAAACTCTTTGTGGTCCTTCTTCCAGCGATTTATCGTCGCCTGGCTTACGCTAAAGAAGTCCGCTAACTGGTCATCGGTATAACCAAGCATGCACAGCTTGCGAGCCTGCTCGGCATACGCCTTCTGGTACTTGGTTGGCCTTGCCATTGGATGTTCCTTACGATGCTGGGATTGCTGCGATCTGCCGCGCAATCTCATCGTGAATCATTTTTGCTGTAAATAGACGAGGCGTTGTATCTGTTCCCGACTGCAGTTGATCTGCCGTGCCATTTGGGATTGTTTGCTCCGATGGGATATCAGATGGAATGGCTACCTCCACAGGTACGCCGCCGGTAGAAATGCATTTTGTAGTCATTATCAGAGTTTCCTGCTGGGTTTATTTATATCCACCCCGTAATTCGAATGACAACAGGGTGATAAAGCTTATACATAATTCTGTAAATGGTAATTTTCAGCACCACTTACAGAATTTTATAAACCACATGAATTCTTCTTCCACGGCTTCATTGGGCCGCTATGAGCGTCTTGTCGCACTCCGTGGATGCGAGAAGAGGCGGAATTTATCGTTATTGATTATCCCCACACACTCACGCAGAGGAGTGCCCCGTCGGGCTGCGGTCATGGTTAATATGGGGATGCTGCGACGATACGGCGCATGGAGAATGCTATTTCAGGCACTGCGTGCGGATGTATTCCTGCAGCGCTCTCAGGGCTGTTTGGTCGCTGAGGATTCCGGACCGGATACCGAGAACGTTTCGTCCAGCAACTGCAGAGAGTTCGACGGTGGCATCATCGCCCATGCTGGCGGCGCCGGCGGTTTGGGTTGCGGCTGACACTGGACACTTGCCTTTGACGAGCACCCGACCACCGTTATCAAGCTTGCGCTGCAGAGCATCATTTTCAGCTTTTGCATCGGCTAATTCCTTCGTGTATTTCGCATCCAGTGCCGCAACGTCACGCTGCCGGGTCTGCAGGTCGGTGATGGTGGCGTTAGCCAGGCTGAGGCTGTGCTCTGCTTTATTGGCCCGCTCGGTTTCGCTCTCTGCTTTACCTTTGTAATGACTGGCAGCGATAGCCAGTGCGCCAATCAGCACAGCAATGAGAGCCGGCAGCCAGAACTTTTTCACCAGCGCCAGAATTGTTTCGGCAGTCATGACAGAAAAATCTCACGCTCAGCCTTGCGGCGATTCGTTAGCCCAGGCATAACCTTTCCGCCCGATCGGTTCCAACGCAGAAACTCATCAGCTGCGCCTTTTACATCGCCAGCATTGATTTTTTTCAGGAGAGTAGAGGTTGAGAGAGCACGCGAACCGACGTTGTAGGCGAAAGATACCAATGCATCAAACTGACACTGGGTCAGCTTAACCTTCACGATTTTCAGCACGTCGTTTTCGTATCTCACCAGCCCTGTTTTCAGGAGTCTGTCAGCAGTAGCCTGGTCGATGGTCATTCCCGGCCTGACCGGTTTACCATCAACTGGCAACGTCCAGCCGTAGCCGATAGTCCACGGGGAACCCCCCGTTCCCGGGTCGGGGTATGCGGTCAGCCGGCAACCTTCAAATTTCTTTATCAGCGCAATGCCTTCAGGACTGGTTTGCATCATCTACCCCTGCTTTTTTGGCTGCGAGCTTTTTGAACAACGAGCCGATCGTGTCTGTTCCGAGATAACCAATAAAAACACTACCGATATAGGCCAGGTCAGAACTCCAGCCGATAAAATTCAACAGGTCTCTTATGAACCAGGCGATCATCGCGCACATCAAGGCGTCAACAATCACCTTCCAGAACTTACCGCCGTTATAGCGCCCACGGAGGTACGCCATAATAAACGCCAGTATCGCGCCTATGCCCTGCTCTCTGGACGCAAGTAGCGCAGCGATGAAATCTTGTTTGTAGGGCATTTTCATAAGCCTCACCTCCGTTATGGACGGATGGCGCTGTGTGCAAGAAAAGGGTCAGGCCCGTCGGGATGGATTTAACAACGAAGCGTGTCGATGGTGATTCCCGCGGGACCTGATAATAAAAAAGCCATGCAAATGCATGGCCTTGTGATTTGAATCCGTTATTTACAAAATGTATTCGAGACAGTATCTTTCGACTTCTGGACAAAAAAACATATACCGGGACAAAATCTAAATGTAACTGCCTTGCCTGCATGAAACCATGCGGGCTTTTTTTTTGCCCAAAGAAAAAGCCCACCGAAGTGGGCCTTACAGCTATCATCATTTTTATATTGGGTGTGGTGCCGGGTGCCTCCCGGTGAGCCGCCGCCAGTCCGGGGACGACTCGCAATAAGCGCAAAAATAAATCAGACTGACAATGCCCCTCCGCATAGGGGGATTCACCACGTCATAAATTTAACATCTGACAAATTTCGTTTCAATGCAATATACGACGATGTGACAGGGGTACTGATGCAATGCATCTCGCGAATACCCCTGTCGTATCGCCGGAAAGCAAAAACCCCGCCGGGTGGCAGGGTTAGTAATCGGTTTCATTTGGATGTAAGTATCCATGATTAGAAGCATACAGGACACTTTTATGCAAAGTCAACTCTATCGTGCAAAAAAGTGTCGCCATATGCTTTGATCACTTCAGTAACTGGTCGCTTTCTCAAATTCCGCCGCAGCCTGTTTCTCCCCTTTGCAGAGCATATCCACCAGCCTTTCATAGAATGGCTTCCAGTTGCGTGACCATGAGGACTGGTGCAGGTCCGGAATATGCAGCTGAATTGCACGGTGGGCATCCGCAGATTTTACACTGGTGAAACCATTACCGGAGCAACGCTCACAGGTTTTATATACCGGGGCCCCGCGCTCTTTAGTCTCTTTGCGATCCAGAACCTGGCCGGAACCACCGCAGCGGCAGCGGGCGTTAATCATCCCTTTGCCGTCACAGGCTTCACATTTAGCGCTGGAGATGGCAGTTACTTCGGTCCACTTCTCCCAGTCGGACGGACGAACAGCGCGTGACCTTTTCGCCCAATAAGGCGCCTTACCCCACGGGTATGTGACTTTTCGCTCCGTGATAGTCGTCTGCATCTTCCCCGTACCGCTACATACCCTGCAGACCCCGGTTGTTTCAGCTGAACGGGAATACTCCGCAAAGGCAAATTTCGCCAGCACCAGGCAGCAGCGCCCCAGCGCTTTACCTGCGGCCTTCCGCACGTTTTTAGGTGCTGTATCAAGGGCATGTCGCGCCAGCGCCTGAACGGCCAGTTGCTCATCGGTTTTACTGATGCCCGCCTTACCGAAGAACGCCGCCAGCCCGAATCGTGCGCGGCTGCTGGTCACCCCGATCCCGGTCATAACGTCTGTACCATTCAGGCGATTCGGCGATGTGCTTTTCACGTCGTCGCTGATATGCATCCCCTGGGGGCTAAAGTGTTTGAGTGCTGATTCCAGTTTCATGCGGCCACTTCTCCGATATCAGAAATTAAAATTTGTCCGGTTACACCCCAGAGCTTTGTCACCCGAAAGTCCCAGATGTGAGCGTCGTCAGCAAACAACGCATCCATCAACGCTTTAATCATGTTGTCGGCATCCGGCTTTTGCTGGTGAGCCTGACCATCCATTGCTGCACGTTTTTTCTGGCTCCAGCTCTCCGGCATCGGCAGGATGAAAGTAATGTGACTTCCCGCCTCTGGCATAACGACCTTCTTCAGCCTGACCTCATCACAGAACGCCCGGTAACGAAGCACTACTTCTCGTTGTTTCCATTTGTCGGCGCGGGTTTGTCGGGGCTTGCCCATTGGGGTGATGTTAAAAATCTGCATTATTCTCCTGGCTCCCTCTGGTATAGCGACGTTGCTGCGTTTTAGGTTTGGGGGTTGAGCGCTGGCGGGCTTCGTCCTGGTCGATCGGCAGGAAATGCCCGTTATAGAACCGGCGATAAATTGTCCCCAGTTCGCCGTTGCGTTGTTTTGTCACGTTGATTTCGGCTATGCCCTTTGCAGGTGATTCCGGGTCGTAAACTTCATCGCGATACAGCATCAGGATTAGGTCAGCATCCGCCTCAATCTCCCCGGAGTTCTTTAGGTCAGAGTTCATCGGGCGCTTGTTGGGGCGAGATTCTACCCCGCGGGATAACTGGCTCAGGGCGATAACTGGCGTTTTGTTGGTCTTGGCGAGACGTTTCAACCCCTTTGACAATTCCCCTACCGCCAGGTCATAGCGGGCCGTGCTCTGAATTTTGATCAGCGCGAGATAGTCGATGACCACCAGGGCAATTTCTGGATGCTCCAGCTTATAGCGGGTTGCAGTTTGTACAATCTGGTCGATATTGAGGTTGGTTGCGTCGGTGATCCAAACGCTGCGGTTAACCAGTTGCTCCATACCGTTAAAGAATCGCGCCCAGTCTTCATCCTCAAACTTTTCGACTGCCTTCAATCGGGATACAGGCATACCGCCAGCGGCAGAAACCATGCGTTTGGCGATCTGCGTGTCGGACATCTCCATGCTGAAAAACAGAACGCCATGCCCCTGCGCTGAGACTTTCTCGATGATGTCCAGCGCCAGCTCTGTTTTGCCCATCGAGGGACGCGCCGCGATAAACACCAGATCCGTGGATTCAATGCCACCCGTCTTCGCATCAAGCTCCGCAATGCCAGTAAGCAGGCTGCGGGTTTCCTCCCTCCCCTGGCTGCGGGATTCTACCTCGTCAGCCACGGCGGTGAGCAGATCGGAAATATGGACAGGCTGCACAGTATCTGCAGAAATATCGATGGCTGAAACCACCTGTTTTACGGACTCCAGAGCAGCCAGCGCAGAATCACCGTTGCTGGCACTCTTAATCTGGTTTAGCACCTTTTCCAGTGCGGCCTCTGCATCACGGACACCTGCATTGCGACGCAGAACGTCGATGTAAGAGACCAAAGCCGATTTCGCCCAACTAACGCGGGTGGCTTCAAGTATGGTGGTCTGAAGCGCTGGCAGAGACTCACAGAGCAGCAGCGGATCAATCACTCCGCCACCGCGGGCTTGCTGACAGATGCCGGTATAGATTTCTCGATACTGACGCACCGAGAACGTACTCGCCGGCAGCCGGGAAAGGATATCCAGTACCTCAGGGTCAGCACCGCGCAAAAATAAGGCGCCAATAACCGCTCCTTCCAGATCCTCGTTTTTCCAAACAGGTGTCATTCAGGCACCCCGTCGTTTCCACGGAAGCTTTCCCAGTTGAACGCCAGCCGATTTCGACCACCGTTGGTTACCCGGTCTACGATGCGCTCACCAATGGAGTCCTTAAGCTGCTCGAAGGTCAGATTGCTGATCAGGATGGTGGGTAATATGCTCTCGTAGCGGGCGTTGATGATTTCCTGCAGGATGGCCAGTTCAGAAGCGCTACCAAACTGCACCCCCACCTCGTCGATAATCAGCAGGTCCAGCGATGCATAGTGTTCCAGCACGCCGTCTTCTGTGGTTTCGGAATTATGGCGCCACGTGCTTTTCACGGCCCGCATAACGCGCATCACATCAGTAATTTCAACCCTGGCGAGATGGTTACGGATGATGGCTTTCGCTGTCGAGATGGCCAGGTGGTTTTTCCCTGTACCGCAGTTGCCGGTCATCACAAGCCCCTTTCCGGTCGCAAATACCTGCGGCCAGTTTTCGGCATAATGGCGGCAGCCGGCCAGATTTTTGCTAGCCCCCTGATTCACCGGGCGATAGTTTTCGAATTCGCATTCTTCAAAACGGCGGGCGATGCCTGCGTTGTCCATCAGGTCAGCGACGCGTAACGCACGCAGCTCCGCGTCAATCTCTGCCAGTTGAGCACGGAGGCATGCAGGACATTGCGAATGTTTGAAATTCTCACCGCCGCGAAAAGCCTTTCCCACCAGCGTGAATCGCTCAAAATCTCCATGCTTTTCACAGGAGGTAATCTCGGCGTTTCCTGAGTTCCAGCCGCTGTATCCCCACGGGAGTTTGTGCTCCAGCGCAAAATTTAATTCTTCTGCAAGGCGCTCCCGATCGGCTTTCAGGTCGTGGCGCGCTTTTTGTTGGTTTAAATTTAACATGTCATTTCCCCTGAATTACCAGTCCCAACTTGATTCGCCATAGTTCTGCTCACTGAAGCCAGATACCGGCAGCACGCCAGGGCGCCCACCGCCGGGAGCGGATGGCGATTGCCAGGATTCTTCGAAGTGGCGATCGGGACCGAAGAACGTGGCAGCTTGCTTAACGAACTGGGTTCCGACGCTGCCGGTTGCGCGGGCATAGGCTGCATAGCGCTTAACACCTGCCAGCATGTCATCAGGCTTAACCCCGTCTTTCAGGCGAGCTTTCCAGGCTTTGAAAGCCCCCGCCTTGGAATTGCCACCAGCGCGTTTGGGGTAAGCATCCCAGGCTGTTTCGAACTCAGGTGAATAATCCTGTTTTGCAGGGCGTGCCGGTGCAGAGGCGTCAGCCGATGCGCCAATAGATTTAGTCTCTGTAGTAGTCTTTGTTGTAGTAACCGTTAGAGATCGGGCGTTTTTGCCTTCATCCATCGGTGCATCCTGCGCTTGTCGATCAGGGCAATTTGCCCCGTTCGATGAGGGTACCTGTTCCGCATCATTGAGTAGCTCGCAATCATGGTTGATGGTGTAGTAATTTGTCCGGTCATGCTGGGACTTATTGAGCTGCTCAACATCAAGACATCCCTGTTTGACGAGTGATGTAAAAGCGCGTTTAACGGTATCTGCTGACCAGAACGGGAATTGTTTTACCCACGACTCATAGCTGTTGAACACCCAGCGGCGGCCCTCAAAATTCACACCCTGCTCTTTGTCGTTAATCCAGTAGTTAACCTGTTGCAAGACAATCGCTTCGTTGAGACCGATGCGCGTGGCAAGCTCAGGGTTAATAACCAGTGGACGGAAATTAAATAGCATGCTCATTTCGCATCACCAGTGGTCGGGGTGATGGTGTACCCTAGCGCCGGCCCAAGGCACACCTTTAATCCAGTCACAAGGGCCCCTATTTGGCGAACGGTAAGATGACCAGCTTGCTCAAGGTTTTTCACTTCTTTGAAGATCATTTGCTTTGAACAGCAACAGAAATTTGCCAGGACATCATGCCCAAGGACGCGCTCACCTTCGCCATCCAGTGACCCTGCCATTAAGATGCGGATCATAATCAGGCGCTGTAGCGGGCTGGAGAACGGGTAGTGATGAACAAAATTTGTATTACTCATGCTGCACCTGCCAATTCTTTGTCGCGATTGCTCACGCTTGATTTGTAATCGAAAAATCTGGTATGGTTTTTCATGAAATTTCCCCCGAGGTCATTTCAAAACAAATGCTGTGTCGAAAGTCAGAACAGGCCGGGTTGAGCGCCACCACCTCTTCCCGGCTTTTTCTTTGCTGCTTTCCGTTCTGCGGTAGTTGTCTGCCCCAAAGCCCACTGACGGGCTCGAAAAAGGCAATCCGCAAAACAACTCCCCTTTTTGGTTGACTGCGACATGCAGCGGTAATGTTCCAGACCTTTGGCTACCCCCCCCCTGAACCACCGACGGCGCGAAGCCTTCTACGGTCAGCGCCGCCGTAATGTGCTTGCGAATGAAGTCTTCGGGTGACATGTCACACCTCATTGGAACCGTTGCTAATTCCTGGGTGGGTGTATGGGATTTTTGAATCCAAATGACATAAGATCGCAACATCCTCTGGAACTCCACGCATCTCCCACTTCCCTACGGCCTGACTACTTCTCGGTTTGCCTTTGCGTGGGAATCTTTTCCCGATAGCGGTATTTGTCTTAAATTGCTGCTTAAGGATTTCAAACAGAGTCATTTTCATCTCTCGGCGTCGAAACTATTGTATCAATCGATAGTAGCAAATAGAATCCAAAGTATCAAAACGAAATGTTACTTTAGTTTCTTTTAGGGGGATGACTCATGAGTTCGTTAGCAGACCGGTTGATAAGCCGACGCGAATTGTTAGGATTCACGCAAGAGGCTCTTGCCAAAAAAGCAGGTGTCACGCGGGTAGCTATCAGTAAAGCGGAGCTTGGACTAACAAAAAACTTTAACAGCAATACTCTTTTTAAGATCTCATCCGCACTTGGATGCGAACCTGAGTGGCTGCAGACTGGTAAGGGAACGCAGGAAAAACTGCCACAAACCCAACCACAAAAGAAACCTATCAGTGATACAGCTTGGGTTAATAACGTAACCGAGACCGTGCAACCACAGCGCAGATACAGCTACCCGAAGTTAAACTGGGTTCAAGCTGGTCAATTTGCGCAATGTGGCGATAACTATAATATGTATGATATTGAAAACTGGATTGATTCTGTAAAGTACGCTGGCGAAAGAGGTTTTTGGCTTGAGGTAAAAGGCGATTCTATGACTTCGCATGCAGGGGTAACCTTTCCTGAAGGTATGTCCATACTTATTGATCCAGAAAAAGAACCTTACTCAAACTGCTATGTTATCGCGCAAAAGAGAAGTAGCAGGGATGTTACTTTTAAAAAGTATGTAACTGACATGGGGGCTGGGTATCTGAAACCCCTCAATCCTCAATATCCTATGATCCCCCTAGATGATGAGTGCGAAATAATCGGTGTGGTTGTTGATGCCAGGTGGGACATATTTTAATTATATATCAATCAGATGCCGGCTATGCCGGCTTTTTTTTGGATAAGTAGAGAAAATAAAGTATCAAAACCACTTGCACCAAAATGATACTTTAGTTACCTTTAATTCACCGAGTAATCACTCTCATGGTGAATATGAAGATGATAACAGAAACCGAAAAAGTTAATTTCTGCTCCGATAGTTTGACTAAGCTTGGTCATTTTTTGTCGATGCTGTGTCAGGCTGTAAAAGATAACAACTGTGAACCTGATGATATTGAGGGGTGCCTTGGCATAGCTTGGGACATGGTTAACTCAATGCAGAAAACTATTAACAGCGCAAATAAAGAGGTGGAAGAATGAAAACCAACACCACCAACCACCCGAACCTCATTAGCGCGATGGAATACACTAATAACGTATGCGCCCTGCTCGTAGCACTTGAGTTAAGCGCTGAACAGCTTGATGCGGATACCATTAAAGAAGCATCCAATGGCATTCGGTACCTGGCTTCGCGAGCATATGAAGAACTCGAACGCGTACATAATTTTGAGGCAAACAAATGAATACTCCCGTTCAGATGCTTGAAACTATTTCTGCTGATATTATCGAGAATACTGTGCTTCTTGAAACCATCTACAAAAATAGCAGCGAAGACCACGAAACAGATTGCGCTATAGCTTGCCTGATTCGTTCAATGAAAAAGACGCTCGACACTGCGAATGAATATATCAACACGCTCAGCGATGTATCAGCCCCCCCCCCCCAACGGGACGAGAGCGGCGCTGATATTGTTGATGATGTTTTTCACGCGACCATTACGGCAAGAAAACTCGAAGAGCTTGCGCATATTTATAATGAGGCTTACTTCACAGATGAAGATAATGGCAAACCAGCCATGTATATGGCATCAGTAATCTTCGATTATGCGATAAAAGTTTGCAGTGAATTGAAAAACATCGAAGCAAAATTGAATTAACCAAAACAGTTTTAATTAACACCTTAACCGGTGGGGAATCCTGCACCCTAAATTTAGCGAGGGATTTATTATGACATTCATCATCGACCGAGCAGCATATAAATTAGCCCGCCTGTACGCGGCGAGCGGGCACGAACTTATTGCAGAATTGTACCTCCGCAAGGCTTATGGGAGGTAATAATGGCTGTGTCAGCAAAAAACATGACCTTGCAGGAAATAAGTATTACTTCAGAAAGGTTGCATCACCTGATTCAAACGGTGGCTGAAAACTACTACCAGCTTGAGGACGGGCAGCGATTCTCTCTTATTAACCTTGCTTACGATATATCAGCAGATATTGAAACCTGGATGAATGCCGAGGAGGAAAGGGACGGTGGAACGACAAAACGTAATTGAAATCTATCGCCGTAGAATTGCCATAGCAACTCTGCATCGGCTAAAGCGTAAAACAGGCGGGTATTGTCTTTCTGTGAACATGCCAGATAGCGATATTCAGGTTATCGAAATCAACGAAGAATCAATGCAAAAACTTCTGCTGAGATTCGAAAAACAGGTTCGCGCGGAATTTGGCTCAGAGTCTGATAGTTTTCTACGCAAAACGTATATGAACAGCCTTGATATTAACAGCCACACCGAATATTTGACCGAAACAGGCAAGGCGATTGTAGATGATATTTTTTCGGAATTAATCGCCCACGCAAAAGAAAAACATGTCAGCGGAGGAATTAACTGATGATTAGTCAGAATACATTTTCGCGCAATGGCGCTCCAACCCTTTCCCGGGTACTGGCGGTTGATCTGCATGTTTCTCCCGATTTTTCCGGGCGAGTGCTGGTTTATGTGCGTAACGGTCTGGTCACCGACCGCCGCCTTGCTGATGACGAGCATCTTTTGACGCTGACCGGATTTATCGAAATGGCCCGCCAGGCTGGTTGGAATGTTACCCCCCCCCCAGCACGAACTAACAGGAGATACCTGTGGCACTAACAGCAATACGCATTCCTGAGCGGGTACACCTGCAGGCGATGCAGGTCCTGCTGCGGTACCGCCGGAAGCGCATTTATGCACGGCGTACGCACCGCACGGGATATCTCAGCCTGAAGGTTAACCCACGCTGGCGGCTCTTATCGAAAGACGACGGCCGGAACTGGGAAGTGATGTCTCACGAAAAATATTCAGGGGAAATTAAACGATGATCGACAACCGCACCGCCAGCGCTATTGACCTGGCATTACAGAAGCACCACACGCCCGTCGGCGACCTTTACGCCGCTATTCGTCACGGCCGCATGAAGCGTTGCTTTAGCCGCGGTACCGCCATTAGTTGGCTGGCCCACTTTCTAACATCGCATGCCTTTGCTCTGTCCGGGTTTAAGCAGCGCCACCCTGATTACCTTGTGGAGCACGAAGGAAACGAAATGTGGCGCCGTGGCGAAACTACCGACGAATATCACCGCGCCCACCAGCGCACCGTTCGCCGTCTGCGTCGCATCCTCGCCCGCAAGCGTGAAATGCAGAAATGGTGCGAAAAGTGGGATGCCATGCACGACCGCTACGTGAAAGAGCGTGAAGAACTCAGGGCCAGCAAACCAGCAGAGGTACGCAATGGATCACACAGCATTTAACCCGGAACCAACGTCAACCGGCATCCGGATATCTGTAAACAGGATTACTGCCTACTCCGCTGCCATTCGTGAGCTGGATAACGGGCGCTATGACAAAAGTCTCGCCGACGGCATGAGCATTCTGGCCTGCATCATGGAAGCGGTAGAAAGCAGCTGGATCACGCTCACCATCGAGCAGCAAATCATCGTCTGGCGCTGGTTGCTCGCCGCGGTATTCATTACCGAGGAACGGGAGAAGAACGGGACTGTCGACGTTACGAACGACGAAGGCGGCGCTGATACAGCCGTTATCTATTCCGGGGAGCACGGTGCAATCAGCGTCTACCCGGGGCCGGAACGCTTTGCACTCGCTAATCACATTGAGGCCGGCGCCATTGAGAAATACGGGCAAAAGGAAGGGTTGCTGCTGGCGCTGCGCATGTATCAGGACATGGTTGTCTGTGACGACGAATACGGCTTCAGGCTGTCAGCTATGGGCCGGGAGGGATTCAACATGCTGCACGACGGCTTTATCGAGCAAATCCACACCGAAGGCATGCCAGACATGCCGGTTATGCACTGAGGGAAGATAATGATGAAAAACCAACTGATGACCTTTAGCTCCGAAGAGCTGAACTTTTCGATGAGCGGAATTCTTTATGAGGGAAAACCAGCCTTTGACGCAGTTGAACTGGCTAAGCAACTTGGATATGCAAATCCAGCCGACGCGCTGGCAAAACATTGCAAGTCACTGATTAAGCTTAATTATAGCGAATCGCGAGAATTAGGTTTTGGTGAAAAACCACGCGGCACCCAGCTTGCTGGTCAGGCTGATTTGTTCCGGCTGATCCTACGCAGCCAACTCCCTTCCGCCGAGCGTATTCAGGATTGGGTATGCGAGGACGTGCTTCCTTCCATTCTGGAAACTGGCTCGTACAGCAAACATCAGCCAGTTGTTGAGGCGAAGCAGCCAGAAATGAGCCTTCCCTCAGACATGACATCTCTGGCTCGCGTTGTAGCTGAAGCCACCGCGTTCGCAATGATGAAAGTCATTATGGCGACCGGCGATCATCGGGATCCGGCACCACTGGACAATGCGAAGATTATCGAGACAAATGCCGGGTTTGTTAGCAATGACGCCGAGTTTGTCCAGGTACATAAAGTGTCGCTGGCTACGAGCATGTCAGATACCTCCTGCCGAAATCTTATTCAGTTCGCCAATCTGCCAACCCGGAAATACAAAGGCAGCCGTGGACTGCTGGTACATCGTCAGTCCTTCATGTTGGCGTTGCGCACTCTGATTGAAGAATCAACACCACCGACAGCACCTCGTAAGCGCTGGCGTCATCCAGAATTCAAAGGTTTCGAACTGCGTAAGGATCCGGCGGATATCTTCGGGGAGGATAACCACGGTGAATAACGTTATCCGGCTGCCATCCGCAAGACTCGAGCTGGACCACCAGCGGGCCTTGACCTGGGTGTGCGACGCGTACCTGTTCTATCTGGTGAGCCTGCACCGTCGCCCGGTGTACCGCCACCAGCACGGCGATATTTCGCTTAACCAGCCAGCGCTGCAGGGCTTCATTGACTCCTACCTCAAAGATAAAGGGTGGGACATAGAGCGGCGCCATGCGCATTACATCGACATTCTGGACCTCATCAAATATTTGCATCGCAGCAATTCGCAATTTATCGACTGGGGAACAGTTCCGGCGCTTACGCCTCGGGGGATCCGCTGGATGAACGCCTGCCTTTCACGCCTGGGCGAAATGGTGAACAGCTATGGCGGATGGAAAGGCTACATCACTGCTGTTGAGGAGGTGCAGATCAATGAAAAAGGTATCTGAACTGGCGATGTTCACTCTGTTTTTCTCCAGCCTTTCGAGGCTGGGGTTTACCGCGGGTGTCTGCTGTTTCTTTGGTATTGCGCGATTACTGGCGAGGACTCTGGCATGAAAATCGATTATCAGGACTACGGATCCGTTGCAAACATTGTGGTCACCAGCACGGTGTTTGAATTCCGCCGGCACAACCGGGCGATTGATGTAGCTCTGTTCCTGACACCGGGTATGACCAGCAATAGCAGCGGATTTTTCATCATGAAAACGGTATTGAGCGGTCAGACAAAGCACGCCCTCCGGGCCTACAAACATCTGCTGCGGGAGGCTAAGCGATGAGTATCAGCGAAAAACGGCTTAAAGCAATTGCCGGTGGTGAACCTTTCTTCCCGGGCGAGGTGGTAGCGATGGCTCTTGAGCTTCTGGCGAATTCTAAAGAAACATTGCAGCCGGAATATCCAGAAAAGCTCCCCTGCCCGGTCATTCTTGAACCCGGCTTCCGGTTTGGCAAAGGCGTCGGCACTCACCTGGTATTGCGGGCGCTTCAGAACCGCGCTGAACGTTACGCTGAACTGGATGCTATGGGGCCGGAGGCACGCGCAGAACATGATGCTGCTATTGCTGAACTTCGGGAAAAGCTGGGATTTAGTGCGCCAGTTAAGACGGCCATCAAAGTGAAGCTGCCAGGCCTTCCGCAGCTTGGCTCTGATGCTGAATGGTATTTGGGGTTTGCTGCCGGAGCCGGGAGTATGCGCGAAGCCTGCGCAGCCGTGATTATGGCTGCCGGCATTGAAGTGGAGGTGAAGTGATGCCTGTTAATCCCTTTATTGAATATTGGCGCCAGATGCCGCAGCGCGAGCCAGATCCGAAAACGGTTTGCAACTTCTGCAAGCAGGTTATCGCTGAAGACAAACTGATCTCCGGGCCCAGCGTAAACATCTGCACCGAATGCGTAGACCTTTGCAACGACATTATTGCCGATCGGCAGGATGAACACCGCAAAAAGACAGTTGAGGATATGGCAAAAACACTCTGTGAGCGCGACACGGCCCTGGTGGCTGAAAGAGCCATTGCGCTCGCCAGCAGCATTTTCGATGCAGGGTACCGCAAGGAGGAGCTCTGATGAATTACAGCAAATTATCAGATGGCGAAATTAGCTTACTGGTTGGACAGCGGCTCAAGCCGGGATACGAGGTGATTCTTCACCCCAACAATCCAAAGGGGGCGCAGCTTTTGTGGGAGACATTTGGTAGGAAGCATAGCTATGGATTTTTCCCTCTCGCTAGACCCGAGGACCTTTTCTCGGCAATGAAGAAATACCGGATAGGGATCGCGCCTGCCGGTAAAACGGTCTGGAAGGCAACGCACGAATCAGGGCTTCAGGTTAATCACAAGAACCCGCTACGAGCGGCAGCTATAGCCTTCCTGATGCTGCGGGATGCGATGGAGGCAAAGAGCGATGAACAGAGAATTTGAAATCTGGGTCCGGCTGCGCTACGGCGGCCGGTATGACCTGACGCGAGACGATCACGGCTACTATTGCCGGGAAGTGGTTAAGCGGATGTATGAGACGTGGTGCCACTGGCGTGGCCTGAAAGTGGTATGAGGTGAAGATGAATACGATGTTTTTGTTAATGGCCGAATACGGGTCGGCTACCGTGCCGCTCAGTCAGGTGTGCGAAAAGTATTTTGGGCTGAAGCCGGCAACAGCGGAAAAACGCGCTGCTATGGGTGAGCTCCCTATTCCAACCTTCCGCGCAGCAGAGAGCCAGAAAGCCCCGCGCATGATCCATATTCAGGACCTTGCGAACCACATCGATGCGCAGTTGAAAAAAGGCCGCGATCTGCTGGAACAGATGAAATACGGTGGTCAGTGACACCGTAACCGCAACTCCGGATGCCGCCCATTATGTAGCATCCGGTTTTATTTTTGCATTACACAGCACCCCTATAGCACCCCATAAACACCTATCTAATTGATATTTATCACATCACATCCGGCGATCCTTCGGAGCAGTAAACCAGCGTTTTTGCCCCCACGGCGGAACTAACCGTGAGCGCCGTTAATGTCAGAGCAAGCGTGGTGAGTTTGCGTTGCATAACGTTTTCCTTTTTTAATTTGTCAGCTAATGAATAGCTTGTTGTTTTCCTGCCCATACATAACACTAAAGCCAGATTGCAAACACCCCAAAAATCAATAAAGAAGGAATCACTATGTCATCTCCACTCGCCAGTCAATTGACCCAGCGCTTCTTCCGCTATCTCGCCATCAGTAGCCAGAGCGACCCGCGCGCCACCACGCTGCCGACGACGCCGGGGCAACACGAGATGGCCCGCGAGCTTGCCGATGAGCTACGGCGTCTCGGGCTGGACGATATCGTGATCGATGAACATGCCACCGTGACCGCGGTGAAAAAGGGGAATGTCCCCGGCGCGCCGCGCATTGGTTTTATCACCCACATCGATACCGTCGACGTCGGCCTGTCGCCGGATATTCATCCGCAAATTCTGCGCTTTAATGGTGAAGACCTCTGCCTGAATCGCGAAAAGGATATCTGGCTGCGGGTGAGCGAGCACCCGGAAATACTTGCCTATCCGGGGGAAGAGATTATTTTCAGCGACGGCACCAGCGTGCTGGGCGCCGATAATAAGTCGGCGGTTACCGTGGTAATGACGGTACTGGAAAACCTCACGCCGGCGCATCGCCATGGCGACATCGTGGTCGCCTTTGTGCCCGATGAAGAAGTGGGTCTGCGCGGCGCCAAGGCGCTGGATCTCAGCCGTTTTGCCGTCGATTTCGCCTGGACTATCGACTGCTGCGAGCTGGGGGAAATTGTCTATGAGAACTTTAATGCCGCTGCCGCCGAAATTCGCTTTACCGGCGTCACCGCCCATCCGATGTCAGCGAAAGGCGTACTGGTCAACCCGCTGCTGATGGCCGCCGATTACATCAGCCATTTCGATCGGCTGCAAACCCCGGAGCACACCGCCGGGCGCGAAGGCTACGTCTGGTTTAATGGCATTCAGGGGGATCAAAACAGCGCTCTGCTGCAGGCCAGCATTCGCGATTTCGACCGCGAGAGCTTTTTACGCCGCAAACAGCAGATTGGCGACGTCGCAGAAAAAATCGCCGCGCACTATCCAACGGCTAAAGTCGAGTTTACGCTGAGCGACACCTACAGCAATATCAGCAATGCGATTGGCGAAGATCGCCGGGCCATTGACCTGCTGTTTACCGCGATGGAGAGCATCGGGGTTACGCCGAAGCCGACCCCGATGCGCGGCGGCACCGATGGCGCGGCGCTGTCGGCCAAAGGGCTGTTAACGCCGAACTTCTTTACCGGCGCGCATAACTTCCACTCAAAATTTGAGTTTCTGCCGCTGCGCGCCTTTGAGGCGTCGTATCGTACCGCCTTCCAGCTCTGCCTGCTGGCGGCGCGTTAAGCCGTTTTTTGCGCCAGCATGGTGGCAAAACGCAGCTTGATGCGGTTGCCGTTAGCGTCGGTGCGGTGCAGCTCGCCCACCTCTTCGTTGTACCTGAGGAACCTCCAGCCGGCGTAATAGCGGCGCAGTTCCTCAGGCTTAAAGGCAAACGGGAAGCCGACGGTGCAAGGATAATCGTCGGTATCCATTGCCGCGACGATCAGGTTGTAGCCGCCGGGCTTTGTACAGCGCTGCATATTGGCGATCAGGCCGGGGATGGTTTGCGCCTCGAGGAACATCAGTACCACCGTCGAGAGAATAAAATCATACTCGCCATCGAAACTCAGCGTATTCAGATCCTTAACCGCGGTCTGTAGCGCCGTCAGCCCCTCCCGATCGCGGATCTCCTGCAGATTCTTAATGCTCATCGCGTTTTTATCCCACGCGGTCACCTCAAAACCGTTCGCCGCAAGATAGAGGCTGTTGCGCCCGTTCCCGCAGCCCAGATCCAGCGCCTTGCCCGGCGGAATCAGCGTCGCAGCATGCACCACCTCAGAGTGGGTGCGGGTCATTCCGTATTTTTCGGTAAAGTAGTTTTCATCACGGATAGTCATGATTAATCCTTATTTTTTAATAATGTGGCCCGATCGACGCGAATCAGCAATTTACCCCGCAGCAGCAGCAGACAAGTATGTACCAGCAGCAGTGCGATAATCAGATTGGTAAAAACAAACAGCGGGATCGACAGAAAATGAAAAAAGCCGTCCGGGTGGCGATGGCCCAGATGCAGCCCGGTACTGGCCAACGCGGAGATGCCGAACGAGAAACTCCAGAACGAGGCGTTAAACGGTTGCCGCAGATACCACGGCATCAGACGTAGCATAAACAGCAGTTGCAATAGCCCGTAACCAAACA
The DNA here is from genome assembly GCF_004342285.1 of Klebsiella sp. BIGb0138. Lineage (GTDB taxonomy): Bacteria > Pseudomonadota > Gammaproteobacteria > Enterobacterales > Enterobacteriaceae > Klebsiella. The sequence goes on along the minus strand of NZ_SMCV01000012.1, from coordinate 151,385 downwards.
GCAGTTTGGCGAAGGTATCCACCTCTGCGCCGTTGACGCTCAGCCAGGCGCTACAGGCGACCAGCGCCGGCGCCAGTTGAATGCCCAACGACGTGCGTAGACCGAGCGGCAGTTCGCCGTCGCTACGCAAACGTTGCAGAATCACCGGCTCCAGGCTCAGCCATGAGAAGATGCCGGCACCGAGGAAAACCAGCCCGGCATCGTTAAAGCCCAGCGCGCCGCAGGCCATCGCGCTGATGAAATTATTGGCCACCGTCGGTAAATAGAGGCCCGGCGTGGTGGCTTCTGCGGGGTGCCTGCCGCGCCATAAGCCAGCGCTGTGCCAGGCGGAATACGCCAGCTGGAGCGCAACGCCAAGGCTGAACAGCACCAGAGACAGCGGACGAAACCACGGCACAAAGCCGATCGCCACCAGCAGGGTGGTAGCCGGAAACAGGCTGACAAAACTGCTGGCCAGCGGATGGCGCATCTCCTGCAGCAGGCTGTGCGGGGAGCGAATCGCCCGCGAGACAAACGCCAGGGTCAACAGCCCCCAGATAACGGTCGCCAGGGCGACCAGCCCGTCGCCAATGCGCTGACTGACCGGCCAGAGCGTGCTGGCATAGCGCCAGGCGAAGCCCATCCCGATGATGCCCAGCACCATGCCGAAATAGCCTGCCGGTAAATTCAGCACCTGCTGAGTTTGCTGCTTTTTGTTCATTTTATTTAATTTTTCAACTTATCTTTAAGTTGCATTTTAAAAGAACCTTCAAAACCGCGCTACGGAGATTTTTGCTATGTTTATGTTAACCAAAAGTAAAGAGAAGCCGTGATGAACAAATATCGTCTCAGCGAGCAGGTTCGCCAGATTCACTATGACGAGGACGGGATTAAGCATAGCGTCAATCTGCGCCAGATTGTCGCCCTGCGCGATTTCGCCGATGTGTCAGCCGGAAGCGAAGGCGGCTGGCTGGACGATGAAGCGGCGCTCAGCCAGGACGGCGACTGCTGGATTTATGACCCCAACAGCGCGGTGTTTGCCGGCGCGCGGGTGGAAGGTAATGCCCGGCTCACCGGGACCTGTATTGTCAGCCATGGCGCGCTGATAGGCGGCAACGCGTGGCTGGATGACGCCCACATCAGCCATCACGCCGAAATTAGTGACAACGTCACGGTTCAGGACTCTCACGTTCGCGGCTACTGCCGTCTCGCCGACGAGGCGCGTATTCTCCCCCACTGCCTGATCATCGCCGCCAGGGGCCTCACCGCCGACCGCGACAAATATCTGCAGATTTACCATCGGGCGACGGTCAGCGCCTCGCGCATCGTGCATCAGGCGCAGATCTACGGCGATGCGTTTGTCGAGTACGCTTTTGTTGAACACCGGGCGGAAATATTTGACCATGCGCGGCTGGAGGGCAACGAAGAAAACGATGTCTGGGTTTGCGATAATGCCAGGGTGTATGACCAGGCGCGCATCATCGCCGGGCGCGGTGAAGACGCCATACCCACGCTCCGCTACAGCTCGCAGGTAGCGGAGAATGCTATCGTTGAAGGCAACTGTTTGCTCAAGCATCGGGTGATGGTGGGCGGTCATGCCCGGCTGTGCGGCGGCCCGATCCTGCTGGACGACGAGGTGCTGATTCAGGGGCATGCCCGCATCAGCGGAGATGTGGTGATCGAACATCGGGTCGAAATTACCGACGATGCGCATATCGAAGCAACTAACGGCGATGCGATTCATCTGCGCGGCCGCAAAGTGATCAACGGCGCGGAGCATATTACCCGCACGCCGCTGCTGGGCTCGCTGTAGCCGGGCTAAGGCGCAACGCCGCGCGCCGGAGCGCGGAAATATCATGACCCGGCGCTATCGATAATCCGTCCGTAGATATTCTGGTCGTCATACGAGCCGTTCAGATATTCGGCCTGCTTCAGGCACCCTTCGAGCGTAAAACCATTGCGCAGCGCCACCTGATTGCTCTTGTGGTTAGCCACCCGGCACTTGATGACGAACCGGCGCACTTCACCGCTGTGCGCGTAGTGGTGAATAAAGGCCTGCAGCGCCTGCGACAGCAGCCCCTGCCCCTGGTGATGTTCATCGATCCAGTAGCCGATATAAGCGGTCTTATTCAGCGGTTCGATTTGGTTGAACGACAGCACCCCGACCATCTCGTCGCGGAGGAACAGTAAAAACATTTTGGCATAACCACGCTGATGCAGCATGACGTTGCCCTGCACATGGCGACGGGTTTCCTCTTCGCTGCTCACCGCGGCGGGCCAGCTCAGCGCGTTCTGCAGCCAGTGCTTGTTCTTGTCAACCAGCTGGTGTAATTCAGTGACGTAACGTTCATTGACCGCGCGCAGCGTCAGCTGCCCGGTCACCGGGATCTCTTCAATTGCGGGGGACTGTTCTGCGGACATGGCGTCTCTCACTGCGGGTCAACCCATCCACGGCATGGCAGCGTGAATGGGCGACCGTAGGGGTTACTTCATTACCCGGTCATCAACATAGTTGCGTTTGTCGGGAGCCGGCGGGAAATACTGATACAACCAGGTTTCGCTGATCGCATCGCCCTGGCAGCGCAGGAACATGCGCATTTCTACCGGGTCGGTGGCGTCATTGGTCGGATACCAGTCAAACTGAATGCGATAGCCGTCGAACGGTTCGACGTACAGGATTTCAACCTGCTTCGCCTCGCCGTTAGAGAGCGTGATCACCGGCTCGATGCCTTTTGGCGCCGCCGCTTTCAGATCGCCGCCGACAAAGTCGATGGCAAAACGCCGCGCCCATTTGTCCGGATAATGTTCGCCCGGCGCCCAGCCCTCCGGGAAACCGCCCATCCCGGTGCGGGTAGCCATCACCCGGGCCAGCGGCGAACGCACCGGCGGCTGCGCGCTCCAGTACAGACGATAGCTGAAGTCCAGCTCATCCCCGGCCTTGATCGCCTTTTCCGGCTGCCAGAAGCAGACGATGTTATCCAGCGTTTCGCCGGTAGTCGGGATTTCCATCAGGCTGACGGCCCCTTTGCCCCACTGGTTACGCGGTTCGACCCACAGGCTTGGGCGCTTGTTATACCAGCCCATAATATCCTGGTAGTGGGAGAAATCGCGGTCCAGCTGCAGCAGGCCAAAGCCGCGCGGGTTTTTATCCTCGAAAGCATTGAACTGCAGCTTTTGCGGGTTATTCAGCGGGCGGCAGATCCACTCGCCGTTACCGCGCCACATGGCGAGACGATCGGAGTCATGGATTTGCGGATGAATGGTGTCGCACATCCGGCGTTCGTTGTTGCCGCAGCTGAACATACTGGTCATCGGCGCAATACCCAGCTGCTTGATATCTTTGCGGGCGTAGATGTGGTTCTCCACATCCATAATCACCTGCGTCTGCTGGCAGTTGATCACAAACTTATAGGCCCCGGTGACGCTCGGGCTGTCGAGCAGCGCATAGACGGTAAAGACCGTCGCGCCCGGTTTGACCGTTTCGAACCAGAATGAGGTGAAGTCCGGAAACTCTTCCGGGGTATCGGTAAAGGTGTCTACCGCCAGGCCGCGGGCGGAGAGCCCGTACTGATAGGTGCTGTCGACCGCGCGGAAGTAGCTGGCGCCGAGGAAGGCGACGATATCGCGACGCGCCAGCTCCGGGGCTTTAAAGGCGCGGAACCCGGCGAAGCCGAGGTCGGTCTGCCCCACCAGCTGTTTGGTGTCGACACCGGCGTCGTTATAGTTAAACAGCTCCGGGCGGAAGTGAATTTCCCGCGCCTGCTGGGTTTGTGTATCCAGCGAGAACATGCGCACCCGGCGGCGAAAGCCCATCCCAACGTGGAAAAACTGAATGTCCAGCTGACGATCGTCGATGTTGTTCCACAGCGAGTGCCCGGCATCGTACTGGATGCTGTTATAAGCCTGCGGGGTCAGATTCGCCAGCGTCGGCGGCAGGTCGCGCGGGGCGCCGCCCCAGGACTGACGCGCGAGATCGTGCGCCATCGATTGCAAAACGGAAAAGTCAAAACGGCGCGTCATTCCATCAGCAATGCCTGAATCTTCGGCAAGCGCGGCGTTAGAGAAAAGTGAAGCGACTCCTGACGTTCCGCATACGGCGGCAACAGCCATGGAAGATTTGAGAAAACGTCTGCGATTCATGCCTGAGAAAGCGTCCTTCTGTTATGCCAATGGATACGCAACGCGACCAACAGATGCGTCGTGAATTTCGCCCACTCTAGACAAAAACGATTGATAATCCAATTGTTGACGCCAGAAAAAGCGCGAAATAATTCTGTCCACCAGACCAGACTGAATTCTCGTTCACAGAGCATTCTCGCCGAAGACCGCCGCTCGCAGTTTCAACAAAACCACGTCGTCGTCCTCGTCGCCCCTGCGCGCGATCGGGTTCGTCATGTCGTCCGACCAAAACTGGCGCATGGCCGGACGCGTTTCTGTTTCAAAGTCTGCCTCACCGCACCTTGTGGGAGGCGAAACAGTGAACTGCTGGCCAATCGGCTAAGGATATCGTTTGTGGTAAAGGCTTATACATCCTTGACTCGAAAGAAAAGACGCCTTATGCCGAGAAATGCCGCGTTTACAATTCATCCCGAACAGAGTTGATATTGATCAGCTCAGATAGCGGTTTTCTTTTTATAGTGAAATAAACAATCGCCACATCTTATATTTTATTTCCCTATGTGATACATGACGCCATGAATATAACAAAAGCAAATGTAAAAGATCTGCCAAAACTTCTCGACATTCAGAAAGAGGCCTACCTGACTGAAGCGGATACCTATTCTGACTACGCGATCCCTCCATTAACTGAAACCCTTATTGATTTTACCCGAGCGCTGTCCAGGAGCGTTGTGCTCAAGGTCGAACTGGAGGGGGTTCCGGTGGCTTCGGTTCGCGCCACGCTGCAAGGTGAAATCTGCGAAATCGGGCGTCTCAGCGTCAGTCCGCACTATCAACACCGAGGTATCGGTCGTTCATTGCTGCTGGCTTGTGAAACCCTTTTTCCCTCATCGCGTTATTGTGAACTGTTTACCGGATCGCGAAGTGAGGCCAATCTGCGATTGTATGAAAGTTTGGGCTATCGTCGTATCAGAACACACGTTCTGTCCCGCAAAGTCACATTGATTTATTTGAGAAAAGCTTTACCGTGAACAAATTAATAATAGAGGCTCGCCCGGATGCACAAATTTTTAGATGGATTATCGAAAACGAGTCGCCACCCGGGAAAATCGAACGCTTAACCTGACAATAAATCTGAGAGGAGTGACAACTCTTCCGTAGAAAACCCATCAATCAACCAAAAAATCCATTTATTACTTTTCGGTTGACGACAACAGAGGGGAAAACAGTCTCTCCCCTCTGTCAGCAACATCAGTCCACGCAAAAGAGTCTGCCGGCTTCCCTGCGGTCCGTTGCCTAAAGCCAAACGACGGCGAACGGCTATTATTTGACGCTGACGTCAATACCCGGGAAGTATTTCGCCGCCAGACGGGTAATGGTGCCGTCGGCGCGAACTTTATCGATCGCCGCGTCGAGCTGTTTTTTGCTCGCCTCGTCGCCTTTACGCAGGCCAAAACCGATCCCGCTGCCGAGAATGGTATCGTCAGAGACCGGCTGGCCGATAAAGCCAAAACCTTTGCCCTGCGGCTTGCTGAGGAAACCGGCCTGCCCGGCGGCAGACATCACCAGCGAGGCGTCGATACGGCCGTTCAGCAGATCCGCCCACGCCATGTTCTGGTCCTTGTACGACACCACGGTCACGCCGTGTTTTTCCCAGTGCTCTTTGGCATAGGTTTCCTGAATGGACCCCTGCAATACGCCGATAGTTTTCCCTTGTAACCCTTCCGGCGTCGCCTGCATGCCGCTGTCGGCTTTCCCCACCAGCTGCGAGGGGATGCGATAAATCGGCTGGGTAAAATCGATGCTCTTGCGCCGCTGCTCGGTGATATTCATCGCCGAGTTAATGGCGTCGAACTTTTTCGCCACCAGCCCCGGGATCAGCGCATCGAACGAGGTCTCTACCCAGCTGCATTGCCGCCCGGCGGCCTGGCAAATCGCCTTCCCTAAATCGATATCGAAACCTTCCAGCTCCCCTGCCGTATTACGGCTTTCAAACGGCGGGTACTCCGCTTCCACGCCATAGCGCAGCTCGCTGGCGGCAAACGAAGAGAAGGTGCAAATCATCCCCAAAGCGAGGGTAAGGGCTTTTATTTTCATCCTGTGGCTCCTTAACGCGGCTTAACGTGACACAGTGCCTGCGCACCGGCCCGCAATGTGGCTTCATCTTTAGCAAAAGAGAGGCGAATCAGTTTGTTATCAGTACCATCCGTATAAAACGCCGACAGCGGGATCGTCGCAACGCCGTAGTCGGTAATCAGTCGTTTCACCATTTCGCTGTCGCTTTCATCGCTGAAATGGCTGTAGTCCGCCAGCATGAAGAATGAGCCCGCGCTCGGCAACAGGCGGAACGGCGAGTCGGCCAGCTGCTGCTGGAGGAGATCGCGCTTCTGCTGGTAGAAAGCGGCCAGCGAGAGCCAGGATTGCGGATCGGTCATATGCTCGGCGAAGGCATACTGCATCGGCGTATCGGCGGAAAACATCAGGAACTGATGAACCTTGCAGATCTCGTCCATCAGCGCCGCAGGGGCGACGCAGTACCCTACGCGCCAGCCGGTAACGTGGTAGGTTTTGCCAAACGAGGAGATGATAACGCTGCGTTCAGCCAGCTGAGGATGGGTCGCCATCCCGTGATGTTGCTGGCCGTCAAAGACCACATGTTCGTACACCTCATCCGACAAAATCACGATATCGGTGTTGCGGGTCAGCGCCGCCAGTTGGTTTAAATCTTCAGCGGAAAACACCTGGCCGCTGGGGTTATGCGGCGTATTGACAATAATCATCCGCGTACGCGGGGTGATCGCGGCGCGAACCTCCTGCCAGTTGACGCTGAAGTCAGGCACCGTCAGTTTGATGGCCACCGGCGTGGCCCCCTGCAGACGGACGATCGGCGCGTAGCTGTCGAAAGAGGGTTCGAAGTAGATCACTTCATCGCCGGGATGCACCAGCCCGCCAATGGCCGAGTAGATCCCCTGGCTGGCGCTGGCGGTCACCAGCACTTCGCTGTCGATATCATAGCGGGTGCCGTACAGCGCGGCGATCTTGTCGGCAATCCGCGCTTTCAGCGCCGGCAGGCCGGTCATCGGCGCATACTGGTTATGCCCCGCCTGCATCGCCCGCGTCACTCCCGCCACCAGCCGTTCATCGCAGGCAAAATTCGGCGCGCCCTGAGAAAGGTTGATGGCATTATGCTGAGCGGAGAGCTGGCCGATCACGGTAAAGATGGTGGTGCCGACATCCGGCAATTTGGAACGGGTGGTCACCGGGGAACAGAGACGCATAGTTAATCCTTTCTCATTTTATGTGCATAATCATTCAATCCAAAGCGCTACCCGACGACAACCGAATTGTTGTCATAGTAGCTATGAGCTTTGATCATGCCTTAAGAAAGTAAGCGGCCAGCAGACGCTGGCCGAAGTGGGAAACTACTTGCTGGTTAAGGTGTTATAGCTGGTCATCAGGTTACGGTAGTCCGGTATGTGGTTGGAGAACAGCGTCCCCAGCCCTTCGATGTCATTGCGCCAGTCGCGATGTAGCTCACACGCGGCGCCAAACCACGACATGAGCTGCACCCCGGCCTGCGACATGCGATCCCAGGCGGCATCACGGGTTAGTGGGTTAAAGGTGCCTGACGCATCGGTGATCACAAAGACGTCGAACCCCTCTTCAATGGCCGACAGCGCCGGAAAGGCCACGCAGACCTCGGTGACGACCCCGGCAATAATGAGCTGTTTCTTCCCCGTCGCTTTCACCGCCTTGACGAAATCTTCGTTATCCCAGGCGTTAATATTGCCCGGGCGGGCGATATAAGGCGCATCCGGGAACTGCGCTTTCAGTTCCGGCACCAGCGGACCATTGGGGCCGTTTTCAAAACTGGTGGTTAAGATGGTGGGTAGAGCGAAGTATCTGGCGAGGTCCCCCAGCGCCAGCACGTTGTTCTTGAATTTATCGGGATCGATATCACGAACCAGCGACAACAGCCCGGTCTGATGATCCACCAGTAGCACAGCAGCCTCATTCTTATCCAGACGAACGTAGGGTTTGGCCATGATTGACTCCTCATTTAAACATCAGGTTATTCCGCCGAAATTGTCGTTCCGGCAGAGTTTGTCTTCACATGGCAGATCATAGTGTACTTGCCGGCAGAGGATTAGTCGGTGAAAGTGGAACACAGTGTCCCATTCCCGCAACGAAGCTGGCATACTGCCTATGATCGAAATGCATAGCTGGAGATGAGATGTCGCGAAGCGCCCTGCCTTTTCATGCCGTGGAAACCTTTCTGGTGACCGCCCGGCATCTTAACTTAACCCACGCGGCGCGCGAGCTGTGCCTGACTCAGGGGGCCGTCAGCCGCCAGATTGCGGCGCTGGAGGCGTGGTTCGGCTTTCCGCTGTTTGCCCGCCACGCCCGCGGATTGCATCTTTCGCCGCAGGGTAGCGCGCTGTACCCCGAGCTGCAGTCCGCCTTCGGCCGGCTGGTGACGGTGGCGGAGCAGGCGCGTCAGCAGCAGACCGTGGTGCGCCTGAAAGCGCCAACCTGCGCAATACGCTGGCTGGTCCCGCGGCTGGTAGCCATCGAACAGCGCCATCCGGAGCTGCAAATCGCCCTCACCACCACCACCGAACATAGCGTGAATTTCAAAACGGAACCCTATGATGCGGCGATCGTTTTCGGGACGCATCACAGCGCCGGCGATCTGCTCTTTGAAGAGGCGCTGACGCCGGTCAGCAACGGCGCCATTCCTTGCGATAAGACGCTCAGCGGGGTCACCTTTTTACATCCGACGCGGGATAAGACCGACTGGTCGCTGTGGCTGACGGCATTTTCCCCGAATGCCCCGCTGAGCATGCGTAAAAACCAGCATTTCGACACCATGGATCTGGCGATCACCGCCGCCATGCAGGGGCTGGGCATCGCCATTGCTGACGCAACGCTGGTGGCGGAGGATCTGCGCGCGGGTCGCCTGACCCGGCCTTTTTCCCTCAGCGTGAAGACCGGGGCCAGCTATCGCCTGGTGGTCCGCGGTTCGCAGAGTAAGGCCGACGGCCTGGCGCGCTTTCGCGCGGAGCTGATCAATCCAGCGTCACATGATGGCGCATCACCCGACGAAACAGCGCCAGTCGCGCACGCATAAAGCGGTTTTCCAGCTTAAACCCGGCCCGCTTATGCAGGCCGATGCGCAGCAGCCGATCCCGCCCACGCTGGCTGGCCGGCCAGCGTATCGCGCCCGGGAGTTCGCTACAGCGATGGCCGGCGAGCCGCGCGAAGCTGGTCCAGTAATCGGCCACCTGGGCGGCAAAGGCCTGGTCCTCATCGCTGGCGTAGCCGCGCACCGGATCGGCAAGCGACAGCGTATCGAAGACATAAGGCACCTCATCGCCATGCCACGCGCCGTGCGGATAGGTCTCATCCGCCGCTTGCGGTACATAATCGAACCAGTAGCGCCAGCAGGGTTGCCCCACCCGCTGCTGGGCCAGCATCACCACATAGCCCAGGGTGGTAAAGGCCATATCGCGACACACCTCGCGCCCGAGGTTTTCATCCCCTCTTACCCCGGGATAGAGCAGCTTTATCAGTCCCAGGCCAAAGCGCCGTTCGCGGCGCAGTTTCTGAATCTGCCCGGCGATATCAACGCCAAATACCGCCATCACGCTGGCCTCGTCGCTGTTGGAGCCAATCATCACCGGCAGCGGGTGCTGATGGCCGGCAAAGAACGTCTCCAGCATCGGCTGCGGTAGCACCGCATCACCGGCGATCGGCGCCGGGCCAATCGTCAGCGGCGCGGTAAGCGACCAGAAGGCCTCGGCGGGAATCGCCCGTAGCTGCTCCGCGCTGGCCTCCGGCAGGGAGAAATGTTCCGCCAGCAGGCGCCCCTTCTGCAGCGCTTTTTCACGCGGCAGGTCCGGCAGCGTATAGCCGCTTTGCACGATCGCTTTATGGAACAGCCCGCGCGATTTTGGCGACACCATCAGCGAGAGCACGCTGCGCGCCCCGGCCGATTCGCCAAACAGGGTCACATTGGTGGCATCGCCGCCGAAGGCGTGAATGTTCTCCTGCACCCATTGCAGGGCGGCAATTTGATCGAGCAGGGCAAAATTATACACCCGCTCGCCATCCTCCCCCTCCAGCGCCGGATGGGCGAAAAAACCTAAATGCCCCAGCCGATAATTGACGGTGACCACCACCACCTCCCGCCCGGCCAGCGCTTTGCCGTCGTACGGCGGCAGACTGCCGGCGCCGATGGTAAAGCCGCCGCCGTGCAGCCAGACCATCACCGGCAGCGGCTGAGTACGGGCGGCGGGTGCCCAGACATTGAGATACAGGCAATCTTCCGAGAAGCGGCCGGGATCGCCGCCGCCCAGCTCACGGCAGTACTCAATATCCTGCCAGCTGGCGGCGGAAAAGGCGTCGGCCGGGCGTACGCCCTGCCAGCGCGCGGGGGGGCGCGGCGCGCGCCAGCGGAGTTCGCCGACCGGCGGCGCGGCATAGGGAATCCCGCGCCAGATGTTAATCCCCCGTTCAGCGATACCGGATAGCGTCCCCTGCCGGGTGTTAACCAGCGGAGTCGATGGATTCTGCATGACCTGCTTCCTTTTACGGTCGTCGATAATTCATGTCAGCAGAGTACCGGATTCAAAGCAGACCGCAACGGCGTTTACTGCGCTCCTCCGCCTGTTGATAAAGCGCGAACTCATCCAGCACCGGGCAACCGAGCGCCGCTTCAAAGGCGTCGCGGCTGGCATTGCCGTGGCTGCGGGCCTGAATTTCATTCCCCAGATTAGACTGAAAAATTCCGGCGGCGCTCACCGGCAAAAAGTCTTCATAAATAATCGGTTGCGCGACAAGCCAGCCGCGCTCGATCAACGGCTGCGGATCGTCGCCGGGTCCAAAGGCGTGGCGATGGGCTTCTCCGGCCGGCGTCAGGCGGTAGCGGAACCACGCCAGCCCCTGCTGGCGCAGCAGGAATTCGCTATCCGGGAACTGGCTGAACACCTCCTGAAGATGGCGCTGATGGTTGAGATTGTCTTTGCCGACCCCGGCTTCATTAAGCAGGCGGTCATACAGCGCCCGGCCCTTCGGCGTCAGCGCTATCCCGCGCTGTTCGATCTCGCCAAACCGCGCGCTATGAGTGCCTTTGTGCTCCCCGGCGAACATGACCGGCTCCTCAAGCGCTTTAAAACTGGTCTGGCGCAGCAGTATCGGCACATCGCGGCGCGGCGGTCCTTCAATCAGCGCTTTCGGAACGATGCCGCACTCCGGCATCAACGCCTGAACCCGGTCGATATCCAGAGTGCGCGGCGTCAGGTGGTTGATATGGCAGCCGGGAAAGCAGACCACATCGGCAATCAGCCGGTGTTCGTTGTGCAGCGCATGATAGGTCTCATCGTCTACCGTCGCGTGGCTGTGCCAGCGGAATGTCTCCAGCGCCTCGCGGACAAATTCCCGCGCCTGCGCCGGCGTAAAGCTGCCGCTCTGTTCATAGAGCGCGATCAGCTCGCGGCAGCGGGGAGTAAAGATATCGCGACGGGAGAGGATCTCCGCCGCGCGCTGGCGCAGCTCGACGTTGGCAATCAGCTCAAGACGCAGCAGCGAGGTAAAAATGCGGAACGGGTTGCGCGCCAGCGCCGCATCGTCGACGGGACGAAAGGCGGTGGAATGCACCGGTACCCCGGCCTGCGACAGATCGTAATAGCTGACGGGGAACATCCCCATAATGGCAAACATGCGACGCAAGGTCGCCAGTTCTTCCGCCGTGCCGACGCGGATGGCGCCGTGGCGCTCAACGTTCAGCCGCGACAGTTCGTCGGCATTAGCCAGCTGCTCGTGCAATTTCGGATTATGTTCCAGCACCGCCAGATTAACGTCCGCCACCAGCTCCAGTAACGTCCCGTACTGTGGAACTTCCTGCTGGTACATCGCCGACATGGCCTGCGAAAAGTTTTCCCGAATCTCATCAGCCGTGATGGTGTTCGCCATGATGTCTTACCTCCAGTGAATACTTCCTGGAGTGTAGAAAAGGGCCCGGCTGACGGCGGGAAGAATTTACAAATTGTGATGCGGATAACCTGCCCTTCTCTTTTACAACCCGCGGGACATAACGGTGGGTTATGGAAAACACCCTTTAATTTCACTTTAAATTAACAAGGCATTTACACACACTGTTTCTGGCGATATGACAATAAGATGCCCCTCTACCGATTAAACGGAGCACGTACCCTATGAATGATAAATGGTCACCGCGCGAGGTTATTCATCGCGATTATAATAGCCATCCTCCCGCTTACGCCCCGGGCTATAAAACCAGCGTGCTGCGCTCGCCGCGCAATGCGCTGATCTCGCTACAAAATTCGCTGTCAGAAATTACCGGCCCGGTGTTCAGCCACGACGATCTCGGCCCGCTGGATAATGACCTGATCCTGAATTACGCCAAAGAAGGCCTGCCGATCGGCGAGCGCATTATCGTGCATGGCTATGTGCGCGACGGTTTTGGCCGCCCGATGAAAAACACGCTGGTGGAAGTCTGGCAGGCCAATGCCGGCGGCCGCTATCGGCATAAAAAGGATCAGTATCTGGCCCCTATCGATCCCAATTTTGGCGGCTGCGGCCGGGTGCTGACCGATGACAACGGCTACTACTGTTTTCGCACCATTAAGCCTGGCCCCTACCCGTGGCGTAACCAGGTCAGCGACTGGCGCCCGGCGCATATCCATTTTTCACTCTCCGGGGATGCGTGGGCGCAGCGATTGATTACGCAAATGTATTTCGAAGGCGACCCGCTGATTAAGCAGTGCCCGATCGTCAAAACCATTAATAACGACGACGCCGTACGCACGCTGATTGCCGAACTCGATACCCACGCCGCGGTACCGCTGGATTGTCTGGCCTATCGCTTTGACCTTGTGCTGCGCGGCCATCGCGCCACGCTGTTTGAAAACCGCACTCAGGGGGCCGCCCGATGAAAGAGTATTTAGCCGAAACCGCCTCGCAGACCGCCGGCCCGTACGTGCATATCGGCCTTGCGCCGGACGCCGCGGGTTTTCATATCTTTGAAAAAAACTTCGGCCCGCAGCTTACCACCCCTGATACCGAAGGCGAGCGTATTACTATCGAAGGCCGGGTGATTGACGGCTCCGGCACCCCGGTGCGTGACGTACTGCTGGAGATCTGGCAGGCCAACGCCGCCGGGCGCTACCACCACCCGGACGACCGCCAGCAGAGCAAAAAGATCGATCCTTCGTTTCGCGGCTGGGGCCGGACCTGCTCCGACTTCGCCAGCGGCATCTGGCGCTTCGCAACTATCAAACCGGGTTCCGTGGTGGGCCGCGACGGTCGCCTCATGGCGCCGCACGTTAACCTGTGGGTAGTCGCGCGTGGGATTAATATCGGTCTGAATACGCGGATGTACTTTGCCGATGAGCAGGAAGCCAACCGCAACGATCCGGTACTGAATCTGATCGAGTGGGAGGTCCGCCGTCAGACCTTAATCGCTGAACGCGAAGTGCGCGGTAATGAAATCGTCTACCGCTTTGATATTCATCTGCAAGGCGATAATGAAACCGTCTTTTTTGATATCTGACGCCTCTCCTGCCCTGATTTCGCCCCGTCCTGAAGCGGGGCGTCTGTTTTACACCACCGTACACAACGAAAGAAGTTGTAATATAACAAGATCAAATGTTAAAAATATTTTGCTATCTGGTTATCAAAATTAAACAACTTCGCTTGTCACTGAGTGCGCTCTGTTTTTAACATCAGCTATGGAAAAAAATGGTCTCTTCAGTCAGCGCATTCGTTTGCGCCATCTACACACTTTCGTGGCCGTCGCTCAACAGGGAACTCTGGGGCGTGCGGCTGAAACACTAAATCTGAGTCAACCCGCGTTATCCAAAACGCTCAATGAGCTGGAGCAGTTGACCGGCACGCGCCTGTTTGAGCGCGGACGCCTGGGCGCCCAGCTGACGCTGGTCGGCGAACAGTTCCTCACCCATGCGGTAAAAGTTCTCGACGCGCTGAACACCGCCGGTCAGGCGCTCAACCGTAAAGAGGGGTTGAGTAACGATGTGGTGCGCATCGGCGCCCTCCCCACCGCCGCATTGGGTATCCTGCCGACGGTTATTGGCCAGTTTCACAAGCAGCAGAAAGATATTACCCTGCAGGTCGCCACCATGAATAACACCATGCTGCTGGCGGGGCTAAAGTCGGGGGAAATTGATATTGGGATCGGGCGGATGTCTGACCCGGAACTGATGAGCGGGCTGAATTACGAACTGCTGTTTCTTGAGTCCCTGAAGCTGGTGGTGCGTCCCGGTCACCCTTTATTACAGGAAACCGTCACCCTCAGCCGGGTGATGGAGTGGCCGGTGGTGGTCTCGCCAAAAGGCACCATTCCGCGCCAGAATGCCGAAACCTTACTGCAAAGCCAGGGGTGTAAAATACCCGCCGGCTGTATCGAGACGCTCTCCGCCTCGCTATCGCGCCAGCTGACCGTGGATTATGACTACATCTGGTTTGTCCCTTCCGGGGCGGTAAAAGACGATCTGCGCCGCGGCCTGCTGACCGCCCTGCCGGTTGCCACTCAGGGCGCCGGCGAACCGATCGGCATCCTGACCCGGGTGGACGCCGCATTCTCTTCCGGCGCGCAGACGTTACTTAGCGCCATCCGCAAATCCATGCCCGCATAATGAACTCTCCGGGCTGACGATCGCGCCGTCATGCCCGGAGGGTTACTGCCGCGATGTTACCGCGGATTAATTTTCGCCGAAGTGGATCACGGTACGGATGGATTTACCTTCGTGCATCAGAGCAAACGCTTCGTTGATCTGATCCAGCGGCAGGCGATGGGTGATAAACGGATCGAGGCGAATTTTGCCGGCCATTGCATCTTCAACCATACCCGGCAGCTGGCTGCGACCTTTCACGCCGCCGAACGCCGAACCGCGCCAGACTCGGCCGGTCACCAGCTGGAACGGACGCGTTTTGATCTCCTGGCCCGCGCCGGCAACGCCGATAATTACGCTCTCGCCCCAGCCTTTATGGCAGCACTCCAGCGCCGCGCGCATCACGTTTACGTTGCCGATGCACTCAAAGCTGAAGTCCACGCCGCCGTCGGTCAGCTCAACGATGACGTCCTGAACCGGCTTAGCGTAATCCTGCGGATTGATGAAATCGGTCGCGCCCATCTCTTTGGCAAGCGTGAACTTGTCCGGGTTAGTATCGACCGCCAGGATGCGCCCGGCTTTCGCCTGCACCGCGCCCTGGATCACCGCCAGACCAATCCCGCCAAGACCAAAGACCGCCACCGTGTCGCCCTCTTTCACCTTCGCGGTGTTGTGGACCGCGCCAATACCGGTGGTGACGCCGCAGCCCAGCAGGCACACTTTGTCCAGCGGCGCCTGCGGGTTTACCTTCGCCAGCGAAATCTCAGCGCAGACGGTATATTCGCTGAAGGTACTGGTCCCCATGTAGTGATAAATCGGCTCGCCGTTATACGAGAAACGGGTGGTGCCGTCCGGCATCAGACCTTTCCCCTGGGTGGCGCGAACCGCCTGACAAAGGTTGGTTTTGCCGGATTTACAGAATTTACACTCGCGACACTCGGCGGTGTATAGCGGAATAACATGATCGCCCGGCTTGAGGCTGGTCACCCCTTCGCCAACTTCGACCACGATACCGCCGCCTTCATGGCCCAGCACCGCCGGGAATACCCCTTCCGGGTCGTCGCCGGAGAGAGTGAAGGCATCCGTATGGCAGACGCCGGTGTGGGTAATTTTGACCAGCACTTCGCCTTTTTTCGGCGGCGCGACGTCAATCTCAACGATTTTCAGCGGCTGGCCGGGGCCAAACGCGACAGCTGCACGTGATTTCATATCCGTCTCTTCCTTCGTGGTGATTTATTTTAAGTAGGATCGTAGCAGATGACCCACTTCCGCCATTCTCGCCGCGCGCTGATCCGGGGTGGTGTCACCGCTGACCAGCTCGTCCTGGAGATGAATTTCCACCATCTCCCCCATCAGGCCGTTGGCCGCCCCGCGAATCGAGGCAATCTGCTGCAGAATCGACATACAGGACTCGCCGGATTCCAGCGCGCGTTCCAGGGCTTCAACCTGCCCGCGAATACGGCGTACGCGACTCAGCGCGCGTTTTTTGTCTTCAGGTGAATGTGGCATGATGACGCCCTCAATATCATATAGGGGGGTATACTATATTTTATTAGCCGAAGTGGCAAACTGAAACGCCGCTATCCGTCATAGTATAGCGACGAACATTCGGATTCAGGCGAGTTCCCGCGCCATCGCCACCCGGCGTAAATCCGCCTGCGCCAGCCTCGATGGCAGCAGTTTTTCACCCAGCGCGACAAAGCCATGACGGATAACCCACAGCGCAGGCGCTTCATCCCCGACGGCACCTCTGACTTGCATACTTCCCCTTTTCCCCCGGTTCATATCAGATGTAGCACACTCTGCGGAGAAAGAAATAAAAAACCCCGCGATTAAGCGGGGTCTTTACGGTCCGGCAGGCGCTCAGCGCTTGCGCGGCATCATCCGCAGCAGCGTATTATCGTGCCACAGGTAATGGTGCATCAGCGCGGCTAACGCATGCAGACCGACCAGGAAATAGCCGGTATTCGCCAGCAAACCGTGCACGCCTTTCAGCGTATCCACCAGTTCAAAATTACTTTGCGCGGCAAACGGCATGGTCAGGCCAAAAGCGAACCACGGATTGCCGCGGTGATACATCATGACCAGGCCGACCAGCGGCTGGGCGATAAACAGCAGATAGATAGCCAGGTGTCCGAGATGCGCAAAGCCGGTCATCATCGGCGAGGGCTTCGGCACAATCGGCGGCGCCGGGTATTTCAGGCGTACCAGCAGGCGCGCCACCATCAGCAGCAGAATGGAAATCCCGCAGGAAACATGAATCATGTTAATGACCGGTCGGGCGCTGCGAGGAAAAAAACCTCTCAGCTCCATAGTGGCATAGGCACCAACCACCAATAAAAAGACCAGCCAGTGGATACCTATCTGCAGGCCAGTGTATTTATCGCGCATGGGAAAACCCTTAATAAAACAGTGATGTCGACAACATAACGACCTTTGCTGAAAATTTCATTAAGTTTTACGTAGTATTAACAAACCCGGCCCGGATTGCGGTAATGAGTGCAAAAGCAAGCAGTTAGCGAGGGTTATTTCTGGCGAGCGGAGGCATTTACCCACCGTGAGGTCAGAGATCTTCAGCCTGGAGTTATCTCCGGGCGCGATATGCAGAGGTTTCCCGGCCAGCGAGGGGCTTCCGCCCCCCGACTACGGGCTGCCAGGCAGGTAAGGCCCGGCGCTCCGGGTTCACTGAGATAACCGCCGGCTATGCGCCCATATAGAGCACCGCGGAGACTATTTCTTCTTATTCAGCATCGCCTTTAAATCGGCAAAGGGATTATAGGTAGCGGCAGCAACATCTTTTTGCGCATCCTCCCCTGCCACCACGGTCGTGCCGTACTGGTCGGCTTCAGTGTACTTCGAGTGCTCGTGGTCATGACAATACAGACACAACAGCTCCCAGTTACTGCCATCTTCCGGGTTATTGGTATGATCATGATCGATGTGATGAACCGTCAATTCGCGTAGGTTCGAATAAACAAACTCTCTCGAACAGCGCCCGCATACCCACGGATAGATTTTTAGTGCTTTCTCACGGTAGCCGCTCTCCAGCCGCGTGTAGTTTTTGGGGATCAGAGCCATTCCGATGTCACCTGCTATAACAAGATAATTTACGCTAGTTCCCCCAATATATCTCATTATGGAACGGAAGGAGACATGAAAGAGGGAGCGAATCAGTAGAGGGTCGCTGCGCGGATGGCCTCTGCGTCCCGATCGCCATCATGCTTCACTGGGCCATCGGGGGATTTAAAACGCCGTCGCAGGTATCGGCATCTCAATGTTGCCAGCGGTTCCGCTGCGGCCCGTTTACTACCCGATTGAATATCTCCCGGCCCCGCCCAGGGAGGCCCGGGAAATATCCTCTGCCTTTGCCAACAATATATTTATCCGGCTGTTCTTCCTGCTTAATATGTCGCGTTCGCCGGCCGCCAGATGGCTATTTAGCCGCGACCCTGGGCACATAACAGGAGATAAAAGGTTGCCAGCAGAATTCAGTGTGCTATGGTGAATTTACTGATTACTCATTCATAAAGACCAGACGCCACAATACACAATAGTTATGATCTTATCTAAGCCTGCGCAATCGCCACAATATCTATCAAGCGTTTTCCTCCTGCCATTGCCTCACATCATCACGCACGTTCGCCAATGATTACTCCTGCCGCTTCTGGCTCAATAAAATACAAACAACAGGGTTATTTATTATGTCTATTTATAAGACCAGTATTCTCGCAGCCGCTCTGCTTCTCACGCTGCCCGCCGCCTTCGCTGCGGGGCTTCCCGGACAAGGGGTGACCGTGTATCCCTTGCAAAGCACGATTCCTGAAGAGGCTTTCCAGACGGAAATCATCAATAAAGCGCTGGTAAAACTGGGCTATGACGTGCAGCCGACGCAGGAAGTGGATTACAATGTCGCCTATACCGCTATTGCCTCGGGGGATGCGACTTATATGGCGGTGAACTGGCAACCGCTGCAAAAGGATATGTATAATTCGGCCGGCGGAGATAAGAAATTTTATCGCCAGGGCACCTATATCAGCGGCGCGGCCCAGGGGTATCTCATCGATAAGAAAACGGCGGATAAATATCACATCACGGATATTTCCCAGCTTAAAGACCCGAAAATCGCCAAATTATTTGACGTCAACGATGACGGTAAAGCCGATTTAGCCGGATGTAATCCGGGCTGGGTCTGCGGCCAGGTTATTGACACCCAGATTAAGGCCTACGGTTTAGAAAATACCGTAAAACAAAATCAGGGAAACTATTCTGCTATTATCGCCGACACCTTAACGCGCTATAAATCCGGTTTGCCGGTGCTCTATTTTACCTGGACGCCCTACTGGGTCAGCAATGAAATGGTGCCCGGGAAAGATGTTGTCTGGCTTACCGTTCCGTTCTCAGCTAACCCGGGTTCGCTGAAAGAGATGGACACCACCCTGCCTAACGGGAAAAACTACGGCTTTAAGGTCAATAATGAACATGTGGTGGCCAACAAAGCCTGGGCGGAAAAAAATCCGGCGGCGGCAAAACTCTTTGCGATCGTGCAACTGCCGCTGGCCGATGTTAACGCTCAGAACCAGCTGATGCATGAGGGGAAATCCTCTGATGCCGATATTCAGAGCCATGTGAACGGCTGGATTCACGCTCATCAGGCCACCTTCGACCAGTGGATAAAAGAAGCCCTCGCCGCGGCAAAATAGCGCACCCTGCGCTCACCTGTCGGCGCTGCACAAGGCCGACAGGTGGGTCGTCAACCACCCGCCCGACAGATAGCGTACGGCGTAAGCAATAGGCCTTTCGCCTTACGCGCGATTCCCGGCAAATTCATGAACTTTTGTGTGCAGTTTTTCAAACGCTTAGCCAGCCCGGCGCTTTTCCGGGTTGCCGATTCGGGGCGACTGGAGTATGCCTGGAGAGTCTAATACCGCAACCTCACTCACCACCACCCACCGGGAGGCTTTTCATGAGCAAACTTGGGATTAATGGCTTTGGTCGTATCGGACGTCTGGTATTACGCCGTTTGTTGGAGGTTCACAGCCCGCTGGAAGTCGTGGCGATCAACGATCTTACCTCGCCGAAAGTGTTGGCCTATCTGTTAAAACATGATTCTAACTACGGACCTTTCCCATGGAGCGTGGATTTTACCGAGGACGCGCTGATCGTGGACGGGAAAAAAATTACCGTTTATGCCGAGAAAGAGGCCCGGCATATTCCGTGGAAAGCCGTCGGCGCAGAGCTCATCGTCGAATGTACCGGTTTCTACACGTCGACCGAGAAAGCGCAGGCTCACCTCGATGCCGGGGCGAAGAAAGTGCTGATCTCGGCCCCTGCCGGCGAGATGAAAACCATCGTCTATAACGTTAACGACGATACCCTGAGCGCAGATGACACGATTATTTCCGTCGCCTCCTGCACCACCAACTGCCTGGCCCCGATGGCCAAGGTCCTGCACGATGCCTTCGGCATTAAGCTCGGCACCATGACCACGATTCATGCCTACACCGGCACCCAGTCGCTGGTTGACGGGCCGCGGGGGAAAGATTTACGCGCCTCGCGGGCGGCGGCGGAAAACATCATTCCGCATACCACCGGGGCGGCCAGGGCGATCGGTCTGGTGATTCCGGAGCTCAGCGGGAAGCTGAAGGGCCACGCTCAGCGGGTGCCGACCAAAACCGGCTCGGTCACCGAACTGGTTTCCCTCCTCGAGAAAAAAGTCACCGCCGATGAGGTTAACCAGGCAATGAAGAATGCGGCGGCGAACAACGAATCTTTCGGCTACACCGAAGAGGAGATTGTCTCTTCGGATATCATCGGCAGCCATTTCGGTTCCATTTATGACGCCACCCAGCTTGAAGTTGCCGAAGCCGGCGACGTTCAGCTGGTCAAAACCGTGGCCTGGTATGATAACGAATATGGTTTTGTGACGCAGCTGGTGCGCGTCCTGGATAAGTTCGCCCGCTAGCGGCAGCGGCGTAGTCGCCAGCGGATAGCCCGGCTACCCGCTGGCGACGCCTACGCCTACGACTGCAGATAGACCACCTGGGTTTGCAGATATTCGTTCAGGCCATGGCGGCCGTCGGCCCCGCCGATACCTGATTTCCGCCAGCCGGCGTGAAAGCCCTGCATCGCTTCAAAGTTCTCACGGTTAATGTAGGTTTCGCCGAATTTCAGCCCCTTTATCGCCTTCATCGCCACGTTCAGATCGCGGGTATAAATAGACGAGGTCAGACCGTAGTCGCTGTCATTAGCCATCGCTAAAGCGTCATCGAGAGTGTCAAATGCCACCACCGGCAGCACCGGTCCGAAGGTTTCCTCATGAACGATATCCATCTCCTGGCGTACATCCAGCAGCAGCGTCGGCGGATAGAAATAGCCGTTCCCCGCCACCGCTTGACCGCCCAGCGCCAGACGCGCCCCCTGCGCCAGCGCCTTCGCCACTTTCTGTTCGACACGTTCCCGCGCCGCGGCGTTAATCAGCGGCCCCATGGCAATATCGTCCCGCGCGGCCGGGTCGCCAAACTGCACCGCTTTTAAGGCCTCGCCAAGACGATTGACGAAACGATCGTAGATCCCTTTTTGCACGTAAACCCGCTCAACGCAGTTACACACCTGCCCGCTGTTAATCACCCGGGAATCCACCACCGCTTTCACCGCCAGTTCGAGGTCGGCATCATCCATCACGATGGCCGGCGCTTTACCGCCCAGCTCGAGGCACACTTTGGTAATATTTTTTGCCGCGGCGGCCATAATTTTCTCACCCGCGCCGACGCTGCCGGTCATGCTGACCATCGCCACTTTCGGGTTGGCCGCCAGCTCCTGGCCCACGGTTTCACCGCGACCGAGCACGAGGTTAAAGACCCCTTTTGGCAAGCCGATATCATCGACAATCTGCGCAAAGGCGACGGCGTTATTGGGGGTAAATTCGCTCGGTTTAATCACGATGGTGTTGCCGGTAATCAGCGCGGGCGCCAGCTTGCGGGCAATCAGAAAGAACGGGAAGTTCCACGGCAAAATCCCGGTGGTCACGCCGAGGGCGCGTTTAAACACCAGAATATTTTCCCCCGGACGGTCGCTCTGCACAATCTCCCCTTCATAACGGCGCGCCCATTCCGCCATATAGTCAAGGTAATCGGCGGTAAATGAGACCTCCACCGCCGCCAGTTGCTGAATTTTCCCGCCTTCGGCGACGATCAGCCCGGCAATCTCTTCGGCGCGCTGGCGAATACCGGCGGCAATTTTACGCAGCCATCCCGCCCGCTCAATCGCCGGCAGCGCTTCCCACGCCGGCTGCGCGCGCTCCGCCGCATCGATGGCCCGTCGGGCATCTTCAGCCGTGCCGTCGGGGATACGCGAAATCAGCGCTTCGGTCGCCGGGTTGAGCACGTCAATCCACGCGTCGCCGCGTCCGGCAACAAACTGACCATCAATATACATCGGGTGTTGAACGGGTGCTGTCATGGCCTGCTCCTGTAGATATGTTGTTTTTAACAAGTAACTTATTTGTTAAAAATCTATCGACAAGGAACGTCCGCAGCAGACTGCCCACCTGATTTTGTGAATCAGGTCATAAAAACAGGCCAGTATCTGGCGCGAATGGCTACATTTCGGCAACAAAAAGTGCCCGTTTACGCAAAACAGGTCACAAACGGGCATTCGTCAGCTCAGGGGACGGGCGTTCAGAGCCTCCGTCAGCAGGCTATCTTCGCGCAGGCGCTCCCCTGCCTCGACAATGTGGGCCGGGATATCCACATGGGCAATAAAGTCTTTTCCACGCGGGCCATAGCCCTGCGGATTATCCTGCAGGCGCGGCAGTTCCCCGAGGATCAGCGACAGATAGCGCCCCACCGGCCACAGCCCGCGATGCTCGCCGCGGAAGGCTAACCCGACGGCCGTATTGCACAGCAGCGGCGCACAGCCCGGCATGCTGTACCACTGCGGCACGGTTTCCGCGTTCTGCCAGACGCGGGCAAAGGTCGCCATCGTCCGCCGCTGCATGGTCGGGTCCTGAATCACCACCCCGCGACGAGGGGCCAGCCCTTCAGCCACCAGCATTTCGCGGGTAAAGCGCGCATTCTCACCGCAGTTCGTGGAGCGATCTTCAACCACCACCTTTTCCCGCGGAATATGCCAGAACCGATGGGCGATATCGGCAAGGATATGCGCTTCCGGGCGCGCCGCGACCGGGAGCAGACGATAACGCGGGTCGGCGCGTACCGCGTCGTAGAGAAACGACGTCGAGTGGCCGATACCTCCGCTAATCAGCAGTGGCGCCCCGGTATCCGCCGCCAGCCGACAGGCGGCGTCAATGGTCGGGATCACCGCATTACCCGCCAGCACCACGATATCAAGCTGCGGCGGTGGCGCCAGCGCGGTGAAATCATCCTGCGCCAGCCATTGGCCTAAGCGGTTTGCCGCCGCCAGCGTGTCATCCGCCAGGGATGGGAAATGCTCTGTCATGCTCGCTCCTTTGCATAGCGCTTCATCCGTTTAAAGACGTTTCGCTACATGATAAACCGCACAACGCCCCGGCGGGTAATGAAAGGTAACGGGGTCACTTCTTTTGCGCCTGCCGGGGAGACCGGCAGGCAAGATGCCGGCATCACTCAGGCGTTCAGCTTCTGCAGATGAGTTTGCCCTTCTCGCTTCTGCTTTATCTTCCAGAACAGCCACAGCGCGATAAACCACATCGGCGTGGCCATCAGCGCTTTCAGCGTATCCGGGTCAAAGATCATGATAAAAATCGAGAAGGCGAAAAACAGCAGGCTCAGCCAGCTCATCGCCACGCCCGCCGGCATTTTAAACGTCGACTGTTGATGCAGGTCAGGACGCTTATGGCGATAAACCAGGTAGGCCACGAGGATCATCCCCCAGCTGAAGACCACCATAATCGCCGCCAGCGTCGATACGATCGTGAACAGCGTCATCACGTTCGGCACCAGAAACAGCAGCAACGTCCCGCTGAGCATGCAGAAGCAGGAGAACAGCAGGCTGCGTACCGGGATCCGCGTGGTGCGCGACAGGATGCGAAACTGGCCGTGAGCATGCTTTTCCACCGACAGGCCGTACAGCATTCGGGTGC
Organism: Klebsiella sp. BIGb0138; assembly: GCF_004342285.1. Taxonomy (GTDB): domain Bacteria; phylum Pseudomonadota; class Gammaproteobacteria; order Enterobacterales; family Enterobacteriaceae; genus Klebsiella. The sequence goes on along the minus strand of NZ_SMCV01000012.1, from coordinate 127,556 downwards.
TGGAGTAGACCCCGCTGTTAGCCGACGACATCGCCGAGGTTAACGCGACAAAGTTGATCACCGCCGCGGCCGCCGGCAATCCGGCTTTGGCAAACAGGGTCACGAACGGGCTGGCGTCCGGCGACACCCCCGGCCAGGAGGCGACGGCGATAATCACCACCATCGATAGCAGGTAAAAGATGATAATGCGCAGCGGCAGCGCGTTAATCGCCCTGGGTAAAATCTTCTCAGGGTCGCGGGTTTCGGCGGTCATCGTACCGAGCAGCTCAATGCCGGTAAAAGAGAAGATCGCTATCTGGAAACCGGCGAAGAACCCGGTCACGCCGTGCGGCATAAACACCGCCGGGTCGCTAATGTGGCGCAGCGAGGCTTTAACTCCATCCGGCGACGTCCAGCCGATGGCGATCATCCATCCGCCGGTCAAAATCAACGCGATGATGGTCACCACCTTGATCAGCGCAAACCAGAATTCGGCCTCGCCAAACATTTTAACCGACAGTAAATTGAACAGGAACAGAATGCCAAGGGTGGCGAGCGCGGGCATCCAGGCCGACATCGCCGGGAACCAGTACTGCATATAGCTGCCGCACACCACCACGTCGGCGATACAGGTCACCACCCAGCTCAGCCAGTAGGTCCAGCCTAAATAAAAACTCGCCTGCGGGCCGAGATAGTCGCCGACAAAATCGGCGAAAGAGCGGTAATCCAGCCGGGTGAGCAGCACCTCGCCCATCGCCCGCATCACCATGTAGGTAAAAAACCCCACCAGCACATAAATCACGAGGATTGAGGTCCCCGCGACGGCGATGTTTCTTCCCGCCCCCATAAACAGGCCGGTTCCGATAGCTCCGCCCAGCGCAATCATTTGAATGTGCCGGGCGCCGAGGCCGCGTTTGAGCTGCGACGGGCGCTCCCCGTCGATGGCAGGATTAACCTGCCCCTCGCGTTGATGTTGAGTCATGTCGATTCCTTCAGGCAGGCAAAGAAAGGCATGGCGCGGCAGACTTCAGCAACAAGCCGGCACGTTGTCCGGTCGCTACTCCCGCATTGGGAAATAAGATGTACGGAGCATGGGCAGAAACCACCCACCGTTTATCCGGCTGACGGGCGATTTCATACCCGGCGGGCAGCGCGGTGAAGTTTTCGCTTTGCGGGTCGAGGTTGAGCGTGAAATCGCTGGCACTTTTGACGATGCTCTCCTGCACCACAAAGTGGTGCGCCGGTTCCTTGACCCGTACCGGCAGCGGCGCGTCGGCAATCAGCGCGCGTATGGCGGCGTCGGTGGCGGCAAACAGGCTGAGGTCGTTTTCCCCGAAAGCCATCACTTTACCCAGCTCCAGCGTGGCGCTTTGCGCGGCATACTTTTCACTGGTGTAATGGGTAAAGGTCCCGCCCGGCTCGGTATGGCGCACGATGGCGTCCATACCGCTGGCCTGCAGCAGCGCGTAAAAATCGGCGTGATACTCCCCCTCCCGTGCGGGCAACAGCGCAAACTGCCGGTAGCGTGAGCCGCGAATGGCGGTGTGCAAATCCAGGTGCCTGCGGCTCGCCGCGCCCTGGGCATCTGCGGCGGTAAAGAATTCGGCCACCGCCGTCTCCAGCTCGGCCGCCCGACGGGACTCATTCCCCGGCGCGACGGTAAGGTGCCGTCCGCCAAACAGGCGGTTGAGGTCGTTATGCAGATAGCGGCGGCTGGCGCGAATCGCCGGCAGGTTGCCGAAGACCAGCAGCAGCGCATGGCTGAGCGGCTGTTGCCCCAGACTCAACGACCGCATCAGCTGTAGCAAAATCTCGATCGGTGCGGTTTCGTTGCCATGGATCCCCGCGGAGACGACGGTGGCCCGCTGCCAGGGCCGCTGCGGCAGCAGTTGCAGCACGCCATCCGCTAACCAGCGCGCTTCAACGCCGGCGGGAAACGGCCACGCGGCCAGCCGGCAGTGCAGTAAATCATTCACCATCTTGTTCATTGCCGGTCCCTTAACGCTGGAAGTCATATACCGCCCCCAGACGTAAGATCTGCGTCAGCTCATCGAGGGCCTGATAGACCTCATTCAGCAGCTGTGGGTCGCCGAGATCGCGGGCATGCAGACGGTCGCGATAGTGTTTTTCCACCCAGCGGGTGAGCTGCTGATAGCGTTCGTCATTCATCAGGCTATGCGGGTTAATCGCCGCCAGCTCGGCATGATTCAGCACCACGCGCAGACGCAGGCACGCCGGTCCGCCGCCGTTGCGCATGCTCTCGCGTAGATCAAAGACCGCCACTTCGTTAATCGGCGAGGCGCTATCGCTCACCAGCGCGCTCAGATACTGCCAGACGTTACTGCGCTGGCGGCACTCTTCCGGCACCACGATCAGCATTTTGCCATCCGCTTTACTCAGCAGCTGGCTGTTGAACAAATAGGACGCCACGCTGTCATCGAGGCTGACCTGGTCCTGCGGCACTTCCACGCTGGTAAAAGGAATATCCAACTGCGCGGCTTTTTCGCGCAAGGTCGCCAGCACCGCCTGCTGATGTAAAAAGGCGTGCTGATGGTGAAACAGCACATGGCGATTGCTGACCGCAATGACGTCGTTATGGAACACGCCGTGGTCAATCGCCGTCGGATCCTGTTGCGCGAAAACGGTATATTCCGGGTTCAACCGGTGCAGACGCGCAATCGCCTGACTGGCTTCCAGCGTCTGGCGGGCCGGGTATTTCCCCGGCGCCACGCCGCCTGCGGCGCGTTTGCCGTAAACGAAAAGCTGTAATCCCTGACGATCGTAGTCGTAGCAAAAACGGTTGTGGTTCGCCGCCCCTTCATCGCCCAGATCGCCATGCTGCGGCAACGCATCGTGGTGAGCAAAATACGCGGCGTCGGCAAACGTGGCGCGCAGAATCGATGCGGTGGTCGGCGCCTCCTGTGAACGGTGTAGTTTGTTGTTCAGGTTGGCGACCGTAAAGTGCAGTTTGCCGTCGGCGCTGTCAGCGGACGGCGACACCGTTGCGGCGTTGGCGGTCCACATCGACGACGCGGAGCTAAACGCAGACAGCAGATGCGGCGCCTCGGCGGCCGCCCGCTGGATCACCTGCGCATCGCTGCCCTGAAAACCCAGACCGCGCAGCGCGCTGATATTCGGCCGCGGCTGCGGCGGCAAAATCCCCTGAATAAAGCCTTTATCGGCCAGGGTTTTCATTTTATACAGCCCCTGTAGCGCCGCTTTCTTCGGGTTGGATAGCCCGTCACGGTTGTTCTGCGAGGCTTCATTTCCGACCGACAGGCCGGCGTAATGGTGCGTCGGCCCGACCAGGCCATCAAAATTCGCTTCAAAACCAGACATAGTGTCCTCACATGATCCGTTATCAGAATGGCAGGCCAGGCGAGGTTGTCGCCGGCAGCGTCAGCGTTTCGCTGACCAGCGAGGCCATCGGCCACGCGCAGTAATCCGCGGCATACCACGCCGAAGCGCGATGGTTACCGGAGGCGCCCACGCCGCCAAAGGGCGCTTTACTGGAAGCGCCGGTCAGCGGTTTGTTCCAGTTGACGATCCCGGCCCGCGCCTCATCGGCAAAGCGCTCGAACAGCGCCGGGTCGGCGGAAATCAGCCCCGCGGCCAGCCCGTAACGGGTGTTATTGGCAATGCGGATCGCCTCATCAAAGGTGTCATAGCGGACAATGGTCAGCAGCGGCCCGAAGTACTCTTCGTCAGGAACCTCAATCCCGGTGACGTCAATAATGCCCGGGGTTAATACCGTTGAATCGGGATCCGGCTGCGTCAGGCGCAACAGCACCCTGCCGCCCAGCCCTTCCAGTTTTTCCTGCGCCGCCAGCATCCCCTGCGCCGCCTGCTGGGAAATAACGCCGCCCATAAACGGCTGGGGTTCGGCGTCCCATTTACCGACGCGGATCCTGGCGCTGGCGGCGACCAGCCGCTGCAGTAAGGCATCGCCCCCGGCGCCGCGCTTGACCACCAGCCGACGTGCGCAGGTGCAGCGCTGCCCGGCGGAGATAAAGGCCGACTGAATAATCACATTGAGCGCCGCATCGCTATCGGCAACGTCGGCGACGATCAGCGCGTTGTTGCCGCCCATCTCCAGCGCCAGCATTTTCTCCGGCTGTCCGCCAAGGTAGCGGTGGAAATGGAAACCGGCGGCGGCGCTGCCGGTAAACAGCACGCCATCGATATCGCGGTTTTCCAGCAGGGCCTGACCGGTCTCTTTACCGCCCTGAATCAGGTTAATCACTCCATCCGGGATCCCGGCCTGCTGCCACAGTTTAACCGTCAGCTCGGCGGTGGCCGGCGTCAGTTCGCTCGGCTTAAACACCACGGTATTGCCGGCAATCAGCGCCGGAATAATGTGCCCGTTCGGCAGGTGGCCCGGGAAGTTATAGGGGCCGAACACCGCCATGACGCCGTGCGGTTTATGGCGAAGCAGCGCCCTGCCATCCGGCATGGCCGTTTCGCGCTGCCCGGTACGCTCGTGATAGGCTTCGATGGAGATCCCCGCTTTGCCTATCATCGCCTGAACTTCGGTGCGGGTTTCCCACAGCGGCTTGCTGGTTTCACGGGAGATCAGCGTTGCCAGCGTCTCTTTCCCGGCCTCCAGCAGCGCAGCAAAGCGCTGCACGCAGGCGATACGCTCGGAAACCGGGAGATGAGACCACGAATAAAAAGCGGCACGGGCCGCGGCGCAGGCCGCCTGAACCTCCGCCGCGCCGGCGCTGGACGCCTGCCACAATACCGACCGATCTTCCGGCGCCAGTTTCGTCAACTGAGGCCCTGAGCCCGGTAGCCATTGTCCCGCGATGAACTGCGCATTGATTACCATGATGTCCTTGCCTCCGGATTGAGTGTCACCGCATGAACCCGATCGGTTTCATTCACCTGTAGGGCGTCCAGCGTTAGTTGATTGAGTTCGTTTTGCTCTTCCGGCGCGATCAGCGCCGCACGGAAATGCGCAAACTGGTTATTGGCGACGATCAGCGGCGACGACCGCTGCGCCATCAGCTGTATAGCCGGAATAAACCGGCTTTCGCGAATCGCCCTGATGGCGTCGGTTTCCGCCTCCAGCACCGGACCGGCATCGAAAATGTCGACCGAACCGCGCCAGCTGAAGCCCTCTTTTTCAAGGATCGCGCGGGCCGGGGAGGTATTCGCATGCACCTCGCCAATGACTTCGCGGGCGTTTTTCGGCAGCAGCGATACGTAAATCGGGTATGCTGGCATCAGCTCGGCAATAAAGGTCTTCATTCCGCTCCCGGTCAGACGGTCGGCGTCGGCAAACGGGATGTCGAAGAAGTGGTGGCCCAGCGCATCCCAGAAGGGGGAGTTGCCCTGCTCATCGCTGCGCCCGCGCAGTTCGGCGAAAAGATGCGGCGAAAACATCTCTCTGAAGGCGGCGATAAATAAGAACCGCGCTTTTGACAGCAGCAGGCCATTGCGATTTTTCTGGTACTCCGGGTCGAGGAACAGCGTACACAGTTCGCTGTGTCCGGTATGATCATAGCTGAGATTCAGCAGTTCCTGATTTTTATAGACCCCCAGCTCTTTCGAGGCGCGCACGGTACGCTGCAGGCGGAAATTATAAAAAGGCTCATCCAGGCCCACGGCGACCTCAATGGCGCTGACGCCCACCACCCGCGCCAGGCGAGTATCTTCAAGAACAAACAGAAAGCCCTGCTGCCCGCGCGGCAGCTTCCCGGCAAAGGTCTCCACGCTACGCTGGATCCGCGCCGCCAGCCGCGCGGGATCGTTAGGTAACGAGGTCATGCCCACCCCCGCCCGCGATGCGAGGCGGATAATATCATCGAGGTCATTTTCCCGAACGGGACGAAATAGCATCATAAACCGTCTCCCGGATCAGCTGGTCAGGCGGGCGACGGCGCGCTCAAGGCGTACGAAAGCTTCCTCAATATCCGCCAGCGGAATATTGAGCGCCGGCGCAAAACGCAGCACGTCAGGCCCGGCAATCAGCGCAATCAGCCCCTCTTCCGCCGCCAGGTTAGTCAGCATTTTCGCCTTGCCGCGCAGGTGGCTTGCCAGCTCCGCGCCTATCAGTAACCCCATCCCGCGCACCGCGCTGAAGAGATCGTATCTGGCGTTAAGCGCGTTGAGCTTAGCGACGATCAGGTCGTGACGCTGGCTGACGCCGGCCAGCAGGTCGCTATCCAGCTGCGCCAGAACGGCGTTGGCCACCGTTGCCGCCAGCGGGTTGCCGCCGAACGTGGTGCCGTGGGTGCCCGGCTGGAAGACCTGCGCCCACGCCTCTTTCGTCAGCATGGCGCCAATCGGGAAACCGCCGCCGAGACCTTTGGCGCTGGTGAGAATGTCCGGAATGACGTTGTAGTGCTGGTAGGCATACAGCGTGCCGGTACGCCCGGCGCCGGTCTGGACTTCGTCAAAAATCAACGTGGCATCGTGCTGGTCGCAAAGGTCACGCAGCGCCTGCAGGAAGGCCGGATCGGCCGGCATCACGCCGCCTTCGCCAATAATCGGCTCAACGATGACCGCACAGGTTCGCGCCGAAATGGCGGCCTTCAGCGCGGCAATATCGTTATACGGCAGATGGGTAATATCCTGCGGCAGCGGCGCGTAGTCAGCGGAGTATTTCGGCTGACCGCCGACCGTCACGGTAAATAGCGTGCGGCCGTGGAACGAATGGTGAAAGGCGATAATTTCGCTTTTTTCCGCACCAGACTTATCGTGGGCATATTTCCGCGCCAGCTTCAGCGCCGCTTCGTTAGCTTCGGCGCCGGAGTTGCAGAAGAACACCTTATCGGCAAAGGTCGATTCCACCAGGGTTTTAGCCAGCAGCAAAACCGGTTCATTGGTGTAGCCGTTGCCGATGTGCCACAGGTTATCAAGCTGTGACTTCAGCGCCGCGGCCAGCGCCGGGTGGGCATGGCCAAGCGAATTAACGGCAATGCCGCCCGCGAGATCGATATATTCTTTACCCTGTTGATCCCAGACCTTCGAGCCCGCCGCTTTCACCGGAATAAAGGGCGCCGGGGCAAAACAGGGCACCATGTAAGTATTAAAATCTTCACGAGTCATACTGCCTGACATAACAATTCTCCGGAACGATTGCTGGCAATAATTCATTTTGCCAGCCATGGATTGGCGAAATTAACCTTCCCCCCTGCTCTGTATTACGGACGAACGAGCCCGTTGCGATGACAATAAATTCACCACACTAAAACAAAGCCTTTTTCTGTTCGGGGTTATTTGTTAATTCACAGTTAATACCTTGTGTATTGCGTGCTTTCAATCTGGGCCCTGTTGTACAACAAAGTCAATACGCCAGGCCTCATTTTATTCACTTTTTGATGATCATCAAGATAATGATAAATATAGAAAATTTATTTTTATATTCACTTAACTGCATAAAATATGCATATTAATGCGCGTTATGACGAGATTTTTCGTGCTTAGTTATGCACTCGAAAAAGCAAATTTCTAACAAAAATGTAAAATTCGCAATGGCCGTCAAATACCGGTTTATAAAATTGGTGATAACATTCATTGCACAGAGTTTACTGCTGTAGCCATTCCACGGTTTCACACGACATAAATAACATTGAGAACAGGACTCTTATGGAAAAGTTATCTTACGCATCTGAAAGTAGTACATCTCCATGGACAACCTACCTGCGCCAGATCGACCGCGTCGCGCCTTATCTGGGCGATCTCGCCTACTGGGTGGAAACTCTTCGCCACCCGAAACGCGCGCTGATCGTTGACATTCCGGTGCAGATGGATGATGGCACCATCCGCCACTTCGAAGGCTATCGCGTACAGCACAATCTTTCGCGTGGACCGGGTAAAGGTGGTGTTCGCTACCATCCAGATGTTGACCTGAACGAAGTGATGGCACTTTCTGCCTGGATGACCATCAAGTGTGCCGCAGTCAATATTCCTTATGGCGGCGCAAAGGGCGGCGTTCGCGTCGACCCGTTTAGCCTCTCCGAAGGCGAACTGGAACGTCTGACCCGCCGCTACACCAGCGAGATCGGTCTGATTATCGGGCCGCAGAAAGATATTCCGGCGCCGGACGTCGGCACCAACGGTAAAGTGATGGCCTGGATGATGGATACCTACTCCATGAACCACGGCACCACCGTCACCGGCGTTGTCACCGGTAAGCCGATTCACCTCGGCGGTTCTCTGGGACGTGAGAAAGCGACCGGCCGCGGCGTCTTTATTACCGGCCGTGAAGTTGCCGGCCGTTTCGGCATTGAAATTGAAGGCGCGAAAGTGGCGCTGCAAGGTTTCGGTAACGTGGGCAGCGAAGCGGCGCGCCTGTTTGCCGAAGTCGGCGCCCGTATCGTGGTCATCCAGGACCATACCGCCACCCTGTACAATGAAGGCGGTATCGATATGGCGGCCCTGACCGCCTGGCAGACCGAGAAGAAGCAGATCGCCGGCTTCCCGGGCGCCCGTGAAATTGACAAAGACGCCTTCTGGACCACCCAGATGGACATCCTGATCCCGGCGGCGCTGGAAGGCCAGATCACCCGCGAACGCGCGGAAAAATTGACCTGCAAGCTGGTGCTGGAAGGGGCAAACGGCCCGACCTATCCGGAAGCGGATGATGTGCTGGCCGAGCGCGGCGTGATCGTGGTGCCGGACGTTATCTGTAACGCCGGCGGCGTCACCGTCAGCTACTTCGAATGGGTCCAGGACATGGCGAGCTTCTTCTGGAGCGAAGAAGAGATCAACGCCAAAATGGACCGTATCATGACCGATGCGATCATCCACGTCTGCGAGAAAGCCTCTGATAAAGCGTGCTCCCTGCGTACCGCCGCCTATATCGTGGCCTGTGAACGCATCCTGATGGCGCGGAAAGACCGCGGGATCTATCCAGGCTAATCCGGCGCTAGCGTCGTAACGGTCACCCGGGCCAGGCGTCAACGCCGCCCGGGTTTTCTTTTGTCGACTCGCGCGACGCCGTACGCCGCCGCCTGATCTCTTCTCCTGCGCGCTTCCTCTCCCACCGTTGAGTTAACAACTTTTTAGCATCCGCTCTTGAATTCCCCATTCTGCCAGGCATAAAATCATTAGAGTTCTAATGATTTAAAGACGATTATGGATAACCGACAGCTCACCTTTTCCCATCTGTTACACCTCACCGCCCACCACTGGCGGCTGGCGGTCAATCGCCGGCTGAAGGACCTCGGCATGAGCCAGGCCAGTTGGGTCGCCGTTTCGGCGATTGCCCGCAATGAACATCCGCTCTCGCAAAGCGAACTGGCCCAGGAAGTGGGCGTGGAGAGCGCCACCATCGTCCCGCTGGTCAACCGTCTGGTGGAACTGCAGCTGGTGGAGCGCGTGATGACCGATAGCGATAAGCGCAAGCGCCTGCTGGTGGCGACGGAGAAAGGGCTTGCACTCTACCGCCAGGTTAAAGCGGTCGCCGACGATCTGCGTGAAGAGATCCTCAGCGCGATCACCCCAGAGGAACGGGCACAAACGCAACGGGTGCTGGAAAAGCTGCTGCGCGAGGTGGAGAAAAAGTAATGCCTCGCCATAAAAGCAACCCCTACGTGCCCCACGACTGGGCGCCGCATGAAAAACCCGCGATTCTTGGTTCGCCGTCTACCCCGCTGCACAGTACGCCTAAGCGCATCGCCTATGGCATCGTCGGTCTGCTGGTCTGCCTGACCGGCGCGCTCGGCAATGCGGTGGTGACCGCCAACCTGCAAAACCTGCAGGGGACGTTTGCCGCCTGGTCGACGGAGATCGCCTGGCTGCCCGCCGTCTACGTGATGACCAACGTATCGATCAACCTGCTGCTGGTTAAATTCCGCCAGCAGTTTGGCCTGCGCGCCTTTACCGAGGGCTTTCTGGTCCTCTACGTGCTGGTGACGTTTTTCCACCTTTTCGTCAACGATCTCAGCTCGGCGCTGATGGTTCGCGCCGCGCACGGTATGGTGGCGGCGGCGCTCAGTTCGCTGGGGATTTATTATCAGGTTCAGGCCTGGCCCGCCCGCCATCGCCTGAAGGCGCTGACTATCGGCATCACCGGTTCGTCGCTGGCGATCCCCCTCGCCCGGCTTTTCTCGACCGAACTGCTGCAAATCGACGAGTGGCGCGGGCTGTACTTTTTCGAACTGGGGCTGGCGCTGGTCTCCCTCGCCTGCGTCATGGTGCTGAAACTGCCGCCCAGCGATCGCAAAAAAGTGTTCGAGAAAAAGGATTTTATCACCTTCTTTCTGCTGGCTCCCGGCATGGCGCTGGTCTGCGCCGTTCTTTCGCTGGGGCGCCTCGACTGGTGGTTTGCAGCGCCGTGGATCGGCTGGTCGCTGGCGGGCGCGGTGGTGCTGATTGTGTCGGCCATCGTCTTTGAACACAACCGCAGCAACCCGTTGCTCAATACCCACTGGCTCTCCAGCGGCAGTATTCTGCGCCTTGGCCTGATTATGCTGCTGATGCGTATCGTGCTGGCGGAGCAGAACACCGGGGCCATCGGCTGGCTGCAGTACGTCGGCCTGCAAAACGAGCAGATGACCCACCTGGCGTGGTCGATATTTGCCGGTATCGTCTGCGGAATTGTCGCCAGCTGCCTGACGCTAAACCCGCAGCGCCTGTACTGGCCAACCGCCACCGCGCTGGCGGCGATCATGATAGCCTCGTTGCTCGACAGCCAGTCCACTGCCCTGACCCGCCCGGAACAGCTGATGTTCAGCCAGTTTCTGCTAGGCTTTGGCAGCGCCTTCTTCCTCGCCCCGGCGATGCTGGCAGGGATCGGCGGGGTGATTGCCGACCAGCGCAACCTGGTCAGTTTTTCGGTGCTGTTTGGCATGAGCCAGAACGTCGGCGGCCTGCTGGGTTCAGCGATTCTCGGCACCTTTCAGACCTGGCGCGAAAAGTTTCACTCCAGCCAGCTCGCCGACCAGATAACCACCCTGAATCCGCTGATTACCGAGCGCTTACAGCAATACACCCAGATGTACCAAAGCCAGATCGGCGACAGCGCCTTGCTTAGCGTTCAGGCCAGTACCCTTTTGCAGAATGCCTCAACGCTACAGGCGAATATTCTTGCCTACAATGACACTTATCTCCTGACCGCAGCGATTTCCGCCGGGACCTTGATATGGGTGTTCTGGCGTTTAATAAGACTGCGAATTACCGCCCGCATCGCGCTGAAAAATGCGACGGGCAGCAAATAACAATTACAATTTTTACTCTGGAGTCGTTATGAGTCAGCAGGATGCGGCCAGGCAACAGGCCAATACCCGAAATAATATCCGCGTGGTATCCATTTTTAGCGCCGCCGCCATCGGCCTTCTCGGCGTACTGGTCATTTTGTACGCCTGGCAGCTGCCGCCGTTTACCCGGCACAGCCAGTTCACCGATAACGCCTATGTGCGCGGGCAGACCACGTTTATCAGCCCTCAGGTCAGCGGGTATGTGACCGCCGTCAACGTGCAGGATTTTGATAACGTCAAACCGGGACAGGTGCTGTTCCAGATTGATGACCGGATCTATAAACAGCGCGTTCATCAGGCGCAGGCTACGCTTGCGATGAAAGAAGCGGCGTTGAAGAACAACCTTCAGCAGCGTAAAAGCGCCGAGGCGGTGATTATCCGCAACGAGGCCGCGCTGCAAAACGCCCGCGCGCAGAACCAGAAGACCCAGGCGGATTTAAAACGGGTCCAGGAGTTAACCGCCGACGGTTCACTGTCGATTCGCGAACGCGACTCCGCACGCGCCAGCGCGGCGCAAGGCACCGCCGATATCGCGCAGGCAAAAGCAACGCTGGACATGTCGCGCCAGGATCTGCAGTCGACGATCGTCAACCGCGATGCGCTGGAGGCGGACGTCGCCAGCGCCAAAGCCGCGCTGGAGCTGGCGGAGATCGATCTACAAAATACCCGGATTGTCGCCCCCACGACCGGTCAACTGGGGCAGATCTCGGTGCGTCTCGGCGCCTACGTCAGCGCCGGTACCCATTTAACCTCGCTGGTGCCGCCGCAGCATTGGGTCATCGCCAATATGAAAGAAACCCAGCTGGCGGAGATCCGTCTCGGCCAGGCCGTGACCTTTACCGTCGATGCGCTGAACGGCGAAAAGTTCAGCGGCACCGTGCAGAGTATCTCCCCGGCGACCGGCGTCGAATTTAGCGCTATCTCACCGGATAACGCCACCGGCAACTTTGTCAAAATCGCCCAGCGCATTCCGGTGCGCATCGCCGTCGATGACGGGCAGAAAAACAGCCAGCGCCTGAGTCCGGGGATGTCAGTACAGGTGACCATCGACACCCGCGAGGGGGAAAAATGATGATTCGCCCGCTCACCCTCGCCCTGGCTCTCGCGCTGATCGGCTGTCAGTCGGCGGACGTTCAGCGTGCGCAACCGTCACTGCAAATTCCTGCCGCCTGGCGCGCCGGTATCGGGCCAGCCAGCCCGGCGGAGAGCGTATGGTGGCGTAATTTTCACGACAGCACCCTCAATCAGTACGTTGACCAGGCGCTGCGTTATAACAGCGATGTGCTGATCGCCCGCGAACGGGTGAATGAATACCAGGCCCGGGCCTACGCCGCCGACAGTAGCCTGTTCCCCTCGCTGGATGCCGGGTTGACCGGGACCCGCGCCCGCAGCCAATCCGCCGTAACCGGTCTGCCCGTTCACAGTACGGTCTATAAAGGCGCGCTAACCGCCAGCTATGATGTGGATCTCTGGGGGGCGAACCGCAGCGCCGCCAGCGCCGCGCAGGCCAGCCTTGCGGCGCAAAAGGCCGCCGCCGCCGCCGCTGATCTCACCGTCGCCACCTCGGTGGCCGCCGGTTATCTGACCCTGCTCTCGCTGGATGAGCAGCTGCGGGTCACTCAGCAGACGCTGAAATCCCGCGAAGATGCCTACAATATGGCTAAACGCCAGTTTGAGACCGGCTATACCTCGCGCCTTGAGCTGATGCAGTCCGACTCCGAGCTGCGTGCGACCCGTTCGCAGATCCCGCTCTTACAGCACCAGATCGCCGAGCAGGAAAACGCCCTGAGCATCCTGCTCGGCAGCAACCCGGGGACGGTGAAGCGGCAAGCTTTCGCCCGGCTGACGCCGCTGGGGTTGCCTTCACAGCTGCCTTCCACGCTGCTCAACCGCCGTCCGGATATCGCCCAGGCCCAGCGGCAGCTGATCGCCGCCGATGCCACTCTCGCCTCATCGCAGGCGCAGCTGCTGCCGTCGATCAATTTGACCGCCACCGGCAGCCTGCAGGACCGCACGCTGCCGGATCTGCTCGATAACCCGCTGCGGCTGTGGAGTCTCGGCGGCAGTATTCTCGCGCCGCTGCTCAACCGCCAGGCGCTGAACGCCCAGGTGGATGTGGCAATGGCGCAGCGCAACCAGGCGCTGTACGGTTATGAGAAAACGGTGCGCGGCGCGTTTAAAGAGGTCAATGACAGTCTTGATGCCATCACCCGCTATGGCGAGCAGCTAGATGAACTGCTGAGTCAACAGGCGGTGGCGCAGGAAACCCTGCGCATTGCGCAGAATCGCTACCGCAACGGTTACTCCTCTTATCTTGACGTACTGGACGCCCAACGAACCCTCTACGCGACGCAGATTAGCGTTGTCCAGGTGAAGAACAATCTGCTGCTGGCGCAGGTGGATTTATACCGGTCGCTGGGAGGCGGCTGGTCTGATTCATCAGGGATGTAATACAGGAAATTTTGCATGCAACAACAATGGTCTGCTGTAGATAGTTATCTTGTTGAATCGCTGATCCCGTCCGACCCGCTCTTGCAGCAGGTGCTGGAGAATAACCAGCGCGCCGGCCTTCCGGCCTATGACGTTGCCGCCAACCAGGGCCAGTTTCTGGCGCTGCTGGTGCGCATCACCCGCGCCCGGCGGGTGCTGGAGATCGGCACGCTCGGCGGCTATAGCACCATCTGGATGGCGCGCGAGCTGCCGCCGGACGGCGAGCTGCTGACCCTGGAAGCCGACCCGCACCATGCGCAGATCGCGCGGCAGAATCTTCAGCTGGCGGGCGTGGGCGATCGGGTCACGCTGCGCGAAGGTCCGGCGCTGGCAACCCTTGAGAGCCTCGGCGATCGCCCCGCGTTTGATCTGATTTTTATCGATGCCGATAAGCCCAACAACCCGCACTATCTGCAGTGGGCGCTGCGCTACTCCCGCCCGGGAACGCTGATTATCGGCGATAACGTGGTGCGGGATGGGGAAGTGACCAATCCGCACAGCGCCGATGAGCGAGTCCAGGGCGTGCGGCGGTTTATTGAGATGATGGGCAGCGATCCGCGCCTGACGGTGACGGCGCTGCAGACGGTGGGCAGCAAGGGCTGGGATGGATTTACGCTGGCGTGGGTCAACGGGTAGCTTTTGTGCGGGTCGGGCCTGGCTGATGGATCGCCGTGATTGCCACGGGTTGGCAGCGCGGGGGTTAAGGCGCATCAAGAAAACTGGCGGGAACGCAGGCGCGCATCCAGGACTGGCGGCCAGAGAGACAGGTCGAGACAGGGACGTCGAGTCCTGCCCGGTCCGCCAGATGAAGCCGGAGTGGAGCGTACCGCGCAGCGGCAGTTTTCAGCGCCATGCCGGGGGCCACGGGGGGCGAGCGAAACGCCCCCCGAGCCGTTCACCCGCAGCGGGTTTGAGAATAGCGCCAGATTTACCGTGAACGGAATATTCCACGAAACTGGACGGAATATCCATGCCACGAGCAGCCAACGCGCTTATTCGCCCAAACCACCCTAAAACGACCATCAGCCCGCCGATCAGGCGACGATCTGCTCCATCGCCTGCACGATGCGCTTATCGGACACCGGATGCGGCGTCCCCAGCTGCTGGGCGAAGTAGCTGACGCGCAGCTCCTCGATCATCCAGCGGATCTCCTGCACATCGTCATCGCCGCGACGCCCCGGCGGCAGCTTATTCAGCCACTGCTGCCAGGCCTGCTGCACGCTCTCCACTTTCAACATCTGCGCCCGATCGCGGTGCGGATCAATCGCCATCTTTTCCAGCCGCTTTTCGATCGCCTGCAGATAACGCAGGGTATCGCCGAGACGGCGGAAGCCGTTGCCGGTCACGAAGCCGCGATAGACCAGGCCGCTCATCTGCGCTTTGACATCCGACAGCCCCAGCGCCATGGTCATATCCACGCGCCCTTTCAGCCGTTTATTGATATTGAACACCGCGGTGAGGATCTGTTCGACCTGTTTGGCAATCTCCACCACCGTATCGTTGAGTTCGGCGCGCACCTTGTCGTGCAGCTGCGTAAAGCCCTCTGCGCTCCACACCGGGCCGCCCGCTTCATCAATCAGCTTATCCACGCCGCAGGAGATGCAGTCATCGATCAGATCCAGCACCTTGCCATACGGGTTAAAATAGAGCCCCAGCTTGGCCTTGTTCGGCAGCTTCTCGTGCAGATACTTGATCGGCGACGGGATGTTCAGCAGCAGTAAACGGCGTAAGCCCTGCCACATCGCCTGCTGCTGTTCGAGCTGATTATCGAACAGCCTGATCGCGACACTGTCACGTTCGTCCACCAGCGCCGGCCAGGCCTTCACTTTGTAGTTCCCGCGTTTCTGCTCGTAGCTTTGCGGAAGCTGACCAAAACTCCAGATATGCAGACCGCTCTGCTCAATACCATCATCGGCCACCGCAGAGAGCGTCTCCTGCACTTTGCCTTTCAGCGTATCTTTTAACTCCTGTAACGAGCGTCCTTCCGCCAGCTTCTTGTTCTTATCATCCACTACCCGGAAGGTGATTTTCAGATGATCGGGCACCTGATCCCACTGCCAGGCTTCGCGGTCGATGGTCACTCCGCTCATCCGGCGCAGCTCACGCTCCAGCGAATCCAGCAGCGGCAGCTCCAGCGGCGCGGCGCGGCCTAAAAACGCCTCGGCGTAGTTCGGCGCCGGCACGAAATTACGCCGTACCGGTTTTGGCAGCGACTTAATCAACGCAATAATCAGTTCACGACGCAGACCGGGGATTTGCCATTCAAACCCGGCCTCTTCAACCTGATTAAGCAGCGGCAGCGGGATATGTACCGTCACTCCGTCGGCGTCGGCGCCCGGTTCAAACTGATAGGTCAGCCGCAGCTTCAGGTTGCCCTGATGCCAGAAGTTCGGATAGTCCAGCTTGCTGACCTGCTCCGCCCCCTCTTTGATCAGCATGCTCTTTTCAAAGTTGAGCAGATCCGGCGTGTCGCGGCTGGCCAGTTTCCACCATTTATCAAAGTGACGCGCGGAAATAACGTCATGGCTGATGCGCTGGTCGTAGAACTCGAACAGGGTATCGTCGTCCACCAGAATGTCGCGGCGGCGCGATTTATGTTCCAGCTCTTCAATTTCGGCGCGCAGCCTGAGGTTGTCGCGGAAGAAGACGTGACGCGTCTGCCAGTCGCCCTCCACCAGCGCGTGGCGGATAAACAGCTCGCGGCACAGCGCCGGGTCAATCTGGCTGTAGTTCACTTTACGGGCGGCGACGATCGGCAGGCCGTAGAGCGTCACTTTCTCGGTGGCCATCACCGCCCCCTGCGCCCGTTCCCAGTGCGGTTCGCTCCAGGAACGCTTTATCAGATGCTGGGCGACCGGCTCGACCCATTCCGGATCGATGCGGGCGGCAATGCGCCCCCACAGACGGCTGGTTTCGACCAGTTCAGCCACCATCGTCCACTTCGGCGGCTTTTTGAATAAACCGGAACCCGGGAAGATCGAGAAGCGCGCATTGCGCGCCCCGGTAAACTCCTGCTTATCGTTATCCTTCATCCCGATATGCGACAGCAGACCGGTCAGCAGCGCGGTGTGGATTTCGCGATATTCCGCCGGCTGGCTGTTAATCGGCAGTCCCAGCTCTTTCACCACCTGGCGCAGCTGGGTATAGATATCCTGCCATTCGCGCACCCGCAGATAGTTGAGGAAATCGGTACGGCACTGGCGACGGAACTGGTTCGAGGAGAGCGCTTTTTGCTGCTCCCCGAGGTAGTTCCACAAATTAACAAACGCGAGGAAGTCGGATTCTTTATCGTGGAAGCGGCGGTGTTTCTCATCCGACGCCTGCTGCTTGTCCATCGGGCGTTCGCGCGGATCCTGAATCGACAGCGCCGAGGTGATGATCATCGCCTCACGCACGCAGCCGTGTTTTTGCGCTTCCAGCACCATCCGCGCCAGGCGCGGGTCAACCGGCAGCTGGCTGAGCTGACGGCCCATCGGCGTCAGCTTGTAGGCGGTCTGCTGCGCGTCGGTGGTAATCGCCCCCAGCTCCTCGAGCAGACGCACGCCGTCCTGGATATTGCGCTTATCCGGCGCTTCGACGAACGGAAAAGCGGCGATATCCCCCAGTCCGAGGGCGGTCATCTGCAGAATCACCGACGCCAGGTTGGTACGCAGAATTTCCGGATCGGTAAATTGCGGGCGCGACAGGAAATCATCTTCCGAATAGAGACGAATACAGATCCCTTCGGAAACACGCCCGCAGCGCCCTTTACGCTGGTTGGCGGAAGCCTGGGACACCGGCTCGATCGGCAGGCGCTGTACCTTGGTACGGTAGCTGTAACGGCTGATGCGCGCGGTCCCGGGGTCAATCACGTACTTAATGCCCGGAACGGTCAACGAGGTTTCGGCAACGTTGGTCGCCAGCACGATACGCCGCCCGCTGTGGGACTGGAAAACGCGGTTCTGTTCGCTGTTCGACAGCCGCGCATACAGCGGCAGGATTTCGGTATGACGCAGATTGAGCTTATTCAGCGCATCGGCGGTATCGCGAATTTCACGCTCGCCGCTCATAAAGATCAGGATATCGCCCGGGCTTTCACGGCCCAGCTCATCCACCGCGTCGAAAATCGCCTGCAGCTGATCGCGTTCGGTATCATCGGCCTCTTCGACAATCGGCCGGTAGCGGACCTCCACCGGATAGGTGCGGCCCGACACTTCGATAATCGGCGCATGGTTAAAGTGGCGCGAGAAACGTTGCGGGTCGATCGTCGCCGAGGTGATAATCACTTTCAAATCCGGGCGCTTAGGCAGCAGTTCGCGCAGATAGCCGAGCAGGAAATCGATATTCAGGCTGCGTTCGTGCGCTTCATCGATAATGATGGTGTCGTACTGCATCAGCAGCCGGTCCTGCTGGATTTCCGCCAGCAGAATACCGTCGGTCATCAGCTTGACCATCGTGTTGTCGCTAACGTGGTCGCTAAAACGGACTTTATAGCCGATGCAGCCGCCCGGCTCGCTTTGCAGCTCTTCGGCGATACGGTTAGCCACGGTGCGCGCCGCCAGACGACGCGGCTGGGTATGGCCGATCAGCCCTTTTACCCCGCGCCCCAGCTCCATGCAGATTTTCGGCAGCTGGGTGGTTTTACCGGAGCCGGTCTCCCCCGCCACGATCACCACCTGATGGTCGCGAACCGCCTGCAAAATCTCATCTTTTTTCTGGCTGACCGGCAGATTTTCCGGGTAGGTAATCATCGGGCGCGAGGCTTCGCGCAGCAGGACTCTCCCTGCGGCTTGTTCGATCTCTTGCGCCATCTCCTGAAGAATGGCCTGCTGGGCTTCAGGATTTTTAACCTTCTTCGCGCCGTGCAGGCGCCGGGAAAAGCGCGATCGGTCGCGCAGCATCAGGCCGTCAAGCTGTTGGAATAGCTGAGAGAAGGTGAACATTTGTTGTTCTGTCATAGCGTTATCGGGCAGCGCACTGCCGGGAAAAATCTCTTTTGAAGTATTGCTGTATATTACCACATCTGTGAATTCTATGCCTTGTTCAAAAAAACTGAACACAGAGTTCGATTTATTGCGCTTTCTCTGTGGCATGATTGTGAATACAGTGTCAACAAGCACCAGGGCATCGACCCGTCAATCTCATATAAGGAAACACCCATGAGCAAAGTATTAGTACTGAAATCCAGTATTCTGGCAGGGTACTCACAATCCGGTCAGCTGTCCGACTATTTTGTTGAACAATGGCGTGAACAGCACGCGGAAGACGTTATCACCGTGCGTGACCTGGCAGCAAACCCGATTCCGGTACTGGATGGTGAACTGGTTGGCGCGCTGCGTCCGAGCGATGCCCCGCTGACTCCGCGTCAGCAGGAAGCGCTGGCGCTGTCCGACGAGCTGATCGCCGAACTGCAGGCCAATGACGTGATTGTTATTGCCGCGCCGATGTACAACTTCAACATCCCGACCCAGCTGAAAAACTACTTCGACCTGGTGGCTCGCGCCGGCGTAACCTTCCGTTACACCGAGAAAGGACCGGAAGGTCTGGTCACCGGTAAACGCGCGGTGGTCCTGACCAGCCGCGGCGGTATCCATAAAGATACCCCCACTGACCTGGTCACCCCGTACCTGTCGACCTTCCTCGGCTTCATCGGTATCACCGACGTCAACTTTGTCTTCGCGGAAGGCATTGCTTACGGTCCGGAAGTGGCGGCAAAAGCGCAGTCCGACGCAAAAGCGGCCATCGACAGCGTGGTTGCGGCCTGATCGCCAACGGGCCGATAGCCGGCTGGCGCTACGCTTAGCCGGCGACGCTCGTGACAGAACGTTACACCTGCGATTTCGGTCGCAGGTGCTCATCAAACTCCAGACGTTTTCTCTGCGCTTCCACCTCTTTCAGCGGCTCCACCTGATGCAGCGTCTGCCTGCAGCGCTCAACCAGCACCTGATATTCCCGCGTCCCCTGCTTTTTCCACGCCATCTCCTGCTCGCTCAACGTGCGGATAGCTTTTGCCGGGCTGCCGACAATCAAATGGTTCGCCGGCATCTCCGCTTTCGCTTTCACGAATGCCGATGCCCCCACGATGCTGTTCTCCCCGATGGTTGCACCGTCGATAATTACCGCGCTCATGCCAACCAGCGCATTGCGGCCGATCACGCAGCCGTGAAGGATGGCGCCGTGGCCGATATGCCCGTCCTCTTCCACCACCGTATCCTGACCGGGGAAGCCGTGCATCACGCAGTTATCCTGAATGTTAGCCCCGTCTTTCACCACAATACGGCCAAAATCGCCGCGCAGGCTGGCGTTCGGACCGACATACACCCCTTTACCGAGGATCACATCGCCGATCAGCACCGCCGTCGGGTGCACATAGCTTTCATCCGGTACCACCGGGGTCATTCCATCAATCTGATAAATCGGCATTACGCCTCCTTATACGATGCGCCTGGCAAACCGCCAAAACGCTGAAAATAGAGCGGCCCCGGCGCGGGCAGTTCCCCCACCGAGCTTTCCCCTTTTTCGCTGACGAACGCCAGCGCGCCGGGCGCGACCCGCTGGTAAATATTGATACACAGCTGGCGGGCGGTCTGTCCGGCCCAGTGCGCCGGCAATAGCTCCTCCGGCAGCAGCGGATCTTTCAGCACCACGCGACGATAGAAATGGATCAGCAGCAGCTGAATCTGGAAGCAGCGTTGTGGAGTGAACTCTTCGGCATCCGCCTCGCGCAGCAGCGGCAGCAGCGGGCGGAACAGCGCAATGAAGGTTTCATACATCGCGTTCTGCTCCGTTAAATGCCAGCACTCTTCAACCCGCGCGCGCAGCGCCGCCTGGGAAAGCGCCAGCGGCGAATGGGCCTCAAAGCAGATGACGTTCTCCGCCACCCCCGCCTCATGCAGCAGCGACTGGACGTCGGCCATTTTTTGCGACGGCGATGCCAGCAGGCTGGGAGCCAATGCGCCAAAGCCTTGCCACAGCAGCTGTTTTTTGACCTCCGCCAGCAGGTTTTTCTCCAGCCCTTCCGACAACAGCAGCAGCCAGGTCCCGTCCCATTCCGGCGCGCTGGCGCGGTAGATTTTATGCTCCGCGCGGCGGGTCAGCCGCAGCCCTTTGTCGCTCAACCGATAGAAGCTGCGGCGGCCAATACGCACCACATCCAGCCACTCCTCTTTGTTGAGACGAAACAGCGCCGTACGGACAAAGCGTTCGCCAAACCCCAGACCTTCGAGCAGGGCGGCCACGCTGCCCAGCCACACTTCCCCTCCGCGCTGCAGGAGTGAATCCCCGTACAGCGAGGCGATCAGCGACGTGCCGCTGATCGGCATCGCTTCTACCGCCTGGTGAATAAAAGTATCGAGTTTACTCATCTGATTCATTCCGTTGTTATTGTTGTCCTTTCTGAATCATAGCACAGGAAAATCCGCGCCAGCGCGAGCTTCGCGGGGCGCGGTCCGTCGGCGGGTAATGTGCGAAGAAGCGGCTTAACCATAGCCACGACCTTGCGCCTCGGCGGGCAGCCCGGCTTGCGGCGTATTCGCCGCAAGCCGGGAGGAACAACGTCAGCCGTTGGCCGCGACCTTGCGCAGGTCAGATACGCGGCAGGCCTTGCCTTCCGAGCGCGGAATACTGCCGCAGTTGACGATACTGATATCGGTCGAGATCCCCACCATCGACTTAATCCGGTGGCGCAGCTGATGGCAGATCTGGCAACGCTGTTCATGGCTCAGCGACAGACTGCTCTCTTTCAGCTCGACCCGCACCGAAAGTGAATCAAGATGACCGCGGCGATTGACCTCCAGCTGATAGTGCGGCGCCAGATGCTCCACCTTAAGGATCTCTTCTTCCAACTGCGACGGGAAGACGTTGACTCCGCGAATAATCAGCATGTCATCGCTGCGCCCGCTGATACGGTCCATCCGACGCATGGTGCGGGCGGTGCCCGGGAGCAGGCGGGTCAGATCGCGGGTACGGTAACGAATCACCGGCAGCGCCTCTTTCGTCAGCGTGGTGAACAGCAGCTCGCCGTGTTCGCCATCTGCCAGCGGCGTGCCGTCGTTCAGGTTAACCACCTCCGGGTAGAAATGGTCTTCCCAGATGGTCGGACCGTCGGCGGTTTCCAGACACTCCATCGCCACGCCCGGCCCCATCACTTCCGACAGGCCGTAGATATCCAGCGCGGAGATCCCCAGCCGACGCTCAATCTCGGCGCGCATCGCCAGCGTCCACGGTTCGGCGCCGAAGACGCCAACCCGCAGCGAACAGCCGCTGGCGTCGCCGCCCATCTGCCGCTCCAGCTCTTCAATCAGGTTCAGGCAGTAAGACGGGGTCACCATGATCATATCCGGCTGAAAATCACGGATCAGCTGCGCCTGTTTTTCCGTCTGTCCGCCGGACATCGGGATCACCGTCGCCCCGAGGCGTTCCGCGCCGTAGTGCGCGCCCAGCCCGCCGGTAAACAGGCCATAGCCATAGGCGACGTGGATCTTATCTTTTGCCGTACCGCCGGCCGCGCGCAGCGAACGGGCAACAATATTGGCCCAGGTGTCGATATCATTTTGCGTATAACCCACCACCGTCGGTTTACCGGTGGTGCCGGACGAGGCGTGGATACGCACGATCTGTTCCATCGGTACCGCAAAAGTATCAAACGGATAGTTGTCCCGCAGATCCTGTTTGGTGGTGCACGGGAATTTGCTCAGATCGCTCAGCTCACGAAAATCGTCCGGGTGGACACCCGCGGCATCAAATTTGCGACGGTACATCGGCACATTGTCGTAGGCGTGGTGCAGCGTCCATTGCAGGCGCCGGGTTTGCAGAGCATGTAATTCGTCACGAGAAGCAGTTTCAATCGGATCTAATTTTGTATTAGTTATCATTTTAGGGTACTCGCAGGTAAATTAGCTCACACTCGCTCGAGGATCATGGCAATGCCCTGACCCACGCCAATGCACATCGTACACAGCGCATAGCGCCCGTTACGCCGTTGCAATTCCAGACTGGCGCTGAGCGCCAGTCTCGCGCCGCTCATCCCCAGCGGATGGCCTAACGCGATGGCGCCGCCGTTGGGGTTAACATGTGGCGCATCGTCCGCCAGACCCAGCTGCCGGAGGACGCCCAGCGCCTGAGCGGCGAAGGCCTCGTTTAGTTCAATGACGTCCATATCGTTAATGTTCAGCCCCGCGCGTTCCAGCACTTTGCGCACGGCGGGCACCGGCCCCAGCCCCATCAGCCGTGGTTCGACGCCCGCTGTCGCCATCGCGACAATTCTTGCCCGCGGCGTCAGTCCCTGCGCCTGCGCCTGCTGCGCGCTGGCGATAATCAACGCGGCGGCGCCATCGTTCACTCCGGAGGCGTTGCCGGCGGTGACCACGCCGCCTTTACGGAAAGGCGTTTTTAACTGCGCCAGCTGTTCAAGGGTGGTCTCCGCCCGCGGATGCTCGTCGTCGCGCACGGCGCTGACAGCCCCCTTCTTACCGACGATCGCTACCGGTACGATTTCCTGCGCCAGGATCCCCTCGCGTTGGGCTTTCGCCGTCCGCTGCTGGCTGCGCAAGGCAAAAGCATCCTGATCGGCCCGACTGATATTTAACAATTCAGCTACATTCTCCGCCGTTTCCGGCATGCTGTCAGTGCCAAATTGCTGCTGCATGAGCGGGTTCACAAAACGCCAGCCAATGGTGGTATCAAACAGCTCTGCCTGGCGCTGGAACGGCGCGCTGGCTTTCCCCATCACAAACGGCGCGCGCGACATCGACTCCACGCCGCCGGCGATCATCAGGTCGGCATCCCCGGCTTTGATGGCGCGAGCGGCAAAGCCGATGGCGTCAAGACCGGAACCGCATAGCCGGTTGAGAGTGGTGCCGGGAACCGTCGGCGGATACCCCGCCAGCAGCGTCGCCATATGGGCGACGTTACGGTTATCTTCCCCCGCCTGGTTGGCGCAGCCGAAAATCACGTCATCAATCGCTGATGGATCCAGGCGTGGGTTACGGCTAAGCAGTTCGCGTAGCGGAATGGCGGCTAAATCATCGGCACGGACGCTGGCCAGCGCCCCGCCGTAGCGGCCAATCGGCGTACGAATCCCATCACAGATAAAGGCATCGCGCATCACACTTCTCCCGTTATTGTGCCGCCGATGCGGTGCGATTTACCGCGAAACAGGGCCACAGTTTTTTGTTGTTGGTTCACGATTTCAATGTCGTAGACGCCGGTCAGCCTGCCCTGCTGCTTAACCCGTGCCGTGGCGACCAACCGGTCGCCGGCGAAGGCCGGGCGCAGAAAGTCGATGCTGGCGGCCGAGGCCACCGCCGCCAGCCCCTGGCTGTTACAGGCGTAGGCAAAGGCGGTATCGGCGAGGGAAAACAGCTGTCCGCCGTGGCAGGTCTGATGGCCGTTGAGCATGGCCGGCGAGACGGTCATACTCATCTGCGCGTAGCCCTCATCCATCGCCATAATCTCGATCCCAAGGGTTCTCGCACAGGTATCGTTTTCGTACATCACGCGCGCGTTGCGCCAGGCATCATTGCTCATTTAGCCTCTCCACCAGCGCCCTCTGGCGCAGCAAGGAACAGGGCCGATAGCGCTCTTCGCCATAGTGCTGCTGCAGGTTCTCCAGCAGGCGCAGGACGCGGCCCCAGCCTAAGGTCTGTCCCCATGCCAGCGGGCCATGCGGATAGTTAACGCCCAGACACATCGCGGTATCGATATCCTCGGCGCTGGCCACCCCTTTCTGCAGCGCATCCAGCGCTTCATTGATCAGCATGGCGACCGTGCGCCAGACCAACAGCCCAGGGTAGTCGGCAATGAGCAGCACTTTCCGGCCCTGTTGCTGGAAGTAGCGCACCGCTTTATCGGTCGCCGACGGCGGATTGGTGGCCGCACTCGCCAGCACGACGGTGTCGCCAGCGCAATAGTCATACACCACCACCGGCGCGCCATACCGCGCGCTCAGCGCCTGGGCCGTTTCGCCTTCGGTTTCCACCACCCGCACGTCGTCCAGGGCGATCGGCGGCCTTCCGGTGACACTGTCACTAATGCGACGCACGGTTTTCGCCGCCAGCGCCTCGGGAACGGCAGCCAGCGCCGGTTCTGCCGTGGCTTCAGCGGGCCAGCGGTAGACGCCCTGGCCGCTTTTTTTGCCCAGCCGCCCGGCCAGCGCCAGCTCCTGCTGGAGCAGCGACGGCAGAAAACGACGGTCCTGCCAGAAGGCGTTAAACACCGAACAGGTCACCGCGAAGTTGACGTCCTGACCGATCAGATCGGTCAGCGCCAGCGGCCCCATCGGGAAGCCGCCGCCCTCGCGCAGCGCGGCATCGATGATCTGCGGCGGGGCGACCTGTTCTTCCAGCGCGCGCCACGCTTCGGCGTAGAACGGACGCGCCACGCGGTTGACGATAAAGCCCGGCGTGGAGCGGCAGCGCACCGGCCGTTTGCCCCATGCGCTCACGCACTGGCACAGCTGTTCAACCACTTCCGGCGAGGTTGCCAGACCGCTGACCACCTCGACCAGCTTCATCACCGGCGCGGGGTTAAAGAAGTGCAGCCCGGCAACGCGCTCCGGGTGTTTAACGTCAGCGGCGATGGCGGTAATCGAAAGCGACGAGGTATTGCTGGTCAGCAGCGTCGAGGGGGAACAGATCGCTGCCAGCTGACCGAAAAGCGCTTTTTTCACCTCGGGACGTTCGGAGGCCGCCTCGATCACCAGCCAGGCATCGGCCAGCGCCGCCAGCCCGGTGACCGGAACAATGCGCGCCAGTAACGCCTCCGCCTGCTCCGCCGCCAGCTTGCCGCGCACCACCCGCGAGGCCAGCCGCTGCCCAATGCCGTCAACGGCGCGGGTTAGCGCATCGGCGGCGATATCGTAGATCAGGACCGGATGTCCGGCGGCAGCGGCCACTTCGGCGATACCTGCGCCCATCGTGCCGCAGCCGATCACGGCGACGGTTGGTAATGTTTTGCTCATGGCTTATTTCCCGCTGAACTGAGGGGGACGTTTAGCGAGAAAGGCGCTGACGCCTTCCCGATAGTCATCGCTGCGTCCGGCCAGGCGCTGGTAATCCCGCTCCAGATCCAGCTGGGCATCCAGGGTATTGGTCCCGGAGGCCAGCAGCGCTTTTTTGATCAGCCCCAGGCCGAAGGTGGGCTGGGAAGCCAGATGGCGAGCCAGCTGACGGCTGGTATCCGCCAGCTCGGCGTCCTCCACCAGCTGCCAGATCATCCCCCACTGCGCGGCCTGCTCGGCGCTGAGTTTTTCCCCCAGCAGCGCCAGGCCCATCGCCCGGGCGCGTCCGGCCACTCGCGGCAGGAACCAGCTGCCGCCGCAGTCGGGCACCAGCCCGAGCTTACTGAAGGCCATAACAAAATTCGCCGAACGCGCCGCGAGGACGATATCGCAACCCAGCGCCAGCGTGGCGCCGGCACCGGCCGCCACGCCATTCACCGCCGCAATGACCGGCTTGGGCAGCGCCGCCAGTCGGCGGACCAGCGGGTTATAAAAACGCTCCACCGAGAGGCCCAAATCCGGCGCCGGGCCGCTGGGATCAACATTGCGGTCATTCAGATCCTGGCCGGCGCAAAAACCACGACCGGCACCGGTAATCAGCAGGCAGCGCACGCTATCGTCGCGTTCGGCCTGGGTCAGGCACTCTGCCAGCTGCTGATGCATAAGATCGTTAAAGCTATTCAGACGATCCGGACGGTTGAGGGTAATTGTCATCACCCCCTGTTCGACTTCACTGAGAATAAATGCGTCCACGATTAGCGTCCTTTAAATTCCGGGGTTCGTTTTTGTAAGAAGGCATTGATGCCTTCACGGCGATCTTCCGTGGCGCTCAGCAGCGTAAACAGCTGCCGCTCCTGCTGAAGTCCCGCCTGCAGGCTCACTTCCTGCGCCTGGCGCAGCGCCTGTTTCGCCGCGCGTAGCGCCAGCGGCGAGTGACGGGCGATAGCGGCCGCCAGCTTCAGGGCATATTCGTCGGTCAAAAGCGCCGGGGTGATGTCACTCACCAGACCGGCCTGTTGCGCCCGCTGCGCATCAATACTTTCACCGCTCAGCACCATCCGGCTGGCCAGCGCTTTGCCGACGCTGCGGATCAGACGCTGGGTACCGCCGGCGCCGGGCATAATCCCGAGGGTGATTTCCGGCAGGCCGAAGCGCGCGTTATCGCCCGCCACCACCAGATCGCACAGCAGCGCCAGTTCGCAGCCCGCGCCGAGGGCATAGCCGTTGACCGCGGCAATCAGCGGCTTCGGGAAGGCATCAATTCGCGCCCACAGACGGGGGCGGATATCGTCCATCGTGGCGGGAAGGTCCTTTTCCGCCATTTCGTTCAGGTCGGCGCCGGCGGCAAAGAAGCGGCTAGTGCCGCCGATCACGCAGGCACGGATATCCGGGTCAGACGCCGCCGCGTCCAGCGCGTCGGCAATCTGCGTCAGCAGCGCGTTATTCAAGGCATTACGCGCCTGTGGACGATTCAGGGTCAGCAGCAGGACCCGCTGGTGACGGGCTATCAGCAGTTCGCTCATGCCATCCCCCTCGCGTCGAAATCGACCACCACGTCGCCGCTGGTCGGCAGCGCCTGGCAGCTCAGGACATAGCCTGCCGCCAGTTCATCGGCTTCAAGGCTATAGTTGGCGGCCATCGCCACCTCGCCGCGCAGCACCTTACATTTACAGGTGGCGCAGACCCCGCCTTTACAGGCGAAGGGCAGGTCCGCCCCCTGACGTAGCGCCGCATCCAGAATGCTGTCATCTTCCGCGGTGAGGGCAATCTGCCGATCGCGGCCGTCCTGACGGAGGGTGACGGTGCGGCCTTCCGCCTGCACGCCGGTGGCGCGTTTGACGCCGCTCCCCGGGGTATTAAAGCGTTCAAGGTGGATACTGTTTTCCGCCATCCCCAGCCCCCGCAGCGCGATTTCCGCTGCTTCCATCATCACCGCCGGGCCGCAGATAAAGGCCTCGTCGAAGCGGCTGAAGTCCAGCAGTCGACCGGAGAGCGCATGGAGCTTCTCGCCGTCGATCCGCCCCTGCAGCAGGTCGCTGTCCATCGACTCCTGGCTGAACAGATGGATCACCTGCAAGCGCTGTGGATAGCGATCTTTTAAATCCGCCAGCGCCTGGCGGAACATCATGCTGGCGCTACTGCGGTTGCCGTAAATCAGGGTGAAGCGGCTGTGCGGTTCGATGGCCAGCGTGGCGCTCATAATCGCCATCATCGGCGTAATCCCGGAGCCGGCGGCAATCGCCAGATAGTCCGCCTGGCGCCCGGCCCGCGGCTGGTAGCCGAAATGCCCCTGCGGCACCATCACCTCCAGCGCCATCCCCTGGCGGATATCGCTCTGCGCATAGCGTGAGAAACGCCCGCCGTCGATGGCTTTTACCGCCACGCTGATCTCCCCCGGCCCGCGGCTATGACAGATGGAATAGCAGCGTCTCAGCTCTTCCCCGCCTAGCTGGGCTTTCAGGGTCAAATGTTGACCGGGGCGGAAGGCGTAGTCGGCCTGCAGCGCTTCGGGAATCGCAAAGGTTATGGTCACCGCATCGCGGGTTTCCGGCTCCACTTTCGCGACGGTAAGCGAATGAAACGTCGTCATGGCAACCTCAAATACATTTAAAGTAATCAAAGGGTTCACGGCAGCTATCGCAGCGGTAGAGCGCTTTGCAGGCCGTGGAACCGAATTCGCTAATCAGCGTGGTATGGACGCTGCCGCAACGTGGGCAGGCCACCTCTCCCGGCATTTCAGCATGGCAGGCGTGTCCCTGCGGCGGGCTGATACCGTACTGGCGCAGGCGCTCGCGGGCGTCCTGATTCATCCAGTCGGTGGTCCACGGCGGGTCCAGCTGCAGGACGATATGCACCGGCGTATAGCCATGGCGGGTCATTGCCGCGCGGATTTCCGCCAGCAGGTGCTCGGTCGCCGGGCAACCTGAGTAGGTCGGCGTGAAGCCAATGAGCCAACCTTCGCCGTGCGGCGCCACGCTGCGTACCATCCCGAGATCGGTGATGGTCAGGACCGGTACTTCCGGGTCGGGGATTTCACTTAACACCGCCCAGATAGCGTGAATTTCCGCGGGCGCGATAGCGGCGAGACGTTGCATAGCCACCTCCTGTTACCACTGCTGACCGGGATAAGCGCGTTGCAGATACTGCATTTCCGCCAGCAACGGGCCGAGATGTTCGCTGTGCAGGCCCTGCTTGCCGCCGTGGCGGAACGCCGCTTCCTGCGGGATCTGCAGGCCGGCATCGAGCAGCGCGGTGTGTACCGTGCTCTGCCACTCCGCCTGCAGCTCGCGCGGGTCAACCGCAATGCCCTGTTCGGCGAGCGTGATTTCCAGCTCATCGGCAAGGAACAGTTCGCCGGTAAAGCGCCACAGGCTATCGACCGCCTGTTGCATCTTCTGCGCCGATGCTTCCGTGCCGTTACCCAGACGTTCCAGCCAGCCGCGGCTGAAGCGCAGGTGATAGCGCACTTCTTTCAGCCCTTTGGCGGCAATGGCGGCAATTTGCGTATCGCGGCTGTTCACCAGGCGGCTAAATAACGCCACGTGCCAGGCATCGATAAAGAACTGGCGGGCGATGGTGTCGGCGAAGTTGCCGTTCGGCTGTTCCACCAGCAGTAAATTGCGGTACTGACGCTCATCGCGGCAAAAGGCGAGGCTGTCTTCATCGCCGCTCCCCGCCTGCTCTGCCGCGTAGCTGAGGAAATTAC
This sequence comes from Klebsiella sp. BIGb0138, assembly GCF_004342285.1. Classification (GTDB taxonomy): domain Bacteria; phylum Pseudomonadota; class Gammaproteobacteria; order Enterobacterales; family Enterobacteriaceae; genus Klebsiella. The sequence continues at coordinate 98,197 of NZ_SMCV01000012.1, read as the reverse complement.
GCGCCTGGCCCAGCAGGTCGAGGCCGATATTGGCCAACGCGAGATCGATTTCCAGCTCCGGCGCATGGCCGCACCACGCGCCTAAGCGCTGGGCCAGCACCAGACCGTTATCGCCGAGACGCAGCGCATAGGTTGCAACGGGATTGAGGTTGTTCATCGCGGCCTCACATATGTTCCATGCCGTCGGGCACGCTGTAAAAAGTCGGATGGCGGTAGACTTTGCTCTCCGCCGGGTCAAAAAATTCCCCGCGTTCATCCGGCTGCGAGGCAATAATCTGGCTGGCTTTTACCACCCACAGCGAGCAGCCTTCGCTGCGCCGGGTATATACGTCGCGGGCATTTTCCAGCGCCATTCGATCGTCGGCGGCATGCAGGCTGCCCACATGACGATGGGATAATCCCTGTTTGCTGCGGACAAAAACTTCATATAACGGCCAGTAAACGTTGCTCATCATGCTTCTCCTTATGCCGCATCGCGGGCGTGTTGTTTCTGCGCATGGGCCAGGGCGGCTTCTCGCACCCATGCCCCCTCTTCCCAGGCCTTACGTTTGGCCGCCAGCCGTTCGTGGTTGCAGATCCCGCGTCCGTTGATCACCTCGTTCAGCTCCTGCCAGTCGATTGCGCCAAACCGGTAGTGGCCAGTGGCCTCATCAAACTGCAAATCGGCGTCCGGCACCTGCATGCCGAGGATCGCCACCTGGGGTACGGTGTTATCGACAAAACGCTGGCGCAGCTCGTCGTTGGAGTGGAGTTTGATTTTCCACGCCATGCTGCGCGCGCTGTTCGGCGAGTTGTCGTCGCTGGGGCCAAACATCATCAGGGCCGGCCACCAGAAACGATTAATGGCATCCTGCAACATCTGACGCTGCTCTTCGCTGCCCTCGGCCAGCGCCATGCAGGCTTCAAACCCCTGACGCTGGTGAAAGCTCTCCTCTTTGCAAATTTTGACCATCGCCCGGGCATACGGGCCGTAGGAGGTCCGGCACAGCGCGACCTGATTGACGATAGCGGCGCCGTCCACCAGCCAGCCGATAACGCCGATATCCGCCCAGCTCAGCGTCGGGTAGTTAAAGATCGAGGAGTATTTCATCTGCCCGTCGAGCATCTTCTGATACAGATCTTCGCGGGCGCAGCCGAGCGTTTCCGCCGCGCTATAGAGATACAACCCGTGCCCGGCCTCGTCCTGCACCTTCGCCAGCAAAATCGCTTTACGGCGCAGCGTCGGCGCGCGGGTGATCCAGTTACCTTCCGGCAGCATGCCGACAATTTCAGAGTGCGCGTGCTGGCCAATCTGCCGGATCAGCGTCTTGCGATAGGCCTCCGGCATCCAGTCCTGCGGTTCGATGGCCGTATCCTGCGCGATGCGCTGCTCAAAGCGTTGTTCTTCTGTCACGTCATCACCTTTATGATTCCGATAAATTCAATAAACACCAATTTGCGAATCACTTTGTTTTATAAAAGTTACACTCAGGTTAAATAAAACCACAAATTTTGTTTGTTCTTTTTGTGATGACTACCGCAAAACAATGCGAGAAAAGGCTGAAATACAACAGGATAGCGCCGAAACGCTGAGCGCCCGCGATCACAATGTTAATAAATTATTAAATAGCACCTTGCATTTTGTGATTCATAAAATAACTATTTAAGAATATTTAACGTAACACATTTGGAGATTTGCGATGCAGCAGTTAGCCAGCTACTTATCCGGCGCCTGGCAGACCGGACGGGGCCGCAGCCGTACTATTCGCCACGCCATCAGCGGTGAAGCGCTATGGGAGGTCACCAGCGAAGGGCTGGATATGGCCCAGGCGCGCCGCTTTGCCATCGACCATGGCGGCAAGGCGTTACAAGCCATGACCTTTATCGAACGCAGCGCGATGCTGAAAGCGGTGGCCAAACATCTGCTGGCAGAAAAAGCCGCGTTATATGCCATCTCGGCGCAAACCGGCGCGACCCGCGCCGACAGCTGGGTCGACATCGAAGGCGGGATTGGCACGCTGTTTACCTACGCCAGCCTCGGCAGCCGGGAATTGCCGGACGATACGCTGTGGCCGGAAGATGAATTGATTCCGCTGTCAAAACAGGGAAGCTTCGCCGCCCGCCACCTGCTGACCGCAAAATCCGGGGTCGCGGTGCATATCAATGCCTTCAACTTCCCCTGCTGGGGGATGCTGGAAAAGCTGGCGCCAACCTGGCTTGCCGGGATGCCGGCGATCGTCAAACCGGCGACCGCTACCGCGCAGCTGACCCAGGCCATGGTCAAATCCATTGTCGACAGCGGGCTGGTGCCGGAAGGCGCCATCAGCCTGATTTGCGGCGGCGCGGGCGATCTGCTCGATCATCTGGACAGTCAGGACGTGGTAACCTTTACCGGCTCGGCGCATACCGGCCAACAGCTCCGCGTTCACCCGAACCTGGTGGCGAAATCGATCCCCTTCACCATGGAAGCCGATTCGCTGAACTGCTGCGTACTCGGGGATGACATCACCCCGGAACAGCCGGAATTTGCCCTGTTTATCCGCGAAGTGGTGCGCGAGATGACTGCCAAAGCCGGGCAGAAATGTACCGCTATCCGCCGCATTATCGTCCCGCAGGCGCAGGTTAACGCGGTCAGCGAGGCGCTGATTGCCCGCCTGCAAAAAGTGACCGTCGGCGACCCGGCGCAGGAAGGGATCCGGATGGGCGCGCTGGTCAGTCACGACCAGCGTCAGGATGTGCAGGAGAACGTCAACAGGCTGGTGCAGGCCGGGTGTGAAGTCCTGCTCGGCGGCCAGGCGGATCTCAACGCGAGCGGCGCCTTCTTCCCCCCGACGCTGCTGTTCTGCCCGCAGCCGGATGAAACGCCGGCGGTGCACGCCATCGAAGCGTTCGGCCCGGTGGCCACTCTGATGCCCTATCAGCATCGCGAACATGCGCTGGCCCTGGCGCGCGCTGGCGAAGGTAGCCTGGTGGGGACGCTGGTGACCGCCAGCGGCGAACTGGCCCGTCGCTTTATTCTCGGCGCCGCGCGTGCCCATGGCCGGATTCAGATCCTCAACGAAGAGTCGGCGGTGGAATCCACCGGTCACGGCTCCCCGCTGCCGCAGCTGGTCCATGGCGGGCCGGGACGCGCGGGCGGCGGCGAAGAGCTGGGCGGGCTGCGCGCGGTGAAACACTACATGCAGCGTACCGCCGTTCAGGGTAGCCCAACCATGCTGGCCGCCATCGGCCAGCAGTGGGTCCGCGGCGCGCAGGTCAACGAGGATCGCATCCATCCGTTCCGTAAATATTTTGAAGAGATTCAGCCCGGCGATAGCCTGCTGACCCCGCGCCGGACGTTGACCGAAGCGGATATCGTTAATTTTGCCTGTCTCAGCGGCGATCACTTCTACGCCCATATGGACAAGATTGCCGCCGCCGATTCGATTTTCGGCGAACGCGTGGTTCATGGTTACTTCCTGATTTCCGCCGCCGCCGGGCTGTTCGTGGATGCCGGCGTCGGTCCGGTCATCGCCAACTATGGCATGGAAAACCTGCGCTTTATCGAACCGGTGAAGCCGGGCGATACCATCCAGGTGCGGCTGACCTGCAAGCGGAAAACGGTGAAGCGCCAGCGAACTGCCGAAGAGAAAGCGACCGGCGTCGTGGAGTGGGCGGTGGAGATAGTCAACCAGCACCAGCAGCCGGTGGCGCTGTATTCGATCCTGACGCTGGTGGCCCGCCAGCACGGCGATTTTCCGGGCTAACGCGCGGCGGTGTTTGCCCTGCGCCGGGCCAACAGCATCGGTTCCAGATGCCTCTTCGGAGGCATTTTTTGTGCCATGCGCTGAAGCATTCGCCGCATAACTGGCACATCTGACAAACAACCTGGCAAGAGCACGCAAACGTCTTGCCACTCACCGCTGGTAGGTTAAAGCGTGTGAAGCCGCCTTTTCGCCGCGGCAAGCAATACCACCACTCGCCCTGAATCATTGGGATTGCAGGATGGGCCGCACGGACCCGCAGCCGATGAACACGCAATCTGCAGCATGACGGGAATATAAATATAAGATGAGGTCACAATGGCAAATAGCTCAATTCGTTCCCCGCGCAAAACGGCGTTAGCCCTGGCCGTTGCCCTGTTTTGCGCCTGGCAGTCTCCGGCGTTCGCGCACGGCGGCGAAGCCCATATGGTCCCGATGGATAAGACTCTGCAGGCGTTCGGCGCCGACGTGCAGTGGGATGATTATGCCCGGATGTTCACCCTGATTAAGGATGGCGCGTTTGTCAAAGTGAAACCCGGCGCTAAAACGGCCATCGTCAACGGTAAGCCGCTGAATTTGCAGGTTCCGGTGGTAATGAAAGACGGCAAAGCGTGGGTCTCCGAGACCTTTATCAATGATGTCTTCCAGTCCGGACTTGACCAGACTTTCCAGGTGGAGAAGCGTCCGCATCCGCTCAACTCGTTATCCGCCGCCGAAATCAGCGAAGCGGTCACCATCGTGAAGGCCGCGCCGCAATTCCGCCCCAACACCCGTTTCAGCGAAATCTCCCTGCACGAGCCGGATAAGGCGGCAGTATGGGCCTTTGCCTTAAACGGCACCGCCGTCGATGCCCCGCGAACCGCCGACGTGATCATGCTCGATGGCAAACACGTGATTGAAAGCGTGGTCGATCTACAGAACAAAAAAATTCTCTCCTGGAAACCGATTAAAGATGCGCACGGCATGGTGCTGCTGGATGATTTCTCCAGCGTGCAAAATATCATTAACGCCAGCGACGAATTTGCCGCGGTGCTGAAAAAGCACGGGATCGCCGATAGCAAAAAAGTGATTACCACCCCGCTGACCGTCGGCTACTTTGACGGCAAAGATGGCCTCCGACAGGACGCGCGGCTGCTGAAAGTGGTGAGCTATCTTGATACCGGCGACGGCAACTACTGGGCGCACCCTATCGAAAACCTGGTCGCCGTGGTGGATCTCGAACAGAAAAAGATCGTTAAGATTGAAGAAGGTCCGGTGATCCCGGTGCCGATGGCGCCGCGCCCTTATGATGGCCGCGACCGCGTAGCGCCCTCCGTCAAACCGCTGGATATCAGCGAGCCGGAAGGGAAAAACTACACCATTACCGGCGACACCATTCACTGGCAGAACTGGGATTTCCATCTGCGGCTGAATTCGCGCGTGGGGCCCATTTTGTCCACCGTGACTTACAACGACCATGGCAAGAAACGCCAGGTGATGTATGAAGGTTCGCTGGGCGGGATGATCGTGCCTTACGGCGATCCGGATGTCGGCTGGTACTTCAAAGCCTACCTCGACTCCGGCGACTACGGCATGGGTACCCTGACCTCGCCAATCGCGCGCGGCAAAGATGCGCCGGCCAACTCGGTGCTGCTGGATGAAACCATCGCCGATTATACCGGCGCGCCAACCACCATCCCGCGCGCCATCGCCATCTTTGAACGCTACGCCGGACCGGAATATAAGCACCAGGAGATGGGGCAGCCGAACGTCAGCACCGAGCGTCGCGAACTGGTGGTACGCTGGATCAGCACCGTCGGCAACTATGACTATATCTTCGACTGGGTGTTCCACGAGAACGGCACCATCGGCATCGACGCCGGGGCCACCGGGATTGAAGCGGTCAAAGGGGTGATGGCGAAGACCATGCACGACCCGAGCGCAAAAGAAGATACCCGCTACGGGACGCTGATCGACCATAACATCGTCGGCACCACCCACCAGCATATCTACAACTTCCGCCTTGATCTCGACGTCGACGGCGAGAACAACACGCTGGTGGCGATGGACCCGGAAGTGAAGCCCAATACCGCCGGCGGCCCGCGCACCAGCACCATGCAGGTGAACCAGTACAGCATCGACAGCGAGCAGCAGGCGGCGCAGAAGTTCGACCCCGGCACCATCCGTCTGCTGAGCAGCACCACCAAAGAGAACCGGATGGGCAACCCGGTATCGTATCAAATTATCCCGTACGCGGGCGGTACCCACCCGGCGGCAACCGGCGCCAAATTCGCCCCGGACGAGTGGATTTATCACCGTCTGAGCTTTATGGATAAGCAGCTGTGGGTGACCCGTTACCATCAGGCAGAGCGCTACCCGGAAGGGAAATACCCCAACCGTTCGGTGCACGATACCGGTCTTGGCGCGTATGCCAGCGATAACGAGTCGCTGAATAACCACGACGACGTAGTCTGGATCACCACCGGCACCACCCACGTTGCGCGCGCCGAAGAGTGGCCGATTATGCCTACCGAATGGGCGCATGCGCTGCTGAAGCCGTGGAACTTCTTTGACGAAACCCCGACCCTGGGCGACAAGAAAAAGTAGCCCTGGCCCCGGTCCGCGACATGCGGCCGGGGAATTCTGCACAGCGTTAAACGTGCCCTCCCCGGGCACGTTTGCGCATCTGCGGTGAAATCCAGCCAGATTCAGACGTCACTCCCCGCCTGGCGCTTAGCGCCTCCCGCCAGCGCTCGGGACAATACAGCGGGAGAGCAGAGTTTAATCGCCGGAGGGGAAGAAAGAAGAATGGCGGCGCAGTGATAAGCCAGCGAACACGCGGGGATATTTCAGCGCCTGACGCCACGGCGGGATGCCGGGCGTCAGGCGCTGGGGTCAGAGATTAATAACGCACGCAAACCGATTTCGTTTCACACCAGTCGTCCAGCCAGTCCGGACCGAAGTCGCGTCCGGTTCCGGACTGCTTCATGCCACCAAACGGCAGGTTGGCGTCGATGAGCGTATGGCTGTTGACCCACACCGTCCCGGCCTGCAGGCGCTCGGTATAGCTCAGGGCCTGTGTCAAATCGCCGGTCCAGACGCTGGCGGTCAGACCAAAATCACTGTCGTTAGCCAGGCGCAGCGCTTCTTCGCCATCGGCGACGCGCACCAGGTTGACCACCGGACCAAAGACCTCTTCCCGGCTGAGACGCAGCCCGGCGTCCGGGTTAATCACCAGCGTCGGCGCGATATAATAGCCCTGCGTATCCGGCCCGGCCTGTCCGCTAATCAGTTCCGCATGCTGCTTGTGCGCGTCATCCAGATAAGCCGCCACTTTCTCACAGTGCGCCCGCGACACCACCGGGTTAATCTGGCTGGTTTCCTGCATACCGGGTCCGACCTGCAACGACTTCACCGCCTGCTCAAAACCGCTCACCAGGCTATCGAACAGCGGGGCTTCAATATAGATACGCGAGCTGGCGGCACACACCTGACCCTGGTTGAGGAAACTGCCGGTCATTAACCCTTCAATGACCCACTCCGGGTTGGCATCTTTCAGCACAATCGCCGGGTTCTTGCCCCCCAGCTCAAGGGTCACGCGGGTCAGACGGTCGGCGGCAACGCGGGCAATCTGCTTGCCGGTGGCGGTGGAGCCGGTAAAGCTGACCTTCGCCACCTGCGGATGGGAGGTTAACGCCGCGCCGCAGCCGGCGCCGCTACCGGTCACGACGTTAAACACCCCGTCCGGGATCCCGGCTTCGGTTGCCAGCTCGGCAACCCGCAGCAGGGTCAGCGGCGTGGTCTCCGACGGCTTGATAACGATAGAGCACCCTGCCGCCAGCGCCGGCATCACTTTCCACATGCCGATCATCAGCGGGAAGTTCCACGGCACGATCCCGGCGACAACCCCCACCGGCTCTTTGCGGGTCCACGCCTGGTAACGCGCCCCCTGCGGGAACGGAATCGAGACGTCGAGCGTACGCCCGCTGATTTTGGTAGTCAGTCCGGCGGTGTAGCGCATCCAGTTCAGGGTGCAGCCCACTTCAAACGCCCGGGAAATAGCGATCGATTTCCCCTGTTCGAGGGTTTCCAGCTGCGCCAGCTCTTCGCCATGCCGCTCGACCAGGTCGGCAAAACGCAGCAGGATCCGCTCACGATCGGCGGGCGGGCGTCCTGCCCAGCTACGGGCAACAAAGGCCCGCCAGGCCGACATCACGGCGCGATCGACATCGGCGGCGCTGGCGTCCGCTGTACTGGCGATGGCCTGCCCGGTCGCCGGGTTCCAGACGGTGAGCCGGCGTTCGTCGAACGACGCCTGCTGGGTGCCGTCGATGTATAAGCCATGCTGCCGGTCTAAAAACTGCTGTACGCTGGCAAGCAGCGCTACCTGTGCTGTGGACATATCGCTTCCTTATTCCTGACGGATCGTGAGTTCAGTCTACGACGAGGCCGGCGCGCCCGCTTTTTTCTCTGTGACATTCGTTGTTGCTGCTGTGACAAGCGCCGCAATTAAGCAGATTGCGCGCCCAGAAATGTGCCTCAGGTAATAGTTCTTTCATATACTCCGCCCCGCGCTCTTGAATGCGGCAGCGTAAATGCAACAATGCCAAAACATTATTTTTACAAGAGACGGGTTATGACGACGGTGGAGAACGGACAGGACTTCCAGCGCTGGTTGGCGAAAATCAATCAGGTCTGCGGCCATTTTGCCGCCCGTCCGCTGGAAGGCCGCTTTCACGGCGAGATCGATGCCAGCTACGCCGGTAACCTGAAGGTCAGCACCGTCACCGCCTGTGGCGTTAATCTCTTCCGCACCCGCGATGAAATTAAGCGCGATAACGATGACTGGTTTTATACCGTGTTCCAGCTCTCCGGCCAGGCGGCCATCGAACAGGACGATCGTCAGGCGGTGCTGGAAGCGGGTGATATCGCCCTGATTGACGCCTCCCGCCCATGTTCAATCTTCTGGCAGCAAACCTCACGCCAGGCATCTTTGCTGCTGCCCCGACCATTGCTCGAACAGCAGCTGCGCGGCAGCGAAATCAGCATCGCCACGCGGCTGGAAAAATCCCTGCCGATGGTGCAGCTCAGCCAGCGGCTGTTGCAGGAGAGCATGAGCAGCCCCGGACTTTCCGCAAGCGAGAGTGAAGCGGCGCTGGAGGCTATCGTCTGTTTGCTACGGCCGATGCTGCATCATCACGATGCCCAGCCCTCGCGTCGGGAGAAGCAGTTTCAGAAAATTATGGATTTAATCGATGATTCCATTCAGGCGGAGCACCTGCGCCCGGAATGGCTGGCCAGCGAAACCGGCATGTCGGTACGCAGCCTGTACCGGCTGTTTGCCGATAAGGGTCTGGTGGTCGCGCAGTATATTAAGAACCGCCGTCTCGACCTCTGCGCCCGGGCGCTGCGCAATGCCCACGATGATGAAAAACTGGCGGGGATTGGCTATCGCTGGGGCTTCAGCGACCACAGCCACTTCTCCACCGCCTTCAAGCAGCGCTTTGGCGTTTCGCCTGGAGAATACCGCAAGCGCTGCCGTTGAGGATTGACGCAGCCCGCGCCTCTTTACCCCGGCCCCCTGCACGCGCTATTGAACGTCTGACCCTCTCCCGCGAGTCCCGGCCCGGGCGTGCGAGGCGCATGCGGCGTAGCGCGCAGGCGATTTCCCTTCCTGCCGCTAAAGACATGAACTCGCCAACAACCGATAAAATGGAATTTAAATTTCAATATTAATCATGCGGATTTAGAAGTGTGATTCCCATCAAAATTTTAACTTTTAATTCAATATGTTGAATTTCCTTAACTCATAAAGCGCCAAAATAAATAGCATTAAAAATCAACATATTACACCATGTCTTTTTTATCCCTCTTGAAAATTCAGCCTCTTCTGAACAAAATGAAATGAAATAAAATTTCCAAATTGAGATATGTTTGTGATTTTATTTCATAATAAAACGTCATATTACTCTTTATAAAACAAAACCTGACGACCCTTAGCGGTACCTGAACCCGCTAACAAGGAGGAGAGATGAAGGAAGTAAGAGTAGGACTGATCGGTACCGGCTATATTGGCCGTTGTCATGCCATTGCCTACGCTCAGGCCCCGACGGTATTTCAACTGAAAGGCAAGCTGGTCAAGGAGATGGTGGCAGAGATCAACGAAGATTTAGCCAGACAAAAAGCGCAGGATTTTGGCTTCAATCGCTACACCGGCGACTGGCAAACGCTGTGCCAGGACCCCAACATTGATGTCGTGGATATCTGTGCGCCGAACTATTTGCATAAAACTATTGCTCTGGAAGCGATTAAACACGGCAAACACGTCTATAGCGAAAAACCGTTAGCCTTAACCGCCAGCGACGCCCGGGAGATGGTCGCCGCAGCTGAGCAGGCGGGAGTCAAAACGCTGGTAGGATTTAACTACATGAAAAATCCCGCGGCGCAGCTGGCTAAGCAGATTATCGATCGCGGCGAAATCGGAGATATCGTCCATTTCTACGGTACGCATAATGAAGATTATCTGGCTAACCCACACACCCCTATCGACTGGCACTGTGTAAAAGAGTTGGCCGGTTTAGGCGCGCTGGGCGATTTGGCGGCCCATATCGTCAATATGGCCCATTATTTAGTCGGCGGCATAAAAGAAGTTTCCGGTGATATGACGACGGTCATCCCGGTACGCCCGGATCCGCGGGATCCGCAAACAATGCGCAGCGTAGAGAATGAAGATCAGGCCAGCGCCCTGGTGCGCTTCGAGTCCGGCGCGATGGGCGTCATTGAAACATCGCGTATTGCCTGCGGGCGTAAAATGGGTTTGACGTTCGTTGTGACCGGCACCAGGGGGACGATTAGCTACACCCAGGAACGGATGGCGGAACTCAACGTCTATCGCCATGACGATGACCGATCCCGCCAGGGCTTTAAAACGATCCTCATTGGTCCTGAGCACCCCAACTATTCTGCTTTCTGCGTCTCCGCCGGGCACGGTTTCGGCTTCAACGATCAGAAAACGGTTGAAATCGGCGAGTTGATAAACGGCATCGCGGCAGATGAACCGCTATGGCCCGATTTCCAGGAAGGCCTGCGTGTTTCTCAGGTTCTGGAAGCCATCGCCAGTTCCGCGCAAAAACGTTGTTGGGTTAGCGTTTAAATAGCCACCGCGGAGGAATAAATATGCCAGATATACTGATAACACACCGTTATTCAAAAATAAGCCTCAGCGCCCATGTTGATTAAACGCATGATGGTGAGCGCGAATAATTGCACCGGAAAAAATAATTCGCCGCCGTGCCGCGGCGGTAGACCATACGCTATCGCGCGAACCTGAAGCGAAACTTTTTCCGTGCCGTTAATTAAAATAAAAGGTATGAAAATGTCAGCTATCATGAATCTGAACCTACAGCAAAGAAAACGCCTGCACCAAATAACCTTAGTGGCGACATTCGGTGGCCTGCTATTTGGTTATGACACCGGGGTTATTAATGGTGCATTTTCTTCACTAAAACAATATATGGCCCTGACTCCGACAACGGAAGGTCTGGTCATGAGCGTATTGCTGGTTGGCGCCGCCATTGGCAGCGTATTCGGCGGCACGCTTGCCGATTTCTTCGGCCGCAGAAAGTACCTGCTGTGCTTGTCATTTATTTTCTTCATCGGCGCATTAATGTCTGCTCTGGCCCCGGATATCACCGTTCTGCTGATTTCCCGATTCTTGTTAGGCTATGCCGTGGGCGGCGCTTCAGTGACCGCGCCTACATTTATCTCCGAAGTCGCGCCAACCGAAATGCGCGGTAGGCTCACCGGCCTCAATGAAGTGGCGATCGTTATCGGACAGCTGGCCGCATTCGCTATCAACGCCGTAATTGGCATCGTCTGGGGACACCTCCCTGAAGTCTGGAGATATATGTTAATGGTCCAGACCATTCCCGCCATTTGTTTATTTGTCGGGATGCTGCGTTCGCCGGAAAGTCCGCGCTGGCTGGTCAGCAAGAACCGCAATGAAGAAGCGCTGGAAGTCTTAAAGCAAATTCGCTCTCCGGAACGGGCCATCCAGGAATATGAAGATATTACGACCTTAATCAACATCGAAGAGGCGAGAAAATCGAGTAACCAAAACGCCTTTATCACTATCATCAATACGCCATGGATTTTTAAATTACTGCTGGTGGGTATCATCTGGGCGGCGTTGCAGCAAACCACCGGGGTTAACGTCATTATGTACTATGGTACGGAAATTCTCAGCACCGCCGGATTCTCCGAAAGAACTTCATTAATATGCAACGTACTTAACGGCGTGTTCTCGGTGGGTGGCATGCTGATTGGGGTCATGTTCCTCGTTGACCGTTTTAAACGCAAGACCATTATTATTTATGGTTTTGCTATTATGGCGACGCTGCACCTGATTATTGCCGGCGTCGATTACACTCTGGTCGGCGATCTCAAAGCAACGGCGATCTGGCTGCTCGGCGCGCTGTTTGTCGGGGTGATGCAAGGAACCATGGGGTTTATTACCTGGGTGGTATTAGCCGAACTCTTCCCGTTGAAATATCGCGGACTATCGATGGGCATTTCGGTGTTTTTCATGTGGATCATGAATGCGATTGTCAGCTATCTGTTTCCTCTGCTGCAGGCCAAACTCGGTTTAGGCCCGGTATTCCTGATTTTTGCCGCGATTAACTATCTGGCCATTCTCTTTGTGGTTACCGCACTGCCGGAAACGGCCAACAAATCCCTGGAACAACTGGAAGAAGAGTTATCCTCTAATAACAACGATGTGCTGATTAATCATGGCGCAGAGGCGGCCCACTATGATCGATAACATTACGGCAGATAATCTGCACCTTGGCTACAAGGCTAAAAATAAGACCGAAGTCCTGTCACTACTCGGTGATGAATTCAGGAAAAAAGGTTATGTCAGCGAAGACTGCATCGTTTTTCTTGAGGAAAGAGAGCGCCAGGTCTCCACTTTCTTAGGTAACGGGATTACGCTCCCGCACCTGCCGAAATCTGCAGGCCAGATCATTATCAGGAGCGGGGTGGAAATTTTTCAGTTTCCTGATGGCGTCATCTGGGACAGAAGCAACGTCATGTTCATTGCTATCGGAGTGATTGCCAAAGAAAAGGAGCACATCGATGTGCTGAAGGAGATCGCCTCTATTTTTAGCGATGAGATCATTGCCAACGCGCTGTCATTAATCTCAAACAAGCAGGACTTCCTGAAAATTTTACAGCAACATCGCTAGTCACGGTCTTTGAACGTCGAAAACGTTTAAGCCCGGCCGGCCCTCGCCGCCGGCGATGAAAGAATCGTCATCGCCGGCGGCGCTCAGTCAGCGACAAGCCGACGCGTCACTGCGGGAGCGATTTCCGCAGCCATTTGCCGTTAAGGCCCTGCACATATTCCCCCGGCTGCGCCCTGGCCACCAGCTTCTGTCCGGCCATTTTAGCCACTTCATCCACCGGCAAATTATTCTCATCCGCCAGCTGCTGGTAGCTTTCGCTGCGCGCGGTATTGATCTGTTTTACCAGCGCCAGCGTCTCCTTGTCCTGACGTAGAGGAGCCAGATACCCCTTCAGCGTTTCACCTACCCGCCCCTGTTCACGCGCCTCATTTAGCGTCAACGCCATCGCCGATGTACTGAGGAGACCGAGCGCCAGGGTCACGATTAACCGTCGTTTTCTCATTGCCACCTCAGAATAGATCGCTGCGCGACTTCAATAGTTCTTCAACGTCCTTATCCACTTTGATATGAATTTCATGCTCAATTTTGACATTCATATTGATGGTGATCGGCTCCTTCGATGCCGCGATTTCGATCCGTGGCGTACAGCCCGCCAGCAGCATCGTGACCAGCACCGCCGTTAGCAATTTCATCATTGTTGTTCCTTACACTTTTTACCGTCCGTACAGCGCTGCACGGGAAGCACGGCGTTTTGCTCAAACCATGCCTGCACATTGTCGCCAAAACGTAAACTGCGCCACAGGTCGAAAATATTCTCCTGATGAGAATAGTTTAAATGCACCGTATTACTCTGCTCCCCGACGCGACTGGTTCCGCTGATGGTCGCCTTCAGCGTCAGCACGCCCAGATTATCGAGATTGATGCTCGTCCACGAGCGGGAGATCTCCATATAGCGCAGCCAGTTAATCGCCGCGCCCGCGGAAACATTGTCATTGACCAGCGCATCCGCCATATCCTTATCAAGACGCAGCGTCATCGGCCCCGGATTATTTAACCAGCCGTCCTTAACGATCCACTGGTCATTATCCAGCCATAGCGGCAGCGCGCCGTTAAAGGCCCCGGACATGGCGAACTGTTTGATATTTACCGCGCTCACCAGCTCGCTGCTGGAGATATTCTGCAGGCGCAGGAGCGCCGGATCGTGTTGCGGCATCCGCAGCTGCTGCATCGTCACTTTGCCGCCGAGAATATCGACGCTGACGTTGCTGAGCTGCAGCGGGTCGCTTTCACTCCACGGATAAGCCCCCTGCAGGTCTGCCGTCAAATTGCTCGCCGTCACCTGGTTGACAATTTCGCCGATACGCAACGTCACCGGCCGCCGGATCCCCAGTTGCCAGGCCCCCTGGCTAAAGCGGAACGGCAGCACAAAATCGACGCCATTGATCTGATTATCCGGCATCCAAGCGCTGCCGCCTTTTAAGACGCCATGCCCGCCGGCTTCAAATCCCTGGTCTGCCGCCGCCGAGAAGGCGACCTGCGCATACAGCATCCCTGCGCGCAGGTTCATTTTCCAGTCCGGCGGTACCAGCGGTTGAAAAACCGTTAGCGACTGTTTCGGCCACCAGGCCTGGCCACGCAGCCGCTCACCGTCCCAGCGCCCGGTCACCCGCACGGGGCCGATCTTGTTGGCGTGCAGCGAACCGTTGAACAGGAACCAGGTCGGATCGCGTCCGTCGATGTTGAATTTTAACGTCGAGGGCGGGAGTTCGCTGCCGCTGCTAAACGTGGTTTTCCCCGCGTCGAGCGACAGCGCGCCGCTAAGCCTGGGGTGTTGTTCACTTCGCAGCCAGTGGATCGGCTGGTCCAGGGTCAAGCGCGGCGTGCTCACCAGCATAGTGCCGTATTGCAGCTTATCGAAGCCGGTCGACAGGCTGTTGAGTACAATCGCACTGTCAATCCATGCCCCCGCGCCTTTTACGTCCCAACGCGCCTGCATCGGCGTAAAATGCCCCTCGCCCCAGTAGCGCCACTGCCAGCGCCCGCTATCGGGCATAAAATTATCGGCCTGGCCATCAAGATGCAGCATGAAATCGCCCATTTCCTGCTCGTGGGCGCGCAAAATGGCCTGCAGGCGGCCGTCCACGCCCTGCCGGGTCACCTTTACCCCAGCCAGCGGCAGGCGAATTTCATCAATGTTTAATGAATCAATAACCCGCCCGCGGGAACGCAGCAGCGCGCCGGGATGGAACGCCAGTTCAGGTGCGGCCAGCGGGCCGTGCAGATTCGCCGGCAGCGCGGCATAAACGATCAGGTCGCCGAGTTTGGCCTCGCCGGTCAAGCGCAGCGGCATGTCGCTGTCGTCGATACTCAGTTTACCGGGACCGATGGTCAGAACCGCGTTCCCTTTACCGGCGTCCCCCTGGGTGAGCACGTTCAGACGGCCGCTGACCTGCATCTGTTCGGTGCCCTGTTGCCAGTTGCCGACCGACAGCGCCACCCGGCCGTTCAGCGGATAGCCGGCATATTCGGTATGCCAGCGCCCATCGCTGATAGTCATGCGCTCCGGGGTGATTTCCCACGGCAAATCGAGCATCGGCTCAACCTCGCCGCGCGGGGTCACGACCAGCTGTCCGCGGTTCTTCTCCCACTCCAGTTCGGCATCCACCAGCCCTGCCGTTTGCGGGAATTCAAAGGTGGTGACCAGGTGGCCATCAACCGGTAAACCGTCCGGCACCAGCGGCATATGAAACTCGCCGGCGAGCTTAACCGGCGCCTGGCCGTCCACCAGCCGGGCCGAAAAGTCGCTGACCGTCAGCGCCTGTCCGCGCAGGCGCGCCTGCAACGTGATTTCTTTACCGCTATAACCGATATCCTGCTGCTGCGGGGTCAACGACATCACCAGCCGCCCCTGCCACTTTTCCCACGGCGAGAGGCGCAGGCTGTCAATGGTCAGCCAGCTATAGGGCAGCATGGATTGCCATTCCGCCAGGGTACGCGGCGCGCCGGCCGCCGGTTCGCTTTCCGGGAGCTTGCTCAGACAGGCGCTGTTGATATCGAGTTCGTCAACGTGCAGCCGCCAGCGGCTGGGGTGCGAAAGCTGAGCGTCGGTAATGCGCGCCAGCTCGCAATCGCCGACCAGATAGCGAAGATCGGGAATGCGTAACCCGGAGCGCGTCAGGCGCGGGCTGTCAGTAAACGCGATACGGGTGCCCGCGGGCAGCCAGATGCCTGCCAGCGTGGGTACCCAATGGGTTAGCGTCGACAGCAAAGCCAGCGGTAGCAGAATAAGTGCTAACAGTAGCGCGATGGCGGCTTTATATTTACCCTTCATGGGCAGTAATATCCTGATTCAACAAAAGTAAAAGCCGAAAGTAGCGCTTATTGTGGCACGTTCGACCAGTGAGTTAAAGTTTCCATCCAGCCTAAGAATAGTTGCTGCGCCGCCATCGCTACGGTGAAATTTTGTCCATGACCTATTTAGCCGTCATTTAACCGCCCGCTGCCACACTCGTGGTATACGATTAAAGAAGCCGGCGGATCCCGTGGAATTGATTGTTTCATTCATTGAATACGCACAGCGCTATTATGCATTGCTCTTGCTGCTGGTCTTTTTGCTGACGTTCAGCAAATCCTGCGCGCTGATTTCGCTGCTGGTGCCGGGCACATCCGGGCTGTTGCTGTTCGGTCCGCTGGCGGCCAGCAGCCTGACGCATTTTTTATTAATGTGGCTAAGCGCCAGTCTTGGGGCAATCGGCGGATTCTGGCTCTCCTGGTGGCTGGGACGCCGCCATCAGCATCGCCTGCTGCGCCTGCGCTGGCTGCGCGATGAACGGCTGGCGCGCAGCCAGATATTTCTCCGGCGTCACGGCGCATGGGCGGTGTTTTTCGGCCGCTTTCTTTCCCCGCTTCGCGCTACCCTTCCCCTGGCAAGCGGCGCCAGCGGCACGCCATTCTGGCGCTTTCAACTGGCTAATATCAGCTCGGGTTTACTCTGGCCGCTGATACTGCTGGCACCCGGCGCGTTCAGCGTGAGTTTTTGGTAAAACACATTGTGTTTTAAAGAGATACCTCTACTCAGCGATATGCTCTAGAATTATCATTATAACCAGCAAGCTAAACTATTTTTTAATATTTGTGTGATTATTTTAAATATGCTACCGTGGCGGTATAATCACTGGAGAAAAGTCTTATGAAAATCGCGGTGTATAGTACGAAGCAGTACGATAAAAAGTACCTTCAGCATGTTAATGATACATATGGCTTTGAACTCGAATTTTTCGACTTTCTGCTGACCGAAAGAACGGCGAAAACGGCCAACGGCTGCGAAGCGGTATGCATTTTCGTTAATGACGACGGCAGCCGCCCGGTTCTGGAAGAGCTGAAAGCGTATGGGGTGAAGTACATCGCCCTGCGCTGCGCCGGGTTTAATAACGTCGACCTTGATGCGGCGAAAGAGCTGGGCCTGCGGGTGGTTCGCGTCCCGGCCTATTCACCGGAAGCGGTGGCTGAACATGCCATCGGCATGATGATGTCGCTGAACCGCCGTATTCACCGCGCCTATCAGCGTACCCGTGATGCCAACTTCTCCCTCGAAGGACTCACCGGCTTTACCATGCACGGTAAAACCGCCGGGGTGATCGGTACCGGCAAAATCGGCGTTGCCGCGCTGCGGATTCTGAAGGGCTTTGGTATGCGCCTGCTGGCGTTCGACCCCTACCCGAGCGCCGCGGCGCTGGATCTCGGCGTCGAGTATGTCGATCTGCCGACCCTGTACGCGCAATCCGACGTCATCACGCTGCACTGCCCGCTGACCGAAGACAACTATCATCTGCTGAACCATGCGGCGTTTGACCAGATGAAAGACGGGGTAATGGTGATCAACACCAGCCGCGGCGCGCTGATTGATTCACAGGCGGCTATCGATGCCCTGAAACATCAGAAAATTGGCGCCCTGGGAATGGACGTGTATGAGAACGAACGCGACCTGTTCTTTGAAGATAAGTCCAACGACGTCATTCAGGACGACGTCTTCCGCCGCCTCTCGGCATGCCACAACGTGCTGTTCACCGGGCACCAGGCCTTCCTGACCGCCGAAGCGCTGATCGGTATTTCGCAAACCACCCTGGACAACCTGCGCCAGGTCGATAACGGCGAAACCTGCCCGAACGCGCTGGTCTGATCGTCCTTGCCCTTTTGTGCCCTCCCTCCGCGGGGGGCACTTTCAGATAAGCCCCACAGAAATCGCCTGCCGTAAAGTTACACTCTGCTTAACTTATCAATGCGATCGCTATTCTGGAGGAATAATGAACAAGTATGCTGCACTGCTGGCGGCAGGAGTGCTGTTATCTGGCTGCGTCTACAACAGCAAGGTCTCCACCGGCGCAGAGCAACTTCAGCACCATCGTTTTGTTCTGACCAGCGTTGACGGTCAGGGGCTGAAGCCAGGGGAAAAACCGCTGGAACTGAGTTTTGGCGAAGATATGTATGTTTCAGGCAATATGTGTAACCGCTTTAGCGGCAAAGGCAAAATCAGCGACGGCGAGCTGAAGGTGAAAACGCTGGCCATGACCCGCATGCTGTGCGCGGATCCCGGGCTGAATGCGCTGGATAGCACCCTGAGCAAAATGCTGCGCGATGGCGCACAGGTTGATCTGACGGAAAGTCAGCTGACGCTGGCCACCGCCGACCGGACGCTGGTCTATAAGCTCGCCGATCTTATGAATTAGTAGTTTCCGCAGCTACCGCCCGCCAGGGCTTGCTCGCTGCAGCGCTTACCGTTAGGCAAGGCGCACATCCCGATCGCTGACCCATCAAGCTGGCGTGCCACGGAGAGCGAGCCGCCAACCATCGCGCAATTCGCCTGCCCGGAGCTGCTCATCGCGGCACGCATGCCCGGCGACACGTGTGCCGCGGTTGCCTGTTGTACTGGTTCGCTACTACAGGCCGACAATAATAACGCGGCACACCCCATTAAAAACGCAGCTCGCATCGTCTCTCTCCCTCAGAAACATCTTAAAATAAACAAACCCAAGAATAATAGGCAGCGTAGAGCCGGACGTCGAGAGGCGAAATACGTATTTATGCGCCTCATTAACATTTTCTAGCAAATTTCCCGGCCGATCGTTGATTTTGTCAGGAAAAGAGAAGGGTGAACAGGTGGTCAATCTTTACCCGCGACGGGCGCCGTGGCTGACAGGCCGGGCCAGCGGGTAAGCGTATCGCGATGATTCTACCTTTCAGCCGGCGGTTAAGAGTGATCCGCCCAATACCGGGTTCTATTTTGGCGGCAAGGCGCGGGAAAAGTTCGTGGAGAGTGACCGGATGCCTTACCCCTTGCCATTCGCAGGGTTGTTTACATCACAGATGATAATGATTATCATTTAAACATCAACAGGGAGGCATGCCGCAACCTTTACCCGTTATTGCATAATTTGCTGCCAACAAACTTCCCAGTGACTGGGCTTTTTCGGCGAGGATGCCATGTACAGTCTGAGAAAACAACTCAGCCGATATTCGGCCCGATACACGTTGCTCATCGAGTCGCAGCAGCTCCCTTTTGCGTGGGAAATATTTCGTAATACCCTGATAATACAGCAATGTGCAGCAATTGAAATCAGCCTTGCCGGTCGAGGCTGGAAACTGCACGTCGGTCATGATGAAATAACTGGTTTTCCCATGTACATCGCCAGAAGCAAGTATGGTCGTCTGATTATCATCAGGTACTCTGACTATCAGAAAGAGATGGCGAAGATTAGATAGAGTGGTCCGCCATCGGGGTCTCGAACCCCGGCCCCTACTTCCTGTCACAAAGCAATGCTCTTGCCTGGTTGAGCTAATGGCGGAACAGAACAGGATGATACCGTCCATATGGACCCGGGTTCAACCATGCATTCTGTGCATCTAACACGATAAAACCCTGCCATCTGCATAATGCACTTTCTCACACCCTCTGCGGGTGAGCGGCACGGGGCGTTTCGCTCGCCCCCATGGCCCCCGCATTGCCAGCCCGTGGCCACTCTGTAGCTCTATCGTTGCTGTCAGCAACGCCCATGTAAGCATGGAACATCGGCACAGACAGCAGGGGGTTGGGACGGCTAAAAATCGCTGCGGCGCAGGCGGCTGACCGGGTTGCCAGGGGCGGGCGAAACATCGCGAGAACTGAACCAGAATCAGCAAGATATCAGCCCTCCTCCTTCGCTCCCTTCTCCCCCTTCAGGGAGAATTCATGGATCAATTTGTGCACTCGAAAGCCTCATAACTTCAAGGGTATAGAGAATGCCCTTATACTAACTACTATAATTACAGGATCCGCGGCTGTCTGGCGGTCCCTTCTTTTTGCGCAATGTTAGGGTGTCTTCTTATGATTACTATCGACGGTAATGGCGCGGCGGCTTCAGTCGCGTTTCGCACCAGTGAGGTTATCGCCATCTACCCGATTACGCCCAGTTCGACGATGGCGGAACAGGCGGATGCCTGGGCCGGTAACGGGCTAAAAAACGTGTGGGGCGATGTGCCGCGCGTGGTGGAAATGCAGTCGGAGGCCGGGGCCATTGGCGCCGTACACGGCGCGCTGCAAACGGGGGCGCTCTCCACCTCATTCACCTCATCGCAGGGTTTGCTGCTGATGATCCCCACGCTGTACAAACTGGCCGGCCAGCTGATGCCGTTTGTCCTGCACGTCGCCGCGCGTACCGTCGCCACCCACGCGCTATCCATCTTCGGCGACCATTCCGACGTCATGGCCGTACGTCAGACCGGCTGCGCGATGCTGTGCGCCAGCAGCGTACAGGAAGCCCAGGACTTTGCGCTGATTTCCCATATCGCCACCCTTAAAAGCCGGGTGCCGTTTATTCATTTCTTCGATGGGTTCCGTACCTCGCACGAAATCAATAAAATCGCCCCGCTGGCGGACGACACCATTCGTAGTCTGCTGCCGCAGGAAGAGATTGACGCGCACCGTCTGCGTGCGCTGAACCCGGAACATCCGGTCATTCGCGGGACCTCGGCCAACCCGGATACCTGGTTCCAGTCTCGGGAAGCGACCAACCCGTGGTATGACGCGGTGTACGACCATGTCGAAACGGCAATGAACGACTTCGCCGCCGCCACCGGACGCCAGTACAAACCGTTCGAGTTCTACGGCCACCCGCAGGCGGAACGCGTGATTGTGATCATGGGCTCGGCAATCGGCACTTGTGAAGAGGTCGTGGACGAACTGCTCAGCCGCGGTGAAAAAGTCGGCGTCCTGAAAGTGCGCCTGTATCGCCCCTTCTCCGCCGCCCATCTGCTGGAAGTCCTACCGGAAAGCGCCCGCGCGGTTGCCGTGCTGGATCGCACCAAAGAACCCGGCGCGCAGGCGGAACCGCTGTATCTCGATATCATGACCGCGCTGGCGGAAGCCTTTAACCGTGGCGAGCGGGAAACCTTACCGCGCACCATCGGCGGGCGCTACGGCCTGTCGTCGAAAGAGTTCGGCCCGGAGTGCGTGCTGGCTATCTTCAATGAATTACGCGAAGCCCGGCCCAAACCGCGCTTCACCGTCGGGATCTACGATGATGTGACCAACCTGTCCCTGCCGCTGGGAGAAAATACTCTGCCGGCGGAGGCCAAGCTGGAGGCCCTGTTCTACGGTCTCGGCAGCGACGGTAGCGTCTCGGCGACCAAAAATAACATCAAAATTATCGGCAACTCCACGCCGTGGTTCTCGCAGGGCTATTTCGTCTATGACTCGAAAAAAGCCGGTGGCCTGACCGTTTCGCATTTGCGGGTGAGTGAAAAACCGATTCGTTCTTCTTATTTAATTTCGCAGGCTGATTTCGTTGGCTGCCACCAGCTACAGTTTATTGACAAATATCAGATGGTTGAACGGTTGAAGCCCGGCGGAATCTTCCTGCTCAATACGCCGTACAGCGCCGATGAGGTCTGGTCGCGTCTGCCGCAGGAAGTCCAGGCCACCCTGAATCAGAAAAAGGCGCGCTTTTATATTGTTAACGCCGCGAAGATCGCCCGCGAATGCAGCCTTGGCGCCCGTATCAACACCGTCATGCAGATGGCGTTTTTCCATTTGACGCAGATTCTCCCGGGCGACAGCGCGCTGGCCGAACTGCAGGGGGCGATTGCCAAAAGCTACAGCAGCAAAGGCCAGGATTTGGTTGAGCGTAACTGGCAGGCGCTGGCGCTGGCGCGTGAATCGTTAGCTGAAGTGCCGTTACAGCAGGTGGACGCCGCCAGTCCGAATCGCCCGCCGGTGGTATCCGACGCCGCGCCGGACTTTGTCAAAACCGTCACCGCCGCGATGCTGGCCGGGCTTGGCGATGCGCTGCCGGTCTCCGCCCTGCCGCCGGACGGCACCTGGCCGATGGGCACCACCCGTTGGGAGAAACGCAATATCGCCGAAGAGATCCCCATCTGGAAGGAAGAGCTTTGCACCCAGTGTAACCACTGCGTGGCCGCCTGCCCGCACTCGGCGATTCGCGCCAGGGTGGTTTCGCCGGAGGACATGGCAGAGGCCCCGGCCAGCCTGCACTCCCTGGATGTCAAATCCCGCGACATGCGCGGACAGAAATATGTGCTGCAGGTCGCGCCGGAAGATTGCACCGGCTGTAACCTGTGCGTGGAGGTGTGCCCGGCCAAAGATCGCCAGAACCCGGAAATCAAGGCCATCAACATGATGTCGCGCCTGGAACATGTGGAAGAAGAGAAAGTGAATTATGACTTCTTCCTCAAGCTGCCGGAAATTGACCGCAGCAAGCTGGAACGCATCGATATTCGTACCTCGCAGCTGATCAGCCCGTTGTTTGAATATTCCGGCGCCTGCTCCGGCTGCGGCGAAACGCCGTATATTAAACTGCTGACCCAGCTGTACGGCGACCGGATGCTGATCGCCAACGCCACCGGCTGCTCGTCCATTTATGGCGGCAACCTGCCATCAACGCCGTATACCACCGACGCCAACGGTCGTGGCCCGGCGTGGGCGAACTCGCTGTTCGAGGACAACGCCGAATTCGGCCTCGGCTTCCGTCTGTCGGTCGATCAGCATCGCCAGCGGGTAATGCGACTGCTGGCGCAGTTTGCCGATAAGATCCCGGCGGAGCTGAACGACGCGCTGCAGGCCGAAGCGACGCCCGAGGTTCGCCGGGAACAGGTGGCGGCGTTGCGTCAGGCGCTGGCCGGCGTCGCCGACGCGCAGGAGCTGCTCACCGATGCCGACGCGCTGGTGGAAAAATCTATCTGGCTTATCGGCGGCGATGGTTGGGCCTATGACATTGGCTTTGGCGGGCTGGATCACGTCCTCAGCCTGAGCGAAAACGTCAACATTCTGGTGCTCGATACCCAGTGTTACTCCAATACCGGCGGCCAGGCATCGAAAGCCACGCCGCTCGGCGCGGTCACCAAGTTTGGCGAACACGGTAAACGTAAGGCGCGGAAAGATCTCGGCGTCAGCATGATGATGTACGGCCATGTCTACGTGGCGCAGATCTCGCTGGGCGCACAGCTGAATCAGACGGTGAAAGCGATTCAGGAGGCGGAAGCCTACCCCGGCCCGTCGTTGATTATCGCCTACAGCCCCTGCGAAGAGCACGGTTACGATCTCGCGCTGAGTCACGATCAGATGCGTCAGCTGACCGCGACCGGCTTCTGGCCGCTGTATCGCTTCGACCCGCGCCGTGCGGATGAGGGCAAACTTCCGCTGGCGCTGGATTCTCGCCCGCCGTCCGACGCGCTGGCCGAAACGCTGCTTACCGAGCAACGCTTCCGTCGGCTCAATGCGCAGCAGCCGGAGGTAGCGGAGCAGCTGTGGAAAGATGCGGCAGCGGATTTGCAAAAACGCTACGACTTCCTGGCGCAGATGGCCGGAAAAGCGGAGAAGCCGGTGACCGAAAGTTAAGCCGCGGCGTACAGAACCCCAGCAATAAAAAAAGCCCGAATACTGATTCGGGCTTGTCATTTCTACCGCTAAAAATACACCTGCTGCACAATGCGGCGGCAATAATAAATTCTGGCGACAATAAAGGCATATAACACGCGGATAATACGCCTGTACATGACCTGTGTATAATTTTTATTATATATATTTTCATACCATATATTCACAGTAATTATCACCATCAGCGCAGCGTTATTTACTCTGCCGCAATTCATCACCGGATCATCGATTATTTACCCAGTCTTAATTTTCGCTTTGAGCATAAGCCTACGCGCCGCCAGGAGAGCAAAATAAAAAATAGCAGTCAGTCCCCCCGCGGACATGCCAGCGCGAATGGCGCGGCGGCGGGCCCGGCCGACGGCGCTAAAGCCGACATCCGCAACCGGATTAGGCAGTATGCCGCTAATACTATATTTCTACTGACGACATATTCGGCCCCCCCCTCGATCGCTGCAAAAATTAAAATGGCGACTTTCATAAAAAACAGAAAATTAACGCCACGGCGCCATCGCCGTCCTGTTTACTCCTGCATACGCGCGTTCCGATCCGCACCACAACAATAAGCGCAGGTGAAACAGATCGGCGCTGGCGCCGCCTGTCGCCTCCGGTGAAATATCTCCGCCTGGGTTGATGGCAGAATAAACCAGCGCAAAGATGGCGTTCGTGATGACAACATCCCCGTTCCAGGCCGGCCCTGTGCGGGCTGACGCCCAGGCCGCTGGCCGCGCATTACGCCAGCAACTTCAATCAAATCAAAACAATATAGCTACAGTATTAAAAGAGTGGCCCAATGGATGATATATTGCCTGTAAAGCCTGTCGTAAAAGGACGCCTGTCATGCATCATCATCCTGTTAACTCATCCCGAATTGCTTCCGTCGCTTATGACGAAGCCTCTGGCATCCTCGAAATTCGTTTTCGCGACAATACCACGCTGCAATATGACAAGGTGCCCGAACGCATCTTCCGCAATTTCCTGCAGGTGGTGTCTAAAGGCCGTTTTTATGATGGCGTCATTAAGGGGAAATTTAGCGAACGCCGGTGCAGCTAAAGCCAAAATGTGACCCGGATAGGGTACATAATCCACCAGGATGGCGTACACTTTAAGTGGTTACTTAAACAGGAGGTTTTATGGCCAGAATAATTCTTGTACCCATTGATATCTCAGATAAAGAATTAACTCAACGCGTCATATGCCACGTTGAAGCCGAGGCGCGCATTGATGATGCCGAGGTGCACTTTCTGACCGTGATTCCATCCCTTCCCTATTACGCCTCGTTGGGGATGGCTTACACTACCGAACTGCCGCCAATGGATGAGTTTAAAGCGGAATCTGCAACCCGTCTGAAAGAGATCGTGGCCCAGTTTGCCATTCCTGAAGACCGGGTCCATTTCCATGTCAAGGAAGGCTCGCCGAAAGACAATATTCTGGAACTGGCGAAAACGCTTCCGGCAGATCTGGTGATCATCGCCTCTCACCGTCCGGATATTACGACCTACCTGCTCGGCTCAAACGCCGCGGCGGTTGTCCGTCACGCCGACTGCTCGGTGCTGGTGGTGCGTTAACCTCTTCAGCCCGCCGTCACGGCGGGCTTTTTATCTTACTCATCGTCAGGCTAAACCGCCTGAAATGTGCTGACATCCCCATCGCGAATCCGTACCATACACGCCACAGACTTCTACTCATCAATGTAAGACGTCATTAATTGCGATCGCCCGCAGAGCTGTGAGCAGAATGCGTGCGCCACACTATGAATTGAGCTATCATTAAATGCTGCAAAATCAAGAAATTAGCAAGAAAGAAAAATATAACCTCGATAAGTTTTTTAAATAATCGCAACCCCCTGAATTTATTATTTTTACCTTTAAATACAGCCAGTTGCCGCCCCACACGAATAACGCTAACCTACGCCAACCTACAAATTTAATGCCCTTTTTTGCCCTTTTTTTCATTCAATGCCCCCTATATGCCCCTCTTTTACTTTCAGTCTGAAAACTGGAGGTATCCATGTGCGGACGTTTTGCTCAATCACAGACTCGAGAAGAATATTTAGCCTATCTGGCCGAAGAAGCTGATCGTGATATCGCCTATGATCCCGAGCCTATCAGACGTTACAACGTCGCGTCCGGTACCAAAGTTCTGTTGCTAAGCGAACGCAGTGAACATCTACACCATCCCCCTCGATCATGATGAAAGGATATTCCCTTAAATGAGAAAACGGTTACCGACATGTGTCGTCGCGTGCGAGGCGCGCCAGGGATTGAGGATCTGAGGTACACGACCTATGCCGCGATGGGTAGTCGTTTGTTGGAGGCGGGCTTCAGTATCCATGAAGTAGCCCAGGTTACCGGGCATCGGTCGCTGAATATTTTGTGGCAGGTTTACAGTGAGCTATTTCCGAAAACGTTGCATGACAAATTCGTCAAGTTGCAGAAAAGCAAAAAGATTGATTAGAATCGCAAATGGTGATCTCCTGCCTGAGTCACTACACCCCACCCGGCAGCTCTGACATGCGGTTGTCGGGTGGGGTTCTTGAATAGCCAGAACGCTATCTTGGCGCTATGCCTTAATAACATTTATCTGATATTTAGCTACATTAAAATAGGATTCAATTCAAATTATTGATACAACCATAATCAAATGAAATAAAAGATAAAATTCACCACTGCCCACTGAAAAGGCAGGTTGCTGCTTCAATCCCACTATACTCATACCAATGGTAATTAGGGTCACTGCAACTTCTCGCCATAGATGCCATCGCTGGCGAAGACAAAACGAACCCCAGAAGAGCGCAAGAAACAATTAATTTAATTTTCATCAAGTTATCCTCAAGCAATGTCGTTGTGGTGGTTCAAACAGAAAAAAAACACAAAAAAAACATTCTTCACTGCAATTTTTTTACAACTTCATGAGCATTTTTGCAACAAGAAACCATCAATTTTCACTTTCTCCATTCAACATCACCATGATTTCCATCACAGTTTGGGCTATCTCTTTTTTCGCTGCGGAGAGTGATTACCACTCGACATTTCATTCCAGAAATACCGTATTTCAATCGAGAAAATCGCAATGCCTTAGCCACATACTTCTTAGATGTGATCATTGACCGATACTATTCACCTCATCCGAGACTAAAGGTTAAAAAAGATAAACATTTGTTAAGAAATATGGTAAAAAATACTCTGCTTTCTGCCGTAACATCTTTGCCTGCAGAATCAGAAACTTACGAATCGAGATTGATTTGGAACTTTAACTAATTGATTATGAGGTTTTATATGCGTAAATATCTTACTTCTCTTTTGCTTGCATTCCTTGTAGTTGGTTGCAGTGCAACTGGAGAAGATAAATTCAGTTCATCATATGTAAAAGCCCATATAGTTCCGCACAAAACAACGCAAGCAGAAGTTCAGGCTATTTATGGTACCCCGGATGATCAGTTTATGAACTCAGACGGAACCGTATCATGGACATATGATAAAAGCGGTAATCTCAGTACGGCAAGCTCAATAGCCAGTTATATACCGGGTGCCAGTGCAGTTTCCAGCGCTCTTGGTATGGCAGAAACAGCTTCATCAGCTTCCAGCGCAGCGACAAAAGCGTCGGGTAAAGTCTCAGGCGATACCGAGTATCATGCTCGTTCTTTAAACATAACTTTTGACAATAATAAAATTGTTGATCGCTGGTATATGTGATATTCAATTTTTTGCCCTGAATATAATGAAGGGCTTTCCCTTATATATCGTCTTGGGGAAGCCCTTCAATTAAAATCGACAGCTATTCTTCGCACCTGGCGTCCAGGCTATCCGCCTCCTTCAAAAGTCATCACTGTCCACTGTTAAGGATTCTGCATAATCATCTGCTGGCGACGAAAAACCCATCAGAGCACCCTCCCCATATTGCGTAGCATCAAAGTCGGTTTTCTGACTCATCGGTTGTCTTATCGACAAAATACGTCTGGTGATGTTCTATCCACTGGTTCGCCTCGCGGCCAGAGAAATGAACTCCTCGTTCCTGCAGCGCGCGCACGAACTCGTGGGTGCGTAAGTACACGAACCCCTTCGGGTTACGAGAGATAGAGGCGTGGAAAGCGTTGTTGATTTTGTCCTGCAGCAGGATGCCTCATGATTAACGCTGGTTGCACATACAGTATGTTTTGCAGATTGACCAGATCAATAAACGTTGTGCCTATCAATTTTCATCGCTGATGTAACGTAATGATTGTGCTGGCGTGGCAGCAGGAAAATATTTGTAAATGGTCTTCACCCCTACCCCGATCACATCTGCAACCTGCTGCCGGGTTGCGCCGTTCTCCAGCATCCGGCGCGCCCGCGCGACGACATCAGGGGTCATAACCCGCCGGCGGCCACCAATACGCCCTTGGTCTCTCGCTGCTGCCAGCCCTGCGCGCGTACGCTCCACTATCAATTCGCGCTCCATTTCCGCCAGCGCGCTCATGACGTGAAAGAAAAAGCGGCCGGCGGCCGTGGAAGTGTCGATCGAGTCGGTCAGGCTGCGGAAATTCACCCCGCGCGCCTGCAGCTCTGACACCAACGTGATTAAATCCCGCACGCTGCGCCCCAGCCGATCCAGTTTCCAGACCACCAGCACATCACCCGGGCGGAGTCGCCGCAGGGCGCGCTTTAGCCCAGGCCGCCGGGAGTTCTTCCCGCTCGCTGTATCTTCGAATATCTGCTCACATTCTGCACGAATCAGTGCGTTTTTCTGTAAATCGAGGCTTTGATCCCCGGTGGACACGCGCGCATAGCCAATCAGCAATTTATAACTCCTTGAAATTACTGATTGTAAAAAGCTCCCATCATTCGCACAAACCCTCGTTTAGGCGAACGCTATTTTTTGGAGCAAAAACATGGCCTTTATTCCACCGCTCGGGAACACCTCCCCGGAGGTCCTGCTCGATAATGCCACGCGCATGGATAAATTGATTAACGGGCCAGCGGACACCGTTCCCGACCGCGCTGGCGACCCACTGTACTCATGGCGCCAGATAATGGCGATGGCCGCAGATGTGCTGACCGCGTATCAGGAAAACGGCGGTGTGCTGGCGTTCGCCGATGAACAGCAACTGCTGGCATTTACGCCGGATAAACCGAACGTCCTGGCGCTGGATGGTACGACCGGCGCTTACTGGTTCTGGGACGGGATGAAGTGGACAAAAAATAAATACCAGTTTGCGGATATCGCAAATGTACTGAGCCTGGCAATACAGCGGCTGTATATTTCACAACAAATTCAAATGTCCGCCATTAACGATACGGCACAGAACGTGGATGATAATAACCAGCAGGCGACAGACTGGCTGTATGGGTTAGAACAGTGGTTACAGCGGTTATATCTGGGTCAACAGAACCAGATCACTGCAATCAGTGACACCGCGGATAAATCGGATGCAAATGAAATCGCGTTGCAGCGCATTTATCTGGCGCAGCAGCTGCACGCGGCCACACTTAGTGAGGTTGACAGTCAGTTAGCTTACCTGAGCCCGGAAAATCAACTTTCGCGGTTGATGATCATCCAGCAACTGGTCGTTGCCTTATCTGCGCTGGAGGGCTTCGACCCGGCAGACTCCGCTACGGCATCGCCGCCACTGCTGGATACGCATTTTGTGTTTGGTGAGCCGGCAGGAATTATTCGAATCTCCGTTAATTCGCCGGGTGGTGTTCCCCCGAATAAAAATGCTGGTCAATATCCGACAACGGCGCGTCTCGATGTTGACGGAAAAGTTATTTCGTTCTACAGCACCTTTGAGGTGCAGGGTGACACATCAGCGACGTTCCCGAAAAAAAATCTCAATATCACGTTCAGCTCAACCGCAGATCGTGATGAGGATATGGATTTAAAGATTGGCGATATCATCCCGCACGATGAGTGGACGTTTAAATCAAACTGGATTGATAACACTCACGCCCGGCAGTATGCATCATTCCTGCTGTGGTCGCAGATGATGGATTCCCGTCATGGCTGGCCGAAACGGGATATCGATAATTGCTACGTGGGAAAAGTCGGGCCTGATGGGTTCCCTACCGGCGCCCGCGCTCATCCGATCGGCTATCCGGCGGTACTGTACGTCAATGATGCGTTTTACGGCATTGGCACTCTGGCCGTCGGTAAGAAAAAGGAAAATTATAATATCCCTAAAAACGACCCATTGAAGATACATATTTCGATGGATGCCAACACGGCATGGGTGGATATTAAAAAATTATCCACCGATGCCATGAAGGCGCAATACAGTTTTAAAGCACCAAAGACGCAGACCGCAGCCACGCAGGCTGCATTAGAGGCATGGGATGCTTTTGCATCATCAGGACAGGCTGATTTCACTGCAAACATCGCCACTAAACTCGATAAAAATAACGCCATTGATTTTTATCTGTTGCTGGCCGTCATTGGCGCGACTGATTTATGGGCGAATGACAATACCAAAAACGTGCAGTTTATTACGTGGGATGGGGTTAAGTGGTTTTTCATGCCCTATGACCTCGATACAACCTATGGCCTTAAATTTGAGGGGACGACGATTAGTTACCTGCCTGACACAGTGCCGGGGACTGACAGAAGCGCAAATTTATTCTGGATGAAAGTCAGGAGTGCTTATGGCGACGATGTTAATCAACGCTATGGGGATTTACGCAATCAGGGGATTTTTTCACCGGATAATTTGTATTTTCTGCTTAAACAATTTCAAAGCAAATACTCACCGGATTTAGTAAAAGCGGACATTAAAAAATGGCCCACGCAACCATCATTAAACGTCACCAGCATTGACCAGATCCTGACGTGGTTTAAAGCACGACTGGCATATCTGGACACCTATTTTAACTACTCCCAACAATAACGAGGGCTAACTATGTCAACCATCATCATTAAAGACACTCTGCGTCAGTCCGTAGAAGCTGCCAGCGGCGGCGCACAGACGGTGCTTTACACGGCAAAGGGCCAGCCGTCGTTTGTGAATATCATCCCAAAGGCCACTATTGAGTCTATCGATCCGAGCCTGGGCACCGGCACACATCCGGCATTTATTGTTGACGGGAAAGAAATCCCTCAGTTATTTATCGGCACCTATCAGGGGCTGATTAAAAACGGGGAATTTCTGTCGCTCCCGAATTCCGTGCCAACCTCACAAAACCCGGACAACTATATCTACTACAGCGCGGCGAAAGCCTGCGGCGCGGGCTGGCACGCAATGACCGTCGCGGAATACGCCCTGCTGGCCCTGCAAACCTTCAAAGCCGGCACGCAACCGCTGGGCAACACCAACTGGGGGTTCTCCTCTGATAACCCGGCGGAGTTCGGCCGGCGCGTGGATGGTCGCCAGCCGGGCGATAAAAATAACACGACGGGCATCACGTTTACTGGTTCGGGCCCGGTTGACTGGCGGCATGACAAGACGTTCTCGGGGATTTCTGATCTGTGCGGCAATATCGCGGAATACAACTATGGCATCCGCCTGATGGCCGGTGAACTGCAGTTCCTGCCCGATAACAACGCTGCGCTGTTCGCATCTGATATCTCCCCGACATCTGCTGCATGGAAAGCGCTGGATGCGATTACCGGGGCGTTTATTACCCCGACATTTACCGGCTCGATTGCGGGCGGGGATTACGTGGCGACCACACCGACCAGCGTCAGAGTGGCCCTGACGTCGGCTAATGTGCCGTTTTCTCTTCAGATCCCGGTTTCTGGCCAGAACCTGTTTACGGATTTCAAAAATAACAGCAGCCAGCCAATTTCGGCGGCGGCACTCAACAAGCTGAAGCTGCTGGCGCTATTCCCGCTGACCATCAACCCAGCAGACTTTAAGGCCGACGGGTTCTGGGCGACAGCAATAACTGCACAGCGGGCACTGCTGTCTCGTGGGGGGCATAATGCGCTGGGTGGTGCGGCGGGGATTTTCTGCGGTGAGTGGGGGCGTGATGGGGGCGGCTACATTTCCGGTTCGCGCCCGGTGTACTATGCGCCACTAAGCTGACGTAAAACCGACAAAAAGAAAAAATTCCCCCGGGCAGGCACACCCTGGGGGAAAGAACTTCATGACATTATTGCTGTGTGTACGTCTTTGCGCACGGCTCATCCTCTAAGAAAATTCTTATATATGCGAGATGTATTTTTCTGGTCAGATCAGAAACATAGTTGGGGATATTGATAGCCACTGCTAAGTCAGAAAGTTACAGAGGGGAATTTCGCCTGGACGCATCGCAGGAGATAAGCATGTACCGTGGCCTGTTCCTCCTCAGACAATACCCGATCAAACACCAGGTAGGCACCTATCCGGCTTGTAGCCGTAGTTGAACCCCATAACCCCACACCTCCCTTCCCAACCCGGATATTTGCCGGCGCTCGCTCAAGAGGGCCGGTTAACATCGTACCCGTTACGATATTGTTCGTCCTGTCTGTCAGGGTGCTTTTCCCACCATCAAGAACCAGACTTAGCAGCATCGGTTTTTCTTTGTGGAACGTTGATACATCACCATACGCCACGCCGTAAATATCGGTCGAGGTGTTATGATAACCCTGAGACAAACGCATCACACCACTGGCTTCAATAAGTATGCTGACTCCAGGGTGATTATTTGCACTCGTGCCGGTATAGCTTCCCATAACAATGCGCTGTGATGCGTCATTATTTGGATCGAAAAGCGCAAACCAGGTTTGGGCCCCACTGTCAGGAATACCGAGGTTCAGGTGTGCAACCGACGCGTTATTAGAGAATGAAACAAATGGCGTTCCATCAATAAACGATGGTGAGCCAACAGTGATGAGTAAATCTTCACCGGGCATTAAATTATTTCCGATCCCGGTATACGTAAATATTTCCGCCCGGCGGAGGGACGTTGTATCAAATCCTGGCGAATAACCATCAGGCTCTGAAATGCTGGATTCAGTATTATTGGTGTAAAGCGTAATACCCATGATGATTTTCCTTATGCTGCAATCGTGGTAATGACCTGAGCCCAGGCCCAGTTATGAAGTGGGTACGGTTTCCCCACTAGTTCGGGGATATTCTCATCGGCGTACTGGCCGCTACCCGCGATATAAACGTAATTTTCCGTAGCCAGGAACGGATCGCTGTCTTTCAGGCAGCCATTACCGTTATGCACCGTCTTATCGGCATACCAGATTTTCACGGTACCGACGGCGGTACGGCTGAATGTCAGTTTCACTACCGTATCTGCGGCGATTTCAGCCGCGGCAATGGGAAGTGATCCGTTGTCATCGGTAGCACGATACCCCTTATCGGCGTAAGTGGTCGCTGTCCTGCCAACATAGGGCGTCCCCCACTGGAGGGGAGGATAAGGAACCGCATAAGAGAGCAGGCCAACATTCCCCTTAACTTCCGCGCTGACGCAATGTAACGGTTCCCAGCCTTCGCCAAGGACAAGCACACGGAATGCAACTTTTGCATCCTGCTGAGATCGCCACCGATACCCGTTGCTGGTTAAATGACCTCCTTTATCCGGCAACTGGTAGGTAGTACCGGAGCCGTAAAAATTCCCGCCGGCCGTCACCAGGTCCAGTTGGGCCATCCCGATCGCAAGTTCGTTTGTATCGCTTGTATATCCCGCCCCGGTCTGGCTCATGAACACTGCAGGGGGATTTTGTCCGGTACAAAAATCGGTTACCAGATCATCGTAATATTTGAGGAATAAAGACTTCCATCCCTCACGGGTACCATCCCCCCCATAAGCTGGGTTATAGTTCCATTGCCCCTGGTCAAATAAAATCGCGCCGATACCAAACGATTTACCCTGGCTGTCCGCAATCGCTTTAATTTTGGTCACAGCTTCACGAACGCGATTATACAGCTCAGGGGTTGCCCCTTTCGAAAGGGCCTCAATGGTCCTACCGTTCACCCCACAGCTTGCCAGCACGAATGCGCGAGAGGGATCAGTTAGCAACGACATCTGCCGCAGGAACAACGCCCGAAGCATGTTAACTGTCGCCACTGCACCTTCACCTTCGTTAGGTGCGCCGGCAGGTAACGCAGAAATTTGCGCTGTAGTCAAAATCGTGGAGCCGTCCGAGCTTTGCACAACAGCTTTTAGCGGCTTCAGTTCCGGCGTGCCGACGGGGGTGAAATTCGCGGCGGTCCTGCTGTTTGGCCGCGGGCTATCACCCAGCATCAGGTTACCCAGATTCTCGTAAACACTCGTGCTCAGCGCCGGGAACCCCTCCTGAGTCGATTCCAGCGACTGGCCCGAGCCCAGAATTAACGTAAGTGCAAACACAAGACGCTCGATGTCTGTGTTGTATCGGCTACGGACCTGGCTGTAATAATTGAGGTTCTCAGCGTTCAGAATATCGCTCCTGTCCTGCAATGACATTCCGCCCCCGCCCCCGACCCAATTCCCGTATCTATCGACAACAGTTTTAGTTCTGCCAATGATATCGGCCGCCTTGATAAACTCAGGGCCAGAGATATCGATCCGGGCATTACCGCCGTCAAACACAATCCCATTCCGGGCCAGTCTCGCAGCATCCGTTCCGAAAGCCCCGGCAGCTGTCGCGCGCAGACTCTTCGGAGCAACAACGCCATTTTCATCAATGACCGTCAAGCGTTGCCCAATAAAGTTTTGAAAGTAAAATCCAGCCTCTTCGGAGAATTTCAGATTGAACTCAGATAATTCTATTCCGTCAGGTTTTATGCGGGTGAGTTTTGTCCCAAACTCCCCGCTTGTCAGCGCGTAAAACTGGCGCCAGCCAAGAAGATCGACAACCTTGAAAATTAATTCGCTGGCGTTACCTTTCTGAATGGTTTCGTTCAGCATTTTGATTTTCTCGTTGGCCTGGTATTCCGAAGAAACCCATTCTGTGCCTGTCCAGAGATATTGCTCTCCGGTGCTGGTATCGACCGCTAGGACGTTTGGTTTATCCGGCGTATAGGCCAGCAATTCATCACGCGAGCCAAACCCCAGAGCGCCGCCGTTTTCCTGGAAGTTATCGAGCGTATCTTCCATTTTTTGTTGCTGAAGTCGCCAGGTATAAAGAGGTTCCCCGCCACGGTCGGGAATGGTGGCCGGCGGCCCGTTCACCAGTTCATCGGCGCGTTTCACGTTCTCCAGGAAAATATCGGGGTCTGTTGTCTGCCCCACGGGTGGAACATAGGCCATGTTTTTGCTCCAAAAAATAGCGTTCGCCTAAACGAGGGTTTAAGCGAAAAAAGTTAATCGGGGATTTAAAGGGGTTTTAAGCGACGTTGCCGGGGTAGGTAGCGTCGTCGTACTGATAGAAAATGTCGGAATATTGGCGAGCAGTTATCGCGCAGGTGCCGTCTGACGGGGATCCTATTTCGTCAAAAATAGCGTCGTAATAACTGCGTGTGGAGCTACAGAAAATCAACCGTGGCGGTTCGATGCACGGATCGTCCAGAAGGATGTCATCAAAGGCCGGCTGCCAGGGAACCGAAAGTTCGTAATCCCCTACCCGCGTGGCCACCAGTAAACCGGAGGCAGAACCATCCTGATAACGCAAAATCGCCCGGGGATTTTCAAACGACCAGTCGAGCGGTTCTGTTACTAAAAACGTGGTCTGTCCACCAGTAGTGGTCATATCGACGACAAGAGAGCTAACCGTTTTATTGCCCGGAATATCATCGGTGAGCAATATGCGATCGCCGAACTGATAGACCAGCGCATCAAGCTCCGTGCTGGTTGTGTGACCAAGTCGCTGATGCAGATATTTCATCAGGCGCCGCATGCCAATCCGATAAGCCCGATCCTGATCGAGAACGCCATCAAGCGTATATTTCTCCACCTTCCTCGGCGTTGGGTTGTCTGGCGTCCGGCATTGCACCGTTTCCTCCGCCCATGTCGTGCCATTGATATACGTCACATCGACGCCATCGTAATCATCAGCCGACGGCGCAGAGAACGTAGTTTGCAGCTCCTCTGTCATTTCATGAGGGCTGATAATGCCGGACCAGTTTTTGACCCCTTCCCGGCCAACCGATGCCAGCCCATCACTCAGCAGGAAATACGATTTCCCCGCATTGGCGATTTTTTGCAGCATTTCGAGGGATGAAATACTATCGCCAGTGGCGTAGTCAAAATACTCACTACCTGGCGTCCAGTATGTGGATTCCAGCACATCGATCGCCTCGGCATCCATTGCCAGCCCCAGCGAATGGCCTACGTGATACAGCGCACCGGAGATGCTCCGCGCTGCGCCTGTTTCATAAATGCGCGTGCCAACAACACTGACGCGCCTGTCTGACTGAGCCGCCAGCACCCCGCCGGTTTCAACCGTGGCCGCCATAAGCGTCACACCAGCATATGATGACGGCCGCGCCAGCAACCGCCCCCGGAGAGCATGCCAGAACATCGAATCCCTGGCGTTGTTCGAACCCTGCTCGTTACGCCGGCGGCAGCGGACCTCTACCAGGCCCACCACGTCAAGATTAAACCGCTCGGTAAAACCCAGACCATTGACGTTCTGCAGAGCATAAACACCCTGCCTGCTTGTCCAGCCGCTGCCGGAGCCGTAAACCCGGTACTGAATTTCCCACTCGCAATGACGGATCCGTTTTTTCCCTTTGCTGTCGAAACCGCAGATACCCGAAGGAAACGAAAAATTCACCTCGAATGCGTCCACCACTTCATTTTCGGGGCAGGCCAGGAAAGGCCCCATCCAGGTGTTATTGTCATTGATGCCGGTAGCCGCATAGTCGATCATCGTGCGCGGTGAAAAACCGGGCCAGTATGCGTCAACGGCGCCATCAATTATCCGCTGAACAGTTGCCGTCGTGCCATCGGCTTCTGCAATACGGTACTCATTACCGCGATGTGACAGTGCCAGCCGTTGCGTCCCTTCAGGGATACCTGAGAAAGCGGCCCCGGCGGCGCTACCATAGGCCAGGGTGACATTTGCTGTAATCGCCGGCGTACCGCCACTGGATGCCGTGCCAGCGGTAAATTCCGGGGCATCTCCAAAAACGGAAACCGGAAGTGATGACGTTGTGATGGACCCTCCGCGCCAAGGGCTCGAAAACTCCACGATGCGCACCACGCCGCCGTCATCATGGGCGACCAACCCCGACCCGGTCAGCCCGCCGTTAATCGCCGCGAGCAACCCGGACATAGTTCCGTAGTCCGCCACCAGCGAAACGGTATACGTGGTCGCATGCCACGTCAGGGTAAACGTCTGTCCCGTTACTGAGAAATCGTAGGTGGTCGGCGCTGCATTCCCGCGCAACACTGCGGCAGTTCCACCCACGCCCGGCACAGCAGCCTGACCAGGGATGTAAGTGGCTATGAACAGGCCATATTCCGATCCGTTGATTTCCAACGTTACCGGCATTCCCACCGAAGGGTTGAGCTCCACGAGGGTGTCACTCGCCAGCACACTAAACCCTGATGAGGTAGAAACAGCAAAATTGGCCGGGGCTGTTATCGTCACCAGCGCCCCTTCCACCCAGGATTCAGGTAATGCATCCTCTTCATCGTCATTGTTGTCGTCATGAAGACCAGAAAACGTTACCGATGCGCCAGAAACTGTCATGCTATCCGCGGTGATATCCGTGGAATCAGGCGACGTCTGGGCCATATCCAGCCCCGATCCACTCGATGTCCCGCCAACCTCTGTACTGTTAAACCAATTTTCACTACGACGGTCATCTGACACGTCTGCGCCGGGTGGAAAGACGTTGTAGGTAAACTTGCTACCAAGTGCTGTGACAGGACTCGAACCGACACGGATATCTCCATTTGTGAATGCAATATCGCCGACACCCAGGCAAATCAGCATTTCAACTGTCATGCGGGTCGGGTCATCCGGGTCAAACCGCGTTACCGGTTGCACAACGTAATCAGGGTAAAAGCGATAGCGACCGAATAACTCACGAATAGGATCGCCAAGACGGGCGTTATTTGCCTTCGCTGGGTTTAGGTCAAGTCCGATACCGTTGGAAGAGGTGTAACCACCGGTATCAATATTATTCATCATGTAGATTGAATAAGCAGCTGAAGCCACTGCAATCACAAGACTGGCAATAGCAAACCCAACTGCATATGGGACGGGGTAAATCTTCACATCGCTGTCAGGTCTGATCTGGCACAAAGCCCACTCAGATGGAGGAATAGACCGATCATCAATCTCTACAGCAATGGGCTGTGGGTCATCAATGCAGTAGTTTTTGACATTACCTGTAAGCCACTGATGCAATGTCAGCGAGCCATGTTCATGTTTCTCCAGCGGCTCACCCGGCAGCCGCGAAGGATATATACGTATCGTCATCGCCAAAATTCCACTTTGATAAACCGACGTTTAAAGCGCCAAACGGGTATAAATGTCACGTTTGAACCAGGGTTACATTCCGCGACCTGCAACTGGTTATTCAACATCACCACAATCCCTACATGGCTTACGGTAGACCCGGAATAACAAGCTACCCCGGCCCCCTCGCAAGGTTCGCAGCGTTCAAGGCGCAGCATCAGTTTTCTTGCCTCACGGTCGAGCCCCCCGCCGTCTTTCGTGACACCTGTGAAGTCCGGCCATTCAGATAGCCCGAGGTCCCGCCGGATTTCATTCACGATGCCGAAACAGTCAAGTTCAGGGTAAGCGCGCCCCCCCTTCAGCCAAGTGACTGAACGGTATTTATCAGGATTGAACATGGAGGAACCTCAATTCATGTAGCGTAAACCGGGGAATTCATTCAGCGTGTAGCGGAAGCGAGGCCAGGCCGTATCAAGTACATTCATGTAACCAGCAGTGATTTGCGCCTGTATTGCCGTCCATGAACCCGATTTAATCGCAAGGGTGTAGGGAACCGTCGCCGGCGCACTCAGGTCTGTTGAAACGTACTGCCGATACGTCAACGAGGCGTTATCCAGATTTGCAAGGGCGTGGCGAATAGCCGTACTCACCTCACCATCGATATTGCTGATCGCAAACTGCAAATCCTGTGTACCGTCGCTGTTTCTGGCCGGGATGGCGATATCGATAGCCGCGGCTGAGAAGGTAATAACAGCGTCATTTTCGGTCGTGGCTGTAATATCGTCGTAGCCCTTACATAAATAATGAACAGTATCGCCAATATTGATTTGCAGCGTTTCAATTATCACCTCCGATCCGCTGCTGGCATAAAGCCGATTAAGAATCGTCATGTTTTGGCCACTCCTTATTTAGAGCGATATCGAGCAATGAACTCCCGACAATCCACTCTGGGTAATTACCCCACGGCGCTGGGATAAGCGGACGCTCCCACAGCTCCAGCGTCGCCGAATACCGCCAGTAAATCGGGGCCACCAGCACCGGCCCCTGATAGATATCCGTAAAACGACATTTGTAGAACTTAACGCCAGCGGGGGTTTGCAGCTTCATCATGAACCAGGCAGCGCCGTCCGAAAGTGAGTCACGGTACCATGCTTCAAAAGCCAGCCCCTGAGCATCTGTTTCCATGAACCAGGCAATGGTTGCCTGGGTTGGCGTTGATGTGTAAGCCCGTCGTTGCCGAGCACGGCCGGTGCTCATATCAGTACGTTTCAGGGGGCTAACGGGCTGAAACCCATAGCCCTCCTGTAGTGGCATGGGGAGAGAATCGTGGGGGTAGTAGATATCAGGCATTATCCCTGTCTCCTGCCAGTGTTATAACCACCAGTTAGCGCCTTATGTACCTGCCCAACCCCCTTAGCAAGATCGCTAGCTACCTGCTGATAACCTTGCTTGGCACCATCGCGAGCGGCCCGTTGTACAAGCATCACAGTCGCATCAGACGGGTTCCCGTTAATGGTTATTGGCGGCACAGTAACGTTAGGCTGGATTACAGTCGTTTGCTGATTATTGCTGACGTTCTGCACTCCGGTACCGAACCCAGAGCGGCCCAACGTAGCATCAAGCGGTTGCCCGTTTCGTAGCGCTTCAAGGTTTGAAACCCCGATGCGGTTCGTGGATGCCTGGTCAAAGATATATTCCCCCTTGTGGACGACGCCTGCGGGCTGATACTTCCCTCCCGGTCCGGTATAACCGCCAGAGGAGAAGCCGACGGCTGCTGCGCTCGTTATGCTGGAAGTGATTGTGGACATAAGAGCGATGACTTGGGCAATGGCAGCCAGGTTAGCCGGAAACGGTAACCCGGCCAGCGCCTGCCCCATCGCCATGGGGAGTTGCAAAGCAGCTTGGGCGATAGCGAATGATTTCTGTGTTACAAAGGCCGCTTTATACATCGCAGACTGCTCGCCGAACATGGTGCCCATTGAGTCGGTGATGAGGGAAAAAGAGTTTTGCGCAGATTGAGCCAGGGCAACATAAAGCGCTGCATCCAGTGCTTGCTGGTTATTCCTTATTTCCAGCAACCGATCAGCCTTCTGTTGCTCGGTAAGAATGGTGTCCTGCGCAATTAACTTATTCTGAACCTTCATCCATTCGGCATAGTCTATCTGTGCTTTTTTTAGCTTTTCGATAATTTCAAGCTGCGGGTCAACCTGTAGGCCAATCATATTTAGCCCCTGACCGGACAAATCGCGGCTAGTGGCCCCAGAAGTAAGCGTTCCTCCTGATTTGTTCACTGCGGATATAACGGAGTCAGGCAATGGCATGCTGGCAATAAGGTCAGATGCTTGCTTATTAGCTTCTGGTTTTTTTAACTTACCTAGCCTCACCATTTCCTGCAGTATTTGCAGACGTTTTTGCAGAATGTCGTTTTGCTTAACTTCCTTCGGCGCGATTTGCTCCTGCATTTTCCGGTAGTCGTCCAACGTCTTAACGGAGTTTTGCAGTGCCTCCTGCTGCTTGTAGGCCTGCAGGATTTCATCAGAACGGGAAAGTATCGACTTCTGGTCGGCTGTGAGCTGCGTTTTAGATTTAAGGTCCGCGATCTGCTGTTCGAACTTAACCCGTGCCTGGGTTGCGCTATTCAGCTTGTCACTGGCGTCCAGTTGAGACTGCATTGCTGCGGTCTGCTGGTTTATCTGGTCAAGGAGTCGGGTTGCTCCATCTTCAGTGTAGGCTTTCTCCTTTTTCTTTTTTGGTTGCTGGCTTTTTTTGGCCTGCACAAGCTCCTTCTCGCGCACAGCAATCAGGGCATTAGCCTGTTCAATCGCCTCCTTATTTCCTGAAAAGGCTATTTTCCTGGACTGTGCTCTGGCCTCCTTTAGGCGAGCTTCTGCACTGGCAACTCTGTCTGCGGACAAATACTCTTTATTTATCCAGTCAACTGATTCTGCAACTGCCTTATTACCCTGGATGGTCAGATCATTCATGGTCCCCCGCAGCTCGATAGCCTGGCCAATAAACCTCATCGTCGGGTCTACAACCCCACCAAGTGCTACGTTCTGTTTGCCTTTATCTGCTGCAGTGTAATAATTTTTGACTTTGATTGCCGCCGCAGTCCAGGAGTCACCTATTTTCAGGATCTCCCGGCGATGCTGGTCAATATCAGCGTTCAGCGCTGTAAAATTGGCAGAATTCTTGTATTGAGCAACTTTTTGCCGTGCTTCGTCGTAACTGTAACCGACATCAATTAATTTGTTTATTGCCTCGCTGGCGCCGTCATTCGTAGTGATGAACATATTGCCGACGTCATCAATCGCCTGCCCGGTTTTGTCGGAGATGGCAACCATATTAAGCGCCAGTCGTTCGGCCGCATCCCCGGTCACGCCGAGTGATGTCGTAGCGATTTTAGTTGCAGCTTCAATTTCCCGCCGGTTCTGATAGACGGCATAGGTGAGCAACCCAACAGCAGCGGCAGCCACGCTATAGGGGTTAACCAACCCCATGACGTAGGTGCCAACACCTTTAATTGCTGGCCCTATGCCACCAAACATATCCTTCAACTGGCCACCCTGCTGCATAAGCACCATGAACGGTGACTGCCCGGTAGACAGGCCGACGACGATATCCGTCATCTGAGCGGGGATCATCCTCATAGCCCAGGCAGTCTGTTTTGCTGACATACTTGTGCTATCGAGTTGGGCCCCTGTTTTCTCCAGCGTACTACGGGTTTCAGAAAGTTTGCTGTTCAGGCGATCATACGCCAAAGGCGATAGCAGCCCAGAAGCTTTGGCGCTATCCAACTGCCGCTGCTGTTCGTTCAGGCGCCGAAAAGCTTCACCTACAGGATCTATCTGAGCCTCCAGGCGTCGCAGAGCGGCAACCTGTTCATCATGAGCTTTTGCTGCTTCTCGTTCGGCCTGGGCTTCTCCGGTTACCTCCCGGCGAGTCTCCTGCAGTTTTTTGCTGTAGGCGTCATATTGCGCAGGATTAATTTTTCCTGACTGTAGAGCCGTATTCAGTTCAGTTTGCTGCTGTTCAAGATTGCGAAGCGCTGCCGACAGGGGATCAATGCGGTCAAGCATCCGCTGAAATGCCTGAGCTTGCGCCTCCTGTTGCTTAACTGCATCCGCTGCTGCTTTTTCCGCATCTCGTTGGGCTTGAGCTTCCCCCGTCAGTTCACGACGAGCTTCCGCAATTTTTTTGCTGTAGGCATCGTATTGTTCGAGGCTTAAATCACCGCGTTGGGCAGCCAGATAGATCTCTTTCTGCTGTTCTTTTAACGACCTTAAACCACTTGAAACCGGATCTAATTTATCCCGCATGCGCTGGAACGCTAGGGCTTGTGCCTCCTGTTGCGCAGCTGCCAACTTCCCAGCCTTTTCAGCCTCACGTTGCGCCTTCGCAACTCCAGTCAATTCATCGGTAGTTTCGTTAAGCAACTTTTTCAGGGACCGGAATTCTTCTTCGTCAATTAGTCCTTTATCGAAGTATTTTTTTAGTTCACTAAAGCGACGGCCCACGGTATTGATAGCAGCGCCAACGGGATCAATGGCTGCCCGGAGTTTATCAAGAGCCGCTTTTTCCTCATCGGTAGCTCGGGATACTTTGGTGATGGTGGCGACAGCCTGATCCCCGGATTGGGTCATTTTGTCGAGAGCTACAGCCAGACTATCGGCTTTTTTTTCAGCCCCAGAGCTGTCGATAATAATAGCCAGACGGGATGTTTGTTCTGTCATTTACCTTTCTCCGGGCATAAAAAACCCGCAGTTAAGCGGGTTTGGTAAGTGTCTACATTTTTGGGCTGGTTGTTAGAACAATTTACGAAGATCCACTCCGTGAACAGCAAGCCATGCTTCGCGCGGCCACGACTTAACGGTGCCAAAGCGCGAATCGTCAACTTCGTGGGGCTCTACGCCATTCTCCCGGCACCATTTACGAAGTGGCTGCCATTGGAACTTCTGGTTAAGTTTCTTCTCTACCGGGATGATAGCGGCGTAGTTCTTTCCTTCCCCTAC
The DNA here is from genome assembly GCF_004342285.1 of Klebsiella sp. BIGb0138. Taxonomy (GTDB): domain Bacteria; phylum Pseudomonadota; class Gammaproteobacteria; order Enterobacterales; family Enterobacteriaceae; genus Klebsiella. The sequence goes on along the minus strand of NZ_SMCV01000012.1, from coordinate 55,140 downwards.
CCGTTCGGCCAACTTGTTTTTAGCGCGAACAGCTGCTGATGCTGTTGCCATCGCCGTGGCTTCACGTTTATCAGCGATCCAGAGCTTTTCCTTTATCGCCAGGTCACGCTGTTCAGTGACGATACGATTCTCTTTCACCTTAACCAAAAGGTCTTCAAGGGCCGCCTCATAGGACATTGGTAGTCCGCTGGTTTCTTGAGGACGAAAATACGAATCCTCCAGCCTCTCAAAGAAGGTCCACGCTTCATCAGTATCGATGATCTTGGACATACGAGCGGCGCCTTTTTCTGTCCAGAGAGCAAGTGAACGTGCATGTTTCCCAACAGAGCCACTATCAGTTACTCTGTTCTTAAATTCCCTTAAATCTGAACCAGTTAAAAGAAAGTAATGCTTACCATCCTCAAAGCGGTCAAGATTTCTGGAAAGGTTATTGCGAATATTCACCTCATCCGTCCCATAACCGTTAGCCAGAGTTTCGGTGGTTACGACGCGTACGCCAGCCCATTCGATAACAGGGAACGCATGGGGATCGACATCTCGCACTTGAACTGCTAAATTACCTTTAAGCATTATTTGGACCTTTTGCTTAGTTAGTGATGACCGCCAGCGCCAACTGGCGGTTTTTCTTTTTGCGCTATGGCAAACTTTGTATTGCTCCTATTAATCCTTTCGCTACCTCCTCTTTCGGGGCTACCAGCCACCCCTTTTTCCTGAAATAACTAACGAAACCTTCAAATGACATTACGACCTGATCCTCCTGCAGCGGCAAGGTCCCCTGAACTACGCCCTTTTCATCCAGATACAGCATGACCCGACTTGCGCTACGCGGGGGAAAGCTCACAGGAACGGGTGTGAACACTGGCTCGCGGGGCAATAATTCGCCTTCAAGGGCATTTAGGTAATCAATTGCCTCACCAATCTGTGTTGGCTCCAGTTGGTGTATGTGCTCAACATCGAAACGCTGATGTACCAGTTTCCATATATCGGGGTAAATCCTCCCGAGCCCGGTAGCAATCAATCGCTCTGCGGTTTGACGCAGTGGCGTTAACTGCTTTGCGGTGGATCTTTTCACTTTGCGCGGGTTAACTGCCTGCCCCTTCGTCCAGTAGTCATAAAGCACGTCGTCGCACTCTTCCTGATAACGAATCACGCGCTCGCGGAACTCTGTGCGAACTTTGTTAGGGCTGATGGTGTTCAGCCATGCAGCCAATTTGCGAAGGGCAAGGCAAATCATTGTTTGTATACCGCCAGTTGAAGGTATTGCGATTTCCACAATGCCTTTGGAAAAGCGTTGTTTTAGCTTGGTAAATTGAGACGCCCAATCCATTCCCATTCCCTCAACAATCGGTTTCATCGGGGTATACGGCTCGCCGTTGTGGTTCACCACGTACAACTCAGAGCCGTAGAACGGGACGTTGATAGTGCATTCAGTAGGTTTTATTGCTAAATTAACCATGTCGATATTTCCTTCGCGGGATTTGTTCGATAAGGAGCCCTGACTATCGCAAGTAGTTAGGGCTTCGTCGTTTTTATGCTTGAGCACTTTTCTCTCCAATCAGGCCGTACGCCTTTCGCAGTTGGTAAATCAGCTCTGTATTGAACTGGCGACACTCTTCTTCACCATTCCGCTCGATGGCACGTTTGACATCATCTGGGAAGCGCACCTTGCGCTGATACATATCTTTTGCCTTTTCCATTTACCCTCCTAAATGCCCCACCGTGAGACACAAATTAAAGTGTCACACCGTGCGTCATTGATGTCAACCCCACCGTGGGGCATAATTTACATATTGTGAATTTTTGTAGGCGAAATGCATAACATGAGCAGAGAAGATCCCCAACTTAGAATAAGGCTTCCTATTGAACTTAAAGAGAAAATTGAAGAGTCATCAAAAGAACGTAGGCGTTCAATGAATGCTGAGATCGTAAGTAGATTGGAACATAGTTTTATCGAAGAAATCCCCTTTTCGGAGCTTCCGACAGTTCAAGATGCTATTAAAATCGTCAACAAAGCGAAGGATGAACTATCCAAGATTGTCTATGAAAAGACGTACACGGAAATTATAAATAAAGCTCGTCTAGGACATACAACATTTCACATTCACCTGAGCGATCTTGAGCTTGAAGGCCTAAGTGACGACGATTTTGAAGCAGTATTTAAGCTTACCTTTGATAGTTTAAAAGAAAACGGATATGAAATTCCGGATGCAACTTGGGATGTATCAGGTTTTATGGTCATCATCCCTCAAGAATTCCATAAGCCCACCTAACTGTTAAAGAGCATCTACTGGAGTGATTAAACCGCCAGTTAGCGCCCAAAGATAGGCTTACAAAAGAAGAAATTACCGCTAAGGTAATTTGAATAGATAGTGAGAATTCAAATAGCACAAAATGCAAAAGCCCACCTAAGTGGGCTACTGCAACTTAACCCCCCCCATAACAAACCGTTTATCACTTTTGTTATAGGCCTCAAAATTTAAGGATTTTCCTTCATTCGATCTCACAAGATTTACTTCGCCGTGATCTCCACTAACGCCTTTCATCGTGAAAGAAGTAGTCTCCTGACCAGCAAAGCTGCTATTACTGATATCGCTTTGATAATAGACATTACCGTCAACAATCATATCTACACGCCCGCTGTTGTGCAGGTACAACTTAGTGTGATGCCATTTACCTGTCCCGGTCAGATCGCCAGAGAGGAATTCGCAGTTAAAAGAAACATCACCTTTTTTACATTCGGAAGTCATTTCCTCTTTACCGGTGGCAATCATCTCAGCAACAGATAGTGGATCTTTAGGGGGAAGTAACTTTGATATTTGAAACTTGTCATCACAGCCCAACAATGCCATTAAACTAAGCCCGATTACCAAAACCTTTTTCACATCCCTACCCCCATCAGCAAATAGCCACCCGGAGGCGGCGACCAGAATTAACCCGAAACGCTGTTATCTGAGCATTTAACAGCTTTAAGGGACTCAAGTTGCTGAAGGCGGGCCTGGGCCTTTTTACGCGCTTCACCTTTAGCCATACCATTACCAATCCCGAAATCTCCCAGGGCTCCAAGTACCGTACGACCGTCAAATTGCCCCGTCGTCTCGATCTCACTCTGGATACTGTGAGTTTTGGCAATTTCCTGCTTAATCGCGGTGCAGTCTAATGCTGCTGACTCTTCGCCGGTTACCGCAGGAGCTTGCGGATATTGCTTCGTTGCACACCCAGCGAGAAGAAGAACAAAAGCTACCATTACCGTTTTTTTCATTATTCGTTTCCTTTAGATTGCAATCGGAAACATCCTAACACATGAATTATGTAGGGCAATGCTACGACTATTTGGTGTTGCTATGCCGCTTCTGTTCAACAGCCCAGACGTCGCGCCAGGCATCATCCAGCGCCATTATCGCAGCATCAAACTCTGTACGGTCAATCAGGATAGAACGCGAAGCCAGGTAGCGTTCGATGTCGCCCAGCGAAAGCGGCAATGGCACGCCAGCCATGCCGACGTATTGCCGCGATCGGGAGATGATGGCGTAGGCATTAAGAATTTCTGCTGTTACACCGTCGATCTCAGGTTCGGGGATAGCCGGTAGTCCAAGTTTTTCGCGTTTCCACTTCGCTTTATCTCCCCTTTCCCCTCCAAACTCACTTAACCACTTCTGCGCCTCTAAGGCTTTCCCACGGTCTCCTGAGTCTGCAGCTCTTTACCCTGAGCAATGTTTGCGGCTTCAGCCATGATCTGCCAGTAAAGTTCCGGGTGCTGCTTCAACATTAAAGCCCCGAGCTCAGGTGTGTAATCGATCGCAACCTCCACACCATCCACCAGTTCGCCCACGCCTTCCCACCCTTTCAGCAGGTAACGGGCACAATTATCAATCAGGAGATCGTCAACGGAATCAATATCACCCACGTTGGCGAGGTCAAAATCCGTGGTACCGACCTGATAACCAGCATCCATTTTATCAATATGGCGACGAACCAGCGCATTACGTGATCGATATTGAGGATTCTCGCTACTGGCCACCAGCAGGCGGAGTTTAAACAACGACTCCTCCTCAGGGGTGAATTTCTTTTTGCTGTCCTCAGGCTTTTTGTATGGAAAAAACCAGCGCTCGCCGTTGAGGTCAATTTTCGGGTTGATGATCAGCATAAAAACTCCATGAAAAAGCCCGAACCGCGATACTCAGCGGAACGGGTCAGGAAAATTAAGGGGTCGTGACGGTAATTTCTGAGGTTGCGGTAAAGGCTCGCGCTTTGCCGGTAATAGTGGCGATACCCGCAGCATTACGCGTGACTTTCGCTGTTTTCTGGCCGGTTGAGACCACGCTGGCAATCGCCGGGTCCGAAGAGGTCCACACAACAGTGTCACTGGAGTCAGCGGGGGTTAACGTAGCGGTAAGGTTAACCGTAGAACCAACCGCACCCGATGAAGTGGCCGGCGCTACGCTGATGCCCGTTGCGGGAATACTCGGAACGCGAGTGATCGTCGGTGGCGTATTAGCTGCCGTGATATCGAGTTGGACCTGAACAATATCGGTGTTGCCGGCGTCCGGCCAGTCGCCGGAAATCTGAACCTCAGGGAAATCGAAGGTATAGGCGCCTTCAGTGTTTTCCAGGGTGAAACTGAAAGGTACCGTTTCGCCGGTGAAGGTTTTTTTGTAAACCTCCCAGGCTGCTTTTGACCATGAAAGCGTGACCTGTCCAGAAGGCGTGAAGGTTGTCGGGATATTTGCTCCGGCGAATGCGGAACCGGTACCGATACAGCGCTGGGTCTGCATGTTATTGTCGAACTGGATATTGAACGAATCCACACAGAACCCGGTACCGCCATCAACGCCGTTGAGCCGGATATTCGTGACTTCCTTGAATGAGTATCGCAGCGTGCCGGCGGTATCCACTGGCGTGGTGAAATAGCTGGTATCGTCACCTTTCGTTTCCCAGTCCAGACCAGCAAACGTGATGGTCGCGGTAATATCCCCGCCGCCCGGGATTTCCATCTGGAAAGTACCAACCTGGCAGCCGCGAGCAATCTGAGCGATACCCACGTCATCGGCATAAGTGGCCACTGAAAAAGTGATGCGCCCGTTGCCCATTGTCAGCACGTTGTTTACCCATTCAGCGCCGAAGCAACTGGCAAGGAAATCATCATGCTGATTCCAGCGAAACCTCGTGCCGACATCGCCACCGACATCTACCGTGCCGCGAGACACGCCCTGCGCCATGCGGTCACCAGCGATTTCATCGTTATCGTTAGTATTCTGCGTTGGCTTCACACCAAACGAGGTACGGCGTAGCAGGCTCCATGAGCCCACAGTAGGCGTGATGCCGGGGGTTGTCTCGCGAATTACCGCTGATACTACTTTTGCACCTGAGCTCACAGGAGCCTCCTGTTTTTTGTGCGCTACAGAGCGCGATAAGGGATTTGAAGATTGAGTTGAGACCAGCCATCGGTTTCACCCGCCGGCACAGCAGAGACGGCGAAATAACTCAGTTTTCCGTCGTCCTGAAACTCGAAAAGCTCGGTTAACCGATCCGCCGTTTGGGAAATCAGCAGCGTTCCAGAGCCTACCGGAACGAACAGCTGGATAATGAGTACGCCAGTCCTGTGGACGACCGGCCCCGCCCCGATTTCGGTTGCACCTGCCTGCCCTGAGATATTGGTGAGACGGGCCCAGATGCTGCGACCGCTGGGGTCGAATACCGGGCCATTGGGATAGTCCACCGACTCGGAGGCAATAGCGGTCTGCGCCGCCATTCGGGAAATGACAGCGTGTCTGATTTCTGTGAGGGTCATTTGTAGGCCTGAATCACACCATTAAACGAGACGGCATAAACGCCTGTTGGCGCCTGTGTTGAGTGTCCATTCTCCAGCGGCACGGAGTACGGGAGGTTTGACTGGATATAAATCACCGAATAGGCTTGCACCTGGTCGATGATGTTTTTGCCGTTGAGAAACGTCATCGTGCCCCGCGGGTCAGGTTCGTCCGGTACTGAATAATCCGGCGCGCCAATACTCACGAAATGTGACGCCCTGAAGGTGCCAGCACGGTAGCCAGCGGAGCGTTTAATATCCATCCCGTCATTAACCTGCACTTTTTTTCTGAGCCGCCCGGTTTTCGTCAGGTTCGCAGGGTCGGCATAGAGGGACTCGTTCCACTCTCCTACCGCTTTGTTGTACTGAACGGCAGTGGCATTAATGGCCCACAGCTCAGGGTTCCCTACCGGAGACCGTTGCACGATTTCATTCAGCAGTTGAATGGCGATGGTTCGCTGCCGCAACCTCACATCATCGGCCACCAGCCCGGCAAACGCCGCCGGGTCGATACTCCAGCCCTTAGACATATCACGCCCTCCGTAACTGGATGGAATACGCAGCACCGGCAGAATCAGCCGCGGCTGTTATGACCTCGTAGCGCTGAACCTCTTTGGTAATGGGGTCCGGCGCCGTGATGAAGTGTCCGACCGCCGGCTTATCGCTCACCTCGTTAACCAGGGCGGTTAATTTCAGGTCACCATGCAGGATGTTAACGCCATCGATACGGCGTAGTTTGTACCGCGCCAGAACCCCGCGCCCCGAATAGCTCACCAGCGTTTCGCTTCCGGTTTCCGTTACCGGATCCCATGTGCCACGAACGGTGTAACTGCCGGTGAACTCATTAACAGCATCGCTCAGGTCGGTATCAAAGGCCGCTGCGACTTCGGCCTGCAGCTCGTCACGAATGCCCACATCACCCCCTCACCAACCGCACCTGAGATTGACTAACGCCATATGGCTTTAGCATTGCCAGCGCCAGTTGCAAATCAGGGTCAAGCAACGCGGTACTGTTGGTGGCAAGCTCGGCAAACGTCTTTGACACAGAGACATCGTCGGCATCCACTGTCTTACTTAGCAGCACGCCAGAATCGGTTTTCTGCTGATAAAGACCGCCATTTGAGGCCGCTAGCGCTGCATAGGCTCCGGCCTGTTTCACATCGTCAGGAATGATGGTTTCGTGAGTTGCCTTATTGCATGGCAGTTTCAGATTGAGGCCATTCATCCAGGTGTTAGCCATCAGGACAGATTTAGCTTTTTTGCTTTCATCGGTCCAGGATGCCCCAAGAATCGAATCAACATCTTCAACGGTGATGAAGGTAATCATGCATCACTCCATTTCTTTCCAGCCGTGTGCCTTCCAGTTTTCCACCTCGTCAGGGTGAACATCAGCGGTAGTCGGCGCGCCTGGGAATGCCTGGAAATCGGTAACCATCGCCACCAGCTGCGGTTCCTGCGGTGCAGGAGTATTGTTATCAGCCTGCGTAGATGCAAGTTGCCCAGCAGCTCGTTGAGCACGCTGTTCTTTGGTTAATCCGGCCATTTGTCCTCCATTAAAAAAGGGGCCGAAGCCCCTTATTCACTAACCCAGCAACAACACTGAATGTTCCGGCTTAACCGACGCAACACCCCAGGACAAACCGACTTCGTAACGCACCTGCCGGTACTGACGGTACAGCGCCACCTGGTAAGTAATGCCAGATACCGGGTCGGTAACGTTCATCACGTCATCCGCGGTGTCGCCGCCCTGCGGCATTGCCGGGGTTCGGGACGCCAGCAGGAATGCATTGCGATCGAACGCCATGTTTGCGGTGTAGGAACCACCAGCAGTAATAGCGGCATTATCGGCCAGCGCCTGACGTAAGCCCGGAGCTGCCAGTGTGATAGTCGTGGCGGTTGCAACAGCAACCAGGTATTTATTGCTGTCACCGTCAAAAGTCACGATGTCACCGGCTGCAAAAGCACCTGTACCAGTATCAATCGCGATCAGGATGTCGCCTTCGGCTTTAGCTCCATTCACCAGATAACCGGCAGCAGCAGATGCAGCATGTTTTTTGACATGCGCGGATTCGTGAATGTTGAAACCTTCCAGACGACCCACCACACCTTCACGCAGTAGCGCATCAGTACCGGACTCATTCACTTTGAACAGCACAGACTGTTTGCCGCGAAGATTGGCAATAGCCGAAGAGCCGAGGGCCATTTGCAGATCCGTAGTCGGGGAGCCGTTATCGGAAAGAACCTGGCGCGCATTCGCCGCATCAGACAAATCACCCGCAATACCGAATGGAGCGGTGCCGGCAGTGCCAACGGCGCGGGAAGTTGCGTAATACAACGCGGCCAAATCTGCATCCATCTCATTCGCCAGTGCGCGAAATGCCTGTTTGAACTGATCCGCCAGAATGGTGTTGTAGGTACCTGCCGGCCCCAGCGCCAACTGTTCCTCACCATTCCATTTGACCGGAGCCATTTTGGATTTAGTGATTTTGACATCAACGGTGCCGATCGTCTGGTCGCCGTCATTCGGCGCCGTGGCTCCCGGCGTAATATCGACAGTAGTTGCCGGTGGCGCAACAGGAGCGGTTACTGTCTGGTCTTTCGCCGCCGCATCAGCTTTGGCATTGCGCGATACGGCCGGGATAAAACCGACCTGCTCGCGCGATACGGTATCCAGAGCCGTAAAGATAGTCGGGATCAACCCGGTAAGCGTGTTAGCCATTTATATGGATTCCTTCGAGATTAAAATTTAGGGTTGGTTGAGCTATCCAGCTCCGGCACCAGCCGCCATCCGACGACTGGCAAAAGAATTAATCGACGATGGTGATACCGTCTTTGAGGGTCGATTGCTGATCAGTCGGGCTCAGACTGGTGAAGGCGTCACGTTTCATCGTTTTTTGTCCCGATGCATGTTGCGTCTGGCGCGAACCGGTGCCCTGATTGCCGCTGGCTTTCAGGATGTGGTCTTTTTGAGGATACTGCTCCACCAGAAACTCCAGCGCCTCATCAAAGGCCGCCAGTTCCCCAGGTTTAGAGCGGGAATAAATTTTGTTGCCGGAGCCGTCGTAGGCAACGACTTTGCCATCCTCAACTTTGAAGGACTGACCAAAGCGCGCCTGCAGCATATCGGCCGGGATAGCCACTTTATCTGCGATGAATTTTGAGCCAGAGAACCGGCCGCCGATCATTTCCTGATAAAGCTGACCTTCCAGGGTGGTCGCGCGCTGAGTGGCTTCATCAAGCTGAGCCTGGAACGATTTGGTGATATCCGCTTTCACCTGATCAACAGCACCCGCGTCGATCAGCTTTTTCTGGTCGATTTTGGTCATCATCTCCAGCGCTTCGAGCGCCTTCGTCGGGTCACCAATTTTGGCAAATTTAGCCAGGTTGGCTTCAGCAGCTTCTTTGGCTTCACGATGAGATTTTGCTTCGCCATTCAGCGCGGAAATTTTCCCAACCGCCTGCACAGCATCAAAACCGACCTCCTGTCCATCGCCGTGGACGTAGACGGGCAGACCGTTCGCGTCAATTTCTGCATACTGTTTGCCGTTTACTTCTGCTGTTTTCAGTTTCATGTTGATACCTTTTCGGGGTTATCCGACCGTTGCACCGCTCACCATCCGGATTACGGCAATAAAAAAGGCCGCCCGAAGGCAGCCTGTTGTGAATTTCAGATAATAAAAAAGGCCGCCGAGGCGACCCTATGTAATCAGCTTAATTTGCTACTACTATGGTAGAGGAACTCAGTTACTCCAGATTCCTTTTCACCAAGAAATGTGTATGTATCAACAGCGTTACTGTAACTTTTAGATTCAACGTTGAGAACCCTGACAGGCCCTTCGCTTGCATTGTTGTCAGGGCAGATATCCGTATCTTTTAGTTCCCGTCCATTGTGCGGCCCACCTATCAGTAATACCGTCATAACAATCTCACCCTAGCGACCTTTAAACAGTCATCTCAACGTTAATAGCTAATGAATTCTGGGACATCACTCCCGAGCGTCGTAACTTCAATCAAATTGCTTTCGTCAATTAACGGGACCTTTTTTCGATAACCGCCAATGGATACTTCCACCTGACACGGTACAAAGACATCTTTCCCATCAACAATAATTTTCATTACATCCGATTGGTTTTCGCCCATGCTGACCTCAAGTGAAGATGTTTTATACAGAATATCACATCCCTGCATTCGTGAACGCCTGCGTGTCACGGTTGCGGAGTTGGTCCAGCGTCAACCACTCGCCCCTGTCGTTGTAGAACTCATCAGGAGACATGCCGCCATCACGAATCAGCCTGGCACGCGTCACACCGACAATCTGGGACTGCCGCGTGAATGACTGTCGCGAGAACCAACCCTGATAATCGGTATCCGCAGGCACCTGACCGTCCATGCTGGCACGGGAGCTATCCGATATTTGCCCCACAGCAATACCGAGCTCATCCGCCGATTTGAGTATGTAGGTTTCGGTGCTGCGGCAGCAGAAATGAATTTTCCCTGGGCCCTGCAGGTAGGGGATTTTGTGCCCGATGGGTTTGTTATCCAGGGTGTATTTGAGCCGGTCACGAATCCGGCAATCTTTTGATGTCCGATTATCCAAAGTGGATAGCCACTGCTTACCCTTCAGAATGTCGTCGTTCGCCGTCGCAAAACTCTGGCGCGCTGTCTGCGCAAGGTGTCCTACGGCTGTTTTGGCAATACTACCGGCGTTTGAGCGGCTCATTTGCAGCGCGCCGTCCTGGTAGCCGCGGTTAGCGTGGCCGCGAACTTTACGCGCAATCTGTTCCGTTGTATCGCCCAGCAGGAAACCCTGCCGAACGGTATTGGTGATGCGCGTCATGCGATCGGCTTCAAGGCTGCTCGCCCACTCGCTCAGTAACCGCCCCTGAAAAGGTCGAGCCATAGCTGCGGCATAAACGGCGTCCGGGGAAATGCCCACCAGCGGATGAAGCGCCAGCACATCATCAGGGATCGCGAACTGAAATAGGCTTAACTGAAATCCTGCCTCATGCTGCGCCAGCTCCTGCAGCTCGCCGGCGAGGCTTTCGCTCATCGACTGCACCACATCACGATTTAGCGCCCTGACGCTGACCAGCAAAGCTTCCAGCCGCGACACAGTAAAGCTCTCCGCATCGAAGGTATCCATCGCCACCAGCAGCCGGGCCGTCAGTTCCGCATCGCTATCATTCAGGATTTTTATCATCCTGTTCGCAACGCCGGTACTGTACTGACTCACCCAAATTGCATGAGCCAGACTTTCGTCGCCGAGTTTTTCATTTGCTGTTGCCATCTCAACCGCCTGCAAAGTTTACTGGCGAATTTTTCAGCTCGTCGATCACCTCTTCCGGATCCGCGTCCGGGTCGATGAATTTCAACGCCTGCAGCGCACGAACGGCATCAATCTGGCGAATATCTCCACCCTGCCGTAATGACTGAACTGCTGTCGCCGCGGTCGCATCATAGGTCTGCGCCGAAACATCCAACTCAGTGCGTACATCGACATTGCCTCCCTCTTTTTCGCCCAGCCATTCCGCCATGATTTGAAGGATGTTATCGAGAGCGTCCTCCAGAGAACTCGCCATCGTATATAGCGGTGAATTCTCCTGCATGCGTTCTTCATTGGTTTGGTCTACTGATTTGGTGGACGTGTTTTCTGCACGCAGCAGTTTTGCCCCTGCCTGGCGCATCTGGTTTTCCAGGTCTTCCAGCGAGATTTTCCCGGCACCGATAGCTGCGCCAGAATGCTCGACATATTCCAGACCCTGCCGCTGCCTGTCCTCGAAGCGGGTCGCAGTAGAAGAGCCGATCGTCAACGATTCGCCATCAGCCAGGCCGTAAGCCACCAGCAGCGGAACACGCGCGACATGCAGGATGTTGTCCTGCTCGCTCTGACTCTGCCAGTGCTTGATATTCAGCAACGCCAGATTCAGCAGCGGCGGAGAGCCGCGCATAAATCCGGTGCGCTTCGTGTAGAGCGTCACCAGAGGAATATCATCACGGCTGGTTTCCCACTCGTCGTAAATCTGCCACTGGCTTTCACCGTTATCCCCCTTGTTACGGCGGTAAATTTCAACCTTGCGCGGCATGATATGGCGTATTTGCTCCACCTTTGTCTGCCCGTAATCATCACCATCGACAATGATCACCTCTTTGATGCGCAGGTCGGTCAATGCCACCTTCCCTTTGACCACTTTCGATTTCCACCCTATGACCTGGCGGGGGTTAAGCATCGTGGCATACGGGCGAGAACCTGCGGCTTTTTCGTCAGCTTTTGTTTTTACCGCCCCCGTGTCAATTTTCGGGAAATCCACCAGCGCATGCACCAGACCATATTGAAATCCGATGCTGAAAAATTGCTGTGCCCAGACATCGAGCCGGTTCCCTTCCATATCAATATCGGGTGCCAGCTCCTGTATGAGTTCAGGCGTGTCCTCACTCAACACCGTCGGCTCAGCAAACACCCTCCCGATGTTCTGTTTGATGGCTTCCTCATAGGCCGGGAGAAGCGTTGCTGTTGCTAAACGCTCCTTGTAGCTGTCGGGGTCCTCGTTAGGCCACTTAGGGAGATACGTCGCCCCCTGACGTCGCATTTCCAGCGTCCCGCCCATCAGCGCATCGTTGATATCCCACGCCTCTATCATGTCGTTGTAGTCGAGATTGGGTGTTGAAATATCTGGCATGGTTTTACATCCGAAGTGGTGTTGTTTTGCCTGTCGGTTTGATGATCGGGAACTGTTTCACGATGAAATAGCCGCCGGCATCGTTGGGGTGATCGTTATCCGCCGATTTATCCGGCTCCCCGTTCTCGCTCCATACTTGCTGTTCGAGCGATTCGGTGTATACCGGGCAGCGTTGCACGTTCACTTTGTAACGCCTCTCGCCGTTGCCGTTACAGAACATGGCATTCATCGAATTGATACGGTCTTTTACCGGCGGGTTTGAATTGTTCACGATCACATTGAAACCAGCCTGCTTAAGCTGGGCGATATCCGTAGTGCTGGCATGAGCTGATTTCCGGGAATCGCCAGAAGCGTCTGGGTAAATGTAGATTTCCCGCACCTTTCGGTAGTCATGGCCGTCATACAGCCAGAATCGCTCTTTGATGATGCGAATCATGTCCGTAGTGTCGTAAGCCTTGATAATTTCCGTTACGGCAAAGGGGAGCCCGAGGCGGAGAACGTGAACAATCCCGGCCATTTTCCCCACGTTGAAATCCATACCGATATAAAGCGGCTCACCCGGCTGCTCTTCTTCTTTGCAGTTATTAAGCTTGCGGTCGAACTGGTGGTAAATCGTCCCGCTAGTCAGGTTGGTAAACTGGCCGCGCAGGTACGCTTTAATCAGCTCCGGCGGATAAGACTCCATCAGGGACGGGATGTAGTCCTCCGGCAGGTTTTTTTCGTTGTCAAACGTCGATGCCTGCACCAGGCCGTACAGCGTTGAGAGCGAAGGCTTATCGCGTACAGCTTTTGCGAACTGCTGATAAACGAATTTAAACCCTTCCGGCGTCGTGGTGACATCTATTCCGTTACGCAAACCCGGCACTTTGTAACGCATACGGGCAATGATTTTTCGCCAGGCTAACTCTGCCTTTTTGGCGGGCATTACGTCTAGCTCATCAATCAGCGCATTGCCGATTTTAAAACCCACGATGGTTTGCGGCTTCTCCATTGAGCGGCAGATTGTCGTTCCTCGATACTGGCGCCCGGCGTAGAAGTGAACCTCTTTATTACTCTCGTTGATTTTGACATTCAGCCCCCAGTCAAAGGCCACCTCTTCAACCGTGGGATAAAAGATGTCGCGGATCTGCGGATAAGTTGGTGCAAAGTAGCCCTGGTTGATTTTAGGGTGTTCCCACATCCCCTTGCAGATACCGCCGCAGCCGACCCACGTCTTACCGGAACCAAACCCGGCCACGTAGGCTTTAAATTTGTGCTGCATTGCAAGAAATCGTGCCTGAGGGATGTTAAGCGTCGGTGCTATCGCCATCCTCTTCCCTCACTCTTGCATCCACGACGTTGATATTGATTGCTACCGGCGTCGGTTCGTCATCGTCCGGATCCTGAAGCTCTTTCCGTAATTTTTCGACCTCCAGCTGCCGGCGCTCGATTTCAATCTGCTGCAGACGCTGGGCAAATTCACTATCAGCCAGCCCGAGGCGTTTCATCACAGCCTCGTACATTCGTTCGCGGCTAATGGCGGTTATCTCAACACCATTCTTACCGAGTTTCACGCCGGAATAGGCAAGCGCAGCATCCGGGGCTAGTTTGCGCGTATCAGCGAAGAACGGCTGGCCGATGCCGTCGCCATTGCAGCGGGGGCATTCAGGATTAGGCGCGCTGGTGTGGTCGTAACCATAGCCGCCATCATCCAAAGGCTCGCGACGTTTACGCTCAAGCGCTTCGAGTCGTTTCTCTTCGTACTCAACCGCATCGCGCCATTGATACTGATGGCCGAAGCCCCAGCAGTATCGACAGCTCCCGCGGCGATACTGTGAAAGCTGGTTGGCATCGAAGGTGGCCAGTTGCCACATCTGCTCAAGAACTTCATCGGCGCTGCCGAGCGTGCGCACGATGGACGCTTTCTGCTGCTGCGCAATGGCCTGCGCAACGTTAGGATTCGTTAGGAGCTGCCGCCCGTAATTTGGGTCACTATAGCCCGCACGCTCAGCGGCAGAAGTGGCGTTCTGGTCCTTGAGGTATTCGGCAATAAAGCGCTTTACCTTTGGACTGAGTTTGCTATCCACCAGCTCTTCTGCGCACTTTTCCTTTTGCGCAGTGCGCAATTTCTTCTGCGCAGGTTTTTGCGCAATTTGCGCAGAAGGTTTTTTGATATATCGACGGGCGGTAGCGTAGTTCAGTCCCTGCGCTTCACACCAATCCTTCGGTGATACGCCGGTTGCGGCATGTTCGGACAGGAACCGTTGCTGAAGCTCGCCCCAGTCCGGTTTTGCCATGAGTTAATCCTGTTTGATGTTTTGGACTTCTGCGCTCGTCGTGAATGACTGAACCTTGCCACCGCTATACACATCCATTTCGGTGGCTATACGCACGGCTTCAATAGCATTCTTCCCGCAATACATAGCCGCTCTGGCAATCATGCCACCGCTTCCCATTGCGTAGGGGTCAAGCTGCAGGGATATTGAGGCATGCGTTTTATCGGTACCTTTACTGATAATCCACGCCCGACCAGTTCCAGCCACAGCCAGTGCGCTGAATTCACTTTCCGGGTTAAAGGTCGAAGCGTAGGTAAGACCTGAACGCATCGTGTCCTGAACCTCAAACTCTGCACCGCAGTCTCCGGAATAGCCGATCGCAAGTATTCTCTCGCCATTGACTGCCCATTCTTCATTATCGCGAGGATAGAATAGTTTTTGCTCTCTCAGTGTACAGACGGCATCACCTGCACTCGCCTGGCTATCAAAGGCTAGCGTGCGCCCATCCCATGCGACTGTCGTCATACCTAAATTCCCTTGATTAAAGCCATTACAAAAGCCACCCTGTTAGAGGTGGCTTTTGTAATAGTGTTAGCAATCATCTAATTGGATCGATTATATAAAAATCACTCGCTGTCTGTATCTAAAGCATCCTGAATCGCATCAGCAAGTTCAGCAATTTTGCTAGTAGCAAAATCCAAGTCTTGATACATCTTTCCGCCAGATGAATCACCAGCTGCAGAGGCAGCAGATGCCTTAGCTACTTCCAGTGCAGCTTTAACTGCAAGTAAGCGCTGGTGATTTTCAATGGTGACTCCAGGGTCCGGCAAACCAAAATATCCATCAAGCATTTCATTCTCCTTTTTCGCAGATTATCTGCAGTATCAGGATAGGAGCGAAATGCTTAAATTTTCAACTACCCATTATCACAGGCACTCAGTGAATGCCTGCTGTAATGCCTTAGCTGGATAGGTCTGTGTCGAAAAGCGCCAGTGCTTCGGTCGCTTCCTGAATCGCTTTGATGGTCTTGGCGACCAATTCGGATTCAGTCGTCACGCGGCTGTATTGCTGGATAAAGATCTGATACTTCAGCTGACTATCCTGGACGAATGAAATCGCCTTAGCAGCGGCTGCTGTGTCGTAGTTCAGGGTGGAAAGCAGGTTGAGCCGAATTTGCTCTTCTGCGGTGATTTCTGCCATTTTTTACCTCTGCAGTTCTTGCAAATATAAAAGCCTCGCAGGTGCGAGGCTTAAAAAATAGTATTCATCGACTGAACTTAAAGGGGCGTGTAATGCCCTTTTAGCACCTTACACCAATGTCTTATGGTTCTAGACCTCCTAGACACGGTTTCGGCACTTAAAGAATGGCATTGCTCTAAAAGAAAGCCTTCTGCAGTTTCCGGTTCTAACTGAGAGAGATTTTCAACACCCGCCCAATTTATCCAAGCCCAACCTATATGACTGGTTTCAAAACATCTCGCCGCAATCTTAAGTTTAACATCGTCTTCTGATTGAATTAACTGCTGACCAACTGATGTTACCTTACTATTATTATCAAGGAATCCTAATACCTTAGCAGCATGAATATAATAATATATGTGGCGCTCCTGCAGACCTGTATTGAACTCACTGCAAGGTTCGCCACGCCATTTTACTTCAACGATATTAAAAACTCGCTCTAAGGTATCGGCTTGCGGTATCTGGTGACCGCTAACAGATAACATTGATAACTTATTGATATCTTTTAGATAAAAATCAGCCCCAGCCTTTGTCAATACAAAAATCAATTCACCAGTCTCGTTGCTTCTGAGCTCCATGTTTGTACCGGAAGAAACAACTGCCTGAAAAAGGTTTGATAGTGACTGAATATCAATCCCTTTTTCATTAATGAAATCAATTACATTAGCTCTTGCTTCTATCAAAGAGCTTAAAGATTTTAACAATTCTTCAAACAAAGAAAGCTTCTCTGCCTGAAATGAGATTATGAACGACCCTGGGCGAGCATCAACTGGACGTAATTTGTCTTTAAGGCCGCCAAAATCCAAAAGACTGTTGTATAGATCGCTAAATCTGTCGCATACGCTTGAAACATTGCCTAAAACAAGATTACTTTCACTTTTCCTAGCGCTTTTTTCCAAATGTATTTCATGCGTGGAGTATTTTATTGGTGCGCCAATTCGTCCATTACCAAGAACGGGAACAACCGAACTAATGAATAATCCACTAGCAGGTAATTTATAATTATTTAAGTCTTCTGCATACAAAACATCCCAAGCGGGAGTCTCATCTCTATTGTAAGGAGCCTGTACCTTGTAAAAAAAACTTTGCTCATGCGCAGTTAGAGCCGAGTGAATATCTATTCTCTTTCTTTCAATTAGCTCAAGTTTAGTTGGGGATACCGGTATGATAAACCAACTATCTGAATTTTCATCTTCAGAGATCCAATACACTACGTATAAAGAGCCAACTTCATTTTCTACTGAAAAGAAACGAGGCTCTTCAAAGAATTCATAGACTCTTTTATAAACTAATGTTCCCATCATAGTTTTGGGGAGGAAGATATTACTCATTCGCCTTCTCCCACACATTCGAAGTGTTCATGTACATGGCTATTAGTTCTAAGCCAAATTGTGTAATGAGCAGGATCTGCAAAAGTTTTTTTCATAACACCCATTAATGGGGTTACCTGACCTTTAGCAACCAAACGGTCGCCCAATGCTTCAGGAAATTTGGCTTTAGCATCATTGGCACCTCTCATTTCAGAAAAGAAAGAGGTTCCAAAAATACATATTAAAGCCTCACCTTTACATTTTTTATGGCGATTCGGGTACTCTTCATGCGTCGAGAGAAAACATTGTGCAGAAGGGGGACTTACACGAACTAACCGAAAAAATTCCCCCTCAGCATCTTCGGCTGCCTTCGGTGGTACGCCTTTAGGAAAAAATTCAGGCCATGCATCCTGAAAAACTTCTGCTGCGGCTTCTGACATAAAAATCATCCCGTGTAGTCAAAAAATCTGCCAACACGTTATTGATTGATAGTTAGAAACTTACATTTGTTGCTGGCATCATCAGCAATATAGCAAAAAAATTTTTATTGTGAACACCAATTTGCTCTCAACTATTTACCGCTCCCATAACTTGTTAACTTGCACTTTTAGCATTCATATACTTAGCACAGATAATCTGCACCATTTTGTTATGCGTCAGAATGTCACGCTTGGTCTGCGTGTCCAGCACATCAATATCGTGGTCGGTCAGGTAGATGATCCGCACCCAGCTGCAGGTGGTATCAACTACCACTGGGGCGGGTAAATTTTTCGCGCAGCTCGCGATCAACATCGTCATCGCCCATACGCTTAACGTCTTCCTGTACATCACTGGCCCCTTTCGTGACTTCAGCACGGCGTTCTGCCGCGGCGACAGTAGCAGCGGCGTTTTCTTCGGTGCGTTGCTGCTCTGCCTTTGCTTCGGCTTTACTGGTGCCGCGGGCGTGACCGATACCGAACGCGCCGGCGATAGCTCCCAGTATCACAACCACCAACCCGGCGATTATTTCAAAGCTCATTGCGGCGATCCCTTCAGTTCGTCGGCCTTTTCTTTCAGCGCCGGCTGCCTTACGTATTGCGATAGCACCGCCAGAACTACCAACGCGGGACTAATCATCGCCACGATATTGGGCGGCAGAATGCCTTTAATGTCCGGCGGTAGCAGCGCCCAGGCGTGAAGAGCTGCATCCGGGAACGACTGCGCCCAAACTCCAATCAGCGCGCCGGCAGCACCCAGCCTCACAGACCACGTTTTCAGCAACAGGCGGGCATGGACAACAAACTCCAGGCGCGTGTATTTGCGCAGTAGCAACAGGACCAGCACGGCCACCAGCGCCAGCAGGAAGAAAATCAGCATCTTCATAACACACGCTCCTTCACCCAGCCGTAGAGAAAGTCCTCGTTTGCCTCGCGCCCTTCAGCCAGTTCGAGATACCTGGCACCCTGGCTGCAATTCAGTGCTCTAAGTAGCACCTGCTCGCCTTCTTTCCCGCGGGCAGAAAGATACCCCTTCAGAGCGGTGATGGTTCGGGGTCCAATCGCGCCATCCGGGATAAGGTCAGGATAAAGCTTCCCACGCATATTCATTGCTGTCAGCCAGCGCTGAAAGAACTTACTGGCGACGCTGGGTCCCATGTTCACGCCAGTGTCACAAAGCTCGTCCGCCAGAACCGTTGACAGACTCGCCACCTGGTCAAAGCGAGGACCTGACCAGTAGTCATTAAGTAGGATTTGCTTTGCGGTTTCCCGCGGAAGGTTTCGCATGTCGCCGGTATACCCATGTGCGCGGGCGGTGGTTTGGGTGATGCCCCAGCGGGTCGGCCCGCCTTTATCTGACGGATGATCGACATAGCCGCCTTCTTTTCCGAGGATGCCCTCGATGACTTGATCTGCTGTTGCCATGATTATGCCTTGTTATTGTCTCTGTCTTTGTCAGCGCGCAACTAACCCGGCGCTGATACCAGCCGCCACCTGAAACTGTGATTGATTCATTAGTGCCTCAAAGTATCTACCAGACGCGCCACGTTACCCCGAGCCCACAGCACGGCGGCGCAAATAAGGATGTTTGCCAGAACCACCAGCCAGTGTGACTGAGGGTACAGACCGAAAATTAGTTTTAAGGGGATGGTGGCGTACACCAGAATTGTCAGGTAAGCCAGAAACGATATTGCTGGCCGGTGTCTTGCGCCTCGACGCTGATAGAACATTAACGCTCCGATTATCAGCAGACAGAGGATCGAATTCACCTTTGCCGTGGTATCACTTATCAGAACAGCGTTAACCATCTGGCCGAGCATCATTACCGGATCATTTGCTATTACCATTTGAACCTCCTCCCCATATTCGGGAAAGTATTCCAAACAGGCCTTTCAGATCCTGACTGTCGAGGAAGGTAAGCACCTTTATGCATAAAGCTGAAAAAATAACAGCACCCAGTGCATCCAGCGGTTTATCGTAATGGGTTAGTGAATTCAACTTTGAACCCGCCAGCCCGGCGCCAAGCACGCCCACGATAAACGATGTCAGGAAATATCCAGCCAGCCTGATTCGGCTAATATCTGCCGCGGTTACCACATAAAAAACGGAACCAGCAAAGGCACCAAACACGACGCCGTAATCAATGCCTGTCGCCAGGCCAAACACACTGGCGCCAGCAAGCCCCGCCGACGCAACTGCGGTGCCAGAAATAGGTTCTGCGGACATATGCCCCTCTTTATTGCTGTGAGTTCCTCTCTGAAGAGGGGAAAGGAATGGGCGGCCCTGTTAACGCATAGTTGGCGCTATGCGTTTAACCTGCCCGGATTGGGTTATGAGCCCGTCAGACAGTGGGCCTATTTGAAAGGCCGCCAGATGGATTTACGACAAAGCACAGAGCGAGTGACGTTCTGGCGGCACAAATGAAAAAGGCCACGCAAATGCGCAGCCTAAAAATTTTGCCCGCTTACTGGTACGGGGAGCTCAACTGCAGTTTGCTCAGATTCAAATTGTGGCCCTGTTTTGGAGTCGCTTTGCGGTCAACTGGGACATGTAGGTTTCGCATCGCGATCGGGATTCGCTTCAGACGCTGGCCCCGCTGCCTATATGTGCCGGTTACGTTTATCCGGCGGCTTTCTCCCGGTTAAGCCCTAAGGTAAGGGATAGGGTTGTGACACCAGGCCGCTACACCTGCTTACTTCCTGCCGCTCAGTTTTGGTATTAACCGCCAGCAACTGCGGCCCAGCCGATTCACAGGTCTTTGCGGTGGCCTACGTTGCAGCTCGCTTGAGCACGTCACAAATAGAAAAGGCCCGCAGATGCGAGCCCAGAAAAGCAAAAACCCCGCCGAGGCGAGGTCTAAACGTCTTTAACGTGGGCGAAATATCCCATCGTTGAAATGAGATTAGCCAATTTCCGCCACGTTTGCAATAGCCTGCTGAAAAATCACCTCGTTACCTTTTCGAGAATCTTTTCTGCAAAGGACTCTTCAACGTGGCAATACTCCACCAGTCGATCGAAGAACAATTTGAAGTTTCTGCGCCAGCTCGTTTCAGTAACGCCCAGCGCTTTGAATACCTCCGTGTCTTTCAATCGCGGGTAGCCACGCCCGCTGCAACGAGGACATTGCTTAAAAACGGGAAGCCCCTGCAGCTCAGATTTTTTTTTATCCAAAACCTCGCCACGTCCACGGCAGCGGCATTCGTTCTTTGTGCTTCCCTTCCCGTTGCAAGCTTTGCAGATTACCCTTACCTGCTCACGAATGGTTTTAACTTCCTCCCAGTCTGATGGGGAGATCCCCTTCGTAACTTTGACCCATTTCGGTGGCTTGCCATCTGGGTAGGTCACTTTGTTGGTGAATACCTCCGCGTCAATGAACCCGGCCCCGCCGCAACTACTGCAAGTCACCCTGCTTGCGGCGCTAAGCGAGTAATCCCGAAAAACGTATTGGGCCAGAATGAGCAGGAATGCTTCTCGCTGTTGTTCCGGCATGGCCTGCAGCGCGCGGTTCCGGCTGGCGCGTTGAGTGGCAAGCTCATAGATAAAGGCGAGGATGTTGTCCGTATGAAGAACGCCCGCTTTTGCCAGGTAGAGCTCGATGCCTATCGCTGATTTTGAAGTTGCCAAACCAAGAGCTGCCATAACATCGGTAATCGACAGTGTTTCAGCGGTGATCCCACATGGTACAGCGCCGGGCATCATCGACTTTGGCGAGAAAAATTTCGGTAATGCTTCAAGTTTCACAATGATTCCCCTGCTTTCTGTGGCTGATTGGTTTTGGTACGGCTATGTTTCGCTACTGGCGGCATACTGGCGCGCTTAACGCTCTCGGTTTGGTACTGCATGAAGTGATCGAGGGTCATAGAGATTCCCCAATGATGATCTGCCCTTTCTCGCCCCATATTTTGGTGATGCGGCAATCCCAGACGTGTGAATCATCGTCATAGAGGGCGTCCATTAGGGCTTTCAGCATATTGTCGCAGTCGGGCTTTGACTGATGTGGACGTCCTGCGTATTGCGCCCTCTTTTTCTGACTCCAGCTTTGCGGCATAGGCATGACGAACGTGACGTGAGCGCCGGACTCTGGCAGGTAAATGTTGCGAAGACGAGCTTCATCACAGAATGCCCGGTAACGCATTACTGCTGGACGCTGCTTCCACTTATCAGCTCTGGTCATCCTGGGTTTGCCGATTGGCGTGATATCGTAGATTTTCATGATTTGATAAGTCCCTCTTTCCGCCAGATTTCCAGGGTGCGCATTACCCCCTCAGCGTGCATCAGGCGCAATTCGTCATAGGTGAAATCGGTGGTTTTGGCTCGGCCGTCGATCACGTCATGGCACCCGTTGCATGCTATGGCTGCCTGGGTGTCGTCCGGCTTACATCCAGTACCGCACGTCCCTGCCAGTCGGTAATGTGCCAGCACGCTGGTTTCCGGGTTGCCGTTGCAGTGCCCGGGGATCCGCACGGTACATTCGCGGCCACGCGCCGCTTTGCGTAGGTTCGCCATAATCACCCCCACATCCGGTTACGCCAGCGGGAATCCGGGCGCGGAGGGTTCTTGTCCTCCTCCAGCTGCACGCTGACGGTCCAGGTAAGGAGGTCAGGGTTTAAACTGCGTTCAACCTTTATCCCTCGCTGACGGTATTTAGCCACCAGTTCATCGGCCTGCAGAGTTGTGCATTCCGGGTGATGAAACCATGAAATAGTCATAGCCATCACCCCGCGAAGCTCAGCAACTGGTTTGCGGCGTTCTCTGCTTCCAATGGGCTGTTGAATGAACGGGAGAGGATCCACCGCCAGAGAACATCCAGCGATGCTTTATACAAATCCTGAAATTCGCATTCGTCCATGCTGGCGAAAGAAATGCTGCGAGGGTGTTTTTTAAGGGTGCCGTCCGGCAGCTGTATGGCGTCATAGTGACCGGCTTCGACAATGACCCACGCCCGATAGGCGTCGAAAGATTTGCAAATGCTGATGCTGCCTGCGCGTTTCTCTGCTATCCGGTCGAGGTATTGCTCGGCGGCATCGAGTAACGCTGATTCATTGCCGCCATACGCTGCCAGGTATTTTGCATACCCGGTCACCAGTCGGCGTTCATTGGATGAGATCGCCCCGCCGGTAGGCTCCCAGTATTCGAATCCGAGATTGAGTAAAGCAAAGTAACGGCGATGAAAAGCCGGATTGCGGACGAGTTTGTAGTCGGCTTCCAGGACGGCGCCGAGCTTGCATTTTGATTGAAGAAAATCGCTGTTCTCCTGCGTGGCAGGGATCAGTATGCCTTGAGACTGCTTTATTAGGTGTAATTGCTGCGCCATCGTTATCTCCGGTGGCGCAGTAGGTTAACGGTTGTTCAGGCCGTTGATTTCATATTATCAGAAGGTGGCAAAACTCGGTAGCCAAGTCGTTGAGCAAACTTCATAAATCCATTCAGCGTAAAAATCTCTTCATCTGGCAATAATGGGCGCATCGAAATTATGCCATTAACCCTGTAAACCAGATGCCTTCCTTCGGCCGGGAAGCTACAAATAATGGCACCGTCTGATCTCCTAACAACGTCGTACCAGGAATGATCAGCAGGAACCTCAATACCATCACTCACATTACCCCCTGAGCGACATACAGACGCAAAAATTAAGTCCGGCGACAGCATCAAAGGGACACGCTTACTGCGATACTTTGCAAAATGCCAGCCACCAAAAAAGGTGAATTAGTAAAACCAGTCGTCAGCGCTTTCCCACGTCTCCTGGAGGATCTCTTCGATAGTTTCTTTATCGCCGGCCATGCCACCGAACACACTGAGCCCATCAGCCCCTGTACGGCGGATCGTCAATTTGCAGTTGTCATATTTTTGATTTAATCGTCGCAGCAACTCAGCCTCTAAAGCAGGCTCAGCTCCATCAGGCAATTTTTTCTTACGGTCGATCGTGATTTCAACTTTCATAACTACCCCGCCACAATACTGTATAAATAAACAGTACACCGATGCCGGGATTTTATCAATATCTTAACAGCACAAAACGTTAATTTTTTATTAGCAGGCTAAATAAAAACCCGCCGTAGCGGGTTGATTTATCGTGATTTACTTTTTTTGGTTTTGCTCTGCCATCTCGATGTAACGCGGATCGGATGCCCGAGGCAACTGGATACTCTGCTCGCGGTAATATCGCACGCGCTCCATGAAATACTCGCGAAGGTGTTCTGGCTGTTCTCTTGCGATCATCTCAGCGACAACAGGCATGTTCATGCGCTCTTTGTACGCGACGCCGGAAGCCGCAAGGTCAACATTGACCTTGTCCTGTTCGTCTTTCGGTTTGGCTGCAATGTTCCATTTTGAATGTGTCAATCTGCTGTTCTCCCTCTTTTCTTCCGCGTGTCATAGGGCGACCTGTAGCCGTCAACAGAAGCGACCTCTTTCTCATCAAAGCGCCTTGCGTTGGCAATATCCGACTCAAGCCATCGTTTTTTATACCGCTTCCTTGATGCTTTGTATTTTTCGGCGGGAGTCATTTCTTCATTTGACATAAAAATCCCCTCTAATTTGGAGGGGATTATATAGTACTAGCGGGCTAGCTGCGTAGCTTTGTCAGATCGAGCTTGCCGGAATCTCCAGAATGCCAGCACAATAGCAAGTATTATTGCCGTACATATATGCAAGACAAACCAGATAACCCATGCAGGAAATAGATATAACATGCCCGGCGCATCCAGATCTTCTTGCCAGGCATAGTACCCCAGATAACTCCAAAGAAAAAATGTCGGGATTATCCATAACAGGTAGACCCACCATCTATAACTATTGAGAAAACGAAGAGTTTTTCCTAACATATCATCTCCTTGCCTCTATTCGAGCTTAATATGCGATTATAGGTGAACCTAAGATTCTACCGCTCCCCTTTGTAACCCCATCCTGAACGCAATTCAGACATTATGCAGCCTCCCTCGCCTGGCACATCTCCGGCAAATTAGCTCTCACCAACGCCTCAGCAAATGGCGGTGGGACGGCGTTACCACAGCGCGCTACCTGCTTATCCTTGGCGTACTTCACGCCTCGGTAGTCCCGGTCGATGATGTACCATTCAGGGAAGCCCTGCGCGCGATAGAGCTCATGCGGTTGCAGCATGCGCATCCCAATATCAACAATTCGGAACGTCACTCCGTCAATATCCACCAGCCCGGTGCAGTCTTCCCCGCAGTATTCCCGCAGAAATGCCAGCACCTGCTGAGCGCGCTCTTCGTCGTAGTCCTCGACCGCCAGTGTCGTTTTAACCTCTCCCACATGCTGGCCGCCGGCGGTGATGGTCGGCATAGGTTCGTCAGCGCGTTGGCCGTCACGGCAGGTTCCACGCAGCTTGACCAGGTGAGAAGCAACAACCGCGTGGTGATTGCCTGTCGTAACAGTATGCGCCGGGGACTCTACAGAACCGCCGGGATGGCCTGTGTTGTTTACCATAAGGTGTGCCGCTACGACCGCATGATGATCAACCGTCGTCACCGAGTGAGTTGGCTCATCCAGCCCCACGCCGGCGCCCTGATAATTCCCGCCGTAGTGTTTCACCAGGAACGCCCCGACAACGGCATGCTTTCCGCCTCCAGCAACGACAGTTCCCAGAGGCTTATCCAGTCCTGGCACGCGAGGTGCCTGGCCGGGCCGTTCTCCGTATCCCATTTGAATGAGCGTCGGCACAACCAGCTGTGATTTACCGCCGCCGCCCGCGGTGATTGTTGCGCTAGGCTCATCCGCCCGATGCCCTACGCTGGCGCCGAACTGACGTGCAATCACTGGCGCAACTAAACAGGCTCGCGATTGCTTCAGGATAGTGTGAGCGGGCTTATCCATAGGGCGCGGTTTTGCCTGGTACTCGCTGCCGCCATTGCCAGCCAGGAACGGAGCCAGAGCTGCCTCAACAATACCCAGTGCATGCCCATTACCACCCGGGCGTTTTGACGTGCCGGCGGTCACTGTCGGTACCGGTTCGGTGACTGGCTGCCCGGTGGCGCCGGTGCGGAATTTTGTCAGGTGCGGCACCGCCACCCCAAAGCCGTGGGTTTTGGTAATCGTCTGCAGCGGATCCGCCAGCGACTGCCCCCGGAAACAGTCATATTTTCCTTTGGTCGTTGTGTGGTTGCACTTCACGATGAACGGCGAAGCGCTGTCGATAACGAACCGCTGTATGCCGCGGGCAATGCGTTTGAGCGTGTTCTCTGCCAACGGCTTTTTACGGTCGAATATGCTCGGCGCGGGGATAGACCAGTCTATACATTCCGCAGCTGTTCGCCACGGTGACAGCTTGCCCGCCTGCACGTCGGCAGACTTCGGATCCCCATGGGTGGCTTCCGGCCAGACTATCGGTTTCCCGTCCCGGCGCATCACCATGAAGAACCGCTTACGGATGGTCGGCGCACCATAATCGCATGCGCGCAGTTCGCGATACTCAACGATATATCCCAGACCTTTTACCAACCGTGCTGCATCCTCGCTATCCAGCGAAATATTCAGAAATTCGCAGCATTCGGCCAGCGCCGGATGGTTCGCCGGGATCCCGGTTGTCAGCATGCCGACAAATGCCAGGAATGTTTCGCCGACGCGGTCTGGATCTGGGCGCATTTCTGCCGCCAGAAGCGGCCCCCAAGTTTTAAACTCTTCGACATTTTCCAGCATCATTACCCGCGGGCCAACATCAAGCGCCCAGCGGATAACGATCCACGCCAGCCCACGAATCGCCTTTTCTACCGGCTTGGCCCCTTTCGCCTTTGAAAAGTGACGGCAGTCTGGTGAAAACCATGCCAGCCCAACCCGGCGGCCGGCGGTCGCAACTTTCGGACGAACCGAATAAACCGACTCGCAGTAATGCAGCGTGTCGGGGTGATTAGTGGTGTGCATCGCGACAGCATTGGGATCGTGGTTTATAGCAATATCCACGCTGCGCCCTATCGCCAGCTCGATTCCCGTTGAGGCGCCGCCGCCGCCAGCAAAGTTATCAACGATGATTTCGCTCTCTCTCACGCGTATTTCTCCATGGCGCAGGCCAGCGAACGAGCCGCGGCGATAATTGACGGTACTGGCATTTTTTCCAGCCACATCCGGTTGATGTGGTGCTGCAGGCGGCGCTGGTGGTGTGCCGGGAGTTCCCCGGCGTTTTCTACTTCTGACAGGACCATCGCTACTTCAGCTGGCCATACAGTTTCAGGCACGTCCACCAGCAGTAGGCTTTCCAATTCCTGAATGCGTTTGCAGGCATATTCCAGTGAAGGCTCCACTACCTTACCTCCACTTCAATCCGGGCGATGGCCGCGTCGGCCTTCTGTACCTCAGGATGTTCGTCATAGTCAGGCAGATAGCGGCGAGCGACAGCGGACAGAGAAACCAGAGCCGCAAGCAGGTCGTCGCGTTGCCCAGCAACTTTCGCATTCTCAATCGCTGCATTCTCAAGCTGGGCTTTGTGTTTTTTGTACGCTTCAAAGGCATGCCAGGACTGGCCTCGGCGCACGCTGGCAGTGATATCCGCAACTTGTTCAGGCGTCAGCGTGGTCAGAGGCTGCACCGGGCAAATCAGCACCTGCCCGGCGTCCCAGTCGAAGCCAGCCTGAATAGACTCAACCTCGACGGAAGGTGTTGCTCCGATACCGCCTGGCGAATGGATGATGATCGTAATTGCAGGGTCACGGCGTTGCGTCAGTGGGTTAGACCAGATACGGGTCATCAGCTCAGAGAATTTAGAAAATTTCACACTGCACTCTCCTCAAACAGAACTTCGCCTTCAATCCCACCGACCTGATAAACGATCGAACCATCTTCCCGATATTCCATCGGTGCAGCGCTCCAGCCTTCCCCTTTGGGATCGTCATCGTCACCAACTTGAACAAAACCGCCAGTAACAATGCGGGCAGGGTACATTTCGCCCTCAGTCCAGTATCCCTCGGTGTCTTTTATGCATTTGATTTTCATGCCTGAACTCTCCCGTATCCCGGATATGTTTTTTCTCCAACAAATGCATCAAGGGCTGAAATGTCTTCAGGATTTTTGACGGCATATTCAACAGGTTGATCGTCATACGTTGTGCGGTTTTTCTGGACCTTCCAGCCGCCAGGCGTATAAGGGCAACGGCGGAACTTCACACCATCACCGCCAGTGACATACCAGACTTGAAAGAACCCTGTGCGCTGTCCGCTATAAGAGCCTCCCTGTTGTTTTTCAGCGCCTTCAGCGACGAAACGCCATTTACGTTGTTTGCTCATACAACCTCCCCGAGCACCCAGCGCAGTGCATCAGCGTATTCACCACTGGCAGCTTCAAGGGCTTTTGTGATTTCTTTGCGTGATTTGAGACGAGACTTAGTTTCGCCAAGCACGGCGCGCTGACGCTTGGCTTTTTCATGGCCGGTAGTCCCAGCGGTCGCAGATTCAATCTCTTTCACTTTTTCCCGCTGCTCTTCGGGTTTCAGTGATGCCAGCTGACGTGCCTGGGTAACGGTAACTGTGCCAGCCTCTACCGCTTCCCTGACGGCCTGAGTGGCATCGAGAAGGGAGAGCGTTGCTCGAACGGTCTGAACGCTGCAGCCAAACAACACCGCAATGTCGTCCTCATCGAGCCCGCGGTCGAGCGCGTCTGACATTTTTTTAGCCCGGCCAAGCGGTGTATCAGGTCGGCGAATTTCGTTTTCACTGACCATGTATTTAGCCATCTGATTTGCTGATCCGCGCTTAACGACTCCAGGTACAAGCAGTGGGTCTTTGCCTTCTTTCAGACGGAGTTTATTTGCCTCCAGGGTATGTTTAACGCGCTGACGGCCAACAACTACGCAGGTGAGCCCCAATTCGGGGTCTTTCCAGACGATGATCGGCTCCAGTACACCCAGCTCCGCAATGTTCAGTACCATCCCTTCCTCGATAGGCAGGTGTACACGCTCATCGTAAAGTGGGTGGGTCTTATCGGTGACCAGGTGCAGGTTTTCAGGCTCGAAATTGAGCACGTTTGTTTTGCCGCTGGCACCGTATACATCGATTGAATTCTTAGCCATGAATAGCCTCCTGAACATCTAAAACTCGCTGAAAAACAGGACTGCCAAGCAGGCTGTAATTCATCCCAACAGCAACTTTCGGCACCAGGCCAAAACGCTTCATGTCAAAGTCGATGATGGCGCGCTGATCGCGGAATAAGCCCAGCCGCCCGTGGCGAACTACTTCGCCGGTAGCTTCCGCATCGAGGAAGTATTTCTGGACAGTGCTGCGGCACAGGCCCAGTTTTTTCATTGCGTCGTTGGCTGTCAGACGCCCCTGATGTCTGGTGATCCTAATAACCGCACGGACGTACTCCCGACGCTCTGCAACTGATAATGCTCTGGCCATGGTTTCCTCACTTCACGATGCGCAAATGGCGCACATTTTTGCGGTAGCTATCCCAGTCAAAATTCACCCACATACCGCCATCCATCTGGAGACGGTCGAGGATCCGTACGCCGAGTGTTTCAGTGAGGGACTCGTAGTTCAGGTTTGTCAGGATCCCGACCGGGCGCATGGAGGACAATCGGCGGTCGATAACCTGGTTCAGGATGACCTTTTCGCCACTGCTGCCGCGCTGAATGCCCACTTCGTCCAGGATGAGCAAATCTACCCGGCAAAGGTCGTCCAGAAGCGAAGCCTCCGACTGCCCGTCGTCATAACACTCGCGAACACGCAGCATCAGGTCTGGGATTGTCACCACCAGCACAGAGTGACCACCAGCAAGAAGGTGATTACCGACTGCCGCCGCCAGATGATTTTTACCGGTACCCGGCGCGCCGCTGAACACGAAGCTGGCAAATCCAGATCCAAAGTTCTGCGCATAGCTTTTCGCCATTGAGAGCGCTCTGCGCTGCCCATCGCCTGCCACCTGATAATTTGCGAACGTACAGTTGCGGTGCAGATCCTGAATCCCAGCACGTCCGAATATTTTCTCAGCACGCGCCCGCTGGTTCTGCTTGTCCAGTTCCTCGCAACGTTTACGCCCTTCCTCGGCCTGCCAGGTTCGCCACTCATCGACGCTGCCGAATTTTGGCTGAACCCCTGCTGGAATAATTTTTTGCAGGCGGGCCATCACACCGCCGGTTCCAATATTTTTCATCGCTACCCCCTGAACCCATTAGGGATTGTCTTGCCAGGCTGGGACACTGTGTTCGGATCCCGTTTTCCAATTGGTGCTTCAAAGCTCCACTGCTCCTCGTAGTGCTTTGAGGGGCCAAAAAACGTGGATGCCTGTTTCACGTACTCGGTATTGAGTTTTCCGGCAGCAGCGACGTAACCCGCATATCGTCGAACGCCATCGGTAAGTTCCTGCACTGTTGCGCCTGATTTAATTCGGGCAGTCCAGGCTTTGAACGCGTCGGCCTTGCTATTGCCTCCGGCGCGTTTTGGGTATTCCCTCCAAGCCAGTTCAAATTCTTCCGAGTAACTGCTTTTAGGCTTTTCGGCTGGAACATCATCGGAAGATTCATCGTCTGGGGGAGTGGCGACGCCATGCCCCGAAATATGTTTATCTTTATCTTGTTCCTGATCCTGTTCCTGTTCCTGATCTTGGCTTCGTAGCCCCTTCGAAGCCCCTTCTGAAATTTGGT
This sequence comes from Klebsiella sp. BIGb0138, assembly GCF_004342285.1. GTDB lineage: Bacteria > Pseudomonadota > Gammaproteobacteria > Enterobacterales > Enterobacteriaceae > Klebsiella. Next base: position 24,788 of record NZ_SMCV01000012.1, on the reverse strand, counting down.
GCGTTTCACGCTTGATATTCAGATGAAAATCATTTTTATAACGCTCATAAAATGATGAAAGGAAAGAGTTTTCAGTAAGTGACGCATACTCGCTCCTGACCCCTGCGCAGCGGTTATCACCTGGTTTTAATGCCTTGCCTACCTGATAGGCGGCCATTTCATGCACCCAGACCATCTCTGTGTCCTCGTCATAGCTACAAAACCCCGCTTCTATGGAGCTTTTAAGCCCCTTCGAAGCCCCTTCTAAGCCCAATCCTGTTTCATGGGCGATATAGAGAATTGGCAGGTAATACAATCCGAGCATGTTTGCGTGTGGCGAGGTCATCAGATAGAACGAGACCACCTGCGCTTCAGCGCCTTTTTTCCGCAGTTCACGGCCGGTTTTCCCTAGCCAGAATTGCGGTGCGACTGTTGCATAGTCACGCATAGATACTCCTGAACTTATGACGTTGGCTTATCGGTCTTTTCGGCGTGTTTAAAAACCATATCGACGCACATAAAGACGCATTTCTGACAGATAGAGACTCCGGGTCCAGCTATTAGAACTCCCGCAACCTCGATGTTGGTCATCCCGCAGAAAGAACACCTGTGAGTTGGCTGGATGTTTACCTCAACATTGGTTCCTGACATACTTACCTCGCAATTACCTCTTCGTTTTTGCACCTGAGAGCCGTTGGTGTTACAGCACCGCGGCTTTCGTCTTTTTTGGCCTTACGCATTACATGCCCCCCAACATCGAAGTCACAATGGCCATCAGTGGCGCCGTCAACTCCGGATCAACCCGGAACATCTCAACAATTCCCTCACTGAGCTCTTTCAGTTTTTGATGGCGCGGAGCACCCATAGCAACAGCCACCTTTGCTTCGCTAGTTTCTTTCTCCAAACGAGCCAGACGAGACATAAAATTGTCTTCGGGTAGAAGGCGGTGACGGTATTCCAGAGGAAGAACGGCCATGATTGCGGGCGTCAGTTGGCGTGTATACTCGCGGTACTTTTCCGATTCGGCCGGGTTATCCAGATAGCGAAAGAGTTTCTGACGAGCACGGCTGAGGTCTTCAGGAAAATCGATGCCCTCGCCGCCCTGCTGGCGCCATTCTTCGATGATGTATGCGGAGACAACATCCTGTCCTGCGACCGATGCCCAGGCACGAACGGCAGAGCGAATATTGTCATGCTCAGCCACTCTCGGCTGATTTAGCTTTATCAGAGAGCCGGCGTTGAATCCGGTACTTTGTTGAAAAGAAAGAGTGTGCATGGTCAGCCTCCCAACTCTTGCGAAGACAAACCATCATTGGGATTCGGATAGAGATCCGGGCGAAGTTCGTGCGGGGTGACGCCTGTTGCGTGAAAAATCGGGAAAACCCGCCCTTGCGGCACAACACCGGCATGACGATGTTTCCAATGACTAACTGTCATTGACGAAACATCTAATTTTTCCGCCAGCTTTGTTGCGTCTCCGGCGATATGTATGGCTTTTTCAAGTGCGTTCATAAACCACTCCATTAAGGTTGCCCGTAAATTAAACATTATGTTTATTTTAATGTCAACTTTATGAATGTTGAGATGGTAAACATTTAGTTTAAAATCGTGATATATGAGAAAAAATACGCACCAAGCAGATAACCCGCAGGTACAGCGGCTTAACGAAATCATCGAGCAAAAGCGCATATCTAAAGCGGATATAGCGAGGATCTGCGGTGTGAGCTCGCAATCTGTTAACAACTGGTTTGTCCGGGGTGCGATAGGTAAAAGCTCCGCGATAAAACTCGCCGATGCGCTTGGGGTCAGCCTTGAGTGGGTTTTAGGTCAGGATGTGGATCCTAAAGACGGGTTAAGACCAGACGAACGTCGCCTACTGGAGCTCTACAACCAATTGCCGAACGAGGAAGAACAACAGAACATGTTGCGGGTCGTGTCACTACGCCTGAAAGAGCTCGACGAGCTGTACGCGAAGTACATGGGGCGGCGAATTAAGGGTGATTCGGAGTAACTACCCTAGTTAGGCTCTGCTCGACCACACATTTCGAAACCTAACAAACTAGCTCTCCCCTGCTTACGCACATGAAGCGTGGGGAGATAACTTGGCTATGCTCGCCATGAGAGACTGGAATAGAAAAAGCTAATAATATTATAAAGTTACTTTAATTTCATGAGGTTTATATGTCTTCTTTGTGGGGTAAAAAGCAGATGGCAGAAGAACAAGATCCAAACAATAGCGAACCAGACCCGGAACAAGGAAGTTTATTTGAATTAGAATTCAATGAATATACTCCGTCAAACTTGGGTACAGTGCATCTTTCTGGCTTTGCTATTGCCACTGATGAGATGGAGTATGCGGTTAAAAGCATGAAAGCCGCACCTCCTTTCCCTGTACAAAACCCCACTCAAGTACCAGCTGCAGAGTGGTTTTGCACAAATTTGGCTGAAAGATGTGGGATCGCAACACCTGTTTGTAAGGTTCTTAAGTGTATCGCTGATGGCGAGTATGTATTTGGCTCTCGTATTGAGTTTTCTGCATGGAAGTCAGGACTTAACGGCCCGCAATGGATCAATTTGCTGGCGAACGCCTCTGAGTCATTGAAAAAACAGCTATGGGCAATTTATGCTTTTGACCAATTCGTGTACAACATTGATCGCCATCTCAATAATTACCTTTACATGGAAAATACGCGCGGTCACATCATAGTAAAAACGTTCGATTTTAGCTTGAGCTCTTTTGTTATCGGTTGGCCACGTAGCACCCCGCACACACTTCCTACAGATTCAAGCACATCAACAAACTGGTCTATAGCTAAGCAATTTGTCGGCGATACACCAGAATTAAGAATGTGCGCATTGTCAGTACTTGACAAGATTGAGAAAATTGGAGTTGCTACCATCTCTGATATACTGGAATCTATGCCTGTCGCATGGATGCCACCAATGCATAAAGAATATTTTCTGAAATGGTGGGATAGTGAGGAAAGAATTGAGCGAATAAACGCTATAAGACTGGAGATAAACTCTTGAAAACTTTCAAATACAGCTTAATCAGAGTTACGCCGAATCTTGAGAAAGGTGAAACGATTAACGTTGGCTTGATCGTTTACCATGACTCCGACATAGACGTACGCATGCTTAATTCAGTTTCAAAGCTTAAAGCAATTGATAAAGGTCTTTCACAAAATTACTTGGAAGATCTTTCTAGCTCACTTTTTGATTTGTCACACAAAATAAACGACGTTGAACTTCTTCCGTGCCTTTTTAAGGGATCGTTATCATTATCTTCTTTTGGTATGTTTACCATTCAAAGTAATGATAATTACGAAACAAAAATTACTGATTTGATGAACAGATTAGTAAATCCACAGAAGCAATCTCACAAGCAACTGAAAAGAAAAGTTTTCTTTGAAATAAAGTCAACCTTCATGCAGCACGGAATCTTTAGCAAATACTCTGAAGACCTTTATCAGCACAAGATTGTTGCTAACTATCCTATAAGCGATGACGAAGGCTTAGTTGCCGATTTCTTGCTAAAGAATGGCAAATACCATCTCACTGAAACTTTAGATTTCCGTTCTGAAAATATTAAAAAACAAATGGGTGAGGCTGCTGTGAGTGCTTTAACAATCTCAAAAGCATGTGAAATTTACAAATATAATATCGACTCATTTGTTATTTATGCAGCTGAAACTACAGCACAAGAAAAAACCGCAAAACAGCAAATAAATCTTCTTGAAAAACATGCAGATAACCTTATAAATGCGTACAGTAAAGAAGATATGAATTTTTATTATGAAAAGATGTTAAACGCTGCGTCAATGCTTCAGTAATTTAGTTTATGAATCCAACCCGGCCACCGTGCCGGGTTTTTTTATGCCCTCTTCCCCATGACGTTCCCGACTTCCCATATGTTGTTCGACCAAGTGATCATCCACTACCAGATCCACCACAGAAGCTCCAACGCATTGAGTTTTAGCCCCGCCTTATCCTCATCGTAATCCATGTCCGCCCCTATCTGATGGTTTTATAGCCGCTCTCTGCTTTAAAAAGATGCAGCCAAGGTTTGTACGCCCCAAAAAATTAAACTTTTTGTTTATATTTAAAAGCTCATTTAGTTGACATGATAATAAACAAAGTGTTTAATTATCCTGTAACAACAAACCACCCAGGCAGGACGCCCACGAAGTAGCGGCCCGGCGCATACGAAGACCGGGATGAGGTGGATTTATCAACGCGCAGTAGGTTCAAACGTTCCGCTGGCCACGTAATGGCTGAGGTTGAAATGAGTAAGAACGGCATCAAAGCCCTGATCATTTCGGCATTTATCGGGCTCTTAATCTGGACTGTGCTAGTCATCGAACTATGGGGTTATTTCAATGATTGATTTCGCACGCAAACCCGCTCGTCAGCAGGCCGTCAGACTAGGCCCAGTGACCGCGTTCATCCGCCGGATGTGCTATCTGCTCGCACAGAAAGGCGACCCGTCATGAGTTCGCTGTTCGCCCTGGTGCTTTCCATCAGCATGACAGTTGGAGGTACGCAGGAAGTTTTACTTGGTGTGTATGAGAGTGAGAAGGCCTGTCAGAGCGCAGCAGCTGAGCAGGACGTAAAAGGTGAGTGTTACCCACTTAAAGGACTGCTGGAAGAGCACCCTGCCGGATTCACGGCGCAGATGTAGGAGGAGTAATGCAGAAGAAATGTGCGTACTGCCGCAAACCGATTGAGGAACGGGAAGAAGTAAAAATGACCATCCTCATCATTCACGGCGCGCAGCAGGTACGACGAGAAAGAACGTATTGCTCGAAACGTTGTGGCGATTATGACGCCATGGCTAACGAACCCTGATTAGAACGATTCAAATATTACCTTATGTCCTACGCCGTTTAACTGGCGGGGATACTTACAACCTAAATATATTCCGGGAGTAATTATGAACGTATTTCAAATTGAATTCGATTTAAGCCCACTGAATAAATCTATCGCTTTGTTTAAATGCCAAAAATCACTGTCTGGCGTTATCCATGTTTCTGATAAAAATGAAACAACGGTCATTCTCGATGGTGGTTATGTACTTGGTGAATTTCACTGCCAGATGTGTGCAATTAAAGCCATTTCATTATTGGCTGTAAAAATTGCTGATTACGAAAAAACAGGCTCTGGCAATTACCGGGATTACAAACGCGATTACAGCGAAAGGGTTTTCCAGACCTTCCATTAAGCGAAAGCCCACACAGGGTGGGCCTTCCGTCCGGTGGCACCGACCAAAGTTACACCGGACATCACCTGGTTGAAACCGAGGTGCCTCCAGGGCGCCTCCATTCTAACGATTAGAGGATTAGATGTCATGAGTGAAGTTAAACCGATTTTCCTGTATCGCAGGGCAAAAAAACAATCTAACCAACCCGAAGCGGTTTTGTGGTGCAGCGATGATTATGAAACGGCGAATGCCACGCTGGATTACTTGCTGATTAAAGCAGGTAAAAAACTGAAAGATTATTTCAAAGCCGTTGCGACAAACTTCCCGGTAGTTAATGAACTTCCTGAAGAAGGTGAGATTAGTTTTACCTTCTGTGATTATTATCGCCTGCGTGAAGATGGGATGACATGGGAGCAAATTCCAGAGGTAACGTTGCCGTCCGATAACATCAACGTTGAAGACGATTCTGGTACCTCTATCGTTGATGGTGTCGATATCACTACGGGTGAGATTTTGGATGAATACCCCGGCACTGACGGTATTGATATCACCGCGGACGATGATCAGAACACGCTCTACCCGGTGGTAAAGCTCCGTAAACCACAGCGCATCATCTCGCAGTTTCTCAGCGATACCCTGACGCACCATGTCTCCCAGGAGCAACGGATCCAAATCGGCACAATGGAGATGGATACCGACAACTACTACATCCAGAACCTGTTGCTGGCGGCGCAGAGCCTTCCTGAAATCGACAAACTCACCACGGCTAATCTGTGGAAACTTACAGATGCTGTGAAGAAAGTATTCCCTACCGATAAGCGCACTGAGCTCGGCGTGATGCTTAATTTCCTGAATTTATGGCTGGAGACCCCACATCTTGACCGCGGGATCCTGGTAAAAGAATGGGCTGCTGGCCATCGTATTACCTCAGTGCAGCGCACTGATACCGGCACAACTGCCGGAGGCGGTAACCAGACAGATCGTAATCCGGATTACACGCACACCCTCGATACGCTTGACGTTGAGATAGCCCTGGCAACCCTACCGATGGATTTTGATATCTATAATTTCCCGGTCTCAATCCATCGGCGCGCGAAAGAAATCGTCCAGAAAAAAGAAAGCCCATTCAAAGAATGGTCGGCGGCTCTGCGCAGCACAGCAGGCATCCTTGATTATTCCAGGGCAGCTATTTTTGCCCTTATTAGAGATGCTTCTATCGGCATAACTCCCTTCCAAGATCGTTTACGCGGTTACATCAACGCGAATTTAACAGAGCATAAACATGATGTTCCAAGCGCTGAAACGCTGAAGAAGGCAGGCCATATATCCTCTGCTACCGTCGCGCTGGAAGCGGTGAAAAAAGCAATGGACGGTGAAGCAGGCGAACCTAATCTGGAAAACCTTTCCACTGATTACCAGGTGGTTGGTGCCGAACTGGTGAAAGAAGCCAAAACCAAACAGCCTGAAGTTGCCAACCTTGGCGCCGGTGTGTTCTCGATTGAAGGCCTGATGGCCTCTCCTGCCCCAACAAGCCCTAAAGAAGAGGCTACCAGCAATGTGCAGATGGAAGCGGCTCAGCCGATCAAAGACGAAGTTGATAATGCGATATCAGCAGGCGAAAGCGCTGATGCAGCTGCTGCGCAAACAGATGCCGTAAATATGCGTGAAATTCTGGCCGAGCGTTGCCCCGACCTTACCGCGGCGGTGCTGAATGACCAGAAATTAAAACCTTCAGATGCTGAAGTTGTCGTTAGCACTTTACCCAGTGATGTAAACCAAAATGTCGATTCTGTAACCCGGAATGAGCCAGTTATCGCAGAAAGCGAGCCAGATGTTAAACCGGCATGGCCGGAATATTTCGAGCCGGGTCGTTATGAAGGCCTGCCGAACGAGGTTTATCACGCCGCCAACGGTATCAGCTCGACGATGGTGAAAGATGCCCGTGTATCGCTGATGTATTTCGACGCACGCCACGTTTCCAAAACCATTCAGAAAGTGCGCTCCCCGGTATTGGATATGGGCAACCTTGTGCATGCACTGGCGCTGCAGCCGGACGACATGGACAAAGAGTTCAGCGTCGAGCCCGAAATCCCTGAAGGTGCGTTCACCACCACCGCGACGATCCGCTCTTTTATCGATGAGTACAACACCACGCTGCCAGCACAACTGAGCAGTGACGATATCAAAGCATTGCTTGAGGCACATAACGCCACACTGCCCGCGCCTGTATCCCTGGGCGGCGACAAAGATGCAATTGGCATTGCGTACCTGGAATTACCTGACGAGTTCAAACGAATCGTTGGTGACGATAAAAACTTTACCGCGGCAGCAATGAAGGCCTGCATCAAAGAATACAACGCCACCCTGCCCGCGCCGGTTAAAACCAGCGGCAGCCGTGATGCGCTGCTTGAACAGTTGGCAATCATCAACCCTGATCTCGTTGCACAGGAAGTCCAGAAGCCTCAGCCACTGAAAGTTTCCGGTACCAAAACGGACCTTATTCAGGTTGTGAAATCGGTTAGGCCGGATGCCGTGTTTGCTGACGAACTGCTGGATGCATGGCGCGAGAACCCGGAAGGAGAAGTGCTGGTCACCCGTCAACAGTTGGCTACGGCGTTAGCCATTCAGAAAGCACTGTTGAAACACCCTACCGCCGGTAAGTTGCTCCAGCACCCGAGCCGGGCCGTCGAGGTGAGCTATTTCGGTATTGATGAAGAAACTGGTCTGGAAATTCGCGTGCGCCCAGACCTTGAGATCGATATGGGCGGCCTGCGCATCGGCGCTGACCTGAAGACAATCAGCATGTGGAACGTCAAACAGGAAGGCCTGCGCGCGAAGCTGCACCGGGAAATCATCGAGCGCGATTATCACCTGAGCGCGGCAATGTACTGCGAGACCGCAGCCCTCGATCAGTTCTTCTGGATTTTCGTCAACAAAGACGAGAACTACCACTGGATCGCCATTATCGAGGCATCCGAAGAACTGCTGGAACTGGGCATGCTGGAATACCGCAAAGCGATGCGCGCCATAGCGCACGGTTTCGATACCGGCGAATGGCCAGCGCCGATCACTGAAGACTACGCCGAAGAACTTAACGATTTTGATGTGCGCCGTCTCGAAGCGCTGCGCGTACAGGCATAAGGGGAATAACAATGTCCAATTTAGTCGCAACTACTGAAAACCAGACCCAGAAGATCGACAACGTTTCTATTCTGACGAACGGTGAATTGTTCAACCGCCTGCGCACGCTTTCTGAAGTAATGGCCAACAGTGGAAATTTCGTCCCTGAGCATTACCGCGGTAAACCAGATGCGTGCATGGCTGTAGTGATGCAGGCAGCGCGCTGGGGTATGGATCCGTTTGCAGTGGCACAGAAAACCTTCATCGTGGGTAACTCAGGTGTGCTTGGTTATGAGGCACAACTGGTGAATGCGGTAATTAACACCATGGCCCCAACCAAAGACCGGATCCATTTTGAATGGTTTGGTGCATGGGAAAATATCGTTGGGCGCTTCGTGGAGAAGACAAGCAGCCAGAACAAGAAATACATCGCTCCAGGCTGGGATTTGAAAGATGAAGCTGGCGTGGGCGTCCGCGCCTGGGCAACGCTCAAAGGAGAATCAGAACCTCGCGAGCTGGTCCTGATGCTTTCACAGGCACAGGTACGCAACTCAACGCTGTGGGCAACCGATCCGCGTCAGCAGCTGGCCTATCTTGCCGTTAAACGTTGGGCGCGGTTGTACTGCCCAGATGTGATCCTCGGTGTCTATACCCCCGATGAAATTGATGAGCGTGAGGAGAAGGTGATCAACCCCTCGTCTGTTGAAAGGGTCACCATTGATGAGATTGCCAGCAGTGCGGGAACATCAGCCAGTGCACAGGAATCAACCAAAAACATCGATCAGTTAGCCGACGATTTGCGTGACCGCATTGAAAAAGCTGTGACAGTCGACCAGGCAAGCGCAATCCGTGGCGACATCGAAACCCAAAAACCCACACTTGGTACCGCGCTATACACGGAACTGAAAAATAAAGCCGTTCGTCAATATCACCTGGCTGATCACCGTAACCGGGTGGAAGCGGCTATCAATTCACTGCCAAGTCCTGGCGATCCGGAAGCCGCAGAATTGTTTGCTAAAGCCGAAGGTGTTCTCAATACCGCCAAACGTTACCTGGGCGATGAACTGTACGACCAGTTCCGCATCACCCTGGACGACATGAAACCGGAATACGTGAGCTAAGGGAGGCGGGAGGGTTCGCCCTCCCGGTAATGCTATGAGCAAATCATTAAATGCACGTTGTATCCGCCGCTGGGAAGTTGAATTCAAAGGTCGCTGCGATTCGAAATATAGCCCGTACTGGCGCAAGCGTGACCTGCGCGGGTATATCCGGGAAGCGGCTCTGACCACGGCCGCCAGCATGGTTGAAAACATGGCCTACAACAACGCAATGCATGATTTTTTCGCTGATGTAGGTGATAGGCATGACTGGTCTCCAGAGTTCTCAGCATGGTACGACGCGTATGCGACGTAAAGGCGGTGCAGCATGAGCCTTAAACACCGTTTACCTGAACTCGAGGCCAGCATTGACCCGGTCGCATTGCGCGCTGCCGCCGACGAATATTCGGATCTGCTTCTGACTTTGTGCTTGTGCATGAAGATGGCCGGCCCCACTCGGGCGAATGTGCGCGCTTGCGCCACTGAGCTGAAAAAACGTCTGACTTCCTGGCATAGCCAGAAAGAGCTCAACGCCATTCTTTCCAGTTGGGATCCGGTTGGCTATGTGCTGGGACTCCGTCGTGAAGCGAATGATAACGCACGCGCCGCCGGTGACCCTGTCGACGTTTTTGTGTGAGGTGAGCATGAGACTGATAAACCGAAGCATGCAATCCCCTCTCGGCCGCCAGGCATGCGATGCGGCGCTGGCTAAGCATGTTGAGCTCTACGGCGAGTACGGTCGTCAGAAAACGAAGCGGACCTATACGGTCGTCGTACAGGGTTCGAAAATTACGGTAGAGGTAGTGAACCGGCGATGCAGTTACGTGGCGACGGCTATGAACTGCGCCCGGCGGCTCCGTCATTTACCTGGTCAGGTTTCCTGATATCGAATTATCACCCCCCTGCGGTGAGCATGCTTATACTCGGCATGTCGCCAGAGAGGCTTATATGGCGCAGATCATTTTTAATGAAGAGTGGATGGTTGAAAAGGCTCTGATGGCGCGAACTGGCCTTAGAGTCCGGCAGATTGAACGTTACCGTCAAGGAGCCTGGATAGAGGGTGTTCACTTCAAAAGAGTTTCCCCTTCTGGAGAAAAAACTTTGCGCGGGACCACCTGGTACAACTATCCGGAAATAAATAAATTTATCCGGGATTCGTAAAATGGCAACACTTCCTACAGGCGTAGAGATTCGTGGTAACAGAATATGCGTCTGGTTTATGTATAAAGGTAAGCGCTGCCGCGAGGTGTTAAAGGGGTGGATTGTAAGCCCCGCCAATATTAAAAAAGCTGGTAATTTAAGAGCGGTAATTACCAGCGAAATAAGCATGGGAGAGTTTGATTACGGTCGTCGATTCCCGTCATCCAAAAAGGCGGCAGCGATAAACACTACTCTACAGGTGAGCACATTTTTTGAACTGTGCGAACTATGGCTAAAACTTAAAGAAACTGAAATCAGCGCCAATACCTTAAAGAAAACAAAATCCCAGGTTGATACGCTAATAAAAATTATGAACGGAAATACTATGCTTAACGTTATAGGATACAGCGACATACTTAATTGTAGAAATGAATTACTCACTGGAGAAACTTTTTATTCAAAAAACAAACGTAAAAATAAAAATGGCAGAACGGTTTCAACTGTCAATAATTATGTTTCTTTGCTGTGTTCTATTTTGAGTTTTGCGTATATATCCGGTTTTATCCAGCATAAACCGTTTGAGGGCGTAAAAAGCCTGCGCAAAACCAGGGTTAAGCCGGATCCACTCACAAGAGAAGAGTTTGCAACCCTCATGGCCAGTGAACGTGGTCAAAGCCAGAATATGTGGAAATTCGCCGTCTATTCTGGTGTGCGGCATGGTGAGCTGGCGGCACTGGCATGGGAGGATGTCGATCTGGATAAGGGCGTGATACACGTTAGACGGAATCTGACAGCGAACGGCATGTTCGGCCCACCAAAAACAGCAGCAGGAAACCGGACGATTCAACTGCTCGGCCCTGCGCTGGACGCGCTGAAAGCGCAGCATGAACTGACGGCTGGTCATCCGGTATCCACTATTACGTTTCACCACAGGGAATATGGTTCAAGCGAGGAACAGGAATTGCGATTCGTTTTCATGCCGCGGAGAAGGAAAGGCGAGCAAAAACCCTGCTACTCGCACAGTAGCATAGGCAGCAGATGGGAAGCTGCAGTAAAACGCGCTGGCATTCGCCGCAGGAATCCGTACCATACGCGGCATACTTTTGCCTGCTGGCTCCTGACGGCTGGCGCAAACCCGTCTTTTATAGCCAATCAGATGGGGCATGAAAACGCGCAAATGGTGTACGACGTTTATAGTACATGGATAGAAGAGATGAACGGCGACCAGGTTTCTATGTTGAACTCCCGGCTTGGGCTTTAAAACATTTTGCCCCCTATATGCCCCTTTAAGATTTAGAGAATGTTAATAATGCAAGAAAATCAAGAGCTTACTAAAAAAGAGAAATATAACCTCGATAAATTGCAAAAACGCCTGCGTCGTAACGTCGGAGAAGCAATTGCCGACTTCAACATGATTGAAGAAGGCGACCGGATTATGGTTTGCCTTTCCGGCGGTAAAGACAGCTACACCATGCTGGAAATCCTGCGCAATCTGCAGAAAAGCGCGCCGATTTCGTTCTCGCTGGTGGCGGTTAACCTCGACCAGAAACAGCCGGGTTTTCCTGAGCACATTCTGCCGGAATATCTGCAGCAGCTCGGCGTCGAGTATAAAATTGTCGAAGAAAATACCTACGGTATTGTGAAAGAGAAGATCCCAGAAGGCAAAACCACCTGCTCACTCTGCTCACGTCTGCGCCGCGGCATCCTCTATCGCACCGCGAGCGAGTTAGGGGCAACCAAAATTGCTCTCGGCCACCACCGTGACGACATTTTACAAACGCTGTTCCTGAACATGTTCTACGGCGGAAAAATGAAAGGCATGCCGCCGAAACTGATGAGCGATGACGGCAAGCATATCGTGATTCGTCCGCTGGCCTACTGCCGTGAAAAAGACATCGAGCGCTTTTCGCAGGCCAAAGGTTTCCCGATCATTCCATGCAACCTCTGCGGTTCACAGCCTAACCTGCAACGCCAGGTGATTGCCGACATGCTGCGCGACTGGGATAAACGTTACCCCGGCCGCATCGAAACCATGTTCAGCGCCATGCAGAACGTGGTGCCATCCCATCTTAGCGACGTTAATCTGTTCGACTTTAAAGGCATTAACCACCACTCTGAAGTGGTTGACGGTGGCGATCTGGCATTTGACCGTGAAGAGATCCCGCTACAGCCTGCGGGCTGGCAGCCGGAAGATGAGAGCACACCGCTGGATGAACTGCGCCTGAACGTGGTGGAAGTGAAGTAAACCCCCGGCGTCCCGGAGCGCGCTCCGGGACGCCTTTTAAGGCTCTATTTCAGCAGGCGGACGCGGCAATTTTTGCCTTTGATTTTACCGTTCTGTAACTGCTTATAGGCTTTCTGCGCTACGCCCTGACGTATAGCGACATAGACGTGGGCCGGATGGACGTTAATCTTGCCGATGTCCGCGCCGTCAAAACCCATATCGCCGGTCAGGGCACCAAGCACATCGCCGGCGCGCATTTTAGCCTTCTTGCCGCCATCGATGCACAGCGTCGCCATTTCCGCGTGAAGCGGCGTGATGGCGCCGTTTGCCGGCGCCGCCATCCAGTTCAGCTTCAGCTGCAGCATTTCCGCAAGAATATTGGCGCGCTGCGCCTCTTCCGGCGCGCACAGGCTAATAGCCAGACCGCTCTCCCCGGCGCGGGCGGTACGTCCGATACGATGCACGTGAACTTCCGGATCCCACGCCAGCTCATAGTTAACCACCAGCTCCAGCGATTTAATATCCAGACCGCGCGCGGCAACGTCGGTTGCCACCAGAACGCGCGAGCTGCCGTTGGCAAAACGCACCAGCGTCTGATCGCGATCGCGTTGTTCAAGATCGCCATGCAGCGACAGCGCGCTCTGCCCTGAAGCGTTCAGCGAATCGCACACCGCCTGGCAATCTTTTTTGGTGTTACAGAACACCACGCAGGAGGCCGGCTGATGCTGGCTGAGCAATTTTTGCAGCAGCGGGATCTTCCCGCGCTGAGAGGTTTCGAAGAACTGCTGCTCAATCGCCGGCAGCGCATCTACGGCATCGATTTCAATCGTCTGCGGGTCATTCTGCACCCGCCCGCTGATTGCGGCGATGGCTTCCGGCCAGGTGGCGGAAAACAGCAGCGTCTGACGACTGGACGGGGCAAAGCGGATCACCTCATCAATGGCCTCGCTGAAGCCCATATCCAGCATCCGGTCGGCCTCGTCCATCACCAGCGTCTGCAGGGCATCTAACGACACGGTGCCTTTCTGCAGGTGATCGAGCAAACGGCCCGGCGTGGCGACAATAATATGCGGCGCATGCTGCAGCGAATCACGCTGAGCGCCGAATGGCTGCCCGCCGCACAGCGTCAGAATTTTTGTGTTCGGCAAAAAACGCGCCAGGCGACGCAGTTCGCCAGCAACCTGATCCGCCAGCTCACGGGTCGGGCACAGTACCAGGGATTGCGTCTGGAACAGGGTCGCATCAATCTGCTGAAGCAACCCCAGGCCAAACGCCGCCGTTTTACCGCTGCCGGTTTTTGCCTGCACGCGCACATCCTTACCGGCCAGAATGGCGGGCAAGGCGGCTGCCTGGACAGGGGTCATCGTGAGATAACCCAGCTCATTCAGGTTAGCGAGCTGGGCGGCGGGCAAAACGTTCAGGGTTGAAAAAGCGGTCACAATTTTTTCTCGAATTAAAGGGCGCACGGTTGGCAGGCGCGTATCCTCGCAGATCTGCGCCTCTGATGCGACAATTTAATCGGTTCATCATCCGCCGGCGGGTCCGGCAACGGGTGTGGGCGCGGACGCGGATCGGGCACCGGCGTCGGCTCGTTAGGTTCAGGTGAGATGGGTATTGACGTTAAGGGCTGATATCGCATGTTGACTCTCCCGGTTATGAGCGGGTGCATCTGTTAAGCGTAGAAGCTGGCGAGCAGAGAGCAAAAAAAAGCCGACTTAATCAAGTCGGCGTCGTACGAATCAATTGTGCTATGCAGTAATTCAAAAAAAGGAAGTAAGACAATATGGAGCGCAACGCCCATCGCTTGACGTTGCATTCACCTGCGAGAGAGATATTGCCCCGAACGGGGAGAGGGTTTATTGATTTCGCTCAAACATTGCCGGATTTTCCCCATCCGAACGCCGATAAAAGGCGATTATTTACAGCCATTTACTACGGTGTAACCACCATGCAACACCACCAATGAGAACAACTAACATTATGCAAAAGATGGAAAAACCTAAATGCCACGCATTGCCGGGAATGCCGCCAAGGTTGACGCCAAACAGGCCGGTTAAAAAGGTGCTGGGCAGAAAAACCATCGCCATCAGGGACATAGTATAGGTTCGCCGCGATAGCCCCTCCTGCATAATCTGCGCGATTTCATCGCTCATGATCGCCGTGCGGGAAATACAGCTATCAATCTCATCGAGGCCGCGCCCCAGCCGGTCGGCAATATCCTGCATGCGCCGACGATGATCGTCATTCATCCACGGCAGGCGTTCACTGGCCAGGCGCGAGTACACATCGCGCTGCGGGGACATATAGCGACGCATCACAATCAGCTGTTTACGCAGCAGCGCCAGGAAACCGCGCGGCGGCACCTGCTGATCCAGCAAATTGTCTTCGAGGTCGATAATCCGGTCGTGTAGCTGCTCGATAAATTCGCTGGCGTGATCGGTCAGCGCATCGCAGATATCCACCAGCCAGCCGCCGCAGTCCGTCGGCCCGGTGCCTTCCCGCAGATCGCCGAGGACATCGTCCAGCGCCAGCACCCGCCGCTGCCGGGTGGAGACAATTAAACGCGCATCCATATACAGGCGCATGGCCACCAGCTGATCCGGGCGTTCATCGGTACTGCCGTTGATACAGCGCAACGTAATTAACGTCCCGTCGCCGATGCGCGTCACCCGCGGCCGGGTACTCTCCCCCGCTAAGGCATCGCGCACGCTATTGGGCAACAGCGGCGTCGATGCCAGCCATTCGGCGCTATCGGCATGGGTGTAGTTCAGATGCAACCAGCAAGGGTGATCCTTATCGATAGTGTCGCTGTCGGTCAGCGGCTTCACGCCGCCCTGCCCGTCGAATTGCCATGCAAAAACGGCATCCGCTACGTTCAATTCCGCTCCCTTAATGGCGTCCACCCAACCTCCGTCAATGAATGCTAATTTTCGTAGTCTAGCCTGCCACATCGGTTAATCAAGAGTTAAAGCAAGCAGGGTGCTGAATTCGCTGATGAAAAGCGGCGGCAGAAAAAAGAACCCGCCCGCCGGGCAGGATGAGATCGGCGCGGAGTATGCGCTAGCCGCCTCCGGCGATGGTGATTACAGCGATCGCCGGAGGCGTTTTACCTCAGCCCTGCCAGCGCGACGCGCGAATAATGTGACAGAAGTTGAGCGGCGTAAATGCCGGAGCCTTGTCGCGCAAGACGTCGGCTTTGACATTGCCGAAGGTAGTGGCCGGTTTATGTTTGATGCCGTCATAGAAGGCCTGGATTATCGCCTCCTTAAACTGCGGCGGGCGCGGATGCTGCCCGACGACGGCGGTACGCTCCTCCTCGCTAAAGGCGTCGTAGCCCATTCCCAGCACGTCCATCTCCACGCCGGCGGTCACCAGCGCAATTTCCGCCGCCATAAACTGCGGAATGCCCGGCGTAGTATGCAGGGCAATGGCCGTCCATACCTTATCGATATCGTTTTGATTCACGCCATAACCCTGCATAAATTCGCGGGCGGCGTTGGCCCCATCCACCTCGAAGCGCCGATCGCAGCTGCAGTGTTCGTGGGTCAAGCCGATATCATGAAACATACAGCCGACGTACAATAATTCATGGTCAACCTTAATCGCCTGCTGCCGGGCGGCAAGCGCGGCCCAGTAATAAACCCGGCTGGAATGGTGGAAAAGCAGATCCGATTCGCTATCGCGAATAAACGCCGTGGTATCGCGCGCCATCTGGCTGTCCGGAATGGTGATGCCCTGTACGGTAAAAGTCATCTGATGTCTCCTCAGGTGGGTGTAAGCGCTATTGTGGTAGAGACAACGTCTGTCTTAAATGGTATTAAACAGACGATATCGGACATTACGTCAAATCGGGACCTGGAGAGAATAAATGCAGCACCACATTGTGATTCTGGCGGTTCCCGGCGTACAGCTGCTGGATGTCGCCGGGCCGCTGGATGCCTTCGCCGAAGCCAACCGTCTGCTGTGCCGCCCGGTTTATCGCCCGCAGATCCTCGCGCTGTACGGTGAGACCGTGAGCGCCTCCTCGGGCGTGACCCTGGCCGCCGACGCCCGGCTGGGAGAGAGCCCGCCCCCCGACAATATGACCTTCCTGATCGCCGGCGCCCCCGACATCGGGCAGCAGCGGCTAACCGTACGGCAAATCGCCTCCGTCACCCAGCTCTGTGGCGCCAGCTGGCGTTACGGCTCGGTCTGCACCGGCGCCCTGCTGCTGGCACAAACCGGGCTGCTGGAAAAGCGTCGGGTCACCACCCACTGGTCCGTTGCCGACGCTCTTGCCGCGGCGAATCCCGGCATCCAGGTCGATGCCGATGCGCTGTACGTCGCGGATGGCCCGGTGCGCACGGCGGCGGGCGTCACCTCCGGGATGGATCTGGCGCTGCGCTTTATCGAAGAGGATCTGGGGCGGGAGGTAGCCCTTGACGTGGCGGCTAATCTGGTGATGTTTTTCCGCCGCCCCGTGGGCCAGGGGCATTACATCCGCAAGCGCCAGGCGTCGCTCAACGGTAGAAGCGCACTGCAGGATCTCCAGCGCTGGACGCTCACTCATCTGGAACAGGTCGGCGGAATCAAAACGATGGCGGAGCATATCAACCTTAGCACCCGCCATCTTAACCGGCTGTTTCATCAGGAGATGGGCATGAGTACCGGCGAATGGCTGGAAGGGGTAAGAATGGCGCGGGCGCGGGAACTGCTGAGCGCTCAGGTGCCGCTTAAGACGGTGGCTTTCCGCTGCGGTTATCGCAGCAGCGACGTCCTGCGCCGGGCCTTTATTAAAGTCACCGGCTTAACGCCGACGGTGTATCGCAAAATCTATGGCGCCGGGCAATAGATAGCACTATTTCGTCGGTTCCCCCGCGATACGCCAGGGGAACCGTACGCATCAGAAGGTGTAACTCATGCTCACCGAGACGTTGCGCGGTTCGCCGTACACCGCCGAATCATCAAGGTAGGAGTAATATTCGCGGTCAAACAGGTTGGTGACGTTTGCCTGCACCGCCAGCTGCTTCGTCACCTGATATTGCGCAAACAGGTCCACCAGCGGGTAGCTGCCCTGGTACAGACGTTGCGTGTCGCCATCCGGCCCGCTGACGTCCTGATACACCCGGTTTTGCCAGGTTGCGCCGCCGCCGACGGTCAGCTCTGGTAATACCGGTAGTCGGTAGCGTGTGAAGAGCTTCAACTGCGTCTGCGGCGCAAAGCTGTTGTACCGCCCGCCGCTGTCGGTGGCGACATAGCGGGTGGCGCTAAAGGTCAGCTGCATATTGTCGGTCACCGCGCCATTGACTTCAAACTCCGCCCCCTTACTGACCGCCCCTTTCGTGGCGCGATAGGCCTGCTCACTGGAGCCATTGACAAACTCGCCGCTGACGGCTTCCGCCGCATTCTCCTGCTCAATACGGAAGATAGCGAGGTTGCTTGTCAGGCGGCCTTCCATCCAGTCCGCTTTCAGCCCGGTCTCATAGTTTTTCCCGGTCACCGGCGCCAGCCAGCCGCCGCCCGCCGAGCGTTTGGTTTGCGGCGAGAAGATGGAGGTGTAGCTGGCATAGCCTGACAAACTCTCGGTGATGTCATAGACCAGCCCGCCATACGGCGTGATGTTGTATTTGCGCATCTCGCCGCTGCTGCCGCTGGTACTGTACTGCGTGTAGCGCGCGCCAATAATCAGCGACAGCGGGTCGGCCAGCGACAAGCGCGCGGCGGTATAGGCGGATTTCTGCCGCACAATATCATCCGCGTTCAGATACCAGTCGCCCCATTCCGGTTCCGCGACGCGCCCGTTCCAGCGGTTGTCAAAGATCCCCAGCTGGTCGCTATCCATCGGGCCATCCTGACTGTGGCTCGCGTTATGCTGGCGGCTATAGCTGGCGCCGGCCATCAGCTGGTGCTGCCGCCCAAGCAGGTCAAACGGCCCGCTGGCATACGCATCATACGAGTCGAGGGTCCGTTCACCCCAATCTTTACTCCCCCAACCGGTGGCCCCTTCTCCGCTATTCGCATCCGGATTACCCATGATATATAGCAGCGTATCGTTCAGGGTCTGCTCGCCGTGCGTGCCGTTCAGGCGCAACGACCAGCCGTTGTCCCACTCATGGGTCAGATTTGCGAATATTTTGCGCGACTCAATCGCATAATGCGTCCAGTCGGCGGAGGTGCTGGTGCTGCGCTGGTAATGGGTCCGCGAGCCGTCGCTATACAGACTCGGCAGCCCGCCCCATGTCGGATTGCCGGTAGTGGACTTTTGATAGTCCCAGCCGAGGGAAACCGTTGTCCGATCGCTGAGATCGGCATCGACCACGCCATACAAAAACTTCCTGATTTTGTGGTATCGGTCGAGCCAGCTATCCTGGTCCTGATAGCCGGCGATCGCCCGTCCGCGTACGCTGCCGTCGCCGTTCAGCGGCCCCGAGATATCGCCCACATAGCGCTGTTTGTTCCAGCTCCCGTAGCTGGCGCTGATATTCCCGGTTAAGGTTTTGCTGTCCGCTTTTTTACGCACCATATTCACCGTCGCACCGGGGTCGCCTGCGCCGGTCATCAAACCGGTCGCGCCGCGCACCACTTCGATACGATCGTATATCGCCGTGTCTTCCGCCGCGTCGCCGTAGTTCCAGGCGTCGCCCATCGAGGTGGGAATATCGTCGTAGGAGAAACTGGTGATTTCGAATCCGCGGGAAAAGTACTGCGAACGTTCGCTATCAATCTGCTGTGCGGAAACACCGGTCGCGTTGGCCAGGACCCGATCGACGGTCTGGAGATCCTGATCCTTCATCCGCTGCCCGGTCACCACACTGACCGACTGCGGAATATCCCGCGGGGCCAGCAGCATTTTGGTTCCCGCGCGGGTGGTTTTGACCGCGTAATCCTGCGCTTCATCGGCACGCTTTCCCGCGTCGCCATAGACCACCATCTCTTGCCGGGAATCGGTATCCTTACTCTCCTCGGCCGCCCGCGCAGGCTGGGCCAGGATGTGAACCGCCAGCGCCAGTAGCGAAACGGTAAACGGTATTTTTACGCTCGTTGCGGCTAGCTGCCCGCACCTTCCCCTGCCATTGAGAAACATATCTTTTCCATCAGGAATAATAATTGTGGGTGTCGCCGCTTCGCCCGCAGCGCAGATGAAATAACGCTCTGTTCCATGAGCCTTCGCGTCGCAAAAACGGGAAACGGCAGCCAATGAGAATGTTAATGATAATTATTTGCCTTATTGTGCGCAGTCTGTTTTGTAAGTTATATGTAAGTAAATGTATATATTCAGTAAATCAATACGTTGAGCGCACATCCCGCTAACAGACGGCCGGGAGGAGAGTGAAAAGCCCACCCCAGACGCCAATTTATGCCGGTGGAATCGGCGGAATCCCCTCTCGCGCCATCTCAGACCGGCGCACCACGTTTGCGCAATCCGGACAAATGATTATTATTCTCATTCTTGTTTTGCCTTTTCCCGGGCAGCGCTGACCTGCCGGGAAGCATTTATCCAATGATGGAGTCGAGAATGAAAGTGTTGCTCACCCCGCGTAAAACGGCGCTTGTTGCTGCGTTTGCCGCGGCATTGGCCCTGACGGGTTTCCAGGCTTCGGCGGCGAATCCCCCGGCCGCGCAGGCCGCCACTGCGCAGAACACCGCCTCCGTGACGCAACGCGTCCTTGGTGATGGCTTATATGAAATGGCCTATCTACCCGCGGAAGGCGCGCTGTATGTCGCCAGCGCCCAGGGATTCAAAGCGGTCAACGGCGGAATGATCTACCGGCTGGATCCCGCCACCCTGGCGACTAAAGCGGAAACGCACACGGATTTAAAAAACTTCGGTATGGCCGTGGATGATGACGGGAAGGTGTTTTACACCACCAACTCGCTGGACGGCGGCGTTTCGAAAGTCGATGCGCACAGCGGCAAAGTCCTGCAGCGGGTGCTGTTTACAGGCACCGACAAAGATGGCGACCCTATTGGCGCGCGTGAGGTCCTGTTCCACAATAATCAGCTGTTTATCGGCCGTGTCGCCGACCCTGGTTTTATTACCGTGGTCGATGCGAAGACGATGACGCTGAAAACCCACATCGAGAACGCCGGGAAATGGGTCACCGGGCTGATCTACTCTCCTCTGACCCAGCGGATCTATGCGGCTAACGGTAGCGGCGAAATCCTGGTGATTAATCCGACGACCTACCGCATCGAACAACGCTGGACGCCGGGTGATGGCCAGTCATATCTGTTCCTTAACCTGGCGGAAGATCCGGCCACCGGGCGGCTGTTTGTCACCGATGATTCCCAGGCCAAAACGACGTTAGTCTTTGATGAACGTAGCGGTAAAGTGATCAAACGGCTTGCCGGCGATGCGCTGGGGATTAAATTCAACGCTAAACGCAATGAAATTTACATCAGCCAGCGTGAATCGAGGAAGGTACTGCAACTGGACGCCGGCAGCTATGCCGTCAAGCACAGCTGGTCGTTCGCCAGCCATCCGAACAGCCTGCAGTTGTCCCCTGACGGTGAGACGCTTTTTGTCACCCTCAAGCAGGATTTTAACGAAGACAACTCCACCAAAGGCCCGGATAGCGTGGCCCGCATCACGCTGAACTAATCTCTTCTCTGCGCGCGGAGAGGGAAACCTCTCCCACTCTGGTCATTTTTCCAGCGTGACCTTCAGCTACCGTTCCCTCTTCCGTTGTGCCCGATACTGCCGGCAGCAGGGATTCCTTTTGCCGCAATTTGCTGTATTATGCGATTTATTGCAGCATTTTGCGGAGTTACATTCGATGCATAAAACCGCGAGGCAGAAGTACCTGCTCGATCTCATCAGCGAAAATGGCCAGGTCAGTATCAGCGAGCTGGTGGAAAAGCTGCAGGTTTCCGCCGATACCATTCGTCGGGATCTGACCGATCTGGAAAAACAGGGCCTGGCGCAGAAGAACCACGGCGGCGCGATCGCCCTTAACCTTTCCGCCATGAATCGCCAGAGCAGAAACGTTCTGCTGCCGCAGACCAAACAGCGCTTAGGCCAGCTGGTGGCCGGCAAAATTCCCGGCGGGTCGACGCTGTTTTTAGACGCCGGCAGCACCGTGCTGGCCGTCGCCAGGCAGATAACAGGACCGATGACGGTCATCACCCCCTCTCTGGACATCGCGCAGCACTTCAGCGCCCGGGCGGATATCCAGCTGATTGTGCTGGGGGGGACATGGGATATGCAGCAGCGTCTGTTTGCCGGCAGCGCCACGCTGGCCCTGCTGGCACGCTATCGCGCCGATATCGCCATCCTCGGCGCCTGCGCCATTCATGCGCAACTCGGTTTAAGCGCCAGCCAGGAGGCCGATGCCGAAACCAAGCGCGCCATGCTGGCGGCCAGCACCGAACGCTGGCTGGTCGCCGATCATATGAAATTAAACCATTGCGAGCCGCATCTGGTGGCCGGGTTAGCCGAAATCGATCGGCTGTTTTTAGACCGCCCCTGGGAAGAGCTCGGGGAAAATAGTGCACTGCAGGTCAATATTGTTGACGCTCAATAACGTGGAGAGGGTAATGAACAAAGTAATCGCGGGTGATGGTAAGAACATCAATATTGCGCTGATCGGTTATGGTTTCGTTGGCAAAACATTCCATGCGCCGCTCATCCGCTCGGTTGAAGGACTGAAGCTGGCGGTGGTCGCCTCCGGCGACGAAGAGAAGGTGAAGCGTGATATTGCGGATGTCACGGTTATCGCTTCGCCAGAAGCGGCGATTCAGCATCCGGATATCGATCTGGTGGTGATCGCCTCCCCGAACGCCACCCATGCGCCGTTAGCCAAACTGGCCCTGAACGCCGGGAAACACGTGGTGGTCGATAAGCCGTTTACGCTGGATATGCAGGAAGCCCGCGAGCTGATTGCGCTGGCGGAAGAGAAACAGCTGCTGCTCTCCGTATTCCACAATCGCCGCTGGGACAGCGATTTCCTCGGGATTAAACAGGCTATTGACCAGGGGCTTATCGGTAATGTTAAGCACTTTGAGTCGCATTTTGATCGTTTCCGCCCGGAGGTTCGCGTCCGCTGGAGAGAACAAAATGTCCCGGGCAGCGGATTATGGTTTGATTTAGGGCCGCACCTGATTGACCAGGCGCTACAGCTGTTCGGCCTGCCGCAATCGGTGCAGGGCAATATTGCTACCCTGCGCCAGGGCGCGGAAATCAATGACTGGGCGCACGTGGTCTTAAACTACCCGCAGCATAAGGTGATTCTGCATTGCAGTATGCTGGTGGCCGGCGGCGTATCGCGCTTTACGGTCCACGGGGACAAAGGTAGCGTGGTGAAACAGAAAGCCGACCAGCAGGAAAGTCAGCTGCTGGCGGGGGTGATCCCCGGTAGCGATAGCTGGGGTCATGACGACGATAGCCTCGTGGTGTTTGATGCCAGCTCACAGCCGCGGGCAATCCCCGCCCCGCCGGGCGACCAGCGGCAGTACTATATTAACGTGCGCGATGCGTTAACCGGCAAAATTGATAACCCGGTATCACCGTTACAAGCGCTGGCCGTGATGGCGGTATTAGAAGCGGCGGTACAGTCTGCGCAATCCGGCACCCGGCAAACCTTAGCGTTAACCGCGGATGAGCTGGCGGCATTGCAATAATTCTCCCCGGCGCATGATCTGCGGTTTTCCGCAGGTCATGCGCCGCCGGCCGGCATGCAATATCCCGCGGCAGAGTGTCGTTTTCGAGTAAATGCCTATCCATGTTCTTAGCGGGCGGCCTCTCACCTAAGCCGGCGCTGCATTTTCTGGGCGTGGTGACTTCGCTGGCATGGTAGGGAAAAGCGCGACAATTTAATATTATTACCTGAAATACAATAGGTCAGAACCATATTATTTCCCTCACTCCCCGGCGAGAACATTCTCTTTTTCGGCATACGCCTGCTTCCCTTTCCTTGACGATAATTGAACCATTATGGAAATTGTGCCCGGCGACAATCCCGGCGAAAGCAATATCGTCATTACGCGCAAGCAGGCGAAAATGTGGCGCCTGGGGCTGTCGCTGAGCAAGAAGTGGACTTAAATTCATTCGGCTTTGATGGCGTTTACGCCAGTGCACGCAGTGGAGGACATACAGTATTATTTTTGGTATGTAATCACATCGCCGTAGTTAAATCTTTAATGGATAACATTTTGTCCAGTTGTAATTGATCTTCGCTAATGTCAGTTCTCCGGTAACATCTCCGAAATTAATGGCCTGACGTTCACTAAAAAATTGCCGCAAGGTTACGGGTAAAAAAGCAGCGCTGTAGCGCAGAAGCGTGCTGTGCCAGAAGGGGGCTGGTAAAGGGCTGCCGGTATGGCGCATCAGCAACTCATTTTTCCAGTGAGAATTCAGAACCTTTTCGCAAAATGACTGACGCATGTCTATCGCAGGACTCTCAGGGATCCCGGCAAGCAACAACTGACTGGGCAACGCAACTAACCGGAGATCCCTGATAACAATTTTTTTCCCATGAAATCCAGTCCAGATATTTGTCAATTGATCCACTTTCGCTGGCAATAGCTCGTTCACTTTATACCGCGGCAGAGTCAGGGGTAAGAAAGTAAAATGGAAACCTTGGGTTGGCAGAGTATCGGCCAGTGGATCATCCTTTGTGAGTCGTTTCAATTCACCAATAAGACGTGAGACACAAACGGGTACAGGAGGCTGTATGCCTGCGGCAAGAGCGAGTTTTAGCGGATCGTAGTAGTTTTCTTCTCTGATCTCCCCGATGCCTGCATTTTTCGCCCATATTGCGATGGTGTCCTCGTTTGCAGAAAGATACATGTTTTGCAGACTTACTGATTTCATGACTGACCTTATGGCATAAGTGTGAACACAGAGGATTGATTATTCATCGTATTTCTGTCAGACATTTTAGACTATGCAATTAATTGTTAAGTATCATCTGGGCTTAAGAAGTGAGATGCCTACCTGATAAGGAATATTCAGGTAGATTAGCCCCATAGATCACCAGACACTTCGCCTCTCTTAAAATAAGAGGTAGTCTTGGAACTATGTTTAACACCAGTCAGAATAATAAGATGG
>NZ_SMCV01000011.1 GCF_004342285.1 Klebsiella sp. BIGb0138 | reverse complement strand
CCGGTCCACACGCGCTGGCCTTTTTTGCCCATGATGATGGCGGTGCCGGTATCCTGGCAGGTCGGCAAAATGCCTTTGGCGGCGATTTCCGAGTTACGCAGAAACTGCAGGGCCACGTATTTGTCGTTCTCGCTGGCCTGCGGGTCGAGCAGGATCGCCGCAACCTGTTTTTGGTGAGAAACGCGCAGCATAAAGGCCGCGTCGTGGAAGGCCTGCTGTGCCAGCAGGGTCAGCGCTTCAGGTGCAACCTTCAGAATTTCCTCGCCTTCGAATTCGGCTACGGAAACATGCTCTTTGCTCAGCAGATAGTATTCGGTCTCATCTTTTGCCAGCGGAAAGGCTTCCTGATAAACGAACGGTTTAGTCGACATAGCTTAGCTCCCTAAGAGTAAAACCGCCGGAAGTATGCCCCCGGCGGTGATGAATCAGAACATCATGGACATCCACGGATAGCCAATCAGCAGCAGGGCGGCCAGGAAGATGGCGCCGAAGATGGTGCCGAGGCGCCAGTAGTCTTTGGTCGGCAGATAGCCGCTACCGTAGTAAATGGGGCTGGGGCCCGTGCCGTAAGGGGTGATGATGCCCATGACCCCCAGCGAGGTGACCATCAGCAGGACGAACACCTGCATATTCATACCCGGGATGGTTGCGGCGATAGTCAGCATCGCCGGCAGCAGCGCGGTGGTGTGCGCGGTGGTGCTGGCAAACAGGTAGTGCAGCAGGTAGAACGCCAGCAGCAGTACGATAGTGGCGACCCCCGGGGAAATACCGCTCATCAGCGCGCCGCCTTCTTTACCCAGCCAGGCGATAAAGCCGGTAGAAGAGAGGCCATCCGCCAGCGCCACCAGGGTGGCGAACCAGACAAAGGTGTTCCACGCCGCTTTATTATTGGTGATATCGCTCCAGGACAGGACGCCGGTCCACAGCATCAGCACGATGACAAGCAGGGCGGCCAGCGCCGGTTCAATCCACTCGGCGGCGAAAATCCACATCATCAGCGCGAAGCAGACGAACACCAGCAGCAGAATTTCATTGCGCGACAGGCGGCCCAGTTTTTCCAGCTCACGTGCGGCCCACAGCGGCACTTCGTTGTTTACTTTGACTTCTGGCGGGTAGAACCAGTAGGCCAGCAGCGGCATTGCCAGAATCAGCAGGATCCCCAGCGGCAGGAAGGCGATAAACCAGGTACCCCACGAGATATTGATCCCGACGATACTTTTAACCAGCGCGAGGGCCAGCAGGTTTGGCGCCAGCGCGGAGAGGAACATCGAGCTGGTGATACAGGCGGCGGTAATCGCGACCCACATCAGGTAGGAACCGATGCGGCGGGCGCTGGGGTCATTCGGTTTTGAACCGTACAGCGGCGGCAGGTTGGCGATAATCGGGTAGATGGTCCCGCCGCTACGCGCGGTATTCGAGGGGGTAAACGGCGCCAGCAGCAGGTCGGCGAAGGTAATGGCATAACCCAGCGTCAGGCTGCGACGGCCGAGATATTTCACCAGAATCAGCGCCAGACGGCGGCCAAACTGGGTTTTATCATAGCCGGCGGCGAACATAAAGGCGCCGAAAATCAGCCACACGGTGGAGTTGCCAAACCCGCTTACCGCCCACTTAAAGGACGCGCCGGCGAGTTTGAATTTGGGGTCCGCCAGCTGCGCCGGGTTGAAGAGCAGCCACTGGCTGCACAGGGCGATAACCACCACGCCGGTGATGCCAATCACGGCGCCCGGCAGCGGTTCGAAAATGAGCCCGACAATGACGCCGACGAAAATAGCGAAGTAGTGCCAGGCATATGGCGGTAACCCCTCAGGCACCGGAACGAAGAGTAACAGTACCGCGACGATAATGGGCAGCGCCATCATCAGCAGACGGCTTTTATTGGCAGCCCTGGGACTGGCTGCGCCGGCAGGCGCTATGGTTGTCTTTTTCTCTTTCATAATGAGTATCTGCGAGTAGTTGAAAATACGGTTGCGTCACGCCATAACCACTAATTTCTTTAATTACGAAACTTTCTTTAGTTATTAATGGTTGGTTTTGCTGATCGCGTTGACAGTTATTTAACGCATCTTGCTGGGCGTTAAATTAAATTATTGGGTTATTTATATATTGCGCTTTGATGTCGCGTTGCAATTGATCGAGATCAAAAAATACCGCGTAACAGGCCATTTTTTTATTTTGCTAATAACCCTGTTGGATAAGGTGTTTATTTGTTTAAAATATCGCTGATTGTTAAATTGCAATCGAGAACGTGTCGTAACTGATGATGAGGTTGTTTTCTATCGTAATGATATATATCGATTTTTAATTCTTTCCCTTGAGATGGTGATTTTAACAAAGATGTCCGGTTTGTTATCAGTGTTTTGTTTTATGTGAATGCGATATTTTAAATTAATAATACAATAGAGGTATTGATGTTATTGCTGGGATTAAATAGTTTTTTAACTAACGTAATTACTTTGGTAACTAAAAATAGCGCTATATTATTAGCATGAACACAGGAATTAAGAAACATAATCAAAAACAATTCCGTCACCCCATTCTGAATTTCAATATTTAAAATCTGGAGTGTTAATATGACCAGTAACTCACGTATTTTGCGTCCTTTTACCTTACCCAATGGTACCGAGCTGAAAAACCGTTTGTTAATGGCGCCGATGACCACCTGTAGCGGTTATTTTGATGGTGGCGTGACCAGCGAGCTGGTGGAGTACTATCGTGCGCGTGCCGGCAGCATTGGTACCATTATCGTTGAGTGCTGCTTTATCGATGATTACGGTCTGGCTTTCCCGGGCGCCATTGGCATCGACAGCGATGACAAAATTGCCGGTCTGGCAAAAATCGCCGACGCGATCAAAGCCGAAGGGTCAAAAGCGATTTTGCAGATCTACCACGGCGGCCGCATGGTCGACCCGCAGCTGATCGGCGGTCGTCAGCCGGTAGCGCCGAGCGCGCTGGCCGCGCCGCGTGAGGGCGCCGCGCTGCCGCGGGCGCTGACCGCGGAAGAAGTGACAGGGATGATTGTCAAATTCGGCGATGGCGTGCGTCGCGCGATCCAGGCCGGTTTCGATGGCGTGGAAATCCACGGTGCGAACACCTACCTGATTCAGCAGTTCTATTCCCCGAACTCCAACCAGCGGGACGACGAGTGGGGCGGTAGCCGCGATAATCGCGCCCGTTTCCCGCTGGCGGTGCTGGAGATCACCCATAAAATGGTCAGCCAGTATGCCGATGATGCCTTTATTATCGGCTATCGTTTCTCGCCGGAGGAGCTGGAAGAGCCGGGTATTCGCTTCGACGATACCCTGTATCTGCTGGAAAAACTGGCGGCGCGCGGTCTCGATTATCTGCACTTTTCAGTCGGCGCTTCCCTGCGTCCTTCGATTGTTGACACCAGCGATCCTACGCCGCTGATTGAAAAATATTGCGCGCTGCGTTCTGACACCCTGGCGCAGATCCCGGTGATGGGCGTTGGCGGCGTGGTTAACGCGGCGGATGCGGAGCAGGGGATGGATCATGGCTACGATCTGATTGCCGTGGGCCGCGCCTGTATCGCTTACCCGGACTGGACGGCGCGGATTGCTGACGGTGAACATCTGGAGCTGTTTATCGACAGCACCCAGCGCGAAGCGCTGCATATTCCGCAGCCGCTGTGGCGCTTTTCGCTGGTCGAAGCCATGATCCGCGATATGAGCATGGGTGATGCGAAGTTTAAGCCCGGCGTGTTTGTCGAAACCGTGCAGGACGATGTCAGCGAGCTGGTCATCAACGTCAGTCTGGAAAATGATCGCATCGCCGATATTGAACTGGCGGCCAGCCCGCGGCAAACCGTGGAGTTCACCACCAGTTTTGCCGAGATCCGTGAACGTATTCTGAGTGCGAACACACCGCATGTGGACGCCATCTCCGGTGCTACCAGCCAGAGTGAAGCGGTGAAAAAAGCGGTGTCGAAGGCGATGCTCAAATCGAGCAAAGCGCTGGCCCTTGAAGAGGGTGGCGACGATCTGACGCCGAAAAGCTACGACGTTGTGGTGGTGGGCAGCGGCGGCGCCGGTCTGGCGGCCGCGATTCAGGCGCATGATGAAGGCGCCAGAGTGCTGATCGTTGAGAAAATGCCGACAATCGGCGGTAATACCATCAAGGCGTCTGCCGGGATGAACGCCGCTGAAACACGCTTCCAGCGGGTAAAAGGCATTGTGGACAGCAAAGAGCTGTTCTACCAGGAAACGCTGCGCGGCGGGCATAACAAAAACAATCCGCAGCTGCTGCGCCGCTTTGTGGAAAACGCGCCGCAGGCCATCGAATGGCTGGCCCGCCGCGGGATTATGCTCAACGACATTACCACCACCGGTGGGATGAGCATTGACCGTACCCACCGCCCACGCGACGGATCCGCCGTCGGCGGCTATCTGATTAGCGGTCTGGTGCGCAACATCACCAGACGCGGTATTGACGTGATGCTGGAGACTTCGGTGGAAGAGATCCTGATGGATAACGACGAAGTGTGCGGCGTCCGTCTGCTGAATGATGAGCAGGAGAGCATCGTCGTCCAGACGCCGGGCGTTATCGTGGCAACCGGCGGCTTCAGCGCGAACAGCGCGATGGTGGTTAAATACCGTCCTGACCTGGCCGGTTTCGTCACCACTAACCATAAAGGGGCGACCGGCGGCGGCATCGCGCTGCTGGAGCGTATCGGCGCGGGCACCGTGGATATGGGCGAAATTCAGATTCACCCGACCGTCGAGCAGAACACCTCGTATCTGATCTCCGAATCGATTCGCGGCGGCGGGGCGATTCTGGTTAACCAGCAGGGCAAGCGCTTCTTCAACGAAATGTCGACCCGCGATAAAGTATCAGCGGCGATTATCGCCCTGCCGGAACATTACGCCTACATCGTCTTTGATGAGCATGTGCGCGCCAAAAATAAAGCAGCCGATGAATACATCGCCAGGGGGCTGGTGACCAGTGCCAGCTCGCCGCGCGAGCTGGCGGAGAAGCTGGGGATGGATTACCATGCCTTCCTCGCGACGCTTGAGCGCTACAACGGTTTTGTTGAAAAGCAGTGCGACGAAGAGTTCGGCCGTACCACCGCGCTGCGCGCGCCGGTCAACGAGGGGCCGTTCCACGCGATCCGTATCGCGCCGGGGGTTCACCACACCATGGGGGGGGTGACCATTAACCCGGAAACCGCGGTATTGAATACCCGCCATCAGCCGATTGCCGGCGCCTACGCGGCAGGGGAAGTGGTTGGCGGCATTCACGGCGGTAACCGCATCGGCGGGAATGCGGTGGCGGATATTATTATCTTCGGCACCCTGGCGGGCCACCAGGCGGCAAAACGCGCCAGAGGCTAACGCTCAGTGATAACAGGCCGGGTTCGCCCGGCGTTTTCCCCCGGCGGCGCGCTGCCGGTCGGGGCGACACAGAGGAGCTGCAACCATGTCTGGCGACCGCCGCATCTATAGTTACTCTACCGTGCTGATGGGCTCACCGATCTTACTTAAACTCTTCTCCCACGACGAAGCCCTGGTTTCCCGCACCTTTCAACTGATTAAGCGTTACGAAGACCTGCTCACCGTTAACCGCGCGCAATCGCAGGTGATGGATATCAATCATGCCGCCGGACGTCATCCGGTTAGCGTCAGCCGCCCGGCTTACCAGCTGATCAAATGCGCGAAAGCCGCCAGCATGGTGCAGGATAGCGCCTTCAATCTGGCGATTGGTCCGCTGGTGAAACTCTGGCGTATCGGTTTTCAGGGACGCAGCGTACCGGCCGAGGAAGAGATTGCCGCCCGGCTGTCGCTGACCCATCCGCAGGATGTGATCCTCGACGACGCCGCTGGCAGCGTTTTTCTCACCCAGGCGGGGATGGAGATTGACCTTGGGGCGATTGCCAAAGGCTATATCGCCGATCGGGTACGCGATTATTTACGTCAGCAGGGGGTCAGCGCCGCGCTGATCAATCTCGGCGGGAATGTGCATACCCTCGGCGAGTGGTCGATTGGGCTGAAAAAGCCTTTTGCCCGCGACGATGCGCTGGTCGGAAGTATTGCGGTTGCCGGTCAGTCGGTGGTGACCTCCGGTATTTACGAGCGCTATTTTGAGCAGGACGGACGGCGCTGGCACCATATCCTTGACCCGCGCAGCGGCTATCCCCTCGATAACGAACTCGAGAGCGTGACCATCATCGCGGACGACTCGCTCGACGGCGATATCTGGACCACCTTGATCTATGGCCTCGGGGTGGAGAAAGGGTGCGCGGCGCTGCATCGACGCGACGATATCGAAGCGATTTTCGTCACCAAAAATCGCCAGGTGATCCTTTCATCGCAGCGCCGCTTCCGCTTTCATTTACTCGACGACAGCTACCGGCTTACTGACTGTACTGTTTAAGCAGGCTGTACTGCTCGGCGACCAGACGATAGCGGTACACCGGGCGCCCGGTCGCGCCGTAGTGAATGCTGGTGTAAAGAATATTAATTTGCGCCAGCCAGATCAGATATTTACGGCACGAGACGCGGGAAATGTTCACCGCCACCGCCAGCTCGTCGGTCGAAAACTCGGTACCTGGATGGGCATCGATCCACTGGCACAGCGTACGCAGCGTCTGCGCGGTTAACCCTTTCGGCAGCTTGCGCGCGTCGGTGGCTTCCGGCGCTCCGCCGTGGAGCAGGCGGTCAACATCGGCCTGCTCATAATAGGGCTGACCGGTCATCAGCTTTCTTTTTTCGCGCCAGGCGGTCAGCGCCTCTTCGAAACGCGGGAACTGAAACGGTTTGATCAGATAATCGACCACCCCATAATGCATTGAGGTTTGCACCGTCGCCGCATCGGCAGCGGAGGTAATCATAATCACATCGATGGGGCGGCCGGAAGCGCGGATGGTTGGCAGCAGATCCAGCCCGCTATCATGCTGCATGTAGACATCCAGCAGCACCAGATCGATCTCCATCGCGCTATCGTTAATCATCTCCTGGGCTTTATTCAGCGTTGACGCCGTGCCGCAGCAGCGGAAACCGGAGATTCTCGCCACGTACAGGCGATTCAGTTCGGCCACCATGGCATCATCATCAACAATTAAGACATTTATCACGCACGTTTCCTTTTACTATCCCAGGGAAGATGTACAAAAAATTGGGTAAACACGCCGGGCTCGGACTCGACGGCCAGCGTGCCGCCCAGCTCGCGCAGCTGCTGGCTGGCAAGAAACAGCCCGACACCGCGGTTTTCACCCTTGGTGGAAAAGCCTTTCGTAAAGATGGCGTCAATATGGGCGGCCGGAATTCCCGGGCCGTCATCGCTCACCTCGCCACTTAGCCAGCCATTTTGATAGTGCAGCAGCAGGCTGACTTCGCCTTCTTTCTGGCCGCTCATGGCGTCCAGCGCATTCTCGATCAAATTACCCAGCACCGTCACCAGCACGGTGACCTGTTTTTCGTTCGGACAATCGGGGACCAGGCTCTCTTCCGCGAGGCTCAGGCTGAAGCCCCGCTCTTTAGCGCGCTGGATTTTACCAATCAGAAAACCCGCGACCACCGGTGATTTGATCCGGTGCTGAATTTCGCCGATGTCCGCCTGATAAGTATGGGCGGTTTGCAGCACGTATTCCTCCAGCTTGTCGTAGCTTTTCATATTCAGCAGGCCAAGGATCACGTGCAGCTTATTCATAAACTCGTGGGAGGTGGTGCGCAGCGCATCGACATAATTGACCATCCCGTCGAGCCGTTGCAGCAGCTGGCTGACCTCGGTTTTATCACGGAAGGTGCTGATGGCGCCGACAATCGCATTCTGGCTGCGCACCGGCACGGTGTTGCTGAGCAGCAGGAATCCGTTGCAGCCGAGCTCGCGGTCGTAAATCGGCGTGCCGGTTTGCAGCACCTCCTGTAAATCCGCCAGCAGCGGGGTATGAGCGATCTCCTGGCCGGGGCCGCTCAGCAGGATCTCGCGGGCCGCGGGGTTGATCAGCGTGACGCGCCCCGCGACATCGACCGCCACCACCCCCTCTTTCAGCGAATGGAGCATCGCCTGGCGCTGCTGGAACTGGGTCGAGATCTCCTGCGGTTCCAGCCCCAACAGCACCCGTTTCAGGCCGCGCACCAGGCTCCAGGTGCCGATTGCGCATACCAGGGCGCTGAACAGCACCGTCAGCAGGACGTCCCAGCGGCCATGGGCGATCTGCTGATCTACTTTACTGAGCGAAATCCCGACCACCACAACGCCAATTTGCTGCTGCTTGTCGTTATACACCGGCGTAAACACGCGTAAGGCCGGGGCCAGTACGCCGTGGTTGACGGCGACATTTTCCGCACCTTTAAACGCCGGCTGGATATCTTCTCCGATAAAGCGCTGGCCGATGATCTGGCTGTTGGGATGCGAATAGCGCACGCCATGCATATCGGTGACCACGGCGTACAACAGATCGTTGCGCCGGGTGATGGCCTGTGCCAGAGGTTGAATGAGATTGTGCTGCGGCGGCTGGGTCAGGCCGAGCTTCACTTCCGGCATGTCGGCGAAGGTACGCGCCACCGCCAGCGCCGTGTCTTTGACGCCGTCGCGGGTGGTATTGCTGATCTGTATAAACCACAGGGCATAGACCAGTAACAGCACGCAACCAATCACGCTGCCAATCATCAGCGTCACGGCGGTACTCAGTTTCATACTCATCAGGCGTTTGCGCGCGGGCGCATCCTGCTCCGCTAAATCCTTCATGACATCCCCTGGAATAATCGGCGAAGGCCTATTATCGCCGATAGGGGCGATTTCATAAAGCCGTGTCATGCACCCGCTGGGCGCATCCGCGCGCGACCGCGGTTCCCGGTCTGCTGATTATCATTCGTGACCGGAAGCCAATACTTTGTTGGCGGCGGGCTGGTGATGCACTGACTTCTGGTTCGGAGAAGCCGAAAGGTCAGTCGGACTGAAGCGGGCGTCGGCGTAAACTGGCCGCCAAACAGCCAATCGCCAACCGACGGGGCGCGGGGACGAGAAACTGTGACTCCAGCGACGGTAAACGATCTGCGGATGCCTTTACACTGGCGAAACAGCGTAATAGCCCTGCACGGCACGGGGATATGCCGCAGTGAGTTCTTTCTGTTTTAAATGGAGGTTTTTATGAGCAGTAAGCCAACCGCTTCAATGATGGAACGACGCCACCCTGAAACTCGCCACATCGACAGTCTCGCCACCCTCGATATGCTGACCATGCTGCATCAGGACGATCGGCAAATTACCGATGCCATCGCCGCCTGTTTGCCTGAGATTGCCCGTCTGGTCGATAACGCCGCCGCAGCGCTGAGCCGGGGAGGACGGCTGGTTATCATCGGCGCCGGAGCATCTGGCCGCGCGGCATTGCAGACGGTGAGCGAGTTTGCGCCGGAAGAAAAACATTCGCTGATTGGGCTCATTGCCGGCGGTCCGGCAGCGGCGCTGCAGGAGATGGAAACCGCCGCCAACGATTACGATTCCGGCGCCCTGGAACTGCAGGCGCTGCAGTTTGGCCGTAACGATATGCTGCTGGCGCTGACGGTCAGTGGACAAACGCCGTGGGTATGGGGGGCGATGCGTCACGCCTGGTCTCTCGGCGCGCCGATTGCCGTGTTAACCCAGCAGGCGAGTAGCGAAGCCGCGCAGCTGGCGGATATGGTTATTGCGCCGCAAACCGGGCCAGAGGCGGTGGCGGGGTATGGCAACCCGAAAGCGCAGCTGGCGCAGCGGCAAATCCTCGCCATGCTGACCACCGGGCTGGCGATTCGCGAAGGTCGGGTCTATAGCAATCTGCGGGTCGATCTGCAGGCCACCAGTCCACGCTGGGCGGAACGGCAAATGGCGATCGTCATGACCGCTACCGGCTGCTCGCGCAGCGAGGCGAAAGCCGCGCTGGCCAGCTGCAATCAGCACTGCCGTACGGCAATACTGATGCTGATGACCGGGCTTGGTGCCTGGCAGGCGCGGGAGCTGCTGGCCGAGAATAACGATCATTTGCGAATTGCCTTACGGGAAACAAAACGGACGGTTCTGAGTCCGGCAAATTGATCGCCGTCGGCGCGCACTGGCTTGCGCGCCCCATTTTATGAAACCGCGAAATAAATAACTCAATAAACCGCTGGTGACTATTTTACGCCCTCGAAAACCCCGTTATTCTTGCGCTTTTATTTTTCATTGTCGCAGCTTTTACTTTTTTAAATTAAAAAAGTATTAATCAATAATTGATTAACTGTGCGAAAAATGTAAATGATATTTTAAAATATAATAAAAGTGCGTTAACATGTGTGCACTTATTTCATTGTGCTATGCGATAATTCTATTATGCCTGCAATTAAAAATACGATCTTATCCATGACCGCACTGGCGATGTTTGTCAGCACGGCGAGCTGGGCCAATACCGATTCAGCCCAAAAAACCGATTTCCTGCTGATTGGCGGCGGAATTATGAGTGCCTCTCTTGGGACCTGGCTACAGGAATTACAGCCGGACTGGAAACAGGTGATGGTCGAGAAGCTCGATGGCGTCGCGTTAGAATCCTCTAACGGCTGGAACAACGCCGGTACCGGTCACTCGGCGAATATGGAGCTGAACTATACGCCGGAGCGCCCGGACGGCTCTATCGATGTCAGCAAGGCGCTGGATATCAACGAGCAGTTTATGATCTCCCGCCAGTTCTGGACCGCGCAGGTGAAACGCGGCATTTTGCATGACCCGCATTCCTTTATTAATTCCACTCCGCATATGAGCTTCGTCTGGGGCGATAATGTCGACTATCTGCAAAAGCGTTATACCGCATTGCAGCAAACCACCTTATTCCAGGGGATGAAATTTTCCACCGATCACGCGCAAATTAAACAGTGGGCGCCGCTGGTCATGGAAGGGCGCGATCCGCAGCAAAAAGTGGCCGCCACCTGGACGCCGGTCGGGACCGATGTTAACTACGGGGAAATTACCCGTCAGCTGATCGGCAGCCTGAAGAAAAATAACAACTTTACGCTGCAAACCTCTTCCGAAGTCACCGACTTTAAACGCAATGCCGATAATTCATGGCATGTGACGATCAAAAACGTCAATAGCGGCGAAGAACAGGCTATCGATGCGAAATATGTTTTCATCGGTGCTGGCGGCGGGGCGCTGAAATTACTGCAAAAAACCGGTATTCCGGAGGCGGATAATTATGCCGGTTTCCCGGTCGGCGGCTCTTTCCTGATGAGTGAAAACCCGGCGGTCACCCAACAGCACCTGGAGAAAGTCTATGGTCAGGCTTCCGTCGGCGCGCCGCCGATGTCGGTTCCGCACCTTGATGCCCGCTTCATCGACGGGAAACGCGTGGTGCTGTTCGGGCCGTTTGCCACCTTCTCAACCAAATTCCTTAAAAATGGTTCGTTCTTCGATCTGCTGAGCACTACGACCACCGATAACGTGTTGCCGATGACCCACGTGGGTCTCGACAACTTCGATCTGGTGAAGTACCTGATTAGCCAGGTGATGCTGAATGATGATGACCGTTTTGCCGCGCTGAAAGAGTACTACCCGGACGCGCGTAAAGAGGACTGGAAACTGATCCAGGCAGGGCAACGCGTACAGATCATCAAGAAAGACGCCGACAAAGGCGGGGTGCTGAAGCTGGGTACCGAAGTGGTGGTCGACCAGCAGAAAACCATCTCGGCGCTGTTGGGCGCATCGCCAGGGGCGTCTACCGCAGCACCGATCACGCTCAACGTGATCAAACAGATGTTCCCGGAGCAGTTTAACTCCGCCGAATGGCAGAGCCGCATCCACGCTATCGTCCCGAGCTACGGCCAGAAACTGAATGATAATGCCGCGCTGACGCAGCAGGTGTGGGACGACACCGCCGCCACGCTGCAGCTGGCGAAGCCGCCGGTTATCCATATGAGCGACAACCAGCCGGCGGCTGCCGTCGCCCAGCCGTCAGAGCCATCGCGTACGGAGTCTGCGCAGCACGATATGGCGCTGTAATCTGACCTAAGCCCCCGCCAGCCGGGGGCTTTTTTTTAGCATGTCCATGGCGGCGCGTTTATTCATGAGCAGCGCTCATAACCTTGATACGCCAGCAGGGGATTATCCGTCAGCGATTTTCCGCTACTTCTCGATGAATGGCGTCGTTGCCGCGACGTCGACGGCGCAGGATGAGGCGGGGAAATTGCCGGTTCGGCTTCGGCGCCGATCGGCGCGCTGCAATACGGCAGCGGGATTATCTCCTCGCTGCTGCTGGCGTGGCTACATGACGGGACGCCCTGGACGATGGTGTGGATTATGGCCGCTTTCACCGGCACCAGCCTGCTGGTAGCAGCCTGAACACGGCGTTACCCACGCTGAGGTCGGGGCGGCGGCTGGCCGCCCCGTGGCCATTAATCTTTGCCGACATCGCCCAGCAGGAAGGCGATACTCTGTCCTCCCGGGCTCTGCTCAAGGGCAATTTTGACAATAATCGTCAGCGGTACCGACAGCAGCATCCCGACCGGCCCCAGTAGCCAGCCCCAGAAAATCAATGACAAAAATACCACCAGCGTCGACAGCCCCAGGCCGCGCCCCATGATCCGCGGCTCAAGAATATTGCCGAAGACGAGGTTAATTACCAGGTAGCCCGCCAGCACCACCAGCGCCTCATACAGCCCGCCAAATACCAGCACCTGCAAAATGGGCGGGATAGCGGCCAGTACTGAACCAATGTTGGGGATATAGTTGAGGGCGAAAGCCAGCAGTCCCCACATAAAGGCAAAACGGACCTCCAGCAGCACCAGCATCCCCCAGACCACCAGGCCGGTGACCAGGCTGATGACGGTCTTTAACACCAGATAATGAGAGACGCTATCAAGGGCGCGCTGAATGGCGCCCATGCCTTCCACCGGCCGGGACATCAGCTGCTGCAGTTTGGCGGGCAGCTGCGGGACTTCCAGTAGCATAAAGACCACCGTCAGGAGCAGAAGGAAGATAGAGGACATGGCGTTGGACAACTGCGTGAGCAGGCCGGTTACCATCGTCATCACCGCGTTGGGGTCGATGTATTTATTCAGCTCGACAACGGAGACGGTAAAGCCGAAACGCTGTAGCCACGGAGTAATGGTATGTACCGGCTCTGACAATGAGCTGCGGTACTGCGGGAGGGTGCGCGCCAGTTCATTGAGCGAGGTGCCTAAGGAGGCCAGCAGAACCACCACCAGCATAACGATGGCGCCGATAAGCAACGATATCGCCAGCACCCGCGGCACCCGACAGCGCACCATCAACTGAACCAGCGGATTAATAACCACGGCGAGAAACAGCGCCAGGATGAACGGGACGATGATATCCGCCGCAAAGCGAATACCGGTCAGAATAATGACCAGCATGCCCAGCATGATGACGATCTTTAATCCGTTAAGCGTGATGATGGGTTTGGCCATACGATTCCCTGAAAAATAAAACCGGTTTTCCTCACAGTGTAGACCCGGATGATGCGACAAAATCAGCAAAAAATGCATTGGACCGCCGGGGAGCATTGCCCCTGGACACTGCCGCCACCGTGGTGAGAACTATCCTGTCGTTAAAATAAAAATAGTGCTGCGCCATCATAATGGCGATTGACATCAGGAAAAGCTAATCTAAATCAAATACTGGAGGTAAAGAAGTGCAAAGACTTTGAGTATAATGACATATTATGGTAAAAATTCACTGTGTATAACTACCGAGGACAATATTCATCCGCAATGACGAGAAGCAATCCCGCGGATAATTGTAATTTTATGGACAATCAGTTCAGGATATATATTTCTCAGCACCCTGCAGGATCCTTCCCTAACTGCCGCTTTGCCGGCGAGCAACACTGGCGCTCAGCGCTTTAGTCCTTTCTCTCTGCCTGAGCTGGCGCACTGCGCACGGCTAAATCTACGTCAGAAATTTTCCGGGTTACCTTCGCGTAAGCCGTCATGGATTATATTCTCAAGCAGGAGAAGGGATCATGTTTTATTGGGTATTATTAGCTTTAGCTATCGTTGCTGAAATAACCGGCACACTTTCTATGAAATGGGCCAGCGTCAGCGGCGGGCATACTGGCTTTATTTTGATGCTGGTAATGATTGCGCTGTCTTATATTTTCCTCGCCTTTGCCGTGAAAAAAATCGCCCTCGGCGTGGCCTATGCCTTATGGGAAGGGATTGGCATTTTGCTGATCACTTTGTTCAGCGTACTGTTGTTCGATGAAACGCTTTCGCTGGTTAAAGTGGCCGGTCTGGTCACGCTGGTGGTCGGCATAGTGCTGATTAAATCAGGAACCAAAAAGGCGGAAAAATCGTCGAGGGAGACGGCTCATGCCACAGTTTGAATGGGTTCACGGCGCCTGGCTGGCGCTGGCCATTGTGCTGGAAATTGCCGCCAACGTCTTTTTAAAATTCTCTGACGGTTTTCGTCGCAAACTGTACGGCGTGATGTCTCTGCTGGCGGTGCTTGGCGCCTTCAGCGCGCTCTCCCAGGCGGTAAAAGGGATTGACCTGTCGGTGGCCTATGCGCTGTGGGGCGGTTTCGGCATTGCCGCAACCATCGCCGCCGGCTGGGTGCTGTTCGGCCAACGCTTAAATCATAAAGGCTGGATCGGCGTTATCCTGCTGGTTGCCGGAATGGTGTTAATTAAACTGGCATGATGTGATGCCGCCTGCCTGCGCAGGCGGCAAAATCTGTTCTCTGTATTATTCTTTTAAAAAGAGTATATTCGGCGCGTTTTCCTTCAGCCGTGATGAGGACAGAGAATGGTAAATTTGCCCGGCTGGCGCAACCTTCCTTCGGCCAAAACGCTTTCGGTCATGATCTTCCTCGCCGGCATTGGCCTCATCGTTTCGATTATTTCTCTGCTCTATCTTTCTCAACATCTGATCGGCATTAAAGCCAATGAAATCGACCGACATCGATCTGCGCTCTCCGTCGACGGGGCCGTACAAACGTCGGTCAACCGGGTGCTATCGCTGGTGCTGGATAACTCGATCTGGGATGACGCGGTAAAACAAACCTATGCGCCAACTCTGGATGCCGACTGGCTGTACGACTCGTGGGGTTCGGGCTTCAAAATTAATAACCTCTACGATGGCACCTTCGTTCTGGATCAGCACTACCGACTGCTGTGGGGCTCGTTTCAAAGCCAGGCCTTTAATGAAACGGACATCCGTTTTTTTGGTAGCGGTCTGCAGACGCTGATCGCCCGGCACGCCGAAGCGCTGCGCAGTGGTAAAAGCGCCTATGCCGGTATTACCCGCACGCGCGAGGGGATTGCCTTTATCGGTATCGGTCTGATTCGCCCGACCGTCGGGCGTTTGCAGGTGCACGATGATACGCGCCGCTATCTGGTGATTACCCGACATATCAACGCGGAGATGCTGCAAAAACTGGGTAATACCTTTCAGATTAACGACCTGCATGCGACAGAAAGCAGCGGTGAATACAGCGTTCCGCTGCGGACCAACGCGGGTGAGATAATCGGCTATCTCAGCTGGCAGCCGCGCCTGCCCGGCGCGGAGGCGGCGCAGGCGGCCTCAAACAGTATTCGTCTTATCGCCATCGTCGCCGCCAGCCTGATCCTGCTGTTTATTCTGTTCAGTTGCCTGGGACTGTATAAACTGTCGCGCGGCGAGAAGCTGGCGCGAAAAATCGCCATGACCGATTGGCTCAGCCAGCTTCCCAACCGACGGGCGCTGATCGGGCGGCTCAACCAGGAGTGCGCTAAGGCGCAGCATGAGATCCAGTGCGTGGTATTTATTGACCTCGACGGTTTTAAAGATGTGAATGACAACTACGGTCATGATGTCGGCGATGCGCTGATTGCTCATATTGCGCAGGAGCTTCGGCAAAGAGTCCCTGCGGAGGGGATGCTGGCGCGTATGGGCGGCGATGAGTTTGCCATGACCGTCAGCGGCGAACAGGCTATCGCTCAGGGGTCGGCTTTTTCATGGGCGGTGCTGGAAATGTTGAAATCGCCAATCGGCCTCGAACGGCGCAAAATTTATATCAGCGCCAGCATCGGTATCGCCAGCGGCACCCCCGCGACCTGCTCCAGCACCGAGCTGTTTCGCCGGGCCGATATTGCCATGTACCATTCGAAAAAAACCGGCAAAGGGCGCACCACCTGGTATGACGAGACCCTCAGTGAAGCCCGTCAGTATCAGCTGAATATTGAAAACGGTATCCGCCAGGGGCTGGAAAATGAAGAGTTTGACGTCTGGTATCAACCGATTGTTAACGCCGGAACGCTGGCGATGGAAGGCGTCGAAGCGCTGTTGCGCTGGCCGCGACGGCCGGAGGGGCCGCTACCGCCGGATGCCTTTATTAGCGTTGCGGAAAGCAGCGGCCTGATTTATGCGCTGGGTCAGTTTGTGCTCTACCGGGCGTGCAGCGATCTGCAATCCATGGGGGATTTGATGCTGGCGGTGAATATCTCGCCGGCGCAATTTCGCGATCCGGAATTTGAGTCGCGGGTGGTACAGGTGCTTGCCCGCTGCCACTTTCCGGCCCGCCGTTTGCAGATTGAAGTGACCGAGAGTTACGTCATGGAGAATCCGGCCCGCGCCCGGGCGGCGATTGAGAACCTCAAGGCGCTGGGGACGGCGGTGGCGCTGGACGATTTCGGTATCGGCTACTCCAGCATCGGCTACCTGCGCAGTTTTCGCTTCGACACCCTTAAAATTGATAAGTCGCTGGCCGGGCTGGTGGATGTTGATGCTCAGGCTGCGGAGCTGGTGCGCGGGACCGTGCGTATCGCCGGAGCGCTGGGCATGACGGTGGTGGCTGAAGGGGTGGAAAACCAGCAGCAGCTGGCGCTGCTGCGGCGGGCGGGATGCGATCGGTTACAGGGTTTTTACTTTAGCCAACCGATGCCGATCGCGGAGCTGGTTCAGCTGCGTAAGCAGCAGGGGTAGCGGCTATTCGTTCGCCAGGGCCTGCAGCTTGTCGCGAAAACCGGTGACCGCAATGGCCCGGTTATCCGCGCGCCAGCGGTCTTTCGGCCCGGGCGCCGAACTCTGTACCGCTATCACCTGCCAGCCGGTATCGGTTTTCAACAGTAAGGGCGAACCGCTGTCACCCGGCAGGGTATCGCATTGATGCGACAGGACCGAGGTCTGCGCCCAGCCGGTCACCACGCAATCCTGATGGCTGTATAAATTATCCAGATGATCTTCCGGGTAACCGGACTGCGTCACTTTGCGTGCGGCCGCTTTTAACGCGGCGGTAAGATCGGCTTTATCACCGCTAAATAGCGGCACCGGATCGATTCCGGAAGGGGCGTAGCGCAGAACGATTAAGCCAAAATCCCACGGGGCCGCGGCGGAGGGAACTATCCAGCCATCGCCATCGGCTTTCAATCGTCTGCCCAGAGAAGGGTCGACCCGGCCTTCAATACCGTGAATTTCATAGACCCAGCCGCCTTTACGCGAGATAAATCGCAGTGCGATGGCTTTATCCGCCTTACCCCTGGGCGGCGTCAGCAGGCAGTGGCCGGCGGTCAACGCCAGATGCGGTGAAATAAGGGTGGCGGTACATAGATTGCCGCTGGCCGTTTCTAACTGGCCAATAGCATCCCAGGGCGCTTCAGCGGGGTTGCTCACCGGTTTACGATCGTCATGACCAAAAAAAAGCGTCTTGATATCTTTCGCACTCATGCTGTCATCGTCAGCGTGTGCGAGCTGGGGCAACAGACAAAATGAACACAGTAATAACAGTACGTCTCTACGCATATCACTCTCTGGGGAGAAATTATGTTTATGCTTTTCATCCGGCAGCGCCTGCGAAACGACGGGGGATGATTTTCTGTATATTGACAGTAGCAGCAGATTTAAGTTTATGAAAGTTAAGAGTAATTTTAATTAAAGCAAAAAGGCTATTGAAATCACATCAAAACGTCTCTTTTTCGCTGAAGAATAAAGGCCGCTCAATCACTTAGCGCTTATTTTCCCGCAACGCCATTTGCGCAGAAACCGCGGCGGGAAGCAACATAAATCGGGTTACGGAAAGTACCAAATACGCGCGGGGAGGCAACCCGCAGGCTGAAAGTCTCCGCGTAAATGATGAGGTGGGCGGCAATGTTAAAACCACAAAAACTTGCACGTATTCACCGAAAATGGCGGCATCTTTACCGCGTTCGTAGTTACTTTCAAAGTGAAACATTTTCTCACCGCAAATATTGTTATTCCTGTGCCCCGTTGAACAAACAGAGATGTTGTCCCGGTGATGATGCTCATTATTTTCTGTCTCCGGTATCGGGAGGGTGTATGTCTAAAAAAGGTATTCGTGCATTAGTGTATGTTTCCTGTGCTTCGGTTTTTATCTGGGGAGCCGCGGGATATCTGGTGATGCAAGCCGTTCATGTCATGTAGTTCGGGGCCTCTCCCCGGCGGAGTAGCCCGTCAGGGAACGGCGTGGGGAGATGGGCAAGTAAAAAGGCGTACAGCTGGGCGATAGGCTGCGGATTGAGGGTGTTTTTCGGCCAGACCAGATAGTAGCCATCGCCGGTGGCGACGGCCTGGGTAAACGGCAGGGCCAGCAGGCCGCTGCGGATGGCTGGCAGACTCAGGAATAGATCCCCCACCGAAACGCCATGCCCGCTCATGGCCGCCATATTACCCTGTTCGAGGCTATCAAAGACGATTCCCTGGGTAATGTCTATCCCTGATTGCGGGCCGGCGTGTTGTCGCCAGCGTCGCCAGTCCCGACGGTCGGGGGTGGGATGGATCAACGGGCAGGAGGCTAACCCCTGACGGGCGGCCTCGACCATCGCCGGGGCGCAGACCGGAATCAGCCACTCCGCAAACAGCAGGCCCTGGCACTTATCCTCGCCAAAATTACCGTCCCCCAGCAGGATCGCACAATCGTAGGGCTCCTGACGAAAGTCGACGCTGTCTCTGTCCATCCACACGCTGCTCATTTCGATAACCGGGCGCTGATGCTGCTGGCGAAACTGCTGTAGGACATCCAGCAGCCAGCGCATGGTCAACGTTGACGGTGATTTCAGCCGCAGTCTGCCCGCCTGACGGCGCAAGGTCTGGCAGGCTCTGTCGATGGCGGCGAAATTTTCTTCCAGCGCGGTGGCCAGCTGACGTCCGGCATCGGTGATCGTCACCTTCGGCCCCTGACGGGTAAATAGCTGGCACTCGAACCAGGCTTCAAGCGTGCTGATGTGCCGGCTAATGGCGCCCGGGGTGACGTGCAATGCCGCTGCGGCTTTGCTAAATGAGCCAAGACGAGAGGCGGTTTCAAAAGCGCGCAGGGCGTACAGCGGAGGCATCGACATAGCCGGTAGGTTTCTATATTGAGTAAAACTCACATTCAAGCTCATCATTTGTCGTTTTTCAACTCTGATATCAAGGTGGAGAATGCAGCAATCTGTGAAAAAGAGTGAGTCGATGGGATGAATTATATATTGATGGCGGGGTATATCATGACGGTGGTGACGCTGATTGCCACCCCGGGACCGGTGGTGTTGTTGGTCACCGGCACTGCCGCCAGAGACGGTTATTTATGTGCTGTGCGCACTATGCTT
This sequence comes from Klebsiella sp. BIGb0138, assembly GCF_004342285.1. Lineage (GTDB taxonomy): Bacteria > Pseudomonadota > Gammaproteobacteria > Enterobacterales > Enterobacteriaceae > Klebsiella. The sequence goes on along the minus strand of NZ_SMCV01000011.1, from coordinate 183,343 downwards.
GGCGGTAATCTTGCCTCCTTAGTGTTAATTGCCATCGCCGCCGCTATGCTCACCGGCGCGGTGGCGATCAATCCGGCTATTCTGACCCTGCTGGCGATGGCGGGGTCGCTGTATATTGCGCAACTTGCGCTGCGAATGTGGCGCCAGTCCTCTCTCGCGACCGACGTATCGCCAGCGCGCGGCGGCATGCTGTCTGGCTTTATCACCGCGCTGAGTAACCCGAAAGACATTCTGTTTTTTGTCGCCTTTTTCCCACAGTTTATCGCGATAACCCACAATACCGCGCTGAGTCTTGGTCTGCTGACCGCAATATGGCTGGTTATCGACCTTAGCGTGCTGTCGCTGTATATCCTCGCTATCCGCCGCTGGCTGGCCCCGGAACGTGCCCGTCGCCTGACGATGGTATCCGCGGCCTTTTTACTTGCCATGGCGCTCTACGGCTTTGTCTACCACGCGTGGCTGCTGGCGGGCCGTTGGTGATAAGCGGTCTATGCTGAAAGAACGGACCTACGGAGGCGGGATGGTGATGGACAGCGGCGTAAGACGCGCGATTATCGCCGGGGAAAGCGAAACAATTGCCTGTGTGTTGCGCGAGCCCGGTTTGGGAAATTGCAGCCGGATATGCGGCAGGGGTGAATGACGGCAAAAATGCGATACGTCAGGCCGGTTATCCGATCGCCGGAGGTGATTGAGCAGCGCTTAATAGAGGAAAAAGCGGGTGGCAATCAGCGCGCAGAGGATCAGCAGAATCAGGATGAGCTCAAAACGGTAGCGCCGCAGCATACTGCCCTCCAGAAAAAAACGGCGCTGAAACAGCGCCGATTTATGATTAACTCAACTTCGCGGAAGCATTACGCTGCCGGCTGTGCAGCCGGTTTAGCGGCCTGATGTTTGGTTGTTTTGTGGTGTTTTTTGGCTGCCTGAGCTTTCTGCGCTACCGGTTTAGCGGCGGGTTTAGTCGCTGCTTTATGGTGCTTTTTAGCGGCCTGGGCTTTCTGTGTGGCGGCCGGTTTTGCAGCGGCTTTGTGGTGTTTTTTCGCAGCCTGGGCTTTCTGCGCGGCGGCCGGTTTTACAGCCGCTTTCTTGTGCTTTTTCGCCGCCTGAGCTTTCTGCTCTGCAGCGGGTTTAGCGGCGGCTTTATGGTGTTTCTTGTGATGGGTGGTTTTGGCAGTGGCGCTGTGAGTGGCAGCAGCCGGAGCCGGAGTGGTGCTTGCCGCATCAGCAGCGAAAGCAACAGAAGACAGACCCATAGCAGCGGCAACGACCAGAGCTAATACTTTTTTCATTCTGATATCCTCGAAAAGTTTTTTTCATTCAACCCCACTGCGGGGCCGGTGAAACAACTATATGCCTGTCTTTTCGGGGTTTCCGTGAGTGTTTGGTATCGGCGTGTAACGATATGTACAGCCTCGATCCGGGGCGGGGGATTGGCCTGGCGCCGGGGCGGCCCCCGGCGCGCGACTTACAGGTAACGCGAGGTGAGATGCTGGCGGAAGTAATCGCTATTCAGGTCTTCCCCGGTCGCATTGTGGATCAACTGCGAAGTGGTGAAGCGGCTGCCGTGCTGCCAGATATTCTGCTGCAGCCAGGCAAACAGCGTCGAGAAATCACCGTTGGCAATGTTGGTTTCCAGCTGTGGTAGCGCGCGTTGCGCGGCGGCCATCAGCTGTGCCGCATACATGGCGCCGAGAGTGTAGGAGGGGAAGTAACCAAATCCGCCGTCGGTCCAGTGAATATCCTGCATGCAGCCGTTACGATAGTTACCGGTCGTGGACAGCCCCAGCCAGCTTTGCATTTTCTCATCCCACAGGGCGGGAATATCATCCACTTCAATATCACCATCGATCAGCGCGCGTTCAATTTCATAGCGCAGAATGACGTGCGCAGGGTAGCTGACCTCATCGGCATCGACACGGATGAAACCGGGTTTGACCCGCTGGTTCCAGGCGATGAAATTCTCGCTGGCGAAGGCCGGCTGGTCGCCGAAACGTTGACGTACGGCGGGCAGCAGGCGTTTCAGGAAGGCATCGCTGCGCCCGAGCTGCATTTCAAAAAACAGACTTTGCGACTCATGAATTGCCGTTGAACGGGCAAGAGCGACGGGCTGGCCGAGCCATTTGCGCGGCAGGTTCTGCTCATAGCGCGCATGGCCGGTTTCATGGATCACGCCGAACAAGGCGCTGAGCAGATCGTCTTCGTTATAGCGGGTGGTGATGCGCACGTCCTGAGGCACCCCGCCGCAGAACGGGTGGGCGCTGATATCGAGACGCCCGGCGTCAAAATCAAAACCCAGCACCCGCATCGCTTCCAGCCCCAGTTCACGCTGTTCGGCCACCGGGAAGGGGCCCTGTGGTGCAACCAGCGGGCGCTGCGCCTGCTTGTCGACCACCTCTGCCAACAGCGACGGCAGCCAGGACTTGAGGTCGGCGAACAGCACGTCAAGCCGTGCGCTGGTCATATCCGGTTCGAAAATATCGAGCAGCGCATCGTAGCGGGAACAGCCTTTCGCCTCGGCGCGGATGCGGGCCTCTTCGCGGCTCAGTTTCACCACCTCACGCAGATTCTCGACGAAGCCATCCCAGTCGTTAGCCGGGCGCTGGCTGCGCCAGGCATGTTCACAGCGGCTGCCGGCCAGCGATTTGGCTTCCACCAGACTTTCCGGCAGCAATGCCGCCTGCTCGTACTGGCGGGCCATTTCACGTAGGTTGGCCTGCTCGATATCGTTAAGATCTTCCTGCCGTGCGTCCTGCAGGGCCTGAGCCACGCTTTTATCGGTCAGGATTTGATGTTGCAGCACGCCCAGTTCCGCCAGGGCTTCACCGCGCGCGGCGCTGCCGCCCGGCGGCATCATTGCGAACATGTCCCAGCTGGCGATAGCGCCGAGATGCGAGAAGCGCGCAAGACGCTGGAAAGTGCGGGTAAGCTGCTGATAGTTTTTGTTTTCAGTCATATTAATTCTGGCCTGTTGCGAGTGAACGAAAGGCGTTGCCTGTTGACCTCTACACTATCCTGATCTGCACAAATCTTCCAGACAGGGCGAAAAGGATCGACAATGCTGAGGGCGCGGGGGAAATAACATGACAAATGACTGGCTGGAACTGCGGCAGCATGCCGATTCGGGAATTGAAACCATCAAAGCGCACTTTGAGGGGCACGCATACGATCCGCATTGGCACGATAGCTACCTGGTGGGGATCACCCTCTCCGGCACGCAGCAGTTTTCCTGCCGTCGCCAGCGCCATCGCAGTCGTCCCGGCGATGCATTCCTGCTTGAACCTGGGGAAATTCACGACGGCGACGCGCCCATCGCCGGGGGGTTTACCTATCTGACCTTTTATCTCGATGAGCAGTGGCTGACAAATACGCTACAGGGGCTGTATGAATCGCTCCCCGGGCGCTATTCGCTGCATTTTGGCCAGACCCTAACCCGCGAACCGCAGCTGGTTCGGGCGATCGGTGAGACGTTCACCACGCTGCACGACGATGAAATGCGCATCGTGCAGCAAAGTTGTATGGATAATTTACTGGCCCAGCTCACCGCGCACTGTCAGTGGCGCAAAAAACGGCCTTCGCATATTCAGAGCGCGGCGGTTGCCCACCGGGCGCGAGACTATATGTATGCCCATATCGGCGAAAATATGGGGTTGTCCGATTTGGCGCGGGAAACGGGGACCGATCGTTTTACCCTGACGCGCTGCTTTAAACGCGAGTTTCATCTTGCGCCCCATGCCTGGCTCATTCAGCTGCGGCTGGCGAAAGCGCGGCAGCTGCTGGCCCGCGGGCAACTGCCGGTGGATGTCGCCGCCACGCTGGGCTTTGCCGATCAAAGCCATCTGGGACGCTGGTTTCTGCGCTGTTATCGGCTGACGCCGGCGCACTACCGTCGGCTGTGCACAAACCTTCCAGAAATTTCCAGAAAATAGCCGCACAGTAGGGGCTTGCGTAATAAAAGGAGCCTGCTGTGGATCTGTTGCCCTATCTGCTATTTGCCTTCGTCGCCTCGATTACCCCCGGGCCGACGAATATTTTGATTCTGACGAACAGCCAGCGCTATGGCGTGAGGGCGACGCTTGCCGCCGTCGTCGGCGCCTGCGTCGCCGCCAGTACGATCGTGATGATTTCGGGGGCCGGCGCCGGAGAGCTGTTGCATCAGCATCCGCTGGTTCGCCAGCTGATGAGCTGGAGTGGCACGCTGTGGCTGAGCTGGTTGAGCTGGCAGTTGTTTAGCGCGCCGCCGCCGGACCTGCAGGCGCAGACGGCAGGACGTTTTACCGCCCGCGCAGCGGCGCTTTTACAGGTGGTGAATCCGAAAACGTGGATGATGGCGCTGGCGGTCGTCGGTCTGTTTGCGCCGCAAAGCGAGCACGCGCTACGTGATATCACCCTGATGGCGCTGTGTTTTTTGTTGATTTCACTCCTGTGCCTGGCGGCCTGGGCGTGGCTCGGACAGATATCGAACCGGGTGTTTCGCACCCCTGCGGCGATGGTGGGTTTTCAACGCACGATGGCGCTATTGTTGCTGGTTTCGGCATGGGCAGGGATGCTGACATAGCCTCGCGTCAGACTCAAACGCCGTTTGCTGAGCGAATTGCGCTGCGCTCGCCATCAAAATGTCATCGTCGCTGGACAGAATGGCAGAATGTTTTTTAACCCGCGGCTACACTCAATCTGAGCACAGGCCGCTGAGGTGGGGTTAATATGAATCCGTTCACCATGCTGTTCATCGCACTGCTATCGCTCGATGCCGCCAGAGAATTATTGGGCGCCTCGTCGGTACTGGGGCTGTGGTGAGAGACGTGGCCGCTAAAGGCCACGTGATAAGTCGCTATTTCAGGCGCTTGTGCAGGCAAGCGCCGGTGAGCAGTGCTGCGATTAACAGCAGGGCGATAAATCCGCCGACGCCGTTCCAGCCATAGTTATGCCAGAAAACCCCGCCCAACGTCCCGGCAATACTTGAACCCAGATAGTAGCTAAACAGGTACAACGATGACGCCTGGCCGCGGGCGCGGCGGGCGCGTGGGCCGATCCAGCTGCTGGCCACCGAATGGGCGGCAAAGAAGCCGGCGGAGAACAGCAGCATGCCGATAAAGATCGACCACAGCGAGGAGAACAGGGTTAACATCAAACCGGCCAGCATCACCGCGGTAAACAGTAACATCACCGGCCCGCGGCCATAGCGCGCCGTCATGGCGCCGGCTTTTGGCGAGCTCCAGGTGCCGGTGAGGTAGGCCACGGACAGCAGGCCAACCACCGCCTGATTCAACGACCACGGCGACATCATCAGCCGATAGCCGATGTAGTTAAACAGGGTCACGAAGGAACCCATCAGCAGAAACCCTTCGACAAACAGCAGCGGCAGGCCGCGGTCGCGCCAGTGCAGACGGAAGTTAATCATCAAGGACTTTGGCCGTAGCGACGTTGGGCGGAAGTGGCGTGATTCCGGCAGGATCCGCCAGAACATAATCGCCGACGCGAGGGCAAAACAGCTGATGACCGCCAGCGCCACGCGCCAGCCGAAGAAATCGGTGAATACCCCGGTCAGCAGGCGGCCGCTCATTCCGCCAATGGAGTTACCGCTGATATACAGCCCCATCGAGAAGGCAACGACGCTGGGATGGATCTCTTCGCTCAGATAGGTCATGCCGACCGCCGCCACGCCGCTTAACGACAGGCCAATCAGCGCCCGCATAATCAAAATACCGTGCCAGCTGGACATCATCGTGGAGAGCAGGGAACAGCATGACGCCAGCACCAGCGCGGTCACCATCACCTGTTTGCGGCCGATGGCATCAGACAGGGGGCCGGTAAACAGCAGGCCGACGGCGAGCATGGCGGTGGAGATCGATAGCGAGATACTGCTGGCGGCGGGCGTCACGCCAAATTCGCTCGACAGCACCGGCAGAATGGGCTGGACGCAATAGAGCAGGGCAAAGGTTGCCAGACCGGCAGAGAACAGGGCCAGAGTGACCCGTATAAACTGTGTAGTACCGCGTTTGATAAACTGATTTGGCTGGGATACGACATTGTCGCTGACCTCGCTTGCCGGCACGGTGTCAACGGTAGTTGTACGACTCACGGAAAATCCTTGCTGAAAATACAGGGTTAGATGAATTACAGATCACATTTTAAGGGTATGAAAATGTAAATATTCTGTCTAATATATTAATAATCTCAAATAAGACGTTTTAGATATGAATATCGAGCTGCGTCATCTGCGTTATTTCATAGCCGTCGCCGAAGAGCTGCATTTTGGCCGGGCAGCGGCGCGGCTGAATATTTCACAGCCACCGTTAAGTCAACAGATTCAGATACTTGAGCAACAGATCGGCGCCCGTCTGTTCGCCAGAACCAACCGCAGCGTCAGCCTGACGGCGGCAGGCAGGCAGTTCCTTGCCGACAGCCGACAGATCCTTACCCAGGTGGAGGATGCCGCCGCGCGCGCCGGGCGGTTGCATCACGGTGAAACCGGAGAATTACATATTGGCTTCACCTCCTCGGCGCCGTTTATCAAGGCTGTTTCCGATACGCTGTCGACCTTTCGCCGGCGCTATCCGGATGTGCATATTCAAACCCGTGAGACCAACACCCGCGAGCAGATTGTGCCGCTGAATGAAGGGGCGCTCGATCTTGGCCTGATGCGCAATACCCAACTGCCGGAGACGCTGGTCTGGGAGCGTGTTCTGCGTGAACCGCTGCTGGCGATGGTCCCGAGCGATCACCCGCTGGCGCGCCAGCAGGCGGTGAGTCTGCTTGAGCTGGCGCGCGAGCCGTTCGTCTTTTTTGACCCGCACGTCGGGACCGGGCTATACGACGATATTCTGGGGTTGATGCGCCGCTACGGCCTGACGCCGATGATTGCTCAGGAGGTGGGAGAGGCGATGACGATTATCGGGCTGGTGGCTTCCGGCCTCGGCGTGTCGATATTACCCGCGTCGTTTAAGCGAGTGCAGCTTAATGAAATGCGCTGGCTCCCTATTATGCAACAGGATGCGGTATCGGAAATGTGGCTGGTGTGGTCGAAGCACCATGAACAGGGGCTGGCGGCGCAGCGTTTCCGTGAATACCTTCTTGCCGCCGCGGCGGTGAATAATTCAGACTAAAAGCGTTTAAAAATGTGCAGTAAATCACAAGGCTAAGTAAAAATTTGACGAGTGGCAGCGAAGTGCTTCACCATAGCTAAAAGTTTATTTCGAAGCGCGAAAATAAAGGGAGTCAATGGTGGTAGCGGACAGTCAGCCAGGCCATATCGATCAAATAAAGCAGACCAACGCAGGAGCGGTATATCGCCTGATTGATCAGCTTGGCCCGGTGTCGCGTATCGACCTCTCCCGTTTTGCGCAACTGGCCCCGGCCAGTATCACCAAGATTGTGCGTGAAATGCTGGAAGCGCATCTGGTTCAGGAAACGGAAATTCAGGAGCCCGGCAGCCGCGGGCGCCCGGCCGTTGGCCTGATGGTGGAAACCGAAGCCTGGCATTATCTCTCGGTGCGGATTAGCCGCGGCGAAATCCATCTCGCGCTGCGTGATTTAAGCAGTAAGCTGGTGGTCGAAGAGCAGCTCGAGCTGGCGCTCCAGCATGAACAGCCTTTCTTGAGCCGGGTCGTGGACCATATCGATCGCTTTTTTATTCGCCATCAAAAGAAACTGGAACGCCTGACCGCCATTGCCGTGACGATGCCGGGCATTATTGATACCGAAAATGGCGTCATCCACCGGATGCCATTTTATGATGAGGTCATCGATCTGCCGCTCGGCGAGGTGTTAGCGAACCATACCGGGGTCTCGGTTTACATTCAGCATGATATCAGCGCCTGGACCATGGCTGAATCGCTATTTGGCGCCTCGAGAGGGGCGCGGGATGTCATTCAGGTGGTGATTGACCATAACGTCGGCGCCGGGGTGATCACCGATGGCCGCCTGCTGCATGCGGGCAGCAGCAGCCTGGTGGAGATTGGGCATACTCAGGTCGACCCCTATGGTAAACGCTGCTATTGCGGCAACCACGGCTGCCTTGAGACCATCGCCAGCGTCGAAAGCGTACTGGAGCTGGCGCAGGTGCGGATGACCAAATCAATGAGTTCGATGCTGCACCAGCAGCCGCTGAGCGTGGAGTGGCTGTGCCAGGCGGCGCTGCAGGGCGATTTGCTGGCGCGGGACATCATCAGCGGAGTGGGTCAGCATGTCGGGCGGATTCTGGCGATCATGGTGAACCTGTTCAATCCGCAAAAAATCCTCATCGGTTCCCCCTTCAGCCTGGCGGCGGATATCCTGTTTCCGGCTATTTCAGATTGCATTCGGCAACAGTCGCTCCCGGCCTACAGTCGCCATATCAGCGTTGAAAGCACCCAGTTCTCGAACCGGGGAACGATGGCCGGCGCGGCGCTGGTCAAAGATGCCCTCTATAACGGATCGCTGCTCATCCGACTGTTACAGGGTTAACATTTTTTCATAGTCACACCAAAAATTGCGCTATCTCAAGCTGGTCCCCGGCGCCATCGCGTAGACTTTTCCCACAGTTTATTTCTTCTCTTCTGTATATCTCATCAACATAACTGTGGGGTTAGTGATGTTTAAGCGTTTCTTTATAACAGGTACTGACACTGCTGTCGGGAAGACAGTGGTTTCTCGTGCGCTGTTGCAGGCACTGGCTGCCGGCGGCAAAAGCGTAGCGGGATACAAGCCTGTGGCGAAGGGCAGCAAAGAGACGCCGGACGGATTGCGTAACAAAGATGCGCTGATTTTACAAAGCGTGTCGACGCTGGCGTTACCGTATGATGCTGTCAATCCCATAGCGTTAAGCGAAGATGAAAGCAGCGTGGCGCACAGCTGTCCGATCAACTACGGCCTGCTGACCGATGGTCTGCAGCGCCTGAGCGCTCAGGTTGATCATGTGGTGGTTGAGGGGACCGGCGGATGGCGGAGTTTAATGAACGATCTGCGCCCGCTGTCCGAATGGGTCGTCCAGGAACAGCTACCGGTCCTGATGGTCGTGGGGATTCAGGAGGGCTGTATCAACCATGCGCTGCTGACCGCCCAGGCTATTGCCAACGATGGTCTGCCGCTGATTGGCTGGGTAGCAAACCGGATTAACCCGGGGCTGGCCCACTACGCTGAAATTATCGAGGTGCTGAGTAAAAAGCTGCCCGGGCCGCTGATCGGCGAGCTTCCCTATCTCCCGCGCGCTGAACAACGTGAGCTGAGCCAGTATATTGACTTAGCGCTGCTCGGCGAGGTAATGGCGGTAGATCGAGTCCTCGCGTAACGTCCGGAAAAGCGCCGACGCCACGACGCTGGCAATCAGGACGCCGGGCAGTCCTTCATACTGCCCGGTCATGTCACCAATTCTCCATATCGACATCCGCGGCGCGTGGGCCGTCGCCGCCAGCACAATCATCGCTCCCTCACGGCCCGCTGCGCTGCCGGCGCATGCGCGAAAGCTATCAATGTGTTTTGCCCGTAAAATCGGCCCGGTTAAGGTCAGAACAAGGATAAGAAAGGTGACGGCGCCAGCTTTTAGCCGCCATGCCGGAAGCTCCGGCATGGCGCCGCGGTTAGCGATAAAGCGGTTTTTCAGCCACCGCCACGGGCAGCTGGCTTTGCCAGTGGCTAAGCGTAGCCTGCGCCAGCTGCCCAAGACTCTGATAAAACGGATGTCCGGCCTCTGCGACAAACACCTGCAGGAAGCGGCCGGACCACGGCAGCAGGTGCCAGGCCAGGAGCTGAGAAAAGGCTTCGTCCTGCCCGGACTCGCACAGCCAGGCGGCCAGCAGCAGGAGCGTGCCAAAATGGTCTTCCGGCTCGGGACTTTGCGTCGCGTGGGCAATCCCGTTGGCCCGCATCCACTCGCGCAAGGCCAGCGTTGAGTCGCCGAACAGCACGTTCTCTTTATCCAGCCACACGGATCCCCACGGCGGCGCCGGGAGCGCCCACGGCCCGATAAACAGACGTTGCCACGCCTGGGGCAACGTTTCCTCGCTCTCTGCGGCGAACCCGGCGACCCCAGTGCCGGCGAGCGGATAAGGCCATTGCGCCTGCCAGCTACCGTCCTGCAGGGCATCTACCAGCGCGGCGGCCTGTTCACCGTGCGGCGCAAATGAAAACAGGGCCCCCAGCGTGCGGGCACTTAATGCGACGGCGTCGCGTTCTTGTGGTTGCATCATCTCTCTCTTTCTTACGGCGGCGCGGGGTTAACCACGCCTGAATATTTGCCAGCAATTAGCCAACCGACGGTCATGTCCCGGGCCTGAACCAGGCCGATGGCAGGTGGCGTGAGCGATCGCTACGGCCCATGGTCTTAGGCTTCTGCTTTGGCGATTTCGACCAGGTTAGTATGCTGCGGATTACCTTTCGCCAGCGGGGACGGGCGATGGGTGGTCAGGGTATTAATACAGGCGCCATGATCGATGCGATCGCCAGCCATACTGGCGTCATGCCACGCGCCCTGGCCCATGGCCGCCACGCCGGGCATGATCCGCGGGGTGACTTTCGCGGCAATGCGCAGCTCGCCGCGCGCATTAAAGACGCGCACCATGTCGCCATTCTTAATCCCGCGTTTTTCAGCATCCACCGGATTGAGCCACACTTCCTGGCGGCAGGCGGCCTGCAGCACCTCGACATTACCGTAGCTGGAGTGGGTACGGGCTTTGTAGTGAAAGCCGAAAAGCTGCAGCGGAAACCGGCTGCGCAAGGGGTCGTCCCAGCCTTCGAAGGTGGAGGCGTAAACCGGCAGCGGGCTGATAGTCTCATCGTTTTGCAACTGCCAGCGGGCGGCAATATCTGCCAATTGGCTGGAGTAAATTTCAATCTTACCGGAGGGCGTTTTTAACGGGTGGGCCACCGGGTCTGCGCGAAAATCGCGGTAGGCGACGAAATGACCGGCGGGATCTTTCCGTTTATAAATGCCCATTTCTTTCAGTTCCTCGTAGCCCGGCAGCGCCGGGTCTTTGGCCACCATTTTCGCATACAGATGCTGGAGCCACTGCGCCTGGGTGCGCCCTTCGGTAAACCGCTGATAGACGTCCTCGCCGAGGCGCTTCGCCACTTCGCTGAGGATCCAGTAGATCGGTTTGCGCTCGAATTTCGCCGAGGTGGCAGGCTGGATAAAGATCAGGTAGCCCATATTTCCGGCATAGTCGTTAGGAATGATGTCTTCCTGCTCCACGGTCATCAGATCCGGGAGCAGGATGTCGGCATACTTCGCCGATGAGGTCATAAAGTTTTCAATCACCACGATCGTCTCGCATTTCGTCTCATCCTGGAGAATGTCGTGGGTTTTGTTGATATCGGAATGCTGATTGATGATCGTGTTTCCGGCGTAGTTCCACAGGAATTTTATCGGTACATCCAGTTGCTCTTTGCCCCTGACGCCGTCGCGGGTGGCGGTCATTTCTGCGCCGCGCGCAATGGCTTCGGTCCAGCTAAAGCAGGAGATGGCGGTTTTTACCGGGTTGCTCAGCACCGGCAGCCGCTCGATAGTGAGGGTATAAGTGGATTCGCGGGCGCCGCTGTTGCCGCCGTTGATGCCGACGTTACCGGTCAGAATCGGCAGCATGGCGATGGCGCGGGCGGCAAGTTCGCCGTTGGCCTGGCGCTGCGGCCCCCAGCCCTGGCAAATATAGGCCGGGCGGGTGGTACCGATTTCCCGCGCCAGCTTAATAATGCGATCGGCCGGAATGCCGGTAATGCGTGACGCCCACTGCGGCGTTTTGGCGGTGCCGTCCTCGCCGTCGCCAAGGATGTAAGCTTTATAATGACCGTTGGGCGGCGCGCCGGCCGGGAGGGTTTTTTGATCATAGCCGACGCAGTATTTATCGAGGAACGGCTGGTCGACGAGGTTTTCATGAATCAGTACCCAGGCGATTCCGGCCACCAGCGCGGCATCGGTGCCCGGACGAATGGGGATCCACTCATCTTCCCGCCCGGCGGCGGTGTCGGTATAGCGTGGGTCGATGACGATCATTCGCGCGTTGGAGCGTTCACGCGCCTGCTCCAGATACCAGGTAATGCCGCCGCCGCTCATGCGGGTTTCCGCCGGGTTGTTGCCGAACATCACCACCAGTTTGCTGTTTTCAATATCGGAGGTGCTGTTGCCGTCGTTACTGCCGTAGGTGTAAGGCATGGCGCAGGCGATCTGCGCGGTACTGTAGGTGCCGTACTGGTTCAACGACCCGCCGTAGCAGTTCATCAGACGGGTAACCGGCGACGCCGAAGGCGAGGAGCGGGTCATATTGCCGCCGACGATCCCGGATGAATAGTTAATGTAAACCGCTTCGTTGCCGTACTCTTTGACCACGCTTTGCAGTTTAGCGGCGATAGTGTCCAGCGCTTCATCCCAGCTGATGCGTTCAAATTTGCCTTCACCGCGTTTGCCGACGCGCTTCATCGGGTAGTTCAGGCGATCGGGATGGTTGATCCGCCGGCGGATGGAGCGGCCGCGCAGGCAGGCGCGTACCTGATGATCGCCGTAGTTATCCTGCCCGGTGTTATCAGTCTCTACCCACACCACTTCATCATCACGAACGTGCAGCCGCAGCGCGCAGCGGCTGCCGCAGTTTACCGAACAGGCGCCCCAGACTACCCGTTCTTCTCCCCGGGCGGCCTGTTGCACGGCGGCGGCGGCGGAGCGCAAGCTGAACGGGAGCGTGAGTCCCCCGGCAGCAAGCGCCAGCGACCCTATTGCCGACGATTTGAGTAGCGTGCGTCGACTGACGCCGCCAGGATGTTCCTGATTAGACATTGCTCACCCCATCGTTGTTATTGTGATGAAAAGCGCCGGTATCATTTTCCGGAACTATGGGTGAACCATCATACTCAGATAGGGGTAGGTGGATATTATCCCCGGTCAACTCAGGGATAATATCCTGCGCAGGAAACGTGCGAGGGTTATTGGGCGTCGTTGTCAGAACCGGCGGTGCGGGTATAGATAATTTTGAAGGTATCGTTGGCGCAGTGACCCACGACCTGGGCGCCGGGCTGATCGGGTTGATCGTTGGGTACAATGGCTAAACTAAAGCCTGAGGTCGGGACGCCGTTGTTGACGATCTTCTGCTGAATATCGTTTTTCACGCGCTCGCACGAATCCGGTGCCGCCAGCGCAGAAGTTGAACCCAGTAGCAAAGCCGCGCAGAGCCAGGGGGAGAGTTTCATCATAGACTCCTTATCGATGTCATCCAAGTTTAAGCATAGCAGAACTGGTGTAAACAATTGTATTTGCTAATATGATTGCAGGACGCATAAAAGGAATCGGCTGTGAAAAAACGGTTTTTGCTGATATCGGCGGTGCTGGCGCTCAGCGCCTGTGACGAGCAGGCGTTGCCGGAAGCATTTACGCCGGAAATGGCGAGTTTTTCCAACGAATTCGAGTTCGACCCGCTGCGCGGCCCGGTGAAGGATTTCAGCCAGACCTTGTTCGACGAACATGATGAAGTGGTGAAACGCGTAAGCGCTCGGCTCTCCAGCGAGGGTTGTTTCGATCTGCTGGATTTTGAGGATCGGGAAAATAACAGCGGCGCCACGCTGATGCTGGATGCTAACTACTATCTTGACGCCCGGACCCACGAGAAGCGTCTGCGCCTGCAGGGAAAATGTCAGCTCGCTGAACTGCCGTCGGCGGGCGTCACCTGGGAAACGGACGATAACGGGTTTGTGATCGCCGCGCGGGGTAAAGAGAGTACCGCCAGCTACCGCTATGATCGTGAAGGCTACCCATTGGGCAAAACCACCGTGGCGAAAAATGCGCGTTTTACGGTGGTTTCCACGCCAGCGGCGGATCCGCGGAAAAAGCTGGACTATACGGCGGTCAGCACCTTCAACGATCGCCCGCTGGGGAGCGTCCGCCAGACCTGTGACTACGATAGTCACGATAACCCGGTGAACTGCGAACTTCAGGTTGTCGATGAAAGCGTGCAGCCGCCGTTAACCCGCCGCTACACCATCAAAAACAGTATCGAATACTACTGAGCCGTAGGCTTGAGCAATGTCGCACCGTGCGTGCGGTGTTCAGTAATATATTGATGCTGGAACAGACACATACGGATGGTATTGCGGTATTCGCCGTTGATGAAAAACTCATGGATCAGCTCGCCTTCTACCATAAATCCCAGCTTGCGGTAGATGTGGATCGCTTTTTCATTTTCGCTGTCGACGATGAGATACAGCTTGTACAGGTTGAGTACGGTAAACCCGTAGTCCATCGCCAGCTTAGCGGCGCGCGTCGCCAGGCCTTTGCCCTGGTAATCGGGTGAGATGATGATCTGAAACTCGGCGCGGCGATGAACGTGGTTAATTTCAACCAGTTCGACCAGCCCGGCTTTTTCACCATTGCATTCAACAACAAAGCGGCGTTCGCTCTGATCGTGAATGTGTTTATCGTAGAGGTCGGAAAGCTCGACGAAGGCTTCATAGGGCTCTTCAAACCAGTAGCGCATGACGCTGGCATTGTTATCGAGCTGGTGGACAAAGCGTAGGTCTTCGCGCTCCAGAGGGCGGAGTTTGATGGTATAGGCGTCAGTCATGGATATTCCTGTGGATCAAAGCGCAATGCGGCGCCCGTGGGCGCCGTAGGTGAACGACGGATTAGGGCGTAATCGCCCGGCCGGTGCGACGGTCGAGGCAGCGCAGGGTGTTGGGTTCCCAGTAAGCGTTAACGTTGGCGCTTTTCTGGCAGTTATCCCGGGCATCAAAAGCGACGTCGGCTTTGTCCCATTCCTTCTCGGTACGCGTGTTCACCTTATGGCGTAAAGAACGGGTGTCATTCCACTGTTCTTTTTCCATTGCCGCCTGCTGGCGGCTCTGCGCGCTATCGCCGGATTCAATCACCAGCGTGTCGGTTTTGGCGAAAGACGACGCGGTAAAGACCGCGGCGCTCAGCGCCAGCATGGCGGTCAGGCACCAGCGTGTGTTCAGTGTCATTTTCATCACGATTTCCTTTAAGTGATAAAAAGGGGTTAGCCCTTTGAGTCTGGTATAAGTTTACTCTATCTCTGGGGGATGGCATACCCGACAAAAGAGTATGAGAGTGGAGTGATTATCGCGTAAAATGGGCCAATAACCCGATCTCTTTACCTGTCTTTAATGTTTAAAACAACGCTGCTTTTCTTCGCGACCGCCATTTGTGAAATCCTCGGCTGCTATTTACCCTGGCTGTGGCTTAAACGCGGCGCCACGCCGCTGCTGCTGATTCCTGCCGGCCTGGCGCTGGCGATGTTCGTCTGGCTGCTGACACTGCATCCGGCGGCAAGCGGGCGCGTTTACGCCGCTTACGGCGGGGTATATGTCTGCACCGCGCTGCTGTGGTTACGCATCGTCGATGGCGTCAAACTCAGCCATTACGACTGGGCAGGGGCGCTGATTGCTCTGTGCGGGATGCTGATTATTGTTGCCGGCTGGGGACGCGCGTAAGGCGCGTTCTTCTGTGATCGTCCACGCTAATTTTAACCCTGATTCTTGTATGGTAGTCGGCTTATTGCCTTACTGTTTAACGCATATCGCCATTTACAGTAAGGAGCAATATGGCTATCCAGACTCTCGCCAGCCAGACTGGCGCCAAACCCACCCGCATCCGTCGGGTGCAAAATGTGACGCTGGCGCTGCTGTTTATCGCCGGTATTGTCAACTTCCTCGACCGTTCCTCGTTAAGCGTGGCAGGAGAGGCCATTCGCGGTGATTTGGGACTGAACGCGACCGAGTTCGGCGTGCTGCTGTCGGCCTTCTCACTCTCGTACGGCTTTGCGCAGCTACCTTCCGGTATGCTGCTGGACCGCTTTGGTCCTCGTATCGTCCTTGGCGGCGGGCTGATCTTCTGGTCGTTGATGCAGGCGCTGACCGGGATGGTGAACTCGTTCAGCCATTTTATTCTGTTGCGGATTGGTCTCGGGATCGGCGAAGCGCCGTTTATGCCCGCCGGCGTCAAATCGATCAATGACTGGTACGTACAAAAAGAGCGCGGCACCGCGGTGGGAATTTTTAACTCATCGACGGTATTAGGTCAGGCCATTGCGCCACCGGCGCTGGTGCTGATGCAGATCGCCTGGGGCTGGCGGACGATGTTCGTGGTCATTGGTCTGGCGGGTATTGTGGTGGGGCTGTGCTGGTACGTCTGGTATCGCAATCGCGCACAGTTCGATCTGCAGCAGGATGAACGCCTCTATCTCGCCGCGCCGGAGAAGGCGCGGCCGACGCTGAATTTTAGTCAGTGGCTGGGGCTGTTTAAACGGCGCACGACCTGGGGCATGATTCTGGGATTTTCCGGTGTCAACTACACCGGCTGGCTATATATTGCCTGGCTGCCGGGGTATCTGCAGGCGCAGCAGGGGCTAAGCCTTGGCAAAACCGGCTGGGTGGCGGCGATTCCGTTTCTGGCGGCGGCCGTTGGCATGTGGGCGAATGGGCTGGTCGTCGACGCGTTGGCCCGCCGGGGTTATGACCTCGCGAAGACGCGTAAAACGGCGATTGTCGTAGGGCTGGTGCTTTCCGCGCTGGGTACTCTGCTGGTGGTGCAGTCCTCATCGCCTGCACAGGCTGTCGCTTATATCTCGATGGCGCTGTTCTGCGTCCATTTTGCCGGCACGTCGGCATGGGGGCTGGTACAGGTGATGGTCAGCGAGAATAAAGTCGCTTCCGTCGCGGCTATCCAGAACTTCGGCAGTTTCGTATTCGCCTCTTTTGCCCCGGTGGTGACCGGCTGGGTGGTCGACACCACTCACTCATTTAATCTTGCGCTGGTCATTGCTGCCTGCGTCACTTTTACCGGGGCGCTTTGCTATTTCTTCATCGTAAAAGATCGCATTGACTAAGCGAAAAGGTGGCGTGCTGCGTCACCTCCCCTGGTGGGGATAATGTGATCGGCGGCATCTTTTTCAAAACTCATACTTGTATGGTAGTAGGGTTGATGTTTTAATTTTGCTCACTAACCGCAGAGATGTAAGGAAAAAAAAGATGAAGATCGTTGCCGCTGAAGTTTTCGTCACCTGCCCTGGACGTAACTTTGTCACGCTTAAAATCACCACCGACGAGGGGATTGTCGGGTTAGGGGATGCGACGCTTAACGGGCGTGAGCTCTCCGTGGCGTCATACCTGCAGGACCACCTCTGCCCGCAGCTGGTCGGCCGCGATGCGCATCGCATCGAAGATATCTGGCAGTTTTTCTACAAAGGGGCTTACTGGCGCCGCGGCCCGGTGACCATGTCAGCGATTTCCGCCGTCGATATGGCGCTGTGGGATATCAAAGCCAGGGCGGCGGGGATGCCGTTGTACCAGCTGTTGGGTGGCGCATCGCGCGAAGGCGTTATGGTCTACTGCCACACCACCGGCCACTCTATTGATGAAGTGCTGGATGATTACGCTCGTCACCAGGAGATGGGCTTCAAGGCGATTCGCGTTCAGTGCGGTATTCCGGGGATGAAGACCACTTACGGCATGGCGAAAGGCAAGGGGCAGGCCTATGAACCGGCAACCAAAGGGCTGTGGCCGGAAGAGCAATTGTGGTCGACGGAGAAGTACCTTGATTTCACCCCGCAGCTGTTTGCCGCCGTGCGCGAACGCTTTGGTTTTAACGAACATCTTTTACACGACATGCATCACCGTCTGACGCCAATTGAAGCGGCGCGTTTTGGTAAAAGCATCGAAGACTATCGTCTGTTCTGGATGGAAGATCCGACTCCCGCAGAGAACCAGGCGTGCTTCCGCCTGATTCGCCAGCATACCGTGACGCCGATTGCCGTTGGTGAAGTGTTTAACAGCATCTGGGATTGCAAGCAGTTGATTGAAGAACAGCTGATTGACTACATCCGTACCACCATTACCCATGCTGGCGGTATTACCGGCATGCGCCGCATTGCCGATTTTGCGTCGCTTTACCAGGTGCGTACCGGTTCTCATGGCCCGTCCGATCTGTCGCCGGTGTGCATGGCTGCGGCGCTGCACTTTGACCTGTGGGTACCAAACTTCGGCGTGCAGGAGTACATGGGGTATTCCGAACAGATGCTGGAAGTCTTCCCGCACAGCTGGACTTTTGATAACGGCTATATGCACCCGGGAGAAAAACCGGGACTGGGCATCGAGTTTGATGAAAAACTAGCGGCGAAATACCCCTACGAACCTGCCTGTCTGCCGGTGGCCCGTCTGGAAGACGGCACGTTGTGGAACTGGTGAGGAGGACAAAATGAAGAGTATCGTCATTCGTCAGCCCAATGAGCTGGTCGTCGAAGAGAGGGCGCTTCCCACGCCTGGGGCGGGAGAAGTCCGGGTTAAAGTGAAACTTGCGGGAATATGTGGTTCCGATAGCCATATCTATCGGGGGCATAATCCGTTTGCGAAGTATCCCCGCGTTATCGGCCATGAATTCTTCGGCGTGATCGACGCCGTCGGGGCCGGAGTGACGGACCGGGCGGTGGGCCAGAGGGTTAGCGTCGATCCGGTTATTAGCTGTGGTCACTGTTACCCTTGCTCTGTGGGCAAACCAAACGTCTGCACCTCGCTGGTGGTGCTCGGCGTCCATCGGGACGGCGGTTTTAGCGAGTACGCCGTGGTCCCCGCCAAAAATGCCTGGCAGGTTCCGGACAGCATCCCGGACCGGCATGCCGTGATGGTGGAGCCTTTTACCATCGCCGCCAACGTGACCGGGCAGGTAACGCCGACGCCTGAGGATATTGCTCTGGTGTATGGCGCCGGGCCGATGGGGTTAACCACCATCCAGGTGCTGAAAAGAGTCTATAACGTTCGCCAGGTGATCGTTGTCGATCGGATTGATGAACGTCTGCGGATGGCGGAAAGAAATGGCGCCGACTGGGTTATCAACAATGGCGAGTCCTCATTATCCGACGCCTTGCTGGATAAGGGCATCAGGCCCACGCTGATTATTGATGCCGCTTGCCACCCCGCTATTTTACAGGAGGCCATTACACTCGCTTCGCCGGCGGCCAGGATCGTCCTGATGGGATTCTCAACCGAGCCGTCACAGGTTGCTCAGCAGGGAATCACCGGTAAAGAGCTGGCAATATTTTCATCGCGGCTTAATGCTAATAAATTTCCTGTTGTGCTGACATGGCTGGAACAGAAATTAATTGACCCGGAAACATTAATTACCCACGAATTTGCGTATCAGAATGTTGTCGATGCCATCGAGTTATTTGAAAGCGACAGAAAGAGTTGTTGTAAGGTGTTATTAACCTTCTGACAATAAAGCATGAGCGACTCTATATCCTACAATTAGAGATAATAACGATGACTACAGTGAAAAATGAGAGAACAACTTCCGATCTCATACGCGCGGCCGTATCCGGTTGGTTAGGCACCGCGCTGGAGTTTATGGACTTTCAGCTTTATTCATTAGGTGCAGCGCTGGTCTTCCATGAAATATTTTTCCCCGAGCAGTCAGCGGCGATGGCGCTCATTTTAGCAATGGGTACCTATGGCGCGGGATATATTGCGCGCATAGTCGGAGCCTTTATTTTTGGGCGTATGGGCGACAGGATTGGGCGTAAAAAAGTGCTGTTTATTACCATTACGATGATGGGGATCTGTACCACGCTTATTGGGGTGTTGCCAACCTATGCGCAGGTCGGTATTTTTGCGCCGGTACTGCTGGTCACTCTGCGTATTATTCAGGGGTTAGGCGCTGGCGCTGAAATTTCAGGCGCGGGTACCATGCTGGCGGAGTATGCGCCAAAGGGACAGCGCGGCATTATCTCATCGCTGGTGGCGATGGGCACTAACTGCGGGACGTTGAGCGCAACGGCTATCTGGGCAGTGATGTTTTTCCTTCTCGATCGTGAACAGCTGGTGGCATGGGGATGGCGCGTTCCGTTCCTGGCCAGCGTAGTGGTGATGGTCTTCGCCATCTGGCTGCGTCTGAATCTGAAAGAGAGTCCGGTGTTTGAAAAAGTCAGTGAAGGCAGCGCGGTTCAACAGAAAATAGCTGCCGGGGAAAATACTTTCGGCGCGATGTTGAAAAGTAAATCTTCCTGGCCGGTTATCTGGTGCAAACGTTATTATTTGATAAAGCAATTCCCACCGATGCGTTAATGATTAGCTCTGTTATTGGGTTTATCACCATTCCTTTCCTGGGATGGCTATCAGACAAAGTGGGGCGGCGTTTGCCTTATATTATCGTCAATATCTCGGCGATTATCCTCGCTTATCCGATGATGGCGATTATTGTTGATAAGAGCTACAGCGCGAGCACGATTATGGCGTCATTGATTGTTATTCATAATGTGGCCGTTCTCGGACTGTTCGCACTTGAAAACATCACCATGGCGGAACTTTTCGGCTCGCGTAACCGTTTTACCCGTATGGCGATTTCAAAAGAGGCGGGTGGCTTAGTTGCCGTAGGCTTTGGTCCGGTACTGGCAGGGATCTTCTGTAATATCACCGGTTCATGGTGGCCAATTGTTGCCATGCTGGTTTGTTATTCCGTTATTGGCTTAGTTTCCGCTGTGCTTATGCCGGAAGTTCGGGACCGTGACCTGAGCCTGCTTAACGATGCCGCGGATTTAGAGACGCGCCAGAAGGAAATTAAATCCGGCCAGTATATCTGATTTATATTTATTACATTCGTCCCGGCCTCGCTCCCTGTATAAGAGATGCCAGTACAAGTTATGTTTTCTGTCAGGCACTATATTTATAGCCGTGCCGGGACTCTGATGCGCTATTTTTTATTTTCATGTGGGTGCACGACGCTTTTTTACTGGGGTTGTTGAGTGGTTGTTTTTTACTTAGAGGGTTATCATGACATTAATAAATAAGAACTTTATGATTAACAACGAATATGGCGTCAGACTGTATAACGACATAGCAAAAGATTTACCGATTATTGACTATCACTGCCATCTGGATGCAAAGGAAATTTATGAAAATCGTTCTTTTGCTAATATGAGTGAGCTTTGGTTAGCCGGGGACCATTACAAATGGCGAGCCATGCGGGCTAATGGTATCGATGAGCGTTGTATTACCGGCGAGGCGACGGCAGAAGAAAAATTTCAGGCCTGGGCTGAAACGGTGGAAGCCTGTTTCGGTAATCCGCTGTATCACTGGACTCATCTGGAACTGCAGGCCTATTTTGACTGCGAAGAGGCGTTGAATAGTCGCAACTGGCGCGAGATTATGCAGCACTGCAACGCGCAGCTGCAGAAACAGGCGTTTACGCCGCGTCAGCTAATTCTCCGGTCAAATGTTGAAGTGATCTGTACCACCGATTCTCCCCTTGATGATCTGCATTATCACCAGCTGTTAAATGAGGATGAGACTTTTCCGGTTAAGGTTTTACCGACGTTCCGTCCCGATGGCTTTTTCGAAGAGGAACCCCGCGCGTTTTCTCTCTTTATGGACCGCTTAGCCGCGACGACCCATCTCTCTATCGAAACCCTGGATGACTTCGACAAGGCGCTGGCGGCGCGCATTGCCTATTTTCACGACGCCGGGTGCCGGATTTCCGATCACGGGCTGTTGGCTATTCTCTGGCACGACGTTGCGCAAGAGGAGGCGGAACGACTGTTCAGGCTTAAGCGCCGCGGCGCAGCGTTAACCGCGGGCGAGCAGAACGCGTTGAACAGCACTCTCTTTAAAATGCTGGCACGCCATTACAAACAGCATGAGTGGGCGATGCAGATCCATTTTGGCGCCATTCGTAATAATAACAGCCGGATGTTCGCGCAGCTTGGCATCAATACCGGTTTTGATTCCATCGCCGACCAGCCCGAACTGGCGGCAAACCTGAATCAGTTTCTTGACGGTCTGGCCCGCGATAATGCTTTACCTAAAACCATTATTTACAACCTCAATGCCAGTTATAACGATGTGGTCGCATCCACCATCGCGAACTTTCAGAGTGCGGCGCTGGGGGTGAAATCACCGATCCAGTTTGGTTCCGGATGGTGGTTTAACGATACCCGTCGGGGAATGGAAAATCAGCTAAATGCGTTGGCCGATCAGGGATTATTGATGAATTTCGTCGGCATGCTTACCGATTCTCGCAGCCTGGTTTCATATCCTCGCCATGATTATTTTCGACGGATTGTTTGTAATTTAATTGGCGGGTGGGTGAGCCGTGGAGAAGTTCCTGACGATCAAATCATCCTGAGCCGAATGGTAAAAAATATATGTCACGATAATGCACAAGCATATTTCAAATTTTAATATTCGCCATTGTGTGAGGATTAACCATGGCTCGGACTAATAAGAAAATTACCATTCCGGTAAGTATTGGATATGGTATGACAGATATCATGGGCGGCGGCGCGTTTACCGTTATTGGCGCATGGCTACTCTTTTTTTACACCACTTTTGTTGGTCTCTCTCCGGTTGAAGCAGCATCGATTGTGGCGATTGCCCGAATTGTCGATGCGGTGGTCAGTTTATTCATGGGGAGCTTCACCGATCATTTTTATAAGAACTATTTAGGTAAAAAATTTGGCCGTCGCCGTTTCTTTCTGTTGATTGGCGCACCGTTGATGCTGGTGTACATGCTGCTGTGGCTCGACGGGATGAGCTACGCTTTCTATCTGGCGGTCTACCTGGCATTTGAGGTGATTGCCGCGATGGTGCTGATCCCCTGGGAAACGCTGCCTTCGGAAATGACAAAGGATTTTAACTCGCGGACCAAACTCTCCACCTGCCGCATGTTCCTGTCCGCGTCCGGGACCTTCCTCGCGACCTTTATTCCCGGACTGCTGATTAATCATTTTGGCGAGCACGATGCGAACGCCTATTTTATTAACGGCGTTGTCTTTGCGGTGCTGTTTATGGTCTGCGTATTTATCTCCTGGAAAGTGACCTGGGAGCGCGAACTGACGCCGGAGATGCTGGCGGAATTAGAAAACAAGGCGGTCAGGAAAAGCTTTACCGAGAAACTGGCGGCGTTTGGTAATTTATTCAAGGAGTATGCCTCAACCCTCAAGGTCCGGGCGTTTCGTAAGCATCTGGCGATTTATTTATTCTCGTTCACCGCTAAGGATGTCTATAACACCGTCTTCGTCTTTTTCTGCGTCTATTGCCTGAATGTTTCCTCATCGCTGGCGGGAACCCTGCTGTCGATGAGCATCGTCGGGCTACCGGTGACTCTGGCCGCTGGGGTGGCGATCATCAAATATGGCCCCTCACGACTCTACGTCTTTGCCTATTGCCTGATGATGCTGTGCCTGGGCGGACTCTTCCTGGTGTATCAGTTCCCGACGGACAATAAAGTATTGTTGCTGGTGGTGCTGGCAGGCGTGTATCAGGTAGGGCGCTGCGTGCTGGAATTCACGCCGTGGAACGTGTTCCCGTTTATTCCCGATATTGATGAAATGATCACCCGCCAGCGCCGCGAAGGCCTGTTTGCCGCCGTGATGACCTTTTCCCGTAAAACGACGGTGGCGATTGCGACCTTTGTCGTTGGCCTGTTGCTGCAAAGCGGTGGCTTTGTGAAAGGCAGCGCCGTCCAACCGCAAGAGGCGATTAATACCATTGCGCTGTTGCTATTTGTCGGCACGGCGGGGCTGCTGCTGATTGCGCTATGGCAGGCGCTGACTTTCCGTCTCAATAAACAGACGCATAAGGTTTTTGTCGATGAAGTCGATCGTCTGAAAGCCAACGGCCTGAAGCAGAACGTCACGCCAGAGGCGCGCCGGATCGTGGAAGATCTGACTGGCTACAGCTACGACAAGCTATGGTGCGATTCATCTGCGCAAAGCCGGGGGGCGGCCACGCCTTCCTCAACGCTAAGTTAAGCCAACGTGTGTGATAGCTTTGCGCTATTTAGCAGTAGAAGTGCGACAGCTATCACACAACATTTTATTCTTGTCGTACCAATTAACCGTTAATTAATGCAAATCAAAACTTAAGCGGAAAGTAACGGTAATCTGGTATGGCAGTTAACTTTCATACCGTTTCTACACAGCGAGTCAAAAGATGCAAAACACGCTTTTAACAGCCAGGGCAACACTTCCTTCTTACGATCGCAGCACGCTGGTTTCACGGATTGTGCACCTGGGCTTTGGCGCATTTCATCGTGCGCACCAGGCGGTCTATGCCGATATTCTGGCGGCAGAACAGGGCAGTGACTGGGGCTACACCGAAGTTAACCTGATCGGCGGCGAACAGCAGATTGCCGATCTGCAAAACCAGGATCTGCTGTACACCGTCGCCGAAATGTCGGCGGATGCCTGGACCGCGCGGGTGGTTGGCGTGGTGAAGCAGGCGATGCACGCGGAAGTCGATGGTCTGGAGAGCGTGCTGGCAAAAATGTGTGAGCCGCAGGTGGCGATTGTGTCGTTGACCATCACCGAGAAGGGCTATTGCCACTCACCGGCAACCGGCCAACTGCAGCTGGAACATCCGCTGATCGTCGCCGATATCAGCAATCCCCAGCGGCCGAAATCGGCGCCCGGTGTCATCGTGGAAGCGTTAGCACGGCGCAAAGCCGCGGGTTTGCCGGCATTCAGCGTCATGTCCTGCGATAACATGCCGGAGAATGGCCATGTTATGCGTAATGTGGTTTGTGCGCTTGCCCGGGCTATTGACGGCGAACTCGCGGACTGGATTGAGCAAAACGTCACCTTCCCGTCAACGATGGTCGATCGCATCGTGCCGGCGGTGACGGCGGACACGCTGGATAAAATTGAACAGCTGACCGGCGTGCGCGATCCGGCAGGCGTCGCCTGCGAACCGTTCCGCCAGTGGGTAATTGAAGATAACTTTGTTGCCGGCCGCCCGGAGTGGCAAAACGCGGGCGCTGAGCTGGTCGCTGACGTCATTCCTTTTGAAGAGATGAAGCTGCGTATGCTGAATGGCAGCCACTCTTTCCTGGCCTATCTGGGCTATCTGGCGGGCTATCAGCATATTAATGACTGTATGCAGGACGCAAACTATCGTCTGGCGGCACGGACCTTGATGCTGGAAGAGCAGGCCCCAACGTTGAAAGTACAGGGCGTTGATCTGCAACGCTATGCCGGGCTTCTGATTGACCGCTACAGCAACCCGGCGCTTAAGCATCGTACCTGGCAGATCGCGATGGATGGCAGCCAGAAACTTCCGCAGCGGATGCTCGACTCGGTTCGCTGGCACCTGGCGCAGCACAGTGATTTCAGCCTGCTGGCGCTGGGCGTAGCGGGCTGGATGCGTTACGTCAGCGGTGTGGATGACCAGGGGCAGGCGATTGAGGTCAGCGACCCGTTATTCCCGGTGATCCAGCAGGCGGTACAGAGCAGCGTCGACGGTGAAGCGCGGGTGCAGGCGCTGCTGAGTATCGAGGCTATCTTTGGCCACGCGCTGCCGCAGGAAGCGCGATTTGTCGATGCGCTGACCCAGGCCTATCTGTCGTTACAAAGCCGGGGCGCGAAAGCGACCGTCGCAGCCTGGGCAGAGGGACGCTAGCTGTCGCCATCGGTACTGACACTACGCGTTTCTGCCACTCTTTAAGGCACCCTTTCAGGGTGTCTTATCTTTTGTATTCTGTGCTACTGCGTTATTAATTAATTTAGCTCATTCATTTTAACTGGATGAAAAGGTTTCATTTATATACCGCGGCGCAATGTGTTTACCGCCGCAGGTTGCGCTGAGTCAACGCAAGGCCTGACCCTTATCCCCCTCATTCATGGCTATACGGTAACGCCATTTGTGCTCCTTTTCCTTTTTGCTTCTTGTTTACCAGTAAGGCGAGAGGGCCTGGTGGCGGGAGGTGCGCGCCTGATTATCCCCGCCGTGCGCTCGTTTTGATTATGTGATCGATGACACCCTTTCGTTTTAATATACTTGTATGGCAGTTGCACAAATGTTTTAATTTCGAACGTGTTAAACAGGAGTAAAAAAATAAGAGGTGATGTTAGTTGGTGCTGATACCTTTGCGGCGGGTTGCGAACGGAAATGGCATTCCCCGTTTGAGAAACGGCCTATTGTGGAGCAGTTGAGAGCTATTTAAATCCCCAAAATTTAATTTTCACTATATCTTACAAAGGTACAAGCCTATGGTTGGTTCAGTTGATGTTAAAAAAGATGTAGATAACAAACCTATTATTCGTCGAGTGGCTTCAGCCTCGGCAATCGGAACGGCCGCTGAATATTATGATTTCTTTGCATATGGCACAGCGGCAGTTTTATTTTTTGGGCATCTTTTTTTCCCCAGTGATGATCCGTTAGTGAGTACACTTGCCGCATTCGCGACGTATGCCGTTGGTTTCTTAGCAAGACCGCTAGGGGGCATTGTATTTGGCCATATTGGCGACAAAGTCGGGCGTAAAAAAGCGCTGGTCATTACAATATTAATTGTCGGCCTGGGGACATTCTGCATCGGGCTTTTACCTACGTATGAGAAGATCGGCATCTGGGCACCGGTATTACTTATTTTTATTCGTGTACTGCAAGGGTTTGGCGTCGGTGGCGAGCAGGCCGGTGCGGTGCTGATGACCGCGGAATATTCCGAACCAAAACATCGCGGCTTCTTTGCCAGCTGGGTGCAGATTGGCGCACCGGTCGGTTTTCTTTTGCCATTAGCGCTCTTTGCTTTATTAAATGCAAGCCTGACTCCGGAAGCGATGATGGATTACGGGTGGCGTATTCCGTTCTTATTAAGTTTGCTATTGGTCATTGTTGGCTTATTTATTCGCCTTAAAATTGACGAGTCGCCGGTATTCGCTCAAATCCGTGAAACCAAGGCTGAGGAGTCGCGTCCGTTAGTTGAAGTCATTCGCGACTTCCCGGGGATCGTGTTTAAAGGCGTGTGCGCAAAGTTAATTGAAGCATGTACCTTTGCGATGTTTACGGTCATTATACTGGCGTACGGTAAGGCCAATAATCTTGACGCGAATATCCTGATGGAAACGATGATCGTGGCGGTGATACTGGAGATTATTGCGATACCGCTGATGGGCTCGCTTTGCGACAGGATTGGGCGCAAACCGGTCTATATCATGGGGGCGCTGCTGCAGGTCATTATGATTGTCCCATTCTTCCTCGCCATCAATCAGGACAGTTTCTGGCTCACGCAGCTGGTCATGATTTTGGTTCTGAGTCTGGGACACAGTATGTGCTATGCCCCTCAGGCATCGTACTTCCCGGAGCTGTTCCCGACTCATATTCGCTGCAGCGGTATTGCCTTAATCTGGCAGGTGGGGTCGCTCGTCGGCAGCGGTATTCTGGGCCTGGTCGCGGTGAAAATCCTGCAGGTCACGGGAGGGCACTATTACGGACTGGCTATCTATGTGATTGTTCTGGGTGTGATTTCTGTTATCGGGTTAGCGATGATGCCGGAAACGGCTCCGCAGCGACTCAAACGGGAATATCATCAGTGGCATAAACACTGATCTATCCGCTTTGCGCATGCGGTGACAAGGATGTCGCCGCCATGCGCCTCACCCTGAGCCGAATTTCACGCCAGGCTTATCGCTGACGTTGGCTGAACATGTTTTTAGGCTGTAGTTTATCAAAAACCAGACCGCCGGCACTGAATATACATATCTTTAATTATCCAGAGGCAACTATATATAATTGATGTTTATTTTAACGCATATGCGGGATAGCCGGGGTGTTGTTTATATCTGATTTAAAATAAATCTGTCATGATGAGCGCAGTAAAAATAAGTAACCCGGGAAAAGGAGAACCGAATATGTACAAGAGAATTTTATTGCCCGTCGATGTT
The DNA here is from genome assembly GCF_004342285.1 of Klebsiella sp. BIGb0138. GTDB lineage: Bacteria > Pseudomonadota > Gammaproteobacteria > Enterobacterales > Enterobacteriaceae > Klebsiella. The sequence goes on along the minus strand of NZ_SMCV01000011.1, from coordinate 155,732 downwards.
TTTGAAATGGATTTAAGTGACAAAGCGGTACGCCATGCGGAGTTTTTAGCATCGGCAGAAGAGGGCGAAATTACGTTGTTGAACGTGTTGCCAAACAGCAGTCGCTCAATATTGCGGGGCTTTGCCGCAGATATTCAGAAGTTCGAAGCATTTATGCAAGCGGAGTCGGAGAAAAAAATGCAGACGCTGTCCCGACTGTTCTCCATTCCGGCCTCGCGGATGCATTCACGGGTGGTATTTGGTAACGTCCGCGATGAAATTCTGGCCATCAGCAGCGCCGGTGAGTTTGATGTTATCGTTATCGGCTCGCGCAAGCCGGGAATTTCAACGCATCTTCTTGGTTCGAATGCGGAGTCAATTTTGCGTCACGCCAAAATACCGGTGCTGGTTGTCAGATAATCTACTACCTTTTTAACGTGAGCACGGCAGGGCGGGATTAGCCTGCGCTGCCGTGAACGCAGTTACTCTTCGCTAAACCAGTCGCGGTTTTCCTGGCGAATTAATAACACCGACTCGCTAATTTCATGCAGATGTACATTCATGGCTTCTCCCACCGCATCGGCGTCGCGATTTTCCAGCGCCTGAAAAATTTGCAGATGCTGGCGCAACAGCATCTCCGGAGAGCTTATGTGATCGAGGCTCATATAGCGCACCCGGTCGATAGTGGCTTTAATGTTTTCCACCGTATCCCAGGCTAACTGGCAGTCGGCAATGAGGGACAGTTTCTGGTGAAACTCATCATCAAGCTGAAAAAAATCATTTAATTGCTGACGTTCAACGGCAATACGCTGCTGATTAAGATTTTGCTCAAGCTGATAAATTTGCTCACTGTTGACCATCCCCGCCGCCCGGCGAACGACGGCGCATTCGATGGCCTGGCGAACAAAGCAGCCGTTGCGCACGTGGGAAAGGGAGATCTTGTTCACGTAGCTCCCGCGCTGCGGGCGGATCTGGATCAGACCGTTCTCAGCCAGTTTAATAAAAGCTTCCCGCACCGGTTGTCGGGAGACGTCAAAGCGCACGGACACTTCTTTCTCAGACAATGGGGTGCCGGGTGGGATCAGACAATGGACGATATCTCGGCGGAGGATACGGTAAATTTGCTGGTTTACGGGCTGTGTCGGATTAAGTTGCGATTCTGCGGCCATTGATGGTTACTTTTATTGGATTATATGCGTTATTTTACGCGTTATTTGCCTGTTAGCCCATACCCGGCCCTCAACGGGCCGGGTATGGCGACTTAGCCCTCGCGATGCACGCTCAGACCGGCAAAGCTTTGGCTGACAGGCATCATTTCCAGAGTGTTGATATTGACGTGCGCAGGCAGCGTCGCCACCCACCATACCGCCTCGGTGACATCTTCCGGCGTCAGCGCCTGGGTATTTTCGTAAGCTTTCCCGGCTTTGGCATCATCGCCTTTAAAGCGCACGTTGGAGAACTCAGTACCACCCACCAGACCCGGCTCAACATCGGTCACGCGGATCGCGGTGCCGTGCAGGTCGGTGCGAAGGTTCAGGCTGAACTGGCGGACGAATGCCTTGGTCGCTCCGTAAACATTCCCGCCGGCATAAGGCCAACTGCCGGCAGTCGAGCCGATATTAATAATATGGCCGCGGTTGCGTTCAACCATCCCGGGCAGTACCGCGCGGGTCATGTAGACCAGGCCTTTGTTATTGGTGTCGATCATATCTTCCCAGTCTTCAACGCTGGCCTTGTGCGCCGGTTCCAGACCCAGCGCCAGACCGGCGTTATTGACCAGAACGTCAATGGCCTGCCAGTCGGCCGGCAGCCCGGCAATCATTTCCTCGATAGCGGCTCGATTGCGCACGTCCAGCTGCGCGGTATAAAGATTATCGCCGAGTTCATCTTTTAATGTTTGCAGACGTTCTTCACGACGCCCGGTGGCGATCACTTTGTGACCATTAGCGATAAAACGACGCGTAATGCTTTCACCAAACCCTGCTGTTGCACCGGTAACCAGAATAATCATCATCGCTCCTGTCAATTTTCTCATTTAGCCCTGAATAAAGCATAGGCAGGGCCTGTCAATCCCGTCTTACTTAATGTTTTTCTTCCATTTCAACACGCTGGGCCACTCAGCAGCCGACAAGGGCCCGCAACCCGGAGAAAAAAATTAAGCAACAACGGAACAGCGCGCTATCTAAGCACTGTAGCTATAAAAGAAAACGGAGTCTACCTCCGCTGAGCGTGCAATACGTTTCCAAAACAGGCAATTGCGAAGGTATGAGGTACAAATGTTGCCGTAAGCGGGGCAATTCGTCGCCGGGGAGGTGATGTTTGTCTGTGGGGCCTGTTTGTGCCGTGGTGGTAAGCAAACCGGCGTCTGAACCCTGCCTGTCACGCCGCCGCGCAATGCCGTCCAGTCACCGCCGGCAGATCGGTTTTCAAGGCCACAGTAAGCGGAAATCATTGCGGTCAATCAATGAGTTGCCTAATCTTAGAGGATAACCAGGTCCAGGAGATAATGATGGCGGAAAACAACCCTTTGCTGAGCGTCAGCCTGTTGCCTTACCAGGCGCCGCGTTTTGATCTGATTAAGGATACGCATTACCGTCCGGCTTTTGATGAAGGGGTCCGACGCCAGCGCGAAGAGATTGCGGCGATTGTGAATAACCCGGCGCCGGCCGATTTTGCCAATACCCTGGTGGCGCTGGAACAGAGCGGGCAGCTGCTGGCGCGCGTCACCCGGATATTTTTCGCCATGGCCGGGGCGCATACCAATCCGACCCTCCAGACGCTCGATGAGCAGTTCTCCGCTGAACTGGCGGAGCTGGGGAACGATATCTGGCTTAACGAGGCGCTGTTTCAGCGCGTGAAGCAGGTGTGGCTACAACGTGAAACGCTCTCCCTGGATGACGAATCCCGGCGGCTGCTGGAGGTCAGCTGGCAGCGTTTCATTCTGGCGGGCGCCACGCTGGGCGCAGAGCAAAAATCGGTGCTGCGCACGTTGAATAAGCAAGCGGCGGCGTTACAGAGCCAGTTCCAGCAGCGGCTGCTGGCGGCGGTGAAATCCGGCGGCCTGGTGCTGGATTACCCGCATCAGCTGGACGGGCTCAGCGCGGAAGAGATCGCCGAGGCTGCGGAGGCGGCACGGGAAAAAGGGCTGCACGACCGCTGGCTGCTACCGTTGCTTAACACCACTCAGCAACCGGCGCTGCTGTCGTTACGTCAGCGTCAGACGCGTGAAAATCTGTTCGCCGCGGGCTGGCAGCGCAACCAAAAGGGCGATGCGAACGATACCCGCGATCTGGTGCTGCGTCTGGCGGCGATTCGCGCGCGCAAAGCGGAACTGCTGGGCGTCGCGGACTATGCCAGCTGGTCTATGGCCGATCAGATGGCGGGTACTCCCGAGGCCGCTTTTGCCTTCATGCGGCGGATCGTCCCGGCGGCGCGGGCCCGCGCGGAGCAGGAGCTGGCGGATATCCAGCAGGTTATTGACGATGAGGGCGGCGGTTTTGCCGCCGCGGCCTGGGACTGGCTGTACTACGGGGAGCAGGTGCGCCGGGCGAAGTTTGCTATCGATGAATCGCAGCTCAAACCCTATTTTGCCCTCGACCGGGTTCTGAAGGACGGCGTGTTCTGGACGGCCTCACAGCTGTTTGGTTTACGCTTTGTCGAGCGGTTCGATATTCCTGTTTATCATCCGGATGTCCGGGTATGGGAAATTTTTGACGCGAACGGCGCAGGTATCGCGCTGTTTTACGGCGACTTCTTCGCGCGGGATTCCAAAAGCGGCGGGGCGTGGATGGATGTCTTCGTCGAGCAATCGACGCTGCTCGCCCAGCAGCCGGTGATCTACAACGTGTGTAACTATCAGAAACCGAAGCCAGGGCAGAGCGCGCTGCTTTCCTGGGATGAGGTGATCACGTTATTCCACGAGTTTGGTCATGCCCTGCACGGGCTCTTCGCCAGCCAGCGTTACGCCAGCCTGTCGGGGACCAATACGCCCCGCGATTTTGTTGAATTTCCCTCGCAGATCTATGAGCACTGGGCCAGCGAGGCGCAGGTATTTGCCCACTACGCGCGGCATTATCAAACGGGTGAAGCGATGCCGGACGCGCTGCGTGAAAAGATGCTGCGCGCGGCGAAGTTTAACAAAGGTTACGACATGAGCGAGCTGCTGGCGGCGGCGCTGCTGGATATGCACTGGCATAGCGTGTCGCCGGCGGAAATTCCGCCCGATGTTGATGCCTTCGAAGCGGCGGCTTTAGGTCAAGAAAAGATGGATCTGCCGGCCGTTCCACCGCGCTATCGCAGCAGCTATTTTTCGCATATTTTCGGCGGCGGCTATGCCGCGGGCTATTACGCCTATCTGTGGACGCAAATGCTGGCCGACGATGGCTATCAGTGGTTTGTTGAGCACGGCGGCCTGACCCGCGAAAACGGTCAGCGCTTCCGCGAAGCGATTTTGTCACGTGGCAACAGCACTGATTTAGCTGAACTTTATCGCCAATGGCGCGGCCACGATCCAAAGATTGAGCTGATGCTGGAATACCGCGGACTGAGCGAGTAGCGCGCTTTGTCGAGTAAAAGAGGACCGGGCGTATAGTCAATGGCAATCATCCGGGATCGGTTGACCGATCCGGTGGTTGCTATAAAAAAGGTTCATGTTTCTGCATGGATCCTTTTTAAATGAAGACTTCTCAGGTTCCTGAAGTTATCAATATCGCTTATCCAGAGTACGCCTGGTTACGCCAATAACGTGTAAGGTAATGAAGGTTCACATCTCGTTATTGACGATTTCAGACATGGGGAGGATGCTCGGCATATCCAGGAAAAAGCCAGAGGTATATCCATGTTCCAGCGTCACGATTTACTACAAATTAGTGCTCCGGTGGCTCAACGAATTTTTACTCAATGGCAAACATCTACAAGGGGGAGCTGGCAACAAGCGCTTGTTGCAGGAGAGTTGCCTGGAATTGTTCGTCGTCATTTAGAAGGGGAATCGCAGAGCGAAATTGCGCTGGGTTTTAGTTTCCCGGAGCGAATTAACGGCCAGCGTCAACGTGTTGCGATTACTGTCCTGCCAGAGGATGTGGTCTGTCTCCTGACGCCATTTGAAATAGCGCAGAGGGAGTTTTCCCTCAGAACACCCGCACTTCAGACGCTGGCTGATCTTCGCGATCGTTTTCATCTCCTGAACTGTACACCCGGCGTATGGGGGTCGACGGCATTAGAAATAGTCAGTGGTTTCCACTATACGGATTGTCAATCCGATCTGGATATTGTGATTGATATTCACCCTGTCGAGCAGTTGCGCGACGTGTATCAGTGCCTGCTGCAACTGGAGCAAACACATCACACACGCATTGACGTTGAGGTACGATGGCCGACGGGATACGGCATTAATTTGAAAGAGTTCATGACGACGCAGGGACAAATACTGGGGAAGAGCCTGAACGACGTCAGGCTCTTCGATAAGCAGGCTTTGTTTGCAGCGGCGATTTGACGTTAATAGTGCAAGAAAGGGATTAGAGCTGGTAAACAAAGCCGAATACGATGGTATCGTCGGTGTTCAGCTTCGTCGCCATCGTAAAGTCATCCCGGTCCAGTAAATTGATTTTATAGTTTGCGTAGGCGGCAAGCGTATCATTGAAATAATACATTGCGCCCAGGTTGATAAACTGCAGAAGATCGTGATCCCCGCGATAGCCGCTCAGATCTTTTCCTTTACTCTGCAGGTAACCGATAGAGGGTTCGAATCCGTTACGGAAGCGGTATTTGGCGACCAGCTCTGTGGCATGCACCTTATTCGCGATATTTACCCCGCTTCCAAAAGAGGTCATATTCGAGGTTTCACCGTACAGCGCGGCCAGATAAAGCCCATCTAAACGGTATTTTGCGCTGACCACAAACGATTCGGCATAAGGGCCGGTCGCAACATGGTTGCCATAATGTCGTTGTTCCCCGGTTCTGTTTGCATGAGTATAGACGCCGCCCAGCGACAAACCGAAATCAAAATCATAGGTCATCGACATCCCGTAACCATCGCCGTTTTGTTTCTGGAGAATACGGCTATTATTGGTCGTGTTTTCACCTTTGGTACCGCTATTTTTACCCTGATATTGCAGGGCAACATTGAGCCCATCAGCCAGACCGAAGAAATCCCGGTTACGCCATGTTGCCAGGTTCGTGGCGCGTTGTGCCATATAGGTATCGGTATGGAAAATAGTGGCGGCGCCAAATTCAGGTAAAACATCGGTCCAGGCACCGAGGTCGTACATAATCCCCCAGTTGCGACCATAGTCGAAAGAACCTAATGACGAATAATTAAGACCGGCAAAGGCCAGGCGTGTCCAGGAATGTTTATCTTCTCCTTCATATTTATTGGCCTGGAACTGCATCTGGAAATTTCCATACCCGGTGAGCTGCTGAGAAATTTGAGTTTCGCCACGCAAACCGAATCGGACATAGGTATTATCCCCATTTTCGTTCGCATAATCAGAAATCAGATGCGAAGCCTGGATTTTCCCATAAACCCCCAGTCTGTTACCGTCTTTGTTATATATCTCAACGGCGCTGGCCGGTACTATCATCAAGGATGAAAGAAGGAGTGCAAGTTTTTTAAACATAGAGAGTCCCTCGCGAAATAATGCGACAAATAATGTGTTGTGATTGTTTCGTTTCTGTAATTTAAAAATGGGTTGCTATTATAATAGTGCGCTAATAATTATCAGGCACATATTTTACGGCGCGGCATTACTTAACAATATTTTTCTTATAGAGCACTCGGGTTAACAACATGTTGCCGAAGATAGCTACAATAATGTAAACATAGGCCGGCAGGGTCGGGAATAAGATATAGACGATCGCTGTGACCGGTAACGCATACAGCGCGATCCTTGGTTTCATCACGGTAAACTGCCCGTACAGACAACCGAAAATAGTTGGCAGAATATAGTTTTTAACCGCAGCAATCAGCGCTGGCGGCGAAACCGACAATATCCAGTCCCCCATTAAAACGGCAAGGGTCAGAAAGAACAGGTTGGTAAAAATCGAGCCGGCGATACCCAGCGTGGAGATAATTTCCGCCTGCTTAGAACCATTTTCTACACCGACGGCCATTTGGGCTGCTGCCGAGGCCGGGAGTCGAACGTTAGAGATATTACCCGACAGAATCCCCAGATAACTGCCTGTCAATCCCAGGATGGGATAATAGGAAAAAGGTTCCACAAAATAGAATGCGCCGAATACCATCGCAATCGACAGCCAGGAGGTTAAAGCGACCTCCAGAGGGGGATAAACGTCATACACGATGTAAAAGTAAAAGAGCGGCGCAAAGCTGGTTATTGTTGCCAGAAGGAAGCAGATCCGTCCTATCCTTATCGATGTTGCCGTCCAGTTGAGACCATCATTAGTCTGTTGCATCGTTTATTTCCTTCGTTATGAATAAAGGCTGGCCGCGACCATGCCAATGATAAGTGCAATTCCTAAGGCATACTCTTTTAGCCAGCTTATCTTTTTACCGAGGATCGCCAGCCCGCCCATCGCGAAGAAACCGGCAAGGCATGCCACCGTTTTATCGTTCATGGCGAGGATGAAAGGGGTTGAGAGGAAGCCGAAAAGTCCCAGCATCGCCGTGACGGAGATGAGCCCCAGCCAGACTTTGTCTCCTCCGCCCATTTTTTCTCTGACCTTTTCCATCCGGTGGATGAAGAAGTATCCAACGACAATCCAGCCGCAGCTGTTGATGATTGCGGTGTAAAGCCCGGAGACCATAGCGGTTAAGTTATAATTTTCTGAACCGACCGGCGCGCCATAGGTTTCTGCTCCCAGATTGATGGCTGCCAGCTCCACCGGGGCCGCGCCAATCCCGACGAAGCGCATCCAGGTTAAAGGGCCACCGATAATTGCGGTCATACTGAACACGACTACGAAAACCGAGATAGAAGGGCCAATGGAACTGAAAATTCCGCTTCTGAGACCCCTGGTACATTGGGCCTGTGTTAAGCCTACGTTTGGTGCGTTTTTATAAGACAATCTGATATATAACGATGCCATTACCAGGATAATGGCGCCCAGGGGCATTGCGATCCACCAAAGTATCGGATCATTAACGATAGCAATGATGTCGGCTTCATCGATCTTCATTCACGAACACTCCTTTATTAACATCACCTATGAAATAATTCACGAGTGAGAAAAATACAATGAATGTATATAGAACGTTAAATACATTCAGCTTTGTCAGGGGCTGGCATTTTTTCTAAAAGTGTCATTTAATGTATATCGAAACGAACTTACCTAAAATGTTATGAGAATCACAAATATTACAACGTTGCTTTTAAGGTAATGGCGTTACATTTAAAGTAACGTGATTGAAAATATCATGATGCTAATGTTGAGATCAGTCACAATACGTCATGAGATTAATTTGATAATAAATATTGTCCTGCAACTTATCCTGCTGCAATGAATGGAGTTGTATGGATATTCTTAAATAAACGCGAATGCGTTTGCAGGAAAAATCAATTTCAGAGGGCAACATGAATAAAATCAATAATCCGATTACGGAAATGAGCGCCCTGGCGCTTTCCGACAGCATCAAATCCAGGGAGGTATCATGTGTTGAAGTCATGCATGCTATTTGGATAAAATTGAAATCCTTAACCCAAAAGTCAATGCCATTGTCTCCTTACAGGACAGGGATGATTTAGTGGAACAGGCCAGAAATAAGGATAAACAACTGGCTAATGGTCAGTATATGGGGTGGATGCACGGATTTCCTCACGCCGTTAAGGATTTATCTGCGGTAAAAGGGATTACTCTGACAAACGGTTCTCCTATTTTTAAAGATTTCATCGCGCCTAACGATTCGGTTATGGTTGAACGCATCAGAAACAAAGGTGCCATTTTTATCGGTAAAACGAACACGCCGGAGTTTGGGCTGGGTTCGAACACGATAAATAACGTTTTTGGCACGACCTGGAACGCCTGGGATCAGACGAAATCTTCGGGAGGCAGCAGTGGCGGCGCGGCGGTTGCGCTGGCATTACAGATGCTACCGGTGGCGGACGGTAGTGACATGATGGGTTCGCTGCGTAATCCTGCGGCCTGGAACAACATCATTGGTTTCAGACCGAGTCAGGGACGCGTACCCTTTGGGCCGGCCCCCGAGGTTTTTGTGAGCCAGTTGGGGCTTGAAGGGCCAATGGGGCGTAACATCGCTGATACGGCTCGTTTGCTGCAAACCCAGTCGGGCTATGATGCGCGAGTTCCACTATCCCTGGGTCAACCCCTGGCACCATTCACCCCGCCTGAGCGTAAACTGCGCATTGGCTGGCTTGCCGATTTAAACGGCGCGCTGCCAATGGAAGAGGGCGTCCTGAACCTTTGCGAAAACGCCTTAAAAGTCTTTGAGAAACTTGGCCACAGTGTCGAACCTGTAAAACTGGATGTCACGGCTGAACAGATGTGGGAGACCTGGCTGGTCTGGCGTCACTGGATTGTCTCTAACGGTTTACGTCCATTGTATGACAAACCTGAAACCCGTGCGTTGCTGAAACCGCAGGCGGTCTGGGAAGTTGAAGGTGGGCTGAAGTTGACGGCTCGTGATGTCTACCTCGCCTCCGTGCAGCGGAGCGTTATCTACCAGGCGTTCAATAAGCTGTTCGCGGAATATGACATTGTTGTTCTGCCGACGGCGCAAATCTTCCCCTTCGATCCTTCTCAACACTCACCGCAGGAAGTGGCAGGAAAGCCGATGGATACGTATCACCGCTATATGGAAGTGGTGGTTCCTGCAACCCTGATTGGCAGTCCATCCCTTAGCGTTCCAGTAGGCTTCAATGCTCAGGGATTACCGATGGGGATGCAACTGATTGGGCCGCATGCCCACGATATGGAAGTGTTGAGTATTGGTCAGATCTACGAACAAGAAACACGCTGGAATCTGGATTATCGGCCGAAGCTGCTGCAGCCATAATTATTGATAATTAACCATTTGCCTTTTACCGGGATGCTTATCCCGGTTTTTTCGCGCTGGATAAAGTCATGAATATCACAACCAGAAATAAAGGCCAGCAGAGGAAGCAGACAGGGCATTACGAAATAAAAAAGTTACGCCACTGACAACAGTGGCGTGTGAGAAAAGTGGCGTGGCTTAAATTTTAGGATTCAATCTCAAATAATGGCGAGCCTGGGTTAACACGGTCACCCACGTTCACCGAAATAGTTTTAATGGTACCGGCTTCATGTGCAGGGATGGGCATTTTCATTTTCATGGCTTCCATTACCAGAACCTGTTGACCTTTGGCAACGCTATCACCCACAGCACACAGGATTTCTTCAACAATGCCAGGTACTTTTGATTTCATTTCAGACATAACGACATCCTTTTTTTATGAGAAATAATTAAATGATTTACGAGGCAAAAAACCTGATATCCTGAAAACGATTTATTATTATCGTTACGATGATAATTACCTGTTCAAAGAATAATTTCAATGACAGACGGCCTGGTTTTCGCCAACATAAATGATGTTTAGTTACCTAAAAGGTAACGATATTGCGACCTGCATTTATTAACACTGGCAACAGAATTGCTAGCGGCGTTTTAACCACGCCGGATCGCTCTTGGATTGCCTCTCATAAGTGAGTTGCGCCTGTACCAGCGTATCAAACAGTCCGGTAGCAACTGGACCACGAATCGTCGCCACGCACGCGGGAGCCGGTGTTTCATCGGGTGGCTGGCCGGGAAGCAGTTTTAATTCGGTGGCATCAGCGGTGAGCACCAGATTTGTGGCGACTTTGACAATACTTCCCTTAATGCGAAGCAGCGTGCGAGCGGTTCTTTCCATCAGTTCGCGAGAATGGTACGGGGTGGCTGCGATCACTATTTCGTAATTTGGCTGCGTACGCTGTCTTTTATAAGTCAGTAATTTTCCCAGCGTGTTGCAGATATGCCCCTGAGGGCTGACCGGGAAGCTGTCGCCAGTCGGTAATCCCCCCACGATCATCTCGACATAATCCTGACCATACGGAGACGCCACCAGACTCAGATCATCGCGCAGAAACTGGCCATCCAGCGTCAGCCAACCGAATTCCTGGCTGCCATAGAGATCGTGGACGGTAAAATTAAACTCGCTGGCGAGTTCCAGTAATTCCGGATCCAGAGGCGTTCCGGCAGCAAGCAGACACAGTTTTTCAGGCAATAACCCGGCGAGATCCATCGTTTTTGCCTGCTTTAGCGTAGCGCGCAGAAACGAAGACTCTCCCAGTACGACCTGGTAATTTTCTTTGATCAGCGCCAGCAGCAGGGCATCCTGGCAGGAACGCAACAAAAAGCCGTGGCTAACGCCTGCTTCAACCAGCGAATCCGGCGTAAAGACGTTGATCAGCGGGGCATAGGTCACCAGCATCCGATCGCCAGGCATAATGCCAGCAAGCTGAAAGGCTTTACGGCCCGCCGCAATCCGCTGTGGCAGCTCCTCATGCGTGATGCCGACAATGTTCTGAAATGCGCTGGAGCCCGTGGTAAAGGTCACGCAGGCCAGGTTCAACGGCGTATGGATCTGTTCAATCACATGCGCGCTGGTGGGGCCGTCGATGCCTTTGCTACCTAAGGTTCGCTGAGGCATCTGCGCAAGTGTGGGTACGGTACTGATCTCCTGTACCATCATTTCCAGCATCCTGAGTCTATCCTGCATCCGCAACCTCCCTACGGTGTGAACCGACAGCCCGTGAATCATGCGTTACCTCGGGGGAACGCGGCTGACACATTCCCCCGGAGACCTTGCTCACTTCTCGCGGAGCGAAACCGTCAGGCTTTACGCCTGGATATAACGCTCCGCGACATCCTCGAACTGCTGCTGCATCAAAGCTTGTACCGCAGTACGAATCTTACGTCCCCCGCGATGGAAACCGAGTCTTCCGCGACCTTCAGGGCCAAGCAGATGTTGCTGCCCTTCGCATTTTAAAGCCCGAATTTCTGTCATGTGCTGAAGCAGCGCATCGCGCATCTGGTCGAGCCCATCGATCTGCTGTTCTATACCGCCGAGATGGTAAAAGAACTGCGGACCTGCGGCAAAAACCGGATTACTGGTCGCCAACTCGCTCAGCCGCTCAAGACTTTGCCGGGTGATGCGCGCAATACTGGTAAGCGGCATAACGTGGATCATCGTGTTGAATTTGCTGCTAAGGCTCAGAATGCGATCCGCCTGTAAGCCGTGGCACAGGAATGCACCACTGATAGCACGACCGATCACCAGCGCAATGACGGGATGTCCTGCCTTACGGGCCTCAGCCAGCGCCAGTTGATATGCCCCCGTTGCTTTATTCATACCAATAATTTCTTCGACTTTTCCCGGCCCATTCCCTGGGGTATCGACGATCAGCAGCAATGTCCGTTTGTCAGCGATAGGCTTGTTGGCGTCGGCGGCAATCGAGCAATACACGGCGCGGGCCATTTTGTACGCCTCTTCCAGGCCGATAATGCCGGCATAGACCACCGGAAAGCGCGGATTGAAAGCCATTGCGTCATTGGCTATGACCGTGCAGGTGCGTCCCCCCAGTTGCGCGGAACCCACCACCGCACCAGGACCGTAGTCTGCGCAAGGGAGGGCAAACGCCGGTAACTGATTTTCCTGAAAACTGTCGGGATCGACCAGCATGTCGATAGCTGCGCGTCCCTGACCCATTAAAGTCTCCATTGTTTTCTCCTTAGCGATCGGATGTAGAAGGGGTGAAACGTCGGGTCGTGGCTAAAAACGCTTCCAGCGACATATCCACCAGTGCCAGCGGAGGTTCATTGCCTGCCGCCCGCCAGACATCTACTGAATCCATTGGCTGGAGTTCACTGACCGCCGCGACCGTGGCCATCTGCCTGGAAACCAGTTCAGGGCTGCCGATCCGCCTTAATGCTTCGATCTCCGCCATGGTCATCCTGGCAATCTTCTGCACCTGGGTGCGGAAAGCGTCAATACTGTCTTCAACAAGGAAATTACAGTCGCCCATGATGTATTTATGTTTCCCACCGGTAGTGCGGAACACCAGGGCTCGATCTGAGGCGTCAAATTCGTCACGCCCCATTTCCTGCTCAATGACTTCCGGGCCGGTTAGCCCAATACGGCTGAACTGGCTCATGACGATGACATCGGTGGCGGCGGCAACGAAGCCCATGCCGCCGAAACATCCCAGCTTACTGCCCACCAGTGCTACGACCGGAATTTTGTGGCGAAGATCCTGAAGCAAGTCCATCACCTCGGCGTGGGCCAGCAAACCCGCGTTCGCCTCATGCAACCGCACGCCGCCGGTTTCAAAAGAGATCAGCACCAGGGGGCATTTTTCAGCTTGCGGTGGCGCATCGTTGAGACTTAACCGCTGGTACAGCTCAAGCGCCAGCTTCAACGCTCCGGCCATTTTGGCACCGCCCACTTCGCCAATCGAACCACCGATAAAGCGGCCTTCCTGGGAGATAACGATGGTCGGGCGGCGACCCAGCAGTCCAATTCCGGTTACGATCCCGTCATCAAATTCGACAGCTTCGCCCAGCACCGGAAGATGCGGACTGGTACATCTGTCAGCCGGCCCGGCTAACTCGGTAAAGGTTCCCTCATCGACTAAACCGTAAGCCCGGGTGCGGGCGTTAGCCTCGAGATAGCTTTTCGCAGCGGAGGATTCATTCGCGGGCTCCAGTTCAGCCAGCGCCTGCTGTAAACGCAGGGCAACGACGGCGGGCGGTGCGTTATTGTCATTAATGCTGATGAGCACATCGCCCAGTTGGCTCTCGTCGATAAAACGTGTCATGACCCGGCGCCAGATATCATCGAATCCGGTGATGGGGGTATTGATGCAGATGTTCGCTTTGCCATTCAGGTTCTGGCTCTCAATCAGTACCTCCAGATCGCCAGAACCCACGACGCCAAAATGCACCATTGGCCGGGATAACGGGCGCGGAGTCGCCGCACTACACCAAATATTCAGTTGGTTTAACGCCATTTCTTCTTCTCCTGAATTACCAGTTACGGAACCGTGATGGTGGGTTGTACAAGCCACCTGACCAGTCCATCAATTCCTTGATATTTTTGGCTGCCAGCAGCGAACGGTTCGCGCGTCGACGGTCGATACCCAGATCTTCCGGGGTTTTAACCAGCCCAAGTTCGCGCAACCGTGCCGTTTCGGCCGGATCTGCCTGCAGACCGAGTTCTGTGTAACCAGCAACGGCGCGAATTGCCGCCATCCGCTGCTCCTGACCGACACAGCGATGCAGATAGGCAATACCTTCTTCGCTGAGGATATGTGTGACATCATCGGCGTAAACCATCACCGGCGGTAACGGCAGGTTGGCATTTTCTGCCAGCTGCCAGGCATCGAGGCGATCGACAAACGCCGGCGCTCTTTTTTCACGGAAGGTTTCCTGGATCTGTACGACCAGGCGCTTGCCACGCGGCATATCACCCAGCAACTCCTGCTGAGTAGCAGAGAACTCCTCACCGCACTTCAGCCAGGCCTCTGTGGTGTGACGGCGTCCTTTGGCATCGCATCCCATATTAGGCGCGCCGCCAAACCCAGCGACCCTGTCAGCCGTCGCGGTGCTGCTGTTGCCGTATTTGTCGATTTGCAGCGTGCCGCCGATGAACATGTCGAGGGCGTAGTGTCCAGCCGTCTGGGCAAAGGCCCGGTTAGAACGCAGCGAGCCATCGGGGCCGATGGTGAAAATGTCCGGGCGCTGGCTCACGTAATTTTCCATTCCCAGTTCGCCGCCGAAGCAATGGATTGCCTCAAGCCAACCGCTTTCTATCGCCGGGATCAGCGTCGGATGAGGGTTCAGCACCATGTGGGTACAGACTTTTCCCTTCAGACCCAACTCCTCGCCATAGGTGGGGAGTAAAAGCTCAATGGCGGCGGTGAAAAAACCAATGCCGTGATTGATGCGTTTGACGCCATATTCGGCATAGATCCCCTTCAGCGCCATCATTGCCATCAGGACATGTGTGTCTGTAATTAATGCCGGGTCGCGCGTAAACAGTGGCTCGATATAAAAAGGACGCGGCGACTCAATCACCACATCGACCCAGTCGCCGGGAATATCCACGCGCGGGACTTTATCGACGATCTTATTCGCCTGAGCGATGACGATGCCCTGGCGGAATTTCGTCGCTTCAACGATGGCGGGGGTATCTTCCGTATTAAAACCGGTGTACAGGTTGCCTTCGCGGTCAGCTTCATACGCCGTGACCAGCGAGACGCGCGGGTACAAATCAATAAAGTAGCGGGCAAACAGCTCCAGATACGTATGAATAGCGCCGAGCTTGATTTTGCCTTCCCGGATGGCGGTGGCGAGGTGCTCTGATTGCGGTCCCGCGTAAGCAAAGTCGAGTTTTTCGGCGATCCCTCGTTCAAAGAGTTCCAGATGTGCGGCCAGAGGAACGGCTGATTGCACCATATGCAGATGATTTATTTTTTCTTTATCAACCTTGCATAAGGATTCGGCCAGAAAATCGGCCTGTTTCTGGTTGTTCCCTTCAATGTTAATTCTGTCGCCTGCACGGATAACGCCTTCCAGTAATGTAACGGTGTCCGCTGCAGCAATTTCTTTGCCTTGTCTGAATAGCGACTGTATCTGCGCCATACGCTGCCGGGTGTCTTCCTGTAATTTATTCCATTTTTTTACTTCAGACATACCAATATCTCCAGTTTATAAATAGTCTCATTGGTGAATCAGGTCATTGGATATTGATAAAAACATTACGGTAAAATAGTGACCACAGAGAATGTGGTCATGAATATCCCGGCGGCGACGGCGGAGACAATAATTCCGCTGATCGTTGTGCCTATGGCAACCGGTAAAATAACGCTATAGGGGTTTTCCGCTGTGACTTCATACTGCGCAATTTTGGCACAGGTCGGCATACAAGAGACGCCGGAAATACCGACCACCGGGTTATAGCTGTAATTTTTCCGCCGTGACAGGAAATAAATAAACCAGCCGCCGGCTAATGCGCCAATACCCGAAATAACCAATGCGCCGATGCCCAACACCAGAATAATGCCAACCTTCGGATCCAGCAGTGTCTGCGCGCTGCACAATGTTCCCAGCAGAAGGCTCAGGAAGAAGGTAGAACTGTAGGTAATAGTGCTTTCCAGCAGTTTATGATAAGGAAGAATGTCAGCTTCTTTAATCGCCATCCCCACGAAAAACGACAACAGTAATGGTGCTGCGGCAGGCAACAACAAGCACAGCAGGGTACACATGGAGACGATAAAAATAAATTTCGCTTTTTTAGACACCTGCGGGTATTCCATTTCCGTGTCAACGCCGCGGAATTTTTTCGGCACCATCAGGCGTACCAGATAAGGGAAACCTGCGTAGGCCAGCGTCAGGTACAAATAGGCGATAATCGCAATCGGAACAAACAGATTCGGCGACATAATCAGTGCCGAGAACATCACTAACGGACCATCTGCACCGCCGATAGTGGCAATAGCGGCGGCTTCATTAAGCGGCAGACCAAAGAACTGATAGCCGATAACCAACATGACAAACGTACCGAGTTCGGCAAACAGTGCGACGATAATGCTGGCCCAGGGTCTGGCAAGCAGAAAACTGACATCACTCATGGTGCCGATACCAAGATAGATTAAACAGCCGATCAGACCATTACTGAACGTCAGGGCGTAAATCGGTTGCAGGAAGTTCACCTGCATCAACGACATTAATTCGTTGGTTTCACTCACCATGGGATCCAGCATGATGGTGCCGATGGTGCCATTATTCAGAAACAATACGCCGGCGTTAATGGCGATCATTCCCAGGCCCATAGGTACCATGATTAACGGATCCAGTTTCCGTTTAAAGCCGAGGTAGGCGAGGGCGAAGCCACAGACAATGAGCAGGAAACGGACCAGGGCGATCAGCGGATCTTCAGTAAAAAAAGTCCCGATACCCGAGAAGAGGCGTAATAATATCTCCATGATTAATTCCTTATTTTATTATTAGTCGTCATCACGAATATTTAATTTATTCATGGCTTTATTTAATCCAACGACGATCCCCATAACGGCAAATGAAATGGCGATAGTGATGCAATAACAAATAAACGCATATTGATAGATGCTCATATTCTCTCCTGGGTAACGTCGTTGGGAAAATGTGAATGGCATAGCAGATACACTGCGATGCTCAGGGCTAAGAGATCCGCTGAACCGCCTGGGCTAATTCTGTGCTGACAGCACCATTCGTTAAGCTGGTGAACACGCGCCTCACCTCCCGGAGCACTAATCCCGCCGCGATGAACAATTTCTGACGCGTGGAGTTTCAGTTCAGCCAGTTGTTGCGGCCCTGTCCGCCACAACACGTTCGTGTCTTCACACTGCGTCATCAGCATCAGGAGACAATCGACTAATGCATGACGTAAAGGCAGCCTCTTGTTGAATGCAGCGATTAACGCCGGGTAGCCAATTTGAGCGATCGTGGGGAAGCCCTGTTCAGCCTCGCCTCGGATCCCGGTGACGCCGTATTTCGTAAACAATAATTCGCCTGCAGTTCGAGGCGCTCGGGTCTTTAAGGCGGCAAAATCAGATTTGCACAACCCTTTGCAGAGTTGTTGGACGCAATGCATAAGTGAAATGCAATCAACAGGCTGATTTTGTCCATGTAAATAACCTGCAGCGCTGGCCAGTACCGAGCCGGAAAATAGGATCCCACGCTGTGTGTTGACCCCCTGAGTCACCGTCAGCAGGCGATGTTCATAATCAATGCCAATAGGCCTGATCTTTTTTAGCAGTAACGGCAGAGGGTTGCGATGAGTGAATCCGGCCCCTGCGCACAGAGTAAAACAGGGGGCAATAGCTGAAGAACTGAGCAGGAAAGTCTGCAGGTTCATATCGCGGTGTGCGCCAGTTGAGATCGGGGTGATCAGTCCAGGTTTAGGGGAGCAGCACACTTCCAGCAGAATAGCTTGCAGCAATACTTCACCAATAATAGCAGTCTGGAAATGGCGATAATTAACGGTTCTGTCTTCTAATGGTTCTGTCATCAGACGGTGATGGGGGGATTTTATCTGGGTAATGGTCGCTAGTGTATGCATTATTTTCTTCCATCAAGAATGTGAAATATGATTTTTTAATAATGTAAAAACACCATAAATGGGATTCATCAATAATAAGTAAAGAAAGAAAATATTGTATGGAATGCTTTGTGGTGACTAAAATTAGTATAAATCTATAAGTGATACTGTCAATTACATACTAGGTTATATGGTTACGTAAAATGTAATGAATGAAAAGGTGAAAGTTGAGACACGGACTGGAATGATCGTCATTCTATGAGGATGAAATGATTTGTGTGGAAAAACAAACTAATTCTTATTTTTGTTTAAGCTGAGAGAGTACATTCGACATTCAGCTATTAATGGTAATAGATTATGCTCGCTATTACGCGGGAAAATCAAAGCGATATGCTGTTGCATCTGAAAACGATTTTCCAGTGGTAAAAACTTGACTTTATCAGAGAATAAACCTTTCATTCTCCCGGGAAGAAGACCACATCCCATATTTGAACTGATTAGACTCATTAGCGAGAAGATATCCTGGACCTGTACAATTACATCGGGTTTGAACCCGGCAATTTTAAATGCTTCCTGAAAACCATTATATGTGGCAAAGCCCTCGGTGAGACTGATAAATTTTTGATTATGATACTGAGTTAAATCTACAGGAATATGGTGTGGTGCAGGAACATTCACTGGAGTAGCAAGAAATATCTCATCATCAAAAATTGGTAATGTTTCGAATCTCGTCGTATCGTAGTGTTCCGGAATGGAGATTAAAATAGCATCTACCATTTGAGTGTTTAGTAATCCTAATAATTTTTGGTTTGAAGCCATCAATAATTCGACATCAAGATGTGGTCTTCGTTGTTTCAATCCCAGGATTAATTTAGGTATCGTTTCAAGGGATAATGAATACAGCATGCCAAGTTTTAATTTACTGGCCTTTTCATGGGATGCTGCTTGTGTAAGGTGAATACAGCGTTGGAACTGTTCTAATAAAAGGGTGGATTGTTCCTCAAGTACGTTAGCGCTGTCGAGAGGAAACAGCGATCTGCCCTGATGAATGAAAAGTGCACAACGAAGATCTTCCTCCAGTGCGTGGAGGGTCCGGTGAACGCTGACTTTGCTGATATTGAGTGCTTCAGCGGTTTGTGCAATATTTCTGTTTTGCATGTATGAAAGAAAAATCTCTAATTTTCTTAAGGTGATTCCCTTAAACATAATTGATTTCCTTCTTATGATTTATCCGTCTACTACGTAGAGCTTACGCCCATGTATATCATATCACGTTGGAATTTAGACTGGATATGTGATTCTGTGAGCTGTTGTACGTTAGTTATTTATAACTAAATGAACTTTCATTATGTACTGGATAGAATAGTTCAGCATATTTGAAGGAGATGACTTGATTTATAATTTCACTGCTGATAATGCCAACAAATTTGATTTGCCGAGTATAGCAAAAAAGTAAACTACAAATACAGACTTGACAGAGCTTGCCTATAACATTTTATGTTACTTCATTACCTTACAGGTAATAAATATCCTGCATCCCTCAACATAGCCGCGCCTAATACGGCCACATCTGCCGTTTACTGACGGGTGGCATGTTGCGTAAGAGCAACACATCTCAAGCCTGATGCAGCGCGGTCAGGTAAAGGAAACAGCCCTGATGCCTTGCCCCGGAAGGGGGCCAAAAATGGAACACTATTCCGCGCAGCTATTTAGCGCTGATATTCTCTTGTGAAGTGATAACTTCATAGTCTGTGCGGATGGTCAATGATTAAACACGCACCAGGGGTCGATTGTCTTTTCTGGAAAAGGTCGCTGCCGAGTTCAAAATTAACACAATGATATTAAAATCCTGGCTGACCATTGAATTTACCCCGCTGTGACCAAATATCAGTTACCCGGCAACCAGATGGTCGAAAAGGAATCAGCATGTTAGAAAAATACTTTGATTTTGATGATGATAGCGGTGAAGACGCGGTCGAGAGACACAAGCGTCTTCTTGCCGTACAGGCAGCATTAGAAATTTCGAAAGCCGCTGTCTCTTCATCAACCGCGAATTCCGGTATTCGTAGTCAGATGGATTTGCGTAACGTCGCCCAGGAGGTCTCCTCTTTAGCTGATGCTATTCAGGATGCCCTTGAAGGTCGCGAAGAGGACTAGCTTAGGCCAGCCTGCGCTTTTTATATCAGCCGGAGCCTCGCATACGCGGGGCTTTTTTATGGGAGAAACGGCTGGAGCATCGCCGCCGGCGGGGACGACGCGAATATTTCGCTGGCGCCGCGCGTGAGCGGTGGAAAATAACCGGTCATGACGACCTAAAAACCGTTCGCGCTAAGTCAGCATTTCTTATCATGATTATTGATTTGGGCGGTGGGTGAAATATGGTACAGCTATAACTTCGCATGTCACGAGGGAAGCGCAGTGAACACAGGCTCTTTAGCAAAAATAGCGTTGGAGTTACCCGAGGTCTGGCAATCGCTGATCCTCGGCAAGGTCGGGGGCGCCAACATTAAACTCATAAAGATGGGCGGTCCGGGTATCCCGGATGAGTCTCATGCCGACTTTGATGAACTGCTGGTGGTGATTGAAGGGGAGATGGCGCTCATTGTTGATGGCCAGGCGGTCATACTCAAAGCGGGGGATTTTTATCTTATCCCCAAAGGCGCAAGCCATCGCGTTCCCCCGGGAAGTCACGGGACATTATTGTTAATCGACAGGGCGTAACATCCCGTCATCATCTGCTTTGTTGCCATGGCGCGGCGAATTTTTCTATATTTGAATTGTTTCTTGTTGGTTTACGCTAAGTTTACCCTGGGATTTGGGATAAGCCTCTTTCTGCGGTATAACCTTCGGGTGTTTATCAAGGAGGTTATTAATGAAAATGGTCAAAGCTCTATTTGTTTCCTCATTTATTCTCGTCTCATTTTCTTCTGTAGCAGCGGAAGATTTACACAATAAACTTGTCATTGAGGCTATTCCTGCTTCTGAAGGTACCGTTGTTATTGCCGGAGAGCCTAAATATGAAAAAACATTTAACCTGGTGGTGACCAGTAAAACCAATGACCCTATCGAACTGACGGGGTTTGTGGGGTGTTATCGGGCTTTCGACGAGAAAGGTAAAGAGTTCGACGAGCGCACGGTCCAGCTGGATCTTTTGGGGACCCTGAAAGACGGTGCCGCCAAAACAGGTCATGTCTCTTTTATCAGCGATGATGACGCGGTTTACAATGCGAAATTTGTAAAATGGTCCACGCAGTGCCCTCATCTGGCTAAACGCGCAAAATAGCGCCGGCAGTTGTCTCTCTTGCCGTGACGTATGCACGTCAGGCGGAGCCGTTAATGGCCGACCGTTTAGCTCGCGTTGAATGCCAGGCCATTAGCATCATTATTGTGATGAATCCCACTCTGCGTAGGGGCGAAACAGCGGGCCAAAGGACGCATGCTGGTTGAGATGCGGCTTTATATATATTTACTCGCGAGTCACGGTGGCTGACCAAAGGCTCACCTGGAGGCACCAGGCATCACAATCATCAAAATAACTAGCAGTGGCAGGCCCGCTTCGGCGGGCCTTTTCTGTGTCGGCAGGATGCGGATTAACAATCCCTCAAATCTGAGAGCGATAAGCGGAGCGCGCCCGAGAGGGACGCCAGCTCCGTACATTTTTCCATGACGGTGGCCAGGATATTACCAGCGCTGCACCAGGGTTTCGCCGATGGCGGCAATCTGCTTGTTTCTCTCGTCCATAGAGGCTTTGGTTTCGGTTAAATAAATCACCACGATACGCGAGGCTTTACCGTCCGGGCCAAGTGCGGCCACGATCCCCCGTGAGCCACGGTTGCCGGCGCCGGTTTTGTCGGCGATAAACCAGCCTGCGGGTAGCGCCGAGCGCAGCAGCGGTCCCGCCACTTTGTCGTCCACCATCCAGCGCTGCAGCTGCCGCTGCGAAGCGGCCGAAAGGACGTTGCCGGTCAACAGCTGACGCAGCGTCTGCGCCATGGCTTCTGGCGTGGTGGTGTCGCGCGCGTCGCCCGGCAGCGCTTCATTGAGGGCCGTTTCCCAACGATCGAGACGTGACGTCCGATCGCCGCTGCGACGGAGAAAAGCGGTTAATCCCTGCGGGCCGCCGAGGGTGGCCAGCAGCAGGTTGGCCGCCGTGTTATCACTCAGGGTAATGGCGGCGGCGCACAGCTCCGCCACGGTCAGCCCATCGCTGAGGTGCTTTTCCGTCACCGGCGAGTACTCAACCAGATCCTGCTGGCGGTAATCAATACGCCGATCGAGCTTTTCTTCTCCGGTGTCAACGCGCGACAAAACGGCGCCGCATAGCAGCACCTTAAAGGTACTCATCATCGGGAAACGTTCGGCTGAGCGGTAGCCGGTCAGCAGCCGGCCGGAGGATAGATCCAGCTCGGCGTAGCCGACCCGGGCCTGGAGCTGGCTTTCAGCCTCTTTAACCTTGCTTACCGTCGCTTCATGCGCCCAGCCGGGCAAAGACAGGGCGGCGAATAACGGGAGCAGAGCGAAACGATTATGACGCATTCAGGGTTCTTCCTTGGATTTGCTTCTGGACAAGCGGACTATGCGGACTCTGGCGAGACGGTTCAATGGAAAATAATCATAAATAAGCGCTATGAAGATTCACAATTCCTCTTTTTTCCTTCATCATCTGCCAGCTTTTACCAGCAATAATCGATGCTTAGCTCAGTATAAGAAAGAGTTTTTTTATTTAAGGCCGTGATGAACTATAAGAATGTACAGAGGGCTGCGTTAATGCGGCCCGCTGTCGGCGACCAAACATTAATCATTGACCGCTCCGGGAGGAACATGGTGGACCCGCTAATTAAGGTCATGCTGGTGGGGGGAAAGGCGGACGGCCTGCTGGTCAGCGTCGCCGATACCGCGACGGAGCTCTCCGTCACCGCTGCGCAGTATGGCGCGAAATCCGGGCCGCCGCTGAGCTATCGGATTGTGTCGCAAACGATCGATGATGAGCGCTACTTTTTTGGCGTCTTCAATGAGTCACATGAGGACTCTGACAAGCTCAAACGAGTCGCCCTGACCCGGGGCATGAAGAAGTCTCTGTGCTGAACCACCGGCGCCGGACGATTCGCCGGCGTCCGGCCTGTCCGCCGCTGCGGCCCCGCGCGGTTTTATTCTCTTCGGGAGCGCCATGATTCGCCATATCCGCATACAAAATTTCAGATCGGTCAGGGATATCGAGCTGGAACTGGGCGCGCTCAATATCGTTTTTGGGCCGAACGGCTGCGGTAAATCCAATATCTATAAAGCCATCCAGCTGTTAACGGCCTGCGCTGACGGCAGGTTCTCCAGTTATATCAGTGATGAAGGCGGCCTCGAGAATATCATGTGGTCGGGGAAAAGCGCGCCCACCGCCCGCTATCCGCGGCGGTTGCAGATAGCCTGTCTCACGGATCAATTCGATTATGAGCTGCAGGTCGGCTTCCCGGAAAAGCTGCCTTATCCCACCCAGTTTATGCTCGATCCGCTAGTTAAAGAGGAGTCTATCTGGCTGGCGGGGTTCTCCCGGCGCCCGTCAGCACGGGTGTTGCAGCGCAAGAATCAGGCCGCATTTCTGCTTGATGTCAACGGCGAGAAAAATACCTTCACCGACACCATTTATGAAAATGAGTCCATTTTCGGTCAACTGGGTGAGCCGCACCGCTTCCCGGAAGTCTCGCGGGTCAGAGAAACTCTGCGCCAGTGGCGCTTCTATCACGAATTTAGTATCGGCAGGCACTCGGCGCTGCGGCATCCGACGGTCGGCTACCGTTCGCCGGTGCTCGATAGCGATGGGCACAATCTCGCCGCCGCCTTTCAGACGATTGTCGAAATTGGCGCCGAAGAGTTACTTCATGAGATCCTTGGCGTCGCCTTCCCGCAGTGCACGTTTTTCTGTGAAAACGAAAACTCGCGTTTCGCAATGAAGATGCGGCGAAACGGGATATACCGACCGCTGCTGGCGGCGGAAATGTCCGATGGCACGTTACGGTTCCTGTGCCTGGCGGTCGCACTATTAAGCCCGCGTCCGCCGGCGTTTCTGGCGATTAACGAGCCGGAAAACAGCCTGCATCGGCAGATGTTTCCGGCGCTGGCCCGGCTGATTGTTGCAGCCTCCCGCGATAGCCAAATCTGGTTAACCAGCCACTCGTCGGAACTCGTGGCGCTTATCGCCTCGCTGGCGGAGAGCCGGATCTATGAGCTGGAAAACAGCGACGGAGAAACGCGAATCAAAGCCGCCGAGGG
This sequence comes from Klebsiella sp. BIGb0138, assembly GCF_004342285.1. Taxonomy (GTDB): domain Bacteria; phylum Pseudomonadota; class Gammaproteobacteria; order Enterobacterales; family Enterobacteriaceae; genus Klebsiella. The sequence goes on along the minus strand of NZ_SMCV01000011.1, from coordinate 131,442 downwards.
CAGTTAAAGTCATCGGCCCGTGATGTTCAACGAGCCGATGCTGGCCATTCAGGCGGCGGGGTTCACCCCGGCGGCGGGCAGCAGCGTTTTGCTGCCTTTCAGGGTGAACAGCGAGATGAGCGTAAATCCCAGCGTAATGGACCCCAGTATCAGGTAGGCCTGATGGAAGCCGACGGTGTCGTACATCCGGCCCACCCATGCCGACAGCACCACGCCGGAGAGCTGTTTCGAGAGGTTAAAACCTATCAGGAACAGCGTGGCGGATAATTTGGGGTTAAATGCCGACGAAATATATTTAAAGGTACCCACCAGCAGGAACGGCACTTCAAACATATGCAGCATTTTTAACATCACCACTTCGAACGCCGAGGTGGCAAAAGAGGAGCCGAGAATCCGCAGCGACATAATCATCCCGGCGGTCAACAAGGCATTTTTCGCGCCAATACGGTTAACGATGGCCGGGGCGCAGAACATAATCAGCGCATTCAGCAATTCGCCGCCGGTGGTGACAAAGCCAAAGACTTCGGTGCCGCGCTGCGGATCGGCAAAAAAACCTTTAAAAAAGTTAGCAAACTGCTGGTCGAAAACGTCATACACGCTGGCGACGCCGACCACGTAGATAATAAATCCCCAGAAGCGCGGCATCCGCAGCAGCTCCGCGGCGACGCGCAGCGAAAATGCCTGCCGGTTGGCGCCTAAGGCGTCCATCACCTGGGCGCTGTTGCTGCTTTCCGGACGGGAGAACCACAGCAGCACGCCGAGCACCAGCGCAAAACCGGAGGCGATCCAGAAGGTGATATTGGGGTCAATACCGAACAAAATGCCGGTGATGGACGCGCAGAGCGCCCAGCCGATGCATCCCGCCACGCGAACCTTGCCGTATTCAAAGCGGTTGGCGCGACTGACGCGTTCAATATAGGCCTCGACCGCGCCGGAACCGCTGGAAAATACGATTCCGAGATAGAGCCCGCCCACCAGCGCCCCGACGAAAATATTCAGCTGCAACAGCGGCGAGAAGACAAATATAAAGAACGGGGCGAAGAGCATTAATAAGACGGTAATGACCCACAGCAGATGTTTGCGCAGACCTAGCTTATCGGAAAGCAGGCCGAATATCGGCTGGCAGATAATAGCGAACAGTGAGATAGCAGAAAAAACAATCCCGGTTTCCGTTTTGCTTAAATGGTTAACGTCCGCCAGCCAGACCGGGAAAAAGGGGAAATAGGCTGACATAATGAAGTAGTAGAAGAAAAAGAACAGCAGGAAATAGACAAAATTATGCCGTTCGCGTGGCGCAAGTTCAGAGAATTTCATAGAGATGTTCCATTGTTATTATACTCGCCATTATTCCCGCCGCTTTGCAGCGGGCGACCTGTCGCTTCCCTGCGTGACGCCATCCGTGTGGCGGGACGGTACCCGTTGCCGCCGCGATGTATCCCGGATAAGCGCTAAGCGGGGAACGCCGTTTGGGATGGGGGACATCCGCCCCCCGATTATTTATTGCAGATGAAGGGATATCTGATACTGCCATTGCGTATCGAGCAGCAGCCATTGCGGCAATACGCTTGGCGTCCAGGAATCATCGCCGCCGACGCCCATATGCTGGCTATCAAGGGTTATCCAGACGCCGTTTTCTGGTTTCATCCGGTGCCAGTGATCGGTCTCCATCAGCTGGGCGGTACCGTAGGGTTGTACCGAGAAGTGGAAATGGCCGGTTACATGCCAGCGGCCCCAGTCCAGCGCGGTGTTATCGCAACGCAGGCCGTTTTCGGTGGGGAAAATGTACGGCGTACTCATCTCGGCCAGCGGCAGCTGCCAGCGGGCGAAACAGGCGCTGCTCCTGCGATCGGGATAGTTTTCATGCGGACCCAAACCAAGCCAGGCAACGTCGGCATGCTGATCGGGAACCTGGAAATGGAGGCCCACTCGCGGCAGCGGCGGCAGGGTGCTCGCCCGCTCGCCGTTTACCGCCAGATGCAGACGGCCTGCGCTATCAAAGGTCATCCGCCAGCGGCTGACGATCATCACCTCGTCGCCGCGCAGGTAGTGCCAGTGGCTGTCGACGATCGTCTCATGGGCCAGGCGTTGCGCCACGCAGTGAACGCAGCGCGCTTCGAGCGTATAGAGCCCGGCGCTCTTCCAGCGCTCAACCCAGGCGTTGGGATCGATACGTTCGACTTCGCTGACCCCGATATCGTTATCCAGCGGGGCGCGGATGAACTGGTCGCGCAGCGGGGTCAGCAGCTGTTCCACGCCGTCCACCCGCCACTGGCTTAATAAACCGCTGCGCCGATCGATCGTCCACTCCTGCGGCCCCAGGCTGATACTGTAGGTTCGTTCGTCGCTGGTCAACGCTGGCGCCGGGCCGGGGGCGCTGTACGCCGGTAAGGCCAGGGGGGCGGAGAGGGCGAACTGTTCCCAGGCCACGCGGTGCCCGGCGTCTGACCACGCCGTGGCCTGCGGCTGGATAACCTCCAGCGTCAGCCAGACCTCGTTCGCGCCGGCAGGTAACGCCAGGCGATCGCAAAGCGTCAGTTCAGCGTGGCCTTGCGCCGCGAGGTTCAGCGCGACGCTCCCGCTGGCACAAGTTTCGCCGCCGGATTGCACCTGCCAGTTCAGCACTTCGTTGTCAGTGGCGCGGAACAGGTATTCGCTGCTGATGTGGATGCACAGCGGAGATTGCTCCAGCAGGGAGAACTGAAAATATTGCTGGGCATGTTTGGCTTCGAATAGCGAAGGGTGCGGGCGGCGATCCGGGAACACCAGCCCGTTCATGCAGAACTGGCGATCGTTAGGTTTATCGCCGAAATCTCCGCCGTAGGCCCAGCCCGTGCTGCCGTCAGCAAACGTCTTTTCGAGGGCCTGATCGGCCCAGTCCCAGATAAAGCCGCCCTGTAGTCGGGGATATTCACGGAATGCCTGCCAGTAATCGGCAAAGTTGCCGAGGCTGTTGCCCATGGCGTGCGCATATTCACAGAGGATCAGCGGACGCTGTTCACCGGGCATGCCGATCCATTTTTTAATTCCCCATTTCGGCACGGCAGGAATGCGTTGATCGCGCTCGACGCGAGCGTACATCGGGCAGATGATATCGGTGGCGGTTGTATCGGCGCCGCCGCCTTCGTACTGGACCGGGCGCGAAGGATCCTGACGCTTCAGCCAGTGATACAGGGCTTCATGGTTGGCGCCGCCGCCGGACTCATTGCCCAGCGACCAGATAATTATCGACGGATGATTGCGGTTGGTTTGCACCATCCGCGTCACGCGGGCGCTGAACGCCGGGAGCCATGCCGGATCGTCGGAGAGGCGGTTCATCGGCACCATACCGTGGGTTTCGATGTTGGCTTCATCGACCACGTACAGGCCATAGCGGTTGCAGAGCTCATACCAGCGCGACGCGTTCGGATAGTGCGAGCAGCGCACGGCGTTGAAGTTATTCTGCTTCATCAGCAGAATGTCCTGCAGCATATCCTCTTCGGTCACCACCTGACCGCGCTGATGATGGTGCTCGTGGCGGTTCACTCCGCGGATCAGCAGCGGCTTACCGTTGAGCAGCAGCAGACCGTTGCCGATCTCGACCCGGCGGAAGCCAATATCCCAGGCTTCAGCTTCCAGCAGCGTATCCCCGCGCCACAACGCGACCACCGCCCGGTAGCAGTGCGGCGTTTCCGCGCTCCACTGCGCGGGCCGCTCCACCGGCAGGGTGATGCTGGCGCGTTCGGCGTAGTTGCCGCGCTCATCGATCGCCGGCGAGCCTGGGCGCTGACGCTGGCGGGCTATCTCCCGCTCGCCGTCCCACAGGCTGACTTCGGCCGTCAGCTCAGCCAGGCCGTCGGCGGGGGCGGCAAGGGTCAGGTTGACCTGGAGCTCACCATCGCGATACAGCGTGTCCAGCTGCGGGGTGAGCTGGACATCGCTCAGGTGTTGCGCCGGTTTATTCAGCAGCCACACCGAGCGGAAAATACCGCTCATGCGCCACATATCCTGGTCCTCAAGCCAGCTGCCCGCGCTCCAGCGCATGACCATCACGCACAGGCGGTTGTCGCCAGCCCGCAGGTGCGGAGTGAGATCGAATGCGGCGGGCAGACGGCTATCCTGGGAGTAACCCACCCACACGCCGTTGCACCATAGGTGGAAGGCGGAATTGACGCCGTCGAAAATAATCCGCGTCTGGCCTTCGGTGAGCCAGCAGCGATCGACGGAAAAGTTCAGCGAGTAGCAGCCGGTCGGGTTCTCTTCCGGCACCCGCGGCGGCGTGGTTTCGATCGGATAACGGACGTTGGTGTAAATCGGGGCGTCGTAGCCCTCCATCTGCCAGTTCGAGGGAACGGGCGTGCCGCGGCTGTCGGCAAGATCGTGGTCGAGCCAGCGGGCGTCTACCGCGAACGGACTGTGGGCATACGAGAACTGCCATTGCCCGTCCAGCGTGCGGCGCCGGTCGGAGGCGCGGTTATCCCGGGCATCGGCCAGCTTGCGCCAGCTGGCAAACGTCGGGTGCGCAGCCAGGCGATTGACGTGGGTAATGCTCTGATTTTGCCAGTCTTCGCGGGCCAGGACGTCGTGAAACGTTAACGCGCGGGCTGAGGATGAGTGAGATTGTTGCATTCGCATACCTGACGGATAAGTGAGAGAAATGTCATTCGCTAGACAAGAATGATTTCGTTATCAGATATTTTTATCCGTCCCGCAATATCGGTGAAAATGAAACCGACCCACGATCACGAAACGCCGCAATCCGAGCAGATTTTTGTCGTGAATTAGACATAAAATGTTAGCGAACGACATTTAACGGCCAGGGCTCAGTTTTAGCCGACAGGAGATAAGCATGCAGCGCCATTCGGCAACATTAGATGATGTGGCCCGTGAGGCCGGGGTTTCTCAGCAGACGGTTTCCCGGGTGCTTAATCGTCCTGAGGTGGTGTCGGCGCGAACCCGTGAGAAAGTGATTCGCGCCATGCAGGCGCTGCATTATGTCCCCAACCGCTCGGCGCAGCTGCTGGCGGGCAAAGCGGCGCCCTCGATAGGGCTGATTACCGCCTCGTTGACGCTGCATGCGCCTTCGCAAATCGCCGCGGCGGTGAAAAGTCATGCCGCTCGCCATCAGCTGGAAGTGTCTATCGCGATGCCGGAGCGTACCGACTACGCCGCCTTGCAGGCGCGGCTGGATGAGTTTCGCGCTCAGCATATTCGTGGCGCGATTGTTGGCCTGCCGCTGGAGAGCGACATCGCGGAACGCCTGGTCAGGGAAAACCCCGATATCGCCTGTCTGTTTCTTGATGTTTCGCCGGAGACGGATGTCTCCTGCGTCCGGTTCGACCATCGCGACGGCTGCGGGGCCTGCGTGCGGCATCTTTGGCAGCTGGGACACCGGGAGTTTGGCCTGCTGGCCGGCCCGGAAAGCTCCGTTTCCGCCCGCATGCGGCTGGGTAGCTGGCGAGAGGCGCTGCACAGCCTGGGGGTCAGTAATGGGGTGACGGTTTTTGGCGACTGGAGCGCCGCCAGCGGCTGGCGTAAAACCTTCGAGCTGCTGCATCTCCAGCCGCGGATCAGCGCCATCGTAGTGGCTAACGACCAGATGGCCTTAGGGGTACTCAGCGCCCTGGCGCAGCTCAACCGCAGCGGCAGCCGCGCGATCTCGGTGACCGGCTACGACGATACGGCGGATAGCCTCTACTTCCAGCCCCCGTTGACCACCGTTGCGCAAAACTTCGATCTGCTGGGCAAAAGGGCGGTGGAACGGCTGGCTCAGCAGATGGCGGCGCCGCAGGTACGTATCCGCGAACTGTTGCCCACCGAACTGATCGTCCGTCAGTCAACCTGGCCGCATGAGGGCGAAGACACCCGTGGCCCCTTGATTGCCGAGCTAAAAGCGCTGGTCGATAAGCTGTAAGCCGGTTTCGGTTTAGCTTTCATTGAAGAAGAGTGTGCTAGCGTAGGAAAAGACGTAGAGGAGGCTGGAAGCCGTCTTTATGTACAATGCAAAACACAATCTATCCATGCAAGCATTTGTTCACCGCCAGCTATCTGGCGGTTTTTTTTTGCCTGCGGTGCGCAAAAAAATCGAAAATTTATTTAATTCTTTAGTATGGGGGAATTTTAACCCTTATTAAGAATAAACGATCTGTTTTCAGCGCTTATGGTGTCGCCGTCCTCGGGGTTATCGTTTATTAACCAGCATAATATGCTGGAAGACCTTCAGGGGAGGGAGTCCTGTTCCGGCTATGCTGAAAGCGACAATGCGGGAGTCAAAGGTAACGTGATAATGCGGCTGGAAGGTAGAGAGAGTCTGGATAAAGTGAACTGGCAAGCTGTGGCAGATCTCATCGCCGCCGCGGGCCTCAATCAACGTGAGATTGGCCTGGTTGAGCGAGCTTTTCGTCATAGCGCCTTCTGTTGGTTTGGCTATGAAAAAGATCGGCTGATTGCGGTCGCCCGGGCCATCAGCGATCTTACCTGGTGCAGCTACCTTGCCGATGTTGCAGTGCTCCCACATCAGCAGGGTAAGGGCTATGGCCAGCAGCTGATGCAGGCGGTACAGAATGAACTGCTGCCGTTTGGCAAAATTTTTATCTATGCGGTTGCGGATAAAATGGATTTTTACCGCCGGTTTGGTTTTGAAACGTTGGCGACCGGAATGGTTTACGCCAGCGATGAAAGCTTATTACGCATGCGAGAGCAGGGGTATATCCGTTAATCTGGCGCGAGAAAACGCCATCCCTTCGTGCCGGAGCTCAGCGCCGCCAGAACTCTCTTTTGTCAGGAGAGGCGCGCATCCCTCTTTAGCCGCCATATGAAGCGCCGGCGACTGTCAGAGGCACTACGCAGGAACAACGCCTTGCATTGCCAAACGTCGTCCACTGGCCATAATTACAGTCTATTTATAGTAGCGGCTATGGCCAAAAAGTGTGATCTTGATCAACATGGGCGGCGCCATCTTTATGAAATATGAACATGCGAAATGAATATTAATATATTGGTGGTGTTTTTATGGCAATTAAGGATTTTTTTATCCGGACAGATCCGGCAAGGAGACGTTACGGCGTTGCATTATTTGTAGGGGCCATTGCCGGAATTATGTCGGCATTTGTGAAGTGGGGGGCTGAAGTACCTTTACCGCCGCGCACATTTTCAGGCGGCAGGGATGAGTTCAATCCGCCATATCTTTTTCTACGCGACTATCTTGGGATCGATCCAACCCATACCGTATATACTTTTTCAGAGCACGTCATTAATCCGGTGATGGTCACTCATATCATATTCTCACTGGTGTTTGCGATTGGCTATTGCGTCGTCGCGGAGGTTTTTCCGAAAGTAAAATTATGGCAGGGAGTATGGGCGGGGATCGTGGCGACAATTGCCGTCCACTGGATTTCATTTCCTTTGCTGGGTCTCACGCCCTCATTATTTCATATTCCGGCCGATGAATATATTTCTGAGCTGGTCGGGCATATATTCTGGTTCTGGGCAATTGAGATGATCCGTCGCGACCTCAGAAACCGGCTGACGCGGCAACCTGATGCCGAAATCCCTCTTAGTTCTCCGTTCAGATAACGTCGGGAGTGAATAAACCGCCGATCGGCGGTTTATTCATGCATCAGACGGCAGCGAACGATAGCCTAAATCGGCCAAAGACCTTTCTCGAGGGGATACCAGCGGTTGCTGGACGCTCACTTCTTTTTGCGGGAAATGACGAAATGGTCCTCATTTCGGGTTAATTTTGAGCCGTTCGTGCAGTATTCAATCGCAAAGTTGAAAAACTCGTCGGAGTCGAGTTCGAAAGCCAGCTCGACTTTATTGGCTTCGCCGGAGTCAAGAAGCTGTTTAGCTTGCGCTAAGTTGTTAGCTTTTATTGTACCCATCACGATATCTCCTGACAGAATGATGTGGTTGTGAGTGACCGAACACAGAATATCTACCGACATATGTCAACAGCATGACAAACTAAAAAAAGGGCGGATTAACGCGGTTTCGTCATTGCGCGGGCAAACCGCGGGCATGGTCAAAGCGGTATTTGATGATTTCCAGGCGCAGCTGGCCGCCACCTCAGCGATAAGGCGTGACGGCCGGGGTGTGGACGCTTGTCAGCATATGCATTCAGCTGACGGCCAGGCGCAGGCCTAAAGACTCCGGATAAGGGTTAAGATAGTTTTGCGTTTGCAGGTAGCGATCCGGGTGTTCAGCCAGATAGTGTTTCAGCAGCGTGAGGGGGGCGAGTATCGGCAGCAGGCCGGCGCGATAATGCAGAATAACGTCGCGAAGCTCGCCGCGCTGACGGGGGGTCAGCTGGTGGCGGAAGTAGCCCTGAATGTGCATCAGCACGTTGGTATGATTTTTCCGCGAGGCGGGTTGCTTCAGAATGGCCATCAGTTTTTCGCGGTAAGCCACGAAGAAAGCCTCAAGGTCTTGCCATTTGTGCAGCGAAGCCACGAACGGGCCGATTTCCCGATAGCCCGCCTGGTGGTGCGCCAGCAGTTGCAGTTTGTACTGGCTGTGGAAATTCAGCAGCGCGCGGCGGGTGAGACCTTGCGCCCGCACGGTGTTCAAGGCGTGCAGGGCGAAGACGCGCTCGATAAAGCTTTCCCGCAGCAGCGGATCGTGCAGACGACCATCCTCTTCAACGGGCAGCCAGGGATATTTTTCCAGCAACGCCCGCGTAAAGAGGCCACTTCCTTCTTTGCGCCCGCGGTTACCGTTTTCATCGTACAGCCGCACCCGCTCCATACCGCAGCTCGGTGATTTGGCGCAGACGATAAAACCTGACAGATTGCTCAACCCGGGGAGAGACGACGCGGTGAATTCGGTCATTTTTTCCGTTATATCGTCGTGCGGCATCTGACTAAAGCGCAGCCGTGTATGGCCATCGGTGGTCTGAACCAGGCGCAGGGCCGGGCGGGGAACGGGCAGGCCGATGGCCATCTCCGGGCAGACGGGCTTAAAGGTCACCCACTGCGCCAGCGCATCCATGACGAAGCCCATGCGTTTATGCCCGCCGTCAAAGCGCACTGCCGAACCGGTTAAACATCCACTGATCCCGATCGTTGGTTGAGTCTTCATGATGCGAGCCTCTTTGCTGTTAAGAAGAATGCGACCTGCCGCCGCCAGGCGCAGATCGAGGTGGTATCTTCGTCTAATTAAAACTTACACAAGTATTGAAGTTTGTCCATGTATGGGCGAGTATGTTTTTTATTAGTGCTGTGATTCAGCAGGTTACGTTTTTTGTTCTGTACAGACTATTTTGTGTTTTTTGCAAGGGGATGAAAAAGCGGCCGCCAAAACATTAGCGGCTGGCGGCCCGGTGGGGACATTGACGGGGTTATAAAGTGATGACCTCGAGGGAAACAACCTGCTGCTGCCAACGTGCGATCTGCTTTTTGCGCGCGACGGTGAGTTTGCCGCTGCTGACCAGCAGCCAGTTGCGATCCGGGAAGATTTCCGGCGCCAGGGTGGCGGGCGGCATCGCAAGGACGTCGATACGATGCCCCTGACCGGTGCGCTTGAGCGCTTCAAGCCAGATTTCACAAGGGTCGCTGAGGTGCCAGCCCGTAAGCAGAGAGTTATCGCCCGGCGCTTTTTTATCGCCTTCAAGGCAAAATGCGGTATAGGCGATGATAACGCCGTCGAGAATTTCACGCAGGGTCATCATTGCCGGAATATTTGCCGACACCTGGCTGCGCAGCGGGCGCAACACCTCCGTAACCAGTTCAGCACGAGGATATTCGCGGCCGGAGTCGTAAATCAGCTGGCGCAGGGCGGTGATTTTTCCCTCTTTCAGCCGCTGGAGCATGTTCTCCTGCAGGGTGAACCAGTTGTCGTTGCGACGCGCGCCGGGGCGAGCCAGCAGGGTCTTAACCTGGCTGATGGCGACCCCTTTTTTCACCCAGTCGAGAATTTTGAGCGCCTGTTGCACATCGTCGTCACTGTACAGGCGGTGCCCGCCATCGGTACGCTTCGGTTGGAGCAGGCCGTAACGCCGCTGCCAGGCGCGAAGCGTGGTCGCGTTTATCCCGCACAGCCGGGAAAATTCACCGATGGAGTAAGACATGGGGTACACCTGATGACAAAAGAGATACCCAATATACTACGAATAATTGTGGGTTGAATGAAGTGCTGGATCGCTGCACGACACGTTATTCCCTGCTGCGCAGATAGAAGGAGTTTTCATGAAAGTATGGCCCGTGGTAACCGGTGTGGCCGTCGCGTTGGCCCTGGTTGCCTGTAAGTCCCCCACGCCGCCGAAGGGCGTGCAGCCGATCGCAGGCTTTGATGGCCGCCGCTATCTGGGCAAATGGTACGAAATCGCCCGCCTGGAAAACCGCTTCGAACGCGGGCTTGAGCAGGTGACCGCCACCTACAGCACGCGTAGCGACGGGGGCATCGGGGTACTCAATCGTGGTTATGATCCGCTGAAAAATCAGTGGCAAGAGAGCCAGGGGAAAGCGTACTTCACCGGCGCGCCCAGCATCGCGGCGCTGAAGGTCTCGTTCTTTGGCCCATTTTATGGTGGCTATAACGTGATCAAGCTTGATGAGGACTATCAGTACGCGCTGGTCAGCGGCCCTGACCGCGACTATCTGTGGCTCCTCGCGCGTACGCCCACCATTCCAGAAACGGTGAAACAGGATTACCTTCAAGCCGCCCGCGCGCTGGGCTTCCGGGTCGATCGGCTGGTGTGGATAAAACAGTAACATCCTGCCGGGGAGGTCCAGGCGCTGGCAACCCGGTTACCGAATACCCGCTGCCCGGCCATTCCAACGTTCAGGGGGCGATAAATGAAGCGCTTCCTGCAACCTCAGGAAGCCGAGTCTGGTTTCAGCGCGCCGGCTGCGCATGGGCACTCTGCCGTCATCCTATTTTGTTCGCCTCTGTTTTGCCCGATGGCGGAGGGAACCGCACACCAGCGACATCGCCGCGGCAATTTCCCTCACTCCGCCGCCAACCACATATCCGCCTCTTCGAACATCTCCTGGACCGTGCGGCTGATCTGTTCTTTTTCGTGCTTGCTGGCATCCGTATTGATGGCGGGGAGGGTCATCATGGGTTTCACGCGCACATCGGCATCAGGAAAGATCCGCTGAATGCGTTTTGTTAATTCCGCCGCAATCGTCTCTTTCGCCCCGGTCAGCCCCTCAAAATTGCGCTTGTCATAAATCAGTTCTACAAACATCCGTCATCTCCTTAAGATAATCGCTGGAGGTACTTATACTGTATCCATGTACAGTGTCAAGCGATGTCCTGAGTGTGTGCATAGATGGGATGCTGTGATGCTCGCCTTTGCTGATCTCCGGGAGGCTATATGGACGGCAGGGCAAGAAAAAACAAAATTCTGGCTTAGCGCGAACCGAACCGCTCTTTTAACTTTGGTCTTCATTCTACTGTTGGGCGAATCCACCAGGATCTAAATTCTGAAAAAAATAATTACAAAAATTGACAGTTGCCTCACATTTGCATGAGATTTAAACTTCAGTTGCAACTTATGGATGATCTTTTGATTATGGGAAGAAAAATGAAAAAAAGTACTGTTGCAGTAATGATGATGGCCGCTCTTTCCGGAACGGTTTATGCGGAGTCAACGCAGTTTGTCCCGAATTTCTCTGCGGAAAGTTTTACTGTATCGACCTCCGCAGGGGTGCTCAGTGGGAAATCTCATGAGATGGTTTATGACGCGGATACAGGTAGAAAAATCAGTCAGCTAGACTGGAAAATAAAGAATGTTGCCATTCTGAAAGGCGACATCTCCTGGGATGCGTACTCCTTTCTGACGCTGAACGCTCGCGGCTGGACCTCTCTGGCTTCAGGATCCGGTCATATGGATGATTACGACTGGATGAATGACAACCAGTCGGGATGGACAGACCACTCATCCCACCCCAGCACGAATGTCAATTATGCCAATGAATACGATCTCAATGTCAAAGGCTGGATATTCCAGGACCAACGCTATAAAGCGGGTGTAATCGCAGGTTATCAGGAAACACGTTTCAGCTGGACGGCGACCGGTGGTTCTTACAACTATGATAACGGTGCTTCCACTGGCAATTTCCCAACCGGTGAGCGGGGGATTGGTTACAGTCAGCGGTTCTCGATGCCATACATCGGTCTTGCGGGTCAGTATCGTATTAATGATTTTGAATTTAATGCCTTGTTCAAATTCAGTGATTGGGTCCGGGCACATGATAACGATGAACACTATATGCGGGATCTGACCTTCCGTGAGAAAGCAACTAATTCGCGTTATTACGGTACGTCGATTGATGCCGGATATTACGTCACGCCTGATGCCAAAGTTTTTGCCGAATTCACATACAGCAAATATGAAGAAGGCAAGGGCGGCACTCAGATTATTGATACCAACAGTGGCGAGTCGGGCTCAATTGGTGGCGACGCTGCTGGCATTTCAAATAAAAACTATACCATTACAGCTGGTCTGCAATATCGATTCTAAGTCGTTATCGCTCGTCGGGATACCTGCTGTTGAACATAAAGCCCCTTATGGGGCTTTATGTTTTGTATGTCGGTGTAAACAACATTACCTGACGGACGTCCCAGGACGTGATATCAGTTCGACGCCAGCTACCCGCGATGAAAAGACGTTGAGGTGTTCAGCGCGCCTGGTGTCACTGAAACCACCTGACGTGGAAACTGCAAATCGTTTTTTGAGCGGCTGATGGCGTTTTCCTTGCTACGTGCAGGTTAACGTGCTCCCGGATACCCCGGCATTGTTGGCAGTAGAAAATTTTCAATGCAGACCTTGAAAATTTTCGCGAAGGTATTATTTTATTTTACGGACAAGCAATGCTTGCCTCTATGTTGAGCTTTTGAATTGAAATTCAGGAGGTTAATTATGGCACTCAGAACCTTGTCAGCACTCCCTGTATTTGCTGATTCAATTTTTTCAGACCGCTTTAATCGTATCGACAGGTTGTTTAGTCAGTTAACGGGTGATTCGCCAGTTGGGACTCTTCCTGCTTATGACCTGAAAAGAGTGGACGAGAGCAACTATCTTTTGAGTGTAAGTGTGGCTGGCTGGAAAGATGATGAGCTCGAAATAGAGACCGTCGGTGGTAACCTGCATATATCGGGTAAACGTTCTGAGAATGAGTCGCAGAATAACCAGGACTGGATATATAAAGGAATACACCGTGCGGATTTTAATCTGAGCTTCTCACTGCCTGAGCACGCTAAAATCAAAAGCGCGAAGCTGGAGAATGGACTCTTACAAATCTCGATTCATCAGGAGATACCGGAGAGCGAAAAACCACATAAAATCGCCATTGAAAATAATCACAGAGTGATAGAGCATAAAGTTTGATCTATACGCTGTGAGTTGATCTGCACCAGGCCCGCCTTTGCGGGCCTTTTTCGTAGAGGGCTCATGACCTGACTGGCGACATATAACTGTAAGTACCCCGCAAAAACGCAGCATTCTTTTTTAGTGATTTTTCGGGATATTGTTTATGTCCCTGAGAGGGTGCAGAAGATCTTCGTTGAAATCGGGACGGCAGGCCGAACGGTGGGCTATTGTATCTACACGCGAGACATAACGGCACGATCAGGAAGCCAAAAGCAGAACGCCCCCTGGTGCAATCAGCAGCAGGGGGCGCTTACGGGTGGGGATTATCGTCGTTCATCAGTCATCCCATTTATGGCTTAGATACGCGGCAAGAAAACCAAAGAACAGAATCGTTCCCAGTACTGCCATGAATACATGCATATTTCCCAGCATGATTAACCTCCATGAGTTTTTTGGTGTGCGCTAAGTCGTCCTTATTGAACAGGGTTTACGGTTGTTGAATGAATCATAACCAGGTCAATCTAAACAATTAATTAACAAGGTAAACTTTTTCATCTGTAAATAAAGAATCACCAGGGACCGTACGGCAACCGACGGGCATGGTGCGGCCAGACGACCAGAATCGCGGCATGGGTTTTTCGGCCAGCAACGCTACCGCGCGGTTGGCGATGTTTTTTCAACCGCGGTGCTGGAAAACTGCTTCCGGTACTGCGACGGGCTGAGGGCGAACTGCTGGCGAAAGTGGTGCCGCAGGGTGCTGGCATCGGCAAAACCGCTGAGTTCGGCGATTTTCTCCACGCTGATGCGGCTGTGGGTAAGATGCTGTCTCGCGCGCTGCAGGCGTTCATCCAGCAGCCAGCGGGCAGGGGTTTTGCCGGTAGCGGCCTGAAAGCGGCGTAAAAAGGTGCGCGGACTCATTCCCGCCCGCTGGGCCAGAGACGCCACGGTATGGCTGGCGGCAAGGTGCTGGTGCAGAAAATCGAACACCAGCCCCAGCCGCTGGCTTTCCCGCGCCTGAGCGACGGGGCGGACAACCTGCTGCGCCTGCGCGCCATCGCGGTGAGGGGAAACCACCAGGCGTCGGGCTACCGTATTCGCGGCCTCAATGCCATAATCTTCGCGTACCAGATGCAGGCATAAATCGATCCCGGCGGCGCTGCCTGCGGAGGTCATCACTCCGTCTGCGCCGACATACAGTACATCGGCGACCACCTCGACCCCTGGAAAGCGCTGGCGCAGCTGGTCGGTATAGCGCCAGTGGGTTGTCGCCCGGCGGCCATTGAGTAACCCCGCCGCCGCCAGCACAAATACGCCGGAGCAGATGGAAATAATCCGGCAGCCGCGGGCATGGGCCGCGATTAACGCGGCGCACAGGGCGGCGGGAACCGGGGAGTCAATCCCGCGCCAGCCGGGCACCACAATGGTGTCTGCTTCACTAAGCAAATCCATACCGCCATCGGTCACCAGGCTGATCCCGCCGGTGGCCCGCAGCTCGCCCCCATCCACCGCGGCTACCGCGAACCGATACCAGCGCTCGCCCATCTCCGGGCGGGGCAGGCCGAAGACCTCCACCGCAATACCAAACTCAAAAGTACATAAGCCGTCATAGGCCAGGGCAACGACGCGGTGGCCTTTTTGTGACACCGTCACGGAGTGGTTTGTCAGGATTTCAGCGTTTTCTGTCATGGTTGTCGGCAGATGAGAGGTCAGCGGATTCAGTAAATTAGTGGTACCACAGACAAGGAGAATACGCCATGAGTGTTGTAACCGCATTTGCCCCCGCCGCTGCAAATCAAGCCGCCGCGTGGTTTCGGCAAAAACTGAGTTTTGAAACCGACTGCGCGGATGTCTATAGCGCAATGCGCGACGGCGAGGTCGATTTTGTTCTGCTGCACGTTGTCGGTAGCGCGGAAACCTTTGCCCGACGCCATCTCCCCGGGGCGCTGCATCTGCCCCATCGCCAGATCGATGCCGCCAGATTGGCGCACTGGCCGCAAGAAACGCTGTTCGTGGTTTACTGCGCGGGGCCGCATTGCAACGGCGCGGACATCGCCGCTTTAAAACTGGCCGGGCTGGGGCGACCGGTGAAAATAATGCTGGGCGGTCTGACCGGCTGGCAGGATGAGGGGCTGCCGTTCGCCGAATAAGCCGACAAGCGATCGGTTTGCCGCGGGCGAGCCGATCGCTACATGAATTTATTTCACATCCCATGAATTATTCTCGTTTGCTGACCGCGCCGCCGCATGCCAGTATCTGGACATATAGACATCCAGAAGTCCAAATATTCAAATAATGAACTATCACGGTAGGCAACTAACCCTGCTTCCCGCTAAGGAGACCCCATGCAACGTCAACAGGCCCCGTTCCGCGCGGATATCGTCGGCAGTTTTTTACGTCCGGATGCGATCAAACTCGCGCGCCAGCAGCTGGCCGAAGGCGCCATCGATGCGCAGCAGCTGCGGCAGATCGAAAATGAGGCGATCCGCCAGTTGGTACAGCAGCAGTGCGACTGCGGCCTGCACGTGGTCACCGATGGCGAGTTTCGCCGCGCGTGGTGGCACTTTGATTTCTTTGATGGTTTACAGGGCGTAGAGCGCTACGATTCCGATAAAGGCATCCAGTTCAACGGCGTGCAGACGAAAGCCCACGGCATTCGCGTCACCGGGAGGCTGGCCTTTGGCGATCACCCGATGCTGGAAGATTTCCGCTACCTGAAAAGCATCAGCGGCGACGCCCAGCCGAAAATGACCATCCCGAGCCCAAGCGTGCTGCACTTCCGCGGCGGGCGCAAAGATATTGACGCCACGGTTTACCCGGATCTGACGGACTATTTCGACGATCTGGCGACCACCTGGCGCGATGCGATCCGCGCCTTCTACGATGCCGGTTGCCGCTACCTGCAGCTGGACGATACCGTCTGGGCCTATCTGTGTTCCGATGAGCAGCGCCAGCAGGTACGCGAACGCGGCGACGACCCGGACGAGCTGGCGCGGACCTATGCCCGGGTGCTGAATAAGGCTCTGGAAGGGAAGCCGGATGATTTAACCATCGGCCTGCACGTCTGTCGCGGTAACTTCCGCTCCACCTGGATCTCGGAAGGGGGTTACGAGCCGGTGGCGGAAGTCTTGTTCGGCGGCGTTAACGTCGATGCCTTCTTCCTGGAATATGATAACGACCGCTCCGGCGACTTCGCGCCGCTGCGCTTTATCCGCCCGGGCAAGCAGCAGGTGGTGCTGGGACTGATCACCACTAAAAACGGCGAACTGGAAAACCCGCAGGGGGTGAAAGCGCGTCTGCAGGAGGCGGCGCAATATGTCTCGCTGCAGCAGATCTGCCTCAGCCCGCAGTGCGGCTTTGCCTCGACGGAAGAAGGTAACGCCCTGACCGAAGCCCAGCAGTGGGATAAAGTCCGCCTGGTCACCGGGATCGCCGCCCAGGTCTGGTAACCGCTCTTCATAGCGCAGCGTTGCACCTTTTTGAGGCAACGCTGCCTGCCGGTATTTTCTCTCCTGCGCCACGCCGCGCCTTCCCGCCGCCAGACAACCTGGCACCGTTTTTGCCTTATCACTTCCGGCTAGTCGTTAATTCATTTTTTGTTTTTGCGATATTCAGGAGTGAATCATGCAGCGTCGAACATTATTAAAAGCTTTCGCACTCTCCGCCTCTGTCATCAGCATGGGCTACTCGTTCCAGGTTTACGCCGCCGACACCATTAAGGTCGGCATTATGCATTCGCTCTCCGGGACGATGGCGATCTCCGAAACGCCGTTGAAAGACGTTGCGCTGATGGCGATTGACGACATTAACGCCAGCGGCGGCGTGCTGGGGAAAAAACTCGAACCGGTGGTGGTCGACCCGGCGTCAAACTGGCCGCTGTTCGCGGAAAAGGCGCGTCAGCTGCTGACCCAGGACAAAGTGGCGGCGGTTTTTGGCTGCTGGACGTCGGTCTCGCGCAAGTCGGTCCTGCCGGTATTTGAAGAGCTCAACGGCCTGCTGTTCTATCCGGTGCAGTATGAAGGCGAAGAGATGTCGCCGAACGTCTTTTACACCGGCGCGGCACCCAACCAGCAGGCGATCCCGGCGGTGGAATATCTGCTGAGCGAAGATGGCGGCGGGGCGAAGCGTTTCTTCCTGCTGGGCACCGACTATGTCTATCCGCGTACCACCAATAAGATCCTGCGCGCTTTCCTGCATGCGAAAGGGATTCAGGATAAAGATATCGAAGAGGTGTACACCCCCTTCGGCTACAGCGACTACCAGACTATCGTCGCCAATATTAAGAAATTCTCGGCCGGCGGCAAAACCGCGGTGGTCTCCACCATCAACGGCGATTCCAACGTGCCGTTCTATAAAGAGCTGGCAAACCAGGGCCTGAAGGCGACCGATGTGCCGGTCGTGGCCTTCTCGGTGGGCGAAGAGGAGCTGCGCGGTATCGATACCAAACCGCTGGTAGGCAACCTTGCGGCGTGGAACTACTTTGAATCGGTTGATAACCCGACGAATAAACAGTTCGTTGCCGACTATCGCGCCTATGCCAAAGCCCATAAGCTGCCGAACGCCGACACCGTGGTGACCAACGATCCGATGGAAGCGACCTGGGTGGGGCTGCATATGTGGGCCCAGGCGGTGACCAAAGCCGGTACCACGGATGTTGATAAGGTGCGGGATGCGATGGCCGGGCAAACCTTCAACGCGCCGTCAGGTTTCACCCTGACGATGGACGCCACCAACCACCATCTGCATAAGCCGGTGATGATTGGTGAAATTGAAGGCAACGGCCAGTTTAACGTCGTCTGGCAGACCGATGAGCCGGTACGTGCCCAGCCGTGGAGTCCGTGGATCGCCGGTAACGATAAGAAGCCCGATCATCCGGTGAAAACCGCCGCCAATTAAGCGCATCTCTCCCGGGCGCGGCGTGAGCGCCTTGCCCGGGCTGCATCACCGTAGCCCCGGTCAGCGCGACCGGGGATGTCCCGGATCCCCGCGCTATCTTCGTCAGCGTTAACGGGGAGATGACACACACAAGGAGAGACTCATGAGCACATGGCGCATGTTGGGTTATTACCTCGCGCTACTGGTGTTGATAGTGCCGTGGCGGGCGCAGGCAGCGGACGCGGATGATTTTGTGGCGGCCAACCGCACTCAGCAGGCGCGCCTGCTGGAGCAGTGGGCCGCCGCGCCGGACGCGCAGCGGCTGCCGCTGCTGCGGGCGCTGAAAGCGGAAACCCTGGTGGCGGACGAAGGCGGCCACGCCTTCAGCCAGCAGCAGGCGCTGGGGGCCGCCCCGGCGCCACAGGGCAGCACAAAACCGGTGCGTCTCACCAACCGCTTGCGTAATCTGGTCGCCGGCGCGCTGGCGACGCATCTGCTGGTCAGTGACAGTGTCACTGAAAGGGCGGCGGCGGCGAAAACATTGCAGCGGGAAGCCACCCCGGAAATGGACGGACTATTGCAGCAACGGCTGACGGTAGAAACCGACGAGGGGGTCAAAAGCCAGCTGGAAATTGCGCTGGCCCGTCTGCAGCTTGCCAGTCCGGACAGCGCCCGGCGGCTGGCCGCCGTTGAACGACTCGGGCACTCGGTGGACCCGGAAACCCAGGCTCTGCTGATCCCCTATACCGATCTGCACCATGAGCCCGATGCCCGGGTGCGCGAGGCGGCGGCGAAAAGTCTGAGCCAGATTAAACAGCGCCTGCTGCTCGGCGATATTCTCGGTCAGGCTTTTATGGGGCTATCGCTGGGTTCGGTGCTGCTGCTGGCGGCGCTGGGGCTGGCCATTACCTACGGGCTGCTGGGGGTGATCAATATGGCGCATGGCGAAATGCTGATGATCGGCGCCTACAGCTGCTGGCTGGTGCAGCAGGCGCTCGCCCAGCTGGCGCCGCAGTGGCTGGCTTTTTATCCGCTGATTGCGCTGCCGGTGGCATTTTTGGTTACCGGCGGTATCGGCATGGCGCTCGAGCGCACCATTATCCGCCACCTTTATGGTCGTCCGCTCGAGACCTTGCTGGCGACATGGGGCATCAGCCTGATGCTGATCCAGCTGGTGCGCATGCTGTTCGGCGCTCAGAACCTTGAAGTGGCGAACCCGGCGTGGCTCTCCGGCGGCCTGCAGGTTCTGCCGAACCTGATCCTGCCGTGGAACCGCCTGGCGGTACTGGGATTCGTGCTGCTGGTGCTGTTCTTTACCTGGCTGATTCTGAATAAAACCCGACTGGGGATGAACGTGCGGGCGGTGACGCAGAACCGGGCGATGGCGGCCTGCTGCGGCGTGCCGACCGGGCGCGTGGATATGCTGGCGTTTGGCCTCGGTTCCGGGATCGCCGGGCTGGGGGGCGTGGCGCTGTCGCAGCTTGGCAACGTCGGGCCGGAACTCGGCCAGGGCTATATTATCGACTCCTTCCTGGTGGTGGTGCTCGGCGGCGTTGGCCAGCTGGCGGGGAGCGTGGTGGCCGCCTTTGGCCTCGGCATCTTCAATAAAATCCTCGAACCGCAGCTGGGAGCGGTATTGGGCAAGATCCTGATCCTGGTGCTGATCATCCTGTTTATTCAGAAACGTCCGCAGGGCCTGTTTGCCTTAAAAGGGAGGGTTATTGACTGATGAGCCAACCAATTACCTTAACATTGGCGCGTAAGGCGCCGCGACCGCTGCAATGGCTCGGCGTACTCCTGGTGCTGGGGTTGTTAAGTATGCCGTTTCTGGCGCTGCTGCCGCAGTCGCATCCGCTGGCGGTCTCGAGCTGGCTGTTGACCCTCACCGGAAAAATCCTCTGCTATGCCATCGTGGCGGTGGCGCTGGACCTGGTCTGGGGCTACGCCGGGATGCTGTCGCTGGGCCACGGAATTTTCTTCGCCCTCGGCGGCTATGCGATGGGGATGTATCTGATGCGCCAGGCGGCGGGGGACGGCCTGCCGGCGTTTATGTCTTTTCTGTCATGGGATGCGCTGCCGTGGTTCTGGTGGGGGACGCAACATTTTGCCTGGGCGATGCTGCTGGTGGTGCTGGTGCCGGGGCTGCTGGCGCTGGTGTTCGGCTGGTTTGCCTTTCGCTCGAAAATCAAAGGGGTCTATTTCTCCATCATGACCCAGGCATTGACCTATGCCGGGATGCTGCTCTTCTTCCGTAACGAAACCGGCTTTGGCGGTAACAACGGTTTTACCGGATTCACCACGCTGCTCGGCTTTTCCATCACCGCCACCAGCACCCGCGCGGCGCTGTTTATGGCGACGGTGCTGCTGCTGTTGCTGACGTTATGGATCGGCTATCTGCTGGCGAAGAGTAAATTTGGCCGTATTTTAACCGCGGTGCGCGACGCGGAGAACCGTCTGATGTTCTGCGGTTACGACCCGCGCGGGTTCAAGCTGCTGGTGTGGACGCTGTCGGCGGTGCTGTGCGGGCTGGCGGGGGCGCTGTACGTCCCGCAGGTCGGGATCATCAACCCCAGCGAGATGTCGCCGACTAACTCGATCGAAGCGGCAATCTGGGTGGCGCTCGGCGGTCGCGGCACCTTAATCGGCCCGGTGCTGGGCGCCGGTCTGGTCAACGGCGCGAAGAGCCTGTTTACCGTCGCCATGCCGGAGTACTGGCAACTGTTCCTCGGGCTGATTTTTATCATCGTCACGCTATTTTTACCGCGCGGGGTGATCGGCCTGCTGCGCAAAGGAGACCGCTGATGCAACCGGATGAAGGTTTGTTTACCCGCCAGCAGCCGACGGACCGCTTTCGCGAGCAGACCGACCCGGTGCTGCAACTGGAGAAGATCAACGTTAATTTCGACGGTTTTCAGGCGCTGACGGACCTCTCGCTGGAGATTGGCGTTGGCGAACTGCGGTGCGTGATCGGGCCGAACGGCGCCGGGAAAACCACCCTGATGGATGTGATCACCGGCAAAACTCGCCCGCAGAGCGGCCGGGCGTTGTACGACCAGTCGATAGATTTAATCGCGCTGGACCCCATCGCCATCTCCCGCCAGGGGATCGGGCGTAAATTTCAGAAGCCGACGGTGTTTGAAGCGCTCAGCGTGGCGGAAAACCTCGAACTGGCGCTGAAAGGCGATAAATCGGTCTGGGCCAGCCTGCGGGCGCGGCTGAACGGCGAGCAGGAGGATCGCATCAGCGAAATCCTGCGCCTGCTGCGGCTGGATGCCGAACGCGCCCGGCCGGCGGGGCTGCTTTCGCACGGGCAAAAGCAGTTTCTCGAGATCGGCATGCTGCTGGTGCAGGAGCCGCATCTGCTGCTGCTGGACGAACCTGCCGCCGGGATGACCGATGCCGAAACCGAGTACACCGCCGAGCTGTTTCGTACCCTTGCCGGACAGCACTCCCTGATGGTGGTGGAACACGATATGGGCTTTGTTGAAACCATCGCCGACCGGGTGACGGTGCTGCATCAGGGGCAGGTGCTGGCGGAGGGTTCGCTGCGCGAGGTGCAGGCCAACGAGCAGGTGATTGAAGTTTATCTCGGGCGTTAAGGAGCGCGGATGCTACAGGTTAATGAGTTACATCAATATTATGGCGGCAGCCATATTCTGCGCGGGGTGAACTTTGCGGCTCGGCAGGGGGAAATTACCTGCCTGCTGGGGCGCAACGGAGTGGGGAAAACCACTTTACTGAAGTGCCTGATGGGGCTGCTGCCGGCGCGCAGCGGCGAGGTCATCTGGCAGGATAAACCGATCACCCAGCGTAAACCCCACCAGCGCGTCCAGGCCGGGATCGCCTACGTCCCGCAAGGGCGTGAGATCTTTCCCCGTCTGACGGTGGAAGAGAACCTGCTGATGGGCCTGTCGCGTTTTCCGGCCAAAGAGGCCAGCCAGGTACCGGAGGAGATTTACCAGCTATTTCCGGTACTGAAAACTATGAAGCAGCGCCGCGGCGGCGATCTCTCCGGCGGCCAGCAGCAGCAGCTGGCTATTGGCCGCGCGCTGGCCAGCCGCCCGCAGTTGCTGATTCTTGATGAGCCCACGGAAGGTATTCAGCCCTCGGTGATCAAAGAGATTGGCGAGGTGATTCGTCAGCTGGCGAACCGTGGCGATATGGCGATTCTGCTGGTCGAGCAGTTCTACGATTTTGCCGCCGAGCTGGCGGACCGCTATCTGGTGATGTCGCGCGGGGCGATTATTCAGCAGGGAAAGGGCGCGGATATGGAAGCGGAAGGGGTGCGCGGCATGGTGACAATCTAAAACGCCGGAAAGCTACGGGCTTTGCCGCTTGCGGCACAGCCCGTGTGCCGCTGAGATGCCTCATGATGAACCGGTATCTGTTCGCCATTTATTCTGTAATAAGAGCAAAGTCCAGAATATTTCATTTTCCGTCGTGCAATCTGCTTATCTATCTGCTTTCTCTAAGATGACTCCGCTGATGACGGCGCTGTTTTTGCGCCACCGTTACCTCGCGCGCCTCCGGAATAAACCAGGTTTCTATCCTGTCTTTTAGTTCTCTTATATTATTTTACCCTGCCTGATATCGTTCTTTCGGTTAATTAAAGAAGGCGGGTGGGCAGTTATTGTGAGTTATTTTAGGAATTTTCAGTGTTTTAATGATTTGTTGTTTATATGTGTGCTGGGTATCGATATTCGCCATATATTGTAAGAGATAAACCACTTCGCTGTTGTGAGAAAAGATAGTTAAGCTGCGAATTTAACAGCGAAACCAGCGCTAAATACTGAATGTTGATTTTTATCGAATAAAATGGTTGTTGAGTTGTTTATTTATTATGAAAGCACGCGGTGAGAATAATACTTCGCTGTGGCAACGTTACGCTGAAAAGCACTGCCACGAATGCCTGATTTATAAACGATTAGTACTCCTTTTATCTTCTTTTCTTGTCATTAATGATCGGTCATAACGATCGTTAATTGTTAAGTGATAGTTTTTGGCTATTAACTAAGATGAAATCGATCGATTATAAATATTAGCTGCCGACAGAATTATCAGGCTATTCTTCTGTCGCCCGGAGAATATCAATGAGCGAAAGATTAATTCTTTCTGTGAATATATTTTGGGCGACATATAAATTTAAATATTGAATGATGGTTAAATAAGGAAACTGGTAATGCTAAATCGTGTTTATGACAAGTATCTGGCTGCTTATACCTGTGTCGCTGGATGCATTCATGATTTCAAACGTAATGAAAAAGGCGTCACCGCCGTTGAGTACGCGATTGTCATCGCTGGCGTGGCCGCCGTTGTCGCCACTATCTTCGGTGCGGATGGAACCGTAGAAAAATTGTTGGATGGGATTTTTGATAATATCGAAACTAAGGTTAATAGCTCTATGCAACTTGGCGGTGGCGGTACCCCTGCGCCATAAGTCTTTGCACGCTCATTAATGGTTTTAATACGGGCATAGCAGGACGCGATGTCCGTATTTGTGAATTCCGGATACATGGTTACTGTCAACGCAAAGTGGAAAACAATGAATATGAAAAGAGGCGGTCTGCTGGTTTATGTGGTGATGATCGTTGTCGGTATTCTGGGGCTGTTTTTCTATTTTAACCAATCCCACCCGGCGGCCCTTCCGCAGGCCAGCCAGCCAGAAAAAAAACCGCAGCAGACCATCAGCGTGGCGGTGGCCGCCCGAGATTTAGACGCCAGCACGGTATTACGGGCCGGGGACTTTCAGATTAAAACTGTCACGGTTGAGGTCGGTAGTAGCGACGTCCAGTTTAATCTCGTCGGTAAAAGCCTCGATAACTGGGCGTTAAAAAGCGCGGTGTCGGCGAATTCATGGATTTTGCCGGGGTTACTGGCGGAACCGGGCAGCAATGAATACCTGACCCTGTTTTTACAGCCGGGAAATATTCTCTACACCTTCGAGCTGAATAAATCAGACAACTATTTATTAAACAACGTCAAGGCCGGGCAGGGCGTGGATATTTATCTCTCCTATCGCCGGATATACCCCAAACATGAAGATACCCTGGAAGTGGGCGCCGACCAGTCCCGGGAAAAAAATCAGCTTTATAACCGTCTGAAACCGCTGATGGGCAATAAGCGGGTGCTGGCGATTCGCCCGGCCAAAACGGTGGTCAATAACGGCGTCAGCGTGGTGGAAAAGGGTAGCCAGCTGGTCGTGGAGTTGCAGGACCGCGAGGTCAAGATGCTGAAAGGGCTGGGTGGCGAGCTGGCGAATGTTCTCCTGTTCCCGGCGGCAACCTCCCCGGAGGGGAAATCGACCATTGCGCTCCCATCGCTGGAGGCGACATGGCCGGTCAGTGACGATGTGATTTTTAATCTACCTCCCGTTCCTGCAAAGCTCGCCAGCGAAATTAACGAGCTGCGAGGTTAAACCGTCGCCTGACCTCGGGCGGCTTATATGCACCATGGAACCCCGGATACAGGGATATTTTAAAACATGACTCAACGTTTGTTCTGCATTAAAAGGCTGTTTGTGCTGCTGGTGTTTTGCGCGTTTTCCCTGGGGGTGAAGGCTGAGGTGGTCAATCTCAAACCCGGGCAATCGAAAACGCTGCGCTTTGGCAGCGCCGTTAATACGGTGTTTGTGTCAGACCCGACCGTTGCCGATTACAAAATCGTCAACGATAAAAATATCGTGCTGTATGCCCGCAAGCTGGGCAGCACCGAACTGGTGGTCTATGGCGCGCAGGCGAAAATCCTGATGAATCTCAGCGTGGATGTTGACCCTTTTCTGAGCGACATTCGCCAGCGCGTGGCGCGTGAATACCCCGGCAATACGGTGGAGGTGAAACGCTTCCAGAATGCCGATAAAGCCACGTGGATCCTGAGCGGCACGGTGCCCGATGAAGAGACCCGCGACGGGGTCTATCAGCTGGTCGGCAGCCTGGTGGGATCCGGAGATGGCGGCGGGAAAAGCAACGGCGGCAGCGACAGCAGTGAAAACACCCGTTTTGCGGTCGCCAAAGTCTATGACAACGTGATTAACCGCTTACAACTCCCGTCCTCGAACCAGGTCAACGTCAAGCTGACCGTGGTGGAGGTCAGCAAAGAGTTTACCGATAACCTGGGCATCGAGTGGAGCAGCCTGACGCTGGACAGCATTATCAGCAGCGGCAGCAGCGTGAACAGCCCCGGGATGTTCAATTTGCTCGGCTTCCGCCGCGGTTTTGACGCCGGAAATATCAGCACCCTGATTAACGCCGTCAAAAATGACGCTATCGCCCGGGTGCTGGCGCAGCCGAACCTCACCGTGCTTTCCGGAGAGTCCGCCAGCTTCCTGGTGGGCGGCGAAATTCCGATTATGGTGAAAGATCAGGACTCGGTCACCGTGCAGTATAAAGAGTACGGTATTCGCCTGAATATCACCGCTAAGGTCGAAAAACGGCAGAAGATACGCCTGTATGTCTCCAATGAGTTAAGCAGCGTCACCGGCTCATACGCCTATAACGACTATCAGATCCCCACCATGCGCACCCGACGTTCCAGCTCAACCATCGAGCTGGCGGATGGCGACAGCTTCGTCATCGGCGGCTTATTAAGCGAGGCGGATAAAGAGTCGCTCACCAAAGTGCCGTTTATCGGCGATATCCCGGTTCTGGGGGCGCTGGCCCGCAGCTCGATGACCGAAAGAAGCAAAAGCGAACTGGTGGTCTTCGCCACGGTGAATCTGGTGAAGCCGCAGCCAGAAGCGGCGGCCCGCAAGATGTCGTTGCCGTCCTTTCACCGCAGCTCGGTGGAAAAACTGTTCTTCAACGTCGGTGTCGACCAGAAAATGCGCGAAGAGCGTTTAAATAGTGATGCCGGACGCTTTCTGGAACAGGGCGGCTTTGCCCGCTAACCGCCTCGCGTCATTAAAATATTCTGGAGTGAAAGATGAAGTTGTTTTCGGATGCCAAAAAGAAAAGCGAGCCAGAAGTCGCGCATAAAGCGAAAAAGGGGGCCGGGCAGTCAATTATGGTCATCTCCCCCGATAAAGAGATGCTCTCTGATATTAGCAGTTTGTTATTAATCAATAACTTTAATAACATTATTAGCCACCCGTTGGATTTTTTTGCGCTGCAGGACGACAGCATTTTACGCGGCGCCGCGACGGTGATTATTGATATCGGCAACTGCAATGACGTCACGCTGATATGTGAAACGGCTACGCTGCTGATTCCTGCCAGCGCACGTCAGGTCTTTTTAGGCCACAACGATTCCATCGCTTTCGCTCAGGCGCTGATGAGCGCCGGCGTCTGCTACCTGCATATCCAGTCCCAGCTGGCGCAGCTGGCCGGGCAGCTTCAGCAGCCTGACAGCGTGCTGGCGCCGCGTAGCATGATGAAAATCAGCCTGCTGGGCTGTAAAGGCGGCGCGGGCACCACTACCGTAGCCTGGCAGCTGTTTCAGGCCATCGGTATGCAGACATCGATCCCGTCTCTGCTGGTGCAGGGCGCCAGCGGCAGCCGGGATCTTGATTTAATGACCTCCCGCACGTTGCCCAGAGACGGGGCGATCACGGCGATGGGGCCCCATCAATCCGCGCGAATTGAACCGCTGGATGCTGCCTGGACCTATGAGGATAGTCACTTTAATCCTTTCAATCTGGTGATGTTCGATCACGGCGTCTACGCCCAACCCTATGAGCATCTTGAGACGGTCTTTACGCACTCCAGCACCTTGATTCTGGTGGTCAACCGCGATCTAAGCGCGCTGCGGGTGGCGAAGTATCTGCTGGATGAGAAACAGCGCGTTGACCTGTCGCGCGGCGGCAAAGAGCTGCGGGTCTTCATCTGTCTCAATGAGAATCACCCCGCGCACGGCGATGAGCTGCACAATGACGATATTGAGCAGTATCTGGGGTGCCCGCTGGCGGTGATCAATCCGTGGAACGTTAAGAAAAACC
Source organism: Klebsiella sp. BIGb0138 (assembly GCF_004342285.1). GTDB lineage: Bacteria > Pseudomonadota > Gammaproteobacteria > Enterobacterales > Enterobacteriaceae > Klebsiella. The sequence goes on along the minus strand of NZ_SMCV01000011.1, from coordinate 104,350 downwards.
AGCCGCTGTCGGCCACCCCGCTCTGGCGTTTTGCCGCGCAGAGCCTGCTGGGTAAAGCCGAAGCTGAGGCGGCAAAGAGGAGGTTATTTTCATCGTTATTCACATTACGTCCCGACCGTAAATCATAGCGGATGGCGGACTTCGCCGCACGGCGGGGACATAACTTTTAAGGATAACGAAAGCGATGGATACGGAGAGCTTTGAATCACTGCTCTATTTTCGCGAGCAGGTGCTGAAGAGCGTCGATTTAGAACGGGTTGACGCGCTGCGTCACGACCGCGAGGCGTTGTTTCGTGAAATCAGTGAGGTGATTACGCGGCAGGTAAATAGCAGCGGCAGGTATTTATCCACCCGCGCCAGCCACGATCTGTGTGAGCTGGTTACCGATGAGATCACCGGCTACGGCCCGCTGCGGGAATTAATGGAAGACGACACCATCAGCGATATTTTGGTTAATGGTCCGGATCGCATTTTTGTCGAGCGCTTCGGCAAACTTGAACAGGTTGATAAACATTTTCTCAATAACGATCAGCTCACCGATATCGCCCGGCGGCTGGTGTCCAGAGTGGGGCGTCGGGTGGATGATTCCCAGCCGCTGGTGGACGCAAGGATGCCGGACGGCAGCCGTCTGAACGTGGTGATTGCGCCGGTGGCGCTGGACGGCGCGTCGATCTCCATTCGTAAGTTTGGCAAGGGAAAGAAATCGCTGGCGGACCTGGTGGAGTACGGCAGCATGAACGAAATGATGGCTAATTTTTTGGTCATCGCCAGCCGCTGCCGGGTCAACATTATCGTCTCCGGGGGGACGGGGTCGGGGAAGACCACGCTGCTTAACGCGATGTCGCAATACATCAATGAAGACGAACGGGTGCTAACCCTGGAGGATGCCGCGGAGCTGCGTTTGCAGCAGCCGCACGTGGTTCGTCTTGAGACGCGGATGGCCGGTTCAGAAAACCAGGGCGTGGTGAATATGCGCCATCTGGTGGTGAACGCGCTGCGTATGCGCCCGGACCGGATCATCGTCGGCGAATGCCGCGGCGAGGAGGCGTTTGAGATGCTGCAGGCCATGAACACCGGTCACGACGGTTCAATGTCCACCCTGCACGCCAACTCGCCGCGCGACGCGCTGGCGCGTCTGGAAAGCATGATCATGATGTCCAGCGCCTCGCTGCCGCTGGCGGCTATACGCCGCAATATCGCCTCGGCGGTCAACATCATCGTCCAGGTATCGCGCCTGCCGGATGGTTCGCGCAAGGTTATCAATATCGCCGAGGTGATGGGCATGGAAGGGGACAATATTATCCTGCAGGACATCTTCAGCTTCGGCGCCGAAGCGGATCGCAACGAGTACGGGAAGATTCAGGGAACGTTCACCTGTTTTGGGCTGCTGCAGCGTTCGGCGGTTTACCGCCAGGCGCTGGTGCATGGCCTGCTTGAACCTTTAAAACAACTGTTCGGGAACCGGATGCCATGATGATGATCATTTTTAGCTTTCTGCTGCTGGCAGGGGTTATCCAGCTGGGGCTGTGGTATCGCCAGCAGAAGCGCATGCAGCGTTTGCAGCAGGCAGATGCTGCCCGCAATCGGGTGGAGATGACGAGGCGACTGCTGCGTCACCCGCTGGGCGGCTGGTTATCGCGCGTTATGGGCGATATGTGTCTTCATTTGCTGGGCAAACAGCGCAGTATCGCCTTGCGCCACGGGCTGATTCTGCTGCTGGTCCAGGCCGCCAGCCTGTACGTTAACCAGAATTACCTGAACCTGAGTCCGGTCATTATCCATCCGGCATGCTTTGCGCTGACCCTGTATGGTCTGTATCTCAACAGCAAGAAAAAAATGCGCCTGCAATTTGATGCTCAGTTTTCGGAGGCGTTGAATATTATTAACAGCTCCATCCGCGCCGGCAACTCCGTTATTCAGGGGATAGAGCAGTGCGGGCAAAAGATTGACGGCGCGCTCGGCGATGAATTCCGACAGATAGCGCAGCGTCTGGAAATTGGTGAAGATGCGGAAAACGTTTTTATGGCCTCGTGGCGGCGCCTGCCGTTTAGTGAATACTACTTTTTCATCATTACCGTACAGCTGAACATGAAAGGCGGGGGGCAGGTCAAAGAGGTGATGTCGCGTCTTGGTTCGCTGATCTCGAACGCCCGGGTGCTGGAGAAGAAAAAGTATGCCATGACGTCGGAAGTCCGCATGTCGATTAAGATCCTGACGGCTATTCCCATTTTTTTCTTTTTCTTCCTGAAATATCAGTCGCCGGCTAATTTCGACATTTTACTGCACCACCCGACGGGCCAGCTGATGCTCTATTACGCCATTTGCAGCATTCTGCTGGGTCTGCTGATTGTCTGGATGATGATGAATAAAATATAGGTGGCATATGTTTTATATTATTGCGCTGACGCTGCTGGTTTTGGGCGCCGGAGGGTTAACGCGGGTCTGGCTGTTGAAACGGCGCCGGGAGCGTCTTTATCACCTGCTGGAGCAGAGTAGCCAGCAGTACGCTTTTACCCCGCAGGATAATACGACGCCGGTTGAGCGGATAATGAGGAAAACCAGTCGGCTGGTCTCCTGGACCGCGATGCTGGATAAAAATATTGTCGCTAAAACGTTAACCGTCGTCGGCGCGACGCTACTGCTGGTGTTAATTGATACGTCCGGGATATATATATTTTCCCGCGAGGTTCTATTTCTCTGCATTTTAGCCTGTGTGGTGGTGGTTATTTTGTTACCGAATCTGGTAAAGGAAATGACTATTAAAAAGCATATGAAAAGGATTTCTGACGACCTGCCGTTTGTTATCGATATGCTGGCGGTTTGCGTACAGTCCGGAATGACCATTGAAAAAGCCTTACGCTATATCGCCGATAATACCTATGCCATTAATCCCAATATCGCCACCCTGTTCGACAGGGCGATGCTCAAAACGGAGGTGAACGGTATTAACGCCGCCCTCGAGCAGCTCTATGAGGAGGTGCCGGGGACCGAAGTCAGAATGCTGTGCTCGACCTTACAGCAGAGTATTAAATACGGCTCTTCGATATATCAGGTACTGATCGATCTCTCTAAAGAGATGCGCGAGCTGCAGCTGCTGAATACGGAGGAGAAGGTGGCCAGCCTGTCGGCAAAAATGACGTTGCCGATGATCGCTTTCATCATGTTTCCACTGTTGGTCATCGTTGCGGGACCGGGGTTTATAGGGATGGTGTCAATGTGGTCAAATTAATCTATCGTGCGGCGTTTCTGGCGCTCTTTGTGCTGAGCGGCTGCCAGAATCAAACCGGCAGCGGCGAACTGAATGATAGTCAGCGTGAATATATTCTCAGTAAGGTCAATAACTATAACGGCTTGATCAAGCTCTACCGTGAAAAGCTCAGCCGCAAGGAAGATCAGGATACCCGTTACCGGCTGGCGGAATACTATTATCTGGCGGAAGATTTCGACTCTTCCCGCCAGTATCTGCAGCCGCTCATCGCTAACAATCCTGATGAGCGGGCGTTATTGCTGGCAAGTAAAAATCTAATGGAGCTCGGGAGTTATAGCGAAGCGCAGGCGGTGGTCTCCCGTGTGATCGGGCAGAACCCTAAAAGCGGTGAAGCCTGGAATATGCAGGGTATCCTGTTGGCGCAGGATGGCGATTTTACCGGCGCCGCCCGGGCGTTTAATCAAGCGCGGCAGCGCTTTGTTGATGACGATATCGTGATTAACAATCTGGCGATGCTGGCCATCATGCAAAACGATTACGCCACTGCCCGAGATTATCTTTTTTCTCTCTATGGCAGGGGGCATGCGAGCCAGAAAGTTCTGCATAACCTCGTCTACGTGCTGGTGAAGCTCCAGGATTTCAATGCTGCCGAAAGTATCCTGCAGCAGGAAAAGATGGCCGACCGTAGCGAAGGGCTGATGGAAGCCCTGGCGAAAGTGAATCCGCGTCCGCAGGTGCGGTCCGCTGCGCCCTCGGCTCCGGCTCCGCTGTCGATAGCGAAAAGCGCTGCGCTGCCGATGAAGACTGCCGCGCAGGCCGGCGTAGCGCTGCCGTTGGTGCGCACGACTGTCGCCCAAGCTACGCCGGTCCCCGCTGAGGATGAGATCGCCCGGCTGCTGGATAATCAGCCGACGGCGAAGCCGGCAGGGCTGCCGGAAAAGGCCTCCCTGTCGTTAACCCGCGGTCTGAAAGACGTTTCTGCGGTTCGCTCCGGGCGTCATCCCGGCTATTTCCGCATGACCCTGGAGTCGCGGCAGGCGATTAATTTCCGCGAGCTGCCCAGCGCGGATAAAAATAAGCGTATTTTTGAATTACACAATGTCAGACTGGGGCCCGCGTTGCTGCGGGCGGCTAATGATATTCCCAGAGAATACCCTAACATCAGCAAATTGACGTTTTATCAGAATCAGACGGATGCTGTTTTAATCGAGTTTGAATTCACCCATTCGCTGGCAAAAACGAAAGTATTCCGCCTGGCCGCCAACAGGGTCCCCGGGGAACGACTGATATTTGATATTTATTATGGCTGAACCGCGTAGCCTGTTTTTATACGGAAATCATTATTATGAAAATTTATGAATACCAGAATCTGCTGGTGCAGGTACCGGCGGGCGTTTCGCATCTGATGATTGGCGCGGACGGCGTGCTGCGCGGCTACCGCACCAGGCCGGATACGTCGCTATCCCGGCCGTGGGAGAGCGGTGAAAGTATTATTCCGGCCGTGCTTAACTGGGAGAAATCACTCTCTGAGATTGCCGCGCTGCGGGAATATTCGCCGATTATTATCCATGAGTTTGCGCCGCCCGGTACCGAACGTTTCCGCGCCGGCGATAAATATACGCTGCATGCGGCCATCAATGAAGAACTCTGTTTAACCTCAGAGGTTCATGCGGTGGTCAGCTGCTATACGCCGGGCATGAAGCCGTGGTGCCAGATATTAAAACTGAAAGTCGAAGGGCTCTCTATCGACAATATCTTACTGGCAAATGTTAAAGAAGTTCTTCATGACCTGAAAGTCACAGATTAATCATAACGGGATAAAACCACAGGAGAAAATAATGGCTGAAATGGAAAAGTTGCTGGATGGGCTGGTCAACCTCGATGGCGCGCTGGGTGCCGCGCTGGTGGATGCGCGTAATGGCATGCTGTTGCACGGCGTGGGTTCCGCCGGTCTGGATATCGAAATTGCCGCGGCGGCCATTACCGATGTCCTGCGCGCCAATATCAAGATGCTGAAGTTAATGGCCAGCGGGGATGAGGTGGAAGACATCCTGATTACGCTGGGCAAGCAGTATCACATACTGCGGCCGGTGAAGGCGGTGGACGGCGTGTTCGTTTATACCATTCTCGATCGCCGCAATGGCAATCTGGCGCTGGCCAGACGCAAAGTGACGGATGTCGAAGAGGCGATCGTCATTTTATAAGTCGCTCCGCCTGCGCCAAGCGGGCGGAGGAGATAAGGTTCGGGATGATGAAAGACTATAAGGTGATCCTGGTAGGGCGCAGCGGTTCGGGTAAGACCACGGCTATCCGCAGCGTCAGTGAAATCAACGTCGTGTCAACGGACGTGCGGGCAACCGACCGCATCGTCACGGCGAAAGAAACCACCACCGTGGGGTTTGACTACGGCGAGCTGACTATTCCCGGAGGGCAAAACCGGATGCGGCTTTATGGCGCCCCGGGGCAGGAACGCTTCACGTTTATGCGCGAGATCCTCGAACGTGGCAGCGTGGGTATCCTGCTGCTGGCCGATAATCAGCGGCCCGCAGCGCTGGAAGAGACTCGCGGCTGGCTGCGGGCGCTGAAATCCGGCCCGCTGGCGGGGAATGCGACCGTGCTGCTGGGCATTGTGAAGTGTGATTTATCCCCTTTACCCGATATTGAACAATACCAGCGGCTGCTGCGGGAAGAGGGGCTGCGCTTTCCCGTCGCTACGCTGGATGCACGCAGCCCGGAAAGGGTCTTACTCCTGCTGAAGGTGCTGTTTTGCCAGCTTGAGCGTGCCAGAAATAATGAAGAGGTGTATTCCTGATGACAAGCATACTTCCTTTTGCCATTGAAGATGCCGGTACCCTGTCTACTGAACTCAGTCAGCGAATTCAGCAACTGCTGCTGGAGTTTGCCCAGGCCCATCCCATCATGGGGGAGCTGCTGGTGGCGACCGCCGATGGTTACGAAGTCGCGGCGGTTCTCAAAGAAGAGGATCCCGGGCGGCTACATAAAATCGCGGCGATGACCAGCTCTCTGCTGGGGGTTGGCGTCGCCATGCTGAATGAAATTGACGCCGGGGAGCAGAAGGCCATTACCATCGAGGGTGCGCGAGACAATATTCTGCTCTGGCAGCTTGCCACGCAGCATTTTCCCTTGTGTCTGACCGTCGTGGCCTCCGCGCAGGAGCCCCTCGGGCAGCTTTTCTGGCTGCTGCGTCAGCTGGCGGCGGGCATTGCTGACATTTGCCAGACGCAGCCAGATCGCCAGCCGCCACAGGAATATTATTATGAGTGATCCGTTAACGATGTCCCTGGCCGTCAGATTATGTTGTGCGGATATGAGCTGTGGGTTTATTTCCGTTGCGCCGGTGCTGGGTAACCGGGAGGAGTTAATTCAGCTGCGCCTGATCTGGTATCACCAATGGCTGTTTCCTCTGAGTCGCCATTTGCAGCAAGAGACGCAAATCCCCGACGATATTTTTGCCCATCGGCTGATGCAGGCGGTGGAATTAACGGCCGCGGATATTCTCAGCGATGCAATTGCGTTGGCTCCGGTACTTTACGATCGCGACAGCCGAATTATGGACAGCGTAACCCATTATTTTTCCTGGCTACCGGCGTGCGCCGTGTCGGGCTCTGACACTAATGAACTGACGGCACCAGATAAGCGCTCAGCGGAATAAAACGTTTCTCTGTTAAATAGCGTGAGGTGAGCGAGGGATTATCGTGGATATCGTATGGCTATTGACCGCCGGAATCAGCGGAGTGCTTATCTATATCTGCTATATGGATATACGCTGGCGTCGGATACCTAACCGGGCCACGCTGCTGATACTGCTGCTCTCATGTCTCGCAGGATTTGCTCATATGCCTTATCCGGCGTTCATTCTCCCCGGCATACTGCTGGCGCTGGGGTTTATCGCCGCGACGGCGAATCTGGTAGGCGCCGGCGATATTAAGCTGGTCTGTGCGCTGGCGGTGGCGTTGTCAGCCTCGGAGACCGGGGATTTTTTACTGCTGACCGCCGTCGCCGGCATTCCGCTCTCGGTTGCCAGCCTGCTGTACTTTTATTTCTTCGCCCGCGACAAACGCGCGACGGTGCCATATGCGCTGGCCATCAGCTGCGGCTACTGGCTCCAGGTATGGGTATAACGATTGGTGAATGTATGTCAAAGAAGACGAAAAGCAACCTGCGCCATTATTTATGCGGTGAGCAGGGCATTGCCGCGATGGAATTTTCGATGGTGTTTATTCCGTTTATTGTTTCGATCCTTTTTATTGCCGAGATGTGTCGGGTGGTCTTTATCTCCTCGGCGCTGGATCTGATTATCGCCGAGTCGGGGCACATTGCCGCGATTACCCGGGCGCCGGAAAACTATCAGCACTATTTTAATGATGAAATCAATAAACGGATGGCGGACTGGCCGCTGATTTCACGCGATGTCCATGTCGAGCTGTCGGTGGCCTGGTGTGACAATATTTCCGCGGTGATTCACCATACCTGCACCACAGCGGATGCGAGCCATAAGCCGTTAGCCTTTTATCAGCTGACCACCGACTATCAGCCGCTGTTTTTTTTCTTTCCTGTCCAAAGCGTCATTCGTGAATTGAGCCGCAAAATTTTACTGGTGCAGGAATTTCAGCGCGAGACGGAAAATGATGAGTAAAACGATGGGCGATATACAACGCTATCTGCGCGGCGATCGTGGATCCGTCGCGATCGAGGCCGGTCTGTACTTCGTGGTTTTTTTTCTGCTGTGCGCGCTGCTGGTGGATTTCAGCGCCGTCTTTCTGAATAAAAGCTACCTGCAGCGGGTAACCCATTCGCTGGCCAGCGTTGTGCGCGAACGGAGCGCCTTCTACGGTGAAAAAGAGGAGCTAAGCCAGCAGGATGTCAGCGACCTTTACGATCTGGCCGGCGTTTTACTGGAGGAGAGCCGCCTGGCCGGTAGCCCCTATCAGCTGGTGGTGGAGGCCGTCTTTTTTCAACCCAGCGGCAGCAAGGCGCAAAAAAACGTATTGAATACCCAGTCTTTCACCCGCGGAACCGGGAGCTGTCGCAGCAGGCTGGCGATAACCGGTACGCAAATTGCGGCGCTGTCGCCGTGGGATGCGAAAGGGCGCTGGCTACCGGTTTATCAGGTGACGATATGCGTCCCGGGGGGCGAGAGCTGGTTTAAACGCGCGTTGAACCGCGCCGGAATTCAGATCGGCGATATCTCTATCAGCAATGCGGTTATCCCGCGTTAATACCGTTCCTTATGGACGAGGTGAAAATTATGCGAAGCCTGTTTTTACGCTTTATCGTACGTCCTTTACGCCAGGAGTACGGCGCGATAACCGTGATGTTTGCCATTATGTTCCCGCTGCTGATGATGTTTTATTCCGTCGCCTGGGACGGCGCGAATTTACAAAGCAGCCGCGCCAGGCTGGCGGATGGTCTGAATCAGGGCGTGCTGGCGGTGGCCATGGCCGATAACCGCAATACCACCGCGGCGGATAAAGCGGAGAATATTACCCTGTTGCATAATTACCTTAGCTACTATGTGCCAGACGCGACGATCGCCAAAAACGATCTGCTCGTAACAGTGGCGGTGAATTACAGCAAGACGGAAACGAGTAAACTGGATTCCGTGGATTATACCGCCAGCGGTAAGATCAGCGTTAGCCCGATGATCGGCGCTCAGGAAGAGGTGGGTTTTGACTCCGCGGTGGATATCCGCGCCGACGGCGGGGCGGGTGTGGTCAGGCGCACAATCGAAGAGATAAAATACCCGACGGACTACGCGCTGGTACTGGATTTTTCAGGGTCGATGTTAAGTTCGTCATCAGAGCCCGGCCTGACCAGGATCGAGCTGTTACGTAAAGTCGTCACGGAATTTATTGGCGAGGTTTTAAATGATGACGCGGTGACGAATACCGTAGGGATTATTCCCTTTACTGCAGGGGTATCCGTTATTCTTCCTGGTGAGAATATCGCCGGAGGAAAGAGGTTTGGTTGTTCTTATGTAGGGAAATTTCTTCCGAAATATTCAAAAATAGACCTCGATTTTTGGTATAATAAAATGAGATTTACAACCACAATAGATACTCCCACGGAATTAATGCAATCATATTATTATGATTCATTACTCTACGCCTGGTATCAAAATGTCGTTTCTCCGGCGACCGGATATACTATAAACAACATGGTTAGTAGAGGCTGGTGCGTTCAAAACGATCAGTTCGGTAGTGGTGTTGGAAAAGCCAAACATAGTTGTGATGCTGATCCCCGATCTAATCTTTTTAATCATTATTCTGAATTTAAGGAAAACCGCGCAACGGCGCATGAGCTTATGTATTATGCGTATTCACAACGGACAATCTTCAATACTGTAACGACGGATTTTGACGGTTTAGTTGCGGACGGTTATATGTTTTCAGAAGAATCTGTAAAAACTTTTGAATATGTCGTTAATATCATTAATAATCGGCCGTTTCTTTATGATTGTTATTCGACGTTTGGTAGTATTAGTGCCAGTGCAGCCAGCGATATTCTGAAGAGTAAGACGGCGAAGCCAGCCTCTTATCTTATTGAGTTAACCAGCGATCGCCAGATAATCGATAAATTCAGGGAGATGAATGTCACTGATGGCACAACCTATGTCACTTCAGGACTACTGCGCGCGCTTCCCGTTATCGCCAAAGGAAATAACCCAAGGAAAGCAATCATTGTCATATCAGATGGTATTGATATTGATGGCGGCACTCTGACCCGAAAACTATTTGATCAATATGATTTGTGCAAACGCATCAGAGAAGGGCTGCTGCGCTATCCTGAGGGGACGTCTACGCAACTGGCGGATATATTCTTTATTTTCACCGTCAATAGCTCAGAAACGGCCACCGCTCTCGATCTGTGGCGCAACCACTGCGCGGGCGATAACGTGTTTCTCGCCACTAACTACCAGGACATTATTAACGTCCTGACGGGAATCGCTAAGAAATCCTCGGTGAAATTTATCAATAAAAACGAGCCGGAATAACCACCGGGCAGACAGGGAGGTCAGAATGTTGGATTTGGCTGTTTTGGCCGATCGGTGCGCGCCAGACGTCGCGCCCCAGGTACTGGAACGTTTAATGAAAGTGGAGTCGTCGTTTAATCCTTACGCCATTGGCGTAGTGGGCGGACGGCTGGCGCGCCAGCCCCGGCATAAGGAAGAGGCTATCGCTACCGCACAATACCTCGCACAGGCGGGCTGGAATTTTTCGCTGGGGCTGGGCCAGGTGAATCGCCATAACCTCGATAAATACGGACTGGATTATGAAACCGTCTTCGATCCCTGCCATAACGCTCGCGCCGCTGCCGCTATTTTTAATGCATGTCTGCGGCGCGCATCGGTAAAGTTTTCCCCGCAGCAGGCACAGCTGGCGGCCTTTTCCTGTTACTACAGCGGTAACTTCCGGCGGGGATTTCTCCCCGAAGGTCAGGCGCAGACCAGCTACGTTGAGCGGATCATGGCGGTAAAACCGACGCTTACGGCAGGTGGCGCGGTACCGATTGCGGTCATTGCGGACGGTAAACCTCGCCCAACGGCGAAAACCCCCGCGGTTAAAGAAAACCGACAAACGTCTTCCGGGGCGAAGCTATCCCAGGTCGCTGGCGCTTCATCACCCCGGGGCGTGAAAGCTTTGCGGGGCGACTAGCTGCGACACGCCCGCGGCGGGCTACGCGCTACCAGACGGCTGAAACCGTAGCCCCGCTAAGCGTTAGCGCGAGCGGGGGACGGCGACAGGGCAAAACAACTATTTGCGCAATAGCCGCTGCAGCCGCGTCTGGCGCCAGCTGCGGATAACGTTGCCAAAAACAAACAGGCGCAGACCTCTTACCAGCAACAAGGTTCCCCAGATCGCGGCTACCCACGCAGACCAGTAATAGCCCGGGTCGGTGAACCGGTTAAGGAGCGCCAGCAGCAGGCAAATCACCACCGCGGTCGCCAGCGAGCGGAAAAAGCGGCTTTCCTGCTGCACGCGCGCTTTCGCCTCTTCGATGCGCAGATCGAGGGACTCTTCATGACCCGCCGGCGAATCGCCGGTAATATCGGCAACGTTAACGTTAAAAACGGCGGCGAGGGCGCTGAGGGTTTCCAGCCCCGGGCGGTCGCCGTTCTCAATGCGTTGAATGGTGCGTACGCTGACGCCGGCCATCTCGGCTAACTGTTCCTGGGACCAGGCGTGCTGCAGACGTAATTGTTTAACCTGAGTGCTGCTGTTCATCTTGTCTATCTCCGGGTGAAAACCTGAGATGGAGTGTGGCGTACGCCGCCGGCGGGCGCCACGATCCGTACCCGACAGCGACCCGACATTAACCTGACAGCCGCATGCCGCCTGGGCTTGCGCGTTGACGGCGCAACAATCTATTCAGAAATAACATGCCCTCAGACGCTTGTATAGGGATGCCAGGGGTTAGAGTGTGCGCCGTACCCCTGCCAAGAATAATGATCTATCCGGCGGCCGTTTTTTTCGGTACTTTGATTTTGTTCACAAAAATTCGCATAACTACAGAGGCAGGGTATGACACGTAAAGACGGGCTGCTGGCGCTGCTGGTGGTCGTGGTATGGGGGCTTAATTTTGTGGTGATTAAGCTCGGGCTTCATAATATGCCGCCGCTGATGCTGGCGGGGCTGCGTTTTTTACTGGTGGCCTTTCCGGCGCTGCTGTTTGTCGCCCGGCCTAAAATACCGCTGCGTCTGCTGCTCGGCTATGGCCTGACCATCAGTTTTGGTCAGTTTGCCTTTCTGTTCTGCGCCATCAGTCTTGGCATGCCGGCTGGACTGGCCTCGCTGGTGCTCCAGGCGCAGGCGTTCTTCACCATTATTCTCGGCGTTTTTGCCTTCGGCGAACGTTTACAGGGAAAACAGCTGGCGGGGATCGCGCTGGCTATTTTTGGCGTGCTGGTTCTGGTGGAGGCCAGCCTCGGCGGCCAGCACGTGCCGGTGGTTGGCTTTATGCTGACTCTGGCGGCGGCGCTCAGCTGGGCCTGCGGTAATATCTTTAATAAGAAGATCATGTCCCACCAACAGCAGCCGCAGATCATGTCGCTGGTGGTCTGGAGCGCGTTAATTCCCGTGCTGCCGTTTATGCTCGCGTCGTGGCTGATTGACGGCCCGCAGGCGATGGCGGAAAGCCTGCTGCATATTGATACGTTGACCGTGTTTTCGTTGCTGTATCTGGCGTTCATCGCCACCATTGTCGGCTACGGGATCTGGGGAGCGCTGCTCGGACGCTATGAAACCTGGCGGGTGGCGCCGCTGTCGTTACTGGTGCCGGTCGTCGGGATGGCGAGCGCGGCGCTGCTACTCGGCGAAACGCTAAACGGCCTGCAGCTGCTGGGGGCGGTGCTGATTATGGCCGGGCTGTATATCAACGTTTTCGGTCTGCGGATACGGCGGCCAGGGGCGGTAGTGAGATAAAAAAAGCCCCGTAAACGGGGCTAAATGCTCGGGTAGTGCAGTTAATTGTAATACGGTACGCCTAATTCATCCGATTTGTCGCTACCGGCAGCCATATGATTGAAATCAAATGGAGAATCATTATGTTCGGAAGGCATAATCATCGCATCGCGGTGGTTGTGACGAACCGGCGTGGTGGTTTGCTCCGCATAGCTCTGGCTGGAAGCCAGTGCGGCCAGAACAATGGCAGCGGCAGCGAATAGTTTCATGATTTCCTCAATACGTCTTTTTGCAGGCGGTTAACAACAGTTGTTCAGTGGCATCAGGTAGCGGGATTCACCCGGCATATTGGTCATGCGATATTTATGCGGCGGAACGTCAAAATAGTTTTTAAAGGTTCGCGTCAGCGTTTGTTGCGATTCAAACCCGTAGCGCTCGGCGAGGTACAAAATCGGCTCATCGCTCTGCTTGAGTTTTTGCGCGATTTCCGTCAGCTTGCGGCTGCGGATGTACTGGCCTAAAGAGTGACCGGTCTCTTTTTTAAACATTCTTTGCAGGTGCCATTTGGAGTAACCAGAACGCTCGGACACTTTTTCCAGTGACAGGGGCGATTCCAGGTTATCTTCAATCCACGACAAAATACTATGGATAGTGATGGCGTCATTATTGCGTCTGGACATCATCTTACCTCTTCTTATTACGGCAGAACTTTCTTGAGTAGATGCTCAAGGGTGACCACTTCATCCGCCGACAGATTTTTTGTTAATTCCTGGTGCAATTTCTGACCCACAACCTGATGACACTGCTCACAAAGCGCCGCGCCGTCCGGTGTTAATTGCACCAGTACGCCGCGTTTGTCATTGGGGTTGGGTAACCGTTCAATCCAGCCTTTACAGACCAGCCGGTCAAGCATGCGCGTCATTGCGCCTGGATCGACCGAAAGCACGGTTTTCAGCTCAACGGGGGTAATACATACTTCGCAACGAATGGAACAGAGCACCCGGAACTGGGTGGAAGTAATATCCATCGGTGAGAGGTACTCGTTGAGCAGGCGATCTTTTTTCTGGTTAACCATCTGGATCAAGCGACCAAGGGGGATCATTTCGTTAAACAGGTCACTTGTGCTTTTCACAATGGTTGCCCAGGCAATTATTTAATTGCTGAGGATATTATTGCCCAGGCAACAATAAGTCAACCTGATGGATGGAACGATCACACGATTTGCTAAAGCGCGTCTGCGCAGACCCGGCGAGGGACGTGGGGCGCGAATATCGGCGCTGGTACGAGGCGGGCAAGCAACGCTATACTCTGGGGGGGTAAAGTTTTTAATTATTTAATATTAACAGGGGCTTAATTAATCATGATGGAACTTTTTCAAGCGATAGGGCTGGGGCTGGTGGTCATTTTACCGTTGGCAAACCCGCTGACCACCGTCGCGTTGTTCCTTGGGCTGGCTGGCAACATGAACAACGCCGAGCGCAACCGACAATCGCTGATGGCCTCGGTATATGTCTTTATTATTCTGGCGGTGGCGTGGTATGCCGGCCAGGTGGTGATGAATACCTTTGGGATCTCAATCCCCGGTCTGCGTATCGCCGGCGGGCTGATCGTGGCCTTTATTGGTTTCCGGATGCTGTTCCCGCAGCAGAAAGCGCATGACTCGATGGAAGCCAAAATGAAATCGGAAGAGCTGCAGGACGAACCCACGGCCAATATCGCCTTCGTTCCGCTGGCGATGCCGAGTACCGCCGGGCCGGGGACTATCGCGATGATCATCAGTACGGCGTCGACGGTGAAGCACGGCGTTGATTTTCCCGGCTGGGTGGTGCTGGCGGCGCCGCCGATGACTTTTGCGCTGGTTGCGCTGATTCTGTGGGCCTGCCTGCGCAGCTCCGGGGCGATTATGCGCCTGGTCGGTAAGGGCGGTATCGAGGCGATTTCCCGTCTGATGGGCTTCCTGCTGGTTTGTATGGGCGTACAGTTTATTATCAACGGGGTGCTGGAAATTATCACCACCTACCACGTCTGATACCGCCCGCGAGGGGGTAAAAAAAAGCCTGCCGTGAGGACTCCGGCAGGCTTTTTTATCCGCGATTGACGCACGCAGTCAGGAGTGATGCGGCTGATGATCGTCCAGCGATACCGGCCAGCGGCGGAAGATCATCACCGCCCACACCAGCGCCACCAGCGCCGGGATGGCGCCGACGTAGCCGATCGAGGCCATAGAGAGATGAGTGCTGACCTGGCTGCCGACTAACGCGCCGGCGCCAATCCCGATGTTAAAGATCCCCGAGAACAGCGACATCGCCACATCGGTGGCATCCGGCGCCAGCGCCAGGACCTTAACCTGCATCCCCAGGCCGATAATCATAATGGCGACGCCCCAGAAGATGCTCAGCAGCAGCAGATGGTTGGGGTTGTGCGATGCCGGCAGCAGCAGCAACAGGCTCGCCAGCAGCAGGCCAATGGCGATGCTAATCAGCCCGGAAGCGTGCTGGTTACCCAGCTTACCGAACAAAATGCTGCCGATGATCCCCGCGCCGCCCAGCACCAGCAGCAGCACGGTGGCAAAATTACCGCTCATGCCGGCGACCGTCTGGACAAACGGCTCGATGTAGCTGTAGGCGGTGTAGTGTGCGGTCACCACGATGACGGTCAACAGATAGATGCTCAGCAGGGCCGGACGGCGAAACAGCAGCGGCAAACTTTTTAACGAACCCGAATGTTCGCTCGGCAGTTTTGGCAGCAGTTTGTACAGGCACACCAGGGTCACCAGCGCCCCCAGGCCAATCGCCAGGAAGGTGGTCCGCCAGCCGAAATACTGGCCGACAATACGCCCAATCGGAATACCAAAGACCATCGCCAGCGCGGTACCGGTGGCAATCAGACTCAGCGCCTGCGCGCGTTTGCCCGGTGGCGCCATACGGATAGCCAGCGCCGAGGTAATAGACCAGAACACCGCGTGAGCGAAGGCGATACCGATACGGCTAATCACCAGCACGTTAAAGTTCCAGGCAAAGAACGACAGCACGTGGCTGGCAATAAACAGGATGAACAGGCCGATCAGCAGGCGACGGCGCTCCATCTGGCTGGTCAGCAGCATAAACGGCAGCGACATCAGCGCGACCACCCACGCGTAGATAGTCAGCATCATGCCGACCTGGGCCGTTTCCATGTCGAAGCTGTCGGCGATATCGGACAGCAGGCCGACCGGGGCGAATTCGGTGGTATTAAAAATAAAAGCAGCGATCGCAAGCGTGACAACCCGAAGCCACGCGACCTTGCGTGAAACCGTGTTTGTAATCATAGATTCTGAGCTGGCTACTAAAGAGGAAGAAGAGGTAGCGATCTTAAAACGATTACTGATGAAAATACAATCGTTTTGTGATCTGGATCTCATATTGCCGTTCGCGCCGGTTCATAAGCTAAAGGATTAATTTTTATATAGATCGTGTGCATGCCACGCTTTTATGGCATGTTGAAGATAAGGAAAAAAGGAAGGGCCCTATTATGCAGGATATTGATTTTTACCTGGTGGATGCGTTTAGCGACCGCAATTTTGGCGGCAATGCCGCCGCGGTGTGTCCGCTCACCGAATGGTTGCCGGATGAAACGCTGCTTAAAATGGCGCAGCAGCACAACCAGTCCGAAACCGCCTTTTTCGTGCGCACCGATGAGGGGTTTGAACTGCGCTGGTTCACGACCCTGGACGAAATTAACCTCTGCGGCCACGCCACGCTTGCCGCGGCGCACGTGATTTTTGAGTATCTCGATCATCCTTCTGCCACTATCGTTTTCAGCACCCGCTTTGTCGGGGAGCTGAAGGTGACGCGTAACGGCGACTGGCTGACGCTGGATTTCCCGGCGTGGTCCACTGACCCGGTCAGCGCTCCGCCGGCAGAGCTGCTGGCCGGGCTCGGGCTAAGCGAGGCGCTGGAGGTGCGCGCAGGGCGGGACTATCTGGTGATCCTCAACGATCGCCAGCAGGTGCAAGCGGTCCGCCCGGATATGCAACAGCTGCAGCGCCTCGGCAAAATGATTTGCGTCAGCGCGGCGGACGATGAGTATGACTTCGTCAGCCGTTTCTTCTGCCCGGGTGAGGCGGTGGCCGAAGATCCGGTGACCGGCTCGGCGCACAGCATGTTGATTCCCTACTGGGGCGCCAAACTGGGTAAAACCATCATGCAGGCGCGGCAGGTGTCGGCGCGGGGGGGGCGATCTGCGCTGTCAGTGGTTGGGTGAGCGGGTGCTGATTGGTGGCCAGGCGACAACTTATATGATTGGCACCATCACGCTACGTTGAGGTAAAGCGGCGAAAGCGATTCCCATGTAGCGGCTCCCGACCTTCAGCGAACGGTCTTTTGCCGGTAACCTGGCGGCGCTGTGCGCTGTGAACTGCCGGGCGGTGACCTGGCTGCAGGGGAAAGTCTTTCTACGCTGAACGTGTTCCCGCCCGCTAAACACCGCTGGCGGGGAAAACGGCCCGCTTAGCGGCCGAAAGCGCGGACGCTAAGCCGCGATCTTATCCGAGGCGGGCGATATTGGCCTTAATCACCGCCACCGAATGGCGGAATTTCTCGCTTTCCTCCGGCGCTAATTGCAGTTCGATAATTTGCTGCACGCCGTTTTGCGCCAGCACGGCCGGGACGCCGACCGCCGCGCCTTGGACGCCGTACTCACCGTCGAGAATGCAGGAGATGGCGAGAGCGCGATGGCTGCCGGTAAAGATATTGCGGCAAATTTCAGCGATGGTTCCGGCGACGCCATATTCGGTGCAGCCTTTACCGGCGTAGATCTCAAACCCGAGCTTGCGCACCCGGTCGGCGATTTGCTGACGGTCCAGCGCCTTACCGGTATGTTTTTGGTAAACCTCGGCAATCGGTGAGCCGTACACCGACGAGTGGGACCACACCGGAAACTGGGTATCGCCGTGTTCACCGAGAATGAAAGCATCGATACTCTGGGCGCCAATATCCAGCGCCTGCGCCAGCACCCGGCGCAGGCGGGTGGTATCCAGCCAGACGCCGGTACCGATCACCTGGCCGCGCGGCAAGCCGGAAAGCTGCCACACCTGCCAGGTAATAATATCGCAGGGGTTGGTGGCAATCAGGAAGATACCGTTGAAACCGTTGGCCATCATCTGCGGGACGATGCTGTTAACGATTTTCGCCGTACGGGTCAGCTCGTCCAGCCGGCTCTCTCCCTCTTTCAGCGCGCCGCCGGAGACGGTGATCACCGCGATATCCACGTCCGCGCAGTCGCTGGCCTCCAGCACTGAAATGGCCATCATTCCCGGCATATAGGCGGCGGCGTCGCTCAGGTCCTGAGCATGCGCCTGGGCCCGCGTTGCATCGAGATCGACGAGGATCAGCTCTTCGCAGATATTCTGGTTTAATAAGGCATAGGCCGCCGAAGTGCCGACGTTGCCTGCACCGATGATCATCACCTTGCGCGCTTTGTTATTCATAGTCCTTTCCCGCTATCAACCGTCATGGCATAAAATTACTGCGGTTCAATCGCTTAGCGCAAGAGGATGCGGCGGGTATAAGTTAATGCTATGAGAAACGGCCGGATACGCTGCGCTACAGTGGGCGAAAAAAGGAGCTCGCCTATGTACACCATCGCCCCGACATCACTCACCGATCCGCATCTGACGGCGCTGATTGCCCAACTGGATGCTTACCAGCAATCTCTTTATCCCGCCGGGAGTAACCACCTGATCGACCTCAGCCAGCTGGCGGCCGAATCGGTGATTGCGCTGCTGATCAGCGATGAGCAGCAGCGGGCCGTCGGCTGCGGAGCGATTGTGCTGGGTGAAGAGGGGTACGGTGAAATGAAGCGGGTGTTCATCGATCCCACGCATCGTGGGCAGAGGCTTGGTGAGCAGCTGCTGCAGGCGCTGGAAAGCGCAGCCCTGCGCCGGGACTGTCATACGCTGCGCCTGGAGACCGGGATCCATCAGCATGCGGCGATCGGCCTGTATACCCGCAGCGGGTATCAGACCCGCTCTGCCTTTGCGCCTTACCAGCCCGACCCGCTGAGCGTGTTTATGGAGAAACTGCTCGTTGCCGATCTTCGTTCAGCTGTTCTATAAACGCCTCCAGCTGACGGGTTTTCGCCCCGCGCCGCCATACCAGCCAGGTGGTTAGCCAGCGCCACTCTTCGGCCAGCGGCCACGCGGAAACCTGCTGGTGGCCGGGCATGCTCTCCAGCATGCTGCGGGGGATCAGCGCCAGCCCGGCGCCGGCAATCACGCAGGCCAGCATACCGTGGTAGGACTCCATTTCATGGATCCGTCCCGGCGTTGCGCGATCGGCATGGAACCAGCTCTCAAAATGGCGGCGGTAGGAGCAGTTGGCGCGAAATGCATAGACATTGCTGCCGTTGACTTCGCTGGCGCGGGTTATCCGCGGGTGGCCGAATGGCGCAACGATCATCATCTCTTCCGGAAACACCGGTAACCCTTCAAGCCCGGGATGCACCAGCGGCCCGTCAACAAACGCCGCGCTCAGCGTCCCCTCAAGGACCCCGTCAATCATCGTGCCGGAGGGGCCGGTAGAAAGCGCCAGATGAATTTTCGGGTAACGCTGGTTATACAGCGCTAGCGTCGAGGGGATACGTACCGCGGCGGTGCTTTCCAGCGAACCCAGCGAAAACAGACCCTGCGGCTCATCACCGGCCACCACCATCCGCGCCTCATCGACCAGCGCGAGGATCTGCTGGCTATAGCGCAAGAAACTATGGCCCGCGGGCGACAGGCGCAGGCGTTGGTTCTCGCGAATAAACAGCTCGACGCCGAGATCGGCCTCCAGCTGGCGAATCCGCGTCGTCAGGTTTGACGGAACGCGGTGCACCTTTTGCGCGGCCTGGGTAATGCTGCCGGTGCTGGCGACGGCGTTAAACATTTCAAGCTGGGTCAGATCCATGGTTTTCTTCTTTTGTGAATAGGTTGCTTAATATTATTCATTTTCAATGAATGGAAGGGTAAGCCAGAATGAGGTTAATTCGCAATCAACAGAGAGAGCAAAACGATGAATTTATCTGCAACTCACGCGGTTTCCGTCAACCCGGCCACGGGAGAAAAGGTGTCGTCTCTGCCGTGGGCTAGCGAACAACAGGTCGATGCGGCGATTGCCCTTGCTGAACAAGGCTACCGCCAGTGGCGCGCGGTGAGCGTCGCCGCACGCGCTGACGCCTTACGCCAGGTCGGGTGTGCGCTACGCGCCCGTGCGGAAGAGATGGCGCAAATGATCAGCCTTGAAATGGGGAAACCGATCGCTCAGGCGCGCGGTGAAGTCAGCAAATCGGCCAATCTCTGTGACTGGTATGCCGAACACGGTCCGGCCATGCTGGCGAGCGAAGCCACCCTGGTAGAAAACAACAATGCGGTAATTGAGTATCGTCCGCTGGGGCCGATCCTCGCCATTATGCCGTGGAATTTCCCGCTGTGGCAGGTGCTGCGCGGCGCGGTGCCGATTCTGCTGGCGGGGAACAGCTACCTGCTGAAACATGCGCCAAACGTGCTGGGGTGCGCGGCGCTGATTGGCGAGATCTTCGCTCAGGCCGGGCTGCCAGCCGGCGTGTTCGGCTGGGTGAATGCCAGCAACGACGGCGTCTCGCAGACGATTAACGATCCGCGTATTGCCGCGGTGACAGTCACCGGCAGCGTGCGCGCCGGTAAGGCGATTGGCGCGCAGGCCGGGGCCGCGCTGAAAAAATGCGTCCTTGAGCTGGGCGGGTCCGATCCGTTTATCGTTCTTAACGACGCCGATCTTGATGAAGCGGTGAAAGCGGCGGTTATCGGCCGCTATCAGAATACCGGGCAGGTTTGCGCGGCAGCGAAGCGTTTTATCGTCGAGGCCGGGATTGCCGATGCCTTCAGCACCCGGTTTGTCGCCGCGGTTGAAGCGCTGAAGATGGGCGACCCGCGCGATGAGGTCAACTACCTCGGGCCGATGGCGCGCTTCGATCTGCGTGATGAGCTGCATCAGCAGGTGACGGCGACGCTGGCGGAAGGGGCGACTCTGCTGCTCGGAGCGGAGAAAATCGCCGGGGCGGGAAACTACTATGCGCCAACGGTGCTGGGCAACGTCACGCCGGAGATGACCGGATTCCGCCAGGAGCTGTTTGGCCCGGTGGCGACCATTACCGTAGCCCGCGATGCGTCCCACGCCCTGGCGCTGGCTAACGACAGCGAATTCGGCCTGTCGGCGACCGTGTTTACCACCGATGTCGATGAAGCGGAGCGTTTCTCGCGCGAACTCGAGTGCGGTGGCGTGTTTATCAACGGTTATAGCGCCAGCGACGCGCGCGTCGCCTTCGGCGGGGTGAAGAAGAGCGGCTTTGGTCGTGAACTGTCACACTTTGGCCTGCATGAATTCTGTAACGTGCAGACCGTATGGAAAGACCGCCGCTAACTGACGTAGCGCCTGACGACCGTCGCCGCGCTCTGCTATACTCGCAGCCCGAATTTGACTGAGCAAGGATCCGGGTGTGGCGACGGTCATCAATAATACGATGCTGGAGACGATTCTGGCAGACATCAGGCCGCTGATTGGGCGCGGTAAAGTGGCGGATTATATTCCGGCGCTGGCCGGCGTTAGCGGCAATAAACTTGGCGTGGCGATTTGTACGGTAGAGGGGCAGCACTATTGCGCCGGCGACGCCCACGAACGCTTCTCTATTCAATCTATCTCTAAAGTGCTCAGTCTGGTGGTGGCGATGAACCACTATCAGGAAGATGAGATCTGGCAGCGTGTAGGGAAAGATCCCTCCGGACAGCCGTTTAACTCCTTATTGCAGCTGGAAATCGAGCAGGGTAAACCGCGAAATCCGTTTATTAACGCCGGGGCGCTGGTCGTTTGCGACATGTTGCAAAGTCGACTGAGCGCACCGAGGCAGAGAATGCTGGAGATTGTCCGCCGGCTGAGCGGCGTCCCCGATATCGCTTACGATCCGCTGGTGGCGCGTTCGGAGTTTGAGCATTCGGCCCGCAATGCCGCCATCGCCTGGCTGATGAAATCGTTCGGCAACTTTGATAATGACGTGGCGACGGTGCTGCAAAACTATTTCCACTACTGTTCGCTGGAGATGAACTGCGTCGAGCTGGCGCGGACCTTTCTGTTTCTCGCCGACCGCGGGGTCGCTGCGCATCTCGCTAAGCCGGTGATCGCGCCAATGCAGTCGCGGCAGGTCAACGCCCTGATGATGACCAGCGGGATGTACCAGAACGCTGGCGAGTTTGCCTGGCGCGTCGGGCTGCCGGCCAAATCCGGCGTTGGCGGGGGGATCGTCGCGATCGTGCCACAGGAAATGGCCATCGCCGTGTGGAGCCCGGAGTTGGATGAGGCGGGTAACTCGCTGGCGGGAACGGCGGTGCTGGAAAAACTCACCCAGCGGTTGGGGAGGTCGGTGTTCTGATGGTGCCGATGGACAGTTTATTTGCCCGCCTGCAGCGCTCGACCTTTCGTTCCCGTTTCCACCTTGGGACCAAAGAGCGGCAGTACTGTATGGAGAAAGGGCCAGAGATCATTGACCAGCATGCGGCCGATTTTATTGCCCGTCGGCTGGCGCCGGCACAGATTGCCAACGATGGCAAACAGACCCCGATGCGCGGGCATCCGGTGTTTATCGCTCAGCATGCCACCGCCACCTGCTGCCGCGGCTGTCTGGCGAAGTGGCACGCGATTGCGCCAGGGCGCGAGCTGAGCGCCGAAGAGCAGGAGTATGTGGTGCAGGTGATCCACCGCTGGCTGGTCGCGCAGATGAATTCACCGCCTCGTCATTAATGCGCAATTATCAGGCATGGGGATGCCTGATAATTATTCTCATGCTATGATAATCCGCTAACTAATTATTAACATAATAATTGCCTGAAACAATTAGACGGATAATTACTGAATGTCTTCACTGTCGATTCGGTTATTCACGCTGTTTCGTG
The DNA here is from genome assembly GCF_004342285.1 of Klebsiella sp. BIGb0138. Classification (GTDB taxonomy): domain Bacteria; phylum Pseudomonadota; class Gammaproteobacteria; order Enterobacterales; family Enterobacteriaceae; genus Klebsiella. The sequence continues at coordinate 81,780 of NZ_SMCV01000011.1, read as the reverse complement.
AGGAACACCCCGTGCGTGATGCACTGGTGTTATTCACCTTAACTTTACTGCTCCATTTCTTCGGCGCCATGCTGCGTCTGGTGCAGGAGCTGTCATTCTTCTGGCCGCTTAACGCCGTGATGGCCGGGATTTTCGCCCGCTATGTCTGGCTTAATCGCAGTTATTTTTATGCCACCTGTTTTGCCGCGATGCTGGTCTATGACGGCTTAACGTCGCGCTGGGGAATGGGCTTCGCCTCGCTGCTGATCAACTTCTCGAATATCGTCTTCATCGTGACTTTGGCGCAGCTGGTGCTGTGGGATAAGCGGCGCACGGATTCGATGCCGGGGCCGATCAATGCGCTGAATTTATTCTGCTACTGCCTGCTGGCGGCGTTGCTGTGCGCTGCCGTGGGGGCGCTGGGCTCGGTGGACGTTGAACGGGCGACCTTTATTCCGCAGCTGGCGGACTGGTTTAGCGAGCAGTTCTCCACCGCCGTGCTGATCCTGCCGTTTATATTAACGCTGACCATTCCCTCGGCGCTTTGCGGCTTTCGTCTCAGCCAGCTTCTGCCGGTTATCGCCCTGGTGCTGTCGATTATTCTTGGGGTGGCCGTTGGCGGGGCCGGGAGTATCACCTTTCCGCTACCGGCGCTTATCTGGTGCGCGATTCGTTATCCGCTGCCGCTGACCTGTCTGCTGACCTTTATGACCGGGATCAGCGAAATTCTGCTGGTGGCAAACTCGCTGATACATCTCTCGCCCGATGCGCGAATGCAGCCATGGCAGCTGTTTTCAACGCGTCTCGGCATTGCCGCCATGTTGATTAGCCCGGTGATTGTCGCCTCCAGCGTCGAAGCGATTAATAATCTGGTGAAACAGCTGGCGCTGCGGGCCGATTTTGATTTCCAGACGCGGGTCTATTCGCGCTCCGGATTGAGCGAGGCGCTGAAACGCCAGCCGGTGTCGCCCGCGCAGCTGTTGACGGTGATGGTGCTGGATATCGACGGCTTTAAACGCGTTAACGATAGCTGGGGCCACGAGTGCGGGGATTGCGTATTGGCCCAGTTCGCGCAGCAGGTGCGGCTGTTGGCCGGCGAGCAGGGAATGGTGGCGCGTATCGGCGGAGAAGAGTTCGCTGTCGCTACCCTCAGCGCTACGCCGCAGGAAGGGCAGCAGCTGGCGGAGAAGATCCGTCAGGGCGTAGAGGCGCAAACCTTTATCTGGGGGCAACAGCAGATTAAGCTGACCGTCAGTATGGGACTGGAGTGTCGTCAGGTAGGGAGCGGACGGATCACCGAACTCTTTAATCAACTGCTGATGGCCGCCGACGATTATCTTATTAGCGCCAAACAGGCGGGGCGCAATCGTATTTGTACGCCGGCTCAGGACGGCGCGCGGTAATAAGAAAATACGATGGCTATTCTGCTTGTGTTAAATATAAGTTAAAAAGATAGTGATGTGGTCAATTTCAGGGAGCGACCCATGACCACATCCATTTCTCTGCGCACGCTGTCGCGTGACGATATTCTCGCAAACCTTTGCCAACTCAGCGATATTCTGACCAGCTGCGTCAACGGCGGCGCGTCGGTCAGCTTTATGCAGCCATTTTCCCCCGGGACGGCGACTGCCTTCTGGCAGCGAACGGCCGCGAGCGTGGCCGCCGGAGAGCGCCTGGTGCTGGTCGCGGAAAATGAGCAGCAGATTGTCGGTACCGTCCAGCTGGTTATCGATCAGCCGGAAAATCAACCGCATCGTGCTGACGTGGCCAAACTTTTGGTTCACCAAAATGCCCGGCGTCAGGGGCTGGCCAATGCCCTGATGAGCTACCTGGAACAGATTGCCCGCGAACAGGGCAAGTCGGTTCTGGTGCTGGACACGGCTACCGGCAGCGGCGCGGAGCGCTTCTATGTCCAGTGCGGCTGGGAGAAAGCCGGAGAAATCCCGCGCTACGCCCTCATGCCGGACGGCACGATGACCGCCACCTCACTGTTCTATAAGTTCCTGCAGTAACCGCAGCAGGTTTGATCAAAACACGGTTTTACTCTTAGAAAAGCTGATAAGTTATTACACCAATTAATCAGGTTGTATGACGACTCTAAGAGGGAACCTATTGTGAACACATTAAATCGTCGTGATTTTCCCGGCGCGCAGTACCCTGAACGTATCATTCAGTTTGGTGAAGGCAACTTTCTTCGGGCGTTTGTCGACTGGCAGCTTGATCTGCTGAATGAGCATACCGACCTGAACGCCGGCGTGGTGATTGTTCGTCCGATTGACAGCGCCTTCCCGCCGTCTCTCAGCACTCAGGATGGGCTATATACCACCATTATTCGTGGCCTTAACGAGCAGGGCGAGGCGGTCAGCGACGCGCGTTTGATTCGCTCCGTTAACCGGGAAATCAGCGTTTATGCGGAGTACGACGAATTTCTGCGGCTGTCCCATAACCCGGACATCCGCTTTGTGTTTTCCAACACCACCGAAGCGGGTATCAGCTACCACGCGGGCGATCGTTTTGACGATGCGCCGGCGGTCAGCTACCCGGCAAAACTGACCCGTTTGTTGTATGAGCGCTACACGTTTTTCGGCGGCGCGCTGGATAAGGGCTGGCTGATTATTCCCTGTGAACTCATCGACTATAATGGCGAGGCGCTGCGCGAGCTGGTGCTGCGCTATGCGCACGAGTGGGCGCTACCGGCGGCGTTTATCCGCTGGCTGGGTGAGGCTAATGCCTTCTGTTCCACGCTGGTGGATCGGATTGTGACCGGTTATCCCCGGGATGAAGCCGGGGCAATCGAAGCCCGGCTGGGTTACAAAGATGCTTTCCTCGCCACCGCTGAGCATTTCTATCTGTTCGTTATTCAGGGGCCGAAATCGCTGGCCGCTGAACTTCGGCTGGATAAATTACCGCTCAACGTCCTGATTGTTGACGATATTAAACCGTATAAAGAGCGCAAGGTCGCCATTCTTAACGGCGCGCATACGGCGCTGGTGCCGGTTGCCTTCCTGGCGGGGCTGGATACCGTGGGTGAAGCCATGAATGACGCGGAGATCTGTTCATTCGTGGAGAAGGCCATCTATCAAGAGATCATTCCGGTACTCGATCTCCCGCACGAGGAGCTGGAATCGTTTGCCCGGGCGGTGACCGGCCGTTTTCGCAATCCGTATATCAAACATCAACTGCTATCCATCGCGCTAAACGGCATGACCAAATACCGGACCCGTATTCTGCCGCAGCTGCTGGCAGGGCAGGAGAAAGGTGGTAAACTACCGCCACGCCTGACCTTTGCGCTGGCGGCGCTGATTGCGTTCTATCGCGCAGAGCGTGACGGGGAGAGCTATCCGGTGCAGGATGATGCCGAATGGATGACGCGTTATCAGGCGCTGTGGGCACAGCATCGTGACGGGCAGCTGAGCACCCGTGAACTGGTGACAGCGGTGCTGGCGGTTGAGTCCCATTGGGGACAGGACCTGACGCAGGTGGCTGGCCTTGTTGAACTGACAGCCCGCGATCTGCAAGCGATCCTGCAAAACGGGATGCGTGCCGCCGTTAAGCCGCTGTGTTGATTGAAATGTAACCCGGCCACTGCCGGGTTATTTATTACCTAATTATAGTTACAACATACATAAGCTTCACCCTACAATAGACCGCGCCGGTCTGCAACGCCAGCGCCAGGTCGTCTGCCAGAGGCAACGCGGCGACGACAGATAAAGACCAATAAGGGTAAATTATGTTCGCATCGCTTGAAGAAATTTTCTGACAGGAAAATAATGGTTTATCTCATGTATCACCATCGACAGAATGGCGAGATCGAAACCCGTGCCGGAGTTCCCTGCAGGATCCGGGGTAAAGAGAGGAAAATCAATGGTCATTGATATTCGTGATATCCATGCGCAGGACAAAGCGCAGTGGCTAACGCTGTGGCAAGGCTACACCTCTTTTTATGACTGCCCGCAGCCGGAAGATGTGACCGAATACACCTGGCAGCGTTTACTGGATAGCGCATCCCCGGTTTTCGCACGGGTGGCCGTTGCTGGGGAGCGGGTGGTGGGGTTTGCCATTTGTGTGCTCCATGAAGGAACGTGGGTCAAGACTCCCGTATGCTATCTGGAAGATCTGTTCGTCGACCCACAGATGCGCGGCCAGGGTATTGCCAGGCGACTGATGCAGGCGCTGCAGACGGAGGCGAAACAACAGGGATGGTCTCGTCTTTACTGGCATACGCGAGCGGGCAACCCGGCCCGGCGCTTATATGACGAATTTACCCCCGCGGATGACTACGTGCGTTATCGCGTGATGTTTTAAACCGTTCACGGCGGACGGTGTTGAGTAGTGCCAGACTATCCGCGGCAAACGACTCAGGAGAAGCAAAATGGAAAAACGTATCGAGACGGCCATTAACCTGATTATGTTTCTTTCGCTGCTGGCCACCGCGTGGGATCTTTCCCTCGTACACTCTCTTTCCTTGTAGAGCCGGTGCCGCAGGTCCCGCTGGCTTTTCGGCTCTCGCCAGCGGGGCGGGCAATCCCCGCATCTATGCGGGGATGACCTGTTTCGCGCGGCCGGAGATCAGGATGCGTAATCGGCAAGATACTCCTCAATCATCCCGGTAAAGTCTTCATTGGCGGTAAATCCTAGCTCGTGCGCATAGCGCGTATCGAAGTCACCAGGCCAGGAGTTAACAATTCGCTCAATGGTCGCGTCCGGGGCAAACTCGATATGTTTCCCGGCGTCGGGGCCAACAACCTGAGCCAGCGCCGTCACCATCTGTTCAACCGTGACCGACAAACCGGCAAGATTTATCACCCGACCTGCTGTGAAGCGCGAGTCTTCAATATCGTGCCCATGGATGAGCGCTTCAATTGCTTTTCGCGGCGAGAGTAGCCACAGGAGGGTATCCCGCGTAACCGGACAAATGGCATGCTCCCCGTTAATGGGTTCGCGAATGATCCCGCTGGCGAAGCTTGACGCCGCCTTGTTCGGCCGCCCCGGCCGCACAACGATGGTCGGCATCCTCAGGCTTCTGCCGTTGACCCAGCCGCGGCGGGTATAGTCGGCGAGGAGCAGGTCGCAGATCGCCTTTTGCGTACCGTACGAACTTTGCGGCATCCAGACCTCCCGGTCGCTGACCTTCGCGGGAAGGTTTCCACCAAATACCGCTACTGAGCTGGTCGTGACCAGCTTGACAGGACGGTTAAGCTGGCGAAGCTGCTCAAGCAGCTGGCGGAAGGCATCGACGTTGATTTGCATACCGGTGTCGAACTCCTGCTCAGCCTGACCCGAAACAATAGCGGCCAGGTGAAAAACGCTATCCACCGCGGCGGGCAGGACTGATTTTAACCTGCTGCTGTCGCTGATATCACCGGTCACAACTTCCAGACGGCTATCGTCGATGCCTTCCAGCGCGCACCTGTCAAAGGCGATGAGCCGGCCAATTTCCCGCTGGATGCCGTGATTATCTGCCAACGTTTCCCGCTGCAGGAGCGCTTTTACCAGCAGACTTCCCAGAAATCCCGCGGCGCCGGTGACAACAATAGTAAGCTTCTTATTCATATATTCATTCTCAATGTGATTAGTGGTTAACCATGCGGCCTGGTATACGAAATATCGCGGCGGCACCAATAAATAACGTTGCCGAAATTATTAACGTCCCGGTCAGCGTTGAGTGCGTCATATCGGTTAAAAGCCCCATCACCCAGGGGGCGACAAAGCCAGCAAGGTTACCGAATGAGTTGATAATCGCGATACCGACCGCCGCCGATGCGCCGCCAAGGAATGCCGTCGGCAGGCTCCAGAAAAGGGGGAGGGTACTCAGCCCACCGGCCGCGCCAATCGTCAGACCGATCATCGCGATGACTAAATCATGGCTGAACAGCGCGGCAATAATCATTCCGGTGCCGCTCATTATCGCAATGAGCGACAGGTGCCAGCGCCGTTCCCGGCGCTTATCCGCACTGCGGGAAACGATTATCATGGTAAAAATTGCCGCCGCGTACGGAATGGCCGTTAATAACCCCACTTTCAGCACATCACCTTCTCCCGCATTATGAATGAGCGTCGGCATCCAGAAACTGACGGTATAAAATCCTGCGATTAAACAAAAATAGATAAATGTTAATAGCCACACTTTGGGATTTGAAATAACGGCCCGCATCCCGCTGTGATCGGCGTTTTTAACGTTACCATCGGAATGGATCCTTGCTTCCAGAAGCGCTTTTTCATCGGCGGTTAACCATTTCGCCTGCGCTATACGGTCGGTCAGTAAGAAAATAACCAGAATACCAACCAGAAACGAAGGTACCCCTTCAATGATATAAAGCCATTTCCACCCGGCCAGTCCACCGTACTCGTGAAAATGTCCCATGATCCAACCCGATAACGGCGCGCCTAAAATTCCCGATAGCGGTACCGCGGTGGCAAAGAGGGCAAACATCCGTCCTCGGCGATAGCTTGGAAACCAGAAGGAGAGATATAAAATAACGCCGGGATAAAAACCGGATTCGGCGACACCTAAGAAAAAGCGGACGGTATAAAATTCAAAGGGTGTCGTTACGAATGCGGTGAGCGGTGCGATGAGCGCCCATGAAATCAACAGCCCGCCCAGAAGACGCCGAGCGCCAAAACGGTGGAGGATCATATTGCTGGGAACTTCAAAAAAGAAAAATCCCACAAAGAAGATGCCCGCGCCAATGCCGTATACCGTATCGGAGAAAGAAAGGTCGCTCGACATCTGTAGCTTAGCAATGCTGACGTTCACCCGATCAAGATAGGCGAGGATATAGCAGATCATTAATAACGGAAGCGTACGTCTGACGACTTTTCTCCAGATAAACTCCTCGTTTAATGAACGAGCAGGCGTCTCCAGACTCAGGGTTGAGTGATTGGACATAGTTCTATCTCCAGAATGATGAAGGAGTGATTTCCTCATCGGGGTATAATTAAAAAAGCTAATTTTTAGTTATTCAGCCACCGCTGCGCCCATGCTAAACCGGCTGATGTCGTGCCTCGCGGACTATATTCGGCGGCGACATAGCCCGTGTAATTTACTTTTTCCAGTATTGAGAAAATCCATGCGTAATCCACCTCGCCATCGATGGGTTCATGGCGCTCCGGCACCGAGGCAATTTGCACGTGGCCGATATATTCTTTCAATTCTTTAATTAAATGAGTGAGGTTACCATCGACCTGCTGGGCGTGAAAAACATCGAACTGCAGGCGAACGTTATTCATTCCTGTGCGTCTGAGATATTCCACGGCTTGATATTGGCTGGAGAATAAATAACCTGGACGGGTGGCCGGTGCCAGGCCTTCAAGCAGAATGGTTATTCCGCTCTCTTGCGCGTTCTCTGCCGCATACCTGACGTTGTCAATAAACGTATTATCGCATTGCGATTTATCCAGACCGTGGGTGACGCCGGCCATGACGTGGACCGCCGGGCAGTTGAGATGTCTGGCATAGCTCAGGGCCAAATCAATGGCTTTGCGCGCCTCTTTTTCCCGACCTGGCAGGGCGGACAAGCCCCATTCCCCGCGTGAGATATCACCCGCAGGCGTGTTAATGCCCACCAGTTGCAGATGATTTTTGTTCAGTTCAGCGGCAATCATTTCCGCCGGGTATTCATACGGAAACCAGACTTCAACGGCCGAAAATCCGGCCCTGGCGGCCAGAGTAAACCGCTCGGGCAAGGGGCATTCGGTAAAGAGCATGGATAAATTTGCGGCGAGTTTCATCATGACATTCCTCTTAAAACGGCAATTTGTTCATCATCCAGATAGTTCACCGCGCTGTTCCGCAAGGTGAAAAATAAGCGCGCAGAGGCCTCCATTTCTTCGAGATTATCTGCGGCATCGCGAAGTGAAGAGCCCGTGACCACCGGGCCATGGTTGGCCAGTAAAAACGCCTTATGTTTCATTGCGCGATGGGCAAGCCAGTGGCCAATTTCCGGATCGCCCGGACGAAAATAGGGCGCTAACGGCACCTCGCCGACCCGCATGACGACGTAGGGCGTACACGCCGGCAGCGTATTTCCCGGATCGACGCCCTGCAGACAGGAAATCGCGGTGAGGTAGTGGCAATGGAGATGAACGACCGCGCGACACTGTGGGTTATTGCGGTAAAGCATCAAATGGAATCCGACTTCTTTCGAGGGCTTATCGCCGGACAGCAGCACGCCATCCATGTTCACATGCGATAACGTTTCAGGGCTGAGGTCCCCCAGACAGGAACCGGTCGGGGTGGCCAGAATGGTTCCGTCATCCAGCAACACGGAAAGATTTCCCGCCGACCCGGTGGCATAGCCGCGCTGAAAAAAAGAGCGGGCGATAGCGACCATCTGGTCGCGCAGTAAAGATTCTGTCATAACGTAGCCTCTGGCTGCTGGGCGCGGGAAAAAAATGCAGGATCGCCAAAATTGCCTGATTTCAGTAACAAATAGAGCTGACGGTCATCGGCTTTGATCCACGGCACGCCAGGAGAGACGGCCTTACCGATATGAAAACAACGAATATGGAGTGACTCCGTCACGGCGCCGGAGGTTTCGCCCCCCGCCACGATAAAGTAGGTGACACCCGCTTCAGCAAGACGCCGGGCCAGCATCGCGAACAGCTTTTCGATCATTACGCGGCTGGTTTCCGCGCCGTATTGCCTCTGGATCTCTTGCAACGCCCCGACCGACGTAGTGGCATAAATCAGGGGGGCCAGGGATGTTGGCGGCAGGGCCTGCCGCCAGGCGATAATCGTCGCAACGTAGTCGGCCAAATCCGCTTCTTTTTCCAGTAATCCCGCAACGTCAATGGCCATCGACGGGCCTGTTTTTACGTAATGTGCTACCTGCTGCTGGGTTTGCTCGGAGCACGATCCTGAAAGAATCACGGTATTGGCAGCATCGGGGACGACCGTAAAAGGAGGCGAATGGATAGCCGTATCCTCAGACCAGGCTTTAGCCAGTCCCGCCGCCAGACCCGATCCGCCGGTCACGAATTTCATTTCCCGCAGGGCGCGCCCCTGCAGGTCAAGATGCGCATCGGTGAGGGCATCAAGAACGACGTAGCGATAACCCGCGGCGGAGAGTTCCGCAATGCGTCGGGTCAGCCGCGCGGGCCCTTCCTCGAGCAGCTGCGCGCTGATAAGCGCACATTTCCCCTCGGCTTGCCGCTCCATCAGACGACGCAGATCGCTATCCTGCATCGGGTTGACCGGATGATTGCGCATGCCAGACTCTTGCAGCAGGCGATCCCCGACGAACAAATGTCCTTGATATACCGTCCGACCGTTTACCGGCAGCGCCGGTGAAATCACCGTCACGGCGCAATTTAATGCCGCCAGCAGGGCATCCGTCACGGGCCCGATATTACCTTGTGCGGTACTATCGAAGGTGGAACAGTACTTGAAGTAAAAGCGGTCGCAACGCTGGCGCTGTAACCATTGCAGGGCGTTAAGCGACAGGCTAACGGCTTCTTCCGCCGGGGCAGCGCGTGATTTTAGGCTAATAACCAATGCTTTTGCCTCACCGGCATAGTCTTCGTCGGGAACGCCGCTGAAGAGGCGGGTCTCGATCCCGTTATTCGCCAGAAAACTGGCGATATCCGTTGCGCCGGTAAAGTCATCGGCAATGATGCCTGCTTTCATAAACAATCCTCGATATGGGCTATGAGTGTTAATTTTCGATATTTTGTGGTGTTAAATGTTAATATCCTTGAATGGAAGGGGAAAAAAAGAGAGTTAAATCACATAAAATAACATTAATTACCTAATATTCACATTCCCGACGCTACCAGGCGGATGGACAGGACAAAGCGGTGTGATAAAATGTGAAAAAGTGAGCAGTTAGTTGATGCCAGGAGAGAAAGATGCTGCCTCTGGAAAGACAAGAAAAAATACTCGGGATAATTAAGGATAAAGGCGTTGTCAGCGTCGGGGAGCTGGTTGATGCGCTGGGCGTATCGCACATGACCATCCGCCGGGATATTCAGCGGCTGGAGCAGCTCAATGCCTTAGCCAGCGTCTCCGGCGGCGTTGCGTTGCCGCAAAGAACACGGCTGCTGAATGAACCTTCTCATCGGGATAAGACCCTGATGTTTCCTCAGGAAAAAGAAGCGATTGGCCTGGCCGCCATGAGCCACATTCCGCAGAACAGCACGATCTACCTCGATGCCGGCACCACGACGCTGGCGCTCGCCCGAAAATTAGTCGACCGCAAGGATTTGCTGATCGTAACTAATGACTTTGCGATCGCCAATCTGATGATTGAGCAGGGTCAGGGGGAGCTGATTCATACCGGCGGCAGGCTTTGTCGTGAAAATCAGTCCACCGTCGGGCATTTGACCGCCGTCATGCTGGAAAATCTGTTTATCGACGTTGCGTTTATTTCCGCCTCATCGTGGAATCTGCGTGGACTATCTACGCCGAATGAAGATAAAGCCATTGTTAAACAGTCAGTTGCAAGGGTTAGTGAGAAATGTATTTTGCTCAGTGATTCATCGAAATATGGCAAAATGGCCAATTTTCTCGTACTGCCTCTAAGCGAGCTCGACCTTATTATCAGCGACGTTGGGCTAAGCGGCGCTGTCGCGCAGCTTGCCGACCTGAAGGTGGCGGTTGAGCTAGCCCCGTAGGCCGGCGCTTCCCCGGCACTGAACACCGGGGAATCAACGCGGTTCACCGCGGCAGGCGACGTGCGACAATAAACAGGCGTGGAAACAGAAGCAGCACCTTTCCGTTACACTGTAACGGATAGTGTTGCTGTAATAGCGCCAGATAGCGTTCCAGAAAGGCCTCCCGCTGCGTATCATCAAGCGCTTGCAGGAACGGGCGGAGCCCGGTGGATTGCAGCCAGTCGATAATGGCCTGATGCGAGGCTAAAGGGTGGTAATAGGTGGTACGCCAGATATCAACCTCACAGCCGCTGCGGGTCAGGATATCGTAATATTCCTGCACGCCGGGCAGCGGATGACGCCCGCTTTCCGGGTAGCCCTGCTCCTGCGCAACCTGGCGCATCAACGTATGCGACGGCTCCTGCCAGTTATCCGGCATCTGTACCGCCAGCACCCCGCTGTCCGTCAGCAGGCTGACGAGGTGCGGGAACAGCGTTTGATGGTCCGTCAGCCATTGCAGCGAGGCATTGGCATAGATCAGATCGGCCGGGCGCTCGGGCTGATACGCCCGGATATCGGCGGCGACGAAGCGGCAGGACGGTAATGTGCGCGCAGCGTCCTCCAGCATGGCCGGGGAGTTATCGACGCCAACGATCGTCGCCTCCGGCCAGGCCTGGTGCAGGAGAGCGGTGCTGTTGCCAGGCCCACAGCCCAGATCGATGGCCAGCTTTACCGGGTGATGCGCGATTCGGGCGACTAATTCAGCGGCGGGGCGCGTACGTTCTGCGCCAAACTGCAGATATAACGAGGGATTCCAGTCTGCCATAGATGACTCCGGATGAAATAAACTCGTTCATCAGCATAGATGGCAATGCCGGCAGGTAAAATGTTTTTTGTCTGGTCCGGCTATTTTTTTGCTCTCTTTTCGTGACAACGTCACGTATACAGCGCGGTGCGGGGCGCAAAATCGGCTGATGGTGGCGGAGCCGGGCAATCCGCCTTCCCTGGCCGCTTAGTCGCTGTTTTTGAGGGCTTCGGCGCGGCTGGCCGTGGCGTAGACGAAATCAAGCATTGGCTCCAGATCGGTATCATATCCGGCCTGAATAATTTTACCGCGCAGCCATTCAATTTCGCTGGTGATATCCGGGTGGAAAATATTGTTATCCTGGGCGCGGCGTAGCCATTTCAGCAGAAAGTTATTCTTTCCTCTGATGCCGCCTGCTTTTTCGGATTTTCCATGTATTTTCAGCGCGACTAAAATGCAGTAGTAGAAATGAACGCGCTGATTAAAACTTTGATGCATTTGTCTATTTCCCGCCAGACTCAGGAACTCACCGGCCAGGCCGGTGACTCGGATTGGGCGACGTGACGGGCCTGGATCTTTTGTCATCCGATCTCTGTTATTTCACCCGTCCTGCCAGTACGTCTGTTACCAGACGTAACAAGGATGTTGGCATGGATGCCGAATCACAGTCAATTATTGATTAGTTTTTTACCGCTTTCCGGCACCCCGTGGCTACCGGAAAGCACGCTTTAGCCATGAGGTAAACTGGCGCGTTGTTGCAGGTAAACACGCAAAATCAAGATAAATGCCGCAACGACAACCGCAGCCGCCAGCAGATAAAGGGTGTCCAGATCGTAATAACCGGCGACCCAGCCGGCAACGGGGCCGGTTAGTCCAAGGGCTAAATCAAGAAACGCCGAATAGGTACCGAGCGCGGTACCCTGATTTTGTTCTTCAACCTGCCTGACCGCTTCAACGCCCAGCGCCGGGAACACCAGCGAAAAACCGGCCCCGGTCAAAAACGCGCCGAGACCGGCAACCCAGGCGGAAGGGGCCAGCCAGATAATCACCAGCCCCAGGCACTCCACGGCGAAGCACACCAAAGAGACAGCGATGCCGCCATAGCGGGTAATCACGTTGCCTAACACCAGACGAATGCAGATAAAACCGACGCTGAACAGCGAGAGCGTGAATGCCGCGCCCTGCCAGCCGTGCGCGGAAAAGTAGAGGGTAATAAACGTCGCGATGACCCCAAATCCTACGGTACCCAGCGCGAGACCGAGACCGTACGGCCAGATCTTACGCACCACCGCATGAAACGGGGCTCTGACCCCGGCGACCACGCTGACATCCTGACGCGTGCGGGCAAAGAGCAGGCCGATGGCGGCGACCGCCACCACCACGGCGGCAAAACCGCTAATGCCAAAATAACTATTCAGCAGGACCCCCAGCGGGGCGCCGACCGCCATGGCGACGTAGGTTGCGACCCCGTTCCATGAGATCACCCGCGAGGTATGGATGGCGCCGACGGTCTTAATCCCCCACAGGGTGGCTCCGGTAGCGGTAAAGCTTTCGCCGACGCCGAGAAAAATACGTCCGATCAGCAACGCGCTAATCGCCAGCAGCGGCACAGACTGCAGGAGGACGGCGACAAGGGTAAACAGACCGCTCAGCAGACAGCAGACGATCCCGAGGCTGACGACCTTTTTCGGCCCCCAGATATCCGTATAGCGCCCCGCGTGCGGGCGGCTGACCAACGTCGAGATATACTGCAGGCTGATGACGACGCCGGCAATAAACGTACTGTATCCCAGCTGATAATGGATATAGCCGGGTAAAACGGCCAGCGGCAGGCCGATGGACAGATAGCAGATACAGGTAAAAACGACGATCGAAATAATGCGCAGATTAAGCTGAGTATGGCTGACTGAAGTGCTCATAACGTCATGGTATTTAAAACGAAGGAGCGATCAGCATACCGCAGACCCGGCCGTATGGACGAGTCCAGGATGCATTTTCTCGCCGTTTTAGCCAAACCCACCAAAATTAGCGTCAGGGTAAGACGAATCTGTGTACGTCAGCCTGTGGTGCGGTGCGGCCTATCTATGCTGGCGGGGTATCCAGCTCCTGTTTCGCCCGCGCCGGGCCTTTGACTCCCGGCCTGCCACGACACGGGCAACCGGCGGCTGGGATGTCAAAGGGCTGTTCGGTGTCGCCGCCAGCCCTCCCGGGGGGCTGAGAGCCGCTGAGATATCCGCCCGTCGCCGCCATATTTCGTTCCCTGACGAAGCATCTTCGTCCGGCTGCGCTTAGCTTTCTCGTCAGAGGGCAGACCCGCAGCGCGCGATCGGCGTCGCTTGCTTGTCTGTCGATTCCTGATAATAATAAAAAGAGAATTAAATATATAAATTATTCTCTTTTTGAGATTTTAAGGCGAGGTACTGAGTGAAGGCAACCGAACACCGGCCAGAACGGCGGGCTTTTTTGCTGGCGTTAGCTGGCTCAGTCGTGCTGATTATTGGCATGGGATATGGCCGTTTTGCCTATACCGGCATTCTCCCGCTGATGCTCAATGAACAGGTGCTATCCCTGCACCAGGGCAACCTGGCGGCGTCGGTCAACTACGCGGGCTACCTGCTGGGGGCACTCCTGCTGGCGAAAGCCAGGCCGGCCGACAGTACGCGCTTAAATCTTATTTCGGTATTGTTAACGCTGCTATGCCTGGCGCTACTGGCCTGGGTAACTTCGCCGCTGGCGATCGTCATGGTCCGTGGTATCGCCGGGATGCTCAGCGCCGTAACGCTGATTGCCGCCTCGCTGTGGCTGCTCCAGCACATGAAACACCATCATGGCGCGCCGGTGCTCTATTCCGGGGTGGGGATGGGGATATTTCTCTCCGCTGAGGTTATCTCCCTCGCTAAGGCCTGGGCGCTGACCAGCCCGCAAATCTGGCTCCTGTGCGCCTGCAGCGGCGCGGTTCTGTTTTTAGGCGTGCTGCGCCTGCTGTTGACGCCGGCGCAGGAAGCCATCGTCTGGCCGTCGCAGGCGCAAACGCCCCCTGCGGCCGAGGAAGGCCGCCCCGGCGATGCCTGGCGTCTGTTAATGGTGTACGGCTTCTCCGGGTTTGGTTACATCATTACGGCGACCTACCTGCCGCTGTTTTTATCGGCTTCGCTGGCGCATATCGACCCGGTACAAATCTGGGCGCTTTTTGGCCTCGCGGCGGTGCCATCGTGCTTTATCTGGCACAAACTGGTAGCCAGATTCGGCTACCGTCGGGCCTTTACCGCTAACCTGGTGGTACAGGCGATCGGCGTGATCCTTCCGGCATGGAGCCACTCCTTACTCTTTTGTTTACTGAGCGCCATTCTGGTCGGTTTTACCTTTATGGGCACCGTCACCATTGCGCTCCCGGCAGCGAGGAGGCTCAATCATCTGGTGAAATTCAATATGATCGCCGCGATGACCGCCATTTACGGCATTGGACAAATCATCGGGCCGCTGGTCGCCGGGACGCTGTATAACCTCACGGGGTCATTTAATTCTTCGCTGGCGGCCGCCGCGCTGGCGCTGCTGTTGGCTGCCGGGCTGGTGAGGCTCAGAACAGGGCGCTAAAGCGGGCCAGCCGATGACAGATTCGAGGCCGTCGCCAGCAGCTGACGCAGTTCACTGAGCGCCGGTGATGTATATCCCCGTCGCCAGATCAGCTGCGTCAACGCCTGGCCGATCGGTCGGGTGTGGCTATTTTCCGGCAGGGTCATAATGTCAATGACGCTTTGCGGCAGGATACCGGCATAGCCGCCGGAAGCGATGCAGGCGACCATCGCGTGGTACGAGCCGACATCCTGGACGTCAATCGGCTGGTTGGCAAAAAACGCCTCCCCCCGCGCCCGGTAGGTACAGCCGATGGGAAAAGCCGCGAGCCTGCAGGCGGGCCGATCTGCGGGGGTCACCAGCATCAGCTGTTCGGCAAAAACGCCGAGGTATTCGATATCCGTGGGGCAGGCGGGCTCGCCAGCGACAACCGGCAGGCACACCAGCGCGCAATCGAGGGCGGCGTTCTGAACGCGTTCGGTTAACTGCTGCGTGGGCAGGGTTTGCAATGTCAGCGCCACCGCCGGGCACGCTTCGCGAAACTGCGCCAGCAGCGGAATAAGCCGACTGGCCGCGGTGGCCTCCATCGCCCCCAGCCGCAGGTTGCCGCCGGGCGTCGTCGGGTGCAGCGCCTGTCTGGCCTCTTCGCCGAGGCTCAGAATGCGGGTTGCATAGTCGAGGAACTGCCTGCCGGCAGCGGAGAGCACCATTTTTTTATTGCCGCGGACGAAGAGCTCGACGTCGAGTTCTTCTTCCAGCTGCTGGATGCGGGTGGTGATGTTGGATTGCGCCCGGCCCAGCGCCTTCGCCGCCCGGGTGATACTTTGCTCCTGCGCCACCCTTTGAAAGATCAGCAATGTGGTGTGGTTCATATTTTTTCTTCTACATATGGGAATAATATTGATCTTAACATCTCAAAAAGAGATGTTAAGCCCTGGGTATCACAAATTTAAGCAGGTTTTGCATGACCCGTAGCCTTACGCAGCGACTCGACATCGCTTATCCCATTATCCAGGCGCCGATGGCCGGCGTCGCCACCCCCGCACTGGCAGCGGCAGTGAGCAATGCCGGGGCCTTAGGCTCGCTGGGGTTAGGGGCGTCATCGGTGGCTCAGGCGGAAACGTTGATCGACAACACCCGTCGTCTGACGGCGCAGCCCTTCAACGTCAACCTGTTTTGCCATGCGCCGGCGCAGAGGGACTCCGACCGCGAAGCGCAGTGGATAGCCGCGCTGCGTCCGCTTTTCGCCCGTTTTGGCCGCGAGCCGCCGGAAGAGCTCGCGGAAATCTATCCGCCTTTTTCCGCCAATCCGCAGATGGCAGACCTGCTGCTTGACCTGAAGCCAGCGGTGGTCAGTTTTCATTTCGGCGTGGCCGATAAGACCTTTATTCGTCGTCTGCGCGAGCGGGGGGTGGTAACGATGGCCAGCGCCACCTGCGTGACTGAGGCGCAGCAGATAGCCGCGCAGGGGATCGATATCATCATCGCGCAAGGTTATGAGGCCGGCGGCCATCGCGGGATCTTCGATCCGCAGGCCGACGATCGGCAGATGAGTACCGCAACCCTGGTTCAGGCGCTGCAGCGCGTCGTGTCGCTGCCGGTTGTTGCCGCGGGCGGCATTATGGATGGCGCAGGGATTAGTCGCGTCATGCGGTGCGGCGCGGCGGGGGCACAGCTGGGGACAGCGTTCCTGCTCTGCCCGGAATCGGCTACCGATGCCGGATATCGTCAGGCGCTGACCTGCGCTCGCGATCCGCAAACCGTGATGACCGCGGCGATTTCCGGCCGCCCGGCGCGCTGCGTCGATAATGCCTTCTGCGAGATCGGGCGACGCAACCCCGCCTGTCGGCCTCCGGACTATCCGGTGGCGTATGATATCGGTAAAGCGCTGGCCGCGGCGGCAAAAGCGCAGGGGGATTATCGTTTTGGCGCCCACTGGGCAGGACAGGGCGTCGGCGCGGTCCGTGAGCTTCCCGCGGCGGAACTGATACAAAGATTCGTCGATGAATGCGGGTTTTAAACGGCAGAAGACCGACGGGATGTCGCCATGCCGCCGGTCCTCAGGGATTAACGCCGGTGGGCCAGTCGCCGTACCAGCCGGTCGCCGATCATCTGTACGCCTTGCACCAGCGCCACCAGGATCAGCACCGTGCCGACCATGACTTCGTTGTTAAAGCGCTGATAGCCGTAGCGAATCGCCAGGTCGCCCAGACCGCCGCCGCCGATAACCCCCGCCATCGAGGAAAAGCCAATCAGCATGACGATGGTCAGGGTAACGCCGGCCAGCAGCGTCGGTAGCGCCTCCGGCAGCAGGGATTTAAAGATCACATGCCAGATATTGCCGCCCATCGAGAGGATCGCTTCAATACGCCCGTAATCCACTTCGTCGAGCGCATTTTCCGTTAGCCGGGCGAAAAAAGGGAAGGCGCCGATGGTGATCGGCACTACCGCTGCGGTACTGCCGAGCGTCGTGCCGATGATCAAACGGGTAAACGGGATCAGGGCAATAAGCAGGACAATAAACGGCAGCGAGCGGCCAAAGTTAATCACGCCCCCCAGCAGGGCGTTGAGTTTCGGCATCGGCGCCAGGCCGTTTTTGCGGGAAATAAACAGCACCACGCCGGTCGGTAGCCCCAGCAACACGGTAAATAACGCCGCCAGGCCAACCATATACATCGTGTCCAGCGTGCCACCTGCCAACAGCGGCCAAAGATCGTCCCAGCTCATGCGACTGTACATAATGGCCTCCGGTGAAAACCGTGACGGGCGAGAAAATCACGTTCCGTTTGCGGATCGTGCAGCAGCGACTGGCGCAGCCTGGACCACGGCGCCACCAGCAGATCGGCGATTCTTCCGCTTTCAACGATTTCGCCATTCTCCAGCAGCGCGGCGTGGTCACACAGGGTTTTGACCACCTCGAGCTCATGGGTGATCAACACAATCGTCAGGTTCAGACGCTGGTTAATATCGGCGAGCAGCGCCAGCACCGAGGCGGTGGTCTCGGGGTCCAGCGCGCTGGTTGCTTCGTCGCACAGCAGCACCTCCGGTTTTGCCGCCAGCGCCCGGGCAATGCCGACGCGCTGCTTTTGCCCGCCGGAAAGCTGGGAGGGGAACGCCTGCGCTTTATCGCCAAGCCCCACCAGTTCGAGCAGCTCCGCCACCCGCTGCCGACGCGCGCTTTTTGCCACTCCGGCAATCTCCAGCGGCACCGCAACGTTGTCGGCGACGCTGCGCGCATGCAGCAGGTTAAAATGCTGAAAGATCATCCCGGTACGCAGCCGGTAGTCGCGCAGCGCGGATTTATCCATCCGGGTAATATCATTCCCGTTCACAATAATGCGGCCCGCCGTGGGCCGCTCCAGTAAATTCAGACAGCGTATCAGCGTACTTTTTCCCGCGCCGCTGCGCCCAAGGATGCCGTAAATGGCGCCTTTCGGCACATGCAGGGAGACATCGTTCAGCGCCGGTCGGCCCGTTCCGGCATAGGTTTTACTCAGCCCGATCACCTCAATCATGACTGCGGGGCAACCGGTATCACCGAGCCGTTATAGTGCTGACGAATAAAATCCGCCACCTGCGGCGAGGTCAGGTCTTTCGCCAGCTGCTTGATTCGCGGATCGTCGGCCAGCGACGGGTTGGTGACCAGAATATTGGCGTACGGGTTGTTGCTGGCGCTCTCCAGGCCGAGGGCATCTTTTGCCGGCGTTAAGCCCGCTTCCAGCGCATAGTTGCCGTTGATCACCGCCAGGTCGACATCATCGAGCGAGCGCGGGATCTGCGGTGACTCAATTTCGAGAATCTTCAGATGTTTCGGGTTTTCCACGATATCTTTGGGCGTCGCCAGGGTGGTGGCCGGGTCGGTGAATTTAGCATCCAGCTTGATCAGCCCCTGGCTTTGCAACAGAAACAGCGCGCGGCTCAGGTTGGTGGTGTTATTCGGCACCGCGACGGTGGCGTTTTCCGGCAGCGAGGCAAAGTCCTTGTGCTTACGCGAATAGATGCCCAGCGGTTCGATATGCACCGTCGCGGCAACGGTAAAGGTTTTGCCCAGCGCCTTCTCTTGATCTTTCAGATAGGGAACATGCTGGAAATAGTTGGCGTCAACGTCGCCGTTGGCCAGCAGCTCATTGGCGTTGACCCCGCTGGTCAGTTCCACCACTTTCAGATCGAGGCCCGGATCGATTTTTTTGATGTAATTGAGGATTTCCGCATGGGGAACCGGGTCAGCGGCAACGCGTAATGCGGCAGCCTGCGCGGACGTCCATGCCAGAGAAAGAGACAGTGCGACCCCTGCCAGTTTAAAAGCGGCATTTTTCATGATGTTTTCCTTTATTTTTATGGTTAAACGGTCGGTTGTTCAGCGCGTTCGCGAAACAGGTCCTGGTAGTAACGTTCGGCGACATCCGGGTGCGAGCGTAAACGGCCTTTCAGGTAATTCCAGCCCACTTCACGCAGCAGCGGATTTTGCGGGTCGCTATCCGGCCCGAGCGCTTCTCGCGCGAGGTCAGGCGGCAGGGTGTAGACCGGCACGGTGGCATCGAGCTGCGCCCCGAGGAAAAAGGCAATAGAGAGTCGCTCTTGATTCGCCGGCGGGGAGATCACGCGGTGTACCGTGGCCCGCAGGTAACCGTTGGTCGCCAGCTCAAGCAGCTCGCCAATATTGACCACAAAGCTGCCGGCCAGCGGGGTGGCGTCGATCCAGCGATCCGGGGCCACTTCAACCTGCAGCCCTTTTTGCTCATCCTGGAGCAAGAAGCTGAGAAAGCCGGAGTCTTTATGCGCGCCGACGCCCTGGCTGCTCTGCGTCTCCTGCTGACCGGGGTAGCGGATCAGTTTGATATGCTCATTGGGTTTATTGCCATACAGGTTATCAAAGGCGTCCCGGGGCAGCTGCAGCGCTTCGGCAAAGGCGCGTAATAAGGTGATGCCGACCTGCGTCATGGCGCGCTGCCAGCTCAGCAGAGTGGGCTTCAGCGCGGGCAATGCTTCCGGCCATAAGTTGGGTCCCTGCAGACGCTGCCAGCGCGGCGCGTCGTCGTCCAGCAGCAGGGCCGGGCGCTCGGCGCCGATATCGAACTGTTCGCGCCAGTCGGGTTGCCCGCGGGTCAGCTCCGATGCGGCCCGGTTGTAGCCGCGAAAATGTGGAGAGTGGATCATCGCCACCGGCTGTTTTTGCTGCTCAGAAAGGGCAAAAAAGCGGCGGGATTGCAGCTGGACAGCATCTTGTAATGCGTCGTCGACACCGTGATTAATCAGATAGAAGAAGCCGATGTCCCGGGCGGCATGGCGCAGGTCGGCGAGGAAGGCGGCTTTCTCAGCGGGATCTGCGTAGCGGGCTAGATCGAGAATAGGCAAAGTGGTTGCGTTCATTGTGTTCTCCGAAGACGGCGTTCAGGTGATATCGTTGATTCAGGTTCAGGGTTCGGGGACAACAACAGCGCATGGTGATTTCCTCAGTCAGGTGGTTAAACCCAGCTTGCCTGAATGGAAAATTCTCAACCAATAACGTTCTTTTATAATTTATGACCGCGGCAGGTTCTGTGCTTTTGCGATTTTCGGATATAGACGAGCAGGGCAAGGGGGGGGGGGCAGGTTATGGCTTAACCTGGGGCAAACGCGAAGTCCGGGCAAAATAAATGGCAAAACACAGGGATGGATAAATAGAAATTAAAATCATTCTCATCTAAGCTATTGTCGCCCGACGATGTGCCGGGTGGTCCGCAACGGTAGCCGCGGGCGGTGACGACCGCAGCCGACATAGCTCCTGACATGGCCTCTGCGGCTTAATACTTACAAGGAGTTGTCAGATGGATAAAAAAATAGTGCTGGCGCTAGCCGTGACCTTTAGTACACCGGCGTTGGCTGAGACGGATTATGATAAAGCGGTGAACGCCTACCTCGAATATATCTGTGATTACAATACCAAATCCTTAATTAAAGAGGGCTCGAAAACTCCGTATAAAGAGTTGATTATCGCCTGTAAAAAAGGGGCGGATGATATCAGGAAATTTATCACCGACTGGCCAGATTTCGGCACTAATGAAGGCATCATCACCTTTCAGCGTACCGTCGCCCCCTATGCCCACGAAGGCACCGCGGAAAGCGCTTATAAAGATCAGATTTATCAATACGGCGCGGGCTCCTGGGGCATTGGCTATATCCAGAGTCCGGCAGCCAAAGCCAATACCATCAGGCAATGGAAACAAGGAAAGTTTAAGGTCAAATAACAGACCCGCAGCGCCCGCAGCGGATTATTTTTCAACCACAGGGATGATAAATGAATACCAGTAGCAACATAAACGGATGGTTATATTTCCCGGCTCTCGGCCTGATCATTGCCTGCATCACCGGCACCTTCAACCTGTTCGCTATTGCCAGGTTATTTTTATTCAAACTCCTCAATGGCGAGCCCATTTCAATTCCGCTTGCCGGCTATCTCTTAACCGGGGGCGTTATTTACCTCGGGCTGCTCTATTTCGCGACATTTTGCTTTTTCAGCCACAAGAAAGCCGCGAAGAGGGCCATGATCGCGTACTACTGCTGGAGTTTTCTGCTTAATGGCAGCCTTATCCTGTTTTCCTGGTTTTATCTCGGGATGGCGGCTGAGATCAAAGAGATCGGATTGCTGCTTTCAATCTGCGTCGGCCTTTTCATCTGGGTGCCTTATTTCCTGTTCTCTAAAAGGATTGCGCGGGTGTTTTACAAGGAGTAGCCCGACGTTCGTCTTTAGTCTTGCGCCGGGCCGGGCGAGTCAGTATGGTGTGCGAAATTTCTCAGGTATTTCAGGATTCAACATGGCAATGCAGCCTTCAAAAGATCCTCTTCATGGCGTCACCCTTGAGGCGTTGCTCAACGCCCTGGTGGCGAAGTATGGCTGGGCCGGGCTGGCGAAACGGATCAAGATTAACTGTTTTAAGAGCGACCCGAGCATTAAGTCGAGCCTCAAGTTTCTGCGCCGTACGCCATGGGCGCGCAAGGAAGTCGAAGCCCTGTATGTCGACTCCCTTGATGACGACGCGGCCAGCGGGTCGCAGACTGAGGCCGATAGCCCATGGGCAAACTGGCGCAATAAGCAACAGTAGCGTGAATGCTCTCAGGGATCGCGCGCCAGGACTGCGGTGGACTACAGCACCGTTTCGCCGCGGGGTAT
Source organism: Klebsiella sp. BIGb0138 (assembly GCF_004342285.1). Classification (GTDB taxonomy): domain Bacteria; phylum Pseudomonadota; class Gammaproteobacteria; order Enterobacterales; family Enterobacteriaceae; genus Klebsiella. The sequence continues at coordinate 59,680 of NZ_SMCV01000011.1, read as the reverse complement.
ATCGCGTAGCGAGCCTGGCGCCTTGCCGGTGATACGTTTAAAGGCCCGGCTGAAGGCGGCCAGTGAGCTGTAACCCAGTCTGAACGCCACCTTCTCCAGGCTCTGCCCCTCGTCAGAAATATACTGAACCGCCAGCCGCATGCGCAGCTCCGTCAGATAACGCGCGGGCGTGGTGCCGGTGGCGGAAAGAAAGCGCTCGGCGAAGACGGAACGCGATGTCCCGGCCTCGCGGGCCAGCTCTTCGACTTTCCAGTTCACTCCGGGCTGTTGATGCATGGCGTAAATCGCCCTGGCAAGTTTCGGATCGCGTAGCACCTGTACCCAGCCCGTCGCGTTGCCGCAGCCGCACTCCACCCAACCGCGGACAATCAGCGCCGCCACCACATCGGCGAGTCGCGCCAGAATCCCGGCATAGCCTGCCTGGCGGGTGAGGGATTCACGCTCCATCGCCAGCAGCAGAGGGTGAATTTCCGGCCAGGTTTTCAGCAGGCGACTCACCAGCATCACTTCCGGCATCGCCTGGACCAGCGGCTGCAGGCCCCCCAGTTCAAAATCCATGCAGCCGCTGAAAATCACGGCATTGTCCTGGGCGCTCTCCGCGCCGTCATTCTTGACGCAGCGCACCGTGTTACATACCGGTTCGCTGGGAAGTTGCATCACGTTGATAACCTGCGCGCGGTCGTCTGACAGCAGCGCGTGGCTCTCGCCGTTGGGAATAAACAGCGCGTCGCCACTTTCCAGATTCAGCTGCTGGCCGCTGGCCATCCGCAGCAGCACCGGCCCACGACTGATGAAGTGGAATTGCGCCTTGCCGGGAACATAGCTGAACTCCACCCCGAACGGGCGGACGGTTTCAATGCGGCGGTAGTTGACTCCCGACAGGCGCATGCCGCGCAGGAGTTCACTGGTAAGGTCGAGAGTCTGGCGGGTCATAAACGTAATCCCGGACGAATAATCAATAATTGCAGAGTATGCATCATAGATCGTCCGAACGGAAATCCCTAAGCTGACGAAATGTTAATTATTGTGGAGAGATGTATATGAGTTCTTGCATAGCAGCCGAAGAGGGTCTGGCGAATGCAAAACCCGCGTGGCGAGCCGTTTATGCGCTGGCGTTGGGCGTATTCGGCCTTATTGTTGCAGAGTTTCTTCCCGCCAGCCTGTTAACACCGATGGCCGCCAGTTTGCACGTGAGCGAAGGCATGGCGGGGCAGGCGGTAACCGCCACGGCCCTGGTGGCGCTGGTCACCGGGTTGCTGATTACCCCTGCCACCAAAAATATCGACCGTCGTTGGGTGCTGATGTTTTTTTCCCTGCTGCAGATTATCTCCAGCCTGATGGTGGCATTCGCCACCTCCCTGGAATTTCTGTTGCTGGGGCGCCTGCTGCTGGGGATTGCGATCGGCGGATTCTGGTCGATGTCCACCGCCACCGCCATGCGTCTGGTTCCTCCCGCCCTGGTACCGAAAGCGCTGGCGGTGATCTTCTCCGCCGTGTCTATTGCGACGGTAGTTGCCGCGCCGCTGGGTAGCTATACCGGCGCCCTGATCGGCTGGCGTAACGTCTTTATTCTCTGTACGGTGCCAAGCTTTATCGCGCTGCTGTGGCAATTGTGGGTCCTGCCGTCAATGCGCCCGGAAAGCGTAGGCAGTTTTGCCACCTTGTTTAAAGTCCTGCGCCGTCCCGGCATGGTGGGGGGAATGCTGGCCACCATCTTGATTTTCAGCGGCCATTTTGCCTTTTTCACCTATCTGCGTCCGTTCCTTGAGACCGTGGCACAGGCCAGCGTCGAAGGGGTCTCGTTGATTCTGCTGGGCTTCGGGGTGGCGAACTTTGTCGGGACCTCTATCGCCGGATATCTGCTGAGCAGAAGCCTGCGTTTGACTCTGGCGCTGGTTCCTTTTGCCATGAGCGTGCTGGCGTTGATGATGGTCACCTTCGGCCATATCGCGATGCTGGACGGCCTGTTGGTGGCGATGTGGGGCTTTGCCTTCGGCCTGGTGCCGGTCGGCTGGTCAACGTGGCTGGCGACAACGGTGCCGGATGAAGCCGAAAGCGCGGGCGGACTGCTGGTTGCGTCCATTCAGCTGGCCATCAGCGCCGGCGCGGCCGGCGGCGGGGCGGTGTTCGATCTTAACGGCGCCAGCGGAGTTTTTACCGGCAGCGGCCTGCTTCTGCTGAGCGCAATGATTATTGTCTTCACCAGCGTGCGGGTAAAATCCACGGTCAGCGAAGAGTGAACGATGCGCCTGCGGGCGCATTTTTTATCGCCTGCCGGGCGCGCTCCAGCAGGCGATACTCTCCCTCGTCACGTTCTCTCCTTATAGGTCTCTGCTGATTCGCCAGTATAGCGGATCTCACTTTCTCTCTGCACATACGCACATACCCGGAACATGGCCGCGCACATCGGGGGGGCAAGGCGCGCCACGCAGTCAATGTCTTCGCAGCATGCTTTCATATAACCCACTGATAAATAAATGATATAAATCATGGCACGCTTAATGCTTAGCAGTATAAGTATTGGCGCAGACAGGGGAAATACAGTGGCGAAAAACAGATTAAGCGACAGCAGACCGGGGAGCGTGATGGCCGCGGGGACTCTTCACCAGGGGCAATTAACGGATGACAGGAGCTGCCGATGACCGTTCTCAGAGAACCTTTAGTTGTTCCGAAATGGGGTAAATGGACACAGCTTTCACTCGGCCTGATCTGTATGGCCTCGATTTCCAGTCCGCAATATGTCTGGACGCTGCTGACCCGACCGTTGACCGAGAAGCTGGGGGTGGGGTTAGCAGAATTGCAGGTGACTTTCTCGCTATTAATTATCCTGCAGACTTTCTTTTCCCCGTTCCAGGGGAAACTGGTTGAGAAATTTGGCCCGCGGTTGCTGATCTCCATCGGTACGGTGATGGCGGGACTTAGCTGGGTGCTGTCTGCGCAGGTCACTGGCCTGGCGGCGCTGTATCTGGTTTACGGCTGTCTGGGCGGGCTGGGGACCGGGATCGTCTACATCGGCGTGGTTGGGTTGATGGTGAAATGGTTTCCGCAGCACCGGGGCTTTGCCGCAGGTGCCGTCGCCGCGGGATATGGCATGGGGGCGATTATGACCACCTTTCCCATTTCGCTGTCGCTGGGCAGCTACGGTCTCGAACGGACCATGACCGTCTTCGGCATTATTTTTGCCGCCGTCGGTTTGCTGGCGAGCCAGGGGCTGAGACTTCCTCCCGCCCGGGGAACGCTGCCCGCCAGTCACCGCGTGGCGCAAAGCAGCCACCAGTTCACCTCCCGCGAAATGCTGCGCCAGCCGCTGTTCTGGCTGATGTTTGCGATGATGGCGATGATGTCCACCTCCGGGTTGATGGTGACCTCGCAAATGGCGGTCTTTGCGGAAGATTTTGGCATCAGCAAGGCGGTGGTGTTCGGTATGGCGGCGTTGCCGCTAGCGCTGACCATCGATCGTTTTACCAATGGTCTGACGCGACCGCTGTTTGGTTTGATCTCCGATCGCTATGGCCGGGAACAGACGATGTTTATCGCCTTTGCCCTGGAAGGCGTGGCGATGATGTTATGGCTGGCGTGCCGCGACGATCCGCTGCTGTTTGTGCTGCTGTCCGGGGTGGTGTTTTTCGGCTGGGGCGAAATTTTCTCATTATTCCCTTCGACGCTGACTGACACTTTCGGTAGCGAATATGCGGCCGCAAACTATGGCTGGCTGTATATCTCGCAGGGGATTGGCTCGATATTCGGCGGCCCGCTGGCGGCCCTGCTGTATCAGCATACTCACGGCTGGCACGTGGTCTTCAGCTGCGCGATCGGGCTTGATTTTCTGACCGCCGCGCTGGCCATTGGCCTGTTAAAACCGTGGCGCGCGCGGTTTATCAATCAACATAGCGCTCAAACAGCGATCCGCTAACGGCTACCCCGACGGCGCTCGCCGTCGGGACAAACCGGGCGCATGATTATGCCAGCGCGCCGCGATGCGACTGAGAGCAGAGCAGGTAGAAACCGACAATTTGACCTGAATAAACACCCCTACCGTCGGCCAGAAATGAGACACGCTCCGGGGCAGAGCGTGCTTTTTATTGCGCAGTTCAGTCTTTTAGCCGCAAGGCAGCGCGTTTTTCGCTTAACAGGAATAGTGAATTGACGACGATTGCGGTCAGGGTGCCGGCCGCCATGCCGTTTCCCAGCACCATCTGTATCGCGGCGGGGAAATTCTGGTACAGGCCCGGCACGAGGATCGGCAGCATGCCCATTGCCAGACCAATGGCTAAGGCATAGGTTTTACCCGGGGCGTGGAGCGGTTCACGGGCAATCATATCGATGCCGATGACCCCGATAATGCTGAAGACAATCACCGCCGTACCGCAGACCACCGGGCCGGGAAGAGCGGCGGCAAGGCGCACCAGCGGGGAAAACAGGGCAATCAGGATCAGCAGCACCCCGGCGAGCGCGGTGACGTGGCGTGATTTGACGTTAGTGGTCCGCACCACGCCGATATTCTCGCCGGAGGTGATGATCAGCGAGGTACCGAAAATCCCCCCCAGCAGCGAGATGATGGCATCGCCGCGGATCGTGCGCGGAATCAGCTGATGGACGCGCTGCGGCGATTTGACTATTTCCGCGGTGGCGATCGTTTGCCCGGCTGCTTCAGCCATCGAAATCACCGCGTAAATCAGTAACGGCAGCGACGCGGAAAGATTGAAGACCGGCCAGCCGAACGGGAACAGCTGCGGCAGGCTGAGCAGCGGCCCGTGGCTGACGTTGCTAAAATCGGCGCTACCCAGCAGTATCCCGAGCAGGGTGCCGGCCAGCAGGCCGAACATCACCGCCAGCTGCCGCAGAATACCGCGGAAGACCAGCGCGAAGAGCAGCGTAATCAGAATGGTGGCCAGTGCCAGGATAATGTTTGTCGGCTGGGCAAAATGGCTACTGGTCGGTTGGCCGCTAATGAGCCCACCGTACAGGCGAATCAGGTTAATCGAGACCAACAGCAGCATTATCCCGATGATAAACGGCGGGAAATGATGCAGAAAGCGGCGAAAAACGGGCAGGGCAAGAAAGTAAAACAGCGATGTTAAGATCACCGCGCCAATTGCCGTCTGAATATTGGTCTGCAACGCGATAGCAATAAAGATCGCGACCGGCGCGCCGCCCGGAACCATAATAAACGGCAGACGCGCACCGAAGCCGCCGATGCCGAGGCTTTGCAGGATAGCCCCCAGCCCGCACATCAAAAAGGTGGCGCTCAGCAGCGAGGTGGTGACGCTATCGCTGAAGTGAAGCGCCTGGGCAATGAGAAAAACGGCGGTGATCGGCGTGGCGGCAACCACCAGAACATGCTGAAGCGCCAGCAGCAGCCTGGTTTGCCAGGGCAAGGCTTCATTATCCGGCACAACATCCGGCACAACGGAGTCAGAATGCGGCATAAATGCCTCCCAACGAGGTGAGAAAATCCCCGCCAGCCGCGGCCGGCGGAGCACGGTTATTTCAGCCACGGTACCGCATCGGCCGCGTAGCGGTGCGCGCGGAAGGCGCTGTTTTGCTTACCGGGAATAATCCCCTTGCTGAGATGCTCCGGGTATTCATTGAAGTAAGGAATAATGTATTCCCACACCGTTTCTCCCTGCGGAGTCACTTCAAACAGGCGGCCAAAGGCCGACTCGCAGATAAACGTGTTGCCGTTAGCCAACCGCTGGGCGCTTCCCATATAGGGGGAGAAAAAGGCCGGCGGGAAAATATCGCGATATTGCCAGCGAATGGCCTGGGTGTGGGGGTCGAACTCCAGCACCGTGGAGTGTGGTGAGGTCACGCCGGGGCGCAGGTTGCCGTTATCGAATACCAGAATCGCACCGTCTGCCATCTCGACCGGGGTGTGCTGCTGGGCGACGACATCCGGACCCGCGTGCCAGACCACGCTGCCGGTCGCTTTATCGACGGCAATCACCCCCGAGGTGGTGCGCAGGCTCATCAGCACCAGGCCGTCGCGGGTTAGCGACAGGCCGTTGATCATCGGCCAGTGTCGGCGGTCGAAGATCTCATGAACCGGGAAATCTTCCGGGGCCAGGTGTTCCCAGGCGCGCCATTCCCACACCACTTCCCCCTCGCGATTGACCTCTTTGACCACGTCGCTCTGAATGACGCCGTCCGGCGCATCGCGGCGCGGGTCGCCGCCTGTGACGCGGGCGGCAATTTCCGCCGGCAGCGGTGCCGCGGCGGTATACAGCAGATTACCGTTCGCCAGCCACTGCGCGTCGTGGTGATGGAAAATATCTTCGTAATGCCAGACCACTTCGTTATCCGGGGTGACTTCATAGAAATCGCCGCCGTGCCAGAGATCCCACGCCGGGTAGAGGTTGGCCGACGTGCGGTGGCTACCGTTATAGCCCAGGTTACCGTTAGGCAGCAGCACCGCATCGCGCCCGGCACGAACCGGGAGCTGCCACTGGTGCGCCACCTCTCCTTGCTCATCAACCAGATAGACCCGGCCTTCGGCAGTTTGCGGGGCGAAAAGGGTATAGCCGCCGAAGCTTTTCTCTTTGTTGGCGAGAGTCAGCCCGCTCGGACGGCGTCCGAGGGTAAAAGCAGGGTCCTGAGATAAGTGTGCCACGTAGCCTCCTGAAGGGTAATTTGCCGCTAAATATGTCATTAAAACGTTTTAATGAAACAGCATTAGATAGGAATGCTTGTCTGAGAGCTACGCTAAACGGCCACTTTTTTAATATGATTTTGTTATGTAATAGTGCCGAAATTCATACCCCGGAAATGTGCTACCCTGTGCGTAAACTCTCAGGGATCGCCAGCCAGATGACTGCTCAAGATAAAAAACGCGCCAGACTCATTGATGTTGCTCGCTATGCCGGCGTATCGCCGGGCACCGTATCCAATGCGTTACATCACACCCGTTTTGTCGAACCTGAGACCCGACAACGCATTGAAGAGGCCATTCAGGCGCTGAACTACACGCCGAATATTCGCGCCCGCCAGCTGCGCACCGGGAAAACCAACACCATTGCGCTCCTTTCCTCTTTGCCGCTGACCATCGCTTCCGGGGCATCAAAACTGGGATTTATGATGGAGGTCGCGCTCACGGCGGCGATTATGGCGCTGGAGAAGCAGCATGCGCTGATCCTGGTCCCGCCCGGAAAGAACCCGCTGGATATGGTGACCTTTGATGCCGCCATTCTGCTGGAACCCGCCGAAAACGATCCGCAGCTGCAGGCTCTGCAACAGGCGGGGATCCCCTGTATCACCATTGGCCGCACGCCGGGTTCGTTAACGCCGGTGCCGTGGGTGGATCTGCACTCGGCGGCGACGGCGAAACTATTGCTGACGCACCTGCAGACAGAAGGCGCTGAATGTTGCGCGCTCTTCGTCGGGCGTACGCCGCGGACTTCCACGCTGGAAACGGAGGCCGCCTATCGCCTCTGGTGCGAGGGGCGGCAGGCGCCGGTGATCTATTACCTCGATGAGCAGGAGGGGGAAACGGCCGGCTATCAGGCGGCGCGGCAGATGTTGCAGGCCCATCCCCAGGTGGACGGCGTGCTGGTGCTGGTCGATACCTTTGCCAGCGGGGCCGTGCGCGCCTTTCACGACGCGGAGATCGCCATCCCGCAGCGGATGCGCTTAGCCACCCGTTATGACGGTATCCGCGCCCGGGAATCCCTGCCGCCGCTGACGGCGGTGAATATGCACCTGGACGAGGTCGCCCGTCAGGCCGTGACGCTGCTGTTTGAAGTCCTGGCCGGGCATAACGTGCTCGGCAGCCGCGGGCAGATGCCGGAACTGGTGGTCAGAGCCTCGAGCAGATCGTCGTAAGGATCGTCAAGCGCGCCGTGCCGCTTGAAACTGACCGGGAGTCTGGCCAAAGCGTTGCCGGAAGGCGTCGATATAGGCGCTGACGTTGCCGTAACCGCTGCGCGCGGCCGCCTCGCTGACCGTTTCTCCGGCCAGCAACCACTGTAGCGAAACCACGATCTTTGCCTGCTGCCGCCACTGGCTAAAGCTCAGCCCGGTTTGTTGACGAAACAGGCGGCTCAGGGTGCGTACGCTGAGGCCCCAGCGCTGCGCCAGCTGCTGCTGAGGCTGAGCCGTTGCCGGATTGTTGAGCAGTTCATCCGCGACGTTTCGCGCCCGCCGGTCGCCAGGTAGCGGCAGGTGCAGGGGGATCTCGGCGCTGCGCGCCAGCTCATAGCCGATGAGCATCAGCAGGTGTTGCGAATAATCAGCCGCAAAATCGGCCTGGCTAAGCTGTTCGGCCCGCTGCAGAAGAGCCTGAACAAAACGCTCAGCGCCATAGATACCCGGCTGCGCGGGGAAGTGCGCCGCGGCCGACGGCGTGAAATAGAGGCTGCTCCCCTGTAGCGCGCCGGGAGCCCAGGCGCGATGTGGCAGGCCCGCAGGAAACCAGCCCAGCGACCCGGGGGTGACCGTCCACTGCGCGCACGCCGTCTCAATGACAATGACGCCGTGTTTCAGCCAGTATAACTGCCCCGACTCATGTTGGTGCCAGGGCGTCCGGTGGTGAGGTGGATACTCAAAGGCGTGGGTACGCATCATCATGGCCGATTAACCGTATATCATGTCCAGATACGGATAATATACCTTTCCGCACCCTCTGTAGACTGAAGGCTTTCACCGAGGGTAAAACAGATGAAACCGTCAAAGCAGATAGTTATCAACGCACTACAGGATATTATCAACCATCCCCAGCATGACGAACGGCGGATCGCCGACTATTTTTCCGCAGATTATCAGCAGCAGGTGGACGGCAAACGGCTGGATTACACCGGGTTTATTCAACATATGGCGCTGCTTAAAGCACATACCCGGCGCATGCGCATTATATTTCTGGCGGTTGTCGGCGAGGGAGAGACCGTTTTCACTCACCATCAGGTGCAGGTGACAAAAGACCAGGGCGCAGAGAGCGTATTTGAGGTTCTGGCCCGCTTTACGCTGGCTGACGGGCGAATTATCCGCTGTGAGGAGCTCACCCGTCAGATCGATGGCGAGCCCGAGGATCGCGATCTGGGAAGCAGGCAGTAATGTTCATCACCGATCTAAACCAGCAAGCGGCGGAGGTTTCGTTGAACCAAAAATCCAGTATGGTCCGGGCATGCAGCGTATTTTCAACCGGCATCGTCAGCTTCTGAGTCCGTGACAGGGTCACTTTAGTGAAGGGGGACGCCAGGCGCAGCGTCCCTGCATGGCCGGCGAAGGGGTCGGCTAAGCGCAAGCGTGCAGCGGCGGAAAGCGCGCCGGGATCGACGCTATTTCAGCCAGCGTTGCCCGTTGGCTTTCATCTCCGCTTCCAGCTTGCTACCGCGGGTGGCAAACACTCTGCCCAGCGGGAAACCGCTCTGTTCGAGTAAATAGGCCAGGGCGGCATATTCACGCGGGTACTTCATGGCGACCGTCTTATCGATCTCAACGGGGCCGAGTGGAAAGGTGAAGGTGCCCATATCGTAAACGCTCTGGCGGTGAAAAAACTTCCAGACGCCCGCTCTTTTTTCAGCCAAATCGTAAAACCGGTTGTGGCATTCACAACCGACGTTGAGTGTGACGTTCTCGGCGATAATCATCGCATTGGTCTCAAGAATCGCTTTGTTGCCGCTGGCGTTAAAGGTGATGACCGGCGTGCCGATAAGATGTTTGGTACGTAAATCCGATGCCCCCATACGCATTGAACCATCGACAAAGTCGCTGGCTAACCCCTCGAACCAGGTGATCTCAATCGTGCCATCGGGATGGAACAGATCGCGTAACCGATCCCATTCGCCGAGGTCGCGGTGTATCCAGCCGTTAACCAGATCATTAAGTTGTTGGCGGTCTTGCGGTTGATTGTGCATAGCGTGAACTCCCGTTAATTGACGGCATTCAGTTTGCGGACAAAGAGGATTAAACTCTAATAGATAGATTTGACTGAACAATCATTTGAAGTGATTGATGGAGCATGTTATGGAGTTACGCCACCTGCGATATTTCATGGCGGTCGCCGAAGAAGGGCATTTCGGGCGCGCTGCCGAGCGGCTGAATATCGTGCAGCCGGCACTCAGTATGCAGATTAAGGCCCTCGAAGCTGAGCTGGGCGGCGCCTTATTTATGCGTACCAGCCGCCGCGTCGAGCTCACCGAGGCCGGTTTGCTTCTGCAGGCCGAGGCGCGGCGGACTCTGGAACAGGTTGAACATACTCGCCTCGCCGTCGAGCGGGCTATCCGCGGTGAAACGGGCCGCGTACGGGTCGGTTTTGCTGGCAATGCCATCTTCAGCGGCAAGATGATCGCCGACCTGCGTCATTTCCGTAAAACCTATCCGGATGCCGAGGTGGTTATCGAGGAGATCGCCCCGCAGCGCCAGGTGGCGGCGATTCTCGCCGGCCAGTTAGATATTGGCTACACACCTGATAATAGCACCACCCGTTCACCCGCCATCAGGGTACATCAGGTCGGGCGTTGGGAGATGATGGTGGCGCTGCCTGACGATCACCCTTTTACCGCACACTCGCGGATCGCGGTGCCGATGCTCGCCGACGCGCCATTGATTCTCTACGAGGCCCACGATAGCCATGAGCCGCTTTATCTCATGCTGGCCCGGATGCTGGGAACCCGGTTCCACGTTGCCCATCGTTCCGCCAGCACCCTGAGCGTGCTGGCCATGGCGGCGGCAGGGCTGGGGGTGGCGTTGATACCGGCCCCGCTGCAGCAGGTCAGTATCCCTGGTCTGGTTTATCGTCGCCTCGACGCTCCGGAGGTGATGGCGAACCTGGTGATTATCGGCCGCGCTGAAGAGCCGGGAAATGCGGTAACGGCCTGGCTTGAACTGGCCACCTCGTCTAAAGCGCCGCCTTCTGCTGCCACAGCCAGAACAGCAAAGCCAGCGCGCTGAAGGCGGCGCCCGCAAGGCATACCGCATACCAGCCCCACAGGGCGTAGCATTGCGTTGCCACCACGGCGCCTAGCGCGCTGCCCGTGGAATAAAAGCACATGTAAGCGCCCACCAGACGGCTTTGGGCATCCGGTCTGGCGGCAAAGATCAGGCTCTGGTTGGTCACGTGTACCGCCTGGACGGCGAAATCCAGCATAATGATGCCGACAATTAACAGTAGCAGGGAGGTCTGCGCGTAGGCGATCGGCAGCCAGGCGAAGAGCAGCAGCGCCAGCGACAGGCCGGTAGTACGTTGCCCGGCCCCGCGGTCCGCCCACCGTCCGGCTTTTGAGGCGGCGAGGGCACCGGCGATGCCCGCGAGGCCAAATAGCCCAATCCGGGTATGGCTGAGTCCCTGTGCGCTCAGCGGTAATACCATCGAGGTCCACAATACGCTGAAGGCGGCAAAAATCAGCAGAGCGAATACCCCGCGGATCCTCAGCGTGTGTTCAGTGATAAAAAGCCGCAGCACCGAGCGCATCAGCGTCGGATAAGAGGCGTTCAGCGGCGGGCGGGAAAGGGAAGGGAGCGCCCGGCTCAGCACGCCGGCCATCAGCAGCATCAGGCCGGCTGAGCTCAGATAAACCGCTCGCCACCCGGTGAGATCGGCAATGACGCCAGAGGTCAAACGGGCCAGCAGGATCCCCAGCACCACGCCGCTGGTGACCATACCTACCGCTTTGCCTCTCTGCTGCACCGGCACCAGCGCCGCGGCGTAGGCCACCACAATTTGCACCACCACCGCCATCAGTCCGATAAAAAGCAGTGCGATGAGCAAGATTATCCAGCGGTTTGCGAAACCGACAAGGATCAAGGCTGCCGCCAACAGCAGCAGCTGAGCGATCGCCAGATGTTTGCGGTTAACCACATCGCCAAGCGGCACAAGGAACAGCAAACCGGCGGCATAGCCGACCGCCTTCAGTTCGTTAGCGCCGTTTGCGCTTTGCCGGCGAGGCGTTTTACGCGCAAAGGTTGAGTTGCCAGCGTCATACGCGATTAGGCAGGTAGAAAGCAGAAGTTTTGAAAACAGGTAAACAGTTTCTAACGCATTGGCTACGGCTGACTGTGAAATGGGATCCGCCATTAAGTACGGTTGTTCATTTTTTATATGATGCTGAGTCCAGAAATTCACGCCGTCTCACACGTCGTGGAAAATTGTGGCAGGGAGTATTCATGTGGTTGGACGTTCGTTGCCGGATGTTCGTACGGGGTTTGGTTATTGACGCTGGTGAGCGCCATAGCAGAGGCCGGAATGTGATTGTAACTACCAGAATCATCATGACCGTAAAATGCCAGTTCCTGCCTGCGGCTCCTTTGGTGCGCATAATGTATATTATGTTAAATTGCATAGCCAGGTAAGTCGCTTCATAAGCCCAACCCCTCCTTTATAAAGTCAGTATGCTTGACCTGTTTCATGCATTAGGTCCTCCACCTGAGATGAAAGTAAAAAGTCTGATACTTTTTCTTCGTGCCCTATACGAATCATGCCGGGTGCAGCTTCAGTACCCGGATAAAGTTTTAACACAGCCTGAACAGCATTACTAACAGCTTCATGTGATTGACTGGCTATCAAAACGTTGCGAACGAGGTTTTGCCCGGCCAGCGTACTTCGCCAGTTTTCCCGTATGCTGATTACGGCGAATCCGACTATTGCCTCTTGACGCTCATAGAAAAGCCGCCCCCTGTTTTGTTCGTCGTATTCTTTCCTGAAGGATTCCTACTGATTTAACCTTAGACGTACTATCAAATTATCGCTTATAGCGATTTGAACGTAACAGTCTTTGCGTTCTATTGAGGGAGCCTAAGGAACAATGTTCGCTGCTGAGTTTGTGATGATTTGAAACCATGATGAATGTAGAAATTTTTGGCTTCTTCGGTAAGTGCATGAACCATGATTGCACGTACACCAATATTCTCGGCAACCCGATAGCAACGAAGTACTGCATCATGAAGTAAATCAGCACCAAGCCCTTTTCCATGGAATGAGAGATCGACAGCAAGACGGGCAAGTATAATGACAGGGATGGGATCTGGCATGTTACGCCGAAGATTGCCTGTCGCTTCTGTATGGTTGACGCTGCCGGTGGCCAGAGAGTAAAAACCGGCTACTTGCTTCGTGTCTTTCTTGCACACCACAAATGTTCTGGCCGCTCCGAGAGCCTGATTTTTGAGGCCCTTTTGCTTCAACCAGTCATCGAGCACAGCCTCACCGCTGACGAACTCAGCCACCTGATGAAACGCGGACAAAGGTTCTGGTGCTGTTACACGTCCCACTGAGGTTTCCTTGCCAGCAGTTTTTCGATAACGGGATCATCTGCGACCGGTGCATCAAGCATATCGATGAACTCCGCATATTGCTCATCGTTAAAGTTAAATACACGGCGGTCAAGGATCACATTCTCGGCAGCCTGACAGGCCATTTCCAGAATGAAATCTGTACGTGACTTGTGGAGGATTTCTGCAGCTGCATCAATGAGCGCCCGCTGCGATTCCTTAGCTCTAAGGTTAAGTTGAACATCTGATTTCATGAGACACCTCTTGTATAGCATTTGCTTTACAAGCATAGCATAACCACCACGTATAGCAAACGCTATACATCAAGTTGTCGTTTTTCATTTTTTGACTACTGGTGTCCGCTTTGTGCCAGAAGCAGACGTAAGAAATAATCAACAAGCGCAGTTTCGTAAATCTAAGGTAATTTAAAAATCAGACGCGGGCCGTTATAGTTCATGCACTCTCTGACAGTGCTACATACATTACGGATTTAAGCCTTCACAAAAACAGGAAAGAACCCTTTTTTGCGGCTCCGATCGTTATTTAGGCAATGACCATAAAATCACGCCCTTCTTTACTGGAAGGAAAGGACTTAGGTGCGAGTTATCCGTCTTAACTGGCGCCCTCAGGCGTCCACGCGAATCGCTGAAATCAATGCTTTGAACGCCGCTGACATTTGCCGGTGCCCGGGGAAATAGAGGTAGAAACCGGGAACGGTCGGCGACCAGTCTGCAAGGACGCGCACCAGCCGGCCAGCAGCAACATGCTGCTGATTCTCTTCGTTGTCAGGGGCATACACTAACCCGATCCCCTGGAGTGCGACGTCGATCATCATCTCTACCGTATCCAGCACCAACGGCCCGCTTACCGGTATCGAGAGGTGTTTACCCTCTTTGTTAAACTCCCAGCGATACAGGTTACCGCTGGAAATTTGACGTCTGCCAATACACAAATGTTGTGGCAAATCCTGCGGCGTTTTCGGCGCCGGGAAACGGCGGAAATAATCGGGGGAACCATACACGGCCGCGGTGAAATCCTGTGTGACCCGCACCGCGTTCATATCCTGCGGAATATCAGAGCGCAGACGAATACCGGCATCAAAGCCCTCTTTGACGATATCCACAAAGCTATCATTGAGCGATATTTCCAGCGTTATATCGGGGAAATTGCGCGAAAACTGCTGAAAAACGGGCGCGAAGACCATCTGGTATGCAATGCGCGGCGCGTTGATCCGCAGGCTACCGTGCGGATGCTGGCGAAAGGCGTTCACGTCTTCCACCGCTTGCGCAATGGTTGAAAAGGCAGGCGCAATTTTCTCCAGCAATGCCATTCCTGCTGCAGTGGGCAAGACGGTGCGGGTGGTGCGATTAAGTAGCCTGACGCCGAGGCGATCTTCCAGTGAGCGCAAAGAATGACTGAGCGTCGAAGCGGTCAGGTTAAGTCGCGCGGCGGCCCGGCGAAAACTCCGCTCTTCGGCGACGGCAACAAAAGCGGTCAGTTCCCCCAGTTCATTGGTACGCATGACGGCTATCCTGTTGATGAATGTGAGCCACTAAAACATGCGATATAGCATGGCTTATCCGTAATAATAAATCATCCTATAGTTGCCGCACACGCTTCAGACCTTAACCTCAACATGGCTCAATCAGCAGGAATAGGTCTTCCCCCTTATCATCAAGGATTCAGCACTATGAAAACGTTCATCGATAAAGTGGTACTCGTTACTGGCGGCACCTCGGGTATTGGCCGGGCCACTGCGCTTGCCTTTGCTCAGGAAGGAGCCAGCGTTGTTGTGGTCGGCCGGCGGGAAACGGAGGGTAACGAAACCGTCACGCTCATCGAACAAGCCGGCGGCAAAGGACTCTTCGTCCGGGCCGATCTTTCGCGCGAAGAACACGTTGCCCTCTCGGTCGCGCGGGCCGTCGAGGCGTTTGGTGGCTTACATTATGCTTTCAACAATGCCGGTCTGTTCCTCCCTCCTGCCCCCATTACGGAAACCTCAGCGGATGCCATCGACCGCATCCTGACCGTCAATGTGCGTGGAACCGCCCTTTGTATGAAGCACCAAATCCCGGCGATCCTGAAAAGCGGTGGCGGTGGTATCGTCAATACCGCCTCGTTCCTCGGCCTCAGGGCCTTTCCGGGGTCGGCGATATACAACGCGAGCAAATTTGCCGTTATCGGGCTGACCAAGTCGGCAGCGGTGGAGTTCGCTTCCCAGGGCGTTCGGATCAATGCGGTGTGTCCGGGCGTTATCGACACGCCGATGAACGAGGAGATGCGCGCTGAAGAAAACGGCCGTGATTTTCTCAATGGCCTGCAGCCGATGAAACGCACCGGTCGTCCCGAAGAGATCGCCGGCGCGGTTCTGTACCTGTGTTCGCCCGGCGCGGGGTTTATCACCGGCACGACTCTCAGCATTGATGGCGGCATCACCATTTAGCGGCTCCCCTCTTTGACGACGTGCTGACTGTCATCAGGCTGCCGCGAACGGCAGCCTGACGGGAAACGCATCCGGAAGGCGGCATAAACGCGGAACAATCCCTACATCACTATGTCACCAGACTGATATTTCGAGCTTTTCCATACGCTGGCATACCCTCAATCCTCGTTGTCGGATACACTATTAACAAATAATTAACTTTTTGGCCGCCGGGAATGTAAGGATGGAGAAAAAAACCGAACACTTTATCGGACTTGAGTGGCTACGCTTTCTGCTGGGATGTTACATCATGGTGTACCACTCCCTGCACGTCTATCCGCAGGCCAGAAGCGTCCCTTTTCTGGCTGAAGTAGCCAGTATGGGCTTCTTTGCCACCAGCGCCTTTTTTGTGCTTTCCGGTTTTTTGCTGACCCACATCTACAGCCGCCACGGCAGGATGCGTGAGTCCGCCAGGCGCTTCTGGGCCAAACGTCTGTTTAACCTCTATCCGATCCATATTATTGCCCTGCTGGCGGCGATTGCCGTGGTTGCCCTGATGCAATGGCTGGCGATCCCGCCGGAGGGCCCAGTCGCCAGCCCGCGCTTTGTGGTTTATGACACCAATGAACGGCTGGATCCCGCCGCGCGCGAACTACTACGTCACTATATGACTGACCCGGAGCTGTTTTTTAATCTGCTGCTGCAGGTCTTTATGCTCCAGGCGTGGAATCCGTACTTTCTGACCTTCAACGCGCCGCTATGGTCAATTTCCACGCTGTTCTTTTTCTATCTGTGCTTCCCGCTCCTGGCGCCGCGTCTGGTATCAGTCCGCCGTCCGGGCGCGATCTTCCTGGTATTGTGGGCGCTCTATTTGCTACCGGCGGCATGGGCGGTCTGGCACCAGTTATACGGTATGCCATATACCGGTCTGCTGCAGCGCAACCCGCTGCTGCGGCTGCCGGAGTTCCTGGCCGGCGTCGTCAGCTATACGCTGTTCAGGCGCTACCGCGCTACCGCCTTGTGCCAGAGCCCCCGCTGGCGTGCCGCCGCCGCCCTGTTTGTGCTGCTGAGCTTCGCGATCGCGATGCTGCTCATTACCCGCACTGAAGGCCGTCACTGGTATTTTTTACTGCACAACGGGCTGCTCCTGCCCGCGCAGTGCCTGCTGATCGCCCTGTGCGCCCTGAGCCGGGCGCCGCAGAACAGCCGCTGGCTGGAACACTGGTCGCCGCGGCTGGGCGCGACCTCGCTCTCCATTTTCGCTCTGCACGTCCCGCTATTTAATCTGTTTCGCACCCTGGAACAGCTGCTGCGGGGCGACCCCGGGCTGTGCCTGCGCGACTGGCAGGGCTGTATCCTCGCCGCCGGCCAGGTCTCTTTGTCAATCCCCGGGTACCTGCTCTACCTGACGCTGACGGTATTTCTCTGCCTGTTATTTCAGGAACGGGTGGTGGCGACGGTACGTCTTTGGCTGACCCGGCGCTTCCTGTAGAAATAACAGCGGCATCTTTCCTGATGCCGAAGAGCGCCTCAATTTACCGATGAAAAATAGCGTTGGCCTGACGCCGCAGAAATACCTCAACCGTCTGCGGCTGATGCATGCTCGTCACCTTTTACAATGAGCTACATTGCTTCTCTGCAGTGCGGCACCGGGCACAGAATAGTTTAAAGCTGGCAAAGTGTATAATCATAACAACCGTGTGGAAGGTAAAAGAATATACCCTCATTTCAGTAGCAACAGGATATTTCAATCGCATGGTCAAAACAAAAAATACGACAGCTCAGACACAATGGCAAAAAAGCCAGCCCTGCGGCTGGCCTTTTGACATTGTTACGCCAGGGTCGTTATTTATAAACTTCGGCCGTCGCTTCAAAGTTTGGTCCATGTTCACGGGCCGCCGTAATAACATAGAACTTGCCGCCTTTTTCATCGGCTAATTTGGAAAGCTGGTCATGCAGATCTGAAGGTGAAGAAAATTGCCCACCCGATGGCCCAACAGAAATGCTGCCAACATGGGTGAGTTTAAAATGGGATACTTCTTCTTTGGTAATTAGCTGAGAGGCAGAGGCGCCGAATGCAAGTGCTGAAAGGGCTAAAGCGGCTAAGACCTTTTTCATACTGTAATCTCCTTGGGAAGAAACTCATTTGAAGCTCTATGAGTATAGTCAGGAAATGGGTCTTTGCCGTTAAACCAACAAAAAATCACGTATCGTTATTTACAACAGTCTTCCCCTCGTTTTATCAACATTAATAAAATGCTCACCCTGGAGAGCGAAAGCTTTTATCTGGCGATAAAAAAAATGCTGAGCCTGGCCGGCCAATTTCACGGCGGCGTTATCGCTGAAAGCGTGGAGGAAGAGGCGCAGCCCGTACGGTTGCAAGAGATGGGGTGAAAACCGGCCAGGGATATTTCTCTCTAAGGCTATTAACGTGCAGGAATTTATCACCACGGTCGACATTGAACCGCATTAACTCAAGAACGGGAAACGGAACAACAAAAATACCCTCACGCTTTGATGATGCCCTGCTCGCTCTCTTCCCGACGTAACGTTGCGCCGCACCGAAGTGCGGCTGGTGCGCATTTATCACCGGGCCAGTAGCCGCTGCGGGTGAGTGTAAACCGTGGCTTTTCCGCTCCGGCAGAAGCCAACCAGGGTTAAATGACAGCGCTCGGCCACTTCCACGGCGAGCGTCGTGGCTGCGGAGACCGCGAACAGGATTTCCACCCCACACATCGCTGATTTCTGCACCATCTCGTAACTGGCCCGGCTCGATACCAGAGCTGCCCCATTTGTCCACTCCGGGTTGCCGCTCCGGCTCCCGAGGAGCTTGTCCAGCGCGATGTGACGGCCAATATCTTCATATCCGCCAGGGAGCTCGCCCGCGGCGTTGATCCACGCCGCAGCATGGGTACAGCCGGTCAGCTGCCCCACCGGCTGATAGCGGGTGAGCTGGCTCAGGGCGCGATCCACCGCCGTCAGATTGATGGTCTGCGTAAAAGGTAATGGCCGTACGGGCTTTCCGATATCGGTCAGCTGTTCCACCCCGCATACTCCGCAGCCGGTTCGGCCAGCCAGCGCGCGCCGACGTTCCTTGAGCGCCATAAAACGCCGGCTCGACAGCTCAATCTGTACCTCAATCCCCCGGCAACCCGGGAGAATATCAATGCCGTAGATTTCAGTACGATTTTCGATAATCCCTTCAGACAGCGAAAAGCCGATGGCAAAATGTTCAAGATCCTTTGGCGTAGCCATCATTACCACATGCGAAATACCGTTATAGACGAGCGCAACCGGCACTTCCGCCGCCAGCACATCAGCCTGCGGCGTTTGCAGATTAGCGCCTCTCCATAGCGAGACTTCGCGATATTCGGCGGTATTATCGAGAACGTCGGGACGGGCAGTATTCATTTGCGGTTAACCAGGTAACTAAAATTAGTATAGGGTTGGCAAAGATATGGCCCTCTCCAGCTTAAGCCGAAGAAGGCCAGCGTATTATTTCACATTGCGATGCGGAGTCTTCAGGATCTCCTTAGAACGCAATGTGATCTTCACCGGGACGGACTTATACGAAGGTGTCCCGCTCTCTTGATCGATATAATCTAAAGGAACCAGCACGTTGGCTTCCGGATAGTAAGCGCCGACCGAACCCGGGGCAATTTTATAAGCCACCACCGTAATATCCTCCAGGCGGGCGGCAACCGTTTGACCCGCAAGGGCGGTTTCAATATCGACGCGGTCGCCATGTTCCAGACCGTGCTGCGCCATATCCTGTTCATTCATAAACATCACGTCACGACGGCCAAAGATTCCCCGATAGCGGTCGTCCATCGCATAGATCGTGGTGTTGTACTGATCGTGGCTGCGTAAGGTAATTAGCCTGAAAATATCCTCGCCGGGGACGGTTATGTTTTCATGCACGCCCTTATAGACGGAAAACATCGCTTTACCGGTCGACGTTGGCCAGATCCTCTCCGTCGGCGGGAGCGGCATTCTGAAACCGCCAGGGTGGCGGATCCGCTCGTTATACTCTTCAAACCCGGGTATCGTCTGCTCGATCAGGAAACGGATCCGGTCATAATCCGCCACCAAATGTGTCCAGTCTATTTTGCTATCAGGCAGGGTTGCCTCAGCAATTCCGGCAATTATCGCCGGCTCTGAGCGTAAAAACGCCGAAGCCGGCTTCAGCTTCCCGGATGAGGCATGCACCATCGACATGGAGTCTTCCACGGTGATCGCCTGGCGACCGCTCTCCTGAATGTCCAGCTCTGTTCGCCCCAGACACGGCAAGATGAAGGTTTCCCTGGCCGTCAGAAGATGGGTCCGGTTGAGCTTCGTCCCGATATGGACACTCAGATCCAGCCCCTTCATCGCCGGATAGCCTCGCAGGTGATCCGGTAACGCCACCGCGAAATTGCCACCCAGGCACAGCAGCGCCTTTGAGCGGCCGTCAATCATCGCCTGCATCGCCTGAACGGCATCGTGGCCATGCTGTTTTGGCGGAACAAACCCGAAGACCTTTTCTAACTTCGCCAGAAACTCAGCGGACGGTTTTTCGGTAATGCCGACGGTACGGTTGCCCTGAACATTAGAGTGCCCACGTAATGGACAAACGCCGGCGCCGGGCTTGCCAATATTGCCCTTCATCAGCAGCAGGTCGACGATCAGTCTGACGTTTGCGGTGCCTTTATTATGCTGGGTGATTCCCATTCCGTAGGTAATAATGGTGGCATTGGATTTTGCATAAGCGATGGCCACATGGGCCAGCTCTTCCTGCCTGAGACCCGATTCAGCCTCAATGGCCGCCCACGGCGTGGCGTTGAGATCGTCGGCAAATGCCTGGAACCCTTCGGTGTGCTGGGCAATAAATTCCATGTCCAGAACATCGCCCTGCGCTTCCTGCATCTCCAGCAGCGTTTTGGCGATCCCTTTTAATGCTGCCGCATCCCCACCCGCCTTCACCAGATAGTACGACGAGGCGATATCCGTGGAGCTGTAGGTCGCCATTTCAATCACGCTTTGCGGGTCGGCAAAGCGTTCCAGCGCCCTTTCGCGCAACGGGTTGAAGACAATAATGGGCACTCCTTTTCTGGCGAGCTCGTGCAACGTCCCCATCATCCGCGGATGGTTCGTCCCCGGGTTATGGCCAATCGAGATAATCATCTCGGCGCTGTCAAAGTCTTCTAATGAAACGGTGCCTTTCCCGATGCCAATGGACTGCGGCAGGCCCACGCTCGTTGGTTCGTGGCACATATTTGAACAGTCAGGGAAGTTATTGGTGCCGTACTCCCTGGCCAGCAGCTGAAACAGCCAGGCGGCTTCATTCGATGCGCGACCGGAGGTGTAAAACTCCACTTCGTCAGGTGGCAGGCTCCGCAGGATCTCGCCGATGCGGGTAAAGGCGGCCTCCCAGGAGACCGGGCGAAGCGTATCGCTGGCGGCGTCATAAGCCAGCGGATGGGTCAAACGCCCGTATCCCTCGAGCTCATAATCGCTTTTCGCCAACAGCGAAGAGACCGTATTCGCCGCCAGAAATTCGGCGGTCACTCGTTTACTGGTGGCTTCCCAGGTCACGGCCTTGGCGCCGTTTTCACAAAACTGGAACGTCGACTTATGCTCTTTATCCGGCCATGCGCAGCCCGGGCAGTCAAAACCATCAGGTTGGTTGGTACGCATCAGCGTTACCGGCGCCTCCAGCGTATCCATCTGCGTGCGCACCGCAATGGCGGTCGCCTTCAGCGCCCCCCAGCCGCCCGCCGGCCCATCGTATGGGTGAACCCCAGGCACTGCTCGTTTTTTTATCGCCATAGTAAATACTCCAGTATGCGATCAATGGCCGTGGCGCGTTAAATCACGCCGCAACCCGGGGTGAAATGTTCAGAGAACATTTAAGGGAAAGAGTTAAATATATTTCGCGACTTAGGCTTCATTCCGGGTGATGAATAATTAAATACCCACTTTGTTGTTATGGATTAACACATGCGTTATATATTTAAATACACAACGATCTATTTGAATTAACCCGCGCAAGCATCTACGCTAATGATTACAACCTTACAATAAAATAATAACTCACAATTCACTTTTGTGTAATCAATTCGCTTTATTGGCTGATAGATACAACTTATTGGACTTATATAATTAACAACTTACTATTATCCGGCACGAGTGTTAATTTTGCGTTACAATTCATACTGGTTGTTTTTAAACAAATTCAATTCTTGATGCTTTGCACCACGTTCTCTTATTTATTGATTTAGATAAGGGTTTTCCTGGTACCTGTTAGTTTGATTAGGGGTAAAGGTGAGCTATGTTCGGATTAGATGCCTTCCATTTAGCGAGGATACAGTTTGCATTCACTGTCTCCTTTCATATTCTTTTTCCAGCAATTACTATCGGGCTCGCCAGTTTTCTGGCCGTTCTCGAAGGACTATGGCTTAAAACACGCAATGACACCTATAAGGAGCTCTATCATTTCTGGTCGAAAATATTCGCCGTAAACTTTGGTATGGGGGTGGTATCAGGGCTGGTGATGGCTTACCAGTTTGGTACCAACTGGAGCGGATTCTCGCAATTTGCCGGCAGTATTACCGGTCCTTTACTGACCTATGAAGTGCTCACCGCCTTCTTCCTTGAGGCTGGCTTCCTCGGCGTGATGCTTTTTGGCTGGCATCGCGTGGGACGCGGCTTACATTTCTTCGCCACCTGTATGGTCGCGCTGGGCACGCTGTTTTCCACCTTCTGGATCCTCGCATCCAATAGCTGGATGCACACGCCGCAGGGCTACGCGATTGAAAACGGGGTTGTCGTCCCGGTCGACTGGCTGAAAATCATCTTCAATCCGTCCTTCCCGTTCCGCTTGCTTCACATGTCGACGGCCGCCTTCCTGGCCAGCGCCTTCTTTGTTGGCGCATCCGCGGCCTGGCATCTGCTGAAAGGCAACGATACGCCCGCGATCCGCAAAATGTTCTCTATGGCGCTGTGGATGGCGCTGCTCGTCTCGCCGATTCAGGCCATGCTCGGCGATGCGCACGGACTGAATACCCTTGAGCATCAGCCGGCCAAAATCGCCGCCATCGAGGGACACTGGGAGAACAAACCCGGAGAAGCCACCCCGCTGGTACTGTTCGGCCTGCCGGATATGGATGCCGAAGAGACCAAATATAAGGTCGAAATTCCTTATCTGGGGAGCATTATCCTGACGCACAGTCTGGATAAACAGGTTCCTGCGCTGAAGAGTTTCCCGAAAGAAGATCGCCCCAACTCCACCATTATCTTCTGGTCCTTCCGCGTGATGGCCGGACTGGGGATGTTAATGGTTCTGCTCGGGGTGGTCAGCGCCTGGCTGCGCTGGCGCGGGCGGCTCTACAGCTCGAAGCCGTTCCTCTATTTCGCGCTGTGTATGGGCCCTTCCGGTTTGATTGCCATTCTGGCGGGCTGGTTCACCACGGAAATCGGGCGTCAACCGTGGGTAGTCTATGGCGTGCAGCGAACGCGTGATGCGGTTTCCGCGCACGGCGATTTGCATATGTCGCTGAGCCTGATTGCCTTTATTGTGGTGTATAGCTCCGTCTTTGGCGTGGGATATATGTATCTGGTGCGCCTGATTAAAAAAGGTCCGGTGCATGCCGACGAACACCAGGTTACGCCGGTTGGCACGCCTGCACGACCGCTCTCGGCGGTCAGTGAGTCCATGGCTACGCGTGGGAGAAACAAATAATGGGTATCGATCTGTCAATTATCTGGTTCGTCATCATTGTCTTCGCCACGTTGATGTATATCGTGATGGACGGCTTCGACCTCGGGATTGGTATTCTCTTCCCGTTTAATAAAGATGAAACCGACCGCGATATGATGATGAATACCGTCGCCCCGGTGTGGGATGGTAACGAAACCTGGATGGTGCTGGGCGGCGCGGCGCTGTTTGGCGCCTTCCCGCTGGCTTATGCCGTGATTATCGACGCGCTGAGTATTCCGTTAACCGCGATGCTGCTGGGCCTGATCTTCCGCGGCGTGGCCTTTGAGTTTCGCTTTAAAGCGACGCCTGAACATCGGCATATCTGGGATAAAGCGTTTATCGCCGGCTCCATCATTGCCACCTTCAGCCAGGGCATTGCCGTCGGCACCTTGCTGAACGGGTTGAGCGTTACCGGGCGGGAATATAGCGGCTCTGCGCTGGTGTGGCTGGCGCCCTTCCCGCTGTTCTGCGGGGTC
Source organism: Klebsiella sp. BIGb0138 (assembly GCF_004342285.1). Taxonomy (GTDB): domain Bacteria; phylum Pseudomonadota; class Gammaproteobacteria; order Enterobacterales; family Enterobacteriaceae; genus Klebsiella. The sequence goes on along the minus strand of NZ_SMCV01000011.1, from coordinate 35,847 downwards.
GGTCTGGTTGCGGCTTACGCCTTGCTTGGCTGTACCTGGCTCATTATGAAAACCGAAGGGGCGCTGCATCGCCGGATGTCCGAACTGGCGATCCCGTTGACGCTGGGGCTGCTGGCCATTATCGCCATTATCAGCATCTGGACGCCGTTAACCCATTCGGACATCGCCAGCCGCTGGTTCAGCCTGCCGAATATCATCCTGTTCCTGCCGGTACCGTTGCTGGTCCTCGTTTGCTGCTGGGGTATTGTCCGCAGCGCCTATAACCGCCGGGCAAGCTATGGTCCCTTTATGCTGACCCTCGGACTGATCTTCCTTGGCTTTACCGGCCTCGGGATTAGCATCTGGCCAAATATTATTCCGCCGTCGATCTCTATCTGGCAGGCCGCCTCTCCGCCGCAGAGCCAGGGCTTTATGCTGGTGGGGGGATTGCTGATTATCCCGGTCATTCTGATGTACACCTGCTGGAGCTATTATGTTTTCCGCGGCAAAATCAAACCTGATGAGGGCTATCATTGATGCATACGTCAACGGAGAACACGGCTATGAACAGCGAAAACGAAACGCCTCGCCCGTTCTGGAAAAAGCTGATGTGGATGGTCATTATCTGGGCGGCCAGCGTGCTGGCGCTGGGAGTGGTGGCGACGCTGTTTAAGCTGCTGATGGCCGCCGCCGGCATGAGAACACACTAAGAACAGACCGGGCTACCCAGGTAGCCCGGTTTTTTTACCCGCCGCGCTTAACCGCGTTTAAACAGGCTGGCGGCCTGGAACAAGCCGAAAGAACTCACCAGCATCTCAATCCCCACAATCGCGGTGACCAGCGTCACCGAAGCTTCCGGCCCTGAACCGATCAGCGTCCAGGCAATGACCAGATCGAGAATACCGATGACAAACTGCAGCCAGTTTCCCGGCAGCCCGCGATGTACATACCCCGCGACCAGGCGCGCGATACCGCCAAAAGCAAACAGCACCGCCAGATACACCGCTAGCGCCAGAATCCCCGCCAGCGGGCTGGTGATAAAAACATAGCCAAAGAGTAGATAGGCGATACCAAGCAGAATACCGCCGATCGTAGGCCAGGTGTTTTGCGCGCGGTTGGCAAACATGCCAACGATCAATCCCGCGCCGCTCAACATCAGCAGAACGCCGACGAAAATGCTCAATACGGTCCCGGTGGCAAACGGATTGACCAGGCACATAAGTCCGCCAACCAGTAACAGGAAGGCAACCACCAGCAAAACGCCGCGCTGTTTTTTGAGTATCTCTTCACTCAGAAGTTGAGGAGTACGACGGTCAAAATTTAGCATAATGTATCTCCATGATTGGCTCTCCCTACCCGCTGGCCGCCTCGGAATGAGGGGCCGGAGAGCGTGGTTATGTCAGATTAAAATAACGATCGGGTTGATGTATCGGTGGTAGAGGTTTCTGTCGGGTCATATCCACAAGGTTACGTTCGATGGTGTTGCAGATAGCGTTGAGCGGCAGGTCGTTGGGATCGGTGCCAAAAGGCCGTTCAAGCTGTTCCGCCAGGGCATCCCACGATAGAAAGGCGTAGGAAATAAATACGGAAACAAAGGGCGTCATATAATGGAGGTCGCTTACCAGCGCAAAGGGCAAGAGCGTGCAAAAAAGATAGACCGTACGCTGCAGAATCAGCGTGTAGGCGAAAGGGACCGGGGTGTTGGCAATTCGTTCACAGCCGCCCTGCACATGAGCCAGTTCGTTAATGCTGTCATTGAGCAGATTGAAATTGATATCGCTGATCGCCCCCTTCCGGCGCAGCTCGCCAATCTCATTTCCCAGCAGCCACAGGATTTTATTGGTCGGGAACGGGCTGTACATTACCTGCATAAACACGCTTTTGGGGAGAATGCGGTAAACCTCATAAGAGGCTTCATTATTGCGCAGCTGGTTCTTAAGACTCCAGCTGAAGGCTATCAGATAATCCGCAATGATGTTATGCAGCGCCTTTTCCTCCGGGAGTAAATTCATAAACTGCCGCATAATGTTGCGCTGAGAAATAACCAGCGAGCCCCATAATGCCCGAGCCTCAACAAAACGACTGTAGGTGGCGTTATTGCGGAAACCCAAAAAGATGGCAATGGCAATCCCTAACAGGCTGAACGGCGCGACCGTCAGGTGAATGCCGAGCTGTTCGTACCATTGAAACAAAATAATGGCGATGATGGACATGCCAACATTGAGGCACAGGCGGAAAATAATATTTGAGAGTACGGAGCCATGCCAGGTAAACAGGCGAATAAACCAGTGTTGCGGTGGGCGCACAATCATTTTATAACGTCCTTAAATAAGACATCTTCTCATATTACTGACCCGCTTACCGGTGCGCCGGGCCTGTTTTGCGCGCCAGCAATCAGGCGTTTCCCCCTCCTGACTTGCCGCGGGTGAAATCCGCTTTAAGCGTAGCAGAAGGTGTAATAACGGGATGCTATGTGCTCATGAAAGCTGATGGATCTTCAGATCAAACAACGAGATGACGCCCATCAGGTGAGAAAAGATCGCACTCTGTAGTTTCTCAAAGGCGATCCACTCGGTCTGGCTGGCAAAGGCATAAAACTCGACCGGCAAACCGTAGGTGGTGGACTGCAGCTGTCTGACCATCAGCGTCATGTCCGTTCTGATAGCGGGATGCTGCGCCAGCCAGGCTTTAGCGTATTCCTGAAACAGTTCGATATTGGTTTCCGCCGCTGAGTCAGCGGCCATCAGCGGCGCTAATGCGCCATGATTAACGATCGCCTGTTTCCCCTCAGGGCTCAGGATGCGTACCGTGGCGATATCGACATTAATCGTGCGCTGGATGCGTCTGGCGCCATGCTCCACCATATAGCGCCAGTTTTTAAACGAGCCGGAAACCAGGGTATAGGTCGGGATCGTGGTGATGGTATTGTCAAAATTTAGCACCTTGACCGTCGTCAGCCCGATATCCTGGACGGAGCCATTGGCACCAAGGGAATCCAGTTCAATCCAGTCTCCCGGCTGCAGCATATCATTTGCGGCAAGCTGTATCCCGGCGACCAGCCCCAGGAGCGGGTCTTTAAAGACTAATAAAAGCACCGCCGCAATGGCGCTTAAGCCACTGAACAGAATGAGCGGCGATTTATCCACCAGCAGCGAAATAAGTAAAATAATATAGATCACCGCCCCCACCAGCTTGAGGCTTTGCTGAAGGCCGTGATAAGGCAAGCCCTTAAACTGCAGGTTCGTTTTGAGTAAATCGCAGATAACATCAATAAAGGCATAAAACGCGAGCAGCGCAAATGTCAGGGTCCAGATCCGCGCGCCGGTCAGGATCCACGCCAGTATTTCATGGTGTGGGTTGACAATGAATGACAGCTGGGCGGCCAGCACTGCCCCTTGCAGGGTTAAGACCATGCGATGAAAGAAGTGATGATGGGTAATTATCGTCAGTTTTGATGTTTTTTTCCTGGCGACTTTGCGATCGAGATACGGCAAAACCAGGTAGTGGGCCACGCAGTGTAAAAGAATAAAGATTGCAATCACCCGCAGCACCGGTATATCGCTATTCCATACCATGTCGTGCAAATGCTGGTATAAATCATTATCCCTAAAATAGTGCATCATATTTTTCTGCTTATTTCCGGCTATATATTCTGCTAGTGGCGTGATTTTAGCGCAAGCCCTCGCCCGGCGAAACCGGCCCGTCTCCTCGGCCATTGCGGATGGCAAACGATACAGCGCTCCCCTCCGCCCACCTCTCCGGTAGTTATAAGGAAATAAATTTATACATATCAAATAGTTGATATATGTATAAAATATTCACGTAAACAAGGTGAACTTGTGGATAAGATGTTTGTCTTAGATCCGACACGCCCTACAATCCCAATACCCTATCGACTTAGACACCGCAGTTCGTCAGACGGACTGCGCTATCCCTGACTGTGAGGATCTGCATGACGAAAGAAATGTCTAACTTAGCGTTAGTTCCGGTTGGCAACCTCGATGCCTATATTCGGGCGGCCCACGCCTGCCCAATGTTATCGCTCGATGAAGAGCAAAATCTCGCGCGTAATCTGCGGGATAATAACGACCTCGATGCGGCGAAAAGCCTGATTTTGTCACACCTGCGCTTCGTGATTCACGTTGCGCGGCATTATTCCGGATACGGGTTACCGCAGGCCGATCTGATCCAGGAAGGCAACATCGGGCTGATGAAAGCCGTACGCCGTTTCGACCCTGACGTCGGAGTCAGGCTGGTGTCGTTCGCCGTACACTGGATCAAGTCCGAGATCCACGAGTACGTGCTGCGTAACTGGCGCATCGTTAAAGTGGCGACGACTAAAGCCCAGCGCAAGCTTTTCTTTAATCTGAGAAAGGCTAAGCAGCGTTCTGGCTGGTTCAATCATGATGAAATAGAGATGGTCGCCCGGGAGCTGGGTGTATCAGCGAAAGATGTCCAGGAGATGGAATCACGTCTGGCGGCACAGGATATGGCTTTCGATCGGGATCCCGATGATGATGCGCAGAGCCATGCCACGGCCCCTGCTCTCTATCTGCAGGATACGTCTTCCGATTTTGCCGAAGCGCTCGAAGAGCACAGCTGGGAAGATCGGGCGAGCCACCGTCTGGAAGATGCCCTGCAGAATCTGGATCCGCGCAGCCAGGAGATTATCCGCGCGCGCTGGCTGGATGAAGACAGTAAAGCCACGCTGCACGAACTGGCGGAACGCTACGGGATATCGGCGGAACGGGTGCGTCAGCTGGAGCAAAATGCGATGAAAAAGTTACGCATCGCCGTTGAAGCATAACGGGCGGGACAGGCGCGCCAGCCTTGCCCGTCGTTGAGGCACCGGCCGCCGCGGAAAATCGGCGGCAGGCGCCTGTTCAGCCAGCGGCGACTAAAACCCCGGCGCGGATTGCCCCTCAAGCCGGCGGATTATTTAAAGTGAAAACTCTCCGGATGGTTATCCAGACTGCCGCTCAGCGCGGCAAAAAGCACCGTTTTACCGTCTATCGAAAGCTCATCGGGAACATTCAGCCAGCTGAGTTTCTGCTCAGCGCCGTCCTCAGCGCTCACGGAAAAGACGCCGGTCATTTTTTGCGCCTCCTGAGAATAGAGCACCGCAATACTTTGTGACGCGCAGTCATGCGGCTTGCAGGACTGGAGAACGACATAGCGGACGCCGCCAATGGTCACGTTCTGCGCCTGCGATGAAGTGCCCCCCTGGACAACCCAATCTGGTAGCGTGTGGTGTTGCGTCATCTGCGCAAACAGGGCGTGAGTCTGTCTATTTTTCGCCAGACCGCTGACCGTTAATTCACTCCCGGCGCAGGCTGAAAAAGCCATGACGGACAGCAACGAGATAATCAGGGTTTTCTTCATTTAATGAACTCCTTTTCGGTTCAACATGATGCGGAAATCGCAGTCAGGGTAATTAAAGCATATCCCGCGCCGGGGACAAGTCCGCGCAACCTTCGTATCAACAGCGGCGCAAACGAACAGACGTCATATCCCCTCTTCCGCTGTTGTGATCCCGCAGACGCCATCTGCAGACCATTCGGTTAACTGACGCTGGTTTCAGGTTTTCCTCCCGCTGTTCAGATCGTTTTAAAAGGGTCTTTTAACGACGATTGTACAAATTTGTTAAAAAAATGGTTTAAAAAGCATGGGTGGTTAACACTGAAACGAACCAGGTGGTACAATGCCGTGCTGAATGATTATGCTGAGGTCGTTGTTCTTGTTTCTACAGAAGACACCGGCCGGCATGACCTTGTAACAACTATCACGCTTTTTTCGGAGAGTTCCTGCATGTCTGGATTACACGACCGGCCGAGCCCTGTGCTCAGGATATGGTGCTGTATATTAGGGGTGGCGCTAAGTCTTAGCGGCCTGTTCTTTGCCATTGAAGGGGGAAAACTGCTCTCTCTCGGCGGTAGCGGGTATTTTCTTATTGCCGGCATAGTGATGCTCTTCTCTGCCGTCCAGTATTTCCGCAGTAAATCCTCTGCTGTGGTGTGGTTCATTCTGGTTTTTCTGGGGACGCTGATTTGGGCGTTATTTGATGCCGGCTGGGATTTCTGGCCGCTGGTCTCCCGTCTGATGGTTCCCACCGGCTTTATGCTGTTTGGTTTTGCCACCTGGCCTGCGCTGCGTCAGCGCGAAGGCAAAAGCAGCTTCAGCAAGCTGTCTTATACCCTCGCGGTTGTCTTAGCCGCCGGCATGCTTGGCGCCTTCGTTCAAATGTTCCAACCGCACCCGACCGTCGCCTTCAAAGGGGAAGAGCTGCCGCTGATCCCGGTTGAGCAAAATAAAGCGCAAAAAAACTGGGAAAACTACGGTAATACCCCCGGCGGTGACCGCTTCGTCGCACTCGATCAGATTAACCGTAACAACGTCAAAGACCTGAAGGTCGCCTGGACTTTCCATACCGGCGATATTCCGATCAGCCCTGGCGGGAACGGCGCGGAAGATCAGCAAACGCCGCTGCAGGTGGGGGATAAAGTTTTCCTCTGTACTCCGCATAACAACGTGATTGCCGTTGACGCCAACAGCGGTAAGCAGATCTGGAAACGTGAAATCAACGCCCAATCCCAGGTATGGAACCGCTGCCGCGGTCTGGCTTATTTCGATGCCACCCAGCCCATCGTTCAGCCTACCGTGCCGGATTCTACCCCGGTACCGCTGCCGACGCTGGCCGCCGGTGACACCTGTCAGCGCCGTATCCTGATGAACACCATCGATGCCCGCCTGGTCGCCATCAATGCTGATAACGGTGAGTTTTGCTCCGCCTTTGGTCATAACGGCATCGTTGACCTGAAAGCCGGTCTGGGTGACGCCAGCGATCCGAAATATCAGCTGACCTCTGCCCCGACTCTCGCCGGAACCACCGTTGTGGTCGGCGGCCGTGTCGCCGATAACGTGCAAACCGATATGCCTGGCGGCGTCATTCGTGGCTTCGACGTCATTACCGGTCAGATGCGCTGGGCCTTCGACCCGGGTAACCAGGATCCTACGGCCAAACTGCAGGAGGGACAGACCTACGTCCGCAGTACGCCTAACTCATGGGCCCCGATGTCTTACGATCCGGCGATGAATACCGTGTTCATGCCGATGGGTAGCTCATCCGTTGACCTGTGGGGGGCCAACCGTACCGCGCTCAACCACAAATATGGCGCGTCCGTGCTGGCCGTCGATGCGACCACCGGTAAAGAGAAGTGGGTTTACCAGACGGTTCATAACGACCTGTGGGACTTCGACCTGCCGATGCAGCCCAGCCTGATCGACTTCCCGATGAAGGATGGCACCAGCAAACCGGCGGTGGTGATTGGCGCTAAAACCGGACAGATCTTTGTGCTCGACCGTCTGACCGGCAAGCCGCTGACCGAAGTCAAAGAACTGCCGGTCAAAACCCGAACGATTCCGCACGAGCAGTATTCTAAAACGCAGCCGTTCTCTGTCGGCATGCCATCGATTGGCAATGACAAGCTGACCGAATCGGATATGTGGGGCGCAACGCCGTTCGACCAGCTGATGTGCCGTATCAGCTTCAAATCGATGCGTTATGATGGTCTGTTCACCGCGCCGGATACCGATAAGTCCCTGAGCTTCCCGGGCTCATTGGGTGGCATGAACTGGGGCAGTATGTCCATTGACCCCAATAATCAGTACCTGTTCGTCAACGACATGCGTCTTGGCCTGTGGGTACAGATGATCAAGCAGGACAACAATCAGGCGGCAGCCAGCAACGGCGGCGAGTCGGTCAACACCGGAATGGGGGCCGTACCGCTGAAAGGCACGCCGTATGGCGTTAATAAAGATCGTTTCATGTCTCCGCTGGGTATCCCATGCCAGAAACCGCCTTTCGGTACGCTGTCGGCTATCGATCTGAAGACCCAGAAAATCGTCTGGCAGGTTCCGGCCGGTACGGTACAGGATACCGGACCGTTTGGTATCAAGATGCGTGTTCAGATGCCGGTTGGCATGCCCACGCTGGGCGGTACGCTGGCTACTCAGGGCGGACTGGTGTTCATCGCCGGGACACAGGACTATTATCTGCGCGCCTTCGATACCTCAAGCGGCAAAGAAGTGTGGAAAGCCCGTCTGCCGGTTGGCAGCGGCGGTACGCCGATGAGCTATGTCTCGCCGACAACCGGTAAACAGTACATTCTGATCTCGGCAGGCGGCGCCCGCCAGTCTCCGGACCGTGGGGATTACGTGATTGCCTACGCGCTGGACAATAAATAAGTTTCAGTCTGGCGTAAATTGATACCCGCTCCGGCGCTATCCGCCGGAGCTTTTTTTTACCCGTCTCACCGTATGCGTCCCGTTAGTTGTGGCATTTCGCCGGGTGGAAAATAAATCAGGCAGGTTTTTTAACCTGCCTGAATGCTTTGCCCGGAAGTCAGCAGACTTACGGTAACGCGTAGGCGATCACGTAGTCGCCGCGATTGGCGTTGGTACCGGTGCGCGTAGCGCCACCTGCCACCACCACGACATATTGTTTGCCATCCTTGCCGACATAGGTCATCGGTGCGCCCTGCCCACCAACCGGTAGACGACCGCGCCACAGCTCTTTACCCGTATTGTTATCAAAGGCGCGTACGTAGTAATCGAGCGAGCCATGGAAGAACGTCAGCCCCCCTTTCGTCACCAGCGGACCGCCCATGGTTGGCATTCCCAGTGGAATATAGACGCCCGGAGCGACGCCGCCGACCGGCGCATCCTGAATACTGCCGACCGGAACCTGCCAGCGGGTTTTCCCGGTGGTGAGGTCGATAGCGGTCATCGATCCAAACGGCGGTTTAAAACACGGTACCCCAAGCGGTGACATGAACATTGAGCGTTGTACGCCCCATGGCGTGCCCAGCTGCTTCGAGTATTCACCTTCGGTGCTGGCCTTGAGCCCTTCCCGTTCCGCATCTTCACGTTTAATGAATTGGCCCCATTGCGCCATGCGGATGTCATTGACGATAAGCGTCCCCGTAGACATATCCAGCGCGCCGCCGCCCCAGTTGAAACCGCCGTAGTAGCCCGGATAGATCAGCGTACGCTTTTTATCTGACAGCGGCGTAAACGGCCCTTCCCAGCGCATCTCTTTAAACTGAATACGGCAATACAGCTGATCGAAAATGGAGGCCCCCCACATATCGCTCTCTTTCAACGGCGTCGTGCCCACTGAAATGGCGGAGAACGGCTGGCGATCTGCAACCTTCATCCCGGGCATCGCGTCAGTTGGCACCTTGCGATACTCCACCGGATAAACCGGTTCCCCCGTGCGTCTGTCGAGGACGAACACTTCACCGCGTTTGGTCAACTGGATGACCACGGGGGTTACCTTGCCATCTTTACCCGGCAGGTCGAACAGAATCGGCTGAGAGGAAACATCATAGTCATACTGGTCGGTATTCGCGGTGCGGAAATGCCAGCGCTCTTTACCGGTTTTCAGCTCAATAGCCACAATCGCGTCATTGTATTCATCTGAATAACCATGACGATTCCCGGTCCAGAAGTCAGGCGTCTGGTTCCCGGTCGGGAAATAGGCCAACCCCAGCTTCGGATCGTAAGAGGCCGTTCCCCAAAAGTTAGGCGATTCGATGGCATAGGTTTGACCGTCTGGCAGCGGCGAACTGTCCTTCGCCCCACGGGATGGATCCCATGCCCACAGCAGTTTACCGCTCTGAACGTCGTAGCCACGCACCACGCCCGACGGTTCGCCGGTTTCGAGGTTATCATTCAGCTTGCCGCCCACCATCACAACGCCGTCGGCTACCAGCGGCGCAGAGGTCGGATAGTAATCGCCCGGCGCTCTTGGCCCCAGACCATCCAGCAGATTGACGAAACCATGGTCGCCAAAGTCTTCACACAGTTTACCGGTTTCGGCATCAACGGTGAAAAGGCGCGCATCGATAGTCGTACCGACAATACGTTTACGGCAGGCCGCTGGCGGCAGGCTTTGGCCCTGACCTTCGGCATTTGCCGCCGGCGCGGCGATCTCGGCGTAGCCAATCCCGCGGCAGCGTTTCCACTGCTTGTTGCCGTCAGTGATCTGCACATGCGGATCGTAGCGCCACTTTTCTTTACCGCTATCCGGATCCAGCGCGATAATTTTATTAAACGGCGTACACATGTACATCGTATCACCGACCTTAAGCGGCGTGGTTTGGTACTCTGCGCCGTCGATGGCTAAATCGCCTGTGCGGTAGGTCCAGGCCACCTTCAGATCTTTAACGTTTGCGGTGTTGATCTGCTTATATTGCGCAAAGCGCTGCCCGAGCGTATTTCGCCCCCAGGCGGTCCAGTCATCACCGCTATTCTCTTCCGCCTGCGGGTCAATCACCTTCGACGGCGTATTATCTGCTGCTATTTCAGGATGAACGCGGAACATATTCGCGAAAATAGCGACTATTGCGATCAGCAACCCTACAGACAATAGCGTGGAGACTTTGTTGCTCAGCGCTAATTTAGCGTCGCTCTGCAATACCGGTGAGAACAGCGTAGCGAATAGCGCCACCACCAGGAAAGTAATGGTTCGCGGCACCAGTTGCCAAAAATCGCTACCGACTTCGGCGAAAGCCCATATTAAGCTAATAAGCAATAGTCCCCAGGCGATATATAGCGCCCAGGTTCTGCGCTTAAATAAGCCTGCCCCGACCGCCGCCATCGCCAGACCCGCCGGCAGGTAGAACCACGAACCGCCGAGCGTGATCAGGTATACCCCGCCACCGGCAAGCAACAACCCCAGTATAATCAGTAAACTACCAATTAACCTGGATAACAGGAGAACGCTTTTTTTCATTTCAATAATTTCCTTGCTAAAACGATTGCCCTGAAGTTCAGGGACTGCTACAGATTTTTTTGTGGTTAAAAAAATAACCTATCGCAATAATTAACATGCGAAACTTTATTTTTTGGCAATAGTCTCCCGCTCCTGTTGCCAACGCAAAGGAGGGAAAATATTAACCAGATTAATGAAGGGGGAAATTCAGGTGCTGATATACGATGATTGGAAATAATGCTTATACATGTCTCTTATCCCTGCGATAAATAGTGGTAAACCAGGCCGGTAGTCGACGACAACATATACTCCAGCATTTATATTTTTATTAAATTAAGTAACTACTTAAATACATTATCATGTACATTTGAGTAACAAAAGATTCAGATGACCTCAAAAAAACCTCAAAATGAAGTTTACCATCAAACAAATTGCGGCTCAGGCGGGTGTAAGTAAAGCGACTGTGGATCGAGCATTGCATAAACGCGGGGCGGTTCATGCGCAAACGCAGCGACGCATACGCCAGGCAATTAACGATCTCGAGCTACAGGAGCGGACTAACCTGGCATCGGGCAGAACCGTTGCCGTTGATGTGATATTACATACCCCGCAACGCTTCAGCCGTCTTGTTTGCGATGCCTTGATCGACGAAATTCATCGTTTCGCGCCGTTTCGTTTAAACCTGCGCTTCCACTGTTTCGAAACCATCAGCGTGCGCGAGATGCGCAAGCTGATGCTGCGCTGCGCCAATGACAGCTATGGCATTGTGCTGAAAGCCGAGAACCACCCACTACTCGCCCGTACTATTGATGAGCTGCAAAAACATCGCGTCCCGGTGGTCACCCTGGTTACCGATATTCCACAAAGCAAACGGCTGCGCTACATTGGGATCGATAACCTCTCGGCAGGCAGGACCGCCGCCTATCTCATGTCGCAATGGCTGCGCAATGCTGCACTGGATGTTGCGGTGGTACTGAGCAGCCAAAACTTTTTGGGTGAGGAAGAGCGTGTCTCAGGTTTCAGTGCGGCGTTAAGGAGCATGGCGCCGACGCTGAGCCCTATCCGCATCAGTGAAGGCTATGGTATGGATGACCCCACGTTTGAGGTGATGTGTCGGGCGCTGCGCGCGAACCCCAGATTGCAAGCGGTCTATTGCGTTGGCGGGGGAAATGCGGCCATCCTGCGCGCTTTCGCCGCATGCAACCGGGAGATCGCCACTTACCTTGGGCATGATGTTGATGAGGAAAATCGGCGCCTGCTGCTGGAGGGTAAAATCAATGCGGTCATTCAACACGACCTCCATCAGGATGCCCGCGCCGTTTTCCAGACGCTGTTGGTATTTCATGGCTTTCTCGCACCACGCGATCTGACCAGCCCGTGGTCGGTCGTTAATGTCATCACCCCTTATAACGTGTAGTACCCGCGGCCGGCGCCTGGGATTTCCCGGCGGCGAAGCGCTGCTGATAGAGCGCGCTCAGCCAGTCGATAAACACCCGCACCCGGGGGGAGAGCTGCCGGTGCTGTGGATAAAGTGCGGAAAGCGGCATCCCGGGGCTTGCCCATTCGCTCAGAACTTCGACTAAACGCCCCTCTGCCAGCTCCTCCTCGACGTGGTAGCGAGGCAACTGGATAAGACCCGCGCCGCGAAGGGCGCAACTGACATAGTTTTCCGCATCGTTCACCGTGACCCATCCTTTGAGGTAGAAGGCCTGGACTTTGCCATTCACCATCAGTTCAAGCGGGTAGTTCGTCCCCCTGCTGGTAGAGAAAAAATTCACGCATTGATGGGACGGAAGATCGTTTGGCGAGCGCGGCCAACCGTGGCGGTGCAGGTATTCCGGGCTGGCGCAGATCGCCTGCGGCATGGTCGCTAAATAGCGCGCCACCAGCGAGGAATCCTCTAACTTGCCCGCGCGAACGGCGCAATCAATCCCCTCGCGCACCAGATCAACCAGCCGATCGCCGCTGCTGATGACCAGCTCAATGTCCGGATAACGGGAGTGAAACTCGTCAATCCGCGGCAGAACAATGCGCGTCGCGTGGGCGCCATGAAGATCCACCCGCAGGGTCCCCCGCGGGCGCACTAGCGCGTGGCGCAGCGAAGACTCGGCGTCATCCAGCTCTGAGAGGATATGCACACATCGTTCGTAAAAGGCCTTGCCATCCAACGACGGGCGCACATGTCGCGTCGTGCGCTCCAGGAGTCGACACTCTAAGCTTTTTTCCAGCGCTTTTATTGCATTGCTGGCCGTCGCTCTGGGTATCCCCAGCCGATCCGCTGCCAGGCTGAAACTTTCCAGCTCCACAATGCGGGTAAAGAGAACGAGGGTATCAAACTTATCCATCGGCCACCTTTCAGCTCAATCAATTGTTAATCTATATGGAATTATCATATCAAATTATCCCCATTTATCTCTCCGGGAAAAACACTAATATCTCTGGCAACCCGTAAATAAACGGATAATGCTTAGCCCCCCGGAGAGAACTATGAATGTTACACACAAAACGGCGCTGGTGACCGGAGCATCCCGCGGTATTGGGCGCGCCATTGCCGAACGTCTGGCGCAGGAAGGGTTCACCGTCATCGTTAACTACGCGGGCAACGCGCAGGCCGCGCAGCAGACCGTGGATGAGATCACGGTCAAAGGCGGTCACGCCGTGGCTATCCAGGCGGATGTTGCCAGCGAGAGCGATGTCAGCCGCCTGTTCAGCGAGGCCAAAGCGGTGACCGGCAGTCTGGATGTCGTGGTGCATAGCGCCGGGATCATGCCGATGGCAAAGATCACACCTGCTGGCCTCGCCGATTTCGACAAGGTGATTCATACCAATCTGCGCGGCGCCTTCCTTGTACTGGCGAACGCCGCGGAAGCGGTCAGTGAAGGCGGGCGTATTATCGCCCTCTCCACCAGTGTGATTGCCAAATCATTCCCGGCCTATGGCCCCTATATCGCCTCGAAAGCCGGCGTCGAAGGCCTGGTGCACGTGCTGGCAAATGAACTGCGCGGGCGCAATATCACCGTCAATGCCGTTGCCCCGGGGCCAACCGGCACCGATCTGTTCTTCAACGGCAAAAGTTCCGAACAGATTGACGCCATCGCCAGACTGGCGCCGTTGGAGCGGATCGGCGCGCCGGAAGAGATCGCCAGCGTGGTCGCGACCCTCGCCGGCCCGGACGGTAGCTGGGTCAACTCGCAGGTCATTCGGGTTAACGGCGGTTTTGCCTAAGTTCAGCGTTTTCACTCTGTGCGGATAGTTTCGCTATCCGCTATTCAGGAGCACATCATGCAACACGTTATTCTGATTACCGGCGCCTCCAGCGGGTTCGGGGCGCTGGCGGCCCGGGCTTTTGCTGACGCCGGCCATATTGTCTATGCCAGTATGCGTGACACCGCCGGACGGAATGCGCCGCAGGTGCAGCACGCCCTGGATTATGCCGCCCGGCGCGGTGTCGATTTGCGCACCGTTGAACTGGATGTTCAGTCCGGGGATTCCGCCGAGGCGGCGATAGCGCACATTATTGCCCGCGAAGGACGCCTGGATGTGGTAGTGCACAACGCGGGCCATATGGTCTACGGACCGACGGAAGCTTTCCTGCCGGAACAGTTCACTCAGCTTTACGATATTAATGTGCTGGGCACCCAGCGGGTGAACCGCGCCGCCCTGCCGCAGCTGCGTAAACAGGGGCATGGGCTCTTATTGTGGGTGGGCAGCAGCAGCACCCGCGGCGGGACGCCTCCGTATCTGGCGCCCTACTTTGCGGCAAAGGCAGCAATGGATGCGGTGGCCGTCAGCTATGCCGCGGAACTGGCGCGCTGGGGCATTGAGAGCTCGATTATCGTTCCCGGCGCCTTTACCAAAGGTACCAACCATTTTCTGCACTCTGGCAAACCGGCGGACAGCGCACGCGAACGGGAATATACTCTAAGCGGGCCTACCGCCGGCCTGGGCGAAGAAGCGCTGCGCGGCCTGGCCGCCTGCGAACCCGAAGAGGCGGATGTGGCGGAGGTTGCCGCGGCGATGGTCAATATTGTCAATGCCCCCTACGGCACGCGCCCGTTCCGCGTGCATGTCGACCCGTCGGATGATGGCGCCGCCGTAGTTAACGCCGTCGCCGATCGCATTCGCAAAGAGTTTTTACAACGTATCGGATTAGGGGATTTGCTCACTCCTCACCGTACGGCCTGAGAGAAACCGCTGGCCGGAGAGTCCGTTCCGCCGGCCTGAGATGAAGGGAAGTCTGAGTATGCGCACGCTGCTATTTCTGCTCTGCGGTTTTCTGCTGGCGGGGGCATGCCGTCTGCTGAGCAAACTGTTCAGCGCGGTGTATCCGCCTGCCGCGGTCACCTTCGCGCTGTTTTTTTCACTGCTGTGGCTCGGCGTGGCCGTCGCGAATATGATCTTTGGCATCACGAGGGTCGGCTATAGCCTTGCTGAGGAGCTCCCCATTTTTCTGCTTATACTCTTCCCTCCGCTGTTGCTTATATGGTGGCTCACCGGGAAATAGTATTACGCCAGATACTGGTCAAACTCGAGACGTTCGCCATCCGGGCCACGAATCAGCAGGAACCGGAGCTTCTCTTCCTGTACCGGCCCTTCATCCAGCGGATAGCCCAACGTTGTGAGCACCGCCATGACCGCAGCAAGGTCGCTGACTTCCAGCGCAATATGGTCTATCCCGCAGCGAGCGCGATCGAAGGCGAGGCCATTGGGGAGCTGGTACAGCTCCAGTACCACGCCCCCCATTTCGATAAATGCCACCTCAATATTCCCGCTTCCGGAGGGTTTGCTAAAACGCCGCCGCAGCGTAAAGCCGAGGGGCTGATAAAAGGCCAACGAGCGCGCGATATCCTGCACCTGGTAGCCGATATGAGCGATGTTACGTATCAGGTCACGCATTTTATACTCCTTTACGCACACACCAGAAGCCATAGAAAGCGACATACACAAAGCACAGCAACGGCACCATAAAGGCGATTTGCATATTGCCGCCGTTAAGATCGGAGATAATCCCCATCACTAATGGGATGACTGCCCCACCGATGATCGACATCACCACAATGGAACCGGCGGTTTGCGTATCTTTGCCCATTCCTTTAATCACCAGACCAAAGTTGGTTGGCCAGCACGGCGCCATGCAGAAGCTCACCAGTATCAGAGCATAGACCGCTAACATCGAGTGGCTGAAGACCGCAACCAGCAGCAGCACCGTCGCCACCAATGCAAACGCTCCCAACAGCGCCGCGGGATTCAGGCGATTCATCAGCCAGGTGGCGATGCCTTTACCTATGGCGTAGATCACCAGCGAGGCCAGCAGCCAGTAGGTAGCGGAGTGCTCGCTGGTCCCATGCTGAACAAGCTGTACGAAACGAATAGTGAAACTCCATACGCCAACCTGCGCCCCGACGTAGAGAAACTGTGACAGCACACCCAGCCGAAAACGCGGCAGCGCAAAAAGGCGTTTCAGCGTCGGTCCCATACTCTCGCCAGGCGTCTGTTGCTGCTGAGATTGTTCCCCCTTGCAGGACGGGAACTTAATGAAGACAAAGACCAGAGCCAGCACAACCAGCACCGAGCCAATAATCAGATAAGGTCCGACAACCTGGCTTACCATCTGATGCCGCGCCGCTTCTGCCATCTCAGCGGGCATGGCCAGCAGTTGATCGTGGCTCGGGTCGTGTTCGCCGAAGACCATCATCTGGCCGATAAGAACCCCGGAAATCACCCCCAGAGAGTTAAAAATCTGCGAAAAGTTAATGCGCTGTGTTGACGACTGGATCGGTCCCAGCAGACTGGAATAGGTATTGGCGGATGTTTCCAGAAAAGAGAGGCCACAGGCAATCACACCAAGGCAGGCAAGGAAAGCGCCATACGTCATAATTTGCGCCGCAGGCACAAACAGAAAGCAGCCCAGCGCGTACAGGCATAAGCCAATCACGATCGCCACTTTATAGGAGTAGCGTTTGATCAGCGCGGCGGCGGGCAGCGCCACAAAAAAGTAGCCAAGGAAAAAAATCGACTGTACCAGCGCCGTCTGGGTATCGGTCAGATCAAATCCCTTTTTAAACTGGGCAATCAGAATGTCATTCAGGTTGCCTGCCATGCCCCAGAGGGCAAACAGGCAGCACACCAGCAAAAACTGTAGCCAGGGGGTATGCGACAGGTAGGCGCTGGTATCCAGCTTTTCGTTGTGAATCGCATCTTTATCCACTTTGTCAGTGATCAGCGTACTCATGGTCTATCCTCGTTATCGTTTTTTACAGTAGGGTTTCAGGCCACTTCAACATCAGAGGTGGTACGGGCAAGACGTTCCAGCGCTTCTTCATAATCTGGCAAAGATGAGGCGCCGCGCCTTTCGACGCTGACCGCGGCATAGGCCGCCGCAAACCGGGTGGCCACATGGAGCGCATCGCCACAGGCAAGGCGGGCGGCGAGCGCCCCATTGAACGCATCGCCTGCTCCCGTGGTGTCACAGGGGTGAGATGGGAAACACGGGATATGAGTTTTCACGCCCTGCTCACTCAGTAAAGCGCCGTTCGCCCCGAGGGTGATGATGACGTTTTTCGCCCCACGCGAGTGCAACACCTCAGCTGCCTGCCCGGCTCCGGGCAGATCGTCTGCCCGACATCCGGTCATCAGCCAGGCTTCCGTGGCGTTGGGGGTCAATAAATCCACTTTGCCGAGAAAGGCATCGTCGACCGGTTGCCAGGGGGCGGGATTAAGCACGACAAAGGCGCCGGAGGCCCTGCCTGCGGCAATCACCTGTTCAATAGCAGACAGGTTATTCTCCAGTTGAACCAGCACCACGTCGGCGCAGCCGATCGCCGCAATACAACCGGCAATTTCATCATCGGACACCGTCATGTTGGCGCCAGGATCGACGGCAATCATGTTTTCAGCATCATCGCCGGCGACATAAATAAGCGCGTTACCGGTGGGGGCCTGATCGGTCACCAGTAAGGTGACGGCATTAAATCCCACCGCCTTGAGGTGCCGGCGCGCGAAATGGCCAAAAGTATCTTCACCAATCTTGCCGATATAGTGGACATTAGCGCCGGCCTTCAGCGCCGCCGTCGCCTGATTCGCCCCTTTGCCACCGGCGCTGGTCATACTCCCGGAAGCCACCAGGGATTCGCCGGGTACCGGGAAGCGTGCAACCCGGGCAACCATATCGAAGTTAAATGAACCAAATACACAGACTTTGCCTGGCATTGTTCTCTCCTTTTTTATGCGTGGACCGGGGAATGGCTCGCCTCGTCAAGATCCCGGATCAGCGTTTCCCAGGCCTGAGCAAGCGGTACATTCGGGCGGAATAAGCCGCTGCTTCCCAAAATCAGCACCTGAGCGCCGGCCTCAAGCAATTTCCGATAGGTCTGGCGGTTACATGAGCCATCAACCTCGATAAGGAAGCTGAGCCCATGCTGTTGCTTGATCTGCTGGAGCTGGGCGATTTTTTCGACCATTTCAGGAATAAAAGGCTGACCGGCATAGCCGGGATCCACGGTCATGATGGTGACTTTATCGAGCAGGTGCAGATAGTGGCGGAGCGTCTCCAGCGGCGTGGCGGGATTTAGTACCATACCGACCTGTTTGCCGGCCTGGTGCAGGGTATTGATCACGCGGAAGGCTTCACGACTGATGGTTTCAGGGTGAACGGAGATGGCGTCCGCTCCGGCATCCAACAAGGCCGGGATAAACGCCATCGGTTCTTCGACCATCAGATGAACATCGACAGGCAAGGTGGTCCAGGGACGAATTTGTGCCACAAAGCTGGTCGAGAGTGCCAGGTTTTTGACATAGTGGCCATCCATCACATCGACATGCAATCTGTCCGCTTTGCTGTTCAAAAAGTTCAGCTGGTCGCTCAACTGCATCATGTCCATACACATGAGTGAGGGGGAAATGTAATAACGCATAATGCCTCTCTGTTTCGGTATTTATTCCGGTCATTCGCTGATTTCAGGTAAAGTCTGGCCTCACCGCGCGGCGCGGAGTTTCGCCAATGCATAGATTCACCGTCACGACGTGACGGTACACTCAGGCAATTTGTATGCTGACGTTATGCCAGGTCATCTCTTTTTCGAGCAGCGGATCATCAAATGCTTCGGTTATCAAACAGTCCAGTTCTCCCAGACCGCCGATCCTTGCCACTCCCAGTCGTCCCAGCTTGCTGCCGTCGACCAGCGCCACGACCCGACGGGCCGCCATCATCATTTGCTTTATCTGGGCGGCGTGAGCGTCCGTTCCGGCATACAGACCGCTGTCACGCTCCAGCCCCTGACACGAGAAGAAAAACGTATCGATGGCATATTCGCGCAGCATGCGTCCGGTCATTTCGCCGAAGAAAGCCTCCTCAGTCGGTGAAAAATCGCCGCCAGGACCAATCAGGTGCAAGGATCGGCGGCTCATTAATGCCTGCAGAATAGCGACAGACGGCGTGATAACCGTTAACGTCATCTCGGGGATCTGACGTGCCATAAACCAGCTGGTACTGCTGCTGTCCAGGAGAATGGTGTCTCCTGGCTGGAGGAGTTGCAGCGCTTTGCGTCCAAGACGCGTTTTGGCTTCGCTATGCAGCAATGTACGTTGCTGAAAGCTCCCTTGCCCATCCTGGATCGGTAGACCAGGCTGGCGCCCTCTGGCGGTGGACGGTGGGTTTTCGGCCAACAGCGCCCCGCCGTGACTGCGGTTTAAAACTCCTTTTCGCTCCAGTTCACTTAGATCCCGACGTATCGTTTCACGAGAAACCCGGGTTGCTTGCGCAATCTCATTAACCCGCATGACACCGTGTTGGCTTAACAACCCGACAATTAAGCGATGACGTTCCAGCGGTAACATAACTCTCTCCTGCAGTGCCTGATAAGATTACCTTGCCCATCGATGGGGTGCTGCGACCGTGAAAACGTCCAGCACAGGTGGTGATACCCTCGTCGCTCCGTGTGACAAGAGCCACATTTCCGCCCCTCTCCAGGCGCTTCCTTTCCCTCATTCGGCCGTTATCCGGTCACAAACAAAAGCAAACAAAAACCAATGCCACTCTGCTTTTGTGCCTGTATATGACCGTTTGTGACTGTCTGGTCATAATGTCTTCCTGTCCCGCCCTGTTAATTAAAATCAAATGAAAATAAAAAAATGCTTATTTGCTCACATTATTTTCATTTGATGCGTTTTCTAATGTAAAAACGTTAATACAAAGCGTTAAATGAAAACAACTGAAAACAGACGACAGGATTAGACCATGAATGAGACCACTCGCCGTTTTGCCCGTTTAATTGACCTCAGCGCCGTACAGGCGACCAGTACGGAAGCTGATATTCGTGCCTGTGCGGAACTGGCTACCCGCTACAACATCATTTCTGTGCATGTGTTGCCCTGCTGGACACGCTTTCTCAGCACGCTGCTGCCGGAACAGGGACGGGGCGATATCATGATTGGCGGCCCGGTTGGTTTCCCTGGCGGTGGGCACGCAACCGATATTAAGGTCCAGGAAGTCCGTCAGCTTATTGCTGACGGTGCCCGGGAAGTGGATATGGTGGTGAATATCGGCAAAGTGCTGTCCGGGGATTATGACTATGTCCGCGCAGATTTACGGCGGGTTGTTGAAGCTGCAGCGCCGGTACCGGCCAAAGTGATCCTCGAAACCCACTATCTCAATGAGGAACAGATCTGTCGGGTTTGCGATATTGCCGTCGAGGTGGGGATGAAGTGGGTGAAAACGTCCACCGGATGGGCCCCTACCGGCGCGACTCCAGAAAAGGTCAGCATCATCGCCGGGCAGTTGAAAGGTCGCATCGACATCAAAGGCGCGGGAGGAATTCGCGATCTGGATAGCGTGCGCGCGCTCTACCGGCTTGGCGTCCGCCGCTTTGGCATGAGCCTGGGAGCTGTTAGCACCGTGCTGGCCCAGCTGGAACAAAATCCGGACCTCTTCCCTGAACTGAACGCCAGTTAAAATATGCCCGCGTGCGGGCCTGTGGCCCGCCTTATGACGTCACCGGAGTCAGTGATGAAAAATAAAATATTAACCATTGATGTCGGCACCGGAAGTACCCGAGCCGCCATCCTGAGGGCCGATGGTTCCCTGGTGGGGTTTGCTCAGCGGGAGTATGAGCAAACTACTCCCCGTGCCGGCTGGTCTGAACAGGCACCGTCTTTGTGGTGGCAATCTGCCTGCGAGTGCATTCGCGAAGTTTTGTACCGTTTTCCTGAGACCCGCGCACAGATCGCCGTGATAGGTGCCTGCGGACAAATGCATGGCACCGTACTGCTGGATAGCGCGGGTCACCTCGTCGAAGATAAGGCGCTGTTGTGGAATGACAAACGGAGCCAGCCGCAGGTCGACGCTTTTATTGCCCGTGAAGGCGCTGAACGCTGGCTGCACCATCTGAATAATCCTCCGGCAGCCGCCTGGCCGGCCTTTAAGCTGGCGTGGTGGCGGGAGCATTATCCTCAAAGTGCGGCACGGATTGCAAAAATACTGATGCCGAAAGATTTCATTAACTTCATGCTGACCGGCACCATCGCCACCGATTACAGCGAGGCTTCCTGCTACTTTCTGATGGACAGCGAAAGCCGCAGCTGGTCGCCACAGGCGCTGGAATTATTTGGCTTGAGACGGGATCAGTTACCGGACCTGAAACTGTCCAGCGAGGTTATCGGCGAGGTTACCCACGAGGCTTCGACGCTGACCGGCCTGCCCGTTGGGATCCCGGTGGTCGCCGGTACGTCAGATATGGCGGCCACCCTGCTGGGTTCCGGCGTGTATCAGCCCGGAACGGCATCCGATTCTACGGGAACCTCCACGCTGATCACGGTGGTAGCGCCGCAACCGTTGTTGCATTCACGGGTTAATAACCTGCATCTGGCAAACCAGGCCTGGGGCGGGTTTACCCTCCTCGATGCTGGCGGCGATGCGGTACGCTGGGCGCGCCAGGCGCTGGCAGAAAACCACATTACGCACCCGGAGCTGCTGCTGCAGGCGGCCGCCGTACCCGCCGGTGCGGAAGGATTATTATTTCTGCCCTACCTGACCGGCGAGCGCATGGCGGAGCACATCAATTCGCGCGCGCAGTTCTTCGGCCTGCAGCGAAAGCATGGTCGCGGGCATTTATTTCGGGCGGTACTGGAAGGGGTGGCGTTTGCCTCGGCGCGTAATCTCCGCCAGTTACGCCAGTGCGGGCAGCATCCCGAGCAGATGATCGCCTCAGGGGGCGGCGCACGCAGTCGGTTGTGGCTGGAAATCAAAGCGGCGGCGTACAATCTTCCCATTCTATCGACGCGCAATCCGGAGAATGGCGTCACCGGATGCGCTATTATCGCCGGCGTTGGCATCGGGATGTATGCGGATGTTGCCGAGGGCGTTCGGCAAACGGTGCAGTTCGACGAACCTGTGATGCCTGACCGGCGTCTGCAGGAATATTATCAGTCCTGTAGCGAACTTTTTGATACGCTTTATCAACAATCCGCGCCATTATACGATCGTCTGGATACGTTAAGTACCGGTCCAACCTGAAGGTGAGCTTCGCGGCCGCGGCCGGCATTTCTCTCGCTGAAGGTGACATCGTCCGTAAGAGAGGCACAATGTTTGCAGAAGAACGACAGGAAAAGTTACTCAGTATTCTCCGGGAAAAACGCAAAGTTACGGTTTCCGGGATGTGTGAAGTGTTCAACGTGTCTGGCGCAACCATTCGTGCCGATCTCCGTCAGCTGGAAGAAGCCGGGATGCTGACCCGCACCCACGGCGGCGCCATGCTGCGCACCCGGGCCAGTTTTGAGCAGGCCTCCGATATGCGGCAAGTCGTCAATCTGAACGCGAAAGAGCGTATTGGCCAGCGCGCCGCGGCGCTGGTAGAAGATGGCGATATCATAGTGCTGGATACCGGCACCACCACGCTGCATATCGCCCGTCATATCCGCGATCGGCAGAATGTGACCGTGGTGACTAACGATTATCAGATTGCCCGTGAGCTGGAGGCCAGCCCCACTATTCAGACCATCCTGCTGGGGGGGATCGTCAAAAAAGGCTACCACTGCGTGGTGGCCATCAACGGACGTTCTATTCTCGATACGCTAAATGTGGATAAGGCCTTTATGGGGGCCAACTCGCTTTCTGTGAAGCACGGCGCCTGCGTGGCCGATATTATGCTGGCGGAAACCAAACGCGGCATGGTGGAACATGCCAGTCAGGTCATTATGGTTTGCGACTACAGCAAGCTCAATAACACCTCGCTGGCGCAGTTCGCCCCGGCGGAACGCATCGATACTCTGGTGATTGACCGCCTCCCTGACGACGCGCAAGAGTATCAGACGGCCGGGATCCAGATTATTTCTCTGGATGAAGAGGCCCTTTCCTGAACGTCGTTCCTCCGGGCCTATGTTAAGAGCGCGACAGGTTTCACGCCACATTTACGTAGATCTTCCGCACTTACGCCTAGCGCCCGCTTGTCGGCTGGCCCGCAAGCCAGGCGTACACCGCCGCCAGATCCTGATTGGCATAGCCCTCTGCGGCCGCTTCGTCCCAGCAATCGGCGATTTTGCTGAGGATCGGCAGCTCCGTGCCTTCGGCCGCATCGAGTGCCAGGTTGGCATCTTTTAGCGCATGGCTGAGCTGCATTTGCGCAGGAAAACGGTTTTCCGCAATCATTTCCAGTTTGCCTTTGACGTACGGTGCCGCCAACGGACCGCCGTCCAGCGCTTGCCAGAACTGTGCGGGGGTAAACCCTAATTTCGCCGCCAGCAAGGCGCTTTCGGCCACGCCTTCCATCATTGTAATCAGCCAGGCGTTCAGCACGAGCTTCATTTTCTGGCTGCTGCCGGCTTCACCAAACCATTGCGTGCCGCGCGCAATGGCGGCAAATACGCGCTCAGCCGCCGCGCCTCGCTGACGGTCGCCGCTGGCGAGCACCAGAATTTGCGCATTCTCGGCCGGTTTTTTGGTCCCTGAGACCGGAGCATCGAGATAGATCAGTGAAGGATCCAGTGATTCCAGCAGGCCGATGGCTTCCCGGGTCTCCTCGACGCCAATGGTACCCATCTGGCAAAAAATCGTCCCTTCCCGGCACACCGGGGCAATCTGCTGGATCACGTGCAACGTGGCTTCCGCGTCGGTCAGGACTGACAGAATCACCCCGGCAGACGCCACCGCCTGCTGCGGCGTCGCATGCCGGATGAGCCCGCTGGCCAGCAGATCGTCCCCCCGTTCCGGCGAACGGTTCCAGCCGTGGACGGTAAAACCCTTTTTTAGCAGATTGCTGGCAAAAGCGTGCCCCATGGCGCCCAGCCCAAGGACGGCGACAACCGGTAAGTTCATTCCATATTCTCCCACATCACGATTAATAACCCCACGCAGTTTCCCCTGACCATGACCTGAGCATCTCTGCGTAGTCGATTTCTCTGAATACCACGATAACTAACTATAACACCATGAGGTATGGTGATTTCTGCAAAACAGATTTCCGTACATTGATATATCGAACTTGTTAACAATATGTATAATTATTTGCGTGTTTATAATGTCAATACACACTAATTAGCCTGGTTATTTCGCATGCTGTCATTTACCTCTGTTCGTGACGTTATTGACAGCAGAAACCTCAGCGCGCCTTTATTCTCCCTGACGAGGAATTGATAATATGAGTGAAAACTCTTATGGCCGGCGTAATACGCTTGCGACGATAATTTATAATCTTCTCAACCCCATACCTTATGGCTTTTTTATTGCCGGATGGATCTTTGATATTATTTATCTCTACAGCACCAACGTGATGTGGGGAAAAAGCGCCAGCTGGCTTATTGCGCTGGGGTTGATTTTCGCGATCGTTCCGCGGCTGATTAACCTCGCGCAGGTTTGGTTCTTCGCCCCTTCCCCTCGGATCCCGGCGGCGAAAGTTGATTTCTGGTTGAACGTCATCGCGATTATTTCAGCCATTGTGAATTGTTTTGTCCACAGCCGCGATGCTTACGCCATTGCGCCACAAAATGTGGTCTATTCGACCCTCACCGTTATCTGCCTGCTCCTTGCCAACATTATCAGCTCCTCCTGCCATGCAAAAAATAAAGGTTATCGCCATGAATAAAATATTACTGCCCCTACCAGTAATGTTAACGCTGACTCTGGTCCTTGCGGGATGTGATGAAAAAGCGAAACTGTCGCCGGATCAACAAACCGGACCGGATCCGCTGATGCCAAAAGCACAGGATTACCTGATGCCGCCGATGCAGGTTCCGTCCGGCGTGGGCTGGAAAACAGGCGCCCAGCCTGACGTCGCCCAGGGGCTGAGCATTGAGAAGATGGCTGACGGCTTCCTGCATCCGCGCATGGTCTACGTCCTGCCAAACGATGATGTGCTGGTGGTTGAAAGCAACAGTCCCGGCGAAGAACCGCTGACCACGCCGAAACAGCTGATTGCCGGGATCGTAAAAAATCAGTCCGGCAAAGGCGGTAAAGGCGGTAACCGCATTACCCTGCTACGCAAAAGCGGCAGCGGCTGGGAAAAGCATGTTTTCCTCGAACATCTGCACTCCCCGTTCGGCGTCCAGCTGATTGGCGATAATCTGTACGTGGCCAATACCGACAGCATCATGCGTTATCACTATCAGCAAGGTGAAACGCACATCAGCGATGCCGGAACCGAGCTCGCCGACCTGCCCAATACCATCAACCACCACTGGACCAAAGCGCTGCTGGCGAGTCCCGATGGCAAGAAGTTGTATGTCGGAGTCGGTTCCAATAGCAACATTACCGAGAACGGTCTGGACGTTGAGTACCGTCGCGCCAACGTGCTTGAAGTCGATACCGCAACAGGAGCCAGCCGGATCTTTGCCAGCGGTATCAGGAACCCGACAGGCCTCGGCTGGGAGCCACAGAGCGGGAAACTGTGGGCGATAGCCAATGAACGCGATGAGATAGGTGCCGACCTGGTGCCCGACTATCTGACCTCCGTCCAGGACGGCGGTTTTTATGGCTGGCCCTGGAGCTATTTCGGTCAGCATGTCGATCGCCGCGTCCAGCCGCCTCGCCCTGACAAGGTCGCCAACGCCATCAAGCCGGACTACGCCCTGAGCTCCCACGTTGCGCCGCTGGGGATGCTGTTTTATACCGGGCAGATGCTGCCGCAAAAATACCAGGGCGGCGTCTTTATCAGCGAGCACGGCAGCTGGGATCGCTCACCGCTTAATGGCTATAAAGTCAGTTTCGTCGCCTTTAAAGAGGGCAAACCGGTCGGTAAACCAGAGAGCGTAGTTAGCGGTTTTGTCTCCCGGGATGAGAAAGAGTTGTATGGCGCTCCGGTAGGGCTTGCCCAGGATAACCAGGGGGCGTTGATCATCGCCGATGATGTCGGAAATACCGTCTGGCGCGTTACGGCAAAATAATATTATGCCATTAATCCTTCGGCTTCCTGCAGTTGGGGAAGCCATTTTTATGCATCGACCATCAGTATCCATGAACACTGCAGGGAATAATTGGGGAAGTAAAGTGATAAGCTGTGAAGTCAGGACCGTTATTGCTAAGTGGCTACACCAGAATGGGTTGCTGAAAAGACATTCATCATAAATGAGACGTAAAATTCGATGAACCATTTATCCGCAATCAGGACCTTTGTCAGCGCCGCCGATCATAAAAGCTTTAGTGCCGCAGCCAAAGCATTAAATATAGAAGTATCAACCGCCTCTCGTCATATCTCTGAACTGGAAGAGTATTTGCAGGTGACGCTGTTTAACCGCTCCACCCGCGGATTAACGCTGACGGAATCCGGGGATTTTTTCTACTCGCATGCCAGACAGCTGCTCCTGCAATGGGAGGAAGCGCGGCATTTAACTTCCGCGCTGGATAAGCACCCTTCCGGCCTGCTGCGCATTAGCGTGCCCAGTACCTTTGGTCGATTACACGTCATGCCGTTTGTCGATGAGTTTCTCCGTCTGCATCCCAACATCTCTCTGGATATCAGTTTTAATGATGAGATACAGGATCTGATTGAAGCGCGAATCGATCTGAGTATTCGCATTGGGGTGTTGCCGGACTCCTCCATTCACGCGCGCAAACTGGCCTCTCAGACGCGTGCAGCGTGGGCCAGCCCGCAGTGGATCGCGAAAAACAGCCCTCCCGCCGCCCCCGGTACCGGCGGCAACAGTCAGAACGAGATGAATATTGTGATGTTTTCTCGCCTGCACGGCGCCGGGTGGTATACGCGCCAGGCCGGGTCACAGGATGAATGGCAGCGGATACCGATTAACTATCGGCTTAGCGTCAGCGACAGCGCGGCGATGCTTTATGCCTGCTGCAACCACGCCGGGATTGCGATTCTGCCCAACTGGTTATCCCGCGAGGAAGAGGAAAAAGGCCATATCCAGCGGGTCTTTCCAGACTGGGAGTTTAGTATGTTCCCCAGCGAAACCGCCGTCTGGCTGATCTATCCGCAAAAGCGGATTTTACCGCACAAGGTCAGAACCTTTATTGACTTTATGGTTGATAAAGTGGGAACCCCGCCGTACTGGGAAGATCGGCCCGCGGTTTATCGCGAGCAGTAGCAGACGCGATCGTGCGCCGACAGGATTAACGCAACGGTCGTCAGCAACCCTTGCGTTAATCACCCTATTTTTACTCCTGCCGTGGATAAGGGAATTTCACCACCAGTTTTTTGACGCTATTGGCGCGACCGGCGGTATGACACATCGGTTTATGAATTTCTCCAGGATAAAAAACAATAAACTCGCCCTGGTTCAGCACTACGGAACCATTCGTCGGGCTATGTTCTAAAAAATAAAGATCGGTTGCGGCGGGTGGCGTTCTGTACTCCTCTGCATCCGGCGGCGTCGTTCTGAAATAAATTGTTTCCGTGCCGCTAATTACCAGCTGAATATCACCATAGCGTTGATGAAACTCGGGATAATGACCTGTGCCGGGCTTGGTTTCACCTTCGCTGACGATATAGAACCACTCCTGTCCTTGTACAGAATATTTCCCGGGCGGCGTATTTATCAGCGCCGATAGTGCAAGGTCGGGATGGTTCAGTATTTCCGTTAACGGTTTAATATCCTCACTGACATTATCTAAGCTTGCTATAAGCATAATACCCTCAATAATATATGGTTGTTGACAGAAAATAACGTTATTTATACTGGCTTTGCGGAAGGTTGACGCACGCTTTTTCTTTTAACCAGCTCCCCGCTAAGCAACACGCTGGTATGGTTGTTATTCCGCCCCGCGTCTATTTTACTGACCAGCAAATCAACGGCGGCGGCTCCCAGCTTTTTATTACCCACTTTCACGGTGGTCAATGCCGGTTCCATCACCCCGGAGACCGGCAGGTCGTCAAAACCGATAACTGAAACATCATCGGGCACGCGGAATCCGCATTCCTGGAGCGCTCTTATACAGCCGTAGGCGACGATGTCATTAATACAAAAATAGCCTTGCGCAATTTTCCCTGTCGCCCTGATATGGCTCAGCATAGCTTCATATGCCGAGCGGGCGTTGGGACTGACGCAAACCAGATTTTCCGGGGCGGATCTTAGCCCGATCAGCGGTACCAGCTCATGAAAGGCCTGCTCACGCTGCCTGAAATTTGGCGTATGTGCATCGCTGTATACCAGCCCGACATCCTCTATTGCGGCACGTTTGAAATGGTGAAGAATATTGTAAATCGCCGCACGATTATTCATGTTAATAAAATCAAAGGGTAAAAAATCGTTCACATTATCGATAATCACAAAGGGTACCGATAGCCGACGGAGGGGCGTAAAGTCACCCTGCTCAAACTCGGTGCCAAGGATCACCAACCCATCGGCGAGAGCTCCGCTACTCTGCGACCTGACGATTTCTTCAACGCTTTTTTTGTCATAGCCCACGACCTCGAGCGCATAGCTATATTTTCCGGCCTGTTCGATGAGTCCATCAATATATCCACTAATAAACAGGTTATGCGCCTCATTGATTGTTTCGCCATGTAAAGCAATTTTCAGAAAGCGCAATACGCCGCGAATTTCTCTGGCCGATGATTGTTGATAATTTAACTCATGGGCAATTTTCAGGATTTTCTCCCGGGTCTCTACGGATAAGCCTTTTTTGCCGTTAATCGCTATCGATACTGCGCTCAAAGAAACGTTGGCTTTTTTGGCAATATCTTTAATTTTAACCATAATGACAATTCAACCTTATGTATTACAAGCTTTATTTGGTTGTCTTTTATTATATAAACCCTAGCCTGTTAGCAAATTTAAACATGTGATAATCATCACAATTCCTTTTCCTTAAAATCATTTTAGTAAAATTTTAGTTTACGCCGCCGCTGACCAATTTCATTATCAAAACAGATATCCGACAGACCCCAGGCCATTAATTAAATATCAGTCCTTTAAGGATTTAGCAAATGAAGAAGTTCATTAATACCCCTACTGAATACGTGGCAGAAATGCTCGAGGGAATTTATGCGGCACACCCCCGGTATCTTAAATATGCCGATAATGATCGCCATTGTCTGGTGACCGCCCAGCACACTCGTCCCGGGAAAGTTGGCATTGTCACCGGCGGCGGTTCGGGCCATCTGCCGCTGTTTCTGGGATATGTCGGGAATAATTTGCTCGATGGCTGCGCCGTCGGCGATGTTTTTCAATCTCCGTCCGCCGATCAGATTTTACAGGTGACAAAAGCGGTGGATAAAGGGGCTGGCGTGCTCTACCTCTACGGTAATTACAGCGGAGATATCCTCAATTTCGACATGGCTTCCGAGATGGCGGAGATAGAGGGTATCAGAACGCTATCCGTACGCGGGGCCGATGACGTCGGATCGGCCCCGCCTGAACGAGCGGCAACGCGGCGCGGCGTAGCCGGCATTTTTTTCATGTATAAAATCGCCGGCGCCGCCGCTGCGGCCGGTTTATCCCTCGATGAAGTCGCCAGAGTGGCTAAACAGGCCGGCGATTGCACGAGAACGATTGGCATCGGGCTCTCGCCCTGCATCATTCCTGAGGTGGGCCAGGCCGCCTTCTCGGTGGCCGAGAATGAAATGGCCATTGGCATGGGTATCCATGGCGAGCCCGGCATTTCGACCGCCGCGCTCGGCACTGCCGATGAAATTATTGACCGCATCCTGCCCCTGCTTCTTGACGAGCTGCATTTTGCCCCCGGTGACCGTACTGCCGTTCTGCTTAATGGCCTGGGCGGGACGCCTCTGGATGAGCTGTATATTCTTTTCCGCCGGGTCAAACAGACGCTGGATGAACGCGGTATCGCCGTATTCCACGCCTATCAGGGAGAGTACGCCACGGCAATGGAAATGACCGGGTTTTCGCTGTCCCTGTGTAAGCTCAACGCTGAGCTGGCGGGCTATCTCGCCACCTCCGCCTGTACCCCCTTCTTCTGCCAGCCGGATCTGGCTAGCTAAAGGTACGATATGAAAACTGAACTGACATTTGACGATACGACGGGTCTTATCGCCGCGTGGTCTGCCGAACTGAGCCTGCAGCGGGAGACATTGATCAAATTAGACCAGGCCGTCGGTGACGGTGACCTTGGCATCACGATGCAAAAAGCCTTCCATGCCGCGCAGCAGATACAACCCGAGCAGGAGAAAGGTGTTGCTCATTACCTTATTCAGTGCGGCTTTGCGATGGCCAAAGCCGCGCCATCCACAATGGGAACGTTGATGGCGACCGGGTTTATGCGCGGTGGGAAAGCGCTTGTGCCGGAGCTGATGACGCTCAGCACTGCGGATCTGGCCACCTTCTTCAGCGCCTTTACCCAGGGGATCGCAGAGCGAGGAAAGGCCCGCCCCGGGGAGAAAACCGTTCTGGATGTCTTATTACCCGCCAGCGACGCGTTAGCGCAGGAAACCGCCGCGGGAGCACCGCTCGGCCGCGCGGCAGAAGCCGCTCAGGCGGCGGCAATGGCCGGTCTCGCAGCAACCCGAACCATGTTTCCACGTCATGGTAAGGCGGCAGTGTTTGCCGACAGCAGCGCGGGTAAAGAAGATCCCGGCGCTACCGTCGCGCTGATTCTTTTTAACGTACTCAGCCGCTACGTTAATAAATAACAAGACTGTTCACCGTTATTCAGGCAGTAAAAATCCGGAACGCCCGGCGTCTTGCGCCCAGGTCCGGCATATTTTCTTCAACATCTGACGAGGTCTCTGTGAAAAAATTATATGGCATTACCACTGCAATGATTACACCGTTTAATGATGACGACACCATCAATTATGCCAGCATCGAAGCGCTGACCGATTTTCTTGTCGAGAAAGGCGTGCACTGTCTTTATCCGCTGGGCACCACCGGCGAAATGTTTCGCCTCAGCGAACAAGAACGGAAAAAAGTTGCAGAAACCGTCATTAAAAGAAATAACCAGCGCGCGACGGTTTATATTCACGTCGGTGCGATGACCACCGCAGAAACGCTGTCGCTGGCCCGCCACGCGGTAGAGGCCGGGGCCGACGGAATTGGTGTTGT
This sequence comes from Klebsiella sp. BIGb0138, assembly GCF_004342285.1. Lineage (GTDB taxonomy): Bacteria > Pseudomonadota > Gammaproteobacteria > Enterobacterales > Enterobacteriaceae > Klebsiella. The sequence goes on along the minus strand of NZ_SMCV01000011.1, from coordinate 4,655 downwards.
AACACCGGCGTTTTTCGGCGCGAACGACCGTGAGCTGGAAGCCTATTTTGTCGCCGTCGCCAATGCCGTGCCCCGCGATTTTCCCGTTTATCTCTACAATATTCCGCAGTGCGCCGCTAACAATCTTTCTGCTGACGTCGCTCAGCGCGTTGCGGATAAGTGTAAGAATGTCGTGGGGATTAAATACAGCTACCCGGACTACCTCACCGTGAATCAGTACCTCGCCATCAATGACCATGATTTTTCCGTTATGGTCGGTGCCGACCGCCTGTTTCTCCCGGCGCTGGCGATGGGTTGCGATGGCGTGGTTTCAGGGGTTTCCTGTGTTTACCCTGAGCCTTTTGTCAAAATTTATGATGCCTTTAATCGTGGGGATATTCCCGGGGCGCGTGCCGCTCAGCGCCAGGCGAATAAATATTGCGAACTGCTGAGAAACGGCAGCAATATGTCTTACTTTAAAGAAGGACTTAAATATCGCGGAATTCATGCCGGCGTGATGCGGGCGCCGCAATTAAATATTACGCCCGAAGAAGTTCAGACTTTGATCGCCGGGCTCGCTGAACTGGAAACATCAACCGGCATTTAACTTCGTCGAATAATATAAATTTTAGACTAATAACGTCGACGTCAAGATGAAGTTTAGAGGATTCTTTCATGAGAAGAACAGACTCTGTACCTGTACCTGATAATGCCCTGAGCCACAATAAGGTTAACGCCATTCCCGGAGCAAAGCTGAGATGGTATCTGGTGGTGATTATTCTGCTGGCCGCGGTGGTCAACTATCTCGACCGCGCCAATCTCAGCGTGGCGAATTCAACCATTGCCGCTGAATTTGGTCTGTCGTCATTTCAAATGGGATTGCTGCTATCGGCCTTTCTGTGGCCTTATGCGCTGGCCAATCTCCCTGCCGGGTATCTTGTCGACCGCTTCGGTCCCAAAAAGATGTTTTCCTTTGCCGCCGGGGGCTGGTCGCTGGTGACGATATTCTGCGCGTTTGCTAATGGCTTCGGGGTAATGTACGCGCTGCGCATGCTGCTGGGCGTAACGGAATCGCCGTTTTTTACCTCCGGCGTCAAAGTCACCAACAGCTGGTTCAGTAAAGAAGAGCGCGGCTTTCCCACCGCCCTGTTCAATACCGGGTCGCAGATTGCCAATGCCATTGCGCCGCCCATATTGACGATACTGATGCTGACCATGGGTTGGCGAGGCATGTTTATCGTTATTGGGGTTCTGGGGCTGGTGATTCTGCTCGCATGGCTGCGCTTTTATCGTGAACCCACCGCAGAAGAGACTCCGCAAGACAAAATTGTCGACCACAATGAGTCGCCTTGCGCCCCTTCGCGCAGCTGGGGTTCCCTGTTCCGCGAGCGCTCGACATGGGGGATGGTCGTCGGATGCTTCGGAATTTACTTTACGGTCTGGGTCTACCTGACCTGGCTGCCGCGTTATCTTGAGCACGATCGTCATATGAGTCTGATGAATACCGGCTGGCTGGCCGCCATCCCTTTCTTTGTGGGTATTTTTGGCGTGCTGCTGGGGGGCGTTATTTCAGACTTACTGATTAGAAAAGGCATGAAAGCCATTACCGCGCGTAAGATCCCGATCGTCGGCGGAGCGCTGATTGCGGCATGTGCCGTGGCGCCGGTACCTTACATTGAAAGTACGCCGCTGTGCATGTTGCTACTGACAATCGGTTATTTTGCCGCCCAGCTGCCTTCAGGCGTGATCTGGGCGCTGGTGACGGACGTTGCGCCCGCGGGATCGGTAGGTTCTCTCGGTTCAATTCAGAATTTTGGCGGCTTCCTGGGTGCGGCGCTGGCTCCTATCGTTGCCGGCTTGATTCTCGATACCACCAATAACTTTACCTGGGTCTTCCTTGCCGGTGCGGCGCTGTTATTACTCGGGGCCCTCAGCTATGGATTGGTTCTGAAAGAACCTATCAGTAATGAGGCACATTCGTAGTCAGAACGACACTCTGAGCCCGGTACTGACCTACCGGGCTCGGCTATCCTGCGCAGAGATAACCCGACGCACGTCGGCAAAGGATCTCCGGCGCAAGGAACCTCCGCTTTTCGGCGAAGACGCGCCCCACGACGCCCCCATTACGCAATCCGCAGGCCTATCCTCTTAACCCCTCGTGACGCCTTGTCTTCGTCGGGTTTCCGTTTCCTGATAAATGTTAACGTTAACCTTTGTGATTAACATCACGTTCGCCAGGTTGTATTGCGGCCAACTTAATAGTAATAATGAACCCGCCGTCATTAATCCGTACCGCTCAGTCAGCGTCGATCTGATATCTATGCTGAGGGTTTTTATCATCAAGAAAAGAAATGTATCTGGAATCGTAAATTAAATAAGAGAACACAAACCGCTGTCTCTACCTGGCCGATTATTTTATTGAATCTGGCCGCCCTGCCATATCGCTAGCCGGTGTCGAAGACGACGATAGCGATACAGGGTTCCGTTTGCTAAAATAAAAATATCGTCACAAGGAAATAAATATGAAGGCTTTTTCATTTTTTAAAAATGAATATTACCGCTATGCCTCCGGTTATTCGTTTCTGTTTTTTATCGCCTGGTCGCTGTGGTGGTCGCTGTATGCCATCTGGCTTAAAGGGACCATCGGCCTCACCGGTACGCAGTTGGGAACCCTGTACTCCGTCAATCAGTTTACCAGTATGATCTTTATGATTGGCTATGGAATAATCCAGGATAAACTCGGCCTCAAAAAGCACCTGATCTGGCTCCTGAGTGTGATTTTAGTGCTCACCGGTCCGTTCCTGATTTATATATATGAACCGCTGCTGCGGCACAACTTCGCGTTAGGTTTGGCGATTGGCTCGCTGTTCTTTGGTATTGGCTACCTCGCCGGTTGCGGATTACTCGATAGTTTCACCGAGAAAATGGCGCGGGCATTTAGCTTTGAATACGGTACCGCCCGGGCGTGGGGATCGTTTGGCTATGCTATTGGCGCTTTACTTGCCGGGATCTTTTTCGCCATCAATCCGCATATTAACTTCTGGCTGGTATCGCTGTTTGGCGTGTGCTTTATTATTATCAATATTTTATTTAAAAGTGAAAAAACGGCCAGCGGTACCCACCGCCATGAAAAAGTGCACAAAGATGATTTCATCGCCGTATTTAAAGATATTAAATTCTGGATTTTCGTGCTGTTCATCACCGGGACCTGGTCATTCTATAATATTTACGATCAGCAGATGTTTCCTGTGTTCTACGCCGGGCTGTTCTCATCCGTCGAGACCGGCACCCGGGTCTACGGCTATCTGAACTCCTTCCAGGTGGTGCTGGAAGCCATCGGTATGGCCGTCATTCCCTTCTTTGTAAACAAGGTCGGCGCGAAAAAGGCGCTGCTTGTCGGAGGCATGATCATGATCTGTCGCATTCTGGTGTCAGCGACTTCAGAAAGCCCGTATATCATCTCGTTGATCAAGCTATTTCATGCGATTGAAGTGCCGCTGTTTGTGATCTCGGTATTCAAATACAGCGTGTCCAACTTTGATTCGCGCCTGTCTTCCACCATCTTCCTCGTGGGGTTCCAGATCGCCAGCTCGCTAGGTATTGTGCTGCTATCGATCCCGGTGGGGATGCTGTTTGATGCGTTTGGCTACCATATTGTATTTTATCTGTTCTCCGCTATCGTCTCGGTGATCCTGCTGTTTGGCGTGGTCTTCCTCAGTAATGGGCGCAATCCCGGCCCGCGCAGCGCAGCGGTGCAAAACGAAACCTTATAATATTCGCGAGGCAATGTCCGCCGCTAACATTGCCTTATTCTTTGTCATTTATCGTTGGATAGCGCATCAGAAAGCCCCCCGTATCGCATTAACGATGCAGATTCTTCCTGGCAAGGCTGTCAATGATGAGGCTTTTGCAGCGGTATATTCCACTTATTTTTGTGGTATTCAGTTTATGCAAAATAATACTGACAAAAGACTGCACCGTTCTTTTGGAGATCAGCAGGCTGCGGGAAATTTCCTCCAGCGAGTAGCCATTCAAAATCAAATGGATGATATGCGCTTCTCTTTTGGTAAATGACAACTTGTCCCTCTTCAGATTGATTCCCATTTTTTTAAACGCCTGCCGCATCATGAGATATTCATTACCGGTTAACTCAGTGTCAATGAATACCGCTTCGCGCCCTATCCCGCCCATTCCTGACGCCGGTTTTAATAAAAAGATGAGATTGACCGGTGAAATGTGCAGGTGTTTGAGACGTTCGGCATCGCCGGTGCTCAGCTCTGACTCCACAATCACCACATCGCTGTTGCTGAAGGCAATATCGCTGACCCGTGAAAACATAACCCTGTTGACGGAGAGGCTGTTATCGCTGAACATACATTTCAGACCTTCAAGCATGAAATTATTATTGGTAATAACATAAATATTCATATAGTCCCCGCAGCAATAACCTTTTGCGAATCGTCCCATTCCTTATGTGCTGACAAAGTGGTGCCTGTATTGGTGTCGCCGGGTAACTATGACGTACTCCGGCTCAGCGGAGTACGTCAGCTGCTCTACTGATGCGCCGCTAGCACGCTATTCACGATCTCCACCGCTTCTTTCTCGATCTGCTTACGATGTTCTTCCCCGAGGAAGCTCTCGCAGTAGATCTTGTAAGCGTCTTCCGTACCCGACGG
>NZ_SMCV01000010.1 GCF_004342285.1 Klebsiella sp. BIGb0138 | reverse complement strand
CTGGTAGCGAAAAGCATTTTTTCGCCGCGGCAGAACGCCGCTAAAGAATCCGCGTGAGTCGAGGCATTCGAGCTTGCCGACTTTACGCCCGGTTTGCGGTTCAATTACCCATACCTCGCTGGCATCGGGTAATAATGCGCGCACTTCCAGACCAGCATCGGTTGAGTGCATGCCAAGCACGGAGAATGGATCGGAACAATGACCTGCGAGAAGTGCTGAAATCGCACTTTTTTCATTATAATCAGACATGTCAGTCACCCTACTATCATCCTGCGGAAAGAATTAAAACGCCTCTTTCTGCTTTATTGATCCGGTAATATTCCGCTGCAATGCTGCGCATCGAAATATCAACACGTTATTCCAGAGCCTTAAGACATGTCGGTCGTCCACAAATATAGAGTGATTAACCTCCTGAGAAGTGAATTAAATGCGCCGTACGATTTTTGTATTATCTACCTCCAGAATAATTACTCCTGATTTTCTTTCTGTGAGTAAACACTCATTTCTATATCAATTGGAAAACTAATTTTTATTTCGTCACTAATGATGAGTTTCCTCCTGCTAATTTTGCCAGATCGCATACAAAAAAATAAAACATACGCCTGATGACAGCTCAATCATTCTGGGGAGCGCCTTCATGGCAGCATTTACCTCCACCAGACGGCCTGACAGGCGGATTGCGGCGGCAGGAAACGCCCTAAAGTACAAAATCTGCGGCTGGCCTCACAGTTTTCGCGACTCTGCAGGAGAATATCGAGAGGCTGGGCCATACTGAAAATAGCAGAGCATAAACCTTACTCTTCATGGCGATTAAAAGGGAGGAATATGCAGGCAATACACCACGTAGAAAAGTTTCATCCAAAAGATTTTGATTTTATTGCATTAAGTCTGGCCCAGATGAACTCACAAGGGCGGAAAGTGGATGTTGAACAGGTCACCGGCAGTATGAATGATGCATGCAAATCACGGTTCCTGGACAGCTATCGCTACCATCTCAATCTATTTGCAGAAAAATCGCTATCCTGAAACAACAGGCCGGATGATATATCCGGCCTTTCGTTTTGTACCTGCCCTGCGTTAATGACCGGTGGTTAATTTCATTCTGGCGATATTAGCAACACTCATCATAGGAGAGGGCTTTTATTTCTGACGCTCGTTCAAGCGAGCCGTCGTTGCCGGGGTACGCCATTTTCCCTTTTCAGCTCACGCCGAGATAAGCATTCCTGACCTGCGGATTATTTAAAAGCTCTCTCCCGGTTCCGCTCAGCTGGATCTGGCCGTTAACCATCACGTAGGCACGATCGGAGAGCTTAAGCGCATGGTGCGCGTTTTGTTCCACCAGAAACAGCGTCATTCCCTGCTGCGTCAGTTCACGCAGAATCTGGAAAATCTGTTTTACCACCAGCGGCGCAAGCCCGAGGCTGGGCTCATCCAGCAGCAGCAGCTTCGGTCTGCTCATCAACGCCCGGGCAATGGCCAGCATTTGCTGTTCACCGCCCGACAGCGTCATGGCGCGTTGCGAGCGTCGCTCTTCGAGACGGGGAAAAAGCTGATACATCCGCGCCTTATCTTCATTCTGATAGCGGTTGCCGATGGGGATCGTCCCCATCAGCAGATTCTCCTCCACCGTCATATCGGCAAAGATCCGCCGCCCCTCCGGGGCCTGGGCAATCCCGTTGCTGGCGATAAAATGGGTGGACTGTCGGCTGATATCTTCCCCTCGATAGCGTATCTGCCCTTCGGCAATACGCGGCTGACCAAAAATGGACATCAGGAGCGTGGATTTACCGGCGCCATTGGCGCCGATCAGCGCTACCGTCTCCCCCTCATTCACCGTTAAGGAGACCTGTTTCAGCGCCTGGATCTGGCCGTAAAAAACATCCACCTGACGAAACTCAAGCAACGGCTGGTTCATTCGGCGATCTCCTCTTCATCCGTGCCCAGATAGGCCGCAATCACGCTGGTGTTTGACTGGATCGCTTTCGGTTCGCCCCGGGCAATCACATCGCCATGATCGAGCACGATCACGTGGTCTGAAATTTCCATCACCATGCCCATGTCATGTTCAATCAGTAAAACCGTGACGCCATGATGCTGGCGCAGGAAACGGATAATCCGGCTCAGCGCCTGGGTCTCCACGGGGTTAAGACCCGCGGCCGGTTCGTCCAGACAGATCATCTCCGGGTCGGTACACATCGCGCGGGCGATCTCCAGCCGCCGCTGCTGCCCATAGGAGAGCGTCCCGGCCAGCAGGTTGGCGCAATCCACCATCCCCACCACCTCCAGCCAGTAAAAGGCCCGGTCCAGCGCCTGATTTTCCGCTTGACGATAGCCGGGGGTATTTAAAATCCCGGCCAGCAAATTGCGATTGACCTGCATATGCTGGGCCACCAGCAGGTTTTCAACCACCGACATTTCACGGAACAGGCGGATGTTCTGAAAAGTGCGCGCCAGTCCCGCCCGGTTAACCAGATGCGTCCCGCCGAACATTTTGTAATACAGCCGCGTCCCCAGAACGGCAGGATGTAAGAAATCAGCCGGCCGAATCTTTTGCCCCAGCACCTGAATCACATCGGTCATCCGCGCATGGGCATTGAGCTTAATCACCCCGCCGGTGGCGCGATAAAACCCGGTCAGACAGTTAAACACCGTGGTCTTCCCCGCGCCGTTGGGACCAATCAGCGCGGTGATTGAGCCGCGTTTAACCTCAAGATTGACGTCATTAAGCGCCTTGATCCCGCCAAAATGCATCATCAGATGCTCAACCTGTAAGATGTTGTCGCTCATGGCGCCACTCCCTTGCGTACCGCGACGCCGGTGCGGCTGGTTCGTACCAGCCCGCGCGGGCGCCAGATCATCATCAGCACCATCAGCATGCCGAACAGCAGCACCCGGTATTCGTCAAAACCGCGCAGCAGTTCCGGCGTAACCGTCAGGACAAAAGCCGCCAGCACCACTCCCAGCGTCGACCCCATGCCGCCCAGCACCACAATCGCCAGAATCAACGCCGACTCAAAAAAGGTAAACGAAGTCGGATTAACGAACCCCTGATAAGTGGCAAAAAAGACCCCGGCGATCCCGGCGGTAGACGCCCCGAGCATAAACGCCGACAGTTTAACCAGCACGTGGTTCAGCCCCATCGCCCGACAGGCGATCTCATCTTCGCGCAGCGCTTCCCATGCGCGGCCGATCGGCATTCGCGTCAACCGGTGCTTGATAAATAGCACCACCAGCACCACCAGGCACAGCACCGCGTAGATAAAGATAAATTTGAGGTTGGGGTTATAGCTGATATGCAGAAACTCATGGATCGGCACTCCGCCTTCCTTCGCCCGCCGGGCAAACTCCAGCCCGAACAAGGTCGGCGCCGGGACCGAAACGCCATTCGGGCCGCCGGTAAAACTGACCCAGTTATTCAGCACCAGGCGGATAATTTCGCCAAACCCGAGGGTGACGATCGCCAGATAATCCCCATGCATTCGTAGCACCGGGAACCCGAGCAGCGCCCCGGCCAGCGCCGCCATGATCGCCCCTAGCGGCAGCATCGCCCAAAATCCCAGCCCCAGATACTGATAGCCCAGCGCCAGGCCATAGGCGCCAATGGCGTAGAACGCGACATAGCCAAGATCGAGCAGCCCGGCCAGGCCAACAACGATATTCAGCCCCAGTCCCAGCAGGACATAAATCAGCCCGAGGATGGCGACCGTCAGCAGATATTTGGTGGCGATAGCCGGGAAGATTATCGCTATCACCGCCAGCAGCGGAACGATCCACCGCAGTCGTGAACGATAGCCTGGGGGACGCACGTAAACGCCGTCATCGCCCCCTTCAAAGCGCGCGAGAAATTTCCGCCCGCCGCGGCTTTGCAGCAACAGACTGAGCATCAGCCGCCCGGTCATCACCACGGCGACCAGGATCGCCACCCGCTGGGTCGACAGATTGAAGCTATAACCTTTAAGCACAATGCCCACAATCGGGCCAAATACTACCAGCGCGCACAATCCGGCCAGGACGCTATCAATCAGGCAGCTTCTGATATCCAGCCCTGGTTTACGGGACACTTCAGCCATGTTTTACCCCTTAAACCTTTGCAACCATCGGACGACCGAGCAGCCCCTGAGGGCGGAAGATAAGGATCGCCACCAGCAGAGCGAAGGAAAATACGTCTTTGTAGTCAGAGTTCACCAGCCCGGCAAACTGCGCCTCGGCCACGCCCAGCAGCAGCCCTCCCAGCATGGCGCCGGGCAGCGAACCGATCCCCCCCAGCACCGCGGCAGTAAAGGCTTTAATCCCGATGATAAAACCGATATAGAAATCAAAGGTGCCGTAATTCATGGTCACCAGTACCCCGGCCAGCCCGGCCATCGCCGCGCCAATCACAAACACCAGCGAGATCACCCGGTCGGTATTAATCCCGAGGATCGCCGCCATCCGGCGATCCTGTTGCGTCGCCCGACAAATACGCCCCAGCCGGGTGTACTGAATTATCCAGGTCAGGACGATCATCCCTATCAGCGCCGCCGCAAGGATAAAAATTTTGGTCCAGGTGATTTGCACGATGCCATCGCCAACCTGCAGGCGCAGTACGCCGGTCAACAGCGTCGGGATACCCTGTTGGTTGGGGCCCTGGCTAAGTTGCACATAGTTCTGCAGGATAAGCGACATGCCGATGGCCGAAATCAGCGGCGCCAGCCGGGTGGAGTTACGTAAAGGCCGGTAGGCAATCCGTTCAATCGCCCAGCCATAGACGCCGGTGACCACAATGGTGAACACCAGGGTGCCAAAGATCAGCAGGGGAAAAGAGTGAATACCAAACCAGGAGAGCAGCGCCAGCCCGATGGCGCACAGGTAGGCTGAGATCATATACACCTCGCCGTGCGCGAAGTTAATCATGCCGATGATGCCGTACACCATGGTGTAGCCAATGGCGATTAATCCATACACGGCGCCCAACGTCAGCCCATTAATCAGTTGTTGCAGAAAGAACGCTTCCATAGACACCATCCTGCCGGTACACGGGCAGCGAACGGCCAGGCATCCGCCGCACGCTGCCTTGTTTGCGAGTCACACCCTTCTTAATACAGGGCCGGAGAGTTCAGTTAACGGCTAAAGCTGGTGATATTTGCCTTTATCATCCCACTTGTAGACGACGTAATCCGACACTTTAAGATCGCCTTTTCCGTCCCAGGCTTTTTTGCCCATCACGGTATCGACGCTGTTGGCTTTCAGCCATTCGCTGGCTTTGCTGTTATCGGTGCCGACCGCGTTATAGGCCGCGGCAATCGCCTGAATGGAGGCGTAGGCATACAGGGTATAGCCTTCTGGTTCAAAACCGCTGGCGCGGAATTTTTCGATAACGGTTTTCCCTTCCGCCAGGGTTCGCGGATCCTGGCCAAAGGTCATCAGGACGCCGTCGGTGAATTGCGGCCCGCCAGCGGCGGTAACCAGCTCCTCGGTGACGATACAATCGCCGGAGAAGAATTTCGCCTGTACTCCCTGCTCCCTCATCTGGCGAACCAGCGGGCCAGCTTCCGGATGACAGCCGCCGAAATAGACCACGTCAGGTTTCAGCGCCCCGATTTTGGTCACCAGCGCGTTGAAATCCTTTTCGCCACGGGATAACCCTTCATACAGCACCTCTTTCGTGCCGCGCTTCGCCAGCGCCGCCCGGGTTGCATCCGCCAGTCCCTGACCATAGGTGTCTTTATCGTGAATAACGGCGATTTTTTTCGCTTTCAGCACGTCAAGCATGTAGTTTGCCGCAATGGCCCCCTGCTGATCGTCGCGACCGCACATACGGAACATGTCTTTCATCCCGCGCTCGGTAATCAGGGGGTTAGTGGAGCCCGGCGTGATAGTCAGGATCCCCGCTTCGTCATACACTTCCGAAGCGGGCATCGTTGAGGATGAGCAGAAGTGACCGACCACGGCTGAAACGCCGGACTCATCCACCAGGCGGTTAGCCACCGCCACCGCCTGTTTCGGCTCACAGGCATCATCGCCCTGAACCAGCACAATTTTCTCGCCTTTAATTCCTCCCGCCGCATTAATATCCGCCGCCGCCTGCGAGGCCCCTTTCCAGTACTGGGCGCCGTAGGTGGCATTCGGCCCGGTAAACGGTCCGGCAACCCCAATCTTCACATCCGCCTGTGCGTAAAATGCCACACTCATACAACCGGCAATCGCAAAATGAAGAGTCAACTTTTTGAGTTTCAGAGACATTCGATATTCCTCAGCGATTTATAGCCTGGCGCCAGGTCATGGCGCGGAAAATATCATTTACTGTTTGGTTTGCCGAAGGCGGACAGCATGCCGTTACGGCCAGGGTGGAAGAAGCAAAAATCCCGCCAGGGAGAAATGGCCAGCCAGATCGCTTACTAATGGGTGGAGGTCACGCACGGTAACAGCGCATCCCCCTCCGGCTAACGTGCATTTCAGTACAGGTCAGGAGGTTCTGTTGCCATCACGTGGCGAGTCGGGAACTGCGGCGTCCGTACCGACCAGCGTGCTAAACATAGTTGCTCTTTTCACACGTTGCGCACTGCCCTGGTGCAAAAGTGCGAAAATGATCATGAGTGTGAATAATTTTGTTGCGGTATTGTGAAGATGCTAACAAGAAGATGAGGGGAAAGAGGATAAATAGCGCCCGGTCGCGAGGTTAAGCATTGCGTCGTCCACCGCGCTGTGCAGCCCATAGAGGGAAAACGCGCCGTCGGAGGCGCGGACGGCCCTGCGTACGCTGCCGCTATTTATTCCGTCGCGCTATTTTCCGCGCAGGGCCGATTTATCGCCAACCATAGCGATATATTCATCGACCGTTAACGCCTTCGAAAAATAATAACCCTGGAATATGTCGATCCCCATCTCTTTCAACATCGCGATCTGGGCCTTCTCCTCCACTCCTTCGGCGATAATCTGGCAGTTGAATTTCTTCGCCAGGTTCACCATATTTTTAACCACCAGCGCGGAGGCATGGTTGGTTAAGATGTTAAACGTAAAAATCTTATCAATTTTGATAAACTCTGGCGTGAACTGCTGTAAATAGCTGTAGTTGGCATATCCGGTACCAAAATCGTCGAGGGAAAACTCCACTCCCATCGCCCTGAGTTTTTCCGTCACCAGCGAGGTTTGCCGCGTATTTTCAATCGATTCGCGTTCGGTGATCTCCAGCACCAGCCGTACCTGAGAAGCATTCAGCCGGTCCATAAACTGCCGGCACAACGCAATAATGTCATGGTCCTGGAAATTGAGCGAACTGGTATTAAAACAGATAAATAATCCCTGCGGGATCGTCTGCGCCCGCCTACGAAACTGGTTAATCACCTCGGTGAAACAGATGTCGGTGATCCCTTTAATCAGCCCGGTCTGTTCAGCCACCGCAATAAACTTATCCGGAGAAATAGCCCCCAGCCGCGGGTGCTGCCAGCGTACCAGCACCTCTCCGCCAACCACTACTCCCGTCTCGCTATTGACGATCGGCTGGATCCAGGGCTGCAGCTGTTTCAGCTTAATCGCCTGCTTGAGCATGTACTCTACCGTTTCACGGTAGTTGAGATAGTTTCTGAACAGGAACGTCGCGAGGAGCGCGACGAGGATGATAACCAGCAACGAATTGCGCTCATATTTTATAAAGCTGGCGACACTGGAAGCATATCCCCGGTCGGCAATAACGGAATATTTAAAACGTTGCGAGGGTAATTCCACGGCCTTATTAATATCCGGATGGCGGGTCACCGCGCCGGTTTTCGACATAAACCGGTCAGCTACTTTTAAATATAAGCGGGCATCGCGATCGAGCACATTTAATATATTATATAAATAGTAGCCATCAATACCGATCAGCGCGGTATGACCCCGCTGGTCCTGCACACTGTAAACAATTAGCGGGCGTGAGGGCGTTATTTCATTACCGCCCATCATCAGCATCTGACCATGGGCGTATTGCGCCTGATCGACCTTGAATTTACGGCCGCCAAACACCGAGGTACAGTATATTTCATTATTGTTAACCAGATTAACGGTGCGGACATCGGGAATGGTCGCGACAATGGTGCGGATCGCCGTCAAGACCTGTTCATTACAGCTTTTACCCAGATACGGTGCTGCCTGGCTGGCGGCCTGTTGCGCATGGGAGAGCGTCACATCAAGGCTGGCTATTGACTGTTGAAGACGGGAGCGGATATCCGCGTCGAGATTTTTTTGCATCTGCCAGTAGCAAAAACCGTTCCCGAGAGCCAGCGCAAAAATCAAAAATGAAATGATCCAAAGGCGATGTCGAAATGATGTGTTTTTCATGGAAGTCCAGCGTTACTCGCCATTCGAGATGAATAGTTACTCACCGGGCAGAATTTTAACGTATTAAGGACATCCTCACCCAGAATCGATCAAAGTTTAATGTTTTTTATTGAGAAATCATGGTAAACGGCGACATAATTATCAGCTTGCGGCCAGGCTCCGGGACGAAAACCGTCCAGGAAAAGCCTGAAGACAGCCTGTTGATATAAATTTGAAGAATATGAAAATGCTTCTTTCACGCACTCACCTAACCAGCAGGCGTATATGATCATGCGCTTTTACCGCCCGGATGTGATGACCAACCTGACAAGGTCAGGGGTGGCGGCCGCCATCGCCCTGCTACTTGCCAGCTGCAGCAGCAAACCGCCGGTCTCCGTGGTTACTCCGCTGCCACCGGCGCTCAAACACCCCCATCCGGGCAAAAACCATGAGCCGGTGCGCGGCGTCTGGCTGACGACGGTCTCCCGTCTCGACTGGCCGCCGGTTGCCTCCGTCACGATTGGCGACCCGCAGGCGCGCATCCGGCAGCAGCAGAAGGCGCTCACCGACAAACTGGATAAGCTGAAAAGCCTCGGCATCAATACCGTCTTCTTCCAGGTGAAACCGGATGGCACCGCTCTGTGGCCGTCAAAAATTTTGCCCTGGTCCGATATGCTGACGGGCAAAATCGGCCAGGATCCTGGCTACGACCCGCTACAGTTTATGCTGGATGAAGCCCACAAACGCGGGATGCGGGTCCATGCCTGGTTCAATCCCTACCGGGTATCCGTAAATATCCGGCCGAAGACCGTCGCCGAGCTCAACGCGACGCTGCCGCAGGTTCCCGCCAGCGTCTTTGTTCTGCATCGTGACTGGGTCCGTACCGCCGGGGAGCGCTTCGTCCTCGATCCCGGCATTCCGGAGGTTCGCGACTGGATCACCAGCATCGTGGCGGAGGTCGTTGAGCATTATCCGGTTGATGGCGTGCAGTTTGATGATTACTTCTATACCGAGTCCCCGGGCTCAGCCCTCAACGACAGTCAGACCTACCGAAGATATGGTCAGGGATATGCCGCAAAAGCAGACTGGCGGCGGCACAATACCCAGCAGCTGATTGCTCAGGTTTCGCGCGCCATCAAACAGCTTAACCCCGACGTTGAATTCGGCGTCAGCCCCGCCGGCGTCTGGCGTAACCGTTCGCACGACCCGGCGGGGTCAGACACCCGTGGCGCGGCGGCCTATGATGAATCCTACGCCGATACCCGCAGCTGGGTTCAGCAAGGGCTGCTCGACTACATCGCCCCGCAGCTGTACTGGCCCTTTGCCCGCGACGCGGCCCGATATGACGTGCTGGCGAAATGGTGGGCGGACGTGGTGAAACCGACCGGTACGCGACTTTATATCGGAGTGGCGCTGTATAAAGTTGGTGAACCGTCGAAGAGTGAGCCCGACTGGATGGTGAACGGCGGCGTGCCTGAGCTGAAAAAACAGCTCGACCTCAACGAGTCGATGCCACAAATCCAGGGCACCATCCTGTTCAGGGAAAACTATCTCAATCAACCGCAGACCCAGCAGGCCGTCAATTATCTGCAAAGCCGGTGGGGACGCTGAGGGAGAGCAGAAAGATAGCGTCCGGCAAGGAAACTGCGCGGCGAAACGCTCCGCCGCGCAGCTGCAGATCAGTTATTTACCGGGATCACGGCGCCTTTATACTTGCTGCGAATCCAGTCCTGAATCTCTTTTGAGTGCAGAACGTTCACCAGCGCGACGATATCTTTTTTGTGCTCATCGCCACGGTGGACGGTAATGATGTTGGCGTAAGGGTTATTTTCTCCACTCTCCACGGCGATCGGATCGTGTACCGGATCGAGACCGGCATCAATCGCATAGTTGGCGTTAATCACCACCGCGTCGCCTTCATCATTGTTATACATTTGCGGCAGCAGCGCCGCTTCAACGTTAGGCTGGAACTGCAGTTTCTTCGGGTTATCGACGATATCGCTGATGCGCGCATTCACTTTATCGACGCCCGGCTTCAGTTTAATCACCCCCTCTTTTTCGAAGATGGACAGAATACGCCCCTCTTCTGATACCGCATCGCGCATAATGATCTTCCCGCCCTGCGGCAGGTCTTTCAGCGATTTATATTTTTTCGAGTAGATGCCGATCGGCTCAATATGAATCGCCCCGGCGCTGACGAAATCATAGGATTTATCGCCGGCATGATCCTTCAGCACGCTGTTGAGGTAAGGAATGTGCTGGAAATAGTTGGCGTCGATTTCACGACCCGCCAGCGCGGTATTGGGCAGGATGTAGTCCTGGAATGGTTTAATCTCCAGATCGATGCCCTGCTGCGCCAGAATCGGCTTCGCCTGCTCGAGAATTTCCGCATGCGGCACGTTGGAGGCCCCGACGGTCAGGGTATCCGCCCATGAGGCAAAGCTCATGGCGCTTAAGGTGACGGCTGCAATCATCGTTAACGTTTTTTTCATGATGTGATTCCTTGATATTATTAGCGTTTGTCTAACTAGCGTTTGTCTAACAAAGAGGTCAACAGGTCGCCGCAGAACTGGATGATGAAGACAACGATCAAAATCGTTACCGTCGCCACCAGCGTGACGTCACCGTGGTTTCGCTGGAATCCCTCCAGATAAGCCAGATTTCCTAAGCCGCCGGCGCCGATCACGCCAGCCATGGCGCTGTAGCTCACCAGCGCAATCAGCGTCACGGTGATACCGGACACCAGCGCCGGCGATGATTCAGGCAGCAACACCCGAAAAATCAGGGTACTCAGACGCGCGCCCATGGAACGGGACGCTTCGATAACGCCTTTATCCACTTCCCGCAGCGCAATCTCCACCAGCCGGGCATAAAACGGCGCGGCGCCGACAATCAACGCCGGCAGCGCCGCGTTCGCGCCTAAAATCGTGCCGACGAGGGTTTTGGTGAACGGGATCAGCAACACAATCAGGATGATGAAGGGAATCGAGCGAAAGACGTTCACCACCACCGAGATAACGCTATAGAGCGTTCGGTTCTGAAACAGCCCGCCGCGGGCGGTCAGAAACAGCGCCAGCCCCAGCATAATTCCCAGCACAAAAGTCGCCGCCCCGGAGAGCACCGTCATATACAGCGTCTCCTGAGTCGCTGCCCATAGCTGTGGCCATTTAAGGTGCGGAAATAATGTCTCAAACATGGTGAATCACCTCGCCTTCAATATCGCTGCGGCGTAAATCCGCGAGGATATTCGCTATTTGTTCGGCATTAGCCTCCACGTGAACCCACAGCTGGCCGAAGACCCCCTGCGCGGTTTGCGTCATTTTGCCGTGCAGAATGTTGAACGGCAGGCCATAGCGCAGCGTTAATTCCCCGACAATCGGCTGGTGGGTACTGTGGCCGGTAAAGGTCAGCTTAATGACCGTACCGCGCAGATGCTGATTTAGCTGCGGATTAAACGCTTCATCCGCATACTGCCCAATCTGGCGCACAAACTGGCGGGTAATGGGCTGCTGCGGATGGCTGAAGACGTTGATGACCTCGCCTTCCTCAACCACCTTGCCGTTCTCCATGACCGCCACCCGGTTGCAAATCTTGCGCACCACGTGCATTTCATGGGTGATCAGCACGATCGTCAGTTTGAAGCGGCGATTGATGTCCTGTAACAGCTCCAGAATTTGATCGGTCGTCTGCGGATCCAGCGCCGAGGTGGCTTCATCGCACAGCAGAACGTCCGGGCTATTCGCCAGCGCGCGGGCAATCCCCACCCGCTGTTTTTGCCCGCCGCTCAGCTGTGAAGGCCAGGCATTTTCCCGGCCGGTTAACCCGACCAGCTCAATCAGTTCAGCCACCCGGCGTTTGATGGTCGCCTTCGGCGCGCCGGCGATTTGCATCGAGAAAGCGATGTTCTCACTTACGGTGCGCGACCACAGCAGATTGAAGTGCTGGAACACCATGCTGATTTTGAGCCTCGCCTGACGTAGGGCCTCCCCTTTGGCGGCGGAAATATCCTGGCCGTTAATCACCACGCTGCCGGAAGTGGGCTTTTCCAGCCCGTTCAACAGACGAATCAGCGTACTCTTCCCGGCGCCGCTGTAGCCGATAATGCCGTAAATTTGTCCCTGTTCCACCGTCAGATTGACGCCATCCACTGCCGCGATCGATGCCTTTCCCTGGTCGAAAACTTTCGAAATATTCCTGAGAATAATCATGCTGTTGCTTATCCACCCAACGGTTTGGAAGTATAGATGTCCAGACGATGGTAATCATCAATTTATATATTTCAAATGAATAAAAGGAAATTAATTATAACTTTATAGAATTAAACGCCGGCTGGCAGGAAAGTTTGCGGTTATGGCCTCATACAGAAATAGTGAGTCAGAAAAGGATAGCCAGCGGCATGACCCCCTGCCGTTACCCGTTTTTACGGACTTAAACCGCTATCTTCATCAGAGGCAGGCGCCTCATCACCAGACGCCCGCCGGTCAATCTCATCTGCGGTGTTCAAAGGCCAATAGCAGCCACAGTAAAAGTTCGCATCCAATGTTAACCCGATACCAATCTGGAACAGGCCGCCGCAATTCGCCGCCCTGCTTCAATCACGGTAGCGGTATCGGTGGCAATCGACAGGCGAAAATAGGGCGACAGCCCGTAAGCGCTGCCTGCCACCCCCGAAACCCCGTTTTCCAGCAGGTAATCCACAACGTCGGCTTCCGTCTCAATCTTCACCCCGTCCGGACGGTAGCGCCCGATAAGCCCCGCGCAGCGGGCGAAGACGAAGAACCCGCCCTGCGGCGGCGTCAGCGCAAGGCCGTCAATGCCGGCAAGAATGCTGACCAGCGCATCGCGACGCTGTTGATAGGTCGCCACCTGCGGCGCCAGGAAATCCAGCTCACCGCGCCAGGCGGCCAGCGCCGCGGCCTGGCTGACCGAACTGGCGCCGGAGCTGATCTGCGACTGGACGACGGTCATCGCGGTAATCAACGCCTGTGGCCCGGCACCGAAGCCAATGCGCCAGCCGGTCATGGCGTAGGTTTTCGAGACGCCTCCCACCAGCAACGTACGCGCCTGTAATTCAGCGGCAACATTGAGCAAATTGCGGTGCTCGCGGCCATCGAAAAGTATCTGTTCGTAGAGATCGTCAAGCATCACCAGCACCTGCGGGTGTTGCCGCAGCACCTCCGCCAGCGCCGCTAATTCTGCCGCGGAATAGACCGCACCGTCCGGATTACCGGGATGGTTGAGCACCAGCCAGCGCGTGCGCGGCGTAATGCTCGCCGCCAGCTGCTCCGGCTGTAGTTTGTATCCCTGTTCCAGGTGACATTCCACCAGCACCGGCGTGCCGCCATTAAAGCGCACGCTGTCCGGAAAGGTCGGCCAGTACGGAGCCGGCACAATGACTTCATCGCCGTCATTCAGCGTGGCCGCAAAGGCATTAAAAATAACCTGCTTGGCGCCGTTGGCGATGATGATGTTCTCCACGGCAAACTGCAGCTGGTTTTGCTGCTGCAGTTTCTTCTGCACCGCTTCCAGCAGCGCCCGGGTTCCCTGGGTTGCCGTGTATTTGGTTTCTCCGCGGGCAATGGCCTCGTATGCCGCCCGCTTAATATGTTCAGGCGTATCGAAATCCGGCTCGCCGGTGGTGAGATCGAGAATATCGACGCCCGCCTTTTTAAGATCGTTAGTACGTTGTTTCGCCGCCGCGTTAGCCGAAAGCGAAACGCGCTGCACGCGCTGTGAGAGAGAAATGGTCATTCTGTTATCCTTGCGGGCCGATCGCCGGCAGACCCAGATTTTCGCGTAGCGTACTGAACTCATACTCCTCGCGGAACAGGCCGCGACGTCTCAGTTCAGGGATCACCAGCTCAACAAACAGGGAAAGCTGTTCCGGCATTACGGCGGGCATAATATTGAAGCCGTCCGCACCGCCCTGTTCCAGCCAGCGCTGGAAATCATCGGCGATATCCTCTGCGGTTCCCACCAGCACGCGGTGGCCGCGTGAACCGGCCGCAATCGCCGCCAGCTCGCGTAGCGTCAGGTTTTCGCGATACGCCAGATCGGTCAGCAGCTTCACCCGACTCTGATTCCCTTCCCCCGCCGGGACGGCCGGCACCGGGCCATCGAGCGGGAACTGGCTAAGATCCATATTAAAGCGGGTGGAAAGCTGACGAATGCCGTTATCGATATCCACCAGAGTATTCAGCTCGCGCCACGTCGCCCGCGCTTCTTCTCGCGTACGCCCGACAATGGGCATCACCCCGGGCAGGATAAGCACGTGATCCGGATTGCGCCCCGCCTCCTGCACCTGCTGTTTCTGCGAATGGTAAAACGCCTGCGCCTCTTCGAGCGTGGCGGCGGCGGTAAAGACCACTTCGGCCGTTCGCGCCGCAAGTTTCTGCCCGTCGGCGGAGGAACCGGCCTCGATAATCACCGGCCGCCCCTGCGGGGAACGCGTAATATTCAGCGGTCCCTGCACCTGGAAATATTTGCCCCGGTGGTTTATGGCCTGAATCTTCTCGTCCACAAAATAGCGCCCGCTCGCTTTATCCGGCTGCACCGCCCCGTCCTGCCAGCCTTCCCACAGTTTGAAGGCCACCTCGAGGAATTCATGGGCGACCGCGTAGCGCTCGGCGTGCATCGGCATATTTTCGCGACTGAAATTGCGCGCCACATCGGTAGAAAAAGAGGTCACCACGTTCCACGCGGCGCGACCGTGGCTGATATGATCGAGGGATGAAAAGCTACGCGCCAGATTAAACGGATCGCTGAAGGTGGTGGAGGCCGTCGCCGCCAGACCGATATGCCGGGTCTGCACCGCCAGGGCCGCCAGCAGCGTCAGCGGTTCAAGGCGCGCCATGGTAGACGGTAGACGGTAAACGCTGGTCGCCAGCGCATCGCCGATAAAGAACATATCGAACTTACCCTCTTCGGCCTTTTTGGCGATCCACGTCAGCCATTCAATATCGGTCGGCGATCCCAGCGTTTCGGTTAAGCGCCAGCCGCTGACATGGTGGCCAAGCGGTTGTACGAACAGACCAAGGCGCAGCTGCCGGGAGGTGGTGTGGCTCATTATCTTTCCTTCTCAAAAAGTGGCGTTGTCGATCGCCAGTAGCGCATGCTCAATATTTTCGGCGGCAACAGAGAACGGCAGGCGCCCCGCCTCTTTTGCCGGGAATTTCACTTCGCGGGCAATGACGGCAAGGGTTTCCGCACGGTTGTCGCCGATATCGGGTAGCGCCAGCGGCGACCCGTAGCGCCGAAGCAGCGCCAGCAGTTCCGCTTCCGGCTGGCCGTCGTGGCTTTCCAGCAACGACTGGACCAGCAGGCCAAAACCGACCTTCTCGCCGTGCAGCCAGCCGTGCAGTTCCGGCTGATGGGTCAAACGGTTGTGGATCGCATGGGCCACGCCCGGGGCCGGCGTATCATCGCGCATACTGTTCGCCATCCCGGCGACGGCGATATTGGCATCGATCGTTTTCATCAGTGCCGGGGTGACCTCCTGCCGTTCATTGTCCCTTACCGCTTGTGCGCCGTATTTTTCGAAGATCTCCACCGCCAGCCGCGCCGCCTGCACTTTCAGGTTGAGCGCCAGGCTGTCATCGCTTTTCTGCTGATACGGACGGAATTCATACCACTTCGCCAGCGCGTCGACGATCCCGGCTCTGAGATAACGCGCGTCGCTGCGCGCAATCACTTCGCTGTCGACCAGTACCATCAGCGGCATCAGAGACAGCGGCTGGCTGCGGAGGTGCCCGCCGCATTCGTTATAGATAATACTCACCGGCGACCAGGCCGCGCAGGTCGCGGCTACCGTCGGTAGCGTCACCAGCGCGACATCCGCCAGCTGGCTGGCGATGGCTTTGCTGCAATCGAGTACCCGTCCGCCGCCAATCCCCAGCACCAGGGTCGCGTTTTGTCTGCGAACGCAGGCCAGGTGCGTCATAATCGCCGCATCGGTGCACTCCGTGGTCAGAAAATGGGTCTGCCAGCGGATCCCGGCAGCATGCAGGCTGTTCTCCAGCTGCGGATTAACCGCTTTCCATGCCTGTGGACTGGTGATTATCGCGATATTGGTCGCCTGCTTGTGGAGAAGTTCCCCCACGTGGGCGCACAGCCCGGGCTGATGGTGATAGGTTTGCGGTGATTTAATAGCGAACACGTTGTTGGCCTGTTTTCGGATAAAAAGGAGATATCACAACTTTCCGGTACGCCTTCCGTAATAAACGGAAAGTGAATCTCTGGATATATTAAAAAGGTTATTACTCCATCCTACGAGAATGAAAAAAAGAAACAAAGCGCTGATTTGCAATCCTTATTCACTAATTCGCAATAGGATAGATGAAATTTAGCTATCCCTTTAAAAGCTCTTGCATTATGCGCAGGATCAAAGAAATGATACTGCGACATGGGACTAATTTAACAACCGGCTTTCTGCAAATAAGAGATTCAGCTGGCCCGTTTGATAACTGAAAAATAAATTAGCCCTTTAAATAATGAGATTATTATGGCCGCGCACCCAATAGATTTTCTTTTACTTGGTAATAATTTTGGCACCGCGGAAATGCGGGAAATTTGGTCAGAGAAAAATCGCCTGACGCAGCAAATACACGTTGAGGTGGCGCTGGCCTTAGCCGAAGGCGAGCTTGGCGTTATCCCTGAGCAGGCAGCCCTCGCTATCGGCGAACTGGCTGACGCCGACAAGCTCAGCATTGCAGCGATCGCCGCCTCCGGCGCGCAGATGAAACATTCGCTGATGCCGGTCCTGACCGCGCTACAGCAGCAGTGCGGCGCCGCCGGCGAATACATCCATTATGGCGTCACGACACAGGATATCGTCGATACCGCCACCGTCTTACAGCTTAAACAAACTCTGGACGTTGTGGCGCGCGACAGCATCGCGGTGGCTAACGCGCTGAAAAAACTGGCTCGCGATCACCAGTACACGCTGATGGCCGGGCGCACGCATGGTATGCAGGCGTTGCCCACGACATTTGGCTTTAAGGCCGCGGTGTGGCTGGATGAGTTTATCCGCCATCTCGATCGCCTGACGGCCATCAGGCCCCGGCTACTCACCGGCAATCTTAGCGGCGCCATCGGCACCTACGCCGCGCTCGGCGAGATCGGTCCCGAAGTTGAGCGCCGTACCTTGGCGTATCTGAACCTCAATTCGCCGACCATCAGCTGGCAGTCAGCCCGGGACCGCTTTTCAGAATACGCTTCGCTGGCGGCGCTTATCAGCGGCACCTTAGGTAAAATCGGCAACGAGCTGTATAACCTGATGCGTAGCGAAATTAACGAGATCGAGGAACCGTTCAGCGCCGGTAAAATCGGTTCGACCACCATGCCGCATAAGCGCAATCCGGCGGCGATTGAGGGGCTAGCCAGCCTGACCGCCCCGCTGCTACACAGCGTGGCCCTGATCCATCAGTCGATGCACGTTGAGCACGAACGGGATGCCATGAGCTGGCGTGCCGAATGGATTGCGCTGCCAGAAATCTCCGTTTATCTCTCCGCGCAGCTGCAAAACGCTCATGCCATTTTATCCGGCCTGACGGTGAACAAAACCCGGATGGCGGCTAATCTGCAGATGCAGGACGGTCTGCTGTTATCCGAAAAAGTGATGTTCGAGGTCGGTAAAAAAATCGGCAAGCAGAGCGCCCACCGCCTGGTTTACGACTGCGCCATGCGGGCTTTTGAACAGCAGCGATCTTTTAAATCCGTTCTGCTCGCCCATCCCACCCTGGCAGCCAGCATCAACGAAGAGGATCTGCGAAGCTGGCTGGATCCAGCAAACTATATAGGCTGCGCGCCGCAGAAGGTTGATGAAGTCATCCGCTTAGCTGAGCAGTCCGGACATCTATCGCCACCGGAGACGCACGTGTTATGACCCACCATTTCCGCCGGCTGACGCTGGACGACAGGCACGACTACCTGGCGCTGATGCTCGCCGCCTATGCGCCGATTAAAGCGCTGGGAATCCATTTTGATGCCGCCACCGCCGATCTGGCGCGGGTGACCAGACACCTTACCGAGCACGCCGTCTTTGCCCTGTTTTACGACGAACGGATGGTCGCCTCGGTCACCCTGCGTTTCCCGTGGGGTATCCTGCCAGGGCCGTTTAACCTGCCGCATATCGGCTGGTTCGGCACGCATCCGGAGTTCAAAGGGCAAAATCTTGGCGGAAAACTGCTGAGCTGGCTGGAACAGACCATTCTGCTGGGCGAGCTGAAAGCGCCCGCCTATTCGCTCGGCACCGCGGTCAGTCATCCGTGGCTGCGCGATTTCTACCGCAAGCTGGGGTTCGTTCCGATGCATACAACCGACCTCGGCAAAGGCCACATCACGCTGTATATGAAAAAAGTTCTCGATGAATCACAGCACGCCCGCTGGCTGGAACGACAGCCGCCCACAGGAGTTTGACATGCCCGATATTGCTATCCCCCAGGAACATCAGCCTCTGGCGACATTCCTGCAGGATTTTCGTCATCATCTGCATCGCCACCCGGAGCTCTCCAATCAGGAGTTTCAGACCACCGCGGACATCAAAGCCGCGCTGGAACAGCGGCAGATCCGCATCCTCGATTTGCCGCTGAAAACCGGCCTGGTCGCTGAAATCGGCGGCCACCAACCCGGTGCCATCGTGGTGCTGCGGGCCGACATCGATGCCCTGCCGATTGAAGAAAAATCCGCGCTGGATTACGCCTCGCTGACGCCGGGGGTAATGCACGCCTGCGGTCATGATTTCCATACCTCGGCGGCGTTAGGCGCGGCAATTTTGCTTAAAGCGCGGGAAGAGACGCTTACCGGCACCGTGCGCATCCTGTTTCAGGCCGCGGAAGAGACCGGCCACGGTGCGCCGGCGCTGATCGCCACCGGCGCGCTGGACGACGCCGACGTGATTTTCGGTATCCATAACGATCCGTCACTCCCCGTAGGTACCCTCGGCAGTAAGGACGGCGCCCTGACCGCCGGCGTAGATCGTTTCGCCATCACCCTGTCCGGCACCGGCAGCCACGCCGCCCGGCCGCATGAAGGCAACGATCCGATTATCATCGCCGGACAGGTTATCAGCGCTTTGCAGACGCTGATCGCCCGCAATGTGCCCTCCGACCATAACGCCGTGGTCTCCATCACCCAGGTACACAGCGGCAGTACCTGGAACGTCATCCCCGACAGCGCCTGGCTGGAAGGGACGGTGCGCACCTTCAACCAGACCACCCGCGAACTGATCGAACGCCGTTTCCGTCAGGTACTGCGGGGCATCGCGGAAGCCTTCGACGCGCAAATCGATCTCGACTGGCAGCCCGGTCCGCCTTCGGTGGTCAATACCGCCAGATGGGTGGATTTCGCCCTCGCCCAGGGCGAGGCCTCCGGCTTTGAGGCGCGACGCGTCGAGGCCAGCCCGATTGGCGAGGACTTCGCCTTTTACCAGCAGAAACTCCCCGGCGCGTTCATCATGATCGGCTCCGGCGGCCCCTTCGCGCTGCATCATCCCGAATTCCGCGTCGACGATCGCGCGCTGTTCCCGACCGCGAACTATCTTGCGCAGCTTGGCGCGCAGGCGCTGGAGACACTCCGCCAGCAGGACACAGGAAAATAGCCGATGAGCTTAACCCGGGCGCTGGCCGCCCTGATTGTCGATACATTGCCTTCCGCCGACGCGCGCGCGAAGGCCCGTACGGGATTGCTGGATTTTCTCGCCGTCACGCTGCCGGTGACGCGCGGAGATATTGATGATCCCGGGTTGAAAAGTTTGCGCCAGGTTTACCCGGCGGACGATGCCCGGAGCCGCGCGCTGCGGCTCGGCTATGCCGGGCACGCGCTGGATTTCGATGATTTTCATCCCGATTTTCGTGGCCATCCCTCTACCGTCATCCTGCCTGCGCTGCTGGCGCTGGCGGCTGAACGACCGGATATCGACGGCGACCGGTTTCTCGATGCTTATGTCATCGGGGTGGAAGCCGCCGGGCGCCTCGGACTTGCTGCCGGGCCACAGCATTATACCCTCGGCTTTCATAGCACCGCGACGCTCGGCACCATCGCCGCGGCGGCGGCCTGCGCACGGCTGGTCGGGGCGGATGAACAAAATAGCGCCGTGATACTGGGGATTGCCGCCACCCAGGCCTCGGGGCTGCGGGCGCAGTTTGGCAGCGAGGTTAAACCGCTCCACGCCGGACTGGCGGCGCAGGCCGCGGTCAGCGCCACATCGCTGGCAATAGCAGGATTTCACGGCCAGGCAGATAAAGTCCTGGACGCTTTCCTCGCCGCCTGCTGTGCCAATGCGCAGCAAACGGAAAAGCTCACCGCCGGCTGGGGCACGCCGTGGCGCATCGTTCACCCCGGGCTGGAATTCAAACCCTGGCCGACCTGCGGCGGAACGCACGGCGCCGCCGATGCCGCGCGCGCTATTCGCCAGGAGTGGTTGCGGCAGGGAAAAAGCCTTGCGGCGCTGAAGCAAGAGCTGGAAAAGATCGAAGTCTCTTTCCCGCCCGGCGGCGATATTGCGGCCTCTGTGCGCCAGCCGGGCAACGGCATCGAAGCCCGCTTTAGTCTCGAATATGTGATTGCCGCCAGCCTGCTGCGTGAGACGCTGCTGCTGGCCGATTTTTCGCAAGGCGCGCTTGATCCGGAAATTGCCGCGCTGGCACGGACCGTTGTCCGCCGCCCGGACCTCACCGCCCCGCCGGACGAGCTGAATCCGGCGGCCCGTTTTCACCAGGTGACGATCTTTTTACGCACCGGTCACACGCTACAAAAGCGCTTTACCCGCCAGCAAAGCCTGGCTATTCCTTTCGATTTAGCCGGTAAAGTACGCACCTGCTTATCGCGGGCGACGGACGCGCAGCGGGAAGAGGTGGCGGCGCTGAGCCGGCTGAAAAGCCGTGACAGTCTGTCACGGCTTACTGATTTACTCTTTACAGAACGGTAGACAGGAACTCCCGGACACGGACGTTTTCGGCATCATCCAGCACCGTTTTACTCGGCCCCGAGGCGACGATTTTTCCGCCCTCCATAAAGACGATGTTGTCCGCGACTTCGCGGGCAAAACCAATTTCGTGGGTGACGATGACCATCGTTATCCCGGAATGGGCCAGCTTTTTAATCACCTGCAGCACCTCCCCCACCAGCTCCGGGTCCAGCGCGGAGGTGGGTTCATCAAACAGCATGACTTCTGGATCCATCGCCAGCGCCCGGGCAATCGCCACGCGCTGCTGCTGCCCGCCGGAGAGCTGCTGCGGCCAGTCATCTTCGCGGTTGGCCAGCCCGACCTGCTGCAGCAGCGCGCGAGCCTTGCTCAGAACCTGCTGACGATGTTGTCCTTTCACCCGCAGCGGCGCATCGGTAATGTTCTGCAGCACGGTGCGGTGCGGAAACAGATTAAATTGCTGGAACACCATACCGGTGCGGCTGCGCTGTTCGGCGATTTTCCGGCTGCTCAGCTCATACAGCGCATTGCCTTTTTGCTGATAGCCCACCAGTTCGCCGCCGATGCGGATCGTGCCGCCGTCCAGCTTTTCCAGATGGTTGATGCAGCGCAGCAAAGTCGATTTGCCCGAACCGGACGGCCCAAGGATCACGGTCACCGACCCGGCTGGAATATCGAGATTGATGTCATCAAGAACGGTATTTCCCGCAAAACGTTTACTGACTTTACGAAATTGAATCGCCTCACCCATGGCTGGCCTCTCCTGAATTAAGCCTGACGGCGACGGAATGCGGTCGGGATTTGCGTTTCGCCTTACGGTGGCTGCTGCGGCTGAAATAGCGTTCGACGTAATACTGGATCACCGAAAGCAGCGAGGTTAGCAGCAGATACCACAGCGTGGCGACCAGCAGCAGCGGGATCACCTCATAGGTTCGCTGATAGATAATCTGCGCGGAAAACAGTACATCCTGCAGGGAGATCACCGACACCACCGCCGTGGTTTTCAACTGACCAATCACCTCATTGCCAGCCGGAGGCAGGATCGCGCGCATCGCCTGCGGCAGCACGGTGTGGCGGAAGATCTGCGCCGGACGGTAGCCGAGCGCCCGCGCGGCCTCTACCTGGCCGACGCTGACGCTCTGGATACCGGCGCGGATAATTTCCGCGGCATACGCCGACTGGTGCATCACCAGCGCAATCACCGCCGCGCTAAACGGGCTGATGAGCGAATTGGCCGACGCGCTCCAGATTTCCCCTACCCACGGCAGCGAGAGTGAAATAGTGGGATAGAGCGCGGCGATGTTGTACCACAGAAACAGCTGAACCAGCATCGGTACGCCGCGGAAAAACCAGGTGTACCCCCAGCTGACGGCAACCAGTACCGGATTGGAGGAGAGACGCATTAGCGCCAGCACGGTGCCGCCGGCAAAACCGCAGATAACCGAGATGGCCGTGAGCTGCAGGGTCATCAGCACGCCCTGCAGTATCGATGGTCCGGTAAAGTTTTCGGCGATTATCGCCCATTCAAAGCGCGGGTTGTGGAGCATGGAGTTCGCGATAGCGACCAGCGCCAGCACCACGATCAGGGCGCTGATCCAGCGCCCGATATATCTTTTACTGACGATCCGCAGTTCTTCCGGCTGCTGACCGCGGTGGGTATCGCTGCTCATCCGAAAATCTCTTCGTTACGTTTCGACTCGGTGACGGCACCGAAACCGATTGACCATTTGTCGAGGATCTTCTGATACGTGCCGTCTTTAATCAGCGAATTGATCGAGGCCTGGATCGCGTCTTCCAGCGGCGACTGTTTTTGCAGCGCGACGGAGACCGGCGCATCATCAACGTGAATTGTTCCGCTCAGCGCCAGTGCTTTTACCTGGCTGACCTGATAGGTCAGTCCCTCATACGGGCCAAAGAACATCGGCACCCGGCCGCTGACCACCGCCTGGACGCCCGATGGCCGATCCGGGAAGACAGCGATTTTAATCGGATTTTTGCCCGCATCCGTACAGGCTTTGCTGGCCGCTTCAAGCCGGGCGATTTGCGTGGTGCCGGCGCCAGCGCCGATCTCCGCGCCGCAGACCGCATCAAAGGAGGTAAACGGTGCGATACTGGCGTCTTTGCGCGAAATCACGCCAAGACGCGAGGCATCGTAATAGCTGACGAAATCAACCTGCTCAAGGCGTTTGCGGGTCGCATTGATGTTAGACAGCGCCACGTCATAGCGGCCTGATTTGAGACCGGGAATAATGTTGTCGAAACCGCCGGTATCCTGCCAGCGAACCGTCACGCCGAGACGCGCGGCGACGGCATTCATCAGGTCGATCTCGCGACCGGCCAGCGTTTTATTATCTTCCTGAAAAAAGGTGGTCGGCGGCGTATTGGGGTTGGTACCCGCCACGATATAACCGCGTTGAATAATCTCCGCCGGCAGTTTGCTTTTCAGCGCCTCATCCGCAGTCACCTGGAAAGTCGAATAAGAAGGAACATTTTGCTCAGCGGCCCAAACGGTAGATAAATTCCCGGCAAGCAGCGCCGGGAGGAATAATTTGCATAACTTCATGGCGAGACCTATTCGTGGTTGCAAAATCCTGGAGAAAAACCGCGCTAATATCGCGGCTAAAGAGACAAGGTCCGTACCGTTTTAATTTCATGCTTAAAGTTACGCCTGACCTGCCTTAGAACCAATTCTGCAAGGACAGACCTTTTACTGACAAATGATAAAATTAGCTAAGGTTTCCACTAATATGGCTAACGCGCTCCGCGCGGAAAAGAAGTGCGTCGCCATGCTGGGCGCGGTGTTAACCGGGAAGAGGATGAACGTGGGGAATATTTCAGGTCAGCATTCGCTAACCCTGCTCGAGCGCGCTCTGCAGCCGGGCATGAAGCCTGAGTAAGTGCGAAATAATCGCCTCATAGACCGGTTGGGAAAAATCGGGCGGTAATGACCCTTTTGCCGTATCGATAGCCCGCGGGATGTTATCGGCAAAATCATGCAGAATTTCCAGCATCTGCTCCTGCGCAAACCCCACCTCTTTGGCGGTGGCTAAAAAGTGACGGGGATAGAGGGTATGAATGTCCGTTTTGCGCCCTTTGCTCGCTTTCAGGCTCATCGACAGCTTGAGATCGCTCATATGCAGCCCCGCGCCGCCCAGTACCGGAAAGGCGGAGATAATGTCGTAGAACGGGGTTAACCGGTAGCTGCCGCCCGGCTGGAGGAAAATCGAAAAGTTCTTGGCGTGCCCATCGGTGGCGCCAATCAGCCATTGAAAAACGATAAACTTCATAAAATCATAGCGATCCTTCAGGGCGTCGCTCGACCCCAGCAGAAAGTCCATGATCCGGCGAATGCCCGGACCGCCGTCTGACTCATACTTAATGGATGATGGAATGCCAAAAGCCTGGCACAGATCTTCCTGCGGTAAACGCAGCAACACCGTGTTTTCCCGCGCCCAGCGGCGGTCAAAACGTTCCACCGCCAGCGCGCGGATGCTGGCGGTTTGCATAATTTCGGCATCCGGTACCGCGAAACCCAGCGCCCTGGCGAGGGCCAGACACAAATATTCGTTATCCACGCTCTCGCTAAGATCCAGCACCGCGTTAGGCTGCTTTATTTCGCCGATAGGCAGCTTAATAATGTGGGTGGTGGGCGTGGTGCCGGTGGGAATGCACCATTGGCCGTCGATGTTCAACAGCGCGGTTTTTTCCTGCGCCCCGGCCACCGAGATCCTGAAATCATCCTGCTCGTTGACCATTCCGAGAGGAATATCGGACTGATAGGCCGTCAGCAGCGCTTCCAGGCTACGGCCATCCAGAGGCTCCCAGCTTAATGCTCCCCGGTCGGCGTTTTCTCCCGGCGGCAGTAACGTCACCGCCCCGACGCTATCGCGGCCGATCTCGGCCAGCAGATCAAAGGGCTGCTTTGAGCGCGCCTGGTAGCGTTTAACAATCCGCTCCCGCACTTTTGGGCTATCCGGCAACAGATTATCAAAGTAGTTAAACACCGCATCGGCGGTGATGTTGCCGTACTGCAGCGGCAGCGACAGCGACAGCGAGAGTGGACGGGCGCGAGGACTGCGCATCCAGCTCTCCTGATAGCGGAAAACGTGCGCCCCGTTACTCTGCTTGATCAGCTCGCCGACGCGTTCATTGTTCATCCATGTTACGAGGGTTGCCATTACCACTCCAGATCCTGTGGTCTATCGTCTTTTACCCCAACGGCCGGCGCATTTCTTTCGCTCAGCACCATCGTCATTTCAAGCGATTGTAAAATTTTAAACAGCGTCACTAAGGTGGTTTTGTCCGGATGGTTTTCGAAGTTAGAGATGGTCGCCTGCTTTATGCCAATCCGCTTCGCCAGATCGCTCTGCGTCCAGTGGTTGTTCTGCCGGATCAGCTTGAGGTAGTTAGCCAGCTGAACCGGGCCATATATCATCGGTGAAATGCTCACACGCTCTCCTTATCCTCTCTTGGGGATAAAAGCATATTTATACCCTGGTGAGGATAATGTCAATCGGCAAAAATATCCTCTTGTGGGTATAATAACGGTAATATCCCCAGTAGGGGATATCAGAAGTATAAAAAAGGAAGGAGAAAACCCGGCCGCCCGCAGCGACGACCGGAGGAGCCTAGTCGGCAATCAGTTCATCATAGAGGACGCGCAGGCGCGTGCGGAGGTAGAGAACGGCTTTATGTTTACGCGATAACAGCGTCTGCTCGCTGACCCCGCTCTCTTCCGCCAGCGCCTTATAGCTGTAGCCTTGCAGCTCGGTTTTCTCAAACACCTCGCGCTGGGCCGGCGGCAGTTCGCCAAGCGCCTGAGTCAGCTCTTCCCACAGTAGCGCTTTAAGGTACTCCTCTTCCGGGGTGTGCGCTACGCCGAACAGCGTCTCTGAGATCTCATCTTCAGGCCGCTCGCCCTCCTCTGCAGCGCTAAAATAGCCCGCGAGCGGCAGCTCGCGTTTTTTGCGCGCCCGGTCGGTCATTTCGTTGCGCGCCGCGCGGAACAGCCAGGCAGCCACGTTCTCCACCGGTTGTTCCACGGTCATCAGCTGGTAAGTGACTTCCTGCAGGATATCATCCGCATCGGCGCGCACCGAGGTTCGGCCGCGAATGAAGGCTTTCAGCCGTGACCGGCAGGCGTTAAGCGCCGAAATAAGCAGCGACTCCCCCGCCATCCCGGTTTTCATCTCGCTCACTCGACAGGCGTCGTTTTCGTGGCGTCATCCCGCGGCGGGGCTTTCCCCTCCCGCCGCTCGCGCCAGCCGCACGGCCCGCGTTGGCTGAAGCGCTGAACGAACTCTTCACGCTGTTGCGGGCTCATGTTCATCCAACGTTCGTGCATCCGCCGCCGTTCGCGCGCCATACCGAACATTCCGGGGCGAAAACCGAGGCCGCCAAACAGAATGCGCGACAGGGCCAGAATGCCCAGCGCCTGCCAGAAGCCGATGCTCTTGACGCCGAGAATCGCCGGCAGCAGCGCGTTCCACAGCGACATCACCAGCAGCCCGAGGATGGCGATCAGCACCACACCCACGATCAGCGGCTTCGCCATTCGATGGCCACCGAAGCCGCGACCGCGGTGGTGCCCGTGCATATCAAAACCTCTCATCATCGTATGACCTCATTACAGTAGTGAATCGTGATAGGTGGAGAGGTAGACGAATGAGCAACGGAAATATTGCCAGGAAAATGACAAAATCAACGCATACGCTTGGCTATGGCGCATAGCGGGTTGATATTATTGATAAACGACCGAAACCGTCGGCAATACGCTAAATCTCCTGTCCGACCATCAGCCGGTGGCCATCGGGGGTAGCCAGCAAAAATTCACGCATGCCGTGGGGCTTATCGGCCGGCGGCTGCAGGATAAGCGCCCCGTTCTGCCACCATTCATCGTGTAGCGCATCAACATCGGCGACGTTGAGGTAGGCAAAATAACTGTGGTCGCCCAGCGCTGAGGGGCTGATGGCATCCGGGCAATGGCCGAGCATCAGCCTGACGCCGTCGCGGACCATCAACTGCCAGTCCGCCCCTTGCGGCCACTGCGCGGTAAAACCCAGCGCATCGCGAAAATAGTCGACGTTTTTTTGCAGATCGGGGACGGCAAGCACAAACGCAAAAGGTTTTAGTCCTGAGTCGGTCATTTTTCACCTCCATGCTGATATGTTACAACGGATGGCCCAGCCAGCGCTTTTCAAACAGCGGCCTGGAGCGCAGGCTTGCCCGGCGCTGCGCGTATTGTTGATAGATGCCGATCATGTTCTCAGCACAAACATCGTTCAGAGCAGGCTTTGCATCGGGCTGCACGCGGTTTATCTCCTGACATTCGGTCGCCTTGCGCCAGATAAAACGTCACTGTATTACCCACTTCATTGCTGGCGGTATACCGCGCTTTGTCCAGACTATAGCCAGTAGCATTATCAGGCCCTCATTTTCAGCCGGGCGTTGTCTTTCATTCTGGACAAAAAACGGGGTTTAACCACCTGCATGGCCCATATAAACGCCAACAGGCTGCCGACGAAAGGCTTTCTACGGATAAAATTCGTGACAACGTCACAAACAGAGCGACGCTGGCGACCGCTTTCGGGATTGTAATCAAAAAATGAATGCCGTATAACATGACGCAACCGAGGGGTGTCCCGTGAGGGCTGAGATGGCGTAAGCCGAACCCTTTGAACCTGATCTGGGTCATGCCAGCGAAGGGACGGGTCGGCAATTTTGCCAGTTTACCGCCATTGCCTGTTCATACTTCTGCACGCCCGGATCTCCCCTTGTATCAGGAGGTCCTGTGATTCTTCCCGTTTTTACCCAAGGTCTTTATGGTCGTCTGCGCCAGCAGGCCGGTCGCGACTGGGAACGCTACGTTGCGCATCCCTTCTTACGCCAGCTTGCCGATGGCACCCTGCCCGAAATCGCCTTCCGACGCTATCTGACTCAGGATTACCTGTTTCTGATCCATTTTGCCCGCAGCTACGCCCTGCTGGTCAGTAAGCTGCGTACGCTGCCGGAAATGCGCGCCGCCGCCGCCTCGATGAATGCCATCCTTGGCGAGCTGCCGCTGCATGTCGGCTATTGTGCGGGCTGGGGGCTCGATGAAGCCACTATGGCCGGCGAAAACGAAGCGGCGGAGACGGTCAATTACACTCGCTATGTCCTGGATATCGGCCATTCCGGCGATGCGCTGGATCTCCTGACGGCGCTGATGCCCTGCGTCGCCGGCTATGCCGAAATCGGCCTCGGTCTGCTTCACGACCCCGCCACCCGTCTCAGCGATAACCCGTACGCCTCGTGGATTCGTAACTACGGCGACGAGGGCTACCTCAACGGCGTCAATGCCGCGGTCGGCCTGCTGGAAACCGTCTGGCAACAGCGCGGCGGCGAAGCGCGGTTCGCCGAGCTGAGCACCATTTTCACCACCGCCGCTCGCCTGGAAGCAAACTTCTGGCAGATGGGGCTGAATGCCGCGGCGGAGGGGCAGGCGTGAATGCCCCCGCGATTCAGGTCCGGGAGTTAGGCCTGCGCTTCGGTTCGCGGGTGATTTTCACGGATCTGTCATTTGATATTCCCGGCGGAGAGTGGATTTCGCTGCTGGGCGCCAGCGGCGCCGGCAAAACCAGCCTGCTGCGGATTATCGCCGGATTAGCCTCCCCGACTCGCGGTCAGGTGCATGCCAGCGATGGGCTCCCCATTGCGCAGCGGCTGGCGTGGATGGGGCAAAAAGATCTGCTCTATCCGTGGCTGAGCGTACGCGATAACGTGGCGCTCGGCGCCCGGCTTCGCGGTGAACGGGTCGACAGCCAGCGAGTGGCGACCTTATTAGAGCAGGTGGGCCTCAGCCATTGCGCCGACGATCGCCCGGCTTCGCTCTCCGGCGGAATGCGACAGCGGGCGGCGCTGGCGCGCACGCTGTATGAAGATCGCCCCATTGTTTTAATGGATGAACCGTTCTCGGCGTTGGACACCATTACCCGCACGCGAATCCAGAACCTGGCCGCCGGGCTGCTGGTGAATCGTACCGTGGTGCTCATCACCCACGACCCGATGGAAGCCTGCCGGCTCAGCCATCGGCTGCTGGTGCTTTCGCCGCCGGGAGGCATTGACGATGCGCATCATCTGACGGGGGTACCACCGCGCGCGCCGGACGATCCCGTACTACTGGCCAGCCAGGCCGAACTACTACAACAGCTGGTGAGGGGGAACGGATGAGAGGCAAACTGTTGCGCGGCGGGGTGGTGTTTTGCGGCCTGCTGCTGCTGTGGTGGCTGGTCAGCCGCAGCGGCATCCCCGCTTTCCTGCTGCCCTCGCCATCGGCGGTGGCTAACGCCCTGTGGGTCAACCGCAGCTGGCTGGCCTGGCATACCCTGATCACCGTCAGCGAAATTCTCAGCGGTCTGGCGCTCGGCGTAGCGCTCGGGGTGGTGCTGGCGCTGTGCATGATTATCTCGCCGCGCTTTCAGCGCTGGCTGATGCCGCTGGTGCTGACCAGCCAGGCCATCCCGGTTTTCGCCCTCGCCCCGCTGCTGGTGCTGTGGTTCGGCTTCGGGATGAGCGCCAAGGTGATGATGGCGGTGCTGATTATCTTCTTCCCCGTCACCTCGGCGTTTTTTGACGGCCTGCGGCGGGTCAATCATGACTATCTCGATCTGGCGCGAACGATGGGCGCCTCTTTTAGCGCCCAGCTGCGTCACGTGCGTCTGATGGCGGCGCTGCCGGCGCTCGGTTCCGGCCTGCGTATGGCCGCCGCGGTCGCCCCGATCGGCGCGATCATCGGGGAATGGGTAGGCTCCGCCGAAGGGCTGGGCTACGTGATGCTTAACGCCAATGCGCGCATGCAGACCGACGTCTGCTTTGCCGCGCTGTTTATTTTAGTGCTGCTGACCGTCCTGCTTTGGCTGGCGGTGGATGCTTTCTTGCACCGGCTGATCGACTGGACGCCGGAATCGTGACTCACAAGGACAATGAAGGAATCGCCATGAGTAAATCCCTTATCGCCACAATGGCCTTCAGCGCGCTGTTCAGCGCGCAGGCGCTCGCCAACGAGAAACTGACGCTGGTGCTTGACTGGTATATCAACCCTGACCATGCGCCGATTATGGTCGCTGAACAGATTGGCGCCTTTAAAGAGCAAGGGCTGGACGTCAGGATCGTGCCGCCATCCGACCCGGCGCTCCCGCCGCGGCTGGTGGCCGCAGGCCAGGCGGATCTGGCGATCACCTACCAGCCGCAGGTACACTTTTTTGCCGATGAAGGCCTGCCGCTGGTGCGGGTCGGCACATTGATTAATTCGCCGCTGAACACGGTGATCGCCCTCGATAAAAACATTAACACCCCTGCCGATCTAAAAGGAAAAAAGGTTGGCTATTCGGTCAGCGGAATTGAGCAGGCAACCCTGGCAACCATGGCGCAAAACGCCCATATCGACCCGCAAAGCATCAAGCTGATTAACGTCAATTTCCAGCTGACCAGCGCCCTGCTGGCCGGTCAGGTCGATGCGGTGATTGGCGGCTATCGCAATATTGAGGCGCTGGAGCTTAAACTTCAGGGTAAAGACCCGCGGGTGATGAATGTGGAGGATTTTGGCGTCCCGGCCTATGACGAGCTGGTGATTGTGGCCCATCGCGATCGAATTCACGCGGCGAAAATTAAAAAATTCCTCGTTGCCTTGCAAAAAGGCGTGGCGTATCTGCACGCCCATCCGCAGGAGAGCTGGCAAGCTTTTGCCGCCGCTCACCCGGAGCTGAACACCGAACTGAACAAACAGGCCTGGCTGCAAACGGAACCGCTGTTTGCCCGCGACCCGGCGGCGCTGGATAAGCCGCGCTATGAAGCTTACGAACAGTTTTTATATAACAATAAGTTGGTTAAAAAAATCACACCTTTAACCCATTATGCGGTTGAACTGTATTGAGTAACCATACTGCTGGCGGAAGTATTTTCGCCAGCGCATTCAACGAAGCGGTATTAAACCCGGCCGATTTCCTCACTAAGAATTACACTTTTAATGGTTTTATCACACTTTAAATACTTCATTAAAATCAATGAACTATCATCTATTTTCGTTATGTAAAAATAACGTAAAAATACCTCAATAAATAAAACATTGAATGCAGATTTAAAAAGCCATATATTGTGCGCGCTTTATGCATGGCGATTCAATTTCTTAAACCAATTATTCAACCAGTGTTCAACCGCAACGCTGGTTGTGGGAGTGATATGATGACGGATAAAGTCCGTATTGATACTTTAAGTGCAGATTTATTGGACGCAAACAACGAAACCTTTTTGGCCCGTCAGGCTGAATTCGAATCGAACGTCAGGAGTTACCCGCGCAAGCTGCCGCTGGCCATCGCGAAAGCGGAAGGCGTGTGGCTGACCGATGCGGATAACAAGCAGTACCTGGATTGTCTTGCCGGTGCTGGAACCCTGGCGCTGGGCCACAACCACCCTGATGTGCTGCAGAGCATCCAAAGTGTCATTACCAGCGGCTTGCCGTTACATACTCTCGATCTGACGACTCCGTTAAAAGATCGCTTCTCCGAATACCTGCTCTCCTTACTGCCTGGGGAAGGTAAAGAATACTGCCTGCAATTCACCGGCCCATCCGGCGCTGACGCCGTAGAAGCGGCACTGAAGCTGGCGAAAAAATATACCGGCCGGACGTCGGTCATCAGCTTCTCCGGCGGCTACCATGGGATGACCCACGGCGCGCTGTCGGTAACCGGTAACCTGTCGCCGAAAGAAGCGGTCAACGGCATGATGCCGGAAGTGCAGTTTATGCCGTATCCGCATCAGTACCGCTGCCCGCTGGGTATCGGCGGTGAAGCGGGCGTCAAAGCGCTGACTTACTACTTCGAAAACCTGATCAACGACGTGGAAAGCGGCGTGCGTAAACCGGCGGCGGTCATTCTCGAAGCCGTTCAGGGCGAAGGCGGCGTGAACCCGGCTCCGGTCGAGTGGCTGCAGCGCATCCGCAAAGTGACCCAGGAACACGGCATTCTGCTGATCGTTGACGAAGTTCAGGCTGGCTTTGCCCGTACCGGTAAACTGTTTGCCTTCGAACACGCCGGCATTGAGCCGGACATCATCGTGATGTCGAAAGCCGTTGGCGGCGGTCTGCCGCTGGCCGTTCTGGGTATTAAGAAGCAGTTTGACGCCTGGGAACCGGGCCACCACACCGGCACCTTCCGCGGCAACCAGCTGGCGATGGCTACCGGCCTGACCACCCTGCGTCATCTGAAAGATAACGACATTGCTGGCAAAGTCGCGGCACAAGGCGAGTGGCTGAAAGGCAAACTGGCCGACATGCAGAAACGTTTCCCGGTAATGGGCCACATTCGCGGCCTGGGTCTGATGATCGGGATTGAGATCGTCAACCCGAACGAAGCCCAGGACCATATGGGTTGCTACCCGGCTGACGGCGCGCTCTCCGCCCTGCTGCAGAAGAAGTGCTTCGAAGCGGGTCTGATCCTCGAGCGCGGCGGCCGCGGCGGCTGCGTCCTGCGTCTGCTGCCATCGCTGCTGATCAGCAACGCCGAGCTGGAAATTTTCCTCGACAAATTTGAACAGGCCATGCTGGCCGCCGGTGTCAAACCGGTCTGAGTGGAGCGAGTGACCGCAATGTCCAAATTGAATCCGATTCTTGCTGGTTCGGCACAAAGTATTGAGGCCTATCAGCAGGTTATCGCCCAGACCAGCCAGGCCGTCGCGCAGTGGCTGCAGCAGCCTGAGATGTATCAGGGGAAAAGCGTCGCCGAACTGCGCGAACGTATTACCCTTGAGTTCACCGAGCAGGGTTTGGGTAACCAGGCGGCGATTGAACGTGCGATCGAGTACTTCCTGAAAGACAGCCTGTCGGTGCATCACCCGCAGTGCGTGGCGCATCTGCACTGCCCGAGCCTGGTCGTCAGCCAGGCCGCGGAAGTGCTGATTAACGCCACCAACCAGAGCATGGACTCCTGGGATCAAAGCCCGTCGGCGACCATCATTGAGATGAAGCTGATCGAATGGCTGCGCGCTCAGGTGGGCTATCCGGCGGGCGACGCTGGGGTGTTTACCAGCGGCGGCACCCAAAGCAATCTGATGGGGCTGATGCTGGCGCGCGATGCGTTCTTCGCCCGCCGGGGTCACTCAATCCAGCAGGACGGGCTGCCGGGCGATGTGCGTCAGTACAAAGTGCTGTGCTCTGAAAACGCCCACTTCTCGGTGCAGAAGAACATGGCGCTGATGGGCCTCGGCTACCGCGCGGTCACCCTGGTGAAAACCGACCGTTTCGCCCGGATGGACGTTGACGACCTGAAAGCGAAAATTGCCGCCGCGCAGGCCAACGGCGAGCAGATCATGGCGATCGTCGCCACCGCGGGCACCACCGACGCGGGCGCGATTGATCCGCTACGCGAGATTGCCGGAGTGGCGGCGGAACATCAGATCTGGCTGCACGTGGATGCGGCATGGGGCGGCGCGCTGCTGCTCTCTGAGCAGTATCGCGACTATCTGGACGGTATTGAATGCGTGGATTCCATTACTCTGGACTTCCACAAGCAGTTCTTCCAGACCATCAGCTGCGGCGCGTTCCTGTTAAAAGACGCGCGCCACTACGAGCTGATGCGCTATCAGGCGGCCTATCTGAACTCCGAGTTCGATGAAGAACACGGCGTACCGAACCTGGTCGCCAAATCGCTGCAAACCACCCGCCGTTTCGATGCGTTGAAGCTGTGGATGGGCCTGGAAGCGCTGGGGCAGAAGCAGTACGCGGAAATCATCGATCATGGCGTGACGATGGCGAAAAAGGTCGCAGAGTACGTGACCACGCAGCCGACGCTGGAGCTGGTCATGGCGCCGCAGCTGGCAAGCGTGCTGTTCCGCACGCGCCCGCAGCAGATGGCCGACAGCGATGATGCCGCTATCGCCCTGCTCAACCAGCGCGTCGGCGACGCGCTGCTGGACTCCGGCCGCGCCAACGTTGGCGTGACCGAGCACAACGGCGTCACCTGTCTGAAGCTGACGCTGCTGAACCCGATCGTCACCCTTGATGACGTCAAGGTCTTGCTGAGTCTGGTTGAGCGCACCGCGCAGGAACTGCTGGCGCAATAAGCGCTTCCCCGGGTGCGACACAACCCGTCGTTGCAGAAGCCGATAACGCTGGTTATCGGCTTTTTTTTGTTTTTTTCCCACCGGTTCAGCTGACGTGTTCGGGCAAACAAGTGACAACGTCACCGATTCAGCTTGTGGATTCCTGCAACAGCTGTTGAATCATCTTCTCCTGCCCGCGGTAGTCGCCTTCGCCAAACGCGGTATAGCGCAGCTGGCCGCGGGCATCAAACAGATAGTGCGCCGGCCAGTACTGGTTACCAAACGCCTTCCAGATGGCGTAGGCGTTATCCGCCACCACCGGATATGGCAGCCGCCATTTCGCCACCGCCTCACGCAGCGCCGGGAGCGAACGTTCCCATGGATATTCCGGAGTATGCACCCCCACCACCACCAGCCCCGCGGCGCGATATTTATTCGCCCAGTCGCGGACGTGCGGCAGCGTGTGCTGGCAGTTAATACAGTCCCGGGTCCAGAAGTCGATAAGCACAACCTTGCCCTGCAAAGCGTGCGGGCTCAACGCTGCGCTATTGATCCACGCCGTTCCTCCGGCCAGCGACGGCATGGTGCTGGAAGGCGGCGGCGCGACGACAGGCTGCAACCGACCGGCAGGTTGCGCCTGCGGCAGACCGCCGCTCAACCGCTGTTCCAGCGCCTGAGTTAAACCGCTGGCCCCTTGCAGGTAGCGGTCCGCCCCGCTGGCGATTAACGCCACCGAAGCCAGAATCGCCAGCCCCGCCAGCTGACGTAGCCGCTGGCTGAAGGCCAAACCGCGGCGCAGACGCGCCGCCAGGCGGTCGCCAGACCACCACAGCAGCGCCAGCATCAGCGCACACCCGCTGCCATAGGCAACCAGCAGCGCCCCCATCGTGGCCGCGTTAGCGCCAGAGTAACCCAGGCTAAGCACCGCTCCCAGCACCGGCCCGGCACAGGGCGCCCACAGCAGGCCGATGGCCAGACCCGCCAGCAGCGCCGACGTCCCCCCGGTGTGCTGGTCGCTGTGATGATTGATACGGTTGCCCAACGCCACCAGCGGCGCACTCAGGCGCCAGGCAACGCGTAACGACAGCAGACTCAGCCCCACCAGCGCCAGAAACGCCAGCGCCAGCCAGCGGCCGGCCACGGTCAGGTTCGCCACCCAGCTGCCGGTTACCGTCGCCAGTAATGATACGGCGGTAAACATCAGCACCATCCCGGCAAGCAGCAGCAGCAGGTGGCTGCGCCTGCCGCGGAGGTTAGCAAAAATGAGCGGGATCACCAGTAAAGTACAGGGGCTCAGCAGCGTCAGCATGCCGCCCGCGAAGGCTATCAGGACAGACATCATATTCATTCTCCTCGGTATGAGCTCGCGGCCGAAAGCGGCAGCCAGCGCATTACAACAGGCGAATGTATTGACGAAGTGTCTGAAACAGCGCGGTTTTGTCAGTTCAGGTATCTGCAGCCGCGCCGGATACAGAAGGATACAAGGTGGCGGCGGCGAGCAGAAGACTGGCTTCCAGTCCCCCCTGCGCCCGGTTGCGCAGCAGGAGTTGTCCCTGCATCTGGCCCGCCAGCTGAGCGGCAATCGCCAGCCCCAGACCGGTGCCGCCGGTATCCCGATTGCGCGAGTTTTCCAGACGGTAGAACGGCTGCAGAACGGCTTCCAGCGCCTCCTCCGGGATCCCCGGCCCCTGGTCCAGCACCTGAATGGTCAGGTCGCCGCGACGGCTATAAAGCAGCCTGATATCTACCCGTTCCCCGAACTTGAGCCCGTTATCGATCAGATTGGTCATGATGCGTCGTAGCGCCTGCGGCGGGAGCAGCACCGCGGCGGCTTCCCTGGCGGGATGAAAGAGCACCGGCCTGCCGACATCGGCGTAATCGCAGGCGATGCTGTCGAGAAAGGCATTGACATCCAGGCGCTGGCGCGGCTCTTCCAGCGGCTGCGCCGAACGGGCAAAGGCGATCCCTTCCCTGACCAGCCGGCTCATATTATCGAGATCCTGCAGGAGCTTATCGCGCAGCTCCGGCGCTCCCGCCATTTCCACCCGCAGCTTCATCCGCGTCATCGGCGTCTGGAGATCGTGGGAGATCGCCGCCAGGATCCGCGCCCGTTCCTGCAAATGGTCGTGGATCCGCGTCTGCATCGCGTTGAACGCGCGGGCGGCATGCTGCACCTCCCGTGGCCCCTGTTCCGCCATCATACCAGGAACGTGGGCCGCCGGTTGCAGGGCGTCAATGGCGTCGGTGAAGCGGGTCATCGGGCTCACCACCTGGCGTACGGCGTACCAGGCGCAGGCCAGCAGCAGCAGGAACTGGGCGACCAGCAGCGCCGGCAGCCAGCGGGCAATGGCGGGCAGCCGCGGCCATAAATCAAGACTCAGCGGCGCGCCGTCATGCAGGGTGATGTGGGCCTGAATATGCTCACGCGGGCCGGGCACCGCGATAATACTCAGCGGATAGCTGCCGCTGAGCGACTCTTGCAGCGAACGCACCGCGTCGCGGGAACGCCAGCTGGTGGGATAATCGCCGCTGACGCCGGCGGAGAGCTGATAGCGGTAGTTCCCGCGCGCCAGCCGCGCCAGCCACTGCGGACGCTCGGCGGCAGGCAGCCGGTCGAGGATCGCCACGCTGGTGGCCACATCGTATTGCAGATTTCCCAGCATCACGCTGCGGGCGCTGCTCATGCGCTCATAAAACAGCAGCGACAGGGTCAGCGCATTCGCCAGCAGTAGCGCGAGGAACATCATCAGCATCAGCCGGGACCGCAGCGAGCCGGGCCAGAACGTCATTCCCGGGCCTCGCGAATCGAGACCGCGACCGCGAGCACATAGCCTTCGCTACGCACGGTTTTGATGTAGGCCGGTTCGCGGGCATCTTCGCGCAGCCGTTGGCGCAACCGGCTCACCAGCAGATCGATGGAGCGCTCAAACAGCTCCGCATCGCGCCCCTGAGTCAGATTCAGCAGCTGATCGCGGTTCAGCACCCGCTGCGGGTGGTCGAGAAAGACCCGCAGCAGCCGGTACTCCGCCCCGCTCAAGGCGACGATGGCTCCGCTGTCATCCAGCAGGTGGCGCGCGGAGGTATCCAGCAGCCAGTCGCCGAAGGCAATCAGCCGCCCCGCCTCGGTAATTTGCAGATTGGGCGGCAGCGCCCGCGTGCGCCGCAGAATGGCTTTAATCCGCGCCAGCAGCTCGCGAGCGACAAACGGTTTAACCAGATAGTCGTCGGCTCCCATTTCGAGGCCCAGAATCCGGTCGCTGTCCTCCGTGCGCGCGGTCAACATCAGCACCGGGATATTCCGTTGGCCGTGGCTGCGCAGCTGACGGCAGAGGATCAGGCCATCATCGCCGGGCAGCATAATATCCAGCACGATCAGATCCACCTGCCGGGTCTGTAACACCGACCACATCGCTTTGCCGTTGGCGGCCCCGGTGGCACGATAGCCCGATTTATGCAGATAATCGCTCACCAGTTCGCGAATATCGCGGTCGTCATCGACAACCAAAATATGGTCAATGTGTTCCACTGCCGGCTCCACTCACAATCATATCGACTCCAAAAGAATATGCGCTGGCGCCGGAAGCGCAACTCACCGCTTCCGGCGGGCGGGCTATAGATGATCGGCATCGACCACGGCGTTAACAAAATCGTCAGGGGCCTCCTGCGGCAGATTGTGGCCGATGTTGCCGGTTAACGTGCGATGTTCATATTTACCGGTAAATTTCGCCCGATAGCTGGCGGGC
This sequence comes from Klebsiella sp. BIGb0138, assembly GCF_004342285.1. GTDB lineage: Bacteria > Pseudomonadota > Gammaproteobacteria > Enterobacterales > Enterobacteriaceae > Klebsiella. The sequence goes on along the minus strand of NZ_SMCV01000010.1, from coordinate 165,147 downwards.
GTCGGATGCGGCGCGCCGTTATTATCCCCTTCGAGGGTAAGAGTCGGGACGCCGATGGTCGGCAGTTGCGCCAGCTTTTGCTCGTAGGCCGCGTATTTCTGTTCCCCCTTCTCGAGACCAAGGCGCCAGCGATAGTTGCTGATAGTCACCGCCACGTGATCCGGGTTATCGAGCGCTTTAGCGCTTTGCGTAAACGCGGCATCGCTGAAGTCCCAGCCTGGCGACGCCTGGCGCCAGATCAGCCTGGCAAAAGCATGCGTATTCTGGCGATACCCGGCCTCCCCGCGCGCGGTGGCGAAATAGAACTGATACCACCATGACAGTTCTGCCTCCGGCGGCAGCGGTTTCGCGCCAACCTGCTGGCTGCCAATCAGATACCCGCTCACCGAAACCAGCGATTTGACCCGCTCCGGCCATAGGGCGGCCACGATATCGGCGGTACGCGCCCCCCAGTCAAATCCGGCAAAATCGGCCTGCTTGATGTGTAAGGCGTCCATCAGATGGACAATATCCGCCGCCATGGCCGACGGCTGCCCGTTACGCGGCGTGCTGGCTGCAAGAAAACGCGTACTGCCATAACCGCGCAGATACGGCACGATGACCCGGAAACCTTTTTCCGCCAGCGCGGGCGCGACGACGGCATAGCTATGAATGTCATACGGCCAGCCGTGCAGCAGAATAACCGCCTGCCCGTCGCGTGGGCCCATATCGACATAGCCGATATTCAGATCGCCGGCGTTGATCTGTTGAATATGCTCAAACGCCGCGGCATCTTCCGCCGCGCAAACGCCGGCTGAGCACAGCGCTGAAAGCGACAGCAGCAGCGCGCTACTTTTACGTATCAGGGATAATCTGTTCATCACTAAACCCACCTGTTAATTGCGGACATAAGAACGTACGCACACAGTTAAACAAGGTTTTGTATCCGGCATATGCGGAGAAAGCCGGGGTTTTGCATCGTGATGTATTGCATGCCCCGCCAGATACAATGTGATACATAGCGATGGCATCGTGAAAAGGGGCATTTGTTGCTGGCTTGTCAATTCGAGCTTGCGCCACCGCGGAGATCCGGTAGTTTGTCTCGCCATTAACGGTTGATGAAAGAACAAGGTGTCTGCACGTTATGTTGGTTTTTGATGGTCACAACGATCTGCTGCTCAATCTGTGGCTGCATCACCGCGAAGAGCCGGTTCAGGCCTTTTTCGACGGTATCGCGCAGGGGCATCTGGATTATCCCCGCATGCGGCAAGGCGGCTTTGGCGGCGGCCTGTTCGCTCTGTTTGTCCCGCCGCAGGCGTATATCGCCCGCATGGCCCCGCGCTACGCTAACCAGCTCTGGGATCCGCTGAACATCCTCTGGCAACAGCTGGCGATTCTGCAACGCATCGTGGCGGAGTCGGCCGGCCGGGCGCGGCTATGCCTGACCGCCGCGGACATTGCGCGCTGCCGGCAGGATAGCGTCCTGGCGATGGTCGCGCATATCGAAGGCGCCGGCGGGCTGGATGGCGCTGGCGAAGATCTGCAGGCGTTTTATGCCGCAGGCGTTCGCAGCATCGGTCCGTTCTGGAACCTGGCGAACCGCTTCGGGGAAGGGGTAACCGGTCCCTTCCCCGGCAGCCCTGATAGCGGCCCGGGGTTAACCGCGGAGGGGGTGGCGCTGATTCGTCAGGCCAATGCGCTGCGGATGCAAATCGACGTCTCGCACATGAACGAGAAAGCCTTCTGGGATACCGCCCGCCACTCAATGGCGCCGCTGGTAGCCAGCCACTCCAACGCTCATGCGCTCTGTCCGCAGCCGCGTAACCTGACCGACGCTCAGCTGCTCGCGATCCGCGATAGCGGCGGCGTGGTGGGCGTCAATTTTGGTAATGCCTTTCTGCGCGCCGACGGCCAACGCGACAGCGATACGCCGTTAACGGTGGTGGTCCGCCATATCGACTATCTTATTAACAAAATGGGTGTCGACCACGTGGCGCTGGGCTCAGATTTTGACGGCATCACCCTACCGGACGAATTAGAGGATGTCAGGGGTTTACCCAGACTGTTCAAGGCGTTGCGTCATCACGGCTATGATCAATTGGTGCTGGATAAGCTGGCGTCAGGCAACTGGTTACGTGTATTAAAAAATGTTTGGCAACAATAGGTTGTATTGTAAACATAGCGTTAATTCCTTACATATTCCGGGTTGATCTCTGTCACCCAGAGGCGCACTATTTGTCGGCTATGACTCTTTTTATCTGAGTCGTTAACCCTGTTTAGAGGAAAAATACTATGTGGAAGAAACCTGCCTTTATCGATTTACGTCTGGGTCTGGAAGTGACGCTGTACATCTCCAACCGCTAATCGTTCTGCCCGCCGTTCGCGCGGGCATTTTGTTTTACTATCTGGTCCGTCTTCATGTTTATAAAAGTCCTTGGCTCCGCGGCCGGCGGAGGTTTTCCGCAGTGGAATTGTAACTGCCCCAACTGTCATGGCGTGCGCAACGGGACCATTCAGGCCACCCCGCGCACCCAGTCGTCGATTATCGTCAGCGATAATGGCGAAGATTGGGTGCTGTGCAACGCTTCGCCCGATATCAGCCAGCAGATCGCCCACACCCCGGAATTAAATAAAAAAGGGGTCCTGCGCGGCACCGCCATTGGCGGCATTATTCTGACGGATAGCCAGATTGACCACACCACCGGGCTATTAAGCCTGCGCGAAGGCTGCCCGCATCAGGTGTGGTGCACGCCGGAGGTCCATGAGGATCTGTGCACCGGTTTCCCGATTTTTACCATGCTGCAGCACTGGAATGGCGGCCTGGTTCACCATCCCGTGACGCCGCTGAGCGCTTTTAAGGTCGATGCCTGCCCGGATCTCGCCTTTACGGCCATTCCGATTATCAGCAACGCGCCGCCCTATTCGCCGTATCGCAACCGGCCGCTGCCGGGCCATAACGTGGCGCTCTTCATCGAAAACCGCGCCAACGGCCAGACCCTGTTCTATGCGCCGGGTCTCGGCGAGCCGGATGAGGCGATTCTTCCGTGGCTGCGTAAAGCCGACTGTCTGCTGATTGACGGCACCGTCTGGCAGGACAATGAATTGCAGGCCACCGGCGTCGGGCGCAACACCGGCAGAGATATGGGCCATCTGGCCCTCGGCGAAGAACACGGTCTGGTGGCATTACTGGCGTCACTGCCGGCAAAACGCAAGATTCTTATTCATATTAATAATACCAACCCAATCCTGAACGAGCAGTCTGCGCAGCACCTCGCCCTGACGCAACAGGGCATTGAAGTGAGCCGGGACGGGATGAGTATTTACCTTCAGGACTGAACTATGCTGATAACTGACACCCTGACGCCAGAGGCGTTCGAGCAGGCGCTACGCGCCAAAGGCGCCTATTACCACATTCATCATCCCTACCATATCGCGATGCATAACGGCCAGGCGACGCGAGAGCAGATTCAGGGCTGGGTGGCGAACCGTTTTTACTACCAGACCAATATTCCGCTCAAAGACGCGGCGATCATGGCCAACTGCCCGGATCCGCACACCCGGCGCAAATGGGTTCAGCGGATCCTCGACCATGACGGCAGCAACGGCGAAGAAGGCGGAATTGAAGCGTGGCTGCAGCTGGGCGAAGCGGTCGGTCTGAGCCGCGAGGCGCTGCTGTCGGAACGTCATGTGCTGCCGGGCGTTCGTTTCGCGGTGGATGCCTATGTCAATTTTGCCCGCCGCGCGAACTGGCAGGAGGCGGCCTGTAGCTCGCTGACCGAACTGTTTGCCCCGCAGATTCACCAGTCGCGCCTCGACAGCTGGCCGCAGCACTACCCGTGGATCAAAGAAGAAGGCTATTTTTACTTCCGCAGCCGCCTGAGCCAGGCGAACCGCGACGTCGAACACGGCCTCGCGCTGGCGAAAGAATTCTGCATCACCGTCGCCCAACAAAACCGCATGCTGGAGATCCTGCAGTTTAAACTGGATATCCTGTGGTCGATGCTCGATGCGATGACCATGGCCTACGAACTGCAGCGCCCGCCCTACCACACGGTCACCGACAAGGCGGCCTGGCACACTACCCGACTGGTATAACCGATGAACGAAACCGCTATTGTCGCCTTCCGCCGCGGCTACCGTCTGCAGTGGGAAGCCGCCCAGGACAGCCATGTGATCCTCTATCCGGAAGGAATGGCTAAACTCAATGAAACCGCCGCCGCGATTCTCGAACTGGTGGACGGTCAACGCAGCGTCGCCGCGGTGATTGCCGAGCTGAACGCCCGTTTTCCGGAAGCGGGCGGCGTCGATGACGACGTCAAAGAGTTTTTGCAGATCGCCTATGAACAGAAGTGGATAAAGTTTAGTGAAGCAAAATAAACCCGGCGTTAACCCGCCGCTATGGCTGCTGGCGGAGCTGACCTACCGCTGCCCGCTGCAGTGCCCCTACTGTTCAAATCCACTGGATTTTGCTCAGCAGGACAAAGAGCTGACCACGGCACAGTGGATCGAGGTTTTCCGTCAGGCGCGGGCGATGGGCAGCGTCCAGATGGGCTTTTCCGGCGGCGAGCCGCTGACCCGTAAAGACCTGCCGGAGCTGATCCGCGCCGCACGCGACCTCGGGTTTTACACCAACCTGATCACCTCGGGTATCGGTTTGACCGAGAGCAAGCTCGACGCCTTCAGCGAGGCCGGTCTGGACCATATCCAGATAAGCTTTCAGGCCAGCGATGAGACGCTGAACGCCGCGCTGGCTGGTAACAAAAAGGCCTTCCAGCAAAAGCTGGCGATGGCCAGGGCGGTGAAAGCTCGTGACTACCCGATGGTGCTGAACTTCGTTTTGCATCGCCACAATATCGATCAGATCGACAAAATTATCGATCTTTGCATCGAGCTGGAAGCCGACGACGTCGAGCTGGCCACCTGCCAGTTTTACGGCTGGGCGTATCTCAACCGCCAGGGGCTGCTTCCGACCCGCGAACAGATTGCGCGGGCGGAAAAAGTGGTCGCCGAATACCGCGAGCGAATGAGCGCCAGCGGCAATTTGACCAACCTGCTGTTTGTCACCCCGGATTATTACGAAGAGCGCCCCAAAGGCTGTATGGGCGGCTGGGGGTCGATTTTCCTCAGCGTCACGCCGGAAGGCACGGCGCTGCCGTGCCATAGCGCCCGTCAGCTGCCGGTCGAATTTCCGTCGGTGCTGGAGCACAGTCTGCAAGATATCTGGTACAACTCCTTCGGCTTTAACCGCTATCGCGGCTTCGACTGGATGCCGGAGCCCTGCCGCTCCTGCGACGAAAAAGAGAAAGACTTCGGCGGCTGTCGCTGCCAGGCCTTTATGCTCACCGGCAACGCCGATAACGCCGACCCGGTGTGCAGCAAATCGCCGCATCATGACCAAATTCTCGACGCGCGACGTGAAGCGGCCTGTAGCGATATGAAAATCGGCCAGCTGCAGTTCCGTAACCGTACGCAGTCGCAACTGATCTATAAAACCCGGGTATCGTAATGCAGCCAACGTCGCGCGCCATTGTTCGCCCGGACGGCCTGCGGATCTCGCTGGTTCATCAGGCCGGAGCCTCACGCGCGGCGGCGTTAGTGCAGGTGGCCGCCGGGAGTCACGATGAACCCGAACGCTGGCCGGGGCTGGCGCATCTGCTGGAGCACCTGCTGTTTACCGGTAGCCGCCGTTATCCCGACGATAGCCGCCTGATAAGCTGGATCCAGCGGGTCGGCGGCAGCGTCAATGCCACCACCCAGGCCCGCCGCAGCGCCTGGTTTTTCGAGGTGGATGCCCCGCTGCTCGCCGACGGCGTGCGGCGCTTGCAGGATATGCTGCTGGCGCCCACGCTGGAACCTGCGGCAATTGAGCAGGAGATCGCGGTCATTGATGCCGAAAATCGGCTGATTCAGCAACATGACCCTTCCCGCCGCGAAGCCGCGGTTTTTCACGGCGTACAGGCGCCCGCCGGTTTTCAACGGTTTCAGGTCGGGAGCGCGGAAAGCTTCGCCGGCGAGCGGCAGGCATTACGCGAAGCGCTGACCGCCTTCCATCAGCGCCATTACATCAGCAATACGATGCAGCTATGGCTGCAGGGGCCGCAGTCGCTGGAGGAACTGGAAGCGCTGGCCGCGGAGTTTTGCGCCGACTTGCCCGCTGGCGCGGCTCCGCATCCGTCGCCGCCGATTCTGCTGGCTCACGACCGCTACCTGCAGCTGGAAACTCCGGCACCGGCTGGCTTCTGGTACTGTCCATTGCTTCAGCACGTAGGTGACAACGTCACGTTATTGCGCGAGTTTTTACTCGACGCGGCCCCGGGGAGCCTGCTGGCCACGCTCCGCGAACGCGATGCCGCTTACGATGTTGAGCTTAAATGGTTGTATCAGGATGAGGTTACCGGCTGGCTGGCGCTGGCTTTCAGCGGCGATGACGCGGAAGGCATAAACGCCCTGCTGCCGACGTGGCTTCAGGCGCTGCAGTCCACCACGCAGACGCAGCAGAACCACTATTACCGTCTGGCCCGCCAGCGTTTTGCCGACCTTTCGCCGCTGGAGCAGCTGCGGCAGCGGGCGTTCGGCTTTGCGCCGCTGGCGCAGCCCGTGGACTTTGCCGCCTTTTGCGCCCGGCTGGCCGCCGCGCCGGCGGTGCGTCTGCGCTGTACAAAAGAGAGCGTCTCCCGTACGGTGACCACGCAAGGCTTCACTCTGCCATTAACCCGCTGGCAGCCGCAGCCGACCGCACCTGCGACGGCGGATTTTATCTTTTACCCGCATCACCCCCCCGCCGCTACGCCGCCATTACCTGAAACAAGCGTGCCGCTGGTGCATATTCAGGCGGGTCAGCACCCGACGACGCTGATTTTACGCCCCGCCTTCGGCAGTAATTTTAGCTACGCCGAGGGTCAGCATCGGGGGCAGCGGCTACGTCCGCTGTTCGCCGAACTCCGCCACCTCGGCGGCCACGGCGAATGGCGCCCGGTAGAGGGCGTCTGGCAGCTGATGCTGCGCCTGCCTGAAGCGGTGGCTGCCGTCGAGGGGATACTGGCGGCGATTCTGCAGGTGCTCGCCGCATCGGGCGGGGATGCCGACGCGCCGGCGCAGGAAAGCGTGGCTATCCGCCATCTGCTCAATCACCTGGCCGACAGTCTGCAAACCCAGCCGCCCACACGCGGCTGGCTGGCGGCGCTGGCGGGTGGGAGTGACGCCACCTGTCAGCTCCTGGCCCGGCGCCTGAGCGTACTGCCCACGCCGGTCAACGCCTCCGCCGTCGGGCCGCTGGAGGCGTCTCCCGCCGGGGTGACGCGCCTGACCCACACCAGCGATGACAGCGCGCTGCTGCTGTTTATTCCCTTACCCGATGGCGGGTCGCTGGCGGCATTGCGGGCGCTGGCGCTGCTGTGCGAGCCGCTGTTCTTTCAGCGTCTGCGCGTTGAGCTACAGATAGGCTATGTGGTCAGCTGCCGTTACCTGCGCTGCGCCGACCGGGAGGGGCTGCTGTTTGCCCTGCAATCGCCGGACCGCAGCGTAAGCAGCCTGCTGGGGCACTGCAAACGCTTTTTACGGACGCTGCCTGTGCCAGATGAAACGCATTTCGCTCAGTTGAAGTTGCGCCTGAAAGCGCTGATTGCCGCTCAGCCGCAGGCCGGGACCGCGGCATTGCAGGCCCTACGCCAGCGGCAGCAGCTGGCGACGTTTACGCAGCAAGAGATTGATGCGCTGCAGCGGCAGGACCTGCTCGCGCTGCAGCAACAGTTAAGCCGCCAGCGGCGACGTTGGCGGGTGCTGTGCAGCGCGGGAGATTAAGCCTGCGGACTGTCCGGTTCCATATAGTTCGCCACAAAGCGGGTTAAGATCCCTGCCGCCGTCGAACACTCCTCCACCCCATCCAGCAGCTGCTGCGGGTCGATCCCCTCCATCCGCAGCACTTCGTCACGATACTGAATCAATGAACGCGCGATGTCGGGAGTGAACTCGGGATGGAACTGGGTTGAAAGCGCATGCTGGCTGTAGCGCACGATCTGGTGAGGGTCGTGGGCGGATGAAGCCAGCACCGTGGCCTCCGGCGGCAGCTGTATAACCGTTTGCAGATGGCTGAGATGCGCGGGGAAATGCGCCGGACGGTCGCTTAACAGCGGGTCCGTGCGCCCGGCGGCGGAAAGCGTAATCGCTTTGCAGCCCGTCTCGCGCCCCGCCGGATGGTATTCCACTTCGCCACCCAGCGCGTCGGCCATCAGCTGATGGCCGTAGCAGATACCAAATAACGGCATCTCCACCGCCATCGCCGCGCGGATCCACTCCGCGGTGCTCTTGCTCCACGCCAGCCGATCGGTAACCATCGCCCACGAGCCGGTCATCACTGCCACGGTCTGACTGTCCGGGGCGGGCAGCGCTTCCCCTGCATATACGCGCACGGTGGAAATCTGCCGACGCCAGGGCGCAAGCAGCCGGCTAAACCAGACGGGGAGATCGCCATGCTCGGCCTCGATTTCCGCCGGAGGCGCCCCGGTCTGCACAATAAGGAGCTTGTTTCGCAACGCCATAACCCGTTTACCCTCGATGCTGACCACAGACCTTTCACTATGACGAAAGGCGGCGGTTTCGGCAAATAACCAATATCTATGAGTGACGCCATGCTGGAATAAGCGTTACCGCCAGCAAAGACATTTTTACCTGCAACATCATGGCCGTTTTATGGATGCTATCTTTTGGAAACGAAGAATATCCGGGACGTTGGCAAAATAGGGATCGGAGGTGTTTAAAGGCAGCATGGCCTGCCTTTTCAGTACGTCAAAATCAATTTGCCGCAATAGTTGCGCGACGGGTGAATTTGAACGCACAACCAGTACCGCGCTGGAAATCGAGTCTGCCAGCTCCAGCGCCTGAGGATTATCCAGCGCTCGCATCTTTAAGCCAATTTTATCCAGCGGGATCAGCGAGGGTTCCTGGTGCCAGACACCGGTATCGATCTCCCCAAGAAATACGGAGCGCGGTAGCAGAGTAAAATCCACCTCAACGTACTCACATACCGCCTCCGGAAACTGGGCGCGGGTAAGACGCTGATGATCGCTGGAGTGGAAATCAATCCCGACGCGCAGGCGCCCAGCCGCCGCGGTATCGGCTTTTTCAACTACCACCAGGCTTTCAGGCCGGTAGTAGCTGCCATTACCAACTTCAAATAGTTCATAACCCTCAGCCGCAGCATCGGCCATTAACATCTGCGCAGATCCGGACGAAAGCAGAACGATGTCAGCGGTGTTTTCAGAAAAAGCGGCCAGACGTGAGTGCGCGCCGCGCAGGTAGCCAACGGTCGTGACGACGCTCCATTGGCTACACTGCTCAACCAGCGCTGAGGCTACCTGCGTTGCTTCCCGGGAACCACGAGGGGGTAACAACATATGAACCGGGGGTATCCGCGCGGCATTCCACAACAAAGCAAAGTCCCAGGAGACCACAAAGGTCCCCTGGTGACCGCGAGAAACAAGGGTTACCGCACCGGCTTTTTTCAGTTCCTGTAGCGCTTTTTGGACGGTACCGGAGCCTATCTCCAGAACTTCCTGATACCAGGACGTCGTGGGAAGACGCCCGGACAAGCCAAGCGAAATAATCGAGCGGGCAATAAATGCTACCGGAGAGAGATGCTTCGCTTCGTGCGCAATAACCGTCATTGTTTTCGCCGACTTTTACTGTTCAAGATACCGTAACGCCTGTTCAACGCTCTGATCCTCATGCACTACAGCATTGAGCGCACGCAGGACACCGGCGGGTTGCTGCGCGCGGAAAATACGTCGACCAAACATCACCCCTTTGGCCCCTGCCCGAAACGCATCCGCCGCCAGTTGCAACGTTGCGTGCGGATCCTCGCCACCCGCACCACCGGCAAGTAGCACCGGAGTATAACAGGTGCTTGTTACCGCAGCAAAATCCTCCACGGATCCCGGCCAGAGCGCTTTGACCAGATCCGCCCCGATATCCGCGGCGATACGGCAATACAGACTCATAACTTTGGCGCTCAGCGCATCGGGATCGACGCCTTCCAGCGCGGAACGCGGCTCGATAATCACGCCAATGCCATGCCGCTCGCATTCGCGCACAATACGCGTATTGCGCGCAATTTCCGCCTGCTCCAGCGCCGTATCCTTCTGCCCAAGATACATATAGGTCATAACCGCATCAATGCCGCATGCCGCCACCTCGCCAATCTCAGCCAGTTGCGCGAGGACCCCTTCACCGCGGCCATCTTTGCCCGGCGTATAGATAGAACGCGCATGATTTTTCCAGTCAAGATGCAGCACAAAACCGGGCCGGTCGCGCCCGATAAAGGTTTTTTCAACCAGTGAAATCATCCCCGGCGAAACCATGACGCCATCTGCGCCACGGAGCTGGGCAAAAACGGTTTCAATTTCATCACGCGTTTTCAGCCCCGATGGCGGACCTGACATCACGCCGTGGGACGCGGCAACGACCACCGCGCGCCCCGTTTCCGGGCGCAAAATACGACCTAAGCGAACTGCTTTACCGGTACGGCTATCCATTTTGCTCTCCTTCACAAAGTTGGGAAAAAATGAAAAATGCAATTTGCAGCTTTCTGCAAATTGATCGTATATTAGCCATTAACGTGCTGTCAATGAAATATACCCGGCGCGTTTTTATCCGGCTCACCGTGCAAGGATATTCCTTTAAACTGTCAATACAGGAGTTTGTATGCCCGACATTTCCCATCTCATCGCCGCCCTGAAAGCTGAACTCCCTGAATCGCAGGTGCTCACCGATCGCGACACGCTTCAGGCATCCAGTCACGATACCTGGCCCCTATCCACAAAACTCAGGCGCTTCGGATGCCATGATTATCAGGCTGATGTTGTGGTAAAAGTCACCGACGAAACACAGATCCAGCGGGTACTGGCGCTGGCGACAGCACATGATGCGCCGGTAACGCCTCGGGCGCTGGCATCCTCGGTAACCGGCCAGCCTCTCCCGACTCGCGGCGGCATCGTACTGGATTTAACCGGCATGACGGATCGCCGTGAAGTCAATATCACCAACCTGACCGTGGAAGTGTCCGCCGGTTATAACGGCGGTCAGTTGGAAGATGAGCTCCAGAAGATGGGCTGGACACTCGGCCATTCTCCGCAATCCCTGTATCAGTCCAGCGTCGGCGGCTGGCTGTCGACATTGGCAACCGGGCAATTTTCGTCTTACTACGGTGGTATAGAAGATTTAATTACCGCCTATACGGTCATTCTTGCTACAGGTGAAAAACTACGGCTTAAGGCTTCGCCACGTGCGGCAATGGGGCCGGACCTACGCCAGCTGTTTATTGGCGCAGAAGGTACGCTTGGCATCGTCACCTCGGTACAGCTTAAAATATTCCCCCTCCCCCAGACCCGGCTGTACGACTCGCTGGAACTCCCTTCCGTGGATGCCGGCCTGAAGATCATGCGCGAGCAGGCCATGGCAGGGCTGCGGCCGTTCCTGCTGCGCCTGTATGATGCCAATGAGGCCCGGCATGCTATGCAAAATCCGCAGCAGGATAAGCCGGTGATGTTCCTCGGCGCCCAGGGCGTGGAAGCCGTCGCGCGCGCGGAAATGGACGCTTTTATGACGATTGTCCACCGCCACGGCGGAAAATCAATCGGCTCCGAAGGCGTGCTGAAGTGGATGGATCGCCGTTTTGATTTTTCTACCGTCGAAAAACGGCTTGATAGCAACGGGGGGTTTGCCGAAACCATCGAAATTGCTCATACCTGGGACGGTATAGCCGGACTGTATCACGATCTGAACAAGGTGCTGACCCCCCTCGCAGACGAAGTTCTGTCACATTTCTCTCATGTTTATCCTCAGGGAACCTCGATGTACATGATCCTGCTTGGACGGGAGAACAGCGATCGCGAGGCGGTAGAAAAATTACGAACCATCTGGCGGGAAACGATGCGCGTTTGCCTTGAACACCATGCCGAACTTTCGCACCACCACGGCGGAGGACTGGTACGTTCGCCATACGCCCGCCAATCTCTCGGATCGGCACATTTACTGTTGCGCCGCTTAAAGCAGGCACTCGATCCTAACGGGACGCTGAATCCAGGCAAGCTGGGATTATAAACGCGACATTGAGGGTCATCACGATGTGGTTTCTCGGTATAGATATTGGCACCACACATATCAAAATCATCGGTATCAGCGAGGAAGGCACGCTTTTACCCGTGAAAAAGTGCCGCACTCCCGTCCTGCAACGTGACGGATTAACCTTCCACGATGCGCAAGCCGTATGGCAGGTGCTGGCGATACTGATTGCCGATTACTCCCGCGCGGAAGCGCGGGCCTGCGGTCCGTTGGCCGCCCTTTCTATCGGAACTTTCGGACAAGAAGAATCCGTTGCCGTTAATCAACGCGGAGACATTCTCTACCCTTCCCTGGCATGGTGGGAAAACTATCCCGTCTCCGCGCTGGATAAGGAGACTCACAGCTGGCTGGACAGCGAGGAACACTATGCCATCTCCGGTATGCGTTCACGGCCTAACCAAAGTCCGCAGCGATTAAGCTGGATACGCCGACACCACGGAGATATCTGGCGTCATATCGACCGCTGGGTGGACTTTGGCAGCTTTATCATATGGCGCTTAACCGGAGAATGGCGCGGCGGCACATCACAACTGACGCATTCACAGTGCTTTGATTTAAAAAGCATGCAACCGCATGAACCGACTCTGGCGCGGCTGGAGATTGCGCCAGAGCTATTCCCGACGCCGGCCGATACCGGCGAATGCTGCGGAGAAATTCAAGCGCAAGCGCTGCCGGGGGTAGCCTTGTGTCAGGGAGCCCGCGTATTTATGGGCGGGCATGACCAGATCGTCGGTGCGTTAGCGGTTCAACACAACCAGCCGACCCATGTTTTCGATTCGATAGGCACCTCAGAATATCTGATGGTATTAACCCCCCACTTTCCGGATCCACAGATTGCCTGGAAGCTTGAAATCGACATCGAACGCACATGGAAAGCCGGCGAGTTTGTGATGGGCTGCGCAACCCCTTCCGGGAAAATAATCCAGACCCTCGCCGAACTGCTCTATCAGGGTGAGTATGACCCACTTTTCCACGATCTGTTGATCGAAACAGACGGCAACAGCGTGTCGGTTTCCGTCGATGAAAACGAAGACCAGGGACTTTTCTCCCTGCATCATCTGCATGCCGGCATTCGTCCTGCCGGGTTAGTTCAGGCCACCCTCAACCACATTGCCGATCGCGCCTATCGGCTGCTTACCCATATGTGTGAAATTGGGGCTATTCGTCCCCAGGACGCCGTGCTGATGGGCTCCCTGTTCCAGCGTTCGGAAATGGTTGAACACCGTAAACGCCGCTGGAAAATACCGCTCTTCGCCAGCGAATTAAGTGAACCCGTTGCAATGGGGGCAGCGATGATTGCCCGTGAAAGCTGGTTTATTGCCACCCACCGGGAGGACCAATTATGAAAGTCATCATCGCTTCGTTGAATACGGCTATCGAACGGTTGCTGCTGGTTGATAAACAACGGCCTGGCGAGGTTCATCGCTTGCTGGATGATAAAACCCTGGCCGGGGGCAAAGGGGTAAATGTGGCGCGGGTACTCCAGCAGCTGCGCCAGCACCTGCCTGATGCGCCAGCGCCACTGCTGCTGGGCTTCCTCGGCGGCGCGACGGGACGGCTGTGCGGTGATCTTCTGCGCCAGGAGGCGCTGGAAGGATGCTGGTGCGATATCGCCGGCAGCACCCGCATTTGCGAGGTGATAACAGAGGTGGATTCACCTGAAAACGCCAGCGTCTACAACGCCGGAGGTCCGCCAATTCGCCCGGAGGAGCATCAGCGCCTTCATACCTTGCTGCAGCAAGAAATAGCGCATGCTGATGCTTTGATTTGCACCGGTTCGCTGGCAAAAAACTTGCCTCCTGACGAGTACGGGCGCTGGATCACGTTGGCACGCGCCCGCGGTGTGCTTTCGCTACTTGATACGCACGGCGCCGCGCTGCTGCACGCTGCCAGCGCGCACCCGGATATTATCAAAATCAACCGCGATGAACTGCGCCAGGCCAACGCGACAGCGCAGCAGGATCTCCCGGCAGTCTGGTTGGCGCAGGGGGTCCGCTGCGTGATTATCACCGATGGACCGCGCCCGACGCAGGCCCTGACGCCGGATGGCAATTTCGAACTCACCGCCCCCTCCGTGATAACCGCCAGCCCCGTTGGCTCCGGAGATGCCTACTGCGCGGGGCTGATTGCCAGTCTGCTTTCCCGGCCACAGGCTGGCTGGGTCGAGCATCTGAAGCTGGCGGCAGCCTGCGGCGCCGCGAATGCCGCCAGCTCAACTGCCGGGCTCGCGACCAACATCAATCTTGCAACATTGCAAAATCGTTGCGCGGTACGCGCTATTTCAATACCGCCACGCTCACCCGCTTGATAACGGAGAGTATTATGGTCAGTCATGTACATGTCAGCGCAAAAAATGTCTGGATGCGTAACGTCCTGTTGATTTCAATCGTTACCGCCGTCGGCGGATTCCTGTTTGGTTTTGATAACGGCAGTATTTCGGGTTCTGTTGGCTTTTTGCAAAACAGATTCGCACTTGATGCCGACGGTATTGGCTGGGTAACCTCATCCATCATCGTCGGGTGTATCATCGGCGTGGCGCTGGCAGGCCCGCTTTCCGACGCCGTGGGAAGAAAAAAGGTCCTGTTACTGACGGCGCTGATTTTTATCTTCGGCGTGCTGGGCGAAGCCATGGCGAGCTCTTCAGAGATGCTGGCGGGGTTTCGCATTCTGGTGGGCGTCGGTATCGGCGTGGAAACGACGATTGCCCCGCTCTATATTGCGGAGGTCTCTCCCGCCCATATCCGCGGCCGCCTGGTCTCGCTGAATCAGCTATTCAACTGTGTGGGTAATCTGGCGATTTTTTCCATTGCCGCAGTTATTGCCAGCCAGGCCAGCGAAGCATGGAATATTGAACACGGCTGGCGCCTCATTTTTGCCACGGGTATTGCGCCCGCGCTCCTTTTTCTGGTGCTTCTGGTCTGGGTACCGGAGAGCCCACGTTGGCTGATACGTAAAGGGCGAGATGCGCAGGGTCTGCAGGTATTGCGCAAAATAAATCCGGATGAAGCAACGGCCTGTGAACAGCTTGAAGCCATTAAGTCCGCGTTATTGACTGATTCCCCTTCGCGGCTGAGCGAACTATTCACCCCGCGTTTACGCAAAGCGCTGGTTATCGGTTTCTGCGTCGCACTCTTTCAGCAGATTACCGGCATCAACGCGATTTTTTATTACGCTCCTGAAATATTTAAAACAGCGGGAGTGGATGTCAGCGGTGCGATGTCCTTTACCGTGCTTATCGGATTAACATTGGTTATTTCAACACTGCTCTCTATGTGGATAATCGATAAGGTTGGCCGCCGCTCGTTGCTGATTTTCGGCTCAGCAGGGATGGCTCTCACCCTCAGTTGTACAGGTATGCTGTTTCGCGCCAGTGAAACGCAAACTACGCTCTTGCTAATTTGTATTCTGGCCTATGTGGCAATTTTCGCCGTATCTTACGGTACGGTAGCCTATGTCATCATCGCTGAAATTTTCCCTATTCACGTTCGCGGCATCGCCGTTTCAATTGCGACCTTTGCATTATGGGGGGGTAATTTCTTCGTTTCACGCTATTTCCCGGTTCTGGTAGAAAATATTAGCGCAGCAAATACTTTCTTTATTTTTTCCGGAATTTCGGTGGCCGCGCTGATTTTTGTATTGTGGATGGTTCCGGAAACTAAAGGCAAAACACTCGAGGAGATTGAAGCCGAACTTCATCGTCAATAATGGCTATTCACCGCCAGGAGACATAGCGCACTATCTTACCTATTTGTCTGTAAGCATAAATAATTATAACCGGAGAACATTATGAGACCTGGTAAAATCCTACATCCGCAGATCGCCGCAGCCCTGGCCAGTTTGGGCCACGGGGATATTATATTAGTGACCGACGCAGGCGCCCCAATCCCAACCCATGTCCAGCGAATCGATCTGGCTTTTTATGCCGGCATGATTGATTTGCTTGATATTCTTTCCGTCCTGAGAAATGAAATTTTTATTGAGAATGTTATTTTTGCCGATGCGATCCCGCAAAAAAACCCAAATCTTCTGCAGCGCGTCACTGAAATATTTACTGGTTCAGGAGCCGATTTTACTTTAATTCCGCACACCAGATTAGTTGCTGAAATCTACGGCAGCGCTAAAGTCATTATTCGTTCCGGGTCCTTAATGCCCTGGGGCAACTTCGCCCTGGTGGCAAGCACCGATCCTGACGCCTGGTTTGACGATTCAATGCAAATCATTCCCGAATATGTTGCGAGATCGGCCAGAATCAAAAGTGGCGCGATTCCCGTCATAAAAAACGAGCGGGGAACAAAATGAAAACGACATACGCCATGAGTTATAAGTTGTCCTTCATTGCCTCCCTCGCCGGTTTGTTATATGGATTTGACTCAGCGGTGATAGCCGGGGCGATAGCGCATCTGAAAAACTATTTTTCCCTCGATGCTATCGGTACCGGATGGGCCGTGTCGTCCGTCGTACTCGGTTTTATGATCGGAGCCTTCAGCAGCCAGTTTATCACCAACGCGTTGGGCAGAAAAAAGGCGTTAATGATTACCGGAGGGCTGGTTTTTCTCGCCGGAATGGGAACGGCGTTCCCGTATAATTTCACTCTGTTTATCATCTTCAGAATCGCTGGCGGGATCGGCGTAGGTCTGGGCTCTGCTAGCGCCCCCGCGTATATCGGTGAAATTGCGGCCAGGCAAATTCGCGGTAAGACGCTCGGCTTTTATCAGATGATGATCGCCTTCGGGATCCTTTCTGTCTATCTGGTCAATGCCCTGGTTGCCGGTTGGACAGCGGATCCCGGGTGGGCCACGCAGTACTCCTGGCGGTTTATGCTCGGTGCCATGTCGGTTCCCGGCGGTATATTTATGCTTTTGACATTCTTTTTACCGGAGTCGCCTCGTTGGTTAATTAATAAAGGCCGCGAAGATGAGGCTGGGTTTATCCTGAAATCTATCCACGGTCAGGAATATGATAGTCAGGCCGCCATTAGCGAAATAAAGCGTTCCTTTCAGCAGCAAAAAATCGGCATCGGAAATGAACACGTCTTATCAAAAAGATATCGTAAAGTCTCATTCACCATCATGGCTATGGCCTTGCTGGCTAACCTCTGCGGGATTAACGCTGTACTGTATTATGGCAATGTGCTGTTCGAAAGTATCGGCATTGCCACTGAAAAAACAGCTTATTATCAGCAGATTATTATCGGGGTCGCTTTCTTTGCCGCAGCACTGTGGGCGGTATATAACGTAGAGAAATACGGGCGCAGAAAATTACTTATTATTGGATCGTTCGTCTGCTTCCTCGCCATCACGCTGCTGGGAATTCTCATCTGGATCGGTATCACTCATATTTTTATGCTGGGCATTATGATTGTTTATATTCTCTTTTTCGGCGGAACCATTGGTCCTATTTTATGGATCATCATCCCGGAGCTGGCGCCCAATGCGATCCGCGATAAACTAATGTCGTGGGCCACGCTACTGATCTGGACGGGTAGTTTTATTGTTTCACAAACATTTCCGATGCTGACCAACAGCATGACGCTAAACCGCATGTTTAATGGAAGCTTCCCTTTCTTTTTATATGGGATCTGCTGTTTGTTATGGTTCCTGGTTAACGTATTTTATGTCACGGAAACAAAAGATAAATCACTTGAGCAAATCAGTGCAGAAGTGAGTCAAGCCTGAACTCGCTATGAAACGTCAGCCAGAGTATGCTGGCTGACGCCCTGCTGAACCGCCACATTCAGTCTTCTTGTCGAACCGCATCAGCAACAACCTGAGTACGCACAAATCGGCAAAAAGTCATTATTGACTCATCAGTCCAGAAAGGACTACAGTTGCGGCCATGGCGAGAAATAAAGCATTCGATGAAAACGAGGCGCTGGACAAAGCGATTACGGTATTTGCCGATCGTGGTTTCAGCGGAGCCTCTACCGGCACCCTGCTCAAAGCAATGGGCATTAGCCGTCAGAGCCTCTATGACACCTTTGGCGACAAGCGCCAGCTCTATCTGCGGGCGCTCTTCCGCTATACCGACGATAGCGTGAGCGACATTATCCGCAGCATGGCGGAAGCGGCACCGGCAAAAGCGGCCCTCAACCATGCGCTGGTGAGGTTCGCCCGCCGTCCGGCGGAACAGGGTTGCCTCGGCGTCAGCGCGATCTGCGAGTTTGGCACCAGCGACCCGGAAATCGTGGCCATTGGCGAGGCGGCCGCGCGGCGCCTGCTGGCGGCGCTGGAGGCTCGAATTCACGAGGGGCAGCGGTGCGGCGAAATCGACAGTCGCCTCGATCCGGGTGCCGCCGCCCGCTATCTGGGCACCTTGCTGAATGGCCTGAAGATCAGCGCCCGCGCCGGCGCAACGGCGGACAGCCTGCGACAAACCATCGATATCGCCCTGCGAAATCTGTAACCGCTCCCTTGGGGAGCTTTTTTTGGCCTTATTTTAGACTAATCAATCCAGAAAGGAGTGAGAAATGACAACAGCAGCACTCAGCGGTAAAACAGCCCTGGTCATTGGCGGCTCGCGCGGCATAGGCGCGGCCATTGTCGCGAAGCTGGCAGCCGACGGCGCCGCGGTCGCCTTTACGTGGGTTACCCCGTCTCAGCACATTGCGCAACGGCTGGCGGAGTTTCAGCAGGCGGGGCAAAACGTGCAGGCGTTGCAGGCGGACAGCGCCGACCCGGTCGCGCTGTCCGACGCCGTCAAGCGCGCGGCGACGGCCCTTGGCGGACTGGATATTCTGGTGTACAACGCCGGCATGCTGAAAACCGGCCCGATTGATGATTTTTCGCTGGCGGATTTTGACCGCATGTATGCGGTTAACGTCCGCGGCCCGTTTGTGGCGGTGAACGCCGCGCTGGCGCATCTGCGCCGCGGCGGACGCATTATCACCACCGGCAGCATCGCCGGCGAAAAAGCCGGGGCGCCCGGTTCGACCGTCTACGGGTTGACCAAAGCGGCGGTGGCGCGGATGGTCAGAGGGCTGGCGTGGGATTTAGCCGAACGCGGCATTACGGTGAATGACGTTCAGCCGGGGCCGGTGGTCAGCGATATGACGCCGGGCACCGGTGACATTGGCGAGTGGCTACGCCAGGCGAATCCGCAAAAACGGCTCGGCAACCCTGAGGAAGTGGCGAATCTGGTCAGCTGGCTTGCTGGTCCGGAATCCTCCTACGTTAACGGCGCAGGATTTAAAGTCGACGGCGGCTTTACCGCCTGAAGGTATGCCCGGCCAGCACAATGGCCGGGCAATATCCTACTGCGCGTCGGCGCTATCCACCTGCGGAATAGCGGCTTCACTGCCCTCGGCCACGTCCGGCGCATTGGCCGGATCAAAAATATGATCGAGAATGGCGCGCGCCGTCGGCCCGGCCACCACCCCATCGCCGCCGCCGTTTTCCAGAATCAGCGCCATCGCCACCTTCGGATGCTGATAAGGCGCAAACAAGGTGTAGAAGATATGGTCACGCAGTCTGACCGGGATCATCTTCGCGTTATAGGTCTGGTTTTCCTTCAGGCTAAAGACCTGCGAGGTCCCGGATTTCGCCGCAATCTGATACGGTGCGCTATGGAACAGCTTGTAACCGGTTCCGTTGGGTAAGTTCGCCATGCCGTACATCCCGTTGCGTACAATACCCCAGTACGGCGATTTCGGATCGCCGACCTGCGGAGTATTTTCCGCTGGCTGGTAGCGTTCCACTTTATTACCGCGTTTCATGGAATAGAGCAGATGGGGATTTTTCACTTTACCGTTGTTAAGCAGCGTGGTCAGCGCCTTGACCATCTGGATAGGCGTGGCGATCCAGTAGCCCTGGCCGATACCGACTGAAATGGTATCTCCCTGATACCACGGTTTTTTGTGCACCCTCTGCTTCCATTCGCGGCTGGGCAGCACTCCGGCATACTCCTCATTAAGATCGATACCCGTCGACTGACCGTAGCCAAATTGGCTCAGCCAGCTGTGGATCCGGTCGATCCCCATCTCGAACGCCACCTGGTAGAAGAAGGTATCCGCCGACTCTTCTATCGCCTTGGTCACGTTCAGCATCCCATGCCCGGTTTTCAGCCAGTCACGGTAGCGGCGCTGGGTGCCCGGCAGCGTCCAGGTCGGTGCGCCAAAGAAAGTGGTGGTCGGCGTAATCACCCCGGCAGAGAGCGCCGATAGCGCCATGTATGGTTTCACCGTCGACGCCGGCGGATACAGCCCCTGGGTGACGCGGTTAATCAGCGGGCGATCGGGGTTATCGAGTAGCGCGCGGTAGGCCTTATAACCGATGCCCTTCACAAACGGATTCGGATCGTAGCTGGGGCTGGAGACCATCGCCAGCACCCCGCCATCGCGCGGATCGACCGCCACTACCGCCGCACGCTGCCCCTTCAGCACCCCTTCAATATATTGCTGCAGGTGCAGATCCAGCGTCAGGTAGATATTTTTCCCGGCCACCGGCGGAACCTCTTTCAGCAAGCGCACGACGCGGCCGTGGTTATCCACTTCCACTTCCTGATAGCCGGTGGTGCCGTGCAGCTCTTTCTCGTAATAACCTTCGATCCCCTGCTTGCCGATGTTGCGATCAGCGGCATAATTCTCCGACTCGCCGCTTTTGGCCAGCCTCTGCAGGTCGTTATCGTTAATTTTCGACACATAGCCGACGACGTGCGCCAGCTCTGCGCCGTAGGGATAGTCGCGCTGCTGATAGCTCTCCACGGTTACGCCGGGGAAATGAAATTCGTTTACCGCAAAACGCGCCACTTCAACATCGCTCAACGCCGATTTTAAGGTCACCTCTTTGTAGCGGCTGTTGTGGGACATATCATCGCGGAAGCTGGCGATATCGTCCGGGGTTAAATCGACGATCGGCGTTAACGCCTGCAGCAGCGCGTTGATATCGGGAATTTTGCCTGGGGTCACCTGCAGTCGGTACAAGGTGATGTTTTGCACCAGCGGGATGCCGTTGCGATCGAAAATTAGCCCACGGCTCGGCGCGATAGGCAGCATTTTGATGTCGTTCTGATTCGATCGGGTCTGATAAAAATCGTGCTGCTTTACCTGTAAGCGGTACAGGTTAAAAATCAGCACGCCAAAACAGACCACCACCAGTAGAAACGCAATCACCGCGCGGCGAATAAACAGCATCTCTTCTGCCGGATGATCGCGGATTTCATCTCTCAATAGGGTCATTAGCGGCAATTCACATGAGTTTCAAAAAAGATCAAAAAAATAAAAAGCGGGGCAGGATAGCCTTATCGCCGCGCCAGCCCTACAGAAAGGTTGCTAATGATTTAGCAGAAATGTTTCAGCATGTTAGAGGCATGACCGCGAGTGCGGGGTCAGAACGGCGTTCAGACGGCGGCGGGTCGTTAAATAGGTGACAACGTCACCACAGGCCTCTCCCCCGTGCAGGGCAGAGGCCTGTGGGCAGCTAGCGTTTCAGCCACGCCCGCCAGCCGCCGTAGCGGGTGATGTCGGTTGCTCCCTGCAAACCATAGCCCTCACAGATAAAGCCGCTTAGCCACCTTCCGTCGGACAATTCGACTTTACCTAACCCCAGCGGCGCGGGAATGGCCGCCAGCAGCGATCCCAGTTCGGCGGAAGGCAGCTCCCAGACTTCAACCGCGATAGCCGCGCCGTTATTTTCATCACGCACCATGCCAGGCCGTTTGCCATCGGCCAGCGCGTACAGCCGGTAATGCGCTGCGCTTTCCGTCGCCGTCAGCAGACGTCCGCCCCGCTCCCGCAGCTGCCCGTTCAATGGCAGGCCGTCAAGATGCGCCCCGCAAACCACCAGCGGCAGACGATCGTGGCTGGCAACGGTAGCCGGCGGCGCGCCTGCCAGGTATGTACCGCCGACCAGCGGCAGCGGCTGCGCGCGCTGGAAAGCGTCGGCAAGGCCAAGAAGATACTGGTCGGTAAAAACCCGCCCGAACAGCGTGACGCCGGACGGGAGTCCATTGGCCAAAAAGCCGGCGGGGACGTTGACCGCCGCATAATCCAGCAGGTTCATAAAGTTGGTGTAGTAGCCAAGATCGGCATTACGCTGTAGCGGCTCGGCCTCCAGTTCGGCGAGGGTCACCGGGCGCGGATAGGTCGGGGTCAGTACGCAATCCAGCGTGTCGAGGATCGCGTCACACTGCGTCTTATACGCCTGCAGCTGGTACATGGCCCTGAAGGTCGCCACCGCGTCGGTACCCGGCGCTTTCGCCAGCACGTCGCGAATCACCGGCAATACCGCCTCCGGCTGCTGCTCGATTAGCGCGCCCACCACCGCATAACGCTCCGCCACCCACGGTCCTTCGTACAGCAGGCGAGCGGCGGCAAGAAACGGCGTCAGATCGACGCTCACCGGCACCCCGCCAAGGGCAATTAGCCGCGCTTTGGCCTGCCTGAATAGCGCCTCGCTCTGCGCGCAGCCGAGAAAATTCAGCTCATCGGGTACGCCGAAGCAAAAACCCGGCTGCGGCGTGCCGAACGCCTGACGGCTGTTCCACTGCGGGTTGCGGCGGCTGTAGGCATCCCGCGGATCGTACCGCGCGGTGAGCGCCAGCAGCTGGCTGGCCTCATCGGCGGTGGCGGTAAAGAAGGTCGTACAATCAAGCGTCCGACAGGCGGGCACCACTCCGGCGGTGGAGATGAGGCCTTTACTGGCCTTCAGCCCCACCAGATTATTCAGCGAGGCCGGCACCCGCCCGCTGCCGGCGGTGTCGGTTCCAAGGGCAAAACTGGCGACGCCGAGCGCCACCGCCAGCGCCGATCCCGCGCTGGAGCCGCCGGAAGGATAGTCCGCATGGTAGGCATTACGACAGCGCCCGTAGGGCGAGCGCGTACCGTTGAGACCGGTCGCGAACTGGTCAAGATTGGTTTTGCCGATCGGGATCGCGCCAAGGGCAATCAGCTGCGCCACGATGGTCGCATCCTCGCCCGCGGTATGGGCGAACGCCGGACAGGCGGCGGTAGTGGCAATCCCCGCGAGGTCGATATTATCTTTGATGGCAAACGGCACCCCGTACAGCGGCAGCGTTTCCGGCGAGATGCCGTCCAGCGCCGCCAGCCACGGCTCCAGCTCTTCCGCTGTCAGAATATGAATAAACAGCTGATATTCCGGGTTCAGCATCAGCGCCCGCTGGCGTAAATCGGCCAGCAGCGCGCGCGGCGTCACTTCACCGCTCCGGTAGGCGCCCGCGAGGGTCGCCAGACGTAAATCAAAAGTTTGCTGGCTCATATTTTTTCCTCCACGATCACCGCCACCCGCTGCCCGGCGCGTACCGATGCCCCGGGCTGCACGTTAACCTGCGCAATCACCCCGTCGCACGGCGCCAGCAGCGGGATCTCCATTTTCATTGACTCCAGCACCACCAGCACCTCGCCGGCGCGGACGCGGCTGCCCGCCGCCGCCTGCACCTGCCAAAGATTGCCGGAGATGGGGCTCTCCACCCCCTGCTGTCCCGCCTGCAACGGCGCCTCATCGCCCTCTTCAGCCGGCGTCTCCTGGCTGTCGAAATGCGCCTGGCCGCTGGCTATCCAGCGCTCGCGTTCGTCATGGAAGGCGCGCTGCTGGTGTTCTCGAAACGCCGCGATACTCGCGGCTTCACGTTGCAGAAACTGCTGATACTCCGCCAGGCGCAGCGTGCTGTGTTCGATTTGCAGCGGATAGCGGCCGAGCGGGAAGTCGCGGCGGATCTGCAGCAGCTCATCGGCAGAGACCGGATAGAATCGCAACTGGTCGAAGAAGCGCAGCAGCCAGGGTTTACCGGCGAAATCGGCCACTTCGTGATAGCGGTTCCACATCTGCAACGTTCGACCGACAAACTGATAGCCTCCGGGCCCCTCCATGCCGTAGACGCACAGATAGGCCCCGCCGATGCCGACCGAGTTTTCCGCGGTCCATGTCCGCGCCGGATTATATTTGGTCGTCACCAGCCGATGGCGCGGATCGAGCGGCGTCGCCACCGGCGCGCCAAGATAGACATCCCCCAGTCCCATCACCAGGTAACTGGCGTCAAACACCGTGTTCCATACCGCCCGTTCATCGGGCAGATCGTTAATTCTGCGGATAAACTCAAGATTGCTCGGGCACCACGGGGCATCGCGGCGTACGGTGGTCATGTACTTATCGATGGCCTTGCGGCAGGCCGGGTCGTCCCAGGACAGCGGCAGGTGTACCACCCGGGTCGGGACCTGCAGGTCATCGCTGACGCACACCGTCGTCCACTCCGCGCTCACCCACGCCAGCAGCGCATCGAGCGTCAGGGTTTCCGGCTGGAAATGGATCTGCAGGGAGCGAATCCCCGGCGTCAGGTCGACCACCCCGTCCCGCGACTGGCCTTCCAGCGCCTGCATCAGGGCGTGGATGCGAAAACGCAGTACCAGATCCAGCTCCGCTTCCCCCGCCTCCAGCAGCAGATGGGTATCGCCGGAGAGCCGGGCCACCAGGCGCTTGTCCGCCTCGCCGCAGCTCATCACCATCGGCGAGCTCAGCGCCGCGGGTTGCCAGGCCACGGGCGCGGCGTCGAGAGTCGCCAGCTCATCGCTACGCCCCTGCGCCAGCCGGCGGGCGGTGGGCAGGTCCACCGCCACAAAGCGCACTTTGTCGCCGGCTTTAAGCTGCCCCAGTTGCCAGAGATCGGCCTCGATCACCGTCACCGGGCAGACAAAACCGCCGAGGCTCGGACCGTCGGGGCCGAGAATAACCGGCATGTCGCCGGTAAAATCGACCGCGCCGATGGCGTAAGGATTATCGTGAATATTCGACGGATGCAGCCCGGCCTCCCCTCCGCTTTCGCGTGCCCACAGCGGTTTCGGGCCCATCAGCCGCACGCCGGTACGGCTGGAGTTGAAATGCACCTCCCAGTTGGTGGCAAAGAAGGTGGCGATATAGTCGGCGGCAAAGAACTCCGGCGCGCCGTGGGGGCCGTAGATTACCCGCAGCGTCCGCACCGCCGGGAGAGGGGTCCGCAGCGCGGGGGGCAGCATCGCGCCATCTTCTGCGCCGGTGGTTGGCGCCAGATGCAGGACATCGCCGCTGCGCAGCGCCCGTCCGGCATGACCACCGAACTGCCCGAGGGTAAAAGTGCTTTTACTGCCCAAATAGTCCGGGACCTGAATACCGCCGCGCAGGCACAGGTAGCTCCTGACCCCTGCGCCGCTGATGGCTCCCATTTGCAGCGTCGATCCCGCCGGGATGGTCAGGACGCGGTCCATCGCCTGAGGGACGCCGTCGAGGGTGACCGCTAGCGGCGCGCCGCTTATCACCGCCTGGGTTGTGCAATTAAACTTCAGCGTCGGTCCGTTGAGGGTGATTTCCAGCGCCGCTTCCCCCTGCGGGTTGCCCAGCAGCCGGTTGCCGAGGCGCAGCGCTCGATCGTCCATCGGCCCCGACGGCGGCACCCCCACCGCCCAATAGCCCAGACGGCCGGGGTAGTCCTGCACGCTGGTTTGCGTTCCGGCGCTCAATACTTCTACGGTGGCGGCCTGGTAATGCAGCTGCTCCAGACAACGGGTCCAGGGTTCGCCCTCGGCAAACGGGGCGAAGGCCAGAATCTGCTGGAGATACGCGCGGTTGGTTTCCACGCCATACAGCCGGGTCGCCGCCAGCGCCTGCGCAAGGCTGGCAATCGCCTCTGCGCGGTCGGAACGCCAGGCAATCATCTTGGCCAGCATCGGGTCAAAGTACGGCGGCACCTCGCAGCCGGCTTCCACCCAGCGATCGATACGCAGCGTCTCCCCGTTCGCCGGCGGGAAGGCCACTTCGGTCAGCAGGCCCGGCGAAGGCTGAAACTGACGACCCGGATCTTCGGCATAAATACGCGCCTGAATGGCGTGGCCGCGCGGCTGCACCGTGGCCAGCAGCTCGGAAAGCGGCGGTAAATCCCCTGCCGCCAGCGCAATCATCCAGCGCACCAGATCGACGCCCCACACCTGCTCGGTGACGCCGTGCTCCACCTGCAGGCGGGTATTGACCTCCAGAAAATAGAAGCGCTGCGCCGCGCTGTCATAGACAAACTCCACCGTCCCGGCGCTGCGATAGCTGACCGCTTTGCCGAGCGCGACCGCCGCCGCGCACAGCGCATCCGCCATCCCCATTGGCAGGTTCGGCGCCGGGGTTTCTTCCAGCACTTTCTGGTTACGGCGCTGTATTGAACAGTCGCGAACGCCGAGGGCGATCACCTCCCCCTGACCGTCGCCGAAAATCTGCACTTCCAGATGACGCGCGCGTTCAATGTACTTTTCGACAAAGACTCCCGCGTCGCTGAAGTTGTTCTGGCCCAACCGCTGCACGGCGTCGAAGGCGTCCGTCAGCTCGCGGGCATCACGACAGACGCGCATCCCTATCCCGCCGCCGCCCGCGGTGCTTTTCAGCATCACCGGGTAGCCGATGGTGTCCGCCGCCCGGCGCGCCTCGGCGCTATCGGCCAGCAGCCCGGTGCCTTCCAGCAGCGGTACGCCCTGCGCTTTTGCCAGCGCTCTGGCGGTGTGTTTCAGGCCAAACGTGCGCAGCTGTTCTGGCGTCGGGCCGACGAAAACCAGCCCGGCGGCTTCGCAGGCTTCCGCGAAGGCGGCGTTTTCCGATAAAAAGCCGTAGCCGGGATGAATCGCCTCGGCCCCGCTTTTTAACGCGGCGGCGATGATTTTTTCACTGACCAGATAGGTTTGCGCCGCAGGACCATCGCCGAGGCTCAGCGCTTCATCGGCCTCGCGGATATGCAGGCTGCTGAGATCGGCATCGGAATAGACGGCCACCCCTTTGACCCGCAGGGTACGCAGAGTCCGCAAAATGCGACAGGCGATGGCGCCGCGATTGGCAATCAGTAAGGTATTGAACATAAAGGAGACTCACATCGTGGCGGGTCGTCCCGCAGCAAAACAATCGGCGTCCCCGGGGTCGTCCCCAGGGCGCGCAGCCACTCAGGGCTTGCGCGATGGCGTGCTTAACAGACGATCGGCGCGCACGGCAAACAGGCGATACGCCATCAGGCGCCAGCGCTGCCAGCGGGTCAGTTCCATACCAGCACCTCCGCCGGCGTCGGGTTCCAGCCGTTGCAGGGGTTATTCAGCTGCGGACAGTTGGAAATCAGCACCATGGCGTTGCACTCGGCGCGCAGCTCAACGTACTTCCCGGCGGCCGAGATGCCGTCTTCGAACGTCAGGCCGCCGGCTGCGGTGACCGGGACGTTCATAAAGAAGTTGATGTTGGCGCCGATATCGCGCTTATGCAGGCGACCGTCGTGCAGACAGGCGCACAGGAAGTTGTCCCGGCAGCTGTGCATGTAGCGTTTATCCAGCGCATAGCGCACGGTGTTGCTCTCCTGCGCGCAGGCGCCGCCGAGAGTGTCGTGACGCCCGCAGGTATCGGCCACAATGGTCAGCAGCGGATTGCCCAGATTCGAGAACAGCACGCTGCCGGTGGTCAGATAGGCATTCCCCTGGCGGCGCAGCGTGCGCTGCGGGTCGTAACGTTCGCGCGGGTTATCGGCGTTATAAAACAGGGTATCGATGGCCTGATTACCTTCGAGATCGAGCAGACGCAGGGTCTGCCCCTTTTTGATTTCGAACAGCCAGGGTTCGCCCGCCGGGATCACGTGGCGATAAACGGCATCGGCCGGGTTACGGGTACTGGTCACAAGGCTCATGGCGGGCTCCTCAGAGGGCAAAAAGTTGGGTATTGGCAAACGCGCGCTGGTTTTCATCGCGGGTCAATAGCGCTGCGACCGCCGCCTCTTGATCATCGGCCTGGTACCAGCTCAGCTGGACCGGGCGCGGCGCATACTCCGTGACGGGGTTCTGCGGATGCGGCAGTGCGGTCAGGATCATCAGCACGTCCATCGGCGCAAATAGCTCGACGTAACTGCCCGGGGCGGAGTGCCCCGCGCAAAACTGAAAGCGCCCCGCGCCGTCCACGGTTATCTTGCTGAAAAAATTGACCACCATCAGCAGATCCTCGAGGCCGAGATCCCATTTTCCCATCTCAACCAACAGGTTATCGGTACCGTTGCGGTAGAAAGCGTTGCGCAGCTCCTGGTAGCGGCCGCGGCCATATTTTTCCTCTGTCTCTTGCGCATTGAGCACGCCGCCGAACGGGTCATGCCAGCCGCAGCTGTCGGCAACGATACCGGCCAGCACCCGGCCCATATCGGAATAGAAACAGTGCCCGGCGGTCAGGCGGGCGGTGTGCTGGCCTTTCAGCGTATCCGGCAGGTTCAGACGCTCGCTCTTTTCATGCGGGTTGAGCATCATCATGCTGACGTTCGCCCCGCCGTCGACGTCAGTCAGGCGCAGAATTTGCCCGCGGCGCAGTATGAATGAGGTATGGCCTCCGCCCGGCAAAAACTCTTCGCGCAGGCTCGGTGATGAATGAAAAAGTGTCGTCATCGGACTATCTCCTTAATGCATAAACGTTGTTATCGGAACCGGTACCGAGCATCTGCGACATCCGGGTCTCGTTAAGCGGAATATCGTAGGTGATGCGCGCGCCGTAGGCGTTGGGGGCCTGCGGATCGTGGCGCACCTTGTCAAAGACCAGCAGCCGGGTGCCGAGGTTGAATCCTTCGGCCAGATCGTGGGTGACCATGAAGACCGTCATGCGCGTCTCGCTCCACAGCTGCAGCAGCAAGGCGTGCATATCCTTGCGGATGCCGGGGTCGAGCGCGCCAAAGGGTTCGTCGAGCAGCAGCACCCGCGGCTGCATCACGAATGCCTGAGCGATCGCCAGGCGCTGCTGCATGCCGCCGGAAAGCTGCGCCGGATACCGGTCGAGGGCATGGGCGAGCCCCACTTTGTCCAGCATCTGCGCCGCCTGTTCGCGCGCGGCGCGTTTACGGGCGCCGAACAGGCGGCCGAAGAGCGGCGAGGCCGGAAGCTCAAAACCGACCGCCACGTTATCCAGCACCGTGAGGTGCGGGAACACGGAATAGCGCTGAAACACCACCCCGCGGCTGCGATCCGGTTCGCCCGCCAGCGGCTGACCGTCGAGCGTAATCATGCCGCGGGTCGGCCGCTCCTGGCCCAGCAGCAGGCGCAAAAATGTCGACTTTCCGCAGCCAGAGGCTCCCACCATTGAACAAAATTCCCCTTCCCTGACCTGCAAATTGATGCGTTCCAGCACCACGTGATCGCCATACTCCTGCCAGATATTTTTGATGGTGATGAAACTCATGTCCGGCCTCCTTCGGCCCATGGGAAGCAGGCTTTATGCAGCTGGCGCAGTCCGAGATCCATCAGCCAGGCCAGCAGGGTTATCCAGATGACGTAGGGAATAATCACGTCCATCGCCATGTAGCGGCGCACGAGAAAGATGCGATACCCGAGGCCAGCGGTGGCCGAAATGGCCTCCGCCGAAATCAAAAACAGCCACGCCGAACCGAGCAGCAAGCGCAGCGAGGTAATCAGGCGCGAGAGCAGCTGCGGCAGCACTACCCGCAGCACCACCGTCCAGCTGTTGGCGCCGAGGGTTTGCGCTTTGATAAACAGCTCCGCCGGTATTTCCCGCGCCCGCTGCTCAAGGTCGCGCGCCAGCATCGGCGTAATGCCAATGACGATCAGCATCACCTTCGAGAGTTCATCAAGGCCGAAGACGATAAACAGCACCGGCAGGATCGCCAGCGGCGGGACCATCGAAATGACGGTCATCAGCGGCGACAGCGCGGCGCGGTACACGGGAAATACGCCGGCGACGATCCCGATGCTCAGACCAATCAGCGCGGAAACCGCCAGCCCGGTCAGCAGGCGGGCCAGGCTGATAAGCGTATCGCCCCACAGCAGATAGTCGCCGCTGCGCTTATCCGGCGTGAAGGCCATCCGATCGACCGCGGCCACCATCTGCGACAGACCCGGCAGCAGTTTGTCCTGGGGGTTAGCCTCCAGACGAACGGCGGAGCCGATAAACCAGGCGGCGATAAGCAGCACAAAGGGCAAGAGCATCAGCATCAGCCGCATGCCCTGCTGTGGATGGCGATTAATTTGTCGCATGGCGTTAACTCCCGTCGTCGATGATTACAGCTGGCCGGCCGCGGCCAGCTTCAGGTAGCTATCGTCGAAGCGCAGCCGGGTATTGCCGCCATCGCCGACGGTGACATTCCCCGGGAAGCGCATGCCGATGAAATCGGCGCTTTGCGCCCCTTCACCCAGCAGACCTTTATCAAACGAGAACTGCGCCACGCGCTGCATGGTTTTTGCCAGATCGGGGCTGGAGATGAACGTCAGGGCGTCGGCAGGAGTCCAGAACAGATGGGTCGTTTTCAGCTGTACCTGATAGCCGGCGAGGTCGGTACCGGAATCCGCCGCCATCGCGCTCAGCGCCTGCGGGTCTCCGGCCTGCATTTTGGCCATCATTTCAAACCACGCGCCGGTCAGCGCCTTGCCGAGGGCCGGGTTGTCTTGCAGGGTTTGCGTATTGACCACCATCATGTCGATAATCTCGCCAGGGACCTGGGATGAGCTAAACACTTCGCTGGTTTGTGGGGTCTTTTTGATCGCGGAGAGCTGTGGGTTCCACGCCACGGCGGCCTGCACGTTGCGGGTACCGAAGGCGGAGACGATATCGGCGTCGGAGGTATTCACCACTTTAACGTCTTTTTCCTGCAGGCCGGCTTTTTCCAGCCCGCGCACCAGCAGATAGTGCGAGACCGACAGCTCCGGCAGATAGACCTGCATCCCTTTCAGGTCGCTAAGCTTTTTATCGACGCCTTTCAGCACCACGCCGTCGTTGCCATCGGAATAGCTGCCGGTAATCAGCGCGGTGGTATCGACCCCGCCCGCCGCCGGAATGGTCAGCGCATCCATGTTGGTCATGGTGCAGCCGTCAAACTGACCGGCGGTGTACTGGTTGATCGACTCGATATAATCGTTGAGCTGAACGATGTTGATTTTGATGCCGTACTTACTGGCCCATTTATCAATGATTTTTTCGTTACTGATGGCGCCCCAGGGCATCCACCCGGCATAGATCGTCCAGCAGACGTTGAACTCTTTTTTCACGGCGGCAAAGGAAGGGAAACTGGCCAGCAGCGCCAGCGACAGCATGAAAGAACGGATGACGGCGGATGTCTTCATTATGAACCTCTGGTTGGCACAAAAATAACAGGAGCAGCGCGACACCTGATGGTGCTGCTGTCTCCCGGGCTTTTGTCCCGCCGTGTAACCTCGCAGAGGTCGCCAGCTCTCGGACCAGACATTCACCTGCGTGAACCGGAACCCTAGCCAGCTATTGGTCATCTAAATTGTCTGTTGCGCTGCCTTCTGGTTTTAAGTGTGCAAAGCGCATGCCAGGAAAATAGAGTGAGTAAATTCAAAAGGATAAATAATGCCATCGCCGAGCCACCCCACAATGGTGAGCGATTTTGGGGCAATGCGTGGATGTGGTGCAGGCGGTCCGCGCCGGACAGGCCGCCCGACGGCCGGGTAAATAGCGCTATCGCCGGCGAGAATACCCCACATGCCAATTTCACCGCGCGGGTGCCGCATATAAATGAGCGCTTTCCCGCGCCGGCGTGCTTATTTTCTCAGCATCGGCTCAGCGGCCAGTAATTGACCAGAATTCACCTGCTTAGCTTTTTTTACAACCGCTGCTTTTATCACCAGACGAGGCGCAACAGTATCCTATACTGATACGTTAATACGAATGTGGGTAAGCCGCTTTACGTATTTTGGCGTTTGTCCACAAATATTATATGGATTTCTTTATCACCCGCTGTTAAAAGGATATAACTATTAATTCCGTAGATTCATTCAAGTATCACTTATTGGAAGCAGTGTATATCGTAATGGCATTCACAAAAGCAAACGGAGCCTGATATGAGCACGTCTAACGATCCATCTAACAACGCATCCGCCGGGCAGTGCCCTTTTCACACAGGGAAGCCCACACAAAGTGTCGGTGGTGGCACCGCCAACCGGGACTGGTGGCCTAATCAGCTCCGCGTGGATCTGCTGAACCAGCACTCCAGCCGCTCGAATCCACTGGGCGAAGAGTTTAACTACCGTGAAGAGTTTAAAAAGCTTGATTATGCCGCGCTGAAGGCCGATCTGCGCGCGCTGCTGACCGACTCGCAAGAGTGGTGGCCAGCCGACTGGGGCAGCTATATCGGGCTGTTTATTCGTATGGCCTGGCACGGCGCGGGCACCTACCGTACCGTCGACGGGCGCGGCGGCGCAGGCCGCGGCCAGCAGCGTTTCGCCCCGCTCAACTCCTGGCCGGACAACGTCAGCCTGGATAAGGCACGCCGCCTGCTGTGGCCGGTGAAGCAAAAATACGGGCAGAAAATTTCCTGGGCGGATCTGTATATGCTGGCCGGTAACGTCGCACTGGAAAACGCCGGTTTCCGCACCTTTGGTTTCGGCGCCGGGCGCGAAGACGTCTGGGAACCGGATCTGGACGTTGACTGGGGCCATGAAAAAGCCTGGCTTGAGCACCGCCACCCGGAAAGCCTGGCGCAACAGCCGCTGGGCGCCACCGAAATGGGCCTGATTTATGTTAACCCGGAAGGGCCGAATGCCAGCGGCGACCCGCTCTCCGCCGCCGCCGCGATTCGCGCCACCTTCGGCAACATGGCCATGAACGATGAAGAGATCGTCGCACTGATTGCCGGCGGTCATACCTTAGGCAAGACCCACGGCGCAGCCCTCACCAGCCACGTTGGCGCAGAACCGGAAGCCGCACCGATTGAGGCCCAGGGCCTGGGCTGGACCAACAGCTACGGCAGCGGCGCCGGCGCCGATGCTATCACCTCGGGCCTCGAAGTGGTCTGGACACAGACGCCGACCCAGTGGAGCAACTACTTCTTCGAGAACCTGTTCAAATACGAGTGGGTACAGACCCGCAGCCCGGCAGGCGCGATTCAGTTCGAGGCCAAAGACGCGCCGGATCTGATCCCCGACCCGTTCGACCCGGAGAAAAAACGCAAGCCGACCATGCTGGTTACCGACCTGACGCTGCGTTTCGACCCGGAATTCGGCAAAATTTCGCGCCGTTTCCTCAACGATCCGCAGGCCTTCAATGAAGCCTTTGCCCGCGCCTGGTTCAAACTGATCCACCGCGATATGGGGCCAAAATCCCGTTACCTCGGGCCGGAAGTGCCGAAAGAAGACCTGATCTGGCAGGATCCGTTACCGGCGGCGATCCACAACCCTACGTCGGAAGATATCGCCACCCTGAAAACCGCCATCGCTGACGCTGGCCTGTCGGTCAGTGAACTGGTATCGGTTGCCTGGGCATCCGCTTCCACCTTCCGCGGCGGAGACAAACGCGGCGGCGCTAACGGCGCGCGTCTGGCGCTGGCGCCGCAAAAAGAGTGGCCGGTGAACGCCGTCGCAGCGCGCGTTCTGCCAACCTTGCAGGCTATTCAGCAGTCCTCCGGCAAAGCGTCGCTGGCCGATATCATCGTGCTGGCAGGCGTGGTGGGTGTTGAACAGGCGGCAGCGGCGGCAGGCGTCCAGGTTAACGTGCCTTTTGCCCCGGGCCGGGTTGATGCCCGTCAGGATCAAACCGATATCGAGTCTTTCGACCTGCTCGAACCGCTGGCCGATGGTTTCCGTAACTATCGTCGCATTGAAGGCGGCGTCTCGACGGAAACGTTGCTGCTGGATAAAGCTCAGCAGCTGACGCTGACCGCGCCGGAAATGACGGTGCTGGTAGGCGGCCTGCGTGTGCTGGGCGCCAACTATGACGGCAGCCGGCACGGCGTGTTCACTGACCGCGTGGGGGTACTGAGCAACGACTTCTTCGTCAACTTACTGAGCATGGCGACCGTATGGAATGCCACCGACGAACAGGGTGAACTGTTTGAAGGCCGCGACCGTAAGACCGGCGAGAGCAAGTACACGGCGACCCGCGCCGACCTGGTGTTCGGTTCAAACTCGGTACTGCGTGCGCTGGCGGAAGTTTACGCCTGTCAGGATGCGAAGCAGAAGCTGGTCAACGACTTCGTGGCCGCCTGGACCAAAGTGATGAATCTCGATCGTTACGACCTGTAATCTCCCTCCCCGGCTGGCGCCTTGCCCGCCGGGGCTTTTCCCCTTTCACGCTGTGCTTACATTCGCTGCAGCTGTAATAATCGGCTGTAGGTTCGCTGAATATCCTCCTGCCCGACATCCGCCACCAGTTCGGCTAGCCCGCAATCGGCCACCACGATCAGGCGACACTGCTTTTCATAGAGTACATCCACCAGGTTAATAAAACGCTGCTGCGCCGCCGGGCCTGCCTGACGCAGAGGCGGGACCGCATCCAGCAGCCAGCGCTCATGCCTTTCGCATAGCGCCAGATAATCCATCACCGACGTTGCCGCCATGCATAGCTGGGCAAAGGTGAAATGCAAAAAATGCGCCGGCGCGGAGGCGGCGTGCAGCGTGCGATAGCCCACCTGCAGCGGCTGCGCCCGATCAGCGGGTTCTGGCAGATCCAGCGCCCGGCGGGCCTGTGCGGAGGGCTGCACCAGCAGCCACCCCTGACAAAACGGGCTCTCCGCCGGCGCATGACGCGCGCGGTAATCCTCTTCGCCGTTAAGCGCTGCGATCGTCATATGCTGTTTAATCAGCATGATCGATGGCACAAAACGCTCGTGATACAGCGGGTTAGCCAGTAATTGATCCGGAGGATAGTTGGAGGTAGCCAGCAGAATGATGCCGCGCTGAAACAGCAGCGTAAGCAGGGCCTTCACCAGCATCGCGTCGCCCGGATCGTGCAGATGGAACTCATCAAAGCACAGGAGCCGACAGCCGTCGGTCATCTGCGCCAGCACCTCAGGCAGAGCTGGCGCAGGGGAAGCATTCAGACGCTGATGCAGTTCGCGAAAGAAATAGTGAAAATGCACCCGGCGCTTTTCCGCCAGCGGCAGGCTGGCAAAGAAATGATCGACAATAAAGCTTTTGCCCCGTCCGGTACGCCCCCAGACATACAGGCCTTTAGCGCGCCGGGACTTTGCCGACGCCAGCGCGCGGCCCAGCGTATCCAGCAGGTTAACCAGCCCCTGCTGGTCCGCATCAAGAAGTAGCGCCTGCTCCTGAGCCCGCAGCGCCATATATGAGGTAAAACTAAAATCGGTCATTCCTTGCGTCATTTTCCTGTCTCAGGGTGGTCGCCGCCGGCCGTATCTGACGGGCAAAATGGAGAAACGGAGACCAATTAAACCGTCGCCAGCCGACAATGACAAGTTCCGCCGATTCCGCTGAGCGTCGCGAAGGCCTGCCCGCGCTACGGGCTGAGAACCCCGCCTACTCCATCAGGGTTATATCGCTAAAATAAAACCAATAAAAAACAATCAATAAAAATGATTTTCTGGCGAATTATCGGCTATTGAGCCGTCACTGAGCATTCGCTATATATTGACATACATAGCGTTGACCTTTATCTTTTCATCATACAAATAACAATCGTACCCTTCAGACAGAGACGAGATTTCCCCGCCTCATTCCGTTTTCATTCGTCTGAAATTAAAATTAATGCGCTCATATAAACTCGTTTTATTAACCGGGATGATTCCCTGTTCCCCCCTTGTCCTGACCATGACGGCACATGCTGCAGAAACCATGGTGGTGACCGCAGCCCCGCAGGCTGAATCGCTCGATGATGTGACGCCAGCCGCGGAACAGCAGGCCACGTTAGGTAACCTGGGTAAACGCAAACTGATTAACGTCCCCTGGTCCGTACAGACGCTGTCGGATTCCCTCACCCGCCAGCTTCAGGTCAATAGCGTCAAGGACGTCTATCGCTATCTGCCCTCGGTGCAGGGAGACGGCGTACGCCCGCAGACCCGCGGCATGCAGGGCAGCGTCGTACAAAACAGCATGATTGATGGCTTAAACGCCGTCTCCACCACCGAGTATCCGGCAGAACAGTTTCAGCGGATCGAGGTGCTTAACGGCATGGCCGGCGCGCTGTATGGTCCGGCGAACCCGGCAGGAATGTTCAATCTGGTCTCAAAACGCCCGACCGATGTGCCGCTGCGAAGAGTCACGGTTGGCGGCGGTACCGCCAGCGGAGCAAATGCCGCGCTGGACCTCAGCGGCCCGCTGGATGCCGCGGACCGGGTAAGATACCGTCTCAATCTGCAGGATCAGGACGGCAGCAGCTATACCCGCGGCAGCCGCCAGCGCAACCAGTATGCCGGTCTGGCGCTCGATTTCCAGCTGACCGACCAGACGGTGCTGGAGAGCAACTTCAGCGACTACCACTTCTATCAAAAAGGGCTACCCGGTTCGTTCGCCCTGGCAAAAGGGACCCACTTCCCGTCGCCGCTGGATCCCACTAAAAGCAAATATGGTCAGTACTATGCCGGCAATGATGACACCACCACCACCGGCAGCCTGCATATTAAGCACGATTTTGACGGCAACTGGCTACTGGACGTGGGCGTGCTGCGCCAGATAGCCGACCGTGAATCGACCGCCGTCACCCATACGCTGACCGACAATCAAGGTCATTACACCACCACGACCGCCAACTCCGCCGCCAGCCGGTTTACCATCAACAGCTACCTGGTTAACCTCACCGGCAGCATTGATACCGGCTGGTTACAGCATGACCTGGCGGTTGGCATGCGCGGTTTCGTGTGGAAAAATTACAACCCACGCGACGGCGGTACGCAAACGCTGGGCAGTTCTTCGCTGGAGGAGAGCCCGGATTATGCCCGTCCCGCCTATCCGGATTTTACCGACCGTTACCACTCCGCCACCACCACGCAGCACGTTTTTCTGCTGAGCGATACTCTGACCTTTAATCCCCGGTGGAGCCTGCTGCTCTCCGGTAGCGAAAATCTGTTTACCGTAGACAACTACAGTAAAACTGGCAATCGTAGCAGCAATCATGACGATCGGGGGGCCAGCGGTTCCGCCAGTCTGATGTACAAGCCGGTGGATAATGTGACGCTCTATACGACCTGGGCCAATAGCATGCAGCAGGGAGATACCGCCCCTGTCGGGGCTAATAACGCCGGCGCGGTCCTTGACCCCTATCGCAGCCATCAGGTGGAGGTCGGCGCGAAATACGCTCCGCACAAGGATCTGCTGCTCACCGCGGCGCTGTTCCAGGCCGAACGCCCGTTCGCCTATACCAATGCCGGCGGTGATTTTGCCCAGGACGGGACGCAGAAAAACCGCGGGCTGGAGCTGATGGCCGATGGTCACGTCACCTCGAACCTGCGCCTGCTCGGCGGCGGCAGCTGGCTCGACCCGCGTTTGCACAACACCTCCAGCGCCGATGCTGACGATCAGCAGGTGGTCGGTCTGCCTCGCTTCACCGCCAGTATGCTGGCGATTTACAGCATCGATCCGGTCCCCGGGCTTGATGTTAACGGCACGCTTCGCTACGTCGGTCGTCGCCCGACCGATAACGCCAACGATAGCTGGGTGGGCAGCTATACCACGGTGGATATCGGCAGCAACTACCGCACCCGGCTGTTTGGCACCGATACCACATTTAGGTTAGCAGTCACTAACATCACTAACCGCCGCTACTGGAGCAACGTCGTTCCTGGCGCGCTGACCGGTTACACCGGCGCCGGATACGCCAGTGCGCAGCTGGGGGCGCCGCGCGAAGCGACTGCCTCGGTGCAGTTTGATTTCTGAGGACGATGATGAACAAGATTGCCGCTGGCTTACTTACGCTTTCTCTCGCCATTCCGGCGCTGGCCGACCGCCAGGTCACCGATGACGCCGGACACCGCGTCACCTTACCGGACACGGTGACGCGGGTGGCTGAAGGATGGTTCGCCCACCACTCGCTGCTGATGACTCTCGGGGCCGGCAGCGCTATCGTGGCGACGGTCAACCGCCCGGACAGCCGCCCGTGGATGTTCCGCCTCGATCCGCGGCTGAATCACGCGCTTATCAGCCGCGGCCCACACTTTACCAGCGAAGCGCTGCTGGCGCGCGGCGCTCAGGTGGTCTTTGTCGCCCAGGGAGACGGCGATGCCGATGCCTATCGCCAGGCCGGTCTGCCGGTGATGGAGATGCGTTTTACCGACTATCCGTCGCTGGCCCGCGCGGTGGAAACCACCGCGGAGGTTATCGCTACGCCGCAGGCGCGGGCCCGCGCCCAGGCGTATAACCAGTACCTGCAACAGGTCATCGCGCGCGTCGGCCAGCGAAATGCCGCGCTCACCGACGCGGAACGCCCGCGCGTGCTGCATATACAATCGCTGAAACCGCTGAAGGTCGATGGCAGCCATACGCTGATCGATACCTGGATACAGCTGGCGGGGGGACGTAACGCGGCGCAGGGCATCAGCGGCAATATGCAGGAGATCTCCCCGGAGAAAGTGCTGGCGTGGCAGCCGGACGTCATTATCCTCGGTGCGGGATGCGGTGACCTGCAGCACTCGGCTTATGGGGAACTTTTCTCAGCGCTGCGGGCGGTTAAACAAGGCCGGGTGGTACAAAACCCGGCGGGCGTTTTTCCGTGGGATCGCTACGGCAGCGAAAGCGCGTTGCAGATTCAATGGGCGGCCAAACAGCTTCAGCCGCAGCGCTTTGCCGATGTCGATATGATCGCCGTCACCCGCGACTTTTATCAGCGCTTTTTTGCTTATTCGCTGAGTGAACCGGAGGCCAGGCGGATTTTGCAGGCGCTCCCCCCGCAGGAAAAATAGCGTCCTGAGCCAGTCAAAATGGCCCCGCTATGCGCCGGGGCCATTTTTATACGTTCTGACTTAATGCTTGCCGTCCCCAGCGCCACGCGCAGCGTCCCCCTTAGCAGATTATCGCCAGCCCCTCCTCTCACCCACTCCTGAATGGCGTGCTATGGTCGTTTACTTCAAATCCGTCGGCTTCCTGTCGCTGAAAGCAGTTAATTCCTCATGTTTATGGCTTAATCACAACATTTTTGCCTGCAGAACCCCGATAGGAAGAGTAATTAAAAATTTAAAACCATTAACAATCAAATAACATTAGCAGGCAAACATTTTAGCTGAGGAAAATAATAATATGTCTACCACCCAGGTTCTGGGGGATGCGCCTTTTGCATCCGCAGGACAACCCCACTCCAGTTTAACCAGCCGTATCGATGCGCTACCTGCCTCCTTCGGCTTATGGTCGTTTATTACACTGCTGGCACTGGGCGGCTTTTTCGAGCTATACGACCTTTTTCAGACCGGGTATATCAGTACCGGCCTGCTGGCAGAGCACATTTTCCATAGCGACCAGCAGGGTATTTTTGGCGTATCGGATCAGGCCGCTTTTGCCTCGGCCACCTTCCTCGGATTGTTTATCGGCGCCAGCCTGCTCGCGCCGCTGGCGGACAAGCTCGGCCGTCGACTGACCTTTATGTTTGCGCTGGCCTGGTATGGCGTGTTTTCGCTGCTGATGGCCTTTCAGAACAGCGCCGAAGGGGTGATCTTCTGCCGCTTTCTGGTGGGGATCGGTCTCGGCATTGAGCTGGTCACCATCGACACCTACCTGAGCGAATGGGTGCCAACGCACCTGCGTAACAAAGCCTTTGCCTTCGCGTTTTTCATTCAGTTTCTTTCGGTGCCCGCCGTGGCGCTGATGTCGTGGATGCTGGTGCCCACCACCCTGTTCGGTCTGACCGGCTGGCGCTGGGTAATCATCTTCGGCGCGCTGTGCTCGCTGGTGATTTGGGTGATTCGCAAAAAGCTCCCGGAGTCAGCCCGCTGGCTGGAAGTGAAAGGCCGGCACGATGATGCGCACGCGGTGATGTGCCAGATGGAACAACGCTGCGGCGTCGCGCCGTCGGCGCAGCATATTCCTGATACCCGGCAGGAGCAAAACAAAAGCGGGACCTTTAAAGAGATCTGGGCGCCGGAATATCGCCGGCGGACCATCATGCTGATGGTGATGAACTTCTTCCAGGCCATCGGTTTTTTTGGCTTTGGCAACTGGCTGCCGGCGCTGCTGTCCGGCCAGGGAGCCAGCATCACTCACAGCCTGCTGTACGCGTTCTTTATCACTCTTGCCTATCCGCTGGGCTGCTTGTTCTGTACCCGCTTCGTGCACCGCTTTGAGAATAAGTGGCAAATCGTACTCTCCGCGCTGATGACGGTGGTGTTCGGCACCCTGTTCGCCCTGCAGAATAACCCGGTGATGCTGGTGATCTGCGGGTTTATGATCACCTGGTCCAACGCCTGGCTGACCATCAGCTACCACGCCTATCAGGCGGAAATCTTCCCGACCCGCATTCGCGCCAGAGCGGTTGGCTTTTGCTACTCGTTCAGCCGCCTGTCGACGGCGATCACCAGTATTCTAATTGGGGTGATTCTGCAATACGCCGGGACGCCGGGGGTGATTAGCTTTATCGTGGCCAGTATGCTGATGGTCATGCTCTCGGTCGGCATTTATGGCCCGAAAACCCGCGGTATTCGGCTGGAAAATATCTGATTAACCGCTTCGCCGCCGGGGTCTCCCTGGCGGCGCTACCCTAGACTGAATAACTTACCGAATATTGCCCGCGATTAGCGCCGCCGGGCGTTTAAATAAAGAACGGCTGAAGCCGCGTTTAGTTAGCCAAAAATCGCCTGGGCATCGGCAAAGCATTTTTCCGCCAGCGACGACACCGGCTCTTTGTTACGCATGATCAGCGCCAGCATAGAATCCACTGCCGTTTCGGCAATCGGGATAATCTCCAGATTGTCGCTCAGCTCCTCCAGTCCATTGTTGAGCGGCATAATTGCGCAGCAAATGCCCGCCTGGACCGCCTGAATAATCTGGAACGTGGAGTCGCTTTCAAAAACATATTTCGGCGTCAGCCCTTTGCCCTTGAAGCTCATTTCGATGGATTCGCGGTAATACATTCCTTTAGTGAGAAAACCGAGCGGCAAGGCGGCCAGGGTATCCCAGCCGGGGATGCCCTCGTCGAACTGAAAATGGCGTTTATCATGCAGCAGCCCCATCCGCGTCGCCGGGAGCCACTTCACGTTAAAAAGCTGGCTATCGACATGGTGCAGATAGCAAATCCCCAGATCGAGCTGATTGCGGCTCACGCCATCAATAATCTGCTCTGAGGTCAGCGACAGCAGGCTGAACTGAAGCTCGGGGTACTTCTCCGTCAACGGCTTAATCAGCTGCATCGGGTTCAGGCTCGCCAGCGGTACCATTCCCACCCGCAGTTGCCCCACCATCTGACCGCGGCAAATGGCCGCTTCCGCTTCCAGCCCATCGTGCGCCGCCAGCAGCGCCCGTGCCCAGGCGAGAATACGCTCGCCTTCGGCGGTAAACCCCTCAAACCGCTGCCCGCGTTGAATCAGAACCAGATTGAGCTCCTCTTCCAGATTGCGGATACGCATCGACAGCGTCGGCTGAGTGATATGGCACTGCGCCGCGGCCTGGCCAAAATGACGCGTTTGATCGAGTGCGATCAGGTATTTGAGCTGTTTGATATCCATTGTTAATCCAGTCATGTTGGCGTCCGTAGACCGAACGCGCGGGCGCGATGCAGACTCCCCTCGCGCCGTAAAAAATATGTTAGTTAAATGTTACGTTCAGTATCGGACAAATACAAGGTACGCCGCATTTGCCCATCCGGCGCTTACCGGGCTACACTCGCGTAGTGACCAACGCCGGAGAAGCAGATGAAACCTCGCCTTCATCACGTTCAGCAGCACCGGTTAACCCTGCCCGGTCTTGAAGCCATGACGCTGCAGACGGAGCGGCATTTTTCACGCCATTCGCATGACCAGTTCGGTCTGGGTATTTTTACCCATGGGGCCCAGCGTTCATGGAGTCATATCGGCCAGGTCGACGCCGCGGCCGGGAATATGATCATGGTTAACCCGGGCGAAATACACGACGGCGTCCCCCTGCGCGGCCCCCGCAGCTGGCAGATGGTGTATATCGAGCCGCAGATCGTCACCGCTGAATTTGAGGACGGCATAAGGGCCGAAGATATCCTGTTACGCCCGGTAGTTGATGACCCTCACCTGCGCCAGCTCATGCTGCGCCTGTTTCGCGAAATCACCGCCCCTGGCGCTGATGAAACGGCCATCGAAGAGGCGCTTCTGCTCTGCCTGCTGCGGGCAACCCACTACCATCGCGTTATCCCACCGGTCGCACAGCGCTTTTCCCCCGCCATCGCATGGGCAAAAGCCTATCTCGATGATGCTCCCGGGGAAAAGATCTCGCTGGCAAACCTCGCCGCGCTGTGCGGCATCAGCCGCTTTCAGCTGATTCGTAGCTTTGCCCGTGAAACCGGCATGACTCCTCACGCCTACCTGGTGCAGTCCCGGGTGCGCCTGGCGCGCCGGCTGCTGCGTAGCGGCCATCCCCCTGCCGAGGCCGCGCTGATGGCCGGCTTCGCCGATCAGAGCCACCTGACCCGCGCCTTTCAGAAACAGTTCGCCATCACCCCGGGCAGCGTTCAGGCGATGCGCTAAGAGGCAGCGCAATTTTGTTCAATACGCCCTGATGCCCTTAAGAAATACTCTGCGTGACCGATTTCTCACGCAGGAACACTTCCATGTCGCTTATCAGTCCTGAGTTTCTTTTCACCGCCCTGATGGTCGTCATCGCCCCCGGAACCGGGACGCTCTATACCATCGCCACCGCTCTGACCGCCGGAAGAGGCAGCAGCTTCGCCGCCGCTCTCGGCTGTACCCTCGGCATCATTCCGCATCTGCTCGCTGCCGTCACCGGACTGGCGGCGATTCTGCTGCGCGTTCCCGCGGCCTTCGCCGCCATTAAGCTGCTCGGCGTCGGCTGGCTACTGTACATGGCGTGGACCACGCTCCGCCAGGGTGACGCCTTGACGCCAGACGGTCACGGGCACGGCGGATCGCCGCGGGAGATCGTACTCCACGCGGTGCTGATTAATCTCCTCAATCCGAAGCTGCCGCTCTTTTTCCTCGCCTTTTTACCGCAGTTTATCCGCAGCGATAGCGCCACTCCGCTGCAGGAGATGCTGACGCTCAGCGGCGCTTTTATGCTGATGACGTTGCTGATATTTATGCTATACGGGGCATTTGCGGCGGCCATGCGCGGATACGTGCTCACCCGCCCGCGGGTATTGCTGGGGCTACGGGTGGCGTTCGCCGCCGGTTTTGTCGGGCTGGGTATCAAGCTAATGCTGACACCAGGATAGCGAGGTCGTTGCTGCCGGCTTCTGCCGGCAGCAAGTCGCAGACGATTTAGCGCATTCCGGCCACGGGCCCGATCTCTTTCGAGCGCAGGGTCAGCCGTATCGGCACTGATTTGTAGGATGGCGTTCCGCTCTCTTCATCAAGATAATCCAACGGCACCAGCACGTTCGCTTCCGGATAATAGGCCCCGACGGTGCCAGGGGCGATGCTGTAGGCCACCAGCGTAATATCCTCGAGACGCAGGTCGCTATCGGGCAGCGCGGTGGTGATATCCACCCGGTCGCCGTGCTCCAGCCCCTGCTGCGCCATATCCTGTTCATTCATAAACAGCACATCGCGGCGGCCAAAGATACCGCGGTAACGGTCATCCATGGCATAGATCGTGGTGTTGTACTGATCGTGGCTGCGCAACGTGACCAGACACATCACATCATCGCCAGCAACCTGAACGTTTTCATGCACGCCG
Organism: Klebsiella sp. BIGb0138; assembly: GCF_004342285.1. Lineage (GTDB taxonomy): Bacteria > Pseudomonadota > Gammaproteobacteria > Enterobacterales > Enterobacteriaceae > Klebsiella. The sequence goes on along the minus strand of NZ_SMCV01000010.1, from coordinate 121,583 downwards.
TGGAATACCGAGAACATCGCCTTGCCGGTTGGCGTCGGCCAGATGCGCTCCGTCGGCGGCAGCGGCATACGGAAACCCCCCGGGTGACGAATACGCTCATTGTAGTTGTCAAAGCCCGGAATGGTGCGTTCAATCAGCTCGCGGATGCGATCGTAATCCGCCACCAGCGCCTGCCAGTCGATTTTTGTATCGGTCAGCGTCGCTATTGCCATCCCTGCCACGATCGCCGGTTCAGAACGCAGGAACGGCGAGGCCGGTTTCAGTTTGCCCGACGAAGCATGCACCATCGACATCGAATCTTCGACGGTGATCGACTGACGTCCGGTTTCCTGAATATCCAGTTCGGTACGGCCAAGGCATGGCAGAATGAAGGTTTCTTTCGCCACCAGCAGGTGCGAACGGTTCAGCTTGGTACCGATATGTACGCTCAGATCCAGCCCCTGCATCGCCGGGAAGGCCCGTTCGCGATCGGGCATCGCCACCGCAAAGTTACCGCCGAGGCACAGCAGCGCCTTCGATTTCCCTTCGATCATCGCCTGCAGCGCTTTCACCGCATCGTGTCCGTGTCCCTGCGGCGGAACAAAGCCGAATACTTCCTGCAGCTTCGCCAGAAACTCCGCCCCCGGTTTTTCAGTGATGCCGACGGTACGGTTGCCCTGAACGTTGGAATGACCGCGCAGCGGGCAGATCCCGGCCCCCGGCTTGCCGATATTGCCGCGCATCAGCAGCAGGTCGGCAATCAGCCTGACGTTCGAGGTACCCCTGTTGTGCTGGGTAATGCCCATCCCGTAGGTGATGATGGTGGCGTTGGATTTGGCATACGCCTCGGCAACCCGCTCAAGATCGCTGCGCTTCAGGCCCGATTCGCGCTCGATATCCTGCCAGCTGGTCGCCAGAATATCGGCGGAAAATGCCGGGAAATTCAGAGTGTGTTCGGCGATAAAAGCATGATCCAGGACGTTGCCGCGCGTCTCTTCCATCTGCAGCAGCGCCCGGGCAATGCCTTTCAGCGCCGCCGCATCGCCGCCGGCCTTCACCTGAAAGTAGGTCGAGGCGATATTGGTCGAGCTGTAGGTCGCCATCTCAATGACGCTCTGCGGGTCGGCAAAACGTTCCAGCGCCCTCTCTTTCAGCGGGTTGAAGACGATGATCGGCACGCCGCGGCGCGCCAGTTCGTGCAGGGTCCCCATCATGCGCGGGTGGTTTGTTCCCGGATTATGGCCGATGGAGATAACCAGTTCGGTGTTGTCAAAATCATCCAGCGATACCGTCCCTTTGCCGATGCCGATCGACTGCGGCAGCCCGACGCTGGTCGCCTCATGGCACATATTGGAGCAATCCGGGAAGTTGTTGGTCCCCAGTTCACGGGCAAACAGCTGGAACAGCCAGGCCGCTTCATTCGAGGCGCGGCCGGAGGTATAGAACTCGACTTCATCCGGCTGCATCCCGCGGATTATCTCGCCAATACGGCTAAAGGCGCTTTCCCAGGAGACCGGGCGCAGCGTATCGCTGGCGCGATCGTAGGCCAGCGGGCGGGTCAGACGCCCGTAGCCTTCCAGTTCAAAATCGCTTTTGGTCAACAGCGAGCTGACCGTATTCGCCGCCAGGAACTCCGGCGTCACGCGTTTGCTGGTCGCTTCCCAGGTCACCGCTTTGGCGCCGTTTTCACAAAACTGGAAAGTGGATTTATGTTCTTTGTCCGGCCACGCGCAGCCGGGGCAGTCAAAACCGTCAGGCTGGTTGGTCCGTAGCAGCGTAACCGGAGCATCAAGGGCATCCATTTGGGTACGGACGGCGATGGCCGTGGCTTTGAGTGCACCCCAACCGCCGGCGGGACCATCGTAAGGATGGACGCCAGGTACTGAGCGTCTTTTCTGGGTCATATCTACTCCTGAATGCGCCTTCGATAAGCAGGTGATACGTGCGTTAAATCGTCTTATCCGGGCGATCCGCATCGTGATAACGTTCCGCTCACCGCGCTGGACGGCAGCGGAGTTTTTGTTAACGAAAGCATAACAATCAGGATCGTAACTGTATAATCAATGTTATCTATCACACGTTAGATTTAACTTATTTAACAGTTACCACGGGGGACGGTCAGGTCAGGTTGTAGTACCGATCGGGCTGGATGATTTCCGGTAGCGGATGCTGCCCGGTCATATCCATCAGGTTGCGCTCGATGGTATTGCACATGGCGTTAAGCGGCAGATCGTTCGCCGCCGTGCCAAACGGATCTTCCAGCTCTTCCGCCAAAGAATCCCACGAGAGAAAGGTGTACGAGATAAAGACCGAGACAAAGGGCGTCATGTAGTGCAAATCGCCGACCAGCGCGAACGGCAGCAAAGCGCAGAACAGGTAGACGGTACGCTGCAGAATCAGGGTGTAGGCGAAGGGCACCGGCGTGCTGGCCAGACGCTCGCAGCCCCCCAGCACGTGGGCCAGCTCATCGAGTTTATTGTCCATCAGACCATAGGTGATATCGCTCACCTTCCCCGCGGCACGCAGTTGACCCAGCTCATGACCCACCAGCAATAAGATCCGGTTAGTCGGCATCGAACTGGCGAGGATTTCCGTCACGTTAGCGCGGGGCAGCAGGCGGAGAAGATCGTCTGTAGGGTCGGTTTTACGTAACTGGTGTTTCAGACTCCAGCTGAAAGCGATCAGGTAGCCGGCAATTTTTTTATGCGTCGCACTCTCTGCCGGCAGAATATTTTTTAGCTGGCGCGTCAGGGTGCGTTCGGCAATTAAGACCGTGCCCCACAGGTTTCTCGCTTCCACAAAGCGGTTGTAGCTGGCGCTGTTGCGGAACCCGAGAAAAATGGCGATGGCAATCCCCAGCAGGCTAAAGGGCGCCACGGTGAGGTGGATCCCCAGCTGCTCATACCACTGATAGCTGATGATGGCGACAATCGACATCAGGACATTAAGCAGCAGGCGAAAGACGATTTTTGACAGCACGGAGCCGTGCCAGTCAAACAGACGAAGGAACCAGTGTTGTTCTGGCCGGATGATCATGGTATTACTTCCTGAACGCCCATTCTGGTTATATACCCGTCATATTTCAAGCTGCCTATGCGGCGGCTGTATTCGCTCCCCGGTCACTTACTTGAGTCAGCTCCTGGGGATTCTTTTACTTGCCGCCGTCCTGCAACTCGCACTATTTAGGATATAGATAATATCTATTAACCGAGTGGATTATTTTATTGGACATACACGCGATAATGCGGTTGCTATTGACCATTAATTAGCGATGAAAATAATGGCCGCGGAATTATGTTCCCTTTTTATTTATCAGGCAATATGCCAGCCGGGCGTGGCGATGAAATAAAGTGCGGGGAAATTGCTTTCCCCGAATTTCCACAGGGTTATTCTGTTACTGCCGTGACTGATTGCCGCTGCGGGAGGATAACGACGCCATCAGCGTGGCCGACGGCACAAAAAACAGGCTACCGGTCACCGGGCGGCTGTAGTCAAGCAGGCGGTCGTAATTGCCTGCCGGGCGGCCGACAAACATGTTTTCCAGCATCTGTTCCATCGGCGCCGGCGAACGGGCATAGCCGATAAAATAGGTACCAAACTCCCCCATCCCGGGCTTACCGAACGGCATGTTGTCACGCAGGATTTTCACCTCCTCGCCGTTCTCCTCAAGCGTGGTTAACGAGCTGTGCGAACAGGAGGGTTTAACGTCGGCGTCCAGTTCAATGTTGCTCATTTTTTTGCGTCCGATAATGCGCTCCTGCTGCTCGACGGTGAGGGCGTTCCAGCCGGCCATATCATGCAAATACTTCTGAACAATCACATAGCTGCCGCCAGAAAAATCGGCATCTTCATCGCCGATGAGGGTGAAATCCGCCGCCGCCCGCCCCTGCGGGTTCTCGCTGCCGTCGACGAAGCCAATCATCGCGCGTCGGTCGAAATAGCGAAAGCCGTGGACTTCATCCACCACCGTCACCGCGCTGCCCAGTTTTTCCATCAGCTGCGCGGCCAGCTCGAAACTTAGCCCCATATCATCTGAACGGATGTGCAGTAGCAGATCGCCCGGCGTTGAGACGGCCACGCGTTCGCCGCTACCGACGCTGCGAAACGGATGCAGCTGCTTCGGCATCGGCTGGCCAAACAGCTGAGGCCAGATGTCGGCGCCAAAACCGCAGATGCAGGACAACCCGGCCTGAGGCATGCGGGTACCGACTGAGCGCACCACGGCGGCAAAATCATCGCACCAGTCGCGAACCCGCGCGAGACTTTCCGCCGAGCGCGCAACCGTGGCGACGATAAAAATGGCCGTGCGCGGCAGCGGTAAAGTTATGGCCTGAGGTTCATTAATCTGCATGGAGTCCCACCCTATTTGCGAAAATGAAAAGCGCGCGGCGGATTTAACGCTGCGCCGTTGCTGCATATAACCTATAAATAACGAGGGAATGTCAAGGAATAGAAAAAAATTAATCCATACGGCGTCGCTAAGCAGGCTGGAAATATAAGTGGCGTGGGTATTTTTCGCGCTGAATAATGGCCGGAGCGGTTTCCGGCTAGCGTCGCCGTGGGTTAATTGACCGCCATGCGCCGCATCGCGCAATGATAGGCGCCGTTGCGCACCGAAGCGCGCAGCACTCTCGCCACGCCGTGGACCGCCAGACGGGCGGTATGCCGTTGCAGAGGACTCAGCGGCAGAGACAGCATCGCCTGCGCCCACGGCGGCAGTAGATCGATTCCGGCGCGCATCAGCAGATGCCCGACGGGCCGGCTCAACCGACCCGGTAAACGGGTAGTCAGCAGCACCTTCGCCACCTCCCGCGTGCGTTCATCGCAGCGCAGACGCGGGCGCATATCGTGTAAATACTCCGCAACCTGCTGCGGGGTGACGGGGATATCCCGCGCCCCCAGACGACGGGCGATCTCGCCCGCCTCGTGGAAATATTGTTCCTGGCGGGCCTGACTCACTACCGTGCGCTTATAGCGCAGATGTGAAGCCATAAAGCTGCTGCATTCGGCCACATGAACCCAGGTGAGCAGCTCCGGATCGCTGGCGGCATAAGGCGTGCCGTCCTTGTCCTGCCCGCTGACCCGTAAGTGAATACCCTGCACTTTGGCAATCAGGCGCTCGGCGTCGACGGTGGTGCCAAAGGTCGTGGCGGAAATAAACTGGCTGGTGCGCCGCAGGCGGCCAAAGATATCTTCCCGGAAGTTGGAGTGGTCCCAGACGCCAGCCAGCGCCAGCGGATGCAGCATCTGCAAGAGCAGCGCGCTCACGCCGCCGCAGAGCATCGAGGTGAAATCGCCATGCACCTGCCAGATGGCTGACTGCGGGCCAAACAGTCCCGGCTCCCCTTTCGGATGCTCAAAGTCGATCTCTTTCAGCGCCATGCCGGTTAAGCCCAGTACCTGAGCTTCTATCATTCCACGTATGCGGGTCATTGCTGTGCCTGATTCTGTCCGTGACAGCAAAACATACCATTATTCGGCGCCGGACTCATGTGCCAGAGGTGACTTTATCGGTATAAACCGCGGAAGGGAATGCCCGTCGTTAACGGGCACCGGACGATCAAGGATTAAGCTGATAATCGAGGCTAATATCGACTTTTAACACCTGCGAAACCGGGCAACCGGCTTTGGCTTTCTGAATGATGCCGTCAAAGACATCGGCATCGATGCCCGGAAGCACAATCTGACTCTGCAACGCCACTTTAGTGATCGCAAACCCGCCGTCGGATTTGTCCAGGGTGACAACGGCCACCGTATCAATCGACGTTGCCGTGTAGCCCTCTTCGCTGAGCATCAGCGACAGCGCCATGGAAAAGCAGGCGGCATGGGCCGCGCCGATCAGCTCTTCCGGGTTAGTGCCCTTCACCCCTTCAAAACGGGTATTGAAACCGTAGGGCTGCTGGCTCAGCGCCCCGCTCTCCGTCGAAACCGTCCCCTTACCGCTTTTGAGATCGCCTTCCCAGTGCGCCTGACCTTTCTTATGAATTGCCATGAATTCGCTCCTTATTTGCCGTGAAAGGACTAAGTATAGGCCCGGATGCGGTATTCGACATGCTATTGATGAAGAATGCCTCAATCGTCACCGGCGCTATTGCTCGTCAATATTCTGACTCATACTGACACCGGTGACCCGCAAGCCGCTGACCTCATACACATGGCGGGCGCGTGAATTATCCCCGGCCACCCGCAGTTTTATCTGTGCAAACGCTCCTTTAAGCAGGCCCTCGCAGGCGTTATCCGTTCTGCTTAGCTGAGTTGCGCCAGCTGCTGCTGGACCTCGTCAAGAAACAGCGGCAGCGCGCTGGGCTGATAGTCACGTGAGAGATAGATTCCATACACGCTAAGCGCTTTCGGCGTCCAGTCCGGGAGCACCGGCTTTAGCGCACCGCTGTTCAGGGCGCGCTGCGCCTCCAGCTCCGGCAGCATCGCAATGCCGCAGCCGGCCACCGCGGCTTCCAGCAGCAATGAGGAGATCCCGGCGCTCAGGTTGCCGGAGACCGCCACGGAGACGGTTTCGCCCTGCGGATCGCTGAACTGCCAGGTTGGCGTGGCGAAATGGCTGTAGTGCAGGCAGTTATGCCGGGTCAGATCCGCCAGCGTCTGCGGCTGTCCGTGCAGCTGCAGCCAGCGCGGTGACGCGCACAGCACCGAACGGCAGACGCCGAGCCGGCGGGCAATGGCCCCCGGCTCCGGGTTGTCGGTAATCCGAATCGCGACGTCTATCCGCTCGCCGATCAGACTCACCGGATGGTTATTGATATCCAGCTCCAGACGCAGCTGTGGATAGCGGGCGAGGAAATCCGGCAGCAGCGGCGAAATCAGCTGCATGGCCGTAAAGTGGGCGCAGGCGACGCGCAGCGTCCCGCTGGGCACCGCGCGCTCGGTCTGCCCGGCGATTTCGTCAGACAGCTGCGTCAGACTGCGTGTTTTTTGCAGCACCTTTTCCCCGGCGGCTGTTAAGGTAAGCTTGCGGGTCGAACGGTGTATCAGCCGGGTTCCGGCCCAATGTTCCATCTGTTCCAGATAGCGGCTGACCATCGGCCGCGACATCCCCAGCGCGCGGGCTGCCGCGCTCAGGCTCCCCAGTTCGCAAATCCGCATGTAGACCTGCGCGGCGATAATTCTGTCCATTCCTTGTTTCCATCTGCACGTTTTATGAAACTCAGCATCTCTTTTTTCAGGAATTTTCGCAAATCAGGAAGTACGTACAATAGCGCTATTCATCTGACATTGAGAAAAACACCATGAAATTATCCGCCCTTGCCATCGCCGCCGCGCTGTTCAGCAGCGCCGCTTTTGCCGCCCCTTTAACACTGCAGACCTATAACCCGCAGGATAAAGGCATTTTCGCCGTCAACTCGACGCTGGCCTCCGGCCCGCATGAGGCGGTGCTGTTTGACGCGCAGTTCAGCGTTAAAGACGGCGAGAAGCTGGTGGAGATGATCCGTAAAAGCGGCAAAAAGCTGACCCGCATCGTCATCACCTCCGGCGACCCGGACTTTTACTTCGGCCTTGAGCCGCTGGTGAAGGCCTTCCCGCAGGCAAAAATCGTGGCGACCTCCGAGGTGGTTAAGCACATTGAGGCGACCAAATCGGCAAAACTGGCCTTCTGGGGCCCGCAGATGAAAGACGGCGCGCCGAAGCAGCTTTATACGCCGCAGGTCATCGAAGCTAACGCCTTTACCATCGACGGTGAGAAAGTCCAGATCCTCCAGCCGCAGCGCTATGCGGCCTTCGTCTGGATCCCGGCTAATAAAGCGATCCTCGGCGGCACCGGCGTGGCCTGGGGCATGCACGTCTGGACCGCCGACACCCAGAGCGCGGAAAGTCGTCAGCAGTGGCGCACCACGCTCGACGACATGGCCGCCCTGCACCCGCAGCAGGTGATTCCGGGCCACTATCTCGGGACGCCGCCGGCCGGCGATCGCGCGATTGTTTTCACCCGCGACTATCTGCAGCAGTTTGAGCAGGCGCTGAAAGCCCATCAAGATTCCGCCGGAGTGATTGCCGAAATGAAGCAGCGCTGGCCAAACCTGGCGGAAGAGAGTTCTCTCGAGCTCAGCGCGAAAGTGAATACCGGAGAGATGAAGTGGTAACAAGCGTCGCCTGCAACTGACCCGGGGCCTGACAACGTTCAGGCCCCGGGTTGAGGCGCCGCCTGCCGCGCTGGGTTACTGAATTTTCACATTTCGGGCGTTAATCACCTTAATACCGCGATCGTCGTCGTGAAAATGCCCTTCCGTGGGCTCCGTATTCCAGGTCTCCAGCAGCCGTTCTTCAGGCGCCAGCGTGTAGCTAAAGTTTCTGATGCGCACATTGTCGATCGGCGCTTCCGGTAGCCCGACAATAAACGCGGCGCTGGAGAGCACGTTGGTCGCCAGCACATTCTCAATCTGGATATCGCGGATGTGCGGCGTCATTGCGCTCAGCGGCTGCGGCCGTTCGGAAAGCGTTACCTCGCGTTCATGCGCCAGCACGCCAGGGGCAAAATATTGACCGATCACAATCGGACACCAGCAGCCATCCATCGTCAAATCGCGCAACGTGATGTTTTTAATCGTACCGCCTCGTCCACGCCGCGATTTCAGGCGAATCGCCCGCTGGGTACCTTCGAAAACGCAATCGCTCACCGACACATTTTCAATCCCCCCCGCCGTTTCCGAACCAATGGCGATGCCGCCATGGCTGGCGAGGATACGACAGCGGCGCGCCGTGACGTTGCGGGTGGGTCTGTTGATGCGCAGGCCGTCCGCCCCCGAGCCGGATTTTAAGGTAATCGCATCGTCACCCACATCCAACAGACAATCCTCGATCGTAATATTCTCGGAAGAATCCAGATCGATGGCATCGGTATTGATGGCATCGGCCGGATTGAGGATTTTCACTCCGCTGATGACGATGTCACGGGAATAGACGGTATGCAGGGTCCAGAACGGGGAGTTCTGCAAGGTGATCCCCTGCAGGCGAATCGCCGAGCATTTCCAGAACTGAACCAGCGGCGGGCGCAGGAACTGGGTCTGAGGACGCCCGCCGCCGCCGGGGCGAGAACGGTAATCCGGATTCAGCGCCGCCAGCTGCAGCTCCCAGCTTTCCCGTGGCGCCTGGCGGTCCTCCTCTTCAATCTGACGGAACGTATCCCACCACCACTGACCGGCCCCCTCAATCACCCCCGCCCCGCGAAGGGTAATGTTGCAGGCATCCGCGGCGTACAGAAGCGGATGCAGCGCATAGCATTCGATCCCCTCCCAGCGCGTCCAGACCGGCGGGTAGAGCTGCGGGTCGGCAATAAAGCGGATCGTTGCCCCAGCCTCCAGGGTGAGGGTCATATGGCTGTGCAGGGTCAACGGCCCCGTCAGCCAGGTCCCCGGAGGAAAGAGAATCTCTGCGCGCTGCTCCTCGCTGGCCGTCCGGGCGGCCTCGTCAATCAGGGTCTGCAGGTCGGTATTGTCGCTGGCAATATAGGTGGTCATTTTTTTACATCCCAAATTTCATCATAAGCGTAGCCGGTGAGATCCTCGACGATGGCCCGGGTTCTCGGGTCTACGTCCTCTTTGGCGCCCCCCTGCTGCAGGCGGTCCATCTCGGCCTTAACGACCTTGTGGGTTTGCGGATTCAGATTGAAGGTGCGAATCAGATACAGGGAGTAAATCAGGCAAATGAGCGGAATAAAAATAAATGCGGTCATGATAGCCATTTGTGCCGCGGGCGTTTGCACCGCCAGCGATTTATCAAATCCGCCAAATGCGAGGATCCAGCCAATAATCGCCGAGCCGATCGCGCCGGTTAATTTACGGGTAAAAGTCTGGCAGGCGGCAAAGGTTCCTGCCCGCAGCTTGGTGGAAACCAGAGTATCAACATCCGGCACCAGCGGAATCACGTTCCACACCGTATATTCCATCGTCTGGCGGCCAATCTGGAATAAGGCTGACAATATCAGAATGGTCACAAAGGCCGCGCCATCGGAGAGCTGAATATGAAAGACATATAGCCCCAGATAATAAATGAGGACGGCGATCATCAGCGAAAATGCCATTGACCACAGCCATTTCGGCCCGAATTTAAACATAAAAAAGGTGGCGATCGGCACCACGATCAATCCAATAATAGAGAGCGACGAAGCGGTCTGCGCCATCCCCTGCGACAGACCCAGGATAAATACGACGTAGAAGAAAAAGGCGGTATTGAAACAGTCCTTCGCGAAGTAGGATACAAAATAGATAACACAGGTTCGGCGGCAGGCTTTGGTTCTCATCACATGAAGATATTCATTGATAGAGTAAATAATATTTTTCGACCGCTGCTCTTTAGCGCTGTTCTCGAACGCTGCAACATATCCTGGGGAAAACTCCCAGGTTGTCAGCCAGGTAATGACGGTTCCGGCAAACAGAACAATGCCAAACACAATCCCGGAAATGGTGTAGGCCTGGGCGCTATCGCTGCCCAGCATCGCCAGCAGCACCGCCGGCAAACCGGTGACGGCGAAGGTGCCAAAGGCGGAGACAAACATCCGCACGGAGCTCAGCTTCACCCGCTCGTGCGCTTTATCGGTCATTTCCGTAGCGAGCGTTTCATAGGCAATATTATTAAACGATTGGGCGGTATCAAGCAGGAACAGCACCACGAAATACCACAGATAAGAGCCGACATGGACCGTAAACAGCAGCGGAAAACAGATTAAGGTGAGCGTCGCGCCGATCAAAAATAAAATATGCCGGCGCCCCAGTCTACGCCCGATTGCCGTGCGGAAGAGCTGATCGGAAACGCCGCCAATCACGCCACAGACGATCATATCCAGTATTTTCAGCGCGAATAACATGGTGCCCACCACCCCGGCATTTAACCCCGCCCAGGTGCTGAGGAATATCATCAGGTAAGAGCCGACCAACGTTCCCCATGCCGACCCGTTGAGATCGTTCATGGCATAACCTAAGGAGCGCAGCAGCGTAATCGGTCTTTTTCTATATACGCGCAACTCCTCATAATTAATCTTTTTCAATTTATTGTCCTTTTTATTATATTCCCCATTAATAACGCCCGGCGAGGGCGCTCGGTACAGCACTCATCAAGGTAATGTTTATGCCTATTATCACAATTACGTAATTTCACTAACTGGTTGTGAAAATTAATAATTGTGCGGGAGATAACAAAAAGCCGCCGCGGGGAATGGTGATAAATTTCGCCGGGTTAAGGGCCGCTTCGGGCGTTATTTGCCGCTCAATAATCACGGTCCCGGCATAACATTTGCCCGCACAAGGTTGCCATGGGCGGAAAAATAGACCACCATACATAGCGCGGTACCGATAACGTATCGTTCTTAGGGTTACATTTCGTCCGGCAACGCCGGGCTTGTCCTTGAAACAGAACTGGATTAAGGAGTAAGAATGAAATCGAACCATCAGGCACGTCATCTTCTCGGTCTGAACTATAAGCTTTCCCAGCAGAAAAAAGTGGTGCTGGACGGCGATGTGGAAACGACGATTAACCACGCCCATGCCACCGGCCGCAAGCGCCGCGCTGGCTAATATTTCAGCTGAGTGATGATAAAAACACCGTCCTTGTATCAGGATGGTGTTTTTTTAAGACAATCTCCCCCTCTTTGATAACAACTGCTCTATACTCTGCCCCGCTGCATTCCCTGCCAGCCCGCACGCCTATCGCCGCGCTCGGGTCTGAAGTGAACATCAAGGAGTTAGTGCGATGCAATTCACCCATAAGAAAAACCGTTCTCTGTATATCCCCTACGCTGGTCCCGTTCTGCTCGAATTTCCCCTTCTCAACAAAGGTAGCGCCTTCAGCATGGAAGAGCGCAGCAGCTTTAACCTGCTCGGCCTGCTGCCAGAAGTTGTTGAAACAATAGAAGAACAAGCTGAACGCGCATGGATCCAGTATCAGGGGTTTAAAACTGAGATCGACAAGCATATTTACCTGCGCAACATCCAGGACACCAACGAAACCTTGTTTTATCGACTGATTGGCAACCATCTCGATGAGATGATGCCGGTCATTTATACCCCGACGGTCGGCGCCGCCTGCGAACGCTTCTCTGAGATTTACCGCCGCTCCCGTGGCGTGTTTATCTCCTATCAGAACCGGCACAACCTCGACGATATCCTGCAAAACGTGCCGAACCACAACGTGAAAGTCATCGTGGTCACCGACGGAGAACGTATTCTCGGTCTGGGCGACCAGGGTATCGGCGGGATGGGGATCCCGATCGGTAAGCTTTCGCTGTACACCACCTGCGGCGGTATCAGCCCGGCCTACACCCTGCCGATCGTGCTGGACGTGGGGACCAACAATCAACAGCTGCTCGACGATCCGCTGTATATGGGCTGGCGTCATCCGCGCGTGACCGACGACGAGTATTACACGTTCGTCGATGATGTTATCCAGGCGATTAAGCACCGCTGGCCGGATGTTCTGCTGCAGTTCGAAGACTTCGCGCAGAAGAACGCGATGCCGCTGCTCAACCGCTACCGCAATGAAATCTGCTCGTTTAATGATGATATCCAGGGCACCGCGTCGGTGACCGTGGGTACGCTGATTGCCGCCAGTCGCGGCGCGGGCGGGCAGCTGAGTGAGCAAAAAATCGTCTTCCTCGGCGCCGGTTCCGCCGGCTGCGGTATTGCCGAGCAGATCATCGCCCAGATCCAGCGCGAGGGGTTAAGCGAAGAAGAAGCCCGTCAGCGCGTGTTTATGGTCGATCGTTTCGGTCTGCTGACCGATGGGATGCCGAACCTGCTGCCGTTCCAGAGCAAACTGGTCCAGAAGCGGGAAAATCTGCAGCAGTGGGACACCACTAACGAGGTCCTTTCCCTGCTGGATGTCGTGCGCAACGTCAAACCGAATATTCTGATCGGCGTTTCAGGTCAGCCGGGGCTGTTCACGGAAGAGATTATTCGCGAGATGCATAAGCACTGCCCGCGGCCGATCGTGATGCCGCTGTCGAACCCGACCTCCCGCGTGGAGGCCACGCCACAGAATATTCTTAGCTGGACCGACGGTGAAGCGCTGGTTGCCACCGGCAGCCCGTTTGCGCCGGTTATGCTGAAAGATAAGCAGTACGTCATTGCCCAGTGCAACAACTCCTATATTTTCCCCGGCATCGGCCTCGGCGTTATCGCCTCCGGCGCGTCACGGGTCACTGACGACATGCTGATGGCCGCCAGTGAAACGCTGGCGAAACACTCCCCGCTGGTGAACAACGGCGAAGGCCCGGTGTTACCGGAACTGAAAGACATTCAAACCGTATCGCGGGCTATCGCCTTTGCGGTCGGCAAGGTCGCGCAGGAGCAAGGCGTGGCGGTGAAAACCTCGGCAGAAGCGCTGTTACAGGCGATTAACGATAACTTCTGGTTACCGGAGTATCGCAACTACCGCCGGACATCGATCTGATTGATCTCCAGCGCTAACGGGCCTGACAGCAGGCCCGTTTTACTTTCCGCGGCGCCCACTATCTTTAGCGGCTAGCCAAACCCCCGTTCTGCTTCTACACTGCCTGCACCTGACCACTTGCTGAATAAAAAAGGAGGACCCCAATGCCGTTACGTGAAATATCTATTTTTTCACTGACATTTGGTCATCGTACCCGCTCAAGCGTTATCGGTATCGTGCTGCGATAACTTCAGCTTGAGCGAAGACCAACGACCTTAATTCTCTTCCCTCGGGCTTACCGGGTTATCGTCAGCGATGTTTGACGAGGCATTTTCATGCCTGTAACTCTTGAGTAAGTTCACTATGAGCACATTATTAACCGCGCAATCTCTGCATGTTGAAACGGCATTCGGTCCGCTGTTCACCGACCTCTCCCTGACCCTAAAACAAGGCGACCGTATTGGCCTGATCGGCTACAACGGTTGTGGCAAAAGCACCCTGCTGCAGGTGCTGGACGGTACGCTGACGCCAAACGCCGGGAGCATTGCGCTGGCGCACCATTGCCTGCTGGCGCGGGTTGAGCAACATTTACCCGACGCGCTACGGCAGCAATCGCTGGTTCAGGGGGTTCTGGCGCGCCTTCCCGCCGCCGGACGGGAGCATCAGCGCTGGCAGGCGGAACGTCTGCTGGCGGAAATGGGGTTTAGCCCCGCGGAATTCACCCGGCAGGCCGCGACCCTGAGCGGCGGGCAGCATACCCGGCTGCTGCTCGCCAGGGCGTTAATTCAGCAGCCCGACCTGCTGCTGCTGGATGAACCCAGTAATCATCTCGATCTCCCGACCCTGTTGTGGCTGGAAAGCTTCCTGCAAACCTGGCAGGGGAGCTTCGTTCTGGTGGCGCATGATAATCTCTTACTGGATGCTGTAACTAATAGCAGTTGGATCCTGCGCGACAACACCCTGCACGCCTTCTCTCTTCCCTGCAGCGCCGCCCGTCAGGCGCTGCAGGAGCAGGATGCAAGCGATGCCCTGCGGTACAAGGCTGAGCAAAAAGAGATCGACCGCGTTACCGCCAGCGCCCGACGGCTGGCGACCTGGGGACAGGTTTATGACAACGAAGATCTCGCGCGCAAAGCTAAACAGATGGAAAAACAGGTCACGCGCCTGAAGGAGAGTCAAACCGAGCTGAGCGCCGGAACGCCGTGGCGGCTGGCGTTGCACGGTGACGCCCTACGCGCCGATCGTCTGCTGGAGATGGAACAGCTGCCGGTCCCTCCGGCGCCGGGGCTGCCGGCTCTGTTCACCGCTGAGCTGGCGCGCCTGCGCAGCGGCGATCGGGTGGCGATTATGGGCCGTAACGGCGGGGGGAAATCATCGCTACTGCGCCTGCTCTGGCGGCAGATACAGCAACCGGTCGCCGACGAGGGGCTACGTCTGCATCCGCGTTTAAACGCCGGATACTATGACCAGTCGCTGCATCAGTTGAAAGACAGCGCAACCCTGCTCGAGGCGCTGGAAGCCTTCGCCGCCGCCCCGGAAGTGCGCAAGCGGGCGCTGATTTCCGCCGGTTTCGCCTGGAGCCGTCACGGCCAGCGGGTCAGTACCCTCAGCGGGGGCGAACGCTCCCGGCTGCTGTTTGTCGGCCTGTCGCTGGCGCGCTATAGCCTGCTACTGCTGGATGAACCTACCAACCACCTGGATATGGAGGGCAAAGAGGCGCTGGCCGCCTCACTGCGGGACTACCCGGGCGGCCTGCTGCTGGTCAGCCACGATCGCCAGCTGATCGGTCAGAGCTGTAACCGCTTCTGGCTGATTGATGATGCCGGGCTGAGCGAATGGCCCAGCGCCGACGACGTCTATGCCCGTCTGCGTAGCGCCGCTCGCCGGAGCGGAGCGCCAGCGCCGATAGCGACGATCGTGGCGCAGGCCGAGGATAACGATGCGCTTCTGGAACGGTTAATCGCCCTGGAACAGCGGCTGGCAGACGATATCATGCGTAAGCCGAAGCACCAGAAGCCCCAGCTACAGGCGCAATGGCGCGAGGAGATCGCGGCAATTCACGCCCGTCTGAGTTAAGCCCCACCGCCGGCTAAGGGTTGTACCTTAGCCGGATTGGTTTTCCGGGCGCGGCTGCGGGTCAGGCGCCGGGTGTCGCCGGTCCCCGTCGGCTAAATTGCTGCTCGGTCATCATCATTCCCCATTGCTCGCCCTGCCACTCTTTATGCAGCGTAAAGCCGAAAGATTCATAGAGCCTGCGGGCAGCGTTCAGGCCGCTGAAGGTCCAAAGCTGAACGGCGGAAAACTCAGCGCGATCGCAAAAAGCCATCGCCTCTCTCAGCAAACGTCTGCCGACCCCGTTTCCCCGACAGCTGTCATCAAGAATAAACCAGCGCAGATGGGCCTCATTGTTGCCCAAATCCTCGCCATCAATAGCCACCGAGCCGACGATTTCCCCGCCCTGTATAGCCAGCCAGATTTGATTACGCTCGCCCGCCAGTCGGGCAGCGAACTCCGCCAGCCCGCTAGCCACCTTGCCTTCAAAAAAATGGCCAAACCCATGGTGCCGCGCATAATACTCGCCGTGCATCTGCGCGATGCGGCCAATCATGCCAGGGCGATAGCCGGTGACGATCTCAATGCTTTTTCCCTCAGCGGAAAGCGGCTCACCGCGACACTTCTCCAGCGCCTGCGCGTAGGTCGTCAGCCCTTGCGCCACGCCGTTCTGCTGCGCGGGGTCAAGATGCGCAAGGGCAGTCGCCACCCGCATCGCCGCGTAGTCGTTAATCCGGCTCACGGTCCGCCGCCCTTTCTCCGTCAGCTCAAGCTGTTTCAGGCGCCCGTCGTTAACGACCGGCTTTTCCTGCAGCTCTCCCGCGGCGAGCAGCCGGGAGAGCATGCGACTGACGCTCGATTTCTCCAGGCCAAGAAGCTGAACCAGCTGGGCGGCGGTCATCGCGCCGCGAACCGATATCTCCAGCAGCGTGTGTACCGCGGAAGGCGAATAATCGGTTGCCGCCAGCGTCGTATGCATAAATCCGAGTTCACGGACCATCAGGCGTGAAGCGCGGCGTATTTCGTTAATCAGTGCGGTATGAGTCATAGGATTGGGGACAGAATAATTTATAGTTGTATAATACAACCATCATCCCTGGCGTGCTGTCAACCCGGGGCGCCGGCCGCCCCGCTGGCGTTTTACACCGGTAACGACGGCTTTAATGAGGATGAAAATTGGCAAGATGGGCTGGAGGCAGAAATAAAAAATAACAGGCGCCCGGTGACGCCCGTTTTTATTTTATTGCGGACTTTTCTCTTTCCAGGCATCCCACGCCTGTTTGATCTCCTGCTTCGCCGTTTCGGCATCGTTAAAGCCGTTCAGCTCCACTTTTTTCCGGCCGTCCGGTAATTGCTTGTAAACGCGGAAAAAGGCCTGCAGCCGCTCCTGCTCCATTTTCGGCAGATCGCTGAAACTTTTGATGTCATCGTAGGTTGGGTCGATTTTGCTGGTCGGTACGGCGATGATCTTATCGTCTTTCTCTCCACCATCGATCATCTTCAACACCCCGATCGCCCGCAGCTTAATCAGCGTGCCTGGCGCCATCGGCGCGCGCGTATAAAACACCACGTCCAGCGGATCGCCATCCCCGGCCAGCGATTGAGTCAACGAACCGTAGTTTGCCGGATAGGCGACCGGCATAGACTGGAAGCGGTCGGCAATAATAAACCCGGTTTTGGCGTCGGTTTCATACTTGATGATACCGCCCGCCGGGATTTCGGTAACCGCATAGAACTCTTCCGGGTTGTTATCCGGCTGCGGAAAATCCAGCACGTTATGGGCCTCGGCGGCGGCGGAGAGAAAAAGCATAGCGGCGAGCGCTGTTTTTACCAGATGCATTGGATTATCACTCTGTTGTTATAAGAAATTTGCCAGCTACAGCCTGCCATTAAGTCATGAAAGGAATATGACCATCACATTTCATCAATATTAACAGCCACAACATTGAATAATGTTCGAGTTTTGCACTATTAGTGCTTAATAACACCACATATACCACTACAAAACTTGCATTATCCATCACAATGACCAACTCTTAATGAGTATTATTAACAAATAAGCACCACCACTTTTTCCTCAAATTTCAAGGAGTAGATATGAAGGCTGCCGTTGTCACCCACGATCGCCAGGTCAATGTGACGGAAAAAACGCTGCGTCCGCTGCAACATGGAGAGGCGCTGCTGAAAATGGAATGCTGTGGCGTGTGCCACACCGACCTGCACGTGAAAAACGGTGATTTTGGCGATAAAACCGGGGTCATCCTCGGTCATGAAGGGGTCGGCATCGTTCAGCAGGTGGGGCCGGGCGTCACCTCTCTGAAGCCTGGTGACCGCGCCAGCGTGGCGTGGTTCTTTGAGGGCTGTGGGCACTGCGATTACTGTAACAGCGGCAACGAAACGCTGTGTCGCTCGGTAAAAAATGCCGGCTATAGCGTTGACGGCGGTATGGCCGAAGAGTGCATCGTCACCGCCAACTACGCGGTAAAAGTGCCTGATGGGCTCGACTCCGCGGCGGCCAGCAGCATTACCTGCGCCGGCGTCACCACCTATAAAGCGGTGAAGGTCTCGCATATCAAACCGGGACAATGGATTGCCATTTACGGTCTTGGCGGTCTCGGTAACCTGGCGCTGCAATATGCTAAAAACGTCTTTAATGCCAAAGCGATCGCCATTGACGTTAACGATGCGCAGCTGCAGCTGGCCGCTGAAATGGGTGCCGATCTCACCATTAACTCCCGCAACGAAGATGCCGCGAAGCTTATTCAGGAAAAAACCGGTGGGGCACACGCCGCGGTGGTCACCGCCGTCGCGAAAGCGGCGTTCAACTCCGCCGTTGATGCCGTACGCGCCGGTGGACGCGTTGTCGCCGTCGGCCTGCCGCCGGAAGCGATGAGCCTCGATATTCCTCGTCTGGTGCTGGATGGCATCGAAGTGGTGGGTTCGCTGGTCGGCACCCGTCAGGATCTGACCGAAGCTTTCCAGTTTGCCGCCGAAGGGAAAGTGGTGCCGAAAGTCACGCTCCGCCCGCTGGGCGATATCAACGCCATCTTTAAAGAGATGGAGCTGGGGCAGATTCGCGGCCGTATGGTTATCGATTTCCGCCGCCGATCGTCGCGGTCTCTCCGGCTACCGGGAGGCCGTTTTCATCATCTTAAACGCACCGACTAACCGCACAATGATGAAATGGCTGGTTTCCGTTGATAGCGCCATACTCCGCGTGGCAGGCAGCAGGTAAGCGAATCCCGATGAGCTGACTCCGGTAAGCATTTCGGGTGAACGAATGTCGTCAACCAACCGCAACCCGAGGTATGGCGGATACAGGCGGCAAATGCCTTTTCCGCAAATGCTTAGCGCAATTCCTTGGTTCCTTTGTCAATATCCGCGCCCGATGATGGCAAGACAATAGATAACAAAGGAATTCACCATGCAAAGCCGTTTTCGCCTGCCCGCGCTGGCAGCCCTTTTTTTATCAGGCGCTTTTTCCGTCTGGGCCGCCGACACGCCGGTCAAGGGCGGAACATTAATCTACCTGGAGCAACAGCCGCATACCAACCTCTACCCGCCGGCCGGAGGCTTTTACCCCAACGGCGGCGTGCTGAATCAGATAACCGATAAGCTGACCTGGCAGAACCCGAAAACGCTGCAGGTCGAGCCGTGGATCGCTGAAAGCTGGACCACCAACGCCGATAAAACCGAATACACCTTCACCCTGCGCCCCGGGGTGACCTTCTCCGACGGCACCCCGCTGGACGCCAACGCGGTGGCCAAAAACTTTGATACCTATGGGCTGGGGAATAAAGCCCACCGTCTGCCGGTGTCCGAAGTCATCAACAACTACGACCATAGTGAAGTCATCGATCCGTTAACGGTGAAATTCTACTTCAAAAAACCCTCCCCCGGCTTCCTGCAGGGCACGGCCACCATCGGTTCCGGGCTGGTTTCCCTCAGTACGCTGGCGCGTAATTTTGAAGAGCTCGGCGACGCGCGCAATATCATCGGCTCCGGCCCATTTACGGTAAAAGAGGAAAAACCCGGGCGCGAGCTGACGCTGGTCGCGCGTAAGGATTACCAGTGGGGGCCGAAAAACCTGGCACAACAGGGCCCCGCCAATCTCGACGGGATTACCTTTATCGTCACGCCGGAAGATAGCGTGCGTATCGGCGCTTTACTGGCCGGCCAGGCCGACTTCATCCGCCAGGTGCAGGCCTACGATGAGAAACAGGCCACCGACCAGGGCTTCACGATTTACGCCGCGCCAACCCGCGGGGTGAATGACAGCCTCAGCTTCCGCCCGGATAACCCGCTGGTTTCCGACCTGCGCGTGCGCCAGGCGCTGCTGCACGCCACCAACGCCAGACAGGTGGTCGATACGCTATTCTCCGCCAACTATCCGCAGGCGACTTCCGCCATCGCCAGTAGCGCGGCGGGATACGTCAACCTCAGCGACAAGCTGACCTTCGATCAGGCGAAATCCAGACGACTGCTCGACGAGGCCGGCTGGAAACCGGCGGCCGACGGCATCCGGGTCAAAGATGGCCAGCGCCTGGCGCTGACGGTCTATGAATCTCTGCCGCAGCCGCAAAACAAAGAGGTGCTGCAGCTGATTGCCCAGCAGTGGCGCCAGGTCGGCGCGGCATTGAGCGTGAAGGCGGGCGACGCCGGCAGCCGCACCCTCGATAGCCTTGACCCGCTGAAGACCCCGCTGACCGTTTCCGAGGTCGGCCGCGCCGACCCGGACGTGGTGAAGAGCATGTTCTTCCCCGACAACCGCGACGCCCTGCTGCAAAAAGGCGGCTCCAGCGACAAAGTCCACACCTTCCGCGACGATAAGCTTAACGATCTGCTGAGCGCCATTTCCGCCGAGGTCGACCCGCAAAAACGGCTGCAGTTAACCGGCGACGCCCAGCGCTATCTGCTGGATAACGCCTACGTGATCCCGGTCTTTGAGGAGCCGCAGGTCTTCGCCGGCGCGCCGTGGGTGAAGGGCGTCAATTTTGAAGCGGTCGGCCGACCATCGTTCTACGGCGCCTGGCTGGAAAAGCATTAAGGGGGATGCGATGAGCCACTATCTTCTGCAACGGCTGGGCCAGAGTCTCCTGGTACTGTGGGCGGCCTTTACCCTCTCCTTCGTGTTGCTGCAGGTGCTGCCGGGGGATGCGGTATTGATCAAGTTCCAGAACCCGGATCTGGGCCTCAGTCCGGCGCAAATTGCCGAGATGCGTCTCGCCTACGGCGCCGATAGTCCGCTGTGGAAGCAGTATGCCCACACCTTAACGGCGATGTTGCAAGGGGATTTTGGCTACTCGCTGCAGGCGGGGATCGCGGTCAGCACGCTGCTCGCCAGCAATTTACCGGAAACGCTCAGCCTGGCGCTCCCGGCATTCGCGCTGGCGGTCGTACTGGCGTTTATTCTCGCTTTTGCCTCACGTCTGCCGGGCCTACGTGGGTTAAGCAATGCCCTGCAGTCCCTGCCGGTGCTCTTTATCTCCCTGCCCACCTTCTGGTTGGGTATCGCCCTGATACAGCTTTTTTCCTTCCAGCTGCGCTGGATCCCGGTGATCAACCCCGGCCCGTTACAAGGCCTGATTCTGCCGGTCATCGCCGTGGCGGTCCCCATTTCCGCGCCGCTGGCGCAGATCCTGATGCGCAGTATCGATCGGGTTGCGGCGCAGCCGTTTGTTGCCGTCGCCCGCGCCAAGGGGATGAGCGAAACCGGCGTCCTGTGGCGCCATATCATCGGCAATGCCCTGCTTCCGGCGCTGAATATCGCCGGTCTGCTGCTCGGCGAGCTGATTGCCGGCGCCTTAATTACCGAAACCGTCTTTGGCCGCGGCGGCCTGGGACAACTGACCCAGCAGGCGGTCAATAATCAGGATATTGCCGTACTCCAGGCGGTGGTGATGATTTCCGCCCTCGGCTTCGTGGTGATTAATCTGCTGGTGGATCTGCTGATGCCGCTGTTCGATCCGCGCCTGAAAGCGCTGGCCGGAGGTGCAGCATGAGTCTGGTCGATTACGCGAGCGCCGCCCGTCGCCGGGTGCCGACCTGGCGCGGCCTGCGCATTCAGCCCGGCCTGTGGCTGGCCTGGGCGGTGGCGATCGTCGCGCTGCTGATGGCCGCTGCGCCGCAGCTCTTCAGCGCTTACAACCCGCTGGAAGGCATTCCCGGCGCCCAGCGTCTGGCGCCGCAGGCCGGACACTGGCTGGGGACCGATCAGCTTGGGCGGGATCTGTGGACCCGCATCGTTTATGGCGCGGTGCATTCCCTTTCCGCCGCGCTGGCGGCGGTCGCTATCGGGCTGATTATCGGTACCGCGCTCGGCACGCTGGCCGGCGCCGTCGGCGGGCGCGTCGAATCGCTGGCGATGCGGCTGGTGGATGTCCTGCTGGCGATCCCCTCGCTGTTGCTGTCATTAACGGTGATCATTTTACTCGGCTTCGGCACCGTTAATGCCGCGGTCGCGGTTGGCGTCGCCGCGATTGCCAGTTTTGCCCGCCTGGCGCGCGCAGAAGTGGTTCGCGTGCGCCACAGCGACTACGTCGAAGCGGCCTTTGGCAGCGGCGGAACATTCTTCGCCGTCTTCTGGCGACATATTTTGCCCAATTCGCTGACCGCCGTGCTGGCCTTTGCCACCTTGCAGTTCGGCCAGGCGATCCTCGCCCTCTCCACCCTGAGCTTCCTCGGCTACGGCACCCCGCCGCCGGTGCCGGAATGGGGTCTACTGATTGCCGAGGGGCGAAACTATCTCTCTACCGCCTGGTGGCTGACCACCTTTCCCGGCCTGGCGGCGATCGCCGTGGTGCTGGCGGCCAACCGCATCAGTCGTCAATTTAGTGGAGACCGCTCATGAACGTATTAAGCGTTGAAAACCTGCGTATCAGCTACCGCTCGCGGCAGCAGTGGCGCGAAGTGGTGCACAACGTCAGCTTCAGCGTCAAACGCGGTGAAATGCTGGCGTTTGTTGGCGAGTCCGGTTCCGGGAAAACGACCACCGCCCAGGCGATTATCGGTCTGCTGGCGGACAACGCCCGCCGCGACGGCGGGCGGATTCTGATTAACGGCGAAGATATCAGCAGCTGGACGGGGAAACGCCTGGATAGCCTGCGTGGGACCCGCATCAGCCTGGTGCCGCAGGATCCGGGCAACTCGCTGAACCCGGTACAAACTATCGGCGCGCAGGTGGCGGAGATCCTGCGCCTGCACCAGAAAAGCAGCGCCGCGGAACGTAAGCAGCAGATGCTGGCCCTGTTGAGCAAAGTCGGTCTGAGCCACCCGGAGCAGCGTTTTTACCAGTATCCGCACCAGCTTTCCGGCGGGATGAAACAGCGGGTGTTAATCGCCATCGCTATCGCTCTGAAGCCGGATCTGATCATTGCCGATGAGCCCACCAGCGCCCTCGACGTCACCGTACAAAAGCGCATTCTTGACCTGCTCGATACGCTGCGTCGCGAATCCGGCACCGCGGTGCTGTTTGTCACCCATGACCTGGCGCTGGCCGCGCAGCGCGCCGATCGGTTGCTGGTGTTTCGTCACGGCGAAATTCAGGAGCACGGCGCGACCGCCGATGTCGTACGCACGCCGCAGCACGCCTACACCCGCCAGCTGTTGAGCGACCTGCAGGGGCCCCCTCCCACGCCGGACGCGCCGCGTATCCAGCATCTGGCAACCCCGGCGATCCGCATCACAGAGATCGGTAAACGCTTTGCTTTAGGCGATTCGCAACTGCAGGCGCTGGATAGCGTGAGCTTTGAGGTCAAACGCGGCAGCACCCACGCCCTGGTGGGCGAGTCGGGCTCCGGTAAAACGACCCTGGCGCGGATCCTGCTGGGTTTTGAACAGGCGGATAGCGGCCAGGTCGCTATTGACGGTATCGACGCCGGTCATTTAAGCCGCGAGGCGCGCCGCCAGCTGCGACGCAAAATTCAGTTCGTCTATCAAAACCCGTTCGCCTCACTCGACCCGCGGCAGACGCTGTTTGAGATCATCGAAGAGCCGCTAAAAAACTTCGACCCCTTAAGCCCGACACAGCGGCGCGCCCGTGTTGAGGCGGTCGCCGCCCGGGTCGCGCTGGCGGCGGAACTGCTGATGCGCACCGCCCGCGAGCTCTCCGGCGGCCAGCGTCAGCGGGTGGCCATTGCGCGCGCGCTGGTGCTGGACCCAACCATCCTGGTATTGGACGAAGCCACCTCCGCACTGGATGTCACCGTCCAGGCGCAAATTCTCGCCCTGCTGCAGCAGTTGCAGCAGCAGCTGGGGCTGACCTATCTGTTTATCACCCACGACCTCGCCACGGTACGCCGTATCGCCCATAGCGTAACGGTGTTGCGCGCCGGTCGGGTGGTTGAACATGGCGAGGTCAGCCGCCTGTTCGCCCGACCGCAGCATGACTATACCCGCGAGCTCATCGCCGCGATTCCTCACGTTTTGACACCGAGCAAGGAGAGCGCATGACGCGTAAACGCCTGGGCTTTTTCACCCGCCTGCTGGACCATGCCGCCCCGCAAGAGCGCTACCGGCTGGCAACCGAACAGATTCGCCACGCCGAACGTCTCGGCTTCGACAGCGCATGGATCGCCCAGCACCACTTCCACGAGCACGAGGGCGGCCTGCCGTCGCCGCTGGTCTTTCTCGCCCACGTGGCGGCGCATACCGAACATATCCGCCTCGGGACCGCTATTATTACCCTGCCGATGGAGAACGCGCTGCGGGTTGCCGAAGATGCGGCGGTGCTGGATCTACTCGCCGATGGACGTCTGGAGGTGGGCTTCGGCTCCGGCGGCACGCCGACCTCGTTTCTGCCGTTTGGCTTAACCAGCGAGCAGCGGGCAACGGCCTTCGCCGATCATCTGCATGTGATCCACAGCGCCTGGCGCGGCGATTCGCTGGGCCATCCCGATAACCATCTCTACCCGCCGGCGCCGCAGTTAGCCGAACGCATCTGGATTGCCACTTTCTCCATCGAAGGAGCGGTACGCGCCGGCCAGGCCGGACACGGATTAATGCTCTCCCGCACGCAGCCGCGCCCTGCCGGGCAGCCTGAACTGGCGCTGGACGCGATCCAGAATCCGCTTATCGATGCCTATCTCGACGCTTTACCGGCAGACGTTGCCCCGCGGATCCTTGCCTCGCGAACCGCCTTTATCGCCGACAGTCAGGCTTATGCTCTCCAGGTGGCCGAACCGGGTTTACGCCGGCAGGCGGCCGCCCATCGCGCCGCCGGGCAGCAGATAATGGGTGACAGTGTCACTGATTACCTCTCCCAGCTCGACGCCCACGTTGGCGATGCCGACCATGTGAAGGCCTCTCTGGCCCGGGACAGCGTGCTCTCCCGGGTGACCGATATTTCGTTTCAGGTGCACTCCGTTGAGCCCTCGCACCGTGACACGCTGCGTTCCATTGAGCTGATCGCTCAGCATATTGCCCCGCAACTAAGGTAAGGAGTCACCATGACACTGAGTCAGGATATTTTGGCAGAGCTGGCAGAAATTTCCCCGGGTTCCGCATTAGCCGAAGCCCGGGCCGTAAGGGAAGCGGCAACCCGGCATGCCCAGGGCAGCTATGAAGCGCTGTTCAGCCAGCAGGATGAGGACTTTCCCCTGGATGAGCGTTTTGCCGTGGCGGCTAAAGTGGCGAAGCTGCATCAGGCGGATGCGCTCGCCGCCCACTACGCCGGTTTTGGCCTCGGCGATCCGACGTCGGCGCGGCTCACCCCCGCGCTGGCGTTTGCCCGCCTGTTAACCTTCACCCCGGTGGAAGCCACGCCCTCGGCGCTGCAGACGCTCACCCGCGCCGGATGGACGCTGCGCGGCGTGGTTACCCTCGCCCAGCTGATCGCCTTCGTCAGCTTTCAGAGTCGGCTGATCAACGGATTACGCCTGTTGAATGGTAAACCCCATGCCAGCGCCGACACGCCGGTGGCGGCAGGCTTCTGGCATACCACTCCGCACACGGTCAGCGGAAAACCGGCGCCGGTGCGATTCACCCGCGATGAGCTGAACTGGGAACCGTGGATCGCCGCGAAACCGCTGGAAGAATTCAGCGCTGACGAACAGGCGATCCTCGCGAAATATGGCCATACGGATTCGCCCTATTTTCGCCTGCTGGCGCGCAATCAGCCGGTGCTGGAACAACGTACGCTGACCGACAAAGGGATTTTCTATACGCCAGGCGGCCTGCCGCGCGCCGAACGGGAGCTGGCCGCCACGGTAGCCAGCAAGATTAACGGCTGCATTTACTGTGCGTCGGTACATGCGCGCAAGGCGGCGCAGCTGGCGAAAGATGAGACCGCGGTGGAAACGCTGCTGGCCGTGACGCCGGGAGAAAACCTCAGCGACGGCCAGGCGCCGCGCTGGCAGGCGGAAATAGACTTTGCCGCCGCCCTCTCGGTCACGCCCCCCGCGCTGCACGCAGGCCATCTGCATGCTCTTGAACAGCAGGGCCTGGATACGCTTGCGCAGCTCGATTTGCTGCAATCGGCGGCGTTTTTTGCCTGGGCTAACCGTCTGATGCTGACCCTCGGCGAGCCGTGGCAAGCGCCTTAACCCGATACGCCCGCCGCTATGCGGAACGACGCAGGTAGCGGGCGTACATCAGCAGCGATTTCCGGTAATACGCCCATAATGCCAAATTCCGCCATCCCCAGACCGAAAGTGCCAGGCGCTAACGAAAAAGGGTCTTTTTCATTCAGTTAATTACGTGTTTTTTCTTTTCGGCCGGCATTATTGACCATGCAACTGCGGCAGACCAGACAAAAACCCACGCCGACCCGTTTGTCCATAAAATGGCGACATCCGTACAGGTCTCAGCGCAATGCCTGCCCCAATATTCTCCCCCCGCTTTGCGCTGCGTGATTACACTTCAAAGTACAAGACAAACCGGAGAGGCCAGATATGGGCAACAAAAAAAGCGCCAGAATCATCGCTGAGGTCACGAAAAAAGCGCCGCCGCTGGGTAATAAAACGTACGCCCGGGAGCTGCGAAAACTTCACGTCGAGCTGGTCAAACTCCAGCAGTGGGTGGTCAGCAAAGGGCTAAAGGTGTGTATTGTCTTCGAAGGACGCGATGGCGCCGGTAAAGGGGGCACCATCAAAGCGATTACCGAACGGGTGAGCCCGCGCGTGTTTCGGGTTATCGCCCTGCCGGCGCCCACGGATAAAGAGAAGACTCAGCTCTATTTTCAACGCTACATCCCGCACCTGCCTGCCGCAGGCGAAGTGGTGATTTTCGACCGCAGCTGGTACAACCGGGCGGGCGTCGAACGGGTGATGGGCTTTTGTACTCCGGAGGAGACCGATAAATTCCTCGCCGGGGCGCCGATGGTCGAGCGCGCAATGGTGGAATCCGGCATCATCCTGCTTAAATACTGGCTGGAGGTGACCCCGGCCGAGCAGGAGCGCCGCCTGCGGGACCGCATCGACGACGGCCGTAAGATCTGGAAACTGTCGCCGATGGATATCCTGTCGTTTAACCGCTGGGATGACTACACCCTGGCGCGGGATGCGATGTTCGCCGCGACGGACACCGCGTGGGCGCCGTGGTTTGTCGCCCGTTCGGAAGAAAAAAAACGCGTTCGCCTTAATATCATTTCCCATATCCTGTCGCAGATCCCTTATAAACGCCTGCCTGGCGAAGCGGTAACATTGCCCAAACGCAAAATTGGCAAAGTTAAGACCACCCATTACCCATTCCGTTATATTGCCGAGCGCTATTAACACGCGCTCTACCGGGGCGTGGTTTTTGCTGCGGCCCGGCCGTTCGGCGCGCGGTTTGGGCGGCAGGTCCTGCGCGGCGCGCAATGCAACGCCAGTGGCGCGACGGTTGTCGCGCCATTATCAAGAGCGCAATCGAACTAGCGGATCCCTTCTGAACTCTCTTTTTTTGCCTCCAGCCGCTCAACGTCACGATACCAGCGCGGATGGTGCTTCTGCGCCCAGCGGCGGCTCACCTTGCCTTCGATCATCCCTTTAATGGAGCCTTGCACCCAGAATGCCATATACATATGGATCAGAATGGCGTGAATGAGGACGATCGCGGATGTTGCATGAATCAGCAGGCTGTAGCGAATGACCTGAATCGGGAAAGCGTGGGCAAAATAAGGACGCCAGATAATCACTCCGCTCACCAGCAGCACGAAAATCATGCTCATGATGGTCCAGAACATCATCTTCTGCCCGGCATTGTATTTGCCGACGCGGGCCACTTTATGTTCATTGCCCTTCAGCACTTCAACGATCCCCTTCAGCCACGGAATGTCCTGCCGGTCCGGAATGTTATGCTGGACAAACCGGACGAACATAAACATCAGCGCGAGGAAGATGCCCACGCCGAAGAACGGGTGCAAAATGCGCCCCATCTGCGGCGTACCGAAGGTTTCCGTCAGCCATTGCAGCGTCGGGAAGAAGAATGAAATCCCCGACAGCGCCACCAGGAAGAAGCAGATCACCACCGTCCAGTGGCAGGCGCGGTCGATAAACTTCGTGCGCACGATCGTTTTCGATTTATCCATCATGCTCTTCCTCCTCATCATCCACTTCCTTGTTAGGACCAATCCCGATGTAGTGATAAATCAGCCCGGCAAAGGTGGCGATGAAACCGGCGGCCGACAGCGGCTTAAGCGCCCCCTTCCACAGATTGATGCTGGTGTCGATCTTCGGCTCATTCGGCAGATTGTGGTATAGCGCCGGCTGGTCAGCGTGGTGCAGCACATAGATGACGTGCGTCCCGCCCACCGCCTGCGGGTTATAAATGCCGGCATGCGGGTAGCCACGGGCTTTCAGCCTGGCGACCCGCGCCTCGGCCACCTCCAGCATCTCCCTGCGGCTGCCGAAGTGAATCGCGCCGGTGGGACAGGTTTTCACACAGGCCGGCTCCTGGCCCACGCTGACGCGGTCCACGCACAGGGTGCATTTATAGACCCGGTTATCCTCTTTATTGAGGCGCGGGACGTTAAACGGACATCCGGCGATGCAGTAGCCGCAGCCGATACAGTTTTCCTGCTGAAAATCGACGATACCGTTGGCGTACTGGATAATCGCCCCGGCGGACGGGCAGGCCTTCAGACAGCCCGGATCCTCGCAGTGCATGCAGCCGTCCTTGCGGATTAACCACTCCAGCCTGCCGTTCGCCTCGGTTTCGCTAAAGCGCATCACCGTCCAGGATTTGGCGCTTAAGTCTGCGGGGTTATCGTAAACCCCGACGCAGTGCCCGACCTCATCGCGGATATCATTCCACTCTGAACAGGCCACCTGGCAGGCTTTGCAGCCTACGCAGGAGGTGACATCAATAAACTTGGTGACTTCAGCCTTATCGTCCCGCGCGCGCGGCGCGGGGGTTAGCGGATTCGTCGCGGAGCGTTTAAGAATGTCTTGTGTTGCCATCGCCATGTTATCGCCCCTTACGCTTTCTCGATGTTGACCAGAAACGCCTTATACTCCGGCGTCTGCGAATTGGAATCGCCGACGTTCGGCGTCAGGGTATTGGCGATATAGCCTTTACGCGCCACCCCTTCAAAACCCCAGTGCAGCGGAATGCCGACGGTTTCCACCTGCTGCCCGTGAACGTTGAGGGTTTGCAGACGGCGGGTGACCACCGCCACCGCGCGAATAAAACCGCGCTGGCTACTGACCGTCACCCGATCGCCGTTGGCAATCCCTTTCGCCTGCGCCAGCCCTGCGCTGATTTCGACAAACTGTTCCGGCTGCGCAATGGCGTTGATCCGCGCGTGCTTGGTCCAGGTGTGGAAATGCTCGGTCAGGCGATAGGTGGTGCCGACATACGGGAACTTGTCCTTCTTGCCTAAGCGCAGCCTGTCTTCCTCGTAAATACGCACGACCGGGCTGGAAATCACGTTCGGATGCAGCGGGTTGGTGCCCAGCGGCGTCTCCATCGGTTCGTAATGTTCCGGGAACGGTCCTTCCGCCAGCTTGTCGAGGGCAAACAGACGCCCCAGACCTTCCGGCTGCATAATAAAGGGCCCGGTCCGGCTTCCCGGCGGCGCGGTGTTGAAGTCCGGGATATCGTTCCCTTGCCACTTCACACCGTTCCACTGGATCAGCATCCGTCGCGGATCCCACGGTTTGCCGTTAATGTCCGCCGAGGCGCGGTTATAGAGGACGCGGCGGTTCAGCGGCCATGCCCATGCCCAGCCCAACGTATTGCCGAGGCCTGACGGGTCGGCGTTATCGCGGTTAGCCATCTGGTTACCCTGCTCAGTCCAGCTGCCGGTGTAGATCCAGCACGAAGAGGCGGTAGAGCCGTCGTCACGCAGCTGTGCAAAACTGCTCAGCAGCTGGCCTTTTTTCGCCACCCGCGTCCCGCTGGCGTCATAAAGATCCTCGAGCGCGTAGCCGTTATTCTCCCTGGCGACCTCTGCCGATTCCGGATGCTCCGGCTGCCTATAGTTCCAGCTCATGGCCAGCAGCGGTTCTGCGCCTTTCCCGCCTTCGCGGCGATACATCTCGCGCAGACGGTGGTAGATCCCGGCGAGAATTTCACCGTCATTACGCGCTTCGCCTGGCGCATCCTGCCCCTTCCAGTGCCACTGTAGCCAGCGCCCGGAGTTGGCGATGGAGCCATCTTCTTCGGCAAAACAGGTAGACGGCAGGCGGAACACTTCGGTCTGAATCTCAGCGGAATTGACGTCGTTCGACTCGCCGTGGTTCTGCCAGAAGGTAGAGGTTTCCGTCACCAGCGGGTCGATAACCACCATGTACTTGAGCTTACTCAGGCTGCGGACGACTTTGTTTTTATCCGGGAAGGAGGCCACCGGGTTAAAGCCCTGGCAGATATAGCCGGTGACTTTCCCGCTATCCATCATGTTGAAGTACTTGATGACGTCGTAAGCCTGATCCCATTTCGGCAGCCAGTTAAAGCCCCAGTCGTTCTCCTGGCGCGCCGCATCGCCGTAGAACGATTTCATCAGGCTGACAAAGAACTTCGGATAGTTGCTCCAGTAGTTCACCTGTTCGGCCAGCGTCGCTTTTGGCGTACTGGCGGCAAGATAGGTTTGCAGATCCGCCTGCTTATCCGACGGCAGACTCAGGTAGCCGCTCAGGCTGGTCGAGAGCAGACCTAAGTCGGTCAGCCCCTGGATATTGGAGTGCCCGCGCAGCGCGTTGACGCCGCCGCCCGCCATCCCCATGTTGCCGAGCAGCAGCTGAATCATCGCCATGGTGCGGATGTTCTGCGCCCCGACGGTGTGCTGCGTCCAGCCCAGCGCATACAGGAAGGTGGTGGTCCGGTCCGCCGCGCTGGTCGCGGCCAGGACTTCGCAAACCTTCAGAAAGTCCGCTTTCGGCGTCCCGCAAATGTTCTCCACCACTTCCGGCGTGTAGCGGGAAACGTGCTGTTTTAGCAGGTTCCACACGCAGCGCGGGTGCGTCAGGGTTTCATCGCGTCTGGCGAAGCCGTTTTCGTCAAACTGGTAGTTCCATGATGATTTATCGTACTGGCGTTTTTCAGCGTCATAGCCGCTGAACAGGCCATCGTCGAAGGCAAAATCCTCGCGTACCAGCAGATTGGCATTGGTGTAATGCTTAACGTACTCCGCATTAATTTTGTTATTTTCGATCAGGTACAGCAGAACGCCCGACAGGAAGGTAATGTCGGTACCGGAGCGGATCGGCGCATAGATATCGGCCACCGATGCCGTGCGCGTAAAGCGCGGGTCGACGACGATCAGCGTCGCGTCGTTATTGTTTTTGGCCTCCATCGCCCAGCGGAAACCCACCGGATGGGCTTCAGCGGCATTGCCGCCCATCACCACCACGACGTTAGCGTTTTTGATATCAACCCAGTGGTTGGTCATCGCACCGCGACCAAATGTTGGAGCAAGACTTGCTACCGTTGGTCCGTGTCAAACGCGCGCCTGGTTATCTACCGCCAGCATGCCGAGAGAACGCACAAATTTTTGCGTCAGCATACCGGTTTCATTACTGGCTGCCGAAGCACACAGCATCCCGGTGGAAAGCCAGCGATTGACGGTAACGCCCTGCTCGTTTTTCTCAATAAAGTTGGCGTCGCGGTCGGTTTTCATCAATCTGGCGATACGGGTGAACGCCTCATCCCATGAAATGCGCTGCCATTTGTCCGAGCCTGGCGCGCGGTATTGCGGATAACGCAGACGGTTTTCACTGTGGACATAATCCAGCAGCCCCGCGCCTTTCGGGCACAGCGCGCCGCGGCTGACCGGATGATCCGGGTCCCCTTCGATATGATAAATGGCTTCTTTCGCGTTCTTCGCGCCGTCGCCGAGGCTATACATTAATAGCCCGCAGCCCACGGAGCAGTATGTGCAGGTGTTGCGGATCTCTTTGGCGCGCAATAATTTGTAGTTACGCGCCTGAGCCAATGCCATTTTGGGTGCGAAACCCAATGCAGCAGCGGTTGTTCCGGCCATACCGCCTGCGCAGATTTTAAAAAACCTTCTGCGGCTGACGTCCATTGATTTTCTCCATGCTGGATGCTTGTTCATCGCCGGGGAAACTAACAGCAATGTCCCTGATTTTTTTGCGTCAAATCAATGTCGAAAACGGTCGCCCCCTTAATAGTCAAGGTCACCGGGTTTCCTTACTCACTTGGTATTAAGCCACGCGGAAATTAGGGGCCAGCGGGAATGAAAAAGTGTTATAAATCGGCTCTTGATTGCAACAGGTGTCAGGTTTGACATGGAAAAGAAAAAAGCCACGCTGACCGGTCTCGTCGCCATTGTATTATGGAGCACAATGGTCGGTTTAATACGCGGCGTCAGCGAGGGGTTAGGCCCGGTGGGCGGCGCGGCAATGATCTATACCCTCAGCGGTTTATTACTGCTGGCGACCGTCGGTTTTC
The DNA here is from genome assembly GCF_004342285.1 of Klebsiella sp. BIGb0138. Taxonomy (GTDB): domain Bacteria; phylum Pseudomonadota; class Gammaproteobacteria; order Enterobacterales; family Enterobacteriaceae; genus Klebsiella. The sequence continues at coordinate 89,351 of NZ_SMCV01000010.1, read as the reverse complement.
CCCGCCTGCGCCAGATGCCGCGCCCCTATTTAGCGGCGGGCAGCCTGCTGTTCGTCAGCTATGAAATTTGCCTGGCGCTGTCGCTGGGATTTGCCGGCAGCCGTCAGCAGGCCATTGAAGTCGGAATGGTCAATTATCTGTGGCCCAGCCTGACTATTTTATTCGCGATTCTCTTTAACCGGCAACAAACCAACTGGCTGGTGCTTCCCGGCTTATTACTCGCTCTTCTCGGGGTTTCCTGGGTATTAGGCGGCGAACACGGTTTGAATATTGCGGAAATTACCCGCAACGTCGTTTCCAGCCCCCTGAGCTATATTATGGCGTTCATCGGCGCCTTTATCTGGGCGAGCTATTGTACGGTAACCGCCAAATATGCCCGGGGTCACAACGGTATCACCCTGTTTGTTTTATTAACCGCCCTGACGCTGTGGCTGAAGTTTCTGTTCAGCGAACAGCCGCCGATGGTGTTTAGCTGGCCGGTGGTGATTAAGCTGGTAATGTGCGCGGTGGCGCTGGGGTTCGGCTATGCCGCATGGAACGTGGGTATCCTGCATGGCAACGTCAGCCTGCTGGCGGCGGCTTCGTACTTCACGCCGGTGCTCTCCTCGGCGCTGGCGGCGATGCTGCTGAGCGCCGCGCTGTCATGGCCATTCTGGCAGGGCGCCGGTATGGTCTGCGCCGGCTCCCTGCTCTGCTGGTACGCCACCCGGCGTTAGCCGGGATCGCCGCCGGCGATCAGTCCATCGCCGGCGCTTTCGCCAGGCTGCGCCAGATCCCCGCGGCCAGCAACAGCAGCAGCACCCCGGCGGTAGCCAGCATGATGCTGTGGGCGTTGATAAAGGCGCTTTTCGCGGCGTCAACCAGCGCCTGCGCCGGAATAGCCGGCATCGTGTGCGCCAGCGCAATCGCCTCGCTAATAGACGATGACGCCTGCGTCGCCGCGTGCCCGTCAACCCCCGCGGGTAACACTATCGACGAACTGTAGCTGCGGGTCAGGATCAGCCCGAACAGGGCGATCCCCAGACCTGCTCCCAGCTCATAAGCCATCGTTTCAATCGCGCCCGCCGCCGCCGCTTTCTCTTTCGGCGCGGCCGCCATAATCGCCGCTCCCGACGCCAGTAAGGCGCTGGCGACGCTGAAACCTAACAGGATCATGAATCCCCATGCCTGCCACTGCTGGGTGCTAAAGTCGGTCATCGCCAGGCCAAGGAAGCTGAATGCGCTCAGCAACATGCCGCCGGTCGCCACCTGGCGCAGCCCAAGCCGCGAAACCATCACCCCGGCAATGGGGCCGCTAAAGCCGCTGGCCACCATCAACGGCAGCATAAACAGCCCGGCTTCAAACGGCGTTTTACCGTGGACGAACTGCAGCTCCTGCGCCATCAGCAGTTCAAACCCGACCAGGGTGATCAGCGCGGTCATCGCCATCATCACGCCGCTTAAAATAATGCGATGGGTGAACAGGCGCATATCCACCATCGGCGTCGCGGCGCAAAGCTGCTGACGAACGAAGCGCACCAGCAGCCCGGCGCCAGCCAGCGCCACCAGCCCGCTGATCCACGCGGCCATCAGCCCTTTCAGCGCCGTTTTGGCGCTGAATACCAGCATCAGGATCGCGGCAATCAACATGATGGCCTGCATAAAATTGAGCGGCTGTTCGCGACGCGCCGGCTGACGCGGCACCATCCGGGCGCAGAAGGCGATCACCGCCAGCACAACAGGGACGTTTATCAGGAACACCGATCCCCAGTAAAAATGCTCCAGCAGCACCCCGCCGACCAGCGGGCCGAAGGCGGCTCCGCCGGAGCCAATCGCCGCCCACAGGCCAAGGGCCATATTTCGCTGGCGCGCCTGCGCGAAGGTGTTGCGAATCCCCGCCAGCGTTGCCGGGACGATCATCGCCGCGCCTATCGCCAGCAGCGCGCGGGCGGCAATCAGCGCCTGCGCGCTGGGCGACAATGCCGCCGCCAGCGAAGCCACGCCAAAAATCGCGCTCCCGAGCAGCAGCAGGCGTTTAAAGCCAATTTTATCGCCGAGCGCGCCCATCGGCAGCACCATACCGGCCATCACTAATGAATAAATATCAATGATCCACAGCAGCTCATTGCTGCTGGTCCCCAACGACATGCTAAGCGTGGGCGCGGCGACATGCAGCACCGTGGCATCGATCGCCACCGGAACATAGACCAGTAAAATCGCCACCAGCGTTAACCATTGCCGAGACATACTCCATTCCTCAAGTTTGCAAATTGGACACGTGTCCAGGATTGCGATCCTGCCGGATTGTTGAACAACTGTCCAACTTTTTGTTACTATCGATGCAAATCACGGCTTAGCGGGGCAATATGCATTATTTGAATCGGGAAGCGCGGCGGGAAGTCATCCTGCAGGCGGCTATGCGCGTGGCGTTGCAAGGGGGGCTGGGGGCGATGACGGTACGCCAGATTGCCGCTGAAGCGGGCGTCGCCACCGGACAGCTGCACCACCACTTCGCCTCCATTGGCGAGCTCAAAGCCCAGGCCTTTGTCCGCCTGATTGGTGAAATGCTGGATATCCAGCTGGTGGACGACAACGCCAGCTGCCGCGAGCGGTTGTTCTCGATGCTGGGCAGTGAAGATGGTCGCCTGGAGCCCTACATCCGCTTGTGGCGCGAGGGGCAACTGCTTTCCGGCAGCGATGACGACATCAAGGCGGCCTACCTGCTGACCATGTCGATGTGGCACGAGGAGACGGTGAAGATTATCCGTATTGGCAGCGAATCCGGCGAATTCCACCCCGACGATAGCGCGGAAAATATCGCCTGGCGTTTAATCGCTCTCGTCTGCGGTCTGGACGGCATTTACGCCCTCGGTATGAAAGCGTTCGACGAGAGTGTGTTTACACGCTATATAAACTATTATATAACGCTGGAGCTACTGCGCCCGTAATCCCTTTGCCATCGCCATGGCAGAATCATCAGCATGCGCCGCCGCGGCGGGCCTGTCGCTCCGCCAGAGGCCTGCGGATCCGCCCACCACCTCGCGAACTGAATCACATTTAATTTACATTCTGTAACAAATAATAATCACCTATTGCCAATGGGCTTTCTTCTGCCGTCTTTTTTTTATCTATTCTTCAAACATTACAATAATTAAATCAGCCAGCCTTAATCGCCTCTTCTGCTTAATTTGCTGTTTTCTCATATTTAATTTTTCTTTGGTTACGGTTCATTCGAGGGCAATATGTCAAGAGAAAATGAGAAAGATAATCATTACCTTTTAACCGACTGGAGACCCGAAAACCCGGCATTCTGGGAAAATAAAGGAAAAGCCATTGCCCGAAGAAACCTTTGTATTTCAGTCGCCTGTTTATTACTTTCCTTCTGCGTCTGGATGTTATTCAGCGCCGTGGCGGTTAATCTCAATAAAGTCGGATTTAATTTCACTACCGATCAGCTTTTTTTATTAACCGCGCTGCCTTCGCTGTCCGGGGCGATATTACGGGTGCCCTATTCTTTCATGGTTCCTATATTTGGCGGGCGCTACTGGACGGTATTCAGTACCGTTATATTAGTGGTTCCCTGCCTGTGGCTGGGGATCGCGGTACAAAACCCGGCAACGCCATTCTGGACATTTATTATAATCGCCCTGCTATGCGGATTTGCCGGGGCCAACTTTGCCTCCAGCATGGGAAACATCAGCTTTTTCTATCCGAAAGCGAAGCAAGGCAGCGCCCTCGGCGTTAACGGCGGCCTGGGCAACCTCGGCGTCAGCGTGATGCAGCTACTCTCGCCGGTGGTCATCTTTTTGCCGATCTTTACCTTTCTCGGCGTACGCGGCGTCGATCAGCCCGACGGGTCGAGCCTGTGGCCAGGTAACTCACCGCTGATCTGGGTGCCGCTGCTGCTGGCTGCCACCGTTGCCGCCTGGTTCGGCATGAACGACATCGCCGGCGCCAGAACCGCGATCCGCGATCAGCTCCCGGTATTAAAACGCCCGCATATGTGGCTGCTGAGCCTGCTTTATCTCGCGACTTTTGGCTCGTTTATTGGCTTTTCGGCAGGCTTCGCCATGCTGGCCAAAACCCAGTTTCCGGACGTCAATATCCTTAAACTGGCCTTCTTCGGGCCGTTTATCGGCGCGCTGGCCCGCTCTTTCGGCGGCATCATTTCCGACCGGCTGGGCGGCGTCCGGGTGACTCTGGTTAACTTTATGCTGATGGCGCTGTTCAGCGGACTGCTGTTTCTGACCTTACCCGGCTCGGGCGCCGGTAGCTTCCTCGCCTTTTACATCGTGTTTATGGGGCTGTTTATCACCGCCGGTCTTGGCAGCGGCTCCACCTTCCAGATGATCGCCGTGATCTTCCGCCAGATGACCATCGATAGCGTCAAGCAGCGCGGCGGAAGCGATGAGCAAGCCCAGCGCGAAGCGGTAACCGATACCGCCGCGGCGCTGGGTTTTATTTCCGCCATCGGCGCCGTCGGGGGCTTTTTCATCCCCAAAGCCTTTGGCACCTCCCTGGCAATGACCGGTTCGCCGGTTGGCGCGATGAAAGTGTTCCTGATCTTTTATGTCGTTTGCGTGCTGGTGACCTGGCTGGTCTACGGCCGCCGCAGGCCCGCCGCGAAATAAACAGAAAAAATGCTGAGCAGTGTAACCCCGGGGGCTTCCGCCTCCGTCAGGAGATAATGTCATGAGCAAACTACTGGATCGCTTTCGCTACTTTAAGCAGAAAGGCGAAACCTTTGCCAACGGCCACGGCCAGGTGCTGGACACCAACCGCGACTGGGAAGATAGCTACCGCCAGCGCTGGCAGTTCGACAAGATAGTCCGCTCCACGCACGGCGTGAACTGCACCGGCTCCTGCAGCTGGAAAATTTATGTCAAAAATGGGCTGGTCACCTGGGAAACTCAGCAGACCGACTATCCGCGCACCCGTCCGGACCTGCCCAACCACGAACCGCGCGGCTGCCCGCGCGGGGCCAGCTACTCCTGGTATCTCTACAGCGCCAACCGCCTCAAGTACCCGCTGGCGCGCAAACGGCTGATTGAGCTGTGGCGCGAGGCGTTGACCCGGCATCCGGATCCGGTGGCGGCCTGGGACAGCATCATGCAGGATCGGCAACAATGCCTTAGCTACAAGCAGGCGCGCGGTAAAGGCGGCTTTATTCGCTCGACCTGGCAAGAGCTAAACCAGCTGATTGCCGCCGCCAACGTCTGGACCATCAAACGGTACGGCCCGGATCGCATTGTCGGTTTCTCGCCGATTCCGGCAATGTCGATGGTCTCTTATGCCGCCGGGACCCGCTACCTGTCGCTGATTGGCGGCACCTGCCTGAGCTTCTACGACTGGTACTGCGACCTTCCCCCCGCCTCACCGATGACCTGGGGCGAGCAAACCGACGTGCCGGAATCCGCCGACTGGTATAACTCCAGCTACATCATCGCCTGGGGCTCTAACGTGCCGCAGACCCGGACGCCGGACGCCCACTTTTTTACCGAAGTGCGCTACAAAGGCAGCAAAACCATCGCCATTACGCCGGACTATTCGGAAGTGGCAAAACTGTGCGATCAGTGGCTGGCGCCGAAACAGGGTACCGACTGCGCGCTGGCGATGGCGATGGGCCATGTGATCTTAAAAACATTCCATCTCGATAACCCCAGCGACTACTTCCTCAACTATTGCCGTCGCTACACCGACATGCCGATGCTGGTGATGCTCGATAGCCGGGATGACGGTAGCTGGGTGCCGGGACGCATGGTGCGCGCCTCCGACCTGCTCGATGGGCTGGGCGAAAGCAATAACCCGGAGTGGAAAACCGTGGCCTTTAACGTTAGCGGAGAATTAGTCGCCCCCAACGGCTCCATCGGTTTCCGCTGGGGCGAAAAAGGGAAATGGAACCTCGAACAGCGGGCCGCCGGGCAAGAGACCGAACTCACGCTTTCGTTGCTGGATCTCAAAGATGAGGTCGCTGCGGTGGGCTTCCCCTATTTTGGCGGCAATGAGAACCCGCATTTTCGTAGCGTGCAGCAGCAGCCGGTGCTGGTCCATCAGCTGCCGGCCAAACGGCTGACCCTGGCTAACGGCGAGCGCAAGCTGGTGGTCAGCGTCTATGACCTCGTGCTGGCCAACTACGGGCTCGATCGCGGTCTGAATGACCAAAACGCGGCGCAAGATTTCAGCGAGGTCAAAGCCTACACCCCGGCCTGGGCCGAACAGATTACCGGCGTGCCGCGCCGACACATAGAGCAAATTGCGTGGGAGTTTGCCGACACCGCGCATAAAACCCACGGTCGGTCGATGATTATTCTCGGCGCCGGCGTCAATCACTGGTACCACATGGACATGAACTACCGCGGGATGATCAACATGCTGGTGTTCTGCGGCTGCATCGGGCAAAGCGGCGGCGGCTGGTCGCACTATGTTGGTCAGGAAAAACTGCGCCCGCAGACCGGCTGGCTGCCGCTGGCCTTCGCCACCGACTGGAACCGCCCGCCGCGTCAGATGAACAGCACCTCTTATTTTTATAATCACTCCTGTCAGTGGCGCTATGAAAAGCTGACCGCGCAGGAGCTGCTCTCCCCGCTGGCGGATGCCAGTCGCTTCACCGGCCATCTGATCGATTTCAACGTACGCGCCGAACGGATGGGCTGGTTGCCTTCCGCGCCGCAGCTGAACGTCAACCCGCTGACCATCAAACAGCTGGCGGACGCCGCCGGGCTATCCCCCGCCGACTACACCGTCCAGGGGTTGAAATCCGGCGCTATCCGCTTTGCCTGCGAGCAACCGGATAGCGGTAAAAACCACCCGCGGAATATGTTTATCTGGCGCTCCAACCTGCTGGGCTCCTCCGGGAAGGGCCATGAGTATATGCTCAAATATCTGCTCGGTACCGACAGCGGGATTCAGGGCGATGAGCTGGGGGCGACGGATGAGGTGAAACCGGAAGAGGTGGAGTGGCAAACCGCCGCCATCGAGGGCAAACTCGACCTGCTGGTGACCCTCGACTTTCGCATGTCGAGCACCTGCCTGTTCTCCGATATTGTCCTGCCGACCGCCACCTGGTACGAAAAAGATGACATGAACACCTCGGACATGCATCCGTTTATCCACCCGCTCTCCGCCGCCGTCGACCCTGCCTGGGAGGCCAAAAGCGACTGGGAGATTTATAAAGAGATCGCCCGGGTCTTTTCGACGGTTTGCGTCGGCCACCTGGCGAGCGAAAGCGATGTGGTGCTTACCCCCCTCCAGCACGATTCCGCCGGCGAGCTGTCGCAGCCGTTTGAGGTGGTGGACTGGCATAAAGGCGAGTGCGATCTGATCCCTGGCAAAACCGCGCCGGCCATCGCCGTGGTTGAGCGCGACTACCCCGCCACCTACGAGCGTTTTACCTCCCTGGGACCGCTGCTGGATAAACTCGGCAACGGTAGCAAAGGCATTACCTGGCAAACCGATGACGAAGTCGCGTTCCTCGGCAAGCTGAATTACGTCAAACCCGACGGCCCGGCAAAAGGCCGCCCGCGGATCGACAGCGCCATCGACGCCAGCGAAGTGATCCTCAGCCTGGCGCCGGAGACCAACGGCCAGGTGGCGGTCAAGGCCTGGCAAGCGCTCGGGCAGTTTACCGGGCGCGATCATACCCATCTGGCCATCAACAAAGAAGATGAGAAGATTCGCTTTCGCGATATTCAGGCCCAGCCGCGCAAAATCATCTCCAGCCCGACCTGGTCCGGTCTGGAAAGCGAGCACGTCTCCTATAACGCCGGCTACACCAACGTCCACGAGCTGATCCCCTGGCGCACGCTCTCCGGCCGCCAGCAGCTGTATCAGGATCACCCGTGGATGCGCGCCTTCGGCGAAAGCCTGGTGGTCTACCGACCGCCGATTGATACCCGTAGCGTCAGCCATATGCATGAGATTCCGCCGAACGGCTTCCCGGAAAAGGCGCTCAATTTCCTTACGCCGCACCAGAAATGGGGGATTCACTCCACCTACAGCGAAAACCTGCTGATGCTGACCCTGTCGCGCGGCGGACCGATCGTCTGGCTCAGCGAAACCGACGCCAGAGAGCTTGGCATTGAAGATAACGACTGGATTGAGGCCTTCAACGCCAACGGCGCGCTGACCGCCCGGGCGGTGGTCAGCCAGCGCGTTCCCCCCGGGATGACCATGATGTACCACGCTCAGGAGCGGATTATCAACATTCCGGGTTCCGAAGTGACCGGGCGTCGCGGGGGGATTCATAACTCGGTGACCCGCATTTGCCCCAAACCAACCCATATGATCGGCGGCTATGCCCAGCTGGCCTACGGCTTTAACTACTACGGCACCGTCGGCTCCAACCGCGATGAGTTCATCATAATTCGCAAAATGAAAAACATTGACTGGCTGGATGACGAAGGTCGCAATCAGATACAGGAGGCGAAAAAATGAAAATACGCTCGCAAGTCGGCATGGTGCTGAACCTCGACAAATGCATCGGTTGCCACACCTGTTCGGTCACCTGTAAGAACGTCTGGACCGGTCGCGAAGGTATGGAATATGCCTGGTTCAACAACGTGGAGACCAAACCCGGCATCGGCTACCCGAAAAACTGGGAAGACCAGGAGGAGTGGCAAGGCGGCTGGATCCGTGGGATCACCGGCAAGCTGACCCCACGCCTCGGCAATCGCGTGGGCGTGCTGGCAAAAATCTTCGCTAACCCGCAGCTGCCGGGCATCGACGACTACTACGAACCCTTCACCTACGATTACCAACATCTGCATACCGCGCCGGAGAGCCAGCATCTGCCTACCGCCCGCCCCCGTTCGCTGATCAGCGGCAAGCGGATGGAGAAAATCAGCTGGGGCCCCAACTGGGAAGAGCTGCTCGGCGGCGAGTTTGCAAAGCGCGCCCACGACCGCAACTTCGAGGCCATGCAGAAGGAGATGTATGGCCAGTTCGAAAACACCTTCATGATGTATCTGCCGCGCCTGTGCGAACACTGCCTTAACCCGAGCTGCGTCGCCACCTGCCCGAGCGGCGCCATCTATAAGCGCGAAGAGGATGGCATTGTGCTGATCGACCAGGATAAATGCCGCGGCTGGCGGATGTGCATCAGCGGCTGTCCGTACAAAAAAATCTACTTCAACTGGAAAAGCGGCAAGTCGGAAAAATGCATTTTCTGCTATCCGCGGATTGAATCCGGCCAGCCGACGGTCTGTTCGGAAACCTGCGTCGGACGTATTCGCTATCTTGGCGTGCTGCTGTATGACGCCGATCGGATTGAAGAAGCGGCCAGCACCGAACATGAGACCGACCTCTATGAACGTCAGTGCGATGTGTTCCTCGATCCGCACGACCCGGCGGTCATTGAAGAAGCGCTGCAGCAAGGGATCCCGCATAACGTCATCGACGCGGCGCAGAAATCCCCGGTCTATAAGCTGGCGATGGAGTGGAAGCTGGCTCTGCCGCTGCACCCGGAATATCGCACCCTGCCGATGGTCTGGTACGTCCCGCCGCTGTCGCCGATTCAGTCCGTCGCCGATGCGGGCGGCCTGCCGAATAACGGCAGCATCCTGCCCGCCGTCGAAAGCCTGCGCATTCCGGTCCAGTATCTGGCTAATCTGCTGAGCGCGGGCGACACCGGCCCGGTGCTGCGGGCGCTGAAACGGATGATGGCGATGCGCCACTATAAACGTTCGCAGACCGTGGAGGGGGTAACCGATACCCGGGCGATTGAAGAGGTCGGATTAAGCGTTGAGCAGGTCGAAGAGATGTATCGCTACCTCGCCATCGCTAACTATGAAGATCGCTTTGTCATCCCCACCAGCCACCGTGAAATGGCGGAAGACGCCTTCCCGGAACGCAACGGCTGCGGCTTTACCTTCGGCGACGGCTGCCACGGTTCGGATAGCAAATTCAATCTGTTCAACAGCCAGCGTATCGATGCGATCAACATCGGGGAGGGAGACTAATGCGGATCCTCAAAGTCATCGGTCTGCTGCTGGAGTACCCGGATGATCTGCTCTGGGACAACCGCGCAGAGGCGCTGGAACTGGTCCGCGCCGACGCGCCGGCGCTGCTGCCGTTTGTCGAGCCGCTGCTGGCCGCCCCGCTGCTCGATCGCCAGGCGGAATGGTGCGAAGTCTTCGAACGCGGACGGGCCACCTCACTGCTGCTGTTTGAGCATGTGCATGCCGAATCCCGCGACCGCGGCCAGGCGATGGTTAACCTGATGAATCAGTATGAACAGGCCGGTTTACACATCGGCTGCCGCGAGCTGCCTGACCATTTGCCACTCTATCTGGAGTACCTCAGTACCCTCCCGCGGCAGGGCGCGCAGGAGGGGCTGCAAAACGTCGCGCCGATTCTGGCGCTGCTCGGCGGGCGGCTAAAGCAGCGACGCTGCGCATATTATCAGCTGTTTGACGTGCTGCTGGCGCTGGCCGGCAGCAAACTCAATAGTGACAGTGTCACCAGACAGGTGGCGGGTGAACAGCGCGATGATACCCGCCAGGCGCTGGATGCGGTGTGGGAAGAGGAACAGGTGAAATTTATCGAAGATAACGCCACCGCCTGCGACAGCTCCCCGCTGCAAAACTATCAACGTCGCTTTAGCCAGGACGTCGCGCCGCAGTACGTCGACGTCCGTGCCGGAGGCCCGAAATGATACAGTACCTGAACGTCTTTTTTTACGATATCTATCCGTATCTGTGCGGTACGGTGTTTCTCATCGGCAGCTGGCTGCGCTATGACTACGGTCAGTACACCTGGCGCGCCTCCTCCAGCCAGATGCTCGATAAACGCGGCATGGTGTTATGGTCGAATCTGTTCCACATCGGCATTCTCGGCATTTTCTTTGGCCACCTGTTCGGCATGTTGACCCCGCACTGGGTTTACTCGTGGTTCCTGCCGATGTCGCAAAAGCAGCTGATGGCAATGATTCTCGGCGGCGTTTGCGGCGTGCTGACGCTGGTCGGCGGCGCGGGGCTGCTGATTCGCCGCCTGACCAACCCGCGTATTCGCGCGACCTCATCGACGGCGGATATTCTGATTCTGTGCATTTTGCTGCTTCAGTGCGCGCTCGGTCTGACGACGATCCCCTTCTCCGCTCAACATCCGGACGGCAGCGAAATGCTCAAGCTGGTGGACTGGGCGCAGGCGGTGGTCACCTTCCACGGCGGCGCCTCGGCGCATCTGGATGGCGTGGCGTTTATCTATCGCATTCATCTGGTGCTGGGGATGACCATCTTCCTGATCTTCCCGTTTACTCGCCTGGTGCATGTCTGGAGCGCGCCGATAGAATATTTGACCCGCCGCTACCAGCTGGTGAGAACCCGACGCTGAATATTTTACCTCCCTCTCTGTCAGCCCTTATGGGCTAACCATCAGCCTCCGCGCCAGGAGGCTGATGCTTTTAAAACAGGAGGTGCCTGTAGTCGCTTCCCGCAATGGCTTATACTCTTCCCCGCGCTTGCTCTCTTCTCTTGAAAAGCGCTGACTCAACCCGATGATACGTATGTGAGGGAACCATGGGGAAATACGTCATTTTTATCAGCAGCCGCGGCGGGAAAGCCGTGGCAAAAGACGCAGTGACATCCTCTTTGATTAAAGAGATGAAACGACAGGGATTCAGAAAACATCACGTTGAGGTAGACGCTGAAAACGAAACAGATGCCGTTAAAGCGTTCAATAGATTTAATGACGATTATCTGACGGAGGTAAAGGACTACACCGCAAGCGTTATATTTGGGTGCCTGTGCGCTATTCCTGTTTTCATCATTATTCTATTGTCAAACGGATAGCAAATTTGCGCCTCAGACGCAAAAAACAGATTAACAGACCGGGGCTCCGCGCACAGCGAAACTATCCGTCGGCGGCATATGCAGCGCAAAACAGGCGGTAATGGTATGCAGCAGCAGTTTCGCCGGCCCGGCAAGCCGATTTTCATCGCCATATAACCCCACTCCAATGTCACCCGCCGCAGGCAATTTTGCGCAATGAACGACCTGCAGCGAAGCAGGCATGCCCATCGTTGTGCGTAGCGCCACCCCCAGCCCTGCAGATGCGGCGGCCCAGATACCGTTCAGGCTGCGGCTGGTAACGGCAATACGCCAGGGAATACCGGCGTTGTCTAACGCCGCGGTGGCGGCGGTGCGCATGACGCACGGCGCTTCAAAGGCCAACAGCGGCAGCGGCTGGTTTCTGTCGAGATAACGGGCAAGATCGAACTCCGCCGCGGCGATCCACTGCAGCGGCAGTCTCCCCAGCAGATGATCAAAAACCGGTTCGTCGCGCCCTTCCCAGCTCAGGGCCAGATCGAGCTCCTGGCGCATCATCGCCTCGCGCAACGGCGCATTTCGCGTGACGGTAACCGCAATCTCCACCTCGGGACAGGCCCGGGAAAATTGCCCGAGGACCGTCGGCAGTAACACCTCGCCAAAATCCTCCTGCAGTCCGAGGCGAACCTCGCCGCTCGCTCCTCTGGCCTTCAGCGCAGCCCAGGCTTCGTCATTCAGGCTAAGCATTCGCCGCGCGTAGCTCAGCATAATCTCCCCCTCCGCCGTCAGCGCCAGATGACGCCCGGCCTTTTGTACCAGCGCCGTGCCGCTCTGCTGCTCAAGCTTTTTAAGCTGAGCGCTGATCGCCGACGTTGAACGCCCCAGGCGTTCGGCGGCAAGGGCAAAACTGCCGAGCTCCATTCCGGTCACGAAAGCGCGTAGCGCGTCGGCATCAAAGGTCAGTGGTCGTCTGGTCATCATTAATCATCCCGTTTTTCAGGATTGTTATTCATAAATTATATGATTATCGAAACCATCATAACCGGATATCGTCTCCGTGACATCCCACATATGAGGTTGAAAATGGACAAAGTTAATCTGACACGGGAAAACCTGGCGGCGCTGGCGCCAAAGCTGGCATCACTGAGTGAAGAGGTCCTGTTTGGCGATATCTGGCAGCGCCCGGCGCTGTCACCGCGCGACAGAAGCCTAATCACTCTCAGCGCGCTGGTCGCAATGTATCGTCCTGAACAGCTTGCCTGGCACCTGAAATTCGCCCGGAAAAACGGCGTAACGGAGAGCGAAATCACGGAGCTTTTTACCCACCTGTCGTTTTACGCCGGATGGCCAGCGGCGGTGTCGGCACTCAATGTGTTTAGCCAGCGCGATACCGAATGAGGGGATGCTTATGCCCATGACCCGCATCGCCATTTCTGAGTCGCGTTTCGCGCAATGGCACGCTCAAATTTCCCTGGATTTGCAGCAGGCGCTTGAAGACCATTTTTCGGTGCCGCCTGGCGACTGCTTTCAGCTTTTTGACTGCTACAGCCCGCGACAGCGCGTGTTTGACCCTGACTATCTCTGCGGCGCAGAGGGCAGGCGCAGCGACGATTATCTGCTGTTTCAGATAACGGCAGGCAAAGCGCGCAGCCCGCGCCAGAAGCAGGCTTTTTATCAAAATTTAGTCGCCAGACTTGAACGCTCGTTGGGGATCGGCCCGCACAACATCATGGTGGTCATTGGATTTACCGAGCCGGAGGACTGGTCATTCGGCGGCGGGAGAATGTTTTGTTTAGCGGATATCCCACCGCCGTCGCGACCCGAGGAGGAATAGCGGGCAAGCGCAAACGCTCGGGCCGGAACGAATGGCTTCCGGCCCCGAGATTCCCGACCAGTTGACCGGGCAGGAGGCGCTCAGCGCCTACTTGCCCGCGTCAGGATGGGTATCAAACGCCGCCATCACCGCCGCCAGTTCGGCCTCGCTGAAGCCATGTTTGGCATCATCGACGCCGAGGCCAAAGCGCGTCTGCAGCGCATCGTACAGCGTGGCGACATCCGGGAGGTCCACTTTCTCAACCACATGCTGGTTATCCCAGTGGGTAAAATGGAAATTGGTCAGGGTCATCTTGCCGCCGTCGGGCAGATGACGGCACATCAGCAGGTGGTGGCGAAAATGCGACTGCGGCCAATGAGCCGACCAGAAGTTACCCATCACATAATCGGCGGCAAACTGGCGATCCAAATCGAAATGGTACATCGATTGCCAGTGCTCATGATGGTTAAACTGCAAGGTCCACAGATCGCCTTCATACAGCAGACGATAGGTGCCGTGCGGAGTTTGCTGAGGAATATCCGCCAGCAGCTTAATCGGCGCGGTCAGGGTCTGGCCGCCAAAGCCGACGTCGGCAATCCAGCGCTCTCCCTCCACTTCCACCAGCAGCAGTCGATGGGTACGCGGCGGCATTTGCGGCGGATTCGCCAGCACCACCCGGCCGAGCAGACTGCGCACCCGGAAGCCAATCTCACTTAAGGCGCGCTCAAACAGGCCGTTTTGTTCAAAACAGTAGCCGCCGCGACGAGCGCCAATCAGCTTATCTTCCAGCGCCCGATCGTCGAGATGGATCTCCCTCGGCAGCAGCACATCCAGATTTTCAAACGGGATCGCGCCAGTGTGGTGAAGATGCAGCGTCCGCAGCGTGTTAATCGACACATCGGGGGTTCCCGTCCAGCCCAGACGAGAAAAGTACGCACGTAAAAATGGGCTCATCAATGCCTCCAGCAAACGGTGTGCGTCATTTATAGCGTATTTTTAGCCGCGCACTGGCAATTTTGTGCGATCGCCCGCGTCAGCGGGCGGTACGCTGCATCAGCGCCAGGGCGCCAAGCATCAACAGCAGGCCGCTGAAAAGCGTCAGGCTTGCCATCGCCATTCCCTGCCCCGGCGAACCTTGCTCAAACTGACGCCAGATAAACACCGCTACGGTCTGGGTGCCCGCCGGCGCCAGCAGCAGGGAGGTCACCAGCTCACGCGATGCCACCGCAAACACCATTAACATCGCCGCCAGCAGTGCCGGGAAGACCAGCGGCAGGACGATCAGCCGCAGCGCCTGCAGCGACGATGCGCCATGTACCCGCGCCGCCGGTTCAAGGTTCGCGCCAAGCTGACGCAGCGCGCTGCCGACGTAACGCACCGGCCACGGCAGCAGCAGGCAGCAATAGGAGAGCAGCAGCATAAACCAGGTGTTATAGGGCGACACCGGCCAGAACGGGCGGTTCCAGAGCAGGATCAGGCCGACGCCCACCACCACCCCGGGCAACGCCGCCGGCATCAGCGACAGGGCATCAATCAGCGCGCTGCCTTTGATTTTTTGCACCAGCACCAGCCAGGCGGCGACCAGACCGAGCACGCCGACAATCAGCGCCGAAGCTAACGCCAGCGAGAGACTGGTGCCCAGCGCCGATAGCGCATCGCCCTGCTGACTGAAGAGCGTGGCAAAATGTCTGAAGGTCAAATTGTCCGCATTCAGGCCGCCGGAAAGCGTACCGCTCAGACTGGTGGCCACCATCGACGCGCCCGGCAACAGCACCGCCAGCCCGCCGACCGCCGCCAGCAATAAGAGGGCCGGCGCGGTCAACCAGCCCAGTTCAGCCCCGCTGTTTTCACCCGGTTTGCCGGTCACGCTGGTCACCTCTTTGTCGCCAACCAGCCGCTTTTGCAACCACCAGGCGAGGAGCGCCAGCGTAATTAACAGCAGTGACAGCAGCGACGCCCCGCTCAGGTCGATTGGCCAGTCGGCGAGTTTGTTTTCAATACCGACGGTAAGCATCACCACCCCCGCGCGCGACCCCAGCGCCGCGGGCACGCCATACTCCTCAATCGCCAGGGTAAACGCCAGCAGCATCCCCGCCGCCAGCGCCGGAGAAAGCATCGGCAGCGTCACGTGCCAGAACGCACGCCAGGCGCTGGCGCCGTGGACCCTGGCGACCATAGCCAGCCGCTGCCCGCTCGCCAGCAGGCTGCGCGAAACGGCAAAATAGACCACCGGGAAAATATTCAGCGTCATCACCAGCACGATTCCCGTGCGGCTAAACAGCAGATCGTTAAGATCCCACCCGGTGAGCTGCTGGAGATAACCGTTACTCTGCAGCAGCAGCATCCATGACAGCGCCGCGATGTAAGGCGGCGTCAGAAACGGGATCAAAAACAGCAGATCCCACAGGCGCGACAGCGGCAGATTAAACAAGCCGCGCAGCACGCCGAGCGGTAGACCAATCGCCACGCTGACCAGCGCGACGCCGCAGGCAATCCATAAGGTCCCGCCCAGCATGGCCGGTATTTGCGGATCGGCCAGCAGCGCGGAAACCCCGCTGAACGGGTCCTGGAATGATCCGCCGCTAAACTGCGGAAACACCGCCTGTAAGAGAATAAAAAGCAGCGGCAACGCCACCAGCAGCAGAAGCGCCGCCAGCGTGATGCCGGGAATCAGTTTCTGTTTCACTATATCTTCCTGGGGACGAGCGAAATCTTCCGGGCGGCGGCCAGACGCAAACCCGGCGTCTGTCCCCCCGGCCGGCACCGCGCCGCCGGGGAGAATAGCCGAACTTATTGTCCGAACAGGGTATTGAAGCGGGCCAGCACCGCACGACGTTCGCTGCTGCCGTCGCCGGTGGTTGGCAGAACCTTCAGCTCGTTGAGCAGCGGACGTTTGGCGGTAATGTCGGCCCGCGCCGGCATCAGCCAGGCCCCGGCGACCAGCGCCTGCCCTTCCGCCGACAGCACATAATCGACAAAGGCTTTGGCATCATCCGCATGCCGGGTGGTTTTGAGGATCATCATCGGCCGCGGGGCGATCACCGTACCGCTGGCGGGGAAAATCACCTTCAGCGATTCACCCTGGTTGATATTGCCGTAGGAAACGTAATCCACCGCGCCGAAGACCGCCGCTTTCGCGCCTTGCATCACCGGCGTAACCGCCTGGGCATTCGGTCCGCTCACCACCATACCGTTCTTTTTCAGATCGTCGAACAGCGCCCAGGCCTTATCGCCCATGCCATTTTGCAGCCCGATCAGCAAATCTAACGATGCGCCCGACAGCGCCGGGTCCGGCGTCGTCACTTTGTCTTTAAACGCCGCTTCGGTCAGATCGCGCCACTCTTTCGGCTCCGGGGTCCCGCTTTTGCTGTTCCAGACGATCCCCAGCGCGGAAATCCCCTGCGCGACGTAGTCCGCCGACTGCAGGTTGGCCGGTACCTTTTCGGCATTGGCGCTCTGGTACGGCAGGAGCCAGCCGCGGTTATGCAAATCCTCCGCGGTATCCCACGACGCGGAGATCAGCACATCCGCCTGCGGGTTAGCCTGTTCGGCTTCGAGCCGCGCCATCACTTTGCCGGTGGTGGCCTGGAAAATATTCACCTTGACGCCGGTTTTCTTTTCGTATCCGCTGGCAAGGCTTTTCGCCAGCGTACCCGGGCCGGCGGTATATACGGTCAGCGCGTGGGCGCTGGAGATCATCGTGGCCGATAGCATAATCGCGAGCGTAGCTCCTTTCTTAAACGTCATAACGGATTTCATGCGGTTTCCCCTGAGGATGAAGTCACGGTGCGGACGGCGGCGATGCTGCCCGCGGATAAATGCACAATACGGTCAGCCAACAGCTCTGCTTCGCGGCGGTCATGGGTGACATACACCGCGGTGATCCCGAGCTGGCGCAGCAGGCGGCTCATTTCGATACACAAGGATTCGCGCAGTTCGCTATCGAGGTTGGAGAGCGGTTCGTCGAACAGCAGCACCCGCGGCTCGGCAACGATGGCGCGCGCCAGCGCCACCCGCTGCTGCTGCCCGCCGGAGAGACCGGACGGTTTGCGTTCGGCGAAACCGGTTAAACCGACCCTCGCCAGCGCAGCGTTCACCCGCTGCTGGCGTAGGTTGCGCGCCACGCCGCGCATCCGCAGCGGGAAGGCAATATTTTGCGCCACCGTCATATGCGGCCACAGGGCGTAATCCTGGAACACCATGCCAATATCGCGCTGCTCCGGAGGCATTCCCCATCCGCTTTTGGCGATCAGCCGATCGCCAAAATGGATTTCGCCGCTGGCCGGAACGGTTAATCCCGCCAGCAGGCGCAGCAGGGTGCTTTTGCCGCAGCCGGAGGGGCCCAGCAGCGCGACAATGCTGCCCGCGTCGATATGCAGATCGATATGGTTAAGTACGGTATGAGTGCCGAAAGCGAAAGAAACGCTATCGAGTTTGATGCCGGTAAGCGCACGCATTATCGCCCTCCCCGCCGGGAAAGCGATGCTCTGCCGGCGGTCAACATCCGCCGGGCCGCGCCCACCTGTGCTAAAAACAGGGGAGCTAACATAGTGTTATCCTCTTTGGGACTTAGTGCTGCCGACTATAGGCAGCCTGTATGACGTATTGATTACATTTTCATTGCGGCTTAACGTGTTGTCTGGCATCAGACCCATTTACCAAGGAACGCTTATGAGCCGTTTTCGCCACGTGGAACTCCAGTACGCCAGTCGCCTGCTCAATCACGGCCCGACTATTCTTATCACCAGCTATGACGCGGCATCAGAACGCCGCAATGTGATGGCCGCCGCCTGGTCGATGCCGGTGGAGTTTGCGCCGCCACGCCTCGCCATCGTGGTCGATAAGAGCGCCTGGACACGGGAAATTATTGAACGTAACGGGACCTTCGGCATCGTGGTGCCGGGCGTCGCCGCCGCCAGCTGGACCTATGCGGTCGGCAGCATCAGCGGGCGCGACGAAGATAAATTCAACGCCTACGGTATTCCGGTGGTCAATGGCCCGGTACTGGGGCTGCCGTTAATTGAGGAGAAGTGTCTGGCGTGGATGGAGTGTCGCCTGCTGCCGCCGACCGCCGCTCAGGAGCAGTACGACACGCTGTTTGGCGAGGTGGTTGCCGCCGCCGCCGATGAGCGCGCGTTTATCAGCGGACGTTGGCAGTTCGACGACGATAAGCTCAATACGCTGCATCATCTCGGCACCGGAAACTTTGTCGCCAGCGGCCGACATGTGCGGGCCAATACCCCGGAGGAGTAGTTTGCTTACTGCCCCCGGCGGCCTGGCGACCATAGCGCCAGAGACAGAAAAGCGCCGTTTCACCCTACGCGGGCGGGCGCGGCCAACGGCGCGCAGCCGTTTACGATGGTGACCCGCAGAACGCAACCGCCGCAATAATCAATCCGCCGCCGATAAAAACGGCCGGCCCCGGCAGCGAGCCAAACCAGATGGCGGCAAAGAAAACCGCCCACAGCGGCTCCAGCGCTATCACGATCGCCGCTTTGCCCGCGGCGACGTATTGCAGCGCAAAGGTCAACAGGCTGTAGGCGATACCGGTGCACAGCACGCCTATTAATATAACGTGCAACAACGTCTCACCGTCGGCGCTGCGGATGGCGGAATATCCCCAGGGAAGCGTGGCCAGCGCGCAGGCGCAACACTGGAGCCATGCGGACTGCAGCGGCGAAGCGCCGGTCTTCGCATGACGGTTATACAGCACAATCACCGCGTAAGATAAACCCGCGGCTAGCGCCCACAGCAGCGCGCTTCCCCCGCCCTGCGCCGACAGCGCTTCAGGCGAAATGACCAGCAGGCCAACCGCCACCATCACCATCGCGGCGACATCCCGCCGGGTAATCGGCGTGGCGAAGATAACCCGGCCAATCAGCGCCACAAACAGCGGAAAACAGGCGAAGCCCAGCGTCCCGACCGCCACACCGCCCTGTTCAACGCCGGTGAAAAAGCAGATCCAGTGCCCGGCCAGCAGCAGGCCGTTAATCGCCAGATGAGACAGCTCTCGCCAGGATAGCCGCCGCCACTGACGACGCGCCAGCAGCAAAACTGCGGATAAGGTCACTACCGCCCAGGCGGCGCGCCCGGCGACAATCGCGCTCACCGGCAGCGGCAGCCCTTTCGCCAGCACCGCCGAGAGACCAAATAACATCGTGCAAAGCTGCACGCCGGCTAACGCCTGAAACTTTCTTAAATCCATATTATCCCCCACTCTGCGCAGAGCAGGCTAACATTGCGGGACGCTTTTATAAAATCTCATCATCGATGGGGTATCGATTCGACCAGCGGCCGTCGGACCTCAAGCCTTTACCCGCCGCTATCCCGCGCGCAAGCCAAAAGAGGGACTTCTGAAGGGAACCCGCATGCGGTGTGTTATGCCGCATCCGGGTAGCGCCGGATCAGGTAATGATAATCGCCCGAATATTGTTAACGTTGGTCAACGTCGGGCCGGCGATCGCCAGATTCCCCTGGGCGGCAAAAAAACGATCGCGAACCGGCGTCCGGGACTGCCGTTGGCGGCAATGTGGGTGAAAGAAACCCGGCATGACGTCCGCGCGGCGATGCTCCGCGTCCTGGCTTCGCATCCTGAATTGTATGCTGAGACCGGCGATGGGGGATAGCCCGGCAACGGGCGGCCTGGACGCCGCCTTGCGGGACAGGCATTACGACATGCTGTAGCCCGGTTTTTTAATCAGCCGCGCCATCTGCGGGGCAATCTCGCTGTCCCAGACCTGCTGCCAGTCGCTTTGCTCAACCTGATTGAGGGCGACGCTCACCGCGCCCTCTTTGCTATTGAGATGACGGACAAGCACGTCGGTGATATCGGCGGCCAATGCGCTTTTTTGTTCATCGGTCAGATCGCGGGGAAAACATTTAATATCAACATGTGGCATAGCAGGCTCCTTATTTGTCAGATCGATAAACTAGCATAGCGCCGCGGAGTCGGTTCGCCTTTTGTGCTTTAAATCAACTCGTTGTCACGCAGAACCTGCTGTAGCTCCGGCCGCTGGTACACCTTGTCCGCCACGGCGACAAACTTTGGCGTGTGCTCCATAAACCACGCCCGCCGCGGCCCCCAGTTGCACATCGCCGCGATATAACAATCGAGCAGCGAAATGTCGGCCCCCAGCGCATAAGGCTCCGCGCGCAGCTGCTGTTCCAGCCACAGATAGAGCGACTTGCGATAGCGAATGCAGTTCTCCCGCAGCTGCTCAGGCGCATCGGCGGTCCAGCGCTGTGGATAATCGGCATAGGTGAACGTGGGGTAGACATTGGCCACCAGCCAGATCAGCAGGCGCTGAAACTGCTGGCGCTGCGGCGTCCCCGGCGCCGGCGCCAGATCCGGGCGCTGGTCAAGGATCATTAAGGCCATCGCGGCGGATTCGGTCATCACGCTGCCATCATCCAGCCGCAGGGTCGGTACCTGACATAGCGGGTTTAGCTGCAGCAGGCTGTCGCGCTGCGGGCCCGGCTGATCGAAACCGGCAACGTTGACGAAGCGATAAGAGATCCCGGCCAGGGTCAGCATCAGCTCGCCGATCGCCGACCCCCAGCCCGGTACACCATAGACGGTTATCATTTTCGGCCTCCACGATAAACATTAAGTTTAGGCACAAAATCGGGCTGGCATGCCGGAACCCCCGCGCAAAAGTACGACGCAACATGATACAGAATACGCTGTTGCCGGTAGCGTTGCCCCCGTCATGGCGACGCCCAACCCTGCAATACCGCATACAAATCCGCCACACAACGCATAAAGTGACATTGACATCATCTTTGCCGATTTGTGAACACCGCGATGAAAGTCGATATCAATAATTATCCGGTCCGCTGGCAACATCAGCGCCTGATTTAATACCGCTGGCGAAAGTTCGTCCCGCTGTTTCGCCCTGTACTCCGGCGAAACAGCGGTTTTTTAGTAGGTGATCCCCGGGGGATTTACCTGAGACTGTGCCACCGCTTCGCCCTGCTCTCCCCAGCGTGCCAGCACCTGCTGATACTCGCCGCGCGCGATCGCGCCATCAAGCGCCGCCTGCAACGCAAACACCAGGCCATTGCCCTTTTTAGTGGTGGTGGCGACGTACGCTTTTTTCGGCCCCAGCCCGACAACTTTGGTGGTCCCGGTCAGCGCCGCTTTGTAGGCCGCCACCGACTGAGGGCCAAAGAAGACATCGGCGCGCCCGGACTGGATGTACAGATTGCCGGAGGCGTCATCGGTCAGGTACACCGGCAGCGCCGGCTGGCGCCCTGCGGCGGCGTTCTCTTCGTTCCAGCCGAGCAAAATGCGCTCCTGATTAGTGCCGGAACCGACAATGACCTTCCGGCCGGAGAGATCCGCCGCGCCGCTGATGTGAGCGATACTGCTGGTGGATTTAACCGAAAAAGCCAGCGAATCGACACGATAGGTGGCGAAATCGAACTTCTCCTTACGCTGTTCGGTGACTGCGATATTGACCAGCGCCACGTCATAACGCCCGGAGGTAATCCCCAGCGGCCAGTCTTCCCACGCCGTCGGCACCAGCTTCAGCTTCAGGCCTAAACTCCCGGCCAGCAGGCGGGCAATATCCGGGTCGCTGCCAATCCGCGTCCGGTTATCGCTCGCCAGCAGCGCCAGCGGCGGCGAGTTGAGCGCCGAGATCGCCACCGTCAGGGTACCGGGCTCGACAAAGTGATAACCGGCCGGGATCCTGGCGATCGCCTGCTTATCCAGCGTGACCGGTAGCGGCTGCTCATTCGCCCGCAGATCGATTTCCGCCTGCGCCCCCGCAGAAACGGCGCAGAGGGCCAACGCGACTATCCCCATTCTCATACCAGTACCTTCGATAAAAATTGCCGCGTCCGCTGATGCTGCGGATGGTTAAGCACGGCGTCGCTGCTGCCCTGTTCAATGATTTTGCCATCGACCATAAACACCACCTGATCGGCGACCTCGCGCGCAAACCCGATTTCATGGGTCACCACCACCAGCGTAGTGCCGGAGCGGGCCAGTTTTTTAATCACGTCAAGGACTTCCCCAACCAGTTCCGGGTCCAGCGCCGATGTCGGCTCATCAAACAACATCACCCGCGGCTTGAGGGCCAGCGCTCTGGCGATGGCGATGCGCTGCTGCTGGCCGCCGGAGAGATGGCGTGACCAGGCATCGGCCTTATTGCGCAACCCCACCACATCAAGCAGCTCATAGGCGCGTTCGACCGCTTCCTTACGGCTGGCCTGCTTGTGGGCGATCGGCGCTTCAATCAGGTTTTCCAGCACCGTCAGATGGGGGAACAGGTTGAAGTTCTGAAACACATAGCCCACGTTAACCCGCTGGCGGAGGATCTCTTTCTCCTTCAGTTCATACAGTTTGTCGCCCTGCCGACGATAGCCGATGTAATCGCCATCGATCTGGATAAAACCTTCATCGACCCGCTCCAGGTGGTTAATGGCGCGCAACAGCGTTGACTTTCCCGACCCGGACGGACCGAGGATCACCGTGACCGTCCCGGGCGCGATCTCCAGCGAAACGTCGTCCAACGCCTTGTGGCGACCAAAATATTTGCTGACGCCGGTAATCGAGATATGGCCGTTATGAGAGTTGGGCATGGATAGTCTCCTGCGGTTGCGGCTGACGGGGCGATTCGGCGCTACGGGCGCGGCGCGGCGAGTTCACCGCCGAGCGACGTTCGCTGCGCGCGAGGGCGCGCTCCACCAGATATTGAATCAGCGACAGCACGCTGGTGATCGCCAGGTACCAGACGGCGCCAACCATCAGCAGCGGGATCACCTCCTGGGTGCGGTTGTAGATCATCTGAATGGTGTAGAACAGCTCCGGCATCGCCAGCACATACACCATCGCCGTACCTTTGGCGAGACTGATAATTTCATTAAAGCCGGAAGGCAAAATCGTCCGCAGCGCCTGCGGCAGAATAATACGCAGCGTGCGGCGCCACGCGGGCAGGCCCAGCGCGGCGGCCGCCTCATACTGCCCGTGGTCGACGCCGAGAAAACCGCCGCGGATGATCTCCGCGGTATAGGCGCTCTGCACCAGCGTCAGTCCGACTACCGCCGTGGAAAACTGTCCCAGCACGTTAATGGTCTGGTAGTTGCCCCAGCTGATATGGGTAAAGGGAATACCCAGCGACAGCGTGTCGTAAAGATAGGAGAAGTTGTAGAGGATAATCAGCACCACAATCAGCGGCAGCGAACGGAACAGCCAGATATAGCCCCAGGCAAGGCTGCTCAGCAACCATGAGGAAGAGAGTCTGGCCAGCGCCAGCAGGCCGCCGAAAATGACGCTCAATACGCTACCCAGCAGCGTCAGCAGCAGCGTTTGCCCCAGCCCTTCGAGGATAACCGGATCAAAGAACCAGCGGGCAAAGACCGCCCACTCCCAGCGCGGGTTAAAGGCCACCGATTGCACCACCACCGCCAGAACCAGCAGCGCCAGCACCGCGCCCACGGCACGCAGCGGATAGCGCGCCGGGACCACTTTAATCGTTTCCGATGTTTTCATGTTCCCTCCTCAGGCGCTGTGGCTTAGGGCGCTGACCGCCAGCGCTTTGGTGAACCGCAGCCGGCCGTCAAACGGCGGCTGGCTGTACTCTTCCGGGTTGCGCGTCAGGTCAAACTGCGCGTCATAGCCCTGGCTCAGATAGAGCCTGACCGCTTCCGGCTGGCGAAAACCGGTGGTCAGGTAGATATGGCTGTAGCCCGCCAGCACCGCCCGCCGCTCCAGCTCCTGCACCACCCTGGCCGCCAGCCCCTGCTGACGCAGGGCATGATGAGTCCAGATACGTTTTATTTCCGCGGTGTGGGTATCTTTCGGTTTGTAGGCGCCGGTGGCGATAATTTCCCCCTCCCGCTCCAGCACGATAAACAGCCCCTGCGGCGCCAGATACCATTCGGTCAGTTCGACTTCCGCATCGCGGGAAAAATAGTCGCCGTAGCGCGACGCGTATTCAGCGAACAGGCCGTTGATAATCGGCTGTAGTTCAGGCGCTTCGGGTGAAATATCGCGGAATAGATCGCTCATACTGCCTCCTGTTAATCACCGAGCCCGGCCGGGTTAATTTCTGATTGCGGGATGCTCTCCACGCCTTCGCCCCAGCGGTTAAGCACCCTGGCGTAATCGCCGTTGTTAATCGTACCGTTCAGCGCCGCCTGCACGGCATCCACCAGGCCGCTGCCTTTTTTCACCGTAACCGCAATATGCGCCGCTTTTGGCCAGCCGCCGTCCACGCTGCCAACCAGTTTGGTTTTCCCGGTCAGCGCCGCTTTCCACGCCCCGATGACGTTCGGGCCAAAGAAGGCGTCGGCGCGACCGGACTGGATCGCCAGCGTCTGGGCGGCATCATCTTTGGTGTAGACCGGGGTAAACGGTTTCAGCCCCTTCTGTAGGTTTTCCGCATTCCACGCCAGCAAAATGGCTTCCTGATTGGTACCGGAGCCGACGATAATGCGCAGCCCGGCGATATCCCCGGCGGTGTCAATTTTGTGCAGCGGGCTGGTGCTCTTGACGTAGAAGCCCAGCGAATCCTTACGGTAGGTGGCAAAATCGAACTTCTCTTTACGCTCTTTGGTCACGGTAATATTGCTGATCGCGGCATCATATTTGCCGGAAGCCACGCCCAGCGGCCAGTCCTCCCATGACGTCGGCACCACGTTCAGCTCCAGCCCGAGGCTATCGGCGACCAGGCGGGCAATATCGGCCTCGCTGCCAAGCAGGGTCTTGTTATCATCCGAAAATACGGTCAGCGGCGGTGAGTTCAGCGCCGCCACCGCCACGGTGAATTTCCCCGGTACCGCGAAGTGATAGTTGGCCGGCAACAGGGCAATGGCCTGCGGATTTTTCGCCGTGTGAATCGGGGCTTTATTCGCCTCCAGACTTACCCCGGTACCGTTAATGTTGACGTCCTGCGCCCATAACGGGGCGCTGAAGGCCAGGGCAAGCGCCAGTAAAAGTGACTTTTTCTGCATAGCGAGAGTTCTCTGTTGTTATTGTTGTTGTTGGAATTGATTAACCGGCAGCGTCAGCCCCAGGCTTTCGCGCAGCGTCGTTCCCGGATACTCCCGGCGGAACAGCCCGCGCTCCTGCAGAATCGGCACCACCCGGTCGACAAAGCGCGGGAAGGTATCCGGCGTGCCGCCCTGGATAATGAAGCCGTCGGCCGCGCGCTGTTCAAACCACTGCTGTAGACCGTCGGCCACCTGCTGTGGCGTCCCGGCAAAGCGCGGGCGTGGGCTGGCGGCTTCCAGCGCGACCTGGCGCAGGGTCAGGCCGCGCTCGCGGGCGTTGCGCTTGATTTCATCGGTGGTGCTGCGGAAGCTGTTTTTGCCGAGGTCGCCAATATCCGGGAACGGTTCATCCAGCGGGTACTGCGCAAAGTCATGGTGTTCGAAATAGCGCCCAAGGTAGTTGAGGGCATCCTCGATCGACACCAGCGCGGCGGTGGTCTGATATTGCTGTTCAACATCGTCGGCATCGTCGCCGACGATCACGCTGACTCCCTGGAAGATATGGAGCTGGTCGTCGCGGCGGCCATAGGCTGCCAGCTGACTTTTGACATCGCGATAAAAGGCCTGCGCTTCGTGCAGCGACGCCTGATGGGTGAAAATGGCGTCGGCATGACTCGCCGCCAGCTTTTTGCCATCATCAGAGGCGCCGGCCTGAAAAATAATTGGCCGTCCCTGCGGAGTCCGGGAAATATTCAGCGGCCCGGCGACCTGGAAAAAATCGCCGTGATGATCGAGGGTATGCAGCTTATTTTTATCGAAGAATTGGCCGGTCGCTTTATTACGCACAAAGGCATCCTCTTCCCATGAATCCCACAGGCCTTTGACCACGCGTAAATATTCATCGGCGATGCGGTAGCGCAGCGCGTGGTCAGGATGCCGGGCGCGGGAAAAGTTCTTCGCCGACCCTTCCAGGGGGGACGTCACCACGTTCCAGCCCGCGCGCCCCTGGCTCAGGTGGTCAAGGCTGGCGAACTGTCTCGCGGTGGTGAACGGCTCGCTATAGGAGGTGGACAGGGTCCCGACCAGCCCCAGCCGCCGGGTGATCGCCGCCAGCGTCGACAGTACCGTCAGCGGTTCAAAGCGATTTAAAAAATGCGGGATCGATTTCTCGTTAATATATAAGCCATCGGCGACAAATAAAAAGTCCAGCTTGCCCTCTTCCGCTTTTAAGGCCGTCTGTTTGACGAACTCAAAATTAATGCTGGCATCCGCCTGGGCGGTCGGATGACGCCAGGCCGACATATTTCCCGATGCGCCATGTAATATCGTGCCCAGACGCAGTTGTCGTTTTTCAGACATAGCAACCCCTTTCCTTGCCGAAAATGAAAATAAAAGCCTGAGGTCTCAGGCGTTAAATCTGGCGTAATGCCTGTTGCGCCAGCGCCGCGAAATAGCGGGCCGCCGGAGCAATTAAGTTGTCATCCGGATTGTAGGCCGGGTGGTGAAGACCGAATTCGCTGGCGCTGCCGATGCTGACAAACGCGCCGGGAATATGCTGCAGGTAAACGGCGAAATCTTCGCCGCCCATGTGCAGATCCGCATGACGGGTGCGGTAGCCGGACTGTGCGGCAACCTCGCTGGCAAATGCCGCCCAGCGTTCGTCATTGACCAACGCCGTCGGCCCGGCGTACCAGAAGACGTCGATTTGCGCGCCAAAAGCGCTGGCGAAACCGGCGGCAATTTCACTGACCCGCCCCTTGACCCGCTGCTGCACCTCGCTGCTGTGGGTACGCAGGGTCCCTTCAAGCTCCACGCTTTCCGGCAGCACGTTCCAGGTATTGCCGCCCTGGATCCGCGTCACGCTCAGGACCACCGAATCGAGGGTATTCACCTCGCGGCTGGCAACGCTCTGCAGGACGGTGACCAGCTGGCTGGCCAGTAAAATCGCATCTTTGCCTTCGTGCGGCCGGGCGGCATGCGCCCCTTTACCGGTGACCTTAAAGACGAAGCGATCGACGTTGGCGTAGAACGCCCCGCCGCGGGTGGCGAACTCGCCCAGCGGCAGGCCGGGTTCATTGTGCATGCCGAAGATCGCGGAGACCCCCTCCAGCGCCCCGGCGCGAATCAGGGTTTTCGCCCCGCCAAAGTTCTCTTCCGCCGGCTGGAACAAAATGCGCACCCGGCCCGGCAGCTGCGCTTCCCGTTCTTTCAGCAGCAGCGCAGCCCCCAGCATCACGCTGGTGTGGATATCGTGACCACAGGCGTGCATCACCCCCTCGTTTTGCGAGCGATACGGCAGACCGGTGGCCTCCGCAATCGGCAGCGCGTCGATATCCGCCCGCAGGGCGATAACCTTGTCACCGCTGCCGACTTCCACCACCAGCCCGGTTTTCAGCTCGTAGGGCAACACCCGCAGGCCGCCGCTCTCGAGCCAGTCGCGAATGCGCGCGGTGGTCGCCACCTCCTGCAAGGAGAGTTCCGGGTACTGATGCAGCTCGTGCCGCCAGTTGATCAGCTGTTGTTCAAAGCTCATGGCAGCGCCTCCGCACCTAGATGGGCCTGGGCCAGCAGGCGCAATGAGTCGAGACGCGCCAGCCCTTCGCTGAGCGGCGTGTCGATAATGAATTCGTCAATATTCCAGGCGCTATGCAGGGCGTCGAGCTGCGTTTTGACCTCCCCGGCGGTGCCGGCCAGCAGCGAAGACTCGCGACGGGCGATCCGCGTCGGCTGACTCCCGGCCTGGCGCGCAAAAGCCGCGGCCTGCGCTTCGCTGCCGACGGTGACCCGCTGGCCGTTTTCCAGTTCAACGCCCCAGACTTCGACCTGTTTAGCCAGCGCGGCCGCCGTCGCGCTATCCTCCGCCACGATGACCTGCACCGCGACGATGGCGTCCCGGCGGCTGAGGGCGCGCCAGCGGGTCAGGACATCGCGCAGCAGGGTTTTATCGCCGTTAAGGTGGGCGGCAAAGACAAAGTTCCAGTCCAGCTGAGCGGCCAGCTGGGCGCTTTCGAGGCTGGCGCCGAGCAGAAAACCGTCGGCGCGGCGCGGGGGGATTGGCGTGGCGCGCAGGCTCTCCTCACCTTCAGCATCGGTAAGCGACAGCCAGTTATCCAGCTGCGCGAGGCGGTCGGCAAAGGTTCCCCCCTCTTCAGGATGCAATCCCTGTTGCAGGGCGCGGGTGGACAGCGGCAGGCCGCCCGGGGCTTTACCGACGCCCAGATCGACGCGGCCCGGCGCGATAGAGGCCAGCAGGTTGAAGTTTTCCGCCACTTTATACGGGCTGTAGTGCTGCAGCATGACGCCGCCGGAACCAACGCGAATCTGGCGGGTCTGGCCGAGGATCCAGGCGATCACCACTTCCGGCGACGGGCTGGCTAATTGATCGGTATTGTGGTGCTCGGCAATCCAGAAGCGGTGATAGCCCCAGGCTTCCGCCTGTTGCGCCAACGTTAATGTACGCGTCAGCGCCTGAGCGGCCGTTTCCCCCGCCGCCAGCGGACTTTTATCCAGGATACTGATTCGATAAGACATTTCGCAGGCTCGTATTAATTAACATGCCTGCATTATTAGAATCTGCCGCGGCCACTGAGAAACAATTTATTTACATGTACTCTGCCGGAAAATAGATATACCCCCTTAACGCGACGCCACCCGCCGCTGTAGCTGGCGGATAAATTCCTCGGTCTGCCGCGGGTGACGCAGGCGTACGAAGCGAATATGCCGATACGCCGGGTCGGCCATATCAGACTGATAACGCTGGCGATTTTGTTTCCAGGTTTTGATGGTCCACCAGATAATGGATTCGCGGCTAAAAAAGGAGCGACGGAAGCTTTCACGGTTGCCGGTCCCCGGCCACAGCTCCTGGCGGCGGCTGGCGCGGGAGGCAGCCCGGCAGACGGCCTGCCTCAGCGTGCGGCAGAAACCGTAGTCCAGCCACACCACCAGATCGACCTCGCGCCACTTGACCGGGCGGCTGCGGTGGTAATTGCCGTCCAGCACCCAGCCGGGGGCGTCGGTGGCGGCGGCGATTTTTGCGAAGAACTCATCGTCCGGCGTCCCCTGCCACTGCGCAAACCAGTACAAACGATCCATTTCGATACAGGGTACGGACAGAGTCTGCGCCAGGCGGCGCGCCAGCGTCGATTTGCCGACGCCACTGGTGCCCACTACGTTGATTTTCATCGTTGTCTCTCAGCGGTTGCCGGCTGAGAATCATAGCCTGAAAAAGGGAAACGGCGCTACCGGCTCGCCGCAAGGCGGGCGTCAGGGTATCCCACCTTCCGACGAGCGGCGGCGATTAGCTTGCCGGATACTGCTCGTCGGTCACTTTTTCCAGCCAGGTGACCGGGCTGCCGTTTTCGGCTTCGGCGATGGCGATATGCACCATTGCGGTATCGCTGCAGGCGCCGTGCCAATGCTTAACCCCCGGCGGGATCCACGCGATATCGCCCTGGTTCAACGCCTGCGGCGCGTTGCCCCACTCCTGCAACCAGCCGCGCCCCTGGGTGACGATCAGCGTCTGGCCCAGCGGATGGGTGTGCCATGCCGTCCGCGCGCCGGGCTCAAAGGTGACCGTCGCGCCGCCGACCTTCGCCGGCTCCGTCGCCTGAAACGGCGCGTCAATGCGAACGTCCCCGGTAAACCAGCTGTCCGGGCCTTTTCGTGAAGGCTGCGAGCCGCTACGGATAATATGCATTTTTCTCTCCTCTCAACTTGACCTGTCTGTTCAAGGTAGCGCAATGTTGCCGCGAGGATTAGACTGCGAAATCAGAAAGGAACCATGAGCAGAATTCATTAATTCGGGAAAACGATGTTAAAAGAAAACGTTAACGACCTGCTGTCGTTTATGGTGGTGGCCCGCGAGCGCAGTTTTACCCGTGCGGCCGCCCAGCTCGGGGTCTCACAGTCCGCCCTCAGCCACGCGATGCGCAATCTCGAGGCCCGGCTCGACGTTCGTCTCCTGACCCGGACGACCCGCAACGTTGCGCCAACCGAAGCCGGTGAGAAACTGTTCCAGAGCCTCGGCCCGCATCTGAAAGAGATCGAGCAGGAGCTCAATGCGCTGCGCGATACCCGCGATCGGCCGGCGGGCAACATCCGCCTCTCCGCCGGGGATCATGCCACCAGCGCCGTACTGTGGCCCGCGCTGAAAAACTTTATGCGGCAATACCCGGATATCAATATCGAAATCACCGTCGATAACGGCCTGACCGACATCGTCGATGGCCGCTTTGACGCCGGCGTTCGCCTCGGAGAACAGGTCGCCAGAGATATGATCGCCGTGCGTATCGCCCCCGATATGCGCATGGCGGTGGTCGGCTCGGCGGACTATTTTCAGCGCTTTGACATTCCGTCAACGCCATATGACCTCGAACAGCATCGCTGCATCAATATGCGTCTGCCGACCCTCGGCGGCATTTATGCCTGGGAGTTTGCCCAGGACGGTCGCGAGGTTCGGGTACGCGTCGAGGGGCAAATCACCCTCAACAGCCTTGCGCAGCGGATTGATGCCGCCGAATCCGGGCTTGGGCTGGCCTATGTCCCGGAGGACAGCGTCGGGCAGGCGCTGGCGGAGGGACGACTCATCCGGGTGCTCGATAGCTGGACCCCCTCCTTCGCCGGCTATCACCTCTATTACCCCAGCCGCCGCCAGCATACCACCGCTTTTAGCCTGCTGGTGGCGGCCCTCCGCTATTGAACTCATTGATATCTAAGCAAGTGCGCTACAGCAATGTTTTACGTGCGTCACTATCTCGTTACGTGTAGGATGCTGCGCCATGCCGTGCTTATCTCCTACGTCAGAATGATGGGAAAGCCAGCATAACGTGCTGCTACTGAGCGGTGCGATGAACCACTCATGGACATTGACAGGAAAATGGGTACATCAATGAATACAAAGCAAAACACGGCGGCGGAACAGCATGCCGCCAGGCGTCACTGGCTTAACTCTCACGAATCGGGCTATCACAAGGCCATGGGTAACCGGCAGGTGCAGATGATCGCCATCGGCGGCGCCATCGGTACCGGTCTGTTCCTCGGCGCAGGCGCGCGCTTACAGATGGCAGGGCCCGCGCTGGCGCTGGTTTATCTGGTCTGCGGCCTGTTCTCGTTCTTCATCTTACGCGCCCTCGGCGAACTGGTTCTCCACCGTCCTTCCAGCGGCAGTTTCGTCTCCTACGCCCGTGAATTTCTGGGTGAAAAAGCGGCCTACGTTGCCGGCTGGATGTACTTCGTCAACTGGGCGATGACCGGCATTGTCGACATCACCGCCGTGGCGCTGTACATGCACTACTGGGGCGCTTTCGGCGATGTCCCGCAGTGGGTATTCGCCCTCGGCGCGCTGGCGATTGTCGGCACCATGAATATGATCGGCGTGAAGTGGTTCGCCGAAATGGAATTCTGGTTCGCCTTAGTCAAAGTGCTGGCGATTGTCGCCTTCCTGGTGGTCGGGACCATTTTCCTCGGCAGCGGCAAGCCGCTGGACGGCAATGCCACCGGCTTCCACCTGATTACCGATAACGGCGGCCTGTTCCCGCACGGGCTGATGCCTGCGCTGGTGCTGGTTCAGGGGGTGGTGTTCGCCTTTGCGTCCATCGAACTGGTGGGTACCGCCGCCGGTGAATGTAAAGATCCGCAGACCATGGTGCCGCGCGCGATCAACAGCGTGATCTGGCGTATCGGCCTGTTCTACGTCGGCTCCGTACTGCTGCTGGTTTTGCTGCTGCCGTGGAACGCCTATCAGGCGGGGCAAAGTCCGTTTGTCACCTTCTTCTCGAAGCTGGGGGTACCGTATATCGGTAGCGTGATGAATATCGTGGTGCTGACCGCCGCGCTCTCCAGCCTTAACTCTGGCCTGTACTGCACCGGGCGCATTCTGCGTTCGATGTCGATGGGCGGTTCCGCGCCGAAGTTTATGTCGAAGATGAGCCGCCACCACGTTCCGTATGCCGGGATTCTGGCGACGCTGGCGGTGTATGTCGTCGGCGTATTCCTCAACTACCTGGTGCCGTCACAGGTCTTCGAGATTGTCCTTAACGTGGCATCGCTGGGGATTATCGCGTCGTGGGGCTTTATCGTGGTGTGCCAGATGCGGCTGCGTAAAGCGATTAAGGAAGGTAAAGCGGCGGACGTGAGCTTTAAAATGCCGGGCGCGCCGTTTACTTCCTGGCTGACCCTGCTGTTTCTGCTCAGCGTGCTGGTGCTGATGGCCTTCGACTATCCGAACGGCACTTACACCATCGGTTCGATTCCGCTGATTGCGGTCCTGCTGGTCGCCGGCTGGTTCGGCGTGCGTAAGCGCGTCCAGGCGGTGCACAGCACGGCGCCGGACGCGCCGACTGTACAGAAATAACCTTAGCGCGGTTTGTCCGTCAGCGGGCAAACCGCCACTTGCTGCTTAGTTATCTTCCACCAGCTGCGACACATCGCTGCTGTTAATCTGCCGACGATGGCCAGATTCATCCACGTAGCTGGTCATCCCGGTGTCTTTATCCAGACGCGGCTTGCCCTGAGTCACAATGGTCTGCCCACTTTTCGTGGTCATCACGTAGTTTGAAGTACACCCCGCAAGCAGCGCCAGCATCGCGCCGGCGCACAGAACCATAAATGGCTTATTCATACATCCTCCAGAATGTTTATCGCCGCCTAACGTAAGCGGGAAAGCATTGATTGTAAAACCATTACATTGCTGAGGCCAATAGGTGTTTGTAACAGAGGGTGATTCCGCGGGACTGGAGGGGTTTCCCCCTCCTTAAAGATAACTTACAGCGCAATGCGGATAACGTCATCCGGCTGGGTGGCTTCTTTCTGACGGGTAGATTCCTGTTTCACGCTGACATACAGCGTTTTACCGTCGGCAGAGAGCGCCAGGCTGTTCGGGAAGGTTGGCGTTTTGAAGGTTTTTACCACCTTATAGGTTTTACCGTCAATTACGCTAACTTCACCGGCTTTACGGTGCGTCACGTAGGCTTCGTTACGCGTCGGGTTGAACAGCACCGCCAGCGATTCCGGCGCGGCGATTTTCTCCAGCACTTTACCGTCACGCAGGTCAACAACCAGCACTTCCGGCTGTTTGCTGTCGGTGATGAAGGCGCGGTGACCCGCGGTATCGAGGCTCAGGTTCAGATAGAAATGCTCTTTACCGTCATCCTGCAGCTTTTTACGGCTCAGAATTTTGTTGCTGTCACTGTCGATGGTCAGCAGTTCGCCATCGGCGTTGGTGGTGTAGATCCGCTTCGCGTCAGCATCCACCGCCAGGCCGGTCGCCATGGCGCCGGTATTGGTAATAGTCTCTTTCAGCGTCAGCTTTTCTCCGTCGACCACCCAGATCACGCTCTCTTTACCCAGCCCGGTGATATAGACGGTATTGGTTTTTTCATTGACCGCCAGTTCACGCGGCGCCAGCGGACGCACGGTTTCGCTGCGTTTACGGGAGTCCAGCACCAGACGGCCTTTGA
Source organism: Klebsiella sp. BIGb0138 (assembly GCF_004342285.1). GTDB lineage: Bacteria > Pseudomonadota > Gammaproteobacteria > Enterobacterales > Enterobacteriaceae > Klebsiella. Next base: position 55,401 of record NZ_SMCV01000010.1, on the reverse strand, counting down.
CGGCGCCGGTTTTCGCATCAATCGCGGTGACGGTGCTGTCGGTGGTATTACCGAACCACAGCGTTTGCGTCGCGTTGTTGATGGTCGCGCCGAACGGTTTCAGATCGTTATGGATAACCTGGGTGACCTCCAGGGTGGTCGGGTCGAGACGATACACAATCCCGCCTTTATCCAGAGAACGGCTTTGTGAGGTAGCGACCCACAGCGCATTTTCTTGCTGGCTGTAAGCCATTTCGTATGCGCCCTTGCCGACCGCTTTACGCAGCATTTCTTCTGCCGCATGAGCGCTGAAGCTCCCTGCCAGCAGTAAAGAGGTTAATAACAGTGAACGACGCAGACGCGGCGCGGACAGATGACGTAATGACATGACGACTCCCTTTGATAAAACAAATATGTGCCTGCTCGACATTGCTTCCGTGGCGCAAAGTCATGGCTTTGCGCTATTTTTCAAATGCGAATAGTAATCATTATTTGCCCTAAAGTGGAGCGCTATTTCGTCATACTGGCGGCTAAAATAGTCATTCGGTGCCATTCTTTAACGGAATCACCGTTAATAATTTTCAAAAACTTACAAAAGAGTTAACATATGCGGACATGTTCCGTTTGGTTCGTTTGACGAGTAGCTCCCATGAAAATCCTTTCCGTGCGTACGGTCGCGCTGCCTGCCCTGCTTTTTCCCCTGATTGGCGTGGCGCAGGCCAGCGCCGCTGACGAACAAACCATGGTCGTGACCGCCGCCCCGACGGCGGTTTCCGAACTCGACACTCCTGCCGCCGTTAGCGTCGTCAACGGCGACGAGATGCGCCAGGCCACGCCGCGGGTGAATCTCTCCGAGTCGTTGGGTGCGGTACCCGGCCTGCAGGTGCAGAACCGGCAGAATTACGCCCAGGACCTGCAGCTGTCGATCCGCGGTTTCGGCTCCCGTTCCACCTACGGCGTGCGCGGGCTACGCATCTACGTCGACGGGATTCCGGCAACCATGCCCGATGGGCAGGGACAAACCTCGAATATTGATATCGGCAGCGTCGAGAGTATCGACGTCCTGCGCGGGCCGTTCTCCGCGCTGTACGGCAACTCCTCAGGCGGCGTGATTAACGTAACCAGCCAGACCGGCAGCCAGCCGCCGACCATCGAGGCCAGTAGCTATTACGGTAGCTTCGGCACCTGGCACTACGGTCTGAAGGCCACTGGCGCCGTCGGCGACGGCACCCACGCCGGTGACGTCGATTACACCGTGTCGACCAACCGCTTTACCACCCACGGCTATCGCGATCACAGCGGCGCGCGTAAAAATCTTGCCAACGCCAAACTCGGCGTACGTATCAACGACGTCAGCAAGCTGACCTTGCTGTTTAACAGCGTGGACATTAAAGCCAATGACGCCGGCGGTTTGAGCGAGGATGAGTGGCGGGACAACCCGCGCCAGTCGCCGCGCGGCGATCAGTACAATACCCGCAAATCGACGAAGCAGACCCAGGCGGGATTACGCTATGAGCGTCAGCTGAGCGAGCAGGACGACCTGAGCGTGATGATGTACGCCGGCGAGCGTGAAACCACGCAATATCAGTCAATCCCCCGCGCGCCGCAGCTCAATCCTGGCCATGCCGGCGGCGTGATTGACCTGACCCGCCATTATCAGGGCATCGATACCCGCTGGACCCACCGCGGCGAGCTACTGGTCCCGGTCACCTTCACCACCGGCCTCGACTACGAAAACATGAGCGAGCGCCGCAAAGGCTTTGAAAACTTTGTGATGGTCAACGGCGCGCCGCAGTATGGCGAAGAGGGTAATCTGCGCCGTAACGAACGCAACCTGATGTGGAATATCGACCCCTATCTGCAAACTCAGTGGCAGCTGACGGAGAAACTCTCCCTTGATGCCGGGGTGCGCTACAGCTCGGTGTGGTTCGACTCCAACGACTATTACATTACGCCAGGCAACGGCGATGACAGCGGTGACGCCAGCTACCATAAATGGCTGCCGGCCGGGTCGTTGAAGTACGCGGTCACCGGGGCATGGAACGTCTATCTCTCCGCCGGTCGCGGTTTTGAAACGCCGACCATTAACGAGCTCTCCTATCGTTCAGGCGACCAGAGCGGCCTCAATTTCGGCCTGCAGCCGTCGACCAATGAAACGGTTGAGATCGGCAGTAAAACGCGGGTCGGCAATGGCCTGTTTACCGCCGCCCTGTTCCAGACCAATACCGATAACGAAATCGTGGTGGATGCCAGCAGCGGCGGGCGCACCAGCTACAAGAATGCCGGTAAAACCCGCCGTCAGGGGATGGAGCTGGGGCTGGATCAGCAGTTCGGCGAAAGCTGGCGTCTGAAAGCCGCGTGGACCTGGCTGGATGCGACCTACCGGACCAACGTTTGCGACGACGCCAGCTGCAACGGCAATCGTATTCCGGGTATCGCCCGTAATATGGGCTACGCCTCATTTGGCTATCAGCCGGATCGCGGCTGGTACGCCGGCAGCGATATCCGCTATATGAGCGATATTATGGCTAACGATGAGAACACCGCCAAAGCGCCGTCCTGGACGGTGGTCGGCCTCACCACCGGCTATAAGTGGAGCTACGGCAAGCTGGATATGGATCTGTTTGGCCGCGTGGATAACCTCTTCGATCGCAGCTACGTCGGCTCGGTGATTGTCAACGAGTCCAATGGTCGCTACTACGAGCCGGCGCCAGGACGTAACTATGGCGTGGGCCTGAATCTCGCCTGGCGCTTTGAGTAATCCTCCGTCGCCCGGGGTCAACCCCGGGCGACGCGTCAACGCCTGACCCGGCGGCTGACGGTTCGAACTTCTTCTTAGCCCGGCAAGCGTAGCGCGAACGGGGGAATATCCCTCACAAACCCGCAGCGCCAGCGGGGAATCGTCCCCTCACCATCATAATGCGGCATACTTCACGCTTTGATTTATCCTTTCTCGTCTGTTGTGCCCCAGAGCGTTACCCTTATCACAAATAACGCCCATAAAAAGGAGCCGCTATGGCACTGCCAATCATCCTTGATTGCGACCCGGGTCATGATGACGCCATCGCTATCGTTCTCGCCCTCGCCTCACCCGAACTTGACGTCAAAGCCATCACCTCCTCCGCCGGTAACCAGACGCCGGAGAAAACCCTGCGTAACGTGCTGCGCATGCTGACGCTGCTGCAACGCCAGGATATTCCGGTGGCCGGCGGCGCGCGTAAGCCGCTGATGCGGGAGCTGATCATCGCTGACAACGTTCACGGCGAAAGCGGGCTCGACGGCCCGGCGCTGCCGGAGCCTGATTTTGCCCCGCAGAGCGTTACCGCCGTGGAGCTGATGGCGAAAACGCTGCGCGAAAGCCCGCAGCCGGTGACGATTGTCGCCACCGGCCCGCAAACCAACGTCGCCCTGCTGCTGAATAGCCACCCGGAACTGCATGACAAGATCGCGCGTATCGTGATGATGGGCGGCGCGATGGTGCTCGGCAACTGGCAGCCCGCCGCCGAGTTTAATATCTACGTCGACCCGGAGGCGGCGGAGATCGTCTTCCAGTCGGGTATTCCGGTGGTGATGGCCGGGCTGGATGTCACGCATCGGGCGCAGATTCATGGCCTGGATATCGAACGTTTCCGCCAGCTCGGCAACCCGGTAGCCACCATTGTTGCCGAACTGCTCGACTTCTTTATGGAGTATCACAAGGATGCTAAATGGGGCTTCACCGGCGCCCCGCTGCACGACCCCTGCACCATCGCCTGGCTGCTGAAGCCGCAGCTGTTTACCAGCGTTGAGCGCTGGGTCGGCGTGGAAACCCAGGGGAAATATACCCAGGGCATGACGGTGGTCGATTATTACTTCCTCACCGGCAATCAGCCGAATACCACGGTGTTGCTGGATGTCGACCGGGAGGGGTTTGTCGACCTGTTGGCCGAGCGGCTGGCGTTTTATGGCTGACTTTAGATTCTGCGAGACGTTAAAGGCTGCGATACTGCCTTCTGGATAAAGACGATCGTCGGCAGTTTGCAGAGTATCAGGCGACGAGTTTGTCAGGCGCAGGCCCTGTCCGCTCGTTCGTCAATAACCCTGCCTTTGGTCTGTCCAGGTTGGCTCTATCAGAGGCAGGCAGCGCCGTTAATTTCAGTATCGTGACCGACAAACAGCGTTTATGCGGGATATATTCAAGGATAACGGCTCCGAAGAGCCGTTATGACTAGCGGTGTATCAGGTCCAGTCTTCATAGCCATTGTCATGGATCCAGACTATGCCGCCAGGGCATTTTTCCGTCAGAAACCAGAAGCCATCAAAAGCATCCTCTTCCATTTCCTCCTGGTTTTTGGGAAAGTTTTCACGATACAAGGAAATTTGTTCGTCGATGCTTCCTTCCAGATATTTTCCTCGACTTGCTAATTTTATTTTTCCTTCCAGAAGAAGGCGTTCCATAAGTTCAAAAAAATAGTCGCATTTTTCTTTATATGATAACTCTTCTTTCCCAAAATTATCCGCCCTCATGGCAGACCATACGGTACCCATGGATGATCCTTCCAGTTCCTCAGCAAACAGCTTATATTCATCATCGCTATATAACATATAAACACCTCACCGAAACTTGATCTCAACTTTTTTCTTAACTTTGCCCTGTAAGGCTTGCAAGTCTTCATTACCTAAAATTTCTATTGTCCAGCGAGCATTTGTTTTTTCTTCGCTTGCGGAATAGTCACGCAGGCTTATTGTTACACTATCTTTTTTTGAAAAATAAACTGTACCTAAAGGAGTCGTGACTTCTTTAAATGGCTCTCCCCCCGTCAAAGATTGCGCATAATCAATGATATCTCGGTCGGAAAGTTTCTCTGTCGCAAAGACCTTGGTCGTTCCGTACTTATTACTTCCCCCGTCACCCAACACCTGCGCAAACTCCTTCCCGAACACATTGAGCTTATCGCTACTCTGTTTTGGATCAAACACTTTAACTAACTGGTCAGTATTGGTTTTCTGAATATCGCGGACATAATCTGCCGTTTTCGTAGAAAGATTCGTCCCGGCGGCTGTTTCTCCTTTGATAAAACTGGCAACAGACTGAGTATTGAACCTTTTTGTTTGGTTAAACTCATCAAAAACGTTCACCAACTGTCGACCCAGCTTCTTCATGCTGTCTGCGGTTTTACCCAGAATCAATGTGCTGCCGGTCGTTACAGCGCCTGTACCAATGATAGCCTCTGGTGCCACAATATCTGCCGCATAAATACCCGCCTGATTCAGGCAAAGCGCAGGATTTGTTTTACAACTAGCGATGACCAATCTTGCCGCCAGAACCAGCTCGGGGGCCGCACCTACCAGGGTCATCCCACCTGCGGTCAGGGCCATACCTCCACCGCTGGCAGCAGCCACGATAATCGCCGCTTCCCTCCGGGCCTGAACGCGTTTAGCTGCCTCCTTATCCCCTTTATCTGCCGCCAGAATATCCCGCTGATTATCCAGAGCATATTGTTGCAGCATATGCTCCGTCATATTGTAACGGTAAACATTTTGCGCACTGTCTGCACCGCTAAAGGGGCCGCTGAGAGCGCCAGCGGTATAAGTAGCAGCGCAACCGCAACACAACCGCTGCGCCAGACAGATATTGGCATCGACATCAAAAACTCCTTTTTTTGAAATGTTGCGACATTAAATGTAATATTCTGTAATTAAATGTCCATTAAAAATTCAATATTGCATCTCAGATCGCGCCAGAAAAATCCGAATAGCGCTGGAATATGAGCCATTTGAGCGACATATTAACGTGCGGGATAAGCCCAAAGAGTTGATTCGGGGACAGTTGATAGCGGGATGCGATAAGGGGAAGCGCGGATAGCGCTTGCGCGTGATGCGGGCTACCGTCCGGGGCGTCGCCCCCGGTCAGCGCAGCGCGACCGGGGGCAGCGTTTGTTATTCGTCAGGAGAAACGCGGATGACCACTTTGCCGAAATTCTCTCCCTTCAGCAGGCCAATCAGCGTCTGTGGCGCATTTTCGAGGCCCTCAACGAGCTGCTCGCGGTATTTGATTTTGCCTTCCTGCACCCAGCGCCCCATCTCTTGCTGGAATTCGGCAATGCGATGCCCGTAATCCAGGCCGATGATAAACCCCTGCATACGGATACGTTTCTTCAGCAGCGTCGCCATCAGCAGCGGCAGGCGGTCCGGGCCATCCGGCAGCGAGGTCGCGTTATAGCCGCTGACCAGGCCGCACACCGGTACCCGCGCCGAGGTGTTCAACAGCGGCAGCACTTCATCGAAGACTTTGCCGCCGACGTTTTCGTAATAGATATCAATTCCCTGCGGGCAGGCTTCCAGCAGCTGTACGGCAAAGTCCGGTGCCCGGTGATCGATACAGACATCAAAGCCCAGCGTTTCCACCGCGTAACGGCACTTCTCGCTGCCGCCCGCGATCCCCACCGTCCGGCATCCCTTCAGCTTAGCGATCTGCCCTACCGTGGCGCCCACCGGCCCGGTTGCCGCGGCAACCACCAGCGTTTCCCCGGCTTTCGGCTGGCCAATATCCAGCAGCCCCATATAGGCGGTAAAACCGGGCATCCCAAGCACGCCCAGCGCCCAGGAAGGATGCTGAGGATCCTTGCCCAGCTTCACCAGACCGCTACCGTCGGACAGCTCATAGTCCTGCCAGCCGCCGTGGCCCAGCACCCATTCACCGGGGGTAAAATCAGCATGATTCGACGCCTCAACGCGGCTGACCGTACCCCCCACCATCACCGCGCCAACCGCAACGGGAGGCGAATAGGAGGGGGCATCGCTCATGCGACCGCGCATGTAGGGGTCTAAAGAGAGGAAAACGGTACGTAGCAGCACCTGTCCGGGACCGGGCGTCGGAACCTCTGCCTCTTCCAGACGGAAGTTCTCCCCGGTCGGCTCGCCGTGCGGGCGGGAAGCCAGCAGCCAGCGGCGGTGACGTTGCGGATGAAAAGCCATAGCAAACTCCTCTTTTTAAAGGCCTGTACTGAGGCTAGTCGCAATTCGCGCCCTGTACATTGGCATTATGAGGCAGATTGATTTAATCGCACCACCAGGTAGGTGCATGCAGCGCTGGATTCATTGATAAACCGGCAGTCGTTTGGCGGCCCCAGTTCGAGACAATCTCCGGCCTGCATCACATGACGCGTCGACCCCTCAACAAAGATCAGCTCGCCCTGCTGCAGCCAGATCAGCTGACGCGCCAGCGCATAAGAGGCGGCGGGCATCGGCACATCGCTCCCCGCCGGCAGTTCCACCTGCACCAGATCGATAGGCAGATCGCTACGCGGGGAGACGTGACGCCGCAGATAGTGGCTCTGCGGGTCGCGCCACACCGGCTGCTGCGCAAAGCGCAGCAGATTGCCCTCCTGCACTTCCGCCCGGGCGATCAGCGTCGACATGCTGATACCAAAGGCGCCGGAAAGCCGCCCCAGCATTGATGCCGTCGGGCTGCTCTCACCGCGCTCGATCTTGTGGATCATGGCGCGTGAGGCCCCCGCCCGTTCCGCCAGTTCGCTGAGCGACCAGCCGCGAGACTCGCGCTCGATGCGAATGCGGGCGCTAATGCGCTGATTGATATTGTCTTCAATAGTATTCATAGCGTAGTACTATAGTGTATGAATCGATCGCCAACAAGGCCGCGTTCGGCGAAGCCCGCTTAGCCGTTCTCACCGCTCCTCCGCCATCCATACTCGCCTCTCGCCGCATCGCCCGCTAAAATTTATCGCTAAAACAGATGACAGCATTGCGTACATTATTGTAATAATACCGTACTACTATAGTGTACAAACATTGAGGCTTACTATGTCCATTCGTTATGCCTGCAAACAAGACTGCGCGGCGATCGCCGAAATCTACAACCACGCGGTGCTGCACACCGCCGCTATCTGGAATGACAAAACCGTCGATACCGATAATCGCATCGCCTGGTTTGAAGCCCGTCGGCTGGCAGGCTTCCCGGTGCTGGTAAGTGAAGAAGACAATGTGGTGACCGGTTACTCTTCGTTCGGGGACTGGCGCTCCTTTGACGGCTTCCGCCACACCGTAGAGCACTCGGTGTATGTGCATCCCGATCATCAGGGCAAAGGTTTGGGCCGCGCCCTGCTGGTTGCGCTGATTAACGAAGCGCGTCGGCTGAACAAGCACGTGATGGTCGCCGGCATCGAAGCGCAGAACCATGCCTCTTTGCATCTGCATGAGACGCTAGGCTTTGTCACTACCGGGCAGATGCCGCAGGTCGGTACCAAATTCGGCCGCTGGCTGGATCTGACCTTTATGCAGCTCCAGCTCGACGATCGTCTCGATCCGGATGCCGGCGCATGAATCAGTCGCTGACGCTCGCCTGTCTGATCGCCGCCGGGGTCGGTCTGGTGGTGCAGAACACGCTGATGGTGCGGATCACCCAGTCCGCCTCCACCATCCTGATTGCGATGCTGCTTAACTCGCTGGTCGGAATCGTGATTTTTGTCACTATCCTGCTGCTGCGCCACGGCGCGGCAGGCTTTCAGGAGCTGGCGGTCAGTATTAAATGGTGGACGTTGATTCCGGGCCTGCTGGGCTCTTTCTTTGTCTTCGCCAGCATCAGCGGCTATCAGAATGTCGGCGCGGCGACGACCATCGCGGTGCTGATTGCCAGCCAGCTGGTCGGCGGGCTGGTGATGGATATTATTCGCGCCCACGGCGTGCCGTGGCGAGCGCTGCTGGGGCCGCTGTGCGGCGCGGTCATGCTGGTGGCAGGCGCCTGGCTGGTAGCCAGGCGCCAGTTTTAGCGCGCAAGATCAAAGAATGGCGCCACCTTTGTTCAACTGCTCGCGACGCGCCTCCTGCTCTTCCTGATGCTGGCGCCCGTGATGCGCAATGGTGGTACGTAAACGCTGCTGCTGGGTAAAGCGCTCGTCGCGACTCAGCTCAGCATCGTCGCTCAGCTCGACCAGCAGCTCGTTCATGTGAGTAATCACCCCCTCGGCAATCGCCGCATCAACGCGGGCAATAACGTCATCCAGATGTGCCATCTGTTCTCCTTTCGGCTTAGTTCAACTTAACCTTCGAAAAATCGCTACCCATCAGGCTCACGCTATAGCCGCTGACATTGCTGCGGGTGGCGTAGAAGGTTTTTCCGCTCGCGAGGGTAATCCACGGCGCCTGCTGATAAAAGATCTCCTGCGCCTGAGCGTACAGTTTGGCGCGCGCCTGTGGGTCGCTTACCTGGATCGCTTTTTTCACCAGCGCATCGTAAGACTTATCGCACCAGCGGGCAACGTTGGAGCCGGTCTTGATGTTATCGCAGCTCAGCAGCGTACCGGCAAAGTTGTCCGGATCGCCGTTGTCTGACATCCAGCCAAACAGAGCGCTGTCATGCTCCCCTTTACGCATCCCGGAGAGATATTCCCCCCACTCATAGGTTACGATTTTGGCCTTGATACCCACCTTACTCCAGTCACTCTGAATCATCTCGGCAATACGGCGTGAATTGGGGTTATACGGCCGTTGCACCGGCATCGACCACAGGGTGACCTCAGCACCTTTTTCCAGGCCCGCCTGTTTCAGGAGATCTTTGGCCTTTTGCGGATCGTAGCCGTAATCCGGCAGATCTGACTTATAGCCAGACATATTCGCCGGCAGCGGTGATTTGGCGACAACGCCAGAATCCATAAACACCGCTTTGACAATTGCCTGCTTGTCGGTGGCGTAATTCAGCGCCTGGCGCACCAGCACGTTATCAAACGGCTTTTTCTCAGTATTAAACGCCAGATAGCCGACGTTCAGCGCTTCCACGGAGTGGAGCGCCAGAACTTTGTTGCCATTAATGACGGCGAACTGCACCGGGGATGGCGCCGGGATGATCTGGCACTCGTTGGTCTGCAGCTTCGCCAGACGCGTTTCGACATTCGGGGTGATCGAGAAGATCAGATGTTTTGTTGGCACTTCACCTTCCCAGTAGTGCGGGTTGGCGATATAGCGGATCAGCGAATCGACTTTATATTGCTGAAGCGCGTACGGGCCGGTGCCGATAGGCCAGGTATCAACGTACTCCGGCGTACCTTTCTTCAGCATGGCCTCGCCATACTCTGCCGACAGTATCGAGGCAAAATCCATCCCCCAGTCGGCAAGGAAGGCCGCATTCGGCTCCGTCAGCACGAACTGGACGTGATAATCATCGACCTTTTTCACCTCTTTAATCAGTTTATCCAGCCCGACATCATGAAAATACTCATAGTTACCCTGCGATACGTTGTGATACGGATGGTGCGCATCCTGCTGACGCAGCACCGAGAAAATAACGTCATCGGCGTTAAAATCGCGGGTCGGTTTAAAATATTTATTGCTGTTGAACTGCACCCCTTTACGCAGGGTAAAGGTCCAGGTTTTTCCATCCGGGGAGACGGTCCACCCGGTGGCCAGCGACGGAACCGGCGTGTTTTTTACCGGGTCAAAGGTAATCAGACGATTATAGAGGACCTGCGAGCTGGCGACAAACGAGGGGCCTGAGCTGGCAATCTGCGGGTTAAAGGATTCCGGCGAGGCTTCAGAACAATAAACCAGCGTATCGCTGTTTGCCGCCCACGCGGCGCCGGCCGGCAGTAATGTACTGAGTGCCAGCGCAATCAGCGTTTTCCCTGTAGACATGGTTATAAACCTTATGAATTTGTTATATGTACGCTAATAACAGCACAGCATGATGCAGCGGGCAAATAATCAATTGGTATCAGGTTATGCTGAAAGCCCCGTTTTCGGCGATTTATTCCACAACCGCAGGCCAGAAACGCTGAAGTTGTGAACCAGATACAAAACCGGGAAAAAATCGTGCGATAACCGCCCTGCGCTCACCGCGCCGGCCCCCTGCCCGGTACACTCGGAAAACCGCTGCATAATGAGGCTTCCCGATGACGATAAACTGCAACTTATATACCCATGGCCAATGGCACGATGCTGAAGATCGCGCCACCTTCAGCCGCAGCAACCCGCTGAGCGCCCAGACCGCCTCTGTGGCCGCGGCGGCTAATCTCAACGATGCGCGGCGTAGCGTCGAAGCCGCGGCCGCCGCATTCCCCCTCTGGCGCGATACCGCCCCCTGCGAACGACGTCGGTTACTGCTGGAAGCCGCAGAGCAGATGCGGCTTCGCGAAGCTAAATTTATCGCCGCGATGGCCGCGGAAACCGGCGCAACGGCGCACTGGGCAGGTTTTAACGTCCATCTGGCCGCCGATATTCTGCGTGAGGCCGCCGCACTCACCACTCAGATAGAGGGCCAGGTCATTCCGTCGAATGTGCCGGGGAGTCTGGCAATGGCCGTCCGCCAGGGGGCGGGCGTAGTGCTGGGGATGGCGCCGTGGAATGCGCCGTTGATCCTGGCGACCCGCGCCATTGCCACCCCGCTGGCCTGCGGCAACACGGTGATCCTCAAGGGGGCCGAGCTATCGCCCGCCAGCCAGGCGCTGATTATCGACGCACTGGCGGCGGCGGGGTTCCCCGCTGGCGTGGTGAACTATCTGACCTGCGATCCTGCGGATGCTCCGGCGCTGGTGGAATCGCTGATTGCCCACCCGGCGGTACGCCGCGTTAATTTTACCGGATCCACGCCGGTGGGTCGCATTATTGCCCGCGCCTGCGGTCAGTATCTTAAACCGGCGGTTCTCGAACTCGGTGGCAAAGCCCCGCTGCTGGTCCTTGATGATGCCGACCTCGAACAGGCCGCGGCGGGTGCGGTGTTCGGCGCTTTTGCCAACGCCGGGCAAATCTGTATGTCGACCGAGCGGATTATCGTCGACGAGGCGATAGCCGACGCCTTTATCGCCCTGCTTAGCCGCCGCGCGGCAACCTTGCCCGTCGGACTGATGGGGCCGGTTGTCGATATGAAAACCGTTGCGCGCTGCAATGCGCTGATTGACGATGCGCTGGCGAAAGGGGCGCGGTTATTAACCGGCGGCAAAGCCAGTTCCACACAGATGGCGGCGACGCTGCTTGACGGCGTCACCCGCCAGATGCGGATATGGCATGAAGAGTCCTTCGGGCCGGTGAAAGCCATTATTCGGGTACATGACGAACAGGAAGCGCTGGCCGTCGCTAACGACAGCGAATATGGACTCTCGTCGGCGGTATACAGTCGCGACAGCGCCCGGGCATGGAACGTGGCGCAGGCTCTGCAAACCGGCATTTGCCACATTAATGGCCCCACCGTCCACGACGAGGCGCAAATGCCCTTTGGCGGCTGCAAAGCGTCTGGCTACGGGCGCTTCGGCGGGCGCGCAGGCATTGCTGAGTTTACCGAACTGCGCTGGATAACGCTGCAAACCCGTCCGCGCGAACTGCCGTTTTAGCGTGCACGACAGCGGCAGATATGCCATCCGCGGCCGGACCTTAAACGTGCGGAGCGCTACACGCTCGCGGAGATCTCTTCTGATCCAACGCGCGCTGACGATCGCCGGTCAGGCTTCTGCCCCGGGCGGGTCGAGGAATACCGCCACCCTGTCGGCCAGCGCGCCGGGATTTTCCCAGGCCATCGAGTGCCCCGCATCTGGCACCACCAGCAGCGGAATACCTGCGGCTTGCGCCGCGGTTGCCTCCCCGGCCGGAAGGGAGCGGGCGCCGTAAATCAGGACCTTGCGACAGGATAATGCAGCAAAACGCGCAAACCATGAAGGCATGACCCCGGCGACCAGGCTGCTGGCGCCGCGCCATACCGCCCAGGGAGCGCTGTTTTGCAGACACCCGGCCCACGCGGACGTTTCGCCCGCCAGCGTTTGCGCATAGCCGTGAGCGACAAAATCCGCCTCCGCCTGCCCGGCGATGGCCCGACTGTACATTCCGCCCCCGGCATACAGATTGGGTTCCGCCACCAGCAGAGCCAGCACGCGTTCCCCGAGTCGCTCAGCGGCTTCGATGGCGATACTGCCGCCCATGCTGTGCCCATACAGATAGCAGCGCGCAAGCTGCAGATGATCGAGCAGTTCCACAACGACCTGCGCCTGTTCCCGGGTACTGTAGCCAAATGCGCGGGGTTTATCGCTATAGCCGTAACCCGGCAGGTCGATAAGCACGGCCCGCCGTCCGCAAAAGGCGGGATCGGCCACCACTCGCGGATAATCATAGGAGGAAGCGCAGCCCAGTCCGTGAATAAAGACCACCGGTTCGCCGTGCCCGGGGAGATCGAACCAGCGCACGGTGGCGCCGGCCAAAGAAGAATAAAAGCCGTTCATAAGATTACCCGTCAATGGTTACTGTGTTTTTATACAGCCACCTTGCCGCAGTTGCCAACGATTTTATGCCTTCAGAATAAGGAGACTAATAAGGCCGTGGGGAAACTAAACGGCCAGGTTGCCCCGATCAGCAGTGCGGCCAGCAGGCGAATCAAACGGCTTTCTTTGGTTAAAAACCAGCTGATAATTGCGCAGATAAAGCCCATGACTGCGTAAAAAATCAGCATTTTTTGGTATAGGGTCATTCTTATTCCTTCCCTGATAAGCATCATCATGACCTGGACTCTTTACGCATCGGGTGAACGTCAGAGTTCGCTAAATCATATTATGAATAGCGCACTTAATCAGTGGAAAACCTCCAATTCAGCCTTGTCCGATAGCACATCCTTTAACCTCGTACTATACCTGTAGAGGCTTACTCATAAAGGTGGCGTTATGGATGTTTCCAGCAAAACCGTAATTCTGATTAATGTCGGCGCAGCTTTCGCGCTTATCAGCCTGTTATCTGTTCGTTTCGGTTGGTTTTACTGATTTTTTCAGCAATGAAACCTAAAAAAGCAGCCTCTGCGGGCTGCTTTTTTACGCTTTAATCGCGACGGTATTATCTGCGCCTGTCTGAGACAGAGCCTGTTCACGCTGCACGGCAACAGACTTAATATTGTCAGGGTTATATTGCGGCAGAAGATTGATTTTTTCATTGTCCCACTCTGCGGCCACGCAAACGGCCTCACTGGCCCGCTGCTTTACACAACCGCTAATGCGCTGAGCAGGCAAATTGCCGTAGAGGATTGCCGCGGCGCAGGCCACTGACAGGAAAAATGCGATATTTTTCAAAACAAGATCAACGTCAAAGTAACAAATTATGACAAATGTTCGCATGGGCGGCCATATAAAGTCAAATGTCAAACGGCTTGCCCACGGTTATCCGCAGCGGGTGGGCGCTTATTTTAACATTTTATCTACATTTCCCGCGACTGAATAAAAGAGGCGGCCAGACAAAGTTGCCATAATCGTTATCTGCGACAATACTTATTGCGCTAAGTGAATAAGCGAGCGAGCTTCTTTTCATTACAATTTAAGGGGGTATTTAATTTAATAAAACAAATGAATCTGCGCGGTTTTATGCAGAGAATGCTTTAGCACCATGAGCCTCAACACTCAATAAACAGAACCTATAAGAAAAACCTTAAAAACCAGTGTAAAACAGGTGCCTGTAGATAATTAATAATAATGTATGGATAGCTTAGTTATTAGCGGAAAATGCGATACTTCTTAAATCTTTGTTCTTCAACAGACAGAGAGGATACCACATAATCCAATGTTTAATATGGAATTTATTATCCCCCGTGCACATTTTCTCGCGGTAACAGGATGCTACCGTCTGCAAATACTATTTGCGTTATCCATCATTAGAATTTACATTCATAATCACAAGTTATGAGTGTTTGATTTTGCTTTTTCTCATTTTATTTTGAGGTGGTATATGTCCGGAATTATCGTGCTTATTGTGGCGCTAATACTGCTGGTGATTGCAGCGTACAATCTTGTTTCTTACATTCGCGAACGCCGCCAGTCCAGCTTGCCGACAAAAAAAACAAAGCGATAGGGTGAAGTGCCGCTGGTCTAAAATTACATTTATTATAGAAAAAATTTATTTGTCATTCTCACTTTGTGCGCCATCCAGCCCCTGTTCCGGGCGAGCATTTCCTCCCGCACTGATTCTCTTCTCTCCCGCTGACCACATCAGTCGAATTTCGGCGACACAAACGGGTGAAAGACAAAAAACCCCTGCAACTACATGCAGGGGCTCAATAAAGATTGTCAGTTCCCGCCGATCTTGATCATCGTCTCTTCGCCGACAGGTCACTCACTACAGGTGTTTTGCGCGCCCCACCCGGCGCTTATCTCCGGCACTCACTATGGCTTAGCTCTTGAAGGGGCATAAGAATATTCTCATATCATTGCGCTTTTGTTTTAACAATAACTGCTATTGTTACTATTAGCTTGCTAATGTAAGCAGGAGGTAACTATCCCGGACGTTAGCAGCATGCCAAAAAACCCAATGTCTAAAACGGATTATTCGACGCCGACCCGCCTGTTCTGTTACAGAATCCTGTGCCATGATTTAACAGGATAATCATTAAAACTCCCTAAGAGTTAATCGCCCAAGGATCCCGGCCTCGCCGCGCCTGTTTGTATCCATCACAAGGAGCCCTGCATAATGCATAGTCACCCCCTGTATGAGCATGTGCCGCTGAATGATTCGCGGCTGTTGCAATTTGCTGAGCAAATCAACCCCTTCTCTAAACCGATCCTTGTCCCGGTTATTGACTCCCCCGGCCCCGCGGGGAATTCATACTGGAATGTGGATGCCGCTATCCAAAAAGTGGGGGGAAAAATGCAGCCTGGTTGGGATGTTAATCTATGGCGCGGCTGCTTTATGGTCGCCACCCATCATGCGGTCCTGCTTGCGAATGATGGGGGGTATTACGATGTCACCAGGCGGCCACCTGTCGCCGGAGCTGCGGGCGTCACGACGTTCATACCTGATGATTCGATCCCGATAGATCTGGATAGAACCCCGGCGATCGCCTCACAGTTCCTGGTCCTGGGCGAAAGCCCGGAAATCACCGGCTATATCCGAACTTACGAAAACCTTAACTTATTTGAAAAGAAAATGAGTGAGGTAATGTATGCGCACGGTTATCGCTGTGAGACCAACAAATCCCTGGCAAAAGGTGTACCGGGGCCCGCGGCGAATCTTGTAAACCTCAATGAAAAAGAGGTGATGGAGATCAGGGATAAGATTGCCGAACTTAGCTGGGTAATGAAAGATAAGATCATAAAATTAAAGAAATACTCTGACACGCTTAATGGCTTAACTCGTCACTAATATCGCCTGGACACTAACCTCTGCGGGCTCATCTCACGCTAAAATCACCAGCCACAGGTGAGCCACGCAGACCATCACGGCGGAGGGCTTCGGTTGAACCGTCACAATCTCCCCCCTCATAAAGAAGGGTAAAAAGGTCGCCTCAGCGACCTTTTTGCTTTTCACATCAGCTTTATTTTCACTTCATAGCCGTCAAGCCCCGTCATCGTCTCATGAGGAATGAACTCGATTTCAGAGACTTCCTGCCCGGTTTTCTTCCTCAATTCTGCCACTTTTTTTGCAATCAGCGCAGAGATATCCTCTTCAGCTTTACGTGTCAGTTCTTCGCTTTTCATTGGTCAACTCTCCTTGAATTCAAGATCTCGTATAGCAATGAAGTGGTTATACTTCATCCAAAAAATAACCATAACCTATTATAAATAATAGACTATCTTGATTGAAGTCGTTTTGAACGTTGATCCCAGCTGACAAAACAGTCGCCAGGCTGGCGATTTACGCCGCCAGAAAGGGCAAAAAACAAACCAGAAAGTCACCCTCCGGGAGAATGCCATGAGGGTCAGGATTGCGGCCAGAGAAGAGCATGTCGGCGGCGTATTGATGCCTCTGGCGTCGTTAACGCGGTGATTGGCATGTCGCTTTGCGGATAATCTCCGGCAGCCATACCGGGCAGCAAACAATGATGTGTAAGAATGGCCCGCAGTGCCCCAGCGGAAAGTAGCCAACGGGCCCGTTGGCTACTGACCGTTGTTAGTGTTTTACCATCACATGGCGCACCACCGTATAATCTTCCAGACCGTACATCGACATGTCCTTACCGTATCCGGAGAGCTTCTGCCCACCGTGCGGCATCTCGCTGACCAGCATAAAGTGGGTATTGACCCAGGTGCAGCCGTACTGCAAACGGGCGCTCAGACGGTGCGCTCTGCCAACGTCACGGGTCCAGAGCGATGAGGCCAGGCCATACTGCGAGTCATTAGCCCATGCCAGCACCTGATCCTCATCGCTGAACGCCGTCACGCTGACCACCGGACCAAACACTTCGCGCTGGACGATGTCATCCTCCTGTCTGGCCCCTGCCAGCAGCGTCGGCTGATAGAAGTATCCTTTGCCCGGGACCGGACTGCCGCCGGTCACAACCTTGATATGCGCCAGCTCGCGAGCGGCGTCAACGGCGGCGCTGACCCGCGCCAGGTGCGCCTGCGAACTCAGCGGCCCCAGTTCGGTCGCCGGGTCGTCGGGCTGGCCGACCTTGAGACTGGCCACCGCGGCCCCCAGTTTCTCCACCAGCCGATCGTAGATCCCTTGCTGGGCATAGAGTCGACAGGCGGCGGTACAGTCCTGGCCGGCGTTATAAAAACCGAAGGTCCTGACGCCCTCCACAACCGCGTCAATATCGGCATCATCAAAGACAATCACCGGCGCTTTGCCACCCAGTTCCATATGGGTACGTTTAATCGAAGAGGCGGTATGACCGAGAATATGCGCCCCGGTAGCAATCGACCCGGTCAGCGAGACCATGCGCACTTTCGGGTGGCCGGTCAGCGGGTCGCCGACGCTTTTCCCGCGGCCAAACAGGACATTCAGCACCCCGGCCGGGAAGATATCTTTTGCCAGTTCTGCCAGCGTCAGCGCGGTCAGCGGGGTGATTTCTGACGGCTTAATCACCACACAGTTGCCTGCGGCCAGCGCCGGCGCCAGTTTCCACGCCGCCATCATCAGCGGGTAGTTCCACGGCGCGATAGAGGCCACCACCCCGACCGGATCGCGGCGGATCATTGAGGTGTGACCTTCCAGATATTCACCCGCCGCCATGCCCGGCAGACAGCGCGCCGCCCCGGCAAAAAAGCGAAACACATCGGCAACCGCCGGCAATTCATCGTTAATAACGCAGTGCAGCGGCTTACCGCAGTTTAGCGACTCCAGTTTCGCCAGCGACTCCGCGTGCCCGGCAATGGTATCGGCCAGCGTGAGCAGACATTCCGCTCGGGTTTTCGGCGTCGTCTGGCTCCAGCTGACAAATGCCCGATCCGCCGCTTCGACGGCGGCGTTGACCTGCGCTTCGCTAGCTTCCGCTATCTCGAGAATGACTTCACCATTGGCAGGATTAAATACCGGCACCCTCTCACCTTCACCCGCCACCAGCTCGCCGTTAATCAAAAGGTTATGTTGCATAGCATGATCCTGTAGATGTGAATTATTTTCCGTTTTCGGCGCTCGCGTCGCCGTCACGGGTTAGCCACCAGGCCCCCAAAATCGGTATCGTCGTCACCAGCATCACCAGCAGCGCAACCACGTTGGTGACCGGCACATCGCGCGGCCGGCCTAGCTGATTCAGCAACCACAGCGGCAGCGTGCGCTCATGCCCGGCGGTAAAGGTGGTGACGATAATCTCATCAAATGATAACGCGAACGCCAGCATTCCTCCCGCCAGCAGAGCCGAACCGAGGTTAGGCAGCACCACGTAGCGAAAGGTCTGCCAGCCCGTGGCGCCTAAATCCATTGACGCTTCCACCAGGCTCCACGACGTCCGGCGAAAGCGGGCGATAACGTTGTTGAACACCACCACCACGCAAAAAGTGGCATGCCCCACCACAATCGTTAACAGACCGGGTTCAAGATTGATGGCCTTGAACGCGGTTAGCAGCGCAAGACCGGTAATAATCCCCGGTAGCGCAATCGGCAACAGCAACAGCAGCGACACCGCGTTCTTACCAAAAAAAGTGCTGCGCCAGAGTGCTCCTGCAGCCAACGTGCCAAGTACTAACGCAATGGCCGTCGACAGCGCGGCAATTTTAAGTGACAACGTCACAGAATCGATAATATCGCTACGCCCCGCCGCCTCGCTGAACCAGCGTAATGTCAGGCCCTGAGGCGGAAAGCTAAAGGCAGCATCCTCGGTATTAAAGGCATACAGGGCGATAATCGCCAGCGGGAAATGGAGGAAGACGACCCCACCCCAGGTGGCGATTTTCAGCAACAGCGGTGCGCGTTCAGAGTGCATCAAACGCTCCCAGACGCTTCACCAGCGCCAGATAAAGGGCAATCAGGACAATCGGTACCAGGGTAAACGCGGCCGCCATCGGCATATTGCCGATCGCCCCCTGCTGGGAATAGACCATGTTGCCGATAAAGAAGCCGGGCGGCCCCACCAGCTGCGGGACGATAAAATCCCCCAGCGTCAGGGAGAAAGTAAAAATCGACCCGGCGGCAATCCCCGGGATCGCCAGCGGTAAAACCACATAGCGGAACGTCTGCCGCGGGCGGGCGCCGAGATCGGCCGACGCCTGCAGCAACGAGGGGGGTAAACGTTCCAGCGCCGCCTGAACCGGCAGAATCATAAACGGCAGCCAGATATAAACGAACACCAGGAAGCGGCCCAGTCCGGAAGTCGACAGCGTATTTCCCCCCACCGCCGGGATGGTCAGCAGCAGGTTTAGCCCCCCTTCCAGCCCCAGATGGCCGAGAAACCACTGCGCCACGCCATCTTTCGCCAGCAGCAACGTCCAGGCATAGGCTTTAACGATATAGCTCGCCCACATCGGCAGCATCACGGCGATGTAAAAAAACGCTTTCATTTTGCCGCGGGTATAGCGCGCCATATACCACGCCATCGGCAGCGCCAGCACCGCGCTGGCGAGCGTCACCGCCAGCGCCATGACCAGCGTGCGGATGATGATGTCGTAGTTTGCCGGGTTAAATAACGCTTTCAGGTTAGCCAGCGTCAGGTCATGGGTCACCGACATGGTGAAGTCATCAAAGGTATAGAAGCTTTGCCATAACAGGGTGAGCAGCGACCCCAGATAGACAATGCCAAACCACATCAGCGGCCCAAGCAGCAATAAGAACAGGCCCAGCGACGGCCTGCGCCAGAACAGCCCGGACAGGCGCCCGGTTGACGCGTGAGGAATGACCATCGTCATCTCCAACCTCCGCTATCCAACGGGACCATCGCCGCGCGCGACCATGATGCCAGCACCGTTTGTCCGGCCTGCGGCGCGCTGAACACCGCGCCGTCATCAATATTCGCCTGACTCACCAGCAGCTTATCGCCATCCTTCAGCTTCAGTTCAATGCGCGTCGCCGCCCCCTGGTATTGCACCGCCTGGACAACCCCCTGGACCTGCACTTCGCCGCCGCCGTCCAGGCGAATATGTTCCGGACGCAGTGACCAGACGCCCGGCATCCCGCACAGGCGGGCGGCAACTTCGGCAGGAAACACGTTGGCGGTGCCGACAAACCCGGCCACAAAGGCGGTTTTAGGCCGCAGATAGAGATCGTGCGGCGCATCCACCTGCTCAATGCGCCCGTTATTAAACACCGCCACCCGGTCGGACATCGACAGGGCCTCTCCCTGATCGTGAGTGACAAAAATAAAGGTGATACCCAGCGCCTGCTGCAGTTTCTTGAGTTCCAGCTGCATCTGCTCGCGCAGCTTTAAATCCAGCGCACCAAGCGGTTCATCCAGCAGCAGTACCCGCGGCTCGTTCACCAGCGCCCGGGCAATCGCCACCCGCTGCCGCTGGCCGCCGGAGAGCTGCGACGGCTTACGGGTATGGACAAACCCGAGCGCCACTTTTTCCAGCGCCGCCTGGGCGCGGTTATGACGCTCTTTCTTACCGACACCTTTCACCATCAGCCCGTAGGCGACATTATCGAGGATCGACATATGGGGAAACAGCGCATAGTCCTGAAAGACGGTATTGACATCACGCTGCCACGGCGGCAGCTCGCTGGCCTGTTTACCGAAAATCGAAATCGCCCCGCCGGATAGCTGTTCGAATCCGGCGATAAGCCGCAGGCAGGTGGTTTTGCCGGAGCCGGACGGCCCCAGCATCGAGAAGAATTCACCATCACGGATAGCCATGCTGACGCCATCCACCGCCCGCACGTCAGCGTAAAAACGTGAGACATTATGAAACTCTACCGCGTACGTCATGTTGTGCCTCCGGCCAATCAGCGGCCGCCCATAATCGCGATAAAATCCTGCGTCCAGCGGCTGTAAGGCACGTACTTGCCGCCTTGCGCAATCGGCGTTTTCCAGAACGCTATTTTAGCGAACTCGTTATAACCGTTCGTTTCGCACCCTTTATCGCCCAGCAGCGTACTGGCTTTACAGCCCTGCGGAACCACCGGCAGCGAGCCAAACCACGCGGCGACATCCCCCTGGACCTTCGGCGTCAGCGACCAGTTCATCCATTTGTAGGCGCAGACCGGGTGTCGGGCATCGCTATGCAGCATAGTGGTGTCCGCCCAACCGGTGACCCCTTCTTTCGGGAACACGGTGGCGATCGGCTGCCCTTCGCCTTTTAAGCCGTTGGCCTGATATGGCCAGGCGCTGGAAGCGACAACGCCTTCGTTTTTGAAGTCGCTCATCTGAACGGTGGTGTCATGCCAGTAGCGGTGGATCAGCTCGCGCTGGTCGCGCAGTACCTTCAGCACCGCCTGATACTGCGCTTCGGTCAACTGGTAGGGATCGTCAATCCCCAGCTGCGGCTGGGTGGCTTTGACAAACAGCGCCGCGTCGGCAATATAAATCGGCCCGTCGTAGGCCTGCACGCGGCCTTTGTTACTCTTACCATCGGGCAGATCTTGCTTCACAAAGACCACGCTCCAGCTGTCCGGCGGCGTCGGGAAGACTTTGGTGTTGTACATCAGCAGGTTGGGGCCCCACTGGTACGGCGTGCCGTAGACTTTGCCGTCGACGTTAAACCAGGCCCCTTTTTCGACGCGCGGGTCGAGGGTAGACCAGTTGGCGATCAGCGCCGTGTTAATCGGCTGTACCCGTTTACCCATAATTAAACGCAGCGAGGCGTCGCCGGAGGCGGTCACCAGATCGTAACCTCCTTTTGCCATCAGGCTAACCATCTCGTCAGAGGTGGCGGCGGTTTTCACATTAACCTGGCATCCGCTCTCTTTTTCAAACTGAGTGACCCAGTCATAGTTTTTATCCGTCTGGCCACGTTCGATATAGCCAGGCCAGGCGATAATATCGAGTCGCCCTTCGCCTTTATCCAGCGAGGTGGGCGGTTCGGCGGCCTGCGCGGTCAGGAAGGCCATCCCCAGCACACACAGGCTGCCACGGGCAATTTTTTTGCTCATCGGGTGTTACTCCTGTCACAATAAAATGAGCGGCAGCCGTGCCGTAAAAATATCTCCCTTAATAACAGTAGTCGGCGCGCTTAGGCCCCTCCGGGATTTTATTCAGGTTGTGACAAGGGGCGCATTCCGCAAAAATCGACGAATGCAGCGCAACAATATGGATTATAGACAAGGAGTTATAGAGCAGCCGCGGCTATGCGAATTTCCTATGGTTACGGCCGGTAAAATAATCACCGGCACGCTTTGAACATCATATTTCGTTATTTTACCGGGCGGTTGACGCGGGTAAAAAATAAGCATCCGTTTACGCCAGCTGCTGGCGAATAAGTTCGCCAAGACGTTTCACCGCCTGCTCTTCTCTTTCTCCCCAGCCCCACGCGGTATTAAAGCGGAAAAACGAAGTCCAGCTGGCGGTGGTGGAGAACATTTTCCCCGGCGCGATGCTGATGTTATCGCGCAATGCGCGGGCGCTTAGCTCCCCGGCATCCGCCCCTTCCGGCAGCTCCAGCCACAAAAAGTAGCCGCTATCGCTATGGTGAATTTTCACTTCTGCCGGCAGATGACGCAGCAGCGCCTGCCAGGCCTGCTGTTTGCGTTCAGCAAGCTGACGCCGCAGGCGGCGAAGATGCGCGTCATAACGCCGGGTAGACAGATAGTCCACCAGCGCCATCTGCATCGGGGAGCTGGTAGAAAGCGTACTCATCAACTGGAGTTGCTGAATGCGCCGGGCATGCTTACCCGCCGCCACCCAACCGATACGAAAACCGGGTACCAGGCATTTAGAAAACGAACTGCAATGCAGGGTCATCTCCTGGCGGTCCCAATATTTGGCCGGCAGCGGTTTTTCACGGCCGAAGTAGAGTTCGCTGTAGACATCATCTTCGATCAGCACCACGTTATAGCGCGCCAGCAGATCGACCAGCCGCGCCTTTTTCTCCGCGCTCAGGGTAAAGCCGAGCGGATTCTGCCCGTTGGTCATCAGCCAGCAGGCTTTCACCGGGTAGTTTTGTAACGCCTGCTCCAGGGCGGCGAGATCAATCCCCTCTTTCACATCCGTCGCCACCGACAGCGCCTTCAGACGTAGCCTTTCCAGCGCCTGTAGCGCGCCGTAAAAACAGGGGTTTTCCACCACCACCCAGTCGCCGGGTTCGGTGACCGCCTGCAGACTGAGGTTTAACGCCTCCAGCGCGCCGGCGGTGATGACGATTTCATCGGGTGAAATATTCATCCCCTGCAGCGCGTAGCGGCGGGCAATGGCATGCCGCAGCTCATCGTTCCCCGGCGGTAAATTCTCAATAACGCTCATCGCGGTGGCGGTTTTGCTCACCTGCGCCAGCGAACGGTTCAGCTGCTGGAGCGGAAACAGCCGCGGGTCGGGAAACGCGGAGGCGAACGGCAGCATCGAAGCCTGGCGGCTGGCCTGCAGAACTTCGAAGATATAGGTATTAATATCCACCGCCTCGTCGCGGGTGACCTGAGCGGGCGGCGCGGGCTGGCGCAGTTTCACCGGTTTTGGCGCCACATAGTAGCCGGACTGCGGGCGAGCAATAATCCGCCCCTGGCTCTCCAGCAGTTGATAAGCATGGCTGACGGTCATAAAGCTCATGCCGCTGCTCACCACCTGTTCGCGCAGCGATGGCAGGCGATCGCCGGGCTGCCAGACGCCAAGCGCTATCTGTTCGGTCAGCTGTAAGGCAAGCTGCTGGTACTTTTTCATCGCGAAATCCGCAGGTTATCCTCTGTCCCTGTAGTATATCAGTTTTGGAAAAACAGGGGTTTATAAAAACTGTTATAGTTGCGATAAGGCGGAACGGATCCGCCCCCCGATGCTGATGGCGAGTTACGGCAAGATGGCGCTGACCCGCCGGACGCAGGTCTGTATTATCGCCAGTATCGTTCTGTTTCACTAACGCGGAGTTCCCATGAGCACACAGCAGTTACAGGTTATCGCCCACTATTATGTCCGTGAAGATGCGGTCGAAAGCGTGGCGAGCGCATTACTCGCCCTGGCCGAAGCCACGCGCCAGGAAGCGGACAACCTCTCCTATGAATTCTTCCAGTCCCGCGAAGCGCCCCGTCACTTCGTGATTCTTGAGCGCTATCGCAGCGCCAACGGGCTCGATATGCACCGGGCGACCCGGCATTTTCAGCATCTCGGCATCGAGGTGATCGCTCCTCTGCTGGAAACAAAACGGGTGGAGAGCTTTTTAGTCCCGGGGTCCGATAACGACAAATAAGGCGGGATGACGCCATCCCGGGATATGGATGCCTTCACGGCCGGCGGTTTCCTTCTCGTTGCCTGACAGGGCGCGCCACGATCTGCCGCGCCGGTTATCGCTGGCCTTTTCATTCCGGCAGTCCCGCAGCGCTTGACCACGCCCTGGCGCCGAAAAAAGCCATAACAGCAGGCAACTGTTATCGCAAAAAATAGCCTTTCTGCCTCTGCAACCCCAAACGGTCGACGCCTAGAATTGCGCTGAATAAATTTTCCTGCGGAGTTCTGCATGTTTGGTCTGGATGCCTTCCACCTGGCGCGAATTCAGTTCGCCTTTACCGTCTCATTTCATATTATCTTTCCCGCCATTACGATTGGCCTGGCCAGCTATCTGGCGGTGCTGGAAGGGCTATGGTTAAAGACCCATAACCCCATCTGGCGCTCGCTGTATCACTTCTGGTGCAAAATTTTCGCCGTTAACTTCGGGATGGGCGTGGTCTCTGGCCTGGTGATGGCCTATCAGTTCGGTACCAACTGGAGCGGTTTTTCTGAGTTTGCCGGCAGTATTACTGGCCCGCTGCTGACCTACGAAGTGCTGACCGCCTTTTTCCTCGAAGCGGGATTCCTCGGGGTGATGCTGTTCGGCTGGAACCGCGTCGGCCCCGGTCTGCACTTCTTCGCCACCTGCATGGTCGCGCTCGGAACGATCGTTTCGACATTCTGGATCCTCGCCTCCAACAGCTGGATGCAAACGCCGCAGGGATTCGAGGTGGTCAACGGCCAGGTGGTGCCCATCGACTGGGTCGCCGTGATCTTCAATCCCTCTTTCCCCTATCGTCTGCTGCATATGTCGGTGGCGGCCTTTCTCAGCAGCGCGCTGTTTGTCGGGGCGTCGGCGGCATGGCATCTGCTGCGCGGCACCCACACGCCGGCGATCCGCGCCATGTTTTCGATGGCGCTGTGGATGACCCTGATTGTCGCCCCCATTCAGGCGATGATTGGCGATATGCACGGTCTGAACACCCTCAAACATCAGCCGGCAAAAATCGCCGCCATCGAGGGACATTGGGAAAATCGGCCCGGAGAACCGACGCCGCTGCTGCTGTTCGGCTGGCCGGATATGCAGCAGGAGCGCACCCGCTACGGTCTTGAAATCCCGGCGCTCGGTAGCCTGATCCTCACCCACAGTCTGGATAAGCAGGTCCCCGCACTGAAAGAGTTTGCCCCGCAGGATCGCCCGAACTCGACGATTGTATTCTGGTCGTTTCGCCTGATGGCCGGTCTCGGCATGCTGATGATCCTCCTCGGCGCGCTGGCGCTGTGGTTACGCTACCGCAACCGCCTGTATCAGTCGAAGCCCTTCCTGCGCTTCGCGCTGTGGATGGGGCCGTCCGGGCTTATCGCCATTCTGGCCGGCTGGGTCACCACCGAGGTCGGCCGTCAGCCGTGGGTGGTCTATGGCGTGCAGCGCACTGCCGATGCCGTCTCCGCCCATGGCGACCTGCATATGACCATCAGCCTGCTGACCTTTCTGCTGGTCTACTGCTCGGTATTCGGCGTGGGCTACAGCTATATGCTGCGCCTGATCCGCAAAGGGCCGCAGGACGTTAATCCCCCGCTATCCGGTACCCCAGCACGCCCGCTCTCTGCCGCAACGGAAGGTTTTCAGCATAAGGAGTCCCGCTAATGGGTATCGATTTATCGGTTATCTGGTTCGTGATTATCGTTTTCGCCACCCTGATGTATATCGTGATGGATGGCTTTGATTTAGGGATCGGTATTCTGTTTTGCACCACCCGGGATGCGGAAGATCGTGACGTGATGGTCAACAGCGTTGCGCCGGTCTGGGACGGTAACGAAACCTGGCTGGTGCTGGGCGGCGCCGGGTTATTTGGCGCGTTTCCTTTAGCCTACGCGGTGATTATTGATGCGCTGGCGATCCCGCTGACGCTGATGCTGATTGGCCTGATTTTTCGCGGCGTCGCGTTTGAGTTTCGCTTTCAGGCGACGCCGTCGCATCGCCCGTTCTGGGATCGCGCATTTCTCGGCGGCTCGCTGCTGGCCACGTTTACCCAGGGGATGGTCGTGGGCGCGGTAGTTAACGGCTTTGCGGTCAGCGGCCGAACGTTCAGCGGCGGCGCGTTCGCCTGGCTCACCCCCTTCACCCTGTTCTGCGGTCTGGGGCTGACCATTGCCTATGCGCTGCTGGGGGCGACGTGG
Organism: Klebsiella sp. BIGb0138; assembly: GCF_004342285.1. Classification (GTDB taxonomy): domain Bacteria; phylum Pseudomonadota; class Gammaproteobacteria; order Enterobacterales; family Enterobacteriaceae; genus Klebsiella. The sequence continues at coordinate 28,799 of NZ_SMCV01000010.1, read as the reverse complement.
CTGGTGATGAAAAGTGAGAACCCGCTGCAGGAAACAATGCGTCGCACCTCCCGGAGATTGCTGCTGGCGCTGCTGGCAACCATCGCCGCTATCAGCCTGTGGACGCCGCTGGCGCAGCCGGCGATCGCCGCCCGCTGGTTCAGCCTGCCGGGCCTCTTTTTCCTGCTGCCGGTTCCGCTGCTGGTCGTCACGTTCGGGGTCTGGCTGTGGCGTGCTCTGCGTCACCACCAACGTCACGCGCTGCCCTTTATCCTGACCCTGGGTCTGGTATTTCTCGGTTTTAGCGGGTTGGGGATCAGCATCTGGCCGCATATTATCCCGCCGAATATTACGTTGTGGCAGGCCGCCGCGCCGCCGCAGAGTCAAGGCTTTATGCTGGTGGGCGCGCTGCTGATTATTCCGGTGATCATCGGCTACACCTGCTGGAGCTACTACGTGTTTCGCGGCAAGGTACAACATGGCGAGGGGTATCATTGATGGGTCCGGTATGGCTGAAACGGCTGAAACAGTGGTTATGGCTGGTCGCGTTATGGGGCGGCAGCGTGCTGGCGCTGGCGGCGGTGAGTATGCTCTTTCGCCTGCTGATGACGGCGGCGGGACTAAAAGGGGCATCCTGAGCGGATAAGACAACTCTGATTAGCCAGACCTCCATTGTCTCTCCATTTTTGTTTGCTGAAATCGCGGGGCAGATAAAAATAAAGGACATGACGATGAAAAAAATACTTTTGCTCTCGGCCGCGATGACGTTTGCGCTCTCATCTCTGGCGTTTGCCGCCGATAATCCGCCGCCGCCGAAAAAAGCGGCCGCGGCTCAACAGAGTGCTGGCCACACTCATCGCGCGCCGCAGCACAGCGGCAAACAGCCGTCGAAGAAAGGAAAAGCCCCCGCTCATCGCAATAAGCAGCCGGCGAAAAGCGGCCAGCATAAGGACAAACCGTTACCGCCCAAAAACTAGCCGTCTAAGCCTCGAACAGCAGCAGCCGTTCGAGGCCGACAGCGATCAGTTGCGCAGCCAGCGGGACGAGGCGGACGCCGATCAGGCGCCTTTGCGCTTCGGCAGGGTCTTCAGCAGCTCATCCGGGCTGACCGAGGCGACAATACTTCCCGGAAGCGGCATTTTCAAAATATGATTTTTCATCTTGCCGATGACGTGCATTTCGCACGGACGGCAGTCGAATTTCAGCGTCAGCACTTCATCACCGTGAATGAGCTGCATCGGCGTCGCTTTCCAGCTCTTAATCGATCCTTTCGCCTGCTTCGGACACAAATTGAACGCGAAGCGCAGACAGTGCTTGGTGATCATTACCGGCACCTCTCCCTTCTCTTCATGCGCTTCATAAGCGGCATCGATCAGCTTCACGCCATAGCGTTGATAAAACGCGCGCGCCTTATGGTTGTACACGTTGGCGAGGAACGACAGATGCGTTTCAGGGTATACCGGCGGCGGCACAGAAACCGCTTTACGCTGGCCGCGAGGCGCAGCATTCACCCGCGCAGCGTCCAGCAGCTCGACGGTTTCACGGCGCAGCTGGTTCAGCAAACTGTTAGGGACAAACAGCGCGCCGGGCAGATTGATCTGCACATCGCGGGCAAAATAGATCGTCTGCCCCAGTTTCGCCACGCCGTCGCGCAGGTTAGCCAGCGCTTTTTCGCCCTGGGTCGCTTCGGCAAACTCGCCGTCGAGGGTATGAGTGGCGCTGACGCCATCTTCGCAGGTCATCGTCAGCACCAGCTGCTCCTGCCAGCCGCTGAGGGTGATATCCACCGCGATCCGGCGCTCGCTGGACGTTTTTTGCAGCGCCTGCTGCCAGTTATGGTCAAGGTTACGGTTCAGCACCTGATGCGGGCGCACTTTATGCAGGTCCGCCGGCATCTCATTCGGCCATACGCGATAGCGATTTTCCCCGGTTTTTTCCACCGTATTCGCGCGGAAGCCGACGATTTCACGCTTAATCATCACGTTAAGGCCATCGCCGTTGGTCAGCGCTTCGCTAACTTCGACATCGAGATGGTCTTTGCCCACTTTCAGCACTTCCCCCACCGGCAGGCCGATGAATTTCGGTGAGTCGAAGGCGCCGATGTCGCCTTTGCGCGCATTGACAAAGTAGTCGGTGCTGCCGCGGTGGAAGGTTTTATCGGTGGAGGGGACGAAAAAGTGTTCGGTACGCCCGGCAGACGAACGCATAAGGTCGCCGCGATCTGCGATAATCGCATCGAGCATCTGGCGATAGTGCGCGGTGATGTTCTTGACGTAGCTCATATCTTTGTAGCGGCCTTCAATTTTGAAGGAGCGCACCCCGGCGTCAATCAGCTGGGCCAGGTTTGCCGTCTGGTCATTATCTTTCATCGACAGCAGATGCTTCTCGTACGCCACCACGCGGCCCCGATCGTCTTTTAACGTATACGGTAAACGACAGGCCTGGGAGCAGTCGCCGCGGTTGGCGCTGCGACCGGTCTGCGCGTGGGAGATATTGCACTGCCCGGAATAGGCCACGCACAGCGCGCCGTGAATAAAGAATTCGATCGTCGCGTCGGTATTATCGTAAATCGCTTTAATCTGTTGCAGGTTGAGCTCGCGCGCCAGAACAATCTGGCTAAAACCGACGTCGGAGAGGAATTTTGCCTTCTCCACGCTGCGAATATCGCACTGGGTGCTGGCGTGCAGCTCAATCGGCGGAATATCCAGCTCCATCACCCCCATATCCTGCACGATCAGCGCGTCAACGCCGCTTTCATACAGGTCGGTAATCAGCCGCTGCGCCGGCTCCAGTTCATCATCATGCAGAATCGTGTTCAGCGTCACAAAGATTTTCGCCCCGTAGCGATGGGCGAAAGGCACCAGGTCAGCGATATCGCTGAGGCTGTTGCTGGCGTTGTGGCGCGCGCCGAAACCCGGTCCGCCAATATAGACCGCGTCCGCACCGTGTAATATCGCTTCACGGGCAATCCCGGCATCACGGGCAGGGCTAAGAAGTTCAAGATGATGGTTTTGCAGGCGCATACGCTCGTCGTTATCCGTTATAGGGGGTCGAAATGGCGGCTATTGTAGTCAGAAGTGAGCGCAGACGAAAACATTTTCCATCACCCGCGACCGGTGAATTTTCGGTTTCCGGCAAAGCATTGAAGGAAAAGGTATTTCCATCGTAAAACGCCCGAGGTTACAGTCAACACGTATTCCGGATTTTCCTCGTCACGTTGTGAGTGGTTGTCACTGATCATTTGATTGGCCGCAGGTTAACTCCCTGCGGTTTTTTCTTTCGGGTAGTGAATCAGCGAATGAAAATGGGCCGTTTGCGTACCGCTGTTACGATAGGCATGCGCCAGGTCCCCGGCAAAGCGCCTTCCCTCTCCGGCGGTTAAGACCCGCCATTCTCCCTGCAGGCACAAATCCAGCGCCCCGCTTATCACCACCACATGTTCAATCACCCCTTTTTCATGCGGATCAGACTCGCTGAGCGCTCCCGGCGCCAGGGTAATCGAGAAATGGTCGAAGCGTAGCTCCGGGTCCCACGGGAAAATGGGCGTCACCACCATCGCCTGCTGCTGTGGGTCAAAGGCCGACGGCACGGCAGATTCATCGGCGACGATAAATGATGAAAACGCCACGTTCAGACCGGTGGCGATTTTCCACAGCGTCGCCACCGTCGGGCTGGATTCATTCCGCTCGATTTGACCGAGCATGGCTTTCGACACGCCGGTTTCTTCCGCCAGACGCGACAGACTCCAGCCGCGCTGCTGACGCAGCGTTTTCAGGGTTGCCGCGAGATGTTGCGCAATATTCATTCCACCTCCTGATATGCTCAGCGGAAATTATACGCGCATTGATATGATTCTACAGGGAGTTTACTCGCAAAGCGTTTGTGTGGCTCCCGCGAACCACCTCACCCGGCGGCTAAAATGCTGCCGGCCTTGTGCGCTATAACGCACGATGATACATTTCACCGTATGCTATAACGCACAAGAGGTCATTTTATGCGCGCGTCCTCACTTCCGCTGTCGACGCTGTTCGCCGGTTTTATCGCCGTGCTGGTCGGCTATGCCAGCTCTGCCGCCATTATCTGGCAAGCCGCCGCCGCCGCGGGCGCCGATGCGCAGCAAATCGCCGGCTGGATGACGGCGCTGGGGCTGGCAATGGGCGTCAGTACGCTGGCCTTAACGCTATGGCGCAAAGTCCCCGTCCTCACCGCCTGGTCAACCCCCGGCGCGGCGCTGCTGGTCAGCGGATTGCAGGGCGTGACTCTGAGCCAGGCGGTGGGAGTTTTTATCTTTGCCAACGCCTTAATCGTATTGTGCGGGGCGACCGGTCTTTTTGCCCGCCTGATGAAAATCATTCCGCACTCGCTGGCGGCGGCGATGCTGGCGGGGATTTTACTGCGCTTTGGTCTGCAGGCCTTTGCCAGTCTGGAGGGTAATCTCATCCTGTGCGGCGGGATGCTGGCGGCGTGGTTGATCGGCAAAGCCCTGTTTGCGCGCTTTGCGGTGGTTGCCGCGCTGCTGGTCGGCGGGGCCATCGCCGTGTTCTCCGGCGCGGTCGCCGGGGCGCACATCAGCCTCGCTTTTGTCGCCCCGCAATATATCGCGCCGCAGTTTACCCCTTCGCTATTGCTCAGCGTCGGCGTGCCCTTCTTCCTGGTCACCATGGCCTCGCAAAACGCCCCCGGCTTCGCCACGATGCAGGCATCCGGTTATCAGGTGCCCGTCTCAGCGCTGATGATTGCCACCGGCGGCCTGGCGCTGGTTCTGGCGCCCTTTGGCGTCTATTCGATTTGTATTGCCGCAATCACCGCCGCCATCTGCCAAAGCCCGGAGGCCCATCCGGACCCGCAACGACGCTGGCTGGCCGCGGCGGCGGCGGGCGTTTTTTATCTGCTCGCGGGGCTGTTTGGCGGATCGATTACCGCATTGATGTCGGCGCTGCCGACGGCATGGATCCAGATGCTCGCCGGACTGGCGCTGCTCGGCACCCTTGGCGGGAGTCTGTTTCAGGCGCTGAATCATGAAAGTGAACGCGATGCGGCGGGGATAACCTTTCTGGTCACCGCCAGCGGCATCACGTTGCTGGGGGTCGGTTCGGCCTTTTGGGGGCTGGTACTGGGCGGGGTCAGCTTCGCCCTGCTATCCGCGCTGCGCCGCGCGTAGCTGTGACGGGGTCAGGCCGGTGGCGCTTTTCACCCGGTGGCTAAAGTGGCTGGCGGAACTGAACCCGCAGGCCATCGCGATATCGGTTAGCGACCGCGCGCTGTGGCAGATAAGCTCCCGCGCTTTGACCATCCGCCGCTGCATCACATACTGGTGCGGCGCCATTTTCATCGACTGCCGGAACATCCGCGCAAAGTGATATTCGCTGAGCGCCGCTTCCTGCGCCAGATCGGCAAGGGTGAGCGGCTGATCCAGATTCTCCTCAATCCACGCGATGACGTTACGCAGGACGTGCGGCGCAAGGCCGCCGGTCACCGTCGGTAGACGCCACTGGACACTCGAGTAGTGCTGAATCAGATGGGTCAGCAACAGCGTACTGGCGGAACTGAGGGTCAGCTGATTGGCCTGCTGCTGCCAGTCGTTATCGAGGAGAAACTGGCGATACACGGCGGTAATTTTGTCATCCTGGGAAAAGGTTTGTTCCTGCAGGTTGAACGACGCCGGGCTGCGATCCCAAATCTGCTCCCCGACCCGACGCAGATGGTCGTCGGTGCAGTAGAGATGAACAAAAGAGAGATCGCCTCTGATGTCCCATGTGCTCTCAGCGCCCTTCGGCATCAGGCAAAAACGGTCCGGGCCGCCGCCGTTTTTCCAGCCGGCAGGGGTTTTCTGATAACTTTCGTAGCCATCCGCGACGTACAGACTCAGGGTATGGTGGTCGCTACGCACCGTCACCGTATCGCGATTGTTATACCACGCCGCCAGTTGAATACCGGAGTTGAGCTCCACCGTCTCGCGCAGGACGGCCTTTTGTCGACGTAATGTTTCGAAAGTCCCGTAAGCCATAGCCTTCACATATCAGATTGCGTAAACCTCTAGTCTATGAAGAGTCGACGCCGGATACCAGTTCTCTGCCGCCTGCTGGCAAAAATAAGCGCAAGAATTTGCAAATCCATTCGCCGGGGATGACAGCGCCAACGGCGAAAAACCGCCACACTGCCTCCCTGGTGTGCTTACGGGAGAGATATTTTGAACGCATTACTGTACGGGCTGGTGGTAATTATCTGGGGAACGACGTGGATTGCCATTTTTTTACAGCAGGGGCCGGTCTCCGCGCCGGTTTCCATCTTCTGGCGTTTTGCCGTGGCGAGCGTCACGGTATTGACGATTCTGCGGGTGACCCGCCGTCTGCGCCCGCTGGCGCTGCGCGATCATCTGTTCTGCGTGCTCCAGGGCTGCTGCGTATTCTGTTTTAACTTCTGGTGCTTTTATACTGCCGCGGCGCACATCAATACCGGTCTGGAATCGGTGATCTTTTCCATGGCGGTGCTGTTTAACGCCGTTAATGGCTTTCTTTTCTTCCGCCAGCAGCCGCCGGGACGTTTCTGGCTTGCCGCCGGGCTGGGTCTCGCGGGGATCGTTACGCTGTTCTGGGACGATCTGCTCAGCAACGGTCTGAATGCGTCGCTGCTGTGGGGAATTGGCCTCAGCGCGCTGGGCACCTACGGTTTTTCGCTGGGAAATATGCTCAGTATGCGCCACCAGCGTCGTGGGCTGGAAACGCTGACCACCAACAGCTGGGCGATGCTGTACGGCACGCTGGTGATGGGCGCTATCGCCCTGCTGCGCGGAGATGATTTCACTCCGCAGTGGACGCTGAGCTATATGGGCGCGCTGCTGTACCTGGCCTTGTTCGGTTCGGTTATCGCCTTCGGCGCCTATTTTACCCTGGTCGGGCGGATCGGCGCCGGCAAAGCCGCCTACAGCACGCTGCTGTTTCCGCTGGTGGCCCTGACGATCTCCACTTTTTACGAGGGGTACGTCTGGCATAGCAATGCGGTCATCGGCCTGGCGCTGATTCTGGTGGGGAATCTGGTGATGTTTGCCCGCCCCGAGCAGTGGTTTTTGCGCCGCAGACTGGCTTAGCCCCTGCCTGCTGGCATAAAAAAGCGCCCTCCTGCAGGGCGCCTTTTTCTTTATATTGCTATTGCGAACTTATTTCTGCGTCGGGTCGAATTTCACCGCGTCGATCGCCATATCATCAATAACCTGTTTCAGAGTATCAATGGTCAGCGGCGTATTCTCGTTAGCCAGATCTTTACCCTCGCCTTTACGCACCACTTTGATCACCGGCTTGTTGGTCGCCGGGTCGATCAGCTCACCTTCGAAATAGAGACTGGTATCCATTGTCCGATGGCCGGTCGCCATCTGCGTTCCGGCTACCACTAAGGCGACCGGCACCACTTCATAGAACTGCAACCCCTCTTTGCTGGAATCCACGCCGGTAATCGCGCCACGGAAAATCAGGCTCCGCGGGCCCGGCCTGGCGACCAGCGGTTTACGCTCGGCAATCGCCTGCTTCATCTGTTGGTTGGTATAAGTGAGGATATCGCTCAGCGCTTTTTCCCCGACCTGGGTCGAGGGTTTTGGCACCGGGTAATAGGTAATCGGATGATAGACGACGCTGTCATAGTTTTGCGGCTTGTAATCCGGGGAGATCCAGCGCAGTTCAGGTTTACCCGAAGCCGACGTGGTTTCTTTTAAGTTTGCATAATCTTTTAAGAAACCGGAATATTTTTCCGGTGCCGCAATTTTTGCCGCACAGCCGGTTAAGGCCAACAGCCCGGCGAATGCCGCCACTTTAAAAATGACATGAGTACGCATGAGTAATCCCTGTAGGTGCAGTTGTCGGCGCGATTTATAGCAATGAACAGGCTAAGTGTTGTGACAAAAAGAGTGGAACGCAATGATTTGAAAAAATAAATCCGCCACGGTCGGCGGATTTATCTGGCGGGGTTATTTTATATCGACCTGATAGAAAATATGCTTGCCGAAAGGATCGATTTGGTAGTCCGAAACATCCTTGCGCACCGGTTCAAAAATCGTCGAATGGGCAATCATCACCGCCGGCATCTGATCATGCATCATCTGCTGCGCCTGTTTATAGAGCGCTTCACGTTTTGGCCGATCGGTTATCGATTTCGCTTCGGCGATCAGTTTATCAAACGGCTGATAGCACCACTTCGCCGAGTTGGAACCGCCGTTCGCCGACTGGCAGGTAAATAGCGGGCCAAAGAAGTTATCCGGATCGCCGGTGGCGGTGGTCCAGCCCATCAGCGCCGCCTGGTGCTCGCCATCTTTCACCCGCTTGAGGTATTCACCCCATTCATAGGTCGTGATTTTGGTCTGCACGCCGATTTTCGCCCAGTCCGCCTGAATCATCTCGGCCATTCGTTTAGCGTTCGGGTTATAGGGGCGCTGAACCGGCATCGCCCACAGGTCAATGGTCAGCGGCCCTTCGATCCCCGCCTCCTGCAGCAGCGCCTTCGCTTTTTGCGGATCGTAATCGTAATCTTTCAGCTCGCTATCGGCGCTCCATACCCCTGGCGGCAGCAGGTTTTTCGCCACACTGCCGGTGCCGTGAAATACCGCATCAATAATCGCCGGCTTGTTGATCGCCATCGCCAGCGCCTGGCGTACTTTGACATTATCCAGCGGCGGTTTTTGCGTATTAAAGGCTAAGAAACCGGTATTCAGCCCCGCCTTACTCAGCAGATTAATGTCTTTATTCTCTTTCATCCTCGGCAGATCGGCGGGATTCGGGAACGGCATCACCTGGCATTCGTTCTTCTCCAGCTTGGCATAACGCACCGAGGCATCCGGGGTAATGCTAAAGACCAGACGGTCTATTTTCGCTTTGCCCTGCCAGTACTCCGGGAAAGCGGTAAACAGAATGCGGGAATCTTTCTGGTACTGCGCCAGCTTAAACGGGCCGGTGCCAATCGGATCCGAGTCCACGCGCTGCGGCGTCCCGGCTTTCAGCATCGCGTCCGCATACTCCGCCGACAAAATAGAGGCGAAATACCACGCCAGATCGGCAACAAACGGCGCTTCGGCGCGCGCCAGGGTAAAGCGCACCGTATATTCATCAGGTTTATCTATGGCGGTAATTAACTGGCCGAATTCGAGGCTCTCGAAATTAGAGTAGTTACCGCTGGAGACGTTGTGATAAGGATGCTGCGGATCTTTTTGCCGCATGAAGGAGAAAATCACATCATCGGCATTAAAATCGCGGGTGGGCGTGAAATATTTATTACTTTGAAACTTCACCCCTTTGCGTAAATGGAAAGTATAGACTTTGCCATCTTCGCTCACCTCCCAGCTTTCTGCGAGGCTCGGCTGCAGTTCAGTGGTACCCACTTTGAAGTCCACCAGCCGGTTATAGACCGGTACCGCGCTGGCGTCCACGCTGGTGCCGGATGTATAGAGCTGAGGATTGAAGTTCTCCGGCGATCCTTCGGATACTCAAAAACACCCACAAAATTAAAATACAGTATATTCAATGCAATATGTTATTTTACTGATTTTTCATACAGTACAATTATGGATTGTTTTTGCCTATTTTTTGCCGTTTTATTATTATCAGCACCCCACACAGCACCCCATAAAACGAGGGAGTGATAAAGCATGGCGTTCTTCACCATAGAGAAACGGCTTCGTAGCGACGGAACAGCCAGGTACCGCTGTACGGTTGGCGTCAAAAAGAACGGGAAATACGTTTACAGGGAGAACCAAACGTTCTCAAAGAACACCCTCGCTAAATCATGGGGCGCTAAACGAGTGGCTTATCTCGAAGAGCATGGCATACAACATAAGGCGCAGGAAGGTGCTCCAGAGTTAATCCTGACCGTCGGAGATTTACTTCAGAAGTACGAGCAGCACCCCAACATCAAGGTTGGCCGCTCGAAAAAAAGCGCTATTGCCGTCCTCGGACGATCCCCTATCGCGGATGTCAAACTCGCCGAGCTTAAGCCCTCAGATTTCATTTCACATTGTCAGATGAGGAAGGCGCAAGGGATCTCACCATCAACGATTTCAAAGGATATCACTGAACTTGGCGTTGCCCTGGAATCAGCGGCGCCTCTCTTCAGTATAAGAGTCGACCCAACCCCTCTTGCTGATGCAAAAAAATGGCTGCGGAATATGGGGCTGATCTCCGCATCGCAAAAGCGGAGCCGGCGGCCGACCTCCGAAGAGATTAACCGAATACTGGAAGTGTTAGAGAGGAAGGCCTTACGGGCTTTATCTGGCGCCCCCTTTGACAAAATTTTTATGTTCTCAATCCTGACATGCATGCGCATTGGCGAGGTTTGCCGCATTAAGTGGTCCGACGTAAGCGAGAGCCAGCGGGCAGTCATCGTGCGAGACAGGAAGGATCCGCGTAAAAAGGAAGGAAATCATATGTCAGTTCCGTTGCTGGGGGATGCCTGGACCATTTTGCAGCGTCAGCCGAAAAATGATGAAAGAATATTCCCCTATAACGAAAAAACTATTACTGACATGTTTCGGCGCGTTCGTGATGAGCTGGGCATTGAAGATCTGAGATATCACGACCTACGCCGCGAGGGGGCAAGTCGTCTGTTTGAAGCGGGGTTCAGTATTGAAGAGGTTGCGCAGGTCACGGGCCACCGTTCACTGAATATTTTATGGCAGGTTTACACTGAGTTATTTCCTAAAACTCTGCATGATAAGTTCGATAAGTTGCAGAAAGACAAAGTTAATAAGTAAAATCATCGCCGACTGTACGGCATGAACACCTACAGTTCTCCTACCCGACAGGTCTTGTATACGGCTGCCGGGTGGGATTTTACATCAAATCGTCATCCTTGCTTCATGCAGTGTGCTATCCGGGAATTATTTATAATATCGTCTTCCCCCCCCCTCCTATCACATCGGCCAGCAACACAATGTTTTAACTGCTCAGACCAGAAATATCTGGAAGCTTTAGGCATATTCTTGGAAGATAGACGAGCGCAAAGACGCACACAGCAATGATGTTATGTAGTATTTCCCCCTTGAGTGTGCCTGCTCAAGGGGATTTTTTACCGCCGTATTGTACCGGCAAATATTTGTAAATCGTCTTCACTCCCACGCCTGTCACATCGGCCACACGCTACTGGACAGGCGCTTAGTCCGGTATGTTTCTCGCGCTACTACTGCTTACGTTAACGTCTGGTAATGATCTAGCGGCGCGACGTAAAGCGGCGTTGAAAGCAATTATAGTGACCGGCCGGCGATGGTACTTCACACGGTTAGAATGACTCTGAAATAAATAAACATCTTCTGGATAGCGTTCTCTTCTACGAGCAATCATCGCCTCCACTGGAGGGGTTGATTTAACACGTAGCTCCTTCAGGTGACCCTGTTTTCGTATCAGTATCAAGTCACCATCAATATCATCATATCGAATACTCAGCAGCCTTCCAGCGCTTAAACCCGTGTGAAAAATTAACGCCCACAAGTCAGCCCATGTATCTGAGATGGAAACAAGATTGCTGTTAATAGTTAAAAATTGCTCAAAACTTATTGTTTTCTTACCGTTCACGAACAAACCAAACTGTTTTCAAAGCTGAATGAATTGATTAAGCCAAACGTAACATATCAGGAAAAGTAGTGAAATCTTTGTCTTCAAGTCGCCGGGAGGTACTTGTAGATTGTTTTCACGTCCACGCCTGTCACATCAGCCACCTGCTGCCGGGTTGCACCGTTCTCCAGCATTCGTCGCGCCCGCTCGACAACCTCACCCTATCAAACAGGGCTATCATCCTGCATCAGATCGATGATGGTATGCGTTACCACTCCTCCAACCTCAACGTCGTCGAGAGCCTCTCCCTCGATCGCCTCACCGTCAGCCGTTATAAGCGCCCTTCCCATGAGCTTTGCAAACTCAGCACGCCCGTCATATCGAACCAGTACCGTATCTCCCTGCTGCGGCCGCCGGGACACGTCGACGACTGCGTAGCCGTCGCTGGTTTCAACTACACGCGTATTGGCGCCAAGGCTGCACAGACTGGTAATGCTGATCCTGCGCTCGATGTAGTCAGTCGCGGGGGACGGAAATCCCATATCACAGCCCTCTGTTCGGGTTGTAGAGCTGGAACGTCCGATCGTCTCCCTCTTGCGTGGAAACATCCCGGAATGTCGTCACGTAACCTTCTATCCACTGATTGGCCTGCCGTGGCGACCAGTGCCAGTTATATCTCTCCAGCTCCTGCAGAAACCGCCTGGTAGTAAGGATACGCCGACCGTTTGGCTGTATCTCGATCGCATTGCGGCAGGCGACCTCAATTTCGTATAGACGCGGCATGATCTTAACCTCCCAATGATACTGTTTTTATATACAGTAGTTTTATCGAGAGCTCAGATCAAGAGAGGTTGTGCCTATCAATTTTTGCTACCGATGTAATGCAATGATATTGCACGTCCCTGTGCAGTTCTCACTGCGCGCAGGCCCAGATATAAAACGGGAATAGGCAGTTGTACGCCATGTACTGACGGCCCCAGGTATCCCAGTGGATTCCATCACTGCGGGTATCAACATAGCTCCCTGTTTGGGAATCCCTGACAATAGCTGTACCGTCGCTACTCCACGCGGTATCTGACGGCATTATCCCCCACGACGGGATGATGTGCAGTTTCTCTGCCTGCCGACCTTTGAATGACCCTATGACGTTTCGGACATACTGCGACACCGTCGCATTCCAGACACCGCGGCTCGATGACGTCACGCTATACGGGGCAATCGCGATTCGCGCGTTAGGACATGCAACCTTGATTTGCGCCACCATGTAGTTGATTTGCGAGATATACGCGTCAGGGCTCTGGCCGTTTGCCTGGTCATTCCAGGCCAGCGCAATTGACACAATATCCGGATCGGCAAAACCCTGTGCATCAAGGTATTTGCGATAATCAAAGGTGTAAAACACACCGGTTTGCGTATCCGCGTAGGATTGTTCACTCGCTGCCCCCGTGTTCAGGAAACACATCGCCGGATTTGCCGTCTTCTGGGCAGTTGTGGCTTCAAACAGGAACGGATTTTTCGCCGTACTGGACGGGTTATCGGAGCTAATATTTATCCGCGTGCTGCCCAGTAACGTCCGTTTACCGACGAAATGAGCGGCCGCCCAGCTCTCGCGCCCCTCCCCATTTCCGCCCTCTGCCTGTGACATCGTACCAATCTGACTGACCGTCACTCCTGCCGCAGTGAGCAGCGTAGACAAGCGTGCTACCTGCCCGCGGTTCGTCAGTGAGTCACCGATGAGCGCAATACGTTTAGATGCCGATACTGATGCCGGGCCACGGAGAATTGACATATCACGGCTGGACCACTGCGCGGGTTTCTGCCGGTTGTGGAAGCTGATTCGGACAGCTGTACCGGTTTTTGCCGGGTCAATCTCCAGCGTGCGGCTGGTTTCGTAGCTATACGGCTGGCCACTGACTGCCGTTCCCCTTATCGACCAGTCCAGGAATTTACCCGTGTCCGCCGTCCAGTTCATCAGCAGCTGGTTACACTGCAAAATAAGCGGCGCAGTCGGGTGCGCAAATACCTGGTCAGGCAGCAGGATTAAATCCTCAGCTCCCGTTATTGGGGTATTCACTGCCAGCAGTGGCGGGTACGGATTCGCTGACTGAGCAATCAGCCCGTTAACCCACGATGCCAGTTGCGGGTCGCGCACCAGTGATTTCGTTATGCTGAGTATCGGCGTAGCTGATGATGCCGCGAATAGATTAAAAACGTAGAGGTCTGCGTTGTTAAATGTGTTCCGGGCACCAAAATACACACGTGTGGCGTTCTGCGTGTACTGATACGACGTTTGCATCACGTAGACGTTGGCGTTAACTTTGGATTTTATCGTTGCAATGGACTGGAAAAAACCGCCGGACTCCAGCCAGAAAAATGCACGGCATGCTCCCAGTACAGAGGCTGGATCCACTCCGCTGTCTGCATTAACGTAAACGCTGAATTCGACCGCGACATACTCACCCGCCTTTACACCATCCAGATTAACGTTAACCAGCGCGTCTTTATATCCCGATGCCACTCGCATGGCTGGCAGCGCCGCCTTTGCCCCCAACTGGGAAATCATCTGCACAGCGGCCGGCAAATTAGCAACGGGCGTCCAGGCGCTGTCTGTACCAAACAGCGGTAGCAGTTGCTGCGTGGTGTCACCGTACGGGTTAAACGCAATATTGCGGGCGTTCCCGTCCACGCGCTCGTTAAACCCGGCATCACGTGACGGGGATTCGAGAATGTCCCGGATCGGCTGCCCTGAGCAGGCAAGGAAAAATCCGAACACGTAGAAGGTGCTGACTGCACTGGTCTGACGAACGCCCATCGACACCCGGCGAGGACGCTGGGCGGTGAAACGGTAGGTAGCTCTGACTTTAAATAGATTTGCGGAAACCGCGCTAATTATGTCCGGCGTGATTTGCGCTGTAGCACCATCCTGATCTGCGAAAAAAACAGCAGTTTTGCTGATTTCATCTCGTGCATTGAGTCCGGAACCGGGCGCCACGTAAACGTAAAACTGAGCGGCAGCATACTGCCCGATAGCGATAGTGTCGTAAACAAACGGCTCGACCAGCGCGTCGGTATAACCGGATGCCACCGGCGGAGCCACCAGGCAGGACACAGCCCCCGCATTCGTTAACGCAGTCGCAATCGTAGAGTCAGTAATTGCACTAACCTGCGTCCAGCCGATCGAGCCTACACGCAAACGCGGCATCTGATATTGCGGGTCAGCATAGCTGTTTGGGACCAGATTGGGTGCAATAACGCCAGCGATATTCAGCCTGTCGGCTAAAGACATATCTCCGCCAACACCAAAAATTGGACGATCGGATACTGCCATTTGCGGATATGCTATTTCGCACGCAGTAGTGCTCGCCCCCCGCTGCTGACATCCGAAATAAATATACTGAGCAACACCAGGCCCCACGCCAGTTAAACGGTAAACAGCGGTTGCCAAATATGTACCGTCACCCAAATCATCAGCGCGTGAGGAAATCAGGGTGCCAGAAGATGCGGGTTGCAAATTACGGAAAATTAATTCGGTAGTCCCGCGGAACAGATACGAAACGGCAAGATACTGGCCGCCAGATGCAAAACTAATATCCTGCTGAAATACATAGTTAACCGTAGGATCAGAGGTGGACGAACGTGCCGGACACGGAACAGACTGAACCGCACCATGCACCGCCATTTCTGCGCTAGCGGGAGACCACGTACCTCCTGACTGAGCACCGGTAAACAGCAGCGGTAATTTTTCTGAATCCGATGCACGGGAGTTGGTAATGGTATTTGGGGCGTACATCGCGTATTGCGAAGGCATGCTCCGCCCAGTCGCCTCCAGCGTACCGCCGTTGTTGATGTACTCGTCTGCCAAATTGCCATCAGCGGTATTCGTTACCCAGCATTTAGCCCCATCAAGGATATTTCCTGCATTAGCATCATTCTGAGCGGCGGCAAGTGTAGGAAACTCACGGACGGTTCCCGTTACTGCTGCAGTACCTGGTTGCGATGCCTGTAATACGGCTACACCATCCTGATTTTCATAGATATTGTATGCAGATATTGAGTCAGGACCCTGAGCAACCCAAAATGATTGTCCGTTGTTAGTCGCAGCAAGACCAGCAATTGTGCCATCTGGATCGCTTGCAGTTTTGTAGAAGGTAAATTTATTCTTTGCGTACTCAGTTGCATCACTGGCTGCCATTTCCGCATCATTCTTTGCTGATAATGCATCTTCGGCGGACTGAGCGGCGGAAATCTCAGACACAGAGGAATTCTGTTCTGAAGTTGCAGCAGCTGCGGCTGCATCTAAAGCCTCCTGAGCTGCTTTACTTGTATCCTGGTACCCCTGCTGCGCTTCAAGAAGATATTGTTTTGCCTCTGCAGCACTGACTGCGGCATCCGCAGAAAACTGCGCTGCCTGCTGTGTGTCTGTAACAGCCATAGCGGATCCTGTAACTATTAATTAAGATTGGGGGATTAATATTTAATGCAGTACAGCAATGCGATGTTTCGCGGACGAGTGACACTAAAGAATGCATTTTGTGCAGATGAAGGAATGGAAGTTTTTTCTTCTGCATTCAGGTAATAAGGTTTGATTCCTGAATAATTGGAAAACAGCACTGCGTCACTTCCATAATCGACAGCGTTACCGTTAGCGAGAAATGAAATATTCGCCCCGTCGTCATTGTCATCCTTGCCGCCGACGATCGTCCCTTTTTGCGCACTACCGAATGTCCGGCCAGAGTCAGCACCGCGACCATTGTCCCATCCACGAATAAACTCACCCCTGGCATCAGGAAGATTGAATGTGGTGCTGCCATCTCCGGCCCCCCAGGTAGTACCGATTCGGGAGAAGAGGCGCGCATAAACGTTCCTACTGACGGCCTGTCCATTAGCTGCCAACCATCCATTCGGGGCGGAGTTTACGGCGAACGCCGCCACACTACCCACCAAATCTGTTTGAGTGGACATAGTTTCATCTGTGATATTTGTCCCATCACAGAAAATACGCGACACGAGACCAGGAATGACCACAACCCCGTTTCCTGACGCCGTCTTGCATGTAACAGAATATGGTCCTGTGCAGTTATTGTGTACAACCCACACCTTAATCCACGCCGGAAATACAAGATTAATATTTGCTGTCAGCGCGCCAGTGAGGATGATTCTTTCCTTTGCGGCCTGGAGGGAAGATAACACTACACTCGAAGCGGCAAGTCCGGTGATCGACGTTATGCCATAGCTATCCTGAGGTACCCACCCTGTCATTGCACCAGATGCAGATTCCGGGTTATTAGAATTACCATTGCTCAGGTTTAGCCATTGTCCCGAGTAATCGGAGGCGGGAACAATAGCCCCCTTGGGATATCCGGAAATTGCAGTGCTGAACGCGGCGTTAAATGGATAACCCATCCCCGCATCACTCCACTGTAGGCGCGTATAAACGTCATTAAAAATACCGTTAAAATCCTGCCCTTGTGGTGGCTTACCTCCGGCAGAGAGTGCGATACGTGTTAGTGGCGGGAAACCGGAGTCCATCGCCGCCAGACCGTCAGCCAGCGTTTCAGAAGTGGAATTGACCGGGATCGTGTTTTTGTCGCCGCTCGCAGAAAATACAACCGTCAGACGTGACGGTATGGCTGAATTATTCAATTCAGACCTCCTGAACGATGTTAACTTTTACCCCTGGAGGGGAAGGAAGCGCGCCGGAGCTTTGCACTATGGCCAGCTCAGATTCGGAAAGCTGGAACTCGAAGACGTAGCTCATGACATGGTTACCATCGCCACGCACGTAAGCCCGCCCGCTGTCGCCGAACATGTACATCAGCATGCGGTTCATGACCGGCACGGTGCAGTCGCTGATGTTCGCCATCGCTTTGCACATGATCAGCTTGCGGTATGCATCATTACTCAGAACGACTGTATTGGTATCCTGTGTTCCGGTATAAAACGGTGCCTGGTTAAATGGCTGGGGATCGGTAAGCTCAGCTGGTGTACTGGTGGCTTCACCAAATCCAAAAAACTGCTGCGAGGGTGTGACGGTCAGCAGTCGGCCTACTTCGACAATTTTCCCCCAGCACATCAGCCCGTAGTCTTCACAGGTCTCGATGTTGAAAACGACATCGTAGAAGGTGTCAATCCAGTCCTCTGGTGCCACAGAAGCGTTAAACGTATCAATGAGTGACCGCAGGCGCGTTGCATTGACATACTGCGCGTAGATCGTCCAGTCGACATTATTCACTTACCGCCTCCGTTGTGATGTTTGTCGCATCGAGAGTCGGCTCCTGATCAATGCCAACGGTCAGCGCACTCGACCAGGTTGTTCCATCCAGAGAGATCTGGACCGAAAGAACGTTCATGTTCTGCGCGTCGAGCGCCTGAATTGGCCCGATATACCGGCTGCCGTAAATTCGTGCACCGGCACGCGCCCGGTTACCGCCATCTGCACCAGTGAATGCGTTCAGAACGGCTGTATTAATCTGTGAGTTGATATCCGATGGCAGGCCGTCATTGGCCTCGTACTCAACTTTGATATGAACACTCACTGCATCCAGTGTTTTCCATTTGTAGGTGTAATCCGGATAAGGTGCGTCATAGTTTTCGGTGTCATAAACCGTGCCGGTGGTATCACCATTCATAACAGTGCCGGGTGGCAATTTTCTGTTGATGGCTGCCGCGATATCAGCAGCAGCACCACCGTATACGCCGATATAAATTGAGCTGGCGAGCAGGCTGTAATTAGTTGACCCCTTCGTTACCGGTTCGGGCTCTTTGTTATCGATGACATACGCATCCAGTACACCATCAACCGTAAGGATCTCCGCCCTTACCGCCGCAGCAGTGTTGAACGCATTACGCGCCACTGATTGCCGACGCCGGTATTCGAAAGCAGAGCGCCCCTCAACGTCCGTACCCGGAACTCCGGCGGTTTCGTTGGTTATGCTCGACCAGCCGCTTACCGCGACATAAATATTCGTCAGCGTGCCAATCGGGCAGGCTATCGCACCGGTAGTCAGGTTCTGAAACTCAATTTTAACAGTCCCATCAGCGCCAATTGTCCCGGCCGCCAGCGACACGTACATATACCCGTTATCGTCAGTCGCATAGGACTGCGCAGGGATAACCGTACCAACGGCACCGGAGCACGTAGCAGTAACAACCGTTCCCGCCGCGGCGATGCGATCGATAAAATAGATGCGCCCTATTCCGTCCTGAAAGCGCCCGGACGCGAAATCAGGATTCATATTGTTCACGATAGCCAGAAGCTGATCGTTCTTGTCCGCGATTATGGCGGTGTCAGTCACAGCAAGCTGGCCCTGAGGGGTTTTGAGGTTGGTGCTCAGAGCTGTGCCGAACGCTGAACTTAAATCCGCCTGGCGGCCAGCGAGGATGTCTCCTTCATCAGGAACATCCAGACCGGTCAACGAGAATGTTACAGCAGGTACCGCTGTTGAAACTGTCGTCATTTTTCCCTCACAGGACAATGTTTGAAATGAGTCCATTGGTGTCGACTATGGCTATAACGCCGGAGGCACGGCGGGTATCTCGGTCATTAACCAGCGTTGCTTCAGCCTGGGAGATGTAGTTCATCCGAAGCGCCTCAATCTGAAGCGCTGCCGCCATCGCACCAGTGCTGGCTTTAACGTTCAGCAGCTCTTTGTAATTAACTCCGGTGTCTTTTTCGTAGATGCACTCACCACGGATGGCTAGGCATGCCGTGGCGACGTCCTGGGCGCAGGCGTAGGGATTGTCTACCGTGGCAATGTTACCGAGGTCGTCAACGACCAGGTCCCAGGTGTCCGTATCGAGCAGTAATGACGTGGTTTTCATGAATTGCGCCCATAAAAAAACCCCGCCGGAGCGAGGTTTGTGATTTGGTGGCTACAGAAAGCAAAAACCCGCCGGATAGCGGGTTATTTAACTATATACTTCTGATAATAATTTTTGACTTTACCAGAGACTCTTTTGGAAACTTCAAACCCTGACAGGATTCTAGTAAACGTTGGATCAGGGCAGGCTTGCCGTATCTTAAGCTCTCCCGCCTGGACTCCTGCTACTAAACTGGTGGCGGCATAAATATCCGCCTTTGCATAATAAACAAAGCTTTGGTGTTTTATGAATGGATGATCACCCACGTCTAAAATACAAGACTCGTCATATGGTAGCTCTGGATAAAGTGTTGTTATGTTGACCAATAACACCGATTCAGCATTAGCATACTTAGGGTATGGTACAGGATCATTGCAAATGATATGCAGATGCTTATCCCTTCCAGATGGAACTAAAATAGAACCTTTTGCTAAAGGGATGAATGTATTCATCTGCTACCTAAATTTGTATACAGACAATGCCCGGTCTAGTTGCTCGCGTTCGAAAAGGCGATCCTGAAGAGCTGAAGCCGTTAAAGAGGGCTTGCCTAACGCTGCAAAAGTGGCTGAAGGAGGAATCGCCACAGACGTACATCCAGGGTCTTGCCACTCCGCACAATGATCATGCGTAAAATCACGTATCTGGTATTTGGACATATGACCGAACTCAGCCATGATGCTGTCGAGAATTTCGATATCAGCTTCGCTCAGCTCATCTAAATCTTCAACAGAAACAACCATTGGCTTAAGCTCAATCTCATAATTCTCTGCGCCACGTATCCAGTGATTCCAGCCATTTTCGTCTTCCCCGCCATTTTTGACAAGATCATAGGTTTGCGAGAGAACGGGACCATGTTTCATAGCGACAAATCTATCCCCGCTTATAGATTCTCCATAAACGCCCATAGATTGCCGATCAGAAAGATAAAGCAGTTTGATAAGTTTTAGGTATGCCATGCGCCCACCGTCTTTCGACAGTAGGTAAGCAGCCATTTGAGCTACTTTTTCTTCGCTAAACATAACTCCTCCAAAACCCACTCAAGAACAAACCCATATCAGTTACAACCATCACTTGACATGGAGTTTATTACCTTAATGGTAATCCTTCAACCTTTGGTTGAATCTATCATCCTCATAATGGCCTTAGAAATCGCCCAAAAACACCCAAAATCACCATGTACCAGGACGCGTCTTCAATTATCGCCTCTTGTAGCGCTTCTGGCTTCGTTTTGGAGGGCATCAAAGCCATCCTCATTTTGTGCGCTATCGGATTTAGATCACATATCGCATCGTTTTGACAACAAAAAGCCCACCTGGGTGGGCTGCTCTCAATACATTGACCGGATTTGCGTGGTGCCGTCTGGTACGCCGTACTTGCTCATTTTCCAGCAAGACTCTGCGACCTGTTTAATCTGGTATCTTACTCCCGGAGCTATCCCCTCAACCAAATCAATATTTTTCTGCATTTGCTCACGGGAAACGCCATTTCTTTGAGCCTCTCCGGCGCTCCTGCACATGCGCCTCACAGCGGCATCGTAATCAGCTTGCAAGTATGGATTTTGAGCCATCAGAGAATAGTAAATACTATTTAACGTGTAAGATGCAGCATCAACTTCTCTCTTGTTCATACACTCTTTGCTGGCCTGACATTCATCTTCTTTTTGCTTAGCGACTATCTTATTCTGTTTATCTTTTTCTTCTTGGTGCTTTTCCATTAAAGAATCATAAGCACTAGCATACTTTCCGTAATAACATGATGCATCTCTTTGACATTCATAGGTGTTTTGATTTGGAAGCTCCATTCCTGTTATGTTCTTGAATTTATGTCTTAAATTAAACACAGACAGCCTTTCGTTAGATTTAGTCTGGAATGTTACATTCTCAAAATCATGTTCTTTCTGGTAGTTTACCGCCTCGTTAGGGGATAAGGCACAACCTGACAAAGAAAACGAAAGCGCGAGAAGAAAATACTTTTTTATCATTGTTACGGCTCCAGAGGATTTGTTCGGCTTCCTCCGGATTCTACCCCGCCATGGTCATGCCCATCAACGATTGAACCATCGACAAGTTCAAGCTGGCCGTTGGGATGGATTTTCAGGCCATTTATGTTTACCCTCCCAGGACTCTTAATATTTATGCCGCTGCCGGTGAACTCCACGAACTCCGTCGGCTCATCGTTCAAGCTGGCAATCGCCGTGATGTAAACCGCATCAGAATAGGAATGGCGGCGCTGCGTAGGGGCTGGGCCTCCACGCTTTGACTTTCTTACGTTGGTTGTGTCCTTGTCGCAAATGGCGATCAGTCCTATGTCTCCTGGCCTTGGTGCCATTTTAACTGCACTATTTCCAGCTTGAAGCCGAAGGAAAGGGATCTGGTAAACATCATTATTTGAAATTGATCCGCCGGACACGTCAACATCATTAACAAGCGGGAGAATGGTGAGAGTATCGCCGTCAACATCCTTTACCAGCACTATATCTATAAAAGACATCCCAGCCATTACGGATGCTATGATTGACGCTACCGCATTACCTTGACATGACGCGGACTCAGGATTCTGGTTGGTCAGCATTTCCTTCTCCCTTAATTAGATAACCAGGCGCAGCCACTACAAATGTTTCCCATAGACCCCCAGGGATTTTGCAGGAAAGGTAATGCGTCGTACCTGCTTGAATGATCCATTCACCGCTCGCATGCGGAAGCATTGTTTCAAGTATTATCTTTGTGTTCAGCTTTATCGCCGGGGAATAGATGCACCTGAAGTTGATTCCCATATCATAAAAGATGGGGTATCCAATCAGCCCATGATCTGGAGAAATTAATGGAACAACTGAGTCTGAAGGCTTTTTACCGGTGTAGATTGTTACTGTGCCAAAGTCGATATTGGCTGTTATTTTATGAGCAGCAGCAATTTCAAGTATCTGTTTTATCGCGTTGCCTTTATAAACAGGATTAGACTCAATGCTTTTCACATCAACGTTGATAAAATTAAGTCCAACCTTGAAAGCGAGCGCACGAATCATGTCAGCAACGGCGACATCTCCTCGAATAGAAGTTGGTTCGCAAGGGATCAGTCGCTCTTTCCCGGCAGCTGCAGCCGTTATCTCAATGGGCGCATCCGGCATCTGGTTTAGGTTGATTCTGGCAGAAGTAATTGAACCAGAAAAAACTCGGTTGTCATCGGCATAAACCCGAATGGAGTTTTGCTCTGAGGCGATAATCTTTTGGGCGTTCGTGGTCAACTTAGCCATATTGTCAAGAGACAGACCCCATAAGCTAAGCTCAAGCATAGTGCCTGTAGCTCCACCAAACGCTGATATTGCCGCCTCACATTTGAACCCTTTAACCGTCAGCGTATTTCCAACACCTCCGTCAAATGTCCCGTTAGCTAGGGTGAACGATACGGTAAGCTCTCTCTCCTTGTAACTCATCGACTCACCTCTTCACTGGTTGCGTAGTAAAGCTTAAAGCGAGTACCAATTTCGTAATAAGCAGGATCAGCGTCACCTTTCGTATCGACGAAAATCAGGTCTCCACTAAACCCAAGGTATGAATAACGCACAAGGTATGTGCAGTTAAGGCACAAGACGCCCTGCATTACCGGGCTTTCATTAACATACAAATCAGCGTAAAAACCCGTTGAACGCTGGTGAAGCTTAATAGCGCAGTTCTGTCCACCGAGAGTGACATAAACCTTCTGAGACAAGGATGGTGATAGGCTGATCTCCTGCATTTCACATCACCTTTTCCAGAAAGTCAGACACAGTGCTTTTTATTTGCTTAGCCACCGCAGTTGATGAACTGTCCCACGCCTGGGATACAGATTCGGCTGCCGAGTTCACCCCGGATACGATTGCCCCGCCTGTTGACTGTAAGGCGCTGGACAGCGACGTTTCAGCGCTTGACCAGGCGGTTTTAACATCACTCAGCGACACATCTTTAGTGGAGCCGGTAATTACCTGGGTCGAAGTTGCAGAACCATTATTGGTTTTGGCATTGCTGGTAGGAGGACCTTCTATTACAGCATTGGAGAGCATCACGTCGCCCGTATTCATGATCTCCTCAAAAGTGCAGTTCGCCATGAGAAGTGTTTGCCCGCGATAGGAACCGACAAAGTAATCAAAATGGGTCAGATCATAGCCGTAATAAACAGTATCTGGTGTCTCGATATCATAGGTGCTGGCGGTGTTTTTCATTTCATCCAGTTTCTGAATGAAGTTGTTACGACTCAGCAATGAAAAGTTAGTCAGATTAGGCAGCGATCCGGAGTAAGCCGTCCAACCCTCGAGAGCAAAAATAACCCTTAGTTCAGATGGCTGGCGAACTTTGTTGTAGGAGGAATACCGCCCCTTCTCTACCGGACCTTTTGTCACCACAGCGTCACCGTACCGATCAACACTAACCCAGCCGGAAGGAGAGAAGACCTCCTGCCCGGCCGCCGCGGTTAGCAGAGACTCATCAACCGTGTTGTAGGTAATTTTGTACGTGGGTGACAATGCACTGTTTAGCACAGATAACAGGCTTCCTCCCTGAATGGCGGAAAGCACTGTCGAGACATTCAGAGAAAACGACATGGTTTATTGTCCTGAGTAGCCAGCCATCAACATGACCCGGTTGTCACCGTGCTTTTTGATGTCACTGGTAAGCTGTTCCACATTCTGGGCCTGAGTGGTGATTTTGGTACCGTAGAATTGATAAGTTGCTCCGGACTGTCCGGGCATTGCACGGTCAACCGCCATTCCAGCTCCTGGGCGCATGCCAGCCATGACTTTAGGCGCATATTGACGAGACTCAAGTGGCATGCCTTCCTTGCCTTTCTTCCGCAAGGTACCAATTCCACCGTTGTATGCCATTAATGTTGCCTCCAAATCTCCGCCCGTCATATCCTGCAGCCAGTTGAGATATTTTGCTGCAGCTTCTGCTGACTTATGCGGATCGTAAACATCACGACCTTTCAGTCCCATATCCTTCGCAGTTCCCGGCATGAACTGAAACAGACCTTTTGCCCCTGCGCCTGATACAGCAAACGGATCTCCACCAGACTCTGTTGCAGCTACCGAAGAAAGAAGTCCTGCAGGAAGTCCATACTTCCCTTCCAGCGCGCCGAACTCACCCGTCATAGCCTGAAGGAATGCCCTCCCCTTCTCGCCAAGCTTTGCAGCCTGAGCATTGAGTGGGATATTTGGTTGATACCCTTCAGTATTTGTCTCCATAGAAGAAGCACCAGCAGGAGTAACAATCGCGTCCGCTATTTTAGAAAGCAGTCCTTTTGTTGTATCCCAGTAAGACTTTTCATCTTGATCTCTCTTTCTGGCTGACGGAGTGCCACCCATCCATTCCGGGAGATATTTATTCAGGAGGTCATTATATTTTTTATAGGTGCTGTCTTCGTAAGTGCTCTTTGCGTTGCTTGTCACTCCGGGCAGCGCATCGTTTCCGGTCGGCTTCCCATCCTCAGTTCCGTACCATGCCTTCTTAAACTCATCAGCTGCCTTAGAGAAGTTACCATTATTGACTTCGTTTAGAGCATTAACCAGGTAGCTTATTGTTCGCCCAAGCATGGAGAAGTTATCTTTCAGATTTTTTAGATCGTCAGAAAGCTTCCAGTCTCCTAAATCAATACCCGTTATGTCGTTGATATCTTTCTTCAGCTCTTTGAAGAAAGACGACGATTTAACATTTCCTGATGACCATTCTTTTAGCAGTCCATTTAGGTCTCGAATGGTTGGTATCAGACCTTCATAAATTTGATTTTTTATCGTGTCGAGGTTTTGCCCCAGCTCTGCCCAGGCTGCGGTAAATTCTTTAGCCCCATTGGTGGATGCATCAGTTATGCCAGAGCTTTTGGTTAGGCGATCAACGTCAGGCAGGAACTTGCCTTCCTGGTTGCGCTGCAGGGTGGCATCATCAAATCCAAGACTCAAACCCACCTGACGACGAAGATTGGGGTCGCTTATTTTGCGTAGCGCCTCAAGAGAGGTTCTGGCCAGAGAATCGGCATCTTGTCCCCATACGTCAAAATTCTGCCCTGTCAGCGCATTTAACTGTGCTAACCCACCGAAAATAGAGCTGCTGTAATCACCAACTCTAGCCCCCTGAATCGCTCCCTGAAATCCCTGCAGCGATGCGCTGATTTTCTCAGCGGAGCTACCTGCTGCCTCAGCTGATTTTGACCATCCATCGAGTTCACGAGCTGACAACCCCAACGCCTTAGACTGTATCGATAAATCCATCAGGCCGGTCGTCGTGTTTTTGACAAAGCTCATCAGACCGCCAGCAGTGACTGTCACTCCGGTCAGCGCCAGAAGCTCAGTCTTAATACTGCTGAAGAACGATGCCGCTTTCTTGCCCTGTTCTGCCATCTCCTTGGCGGTATTCCTGGCATCATCACGCTGCTTTTTCAGGTCATCGCTAACTTCTTTCTGCCCTTTGCGGAAGTTAGAAGCATCAATCCCCAGCGTAACCAGGAGGGCGTCAATTACCGTTGCTGCCATGGTCACTCTCCGCTATGGCTCTGTTTGTGTTATCCACGGTCATCACTTCTATAAGCCACCACATGTCCTGAACGCCGTATACCGTGTCCAGCTCGTGGAGTGTCGCCATCCTCCCGGAAATAACCGCGGCGATGCTTCGCGGCACGTTTTCGTACTGCAAAAATCCTCGAGCAGAATCTTCCGGGACTGACAGGGGTAGTTTTAGTTTGCGGTGGCTGCTACAAAAGCGATGTGAAGTTTGAATGCTTCAATTTTAAGGCGAGACCATGTGCTGATTTCTTCAATCTGCCCATCATCAACAAGCGGCGTTTCGATGCCGTTTCCGCCGACAAACTTCACGCACCCCAGCAACTCATCCAGCAAAGGCTTTGACTGAGAAAACGGAACCTTAGCCAGAGATGTGATCCCCCACTGAGCCAGCCCAGCCATGCCGCTTGCCATCACGCTTTCATACAGTTCTCGCGCTTCTGAATTGTCTTCGGAAGGTGCAGGAGCGACAGCAGCGCCAATGGCCACCATCATGTCATCCGGAACAGTCACCCCGGCGCCAATGACAGCGCACGCCAGGCGGATCGCCCACTCTTCAGCCTTACGAGCCGGCATCTCGGTGATTTTGAATTGCTTACCCTTGTCACGGTTATCAGCTTCAACCGTGAATACGATACTTTTACGCGCCATTTTGATTTCCTGAATTGATTATTTGGCAATAAAAAGCCCACCGAAGTGGGCTATTCCAAAATTATGCGATGCCAGGCAAATACAACTGCACTTCATCAGCCGCACGATCGCGTGCTGCGTGGAGTAATTGCTTGCGGCCACCAACTCCCCACTTCGCCATCCTGCTTGCGCACTGGCTGATCGCTTTGGTTTCAGTATTGATAATGTGGTCGATTTTGTTCAGGCGAGACATGGCGTCAATGCCATTACGGATGAGCATCTGAAATGTCTCATATACCTTTATCTCGAATAATGGGTTAAGCCATGCTGCATACCTGATGGCAATTAACTCCAGCCCCCACGAACCCTGAAGAGAGCCACCCTTAACGGTTAACACTGATGCGATTTTCTTCGCATCGCTTAGGGCCTGTACGAATCTCCTTACTTGCTTTGTCTTAAGGAATTCACCAGGTCGCTGAGATTCAGTGGCTTTACCTTCAGCCACAGCCGCAGCATGCAGATCGTTTAGGTTGTAGCGCCCTTCTCCATCGACACGAACAGAAACGCCGTTTACTGATACAGTTGGGTATTGCATGGTGATTACCTTTCAAAAAAGAGACCCCTGTCTCACCAGAACGGCCATGCCCGAGCGCACCATGCTACGATGGCGTTCTCAGGGGTCGCTTTTGTGAATGGTCTCAGGACTGGAATGCGCGGTGAGTGCGCGGTGAAATTTGGGTGTAAAAAGCCCGGATTAACCGGGCTGATTGCTTATGCTGAGTAGTTTGCTGGGGTGACGGTTTCCCACTGGATGAGCCCGGTCACCGGCTGAAGAACACGACCGGCTGATGGCATGCGGCGCGCTCGCTGCAGTATGCCGTTGGTCATGGTGTACTTCTTACCCAGCGATGGGAGGATCACCGTCCCGTTAACGCGAAGAACGGATTTAGCAGTCATCTGCGTCATCTGCCAGGTATCGATATACTGGATCGACGGAGAAGAGGCTGCCAGGTGAAACGTCCACGGCAGGTCGCCATAAACAAACCCACCAAGCAATTTACCGTCGGCAGTACGCTGATATTCCGCCATGTCGGTATCACCCATGTCGAAAATGTTCTGTGCTTCGAACTGCTCCAGGTTAAATCCGGATGGGTAAAGCTCAGCAATGACCAGAGTGATAACCGCATCAGCTGAAGTGATGTTCTGATTGGACATTTACTGCACCTCCACGCTGTTAACGGTAATGCCCTGGATAATGCCGCCGTCGGTGTACCAGAAGTAAACCGTTGGCTTGGTACGTGCAGATCGCATTGCTGCGGTGAACTGGCCAATGTAGATGTAATATCCGTCGGCCATGAGTGCATCAGAGACATCAACACCGGTGATAGCCTTAATCTGGTCGAGCTGAGACTGATCCAGATCGGTTCCGGCGGTCAAACCACCCCACGTTTTGAACTGCTCGATATACGGCTTCATGCACGACTCAATGCGTGCCTTTCCGGCCGTGGCGTAAGGAAGGTTGGATGCCTGCTGGAACAACGCAACGAGAGCCGCCTGCAACTGCGCGTTAATCCACACCTGACCGGCCCATGCGTCCAACCATGCGAAATCACCTGTAATGGTGCCAGGAGTCCACTGGTTCGTTTCTACGGCGTTTGCAGCGTACTTGCCATAGAAGTTGTACCCGTTGGATTTGGCCGCCTCATAATCAGTATCGTTACTGATCATCGGCAGCAGGCCGGAAACCTGGCGACCATTCAGCGAACAGCGCCCATTGGCCTGCGTGAAGTTCAGCGCAGCCACAAACCCCATCACGTTTGCTGCATGGTTCGGATATCCGTAAACCGGGCAGGTGTCGTTGTAGGCGTAGGTGTTGATGATGTCGTACACCAGAGCATTAGAGCTGCCCGGCACGATAGCGGTACCTGCTGAGTCCCACGGGATATAGGCAAAGCGGTGGTTCTGGTTGTTAACCCACAGAGCAAACGCATTAGCCTGGTCTTTCGTTACCGCAAATGTGGTGGAGAAAGCGACCCAGTCCTGTTCGGTTGCAAGAATTGCGGTAAAGATGTCATCAACAACCGCCGGCTCTGCTCCCTGAGAAATTACCGCGCCGGTGGCTTCAGTTAGCTTCAGACCTTCTGCCAGTGTTCCGTCCGTGGCGAACGTGATTGAGCTTCCATCGCCGGCCGTCGCTGACGTGATGATGAATTTTTTCAGCACGCTATCCCATGTCACTTCCACCGAGGCGCCAATGCCGGTTTCGATGAGAGCTGCGGCATTGT
>NZ_SMCV01000009.1 GCF_004342285.1 Klebsiella sp. BIGb0138 | reverse complement strand
CCGGTCCACACGCGCTGGCCTTTTTTGCCCATGATGATGGCGGTGCCGGTATCCTGGCAGGTCGGCAAAATGCCTTTGGCGGCGATTTCCGAGTTGCGCAGAAACTGCAGCGCGACGTATTTGTCGTTTTCGCTGGCTTCCGGGTCGTTGAGGATATCGGCAACCTGCTGCTGGTGCGCCGGGCGCAACATAAAGGAAGCGTCGTGGAAAGCGTGCTGTGCCAGAAGGGTCAGCGCCTGGGGTTCAACCTTAAGGACTTCCTGGCCGGCGAATTCGGCGACAGAGACGTAATCACGACTGAGGAGATAATACTCGGTGTCATCCTTTTTAAGGGGAAAAGGATCCTGATAAACAAACGGTTTATTCGACATTGTGCTCTCACTTACTGCTTGGCTGATTATATTTCAGGCAGACGCTCCATTTGCCTGTAGAAAAGCGAGTCGATCAATTTTACACAAATTTTTAACAAAAACTGAGACAAGGACGACTTTTTCTTTCAGCAGTTGCTTCCCGGCGATTTGCTGGTTTAATAGAGCGATAACTAACAAGTGGAAACAGGGATTGAGAATGCAGAAGCTCATTAACTCAGTGCAGAACTACGCCTGGGGAAGTCACACCGCTTTAACGGAACTGTATGGGATCGCCAACCCGGATAACCTGCCGATGGCAGAGCTGTGGATGGGCGCGCATCCGAAGAGCAGCTCGCAGGTTCTCGACGCCAGCGGCAAAGCGCAATCGCTGCGCGACGTTATTGATAGCGATAAATCCGCCCTGCTCGGCGACAAGGTCGCGCAGCGTTTCGGCGAACTGCCGTTCCTGTTTAAAGTACTGTGCGCCGCCCAACCATTGTCCATTCAGGTTCACCCGAACAAGCAGGCCTCGGAGATTGGCTTCGCCAAAGAGAATGCCGCCGGTATTCCCCTCTCTGCCGCCGAGCGCAACTATAAAGATCCGAACCACAAGCCGGAGCTGGTTTTTGCCCTGACGCCGTTCCTGGCGATGAACGCTTTCCGCGAGTTCGCTGACATCGCCACATTGCTGCAGCCGGTCGCCAGCGCGCACCCGGCTATCGGCGAGTTTTTGAGCCAACCGGACGCCGATCGGTTAAGCCAGCTGTTCGCCGGCCTGCTGAATATGCAGGGCGAAGAAAAAGCCCATGCGTTACGCGTGCTGCAAACGGCGCTGGATAACCAGCAGGGCGAACCGTGGCAGACTATCCGCCTGATCGCCGAATTCTACCCGGACGATAGCGGCCTGTTCTCTCCTCTGCTGCTGAATGTAGTGAAGCTGAACCCAGGCGAGGCGATGTTCCTGTTTGCCGAAACGCCGCACGCTTACCTGCAGGGCGTGGCGCTGGAAGTGATGGCCAACTCGGATAACGTGCTGCGCGCGGGGCTAACGCCGAAATACATCGACATTCCGGAACTGGTTGCCAATGTGAAGTTCGTGGCTAAACCGGCCGGCGAGCTGCTGACGCAACCGCAGAAACACGAGGCGGAGCTGGATTTCCCGATCCCGGTAGACGATTTTGCTTTCTCCCTCCACGATCTGTCGGCGCAGGAGTCCACCCTCGCGCAGGATAGCGCGGCCATTATCTTCTGTGTCGACGGCAATGCCGTTATCCGTAAAGGCGAGCAGCGCCTGACTCTGCAACCGGGCGAATCGGCCTTTATTGCCTGCAACGAGTCGCCGGTGCAGGTCAGCGGGACCGGTCGTCTGGCGCGCGTGTTCAATAAGCTCAAGTAAGTTACTGAACTTTTGAGTCGCAGTTGCTAGACTTCCACTCATCATGACAACATGACCAGGCGGCTTGCTCCGCCTGGTTTCATTTATGGACAAATGCTATGAAGAAATCGCTGGTCGCAGCAGGAATTATCGTGGCTCTGGGCGTGGTCTGGACAGGCGGAGCCTGGTACACAGGAAAACAGCTGGAAAATCGCCTCGCCGATGTGGTGCAGCAGGCGAATACGCAGCTGCAGAGTAGCGCCCCGGAAGCCGGCGTCGAGCTGGCGTGGCAAAACTATCAGCGCGGCCTGTTCAGCAGCCATCTGCAGCTGGTGGTGAAGCCGGTGGCCGGTAAAGAGAACAGCTGGCTTGCCGCCGGACAGAGTCTGGTGCTTGACGAAGTCGTCGATCACGGCCCTTTCCCGCTGGCGGCGCTGAAATCCGGCAATATCGTTCCCGCGATGGCCTCAGTGAAAACCACGCTGGTCAATAACGAGGCCAGCAAGGCGCTGTTTGATATCGCGAAAGGCGAATCGCCGTTTGTTATCGATACCCGGATTGCCTACAGCGGCGACAGCCAGTCGGCTATCGACCTGAAACCGCTGGACTACGCCAAAGGCGATGAAAAAATCACCTTCAGCGGCGGTCAGTTCCAGCTCAACGCCGATGCCGGGGGCAAGACAGTGAGCCTGAGCGGCAAGGCGGACAGCGGGCAGATTAACGCGCTCAACGAATACAATCAGAAAGTGCAGCTGAACTTCAATAACCTGACAACCGACGGCGCAACCGAAATGACCCGCTTCGACGAGCGTATCGGCAAGCAGAAGGTCTCGCTGGAGAAGCTGTCGATCGGTATTGAAGGTAAAGAGCTGGCCCTGCTGGAAGGGATGAACATCGACGGCCAGTCCTCGCTGACGGAAGATGGCAAAGCGATTAACAGCCAGCTGGATTATACCGTCAACAGCCTCAAGCTGCAGAACCAGGATATTGGCAGCGGCAAGCTGACGGTGAAACTGGCTAATCTCGATGGCCAGGCGTGGCATCAGTTCAGCCAGCAGTATCATGCCGAAGCGCAGGCGCTGATGGCTAAACCGGAGCTGACCCAGAATCCCGAGCTGTATCAGCAAGCGCTGAGCGAAACCTTCTTCAAGGCGCTGCCGATTCTGCTGAAAGGTAACCCGTCTCTGACCATTGCCCCGCTGAGCTGGCGTAACGCCAGGGGGGAAAGCACCTTTAACATGTCTATCCTGCTGAAAGACCCGGCGCTGACCACGACTGAGCCGAAAACGCTGGCGGATGAAGTGGACAGCGGCGTCAAATCGCTCGATAGCAAACTGGTGATCCCGGTTGATATGGCGACCGCCTTGATGACCCAGATTGCCGGTCTCGAGGGCTACCAGCCGGCGGATGCCGCGAAGCTGGCGGACCAGCAGGTGAAAGGTCTGGCGGCCATGGGGCAGATGTTCCGCATCACCACGATGGAAGACAATGCCATCACTTCCAGCCTGCAATATGCCGACGGCCAGGTCACGCTGAACGGGCAGAAAATGCCGCTGGACGAGTTTGCCGGCATGTTTGGCTGGACGCTGCCGACAGCCCCGGATGCCGCGCCTGACGACGCCGCGCCGCAGGACGCCGCGCCTGCAGGGGTCGTTCCTCCGCTCGCGCCACAACAATAATGTTGCCGATAGCCCCTTTCGGGGGGCTATTTGCGGGTGACCAGCCGCGGGGGCATAATCTGGTTTCTCGCGGCCATCGGCCCCTTTTCCAGACGACGCAGGATACACTCGGCCAGGCTTTGTCCCATCTCTCTCGCCGGGGTGGTAACCCAGGTAAGCGGGACATCATCCAGCGCACTCTCCGGCACTTCGGCAAAGGCCGCCAGCGCCACCCGCTGTTCAAAATAGCTTTCCACGCTGTCTTCACCGCTCTGCCGCCCGGCCCGCATCAGGCCAAACCATGCCCCGGTGGCAATCACGTTGTTGTAGCATAAGACGGCGGTGATCGTCGGGTTCTTGTGCAGCAGCGCGGTCATGGCTTCCGCCGCCAGCTTCTGGCTAGACTCGCACTCCACCACCCATTCGCTGTGAAACGGCAGGCCATATTTCAGCAGCGTGGCGCAGTAGCCACCTACCCGTTCCGCGCGCGTCAACGAAGAACTTTGCCCCCCCAGCCAGGCGATGCGCTGATGCCCGCGGCGAATCAGATGCTCGGTGACGATCTGCGCGGCCTGCATATTATCCGGGCGAATAAGGTCGATATCATCGAGATAACTGGCGCGCGAGGCGAACACCAGCGGCATCCCCACTTCCCCCGCCCGATCGCGCAGTTCGCCGCCCTTGTCGATAGCGCCCGCGATGATCACCCCATCAACCCCCTGGGCAACCAGGGTGTCAAAGCGCTGGAGCATTTTTTCGCCACGATGCCCGCCCTGGGTCAGAAAGACCATTTTGCCCTCGGACTCAAGGGCATCCGTCAGCCCGGCGGTAAGCTCAGCATAAAAAGGCTTCGACAGATCGCTGACTATCAGGCCGATCACCCCGCTTTGCCCGCCGCGCAGCGATGCCGCCTGGCGATTACGCACAAACCCCAGCTGCTCAATCGCCTGATTGACGCGCTCGCCGGTGGCTGACGAAATGCGCCCTTTACCGCTGAGAACCAGCGAAACCGTGCTGACCGAAACCCCGGCCACCTGCGCCACGTCGTTGATGGTGATCTTTTTTGCGATAGCCATACCTGCAACCGTCTCCCTGTGGCGACCGATAAAACGTTTTATCAATAGGTTATCTTTATAAACGTTATCATCGCTTGATTATGTGATTTTTATCGCACTAAAAAGTGGTAAAACGTTTTATCTTTCCGTGACGTTGCACTCACCCATAACTCAACACATCAGGATTCGCGTTAATGACGGCAAAAACAGCACCCAAAATCACTTTGTGGGAGTTTTTCCAGCAGTTAGGAAAAACGTTTATGTTACCCGTGGCGCTGCTCTCGTTCTGCGGGATCATGTTAGGGATCGGCAGTTCCTTAAGTAGCCATGATGTCCTCACTCTGCAGCCGTGGCTGAACACGCCCCTGCTGCAGGCGGTGTTTGTGTGGATGAGCAAAATCGGCTCTTTCGCCTTCAGCTTCCTGCCGGTGATGTTCTGTATCGCGATTCCGCTGGGCCTGGCGCGTGAAAACAAAGGCGTCGCCGCCTTCGCCGGCTTTGTCGGCTATGCGGTCATGAACCTCGCGGTTAACTTCTGGCTGACGGCAAAAGGCATTTTGCCGACGACCGATGCCGCCATTCTCAAAGCGAACAATATCCAGAGCGTTATCGGGATTCAGTCGATCGATACCGGGATCCTTGGCGCGGTCATCGCCGGGATCATCATCTGGATGCTGCATGAACGTTTTCACAATATCCGCCTGCCGGATGCGCTGGCTTTCTTTGGCGGCACGCGTTTTGTGCCGATTATCACCACCGTCGTCCTCGGCCTCGTCGGGCTGGCTATTCCGCTGGT
This sequence comes from Klebsiella sp. BIGb0138, assembly GCF_004342285.1. Lineage (GTDB taxonomy): Bacteria > Pseudomonadota > Gammaproteobacteria > Enterobacterales > Enterobacteriaceae > Klebsiella. The sequence continues at coordinate 238,875 of NZ_SMCV01000009.1, read as the reverse complement.
GTGGCCAGTATTCGCCATAGGGATTAACGCCCTCGGCCAGGTGATTAACAGCGCGGGCAATTTTGGCCCGATGATTTTCGGTACCGGGGAACGTTTGCTGTTGCCTTTCGGTCTGCAGCACATCCTGGTGGCGCTGATTCGCTTTACCGAGGCGGGCGGCACCATGGACGTGTGCGGGCATAGCGTCAGCGGCGCGCTGACTATCTTCCAGGCCCAGCTCAGCTGCCCGGAAACCCACGGCTTCTCTGAAAGCGCGACCCGCTTCCTGTCGCAGGGGAAAATGCCGGCGTTCCTCGGCGGCCTGCCGGGCGCCGCACTGGCGATGTACCACTGCGCACGCCCTGAAAACCGCCACAAAATTAAAGGGCTGCTGATCTCCGGCGTGATCGCCTGCGTCGTTGGCGGCACCACTGAACCGCTGGAATTCCTGTTCCTGTTCGTCGCTCCGGTACTGTACCTCATTCACGCCCTGCTGACCGGCCTCGGTTTTACCATCATGGCGGTGCTGGGGGTGACTATCGGTAATACCGACGGCAACGTCATCGACTTTGTGGTTTTCGGGATCCTCCACGGCCTGTCGACCAAATGGTATCTGGTACCGGTGGTCGCCGCCATCTGGTTTGCGGTTTACTACGGCATCTTCCGCTTCGCCATTACCCGCTTTAACCTGAAAACCCCGGGCCGCGATATCGAAACCAACGCCGCCTTTGAAAAAGCGGTCTCCGGCGTCACCGGGAAATCCGGCTATAACGTGCCGGCGATTCTGGCTGCGCTGGGCGGCGCGGACAACATCACGTCGCTCGATAACTGCATTACCCGCCTGCGCCTGTCGGTTAACGACATGAGCAAAGTCGACACCGCCGCGCTGAAAGCCAATCGCGCGATCGGCGTCGTTCAGCTCAATCAGCACAACCTGCAGGTGGTGATTGGGCCGCAGGTACAGTCGGTGAAAGATGAGATGGCCGTTCTGATGAATACCGTCCAGGCATAAACCGCCTTTCCCCTCCCGCCCGGGAGGGGTATGAGATGAAGGAAGTTCAGATGTTTGATTTTTCAACGCCGGTCGATCGCCACGGAACCTGGTGTACGCAATGGGATTATGTGGCCGATCGTTTTGGCGCCGCCGACCTGCTGCCGTTCACTATCTCGGATATGGATTTCGCCACCGCGCCCTGCATTCTTGATGCGCTCAGCAAACGCCTTGCGCACGGCGTATTCGGCTACAGCCGCTGGAAAAACGACGAGTTTCTTGGTGCCGTCGCCCACTGGTACGCCAGCCGTTTTCATACTCCTGTTGACCGCGATGCTATCGTCTATGGCCCCTCGGTGATGTATATGGTGGCGGAGATGATCCGCCGGTGGTCAGACGTCGGTGACGGCGTGGTGATCCACACTCCGGCCTATGATGCCTTTTATAAAACGATTGAAGGCAATCAACGCCGGGTAGCCGCGGTCCCGCTGATCCGCGAGCAAAACCAGTGGCGCTGCGATATGGCACAGCTGGAACGGGCGCTGGCGGATCCGCGCAATACCCTTATGCTGCTGTGCAGTCCGCATAATCCAACCGGCAAGGTCTGGAGCCGCGATGAGCTCGACACCCTATCCCGGCTGTGTGAACAGCACGGCGTGAAGGTGATAAGCGATGAGATTCATATGGATATGGTCTGGGGTGACCATCAGCACATCCCCTGGTGCGCCGTCGCCCGCAGCCCGTGGGCGCTGTTCACCTCCGCGTCGAAAAGCTTTAATATCCCCGCCTTCACCGGCGCCTACGGCCTGATTGACGACGCCGCCTCGCGCGAGGGGTATCTCACGGCGCTGAAAAATCGGGACGGGCTCTCTTCACCTTCGGTACCGGCGCTGGTCGCCCATATTGCCGCCTATCGCGAAGGCGCTCCGTGGCTGGATGCGCTGCGGGTCTATTTAGAAGGCAATATGCGCTATATCGCTCAGGCGCTTAATCAGGCTTTCCCGTCGCTTAGCTGGCAACCGCCGCAGGCCACCTATCTCGCCTGGATCGATCTGCGCCCGCTGAATGTCGACGATCGCGCCCTGCAAAAAGCGCTTATCGAGGAGCAGAAGGTCGCTATTATGCCGGGCTATACCTACGGCGAAGATGGCGTTGGATTTGTGCGCCTCAACGCCGGCTGTCCCCGCGAGAAGCTGGAGAAAGGCGTCAACGGATTGATTGCCGCCCTGCGCGCGCTGCAGTAAAAGCCTGCGCTGCAGTAAAAGCCTGCGCGGCGGTTACGCTAACCGCCGCCTGGCGCACCGTTTACAGATCGTCCCGGCGGCGAAAAGCCAGATACCCGGCGCCAAGGGTGAACACGCCGACAATCAGCACCAGCAGAATAAATCCATGATGATTGCTGGCAAGCGGGATCCCGCCAACGTTCATGCCAAAGAACCCGGCGACGATATTGATCGGCAGCGCCAGCACGGTGATCACCGTCAGGGTATACAGCGTACGGTTGCTTTGTTCCATCTGTCGGGCGCTGATCTCTTCCTGAAGCAGGCTGATACGCTCAATCAAGCCGGAGAGATCGTTGAGCACCACCGTAAACTCCTCGGTGAACTGGCGGAACTCCTGGACTACCGAACGATCGATCCACGCCGGAGGTCGATTCAACAAACGAAACATCGCCGCAGGCTCCGGGGCCAGCAGGCGCTGAAAGCGCAGCAGCATACGCCGCAGGCGCGCGAGGTCGGCGCGGTTTCGCTGCACGTGGTTGCTGAGCAAACGCTCTTCAATCGCATCGACGTGCCGGCTGGCCTGCCGCACCACCTGCTCCAGCACCTCCTCCTGCTCTTCAAGCAGGAAGGCCATCAGTTCGGTAGAAGAGTTCATCTTTAACCCGGCCAGCCGCGGCAGCATCCATTCAATAAAGCGTAGCGGCTTATAACGCGCCGTCACCACCAGCTTCTGGCTGCAATACAGCCACAGCGTCGAGGTTTCTGCGGTGGTCTCTTTAGGGTGGAACAGGACGTCATTCAGGACGGCAAACAGATTATCGCCCTGCCGTTCGATACGGGTGGTATGTGAACCATCACGAATCTCTTCAAAGAAAAAATCGGCAACGGGGAAATGGTTCAGCAGCCACTTCTCTGCGGTGGCGTGGTTCAGGTTGAGATGCAGCCAGACAAAGTCGTTTTCGCCGTCCAGCTCATGATATTGCACGCAAACCTGCTGCGAGGTTATTTGCTGCGGGGTTTTCCCTTCACGAAAGATAAAACCATACACTAACCCGGACACTTCCACATCAAAATCGGGTTTTAACATCTTTCCCGCGACGTCTTGACTCATATATCCCTCAGGATGGCATTAAGCACTGTTCAGGCCCGAATAAAGTCATCTTTCGCTATTTTTCACGGCCTGGCAAGGTTAATGATTTGTTCATAAAACAGAAACCTGACTGACATCTGCGTTTTATAAGTTCAGCGCTGACATCCATGTCAATTATTCTGTCTGATGTATAGAGGAAGGTCCCTGATGAGCGAAAACAGCAGCTCGCAACGCATCGCGCCGGGCATTGACCCGCAGATTGTCCGGTCAAAGCTTTACCAAAAGAACAGCAAAAAAACTGTTCTTTTTTTTATCTTTTTATTAGCCATAGGAATCGCTTTCTCAGGGGTAAACTTATTTCATGATGTGGCCAGCTCCGGGACGGTATATACCAGCTACCTGCCTTTTCTGCTATTAGGGCTGGCGTTATTCATTGCGCTGGGCTTTGAGTTCGTTAACGGTTTTCACGATACCGCGAACGCCGTCGCCACCGTTATCTATACCCATTCCCTGCCGCCAACCGTCGCCGTGATGTGGTCTGGCTTTTTTAACTTCCTCGGGGTGCTGCTTTCCAGCGGCGTGGTGGCCTTCGGGATCATCTCGCTGCTGCCGGTCGAACTCATCCTGCAGGCCGGGACCGGCGGCGGCTTCGCCATGGTCTACGCCCTGCTGTTCTCCGCCATTATCTGGAATCTGGGCACCTGGTGGTTTGGCCTTCCGGCATCCTCATCGCACACGCTTATCGGTTCCATCATCGGCGTCGGGGTCTCAAACGCGCTGATCCACGGACGCAACGGCACCAGCGGCGTTGACTGGGGACAGGCGATCAACGTCGGGTATTCGCTGCTGCTGTCGCCCATCGTGGGCTTTGTCTGCGCCGCGGTATTGCTGCTGTTGTTAAAGAAATTTGTCAAAAATAAACAGCTGTACGCCGCGCCAAAAAACGATGCCCCACCGCCGCTCTGGATCCGCAGTCTGCTGATCCTTACCTGTACCGGCGTCTCTTTTGCTCACGGCTCTAACGACGGGCAAAAAGGGATGGGGTTAATCATGTTGATTCTGGTCGGCACCATGCCGATTGCCTATGCGCTAAACCGTACGCTGCCGCCGGAACAGGCGCCACGCGTGGCGGCGCTGGCGGAAGTCACTGAAAATCGCCTGCTCGCGCAGTTTCCGGGCATCACCCCGGCGCAGCCCCGCGACGTACTGACCCGGTACGTACGCGACGGTCAGCTGACGCCGGAAGTGCTCCCGGCGCTGGCGCGTTTGTCCGGTATTATCGGTAATCAGATTCGCCAGTACGGTTCGGTGGATAAAATTCCGGCACAGGCGGTGTCCAATACCCGCAATGACATGTATCTGGCCGCGGAAACGATCAAGCATCTGCGGAGTCACCCCGATCTCCAGCTGCCGCTGGAGATCACGCAGAACCTTGACGCCTTGAAAAAAGAGCTGGATAGCGCGACGCGCTTTATCCCGTTCTGGGTCAAGGTCGCCGTCGCCGTGGCCCTTGGACTGGGTACCATGGTCGGCTGGCGACGCATCGTGGTGACCATCGGCGAGAAAATCGGCAAAACCCATCTGACCTATGCCCAGGGCGCCAGCGCGGAACTGGTGGCCATGAGCACCATCGGCGCCGCCGATGCATTCGGTCTTCCGGTCTCCACCACCCACGTCCTGTCGTCGGGGATTGCCGGGACCATGGCGGCGAATCACTCGGGGCTGCAGTTTTCCACGGTGCGTAATCTGCTGATGGCCTGGGTGCTGACGCTACCCGCGTCGGTGCTGCTTTCCGCCGTGCTGTACTGGGCTTTTAATAAAATATAATCGTCGGCAAGGCGCATCCGGAATGGACCCGTCACCGGCGTGACGGGTTAATCCCCTCACCATAATTGCGTATTATTTTGATAAAACTCAAAATTATCTAATTTAAAAAGGTGTATTAAAAAAAGCCGCTTAACCAACCCGTCCAGATATTTGTGAAAAGGAGGAAACCATGAAAACTTACGATCGTAACCGTAACGCAATCTCAACAGGCAGCATGGTTATGGTGGCCGGCAATGGCGCGACGGGCGTCATTAAAGCCATTCACGGAGAAGGTAAAACGGCGGAACAGTTACGCCGTGCTGATTGCGTGGAAATAGAAGGCTGCGACGGTTTGTATTGCCCCTTAGGCCTTATTCGCCTCGGTTTTCATTAATTAACCCAATGGTGGCGTGTGGCAGCGGCTGTCGCCACCCTGCGTAATATGAAAGGTCACCCGGTGACCTTTCATTTTGCCGTCAATAATATTCCTTTTGATCCCATCGAGTGTTTTGTCTTTATAAGCGGCGTATTATCCCCCCTTCTTTGCCCTCCGGGTGATTTACCTTCTGAGTTCAGAGGCTGTTACATGACATGGCAACAATTTAAACAGGCGTATCTGATTAAGTTCTGGGCGCCGGCCCCCGCGGTTATCGCCGCCGGTATTCTCTCCACCTATTATTTCGGTATTACCGGCACCTTCTGGGCCGTGACCGGCGAATTTACCCGCTGGGGCGGGCAGCTATTGCAGCTGGCTGGCATCCACGCCGAACAATGGGGTTATTACAAACTGATTCATCTCGAAGGTACGCCGTTAACCCGGATCGACGGCATGATGATTATCGGCATGTTCGGCGGCTGTTTTGCCGCCGCGCTGTGGGCCAACAACGTCAAACTACGCCTGCCGCGCAGCCGGATCCGTATCATTCAGGCGGTAGCCGGCGGGATCATTGCCGGGTTCGGCGCCCGGCTGGCGATGGGTTGTAATCTGGCCGCCTTTTTTACCGGGATCCCTCAGTTTTCGCTGCATGCCTGGTTTTTTGCCATCGCTACGGCTATCGGTAGCTGGTTTGGCGCGCGCTTTACCCTGCTGCCCATTTTTCGTATCCCGGTGAAGATGCAGAAAGTCTCTGCCGCTTCGCCATTAACGCAAAAACCGGCCCAGGCGCGGCGCCGTTTTCGCTTAGGCATGGTGGTGTTTCTGGCCATGATTGCCTGGGGGTTGCTCACCGCGGCCAATCAACCGAAGCTCGGTCTGGCAATGCTGTTTGGCGTCGGATTCGGCCTGCTGATCGAGCGCGCGCAAATCTGCTTTACCTCGGCATTCCGCGATATGTGGATTACCGGGCGTACCTATATGGCCAAAGCGATTATCTTCGGGATGGCGGCGAGTGCGATCGGCATTTTCAGCTATGTGCAGCTCGGCATGGAGCCCAAAATCATGTGGGCCGGTCCTAATGCGGTCATCGGCGGCCTGCTGTTTGGTTTTGGTATCGTACTCGCCGGCGGCTGTGAAACCGGCTGGATGTATCGCGCCGTGGAAGGCCAGGTTCACTACTGGTGGGTGGGGCTGGGCAACGTTATCGGTTCAACGATTCTGGCCTACTTTTGGGATGATTTATCACCGGCGCTGGCCACCCGCTGGGATAAAGTTAACCTGCTAACCACCTTCGGTCCCTTTGGCGGCCTGCTGGTGACCTATCTGCTGTTATTTATCGCGCTGATGCTGGTTATCGTCTGGGAAAAGCGTTTTTTCCGTCAGAAAGCCGCCGCGCTGGCCAATATTAAGGAAACCGCATGAAAACGATCGTCCCTGATTATCGTCTCGACATGGTAGGCGAGCCCTGCCCCTATCCGGCCGTTGCGACCCTCGAGGCGATGCCTTCGCTAAAAAAAGGGGAAATTCTGGAAGTGGTGAGCGATTGTCCGCAGTCGATCAATAACATTCCGCAGGATGCCAGAAACTACGGCTACACGGTGCTGGAGATTCAGCAGGACGGTCCGACTATCCGTTATCTGATTCAGAAATAGGGATTGATTCAGGCCGGGAGCGGGGTTACCCGTTACCGGCCTGGCGGAGTGGGTATAAGCCTGCACCCTTTCCCCATCAGGGGCCTGAACCAAACCGCGGGCAATCGCGCTCCGCGGCGTCGTTTCACCGCATCCTGCCAGCAGGAGCGCCAACACGAGCAACAGGAACGCTTTCATCTGTTTCTCCCTGCTTATTCCCTGTCTCTTCCAACAGGCTTTCAGCAGGCCTGATTTTGAGCATGGCTGAAAGCCTGAGGAGTATAGCCGCGCCGGCAAACGAGGGGCTACCAGCCTTTTACCGCATCCCCTTTGTAAAGCGCGGCGGCGGCGGCGGCCACTTCATCCGTCTGATAGGCCTTAACCAGATTTTTCACCTTTTCGCTGTCTTTATTGTCAATGCGGCTGGCGAAGATATTGACGTATGGCGAGTTTTTATCTTCCACAAACAGCCCGTTACGGGTGGGTGAAAGGCCGACCTGGCTGGAAAAGGTGGTATTAATCACCGCGAGGCTTATTTTCTGATCGTCGAGGGCACGCGTAAGCTGCGGCGCTTCAATCTCGACGATTTTCAACCGTTTGGGATTCTTAATGATATCTAAAGCGGTAGGCAGTAAACCCACCCCGTCCTTGAGCGTAATCAGCCCCTGTTTTTGCAGTAACAGCAACGAGCGGCCCAGGTTGGTCGGATCGTTCGGCACGGCAACCTGCGCACCGTCAGGCAAGGCGTCAATTGAGTCTATTTTTTTCGAGTATGCCGCTATCGGATAGACGAACGTTGTCCCCACCTCGGTCAGCTTATAGCCCCGCTCCTCGATCTGCTTATCAAGATACGGTTTATGCTGGAAGGCGTTGATGTCCAGATCGCCATTGTTGAGCGCTTCATTCGGCAGCACGAAGTCGTTAAAGGTGACGACCTCAACGTCGAGGTTGTACTTCTCTTTCGCCACCTTTTGCACCACCGACCACACCTGCTGATCGATACCCGCGCTAATACCGACTTTGATATGATTGGGGTCCTGCCCGGCGGGGCCGCAGGCGGTCAGCAAAACGGAGCTGGCGACTGCCAGCGAAACCACAAATTTCTTTAGAGTGAATACCATATTCCCAGGGTCCTTTTAAAAATAGCCTGCCATTCATTGCAGGAAAAGTAGCGCCTGGAACTATAGAAAATCCCATCAGTAAAATTAAATACTGATTCACTATGATTAATAGCATTTTGCTATGAGCGTTCACCCGCGCCCGGGGGGGCACTCCCCACGCAGGATGAGACAAAAATGACCGCGTGACCAGGATAGCCCCGGGCGGCGCCTTCTTTTGCGCAACGCCTTGTTCAGATGACGTTATCCATCGCTGATTGCAGAATACGAAAAATGGATAAAACAACTCCCCTCAGCATTATTTAATTCAGTTGAACCTCACCGCGATGTTTTTTAATGATAACGGTTCGTGTAGCACCGCCCCTCTCTTTCGCGGTCATAACGACCATGCTGGTAAAATATCAACAGCTGCCGGCAATAGATCAGGTGAACGGTATATCCAGTAAAAAACCGCCGGTGGGCGGTTTAGTAAGAGAAAATGGTTTTATTTATCACATCCCTGTTACCCGCCTGGTATTATTCGCATCCAGTGCTTGCTCCATCTTGCTGAAAACCGACTCATTTTCTCCTGAAACATCCCATCATCAGAGCCGCACTGCGTGAATGCCCGGCCCTGACAGCACCTGATGATTAAATTTCAGATAAAAACGGGATCATTTACTTTTGATTTTTTGCCGGTTTTTTATCGTTGTCATGATTTTTTCTGTCCTGTTCCTTAGACTTGTCTGTTGAGATATTTGAATAATTGCGTTTCATGGCTAACTCCATTATTTTTTACAGCGATTTGCTGTTAATCAAGCATAGGTTCGCTTAACAATTTCAACAAGCGGGGCGGGAGCACCTTTCAGGCGCTATGGCGGTAGCCTGTTCATTTCATAGTATATTATAATTGCCCCTTACAATTATTTTACATGGCTCCGGATAAGAATATATTTGACCATCTATGGCCGATGGTTATTTTCGCTAGCGGCGATTTTCAATCGCGCATCGCCAGGGGCCGCAATCTTAAACCACAACGGCAATACCGGCGGCACGTAGCAAGGGCGTAAGACGCCGCCGCTCGCGGAGGCGTGATAAACAGCGGGAAAGGGTATGCTGCGCTCAATCTTAAAAAGCGCTGAGCGCCTCCGTCAGACTCCCAGATGCTTGTATCAAATGGATTTTTCAATACTTTTAAACAGTTATGCGCATGTTGTATAATAGTGTGCACTTTAACTAAAAAAGAGTGCGACCATGATTGATTCGACTTTGCCATTAACCGACATTCACCGCCATCTTGACGGCAACATCCGGGCCCAAACCATTCTCGATCTTGGCCGCCAGTTCAATATCGCACTTCCGGCAACCACGCTTGATACCCTGCTCCCGCACGTACAGGTCACCAGTAATGACCCCGACCTGGTGAGTTTTCTCGCCAGGCTGGATTGGGGGGTGAAGGTGCTGGCGTCGCTGGAAGCTTGCCGCCGCGTCGCGTACGAAAACGTTGAAGATGCGGCGCGTAACGGCCTGCACTATGTCGAACTGCGCTTTTCGCCGCGTTATATGGCGATGACCCACCAGCTACCAGTAGATGGGGTGGTCGAAGCGGTAATTGCCGGCGTCCGCGAAGGTAGCCGCGATTTTAACGTCGAAGCCCGCCTGATCGGTATTCTGAGCCGTACCTTTGGTGAAGCGGCCTGTCAGCAGGAGCTGGAGGCGCTCCTCGCCCATCGCGATGAGATTACCGCCCTGGATCTGGCGGGTGACGAACTTGGTTTTCCGGGCAATCTGTTTCTGGACCACTTTACGCTTGCCCGCGATGCCGGCTGGCGCATCACCGTTCACGCGGGTGAAGCGGCCGGCCCGGAGAGTATCTGGCAGGCGATTCGTGAACTGGGAGCCGAACGTATCGGACACGGCGTAAAAGCAGTACAGGATCCGGCGCTGATGGATTACCTCGCCGAAAAACGCATTGGTATTGAATCCTGCCTGACCTCGAATATTCAGACCAGCACCGTGGCTTCCCTGGCCCAACACCCGTTGAAAACCTTCCTGCAACACGGCATCCTGGCGTCGATTAATACCGACGATCCGGCGGTACAGGGTATCGATATTATTCATGAGTACACCGTTGCCGCACCGGCGGCCGGTCTCAGCCGCGATCAGATTCGCCAGGCGCAAATCAATGGCCTCGAACTGGCATTTCTGAGTAACCAGGAAAAAGCCGCGCTGATCGAACGCGTTAAGCAGGCCTGAGTTTCAGCCCGGCAGCGCAACTGCCGGGCTGTCCAACGTCAAATCAGACACAGGGTTGCGCGGTGCTTTGCCGATTCGAGGCCCAGTTCAATCAACTCCATTATCTGAATCGCCTGGCTGGCCGGTACCGGATTGTCGCCGCTCCCGTTCAGCGCATCGCGTATCGCCGCGTAATAGGCGGGATAGTTGCCCGGTAAAGTTAACCAGTTCTCCGCGCTACGATCTTCACCCTCCACGCGCGTCAATACGCCATCACGCATATCGTACCCCCAGTCTTCCTGCGGCAGGCGCTCGCCGTTTTTCAGCCGCGCCTCCTGCGGATCGAGCCCATATTTGACGTAGCTGGCGCGCGATCCGTGCACGATGTAGCGTGCGGTTTCCGCCGCCGCCAGCAGCGTGGCGTGCAGCACCACCCGCCGCTGCGGATAGGCCAGCACCGCGTGAAAATAGTCGGTGGATTGCGCCCCCGGGCGCAATTGCGCTAAATCGACGGTCATGCTGACCGGTAAACCAAACAGATTGACCGCCTGGTCGAGCAGATGCGGGCCGAGATCGTACCAGATACCGCTACCCGGACCGCCTTGTTCACGCCAGCGGTTACGTACCTGCGGGCGATAGCGATCGAAGTGCGATTCGAAATAGCACACCTCCCCCAATAGCCCTTCGGTAATCAACGCCTTCACCGTTAAAAAATCGCTATCCCAACGCCGGTTGTGGAAAACGGAAAGCAGCCGACCGCAACGTTTAGCGATAGCCTCCAGCTCGCGAGCCTGTGACAGTGTCACGGTAAATGGTTTATCGACCACGACATGTTTGCCCGCCTCCAGCGCGGCCTTCGCCAGCGGAAAGTGGGTATCGTTCGGGGTGGGAATCACAATCAGGTCAATACCGGCATCATTGAATAACTGGTCCGGTTGCGAAACAACGCGTACCGTGGGCCAATCCGCGAGAACTTTACTCTCGTCACTGCTGGATACCGCCGCCAGGATCATTCCCGGCGTCCCGCTGATTAACGGCGCATGAAAAGTTTTACTGGCGTACCCGTACCCGATAATCCCTACCCTGATATTGTCGCTCATCTTGCCACCCCGCTTTCGCATTCGACTTTTGCCACCCTATAACTATACGACCCATTTGATTTATTAGCTTTTCTAATGATTTTAACTGTCCACTTTTTCAGCAGCCGTAAAAATGTCGCCGGGTAGCACTTGCGTTACCCCTCCCATTGAGTAACATTTAGCTCTGTTTTAACTTTTAATTTCAGAATTATGACCAACGTTTTCAACAGAATTGTAGAACTTATCGGTTGGGTTGTTTTCGGCGTTTCGGCCCTGCTTTTGGTTATCGCTCATCATATTGATAACTACCAGTCCCCGCCTCCGGCTAATGTTGTCCAGACAACCAGCCTCTCCCATTAGTCTGTCAGCCGTCTCTGACGCGAAAAAGTGACCTGCTTCGCAAGTCTGCAACCGGTTTCAGAGACCGGTTGCAGACTTGCGAAGGCATTCATTACACTCTCTTTATCATTCGATAAGGAGTTTTTCATGGCCGCATTTCCGCAAAATTTTCTATGGGGCGCCGCCACCGCCGCCTATCAGGTTGAAGGCGGGCACGACGCCGACGGTAAAGGTCCGTCGATCTGGGATATCTACGCCCATCAACCGGGAGCGACCTTCCAGAACACCAATGGCGACGTTGCTGTCGATCATTACCATCGCTTTCGTGAAGACGTCGCGCTGATGGCTGAAATGGGTCTGCAGAGCTACCGATTTTCCATCTCCTGGCCCCGCCTGCTGCCGCAGGGACGCGGAGAAGTTAACGAAGCCGGCGTTCGGTTTTATAGCGATTTAATCGACGAACTGCTGGCGCATAATATCGAGCCGATGATTACGCTCTATCATTGGGATCTGCCGCAGGCGTTACAGGATGAAGGCGGCTGGGAAGCGCGGAGCACCGCCGAGGCTTTCGCCGAATATGCTCGCCTGTGTTACGCACGCTACGGCTCACGGGTGAAGCTGTGGGCGACGTTTAATGAAACCCTTGTTTTCATCGGCCATGGCTATATTAACGGTTGCCATCCTCCCGCGGTCCGCGACCCGGCGCGTGCCATCCAGGCCTGCCACCACGTCTTCATCGCCCACGCGCTGGCGGTAAAAGACTTTCGCCAAACCGGCATTAGCGGCGAGATTGGTTTCGTCAACGTTCTGCAACCCCATACCCCGCTTACCCCCAGCGAAGAAGATCGCCAGGCCACCGCCATGGCGGACGCGATCCACACCCACTGGTTATACGATCCGGTTTTGACCGGTCATTATCCCGCCGACCTGCTCCGGCAAACGCAAGCCCTGTGGGACGTCCCGCGCTTTGCGCCAGGCGATGACGCGCTGCTGCGTGAAAACCGCTGTGATTTCATCGGCCTTAACTACTATCGCCGCGAAACGGTCTCCGCGCAGCCGCAGGAGGGGTCAAGCGGGGGCGAACCCGGTGTTGAAGGGCTGTTCTATTTCGTGCGCAATCCGCAAAGCACCTATACCGAATGGGGTTGGGAAATTTGGCCGCAGGGTTTAACCGATGGCATTATGATGATCAAGGAACGCTATGGCGATATCCCCATTTACATCACCGAAAATGGGTTAGGCGCCAAAGACCCCATTATTGATGGCGAAGTCGTTGACGACCCGCGTATTGATTATCTCAGCAGCCACATTCGCGCGTTGGAAAACGCGTTAGCCGCCGGGGCCGATGTCCGCGGTTATTATCCCTGGTCCTTTATTGACCTCCTGAGCTGGCTGAACGGCTACCAAAAACAGTACGGCTTTGTGTATGTCGATCATCAGCAAGATCGCGCCCGTAAACGAAAAAAGAGCTTTTTTTGGTATCAAAACGTTATTGCCAGCCGGGGCGAACAGCGTTAATCTTCTCTTCCAGGCGCCGTCCGGCGCCTGATTCAGCTATAGAATATTCTTAAATTTCTTGTGACTACGCCAGGAATGAAATGAGTTCTTGTCTTTAGTATTTACAACCGAAATAATTCCGCCAGGTCCGTTAAGAAGGCACCGTTAGTTGAACGCAGGTTTACTGAAAAGTTGATATTATTCGACTTATTATTCCGATTATAAAATGGAAACGCCAATGACCGTCCAGGACTACTTATTAAAATTTCGTAAAATCAGTTCGCTTGAAAGCCTTGAAAAACTTTTTGACCACCTTAACTATTCTCTGACCGACACAGCCGAAATCGTCAACATGTATCGCGCCGCTGATCATCGCCGGGCAGAGCTGGTTTCTGGCGGTAAATTGTTCGATGTCGGGCAGGTTCCTAAATCCGTGTGGCGTTACGTGCAATAAATACTGTTATCATCCATGCCAGTTGCTTATACTCCCGCTCTTAATTTTCATCGAATCCGGGAGAAATAATGTCTTCTCACTCTGCAGAACGCATCGGCGGATGGCTGCTGGCGCCGCTGGCATGGCTACTGGTTGCACTGCTTAGCACCTCGCTGTCGCTGCTGATTTTTGCTAATGCGCTGATGTCCTCCCAGACTTTCGCTCTGTTGAAAGCCATGAGCGCCGGGCATCTCCTGCTGTGGGTCGGGTCGCTGCTGTTTGCTGTCGCGATGTGGTATTATACCCTGTGGTTGACAATCGCCTTTTTCAAACGGCGCACCGTTGTCCCGAAACACTATATTATCTGGTTACTTATCTCGCTGCTGCTGGCAATAAAGTCGTTTGCTTTTTCGCCGATTTCAGACGTTCTGGCTCTGCGTCAGCTGCTGTTCCCGCTTCTCGCGGCGGCGCTGTTGGTACCCTACTTCAAACGTTCCGAACGGGTTAAACGCACCTTCGTGAATTTGTAATAACCACACAGTTAACCTGTTGTCGCCGGTATTGATTTATTCGATAATAGGCGGCTTTTTCTGTTTTCAGGTCGGGTAGATGGCTGATTATTTACTGCTCTTTATTGGTACTGTCCTCGTTAACAACTTCGTGCTGGTGAAGTTTCTTGGATTGTGCCCGTTTATGGGGGTTTCCAAAAAACTGGAAACCGCTATGGGGATGGGACTGGCCACCACGTTTGTGATGACGCTGGCCTCAATCTGCGCCTGGCTGATTGATACCTGGATCCTCATCCCGCTGAACCTGGTCTATTTGCGCACGCTGGCCTTTATCCTGGTCATCGCGGTGGTGGTGCAATTCACCGAAATGGTGGTGCGTAAAACCAGCCCGGCGCTGTATCGTCTGTTAGGCATCTTCTTGCCGCTGATCACCACCAACTGTGCGGTTCTCGGCGTCGCGCTGCTCAATATTAACCTCGGGCATAACTTCTTACAGTCCGCGCTGTACGGCTTTGCCGCCGCGGTCGGCTTCTCGTTGGTCATGGTTCTGTTCGCGGCGATTCGTGAACGTCTGGTGGTGGCGGATGTCCCCGCGCCGTTTCGCGGTAACGCCATTGCCCTGGTGACCGCAGGTTTGATGTCATTGGCATTTATGGGCTTTAGCGGTTTGGTGAAGTTGTAATATGAGCGCTGTGTGGATTGCCGTCATTGCCATTAGCCTGCTCGGGCTGATTTTTGGCTTGATTCTGGGATATGCCGCCCGCCGTTTTGAGGTGGAGGATGACCCGGTCGTTGAAAAAGTCGATCAACTCCTGCCGCAAAGTCAGTGCGGTCAGTGCGGCTACCCCGGCTGCCGCCCGTACGCGGAAGCCGTCGGCCAACAGGGTGAGAAAATCAACCGTTGCGCCCCAGGAGGCGAAGCGGTGATGTTAAAAATTGCCGCCCTGTTGAACGTCGACCCGCAGCCTATCGATGGCGATGAGCAAGAGCTGGAGCCGGTTCGCATGCTCGCGGTTATTGATGAAAAGAACTGCATCGGGTGCACAAAATGTATTCAGGCCTGTCCTGTCGATGCCATTGTCGGCGCCACCCGCGCAATGCACACCGTGGTGAGCGATCTCTGTACCGGCTGCAATCTTTGCGTCGCGCCCTGCCCGACGCAATGTATCGAAATGGTTCCGGTCGCGACGACCACTGAAAACTGGAAGTGGGACCTGCACACTATTCCGGTACGCAATATTCCTGTGGAACAACATGTTTAAGTTATTTTCCGCGTTCAGAAAAGACAAAGTCTGGGACTTCAACGGCGGGATTCATCCGCCGGAAATGAAAAGCCAGTCTAACGGTACGCCGCTGCGCCAGGTTTCACTCCCGCAGCGGCTGGTGATCCCGTTAAAGCAGCATATCGGCGCTGAGGGTGAACTCTGCGTCCAGCCTGGCGACCGCGTACTGCGCGGCCAGCCGTTAACCCGCGGCTGGGGGAGAATGCTGCCGGTGCACGCGCCGACCTCCGGGATCGTCAGCGCCATCGCGCCGCATTCCACCGCCCACCCTTCGGCGCTGGCAGAAATGAGCATCATCATTGATGCCGATGGTGAAGACCGGTGGATTGAACGTGACGGCTGGAGCCAGTACCTGCTGAAAACCCGCGAAGAGCTGATTGAACGCATCCACCAGTTTGGCGTCGCCGGGCTTGGCGGCGCTGGCTTCCCGACCGGAACAAAGCTGCGCGGCGGCGGCGACAAGATTGAAACCTTAATCATTAACGCCGCCGAGTGCGAACCCTATATTACCGCCGACGATCGGCTGATGCAGGATTGCGCTGCGCAGATTATCGACGGCATTCGCATCCTTGCGCATATCTTACAACCGAGCCAGGTGCTGATCGGTATTGAGGATAATAAACCGCAGGCGATTTCGATGCTGCGGGCGGTGCTGAGTGATGCCCATGGCATCGACCTGCGGGTCATTCCGACGAAATACCCCTCCGGCGGCGCGAAGCAGCTCACCCAGATCCTCACCGGCAAGCAGGTCCCCCACGGCGGGCGTTCCTCCGATATCGGCGTCCTGATGCAAAACGTCGGCACCGCCTATGCCGTCAAACGTGCTGTTATCGATGGTGAACCGCTGACTGAACGCGTGGTGACGTTAACCGGGGAAGCGGTGACCCGTCCGGGTAATGTCTGGGCGCGGCTGGGAACGCCGGTCCGCCACCTGCTGGAAGATGCCGGTTTTTGCCCGAGCGCCGAACAGATGGTCATTATGGGAGGGCCTCTGATGGGCTTTACCCTGCCGTGGCTTGACGTGCCGGTGGTGAAAATTACCAACTGTCTGCTGGCTCCGTCGGCCAGCGAAATGGGCGAGGCCGAAGAAGAAAAAGGGTGTATCCGCTGCAGCGCCTGCGCCGATGCCTGCCCTGCCGACCTGCTCCCACAGCAGCTGTACTGGTTTAGCAAAGGCCAGCAGCACGATAAGGCGACCAGCCATAATCTGGCCGACTGTATTGAGTGCGGCGCCTGCGCCTGGGTGTGCCCGAGTAATATTCCGCTGGTGCAGTATTTCCGCCAGGAAAAAGCGGAGATTGCGGCGATCCGTCAGGAAGAGCAACGCGCTGCGGAAGCCAAAGCGCGCTTTGAAGCTCGTCAGGCGCGCCTGGAGCGCGATAAAGCCGCGCGTCTGGAACGCCATAAACAGTCCGCCGCGCAACCGGCAGCGAAAGATCAGGATGCGATTAATGCCGCCCTGGCGCGCGTGCGCGAGAAACAGCGCGATGCCGCACAGCCGATCGTTGTCCAGGCCGGTGCGAAGCCGGATAACAGCGAAGCTATCGCCGCACGTGAAGCGCGTAAAGCCGAAGCGCGCGCGCGCAAGCTAGCGCAGCAGACTCCGGATATCGGGCCATCGACCGGTGAAGTCGTCGACCCGCGCAAAGCCGCCGTTGACGCCGCTATCGCCCGCGCGAAGGCCCGTAAAGCCGAACAGCAGGCGGCGACGCAGGCTGAGCCACCGCCGGCCGCGGAAGCCGTCGACCCGCGTAAAGCCGCCGTCGACGCCGCTATCGCCCGCGCGAAGGCCCGTAAAGCCGAACAGCAGGCAGCGGCGCAGGTTGAGCCACCGCCGGCCGCGGAAGCCGTCGACCCGCGTAAAGCCGCCGTTGAAGCCGCTATCGCCCGTGCGAAGGCCCGCAAAGCCGAACAGCAGGCGGCGGCGCAGGTTGAGCTCCCGCCGGCCGCGGAAGCCGTCGACCCGCGCAAAGCCGCCGTTGACGCCGCTATCGCCCGCGCGAAGGCCCGTAAAGCCGAACAGCAGGCGGCGACGCAGGTTGAGCTCCCGCCGGCCGCGGAAGCCGTCGACCCGCGTAAAGCCGCCGTTGACGCCGCTATCGCCCGTGCGAAGGCCCGCAAGGTAGAACAACAACAAACAATGACCCGGTCAATCGCCAACGACGATGACGCGCGCAAAGCCGCCGTCGCCGAAGCAATCGCCCGCGTTCAGGCCAGGAAAGCATCCCGGCAGGCAGTCAACGAGGATTAAATGGTTTTCAGAATCGCAAGTTCCCCTTATACCCACAACCAGCGCCAGACATCGCGCATTATGCTGCTGGTTCTGCTTGCCGCCGTGCCCGGCATTGTGGTTCAGACCTGGTTCTTTGGCTGGGGCACCGTGCTGCAGGTGATCCTGGCGGCCTTAAGCGCCTGGGGAGCAGAAGCCGCTATCCTCAAACTGCGTAAACAGCATGTCTCCGCCCTGCTTGCCGATAACTCAGCGCTGCTGACCGGTCTGCTGCTGGCAATCAGTATTCCGCCGCTGGCCCCCTGGTGGATGGTCGTTTTAGGCACCGCTTTCGCGGTGATTATCGCTAAACAGCTGTATGGCGGCCTGGGTCATAACCCGTTTAATCCGGCGATGATTGGGTACGTCGTGCTACTGATCTCGTTCCCGGTCCAGATGACCTCCTGGCTGCCGCCGCATGAAATCGCCGCCACCGTCCCAGGCTTTACCGATGCTTTGCGGGTGATCTTCACCGGCCACACCGCCGCCGGCGGTGACATGAACGCGCTGCGCATGGGCGTCGACGGTATCAGCCAGGCTACGCCGTTAGACACCTTTAAAACCTCGCTCCATGCCGGACATGAGGTGAACGAGATCCTGCAGTATCCAATCTACGGCGGCGCGCTGGCCGGCCTTGGCTGGCAGTGGGTCAACATCGCCTATCTGGTCGGCGGGCTGTTTTTGCTTTGGCAGAAAACCATTCGCTGGCATATACCGGTCAGCTTCCTGCTGAGCCTGGCCATTTGTGCCACGCTCGGCTGGCTGTTTTCGCCGCAAAGCCTCGCGGCCCCACAGATCCACCTGCTCTCCGGCGCCACAATGCTGGGCGCATTCTTTATTTTAACCGACCCGGTCACCGCCTCCACGACCAACCGCGGCCGCTTGATTTTTGGCGCGCTGGCCGGTTTGCTGGTCTGGCTAATCCGCAGTTTCGGCGGCTATCCTGATGGTGTGGCCTTCGCTGTACTGCTGGCGAACATTACCGTTCCGCTGATCGATTACTACACGCGTCCGCGCGTCTATGGCCACCGCTGAGGACCGATGATGTTAAAAAGCATGCGCAAACACGGCGTCACGCTGGCACTCTTTGCCGCGGGTTCCACCGGATTAACTGCGGCCATCAACGAGCTGACAAAATCAACGATTGATGAGCAGGCCGCGATCCAGCAAAAAGCGTTATTCAATCAGGTTCTGCCAGCAGACCTTTATAATAACGATCTGCTGAAAAGCTGTTATCTGGTCACTGCCCCGCCTCTCGGTAAAGGGCAGCATAAGGTCTGGATTGCCAAAAATAACGACACGCCGGTGGGTGCCGTCATGGAAACCACGGCGCCAGACGGTTACTCCGGCGCGATTCAGCTGCTGGTCGCCGCCGATTTTAAAGGTACCGTGCTCGGTACTCGTGTCACCGAGCATCATGAAACCCCAGGACTAGGGGATAAAATAGAGTTACGCCTGTCGGACTGGATAACCCATTTTGCCGGTAAGATTATCAAGGGCCCCGGCGACAGCCACTGGGCGGTCAAAAAAGATGGCGGTGATTTTGATCAGTTTACCGGGGCGACTATTACCCCGCGCGCGGTGGTCAACGCCGTTAAGCGTGCCGGTTTGTACGCCCAAACGCTGCCCGCGCAGATTCCCGAATTCACCGCCTGCGGAGACTAGACCATGAGCGAAGTAAAAGACGTGATTGTTCAGGGGTTGTGGAAAAACAACTCCGCGCTGGTACAGCTGTTAGGCATGTGCCCCCTGCTTGCGGTCACCTCTACCGCTACCAATGCGCTGGGGTTGGGGCTTGCCACAACGCTGGTCCTGACGCTGACTAACCTGACTATCTCCAGCCTGCGCCGCTGGACGCCGGCTGAGATCCGTATTCCGATTTACGTCATGATCATCGCCTCGGTGGTGAGCGTCGTACAGATGCTGATTAACGCCTATGCGTTTGGTCTGTATCAGTCGCTGGGGATTTTTATCCCGCTGATCGTGACCAACTGTATCGTGGTCGGGCGCGCCGAAGCCTTCGCTGCCAAAAAAGGGCCGGCCCTGTCGGCGCTGGATGGTTTTTCCATCGGTATGGGAGCGACCTGCGCCATGTTTGTGCTGGGCTCCCTGCGCGAAATCATCGGCAACGGCACGCTGTTTGATGGCGCAGATAGCCTGCTGGGCAGTTGGGCCAAAGTGCTGCGCATTGAAGTCTTCCATACCGATACGCCGTTCCTGCTGGCGATGCTGCCCCCGGGGGCATTTATTGGCCTGGGCATGATGCTGGCGGTAAAATACCTCATTGATGAACGCACTAAACAGCGTAAAGCCAAAGCAGTGGATACGCCTCTCGCCGCACCGGCGGATGCCGCAGGGAAAATTCCAGGATGAATAAGAGCAAGCGTCTGGAAATACTGACCCGGCTGCGGGATAACAACCCGCATCCAACGACGGAACTTCATTTCAGTTCACCGTTCGAGTTATTGATTGCCGTCTTACTCTCGGCTCAGGCCACCGACGTCAGCGTGAATAAAGCCACTGCCAGGCTGTACCCGGTCGCGAATACCCCGGCCGCCATGCTGGAACTGGGCGTTGATGGCGTCAAATCGTATATCAAGACCATCGGGCTGTTTAACGGCAAGGCGGAAAATGTCATCAAAACCTGTCGGATCCTGCTTGAGCAACATCAGGGCGAAGTCCCGGAAGATCGGGCCGCGCTGGAAGCGCTGCCGGGCGTGGGTCGAAAAACCGCAAACGTGGTATTAAACACCGCTTTCGGCTGGCCGACGATTGCCGTCGACACGCATATTTTCCGCGTTTGCAACCGTACGCAGTTTGCCCCCGGCAAGAACGTTGAACAGGTGGAAGAAAAGCTCTTAAAGGTGGTGCCGGCTGAGTTCAAAGTCGACTGCCACCACTGGCTGATCCTCCACGGACGATACACCTGTATCGCCCGCAAGCCCCGCTGTGGCTCCTGCCTGATTGAAGATCTTTGTGAGTTTAAAGAGAAGGTCTATCCGTAACCTCAAAACAGAATCATTACCCTGATTGTGGTAATGGTTCTGCTCATTACCGGCCCATCCTGTGTTTAACACCGCTATCTCTTCATCCTCCAGTACAATTAACCGCCCATATAACGTACAGCCAGGTTAATCATTTTTTGCAGCGAAAAAATTTCTATACATTTGTGATCCAGATCATCCATGCAACGCAATGTTAAATCATTGTTACATTAATGATAAAAAAAGCCAGTGTTTCCAATAGCTGAGAGACAATCACCAGGACAATACCCCAACTTTTTTTAGGATTATGGGCTATATCACTATGTTCAAGGCTTATTAGCAGAATATATCGCCTTTGCGCCTTACCCTGCGGTTCCCGGCAGACAAAAATATCACCAATAACTAAAAGGTGAAATTTAACTCTGTATAACATTTGAATGACTGGCGTATTATAACGCCTGAAAGATATGTAACAGGGTATTACAAAACTCTTGCCTGAAGGGACAGGATAGTGAACATTACTTCCCGTTTTCCCTCCAGAATAACTATAAAGGCGGCGGTCTTGCCAGATTGCGCCCCGAACACCCCCCGTTAATATGGGATGTAAAAAAAGAGGTATATGTGTCAACTGCAAACAATAAACCAGCAGAAAGCGTGAGTCTGAACGCTTTCAAACAACCGAAATCGTTCTACCTGATCTTCTCGATCGAATTATGGGAGCGTTTTGGTTATTACGGCCTGCAAGGGATCATGGCCGTTTACCTGGTAAAACAGCTGGGTATGTCGGAAGCGGATTCTATTACACTCTTCTCCTCCTTCAGCGCACTGGTTTATGGCCTCGTGGCTATTGGCGGCTGGCTGGGCGATAAAGTGCTTGGCACCAAACGTGTCATTATGCTGGGAACCATCGTTCTGGCTATCGGCTATGCGCTGGTCGCCTGGTCCGGTCATGATGCGGCTATCGTTTATATGGGTATGGCGACCATTGCCGTCGGTAACGGCCTGTTTAAGGCTAACCCGTCGTCCCTGCTGTCTACCTGCTATGCGAAAGATGACCCGCGTCTTGATGGCGCATTTACCATGTACTACATGTCCATCAACATCGGCTCGTTCTTCTCCATGCTGGCAACTCCGTGGCTGGCCGCGAAGTTCGGCTGGAGCATCGCCTTCTCCCTGAGCTTTGTCGGTATGCTGATCACGCTGGTGAACTTCATGTTCTGCAAGAAATGGGTGAAAGACTACGGCTCCAAACCAGACTTTGCGCCGGTTCATTTCGGCAAGCTGCTGGCGACTATCGTCGGCGTGGTCATCCTGGTGGTGATTGCGACCTGGCTGCTGCATAACCAGGGTATTGCGCGTATGGTGCTGGGTGTGGTGGCGCTGGGCATCGTGATTGTCTTTGCGAAAGAAGCTATCGCCATGAAAGGCGCGGCGCGTCGTAAGATGATTGTCGCCTTCGTGCTGATGGTGCAGGCGATCGTCTTCTTCGTGCTCTATAGCCAGATGCCGACCTCGCTGAACTTCTTCGCTATCCGCAACGTTGAGCATGCTATTCTCGGCATCAGCTTCCAGCCGGAGCAGTTCCAGGCGCTGAACCCGTTCTGGATTATGGTTGGTAGCCCGATTCTGGCCGCAATCTATAACAAGATGGGCGACCGTCTGCCGATGCCGCACAAATTCGCTATCGGTATGGTGCTGTGTTCACTGGCCTTCCTCGTACTGCCGCTGGGTGCGAAGTTTGCCACCGATGCCGGTATCGTTTCCGTTAACTGGCTGATTCTGAGCTACGCGCTGCAGAGTATCGGCGAGCTGATGATCTCTGGTCTGGGTCTGGCGATGGTGGCTCAGCTGGTACCACAGCGTCTGATGGGCTTCATCATGGGTAGCTGGTTCCTGACTACCGCCGGCGCGGCTATCATCGCCGGTAAAGTGGCGAACCTGATGGCGGTACCGGATAACGTCACCGACCCGCTGCAGTCGCTGGCCGTATATGGTCATGTCTTCCTGCAGATTGGTATTGCGACCGCCATTATCGCCGTGCTGATGTTTGCTACCGCACCGAAACTGAATCGCATGACCCAGGATGACGACGCCGTCGCCAAAGTACGTGACACGGCAACCGCCTAAGCGCTCCGGGAAAACCAATAAATTTAAGCCGCTAACCTTTTGTTAGCGGCTTTTTTTTTACCCCCGGGGGGACTAACATACAGAAAACTGCAGCCACGAGGAGTTACTGATGAAACTGTTCTACAAACCCGGCGCGTGTTCCCTTGCTTCACACATTGCCCTGCGCGAAAGCGGACTGGACTTCACATTGCAAGGCGTTGATCTGGCGAATAAACGTCTGGAAAATGGTGATGATTACCTGCTGATCAACCCCAAAGGACAGGTTCCGGCGCTGCTGCTTGACGACGAAATCTTGTTAACGGAAGGCGTCGCGATTATGCAATATATTGCCGACCTCGTGCCGGACCGTCAGCTGCTGGCGCCGGTGGGCACCATTGCTCGTTACCAGACGCTGGAGTGGTTAAACTACGTCGCCACAGAGCTGCATAAAGGCTTTTCTCCGCTGTTCCGCGCGGATACCCCGGAAGATTACAAAGCTACCGCTCGCGCGCTGCTGGAGAAGAAACTGCAGTATATTGATAAGGCGCTGGAGGAAAAACAGTGGCTGAACGGGCATCGTTTTACCATTGCTGATGGCTACCTGTTTACCGTGCTGCGCTGGGGCTATGGCGTGAAGTTGAAGATGGCGGAATATCGCAACATCGAAGCGTGGATGAAACATGTTGCCGCGCGTCCGGCGGTTGCCGCGGCGCTGGCTGCGGAAGGTCTGAAGTCAATCTGAACCCTTTGCCCGGCGCTGAGGCCGGGCAAATCCCCCCTTACAGCTGGGTGGCGCTAAAGTAGTGCTCCGGCCGGGCGATACGGTCCTGTGCCGCCACCACCTGCAGCTCATACTCCTGCATATTTTTGGTGGCCAACATAATCTCATACACCGCCGCGGTGACATGTTCCAGCGCATCGCGCAGGCTCGCGCCCTGCAGTAGCTTCACTAACAGCAAACCGCTGGTGACATCGCCGACGCCCACCGGCTGACGCAGGCCAAAATCCACCAGCGGGCGGCTGATGTGCCAGGCTTCGTCATGCGTCACGAGCAGCATTTCAAAACGGTCCATACTCAAGCCGGCACGGGAAAGATGTTTAACCAGCACCACCTGCGGCCCCTGCGCGATCAGCTCACGCGCGGCAGCCACGGCTTCGCTGACATTCGCCACCGGATGGCCGCAGAGGATCTCCAGTTCAACCAGGTTCGGCGCAACGATGTCGCTTGCTGGTAGCGCATAGCGGACATGAAACTCCGCCACGCCGGGGGCGACGATACAGCCCTTTTCCGGGTGGCCCATCACCGGGTCGCAAAAATATTTTGCCGCCGGGTTGGCCGCCTTCACCTGACGCACAATGCCAAGAATATGCTCACCCTGTTCGGCAGAACCCAGGTAGCCGGTCAATACCGCGTCACAGCGCTGGAGCTGATCGATATCCGCAATCCCCTGAACGATTTCGCTCAGATGCGCAGGCGGCATCACGCAACCGGTCCATTTCCCGTACTGGGTATGGTTGGAGAACTGTACGGTATTAAGGGGCCAGACGTTCGCGCCAAGGCGGCGCATCGGAAACTCGGCGGCACTATTGCCGGCATGGCCAAACACAACGTGAGACTGGATGGCGAGGATATTCTTCATCTTAGGTACCTGACAGCAAAAAATAAGGGGCGTGGTTTCCCACGCCCCTGCCTTTACGCAATTACTTCCAGCAAACCAGACAGTAATTTTTCTTACCGCGACGCAATAAGGTGTAGCGACCGAACAGCCGGTCGCCATCGGTAAACACATATTCCGGGTCAGACTGTTTTTCGCCGTTGATGGTCACCGCATTGGAAGCGATGGTTTTACGCGCCTGGCCGCGGGACGGCTGCAGCTCGGAATCCACCAGCGCCTGCATCAGGTCTGCGCCTTTTTCCATTTCAATCATCGGCACGCCGTCCTGGGCCAGCTGTTCAAAATCGGCTTCGCTCAGATCGCTCAGGTTGCCGTTAAACAGGCTTGCGGTGATGCGTTTTGCCGCGACCAGACCTTCCTCGCCGTGGACCAGGCGGGTCACCTGCTCCGCCAGCACGTACTGCGCCCGCGGCGCTTTACCGCTGTTTTTGTCTTCTTCTTCCAGGGCATTGATCTCTTCAATGTCCATAAAGGTGAAGAACTTCAGGAAGCGATAAACATCCGCATCCGCGGTGTTGATCCAGAACTGATAGAATTTGTACGGGCTGGTTTTCTTCGGATCCAGCCAGACGGCGCCGCCCTCGGTCTTACCGAACTTGGTGCCATCCGCTTTGGTGATCAGCGGAACGGTCAGACCAAACACCTGGTTCTGATGCAGACGACGGGTCAGATCGATACCGGAGGTGATGTTACCCCACTGATCGGAACCGCCAATCTGCAGCGCGACGCCGTGCAGCTTGTTCAGACACGCGAAGTCGTAACCCTGCAGCAGGTTATAGGAGAACTCGGTAAACGAGATGCCCTGATCGTCACGGTTCAGACGCTGCTTCACCGCTTCTTTGTTGATCATCTGGTTGACGGAGAAGTGCTTGCCGATATCACGCAGGAAAGTCAGCACGTTCATGCCGCCGAACCAGTCGTAGTTATTCGCGGCAATCGCCGAGTTGTCACCGCAATCAAAGTCGAGGAACGGCGCGACCTGTTTGCGAATTTTATCCACCCACTCCTGCACGGTATCTTCGGTGTTCAGTTTACGCTCGGCGGCTTTAAAGCTCGGGTCACCAATCAGACCGGTCGCACCGCCCACCAGCGCCACAGGCTTATGGCCTGCCTGCTGGAAGCGTTTCAGGCATAACAATGGAACAAGATGCCCCAAATGCAAGCTGTCAGCGGTAGGATCGAAGCCGCAATAGAGCGCGATCGGGCCTTGCGCCAGTCGCTCTGCTAACGCTTCCTCGTCCGTCACCTGGGCTACCAGCCCCCGCTCTTGCAATTGTTTAATCAAGTTACTGCTTGCCATCAAATTCTCCATGTATAAAACGACTGCACCTTTGCCGGTACACGACTTTTCGCCAGACGCGAAAAAAAACAGCTATGCAAAATCATACAGGCTGCATTACGGCGGCAGGCGTGGCTCAACCGGGCAATGTCCGGGAAAATCAGGCACAGCCAGCCAGGAGGCAGCGTGATGAATGAAGCCTATAGAATAAAGCGCCAGCCCATCCAGCACCAGCGCTTAGCACAACAAATTTCAGGGATTAGGGGGCCAGGCGATCGATTTTCCATGCGTCATTGTCACGCTGGTACAAAAAACGATCGTGCAGGCGGTGTTCACCGCCCTGCCAGAACTCCATCTGCTCAATATTGACGCGGAATCCGCCCCAGAAGCTCGGCAGAGGCACTTCGCCCTGCTGGAACTTCTGCTTCAGTTCGAGGAATTTGCTTTCAAGAATGCCGCGGGCGGAGATGCGGGTAGACTGCTGAGAGACCCAGGCGCCGATCTGGCTATCACGCGGGCGGCTATGGAAATATTTGACCACTTCCAGCGTCGACAGACGCTCCGCTTTGCCCGTCACCATCACCTGACGCTCCAGCATATGCCACGGGAAGAGCAGGCTCACGCGCGGATTGTGTTCAATCTGGCGGGCTTTACGGCTGCCGAGGTTGGTATAAAACACCAGCCCTTTCTCGTCATAGTGCTTAAGCAGAACGATACGCTGGTAGGGCTGACCGTTTTCATCAACGGTCGCGACGACCATCGCCGTCGGGTCGGCCAGGCGGGCGTCACACGCTTGCCTGAGCCAACGCTCAAACAGCGCCAGCGGTTCGGCGGGAAGATCGTGGCGACGCAGACCGCCACGGGTATACTCTCGGCGCAGATGCGCGATTTGCTGCAATTCGTCGTTATCAGACATGGCCATTGAGAAAAGAGTCTTCGGGTGGCGTCATTGTGCGCCCCCGGGACAGAAATCTCAACGTTTGGCCGTCTGCAGCTGACAGTTTTCCAGCACCACGCGATCCCGTTTGTAGACGGTGGCGCTGTCGCCTTTCGACCAGAAGACATACACCCCGTCGGTGTAACGCGCGCCTGACGCCGACAGCCCCTGTTGCAGATTCAGCTGCTGATTGTCGTAAATGAAACTGGCCATCTGGCGGGTGTTGTTAATATGTACGGTCAACGGTTTCTGATCGCACTGATACTCCAGCGTATCCGTCTGCATGCGCTCGACAAACTGGTTGTAGTAGCTACAGCCCGCCAGCATAAAAGGTACAACAGCGATAAGGATTTTTTTCATTCGTTTGCCTTCGACTTTCCCGGTCCAGGGGAGCATGTCGCCCCCCGTTAACTTGATCCAGTCTACCGGTTAATAAAAAACAAGGGTTTCAGTTAACTCTGATTCTGCGGCGGATTGGCGGGGAAAATGGCCCCGAGGATAGAGGCTTCAGATGCGCCGGTGACCGACGGCAGGTTGCCGGGTAAGCCGGACATCGTCCGCCAGGCCAGCCAGGCAAAAGCCAGCGCTTCCATGTCATCGCCGCTGATCCCCGCCGCATCGGTGGTTGCGACCTCGGTACCCGGCAGCAGCGCCGCCAGACGCGACATCAGCAGCGGATTACGCGCCCCGCCGCCGCATACCAGCAGGCGTTCACAGCCGCCGCTCAGCAGCACCTGTTCAGCGATCGTCACGGCGGTCAGTTCCGCCAGCGTGGCCTGTACATCCTGCGGTCGCAGCCCGGGATAGCGGGCCAGATGGTGCTCCAGCCAGCCATAGTTGAAATACTCGCGCCCGGTACTTTTTGGCGCCGGGAGGGCAAACCACGGGTCGCTCAGCATATTTTGCAGCAGCGGCAACAGAACCTTGCCTTCGCTGGCCCAGCGGGCATCTTTATCATACGCTTTGCCGCATTGGCGCCAGATCCAGGCATCCATCAGCATATTGCCCGGCCCGGTGTCATAACCGCGTACCGACACGCCCGGCGCCAGCAGCGACAGATTAGCGATCCCGCCGATGTTGAGCACCATCCGTCGCTCAACCGGGTGCGCCAGCAGGGCATGGTGGAAAGCAGGCACCAGCGGCGCGCCCTGGCCGCCCAGAGCGATATCGCGGCGGCGAAAATCGCCGACCACCGTCACGCCGGTATGAGCGGCAATCTGGTTATTATCCCCGATTTGCAGCGTATTCGGCGCCTCGCCGGTCGGCTCATGCCACACCGTCTGTCCGTGGCAACCAATGGCGATAATGTCCGCGGCCTGCAAATTCTCCTGACGCATCAGCGCGAGGACCGCTTCAGCGAACAGCCGCCCCAGACGCGTATCAAGGCGACCCAGCTGCGATAATGTCAGCGGCTGTCCCTGGCAAATAGCCAGAATGTCTTCTTTTAATGTCACGGGGATGGGGTACGACAGGCTCGCCTGCTGAGCGACCACGTTTTCGTTTATTGCGGCGAGAACAACATCAATACCATCAAGGCTGGTGCCGGACATGACGCCGATAAAGTGACCTGATTTCATACGCTTTCCTTCATTCCATGACCCTCGTATTCCCACACTCCACCATAAAGCTGGGGTTAATGCTATGCTGCGATAATGTTTTTTAACACTAAAACGTTAAAGATTGCCCATTACGTAAAGAACTTACGTTTAGCTAAGGTTGAGACGTTGCTGATTATTATTTTTTGTATAGTCCATGCCGAAGTTGTGCCCGCCAACGCTTAAATGCCATATAATTGAACGCATGGACGTTCAACTGAACACTATTTTGGTGAAGGAGATTCATAAATGATTTTACGTGCTTTGGCTGTCTCGATGATTGGTTTATCGCTTGCAGGCTGCGTCAGCAGCAGCGGCCTTTCCGGTGACGTTTACTCCGCATCCGAAGCCAAACAGGTGCAAAGCGTCACCTACGGGACCATCGTTCATACCCGCGCGGTCCAGATTCAGGGCGGCGATGACAGCAATGCGATCGGCGCGATCGGCGGCGCCGTTCTCGGCGGCTTCCTCGGTAACACCATCGGCGGCGGCACCGGGCGTTCACTGGCTACCGCTGCGGGCGCGGTCGCAGGCGGCGTCGCCGGCCAGGGCGTACAGGGTGCAATGAATAAAACCCAGGGCGTGGAGCTGGAAATCCGTAAAGATGACGGCAATACCATTCTGGTGGTGCAGAAACAGGGTAGCACCCCGTTCTCCGTCGGCCAGCGCGTAGCCATTGCCGGCAGCGGCAGCCAGGTGACCGTCTCCCCGCGTTAATATTGCCTATTTATATATGCGGTCTTACCCGACCGCATTATTCTCAGCGCCTCGGAATGTATTAGAACTCATCCCCCATCATATAACACAAACCCACCACACGATTTATTTGCGCTGGCGCAAGTTTCACTCGCTATATAACGGTATGATAACGCTGCATACAATTAATGGCCCCAGCTCTGGCGGCAAATAATATAATTTTATTATCCATGGATGAATAATATGTTTACGAGCCCTCAGAATTTACTGAAGAGAATATTTATCTATATCATTGTTTGTATTGGCGCTATCGGTGTCATACACGTAGGTCTCATCTCAGTACTAAGTCGTAGCTCTACGTTTAGTCCAGTCCTGTTTCCGCTACTGACCATTTTTTTACTCATATTCCACGCCACAATCGCCGGCGTGATGCTGATGAAGTACTGGTGCGACCGCGAGCGTCTGTACCTGATGGCGATCGCCTGCGCCTTCGCCGGCTCAGCGCTTTTGATGCTGGGGACGCTGAATAGTTACCCCGGCTGGTTAATGTGCGGCACGGGTTTACGCGCCAATGCCAATGACGCGCTAATTTTCTATAGCTTCCGCAATATCATGCTGATGGTATTATTTACCGTAGCTGTTATTTTATACCACTTTCGCCACAGCCCCCGACTTACCGCCGGAATACATGGCGTTATTTTGACGGCGTGCCTGAGTTTCACCGGTGTGATTATTACCCTTTCGTGGCTGTATTCGAGCCATCATCCGCTGCTGAATATCACTTTGGTCGATAATTTAACCACGTTATTTATGCCGGCGTGGCATCATTATACCGGCTGGGGTTTAACCGTTGGTTGGTTAATGACGTTAGCACTGCTGATTGCCGTCTCCCGACTGCGAAATACATTCTGGTATAGCGGAGCTTTTTTTTGCGCAGCGTACATTTTCACCGTGGTTATTTTATTAATGGCAGAACGAAGCTCAGGATATTCATGGTATTACGCGCGCTTTTTTGAAACCATCAGTACATTGTTTATGTTGATGGTTATCGTTTGCGATGTGTTTGCGCTGTACCGCGAGTCCCGAGAGAAATATCTCTGTTCTTATCAAAATTCCATCCGCGACTCGCTGACCCGGTTGTATAACCGCAGTCACTTCTACGATACCCTTGCCGCCCTGCTGCCGGAGACCTCGGCCTCGCGACCGCTTTCGGTGATCGTCGGCGATCTCGACTATTTCAAGCGCATTAACGACAACTACGGCCATGTGCAGGGAGACAAAGTCATCCAGTTTACCGCCAGCGTCCTGCAGAAAAACGTGCGCGCGCAGGACACCGCCGCACGGATCGGCGGTGAAGAGTTTGCCTTGCTGCTGGTCAATACCAGCACGGAGGAGGCGCAGGCGATAGCAGAGCGTATTCGTCAGGCGGTACATCAACCGCAGGATGACTTCACGGAAAGAATGACCATCAGCGCGGGCATATTTACCGCCACTGATGCGACCCTGAGCGCAGAAGAGTGCGTGAAGCGTGCGGATGCGGCGATGTATGAAGCAAAGAATGGCGGTCGTAACCGGGTGATCGTCTGGCGGGAGTGAATGAAAAAGGGCTTTGAGAAATCAAAGCCCTGAATAGATTAATCTTTTGCCTGAAGATCGAGGATATTCTGTTCCAGTTTACGCACCAGATGCAGCAGCGTTTCCACTTCTTGTGCCGAAACGCCGGACAGAATTTCATCGCGCGTCTTACCGATCACCTCTTCCATTTCATTGATCAGCGGTTCAGCTTTTTCCGTCAACCGGATACGCTTCGCGCGCCGATCGTTTGCACAAGTCTGGCGAGAAATAAGGCCTTTCTCTTCCAGCTGATCCAGCGTGCGCACCAGAGAAGGTTGCTCGATACCAATAGCTTTCGCCAGTTGAATCTGCGACTGCTCAGGAGGCAGCTGATGAATGTTGTGCAGCGTGACCCAGTGCGTCTGCGTTAATTCCAGAGGTTTCAGGCGATGGTCGATCAGCGCGCGCCAGACGCGCACTAAACGTGCCAGATCAGAACCCAGTGGCGATTCCAATTTCATCTCCTTATAATTAGCTTGCTAAGTTATTATACTGATTTTAGAATAGTGTGCAGCATTTAAATTACCAAAACAAATGAATTACCAGATTCACCAAAATCAAAACAATGATTTACAATGTGAATAGTCGCATAACATGAACATTCTCCCTGCAATGGCAAAGGATTTTTGCTTGTGAAACTGAGTCTTAACTCTAACGGATTGTCGCTCCAGGATCTGGTATTCGGCGCTTCTATCTACTTTCCCCCCTTATTTAAAGCCGTCCTGCTGGGATTTTTTATCTGGCTGATCATTCACCGTCAGCTCCGCGACTGGATGTATGCCGGCGATATCTGGCACCCCCTGCTGATGGACTTGTCCCTGTTTGCGCTTTCGGTTTGTCTGGCGCTGGTTTTACTGACTGCCTGGTAATGTTCACGACATGAAAAAACTCAAATACTTCTCGACCTTACTCGTCGCCGCTCTTGCCATCATTGCCGCCTGGCTGGTCTGGAATTACTACACGCAATCGCCCTGGACCCGCGACGGTAAGGTCCGCGCCGAACAGGTCAGCATTACGCCTCAGGTCTCCGGCAGCATCCGGCAGCTCAACGTCGGTGATAACCAGCTGGTCAAAGCCGGTGACGTGCTGTTCAGGATCGACGATACGCCCTACCGCCTCGCCGTCCTCAACGCCGAGGCGCAGCTCGCCAAAGCCACGGCTGAAATGGCGAAAGCCAAAGCGGAACAGATCAAAGCGGCCAATGACGCGCATCGCCGGCGTAACCTGTCACAGAACGCGATCTCCGTTGAAGATCTGGAAAATGCCAATACCGCCCTTAACACGGCGAACACCACCCTGGAAGCGGCCAAAGCGGTGGTCGGCGTGGCGCAGGCCAGCCTTGAGCACGCGCAGTGGCAGCTCGGGCAAACGGTCGTCAAATCACCGGTGGACGGCTGGGTCACGAACCTGTCAACCCGCGTCGGCGACTACGCCTCCGTCGGCCATCCGGTCTTTGCCCTCGTCGACAGCCATTCGTTTTATGTCATTGGCTACTTTGAAGAAACGAAGCTGCGCCACATTCACGCTGGCGATAGCGCGCAAATCGTCCTGTATAGCAGCAAACAAACGTTACAGGGTCACGTAAGCAGCATCGGCCGGGCCATTGTCGACCAAAGCGTTGAGGGCGGGAGCAGCCTGGTTGCCGATATTAAACCCAATATTCCCTGGGTACGCCTGGCCCAGCGCGTTCCGGTACGGATCGAATTTAAGGCGCTGCCGCAGGATACGACGCTGGTCTCGGGCACTACCTGTACCGTCTCGATTGGCGAACCCTGATGAAGCTTCAGGCCTTATCATGGCGGGCACTGCCGTGGGTTAAAGCCAGCCGTCCACAGTGGCGCTACGCCCTGCGTAACGGAATTGCGATGTGTCTGGCGCTGAGCATCGCCTACTGGCTGAATCTCGATGAGCCCTACTGGGCGATGACCTCAGCCGCCGTCGTCAGCTTCCCTACCGTCGGCGGCGTGATCAGCAAGAGTTTTGGCCGCATTGCCGGGAGCTTGCTCGGCGCCTGTGCCGCGCTGCTGCTCGCCGGGCATACGCTGAACGACCCGTGGTTGTTTTTATTCAGCATCTCAGCGTGGATTGCGCTCTGCACCTGGGCCTGCGCGATGTACACCAACAACGTCGCCTACGCCTTCCAGCTTGCCGGCTATACCTGCGCCATTATTGCCTTCCCGGTCATTAACATCACCGACGCAAACGAGCTATGGACCATTGCGCAGTCGCGCGTGTGCGAGGTGATCGTCGGTATCCTCTGCGGCGGGCTGATGATGATGATCATGCCCAGCACCTCAGACGGCGCGACGCTGCTGACGGCATTAAAAAATATGCATGCCCGCCTGCTTGAGCACGCCAGCCTGCTGTGGGTGCCGGAAACCACCGATGCGATTCGCAGCGCTCATGAAAGCGTGATCGGGCAAATTCTGACCATGAACCTGCTGCGTATTCAGGCCTTCTGGAGCCATTACCGCTTTCGCCGCCAGAATCCGCTGCTCAATTATTTACTCCACCAGCAGCTGCGCCTGACCAGCGTCATCTCGAGCCTGCGCCGGATGCTGATCAACTGGCCAGCGGCGCCGGCGCACACTCGTCAGGTGCTGGAAACGCTGCTCGTCGAACTGGCTAACCCACGCGCCGATTTTTACACCGTCGCCCGGATCGTCGCCCCGCTGGCTCCCCCGGCGGATGCCGACTATCGCCATCTCGCCTTCTGGAAGCGCCTGCGCTACTTTTGCCGCCTGTATCTCGACAGCAGTCGCTGGATCCGCCGCGTGGAAAACGCCTCGGCGATCGCCGAATTCAATGTCCCTTCCGCACCGGCGCTGGCCCGCTATACCGATCAGGCAGAGGCGCTGTGGAACGGCGTCAGAACGTTCTGCGCGCTGGTCGCCATCGGCGCCTGGGGGATCAGCAGCCAATGGGAGGCCTGCGCGGCCGCGCTGACCCTGGCCGCCATTTGCTGCGTGCTGTACTCCGTCTCGCCGTCGCCGTTCAAATCTCTGACCCTGCTGATGCGCACGCTGCTGCTGCTCTCGGTGTTCAGCTTCGTGGTGAAATTCGGCCTGATGGTGCAGATAACCGATCTATGGCAGTTCCTGCTGTTTCTTTTCCCTCTGCTGACCACCATGCAGCTACTTAAATTACAGATGCCGAAGCTGGCGGGTCTGTGGGGACAGCTGATCGTGTTTATGGGCTCGTTCATTTCGGTGACCAACCCGCCGGCGTACGACTTCGCCTCCTTTCTGAATGACAACCTGGGGAAAATTATTGGCGTGGGCTTTGCCTGGCTGGCCTTTGCGGTGATTAGCCCCGGTTCAGATGCGCGTAAAAGCCGTCGCCACATCAAAGCGTTACGGCGTCACTTTGTCGATCAGCTAAGTCGCCGCCCGCAGCACAGCGAGCATGAGTTTGAATCTCTGGTTTACCATCACATCAGTCAGTTGAGTAACAGCCAGGATGCCTTAGCGCGCCGCTGGCTGCTGCGCTGGGGCGTGGTGCTGCTAAACTGCTCACACGTGGTCTGGCAGCTGCGCGACTGGGAGACCCGCTCCGATCCCCTCTCACGCGTGCGTGATTTGTGTATCAGTTTGCTGCGGGACGTGATGAGCGAACGCGGGGTCCAGCAGCGTCCGCTGGCCTCTACGCTGCAGGAACTGCAGCGTATTTGCGACACGCTCAATCACCATCATCAACCGGCAGCAAAAGATCTGGCGGCGGTGATCTGGCGCTTATACTGCGCGTTGTCCCAGCTTGAGCAGGCGCCTGCCGCCGGGACCATAACGGAAAGAACTACTTAATCACGCCGCAGGCAAAACGTTCGCCGCCTCCGCCGAGGGGCTGCGGACTGTCAGACATATTGTCCCCACCCACGTGGACCATCAGCGCTTTCCCTTTGACCTCAGCCAGGGTTTTCAGCCGCGGCGCCACCACCGGCTGAGTGGCTTTACCGTCGCTGTCGACGACCAGTACCGGCAGATCGCCCAGATGGCCTGGCCCCTCAGGCCCGCCATGTTTCCCGGTCTGTTGCGGGTCGTAATGCCCGCCGGCAGCCCCGGCGGCGACGGCCTTACCGTCTTTTATCGCCGGCTGGCAGCTGCCGTTCGCGTGAATATGAAAACCGTGTTGACCCGGCGGCAGCGCTTTCAGATCGGGCGTGAACTCCAGCCCGCCGGCGGTTTCGCTGATTTTAACGCTGCCAACGGCCTGGCCCACGCTCTGGCTGGTCACCAGATTGAGATCGACGTTTTCGCTGGCCGCCAGTGCGCCTGCCGGGATCGCTAACGCGAGTATTGCGAGGATACATCGTTGCATAATACCTCCAGAATGGCTCTGTCCCTGATAAGTGTAAACCAGGGACGGCCATTGCGGAGGCTGAGCGGGGATTAAGGGACGTCGTAGCCGAGCGCGGCTTTACGGATGCGGAACCACTGCTGACGGGACATATTGAGTTTTTCCGCGACAACCGCGGAGCGAACGCGCTCAATTTTACCGGATCCGATAATCGGCAACGGCTGCGACGGCAGGCGCAGGATCCACGCATAAACCACCTGCTCAATGCTCTCGGCATTCAGCTCCTGGGCTACCTGCGCCAGCTCATCGCGCAGCGGCTGGAAGCTGTCGTCATTAAACAGACGGCCGCCGCCAAGGCAGGACCAGGCCATCGGGCGGATGCGCAGCTGCTGCAGCTGATCCAGGGTACCATCCAGCAGCAGCGGCTGATGCACCGGGGAAATTTCAACCTGGTTAGTCGCCAGCGTAAACGGCAGGCGGGATTGCAGCAGCGTAAACTGTGCTGGCGTAAAGTTTGAGACCCCGAAATGGCGCACCTTACCGCTGTGATGCAGCGCGAGGAAGGCTTCCGCCACCTCATCGGCATTCATCAACGGGTCCGGGCGGTGGATCAGCAGCAGATCGAGGCGATCGGTCGCCAGATTGCGCAAGGATTGCTCTGCGCTCAGCACGATATGATCGCGGTCGGTAATATAGTGACCAATGGTGTTTTCGGCGCGGGCTTTGGTCGCAATCCCGCATTTGCTGACGATTTCCATCCGGCTGCGCAGATGCGGCGCCAGCTTAAGCGCCTCGCCAAAGGCCGCTTCGCACTGATAGTCGCCGTAAATATCCGCATGATCAATGGTCGTAATGCCAAGATCCAGGTGCTGCTCGATAAAACTGACCAGCGCTTGCGCGGACATATTCCAGTCCATTAAACGCCAGTAGCCCATAACAAAACGTGAGAATTCCGGCCCCTGTGGAGCCATAGCAATACGCTGAACCATAACACCGTCCTCAACAAAAAAGTGTTCTGAGTATACGCACTTTTGCTATTAAAACAGTGAGGGTTGCTGCGGTTCTTCCGCAGGCGCCGGCTTATTTGCGCGTAATTTGCGCAATAGACGCTGGCGACACAGGCGCAGAACATCCTGCTTTTGTACATCGCTCATCGTTTGCCAGTTAAAACGCTCCTCACGGCTGCGAAAGCACCCGCGACAAAAACCGCGCTCATCTGACTGACAAATTCCCCGGCACGGACTTTGTACCGGGAAAAACTCCAGCTGCTCTGCCACCTCATGCCTCCCGTCACTTCTCTCTGTCTTTTATTGAAGACGTTTCATCCGCGGTACGCAACTTTTGTTGTTCAGCCTCTGGGCCAGGCGGTCGCTAATTTTCGCTTGCATTAGACCAATCGGTCTACTACAGTGAGCGCCATGAACAAACATAGCGAATGCGATACCCGCGAACATATCCTGGCCACCGGCGAACAGCTGTGCATGCACCGCGGTTTTACCGGTATGGGCCTGAGCGAACTGTTGAAAATAGCGGAAGTCCCGAAAGGCTCTTTCTACCACTACTTTCGCTCCAAGGAAGCTTACGGCGTCGCGCTGCTGGAATATCACTATACGGGCTACCTTCAGCGCCTGGCGCTACACTTTGCCCACGGTGAAGGCAACTATCGCGACCGCCTGCTGGCCTACTATCAGCACACGCTGACGCAGTTCTGCCAGCAGGGCATTATTAGCGGCTGCCTGACGGTGAAACTCTCGGCCGAAGTGTGCGATCTGTCGGAATCGATGCGTGCCGAAATGGATAAAGGCGCCAGCCAGATTATTACCCTGCTGGGCGCAGCGCTGGAAAAGGGCCGTCAGGAAGGCAGCCTGCGATTTCGCGGCGACGCGTTTACCCTCTCCCAGGTGCTCTATTCCCTGTGGCTGGGTGCCAATTTGCAGGCCAAGATTACCCGCAGCGCCACGCCGCTGGAAAGCGCCCTCGCGCATGCCAAAACGATTATTACGGCGCCTGAACTGTAACAGGCGTTTTTATTTAATGAATCACAAGACGACCGGTCTACTCAGGAGTCACTATGTCCGAAGCAAAACTGTTTACCCCGTTGAAAGTGGGCGCGATAACCGTGCCTAACCGTGTGTTTATGGCTCCGTTGACGCGTCTGCGCAGCATCGAACCGGGCGACATCCCCACCCCGCTGATGGCGGAGTACTACCGTCAACGTGCCAGCTCCGGGCTGATCATCTCCGAAGCGACGCAGATTTCCGCCCAGGCTAAAGGCTACGCCGGCGCCCCGGGTCTGCACAGCCCGGAACAGATCGCCGCATGGCAGAAAATTACCGCTGGCGTTCACGCAGAAGATGGCCGCATCGCCGTCCAGCTGTGGCATACCGGGCGGATCTCGCACAGCAGTCTGCAGCCTGGCGGCCAGGCCCCGGTGGCGCCGTCTGCTATCAGCGCCGGTACCCGCACCTCTCTGCGTGATGAAAACGGCCACGCCGTGCGCGCCGATACCTCAATGCCGCGCGCCCTGGAGCTGGATGAAATCCCGGGTATCGTCGATGATTTCCGCCAGGCGGTAGGTAACGCGCGTGATGCCGGTTTCGACCTCGTGGAGCTGCACTCCGCGCACGGCTATCTCCTGCATCAGTTCCTCTCCCCGACGTCTAACCATCGTACCGACCAGTACGGCGGCAGCGTGGAAAATCGTGCGCGCCTGGTGCTGGAAGTGGTGGATGCGGTCAGCAAAGAGTGGAGCGCCGATCGCATCGGTATCCGCGTCTCGCCAATCGGCAGCTTCCAGAATGTCGATAACGGTCCGAATGAGGAGGCCGATGCGCTGTATCTGATTGAAGAGCTGGCGAAACGAGGTATTGCCTATCTGCACATGTCCGAGCCGGACTGGGCGGGCGGCCAGCCGTACAGTGAGGCGTTCCGTCAGAAAGTCCGGGCGCGTTTCCCTGGCGCCATTATCGGTGCTGGTGCATACACGGTTGAAAAAGCCAACGACCTGATTAACAAAGGGTTAATCGACGCAGTGGCCTTTGGTCGTGACTTTATCGCCAACCCTGACCTGGTGGCCCGCCTGCAGCATAAAGCCGCGCTGAACCCGCAGCGTCCGGAGAGTTTCTACGGCGGCGGCGCGGAAGGCTATACCGACTACCCGACCTTGTAATTCTTTTGTTGTTAGCGGCGGGGCTCCGCCGCTATCCTCGCTCCTCTTCGGCTTCCCCCGCCCGGCATTGCGCAAGCCGCGTACGCTTTTTTCACTGCAGTTGCGCAAATCCACCTGCCTGATTATCACCATAAATGAGAATGATCTTGATAATCATTATCATTACCACATATAATCCAGCCGCACTTTTTAGCATAAAAAACTACAGCTAAAGAAATACAAACGGATATTTATGTTTAATACGGAATATTTTTTCAAATCTCTGCTTATCAGCAGCGTTTTTGCTCTGTCTGGCTGCCAGAACGCTGCCACGCCCACTTCCGCCGCTACGGCCGCTGCTGGCGTGGAATGCGCCTGTATCCTGGATGCCCACACCGGTAAAACGCTGACATCAGCACAGCTGCTTACCCGCCTCGACAGCGCGCCGCTGGTCATCGTCGGTGAAGAGCACACCAACGTGCGCCATCACGCCATTGAACAGTGGCTGCTGCAAAACCTGCCCCTCTCCCGCCGCCAGGGCAGCGTGCTGATGGAAATGATCGATAGCGGCCAGCAGGATGCGGTCACTCAGGTTAAACAGGCCGCGGCGTCGGGCTCCCCGGTCAGCGCGACCCGCGCCGCCGCAGCGATGCGCTGGAACAGCGGCTGGCCATGGGACCTGTACCGTGACGTGGTGATGACGGCGCTGAAAGGCCCGTATCCGCTGCTTGCCGCGAATATCAGCCGCCAGCAGGTCGGCGAGCTTTATAAAAACCCAACCTTTCCCCCCGGAGAACGCACTTCTCGTCCGCAGGTCCGGCAATCCCTGGCGGCCATTATCTATCTGATGCACGATGGCCAAATCAACGATCAACAGGTCAATGCCATGGTGGCGATTCAACAGCATCGCGACCGCTTTATGGCCGAGCAACTCTCCCGCGCGCCGCGCCCGGCCCTGCTGATCGCCGGCGGTTACCACGCGGCGAAAGACGTTGGCGTACCGCTGCATCTGGCCGATTTACAGGCGCCGGAGCCGGTGGTGGTGATGCTGACTACCACCGCGACCACGCTGACGGCAAAACAGGCTGACTACATCTGGTCAGTTGCGGCGACAAAATGAACGGCAATACGATCGCCCCCTTCACCCCGCCTCGTTCACCGTGGCTCGGAGGTTCCGCCGCCAGCGTGCTGTTCCACGCTGCGCTGATCTTGCCATTCATCATCCATTTTTCACTCCGGCCAGCCGAATCACCGCCTGCCGCCGTGATGATGGAATACGCCGCGGAACTGGAAGTCTCATTCATCAGACCCGAACTGTCGCCAGGCGTCAGTCAACAGCGCAAAGTCGAGCAGATGACGGAGCAGGAGACCGCACATGACAAGGCGCTGCCGAAGCTCCTTGCCCATCCCGACGCTGAACTCAAGCTGGCCGCGTCCAGGCCGGAACGACAGAATAAAAAAGCCGCCGAGCTACGGAAAAAATCCCATCGCGAACAGCGGGCAGAGCCTGGCAATGCGACGACCACCAGCATGGCCGCGCCGCCGGTGCAGCCGGCGCTCACCCAGCGTAATGCCGCGCCGCTGGATACCGATGCTTCGCGCATCAGCGAGAGCAAAATAAGCTGGCAGTCGTTGGTGAAGGGCAAGATCAACAAAATGCGTAATTATCCTGATGACGCGCGCCGCCGTCAGCGCAGCGGAACGGCGAAAATCACCTTCAGGGTAAATGAACGCGGCGAGTTACTTAGCTCACAGCTGGTCGTCTCGTCGGGTACCCTTTCTCTGGACAGAGCGGCGTTAACCGCCCTGCAAAATGCGCGGCCGCTCCCGCCGCCGCCAAAAGAAATATTAAAAAACGGCATTCATCAGGTCACGCTACCGATAGAATTTGACCTGTTAAACCGATAGCCAAGGTCCCATTTTTATTCGGTAAATATTTAACGGTTCATCCTTAATATAATTTTTAACCGTCACTAAATTTATTTTTTAAAAGACAGAAGCTGACCGCGCTATGACGCCAGGTCCGCCGTCGCATTTTTTATTATGCGCGATTTAGCACCGACCGGAACTCTCAGGCCGGCGGATAAATACGCTCATTTTGTGCGTTTAAAAAAATACCTAACAGGAATTGATTATGGAAAAATCACAAATAGTCAGAGGACTCATGACCGGGCTGCTTATTATGCACGGCCATGCTTTTGCCGCGGAAAATGAGGGGGAATCGGTTTTTTCGCCGCTCACCATTACCGACAACCCGCTGGCAGATAACAACCCGGTCGGCTCCTCTGAAGAGAGCTATACCCGCCCCGGGGCCTATAGCTCGCGTACGCTAAATAAGAATTTGCAGAGTCTGGATGCGTCGCTGCGCAGCATGGCGGGCACCTACACGCAAATCGACCCCTTGCAGGGTGCGATCAGCGTGAACATTCGCGGCATGAACGGACTGGGGCGGGTCAATACCATGGTGGACGGGGTTACGCAGACCTACTTCGGTATGGCGCCGGCAAACTACCACGGCGGGGCCAACACCGCGGCGGGCGTACCGCTCGACCCGAACTTTCTCGCCGGGGTCGATGTGGCGCGCGGCAGCAGCGCAGGCGCGCAAGGGGTCAACGCGCTGGCGGGGAGCGCCAATATGCGCACCATTGGTATTGATGATGTGCTGAAGGAAGGACGCCAGACGGGCCTGCTCTCGCGCTTCTCGGTGGGCGATAACGGTCTTGGACGCACCGGCATGGTGGCGGTGGCCGGTAAGACCGGGAGTTTTGCCAACGGCGGCGGCCTTGGGGCGCTGGTGGGCATCAGCGGTTCACGAACCTATGCGACCTATAAAAATGGCGGCGGGCGCAGCAGCGAAGACTTTATTGCTGAAGATAATAAATATCTGCGCCAGGAACCACGCTCTCAGCTGTATAAAGTGAACTTCAATGCCGACCAGTTTAATAAACTCGAACTCTCCGGCAGAAATTACCGCAACGCATTTACCCGCCGCGACATTACCAGCGATGATTATTACCTGCGTTATCACTACGCCCCGCTGGATGAACGAGTGGAAATTAACCTGCTGGCCAGCACCAGCCGGGGCAATCAGGCCTATAAGCCGGGATCGCTGTATAATTTCAACAACTCCTCGCTCACCAATAAATCTAACGCCTTCGACATCAGTAATACCAGCCGATTTAAAATCACCGACGACCTGTATTCGGTTTTCCAGCTCGGAGGGAAATGGATGGATACCCGCTATACCCGCCGCTTTATTCAGAATACCCGGACTGACAGCAACGCTTTTGCACCGGCCGGGAAACAGCAGATCTCCGCCCTATATTCCACCCTGACGCTAAGCCAGGATATTTATACGTTAGATCTCACTCTCAATTACACCCGCAGCCTGGTTGAAGGTTTCAAACCCGCCTGCGCAGACAATGAGAAGTGTTTCCCCCAGGGTGAGAGCACCCTGCACCTCGATGACCGCGCCGTTAACCCTTCGGCAACCTTCTCCGCGCAGGTAACGCCGTGGCTGCAGCCATTCATCAGTTGGAGCCGCTCTTCGCGCGCGCCTAACGTCCAGGAGGTGTTTTTCGCTAACGAAGGCGGCGCCTCAATGAACCCGTTCCTCAAGCCTGAAAAGGCGCAAACCTGGGAAGCGGGATTTAACATCAATCAGCAGGGGCTGCTGTTCGCCCAGGACAGCCTCCACTTAAAAGCGCTGACCTACCGCTCCCGCATCAAGAATTACATCACCAGCGAATCCTTTTTCCTCTGCAGCAGCGGCCGGCTCTGTCAGGATATCGACGATGTCTCAGAAAGCTTCAACGCTAACATCTATATCAACACCCCTTCGCCGGTCACCAGCAAAGGCTACGAAATTGAGGCCGGATACGATCTTGGATTCGCCTACGCAAACCTCTCCTGGAGCAAACAGCAGACCGATCAGCCCACCTCGATCGCCAGCACGGTTTACAGCTTTGCCTACAGCGATCTGAGCGACCTGCCCTCGAGCTACGCCACCCTGGATATCGGCGGGCGTCTTTTCGACCGCAAGCTCACCGCCGGCAGCCTGGTGAAATTCACCGGCAAAACGAAACGTCTGAGTACCGGGGGGATCAACAACGACACCAACACCGTCCCGAAAGAGAGCATGCCCAATATCCCAACCATCGTCGACCTCTACAGTAGCTGGCAGATGACCGACAACATACTGCTGCGTTTAAGCGTCCAGAACGTCACCAATCGTGATTACGCCGAAGCGCTCAACCGGATGAACCAAAGCCTCGATAATGCCAAAGAAGGCACCTCGATAAACACCACCGCGCGGGGCCGGACCTGGGTCTTCGGCGGCGAGGTTCAGTTCTGAATCAGCCGTTTAACACATTATTCCAATCAGGAGCATAACAATGAAGCGCTTCAATGTTGCTAAACCCCTGGCCGGCCTCTTGCTCGCCGCCCTGTTCCCGACCGTGACCTTCGCCATCGATCCGCCGCAGCGTGAAGCTTCACGCTTCGCGCTGAAAACAAACTATCTGCAGGATGCCGATGAGGGGATCTATGAACTGGCCTTCGATAATACCCAGCAGAAGGTCTTCGCCGCCGTCACCGACCGGGTCAACCGCGCCGCGAACAGGGGCTATCTCTATACGTTTAATCCCGACTCGCTGCATATCGATAGCCGCCACCCGATGCCCTATCGCGCGTTTTCGCTGGCGATGAATCAGCAGCAGCACCGGCTTTACGTCGGGCACACCCAATCGGCTTCATTGCGGATCAGCCAGCTCGATACCCTCACCGACAAACTCATCAACACCAGCGAGAAATTAAGCTTTCATACCGCTGATGCGGCTGATTCCCGCTTCGAGCACCTGCGCCATATGGTCTACAGTCATGACGCCAATATGCTGTTCGTCAGCTACAGCAATATGCTGAGGACGCCGCAGGGCATGAAACCGCTGCATAAACTGCTGATGCTGGACGGCACGACGCTGGCCCTCAGGGGCGAGGTGAAAGATGCCTACAAAGGGACGGCATACGGCCTGACGCTGGATGAAAAAACGCAGAAAATCTACGTCGGCGGCCAGGATTACGTCAACGAGATCGATGCGAAAACGCACCGTCTGCTGCGCACCATCCCCCTGAACGCGCCGCAACCCCGGCTCGCCAGCGCGCAAAATTTAGCCGTAGACCCGGCTTCCGGCAGGATTTTTGTCGTGGCCTTCGACCATGACGACCGCAGCGGGCCGCATGACGGGCTGTATATATTTGATCTCCGCGATGGTAAGCAGCTCGGCTACGTCCACACCGGCGTCGGGGCCAACGCGGTGCGCTTTAACCCAAAATATAACGAACTGTATGTGACCAACTTCACCAGCGGCACCCTCAGCGTCGTCGATGCCGGGACCTATACCGTCAGCCGCGAATTCCGTGTGCCGGTTTATCCAAACCAGATGGTGCTGTCAGCGGATATGGACACCCTCTACGTCGGTATCAAAGAGGGATTCAATCGTGACTGGGATCCGGATGTGTTTGTTGCAGGGGCGAAAGAGCGCATTCTGCGCATTGACTTAAAAAAATCGTAATCTGTCGGGATGACGAGCGGCGACACCCGCTGACGGCAGCGATTTGCGGCGAGGTGCCGGGCAAGATCGTCAGGGCCGCCTGAAAAGACGGCCTTTTTAGGTTATAGTGCTGCGGTACGGGAAACGCCTTGCCCGTTTCCCGTACTATTCTGACTATTTGCACTGACGGCCTCCGATCGGTGGCTGTACAAAAGGAGTATAAAAAATATGCGCTTACTTCACACCATGCTGCGCGTTGGCGACCTGCAACGTTCCATCGAGTTTTACACTAACGTGCTGGGCATGAAGCTGCTGCGTACCAGCGAAAACACCGAATACAAATACTCGCTGGCCTTCGTAGGTTACGGCGAAGAGAGCGATACCGCCGTTATCGAACTGACCTACAACTGGGGCGTGGATCAATACGATCTCGGTAGCGCATACGGCCATATCGCACTGAGCGTGGATAATGCAGCTGAAGCCTGCGAGCGTATTCGCCAGAACGGCGGCAACGTCACCCGTGAAGCGGGCCCGGTTAAGGGCGGCACCACGGTTATCGCTTTCGTTGAAGATCCGGACGGTTACAAAATCGAACTGATTGAAGAGAAAGACGCCGGTAAAGGTCTCGGCCACTAACCGGCTGCGGGCGTCGGTTGGCGCCCGCTGTTTTCGCCCCTTCCTGCTGCAAGGCGCGGCAAAATTTGCCATAATGCGCGCTACTTTTTTCCAGTTAAGAGAATCAGATGTCCGAGAACGTTCAACTTAATGGTCTGTGCGACCGTTTTCGCGGTTTTTACCCCGTGGTGATTGATGTCGAAACCGCCGGGTTTAATGCCAAAACCGACGCCCTGCTTGAGATAGCCGCCATTACGTTGAAAATGGATGAGCAAGGCTGGTTGATGCCGGACGAGACATTGCATTTTCATGTTGAACCTTTCGAAGGTGCCAATCTGCAGCCTGAAGCGCTGGCATTCAACGGCATCAATCCGCACGACCCTGAGCGCGGCGCGGTGAGCGAATACGACGCCCTGCACGCCATTTTTAAACGAGTCCGCAAGGGGATTAAGGACCACAATTGCAATCGCGCCATTATGGTCGCTCACAATGCTACCTTCGATCTCACCTTTACGATGGCCGCGGCCGAACGTGCGGGTCTGAAACGTAATCCGTTCCACCCTTTCGTGACCTTTGACACCGCGGCGCTTAGCGGGCTG
Organism: Klebsiella sp. BIGb0138; assembly: GCF_004342285.1. Classification (GTDB taxonomy): domain Bacteria; phylum Pseudomonadota; class Gammaproteobacteria; order Enterobacterales; family Enterobacteriaceae; genus Klebsiella. The sequence goes on along the minus strand of NZ_SMCV01000009.1, from coordinate 193,947 downwards.
GCGCTCGGTCAGACCGTGCTGTCCAAAGCCTGCCTGGCGGCCGGCATGGCGTTTGATGGCACCCAGGCACACTCCGCATTGTACGATACCGAACAGACGGCTCAGCTGTTTTGCGAGATAGTGAATCGCTGGAAACGTCTTGGCGGCTGGCCATTGCCGCTGGCGACAGAGGAATAAGAGATAAAAAAAGCGACTTCACCGGAAGTCGCTTTTTTACAGACAGCAGAATTACTCCGCTTTCGGCTCGTCAGTCTTGTGCTTAGCGGCCGTTTCTTTGATCAGCTGCTGCAGCTCGCCGCGCTGATACATTTCAATCACGATGTCGCAACCGCCAACCAGCTCACCATCTACCCACAGCTGCGGGAAGGTCGGCCAGTTCGCATATTTCGGCAGTTCCGCGCGGATATCCGGGTTCTGCAGGATGTCAACGTAGGCAAAACGCTCGCCGCAAGCGGACAGGGCCTGTACGGCCTGGGCGGAAAAACCGCAGCTTGGCAGTTTCGGAGACCCTTTCATGTACAGCAGGATCGGGTTTTCAGCGATTTGACGTTGGATTTTTTCTACAGTCGTGCTCATTGTCATGCTTCCTTAACTTCTATACGGCAGTAATTTGTCATTGTAGCGTCCTGAACGCAGGACAGATAATAACATTTTTTTCACTCGTTATATTTTATCTTCTGTGCCCAGAAGTTGCCTTATAAATATCACTTTGTGGCGCGAAAAGCGTTATCGCTGTACATTTCGCGTACAAGGTGCTTAATGTCTGAGATAATTTTTTGCAATTGTTAATCAAACGACACTTTAGATACAAAAGAGTATTAACTTTCCGGGTTTTTATGCTTTAGAATCGTTGGGTTTTGTCATTCACCGTCAGGTATGGCCACATATCTGTCATTAATCAGGGGATTGCTCAGTGGCGCAGCTAAACAAAATCGCGATATCGCTCTGTGCATTACTGTTTGCATCTATCTTATTTACACCACTGGCGCATGCTTCAGGGCATACGCACACCTCCGCTACGCCAAAAGGACATCAGGCGAAAGGCACCACCGAACGTAAAAAGAAAGCCAGCGGTCAGAAAACAAAATCCACAGCCAAAACCTCAAGTAAACAAGCCACTACGGCCTCCCGCACCCGACACCCCACCCGCACGACCGCATCCAGCCAAACGGCGCTGAACCGTCAGGCCGCCGGCGGTACGAAAAAATGCGTCCTGCGTAAAGGCTATAAAAAGCAGTGTGCGAAGCCGCTCAAATCGGGCGCCGAGTCGGCCCAGGTGATGGCCAGCGTCCAGACGCAGTGCGTGGCGCGTAAAGGATACAAAAAGCGCTGTAAAACCGTTACCGTGACCGAAGAACAGCCGCTGACGCTGGCGGATGCGCATAAGGCCCGCGTGCAAAAAGCGCAGAGCACGGCGATGTCGAAGCTGATGGATCAGATTGGCAAACCGTATCGCTGGGGCGGAACCTCGCCGCGAACCGGCTTCGATTGCAGCGGCCTGGTGTACTACGCCTATAAAGATCTGGTGAAAATTCGCATCCCGCGCACGGCTAATGAAATGTATCACCTGCGCGATGCCCGCCCGGTGGATCGCGGCGAACTGCAAAGCGGCGATCTCGTCTTCTTTCGCACCCGTGGCCGCGGCACCGCTGACCACGTTGGCGTCTACGTCGGCAACGGCAAATTTATTCAGTCGCCGCGCACCGGTCGCGATATTCAGATAACCTCGTTAAGCGAAGATTACTGGGTTCGCCACTATGTCGGCGCCCGCCGCGTGATGACGCCGAAAACCATTCGCTAAGCCTCTCCTGCCGCGCCTGCGGCAGGCTATCTGGCGCGAACCCGCCGCCGGCAAAACAGACCGCTCCTGAAAAAAAAAGCTATATTTCACCGCCGTTAAGCGATGTACGCGCCGCAGATGCCCTTCCTTCCAGCGCGACCTGCCTCTGGTTTCCTCCGTCTGACCTGTTCAATATAACCTTTATCGGAGTAAGGCTTTTCACTACCATCGGCAAGTGTTAGCATCCTTGTCACAATAAAAAGCTGTCGCACTCGCCGCGGCGAAGCGCAGTACACGCTGTATCCGGATGGTCATACATCCTTTAAATGTGAGAAGAAAACAAGAAGTTATAAGGAGAGTAACAATGTCGTTCGAATTACCTGCATTACCATATGCAAAAGACGCCCTCGCGCCGCACATTTCCGCCGAAACCCTGGAATACCACTATGGTAAACATCACCAGGCCTATGTCACTAACCTCAATAACCTGATCACAGGCACCGCGTTTGAAGGCCAATCTTTAGAACAGATCGTGCGTACTTCAGAAGGTGGCGTCTTTAACAACGCCGCTCAGGTCTGGAACCACACGTTTTACTGGAACTGCCTGGCGCCGAATGCCGGCGGTGAGCCGGAAGGTGAACTGGCGGCAGCCATTGCCAAATCTTTCGGCAGCTTTGCCGATTTCAAAGCGCAATTTAGCGATGCGGCAGCGAAGAACTTTGGCGCCGGCTGGACATGGCTGGTAAAAAATGCCGATGGCAGCCTGAGTATTGTCTCCACCAGCAATGCGGGCACGCCGCTGACCGGCGAGGCTACGCCGCTGCTGACCGTGGATGTCTGGGAACACGCTTATTACATCGACTACCGTAACGCCCGCCCTGAGTATCTGGCGCACTTCTGGGCGCTGGTAAACTGGACGTTTGTGGCGGCCAATCTGGCGGCATAAATCGCCTACGCAGAAGGGTTGCCCCTTCTGCGTATCCCCGGTTACTGCCCGGCAAACGCCTCTTCAGGCTGCGAGCGGCCGCCGAACAGCACCAGCAGCAGCGCCACGCCGGCAATAATCGCCCCCATCACCGGGACAAAGGCATAGCCCAGCCCACCGGAAATCACCGCCCCACCGGCAGCCGCACCCAGCGCATTGCCGAGGTTAAACGCCCCGATATTCACCGAAGAAGAGAGCCCCGGCGCTTCATGAGCGACGCGCATCACGCGCATTTGCAGCGGCGGTACAACGGCAAAGGTCGCCGCTCCCCACACCACCATGCTAATCGCCGCCCCCACCTGGGTTTGCGCCAGCAGCGGAATCGCCAGCATGATAACCATCAGCAGCAGCAGAAAGCCTTTCAGCGTGCCGGAAACGGAACGGTCGGCAAACTTACCGCCCAGGTAGTTGCCCAGCGAGAAGCCGACGCCAATCAGCACCAGCATCGCGGTGACGAACAGCGGCGACGCATGCGTAATGGTATGCAGCACCGGCGAAATATAGGTATAGAGGGTAAACATGGCCCCGGCCCCCAGCACCGTGGTCAGCAGCGCGGAAAGCACCTGCGGACGCATCAGCACGGTGAGCTCCTGTTTAACATTCGGCCGCTCGCCGGCGCTGCCTTTTGGCAGAGAGAACCACAGGCTGGCCATCGCCACCAGACCGAGGCCCGCGGTAGCGAGAAACGACATCCGCCAGCCGATGGTTTCACCCAGCCAGGTTGCCGCCGGAACGCCGCCAATATTGGCGATGGTCAACCCCATAAACATCGTCGCCACCGCGCTGGCCTGCTTGTGTTTTGGCACTACGCTCGCCGCAACCACCGACCCCAGGCCAAAGAAAGCGCCGTGATTAAGGCTGGTGATAATGCGCGAGATCAGCAAGGTCGTGTAATCCGGCGCCATTGAGGAGAGGACGTTGCCGAGAGTAAAGATCGCCATCAGGAAAATCAGCGCATTTCTGCGCGCGCGATGGGAGAGCAGTAAGGTCATCAGCGGCGCGCCGACCATCACGCCAATCGCATACGCGCTGATCAGCATTCCCGCAGCCGGAATAGAGACGTCGACACCTTTGGCAATGACCGGCAGCAGCCCCATCGGGGAAAACTCCGTCGTACCAATACCAAACGCGCCGATCGCCAGCGCTAACAGGGGAAAGTTGATTTTCATTCAATGACTCCAGCAGACCGTCCTCAGCGACGGCATCTCATCAGAAGTCAAAAGCATGACATCAATCACAGAAAAACAAAAGTAAACGGAATGGCAAAAGATTTTTGCAAAATTGATAATAATGGCGGGACGTTGGGGGAAAGAGCGCTCTCCCCCGGCAAAATCAGTGCAGTACCGCCGTCAGCCCGGCGGCAACAATGAGACCCAGAACAATAATCGTTGTGGTCAGCGAAAACTTCAAATCTGTATCCATCAATTTTTCCCCCTGTTATCCCCACATGAAAAGTGAGCTTGCTCATTTTTGCACAATATAGCGTAAAAATCTTCTGAGATTTAGGGTGATGCACATTTTTGCTCTTCCCCTTTGCCGCAAGATCGGACAAAATCCCACGCTAATTTGAAAGCGTATCGGCCATTGACCCCTTCCTGTCGTTCTGTGTCGTTTTCCCGACGTGATGCAATGTTGAACATTGTACTCAGGGTGTGTATAGGCAAACGTTTACGTACCGATAATCAGACGATCAGGTCAAGGTCTGGAGTGAGAAGTAATGGCAACAATTAAAGATGTAGCGAAGCGCGCAAACGTTTCCACTACAACAGTTTCACATGTGATTAACAAAACCCGCTTCGTTGCTGAAGAAACCCGCAACGCGGTCTGGGCGGCGATCAAAGAGCTGCACTACTCCCCCAGTGCGGTTGCGCGCAGTCTGAAGGTTAATCACACCAAATCTATCGGCCTGCTGGCCACCAGCAGCGAAGCGGCCTATTTCGCTGAGATTATCGAAGCCGTAGAGAAAAGCTGCTTCCAGAAAGGCTATACCCTGATTCTGGGCAATGCGTGGAACGATCTTGAAAAGCAGCAGGCCTACCTGTCGATGATGGCGCAAAAGCGCGTCGACGGCCTGCTGGTGATGTGCTCGGAATACCCGGAATCGGTATTGAGCATGCTGGAAGAGTACCGCCACATTCCGATGGTGGTGATGGACTGGGGTGAAGCGAAGGCCGACTTTACCGATTCGGTCATCGATAACGCCTTCGAGGGCGGCTATATGGCTGGCCGCTACCTGGTCGAACGCGGCCACCGTGAAATTGGCGTGATCCCCGGCCCGCTGGAGCGTAATACCGGTGCCGGACGGCTGGCCGGCTTTATGCAAGCCATGAAAGAAGCGCAGATTTCCGTTCCGGAAAGCTGGATTGTTCAGGGAGATTTCGAACCGGAATCCGGCTACCGGGCGATGCAGCAGATCCTCAGCCAGCAGCACCGTCCGACGGCGGTATTCTGCGGCGGCGACATCATGGCGATGGGCGCCATCTGCGCGGCGGACGAAATGGGCCTGCGCGTGCCGCAGGATATTTCGCTGATCGGGTATGATAACGTGCGCAACGCCCGCTATTTCAGCCCGGCATTGACCACCATTCATCAGCCGAAAGATTCTCTCGGCGAAGCCGCCTTCAACATGCTGATGGATCGTATCGTCAACAAGCGCGAAGAGTCGCAGTCGATCGAGGTTCACCCGCGTCTGGTGGAACGCCGCTCGGTCGTTGACGGCCCGTTCGTCGACTACCGCCGCTAACCTTCCCCACGGCGCCGGTTACTCCGGCGCCCGCAGCCACTCGCGGTTCAACGTTTCACTGTCGCCCAGATAATCCAGCAGCCACGCGAGCGCCGGCGAAGTATCGCTTTGCTGCCAGGTCAGGCAGCACGCCGCGTCCGGGAACGGATTTTCCAGCGCCAGCGCGGTCCATTCGCCGCGGTCGATCCACGGACGGGCAAAGTGCGTCGGCACCATCCCGACGCAGAGTCCCGCCGACAGGCAGGTCGCCGACGATTCCCAGTCGGGTACCACCACCCTTTTCTGATTGTCCAGTAGCCAGGTTGTGCGTTTCGGCAACGAGCGGGAGGTATCTTCCCTCACCAGCGACGGCCAGTTGCGCAACATATCATCGCTCAACGGGCCCGTCATCTGCGCCAGCGGATGATGGCTCGCCACCACGCAGTGCCAGCTTAGCATCCCCATATCGCGAAAGGCGTAGCGCCCGCCCACCGGAATCGAGCGGGTCGCACCAATCGCCAGTTCCACGCGTCCGTCGGCCAGCGCGTCCCAGACGCCGTTAAACACCTCCTGAAAAACAATCAGTTCGACATCGGGAAAGTGGCGATAAAAATCGACGATCATCTGCCGCATACGCGCCGGTTTAACAATGTCATCGACGGCGATCGACAGCTGCCCGCGCCAGCCGTTGGCAATCTGCTGACACTGCCGGCGGGTGATCTGCATTTTTTTGATAACAGAACGCCCTTCCTGTAAAAACCAGATCCCGGCCGGGGTGAGTTCAACATCGCGATGGCGACGTTCGAAAAGGGGGACCTTCAGCCACTCTTCGAGCTGGCGTACGGTGTAGCTGACTGCTGAAGGTACGCGATGCAGCTCCTGCGCCGCTGCGCTAAAGCTACCGTTGCGGGCAACAGCATCAACGACTTCGAGTGAGTATTCGGACCACATATTCTGCCTGCAAAATTTTTGAATGCATGTAGCAAATATTAGCGTTTCACAAGCCATTATGCACTCCCTACACTCTGCGGCATCAGACCGCATCTATAAGAGAATGTTATGCAACAACCTGGGAAAGGATTTTTAGTGTGGCTGGCGGGACTCAGCGTGCTGGGTTTCCTCGCCACCGATATGTACCTGCCGGCTTTTTCAGCTATTCAACAAGATCTGAATACCTCAGCGGCATCGGTGAGCGCCAGCTTGAGCTTATTCCTCGCCGGCTTCGCCCTCGGCCAGCTGTTCTGGGGGCCGGTTTCCGACCGCTACGGCCGCAAACCGGTTCTGCTGTCCGGGCTGGCGATTTTCGCTATCAGCTGCCTCGGGATGCTGTGGGTGCGTGACGCCACGCTGATGCTGGTCCTGCGCTTTATTCAGGCCATCGGCGTCTGCGCGGCGGCGGTGACCTGGCAGGCGATGGTCACCGACTATTACCCTGCCCAGCGCACTAACCGCATTTTTGCCACCATTATGCCGCTAGTGGGCTTATCTCCGGCGCTGGCGCCGCTGCTCGGCAGCTGGTTACTCACGCACCTCGAATGGCAGGCGATTTTCGCCACCCTGTTCGCTATCGCGGTGCTGCTGATGCTGCCGGCCCTGCGGCTTAAACCGGCGAACAGGCAGCCCGGCGCCACTGCGCAAAAGCTGACCTTCCTTGCCCTGCTGCGCTCCCGCGAGTACAGCGGTAATGTACTGATTTACGCCGCCTGCTCCGCCAGCTTTTTCGCCTGGCTGACCGGCTCACCGTTTATTCTGCACGAGATGGGCTATGGCCCCACCGCCATTGGCCTGAGCTATGTCCCGCAGACCATCGCCTTTTTAGTTGGCGGCTATGGCTGTCGCGCGGCGCTACAAAAATGGCAGGGAAATCAGCTGCTCCCGTGGCTGCTGGTGATTTTCGCCGTCAGCGTCGCGGCCACCTGGCTGGTTGGCCGACTGGCGGATGTATCAATTGTTGCGCTGATGGTGCCCTTCTGCGTCATGGCGATTGTTAACGGCGGTATTTACCCGATCGTCGTCGCCCAGGCGCTGAAGCCGTTCCCGCAGGCCACCGGCCGCGCCGCGGCGCTGCAGAACACCCTGCAGCTCGGCCTGTGCTTCCTGACCAGTTTGCTGGTTTCCGCGCTGATCGCCACTCCGCTGCTGACCACCACCAGCGTGATGCTGGCCTCGATTGCGCTGGCCGGGATTGGATACCTCATGCAGCGTCATACCGCCTGCCTGACGACGGAGTCGTCGCATGCATAGAATTATTTCACTGATGTTATCGTACAGTAATTAGCCTGCTAATATATTTTTATTGAAAGCCCGATATTAGCGGCCTATACTGGATCCGGCATCACATAAATAGAAAGTTTATTGCACTTAACGGGGGCAGGATGCATCCCGTTTCACCATGGAAGGCCTTTCGGCAAGGGTTATCACCCTTCCTCTGTTCTACGTCGGATAGCAGCTTCACGGATATTCCGTGAGATTTCTCACAAAGCCAAAAAAGCGTCTACGCTGTTTTAAGGTTCTGATCACTTGGGCGTGATGGAGAAGCTATGAGTTCATCGTGTATAGAAGAAGTAAGCGTACCAAACGACGACTGGTACCGAATTGCAGCCGAGTTGCTCGGTCGCGCGGGCATTGAAATTAATGGGCCCGCCCCCTCCGATCTCCGGATTAAAAACCCGCTCTTTTTTAAACGTGTTTTACAGGAAGGGTCTCTGGGGTTAGGTGAAAGTTATATGGACGGCTGGTGGGATTGCGAACGGCTGGATATATTCTTCCATAAAGTGCTTCGCGCCGGACTGGAAAGTCAGCTTCCTCACCATCTGAAAGACACGCTGCGTATCGCGAGCGCACGCCTGTTCAATCTACAAAGTAAAAAACGTGCGTGGATCGTCGGCAAAGAGCACTACGATCTTGGCAACGATCTTTTCAGCCGCATGCTCGACCCCTATATGCAATATTCCTGTGCTTACTGGAAAGATGCGCAAACGCTGGAACAAGCTCAGCAGGCAAAACTCGATCTTATTTGCCGCAAGCTGGAGCTGGAGCCAGGCATGCGGGTGCTGGATATTGGCTGCGGCTGGGGCGGCCTGGCTTATTACATGGCCAAAAATTACCAGGTTAGCGTGGTCGGCGTCACCATTTCTGCAGAACAGCAAAAAATGGCGCAACAGCGCTGCGAAGGGCTAGACGTCACTATTTTGCTGCAGGACTATCGCGACTTAGATGATAGTTTTGACCGTATTGTTTCCGTCGGGATGTTTGAACACGTCGGCCCTAAAAACTATGACACCTACTTTTCGGTGGTCGACCGCAACCTGAGCGCCGATGGCCGTTTCTTACTGCACACCATTGGTTCGAAAAAAACGGACCACAACGTCGATCCATGGATTAATAAATATATCTTCCCTAACGGCTGCTTACCGTCGGTGCGCCAGATTGCGCAGGCCAGCGAATCGCATTTCGTGATGGAGGACTGGCACAACATCGGGGCCGATTACGACACGACGCTGATGGCCTGGTATGAGCGTTTTCTGGCCAGCTGGCCGGAAATCGCCGATAACTACTCGGAACGTTTTAAACGCATGTTCAGTTACTACCTGAATGCCTGCGCAGGCGCTTTTCGTGCGCGGGATATTCAGCTCTGGCAGGTGGTCTTTTCCCGCGGCGCCGAAAATGGACTCCGCGTCGCTCGGTAAAAAAATCCCCCGGTAATACGGGGGATTTTTCTTTTATGCTGCCGTTAATTCTGCGTTACTCTTCGCTGATTTTTTGCGCCGCTTCTTTCGCCGCCAGCACCCGCTCGACGGTATCCACCACCGCCTGAGTCTGCGGGTCGATCTCGATATTCACCCGGTCGCCGAGTTTTTTCGCCCCCAGCGTCGTGCGCTGGAGCGTTTCCGGGATCAGATGTACGCAGAAACGCGTCGGAGTGACTTCACCTACCGTCAGGCTAATTCCGTCGACGCCAATAAAGCCTTTATACAGAATATATTTCATCAGGGTCGGATCCTGGACCTTAAACCAGATCTGCCGGTTATTTTCCGAGGTCAGGATCTTGACGACTTCCGCGGTGGTCATAATATGCCCGGACATCAGGTGCCCACCGATTTCATCGCTGAACTTGGCCGCGCGCTCCACGTTGACCACGTCGCCTTCCTGCACCGCACCGAGGTTAGTAATACGCAGCGTCTCTTTCATCAGATCAAAACTGATGCGCGGGCCGTCAATTTCGGTAACCGTCAGACAACAGCCATTGTGCGCCACCGATGCCCCGGTTTCGAGGCCTGCGAGCATATGCTCCGGCAGCTCCACCACATGGGTGCGAAAATTGGGTTTTTCATCAATGGACACCACTTTAGCGGTCCCCTGCACAATGCCAGTAAACATGCTTTGCTCCTGTAGACTTTCGTGACGGTATCATTACCGTTATACCTGCCTGGAACAATAACAGCTGATAAAAAAGGTTGCCAGCGCGCATCGTGCCCCTACCATTTTTTCACTGGCTTAATGGCGTATCCTCGCTACAATAGTCTGGCAAATCCCTCTGCTCTTTCTTCTTGCTGCCATCTAAGGCGGCTTTTTTAGTCGCAAAATAACAACAATATAAAAGGTGTTCACGTGCAGAAGTATTTTATTGAAGCGCGTCAGTTATTAGCCCTGGCAATTCCGGTGATCCTTGCTCAGGTCGCCCAAACATCAATGGGCTTTGTCGATACCGTAATGGCGGGAGGCTATAGCGCCACCGACATGGCGGCGGTGGCCATTGGCACCTCTATCTGGCTGCCCGCCATTCTCTTTGGCCACGGCCTGCTGCTGGCCCTGACCCCGGTTATCGCCCAGCTGAACGGCTCCGGGCGCCGCGATCGTATTGCCCATCAGGTGCGTCAGGGGTTCTGGCTGGCGGGGTTCGTCTCCCTGCTGGTGATGGTGGTGCTGTGGAATGCCGGCTATATCATCAGTTCGATGCATAATATCGACCCGGCGCTGGCGGAAAAAGCCGTGGGCTATCTGCGGGCGCTGCTGTGGGGCGCGCCGGGCTATCTTTTCTTCCAGGTCGCGCGTAACCAGTGCGAAGGTCTGGCGAAAACCAAGCCGGGGATGGTCATGGGTTTTATCGGCCTGGTTGTGAATATTCCGGTGAACTATATCTTTATCTATGGTCACTTTGGCATGCCGGAACTGGGCGGCATTGGCTGCGGCGTGGCGACGGCGTCCGTATACTGGGTAATGTTTATCAGCATGATCGCCTGGGTGCGCCGCGCCCGTTCGATGCGCGATATTCGCAGCAGCGAGGGGTTCAGCAAACCGGATTTTAGCGTCCTGAAACGCCTGGTTCAGCTCGGACTGCCGATTGCGCTGGCGCTGTTTTTCGAAGTGACCCTGTTTGCCGTTGTCGCACTGCTGGTTTCTCCACTGGGTATTGTCGATGTTGCCGGCCACCAGATCGCCCTTAACTTCAGTTCGCTGATGTTCGTTTTACCACTGTCGCTGGCGGCGGCGGTCACCATCCGCGTCGGTTTCCGCCTCGGCCAGGGCTCCACCCTGGATGCGCAGGTTTCGGCCAGAACCGGGGTGGGCGTCGGCGTCTGTATGGCGGTGATCACGGCGATTTTCACCATCCTGATGCGTGAACAGATTGCCCTGCTGTATAACGACAACCCGGAAGTCGTGCTGCTGGCTTCCCAGCTGATGCTGCTGGCGGCGGTGTATCAGATTTCCGACTCCGTGCAGGTTATTGGTAGCGGGATCCTGCGTGGTTATAAAGATACGCGTTCGATCTTCTTTATCACCTTCACCGCTTACTGGGTGCTGGGGCTGCCCAGCGGCTACCTGCTGGCTTTAACCGATATTATCGTCCCGCGCATGGGTCCGGCAGGCTTCTGGTGCGGGTTTATTATCGGTTTAACCTCGGCGGCGATTATGATGATGCTGCGTATGCGCTTCCTGCAGCGTCAGCCCTCAAACGTGATTTTGCAGCGCGCGGCGCGTTGATGCCCTATACGGCACCCCATTGACGGGGTGCCCTTACTCCGGTTGATGTTGATTCAACGCGGGCCTAGCGCTTTTCTTAGCGCCTCCACAAAACATTTTATTTTCGTCGTCCTTCTGCGCCCGGCGGGGACGAGGACATGCATCGGGCGCGAAGGCCCGGAGAATTCCGCTAAGACCTGCACCAGCCTCCCCTGTTCAACTTCGCCTCTCAGCACCTCCTCCGGCCCCAGGGTGATGCCATGCCCGGCGATAGCGGCATTCATCAACGCTTTCCAGTCATTTGAACGGAAGCGCCCGGCGGGTTTGACCTCCAGCGTCGAGCCGTCTTTGTCGAATTGCCAGCGGCAGGCGTTGATGGCCGACCAGTGACCGTAGACCAGGCAGGAGTGCCGCTGAAGGTCGTCCGGCGATTGCGGTTCACCGTGGCGCAAAATATAGTCGGGAGAGGCGCAGGTAATTAAGCGGTAAGGGAGCAGCGGCCATGCGACCATCGAGCTATCGGCCAGTTCGCCGATGCGAATAATCACCTCAAACTCTTCTTCAATCGGGTCGACAATGCGATCGCTGAGCGTCAGCTCGACCTCAACATCGGGATAACGGGCGAGATAATCGGCGATAAATGTCGATAGCGCATGGGAACCGAAGGTAACCGGCGCATTGACCCGGATGATACCTGCAGGGGTCGCTTTCATCTCCAGCGCCACCGCATCCGCCTCGGCGACCTCGGCCAGCACCACCCGACAACGCTCATAGTAGCTCCGGCCGATATCGGTGAGCGTCTGCCGTCGCGTGGTGCGGGCGATCAATGCGGTCCCGAGGTGTGCCTCAAGCGCGGCCACGTGACGGGCGACCATCTGCGGCGATAGCCGCATCTGTTCAGCAACCGCAGCAAATGAGCCCGCTTCTGCGGCCTTGACGAACACCTTCATGCTGGTGAGCTGATCCATAATTCACTCATTTGAGTTGTTTATCATTCAACCATCTTACGATTTATCTTCTATGATGAGGGAATTAAATTTATTCACTCAGCGGGACAATTCGTCAGGAGTGAAAAATGAAGATTGGAATTATTGGCGCCGGTTTTGTCGGGCGGTCTATCGCGAAACTTGCGCTGCAGGCCGGGCATGACGTCATGCTCAGTAACTCACGGGGGCCGCAGACGCTTTTCAGTCTGCGTCCAATGATCGGTTGTCAGATTGGCAGCGCCAACGATGCCGCCGAATTTGGCGAGGTGGTGGTGATCGCCGTGCCACTCAGCGCGGTGAATGCGTTGCCGGTCGCCGGTATTAACAATAAACATGTCATTGATGCGGTAAATTACTACCCCGAGCGCGATGGCGAGATCTCCCGGCTCGATGCCGGGCAAACCACCACCAGTGAATTATTAGCACATATCTTGCCCGCAGCCAGAGTCACCAAAGCGTTTAACGCCATCCCAATGACGCAACTCGAAAGCGATGGCCTACCCGCCGGTGCGGAAAATCGCCGCGCGCTACCGCTGGCAGGCGATGATGAAGAAGGCAAAAACATCGCCGCCGCGCTGTATGAGGCGTTTGGTTTTGACGCGGTTGATGCCGGCCCCCTGTCCGAAGGATGGCGTTTTGAACGCGGCAGACCCGCCTATTGTGTGCGCATGACCCGCCAGGAGCTGCTGACGACGCTTGCGCAAACGACCCGCGGCTAAACGACATAGCAACCTCCGCTAACGCCTTCCTGTTAGCGGAGATTCTTATACTTTCTCTCCCGCCACAACCGTTGTACATTCCGTTACCTGCCGATACCAAACGCTCACTGAAGCCGCGAAAAGAGAAGCCTATAGTAGGTTTCAACAGCCCCGCAGTGGGGTTCACACTGAAGAAACATTTTCGAGGATATCAGAATGAAAAAAGTATTAGCTCTGGTCGTTGCCGCTGCTATGGGTCTGTCTTCTGTTGCTTTCGCTGCCGATGCGGCAAGCACCGCTCCGGCTCCGGCTGCTGCCACTCACAGCACCGCTGCCAAAACCACCCATCACAAGAAACACCATAAAGCCGCCGCTAAACCCGCTGCAGAGCAGAAAGCTCAGGCGGCGAAAAAGCACAAGAAAGCGGCTGTAAAACCGGCCGCCGCGCAGAAAGCCCAGGCCGCTAAAAAACACCATAAAGCGGCGACTAAACCCGCCACAAAACCGGTAGCGCAGAAAGCTCAGGCAACCAAAAAACACCACAAAACAACCAAACATCAGGCCGCTAAATCGGCTGCACAGCCGGCAGCGTAATGCTTGCGCGAAGTTGAGTTAATCATAAATCGGCGCTGCTTCAGCGCCGTTTTTTTTCAGGAGAGGACCATGCTGCGGCGCTACCGTTTTGAGCTCATACTGATCCTGCTGATCCTCTGCGCGCTTTTTACCCTGCGGCTTATTTTTAAATAACCCCCCGGTTTTTCTCCATTGCGCAGGCGCTGACGCCACGCGCAAGCCGTTCTTACCGCGATAAATACCACCGTCTGCGCTTCCCCTTACCCCGTCGCTGAGAATTTCAGCGCGCCGCGTGGCCCGTGAGCGGCGCGCGCAACAGGGTGGGTGGATAAGAAATATCCTTTACCATCAGTAAAATATAGACAATATGCATAAAACTTCCGCAATCGCGTGAGATCTGAAAGAAAAGTGGCGTTTGCCTCTTGCCACAACCCCTCCCGATCGCTAATATGCGTCCCCGTTGTCACCACAACATTGCGTTCATAGCTCAGTTGGTTAGAGCACCACCTTGACATGGTGGGGGTCGTTGGTTCGAGTCCAATTGAACGCACCATAATGCGTTTATAGCTCAGTTGGTTAGAGCACCACCTTGACATGGTGGGGGTCGTTGGTTCGAGTCCAATTAAACGCACCATAATGCGTCCGTAGCTCAGTTGGTTAGAGCACCACCTTGACATGGTGGGGGTCGGTGGTTCGAGTCCACTCGGACGCACCATTCTTTATTCCGCAGACATTAGCAATCGTCTGCAGGCTATTGAAAGGTGTGATTTCTCCATACTTTCCTCTGCGTAATCCCCATAGAATCCCTCTGTTCCGCCGCGTTGAAATCCATTTTCATGCTACGCGAATATTATGTTTTGGTAGTTATGCTGCCGGCCAGACAAACGAAGGTCCTTCGGACGTTAGCCCAATATTTCACTGAAAAGTATAAGAGCTTCGCGAAGACGCCAGAAACCAGCCTCATGCCTGGCATCGTTCCAGTTGTAATGCCGGTTTCCGAGGTGATGTCAGGAGGATGAGCGTCTCCATCGGCGGTTTGATCTGCTGCGAAATCGATCGGCGCGGGGATGCAGCGCTATCCAGACATCCCGACCCCGTGACCTGAAAAAGGCCGTCAGAGGTCACGTGAAAACTAATTCGTGCTCAGTAAGAAACGAGTAAGGGAGCTCTTCTGATGATGGGGACATTCAATACCCTCATCAGGAATATAACCATGGGCTTTCCCCCCCTGTTTCTCGCCGGTCAACCGACTGTTACGCGGTTGATGGCCGCCGCTCTCGCCGGCGGGCTGGTATTCGCCTCCCCTACCGTCCTCGCCGACGAGGCAAGTTCAGAAAAAACCACCTGGGGTCTTGGCCTGGGCGTCGTCAATTTGCAGAAGCCGTATACCGGTGTTGATCGCGATACCAGCGTACTTCCCTTGCTGCATATCGAAAACAGGTACGTCCGCTTCTTCGGAACCACCCTCGAGGCTAAACTGCCGGGCCTGCAGTTCAGCGCGACGAACAGGATCAATGTCCGCCTCCTTGCCCGCTGGGAGGGGGCCGGCTATGAGGCCGATGATTCATGGGCGCTGGAAGGCATGGCGAAGCGCAAAAGTGGTCTCTGGGCTGGCGCAAAGGTAGAGTGGCAGACCAGCCTGGCGAACATCAGCGCGGACTGGACGCACGATGTGGCTGGCAACAGCGATGGACAACGTTTCAGCCTGAATCTGGAACGATCGTGGCAACCGGGGGAACGTTTTACCCTCACGCCTCGTATCGGCGCGTTGTGGCATGACAACAGGTATGTTGACTACTATTATGGCGTGCGGGCGGATGAGGTCAGAAACGGACGCCCAGCCTACCGCGGCGAATCTGGCATCAATACCGAAGTTGGCCTGCTGGGCGTCTACCGGTTCAATGAGCGCCATTCGCTGATGTTTGACATCCGGGCCAGACATCTGGCCGCCGCCGTCACGGACAGTCCGTTAGTGGACCGTTCAACCGAAAACCGCGTTTTCCTTGGATATCTCTATCACTTTTAATGGGCAGAATCCTTTTAGTCGAAGATCATGAGCATCTGGCCAGACTCATATGTAAGGGATTAGCCAACGCCGGTATTGCGGTGGACGTAGTGGATCGCGGCGAGTTCACATGGCAGGCGATGCAACTGGTCTCCTATCAGGGGCTGGTGCTGGATCGCGGCCTGCCTGACGGGGACGGCGTGCATTTATTGCAGAGAATGCGCCAGGCCGGAGTGACCATCCCGTGCCTGATACTTACCGCCAGAGACGCGCTGCACGACCGGGTGGAAGGCCTGGAAGCCGGCGCGGATGACTACCTGCCAAAGCCGTTTGCCATGGCGGAGCTGGTCGCACGCGTCCGGGCGCTGCTGCGCCGCCCGTCCCTGAGCCAACCGCTGCAACCAGAGCACGGTGACGTGCAGCTTGTCCCGGACGCCGGCACGCTTCGCTGCGGCGTCGAAAGTATCCTGCTCGCGCCGGCCGAAGTGCAGATCATGCTGGCGCTGGTGCGCAAGCAAGGCGGGATCGTCCGCCGTAGCGCCCTGGAAGCCGCCGGCTGGGGATTGACCGAATCGGTAACGCCTAACGCGCTGGACGTCGCTCTGCATCGCCTCCGCCGTAAACTTAAGGCGATCGGTTCCGGTCTGCAGATCGTCAATATCAGAGGTCAGGGCTATGCGCTTCACCCCACCGACGTGGCTCCGTAGCCTGGCGTTTCGGATCTTGCTGGCCTACGTTGCTGGCGCGCTGCTGAGCATCGGCCTGCTGGTCTTGCTCGGCGCCATTGCGCAAGAGCGCCTGCCGGGCATGGCCATGCCCGAGCGTACGCTCAGTCTGGCGCGGCTGCTGGCGTTCGACGGTGCAGGACGCCCTGTCGGTTTCCATAATAGCAGTGAGCATCCGCTATGGATCTACGACAGCCTATCCCAGGAGACAGCCTGGCGCGTGCTGGATGAAGACGGAAATGTGGCGCTGATGTCTCCCGGAGCAAAAAGCTGGCCCCGGGACGGCATGAGCAGCCGGCTGGAGAAAGGGCGCTTCTCTGTTGAAAATAACGGCGTCGTACAAAATGGCGCCACCGAACGCATCGAACATGGCGGGAAAAGCTGGTTCGTCCAGCTGACGGTAAGCTCGCGCATCGTTGACTTCCTGCATCAGGAGTTCGCCATCCCGTTCATCAGCTTCGGCATCCTGGCATTTGGTGCGATCCTGTTATTTATATTTACTGTCTGCGCATACTTCAGTCTCAAATATTCCCTCAGACCGCTCAGGAAAGCATCCCTCGCCGCCGCCGAGCTCTCCCCGAAATCGCTGGGCGATAGGCTGCAGAGCGATCGGATCCCGCTTGAGATCGCCCCGCTTATCAACAACTTCAATGCTGCGCTCGACCGTATTGAAAAGGGATTCAGAATTCAGCAGGATTTTCTTGCCCAGGCGGCCCATGAGCTGAAAACCCCTCTGGCGCTGATACGCGCCGAGCTCGATCTGATGGAGGTGGGCCCTGATATTCGGGCGCCGCTGCTGGCTCAGGTCGAACACCTGACGCGCCATGTTCAGCAGCTTTTGTTACTGGCGGAAGCCAGCGAGCCCCTGAGCTACCATTACTCAGATGTCGATGTGGCGGAAAGCGTCCGTGATGTTGTGGCGTTCCTTGGGAGGATCGCGGACGAATCGCAGATCCAACTCTCAATAGAGGGTCCCCCGGCGCGATTGATATGGCGTGCGGACCGTGGCGCCCTGTTCACACTCCTGAAAAATCTGATAGAAAACGCCATTCAACACGCCCCGGGCGGCTCGGTGATAAGCATCACCCTCAGTGCGGACAACATCTGCGTCAGAGACCGGGGGCCCGGAGCTGCTGCGGAAGAACTTCCGCTGCTGTTTACCCGCTTTTGGCGCGGAGCGCACCGGCGGGATCATGGCGCCGGCTTGGGTCTGTCGATTTGCCAGGAAATATGTACGGCGCATGGCTGGACGCTGGCTGGCGAACGGGCGAATCCAGGACTGCTAATGCGCATCGCCAGAGGGCGATAAACTGCCCCCGTTCCCGGTCGTTCACGCGGTAAACCAGGGCTCAAGCGGGTCGGGATAGTGACGCCAGCCGCGCGGCCCTTCCGCCATTTCTTCGTCCGTTAGCAGGGCGGACGCCAGCCTGGCGCGCAGCGCTGTTTCATCCATATTCATTCCGATAAACACCAGTTCCTGCCGGGCATCGCCAACGCCATCCATCCAGTTTGCGAGGATAAACTTCAGCGACTCCGCATCCTCAGGCCAGCGTTCTCTGGGGACACTTGCCCACCACATTCCCCCCAGCTCCTGACGCGCCACGCCCCCCGCCTGTGACCAGCAACCGGCAAATTCCGCACGACTTGCCAACCAGAAATACCCTTTCGATCTGACCACGCCGGCCAGTTCATGCGCCATTACCTCGCAGAAACGGGCCGGATGGAAAGGCCGGCGGGCGCGAAAAACAAAGCTGCTAATCCCATACTCCTCCGTTTCCGGCGTATGCTCTCCGCGCAGTTCCTTCAGCCAGCCTGGCGCCTGAGCGGCATGATCGAAATCAAACAGCCCGGTATTCAGCACCTTATCCAGCGCTACCTGACCAAACCGGGAGACCACCAGTTTTGCCCGTGGATTTAACGAGCGCAAAATAGCCATCAGCTTTTCTTTTTGCTCGTCGCTGATCAGATCGACTTTGTTCAGGACCAGCACATCACAGAATTCAATCTGGTCAATGAGCAGATCGACCACGCTGCGCTCATCGCCTTCGCCCAGTGATTCTCCGCGTGACTGGAGGCTATCCGCGGAGTCATAGTCTTGCAGAAAATTGAACGCATCCACGACGGTAACCATGGTGTCAAGACGCGCCACGGTTGAAAGACTTTGCCCGTCATCGCCGGCAAAGGTAAAGGTTTCAGCAACCGGAAGCGGTTCAGAAATCCCGGTAGACTCGATAACCAGCTGATCAAAACGCCCTTCTTTCGCCAGGCGATGGACTTCCAGCAGGAGATCTTCCCGCAGCGTGCAGCAGATACAGCCGTTACTCATTTCAACCAGTTTTTCATCGGTACGTGAAAGTTCAGCTCCCCCTTCCCGGACCAGAGCGGCATCGATATTGACCTCCGACATATCATTGACGATAACCGCAACGCGCCTGCCCTCCCGGTTGTGCAGAATATGGTTGAGCAGGGTCGTTTTCCCCGCCCCCAAAAACCCGGACAGAACGGTCACCGGAAGGCGCTTATCGCCCTGACTTGCTACGCTGGTTTCGGACATTGCCTTTCATCTCCTCGTACTTTATTGGTCGTTGGCCCACTCGTTTCGGGCCGCTAAGCATGAATGCAGCGCTTTATTGTTATGTTATAACATAACAATAAAGATGCCAATATTGACCTTTCTATCCACATGGAGGGGGGATGTGCGAGGATATAAACCCCGGTTGCTTAACGGCAGGAGGTCGCCGAAGCCCTGTACAGGAGATGCCGAAGATGGCGACGCCGGGGTCAAGACCTTAATCCATAACCATAGCCTGCGGCTCGGCCCCTTCATCCGGGCGTCTGGCTATTAACCGATGCCAACGGGGAAGGCATCGGCGTCATTTATCGCGAGTGTTCCGCGGTGTCATTGTGCAAATTATCATGGCCCAGGCCGCCAATAAACGGCAGACGGATACGTAGCGGCGTGAAATCCAGGCCGACGTTCAGCCCCAGCATGTTAAGTTCAAATCCCTCTTCAGCCCCCAGCGTTACGCCGGCGATACCGAGCACCGACACCTGCACTCCGCGCCCGGATGGCGGTAAGCCAATCGGATCCAGCAGCGAGCGAAAATCTTTCCCCACCGCGTTGGCGGGCAGATCCAGTTTAAGGGCGGGCACCTCGCGCCCAATATGGGCAATGAAAGTGTTACTGTTAGGACCCGGCCACGCGTGGTAGGTATCCGGCCACGGATAGGAGGCAATTGCCGCGACAATCTGCGGGATCATGGCTTCGGCCTCTGCTCCCCGGTGCTCCACCAGCAAACGTGGTTTCGCGCCGAACCAGTAGCCGTCCGGAGGGTTGCTATTATGGCGCACCTTATCCCCGCCTCCCCAGCTAATCACTTCGTAGCGGTTATACTCCGTTTCACCGGCGCGTTTATAGATGATCCAGGGATGCACCGCCACCACGCCTTTCCATCCCCAGGTGGGCGCAGCATAGACCTGCACGATAGCCAGGCGGGCATTCTGGTGGGGATCGGGCGCCAGACCCGCAGAGTCACGGCGGGCGGACCACCAGCCGTCCTGCGAACGCAGCTCCCGCTGATGCATCGCCTGGGCCAGGCTGGCGCCAAGGGAGAGCAGGATGATGCAAAGAAGGCTCAGACAAACGATTTTTATGATCATGGCGACCCGTATTCAGTGAGGAAACATCCATAGGGGCGATTATTGTCCTGACGAGGCCGGGCGGCAATATAAAATGGCCAGATCATCGTCAATAATGCCTACACCGATGACAGATTTCAGCCTGAAGATCCGGTGTTAATTGATAAGCTGCCTGTACGGCAGTGCACGCGAAGTGGCCCGTCGGTGGTTTCCTCGATTTTTCTAAGCTGCCTGTACGGCAGTGCACTAGTCACGCTGCCCCTGGACGAAATCGTCGACTCCTTTCTAAGCTGCCTGTACGGCAGTGCACAAAACAGGCCTGATACTAGTCAGCCACCTGCAGTTTCTAAGCTGCCTGTACGGCAGTGCACGTTATGGCGACATCATGACGAAACGTGCTCAGTTTCTAAGCTGCCTGTACGGCAGTGCACGTAGATCCCTCCCGGCAACAGCGCATGGAACATTTCTAAGCTGCCTGTACGGCAGTGCACAAGAAGTCGTTCAAAGTAAATGCCCCCGGTGTTTTCTAAGCTACCTGTACGGCAGTGCACCTGTTTGTATCGCGTACCGATCCGTTGGTGATTTTCTAAGCTGCCTGTACGGCAGTGCATGCTGAAACGGTAAAAAACCTCGGGAACACATGTTTCTAAGCTGCCTGTACGGCAGTGCACTATTGCGAGGCGGGCGGGCATGCGGTGCATTATTTCTAAGCTGCCTGTACGGCAGTGCACCCGGTTCACTGGGGATACGCGCCCGGGTGGTGTTTCTAAGCTGCCTGTACGGCAGTGCACTGGCGCTGGCATGCCAGCCGGATAAATCTGCATTTCTAAGCTGCCTGTACGGCAGTGCACCATAGATATCAATTTAATCAATAAGTTAAACGTTTCTAAGCTGCCTGTACGGCAGTGCACCGAATCCGGTAGTCATCGCGACCAACCATCAGTTTCTAAGCTGCCTGTACGGCAGTGCACTAAAGCCATAGCAACTCAACCATTTGTTTTATATAAATAATACCCAAAAATAATCCATTACCCCCTCTTTTAGTCTTGCCATTACTCTTAATAAAAATCAGTAAGTTGCAACCGGAGAAAATAAAAGGGTCTAGTAAAAAGCACCTGCTCGTGCCTATGGGTACAGTGTGAGTTACCCACGAATCGGGTCACGCAGCTCATCTAGCTGCAGAACAGAGGATTACCCGTCAGAGTTCTGGGTAATATTCACAAATGGACAAAATATTGAGAACCGACCCCCTAAAACCGGGCGTCGGTTGTCGATCTCAAAACCACGGCACCGTTGCCGTCGAACTTAACCCATAGTTTGAAAACTCACCACCAACAGGAACGGCAAGAATATCGCCATGGCGGATAAACAAACGGAACGATTGCCCGTTCGAAAGACTGCGCAAATTAATCCACGGTAAATCCGTCTGCTCTTGCTGCATAGTGAGTAACCTCTGCTGTGCTTCCTTCTCCGTCAACCAACCCTTTTTCACCGAACGCCGCAATAGCCGCGAAGGGCTGCTTTTTACCTGTATACGACTCACGCAACGCCAGCCTTTGACTTCAGGCACGGGTATCACCTCCGTACACTGGCAGTAATCGCCCAGTCCTCTGCGCCATGATAGCGATTCCAGTTCGCACAACGCCTTTGCGCTTCCGTGCAAACGCAGGCTTGCGCCCGGTTTCACACCGTGTAAAGGGAAGCTCACGCCAATATCGCCCTTGCCTCTTTCCGCCAGGGCGCGATGCAGTTTAGCGAACAGCGCCGCCATCAGCATCTCTTCACCAAATTCAGGATCGGGAAGAACGCGGATCTCCAGATAGTGATCCATAACGGCTCCTTATTCGCTCTTCTCGCCAAATACGCCGCCGCGAATCAATATCGCCATCACGTAGTGCTGCTGATCCACATCCGGTTGCTGGCCTTTCGTTACCCAGTTATCCAGCAAGGTATAAAAATCCATCTTATCTCCTGGCTGCCGGCACGCGATGCCACGGCTGGTCACCGAGCCGTAAGGTTCGACGGCGATCGCCCCGAGTTCACCTGCCAGAGGATGCCAGGTGTCAATAGTGCGCAGCGCATTACCAATTTTCTGTGAATGCATTCCCGCTACGTTATCAACCTGGTACAACAGACGACTCTTGCTGCTGTTGCTGTCCAGCACCAGCTCCTGAGAAGGGAAAACTTCCTGCCCTGAGCCTAACAACACCTGCGCCTCGACTTCCAGCAAGACAAAACTATCGCCATGCAGCCCTTTTTCAATCTCCTGCGCCAGCGAACTCAGCTCTGTATCCTGCTCCTGGACGGTAAAGTCACGCAATGTGTAGCTGTATGCATCAAAGACCCAAGACTGGCTGCCCTTTACCTTAACAGTGATTTTTTCCGCACCAACGCGGTTACGCCACAAAAAGCGCCCATTTGCCAGATTAGTCGCATACCGACGAGCCAGTTCCGCAAAACCATGCTCGCTGATATAGCCATCGATGACTTTCTGTAACGCATCCTGATATGTGCGATCGTTACACACGGACGGCATGGAGAGGTTTCCCAACACGCGCAGGGTGAATTTTACCTGTAGCGTATCGGCATCGGCCGGGAGAGCGGCAACATCCACAAGTTGCAGGTTGGCTTTCTGAATTTCGGTATTCAGCTTTGTCTGATCGCTGGTAATCGCGTTTTTCAGGCGATTAGAAATCGTACCGCGTACGGCCTTCTCCTGAATGCGGATCGGTTGCCAGCCGCCTCCTTGCCAGCTTCCGGAATACATCACCGCGTCGGACGTTGCCAGTTTGCGTTCAAATGCCAGTACAGAAGCCGTTTTTACGACAGTAGGAGTCTTTGCCATGTGTTAATCCTTTTATTTATGTTACCCGGCCGCCAGTGGTGCGCCCGCGATCCGGCAGTAATAACCGGTGTCAGTGGTGTGATAGCGCCAGAAGATCTCTTCCAACGAATGAATCCGGTGCAATCCGCACCATTCGCCAATACCGTAGACCGCCTCAGTGAAAGCGAAGGGGGTCAGCTCATCGCGTGCGTTCGCCACAACACCGGGCGCATACAGCTCAGAGATACGCTGATATCCGGTCATCAATGGGACCAGATACCCGGGACGTGGTCTGGGGACACGATGCCACGTAGCAGGATCGCCTTCGTGTATCTCGCCCTCTTCCGGACTCTCCGCCTGTATTTTCAGCGAGGCAAAATCGAGCCAGGCATCCAATAATGTGGCCTGCGGGTTCGCTGCCAGAAGCGTCTGATGGTGTTCGCCCAGCCAGGCACTACGGTCACGCAGCACAAAACCAGGCATCAATCGCCACTGTAGGCGACTCATATCTCTTCCTGAGGCCGGCATATCCAGTACAGAAATATCCTCAATACTGACAATGCTTCCGCCAGCCAGCCTGAGAGTCGGGCAAATTTCCAGCAGATAATCGGCCAGCTCCTGTTGACCATATTCGCCGTAGGGAATTTCACCGTGACACTCAAGAAGTAGCGACACCGTCAGATGCATCCGCCCTTCTTCGTTAAAAGAAGCCGTTTTACCTTCTCGGGTCAGCGGATTACGGGTCAGCGCAAACTGATAGTCACGGCCGGATGTATGCGCATGAATTTGATGTCCATGGCATACCACCGCGCAACCATCAAGCCGGAGCTCATGGGTTTGAGTCAGCATACGTGACAGGGCGTGCGTAAAACCGAGAAAATGGGTTATTGCCGGAAAGCCCCAGGTGATGCCCGCAATCGCATTGGCATTTTCCACCCGCATGCGTCGAAGAAAGATCAGCGAACTCATCTCAGGGCCTCCCGTATGATTTTCTCAAGCTCACGTAGATTAGTTCGTAGCCGTTCACGCGTTTCCCATTCTCGTTTCTCGGCAGCACCGACTTCCGGTAACGCTTTACGCAGGCGTGCGTTTAGCCACAATGCAAAATCCTCCGCCACACGGTCCTGCCAGTCGCCTTTATCACGCTCAATCCGGAATATTTCATCGGTTTTTGTCCGCCAGGGATCGAGCCACAATTGCTGATGCCTTCTCAGGTCCGGGCACTGTAGCGTCCAATGCTGCCATTCCTGCCGCTGAAGGTCTGCGGCAACAACAAACAAAAGATCAATGAGCGTATCAATATACTCATCTCGTGCCTGTCGAATTCGGTGGTTACTGTAATCCCCCGTTCTTGTCAGCAGGGATACCAGTAGCTGAATAACCCCGTTCGCTCGCCGGTCAAACTGACTTCCAGGCGTAAAAATAGATCGCAAATTGACAGGTGGTTTATCAACACGCTTCCACTGTGGCGGCTGTGCGGAAAGCAGCCAGACGCGCCCACCGCGCACGCTGTTCAGCCAGGAGATATTCTGCGGTTTGGTACCGCCGAAGTGCATTTCTGCCAAATACGGAAACAGTACCAGCGGACGCGGATGCCATGTTTTCTCACGTCGAGCCTTCCAGATAGCTTTAACATCGTCACCAAAGCGTAACGCAACCATTTTCTGGTGCAGAGCGTGAACAAGCGAGGTTGCAAACAGCGGGCTCAATAAATGATAACCATCCTTCACCGGGAAATAGCTTTGTTTCGCCAGCTTGTGCGAAGTCGGCTCACCGGTGTTCAGCGCGCAGGAAAAGCCGCTAATCCACTCATCCAGTTGTGCGGCATCATCGGTAAAGGCGGCAAACGGTCTGTGGTCACTGCGATTCAAGCACGACAGCAGCGAATCGCCGTCCACACAGGTTTGCAGCAGTTTAGCCACATCCAGCGCAGCCGCGTTTCCTACCGCATCAGTCTCCAGTGTTGGCAATGCCGCGCTGTTGAGATACCCTTCGTTCACTACGGTCTCACTGTAAATACTGCTACTTTTCGAATCTCCGTGGGTAAATTTTGCCGCATGAGTCACAAGGCTGATTTGCCCGGCTCGCTTCGCCGCAGCCGTAAGCCATGTTTTCGGTTCATAGCTGAGCTCTAGTTCGCGGCGCTCTGCCGCCAGAGAGGCGCTATCCTCACCGCTGCTCTTCGCGACCTTTTTATCAAACGCTTCCAGCTTCGTTTGCCGTCGGCCGGCAATATAGTCAGCGATAAAAGCGGTCAATGCTTCTATAGACATATCAGCTCCTGGAAATTTATTAATATTCCCTGAACACACCCAGCACCGGGTGATATCGCCATTTTTCTATTGAGTCCCCCTTTCCTCCAACCCTTAACGTGATCTCTCCGTAACGACGCGACACGCTGGAAATCTCCATCTGACGCATTTCCGCCAGTTCCAGCAGCACTTCCCGGTAATCTATTTCAAACCATGGTTGTACGCCTTCCGCCATCACAAACTCATGGAGTTCGAAGCGCTCAGAAGGCTTGAGCATGCCGTCATCCTGCATCAGGCAAAACTCGGGTTCATCGTCATCCTCTTTCATTGTCAGAAAAAAAGATTCCTGTGGAGATGCACGTCGAAACGGGGTGCGCTTCTGCATTTCACCATTCCATGTTATCGGTAAACGCCACCACAGAGCGGCGGTCACAGCGGATTTATCTCTCCCCTCCAGTAATGCGGCGCGCAGCCGGGAATGTTCCAGCACGGCGAGAGCATTATCAGGGAAGTCCTCCACAATGCGTGGGGCTGCATTAATAGTGCGGTAAGTCGCCTCAGGCAGCAGTTCACGTAAGTCGTGCTCGCGAAGTCGATAAGATTCGGCTTCAAAACCTGGCTGACAATACGCCACCTTCTCGCCAAGAAGCGCACGTAGATTACGGTTCAGGATGACCAGATTCTCACTGGCCGGGACTTGCTGACGGTGACGCTGAATTCGTCCTGCAAACTGGATCAGCGAACGCATAGAGCTGGGTTCGATAATTCCCCAGTCGGCATCAAAATCCCGACCGACTTCAATCACAGGGCTGGCCAGCACAACAAAAAGGTGGTGCTGTCTGGGCGATGCCAGCGCCTCTTTAACCTCCGGCAAGTGCCAAATCTCCTGCGGATCATGGCGAGTAAATGCATGATCCAGTCGCTTTTCAATGGCTGAACGCACAGCTAGCGGATGTTGACTGTGATAAACGCAATAGTGAATACAGTAGTTTTGCGGGGCAGGCATTGCCATCAATGCCTGTGCGACGGCAACCAGGGGTTTAATATTTGCCAGTCTTATCAGACCAAATGATATCGTCTTCCCGTTTAGATGGTCTGTATGATGCTGCAGATGCAATCCCAGCATCTGCTGATACAGCGTCCCGGCGACTGCAGAAATCACAGACGTACTCGTTGTCGCTGCGGGCTCGACTACCGCGAGTTTTCCCAACCTTAGCCGTGGCTGCCGCGGTAAATGTGTGACGCGTCGGACCACAAACTGCGCATGTGCGTGGCGAAAAAGAGCGTCGTCCGAAATATCCTGAGACTGCGCGCCATATTCATCAAACCAGGCGCAGCAGATATTCACTTGTTTGCCTGCAATGCCGCATGCCGACTGATACGCCTCCCGTCCTTTTCGATACGCTTCAAACAACGCCTCGATTAATGCGGGCGGCAGCGTTGCGGATGAGAGTAATACTCGCGATCCCAGCATCCCCGCCCAGTTAACCAGCCGGCAGAGAGCGTACAGGTCGTCGATGTCGAAATCATCAGGTTCGTCCAGTACCAGATCGCTGGTCAACAAACGTAGCATCGCGGGGATCTGTCTGCCGCCACGCACGCCTTCGGTCGCAGGCATCAGATGGTCAACAGTCGTCACCAGAACCGGTGCACTGACCAGACGGTTAAGGGTGGGCTCCGCAGCCAGCCATTGCTGTGCGATCCCGTAACCTATGCTCCCCTCGTAATGTACATACTGGTGGCTGGAGAAAAACGCTTCCTCGCTGACGCTATTATTATCCTGAGCGTCACTATGCTGCTCGTAGAGCTCCCGAACGGCAGCTGAGCCAGTAACCACCGCCAGCGAGTCTTCATCCAGCCCCAGACGAGACTGTAACGCCTGCCCGGTTTGCAAGGTTAACGTACGTAGTCCAAGCGCAACGCTGAAGCGACAGCCTTCACGCTCATCAGCTAGCGCATACATAATCCGGGCATTAGCGAACGTTTTACCGCAACCGGTGGAGGCCATATTAACGCCGAAAAAACCCTGCGCTGCGCTGCGCTCGCGTAGAGCCGATGCCACATCCCATGCTCTGTTTTGCCAGCTAAAACGCGCATCCTTTGCCCGCTCGCGGAATGTTTTATGCCGCGCTATCGCTGGCAGCGAGCTGCGTAATCGCGGTAAAGAACGCCCTAATAGTAAAGCATGATGCGCAACACCCGTATTGTGCTCATCCAGTTTTTGTTTCAGCTGTTTAGTCTGACGGTCGCTGTTGGCCCACACATTATAATGGGAATCCTGCCAGGTAATTTCAGGGGATTGCGAGGAATAAAAGTGATCGGCAAGCATCAAGGACATGCGCGCCAGATGAGCGGTAAACAGGTTATCCAACTTGCCGTATTGCTGCAATGAGATGGAATTTTTAACACGCCGCCCTATCTGTCTGGCTTTCTCGCACCATATGGCACTTTGCAGCGGCGTACCGTCAGGAAATAGCCAGACATTTTTATAATCGACATCTACCCAAGGGTGATTTTTGTGGTTCAGAGAATTCCAGTCAACATTGAGTTGTCTGTCGATCCAGCCTTCGCAATACTCCAGCTGCGGTGTCGATGACAGCGACTGAGGAATGCGGTGATGTGAAAGGATTAACCAGGCGACGGTCCGGGCAATTGGCGGTAACGTGCTGAGCGGATTCCGATTGTCAGGATGCGTAGACCGGCCACGAGGCTTATCCGGTAGATCGGTGACAAGTCGATCTAATATGATCTTTTCATCAGATGATTTCAGATGCTCCAGGGCCGCCAGCCACTGTGCATCGGTCCATTCACCGACGAATGCCTGGAACAAGCGAACAGAGATCCACTCGTGGCGATAAGGCTGACAAACGTGCTTACTTTTCCCTTTCAGAGTCTGCTGAAAGCATTTTCCCGCTTTGCCAAAGTCGTGAAATAACCCAGCAATCGCCGCCAGCAAAGCGATACTTTCCGTGCTGTGCCAGTAATGTTCCGCACCGCTATTGAGGACATCAGCCATCGTGCGGTTGGTTGGCACGCGTCCCTGAGCATTAAAACGACGAAGGTTGCCGACTATCCACAACAGTTCAGTTTGCCCATTTTTCTTCAACCAGTGGCAGGCAACTGCCGTATTACGCCGCGCCGTTTTACGCAGCAATTTACGCAGGGTGTTGACGCCTTCCTGAGTGATAGTCGTTTGCCATGCGGCATCACCGGTGCGTTCTGCAAACTGATCGATAATCCGGCAGCTTTCTTCACGCGCATTTTTGGTACTTCGGGAGATGATTAGCACATTCATTGCACTCCTCCCGCGAGTGATTGCGAGGTCTCCTGCAAGGTATTGATCATTACATCCAGTGCATCTGCCTGCTGGAAGGTAGTGATACATCGCTGGCGGAACATTTGTTGGTCTTCACCCTCCATGGCTGCGACAAACGCCTGCGGCATAACCAGCGCATCTTTGATGAGATCTGCTATATCAAAGACCAGACCACCACGCCGGGTTTTACCATGCATCACCGCCAGACCATGAGGAATACCCGTGACCCACGCCGCCACAGCTGCCAGTCCATAAGCCAGATAATTACCCTGATCGAGAAAGCGGTTCGCCATGTCTGCCCCGTCTCCTCGTTTAGCTCGCGTAAAGCTCCCGTAGCCTACGGTCTGGCTGACCAGCTTGTAGAGCGATTTGGTGAGCTGTGCCTCCTGCAACATCAGGGTGGTATGATCCGGCGCTTCTTCCATTGCCTGCCTGGCGCGTTCGAGGATATTTTGTAGCATCACTTTATCAGGTTGAAATGGACTTTCTCGCTGCGCCCGTACGCCCGTCCAGTGCCGGGTGATTTGCTGTAGTCGTATAAACTGAAACCGTTTTGCCGCCTGTAATCGTTTGTCTTCCCTAAACCAGAACGAGACCCAGTTTTGCAGGTAGGCGGTCGGCCGGTATTCGCTCTGTGGGCTAAGCCATGAGACATCAATATCCACCTCGTTTGCGGAATACAGCGGTGTGCCATCCGTTCCGCAAAACCCGACCATCACCCCGGCGCGAGCAAACTCCCGCATCGCCATTTGCGTAACGGAGGTCCCCATACCCAGCATCACCGCAGTCGTATTGGCAATAGGGATGTTCCAGTAAAAAGATTCTTTGCCCTCCTGGGTAACATACTCCACCCGGCCACCGTTCACCTGTACACGGCATTTTTCAAGGTAGTAAATATTAGCGCGTTTAGAATGAAGGATAGTTTTTAAATCAGAAGGAGGAATAGTATTTGGAGGCATGGCAAACCCTTTGCACAAAATAGTAATGTAATCCGTATATTGACGAAAACCTTTCCATGCAAATGTGATTTTCGTCAAACAGTTAAATCTTCAAATAATAATATTTTTCGCATTAAAATTAATCACTTTAGTTGAGGATTTTCTATATTTAAATTAACTTAAAAAATCCTTCTGAAGTAGATATAAAACTGTTTGCATCATTATCAGGCAGTCAATCTGACAGAAAACAACCAGAGTTGCGACGTAATACTACTATATCTGACATAGCCATTAAATATGCTGGTCAGGTGATCTTACTGTCCGCTATCCCAGAGGGCCGAAGGAGGAGTGCAGTCGCTAAAATCGCACTGTCCCAGTCTCCTGTAGATGTGTCAGATACGATTTCGCGCCAGTAGGCCAGACGTTTCAGCACTTCTTTGCGCAGCTCCCTTTCACAGGTCGGCAATCACTTATCGTCGACGAAAGTCGACTCGGGCAAAAAACTGCGTTCTCTCCCCCAAAAAGCAGGCAAAAGGTGAAAACGCCGCAGTAGCCGTCCCCATAACGCCACTTGCCGTTCGCATTCCCTCTGCCACTGGGCTATACCTTAGGCATCTTTATTCCCTGAGGAACAATCAAGATGAGCAAGAAAATTCTGATGCTGGTCGGTGATTATGCCGAAGATTACGAAACCATGGTGCCGTTTCAGGCATTGCAGATGATTGGCCATCAGGTTGACGCGGTTTGCCCAGACAAGAGCAAAGGCGACTATATCATGACGGCGATCCATGATTTTGACGGTGCCCAGACCTATAGCGAGAAACCCGGACACCGCTTTGTCCTCAACGCCGATTTTGCCGCAGTAAAAGCACAGGATTATGATGCCCTGCTGATCCCCGGCGGTCGAGCGCCGGAATATCTGCGCTTGAATGACGAGGTGCTCAAACTGGTTCAGGCCTTCGACGCTGCACACAAACCCATCGCCGCCGTCTGCCACGGCCCGCAGCTCCTGGCCGCCGCCGGCATACTCAAAGGCCGGACCTGTAGCGCCTACCCGGCCTGCGCGCCGGAAGTGCGGCTCAGCGGCGGGCATTATGCTGAAATCGGTATCGATCAGGCGCATGTCGACGGCAACCTGGTCACCGCCCCTGCATGGCCCGCGCATCCGCAATGGCTGGCAAAATTTGCTGAAGTGTTGCAGCATTAAAATTTGAGTCATGGATCGATAAAACAACTACGGCGGACCGTCCTGTTGACGGTCCTTTCGAATCACCCTCTTCGGCAGTATCTGGTTTCCCAATTCGCACCCATAAGTGAATGGGGAAATTTATTATAATCAGCCAGTTAAGACCCCTTATTGCCTGTACGGCAGTGCACACCGATCGCATCGTATCCGGGATTAAGGCTGATTTTCTAAGCTGCCTGTACGGCAGTGCACGGTATCCCGCTGGACGGATCTAAAACAGATGTTTTCTAAGCTGCCTGTACGGCAGTGCACCTCCAGAGGCATCCAGAGAGCCATTACTTACATTTCTAAGCTGCCTGTACGGCAGTGCACACTGCAGATAGCCAATTTCGGCGTTGTTCAATTTTCTAAGCTGCCTGTACGGCAGTGCACACCGCTATTTTTTCAATGCGTTCGTCTGTTATTTTCTAAGCTGCCTGTACGGCAGTGCACACGGCATCAAGCCAAACCCGCTGTACCTGCAATTTCTAAGCTGCCTGTACGGCAGTGCACTGCAATCTCCATCTCTGCAGCGTCGGCATAATTTTCTAAGCTGCCTGTACGGCAGTGCACTGTGACGCGCTCGGCATTTGCCGGGACCAGTGTTTCTAAGCTGCCTGTACGGCAGTGCACACGGCATCAAGCCAAACCCGCTGTACCTGCAATTTCTAAGCTGCCTGTACGGCAGTGCACTGCAATCTCCATCTCTGCAGCGTCGGCATAATTTTCTAAGCTGCCTGTACGGCAGTGCACATTGATGCCCGACTGATCCAGCTCACCAGTAATTTCTAAGCTGCCTGTACGGCAGTGCACAACGCCGTCGAGCGAGACAAGGCGCTGGCGTGTTTCTAAGCTGCCTGTACGGCAGTGCACTTCAGCACGGCGTATAAATTCCCGGCCGCATGTTTCTAAGCTGCCTGTACGGCAGTGCACGGCATGACGAAAAAGACCTGTCTCTGATGTTTTTTCTAAGCTGCCTGTACGGCAGTGCACTTCCTGAACCGCTGGCTGTCGTATGAGGCGCAGTTTCTAAGCTGCCTGTACGGCAGTGCACTTTATGTGCTGGGATCACAAAGTTATGTTTATTTTCTAAGCTGCCTGTACGGCAGTGCACTACCCTCTCGCTGATGTTTTTTAAACCAATAATTTCTAAGCTGCCTGTACGGCAGTGCACAGCAGAACTATCGCGCACTGGCGGCGCTGTTTTTTCTAAGCTGCCTGTACGGCAGTGCACTGGAATTTTGAGCGCCTGTTTTCTGGTTTTCATTTCTAAGCTGCCTGTACGGCAGTGCACTCAACAGCGCAATGTACTCGGCCATTTCGTACTTTCTAAGCTGCCTGTACGGCAGTGCACAGCCTTATCAAATCCACAACGATGATGCGATATTTCTAAGCTGCCTGTACGGCAGTGCACATCAGTTGTCATGCGGCACGCTCCGTGTTGTATTTCTAAGCTGCCTGTACGGCAGTGCACCTGGGCTGGAGTCTGGATGGGGTTGCTTGTCATTTCTAAGCTGCCTGTACGGCAGTGCACTTGGTGAGCAGGTGATGATTCTGGCCGTGGGCTTTCTAAGCTGCCTGTACGGCAGTGCACCGCATCGCCCGCGTGCATCAGCTCGGGCTCAATTTCTAAGCTGCCTGTACGGCAGTGCACCGATAGTCATACGGACACCCCAAGCACCCAACTTTCTAAGCTGCCTGTACGGCAGTGCACTGAGATAATATCAACTCACCTCTTTGTTTTATATGTAAAATGCCTCAAATTTTTTCACTACACCCTTTTTTCAACCACTCAATAATTATTAATAAAAATCAATGAATTACAAAATAGACAAATAAAAGGGTCTGGTCCGCGGGCAACAAAACCCCCGCCTGTTCTCCGCCGCGACAGCGATTAAACTTTCAACAACCTGACAAATGACTATAATAAAGTATGACAAATGTCATTATTCAGGAGGAGAGATGAAAACCTGGGTTCCTGCACAGCAACCTGCCGATAAGGCGCTGTGGCGCTATGCCGGGCTACCGGCAAATCGGGGTATGCAGCTGATTGAGCTGTTGAGTATGGGATTGCCGGTCAGCGTTCTGGATAATATTCACGAGTGGACGGAAATGTCGAAAACCGACATCCTGCGCATCACCGGCATTAATGAGCGTAACGTTGCCCGGCGTAAGAGCGCGGGCGGTACGTTGACGCCGGGCGAAAGCGAACGTGTGGCGCGTTTTGTCAGGGTTCTGGATGCCGCCGTCGACTATTTTGGCAGCAAGCAGGCTGCCTACGACTGGCTGCAGTCGCCGGTCAGAGGGTTGGGCAATGTCGCCCCCATCGATCTGATTGCTACCGAGAGCGGCGCGCTGGAAGTGACTGACCTGATTGGTCGTCTGGAACACGGCGTCTTTGCATGATTTTCTATCGTTTGGTGAGCGGCCGTTACGCCAGCGAAGCCTGGACGGGAAGCGGGGCCAACCAGTACGGCGGACGCTGGAATCACCAGGGGCACCCGGCTGTCTATGTTTCCACCTCCATCGCTCTGGCGTCGCTGGAGATCCTGGTTCATGTCAAAAATGAAACTATCCTCAACCAGTATCAGCTGTATAGCATCGAGATAGCGGACAGTGAAGTGGAATCGCTCGATAAACAGTGGCTGCCGGATAACTGGCAGGAAAATCCGATGCCCGTTTCCACAATGGATCTGGGCACCGGCTGGCTGCAGTCGGGCAGCGGCATGGCACTGATGTTACCCTCCTGCATTATTCCCTATGAAAACAACGCCATTCTAAACCCGCTGCATCCCGCTTTCAGCGAGGCCCTTGCCTCCGTGCGCCAGTATCCCTTTACCTTTGATCCCCGTCTCGCACGCGCCACGCCCCGCTGATGCCTCGGCTGGAATACGCCGCAATCAAGATTTATGCGGAGAAAAACCTTCGCCGCGTCTTGCCAATCCGTCTTTATGGTTAAACCGTCGGCACGGTTCCGCCATCAATAACGTATTCCGCGCCGGTTATCGACGCCGCCCGGTCGGAGGCTAAAAACGCAATCAGGTTGGCCACCTCTGCGGGTTGTGCCGGACGACCAAGCGGTATTCCGCCTAATGAGTCCATGATGATTTGTTTACCTTGCGCATAATCGACCCCCTCCTGCTGCGCAAGCCGCTGCGCAAATCTGACCGCCGCCTCGGTTTCAATCCAGCCGGGAGCCACGCTCAGTACACGAACGCCCCTGGGGGAGACCTCTTTCGACAGGCTTTTACTGTAGGTGGATAGCGCTGCTTTGGCGGCGGCGTAGGCCGTGGTTGACTCCGCCAGCGGCATCACTCTTTGGATTGAAGAGACGTGGATAATCACCCCCTTCCCGCTGTTGAGCATGGGTGGAAGCAATAAACGATCCAGCCTGAGCGCAGGGAACAGGTTGAGATCCAGCTCCTGTTGCCACAGCTCATCGCTCAGCGCGGCAAACCCACCCGCCGGGGAGGAGGAGCCGCCCAGCATATGAACAATAATATCAACACCGCCCAACTGCTCCTGCACCGCAGCGGCCAGTACAGCACACCCGCTCGCCGTGGAGAGATCCGCCGTCACAAATAGCGCATCAACAGGCGTGTCCGGCTGATGGCGAGCGCAGGTTAACACTCGCGCCCCCAGCTGTCGAAACAGCGCCACGGTTGCCGCCCCCGCCCCTTTGGTTCCCGAGGTAATCAGTACGCGTTTTCCTTCCAGCGCCAGGAAATCAGTCATAAGCGATCTCCAGCCCATCGATCTGCTCCACCGTCAGGCGAAATAGATAGCCAGGAATGACTGGGCTACCGGGGAAATTTCCGCTCACCCTGGCGCGCACCTTCACCCTATCCCCCTGCGCGATCGCCTCAATAGGTTCGGCGACATACTGATATTTTTGTCTGGCGGCAACCCGCCATTCCCGGATGGCCTGCCGCCCGCGATAGGTATTCCCTTCATCCTTCACCACCGCATCCGGGGTGAAGGCGCTGACAACGCTGTCCAGATCTTCAGCCGTAAAAAAAGCCTGCACTGCTGATGGCATATCCATAGTGAATCTCCCGTGATTAAACTCTACGGCTTAACTTTAAGAATCCTTTATAATTTAAACAATCAGGACAAACCGGGATGCCATGATGAAGGAAATGGGATAATGTCGCGAATCACGCTGACTGATTTAGATGCCGTTATGGCCATCGCCCGACGGGGGACCTTTCGTGCGGCGGCGATCGAACTGGGGGTATCGACCACCGCACTGAGCCATATCATCGCCAAATTTGAAGCCGAAATGGGCGTGCGTTTATTTAACCGGACCACCCGCAGCGTGGGGCTCACCGACGCCGGACGCCTGTTTATTGATCACATCGGCCCGTCGCTACAGGGGGTTCATCAGGCCCTTGAGGTCGTCCGCTCCCGCAGTGAAACGCCTTCTGGCATCCTGCGCATCAATACGCCTCCGTTTGCCGCCCGCGCGCTTCTCTCCCAGCTGGTACTGGAGTTTTTGCGCCGCTATCCGCAAATGCAGGTGGATATCGTCACCGATGGTCGGCTGATCGACATCGTTGCGGAAGGCTTCGATATGGGAGTACGGGTCGCCAGCCTGATACCGGAGGATATGATCGCGCTTTCCCTCGGCAAACCTCAGCGCTATGCCGTGGTGGCCTCGGCGCACTATCTGTCGCACCACACACGGCCTGAAACCCCCGCCGATCTGCTCAATCACCCCTGCATCCGGGTGCGTCTACCCGACGGTTCCCTTTATCGCTGGCACCTCGAGAAGCAAGGAGAAGCGCTACAGGTCGACGTCCGCGGGCAGCTGACGCTGGATGAGGCGTCACTGGCACGAATTGCGGTACTGGAGCATGCGGGAATCGGTTTCTTTCTTGAGCAGGATGTCATCGAGGATATTCAGGCCGGCCGGCTCATCCGTTTGCTGGACGACTGGACGCCCCCTTTTCCCGGCCTGTGTCTGTATTATCCCGGCAGACGACATCCTTCCGCCGGGCTGGCCGCTTTTCTGGCGCTGGTACGGGAATTCACGCAGTCCAGCCGCCGTTAAGCGAACCCATTGGAAGCGCCAGAACAATGCTATAGCGTCGCCGGTAAATCCCCTCGCTGGCGCCAGGCCGCAAGTTCTTCATTAAGCCAGGCGATGAACAAAGAGGCATCCGCCTTCTTTGCAGTTTGCTGCGAGGTAACCAACCAGTATGGCCAGGGATAAGGGGCAGAGCAGGTGGTGACCTGGACCAGCTCTCCTCGATCTATCGCCCCCTGGACCAGGGAACGCCGCTCGAGCGCAACGCCATTGCCGAGACGAACGGCTTCCAGAACCAGATTCGAGTCGTTAATACAGAGTCCGCCAGCGACGATCTCACGCTCCAGCCCGGCATTCAGACACCAGGTTTTCCACGATTCCATAGAAAATATAATCTTACTGGCCGCCACCTCTTGTGGCGTCGTGGGCAGCGAGCCGCCGTTATAATGCGGCGCGGCCACCACAATCAGCTCGTCGGCAAACATATAGCGGCTTTCCAACCCTTCCCAGTCGCCTTTCCCCATGCGAATGGCGATATCCACCGCTTCCTGCTGCATGTTGGTGAGCGTCAGGCTGACCAGCAGCCGCAAGGTGATATGGGGATATCTGGCGCGAAAGCGATCCAACCGTGGCAATAGCCAGTGGCAGGTAAAAGAAGGTACCGCGGCTAAGGTTAACGTCGTCGTTCGCGGCTTAACGTGGACCAGACGAGTCGCATCAGCGATATGATTCAGCGCCTCGCGGACATGCATCGCATACAGTCTCCCCTCTTCATTAATCTGTACCCCACGCCCGTGACGAATAAACAATCTCACGCCGAGCATATCTTCCAGCACTTTAATTTGCTGACTGATCGCAGAATGGGTGACATGCAGCTCTTTCGCCGCCAGCGTCACGCTACCAAGCCGGGCAACGGCCTCAAAACTCCGTAAACTGGCGATCGGTGGGTAATCCGACATGAAGCAGCTCCTGATGTTCCAGATCCGGGACGTAAACGTTACCACAGCCCAGGGGTTAAACCTCAGGCGACGATACCGTCAGTCATTCTGACATCTCAGGTAAGAAATGCGTAATATTCGTTATCGCCACTTTAGCGTAATG
This sequence comes from Klebsiella sp. BIGb0138, assembly GCF_004342285.1. Classification (GTDB taxonomy): domain Bacteria; phylum Pseudomonadota; class Gammaproteobacteria; order Enterobacterales; family Enterobacteriaceae; genus Klebsiella. The sequence goes on along the minus strand of NZ_SMCV01000009.1, from coordinate 157,185 downwards.
TCTTTCTGCTTCCGGGGGCAAAGCGAGCCGTGAGATCCCTCCCCGGCGCACCTTGAACGACCCGGTATTCTCCTTTCAGAGACAGGAAAACAGGAATAATGATGAAACTCATTGGCATGATGGACTCTCCTTACGTAAGGCGCGTCGCGGTATCTCTGGTGCTGTACGGTGTCGAATTTGAACACCTGCCGCTTTCGGTGTTTAGTGCCGTTGAGCCCTTTGCCCAAATAAACCCGGTGGTCAAGGCGCCTACGTTGGTTTTGGATAACGCCGTACGGCTGATGGACTCCACGCTGATCCTCCATTACTTCGAATCCCAGGCGGATATGCAGCGTAAATTGCTACCCGTCATCGGTCCTGCGCTGGCCGAAGATCTGCAGACTCTGGGGTTGATTCTGGCTGCCAGCGAAAAAGCCGTACAGCATGTTTACGAGCACCACTTACGGCCGCCAGAGAAACAGCATCAACCGTGGATTGAACGCATCACCTGGCAGCTGCTGTCTGCCTGCCGGGAATGGAACGCCGCGCTGGAAAAACGCGCGCTCAACGCACGACTCGATCAGGTATCGGTTACCAGCGCTGTGGTATGGACCTTTATTCAAGCGATGATCCCCGAAGTGGTTAAGGCGCATGACTTCCACTACATTCTCGCCCATAGCGAAATAGCAGAAGCTCATCCGGCCTTTAAACAGTTTCCTCTGCCCTGAGCGATATGAAAGTGGAAAACTCATGGGGGCTCAGGGGCCCCCTTTTTATTACCCGGCAGCCGCAAGCCGACGGCGATGCACAGACCGCATGCATCCAGCTGGCTAGCGGCGGGGTTTTCGACCACACTTAAATCCGGCTCCCGCTGCTGTACCTCAGGCGCAGATCGCTTTGCCCGGTTAACCATCCGGCTGGCGGGAAACTGCAATGGAAGAACGCTTATCACGGGTGATTATGCATGAAGAAAATTGCGATTATCGGCGCCGGCCCCACCGGGATTTACACCCTTTTTTCCCTGTTAAAATATCAGCAGCCGCTGGCGGTGACGGTCTATGAGCAGGCGCGTCAGGCCGGCGTCGGCATGCCATACAGCGACGAAGAAAACTCGCGCATGATGCTGGCCAATATCGCCAGTATTGAAATCCCCCCGATCCTCTGTCCCTATATCGACTGGCTGAAACAGCAAAGCGAGGAGCACCTTGCCCGCTATGGCGTCAGCGATGACTCGCTGCATATTCGCCAGTTTCTTCCGCGTATCCTGCTTGGCGAGTATTTTCGCGATCAGTTTATCGGCCTGATCGCCAGGGCTAAACAACAAGGCTTCCCGTTGACGGTGCATGAATCCTGTGAGGTCACCGACCTGCAGGCCACGGCAGAAGGCGTCAGGGTATGGGCGCAAGGTGAGCCGGTGGCGGAACGCTTCGATCTCGTGGTCATCGCCACGGGCCACGTCTGGCCCGCTGAAGAGGAGTCCACCCGCACCTTCTTCCCCAGCCCATGGTCCGGCCTGATGGATGCGGAGATCCCGGCGTGCAGGGTCGGTATCATGGGCACATCGTTGAGCGGTATTGATGCCGCGATGGCCGTCGTGGTTCAGCACGGCGAGTTTGTCGAATCCGCCGATCGACCGCTGCAGTTCAGGCTCAATCCGGCCAGCGAAGCGCTGAATATCGTCCTGATGTCGCGCTCCGGTATTCTGCCGGAAGCGGATTTTTACTGCCCGATTCCCTATGAACCGCTTGCGGTGGTGACGCCTGACGCGCTGGAAAAGGCGATTGCCGCCGGTTCAGCAGGTTTACTTGACCGGGTCTTCCGGCTGATGGCTGCGGAGATCGACCGCGCCGATCCGCAATGGAGCGCCGGCATCGCTCTCCCGACGCTGGACGCCGATAGCTTCAGCGACGCGTGGTTCCGTGAACGACACAAACACGACCCGTTTCACTGGGCGCAGGCCAACCTTATGGAGGTCGAACGCAACAAGCGCGAGAAATACACCGTCCCGTGGCGTTATGTCATCCTCCGGCTGCATGAGGCCGTGCAGGAGATTGTCCCGCATCTGGATGAGCGGGATAGTCAACGCTTTCGCGCCGGGCTCGCCCGGGTGTTCATCGATAATTACGCCGCGATTCCATCGGAGTCGATCCGCCGCCTGCTGGCGCTCCGCGAAGCCGGGGTAATCCGTATTCTCGCCCTCGGCGAGGATTACCAGATGGCGATCGAAGAGGACAAAACGGTGATTACCACCCGGGAAAACCAGGCCACCTATGATGTCTTTATCGATGCGCGCGGGCAAAGAGCGCTAAAAACGAAAGATCTGCCCTTCCCGACGTTACGTGAGCAGCTGCAGGCGACCGGTGACGATATCCCGGACGTGGGTGACGACTACACTTTACAGGAGCCCGCGGAGGTACGAGGCCGCGTGGCGTTCGCGGCGCTGCCGTGGTTAATGCATGATCAGCCCTTTGTGCAGGGCATTACCGCCTGCGCCGAGATGGCTGAGGCCATGGCCGGAGCCATTTCCCGGCCGGCGTCCCGTCGCCGCAGGCGTTTGCCGCCGACAGAGCTGTGACCGCGAATCTTAACGCTGCCCGGGAGCCGGGTGAAAAGGATCGTGCTTATGATCCTCACTATCATCGCGTTTACGCGGTATTTCCCCCTGTTCGCGCGGGTCGTCTTTTGCCGGGTGGCTGCCGCGCTTCGCGGAATCATTAGCCATCAATACCCTCATTCATACCTCCGGTAGCAGCGTGGGTGATTGCGGTTGTTGATGAGCCGGCGGCAGGAAGCAGACATCGCAGGCGCGCGGGTCTCTAAAGCCCTGCGCCGGTTCCTCAACTAGACTTATAAAGCCTGGTTGCCAGGATTACTTTTCACAAGCTAAATGATTTACGCATAGTCTGAAACAGACTCGGTGGGCGCTTCGCGTGTGTTTCCTTACCGCAAACGAGCCGATGAGGTTTTTCTATGAATCAGGAAAAACAGGAAGTGCCGCGTATCTCGGAAAACGAACGCGCGCTGCGTTTTGAATATCAATTCCGCCGCTTTGGCGTGGTTTTGTTGACTTTCGTCATCATGGCCGCGTTGGCCGGCGTATTTTCAAACGGCTATTTCAGCGCGGCGAGTAAACAAAATGCGACCGCGACGCTCAGGATTCACTATCAACGCTTCGGCAGATTAATGAGCGCAATGGATATCAATATTGAGGTACAAAAGGTCACGGCGCAGCAGCTGACCATCAGTTTCGGCGATACTCTGCTGACGCGCTTTCAAATCGGAGATATTCGCCTGGAGCCCGATAAAATGTACAGTCGCGGCGGCACGCTGTATCTGGTTTATAACCAGGCGACGCCCCACCTTCCGCTCTCTCTGTGGCTGAGCGTCACGCCGCGGCAAGCCGGCAGGATGACCAACGTCGTGCGCATTAACGATCGGCCGCCGCTGTCCTTCAGCCAGTTTATTTATCCCTAGGAGGGATCATGGAAATGGTGCTCCGGGCCGTGACAATCTACATTATTCTGCTGATTGTATTTAAGATTGCCGGGCGAAGAACGTTAATGCAGCTGACCAGTTTCGACTTAATTCTGTTACTGATCATCAGCGAAGCCACCCAGCAGGCGCTGCTGTCTACCGATTATTCGCTCACCGGGGCGATGATTACGATTGTAACCCTGGTGGGCATGGATATTTTATTTGGTTATATCAAAAAACACTTTTCGCCGGCTGAGGATTTTCTTGATGGCGCGCCCGTTATCGTGGTGGAAAACGGCGTCGCGATGAACAGCAAAATTCAAAAAGTGAATATTTCTGTTGATGATATTCTGCTGGCCGCCCGGCAGCACCACGGGATTACCCGTCTGGAGAAAATAAAATATGCCATTCTGGAAAGTAACGGCCAAATTTCGATTATTCCAACCGACGACGGCTAATACCCTTTTCACGGCGGCGTCCCGATTGAAAATATTCCCGACTAAATGGCGAGAATCATCCGAAAATAGCGCTATCCGCCGCGCATCACCTGTTGGCAAACCTGCCCGGCAATCAGCGTATTAGCCCCCCATATACTGTTTTACCGCGGCGATTCACCATGGCGCGGGCGGCGGATGAATAGTCCCAATATCCCCCACCGCGCGCCATCCGGCCTATCCTTAAGGTTTTAGCGCAGGAGGACCGTATGAGCGATAACGCAACACTCACAGCCCAGTATCCCCAGCCCCCTTTTGCCGACCAGCCGCAAACGCCGCCCGGTTTAGCATCTGAAATGGTCCCTGTAGCGGATCACGGTGAGACCAGTTACCTTGGTTCTGCGCGGCTTACGGGGAAAAGAGCGCTGATTACCGGCGGTGACTCTGGTATTGGCCGCGCGGTGGCGATCGCCTTTGCTCGCGAAGGCGCCGACGTGGCGATAAACTATTTGCCGGAAGAGGAATCTGATGCCCGGGAGGTGATCGCTCTGATTGCCGCCGAAGGGCGCAAAGCGGTCGCGCTTCCCGGTGATATTCGCAGCGAAGCGTTTTGCCAGGTGCTGGTTGAAAAAGCCGTCAGCGAACTGGGCGGCCTCGATATTGTGGTCAATAACGCCGGGCGCCAGCAGTACTGCGAATCGCTGGAAGATCTCGCGACCGCCGATTTCGACGCCACCTTTAAGACCAATGTCTACGCGCCGTTCTGGATAACCAAAGCCGCGCTGCGCCATCTTCAGGCCCATAGCACGATCATCAATACCTCTTCCGTGCAGGCCTTTAAGCCCAGCCCGATTCTCTTTGACTATGCGCAGACCAAAGCCTGCCTGGTCGCCTTCACCAAATCGCTGGCCAAACAGCTAGGGCCAAAAGGCATTCGGGTCAACGCGGTCGCTCCCGGTCCCTACTGGACGGTGCTGCAATCGAGCGGCGGCCAGCCGGAGGAAAAAGTCCGCCAGTTCGGCGCCGATACGCCGTTGGGCCGTCCGGGACAACCGGTAGAGATCGCCCCGCTGTACGTAACCCTCGCTTCTGACGCCTGTTCCTTCACCTCAGGCCAGGTCTGGTGCTCGGATGGCGGCGACGGAGTGTTGTAACGGCAATTTCCACGGTTAGCTTGCGATGAGAGGCCGGTAAAAAGGGCCTCTCATCGCGCTTAACGCTCGTTATCCACGCAGGCAGGCGAGATATTTCTGTGCGGAACGCTGTACCCTTTCATCCGCGTTTTCCGTCATATTTTGCCCTGCGAAGGCCCCGTACAGGCGGGCAAACTGCACGCCGGCCAGGCGCTGCATGATGTGTTCAATCGCCGACGCGGGCAGCGGCAGCATATTCGGGTAGCTCCACATAAAAGAGACCGCGTCCGCCCCGGGGGTCACCTGCAGAATGTCGCCCACCAGCAGCGCGCCATCGCCCTCACGCCAGTGCAGAACGGTTCCCCCGGCGAAATGCCCGCCCAGCCGCAACAGCTGTACCGAGGGGCATAGCGCAAGCGCATCGCCTTCCCACAAACGAATCGCCGGACTATGGCGCACGATCCACTCGCTATCGCTGGCATGCAGATAGATTGGCGCGTCAAAGGCATCCGCCCAATCTTGCATGGTGGTGTAGTAATGGGGGTGGGAAATCGCGATGGCATGGATACCGCCGAGCGCAGTTATCAACGCCTGCGTGGCGGCATCGAGGTTGGCAATGCAATCCCACAGAATATTGCCCTGCGGCGTTCTGAGCAGAAAGGCGCGCTGGTTGATGGCGAACCGGGGAACGGTTGTAAGGCTAAACAGCGCGCGGTGATGCTGCTGCCAGGCGTTGGTATGACGGCTGATGAGATCCTCAAAGGCTAGCCACGCCTGCCCGCTGGCCGGGACATACTGGCGCTCATCGTCACAAATCTTACAGCGTAAGATTGTGGCACTTCTTTCGTCATATGACGTGCCGCAGGTTTTACACAGCTTAATCATTCCCCCTCCTTTCGCAGCGATGGCAAAGCAGTAATGAGTATGGCAGATGCGCGGGTGATGGCCCGGCATGCCGAAGGCGACAGGAAAGCCACAGCGAAGATGGGAGAAGAGTAAAAAAGCGGGGCGCGGATACCCAGGGCTTCCCTGCCCTGAAGAGCGAAATTACGCGAAGTAGACGTCAGGGTTCTCAGACAGCGAGACGAAGGTCCCGGTATTCTTATCGAGCGCGCCGATGACGCCGCTTTCGATATCATAGACCCAGCCGTGCAGGCGCAGGGCCTTATCACGCAGGCCCACGGCAACCGACGGGTGAGTTTTGATGTTGTTCAACTGCGCAATGACGTTTTCACGTACCATGGCATTCACTTTATCGATTTCGCTATCCCAGGTTCTCTTTTCCACGACCGCTTTTGCCGCATCGGCATAGCGCAGCCAGTGGGAAACCGCCGGCATCGAATCCAGACACTGGCAGGTCGCGACCGCAGTCATCGCCCCGCAGTTAGAGTGGCCGCAAATAACAATATCGGTGACGCCGAGGGCGACAACGGCATACTCAATGGTCGCGGATACGCCGCCCGGTTCAGGGCCGAATGAGGGCACGATATTCCCCGCGTTACGAATGACAAAGAGCTGTCCCGGTTCCTGCTGGGTGACCAGTTCTGGTACCAGGCGACTGTCTGAGCAGGAGATGAAAAGCGCTTTCGGATTCTGGCTGGAGGCCAGGCTACGGAAGAGTTCTTTACGCTGCGGGAAGATCTCTTTCTGGAAGTTGAGGAAACCCTCAATGATATGTTGCATAGCAGTGTCTCTTTTCTCGGTATGAATTACGGTATGACAAAGATCACAGTTTGCTAGTGTAGCACCGCCGGGCTGAATGGGAATCGTTAATAAAACTGACAATTTTGTTGCGGTTTTAGCGCGAAAGAGCATTGAAGTGGAGCCGGCAGCCTGCCGGCAATATGTCGATCGAGCGGTCACGAGACGCCAGATGCGGCGGCGTTCCTCCCGTTCAGACGGTATAAATCCGGATATCGTGCTCGCGAAACGTGGCGCTATATTCCCGGCTGACGTTCTCTTCCACCACCAGCACATCGATGGCGCTACTTTCAGCCACCACGAAACGCGCCACCGCCGGGATCTTGTCTGAGGTCAGGCCGACGATAATCTCGCTGCACTGCTTAATCACCGCTTTTTTGAATTCACAATCGGCGTAGTCAAACCCGGTCAGGCCGGATTCCGGCGCCATCGCACAGCCGCCGATAAAACCCTGGTCAAACAGCACGCCCTGCAGCTGGGCCACCGCCGAAGTCCCGACGCAGCCACCCGAGGCCCGTTGAACCTGGCCGCCGAGAATCACCACGTCATACAGCGGTTTTTTCAGCAACGCCGCGGCGATTTCCGGTGAGTTGGTCACCACCGTCAGCGCCAGCTCCGCGGGCAAGGCCTCCGCCATCGCCAGATTGGTGGTACCGGTATCGATAAAAATGCAGCCTCCGGGTTTCACCAGTCTTGCGCATTTTTGCGCGATTCTGATTTTTGTTGCCGCATTTTTGTCTTTCCGCGCGCTGTAATCTCCGGCCTCCGGCAGGTTCATCACCGCCCCGCCGTAAACCTTTTTACAGAAGCCATCTTTGCTAAGTTCATGTAGATCCCGGCGAATTGTATGCTCCGAGACATTTAAGCGGATTGCCAGTTCCGCACAGACCACCCGACCATTCTCCTGCAGAATCTGGCAAATAAGCGCTTGTCGCTGCTGTGGGAAAGCTGCATAATCGAGCATTATAACTCCTGAAATAACCTTAACCGAGCAATAAAGAGCATGTTCACGCATTGCCCGGCGTCTGTCAACATACGCTACAACGAGGTTTACAATGAAAGTCGCCCACATCGCCTTATGGACCCGCCAGCTTGAACAGCAGGCCCGCTTCTGGACCGATTTCTTTCAGGGCCAAATCAATGAAAAATATTGCAGCCGGACCAACCCCGGTTTTACATCCTACTTTGTGAAGATCGGTGACGATATTGCCATAGAACTGATGAGCAAGCCGGGTCTCACCGAGGCAACGGCGGACAATAATCACACCGGCTGGGTCCATCTGGCTATTGCCGTAGGCGGTGCGCAGCAGGTCGACGCGCTGGCGAAACGCGCCGATGGGCAAGGGATCCTGGTCTCCCCGCCGCGGACTACCGGCGACGGCTATTATGAGGCGGTGATCAAAGACCCGGATGGCAACCTGATTGAAATTGTCGCATAGTCATTTCTGCCCCCCTACAGACCAGGAGCCCGCCATGCCTCACTATCGTCTTATTGACAAAGAAAACTGGCCTCGTAAAGACCATTTCGCGTTTTATCGCACCTTTGCCAATCCCGGCTTTAACCTCTGCGTGCCGGTAGAAGCGCAGCGCCTGTATGAATGCGCCAGGGACCGGCAGGTCTCCTTTTTCCAGCTGGCGCTGTATGCGCTATTACGGGCAGCTAACGCCGTCCCTCAGCTCAAGCAACGTCTGCTGGGCGATGATATTATCGAATACGCTGAGATTTCAGTGATGACCCCGGTGATGACGACCCGGCAGGGTTTTCGCCAGGTCTGGTGCGACAACGCCCGTGATTTTTCCGCCTTTAGCCGGGCGGCAGCGCCGAATATTGCGGCGGCAAAAACCGCCGATCCGGCGCCGCTGCTCGTTGACGGCGAACATTTCTTCTGCGCAAGCTGCCTGCCATGGCTGCATTTCAGCGCAATCACCCACGCCGAATATTATGTCGGCGCCGCGGTGCCCGCCATCACCTGGGGCAAACTGAAAAACGGCCTGATCCCGGTCGCCGGCAAATTCAATCACGCCTTTGTTGATGGCCTGCATGCCAGCCGGTTCTTCGCCGAGGTCGAGACGGGGTTTGCCGAGCCGGACGCGCTCTGGCAACCGCTTCCCTGACGCCTTCACAATCTTGTGTCAGGCGTCAGAGCGGGCGCGGCACTACACGCCAATAGGTTGATAGCCTTGCCACTCGGGCTTCGCCGCGACGCCTGCCGCGTTGGGGGTCAGATGCAGATACCAGTCGCCCACCTTATCCAGCAGCAGGCAATCGTCGACCGCGGTTAAATTATCCTTATGCTGCTGTTGGGCGCCGCGGAGCAGTTTGTCCAGCGCTTTCTCTTTCGCCTCCCGCGCGTCGTGCGCCACGAACAGATCGAACTCATGCAGTTCCGCCAGCGTATCCGGGCGATAGCCGCCGGCATTGATGAAAAACAGTTTCAGGCCGCCGCTGGCGGGCTCTTTGGCTAATGTCACATCATAGCCATCGGCCCAGCGAATCCGGCTGTAGCCATCGACATGAATTTTATCGGCATCGCCGAACCAGGCCTTGCGCAGGGCCGGCCAGGCCTGCTGAGGGGTTTGCGCGACCACAAACTGAATGTCATGCACTTCAATATTTGATTTACCCGCATTGCCGCCGACATAAAACATAAACAGATTCATTTCGATCCCCAGATGGTCATTTCGCTATATATCACACTACATAACGATGTTTTCAGCAAGTTCCCTTCTCCGTCTGTCGTGAATGCAACAGCGCCGATGCACCGCAGTTGCCTTTGCAGCAGCGGCGCCGGCCGGTAAAAACATAACGCATTGATTTTAATTATCTAAAAAAAATCGTGAAGTTGGCACACCCTTTGCTTTTGTAGATATAACTTATTGGAATGATAGATTATTTAGTTATCTATTTTTTGCATATGCTATTTAGTTAACCACGAGAAATCAGTATGTCAGAGAGCAAAGAGCCTATCAGCTACACCCGCTATGCGCCGGACGCGCACGTCATCCGCAGCGATGAAGAAGCCATTGCCGTCGCCCATGAAATCGCCCGGCTGCTGCAACCCGGCGCCGCGGAACGCGACCGCAGCGGCGTGGTGCCGCCGGAAATTATTGATGCCTTTTCCAATAGCGGGCTGTGGGGGATTACGGTGCCGAAGCAATGGGGAGGTGCCGAGGTTTCCGCCGCCACGCTGGCCCAGGTGATTGCGATTGTTTCCGCCGCCGACCCGTCGCTCGGGCAAATTCCGCAAAACCATTATTGCCTGCTGGAAGACATCCGCCTGCAGGGGAGCGCCGCACAACAGGCCTTCTTTTTTGATCTGGTCTTACAGGGCCACCGCTTCGCCAACGCCCTCTCGGAGACCGGCGGTAAAACGGTGCTCGATATCCGTACCCGGCTGGAAAGGCGCGCGGAAGGCCTGTATATCAACGGGCGGAAAGGCTATTGCACCGGGTCGCTGTACGCCCACTGGCTCGGGATCCTCGCACTCGATGCCGACGATCGCGCCCAACTGGCGTTCGTCCCGCGCGACAGCGCCGGTCTGACGGTGGTCAACGACTGGGCCTGCCTCGGCCAGCGCAATACCGCCAGCGGCACGGTACTGGCGGAGGATCTCGCCGTGGCGCCGTTCCACCTGTTCCCGACGTGGCAATCCTATGCCACGCCAACTCTCGCCGGGCCGTTCGCGCAGTTGACCACCGCGGCGATAGATGCCGGGATCGCCCGCGCCGCCCTTAACGACACGGTCGCATTCGTGCGCGAATTCGCCCGGCCGTGGATTGATGCCGGCGTCGAGCGCGCCAGTGAAGATCCGCTCACCATCTATCATATCGGGCAGATCGATAGTCGGCTGGCCGCCGCCGAGGCGCTGCTGGAGCGGGCGGGCAAGGTACTGGACCAGTTCAGGCATACCCTGAATGAAGAGAATGTGGCCCAGGCCTCCATCGCCGTCGCCCGGGCCAAGGTCTTTACCACCGAAGTCGCGCTGGAGGCCGCCAGCCGCCTGTTTGAACTGAGCGGTACCCGCTCCACCAGCAGCAGTCACAACTTCGATCGCCACTGGCGGAATGCCCGGGTTCACACCCTGCACGATCCGGTACGCTGGAAATATCAGCTGCTCGGCAACTGGGTCTTAAACGGCATTCGCCCCCAGCGTCATGACTGGAACTGAGGTGGCCACCGTGCTGGAGTTTTTCGCCGATATCGACTGGAACGACGTGGCCCTCGCGGGCCTCGATACCTTAACCATGTTGGGCTGGTCGCTGGGCTTTACCGTGCTGATCGGTCTACCGCTGGGCATCGTACTCTATCTCACCGGCCAGCCGCGGCTGCTGCACGCCCCACGGCTGTATCGCCTGCTGTCGTTCTGCGTCAACGTGCTGCGCTCGCTGCCGTTCATCATCCTGCTGATCGTGATGATCCCGGTCACCACCCTGATCACCGGCACCTCCCTCGGCGTGCAGGGCACCATTCCGCCGCTGGTGGCGGGCTGTGCGCCCTTCTTCGCCCGGCTGGTGGAAACCGCCTTACGCGAGGTGGACCACGGGTTGGTGGAGGCCAGCTGGTCAATGGGAGGCAATACCGCGCAGCTGATCTGGCACACCCTGTTGCCGGAATCGCGCTCAGGGTTAGTCGCTGCGGTGACGGTCACCGCCATCCTGCTGGTGGATTACACCTCGATGGCGGGCGTCATCGGCGGCGGCGGACTGGGGGACCTGGCGATCCGTTTCGGCTATCAACGCTTTCAGACCGACGTGATGGTCATCACCGTTCTGCTGCTGATCGCCTTAGTACAGATTTTACAGATGAGCGGCGATCGCCTTGTGCGGTACATGAGCCGCAAATAACAAAGACACGCTACTTTTCCAGGAAAAGACAATGAACAACATAGTGCAAAAGACCCTTATCGCTGCCGGGCTGCTGGCCCTCTTCTCCTTACCGGCGGCCGCCAACGAAACGCTGACCGTCGGCGCCACGCCGGTACCGCACGCGGAAATCCTCGAGTTCGTAAAGCCGGAGCTGGCCAAACAGGGCGTGGATTTGAACATCAAAGTTTTTAACGACTTTATTCAGCCCAACCAACAGCTGGCGGAGAAGCATCTTGATGCTAACTACTACCAGTACCGCCCTTTCCTCGATAACTACAACCAGACGCGCCACACCCAGCTGGTGCCGGTAGTGGGCGTGCACATCGAACCTTTCGGCGCCTACTCCAGCAAATACAAAACCCTCAAAGAGCTGCCGGATGGCGCCACCATCGCAATCCCTAACGATCCGGTGAACACCGGACGGGCGCTGGTGATGCTGAGCGATGCGGGTTTGATCGCCCTGAAAAACCCGCAAGATCCGCAGTCGGCAACCCGGGATATCGTCGCCAACCCGCACCATTTCAAAATTCGTGAACTGGAAGGGGCGATGCTGGCCCGCGCGGTCAACCAGGTCGATCTGGCATTTATTTTCGCCAACTATGCGCTGGAAGCCGGCATTGACACCGACAAGGCGCTGCTGGTGGAAAAAGGCAGCGATCTGTACGTCGAGTATCTGGTCGCTCGCCCCGATAACCTCAACGACCCGGGAATTCAGAAGCTGGCAAAAGCCCTGCATTCCGACGCGGTGCGCCATTTTATTTTGACCCGCTACCAAGGCAAAATTGTCCCCGGTTTCTGATAACCGGACGAGCCCGGCGGCCCTCGCGCTGCCGGTATTTCAAGGCTGACGGAGCTTACCAGCGTGACTTTAGAACAAACTGCGGTACCGCATATTCAGCTGACCGGTGTCGGCAAAGCCTATCCCAACGGCGTTCAGGCCTTGCAGGATATCGACCTGACGCTCTACCAGGGCGAAATTTTTGGCATTATCGGGCGCAGCGGCGCCGGGAAATCCACCCTGTTGCGCCTGTTTAATCGCCTGGAAAGCGCCGACAGCGGCGAGATCGTCATTCACGGCGAACAGACGTTGCGCTATTCACGTACCCAGCTACGGGATCTGCGCCGCCGGGTGGCGATGATCTTCCAGCACTTCAACCTGATGGCGACTAAAACGGTGGCGCAGAACGTGGAACTGCCGCTCAAAATGGCCGGCGTTCCGCGCGCGGAGAGGCAGCGACGGGTGGATGAGATGCTGGAGCTGGTGGGTCTGAGCGCCCTGCGCGACAGCTGGCCGGCAAAACTCTCCGGCGGGCAGAAACAGCGTACCGGCATCGCCCGGGCGCTGGTCACCCAGCCGGAAATTCTGCTCTGCGATGAGGCCACCTCCGCTCTCGACCCGGAAAACACCCTCGCGGTGCTGAAGCTGCTGAAAGAAATTAACCAGCGCCTGGGGCTGACCATCATCCTCATCACCCACGAAATGGACGTCATTCGTACCCTGTGCGACCGGGTCGCGGTGCTTGAGGGCGGCAAGATCATCGAACAGGGCGAAGTGTGGCGGGTTTTCGGCAACCCGCAACATGACGTCACCCGCAGCTTGACCCGCACCTTGCATCATGGCCGCCCCGGCGAAAATGCCCCGCCGGTCGCCGGCTCCCAGCTGGTGACGCTGCATTTTGACGGCAGCAGCGGCTGTGAACCGAACCTGCAGCATATTGCTTCGTTGCTGGGTACCGGCGCCAGCCTGCTGCACGCCAGCTGTGAACAAATCCAGGGACGGGTCATCGGCCAGCTGCGCGTACGCCTGCCGCAGCCGTTTGACGACGGCACATGGCACCAGCACGGCTGGGTGGCGGATCGCCTGACGCTGGGCACGGAGCCTGTGGTGGAAAATACTGCCACTTAATACAAAAGTGGCATTTTATTTCCACTTATTTGCTAATGACGATTAGATATAAATCATATCTTTTCGTTGTTAGACAGGCCGGGGCGCGCCTCTTATCTTTCGTCATGAATTGTAAATTTAAACGCAATTATTTGATGAGGGAGCACTTTTGTCCAGACTACTGCACGGATTAAAAACCAAACAAACGCGATTCTCGCTTGCTCTTAACATCGCCCTACTGAGCAGCACGGTAGCATTTTCCTCTGCAGCCAGCGCCGATGAAATCTTAAAAGAAGGGATCACCCCGGCCAGCGATGTCAGCCAGATCCCGGCCGCGGCTAAACTGCGCAAAGATACCGTCGTCGCCGGCATTTCCGAGCCGCAGGGGATCTTTAACCCCTACTTCTTCGTTAACGGCTGGGACGAAAACGTCACTAACGTCATCTTTTCACGGCTAATCGACTGGGATAGCCACGGCAACCTGGTGCCGGGTCTGGCTGAAAGCTGGACCGTGAGCGCGGATAACACCGTGTATACCATCAAGCTGCGGCCGAATCTGACCTTCAGCGACGGCTCGCCGCTCACCGCGGAAGACGTCGCCTTTACCCTCACCGTTCTGCTTGACCCGAAATATGACGGCGATATCGACATCACCCTCGCCAACATTGCCGGCGGCGCCGAATATAAGGCCGGAAAAGCGGACAGCGTCAGCGGACTGAAAGTCATCGACCCGCTCACGCTGCAGGTGACCACCACTCAGCCAGGGGCCACGACGCTGGCGAAAATCGGCGGCCCGGTGCTCTCCAAAGCCTACTATGGCCAAGGCTACCAGCGCGGCCAGCTTGACTATCTGCGCAGCCTGCATGGAAAACCGCTGGGGAACGGCCCGTATGTCTATGACAAATATATTCCGGGCCAGGAGATTCGTTTCCACGCCAACAGCCGCTTCTACCGCGGCACCCCGCCGACGCCGCGCTTTATCTATCGCGTCACCAACCCGTCGACCAATTTCCAGCTGTTCCAGACCGGGGAAACCGATTACGACGCCTTTACCTCGCGCCCGGATGATATTGAACAGCTGAAAATGCTCGGCTTCGCCAATATCAATCTGTATGGCTCCAGCGACTACAGCCAGGTGGAATTCAACGTCCGCCGCCCGGCGCTGCAGGACGCCAAAGTCCGCCAGGCGCTAATCTACGGTCTCGACCGCCAGAAGCTGGTGGATGTGGTGTACCAGGGATATGGCAAGGTGGCGATTGAACCCATCGCCCCCATCTCATGGGCCTATAACGCTGACGGCGTGAATCCCTACCAATACGATCCGGCACAGGCCAAAAAGTTGCTCGACGAGGCCGGCTGGAAACCGGGGCCGGACGGCATCCGCGTGAAGGATGGAAAACGGCTGGAGCTCACGCTGCTGGTAAGCAAGAAGGTGCTTAACGATGCGCTGATCCCCATCGCCAAAGAGAACTGGCAGCAGATTGGCGTGCAGCTGAAACCTCAGGTTGTGGATTTCAACGCCCTGATGGCGCAGCGCAAAGCGGGCAACTACGACCTCGCCTCCTTCAGCACCAGTACGTTGAACGACCCGCATGACGGGGTATGGGACTTCTACAGTAGCGAAGCGAAAGAGTCGGGCTATCACAATCCGCAGGTCGATCGGCTGATTAACGCCGGCAACTCGGTGCTCGACGTCGAGAAGCGTAAACCGATCTACCACCAGCTGTATAAAGTGCTGGCGGAAGACCCGCCGGTTATCTTCCTCGGCTACCGCGAAATTCTCTCTGCCAGCAGCGCCCGGGTGAGCGGTTTTAAACCGGATATCTATAACGGTCTGACCGGCAGCCTGCCGGACGTGAAAATCGTCAAATAAAAACGCCTGCCGCCGGGGACTCCCGGCGGCTGATGTGAGAGTGTCATGAGAAATTTCATCCTGAGACGGCTGCTGCAAACCCTGCCGATGCTGCTGTTGGCCTCCTTTATCATCTTTATGCTGTTTGCCAAAACGCCCGGTGACTTTATCGACGGTAATATCACGCTGACCGCCGCCCGCGCCGCCGAACTGAAAGCCATTTACGGCCTCGACCAGCCGCTGTTCACCCGTTACCTGCACTGGCTCGGCCAGCTGCTGCAAGGCGACCTGGGGTTCTCCCTGCAGTACCAGATTCCGGTCAGCCAGCTGCTGAACCAGTACATCTGGAACTCCTTCCTGCTGGCGAGCATTGCGCTGGTTTTTTACTGGGGGATTGGCCTGACGGTGGGGATGGTGTCGGCCATGAAACCGAATTCGCTGTTCGACCATCTGGTGAGCGTGGCGGTTTTTGCCGCCATGTCTTTCCCGACCTTTTTCCTCTGCCTGCTGTTGATTAAGTGGTTTGCCGTCGATCTGCACTGGCTGCCGGTCGGCGGCATGACCAACACCGGCAGCGATGACCGCGGCTGGGACTATCTCCTGCAGGTGGCCGCGCATCTGGTGCTGCCGGTGCTGGCGCTGGTGATGCTGCAGGCCGGCAGCCTGACGCGCTACTTCCGCGCCAGCATGCTCGACGTGGTAAAGATGGATTTTATCCGCACCGCCCGCGCCAAAGGGCTGCGCGAACGGACGGTGATCTTTAAACACGCGCTACGTAATGCGCTGCTGCCGATTATCACCCTCCTCGGCTTTGAGCTGCCGGGGCTGTTTTCCGGCGCCATCATCACCGAAAAAGTGTTTAACTGGCCCGGCGCGGGGCACATTCACATCGACTCTCTGGCCGCCCGCGATTATCCGGTCCTGATGGGTTTTACCCTGTTTCTGGCGGTGCTCACCATCCTGGGCAACCTGATCGCCGATGTTCTGTACGCGTGGGCCGACCCGCGCATTCGAGTGAGGTCATGATGCTCAGCTCCCTGTTTTCAACGCAACGCCGCCTGCGCAAAGCGGAGATCCCGGCGCTGGCGCAGATCGCGCCATCGCCGTGGCGCCAGGCGTGGCAGACGCTGAAACGCAACCGGCTGGCGATGTTATGCCTGGTGTTGCTGGTGGTAATGGCGGCGTGGTGCGTGCTGGGGCCCATCTGGTCGCCATGGAAAGATGACGCGACCGACGCGCTGATGATTAACAAGCCGCCGGGCGCCGGGCACTGGCTGGGCACCGACTTCCTCGGTCGCGATGTCTATACCCGCCTGCTGCTGGCCGGGCGTATTTCCCTGATTATCGGGCTGCTCACCATGCTGCTGTCGGTGGCTTTGGGCTATCTGCTCGGCGCGGTGTCCGGCTATGTCGGCGGGCTGACCGATAAGCTGATTATGCGTCTGGCGGATCTGGTGATGACCATTCCCGGACTGCCGCTGCTGATTGTCGCCGGGGCGATGTTAGCGGAACTCGATTTCTCGCCGGACGCGCGGGTCTACATGGTGGTGATCATGCTGAGCCTGCTGGAGTGGCCGAAGCTGGCGCGGCTGGTACGCGGCCAGTGCCTGTCGCTTCGCGAGCGCGACTTTATGCTGGCCACTCAGGTGCTGGGGCTCTCCGCACGCCGCCGTCTGTTTGGCCACCTGCTGCCCAACACCATTCCGATCCTCGTGGTGATGGCGACCATGGCGGTGGCGAATGCCATTCTGAGCGAATCGGCGCTGAGCTATCTGGGGCTGGGCGTGGTGCCGCCAACCCCCTCGTGGGGCAACATGATGGACGCCGCCAACAGCCTGATCGACTTCCAGCGTCGGCCGTGGCTGTGGATGCCGCCGGGGGTTGCCATTTTTATCACCGTGATTGCGATTAACGTGCTGGGTGATGGCCTGCGCGATGCAATGGATCCCAAAATGAAACAGAGGCTGAAATGAGCGCGCCGTTAATGACTTTTAAACACCTTTCGCTCTCTTTCGCCGCCGGAAAACAGCGCGTACGGGCGGTACAGGATGTCTCATTCACTCTGCACGCCGGGCAAACCGTCGGCGTGGTCGGTGAATCCGGCTGCGGAAAAAGCGTGACCGCCATGGCGTCAATGGGGCTGTTGCCGCCCCAGGCGGCGCACATTGAGAGCGGTGAAATCCTCTTCGCCGGGCAAGACCTGCTGCGTCTGAAAGCGAGCAAAATGGCGGACCTGCGCGGTAACCAGCTGGCAATGATTTTTCAGGAACCGATGACCGCCCTGAACCCGGTATTGACTATCGGCGAGCAGCTTTGCGAACCGCTGATTCGCCACCGTGGCGAATCGCCGAAGGCCGCCTGGCAGCATGCCACGGATCTCATTAGCGAGGTGGGTTTAGCCCGCGCCGGCAGCCTGATGAACAGCTACCCGCACCAGCTCTCCGGCGGGATGTTGCAGCGCATCATGATTGCGATGGCGCTGAGCTGCCGGCCAAAGCTGCTGATTGCCGATGAACCCACGACCGCCCTGGATGTGACCGTACAGGCGCAAATCCTGCGCCTGCTGCGCGACCGGGCGCAGGCGCATCAGATGGCGATGATGCTGATCACGCACGACCTCGGGGTGATCGCGCAAATGGCGGAACAGGTGGTGGTGATGTACGCCGGCAGGGTTGTCGAATCCGGCCCGACGGCCGAGATCTTACGTCGCCCGCAGCATCCCTATACCCAGGGGCTGATCGCCTCGCGTCCGGTGCCCGGTGAACGACGTCGCCGCCTGTACTCGATTCCCGGCCAGGTGCCGGATCTGGCCGCGCTGCCGCCGTACTGCGCCTTTGCCGATCGCTGCGAACGCGCCAGCGCCCATTGCCGCCGCGCTATCCCCCCGCTACTGGGGGGCCACCGGCAGGCCGCCTGCTTTCACCCTACGTTCGCGGAGCCCATCGTATGAACCCTGAATATGTTATTGAAGTGGATGGCTTGAAAAAATACTTCCCGCTGCGCGATGGGCTATTTGGCCAGCAGACCGGACAGCTGCGGGCAGTGGACGGCGTCAGCTTTAAGATTCGCCAGGGGACCATTTTTGGCCTGGTGGGCGAGTCCGGCAGCGGTAAAACCACCGTCGGCCGCACCCTGCTGGGGCTGTATGAAAAGACCGCCGGGAGCGTGAAATACCGGGGTCGGGAGCTGTCCACCCTCTCGCCGCGGGAGATGCAGGCGCTGCGCCCGAAAATCCAGCTGGTCTTTCAGGACCCCTATAGCTCGCTCAATCCGCGGATTCGGGTGGGCGATGCCATTGGCGAAGCCATGTTGCAGCATCAGCTGTGTAGCCGGGCCGAGCTGTACGATAAAGTGATTGCGGTGATGCGCATCTGCGGCCTGGCGCCGCACCATTACAACCGCTTTCCGCACGAGTTTTCCGGTGGCCAGCGCCAGCGTATCGGCATCGCCCGCGCGCTGATCCTCAACCCGGATTTCATTATTGCCGACGAGCCAATCTCGGCGCTCGATGTCTCCATCCAGGCGCAGATCATCAATCTGTTTTCCGATTTGCGCGACGATCTCGGCGTCACCTTCCTGTTTATCTCCCATGACCTTGGCGTGGTGGAACATCTGTGTGACGACGTGGCGGTAATGTATCTCGGGCAGCTGGTGGAGACCGCCGGCCGCGATACGCTGTTTGCGCAGCCGCTGCACCCGTACACCCGGGCGCTGCTGGCGGCGGTGCCGACGCTGGACCCGAACGGCGAACCGCTGGCCATCGTACAGGGGGAGATTCCCGATCCGGCGAACCCGCCTCCGGGCTGTCGTTTCTCCTCACGCTGCCCGCAGGCCAGCGATCGCTGCCGCCGCGAGATACCGGCGCTACGGGAGGTCGCCGCAGGACACCACGTGGCCTGCCATCAGATGTCGCCCGCTTAGCCCGGCTAAGCGAACGCGCGAGCCTGTTGAGCCAAATAAGGTAACTTCGCGATAAGCAAAAAAATACCAGTCAGCGGTGAAACTGACTGGTATTCCCCGTCAGGGGGAGCTAACGCAGCGGGTCGGCCTCAGACCGCTACTCTTCCAGGGCATAGGCAATAATATCGTCGCCCACGTCCGGCGAGTGGCTGGCGCCGCCGGCGGAAATCACCACGTACTCTTTCCCGGTCTTCGGTGATTTATAGATCAGCGGAGCGGCCACCGCCCCCACCGGCAGACGAGCGCGCCACAGCTCTTTACCGGTGGCTGAGTCCAGCGCACGCAGGTAGTTATCCTGAGTCCCGGCAAAGAAGATCAGCCCGGAAGCGGTAGAGGTCGGGCCGCCCAGGGTCGGCATTCCCAGCGGAATGTGCAGATGCGTTTTCAGCCCCAGCGGACCGGTATCTTCCACGGAACCCATCGGCACCTGCCACATCAGCTGGCGGCTGTTCAGGTCGATAGCGCTCATGGTGCCGAACGGCGGCGTATTACACGGCACGCCCAGCGCGGACTGCAGGATATCGATCCGCACGCCGCCGTATGGCCCGGCGATTTGCGGACGCACGGTCCCCATGAAGCCCGGAACTTCGTCAGTGGAGACTTTGTATTTCGCCATGTCCTCCTGACGCACCAGCGACATTCTCAACGGCATACGCATATCGTTAACAAACAGCGTGCCGGTCCGTTCATCAATTGAAATACCGCCCCAGTTCATGCCGCCCAGCAGGCTCGGCCACTCGATATACGGTTTTTCTGATGGCGGAGTATACATTCCCAGATAGGTCGACTCTTTGAAGTCAATACGGCACATCAGCTGGTCAAACGGCGTGACGCCCCACATCGATTTTTCCGTCAGCGGCTCTACGCCAAGCTGCGGCATCCCGGTAGAGAACGGCTGAGTGGCGGAGAGATGTTCGCCTTCAGCGCCTTCATGGGCGACCGGCCGCTCTTCCACCTGCGTCACCGGCTTGCCGGTACGACGGTCCAGCACATAGATTTGCCCGGTTTTGGTGGTCTGAATCAGTACCGGAACCTCTTCACCCTGGTCATTTTTGATGTGGAAAAGGACCGGTTGTGAGGGTAAATCGTAGTCCCAGATATCATGGTGCACGGTCTGGAAGACCCATTTTGTTTCACCAGTGCTGGCATCCACCGCCACCACGGAAGAGCCGTATTTCTCTTTAGCCGCGTTACGATCGCCGCCCCAGTAATCCGGCGGACCGTTACCGGTCGGCAGATAAACCAGGTTCAGCTCTTTATCGAAGCCGGGCACCGTCCAGACGTTAGGCGTTTCGAGGGTGTAGACGCGGCCCTTTTCCGGGTCGCTAATATTTTCCGGCTGGCCCACATCCCAGGCCCAGACGACTTTACCGTTGCGCACGTCAAACGCGCGAACCACGCCCGACGGTTCGCCGTGTACGATATCGCGTACCCAGCCGCCCAGCACCGCAATGTGTCCCATGATCACCGGCGTGGAGGTCGGATGGTAGCGTTTGCTGTTTTCGGTGTTATCCATCCCCTGTTTCAGATCGACGCTGCCGTGCGTGCCGAAGTCATCGCACAGTTCGCCGGTTCTGGCATTGAGCGCCAGCAGACGCGCGTCGACGGTAGACACCAGAATCCGCTGCGGACACTGCTGCAGCGCCGGGCTGGCCTTCTCTTGCGCGCTCAACGACGTATCGCTTTGCACGTCATAGTAGCCCACGCCGCGGCAGGTAACGTGCTCCGCGGTCTGCGCGTGCGGGTCAAAACGCCAGCGCGCTTTGCCGGTATCCGCATCCAGCGCGGTCACCACGTTTAGCGGCGTACAGGAGTATAGGGTGTCGCCAATTTGCAGCGGCGTGTTTTCATCCACCCCAATCCCCGGGCCGGTGACCCGACGGCCGGTGTGATAAGTCCACGCCACCTTCAGGTTCTTGACGTTCTCAGGGGTAATATCGTCATATGGCGCAAAACGGGTGCCCGACGCGTCACGGCCGAAAAATTCCCAGTTATCACTTTGCGCAGCCAGGGTCGGCTTGTTATCGCCGGCGGCTTTGACCACGCCATGATGAATGCCGCCATGCGGGTAAAATGCCGAGACCAGCGTCGCCAGCAGCGCGAGGAATATCGCCGAGGCGCTCCAGTTGGCATAGCGGACATGCGCGCGTTTCACCGGCAGCGTCGTGGCCAGCCACAGGCCGAGCATCAACAGCAGCGCGGGAACCACCAGTCGTGGAATCAGCCCCCAGTAGCTCAGCTGCACTTCATAGAGCGCCCAGACGAGGGTCAGCAGGAAGGTAATGATAGCGAAAGGAAGGACGTAGCGACTGCGGATGACGTATCCGACGGCGATCAGCAGATAGGCCAGGCCGGCCAACAGATACCAGGCGCTGCCGCCTAGCGAGAGGAGCTTGCCGCCCCAGAGAGTCAAAAACAGTCCAATCCCAAAACTCAGTACCACAAAGAGTAGTCGGTAAACGGTGAAGAAAATCCCTCTTCCGCTACCTTGTTGTTCGTCCATATCTCATCCCATACGACGTTAGTCGATATAACCAATGTATTTATTTTTAACAGTGTCTTATCAGAAAATGACCGGGCACTGACCACATAACATGCTGGTTGGACGCTCATGAGCCGAGCGAAGAACGTAATAAAGTATAAGGATATGTAAAAGTTATGTAAAACCATCCCGCATTAAATGTTTAAAATTTTTTAATTTATAAAAGGAAGTTGAGCGAGCGGAAAGGGATAAGTTGGGAGGAGAGTGGCGGGTCAACAGCCCCCTGTTGACCCGCCAGTCGCTTACTGCAGCTTAGTCGCGGGCGGCTGTGCGCTGATGTTCCGCAAGGCGGCCATCAGCTCCAGCTGCGCCAGCTCCTTCAAACTTTCACGTTTGATAAACTGGCTGCGATGCTTACTTTTTACTTCTTCAAGACTTTTCTTTATCTCATGCGGCGGTAATTTATACCATCCGCGGCGGTGCTTTTCGCCACCGAGTTCCAGCCACAGCTCGGCGTAACGGCTTTTCAGCCGTTCGCTTTTGACGTGAAAATCTGAGTCGATCGCATAGATCTCTTTAATATCGCAATACTGCAAAAAAGCGTACAGCAAAGAGATAATTAAATTTTTCGGCCGCGCACCGTGTAACTCTTTGGTCAGCACTTTAATTTCATCATTAGCAATATCCTTCCCGCCCTGAATTCCGCCAATATACGCCCGGCGATCTTCAGTACAGGAAAAACAGATGCTATAGATGCGTTTGTCACCCTGTAACATTAATAGCATCAGCTCGCCCTCTTCCTGAAAAGGCGAAGCCAGCAGCTTAACCGCAAGGTGGGTGCCGTTTTTCAACGGAATTTCTGCCACCGGCAGCCCGAAGTCCTGCACATTATACAGCTGCGGCAGCACCGTCGGACTGAAGGTTTTTTCTATAAAATTCAACGAACCATAAGCAATAGCCAGCTTGGTTCTTTTGGACATTTTTTTATTCAAATAC
The DNA here is from genome assembly GCF_004342285.1 of Klebsiella sp. BIGb0138. Classification (GTDB taxonomy): domain Bacteria; phylum Pseudomonadota; class Gammaproteobacteria; order Enterobacterales; family Enterobacteriaceae; genus Klebsiella. The sequence continues at coordinate 134,423 of NZ_SMCV01000009.1, read as the reverse complement.
GCTTTGAACGGCTTATCCTGGAAACTGACCAGCCCCTCGGTGGCGCCGGTCAATCTGGCGCAGACGTATTTATCACAAAGTTCTTGATATTCCTTATACTTTCCCCCTGCGAGAGGTATTTCTCTGCATTTTCGTAAGACCTTTTTATATTTGAGTTTAATTTGACAAATAAATTTATTATTTTTTCGCCATTCTTTGATGGCAACTGTTGCTGTTGGCGCCATTGATCAAGATCCATAGAATCAACCATAATCGCGGCCATAATATCATGAATAGCCCAGGTCAACGCCTGATTGCCAGTTTGTTGTCCTTTCATTTAATAAGTAGCCAGATAATCATTTTTACGCATTCAAAATAATAATCATCTGTCAACTCTTATTATTAGCGGTAAACGCGAGGAGGCTGTCGAAATAACCGGCAACAGCACCAAATTATCGCTATGTGCGGTCGCCTGCCGGCCTGGGTTCATCCCCTGGGGGTTTTGTTCTATAATCTGCTGACGGTCAAAACTGAACTAAAGTGGGTAACTCATGGAAATTGATCTCGACAACCTGGTTTTCAGCGGTCTGGAAGAGGCGGAAGAGCGTAACGCCGAACGCCTTGAAGATGCTGACAAAAAAGCCGAGGCGATTGTTGCCGATGATGATTGCGGCGACGCCTGCAAAATCTGATTGCTGAACCGGCTAACCACGCCGGTTTTTTCCTCTGTCCCCTGTACCGGCAGCTCAAGCCGAAAACGCCGCCTTCAACGTCTCCAGCAGCGCCTGAGCCGCTTTCGACAGCTGCATATGCCCGGCATGAATCACCCCGATACATTTTTCAATCGGCGGGTTATCGAGCGGCAGACACACGGTGCCCAGCGCCTGCATTTGCGACTGGCATAATGCCGGTACGGCGCTGCCGCCAAGACCGCTGGCGACCATTCTCCCCACCGTCACCAGTTGGTGACTCTCCAGCGCCACATCCAGCTTACGCCCGCTGCGCGCCAGCTCCTCTTCAAGCATCAGGCGCACCGCCGAAGGCCGTTGCAGAGTGATAAAGTCGAGCGTCAGCAGTTCCTGCCAGCTTAGCCGGCGCCTGCTGGCCAGCGGCGACGCCTTCGGCACAATGGCGACAAAACGGTCAACCCCCAGCGGGGTAAACAGCAAATTGTTGGCTGGCGCCGGTTCGAACGCGATCCCCATTTCTACCCGACCTTCACGAACCATTTCAATCACCTGCTCGTTAATCACGTCATGAACCGTCACGTTGATACCGGCATAACGGTCGCGAAATGCTTTCAGCACTTCGGGCAGGACGTTCGCCGCAAACGAGGGCATCGCCGCCACCGATATTTTGCCGCGCTGCAGGGTGAAGCTCTGCCGCATCGCCTCTTCGACGTTGTCCCAGTCCGCCAGCAGCTGGCGCGCCATCGGTAAGAAACTCTCCCCTTCCTGAGTCAGCGTCACTTTGCGGGTGCTGCGCTGCAGCAGCGCGCCGCCCAGCACCTCCTCCAGGCCTTTGATGGTCAAACTAAGGGCCGGTTGCGAAAGATTCAGCCGCTCGCTGGCATGGGCAAAATTGAGAGTGTGAGCTACCGCTAAAAACGCGCGTAACTGTTTGACACTCATTCTCATTTCTTCACCTGTTAACTAATTGAAAAGATTTAGTTAACAATAAATTAATAAGAAAACCAAATGAGTGGGTCACAAATTCAAAATTAACAAATCAGTCAGCGCCGCCAATGATAACCCTATCGCAAGCCAGCAGAGGTGAAACATGGCAGGACTGGACAAGCGCGTCGCCAGCTACGAGGCGGCGCTGGAAGGACTAACGGATGGAATGACGTTGCTGGCCGGCGGCTTTGGCCTGTGTGGTATCCCTGAGAACCTGATTGCCGAAGTCAAACGCCGCCGGGTGCACGGGCTGACGGTGGTATCGAATAACTGCGGCGTTGATGGTTTTGGTCTCGGCCTGCTGCTGGAAACCCGCCAGATATGCAAAGTGGTGGCGTCGTACGTCGGTGAAAACGCGCTGTTTGAACAGCAGGTGCTCAGCGGTGAACTGGAGGTGGACCTCACCCCACAGGGGACGCTGGCGGAAAAAATACGTGCCGGGGGCGCCGGCATTCCCGGGTTTTATACCGCCACCGGCTACGGCACGCCGGTGGCGGAAGGCAAAGAAGTCCGCCAGTTCGCGGGCAAAAACTACATCCTCGAAGAGGCGATTCGCGGCGATTTCGCCCTGATTAAGGGCTGGAAAGCCGACTGGTACGGCAACGTGATCTATCGCCATACGGCGCAAAACTTTAACCCGCTGATGGCCGCCGCCGGGCGCATTACGGTGGTAGAGGTTGAAGAGATCGTGGCGCCGGGCGAGCTGCCTCCCTCCTCCATCCACACGCCAGGAATCTACGTCGACCGGCTGATTGTCGGTCAGTTCGAAAAACGCATTGAACAGCGCACGCTGCGCGCAGGGAGCCGCTGATGATGTTGACTCGTGAACAAATGGCGATGCGCGTCGCCAGAGAGCTGCGCGATGGCGACTACGTTAACCTCGGCATCGGCATCCCGACGCTGGTGGCGAACTACATCCCGGAGGGTATCGACGTGATGCTGCAATCCGAAAACGGCCTGCTCGGCATGGGCGGTTTTCCGCACGAGGAACAGCTTGACGCCGATATGATCAACGCCGGCAAGCAGACCGTCACCGCCCGCAGCGGCGCGGCGATTTTCGACTCCGCCCAGTCCTTCGCCATGATCCGCGGCGGCCATGTCGATTTAACCGTTCTCGGGGCCTTTGAAGTCGACATCGAGGGCAATATCGCCTCGTGGATGATCCCCGGAAAGATGGTGAAAGGCATGGGGGGGGCGATGGATCTGGTTGCCGGGGCGCAAAACATCATCGTGGTGATGACCCACGCCTCGAAAAGCGGCGAATCCAAACTCCTGCCGCGGTGCACCTTGCCGCTGACCGGCGTCGGCTGTATCCGCCGGGTGCTGACCGATCTCGCCCTGCTGGAAATTCGCGACGGCGCCTTCGTGCTGCGCGAATACGCGCCGGGGGTCACCGTTGACGAGATTGCCCGTAAAACCGCCGGACGGCTGATTGTGCCGGACGATGTCTGCGAAATGCGTTTCAACTAAGGAAGCAGAATGAAAGAAGTGGTGATTGTCAGCGCGCTCAGGACGCCGATCGGCAGCTTTCGCGGCGTTTTCTCGACGCTTTCCGCCGTCGACCTCGGCGTTGCGGTGGTACAAGGACTGCTGGCCCGTAGCCAGCTTCCGGCATCGGAAGTGGATGAACTGATCTTCGGTCAGGTGCTGACCGCCGGCTGCGGGCAAAACCCGGCGCGGCAAACGGCATTACGCGCCGGGCTGCCGGTCACCAGCGCCGCGGTCACGGTCAATCTGGTGTGCGGCTCCGGGCTCAAGGCGGTACAGCAGGCGGTGCAGTCGATCCGCTGCGGCGACGCCCAGGTGGTCATCGCCGGCGGCCAGGAGAGCATGAGCAATGCCCCTTACCTGGTCGACGGCGCCCGCGCCGGACTGCGGTTGGGCCATACCAGCATGCTGGACAGCATGATTCAGGACGGACTGTGGGACGCCTTCAACGATTATCACATGGGGATGACGGCGGAAAACCTCGCCGACCAATTTGCCATTAACCGCCAGCAGCAGGACGCCTTCGCCGTGCAATCGCAGCGCAAAGCGGCCGCGGCGATCGAGGCCGGCCGCTTTCAGGCAGAGATTATCCCGGTGAGCGTCAGCCAGGGGAAAAAACCGCCGCAGGTGATTACCGGCGATGAACAGCCCCGGCCGAATGCCAGCGCAGAACAGCTGGCGCAGCTCCGCCCGGCGTTTCGCCACCAACACGGCACCGTCACCGCCGGGAATGCCTCCTCGCTGAACGACGGCGCGGCGGCGGTACTGCTGATGAGCGCCGACAAAGCGCGTGAGCTGGGGCTGCCGGCGCTGGCTCGCATCGTCAGTTCAGGGGTGGCGGGCGTCGATCCCGCGGTGATGGGGCTCGGTCCGGTCAGCGCCTGTCAGAAGGCGCTGGAACGGGCCGGATGGACGCTCGATGAGGTCGATTTAATCGAGGCCAATGAAGCCTTTGCCGTCCAGGCGCTGGCGGTCGGCGAGACGCTGGGCTGGGAGGGCCATAAGGTGAACGTCAACGGCGGGGCGATCGCATTAGGCCACCCGATTGGCGCCTCCGGCTGTCGGATCCTCGTAACCCTGGTGCACGAAATGCAGCGCCGCAACGTCAGAAAGGGGTTGGCTACCCTCTGCGTCGGCGGTGGCCAGGGTATCGCGATGACCATTGAACGCTAACAGGAGTCACTATGTATAAACCAACGCTGGCGGTACTCGGCGCCGGGCTGATGGGCATTGGCATCGCCTGCCATTTTGCCCGCCACGGCCACCGGGTACGGCTTTACGATACCGATCCGGCGCGCGTGGCGGAAGTCCCCGCCGTTGTCACCGCCATTCTGAATGAGCTACACGATGCCGGCCAGTTTGAGGTCAGCAACGCCCCGGCGTTACTGGCGCGGCTGACCCCGACCACCGCCCTGAACGATCTGGCGGAATGCACCCTGCTGATTGAGGCCATTCCCGAACGCCTGGCGCTAAAACATGCGCTGTATGCGCAGCTGGAAGCGATTATCGCCGAAGATGCGCTGATTGCCAGTAATACCAGCGGCCTGCCGCCGGACCAGCTGGCCGAGGGGATGGCGCATCCGCAACGTCTGCTGATCGCCCATTTCTGGCACCCGCCGCACTTTATTCCCCTTGTGGAAGTGGTTCCCGGCAGCGCCACCCGTCCGGAACTGCCCGCCCGGCTCAGCGAATTTTTTACCGCGACGGCGCTGGAGGCCGTGGTCCTTAACCGCGCCGCGCCGGGTTTTGTCGGCAACCGCCTGCAGTTCGCCCTGCTGCGCGAAGCGCTGCATATCGTCCACAGCGGCATCGCCTCGGCGGAAGTGGTCGATCGGGTGATGCGCGCCTCGCTTGGCCGCCGTTACGCTATGGTGGGGCCGCTGGAGGCCGCCGATATGACCGGACTGGCGACGGTGCAGGATATCTGTCAGCACCTGTTGCCGGAGCTGGCCAGCGGTACGCAAATGATGGCCCTGGTGGCGGAAAAAGTCGCCCGCGGCGATACCGGCGCCCGCAGCGGACAAGGCTTTTACCGCTGGGATGACGCCCGCACGGCCCGCATCCGGTCGCGCCGGGAACACCAGCTGCGCTATGCCCTGAAACCGTAACTTCGCGAACGGTACCCGACAATAACAAGACAAGTGAGGCATCGTGATGAGTGTTTTGATTGCCCTGGCCGCGTTGGCATTACTGATGCTGGCCGCCTATCGCGGATATAGCGTTATCCTTTTTGCGCCGATCGCCGCCCTCGGGGCGGTATTGTTGACCGACCCCGGCGCGGTCGGCCCCACCTTCACCGGCCTGTTCATGGAAAAAATGGTCGGTTTTGTGAAGCTGTACTTCCCGGTATTTCTGCTGGGCGCGGTCTTCGGCAAGCTGATTGAACTCTCGGGATTCTCCCGCTCCATCGTTGCCGCCGCCATTCAGATCCTCGGCCGGCGTCACGCCATTCCGGTGATTGTGCTGGTTTGCGCCCTGTTAACCTACGGCGGGGTATCGCTGTTTGTCGTGGCCTTCGCGGTCTACCCGTTCGCCGCTGAACTATTTCGCCAGAGCGGAATACCGAAGAGACTGATTCCGGCAACCGTGGCCCTGGGCGCCTTTTCATTCACCATGGATGCGCTGCCCGGCACGCCGCAGATCCAGAATATTATTCCCACCAGCTTCTTCGGCACCAACGCCTGGGCAGCCCCGTGGCTGGGGTTGATCGGTTCACTGTTTATCATCACGTTGGGTCTGCTATGGCTTGAGCGCCAGCGGCGTAAAGCCCAGGCCAACGCTGAAGGCTACGGTACCAATTTGCAAAACGAGCCGGATACGCCGGATAACATTAACCTGCCTCATCCGCTGATTGCGATTGCGCCCCTGCTGCTGGTTGGCGTCCTGAACCTGCTGTTTACCCGCTGGATCCCGCGGTGGTATGGCGCCAGCCACCAACTGGTCCTGCCGGGGCTGCCGACGCCGATCGTCACGGAAGTCGGCAAAATCACCGCTATCTGGGCGGTGGAAGCGGCGCTGCTTGCCGGTATTTTCGTCGTGCTGCTGTTCGGCTTTCGCAATATTCGCGGCCGTCTCGCCGAGGGAAGCCGTACCGCCGTGAGCGGAGCGATCCTCGCGGCGATGAATACCGCCTCGGAATACGGTTTCGGCGCGGTGATTGCCGCGCTTCCCGGCTTCCTGGTATTGTCCAAAGCGCTGACCGCCATTCCCAACCCGTTGTTAAATGAAGCAATTAGCGTCACCGTACTGGCGGGGATTACCGGCTCGGCATCCGGCGGCATGAGCATCGCGCTGGCGGCGATGTCGGATACTTTTGTCGCCGCCGCCCACGCCGCCCATATTCCGCTTGAGGTATTGCATCGCGTGGCGTCGATGGCCAGCGGCGGCATGGACACATTACCGCACAATGGCGCGGTGATTACCCTGCTGGCGATCACCGGCCTGAGCCACCGTCAGGCCTACGGCGGCATCTTTGCGATTACCCTGATCAAGAGTCTGGCGGTCCTGTTTGTCATCGCGATCTTCTATTTAACCGGTATCGTTTAACCGGTATGACTAAGGAAAATACAATGAATCTGAACGGTAAAGTGGCGCTGGTCACCGGCTCGACGAGCGGTATTGGTTTAGGCATTGCCAAAGTGCTGGCACAGGCCGGCGCGCAGCTGATTCTCAACGGTTTTGGCGACAGCGCTGCTGCGCGTTCGGAGGTCGCCCGGGCGGGAACCGCGCCGGGTTATCACGATGCCGACCTGCGCGATGTGCAGCAGATTGAAGCGATGATGGCCTACGCACAAGCCGAATTTGGCGGCGTCGATATCGTGATTAATAACGCCGGGATCCAGCATGTGGCGCCGGTGGAGAGTTTTGCGGTGGAGAAGTGGAACGATATTATCGCCATTAACCTGTCGAGCGTTTTTCACACCAGCCGCCTGGCGCTGCCCGGCATGCGGGCGCGCAACTGGGGGCGCATTATTAATATCGCCTCGGTTCACGGCCTGGTGGCGTCAAAGGATAAGTCGGCCTACGTGGCGGCCAAGCACGGCGTGGTGGGCTTTACTAAAACGCTGGCGCTGGAGACCGCGAGAACCGGCATCACCTGCAACGCGATTTGCCCCGGCTGGGTATTAACGCCGCTGGTGCAGCAGCAGATCGATAAGCGCATCAGCGAAGGGGCGAAACCAGAGGACGCCCGCGCGCAGCTGCTGGCGGAAAAACAGCCCGCGGGCGAGTTTGTGACGCCGCAGCAGCTGGGCGAGCTGGCGCTGTTTTTGTGCAGCGAGGGGGCCGCTCAGGTCCGCGGCGCGGCGTGGAACATGGACGGCGGCTGGATCGCGCAATAACCGCCCCCTCTCAGGAGGAACCTGTTCCTCCTGAGAAACGCAGCCCGTTTCCCTCATTTTTGTCCGCGGAAATATTCGCCTGCTGCCGGTTTATTTTTGGCGAAAGACAATGAGTTCGAGCTATTTATTTAATAATGATGTATGGTTTCAGGCCATTAAATCAGGAAAAATCATATGTCAGATCGAAAAGATGCTAAAAGCCGCCGTAATTATCTTGTAAAATGCACCTGCCCTAACTGCTCCCAGGATTCCGAACACAGCTTTAGCCGAGTACAAAAAGGCGCCCAGCTCATTTGCCCTTATTGCCACAAACTCTTCCAGACGTCAGCAAAAACCGCAGCTTAATTTCCAGGTTACCCCACGCTGATTGTTCCCCGAAACCCGGACTTAATTAGATTATTCTTATTATCGGTGATGACGGGCACAATCGGTGGTGTCTTTGCTTTGGCAAATAAAAAACCCGCACGCTGGCGGGTTTTAAATAAACTTAAATTTATCTTTTAATCTCATCAATCTGTCTACTCAGGCTGTTGCCGTCTTCGTTGTCGCAGACCGACGAGAATTCAGAAAATTTACCCTACAATCGCGACGTTTGTCGCAGCCGGGCCTTTCGCGCCGCTGCCAATAACAAACTCAACCTTTTGCCCTTCAAACAGGGTACGGAAGTCATCGCTTTGAATCGCAGAAAAGTGAACAAATATGTCCTTGCTACCATCAGCAGGCGTAATGAAGCCGAAGCCCTTATCTGCGTTAAACCATTTTACTAAACCAGTCATTTTATTCGACATTTTATAATCCTTTTTTTGAGCCTTTTAGGCAAACTGATTTGCGTTACAGAAACGACTTAACACTTAATGGAGGGACTCAAGGAAGGAGGTATCAGCGATAACGCCTGGAAATGAGGACTGCTTTAGTGAACTGCTTTCTGTCTTACAAACCGACCCAGCTATTAAGGCACAGGCGATATTTATTAGCAACACTTATTTTAGCCATCCAGAAGCCCGGCCTCGCGGAAAATAAAATTAATAGCTTTATTCCCTGCTTAAGGTATAGTGCGCCGGTACTTATTTTCCCAAGGATTTTATTTGTTCCAAAAAATGACAGGCATTGTCAAAGCGTTTGATAATAAAACCGGCAAAGGCCTTATAATTCCCTCCGATGGTCGTAAAGACGTTCAGGTCCATATTTCCGCATTATCCCCAGGCGAACCAGAAACCATTATCCCAGGCATTCGTGTTGAGTTTCGTCGGGTTAACGGCCTGCGCGGCCCCACGGCGGCAAACGTCTATCTTTCATAACCGCAGCGCCGCGGCCCGCGGGCACACGGTGCGGCTAAAACATCTGCAGAAAACGCTTTACCGTCCGCGAGCGTTCGAATCGCCGCCAGGCAATGGCGATATCGGTAGTCAGCGGCGCCCCCTGCAGCGGGTGCCAGGTGACCTCAGGGTGGTGAATACAGGTCATCGATAGCGGCACCAGCGCAAAACCAAATCCGGCAGCCACCATGCTCAAAGAGGCGGAGAGTTGCGACGATTGCCTCGCCTGGCGCATATCGATTCCGGCACGCAAACAACTATTAAATACCTGCTCATACAGCCCCGGGGCCACCTCGCGCGGAAATAGCACCGGCGCGGTGCCCTGCAGCCGCGCCAGGGGCAGCGTGGACTCCGCGGCAAGCGGGTGGTCGCGGTGAAGGGCAATAACCATCGGCTCTTCATCAATAATGCGCAAGTTAAACGCTTTGCTGCTTTCGCACGGCAGGCGTACAAAAGCGATATCCAGCTCCCCTTCCCCCAGCGCGCTCATCAGCGCCGCCATATTGCCCTCGACCTGGCGCAGGGCGACCGCCGGATAATGGCGCTGAAACTGGCGCAGCAGCGCGAAAATCTGCGGATGAAAAGCATTAGAACTGGTAATACCTAACGCCAGGCGGCCGTTCATTCCGCGGGCGATGCCTTTGGTCTTTTCCAGCGCCGCATCGCTCAGGGAGAGGATCTGGCAGGCATCCTCATAAAACGATTCCCCCGCTTCCGTCAGCTCAATTCCTCGCGTCAAACGGCGCAGCAGCGGCGTGCCAATCTCCCGTTCAAGCCGCTGAATCTGCTGACTTAATGGCGGTTGAGAGATGCCGAGCTCCCTGGCGGCGCGGGTGAAATTTCGCGCCTCGGCCACGGCGACAAAATAGCGTAAATAACGAAGTTCCATATAAAAAACGTCTCAAACCAACATGCTTTCTATATTGGAACTGAGCGCTGAATCGGGTCAACAATTATTTAATCTTTCTTATATTTGTTGAACGAGGAAGTCGCTGATGACCCGATCTTCTGCATGCACCTGCCAGCAGAGCCTGTATGAAACCGTACGCGGTTTTTCTGCCCAGCGGCCTGAGAGCGTGCTCTACCAGACCTCTTTGATGAGCGCGCTCCTGAGCGGCGTCTATGAGGGCAATACCACCATCGCCGACCTGCTTACCCACGGCGACTTCGGTCTCGGGACCTTTAATGAACTTGACGGCGAGCTGATCGCCTTCAGTAGCGAGGTCTACCAGCTGCGCGCCGACGGTAGCGCGCGCAAAGCCCGCGCGGATCAAAAAACGCCGTTCGCGGTGATGACCTGGTTTCGCCCGCAGCATCGCGTCAGCTTCGACCATCCGGTCAACCGCCAGCAGCTGCATGAGATCATCGACCGGCGCATCCCCTCTGATAATCTGTTCTGCGCCCTGCATATCGCAGGCCATTTTCGCCACGCCCATACCCGGACCGTTCCTCGTCAGTCCCCGCCCTACCGGGCGATGACCGATGTTCTGGACGACCAGCCGGTGTTCCGCTTCAACCAGCGCCAGGGGATACTGGTCGGTTTTCGCACTCCGCAGCATATGCAGGGGATCAACGTCGCCGGGTATCACGAACATTTCATCACCGACGATCGTCAGGGCGGCGGGCATCTGCTGGATTACCAGCTCGACCGCGGCGTGCTGACCTTCGGCGAGATCCACAAGCTGTTGATTGACCTCCCGGTCGACAGCGCTTTTCTGCAGGCCGATCTGCATCCTGACAATCTCGACGCCGCCATCCGCGCGGTAGAAAACTAAGGAGCTTCCTATGGACAATCAACGTCACGAACGCCGGTGGGCGCACGGCGCGGATATGATCGTCAGCCAGCTTGAGGCCCAGGGGGTACGCCAGGTCTTCGGCATCCCCGGCGCCAAAATAGATAAAGTTTTCGATTCGCTGCTGGACTCCACCATCCGCATTATTCCCGTACGTCACGAAGCCAACGCCGCTTTTATGGCCGCGGCGGTCGGGCGCCTTACCGGTAAAGCGGGCGTCGCGCTGGTCACCTCCGGCCCGGGCTGTTCGAATCTGATTACCGGCATGGCCACCGCCAACAGCGAAGGCGACCCGGTGGTGGCGCTGGGCGGCGCGGTCAAGCGGGCGGATAAGGCCAAACTGGTCCATCAAAGCATGGATACCGTGGCGATGTTCAGCCCGGTGACCAAATATGCCGTGGAAGTCACCGCCGCCGACGCGCTGGCGGAAGCCGTCTCCAACGCCTTTCGCGCCGCTGAACAGGGGCGCCCGGGCAGCGCCTTTATCAGCCTGCCGCAGGATGTTGTCGATCAACCTGCCCACGGCGCGATTCTGCCGGCCGGCAACGTCCCGCAAATGGGGGCCGCCCCGGACGAGGCGATCGACAAGGTCGCGCGGATGATCGCCGCCGCCAAAAATCCCATCTTCCTGCTCGGGCTGATGGCCAGCCAGCCGGAAAACAGCCGCGCTCTGCACCAGCTGCTGGAGCAGAGTCATATTCCGGTCACCAGTACCTACCAGGCCGCCGGGGCGGTCAACCAGCAGCATTTTTCACGCTTCGCCGGCCGGGTCGGGCTGTTTAACAACCAGGCCGGTGACCGCCTGCTGCATCTGGCGGACCTGATCATCTGCATCGGCTACAGCCCGGTGGAATATGAACCGGCGATGTGGAACCGCGGCGACGCGACGCTGGTACATATCGACGTCCTGCCCGCGTATGAAGAACGTAACTACACCCCGGATAGCGAACTGGTGGGCGATATCGCCGCGACGCTGAACAAACTGACCCGGCGCATCACGCATAAGCTGGTATTAACCCCGCAGGCGGCGGAGATCCTCCGCGATCGCCAGCATCAGCGCGAACTGCTCGACCGCCACGGCGCGCAGCTGAATCAATTTGCCCTTCATCCGCTGCGCATCGTGCGGGCAATGCAGGATATCGTTAACGACGATGTCACCCTCACCGTCGACATGGGCAGCTTCCATATCTGGATTGCCCGCTATCTGTACAGCTTCCGCGCCCGTCAGGTGATGATTTCCAACGGTCAGCAGACGATGGGCGTCGCGCTGCCGTGGGCAATCGGCGCGTGGCTGGTGAATCCGCAGCGCAAAGTGGTCTCGGTTTCCGGCGACGGCGGTTTCCTGCAATCCAGCATGGAGCTGGAAACCGCCGTCCGACTGCGGGCCAATATCCTGCATATCATCTGGGTCGACAACGGTTACAACATGGTGGCGATTCAGGAACAGAAAAAATACCAGCGCCTCTCCGGCGTGGAATTCGGCGCGGTGGATTTTAAAGCCTACGCCGAAGCTTTTGGGGCCAAAGGCTTTGCGGTGGAGAGCGCCGACGCGCTGGAGCCGACGCTGCGTGCCGCCATGGACGTCGATGGCCCTGCGGTGGTCGCCATTCCGGTCGATTACCGCGATAACCCGCTGCTGATGGGACAGCTCCATCTCAGCCAGATACTTTGAGCCACCATCAATAAAAGGAAAGGAACATGCAAAAAGTCGCACTCGTCACCGGCGCCGCTCAGGGCATCGGTAAAGCTATCGCGCTGCGTCTGGTTAAAGACGGATTTGCCGTGGCCATCGCCGATTACAACGACGCCGCTGCCGAAGCGGTAGCCGCGGAAATCAACCAGCACGGCGGCCGGGCGCTGGCGGTTAAGGTAGACGTCTCCCGCCGCGAACAGGTTTTCGCCGCCGTCGAGCAGGCGCGCAAAACGCTGGGCGGCTTCGACGTCATCGTCAACAACGCCGGCATCGCCCCTTCCACGCCGATTGAAACGATCGCCGAAGAGATCGTCGATAAGGTTTATAACATCAACGTCAAAGGCGTGATCTGGGGCATTCAGGCGGCGGTCGCGGCCTTTAAAAAAGAGGGACACGGCGGGAAAATCATCAACGCCTGTTCGCAGGCCGGGCACGTCGGTAACCCGGATCTGGCGGTTTACAGCTCAAGTAAATTCGCCGTGCGCGGCCTGACGCAAACCGCCGCCCGCGACCTGGCGCCGCTGGGTATCACCGTTAACGGCTACTGTCCGGGGATCGTCAAGACCCCAATGTGGGCGGAGATCGATCGTCAGGTATCGGAAGCGGCGGGCAAACCGCTGGGCCACGGTACGGCCGAGTTCGCGAAACGCATCACGCTGGGGCGTCTGTCGGAGCCTGAAGACGTGGCGGCCTGCGTGTCGTATCTGGCGAGCCCGGACTCCGACTATATGACCGGTCAGTCGCTGCTGATCGACGGCGGGATGGTCTTTAACTAATTCCATGATGCTCTGACAGGGTTTGCCCCAGCGGAAACGCCGGGGCTTTTTTGTGTGCTTGTCACGGTCGTTCAGACAATAAAAGGCGCCCCGCAGCCCGGCGGGCGATGGTTAGCCCGGCAGATTACCGTGCGCTCGCCTGCGCCTGCGCCAGCTGGCGTTCAATGGCCTGACGTCGCGCATCGTTCGCCGGCAATACTGCCAGCAGTTGTTGCAATGCCGCAACCGCCTGCGGGTAATCTTCGCTACGCAGCGCACTCAGCGCCAGCATCTCCAGCACCGGCAGATTCTGCGGCTGGCGCCGATACAGCTCGCGCAGCAGCAGCTCGCCCATCCGCAGCTGCCCGCTACCCCCCGCCCGCACCAGCGCGCTGGCATAATCGAAGGTCACCGCCGGATCGTCCGCCGCCAGCCGATGGGCGCGGGCAAACGCGCCGATCGCCGTCTCGCCGTCGTTCAGCAGCAGGCCGAGACGCCCCAGCAGCTGCCAGCCAGCGAGATCGTCAGGATGCTCCTGCAACTGGCTGCGCAACCCTAACCGCAGTTGGGCGATTTGATCCATTCGCAGCGGCGCTGCCGTGGGATCGTTCACCTGCCGCAGCAAGGCGGGATAGTCACGCCCGGCCTGCTGCCACAGCAGCACCTGACCAAAATCGCTGGTTTTCAGAAAGATGCCGCTACTCAGCGCCACCAACACCAGCGCACCGGGCAGCAGCGCCCAGCGGCTCAGCGGACGGGCGGGCGGCGGTCCGGCAACGGGAATATCCGCCAGCAGCGTCCGCTGTAGCTCGACCACCATCGCTTCGCGGGCGGCGGGGTTGTCCTGCTCCAGCTCCTGTAGCCGCGACTGGTACAGCGCCCGGTTGAGGGTATCGCGGTCAACCGCCCCTTTGCCCTGCCACGGAAAGTACAGTACCGCCAGCGCCCCGGCCAGCAACAGCAGGGCCGGGAGTAAAAACAGGCTCATTGCTCATCTCCCTGGTTGAGTAACCTCGCCAACCGCTGGCGCTCCTCTGCGCTCAGCGCCGCGTCTCCCGGATCGCGGCGCCGGGCGCGCGTCACCAGCACCGCGGCCCCCGCCGCCACAAACAGCCCCGGCACCAGCCACAGCAGCAGGGTCGCGGCGGTCAGCGGCGGTTGATAGCTGACGAAATTGCCATAGCGCGCCACCATATAGGCGATGATTTGCTCTTTGCTTTGCCCCTGCTGCATCAGCTCATAGACTTTGAGCCGCATGTCGGCGGCAATCATCGCATTCGAGTCGGCGATGCTGTTGTTCTGGCACTTCGGGCAGCGCAGCTGCGAGGTTATCTCGCGAAACGCCTGCTCCTGGGCCTCGTTTTTAAACTGCCAGGTATCGATAGCGGCCAACGTCGGGGCGGCCATCAGCAGCGCCAGCAGCGCCACAGTCCAGCGCCTCATGATGCCGGCCCCCGGCGGTATTTTTGCCACAGCGGCTGGAGCTGCTCGCGCCACACCCGTTCGTTCAGATCGCCCGCGTGTCGCCAGCGGATAATCCCTTTACCGTCGATGAGGAAGGTTTCCGGCGCGCCGTAAACCCCAAGATCCAGCCCCAGCATGCCGTTGCCGTCAAACAGGCTCAGCGCATAGGGGTTGCCGAGATTATTAAGCCAGCTGACTGCTTTCTGGCGATCGTCTTTATAGTTCATCCCGACGATCCGCACGCCCTGTTTCGCCAGGCCGTTGAGGAACTGATGCTCGGCGCGGCAGGTCGGACACCAGGTGGCCCAGACGTTGAGCAGCAGCGGTTGGCCGCCGATCAGCGCCGCGCGGTCGTAGATTTTACCCGGCACGTTGAGCGCTTCGAGGCGAAATGTCGGCACCGGCTTGCCAATCAGCGCCGATTCCAGCGTCGTCGGATCGTCGCCGTCGGCATTGCGCATCAGTTGCCAGAACAAAGCAATGACCAGCGCCAGAAACAGCGCCAGCGGGATAAAAAGCAGCCTGCGGTTCATTGCGCCTCCTGCAGTTTTTTACGCATCCGGTAGCGCGGATCCAGCATGCAGCATAGGCCGCCCAGCGCCATCAGCACCCCGCCGTACCAGATCCAGCGTACAAAAGGTTTGTAATACAGACGTACCGCCCAACTGCCGTCGTTCAGCTCTTCGCCCAGAGCGGCATACAGGTCACGGGTCAGACCGCCGCTGATTGCCGCTTCGGTCATCATCATCCGGCTGGCGCTGTAGAAGCGTTTTTCCGCATACAGCGTCGCTTCCGGGCGACCGTCACGCGTTACCACAATCACCCCTTCGCCGCCGCTCCAGTTCGGGCCGACGATATTGCGCACGCCCTCGAAAACGAAGTGATAGCGGTGAATATCGATACTGTCGCCGGTTTTCATCCGCACATCGCGCTCAACGCTATAGTTCTGGCTGAAGGCGATACCGATCACCGTCACCGCCACCCCGACGTGGCCAAGCACCATCCCCCACTGACTGCGCGACAGCGTCCGCAGCCCGCGCCAGAAGCCGTGACGGTGGCTGGCGCGCTCATGCACCTCGATCAGGGCGAAGATCAGTACCCAGATGGCCATCATCAGCCCGACGACCGCCATGGCGGCAATCCGATCCTGTAGCAGCCACGGCAGCAGCAGAGAAAGTGACAACGTCACCAAAAGGGCGATCAGCAGACGCTTCACCTGCTTTCCCGCCTCATCCCGCCGCCAGCGAACCAACGGCCCCAGCCCGAGCAGCAGCGCCAGGGGCGCCATCAGGACGCTGAACAGGGTATTGAAGAACGGTTCGCCAATAGAGATACTGCCAAGCCCCAGCTCTTTGTGCACCAGCGGCAGCAGCGTGCCAAGCAGCACCACCAGCATCGCGGCCACCAGCAGAATATTGTTGGCGAGCAGGAACGATTCGCGCGACCACAGCGCGTGCTCGACCCGCGCCCGTACCTGGCCGCCTTTGAGGGCGTACAGCAGCAGCGAGCCGCCGATGGCGATCGTCAGCAGCGCGAGGATAAACAGCCCGCGCGACGGGTCGGAGGCAAACGCATGCACCGACACCAGCACGCCGGAGCGCACCAGAAAGGTTCCCAGCAGGCACAGCGAAAAGGCGGCAATCGCCAGCAGGACGGTCCAGGCGCGAAAACTGCCGCGTTTCTCGGTCACCGCCAGCGAATGCAGCAGCGCGGTTCCCACCAGCCACGGCATAAACGAGGCGTTTTCCACCGGGTCCCAGAACCACCAGCCGCCCCAGCCCAGCTCGTAGTAGGCCCACGCCGACCCGAGCACGATGCCGAGGGTAAGGAACACCCACGCCGCCTGGGTCCACGGGCGCGACCAGCGGGCCCACGCGGTATCCAGCCGCCCAGCGAGCAGCGAGGCAATGGCGAAAGCAAACGCCACCGAGAAGCCCACGTAGCCCATATAGAGGATCGGCGGATGGAAAATCATGCCGATATCCTGCAGTAGCGGATTGAGATCGCGACCATCAACCGGATAAAGCGGCAGCGTGCGGCGAAACGGATTCGAGGTAAACAGAATAAACAGCAGGAAGCCGAAGGCGATAGCGCCCATCACCGCCAGCACCCGCGCTACGGCATCCAGCGGCATCCGCCGACTGAACAACGCCACCGCGAAGGTCCAGACGCTCAGCAGCAGTACCCACAGCAGCAGCGAGCCCTCGTGCGCGCCCCAGGTCGCGGCGACCCGATACCACACCGGCAGCGCGCTGTTAGAGTTTTCCGCGACATAGCGCACGGTAAAATCATTGACCACAAAGGCATGGACCAACACCAGAAACGCGCCGGCGATGCAGACAAACAGCGCGCAGGCCAGCGGACGGGCCAGCGCCATCAGCCGACGATCCTGGCGCGCGGCGCCCCACTGCGGGTAAACGCTCAGCAGCAGGGCCAGGCCCGCCGCGAGGCACAAAAGGTAATTGCCCAGTTCCGGCATCATGGCCTTTCTCCCTGTTTCTCCGGCTGCATGGCCGCTTTCACCTCCGGCGGAGTATAGTTCTCGTCATGTTTCGCCAGCACCTGCTGCGCGGTGATATGCCGCTCGCCGTCAAGCACGCCCTGGGCCACCACGCCCTGACCTTCGCGGAACAGGTCCGGCAGAATACCTTTGTAGCTGACATCAACCACCCCGCGGGCGTCATACAGCTGGAAACTGACGTCGAGCGTCTGCGGATCGCGCTGCACGCTGCCGGGCTGAACGTAGCCGCCGACGCGCAAACGCTGGCCAATATCCGGTTTCCGCTGCGTCTCCGTTTT
This sequence comes from Klebsiella sp. BIGb0138, assembly GCF_004342285.1. Lineage (GTDB taxonomy): Bacteria > Pseudomonadota > Gammaproteobacteria > Enterobacterales > Enterobacteriaceae > Klebsiella. Next base: position 117,120 of record NZ_SMCV01000009.1, on the reverse strand, counting down.
GCCATAGCGGATCTCGCCCGGGGTGTAGAACAGATCGATATTGGCGCTGAGGGCATACAGCGTCAGGCCAATCGTCAGCCCCAGGCCGATCAGAACCGCCAGAGCGATAGCGAGCCGGTTTTTACGACGCGTTTGCATCCGCGGCCTCCTTTTCGCGGCGACGGGCGGCGGCAATACGCCGCTCCCGGGCCTGCTGGCGGGCGATCTCATGAAACAGCGCCCGCCGTTGCCACAGGGTATGCAGCGTCAGCAGCCCCAAAACGGCCAGCGTCGCCCCCGCCGCCAGCCAGACGTAAAGCGCATAGCCGCCCATCGCCAGAAAGGCGGAGAAGGAAGAAAAAGCGGGCGTCATTTCAGCACTCCTTTATTGACCAGCGCCTGAACCCACGGGCGGCGGCGCTCCTGCCACAGAATTAAATTGCGCAGGCGCATCAGCGTCAGCGTCGCCACGAGGCTGAGAAACGCCAGAATACAGATCCGCAGCGGCAGGCGCATGCTCGGGTCGATGGTCTGTTGCATGTTGGTGGAGCCCTGGTGCAGGGTGTTCCACCAGATCACCGAATAGTGAATGATCGGCAGGTTCACCACCCCCACCAGCACCAGAATCCCCACCGCCCTGCCCGCCAGCCGACGATCGTCGAAGGCGTGCCACAGAGCGATGATGCCGGCATAAAGAAACAGCAATACCAGCTCTGACGTCAGGCGGGCGTCCCAGATCCACCACGTTCCCCACATCGGTTTGCCCCACGCTGAGCCGCTGACCAGGGCGATGACGGTACAGGCGGTACCCACCGGCGCCAGCGCAGCCACCGTCAGATCGGCCATTTTGATCTGCCAGACCATCCCGACGAAGGCGGTCACGGCCATCGCCAGATAGACGCCCATCGACCACATCGCCGCCGGAACATGCAGATACATAATCCGGTAGCTTTGCCCCTGCTGATAGTCCGCCGGAGCATAGACGAAGCCCCAGACCAACCCTACCGCCAGCAGCAGCACGCTTAACGCCGCCAGCCACGGGATAAAGCGGCCGCACAGGCCGTACAGCCGCTCGGGTATCGCCAGTTGATGTAATGTTTTCCACATAACGTTTGCTCACACTACTGTTTTTATGGCTGCGGCAGGGTGGCCGCAGCGGGTTATTGCACCGTCAGCCGCAGCGCGGCGGCGGTGGCGAACGGGCACAGCGTGGCGCTGGCGGTGAAAAACGCCGCCAGAATCGCCAGGTAGCCATCCACCGGCAGTCCCGTCGAGGCGGCCTGGGTGGCGGCGGTGGCAAAAATAAGCAGCGGCACCGACAGCGGCAGCACCAGCAGGCTGAGCAGCACGCCGCCGCGCCGCAGCCCCACCGTCAGGGCGACCCCTACCGCGCCTAAGAAGCTCAGGGTCGGCGTCCCCAGCAGCAGAGTCAGCGCCAGTACGCCCGCGTCATGGCCCGACATCCCCAGCAGCAGCGCCGCCAGCGGAGAAACCACCAGTAGCGGCAGACCGGTCATCAGCCAATGGGCAACGATCTTGACCAGCACCACCGCCACCAGCGGCGTCGGCATCAGCAGGAGCTGCTCCAGGGAGCCATCCTGCCAGTCGTCGCGAAACAGCCGGTCCATCACCAGCAGCGCCGCCAGCAGCGCCGCCACCCAGACGATGCCGGGCGCAATCTGCGCCAGCAGCTGCGGGTCGGCGCCGACGCCAAAGGGAAACAGGGCGATCACCATCAGGAAAAACCACAGCGGATTGAGGATCTCGACCCCGCTGCGCCAGGCCAGGCGTAGCTCACGGGTCAACAGCGTCCAGATCATGTTTCTGTCTCCGTCTCGGTCCCGAGCCGCAGCGTGCGGCGCGGGCAGGCCAGCGCCCGTAGCGGTTGATGGCTGGTGAGGACCACGCTGCCGCCTGCCAGTACGTGCTGCTCCAGGCGGCGGCTTAAGGTTTCGCTGGCCGCGGCGTCGAGGGCGGTGAACGGTTCATCAAGGATCCACAGCGGCGCGGCGGTCAGCCACAGACGCGTCAGCGCGACCCGCCGCTGCTGCCCGGCGGAAAGCTGACTTAACGGCAGATCTTCGTACCCCGCCAGCCCCGTTGCCGCCAGCGCCGCTTCACGCGCCTGCGGACGGGTATCGGGAAAGAAGAAACGCAGATTTTCATCCGCCGTCAGCGCCGTTTTGACCGCGGTTTTATGGCCGAGCCACAGCAGCTGGCGATGGAACTCCTCGCGCACCCGGGCCAGGGGATGCCCCTGCCAGCTGACCACCCCGCGCTCCGGGCGCGCCAGGCCGCAGAGGATCCGCAGCAGCGAGGTTTTACCCGCGCCGTTATCACCGGCTACCAGCAGGAGCTCACCGCGCTTTACCGTCACGGTAAGCGCCTGAAACAGCACCCGGTCATCAAAGATGCAGCTCAGTCCTTCAGCATGCAGCATGCGCACGTACTCCCTGATTCAACGCCCGTTTCACGTCGCGACTCCGCACGGGACGCGCCGCGCGAACGGCACATCCCTGATGGTTACTGTCCGCTGGTCGGCAGTTTCGAGACATCGACGTTGCCCGTTGCCTTTTCATCGCGCACGATCGACTTATCCTTACGCACTTTCGCCACATCGTCTGCCGTCACCGGCGGCGCGTTGTTGCCCCAGCTGCTGCGGATAAAGTTGACCACCTCGGCCACCTGACGATCGTCCAGACGCCAGCCGAATGACGGCATGGTCAGATTGGAGACCGCATTCTTCACCGCCGGAGTGGTGCTGCCGGTCAGGATGATATGGATAAGCGATGTCGCATCTTCGGTCTGCACCACCGGGTTGCCCTTCAGCGCCGGGAAAGCGCGTTTGTAGCCCACGCCGTCGGTACGGTGGCAGGCCGCGCAGTTATCGACGTACAGCGCGGCGCCGGTTTTGCTGTCATCGCCTCTCCACAGGTCCTTCGCCACGCTGTCTTCCACCGGCGCTGGCGTCTGTTTACCCCCGCGCGGCGGGAGCGACTTCAGATAGCGGGCAATAGCGGTGATATCGTCATCGGAGAGATATTGCAGGCTGTGCTCCACCACATCGCTCATGCCGCCGAAGACCACGGACCTATCGTTGCGCCCGGTTTTCAGGAACTCCGCCAGCTCGCCTTCGCTCCAGCTGCCCAGGCCGTCGCGGTTTTCACCGCGCAGGCTGGAGGCCACCCAGCCGTCGATCGGCGCGTTGCTGCCCGCCAGGTAATCGTCGCCTTCGTTTTCGCTCAGCGCTTTTTCCTGCATCGTCAGGCTCCGTGGGGTATGACACGCCCCGCAGTGTCCGAGTCCTTCCACCAGGTAGCGGCCGCGCTCCAGTACCGGGTCAACCTGCGGGTTGACGACAAAATCAGCCGGTGCCGGAGCGAAGATGCCGCGCCAGAACGCCAGCGGCCAGCGCATCGACAGCGGCCACGGAATGTCGGTATCGCGATTCGCCTCTGCCACAGGTTCCACGCCGTGCATAAAGTAGGCGTACAGCGCGCGCATATCCGCTTCATCGATCCGGGCGAAAGAGGGATACGGCATCGCCGGATAGAGCGTCGACCCGTCTTTACGCACCCCTTTGCGTACCGCATCGTCGAACTCTTCAAAGGTATAGCCACCGATGCCGTGAGTGCGGTCCGGCGTAATATTGGTGGAGTAAATGGTGCCGATCGGCGTTTCCATCGCCAGGCCGCCGGCGAAAGGTTTCCCCTCTTTACCGTTGGTATGACAGGCGACGCAGTCCCCGGCGCGCGCCAGATACTCGCCCTGCTTGATCAAATCGCTGTCCGCCGGCGTCGGCGCGGCAAAAGCAGCACAACTTGATGCACCGAGCACCAGTGCCGATAACCATTTCATTTTCATCATTATTTGCCTTCCTTTATGCCTGCACCAATGGACCCGGATTTTTCAGGTACCGTTCACGGATCGCCTTCGCTGACCAGTAGGCCAGTGCGGCAACCGTCCCCGTCGGGTTATATCCCAGCCCCTGCGGGAAGGCGGAAGCGCCGATGACGAAAACGTTGTGCACGTCCCAGCTTTGCAGATAGCGGTTAACGGCGCTGGTCTTCGGATCTTCGCCCATGACCGCGCCGCCGTTCATATGGGTGGTCTGGTAGCTGGTGGTGTCAAAGTGGCTATTGGCATTTTTCGGGCTGCCGAGCAGATATTTCGGCTTCATCGCTTTGGCGATTGGCGCCATTTTGTCGAACATGAACTGCGCCATCTTGATGTCGTTTTCCTGCCAGTCAAAGGTCATGCGCAGCAGCGGCTGACCGAAGACGTTTTTATAGTTCGGATCGAGATCGAGATAGTTCTGGCGGTAGGACTGGTGGGCGCCGTGGGCATCCATCGACAGATGATGGGTGTAAGTATCGGCCACCGCCGATTTCCACTTGCTCCCCCATGCCGGCGTTCCTGGCGGCACCGGTAGCCCGGAAACCGGTTTGGTGCCGGCCTGGTTGACCCAGAATGGCGAACCACCGACAAAGCCCGCCTCGGCGTGGTCAAAGTTATCAGCGTTAAAATCATCCACCCCGACGCCGTTACCGCCGGCGCCGATAAACGGGTTGGTGAAGGTATCCTTGTCAAAGATAGCTTTGATGGTGGTCATATTCTGGTAGGCGAAGTTGCGTCCGACCACCCCTTCGCCGGTTTGCGGATCGTAAGGTTTGCCAATGCCGGAAAGCAGCATCAGGTGCACGTTGTGGAACTGGAAGGCGCCGATAATCACCAGATCTGCCGGCTGCTCCATTTCACGCCCCTGGCCGTCGACATAGGTCACGCCGGTGGCGCGCTGTTTGTCGTCGCTGAGGTTGACCTTCAGCACGTTGGCGTTGGTGCGCAGCTCGAAGCGTTTTTCCTGGCGCAGCGCGGGCAGGATGTTAACGTTCGGCGAGGCTTTAGAATACATGTAGCAGGCGTAGCCGCTGCAGTAGCCACAGAAGTTGCACGGCCCCATCTGCGCGCCGTAGGGGTTGGTATAGGAGTCGGAGGTGTTCGCCGACGGCAGGTTATACGGATGGTAACCCACTTCCCGCGCCGCTTTCTCAAACAGCTGCGCCGACCAGGTGTTTTTCTGCGCCGGCAGCGGGAAGTCGTCCGAACGGTCCGGCGCGAAGAAGTTGCCGCCGCGGTCTTTACCGACCACCTGCCCCTTCACCGACCAGGCGGTGCCGGAGGTGCCAAAGACCTTCTCGGCCTTATCGAAGAACGGCTCCAGCTCATCGTAGGTGACGCCGAAATCCTGAATAATCATATCCTGCGGGATGAAGCTTTTGCCGTAGCGCTCTTCATAGTGGCTGCGCATGCGCAGTTCAATCGGATCCACGCGGAAATGGACCCCGGACCAGTGAAGACCGGCGCCGCCAACGCCGGTACCCGGCAGGAAGGCCGCCAGCTGGCGATATGGCACCGCCTGCTGGCGGGTGTTGTGACGGATTGTGACGGTGCTTTTCGACAGATCCTGGAACAGCTTACGGCGGATATTGTAGGTCAGTTCGTCAACCACCTGCGGATAAGCACCGTCAGGCCAGGTATCGCGCATCGGACCACGCTCCAGCGCCACAACGTTTAACCCCGCTTCGGTCAGCTCTTTTGCCATGATCGCGCCAACCCAGCCAAAGCCGACAATCGCGACATCGGTTTTTTTCAGTACTGTGGCCATCGTTATGCCCTCTCCCCATTAATTGATACCGGCGGGAAGGGATAACGTTCACCCCGTTCAACCCAATCCATAAAGTCGGCGCGGGCGCCGGGAAAATTAATCAGCGTCCAGCCGACCATGCCTTTGTTGCCGCCATGAATCGGATCGCTGAAGAAGCCTTCGCGGGTGTTCTGCAGCAGATAGGAGAAAAACAGTGAAGAGGGCAGCTGCTTGAAGGCGGCGCTCCCGGCTTCGAACTGACTCAGGGCCGCGTCCTGCTGTCCGGAGGTCAGCTGTGCGAAGGCCTTGCCATACTGGTCGTGACACCATTCGTCGGCGTCGGCAATGCCGAGGTTGTAAATCTGTTTTGGCACCAGCGGCAGCTGATAGCCCATCTCTTTCGGCACGTCGGGATTGAACGGCCCCTGCATATACCAGATAGAGCCGGTGGCATACGGAGTATTCATCTGACGGTCGATGAACTCCGGAACGCCGGCTTCGCGTGCGCCGGGTCCAAGCTCATCCGCCGGAATAAGGCGCGCCACCGCGGCGTTAATAAACGCCCATTCGCGCTCGTTGAAGAACTGCGGCTGCCAGTCGCTGGCGGCTGCGGATGCTGATCCCGCCGCGGATGCCGGTTCAGCGGCGTGGGCTACGCCCGCGGCGCCTGCTACGCCAACGCCGGTGCTTCCGATGACCACCGTAGGGATTAAGGCCATTGATTTTACTAAAAAATCACGCCTTGAGTTATTGGTTTTCTCGCTCGACATGTTCACATTCCTGTCAATTAGGTTACTGTTTTTGTAGGTTACAAACCCAGCAAACGCTGATTTGGAACCGGTTCCAAAAAGGTGCCGCTTTAGCGGACCCGTGGCACGGCGCCATTAAGTCGTACAAAAAAATAAATCGCCACCGGCGATGGTTTTTATAGGGTTATCGTTTGGATATTAGTCGATTCTCATCACTCGTCAGGAAAAAGAAAAAAATATCTCCGTGCAGGTGATAATGAGAACGTTTATTAAATAACCCGAAGGCAGAAATTCATGCGGAATCAGGTTCGGGATGGGTCTGACTGTTACCCAAAAAAGAGTGATATGTATCACAAATGTTATTTTTTGTTTATGGTACATGGCTGTCTGGCGGGGTGCAAACGCTAGATTCGGCAAAAAGTAAACTTTTTGAGCGGTTAAATTAGTTACTTCCTGATATTAACTATCTTCCGCTCAGCAATTATTCAACTATTTATCATCGGTCCCCGATTGCGCAGTGAATAATAAATTCCGGCGGACAGAAAACGAAAATGAATATTATCACCGGAATGAAACTGTTTCCCGGGGTGATATTTTTAGCCAGCCGGAACCGGCATTGCCGCCAGCGAACGCCGGGCGGTTCTCCCCCGCCCGGCGTGACGCGCAAGGGCTCAGGATTGCGGGAAAATCCACAGATCCTCGACCGGAAGCGTGAGATGGCACTGCTCAGCATCGCGCAGCGATGTGCCGTAGGCGCGAATCGCAAAATCGTCTCCGCGGGTGCGGAACAAATATTCCCAGCGGTCGCCAAGGTACATGCTGGTCAACAGCGGGAGTTCCAGCATATTATCCTGCGGCGATGCGCCAAGGCGCAGACGCTCCACGCGGATCACCGCCGTCGCCTGCTGGCCGACCTTGACCCGGTTGTCCGCCAGGCCCCATAGCGCCCAGCTGGCCCCCTCGATCCTTGCCCGCCCGTCGGCCACGGCGGTGATTTTGCCGTGCAGACGGTTGTTGCTGCCCATAAACTCGGCGGCAAACAGCGTGGCCGGATTACCGTACATCTCCTGCGGCGTCCCCTGCTGTTCAATCACCCCATTGTTCAACAGCAGGATCCGGTCAGAAATGGCCATCGCCTCATTCTGATCGTGGGTCACCATCAGCGCTGACAGCCCGAGCTTGATAATCAGCTCGCGCAGAAATACCCGCGCCTCTTCGCGTAATTTGGCATCGAGGTTCGACAGCGGCTCATCGAGCAATATCACCGGCGGGTTGTAGACCAGCGCCCGACCAATCGCCACCCGCTGCTGCTGCCCGCCCGATAGCTGATGCGGGTGGCGGTTGCCCAGATGGCCAAGGCCCAGCTGATCGAGCACCGCCTGAACCCGCTGCTTAATGTCGCCAGAGGCGACCTTGCGCAGCTTGAGCGGATAGGCGACGTTTTCGAATACCGTTTTATGCGGCCACAGGGCGTAGGACTGAAACACCAGCCCCAGATTGCGCTCCTCCGCCGGGATCTCGCTGCGCGGGTTGCCATCGTAAACGACCTGCTTGCCGATAGTAATCCGCCCGCCGGTCGGTTTCTCCAGACCGGCGACGGCGCGCAGCAACGTGGTTTTTCCGCTGCCCGACGGCCCCAGCAGCGATACCACTTCCCCGCGTTTCAGATCCATTGACACCCCTTTCAGCACCGGGTTGTCGCCGTAGGTCAAATGCAGATTTTCTACTGATAATTCAATCATGTAATTTCACTCCAAAGCGCAGGGCGATCCCCAGGCCGATAACCACCAGCAGGATATTGATAAACGACAGCGCGGCCACGATGTCGATGGCCCCGGCGGCCCACAGCGAAACCAGCATCGAACCAATGGTCTCGGTTCCCGGCGACAGGAGATACACCCCGGTGGAGTATTCGCGCTCAAAAATCAGGAACATCAGCAGCCAGGAGCCGATTAAACCGTAGCGCGACAGCGGCACCGTCACATGGCGGGTGATCTGCCCGCGCGAAGCGCCGGTGCTGCGCGCGGCCTCCTCCAGCTCCGGCGCCACCTGCAGCAGAGTTGAAGAGATCAGCCGCAGGCCGTAGGCCATCCACACCACGGTATACGCCAGCCAGACGCTGAAAATGGTATTGCGCAGCGCCCGCAGCTGTACGATCAGATGCTCGCGCAGCCAGTCGGCAACCGGCAGGCCGGAGAGCCAGCCGTTTTTCAGCGCCTGATCCAGCCACATAGGCAGGAACAGGAACACCCATAGAAACGCCAGCCCGGCCAGCAGCCCCGGCACCGCGCGCGGCACCAGCACGCTGTAGTCAAGAAAACGGGTCACGTTATCCGGCTTACGGTGCATCGCGATCCCGACGAACAGGTAACAGACGACCGCCAGCGCGCCGCCAAACACCCCGATCGCCATCGAGTTGACGATGGCGCGGAGCAGGTTCGGCTGCTGCCAGATATTGTGGAAGGTGGCCAGCGACAGCTGGTCCCAGATGGAAACCCCAACGCCCCAGTTGGAAATGAACGCCCGCAGCGCCACGCCGAGCAGCGGGACGCCGATGGTCACGGTCAGCCAAAAGACCACCACCGCGCCGGCAACCCAGCGCCACTTTCCGAGCGGCAGCGCGCGCGCCTGCGAGGCTTTCCCTTTCATCGTGACGAAACGGTTGGCGGTGCGCATCAGCCGACGCTGCAGCATGACCAGCGGAATGGTAATACAGATAAGCACCACCGCGACCGCCGCCATCAGGTGATACGAAGGCGTGCCGAGCTTATTGGTGAGCTTGTACAGATAGGTAGCCAGGACCATATTGCCTTCCGGATCCCCCAGCACCAGCATCAGGCCGAACACCTCCAGCCCGAGGAAGAACAGCAGGACGCAGGCATAGAGAATCGACGGGCGCACCATCGGCAGGCTGACCGAGGTCATGACCTGCAGCGGGGTGGCTCCCACCGTTCGCGCCGCCTCTTCCACATCGGAACCGACGCTACGCAGTGCGGAAGAGATATACAGATAGGCATGCGGTACGTGGGTCAGCCCGGCGATAACCACGATGCTGAACATCGAATAGATGTTCCACGGCACAAACCCCAGGAGCTGCTCGGCCCATTGCGAGAAGAAGCCGACCGGCCCTGCCGCCACCACATAGCCAAAGGCCAGGACCATCGGCGAAACAAAAATCGGCACCAGGATCAGCGGTTCAATCAGGCGTCGGCCGGGTAAATCAGTGCGCACCATCAAGAAGGCGAGGATCCCGCCGAGCGGTATGGCGATCGCCACCAGCCCAAATGCGAGAATAAAACCGGACTTCAGCGCGAGATAAAAATCGGGGTCGGTGAAAATAAACGCGAAGGCGCCCAGGCTTAACTCTTTGGAGCGGGCAAAAAAAGGTGCCGAAAGAAAGCTCTGCACCACGATAAATAATAACGGGACATAAATGACCAGGGCCGTTATCAATACCACGATGCCGCGCGGTAGCCCCTGCCATTTTCTGCGTAATACATTCATAGGCCATCCCTTTGGTCAGGTGCTTTGAACAAACCAGACGGGTGTTGAAAACCTGGCTCACCAGGCGCAAAAAGGGTGGCGCATCCGGCGATGCGCCACCTGAAAGGGATTATTTGGCCGCCGCCGTGCGCCATTGTTTGATAAATTCCAGACGTTTTTTCGGTTCCAGATATTCCAGCAGCGTTTCATCGACCGGAATCGGCTTCAACGCGTTACCCAACATTTTGGTCATCCCGTCGATATCGTTACGAATAGACGGGATATCGGCCTGAGAGGCGAGAATGCTTTGTCCTTTTTCCGACAGGACATAATCGAACCACAGCTTCGCCGCATTCGGATGTGCGGATTCCTGGGTAATAAACGCAACGCGCGAAAGCACCAGAACATAATCTTTTGGATAGGAAATGCCTAACGACGGGTCGGTTTTCGCCCGCGCTTCCGCATAGGAGCCGAGGATGTTATAGCCCACCAGGTTTTCACCCGAGGAGACCCTTTCCATCATCGTCCCGGTGGACGATTGTACGGTCAGGCCGCCTTTCGCCATCCCGGCCAGATCGGTAAAATAGTTGGCGTCGGCTTTGCTGTCCTGCACCGCCAGCATAAAGCCCAGCCCGGACTTTTCGATGTCGTAGGTGGTGACCTTGCCTTTAAATTTGTCCGTCTGGGCGGCGACCAGTTTCGCCAGCGCGGTGTGCGAATCCGGGACGTCGCCTTGCGGAATCAGGCGCTTGTTATAGATAAACACCACCGGCTCATAGGTCGTACCGTAGGCTTTTTGCTGCCAGACCGCCCATTTCGGCAGTTTACTCAGCTCGGGGGAAGCGTAGTCTTCGGCATAATCGGTCGCCAGTTTTAACGCCGTATCCATCGAGGAACTCCAGACCACATCGCCGCTGCCGCCGCCTGCGGCCTGTTCGCTGATATAGCGGTTATACAGTTCGGTACTGTTCATATCGTTATATTCAACTTTAATGCCGGGATACTGCGCCTCAAACCCTTTAATTAACGGACCTGCCGCTTTGGTATCCGTCGTCGAATAGATGACGACTTTGCCCTCTTTCACCCCGCCATCCACCACTTTTTGATAATCTGCCGGGTAACCCGGCGGAAGTTCCGCCAGCGCGGAACAGGAGAAGACGGTCGTCAGCGAAACCACTAAAACAGCAATTTTCCTGGACATAAACCAACCTTTAATTATCATTTATTAAACACAAATTTAACATATAGCGGGACGTCAGGGCGTTGCAACGACGGAGGGTATTTTTTTCCGGCTTTTGTGACGCTGGCGTAATTTAAATAAATAATCTCTGACAATGCGCCAACGATCGACGAATGCGGCGAGGAATAATCGTAGCAAGCAGCCGACGTCAAATATTAAGCCCACCTTAAGCGGGCATTTTCGCCGTCAATGAAACGAGCGATTGCGCGATGGTGAATGGTCACCGGCCAGAATCGCTATCGATAATTAGCGGTAGTCATGGGGTTGCGGGAAATAATTTGCGCCCGGAGGGTTCCGCAGGGAGGGAAAATAGCGCCTTGTGGATATCGATTAGGGCCTGAACCCGGTTCAGACCCGCGAATGTTCGTGCGCCTATTCCCGCGGCCACACCTGCGGAAACAGCGGGGAAACCAGCGGTTCGCCATCCTTCAGCGTCAGTTCCGGGAACGGCGGCGAGGTAACGCCCCCCCGATCGACAAAGGTGGCATCATCGCCGACCCAGCGGGCGGAGAAGACCCGCCGCGCGCGCTGGGTTGCATTCCCCCTCGCGCCGTGCAGCGTCCGGTAATGGAAGGCCACCGCATCTCCCGGTTCCAGCGCCCAGCTGACAATATCGTACTCATCCTGATGGGCGTCGATATCCGGCAGCTCTTTGAAACGACTGTGGGTATATAGCTTTGAACCGTTAAAACGGGTGGGGCTGTACTCTTCCCCCCAGCGATGGGAACCGCGAATACAACGTAATGAAATCTCTTCCGCCACCGGGTCCAGCGGGATCCAGAAGCTGACGTTCTGCTGCCCTTCGACACAATAATAGGGCTGGTCGTGATGCCAGGGCGTCACCGTGCTGCCGCCTGGCTGCTTCACCAGCGTATGTTCGTGGAAAAATTTCGCCGTCTTTGACTGCATCAACGCCGCGGCAATTTCTGCTGCCGGCGACTGGCGGACAAAGCGCTCAAAATCAGCGATCCGCGACCAGTTACAGTAATCCTGGAAAAACGGCGCGGAGCCGTCTTTCGGCACCACCGTTCGGGCGTGGCCGTACTCGCTGGGGTTGGCCATCAGTTCCGCGACGCCGCTGGCGAGACTCTCAATCCACGGCGTGAAGACCCCTTTCAGCAGCACCACGCCGTCCGTCTGATAGCTGTCGATCGTCTGCTGATCTCTGTGCGAATAACGCTGATTTTGCATAGCTGACCATCCTGTATTGATCAATGATGCGGCTGATGGTTTCGCCGGGCTCGCCAGGCGCGTCGTCACCGCAATGGACAGTCCTCAGGTTATTTAATCTCCGCACAACGGTAAATTATTATAAAACGAGTCGCTGAATAGAAATTTATGAGCCTTAATGACGTGACCAAATAAATAGTCTGCCGTACCGACAGCCTGTTTATTTAAAGATGCGCCGGCGTTAATTCAATGCTGCGACAATAATCCATAAACAGCTGAGTTGGCCGGGTGGGTTCATTATTGGCGAGGTGCGCCATAATTAACGTCGACGCCGGCATCTCATCTTCAATATCCAGCTGCACCAGCCTTTCTCCGTCATAGGTCATATCGCAGAGCGGTCGGGTCACTAATACCGAGAACCCCAGCCCCTGCCCAACCATGCAGCGCACCATTTCTATCGACGGGGAGCTGTATGCTACTTCCGGGTGATAGCCCTTTTCTTTAAATATGGTGATGAAGTAATTCTTGCTGGGCACCGCATCGAGCAAAATCATCGGCTCATGGCTTAATTCCTGTAAGGTGACGCTATTTTTCCGGGCTAACGGGTGGCTCGCCGGCAGTAAAGCATAGGGCTTATGCGGGGCATTGAGCGTCTCTTTATTGACCGAATGGCCTAATTCGAGATCGTACACCAGGGCCAGATCAAAGCGTCCGCGATGCAGTCCGTGCATCAGTTCATGCTGTTCGCCATCGTACAGTTGCAGCGTGATGTCGGGATACATCTTTTTAAATCCCGCCACCAGTTTCGGCATATATAGCGGCGCGACGGATTCAAAGCAGCCTACGGAAATCGTTCCGGAAACCAGCTCTTTATCGGCGCGGGAATTCTGCTCGAACTCATAAGAGAGGCGCAGCAGCTCTTTCGCCTTCTCATAAAAGCGCCGTCCGCAGGAGGTCAGCGACACCCCCTGGGCATGATGGCGAATAAACAGCTGCTGCTCGAAGGTGCTCTCCAGATTTTTGATCGCAATCGAGATCGACGGCTGGGCAATATGCAACTGCCGGGACGCTTCGGCGATGCTTTCGGTCTCTACAACGGTAACGAAGTATTTCAGTTGTTTGAGCGTGAATCGCGTCATAGCCTCACCCTTTATGAAATATTGTCCGCAATGCAAACGGCTTAGTTTTCTGATATGCAGCTGCAAGCATCATGCCATTCCAGCTTCGGCGCGTTATTCCGTAGCTGAGCGAATGTTTTATTTGTCTTTGCTGGCGGCTGAAAATAATTGCCTGCGCCCTTCCCGAGGTTAATTGCACCAATCTGAATCAGATTGCACCATATTAATCACCCGCTCGCCCCAATATTGCACAAAGCGCTATTTCCGCGCGCATTACGTTGACCAGCTGCAGCAATTGTTTTTTTAATGTTTCGTTCTTGTTTCGCGCTCATTGCTTTAAATTTATTGAAATTAATCTACCTATATAGTTTTTTTAGACTTAAAGACCAAAAATTTACTAATTGCCTCGCGACGAAAACTGCCAGCATAGTGTTATTGCAAGATAAACCCTGGCGATGCCCCATTTTTGATCATCGGTATCGCGTTCATTTCCGTTAATTATGGCGAGTGAAATAGCCCATGACGTTTAACTGGAACTACATGTTAAGTCTGCTCAGCGATGCAGATTTTTGGCAGGCCACCTGGACCGTCATTAAATTAAGTTTGCTGACCTGGGGTTGCAGTATTGTGCTGGGATTTGTTCTCGCCCTGGCTAAGCAGTCGCCGCGCAAACTGTTTAATGTGCCGGCGCGGCTCTATATCTGGCTGTTCCGCAGCCTGCCGCTGCTGGTACTGCTGATTTTCGTCTATAACCTGCCCCAGGCGGTGCCCTCTTTCGCAGCGGTCCTTAACGACCCCTTCTGGGCCGGCCTGCTGGCGATGGTACTGAGCGAAGCCGCCTACGTGGCCGAAATCCACCGCGGCGGGCTGCTCTCAATCCCTAAAGGGCAAGGCGAAGCCGCCAGAGCGCTGGGGCTGCGCTATGCCGGCACGCAATGGCGAGTGATCATCCCCCAGGCCCTGCGCGTCGCCCTGCCGGCCCTCGCCAACGAATATATTGCCGTCGTCAAGCTCAGCTCGCTGGTGTCGGTTATCTCCCTGACCGAGATTTTGATGGTCGGTCAGCGCCTTTACTCGCAGAATTTCCTGGTAATGGAGACCATGGCCGCCGTCGCCTTCTACTACGTGCTGATCGTCACCGTCTTCGACTTCCTGCTCAAACGTCTGGAAAGCTATCTCGACGTCACCCGGCGCAAAGTCACCCGCCAGGTCGATAGCGAGATGCAGCGGCTGGCAACGGAAAAACGCCCGCTCGTGGTCCACAGCGCGCCTGATAACGCCCAGCCGGCGCTGCAGGCCTCAAAGCTGCATAAAGCCTATAACAACGTTGAAGTGCTCGGCGCCGTCAGTCTGCAAATCCAGCCCGGGGAAGTGGTGTCCGTGATCGGCCCTTCCGGTTCTGGAAAAACCACGCTGATCCGCCTGCTTAACGGGCTGGAGCAGATCGACAATGGCGAAATTCGCATCAACGGCCAGCCGTTTATTCATCTTGACCGCCAGGGGGTACAGAAACCGCGCTTTATGGAAAACGCGCAGTACCGCCTCAACATCGGCATGGTGTTCCAGAGTTTTAACCTGTTCCCGCATCTGACGGTACTCGGCAACCTGCTGCTGGCCCCGCGCTATCACCGTCTGGCGGCGGAAGCGGAGCTGAAACAACACGCCTGCGAACTGCTGCATAAGGTCGGCATGCTGGAACACGCGTGGAAATATCCGCACCAGCTCTCCGGCGGCCAGCAGCAGCGCGTGGCGATTGCCCGCGCCCTGATGATGCGCCCGCAGATCATGCTGTTCGATGAACCCACCTCGGCGCTTGACCCGGAAAAGGTCAACGAAGTGCTCCAGGTGATCGAATCGCTGGCCCATGAAGGCATCACGATGGTCATCGTGACCCACGAAATGAATTTTGCCTTCAAAGTTTCTGACCGGATTGTCTTTATGGAAAAAGGGCGCGTGGTCTGCGACGACACGCCCCAGGCGATGCGTGACGGTAACCATCCGCGCGTGGACGCGTTCCTGAAAGATGTCTCCCTGGCTTAACCTTCTATTTGTGAAAGGAAAAATTATGATCGCGCCGTGGCAAATCGAACAGTTTCAGCAACAAGGTTTTCTGGTGGTCGAGGAGGTACTTACCTCTGCAGAGGTGAACGCCCTGCAGCAGGATTTTGATGCCTGGGTAGAGGAGAGTCGCCGCCATACCGAGGTCTGGGGCGAGACCCTGGACGGCCGTCCGCGCTTTGACCTCGAAGGCGACCACCGCGCCGACCACCCTTCTCTGCGCCGGGTAAGCTCGCCGACGGAGATCTCCGCCGCCTACCATCATGCCGCGCTGACATCGCGCATGGCGACGATTGCCGCCCAGCTTATCGGCGGCAGCGGGACCCGTTTTCATCACAGTAAAATCAACTCCAAGCTGCCGCACACGGCCACCCAGGTGAAATGGCATCAGGACTTTCTGTTCACGCCGCACAGCAATGACGACATCATCACCGCCCTGCTGATGGTCAGCGAGGTCACGCCGGAAAACGGCCCGCTCACCGTGGTGCCGGGAAGTCATAAAGGGCCGCTGTGGTCCCACTGGCAGGAGGAGCGCTTTAGCGGGTCGGTCGCCGATGAGGTGGTCGCAACGCACTGTCAGCAGCCCACCGCCTGCTTTGGCCCCTCAGGCTCGGTGTGCTTTATGCATACCCGCCTGCTCCACGCCTCCAGCCCGAATGAAACCGACCTGCCGCGTACCTTATTTATCAGCGTCTATGCCGCGGAAGACGCCCTGCCGTTCGGCGAAAACCCGTTGCCCAGCGTCCACGCCGGGCAGCTTGTCGCCGGCGTCGAGAGCGGCCTGGTCCGCAGCGCCGCTCATCAGTTACGTTTGCCGCAGAAACCGCGCGGCGCCTCATTCTTCGTTCAACAGGCCGGCCGCGATCCAGCCAGCATGTAATTGCACCCTTTGGAGGTTTTTATGACACGATTTAATGCTCTGCTTCTGTGCGCCGCTGGCGCACTGACCTCATTCAGCGCCCTCGCGTTCCAGCAGCCGGGGAAAATCACCGCCGGCTCGGATATGACCTTTTATCCGTATGAATATATGGAGAACAATAAACCGGCCGGGTTTGACGTTGAGTTTCTCGCCGGGCTGGCCAAAACCCTCGGCCGCGAGTCGGTCAATATCGATACCCGGTTTCCCAACCTGATCCCCGGCCTGCAGGGCGGCCGGTTTGATATCACCAATTCTTCGATGTACATCACCGCCGAGCGCCTGAAGGTGATCGATATGGTGCCGTACCTGAAGAGCGGCGAGTCGATTCTGGCGCTCAAAGGCGCGAGCTATCAGCCGAAGACCCCGGAAGAGTTTTGCGGGCACAAAATCGGCTCAATGGGCGCCACCTCCTGGCTGGCGCAGTTGCAAAAGCTTTCCGCGGAATACTGCGTGAAAAAAGGTCTGCCGCCGATTGCGCTAAGCGAATACAGCACCGACCCGCAAACCACCCAGGCGCTGCTGTCGCGGGCGGTGGAGGCACAAATCACCGATGCCGCGGTGGCGCGCGGAGTGATTGAGAAACTGGGCGACCGGGTGGTTATCTCGTCTGATACCTTGATCTACCCGGTCCTCAACGGCTTTGGCGTCAAAAAGGGCAACAGCGAAGTGAAGAGCGCGCTGGAGGAGGGCCTGAAGAAATTCAGCGCCACGCCGGAGTATGCCGCGCTGCTGAAAAAATATCACTTCCAGCCGCCGACGGAAGAAGACCTTCACACCCTGATGCCAAAAGTGGACTAACGCGATGGCCTACTCTTATGAAGAACAGACGCGGATCGATCTCGCGGCGACGTTTCGCATCATTGCGCATCTCGGCATGCATGAGGCGGTGGCGAACCACTTCAGCGCCGCCCTGTCGACGGACGGCAAAAAATTTCTCCTGAACCCGAAGTGGAAACACTTTTCGCGGATCCGCGCCAGCGACCTGCTGCTGCTGGATGCCGATGATGAAACGACCGCGCAGCGCGAAGATGTGGACGCCACGGCATGGGCGATTCATGGACAGATTCACCAGCGGCTGCCGGAGGCGCGCGTGGTGCTGCATCTGCACCCGGTTTATACCACCAGCGTCGCCTGTCTGGAGAACCCGCAGATCCTGCCCGTCGACCAGAATACCGCGCGCTATTTCAACCGCGTCGCCGTGGATACGCTGTATGGCGGCATGGCGGATACCACCGCCGAAGGGGCGCGGTTGGCCGGGCTGCTGGCCGATAAACGTCGTCTGCTGATGGGCAACCACGGCGTGCTGGTGACGGGGGCCTCCATCGGCGAGGCGTTTGACGATATCTGGACCCTCGAACGGGCCTGCCAAATCCTGGTGACCGCGTGGTCAACCGGCCGGCCTTTGCAGATATTGTCAGATGAGGTAGCGGAAAAAACCGCTCAGGACTGGGAGAAAATCGCCGACTTTTCCCGCCAGCATTTTGCCGAAATGAAGCAGCTGATCGTCGATGACGACCCTTCGGTACTGGACTGAAACTGACGGCGGCGACTCCCGGGCCCACCTCCGGGAGAGCCGCTCATTGCTGCGCCAGCCGGGTGAATACCGCCTGCAGCTCCGCGGGTTTTCGCCATCCCTGATGCAGATCCAGCACCCGTCCACGCGCATCGATCAGTACCGAGGTCGGCGTGCCAATCACCTGATAACGCTCCTGGGTCATGTTAAGCTGATCGCGCAGGACCGGATAGCTGATGCCGTGTTTGGCCAGCAGCGGCGCGATATCCACCTGTTCCGGATCGGTATTGACGCCGACCACCACCAGTTTATCCGGCCAGCGCTGGCTTAACGCCTGCAGGGTGTCCATCTCCGCCAGACAGCCGCCGCAGCCTGCGGACCAGAAATTCAGATAGATCGCCTTCCCCTGCCAGCGTTCAAGACCGGCAGGTTGGCCCTGCAAATCGAAGGCCGCCAGCGCGGGCGCCGTTTCCCCGCGCGCCAGCTTCTCTTCTTTACAACCGCCGGGCAGGAGCAGTACCAGCAGCAATAGCATCATAACGTCAGGCATGCGCATGGGTGTTCAGCTCCTCGCCAAGGTATTTGCCATGCTGGAGGCGCACGATCCGATCGGCGAATTTCCCCAGCGCCGGGTTGTGGGTCACCATCACAATGGTACGCCCCTGGCGATGTAAGTCGGTAAGCAGATCCAGCACCCGCTGCTCGTTCTCTTCATCCAGGTTGCCGGTGGGTTCATCGGCAAAAATAACCGGCGGCTCATTGACCAGCGCCCGGGCAATGCAGACCCGCTGCTGCTCCCCGCCGGATAGCTGGCTGGGGAGATGGGTCATGCGATGCTCAAGCCCCACCTGCGCCAGAACCGCTTTGGCGGCGGCTTCATCAACCACGCTGTGGTAGTGCTGCGCCAGCATGATATTTTCCAGCGCCGTCAGAAAGGGGATCAGGTGGAACTGCTGAAAGACCAGGCCAATCTTCTGCGCCCGGAAACGGCGGCGCCCTTCCTCATCCAGCGCCGCGGCGTCGGTCCCGT
This sequence comes from Klebsiella sp. BIGb0138, assembly GCF_004342285.1. Lineage (GTDB taxonomy): Bacteria > Pseudomonadota > Gammaproteobacteria > Enterobacterales > Enterobacteriaceae > Klebsiella. The sequence continues at coordinate 98,217 of NZ_SMCV01000009.1, read as the reverse complement.
CGAGGATAACCTGCCCTTCGCTGACGGTATCCAGACAGGTCAGGATATTCATCAGCGTCGTTTTCCCGGAGCCGGAGGCCCCCATAATGGCGACAAACTCCCCGCGGGCAATGCGCAGATTGATGTCCTCCAGCGCGGTCACCTCGCCGAATCGTTTATATAAATGACGGGTTTCAATCGCCATCTGACGCAAAGGCGTGACGGTCATGGCGTTATTCTCCTTTCAACACTTTCGCCGGTTCGACGCTGACCGCGCGGCGCACCGGAACAATGGCCGCCAGCAGGGCAACCAGTAAAGACAGCGCCAGGGTAATCGGCAGCACCGGCAGGCGCAGCGCAATGGTGGCGTTGAAAACGGTCAGGCCGAGAAGCTGGGCCAGCAGATAGCCGAGGATCCAGCCGCAGACCACCGCCGCCAGGGTGATGATGCTGGTTTCCAGCAGCATCTGGCGGATAATGTCGCCGTTGCCGGCGCCCAGCGCTTTTTGCAAGGCAAATTCGCGGGCGCGTTCGCCGACAATCGCCATCAGGGTGGTGTTCACGCACAGCGACGACAGGGCGAGGATCACCAGCGATACCAGCCCCATCAGCCCTTTGATTTTCTCCAGCACCTGGCCTTCGGTTGCCGAGACCTTACGCACCGGACGGATCTCGAGGTCGGGATAGCGCTGCTGCAGCTGGCCGGCATAGCGCTCCACCTGGCCGAGATCGTTGCTGACGCTCAGCAGGCCGTGGCTGATGATGCCAGGCTTTTGCAGCCAATCCTGTGCGACATCGAGGCTGACAATCAGCATATTATCGGTGGCGTCGCCGGCCTCGACGATCCCCTTCACCAGCAGCTTTTTACGCCGTTGATGATCGACCAGGGTTACGCTATCGCCGACCTTCAGCGCCAGCCGCTGGGCCAGCTTCACGCCGATCATGGCGTTGCGATCGTCAAAGCTGACGCCGATCCAGTCGCCGCTGACCTGCCAGTACGGCACCAGCTTTTGCAACGACTCAAACCACACGCCGACCATCACCACTTTTTCCAGTTCGGTGCGCGCCGTGCCGTACAGCCAGGGGCTGGCGCCATGAATCAGCCCCTGCGGCGCGGCGTCGAGAATGGTCTGCAGCTCCGGCTGCGGCATCCGGGTGCCGTGGGCCGGCCCGATATAAAAATTGGCGCCGAAGGTCCGCAGCTCCTCGCTCATTTTGCTGTTGATGTCGAACCACACCGCGGAGAGCGCGGTCACGATGGTGGCGCCGACCGCCAGCGCGGCAAAGACCACGCTCACCCGCTGTAAGCGCAGGCGCAGCGCCCGCCAGACCAGTAACCACAGCATGTCGCGCTTAGCGGCCATACAGCACCTCCACAGGGTAAAGCCGGGCAATGCGTCGCGCCGGGAACCAGGTGCCCACAAGCGCAATCAGCACCGCAATTACCAGTACGCAGGGCACCACGATCCAGGCAAAATTAAGCGGCGTGGCAAACAGCATCAGACCGATGATCTTCGCCAGCCCCCAGCCGGCAACGCAGCCCAACGCCCCGCCGAGCAGGCCGCCCAACGCCGCCTCCAGATAAAACAGCAGCAGAATTTGCCACTGCCGCGCGCCCAGCGCCTTCATCAGGCCGATCTCCCGGGCGCGTTCCATAATGGTGCTGGTCATCAACGAGGCGATGCCCATTGCCGCCGCGGCCAGCGCGGCGAGGGTGACCACCGCCATCAGCAGCTGGATTTTATCGATCACCACCCCTTCCGATGCCGCAACCTGCCAGACCGGGCGCACCTCGGCGCCGGAGATCGCCTCCTCCAGCTGGTGGGCAATGGATGACACGTACGCCGTGCAGTACCACAGGTCATACTCTTCGGCATTCAGCGCCTCGAGGTTTTCGCGCGCTCGCCGCGACAGCTCGTTTTCCGGGACGGTCAACGCCGACACGCGAATCGCCTGAATTTTTCCCGCTAAACCCAGCAGCTGCTGCACCACGCCAAGCGGCATCACCAGCTGGGTATCCTCATCGCCGCCGCTGGATAAAATGCCGCTGACCGTGACGTTCACCGCCGTGTCGCCCACCTGTAAGCGGAGGCGATCGCCGGGCTGCCAGCCGTAATGACGCGCCAGGGCATGTCCGACGAGCGTCTGAGCCTCTGCCCCCGGCGGCTCCTGCGGCCAGCGGCCGGTGACCTGCCAGAACGGGCTGACCGTGCGCTGCCCGGTCGCATAGCCCTCCTCATCAGGTATCGTGACCGGCTGCTCAAAGAAGGTGCCCAGCACCCGAATATCATGCCCATCCACCTTCACTTCTCCGCTAAGCATCGGGGCAAAACCGACAATATTGTTGCGCCAGAAGATATCTTTGATGTTGGGCAGTTCGCCCTCATCGAGGAAGTCGTCGCTGGCCAGAGGGTTGCTCTGCTCGCTGAATAAAGCGGGAAGCGCGGCCTGCCCCGCCGGCTCAATCAGGATATTGGCGCCGTAGGATTTCAGCTCGCGGGACATTTTGTCGCCGATGTCGATAGACACCGCCAGCAGCGCCGAGATCAGACTGGTGGCCAGAAACACGGTTAACACCGCCAGCGATTTGCGGCGCAGATTGCGTCCCCACGACTGGTAGATCATTCGCCACAGCATCGCTACTCCTCCTCCACGGCGCCGGGGGCAAACGCGGCGGGGGTACTACGGAAACGGTCATAGTTCGCTTCGGAGGCGAAGAACCAGGTTTTGCCGCCGTAGCTGTATTTATACTCCGCCGCGGTGTTGGTCAGGGTCGAACCATCCACCGGGTCGGTGACCTTGATGGTCAATACGGTAGAGAAATAGTTGGCTCCCACGGCAAGCGCCGCAGCGGGTATCGTCAGCTCGGTTTCATCGTTGCGCCAGCCATCAATCGGCACCGGATTACAGCCGCCGGCTTTGCCAATGGAGGGGATAAAAATATGCACTCCGCAGGCAACGCAGATCACCTGGTTTCCCTCCATGACATAGCCCTGATCGCCGCACAGCAGGCAGGCGTCGAACACCACGCCGAAGCGTAATTTGTCGGGGTAGCGGTTAATGACAAAAAAGCGTACCGCTTTACCATCATCCGCCACCCAGACAAAACGATGCAGCTTGCCATCGCGAATCTGGGCGACGGGAATATGCACCCGGCCATCGGCGGCCTGGGTCACCGGCTGCGCTTGCGACAGCCTCGGCGGCTGCGAGGCCACCAGATCCCACCACAGCTGACCGCCGAGGATCGCCAGCGCGCAGCAGGCGGTGGTTAACCCGAGGCGCACGGCGCCACGGCGTTCGGCCCGCGCAAGCCGGCGGGCAATCGGTTGGTCAGCCCCCTTCACCGCCAGGCTATAACGGCGGATCGCCGGGAGCCAGCACAGGCTCAGCAGCAGGAGCACCGCGACGGCCAGCCAGTTATACAGCGCCGCGTTGTTGGTCACTTTGGCGACAAAACTGAGCAGCGGCTTCAGCAGCGGGACGATCTGCAGCTTCATCAGCAGCAGCAGTAGCGTGCCGGACAGCGGTAGCCACAGCAGGATCGCCAGCAATATCGTCAGCGGCCAGTACAACCAGCGCATCCGACGCAGCAGCATGGCGCAGAGCGCCGCGGCAAGGCACAGGAACGCAAAGGCCAGCACCATCGCGGTCAGATTCAACAGCAGATCGGTATTCAGCACGTGGGTGGAGGTCAGGCCCCCGAGATTGGGATCCAGCGCCCAGTGGCGTGCGGCGCCAAACACGAGGATCCCCTGCCAGAGGTAGCGCAGGCGTGGCCCGGCCCACCAGAAGCTGAGAATAAACAGCAGCGAAAGCAGAATTTCTCCGCCGACCAGCAGCAGCTGTAGCGTCTGGCTGCCGCGAATAAACAGTCCGGCCAGCAGCCCGGCGGCCAGCGCCGCGAGCAGCGTCCAGACCAGGGGGCGCACCGCCGGAGGCGCACCGCGCCCCCAAAGCGCCGACGAGAGCAGCGCGATGCAGAAAAAGACCTGTAGCGTGGTGACGAAAAAATAACTCATGACTTCGACCCGGTACGGCGGATGACTTCAATCCGCAGACAGCAATACAGCGCAGGAGAGTCCGTGCCCCTCCTGCGTGACGGACGCTTAGTTCAGGCCGACGTACTTGAACTCATAGCTGACATCAAACGGTTTCCACCAGCGGCCGACGCCGGTTTCGCTATCGGTATGACGGTGCATCCCGGCTTTTGACGGCGGTTCAATGTGGTAGGTCACTTTATAGTTGCCGACCCCCATCATTTTGATATTGGCGCCATAGTGCGGGCCGTCGCTGGCGACCATCGGCATAAAGGTCCCTTCCTGTTTTTCGCCGGTGTCGCTATTGACCAGGGTGTAGGAGATGGTCAGGTAGGGGATCCATTCGCCCGCACCAAAGCCATTTTTGCCCCCTTCCACCGCATGAATATCGGCTTCCAGATGGATATCCGATTTCGCTGCCGGCAGCCCCATCCCGCGCGGCTCCATATCGATCGGCTGGAGATAGACGGCGGCGAGCTCCATTTCATTCATGGTGACCGGCTCGCCGGCCGGATACTCTTTAAACGCCAGCGCCGCAGGAGCGGCAAAAATTCCGGCCACCGTGGCACTGATAATCAAGGTCTTCTTAATGGTCATCTGACAAATCCTCTCGTCTTAAATGGTTAGTCATTATTTTTTATACTCTCGCCGGATAGCCGACTGCGGCGTCGCATGACCCACAGCGCGACCAGCGCCGCAATCAGTAACATCACCTGCGGCGCCAGGGTTTCCAGATAGGGGTAAATTCCCAGCCAGCTGATTTCCGGGACCCCGCCGATCAATGTCGGCTGGAACAGCTTGCCCTCCACCAGCTCCAGCACGCCTTTACCGGCAAAAACGAATGCCATCAGGTACATGAAGCCGCCAGTGAACATGAAGAACGGTTTAAGCGGCAGACGGACCACCGAGTAGCGCATGATCAGCCAGGCGACCAATAACACCACGCAGCCAATGGCGAACCCGGCGCCAATGGCCAGATGACCGGGCAGCCCCTGCGCATCGCCGATCAGGGCGTAGTAAAACAGCACCGTTTCGGCCCCCTCGCGATAGACGGCAAGGAAGCTGGTCAGCCACAGTCCGACCAGCGAGCCGCGGGAAAGCGAATGACTGAGCTTGCCCTCCAGCCAGGCCTTCCAGTGGCGGGCCTCGACTTTCGACAGCAGCCAGTAGCTCATAAAGAACAGCATCACCACGGCGATCAGCATGGTGATCCCTTCCAGCAGCTCCCGGCTGGCGCCGGAGTTGGTAAACAGCAGCTGGAAGATAACCGCCGTCGCCACGCTGGCAATCAGCGCCACGATGACCGACTGGCGAATCAACGGCAGTTTGTCGTGATGGTCATTTTTCACCAGGTACGCCACGATGGCCGCCACAATCAGCAGCGCTTCCAGCCCTTCGCGGACGATGATCAGCAGGCTGTAGAGCAGCAGGCTCCACTGCGTCTCCTCCCCCTCACCCAGCATCGTCACCGCCTGCTGCAGATCCGCGCGCAGTGCCGCCGCCTCGGTCGCCAGCGCTTCCTGCGGCTGGCCGGCTTTCATCAGACTGACCATGCGGGTGAAGTGGGCCTCAAGGCGGGTTTTGAAGGTGGCATCGCGGGAGCCTATTTTGTTCTCCATGCCGGTGGCTTCGAAGCGGTCGAAGTAGGTATCCTGAATATCCAGAATCGCCTCCCCGGCTTCCCCGCGCTGGTAACGCGCCAGCGCGGCATCGACGCTGTGGTTAATGCCGGTCGCCACGCTGGCCCAATCGGCACGCGGCGCGGTATCGGCAACCGCCGCGGCGCCTTCCGCCGCCGGGGCGCTAACCGGCTGATCGTCGCGGGTGGTCGGCAGGCCAGGCAAAATATCTTCCAGATCCTGAAGCAGCGCGGTGACCTGGTAGGCGACGTCGTTCAGCCGATCCGGCTGGGCCGTCAGGGCAATCAAGGCGGTAAACTGCTGGTTAATCGCCGCCGCCGTTTTCGCCGAACGGTTTTGCCGTACCGACATTTCCATTTCAGAGTTTTTAAACCCCTGATAGTGCGCCTGCTGTACCTGCTGACTGGCGTGGCTAAAATCCCCCGCCTGATAGGCGCTCACCGCCTGCGCCAGCAGATCGTCGATGGTGCGGAAGCTGTTCTGCCAGTGCAGGGCGATATCGTCGCGGGTTAAGGCGGTATGCTGCTCTTCCGCCACCAGCCGATGGCCGCCATCGAGAACCGGTTCAACTTCACGCAGCGCTTTTTTGAGCCCGTCGATCCGCGCCTGGACCTCCTCCAGCGGTTTGCCGTCGGCGATCATCCTCCGGATATCGCCGAAGGTGCTTTCCATCTCGTAACTTTTGCGCGCCGAGAAATTGATGCGAATCGGCCCTTCGAGGTTCTCAAATACTTCAAAGTAGGCGGCCTGCACCTCCCGGCGCGCCTCGTTGTTTTTTTGCTGCTGGTACAGCTGCGACGTGTTATCCAGCCGCTGCTCGATATCCTCGATATAGGGTGCATAGTGGGTTTGCGCCATTGCGCACGCGCTAAACAGCAGGCTAAACAGCGTTAACAGCAAAAAATGACGAGCCCCGGGCATGATCCATCCCATTATGATTAATGATAATAGTTATCATTGTCATTTTTGCTCGCAGCGACATGATGCAGATCATGAAAATGTCAAACAGTGACAATTTATGTAAACTGCTGCAAAGAGTAGCCTGTTCCATTACCTCCGCTATTGGCGATTAAATTGTGCCTTCGGTCGCCTGTTGAGACGATAAAAATACGACGCCGGGCGGGCGTCGTGAGGCGAGAAAAATAAAGCGCCGACTACTGCGTTAATATCGCCGGATTGTCCTGCAGCTGGCGCAGGAAATTGCCGTACCCCTGCTCTCCCATCCAGAAATTAATGCTCTTCCCGACGCCGGTTGAGGTTAAGGTCGCCCCGCTGATGCCATCCACGGTATACACATCGTGCTGGCCGGGATTATCCTGAACGACTTTCAGGGCAGGATTTCCTTGCCGATCGCGTATTTTTTTGCCTGCCCACTGGCTGCGCCACTGCGGGTCCTCCACTCTGGCGCCCAGCAGCGGCGTTTCATTTTGCCGGTAATAGAGTAAATCGTTCACCGTGCGGCCATCGATGTCGAGAGCCACCAGCGCGTACATCATCGATTTAGCGCCTTTACCGTATACCGGTAAAATAACCTGCTGAATATGATTGTTTTTATCACGAACCAGGTAGATATCGACCGGCGAACAGCGCTGCCGGATCTGGGCCGGGTCGTGGGCCGGGGAGAGATCGACGCAGCGTTTCTGCTCTCCCTCCGATGCTCCGGCCGGTAACAGCTGGCCGCTATCCAGATTCAGCCGGCGAGTGGCGATTCGCGTCTGATATAGCGTTCTCACGGTTTGCGCATCGGCTGGCCCATTTTTCACCAGCCCGGCGACCTTGAGAACCGCGGCTTCGGTTTCTTCGTTTACCGGTTCAGCAAAATTATCTTTGAGCAGCAAAAAATAAGCAGCAACAATTGCAAAACATAAAACACAAATAACCATCAAAGATAAAACAATAATTTTACTCTTACGCATATGCTGTTATTCCCGTCGCGCGTTGAATGCCTGCGCTATAGCTTGCAATCGTTTTTATCCGGCTGTCCACTGCGTTTTGCATAATATTTCCGTTGATGCAGAGAGCCCACGCGTCGCTGAGATAAAAAATACATAACCCTTTTTTAAAATAACAGCCGCAGGGTTGCTAAGAACATTCCCGTTATTATGAGGATATTTTATATTTAGCGGAACGTAAAATAAGCCGATATAGGTAGCGAAAACCGTTCGTCACAGTCGCGACCGGCGCAACATCAGCGGATGCGGGGGATCATGGGGCCGGGCGAAACCGGCCCTGGGCCGTTCACCTGCCTGGCGGCAAACAAACAAAAGTGTGCGAAACCGATGGTAAATGGAACATTCCCCTGAACCCGCGCCAGAAGCCCTTTCGCCTAAACCAGCGGTTACCTACCTACGCAAGCCCACGATAAATCATAAACCGAGGCTGGCCACCTTAAGTGACCAGCATTATGCCTGACGCTGGTGTTTTTTAAGATTAATCTTATAATGAGCGGATAAAATAGAGCCAGCCTGTCAACGTCACCCCGGGATAAGCGACAAACATGTCCAGACCTACGACGCTGTACGTTCCCCATGTGTTAAGCGCGGCGGATATTGCGCCGGAAGAGCGCTATCAGCGAATAGCGCAGAACCTCAGCTGCTATGGCATTGAGGTCGTAAATAATCGCCGTCCGGCAGAGATTATTGCCCACCATAAAACCATATCTGCTATTTCCGGCGATTATTGTAGTGCAATGGGTTCTAAAAACGAGACAATCTTCGACCCGCATCAGGTGGCTGAGTCTTCAACCTATATTTCTCTGCTGGTACAGGGGCATCAGCTGATCGGCGGTAGAAAAAAATCAGCCGTCGCCCAGGTTAATCCGGGACAGCTCATCGTTCATCAGCGCAATGATTATTACAATTATCAATGTGATGATGTCAAACAGCTGTATATCATTCCGCATACTGCGAAAATCAAAACGCTATTTAGCGGGCAATTGACCAGCCCAATCATCTCCCTGGATAATCACCCTTTAGCGCTATTTTTAAAATCGCATATGTTGCTGCTGGACGCCCATTCGGCAAGTTTATCCGTACAGGAAACCGCGGCGATCGTCGATGGTTTACATCATATCGCGCTGCAGGTGCTGGCCGATGTGGCGCAGGAGAAAGGACTGCGCTCGTCAGGAAAACTCGCGCATCTTGTGAACAGCGCAAAATCGTTTATTGCGCTTAATTATCATCAACATAACCTCTCTCCTGACCTGCTTTGCCGGATGCTGCGCTGCTCAAGATCCAGCCTCGACCGGGCTTTTCAGCAGCAGGGGAGCTCGGTGATGGCGGAGATTAAAGAGATACGCCTGGAGGCGGCCCGGCAGCTGCTGGAAACCGATCCCCGGCTGCGGGTTGAGCAGGTATCCTGGCGCTGCGGTTTTGTCAGCCACCCGTTATTCAGCAAGAGTTTTCGTGAAAAATACCACTCCACGCCGAAAGCCTGGCGCGACAACCATTACAAATAAAATGAATGCCCGGGCCATCGCCGGGTATTAGCGATGACGGAAAGATTTAAAGCGCATCGCTTTGCGTTCTTTTATATAACTCAATAAGCAATAGATCGATAATCCCAGCAGCGAAATCGCGACAATAATTAAAAACAGAGCACTGATGTTCATTTTGGTCTTCTCTTTATCATTTATTAGCTGGTTTTTATCATAATGATTCTCAGTGCCACGAACAGCACGCCGGGCCTCAAGCCTGTTTCCTGTCCCTCATTTCTCTGCTGCGCTTTCCGGTCGGCAACAGGTTGATCTTCTCCGCCAGGGAGAGCAGCATGGAAGCGCAAACTTAACAAAACAACAACACAATCAGAGAACAACAGGAGTGTATCAGTGCCTACCGGATATCGTTTTCCCGCCGCGGATCTGCATCAGTTCGTCGAAACGCTGTTCTGCCATCTGGGTAGTTCGCCCACCGAAGCCTCCCTCGTCGCCGATCACCTGGTCGCCGCCAATCTGGCTGGCCACGACTCGCACGGCGTGGGGATGATCCCCTCCTACGTCCGTTCCCAGGCGCAGGGGCACCTGCAGCTTAACCGCCATGCCAGCATCATGAAAGACGCAGGGGCGGTCGTGACCCTCGACGGCAACGGCGGTTTTGGTCAGGTGGTCGCCCACGAAGCGATGCAGATCGGCATCGAAAAAGCCAGGCAGCACGGTATGGCGGCCGTTGCGCTACGCAACGCGCACCATATCGGGCGCATTGGCTACTGGGCCGAACAGTGCGCGGCGGCGGGATTCATTTCCATCCACTTCGTCAGCGTCGTCGGCGATCCGATGGTCGCTCCCTTTCGCGGCAAAGACAGCCGCTTCGGCACCAACCCGCTGTGCGTGATTTTCCCGCGTCGCGGCCAGCCGCCGCTGCTACTTGACTACGCCACCAGCGCCATCGCCTTTGGTAAAACGCGCGTCGCCTGGCACAAAGGGGAAGCCGTTCCGGCCGGTTCGCTGATTGATGCGCAGGGCGAGCCGACCACCGATCCGGCGGTAATGCAGACCTCGCCGTTAGGCGCCCTGCTCACCTTCGCCCAGCATAAAGGCTACGCCCTGGCGACGCTGTGCGAAATCCTCGGCGGCGCCGTCTCTGGCGGTAAAACCACGCATCAGCAGAGCCTGCAAACCTGCGTCGATGCCATTTTCAACTGTATGACCACCCTTATTCTCGACCCGGAAACCTTCGACGCCCCGGACATGCAGGGCCAGACCGAGGCCTTTATAGACTGGTGTAAGCAGTCGCCTCACGATGCAGATGCGCCGATTCTGGTGCCTGGAGAGTGGGAAGAGGCCAATCGCCAGGCACGCCTGGCGCAGGGTATCCCGCTGGATGCCGGCAGCTGGCAGGCGATCTGCGAAGCGGCGCTGGCGGCCGGATTAACGCCAGAAGTCCTGACGCAGTTCCAGCATACCGCGCGCTAAGCCCCGCAGGAACGCCCTTCCCGGGCGTTCCCTGGCATCATCGTCATTAGTGACGACATCACGACGACCGACGGTCACCACCAAAACAATATCGTTATTTATCAATAAATTAATTATTGGCATAACTTCTGCAACACTCAAAATGCCTGCTGGTCTTTGGCTACAACTGCGCAGATTCCCCCCTATCGTCGTCCGGCGGGTGATAAAGCGCGCGAAAACGGCGCGAAAATCATCGTCTGCGACCCGCGACGGGTTGAAACCGGTCGCGTGCAGATTAACAGTGCCGATGCCGCACGGTTGGGGATCGCGGATCGGCTGCTGGTGTGGGTCAGCTCGCGGCGCGGGAAAGTGATGACCCGCGCCGACATCAGCGACCGCATCAATCAAGGCGCCGTCTATATGACCTACCAATGGTGGGTCGGGGCCTGCAAAGAATTAACCCAGGACAACCTCGACCCGATCTCAAAAACGCCGGAAACCAAATATTGCCCGGTGAAGATTGAGCCAATCGCCGATCAGCGCTGGAGCGAACAGTTCGCCTGGCGTGCCTACAGCGATATGAAGGCGCGGCTGAAAGCGGCGGCCAACGCCTGAACAAAGCCACAAGGGAGAGGCGTTGGCCTCTCCCCCGCATGGATACGCTGCCGACGGCGTTTGCCACGCAGCGCCGCTGTTCAACGAACCGGCAGCAGCTTTTCCACCAGCTCGCTCCACAGGGCCACGCCATGTTCGATCAGGTCATCGTTAAAATCGTATCCGGCGTTATGCAGCGGTTTTGACGGGATTTCGCCGTCGGTGCCAATCCAGAAATAGGCTCCCGGACAGACCTCCAGCATGCAGGCAAAATCTTCCGACGCCATCGAGGGGTTGATCTGCCCGCTCACCGCCGACTCGCCCAGCGCGGCGATCGCGACCTCGCGCACTTTTATCGCCTCCGACGCATGGTTTTTCGTCACCGGATAGCCGGGATACCAGAAAATCTCCCCCTGCACATCAGAGACCTGCGGCTGCGTGCTGACATAGCGCTCAATCAGCCCTTTCACCCGTTCGCGAACCCGGTTGCTCAGGCAACGGAAGGTCCCGCGCAGCACCACCTTGTCCGGCAGGACGTTAATCGCTTCGCCGCCGGCAATCTGGGTAATGCTGACCACCGCCGATTCCTGCGGCGAGAGACGACGCGAGGGGATGGTCTGCAGCGCCATAATCAGCTGCGCGGCGGCGACAATCGGATCGGCGCCGCTTTCCGGCATCGCCGCGTGACAGCTCTTGCCGGTCAGGGTTATCTCAAAGGCGTCAAGGGAGGCCATCATCGCCCCGTCGTTGATCGCCACGTGCCCCAGCGGCAGCCCGGGCCAGTTATGCAACGCGTAGATGGCGTCCATCGGGAACAGATCGAACAGGCCCTCTTCCACCATTTTGCGCGCGCCGCCGAGATTCTCTTCCGCCGGCTGGAAAACAAAATGCACCGTACCGCGAAAACGGCGGCTCTGCGCCAGATGCGCGGCCGTCGCCAGCAGCATCGCGGTATGACCGTCGTGCCCACAGGCGTGCATCACGCCCGGGTTTCGTGATTTGTAGCTGACGTCGCCCAGTTCGGTAATCGGCAGCGCATCCATATCGGCCCGCAGGCCGATAACCGGTCCCGGGCCGTTCTCCAGCGTGGCGACCACGCCGGTCCCCGCGAGGCCGGTATGTACCTGCAGACCAAATGATGTCAGTAATTCAGCGACGCGCCGCGAGGTTTCCTGTTCCTGATAGCCCAGCTCCGGGGAGGCGTGAAAATCACGTCGCCAGCGGATGGCCTCGGCGATCGATGAAGGCGATACTGCCATGTCTTACTCCTTTCCTGCACAGCATCAACGCTGAATGAGTATTGGATTGGGATACCGTTTATACAGGCCTCCCCCGCCGACGGCGGAATGCCCTATTGGTTATATCCTTTCGCCAGCGCGCTGACAACACTCGCCCAACGCCTGAGCGCAGCGTTTCGCCGCCGGCCCGCGCACGAATATCAATATTAGTAGTCATTTCAGCGGTGACAGACGGCATACGATTAATTAATATGCAGGGCTATCGGCAATCTGCCGGATTATCCACCTGTTGACTTCCGTTATCGGGAATAAAATGTTTAACCCAGACCACAATCGCCTGGCCCCCACCCTGGCGATGATCATGGCCGCGTCGCTGGTGGGCTTTATCACCGGTTATACGGTGCCGTTAATCAGCCTTGAGCTGGCGCAGCAGCAGATAGACACCGTCTACGTCGGCCTGCTGGCCGCCCTGCCGCCGGCCGGAATGATGCTCTCGTCATTCCTTTCCCCTGCCCTGTGTCGGCGTTTTGAAATGGGCGCCCTGCTGATTTTCAACCTGCTCCTGCTGGCGCTCGCCACTATCGCCTCATGCCTGACGGTCGATCTGCTGCAGCTGTTGCTGCCGCGTTTTTTGACCGGGATCGCCTCAGGGGTGATCATCGTCCTCGGCGAGAGCTGGATAACCGGCGGCGCGGCGGGGAAAAACCGCGCCACCCTGACCGGGATTTATGCTTCGGCCTTTACCGGCTGCCAGCTGGCCGGGCCGCTATTGATTTCTGCCGGCGCGGAATATCAGCCCTGGGTACTGCTGGCCGTCGCTGGCCTGACCGCGCTGTGTCTGCTGATGCTGCGCCATCTGCCGACCGGCAGCCGCGAGCATCTGGCCGAACGCGCCAGCTGGCGTAGCCTCGGCGCCTTTTTACCGGTGCTGGCCTCCGGGGTATTCTGCTTCGCCTTCTTTGACGCCAGCATTCTGGCGCTGCTGCCGCTGTACGGTATGGATAAAGGGCTGAACGAAGCGATGGCGGTGCTGCTGGTCACTCTCGTATTGACCGGCGACGCCCTGTTCCAGGCGCCGCTGGGCTGGGTTGCCGACACGTTCGGCATCCGCCGGATGCATCTCGGCTGCGCGATCGTTTTCTGCCTCTCCCTGCTGGCCCTGCCTTTCCTGCTGGGATCGCACCTCCAACTGATTGTCGGTTGCCTTATTCTCGGAGCGGCGGCGGGGGCGCTGTATACACTCTCGCTGGTGCGCACCGGGAAAACCTTCAACGGGCAGAAGCTGATTATGATTAATGCGCTGCTCGGTTTTTTCTGGTCGGCGGGCAGCGTTGCCGGGCCGGTCGTCAGCAGCCTGCTGATTAGCGTATCGGGCTATGATGGATTGCTGATCGCGCTGTTAGCCTGCGGTGTGGTGTTCCTGCTGATTCAGTGGCTGGGGAAGACGGAAAAGGCCCTGCTGGCGAACGCCCGGCAGGACAGCGATGGCGAGAATGCGCAAGCGGAAACGGTGTAACGGAATAATAGCGCCATCAGGGGTTGCCCCCCTGATGGCGCGTGGCGTCGTTATAAGACTTTACTAAGAAATGCCGCCGTACGAGGGTTGCTCGGGGCGGTAAAGATCTGCTCTGGTTTCCCCTCTTCCTGAATGACGCCCTGGTCGATAAAGATAACCCGATCGGCGACTTCACGGGCAAAGCCCATTTCATGGGTCACGATCACCATCGTCATCCCTTCGCTGGCGAGATTTTTCATCACCGCCAGCACATCGCCCACCAGCTCGGGATCCAGCGCGGAGGTTGGCTCATCAAACAGCATAATGGACGGTTTCATCGCCAGGGCGCGGGCTATCGCCACCCGCTGCTGCTGGCCGCCGGACAGGCTTGAGGGCCAGGCGTCACGCTTATCGCTGAGCCCGACTTTCGCCAGCAGCGCCTCCGCCAGCGGCACCGCCTGCTGACGGTTCATGCCAAGCAGGTTCATCGGCGCCATGATCAGGTTTTCCAGCACCGTCATGTGCGGGAACAGGTTAAAGCGCTGGAAGACCATCCCCACGCTTTCCCGCAGCTTATTCAGATCGGTGCCGCGATCGTGGGCGGCAAAACCGTTAACCTCCACGATGCCTTCACTAACGGTTTCGAGGGCGTTCATACAGCGCAGGAAGGTGCTTTTCCCGGAACCGGATGGCCCGATAATGCACACCACTTCCTGCGGTTTAATATCACAGCTGATGCCGCGCAGGACGTGGCTATCGCCGAAGCGTTTGTGCAGATTATTAATGTGAATCACTTTTGCCAAACCTCTTTTCCAGACGGTTAACCAGCTGCGCCAGCAGGAACGTAATCACCCAGTAGACCAGCGAGATAGTCAGGTAGGGTTCCCAGTAGGTGGCGTAGGCGCCGGAAACGGTACGCGCGGCATAGGCCAGGTCGGCGAGACCAATCGCCGAGGCCAGCGAGGAGTCCTTCACGATGGCGATGGCGTTATTGCCCAACGGCGGCAGAATACGGCGAAAAGCCTGCGGCAGAATCACCTGGCGCATGGTTTTCCACCACGGCATCCCCAGCGCGCGCGACGCTTCCATCTGCCCTTTATCGATAGACTGGATCCCGGCGCGGAAAATTTCCGACACGTAGGCCCCGGCATTGAGGGTAATCGCCACGATACAGGAGAGAAACGCCCCGTAGTTCGAACGCAGCTCACGGGCAAAATCGGCGCTCATCAGCCCGCCGGTGACCAGCAGACCGTCGCGCGGGTTGATAAACAGCGGCACCAGCGCGAAGTGCACCACCATGATCTGCACGAACAGCGGCGTACCGCGAAAGGCGCTGACGTATACGCGAACCGGAAACTGCACCAGGTAGCGCAGGACAAATTTCCACGGCCCGTGTTCAGCTTTCGCCATCCGCCCAAGCCCGAGAGTCAGGCCCCACAGGGTGCCGAGGATCACGCAGATAATGGTACATTTAATGGTCATCAAGGCGCCGTCCATAAACAGCGGGCCGTACTCCTCGATGATCTCCCAACGGAATCCCGTCATAACCCTTCCCTAAAAAATACGGCTATCGCACTCGTCGATAGCCGTAGTGAAAACCAAAAGATACATTATTGTGCAGGCAGCGTCGGCACGTTCTCGTCAAACCAGGTTTTGTAGATGCTGGCGTAGGTGCCGTCAGCGACGATCTTCTGCAGACCGGCGTCGATCTTCGCCCGCAGCGCGTCGTTGCCTTTCGCTACCGCGATGCCGAAATACTGGCGTTCAAACCTGGCGTCCGGCACCAGCTTGAACTGCTTTTCCGGATGCTGCTTGATGTAGTACTTCACCACCCCGACATCGCCCACCGCCGCGCTGACGCCGTCTTCAAACAGCTCCTGCAGCATCAGCGGCGTATTGTCAAAACGCTTAATCGCGGTGCTGTTTTTACCCAGCTCTTCCGAGACCACGATATCGCCGGTGCTGGAGTTAACCACGCCGACTTTCTCGTTTTTCAGCGCCGCCAGCGAGGTGACCTGTGAGTCGGCCGGTACGACGATAGACTGCTCGGCCGGGAAATAAGGCGCGGAGAAATCCACCATCTGCTTACGCTTATCGGTAATGGTGATACCGGAGATGATGATGTCGCGATCGCCAGTACCGAGGGTGGCGAAGATCCCCTCCCACGGGGTATTCACCAGCTTGATATTAAAGTTTTCCGCTTTCGCGATCGCTTTGATGATGTCGATATCAAAGCCTTCCAGCTGCTTCTGGTTGTTTTCATACTCGAACGGGCGATAGGTGCCCCCCGCGCCGACAACGTAGGTTTCCTGCGCCGCCTGGGCGCTCCCCACCAGTGCCGCCATCAGGCAACACGCTTTGATCCAGTTCTTAACCATGACAACCTCTTTTTATGCATATATTTTGCATAAAAATACACATCATCAGCAGTGCATGCAACCGGAAACCTTCGCGGTAGTGAATTATCGTATTATTAGCCGCGCTTGCCGCCGGATTTACCGATAGCTTTATGCAGCTCGTTGATGCGTTTCATCGATTTCATGGTTCTTTGCGGGGTGGTGGTAGCCACCGAAAGCACCAGCATTTCGAGACACACCAGCACCGTGCCGTGTAGCGGCACCCGGCCATTATCGCCGCCGCGCGGTACGTCGATCACCACCTGCGCCTCCTGGCTAAAACGCGAATCCACCGCCTGGGTGAGTAAAATCGTCGGGATCCCCAGCCGGCGGGCTTCGCGCAGGGCGGTCATCCCCTCGCGATGCGGCGATTTTTGCCCCATCATAATCAGCACATCGCCGCGCTGCAGGGCGATCAGCTGTTCGGCCAGGCTGAATCCGGTGCGGTTCATCACGTAGGAAGGTAAACCGATACGGCTGAACAGTCTGGCGGTGTACTCCGCGAGAATGCCCGACGCGCCGATGCCGAAAATCGCCACCTGGCGCGCCTCGCTGAGCAGCGCCACCGCCTGGGAGACGGCGGCGCGGTTAGCCGGGCGCGACAGCACCTCGCAGGCGCGCTGATGGCCCTCCAGCACAAAATCAATGCTCGAATTGACATCGCAGGAGAGCGCATTGACCGTCGAGAGCATTTTTTCCGATGAGGTAATCGAGGGGCCAAACCAGCGCTCCATGGTCTGCTTCAGCTCGCGCAGCCCGGCGAACCCCAGCGCCTGAATCGCCCGCACTACCGTGGCGTCCGAGGTCTGGGTGGCGGCGGCGATCTCCATCGCCGTCCGCTCCAGCACCACCTCGCGGTTGTCGTTGATATAGCTGACCACCGCCAGCAGGCGCGGCGAAAGCTGGTGCGCACGGGCGCGAAAGCGCTCGCCGAACAGATCGACCCGCCCGCGCTCTTTTTTCACCGCCGTCTTCATTGCAGCCCCGCCGGCAGCGGACGCCCGGCAATATGCGACTGCACCTGCGCCACCATCAGGCTCAGCGCGGCGAAAGAATTCGAGATCGCTTCTTCGCGCGGCAGCAGAATATAGCGCCCGGTGCGACAGGCGCGCATAAAGTCACACCAGCCAGGCATCACCCCTTCCATCGCCTGCAGCTCCTCCTGCGGCTTGCCGCCGGTATCCGAGCGCCAGGTGGCGAAGACGAAATCGGCGTCCAGCTCCGGGAGCTGCTCGCCGCTGACGTCAATGCGCTGGCCATCGGGGATCTTGTCAATCAGCGGTGGGAAGCGGAATCCGGCGTCGCGCAACACCCGGCCCAGCGCATGGTAGGAGTGGTGAACGGTGACCTTGCCGTTGTTGGCCTGAATGACCGACACGGTGATATTCGCGGTATCCACCATCGCTTTCAGCTGCTTAATCTGCTCCTGATAGCGCCGTTCAAGAATCGCCAGCCGCGCTTCGCTGCCGGTGAGCTGCGCCAGCTTGCGGTAAATACGCGGCGCGCTGCCCTGTAAATGATCGATGCTGACCGTCGGAGCAATCTTCTCCAGTTGTTCCACGGAAACATGGCGACTCGGTTCGGTGATGATCAGATCCGGTTTCGCCACCGCCACCGCCTCCAGATCGATGTCGGCGGTGCCGATAAACTGGATGGCGCTGTTATCAAAATCGATGCCGGTCAGCTGGGCGCTGGAGCGCAGATAGTGGCTCCCGTCCGGACGGGTGCGTCCGTGGCTGGCTACCGGCGGCACGCCGAGTTCAATCAGGGGAATCGTGATGTCGAGGTCGTGCATCGACACGATGCGCTGCGGGTGCAGCGGCACCTGCACCACCCGACCTAAATCATCGGTAAAAGTCTGCGTCTGACTCACGGCGGTGCCACCGGCGGCACCGGCGGTCGCCGCCACGCATAACAGGAGAGAAACGAACCAACGCATAGCCACCCTTAACATTTACAGGACGTCACGACGACGCCACAGCAGCACAATAAAAAATGGACACCCCACCAGCGCAATGACGATCCCGGCCGGGATTTGTAACGGCGCAAAGGCCAGACGCCCGATGGTATCGGTGACCAGCACCAGCAGCGCGCCAATTAAGGCGCTTCCGCTGAGCAGCGCGACCTGGCCGCCGCGCAGCAGAAAGCGCGCCATATGCGGCGCCATCAGGCCGACAAACCCCAGGCTGCCGACGCAGGAGACGCTGGCAGAAGTCAGCAGCACCGGTGCGAAAAAGCGCAGCAGGGTCAGCTGCTGCAGGCGCACGCCAAGCCCTACCGCGGTGCGGTCGCCAAGCAGCGCCACATCCGCCGCGCGGGCGGTCAAAAACAGTATCACGCTGCCGGGCAGCGCCCAGCACAGCGCCACCGCCAGCAGCGGCCAGGTTGCCGCATGCAGGCTCCCGGCCAGCCAGATCATCGCCGTCTGGACGTCGCGCACATCGGCGGTGGTCATAAAAATACCGACCGCTGCCGCCAGGGTCCAGGAGACGCCGATACCAATCAGAATAAAGCGCGGGCGGGAGCAATCGCGGGCCAGCGCCAACACCAGCAGCGCCACCAGCACCCCGCCCAGCATCCCCGCCAGCGGCCGCCAGACTAACCCCAGCGTCGGGAAAAACAGGATCAGCGCCAGGACCACCACGCTGGCCCCCTCTTTGACGCCAATCAGGCCCGGATCCGCCAGTCCGTTACGAGTGATGCTCTGCATCGCCGCGCCGGCCAGACCGAGCATCGCACCGCACAGCAGCGCCATAAACAGCCGGGGAAGGCGGATATCAAACAGAATAAAGCGCTGCTGCTCGCCAACGCTTTCCGGGACGAACAACGCGCGTGCGAGGGTGCCGGAGGGCAGCGGAAAGCTGCCGCGCGTCAGGCCGAAGCCCGCCAGCAGCAGAATAATGACCACCAGCAGCGCGGCGCTCTTCAGCGCCGCCGGGCGCAATAACAGCTGATAAGACCCGCGAATCAGCGGCCGGAATCCGGCACGACAGGCCGCGCTTTTCATTTAAAGAACCTCGCCGCGATAAAGATAAAGAGCGGCGCGCCGACCAGGGCGGTCATTGCTCCGGTCGCCAGCTCCTGCGGGGCAACCAGGGTACGGGCGGCGATATCCGCCAGCACCAGTACCAGCGCCCCAACCGGCGCCGCCAGCGGCAGCGCCAGACGAATATCTTCGCTCACCAGGCGCCGCACGACGTGCGGCACCACGAGGCCAACAAAGCCAATCGGCCCGGCCACCGCCACCGCCGAACCGCACAGCAGCGCAATCGCGGCCAGCCCCAGCAGCCGGGTCTGCGCAATCTTTACGCCCAGCCCCATCGCCACCTTGTCGCCCAGCGCCAGGACGTTAAGACGCGGAGCAATCAGCAGCGCCGTGAGCCCTCCGGCCAGCGCCGGCGCCGCCGCCGAGCGCAAGGTCTGCCAGTTCTGCCCGGCCAGATCGCCCGCCAGCCAGGTCCGCATCGCCAGCAGCGTTTGTTCATCCAGAATCAGGATCGCGGCGGTCACCGCCGAGGCAAAGGCAGAGAGCGCGACGCCGCACAGGGTGATGCGCAGCGGCGTCGTGCCGCCGCGCCCGGCAGAGGAGAGCAGCATCACGCCGCCAAACAGCAGCCCCGCGCCGCAGGCGGCAATCAGCGGGCGGGCGGCGACGATCCCGCTCAGGCCCAGCGCTGAAGTCGCCACCACCGCCAGCGACGCCCCGGCGTTCAGCCCGAGGATATGCGGCTCGCCCAGCGGGTTACGAATCACCGTTTGCAACAGCAGCCCGGCGACGCCCAGCGCCGCCCCAGTCAGCAGCGCCGCCGCCAGACGCACCAGCCGGAGGTCGACCACAATCCGGTGTTCGAAATTACGCGGATCATAATCCAGCAGCGCCTGCAGTACCGTCTGCGGAGCCACCCAGCGCGCCCCCAGCCCCAGGTGCACCACCGAGCCGGCAAGCAAAAGCAGCGTCAGCAGCACCAGCGCCAGTTTGGGTCGTGACCGGCGGCGGTGCAGCGCCAGCGCCCGGGCGCTCATGGCGTGACCTCCTGCCGCGAACGAAAAGGCATAAAGAAGGGTTTCCCGGTGTGCGGATTGAGCGACATCTGTACCTCGACGTCAAACACGCTTTTAATCAGCTCCGGCGTACAGGATTCCTGCTCGCCAATCACCCCGGCAATGCGCCCTTGTTTGAGGAATACCAGCATATCGGCATAGTTCACCGCAAAGTTAAGGTCGTGCAGCACGGTCACTACCGTGCGCCCGTGTTCGCGGGTCAGCGTTTGCAGGAGTTCGAGGATATCGACCTGGTAGCGTAAATCGAGCCAGGTGGTGGGTTCGTCCAGCAGGATGGTCGCCGTCTGCTGGGCCAGCGCCATCGCAATCCAGCAGCGCTGCCGCTGGCCGCCGGAGAGACTGTCCACCGGCAGATGGGCGAATTCAGCGGTGCCGGTTAACGCCAGCGCCTCTTCTACCGCCCGTTCGTCGGCGGCGGACCACTGGCGCATCAGCCCTTGCCAGGGGTAGCGCCCGCGGGAGACCAGCTCAAACACCGTCAGCCCTTCCGGAGTCAGAGGAGATTGCGGCAGGATGCCCAGCTGGCGTGAAACCGCCCGGGTGGGCATCTCGTGAATCGTCTGACCATCGAGACGCACGCTGCCGCCTGCCGGCTTAAGCATGCGCGCAATGGTCGACAGCAGCGTGGATTTACCGGAACCGTTGGCCCCGGCCAGCACCGTCATTTTACCGTGAGGGATCGTCAGATGGATATCATTGACGATAAGGGTCTGGCCATATCCGGCCGACAGGGCATCCAGTACAATCCCCTGCTCCGCAGGTCTCACCCGCTGTGGCATAACTCGCTCCTGCACCGCAGCGGCGTGGCGGTTGGCCCGCGCGCTCTGCACTCAAACAAAAATAAATCTCATTCTCTTTTGATCATGCGGCGGATGAATGTAGTAGTCAATACTCTGTTTTAGCGAAGTACAAGAGCTGGCACTACGCCATACTCCACGCTAAGTAATAAAAATATTTTATATAATAAACAATAAATTAATAAAAACCCTCCCCGCTAACAAGCCCGGGAAAACCGCGTTTTAGCTGTTGCTGATTTTTTATCTTACAGAACATTTACTACTACATCCCACCGTGATTGAATGATTCTCAATTACATATCTGAACGCAAATTATCGCGGACAACGGATAGATAATATTTTTAAGGGCAATGATTTTATTGGCTTTTTCTGTCCGCAAAGGACGGATTCGTTCACGAGAAACAGATAAATGACTCCATCAACGGTCCCTTTTACCACGCTGAAAGGGCGAGCGCTTTTTTCACTGATTTTTTTGGGTTCCTTTACCTCACCGGGATTAATGGCCGCGCAGGACAGCGCCGGTAAAGATAAAAAGAGCGGCGACGAAACCATCACCGTTGTCGCCGATGGTTCGACACCGAACGCCACCAGCGGCTACCAGCCGGTCAGCAGCGCAACCGCGACGCTGACCTCGATGCCGATGCTGGATATCCCGCAGGTGGTGAATACCGTCAGCGACAAGGTACTGGAAGATCAGCATGCGACCAACCTTGACGAGGCGCTGTACAACGTTGCCAACGTTGTACAGACCAACACCCTTGGCGGTACTCAGGACGCCTTTACCCGCCGCGGTTTCGGCGCCAACCGCGACGGGTCGATCATGACCAACGGCCTGCGCACCGTGTTACCGCGCAGCTTTACCGCCGCCACCGAACGCGTGGAGGTGCTGAAAGGCCCCGCATCAACGCTGTACGGTATTCTCGATCCCGGCGGTTTGATTAACGTGGTGACCAAACGCCCGGAGAGAACCTTCGGCGGCTCAATCTCAGCCACCTCCAGCAGCTTTGGCGGCGGCACCGGTCAGTTTGACGTCACCGGCCCCATCGAAGGGACGCGTCTGGCCTACCGGCTCATCGGCGAATATCAACATGAAGACTACTGGCGCAGCTTTGGCAAAGAGAAGAGCAGCTTTATCGCCCCTTCCCTGACCTGGTTTGGCGACAACGCCACGGTGAACGTCTCGTATTCCCATCGCGACTACAGCACCCCCTTCGATCGCGGCACCATCTTCGATCTCGATACCGGACATGCGGTTAACGTCGATCGAAAAACGCGTTTTGACGAGCCGTTTAACATCACCGATGGCTATTCCGATCTGGCGCAGCTCAACGCCGAATACCGGCTCAATGATGCCTGGACCGCCCGGTTTGACTACAGCTACAGCCAGGATCACTACAACGACAATCAGGCGCGGGTGATGGCCTATGATTCAGCCACCGGCGATCTGACCCGGCGCGTGGATGCGACCCACGGTTCAACGCAGAAGATGCACGCCACCCGCGCCGACCTGCAGGGCAACGTGGTGGTCGGCGGCTTTTATAACGAAATTCTCACCGGCCTTGCCTACGAGAATTACGACCTGCTGCGTACCGGCATGATCCGCTGTAAGAACGTGAAAGGGTTTAATATATATAACCCGGTCTACGGGACGCTCGACAAATGCACCAGCGTGTCGGCGGCCGATAGCGATCAGCGCATTCAGCAGGAGAGCTATGCCGCCTACGTTCAGGACGCACTCTACCTGACCGATAACTGGATTGCCGTCGCCGGGGTGCGCTATCAGTATTACACCCAGTACGCCGGCAAGGGCCGACCGTTTAACGTCAACACCGACAGCAGCGACCAGAAGTGGACGCCGAAAGTGGGCCTGGTGTATAAGCTGACCCCGACCGTATCGCTGTTCGGTAACGTGGCCCAGTCGTTTATGCCGCAGTCATCGATCGCCAGCTATATCGGCGACCTGCCGCCGGAAGAGTCCACCGCCTACGAACTGGGCGCCAAGTTTGAGCTGTTTAGCGGGGTGACCGCCAATATTGCGCTGTTCGATATCCATAAGCGTAACGTGATGTACAGCGAGATTGTCGGCGATGAGACCGTGGCGAAGACCGCCGGCAAAGTGCGTTCACGCGGCGTGGAGATGGATGTCGCCGGTTCGTTAACCGACAACCTGAGCGTTATCGCCAGCTACGGCTACACCGACGCCAAAGTGCTCGACGATCCCGACTATGCCGGCAAGCCGCTGCCAAACGTACCGAAACATACCGGTTCGTTGTTCCTGAGCTACGACATCCATAACGTCTACGACAGCAATACCCTGACCGTCGGCGGCGGCGGTCGCGCGATGAGCAAGCGTTCAGGCACCAATGGCGCGGACTATTATCTGCAGGGTTACGCGGTGGCGGATGTCTTCGCGGCCTATAAGATGAAGCTGCAATATCCGGTCACCCTGCAGGTTAACGTCAAAAACCTGTTTGATAAGACCTACTACACCTCATCTATCGGGACCAACAACCTGGGTAACCAGATTGGCGACCCGCGTGAAGTGCAGTTTACGGTGAAAATGGACTTCTGATTGCATCACCACGCCCGGACAGCGCCGCCGCGGCCTGTCCGGGTACATCCGTTGCGCCCCCGTAAAACTACCAGTCTTCCGCCTGCCCCAGCATACGTAAAATTTCCTGTCGGTGCTGCAACAGCTGTGGGTTATCCCGATGCCGGGGAAAGGCCAGCGGTAGCGTAAATTCGCCAATGATACGCCCCGGTCGCGGCGACATCACCAGCACCCGTTCACACAGCAGCAGCGCTTCTTCAATATCGTGCGTCACCAGCAGGCTGGTATAACCCTGCTGTTGCCAGAGGGCGATCAGTTCCCGCTGCATGCCGATGCGGGTCAACGAATCCAGCTTGCCCAGCGGCTCATCCAGTAGCAGTAGACGCGGTTTATTGAGCAGCGCCCGGGCCAGCGCCGCGCGCTGGGCCATACCGCCGGACAACTGCCGGGGCCACGCCTGGCTGAAGCCCTGCAGCCCCATACGCGCAATCAAGGCATCGGCCTGCGGTTCGCGCCCCTTTCTCCCCTGCGCCTGCGGCCCCAGCAGCACATTCTGCCGCACCGTCAGCCACGGATAGAGGGTTGGATCCTGGAACACCAGAATACGATCGGGCCCAGGGTCGCCCATCGGAGTGTCATCGATGCGGATCTGCCCGCTCTGCAGCGGCTCCAGTCCCGCCAGCAGCCGCAGCAGGGTCGATTTGCCGCAGCCCGATGGGCCGAGCAGCGCCACGCTCTCTCCCGGCCGCAGCTGCAGGCTGATATTCTCCAGCACCGGTACCGTCTGACGACCCAACGTAAAAGCATGATGCAGGTTAGCGATCCCGATGGCTGCGCCGACCGCCGCGGCGCTCTGTCGTGCCGCCGCCGTTACCATTTCATTCCTCCCCGCTGCCACCTGAGCAGCCGGTCACGGACGATAAACAGCCCGCTGATCAGGCCGGAACACAGCAAGGCCATCACCAGCAGCGCGGCATACATATTGGGGTAGGCCGCCCAGCCCTGCGCCCACTGCAGATAAAAGCCGATCCCCGACTTCACGCCCACCATTTCGGCGACGATCAGGACGGAAAACGACGCTCCCAGTCCCATAAACATCCCCACGAAAACATTCGGCAGCGCGGCAGGAATCGCCACCTTCAGGATCAGAAAACGCGGGCTGGCGCCCAGCGTCCGGGCGACGTCGTACCACGCCCTGTCGATACTCACCACGCCGGACCAGGTCAGCACGGTGACCGGGAACCAGGTGCTGAGGGCAATAAGAAAAACGCTGGCGCCGAAGCTGGAGGGAAAAATAAACAGACACAGCGGCAGCAGCGCGGTCGACGGTACCGGGCCGAGCAGGCGCAGTACCGGATGCAGCCAGTAGCCGATGCGCTGCGACCAGCCAATCGCCAGGCCGCTGATAAATCCGCAGCAGGTGCCGAGCAGTACGCCAAGCCCCAGCAGGCCCAGCGAGTGCAGCAGGCTATCCAGCAGGCGCGGCCAGTCCTCAAACAGGACTTCGATCAGCGCCTGCGGCGGGGCAAAAAACGGCACCGGCAGGATGGCCGCTTTCGCCGTCAGCCATTCCCAGAGGGCAAACAGCAGCGGCAGCAGCGCCAGCCACCTGCCGGCATCGCGCAGACGCGCGCCTCGCTGATACCAGTAGCGATAGCCCAGCGCCAGCAGCAACAGTCCGCCGCCGAGGGTGAACTGGACCATGGCCCAACCCTGGCTGTAGGGCCAGCGTCGCCCGGCATCCGGCCACGCCAGGGTAAACAGACCGCCGGCCAGCCACAGCGCGGCGGCAACCAGCCCCCCGGACCACAGCGGAAAGGGCCTCACCGTCCGCGGCAGTTCCCGATCAGGCGAATACGTTGACATAAATACTCTCCGCAAACTGGTGAGGATCGGTCCCCGGTTTAATCACCTGCACCCGCTGCAGGTCGGTCGCGTACTGGGTCAGCTCGTTGACAAACGCCTCCCCGACGGCGTGGTGACCATGCCCCTGGCCGTGGAGAATCCCCGAGACCTCGGCCTCATCGGTATTAAGCGCGTGCGCCATAAAGGACTGCGCCACGCTTTCAGGATGCGCCGAGGCATAGCTGTGGGCTTCCAGAATCGCCTGGGTCAGCGCGGCGGCCACCGGTTTGCGATCGCGCGCCAGCTTGCCGCTCACCCCGAGCACGCAGCAGCTCAGATTGGCATAATCGCCGGTCATGTTGCTGGCGATCAGCTGATATTTCCCGCTTTGCAGCAGGCGGAAACTGAACGGCTCGCTGCCGCTGATCGCCGCGATCTCCCGTTTATCCAGGGCCACGCTGAGCAGATCCGCCGGATAGACCTTCCACTGCACGTCGCCGATCGGATCAATACCGTGGCGCTTGAGTAAAATAGCAAAGAAGTTTTTATCCGGCCCGGCCATATCGGTCACGCCGATGGTCTGCCCTTTCAGGCTTTGCAGGCCGCTAAACGGCGAATTTTTCGCCGTCAGCAGATTCAGACAGCCGCCGTGGGTGCCGGCGGTCAGCTTCACGTCGAAGCCTTGCTCCAGCGCCTTCAGCCAGCGCAGCGCCATCCCGACGCCGGCGTCGGCCTTGCCGGTGGCGATCGCCTCCAGCAGCACGTCCGTCGAGTTGCCAAAGTTGACGAATTCGACGTCAAGATTGTATTTACTGAAGAACTTCTGCTGCTCGGCCACCGCCACCGGCGCGAGGCACACGGCGCTCTTATTGATCGCCAGCTTGAGCTTGTAGGGCTCCGCCAGCCGCAGCGCCAGGTTTTCGTCGCTGCCGCCGGACATCGCCGCCATATCGTGCGCCCACAGCGGCCATGCCGCCGCTGCCAGCGCGGTGCCTCCGCTCAGCTGGAGAAAACGACGGCGGGTAAGGTGGCGCTGATTCATGGTTTGCTCTCCTGTTCGGCCGGCACCGCGGGCAGCGTAAAACCGGCATCGAAGGTCGGGGTGACATCCAGCTTCGCGCGGATCAGGCCGTTGGCCTGATAAAAATCGGCGGTGGCCTGCTGCTGCTGCACGGTCCGCGAGTCCAGACGCTGCCACTGCGACTGGCGGTTAGCGAACTGCGCCCGGGCGATCTCCGGCGGGAACCGAATGATTTCACCGAGGGTTTTGCCATAGCTGTCCAGGTTGGCGTACGCCCAGCGTTCGGCCCCCGCCAGGCGGGTCAGGTAATCCTGTAACGCCGCCCGTTTAGCCGGATTGTTTAAGCTTTCGTCCGTCGCCGCCAGGAAGGTATTTCCCGGCAGCAGCCCTTGACCGCTGACCAGAATCTGCCCTTCGGCGGTCTTCACCAGCTGTGTGGTGTAGGGCTCCCAGGTAGCCCATGCATCGACCGAACCGTTGAGCAGGGCCACCTTGGCATCCACCGGACCGAGGAACACCCACTGCACTTCATCAGGGGAGATCCCCGCCTGCTGCAACGCCTTTAGCGCCACGAAATGGCCAATCGATCCCTTGCCGGTGGCAATTCGCTTACCTTTTAAATCCGCCGCGTTCTTCAGCGGACTCCCCGGGGAAACCAGTACCGCGGTGCCCGCCGGGTTGCTCTTATCAACGGCAATGGCTTTCACCGGTGCGCCGTTGGCGAGGGCGAACAACAGCGGCGCATCGCCAATGATCCCGGCGTCCACCGCGCCGGCGTTTAACGCCTCTGCCAGCGGCGCGGCGGCGGGAAATTCAGCCCACTTAATGTCATAGTCGAGGTTTTGCAGCGCATTCGCCGCCTCGAGCTGCGAGCGCATACCGCCTTTCTGATCGGCAATCCGCAGCGTGACGCGCTCCTGCGCCGCCGCATAGCCGCTCAGGGCCAGCAGCATCAACGCCCCGGCCAATCGGGTGCTCTTTCGTTCGCGCATAAACATTATCCTTATCATTATCATTGCAAAGCGTGTTGACCCGCCGCCAGCCACGCGCTGTCGCTCTGCGGGGTGTGAACCCGGCCGCACAGCACGTTGCGATAGTGACGTTCGAGAGGGTTCTGGCGACTGAGGCCGTGATTACCGGTAAGTTCCAGCGCCAGGGCCACCGCCTGGATAGCGTTATCGGCGATGGTGACCTTCGCCAGATTGGCTTCCGTGGTGGTAAAACTGAGCGCGGCCGCACCTTGCAGCAGGCTGCGGTTGGTCAGCAGCCAGCCTTCAATTTGCCCCACCTTTTCCTGCACGCGCGGCAGGCTGGCGAGCGGCCGCCCGAGGTTGCCCGGCCGACGTGAACGCAGCCAGCCGAGCAGCCAGTCGCGAGCGGCGCGGGCCACGCTGTCATAGATGGCGGGTAACAGGGCCGTCTGCCGGTTGGCAAAGAGGCGGAATCGTTCGGCGTCGGCAGCGGGCGGCGCGGCGGCGGACCAGATATCTACCGCATTTTCCCGTGGGACCCGCACGTTTTTGAGGATCACCTCATGGCTGCCGGTGGCGCGCATCCCGGCATGATCCCAGCTTTTGATAATAGTGACACCGTCACTCGCGCGCGGCACCAGCCAGGTCCCGACCTGCGGGTCGTCATCGTCGCTCCGCGCCCAGACCGCCAGCCAGCTCAGCCCTTCAACACCGGTGGTATAGAGCTTATGGCCGTTAAGCCGCCAGCCGGCGGCGGTACGGGCGGCGACCGTCTGCGGCAGGCCGCCACGCGCCGGAGATCCGAGCTCAGGTTCCACCCGCAGGCTGTTGATCAGCCCCCCTTGCCGTACCGCATCGCGATAGACCCGCTCGCGCAGGGGTTCCGCCCAGCCGTCATTTTCGGCCAGCCGCAGATGGTGCAGATACTGCATGCAGACGATCAGCGCCGTCGCCGGTTCTCCCCACGCAATGGCGGCAATCGCCTGCTGGAGATGCGCCAGGTCCGCTCCCGCGCCGCCATACTGCGCCGGCGTGGCCAGGCTCAGAAAGCCGTATTGGTGCAGCCGGGCGAGATTGTGGTGGGGAAAGTCGCCGCTGCGGTCAAGCCCGGCCGCCTGTTCAGCCATCTGCTGGCGGATCTCCGTCAGCCGTTGCGACCAGTCAGCCAGCGCAAGCGCGGACCGTTCGCGATGCGTGGTCACGATGCGCGCTCCTGAAGCGCCCGTTGCGCGGCCTTGTCACGGGCGATCGGCAGCAGCGCTTTGCCATACTCCTGGGCATCATTTAACGGGTCGAAACCGCGAATCAGGAAATTACGTACCCCGAGGTCATAGTAATCCAGCAGCGCATCGGCCACCTGTTCCGCGGTTCCGACCAGCGCGGTAGAGTTGTGACCGCCGCCGACCAGCTTCGCAATGCCGGTCCACAGACGTTTATCCACCACATTGCCCTGCTCCGCCGTCGCGCGTAAGCGCTGGGCCCCGACGCTTTCGGGTTTGGCTTTAAAACCGCCGCCGTCCTGGGCCGCGCGCTGCGAGGCGACGTGCAGAATATGCTCGGCCTTCTCCCAGGCTTGCGCTTCGCTGTCGGCGATAATCGGCCGGAATGAGACGCTGAAATCAATCTCGCGCTGATGTCTGGCCGCTTCGGCACGCACCCGGCCGATGGTCTCTGCCGTTTGCGCGAGGGATTCGCCCCATAGCGCGAATACGTTGGCATGTTTGCCGGCCACCGCAATGGCGGCCTCGGATGAGCCGCCGAAATAGATCGGAATATGCGGTTTTTGCAGCGGACGAATCGCCGACCACGCCTGCTCGGCCTGGTAATAATCGTTGGCGATATCAACCGGCTGCTCCGCAGTCCAGATTTTTCGTACCGTGTCGAGGAACGCGTCCGTGCGCACATAGCGCTGATCGTGATTAAGAAAGTCGCCGTCCCGGCGCTGTTCGGCGTCGTTGCCGCCGCTGATGATGTGTACCGCCAGGCGACCGCCGAGCAGATGTTCAAGCGTGGCGAATTTACGCGCGGCGAGCGTCGGGGAGACAAAACCCGGGCGGTGGGCCAACAGGAAGTTGATTTTCTGCGTCGAAAGTCCCGCCAGCGCGGTGACCAGGAAACCATCCGGTTGATCGGACCAATGGCCGACCAGCAGGCGATCGAAGCCGGCGGCCTCATGAGCTTGCGCAAAGCGCACGATATAATCGCGGTCAAAAATCGGCCCTGCCGGGGCGATCGTTTCGGATGAGAGGCGGTGGCCAATCATGCCGAGAAACTGAATGCTCATAAACAACTCCTTGCGTCAGGGGAACGGTTGGCCGCAGCGGCGGCGCCTGTCGTAACCCTATACACGCGGAGTTAATGAGCAAAATGCATTTTTATCATATCTTAATATGCCAAATAAGCATTTAATAAAATTGCATATATCTTTCAGTCAGATAACGTTAGCTGCTGTACCACTTTGCTGGCGAAAAAAGTTAATGGCAGCTCCAGGTTAGCCAGATTCTGCGCGTTGACCTGCCACAGAGAGACCGCCGGCTGGAAGTCCGCTAATCCCAGGACGGCCACCTCATCGCGCCACGGGCTGGCCGCCAGCGCCGCGCGCGGCACCAGACCCAGCCCCTGACCCTGCGCAACGAGGGCAATTTGCAGACGGGCGCCCGCGGTCTCGACATTCAGCTGTAAGCGTAGCCCCTGCGCCTGCAGCTCGCGGATGAGCCCCGCGCGGAGCCCGCAGCCGTCAGGGTTCAGAACCCACCCCTGCGCGGCACAATCCCGCAGCGCCGCGGCGGGCAACCGCAAGCTTTTAGCGGCAATGACCACGATATCCAGCGGGCACAGCAGCCGCCCGCTGTAGCCATCGGCAAAGGTCTGCTGCGCCGGGCCCATCGCCAGCATGCCATCCAGTTCAACGTTTTCCAGCCGTTTTTGCAGCAGCCCGCTCCAGCCGCAGGTCACCTGCGGTTGCAGCTGCGGGAACTGCTGACGTAAGGCCGATAGCGCCGGCGGGAGCGCGATTTCCGCCACGCTCTGCGGGACGCCCAGGCGCAAAACGCCCTGCGGCTCCGCCTGCGGATCCAGCAACCCATACAGTTTTTTGGTTTCCCGCTTGATGCTCAGGCACTGCTCATACACCCGGTGCCCCGCGGCGGTGAGGGTGAGAGGCCGGGTCTGACGTTCCAGCAAGGTCACGTTGAGCGTTTGTTCCAGACGCTGTAAACGCCGGGTGATGGCCGACTGGGTGATCCCCAGATATTCCGCCGCCTGATTGAGGGATGAAAACTGTACCGTCGCCAGCAGGGCGTCAATGTCGTCGATGCGCATACAATCCTTAATGTGATTTTTGCATATTAATATATGCGTAAATTGCATTTAAATAATATTAACGCCTTTGTTAGCGTAATGACCAGTCCCTCTGACAGGAACCGCTCATGACCGCACCACGACTGGAAAAATTACGTGATTTTATTCAAGAGGTTGATGCCCTGCACCGTCAGTTCAGCCATCCATCAACGCTGCTGGATGCGGTGGCACAACGGCTGGCGCAGCTGGTGAAACAGGATGACTGGCTGCCGGAAGAGTACACCTTGCCGCATCCCCATCATTACCAGCAATACCTGCTGCACGCCGACTCCGGGCAACGCTTTTCCATCGTCAGCTTTGTCTGGGGACCGGGACAAGCGACGCCGATTCACGATCACCGGGTCTGGGGCGCCATCGGTATGTTGCGCGGCGCGGAAGAGAACCAACGCTACCGCCTGGATGCTTCGGGGATCCCGGTGGCCGATGGCATCGCCGAACGGCTCTCTCCCGGCGAGGTGGAAAAAGTCTCCTCCCGCGACGGGGATATCCATCGGGTCAGCAACGCGTTGCCGGATAAGGTTTCGATCAGTATCCACGTCTACGGCGGCAATATCGGCGCCGTCAAGCGAGCCGTTTATACCCCGGAAGGGCTTAGCAAACCGTTTATCTCCGGCTACTCCAACCGCCATTTACCCAATATCTGGGATTTATCTAAGGAACATTAATATGCCTCTCCACCGCTATCGCCAGGCCGCACAGCTGCGCCAGGCGCTGCTTGACCACGCTGAGCTGGCGTTGATTGATGTCCGCGAAGAAGCGGAGTTTGCCACCGCGCACCCGCTGTTCGCAGTGAACCTGCCGCTGAGCAAGCTTGAGCTGGAAATCGCCCGCCGGGTGCCAGGGCTGACCACACCGGTGACGGTGTATGATGATGGCGAAGGGCTGGCGGCACTGGCCGTTGACCGACTGCGCGACTGGGGCTATCAGGATGTCGCCTTGCTGGAGGGCGGGCTGAAAGGCTGGCTGCGCAGCGGCGGCGAACTGTTCCAGGATGTAAACTCCCCAAGCAAAGCCTTTGGCGAGCTGGTTGAGAGCGTGCGTCATACGCCCTCGCTCAGCCCAGAGGAGGTACAGGCGCTGATCGACGGTCCGCAGCCGGTGCTCATCGTTGATGCCCGGCGTTTCGATGAGTATCAGACCATGAATATTCCCGGCAGCATCAGCGTGCCCGGTGGCGAGCTGGCGTTGCGCATCGAAAGCCTGGCCGCCTCGCCGCAGACGCCGATCGTGGTCAACTGCGCAGGCCGCACCCGCAGTATTATCGGCGCCCAGTCATTAATTAACGCCGGGATCGGCAACCCGGTCTACGCCCTGCGTAATGGTACCATCGGCTGGACGCTGGCGGGTCTGACGCTGGAACATGGGCAACAGCGGCGCTATGCGAACGAATCCCTGGCCTCAACGGCGCGGCGCCAGCAGGTCAGGCAGCTGGCCGGGCGCGCCGGCGTAGACTTTATCGATCTCGCCACGCTCAGCCGCTGGCAACAGCAGGACGATCGCACCAGCTATCTTTTCGATGTCCGTAGCCCGGAAGAGTATGCTGCGGGCCATCTGCCCGGCAGCCTCAGCACACCGGGCGGCCAGCTGGTGCAGGAGACCGATCACCACGCCAGCGTGCGCGGCGCGCGGATTGTGCTGATTGACGACGACGGCGTACGCGCGGCGATCGCCGCCTCCTGGCTGGCGCAGATGGGCTGGGAGACGGCGGTTCTCCAGGGTTTGACGGCGGCGCACTTTAGCGAGCGCGGGCACCCCGCCGCCAGCGTCCCCGCCGCCCCCGAGGTCGAAGAGATCGCGCCCCAGCAGCTGGCCGAACGGCTGCGCGAACCGGGTACGGTGGTGCTCGATTTCACCACCAGCGCCAACTACGTCGCCCGACATATTCCCGGCGCCTGGTGGCTGGTGCGTTCGCGATTAAAACAGGCGCTGGAGGTCATTCCTCCCGCCAGCCGTTACGTCCTGACCTGTGGCAGCAGCCTGCTGGCGCGTTACGCTGTCACCGAAGTGGCGGCGCTGACCGGTAAACCGGTACAGTTGCTCCGCGGCGGGACCGCGGCATGGATCGCCGCCGGGCTGCCGCTGGAGCATGGCGCGACCCATCTGGCCACCGCGCGCAGCGATCGCTATCGCCGGCCGTATGAAGGGACCGATAACTCCCGCGAAGCGATGCAGGCCTATCTGGACTGGGAGTTCGGACTCGTCGCTCAGCTGGAGCGCGATGGTACCCACGGCTTTACGGTACTGTAGTATGGCGGCCCGGCGTGACGCCGGGCCGCCCTGCGCATCCGCCCTTATCCAGCCACTCCGCAGCCAGCCGTTATCACGTCGACACGGCAACGTCCGCCTTCTCCTGGTCCCCCTGGCCGCAGCTGGCCGCTTTCATTTGCGTGAGCCATCGCCCACGACATTGGGCGTAAGCCACAAAGCCTCGTTGCCACCGGCGAAAATGCTGTGGGGTTACACGGTGAGCGGCCTGTGTCGGCATTTTATACTTTTTATGCCCGGCGGATGAACGAGGCGGTAGCCGGGCGCTAACTGACACGGCTAATTTAACGGGACAGGATAAATAAGATGAAAAAGTTACTAAGCACGGTGGTGTTCGCGCTGGCGTTCAGCGGAAGCGCATTAGCCAGCAGCGCGGAGGTTGCGGCGGTTAATCAGGCGGTGGAACAGATGCGCCTGGCAATGCTGAGCGCCGATAAGGCCGGGCTGGAAAAAATCGGCGCCCCCGGTCTCAGCTACGGCCACTCCAACGGTCGTCTGGAAAACAATGCGCAGTTTGTTGCCGCCATCGCCAGCGGTAAATCGAGTTTCCAGACCATCACGCTCAGGGACCAGACGGTCAGCGTGGAGGGCGACGTGGCGATAGTCCGACACCAGTTTGACGCCCAGACAAAGCAGGGAGACATTCATATCGGCGTGCTGCAGGTGTGGAAAAAAGGCCAGACCGAGGGTTGGAAACTGCTGGCGCGGCAGGCGTATAAACTGCCGTAAGAGACCCTCATTCCGCCGCCGTCGCCTTTTCCGCCGACGGGATAAGGCCTGGCGTGATTGAACCTTCCCCCATTATGCCGGGTGGTTTTCACGCATAATCCACGAGTACTGAAACGTTTTCTCAGCCGGGAAATGGGTACGTCGTCGGAACGACCCCAGCGACTGCGGCGTACAGTAGGTGCAGCCGCCCAGCCATTCGACATGGTTGTCCGCGACGCCCGCCCGGCGTAGCAGGAGCTGAGCAAACGCCCGCAGATCGAACCACAGATTATCTTCCCCCGTCGCCCGCGCTTTTTGCGCATCCGACGGCGGCTGATGACGATGGCGCAACAGCTGGTCACGATGCCGTTCCGCCAGCTCGCCCGCAGGCATCGCCAGCAGCGTCCGGTAAAACCCGGCGGAGACCTCATAGCAGCAGGCATGGATATGCGGCCCGGTCACAACCACCACCTCTTCCGCCGGCACGCCGTGCTGGCGGAAGAGGGAGAGGCTATTCTCGATAATCCCGCTCGCCGCACCGCGCCAGCCCGCATGAACGCTGCAGACAAAGCGCCCGTCACGGGAGGCCATCAGCATCGGCAGGCAGTCGGCGGTCACCACCCCAACCTTCTGCCCGCGAACTTCGGTGAAGACCGCGTCGGCATGGGGCCGCTCCGCCAGCGGAGCCTGATAATGATGGACGACGTTGCCGTGCACCAGCTTCACCGGAGCCATTTCACCATAGGGAAAGGCGGCCGTTTCGTGGACATCGAGGAAGGCATAGCGAATGCCGGGAATATCGCAAAGTAAGCGGGATTGAAAGGACATAGCGGCAGAGGCAATCAATGGAGGATAATTTACCGTATGCCAAAGTCGGCAGATGCGCAAGGTTCCCACCCGCGTGACGGCAACCGTGCGTATTTTACATATAAACCTGTCCTGAAGGGGTATACCGGCCGGTTAACATTGCGTCCGGCTGCGCTATATATTTTAATACACAGCGATTCTTCTCACCCAACCGAGCCCATTCATGTCGAAACTACCCCGTTTTTTGCTGGGACTGACCCTGGTTAGCGCCAGCCTGTTCACCGGCAATGCCCTGGCCGAACGCACCGTCACCGACCAGCTTGGCCGCGAAGTGACCCTCCCGGACCATATTACCCGCGCCGTGGTGCTGCAGCACCAGACCCTAAACCTGCTGGTGCAGCTTAACGCCGCCGATGAGATTGTCGGCGTGATGAGCAGCTGGAAAAAACAGCTCGGCCCCGCTTTCGCCCGCTTTATGCCCGGGATTGAGCAGCTGCCGACGCCCGGTGATTTAACCCAGGTCAATATCGAGAGCCTGCTGGCGCTGCATCCACAGGTGGTATTTGTCGCCAACTACGCGCCACAGGCGATGATTGAGCAGATTCAGCATGCCGGCATCCCGGTGGTCGCCGTCTCGTTACGTCAGGACGCCGCCGGCGAGAAAGACAAAATGAACCCGTCGATGGCCGATGAAGAACAGGCCTATAACGAGGGCCTGAAGCAGGGCATTCGCCTGATTGGCGAAGTGGTCGAGCGCAAGACCCAGGCAGAAGAGCTGATTCGCTATACCTTTGACGCACGCAGCAAAGCCAACGCGCCGGTCGCGGATATTCCCGACGATCGGCGCGTGCGCGTCTATATGGCCAACCCGGATCTCAACACCTACGGCTCCGGGAAATACACCGGCCTGATGATGAAGCACGCCGGCGCGCTGAACGTGGCGGCCGCCTCGGTCAAAGGCGCGCGTCAGGTCTCAATGGAGCAGGTTCTACAGTGGAACCCGCAGGTGATCTTTGTCCAGGACCGCTATCCGCAGGTCGTCAAACAGATCGAAAACGATCCGCAGTGGCAAGGGATCGATGCGGTAAAAAATCACCGCGTCTGGCTAATGCCGGAATATGCCAAAGCCTGGGGCTACCCGATGCCGGAAGCGCTGGCGCTCGGCGAGCTGTGGATGGCGAAAAAGCTCTACCCCTCCCGGTATAACGGCGTAGACGTCGATGCCCACGCCCGGGATTACTACCAGCGATTTTATCGCGTGAAGTGGACGCCGGATGCTCAGTAATCGCCATCCGGCGCTGTTACAGGGCGGGCTGGCGCTGGCGACGTTACTGATTGCCCTCGCCTCGCTCTGTGCAGGCCAGTATCACCTCACGCTGAGCGAGGTTTTCGCCCAGCTAAGCCATCTGGCGCCTACCGACGGCGTGGCCGGGCAGATCGTCTGGTCGGTGCGCCTGCCGCGCGTGGTGATGGCGCTACTGGCCGGCGGCGCGCTGGGTCTGTGCGGCGCCACGCTGCAGGGGGTGTTCCAGAACCCGCTGGTGGACCCCCATATCATTGGCGTCACCTCCGGATCCGCATTTGGCGGAACGCTGGCGATCCTGCTGGGGCTGGACACCGTGCTGATGATGACCTCAACCTTCGGTTTTGGTTTGCTGGCGCTGATGCTGGTTTATCTGATCGCGGCGCTGCAGGGGCGGGAAAATACGCTGGTGCTGATCCTCTCCGGGATTATCCTCAGCGGTTTTTTCGCCGCCCTCGTCAGCCTGATGCAGTATCTGGCCGATACCGAAGAGACGCTGCCGAATATCGTCTTCTGGCTGCTGGGCAGCTTCGCCACCGCCAACTGGCACAAAGTGGCGATCATGACGCTGCCGATTATCGTCACCGCCGCAATCCTGCTTAAACTGCGCTGGCGAATTAACCTGCTGGCGCTGGAGGACAAAGACGCGCGCGGCCTTGGAGTGTCGGTCACCGCCCTGCGTCGTGGAGTACTGGTTTGCTGCGCCGTGCTGGTCGCCGCTCAGGTGGCGGTGAGCGGCAGTATCGCGTGGGTCGGGCTGGTTATCCCGCATCTGGCGCGGCTGCTGGTCGGCGCCGACCACCGTCGTCTGCTGCCCACCGCCTTCTGGCTCGGCGGCGGGTTTATGATCGTGGTGGATGACCTTGCCCGCTCGTTGACCCAGGCGGAAATTCCGGTCGGGATTATCACCGCCCTGCTCGGCGCGCCGCTGTTCACCTGGCTGCTGATCCACTCACGTCGTCGGGGAGTCGTCTGATGAAGGTTTCACTTAGCCTGACGGCGTTGCTCTACGGGCATCGTCAGCCGCTGTTTACTCCCCTTAGCCTGCAGTGCCGGCCCGGTGAAATCTGGGCGGTGCTCGGCGCTAACGGGCGCGGAAAAAGCACCCTGCTCGACACCCTTACCGGGGTGCTGCCGCCCCTTGGCGGGCGTTTCCACAGTGAAGGCGGCGTGGCGATTGTGCCGCAGTCCTTCCGCCCGGCGTTTAACTGGCAGGTGCGGGATGTGGTCCTGATGGGGCGCGCTCGCCATGTCGATCTGTTTGCCCAACCCAGCGCGGAAGATGAGCGGCAGGTGCAGGCGGCGTTGTGCCAGCTCGGGATTGCGCCTCTTGCAAC
Source organism: Klebsiella sp. BIGb0138 (assembly GCF_004342285.1). Taxonomy (GTDB): domain Bacteria; phylum Pseudomonadota; class Gammaproteobacteria; order Enterobacterales; family Enterobacteriaceae; genus Klebsiella. Next base: position 60,923 of record NZ_SMCV01000009.1, on the reverse strand, counting down.
CAGCGCCTTCCGCGCGCTCTCCGGCGGCCAGCAGCAGCTGGTGCTGATCGCCCGCGCGCTGGTCGGGGCCAGCCAGAACATCCTGCTGGATGAGCCCTGTTCAGCGCTGGACCTCGCCAATCAGCAGGTGGTGCTGCAGCTGATTAGCGATCTGGCGCGCCGCCAGACGCGCACGGTACTGTTTACCACCCACGATCCCACCCACGCGCTGCAGGTCGCCAGCCATACGCTGCTGCTGTTGCCGGGCGGCGAATGGCTGGCAGGGCGCTCCGCCGAGGTGCTCAGCGAAGCGCATCTGCAGCGCGCCTACGGTTTACCGGTACGCAAAATCGACCACCCCGGTTCTCCGGTGCCGCTGCTGGCGCCGCAGTTCACGATTCGGCGCTAGCCGGCAGAAAACCGGCCGCCCGCAGGAACCGCTGGCCTTCCGCGCCGAGGATGAAGCGACACAGCCGCTGCGCCCCGGCGCTCTCTGCCGTCACCGTCAGCTGATAGTCGGCCTGAATATTCCACGGCGGCGGGATCGCCACCGTTCGCAGATCGTCTCCCGCCCTCATCTGACTGGCGTAGTGGGCATAGCCGATAAACAGATCGGCGAGCCCTTCGCGGATCAGCCAGGCCCCCGCCGTCTCACCCGGCGGGACGCTTAACGATTGCCTCCCGCCCACCAGCTGCCGAGCGCGGACCATCAGCGCCTTACCGACGCCGGGAAAACGGGCTTCAATGCGCACAAACAGTTGCCAGGCGTAGTCGCCGGAAGGGTCGCAGCCCGGCGTTGAGGTAGCCAGGCGCAGCTGCGGATCGCGCAGTAACGCCAGCCAGTCGGCCTCGTCGCCGGCGGCGGAACGGCGGGCGGTCAGTATCAGCTGGTTGCCGGCAAACGAACGACACTCCCCCGCCAGTCCCGCCAGCTGCAGCGCCTGAGGATGCTGGCGGTTAGCAGAGGCGAAAACCGAGCAACGCTCTCCGGCTTCAATCCGCTCGCGCAGCAGGCCCGCCGGCGCAAAATGGGCTTCGACCACAATACCGGTCTGCTGATGAAAACGCGCCAGCAGCGGGATGAAGGCCCCTTTCAGGCTCCCCGCCGCCAGCAGAACGACTGCTGTACTCATAAGATGGCTCGCTTAACGCCCGGAAACAGAATCCTATGTTAACCGGGCCGCTGGCGATTCAGTAGCGAATTTCCGCCAGCTCGCGCAGCCGCTCCGGGGTGGCGACCGGCAGATTGAAGAAACGCAGATAGGCGGGAATCATCTCAAACAGCATATCGGTGCCACGCTGGACGGGACAGCCGCGCGCCTGTGCCGCCTGTAGCAACGGGGTGAACTCCTGGGTCATCACCACTTCCCCCACCCAGGTGCCGGGCGTCAGCCGGTGCGGATCCAGCGGCAGCGGATCGCCCGCCTTCATGCCCAGCGGCGTGGCGTTAACCACCAGATCGTGCCCGTGCGGATCGCGCCGCATCAGGCTGATATCTAACAGCGGATAGTGCTGCAGCAGGCGCCCGGCCAGCGCGTGGGCCGCCTCCGGGCGGCTATCATACAGCGTCAGGGCGCGTACGCCCGCCGCCGCCAGCGAGGCGGCAATCGGCGAGCCGACGCCGCCGCAGCCGACCACCAGCGCCCGCGCCCCCGCCGTTTGAAAACCTTTGCGCCGGATGCCGAGGACAAACCCGTCGCCGTCAAACATATCGCCGCTCAGGCTGCCGTCCGCTTCGCGACGGATAGCGTTGCAGGCGCCGGCAATCGCCGCCGTTGGGCTGAGATGCTGTACCAGACCGCAGGTGGCAATCTTGTGCGGCATCGTGACCAGCGCGCCGATAATATTGGTCATCGTAAACAGCGTCGGGACAAATGCGGCGAACGCCTCGGGTTTCACGCCCGTCGGCACCACTTTGACATCCACCTGGCGGTTGTCAAACCACGGATTGTAGATCATCGGCGCTTTAAAACCGGCGGTCGGATAGCCCAGATGCGCTATCAGCCGCGTATGACCACTAATCACCATCTCCTGCTCCTTTACTGCGTTAATTCAATACGTTTGACATCACCCAGCACAAACAGATACCCCACCACGCCGATCAGCGCCGCGCCGCCGATATAGATCAGCGCATAGAAGAAGTCGCCAGAAACCGCCACGATAAAGCCGATGACCAGCGGGGTGAGGATCCCGGCGAAGTTGGCGCAGAAGTTAAATAAACCGGCGGTCAGTCCCCCCAGCCCTTTTGGCGCAATATCGGAAATCAAGGTCCAGCCCAGCCCCACCATCCCCTGACCAAAGAAGGCGAACGACATCACCAGAATGACCAGCAGATCGCTGGTCAGCCAGTTGGCGGAAATAATCGTGCTGGCCATCAGCAGACCGGCGACGATCGGCAGCTTGCGCGCCAGGTTAGCCGAGCCGGTAGCTCTCAGCAGCTTGTCGGAGATCCAGCCGCCGAAGATCACCCCGGCGGCGGCGGCAACAAAGGGCAGAATGGCGAAGAAACCCACCTTCAGCCACGCCATATGACGCTCCGTGGCCAGATAGGTCGGGAACCAGGTCAGGAAGAACACCAGCACGGTATTACCGGCAAACTGGCCCAGGCTGGCGCCGATAATCTGCCTTTTGCCCAGCAGCTGACGCACCAGCGGCCAGTTGAAGGAGACCTGCCGGGCGTCCGCCGTCGTCAGGCCGCCGCCGCTGACGATATGTTCCCGCTCCTGCTGGCTGAGATGTTTATCTTCATGCGGCTCGCGATAGCAACGCCACCACACCAGCGCAAACAGGACGCCAACAACGCCAACGCTGATAAACAGCGCCCGCCAGCCAAAACTCCCCATAATCCAGAACAGCAGCGGCGAGAAGCAGGCCAGACCAAGGTATTCCCCCACGGTATAGACCGCCGTGGCCTTGGCCCTTTCCTGCTGCGGAAACCATGCGCTGACCACCCGGCTGTTGACCGGGAAGCACGGCGCCTCGCTGACTCCTAAGCCAAAACGGCACAGCAGCAGCGTTTTCAATCCTGTCGCCATCCCGTGAAACAGCGTGAACAGCGACCACAGGGTTAATGACAGGAAATAGGTCACCTTGTTGCCGAAGCGGTCAAGGAACAGGCCGCCGGGGATTTGCGCCAGCGCGTAGGTCCAGGCGAAGGCTGAAAACACCATCCCCATCACCGCCGCATCAATCCCCAGTTCGCCGGTTAGCCCAGGCGCGGCGATCCCGAGGACCGTGCGATCGAGGTAGTTAATCATCGTCCCGACGGCCAGCAGCGCGAGGATCCCAATTCGCCGCCGGGAGCGAGGCGCGGTGGCGGCGTTCTCCGCCGGCGTCGCGGTATGGTTTTGGCTATATGCGTTCATTGTCTTTCCTGTCATAGGGTGCAGATGAATATTGTTATTATGTTGACGATGTGGTGGTTAATGAACCATTTGATACAAACTAAGCGTACTGCATCGCCGACAGACGAACGGCCGCATTCACCGCGCCATACTGCGCGTAGCCATCACGTCTTTCGGTCAATTCAAAGAAAAAGCGCCCCGCAGAGAACGGTCGGGTGTATAAATGCAGAAATTCGCCGCCGCGAGCATCGCGGTCATAAAGAATTTGCAGGCGCTTCAGCGTCGCCACCTGCGTCTCTTCGCCAAAGCGCGCCTGCAAATCCTCGTAGTAGTTCGCCGGGATCGGCAGCGCATTGAGGGAGACCTGCGGCAGGCCATCCAGCGTCGCCGGCAGGTCCCGACAGGCAAAGGCGGCGTGCTGCAATCCCGCCCCCTGATAGCAGGCGACAGAACGGGCAATCTGCGTGGCGCGGCTCTGGGAAATATTCAACGCCAGACGGATATTGCCCTGCGGGCTGTGTACCGCAAGGCTCCGCACCAGGCCATAGGGATCCGGCAGGGTCTGCTCATGTTCAAGGCTAAAACCGAAGACGGTGCGGAAAAAGATAATCCAGTTATCGCGGCTATCCGCCTCCATCCCCAGTGCCAGATGATCGATCCCGCTGTAGTCATCGCGCAGGGTCGGCGCGTCGCGCAGATGGAAATCGCGGGCGTAGATATCGTCACCGGCCTCGACCAGATAGATAAGACTGCCGTCAGGCGCGCAAATCGCCGGGATGGGGCTTTCATTGGGCCCGGCATCTCCCTGCCAGGTGGCATAGCCGTAGGCGCGGGCGCGTTCAACGATGGTCGCGCTGCAGCTGACGCGCAACGCCATGGCGCACAGCGACACGCCGTGGCGTTGATGAAAATGGTCGGCCCAGCTGTGGGGCTGAGAGTTGACGATGGTGCGCGCGCCGCCGTTGCGCCACAGCGCCACCTGTTTTGAACGATGGCTCCCCTGCAGGCAAAAGCCCAGCTGGGCCAGACGCTGGCCAAGGGCTTGCGCGTCGGCGGCGCTGGCGGCAAATTCGATAAACTCCAGGCCGAGATAGTCTGTTAACGGCGGTGGGGCGAACAGCGCGGCGTCGCTGTCCGGCAGCTGCGCCCGGGTCTGCTCTTCCAGCCACTGCAACGCGCGATAGCCATCTTTCGCCGTGGCGCCATTCGGCGAGGCGCGGAAGCCGTCGTTGAAGATCTCCAGCGACCAGGGCCCCCGATAGCCGCAGCGGGTCAGCTCACCGGCAAATTCCACCAGCGGCAGCTGCCCCTGCCCCGGGAAGCAACGGAAATGGCGGCTCCATTCAAGAACATCCATCTTCATCAGCGGCGCATCGGCCAACTGCAGAAAGGTGATTTTTTCCACCGGGACTTCATCCAGACGCTGCAGCGTGTCGCCGCGGGCGAGGATATGAAAGCTATCGAGGACGATACCGAGCGCCGGACTGTTGACGCTCTTCACCCGCTCCCAGGCCTGATACCAGAGGTTAACGTGGGTGCCCCAGGCCAGCGCCTCATAGCCAATAGTGATATTTTCCTCTTCAGCCAGCGCGGCCAGCGCGGCGAGATCCGCCACCTGCAGCGAAAAATCGGCGGAGCAGTCCGGCTGCACGTTACTGCATAGCAGCATCGTGTCGCAGCCCAGCTCATGCATCAGGGCGAATTTGCGCTTCGCCCGCGCCATATTGGCCGCAAATTGCGTACGACTGGCCCCTTCAAAATCGCGAAAGGGTTGAAAAAGCGTGATTTTTAGCCCTAAATCAGCCGCCAGATTGCGAATATCCGCCGGCGTGCCGGTATAATAGAGGAGATCGTTTTCGAAGATTTCGACGCCTTGATAACCCGCAGCCGCAATAGCATGGAGCTTTTCAGGCAGAGTGCCGGAAATCGAGACGGTGGCAATGGATCGCAGCATAGGTCCTCGTGTCATCAACAGACGTGAGCACTGAATATGTATCATTTGGTTCACTCACGCCACACAAGGTTGCTAATTTGTGATCATTATGTGTATTTTTTGTCTCTCAGAAAAAAGGAGTGGTTATGTCTGTCGTTGCTCATGATGAAGCACAATCCCTGAAGGAGCGGATTTTCGCCGCCGCGATCGTCGTCTTCGCCGAGCATGGTCTGTCAGGGGCGCGCATGGAGCAGATTGCGACCGAAGCGCAGACCACCAAGCGCATGGTGGTTTACTACTTCAAAACCAAGGAGCAGCTGTATCAGGCGGTGCTGCAACACGTCTACTCGCGGATCCGCGAGACCGAGCAGCAGCTCGGGCTGGAACATCTGCCGCCGGTGGAAGCGCTGGTGCAGCTGGTGAAGTGGAGCGTGCGCTATCATGCCACCCACGCGGACTATATGCGGGTTATCTGCATGGAAAATATGCAGCGTGGCAAGTGGTTGCCCGCATCGGGAGAGCTGAAGCCGCTGAATCGAACCGCCCTGTCAATTCTGCAGGATATTCTCCAGCGCGGGCAGCAGCAGGGAATTTTTCAGGAGGGGCTCCAGGCGCGTGACGTCCATCGCCTGATCAGCAGCTTTAGCTTTTATCAGGTTTCAAATTTCTACACCTTCAGCAGCCTGTATCTTGATGACCCGCTGCCGGCCATCGACGACGAAGAGATGGTCGCCCACCACTGTGAGATTGCGGTAAAAGCGGTGGTTCGGTTTGTGATCTCCTGAATCATCCCGGCCTGCGGACCGGGAATGTTATTCGTGCCCGGATAAGGCGTGCACCACTTTTTCCATCGCGGCGCGGGTCAATTCGGAGCGGGCGATTTTCGGGTTGGCCAGCGAGGTGCGGACGACCCCGGCAATGACGATATGTTTTGGCTCCTGGCCAAGGTCGCGCATTTCAAGCACCACTTTCCCCACCACCCGGCACATTTCCTGATACAACTCGTCGTCTTTTGCTTTATTTCCCATGGTAACCGACTCACAAATTATCATTATCAATCAAATCATTATTGATATGTTTTCGCCATAAAGCAAACCAGTACGGCGTTTCGCTTTCAACGGGGTATTTTCATGGCCGAACCCGCCGGAAAACCGCGCTGTTTCGGGCAGTTAGCTTAGCGGCTGGCGAAAAATTGTGTTGCACATAAGATTGGAATGAGTGTGAGTTTTGTTACATTTTTATGGCATAAAATGAAACGTCGTTTTCATTTTCCTTTTCTGTTTCCTCGTCGTATAATGCCCACCGATTCTTTCTTGAATGGTTTCAGCGCATTGGACTGCACGACTAAACGCATAAAATACTGCCTCTTTTCATGGGCTGAACCGCCAGCACACTTTCTTCTGCACGCTCTTTTGTTGTCACCTATTCTTAGAGCGTGGCATAGCAACTTTCGCAATACAGGTTTGACTCCCCGGCTGTGCGCCCACGGAGCGAGATTTCCATATCCTTCACAACTTAAAGACTAAAACTTTCATGAAAAAGACCAAAATTGTTTGCACCATCGGTCCGAAAACCGAATCCGAAGAGATGCTGTCCAAAATGCTGGACGCGGGCATGAACGTCATGCGTCTGAACTTCTCTCACGGTGACTATGCAGAACACGGTCAGCGCATCCAGAACCTGCGCAACGTGTTGAGCAAAACCGGTAAGACTGCGGCTATCCTGCTGGACACCAAAGGTCCGGAAATTCGTACCATCAAACTGGAAGGCGGTAACGACGTCTCCCTGAAAGCCGGTCAGACTTTCACCTTCACCACCGACAAATCCGTGGTTGGCAACAACGAAATCGTTGCCGTGACCTATGAAGGTTTTACCACTGACCTGTCCGTCGGCAACACCGTCCTGGTCGACGATGGCCTGATCGGGATGGAAGTGACCGCTATCGAAGGTAAAAACGTCATCTGTAAAGTGCTGAACAACGGCGACCTGGGCGAAAACAAGGGCGTTAACCTGCCGGGCGTTTCCATCGCCCTGCCGGCGCTGGCAGAAAAAGACAAACAGGACCTGATCTTCGGCTGTGAGCAAGGCGTTGACTTCGTGGCGGCCTCATTCATCCGCAAGCGTTCCGACGTGGTGGAAATTCGCGAGCACCTGAAAGCCCACGGCGGCGACAACATTCAGATCATCTCCAAAATTGAAAACCAGGAAGGCCTGAACAACTTCGACGAAATCCTCGAAGCCTCTGACGGCATCATGGTTGCGCGTGGCGACATGGGCGTTGAAATCCCGGTTGAAGAAGTGATCTTCGCGCAGAAAATGATCATCGAAAAATGTATCCGCGCGCGTAAAGTGGTTATCACCGCAACACAGATGCTGGATTCGATGATCAAAAACCCGCGTCCGACCCGTGCGGAAGCCGGCGACGTGGCGAACGCCATCCTCGACGGTACCGACGCCGTCATGCTGTCTGGCGAATCCGCGAAAGGCAAATACCCGCTGGAAGCGGTCACCATCATGGCAACCATCTGCGAGCGTACTGACCGCGTGATGACCAGCCGTCTGGAATTCAACAACGACAACCGCAAACTGCGCATCACCGAAGCCGTGTGCCGTGGTGCGGTGGAAACCGCTGAAAAACTGGAAGCGCCGCTGATCGTTGTCGCGACCAAAGGCGGTAAATCTGCGCGTGCCGTACGTAAATATTTCCCGGATGCCACCATCCTGGCGCTGACCACCAACGAAACGACCGCTCGTCAGCTGGTGCTGACCAAAGGCGTTGTGCCGCTGCTGGTTGAGCAGCTAGCCTCTACCGACGATTTCTACATCCTGGGTAAAGAACTGGCGCTGCAGAGCGGCCTGGCGCGCAAAGGCGACGTGGTGGTCATGGTCTCTGGTGCGCTGGTCCCGAGCGGAACCACCAATACGGCATCCGTGCACGTGCTGTAATAATTTACAGGTTAATTCGCTTTTTAAAGGCGCCTCTTCGCAGGCGCTTTTTTTTATTCAACCCCTGGCTACTGTTAATAAAAATGCAAATCGGAATTTACTATCTAATAAGAGATTATCTAAGATGAATCCGATGGAAGCGTGCTGTTTTCACACAGATTTTTAAACCAACGCAGCAAATTCGATGTTTCTTTGAGCGAACGATCAAAAATAAGCGTATTACCGTAAAAAAATATTCTCATCCCAAAAAAGTTTGTGTAATACTTGTAACGCTACATGGAGATTAACTCAATCTAGAGGGTATTAATAATGAATCGTACTAAACTGGTACTGGGCGCGGTAATCCTGGGTTCTACTCTGCTGGCTGGTTGCTCCAGCAATGCTAAAATCGATCAGCTGTCTTCTGACGTTCAGACTCTGAACGCTAAAGTTGACCAGCTGAGCAACGACGTGAACGCAATGCGTTCTGACGTCCAGGCTGCTAAAGACGACGCAGCACGCGCTAACCAGCGTCTGGACAACCAGGCTACTAAATACCGTAAGTAATAGTACCTGTGTAATAAAAATGGCGCACATTGTGCGCCATTTTTTTTGCCCTCTGCGTCCTGATTACTGCACTCTTTGCGCGTCATCCCGCGGTGCGTTCTGCGCCGACATCGCCCCTTCTGAGGATGTATCCGCGCTGCCGGAGACGACGACCGGGTAACCTGCCCGTCTGGACAATGCCTTGTTAAGCTGCGCCTCGTCTACCGCTTTATCCCCGGCAAACTGATGAAACGCGGCAGGCAGCGTGTAGGCAAGCGTACGGGTGTTGCCGGTCTCATCCTGCGATAGCGGTCGATGGACCTCGACGTAGCGTTTGCCGTCGGGCTCAACCGCATACTTCACCGGCTGGTTGATGACGCGTACCGGGGTTCCGGTTTTCACCTGGTTAAACAGCGCCTGAATATCGGCGGCGTTCATCCGCATGCAGCCTGAACTGACCCGCAGGCCAACGCTGTCCGGGGCATTGGTGCCATGAATAAGATATTCGCCGTTACCATACGCCAGGCGCAGCGCATAGCGCCCTAACGGGTTATTCGGCCCCGCCGGGATCACCGGCGGCAGTTTGATGCCTTTCTCCAGCGAGCGCGCGCGGATGCCCGCCGTCGGCGTCCAGGTCGGATTGGGGATCTTCTGCCCCACGCGGGTGGTCATCTCCGGCGTCTCCAGCCCTAACTGGCCGATGCCAAGGGGATAAACCTGCACCTGATTTTGCCCCGGCGGGAAATAGTACAAACGCAGTTCCGCCAGATTCACGACAATCCCCTCGCGAGGAACATCCGGCAGCAGCATCTGCGAAGGGATGAGCACCTGCGTACCCGGCTGAGGATCTACCGGAGCAAGGGTATCGTTCGCTTCAAGGATCAGCATCGCCGCCGTGTCAAAATGCCGGGCGATCGCCTGCAGATTGCGTTCACCTTCCTGCACCGTCCAGAATTGATTCTGCCCGATGAGCCGGCTGTTCGCTGGAGGAAGAGGGTAATCTACCGCCCATGCGCTATGCTGCACGCTCAGGGCTGTCAGAAGGGCTACGGTGATGAGAGATGCGCGTTTCATACTGAGATTCCTTCTTTCGCTGATAAAACGCCAGGATCTGCGGTCAGGCCGGCATGCGCAGCGGCCTGACGTAACAGAATGAAATCTACCTGTTTATTCTAGCTAAGATTTGCGGCTTTCGCGCGAATTGCGCGAATCATGGCTTCCAGCCCCTGCGACCGCGAAGGCGTCAGATGTTGCGTCAGCGCCATTTTCTCGAACCACGGCCGGACGTCAAAGTCGGTGATATCCTGCGCCGTCATCTGGTCGTAGAGAATAAACACCACGGCAATCAGCCCTTTCACGATAGCCGCATCGCTATCGCCGCGCAGCGCAAGCGTGCCGCCGTCGCGCCGTTCGACCACAATCCACACCTGGCTTTGGCAGCCCTGGATGATATTTTGCGCGCTATGCTCTTCCTCACTCAGCGGCGCCAGCCGCTGGCCGAGCTCAATAATATAAAGGTACTTCTCTTCCCAGTTGGCGCAACGACTAAAGTTGCGCAGCAGTTTGTCTTTATCCGGTAACGCTGCCATGATTGCTTCCCTTAGCCTAATAACTTGTGAATTCGCTGAAGTCCTGCAACCAGTCGATCCACCTCTTCCGTGGTATTGTACATCGCCAGCGACGCCCGACACATGGCCGGAACACGATAGAACGCCATCAACGGCATCGCGCAGTGATGACCGGTTCTGATGGCAATACCATAGTTATCGAGGAAGCTCCCCACATCGTAGGCATGATGCGCCCCGAGATTAAAGGCAATTACCCCCAGCCGATGCTCCGGGCCATACACCGTTAAATCGGGAACCTTCGCCAGTTCCTGCTGCGCATAGCGCATCAGGGTCTGCTCATATTCCGCGATATGCCGCAGATCGAGCGCGCTGACATAGTCCAGCGCCGCGCCAAGGCCGATAATCCCGCCGGTATTCGGCGTCCCCGCTTCGAAGCGCCACGGCGCTTTCGCCCAGGTGGTGCCTTCCGTCAGGCTGACGGTCGCAATCATCGACCCGCCCCCTTCCCACGGCGGCATCTCCTGCAGCAGCGCCTCTTTGACATACAGAATGCCAATCCCGGTCGGGCCGTACAGCTTATGCCCGGAGAAGACATAAAAATCGCAATCCAGCGCCTGAACGTCCACCGGGTGGTGCATCACCGCCTGCGCGCCGTCCACCAGCACTTTAGCCCCGTGCTGATGGGCCAGCGGGATTAAAGCCGCCAGCGGGTTTTCCGTCCCCAGCACGTTGGAAACCTGCGCGATCGCCAGCAGACGGGTTCGCTCATCAAACAGCGCCGGTATCGCGTCCAGCTGTAAGGTACCGTCCGGGTTCAGCGGAATCACCCGCAGCTCCGCCCCCACCCGGGCGCAGAGCATCTGCCATGGGACGATATTGGCGTGATGTTCCATCGCGCTGATGATGATGTTATCCCCGGCGCCGACGTTGGCGTTACCCCAGCTGTTGGCGACCAGGTTGATCCCTTCGGTGGTACCGCGGACAAAGACCAGCTCCTCCGCTGAACGGGCGTTGAGGAAGGTTGCCGCCTGCTGGCGCACCTGCTCCATGCGCGCCGTCGCTTCCGCGCTGAGGGTATGAATACCGCGGTGGACCGCGGCATAGCCGTGACGATAGAACTCCGCCTCGGCGCGAATCACCGCTTCCGGTTTTTGCGCGCTGGCGGCGCTGTCGAGATAGACCAGCGGTTGACCGTTAACCTCCCGGCTGAGCACCGGAAAATCCGCGCGTATCCGTTCAACAGAAAATGTCATGCTTTTTCCCCCGGTAACCGCTGGCCGATGCGCATCAGGATCTGTTTCCTCAGCGCCTCATCGCCGATCGCTTCCGTCAGTTCGGCGGCGAAAGCGTACAGGATCATATGCTGCGCCGCCTGCTGGGTAATGCCCCGCGAACGGAGATAGAACAGCTGTTCGTCATCAATCCGCCCGATGGTGGCGCCGTGGCTGCACTTGACGTCATCGGCGTAAATTTCCAGCTGCGGCTTGGTATCCACCTCCGCCAGACGCCCCAGCAGCAAATTGTTGTTGGTCATCTGCCCATCGGTTTTCATCGCGTGCTTCGCAACATTAATCAGGCCATTAAACACCGCCCGTCCTTTGTCGCTGACGATCATTTTGTGCAGCTGGCGGCTGTTGCAGTAGCCGACGTTATGGTCCAGCCAGGTGCGGCTGTCGCAAACCTCGTTATTCACCGGCATCGCCAGAGAGTTGATCCGCAGGTTGCTGTTCTCGCCCTGCAGCTGGGTGCTGGTGTGGTGACGCAACACCGCCCCACCGAGCAGGAAACTGCTGCTGAAGGCCGAGGCGTCGCGCCCAAGGGAGAGGTCATTATGGGCAAAGTGGTAGCTTTGCGCGTTTTCAAACGCCAGCTTGATATGCTGCAGGTGGGCGTTATCCGCTACCGACATGGTCAGGCGCGCGCCGGTGAAGTGGCGATGCTCATCCAGGCTCAGATAGTGCTCAATGATGGTGGCCTCGGCACCGCTCTCCAGCTCAAGATGGTGGCGATAGTGGGCGGTGTTGAACTCTTCACCCGCCAGGCCGCGCGTCACGTGCATCAGCAGCAGCGGCTTCGCGGGACGTTGATGGCGTTTCACGCGGATGCGGGTCACCGTCTGCGCCAGGCTCTCCGTCAGGTGCAGGAACACCTCCGGCTGCACCGCATCCGGCAACGACTGACGTTGATTATCGACGCTAACCTCATAGCCGCTATCGGCCAGATCGTCGCTTAACGCCGCGCTGAACTGCCCGTCGATAAACACCAGACGCCAGCCGTCCACCGCCAGCGCCCGTTCGTCGCGCTGCGCCGCGGTCAAGGTGCCGGGAGCGAGGGCTACAAAGGTGCCGTTGACCAACGCGTCCAGCGGGGTATATTTCCAGTTCTCATGTTTGCGCGTCGGCAGCCCCAGGCGCAGCATCTGTTGAAGATGTTGCCGCGCCTCAGGCGCTCGCTGCTCGCCCTGCGCCTCAAACAGATGATGCCACTGCTGCAGCGCGTTACTGCTGTTCGGTAAGCCAGCCATAGCCCTGCTCCTCCAGTTGTTTGACCAGAGTAAAGTCGCCGGATTTTACAATCCGCCCCTGATACAGCACGTGGACGTAATCTGGCTTGATATAGTCGAGAATACGCTGGTAGTGGGTCACGATAATAAAGGCGCGCTTGCCGTCGCGCAGCGCGTTAACGCCTTCAGAAACAATCTTCAGGGCGTCAATGTCCAGTCCGGAATCCGACTCATCAAGAATGCACAGTTCAGGCTCCAGAACCGCCATCTGCAGGATATCGTTGCGCTTCTTCTCGCCGCCGGAAAAACCGACGTTGACCGAACGGGTCAGCAAATCTTCCGGCATCTTCAGCAGCTTAATTTTCTCTTCCATCAGATCCTGGAAGTCAAAGCGATCCAGCTCTTCCTGGCCGCGATAGTCGCGTACCGCATTCAGCGCGGTTTGCAGGAAGAACTGATTGCTGACGCCGGGGATCTCTACCGGGTACTGGAAGGCCATAAAGATGCCTTCGCCCGCGCGGTCCTCCGGCGCCAGGGTCAGCAAATCTTTGCCTTTGAACTCCACGCTACCGCCGATGACTTCATAGTCCTCGCGCCCGGCCAGCGTCGCGGAGAGGGTGCTTTTCCCGGAACCGTTCGGCCCCATGATGGCGTGCACTTCGCCAGGACGGATTTCCAGATTCAACCCGCGCAGGATCTCTTTGTCTTCAACGGCGACCTGCAAATTTTTAATACTTAACATCTGATTTCCCTTAATTCGTAAAGCCTGGCGCTTAGCCGACGCTGTGTTCGAGACTGATGGCCAGCAGTTTTTGCGCTTCGACGGCAAACTCCAGCGGCAGCTCCGAGAAGACGTCTTTACAGAAGCCGTTGACGATCATCGAAATGGCATCATCTTCGCTGATGCCACGCTGCAGGCAGTAGAACAGCTGATCTTCGCCGATCCGCGAGGTGGTCGCTTCATGCTCCAGCTGAGCGCTGTTATTACGGCATTCCACATACGGGAAGGTATGCGCCCCGCAGTCCGGCCCAATCAGCATCGAGTCGCATTGCGTGAAGTTACGCGCGTTGGTCGCCGTCGGCATAATTTTGACTAAGCCACGGTAGCTGTTCTGGCTTTTGCCGGCGGAAATCCCCTTCGAAATAATCGTCGAACGGGTGTTTTTCCCGATATGAATCATCTTGGTACCGGTGTCCGCCTGCTGATGGCCGCTGGTCAGCGCCACCGAGAAAAACTCGCCGATGGAGTTATCGCCGCGCAGGATGCAGCTCGGATACTTCCAGGTGATGGCGGAGCCGGTTTCCGACTGGGTCCACGACATCTTGCTGTTCTCACCCTCGCACAGCGCGCGCTTGGTGACGAAGTTGAGGATCCCGCCGGTGTTGTTATCGCCCGGGAACCAGTTCTGCACGGTGGAGTATTTCACCTCGGCGTCTTTGTGAATAATCACCTCGACCACCGCGGCGTGCAGCTGATAGCTGTCGCGCACCGGAGCAGAACACCCTTCGATATAGCTGACATAGCTGCCCTCATCCGCCACGAGGATTGTGCGTTCGAACTGGCCGGTTTTCTCCGCGTTAATCCGGAAATAGGTCGAGAGTTCCATCGGGCAGCGCACGCCTTTCGGCACGTAGATAAAGGTGCCGTCGGAGGCCACCGCGGCATTCAGCGCGGCGAAGAAGTTGTCGTTGCCAGGCACCACGGTACCCAGATATTTTTTCACCAGCTCCGGGTGGTCGTGAATGGCTTCGCCAAACGAACAGAAGATAATCCCCTGCTCCGCCAGCTTTTCGCGATAGGTGGTGGCCACCGAAACGGAGTCGAAGATCGCGTCAACCGCCACTTCCCGGCCTTCGCGCACCGGCACGCCAAGCTGATTAAACGCCTCTTCGACTTCCTGAGTCAGATAGGCGCCCGGACCGGTTTGCTGCACCGCGCCCGGCTCAGACGCGCAGGTGTCATCGCAGTTGCCGCAGGACGGCGCCGAGTAATAGCTGTAATCCTGATAGTTCAGCTTGTCATAATGGGCCTTTAACCAGTGCGGCTCTTCCATCTCCAGCCAGGCTTTGAACGCGTTGAGCCGGAACTCAAGCATCCACTCGGGTTCGTTGCGACGGGCGGAAATTGCCCGCACCACCTCTTCGTTAATGCCTTTTGCCAGCTCATCGGTCTTTAATTGGGTGAAAAAGCCTTCTTTATAGTTGAGCGGCCCGTCAGACCAGGTTTTGACATCGTCAGTTGCTTCAGTATTACGAGACATAGTTACTCCGCCTGAACCCCAAAGCTTTCACCGCAACCACATTCGTGTTGCGCTTTCGGGTTATGAAACTTAAAGATTTCATTTAATCCTTCCCGAACATAATCCAGCTCCGTGCCATCAATAAACGGCATTGCCTGCAGCGGCGCCCAAAGCTTCGCACCGTCAAGTTCAAACAACAGATCGTCTGGCGCCGGTTCGGCAATCATTTCGAGAACGTAACCAAAACCGGCACAACCGCTGGTTTTCACGCCCAGGCGCAGCCCCTGCATCCCGGGTTGTTTACTCACCAGGTCACGGATATGGGCGGCTGCGGCGGGGGTCATCATCAGACCACGCCAGCTAAAATCATCGGGATTGAAGGTTCCTGCATCTAATTCCATAGCTCTACCTCATTGGTTAGCGCCATAAGGGCATGCCGCCATGTTAATGATAACAATTATCACTTCAACCCAGCTGGAGAAGGGGTATTCCTCCGTCAGGCCCTTTTACCGCGCTTTTTATAAGCATAGACCCTCACCCGCAGGTTATCAGGGTACTATTTTGTAATTTAATATATTGATAAATAATAAGTTATCTGAACAGAAAAAGTGACAGGAGCGGCAATGGGAAAGGTGTATCGGAAATACCTATTTTTGAAATAGAAATTCACACATTCAGTCGATTAGCACTAATAGCAAAATCAATAGCTTGTTATTTGAACAGCGCCGCCGACTTAGCGCCTTATCTCACGTCGAGTCAGAATATTCTATAAGCATTATCCTAAATTGCTGACCGTTATCCGGGAAAGGGTATTCGTTTTCGTTATAAATTCGGCCATAAATCAGGAATAAAGATTTTTTCTCTACGGGCAAGCTGGTGTACAATAGTTGACTAAATTTCCTACAGTTTTCGGCACAACGTCGGAGTCGCTGCTTACCTGGAGTTTTGCCGTACAGGATGATAGATATCAGTATTATGTCGATGTGCATGGTAGTACTGCTGGTGATGAGCGTACTTCTCGACTAAGCCCACCGCAGCCCTGCAGTCCGCAACTCCACATTGGTGATGAAATGAGGAGATTTGGAGGATTCGGCCGTCGTGGGATTGTTCGTCAAAAGCGTAACCTCTAAGATTTTAGCCACATTCCAAAGAGGTACGAAGAAGATGAAAGGAACAATCATTGCTCTGTTAGCTACCGTTTCGGTTGTCGCGGCCAGCGCATTTGCGGCCGATAAAACCGACAGCCCTGCTCCCGGCGACAATCCTGGCGGACATCCGCCGATGGCTATGGCTCAGGGGCGTGGCCCGATGCCGATGCACCCCTTCCCGCCGGGAAAACCGGTTCTTTTCTCTGCCACCGTTGCCAGCGATAATCCGGCTGAAACCATCAATAAACTCACCGCGCTGATCCCGACCGGCACCGCCAAACATTATGCCGTTCACGTGGAAGTGGTTCCCGTGCCGGATATGCCCTGATCCACTCCGCGATCATTTTGCGGCGTAATCTTGCCCGACAAAAAAGCTGCCAGTATGCGTGGCAGCTTTTATTTTGTGGCGAACTTTGTATGACAGACCGATATACCTCATCGTCAGCGGTGTAAAGACCGCCTGAATGATGGTGGTATATTAACTCCTAATCTTTCTGTAGATAAACAGGACCACTAATGCACCGATTACCGCTACGACAAAGCTGCCGAAATTAAACCCATCGACCTTGCCGAAGCCAAAGAAAGTACTGATCCAGCCACCAACAACTGCCCCAATAACACCCAGAACGATAGTGACGATAAAACCGCCGCCGTCTTTGCCTGGCATAATCCACTTAGCCAAAATACCGGCAATAAGACCAAAAATGATCCAGGAAATGATACCCATAGTTAACTCCGTCCTCTTCGTTACTCACAAGTATTTTGTCATGGAAATAGTAGCATAAATGGCGTGAATGATTCATGAATTATATTTTTACTGGTCATGACTTGCTGCATAAGCCGCTATGGTCTACATATCATGGTGTCGATGTTAATGCGCAAAGGAGTTAAAGATGGGGTATTACGTTATTAAAAAGTCCGAGAAAAGCGTGTCCCAGCCCTGGTATTTCCTGCTAAAAGCCGATAACCACGAAACCATCGCCACCAGCGAAATGTACTCCTCGAAGGATGCGGCGAAAAAGGGAATTGCCTCGGTGCAGAAGAATGGCCCGAGTGAGACGATTAAGGATGAAACCTAATAATGAAGGCATGATATAAGGGGGAAAATATTTCCCCCTTATATTTGTATAAGAACAGACTCAGCCGCTGGCTCTATTTCAGATCACCGCCGTCGTGAGACGCGATGAGCAGCACAGGCGCCCCTGTTCATCGGAGATTTCAATCTGCCATACCTGGTGGCGCGATCCGACATGCAGCGCTCTACAAACGCCGCGAACCCGCCCGCCGCGCACCGAGCGAATATGGTTGGCATTCACCTCAAGACCTACCACTTTTTGCTCGCCTTCACTGCATAAATAGCCGGCCACCGATCCCAGCGTCTCCGCCAGTACCACCGACGCGCCGCCATGCAGCAGGCCAAACGGCTGATGGGTACGGCTATCGACAGGCATGGTCGCTTCGAGAGTGTCATCAGTAAAGGCATCAAAGCGGATATCCAGCAGCCCCACCATATTGCCTTCACCCATGCGGTTGAGCTGTTCCAGCGTTGTCTGACGTTTCCAAATCATCCCATAATCTCCAGCAGCGCCTGCAGCGGATGACGAACTCCGCTGCCTTCAATGCGCTTAACCTGACTACGGCAGGAATATCCGGTCACCAGGCAGCGATTGCGCGGCAAACGCTGGATCGCCTGTTGCCAGGAAAGCGCGTAGATGTTCAGCGAGTTGGCATGGTTTTTTACCTCATGGCCATAGGTTCCGGCCATGCCACAGCAGCCCACGCTGACGTTTTCCAGCTTCGCGCCAAAGCGCGCAAAAATCTCCGCCCACTGCTTCGGCGCGGCGGGTAACGCCGTCACTTCGGTACAGTGACCAAACAGATACCATGCTTCACCGCCGTTATCCTGTGCCCGGGCATCCGGCAGCGCCTGCGGCAGCCATTCATGTACCAGCATCACGCGGAAATCGCCCCGCTTATCGCCTAGTACCTGGTTGTACTCATCGCGATAGCACAGCACCAGCGCCGGGTCGACGCCGACCATCGGCATCCCCAGCTGCGCCACGCGGTTGAGAAAATCGGCGGTTTTCTGTGCCGTACGTGCAAAGCGCGCCAGGAATCCCTTAATATGCTGCGCCTTGCCGTTCGGCGAGAACGGTAACAGCACCGGTTGATAGCCCACTTTTTCGACCAGGCGGACAAAGTCGGCTACCACCTGCGCATCGTAGTAGCTGGTGAACGGATCCTGCACCACCAGCACCATCCTGGCCTTTTGCTCCGCGCTCAGAGCTTCCAGCTGCTCCAGGGTCATATTCGCCGAACGGTGCCCGACCATCTGTTGCTTCAGCGACGGCGTCGAGAGCAGCGGCAGGTCGACCATGCCGATGTGCTTCTCCGACAGCTTGCGCAGCCACGGCTGGTTAATAAAGAAGTTGAAGGTTTTCGGCGCGTGAGCCATCAGCGGCGCATAGGACTCCACCGTCGCCACCAGATGGTCGCGCACCGGCCGCAGGTAGCGGCTGTGGTAGAGCTGCAGGAAGCGCGAACGGAATTCCGGCACGTCAATTTTAATCGGGCATTGGGTTGAGCAGGCTTTACAGGCCAGACAGCCGGACATCGCCTCTTTGACCTCGTGCGAGAAATCGTACTCCCCCTTGCGCGCATGCCAGCTATTGCGGGTGCGTTCCACCAGGGTCCGCAGGCTGGCGCGTTTCTCCGGCAGATCGTGTTCCAGCTGATTGGGATCGATGCCGCGATCGGCCAGCAGGCGCAGCCACTCGCGCACCAGCGTGGCACGCCCTTTCGGCGAGTGAATACGATGATTGCTGACCTTCATCGATGGACACATCGGGCTTTTAACATCAAAGTTAAAGCACAATCCGTTGCCGTTACACTCCATCGCGCCGCGCCACGAAGTGCGCACCGCAATCGGGATCTGGCGATCCCAGGTTCCGCGCTTCACCGCGTCGACTTTCATCATCGGCGCGTCGACCCCTTCCGGCGGACAGATTTTGCCCGGGTTGAGACGGTTATCCGGATCGAACGCCGCTTTGACTTTGCGCAGCTCAGCATAGAGCTCTGCGCCAAAGAAGGCCGGACTGTACTCCGCCCGGAAGCCCTTCCCGTGCTCCCCCCACAGCAGGCCGCCGTATTTCGCCGTCAGCGCCACCACCTCGTCGGAGATGCGTTTCATCAGCACCTCCTGCTGCGGATCGCACATATCCAGCGCCGGACGTACGTGCAGCACGCCGGCATCAACGTGACCAAACATACCGTAGCTCAGGCCATGCCCGTCCAGCAGCGCGCGAAACTCAGCGATATAGTCCGCGAGATGTTCCGGCGGCACGCAGGTATCTTCGGCGAAGGGGATCGGCTTGGCCGCGCCTTTGGCGTTCCCCAGCAGCCCGACCGCTTTTTTGCGCATCGCGTAGATTCGCTCGACGCCGTCCAGCTCGTTGCACACCTGCCAGCCAATCACTCCGGCTTCGTTTGCCGCAATCAGCTCATCCAGACGCTGGCACAGCGTGGTCACCTGCTCTTCGATAAGTTCGGCGTCATCGCCGGCAAATTCGACGATATTCAGCCCCAGCATCTCTTTATCCGGCACATCGGCGATCAGTTCGCTGACCGAATGCCAGACGATATCCTCGCGCGCCAGGTTAAGCACTTTTGAATCGACGGTTTCCACCGACAGCGCTTTGGCCGCGACCATAAACGGGGCGTTACGTAGCGCGGAGTCAAAGGAGTCGTATTTGATATTGACCAGCCGGCGCACCTTCGGCAGCCGGGTGATATCCAGACGCGCTTCGGTAATAAAGGCCAGCGTCCCTTCCGAGCCGGTTAAAATACGGGTCAGATCGAACTCGCTCATCTCATCATTAAAGACGTGGCGCAGATCGTATCCGGTCAGGAAGCGGTTAAGTTTAGGGAACTTATCGATAATCAGCTGACGCTGCGCCTTGCAGCGCTGGTATACCGTGCGATAAATCCGCCCAATCGCCGACTGTTCACCGCTGAGCGTTTCTGCCAGCGCGACAGGTACGGCCTGGGTATCGAGAATATCCCCGCCCATCAACACCGAGCGCACGCCGAGCACGTGATCCGAGGTTTTACCGTACACCAGCGACCCCTGCCCGGAAGCGTCGGTGTTGATCATCCCGCCCAGCGTCGCGCGGTTGCTGGTAGACAGCTCCGGCGCAAAAAAGTAGCCGTAGGGTTTAAGATATTGGTTCAGCTGATCTTTAATGACCCCGGCTTCAACCCTTACCCACCCCTCTTGCGGGTTGATTTCGATAATGCGGTTCATATAGCGGGACATGTCGACGATGATCCCGGCGTTGAGCGACTGGCCGTTGGTGCCGGTACCGCCGCCGCGCGGGGTAAAGACCAGCGATTTGAATCGCTCTTCGGCGGCGATTCTTGCCAGCAGCGCGACATCCGCCGTCGAACGGGGGAATAAAATCGCATCCGGTAACAGCTGATAGACGCTGTTGTCTGTCGCCATCGTTAGCCTGTCGGCGTAACTGGTGGCGGTATCACCGGTAAATCCTTGTTGCTCCAGTACCTGCAAAAAATTCAATACCAGCTGAACGACGCCTGGTGCTTGAGAAATTTGTGGGATCATAATGCTTGACCCTGCCTGACTATGTTGTGTTGTATAAACTTCATCCTTCAGACTGCCTCTTATTGGCTGCATTTGCTGCTGAGCTCTTCCTGAAGCTCCCCTTGCGGGACATGGCAAACCACATTAATCACTCGCGACAACTGTGTCCCCGTACCGTAAAAGCCCGGGTACTCGCGCGCCGCCTTGAGGCGCCGTGGATGATTTAGTGTAAGGTTAACTAAACGATTGCGTAGTGCAGTCAACTTTTTATCACATTTTTTTCATATGCGCCCACCAGATTTATGTGCAGAATCAGGCGCGGGAAATTATTGATATTATTATCAGTATATGGAATTACGCTGCGTCAGCCTTTTGACGCGACTGGAAAGGTAACATTTCGCTATGATTAACGATCGCCAGCCCCGGGATATACCGCAAGTTCTGCTGTCGGTGCTGTTCTTGTCCCTGATAATTATCTCCTGCCTGTGGGTCGTACAACCCTTTATTCTGTCATTCGCCTGGGCGGGCACCGTCGTCATCGCCACCTGGCCAGTCCTGCTGCGTCTGCAGCGTTTACTGTTTGGTAAACGCGCCCTCGCCGTACTGGTGATGACCCTGCTGCTCTTTTTACTGTTTGTGATTCCGATTGCGCTGCTGGTCAATAGCCTGGTCGATAACAGCACGCCGTTGATTAAGGTCATTACCAGCGGCAACTTTACCCCGCCGGATCTCGCCTGGCTGAACAGCGTGCCGCTGTTCGGCGATAAGCTGTATGCCGGATGGCATAATTTACTGGAGATGGGCGGAACGGCCATTATGACCAAAATCCGCCCCTACCTCGGCACCACCACCACCTGGTTTGTCGGTCAGGCGGCGCATATTGGTAAACTGCTGGTCTATTGCGGCCTGATGCTGCTGTTCAGCGCTCTGTTGTACTGGCAAGGTGAGAGAGTCGCCTATGGCTTCCGCTATTTTGCCACCCGCCTGGCGGCGAAACGCGGCGATGCGGCGGTGATCCTTGCCGGCCAGGCCATCCGCGCCGTGGCGCTGGGAGTGGTCGTTACCGCGTTGGCGCAGGCGGTGCTCGGCGGCATCGGCCTCGCGGTATCCGGCGTCCCGTATGCGGCACTGTTGACGGTGGTAATGATCTTT
The DNA here is from genome assembly GCF_004342285.1 of Klebsiella sp. BIGb0138. Classification (GTDB taxonomy): domain Bacteria; phylum Pseudomonadota; class Gammaproteobacteria; order Enterobacterales; family Enterobacteriaceae; genus Klebsiella. The sequence continues at coordinate 38,985 of NZ_SMCV01000009.1, read as the reverse complement.
ACCTGCCTCGTCCAGCTGGGGCCATTGCTGGTACTGGTTCCCTCGATCATCTGGCTCTACTGGAGCGGCGACACCACCTGGGGCACGGTACTGCTGGTATGGAGCTGCGTGGTGGGAACCATGGACAACGTCATCCGTCCGGTGCTGATTCGCATGGGGGCCGATCTGCCGATGATTCTGATTCTCTCCGGCGTTATCGGCGGCCTGATCGCCTTCGGCATGATTGGCCTGTTTATCGGGCCGGTGCTGCTGGCTGTCTCCTGGCGTTTGTACGATGCCTGGGTACATGAGGTGCCGCCGCCGCCGAAGGATCCCGACCAGGTGCTGGCGGAGCTTGAAGAGCTGAATGCCAGCAATCTCAACAATCAGAAGTAAAAAAATAAGGCGGGGAAACCCGCCTTAAACTTAAGAAAAACTTATAAAACAGACCTGATTTTCCCTGCCGCTCACACTGTTGGCCACATTCACCGCGCATATTCTTCACCTCAATTTAACTATTGGGATGAATCCGATCGACGCCCAAAAGGGCTGTGTCTACTATTAGGGCACGGTTATAAATCAACACCTTGATTTATAAGCATGGAAATCCCCTGAGTGAAACAACGAATTGCTGTGTGTAGTCTTTGCCCATCTCCCACGATGGGCTTTTTTTTAGCCTGCAATCGGCTACCCGGCATGGCTCGCGGGCTTCGGGACAGCATGGGTGCGGCAATCTCTCAATGGATGCGCTGCTTGCCGCCGCTCGTCGTTCCTTCGTCTCCAGCCCACTCATGGCAATGAACTAACTCACTTCGCAACGGCTCATCATCCGCCAGTTGTGCGGTAATTCACGCACCTCTCCGCTGACCATTACGGTGGCCGTCCCGCGAATATCCGCCGAAGAGGCGCCAATCTGCAGTTCAAACTCACCGGGTTCAACAATACGTTGCCCATCGCGACGGGTGAAATTCAGCATATCGACCGGCAGGTAGAAAGTCAGCGTCGCGCTTTCGCCCGGCTCTACGGTTACCCGCTGGAAGGCCTTCAGCTCCTGCAGCGGACGTACCATAGACGCGACTTTATCGCGCACATAAAGCTGGACAACCTCGCTCCCGCGACGCTCCCCGCCGTTACGCACCGTGACCTGCAGCGCGATTTCCCCGTCGATAGCCACCTCCCGGGCCAGCAGCCGGGGTTGGCCATACGTGAAGGTTGTCCAGCTTTGCCCGTAGCCAAACGGGTAGCGCGAGCCAAAGTGGAAAGCAAACGGCGTGCCGCCGCTTTTCAGTTTGTGGTTGTAGTAATACGGCATCGCCCCCGCGCTTTTCGGCACGCTGACCACCAGCCTCCCCTGCGGCTCTGCGCGTCCGGTTAACACATCGGCCACCGCCCAACCGCCTTCCTGGCCCGGCGCCCAGGCCATCAGCAGGGCCGCCACGCGATCTTCCAGCCCCTGCAGGTTATAAGGACGTCCGCCGGTCATCACCACCACCACCGGTTTACCGGTCGCGACTAACGCTTCCAGCAGCTGCTGCTGGACGCCAGGCAGATTCAGCGTATCGGTATCCGACCCTTCCCCCACCGTACCGCTCTGGAACAGACCGGCAAGATCGCCCACGCAGGCCACGATCACGTCGTTGTCCTGCGCGACCTTTACCGCCTCAGGGATTAAACTGTCATCAAGTGAAACCGGCGATTGCTGCATCGGTTTGCCGCCGCTGTCGCCGGGGAAGACCGGCGCGCCGGCCATCCTCTGCTCAATAATATGGCAACCTTTGGCATAGCTCACCCGCTGCGCCCCCAGGTAGTGGCGCAGCGCCGCCAGCGGCGTGGTGACCTGCGAGACCTCGTCCACCATATCGCTGATGATCAGGTGTACCGGGAAACTGTAGCCGCTGAGCAGCGCCAGCGGGTCGTCGGCCGTTGGCCCGACTACCGCCACCTTCGGCTGCCCCTGCAGCGGCAGAACGCCGCGGTTCTCCAGCAGCGTCAGCGAGCGGGTCGCCACATCGCGTGCGGCCTGGCGCGCCGCCGGAGACTGCAACGTAATGCCCGCCACATCGGTATAGGGCTGTTCGAACAGGCCCAGACGGAACTTCTCTGTCAGGGTACGCGTGACGATTTCATCAATCTTCGCCATGGTGATTAAACCGCGATCCAGCGCCTGCTGCAGATGGCGGGCGCAATCATCTTTCGGCAGTTCCACATCGAGACCGGCATTAAACGCCAGCGCGGCGGATTCCGCCGCATCGTGGGCGATCCCATGATGCTGATGCAGCAGACTGACGCCGCCGTAGTCAGCGACGATAATGCCATCAAAGCCCCACTGCTCGCGCAGGACCGTGGTCAACAGGAAGCTATCGCTGTGCCCTGGCTGGTTATCGATATCGTGATACGCGGGCATCACCGATCCGGCATTCGCCAGCTTCACCGCCATCTCAAACGGCAGCAGGAAGGTATCATTCAGCTCACAAAAACCCAGGTGCACCGGGGCATGGTTACGCGCGCCTTCGCTGAAGGAGTGGCCGACATAATGTTTCAGCGTCGCCAGCACGTCGCGCTTTTCGCCCTGCAACCCCTCCACATACGCGCAGGCCATCACCCCCACCAGCCAGGGATCTTCGCCAAAGGTCTCTTCGGTGCGTCCCCAGCGGACATCGCGTGAGACATCCAGCACCGGCGCCAGCCCCTGTTTACACCCGGTGGTACGCGCTTCCACGCCAATTTCCCGCGCCGCCCGCGCGACCAGCTCTGGATCCCAGGTTGAGCCATAATTGAGCGAAGAGGGAAACAGCGTCGCCTCTTTGCACAGCAGCCCGACCAGGCACTCTTCGTGGAACAGCGCCGGGATCCCCAGCCGGGTCTCTTCCACCAGCATCTTCTGCAGGCGGTTGGCGGCGCGCACGCCGCTCTCCGCCGTAACAATATGGGTCCCCAACGGGCGGGTAATCTGTCCGATGCCGGACTTTAAGCGTTCCGTCAGCGAGACCTGAGCGCTGACGCCGGCAAATTCATCGCTCATGTCGCTGCGCTCCCGGTGTTCGCCGTCCTCGGCGAGCACCAGCCAAAAGGCGTGCATCTGAGCAAATTTCTCTTCCACCGTCATCCGCGAAACTAAATCCGCAACGCGTTCATCAATCGGGCGACGGGCATCCTTATAAATTACGGTCATTTTCTTACTCCTGTAGTGCTGAATTCAGCGCTGGCTGCGCGGTTGCGGTGACGTTCGTTTCACGGCGACGGATAAGTTCACGGGCAATATTGTCCGCCGTGGCGCTATTGAGCTTGTAGAACATCAGCAGCAGCGCCATCACGATGAACAGTGCGGCGGGGATCAGCGTGAACAAGGTATTAATGGTGCCCAGCACGGCTGGCGACTGGGTCGCCGCGTTGGGGATATAGTCGACGAAACCGAGGATCCACCCCACGACCGCGCCCCCCAGCGCCAGGCCAAACTTAATGGCGAACAGCGCCGTGGAGAACACCAGCCCGTCCAGGCGACGGCCGCTGCGATGCTCTTCGTAGTCCACCACGTCCGAGAACATGGTCCACTGCAGCGGCGTGGTCAGGTTCTGGATAAAGCTAAAGACCACGTTGAGGGCGAATATCAGCCACACCTGATTCGCCGGAATAAAGAAAATGGCCACGGCAAAGATCACAAAAGTAATAATCGTCCACTGATACGCCCGTACGCGATCGAATTTACCTAGCAGCCGTTCGGATAATAATGCGCCGAGCAGTGCCGCAATCATTCCGGACACAATAAAAGTGAATACCATCTCCGGGCGCTGCATCACATATTTGACGTAATACATCGTTGCCGAGCCGCGGGCGACCACCGCCGTTAATAATAAAATATTGAAGATAAATACGATTCGCCATTGGCTATTTCCGGCCAGCAGCTTCAGGTCTTTTAATAACGATCCCGAGGTATCGCTCTGCGGCGTATAGCGCTCGCGGGTAAGGAAGAAGCAGCTGAAGAACAGTACGATCCCGAGGATCCCCATCAGGCTCATGGCATAAAAATAGCCTTTTTGCGCATTCCCCGCGCCAAGATGAGCCACCAGCGGCAGCGCAATGACGGTGACTATCAGGCCGCCGATAAACGACAGCGCAAAGCGCCACGACTGCAGGGAGTGACGCTCATGCGGGTCCATCGTCAGAGCGCCGGGCATCGCGCAATACGGCACGTTAATCGCCGAGTAGATAAAGCTCAGCAGGGTATAGGTCAGACAGGCATAAATAATTTTTCCGGTTTCTCCGACGTCGGGCACGTAGAAGGTGATAATGCAGCTGACGCCGAACGGGATGGCGAACCACAGCAGCCAGGGGCGAAAGCGCCCGTGACGGGTTTGCGTGCGATCCACCAGCGCGCCAATACACGGATCGACGACCGCATCCACCACCCGCACGACTAAAAACATCGTTCCCATAATCGCGGCCGGTAGACCAAACACATCGGTATAAAAATAGGCCAGAAATAGCGTGGCGGTTTGCCACACCAGCGCGCTGGCCATATCGCCAAGTCCGTAGCCAATTTTATTTTTTGTGGTCAGAACAGAGGAGAGAGTCATTATTATCCTTACACAGAGAGAGCGTTTATCACCAGGTAGCATGAGAATCAGATGACGCGGTGTAAGTATTAGAAATGGCGACCCCGGCAACAATTGTAGAAATTCACTGAGGGATTACGATATTTTGTTTTTTTCTGTTTATGTGATTGACTGCAAATTAAGGGGGGTCCGCGCTGAGAATAAAAAAATCCCCGCCATCGCTGACGGGGATTAGACTATTTTGTCCGGCCGAAGATTATTTGCTCAGTTCAGCCAGGCCAAGCCAGGTTTGCACCACGGTATCCGGGTTCAGGGACAGGCTGTCGATCCCCTCCTCCATCAGCCAGGCGGCAAAATCCTCATGGTCAGACGGGCCCTGGCCACAAATACCAACGTATTTGCCCTGTTTCTTCGCCGCGCGAATCGCCATCGACAGCAGCGCTTTTACCGCATCGTTGCGTTCATCAAACAGCTCAGAGACCACGCCTGAGTCGCGATCGAGGCCCAGCGCCAGCTGAGTCATATCGTTTGAACCGATAGAGAAGCCGTCAAAGTACTCGAGGAACTGTTCGGCCAGCAGCGCGTTGGACGGGATTTCGCACATCATAATGATTTTCAGCCCGTTCTCGCCGCGTTTGAGACCCTGACGCTCCAGCTCCTCCACCACCGCTTTCGCCTGGGCGACGGTACGGACGAAAGGAACCATGATCTCTACGTTGTCCAGGCCCATATCGTTGCGTACGCGCTTAACCGCTTCACACTCCAGCGCGAAGCAGTCGCGGAAGCTGTCAGAGACGTAACGACCGGCGCCGCGGAAGCCGAGCATCGGGTTCTCTTCTTCCGGCTCATAACGCTCGCCGCCCACCAGGTTGGCGTATTCGTTCGACTTAAAGTCGGAGAGACGAACAATCACCCGCTTCGGATAGAACGCCGCGCCCAGGGTCGCAATACCTTCGGTCAAACGGCCGACGTAAAACTCTCTCGGCGAGTCGTAGCCTTTCATCAGCTCGCGGATTTCGTTCTGCAGCGCGGGCTCCTGGTCATCAAACTCCAGCAGCGCGCGCGGATGGACGCCAATCATGCGGTTGATGATGAATTCCAGACGCGCCAGGCCAACGCCCTCGTTCGGCAGGCAGGCGAAGTCGAATGCCCGGTCCGGGTTGCCGACGTTCATCATAATCTTCAGCGGCAGCTCGGGCATCTCACCGACGCTTGAACTCTTGATGCTGAAGTCCAGCAGTTCGGCATAGACGTAGCCGGTATCGCCTTCGGCGCAGGAAACGGTGACGTTCTGGTTTTCCTCGATACGATCGGTCGCGTCGCCGCAGCCAACCACCGCCGGGATCCCCAGTTCACGGGCAATAATCGCCGCGTGGCAGGTACGTCCGCCGCGGTTGGTGACGATTGCCGAGGCTTTCTTCATGATCGGTTCCCAGTCCGGGTCGGTCATGTCGGTGACCAGCACGTCGCCCGGTTCGATGCGGTTCATTTCACTGATATCGTGAATGACTTTCACCGGACCGGCCCCGATGCGATGGCCGATCGCGCGGCCTTCAGCCACAATCTGCCCTTGCGCATGCAGGGTATAGCGTTCCATCACCTGGCCGCGTGAACGTACGGTTTCCGGACGCGCCTGGACGATGAACAGCTCGCCGGTATGGCCATCTTTCGCCCACTCGATATCCATCGGCCGGCCGTAGTGCTTCTCAATCTGCACCGCCTGCTTCGCCAGCTCCTGCACTTCCTCGTTGGTTAACGAGAAAATGTCACGCTGCGCCTGCGGAACATCTTCGATACGCACCTGCTTGCCATGTTCCTGAGTCGGCGCGTAAATCATGCGAATCTTTTTCGACCCCATGGTACGGCGCACGATAGACGGACGATTTGCCGCCAGCGTCGGCTTATGGACGTAGAACTCATCCGGGTTCACCGCGCCCTGCACCACCATTTCGCCGAGGCCCCAGGCGGAGGTAATAAATACCACCTGGTCAAAGCCGGACTCGGTGTCGATGGAGAACATGACGCCGGATGAGGCGAGGTCGGAACGCACCATCCTTTGTACCCCGGCGGATAGCGCCACGCCGCGGTGGTCATAACCCTGATGCACGCGATAGGAGATCGCGCGATCGTTAAACAGCGAAGCAAACACGTGCTTCACCGCGACGAGCACGGCATCAAAGCCCTGCACGTTGAGGAATGTCTCTTGCTGCCCGGCGAAGGAGGCATCCGGCATATCTTCCGCCGTGGCGGAGGAACGCACGGCAAAGGAGGCCTCGGCATTATCCGCGGACAGCTGTGTATAGGCATCACGAATGGCGTCTTCCAGTTCGCTCTGGAACGGCGTATCAATGATCCACTGACGGATCTGGGCGCCCGCTTTCGCTAATGCGGAAACGTCGTCAATGTCGGTTTCATCCAGCAGTGCATAAATACGCTGGTTAACACCGCTTTGGTCCAGGAACTGATTGAAGGCATCAGCGGTGGTGGCAAACCCGTTCGGCACGGAAACACCCATACCGGACAGATTCGTAATCATTTCACCAAGGGAGGCATTTTTGCCCCCAACTCTGTCTACATCATTCATGCCGAGTTGGTTATACCAAAGCACCAGCGGTGACGAGCCATTGTTGGACATCGAGACAATCCTTTTGTGATTTAATACCAGTGATAAAAAACTCACGATCAACTGCAGGATTTATCCTGACATATTTATGCGGCTGAAAAAAACGGTGAATCGTTCAAGCAAATTATTTTTTCTTTTTTAGGACAGTTCCTTCAATATTGCTAACTCAATGATTCTTCTAAAATCTGCTGCAATACGAGACAAAAAACAAACAATTCACAAAACTGAACTCACCTTTTCATTAAAAATAAAAATACCGTTTCATTTTTAAAGTGAGACAAAGCCTAAAGGGATATGCTTAAATTTAATATCTGCTTTCAGGTAATTAAACTAATTATACCGGATGGTCAAAATGGAAAGTGCTGTAGATCGCCACGTATTTTATATTTCCGACGGTACTGCCATTACGGCAGAGGTGCTGGGGCATGCGGTGATGTCGCAATTTCCGGTCGCCATCAGCAGCGTGACCCTGCCGTTTGTGGAAAATGCCAGCCGTGCGCGGGCGGTAAAGGAGCAAATTGACGCTATCTACCAGCAAACCGGTATCCGGCCGCTGGTTTTCTACTCCATCGTCATTCCGGAAATTCGCGACGTGATTTTGCAAAGCGAGGGATTTTGTCAGGATATCGTTCAGGCGCTGGTGGCCCCGCTGCAGCAGGAGCTGCGTCTGGATCCCACGCCGATCGCTCACCGTACCCACGGCCTGACGCCGGGTAACCTGAACAAATACGATGCGCGAATCGCCGCCATTGATTATACCCTCGCCCACGATGACGGCATTTCGTTGCGCAATCTCGATCAGGCGCAGGTGATCCTGCTGGGCGTCTCGCGCTGCGGAAAAACCCCCACCAGTCTCTATCTGGCGATGCAGTACGGCATCCGCGCGGCAAACTATCCGTTTATCGCCGACGATATGGACAATTTAATTCTGCCCGCCTCGCTCAAGCCGCTGCAGCACAAGCTGTTTGGCCTGACCATTAACCCGGAACGGCTAGCCGCCATTCGCGAAGAACGGCGTGAAAACAGTCGCTATGCGTCGATGCGTCAATGCCGGATGGAAGTCACCGAGGTGGAAGCCCTGTACCGCAAGAATAAAATTCCCTGCCTGAACAGCACCAACTATTCCGTCGAGGAGATCGCCACCAAAATCATGGATATCATGGGGCTGAACCGAAGAATGTACTAATGAACTAGTGCATGGCTAAAAATTTGTTTATGCTATCGCTCGTGGCCTATACAGGATCATGACCTGCTCTTGCAATAAGCAGAGATTGGTTTATCGTGATGCGCATCACTTCCCGGCATTTTCGCCGCGGAAGAAACAGATTTTTGAGACCCCAATGAATAAAACAGACGAATTGCGTACCGCGCGCATTGAAAGCCTGGTTACGCCTGCGGAACTGGCGCAGCGGCACCCCGTGTCTGCCGAGGTAGCGGCACATGTCTCCGCCTCCCGTCGCCGGATTGAAAAAATCCTCAACGGCGAAGATCGCCGTTTGCTGGTGATCATCGGCCCGTGCTCGATCCATGATACCGAGGCGGCAATGGATTACGCGCGCCGCCTGCAAGAGATGCGTGAACGTTACCAGCCGCAGCTGGAAATCGTGATGCGTACCTACTTTGAGAAGCCGCGCACCGTTGTCGGCTGGAAGGGGTTGATCTCTGACCCTGACCTTAACGGCAGCTATCGGGTGAATCACGGTATCGAACTGGCGCGTCGGCTGCTGCTGCAGGTCAACGAGCTGGGCGTGCCCACCGCCACCGAATTTCTCGATATGGTGACCGGGCAGTTTATTGCTGACCTGATTAGCTGGGGCGCTATCGGCGCGCGCACCACCGAAAGTCAGATCCACCGGGAAATGGCCTCCGCGCTCTCCTGTCCGGTGGGCTTCAAGAACGGTACCGACGGCAACACCCGCATCGCCGTTGATGCCATTCGCGCCTCGCGCGCCAGCCACATGTTCCTGTCGCCGGACAAGCAGGGACAGATGACGATCTATCAGACCAGCGGCAACCCGTATGGCCATATCATCATGCGCGGCGGCAAGCGACCGAATTATCACGCCGCGGATATCGCCGCCGCCTGCGACGCGCTGCGTGAATTTGACCTGCCGGAACAGCTGGTGGTTGATTTCAGCCACGGTAACTGCCAGAAGCAGCACCGGCGTCAGCTGGAAGTGTGCGCCGATATCTGCCAGCAGATCCGCGCCGGCTCGACGGCAATTGCCGGCATCATGGCGGAAAGCTTCCTGGTGGAAGGGACGCAGAAAGTCGTTGCCGGGCAGCCGCTGACGCGCGGCCAATCCATTACCGATCCTTGCCTGAGCTGGGAAGATAGCGAGCGTCTGCTGGCCGAACTGGCCGCCGCAACCGCCACCCGTCTGTAATCCCTCCCCCCGCCGCGCCGTGGCGGGGGCTGTTCTCTCCCGGCGCGTCGCCGCCCACCAAATATTGTCTTTTCACAAATAACGCTTGCCGTAAAAATTAACATTACTGATAATTATTATCATTGTTGCTTTGATTTTTATTTTGGTGCTATGACGCGAATGGATGACACTGCCACAGCAGAAAAAACAAAAGACAATGCCCCTTATCCCATCGCCACGGACCGGAAGATAAACAGCCGCACCTTGTTAGGCGTCGAAGGTCGGGTGGTGATCGAACACGACGGCCAGCGCTATTTGCTTCGCCAGACCCAGGCGGGAAAGCTGATCCTGACGAAATAGCCCTCTGCGCCGGCAAGCACGGCGAGGGCTGATGGCGCAGGTTAGCTTGAACAGCTGACTGCCAGATGTTTGCCCCAGTCGGGCGGACGGCTGACATAGTCATCGCTGCGGTCGACAAACGGCTGAGTTAACACCTCGTGCAGACGCGCCAGCTCGCTCATATCCCCCTGCTCAGCCTGCTCGATGGCGCGCTGTGCCAGCCAGTTACGCAGCACCAGCGCCGGGTTGACGCTCTGCATACGCTGTTGACGCTGCGCATCATCAATCTGTTCATCGCGCAGCCGCGCGCGATAGTTTTCGAACCAGCTATCAAAAGCCGCGCGGTCAATAAACTCATCACGCAGCGGCGACGCGGCGCTGTGCTGCTCGCTCACGCTCAGCATACGGAAGGTACGGGTATAATCGCTGCCTTCCCGGATCATCAGCGCAAACAGACCATCCAGCAGGTCGTTATCGCCTTTCTGCTGGCTAAACAGACCAAGCTTATCGCGCATCCGCCGGCCGTAGGCCGTCAGCAAGGCGTGCTGATAGCCATCCAGCGCGGCATTTAGCGCATCCGCCGTAATAAACGGCGACAGCGACTGGGCCAGGCGCTGCAAATTCCACAGGCCAACCGCCGGCTGATTCTCAAAGCTGTAGCGCCCCTGGTAATCGGAGTGGTTACAGATAAAATCGGGCCGGAAGTCATCCAGGAATCCATACGGGCCGTAGTCCATCGTCAGTCCGAGGATAGACATATTATCGGTATTCATCACCCCATGGGCGAAGCCTACCGTCTGCCAGCTGGCGATCAGCGTCGCCGTGCGCGTGACAACGTCACGAAACCAGAGAATGTATTTGTCGGCTTCATCCGTCAGCTCCGGCCAGTGATGCCGGATAACATAATCGGCCAGCTGCTGCACCTTCTCCGCTTCGCGGCGGTAGTAGAAGTGCTCAAAATGGCCGAAACGCACGTGGCTCTCCGCAAGGCGCATCAGCATCGCCCCGCTTTCGCGGGTCTCGCGCTGCACCGGCGTATCGCTGGTCACCATGGCTAAGGCACGCGTCGTCGGGATCCCCAGCGCATGCATGGCTTCCGACGCCAGGCTCTCACGAATCGTGGAGCGCAGGACCGCACGCCCGTCGCCCATACGTGAATAAGGCGTCAGCCCGGCGCCTTTCAGGTGCCAGTCCAGACGACGACCGTCGGGCAACTGCTGTTCGCCGAGCAGAATCCCCCGGCCATCGCCTAACTGGCCGGCCCAGGCGCCAAACTGATGGCCGCTATAGACCTGCGCCAGCGGCGCCATGCCCGGCAGCAGCGCTTCGCCTCCCCATACGCCAGCCCCTTGTTCAGGGTGAAACAGCGCCTCGGGAAGGCCTAAGGTTTGCGCCAGCGGCGCGTTATGCCAGATCAGCCGCGCGTTTTGCAACGGCGTGGGCATTAATGCGGTATAGAAATCCGGCAGTTCATCACGCCAGTGGGTAGTAAAAGACAGGGTCATGGTTCCTCCTGTCTCCAGTGTAGTGCCTTCAACAAGGTATTAACACGGGTGAAGCGCAGGGTTATCGACATAAAAAAGGGAAGCCCACGCTTCCCTTCTCCAGCGGGTATGCGGCTATATCCTTCGCGCCTGCCAGAACTTCTTATTCCAGTAGACATTATTGAGCGATGAACGCGTCACCCCCTGGCTGGTTGAAGCATGGATAAACTGGTTATCGGTATCGTAAATGCCGACATGCAAGCCGCTCTCACCTGACCCGGTTCTGAAAAAGACCAGATCGCCCGGCAGCAGCTCGCTTTTATCAATTTTGGTGCCGATTTCCGCCTGCTGGCTGGTTTCACGCGGCAATTGCAGGGAAAACTTATCGCGGAAGGTCATCAGCACAAACCCGGAGCAGTCCACGCCCCGCGGCGACATGCCGCCGTAGCGATACGGCGCCCCGCGCCAGTTGCGTAGCTGGTCATTGAGATTGGCGATAACGGTAATGGAATCGGCAAGCCGCGGATTAGGCGGGGGGGCCCGGTGACTGCTGCAGCCAGCCAGAAATAGCGCCGTCAATAAAATCAACCACAAACGCATCTCAGACGATTCCTCTGTTCCTCAGGTTTTTGTCAGGATAATTTAGCTGGTTTATCAAGGCCCTGACAAGGTGGCATCGTGCTACTGTGACGCAACGAGCATAAAATGACCGGCAACCGCGATTCGCTGAAATGAAATGGCATACGCGGCGGTTAAATTCTCTTCCGTGAGGACCTCGGACGTCTCGCCGCAGGCGATGGTTTGCCCCCGACAGATAAGCCAGGAGCGATCGGCATGCCGCAGGGTGTGGTTAAGATCGTGGCTGCTCATCACCACCGCCACGCCTGACGCGCACAGTTCACTCAGCACGCGGTCGAGCGCCGCCTGCTGCGCCACGTCGAGGCTGTTCATCGGCTCATCAAGCAACAGTAGCCGCCCCGTCGGATTGGCCTGCGGATGAATTTGCAAAATCACCGCGGCCAGGCGCACGCGTTGCCATTCGCCGCCGGAGATATGGTTAACCTGGCGCCCAAGCTTATCGCTCAGGCCCAGTTTATCCGCCACGCTCCCGAGCAGTTCGCCTGAGCCCCCCTTTTGCAGATGCAACGACAGATAATGCCACACCGGCATGGCGAAAGGCGGCATCTGATGCTGGCTAAGATAGGCGCGATGACGGGCCAGCTCCTGCGCCGGCCAGCGATCCAGCGGGCGATCGTTGAAGATAATGCGCCCGGCGCCGCTGCTCAACCCGGCCATGCGCATCAACAACGTGCTTTTCCCAGCGCCGTTAGGCCCGACAAGATGGACCATCTCTCCTGGCCGGACCCCGGCGGAAAACGGCGCCAGCCGCCCCGCCTCTGCGACATCCTCTAGCTGCATCAACAACGGCATTATTCCGCTAACGCCCCTTTAATGGCGGCAACCAGCTGCGGATCGTCCGGCGTCATATCCGGCGAGAAGCGCTGGATCACCTGGCCATTTTTACCCACGAGGAATTTCTCGAAATTCCACAGGATGTCGCCGCTGTTGAGCGGCGCGCGGCCTTTACTCGCCATCCGCTCATAGAACCCGCTGCCTTCCGGGGCCACGGCCTGCGGCGCGGCATCGACCAGCTGCTGATAGAGCGGATGACGGTGCTCGCCGTTGACATCAATTTTGCTGAACAGCGGGAAAGTGACGCCGTAGGTGGTGCTGCAGAAGGTTTTAATCTCCTCTTCGCTACCCGGCTCCTGCCCGAGGAACTGGTTGCACGGGAAGCCAAGCACGGTGAAGCCGTCATTCTCAAGATCTTTTTGCAAGGTCTCCAGCTGCTCATACTGCGGCGTCAGGCCGCACTTTGAAGCCACGTTCACGATCAGCAGGACTTTGCCCGCGTAGGTCGCCAGCGTCGTTTTATCACCCTCAATCGTGGTGACGGGAGTATTCAGAATATCGTGTTGCATAGCCTTCCCTCATTGAATAAAACCGGTTTCTGGTTGCGGTGATCCCTCTCTACTGTAGCGGATTCGCCGGCGTCCATTGTACTTTGAATCCGCGGACGGGAACACCGTCCCCTGTCCCGCTGACAACATGAATTCCTCTCAATAGGGTCAGCGGGCAATTCAGTGTACAGTGTTAAGCGGTCGTAATAGCATTTCGTTATTGATTAATTTGAGAGAGTTTTATAGATGAATAAGTTGTTAAGTTCGGTATTAGTCGCAACATCGGTAGTGTGGTTATCGGCCTGCTCTCCAGATGATAACAACACGGTTAAAGTGGCGATCAATACCGGTCCGGATGAGGCTATCTGGAAGGTGGTTGAGCAGGTGGCGAAGGACAAATATAACCTCGATGTGCAGGTTATCTCGTTTAATGATTACGTGCTGCCAAATGAAGCGTTAAATAATAAAGACGTTGATGCCAACGCCTTCCAGACGCTGCCCTATCTTGAGGCCCAGTCAAAAGAGCGCGGCTACAAGTTTGCCGTCGTCGGCAAGACCTTTGTGTTCCCGATCGCCGCCTATTCACGCAAAATAAAAAATATCAGCGAGCTGCCGGACGGCGCGACGGTTTCAATCTCCAACGAGACCACGACGCTGGGCCGTAGCCTGCTTCTGCTACAGGCGCAGGGTTTAATTAAGCTGAAGGAAGGGGTCGGTTATCTGCCGACATCGCTGGATATTATCGATAACCCGAAACATTTGAAAATTGTCGAAGTCGATACCCCGCAGCTGACCCGCACGCTCGATGACCCGAACGTCGCGCTGTCGATTATTAATACCAACTTCTCCGCGCAGGCCGGTTTATCCGCCGCCCGCGATGGCTTATTTATGGAAGGCCCGGACTCTCCCTATGTGAATGCCATCGTGTCTCGCGCAGAAAATAAAGACAGCAAAAAGATTCAGGAGCTGAAAGAGGCCTTCCAGACCAAAGAAGTCGCCGATAAAGCGCTGGAAGTCTATAAGGGTGATGCCATAAAAGGCTGGTAATCGCTCCTGCTGGCGCAGCGCTATCTCCTGCGCCAGCGATAACGCTTATTGCGAATGAACGGACTTCAGCAGCAACCAGATAAAGACCGGCGCCCCCAGCGTGGCGGTGACCACGCCGATCGGCAACTCCGCCGCCGACAGCGCCAGGCGCGCGATAATATCCGCCCCTAACAGCGCGCTGGCCCCCGCCAGCAGGCAAGCCGGAAGCAGCACGCGGTGATCGCTCAAGCCGCATAAGCGCAGAATATGCGGGATCACCAGACCAATAAAGCCTATCGCCCCCGCCAACGCCACGCTCACCCCCACCAGCCAACCCGTCGCGACCACCAGCAGCCGGCGCCATAACCACAACGGTAGCCCCAGCTGGCGGGCGGAGACCTCCCCCAGCGCCAGCAGATTCAGCGCCGGCGATTGCAGGCATACCCAGGCCAGCACCGGGACTAACGCCAGCATCAGCCACAGCTGCTGCCAGTCGACGCCGCCAAACCCGCCCATCATCCAGTACATAAGCTGGCGCAAATCGAACGAGGTGGAAAAATAGACCGCCCAGGTCATCAGCGCGCTACAGATAATCCCGAGCGCCACGCCGGCCAGCAGCAGACGGCTGGTTGAGAGATGCCGGCGGGCAAACCGCAGCAGAATAAAGGTAATCACCAGCGCCCCGGCGATAGCGCACAATCCCAGCGCCCATCCCGGCAGATAGCCTTTGCCCAACAGGACGGCGGCAATTAGCCCTACGCCGGCGCCGTTCGATACCCCCAATAGCCCCGGCTCCGCCAGCGGGTTTTCGAACAGTGCCTGCATAATGGCCCCGGAGAGCGCCAGAGCCGCCCCCACCAGCAGTACGGCGACGGTGCGCGGCAGCCGAATTTGCCAGATAAACAGCTGCCCTTTGGCGCCGAACCACTCCTGCGGGCCGATCCATTGATCCCCGGCGCAGAGACTGACGGCGGTCATGGCCAGAAGCAAGAGCAGGAGCGCAATGAGCCAACGCCGGCTGCGACGTTGTTGAATTTGGGCAAAGGTCAGCATAATTTCCGTGACGCAAGAATGAGATGCGTTGATTTTACGGTGGCGACGGGAGGGAGAAAAGCAAAACATCCGCCCGTATGCGTATTCAGGTCACCGGCCGTCCTGGCTCAGTCACTTTAAATTTACGTTCATCGCGAAGGGATGATGAACGGACAGGCTGTCCCCGGATGTCTCTATGAACGAACTGCTGGTGGGTATACGCACTCGCCATCACGTTCTCCGGATTTAAGTCAGCAACGGGTCAACCATAAGAAAAAGGCCGCATCAGCGGCCTTTTTAGTTAGTTCAGATTATTTGTCTCTGGGCGAAGCGTTTTCGACACGACTTTTCAGTTTCTGGCCGGGTCTGAAGGTCACCACGCGCCGGGCTGTAATGGGAATATCTTCCCCCGTTTTCGGGTTACGACCCGGGCGTTGGTTTTTATCACGCAAATCGAAGTTGCCGAACCCGGAGAGTTTTACCTGTTCTCCGTTTTCCAGAGCACGACGCACCTCTTCGAAAAACAACTCTACCAGCTCTTTGGCATCCCGCTTGCTAAGCCCAAGCTTATCAAACAGATATTCTGACATTTCAGCTTTTGTAAGCGCCATAGGTTCAATCCCTCAATGATGCCTGGAATCGCTCTTTTAATGCCTCTACACATTTGGCAACGGTAGCGGCAATCTCCTCTTCTTCGAGTGTACGGCTGGTATCCTGCAGGATAAGGCTGATCGCAAGGCTCTTGCTGCCTTCCGCAACCCCTTTACCACGGTACACGTCAAATAAGTTTACGCCAACTACCTGATTTACGCCAACTTTCTTACACTCGGTCAAAACATCGGCTGCAGGCACGTTTTCCGCGACGACAACGGCAATATCGCGGCGGTTAGCCGGGAAACGAGAAATCTCGCGCGCCTGAGGCACCACGCGGTCTGCCAGCTTGTTCCACTCCAGTTCGAAGGCCAAAGTGCGACCGTTCAGATCCAGTTTACGTTCCAGTTCAGGATGAACAACCCCAATGAAACCAATACGTTCACCTTTCAGATAAATCGCCGCTGACTGGCCCGGATGCAGCGCGCTGTTCGCCTCTGCCCGGAATTCGATGTCAGACAGTTTGCCGGTCAGGTCAAGAACGGACTCCAGATCGCCTTTTAAATCATAGAAATCGACGGTCTCTTTTGCCAGATTCCAGTGCTCTTCGTAGCGGTTGCCGCAAATCACTCCGGCCAGCATCACGTCCTGACGAATACCCAGCGGAGCCTGCGTATCCGGAACAAAGCGTAAACCGCTCTCAAAGATGCGCACGCGACTCTGCTGACGGTTCTGGTTATAGACCACGGTACCCAGCAGACCGGTCAGCAGCGACAGGCGCATCGCCGACATTTCGCTGGAGATTGGGCTGGGCAGAATCAGCGCTTCTTCGCCCGGGTGGATCAGCTGCTGTACTTTCGGGTCAACGAAGCTATAGGTGATCACTTCCTGATAGCCTTTATCGTTAAGCAGCGTTTTCACACGCTTCAGCGACAGGTTGGCTTCGCGATGGGTACCCATGATCAGCCCAGCCTGAACCGGACGATCGGGAATGTTGTTATAGCCATACACGCGGGCCACTTCTTCGACCAGATCTTCTTCGATCGCTATATCAAAACGCCAGCTCGGGGCAACCGCCTGCCACTCATCGTTGCCCGCGGTCACTTCGCAGCCCAGGCGCGTCAGAATATCGCTGACCTGAGCATCATCAATATGATGGCCAATCAGGCGATCCAGTTTGCTGCGGCGCAGAGTAATGGTCGCCGCCTTCGGCAGAGTCGCTTCGTTGGTCACATCGATAACCGGGCCAGCTTCGCCGCCGCAGATATCAATCAGCAGGCGGGTGGCACGTTCCAGCGCTTTATACTGCAGCGCTGAATCCACGCCGCGCTCATAGCGATGAGAGGCATCGGTGTGCAGGCCATGACGACGGGCGCGGCCGGTGATGGACAGCGGGCTGAAGAACGCACATTCCAGCAGCACGTTCCGGGTGTCATCATTCACACCGGAGTGCTCGCCGCCGAAGATGCCGCCCATCGCCAGCGCTTTGTGATGGTCGGCAATAACCAGGGTATCGGTGTCCAGTTTGGCTTCGGTGCCATCCAGCAGCACCAGCGTCTCGCCCTCTTGCGCCATCCGCACCACGATCCCGCCTTCAATGCGGTCGCGGTCGAAAGCGTGCATCGGCTGGCCGAGCTCAAGCAGAACGTAGTTGGTGACATCAACCACCGCATCAATGGAGCGGATACCGCAGCGACGCAGCTTCTCTTTCATCCACAGCGGGGTTGGCGCTTTAACATTGATACCTTTGACCACGCGGCCAAGATAGCGGGGACAGGCGTCCGGCGCTTCAACGGCAATCGGCAGCGTATCGGTAATCGTTGCCGCAACGGGCGCGATATCCGGCGCGTTCAGCGGTTCTTTATTCAGCACGGCGACGTCACGGGCCACTCCGATGATGCCTAAACAGTCAGCACGGTTCGGCGTGACGCTGATTTCGATGGTGTTATCGTCCAGCTGCAGATATTGACGAATATCGGTGCCAATCGGCGCATCCGCCGGCAGCTCGATAATACCGCTATGATCGTCGGAAACCCCCAGCTCGGAGAACGAGCACAGCATCCCTTCGGAAGGCTCACCGCGCAGTTTCGCCGCTTTAATTTTGAAATCGCCCGGCAGAACGGCGCCGATGGTCGCGACGGCGACTTTCAGGCCCTGACGGCAGTTCGGCGCGCCGCAGACGATGTCCAGCAGACGTTCGCCGCCGACGTTCACTTTCGTGACGCGCAGCTTGTCGGCATTCGGGTGCTGGCCGCACTCAACCACTTCACCCACAACCACGCCGTTGAAGCTACCGGCAACCGGCTCAACGCCGTCCACTTCGAGGCCCGCCATCGTGATCTGGTTAGCCAGCGCTTCGCTGTCGATCGCCGGGTTAACCCACTCGCGTAACCACAGTTCACTGAATTTCATTATTCTGTCCTGCCCTTATTTAAACTGTTTGAGGAAACGCAGATCGTTTTCGAAGAACGCGCGTAAATCGGTCACGCCGTAGCGCAGCATGGTCAGACGTTCCATCCCCATCCCGAAGGCAAAACCGGAGTAGACTTCCGGATCGATGCCGACATTACGCAGCACGTTCGGATGCACCATCCCGCAGCCCAGCACTTCCAGCCACTTGCCGTTTTTACCCATCACGTCGACTTCCGCAGACGGTTCGGTAAACGGGAAATAGGACGGGCGGAAACGAATCTGCAGATCTTCTTCAAAGAAGTTATTCAGGAAGTCGTGCAGCGTCCCTTTCAGGTTGGTGAAGTTGATATTGGTATCAACAATCAGGCCTTCCATCTGATGGAACATCGGGGTGTGGGTCTGGTCGTAGTCGTTACGGTAAACGCGGCCCGGCGCAATAATGCGAATCGGCGGCTGCTGGTTTTCCATAGTCCGGATCTGCACGCCCGAAGTCTGGGTACGCAGCAAACGCGTCGCATCGAACCAGAAGGTATCGTGGTCAGCGCGCGCCGGATGGTGCCCAGGAATATTCAGCGCATCGAAGTTGTGGTAATCATCTTCGATTTCCGGGCCGGTCGCGACGGTGAAGCCGAGCTCGCCGAAGAAGTTTTCGATGCGATCGATAGTCCGGGTCACCGGATGCAAACCGCCGTTTTCAATACGGCGACCCGGCAGAGAGACGTCGATGGTCTCCGCGGCCAGACGCGCATTTAGCGCGGCGCCTTCGAGGTCAGCTTTACGCGCGTTAAGCGCCTGCTGGACCTGCTCTTTCGCTTCGTTGATGACCGCACCGGCAGCCGGACGCTCTTCTGGCGGCAGCTCACGCAGGGTTGTCATCTGAAGGGTCAGATGCCCTTTCTTACCTAGATATTCCACGCGGACGTTGTCCAGCGCGGCAACATCTGATGCCTCATTAATGGCTGCCTTCGCACTGGCAACCAGCTCTGCGAGATGTGACATGGTTTTCCTCATTATGTCGGTGCAGACACCGGTTATGGTCATTATTTTGTTCTGACTATTTCGAGTTACAGGCGGCGACCGTCGACGTATTACCCACCACAGAGTACGCGCCGTCGCCGATGTACGCCTCAGCCGACGCGCCTGCAGCTTGAAATAGAATGAACACGTTCATATACGAAAAAAGCCTCCACAGTGGGAGGCTTTCTGGCGCTGTTTTCCGTTTCTTCTTTCACGCGCTAGCCTCCTGAGTTCAGGTGCTAAAGTAAAAAAAGAAGCGGAAAATAGCAGCATTCATGCTTGCATTACCTTGTCTGGTACGAAACGTAAGACCTGTATTGAAAAGCTTACGGCAATAAAAGTCAATGTATTGATGGTGTTGAAACGAAAAGAGGGAGACAAGCTCCCTCTTTCAACTGGCTTATGCCAGAGCTGCTTTCGCTTTTTCGACCAGCGCGGTGAACGCTAATTTGTCGAATACGGCGATGTCAGCCAGGATCTTACGGTCGATTTCAACAGAGGCTTTTTTCAGGCCGTTGATGAATTTGCTGTAAGAAATACCGTTCTGACGTGCTGCTGCGTTGATACGCGCAATCCACAGTTGACGGAACTGACGCTTTTTCTGACGACGGTCACGATAAGCGTACTGACCAGCTTTGATAACAGCCTGGAAGGCAACGCGGTATACGCGAGAACGCGCACCGTAGTAGCCTTTAGCTTGTTTCAAAATTTTCTTGTGACGTGCACGGGCAACTACACCACGTTTTACGCGAGCCATATGTGCTCTCCTGTATCTATTCTAATTAAAAAGTTTAAAGGGTTAACGACTTATGCGTACGGCAGGCACGCGATTACCAGGCCCAGATCGCCTTTGGAAACCATGGCTTTCGGACGCAGGTGACGTTTACGCTTGGTAGCTTTTTTAGTCAGAATGTGACGCAGGTTAGCGTGCTTGTGCTTAAAACCACCTTTACCGGTTTTTTTGAAGCGCTTAGCAGCACCGCGTACGGTCTTAATTTTTGGCATTTTAATAACTTCCACTTCGCATTGTTAATAAACGAAACATAGGCGAACAACGCCTGCGAAGCCCAAAGGCTCCACAGGAGTTGCTACTTGAAGGCCTTACTGTTTCTTCTTAGGAGCGAGCACCATGATCATCTGGCGGCCTTCGATCTTCGATGGGAAGGATTCGACCACTGCCAGTTCACTCAGATCGTCACGGACGCGGTTAAGCACTTCCATACCGATCTGCTGGTGAGCCATCTCACGACCGCGGAAACGCAGCGTGATCTTAGCTTTATCACCCTCTTCCAGAAAGCGAACCAGGCTGCGGAGTTTTACCTGGTAGTCGCCATCATCGGTGCCAGGTCGGAATTTGATTTCCTTAACCTGGATAACTTTTTGCTTTTTCTTCTGTTCCTTAGAAGACTTGCTCTTTTCATAGAGGAATTTGCCGTAATCCATGATACGACAAACCGGCGGCTCGGCGTTAGGGCTGATTTCGACTAAGTCTACTCCGGCTTCTTCAGCTTTTTCCAGAGCTTCTCTCAGACTCACAATACCAAGCTGCTCGCCTTCCAGACCTGTTAAGCGAACTTCTTGCGCGCGAATTTCGCCATTAATACGATTCGGACGCGCCGTTTGAACTCGTTTTCCGCCTTTAATACCTTATTCCTCCAGTTGTTGAAGACTGCGGCTGCGAATCTCTTGTTGCAGCTTTTCGATCACTTCATTTACGTCCATGCTGCCAAGGTCTTTACCACGACGGGTACGCACGGCCACTTTGCCGGCTTCGACTTCTTTGTCGCCACAGACCAACATATACGGGACACGACGTAAAGTGTGCTCGCGGATTTTAAAGCCAATCTTCTCATTTCTCAAGTCCGCTTTTACACGAATGCCCGCATTTTGTAGTTTACGAGTCAATTCGTTAACGTATTCAGACTGAGAATCGGTAATATTCATCACCACGACCTGCACCGGCGCAAGCCAGGTTGGGAAGAAGCCAGCAAACTCTTCGGTCAGGATGCCGATAAAGCGCTCCAGTGACCCCAGAATGGCACGGTGAATCATTACCGGCACCTGACGCTCGTTACTTTCGCCAACATAAGAGGCGCTTAAACGCTGCGGCAGGGAGAAGTCCAGCTGTACAGTACCGCACTGCCATGCACGATCGAGGCAGTCATACAATGTAAATTCAATTTTCGGACCGTAGAACGCGCCTTCACCCAGTTGATATTCAAACGGGATATTGTTTTCTTCCAGCGCGACTGCCAGATCCGCCTCAGCACGATCCCAGGTCTCGTCACTACCAATACGTTTTTCCGGACGAGTTGAGAGCTTGACCACGATTTTTTCGAAGCCAAAGGTGCTGTACATATCGTAGACCATACGAATACAGGCGTTTACTTCATCACGCACCTGATCTTCAGTACAGAAGATGTGGGCATCATCCTGAGTGAAGCCACGTACGCGCATCAGACCATGCAGCGCGCCTGATGGCTCATTACGATGGCAGCTACCGAACTCCGCCATACGCAGCGGCAGATCGCGGTACGATTTCAGACCCTGGTTAAAGATCTGCACGTGGCCCGGGCAGTTCAT
The DNA here is from genome assembly GCF_004342285.1 of Klebsiella sp. BIGb0138. Classification (GTDB taxonomy): domain Bacteria; phylum Pseudomonadota; class Gammaproteobacteria; order Enterobacterales; family Enterobacteriaceae; genus Klebsiella. The sequence continues at coordinate 17,019 of NZ_SMCV01000009.1, read as the reverse complement.
CGGCTTGATGCAGTATTCACGGTTCTCGGAAGAGGTGGTGAACATCGCATCTTTGTAGTTGTCCCAGTGCCCGGTTTTTTCCCACAGCACGCGGTCCATCATGAACGGACCTTTTACTTCCTGATACTGGTACTCTTTCAGCTTAGAACGCACGAAAGTTTCCAGTTCGCGGAAGATAGTCCAGCCGTCGTTGTGCCAGAACACCATACCCGGCGCTTCTTCCTGCATATGGTACAGGTCAAGCTGCTTACCGATCTTACGATGGTCGCGCCTGGAGGCTTCTTCCAGACGCACCAGGTACGCGTTCAGCGCTTTTTTATCGGCCCACGCGGTACCGTAAATACGCTGCAACATCTTATTGTTGCTATCGCCACGCCAGTAGGCGCCTGCGGTCTTCATCAGTTTAAAGTGATGACAGAAACGCATGTTCGGCACGTGCGGCCCGCGGCACATATCGACATATTCTTCGTGATGATACAAGCCTGGCTTGTCATCATGGGCGATGTTTTCATCAAGAATCGAAACTTTGTAGGTTTCACCGCGCTTGACGAAGGTTTCACGCGCTTCGTGCCAGCTGACTTTTTTCTTGATGACGTCATAATTCTTTTCGGCGAGCTCGTGCATACGTTTTTCGAGCGCGTCGATATCTTCCTGGGTCAGCGTATGATCGAGATCGACATCATAATAGAAGCCGTTATCGATAACCGGGCCGATAGCCATCTTAGTATTTGGCCACAGTTGCTTAATCGCGTGACCTAACAGGTGCGCGCAGGAGTGACGAATAATCTCCAGACCGTCTTCATCTTTAGCGGTGATGATAGAGAGCGTAGCATCGTTTTCGATGGGATCGCAGGCATCAACCAGCTCACCATTCACACGTCCGGCGATAGTGGCTTTCGCCAGGCCAGGACCGATATCCAGAGCGACATCCAGCGGGCTAACTGCGTGGTCGAAATGGCGTTGGCTGCCATCAGGAAGCGTAATTACAGGCATTTTATGTCCTTATTTGCAGTGGTGCCCCACACGAAAGAGCACATACAAAATTGATTAGTTTATTAATATTAGTAGCTTACGATCGTTTCTTTGCTTCACTCTGCAAAGTGTGTACATCGGGATGTACCAAATCCAAAATGTACCCGCCATAAACACCTAATACCGAGAGGCTATGATACACGCCAACAACTTATCTTGAAAGCTACAACAAAATTATGGTCATAGTACCGGGCACTCATCTTCCAGCACGCTGATGATATTATGCGTCAGTACCCCGCACACCTCGACATCATCCAGCGCCTCATCTTCTATCGCCTCACCATCTGCCGTTATCAGTGCCTCGCCGAGAAGTTTTGCAAATTCCATCCGTCCATCGTATCGAATCAGCACAGTGTCGCCCTGCTGTGTCCGTCGCGACACATCGATGACTGCATAGCCCCCTGACGTTTCGACGATGAGTTTGTTTGCGTCTATGTCGCAGATAGTGTTCATTGAGACTCGTGACTCTGCAAAATCGTTCGCCGGAGACGGAAATCCCATCAGAGAACCCTCCCCATATTGCGTAACATCCACAACCTGTTTTCGCTTTCATCTGTCGTTTTGTCGACAAAATACGTCTGGTTGCGCTCTATCCACGCGTTTGCCTCACGGCCCGAGAAATGTATCCCTCGGCTTTGCAGTTCACAGACAAAATCCCTGGTGCGTAAATAACGATACCCTTTGGGATTGATAGCGATTGAGGCGGCAAAAGCCTCTCTGATTTTGTGCTGGAGCATGGTAGCCTCCTGATCAATACTGGTTGTGCATACAGTAGTTTTATCGAGGAGGCAGATCAAGAGAGGTTGCGCCTATCAATTTTTTCCACCGATGTAAGGCAATGATATTGCACATCCCTGTGCATTTCTCACTGAGCGCAGGCCCAGATATAGAACGGGTAGAGGCAGTTGTATGCCATGTACTGGCGGCCCCAGGTATCCCAGTGAATTCCATCGTTGTGAGTATCAACATAACTACCCGTCATCGCATCACGTGTGATACTCGAACCGTCGCTGCTCCATGCGGTGTCGGCAGGCATGATGCCCCACGACGGGATGATGTGGAGTTTCTCAGCCTGCCGACCTTTGAATGCTCCGATAACGTTACGCACGTACTGCGATACTGTCGCATTCCATACAGCGCGACTCTGAGTCGTCACGCAATACGGGGCAATCGCAATTCTGGCATTCGGGCAGGCGACTTTAATCTGCGAGACCATATAGTTGATTTGCGCAATATACGCGTCAGGAGTCTGACCAATTGCCTGGTCGTTCCACGCCAGCGCAATAGAGACAATATCAGGGTCAGCAAACCCCTGTGCATCCAGATACCGGCGATAGTCAAACGTGTAGAACGTGCCTGTTTGAGTATCCGCGTATGACAGTTCACTCACCGCACCGGTGTTCAGGAAACACATTGCCGGGTTTGCCGTTTTTTGCGCTTCGGTAGCCTCGAACAGGAACGGGTTTTTCTCCGTACTGGACGGGTTATCGGAGCTAATATTTATCCGCGTGCTGCCCAGTAACGTCCGTTTACCGACGAAATGAGCGGCCGCCCAGCTCTCGCGCCCCTCCCCATTTCCGCCCTCTGCCTGTGACATCGTACCAATCTGACTGACCGTCACTCCTGCCGCAGTGAGCAGCGTAGACAAGCGTGCTACCTGCCCGCGGTTCGTCAGTGAGTCACCGATGAGCGCAATACGTTTAGATGCCGATACTGATGCCGGGCCACGGAGAATTGACATATCACGGCTGGACCACTGCGCGGGTTTCTGCCGGTTGTGGAAACTGATGCGCACGGAAGTCCCCGTTTTTGCAGGGTCAATCTCCAGCGTGCGGCTGGTTTCGTAGCTATACGGCTGACCACTGACTGCAGTTCCCCGTATCGACCAGTCCAGGAATTTACCCGTATCCGCTGTCCAGTTCATCAGCAATTGATTGCACTGCAAAATCAATGGTGCGGTAGGGTGCGCAAATACCTGGTCAGGCAGCAGGATTAAATCCTCGGCTCCCGTTATTGGGGTATTCACTGCCAGCAGCGGCGGGTACGGGTTCACGATTAACCCGTTAACCCAAGACGCCAGTTGCGGGTCACGCACCAGGCCCTTTGTTATGTTCAGTATCGGCGTGGCTGATGATGCCGCGAAAAAGTTGAACACGTACAAATCGGCATTCTGGAACGTGTTACGCGCACCTAAATACACTCGTGTGGCGTTCTGCGTGTACTGGTAAGACGCCTGCATCACATAGACGTTCGCACTCACCTTTGACTTTATCGTTGCAACGACCTGAGTGAATCCACCAGACTCAAGCCAGAAGAACGCGCGGCATGCTCCCAGTACAGAGGCTGGATCCACTCCGCTGTCAGCATTAACGTAAACGCTGAATTCGACCGCGACATACTCACCCGCCTTTACACCATCCAGATTAACGTTAACCAGCGCGTCGGTATAACCGGATTCCACTCGCATGGCTGGCAGCGCGGCTTTTGCCCCCAACTGAGAAATCATCTGCACAGCAGTCGGCAAATTAGCAACAGGCGTCCAGGCGCTGTCTGTACCAAACAGCGGCAATAGTTGCTGCGTGGTGTCACCGTACGGGTTAAACGCAATATTGCGGGCGTTCCCGTCCACGCGCTCGTTAAACCCGGTATCACGTGACGGGGATTCGAGAATGTCCCGGATCGGCTGCCCTGAGCAGGCAAGGAAAAATCCGAACACGTAGAAGGTGCTGACTGCACTGGTCTGACGAACGCCCATCGACACCCGGCGAGGACGCTGGGCGGTGAAACGGTAGGTAGCTCTGACTTTAAATAGATTTGCGGAAACCGCGCTAATTATGTCCGGCGTGATTTGCGCTGTAGCACCATCCTGATCTGCGAAAAAAACAGCAGTTTTGCTGATTTCATCTCGTGCATTGAGTCCGGAACCGGGCGCCACGTAAACGTAAAACTGAGCGGCAGCATACTGCCCGATAGCGATAGTGTCGTAAACAAACGGCTCGACCAGCGCGTCGGTATAACCGGATGCCACCGGCGGAGCCACCAGGCAGGACACAGCCCCCGCATTCGTTAACGCTGTCGCAATCGTAGCGTCCGTAATCGCACTAACCTGCGTCCAGCCGATCGAGCCTACACGCAAACGCGGCATCTGATATTGCGGGTCAGCATAGCTGTTTGGGACCAGATTGGGTGCAATAACGCCGGAGATATTCAGCCTGTCGGCTAAAGACATATCTCCGCCAACACCGAAAATCGGACGATCGGATACTGCCATTTGCGGATATGCGATTTCGCACGCAGTAGTGCTCGCCCCCCGCTGCTGACATCCGAAATAAATATACTGAGCAACACCAGGCCCCACGCCAGTTAAACGGTAAACAGCGGTTGCCGAATATGTACCGTCACCCAAATCATCAGCGCGTGAGGAAATCAGGGTGCCAGAAGATGCGGGTTGCAAATTACGGAAAATTAATTCGGTAGTCCCGCGGAACAGATACGAAACGGCAAGATACTGGCCGCCAGATGCAAAACTAATATCCTGCTGAAATACATAGTTAACCGTAGGGTCAGAGGTGGACGAACGGGCCGGACACGGTACAGACTGAACCGCACCATGCACCGCCATTTCTGCGCTGGCGGGAGACCACGTGCCGCCTGATTGAGCGCCGGTAAACAGCAGCGGTAATTTTTCTGAATCCGATGCACGGGAGTTGGTAATGGTATTTGGGGCGTACATCGCGTATTGCGAAGGCATGCTCCGCCCGGTAGCATCCAGCGTACCGCCGTTGTTGATGTACTCGTCTGCCAAATTTCCATCAGCGGTATTCGTTACCCAGCATTTAGCCCCATCAAGGATATTTCCTGCCGCAGCGTCGTCCTGAGCTGCGCTGAGAGTAGGGAACTGGCGAACAGTTTCTGTAATGGCGGCAGTGCCTGGCTGTTTTGCCTGCAGTACGGCTACACCATCCTGATTTTCATAGATATTATATGCAGATATTGAGCCAGGCCCCTGAGCCACCCAAAATGATTGTCCGTTGTTAGTCGCAGCAAGACCAGCAATTGTGCCATCTGGATCGCTTGCAGTTTTGTAGAAAGTAAATTTATTCTTTGCGTACTCAGTTGCATCACTGGATGCCATTTCCGCATCATTCTTTGCTGATAATGCATCTTCGGCGGACTGAGCGGCGGAAATCTCAGACACAGAGGAATTCTGTTCTGAAGTTGCAGCAGCTGCGGCTGCATCTAAAGCCTCCTGAGCTGCTTTACTTGTATCCTGGTACCCCTGCTGCGCTTCAAGAAGATATTGTTTTGCCTCTGCAGCACTGACTGCGGCATCCGCAGAAAACTGCGCTGCCTGCTGTGTGTCTGTAACAGCCATAGCGGATCCTGTAATTATTAATTAAGGTTGGGGGATTAATATTTAATGCAGTACAGCAATGCGATGTTTCGCGGACGAGTGACGCTAAAGAATGCATTTTGTGCAGATGAAGGAATGGCAGTTTTTTCTTCTGCATTCAGGTAATAAGGTTTGATTCCTGAATAATTGGAAAACAGCACTGCGTCACTTCCATAATCGACAGCGTTCCCGTTAGCGAGAAATGAAATATTCGCCCCATCGTCATTATCATCCTTGCCGCCGACGATTGTCCCTTTTTGCGTACTACCGAATGTCCGGCCAGAGTCAGCGCCGCGACCATTGTCCCATCCTCGAATAAACTCCCCCCGGGCATCAGGAAGATTGAATGTGGTGCTGCCATCTCCGGCCCCCCAGGTAGTACCGATTCGGGAGAATAGGCGCGCATAAACGTTCCTACTGACGGCCTGTCCATTAGCTGCCAACCATCCATCCGGGGCGGAGTTTACGGCGAACGCCGCCACACTACCCACCAAATCGGTTTGAGTGGACATGGTTTCATCTGTGATATTTGTCCCATCACAGAAAATACGCGACACGAGACCAGGAATGACCACAACCCCGCTTCCTGACGCCGTCTTGCAGGTAACAGAATATGGTCCTGTGCAGTTATTGTGTACAACCCATCCTTTAATCCACGCCGGGAATACCAGGTTGATATTTGCTGTCAGTGTGCCAGTGAGGATGATCCTTTCCTTTGCGGCCTGGAGGGAAGATAACACTACACTCGAAGCGGCAAGTCCGGTGATCGACGTTATGCCATAGCTATCCTGAGGTACCCACCCTGTCATTGCACCAGATGCAGATTCTGGGTTATTAGAATTACCATTGCTCAGGTTTAGCCATTGTCCCGAGTAATCGGAGGCGGGAACAATAGCCCCCTTGGGATATCCGGAAATTGCAGTGCTGAACGCGGCGTTAAATGGATAACCCATCCCCGCATCACTCCACTGCAGGCGCGTATAGACATCGTTAAATATACCGTTGAAATCCTGCCCCTGCGGCGGCTTACCTCCCGCCGACAATGCTGTCCTTGTCAGTGGTGGGAACCCAGAATCCATAGCAGCTAATCCATCAGCAAGGGTTTCTGAAGTTGAATTTACTGGAATGTCGTTTTTGTCGCCGCTGACAGAAAACACCACCGTCAGGCGCGATGGTATGGCTGAATTATTCAATTCAGATCTCCTGAACAATATTAACTTTTACCCCGGGAGGGGAAGGTAAGGCGCCGGAGCTCTGCACGATCGCCAACTCAGATTCCGAAAGTTGAAACTCGAATACATAGCTCATGACATGATTGCCATCGTCACGGACATAAGCCCGCCCGCTGTCGCCGAACATGTACATAAGCATTCGATTCATCACAGGCACGGTGCAGTCGCTGATGTTAGCCATCGCTTTGCACATGATCAGCTTGCGGTATGCGTCATTGGTCAGGACGACAGTGTTTGTGTCCTGTACGCCGGTATAGAAAGGTGCCTGGTTAAAGGGTTGCGGATCGGTGAGTTCTGCCGGGGTGCTTGTAGCCTCACCAAAGCCGAAAAACTGCTGTGACGGAGTGACCGTCAGGAGCCGGCCAACATCCACTATCTTCCCCCAGCACATCAGACCGTAGTCTTCGCACGTCTCAATGTTAAAAACGACATCATAGAACGTGTCTATCCAGTCCTCAGGAGCCACGGCGGCATTAAAGGTATCTATCAGCGATCTGAGGCGCGTTGAATTGACGTACTGCGCATAGATGGTCCAGTCGACATTATTCACTTACCGCCTCCGTGATAATGTTTGTGTCATCAAGCGTCGGTTCCTGATCAATGCCGATAGTCAGCGCGCTGGCCCATGTTGTGCCGTCGAGGGAAATTTGCACCGAAAGGACGTTCATATTCTGGGTATCGAGCGCCTGAATTGGCCCAATGTACCGGCTTCCGTAAATCCTTGCTCCGCACCGCGCTCTCGTTCCGCCATCCGATCCCGAGAAGGCATTCAGAACGGCAGTTTTAATCTGTGAGTTAATATCTGAAGGAAGGCTGTCATTCTCTTCATATTCAACTTTGATATGCACGCTAACCGCGTCTAACGTCTTCCACTTATAGGTGTACTCCGGATAAGGAGAATCGTAGTTTTCGGTGTCGTAAACGGTGCCAGTGGTATCACCATTCATTACCGTTCCGGGAGGGAGCTTTTTGTTGATGGCATCGGCAATATCTGTTGCCGCCCCACCATAAACCCCGATGTAAATGGAGCTTGCCAGCAAGGTGTAATTCGTTGATCCCTTATCGACCGGAGTGGGCTCTTTGTTGTCAATAACATAAGCATCAAGCACGCCGTCAACTTCAAGGATCGCCGCCCTTACCGCCGCAGTAGTGTTAAACGCATTCCGCGCTACCGACTGCCGGCGCCGGTATTCGAAAGCAGACCGCCCCTCAACGTCGGAACCAGGCACGCCGGCCGTTTCGTTGGTGATGCTCGACCATCCGCTTACCGCGACGTAGATATTCGTCAGGGACCCAATAGGGCATGCTATCGCGCCAGTGGTCAGGTTCTGAAACTCAATCTTCACCGTGCCATCTGAGCCGATAGCGCCAGCCGCCAGAGACACATACATGTAGCCGTTATCGTCCGTTGCATAGGATTGCGCAGGTATAACCGTCCCCACCGCACCAGAGCATGTTGCCGTGACCACTGTCCCTACCGCGGCTATGCGGTCAATGAAGTAAATGCGCCCGAAACCGTCCTGAAAGCGACCGGAGGAAAAATCCGGGTTCATATTGTTCACGATGGCCAGCAACTGATCGTTTTTGTCGGCAATAATGGCCGTGTCAGTTACGGCAAGCTGGCCTTGTGGGGTTTTGAGGTTAGCGCTCAGGGCTGTGCCGAATGCGGACCCAAGGTCAGCCTGACGGCCTGCCAGGATATCGGCCTCATCAGGTACATCCAGCCCGGAAACCGAGAATGTGACAGCGGGAACCGCCGTTGAAACTGTCGTCATTTTTCCCTCACAGGGCGATATTTGAAGTTAATCCGTTGGTGTCAACGATGGCTATTACCCCTGATGCACGCCGCGTATCCCTGTCATTAACCAGCGTTGCCTCCGCGCGGGCGATATAGTTCATCCGTAACGCCTCAATCTGAAGAGCTGCTGCCATCGCTCCGGTACTGGCCTTAACGTTCAGCAACTCCTTGTAATTAACGCCCGAGTCTTTCTCGTAAATGCACTCGCCGCGTATAGCCAGACATGCCGTAGCAACGTCCTGGGCGCAAGCGTATGGGTTATCTACCGTGGCTATATTCCCGAGATCGTCAACGACCAGGTCCCAGGTATCCGTATCAAGCAGTAATGACGTGGTTTTCATGAATTGTGCCCATAAAAAAACCCCGCCGAAGCGAGGTTTGTTATTTGGTGATCAGCTTTTCCTTTCTCAATACATCGACCGGATTTGCGTTGTGCCGTCAGGAACGCCGTACTTGCTCAGCTTCCAGCATGCTTCAGCCACCTTGATCATCTGATATCTCATCTCCGGGCCAATGCCTTCTGCCAGATTGATGTTCTCTTTCATTCGCTCAAGAGAAACGCCATTCCTTTGGGTCTTACCAGCGCTACGGCACATAATCCGAACGCCAGCATCATAATCAGCCTGTTGGTATGGGTATTGCGCCATCAGAGAATAATAGATGCTGTTTAGCGAGTAAGAGGCAGCTTCAATTTCTCGTTTTCCCATGCATTCCTTGCTTGCCTGGCATTCATCTTCTTTTTGCTTGGCAAATTCTTCATTCTCTTTTTTCTGTTGCTCTATCTGCCGCTGATACATCAAGTCGTGAAGTAGGTCATTGTACCTGTTGAAATAGCATTTATTATCTTTCCTACAATCGCTTGTATCTTGATCTGGAAGATTTTTACCAGTCACGTTTCTATAAATTTCTCGCAAATCATCAACGGACTGCAGGCCGCCAGAACTTGTGGGAAATTTTGCCTTATCGAAGTTATTTGATTTTTGATAGTCAATATATTCCGCAGGCGACATTGCACATCCTGCTAAAGAAATCGAAAGCACGAGAAGAAACGTTTTTTTTATCATTGTTACGGCTCCAGAGGATTTGTGCGGCTTCCCCCCGATTCTACCCCGCCATGGTCATGTCCATCAACGATTGAGCCATCCACCAACTGAAGCTTGCCGTTCGCAAGGATTTTCACGCCGTTTAAGTTTATCACCCCGGGACTCTTGATATTTATTCCACTGCCGGTGAACTCCACGAACTCTGTCGGGCCATCATTCAGGCTTGCGATAGCAGTGATGTAAATGGCGTCTGAGTAAGAGTGTCGTCGCTGCGTTGGTGGCGGACCACTTTGTCGAGTCGCTCTGACATTTGTTGTGTCTTTGTCACAGGCTATCACCAGGCCAATATCCCCAGCCCTTGGCGTCATTTTTACTGAACTATTCCCTGCCTGATACTGAATAAATGGGATGTCATATACTTCCTGGCTCTTAATTTCACCGCCTGATGCGTTAGCCCCACTCACCAAAGGAATCACCGTCATAACACCATTACCGACATCCTTAACGAGAACTATGTCAGCAAAGACATTCCCCTTGGATGCCGAGGCCACAAGGGACAATATCGCGTTCCCCTGACATGAAATATCACTAGGTTTTTGGTTAGTTGCCATTACTTGATCCACTAATAACGGAAGCCGGAGAAGCCACAACAAACGTTTCCCATAGGCCGCCAGGAACTTTACAAGAAAGATAATGAGTTGTACCTGCTTGAATGATCCACTCTCCACTTGCATGTGGTAAACCAGTTTCAAGAATGACCTTAGTGTTCAGTTTTATCGACGGAGAATAGATACATCTGAAGTTAATACCCAACTCATAAAAAATAGGGTACCCAATTAGTCCTGTGGCAGGTGAAATATACGGGACAACAGAATCTGACGGCGTCTTACCGGTGTAAATTGTGACGGTTCCAAAATCGATATCTACCGATATGTTGTGCGCCGCCGCAATTTTTAATATTTGCGCTATCGCGTTATCTTCAAAATATGGGTTGCGATGAGTAGCTTTAACATCAACATTGACGAATTTAAGCCCAACTTTGAAGGCAAGCGCGCGAATCATATCGGCAACATCAACATCTCCACGAATCGATGTAGGACCGCAGGGGATCAGGCGCTCCCTTCCGGCAGCCGCCGCAGTTATCTCAATCGGTGCGTCCGGCATCTGGTTCAGGTTTATCCTTGCAGATGTTATTGACCCGGAAAACACTCGCGTGTCGCCAGCATAGACAATGATTGCGTTCTGCTCATAAGCAATAATCTTTTGTGCATTGGTGGTCAGTTTGGCCATGTTTTCAAGGGATAACCCCCACAGACTCAGCTCAAGCATCGTTCCGGTAGCACCACCAAATGCTGATATTGCTGCCTCGCACTTAAATCCCTTTACCGTCAGTGTATCACCGACGTCACCGTCAAATGTCCCGTTAGCCAGGGTGAACGATACGGTAAGCTCTCTCTCCTTGTAACTCATCGCCCCACCTCGTCACTGGTTGCGTAGTAAAGCTTAAAGCGAGTACCAATTTCGTCATAAGCAGGATCGGCGTCACCTTTCGTATCGACGAAAATCAGGTCTCCACTAAACCCAAGGTACAAATAACGCACAAGGTATGTGCAGTTAAGACACAAGACGCCCTGTATTACCGGGCTTTCATTAACATACAAATCAACGTAAAAACCCGTTGAACGCTGGTGAAGCTTAATAGCGCAGTTCTGTCCACCGAGAGTGACATAAACCTTCTGAGACAAAGATGGTGATAGGCTGATCTCCTGCATTTCACATCACCTTTTCCAGAAAGTCAGACACGGTGCTTTTTATTTGCTTCGCCACCGCAGTTGATGAGCTGTCCCAAACCTGGGAAACAGATTCGGCTGCCGAATTCACCCCGGATACGATCGCCCCGCCTGTCGACTGTAAGGCGCTAGACAGCGACGTTTCCGCGCTTGACCAGGCGGTTTTAACATCACTCAGCGACACATCTTTAGTGGATCCGGTAATTATCTGGGTCGTAGCTGCAGAACCATTATTGGTTTTGGCATTGCTGGTTGGTGGGCCTTCGATTACAGCGTTCGATAACATCACCTCACCGGTATTCATGATCTCTTCGAAAGTGCAGTTCGCCATGAGCAGTGTTTGACCACGATAGGACCCGACAAAGTAATCAAAATGTGTCAGGTCATAGCCGTAATAAACGGTATCTGGCGTCTCGATATCATAGGTGCTGGCAGTGTTTTTCATTTCATCCAGTTTCTGAATGAAGTTGTTACGACTCAGCAATGAAAAATTAGTCAGGTTAGGCAGCGATCCGGAGTACGCCGTCCAACCCTCGAGGGCAAAAATAACCCTTAGCTCAGATGGCTGGCGAACTTTGTTGTAGGAGGAATACTGCCCCTTCTCTACCGGGCCTTTTGTCACCACAGCGTCGCCGTACCGATCAACGCTAACCCAGCCGGAAGGAGAGAAAACCTCCTGCCCGGCCGCAGCGGTTAGCAGAGACTCATCAACCGTGTTGTAGGTGATTTTGTACGTGGGTGATATTGCGCTGTTTAGCACAGATAACAGGCTTCCTCCCTGAATGGCGGAAAGCACTGTCGAGACATTCAGAGAAAACGACATGGGTTATTGTCCTGAGTAGCCAGCCAAAAGCATGACACGGTTCTCGCCGTGCTTTTTGATGTCGCTGGTAAGCTGTTCCACATTCTGGGCCTGAGTCGTGATTTTGGTGCCGTAGAATTGATAAGTTGCACCTGACTGCCCAGGCATTGCCCTGTCAACGGCCATTCCTGCACCTGGCCGCATGCCAGCCATCACTTTAGGAACATAATTTCGAGTCTCTTCCGGCATGTTGCCCATCCCTTTTTTCTGAACGTTACCGAGCCCCCAGTTGTAGGAAGCAAGGGTTTTCTCCAGATCCCCACCGGTAGCATCCATTAACCAACTGAGGTATCTCGCCGCCGCCTCTGAGGACTTGTGCGGATCGTAAACATCACGTCCTTTTAGCCCCATGTCCCTTGCCGTTCCAGGCATGAACTGGAAAAGACCTTTTGCGCCAGCTTTGGACTCAGCGAAAGGATCGCCGCCCGATTCTGTAGCAGCCACTGAATAAAGCAATCCTTCGGGAAGTCCGTACTTACCCTCCAGCGCGCCGAAATCGCCGGCCATAGCCTGGAGAAATGACTTCCCTTTCACTCCTAGCCTTGCAGCTTTTGCATTCAACGGAATATTTGACTGGTATTGTCCTACATCCAGTCTCATTGCCGTCGACAAGTCCATCTGCGTATTCATCATTCCCTGCTGATAAGCGTTAGGAACAGCCCTTTGCGACCCGCTGGGAACGGCGCCAGAATCTATTTGGCGCTGCCTTTCCTCTGCGTCTTTTTTGTTAAGGAAAAACTCCCCGTTAGAGGTCCAAAAGATGCCGTGATTTTGCATCCACTCTTTATTTTCTTTGCTCACAATCTTGGACAGCAGACCGTCGATTACCGGGTATAGAGCTGCAAGAGCAAAAACAAGGCCACCAGGCCCAGCAAGAGCGCTGGTAATCCCAAGAACCCATGAAGCGACTTTCAGCCCAATAAGGGCAACAATGACGGTCTTCCACCCCCCCATAGCTTCGGCCGCATCATCGGCCGCCGTCGCGATATCTTTAATTGTCCCAAAGAAGCTATTAATTGCTTCCTTTAGCTCTTCTGGGTGAGACCTCATCCAATTGGATAATTCAATGAGTTGAGAATTAAAAATACGGATGTAAGGTATGAGGAATGTAAAAAGTTGGTTCTTTGTGGCTTCAAGATTTTGGTTTAAGTCTGTCCAGACAGCATTAAATTCCTTGGCCCCATTGATGGATGCATCAGAAATGCCTGATGCCTTAGTCAAGCGATCCACATCCGGAAGGAATTTACCTTCCTGATTACGCTGCAGGGTGGCGTCATCAAACCCGAGGCTAAACCCGATCTGCCTACGAATGTTGGGATCGCTTATCTTGCGCAATGCTTCCAGAGAAGTACGGGCAAGAGAATCCGCGTCTTGACCCCAAACGTCAAAGTTCTGTCCGGTGAGGGAATTTAACTGTTTAAATGCATTGAAAATTGGGCTGCTGTAATCACCAACTCTCGCACCCTGAATCGCGCCCTGAAATCCCTGCAGCGATGCACTTATCTTCTCCGCGGAGCTACCAGCAGCCTCTGCTGATTTTGACCACCCATCAAGTTCCCGAGCAGACAACCCCAGCGCCTTAGACTGGATCGATAAATCCATCAGGCCGGTCGTAGTGTTTTTGACAAAGCTAACCAACCCGCCGGCGGTAACGGTGACCCCTGCCAGCGCTAGCAACTCAGTTTTGATGCTACTGAAAAAAGAGGCGGCACGCTTGCCCTGCTCTTCCATGTACTTTGCCGTTTTACCGGCATCGTCACGTTGCTTTTTCAGGTCGTCACTGACTTCTTTCTGTCCCTTGCGGAAATTAGAAGCATCAAGCCCCAGCGTAACCAGGAGGGCGTCAATTACCGTTGCTGCCATGGTCACTCTCCGCTATGGCTCTGTTTGTGTTATCCACGGTCATCACTTCTATAAGCCACCACATATCCTGAACGCCGTATACCGTGTCCAGTTCGTGGAGTGTCGCCATCCTCCCGGAAATAACCGCAGCGATGCTTCGCGGCACGTTCTCGTACTGCAAAAAGCCTCGAGCGGAATCTTCCGGGACCGACAGGGGGAGTTTTAGTTTGCGGTGGCTGCTACAAAAGCGATGTGAAGTTTGAATGCTTCGATTTTAAGGCGCGACCAGGTGCTGATTTCTTCAATCTGGCCTTCGTCGACCAGTGACGTCTCAATACCGTTACCGCCAACGTATTTCACGCAGTCAAGCAGCTCATCCAGCAAGGGCTTGGATTGCGCAAACGGAACCTTGGCCAGCGAGGTAATACCCCACTGAGCGAGACCGGCCATTCCGCTTGCCATCACGCTTTCGTACAACTCGCGGGCTTCTGAATTTTCAGCAGTAGGGGCTGGGGCCACAGCGGCACCGATGGCTGTCATCATGTCTTCCGGAACAGTCACCCCGGCGCCAATCACGGCACATGCGAGGCGAATAGCCCATTCCTCGGCCTTTCGCGCCGGCATTTCAGTGATTTTAAACTGCTTACCCTTGTCGCGGTTATCTGCCTCGACCGTGAAAACGATACTTTTACGAGCCATTTTTATTTCCTGATTTGATTATCTGGCAGCAAAAAGCCCACCTGAGTGGGCTATTCAAAAACAATGGATTTGTGGTTTTCATGACTCGGTAAGCACGCCAGTAAAACCAGGCAATGCCAACTGACCTTGCTTGTCTAGTTGCTCAATGCGTGAAAGTAACTGCGGCTTCTTCTCTTTTCCCCACCGTCGCAGCAGGCGACCAGACATACTGGCAACATCCTTCTCTTTCATGAATTCAAGCATCACGGCGTTGCGCTCTTCTTCAAACTGCCGACGGCCAACCTGAAGCATCGCGTACATCCAGTTAAAGGCGTTGATGTAGGCGATCTTGATGCGCATCGCTTCTTTTTTGGTGTAGGACATAACCAAAAGCATCAACCCATCTTTGCGAAGTCGATAGAACTTCTGCGGCTTTCCGTTCTGCAACTCATTGTTTTTATAGCAAACCTCAAAGTTGAGTTTTGTATCAAACTCATCAGGACATGCCTTGATGGTCTTTTCGATATCACGAATTACGTTATCAGGGCGCTTGCCAAATGCTTTTGCCACCATAAATGAGTCGGTGACTGGATCGTTATCAGCCACAAAAATCAGGTCTCGAAAATCAAGTCCGTTAATAACTGTTGGGTAAGGCATAGCGGTATTTCCTTTAGAAAGATGAGCCTGTTCGCACAGAAACGCCGCCCCGAGAAGGTCCGCACCTATACGGCGTTCCTCAGGCTCAGCTTTCTGAAAGACTCGGGAGTTAAATGCGCTGCGACGCGCGGAGGTTTATTGCGGGTATAAAAAAGCCCGGGCTTAGCCGGGCTGATTGCTTACGCTGAGTAGTTGGCCGGCGTGACGGTTTCCCACTGGATGAGACCCGTTACCGGCTGAAGCACACGGCCAGCTGATGGCATGCGGCGCGCTCGCTGCAGGATGCCGTTGGTCATGACGTATTTTTTACCCAGTGACGGCAGGATCACCGTTCCATTGACTCGCAGTACAGATTTTGTGGTCATCTGCGTAGTCTGCCAGGTGTCAATGTACTTAATCGATGGAGAGGAGGCTGCGAGGTGGAACGTCCATGGCAGATCGCCATAAATAAACCCTCCCAGTAGCTTACCGTCGGCGGTACGTTGGTACTCCGCCATGTCGGTGTCACCCATTTCGAAGATGTTCTGCGCTTCGAATTGCTCCAGGTTAAATCCTGACGGGTAGAGTTCAGCGATAACTAGCTCAATGATGGCGTCAGCCGCCGTAATATTTTGACCGGCCATTACTGCACCTCCACGCTGTTAACGGTAATGCCCTGGATAATGCCGCCGTCGGTGTACCAGAAGTAAACCGTTGGCTTGGTACGTGCAGATCGCATTGCTGCGGTGAACTGGCCAATGTAGATGTAATATCCGTCGGCCATGAGTGCATCAGAGACATCAACACCGGTGATAGCCTTAATCTGGTCGAGCTGAGACTGATCCAGATCGGTGCCGGCGGTCAAACCACCCCACGTTTTGAACTGCTCGATATACGGCTTCATGCACGACTCAATGCGTGCCTTTCCGGCCGTGGCGTAAGGAAGGTTGGATGCCTGCTGGAACAACGCAACGAGAGCCGCCTGCAACTGCGCGTTAATCCACACCTGACCGGCCCATGCGTCCAACCATGCGAAATCACCGGTAATAGAACCTGGAGTCCATTGGTTGGTTTCCACGGCGTTCGCTGCATACTTGCCGTAGAAGTTATAACCGTTGGATTTCGCTGCTTCATAATCCGTGTCGTTGCTGATCATCGGCAGTAGGCCGGATGCCTGTCGTCCATTCAGGGAGCAGCGACCGTTAGCCTGGGTAAAGTTCAGCGCGGCCACAAAGCCCATCGCGTTAGCCGCATGGTTTGGGTAGCCATACACCGGGCAGGTGTCGTTATAGGCATAGGTGTTGATGATGTCGTAGACCAGAGCGTTAGTGCTGCCGGCCACAATTGCGGTTCCCGCGGCATCCCACGGGATATAGGCGAAGCGGTGGTTCTGGTTGTTAACCCACAGAGCAAACTCGTTGGCCTGGTCTTTGGTGGCTGCAAACGTGGTTGAAAACGTTACCCAGTCCTGCTCAGTAGCAAGAATGGCGGTAAAAATGTCATCAACAACTGCTGGTTCGGCCCCCTGAGAGATTACCGCGCCGGTGGATTCGGTGAGCTTCAGTCCTTCTGCCAGTGTTCCGTCCGTGGCGAAAGTGATTGAGCTTCCATCGCCTGACGTCGCTGACGTGATGATGAATTTTTTCAGCACGCTATCCCATGTCACTTCCACCGAGGCGCCAATGCCGGTTTCGATGAGAGCTGCGGCATTGT
>NZ_SMCV01000008.1 GCF_004342285.1 Klebsiella sp. BIGb0138 | reverse complement strand
TGCACTGGGATATCGCTCACCACGGGAATATATACGCAGGAAGTTATCGCAACCGTAAGAGAGCAAAAACGTCTGGATATATAGGGTCAAATCCAACGTTTTCATCCATGAACTGGGGCATGTGTGGCAACATCAGCACGGGCAATGGGTGAGAATGCGGGGCGCTTTTAGCTGGGCTGCTGAATATACCTACAGGCTGGATAAAGAAAAGCTCACTGATTACTCTCTTGAACAGCAAGCCTCTATTATAGCTGATTACTGGTTACTGCTGGTTTATGGGATCAGTAAGTGGTCTTACTACCAGAGACCTGGGCGCATGGGGATGTACAGGGGCATAGATTTGTTGCAGGATGTCCCTGCGCTTTACCAGAAAATCGTAACAGGGAAGGTGCGTTAAACATGAAGAACAAAATGTTGCTGGGTGTTGTATTTCTCTTAACAGGATGCCCTGGTCCTGGTGATCGAATGGTAGATCGTGAATCTACAACGGCATTTATCAAAGATAATCAAGTTTGTGTGGTTTCACCACTGGAGCCGCAGGAACGGATCACCGCTATTCAAATCAACAGCGATAAAAGCGACTCTCTTCACAAGGTTTTTGATGACAAGCCTGTTTATGTTCCTAAAGGTGAGTGTCTTCCTGTGTTCGGATTTAAGTTTACATCTGGAGAGCGGTATAACTTCGCGTATGACGTCCAATCTGATAAATCAGAGTCGCATTTAGTCACTGCTGAACTTTCTTATCCTAAAGAATAGGGGGCAAACTGCCCCCTTATATTCATTTCAATGCACGTACGTGATCAAGCAAGAGTTTCATGCGCACGTACTCCTCTTAATGCCTATCGTCTGTCACACTTGCTAAAGCTGCTAAACAACCCCTCGTTTGTGACTGGCTCTGTTTACTGGGAGGAGATCAGATCCTCCTGAACGGAAGGGCAGCGATAGATTCCGTGTGATAATTTTGATCGTCATTCCAGAGACCATGCCGGTCGATATACAGGTTGCTACCCGGCGATATTTTCCCGCTTGTCAATATCCATTGCTCAAGAGTAATAGGCAGTAATCAGGCAGGATCGGGCTCACCTGGTTATCCATCTGGCCGCTACAGTTCAGGAAGATTAATGCACAACTGGAGCAGCTATGAAAACGATGGGTTATGCCGCACTTAACGCCGCCACTCCGCTGGTTCCCTTTAGCTTTGAACGACGCGCCTTGCGCAGGAATGATGTGGCGATTGAGATCCTGTGGTCCGGGGTGTGTCACAGCGATCTGCATCAAACCCGGGACGACTGGAAAGAGTGGGGGCCGACCGTTTACCCCTGCGTTCCCGGGCACGAAATTATTGGCCGGGTGACTGACGTTGGTAGCGAGGTGAGTCGCTATCAGGTTGGGCAGATGGTGGCCGTCGGGACGATAGTCGACAGCTGCCAGGAGTGCGATCAGTGCCGTCGCCACGAAGAACAGATGTGCCGCGAATTTCCGACGGTAACCTACAATGGCCGCGATCGTATTTCGGGGGAGATCACCTATGGCGGCTATGCGAAACATATCGTGGTACGGGAAGAGTTTGTCTTAACGCTACCGGAAGCGCTCGATCCTTCCCGCGCCGCGCCGCTTCTGTGCGCCGGCATTACCGTTTACTCCCCACTACGAACCTGGAATGTGGGCCCGGGTTCACGCGTTGGTGTCATCGGCATCGGTGGCCTGGGGCATCTTGCCGTACGTCTGGCGCAGGCGCTGGGCGCCACGGTCACCGTGATCACCCGGAGTGCGGCAAAAGCTCAGGAGGCGCATGAGCTAGGAGCGAAGCATGTTTTACTCTCGACGTCAGCAGAGGATATGCAGCGGGCAGGCTCCTCTTTCGATGTGATTATTGACACGATTCCCACCCGCCATGATGTTTCTCCGTATGTGCAATTGCTGGATATCGAAGGGGCGCTGGTGATTGTCGGCAATCTGGGCGATATGGAGGGTTTCAGCACCTTACCGCTAATTCTGGGGCGCCGCCGCATTACCGGTTCACCTTCCGGCGGCATTGCGCAAACCCAGGAAATGCTGAATTTCTGCGCGCAGAAAGGGGTTTACCCGGAGTGCGAGATCATCCCCATACAGCAGATTAACCAGGCGTTTGAACGCATGGAGCGGGGAGAGGTGAAGTACC
Organism: Klebsiella sp. BIGb0138; assembly: GCF_004342285.1. Classification (GTDB taxonomy): domain Bacteria; phylum Pseudomonadota; class Gammaproteobacteria; order Enterobacterales; family Enterobacteriaceae; genus Klebsiella. The sequence goes on along the minus strand of NZ_SMCV01000008.1, from coordinate 293,257 downwards.
GTTTCGTGATTGATATGGCCTCGCTGTCCGCCTGATGATGGTGGCTGACATCGGCGCATCGATGTCAGCCGTTACGTGGACCTTCAGTCGGGGCGCGCCGTGCCAGCCGCCAGCGACAAGGCTTTATCGCCAATCGGCGTGATGCCAAACTGACGCTTGTACTCACGGTGGAACTGGCTGACGCTTTCATACCCCACGCTGATCGCCGCCGTCGAGGCATCCGCATCTTGCGACAATAACAATCGTCTGGCTTCAAGGAGGCGTAACTGCTTCTGGTACTGCAACGGGCTCATATTGGTCAGGCGGCGAAAATGGTGGTGCAGCGTGGAGACGCCCATGCCGGCAATCCGCGCCAGCGCTTCGACCTTTAACGGCTGCGCATAGTTATCGCGTAGCCAGTCGATGGCCACGGATATCCGTTGCCCACTCGAGCCCGTCAGCACGGTTTCCCGTAAGGTCCTGCCCGCCGGACTGGTTAAAATACGATACAGTATTTCGCGCTGAATGAGGTTACCCATGTAGCCTTTATCCTGTGGCTGTTCGTTCACGCTCAGATAGCGCAGCAGCGCATCAAGCAGCGGGCCGTCGGCCGGGCCCAGCGACATCCCCTCATCAGCGTATTCCGCATCATTCCCGTATTGTTTCATATCGATCATCACTTCCCGGGCGAGGGATAAGTCCAGCTGTAACAGCAGCGAGATGAACGGTTGCTCAGCGCTGGCCTGCATGACTTCAGCGACGGTTGGCAAATTGACGGCAGTCAGAAGAAAGTGGGATTCATTATAAACATAGGTTCTTTCGCCCAGCCTGACGCGCTTCTCTCCCTGAATAATCAGCGACACGCTGGGCTGGTAGAGATAGGCATAGGGAGGCATCGGGTGATGTAATTCGGCAACGCTGACGCCGGGAAAGGGGCAGAGAACCTTTTCACGCTGTCCGGTATAGGCTCTGATTTTGGCCCTAATCTCATCGCGTAGCGAGGCCGTTTCCTGTCGCAACCGTATGTTCTGTGAGTTTGGACGATCATCAGGCATGACCAGGCTCCTCAACTGAGTGATGTAGGCTTAAATCGGTAGCAGGGCAGATGAACGATCGGCCGTGTTGGCACCCACGATATTATTTACAAATAGCTTCCGCAAACAGACTGTGTTCTCCGCGCTGAGATTCACACTAAACGTTAAAACGTCTCTGACCGGGCCTGCGACGACGGCAAAGAACCGTTTACGCATCGGCCGGTCAGGTGATGAGGGCGACCCGCGGAGTTCAGAATGCATATTTCTTATCCAGTACCCGGCAGGTGATGAATGCCCCGGCGGCGCACAGCAGCGCGGGGGCTAAATAGCGGTGATCCATATGGGTGAACTCCATCACCAGCGCGACGGCGGTCATCGGCATCTGCATGGAGGCGGCAAGGAACGCCGCCCCGCCGACGAGGGCGAAGCTGCCCACGTCGCCGCCGGGGAACAGATATTGCCAGCCGGTGGCCAGCAGCAGGCTCAGCAGGGCGCCAACCGTTAACCCCGGCGTCAGCAGCCCGCCTTCGGCACCGCCGCGCAGTACGGCAAGAATAACCGCCAGCTTCAGTGCCAGCAGGAGTGCCGCAGCGTCAAAACCAAGGCCGCTGCTTATCGCCAGCTGCATGGGCCCTTTACCATTCCCCGGTAATTGTGGGAACCACAGGCTCAGCACGGCAAGTGCCGAGAATGCCAGCAGGCAAAATACCGGCATCTGCCAGTTGGTTTTGACCCGGGTGCGTACGCCGGTCGTGGCTTTGCGAAACAGCCAGGCGGCGGCGCCCAGCAGCGGGCTGGCAACTATCGCCCAGCCGATAAAGGAGTGCGGTAGCGCTGCTGAGCTGAAGTGGTACTGAGATTCATCCCCCAGCCCCAGCGTGGCGACCCACGCCGCTATCGCCGAGGTTATTATCGCCGCCAGCGCTTTCTCCCAGCTGAACGACAGCAGCAGGACTTCCAGCGTAAATATCGCCCCCGCCAGCGGAACGTTATACACGGCTGCCAGGCCCGCTCCCGCGCCGCAGGCAATCAGAATCCGGGCTTCGTTTTCAGCAAGACCACATTTGCGCGCCACCATCCCCGCCGCCAGCGAACCCATCTCGCGTGGCGCGACTTCACGCCCCAGCGGGGAACCGAGGGCGACGGTAATAATCTGCAGCAGGGCATGGATCGTCGTGGTGCCCGCCGGCATCGGCGCGCAAGGGTTCGCCACGGCGGCGGCAATGGCGACGCGCTTCCTGCCATAGCGTGCCAGCAGCCACCAGCCAAAACCGGCGACGGCCCCGCCGCCGATGATCGCCGTCAGTCGGCGCAGATGCTGCGAGCCGGTAACGCCCTCGAGAAAGGTTTCGCTGCTGACAAGCTGGTCAAGGCTGTAGCCGAAGGCCAGATGCTGGACCCCATGTAAAATCAGCGCCAGCGCCATGCCGGCGATACCGGCGAGGATCCCCGTTAGCGCGACAGCAAGCAGGCGGATTAAATAATATCTGGCACCTGTCGGCTCTGATGGTTGGGTCATGGTGGTTGAACCTTAACGCGGAGGAAAACTTAATCATAAAGAAACTGAATTAAACCGTGAGTATCAATACGCGTTTTCACCTGGTGAAAGTCCCCCGCCGGCCTTTGCCTGAGGGGAACTGAACGATTATTCCCAGCGCTTCAGCAGCAGGCTGGCGTTGACGCCGCCAAAGCCAAAACCGTTCGACAGCGCATAACGCATCTTTTGTGGACGAGCCTCCAGCGCCACCAGGTTCAGACCTGCTGCATCCTCATCGGGATGATGCAGGTTCAGCGTCGGCGGCACCAGCTGGTCACGCAGCGCCTGAATGGTGAAGATAGCCTCAATCCCGCCGGCCGCGCCCAACAGATGGCCGGTTGCTGATTTCGTGGACGTAATGGCGACGGGATGCGTGCCGAACAGGCTTTTTATCGCCGCCAGTTCACCTTTGTCTCCCACCTGAGTCGAGGTGGCGTGAGCATTGATATGGTCTATCTCTTCCGCTGCGACCCCCGCCTGACGAATGGCTATTTCCATGGCCCGACGCGCGCCGTTGCCGTCTTCCGGGCCAGCGGTCAGGTGATAAGCATCTGCGCTGGTGCCGTAGCCAACCAGCTCTGCCAGCGGCGTGGCGCCGCGCGCCAGCGCGTGTTCCAGCGACTCAATCACGATAAGCCCGGCGCCTTCTCCCATCACAAAGCCGTCGCGGTCGCGGTCAAAGGGGCGGGAAGCCGCTTCCGGCCGGTCATTGGAGGCGCTGGAGAGCGCCCTTGCTGCGGCAAACCCGGCAAGGCTAACGCGATGGATCGCCGCTTCTGCGCCGCCGCAGAGGGCGATATCCGCCTCGCCGCTGCGGATCATTCGTGCGGCATCGCCAATGGCCTGCGCGCCTGCCGCACAGGCGGTGACCGGCGCGCCGATGGGGCCACGGAAACCGTGGGCGATAGACACATGTCCGGCGGCCAGGTTGGCAAGAAAAGAGGGGATGGTAAACGGAGACAGGCGGCGCGGCCCGCGTTCGTCCGTGGTATGTACCGCGTGGGCGATCTCGCTGAACCCGCCGATCCCGGTGGCGATCACCGTTGCGGTGCGATCTTGTGCTGCCGCCGATACAGGCGACCACCCGGCCTGCGTCAGCGCCTCACGCGCGGCAACCAGCGCAAACTCGATAAAACGATCCATTTTTTTGCGTTCCTTCGCCGGGATGGCCGCCAGCGGATCGAAGCCATGCAGCGGATCTTGTTCGACGGACGGAACCTGCCCGGCCACTTTGCAGGGAATATCCTCGACCATCTGCTCGTTAAGCTTTGAAATACCTGACTTCCCTGCCAGCAGCGACTGCCATACGTGCTGTACGCCGCAGCCCAGAGGGCTGACGATCCCCATTCCGGTCACGACAATACGTTTAGCTGAAACGCCCATAATTAACCCTCCTGTAATATCAGTGTGCCTGCGGCTTGTTCATCAAGGGAACCAGCAGCGCGGCGATCAAAAAACCGATCATGATGAGATAGAAAGCATCGGAAAATGCCTGCGTTCGCGCCTCCCGCAGCGTCAGAGCAGAAAGATTCTTCAGCGCCGCCGTATGAGCGGCATCCGGGGAGATCCCCTGAGCGACAAGGTTTGCCGCGCTGCGCTGGACAAAATCGCTCATTGCCAGGTTGGCGTTATTCAGATGATCCGCCAGACGGCTGTAATGCAAATTGGTTCTGTCGTTAAGCACGGTTCCGCACAGGGCGATGCCGATGGCGCCGCCGAGGTTGCGCATTAAATTAAACAGCCCGGAGGCCAGCTTAAGCCGGGCGGGCGGCAGGCTGCCCAGCGTCAGGGTTACGGTAGGCGCGACGGCAAACTGCTGCGCCAGTCCGCGAAAAGCCTGTGGCAGCAGCAGCTGGTCGGCCCCCCAGTCGTGGGTTATCGGGACAAAGCTGTACATCGAAACCGCAAAGCCGATCAGCCCGGCCATCAGCAGCCAGCGCAGGTCGACGCGGTTGGCGAGCCAGGAATAAAACGGGATCGACATCACCTGGAACAGACCGGTGGAAAATACCGCGAGGCCGATCTCCAGGGCGCTGAAACCGCGCACGCTACCGAGGTACAGCGGGGTTAAATAGATGGTGGCGAAGATGCCGACCCCGGCCATAAACGAGAAATAGCAGCCGAGGCTGAAGGTTCGGTCCCGCAGGGCGCGAAGATCCATGACCGGCTGCGGATGGCGCAGGGTGCGAATAATAAACGCCACGCCGCACAGCAGGGCGATCCAGCCGGTGGTCGCCAGGGTGGTGTCGTCAAACCAGCCCCAGCGCGGGCCCTCTTCGAGGGTATATTCCAGGCAACCGAGAGACGCCGCCAGCAGCAGGATACTGAGATAATCCGCGCCGCGCAGCAGCGAGGGGTCGGCGGTATCCACTTTTACCAGCAGCGGTACGGCAACCGCGATGTAAATCCCCGGAACGACGTTGATAAAGAACAGCCAGTGCCAGTTGAAGTTTTCGGTGATCCAGCCGCCCACCGTCGGGCCAAGCGTGGGGGCCAGAGAAGCCAGGCCGCCGATCGTCGCGGCGGCGATGACCCGCTGTTTGCCCTGGAAAAAGGCGAAGGCGGTGGTGAAAACCAACGGGATCATCGATCCGCCCGCCAGTCCCTGCAGGGCGCGGAAGGCGATCATACTCTGGATGTTCCATGCCCAGCCGCATAGCAGACTCATCAGCGTGAAGCCCGCCGCGGAAGCGGCAAACAGCCAGCGCGTCGACATGACCCGCGCCAGCCAGCCGGAAAGCGGGATAATAATGATCTCGGCGATCAGGTAGCTGGTTTGTACCCACACGGTTTCATCGTCGCCCGCCGAGAGGCCGCCGCCGATATCCCGCAGCGAGGCGGACACGATCTGGATATCGATCAGCGCGATAAACATTCCCACGCACATGCTGGCGAAGGCGAAGATCTTCTTCGCCATCGGCATCGACAGACCCTGCGGGGCGGGCAGCGCCTGAGCGCTGCTCATCGGCGACTCTTTTCGTTCACGGTGACGATCACCGATAGCCCAGGGCGCAGTACGTCAAGTTTTGCGCCTTCTCCTTCCAGCGCAATGCGGACCGGCACGCGCTGAACGATTTTCGTGAAATTCCCCGTCGCGTTCTCCGCAGGAAGAATGCTGAAGCGCGAGCCGGTCGCCGGCGCCAGGCTGGCGACATAGCCTTTAAAGGTGCGGTTCGGCAGCACGTCGGCCACGATGGTCACCGGCTGGCCGGCACGCATATGCGCCAGCTGGTTTTCCTTGAAGTTGGCGTCAATCCACAGGCCGTGCGCGGGAACCAGGGAAAGCAGCTGCGTGCCGCTGCTGACGAACGAACCGGACCACGCGCGACGGTTGCCAATCACGCCATCGAACGGCGCGCGAATTTCGGTATAGCTGAGGTTCAGCGTGGCCATCTCGAGGCTAGCCTGAGCCTGCGCCAGGGCGGCCAGCGTTTGTTGCTGGCGGGCATCCAGCACCGCCAGCTGGCGTTCGGCCGCGGTTTTCTCCGCTTTGGCTTTCTCCTGCTCGGCGCGCGCCCGGCGATAATCGGCGGAGGCGTTATCACGGATTTGCGCGGAAATCGCGCTGGATGCTGCCAGGGCGTTATAACGTCGGTTGTCGTTAGCCGATTTTTCGGCCGCCGCCGTCGCGGCCTGTAGCGAGGCCGCAGAGCCGGCAATCGTCGCCTGCTGTAGCTGCCGGGTGGCAACGATATCGGCCAGCGCGGCCTGCTGCGCCGCCACTTCTCCGGCGGCTTTTGCCAGCGCGGCGCGGTAATCGCGGTCATCAATGCGAATCAGCAGGTCGCCTTTTTTTACCGCCATATTGTCCTGCACCGCCAGCTGCTGAATATAGCCGGAGATTTTGCTGGAGATGGCGCTAATGTCGCCGCCAACATAGGCATCGTCAGTCGTCTGGATAAAGCGCCCGGTATGCCACCAGTAAGCGCCGTAGCTCGCCGCCGCCAACGCGGCGACGGCGAGTGCCGCCAGAACGAGGGCTCTTTTCTTACTGGCCGGATTCATTGTTGGCATCTCTGTAGAGTTCGGGTTGGAATTTTTGCCCGCTATCGCCCTCACGCTTGCGCAGCAGATATTGGTGACGGTACTTCATCATCGGTGAGGCCGCGGGGCCCGGCACCATCGCGTATTTACCCGGGACAATCTCTTCCCCGGTTGCTTTATCGACCATGATCGGCTCCACGCGCCGCTGGGTTTCACTTTCCACCAGCTGCATCTGACGGCCTTCGGGTGAGAAGTGGCGGTTACCCCATTCCGCCAGCGCCAGCAGCACCATGCGAAAATCGCGGCCGCTTTGCGTGAGGTGGTATTCGTAGCGCGGCGGTGCGCTGCTGTAGCAAACCTTCTCCAGCAGGCCGTCGTCTACCAGCGCCTTCAGACGGCGCGAAAGAATATTGGGCGCGACGTTGCTGCTTTTCTGGAACTCGTCAAAGCGGGTAAAGCCGGCGAAGGCGTCGCGCAGGATCATCATGCTCCAGCTGTCACCGATGCGCCCGAGGCTACGGGCGATGGGGCAGGGAGCGTTGCAAAGCGGTTCATTTTTCATGGGCTGGCCTGGATGGATAGGTGGCTTTCTGGAGCAAATTGACATAGTAACTATCAAAATGCAAGTTACTTGGCGGACGATCTACCGGCGGCCCGACGGCGGCGAAGGCGCCGATTGGCCCGAACGACGCCATTATCCATTGTCGGGCTAAGAGCCTTCTTCAACAGAATGGGAAGCGCTGATGGGGGACTTTCTGAGAGAACGTTTGTATTGCCAGGTGGAAATCAGGCATATCAGTAAAACGGGTAACATCATCAGACCCAGTCGCTGCCAGCCCAGAAATGCCAGCCCTACGCCCGCGCCTGATGTGGCTATCGCGGAGAAAACAAAGCGGCTGGTTTCGGCCAGACCCTGCGCTTTTTTTCGCTCATTATCACGATAAGAGAGACTGAGCAGCGTTGAACCGCCAACAAACATAAAATTCCAGCCGACCCCGACCAGAAGCAGGCTTGAACTGTATGCCAGCATGGATTCGCCGGTCAGGTTTATCGCGATAGCGGCTATGTTGAGCGCGATGCCCGCGAACAGCAGAGATGGCAGGCCTGCTTTCCTGATCAGTATGCCGGTAAACAGCGAAGGGACATACATACCCAGGAGATGTAACTGAATGACCAGCGCACCGTCATTCATGGTGTGGTGATGCGTAACTGAAAGCGGCGCCGCCGTCATCAGAAAAAGCATCACCAGGGACCCGGCCACCAGGTGAAGCCAGGCGGTACGATAATCCGGGCGGCGCATTAACTCCCGGCTGGTGGGGGAGGATATCGGGATGGTGCCGGCAGCGGGAATCGGGGGATGCTTTTGAGCGCCGCGCAGGAATATCGCCAGGTTTAGGGCGGAGATAATCCCCAGCCCTGCCACCACGAGGTAAACACCCGCAAAGCGAGGAAGTCCGGGAATATCCCGGGCCATAATCGTCAGAAGCGGCCCGAGGATCGCCGCGACAACTCCGCCAACCATCACCAGAGAAATCGCCTGACCTTTTGCCTCGGCAGGGGAATGGTCGGCAGCCACCAGACGATAATACTGGCTGAAGGCTTGATAGATGCCGACAAGGAAGCAGCCAGTGCAGAACAGTAGAAAACTGGCCTTCAGTACGGCAAGAAATGACAGTAAGCCACCGGCTGTACCGCATACTGACCCCAGTATAAACGCCGCTTTTTCGTTTCCCCGACCAATCATACCGGCGGCAAACATACTCGAGAACGCGCCGGCGACAGTAATGAGGGCAAACGGGATCGTGGCCAGCTCGCAAGAAGGTGCCAGCTGATAGCCCACCAGGGTGGCAATCGTCAGGTCTACGGATACGGCGCAGGTAAAGAAGAGATTACCGATCGCAAGGATAACCGGTATCCTCCCTGGAATATATCGCATGATGCCCTCCTTAACAGGGATATGCTTATCGGGAATAAAGTGAAAGAGCGGTCTGATCATCGCCGCCTGAATACTTTAGGGCGGACACAGGAAGGGACAAATAAATCGGGAACCGCTTGCGTCCAGCGATATTCACGCCGGTATATTCGGCAGCGCGGGCCTCTTTACAGGATTTATCTGGATCCTGATGGGAAACAGGATTAATCGCGATAGTGGCTATTCTCTCTGCAAAATTTTGAAGCAAATAGCCATCTGTATGACTTATCCATGAGCCTATCTGTACGAAGGGGCGGGCATCATGGCTCATATTGTAATTGCATAATCCAGACGCCATATTCATCATCTCTCTATCCGGGGAAATGGACTTAAGCAAAAAAGATGCCATGGAATAAACCGTTAAACCCATCCAGGATAATTGTCTTTTTGCACCTTATATGGGCAGGAATATTGATTTCTGGTGCAATGTCATTTGATTTACCAGCGTTATTATAGATATTGAATCGAGTCTCGTTTTTGCTGAGAAAGTTCTTTTTATCTGTCGCACGATGAGCGGGAGCGCAAGGCGAGTATCTGAACACCCGGGCAGGCTACCGGGATGTTTGGTCGGCGCTCAAAAACGTGCTCTGTTGCAATACGGTATGTGGCTGCTGCCATTCCCGGGAACCTCACCGACCTGACCACTCATGACGGCTGAGGCTGAACAGCAGGCTGGGTGGCGCATTGGCGACATCATTAATTTCTCTGACATATTTCAACCCGGCTTTTGACAGCACTTTTTGCGAGGCCAGGTGATTGCCTCTGACGACGGCTGAGATGGTATTGAGGGATAATTCCGCAAAGCCATAGCCAACGGCAAATCGAGAGAACTCGGTTGCCAGCCCTTTTCCCCAGGCCTCGGTCGCAAAACGGTAGCCAAGGTTATTGAGCGTTATCCCGGCGTAAGTACTCACGCTCAGGCCGCCAAACCCGATCACCCTCTCCGGCGCTTCATTCAGTGAAATGGCCCAGTTGCCGAAGGCCTGCGCTTTGCGGTGCGCTATCCAACGGCAAAGCACCGTTTGTGCATGGGCGATATCGGGGTAGGGACCGGCAGGGTTAAAGGTATTGGTGGCCGGATCGCCATAAATTCTGAACAGGTCGGCAACGTCGAATTCAGAAACAGGCCGCATGGTCAGACGTTGCGATGTGATATACATGTTGTTCTCCGCTGCGGGTAGGGACGTCAGAAGTTATAGCTCAGCTACGTATCCGTATGCCAATAAACAATCGCATTGCCGGCGACGGTCGGCGGTGCGACGAGTGTTCACCCCAAGCCGCTCAGGCGGCCACGGATAATCAGGAGATGTGCATGATGGCAAAAAATCCCAGCGTCGCGCTGATTGGCCCAGGCGCCATCGGAACCACGATAGCCGCCGCGCTGCATGAAGCCGGGCGTACGCCGGTGGTGTGCGGCCGCACCGCGCATCCGCAGCTGGTATTACGTTTCGACGGCCAGCAAATCATCGTACCAGGGCCGGTATTAACCGATCCGGCGGCAATTAAGCAGCCTTTTGACCTGGTTTTCGTTGCGGTGAAGACCACACAGCTGCCCGCGACGGCCGCGTGGCTGGCGGCGTTATGTCAGCAGAACACGGTGGTTTGCGCCTTGCAAAACGGGATCGAGCAGCAGGCGCAGTTCGCGAACTACGTCGCTGGCGCGACGGTGCTGCCCTCGGTGGTGTGGTTTCCGGCGCAGCGCGAAGCCGATGCTTCGGTCTGGCTGCGGGCTAAGCCGCGCCTGACATTGCCGGATACGCCGGCCGCGGAGCGGGTACTGAAGGTTTTGCAGGGGACGCGTTGCGAGGTTGAGGTCTGCGCCGATTTTCATACCGTGGCGTGGCGTAAATTATTGCAGAACGCGGTCGCCGGTTTAATGGTGCTGACAGGGCGTCGCGCGGGGATGTTCTCCCGCCGCGATATCACCGATCTGGCTTTCGCTTACCTGCAGGAGTGCCTCGCGGTTGCGCGGGCCGATGGCGCGAAACTGGGGGATGACGTCCCGCAGGAGATTATCGCCGGTTTCCATCGCGCGCCGGCGGACCTGAGCACCTCTATTCTTGCCGACCGCGAGGCCGGGCGCCCGCTGGAATGGGATATTCGTAATGGGGTGGTGCAAAGATTTGGCGGTCATTATGGCATTCCTACGCCGATGAGCGATCTGATTGTCCCGCTGCTTGCCGCCGCCAGCGACGGCCCCGGTTGACGGGAGATTGCTCTGGCTCTGCGGGCGGGCAGCAAGCGGATGAAAAGGCTGTGACTCAGGACGTCGGGAGTCAGCTCAGATCGTGCAGCGGCTTATCCAGCGGCGGGGAGAGCGCCATATCCAGAAACTCCACCGCTAGCCCGCGACGTTCGGGCGTACAGCACATCACGCCCACTTTCGCCGCACCGCGCGGGAAATGGCATAGCCGCAGCAGCGGCCAGTGATGGCCTTCCGCCGAATACTGTAATCTCAGCGCGTCGTCTTTACGGGTCAGCCGCAGCCAGAACTCTCGCGGATTACCGGAGAACAGACCGGTTGCCCAGTCCGAATGCTCCAGCGTCAGCACGCTACCGATGGCCGGCGCGCCGTCGTTGAATTCAATCCCCGCTTTCAGCCAGTGCCGCTCATCGGACATCAGCATGATGCCGGCCTGGTCATACAGCATGCTGAAATCCGCGCGTACCTTCACCTGGAAAGTAAAATCCCCGGCGACGTCAGTGGCGAAGATATGGCCGGAAAAACGTTCAAACCCGTACCAGGTTTTTCGCCAGAAATCGGTTTGCTCATCGGTGATGACGCTGAGCTTATCGTTATCGCGCTGCCATTGAGCGGGTGGGTTAATCCAGGAAAAAGAGCTGAGCATCGGGCCTCCGGGGCGGGGTTGTCGAAGTCCAGTATATGACTTCGCCGGGCGAATGTCGTGTCGCGTGCGCTCGCTTTTATTAACCCATCTCCGGGGATTCATTTGGATCAGCCACGCAACGTTCAGACGCTATCGCCAGTTCCTTCGCCCCTGGCTGCCCGGAGAGCAAGGGCTCTTCTCGACAAATGGCCACCTGAAACGTGGATAGATTAAGGGGGATGCCCTCCATCGCGGAGCGCGCGCCAGACCCGGAGGAGCCGGTTGCCATGTTTAGCCATATGCGAATTGCCCGACCCGTCACCCACCTTGAACGTACCTGCGCCCTCTACACTCAGGGGCTGGGGCTGATGCGAATCGCGGACTTCGTCGATCATGCCGGCTTCAGCGGGATTATGCTGGGCGGCGCGGATTTGCCCTGGCATATTGAGTTTACCCACTGCCATGTTCATCCGGTCCAACCCGCGCAGACCGAGGAAGATTTACTGGTTCTGTATTACCCGGACCGCGCCGACTGGCAGCGCGCCTGCGGCAGGATGGCGCAGGCTGGTTTTTGCACGGTCAGGGCGTTTAATCCCTACTGGGACGTTAACGGGCGGACATTCGTCGATCATGATGGCTACCGGGTGGTGCTCCACAACCGGAGCTGGCCAGTCTACGCCAGGTCATAGTTCTCTCGCCGGGGGGGAATGCGCTCTGGGTCGACCCGATGGACGAAATGGCAAAAAAAACAGACCGTTGGTACACATATATCGCGCAATAATCCCCGGCGGGTTAGCCGTCTTTAGCGTCCTTCGACGCACTTTCTCATCCTCGCCGCCGAGCCGCCATTTTACAAAAACCACAATAGCGCCATTTATCGCAGCTTGTTGCCATAGATAGCGCCAACCTCGTATTTACCCTGCTTTTTATCGTGTTATATCGCCAGCGCCCTCCGGCGATGAGTTTCCATATTCAATTTCACAACACATTGTTTATAAAGGTATAAGTTGGTTGTTTGTTATGATTTGAGATGTCAATCACATTTTGTCGTTAGCCAACTTAAAATCTATAAAAGTAGACGTTTGTCGACTTTTCATCTAAAAGATGGGGTGTAGGGGCTAGACAAAACCATTATCTGGTTATCAAATAGTTAAAAAACATCATGCCTAATGTAAATGATTGACCAGGTGAATAAATGGTCAACACGCTTTCCGCGGTTTATCAGCGCTGCGGCGCACCTTATTTGGAGAAGTTATGCATTCCTCTGTTAATAAAAATGAAAGCCGGACCTTCTTTGGTCACCCTTATCCGCTAGGTTCGCTATTCTTTACCGAAATGTGGGAGCGATTCTCATTTTACGGCATTCGTCCCTTACTGATCCTGTTTATGGCGGCCACCGTTTATGACGGCGGGATGGGGCTGGCGCGTGAAAACGCCTCGGCGATCGTCGGTATCTTCGCCGGCAGTATGTATCTGGCGGCGCTGCCCGGCGGCTGGCTGGCGGATAACTGGCTGGGTCAGCAAAAAGCGGTGTGGTACGGGTCGATTCTGATTGCGCTCGGCCACCTGTCGATCGCCTTGTCCGCGCTGATGGGCGACAGCCTGTTCTTCATCGGCCTGATGTTTATCGTGCTCGGTTCCGGTCTGTTCAAGACCTGTATCTCGGTCATGGTGGGGACGCTGTACAAGAAAGGCGATGCGCGTCGTGACGGCGGGTTCTCCCTGTTCTACATGGGCATCAACATGGGGTCGTTCATCGCACCGCTGATTTCCGGCTGGTTGATCAAATCGCACGGCTGGCACTGGGGCTTCGGTATCGGTGGTATCGGGATGCTGGTGGCGCTGGTGATCTTCCGGGTCTTTGCCGTTCCGGCAATGAAACGCTACGACAGCGAAGTGGGCCTCGACTCGACCTGGAACAGCCCGGTGGCGAAGAAGAACGGCGTGGGCGCCTGGCTGCTGGCGCTGGCCGTCGGCGCGGCGGTTATCATCACCCTGATTGCGCAGGGCGTGATAGTGATTAACCCGGTGGCGGTTGCCAGCATGCTGGTGTACGTGATTGCCGCCTCGGTGGTGCTGTACTTTATCTATCTGTTTATGTTTGCCGGATTAAGCCGCAAAGAGCGCGCGCGCCTGCTGGTGTGCTTTATTCTGCTGGTCTCTGCCGCCTTCTTCTGGTCGGCATTTGAACAGAAACCGACCTCGTTCAACCTGTTCGCCAATGACTACACCAACCGCACGATCGGCGACTTCGAGATCCCGGCGGTGTGGTTCCAGTCGATTAACGCCCTGTTTATCATTCTGCTGGCGCCGGTATTCAGCTGGGCATGGCCAGCGCTGGCGCGCAAAAGCGTGCGCCCGAGCAGCATCAGCAAGTTTGTCATCGGCATTCTCTGCGCCGCGGCCGGCTTTGGCCTGATGATGCTGGCGGCACAAAACGTGCTGAGCAACGGTGGGGCCGGCGTATCCCCGTTCTGGCTGGTGGGCAGTATTCTGATGCTGACGCTGGGCGAGCTGTGCCTGAGCCCGATTGGTCTGGCGACCATGACCCTGCTGGCGCCGGAGAGGATGCGCGGCCAGATGATGGGGCTATGGTTCTGCGCCAGCGCGCTGGGGAACCTGGCGGCAGGCCTGATTGGCGGTCAGGTGAAAGCCGATCGGCTGGATATGCTGCCGGACCTGTTCGCGCGTTGTTCGATTGCGCTGCTGATCTGCGCTGCCGTACTCTGCGTTCTGATCGTGCCGGTGCGTCGGATGCTGGAAAATGCCCAGAACAAAACCGCACAAAAACCGGTGACCAACGCCTGACGGCAATGGCTACTGGCTTCCCGCAGGCTGGCGCGTAATGCGCCAGCTTTTTTTTCGTCTGGCCCATCAGGACGGCGCGCGGGTGCAGCGATAGATCAACGGCACCGCGAAGATGTAGAGAACTACAACCGACAGCCAGATAGCCCCGGGCCATTCGCTACGCAAGCCGAAATATAAGCTTGAGAACACCAGCGGGGCGACAATCGATGCCAGGCTGACGGTTGACGCCAGCACCCCCTGAAGCTGCCCCTGCTTGTCGGCCTGCACCTGGCGGGTGGCCAGCGCCTGCAGGGCCGGCGTACCGATGCCGCCGAGGGCAATCAGCGGCATTACCGCGAAGACTATCCAGCTCTGCTGGGCCAGCGACAGGACAATTAATGCCGTGCTGGAGCAGGCTATCCCGCCGAGGATCGCCCCGCGCTCTCCCAGCAGACGGGTGGCCGGGCCGGGTAAAAATGCCTGCGCCAGAGTTTGACACACCCCGAAGGCGGCGAGCGACAGGCCAATCCATAGGCCGTTCCAGTGAAACATATCCTGACCCCACAGCGCCCAGCAGGTGCCATAGACCTCGCCGCTGGCGCTGAGGAAAAAGAACACCAGCGCGATAGTCAGCAGCCCTTTGACGGAGAATAGCCAGCGCATGGGGCGCAGGGGATTAAGCCCGGCGAACGCCATTTTCTGCCTGGCCGGCCGGCGCGACTCTTTCAGGGCGAAGAGGGCCAGCAGTACATTCGCGCTGTTCAGTCCCGCGGCGACGATAAAGGGTAGCCGGACGCCGTAATCCCCCAGCAGTCCGCCGAGCAGCGGGCCGATAATAAAGCCCGCGCCGAAGGTGGCGTTAAACAGCCCGAAACGGCTGGCGCGTTTCCCGGCGGGCGTAATGTCCGTCAGCCATGCCATCGCCACCGCGATATTCGCGCTGGTCAGCCCGGCGATGGCCCGCCCGAGCAACAGCAGCCACAGATGGCTGGCAAAGGCCATGATCAGGTAGTTAACCACCGCACCGGCCAGGGAGATCAGCAGCACCGGCCGTCGACCAAAATTATCGCTTAGCGCGCCAGCCAGCGGAGCGAAGATAAACTGCATCAGGGCATACAGCGCCGCCAGGATGCCAATGTAGTGGGCGATATCCGCGGTCTGCATCACCTCTTTGAGAAGCTGCGGCAGAATCGGAAAAATCAGCCCGATGCCAATCGCATCGAGCCAGATGGTCATAAAAATAACGCTAAGGGTTCTGTTCATGATGAGGTCAGTTCCGGCCGCGTGGCTCAGGCATAGGGCGTATCCTGCGCCGCCGCTTCAGCGGCGCGAAACCCGCTATCAAGCAGTGTCAGAAAGCGCTCCCGCACGGCGGTGGCGGCAAGATGTTCGGGCTGACGCAGCGCTTCGGTAAAAGCGATACGCCAGCTATTCAGAATGATGCTGGCAACCAGGCCGGCAACGGGATCGTGCTCAGGCGCAGAGAGACGCGCAGCGAGCATATTGCTGAGCGCCCGCGTCAGTTCGGCAAACTGTTCCAGGGCATACACCCGTAGCGCCGGGCTTGTGGCCACGCCTTGCCAGAAGTCGGCAACCCGCCGATCGATCCTGATAAGCGGATGTTCCTGCTCGATCAGTTCCCGGGTCAGGGCTCTGAGCGCCGCGACCGGTGACAGCGCACGGTGACGTTCCAGAGCCTCCTGCAGGAGCTGGTGGATTTCGTCGATGCGATCGAAGTAGAGCTCTTCCTTGCGCGGGAAGTAGTTAAACACGGTCATTTTCGACACCTTCGCCGCTGCGGCAATATCGCTCACGGTGACGTTATCAAAGCCCTGCTTAATAAACAGTTCGGTGGCGGTATTGGAAAGCTGCTGGCGCGTGAGACGCTTTTTTTGCTCACGTAATCCTTCCGCTTTTTGCCGGGTATTCATTGATGATGCGCTCCCTCAGCAGGCCTCTGCTGATGATTTTATTTTACCTGGTAAAAGTTTATGATCGGTATAAAATTAAGTCCAGCGCTTTTGCTACTGCGCTGGCAGAGGGCGGGTACGCTAATGAATGCTAAGAGCTACGCGAGGGGACAAAAACGGGAGAGCGGCTGACCGGGCTGGCGCAGACAACAGCCCGGTTCGGGGATTAACGGTAAACGATACCGCCATCAATCAGGATTGACTGGCCGGTGATATAATTGGAGTCCGGGCCGGCCAGATAAGAGACCAGGCTTGCGACGTCATCCGGCGTTTCAGCGCGGCCCAGGGCAATGCCTTCAACGTATTTTTTATAGGTTTCACCGACCGGCGCGCCGGTAATTTCGGCAAAGCGTTTGTCGATCTCGGTCCACATACCGGTCCCGACAATTCCCGGGCAGTAGGCGTTCACGGTGATCCCGCGGCTGGCGTACTCTTTCGCCGCCGCTTGGGTCAGGGCGCGAACGGCGAATTTGGTCGCGGAATAGATCCCCAGCAGGGCGAAACCGTCGTGCCCGGCAATGGAGCAGGCGTTGATAATTTTGCCGTTCTGCTGACGATCGATGAATTTTTTCGCTGCGGCCTGAATCCCCCACAGGGTCCCCTGGACGTTGATGCGCATGATGCGGTCAACCTCTTCAGGCGTGACGTCGGCGAGGGCCTGCACCTGAGCAATCCCCGCATTGTTGACGATAATATCAAAGCCGCCGAGCTCCGCTTCCGCCCGATCGACGGCGGCAAATACCTGTTCACGATCGGCGATATTGGCGACGAAGGTGGCGGCTTTGCGGCCCAGGGCCTCGACTTCCGCGGCAACCGCGGCAATCCCCTCAGGATTGACGTCGACGAGCATCAGCGACGCGCCATCGCTAGCCAGACGTAAAGCAATACCGCGGCCAATGCCCTGGCCGGCCCCGGTCACTAAAGCAACTTTATTTTCGATAGCCATGTTCTGTACTCACCTTGTACTGATTAAGAAATGTGGGATGCCTGATGGGCAAAGGCTGGCCGCGTGAAGCCGCACGTCTGGCGTAGCGCCCATCGGTTACCGTGGATAAAACTACTCTATAGGTATGGATAACCGTGGCCTACCCCCCGGTTGGGGGGGGATAATGGGGAACGCATGGGATGAAGAGGTAATGGCGCTATGGAATTTTTGCCCTTGACGGATGAGTCACTCACCGCGTTTGTTCACCAGGAACCGTTCCGCCTGACGCGCGGCTTACCGCTGATCGCCACCCGCTTTACGCCCCCGCGTTCGCCGGGCGCGCTGCAGCGGCGCGAGCGCCTGTTACAACGCCTGGATGCCGCTGCCACCAGCGCGTTGACGTTGGTGTGCGCCCCTGCCGGATTTGGCAAAACCACGCTGCTGGCTCAGTGGTATCGCCACCGCCAGCAGCAGGGCGATACGCTGGCGTGGCTGAGCATCGACGAAGACGACGGTACGCCCTGGCTGTTTATGCGCTATCTGCAGGAGGCGCTGCGTCCACTCTGGCAGGAGGGCAACCCGCCGTCGGCGGGGAATCCAGAGGGAGATTTCCGGCTGTTTCTGGCGGAGCTGATTAACCAGCTGCATCGCTGCCCGGCCCCGCTGTATCTGATTCTGGATGACTACCAGAATATTACCCACCCCGATGTGCATGATGGCCTGAACTGGCTTTTACAGCACGCGCCGCCGGCCTTGCATCTGATTATCGCCAGTCGCCGTCCGCCGCCGCTGGCGCTGAGCCGTCTGCAAATCGAGGATCGGCTGGTGGAGATCTATGATAATGAACTGCGTTTTGACCTTACCGAAGCCAGCACCTACTTTGCGAACGCGCGATCGCCGACGCTCGACCCGCAGGATATTCCCCGGCTGATAGCCCTGACGGAAGGCTGGATCGCGGGGATGAAAATGACCGCGCTATCCTGCGGCAACGCCCATGCTTATCATCCCGACGGTAAGCTAAACACCGCTTCCCGCGCTATCTCCCGCTATCTGGACGAAGTTATCTTCGCGCCCCTGCCGACGGAGGTTTTCGCTTTTCTCCTGCACACCTCGATGCTTAACCGCCTGCACCCGGCGCTGTGCGATGCCGTCACCGGGAAAAACAACGGCGAAGCGATGCTGGCGTGGATAGCGCAACGCAATCTGTTTGTTTCCGCTCTGGACGAGAGGGGGGTGTGGTTTCGCTACCATCCGCTGATGCGCGAAGCGCTGCTGGAACGCCTGCGGCAGAGCACGGAGGTTGATATCCGCGTCCTGCATGAACATGCCAGCAGCTGGTTTGCCGGCCAGCAGCTGTGGGCGGAGGCGATACGTCATGCGCTGGACGCCGGAAAGGCGGGAGCCGGGCATGCGGAAGCGGGGGCGCAGTCGCTGGCGGAGGAGGGGGATATCGACACGATGGTGCGCTGGATCCGCTATCTGCCGGCGAATCTGGATCCCTCAAGAATTGAGCTGCAAACCCACCTCGCGTGGGCGTTAGCGCACCGCTTTCGCTTTCAGGAGGCTCGCCAGCTGCTGGACACTATCGAATCGCTGGCGGCGGCCAGCCGTAGCGAACTAGCCCACAGTTCATGGGTGAAGTTACGCGTGGTTCGGGCTATTTGCGAAGCTTTTGCCGACAATATTGCGCAGAGTATTGCGATCGTCGAACCCTTATTGCATGAGGTTCCCTGCGGTGATGTTTGGGTCGACGGCCTGGTGTGCAATATTCTCAGCTATTGCCATCTGGCGCACGCCCGGCCACAGCAGGCGCTGGATGTGCAGCAGCGGGTCGCCGGCGTGCGGACGGCAAACCGCAACCTGTTCGTGGCCGTGTATCGGGCTTTCGTGATGGCCCAGGGGTATCTGCGCCAGGGCAACCTGGCCGAGGCGGAGCGACAGGCCATGCGCGCGTTCCGTCACGCCGAACAGCATACCGGCCCGTATTCCAGTAGCGGCGCAACGCTGGCGCCGATCCTCGCGGAAATTGCCTGGGAGCAAGGCGAGGTGCAGCGCATTCATGGCCTGCTGACGCTACGCCTGGCGATGATCGATGACTTTTGCCCACCGGAGGGCTTTAGCCGTTGTTATATCGTGCTGGCGAGGCAGGCGCGGCTCAACGGTCAGCCAGACGAGATGGCCTCATTACTGCTGCATGCCGAAGGTCTGGCGGTTCAGCGCGGGTGGCTCCGGGCGCAGGCGCCGCTGTTGGCAGAACGTATTACCCACGCGCTTGAGGCTGGCGATCGCGCCGCTGCCGAAGGCCTGCTCCAGCGGCTACAGCGGCTGGCGCCTGCGGCGGCGGGGAGAAATGACGGGGTTGCCGCCTGTATTATGTTGAGTCAGAGCCGCCTGTGGCTGGCGACGGGAGAACCTCTGGCGGCCGCGCGGCAGCTGGATTCACTGGCCGATGAGCAGGAACGCGGCGGGGAGTGGCTGTTCGCCGTGCGTCTGCGGCTCATTCAGACCGTCGCCCTGTGGCGGGCGGGGGAGCAGGAGCAGGCGCTCGCGCTGTGCATTCCCGTGCTACGCCGCGCGTTTCGCCAGAAGCTTTTACGTAGCCTGCTGGATGGCGGGAGGGATCTGGCCTTGCTGCTGGCGGTTTTGCAGCAGCGCGGCGGACAGGACGAGGCATTCAGCGACGATCTGGCGCAGCTCATCGCCAGATTTAGCGCCGCCGGGATCCTGCCGGCAGCCCCTCGCCTGGCTCCGGCGAATCTCCGCTTAACCGAGCGGGAACGGCAAACCCTGCTCCTGATTGCCGAGGGCTACTCGAATAAAGAGATGGCGCGGGCCTTAGGGATTTCAGCGGAAACCGTGAAATGGCATCTCAAGCAGCTGTATGAGAAGCTGCAGGTGAAGGGGCGCATTCAGGCGCTAAATCAGGCGCGGGAATGGCAGGTATTAAACTAACGCCCTGCTCCCGGCGGGCGAGCGTCGACGGGGCGCTTTTTGCCGCCCCGTCGACAGGCTTATCGTGCCAGCTTCTCCAGCGCCGGGCCGCGATAATCCCCGCCTAACGCCTTGATCAGCGTAATGTCGCTACTGAGCTGCTGCGCCTGAATATCCAGCAGCAACAGCTGCTGGGCGATAGCCGGACGCCGCGCTTCCTGGGCCGCATAGTAGCTGACCAGCCCCCGCCGATAGTGGGCGCTGGCGCTGTGAGTGGTCGCCATCGCCGCCGTCACTTTCAGCTTTTGCAGCGCTACCTGCTGGTTAAGATCGTTCAACTGACTGGAGCCGATCGCCACATCGCGCACGGCGTCCAGCACCGCCTGATTGTACTGCTTGATCAGAATATTGCTGGCGGTTCGCACCGATTTCAGATTGGCATTCAGACGCCCGCCGTCGAAGATCGGCAGATACAGGCCCGGCAGCAGATTGATCTGCTGGAATGATGATTTAAACAGATCGCCGACGCTGAGCGCGTTGTATCCCCAGAAGGCCTTGATATCGAAGTGCGGGTAAAATGCCGCTTTCGCCGCGTCCACCTGGTTTAATGAGGCGGTGACGTAGCCGCGCAGCGCCTGGAGGTCCGGACGGCGGGCCAGCAGCTCAAAGGAGAGCGAGTCGGGCAGCGTCTCCTGCAAGGTCGGCAGCGGCACGGGATGGATCGCCGGCATGCTCTGCGCGTCGGCGCCGATCAGCGCCCGCAGCGTCTCCCGGTACTGCGTCAGCGTGCCTTTGGCCGTAATCACCTGCTGCTGCGCCGCCAGCAGTTCGGCCTGGGCATTGGCGATATCGACGCTATCCTCAACCCCGCGCCGAGTGCGATGTTCATGCGCCTGCACCGAGAGGCGGGCAATCTCCTCCAGCTGGTTGAGCAGCTCAATCTTCTGGAAGGTGGCCTGCATCGCAAAGTATAGCTGCGCCACGCTGCTGGCGAGATCCAGCTCAATACCGGCGGTCTCAGCCTGGCGGGCGTTTTTCTCGCCAATGGCGGCGGCAACGTGGGCGCGATCGGCGCCCCATAAATCGATATTCAGCGTCGCGCCGACGCCGACGGTATTCAGCGTGTACCAGGGGCCGTTTTTATCGACCGGCAACGAATAGGAGTAGGGCCAGGTGAACTGCTTGTTGGTCACCCGCAGCCGGTTCTGCGCCGCCACGGCGGTGGCCTGCACGCCCAGCGCCGACTGCGCCAGCTCAACGGTGGACTGAGATTGCGCAATTCGCAGCCGGGCGGCCTGCATCGTCGGAGAGTT
The DNA here is from genome assembly GCF_004342285.1 of Klebsiella sp. BIGb0138. Classification (GTDB taxonomy): domain Bacteria; phylum Pseudomonadota; class Gammaproteobacteria; order Enterobacterales; family Enterobacteriaceae; genus Klebsiella. Next base: position 271,997 of record NZ_SMCV01000008.1, on the reverse strand, counting down.
TTGCAGCGCGCGGTTAACCAGCATGTTGAGCTGGGCGTCGTGATAGCCTTCCCACCACCTGGCCGTCGGCCAGCCGCTGTTGGCCAGGTGAATCACCTGCGCGAGTTCGGCCTGCTGTGGGTTCACTATTTTCACCTGGCCGGGGTCGTCCTGAATTAACGCGCACCCGGTGACCAGCGTCAGGGCGAAGGCGAGGGGGGAATAGCGCAGGAAGCGCGCCACGGTGTCCATTTTTTTCATGACTTATCTGCCTGTCGCGGGATCGCTGAAGGTGTGGACGACCACCGCGGGAGTGTCGTCAGCAAGGTGGTCAGCGGCGCGCCAAAAGGATTATGGGGATCCGGATGTAGCGCGCCGGGGCGCGCCGGGGCCGCCTGCTGCTCAATATCATCGGCATAGGTCTGGAGCTGCGCGGCGCAGCGCTGGAGAAAATCATCTCCCGGCGCGGCATACAGCCGGTAGCCTTCGCTAAAGCGCACGATCTCCTGAGCCTGGCCGTAGGTCGCCTTCACCGGCCACGTTTTTGCCTGCGGATATGGGTGGGCCCAGGCATTGAGCGGTTCCGCCGCGACCCGGTGCATCAACGTTTCGGCGCCGTTCAGGGAGTGAAAGAGCGGCACCAGTTCGACCTCATCATCGCCGGCGCGCAGGGCATCCGCTATCTGCCGGTAGAGCCGCGCCAGCCGGGATTTAAGCTGCAGGGCTTCGCTATCCGGCCACAGGTAGAGATGCACAAGCGAGGAGACCAGCACGCCGAGCAAAATGCCGATCACCCGATCGCGCAGTTCGGTGAGATTGGTCAGCGGGCCAAACCAGCTGAGGAACGCCAGCGAAAAGGTAAAGCCGATCTGAATCCCGGCGTAGGCGATGCGTTCCGAGCCGGCCGCGATCCAGGCCGACAGCGCCATCACCGGCAGGGTCATGGCCAGTAGCCCGACGATAGATTCAGTATGCGGCTGCACATACACGATCATCAGCAGCGCCAGCAGCGTCGCCAGCAGGGCGCCGCCAATCCGTAGCCAGGTTTTTTGCAAGGTCGCGCCCAGTCCCGGCTGGGCGACAATCACGCAGCTGAGCATAATCGTGTGGATGCCCTGCCAGTCGGCGGCGGTATAAAAAACGTAGCACAGCAGCGTCGCCAGCAGCGTCTTTAAGGCGAAGTGCAGATAGGCCGGATTGGTCCAGGCGTCGGGCAGCAGCAGAGGTGCTTTTTCCTCTTCCCCGGCCGGCAGCGCGACCGCTTCGCCGCGCGCCAGTTTGCGCAGCGTGGCGGCCATTTCCTGCAAAATGACGCTGTTTGCCGTATCCCGCGCGATCGCGTCAGGCTGGTCGGCGCTTAGCGCGCCGCCGTGCAAATGTTCTGCCAACGATGAGAGCGTAGCGGAAAGCCGCTGGCGCTCGGCGGGGTGGTCATCCCCCGGCTGGAGCAGCGCGGACAGATGGTAGCAATGCAGCGCGGCCGCCATCAGCGACTGCCACGCCTGCGGGTCGGCGGCAATCTCAGGGCTGGAACGGGTAGCCAGCTTAAACAGGGACTGCAGCTGGGTCGATTGTTCGGCGATCGCTTTAAAGGTCGGCTGGTTTTGCAGCGTACCGCTCTGTACAACCAGCTGCGCCACCTGGCGCAGCAGTACGATGATTCGCGCTTTGAACTGATAGCCGGGAAACGCCTGTTGAAAGCAGGCGTTAACCAGCAGGGTGACCACGATGGCGAGGTTGATGACCACCCACAGCCACAGCAGCAGGCGCACCAGAATCTCACTCTGGCTGGTCATCGACGGGAAGGTCTGGGCGTAGATCACCACCAGCGCCACCACGAAGAAGGCCATCCCCAGCTTGCCCAGCACCCGCATCAGGTAGATGGCGCCGAAAAACAGCAGCACCGAGGCGACGAGGCGGATTAGCGGATAGTCATAGGTCCATTTGATGATCAGCAGCACGCAGCCCAGCGCGATGCTGACGGTGAGAAAAAACACCACGCTCACCAGTTTGATCATCAGCACATTGGGCTGGCTGACGTAAAACACCACGATCAGCGCCACGGCTAAAAAAGGGATCTGCAGGGTCATAAACAGGGTAATCAATACCGAGCAGCTGAGGGTCAGACGCAGGGTATAGTTCGCCCGCCCCGGCACATCGCGGAGTTCCCGGTGCAGAAACGACCACAAGTTGTGCATACCGCTTCCTTATTGAGGCTGAAGCACGGCGCTGGCCGAGGCGCCCATGCGGAACAGTTCCGGGTCGGGGTCTTGCACCGCGATTTTCACCGGGAAGCGCTGTGAAACGTGGACCCAGTTAATACTCTTCTGAATAATCGGCAGACCTTCAATCACGCTCCCGCCTTCGGGCAGTACCCCGGAACCGACGGAGTCGACCACCCCGGCGAAGGATTTGTCATGGTTGGTCATGATGGTGACCCGCGCCGGTACGCCGGGACGGACGTTTTTAAGATCGGTTTCGCGGAAGTTGGCGATCACGTACCAGCGATCGTCATCCATGAGGGTAAAGACCGGTTTCAACGCCGAGGCGTACTGGCCGACGGTGGTTTTCAGCGCCACCACCACGCCGTTGAACGGGGCGCGGACTTCGGTAAATTCAAGGTGCAGTTCGGCCAGCGCAATCTGCGCCAGAATCCCCGCCCGCTGTGCGACCATCGCATCGACGCCGGTGACGGCGGCGGAAGCCTGCTTCGCCTGTAATAGCGTCGCCGCCAGTTCAGCGCGGGCGGCTTTTTCCGCCGTCCTGGCCTGATCGAGATCTTCCTGCGAAGCAAAACCCTGCGGCACCAGCGGTTCCAGCCGCGTGCGCGACGAGGTGGTTTGTTTAACCAGCGCTTTGGCGCGCTCCACGGCGGCGGCCACCGACTGTGCGTTGTACTCCTGAGCCTTAATCGTACGTTGGGTCAGCATGATTTGCGCATCCAGGGTGGTGAGTCTCGCCCTGGCGTCATCGAGCATCGCCTGATAGGGACGTGGATCGATACGAAACAGCAGCTCGCCTTTTTTCACCCGCTGGTTGTCGCGGATCGGCAGCTCGACGATCCGACCGCTCACTTCAGGCACCACATCGATGGTGTCAGTATAGACATAAGCGTCATTGGTTTCCGGCGACGTCTGGAGCTGCCAGATAACCAGAATGAGCGCCACGATGGCGGCGAGGACGAGGGCCAGCAGAGGCCACTTTTTGCGGAATACGCTTGGGCTGGAGTTTGTCATAGCGGCTTAGTTAGCAAAGAAAAGGAACCACAGGATCGTGGCGAACAGGAACATCAGAGCCAGGTAGCTGAATACCAGCGGCGAAAACCGCGCTTGCCAGCCTTTACGGACGATCAGGATATGGCAGGGGATAAGTAAAAGCACACCGCCCAATAAACAGAAAAACCAGCCAGGAAATACGGCGCCTAATACCGGAATCGCTGGCGATAATGTACAACCAGAGAGGGAGAATAAAATTAAAAATAGTGCCGGGCGTGCCAGCTTCACCAGACGATTCAAGGGATCTTTCCTGAGCGCTCATACCATTGTGGAGTGAGTTTAATCGCCCTTATCCATAAATAAAAGCCAGCGGACAGACTAACTTCTTCTATTTCTGCCGTTCGTTGCGGGAAGGTTTGGCTAAAAAGATGAATAGCAATGCGTTTATTTCGCATTAACAATGGAGCGCCTGGCATATATCAGCGAGCGGTTTCTGTTGACGCCTGTGGTCAGCATCTGTGGCGAGGACTATGCTTAGTTGCTGAATAATAAAAATAACGGAGGCAATGTCATGGATAAGGAACTGCTGGAAGCGGGCTACCGTGCCTATAGCGGAGAGAAGATAGATGTCTACTTCAATACGACCATCTGTCAGCACTCGGGTAACTGCGTGCGCGGTAGCGCAAAGCTCTTCAATCTGAAGCGTAAGCCGTGGATCGTCCCGGATGAAACGGATGTCGCCACGGTGGTTCGCGTCGTCGATACCTGCCCGAGCGGCGCCCTGAAGTATCGCCAAAAATAAGCGAGGAGATAATGGAAATACTGGAAGGCTACAATAAATTTTACGTCAATGATGCCGAAGGGAATCAGGTCGCTGAAATTGTGTTTGTTCCCACCGGCGAGCATCTCAGTATTATTGAACACACCGATGTCGACCCCAGTTTGAAAGGGCAGGGGGTAGGTAAAAAACTGGTGGCGAAGGTGGTGGAAAAAATGCGGGGCGAGCAACGTAAGATCATCCCGCTATGCCCGTTTGCCAAACATGAGTTTGATAATACCCGCGCGTATGATGATATCCGCGCCTGAAATAAAGGCACCGGTGAAAACCGGTGCTAAATTTCAGGCTGCTGTGATGAAGGAGGAGCGTCTGCCTCCTGAAGATAAATCAGGTTACGCTTTCATTTTCCAGCTTCTGCCTTTTGCGCAGATGCGGGAAAATGGTCATCCATATGGCAACCACCACCAGCGTGCCTATACCCCCAAGGGCCGCAGCCGGAACGGCGCCCATCCATGCGGCTAGCAGGCCGGATTCAAATTCCCCAAGCTGGTTCGAGGTATTAATGAAGATGGCGTTCACCGCATTCACGCGACCACGCATCTCATCCGGCGTATCCAGCTGCACCAGCGCGCCGCGAATCACCATGCTCACCATGTCGAAACCGCCAAGCGTGGCCAGTGCCAGCAGGGAAAGCCACAGCTGCGTGGAAAGCGCAAACACCAGTGTCGCCAGGCCAAAGCCGGCGACCGAGGCAAACATGATCAAGCCAACGTTTTTCTCCAGCTTGTGGCGGCTAAGCCAGACGCCTACCAGCAGGGCGCCAACCGATGGCGCACCGCGCAACATCCCCAGACCCCAGGGGCCAGTATGCAAAATATCCTGGGCGAAGATCGGCAGCAGCGCCGTCGCCCCGCCGAGCAGCACGGCAAACAGATCGAGTGAAATCACGCCCAGCACATCTTTGCGCTCGCGGATAAAACGCACGCCGGCAAACAGGTTAGTGAGATTCATTGGCAGGCGGGTTTGCGTCGGCCGCTCGTAGCGCAGTCGGCTAACCAGCACAAGAGAGAACAAATAGAACAGCGCGGAAACGCCATACACGACTTCCGGACCCGCCACATACAGCAGGCCACCCAGCGTCGGGCCGATAATTACCGCCGCCTGCCCCCCGACTGAGCTGGCCGCCATCGCGCGTGCCAGGATCGGCGGCGGTACCAGCGCCGGCAGCATCGAGGTGATCGCCGGCCACTCGAGGGCCTTCGCCACCGAAATCAAAAAGACCAGTCCCCAGATCTCAATCTTGTCCGCCCAATGCAGCAGCGTCAGCGCCACCAGCCCGAGCAGCGCCACCCATTCAATGAATTGACCCAGCAGCACAATCCTGCGGCGATCGAACTGATCCGCCAGATGTCCGGCAGGTAAGGCCAACAATACTGAAGGTAAAAATTGCATCAGACCGATCATCCCGAGCGCCATCGCGCTATGGGTGATGGCATAAATTTGCCAGCTTACGGCAACTGAAAACATCTGAAAACCAAATGATGAACAGGTACGCGCCAGCCAAAATGCGACGAACGACCTGTGCCGCAGCAGTGAGTCTTCTGCTGTGGATACCTGTGAACCCATAGTCTTATCCCATTCTTGAACAAAATTATTCCGGCCGGCGTCGTGGCACCGGCCTGGTGAAAAGTCCGTAACGGACTCTCCTTATCTTTTTTCAGGTGACAAAGTGCGGCATCTTGTCTGTTCAGGCAGTGGCAAGGCGTGCGCTTTGCAAATCGTGCCTTATCTTAAAGAGTTTTATAGAAGTGCGTTAGTCATCGTTCAGGCCATAAATGGGGGCGATGTCAGCGGAGGGCCGGAGCTGAAACCGGTGACCATCTGGGGAACGTCATGGGCCGCTCTCAGCCCCGCTTCGGCGAAGCGCGGAAGATAGGCCGCACGCCGGAGCGGTATTTGAACAGCTTAACCATCCGCTGGAGGCCGCGCGCTATCCCGGATGCCGCTTTCCTGCGATAGGCGCCAGAAATCGTGACCCGCCGGATATTGATATAAGCGCAGGGAGAATTGTCCGGCGACCGCAGTAATATATTCAAATATTGCTGATTGAGTATTCTCATACTCCATCCACAACGTAGAAGAGGTAAAGCAATAAATTTCCAGCGGGATCCCGGACGGCGAGGGCTTCAACGTCCTCACCACAATGTACATATCTTTAATAATATCCGCTCGTTCGGCGAGATAGGCCATCAGATAGTGACGAAACAGCGTTAAATTCGTCAACCCGTTATCCATAAACCAACTGTCCGCCACCCCGGTGGGATCACGGCCATCGAGCAACTTTGCCAGCGGCTCATTCACCCCCCGTAGCGCAAGCATCGGGGCCAGCGTCTCCTGAGAGAGAAAGTTCACCGAGTGCTGATCGATATAGGTACTGCGCATAATTCGCCGCGCCCCGGAAGAAAACATGGCCTGCCAGTTGGTATAGGTTTCGGTCAGGAAATTTTTAGTCGGAATTCGTGAGATCGTATTATCCCAGTTGCGGATAGTAATCGTGTGTAGCGCAATATCGGTCACCTCGCCGCTCAGGTTTTTATCGGGCATTTCAATCCAGTCCCCCAGCTGGAGAACGTCATTTGACGAAAGCTGGACGTTGGCGACGAGCGACAGCAAGGTATGCTGAAACACTAACATGAGCACCGCCGCCACGGCGCCGAGGCTGGAAATAATGATGGCGGGCGATTTGTTCGACATGACGGCGAGGATCATAATCGCCGCAATGACGTGAATTAATATTTTTCCTATCTGGATATAGCCTTTAATCGAGTGATTTTTACGCTTGGTTTTGCGCAAATAAGAGCTGTTGACAATATCCAGCATCTCATTGAAAAAGACAGACAGAAAAATAAAAAACAAAATCCCACAGAAGGTATTAATCGCCGTCACCAGCGATGCCGGCATATTCGGCATAAACTGCAAAACGTAATAGACGATAATAACCGGAATGAAATTTGACAGCTTTTCGGCAATGCGCCGGTCCTTCTCCAGAGGAACGTCGTGTTTATGGCTGGCGAAGAAGACTCTGCGTACCACTTTAATCAGCAAAAATTTGCACATAAGGTGCGAAAACAAGCCAGAAATGATCAGCAGAATGATATTAAAACCCACCGCCAGCGCAGGATTTTGTTCAATAAATGTTAATAAATAATTCAAGTACGCCATCGTTCATCGCCTGAATAAGTATGCCATTTTGTATTCGCCACCGCCGGTGGACGACATATACAAAAATTTAACCCATTCGCATCATGACATGTCGGGGAGGTATAAGTCCACGCCTTAGGGCGCCTGACGTACCGGCATAAACTGTCACGCTCAGCCCCACCGTATTGTTGCAATTCAACCGAGATATCGCGTCTATCGCTTGAACTCACCGCCAGAAGTGGACGGTGAGATACCGCTTTAAGGCCATCAATTGCAATCAACCTGCTACCACCAGGGAATAATAATGGCGTTGCGTAGCCGTTAGCGCTATTAATATTGTCCTTTCATCCGTAGGGACTATCGCTAAGGAGTAATAAATGATCTCGTTTCACTCAATGACTGAAGACGAGTACCCTGCTTATCTTGAATATTTTATTCCTGATTACGCAGATGAGATCGCGTCAAATTATGGACTATCCCGCAGTGATTCCCTCGCGAGAGCGAAGCAGGAAATAGCGGAAGCGCTTACTGAGGGAGTTAATACGCATGGGCAAGTTTTACTGTCTCTTGTTGCGCAATTAGATGAGTCTGACAGGCATGTAGGCTATCTGTGGTATAAACCAGATGCGGCCAGGCGTAGCGTTTTTATCTATGATTTTCATATTTTCAACGCCTGCCAGGGACAGGGGCTTGGCAAACAGGCTCTGCGTGCTTTTGAAGCGTATCTGCGGGAGAAGGGGGTCAATGAGATCAGACTGCGTGTTGCAGGAGATAATACCCGAGCCCGCCATATCTATGAGACCAGCGGTTTTGGGGTCACGGGTATCAATATGCGCAAGGCTATCGCGGACTGAAATACTAAGAGCCTGTCCCATTAGGGCTATTTTACTTGCCATTTTGACGCTGCGCAGTGCTCGAAACCCTCACGTACTACGTGTACGCTTCGGTTTCTCCGCGCTGTCCGTGGTCAAACTGCCTGCGATAATAACGCCTACAGGGATAGGCTCTAAAGAATAGTCAGGGTAATGAGAATAACACGCTCGCGCCTCGCTCATTGCCGTCCTTTACTCCTGATGCGGCTCGTTTCTGCCAGAGGCTGAGATGACGAACATCGCGATACGTCGTCAGTCGCCGCAGGGCACGGCGCTGCGTGCGATGTCTTTTGTCGCTTTCGTCATCCGGCCTACGGCTGGGGAATGGCGCGGTCACTTATTCAGTAAACAGCGATTATCCGGCAATGCTGGTGGGGTAACGGCCGGGTGAAAAGCGCTGGATAAGAGCCGTCAGATTGTCGCCGCTGACCGGCGGGGAGATCAGGTAGCCCTGAAAACGATCGATGCCCAGCGTCTTCAGCCGGTTAAATTTCTCCAGGCTGTCAACCCCCTCGGCAATACAGCGGCTGCCGGAAAGCTGGCAGTAATAGATCAGGCTTTTGATCAGCGCCAACGCCTGCGGGTCGCTCTGCAGATCGTTGACGATGCTCATGTCCAGTTTGTACTCATTAAAGCGCACCGATCTGACCGGAAACATCACGCTGCTTTGTGAAAAGCAGTCGTCGAGCATAATACGAAAGCCCTGCTGCTGTAATTGCGTGATATTTTCACCGATTTTGCCATGACGGTTAAGATCGACAGTTTCGGCAAATTCCAGTACCAGTCTGTCCGCCCACGCAGGCTCCAGCAGCTGCTGCCGCGCCGTCTCCATCATGCGGATAATGTTGTCATTCCCGGCAATCTCCGGCGGGACGTTAACGGCAAAATAGTAGTCGCCCGGGTGTTGGTTAATCTGCTGTACCGCCTCCTGCAGGACAAACGCGGTTAACAACAGCCAGGCGTATTCCGCTTTGATCTGCGGCAGAAACTCGCAGGGACGCAGTACCTCACCATTGCGTCGCCAGCGGGAGAGTACTTCGATACCCTGCAACATCAAACGACCGTCGGTAATCGGCTGGAACACCGGAAAGATTTGCCGGCAGTGAATGGCATGGACGAACTCGCGTTCAAAGGCCGAAAGCGTGGTGAAGATCCGTGCCTTCGGCCCTTTTATCTGGCTGCCGGGAAAGCGGCCGGCCAGGTGGGGATGATGTTCCAGCATCTTTTTTAGTCCTGAACTTCTCTGGGTATAGAGGGTTTTGTGGCTGAGCCCCCGCCGCTGCGCCTGGTGATTGATGCTGTCTCCGGCGAGCCAGCCCAGCGCGGTCTCCAGCTCCGGTTTACTCACGCCTGCCGCCGGTTTGCCGCAGGCGGCCATCTCCTGAAACGCCAGTTGCTCCAGTAGAGGATACTCCGGCAAAGCATTGTGCCTGAGCAGCCTTGCCAGCTGCCGGCAGGGCAGGTCTGAGGCGACCGCGCGTACCGCCCCGAGATGGCGGCGGTGGGTGACCTGATAGAGCAGCGTGTGCCATAGCCAGTTTGCCGGGCTGCGGCTGAGAATCAGCATCGGTAGCGGAGCGGGGCTCTGCTGCAGTAGTCCTGCCGCCTGTCGCAGGGTGAACAGCAGCCAGAAGGGATCGTCCGGCAGGAACACCACAATGCGTCTGACCCTGGCCGTGTCGGCAATCCCGCGCCGATCGTCGGGGCGGAGGGATAAGCGCGCGGGGCGATATGGGCCGCCGCTCATCAGCGAGGAGAGCCCCTCGGCGGCCATCGCGCAGGGGGAGAGAATGTAGTCCTCCTGCGTCGCGTCCGGCGCCGGGCCGGCATTATTGATAGACAAACGTCACTCCAATAATGGACTGCACGTTGCCCGCCGTCACCTGACCGCTGGTTCGCGCGTAGGTGGCGGTTAAACCGAGGTTCACCGGCGAGGTGCCGACCGTGCCGAGAGAGACCGTGGTGTTGGCGGGCACGATGCCGCCGTTACGCGTCATCTGCACGCCAATCCCCTGCGCCGGCGAGGAGGACGCGGTATTGCTGAAAACCGAGTTGGCGGTATCGGCGGTGGTGCCCGAGAGATAATAACCAAGGTTCTGATTTTGCGCGCAGTGCACCGTGACCGGCACGGCCATCGAACCCGGGTAATCCGGTAAGGTCACCGTGACATCGCGGGCCGAAACATCACAGCCGCCGGTCGGCACCACCACATCATTATTCGCGTAAATGTTCCACACGAACTGAAAGTCGTCGCCGTCTTTGTTGTTGGTCTGCCGGAGAATAAGCACGGCGATTAATGATCCGGCGGAAATCGCCACCCCGCCAGCGGTGCTGACCGGCGTCAGGTAGAGCAGGGTCGGCCATGGCTTATCGGTTTTCGAGTCATAAATGACGCGGGCGGTTTCCGTGGTGGTGGGAAAAGGATATGAGGAACCGTTGTATTTTACGGTGCCGGAAAAGTTCGACAGCACGCCGCCGTAGGCCGATCCGCGCTGTAGGGTCACGTAGTCGGTAATGGTCTCCGGGTAATCGTTATGGCAGAAGATCTGCGTCGATAGATCGACCACCAGATTCTGCCCGACGTTGACCGCGGGCGTCAGGTTGACGTAGACGTTGGCGCTGCCGCCGCCGATGGGAATCGTTGCTCCGGAGGCGGTTTTACAGGCGAAGGACCAGGCATTGAGCGACCAGCTCATCAGCAGCAGCGTGGTTAACAGGGTGATCACTTTTTTCATCAACTTACTCTCCTGTTTCAGGCGTAGGTGTAGGTGACGTTAATCACCGCCTGAAGGGTCCCCTGGGTGGCGCCGCCGTTGACCGTCAGCGCTCTGACCTGCAGCGGGAAATGGGCGGACTGCGTCGCATCATCCACCTGCACCGATTTCTTCGCCCCATTATTCAACGTGGTGCCGCCGTCATCCTGCAATTCCAGCTGAATATTGCCCGCGGTCCCCTGGTTTTTGTAATACCCGGTGGCGTCCGCGGTGCCGCTAAAGCTGGCGGTGACTCGCGAGGTGCCGATCGGGCAGTTGCTCAGATCGAGCGCTACGCTGTGCCAGGCCGAGGCGGAACCTGGCGAAACCAGACTGAAGGTGTAGAGATCGCCGAGATCGACGGTGGCATTGGTGGTGGAAACCGTGCACGGTTTGGCGACCACCTTGCCGTTTACGGTGATGGTGATATCGGCCGCCTGCTGCGGGAAGGAGGCCAGGGCCAGCACGCCCGCCAGAAGCCATCCTGGGTGAGTCCATTTCATCTCAGCCTCCGGTTATTGAAATTCCAGCGTGAATGTCGCTGTCGCGTTGACGTGCCCGGCGGTGACCGGTACCTGGGTAGCCATCAGACGGGCATAAAAGTTCAGGATATTGGTTTGCCCGGGCGATAGGGTGGTCCAGGCGATGGTTGGCGAGGCGGCGTTCAGCGGCAGCATACTCTGCTGACTATCCAGAATTTGCACCCCCATGCCCGCCGCCGCCGAGGCGCCGCTATCGAGCTTTAACAGGCTGGCGTTGTTGCTATCCGCCACGCCGGTAAAACCGACTTTGACCGCAGTGACCGAGGTGCCGCAGGGCGACAGGACGATGCGAAACGGCACCACGGGAGTGGTGGCGCCGATGGTATTGAACTGTTTGGCGGCGTTATCCATCAGATCGACGGTAAAATCTTTCGACTCTCCCGCTACCGCGCAGGCGTTATCCCGGACATAGCCGCTAATGGAGATGGTGCTGTCCGCCGCGCACGCGTTGGCGATGGCCAGCGACAGCACGGCCGCCAGCAGATACAGTGATTTTGTCATCATCATTCCTTCCTTAGCGACACACGGCCGACAGCTGGCTCAGCGCCTGCTGCTGGCTCTCTGGCGGCAGGCGATAGTCGGCCACGCAGCGGGCGTCAGGCCCTTCTCCCCACGTCACCTGCACCCGGCCGGCCAGCGGCATCCCGCTGAGATAGACCTGGCCGTTATCCGCCACAATGCTGCCGTTCTGGTTACTCGTTGACGTCACTATGGCGCCGAAGGGGATCGGCTTGCCGTTGCGGGTCAGGGTCATCAGCAGTTTCATCCCCACGTGCGCTTTGAAATCAGCGCGCACGATGGCGCCGTGCGTCGGTACCACGCTGACCACCGCCTCATCAAGATCGACGTTGTCCGCCAGGGTATTGGTGTCCAGCGCCACCCGGTTTTCGCGATATTCGGTGGCGTAAGGCAGTACCGCATATCCGCGCCAGTCGGTACGCACCCCGGTCTGGTTTTCGACCTTCACGCTATCGGCCCCCGGGGCTTTGATCAGCACCACCGTGTCGTTCAGCGGCTGGCTGAGGGTGACCCCGTTACTATGGGCGAGCACGCCGCCGCTGACGCCGTAGTACAGCTGCTTCAGGCCATCGCTGCGGCTGTAGCCGACGTTGGCGTTGCCGTAACCGCCGCGATAATTCAGCGCCGCGTATCCGGTGCCGCCGCTGCTGCCGTTGCCGCCGCCGGCATAGCCGGTCTGCACGCTGTAGCTCAGGTTATTGTCCTCCAACAGCGTGCCGTACAGCCCGGCGAGGTTACTCATCCGGCCGTCGAGATCGTGCGACATGCTGTAGCTGGCGCTGGCATGTCGCCAGACCGATTTGCTATCGGAACGCATCCAGTGGCTGAACGGAATATTGACGTTGACCGCCAGCATCTGATCGCGCCCGTCCTGCCAGGCGTTTTTGTTCACGCTATAGCTCAGCGTCCAGTTGATGTCGTCAACGGCGGCGTTAAGTCCGGCCTGTAATTGTTCATCGGCTTTGTCGGTACCCCAGTAGCTTTGGTGGCTGCCGCTTAAGTAGAGCGTGGCGGTCCGCCCGAGCTGCTGGGTCACGCTGACCTGTACCTTGCCGCGTTTGCTGTAGGCGAGGTTGTAATAATCGGTGAACTTCGGCTTCACCTGAATCACGCCGTCCTGAGTCTCTACGTCATAGCCGCTCATCCGCCGGTAGGTGGTATCGGCGAAGCTGTAATAGCCGCGCGTGGAGTAGCGATAGCCGACCAGCTGGATATTGGTACCCACTTCATTGAGCGATTTGTTGTAGAGAAAACGCAGCGATTGTCCCTGGTGCTCGCTGTCGTCTGGCAGCGTGGCGTTGGCCTGGGTGACGTCCAGCGACACGGCGCCGAATTCCCCCATGTTTTTACCCACCCCGAGGTTAAACGCCCGGTAGCGGTCTGCCAGCTGGGTGCCGCCGTATAGCGTCCAGCCCTCCGGTAGCCCGTGCAGCAGCGTGCCCTGGACGAATTTGGGTTTTTCCTGTTGGCCGTTACCGCTGCGGTATTCGCCCGCCGTCAGGGCATAGCGGGTATGACCTTCACGCTGCAGCACCGGCACCGTGGACCACGGCACGGTAAAGACCTGGCGGGTGCCATCGGCTTCTTTCACCGTCACCTGCAGGTCGCCGCCGTTGCCTGCGGCATACAGGTCGTCAATGGTGAACGCCCCCGGGGGAACGGTGCTCTGATAGATCTCATAGCCGTTTTGTTTAATCGACACCTGCGCCGTACCGCGGGCAATGCCGTGGATCACCGGGGCGAAGCCCTTCTGGCTGTCCGGCAGCATATTGTCATCGGAGGCCAGCTGGGCGCCACGGAAGTTAATGCCGTCGAAGACATCGCCGTTGGTGTAGCTGTCGCCCAGCGTCATGCGTGAGCGTAAAGGGACGATGTCCCGCTCCAGCCAGCTGTTCACATGCTGCCATTTATTCTCGTTGCTCGACGAACTGCCGCCGCTGCTATAGCTCCAGGTGGTGTTATCGCGCAGGCGCCAGGCGCCGATATTCAGGCCGCTTTGCAGATTTAGCCAGGCGTAGCTGCTGCTGCCGCCAATGTCGTTATGCACGTTGTTGCCGGTGAAGTTGTAGTTCAGCAGCCCGGCGGTAATGCCGTCATCCCACAATTCCGGGGGAATATACCCGCGCGCGCGATTGCCCATAAAAGCCTGGGGAACGGTGAGATACAGGCGCTGCTGGCCCACGTCGAAACGGCTGGTGGCGTCCTCGATCATCTCCGTCAGCGGGACGCAGGCATCGGCGGCCAGGGCATCCATTCCCGCTACGGCAGCGCTATTGACCCCCATGCTGACAAGCTGCGCGCGGGTCAGGCAGGGAGCCAGGCCATGATGATTCTCCGCGCCCTTAAAGGTGACATCGCGGGTGGTCATAAAGCCGTTATTCAGATAGATATCCACGCGATAGGTGCCCGGCGGCACCTCCTGCCCCTTTTCGAACCCCGACAGATCCGCTACCGCGGCCGGATCGTCGGCGAGAAAGCGCGGGTTAAAATAGAGTTCCGCCTGCGCGGAAAAGGCCTGCAAAGCAAGCAAAAGGGCAAAAGGAAGCGGGGCAAATACGCCAGCCGATCCCGCGCCGTCGCGCCGCGCACGCCGGATGCCCAAGCGGTCCAGTCCATATTTCAGATGTGACATAGTCCCTCCGGTCCGAAGTCGCCCGGCTGTCAGTTCTTTTTATCTTTCAGGGGATAACGCTGGTTTCCCCGTGACTATTGCAGTGTGCTCTTCATCCGAGGGGTCAGTGCGCCATAGTCGTTAATCGTCCGCCAGGTGATATCACGACCGGCGTCGGACGGTAATTTCACCGAGGCTTCGCCCATGGGGGGGACCAGCGCATTTTCCAGCACCCGGGTGCCGGCATTCAGTTCGGTGACCGTCAGATAGTAGGGCGTCGGATTTATCAGCGTGAGGGTGCCCGCGCTGCGGCGAAACGTCAGCTTTTCCGCCGCCTGATCCGGCGACAGGGCGAGTTTGGCCGGGCGATAGTAGAGCTTGATGCGGCTGATAATCGCCAGCTGCAAGGTGTTGTCACTGAGCTTTGATTTGTCCATTGATGGGATGGCCTTTACGTTCATCCAGAACAGGCTTTCCCGATCCTGCGGCAGCTGATTGTTGGTGGCATCGATAATGCGCAAGGTATTCTCTTTTTTCCCCTGCATCGCGAACAGCGGCGGGGTAATGACAAAGCGTCCGTCTTTCTGACCGTCGGCGTTTTCCACCCATGACTGAATCAGATAGGTGCTATTGTCATCATTGTTGGTTACCGCCAGCTGGACCTGCTTTTGTCCGGCCGGATAAATAACCCGGGTCGCACCGAGCGCCACGCCGGCTTCGGCACGGGCGGTGAAACCGGTGGTGACTATCATCAATAATCCCGCCAGTAAACAGCGCGTCATCCCCAGTGTTGTTCTCACGTTTTCCCCTTTTATACTCACCGTTGTTTCCTGCATCCGGTATGTCCGCTGGTTAATTACTGATAGGTCAGAGAAAACCAGGCCTGAGCATTTGCGGCTCCGCCGGTAACCTGATGCCCGGTCGCCCGATATTTGGCGACAAAATGGAGCGTGGTCGGCCCCGTATACAGCCGCGACCAGACGCCCGGTGGGCTATTAAGCGGAATCAGGCGATCTTCTTTATCAAACAGCGCGACGCCGATACCGGTCGCGATGCCAGGACCTTCGCCAACCGAAAGCACGTCCGGATTTTTGCCATCGGCCACGCCGTGAAACGCCACGCCCACGCGTTGGCTGACGGCGGTGCTGCACTCCTGGAGATGAATATCGAAAGGAACAGGGTCTGTATCTTCCCCTGCTGCATGAAAACGATTGCTGCTGATCTGCCCCATATTGACCGTCAACTGCTGGTCACCTGCTTCAACGCGGCAGGATTCGGCAATGATGACGCCCTGAAAGCGCATGTTTCCGCCGGGTAGCGTCACATTCCACTGGTTTCCGGCAAGCGCGAGCGGCGGTAGCAAAAATATCAACAGACCTGATTTCATTCCTTGCATCGTTATCACCCCAGTTCCGTAGTGGATAACGGGCCATCCTGGCCCGAAGTGCATCCCTGCCTGATGTGTCAATTATTCGTACTGAACTTTGAAGGTCGCGTCGGCGTTAGCGGTACCAGCAGTGGCCGCGCCGGTCGCGTAGTAACGCGCCTGGAAAGGAATGATGTTAGTGCCATCGTTCAGCGTGGTTGCCGCGCTGAACGTCGCGCCGTCCAGACCCAGAGCGGTACCGGTTTTGTCGAGGATCTGTACGCCAACGTTCGTCGCGCCGCCCGCTGCGGAGTTTTGCAGCGCCAGTACGGTGGTGTTGGTGCTATCTACCGCAGTACCGGAGAAGGCAACAGAGGCTTTGGTTGCCACGGTGGTGTCGCAATCATCCAGCTGGATGTTGAAACCAACGGCAGAGCTGGTGCTGCCTGCGGTGGCGAGTTTCGCTGAACGCACCTGGCCCAGTTGAACGGTCTGATCGATAGAGCCGGCATCTACTGCACAGGCTGCGTTGACCACTTCCCCTTTAAAGTGCACTGTACCGCCGTTTACCGTGGTGGTATCAGCCAGGGCCGCTGCGGAACTCAGGGACAGGGCTGACAGAACAACGATTGCCAGTGTTTTGATTTTCATGTTGTTTTCCTTTAAACAATGTCGATATTACGAACCGAAATTGGCAGTCGTTGTGCCTTCCAGGCATTCCCTATTTCAGCCGAATGGTCCGACTGCCGGCTCTGCGCAGTTTTCGCCCAACTGATGAGTCAATTGGGGCCATTTTGACTCATTGAGATAAAGTTCTTATTTTCCTGTTTGTGCAATCATATTTTGGTTTATTGAGCTGATTTATTTTATTTTTTGGGTTTATATTCTGGCGTGTTGCTGGAGAGAGTCGGGGGAAGCGGGCGAGGTCAGCGCGGATGATATTGCAGGTCAGCGGAAAGGATGGAAAGATAAGTAAAGTTTCTTAAAGGTAAAATATGTTAATAATCAGATAGATAAATTTAATTTGTGGAAATATATGCACTTGCCAGTTGCAAAAGATTGCAAAACATTTTTATGATATAAACAGTTTGGCCCCAATTGACTTGTTCACTTCTAAAATTATCCTTGTTTATCAAATAAATATATCATTTCTTTTGTCCGTGCGAATTTTCTTCCAGCAGGTTATTTCTTTCCCATAATCCGGCGAAACGCGCGGCATTGCTGGCGGTATAGCGCACGGTATGCCGAATATTACGATGACCAAGGTAATCCTGAATCAAACGTGTATCTGTACCTCTTTCCGCGAGTTCATACCCGCAGGCGTGGCGCAGCATATGGGGGTGAGTATGGGTGGCGGTTCCGGCGACTTCGCCGGCGCTGCGAATAATGCGATACGCCTGCTGGCGGGAAAGCTGGGTTCCGCGGCGTGAGATAAAAATGGCGTTGGTTTGTTGCGCGGCCTTCCAGCCGGCACGGACCTGAGTCCAGCGGGCGATTGCTTCCAGCTCATCAAATCGCAGCGGGTGGATGGTGGAAAAGCCATTCTTTAAGCGTCGAACGTTGATTCGGCCCTCGTTGAGGTCAAGATCCCGGTAGTGCAGATCGAGCAGCTCGCTGATGCGCATCCCGTGCCGAAACGCCAGCAGGATCAGACAGTAGTCCCGTTCGCCGGTCGGCCCCTGTCGTGCCGCCAGCATCATGGCCTGCACTTCTTTGGCGGTAAGAAAACGACGTCGATTCACAATACATTGCTCCTGAAATAAAGTTGAACGAAGGTGCCCTCCTGAAGACGTTATCAGGACGGTTAAAAAATAATCCGCGATGTTAAAGGCGTATTATATGAAGGTATATATACCGTTCATCCTTCACGTTGCCATGGTGTTGGCACGGTAAAAATAGATGGTCACATTACATTTACACATAGTTAAAATATCGCCAGACGATAATTCTTATTTTTATAGATTTTATGTCATATCACAATAGCGCCATTCGTGCTTATTGCCAGGTATATCAAATTGCAGGGGGAAAAGTGAATGGTGGCGCCACTTTAGACGAAAAATATAATGCTGAATGGTTTTACCTGACAATAAATAGCGAATTGAAACCCAGATTATTTACAAGGATATCGGCGGTAGCGGCAGTGAGAATGAATTAAGAACTTGCAGGAACAATAATCATAATCACCGTATGGTTAATATTTATTAATGTTTTCAGCGGCCGCTGTTCACTTTAACGCCATCCATGGCGTTAAACGTCGCAGCCTGTCGTTGCCAGACGCCATTATTGCAAAATGTGGTTCCGCTGTTTCTCTTTCGCGTTGTCCCAGATTCCGTAAAAACGGCCTGCGTTGCTGGCGGTATACCAGACGGTATGGCGGATATTGCGGTGTCCGAGGTAGTCCTGGATAAGCCGGGTGTCGATCCCCATATTAGCCAGAGCGAACCCGCAGGAATGGCGCAGCATATGCGGGTGAATTTCAATCGTTAGCCCGGCGTTGCCGCCGGAGGACGAAATAATTTGATAAAACTGCTGACGGGAAAGCGGATTGCCTTTGCGGGATAAAAACAACCATTCGCTGTCAGCATGCGGATATGCCGCACGGATATCTAACCAGGTTTTGAGCGCCTGAATCTCTTTATTGAGTAACGGGTGAGTGGTCGAGAATCCTTTTTTAAGCCGATGGATGTAAATACACTTAGAGCGTAAATCAATATCAGAAATTTGCAGGCGACAAATTTCACTGGCGCGAAATCCATGAATAAAACAGAGTAATGTCAGGCAATAGTTACGTGCGGCATGCGTCCCTGTGTTGGCTGCTTTAAGAAGTGACTCAATCTCATTTTGAGTGAGGAAGTTCCTTTTTTTGATATCGGCGTTATTCTTCATTATATTCCCTTTTCTGTGCAGGCATATATTACATTCTGTCAGTCTTCGTCAGGCCAGCGTTATCGTCCGATTGCATTTGTAATCGTTTATTTTTTGCCATAGTACCAGGTGCTTTTTATAACGTATAAAGTTCTCCAGCATATATCATGCCGAACCGGGTTGTGAGAATGGCGCTATGGAGTTGAATCATGAAGTACCTCCGCCGGTGGGAGCGAGGCACTTCACGTAACATTCTGAGTCAAATGGATTTTTGTTAGTAAATGCTACATTTTCTGGAGGGGGCCACATCTTACTCATCCTTCATTCCTCGTGGTTATGCGCTCCGGAAATACAGAGGCACAGGCTATCGGTCTGGCGATAACCCGACGGATAGACACACCATTATGCAAGTCGCGCGGTACGGAGAACTCCCGATGACGAGGTTCCCTCGCTGCCGGAGATGGATCAGTAACATTTTGATTCTCCCTTGCTGCCTCAGCGCAGATTGCATGAGTGTGTGGATAGTATGGTAATAATTAAACACCCGGAGACTCACCGTCATTACTCACACAGGAGAATCCTGGTTTCCGCTTCCGGTGAATATTGCGCAAGATGCTTCGCAGAGCTCGAAGAACGATATGACAGTCTGGATAGCATTCACTGCATCACTACAACGGCAATTAAACCATACTGCAAAATTATGTCAGAGAATAGCAATAATAAGCCTGGTGATATGAATGATACCCTGTATAGCTTAATTGACGAAGAGAGCCGTGAGTGAATTTCAGGAGCTCATGAAGGCGTAGGGGAGAGGGAAAACAGTTTTTTTTGGAGTCTTTTGGAGTATGTTGTTGCAGGTGGTGAATGTATCTTATTATTTTTAAATAGCTTTAATGGTACCTGATGGTTTTTTATCAGTGGTTATTGGAGTTGTCAGGAGCTTGCTTTGCTGCATTTTTGACAACCTGCATTTTACACGTGGAATAGATCCTAAGCGCTCGCCGAAAAAATAGCTTTTTACGGCGCCGGACCTCTGTATACAGAGCTCAAATAGTTTAACGCAGGCGGTGATATATTTGTGCGGATTCGCTGGCGGCATTATCCCTGCCGGCTGTAGAAGAGCAGGAGCGCTATTGCCACCATAATGGCCCCGGACGCCATACTGACCCTTCTTGCCGCCTGCGGGCGGGTCGCTAATAGCCTTTTTGAACCGTAGCCAACCGCTAAATAGATCAGCGTGCAGGTCAGCAGATGGATACTGCCCAATGCCGACATTTGTATGGCCAGCTGTCGGCAGGGTCGGTAAATTGCGGCATCAGCCCCCGGAAACGCGAAAGATCGATATCGATTTTTTTCATTCGATTTCCATCAGCTGAGTATACTTGGCATAAACGTTAACCATCGGGAAGAAGGGAAACGCTTCTTTATGGAGGCGGCGTTCATGGCTGCTCAGCCGCGTTATGAGATTCCACAAGCGTCTCACGCTAGAATGGGCAGATGGTATGCGTATTCGCGGGCATGATAACCCGCAATATCTGCGTTTTTCAGCGTGCCGGCAGGGCAGATCCCCTCCCTGCCGGGGGCGATTCAGGTTCACATAATGGCAAAAAATGATGACAACTCGCATTCTCACTCGTGACCGGCGCCTGCTGTCGCTGGGGTTGCCTGTGCTGGCGCTGCTCTGGGCCGGGTTGGCGCTCCATGCGCACTGGGGGACTTTTCTTCAGTGGTGCCTGGCTACTCAGATCACGCTCCACCGCTATCTGGTGATGTATCTTTTACAGCTTAATAACCAGCAATATAGCGGCGGTATCTGGCTGCTGGGCGGAGCGTTTCTGTATGGCGTACTGCATGCCATTGGGCCAGGACATGGAAAATTCATCGTTACCACCTATCTCAGCACCCATCAGGAGAGTCTGCTGGCGGCACGAGTGGTGCCGTTTGTGGGTAGTCTGCTGCAGGGGGTAAGCGCCATCCTGTTTGTCTTTATTCTGGCGGTCGGATTGAATCTGGCGTCCGGCGATCTCAGCACCAGCCGTTGGTACGTTGAGAAAATCAGCGCGCTGATGGTAGGCGCCTTTGGCGCATATGTGATTTATCAAACGCTGAAAAGCCTGCGGCCGCGAAGAATGGTCAGCGGTTCGCTGGCTCCGCTCCATGACCATCCTGACCGCTGCGGCTGCGGGCACCATGGCGTCGGGCGCGAACTGGCGCACGTTGACTGGAAAACCCGGCTCGGCGTGGCGCTGGCGATAGGGGCCAGACCCTGCAGCGGCGCGATGATGATCCTGCTGTTTTCCAATGCGCTGGGGATTGTCAGCTGGGGAATCGCCGCGGTGATGACCATGTCGCTGGGAACGGCGTTATCGATTCTCGCTCTGTCTCTGGCGGTGCGCTACGCCCGCGAGCGTGCGGTCAGCCTGTTTGCCGTTCGGGACCGCCGCCTGAAATGGCTGGTGCCGGCGGTGAAAATTGCCGGCGGGGCGATCCTCATTTTATTTGCCTGCGTGCTGTTTCTGACGGTGATCCCGATGAGCGCCAACGGCGACTATATCGCCGCCGGCTGCTAGTCCGCTTCCAGCAGGCGCATAAAGACCGCCAGCGCCCGATCCAGCTGCTGGCGCTGTTCCGCTGATAGCCCCGCCAGCAGCTGGCGTTCGTTTTCTACGTGGGTTTCCACGGCCTTATCAATCCGCTCGCGTCCTTCCGCCGTCAGGGCGACCAGCAGACTGCGCGCATCGCCCGGATCGGGCAGCCGGGTGATAAATCCACGTTTTTCCAGCGCTTTCAGGCGGTGCGTCATGGTGCCTGAGGTGATCATCAGCGTGGAAAAAAGCCGGGTCGGCGAGAGAATAAACGGTGATCCGGAGCGGCGTAGGGTGGCCAGCATGTCAAATTCCCAGCGCACCAGATCGTGAGCCGTAAACGCCGCTTCGATACGCGGCTCCAGCAGCATGGCGCAGCGCTTCAGACGCCCCAGGGGGCCCATCGGGCTACAATCCAGATCCGGACGTTCCCGTTTCCACTGTTCCAGAATGCGATCTACGGCATCGGCCTGAGGTGATTTGTCCAATTGTGCTCACTTATCTTGATATCAAGATATTTATCGATACATACTTGAGTTACTAAATTACCTTGATATGAAGATAAAATCATGGCCTTTCTCTCACGCTCTCCCGGTGTCGATTTACTGTTGACCGCGTTGGCCCCGGCCATCTGGGGGACCACCTACATGGTAACCTCGCAGTTTTTGCCACCCGACCGGCCGTTTATCGCGGCGCTGCTGCGGGTGCTGCCGGCGGGGATCGCCCTGTTAATCTGGTGCCGTCGCTTTCCGCTGCGCAATGAATGGTGGAAGCTGGCGGTCACCGGGGTGCTGAATATTGGCGCCTTTCAGGCGCTGCTGTTTATTGCGGCCTATCGTTTACCCGGCGGCCTGGCGGCGGTCATTGGGGCGATACAGCCGCTGCTGGTGATGCTGCTGGCCTGGTGCGTGGACAGACAGCGTTCGCCGTGGACGGCGGTGCTCCCGGCGCTCAGCGGCATCATGGGGATGGCTTTGCTGCTGCTTTCGCCGCATACGGTGCTGGATGCGCTGGGGATTGGCGCGGCATTTTTGGGGGCGGTCAGCATGGCGCTGGGAACCTGGCTGTCTCGTCGTTGGGCGATAGCGCTGCCGGTGATGGCGCTGACGGGCTGGCAATTACTGATTGGCGGGGTGGTACTGGCGCCGGTGGCATGGTGGGTCGATCCGCCATTACCATCGCTGACGTTGACGCAGATCGCCGGCTATCTGTGGCTCTGCGTAGCCGGCGCTATGCTGGCGTACGGGCTGTGGTTTCGCGGGATTAGCCGCCTTCCCTCGGCGGCGGTGTCGGCATTGAGCC
The DNA here is from genome assembly GCF_004342285.1 of Klebsiella sp. BIGb0138. GTDB lineage: Bacteria > Pseudomonadota > Gammaproteobacteria > Enterobacterales > Enterobacteriaceae > Klebsiella. The sequence continues at coordinate 249,409 of NZ_SMCV01000008.1, read as the reverse complement.
TGCTAAGCCCGGTGACCGCGGTCCTGCTGGGCTGGATTTTTCTCGGGCAGAAGATTCAGGGACTGGCGCTGGTGGGGTTGATGGTGGTCCTGCTAAGCGTGCTGTTGATTCAGCGCGCATTAACAAAAAAAGCCCCATAAGGGGCTCGACATTGCTGTGTGTTGATCAGCTGTGGGAGCGAGACGAGCCGCCGTCAGGCGGCCTGTCCGGCAGCTCCCTCTGCAACCATTCTCTTATTTAGACAGCTCGGCGGTCATATGCACCTGGTTACCGGTATAGGCTTCGGTAATGTGGTAAGACGCGCCCTGATCTTTAGCGATGGTGGCGATTTTTGCTTCCGCGCTGTCCAGGGTATCAGCGGTGACGCTGACCGGGTGTTGAGCGAAGCTGGCGAAAGAAACCAGGGACAGCATACCGGCAGCGGCAAGTAATTTTACGTTTTTCATGGTGTTTTTCCTTTTAACTTTTTAGGTGGAAAGCGCTGTGCTTTCGATGGGTTTATAATAAGCTTGCTAACTATAACGGGCGTTGCAAAAAGTGCGATTTAGATCACACTTTTATGGCAGCAAGATGAAGGCAGAGTAGGGGTTTAAATTATTTATTTAATAGAAACATATTGTTAGTCGAGTTTCTTCACCGTCTCGTTGAGCAAAAAAATGTGGCACGGCTGTTAATTTTTTTTAAGCGCCATGGTGACGCATGGTTTTGGTGAATGTCCTGGCGGTTTTTTGCCGCTGATGGCGGGGAGGCATACTTCGTTTACTGGCGAAGCATCGGGCTAACACTTCGCGATACCGTGGCGTCACCATTGCATGAGAAAGGACGACACGATGATTGCGGTACTCTTTGAAGCCGAGGTGACTCCGGCAAAGCAGGCACGTTATCTGAATCTTGCGGCGGAGCTTAAGCCGCTGCTCGTGACTATTGACGGCTTTATCAGCATCGAACGCTTTCAGAGCCTGACGACGCCGGGGAAAATCCTCTCACTCTCCTGGTGGCGGGACGAAGAAGCGGTGCTGGCATGGAAAAGGAATCTTTGCCACCTGGCGGCGCAGGCGGAGGGAAGAGCGACTATTTTTTCCGCTTACCAGATTCATATTGCGCAGGTTATTCGCGCATATGGCGTAGAAAAGCGGGAGGGACGCGGCGATGTATGATATTCATGTGATCCTGCCGAATCGGCCCGGGCAGCTGGCGTTGCTGGGGCAGACGCTGGGGAAAAACGGCGTCGGGCTGGAGGGCGGCGGGGTCTTCACCCTTGGCAATCAATGCCACGCCCATTTTCTGGTCGCGGAAGGGGAGCGGGCCAGAACGGTGCTGGAGCTGGCGGGGATCCCGGTGGTGGGCGTTTATCCGCCGCTTATCCGCAAGCTGAGACAGGAGCAGCCCGGCGAACTGGGCGCTATCGCCCATGCGCTGGCGGAGCAGGGGGTCAATATCCTGACCCAGTACAGCGACCATGCCAATCGTCTGATACTGGTGACCGATAATTTTCCGCTGGCGCAGGACGCGACGCGTTGCTGGGCCACCACTTTGTGAGGCGCTATGTTAAAACCTGCTGACGTTATTGTTAATGATGAGTCGTTGGCCGTCGCCATCACGACGGTGGCTTCCGCCATGGCGGACGCCTCGCGGGCGAAAATGCTCTGTGCATTAATGGACGGCCGGGCATGGACCGCCACGGAGCTGGCGACAGCGGCGGAGGTTTCCGCCTCGACCGCCAGCGCCCATCTCAGTCGTCTGGTCAGCAGCCGCCTGCTGGTGTGCCTGGCGCAGGGGCGGCATCGTTATTACCGCCTGGCGGGAGCCGACGTCGCCGGTTTGCTGGAAAATATGATGACGATGGCCGGGAAAAGCGCCATTGTGCTGACCACCCGGACCCCGGTCAATCTGCGAACGGCACGGACCTGTTACGACCACCTCGCCGGCGAAGTGGCGGTGGGTATCTATGATTTCTTATTGCGTGAAGCGTGGATCTCGCCGGACGGCAACGCGCTGACGGCGGCGGGGGAGGCGCATTTTGCTCGCCTGGGGATCGCCGTGCCGATCGGCACCCGGCGCAGAGTATGCTGCGCCTGCCTGGACTGGAGCGAGCGGCGTTTTCATTCCGGCGGGGCGGTAGGGGCGGGACTGCTGCGCCATGGTCAGCACAAAGGCTGGTTCACCCTGATCCCGGGGTTTCGGGAGGTGAATATCACCCGAACAGGCAGGCTGGCGCTGTGCGAGCATTTCCAGCTGACGCTCTAATGTGGCCGTTTAATGGCTGAGCCGCAGGCGACAGTGCCTGCGGGAGAATGTTTTATTGGGCTGCGCTTTGCTATTTCAGTAACCCGGGCCGCCGTATTATTCAGATTGTTCGCTATCGTCATGGAATAGCTTTTTTGCCATGATGTTTCCCTCCTCGATATATCCTTTGCGCCTTCTCCCCTCTGATGTAAATAACTTAATATTCGTTTTTGTCTATTGTTTTTTATTTATTGATAGTCAAAAATCATCAATGGTGCGATGTAACAAGTTATAAGCAAATGTATATTTGTCGGCGAAAAATAGCATTCTTTGACGCCGACAGCATTAACGAATTCTTTAAACGGAGTTCGCGTCCTGACGCCTTAAATATTGCGGCTCCCGGTCAGTCGAAGTTTCTATTCACAGTTGCACAAGTGAGCATCGCATAACGCTTCTGACTTTTGTGCAGGTTTACTGTTGGTTTATTGATATAAAACTCACTCTGACAAGGAAATGGCAATGAAAAAGGTTCTTCTCTCTGCAGCGATGGCAACGGCATTTTTCGGTATGACTGCGGCAAACGCTGCTGATACTACCGTTGGCGGTGGCCAGGTTAATTTCTTCGGTAAAGTTACCGACGTATCTTGTACTGTTTCCGTCAACGGCCAGGGCAGCGATGCTAACGTATACCTGTCTCCGGTTACGCTGACCGAAGTGAAAGCGGCCGCCGCAGACACCTATCTGAAACCGAAATCGTTCACCATCGATGTCTCCAACTGCCAGGCAGCCGACGGCACCAAACAGGATGACGTGAGCAAACTGGGCGTGAACTGGACCGGTGGTAACCTGCTGGCCGGCGCTGCGGGCAAGCAGGTTGGCTATCTGGCTAACACCGAAGCCGCTGGCGCACAGAACATCCAGCTGGTTCTGTCTACTGATGATGCCACCAACCTGACTAACAAAATCATCCCGGGCGACAGCACTCAGCCTAAAGCAACTGGCGATGCTTCCGCCGTTCAGGATGGCGCGCGCTTCACTTACTTCGTCGGTTACGCGACCAATACCCCGGATACCGTCACGACCGGTGTGGTTAACAGCTACGCGACCTACGAAATTACTTACCAGTAATTCGCGTCTGAAAATAAAACCGCCTTTATCCCAGGCGGTTTAAAACAATGATAAAGCGGCAACGGCTGCCGCTTATTTTTTTCTTTTGAGGTCAGCATGAAGCATATTGTCCTTTTTTTCTGTTTCATTTTTAGTTTTGCGGCCCATGCCAACAATATTATCGTCAATGGCACCCGCTTTATTTATCCAGGAAATGAAAAAGAAATAACGGTACAGCTTTCTAATACCGCCGACCGTCCGGCGCTGGCGCAGGCCTGGCTGGATAATGGTAATGCCGACGCTACGCCGGATACCATTACCACCCCATTTATTATTACTCCCCCGATTTCCCGGGTTGATGCGAAAAGCGGGCAGACCTTACGTATTAAACTGGGGAGCGCCGGCGGGCTGGCGCAAAATAAAGAGACGCTGTGGTGGCTGAATCTTCTGGAAATCCCCCCGGTGGTCGCCAATCAGAAAAATGAAGGTCAAAACATCCTGCAGCTGGCGATTCGCTCGCGGTTTAAGTTTATCTACCGCCCGAGCGGATTGGGCAACCGTGACGCTGCGCCGGAACAATTAGCGCTGGCCGCCAATGGCAGCAGCCTGTCGGTCACCAACCCCACGCCATTTTATCTCACCGTCAGCCGTATTTCCCGCGATGGCGGTAAGGCCCTGAACAGCAAAACGGTGATGCTTGCTCCGCAGTCCAGTCAGACCGTCGCCCTCTCTTCAGCAGTGAACCGGGGCGAGACCCTGACTATCAACAATATCAATGACTATGGCGCAGATGTGGCAGTGAAAGTAGCCGTTAAATAAGGGAAACGATCATGAAGCAGAGGTCCATCTGCCCGGGAAGATTAAGCACAGCGATCGCGCTGGCGCTGTTCTGCTTTCCGCCATTTTCCAGCGGACAGGAAAGCCCGGGAACGGTATACCAGTTTAACGATGGTTTTATCGTTGGCAGCCGGGAAAAGGTCGATCTGTCTCGCTTCTCCGCCAGCGCGATCGCGGAAGGGACCTATTCGCTCGATGTGTATACCAACAACGAGTGGAAAGGGCGCTATGAACTGAACGTCACCCGTGACAAAGATGGCAACATGGGGATCTGCTACACCCGTGAAATGCTCGAACGCTATGGTATTGCCGCGGAAAAGCTCAACCCGCAGCTGAGCCAGCAGGAAGGCTACTGCGGGCGTCTGAAGGCGTGGCATCATGACGACGCGGTGAAAGACAATCTGATTCAGTCCTCCCTGCGGCTGGAAATCTCCGTTCCGCAAATCTATGAAGATCAGCGCCTGAAAAACTTTGTCAGCCCGGAGTTCTGGGATAAAGGCATCGCCGCGCTGAATCTGGGCTGGATGGCGAACACCTGGACCAGCCACACCTCTGCCGCGAATGGTTCGGATAACAGCAGCGCCTATCTCGGGGTGAATGCCGGTCTGTCGTGGGACGGCTGGCTGCTCAAGCATATCGGCAACCTCAACTGGCAGCAGCAGCAGGGGAAAGCGCACTGGAACAGCAACCAGACCTACCTTCAGCGGCCGATCCCGCAAATGAACTCGATTGTCAGCGGTGGGCAGATTTTTACCAACGGTGAATTCTTCGACACCATTGGCCTGCGGGGGATAAACCTGGCGACCGACGACAATATGTTCCCGGACGGGATGCGTTCCTATGCTCCGGAAATTCGCGGCGTGGCGCAGAGCAATGCCCTGGTGACGGTGCGTCAGGGAAACAATATTATTTATCAGACTTCGGTTCCGCCGGGGCCGTTTACGTTGCAGGATGTTTACCCGTCCGGCTACGGCAGCGATCTGGAAGTTTCGGTTAAAGAGGCCGATGGTTCGGTGCAGGTCTTCAGCGTGCCTTATGCTTCGGTCGCGCAGCTGCTGCGCCCGGGGATGACCCGCTATGCCCTGTCGGCCGGTAAGGTCGATGACAGCTCGCTACGTCATAAGCCGATGCTGTATCAGGCCACCTGGCAGCATGGTCTCAATAACCTGTTTACCGGCTATACCGGGGTGACGGGCTTTGATGATTACCAGGCGTTTCTGCTGGGGACCGGGATGAATACCGGTATTGGCGCGCTGTCTCTGGATATCACCCAGTCGCGGCTGAAGAGCGACACCCTCGATGAGAAGGGGCAGAGCTACCGCGCCACCTTTAACCGGATGTTTACCGAAACCCAGACCAGCATCGTGCTGGCGGCGTACCGCTACTCCACCAAAGGCTATTACAACCTGAACGACGCGCTGTACGCCGTCGATCAGGAGAAAAACCGCAACAGCAACTACACCCTGTGGCGGCAGAAAAACGGCATGACCTTCACCGTCAACCAGAACCTGCCGGACGGCTGGGGCGGCTTTTATCTTAGCGGCAGCGTCGCGGATTACTGGAACCGTTCTGGTACGGAGAAGCAGTATCAGCTCAACTATAACAACATGTACGGTCGTCTCTCGTGGTCCGTGGGCGCGCAGCGCGTCTACACGCCGGATAACTCCGGCCACCGCCGTGACGACCGCGTTTCGCTGAACTTCAGCTATCCGCTGTGGTTCGGGGAGAACCGCACCGCCAACCTGACCTCAAACACCTCGTTTAGCAACTCGCACTTTGGCAGTTCGCAGATTGGGGTCAACGGCTCGCTGGATAGCGAAAACAACCTCAACTACGGCATTTCGACCACCACCGCCAGCGGCGGCCAGCATGATGTCGCGCTCAACGGCAGCTATCGTACGCCATGGACCACGCTCAACGGCAGCTATAGCCAGGGGGAAGGCTATCGCCAGAGTGGTCTGGGGGCCAGCGGTACGCTGATTGCCCACCGCCACGGCGTCGTGTTCTCGCCGGAAAGCGGCAATACCATGGCGCTTATCGAAGCCAAAGATGCCGCGGGCGCAATGCTGCCGGGCTCACCGGGAACCCGTGTCGACAGCAACGGCTACGCGATTTTGCCGTACCTGCGTCCTTACCGGATTAACGCCGTCGAGATCGACCCGAAAGGTAGCCAGGATGATATCGCCTTCGAACGGACCGTGGCGCAGGTCGTGCCGTGGGAAGGCAGCGTGGTGAAGGTGTCGTTTGGCACGACGGTGCAGAACACGCGCACCCTTCAGGCGCGCCAGGCAAATAGCCAGCCGCTGCCGTTCGCCGCCACTATCCTGGATCCGTCAGGAAAAGATATTGGCGTGGTCGGCCAGGGCAGCATGATGTTTATCAGTGACGCCAGCGTTCAGCGCGCGACCGTTAAGTGGAGCGGCGGACAGTGTACGGTGGATCTGGGTCAGGTAAAAACAAAGGAAACGGTATGTCGCTGAGTAAACGACTGATGATGGCGGTTGGCCTGCTGGCCCTGGGAACCTCCACGGCCTGGGCGGACTGCACGCGGAGAGCGGCCAGCACGGTTAAGCTGGATATGACGATGGGGCGCGTGGTTGTGTCGCCGGATCTGCCGGTAGGCGCGGTTATCGCCAGCCAGGACTGGACCATGCCAGCAGGCAACGGCGTCAGCTATTACTGCACTAACACCAACACCTTTAAAGCCGATATTGTTGCCGCCGGCGTCCAGGATCTGGGAAACAAGGTCTATTCAACGAACGTTCCGGGGATTGGCATGCGTTTTAGCCGCGGCGGCGCCACGGTCAATATTATCTATCCCGGGACCTTCACATCGAACGGCGGCAGAGGGACCAACTACTCTCTGGAAGGCTCGCGCTTTACCCTTGAGCTGATCAAAACCGCGGCGGTTACCGGAAGCGGTACCCTGGCAGCGGGAAAATATACCTCCTATGACTGGGAAAGGGGGAATAACCCGATTCTGGAAACCTACCTGAGCGCGAATGCGATCACCATCGTCTCCCCTTCCTGTACGGTGCTGAGCGGCAAGAATATGAATGTTGATGTCGGCAGTATTAAACGCAGCGATCTGCAAGGCGTCGGAACGACCGCTGGCGGGCGCGATTTCAATATTGAGCTGCAGTGTAGCGGCGGGTTGAGCGAGTCGGGATATGCCAATATCCAGACCTCTTTTTCCGGAACCCTGGCAACCAGCACGACGGTTAAGCAGGGGGCATTGCTCAATGAAAAAACCGGTAGCTCCGCCGCCAAAGGGGTCGGGATTCAGGTGCTGAAGGATGGCGTGCCGCTGGAATTTAACAAAAAGTACAGTGTCGGCACCTTGCGTTCTCAGGAGACGCGCTACTTTACGCAACCCTATCATGCGCGTTTTTACCAGTATCTGCCGACCACCAGTACCGGCGAGGTGGAATCGCACATGATCTTTAACCTGACATACGATTAATGCGGGAGGCGGGCATGAAGGAATATGGACGTGGCACCAACGGCAAACGGATCATCACGCTGGCCGTGGCAAGCGGGATGCTTGCCGCCTCATCGGCGTATGGTTTTATGACCAACGATGAACACGGGCGGGTCGAGTTTGTTGGCAAGGTGACGGATATCTCCTGTAGCGTAGCGCTTAACGGCGGCAATAATGCCGGGAGCGGCAATGTCTGGCTGGCGCCTGTGAGTCTGGCTGAGGTTCACGATCGCGGGGCCGGCGCCTTTATGAAGCCGCAGCCTTTTACGCTGGAGTTATCGAATTGCCAGTTACGTCATGATGGCGGCGCGGCGGATAAAAATGCCATTCGCTCGGTAAATGTGCGTTGGGTTGCTGGATTTACGCGCAATGACGTCGGCAACGAAGACGCGGGCTATCTGGCGAACACCCTGCCGGACGGCGCGCGCAATATCTACCTGGCATTGTCGACGAATGATAATAATACGTTGGATAAGCGTAATAAAATTGTCCCCGCCGACCCGGAGCAAAACCAGGTGTCGATTATGGAAAATGCGGTCAATGGCGGCGTATTTACCTATTATATCGGTTACGTCACCCCGACGCCGGAAAAAGCGACAAGCGGGCCGCTGACCAGCTGGGCAACCTGGGAATTAGTCTATAACTAACGGACGGTATTGTAGAGCATAAAAATACCGGATTGCTCCGGCATTTTTATGCGGTGATATTTTCCTGGACCAGCTGTTCAATGCTGACCTCTTTCCAGTAGTGACCCTGAACGGCAAACCACTCCATTCCCTGCAGCCAGTTTTTATGCGCTTCACTTTCTACGCCTTCAATAATGACATGATGATTATTACGAGCGAGGAAGGTTACCAGCGCATCCATTAATGGACGCCCCGATTCTTTCTGCATTAAATGCCAGAAAAAATCTTTATCAATTTTAACATAGTCAAAATGATATCCGCGGATAGCATTGATTCCGGCATAGCCTGAACCGAAGTCATCGAGCCATAACGTTGAGGTTTGCGGGTTATGCCAGTTGGCGAGTGCATTATTGAGCAGGTTGTTGGCATTTTCCGTGACCTCAAAATGCACACAGCCAAGACGCGCAATGTACTTTTCTATTTGAGGCTGATGTAGAATGCTGAGAATATGGTCATCAACGTTAATGGTGGCAGAGATACCGTTATTAATAAACCACGTTTTATGCTTTTCAATCAACGCCAGTTGTTCCATGAATATACTTTCACGTAGTGCTGCACTGGCATGGCGAAAGAAAAATTCCGGGGCCACGGGAATACAGTCGAAGCGACTCAAACACTCCACGGCGACCAGCGTGCCTTGCGGCGAAAACATTTTTTGGAAAACGTAACGCACAGAGATATCGCTACGGGATAACTTATAGTCGGAAAATATATTAGCGTCCATTTTCTCGTGTCAGGAGTTTTACGTACTATCGATGCAGGGTAAAATGATTATAAGTGACCTTTCTGCAGTTGGGAATGTTTATTAAAAGTAAGTTTTCAATTAATTCCCCGATTTTGATTGGCGGTCTGTTGCGTTTTTATACTCACGACGTTTTAGCATTGATAGAGGTTGACGATGCTGTTATGCATGGCCCTCGAATTGTCGATACCGAGCTTTTTCATGATATGGATTCGATGGCTATGAACCGTTTTATGATCAATGTCCAGCAGCGCGGCGATTCTTTTGTTGTTATGGCCAGCCACCGTCAGTTGCAGAACCTGGCGTTCCCGGGCGGAGAGTTTTTTCTGTACCGCCAAACCGCGCTCGTCGGCCGGTGTGCTGGCGACGCGATAAAAATCACTAAGTGATGATTTTTCTGTCAAAATCAATATATTGTCTATATCAATCAGCTCCTGGCACAGGCTGGCGATGTCGCTTTTGACCATCAGAACCAGCCGGGTACAGCGCAGCAGACAGCTGCGCATTTTGTTGAGTAACGACAGCGTTTCAGCAGCCGTCATCTCCTGATGAATGACATTAAAAATAACGATCCCGAGCAGGGGGGCGAGTGCCCCCTGGGTGATATCCTGATAACGAAAAGTGGTAATACTTTTATTGTTATCAATCATGTAGCGATGTATTGATTGGCCGATGATATTGTCATCGGTATACAGCAATATACTGTCCAAAGGGATCAGACTCTCTTTTTCCGCTTCGCTTCCAGAATCAGATCGAGCACCATTTTTTCTATTCTGGTCTTATCTTCATGATGGCGAAATTTAAACTGACAGGAAACCTGGTGATAGCTTTCTCTGTTTTCACTGTCTTCGTCGAATGTCATCTCGACCACATTCTTAACCGCCAGGTCGATGGTGATTTCACCATACTCGGCCAGCGAAAGAATTGAGTTTTTGAGAATCGCATTATGGGTGAGAAACTTCAGGTTGGGATTTTTGGCTATCAGCGCGCAGCCGCCATCTGAAATGTCTTTAATATCGAAAACATAGTTTTCACCGTTCTTATGCCGGCCGTGACAAAAAAAGTCATCGCGCTGGTGTAAGCGAAACCGGGGATCGCGACGTCGTTGAACCACCTGGATACATTCAGGTAACGCAAATGAGACTTTATTACCCTGGTGCGGGTCGGTTCCGTAATTCTTCTTCAGGGATGAGCAGAACTCTATCTTTCCTGAGTCACTATGCAGAATGAATTTCAATTTATGCCCGGGAGGGATTTTGCTGTGGGTGACGAGATGGAACTCAGCAAAATCTACCCTGGTGAGTTGAGTAATGATGTTTTTGTTATTAAAGAAAATTTCTATCTCTGACTGTTTCCTGAGTTCCTCTCTGAAAATAGCAATGATCTCATACTTACTGGTCTTTATTGTTCCCTCTGTCATGTAAATTCCTTGTTGATCTATTTATTGTGTGTAGTTAATTTTTCTTATAGCAATGACAACATTCTGATTGCATTAACCAGATGTTTTTATGAGCATTTGATGTTATTAGCTATCTTTGTCGCTAAATTGATTTGTATAAACGTCGAATCAGATATTGTTTTTCCTGTAATCAAGAGTGCGAAAAATTTTGGGAAGGGCAAAAACGACAGAGGTCTCCAATAAGGAGACCTGTCAAAATAGTATAACTCAATGCTGTATATAGGGTTATTCGCAGCAGAATAGCGCAGATCAACACCCATTTGTAGGATATATAGTGCCAGCAGTATTGGGTTAATTCCAGCCAAATAATAGGAGGGCGAAGGGCTGGGCGCCCGTGTAGCCGAAATCTGCACAGGCGCCGGGGGAGGGTATCAGACGGTTAATTTATCCAGGGTAGCAATGGCCTCGGGAGAGAGCGTTAATGCGCCCGCGGCGAGGTTTTCCTGCAGATGCTGGAGCGAGGAGGTTCCGGGGATCAGCAGAATATTAGGCGAGCGTTGTAGCAGCCAGGCCAGCGCGATCTGCATCGGCGTGGCCTCCAGCGCGGCGGCAATATCGTTAAGCTCCTGCGCCTGCAGCGGGGTAAATCCCCCCAGCGGGAAGAAAGGGACATAGGCGATATTCTGCGCCGCCAGTTGGTCGATCAGCCGATCGTCCTCGCGGTTGGCGACGTTATATTGATTCTGTACGCAGACAATGGGCGTTAGTTTTTGCGCATCCGCAACCTGTCTGGCGGTGACATTACTGAGGCCAATATGGCGGATCAGGCCGCGCTCCTTGAGCTCCAGCAGCGTCGTCAGCGGGGCTTCCAGCGACCCCTCTACCGGCCCATGGGTGCCGAGCATGCTGCGCAGATTGACCACCTCCAGGACATCAAGACCCAGGTTGCGCAGGTTATCTTCCACCGCCTGAGTCAGCTCTTCGGGCGACATCGCCGGCAGCCAGTTGCCTTTTTCATCGCGGCGGGCGCTGACTTTCGTCACGATGCACAGATCGTCTGCATAGGGATGCAGCGCTTTTCGAATCAGCTGGTTGGTAATATGCGGACCGTAAAAATCGGAGGTATCAATATGGTTGACCCCCGCCTCCACCGCCGCCTGCAGTACCCGAATGGCGTTATCCGGATCGGCCGGCGGGCCGAATACGCCTGGACCTGCCAACTGCATTGCTCCATACCCCAGGCGAAAAACCTGGCGATGGCCTAATGTTGCGCTTCCGGATAATGGTACGTTGGACATAGACTCTCCGCGACTCATGGGCAAACCATAAGTGTAAACCGGTCAGCGCGTTTCGAGTGGCGGGAATATTGGCAGAACGTGCGGCGACGGTGGTAACCGCCGCCGCAGGGGCGGGGCTAGCTAAAGAACATCACCGAAACGCAGAGTAAACCGACGACCAGAGTGATGAAATTCCCCACGGAGCGGTATGGCTTCAGCGTGGGAATGGTGTACGTCGACAGCGTTGGCATGATGAACAAAATCATGGCGATCAGCGGACCGCTGATGGCGTAGATCATTGAGATGGCGTTAGGGTTAACGAAGCAGACCACGAAGGTCAGCGTCGAAACCAGCAGAATCGACATCGCGCGATTAAAGGCGCGGCTTTTACGTATGCCGATCTGACCCAGAGAGGTTTTCACGATCTCGCTGGCTCCCTCTATCACCCCGAAATAGGTGCCGAGAAACGACTTCGACATCGCCACGACCGCCACCACGATCCCGGTCACCGCCAGCCATGCCGGGGAGCCAGGCATCATTGAGAGCGCGGAGAGAATCGTCACCCCTTCATTACGCGCGTTTTCAATATAAGAAACCGGAATCGCCAGCAGGCAGCTGAAGACAAAAAACAGTACGCTGGCGCAGATAATGGTGTAAGCCACCTTCATGATTTTTTTGCATTTACCCATGGCCTGCTCACCGTATTTCTCCTGCTGATCGATAGCAAAAGTTGAAATGATCGGCGTATGGCTAAAAGCGAAAACCATCACGGGAATCGAGATCCAGATTTGGTGGAACGTATACGGGTTCAGCTGCATCTGGCTGGTGAGATGCTCCGGTTGCCAGGCGCCAATCAAATAGATCGACAGGAACAGGAAACAGGCAATCAGCGGGAACACCAGAAAACCCATCACTTTAATCGTGATACGGCGACCCATCAAAAAGATCAGATTCAGTACCAGCACAACGCCCAGGCTGAGCAGCGCGCGAGCGGTTGGCGTAATCGGCATATGCCGGGCCAGCTGTTCGGCCAGCGAGTTGGTGATCGCCACGGCGTAAATCAGCACCACCACCAGGAAGGCGAGGAAATAGAGCGTGGTGATCAGGTTGCCGACTTTCTTGCCGTAGTAGTGGTTGACTGCGCCGGTGATCCCCGTACCGGCAGCGGCTTTAGCCGAGAGGATAAACTGACTCAGCGCTTTATGCGGCCAGTAGGTTAACGGCCAGGCGACCAGGGCGGTGATGAACAGGACAATGGCGCCGGCGGATCCCAGCTGGATCGGTAAAAATAGGGTGCCAGCGCCTACGGCAGTGCCATATAAGGCAAAACTCCAAAGAGTTTCTTCTTTAGACCAAATTTTAGACATTGTGTGAATTTATCAACCGTAAAACCAAAAAAAAAGGAGTGTAATTTACCACAACAATCAATGAGCCGTTGCGATACTTTAGGCTGACAAATCCGACGGGAGAGCGCCGGGCGTTGTCCCGGCGCCGCGCAATCCGTCAGCTGCGGGCGAGGATCCGCCGCTGACGATACTTCAGTACCCGCACGCGCAGCGTATCCCATACCCAGTTGAACAGCATGGTATAGGGCAGGAAAAACAGCATGAAGCCGATTTCCAGCATAAACGCCTGCATCAGCGAGACTCCGAGGATCAATGCCACGGCGGTGACCCCGATAATGATAAATCCGGATTCAAATCCGATGGCGTGCAGGGCGCGGACTTTCAGAGTACGCACCACCCGCGATACCGGCCAGAGGCGGTCAAAAATCGCGTTATAAATCAGGTTCCACACCATCGCCAGGGTGGCGAGCAGGATGCTCAACCCACCCATTTCCACCACCGAGCGCTGCATTAACCAGGCGGCGGCTGGCGCGAGAATCAAGGTGGCGAGTCCTTCGAAACTGACCGCATGGATGACACGTTCTGTCAGCGTTTTACGCTGTAAAGCGTTCTGTTGCATGGCTTACTACCTCCGAAAAGCCGTGTTCTGCCCGCGGCCAGAGCGCCACGGGGGAAGCGATTACAGGAAATTACTCCGCATTTTATGGATAAATGTGATAAACAAAAGATGGATTCCATCGATAAAGTAGATAGTTTATGCGCTATTCTCCCGAAGCCCTGACCGCGTTTGTTGAAGCCGTTGCCTGCGGTTCGTTTTCTGCCGCCGCCCGTCGGCTGCGCAAAAGCCAGTCCACCATCAGTACCGCCATCGCCAATCTTGAAGCGGATCTCGGCGTCGCGCTGTTCGATCGCGCCACCCGCCATCCCACCCTCACGCCGCAGGGAGAGCAGGTGCTGAGCTATGTCAAAGCGATCCTGGCGGCCAGCGACAGGCTGGATGAACTGGCTGTTTCGCTCTCCGACGCCACGGAGGCGCGCCTGACCTTTGTGCTGTCCGATACCCTGCATCCGGATGTGCTGGAGGATCTTCTCCAGCAGTTCGATCGTCATTTTCCCCATACGGAGTTCGAGTGTCTGATCGGTGAAGATGAAGATGTTATCGATCTGCTACAAAAGGAACGCGCGCAGGTGGGGCTGATTGAGGCCAGAGAGAGCTATCCGACGGAGATTGGCAGCACGCGCCTGCCGCTGCAAACCGCGATGGCTATCTACGTGGCGCCTGCGCACCCGCTGGCGGCGCAGGGCCGGGTGGCCTGGGATGAGTTGCACAGCTGGCGCGAATTACGCCTGAGCACCTTTCTCGCCAGCGCGTCAGAACCCGCCACAGGGCAGGTCTGGTCGGCGCCCAACTACCTACTGCTGCTCAGCATGGCGGTGCAAGGGCTGGGGTGGTGCATTTTGCCGAGCGCGCTGGTCGACGAGTTCGCCGGCTCCGGCGCGCTGGTCGCGCTGAATATTCCCGGCTGGCCCCGGGCGATCTCTGTCGATTTATTGTGGAATAAGAAGGCGCCGCCGGGAAAAGCCGGGAGCTGGCTACGCCAGCATTTGCAGCGCCATCAGCCCTGAGCGCGGCGCAAATCTTTGTGATTTGCCTCACTTTTTTTAAACAATTGCGAAATTTTTTGATAACAATTCTCTACTATGTTGCTGTTTCTTTGCGCAGAGGCAGGGCAGAGGTAGAGGATGAAAGATGTCGTGATCGTTGGCGCGTTGCGTACCCCCATAGGCTGCTTTCAGGGAACGTTGTCGCGGCACTCGGCGGTGGAGTTGGGAAGTCTGGTGGTCAAGGCGTTAGTGGAACGTGCCGGTATTGACCCGCAAAGCGTGGATGAGGTGATCCTCGGGCAGGTATTAACCGCGGGCACCGGGCAAAACCCTGCGCGTCAATCCGCGATTCGCGGCGGGCTGCCGAATACCGTTTCCGCGATAACGATTAACGATGTGTGCGGCTCCGGGTTGAAGGCGCTGCATCTGGCGACGCAGGCGATCCAGTGTGGTGAAGCCGATGTGGTGATTGCCGGCGGACAGGAAAATATGAGCCGCGCGCCGCACGTCCTTACCGATAGCCGCACCGGCGCCCGGCTGGGCAACAGCCAGCTGATTGATAGCCTGGTTCATGATGGTCTGTGGGATGCCTTCAACGATTACCATATGGGCGTTACGGCGGAAAACCTGGCGCGGGAGTATGGCATCAGCCGCGAACTCCAGGATGCATGGGCGCTCAGTTCGCAGCATAAAGCCCGGCGGGCGATTGATTCAGGGCGCTTTCGCGATGAAATTGTCCCGGTGACGACCGAGCTGAACGGCGCGCCGCGAACGATTGATACCGATGAGCAGCCGCGGGTGGATGCCAGCGCTGAAGGGCTGGCCAGTTTACAACCGGCCTTCGATCGGCTGGGTTCGGTGACCGCCGGCAATGCTTCAAGCATCAATGACGGCGCGGCGGCGGTGATGATGATGAGCGAAGCGAAAGCGCTGGAGCTCGGTCTGCCGATCCTCGCGCGGATCCGCGCATTTGCCAGCGTCGGCGTCGACCCGGCGCTGATGGGCATCGCGCCGGTACACGCCACGCGTCGCTGTCTGGAGAGGGCGGGATGGCGGCTGGATGAAGTCGACCTGATCGAAGCCAATGAGGCGTTTGCCGCCCAGGCGATTTCAGTGGGAAGAGTACTGGAATGGGATGAGCGTCGGGTCAATGTCAACGGCGGGGCGATTGCGCTGGGCCACCCCATCGGCGCTTCCGGCTGCCGTATTCTGGTCTCGCTGGTCCATGAGATGATTAAACGTGATGCCCGTAAAGGGCTGGCCACGCTGTGCATCGGCGGCGGCCAGGGCGTTGCGCTGGCGGTGGAACGCGCATAATCCTCGTCTACACTTCTGTTCTTCCAGGCCTCCGTCCGGGGGCTTTTTTATTGCCGTTTGTCTTGCCGGCTGTGACCGAATTCCGCGAAAACAGCGCCGCGAAGGCCTTTTTTGTTGAGCCTGGTCACGTCCTGCTGTGCCATGTTTTTTGAAACAAATAATTACGATCTCGATCACTAAAACGAGGGTGCTTAAAAAATAAAATGCAGTTTCATAAAATAGAAACATAATTTTAATTTTTAAAGGGGTACCCTATGTTTGCGAGATCTCTGGTCCTTGCTGCTCTCTGTGCCGCAACCTTTTCTGCTTCCGCTGTGACCGTCGATTTGCGTCATGAATTCATTGATGGTGGAAAAAGCGATAAGACCAACGCCGACCGCGTTTCTGTCTCCCACCGCTTTGCCAACGGCTTAGGTTTCTCCGTTGAGGCGAAGTGGAAGTCGGGAGGCGAGAATACTGACCAGCCTTATGCCGATTTCGTCGGCAGCGGTCATGAAGAGACCATTAGCTGGCGCTGGAAAGCGGCGCAGAACTTCTTTGTCACGCCTGGTTTCAATATTGAAAGTAACGACAGTCGTTCGATTTATAAGCCCAATCTGCACGTGCAATACAGTTTTGATAACGGCTTCTATCTCGCCGCTCGTTATCGTTATGAATACACGCGCTATCCGGCAAACGCCGGTAAAGACGACGATAAAGTGAACCGCGGCGATGCGTGGGCCGGCTTTGTTCTGGGCGACTGGCGTACCGAGCTTAACTACGTTTATGCCCGCAGTAGTGAAGGCGTGGCTCGCAATGACAACAAGCCGTACTCCCAGGAATATAATGTCAAAGTGGCCTATAAGCTGGATAAAAACTGGTCGCCTTATGGTGAGATTGGTAACGTTGGCGTGAACGATCGCAGCGATCGCCAGACCCGCTTCCGCGTCGGCGTGGCCTACTCTTTCTAAGCGCAGACAATTTTGCTGATTGCCCCGGAGCCGTTAGCCGGGGCTTGTTGTTTTTGTTGCCTGCCGGCGATGGCGGTTAGCAGAGCCGGCAGGCGGTAATGAAGCAAAAAAAGCCCTCCGTGAAGGAGGGCAAGGCCAGTGACAGAAACACTCACTCAAAAGGGGGGAAGCTCACTTTATGCCGGCAACATCACCGGTTGCTCCGGCAGCTTCGCAATATAGATAGCCGGCTTCCCGTCTTTATCCGAGCTGAACAGAATGGCGCCATCGTCCGGCGTAAAGGACGGGTGCGGATGGGTCACCTGGCGACTGTTGGCGACCGTGGCCCAGGAGGTATCATGGCGGGCTACGCGGCAGTAAGCCTGCTTCGCCACGTCGAAAACATACAGATAGGGGTCGTTATCAATGGTGTAACCGCTGGTATCGTTCACGTCGACCGGCGTCCCTGAACCGTCGCCAACCAGCAGCGTGCCGTCGAAATTACTCATCAGATGGGAACAGGCGGGCATCTGCATCAGCGCGGTGTTGACGCCGCTATCCGGGTTGAAGCGATAAATCGTCCGCCCCTGCTGGCCCTTCAAATAAGAGACATATATCAACGCCGAGCCGTCCGGAACCCAGAACTCGTGAGTACAGCTTTCACCCTCGGCGTGCGCTTTGACTTTACGCACGTTGCTGCCGTCTTCATTGACCAGCCACATGCGGGCGTCGACCAGATCGTGCGGCCCCTCATGGCAGAAGGCGACGGTATTGTCGTCGAAAGGTCGATAGATGGGATGGCCCAGCCAGTTCTTCTCTTCATGGATAACGCGGCTTTCACCGCTTTGCAGATCGACGCGGAGCAGGCGGCAGTGGGGGCCTTTATGGAAGAAGTCGTGGAATATTTGCCAGTCATTGAGCGGGGTCCAGTCGCTTTTTGCAATCTCGATGCCCACCAGCTGGCTGCACTCGCTGTTGGCGACCCAGGTGCCATAGCCGACCCACTGGTCAGCGACGCGATAGACTTCACGTTCCTGCAGGGTGGTGAGGTTCACTTCCCGCAGCGAGCGATCGTTTTTCACGTAATAGAGCGAAGCATCATCCGGCGAGAGAAAACCGCCGAAGGTATTATCGCCCGCCCCTTCCGTGAGCTGGATGGCCTCGGCTTTGGCGATATCTAACAGGTAGTAGTTCCAGTGGCCGTCGAACTCACCGGCAAATAACAGATGGCTGCCATCATTGAAAAAACATTTTTGATAGAAGTAGTTACGATGACAGGTTACTTCCGGAGGGGTTAAGCGGGTGATTTCCGCGCCGGTATCCGGATCGCGACTGACCTCATAGTTCAATGTTACCCGCATGCCTTTAGCCATGATGTGCTCCTTTTCCTTCCTGCGATGTCGCCTGCCTGGAGGGGACGTTTAGCCAGATGAAGTTGATTTAAAAGATGAGTGTCAATTTATCAAAACGACGTTTCATTATTTGTGATGGTGGGCGCAATTCGCCATAAAACCTTGCCCTGGATCGCAGTTTTCAGCCTCAGCGGGTGCCGATGTTCAGGCGAACTTTGTTTTTATGTTCGCTTTTTGCATTACGCTGTCGTTTTTCAAAGATCATTTAATTTGTTGTATTTTAATATATTTATTGGGTTTTCTCTCTCGGTGGATGCGCCGCTTCGTGATCCGTTTTGCATTTCTGGCAATTAGATGCTGAAAATATGAAACATCGTTTTAATAAAAATTGAAAAGCGCTTTTTCCAGGGTTAAGATGTTCACGCCATTAAAACAAAACTATGTTTTATTTTTTTTATGATGGGTAGCACCCGGAGCGTTTTCCCTGGTGTCAGAAGCCGTGCGGGTTGCGGATCGGACAAATAGAACCTTGCCTGTGTTGTACGGGCTCTGAAAGATTAAGGAACAAAGTATGATACTCGATGCATTCTCCCTACAGGGTAAAGTGGCGGTGGTGACCGGCTGCGACACCGGACTGGGCCAGGGTATGGCGGTTGGTCTGGCGCAAGCGGGCTGCGATATTGTCGGTATTAATATTGTCGAACCGGCGGAAACCATTGAGCGCGTCACCGCGCTGGGCCGCCGTTTTCTGAGCCTGACGGCCGATTTGCGCCACATTGATGGCATTGCGCAGCTGCTGGAGCGCGCGGTGGCTGAGTTCGGCCATATTGACATTCTGGTCAACAATGCCGGCCTGATTCGTCGCCAGGACGCCCTGGAATTCAGCGAGAAAGACTGGGACGACGTGATGGATCTGAACATCAAAAGCGTGTTCTTTATGTCTCAGGCGGCGGCGAAACATTTTATTGCTCAGGGCAACGGCGGCAAAATCATTAACATCGCGTCCATGCTCTCTTTCCAGGGCGGCATCCGCGTACCGTCCTACACCGCCTCAAAAAGCGGCGTGATGGGGGTGACTCGCCTGCTGGCGAATGAGTGGGCGAAGCACAACATCAACGTCAACGCTATCGCTCCGGGCTACATGGCGACCAACAACACCCAGCAGCTGCGCGCCGACGAACAGCGTAGCGCTGAAATTCTCGACCGTATCCCGGCGGGGCGTTGGGGTTTGCCGGACGATCTAATGGGGCCGGTGGTGTTCCTCTCCTCCCGCGCGTCGGATTACATTAACGGCTATACCGTGGCGGTGGATGGCGGCTGGCTGGCGCGCTAAGGCCGATGCAGACGGACAACAAACCCTGCTTTGACGGCAGGGTTTTTTATTGGCGGCTTTGCCCCGCGCCGGCGGTGTGGAGCCTGTACTCAGAAATTCAGCCGCGGAAATGCCGCGATTTTGGCATCACCTGTTCAACCGCCAGCAACCGGGGGGCGAACATGATTATCGGGCGACTTTCCTGACGCTGCTCGATACGATTGGCGCAGCGGGAACCTTCCGGCTGATCCCGGAAACCAAAAAGCGTCACGCTTGAGCATATCGAACGTAAGCTGATGTCCGGTGAAAAGCTGCGCAACATCGGCAATGAATTACAGCGACTCTCTGGGTAGCCACGGGCTGGCAATACGCACCGTGTCCCGATGGCTATCGCCGTTAATGATATGCAGGGCGCTCAGGCGCCCGATGTCATAATGGGGTAGCTGCACCGTCGACAGCGGCGGTACAAACAGATCGCCAATCCCGACCATATTATCGTAACCCACCACCGCCACGTCCTGTGGAATGCGCAACCCCTGCGCCAGTAGCGTTTGATAGACCATAAACGCGATACGATCGTTGCCGCAGATGACCGAATCAAACCGAGGTTTACCGCGGTCGATATTGGCCAGCACCATGGCGGGCATATCACGATAGTGCTGATCGCCATATTCCATATAACCATGTTCGAGGGTGTCCGGGTTGATACCGGCTTCCCGACAGGCGCGTTCCAGCCCCCTGCGGCGACGGACGGTCGCGAGATGGTTGGCCGGAAGATGCAAACAGAGCGGGCGACGGTAGCCCGCCGCGAGCAGAGCCTGCACGGCGGTGTACTGACCCTGTTCATCATCCGGAATATAGCTGGCGACCGGATCGTTGAGGCTTTCGCAGTTGGCGAGCACACAGGGGAGCGTTAACAGCTTGGCCGGCAGCGGCACCTGACGCAGCCCCATGGTGGTGTAGATAATGCCGTCAGGACGGTGCGAGAGCAGCAGGTCGACAATGGTTTCCGGGCTATCATCGGAAAACATGTTCACCACGAAGCTGTTCCAGCCGTGCGCGCGTGCGGTCTCTTCGATAGAGAGAGTGATTTCCACCGAGAACGGGGTGGTGACGGTATCCAGAGCCAGCACGCCAATG
Organism: Klebsiella sp. BIGb0138; assembly: GCF_004342285.1. GTDB lineage: Bacteria > Pseudomonadota > Gammaproteobacteria > Enterobacterales > Enterobacteriaceae > Klebsiella. The sequence goes on along the minus strand of NZ_SMCV01000008.1, from coordinate 228,653 downwards.
GTATTCGGTGTAGCGTGAGCGCCGCGGATCTTCTTGGCTGACAGGTCGGGGACGTAGTTGGTTTGTTCGATGGCAGACTGAACGCGGGCCAGGGTCTCTGGTTTCAGGCGCTCGGGGCTGTTCAGGGCCCGTGAAACCGTCATCAGAGAGACGTTTGCCAGTTTTGCCACATCTTTCAAGGATGCCATATTTGATACTCCACCGTTGCCACCATGCAACAGGCTATACAACTAAGTCGCTGATGTAAAAGGATCATACGATATTCTATCCCAGGCCGGGCGATCGCAGTGGAGAGGAATATTTGATCGCGATCTCATCTCTGTTATGTTAACGTTAACTTTTGTGATTAACATCATGTATCTCAGCAAAACGACATGATTTCGGTTTTTTGTTAACGTTACCATGCGTTCATTACTCCTACACGAGAATGTCATGATGAAAGCCCATCACTCTCACAGCTACCCGCTACTCAGTGCCTTACTGTTTTTCTTTTTCGTGACCTGGTCCGCTTCCGGATCGTTGCTCTCTATCTGGTTGCACCAGGAAGTGGGGCTGAAACCGGGAGATACCGGGATCATCTATTCCGTGCTTTCCGTTTCCGCGCTGTTTGCCCAAATCTGTTACGGTTTTATCCAGGACAAACTCGGGCTGCGTAAAAATCTGCTGTGGTATATCACCGCGCTGCTGATTCTCTCGGGGCCAGCCTATCTGCTGTTTGGCTACCTGCTGAAAATTAACGTTCTGCTGGGCAGCATCTTCGGTGGGATCTATATCGGCTTAACCTTTAACGGCGGTATCGGCGTGCTCGAGTCCTATACCGAGCGCGTGGCGCGCCAGAGTCAGTTTGAGTTTGGCAAAGCGCGCATGTGGGGATCGCTCGGTTGGGCGGTGGCGACCTTCTTTGCCGGACTGCTGTTTAACATCAACCCGCAACTCAACTTTGCGGTCGCCAGCTGCTCCGGACTGGTGTTCTTTATTCTCCTGGCGCGGCTGCGGGTCTCTTCCGCGCCGCAGGCCATGCAGGAGGCGATATCGGGCGGCAAAGTGACGCTGGAAGACGCTCTGCGTCTGCTGACCCTGCCTCGCTTCTGGGCGCTGGTATTTTTCGTGGTCGGGACCTGTATTTACGGCGTCTACGACCAGCAGTTCCCGGTCTATTTCTCGTCCCAGTTCGCGACCCTGCAGGAAGGCAACGCGATGTATGGCTACCTGAACTCGTTCCAGGTATTCCTTGAGGCCGCCGGGATGTTCTGCGCGCCGTGGCTGGTGAACCGCATCGGAGCGAAAAACGGCCTGATTTTCGCCGGGATGGTGATGGCGTTGCGTATGGTGGCCTCCGGCCTGGTGGAAGGGCCGCTGCTGATCTCCATTACCAAGCTGCTGCACGCGGTGGAGCTGCCGGTGCTGCTGGTCGCAATCTTTAAATACAACAGCGCCAACTTCGACAAACGACTCTCCTCCACGCTGTATCTGGTGGGCTTTGCCTGCACCAGCTCGGTGATTGCCACGGTGCTGTCGCCGCTGGCGGGCTATAGCTATGAGAAATACGGTTTCGCCCAGTCCTATTTGATTATGGGGCTGCTGGTGTTCTGCACCACCTTTATCTCCATCTTCTTGTTGCGATCCAGTAAGTCATCCGCCGAGCCGCGAATGCCGCAACCAACTGCTATCTGATTGAAAAGAGTGAAGAATATGATGTACTCAATTGCCAATGCTGAACAAGAACTGCAGGCTAAATGCGAGGCGCTGAACCCGCGCTGGTATCCACGCTACCACCTCGCCGCCCGTGCGGGCTGGATCAACGATCCCAATGGCCTGGTGTGGTTTGACGGCTGGTATCACGCTTTCTACCAGCATCATCCGTACTCCACGCAGTGGGGCCCGATGCACTGGGGCCACGCCCGCAGCAAGGATTTAGTCCACTGGGAACATCTGCCGGTCGCGCTGGCCCCGGAAGGGCCAGAGGATAAAGACGGCTGCTTCTCCGGCTCCGCGGTGGTGGACGGTGATACCCTGGCGCTGATTTATACCGGACATAAATTCCACGGTGACGCCAGCCATGAAGAGAATTTGTATCAGGTGCAGTGTCTGGCCACCAGTCGCGACGGTATTCACTTTGAGCGTCAGGGGATGGTACTGGATACGCCGCCGGGGCTGCATCACTTCCGCGATCCGAAGGTGTGGCGCGTCGGCGACAGCTGGTACATGATCGTCGGCGCCCGCGTGGGCGATACCGGTCAGGTGCGTCTGTACCGCTCGGACGATCTGCGTCAGTGGCATGAGGAAGGGGTCCTCGACGAAGCGGAAGAGAAGATGGGCTATATGTGGGAATGCCCGGACTTCTTCACCCTCGGCGATAAGCACGTGCTGATGTTCTCTCCGCAGGGGCTGGCGGCGCACGGCTACGAGAACCGTAATTTATTCCAGAGCGGCTACCTGCTCGGCGACTGGCAGTCCGGGCAGCGCTTTGCACGTGAAGGTCAGTTTGTCGAAATGGACCACGGGCATGACTTTTATGCTCCGCAAAGCTTCGAAACGCCCGATGGCCGCCGTATCGTCATCGGCTGGCTGGATATGTGGGAATCACCGATGCCGGAACAGCAGGACGGCTGGGCAGGAATGCTCTCTCTCCCGCGTGAGCTGAGCCTGAGTGAGGACAACCGCCTGCAGATGCGCCCGGCGAAAGAGGTGGAGTGTCTGCGTCGCGCCTGGTTCCCGTGGCCGGTCAGCACCGTGAAAAATCAGCAGTCGCTGATGGTGGAAAACTGTGAAGCGATGGAGGTTATCCTGCACTGGGATTGCGCCAACAGCACCGCCGAACAATATGGGCTGAGCTTTGGCGACGGCCTGCGCGTCTACGTTGACGCCCAGATGCAGCGTCTGGTGCTCGAACGCCACTATCCGCAGTACGGCCTGTGCGGTGTACGCAGCGTACCGCTCACCGCCGCTTCGCCGCTGAAACTGCGCCTGTTCTTTGATAGCTCCTCGGTTGAGGTCTTCGTCAATGATGGCGAGGCCTGCCTGAGTAGCCGTATTTATCCGGACGCTACCCGCCGGGAATTATCATTATTTGCCTGGAGCGGTACCGCCTTATTATCTGAGGGCGGCGCCTGGCAGTTAGAATAAATAAACTGAATGTTGTTAATAACCCGTCCGCGGCGACGGGCGGGTTATTATTGTCATCGTCGTCGCCGGTTTTTATCCATAAATAAAAAACTTCATTTAATTAAATAATAAGAAAGGGTTTACCGATGAAAAAGATCTGGGTCGGATGTTTGCTGACGTCTTTATTTACCCCCGTGGCTAATGCGCAGGAGTCGCTTTCGCTGGAAGCGCGGCTGGCGCAGATGGAGCAACGCCTGAAGGCGACGGAGCAAAGGGCTGCCAGCGCGGAGGCGGAGATTCGCGCGCTGAAGCAGCCTGCGGCCGTGCCGGTAACGGCAAGCGCGGCGCCGGTGAAACCGACATTACAGTTGAATGATTATGGCGAATTAAAATTCTATGGCGACGTTGAGTTTAATATGGATGGCGCCAGCCGCACCGGCAGCCTGACGTCGGTAAAAACCACTGCGAATAAAAACTGGGCGCCGGGGAATAAAGAGCGCTGGGATATTAACGGACGTATTCTGCTGGGCTTTGATGGCCTGCGTAAAGGCGCTGACGGGAAATATGCCGGCTTCAGCGTACAGCCGCTGGCGGATATGACCGGGAAAATGAATCTCGATGATGCGGTATTCTTTTTTGGCCGCGAAGATGACTGGAAAATTAAAGTGGGGCGCTTTGAAGCCTATGATATGTTCCCGCTTAATCAGGACACCTTTATTGAGTATTCCGGTAATACGGCCAACGATCTGTACAGCGACGGCTACGGCTATATCTATATGATGAAAGAGGGACGCGGGCGTAGCAGCAGCGGCGGCAACTTCCTGCTCAGCAAAACGCTGGATAACTGGTACTTTGAGCTGAATACGCTGGTGGAGGACGGCAGTTCGCTGTTCGTCAACCGCAGCTATCACGGCAACGCGCTGGATAATCGCAAAAACGTCGCCTATGTTCGCCCGGTCGTGGCCTGGCAGTCCGGCGCCTGGTCGGTGGCGGCCGCGGCGGAGAGCAACCTGGTGAATAACGCCTACGGTTATGACAAGCAAAATGGCGGCTGGGTCGATCGGTCCAGCCGTACCGGTTATGGGATGACCATGAGCTGGAATACGCTGAAAACCGATGCCGAAAATGGGGCGGTGGTGAATCTGAGCACCGCCTATCTCGACGCGGCGGATGAAAAAGATTTCAGCGCCGGTATCAATGCGTTATGGCATCGCGTTGAGCTGGGCTATATCTATGCGCATAACAAAATCGACCAGTTCAATATGTCCGGGGTGAGCGGGGAATGCGACGGCGACTGCGCGATTCTGGCGCCGGGACGCTATAACATCCATACCATTCATACCTCCTGGCAGTTGCCGAACATCATGGATATGCCGAACTTTAATATCTACCTCGGGGCCTATGCCTCCTGGCTGGACTCTTCGGCGGCGAAAACCGGCAATACGGATGACCGCTACGGCGCCCGGGTGCGGTTTAAATATTTCTTCTGACAGGGATCCCGGGCGGCGGCGTAAACGCCTCGCCCGGGCTACCGGATCGCAGACGGCGGTAGCCCGGCTAAGCAGCGCGCGAGCCGGGACGTTGCCGAATCACTACACCTCCGCCAGATACAGCGCCGGCATACCCTCTTTATCGGAGGTAAACAGCACCCAGCGTTCATCCGGCGAAAAGGACGGATGCGGATGCGTCACCTGACGATCGCCGTCGAGCACTTTCCAGGTCGAGTCATGGCGGCAAATCGCTTTTTGCTCGCCCGAGCGAATATCAAATACCCAGATAAACGGGTCGTTTAGCCGAATCTCGCCGGTGTTATGCGGCGAACCGTCGCCGACAATCAGCGAACCATCGTGGTTACTCATCAGGTGTGAGCAGGGAGGAATCGCCATCAGCTGGCGGTTTTCCAGCGTTTGCGGATCGGCGCGATACAGATAGCGCTGCGGATCGTTTTCCCGATGGGCGACATAGTAAAGCGCGGACCCATCCGGCACCCAGAACTCGTGGGTGAAGCTTTCTCCCGGCCGATGCTGGCGAACGTTGCGTAGGTGGCTGCCGTCGGGGTTGATCAGCCACATTCTGGCATCGATCGCATCGCGCGGTCCTTCATGGCAGAAGGCGATAGTCTGGTCGTCAAACGGGCGATAGAGCGGGTGGCCCAGCCAGCGTTTTTCCTGCAGAACCACCGAGCGTGCCCCGCTGCGCAGGTCGATATTGATCAGCCGACACTCAGGATGGGTAAAATAAAAGGCGCGGAACTTGCTCCAGTCGGTCAGCGGCCGCCAGTCGCTTTTTTTGATCTCAATGCCCACCAGTTTGCGGCAATCGCTGGTGGCGACCCAGGTGCCATACGCGACCCACTCATCATCCACTTCGTAGATGACCTGTTCCTCCAGCGTCGCCAGTTCCACCCGGCGTAGCTGGTGGTTATTTTTGACGTACCACAGCGCGCGGTCATCATCGGATAAAAAACCGCCGAAGGTATTATCCCCCGGGCCATCGGTCAGCTGCGTGGCCTGTTGGGCGGCGAGATCCAGCAGGTAGTAGTTCCAGTGGCCTTCAAATCCGCCGCCGAAAATCAGTCGACCGCCGTCGCGGGTGAAGCATTTCTGGTAGAAGTAGTTGCGGTGACAGACAACGTGCGGCGGCGTCATCCGCATCACCCGATGTCCGGTTTCGCTGTCTTCCGTCGTGCGGAAATCCAACGGGATAATCTTGCCCTTCATGGCTCACTCCTGACAAAGAATACCCCGCAGCCGGCGCTGCGGGGCAGGGGAGGTGACAAACACTTAGCGCATGGCGCGCCGTAAAATGCGGTCAGACTGACGCTGGAAGTCCATCGCCGTTTCTTCAACGCTTTTTTGTCCGTAGTCGATGTATTGCAGCGAGGTGCCGAACTGGGCGACGATCTGCGGATCGTCGAAGTAAGGCGAAACCGGGAGTTTGGCTGGCAGCGACTGCGCCAGTTTCAGCCCGGATACCGCCGGATCGTCGGTTTTGATCGTTCCGTTTTCGGTCAGATATTGCACCGCCACTTTGCTGAGCGGCACGCCGCGCTCAAGGCCCAGGGTATCGACCCCCTCTTTGCTGTTCAGCAGGAAATTAATGACCTTCGCCGCCGCTTCCGGGTTTTTGGTCGATTTGCCGATCGAGAGCATCTGCGCCGGTTTGAAGAACAGACCGGCATCGGTGGCGCCCGGCAGCATCGGGTAGTCGCCCAGCACCAGCTTCGCCGGCGGCTTCAGGTTATCGGAATATTTGTTAATGGTGGAGTTCCACATATAGGTTCCCGCCCACTCCCCCTGAATCCACGGCTTCATTTCATACATATTGCTCTTGCCGAAGGAGGCATAGTATTTGGTGTCCGGCATCACGTGGCTGTCGATCAGCTTTTTGTACATCTGGAAGAACTCGACCCACTGCTCTTTGCTGTAGGAGAATTTCTTCGTTTTCTCGTCGATAGCCGGCTGGTTGTACTTCTGAATCATGTAGGAGTTCAGCAGCGCCAGCGTATCCTGATGCTCCAGCACCACCGGATAGTATTGTTTCCCCAGCTTGCTCTCAAAGGTTTTACCTGCCGCCATCAGCGCGTCCCACGTTTTCGGGAATGCCACGCCGGCTTTTTTCCAGGTTTCATCGTTAAAGTAGAACACCCGGGCGGTGACGGAAATCGGGATACCGTTGAGTTTGCCGTTCACCGTCGTTGACTGCAGCTCTTTGGCATCGAACTGGCTGAGGTCGATGACATCCTTCATCTTATTCAGGTCGTAGAAGCCTTCGCCGTTTTTCGAGAAGATCGGCAGCCAGTTCCAGTTAGTCTGCATCACATCCGGCTCGGTGCCCCCGGCGATTTGGGTGGTCAGACGCGAGAGGTGGCCGTCCCAGCCGGTGTATTCGGCTTTGACATTAATGTCCGGATGCTGTGTGTGAAACTCTTCCAGCGCCTTCAGGGTGACCTGGTGGCGGCCGTTGCCGCCCCACCAGGACATGCGTAGATCGACATCCTTTGCCAGGGAAGGTAACGCGGTAAGGCCCAGAGTGGCGGAGATTGTGGCGCTTAAAAGCACTTTTTTCATTTTAATACTCCAGTGATTACAGAGAGATGTTCTGTTCGGTGGCGGCATCAAAGAGATGGCACTTATTCATGTCGAATTTGAACCACACCCGGCGATGAAGCCCTTTCGCAATCATCGGCTTCACTTCGTCGGAAGGGACGCGGGCGGTTAGCTCATAGTCGGCGACTTTCAGGTAGACGAAGAACTCGTGACCCATATTTTCGACCCGCACCATCTCGCCTGAGCAGCCGCCTTCGGCGAACGGTTCATCGGCAATGGCGACAAACTCCGGGCGGATGCCGTAGAACAGCGACGGATTTTTATAACCGCTGACTTTATCCTGCAGCGCATCGCTTAACGGCAGCAGCTCATCGCCGATGGTCAGGTGCAGACGGCCCGCGCGCTCAACCAGCGTGCTGGGGCGAATGTTCATCTCCGGCGCGCCGATAAAGCCGGCCACGAACATGTTTTTCGGTTTGTGGTACAGATTATCCGGGGTATCTACCTGCATGATGTGACCCAGTTTCATCACGCAGATGCGATCGCCCATGGTCATCGCTTCGGTCTGATCGTGGGTGACATAAACGGTGGTGGCCGGTTTGCCGGATTTCTTCAGCTGCTTGTGCAAATCGGAAATGCGGATACGCATCGACGCGCGCAGCTTGGCATCAAGGTTGGAAAGCGGCTCGTCAAACAGGAAGACGTCCGGCTTTTTGACGATAGCGCGCCCGACGGCGACGCGCTGGGCCTGTCCGCCGGACAGCTGGCGCGGCAGGCGGTCGAGGAGCTCCTCCAGTTCGAGTATTTTGGCCGCTTCATTGACCTGGCTGGCAATGTGTTCTTTCGGCAACTTGCTCAGCTTGAGGCCAAAGGCCAGGTTCTCACGCACCGTCATGTGCGGATAGAGCGCATAGTTCTGGAACACCATCGCAATCCCACGCGCTTTTGGCGCGAGGTTGTTGACGATTTTTTCGCCGATGCGCACTTCGCCGCCGCTGATGGTCTCCAGCCCGGCCAGCATTCGCAGGGTGGTGGATTTGGCGCAGCCGGATGGCCCGACGATCACCATAAACTCGCCATCGGCGATTTTCAGGTCGATAGCATGTACCGCTTTGAAGCCGTTGGAGTAAACCTTTTCCAGTTTGTTGAAAATAACTTCAGCCATGATATTTCCCTCTTAACCTTTAATTCCGCTGCTGGTTACGCCCTGTACGAAGTAGCGTTGTGCCAGGAAGAAGACGATGATGGACGGCAGAATGGAGATACTCGCCATTGCCAGAATTTCGTTCCACGGAGCGCCTTCCGTGACGTCGATGGACATTTTCAGCGCCAGCGCGATCGGATACTTATCGACGCTGTAGACGTAAATCAGCGGACCGATAAAGTCGTTCATCGACCACATAAACTGGAACAGCGCGACGGAGATAATTGCCGGTTTCAGAATCGGCACCACCACGTACCACAGCACCTGGATGGAGTTGCAGCCGTCAATCTGCGCCGCTTCTTCCATATCGCGCGGGACGCCGCGCAGGAACTGAATCAGCATGAAGACGAAGAACCCCTGGGTGGCGAAGGCCAGCGGCAGGTACAGCGGCAGATAGCTGTTCAGCATGCCCATTTCGCGGAACATCAGATACTGCGGGATCAGCAGCACGGTGCTCGGCAGCAGCATGGTGGTGATCAGGGTGGCGAACCAGAATTTCTTCCACGGGATCTCAAAGCGGGCAAAGCCGTAGGCCACGATGGTGGAGGAGATAATGGTCAGCAGCACTTTCGGGATCACATACTTAAAGGTGTTCAGCATGTAGTGGCCGAAGTTGTACTCGGTCCCGGTTTTCCAGCCGTTGATAAAGCCGTCCCAGGTGGCGTGGGCCGGCCACAGGCTGAGGGTGGTGAAGATCTCATGGTTCGGTTTAAACGACGCCGAGAACATCCACACCAGCGGATAGAGCATCAGCAGGCCGACGAACAGCAGAATGACGTAGCGGATCGTCCGGCTGATTTTTTCACGGCGCAGGGTGCGGGCAACTTCGCGCTCTGCAATTGCCATCGCCGGGGTGATGTGTTGAATATCAGCCATTTTTGCCTCCCTTATCGGCGGAGTAGAACACCCAGTATTTCGAGGATTTGAAGGCGATGGCGGCAAAGACCGCGACCACCAGGAACAGCACCCACGCCAGCGCCGCGCCGTAGCCCATGTCAAAGTACTTAAATGCGGTATCGTAGATGTAGAGCGAGAACAGATAGGTGGAGTAGGTCGGGCCGCCGCCGGTAATGACGTACGGGCCGGTAAACTCCTGGAACGCCTGGGTGGTCTGCATAATGAAGTTGAAGAAGATCACTGGCGTAATCAGCGGCACGGTGACTTTCATAAACATCTGCCACTTAGAGGCGCCGTCGATCATGGCCGCCTCGTACTGCGACTGCGGCACGTTTTGCAGCGCGGCGAGGAAGATAACCATCGCTGAGCCGAACTGCCAGACGCGCAGCAGCGTCACCGACATCAGCGCCAGCGATGGCTCGCCGAGCCAGTTAACCGGGTCAAAGCCCAGCACGCCGATAAAGCTGTTCAGCAGCCCGTCGATAGCAAACAGCGCGCGCCACAATACGGCAATCGCGACCGAGCTGCCGAGGATCGACGGAATATAATAGGCGGTACGGAAAAAACCGATGCCGCGCAGCTTAAAGTTGAGGACAAAAGCGATCCCCAGCGCGAAAGCCAGTTTTAACGGGATGGTTAAAAAGACATACGCAAAGGTCACGCCCATCGATTTCCAGAAGAGGGCATCTTCGGTCAGCATGTAGCGATAGTTTTCGATGCCGTTAAACACCGGCGGACTCATCAAATCGTACTCAGTGAAACTGAGAAAGAAAGATGAAACAAAGGGAAAGGCGGTAAAGACGATCAGCCCAATAATGTAGGGCGATATCCAGGCCAATCCCAGTAGCTTGTTCTCATTCATACATACCTACCTGGCTTACGAGTTTGTAAAACGGATTCGGGGTCATCACTTTTTGCTCGGTCGGAAAGTTAAGCGCTGGCTGGCCATCGCGTCTTTTTTAGCGGCTATTTGTTAGCGGGTTTTACTCGCCGCGTCCCTTGCTGAGCCGGTACGTTCCACGCTTTAACGCTGCGGTTAATTCATTTTATAAAACGCCGTTTTAATTTTATTTTATGGCAATTCATTACAGAGTCATGCGATTCATAACGGAAGTGTGATCAAAGTCGAAACGATGTTTCAAAAAATGAGATGACGCGCGATTTCCAGATAAATAGCGGTATGGAAAGAAATGTTGAAGATGGGATCTGGCGCAAGGAGGCGCAAAATGGCTGGCGGGATCAAGATCGGGGTATTACATATTTTCTAACAAAAGAAGCGAACGGAAAGGGGGAACGGAGTGGGCAGCGGGGCATCGCGGACCTGCCCCGGGAGAACTCAGTTTTGCAGAAAATCCTCACGTACCGGGGTAAAGGTATCCAGCAGGGTTCCCGGCTTAAGGCAGAGGCAACCATGCATGATATGGGGCTTTTTGTACAGCGTATCGCCGGCGCTGACCACGCGTTTTTCGTCGCCGATGGTGAATTCAAACTCGCCGGAGAGCACATAGGTTAGCTGCTCGTGAGGGTGGTTGTGCATCGGCCCGATGGCGCCGGCGGCGAAATTAACCTCTACGGCCATCATGTTGCCATCATGGGCAAGGATGCGACGGGTGACGCCATTGCCCAGATCTTCAAGGGTGGTCTCTTTGTGAAAAATAAACATCCGGCTGTCCTGTTATTGATTGAAACGACGTTTCATTTAATTTATCGCAGAATCCTGAAGAAAGAAACGACCGACAAGAGAAGTGGAAAGTTGATCACAAGTTTGTTTCACTGGAGCAAACCGATAAGGAGTGAACGATGAAAACGATTGGCCTGTTGGGCGGCATGAGCTGGGAGTCGACGATTCCCTATTACCGCCTGATCAATGAAGGCATTAAAGCGCGCCTCGGCGGCCTGCACTCGGCCAGCCTGCTGCTGCATAGCGTCGATTTCCATGAAATTGAAGCCTGTCAGTCATCCGGTGACTGGCCGCGGGCGGGCGAGCTGCTGGCGCAGGCGGCATCTGGCCTGCAGCAGGCGGGAGCGGAAGGGATCGTGCTGTGCACCAACACTATGCATAAAGTGGCCGGGGCGATAGAAGATCGTTGCCAGGTGCCGTTCCTGCACATCGCCGACGCCACCGGGCGCGCCATTGCGCAAAAAGGGCTGAGCAACGTCGCTCTGCTGGGGACGCGTTATACCATGGAGCAGGATTTTTACCGCGGCCGTCTGCAGGAGCAGTTCGCCATCGAGACCCGGGTGCCGCACAGCGACGATCGGCAGCGCATCAACCAGATTATCTTCGATGAACTGTGTCTCGGGACCTTTAGCGAGGCGTCGCGCGACTACTATGTGCAGGTCATCGAGGCGCTGGCGGAGGAGGGCGCGGAAGGGGTTATTTTCGGCTGTACCGAGATTGGTCTGCTGGTCCCTGTCGAAAGCAGTCCGCTGCCGGTCTTTGATACCGCCGCGATCCACGCCGCGGATGCGGTGGAGTTTATGCTCTCTTAAGGACCGCTTCCAGCGGGCCCTGAATCCGCGGCAGGCTGTTTTGCAGATGGGTAATAAAGGTCTCAACCAGCGCCGAGCCGGGCCGGTGCAGCGGACGGATCAGGCTGACGGTAAACGGTACCTCGACGCTGAAGCGGCGCACCGCCACGCCGCTTTCGGCATAGTCGAGGGCGGTCAGCGGGTTGACTACCGAAATACCGACGCCTGCGCGCACCATTGCACAAATTGAAGCCGCGCTGTGGGTTTCCACCACCATCCGCCGTTTGACCTGATGCGCAAGAAACAGGGCGTCGAGCAGCTGGCGATAGCTATCGGTGCGCGACAGGCTGATATAGTTTTCGCCGTGGAAATCGGCCGGCGTCAGCGTCCGTTTTGCGGCAAGCGGATGGCCCTGCGGCAGCACGCACACTTCGTTGAGCGTGAGTAGCGGCGTACGCTCGGTTCCGGCAGGGGTATGCAGGGTTTCCGTCAGGCCCAGATCGTGACGCTGCGCCGAGAGCCACTCTTCCAGCAGCGGGGACTCCTGCGGCACGATGTGCAGGCTGACCTCCGGATAGCGCGACAGAAACGGTTGTAACAGCAGCGGCAGAAACGACTGGGAAAATACCGGCAGACAGACCACCGACAGCTCTCCCTGGCGGAACTCGCGCAGACTCTCCGCGGCGCTGACGATCCTGTCCAGCCCGTACCACGAGCGCTGAACCTCTTCAAACAGACGCAGCCCTTGTACCGTCGGCTGCAAACGCCCGCGGGTCCGTGTAAACAGCTTCAGCCCGATGACCTTCTCAAAGCGCGCCAGCTCGCGGCTGACCGTCGGCTGCGAAGTGTGCAGCAGGCGTGCCGCCTCGGTCAGGTTGCCGGCGGTCATCACCGCATGGAAGATTTCAATATGGCGTAAATTAACGGCTGGCATGGCGGCTCTCGACAGGTATCCGGTATCCATATCATTTTTGCATAGACTCACGATAAAACGATATTTTTTATTCTCTTCAGGCTGTGGCGTAATCATAAAAAACCCGCTCAACGCAAATAACGCCGGAGTTCACCATGCCACGCTCGCTTTACGCCACCGATACCGACCTGACCGCAGAGAATTTGCTGCGCCTGCCAGCCGAATTTGGCTGCCCGGTGTGGGTCTATGACGCGCAGATTATCCGCCGCCAGATAGCGCAGCTCAGCCGGTTTGACGTGGTGCGTTTCGCCCAGAAGGCCTGCTCCAACGTCCATATTCTGCGCCTGATGCGCGAACAAGGGGTGAAGGTGGATTCGGTCTCTTTGGGAGAGATCGAGCGTGCGCTGGCGGCGGGGTACGATCCGCATCTGCATCCGGAAGACATCGTTTTTACCGCCGATCTGATCGATGACGCGACCCTCGATCGGGTGAAAGAGTTGCAGATCCCGGTGAACGCCGGATCGGTGGATATGCTGAGCCAACTGGGGGAAGTTTCGCCGGGCCATCGCGTGTGGCTGCGCGTGAACCCTGGCTTCGGCCACGGCCACAGCCAGAAAACCAACACCGGCGGCGAAAACAGCAAACACGGGATCTGGTACAGCCATCTGCCGGCGGCGCTGGAGGTTATGCGTCGTTACCAGCTGCAGCTGGTGGGGATCCACATGCACATTGGCTCTGGGGTCGATTATGGCCATCTGGAGCAGGTTTGCGGCGCGATGGTGCGTCAGGTGGTGGAGTTTGGGCAGGATCTGCAGGCGATCTCCGCCGGCGGCGGCCTGTCGATCCCTTATCACGAAGGCGAAGAGGCGATCGATACCGATCACTATTTTGGCCTGTGGAACGCCGCGCGCGAGCAGATCGCGAAACATCTTGGCCATCCGGTAAAACTGGAAATCGAGCCGGGTCGCTTCCTCGTGGCCGAGTCCGGGGTGCTGGTCTCGCAGGTGCGCAGCGTAAAAGAGATGGGCAGCCGTCACTTTGTGCTGATTGACGCCGGCTTTAACGATCTGATGCGTCCGGCAATGTACGGCAGCTATCACCACATCACCGCGCTGGCGGCGGATGGCCGCGACCTGAGCGCCGCGCCGCGGGTGGAAACCGTGGTGGCCGGGCCGCTGTGTGAATCAGGCGATGTCTTTACCCAGCAGGAAGGGGGCAAAGTGGAAACGCGCCCGCTGCCTGACGTCGTACCGGGGGATTACCTGGTGCTGCACGATACCGGGGCGTATGGCGCGTCGATGTCCTCGAACTACAACAGCCGCCCGCTGCTGCCGGAGGTGCTGTTCGACAACGGCAGCGCACGGCTGATCCGTCGTCGCCAGACGATTCAGGAGCTGCTGGCCTTAGAGCAGTTCTAAAAGTAGGGGCCCGTCGTGACCGACTCGCGCAACACCAGCGTGCCGGTAAACGGCGGGAGCGTTTCGATCGGCTGGTTGTTGGCGAGCTTGATCGCCTGATCGATAGCGGTGGTGATCATGTTATCGATCGGCAGATAGACCGTTGACAGCCCGGGCTCCAGCCATTTTGCGCTGGGGGCATCATCAAAGCCGAACAGCGACACGTCCTGCGGGATCCGCAGCCCCGCCTGGTGCAGCGCTTTCGAGGCGCCGAGCGCCATATCATCGTTACAGGAAAACAGCGCGCTAAACGTGGTTTTCTCCGCCAGCAGCTCGCGGCAGAGCTCATACCCGCGGGTCATCGTGGAGTCGCCATATTTCACTTTCGCCGGATCCCAGGCAATACCGTGTTTTTTTAGCGCCTTGCGATAGCCCTGCAGGCGGGCTTTCCCGGTCGGCGTATGCATCGGTACGGTCATGCAGGCGATATCGCGGTGCCCCTGGGTTATCAGATAATTCACCGCCTGAAAGGCGGCATCTTCCTGCTCGAAGAACACGCAGCGCTCGCGCGCCAGGCTAACATCGCGGTTGATGACAACCAGCGGCATATCGATCGATTCGATCAGCGACATGATCTTCTTTTCGCTCATGTGACGGGTATAGAGGATGATCGCATCGCACTGGCGGTCGGCGAGCATCTGCACCGCTTCTTCTTCACGTTCCGGCGCATCGTGGCCGTCGGTGACGATCAGCTGTTTACCCCAGGCCTCCGTCTGGCGCGAAGCCTGCTGCAGCAGGCGGCCAAAATAGAAGCCGTCGAAGGTGGAAACCACCAGTCCGATACTGTTGCTTGTGCGGTTCGCCAGCGAACGGGCGAGAAAGTTGGGCCGGTACCCGAGCTCTTCCATCGCTTTGAATACCTGTTGGCGGGTGCTCTCTTTTACCTGACCTGTGCCGTTCAACACGCGGGAAACCGTCGCTTTAGAGACGCCTGCGCGAATTGAGACATCCAGCATTGTAGCCATTCATCGATTCCTGATATCACGTGATAAGCCGCAGTTTATCACAGACATTCAGAGGGATATGCGCCCAACGGCGGGCAAAAAACTATCGCGATCACGCTTTTTGCAGGAAATGATGTAAATGGCTGCTTTTGCGTATTGATGCCTCAGTCGCGGGCCGCTGCGGGCGGCGGTATACTCGTCTCATACGGTTTTTCAGCAGGGGACAGGCATGCATATTCAGCCTTTATACGCCGCGCCGCAGCATGGCCGGCAGGTCACGGAGTGGCTGTGGCAGGCGTTCGGCGGCGAGACGCTGCCAAAGGCATTTTTCGCCAGCATTATTGCCCACAGCCAGACGCCGCAGGCGCTGCCGCTGACCTTTATTGCCGTTGAGGGGGAGACGCTGCTGGGCACGGTGGGACTGTGGCGCTGTGATTTAATCAGCCGCCAGGATCTGTTTCCGTGGCTGGCGGCGCTGTACGTTGCCCCGGACGCGCGCGGCCAGGGCGTGGCGGGGAAATTGCAGCAGCAGGTCATCGACTATGCTCGTCAGCTCGGATATCCGCAGCTGTATCTCTACTCCGCCTGCCGCGATTTTTATGAGCGCTTTGGCTGGCGCTATATCGGTGAAGGCCTGGATTACCCGGCCACCGCCGTCAGCCTGTATCGTTACGATTTATCGCTTTCCGCCGGCGAAACCACCGAGTGACGACGAACCAGCGTCGGGCTGAATAAATGGGTGATTTCAGGCGCCGGGCGCTGATCCGCCAGCGCTAACGCCAGTTCAGCCGCCTGGGTCGCCATCGTCACGATGGGGTAACGCACCGTCGTCAACCGCGGGCGAACATAGCGCGATATCAGGACATCATCGAAGCCGATCAGCGAAATCTCGCGCGGGACGTCGATACCATTATCATTCAGGACCCCCATCGCTCCGGCGGCCATCGAATCGTTATAGCAGGCGACGGCGGTAAAATTCCTGCCGCGCCCCAGCAGCTCGGTGAGCGCCTGCTCGCCGCCGCTTTCATCAGGCTCGGCAAAGGTAACCAGCCGCTCGTTGCACGGCAAACCGCTCTCTTTTAAGGCGGCGTAATAGCCCTGCAGGCGATCTTCCGCATCTGAAATGGCGTGGTTGGAACACAGGTAGGCGATCCGCGTATGCCCCTGCTGGATTAGATGACGGGTGGCCAGCCAGGCGCCGTAGCGGTCATCCAGCGCCACGCAGCGCTGTTCGAAGCCCACCAGAATGCGGTTGATCAGCACCATGCCGGGGATCTGTTTCATCAAGCCGGCGAGCTCGTCGTCCGGGATCATTTTCGCGTGCACCACCAGCGCCGCGCAGCGATGGCGAATGAGCTGCTCAATGGCCTGACGCTCTTTTTTGATGCTGTGGTAACCGTTGCCGATCAATAAAAAGTTACCGGTGTTGTAGGCCACCTGTTCGACGGCTTTGACCATGGCGCCAAAAAAGGGGTCGGAAACGTCGCCGACCACCAGACCTACGGTTTCCGTGGACTGCTGCGCCAGCGCGCGGGCGTTGGCATTCGGATGGTAATTCAGCGTTTCCATCGCCGCCGTAACCGACTGGCGGGAGGTTTCACTGGCTTTGGGGGAGTTGTTGATGACGCGGGATACGGTAGCGACGGACACTCCAGCGAGTCGGGCTACATCCTTTATTGTCGCCATACCAGACCTTTTTTAGGGTAAGCGTTTACATAGCGGTTATGTTACGGGAAAGCGCGGCAGATTCAAGGATGGTGGCGTCTGGCATCGCGCAAATGTGATGCAGCATGAACTGAGAGTGAAAAAGTTACACACCGATAGCGCAGCGGCAGGGGGAATGAAACGACGACGGGCGAATTCACACCTTTGCTTACACTTTGCGATTAGCTGTTGCGAATGTTCGCTGGTTTACCCATTCATTGCATTGATATTCTGGTTCTCCCAGAGGTATTGATAGGTGGAGTCAACTTCAGGTTGACCACTCTAATTACACCAGCCTGCGCAGATGCGCAGGTTTTTTTTTGCCTCAAGCCCGGGTTAGCGCGGCGCGCTGTTGCGGCGGTATGCGCCGCTCCCCGTCACAAGCCATCTACAGCATCATGCGGCGAATCGCCGCTTGCCGGCGCTCAGCGTTGTTACAGAAAACGAAAATGGCAATAACTGGTTGCACTTAGGCTCACTCCCTTGCGTTTTATCGCT
This sequence comes from Klebsiella sp. BIGb0138, assembly GCF_004342285.1. GTDB lineage: Bacteria > Pseudomonadota > Gammaproteobacteria > Enterobacterales > Enterobacteriaceae > Klebsiella. Next base: position 211,410 of record NZ_SMCV01000008.1, on the reverse strand, counting down.
GGTACGGCAGGGGCGAAAAACGGGACAATCAGGGTCCCAGAGGTATTGATAGGTGAGTTTTTAAGTACGCGTTTCGTACTGATTATCTTGCACCGACCTGCGCTGATGCGCAGGTTTTTTTTATGGCAAAAATTTCTCCCCGCACTGCTTTTCAAACGCCTTCTCGTGTAACCTGCAATGACTGAGTAACCGGTCAAATGGAGTTGTTATGCTGTTGGCATTTTTCAGGCTGTTGTGCAAAGGGTTGTATCGGGTCAGATTGACCGGCGACACGCGCCCCTTGCAGCAAAAAAAGGTTCTGATCACCCCTAATCACGTCTCTTTCATTGATGGGATCCTGTTAGCCTTATTTCTGCCCGTCCGACCGGTCTTTGCGGTATATAGCTCTATCAGCCAGCGCTGGTATATGCGCGCGCTGGCGCCGCTTATCGACTTTGTCCCGCTCGACCCGACGAAACCCATGTCGATTAAGCACCTCGTCCGCCTGATTGAACAGGGGCGTCCGGTGGTTATCTTCCCGGAAGGGCGTATCTCGGTCAGCGGCTCGCTGATGAAAATCTATGACGGCGCCGCGTTTGTCGCCGCGAAGTCGCAGGCGACCATTATTCCGCTGCGTATCGAAGGGGCGGAGCTGACCCCGTTCAGCCGGCTTAAAGGGCTGGTTAAACGCCGTCTGTTCCCGCGTATCCAGCTCCATCTGCTGCCGCCGACCCGTATTGAGATGCCCCAGGCGCCGCGCGCCCGCGATCGGCGTAAAATCGCCGGTGAAATGCTGCACCAGATTATGATGGAAGCGCGAATGGCGATCCGCCCGCGGGAAACGCTGTATGAAGCGCTGCTGGCGGCGCAGGATCGGTTTGGCGCGCGCAAAAACTGCGTGGAAGACATCAACTTTCAGCCGGACACCTACCGCAAGCTGTTGACCAAGACCCTCTTCGTGGCGCGGATTCTGGAAAAATACAGCGCCCAGGGCGAGAGAATCGGCCTGATGTTGCCGAACGCCGGCATCAGCGCGGCGGTGATCTTTGGCGCGATTGCCCGCGGGCGGATTCCGGCGATGATGAACTATACCGCCGGGGTGAAAGGCCTGAGCAGCGCGATTACCGCCGCAGAGATCCGCACGATTTTTACCTCCCGTACCTTCCTTGATAAGGGCAAACTCTGGCACCTGCCGGAGCAGCTGACCCAGGTGCGCTGGGTATTTCTTGAAGACCTTAAAGGCGACGTGACCCTCGGCGATAAGCTGTGGATTTTCGGCCATCTGCTGATGCCGAAGCTGGCGCAGGTCAAACAGCAGCCGGAAGAGGCGGCGATTATCCTCTTTACCTCCGGTTCGGAAGGCAACCCGAAAGGGGTGGTGCACAGCCACAAGAGCATTCTTGCCAACGTCGAGCAGATTAAAACCATTGCCGACTTTACCGCCAACGATCGCTTTATGTCGGCGCTGCCGTTGTTCCACTCCTTTGGCCTGACGGTCGGCCTGTTTACGCCGCTGTTTACCGGCGCGGAGATCTTTCTCTATCCCAGCCCGCTGCATTACCGCGTGGTGCCGGAGCTGGTTTACGATCGCAACTGTACGGTGCTGTTCGGCACCTCGACCTTCCTGGCTAACTATGCGCGCTTTGCCAACCCGTACGATTTTTATCGTCTTCGCTACGTGGTCGCCGGGGCGGAAAAGCTGCAGGAGAGCACGAAGCAGCTGTGGCAGGATAAATTTGGCCTGCGCATCCTTGAAGGCTACGGCGTTACCGAGTGCGCGCCGGTAGTGTCGATTAACGTCCCGATGGCGGCGAAGGTTGGCACCGTCGGGCGGATCCTGCCGGGAATGGATGCGCGCCTGCTGGCGATGCCGGGCATTGAAGAGGGGGGCCGCCTGCAGTTAAAAGGGCCAAATATTATGCATGGCTACCTGCGGGTGGAGAATCCGGGCGTGCTGGAAGCGCCAACGGCGGAAAATCAGCGCGGTGAAGTGGAAAGCGGCTGGTACGACACCGGGGATATCGTCACCTTTGACGCGCAGGGCTATGTACGGATTCAGGGGCGCGCCAAACGCTTCGCGAAAATCGCCGGCGAAATGGTTTCGCTGGAAATGGTCGAGCAGGTTGCCCTGGCCGTTTCGCCTGACAAGATGCACGCCACGGCGGTTAAACAAGATGCGACCAAAGGCGAGGCGCTGGTGCTCTTCACCACCGATGATGAACTGAATCGTGAAAAACTGCTGCGCTATGCCCGTGAACATGGCGTGCCGGAGCTGGCGGTACCGCGCGACATTCGCTGGCTGAAGCAGCTGCCGGTTCTCGGCAGCGGCAAGCCGGACTTTGTCACCCTCAAAGGTATGGTCGAACAGACGGAACATTCAGATGAGTGAGTCAGTACATACTAACAATTCTCTGTACTCGAAAGGCATGATGGCGGTCATCTGCGCGCAGTTTCTGTCGGCGTTTGGCGATAATGCGCTGCTGTTTGCCACCCTGGCGCTGATGAAGCAGCAGTTCTATCCGGACTGGAGTCAGCCGGTGATGCAGATGTTGTTTGTGGGCGCTTACATTCTGTTTGCGCCGTTTGTCGGGCAGTTCGCCGATAGCTTCGCCAAGGGGCGGGTGATGATGCTCGCCAACGCTATGAAGCTGCTTGGCGCCGGCTGCATCTGCTTTGGTCTGAACCCGTTCCTCGGCTATACGCTGGTGGGAATCGGGGCTGCCGCCTATTCGCCGGCCAAATACGGCATCCTCGGGGAACTGACCACCGGGGATAAGTTAGTGAAAGCTAACGGTTTGATGGAGTCGTCGACCATTGCGGCGATTCTGCTGGGGTCGATGGCCGGAGGCATTCTGGCCGACTGGCACGTGCTGGCCGCACTGGCCATCTGCGCGCTGGTATACGCCGGCGCGGTGGTGGCGAACCTGTGGATCCCGAAGCTGCCTGCCGCACGTCCGGGGCAGTCGTGGCGTTTCACGCCGATGACCCACAGCTTCTTCAGCGCCTGTCAGACGCTGTGGCGCAATGGCGAAACGCGTTTTTCTCTGATGGGAACCAGTCTGTTCTGGGGGGCGGGCGTGACGCTGCGCTTCCTGCTGGTGCTGTGGGTACCGGTGGCGCTGGGCATTACCAGCAACGCGATGCCGACCTACCTTAATGCGATGGTGGCGGTCGGGATTGTGCTGGGCGCCGGCGCGGCGGCGAAGCTGGTCACGCTGCAAACGGTCTCGCGCTGTATGCCTGCGGGGATTCTGATTGGTGTCGCGGTTATCTTTTTCGCCGTTCAGCATGCGCTGCTGCCGGCATTTGGCCTGCTGCTGCTGCTCGGTATTTTCGGCGGGTTCTTTATTGTGCCGCTCAATGCGCTGCTTCAGGAGCGCGGTAAGCATACGGTGGGCGCGGGCAATGCCATCGCGGTACAGAACCTTGGTGAAAACGTGGCGATGCTGCTGATGCTGGGCCTCTATTCGCTGGCGGTCAGCATCGGCATTCCGGTGGTGGGCGTCGGGATTGGCTTTGGCGCGGTGTTTGCGCTGGCTATCGCCGCGCTGTGGCTGTGGGGCCGACGTCAGGCGTAGCTGGGCAAATCGTTGACGGCTTATTCGGGGATCCCCGGCTTGCGCTGCGCTTAGCCGGGTTACGGTTGGGTATCTGTGGCCGTGGTAACCCGGATAAGGCGTCAGCCGCTATCCGGGGCCCGACGCTTACGGTGCCGGGTAGGTATAGACCTGGTGCACCGCTTCAATTTCCGCTAACACCTCTGCACTCAGCTCAAGGTGCAGACTCTCGACGTTGGTTTTGAGCTGTTCCAGCGTGGTGGCGCCCAGCAGGGTGCTGGCGACGAACGGCTGACGACGGACAAAGGCCAGCGCCATCTGCGCCGGATCGAGATTATGGCGTTTGGCGATATCGACATAGGCCGCCACCGCTTTCTGCGACTGCTCGCTGCTGTAGCGCGTGAAGCGGCTGAACAGCGTGTTACGCGCTCCGGCCGGTTTCGCCCCGTTCAGATATTTGCCGGTCAGCGTCCCGAACGCCAGGCAGGAGTATGCCAGCAGCTCCACGCCTTCATACTGGCTGACTTCCGCCAGACCCACTTCGTAGCTGCGGTTCAGCAGGCTGTAGGGGTTCTGGATGGTGACGATGCGCGGCAGGTCGTGTTTATCCGCCAGGTGCAGATAGCGCATGACGCCAAACGCCGTCTCGTTGGAAACGCCGATATAGCGGATTTTTCCGGCACGCTGGAATTCGGTGAGCGCTTCCAGGGTATCCAGCAGGGTAACGACCGGCATGTTGTCGGTCCAGGTATAGCCCAGCTTGCCGAAGCAGTTGGTCGGGCGCTGCGGCCAGTGAACCTGGTAGAGATCGAGATAATCGGTTTGCAGACGCTTCAGGCTGTCATGCAACGCGTCACGGATGTTTTTACGGTCCAGCACATGGTTAGGACGAATGCTGCTGTCGTTGTTACGCGCAGGGCCGCTGACTTTGGAGGCGAGGATCAGTTTTTCGCGATTGCCGCGTTTCGCCAGCCAGTTGCCGACGTAGGTTTCGGTCAGCCCCTGGGTCTCCGGGCGCGGCGGTACGGGATACATTTCCGCGACATCAATCAGGTTAATGCCCTGACTGACAGCATAGTCGAGCTGTTGGTGCGCGTCGGCCTCGCTATTCTGTTCACCAAACGTCATAGTGCCCAGCCCAAGCGTGCTGATTTCAAGAGAACTGTGTGGGATACGGTGATACTGCATAGCCGGCTTCCTTTTTTATTAACAAGGTCAGGAGTTCCCCGACAAAGGAGTATCAAAATGGCAGAGGGGAAGAAAAAGAGGAAGTAAAAAGATCAAAAAAAGCCGGGCTTTCGCAATCCGCACAGGCGACGCTACGAGTATCCCGACTCTTTTTTAAGACCGTGGGGTGTCGGAAAGGGCGACCTCGCCAGGCGAGCGCTGGCCGACGAATAGTCTTAGCGTTTAATAATCTGCGAAACGTCGTCGCGATTGATCTGCATTTTGTTGCCTTGCTGATCTTCGTAACTGATGAGGCCGGTATCGTCATCAACGGCCGGCTTGCCATCGGTCAGAATCATGCGCCCATCTTTCGTTGCCATCACGTAATCGCTGCTACAGCCGGAAACCGAGAACGCCAGTCCTACGGCGGAAATCAATACTGCCCATTTTTTCATTGTGACTACCTCTCTAATGGTCGCACCTCACACCAGTGTATTAATAGCCTGATTTGTGAGGCATAAAAAGCAGTAAAGTCTTAAAAAAGATTGCAGCCCGGTTTTGGGCTGCATTTTTGTGGCTTACAGCGGATTTTTTTTATTGCGCAGCAGATTGAGGCTTTCGACAGCAATCGAAAAGAACATCGCGAAGTAGATATAGCCTTTCGGGATATGGATCTCGAAGCTTTCCAGCATCAGGGTAAAGCCGACCAGGATTAAAAACGACAGAGCCAGCATTTTCACCGACGGATGGCGATCGACGAAATCGCCGATCGGCCGGGCAGCAAACATCATCACGCCGACGGCGATCACCACCGCAGCCATCATAATGAACAGATGATCCGATAGCCCAACCGCGGTAATCACCGAGTCGAGGCTGAAAATGATATCCAGTACCATGATCTGCACGATGGCGCCCATAAAGGAATGGACGTTGGTTTTCAGCCCTTCCTCTTCGCCCTCGATTGACTCGTGGATCTCTTTACTCGCCTTCCAGATCAGGAACAGACCGCCGAGCAGTAAGATCAAATCGCGAAATGAGATCGCCTGGTCGAAAACGGTAAACAGCGGATTGGTCAGCTTAACGACCCAGGCGATAGAGGCCAGCAGCCCCAGACGCATCAGCATCGCTCCCATCAACCCGATGCGTCTCGCGTGAGCACGCTGGGCGGTGGGCAGTTTGGCAACAACCAGAGAGAGGAAAATAATATTATCGATCCCCAGCACGATCTCCAGCAGCGTCAGCGTACCGAGCGCCAGCCAGGCGTTAGGATCGGTTATCCATGCAAATAACATTGTTCAAAGTCCTGCAAAAAAGAAAGGAGCAATTATATGCATCCCGGCAGGCAGAACAAAAAATTAATCGCCGGCGAGGAGAAAATGACGGGCCAGCAGGGCGGCGGTAAAGTTCTTTTTCAGATAGAAGCCGCGCGGCAGGGTGAGAATCGGTTCGCCGCGAGCGCCGATCGCCTCGGTCAACGCTTTGCTGTTGGCGGCTTTCGGGCGCAGTTGCAGCACTTCGCCGTGGCGGGCGGTGATGCGTTCCACCTGGCCGAGGACAATCAGATCCATCAGCTCTTCCCAGTCCATCCGTAACTGCCGCTCCTCTTCCTCATTCGGGCTCCACAGCAGCGGGGCGCCGACGCGGCGTTCCGCCAGCGGAATGGCGCGATCGCCTTCTACCGGTACCCACAGGACGCGTTTGAGCTTGTGGCGCACGTGGCTGCTCTCCCAGGTGACGCCGCTGTTGCCGGTGAGCGGGGCGACGCAGACGAAGGTGGTTTCCAGCGGTCGGCCCAGACTATCGACGGGAATAGTCTTCAGTTCGACGCCCAGCGCGGCGAAATCCTGCTCGGGCTTGCTGCCGGCGCTGGCGCCGAGCCAAATTTCCAGCAGGATACCAATCCACCCTTTATCCCGCTTCAGATCGCGCGGCACAGGAATGCCGGCCAGCGCCGCCAGCTCACCCAGCGAGTAGCCCGCGAGCCGCTGCGCCTGAGCCAGGAGCTGCTGCTGGGTTTGCGGTGGGGAAGAGAGCGGGGCGATGGCGGGCATAGACGGAAACCTCGGGCTAAAATCTGGCTAAAAAGTGAGCGCTAATCTGCTGCGTTGTGGATAGAGTTTACCTTTTCCTGGGTAACTATGACAATTTGATGATTCGTATGCCTTTTTTTTTATTTTTTTGCCGTTATGAAAACGGTGATAACGGGTTTTCCAGAACTGGTCACTGGCAATGAACAGGATCTTACACCATGTTATCCACAGAAAAATGGGATAACTGGGGAAAAGCGGCACTACTGTTTCCATTTACAGCCTTGACGTGCGACGAAAATCGAATTTTTAGATAAAATATGCCCACTGAACTCGTATAATCTGTGGATAAAATCGACATTGTTCGATCTTTCATCAGTTCCAGGATCTCATATGTGATGATCATCACGTTATACTGTAATTATTGAAAGGTATATGTGCTAACATAATGAATATAATGTGATTATTAAATCATGCTATAAGTAAGCGGTTCGGACTACTCTGGGTTTTCCCTGGGTAATTCCATACTTCTTCACAACTCTATCCACAGAAAAAGTGAATAAAATGGGCCGGCGATCGCTTCTGTTGTTTATAACTCTGCTGATTACTGTGAGTTATTCAAATGTTATCCGATCGCACTGTGACAACAGAGTGGTTTACCGTTTCCAGCGAGTGTGAAACAATCATTCACATTGAAGATTATTTTGAGGTAGTCCGGTGATTGATGACGATGGCTACCGCCCAAATGTCGGTATTGTAATCTGTAATCGCCAGGGCCAGGTTATGTGGGCCAGGCGCTATGGTCAGCACTCGTGGCAGTTCCCGCAAGGGGGCATCAATCCAGGAGAATCAGCCGAGCAGGCAATGTATCGGGAATTGTTCGAAGAGGTTGGGTTAAGTCGTAAAGATGTACGAATCCTGGCCTCGACCCGTAACTGGTTGCGTTACAAGTTGCCTAAACGTTTGGTGCGTTGGGACACAAAGCCGGTTTGTATCGGCCAGAAACAGAAGTGGTTTCTTCTGCAGTTGATCGGCAGCGATGCGGAAATCAATATGCAAACCAGCAGTACACCTGAGTTTGATGGTTGGCGCTGGGTAAGTTACTGGTACCCGGTTCGTCAGGTGGTGTCGTTCAAGCGCGACGTGTACCGCCGGGTGATGAAAGAGTTTGCCAGCACGACGATGTCGCTGGCGGAAAGTGCACCTAAACCGCAAAGCGCGCCTGCTTATCGACGTAAAAGAGGTTAAGCCACGCACATTATGCTCACTCGGTTACGAGAAATCGTCGAGAAGGTCGCGAGTGCGCCGCGTTTAAACGAGGCGCTGGATATCCTGGTAACAGATATCTGCACAGCGATGGAAACGGAAGTCTGTTCAGTATATCTGGCCGATCATGACCGACGCTGCTATTACCTGATGGCCACTCGCGGGCTGAAAAAACCTCGCGGGCGTACCGTTGCGCTTGCGTTTGACGAAGGCCTGGTCGGCCTGGTTGGGCGCCTTGCGGAGCCTATCAACCTTGCCGATGCGCACAAACATCCCAGCTTTAAATATATTCCGGCCGTGAAAGAGGATCGCTTTCGCGCTTTTCTCGGCGTGCCGATTATCCAGCGGCGGCAGCTGCTTGGCGTGCTGGTGGTACAGCAGCGCGAGCTGCGTCAGTTTGACGAAAGCGAAGAATCTTTCCTCGTCACTCTGGCGACGCAAATGGCCGCGATTCTTTCCCAGTCGCAGCTGACCGCGCTGTTTGGCCAGTATCGCCAGACGCGAATCCGCGCGTTGCCTGCCTCCTCCGGGGTGGCTATCGCCGAAGGCTGGATGGACATCAGCCTGCCGTTAATGGAACAGGTGTACGAAGCCTCGACGCTGGATACGGCTTCCGAGCGCGAGCGTCTGACCGGCGCGCTGGAAGAGGCGGCCAACGAGTTTCGACGCTACAGCAAGCGCTATGCCGCCGGGGCGCAAAAAGAGACCTCGGCCATTTTCGACCTCTATTCGCACCTGCTTTCTGACGCGCGACTGCGCCGCGAACTGTTCGCTGAGGTTGACAAAGGCGCGGTGGCTGAATGGGCGGTGAAAAAGATTATTGAGAAGTTCGCCGAACAGTTTGCCGCGCTGAGCGACGGTTATCTGAAGGAGCGGGCCGGCGATCTGCGTACGCTTGGCCAGCGTCTGCTCTTCCATCTCGATGATACGATTCAGGGGCCCAATACCTGGCCGGCGCGTATTGTGCTGGTGGCGGACGAACTCTCCGCGACGACGCTGGCGGAAGTCCCTCAGGACCGGCTGGCGGGCGTCGTTGTTCGCGACGGCGCCGCGAACTCTCACGCCGCCATTATGGTGCGGGCGTTAGGGATCCCGACGGTTATGGGCGCCGATATTCAGCCTTCGCTGCTGCATGGCCACATGCTGGTGGTGGACGGCTATCGCGGCGAGCTGCTGGTCGATCCCGAACCGGCGCTGCTGCAGGAATATCAACGCCTGGTCAGCGAAGAGAACGAACTTAGCCGGCTGGCGGAAGACGATCTGGAACACACCTCAGAGCTGAAAAGCGGCGAGCGGGTGAAGGTCATGCTGAACGCCGGCCTGAGCCTTGAGCATGAAGAAAAGCTCGGCAACTTTATCGACGGCATCGGCCTGTACCGCACCGAGATCCCGTTTATGTTGCAAAGCGGCTTCCCGTCGGAAGAGGAGCAGGTGGCTCAGTATCAGGGCATGCTGCAGATGTTTAATGAGAAGCCGGTGACGTTGCGTACCCTGGATATCGGCGCGGATAAACAGCTGCCGTATATGCCGATCAGCGAAGAGAACCCGTGCCTTGGCTGGCGGGGGATCCGCATCACCCTCGATCAGCCGGAGATTTTTCTCATCCAGGTGCGGGCGATGCTGCGCGCCAACGCTGCCACCGGCAATCTCAGCATTTTGCTGCCGATGGTGACCAGTCTTGATGAGGTGGATGAAGCGCGTCGCCTGATCGATCGCGCCAGTCGTGAAGTCGAAGAGATGATTGGCTACGCCATCCCGCGCCCGCGTCTTGGCGTGATGCTGGAAGTGCCCTCAATGGTGTTTATGCTGCCGCATCTGGCCAATCGCGTCGATTTTATCTCGGTGGGTACCAACGATCTGACGCAGTATATCCTCGCGGTGGATCGCAATAATACCCGGGTGGCCAGCCTGTATGACAGCCTGCATCCGGCGGTGCTGCGCGCATTGGCGATGATTGCGCAGGATGCGGAACGCTTCGGTATCGACCTGCGCTTGTGCGGTGAAATGGCGGGCGACCCGATGTGCGTGACGATCCTGATTGGCCTCGGCTACCGTCATCTGTCCATGAACGGCCGGTCGGTGGCCCGGGTAAAATATCTGCTGCGCCGGATTGATATCGCCGAGGCGCAGGAGCTTTCGCGCCGGAGCCTTGAGGCGCAGATGACGACGGAAGTTCGCCATCAGGTTGCGGCCTTTATGGAACGACGCGGTCTCGGCGGCCTGATTCGCGGCGGACGCTAAGCGCCCCTTTCCCGGCGGCGCTGCGCTCCGGGGGCTGAGCTTTCCGCGCAGCTGCACGGATAAGGCGTCCGCGCCGCTATCGGGAAAACGTCCCGGCGGTCGTTAGCATTCATATACATATCTTTTACAACAACGGCGCGGCCAGTGAATTAACCTTATGCTATTATTCGCCCCCTTGGAGCCCCCGTATTGGTCGGGCGTGTACGATCACCGCTGTCCACTTTCGGCGGAATAACAAGTCTTTATGGTGACAGATGAATAGTGGCTACCTGCATTTTCCGGATTTTGATCCGGTGATATTTTCCGTTGGGCCGATCGCCCTCCACTGGTACGGCATGATGTATCTGGTCGGCTTTGTTTTTGCGATGTGGCTAGCCACCCGTCGGGCCAACCGTCCGGGCAGCGGCTGGAGCAAAAACGAAGTCGAAAACCTGCTGTACGCCGGCTTCCTTGGCGTTTTCCTCGGTGGCCGTATCGGCTACGTTCTGTTCTATAACCTGCCGGTCTTCCTGCAGGATCCGCTGTATCTGTTCCGCGTCTGGGATGGCGGCATGTCGTTCCACGGCGGCCTGATCGGCGTCATTCTCGTCATGGTTATTTTTGCCAGACGGACCAAACGCACCTTCTTCCAGGTGGCTGATTTCATCGCGCCGCTGATTCCGTTTGGCCTGGGCGCAGGCCGTCTGGGGAACTTTATCAATGGTGAGCTGTGGGGGCGTGTCGATCCGAGCTTCCATTATTCGATGATTTTCCCAGGTTCGCGTGCGGAAGATCTGGCGCTGCTGCCGTCTCATCCGGAATGGCAATCGCTGTTTGATACCTACGGCGCGCTGCCGCGTCACGCTTCGCAGCTGTACGAGCTGGCGCTGGAAGGGGTCGTGCTGTTCCTGATTCTGAACCTGTTTATTCGCAAACCGCGCCCGACCGGCTCGGTCTCGGGTTTGTTCCTGATCGGCTACGGCCTGTTCCGCATTATCGTGGAATTCTTCCGCCAGCCAGACCAGCAGTTCACCGGCGAATGGGTACAGTACATCAGCATGGGGCAGATTCTTTCGATCCCGATGGTGCTTGCGGGTATCATTATGATGGTCTGGGCGTACCGTCGTCGTCCGCAGCAACAAACTTCTTGAGGAACCATGAAACAGTATCTTGATTTGATGCAGAAAGTGCTCGCCGAGGGCACGCAAAAAAATGACCGCACCGGTACCGGCACCCTCTCCATCTTCGGCCATCAGATGCGTTTTAACCTGCAGGAAGGCTTCCCGCTGGTGACGACCAAGCGCTGTCATTTACGCTCCATCATCCATGAACTGCTGTGGTTCCTGCAGGGTGACACCAATATCGCCTATCTGCACGAAAACAACGTCACGATCTGGGACGAGTGGGCGGATGAAAATGGCGATCTGGGGCCGGTTTACGGCAAACAGTGGCGTTCCTGGCCCGCGCCGGACGGCCGCCATATCGACCAGATTAGCACCGTGATGGAACAGCTGAAAAACGACCCGGACTCGCGGCGGATCATCGTTTCGGCGTGGAACGTCGGCGAGCTGGATAAAATGGCGCTGGCGCCGTGCCACGCGTTCTTCCAGTTCTACGTGGCGGACGGAAAGCTCTCCTGCCAGCTGTATCAGCGCTCCTGCGACGTGTTCCTCGGTCTGCCGTTTAACATCGCCAGCTATGCGCTGCTGGTGCATATGGTGGCGCAGCAGTGCGACCTGGAAGTGGGGGATTTTGTCTGGACCGGCGGGGATACTCATCTGTACAGCAACCACCTTGAGCAGACGGATCTCCAGCTGAGCCGCGAACCGCGTCCGCTGCCGAAGCTGGTCATTAAACGCCAACCGGCGTCGATTTTCGACTACCGTTTTGAAGACTTCGACATCGAAGGCTATGACCCGCATCCGGGGATTAAAGCGCCCGTCGCGATTTAATCTGCGCAGAGAAACAGACGATAGCGAATAAAAACCGGGGCCTCTGGCGCCGGTTTTTTTTTGTGTCTGAAGCCGCGCTTCCTGATTTTCTGCAACCCTCTGCATATTCTGCTCCCGCCTGCGCCGCGCTACGCGAATCTGCGTTTTGCCGGTCGTGCCCGCTGCATTTTTTCCCCATACTCGCCGTATGAACAGACAACGTGGCTACACCCTGATTGAAACCCTGATAACGCTGACGCTGGTGCTTATTCTCAGCGCTGGGGGGCTGTACGGCTGGCAGAGCTGGCAGCAGCAACAGCGTTTGTGGCAAACCGCCAGCCAGGTGCGCGACTATCTGGTATTGCTGCGCGATGACGCCAACTGGCATAACCGCAACCGGCTGGTGAGCGTGGTCCATGCCGCTGACGGCTGGTGCCTGAGCGCCTCTGACCCGGTGGCAGATTGCCGCGCAGCCACGCCTTATACCCTGCGCCCGCGCTGGCCAGACATTACCGTCAGCCACATCACGCCGGGGCTGGGGTTTTATGGCCTGCGCAATAGCGCCTGGGCCGGGCACATCCGGCTGCAAAGCGCGGGCGGCGGCTGGAATATCATCGTCTCTAACTGGGGGCGAATTCGCCTGTGTCACAATGAGGAGACCGCGTCGTGCCTGTAATCTGCCGGGGTTTTTCGCTGCCAGAAACGCTGATCGCCATGGCCATCAGTACGATTTTGCTGATGGGGACGTCGCGCTTTCTTCCTGCCCTGCAACGGCTGGTGTTGCGACAGACGCAGCAGCAGTCGCTGGACAACGAGCTGTGGCAGCGTCTGTATACGGTGGCTAAACATCTGCAGCGCGCCGGCTATTGTCATGGCAGCTGCGAGGGGCAACCGCTGCAGATCGCCAGCGGCGGCGACTGCGTCATCGTGCGGTGGGATGGCGACAGCAACGGGGTCTGGGAGGCTGCCCCGGAGGCCACTTCCGATACGACAGGGTTTCGTTTGCTAAACGGCGCGCTGGAGACGCGGCGCGGGGTGACCAGCTGCAGCGGAGGCGGATGGGAGAAAATGACCAATCCTGTGGCGATTGCGGTCACCCATTTTCAGGTTATCCGCCGGGATATCGCCGGTTTTGCCCCGGAGTTCACCGTGCTGCTGGCCGCCCGCTCGCAGGCGGATCCGACGATTTCAGTCCAGGCGGAATACCGCGTGACGGGATATAACCTGTGAGCCGTCAGCGAGGATTTTCCTCATTGCTGATGGTGCTTCTGCTGCTGGCGCTGGGCAGTATATTGCTCCAGGGGTTAAATCAGCAACAGCGTTCGCTGCTGGCGCAAACCGCCAGCGAAACTCAGGCGATCCGTCTTACGGCAGAAGTCCACTCCGCGCTCCAGTGGGGAAAAGAGCAGGAGTGGCCGATACATGCTGAGATCGCCTGCCGGCCGGCCGGTACTGACGGCGGGCGCGTCTGCCTGCGTATTCTCACCGATGCCTCCGTCCTGTTGATAGCCGGCAGCGGCGGCCTGTTACTCTGGCAATCTGGCCGGGTTACAGAGGGCGTCGTCCGTTTTTCCCCTCACGGCTGGAGCGATTTTTGCCCGCTCGCGGAGGCGCGCTTATGTCAGATGCCCTGATCTGCCGAAAAGGCTTTAGTCTGCCGGAAACGCTGCTGGCGATGGTGCTGCTGGTTATGGTGGTGACCGCGCTGGGCGGCTATCAGCGCGGGCTGGCGAGCGGCTTCATTCAGTTAAACCACTACCGCCAGCTGTGGCGTGATGCCTGGCGCTTTACTCAGCTTCATCCGCCGGGTATCCCGGAAGGCGGGCAGGTTACCCGCTTGCAGACATCGACAGCAAGATGTGTCAGCATCACGGTAACGATCATCATACCTGTGGAAAAACGGGTGCAGATGACCCGGCTGCATTGCCCGGTCAGTCAGTAGTCAGGAGCGAATATGTTAAGGGTCTACCACTCAAACCGTCTGGATGTTCTTGAAGCGTTGATGGAGTTTATCGTCGAGCGCCAGCGGCTGGACGACCCTTTCAACGCGGAAATGGTGCTGGTGCAAAGCACCGGGATGGCGCAATGGTTACAGATGACCCTGGCTAAGCGCTTTGGCATTGCCGCCAATATTGAGTTCCCGTTACCGGCGAGTTTTATCTGGGACATGTTTGTCCGCGTGCTGTCGGATATTCCCGGTGAAAGCGCCTTCAGCAAACAGAGTATGAGCTGGAAACTGATGACCCTGCTGCCGCAGCGCCTGGAGGACGATGCTTTCACTCTGCTGCGCCACTATCTGAGCGACGATAGCGATAAGCGTAAGCTCTTCCAGCTCGCCGCCCGGGTTGCCGACCTCTATGACCAGTATCTGGTCTATCGTCCGGAATGGTTGATGCGTTGGGAGGCCGATGAGCGAGTTGACGGCCTGGGCGACGCCCAGCAGTGGCAGGCACCGCTATGGAAAGCGCTGGTCGAACACACCGCCGAGCTGGGGCAGCCGCTTTGGCATCGCGCCAATTTATACCAGCGCTTTATCAACACGCTGGAAGCGGCGGATGCGCCGCCGGCTGGGTTACCGTCGCGGGTCTTTATTTGCGGCATTTCGGCGTTGCCGCCGGTCTACCTGCAGGCGCTGCAGGCGCTTGGCAAACACGTGGATGTCTACGTGCTGTTCACCAACCCCTGTCGCTACTACTGGGGCGACATTAAAGATCCCGCCTTCCTGGCGAAGCTGATGTCGCGCCAGCGCCGTCACCACCGCGAATCACGAGAATTACCGCTGTTTCGCGATACGCAGCAGGCGCCGGGCTTATTTAACGACGCCGGGGAGCAGGATGTCGGCAACCCGCTGCTGGCCTCGTGGGGCAAGCTGGGGCGGGACTACATCTACCTGCTGGCCGGGCTGGAGCGTTATGAAGAGCTGGATGCGTTTGTCGATATTACGCCGGATAACCTGCTGCATAACTTACAGGCGGATATTCTCGATCTGCGTAACGCGGCGGTAGCCGGACGCAGCGCGGAGGAGTTTGCCAGCAGCCACAGCAAGCGCCCGCTGGCGCTGGACGATCGCAGCCTGACGATTCACGTGTGTCATAGCCCGCAGCGGGAAGTCGAGGTACTGCACGATCGGCTGCTGGCGATGCTGGAAGAGAATCCTGAACTGACCCCGCGCGATATCATCGTGATGGTGGCGGATATCGACAGCTACAGTCCGTATATTCAGGCGGTATTTGGCAGCGCCAGCGGTGAACGCTGGCTGCCGTGGGCTATTTCCGACCGCCGCGCCCGCGAGTCGCACCCGGCGCTGCAGGCGTTTATTACGCTGCTTTCCCTGCCCGACAGCCGTTTTGCCAGCGAAGATGTGCTGGCGCTGCTGGATGTCCCGGTACTCGCGGCGCGCTTTAATATTGACGAAGAGGGGCTGCGCTACCTGCGTCAGTGGGTCAATGAGTCCGGCGTCCGCTGGGGTATAGATGACGATAACGTGCGTGAGCTGGACCTGCCCACCACCGGTCAGCATACCTGGCGCTTTGGCCTGACGCGGATGCTGCTGGGCTACGCGATGGACAGTAGCCAGGGCGAGTGGCGGTCGGTTCTGCCGTACGATGAGTCCAGCGGGCTGATTGCCGAGCTGGTGGGGAATCTGGCCTCGTTGCTGATGCAGCTCAACCTGTGGCGGCGCGGGCTGGCGCAGGAGCGCCCGCTGGCGGAGTGGCTGCCGGTTTGCCGCGATCTGCTGAATGACTTCTTCCTCCCCGACAGCGAAACGGAAGCGGCGCTGGCGCTGATTGAACAGCAGTGGCAGGCGGCCATTGGCGAAGGCGTCCTGGCGCAATATGACCAGCATGTCCCGCTTTCCCTGCTTCGTGATGAGCTGGCGCAGCGGCTGGACCAGCAGCGTATCAGCCAGCGTTTCCTCGCCGGGCCGGTCAACATCTGTACCCTGATGCCGATGCGCTCTATTCCGTTCAAAGTGGTATGTCTGCTGGGGATGAACGACGGCGTATATCCGCGAACGCTGGCGCCGCTGGGTTTCGATTTAATGAGCCAGAAGCCGCAGCGCGGCGACCGCAGCCGCCGTGATGACGACCGTTATCTGTTCCTGGAAGCGCTGATGTCCGCTGAACAGAAACTCTATATCAGCTATATCGGGCGCTCGATTCAGGACAACAGCGAACGCTATCCTTCGGTGCTGGTGCAGGAGCTGGCGGATTATATCGGTCAGAGCCACTGCCTGGTCGGAGATGAGGCGCAGGATTGCGATACCAGCGAGCGGCGGGTGAAAGCGCATATCACCCATCTGCATACGCGCATGCCCTTCGATGCGGCGAACTTCCGCGCCGATGAACAGCAAAGCTATGCCCGGGAATGGCTGGCGGCAGCCAGTCAGCAAGGGGAGGCGCAGAGTGACTTTATCCAGCCGTTGCCGGCGCTGGCTATCGAAACCCTGCCCTTTGAGCAGCTACTACGCTTCTGGCAGCACCCGGTGCGCGCCTTCTTCCAGCAGCGCCTGCGGGTCAACTTCCGCTCTGAAGAGAGTGAAATTCCAGATGACGAACCGTTTGCGCTGGAAGGGCTGAGCCGCTATCACCTCAACCAACAGCTGCTGAATACGCTGATTGAACAGCAGGACGCGTCGATAATGTATCGCCGTTTCCGGGCGGCGGGAGAGCTGCCCTACGGCGCCTTCGGCGAGCTGGCCTGGGAGACGCAGCGTCTGGAAATGCAGAATCTCGCGGAGCGGGTCATTGCCAGCCGCCAGCCTGCGCAAAGCATGGAAATCGATCTGCAATGTAACGGGGTCAACATAAGCGGATGGCTACAGCAGGTACAATCTGACGGCCTGTTACGCTGGCGGCCTTCGCTACTGAGCGTGGCGCAAGGGATGCAACTTTGGCTGGAACACCTTGTCTACTGTGCTGGCGGCGGAACCGGTGAAAGCCGTCTGCTGGTGCGTAAAGAGGGAGAGTGGCGCTTCCCGCCGCTGGCGCAGGAACAGGCGAAGGCGTACCTTGATGAGCTGGTAGAGGGTTACCTGCAAGGCATGTCCAGGCCGCTGCTGTTGCTGCCTGAAAGCGGCGGCGCATGGCTAAAAGTCTGTTATGACGCTGAAAAGGATGTCATGTTAATGGACGAAGAGACGCAGCAAAAAGCGCGCAGCAAATTTCTGCAGACGTATGAAGGCAATATGGTGGTCAGCGGCGAAGGTACGGATGTCTGGTATCAACGCCTGTGGCGCACCCTTGAGCCGGCCTACTATGACGAAATCATTGCGCAAACGCAGCGTTATTTGTTGCCGGTATTTCGTTTCCATCAGTCCGAATAAATTTGTAATAGTATAAAAATTGCGCAGGTAAGGGGGTTCAATTATCATGCGCAACGAATCACGGACTGATATGCATAACGCTGACGCTGTCAGCGCAAAGTTTGTTAATGATGAGGTTCGTGAATGCCCCGCAGTGTATGGTTCAAGGTTATTTTAGTACTGGCAGCCCTCTGGGCGCCGTTAAGTCAGGCCGATAGCGGATGGCAACCGATTCAGGAAACCATCCGCAAAAGCGAAAAAGATCCCCGACAGTATCAGGCGATTCGCCTGGATAATGGCATGGTGGTCCTGCTGGTTTCCGATCCGCAGGCGGTGAAATCACTGTCTGCGCTGGTGGTGCCCGTGGGGTCGCTGCAGGATCCTGTCGAACATCAGGGGCTGGCTCACTTTCTGGAGCACATGACGCTGATGGGCTCGCAAAACTATCCGCAGCCTGACAACCTCGCCGAATTCCTCAAAATGCACGGCGGCAGCCATAATGCCAGCACGGCCCCTTATCGCACCGCCTTCTATCTTGAAGTCGAAAACGATGCTCTCGACGGGGCGGTGGATCGGCTGGCGGATGCGATCGCGGCTCCGCTGCTGGATAAAAAATATGCTGACCGCGAGCGCAACGCGGTCAATGCCGAGCTGACCATGGCGCGTACCCGGGACGGGATGCGCATGGCGCAGGTGAGCGCCGAAACCATTAACCCGGCGCACCCGGCCGCGCATTTTTCCGGTGGTAACCTGGAAACCCTCGGCGACAAGCCCGGTAAACCGGTGCTCGACGCCCTGCATACTTTCCGCGACAGCTGGTACTCCGCGAATCTGATGAAAGCGGTGATTTACAGCAACAAACCGCTGCCGGAGCTGGCGAGCATTGCCGCCAGAACCTATGGCCGGGTAGAGAACCACAATATCAGCAAACCGGAAATTACCGTTCCGGTGGTGACCGATGCGCAAAAAGGCATCATCATTCACTACGTCCCGGCGATGCCGCGTAAAGTGCTGCGCGTTGAATTCCGTATTGATAACAATAGCGACCAGTTCCGTAGTAAAACCGACGAGCTGGTGACCTATATGATCGGTAACCGCAGTCCAGGAACGTTATCGGACTGGCTGCAGCAGCAAGGGCTGGTGGAAGGCATCCGCGCCGATTCCGACCCGGTGGTCAACGGCAACAGCGGGGTGCTGGCTATTTCCGCCACCCTGACCGATAAAGGCCTGGCGCATCGTGATGAAGTCGCGGCCGCGATCTTCAGCTATCTCAATGTGTTGCGTACTCAGGGTATCGACAAACGCTATTTCGATGAGCTGTCCCACGTTCTGGAGCTCGATTTTCGCTATCCATCGATAAACCGCGATATGGATTATGTGGAATGGCTGGCGGACACCATGATTCGCGTACCGGTGGAGCATGCGCTGGATGTGGTGAATATTGCTGACCGTTACGATCCGCAGGCGATTAAGGACCGGCTGGCGATGATGACGCCACAAAATGCGCGCGTGTGGTATATCAGCCCGCAGGAGCCGCATAACAAGAGCGCCTACTTCGTCAACGCGCCGTACCAGGTGGATAAAATCAGCACGCAGACCTTTGCCGACTGGCAGCAGAAGGCGAACGCTATCGACCTTAAACTGCCGGTGCTGAACCCCTACATACCTGACGATTTTACGCTGATCAAAAGCGATAAGGCCTACCCGCATCCGCAGCTGATCGTCGATGAGCCGACCCTGCGGGTGGTGTATGCGCCGAGCCAGTACTTCGCCAGCGAGCCGAAAGCCGATATCTCTCTGGTACTGCGTAATCCGCAGGCGATGGACAGCGCGCGCAGCCAGGTAATGTTTGCACTGAACGATTATCTGGCGGGCATCGCTCTTGACCAGCTCAGCAACCAGGCGGCGGTGGGCGGCATCTCCTTCTCAACCGGCGCCAATAACGGGCTGATGATGAATGCCAATGGCTACACCCAGCGGCTGCCGCAGCTGTTTACCGCGCTGCTGGACGGCTACTTTAGCTATACGCCAGACGAAGAACAGCTGGAACAGGCTAAATCCTGGTATGCCCAGATGATGGACTCGGCGGATAAAGGCAAAGCCTACGATCAGGCGATTATGCCGGTACAGATGCTGTCGCAGGTGCCCTATTTCCAGCGAGAAGAGCGCCGGGCGCTGCTGCCGTCGATAACCCTGAAAGAGGTGCTGGCGTACCGCGATAACCTGAAAGCGAAAGGGCGCCCGGAACTGCTGGTGATTGGCAACCTCAGCGCCGACCGGTCGATCGCGATGGCGCGCCAGATCCAACAGCAGCTGGGTGCCGACGGCGACGAGTGGTGTCGCAATAAAGATGTGCTGGTTGACAGCAAGCAAGTGGCGATTTTTGAAAAAGCCGGCAACAGCACCGATTCGGCGCTGGCCGCCGTCTTTGCGCCGCCGAACGTGGATGAATACAGCAGCACCGCCGCCAGCTCTCTGCTGGGGCAAATCGTTCAGCCGTGGTTCTATAATCAGCTGCGTACCGAAGAGCAGCTGGGCTATGCGGTCTTTGCCTTCCCGATGAACGTCGGTCGCCAGTGGGGATTGGGCTTTCTGTTGCAAAGCAGCGATAAACAGCCGGCTTTCCTCTGGCAGCGCTTCCAGGCATTCTTCCCGACGGCGGAAGCCAAGCTGCGGGCCATGAGTCCGCAAGAGTTTGCGCAAATTCAGCAGGCGGTGATAAGTCAGATGACCCAGGCGCCGCAAACCCTGGGCGGCGAAGCGTCGCAGCTGAGCAAAGATTTCGATCGCGGTAATATGCGTTTCGATTCACGTGATAAAGTAGTGGCTCAGATTAAACTGCTGACGCCGCAAAAACTTGCCGACTTCTTCCATCAGACGGTGGTGGATCCGCAGGGCATGGCGATATTGTCCCAGGTCTCCGGCAGCCAGAACGGCAAGACGGATTACGTCCATCCGCAGGGTGGTAAAGTCTGGGAAAACGTCAGCGCATTGCAGAAATCCTTACCCCTGATGCGAGAGAACGAATGACCGAAACCGCCGAGTCTCTGGATCCCCTGCGCTTGCCCCTGACGGGAGAGCGCCTGATAGAAGCCTCTGCGGGCACCGGAAAAACCTTTACCATCGCCGCGCTCTACCTGCGGCTGCTGCTGGGGCTTGGCGGTGAATCCGCCTTTCCTCGCGCGGTCAGCGTGGAAGAGCTGCTGGTGGTGACCTTCACCGAGGCGGCCACCGAAGAACTGCGTGGCCGTATTCGCAGCAATATCCACGAACTGCGCATTGCCTGCCTGCGTGACAGCGCGGCCGACCCCCTCTATGCCGCGCTGCTGGCAGAAATCCCCGATAAAAACCAGGCGGCGCAAACGCTGCTGCTGGCGGAACGGCAGATGGACGAAGCGGCGGTGTTCACCATCCACGGCTTCTGTCAGCGGATGCTCAGCCTGAACGCCTTTGAGTCCGGTATGCTGTTTGAGCAGCAGCTGATCGAGGATGAATCCCGGCTGCGCTATCAGGCCTGCGCTGACTTCTGGCGTCGGCATTGCTATCCGCTGCCGCGTGAGATCGCGGCCGTCATCCATGAGGCATGGAAAGGTCCCCGCGACCTGTTGAAATCTCTCGATCGCTGGTTGCAGGGTGAGGCCCCGCAGCTTAAATCTCCGCCAGCGCCAGAAGAGACGCTGGCCGAACGCCATCAGCAAATTATCGAGCGCATTAACGCCGTTAAAATGCAGTGGCGGGAGCAGGTTGGCGAGATTGACAGCGTGCTGGAGAATTCCGCTCTTGACCGGCGCAAGTTCAATCGCGGCAATCAGGGGAAATGGATCGAGAAGATCAGCGCCTGGGCGCAGGAAGAGACGCTCGGCTACCAGCTTCCTGAGGCGCTGGAAAAATTCTCTCAGGCCTTCTTGTATGAACGCACCAAAACGGGCGGCGAGCCGCCGGTGCATCCGCTGTTCAGCGCGATCGAGCAGCTGCTGGCGTCACCGCTGACGCTGACGGATCTGGTTATCGCCCGAGCGATGGTGGAAATTCGCGAAGCGGTCGCCCGGGAGAAGCGTCGTCGGGGTGAACTGGGCTTTGATGACATGCTTAGTCGGCTTGATGACGCCCTGCGCGGCGACAGCGGCGAAGCGTTGGCCAGCGCCATTCGTCAGCGTTTCCCGGTGGCGATGATTGATGAATTCCAGGATACCGACCCGCAGCAGTATCGCATTTTCCGTCGCATCTGGCGGCGGCAGCCGGAAACGGCGCTGCTGCTGATTGGCGACCCCAAGCAGGCCATCTATGCCTTTCGCGGCGCAGATATTTTTACCTATATGAAAGCGCGCGGCGACGTCACCGCCCACTATACGCTCGACACCAACTGGCGTTCTGCTCCTGGCATGGTGGAAAGCGTCAACCGCCTGTTCAGCCTGAGCGATAATCCGTTCATGTTCCGTGAGATCCCTTTTTTGCCGGTCAAATCGGCGGGGAAAAACCGCGGGCTGCGATTTACCGTCGATAACGACGCGGTGCCGGCGATGAACGTCTGGCTGATGCCCGGCGAAGCCGTTGGGGCGGGGGATTATCAGGCCTGGATGGCGCAGCTGTGCGCGACGCAAATTCGCGACTGGTTAAGCGCCGGCCAGCGGGGGAGCGCGCTGCTGTGGCGCGGCGAAAATGCCCGTCCGGTGCAGGCCTCTGATATCACGGTACTGGTGCGTAATCGCCAGGAAGCCTCGCTGATCCGCGATGCGCTACGGGCGCTTGCCATCCCGTCGGTGTACCTTTCCAATCGCGATAGCGTTTTTGAAACGCCGGAAGCGCAGGAGCTGCTGTGGGTGCTGCAGGCGGTGCTGGCCCCGGAACGCGAGAATACGCTGCGCAGCGCGCTGGCGACGGCGATATTCGGCCTCAATGCGTGGGATATTGAGTGTCTCAATCAGGACGAGCGGGCGTGGGACGCGCTGGTGGAGGAGTTCAGCGAATACCGGCAAATCTGGCGCCAGCGCGGCGTGATGCCGATGCTGCGCTCGCTGATGAGCGCCCGTCATATCGCGGAAAACCTGCTGGCGACGGCGGGAGGCGAACGCCGGTTAACCGACATCCTGCATATCAGCGAACTGTTACAGGAGGCGGCCAGCCAGCTGGAAAGCGAACATGCGCTGGTGCGCTGGCTGACGCAGCGCATCGCCGAACCGGACAGTAACGCTTCCAGCCAGCAGATGCGTCTGGAGAGCGATAAGCATCTGGTGCAAATCGTGACCGTGCATAAATCAAAAGGGCTGGAATACCCGCTGGTATGGTTGCCGTTTATTGCCCGTTTCCGTAAACAGGATCAGGCGTTTTATCACGATCGCGACTCTTTTGCCGCGGTCCTCGACCTCGGTCAGGAAGAGGGGAGTCTGGAGCTGGCGGAGGCGGAGCGTCTGGCCGAAGATTTACGTCTGCTGTACGTTGCGCTGACCCGTGCGGTCTGGCACTGCAGCCTCGGCGTTGCTCCCCTGAGCACCCGGCGCAGCGATAAGCCCGGGGCCAGCGATTTTCATCACAGCGCGCTGGGTCGGCTGCTGCAGGGCGGCGAAGCGCTGGATGCCGCCGGGCTGAGGGCGCGTTTGCAGGACTTCTGCTGCGACGATATCGCCCTGCAAACGCCCGCTGCGCCAGACGACACGCCATGGCAGGCGCCGCAGGAGGCCCTGCCGCCGCTGTCCGCGCGCAGGCTGACCCGCCCGGTGACCGATGACTGGCGGGTCACCAGCTATTCCGGGTTGCAGCAGCATGGCCACAGTTCGGCGCAGGAGTTGTTGCCGCGTCTTGACGTCGATGCCACAGGCGTCGGCGAGGTTGCCGAAGAGCCGCAGCTGACGCCGCATCAGTTTCCGCGCGGCGCATCGCCGGGGACATTTCTGCATAGCCTGTTTGAGGATCTCGATTTTACCCAGCCGGTCCCCGCCGACTGGATGGCAGAAAAGCTGCGGTCAGCGGGCTTCGATGAGCAGTGGACGCCGGTGCTGACGCAGTGGCTGGACGGCGTATTACGCACCCCGTTGCCGGGGGCGAGTATCGCGCTGAATCAGCTTACCGCCGGCGATAAACAGGTTGAAATGGCCTTCTATCTGCCGATTGAGCAACCGCTGGAGCCGCAGCGCCTGGATGCGTTGATTCGCCGCTACGATCCGCTTTCCGTCGATTGCCCCCCCCTGGATTTCCGTCAGGTCCGCGGCATGCTGAAAGGCTTTATCGACCTCGTGTTTCGCCATAACGATCGTTATTACCTGCTGGATTACAAATCGAACTGGCTGGGAGCGGACCGCGAGGCCTATACCCGGCAGGCGATGGACCAGGCCATGCGTACTCATCGTTATGATTTGCAGTATCAGCTCTACAGCCTGGCGCTGCATCGCTATCTGCGCCACCGTATTGCTGCCTATGATTACGAACGTCATTTCGGCGGCGTGATCTATCTTTTTTTACGCGGTATGGACGGGCAGGACGGCGGCCAGGGCATCTTTACCACCCGCCCGGCGCGGGCGCTGATTGACGGCATGGACGCGCTGTTTGCCGGAGACGTTCAGGAGGTCATGGCATGACGATGGATGAACTGTTGCTTGAAGCGGCAAATCAACGGTTGTTACGCCCGCTGGACGTGCAGTTTGCGCTGATGGTGGCGCAGGAAGCGCACCCGGCGGTAAAACTGGCGGCGGCGGTGCTCAGTCGGGATGCGGGCGAGGGCCACGTCTGTCTGCCGATTTCACGACTGCGCGCAGACGACCTGCTGAGCGGAAAAGCCAGCGATCTGCGTGAGCAGCTGCTGGCGCAGGCCGGTACGCCCGATGACTGGTCGGCGCTTCTACTCTCCTCGGCGGCGGTCAGCTGCGGCGATCGCCCGACGCCGATTATCCTCTGCGGCGAGCGGCTCTATCTTAACCGCATGTGGCGTAATGAGCTGACCGTCGCTCGCTTCTTTAACGAGGCGAATCAGGTGGTGGAGGTTGACGAGGCCCAGCTGGCCGCCACCCTGGACGCGCTGTTTCCCGCCAGTGCCGAGATCGACTGGCAAAAGGTCGCCGCCGCGGTGGCGCTGACCCGCCGTATCTCGGTCATTTCCGGCGGCCCCGGTACCGGGAAAACCACCACCGTCGCCAGGCTGCTGGCGGCGCTGATTCAGACCACCTGCCAGCCCCGCTGTCGTATTCGCCTGGCGGCGCCAACCGGGAAAGCCGCCGCGCGATTGACCGAGTCGCTGGGCGAGGCGCTGCGCCGCCTGCCGCTCACCGATGAGCAAAAAGCGTTGCTGCCTACCGAAGCCAGTACGCTGCATCGGCTGCTGGGGGCGCAGCCCGGCAGCCAGCGTATGCGTTATCATGCCGGCAACCCGTTACATCTGGACGTGCTGGTCGTCGATGAGGCCTCGATGATCGACCTGCCGATGATGGCGCGGCTGATTGACGCATTGCCGGAGCACGGGCGGGTGATTTTCCTTGGCGACCGCGACCAGCTGGCCTCCGTGGAAGCCGGGGCGGTGCTCGGCGATATTTGCGCCTGGGTGAACGCCGGCTATACCGCCGGGCGCGCGGCGCAGCTGAGCCGCTTGACCGGCCATTCGCTACCGGCGGGTGAAGGCGATATTGCCGGCGCGCTGCGCGACAGCCTGTGTCTGCTGCAAAAAAGCTACCGTTTTGGCAGCCATTCCGGCATTGGCCATCTGGCTCGCGCGGTGAACGGCGGCGATCGCCACGGCGTCCGGGCGACCCTACGTCAGCCGTTTGACGATATCGTTCTTCATGCGCTGAGCACCACGGAAGAATATGCCGCGATGCTCGACCAGGCGCAGGCGGGGTATGGCCGCTATCTGCAGCTGCTGCACGAAAGGGCCGAGCCGGAGGCGTTAATCGCCGCTTTCGGTGAATTCCAGCTGCTGTGCGCCCTGCGTGACGGCCCGTACGGCGTCAGCGGGCTCAATGAACAGCTGGAACAGATGCTCAACCGTAAACGAGTGATTACCCTGCCGCGACATGCGCGCTGGTATGAAGGTCGTCCGGTGATGATTTCACGCAACGATAGCGCACTGGGTCTGTTTAATGGCGATATCGGGATTGCGCTGGACCGCGGGGAAGGGCTTCGCGTCTGGTTCCCGATGGCGGATGGCAGCATTAAATCGGTGCAGCCGAGTCGCCTGCCGGATCACGATACCGCGTGGGCAATGACGGTGCATAAATCGCAGGGGTCGGAGTTCGACCATGCGGCATTGATTCTGCCGGCAAAGAGCGTTCCGCTGGTGACCCGCGAGCTGGTCTACACCGCGATTACGCGGGCGAAGCAGCAGCTGTCGATTTACGCCGATGAGCAGGTGCTGAGCCAGGCGATTGTCGCCCGCACCGAGCGGCGCAGCGGGCTGGCGGAGATCTTCGCCAGCCGCGAATAATCGCAATCTTCAGCTGTTATCGGAAGTCCCCGCCCGGTATTTCCCCGGCTGGCGCTACGCTTAGCCGGGCTACACGGGAGACGGGCCGGCGCCGGGGGCGGTGACATCAGCCGAGGTCGGCCATCAACACCTTGGAACGACGCTGGTAGTTGTACATCTCTTTCTTACTCTCCGGCAGCAGATCGATATCGACCGGGGTAAAGCCGCGTTCCTGGAACCAGTGAATGCTGCGGGTGGTGAGGACAAACAGTTTGCTCAACCCCATCTGCTTCGCCTGGGCGGCAATGCGGTTCAGCAGCATCTCCCCGCGCGATGAGCTGCGGTAATCCGGATGCACCGCGACGCAGGCCATCTCACCGATTTTTTCTTCCGGGAACGGATAGAGCGCGGCGCAGGCAATTGTCGTGTTATCGCGCTGAATGATGGTGAATTTATCTATTTCCATCTCCAGCTGCTCGCGGGAACGGCGCACCAGAATCCCCTGTTGCTCCAGCGGGCTGATCAGTTCAAGGATACCGCCAATATCGTTAATGGTGGCGCGGCGAATCTGCTCGGCGCTTTCCATGACGATCTGGGTCCCGATACCGTCGCGTGAGAACAGCTCCTGCAGTAACGCCCCATCTTCCTGGTAGCTGATCAGGTGGCAGCGCCGCACGCCGCTGCGGCAGGCCTTCACCGCGCCTCGCAGGAAACGCACCGTACCGGAGTTGTAATCTTCCTCCGCTTCCAGCTCTTCCACGCGAGCCTGCGCTTCGTTAGGAAACAGTTCGGAAACGATAACGCCATCCTGGTTATAGACGCCCTGCGACGAACAGAAGCCGATCATTTTTTCGGCCTTCAGCTTAATGGCCAGCTGAGTGGCAATCTCTTCCGAGGTCAGATTGAAGCTTTCGCCAGTAACCGAAACGGCAACCGGCCCCATCAGGACGATCGCGCCGTTATCCAGCTGGCGATGAATGGCCTCTTCATCAATACGGCGAATACGCCCGCTGTGGCAATAATCGACGCCATCGTCGACCCCCAGCGGCTGGGCGATAATAAAGTTGCCGCTCACCACGTTGATATGCGCGCCCTGCAGCGGGGTGTTATTCAGGCTCATCGACAGACGGGCGGTAATTTCCAGCTGCAGCATGCCCGCCGCCTGCTTAACCAGTTCGAGGGTTTTGCTATCCGTCACGCGGGTCTGTTTATGATAGATCGGCTCGTGATGGTGCTCCGCCAGGTTAGCGTCGATCTGTGGACGCGCGCCATAGACCACCACCAGGCGGATGCCCAGGCTATGCAAAAGGCCAATGTCATTGACAATGCTGGAGAAATTCTCATGCTCAATGGCTTCGCCGCCCAGCATGATGACAAACGTTTTCCCCCGGTGGGCGTTAATGTAGGGGACAGAATGGCGGAATCCTTCTACCAGTTCGGTGCGACGTTCCTTCACCATGACACAACCCTCAATGCATGATTATTCGTAATAAGTGTATTTTTATTCTGTTTTACTATTAAACGCAAGCCCAAATTTGCGGCAAAACTGATAAAAATCTGTGACCCAAAGCGTGCTGTCAAAGATTGTTTACCCTTTTATAGATGACAGGTTATGCGGCTTTCGTTAAAGTTTCCGGTCAATCTGTTCGTTTTGGGTTCAAATACGTCTTTATTGCTTGGGAGTGGCATGCCGGGATACAAGTCAGGGTTAAGCCGTCGTCGCTTTTTACAGGGGGCGGGCGCTATGTGGTTAATGAGCGTCAGTCCGGTAGGTTTCGCTGCCGTTGCGCAGGTCGTTGCCGTGCGCGTCTGGCCGTCGTCGACCTACACGCGCGTCACGCTAGAATCCAATCACGTGCTGAAATACCGGCAGTTTGCTTTAAGCAATCCGGAGCGGCTGGTTGTGGATCTGGAAGGGGTCAATCTGAACTCGGTGCTGAAAGGCATGGGCACCAGTATCCGCGACGACGATCCCTATATTAAGTCCGCCCGCGTCGGCCAGTTTGATCCGCAAACCGTGCGCATGGTATTTGAACTCAAGCAAGACGTGAAACCGCAGCTCTTCGCCCTCGCGCCGGTGGCGGGCTTTAAAGAACGTCTGGTGATGGATCTCTACCCGTCCACGGCGACGGATGTACAGGATCCGCTGCTGGCGCTGCTGGAAGATTACAACAAAGGCGATCTTGAGCGGCAGGTGCCGCCGGCGGAAAGCGGCCCTAAGCCGGGCAAAGCCGGGCGCGACCGGCCAATCGTTATTATGCTCGATCCGGGTCACGGCGGCGAAGACTCCGGCGCGGTGGGGAAATATCGTACCCGCGAGAAAGACGTGGTGCTGCAGATTGCTCGCCGGTTACGGGCGTTGATCGAGAAAGAGGGCAATATGAAGGCCTACATGACCCGCAACGAGGATGTCTTTATTCCGTTGAAGGTCCGCGTCGCGAAGGCGCAAAAACAGCGCGCCGACCTGTTCGTCTCGATTCACGCCGATGCCTTCACCAGCCGGCAGCCGCGCGGCTCTTCGGTGTTCGCGCTGTCCACCAAAGGCGCCACCAGTACCGCCGCGAAATACCTGGCGCAAACCCAGAACGCCTCCGACCTGGTGGGCGGCGTCAGCAAGAGCGGCGACCGCTATGTCGACCATACAATGTTCGACATGGTGCAATCGCTGACCATCGCCGATAGCCTGAAATTTGGTAAAGCGGTGCTGCAAAAAATGGGCAGGATTAACGATCTGCATAAGAACCAGGTTGAGCAGGCGGGCTTCGCGGTGCTGAAAGCGCCGGATATCCCGTCGATTCTGGTGGAAACGGCGTTTATCAGCAATGTCGAGGAAGAGCGCAAGCTGAAAACGGCTACCTTCCAGCAGCAGGTCGCGGAGTCGATTCTGGCGGGCATTAAGGCCTACTTTGCCGATAGCGCCACCCTGGCAAGGCTCGGCTAACCACACAGGAGCGGGCGATGGCCCTACTGAAGAGCGCGCACGGCGGCAATATCCGGGAGGCCGCCGCGCTGCTGGGCATCAACCCGGAGCAACTGCTGGATTTTAGCGCCAATATTAATCCCTTAGGGATGCCGGAAAGCTTAAAGCGCGCGCTCATCGACAATCTTGCGCGGGCGGAACGCTACCCTGACGTCGAATATCAACAGCTGCACGCCGCGCTGGCCGCGCATCATCAGATTCCCGCTTCCTGGATCCTCGCTGGCAATGGCGAAACCGAATCTATTTTCACCCTCGTTAACGGCCTCAGGCCGCGCCGGGCGATGATTGTCAAACCCGGCTTTGCCGAGTATCGCCGTGCGCTGCAGGCGGCGGGGTGCGCCATTGAGGAGTTTGCGCTACGTGAAGAGGAGGGCTGGCAGCTGAGCGGGAGGATGCTGCAGGCGCTGACGCCAGAGCTGGATTGTCTGTTCCTCTGTACGCCCAACAACCCCACCGGCTTGCTGCCGGAACGCCCGCTGCTGGAAGCGATTGCCGCGCGCTGTCAGGCGCTGGGGATTGCGCTCATCCTGGATGAAGCGTTTATCGATTTTATTCCCGACCAGCCGGGGTTTATCCCCCTTCTGCATGATAACCCGCATATCTGGGTGCTGCGTTCCCTGACCAAATTCTACGCCATTCCCGGCCTGCGTCTGGGGTATCTGATCAACAGCAATGAGCAGGCCGTCGCCCGGCTGCGTGAGCAGCAAATGCCGTGGTCTGTCAATGCGTTTGCCGCGCTGGCCGGGGAAATTATTCTCAAGGATCGCGCCTATCAGCAGGCCACCTGGCGATGGCTGGCCGAGGAAGGACGGCGTTTTTATCAGGCGCTCAGCCGGCTGCGCGGCCTGACGGTCTATCCGGGTCGAGCGAACTATCTGTTTTTACGCTGCGAGCTCCCGGAGGGCGACCTGCAGCAGGCGTTGCTTGCGCAGCATATTTTAATTCGCAGCTGCGCCAACTATCCGGGGCTGGGGGACGGTTATTTCCGCGTGGCGATCCGCAGCTATCAGGAAAACCAGCGCCTGCTTACGGCATTACATCATATTCTGGCTACCCGCCTCTGACTGCGCAAGCCGTCGCGACATCGCTGTGGCATAATGTCGTGCCTGATTGATCGACCATCAGGGCGAAAGCGAGCCGGGAGGCGTTCGCGAGATCAACCGACAGGTGCCAGGGAAGGGGGTGACGACTCCCCCGCAGCCCCCGTTGCTGTGATGCTGACGACCCCGTAAAGACCACCTGTCGCGAGATGGGGAAGGACGGGTAAGGATGACGCTAAGCCAGAAAACCTGCCTGTCGGTGATGACCAACAACTTCGGTGGGAAGTGGGTTGCTCAGAGGCGTACCGACGAAAGATTGCGGCGGGGGCCCCTTTACACCCCGACCACCCTGAACAGGAACAGGGTATGGCGGTAAGACTTGATGCATTTTTTCTCACCTGCCGGCAGAAGGCGAGGCTCGGGCGATGACGCTGCTTGCCTGGTGTACCGCGTGGCTCCTCGATTTTATGCTTGGCGATCCCCCGCACTGGCCCCATCCGGTGCGCTGGATGGGCAAACTCATCACCTTTGTGCAACCTATCATTCGCCGACACTGCCATCGCGACGGCGCGCTGCGGGCCGGCGGGGCGCTGCTGTGGCTGGTCGTGGTTGGCCTGACGTGGGGCATCACCTGGGGCGTGCTGCGGCTGGCGGAAAGCATCCATCCCTGGCTTGGCTGGGGGCTGGAGGTGTGGCTAATCTTTACGCTGCTGGCCGGCCGCTGCCTGGCGAGTTCCGCGCGTGAGGTCGAGCGTCCGCTGCGCGCGGGCGATCTGGCGCAGAGTCGGGAAAAACTCTCCTGGATTGTCGGGCGCGATACCTCGCGGCTCCAGCCTGCACAGATTAACCGCGCGGTGGTGGAGACGGTGGCGGAGAACACCGTCGACGGCATTATTGCGCCGCTGTTCTTCCTGCTGCTGGGAGGCGTACCGCTGGCGATGGCCTATAAAGCCATTAACACCCTCGACTCCATGGTCGGCTATAAGCAGGAAAAATACCGCGCGATAGGCATGGTCAGCGCTCGCCTTGACGATGTGGCGAATTTTATTCCCGCGCGCCTGAGCTGGCTGCTGTTGAGCCTCGCGGCGTTTCTATGCCGCAACGATGGCGCAGGCGCCCTGCGCATCGGCTGGCGCGATCGTTATCATCACAGCAGCCCCAACTGCGCCTGGTCAGAAGCCAGCGTGGCCGGCGCGCTGGGCATCCGGCTGGGGGGGCCAAACGACTATTTCGGCGAGCGGGTTGAAAAGCCGTGGATCGGCGATGCCGTACGTGACATCTCGCCAGACGATATTCCGCGGACGATTCGACTGATGTGGGTCGCTTCGACCCTGGCGCTGGCGCTGTTTATGCTGGTGCGCTATCTGCTGGCTGGCGTGGCCTGAAGATGAAACCTGGCGCGGCGGCAGAGCCGTTGCCGGATAATAGCAACACGGGACTGTAAAACAGATGCGAGCAAACGCGAGTGAGGAGGCGTCATGACGCAGGCAATCATGTTGCAGGGGACGGCGTCCGATGTCGGCAAAAGCGTACTGGTCGCCGGTCTGTGCCGGATTTTTTATCAAGACGGCCTGCGAACGGCGCCGTTTAAATCGCAGAATATGGCGCTGAACTCCGGGATTACCGCCGATGGCAAAGAGATGGGCCGGGCGCAGATCTTTCAGGCGGAAGCGGCGGGCATCGCGCCGGATGTGCGGATGAATCCCATTTTGTTGAAGCCCACCAGCGATCTCAACGCCCAGGTGGTACTGATGGGCAAAGTGGCGAGCAATATGGATGCGGTGAGCTATCACGAGTACAAACCGCGTCTGCGTGAACAGATCCTCGCGGTGTACCGCAGCCTGGCGCAGGAGTATGAGGTGCTGGTGCTTGAGGGGGCCGGCAGCCCGGCGGAGATTAACCTGCGCGATCGCGATATCGTCAACATGGGAATGGCGGAGATGGCGCAGTGCCCGGTGATTCTCGTCGCCGATATCGATCGCGGCGGCGTGTTTGCCGCGATCTACGGGACGCTGGCGCTACTCCAGCCCCAGGAACGCGCCAGAGTGAAAGGGGTGATCATCAATAAATTCCGCGGCGATGTGGCGCTGCTGCACTCGGGGATTGAGCAGATCGAAGCGCTAACCGGCGTGCCCGTGCTCGGCGTGTTGCCGTGGCTGGAGATCGATCTGGAAGATGAAGACAGCGTGGCGCTGCAGAAAGGGAAGTATCCCGGTAGCGCAAAGCGTGAGATCGATATTGCGGTCGTACAGCTGCCGCATACCTCGAACTTTACCGATTTCAACGCCCTCGCGGCGCAGCCGGACGTCCGCGTGCGCTACGTTCGTTATCCGCAGGATCTGGCGGCGAGCGACCTGATTATCCTGCCTGGCAGCAAAAATACCCTCGGCGACCTGGTATGGCTGCGGGAAAGCGGCATGGAGCAGGGCATACTGCAGGCGCATCGTCAGGGCATACCGGTGCTGGGGATCTGCGGCGGCTATCAGATGCTGGGCGAGACGATTAGCGATGACGTGGAGTCCGGGCTGGGGGAATTAGCTGGCCTGGGCCTGCTCAATACCGTGACGCGGTTTGCGCGGCATAAAACCACGACCCGGGTTGAGGCGACGATGTCGGCTGCGCTTCCCGGCTGGCTGGCGGGGGCTGGCGCCCTGAAAGTGCGTGGCTATGAAATTCATATGGGTGAAACTACCCTGCAAGGCGATTGTCAGCCGCTGATGCGGCTGGAGAAAAACGGGCAGCCGGTAGCGGACGGGGCGATGACGGAAGACGGGCTGGCGTTTGGCACCTATCTGCACGGTTTGTTCGACAGTGACGATTTCACCCGCGCGCTGGTTAACGGCCTGCGTGAACGCAAGGGGCTGCCGGCGCTGGACGTCATGGTTCACTACGCCCGGTACAAATCGCAGCAGTTTGATGTGCTGGCCGCCGCCATGCGTCAGCATATCGATATCGAAAAAATCTACCGCATCATGCAGCAGCATCAGGAGCCATCATGCTGATTCTGGTTACCGGCGGCGCCCGCAGCGGAAAAAGCCGCCACGCCGAGGACTTAATCGCCGGTTCGCCGCGGGTATTGTATCTCGCCACCTCGCAGATCGTTGACGACGAAATGGCGGCGCGAATTCAGCATCACCGCGATAGCCGACCGGCGCACTGGCGTACCGCCGAGCGCGGGCGCCACCTCGCGCAGCTGATTACGCCGGACAACGACCCGCAGGAGGCCATCCTGCTGGAGTGTATTACCACCCTGGTGACGAATATCCTGTTTGCCCTGGGGGGCGATAGCGATCCCGACGGCTGGGATTATGCGGCAATGGAACGGCAGATTGACGATGAAATCGCGACGTTGATTGCGGCCTGCCGACGTTGTCCGGCAAAGGTGGTGCTGGTCACCAATGAGGTGGGCATGGGGATTGTCCCGGAAAATCGCCTTGCGCGGCATTTCCGGGATATCGCTGGCCGGGTTAACCAGCGTCTGGCTGCGGCGGCGGATGAGGTCTGGCTGGTGGTATCCGGGATTGGAGTCAAAATAAAATGATCAAATTGTTCTGGGCAACGCTCTCTTTTCTCAGCCGTTTACCGGTGCCGGCGCGCTGGTCGCAGGGGCTGGAAATCGATCGGTATGTTCACGGCATTGTCACTTTTCCCCTGGTCGGAGCGCTGCTGGGGTTACTGAGCGGACTGGTGTTTCTCGCCATGCAAGCGTGGTGCGGTATCCCACTCGCGGCCCTGTTTTGTATTCTGGCGCTGGCGCTGCTGACCGGCGGTTTTCACCTCGATGGCCTGGCCGATACCTGCGATGGGGTATTCTCCGCCCGTGGCCGGGAGCGGATGCTGGAGATCATGCGCGACAGCAGGCTGGGAACCCACGGCGGGCTGGCGCTGATTTTTGTTCTGCTGGCGAAAGTGCTGGTGGTCAGCGAACTGGCGCTGCGCGGAACGCCGATGCTGGCTGCGCTGGCGGCCGCTTGCGCCGTGGGGCGGGGCGTCGCCGTGCTGCTGATGTACCGCCATCGCTACGCCCGGGAAGAGGGACTGGGCAATGTGTTTATCGGCAAAGTGAGCGGGCGCCAGACCTGCGTCACGCTGGGGTTGGCGGCGATCCTCGCCGCCATGCTGCTGCCGGGTATGCACGGCGTGGTCGCCATGGGGATCGCCATGGCGGCCATGTTTATCCTTGGGCAATTGCTGAAACGCACCCTCGGCGGGCAGACCGGCGATACGCTGGGGGCGGCTATTGAACTGGGTGAACTGATCTTTCTGCTGGCTCTGCTGTAGGCCAGAGCAAACCGCGCGAACGCTGAAGCCGGCGTTCTCCGCACCAGGATGCCCTGTCGGCTGCGAGGGGAAATCATATGGTTTTGCTGTCAGACGAGAAGATTTCAGCCTCAGGGGGGAACGGCAGGGGAGCGCAGAAACAAAAAAACACCCGTCAGGGTGTTCATTGTGTTGGTTGCGGGGGCCGGATTTGAACCGACGACCTTCGGGTTATGAGCCCGACGAGCTACCAGGCTGCTCCACCCCGCGTCCGTCTTTACTCTTCATCGAGTAAACTGTGCATCAGATTTTAAATTGGTTGCGGGGGCCGGATTTGAACCGACGACCTTCGGGTTATGAGCCCGACGAGCTACCAGGCTGCTCCACCCCGCGTCCGTCTTTACTCTTCCATCAAGTAAAGTTTACTGCTATCTGATTTTAATTGGTTGCGGGGGCCGGATTTGAACCGACGACCTTCGGGTTATGAGCCCGACGAGCTACCAGGCTGCTCCACCCCGCGTCCGTGGAAGCGCACTATACTCTGCTCGCGTTCTGATGCAACCCTTTTTCAGTAAAATCATCAAATTTGTAATAAATGGTGTATAAAGAATCACTTTCAGCTTGTTTTTTGAGCGAAATTGTATTTGTCGTGCGGTGGTGCATTTCAATAGCCCTGGCGGTTTGCTATCTTCCCTCATCACCCACCGGGGCCAGGCAGCAAAAGAAGAGATACCATGAAAGGATGTTGGGCAAAGTATGTAGCAACAGGGGCAATGCTGGCGATGCTCGCTGCCTGTTCCTCAAAACCGACCGATCGCGGTCAACAGTATAATGAAGGGAAGTTTTCCCAGCCGTTTTCGCTGGTTAACCAGCCTGATGCGGTCGGCTCGCCGATCAACGCCGGCGACTTCTCCGAGCAGGTCAGACAGATTCAGAGCGCCGCGCCGCGTCTCTATAATAGCCAGAGCAACGTCTATAACGCCCTCCAGCAGTGGCTGCGCGCCGGTGGGGATACCCGCACGCTGAGCCAGTTCGGGATTGATGCCTGGCAGATGCAGGGCGCCGACAGCTACGGCAACGTCCAGTTCACCGGCTACTATACTCCGGTGATCCAGGCGCGGCATACTCGCCAGGGCGAGTTCCAGTACCCGATTTATCGCATGCCGCCGAAGCGCGGTAAGCTGCCGTCCCGCGCCAGCATCTATGCCGGCGCGCTGAGCGACAACTATATTCTGGCCTACAGCAACTCGCTGATGGATAACTTCATTATGGACGTGCAGGGCAGCGGCTATATTGATTTTGGCGACGGCTCGCCGCTGAACTTCTTTAGCTATGCCGGGAAGAACGGCTGGTCATATCGTAGTATCGGTAAAGTCCTGATCGATCGCGGCGAAGTGAAGAAAGAAGATATGTCGATGCAGGCGATTCGCGAATGGGGTGAAAAACATAGCGAGGCCGAAGTTCGTGAGCTGCTGGAACAGAACCCGTCGTTTGTCTTCTTTAAACCGCAGTCTTTTGCTCCGGTGAAAGGCGCCAGCGCGGTGCCGCTGATTGGTCGCGCCTCGGTGGCTTCCGACCGCAGCATTATCCCGCCGGGCACCACCTTGCTGGCGGAGGTCCCGCTGCTGGATAATAACGGCAAGTTTAACGGCCAGTATGAGCTGCGGCTGATGGTGGCGCTGGATGTTGGCGGCGCGATTAAAGGCCAGCACTTCGATATCTACCAGGGTATCGGGGCGGATGCCGGGCATCGCGCCGGTTGGTATAACCACTATGGCCGCGTGTGGGTGCTGAAAAATGCGCCGGGCGCGGGTAACGTCTTTAGCGGGTAAGTTGGCACTTTCCCGGCCCCCCGGTTGCACAGTGCCGACCGGGGCGGCGAAAGCGTGCGCTCAGCTTGCCCGGATCCGTCGATGACGGTGTATCCGGGTTCTCCCATTTTATTCTGAGGTTTTATGTCTGTTGTAATCAGCGACGCCTGGCGCCAGCGTTTTGGCGGTACGGCGCGTTTATATGGTGAAAAAGCGCTGCAATGCTTTGCCGACGCGCATGTCTGCGTCGTCGGTATCGGCGGCGTCGGTTCCTGGGCCGCCGAAGCGCTGGCAAGAACCGGTATCGGCGCGATCACCCTTATTGATATGGACGATGTTTGCGTCACCAACACCAACCGGCAGGTGCATGCCCTCGGAGGCAACGTCGGGCTGGCGAAAGCGGAAGTGATGGCGGAGCGTATTCACCTGATTAACCCGGAATGCCAGGTGACGGTGATTGACGACTTTGTGACGCCGGAGAATGTGGCCGGGTACATGGGGGCGGGCTTTAGCTACGTGATTGACGCCATTGATAGCGTGCGTCCCAAGGCGGCGCTTATTGCCTATTGCCGCCGTTATAAAGTGCCGCTGGTCACCACCGGCGGAGCGGGCGGGCAAATCGATCCGACGCAGATTCAGGTGGCCGATCTGGCGAAAACCATTCAGGACCCGCTGGCGGCGAAGCTGCGTGAAAGGCTGAAAGGCCAGTTCGGGGTGGTGAAAAACAGTAAAGGTAAGCTGGGCGTGGATTGCGTCTTCTCGACCGAAGCGCTGGTGTATCCGCAGGCTGATGGCAGCGTCTGCGCGATGAAAAGCACCGCCGAAGGCCCGAAGCGGATGGATTGCGCCTCCGGCTTTGGCGCCGCGACGATGGTAACCGCCACCTTTGGTTTTGTCGCCGTCTCCCACGCGTTAAAGAAAATGCTGGCGAAGGCGGAGCGTCAGGGGTAAGGGGCGGGCTGTCCGCGGATCGCGGCGTAAACCCTTATCGGGCTATCACCCATCTTCACCCCGGCGCCAGCTCGTCTCCCCGGTGCCCGGATCCTGGCGCCAGCCGGGGAATATTGCCGGATTAAACCGCGCGCGCGGCGGCAAGCACCGCCTCGCTGAGCGCCGCCAGCCCCTGGCTGCGCGAGGCGCTGAGCTGGGAACGTAGCCCCAGCTCGTCAAACAGCGTCAGGGGATCCTCTTTCAGCAGTTCGGCGGGGCTTTTCCCCTCCACCGCGGTGAGCAGCACGGCTAACAGGCCGCGAACGATCCGCCCTTCGCTGTCGCCGAAAAAGTGCATTTTACCCTCAACGACGGTCGATCCCAGCCAGACGCGATTCTCGCAGCCGGCAATCTCCTGGGCCTGGGCCTTTTGTTCGTCCGTCAGCGCCGGTAGCCGTTTACCCAGTAAAATCAGCTGGCGATATTTGTCTTCCCACTGCTGTAGCGGGGCGAAGGTCTGGCGTAGGTTCGCGTCGGTGACGGCGGTGCCAAACGGATGGCTCATTGCAAGTGAAGTTGTCATTAATCCACCAGTATTTCCAGAGCGTGGTCAACGGCGTTGACCAGCGCATAAACATCATCCTGGGTATTATAGGGCGCAAACGAGGCGCGCAGAGTCCCGCTGACGCCAAGCGCCGCCAGCAGCGGTTGGGCGCAGTGCTGCCCGGCGCGTAACGCGATGCCGGACTCGGCCAGCAGGGTCACCATGTCGCTGTGGTGGATCCCGTCAAAATCGAACGCCAGCAGGCTGGAATCCTGGCAGCGGAAAGCGCGAAAGCCAGGGCGTTTCGCCAGTTCATCTTCCGCCAGCGTCGCCAGGCTGCGACTCCAGCTTTCGGCCTGGACGATATCGGTCTCTGCCAGCCACTCCAGCGCCGCGCTCAGGCCAATCACGCCGGCCACGTTAGGCGTACCGGCTTCCAGACGATAGGGCACCGGCTGAGTGCTGAACCCCTCGAAGCTGACCTGGGTAATCATCTTGCCACCGCCGAGCCATGGCGACATGGCATCCAGCAGTTCGCTTTTACCATACAGCGCGCCAATCCCCGTCGGGCCATACAGCTTGTGACCCGAGAAGGCGTAAAAATCGATATCCAGCTTCCGTACGTCGGCGGGAAAATGCACCGCCCCCTGTGCGCCGTCGACCATCACCACCATACCGGCGTTGTGCGCATGGCGAATCGCCGTTGCCAGGTTCGGGCAGCCGCCGGTCACGTTGGACATCTGGCCGAGCGCCAGCAGCCGGCTACGCGGCGTGATGAGTGCTGGCAGGCAGGCGACGTCCGGCAGACGATCGGCGCCGAGGGGCAGCTTCACCACCCGGGCGCCGGTTTGCTCCGCCACCATCAGCCAGGGAACCAGATTGGCATGATGCTCGGCTTCGCTGACGATGATTTCGTCTCCGGGCTGCAGGCGCGGGCGCAGATAGCTCTGGGCCACCATATTAATGGCTTCGGTGGTGCCTCGCGTCCAGACGATATTTTTCCCTGAGGGGGCATTAAGCAGCGCCGCCACCCGCTCGCGGGCGTCTTCATAGCGCTCGGTCAGGCGCTGCGCGGCGGCGAACTGGCTACGATGGACGTTGCCGGCGCTGAGGCGATAAAACTGGTCGCTGGCGTCGATGACGGCGAGCGGTTTCAGCGCCGTCGCTGCGCTATCAAGGTAAACGCCAGCATCGGCCAGCGCGGGAAACTGGGCGCGAAAGTGGGCAGGATTGAATGCGTTCATGGAATTCCTCGTTGCAATCTGGCGATCGTCGCGCAATTTATCCGTCAGGGCAAGGCTGACGAGAGGAAGAGAGAGGGATAATAGCGCCGGTGCGGTGAGCGACAGGCAAAAAAAAGCACCGCGTGTTGCGGTGCTACATTAAATCACTATGGACAGACAGGGTAAATGTACAGGAAGTGAAAAGGGTAGCTTTACTACCATGGTCTGCAAACACAGACCAATTGCAAACACAACAACACAACATCACAACCGTAAGCCAAAAGCTTGTTGGAACACGCATTCCAAAAAAAGCTCTTCGTTCCGGCTCAGGAAGTGCCGCCACTATAGGTATTTGCTGGTAGAACCTCAACGGACAAATTATAATGTCTCAGATAAAAAAAACTAATAGGTTAACCGTTGTTTCCTGTTTGTTAAATTGCCTTAACATCGAAGCCAGAATAACCATGTCAAAGCGATTACCACCCCTGAATGCATTACGTGTTTTTGATGCAGCCGCACGTCATTTAAGCTTCACCCGGGCAGCCGATGAGCTTTTTGTGACGCAGGCCGCAGTAAGTCACCAAATCAAGTCACTAGAGGATTTTCTGGGGCTCAAGCTGTTTCGCCGCCGCAATCGATCGCTGCTGCTGACGGAAGAGGGCCAGAGCTATTTTCAGGATATTAAAGAGATTTTTTCGCAACTGACCGAGGCGACGCGGAAACTGCAGGCCC
Source organism: Klebsiella sp. BIGb0138 (assembly GCF_004342285.1). Lineage (GTDB taxonomy): Bacteria > Pseudomonadota > Gammaproteobacteria > Enterobacterales > Enterobacteriaceae > Klebsiella. Next base: position 172,052 of record NZ_SMCV01000008.1, on the reverse strand, counting down.
GCAGCGCAAAAGGGGCCTTAACGGTGAGTTTACTGCCCAGTTTTGCGATCCAGTGGCTGGTGCCGCGACTCTCAAGCTTTAACTCAGCTTATCCGGGGATCGATGTCAGAATCCAGGCGGTGGACCGTCAGGAAGACAAGCTGGCGGACGATGTCGACGTGGCCATTTTTTATGGTCGCGGCAACTGGCCGGGGCTGCGCGTTGAAAAACTGTACGCCGAATATTTGCTGCCCGTCTGCTCGCCGGCGCTCCTTACCGGCGACAAGGCGTTGAAAACGCCTGCGGATCTGGCGCAACATACGCTGTTGCACGATGCTTCCCGTCGCGACTGGCAAACTTATACCCGCCAGCTGGGTCTAAGCCATATTAATGTGCAACAGGGGCCTATTTTCAGCCACAGCGCCATGGTGCTGCAGGCGGCTATTCACGGGCAAGGGGTCGCGCTGGCCAATAATGTGATGTCCCAGTCCGAAATCGAGGCCGGCCGACTGGTCTGCCCGTTTAATGATGTTCTGGTCAGCAAGAATGCATTTTATCTGGTTTGTCATGACAGTCAGGCTGAACTGGGTAAAATAGCCGCCTTCCGGCAGTGGATTCTGGCGAAAGCGGCAAGCGAACAAGAAAAATTTCGTTTTCGTTACGAACAATAAATAAGTGTAGGGTAAAAACATGACCAGCCGTTTTATGCTGATATTCACCGCGATCAGCGGTTTTATCTTTGTTGCTTTGGGTGCCTTTGGCGCACACGTATTAAGCCGCTCGCTGGGCGCGACGGAAATGGCCTGGATCCATACCGGTCTTGAGTACCAGGCCTTCCATACGCTGGCGATTTTTGGCCTGGCGGTGGCGATGCAGCGCCGTATCAGTATCTGGTTCTACTGGAGCAGCGTTTTTATGGCGCTCGGAACCGTATTATTCAGCGGCAGCCTCTATTGCCTGGCGCTGTCGCATTTACGCCTGTGGGCGTTCGTTACGCCGGTAGGAGGCGTGAGCTTCCTCGCCGGTTGGGTATTAATGTTAATTGGTGCAATTCGTCTGAAACGTAAGGGCGTTGTTCATGAATAAGGTTGTCCTCTATTGTCGCCCCGGGTTTGAGAAGGAGTGCGCAGCAGAAATTACTGATAAGGCCTCCCGCCTGGAGGTGTTTGGTTTTGCCCGGGTGAAAGAAGACTCTGGCTATGTCATTTTTGAATGCTATCAGATGGCAGATGGCGACAAACTGGTGCGGGAGCTGCCGTTCAGCTCGCTGGTTTTCGCCCGTCAGATGTTTGTCGCCGGCGAGCTGCTGCGCGATCTGCCGCCGGAAGATCGCATTACGCCGATTGTCGGGATGCTGCAAGGCGTGGTGGAGAAGGGCGGCGACCTGCGGGTTGAAGTGGCCGACACCAACGAAAGCAAAGAGCTGATGAAGTTCTGCCGCAAGCTGACGGTGCCGCTGCGCGCCGCGCTGCGCGAAGCGGGCGTGCTGACCAACTATGAAACGCCGAAGCGCCCGGTGGTACATGTGTTCTTTATTGCCCCCGGCTGCTGCTATACCGGGTATTCCTACACCACCAACAACTCGCCGTTCTATATGGGGATCCCGCGTCTTAAGTTTCCCGCCGATGCGCCGAGCCGTTCAACGCTGAAGCTGGAAGAAGCGTTCCACGTCTTTATCCCGGCAGATGAGTGGGATGAGCGTCTGGCCAACGGGATGTATGCGGTGGATCTGGGGGCCTGCCCGGGCGGCTGGACCTATCAGCTGGTGAAACGCAATATGTGGGTCTCTTCCGTGGATAACGGTCCGATGGCGCAGAGCCTGATGGATACCGGGCAGGTGACCTGGCTGCGTGAAGATGGTTTCCGCTATCGCCCGAGCCGTAACAACATCTCGTGGATGGTGTGCGATATGGTGGAAAAGCCGGCAAAAGTGGCGGCGCTGATGGCGCAGTGGCTGGTGAACGGCTGGTGCCGGGAAACCATTTTCAACCTCAAGCTGCCGATGAAAAAACGCTACGAAGAGCTTTCGCGTAACCTGGACTACATCCAGGAGCAGCTGGATGAGCACGGTATCAATGCTCAGATCCAGGCGCGTCAGCTGTATCACGACCGTGAAGAAGTGACCGTTCACGTCCGCCGTCTGTGGGCGGCCGTCGGCGGCCGTCGCGACGAGCGCTAAGACCCGACGCGATCCCGGATGGCGGCGCGGTTCATCTGCGACCTGTCCGGGCTATTGCTTTCCTCGTCCCGCGTTATCTCGCCGCGATCTGCGCATCGGAAATAATATGAGTCACATCATCCAGATGGCCAATGCTGGCCTCTCCCGAACGATTAAATTTACTCTTGTCGATCAGCAATAATGACTGCGCCGAGCGTTTGAGCAGCAGCGATTTAAAATCGGCATTCACCGTATTTGAGTCCCACAGCGCGCCGTGGCTATCGATGCCTTCGCAGGAAAAAATGAACAGATCGATCTCCAGCGATTTGAGCTGTGGAATAAGCGCGGGGCTGACGTAGCAGCCATATTTGCGCTGCAAGGTCCCGCCTGAGCAGGTGAGCTGAATATTTTCGCGTTTACTCAGCTCCTGACAAATCGGCTGGCTATTGGTAAAAACGTGCAGGTTGATATCCGGCAGCTGGCGCGCCAGATACCAGCAGGTAGAGCTGGCATCAAGGGCGATCACCATCCCTTCTTCAATCCAGGCCAGCGCGCCGCGGGCAATGTCCGCTTTATGGGCATAATGGCTTTTGAGGCGGATATGGAAAGGATCGCCGCTGTCCTGGCTTTCCCGATGGATGATTTTGACCCGTCCGTGGTTACGCAGCACTTTCCCCCGCGCCTGCAGTTCGCTGAGATCGCGGCGAATGGTCTCTTTGCTGACGTTAAGCTGTCGTGATAAGGCGTCCGTGGTCAGGCTGCTATGGTTGATCAGCAGGTCGACTATCGCTTGCTGGCGTGCCGCTTTCATTTTCTCACCCTGTTCTCACCCTGTCATTCGATGAGCGCCCGCATCAGGCGGACGCTCCGACAGGTGAGATTACGGCGTTACCCCTTTTTTTAAAAGAATATTCCCATACTTAGCGCGTTCGCCTGTGATAACGATCGCAAAGGCTTTTTGCGCGCGCTCGTAGAAGGCAAAACGGTCGATCCGGGTAATATCCGGGCACGGGCGCTGTGGCGAGAGGGCATCGCGGTAGCGGGTTTCCACCTGCGGATCGAGGGTATCACCTTCGACTGCGGCCATCATCACCAGCGGCGGCGCATAGCTGTCGAGCTCAAACAGCGGAATAATTGCCTGTAACAGCGCGCTGACCGACAGACCGTCGGCACGGAGCACCTGCGGTCCCAGACTGTGGGCCGGGAAGTGTGCGTCAGAAAAAATAATTTCATCCCCATGGCCCATCTCGGCCAGCACCTTCAGTAGCTCGGGGGAAATGAGCGGCGAGATCGTTTTGAGCATTTCATACTCCCTCTATTCGTTCGGGTTCGCTTTGCGGGTAGAAGTAACGGTACTGATAATGCACCTGCGCTCGGGCCTGGCTGGCGCTGACGAACTCGCCGGCACCAAACCAGCCATACATTGCGGCGCCCAGCACGGTGGTTTCGGCGTCATCCAGCACTTTAATCGGTATATCAAGCACGTTGGCTTTGATTTGGTTCCACAACACGTTACGGCTACCGCCGCCAACCAGCAGCAGTTCACTGGCTTTAAAGTGGCCGATTTTCTCCAGGGTGCGCAGATTGTGCTGCAGCTGTGTCGTTAATCCTTCCAGCGCGGCGCGATAAAAATGACCGCGGGTGGTATTGAGCGTGACCCCTTGCCAGCCGGCATTCTGGCAGGCCAGCAGATCGCACTGCATTTTCACCCCTTCGGCGCCGGCGGGAACGAGACGCGCCTCGTCAATCAAGGTTTGCCACGGCGTTTCTGGCGTCCAAAGCAGCTGGCGTACCCACTCCAGCACACCTGATGCCAGCCACTGCATGCCGGGGTTGCTCAGACCGGCCTGGCTGTCCAGCTCGCAGGTTGAACCGGGATACTGGCTCAGCAATGCTGTGTTGACTTCGGCGCTACGCACCATCAGAATTTCCCAGGTGCCGGACGAGAGGACCGGTTCATCCTGCTGTGCGCCGGCGCCAAACAATGCAAACTGGGTGTCGTGCCCGGCGGAGAACACCGGTATCCCGGCGGGGAGCCCCAGCAGCGCGCCGGCATCGGCACGCAGCGATCCAATTTGTTCTCCCGCTTCCACCAGCGTGGGAAACAGGCGGCGCGGTATCCCGACGGCCTGCAGAATTTCCGGGCTGAAATCCCGTTGCTGAATATCCAGCATCTGGCTGGTACCCGCCATGGTGATATCGGTGGTGAACTCTCCGGTCAGACGATGGTTGATTAACGATGAGATAAATAGCCAGGCATGCGCTTTTTCCAGCAGCTGCGGATGATTCTCTTTGAGCCACACCAGTTTATAAAGCGTATTAAAGCTGAAGGCGCCGACGCCGGAGATTTCCTGCAGCCGCTGGGGGGCCACCAGCCGGCCGATGTTGTTGATAACGGCAAGCGTGCGCGGGCATTTCCAGCTGATGGTCGGGTAGAGCAATGCCCCACGTTCATCAACCAGCGCCCCGTCGACGCCAAAAGTGGTGACCGTAATACCGCGAATCCGGCATGCCGCCAGCTGATGTGAAATCTGCTGGCAGCAACGGGCGAAGCGTTGCAGGATCGCCTCCAGCGACCACTGATGCCAGGCGCTGTTTTCCGCCGCGCTTTCGCTGGCATTGGTGGTCGACGCGCGGGCGACAATTTTCCCCTGGCGATCGACGGCGATAGTCCGGACGTTGGTTGCCCCGCAATCGAGGACCAGAATAACCTCTTGTTTCATCATTGCTCCTGAAACAAAAAAGGGGCCCTTTCGTGATGAAAGGGCCTGACGTATTAACGTTTGTACAGCGGACCATAGTTCTGGCAGGCGCGGTAATCCTGGCCTTCGCTATCCATACCGTGTGCCGCCCAACTGGAAGGGCGATAGATTTTTGCCTCTTCCACGTTATGCATGCACACCGGGATACGCAGCATTGACGCCAGAGTAATAAAGTCCGCGCCAACGTGGCCAATGGTCAGTACCCCGTGGTTCGCACCCCAGTTGGCCATCACCGAATAGACGTCGGCAAACGGACCTTTGCCGGTGAGGCGCGGCGCAAACCAGGTGGTCGGCCAGGTGGAGTTGGTGCGGGCATCCAGCTGGTCGTGCATCTCTTTGGGGAGCTCGACGCTCCATCCTTCGGCGATTTGTAGTACCGGCCCCAGACCTTTGATGATGTTCACCCGGGTCATGGTGAACGGCACACCCCCTTCGGTCAGAAAGCGTGAGGAGTAGCCGCCGCCGCGGAAATATTCGTGAATCGCCGGGCACCACTCGGTGGCCGCGAGACAGGCGTCCGCTTCTTGTTGCGAAATTTCCCAGTGCGGCTTCATCGTTGGCTTACCCGCGGCGTCCCGCTGTTTACAGGAACCGTCCAGCGCCGCAGAACCTGAGTTAATCAGGTGAATAATGCCATGTTCCGCCAGTCCGCTGAGAGGTTGGCCGGTCACGCGTTCGACGGCATCCGGCGACCAGTAGGTCCGCACGTCGGCAAACACCTGGGCTGTCCCGGTCAACTGGTGCCCCAGCAGCATCGCCACCCCGTTCAGGCTATCGTTCTCGGTGGCGACGACCAGCGGTTCGCGCACGCCATTCCAGTCAAATGAACTGTTCAGCAGCGCCTCGGCGGTATCGCCATTGGGATATTGATCGGTCCAGTGGCGCTGGCCCTGAAAACCGGCGGCAATGGCGTTGTAGCCCAGCGACTCTTCGATCAACCCTTTTTCCACCAGCTTCGGGTTGCCCTGCATCATGTCGCGAATGCACATTGCCATCAGCAGGCTCTCTTTCAGCACCGACCGGCTTTGCTCTGCGTTGCGCTTATAGTGCTCAGCATTCTGATCCTCGCCGTAGCGAAAGTTTTTATCCGCCCATGCCAGTGCCATTTCCAGCTCGACTTCATCATAGATTTTCTGGTCGATACGACGGCGCAGCTCGGTCATATCTACGGCTTGCACCTTCATTCCAAGCCAGGATTCAAAGAAATTGTGATCGACAATCGAGCCGGCAATCCCCATCGATACGCCGCCAACGGAGAGGTAGCTTTTGCCTTTCATACTGGCGACCGCCAGCCCGGCGCGGGTGAAACGCAGCAGTTTTTCTTCGACATCGACGGGGATGGTATTGTCATCGGCATCCTGGACGTCATGGCCGTAAATAGAAAACGCCGGAATTCCTTTCTGCGTGTGCGCCGCCAGCGCGGCGGCCAGATAGACAGCGCCGGGTCGTTCCGTGCCGTTAAAGCCCCAGATCGCTTTCGGACGCATCGGATCCATGTCGATGGTTTCGCTGCCGTAGCACCAGCAGGGGGTGACGGTAATCGTCACACCGACGTTTTGACGGCTGAATTTCTCTTCGCAAGCGGCGGACTCTGCCATCCCTGCGATGCAGGTGTCGGCAATCACGCACTCAATCTGCGCGCCGCAGGCATGGCGGAGTTTTTCGCTAATCAGCGCGGCAGTGGCCTTCGCCATGTTCATGGTTTGCTCTTCCAGTGACTCGCGTACTCCCATACGACGTCCGTCAATCACCGGGCGAATCCCAATTTTCGGTAAGCTGATGCTTTTCATTCCTGACTCCTCACGTTATTCGGAAAATGTTCAGTTCGTTGCCGCTTGTGAACGGAAACGGGCAAAAATAAAGATGATGGCGAAGCACAGCGCTGGGACCAGTTCAGCGCTGGGGATATTGCCGGCGGCGTCGCTGACAAAGCCCATCACTGGCGTGACGATCCCGCCGCCGATAATGGTCATGACGATAAACGACGAGCCGTATTTGGTGTCCTGTCCCAGGTTTTTGATCCCCAGAGAGAAGATGGTTGGGTACTGAATGGACATGAACGCGCTGCACAGCGTCAGGGCCAGCAGGCCGAGATGCCCGCCGCTGAGCGCGGAGATCAGGCACAGCACCATCGACAGCAGAGCGTAGGCCGCGAGGACTTTATGCGGGGCAAAGCGGCTGATAAGCCAGGTCCCGCTAAAGCGGCCAACGAAGAAGCACACCATGGTGCCGGTCAGATAGTTGGCGGCGAAGCCTGGGGTCATACCGGGAATTTCTTCAATGGCGTAGCGGATCAGATAGCTCCAGCAGGCAGTCTGCGCGCCGACGTAGCAGAATTGTGCCAGCACGGCCCAGCGCCAGTGGCGGATGCGGGCAAGTCTGGCGAACGAGGCGAAGAAGGAGCTCTGTCCGGTTTCATCGTTGTCATCGCTCTGTAACGCCGGGAATTTTGTCAGCATGATCAGCAGCGCGACCAGTAGCACCACGCCGACGATAATCATATACGGGGTCTGGACCGACAATACCAGGCTGTGTTTATAGGCGCTGAGTTGCTCAGGGGCCATTTTATCGAGCACCTCCTGAGATTGATGTGGCACGTGCGACAAAATAAGACTTTGCCCAAATACGACCGCAATAATGGCACCGAAGGAGTTAAATGTTTGCGCCAGATTGAGGCGAAAGTGGCCGCCGCTTTCCGGGCCTAATACTGTCACAAAAGGGTTGGCTGCAGTTTCCAGACATCCGAGTCCAGCTGCAATAATAAATAGCCCGATGAGAAACAGAGTGTAATTCATTATTTCAGCAGCGGGCCAGAATAGCGCGGCGCCGAAAGCATATAAGAATAGTCCGGTGATTATCCCAGCTTTATAGCTGAGTTTCTTCATCAATATCCCGGCAGGGATCGGAATGACAAAGTAACCGAAGTAAAATGCCGACTGAATCAGTCCGGCCTGAAAGTTGGTTAAGGTAAAAGCCTGTTGAAACTGCGGTAGCAGAATATCATTAAGGTTATTGGCGACAGCCCAAAGGAAAAATAATGAGCACAGCAGGGCGAATGGAATAATGTAGCGCTTACTTTGACCGACATCCACCGCGCGAAAGCTGTGCGTCTGTATTGTTGTGTTTCCCATAGCATCCTCATCAGTTCAGAAGAGTGTTCAGCATATTAAGAGCGCGACTGGTAGTGCTCACCAGACCGTCAACAAGGTGAGTTCCTGTATGCCTATACTTGTTATTCATTGCGCGCCGCGGCAGCGCATCTTGAATAATTAGGGTGTATGAATGAACTCATGGATCCATTTTCAAATAAAAAAGGGCCATTAATATGATAATGGTCACACTTTCCTCAATAACGATGATTTTATGTGATTGCTATCACTTTAATTTTTATAAAACAATGACCGTTTGCGATAATTTTATTTAAAAGCCACAGCTTGCATGCCCGATTTAATTAATTATGGGGAAAACGGTCAATTGTTAAGGGGAAAGGGGTGACCGTTTGGAAAAAAGAATAATAATAACGGTCATTTTTTTAGAAGTGAAAATATCCCGCATTAATTAAACTCATTTAATTAATTGATGACGGTCACAGAATACGCGTATGTAAATTCCCTTCTGAGTATTAAATATGATCATAGAGAGTAAAGAAAAGGCTTATTCAACAGGACGCGAGAGCAACATACCGCGGGTCCGTTGGTCTGTTTTTGAATCACTGAAAGAGGTAAATAATGGAACGGAACAAACTGGCGCAGCAGATTATTGAAACTTGCCTGGAAATGACCCGTCTGGGGCTGAATCAGGGGACTGCGGGTAATGTGAGCGTACGTTATCAAGGCGGCATGTTGATTACGCCGACGGGTATTCCTTATGAAAAGCTGACCGAATCCCACATCGTGTGGATCGATGCGGACGGGCGGCATGAGCAGGGTAAACTGCCGTCTAGCGAATGGCGCTTTCATATGGCGGCTTACCACACCCGGCCAGATGCCCAGGCCGTGGTTCACAACCATGCGGTTCACTGCACGGCGGTGTCGATTCTCAACCGGCCGATTCCGGCCATCCACTATATGATTGCCGCCGCTGGCGGTAATTCCATTCCCTGTGCCCCGTACGCCACATTCGGGACGCGCGAGCTGTCGGAATTTGTCGCCGTCGCATTAAAAAACCGTAAGGCGACCCTGTTGCAGCACCACGGACTGATTGCCTGCGAAGAGAATCTGGAAAAAGCGCTGTGGCTGGCGCACGAGGTGGAAGTCCTGGCGCAGCTCTATCTCAGTACGCTGGCGATTGTCGACCCCGTCCCGGTGCTGGATGACGAGGCCATTGCCATTGTGCTGGAAAAATTTAAAACCTACGGGTTACGTATCGAAGAGTGATTCGCGAAGCGGACAGGAGACGGACGATGGCGAACAGAATGATTCTCAATGAGACGGCATGGTTTGGCCGGGGGGCGGTCGCGGCGTTGACCGGGGAAGTCGCACGTCGCGGTTATCGTAAGGCGCTGATAGTCACCGATAAACACCTGGCGCAGTGCGGGGTAGTGGAGAGCGTGACCCGCAGGATGGATGCTGCGGGTCTGGCATGGGAAATCTTTTCCGGAGCGATTCCTAACCCGACGATTGCGGTGGTGCAGGAAGGGCTGCGCGTTTTTCAACACAGCGCGGCGGATTATCTGATCGCGATTGGCGGCGGCTCTCCGCAGGATACCTGTAAAGCTATCGGCATTATCCATAACAACCCGGAATTTGCCGATGTGCGCAGCCTGGAAGGGCTATCGCCGACCCGCAACCCGGGAGTGCCGATCATGGCTATCCCGACCACCGCAGGCACCGCGGCGGAGGTGACTATTAACTATGTGATTACTGACGAAGACAAGCGACGGAAATTTGTCTGCGTCGATCCGCATGATATCCCCCAGGTGGCGTTTATCGATGCCGATATGATGGACGGTATGCCGCCGACGTTAAAAGCGGCGACCGGTGTGGATGCGCTCACCCATGCGATTGAAGGATATACCACGCGGGCGGCATGGGCGCTGACCGATGCGCTGCATATTAAAGCCATTGAGATCATTGCCGGCGCGCTGCGCGGCTCGGTGGCTGGCGATAGTCAGGCGGGAGAGGCGATGGCGCTTGGGCAGTATATTGCCGGGATGGGCTTTTCCAACGTTGGGCTGGGGCTGGTGCATGGTATGGCGCATCCTTTAGGCGCTTTTTACAACACTCCGCACGGCGTCGCGAATGCCATTTTGTTACCTCACGTTATGCACTACAACGCCGATGAAAGCGGTGAGAAATTTCGTGATATCGCCCGGGCAATGGGCGAGAACGTGGAGGGCGTGAGCCTGGAGCAGGCACGTAAGCTAGCCGTTGCTGCGGTTTTCCGCCTTAATCGCGACGTGGGTATTCCGCTGCATTTACGTGATGTTGGGGTACGTAAAGAGGATATTCCGGCGCTGGCGCAGGCGGCCTTTGACGATGTCTGCACCGGAGGCAACCCTCGTGAAGCCAGCCTGGCGGATATTATTGCCCTGTATCATACCGCCTGGTAGCCCAACGCCGGGCCAGTGCGCAGGGCGATGCTGGTTCGCCCTGCTTATTCAGCAGCGCTCAGGGCCCCAGCCGCAGCTGCTGTAAATTGCCGTCGAGCTGTAAATCGGTCTGCAGACGGGCTATCTCGCGGCAGGTGAAGGCCATCTCTTTATGCTCTTCCAGTTTTTTGCGCCACTTTTCCGGGACCTCGGCAAGGCGCGCGTAGAGCCCTTCCAGATCCTGATACTCCGTCAACAGCTGCGCGGCGCTTTTGGGCCCGATCCCCGCGACGCCCGGAACTTTGGAACTGCTGATCCCCGCCAGCCCCCAGTAATCAGGCAGTTGCTCCGGCGTCACGCCAAACTCTTTGGCGATAAAAGGGGCGTCCAGCCAGCGTTTCTGGAAGTAGTCGCGGATCAGAATCGTCGGCGACAGCAGCTGACAGTAGCCTTTATCGGTGGACACGATAGTTGCCTGATGCCCGGCGTGCGCGACTTTAACGGCCAGCGTTGCGGCAAGGTCGTCCGCTTCACTGCCGGCTAAGGCCCAGCAGCGAACCCCGCGTTGTTCGAATGCGGCGCGCAGCGCGGGCATTTCAGCTTCCAGGGTTTCCGGCATCGGCGCGCGCCCGGCTTTATATTCCGCCAGACGCTGGTGCCGCCAGCCGTGGGCGCGATCTTCATCGTCAAACACCGCGACGGCATGCGTGGGCTGGCTATGGACGATGAGCTGTTCCAGCGCGTGCAGGCAGGTGTCGACGCAGGGGGAGCCCTGTACCGCATGGATGCGGCGAATCAGGTTGAGCGCGTCGACGATTAACAGATGAACAGCCACAGAGACCCCCTTTGAGCCCGCGGCGCAGGCTCTGATTCATAATATCTTAAGGGTATCATCGCCGCGCGCGGGAGGCTATCGGCAGGGGGATAACCAGGAACAAACCTCGCAAAAAGCTTAATCTTAATCAACGTGCAGTAGCAGACCCAGCTCGCTGTTGGTCGCTTCGCCGTACCAGACCGCATCGCGGACCGTGACGGGTTTGTTGATAAGACCCAGCGCATAAAAACGATCGGCGATGGTCTGCTGTGCGCGGATAACTTTCAGGTCCATCATCCGCGGACGGTGGCTGCGGCGCGCCAGCGCCAGGGCCAGCGAAGCGACGTTAATCCCCAGTTCGGCGGCGAGCAGCCCGGCGGCCTCATCGCGACGGCGGTCGATAAACTGCCCGGTTTGCGTCAGCTCGTGCAACAGCCGCTGCATGATGTCGCCATGTCGGGTGACGTAGTCGCGGCGCGAGAGATAGAACTGGTGGTTATGGACCCGACCTTCGCCGTTGGCCACCACCCGCAGCTCCCCGGTGTGTTCGGCATCGCTTAGCAGCGGGTCCCACATCATCCAGGCGTCCACCGCCAGATAATCGCTGGCGGTCAGCGGATATTTCGGCGGGATGTAGACAATTTTGACGTCATTCAGCCCCAGCCCGGCCTCCTCCAGAATCTGCAACAGCAGCCAGTGAACGTTGGAGCCCTTATTCAGCGCAATGCGCTTGCCGCGTAAATCGCCGAGGGTGCGGATATCACTGTGCTGCGGGACGACCATAGCGACGCTTTGCGGCGCCGGCGGCTCCCAGGCCACATACACCAGCTCGCTGTTGCTGGCCTGGGCAAACACCGGCGGGGCTTCGCCGGTTGTGCCAAAATCGATTTCGTTACAGGCGAGAGCGTGCAACAGCTGTGGTCCAGCCGGGAATTCGCTCCACAGCACGCTCACGCCGAGATGGGCGAAGGCGCTCTCCAGACTCTGCCGGGCCTTTAAAATCCCCAGGTTGCCGAACCGCTGATAGCCAATGCGCAGCTCGCGGTCCGCGGAGACGGCGGCGGGCAGGTGACGCAGCGTTGGCTCCCCTCGCCGGCGGCTCTTTATCAGGCCGAAGTTCGCCAACTGGGTACGTAAGGTGTGGCGACTGATGCCCAGCAGCGCCGCCGCCTGGCTTTGATTGTCATCGCAGTGGGCCATTGCCCCGCGGATCAGCGCCCCGGTGACCCGTTCCCACAGTGGCTCGCCGGGCTGGGTCAGCTGCTGATGGATAAAGTCATCGAGGGCATTATCCGTTGCCGCCATCGGCGTATCGTGCAGGGTGGTCAGGCGCAGCTGCGCGGGCGTGATCTCCTCTTCCTTACTCAGCAGCACCGCATTATGCAGGGTGTTTTCAAGCTCGCGGATATTGCCGGGCCACGGGTAGTCCATCAGCCTCGCCAGCGTTTCCGGCGCCAGGCGGCGGGTCGGACGCCCAAGGCGACGGGCGTACAGCGTTAAAAAGTGATTGGCCAGCTGGGGAATATCCTGGCGGCGCTGGCGCAGCGGCGGCAGCGGCACGATGGCGATATTCAAACGGTAGTAGAGGTCTTCACGAAAGCGGCGTTCGCGGATCGCCTGAGCTAAATCGACATGCGTCGCGGCGATGACCCGGACGTTAACTTTGATGGCTTTACGCGAGCCGACGCGGGTGATCTCCCGCTCCTGCAGCACGCGCAGCAGTTTGACCTGCAGCGGCAGGCTGAGCTCGCCGATCTCATCGAGCAGCAGCGTCCCGCCCTCGGCGGCTTCAAACCAGCCGGGGTGGCTCTGAACGGCGCCGGTAAAAGCCCCTTTTTCATGGCCGAAGAGCTCCGCCTCCGCCAGGCTCTCGGTCAACGCGCCGCAGTTAACGGCCAGAAACGGCTGCTGGCGACGCGTGCTGTGGTGGTGCAGATAGCGGGCGACCACCTCTTTGCCGGTGCCGGTTTCGCCGACGATCAGCACGGTGGCCTCCGTTGGGGCCAGCTTATCCAGCAGACTCTGAAACGCTTTCGACGCCGGGTCGACCAGCACGGGCGTATCGGACAGGGATTCAGGATTGAGCATGGTGGACCTCCGGTAAATGACGCCTTGAACTTATCCTTTGCCAGCGACAGAAACCAGAGGTGCATGACGCCGGGCTGTTGCAAAATCAACAGCGGGCGCACATGAACTGGCGCATTTGCAACAGCAAAATGGGCAAGGTTAAATTATAATTATATGATTTTATTGGATTAATTATTCGTTCACCGTTGGCATGATTATCGCTAACACTCATATAACCAAATTAAAACATCTCTTCGATGAATATCGAATATGGTTATATAGGAAATGGATAATGACGCAGAAAGCGAACGATACGATCAATGTGTTCTGGTTCTTGCCCACCCACGGTGACGGCCGTTATCTCGGGACCACCGAAGGCGGACGCCCGGTGGATTTACCCTATTTACAGCAGGTAGCCCTCGCCGCCGACAGTCTGGGCTATTACGGCGTGCTGATCCCCACCGGAAAAAGCTGCGAGGACTCGTGGCTGGTGGCGTCGGCGCTGGCGCCGTTGACCCGCCGCCTGCGCTATCTGGTGGCGGTGCGCCCGGGTTTACAGCCGCCGACGCTGGCGGCGCGGATGGCGGCCACGCTCGACCGGCTGTCGGAAGGCCGGCTGCTGATCAACGTGGTGACCGGCGGCGATCCGGTGGAGAACAAAGGCGACGGGATTTTCCTCGACCACCGCCAGCGCTACCAGGTGACCCGCGAGTTTCTCGACGTCTACTCCCGCTTGCTGAAAGGCGAAAAGGTGGATTACCACGGGGAACATATTCACGTTGAAGGGGCGGAAGTGCTCTTTCCGCCGGTGCAGGAAAACGGCCCGCCGCTGTACTTTGGCGGCTCGTCGGAGGAGGCCATTGACGTCGCCGCTGAGCAAATCGACAGCTACCTGACCTGGGGAGAGCCGCCGGCGCTGGTGGCGGAGAAGCTGGCTATCGTCCGTGAACGCGCCGCGGCGCGCGGGCGTACCCTGCAATACGGCATTCGTCTGCATGTGATCGTCCGTGAAACGGAGGAGGAGGCCTGGGCCGCCGCCGACCGTCTGATTGCCCATCTGGATGATGACACCATTGCCCAGGCGCAGAAGATCTTCGCGCGGATGGATTCCGCAGGCCAGGCGCGTATGAGCGCGCTGCATAACGGCTCGCGCGACAATCTGCGTATCGCGCCGAATCTGTGGGCCGGCGTCGGACTGGTACGCGGCGGGGCGGGGACAGCGCTGGTCGGCAACCCGCAGCAGGTGGCGGAACGCATTCGCGAATATCAGGCGCTGGGGATCACCAACTTTATCTTCTCCGGCTACCCGCATCTGGAAGAGGCGCACCGCTTTGCCGATCTGGTGATGCCGCTGCTGCCGCTGGCCAGCAGCGCCCAGCCAAAGGCGCGCAGCGTCAATACCGGGCCGTTCGGCGAAACCATCGGCGGCGACAAACGGCCGGTGAAACAGGTCAGCGCCAGCTGAAGGGAGGTGGGTATGTTTCGCTTGTTCCTGCTTAAGGCGGTGGCCTATGCGCGCTGAGCCTCATATCGCTATCGTCGGCGGCGGCTTTAGCGGCGCGGCGGTGGCTATTCATCTGCTGCGCCTGGCGCCGGAACGGTTGCGGGTCACGCTGCTGGAGCCGCGCGCCGTGCCGGGGGCCGGCGTGGCCTATTCCACCGTGGAACCGAGCCATCGCATCAACGTCCCCGCCGCGCGGATGCAGCTGGCCGGCGAGGAGGACGGGGCATTTGACCGCTGGTACCGCCAGCAGCCCGCATTTGCTGAGGATCCGCAGGCGCAGCGTGAGGATGGTTCATTGTATCCGCAGCGCGGCCAGTTTGGCCGCTACGTCAGCCAACGCTTCGCGGATACGCTACGGGCGAGCGCGGGGCGGCTGGTCCACCTGCGCGAACAGGCGCTGACCTTTGACGAACATGGCATCATCACTACCGATAGCGGCCGTCTGCTGAAAAGCGATCTGTTGATCCTCGCGGTGAGCCATCCGCCGCCGGCGCTGCCGCGGCTGGCGGCTCCTTTTCACGACCATCCGGCGCTGATTGCCAACCCGTGGCGTGCGGACAGCCTTACGGCGATCGCCCCCGACGCGCGGGTGGCGGTGATGGGAACCGGGCTGACGATGGCGGACTGCATCGCCACCTTATCCCGGCTCGGGCACCGCGGGCCCATTACCGCTTTTTCCCGCCACGGTCTGTTGTCCCGGGGGAACGTCAGCAGCGCGGCGGCGCCATGGCCGGGCGATTATCGCCAGGGCACGCTGCGCCAGCGGCTGCGGCAGGTCCGCAGCGATGTCAGGCGTGCCGCAGAGCAGGGGCTCCCCTGGCAGCTGGTACTGGACGCGGTGCGTCATCAGGGTCAGAGCATCTGGCAGGCGCTGACGTTTGCCGATCGCCAGCGCTTCCTTCGCCACCTGCGTCGCTACTGGGACGTGCATCGTTACCGGATTGCGCCGCAGGTCGCCGAGGTGCTCGACCAGCGGCAGCGCGACGGCAGCCTGCAGGTGCTGGCCGCGAGGCTGACGGCGCTGGAAGGCGATTCCCGTACGCTGAGCCTCACCCTGACGCCGCGCGCGGGCGAGCGCATCGCGCTGACCGTCGACCACCTGATTCTGACCACCGGCCCGGCCCACGGCGGGTTAACCGACAGCCAGCCGCTATTGCGCGACCTGACCCGCCGCGGGCTGATTCGCGCCGATGCCCTGGGGCTGGGGCTGGATGTCGATGCCCACTCCCGGGCGATTGGCCGCGAGGGACGCGCGACGGCGAACCTCCTGATCTCGGGCCCGGCGGCACGCGGTTATTTTGGTGAGCTGATGGGGCTGCCGCAGGTGGCCGATCATGCCGCCGCCGTGGCCGCTGAAGCTTTACAGGCGCTGGGGATCGGGCAATCCGCCCGATGTCCGACGATCTGAACCCTCACCCCCTTTATTCCCTGATTCTGTAAGCGTGCGATCCGTTGGCGGAGCGCACCGTGGAGAGAGCTATGTCATCACAACGTGAAATTCGCCTGAATGCTTTTGATATGAACTGCGTCGGTCACCAGTCGCCGGGGCTATGGGCCCATCCGCGCGATCGCTCCTGGCAGTATAAGGACCTGGATTACTGGGTCGACCTCGCGCGGCTGCTGGAGCGCGGTAAATTCGACGGCCTGTTTATTGCCGACGTGCTGGGCGTCTACGACGTGCTGAACGGCAACGGCGACGCGGCCATTCGCCAGGCGACGCAGGTGCCGGTGAACGATCCGCTGGCGCTGATTACCCCGATGGCGCTGGTGACGGAGCATCTGGGCTTTGGCCTGACCGCATCGCTGTCGTTTGAGCATCCGTATCCGTTTGCCCGCCGCCTCTCGACCCTCGATCATCTGACCAGGGGCCGGGTGGGCTGGAATATCGTCACCTCATATCTGGAAAGCGGGGCGCGCAACATTGGCCATCAGGCGCAGACCGATCACGATGCGCGCTACGACTACGCCGATGAATATCTCGACGTGATCTACAAGCTGCTGGAGGGCAGCTGGGAGGACGGCGCGGTGCTGCGCGATCGCGAGCGGGGGATCTTCAGCGATCCGCAGAAAATCCATCCGATCAACCATCAGGGCAACTTTTTCTCGGTGCCGGGGATCCACCTCTGCGAACCGTCGCCGCAGCGTACCCCGGTACTGTATCAGGCCGGCGCGTCGAGCCGCGGGAAGCAGTTTGCCGCCGGGCACGCCGAGTGCGTTTTTGTCGCCGCGCCGTCGAAAGTGCTGCTCAAAAAGACCGTGGCCGATATTCGCCGCCGCGCCGCGGAGGCCGGGCGCGACCCGCGCAGCATCCTGATTTTCAATCTGCAAACGGTCATCGTGGGCGAAACCGACCGCGAGGCGCAGGCCAAATGGCAGGAGTATAAATCGTACGTCAGCTATGAAGGGGCGCTGGCGCTGATCTCCGGCTGGACCGGGATCGACTTCGGCCAGTATCAGCCGGATCAGGTGCTGAAATACCTGCATACCAACGCCATCCAGTCGGCGGTAGAGGCCTTTTCCACCGCCGATCCCGATCGTCAGTGGACGGTCCGGGCGCTGGCTGACTGGGTGGGGATTGGCGGCTTCGGCCCGCTGATTGTCGGCAGCGCGGAAACGGTGGCCGACGAGCTGCAGGCGTGGGTCGAAGAGACCGATGTCGACGGCTTCAATCTGGCCTACGCCGTTACCCATGAAACCTTCCGCGACGTGGTGGATCTGCTCATTCCCGAACTGCAAAAGCGCGGCGTCTTCAAGCAGGAGTATCGCGAAGGCACGCTGCGCGAAAAACTGTTCGGCGCCGGGCCGCGTCTGGTCGCGCCGCATCCGGGGGCGGGCTATCGTCGCGGCGCCCGCATCGACGTCGCGGCAGGGGAGAAGGTGACATGATCGAGATAGATAACCTGCATAAAAGCTACCGCGCGGCGGACGGGCGGCTCAGCGAGGTGCTGAAAGGGCTCTCGCTGCGGGTGCCGACCAGCTCCATCACCGCGGTGGTGGGGCCAAGCGGCGCGGGGAAATCGACCCTCGCACGCTGCATCAGCCTGCTGGAGCGCCCCGACAGCGGCAGCATTCGGGTCAACGGCCAGGATTTGTCCTTGTTGAGCGGGGAGGCGCTGCGCCGCGAACGGCGGGCGATCGGCACCGTTTTTCAGTCCTCGGCGCTGCTGAATCGCAAAACCGCCTGGCAAAATATCGCCCTGCCGCTGGAATATCTCGGTGTGGTCGAGCGCGATATTAAAGCCCGGGTCGGCGAACTGCTGGAGAGCGTCGGGTTGAGCCATAAAGCGGATGCCTGGCCGGCCCAGCTTTCCGGCGGCCAGCGTCAGCGGATTGGGATCGCCCGCGCGCTGGCGCTGCGCCCGTCGGTGCTGCTGGCGGACGAGGCCACCTCCGGGCTGGATCCGCAGGCCACCGCGGCGGTGCTGAATTTGCTTAAACGCCTGCGCGATGAATACCGCCTGGCGATCGTGCTGATCACCCACGAGATGGATGCGGTACGGACGGCGGCGGACGCGGTGGCGGAAATTCGCGACGGGGCGATTGTCCAGTTCGGTCAGGTGAAAGAGCTGCTGGCGCGCCCGGATTCTCTGTTGGGTCAGCAGCTGCTGCCGCTCTCTCCGGTTGCGGCCCATAGCGACCTGCTGCTGCGCCTGAGCTATCGCTGGGATGTCCCGGTGGCGACCGACTGGATCAGCCGCCTGAGCCAGCAGTTTGCGCTGCAGATCGATCTGCTCGGCGGTCACGTGGAGGTGATCAACGGCCGGCTGGCGGGACGGCTGCAGGCGGGGGTGCGTTTCCAGGGCGAACGTCTGTCGGCGGCGCGGATGCTGGCGCTGCTGGCGCAGCTGGGTATTTCGGCGGAGATTCTTGACGACGCGCCGGAACTCAAGGAGGCGGTATGAAACCTTCGGTAATCAGCCAGGATACGCCCTGGAGCGAAATCCATACGCTGCTGCTGCCCGCCTACGGCGAAACCTGGCTGATGGTGGCCATCGTGATGCTGTTTGTGGTGACCCTCGGCGGGGTGGTCGGGGTGGTGTTATTCAACGCTTCACCGCGCGGCCTGTTCCCGCACGCCGCGCTGTACCGGGTGCTGAACTGGGTGGTGAACATGGGACGCTCCCTGCCGTTTCTGGTGCTGATGGCGGCGATTATTCCCTTCACCTTCTGGCTCACCGGGACGACGATCGGCATTCCTGCCGCCGTGGTGCCGATGATCGCCGCCGGGGTACCGTTTTTTGGCCGGCTGGTGGAAAACGCGCTGCGCGAACTGCCGGCCGAGGTCACCGCCGTGGGGGTGGTGTGCGGCGGATCGCGCTGGCAGATCATCCGCAGCGCCCAGCTTAGCGAAGCCCTGCCCGCGCTGGTGGCGGCGGTGACGCTCAACCTGGTGTCGATGATCGAATACTCCGCCATTGCCGGCACCATCGGCGCGGGAGGCATCGGCTATCTGGCGGTGGTGTACGGCTACCAGCGCTTCGACAACCACATCATGATCGCCACCATTATCGCGCTGATCGCCACTATTCAGCTGATTCAATTTTTCGGTGACCGTCTGGTCAACAAACTTCGCCACACGCAGGGGATTGCTTCATGACAACAGAACAATTTGAGTTACGTAAGGCCCGCCGCTGGCCGTGGCTGGCGGCGCTGGTGGTGATTGTGGCGCTGGCCGTCGCCTTCTGGTGGTGGCGGGGACAGGCCCAGTCGCAGCAGGTGGTGTTTGGCACCACCCTGAAAATTCATTATGAACCGGCGATGGCCGGCGAGCAGCGGATCATTGAGTACATCGGCGAGCATATTGCGCCGGATTATGGCCTGAAGCTGGAGGCGGTGGGGGTACAGGATCCGGTGCAGGCGGACCGGGCGGTGGCGCAGGGGGAATATGCCGGAACCATCTATCAGCATCAATGGTGGCTGAAACAGGTGGTGGACGCCAACGGCTTCGCGCTTTCAACAACGGTGCCGGTATTCCAGTGGGCCTTTGGGATCTACTCCGAACGCTATAAATCGGTCAAGGATCTGCCGAACGGCGCAACGATCGTGGTGCCGGATGATGGCGCCAACCAGGGGCAGGCGCTGTGGCTGCTGCAGCGCATCGGCCTGATTACGCTCGACCCGGCGGTGGAACCGCGTACGGCGAAGCTGAAAAATATCGTTGGCAATCCGCATCAGTTTAACTTCAAAGAGCTGGACTTGTTAACCATGCCGCGGGCGCTCAATTCGGTGGATGCGGCAATCGGCTATGTCTCGCAGTTTGATGCCGGAAAAGTGTCGCGCGATAAAGGCATCTTATTCCCGCCGGCGCCGCGTACCTTTGCTTCGCAATTAGTTATCGGGACGCCTTATTTATCGCAGGAGAATATCGTCAAATTGAAGCAGGCGTTTTCCGACCCGCGCATTCAAAGCTGGTTGAAAACCACCGACGATCCGCTGGTGAAAGACGTGCTGGTGCCGGTTTCCGCGGAATAATTTTTGCTGATCGATGACCATGCAGGACGGGCGAAAGCGCGTCCTGCTTTTGTTGCCTTTATTAAGTAACTTATTGAATATATTGATTTTTATATGCGTTTTTGTTGGTTCCACTTTATCGGCTGGCGGCCTATAACTTCGATCACCTGCACAACATAATAAGGTGAAAACATGAGTACGCTGTCTGTTGATAATCCCGGAGTGGCCTCCGCGCCGGTGAGTAGCGTCGGGGACGTGGCGCGGCTGATTAATTCGGGCAAGGATCAGGCTAAATATGCGCGGATGATTGTCTTCCTCGCTCTCGGCGGCGTCTTTCTCGACGCCTATGATTTAACCACGCTCTCCTACGGCATCGATGACGTGGTGCGTGAATTCCAGCTTTCGCCGCTGCTGACCGGCCTGGTCACCTCATCCATTATGGTCGGCACCATTATCGGCAACTTAATCGGCGGCTGGCTGACGGATAAATATGGCCGCTATTCGGTGTTTATGGCCGATATGCTGTTTTTCGTCGTCTCGGCCATCGCCGCCGGTCTGGCCCCCAATGTCTGGGTGCTGATCGGCGCGCGCTTTCTGATGGGCATCGGCGTGGGTATCGATCTGCCGGTCGCCATGTCCTACCTCGCTGAATTCTCCCGTTTTACCGGCAAAGGCAATAAGGCCGCGCGCCTCGCCTCCTGGTGCCCGATGTGGTACGCCGCCTCGACGCTCTGTTTTCTGATTATCTTCGGTCTCTATTTCCTGCTGCCGCAGGCGCACCTCGACTGGCTGTGGCGCGCCTCGCTGCTGTTTGGCGCCGTTCCGGCGCTGCTGATTATCGCCGTGCGCAGCAAATTTATGAATGAATCGCCGCTGTGGGCGGCAAACCAGGGGGACCTGACTTCGGCGGTGCGCATTCTGCGCGACTCTTACGGCATTGCCGCCCATGAAGCGCCGGCCGAACGTCCCGCGCCGCCGCCGAAAGTGAGCTTCCGCGTGCTGTTTGAAAAGCCGTATCGCGAGCGCACCATCGTCGCCGGGGTGATGAATATTTGTATCTCCTTTGAGTACACCGCCATCGCCTTTTTCCTGCCGTCGATCCTCGCCCGCTTTCTCGGGGCCGGGGTGTTTGAAACCATCTCCGCCTCACTGGGGTTGAACGCGCTGTTTGCCTTTACCGGCGGGCTGCTGGGGATGCATCTGGCGTGGAAATACCCGTCGCGCCACGTGGCGATGGCCGGCTTCGCGCTGCAGTTTATCGCCCTGATCGCCCTTGCGCTGGTCGGCCAGCCGCATGCCACCGCCGGGGTCGTGCTGGCGATCGCGATGCTTGGCCTGTGGCTGTTTGCCGAGGGCTTCGGCCCCGGCGCGCAGCTGATGATCTATCCGGCGCTTTCCTATCCTACCGCGATTCGCGCCACCGGCGTCGGCTTCAGCCGGGCGCTCTCCGGTATCGGCAGCGCGCTGGCGCTGTTCGTGCTGCCGCTACTGCAGGCCTCCCTCGGCACTCAGATGTTCTGGGTGGTGTCGCTGGCCGCCATTATTCCGATCTTCTTCCTGCTTGCGGTCCGCCACGAGCCGACGCGTCACGATATTGACGACAGCCACCATTAAGGAACAGATGATGACATTACTCTCTACCGGCACCGATTATGAACAGCTGGCCGCGGCTTTCCGGCCGATTTTCTCGCGTATTGCGCAGGGGGCGGCAAACCGCGAACAGCACCGTATTTTGCCCGACGAGCAGATTCGCTGGCT
This sequence comes from Klebsiella sp. BIGb0138, assembly GCF_004342285.1. Lineage (GTDB taxonomy): Bacteria > Pseudomonadota > Gammaproteobacteria > Enterobacterales > Enterobacteriaceae > Klebsiella. Next base: position 150,029 of record NZ_SMCV01000008.1, on the reverse strand, counting down.
GAAGGAGGCGGGGTTCGGCACGGTACGCATTCCGCGGGAAAAGGGCGGCTGGGGCGCGTCGCTGCCGCAGCTGATTGCCCTGCTGATTGAGCTGGCCCAGGCCGACTCCAACCTGCCGCAGGCGCTGCGCGCCCATTTTGCCTTTGTTGAAGATCGCCTGAATCAACCGGACTCCGCGCAGCGCGATCGCTGGTTGCAACGTTTTCTCGATGCAGAGCTGGTGGGCAGCGGCTGGACCGAAACCGGCGGGGTCAAGCTTGGGGAGGTGATTACCCGGGTGACGCCGGACGATCGCGGCTGGCAGTTAAACGGCGAGAAGTTTTACAGCACCGGGACGCTGTACGCCGACTGGATTGATGTCTTTGCCCGCCGCAGCGACAACAACGGCGATGTCATTGCGCTGGTCAGCACCCGGCAGAGCGCGGTGGAACGCGAAGACGACTGGGATGGCTTTGGTCAGCGTCTGACCGGCAGCGGTACTACCCGCTTTAAGCAGGCGCAGGTTGAGCAGGAACATGTCTATGATTTTGCTGAACGCTTTCGTTATCAGACCGCCTTCTATCAGCATATCTTACTGGCGACGCTGGCGGGAATCGGCCTGGCGGTGGAACGCGACGCCGCCGAGGGGGTGAAAAAACGCACTCGTATGTACAGCCATGGCAACGCCGCGGTCCCGCGCGAGGACGCGCAGGTCCTGCAGGTGGTGGGGCAAATCAGCAGCTGGGCGTGGGCGACCCGCGCGGCGGTGCTGCAGGCGGCGGAATCTTTACAGCAGGCCTATGTGGTTCATGCCAGCGGCGACGAAGCGCTGATTGAACAGCGCAATCGGCTGGCGGAAGTCGAAGCGGCGCAGGCGCAGGTGGTTGCCAGCGAGTGGGTGCCGCGTGCGGCGACCGAGCTGTTTAACGCCCTCGGCGCGTCGGACACCCGGGTGGGTAAGGCGCTCGATCGCCACTGGCGCAACGCGCGCACGGTGGCCTCGCATAACCCGGTTATCTACAAAGCGCGCAATATTGGCAACTGGCTGGTCAACGGCGAGGCGCCGACCTTTATCTGGCAGATTGGCGACGGCGAAAAGGCGCAGGGGTAAAAAGAGAGAAGGCGACGGGGAGGCCCGTCGCCGACAAGGGTTATTTATCCTGCGACCAGGTGGCGCTGCGAACATCGACCTTCACCGGCAGCAGGCCGATACGGGTGAAGGTATCCGCCAGCGCCTGCTGTTCGTTATAGACCGCAGGGGTCATGCGTTCGGCGCCATAGGGCAGGCGGGCAAGCGCTTTCAGCCAGATCGCTTTATCCAGCCCGGTTGAAGTGGCAAGGATCCCGGCGGCATCGTCCTGATGGGCGTTAGCCCAGTCGCTTAGCTGACTTAACTCATCCACCACCTGTTTTGCCGTATCCGGGTGGTTTTCGGCAAATTTGCGGCTGGCGAGATAGAAGGTGTAATGCGGCACCAGCCCTTCGGCGTTGCTGATTTGCCGCGCCTTCGCGTTGGTTTCGACTTCGGCAAGGTACGGATCCCAGATCACCCAGGCATCGATGGCGCCACGCTGGAAGGCGGCGCGGGCATCGGCCGGGGGCAGATAGACCGGCGTGATGTCTTTATAGCTCAGACCGGCTTTTTCCAGCGCGGCCACCAGCAGGTAGTTGACGTCGGAGCCTTTATTCAGCCCCACGCGCTTGCCTTTCAGATCGGCCACGTTGTGAATCGTTGAGTTTTCCGGCACCACGATCGCTTCGGTTTTAGGGTTGGCCGGTGAGTGCGCGAGATAAACCAGATCCGCCTGGGCCGCCTGGGCAAAGGCCGGCGGCGCATCGCCGGTGGCGGCCAGGTCGATACTGCCGACGTTCAGCCCTTCCAGCATCTGCGGGCCGGCCGGGAATTCCACCCAGCGTACGGCGATGCCCTGTTTTTTGAAGGTCTCATCGAGGGAGCCGCGGTATTTGAGCAGGGCGAAGATATTGGCTTTCTGGTAGCCGATGTTGACGGTTTCCGGCGCCTGAGCCAGCGCGGAAGCAGAGAGGCCGAGCACCAGCGGCAGCACAGCCAGATGGAACCTTTTGGACATGATTTGTTCTCCTGTAACGGTTAACCGTAAGGTAACAAATTGCCCTTATAACCAATAAATAACTAAATTTTAATCTATATAACAAAAAGAGTGGTTGGCGCGGAGGGAAGGTGGGGAAAGGCCCGGCAGCCGCGGCTGCCGGGCCTGAGAGGTCCTAATCGCAGGCGACGATTTTCATCGCCAGGCCGCCGCGCGAGGTTTCGCGGTACTTAGCGTTCATATCTTTGCCCGTTTCGTACATGGTTTCGATGACCTTATCGAGGCAGACGCGCGGTTCGCTGGTGCGGCGCAGCGCCATACGCGCCGCGTTCACCGCTTTGACGGCGGCGATAGCGTTACGCTCGATGCAGGGAACCTGTACCTGGCCGGCAACCGGATCGCAGGTCAGACCCAGATTGTGCTCCATGCCAATTTCCGCTGCGATACACACCTGGCCCGGGCTACCGCCCAGCAGTTCGGTGAGACCGGCCGCCGCCATCGAACAGGCCACGCCGACTTCACCCTGGCAGCCCACTTCGGCGCCGGAAATCGAGGCGTTCATCTTGTACAGTGAGCCAATCGCGCTGGTCACCAGCAGGTAACGTGCCAGTGAATTGGCATTGACCTTACGGATAAACTTGTCGTAATAGGCCAGCACCGCCGGCACGATACCGCAGGCACCGTTGGTCGGCGCAGTCACCACGCGGCCGCCGGCGGCATTCTCTTCGTTCACCGCCAGAGCAAACATGTTGATCCAGTCAACCACCGCCATCGGGTCGCTGTTGGTATTGTCCTGGCTGACCAGCATCCGGCGCAGGGCGGCGGCGCGGCGCGGGACGCGCAGCTTGCCCGGCAAAACGCCTTCGGTAGTGATTCCGTGCTCGATACCGCCGCTCATCACTTCCCAGACGGCGGCGAAGTGCTGCTCCAGCTGCTCTTTGCTGTGCAAAGCCAGTTCGTTTTGCATCATCAGGCCGGAAAGCGAGAGCCCGGTTTCACGGCAGTGCCTTTGCAGATCCGCCGCGTTTTTATACGGATAGGGCACTTCCACCGGAGCTTCATTGCTCTGGCCGAAGTGTTGTTCATCGACAATAAAGCCGCCGCCAATGGAGTAGTAGGTCTGGCTGTAGAGCACCTTGTCGCCGCCCAGAGCGGTAACCCGCATGCCGTTTTCATGCAGCGACAGGTTGTCGGCATGGAAATTCATGCACCGATCGACCGGGAAGGCGACTTCCTGCTGGCCGTTCGCCAGCATCAGGCGTCCGTGGGTGTTGACGTCCTGAATAAACGCCGGGATAGCGTCAATATCAACGCTGTCAGGCAGGTTGCCTGCAAGACCCATAATAATCGCGATGTCGGTATGGTGCCCTTTGCCGGTCAGGGAAAGAGAACCGTACACGTCGACAACGACCTCGGTGACGTCGGCAAGCAGCCCGCGCGCGATAAGGTCGTCCGTGAATTGTTTGCCCGCCTTCATTGGTCCAACGGTATGGGAGCTGGAAGGGCCAATGCCGATTTTAAAAATATCGAATACGCTGATCATAATGCATCCAGTACTGTCGGGAAGCGCGCCGCCTGCTGGCGGCGCGGGGGGAGATTAGCTGAACAGAGAGTAGAAAATCGCGGAGATAGCAATCAGGCCCATAATCACCACGAAGACGTTGCTGACGTGGCCGCTGTATTTGCGCATTGCCGGGACTTTCTGGATAGCGTACATCGGCATCAGGAACAGAATCATCGCGATAATCGGGCCGCCCAGGGTTTCGATCATCCCGAGAATGCTCGGGTTCAGCGTCGCCACAATCCAGGTGGTGATCAGCATGAACAGCGCCGTGATTTTGTTCAGTTTGTTGATTTCGATGGTTTTGCCTTTACCACGCAGCGACTTAATCACCATGCCGTTAAAGCCTTCGCGCGCCCCCAGGTAGTGGCCGAGGAACGATTTGGTGATGGCAATCATCGCAATGATCGGCGCCATCCAGGCAATCACCGGCGCATTAAAGTGGTTCGCCAGATAGGAGAGAATCGAGATGTTCTGCGCTTTTGCCTCTGCCAGATCGGCCGGAGAGAGGCTCAGTACGCAGCTGAAGACGAAGAACATCACGGTCAGCACCATCATGATGTGAGCGCGCGCCAGGATGCTGGAGCACTTCTTCTCCGCGCCTTCGCCGTACTCTTCACGTTTCGCCACGGCGAAGGAGGAGATGATCGGCGAATGGTTAAAGGAGAACACCATTACCGGAATCGCCAGCCACAGGGTCATCCACAGGCCGTTGCCGGTGGCGGTGGCGCTGCTCAGGGAGAGCGTTTCCAGCGCCGCGCCGTTCCACTGAGGAATCAGATACAGCGCCAGGATCATCAGGGCGATCACGAACGGGAACACCAGAATGCTCATCGCCTTAACGATCATCTGCTCGCCGAAACGAACGATGGTCATCATTCCGACGATCAGAATCAGGGAGAGAATGGCCCGCGGCGGCGCCGTCATCTGCAGCTGATGCGTCATGAAGCTTTCGACGGTGTTAGTGATAGCCACGCTATAAACCAACAGGATCGGGTAGATGGCGAAGAAGTAGAGCAGGGTAATCAGCTTGCCTGCGCCGACGCCGAAGTGTTCTTCGACCACTTCGGTGATGTCCTCGCCCGGATTCTTGCCGGAAAGCACAAAACGGGTCATTCCGCGGTGGGCGAAAAAGGTCATCGGGAAGGCAAGGATTGCCATGATAATCAGCGGGATCATCCCGCCGACGCCGGCATTAATCGGCAGGAACAAAACGCCCGCGCCGATCGCCGTGCCGTACAGGCCCAGCATCCACATGGTATCGGTTTTGCGCCAACCGCTGCGAGTTTCACCCGAAACGATAGTGCTGGTTTGAGTGGTTTCCATCTGTATCTCCTGGAGGAAGCGACCAAATATAATGATTAATATCAATTAAGTAATATGAAATTCGTTTGATTACGGTTTTATAGTGATTTTCTCCGTAACAAGTGGGGCGGAAAGATACATTTATGTGGGAAATGCATCAGTGATCGCGATCCCAATTGCAATAATCCACTTTCTATGTGTGTATTTTTAGTTCAACAGACTGTTTCTGGTGATCAGCCAGATATTTGTGGCGCGAAGGCTAACATTTACAGGATATGAGATAAAAGCAGGGGGGCGGAATAACGATGTTTTTACTGTAAAAAGGCGATGCTGACGATGTTTCGTCGATTAAATACATTTTTCCTGGTGATATTTATCGCCTGTTCTGGAAACGCAAACGATTGGCTATGTAAAAATGTCGCAATGTATTCATAACGGAACGAACCCAGGGCAGGGGGAAAAGGAGAGAGGAAGGGGGAGGAAAGCCGGGTCAGGCGTTCGGCGCCGTGACCCGGGATGCAGGTTAACTCACTATCAGGAACAGATTTCGTAACACGGAATATAGGCGGTACCGCCCGGGAGCTTCATACGATGCTGGGCGACGAAGCCCTGCAGCAGATCGTCCATCCGGCGCATCATCTGCGGATCGCCATGCAGCTTGTAGGGACCAAATTTTTCAATCGCCTGGATCCCCACCTCTTTGACGTTACCGGCCACGATGCCGGAGAACGCGCGACGCAGATCGGCCGCCAGCATCTCGACCGGTTGATCCGGGTAGAGCTTGAGGTTGGCCATGTTTTCGTGCGTCGGATCGAACGGCATTTGCAGGTCCGGGGTAATGCGAATCGACCAGTTAAAGCTATAGGCATCGTCGGTTTCCCGGCGGCTCTCTTTCACCAGCGGCATCGCTTTCTTCATCTGCCGCGCCACTTCGCTGGCGTCGTCGATGATGATGCGGTAGTGGCGACGGGCCGATTCGCCCAGCGTATGCACGATGAACTCATCCAGCACGCGGAAATAGTCGGCGCTCTCTTTCGGCCCGGTGAGGATCAGCGGCAGCACCTGCGCCTTGTTGGCCGGGTGCATCAAAATACCCAGCAGGTAAAGCAGCTCTTCCGCCGTGCCAACGCCGCCCGGGAAGATAATAATGCCGTGGGCGATGCGCACAAACGCCTCAAGACGTTTTTCGATATCCGGCATGATCAGCAGCTCGTTGACCAGCGGGTTCGGCGGCTCGGCGGCAATAATGGACGGTTCGGTCATGCCGATGAAACGGCTGTCTTTGTAACGCTGCTGGGCGTGGCCGACCGCGGCGCCTTTCATCGGCGCTTCCATCGCTCCCGGGCCGCAGCCGGTGCAGATGTTCAGCTCGCGCAGACCCAGCTGGGTCCCCACGCGGCGGGCGTACAGATATTCGTTTTCGTTGATCGAGTGGCCGCCCCAGCAGACAATCATATTCGGCGCTTCGCCGACGTGCAGGGCGCGGGCGTTACGCAGAATCGAAAACACCAGGTTGGTGATATGGACCGAGCTTTCGAGGTCGAGATTCGGGAAGCGCACGGTGTTGTGAATCTGCCCGTAAACGAACAGGATATCGCGCAGCACGGCAAACAGGTTGGCCTGCAGAGAACGGATAATACGCCCGTCAACGAACGCCTCTTCCGGCGGGTTGATCAGTTCCAGCTTCACGCCGCGTTCGCGACGCAGCACGTTGATATCGAAGTTTTCAAAACGAGACAGTAGCTCCTTGCTGTTATCGGTCAGGCTCCCCGAGTTGAGTACAGCAAGCGAGCAGTTGCGAAAGAGTTGATAGAGGTCACTACTGGCGGTGCGTTTAAGCATATCCACTTCCAGCTGTGACAGCATATCCATTGAACCAAGCGGGCTAACATGTGTAATCAAGTGAACTCCTTACAGGACGATTATCGTCTTCCTGTGATTACAATAGCCTTGCCCGTGGCGTTTTCACAACCTTGCGTACGCGTGAAGGCACGCAAAGTTGTGAAAAATTTTTGCTACTGGCGCGCCAGGCGAGCGATAGACGGAACAAATTCCGCGTTGCTGCGCCAGGGATTGATGTCCAGGCCGCCGCGACGGGTATAGCGGGCGTAGACGGAGAGCGATTGCGGCTGGCAAAAGCGCAGGAGATCATTAAAAATCCGCTCGACGCACTGCTCGTGGAATTCGTTGTGATGACGGAATGAGACCAGGTAGCGCAGCAGCTTTTCGCGATCGATCTTTGGCCCGCGATATTGAATCTGTACCGAGCCCCAGTCCGGCTGGTGGGTGATCAGACAGTTGGATTTCAGCAGATGGCTGACCAGCGTCTCTTCAACGATCTTTTCGCCTGCGGCATCCTGCAAATAGTCGGTGCTGAACTCATAGTTATCGATCGCAATATCCTGATCGTCGATGCAGGTGCCGTGGAGATGCGCCACCGGCTGGCCTTCGAGTTCGTCGAGCCGATAGAGCGAAACGCTGACCTCACCCTGCGCGCAGGCGCTAAGATCGCGCGTCAGCGTGGCCTGTACCTCCTGCCAGCTGGCGAAGCGGGTCTGGTTAAAACTATTGAGATAGAGTTTAAAGCTTTTGGATTCCACCAGGTTGACGCTGGTGTCGCTGAGCTCAACGTGACCGACGGCAACCTGCGGCAAACCTTTGGCGTTCAGCCACGACAGTTCATACAGCGTCCAGATGTCGCCGCCGTGAAAAGGCAGATTGTCCGCGCGCAGGCCGAGCGGATCGCGGTTGAGGCTACGCGGCACGCCCTGAAGCAGGGAGGCATCATAAGTATCGCGGTAATCCGTTGATTTACCGAGCGTCAGGCCGGACAGCGCCTGATGATTATCGTAAGAAGACATGTTTCACCATAGTAAAGCGGGTACACTATACGCCAAGTGTATCCTGTCTGACGTGAAGAGAGAAACCGGTGGACTATCAAACCGCAGCAGCGCTGCAAGCCTTCACCCAACGTTATTGCGCTGCCTGGCAGCAGCAGTACGCAAGCCTGCCGCGAAGCGAAGAACTTTATGGCGTACCGTCACCCTGCATCAGCGCGACGGAAGGCGATGCCATTTTCTGGCAACCGCAGCCCTTTTCATTAGCTCAAAATATCAGCGCGGTTGAACGGGCATTAGATATTGTGGTACAACAGCCGATTCATAGTTATTATACCACCCAGTTCGCCGGTGACATGGCCGCGCGCTTTGCCGGTGAAACCATGACGCTGCTGCAAACCTGGAGTCCGGATGACTTCCAGCGCGTGCAGGAGAATTTAATCGGTCACCTGGTGGTGCAAAAGCGGTTGAAGCTGTCGCCCACGCTGTTTATCGCCACCCTGGACAGCGAGCTGGATGTCATTTCGGTCTGTAATCTGAGCGGTGAAGTTGTCAAAGAGACGCTCGGCACGCGCAAACGGACCACGCTTTCGCCTTCGCTGGCAAGTTTCCTTACCCAGCTTGAGCCGGTTCTGTAATCCATTCTTCCTGCCCCTTTGTGAGAGATCTCTTACAAGACCTGTAAGAGATCGTCATCATTTAAGCCATTTTTTCACGGCTTAATTTCTAATAAAACAATGTAATTCAGTTTGTTATGCTTATTCTTGCCTTTTTTGGGGGGGATGAATCTTAAGAGATTCGCTCAAGAAGGCTTGTAAGACGGGGCGGAATCAGGGATCCTATGTCTGTCGACAGGAAGTCGCGAAAAGAAGTGAACATCAGGATGATGACGCTTCTGCAGGACCCGCCGGGAAGGCGTAGCAAGGACAGGCTTCAGGATGAAGCACAGGACAACGCAGGAACGCGTAATGGACACCTCCAGGATGGAGAATGTGAGCCGCTCATGAAGAACGGTGGATCAGGAAGATCGGGATAGACTTAAGGATAGGTAATTTCACATCGGGGTGGTGTGGAAGCAGGATGCACGAGTTTACGGATGAACATGGTCAGGAGACCTCAGGAAAAGTTTTCATGGACGAGCAGGGAGCACCAATGTAGCTGGATTGCTGCGAAACGAACCGGGAGCACTGTTTATACAGTGCTCCCTTTTTTTATGCCTGACGCCTGCTGGCAGCAGGTTTCTTTTTTGGGGCGAGAGAGGTGAACGGCCGGGGCCGCTTTCTTCCGGTCAACCAGATGACGCTCACGCCGGCTTGCCAGGACAACTCTCCCCCCACACCCCGCATGATTTAGAGTATATTTCGCGGCTGTATTTGCTATCCTGCGCCCGGTTTACAACTCATCGAGGTTTCTCATGACTCTTCACCTTAGCGTGCGTGAGCGTTTGCACGCGCTTGAAGCGCTGCTGCGCGAAACAGAACACTGGCAGGAGACGGCGCCGGAAAGCCGCGCATTTGCCAGCGATCAGCCTTTCTGCATGGATACTCTCGAACCGCTGGAGTGGCTGCAGTGGGTGCTGATTCCTCGTATGCATAACCTGCTCGATAGCGAACAGCCGTTGCCCCACAGCTTTGCCGTCGCACCATACTATGAGATGGCGCTGGACGCTGCACATCCCCTGCGCGAGCGGGTGCTTGCCGAGCTCCTGCTGCTCGATACGCTGTTTGCGGGTGATGACGCCTGATGCTGGAGATTATCTATCAGGACGAATGGCTGGTGGCGGTGAACAAACCCTCCGGCTGGTTAGTGCATCGCAGCTGGCTGGATCGCGATGAAAAAGTGGTGGTGATGCAAACCGTGCGCGATCAGATCGGCCAGCACGTGTTTACCGCCCATCGCCTCGATCGCCCGACATCCGGCGTCCTGCTGATGGGGCTGTCGAGCGAGGCGGGCAGGCGGCTATCTCAGCAGTTTGAACTGCATCAGATGCAAAAGCGCTACCACGCGGTGGTTCGCGGCTGGCTGAGCGACGAAGCGGTGCTGGATTACCCGCTGGTCGAAGAGCGGGATAAAATCGCCGATAAATTCGCCCGTGAAGATAAAGAGCCCCAGCCGGCGGTCACCCATTATCGTGGCCTGGCGACGGTAGAAATGCCGGTGGCGACCGGGCGCTACCCGACCACGCGCTATAGCCTGGTTGAGCTGGAGCCCAAAACCGGGCGCAAACATCAGCTGCGCCGTCATCTTTCCCATCTGCGCCACCCGATTATCGGCGACAGCAAACATGGCGATCTGCGACAGAACCGCAGCGCCGCCGAGCACTTTTCCTGCGATCGTCTGATGCTGCACGCCAGCCAGCTCGCGTTAACTCACCCTTTTACCGGCGAACCGCTGGTGATTCGCGCAGGCCTTGACGATGTCTGGATGCGGGCGCTGTCGCAGTTTGGCTGGCGCGGCCTTCTGCCGTTAAATGAAAGGGTTGAGTTTGCTGACGACAGCGGTCAGGATGAAGGTATTGAGGTCAATTCAGGGAGATAATCATGGCAGAAGTCGGGATTTTTGTCGGCACGATGTACGGTAACTCGCTGCTGGTTGCCGAAGAGGCGCAGGCCATTCTGAGCGGGCTGGGGCACAAAGCGACGGTTTACGAAGATCCTGAAGTTCAGGACTGGGAACCGTACAGCGGTAAATATGTGCTGGTGGTGACATCCACCACCGGGCAGGGCGACCTGCCGGATAGCATCGTCCCTCTGTTCGAGGGGATTAAGGATATGTATCAGCCGCACCTGCGCTACGGGATTATCGCCCTGGGCGACAGTACCTACGCCAACTTCTGCGGCGGCGGCAAAACCTTCGACGCGCTGCTGCAGGAACAAGGGGCCAGGCGTATTGGTGAAATGCTGATGATTGACGCCAGTGAAGACCCGGAACCGGAGGGTGTTTCCAACCCCTGGGTAGAACAGTGGGCAAACCTGCTCGAATAAACGGCTGAAAAGTTGCGCCCTCTCCCTACGTAGAGGGCGTTCCTTATCGATGCCAGTGCCAGATAAACGATCGAAGAGAGTTTATCAACTCTGCCTGGCCCAGGCTTCAGGCATTTGCCCTACAACCCCGCATCTTACGCGGTTTTTTCCGGTGATTTCCACCGGGTCAAGAGAGACGTTTCACACTCCTGCTGTTTGTAACGTCATTTCCGTTGTTAACCGGGGTTGCTTTTCATTTCCGTGAACCATCCCCCATCCAGTCAGGCATACGCCACAAATCCATTTCTAAACCTCCGCTAAAGCTGTGTATATGCACGGTGAGCCGGCGAGGTCCTCTTTTTATACTTTCCCTGCCAGTTAAAAAATGCAGTACGCCAGATATAACGAAAACTATGAAAAACACCAACACGTCATTCTGATTACCCTACAGGTTGTGCTGTTCAGAATGAACGTAGCTAACTGCTATGATTCAGGAGTGCAACAATGAGTACATTAAGTCAGGCGGCGAGCGGGGCGGAAAAACGCACCAACGCCCGCTACTGGATAGTGGTGATGCTGTTTATCGTCACATCCTTTAACTATGGCGATCGCGCAACGCTGTCGATTGCCGGTTCGCAAATGGCGAAGGAGATTGGGCTGGATCCGGTGGGCATGGGCTATGTCTTCTCCGCATTCTCATGGGCCTACGTTATTGGTCAGATCCCCGGCGGGTGGCTGCTCGACCGCTTCGGCTCAAAGCGAGTCTATTTTTGGTCAATTTTCATCTGGTCGATGTTTACCCTGCTACAGGGCTTCGTCGATATCTTTAGCGGTTTCGGCATTATTGTCGCTCTGTTTACCCTGCGTTTCCTGGTTGGGCTGGCGGAAGCGCCCTCCTTTCCCGGCAACAGCCGTATCGTAGCCGCCTGGTTCCCCGCGCAGGAGAGGGGCACGGCGGTGGCGATTTTCAACTCCGCGCAGTACTTCGCGACCGTCATCTTCGCACCGATCATGGGCTGGTTAACCCATCAGGTGGGCTGGTCGCACGTCTTCTTCTTTATGGGCGGACTGGGGATTATTATCAGTTTCATATGGCTTAAAGTCATTCATGAACCCAATCAACATCCCGGCGTGAACAAGAAAGAGCTGGAGTACATTGCCGAAGGCGGCGCGCTGATCAACATGGATCAGAAGAAAAACGCGCAGAAGGTGCCGTTCAGTGAAAAATGGGGCCAGATTAAACAGCTGATCGGTTCGCGCATGATGGTGGGGATCTACATTGGTCAGTATTGCATCAACGCCTTGACCTACTTCTTTATTACCTGGTTCCCGGTCTATCTGGTGCAGGCGCGCGGCATGTCGATCCTGAAAGCCGGGTTCATCGCCTCTGTTCCCGCCGTTTGCGGCTTTGTCGGCGGCGTGCTGGGGGGCATCATTTCCGACTGGCTGATGCGGCGCACCGGCTCGCTCAATATCGCCCGTAAGACGCCGATCGTGTTAGGTATGCTGCTGTCGATGGTCATGGTGTTCTGTAACTACGTGAATGTGGAGTGGATGATTATCGGCTTCATGGCGCTGGCCTTCTTCGGGAAAGGGATTGGCGCGCTGGGCTGGGCGGTGATGGCCGATACCGCGCCGAAGGAGATCAGCGGCTTGTCAGGGGGCCTGTTCAACATGTTCGGCAATATCTCCGGCATCGTCACGCCGATTGCCATTGGTTACATCGTCGGAGCCACGGGGTCATTCAACGGCGCGCTGATTTATGTCGGGGTGCATGCGCTGGTGGCGGTACTGAGCTACCTGGTGCTGGTGGGTGATATCAAACGAATTGAACTGAAACCTGTTACGGAGCGTTAATGATGAGTACTCAATCCACACCCGTTATCACCGATATGAAAGTTATTCCGGTGGCGGGCCATGACAGCATGCTGTTGAACATCGGCGGGGCGCACAACGCATGGTTTACCCGCAATATCGTGGTACTGACCGACAGCGCGGGCAACACCGGCATCGGCGAGGCGCCCGGCGGAGAGGTGATTTATCAGACGCTGGTTGACGCCATTCCGCAGGTGCTGGGGCAGGAGATTGCGCGCCTGAATAAGGTGGTTCAGCAGGTTCACAAAGGTAACCAGGCGGCGGATTTCGACACCTTTGGTAAAGGCGCCTGGACTTTTGAATTACGGGTGAACGCGGTGGCGGCGCTGGAGGCCGCGCTGCTGGACCTGTTAGGCAAGACGCTGAATGTCCCGGTTTGTGAACTGCTGGGGCCAGGTAAACAGCGTGATGCGGTCACCGTGCTGGGCTATCTCTTCTACATAGGCGATCGCCAAAAAACCGACCTGCCGTACCTGGACAGCACCCCAGGCGATCACGAGTGGTATCATCTGCGTCATCAGGAAGCGCTAAACAGTGACGCCGTGGTCCGCCTCGCCGAAGCCGCGCAGGATCGTTACGGCTTTAAGGACTTCAAACTCAAGGGCGGCGTATTGCCGGGCGAGCAGGAAATTGACACCGCTCGCGCGCTGAAGAAACGTTTCCCGGACGCGCGAATTACCGTCGACCCGAACGGCGCCTGGCTGCTTGATGAGGCGATTACGCTGTGTAAGGGCCTGCAGGATGTGCTGACCTATGCGGAAGATCCTTGCGGCGCCGAGCAGGGCTTCTCCGGCCGCGAAGTGATGGCGGAGTTTCGTCGCGCCACCGGTCTGCCGGTGGCCACCAACATGATCGCCACCAACTGGCGCGAAATGGGGCACGCGGTGATGCTCAATGCGGTCGATATTCCGCTGGCCGATCCCCACTTCTGGACGCTCTCCGGCGCGGTGCGGGTGGCGCAGCTGTGTGATGACTGGGGCCTGACCTGGGGCTGTCACTCTAACAACCACTTCGATATTTCACTGGCCATGTTTACCCACGTCGGCGCAGCCGCGCCGGGCAACCCGACCGCTATCGATACCCACTGGATTTGGCAGGAGGGGGATTGCCGCCTGACCAAAAATCCGCTGCAAATTGAGAACGGCAAGATCGCCGTACCGGATGCGCCGGGCCTGGGCATTGAGCTGGACTGGGAGCAGGTGCAAAAAGCCCATGAGGCGTATAAGACGCTGCCGGGCGGCGCGCGTAATGACGCCGGTCCGATGCAGTATCTGATTCCCGGCTGGAAATTTGACCGTAAACGCCCGGTCTTTGGCCGTAGCTAACTGAAAAAGGATTCACGCATGACCACGCAATTTTCAACGCCCGTTGTCACTTCGATGCAGGTTATTCCGGTTGCCGGTCACGATAGTATGCTGATGAATCTTAGCGGGGCGCATGCCCCCTATTTCACCCGCAACATTGTGATTATCAAAGATAACTCGGGTCATACCGGAGTGGGGGAAATCCCCGGCGGAGAGAAAATCCGCCAGACGTTGGAAGAGGCCGCGGCGCTGGTGGCGGGCAAAACCCTCGGCGAATATAAAAATATCCTGGGCAGCGTACGTAATCGTTTTGCCGACCGCGATGCCGGCGGCCGCGGTTTGCAAACTTTTGATTTGCGTACCACTATTCACGTAGTGACCGGGATTGAAGCGGCGCTGCTGGATCTGCTTGGGCAGCACCTGGGCGTTAACGTCGCCTCTCTGCTCGGCGAGGGGCAACAGCGCAGCGAAGTCGAAATGCTGGGTTACCTGTTCTTTGTCGGTAATCGCCATGCCACGCCGCTGGCCTATCAAAGTCAGGCTGACGAGAAGTGCGACTGGTACCGACTGCGTCACGAAGAGGCGATGACCCCGGATGCCGTGGTGCGTCTGGCAGAAGCCGCTTACGAAAAATATGGTTTCAACGATTTTAAACTCAAAGGCGGCGTGCTGGCGGGTGAGGAAGAGGCGGAATCCATCGTGGCGCTGGCGAAACGCTTCCCGCAGGCGCGCGTGACGCTTGACCCGAACGGCGCCTGGCGCCTGGATGAAGCGATTAAGATTGGTAAACAGCTGAAGGGCGTGCTGGCCTATGCGGAGGATCCGTGCGGCGCCGAGCAGGGCTTCTCCGGCCGCGAGGTGATGGCGGAGTTCCGCCGCGCCACCGGTCTGCCGACGGCCACCAATATGATTGCCACCGACTGGCGGCAGATGGGTCATACCCTGTCCCTGCAGTCGGTGGACATTCCGCTGGCGGATCCGCATTTCTGGACCATGCAGGGGTCGGTGCGCGTTGCCCAGATGTGCCATGAGTTTGGTCTGACCTGGGGTTCGCACTCCAATAACCATTTTGATATTTCGCTGGCGATGTTTACCCACGTCGCGGCGGCTGCGCCGGGCCGTATCACCGCCATCGATACCCACTGGATTTGGCAGGAAGGTAATCAGCGTTTGACCAGACAACCTTTTGCCATCAAAGGTGGCATGGTTCAGGTACCGTCAACGCCGGGTCTGGGCGTCGAGCTGGATATGGACCGCGTGATGCAGGCCAACGAGCTGTATAAAAAGCACGGACTGGGCGCGCGCGATGATGCGATGGCCATGCAGTATCTGATCCCGAACTGGACGTTTGATAACAAGCGCCCGTGCATGGTGCGCTAAGGACAATCCGGCTCCTGCGGGGGCCGGCGTTTTTTGATACCTGGTGTTGGTTCATTTTAAGGACAGCGTATGAAAATAGTGATTGCACCGGATTCATACAAGGAGAGCCTGAGCGCCCTGGACGTCGCGACGGCGATAGAAACGGGATTTCGGGAGATTTATCCTGAGGCGGAGTATATCAAACTGCCCGTCGCCGATGGCGGGGAAGGCACCGTCGAGGCGATGGTTGCCGCCACTCAGGGGCATCTGGTGCAGGTTGCCGTTACCGGTCCGCTAGGTAAACCGGTGAATGCGTTTTACGGCCTTTCCGGCGATGAACGCTGCGCTTTTATCGAAATGGCGGCGGCGAGCGGTCTTGAAAGCGTGCCGCCGACGTGCCGTAACCCATTATTGACCACCTCCTGGGGAACCGGAGAGCTGATTCGTCATGCGCTGGATGCCGGCGTTCAGCAGATTATTATCGGCATCGGTGGGAGCGCCACCAACGACGGCGGCGCTGGAATGGTGCAGGCGCTCGGCGGGAAATTGCTGACTGAGGAGGGCCAGCAGATCGCTGCCGGCGGCGGAGCGCTCGAACAGCTGGCGCGAATTGACCTGAGCGAGCTGGATGGACGACTGGCCGATTGTCATATCGATGTGGCCTGCGATGTGACCAATCCGCTGATTGGGCCGGAAGGCGCAACGGCGGTGTTTGGCCCGCAAAAAGGGGCGACGGCGGAGATGATCGTCCGTCTGGATCGGGCGCTGGGGCATTTCGCGCGGATCATTCAACGTGATTTAGCCGTCGATGTTCTGCAGCTGGAAGGGGGCGGCGCGGCGGGCGGCATGGGCGCGGCGCTATATGCTTTCTGCGGAGCAAGGCTACGGCCTGGGATTGAGATTGTGACCGATGCGCTGCGCCTCGCGGATCGGGTGGCGGACGCCGATCTGGTCATCACCGGCGAAGGGCGTATTGATAGCCAGACTATCCACGGTAAAGTCCCGGTCGGCGTGGCGAAGGTTGCGAAATACTACAACGTGCCGGTGATTGGTATCGCCGGGAGTCTGACCGCCGATGTCGGCATCGTTCATCAGCACGGCCTGGACGCGGTGTTTAGCGTGATCTATTCGATTTGTACCCTGGAAGAGGCGCTGGAACATGCCGCTGATAATGTGCGTATGACGGCGAGAAACGTCGCCGCGGTGCTGAAAATGGGCGGCCGGCTTTAGCGCTTTCCCCGGCCGCGCTACGCTGGCCGGAGCCGCACCGCGATTTGTCTTCCCCCCGTAGGGCGCGAGCGGGTGGCCCGGTTAAGCGTTGCGCTATCCGGGCCGGTCGCTTATATGCCCAGCATTTTGCACGCTTCCCGCGTGACGTTATCCATCTCATCCAATAGTTCCAGAAGCTCTGGCTCCAGCTCCTCGGCGGCGGTCCCGTTCCGCAACTGGCTCTCGAGGGTTTGACACAGCTTCTTCAGCCGCGGAACGCCGCTGTAGCTGCAGCTTCCGTGGAGCTTATGAATCAAATCCACCAGACCTTCTGGCTCTTCGCCAACCAGCTGTTCTTCCACTTTATTGCGCACTTCCGGCATAAAGGCGATCAGCATCTGCAGCATCTCCCGCGCCAGATCCGGCTTCATCGCGGCCTGCCGCAGCGCCAGCTGCCAGTTGAGGGTGACGTTGTGGTCAATCGGCGGCTCGACAGGCTCCGGAGCGCGCGGAGGGGCGGCATGCATTCCCGGTTGATAGCGCAACAGCAGGCTGTGCAGCTTATCTTCTTCGATAGGCTTCGCCAGATAATCGTTCATTCCGGCATTCATCAGCTTCTCTTTTTGCCCGTCAAAGGCGTGAGCGGTGACGGCGATAACCGGGGTTTGCTGGTGGTGAGGAAGATGACGAATCAGCTCGCAGGCGCGAATACCGTCCATGTCCGGCATCTGAATATCCATCAGAATCAAATCCAGCTGCATCTCTTTGGCCTGCTCGACGGCGCGCTGGCCGCTATCGCACAGCGTGACGTGCTGCACCAGATCTTCGAGCAGCACGCCGATAAGCTTCAGGTTCGCCGGGTTATCATCAACCGCCATCACCGTCATCGGCAGCTTATTGCTGTCGGAGTGGGGCAGCATCACCGGCGTTCTGATGCGGCAGGAGGCCGTTAGCGCCGGGAGCAAACGCGTGGCGGTCAGCGGCTTGAGCAGGCAGGCGGCAACGCCGTCTCGCTTCAGCGCTTCGGCATTAATTTGCGCATGGCAGGGGAGCGCCAGCAGTAAATGGTCGGCCATGGCGCAGGCTTTCACCAGCTTGTCTTTTTGCTGGTTAAGGTCGCGCATCGAAACCGGGATCCCGACCAGCAGGATATCGTAATGCGCCTCCGGCAGCGCGGAAAACGTCGGGCTGTAGACCACCTCCAGCGGCGTGGTAGCCAGCAGTTCCATGGTGCACTGCGCCGCCGTGGCATTGGCTTCGATATAGGCCAGCGTTTTGCCCGCCAGGCAGTGGGTCAACGGACTCTCCGGAATGGCGTTGGGATTGAGATCGAGGCTGATATGGAACCAGAAGGTGGAGCCGCGATTCGGCTGGCTGTGGAAAGAGATGTCGCCGCCCATCTCCTTCACCAAGCGCTGGGTAATCACCAGACCCAGCCCGGTACCGCCATGACGCCGGGAAATGCTGGCATCGGCCTGGCGGAAAGCCTGGAACAGACGCGACTGATCGCGCTCGGGAATCCCGATCCCGGTGTCGTGAATTTGCACCTCGATCTGCACGCTGGTGTTGCTGAGGGCACGCTGTTCGACCAGCACATCGATATTGCCGTGCTCGGTAAACTTGATGGCATTCCCCACCAGATTGGTGATGATCTGCTGCAGGCGCAGCGGGTCGCCGATAATATTATCCGGCACATCGTTTTTGATATTCAGCGTCAGTTCCAGCCCCTTGTCATGCGCCGAATGCGCCAGCAGGGTGACGACTTCATCGAGCGCATTACGCAGCAGGAACGGGATGCTTTCCAGAATCAGTTTACCGGCCTCCAGCTTGGAGAAGTCCAGCACGTCGTTGATGATCGCGAGCAGGTTGTTCGCGGAACGCTCGATGGTGGTCAGGTGATCGCGCTGGGTGGCGTTTAAATCGGTTTTCAGCGTCAGGCGCGTAAAGCCAATGACGCCGTTGAGCGGGGTTCGCAGCTCGTGCGACATGTTGGCGAGGAATTCGGATTTGATACGCGCCGCTTCCTGGGCGCGCTTTTTCGCCAGGTCCAGCTCAACGTTCTGAATCTCCATCTGCTCGAGCGTTTCGCGCAGATCGGATGTCGCCTGATCGATGTTGTGCTGCATCTCTTCGTGATAGGCCGCCAGCGACATCGCCATTGAGTTGATACCATTTTTCAGCATATCCAGCTCGCCGAGCATAAACCCTTCGACGCGGCTATCCAGCTGCCCGCGGCGAATGCGGTCAACGGTATTCACCATATTGCGGATGGGGCCGGTCACATCGCGCATCAATCGCCAGCCGAAAATCAGCGCAATGCCGATACAGAACAGCATCATGACGCTGGAGATAAAGATCTCTTTGTACTGCTGCAGGCGCACCGATTTGAGATCCAGCTCGAGAGCCACATAGCCCAGCATATTGCCCGGCATTTTGGCATCGGTCACCGCTGATTCGTCGGGGGAATAGCTCTCCGAGACGATCGGGGTGCGCAGAATCATCACATCCCCTTTGCGCACCGCGCTGAGCTGGCGGGGAAATGGCGCCCCTTTATCCAGACGGAGCTCGCTGGGGTTGAGCTGAAAGTTGGAGGTGACGAACAGACGATTGTGCGAGTCGTAGATCGAAATTGCGCGCACAATATCGGAATGACGGCGATGGAGTACGCTAATCAGCTGGCCGATGGACTCGCGGTTTTGCAAATTCATGCCATATTCACTGGAGACCGCCAGCGGTTCAATAATACTGGCTCCGGCGTCTTCCAACTGACGCTGCAGATCGTGATAGCGATGCGCGACGAAGAAAATACTGAGCAGCAAACCGATGAGTACGGTCGGCGCCAGAATAAGAATCATCATGCGAGCACGTAGGCTGTAGTTGGTCATGCGGTTCCATTATGGGAGAATATACGCTTCATCCTTCAAGTGCCTCTGCGTGGCGGCTGCAGTGACCGGCTGAGAATAAGTCGCCGGGGATGTCCGCCTGCCGCCGGACGCATCTTGAATGGACTCGTGTATAGAGTCAGTTTATTTGATTGAGACAAATCTCTACGATGGCGCAATTCTACTCTGCAAAACGGCGTGTGACGACGCGCCAGATCATAACCGTTACCGTCAATGACCTTGATCCCTTTGGTCAGGGCGTTGCTCGTCACCAGGGAAAAGCGCTTTTCATTAGCGGCCTATTGCCGCAGGAACAGGCTGAGGTTGTCCTGGTTGAAGACAAAAAACAGTACGCCAGGGCCCAGGTCAAACGCCGTCTTAGTGACAATCCACAACGCCAGACGCCGCGCTGCCCGCATTTTGGCGTCTGCGGCGGGTGCCAGCAGCAGCATGCCAGTATCGCGCTCCAGCAGCAAAGTAAACGCGCCGCGCTCGCCCGGCTGATGAAGCGTGATGTCGACGATATTATAGCCGCTTCGCCGTGGGGATATCGCCGCCGTGCGCGTCTGAGCTTGAATTATCAGCCAAAGACCCAACAATTACAGATGGGCTTTCGCAAGGCGAACGCCAGCGACATTGTTGATGTCGGGCAATGCCCTGTTTTGGCGCCCGCTCTTGGTGCGTTGCTGCCGGCGGTGCGCGAGTGTCTGAGCGGACTGAAAGCGCTGCGCCAACTGGGGCATGTCGAGCTGGTGCTGGCGGATAACGGCCCGCTGATGGTTCTGCGCCATACCGCCGCCTTACCCGTCGGCGATAAAGAAAAACTGGAACGATTTTCGCAATCTCACGGTCTTGCTCTGTATCTGGCGCCGCAAAGCGAGATACTGGAACATATTAGTGGCCAGGCGCCATGGTATACGTCAGACGGGCTACGCTTACTGTTTAGTCCGCGCGACTTTATCCAGGTTAACGATGGCGTTAATCAGCTAATGGTGCGCACGGCGCTGGAGTGGCTGGATATTCAGCCGCGGGACCGGGTGCTGGATTTGTTCTGCGGCATGGGTAATTTTACCCTGCCGCTGGCAAAACGCGCCGCGAACGTCGTGGGCGTGGAAGGCGTACCGGCGCTGGTGGCGAAGGGGCGGGAAAATGCCGCGCTCAATCAGTTGCACAACGTGACATTCTTTCATGAAAATCTGGAGGAAGATGTCACCCGGCAGGCCTGGGCGAAGCACGGTTTTGATAAGATATTACTCGACCCGGCGCGAGCCGGGGCGCCAGGCGTGATGCCGCAGATTATAAAATTAGCCCCGCGGCGCGTGGTCTACGTTTCCTGTAATCCGGCGACGCTGGCGCGCGATAGCGAACTGCTGCTACAGGCAGGGTATAAGATTCAACGCCTGGCCATGCTGGATATGTTCCCGCATACCGGGCATCTGGAATCAATGGTGTTGTTTGAGCACAGAGATACATAGCATCGTTCAGGTTACGCCGGGGCTGCCAACACCTGGCGTCTTGCAGGATGAAGTGTAAACGTTGAGGCTTGCCGACTTCGGCAGGCCGGGTCCCTTAAGGAGAGGACAATGGTTGCGGTAAGAAGTGCACATCTTAATAAAGCTGGTGAATTTGACCCGAAGAAATGGATCGCGAGTCTGGGAATTTCCAGCCAGCAGTCGTGTGAGCGCTTAACCGAGACCTGGGACTATTGTCGCGAGAAAACGCAGGGACATCCGCAAGCGGATCTGCTGCTATGGCGCGGCGTGGAGATGGTCGAAATCCTCTCCACGTTAAGTATGGATATCGATACGCTGCGGGCTGCGATGCTGTTCCCGCTGGCGGACGGCAACGTCGTCAGCGAAGAGGTGATGCAGGAGAGCGTTGGCAAATCCGTGGTGACGCTGATTCACGGCGTGCGCGACATGGCGGCCATTCGCCAGCTGAAAGCCACCCACACCGACTCCGTCTCCTCTGAACAGGTCGACAATATTCGCCGTATGCTGCTCGCGATGGTCGACGATTTCCGCTGCGTGGTCATCAAGCTCGCCGAACGAATTGCCCATCTGCGGGAAGTGAAAGATGAGCCGGAAGACGAACGCGTGCTGGCGGCAAAAGAGTGTACCAATATCTATGCGCCGTTGGCCAACCGCTTAGGCATCGGTCAACTGAAGTGGGAGCTTGAAGATTACTGCTTCCGCTACCTGCATCCTGACGAATACAAGCGCATTGCCAAACTGCTGCACGAGCGCCGTATCGATCGTGAACATTACATTGAAGAGTTCGTTGGCCATTTGCGTTCGGAAATGAAAACCGAAGGGGTGAAGGCCGAAGTCTACGGGCGGCCGAAGCACATCTACAGTATCTGGCGAAAAATGCAGAAAAAACATCTCACCTTTGATGAGCTGTTTGACGTGCGCGCGGTGCGAATTGTCGCCGAACGTCTTCAGGACTGCTACGCCGCGCTGGGGATTGTACACACTCACTATCGCCACCTGCCGGATGAGTTCGATGATTACGTGGCGAACCCGAAACCTAACGGCTACCAGTCGATTCATACCGTGGTGCTGGGGCCGAGCGGTAAAACGGTCGAGATTCAAATCCGTACCCGGCAGATGCATGAAGATGCCGAGCTGGGCGTTGCCGCGCACTGGAAGTACAAAGAGGGCGCCGGAGCGGGCACGGGCGGCGGTCGCGGCTATGAAGATCGCATCGCCTGGCTGCGTAAGCTGATCGCCTGGCAGGAAGAGATGGCGGATTCTGGCGAAATGCTCGATGAAGTGCGCAGCCAGGTCTTTGATGATCGGGTGTACGTCTTTACGCCGAAAGGCGACGTGGTGGATTTACCCGCCGGCTCGACGCCGCTCGACTTCGCCTACCATATCCATAGCGATGTCGGCCACCGCTGCATTGGCGCCAAAATCAGCGGGCGCATTGTCCCGTTTACCTATCAGCTGCAAATGGGCGATCAGATTGAAATCATTACCCAGAAGCAGCCCAATCCGAGCCGTGACTGGCTGAACCCGAACCTTGGCTACGTCACCACCAGCCGCGGGCGCTCCAAAATTCATGCCTGGTTCCGCAAGCAGGATCGCGACAAGAATATTCTCGCCGGGCGGCAGATCCTCGACGATGAACTTGAGCACCTGGGCATCAGCATCAAGGATGCAGAAAAGCACCTGCTGCCGCGCTACAACTTCAACGAGCTGGACGAGCTGCTGGCGGCCATCGGCGGCGGCGATATTCGCCTTAACCAGATGGTCAACTTCCTGCAATCGCAGTTCAATAAGCCAAGCGCAGAGGAACAGGACGCGGCGGCGCTGAAACAGCTGCAGCAGAAGAGCTGGGCGCCGCAGAATCGCAGCAAAGATAATGGCCGGGTGGTCGTCGAGGGTGTCGGTAACCTGATGCACCATATCGCCCGCTGCTGTCAGCCGATCCCAGGCGATGAGATCGTCGGTTTTATCACCCAGGGGCGCGGGATCTCCGTGCATCGGGCGGACTGTGACCAGCTGGCGGAGCTGCAGTCGCACGCGCCGGAGCGCATCGTGGATGCGGTCTGGGGCGAAAGTTACTCCGCGGGCTACTCGCTGGTGGTGCGCGTTGTCGCCAACGATCGCAGCGGCCTGCTGCGCGATATCACCACCATCCTCGCCAACGAGAAGGTGAACGTGCTGGGCGTTGCCAGCCGCAGCGATACCAAACAGCAGCTGGCGACCATCGATATGAACATTGAAATCTACAACCTGCAGGTGCTGGGCCGCGTGCTCGGCAAGCTGAATCAGGTGCCGGATGTCATTGACGCCCGACGCCTGCACGGCGGGTAATGGTTTATCCCTCCCTCCACCGCCCTCTCCCCGCCGGGGAGAGGGAAAGCGCGCTATGTTCTCCTGCGTTTGCGCCGGAGAAGCGAAAAAGACCAACATTTTGCAAGGAATCACCATGACTCAAATCGACCGCCTGCTCGGTATTATGCAACGTCTGCGTGACCCGGAAAACGGCTGTCCGTGGGATAAAGAGCAGACCTTCGCCACCATCGCCCCCTATACCCTCGAAGAAACTTACGAAGTCCTGGATGCCATCGCGCGTGAGGATTTTGACGATCTGCGCGGCGAGCTGGGCGACCTGCTGTTCCAGGTGGTGTTCTATGCCCAGATGGCGCAGGAAGAAGGGCGTTTTGCCTTTGACGACGTGTGTGCCGCCATCAGCGACAAGCTGGAGCGCCGCCATCCGCATATCTTCGGCGAGGCGACCGCCGGCAACAGCGCAGAGGCGCTGGCGCGCTGGGAGCAGATAAAAAGCGCCGAGCGGGCGGAAAAGGCGCAGCACTCCGCGCTGGATGATATTCCGCACACTCTGCCGGCGCTGATGCGCGCGCATAAAATTCAGCGGCGCTGTTCGACTGTGGGCTTCGACTGGACATCTCTGGGCCCGGTGCTGGATAAAGTGCATGAAGAGATCGATGAGGTCATGCACGAGGCGCAGCAGGCGGTAGTCGATGAGGCTAAACTGGAGGAGGAAGTCGGCGATCTGCTGTTCGCGACGGTGAATTTATCCCGCCATTTAGGGGTGAAAGCCGAGGTTGCGCTGCAAAAAGCCAACCTGAAATTCGAGCGGCGTTTCCGCGAAGTGGAGCGGATTGTGGCCTCGCGGGGCCTGGAAATGACCGGTATTGACCTCGCTGCCATGGAAGAAGTGTGGCAGGAAGTAAAACGCCAGGAAACTGATCTCTAACGAAATTTTGCGATCAAGCGCAATTTGTGTGATTTTTTAAATGACAAGCGTTTGATTTGCGTCAAAAACATTTACCCAAAAGGGGCTATTTTCTCACTCCTTATGTTTGTCATGACCTGGAAAGGAGACGGAGAATGAAAGTTTGTGGCGCTCGTCGTGTTCGGGTATACTACTTTCCCGTCCTGGTTATTCCATCGTTTCACCCTAACTTCTCAGGTTCAGCATGACAACGAACTATATTTTTGTGACCGGCGGGGTCGTATCCTCTCTGGGTAAAGGCATTGCCGCAGCTTCCCTCGCAGCTATTCTTGAAGCCCGTGGGCTTAACGTGACCATGATGAAACTGGATCCGTACATCAACGTCGATCCAGGGACCATGAGCCCAATCCAACACGGGGAAGTGTTCGTTACTGAAGACGGCGCTGAAACCGATCTGGACCTGGGTCACTACGAGCGTTTCATCCGCACCAAAATGAGCCGCCGCAACAACTTCACGACGGGCCGTATCTACTCCGACGTACTGCGTAAAGAGCGTCGCGGTGATTATCTGGGCGCAACCGTACAGGTTATTCCGCACATCACCAACGCGATTAAAGAGCGCGTGCTGGCCGGTGGCGAAGGTCACGACGTGGTGCTGGTTGAAATCGGCGGTACCGTCGGTGATATCGAATCCCTGCCGTTCCTCGAAGCTATCCGCCAGATGGCGGTAGAAATCGGTCGCGAACATGCTCTGTTTATGCATTTGACCCTGGTGCCGTACATGGCGGCAGCCGGTGAAGTCAAAACCAAACCGACTCAGCACTCCGTTAAAGAGCTGCTTTCCATCGGTATCCAGCCAGACATCCTGATCTGCCGTTCCGATCGTGCGGTACCGGCGAACGAACGTGCGAAAATTGCATTGTTCTGCAACGTTCCGGAAAAGGCTGTTATTTCTCTGAAAGATGTCGATTCCATTTATAAAATTCCAGGCCTGTTGAAATCTCAGGGGCTGGACGATTATATTTGTAAACGATTCAGCTTAAACTGTCCGGAAGCAAACCTGGCCGAATGGGAGCAGGTGATTTACGAAGAAGCCAATCCGGCAGGCGAAGTCACTATCGGTATGGTCGGCAAGTACATTGAACTGCCGGACGCCTATAAATCGGTGATTGAAGCGCTGAAACACGGTGGTCTGAAAAACCGCGTGACCGTTAACATCAAGCTGATTGATTCGCAGGATGTGGAAACGCGCGGCGTCGAAATTCTGAAGAATCTGGACGCTATCCTGATCCCTGGCGGCTTCGGCTACCGCGGCGTTGAAGGTAAGATTGCCACGGCGCGCTATGCACGTGAAAACAATATTCCATACCTGGGGATTTGTCTGGGTATGCAGGTTGCGCTGATTGAGTTCGCGCGCAACGTCGCGGGGATGGAAAACGCCAACTCCACGGAATTTGTGCCAGACTGTAAGTACCCGGTAGTGGCGCTCATTACCGAATGGCGTGATGAAGAAGGCAACGTTGAAGTGCGTTCCGAGAAGAGCGATCTCGGCGGCACCATGCGCCTTGGCGCGCAGCAGTGCCAGCTGGATGACGAAAGCCTGGTCCGCCAGCTGTACGGCGAACCGACAATTACTGAACGTCACCGTCACCGTTACGAAGTCAACAATATGTTGTTGAAACAGATTGAAAATGCGGGCCTGCGTGTTGCGGGCCGTTCCGGGGATGATCAGTTGGTCGAGATCATCGAAGTGCCGAACCACCCGTGGTTTGTCGCTTGTCAGTTCCATCCGGAGTTTACTTCAACGCCACGTGATGGCCACCCGCTGTTTGCCGGTTTTGTTAAAGCGGCCAGCGAGTATCAAAAGCGTCAGGCGAAGTAAAATGAGTTAGAACGGCAATGCACCCATTTGGGTGCATTGTTTGTCTGGAGTTTTAGTTTAACTTGTACTGAGGAAAACCTAATGTCCAAAATCGTTAAAGTCATCGGTCGTGAAATCATCGACTCCCGTGGTAACCCGACTGTTGAAGCCGAAGTACACCTGGAAGGTGGTTTCGTTGGTATGGCAGCAGCTCCGTCAGGTGCTTCTACGGGTTCCCGCGAAGCGCTGGAACTGCGCGATGGTGACAAATCCCGTTTCATGGGTAAAGGCGTACTGAAAGCTGTTGCTGCGGTTAACGGCCCGATCGCTCAGGCAATCATTGGCAAAGACGCCAAAGATCAGGCTGGCATCGATAAGATCATGATCGACCTGGACGGTACTGAAAACAAATCTAACTTCGGTGCGAACGCCATCCTCGCCGTGTCTCTGGCTAACGCCAAAGCCGCTGCTGCTTCCAAAGGCCAGCCGCTGTACGAACACATCGCTGAGCTGAACGGCACCCCGGGCAAATACTCCATGCCGGTTCCGATGATGAACATCATCAACGGCGGTGAGCACGCTGACAACAACGTCGACATCCAGGAATTTATGATTCAGCCGGTTGGCGCTAAATCCCTGAAAGAAGCCGTACGTATGGGTTCTGAAGTGTTCCACAACCTGGCTAAAGTGCTGAAAGCGAAAGGTATGAACACGGCTGTGGGCGACGAAGGCGGCTACGCGCCGAACCTGGGTTCCAACGCTGAAGCGCTGGCGGTTATCGCGGAAGCGGTTAAAGCTGCAGGCTACGAGCTGGGTACCGACATCACTCTGGCGATGGACTGCGCAGCGTCTGAATTCTACAAAGACGGTAAATACGTTCTGGCCGGCGAAGGCAACAAAGCGTTCACCTCTGAAGAGTTCACTCACTTCCTGGAAGACCTGACCAAACAGTACCCGATCGTTTCTATCGAAGACGGTCTGGACGAGTCTGACTGGGACGGTTTCGCATACCAGACTAAAGTTCTGGGCGACAAAATCCAGCTGGTTGGTGACGATCTGTTCGTAACCAACACCAAGATCCTGAAAGAAGGTATCGAGAAAGGCATCGTTAACTCCATCCTGATCAAATTCAACCAGATCGGTTCTCTGACCGAAACTCTGGCTGCGATCAAAATGGCGAAAGACGCTGGCTACACTGCCGTTATCTCTCACCGTTCTGGCGAAACTGAAGACGCGACCATCGCTGACCTGGCCGTTGGTACCGCTGCAGGCCAGATCAAAACCGGTTCTATGAGCCGTTCTGACCGCGTTGCTAAATACAACCAGCTGATTCGTATCGAAGAAGCGCTGGGCGAAAAAGCACCGTACAACGGTCGTAAAGAGATCAAAGGTCAGGCATAAGCCCGTCCTAATCTGATATGCAAATGCCAGTCTGCGGACTGGCATTTTTTTTATCGCTCTTCCGGCGATTATTTAAAATCGACCGCCATCTGTTGGGGAATAGACAGCCCGCGGGTGGTCTGCACACAGCGATCGATGTAGTCGGTAAAGCGCGGAGGTTTCGGCATCCCCATGCTAAGCAGCTTAGCGTTGCTGAACCGTACGTTAAGCGTGGCAAAGGCGCCATACAGACGCATTGCTTTGAGCATCAGGCGTTCGTTGCAGGGACCAAAGATATCCTTCAGTTCACGGCGCATCTTCACCAGCGTCTCATAGCTCACCTGCGCATACTTATCGCCGACCGGAACCTGCTGCAGCGCGGAAGCCATCGCGCTATCAATCTCGGCAAATTTTACGCTGCTCTCTTCTCCCGCCGAAATATGGACCACTTCACCCTGAGCGAGCCGGTTGTCGAGCAGCAGCATCAGCGCATCGGCGCAGTAGTCGACAGGAATCACATCGATTCTGTCCTCCATCGAACACATGAATTTCTGCAACATGAGCCCCATACTGAAGACCCAGAAAATGCTGCTGGAAGGCTGGCAGCCGTGATGAGTATGGCCCACGACGATAGAAGGGCGGGCAATCGTCAGCGGTAGCGTCGGGCAGGTTTGCTGCATCCGCTGTTCTATGGTTGATTTGGAATGGGTGTACTCGACAAGATGTTCGGCGCGTTCACGGAATTCGGCGTTTTCCGCCACCAGAGAGTCGGGTGCCGGCGAGCATGACATAGCGGTGCCAACGTGCAGGAAGCGTTGCAGCCCGGCAACCTGGGACATGCGCTGGGCAAACTGCAAGGTGCCTTCGACGTTCACTTTCCAGATCAGCGGATTATTGCCGAAGGAGGCGACGGCGGCGCAGTTGAGCACGTGGGTGACCTGCTCCAGACGCGGATCGGCGAGGAAGCCTGCCGGGTTCGCCAAATCACCCGCGAGAATATGACGGGGGGCCAGCATCGCCAGTTTCTCCTCGCAGACATTGAACTTACGCATATTTTCTTTGACCCGGGCCAGAGCCGCTTCATCGTTATCGGCACGCACCAAAAGCAGCAGATTAATCCCATTCCTCTGGTTCAGGATATTCTCTAAAACCGCTCCCCCCAGAAATCCGGTAACGCCTGTAATTAATAATGTATTCATGAATGCAGTCTCATCATGGTTGGTCGGCGGGATTTTAGGCGGAGAAAACTAAACGGTGAGTCAATAGAAAATGGCGCTGGAAAAGGCTTTCTTAAGGCTGAATTAAGGTAACGAACGGGCGTGGATAGCATTGGACATCAGCGAGTTGCCGAAGATTCTGTTTTTCATGTTTCCATTTGTACAGCGATGATTTTTATTATTATTTTAATATCCTTTCCCTCTTTTTAACCTTTGCGAAAAGGTAATAATTAACATATCTGGTTACAACAATGGAATACGTTGCTGAACTCCGAGCGGACCCGATAATAAGCGAGGGAGTTTATTACCTGGCTGACGAATAATAAGCAACGGCGTTGTGAAAATAAGTCCAGGGGCCCGGGATTTTATCGCTGGATGGGCTATAAATAACAGCAGGGCTGACGGCACAACGGACCCCGGACAATCGCAGCTGCGGACAAGACCTCAACCCGCAAATCTGCGATAATGATCGTTTCGAACCTGAACAGAGATGATTATGCAGTACCCGATTAACGAGATGTTCCAGACCTTGCAAGGCGAGGGTTACTTCACCGGCGTGCCTGCCATTTTTATTCGTCTGCAGGGATGCCCGGTTGGTTGCGCCTGGTGCGATACCAAACATACCTGGGACAAACTTGCCGATCGGGAAGTGTCGCTGTTTAGCATTCTGGCGAAAACCAAAGAGAGTGATAAATGGGGCCCGGCCAGCGGAGAAGATCTGCTGGCGATCGTTGGACGCCAGGACTGGACCGCGCGTCATGTGGTCATCACCGGCGGCGAGCCCTGCATTCATGATTTAACCCCGCTGACCGCACTGTTTGAGCAGAACGGCTTTAGCTGCCAGATTGAAACCAGCGGCACTCATGAAGTGCGCTGTACCCCGAATACCTGGGTGACGGTATCGCCGAAGGTGAATATGCGCGGCGGCTATGACGTGCTGTCGCAGGCCTTGCAGCGGGCGGATGAAATCAAACATCCGGTCGGACGCGTGCGTGATATCGAAGCGCTGGATGAACTGCTGGCAACGCTGAGCGATGAAAAATCGCGGATTATTGCCTTGCAGCCGATCAGCCAGAAAGACGACGCGACGCGCCTGTGCATTGAGACCTGTATCGCCCGTAACTGGCGGCTATCGATGCAGACGCATAAATATCTCAATATCGCCTGATGACAAAGGCCCGGTCGCGCGATGCGGACCGGGCCTTTCTGTTCTGCTGGCCGGGTAAACGGCGACGTTTTACTCGCCGCGATAGACGCAACCCGCCGTGCAGGTCTCTTTAATCATCACCGCGCTCAGCAGCGGTACCAGAGGTTTCATCTGTTCCCAAATCCACTTCGCCAGCACTTCGCTGGTTGGGTTTTCCAGACCGGGAATATCATTCAGGTAGTAGTGATCCAGACGGTCGTAGGTCGGCTTAAATGCGGCCTTCAGCTCGGCAAAATCCATGATCCAACCCGTATGGGGATCGACTTCACCGGTAATCTCCAGACGCACCATAAAAGAGTGACCGTGCAGACGACCGCACTTATGACCTTCCGGTACGTGAGGCAGGCGATGGGCGGCTTCGAAGGTGAAATCTTTAAACAGGGTGGTGGACATCTTTTACTCTCAATAAGACAAAAAACCGCCGTAGGGTACCGGAAAGCGCCTTTTTTATCATTAACTAAAACGGCCCTGAACGGAAAATAGACGCTTGCACCGCGCCGTATCATAATAATTCTTTATCTTTCATGTGTTTAATTAATCGTTTTTGTTGTTAATAACTATAACTAAAACAGGTTAGTCCATTTGGTTATTTGTTATTTCCATCCCTTCTTTAATTGTTACTATGAGCGCCGTTAACCTTACATTCTCTTCTGTTTTTGCCGCGCTGACAGGGTGCGAATAACAGCTTAGCTTACTGGAACATAACGACGCATGACGACACAGGTCCCACCTTCCAATTTGCTGCCGCTTAACCCGGAGCAAATGGCGCGCCTGCAGGCGGCCACGACAGACTTCACCCCGACCCAGCTTGCCTGGGTTTCCGGCTACTTCTGGGGCGTGCTGAACCAGCAGCCCGGCGCGGCGATAGCGGCGCCCGCTCAGGCAGTGGAAGTCCCGAGCATTACCCTTATTTCGGCGTCGCAAACCGGCAACGCCCGTCGGGTGGCGGAAGCGCTACGTGACGATCTATTAGCGGCACAGCTGAACGTCAAGCTGGTGAACGCAGGCGACTATAAATTCAAACAAATTGCCTCCGAAAAGCTACTGGTTATCGTGACGTCGACGCAAGGTGAAGGTGAATCGCCGGAAGAGGCCGTTGCGTTGCATAAGTTTCTGTTTTCCAAAAAAGCG
Organism: Klebsiella sp. BIGb0138; assembly: GCF_004342285.1. Classification (GTDB taxonomy): domain Bacteria; phylum Pseudomonadota; class Gammaproteobacteria; order Enterobacterales; family Enterobacteriaceae; genus Klebsiella. The sequence goes on along the minus strand of NZ_SMCV01000008.1, from coordinate 119,183 downwards.
CCGAAGCTTGAGGGGACCGCCTTTGCGGTATTTGGCTTAGGCGATACTTCTTACGAATTCTTCTGCCAGTCCGGTAAAGACTTCGACAGCCGACTGGCGGAACTGGGCGGCGAACGTCTGCTGGACCGCGTGGACGCTGACGTGGAATACCAGCCTGCGGCGGCGGAATGGCGCGCGCGCGTCGTGGAGGTACTGAAGGCGCGTGCGCCGGCGGCGACGCCGGCTCAGGTGGCGACCAGCGGCGCGGTGAATGACATTCACTCCAGTCCTTATACTAAAGAAGCGCCGCTAACGGCGACGCTGTCGGTCAACCAGAAAATTACCGGCCGCGATTCAGAAAAAGACGTGCGTCACATTGAAATCGATCTTGCTGACTCCGGCCTGCGTTACCAGCCGGGCGATGCGCTGGGCGTGTGGTACCAAAACGACCCGGCGCTGGTCAAAGAGCTGGTTGAACTGCTATGGCTGAAGGGCGATGAACCGGTCGCCGTCGAGGGCAAAACGCTGCCGCTGGCGGAGGCGCTGGAGTGGCATTTCGAGTTAACGGTCAATACCGCTAATATCGTTGAGAATTACGCCACCTTAACCCGCAGCGAAACGCTGTTGCCGCTGGTCGGCGACAAAGCGCAGCTCCAGCACTATGCGGCGACCACGCCGATCGTCGATATGGTGCGTTTCTCTCCGGCGCAGCTGGATGCCGAAGCGTTAATCGGCCTGCTGCGTCCGCTGACGCCGCGTCTTTACTCCATTGCCTCATCGCAGGCGGAAGTGGAGAGCGAAGTCCACGTCACCGTTGGCGTGGTGCGTTACGACATCGAAGGCCGCGCGCGGGCGGGCGGTGCGTCGAGTTTCCTCGCCGATCGCCTGGAAGAAGACAGCGAAGTCCGCGTCTTTATCGAACACAACGACAACTTCCGTCTGCCTGCTAACCCGCAAACGCCGGTCATTATGATTGGTCCGGGCACCGGAATTGCGCCGTTCCGCGCGTTCATGCAGCAGCGTGCGGCGGAAGGTGCGCAGGGGAAGAACTGGCTGTTCTTTGGTAACCCGCACTTTACGGAAGATTTCCTCTACCAGGTGGAATGGCAAAGCTACGTCAAAGAAGGCGTGCTGAGCCGTATCGACCTGGCCTGGTCCCGCGATCAACAACAAAAAGTCTATGTTCAGGACAAGCTGCGCGAGCAGGGGGCCGAACTGTGGCGCTGGATTAATGACGGTGCCCATATTTATGTCTGCGGCGATGCCAATCGTATGGCGAAAGACGTTGAGCAGACGTTACTGGACGTGATTGCCGAATTCGGCGCGATGGACGCCGAAGCGGCGGACGAATTTTTAAGTGAGCTGCGCGTTGAGCGCCGTTATCAGCGAGATGTCTACTAATGAGCGAAAAACACCCCGGCCCTCTGGTGGTCGAAGGCAAACTGGTTGATGCCGAACGCCTGAAGCTTGAGAGCAATTTCCTGCGCGGTACTATTAAAGAAGATTTGCAGGACGGCCTGACTGGCGGTTTCAACGGCGATAATTTTCTGCTGATCCGCTTCCACGGCATGTATCAGCAGGATGACCGTGATATTCGCGCCGAGCGCGCGGCGCAGAAGCTCGAACCGCGCCACGCGATGATGCTGCGCTGCCGCCTGCCGGGCGGGGTTATCACCACTAAACAGTGGCAGGCGATTGATAAATTTGCCGGTGAGAACACCATTTACGGCAGCATTCGTCTGACTAACCGACAGACCTTCCAGTTTCACGGTATTCTGAAAAAGAACGTGAAACCGGCCCATGAAATGCTGCACGACGTGGGGCTGGACGCGCTGGCGACCGCCAACGACGTCAACCGTAACGTGCTGTGTACGTCTAACCCGAACGAGTCTCAGCTACATACTGAAGCCTACGAGTGGGCGAAAAAGATCTCCGAACATCTGCTGCCGCGCACCCGCGCGTATGCTGAGATCTGGCTCGATCAGAAGAAGGTCGCCACCACCGATGAAGAACCGATCCTCGGCCCGACCTACCTGCCGCGTAAGTTCAAAACGACCGTGGTGATCCCGCCGCAGAACGACATTGATCTGCACGCCAACGACATGAACTTCGTGGCGATTGCCGAAAACGGCAAGCTGGTGGGCTTTAACCTGCTGGTGGGCGGCGGTCTGTCGATTGAACACGGCAACAAGAAAACCTACGCCCGTACCGCCAGCGAATTCGGCTATCTGCCGCTGGAACATACGCTGGCCGTCGCGGAAGCGGTCGTCACCACCCAGCGCGACTGGGGCAACCGTACCGACCGTAAAAATGCGAAAACCAAGTACACCCTTGAGCGCGTTGGCGTCGAGACCTTCAAGGCCGAAGTTGAGCGTCGCGCCGGGATTAAGTTTGAGCCGATCCGTCCGTATGAGTTTACCGGACGTGGCGATCGCATTGGTTGGGTAAAAGGGATCGATAAGAAATGGCACCTGACACTGTTTATTGAAAACGGGCGTATCCTTGATTATCCAGGTCGTCCGCTGAAGACCGGTCTGCTGGAGATCGCGAAGGTCCATAAGGGCGAGTTCCGTATTACGGCCAATCAGAACCTGATCATCGCGGGGGTGCCGGAAGCGGAAAAAGCGCGGATTGAGAAGCTGGCGCGCGATCATGGGTTGATGAATGCGGTCACCCCGCAGCGTGAAAACTCGATGGCCTGCGTTTCATTCCCGACCTGCCCGCTGGCGATGGCCGAAGCGGAGCGCTTCCTGCCGTCGTTTATCGATAAGGTGGAAGGGGTGATGAGCAAACACGGCGTGAGCGATGAGCATATCGTGACCCGCGTGACCGGCTGCCCGAACGGCTGCGGGCGCGCGATGCTGGCGGAAGTTGGCCTGGTGGGGAAAGCGCCGGGGCGCTATAACCTGCATCTTGGCGGTAACCGCAGCGGGACGCGAATTCCGCGCATGTATCGCGAGAATATTACCGAGTCGGAAATTCTCGACTCGATTGACGAACTGGTAGGGCGCTGGGCGAAAGAGCGCGAAGCGGGTGAAGGCTTCGGCGACTTTACGGTGCGTGCGGGCATCATTCGCCCGGTGCTCGACCCAGCCCGTGATTTCTGGGAATAAGTTTTTATCTGCACCCGACGGTGCTCTCTTCCCGTTGAGGGGAGAGGGCCAGGGTGAAGGGAAAAATCAACGAGGTAACTATGTCCGTACTCGATCTCAACGCGCTTAATGAACTGCCGAAAGTCGAACGCGTGCTTCAGCTGGCGGAAACCAACGCCCGGCTGGAGAAACTCAGCGCCGAGGAGCGTGTGGCATGGGCGCTGGAAAATCTTCCCGGCGACTATGCGCTCTCTTCCAGCTTCGGTATTCAGGCGGCGGTCAGTTTGCATCTGGTGAACCAGATTCGTCCGGATATTCCGGTGATCCTCACCGATACCGGCTACCTGTTCCCGGAAACCTATCAGTTTATTGATGAGCTCACCGATAAGCTGCAGCTGAACCTGAAAGTTTATCGGGCGCAGACCAGCCCGGCGTGGCAGGAAGCGCGCTATGGCAAACTGTGGGAGCAGGGCGTTGAGGGCATTGAGAAATACAATGAAATCAACAAAGTCGAGCCGATGAACCGGGCGCTGCAAGAGCTGAATACCGCAACCTGGTTTGCCGGCCTGCGCCGCGAACAGTCCGGCAGTCGCGCCACGTTACCGGTGCTGGCGATTCAGCGCGGGGTCTTTAAGGTGCTGCCGATCATCGACTGGGATAACCGGACCGTCTATCAGTACCTGCAAAAGCACGGCCTGAAATACCATCCGCTGTGGGATCAAGGATATCTCTCGGTAGGCGATACCCATACCACCCGTAAATGGGAACCGGGGATGGCCGAAGAAGAGACGCGTTTCTTTGGTCTGAAACGCGAGTGCGGACTGCACGAGGGATAAATCCTCGTAACCCTTTAGTCCTGAGACAAGCCCTCAGTCTTCACGTTGAGGGCTTTTTTGTGTACCGACGAAGCAACGGCGTGCGGTTAGCTATGCTTCTCCGCCTTCGCCAGCTCTTTAAGCAGCGGCAGCATCACCTTGACGACATCGCGGCTGCGGTGCTCAATGCGGCCCGGCAGGGCTTTATCAATATGCTGCTGGTTATCCAGCTGCACGTCGTGCCAACTGGTGCCCTGCGGGAAGGAGCGAGATTTGTTACGCTGCTGAGCGCCATCTTTCTTGCCCAGCGCCCAGTTTGTGGCTTCCACCGAGAGCACCGGGATCCCGGCGCTGTCAAAAACGCTGGCGTCATTGCAGCAGCCGGTGCCCTGCGGATAATCATGATTGCGGCCGGGGTTGGTATAAGCGGCAATCCCCAGACCGCGCGCGATGGCCAGCGCCCGGTCCCGGGTGAGTTTACGAATCGGCGCCGGGGTGCTGCGGCCGCTGTTAAAATAGAGTTTATCGCCCACCACCAGATTATCGAGATTAATCACCAGCAGCGTGTTTTTCTTCTCCTCGTCGCTCATCCGCTTGAGCAGGTTTTGCGCACCGAGATTGCCTTCTTCTTCACCGCTCGAGGCGACAAAACGGATGCCGTAGCGGGTGGGTACACTCTTCAGACGTTCGGCGAGCTCCAGCAGGACGCCAACGCCCACGGCGTTATCGTCGATGCCCTGCAGGGTTAAGCCGCCGAGGTTGTGTTCGACATCGTCATCGCTCATCGGCGCATAGGTATCGAGGTGCGCCATCACAATGATCTGCTGGCGAGCCGTCCCCTCATGGGCCGCAATTACCGTGCTGCCGGTGACGTTTTGCCAGTTTTGCCGCTTATTTTTATTGCTGTAGATATAGCGCGCATGGAAGCTACGCACATCGCTCTGATAGCCCATTTGCGCAAATTGCTGACGCACATAGTCCGCCGACAGCATCTCTGCGGGCGTTCCGGTCATTCTTCCGGGGAAGACGGTGGCGATATGACGAGCCTGAGTATTTGCGGTATCGCCCATGGCGCTGAAAACCGGGGCGGAGAAGACAAAACCTGCGCCAAGCGCCAATGGAAGAAGGCGGCGGCACAACGCGGAAAACATAGAGGGGTCCTTTCTCGAAGGTAACAATTTAACGCTTCTAGTATGAAACTGTGACCGTGGTTAAACAATTTCATTTGCTCTTAAATAGCGGAAAAATCGCGTGTTAAGCACTTTTTGATATTTGCTTTTCCAGGTCGTTATTCTTTTGGGTAACTACTCATTCCATTTAGTAATTTCATTTGCTCTAAACGGCACCCTATAGTCGCTGTATGACTGATTGTAAGCGAGTTGTTGCTACGTGGATTATTTGCCCTTATTTGCCGGGTTGAAGAACAGGCCCGTGCTGGTTATCGGCGGCGGGGAAATTGCCGCGCGCAAAATTATGTTTCTGCGTCGCGCCGGGGCAAGCGTTCAGGTGGTGGCTGAGGCGTTATCTCAGGAGATCGCCGGGCTGGTTGCACGTCAGGAGATCCAGTGGCGCGCCCGCGAATTCGAGGAACGCCAGATTGACGACGTGTTTCTGGTGATTGCCGCGACCGAAGATGACGCGCTCAATCAGCGGGTGTCCGCGGCGGCGAACGCCCGTTACCGACTGGTTAACGTGGTCGACAATCAGCCGCTTTGCTCAGCGGTTTTTCCCTCGATAGTCGACCGCTCTCCGCTGCTGATCGCCATCTTTTCTGGTGGAACCGCACCGGTATTATCAAAGCTTATCCGCGAAAAAATTGAAGCGCTGCTGCCAACCCATCTGGGGCGAGTTGCCGAGGCGGCAAGCGAGTGGCGCCAGCGGATTAAAACGCACCTGAGCACCACGGCGGCGCGGCGTCGCTTCTGGGAGCGGGTCTTTAACGGCCGCTTTGCCAGCCTGATGCTCGCCGGAAACCGGGCTGCCGCCGATAGGGCGCTGGAGGAGGAGCTATACCAGCCGGAAAAACGGCCTGGCGAAATCATTCTCGTTGGCGCGGGGCCGGGAGATGCCGGGCTGCTTACGCTGCGCGGCCTGCAGGCGGTTCAGCAGGCGGACGTGGTGTTTTACGACTATCTGGTGACGCCGGAAGTCCGTGAGCTGGTGCGCCGCGATGCTGAGATGATCTGCGTCGGTAAACGGGCGGGCGAACATTCGGTGCCCCAGCACCAGACCAACCAGATGCTGGTCGATGCGGCGCGGCAGGGGAAAACGGTGGTGCGTCTGAAAGGCGGCGATCCCTTTATTTTTGGTCGCGGCGGCGAGGAGCTACAGGCGGCAGCGGCGGCGGGGATCCCGTTTCAGGTGGTCCCTGGGGTGACGGCAGCCGCCGGCGCAACGGCCTATGCCGGCATTCCGCTGACCCATCGCGATTATGCCCAAAGCGTGACCTTTGTTACCGGTCATTACAAGGCCGACAGCGACTCGCTCGACTGGTCGCTGTTGGCGCAAAGTCGTCAGACGCTGGCTATCTATATGGGCACCATGAAAGCGGCGGAAATCAGCGCGCAGCTCATCGCTCATGGCCGGGATCGCGATACCCCGGTGGCGGTGATCTCGCGCGGTACCCGTGCCGATCAGCAGACGACGACTGGCACATTACAACAACTCGAACGCCTGGCGAAAGATGCCCCGATGCCCGCTCTGCTGGTGGTGGGCGAAGTGGTGCAATTACATCAACAGCTCGCCTGGTTTCAACACACAACCCGAGCAGACGCGTTTAACGCCTCTGTGGTGAATCTGGCTTAAGGAACGGTTATGGACCAAAAACGACTCACTCACCTGCGGCAACTGGAGGCGGAAAGCATCCATATAATCCGCGAGGTGGCCGCCGAATTCTCGAACCCGGTGATGATGTACTCCATCGGTAAAGATTCCAGCGTGATGCTGCATCTGGCGCGTAAAGCGTTTTATCCGGGTACCCTGCCTTTTCCGCTGCTGCATGTTGATACCGGCTGGAAATTCCGCGAGATGTATGAATTCCGCGACCGGACGGCGAAAGCCTATGGCTGCGAACTGCTGGTGCATAAAAACCCGGAAGGGGTGGCGATGGGGATTAACCCGTTTGTTCACGGCAGCGCCAAGCATACCGACATCATGAAAACCGAAGGTCTGAAGCAAGCGCTGGACAAATACGGCTTTGACGCCGCGTTCGGCGGCGCCCGTCGCGACGAAGAAAAATCCCGCGCTAAAGAGCGGATTTACTCGTTCCGCGACCGCTTTCACCGCTGGGATCCGAAAAACCAGCGTCCGGAGCTGTGGCATAACTATAACGGCCAGATTAACAAAGGCGAAAGCATCCGCGTGTTCCCGCTCTCCAACTGGACCGAGCTGGATATCTGGCAGTACATCTATCTGGAAAATATTGAAATCGTGCCGCTGTATCTGGCGGCAGAGCGCCCGGTGCTTGAGCGTGACGGGATGCTGATGATGATCGATGACGATCGTATCGATTTACAGCCCGGCGAGATGATCAAAAAGCAGATGGTGCGTTTCCGTACTCTGGGCTGCTGGCCGCTGACCGGCGCCGTGGAGTCCAACGCGCAAACGCTGCCGGAGATTATTGAAGAGATGCTGGTCTCCACAACCAGTGAACGTCAGGGTCGAATGATTGACCGCGACCAGGCCGGCTCCATGGAGCTGAAGAAACGTCAGGGGTATTTCTAAGGAGCCGCCATGAACACGACAATTGCCCAACAAATTGCTAATGAAGGCGGCGTAGAAGCTTATCTGCACGCGCAACAGCACAAAAGCCTGCTGCGCTTCCTGACCTGCGGCAGCGTCGATGACGGGAAAAGCACCCTGATTGGCCGCCTGCTGCACGATACCCGGCAGATTTACGAAGATCAGCTCTCATCGCTGCACAATGACAGCAAGCGTCACGGTACGCAGGGTGAAAAACTGGATCTGGCGCTGCTGGTGGATGGCCTGCAGGCTGAGCGCGAGCAGGGCATTACCATCGATGTCGCCTATCGCTATTTCTCTACCGAGAAACGCAAATTTATTATCGCCGACACCCCGGGGCACGAGCAGTACACCCGCAATATGGCGACCGGCGCTTCCACCTGCGATCTGGCGATTCTGCTGATGGATGCGCGTAAAGGCGTGCTCGATCAGACCCGCCGTCACAGCTTTATTTCGACGCTTCTGGGGATTAAAAACCTGGTGGTGGCGGTGAACAAAATGGACCTGGTGGGCTTTAGCGAAGAGACGTTCAACCGCATTCGCGAAGAGTATCTGTCCTTTGCAGAGCAACTGCCGGGCGACGTCGATATTCGCTTTGTTCCGCTTTCTGCCCTCGAGGGGGACAACGTCGCGACCCAGAGCGCCAGCATGCCGTGGTACAGCGGCCCGACGCTGCTGGAAGTGCTGGAAACCGTTGAAATTCATCGGGTGGTGGAAAACCAGCCGCTGCGCTTCCCGGTCCAGTTCGTTAATCGTCCCAACCTCGACTTCCGCGGTTTCTCCGGGACCGTGGCCTCCGGCAGCGTCAAGGTCGGACAGCGTCTGAAGGTGCTGCCGTCGGGCGTTGAATCCAGCGTGGCGCGGATCGTGACCTTTGACGGCGACCTGCAGGAAGCCGGCGCCGGTGAAGCGATTACCATCGTACTGAAAGACGAGATTGATATCAGCCGCGGCGATCTGCTGGTGGATGCTCAGGTCACGCTGCCTGCGGTACAGAGCGCCAGCGTGGACGTGGTCTGGATGGCGGAGCAGCCGTTGGCCCCGGGCCAGAGCTACGATATTAAAATCGCCGGCAAGAAAACCCGCGCCCGGGTGGACGGCATTCGCTATCAGGTTGATATCAACAAGTTGACCCAGCGTGACGTCGAGTCTCTGCCGCTGAACGGGATTGGCCTTGTCGATTTAACCTTCGACGAACCGCTGGTGCTGGACAAATATCAGCACAACCCGGTAACCGGCGGGCTGATCTTTATCGATCGCCTGACGAACGTCACCGTCGGCGCCGGGATGGTACGCGAGCCGCAGGAGCGCGCTCAGACGTCAGCATCGCCGTTCAGCGCGTTTGAGCTGGAGCTGAATCAGCTGATCCGTAAACACTTCCCACACTGGGAAGCGCGTGACCTGCTGGGAGGCAAGTAATGGCCCTGCATGACGAAAACGTCGTCTGGCATGCCCATCCGGTTACGCAGCAGCAGCGCGAACAGCACCACGGCCATCGCGGCGTGGTGCTGTGGTTTACCGGGCTCTCCGGCTCCGGTAAATCCACCGTTGCCGGCGCGCTGGAAGAGGCGCTGCATCAGATAGGGGTCAGCACCTACCTGCTGGATGGCGATAACGTGCGTCACGGGCTGTGCAGCGATCTCGGCTTCAGCGATGAGGACCGCAAAGAAAATATTCGCCGCGTCGGAGAGGTCGCGAAACTGATGGTGGATGCCGGGCTGGTGGTATTGACGGCGTTTATCTCTCCGCACCGTGCCGAACGGCAGATGGTGCGCGAACGGCTGGGTGAAGGGCGCTTTATCGAAGTGTTCGTCGATACCCCGCTGGCCATTTGCGAGGCGCGAGACCCAAAGGGGCTATACAAGAAGGCGCGTGCGGGTGAATTGCGTAATTTTACCGGGATTGATTCGGTGTATGAATCGCCGGAAAAGGCGGAAATTCATCTGGATGGTGAACAATTGGTAACAAATTTGGTGCACCAACTATTAGACCTCCTCAGACAGAGCGATATTATCAGATCCTGAAACGGCGGCGGCATTGAGATGCCGGTCGCCCGGTCAACAGGATTCGATATGCGCAATACCCAGAACATCAGTATTATTCGCTCAGAACCACCGCCGGTGGCCAATGACGAGACCACCTGGTCTTTGTCAGGCGCCGCCGTGGGGTTTATTTCATGGCTACTGGCGCTGGGTATTCCCTTCCTGATCTATGGCAGTAATACGCTGTTTTTCCTCCTCTATACCTGGCCGTTCTTCCTTGCTTTGATGCCGGTGGCCGTGGTGGTCGGTATTGCGCTGCATTCGTTGTTGAACGGTAAACTCCTCTATAGCGCCTGCGCGACGATTTTGACGGTCGGACTGATGTTTGGTCTGCTGTTCCTCTGGCTGCTGGGTTAGTCCTTTTGCTGTGTAAATCAAGCCTGGGTATCGGCGACAGAAATGTGTTACAGTCCCCGCGTTACGCGGCGTCGTCCGCGCGTCGGAGTAAAATACTCGGGCGAGTTATGGGATGATGATGCCGTTTTTCAGGGGGCAGAATGGGTAAATTAACGCTGCTACTATTGGCTTTGCTGGTCTGGCTGCAGTACTCGCTGTGGTTCGGTAAAAATGGTCTGCACGACTATAGCCGGGTGAATGACGACGTTACCGCGCAGCAAGCCACTAACAGCAAATTAAAGGCGCGCAACGATCAGCTGTTCGCGGAAATCGATGACCTCAACGGCGGTCAGGAAGCGATCGAAGAGCGCGCGCGCAATGAACTAAGCATGACCCGCCCGGGCGAAACATTTTATCGTCTGGTCCCGGATGCGTCTAAACGCAACCAGGGGGCGGCGCAGAACAATCGATAGACAAGCCCAGGATTACGACATGGCAGCCACTTTTCCGGGTGTTTGCGCCGTGGTACCGGCAGCCGGTTTTGGCCGCCGCATGCAAACGGAATGCCCGAAACAATATCTCTCAATCGGTAACAAAACGATTCTCGAACACGCGGTTGCCGCGCTGTTGGCGAACGCGTGCGTGCAGCGCGTGGTGATAGCCGTCAGTCCAGGCGATATCCGCTTCAGCCAGCTGCCGCTGGCAAATCATCCGCAAATCACCGTCGTTGACGGCGGCGCTGAACGCGCCGACTCCGTGCTGGCCGGACTGCAGGCGTTACCTGACGCGGAATGGGTGCTGGTGCACGATGCCGCCCGCCCGTGTCTGCATCAGGACGATCTCTGCCGTCTGCTGGCCTTGCGGGATACCAGCCGGGTCGGCGGTATCCTCGCCGCGCCGGTACGCGACACCATGAAACGCGCGGAACCCGGCAAGGTAGCCATTGCGCACACGGTCGACCGTAACGATCTGTGGCATGCGCTGACGCCGCAATTTTTCCCTCGTGAGCTCCTCCTCGACTGCCTGACGCGCGCGCTGAATGACAGCGCGACCATCACCGATGAAGCCTCGGCGCTGGAGTACTGTGGCTTCCATCCCGAACTGGTCGCCGGACGAGCTGATAATATTAAAGTCACCCGCCCGGAAGACCTGGCGCTGGCAGAATTTTACCTTACCCGTTCCCGACACCAGGAGAAGGCTTAATGCGAATTGGACACGGTTTTGACGTACACGCTTTTGGCGGTGAAGGCCCAATCATCATTGGCGGGGTACGCGTTCCCTATGAAAAAGGGCTGCTGGCCCACTCCGACGGCGACGTGGCGCTGCATGCGCTGACCGATGCCCTGCTGGGCGCCGCGGCGCTGGGGGATATCGGCAAGCTGTTCCCGGATACCGACCCGGCCTTCAAGGGCGCCGACAGCCGTGAGCTGCTGCGTGAAGCCTGGCGGCGGATCCAGGCCAAAGGCTATACCCTCGGTAACGTTGATGTCACCATCATCGCTCAGGCGCCAAAAATGCTGCCGCATATTCCGCAAATGCGCGTCTTTATCGCCGAAGATTTGGGCTGCCATATGGACGACGTTAACGTGAAAGCGACGACCACCGAAAAGCTGGGCTTCACCGGCCGCGGCGAAGGTATCGCCTGCGAAGCGGTGGCGCTGCTGCATAAGGTTCAGCCATGATCGCTTTCAATGACCTCACCTGGCTGCACGGTAAACCGCAGGGGCAGGGGATACTGAAAGCCAATCCGGAAGACTTTGTGGTCGTTGAGGATCTCGGTTTTGCACCTGACGGTGAAGGCGAACACCTGCTGGTACGGGTGCTGAAAAAGGACTGCAATACCCGCTTTGTTGCTGACGCCCTGGCGAAATTTCTTAAAATCCACGCGCGCGAAGTCAGCTTTGCCGGGCAGAAAGACAAACATGCGGTGACCGAACAGTGGCTGTGCGCGCGGGTTCCGGGCAAAGAGATGCCCGATCTGAGCCAGTTTCAGCTGGAAGGCTGCCAGGTACTGGAGTACGCGCGGCATAAACGCAAGCTGCGCCCTGGCGCGCTGAAGGGCAACCAGTTTACCCTGATCCTGCGGGAAATCAGCGATCGCGACGATGTCGAGCGGCGTCTGCAGGCTATTGCCGCGCAGGGTGTGCCGAACTATTTCGGCGCCCAGCGGTTTGGTATCGGCGGCAACAATCTGCTCGGCGCGTTGCGCTGGGCCGAGAGCGGCGCGCCGGTTCGCGATCGCAATAAACGCAGTTTTTGGCTGTCGGCGGCCCGCAGCGGCTTGTTTAATCAACAGGTCAGTATTAGATTAAAAAAACCGGAATTTAATCAGGTTGTTGATGGCGATGCGCTACAATTAGCGGGGCGCGGGAGCTGGTTTGTCGCCACGCTGGAGGAGCGCGCGCAGCTGCAGGCACGGGTTGATAACCGTGAACTGATGATTACTGCGGCGTTACCGGGAAGCGGCGAGTGGGGCAGCCAACGCGATGCGCTGGCCGCAGAGCAGGCGGCAGTGGCAGAAGAGACGCAGCTCCAGGCTTTGCTGGTGCGTGAAAAAGTAGAGGCGGCGCGCCGGGCGATGCTGCTCTATCCGCAGCAGATGAGCTGGAACTGGTGGGATGACGTAACCGTTGAACTGCGTTTCTGGCTGCCGGCGGGCAGCTTCGCCACCAGCGTGGTAAGGGAACTTATCAATACAACGGGTGACTATGCGAATATTGCTGAGTAACGATGACGGGATTCATGCGCCGGGCATTCAGACCCTGGCGAAGGCCTTACGGGAGTTTGCTGAGGTCCAGGTAGTTGCACCCGATCGTAACCGCAGTGGCGCATCGAATTCCCTGACCCTGGAGTCTTCGCTTCGTACCTTTACCTTCGACAATGGCGATATCGCCGTCCAGATGGGCACGCCCACGGACTGTGTCTACCTCGGCGTTAACGCCCTGATGCGTCCCCGCCCGGATATCGTGGTTTCCGGTATTAACGCCGGCCCGAATCTTGGCGATGACGTTATCTATTCCGGCACCGTCGCGGCGGCGATGGAAGGCCGTCACCTTGGCTTCCCGGCGCTGGCCGTTTCGCTGAACGGCCACCAGCACTACGACACCGCGGCGGCCATTACCTGTTCTGTTCTTCGCGCGCTAAGCCGCGAACCGCTGCGTACCGGGCGTATCCTCAATATCAATGTGCCGGATCTGCCGCTTGCGCAGATTAAAGGTATCCGCGTCACCCGCTGCGGCAGCCGCCATCCCGCCGACCAGGTCATTCCGCAAAAAGATCCGCGCGGCAATACGCTGTACTGGATTGGTCCGCCGGGAGAAAAACACGATGCCGGGCCGGATACCGACTTTGCGGCAGTGGATGAAGGCTACGTTTCGATCACCCCGCTGCACGTTGATTTAACCGCCCACCAGGCCCATGAAGTGGTGACCGACTGGCTGGATCGCGTCGGAGTGGATACCCAATGGTAAGCAAACGTGTTGAAAGTCTGCTGAATCAACTGCGCACTCAGGGCATCGTCGACGAACGCGTGCTGGAGGCGATTTCTCTGGTGCCGCGGGAAAAATTCGTTGATGAGGCCTTCGAACATAAGGCGTGGGAAAACACGGCATTGCCGATTGGCCAGGGGCAAACCATCTCGCAACCCTACATGGTGGCGCGGATGACGGAGCTTCTGACGCTGACGCCGGAGTCGCGGGTGCTGGAAATCGGCACCGGCTCGGGCTACCAGACGGCGATCCTGGCACACCTGGTGCATCACGTCTGTTCGGTCGAGCGCATCAAGAGTTTACAGTGGCATGCGCGTCGTCGCCTCAAACAACTTGATTTACATAATGTTTCAACCCGTCATGGCGATGGATGGCAGGGTTGGCAGGCACGCGCTCCTTTTGATGCGATTATCGTGACCGCCGCGCCGCCGGAAATACCGCCCGCGCTGCTGGCGCAGCTGGATGAGGGGGGCGTGCTGGTTTTACCGGTCGGTGAGGAGCATCAGTTCCTGAAACGGATCCGTCGTCGCGGAAATGAGTTTGTGATTGATACCGTTGAAGCCGTGCGCTTCGTTCCGCTGGTTCAGGGGGAGCTGGCGTGAGACCCGGATTAATCCGGGTTTTTTTGCCTGACTTTAGGCGTAGGGTGGACACATTTTCAGTGTCCTGGCCGGGTGTGACCCGGTAAGCAAGATATTGGCAGTTAACATATTCCTGGGGGATAAATGAGCGCGGGAAGCCCAAAATTTACCTTAAGCCGTATTACGGCGTTATCACTGGTCTCACTCTGGCTGGCGGGTTGCTCCAGTAGCAATAATCCGCCCGCGCCGGTTAGCTCGGCGGGTGGCGCCCAGTCTTCGGGGACCAATTCCGGGATGCTGATTACCCCGCCGTCGACCACTGGTTCCGCCATTGTTCCCCGGACGCCCCAGGTACAGCCGGTGCAGACGCCGGCGACTCAGGTTCAGCCGATGGCCCAGCAGCCGGTGCAAACCGTCAACGGTAAGATCGTCTATAACCGCAAATACGGCGATATTCCGAAAGGCAGCTATACCGGTGGCAGCACCTATACCGTGAAACGCGGCGATACGCTGTTCTATATTGCCTGGGTCACCGGTAACGATTTCCGCGACCTCGCGCAGCGCAATAATATCCCGGCGCCGTACGGCCTGAACGTCGGTCAGACGCTGCAGGTCGGCAACGCTGCCGGCCAGCCGATTACCGGCGATAATGCCGTAGCTCAGGCCAGCGCGCAGGCCAGCGGCGGTGCGCCGGCGGCCTCACATTCTGCACAAAAATCAACCGCAGTGGTTGCGTCCCAACCAACTATTACGTATTCTGAATCCTCAGGTGAACAGAGTGCTAATAAGATGTTGCCGAATAATAAACCCGCGACGACGGCCACTACCGTCGCGCCAGTTACGGCTCCAGCTGTCAGTACGAACCAACCGACTGCAAGCAGTACGTCAACCAGTTCGCCGATCTCCACATGGCGCTGGCCGACTGATGGCAAGATTATCGAGAACTTTAGCGGCGCGGAAGGCGGCAATAAAGGTATCGATATTGCAGGCAGTAAGGGACAGGCTATTGTCGCGACCGCAGACGGGCGCGTCGTCTATGCCGGTAACGCACTGCGCGGTTACGGTAATCTTATTATCATCAAACACAACGATGATTACCTGAGTGCCTACGCTCATAACGATACCATGCTGGTCCGGGAGCAACAGGAAGTCAAAGCGGGGCAGAAAATCGCTACCATGGGTAGCACCGGTACCAGCTCAACAAGATTACATTTTGAAATTCGTTACAAGGGGAAATCCGTCAACCCGCTGCAGTACTTACCGCAGCGATAATTTGGCGAAGTACGGATAAGCGGCATATCCGTTAACCGGCGCCAGGATGGTCACACCGCAGCTGCTTAGCAGAGGCAAAGCGTTTCCGTCCGGGCGTCGTTTGAAGGATGTACAGCGAAGGTGCTTTGCTCAGGGATCACGGGTAGGAGCCATCTTTATGAGTCAGAATACGCTGAAAGTTCATGATTTAAATGAAGACGCGGAATTTGATGAGAACGGAGTCGAGGTTTTCGATGAGAAAGCCTTAGTAGAAGAGGAACCCAGTGATAGCGATCTGGCTGAGGAAGACCTTCTGTCGCAAGGCGCTACGCAGCGCGTGCTTGATGCGACGCAGCTCTATCTTGGTGAGATTGGTTATTCCCCACTGCTGACGGCCGAAGAAGAAGTCTATTTCGCCCGTCGCGCGTTGCGTGGTGATGTGGCTTCACGCCGCCGGATGATAGAAAGTAACCTGCGTCTGGTCGTGAAGATTGCTCGTCGTTATAGCAATCGTGGTCTGGCTCTGCTGGATCTGATTGAAGAGGGCAATCTGGGGCTGATCCGCGCGGTTGAGAAGTTTGACCCGGAACGTGGGTTCCGTTTTTCAACTTACGCGACCTGGTGGATTCGTCAGACGATTGAACGGGCGATCATGAACCAAACCCGTACCATCCGTTTGCCTATCCATATTGTTAAAGAGCTGAACGTCTATCTGCGTACCGCACGTGAGTTGTCCCATAAGCTGGACCACGAACCGAGTGCGGAAGAGATTGCCGAACAGCTGGATAAGCCGGTAGATGACGTTAGCCGTATGCTACGTCTCAACGAGCGCATTACCTCAGTGGATACACCGCTGGGCGGTGACTCGGAAAAAGCGCTGCTGGATATTCTGGCCGATGAGAAAGACAACGGTCCGGAAGACACCACGCAGGACGATGATATGAAACAAAGCATCGTTAAATGGCTGTTCGAGCTGAACGCCAAGCAGCGTGAAGTCCTGGCCCGTCGTTTTGGTCTGCTGGGTTACGAAGCCGCGACGCTTGAAGATGTTGGCCGTGAAATTGGCCTGACCCGCGAACGCGTCCGTCAGATCCAGGTTGAAGGCCTGCGCCGTCTGCGGGAGATCCTGCAAGGCCAGGGGCTGAACATCGAAGCGCTATTCCGCGAATAAGATATTTTCTCTCAAAAAGGCCCGGTCGTGCGATCGGGCCTTTTTCTTTGCCGCTACGCCTGTCTGGTCTCCTGCAGATGACGCCACAAAATAGCCCCCGCTTCTTGCCTGAATAAGACCGTCGACCAGCGCACCGTTTCATCCTGTCCGGGCAAACGCTGCGTTTCCCGATAGCTGATTACCGCGCCATCGTGCCATTCGCTAAGCGTTGTCAGGCTATCGAGGGTGATGTTTAACCCTGGGCGACTGCCGCCCGCGGAGGCAAAAAAGGCGCAGACCGCCTGATGGTCCATGTAGTTTCCGCCGATGCCGATCATGGTAAAATCAGAGCTAAAGCGCGTCATCAGGGCGCTTACGCTCCCCGTCCCAAGGTTTAACCAGTTTTCAATAACCACATGGGCGTCGATTGCTTCTTGTAGATATGGGTTCATCGGTTCTTCCTTTTTCGCTGCAGGCGCATCGCGATGGCCTGATTGTTAAGCGGTAAGCAATCCAGCAGGGGCACGAGAGTGACACCGGCGGCGCAGAAAAGCACCCCGTGCGATTTCCACAGCACGCTGCGCTGCTGCACAAGCTGCCGCCAGCCCCCATATCAGGGAAAAGGCGATGACCAACGTGCCGGCTGCGCTCTGCGGCGTGACGCCGATCAGCAGTATATGCCCGCCCGGATGCGGACATTTATCGATTTTTTACGCGAGAGAGTGGGTTAAAGCGTCGGGGCTGTCCGCCGCGCTTGCCGTTCGGTTCCCGGGCGCAGCGCAGCGGCGGCGCCCGGGGATGAAGGGCAGAGGAGGGGCGTTACACCAGGCTTTTCAGCCGGTAAATCCACTCCAGCGCCTGGCGCGGCGTCAGCGAATCCGGGTCGAGATGCTCCAGCGCTTCCACGGCCGGGGAGGTCTCCTCCGGTGCCGACAGCAGCGACATCTGGGTGCCGTCCACCTGGGTGGCCGCCGCGTTGGGGGAAATACTCTCCAGCTCGCGCAGCTTCTGCCGCGCGCGCTTAATCACCTCTTTGGGCACGCCGGCCAGCGCGGCAACCGCCAGACCGTAGCTCTTGCTGGCGGCGCCATCCTGAACGCTGTGCATAAAGGCGATGGTGTCGCCATGCTCCAGCGCATCCAGATGGACGTTGGCGACCCCTTCCATTTTCTCCGGCAGCTGAGTCAGCTCGAAGTAGTGGGTGGCGAACAGGGTCAGGGCCTTGATCTTATTCGCCAGGCTTTCCGCGCAGGCCCACGCCAGCGACAGACCGTCGTAGGTAGAGGTGCCGCGGCCGATTTCGTCCATCAGCACCAGGCTGTGTTCGGTGGCGTTATGCAGGATATTGGCGGTTTCGGTCATCTCCACCATAAAGGTTGAACGACCGCTGGCCAGGTCATCCGCCGCCCCGACGCGGGTAAAGATGCGATCGATCGGGCCAATCTCCACTTTTTCCGCCGGCACGTAGCTGCCGATATAGGCCAGCAGCGCGATCAGCGCGGTCTGACGCATATAGGTACTTTTACCGCCCATATTCGGGCCGGTAATGATCAACATTCGGCGCTGCGGGGCCAGGTTGAGCGGGTTGGCGATAAACGGCTCTTTCAGCACCTGCTCAACCACCGGGTGGCGGCCTTCGCTGATACGGATGCCCGGTTTATCGCTAAAGGTCGGGCAGCAGTAGTTCAGGGTCTCCGCCCGTTCGGCGAGGTTGACCAGCACGTCCAGCTCCGCCAGCGCGCTGGCGCTTTGCTGCAGGTCGGCAAGGTGCGGCAGCAGCATATCGAACAGCTGGTCGTAGAGCTGTTTCTCCAGCGCCAGCGCTTTCCCTTTCGAGGTCAGGACCTTGTCTTCATACTCCTTCAGTTCCGGAATAATATAGCGCTCGGCGTTTTTCAGCGTCTGGCGACGGACGTAGTGAATCGGCGCGTGCTGGCTTTGCCCGCGGCTGATCTGAATGTAGTAACCGTGGACGGCGTTGTAGCCGACCTTCAGGGTATCCAGCCCCAGACGTTCGCGTTCGCGAATTTCCAGCTTATCGAGATAGTCCGTGGCGCCATCCGCCAGCGCCCGCCATTCGTCGAGCTCTGCATGGTAACCGGGGGCGATCACCCCGCCGTCGCGCACCAGCACCGGCGGCGCTTCGATAATCGCGCGTTCCAGCAGGTCACGCAGTTCGCTGAACTCGCCCATTTTTTCGCGCAGCTGCTGCACCGGCGCGCAGCTGATGTCGGCCAGCATTCCGCGCAGCTCCGGCAGCTGCTGGAAGGCATGACGCATGCGGGCGAGGTCGCGCGGGCGGGCGGTACGCAGCGCCAGCCGCGCCAGAATGCGTTCCAGATCGCCCACCTGGCGCAGTACCGGTTGCAGCTCGGTATAGCGCTCCTGCAGCGCGCCGATCGTTTGCTGACGCTCGACGAGGATGGCGGTGTCGCGCACCGGCATATGCAGCCAGCGCTTGAGCATGCGGCTGCCCATCGGGGTTACGGTGCAGTCGAGCACCGAAGCCAGCGTATTATCGAAGCCGCCGGCCAGATTTTGGCTAATCTCCAGGTTACGCCGGGTGGCGGCATCCATGATGATGCTGTCCTGCTGGCGCTCCATGGTGATGGAACGAATATGCGGCAGCGAGGTGCGCTGGGTATCTTTGACATACTGCAGCAGGCAGCCCGCGGCGCACAGGCCGCGCGGCGCGTTTTCGACGCCGAAACCGACCAGGTCGCGGGTACCAAATTGTAAATTCAGCTGCTGACGCGCGGTGTCGATTTCAAACTCCCACAGCGGGCGACGGCGCAGGCCGCGGCGGCCTTCGATCAGCGCGGACTCGGCAAAATCTTCGGCGTACAGCAGCTCAGCCGGGTTGGTGCGCTGCAGCTCCGCCGCCATGGTTTCGCGGTCGGCCGGCTCGCTCAGGCGAAAACGCCCGGAGCTGATATCGAGGGTCGCATAGCCAAAGCCTTTGCTATCCTGCCAGATGGCGGCCAGCAGGTTATCCTGGCGTTCCTGCAACAGCGCTTCGTCGCTGATGGTGCCGGGAGTCACGATGCGCACCACTTTACGTTCGACCGGCCCCTTGGTGGTGGCCGGGTCGCCAATTTGTTCGCAAATGGCCACCGACTCGCCCTGGTTTACCAGACGGGCGAGGTAGTTTTCCACCGCATGATGGGGGATCCCGGCCATCGGGATCGGCTCGCCCGCCGAGGCGCCGCGTTTGGTCAGCGAGATATCGAGCAGCTGCGAGGCTCGTTTGGCATCGTCATAAAACAGCTCGTAAAAGTCCCCCATGCGATAGAACAGCAGGATCTCCGGGTGCTGAGCTTTCAGCTTGAGGTACTGCTGCATCATCGGGGTATGGGCGTCGAGATTATCGATTGTACTCATAGGGTATTATCCAGGTCCCTGATTCTTAATGAATTGCGATCTTTTTGTTTTCGTTGTTATCACATTGAGGGGACATCATAACGGAGATAGGTATTTCAGGGAAAGTGACGATATGCGCGGCTGCGATCCTCATTCCGTCTCTACAGGGGACGAGCACCGCATGGATACTCGTCCCGCCGGGATTATGGCGCGAGGTAGACCTGGGGGATGGCGAGATCCGGATGTTGGCCCATCCGCACCTCGGCACCGTACCAGCGGGCGATCACCGGCTGCCGGATAACCTCCTGCGGCGTGCCCTGCGCCACCAGTTTCCCCTGATGCAGTAGCAGAATACGGTCAGCCCACAGCGCGGCGAGGTTCAGATCGTGCAGCACCACGCAGACGTGTAGCTGCCCGCCGCGGGTCAGCCGTTTTAGCAGACGCAGCAGGTGCTGTTGATAATACAGGTCCAGCGCTGACGTCGGCTCGTCGAGAAAGAGCCATCCCTGGGGCGTCTCTTCCCGCCACAGCTGGGCGAGGCTACGGGCCAGCTGCACCCGCTGCTGCTCGCCGCCGGAGAGCGAAGGGTAGCGTCTGCCCGCCAGATGGTCGCAGCCGGTTTCGACCATCACCTGTTGGATCATCTGCGGGTCCGGGGTTTTGCCCCACGGCGAGCGCCCCATGGCGACGACCGTCTCGACGGGCCAGTCGGCGTGGAGCTGCGTACTTTGCAGCATCACCGCCCGGCGACGGGAGAGCGCCTCCGAAGACCAGCTTTCCAGCGGGCGGCCTTCGATGTGGCGCTCGCCGTGGTCGGGGGTTAAAAAGCCGGTCAGCAGCCGCAGCAGCGTCGATTTTCCCGCCCCGTTGGGGCCAATCAGCGCCACCATCTCCCCGGCGTGCAGCTCGACGGAGACATCATCGATCGCCAGACGTTTGCCGAGCCGCAGCGAGAGCGAACGGGCGATACAGGCGGTATCACGGTTATCCATAGGTCGCCCTCTGCTGGCGGAAAATAAGCCACAAAAACCACGGTGCGCCGAGCAGGCTGGTCAAAAGACCGACCGGCATTTCGGCAGGCGCGGCGACGGTGCGGGCGAGGGTATCGGCCAGCAGTAATAATATCGCTCCGGCCAGCAGCGAACCGGGCACGAGGCCGCGGTGGTCCGGCCCCAGCCACATCCGCATCAGGTGCGGAACCACCAGGCCAATGAAGCCAATCACTCCGCTAATCGCCACCGAGGACGCCACCAGCAGCGCGCTGCACAGCAGAAGCAGCCGCTGCAATGCCCGGACGTTAATGCCAAGATAGTGCGCTTCCTCATCGCCAAGCTGCAGCAGATTGAGACGCGAGGCCATCAGCCACACCACTGCCGAGGCCGGGATCATTAAGGTTGCCGCCACCAGCAGCGTGGACCACTCCGCCTGGCCGAGGCTGCCCATGCCCCACAGTGACATCTGACGCAGCTGGGTGTCGTTGCTGATCCAGGCCAGCACCCCGACCAGGGCGGCGCACAGCGCGTTAATGGCGATACCGACCAGCAGCAGGCGCGATAACGAGCCATCGCGGGCTCTGCTCAGGATAAAAATCACCACCATCACCGCCATGCTGCCGATAAACGCGGCCAGCATCGGCGCATACAGCGCCACCAGCACCGGTACCGACAGCGGGAGCACCAGCCAGCAGGCGACCGCCAGCGCCGCGCCGCTGCTGATGCCTAGCAGCCCCGGGTCGGCGAGCGGGTTGCGAAATAGCCCCTGCATCACGCAGCCCGAGAGCGCCAGCGCCGCCCCGACCAGCAGGGCCAGCAGCACGCGCGGCAGACGGATGGTCAGCCAGATATGGCGCAGAACCTCATCCCCGGAGGGCCACAGGCTGGCGAGCGGTAGACGCATCGCGCCGAGGGTTGTGGCGAACAGCGTCAGCGCCAGCAGCAACAGCGCCATCAGCCACAGAGAGCGAGAGGGGGCGGAGCGCATCAGGGGAGCTGCTCCGCTTTTTGCCTCAGCTGGCTCACCGCCTGCGGGGTCCGCGGCCCGAAGCCGAGCAGGGCCATATCGTCAATGACCAGCACCTGCTTATGGCGACCGGCAGGCGTTTGCGCCAGCCCGGGCAGTTTCCACAGTCCGGCTTCACCACCCATCCCTTTCAGGCCATCGGCGGAGATCACCACCAGGTCCGGCAGACTGGCAATGACCCCTTCCTGAGACATGCTGCGGTAGTGGTCAAAGTCCTGCATCGCATTTTGCAAACCGGCAGCCTCAATGGCCCCGTCCGCCGCGGTCTGTTTCCCGGCGACCAGGGTGTTCATGCCACCGTGGCTGA
Source organism: Klebsiella sp. BIGb0138 (assembly GCF_004342285.1). Classification (GTDB taxonomy): domain Bacteria; phylum Pseudomonadota; class Gammaproteobacteria; order Enterobacterales; family Enterobacteriaceae; genus Klebsiella. Next base: position 97,022 of record NZ_SMCV01000008.1, on the reverse strand, counting down.
GAATAAACAGCACTCGTTTGTTAAGCGGCTGCGACGGCAGCCTGGCGATCTGTTCATCTACGGCGTGGCGTAACGCGTCGCCTTGCGCCTGTTTCCCCAGGGCATCGGCGACCACGGCGATTTTTTTATCAATTGCCGCCATGTCGTAACCACCCGGGATATTGACCACTTTCACCCGACTCTCCTGCACCTTTTGCAGCACCAGAGAGGGCTGGGCCTGAGCGCTTGCCAGCACCAGCGTCGGGCGCAAAGAGAGGATCCCTTCGGCATTCAGCTGGCGTAGATAGCCGACGTCCGGCAGCGATTGCGCGGCGGCCGGCCAGGTGCTGGTGCTGTCTTTGGCGACCAGCTGCCGCTGGGCATCGAGGGCGTAAACAATTTCCGTGACGTCGCCGCCGAGAGAGATGATGCGTTCTGCGGCGGCGTGAACGAACAGCGGAAAGGCGGCGATCAGCATCAACCAGCGTTTCATGCGATCTGTCCTTCCGTGGTCAGGCGGTCAACCTGGCTGCGCCACAGATCCTGCTCCGGATGACCTTCGCTTCGCTGGCCGTACAGTTGGGCGATTTGCGTCCCGTCCTGGGCAAACAGCTCAACGCTGGTCACGTGGCCATCCGCGGTCGGTTTCCGCGTCACCCAGATTTCGTCAATGCTGTCTTCGCGCAGATGCAGGGTAAAGGTGGGGTTGAAAATATTGAGCCAGCCGCGCATTGGCACCAGTTTTTCGAGGGCGCCGGTGAAAATTTGCACGCAGCCGCGGTTACCGACGAAGATCATGATTTCATTCCCCGCTTCGCGGATGGTTTCCAGCAGGCGGGGCAGGGCCTCATTGTCAACCCGGCAGGCAAGGTCGTCGCCGACCAGGCGGAAAGCCTGCTGACGAGAGAGGTTATATTTTCTCAACAGGCCGAAGAACTGATGGACGTCGGTCATCGCGCGCCATTCGCTTTCCAGCGCCGCGCCATCGGCGGTATCGGCATAGCGGGCGGCATCGGCCGGTCGGATGGTCAGCGCTGCCGGCTCGGTTTGGCTATGTTCGGCAAGCAGCGTATCCCACGCCGCCATATCGGTTTGGCTGGTGGCATAGACTTTCAGCAGCGCGTCGCCGTGCGGGTCAAAGAACTGGATGCTCTGGCGGCCGTTATCGCTCAGGTGGAAGGCGCTGGCCCACTGGCTGAGGAACAGGCGCAGATCGAGCGCGCGCGGGTTCAGTACCAGCCCGGCGTGGCCGCTGAGGTGCTGGTGGGTAAACTGGCCCACCTGCTCATGTACCGCATATTCATTCCGGCAGATGCATTTGGTTTCGCCAACCTTCTCCAGCGCGGCGATGATGGCCCGCACGTCGTCCTGCAGGCGTATGGCGTCGTGGCCCACGCGGGCGGCGGTTAATTCCGCTTCGCTAATCCCCATTGCGGCGGCGATATCGCGGGCGTATTTCGCGGAAGACTGCGCTTTAGTCGTCAGATAGCGCTGCCATAGCGGGTTGTGTGGCTGTTGAACGTCTTGCATGATTCACATCCTTCTCTACGATGAGTTTCCCCGGCCGGGGGCCGGGGTGCAGGTTTATGCCCATCTCTTGCAAAATGCAGGGGGGGCTGCATCCTGAAAGCTACTGGCTCTCTTATTAGCGCGATCAGAAATCGACGTTGACCCCCAGCTGCCAGGTCCGGCCAGGCATCACCGCCAGCGCTTTGTCGTTAGCGTCCTGATTGGTGGCGGTCTCGATGTTGCGGCTGCTCAGATAATCCCAGTATTTACGATCGGTGATGTTGTAAACGCCGCCGTTCAGCCGCACGTTTTTCGCCACCTGCCACCAGGCTGTCCAGTCCAGCATGCCGTAGCCAGGTACACGCATATATTCGCTGGTGGAGTCGGTAATGGCGGAACCGGTATTGTTATAGCTCTCCCGGTTGGTCGCGGTCGCCCGCTTGCCTTTAACAAAGGTCGCGGTCAGGGCGGTACCGTAGCGTTTCGCCGGGTCATCCCATGCCACGCCGACGATCGCTTTCATCGGGGCGACGCTATCGAGGTCGACATATTTGTCGCCGCTGTAGCTGGATTTCGATTTCCCTTCGCTATAGCCATAGGCCAGCGTCGCGCTCAAACCGTTAACCTCTTCAAACCAGGTGCCAAAGTTGAATTTAGCGCTGATTTCGCCGCCGTAGATATAGGCTTTGTCGCGGTTTTCCGCCTGATAGATGGTGTAGATGTTCGATGGAACGTTGGCGAACTCCGCCGGGTTGTTGGCGCGGGTATAGCGGGTATAGGCGATAAAGTTCTTGTAGCTGTTGTAGAACAGCGCGGTACGCATAGTAATGCCTTCCGTGACTTCGCCCTTCATGCCCCATTCGAAGTTATCGCTGGTTTCTGTTTTCAGGTCGGTATTACCGATCAGCGCGTACTGCTGACTTCCGGCATAGCTGGAGCCAAGGTTCCAGGAACCGTACAGCTGGCTGGCGTTCGGGAACTGCGCGCCACGCTGGTACTGCAGGTAGGTCATCAGGCGCGGGGCGATGTCGTACTGGAAGGTCAACGAGGGCAGAACCTGGGTGTCGGAATTCTTGCCGTACAGAGTAGCCACCGAAGATTCGCTCAAGACGCTGCTGTTGGCGGTCAGGTCGGAGAGGTTCTCCGGTTTGGTGGACTGATGCACCACGCGCACGCCGGGAATGACGGCGAAGTTGTGGCTATCGAGATCGAAGTTGATCTTATCCTGTACGAAGCCGGCGACGGTGTAGCCGCGGCTGTCCGCTTCCGGCTGCATGATTTCGCTGTAGATGCTCGGGATCGGCGACTGGCTGAACGGGCGCTGGGTTTTCGTGGTGCTGGCGTTAAAACCGGCGCTCAGGTCGTGGCGGCCCACGGATTTCGCCAGCGCGGTCTGGAAGCCCCAGGTGTCGGTATCATAGTTGGAATTGACCGTCTCCATCGAACCGGTGGTGCTGTCCGGCATCCAGGTCCAGTCGTGGGCTTCGGTATGCTGGTAGTAGACTTTGGTTGAGACGCTGTCGATATAGTCATTCAGCGGCGTCCAGTCGTCTTTCAGGCTCAGCCCCCAGCGGCGGGTCTGGCTGGTCTGGGTGGCATCGCCAATCGTGCTGTTACCGCTGTTATCCCAGGTGTCGTAATGAGTATGGTTAGTTTTATGGTAGTAATCGAAGGTGCTGGTGAACTTATGTTCGTCGTTCGGTTGCCAGATCCCGGAGGCCATAAACGCATCGGAGTGCCAGTTGGCCGGGTAAGCATCTACCGTGCCGCTGTTATTTTCCGTTTCCTGACCGTCGCGGCGGCTGTAGACGAAGATCCCGCGCAGGGTCTCATCGCCGCCGGCCACCGTGACGCCGTTGTGCCAGCTGCGGTCCGCGGAATCGTAGCCGCTCTGGTAACCAAAGGCGCTGGTTTTGCCAGGAAGCAGATAATCATCCGCCGATTTGGGGCGGAAGGAGACGTTACCGCCAATTGAACTGTTGGCGGTTTCGGTGGAGGTGGCGCCGGACTGAATATCGACGCTGCCGTACATATATGGGTCGATGTAATCACGGCCGATGCCGAAGGTGTTGAGGCCGGCGCGACTCACATAGCTACGGCCGGTAGCGTCCGGCTGGGCGATGCCGTCGACGTCGATGCCGACGCGGTTGCTTTCCATACCGCGAATGTTGTACCCGGTATAGCCGCCGCGGTCGAAGCCGCTTTTGCCATTACCCGAGCCGCCGCTGGCGCCGGTGGCGCTGATAAGGGGTTCATACCGCATGATGGAACCAAAATCTTTGGCGCCTTTATCCTGTAGCTCCTGAGCGCTTACCGAATGCTCGCTGCCTGCTTTGAGCGCAGGCGCGGGCGCCGTCACCGTCATCTGTTCGCTGGTATCGGCTAAAGTCTCGTTGGTAGGAGCTGTGGTGCTGGTGGTATCAGCCGCCCCGGCGGTGGTCTGATACATTGCTGCGAGCAACGAAGTCACCAGCAGGCTTTTCTTAAACCAGGCCGGTGATTGAGTGGATTTATACATAGTAGCCACGCCTTGATCATTATTAGTATCGGCTCACGCGTTACTTCCAGAGTTGTCGATTCACCCCGTTATTTCCCTTCGTGGATGGACTCATTCCTTTTTTTTGCGAATACTAATGATAACCATTTCTATTTGCAACAAAATCATCAAATCTCCATTTTTTATTCATAAATTTGATTACAATTCGGCTTAAAAATTAACGATCCTGATAATCGGGGTAAGAACCATGGGGAAGCACTATGAGTAAGCAAGCCATTACCATCACCTACTGCTCACAATGTAACTGGATGCTGCGCGCCAGCTGGATGGCTCAGGAGCTGCTGCACACCTTCAGTACCGATATTGGCTCGGTGACGCTGGTCCCCGGCACCGGGGGGATCTTCACCATTACCGTAGGGGAGGTGACCGTCTGGGAGCGCAAACAGGATAACGGTTTCCCGGATGCCGCCGAGCTGAAGCGCCGGGTGCGCGATGTCTGCTTCCCGGAAAAATCGCTGGGCCACGTGGATAAGCCGGCTGACCCGATATAAGCCGCCGGGAAAAACGGCTGCGTCACGCCCTTTAAAGGTGTATTATTTCTGCATCTTTAATGGTGGGGAAGGGCCATGGCGGGGAAACGTATCGATCGTGAAAAAAAGACTATTCGCCGCATGATCGCGCTCTATCAGCGGCGCTGCCCGCAGGCGCAGGCCGATGTGGAGCACTATCTGGCACTCAACGCCTACGCTGATAAGCGACTGGATAAATGTATTTTTGGCGAAGAGAAACCGGCCTGTAAGCAGTGCCCGGTGCACTGCTACCAGCCGGCGAAACGCGAAGAGATGAAGCAGATCATGCGCTGGGCGGGGCCGCGGATGCTCTGGCGTCACCCGATACTCACCTTGCGCCATCTGCTGGATGATAAACGCCCGGTTCCCGAACTCCCGGAGAAATACCGGCCGAAAAAGTAGCCGCTGCGGGAGCGAACTCTGCGCTTCGTCACCCGACGCTGCGCTTGGCCGGGCTACCATCGCGTTTACCCGGCCTACAGGCCGCCCGAATACGCCTCCGTCTTATGGTCACGTATTGACGTCGCAATAAAGGTGATGACAAACAGCACGGTAAACAGCACCACAATCGTCGGCGCCGGGGCGCTGTCGAGATAAAACGACAGCCAGACGCCGGCAAAAGAACAGCTGACGGCGATTCCCACCGCCAGCAGCAGCGCGCTGATGAAACGTCGGGTAAGCAGCAGGGCAATGGCGCCGGGGGCAATCAGCAGCGAGATCGACAGGATAATCCCTACCGATTTTAGCGTCGCCACGATGGTCAGGGCGATCATGCACAGCAGCCCATAGTGCAGTACGCCGCAGCGCAATCCGCTGGCTTTCGCCTGATGCGGATCGAAGGCGTGCAGCAGAAAGTCGCGCCATTTCAGCCCAATAATCGCCGCAATAAGCAGTGCTATCGCCGATGTTTGCCCGATATCGCTGGCGGAAATCCCCAGCATATCGCCGAACAGAATATGGTCGAGATGGACTTCAGACTGAATGGCGACATACAGCACCAGACCGGCGCCAAACATCCCGGAAAAGACAATCCCCATAATCGTATCGCGCTTAATGCGGCTGTTATCGTCGAGATAACCGGTGGCGATGGCGCAGAAGAGCCCGGCGATAAAGGCGCCGATAGCGAACGGAATACCGATAATGTACGCCACCACCACGCCGGGAAACACCGCGTGACTCATGGCATCGCCCATCAACGCCCAGCCTTTCAACACCAGGAACACCGACAGCAGCGCGCAGGGGACGGCGACGATAACCGACACCAGCAGGGCGTTGACCATAAATGAAAACTGGAAGGGTTCAAGAAGCGAGTTCAGCAGCATGAGGCCTCCCTGGCGCGACGGCGGCTGGCCAGCAGGCCATGCTTCGGCGCGAAAACGAAGGTGATTAAAAACAGCAGGGTCTGCGCCACGACGATAATGCCGCCGGTCGCGCCGTCGAGATAGTAGCTGAGCCAGGCGCCGAAAAAGCTGGTCAGGCTACCGATGGCGACCGCAATGGCCAGCAGACGCGGGAAGCGGTCGGTCAACAGCCAGGCCGTCGCGCCGGGGGTGACCACCAGGCAAATGACCAGAAAGGCGCCCACCGTTTGCAGCGCCGCGACGGTACAGGCCGCCAGCAGGGTGAAGAACAGCAGCTTGAGCGCGCCGGTATTCAGACCGATGGAGCGGGCATGACTTTCATCGAAAAAGGTCACCATCAGATCTTTCCATTTCAGCAGCAGCAGAGTCATGGAAATCACCCCGATGGCCGCCAGCTGAATAATATCCTCCGGGGCAATAGCCAGAATATTACCGAGGATAATGGTCTGAATATTCACCGAGGTTGGGTTGAGCGAGACCATAAACAGCCCGATGCCGAAGAACGACGAGAAAATCAGGCCGATAATGGCATCCTCTTTGAGCTTCGAGCGCTGATTGAGAAACAGCATACTGCCCGCCGCCAGCCCGCCGGAGAGAAACGCCCCGAGGGCGAAGGGCAGGCCGAGCATATAGGCGCCCGCCACTCCCGGAACGATGGAGTGGGAGAGGGCATCGCCAATCAGCGACCAGCCTTTGAGCATCAGGTAGCAGGAGAGAAAGGCGCAGACGCCGCCCACCAGCGCCGAGACCCACATCGCATTCAGCATATACTGGTAGCCGAACGGCTCGATTAGCCAGCTCATCTTTTGCCTCCTGCCGCCCGACGGCTGATAAACGGCCGCTCATCATCGGTGATAATCCGCTCTTCTCCGCCGTTGAGCACCACGTGGCGCAATACGCCGCTAAAGGCGAGTTCGAGGTTCTCGGCGGTAAAGGTGCTCTCCGTAGGGCCGCTGGCCAGCACGGTGCCTTTGACCATCACCGTGTAGTCGCAAAACTCGCTCACCGACCCGAGATTATGGGTTGAGACCAGCATCGTGCAGCCTTCATCGCGCAGCTCGCGCAACAGGGCGATGATTCGCGCCTCGGTCTGCACGTCTACACCGGTGAACGGCTCGTCCAGCAGAATCACTTTGCCCTGCTGGGCGATGGCGCGAGCGAGAAACACCCGTTTTTTCTGCCCGCCGGACAGTTCGCCGATTTGCCGGTGGCGGTAGTCGCTCATGCCCACGCGGGCCAGCGCCGCGTCGACAATCTCCCGATCGTCGGCTTTGGCCCGCCGCAGCCAGCCCATGTGCCCGTAGCGGCCCATCATGACGACGTCTTCCACCAGCACCGGGAAAGACCAGTCGACATCCTCGGACTGCGGGACATAGGCCACCAGGTTCTGGCGCAGCGCGCGATTAACCGGCTGGCCGAGTATGGCAATCTCACCGCGGGCCACGCGGACGAAACCCATCAGCGCTTTAAACAGGGTGGATTTACCCGACCCGTTGACCCCCACCAGCGCGGCAATCGAACCGCGCGGCACGCTGAAGGTCGCATCGCGCAGCGCCGTGTGGCCGTTGCGATAGGTGACGCTGACCTGGTTGACCGCCAGGCCCGCTAGCTCTGCGCTCATGACTGTTTCCTCAGGCCGTCGTTGATCCCCTGGACGATGGTTTGCGTGGTGACGCGCAGCAGATCCAGGTAGGTCGGCACCGGGCCATCGGCGGCGCTCAACGAGTCAACATATAAAACGCCGCCGTAGTGGGCGCCCGCTTCCCGCGCCACCTGGCGCGCGGGTTTATCAGAGATGGTGCTTTCGCTGAAGATGGTCGGGATATGCTCCTTCTTCATGGTGTCGATGGTCTGGCGCACCTGCTGCGGCGTGCCCTGCTGATCGGCGTTGATTGGCCACAGATAGCGCTCTTTCAGTCCATTATCACGCGCCAGATAGGAGAACGCGCCTTCGCTGGTCACCAGCCAGCGTTTTTCTTCCGGCAGTTTTGCCAGTTCCGCCTTCAGCGGCGCCATGGTCTGGCGGATTTTCTCCTGGTAGGCCGCGGCGTTCTGGCGATAGGTAGCGGCGTTCGCCGGATCGTACTTCACCAGCGCATCGCGGATATTGTCGACGTAGATCAGGGCATTATCCGCCGACATCCACGCATGCGGATTAGGCTTACCGTTATAAGGCCCCTCGCTAATCCCCATCGGCTGAATGCCGGCGCTGACCACCACTTCCGGCACCCCGTTCAGGTGCTGATAAAAACGGGCGAACCATAGCTCAAGGTTCAGGCCGTTGGTGAGGATCAGCTGTGCCCCCTGGGCGCGCTTAATATCGCCCGGGGTGGGCTGGTATTCGTGGATCTCGGCCCCGGGTTTGGTGATCGAGCTGACCTGCGCCGCCTCGCCGGCGACGTTTTGCGCCATATCGGCAATCACCGTAAAGGTGGTGATCACTTTAAATTTCTCGTTGGCCTGCGCCGGGGCGATCGCCAGCAGCGTCAGCAGAGCGGTAAAAATCAGGTGTTTCAGAGCCGGCAGGTGGAGCATAGGATCCCTCGCATCGGTATGGTGAATTAATCATCTGTTATAGCCAGTGCTATGTTATATAGCATAGGCTATTTATAAATGAAAATGATTATTATTTAGATAGGGGGCGAATGATAAGGCCGGGAAGTGAGTCAGGGGCCGGGAAAAGAGGGACGACAGGGTGAAAATGGCGGCGTTAGCGCCTTATCCGGGCCACGCGAACCGCTGCGGTTCCGTCGCCCGGACGAGGCATCGCGCCGTTAAGCGCGGGTGGCAATCAGAATAGCGGAAGCTTTGATCAGCGCCAGCACGCGGCTGCCCTGAGCCAGCTTCATCTCGTCCTGGCTTTCATTGGTGACGACGGCCACAATCTCAAAACCGGCGTCGGTCTGAATATGGACCGTCGCATTGACGGCACCTTCGGTGACACGGGTGACGCTGCCGGCAAACTGGTTGCGGGCGGAGAACTTCAGGCCACAATCCTCGGTGGCGAGGGTCACCCACGGCGCTTTAATCAGCGCGATGGCTTCTTTACCGGTGACCAGACCCAGCGCTTCCTTGCTGCTGTGGGTGACGATCGCCACCAGCTTCGCGCCGCCGGTCAGCGTCAGTTCAACTTCATCGTTGACCGCGCCGGTGGCGACGGCGCTGACCGTGCCGGTCAGTTGGTTACGTGCTGATACCGCCATAATATCTCCTTGTGTGGCTGATTGAGTGACTCGCGAATTTATACTAGCTCATTCTTGTTAATACCCAAACGTTTCATCCGGGAAAGGAGGGGGGGATTGACGGCGGCAGCGCCCCGGAAAACGATATCGTGGCGATCCGCGAGCTGCGTCCCGAGCGCCTGCCGATCGTCGATGCCACCGATATGGGACTTAACCCCCGGCGAAATCCGCCTTATCGACCCGGACGATATTGCGGAGATGTTTATGCTGACTACCCACAATATGCCGCTTAACTATCTGATCGATCAGTTGAAAGAGGACGTGGGCGCGGTGATTTTTTTAGGCATTCAGCCGGATATCGTGTTTTTATTACCCGCTGACCGAACCGGTTAACGCGGCCGTCGAAGAGGTTTACCGCGCGTTGCGCGCCTGGCAGGAACAGGGCGGCTTCGCGCCGCTGGAAGCGGCGGCGGAGACGGGTTTCCCCGGCCCGCGCTGACGCTTAGCCGGGCTACGGGGATGGTGCCCTTACGCCAGATCCTCGCCGTTGCTGGCAATCACCTTCTTGTACCACCAGAACGACTTCTTACGTTTGCGCGCAAGGGTGCCGCGGCCGGCATCGTCGCGGTCAACGTAGATAAAGCCGTAGCGCTTGCTCATCTCGCCGGTTGAGGCGGAAACCAGATCGATGCAGCCCCAGCTGGTGTAGCCCAGCACTGGAATACCGTCTTCGATGGCGTCGCGCATCGCTTTAATATGCTCGCGCAGATAGCTAATGCGGTAATCATCGTTAATCTCGCCGTTGGCGTCGATCTCATCCCGGGCGCCGAGGCCGTTTTCCACGAGGAACAGCGGCTTCTGATAGCGGTCATACATCATATTCATGGTGATACGCAGGCCGAGCGGATCAATGCCCCAGCCCCATTCGCTGGCCTGAATATGCGGGTTCTTCAACGATTTGACGATATTAGCCGCGTTGGTATTGCTGGCGTTCATCTCCGCCGAAGCGCAGCGCGAGGCGTAATAGCTGAAAGAGACGAAATCGACGGTATTTTTCAGGATCTCGTCATCGCCCGGCGCTTTGGCAATGGTGACCCCTTTTTCGCGGAATACCCGCGCCGCCCATACCGGGTAGGCGCCGCGCGCCTGGACGTCGATAAAGAACAGGTTTTCGCGATCTTTCTCCAGCGCCATCCACACATCCTCCGGCTTACAGGAGTAAGGGTAGAAATTGCCGCCCGCCAGCATACAGCCCACCTGGTTTTGCGGGTTCACCTCATGGGCGATTTTGGTCGCCAGCGCGCTGGCCACCAGTTCGTGGTGCGCAGCCTGGTATTTCACCTGCTCCTGATTCTCACCCTCTTCAAACACCAGCCCGGCGCCGGAGAACGGACTATGCAGCATGATGTTGATTTCATTAAAGGTCAGCCAGTATTTCACCAACCCGTCGAAGGCTTCAAAACAGGTACGGGCGTAGCGGGTAAAGAACTCTACCATCTTACGATTGCGCCAGGAGCCGTATTCGGTGACCAGATGCATCGGGACGTCGAAGTGGCACAGGGTGACCAGCGGCTCGATGCCGTGCTTTTTGCACTCCGCGAACAGTGCCCGATAGAAGGCGATACCTTCCGGGTTGGGCTGCAGCTCGTCGCCGTTCGGGTACAGGCGGCTCCAGGCGATGGAGGTGCGGAACACGCTAAAGCCCATCTCCGCCATCAGGGCAATATCTTCTTGATAACGATGATAGAAATCGATCGCCTCGTGGCTCGGGTAAAACTCATCTTCCCGCAGCTGAAAACGCTTCTCCAGCCCCAGCTTAACCGGCATCCGGTTCGCGCCGTGGGGGATCGTATCAACGGTGGTCAACCCTTTACCGCCTTCCCGCCAGGCGCCTTCAGCCTGGTTGGCGGCGATAGCGCCACCCCATAAAAATCCCTGTGGAAAAGTCGACATGCGTTACCTCAATTTCAATTCAATAGTGTTCAGACGGGTGATGCTTCGGTGGCGATCTGGCGCTGCCTGGCATCGGCGGCGGCCTCTTCGAGCGGAATATCTTCAAAGCCGAGCAGCAGGGTGAGCACGAAGGAGAGCACCACCGCCAGCGCCATCACGCCGAAGACCCAGACGATAGTCATCGGATTGGCCGGATCGAAGAACTGGACGCTGGTGAACAGGCCCGGCGCCGCCATGGAATGGCTGGCAAGCCCGGCAATACCGGCCACCGCGCCGCTGATAAAGCCGCTAATCAGGCTGGCGATCAGCGGACGTTTCAGTCTGACCGCCACGCCATACAGCGCCGGTTCGGAGATCCCGGCCAGAATGGCCGAGGCCGCCGCCGCCAGCGCCGTCTGGCGCAGTTCCGGGTTTTTGGTCTTCCATGCCACCGCCAGCGATGAGCCGCCCAGCGACAGGTTGGCGCCGATTTCCGACGGCATAACCATCCCTTCTTTACCGGTTTCGGCAATGGTCTGAATAATCGTCGGAGTAAAGACGCGGTGCATCCCGGTCATCACCAGCAGCGGCCACAGGGCGCCCATAATCGCCACCGACAGCCAGCCGAGATAGCTATGAATGGTATATACCAGCGCGGAGATGGCGCTGCCGATCCAGATCCCGAGCGGGCCAATCAACAGGATGGCCAGCGGCGCGGCGATCAGCACGATCAGCATCGGTTTGAGGAAGTTTTTGGTGACCGCCGGCGTGATGCGATCGACCCAACGTTCGATCCAGGAGAGGCACCAGGTCATCACCAGCGCCGGAATAACGGTGTAGGTGTATTTTACCGCCGTCACCGGGATAAAGGCGAATTCGACGTGCTCGCCCTCGGCGGCTTTCGCCATCAGCTCGATAAAGCTCGGGTGCACCAGCACCCCGGCAATCGCGATCGCCAGCGACATATTAGTTTTGAACTTCACCGCCGCGGAGGCGGCGACCATCAGCGGCAGGAAGAAAAAGGCTCCGTCGCCGATAACGGTCAGGATGGTGAGAGTGGGGGAGCCCTTAGGCAGCACCCCGGTCATCTCGAGGATCATCGCCAGCAGTTTGACCATCGATCCGCCGATAATGGCCGGGATCAGCGGTGACATGGTGCCGATCAGCGCGTCGAGGATCCCGGCGCCGATGCGTCTTAAGGTCAGCGGCGGTTTGCCCTGCGGTTCCTCCGGGCGCATGTCCCCCGGCAGCAGGCTGACCACTTCGCTGAACGCCTGCGATACCGTGTTGCCGATGATCACCTGGCACTGGTTATCGTTACGTACCACGCCAAGCACGCCTTTCAGGCTTTTCAGCGTGGCGCTATCCACCTGCGCATGATCTTTGACCACAAAGCGCAGACGGGTCATGCAGTGGGTGACCGCCGTGACGTTATCAACCCCGCCTATCGCCGTCAGAATTTGTTTTGCCAGGGCGGCATAATTTTTAGACATCGGTTTTATCCTGTTTAATCAATAGGGTACTGGCTTGTTATCGCACCGTAAAACGGCGTGTCAGGGTACATACGTAGGAAACCGGTTCCACAAAATCATGATGAGTTTCATTGATTCATACAAGATCTAAAAAAATCAGTTTTCAAATTTGTGATTTTGATCGCTTTGTCGCCCGGAGAAGAAACCACGGGGCGCGCATCGGAAAGCTGTAAAACGGCGAGGCGTGCAGTACACTGCGAACATCTTGAGTAACAGGAAGAACAACATGGCAACGATGCTGGAGGTGGCGAAACGCGCGGGAGTGTCGAAGGCGACCGTTTCCCGGGTGCTGTCGGGCAACGGCTATGTCAGCCAGGAGACGAAAGATCGCGTGTTCCAGGCGGTGGCGGAAAGCGGCTACCGGCCTAATCTGCTGGCCCGCAACCTCGCCACCAAAAAGAGCCAGACCCTGGGACTGGTGGTGACGAACACCCTCTATCACGGGGTCTATTTTAGCGAGCTGCTGTTTCACGTCGCGCGGATGACCGAAGACAAGGGGCGGCAGCTGATTCTGGCCGATGGTAAGCACAGCGCACAGGAGGAGCGCGAGGCGATTCAGTACCTGCTCGATCTGCGCTGCGATGCGATTATCATCTACCCGCGCTTTCTTAGCGTCGATGAGATGGACGCGATCGTCGAGAATCAGTCGCAGCCGATTATGGTGCTTAACCGGCGCCTGCGGCGCAACGCCAGCCACTGCGTCTGGTCCGATCAAAAAGCCTCGGCCTTTGCGGCGGTGGAGAAACTCATTACTCACGGTCATCGCGACATCGCGTTTATTACCGGCTCGCTGGATTCTCCCACCGGCATTGAGCGTCTCTCCGGCTACAAAGATGCGCTGACGCAGCACGGGATTACGCTCAATAACGAGCTGATTGTTGAAGGGAAATGGACGCCGGAAACCGGCGCCGCCGGGGTTGAAACCCTGCGTCAGCGTAACGCCCGCTTCAGCGCGCTGGTGGCGAGCAACGACGACATGGCGATTGGCGCGATGAAGCAGCTGCATCAGCACGGCGTGAAGGTGCCGGAGCAGGTGTCGGTGATTGGCTTCGATGATATCGTGCTGGCGCCCTATATGGTCCCGGCGCTCTCCAGCGTCAAAATACCGGTGACGGAAATGATCAAAGAGAGCATTAACCGGCTGATCTTTATGCTCGACGGCGGCGATCTAAAATACCAGCAAACCTTCCCCGGCGAGCTGATTGAACGTGACTCGATAGCCGCAGGCCCCTTCGCCTGACATCGTCATCTGTCATCGTCAGATGTGACGATGACAGAACTTAGCTGGTTAATCTCCTTTATTATCATTGTGATAAAAAATGGAACGTATTATGCCTCCTCCGCGGCGTAACCTTCTTACTGCTGGAGAAATGGATGAACCGTTTCATTATCGCCGACGCCAGTAAATGCATCGGTTGCAAATCCTGCGTGGTCGCCTGCCCTGGCGCGACGGAGAGCTGGGTCTGGCCTGCGGGCTGGCTGCGATGGCTCGCGATTGCGCCACCGCGCGCGGGATCGCGACCCTGGCCTTTAGCGGCGGCGGGGTGCTGCACAACCGGCTGCTGGTCTCCCGATTGACGTTTTATCTGGCGGATTTTACTCTGCTATTTCCGCAGCGGTTGCCTGCCGGAGATGGGGCAACCGCATTCGGTCAGGCGGTTGTCGCCGCCGCTCGCTGGCAGGCTCATAGGATATAATCATGATAGTGACGATTTTACGCCAGCAGCCGCGCGCCGCGGCGCTGGTGGTGGGACTGATTCTGGCAAATCTGCTGGCCTGGGGTTGGGCGTGGCAGGCGTTTGGCGACAGCGGCGCGCTGATGGCCGCCAGTCTGCTGGCCTGGGGATACGGACTGCGCCACGCCGTCGATGCCGATCATATTGCGGCGATTGACAGCGTGACCCGCAAAATGATGCAGCAGGGACGCAGGCCGTTTGCCGTCGGGGCCTGGTTTTCGCTAGGCCACTCGTCGATCGTGGTGCTGGCCTCGGCGGCCATTGCCGCCACCGCTACCGCCTTCGGCCAGCAGATGAGCTGGTTTCATGATACCGGCAGCGCGATCGGCACCGCGGTATCGGCGCTGTTTTTATTGCTGATGGCGCTGATCAATCTGGTGATTTTGCGTGGCGTCTGGCGTAGTTTTCAGGTCTTCAAGCAAGGCGGCAAGGTGAGCGATGAGCTCGTGGCGAGCGGCGGGATGATGAGCTGGCTGTTTGGCAAGACCTTTCGCCTGATTAGCCGTAGCTGGCAGATGTATCTGGTGGGCTTTCTGTTCGGCCTCGGGTTTGATACCGCCACTGAAATCGGCGTGCTGGGCATTTCCGCCGCCGGCGCGTCGAGCGGGATCGCTATCTGGTCAATCATGGTCTTTCCGGCGCTGTTTGCCAGCGGCATGGCGCTGGTGGATACCCTCGATAATGTGCTGATGGTCGGCGCTTACGGCTGGGCGTTCAGTAAGCCGCAGCGCAAGCTCTATTACAATATGACCATCACCGGTACCTCGGTGGTGGTGGCGTTATTTATCGGCGGCCTGGAAGCGCTGGGGCTGCTGATGGACAAGTTTGCCCTCAGCGGCGGCGTCTGGCGCTGGGTTGGCGCGCTCAATGATAACCTTGGCGACGCCGGTTTTGTGGTCATCGGGCTGTTTGTCGCCTGCTGGGGGCTGTCGGTGCTCAATTACCGCTGGCGCGGGTACGATGATCTGGCGCATTGAACGAAATATTCCCGGGTCGCGCTGGGCTCACCCCGGCTACCAGGCTACGGCTCTGTGCCGTTCGGTAGCCCGGGCAAGGCGTTGACGCCGCGACCCGGATTAGGTGGTTAACGCGCCAGCTGTTTGAGCAGGGCGAAGGCCTCTTTCATCCGGTCTTCGCTGACGACAAAGGCGTGCAGCTGGTTGTCGGCAGCAACGCCTTTGGCGACTAACCCCTCTTTCGCGGCAACAATATGCCACGTCAGATCCTCCCGCCGCGTATCGCCTGCCAGGTGCAGCGGTAAATCTGGCGTTTTGACCTTCACCAGCATCGGCGGCAGCGTCAGTTCGCCAGGCTGCGCCAGCAGATTTTTAGCGAGGCACATCGCGCTGAGCAAAATCGGCTGCAGGAAGGGCAGCACCATACCGTTAATTTCCGCGCAGTCGCCGAGGGCGTAAATCGCCGGATGGCTGCTGCACAGGTGACTGTCGACCACCACGCCGCGATTGATGTTAAGACCTGCCCGCTGGGCCAGCGCGGTGTCAGGGCGCAGGCCGGCGGCGGCCACCACCGCATCCACGGTGAGAGCCCGCTGGCGGTCGACGCTGACGCGGATACCGTCGGCAGTCTGCTCCAGCCCTTCGAGCTGGGTTTTCAGCATCAGATGCACGCCCATCCCGGTCAGGCGATGCTGCAGACGGCTGCTGACCTCCGGCGGCATCAGCGCCGACAGCACGCTGGCGGAATTGTCGACCACCGTCACCGCTTTACCGGCGCGACAGAAATCCATCGCCAGCTCGCAGCCGATCAGCCCGCCGCCGACGATCAGTACGCGACCGGCGTCGCGCAGCTGGCTTTGCGCCGCGCCATATTCGCGCTGGCTGTTGAGGGTCAACATCAGCTCGCGCCCCGGTACCGGCGGAATAAACGGCGTCGCGCCCGTCGCCAGCACCAGCTTATCGTAGCGCCATGCGCGATCCTGGCTTTTCACCACTTTCGCCCCGGCGTCGATGTCGCTGACCCAGGTATGGGGGAACAGACGCAGGTTGTACTGTTCGGCGAATGCGCCAGCCGTTTGCAGGGTCAGGTCATCGGCGCTTTGCCCGCGGCTGACCACATGGCTGAGGTCCGGTTTGTTGTACTCATCCATGCTATCGGCGGCGATCAGCGTCAGCGGAATTTGCGTATCCTGCTTGCGGATATTTTTCACCAGCTGGCGGGCCGCGAAGCCCGAGCCGATGATCACGATGCCATCACTCATTTTGCCTCCGTTGCCAGGACATCAAAGACCTCTTTGCCGAGAGAGCATTCCGGGCACAGGAAGCTATCCGGGACCTCGCTCCACGGCGTACCCGGCTGCACGTCCTGGTTCGGTTCGCCTGTCGCCGGATCGTAAATCCACTGGCAGACGCTGCACTGCATCGATGGGCCGAGGTCGGCCGCGGTGGCGGCTGCACTGGCGCAGGCTTCCTGCTGCGGCACGGGAATGGTTTCAGCGACCGGCAGCGGGGAGAGGGCCCACTGGCGGGCGATTTCACGCCCGTGTTCGCGACACAGTTCCAGCGCGTTCATATCCGGGCGCCATTTCGCTTTCAGGCTGAGGGACATTTCAAAACCGGCATCCTGTAAACGGGTGGACAGGCGGTCTACCGCACCGCCGCTCCAGCCGTGGGAACCAAAGGCGCTGGCGCGTTTGTTGCGAAAACGCAGGCCGGTCATCTCTTCCACCAGGCCGGCGATTTTCGGCATCATCACGTTGTTCATGGTGGAGGTGCCCACCAGCACGCCTTTCGAGCGGAATACGTTGGTCAGAATGTCGTTTTTATCGCTGCGGGCAACGTTAAAGATTTTCACCGCCACCCGTGGGTCAACGTCGGTAATCCCCTGGGCGATAGCGTCGGCCATCATGCGAGTGTTGTTCGACATGGTGTCGTAGAAAATGGTAATCCGGTCTTCCTGATAATCGGCGGCCCATTTCAGATACAGCTCAACGATCTGCGTCGGGTTGTCGCGCCACACCACGCCGTGGGAGGTGGCAATCATATCCACCGGCAGATTGAAGCCGAGGATCTCGGTAATTTTCGGCGTCACCAGCCGGCTGAACGGCGTCAGGATATTGGCGTAGTAGCGCTGGCACTGTTCGAACAGCTCGCTCTGATCGACTTCGTCGTTAAACAGATGTTCGTCGCAGTAGTGCTGGCCGAAGGCGTCGTTGCTGAACAGCACCGCGTCGCCGGTCATGTAGGTCATCATGCTGTCCGGCCAGTGCAGCATCGGCGTTTCGACGAAGATCAGCTGTTTGCCATTACCGATGTCGAGGCTATCGCCGGTTTTTACCACCTTGAAATTCCATTCCGGGTGATGGTGGTGGCCGGTAATGGAGTCGATGGCGTTCGCGGTGCAGTAAATCGGGGTGTCCGGGATGCTGTTCATCAGTTCGGTCAGCGCGCCGGCATGGTCCTCTTCCGCATGGTTAATGATGATGTAGTCGATATCGGCGAGATCGATTTCGCTACGCAGGTTCTGCACGAACTCGCGGCTGAATTTATGATCTACGGTATCGATCAGCACATTTTTTTCTTCACGGATGAGATAGCTGTTATAGCTGCTGCCGCGCAGCGTTTTATATTCCGTCCCGTGGAAATCACGCACTTCCCAGTCACGTTGGCCAACCCAATGAATGTTATTTTTAACCAGAATAGACATAGCAACCTCAATTAATTCAGCGTGTTCAAATAAGATGTCTTGCTTATATCAAGTTGCGTGCCAACTTTTTAATTTGTTGATTATTAATGTGTTTTGTGTTTCTGGTTAAAAAGGTTGTTGTCAAAATGACAATGATTAAAATAGTCGTTATGACAATGGTTACTGTCAAAAAGACAATGAGGCGACGATGAGCTTTTCCGTGGACGTGCTGGCGAAAATCGCCATTGATTTACAAAGCGATATTGGTCATGCCGACCGTTTTTCGCGACTGATCGCCACCCTGCGGCAGGCGCTGGGCTGCGATGCCTCGGCGCTGCTGCGCTATGACGCGCGTCAGTTCGTGCCGCTGGCCATCGACGGGCTGGCTCAGGATGTGCTGGGGCGGCGTTTTGCGCTGGAAGGGCATCCGCGGCTGGAGGCCATTGCCCGCGCCGGCGACGTGGTGCGTTTCCCGGCGGACAGCGATCTGCCCGATCCCTATGACGGGCTGATTCCAGGCCAGGAGAGCCTGAAAGTTCACGCCTGCGTGGGGCTGCCGCTGTTCGCCGGGCAAACGCTGATCGGCGCGCTGACCCTCGACGGGATGGATGCCGACCGTTTCGACAGCTTCAGTGATGAAGAGCTGCGCCTGATTGCGGCGCTGGTGGCGGGGGCGTTGAATAATGCGCTGCTTATCGCCCGCCTGGAGAATCAGAACGTGCTCCCGGAGGCGAACGTAAGCTATTCGCCTGCCGAACGTCAGGAGATTATCGGCCTGTCGGCGCCGATGCGGCAGCTGAAAAAAGAGATCGATATTGTCGCCGCGTCGGATTTGAACGTGCTGATTAGCGGCGAAACCGGCACCGGTAAAGAGCTGGTGGCGAAAGCGGTGCATCAGGGGTCGCCGCGCGCCGCCAATCCGCTGGTCTATCTCAACTGCGCGGCGCTGCCGGAGAGCGTGGCGGAGAGCGAGCTGTTCGGGCATGTGAAAGGGGCCTTTACCGGGGCGATCAGCAACCGCAGCGGCAAGTTTGAAATGGCCGATAACGGCACTTTATTCCTCGATGAGATCGGCGAACTGTCGCTGGCGCTGCAGGCCAAGCTGCTGCGTGTATTGCAGTATGGCGATATCCAGCGCGTCGGCGACGATCGCAGCCTGCGGGTTGACGTGCGGGTGCTGGCGGCCACCAACCGCGATCTGCGCCAGGAGGTGGTTGCGGGGCGCTTTCGCGCCGATTTGTACCACCGCCTGAGCGTGTTTCCGCTGTCGGTTCCGGCGCTACGCGATCGGGAAGATGACGCGGTGCTGCTGGCGGGCTATTTCTGCGAACAGTGCCGTTCGCGGATGGGGCTGGCGCAGGTGCTGTTAAGCGACGCGACGCGGGCGAAGCTGCGCGAGTGGCCGTGGCCCGGCAACGTGCGCGAGCTGGAACATGCGATTCACCGCGCGGTGGTGCTGGCAAGGGCGACGCAGGCCGGCAATGACGTACGGCTGGAACCGGCGCATTTTCAGTTTGCCGGCGATGTGCCTGAGCGGCCTGCCGCAACGCCGGCCGCGCCCCTACGGGCGTTCAATCTCCGTGCGGCGACCGAGGCATTCCAGCGCGAGGCGATTGCCAGGGCGCTGGCGGATAACCAGCGTAACTGGGCGGCGGCGGCCCGTGCCCTGGAACTGGACGTCGCCAACCTGCACCGGCTGGCGAAGCGTCTGGGGCTTAAAGAATCCCGGCCTGATAAAAGTTCTGCAGGTTAATCGCCCCCACCAGGTGACCGTTTTCATCGACCACCGGGGCGGCGCTGATTTTATGCTTCATCAGGCGCTCTTTGGCCTCCACCGCACGGCTTTGCGCCTGTAAGGTGACGCCGTTGCGGGTCATGGCCGCGTTGACGACATCATCCAGGGTCCCGCCGCCCACCAGCCAGCGACGCAGGTCGCCGTCGGTGAAAACGCCCTGCACGCGGTTCTGCGCATCGCAAACCGCGACCAGCCCCAGCCCGGTGCGGCTCAGCTCCAGCATCGCGTCCATGACCCGGGTGTTGAGATCGACGCGCGGCACATCGGCATCGCGGCGCATCAGATGGTGTACTTTATTCAGCAGGCGCGCGCCAAGCGCGCCGGCAGGGTGCGAACGGGCGAAATCTTCTTCATTGAAACCGCGCGCCTGCATCACCGCCATCGCCAGCGCATCGCCGAGCATCAGGGTGTTGACGGTACTGGAGGTTGGGGCAAGATGCATCGGGCAGGCTTCGCGCTCCACGGAGATATCCAGCACCGCCTTCGCCGCCAGCGCCAGCGGGGAGGCGGGTTTACCGGTCATTGCCAGCAGGGGAATGGCTTTCTCTTCCAGGCGCGGGACGATTAAATCCAGCTCTTTGGCGCCGCCGGAGTAGGAGATAAACAGCATCACATCGCGGCTATCGATCATCCCGAGGTCGCCGTGCAGCGCTTCCGCCGGGTGGACGAAAAAGGCGGGCGTTCCGGTACTGGCGAAGGTCGCCGCCAGCTTTTTACCGATATGGCCTGATTTACCGATGCCGGAAACGATCAGTTTTCCCTCGCAGTGGATGATGGTTTCCGCCGCACGGATGAAGTCGTCGCCCAGGCGTTCAGGCAGGCGGCTGGCCTCCTGTAGCTCCAGTAACAGGGTCTGGCGTCCGGCTTCTAACAGAAAGTTACTCATGATCTTCTCCAGTAATAATCACTTCAATGCCTTTCGCTTCCAGCGCCCGCTGGAATGTCGGATCGATACCGGCATCGGTAATTAGCTTATCCACGCGCTCAAGGCCGCAGACGATATTCGGGCTTTTGCGACCAAACTTTGATGAATCGGCCATCAGAATCACTTCCCTCGCGGCATTGCACATCGCTTTACTGACGGTATAGACCTCGTTGAAGGTGGTGACGCCCGCGTTCAGATCGATGCCGTCGGTGCCCATAAACAGTTTGTCGAAGCTGAACTGCTCGAAGGCGTTTTCCGCCAGCTGTCCGTGAAAGGAGGCTGATTTTTTACGAAAGGTGCCGCCGGGCATCAGAATCGTTTGTTCATTATCCAGTTCGGAGAGGGCGTTGACGATATGTAGGCTGTTGGTCATCACCGTGATGTTATTGAAGCAGCTGAGCAGCGGCACCATTTGCAGCACCGTGCTGCCGGCATCAAGGATGATCGAGTCGCCGTCGTGGATATAGCGTACGGCCATTTCGGCGATCAGCGCTTTTTTGTCGGTATTGATGAGCGTTTTGTGATCGATAGGCGGGTCGGGCTCGTCTTTGTTAAGAACCACTCCGCCATAGGTTCGAATGACGGTGCCGGCATTTTCGAGGATCACCAGATCCTTACGGATGGTGGTGCCGGTGGTTCCGAAGTGTTGCGCCAGCTCTTCAACCGAGCATTTACCCTGCGACTGCAGGTGCTCAACAATGGCTGCCTGGCGCTGACGTGGTTTCATAGCGGTGGTATCCTATCCTGCGTTAAGTTTCGAAGTGATAATTTCGCAAGATATTTACTTTTACAACGAAATTATACATGTTTCGGTTTAAGCGCTAATGATAGTGCATTCTGACAGAGAGGATCCTGGGGAAAGATCATATCTGGCCGCAATTCCTCGCGGAGTTTTCCGTTGATCGCCGGGATTTTCCGCGGGCGAGCGAAGACGGTCAGGCCTTTCATCAGCAGGGTATCGCTCACGCGGTCGTGGTCATCGAATGCGATGGCGACGATGGCGCGCGGTTTGAAGCGGCCCGTTGAACGGCCCACGCCGACGCGGCCCTGCTGGCAGAGCCGATCGAAGGCGCGGTTAAACAGACGAATCTGCCAGCCGCCGAGGGCCAGCTGTGCCAGCCAGGCGATGGCGGCGACGGTGATCAGGGCGCTAACCATAATCTTCTCCTGAATATGTACCCGGTAAACCCGGGAGGCGAGATGAGGGCGGAATCCTGTTGCCCCGGCGCAGCGCGAGCCGGGGCGACAACGGGTTAAAACATCACCTGGCCACCGGTGACGTTGATCGACTGCCCGGTGCAGTAGGAGGCCTGCGGGCTGGCATAAAACATCAGCACGTTCAGGACATCCTGATAGTCACAGCCGCGTTTCAGCGGCACCTTGTCGATGTAATATTGTTCAACCTCCTCTTCGGCGATCCCCAGCTTGCTGGCATATTGCGGCAGCAGGGACTGGAACATCGGCGATTTCAGCAGGTTGCCGAGCATCAGCGAATGGACGGTAATGCCATACTCCGCCAGGTCCAGCGCCAGCGACTGCGTTAATCCGACGCCGCCGAATTTCGCCGCGCTGTAGCCGGAGTTATGCTTGCTGCCCACTTTGCCGGATTTGGAGTTGATCTGAATAATGCGTCCCTGGATACCGTCGCGAATCATCAGGCGTGAAAATTCGCGGGCGCACAGGAAATAGCCCACCAGATTCACCTGCAGCGACCGGTCGAAGTCGCCGAGGGCGAAATCGCTGATAAAGGCCGCTTTGGCGATCCCGGCGCTGTAGACCAGCAGATCCACGCGGGCGAAAATCTCGTCCACGCCGCGAGCGAGGGCGGTCACGCTGGCTTCGCTGGTCGCATCGGCGCCGAAGCCGTATGCCATCCCTTCGCCGAATTCGGCGTTGATGGCCTGCGCGACGCGCGTGGCTTTATCGCTTTGGATATCAACAACCGCCACGCGGTACCCCTGGGCGGCAAGGCCCCGGCACAGAAACTCTCCTAAGGTTTGTCCACCGCCAATGACAACAGCAACCTGACTCATAGTATTCTCCTTACCACTTAAGCAACAAATTTGAGTATGCAGCCGGGAGCGATGGCTTCCGGCACGGGGCCGGCCACGTGGACCGTCCCCGGAAATTCCGCCACGCGATGGCCGTCGAAGCGCAGCGTGATATGGCCCAGTTCCCGCAGATTCTGTTCGGCGACATCGCCAACGGCGGTGACCGGATAGCGCCGCTCGCCAAGCTGGAGCTCTGCGCCCGGCGTCAGCGTGCCGGACAGCTCGCCGTGATTGTGAATAAAGCAATATTCCTCGATATCCGCCGGGGCGCCTTCGCGAAAGGTAATCAGCATCTCCTCATCCAGCGCCAGCGTTGCGCTGGCGCCGATGCGCGTTATGGTGGTCTGGTAAATCACGGTCATCTTCAGGAACCTCTTATTGGTAAATAAATCCGGAAACAAACCAGGCGATCAGCACCGTTGGCGCACCGGTCAGGAACCGACTCACCAGCACCGAAGGCACGCCGACGCGCACCGTGTCCTGACGCGCCTCGGCAAGGGACAGGCCTACCGGGATAAAGTCGCAGGCGGCCTGGGCGTTGATGGCGAACAGCGCCGGTAGCGCAAGGTGGGGAGGAATATTGCCGAGGCCAATCTGCACGCCAATCAGCACGCCAATGACCTGGGCGATGACCGCGCCAGGGCCGAGAAACGGCGACAGCAGCGGGAAGGAGCAGATCAGCGCCAGCGTCACCAGCCCCAACGGATGGCTGGCCAGCGGCGCCAGGCCGTGGGCAATCCAGTCGCCGATGCCGGAGGCCATAATGATGCCGATCAGCGCCGAGACGAAGGCCATAAACGGCAGAATAGTCTTCAGCACCGTGTCGATGGTGTCGCGCCCGGACTGAAATAGCACCGCCACCACGGAACCCATTCCCATGCCGACCTTGGCCAGCAGGCCATCGCTTTGTTCGGTAATCTTTTTACTGGTGTCATAATCGCGCGGCGCGGGTTTGCCCGGGTTTGCCTCGGGCTGCGCTGAGCCGCTGTCGCCCAGCGCGTGAACGTTCTCTTCTTTTACGCCGGAGACGTAAATGTCTTCGACGATGTACTGCGCCAGCGGGCCGGACTTGCCGGTGGCGTGGATATTCACGGTGGGGATGCGGCGCTTCGGATAGAGTCCGCAGCGCAGCGTACCGCCGCAGTCAATAATGGCGACGCCAATCTCCTCTTCCGGCGGCTCGCCCTCTTTGAAACCGTCCACGGCCTGCCAGCCGGTCAGCTTCGCGATTTTGTCGACGATGGCCGGGCGAGTTCCGGCGGTAATGTAGACGATTTTTTTACCGGCAACGGCCTCCAGCTCAAGCGGGCCGCCCCAGCCGCTGGCGCCTTTTTCAATACGAATACGCATCATGATGTTGCTCCGGACAGACGGACTTTCTGTTCAAGTTGGATGGCCATTTTTTTCTCAAAGATCGACGTGGTCAGATCGGTGACCCAGCCGCGGAAGAAGTTGGTGACCAGCCCCACCAGTAAATAGCTCACCGCCAGCGGCCCTAACGGCAGGCCAAGGGTGGTCAGCCCGCTGGCGACGCCGAGGTAGACAAACAGCTCGCCGGGGTTGATATGCGGGAACAGACCGTTCATCGAATGGCAGCTGTAAGAGGCCGCCGCATAGTAGCTGGGCTTGTACTTCTCAGGCATAAAGCGCCCGAGGCTGAGGGTCATCGGGTTACAGAATACGAAGGTGCCGATGCAGGGCAGCAGCAGATAGCGGGAGATCGGGTTACCGGCGCAACGTTGCGCCAGCTTTTCGATCCGCTGCTGACCGATAAAGTTGATCAGCGCGTTCATGATCACCAGCAGACTGATCAGCAGAGGCAGGATCCCGGTGACCATACCGGTAAACACCTCGCCCCCCTTCTGAAACAGGCCGATAAACCATTCGGCGCCGTGGGTAATGACTTCAATCATTGTTCTCTCCTTCAGAGTGTTATTTTTCTTGCTAACTGGCAGCTGATTTTAATCACTTTGAAAGATTTAAAAGTGTTAGTTTGATCGCAAAATGAAAGATAAATATTTTATTTTGAAATATTATGAGCGAAGAGGACCGATTTTCACCGCCACAAAGGGGGAAGGTAGCGATAGGGATAAACCGCAGAAGGGAAGGGCGAGGGGACAATTTCGTCGGCAAATCGATTGCCGCTTCCTTGTTTACGGGCGCATGTTTTACCATAATTATCCTTTGCCGAATTTGTTAAATGGATGTCCCATGCTGAAGCGTCGCTATCTGGCTTTATTCCCCTTGTGTGTTCTCCTCGCTGCCTGTAGCAGTAAACCTAAAGCCACCGCGCAAGCGGAGACGACAGGAGGCGGCGGTTTTCTGCTCGAGCCGCAGCATAATGTGATGCAAATGGGGGGCGACTTCGCCAATAACCCGGCGGCGGAGCAGTTCATCGATAAGATGGTGAGCAAACACGGCTTCGACAGGCAGCAGCTCCATGAAATCCTCTCCCAGGCCAAACGTCTGGATTATGTTCTGCGCCTGATGGATCGCCAGGCGCCGAGCGGGCTGCCGCCCACCGGGCCGAACGGCGCCTGGCTACGCTACAAAAAACAGTTCATCACCCCGGATAACGTGCAGAACGGCGTGGTGTTCTGGGATCAGTATCAGGACGCGCTGAACCGCGCCTGGCAGGTTTACGGCGTACCGCCGGAAATTATCGTCGGGATCATTGGCGTGGAAACCCGCTGGGGACGGGTGATGGGTAAAACCCGCATCCTTGATGCGCTGGCGACCCTTTCCTTTAACTACCCGCGCCGCGCTGAGTATTTTTCCAGCGAGCTGGAAACCTTCCTGCTGATGGCGCGCAACGAACAGGATGACCCGCTGGATCTGAAAGGTTCTTTCGCTGGCGCGATGGGTTACGGCCAGTTTATGCCGTCTTCATACCGGCAGTATGCGGTGGATTTCAACGGCGACGGGCACATTAACCTGTGGGATCCGGTGGACGCTATCGGGAGCGTGGCCAACTACTTCAAACAGCACGGCTGGGTGAGCGGCGATCCGGTCGCGGTGCAGGCGCTGGGCCAGGCGCCGGGCCTGGATAATGGCTTCAAAACGCAATACAGCATTTCCCAGCTCACGGCGGCGGGCCTGACGCCGACGCAACCGCTGGGGAACCACCGGCAGGCCAGCCTGCTGCGGCTGGATGTCGGTACCGGCTATCAATACTGGTACGGGCTGCCGAACTTCTACACCATCACCCGCTATAACCACAGCACCCACTACGCGATGGCCGTCTGGCAGCTGGGTCTGGCCGTTTCGCAGGCCCGCGGATAGTCATCCTGCCTTGTCGCTCCCCTCTGCCATGAGGGGAGCCTGTTACATTTTGCAGCATTTCCTTTCGTTGCCGCTGATTTACATTTTTCTGTCGATCTAATAATGTTATGTTATAACGTATTTATTGGGGCAGGAAAGGTGACTTCTCTTTTTATGACTTCCGCGGCGGTACGTGTGGGTATCGCCTGCGCGTTACTGGCGGTGCTGTGGCTGGCAAGCTGGTGGGCGGTAGCCCTGCCATGATTGAACTGGATCATCTGGTTGCGGGTTACGAAGAGCTGGCGATTACGCCGGCGCTGAATGGGGTGATAGCTGCGGGTAGCTTGACGGCTATTGTCGGGCTGAACGGCTGCGGTAAATCGACGCTACTGAAAACGCTGGCCGGTTTTATTCCTCCGGTGAGCGGCAGGCTGCGCTGGACGCGGTCGCGCCCGGTCATTGGCTGGCTGGCGCAGCGCCACGCTCTGGAATCGCAGTTTCCTCTGACGGTACGGGATGTGGTGAGCCAGGGCGCCTGGCCGCACGTCTCGTTGCTACGCGGAATAGGCAAAGACTTCCGCCGGCGCATCGGCGCGGCGCTGGAGCGGGTGGGGCTGGCATCCATGGCGACAACGCCGATCGAAGCGCTTTCCGGTGGCCAGTTCCAGCGCATGCTGTTTGCCAGGGTGATGGTGCAGCAGGCGCCGCTGGTGATGCTTGATGAGCCTTTTACCGGGATTGATGAATCAACCAGCCGTGAGCTGATGACGCTGATCCTCGAGATGCACCAGCAGGGGCAGACGGTGCTGGCGGTGCTGCATGATAACCACCGTGTCGCGGAGCATTTCCCGGAAACGCTGCTGCTGGAACCGCAGCGCGCCCGCTGGGGCGATACCGATGAGGTCCTTCCCGCCTTCGGCTCTGCGAGGCTGGCATGATCTGGCATACCTTTTTTCAGCCTTTTATCGAGTTCGGCTTTATGCGCCGGGCGTTGCTGGTGTGCCTGGCGCTCTCCCTGAGCACCACCATGCTGGGGGTCTTCTTACTGCTGCGCCGGATGAGCCTGATGGGCGATGCGCTGTCGCACGCGATTTTACCCGGCGTGGCGGTGGGTTACCTGGTCAGCGGGATGTCGCTGCTGGCGATGACTATCGGCGGCTTTATCGCCGGCATTGTGGTGGCGCTGGTGGCGGGCTGGGTCAGTCGGCGCACGCCGCTGAAAGAGGATGCCAGCTTTGCCGGGTTCTATCTGGGATCGCTGGCGCTGGGGGTGACCCTGGTTTCGCTGCGCGGCTCCAGCGTTGATCTGCTGCATTTGCTGTTCGGTTCGATTCTGGCGGTCGATAACGACGCCGCGCTGTTTGTCTCCGGGGTCGCCAGCCTGACGTTAATCTGCATTGCGCTGCTTTATCGGGGGCTGGTGAGTGAAGCCTTTGATAGCGCCTGGCTACAGGTGAACAGTCCCCGATTGCCGGCGCTATTGCACGGTCTGTTCCTGGCGCTGCTGGTACTGAACCTGGTGGCGGGGTTCCAGGTGCTGGGGACGCTGATGGCGGTGGGGGTGATGATGCTGCCGGCGGTCGCCGCGTGCTGCTGGGCGCGTACGCTGCCGGGCACCCTGCTGCTGGCGGCGCTGATTGGCGGCTTCTGCGCCTGGATGGGGTTGAGCCTGTCGTGGACGGCGAATTTACCCGCCGGGCCATCGATTGTGCTGACCGCCAGCGGGATCTTTTTTATTTCGGTGTTTTTTGGCACGCGCAGCCGACTGGTCGTCAGCTGGCGCAAATTAATGGGGTAAGGAAATATGATGAAACGTACCGCAGTCATCCTGGCGCTGGCATTAGGGCTGGCAACGCAGGGGGCGATGGCGAAAACGCTCAACGTGGTCAGTAGCTTTTCAGTGCTTGGCGATATGGTGCAGCAGGTGGGCGGCGAGCATGTGCAGGTGAGTACGCTGGTCGGCCCGGACGGCGATCCGCATACCTTTGAACCTTCGCCGCAGGACAGCGCGCTGCTCAGCAAGGCGGATGTGGTGGTGGTCAACGGCCTCGGTCTGGAAGGATGGGTCGATAGATTAATTAAAGCTTCGGGCTTTAAAGGCGAGCTGGTGGTGGCCTCAAGCGGAGTGAAAACGCACACTCTGGATGAAGATGGTAAAACGGTCACCGATCCGCATGCCTGGAACAGCGCCGCGAACGGCGCGCTCTACGCGCAGAATATCCTCAACGGACTGGTGAAAGCCGACCCGCAGGATCAAGCCGCGCTGGAAGCGTCCGGACAGCGTTATATCAGCCAGCTGAAGGAGATCGACGGCTGGGCGAAGAGCCAGTTTACCGCGATTCCGGTGGCTAAACGCAAGGTTCTGACCAGCCATGATGCCTTTGGTTACTTTGGTCGGGCCTATGGCGTGACCTTCCTTGCGCCGCAGGGATTGTCATCGGAAAGCGAAGCCAGCGCGGCGCAGGTCGCGGCGTTGATTAAACAAATCAAGGCCGATGGCGTGCGGACCTGGTTTATGGAGAACCAGCTCGACCCGCGGCTGGTGAAACAGATTGCGAACGCGACAGGGGCGCAGCCGGGCGGCGAGCTGTACCCGGAAGCGCTGTCGAAACCCGGCGGCGTGGCGGATAGCTATGTGAAAATGATGCGCCACAACGTAGAACTGATCGCGGCCAGCATGAAGTAACAGGCTCTTTTTGCGGTCCCGCGTGTGTCGGGGCCGCCCATTTTCGCAAGCCTCCTCGTAAATTCATCACCTCATCCCCATATCTGTGCTGAAAGTGCTATCTTTGATGGCCTCTTTATCTGGCTTAAACGGGGCGATAATGACAGATTCGGAATTAATGCAACTGAGCGAACAGGTTGGGCTGGCGCTGAAAGCCCGCGCCGCGACGGTGACGACGGCGGAGTCCTGTACCGGCGGCTGGATTGCGAAAGCGCTCACCGATATTGCCGGCAGCTCAGCATGGTTTGAACGCGGGTTCGTGACCTACAGCAACGAAGCTAAATCGCAGATGATCGGCGTCAGCGAAGTGACGCTGCTCGAGCACGGCGCGGTGAGCGAGCCGGTGGTGGTCGAGATGGCGGTAGGCGCGCTGCGCGCCGCGCGCGCCACCTATGCTATCTCGGTGAGCGGCGTCGCCGGCCCGGACGGCGGCAGCGCGGAAAAGCCTGTCGGAATCGTGTGGTTTGCCGTCGCCTGCGCGAACGGGCAGGGCGTCACCCGATGTGAATGTTTCGCCGGTGACCGGGAAGCGGTGCGCCGCCAGGCCGCGGCGTATGCCTTGAAACTCCTCTGGCAACAATTTCTACAAAACACTTGATACTGTATGACCATACAGTATAATTGCCTCAACAGAACAGAATTCACCACCCGGTTCCACCCGGCATGACAGGAGTAAAAATGGCTATCGACGAAAACAAACAGAAAGCGTTGGCGGCAGCACTGGGCCAGATTGAAAAACAGTTCGGCAAAGGCTCCATCATGCGCCTGGGTGAAGACCGTTCCATGGATGTGGAAACTATCTCCACCGGCTCGCTTTCACTGGATATCGCCCTCGGCGCCGGCGGTCTGCCGATGGGCCGTATCGTCGAGATCTACGGGCCAGAATCGTCCGGTAAAACGACGTTGACCCTGCAGGTGATTGCCGCCGCGCAGCGCGAAGGCAAAACCTGCGCCTTTATCGATGCGGAGCACGCGCTGGACCCTGTTTATGCGCGCAAACTGGGCGTAGATATCGACAATCTGCTGTGCTCTCAGCCGGACACCGGTGAGCAGGCGCTGGAAATCTGTGATGCGCTGGCGCGCTCTGGCGCGGTAGACGTTATCGTCGTCGACTCCGTGGCGGCACTGACGCCGAAAGCGGAAATCGAAGGCGAAATCGGCGACTCTCACATGGGCCTCGCGGCGCGCATGATGAGCCAGGCGATGCGTAAGCTGGCGGGTAACCTGAAGCAGTCCAACACCCTGCTGATCTTCATCAACCAGATCCGTATGAAAATTGGCGTGATGTTCGGTAACCCGGAAACCACCACCGGTGGTAACGCGCTGAAATTCTACGCCTCCGTGCGTCTGGATATCCGCCGTATCGGGGCGGTGAAAGAGGGCGATAACGTCGTGGGTAGCGAAACCCGCGTGAAAGTGGTGAAAAACAAAATTGCCGCGCCGTTCAAACAGGCCGAATTCCAGATTCTTTACGGAGAGGGGATTAACTTCTTCGGAGAGCTGGTTGACCTGGGTGTGAAAGAGAAGCTGATTGAGAAAGCTGGCGCATGGTACAGCTACAACGGCGACAAAATTGGTCAGGGTAAAGCGAACGCTATCTCCTGGCTGAAAGAGAACCCGGCTGCGGCAAAAGAGATCGAGAAAAAAGTTCGTGAACTGCTGCTGAACAACCAGGATGCCACTCCGGACTTCGCGGTTGACGGCAACGGAGCGGGTGCAGAAGAAACCCACGAAGATTTCTGATAATCTTCGGAAAAGACGACTAAGGGCTGCGGATGCAGCCCTTTTGCTTTTGGATTGCCGAGGTGCCTGTGACTGAACCTTCATCCCGCCGTTCCGGCTACGCCCGCCTGCTGGACCGCGCGATTCGTATTCTGGCCATGCGCGACCATAGTGAACAGGAGCTGCGGCGTAAGCTTGCCGCCCCGGTACTGGGGAAAAATGGCCCTGAAACGCTGGACGTGACGCCGGAAGAGGTGGATACCGTCATCGCCTGGTGCCGCGAAAACCGCTACCTCGATGACGGCCGTTTCGTCCGTCAGTTCATCGCCAGCCGCAGCCGCAAAGGCTATGGCCCGGCGCGCATTCGTCAGGAGCTTAACCAGAAAGGTATTCCACGTGACGTCAGCGAAAGCGCCATGCGCGAGTGCGACATCGACTGGGCGGCGCTGGCGAAAGCGCAGGCGCAGCGCAAGTTTGGCGAACCGCTACCAACGGCATTTGCCGAAAAAGTTAAAATCCAGCGCTTTTTACTGTACCGCGGCTATTTGATGGAAGATATTCAGGAAATCTGGCGAAATTTTGCAGATTGACCCATCGGGTATTTTACTTCCCCGTAAAGAAAACTTATCTTATCCCCACTTATTTCCGTGAGGTAGCCTGCCGGTTGCAAAACCGGGCAGTCGCTTCCTGCGACATTTCGTTAGCTTGATTTCAGGATAATTATGAGCAAGAGCACCGCTGAGATCCGTCAGGCGTTTCTCGATTTTTTCCATAGCAAGGGACATCAGGTAGTTGCAAGCAGCTCCCTGGTGCCGCACAACGACCCGACCCTGCTGTTTACCAACGCCGGGATGAACCAGTTCAAGGATGTTTTCCTGGGTCTCGACAAACGTCATTATTCTCGCGCGACGACCGCGCAGCGTTGCGTGCGTGCGGGCGGTAAACACAACGATCTGGAAAACGTCGGTTACACCGCGCGTCACCATACCTTCTTTGAAATGCTGGGTAACTTCAGCTTCGGCGATTACTTCAAGCAGGATGCCATCAAGTACGCATGGGAACTGCTGACCGGTGAAAACTGGTTTGCGCTGCCGAAAGATAAACTGTGGGTAACCGTCTACGAAACCGATGACGAAGCCTTTGATATCTGGGCTAATGAAGTCGGCGTTCCGCGGGAACGTATTATTCGCATTGGCGACAATAAAGGCGCGGCATTCGCTTCTGACAACTTCTGGCAGATGGGCGATACCGGCCCGTGCGGCCCGTGCACCGAAATCTTCTTCGACCACGGCGACCACATCTGGGGCGGTCCTCCGGGGAGCCCGGAAGAAGATGGCGATCGCTACATCGAAATCTGGAACATCGTTTTCATGCAGTTTAACCGTCAGGCTGACGGTACCATGGAGCCGCTGCCGAAGCCGTCCGTCGACACTGGTATGGGTCTGGAGCGTATCGCTGCCGTTCTGCAGCACGTGAACTCCAACTATGACATCGACCTGTTCCGCAACCTGATCGCGAACGTGGCGAAAGTCACCGGCGCCACCGATCTGACCAACAAGTCGCTGCGCGTTATCGCTGACCATATTCGTTCCTGCGCGTTCCTGATTGCCGATGGCGTGATCCCGTCGAATGAAAACCGTGGCTACGTGCTGCGCCGCATCATTCGTCGTGCCGTGCGTCATGGCAACATGCTGGGCGCGAAAGAGACCTTCTTCTGGAAACTGGTTGCCCCGCTGATTGAGGTGATGGGCTCCGCGGGCGAAGAGCTGAAGCAGCAGCAGGCCCAGGTTGAGCAGGTGCTGAAAACGGAAGAAGAACAGTTTGCCCGTACCCTGGAGCGTGGTCTGGCGCTGCTGGATGAAGAGCTGGCAAAACTGCAAGGCGACACCCTGGATGGCGAAACCGCTTTCCGTCTGTACGATACCTACGGTTTCCCGGTTGACCTGACCGCTGACGTCTGCCGCGAACGCAACATTAAAGTCGACGAAGCGGGCTTTGAAGCGGCGATGGAAGAGCAGCGTCGCCGCGCGCGCGAGTCCAGCGGTTTCGGCGCCGACTACAACGCGATGATTCGCGTTGACGGCGCATCCGAGTTTAAAGGCTATGACCACCTGGAACTGAATGCGAAAGTGACCGCGCTGTTCATCGATGGTAAAGCGGTTGATACCG
Organism: Klebsiella sp. BIGb0138; assembly: GCF_004342285.1. Taxonomy (GTDB): domain Bacteria; phylum Pseudomonadota; class Gammaproteobacteria; order Enterobacterales; family Enterobacteriaceae; genus Klebsiella. The sequence goes on along the minus strand of NZ_SMCV01000008.1, from coordinate 64,435 downwards.
TCGCAGCCGGCCAGGACGCGGTGGTGATTCTGGACCAGACGCCGTTCTATGCGGAATCCGGCGGTCAGGTGGGCGATAAAGGCGAACTGAAAGGCGCCGGCTTCTCCTTCGTGGTCAACGATGCGCAGAAATACGGTCAGGCCATCGGCCATATTGGTAAACTGACCAGCGGCGCGCTGAAAGTGGGCGACGCGGTACAGGCTGATGTCGATCGGGCTCGTCGCCAGCGTATTCGCCTGAACCACTCTGCGACTCACCTGATGCATGCCGCGCTGCGCCAGGTTCTGGGTACGCACGTGGCGCAGAAAGGCTCGCTGGTGAATGACAAAGCGCTGCGCTTTGATTTTTCTCACTTCGAAGCCATGAAGCCGGAAGAGATTCGGGCGGTGGAAGATCTGGTCAATGCGCAGATCCGTCGCAACCTGCCGGTTGAAACCAACATTATGGATATCGATGCGGCGCGGGAGTCCGGCGCGATGGCGTTGTTCGGCGAGAAGTATGACGATCGCGTTCGCGTGCTGAGCATGGGTGATTTCTCCACCGAGCTGTGTGGCGGTACGCATGCCTCGCGTACCGGCGATATCGGCCTGTTCCGCATTACGTCTGAATCCGGGACCGCTGCGGGCGTGCGTCGTATTGAAGCCGTGACCGGTGAAGTTGCGATCGCTAACCTGCATGCGCAAAGCGATGTGCTGGGTGACATCGCCCACTTGCTGAAGGGCGACAGCCACAACCTCGGCGATAAAGTGCGTGCCGCGCTGGAGCGTACGCGTCTGCTGGAAAAAGAACTGCAGCAGCTGAAAGAGCAGGCTGCGGCGCAGGAGAGCGCAAATCTCTCCAGCAAAGCGGAAGAGATTAATGGCGTTAAGCTGCTGGTCAGCGAGCTGACCGGCGTTGAGCCGAAAATGCTGCGTACCATGGTTGATGACCTGAAGAACCAGCTGGGTTCAACGGTTGTCGTGTTAGCCACGGTAGCGGATGGTAAGGTTTCTCTGATTGCCGGTGTGTCTAAGGATGTGACAGATCGCGTGAAGGCGGGGGAGCTGGTTGGAATGGTCGCCCAGCAGGTGGGTGGCAAAGGAGGCGGTCGTCCGGATATGGCTCAGGCCGGTGGTACCGATGCGTCTGCACTCCCTTCAGCGTTAGCCAGTGTGAAAGGCTGGGTCAGCGCAAAACTGTAATAACTATAAATGCATAGATGCCGTGATCCCCGGATTACGGTATCGTGCGAGAGAAGCACTGATAACGATAAAGTCGGGTTGAAGTTGTGTATATCGGCTAAACTTAGGTTTAACAGAATGTGATGCCGTGACTGCTTACACCGTAAGGTGTTTGTCATCGCTTACTTTTTGGCGTTATATGATGGATAATGCCGGGATACGAGAGACCCGACTCTTTTAATCTTTCAAGGAGCAAAGAATGCTGATTCTGACTCGTCGAGTTGGTGAGACCCTCATGATTGGAGATGAGGTCACTGTGACAGTTTTAGGGGTTAAGGGTAACCAGGTTCGTATTGGCGTTAATGCCCCTAAAGAAGTCTCCGTGCATCGTGAAGAGATCTACCAGCGTATCCAGGCTGAAAAATCCCAGCAGTCCAGTTACTAAGGTTTTCGCGCCTCGCGATTCCGTGAGGCGCATCCCAACAGCCAGCGGTTTTTCTCACTTTTCTTCTCCTGCAGCCTCTATTTTTTTGTTTATTGCCTACCCTCCGCGACATTTATCTTTTGGCTTTCGCGGGCGGAACCCGCTGAATTCCTGTTGATAAAACACTCTTTTTGCCGTTTTTGCAGGCTAATTGCGCGGTAAGTGTGCAAACGGAAAAAGGTCTCGAAAAATTGTTTGACTTATAAGTACCAGAAAGTAATATGTGCGCCATCGCAGCGACGAAGAGCGGAAACAAGTTCTTCGAAGCACTCGTAAGAGGCGTGTGGTGAGGTGGCCGAGAGGCTGAAGGCGCTCCCCTGCTAAGGGAGTATGCGGTCAAAAGCTGCATCCGGGGTTCGAATCCCCGCCTCACCGCCATTTTGCATCCGTAGCTCAGCTGGATAGAGTACTCGGCTACGAACCGAGCGGTCGGAGGTTCGAATCCTCCCGGATGCACCATATTTTCCATTTCTTCAGCAATGAAGAGGTGGTGGGGTAGCGGTAATAACCGCCGGCACCAGGAAGGATAACGTTGCATAAGCAACGGCCCACAGGGCGAGGCGAAAGCCGAGTCATCCTCCCGGATGCACCATCTTACTCAGTGTGGCAAGTGTTAGTTGTGGCACTGACGCGTAGTAAAGCAAGTTCTCCCTGATGCATCCGTAGCTCAGCTGGATAGAGTACTCGGCTACGAACCGAGCGGTCGGAGGTTCGAATCCTCCCGGATGCACCATCTTTCCTGAGATAACAGTACGACTGTTGTTGCATGGTCTGCGAGATAATCGCCAGTACCTGGGAGGATGACGTTGTGTAAGCAACGGCGCCACAGGGTGAGGGAAGTGAGTCGTCCTCCCGGATGCACCATCTTCTCCGCGATAACAGCGGTAACGCTGAAATCAGTCGTAAAGCAGTTCCCCGATGCATCCGTAGCTCAGCTGGATAGAGTACTCGGCTACGAACCGAGCGGTCGGAGGTTCGAATCCTCCCGGATGCACCATCTTCTCCGCGATAACAGGACGACTGTTGTTGCATGGTCTGCGAGATAATCGTCAGCGCCAGGGAGGATAACGTTGCGTCAGCAACGGCCCACGGGCGAGGGAAGTGAGTCATCCTCCCGGATGCACTATCTTCTTTGGGTTAACAGCGGTAACGCTGGAATCAGTCGTAAAGCAGTTCCCCGATGCATCCGTAGCTCAGCTGGATAGAGTACTCGGCTACGAACCGAGCGGTCGGAGGTTCGAATCCTCCCGGATGCACCATCTTCTCCGCGATAACAGGAAGACTGTTGTTGCATGGTCTGCGAGATAATCGCCAGCGCCAGGGAGGATAACGTTGCATCAGCAACGGCCCACAGGGCGAGGGAAGTGAGTCATCCTCCCGGGTGCACCATCTTTTCTGTGAATTATCCTTATCTCGCGAAAATAATTTCCTTCCTTCTATCTGCGTTTTCTTGCAAAAAACTCTTCAGTCATCTCTGTTCGGCACTTCTCTTTTGAACTTTTTTATTGGCAAGTGATTCTTTCCACTATAATTTACCCGTATATTTCGACCTGATTCGGGTGAGATGAGTGCAAGGAGAGAAATCCATGAAATGGTTCAAAGCAATACCTGCGTTTTGCGCGACGCTTCTGGTGGCCGTATCTTTGGCCGGTTGTGCCGGATCGTCCACCAAAGAAAGCACCGGTGGCTATATCGACGATACCGTCGTCACCACCAAAGTCAAAACCGCGCTGTTTAACGAAAAGGATATTAAGTCCACTGAAATCAGCGTGCAGACCTTTAAAGGGCGCGTGCAGCTGAGTGGCTTTGTCTCGTCGGCTAAGGATGCCAGCCGCGCGGTAGAAGTGACCCGCAGAGTTCAGGGCGTTCGCGTGGTTGAGAATGATTTAAAAATCAAATAAACCACCGCATTACGATGACAAAGGCGCCTGATGGCGCCTTTGTTGCTTCTCCAGCGGCCGCGACAATATGTGCCTTTTGCGATAAAGTAACGTTTTCTTATCCGGTTTGTGAGAACACGATGTACGAACGTTACGCAGGACTGATCTTCGATATGGATGGCACCATCCTTGATACCGAGCCGACGCATCGTAAGGCGTGGCATGAGGTTTTAGGGCGTTACGGTATGCATTTCGACGAGCAGGCGATGGTCGCGCTCAATGGTTCTCCTACCTGGCGTATTGCCCAGGCGATTATCGAACTGAACCATGCTGATTTGGATCCGCACCGGCTGGCGCAGGAAAAAACCGCGGCGGTGAAAGCGATGCTGCTGGATAGCGTGCGTCCCTTACCGCTGATTGAGGTGGTCAAGGAGTGGCACGGCCGTCGGCCAATGTCGGTTGGCACCGGTAGCGAAAGCGCGGTTGCCGAGGCGCTGCTCGCCCATCTCGATCTGCGGCACTATTTCGCGGCGGTGGTGGCGGCCGATCATGTCCAGAACCATAAGCCGGCCCCTGATACTTTCCTGCTGTGCGCAGAACGCATGGGCGTTGCGCCGGAAAAATGCGTCGTTTTTGAAGATGCCGATTTTGGGCTACAGGCGGCGAAGCGTGCGGGGATGGACGCCGTGGACGTGCGCTTGCTGTGAGCGACGCTCTGTCGCTGATCTCGCTGCTTGCCAGCAGTTTTCTGAGCGCCACCTTACTTCCCGGCAATTCGGAAGTTGTGCTGGTCGCTATGCTACTTACGGGAGTCAGCCAACCGTGGCTACTGGTATTAATAGCAACAATCGGCAATAGCCTTGGGGGGGTAACTAACGTTATTCTGGGGCGTTTGTTTCCGCTGCGCAAAACATCGCGCTGGCAGGATAAAGCGTCCGGCTGGCTACGGCGCTATGGCGCGGTCACATTATTACTCAGCTGGGCGCCGGTTATCGGCGATTTGCTGTGTTTACTGGCGGGATGGATGCGCATTTCCTGGGGACCAGTACTTTTTTTCTTATGCCTTGGCAAAGCGTTACGCTATATCGTTATTGCGGCGCTAACGCTTCAGGGCATGACGTGGTGGCACTAATTGTGGAACTAAGACTATCCCGGCAGGCCGTTATGCATCTGCACCGTACGTGGGACAGGTCTCAACGGGCTGCAACAATAACATCTTCTGGAATAGCCTGTATGGTCACCATTACAATTATGCTTATTCAAACGATTTCGACAGGCGGGAGGTCAAATTGATCCCGGACGTATCACAGGCGCTGGCCTGGCTGGAAAAAAATCCACAGGCCCTGCAGGGTATCCAACGTGGTCTTGAGCGTGAAACGCTGCGCGTCAATGCCGATGGTTCACTGGCGACAACCGGTCACCCTCAGGCCCTGGGCTCGGCGCTGACCCATAAATGGATTACTACCGATTTTGCCGAGGCTTTGCTGGAGTTCATTACGCCAGTTGATGGCGATATTCAGCATATGCTGACCATTATGCGCGACGTTCATCGCTATACCGCGCGTCACCTGGGCGATGAACGGATGTGGCCGCTGAGCATGCCCTGCTATATTGCCCCTGGCCAGGATATCGAGCTGGCGCAGTACGGCACCTCGAATATCGGTCGCCTGAAAACGCTATATCGTGAAGGGTTGAAGAATCGCTATGGCGCGCTGATGCAAACCATCTCCGGCGTGCATTATAACTTCTCCCTGCCGATGGCATTCTGGCAGGCGAAATGCGGCGTTGCCGATGCGGAAAGCGGTAAAGAGGCGATTTCCGCCGGCTATTTCCGCTCGATCCGCAATTACTACCGCTTTGGTTGGGTGATCCCGTATCTGTTCGGCGCCTCTCCGGCTATCTGCGCGTCGTTCCTGCAAGGGAAACCGACGACGCTGCCGTTTGAGAAAGCGCAAAATGGCATGTACTACCTGCCTTACGCCACTTCTCTGCGCCTGAGCGATCTTGGCTATACCAATAAGTCGCAAAGCAATCTCGGAATTACGTTTAACGATCTGCATGAGTATGTGGCAGGATTGAAGCGGGCGATTAAAACCCCGTCGGAAGAGTATGCGCAGATTGGCCTGGAGAAAGACGGTAAGTACCTGCAAATCAACAGCAATATTCTGCAGATTGAGAACGAACTCTACGCGCCTATCCGCCCGAAACGCGTGACCCGCAGCGGCGAAACGCCTTCTGACGCGCTGCTGCGCGGCGGTATTGAATATATCGAAGTGCGTTCGCTGGATATTAACCCGTTCTCGCCGATTGGCGTTGACGAGCAGCAGGTTCGTTTCCTCGACCTGTTTATGGTCTGGTGCGTGCTGGCCGACGCGCCGGAAATGAGCAGCGATGAGCTCCTGTGTACGCGCGCCAACTGGAATCGGGTGATTCTTGAAGGGCGTAAACCGGGGCTGACGCTGGGCATTGGCTGTGAAAGCGCGCAGTTCCCACTGTCCACGGTGGGTAAAGATCTGTTCCGCGATTTGCGCCGCGTGGCGCAAACCTTAGATAGCATTCACGGTGGTAAAGAGTATCAACAGGTATGCGATGAACTGGTTGCCAGCTTCGACGATCCGCAATTAACTTTCTCAGCCCGCATTCTGCGTTCTATGCTTGAAGAAGGGATTGGCGGCACCGGTAGAGAGCTGGCCGATCATTATCGTACGATGCTGCGCGAAGAACCGCTGGAAATTTTGCGTGAAGAGGATTTTATCACCGAGCGCGAAGCGTCGGCGCTGCGTCAACAGCAGATAGAAGCGGAAGATAGCGAGCCGTTTGAAGCGCTGTTGGCAAGACACGCGTAGTAAAAAGCAGTACAAAAGAAAAAGGCCACATCAATGTGGCCAAACTTTCATCTCTGATTCAGGGATGATGATGATAATAAATGCGCGTCTTTCATCTACTCAGACTCGCGGGTGTAAGAAGAGTTCATTTTATTTTAAAAAAAATCACTATCGGAGGTGAAGAATGCCGTTGTTAGATAGTTTCACAGTCGACCATACTCGCATGGAAGCACCGGCGGTGCGCGTCGCGAAGAAAATGCACACGCCGCACGGCGATGAAATCACCGTGTTCGATCTGCGTTTCTGCGTGCCAAACCAGGAAGTGATGCCGGAAAGAGGTATCCATACTCTTGAGCACCTGTTCGCGGGCTTCATGCGCGATCACCTGAACGGCAATGGTGTGGAAATTATCGACATCTCTCCGATGGGCTGCCGCACGGGCTTCTATATGAGCCTGATCGGCACGCCGGACGAGCAGCGCGTAGCGGATGCCTGGAAAGCGGCAATGGCTGACGTACTGAAAGTGAAAGATCAGAAGCAGATCCCTGAACTGAACGTTTACCAGTGCGGCACCTATACCATGCACTCGCTGGAAGAAGCTCAGGAGATTGCCCGCCATATCATCGAGCGCGACGTACGTATCAACAGCAACGATGAGCTGGCGCTGCCGAAAGAAACCCTGCAAGAACTGCATATCTAGTTCTTCTGCCTCGGTCCGGCGATCTCCGTCGGGCCGAAATTCCTGCGCCGCATGTCGACGACCGTAACCTTCTCTTTTCAGCACCGCTCGCTGGTGCCCTTTGCCCACGATTACGCTCACGGTGAGAGTGAACCGTGGCATCAGCACGACTGCGCCCAGCTGTTACACATCCTCAGCGGCGTGGTGCGGGTGGAAACCCCGGCGGGCTACTGGGTTGTACCGCCGGGGCGTGGCGTCTGGCTGCCCGCGGGCACTCCCCACGCGCTGCGTATTACCGGTAAGGTCGCGGCGCGGACGCTGTTCATCGATCCGCTGGCCCGCGCCGATCTCCCTTCATCCTGCCAGATCGTCCAGATCACGCCGTTGCTACGTGAGCTGATCGTCACTTCGCTGGCGCTGGCCGAGCGTTACGAACCCGGCAGCCGCGATGAGCGCGTCTATGAATTGATCCTCGATGAGATTCGCGGCATGACGATGCTGCCGTTTGGCCTGATGGAGCCGCAGAGCGAGGCGCTGCGCCGTTTATGCCAGAAGGTGAGGGAAATGCCGGGTGAAACCTGGAGCAGCCAGCAGGCGGCGACAGAGAGCAATATGAGCGAACGGACGTTAAACCGTCGCTTTCAGCAGCAGACCACGCTGACCTGGAGTGAATGGGTGCGCCGGGCGAAGTTAATGGAAGCGTTGGTTCGCCTGGCGCAGGGGCAGTCGGTGCTGCGGGTGGCGCTGGATCTGGGCTATGGCAGCCACAGCGCCTTCAGCGCCATGTTTCGCCGGGTCATCGGCGTGGCGCCCAGCGATTACTTCCGTTCGCCGTAGCGCTCGCCTGCGCCGAGGGCATTGCACAGCGCCTGTAACGAGGCGCGCGCCACGTCATTATCGATGCCGACGCCCCAGCGGCTGCCGCCATCAGGGAAGATGCAGCGAATATAGGCCACCGAACGGCTGTCGCTGCGTTCGCCCAGGGTATGCTCGTGGTAATCCTTAATCACGAACGTTTGCCTGAGCAGCGCGCTGAGGCCGCTGGCGGCGGCGGAAAGCAGACCGTTGCCGTGGCCCTGCAGCCGGCGGATCTCGCCATAGGCCCTCAGCGTCGCCTGTAAAGAGAGCTGGCCATCCTGCTGGCTATCGCTTTTATAGTCCAGCAGCGCCAGCGGCGGCTCGGCGACCAGGCCGTAGCGGCCACGAAACAGCTGCCACAGCGCATTTTGCGTCATCTCCTTGCCGTGGCTGTCTGTTTCACGTTGCACGTGCAGGCTGAAATCCTGCTGCAGCGCGCGGGGCAGCTTCAGTCCATGATTCTGTTCAATTAACCACGCGCTGCCGCTCTTGCCGGACTGGCTGTTGACGCGAATCACCGCCTCGTAGCTGCAGCCGATATCCTGCGGATCGACAGGTAAATAGGGCATCTCCCAGCGATCGCCGGGCCGTCGGGCATCAAACCCTTTCTTAATCGCATCCTGGTGCGAACCGGAAAAGGCGGTGTAGGCGAGGCTTCCGGCCCACGGATGGCGCGGGTGAACCGGCAGCTGATTACAGTTCTCCACCACTTCCACCACCCGTTTCATGTCCGGGAAGCTGAGGCGTGGGTCAATGCCCTGGCTGTAGAGGTTCATCGCCAGGGTGACCAGACAGACGTTACCGGTACGCTCGCCGTTACCAAACAGGCAACCTTCCACGCGATCGGCGCCCGCCATCACCGCCAGTTCGGCGCTGGCGACGCCGGTCCCCCGGTCGTTGTGCGGATGAACGCTGATGCAGACATCGGCGCGGCGGGAGAAATGGCGGCAGAAAAACTCAATCTGGTCGGCGTAAACGTTGGGCGTGTTAACCTCAACGGTGGCGGGCAGGTTAATAATCATCGGGCGTTCCGCACAGGGCTGCCAGATTTCCGCCACCGCTTCACAGATCTCAAGGGCAAACTCCGGCTCGGTAAAACAGAAGGTTTCCGGGGAATATTCATACTGCCAGCGGGTTTGCGGCTGCTGCTCGCACTGCTGGCGAATCAGACGGGTGGCGCGGGTGGCCAGCTCAATCACCTGCGCTTTTTCCATGCCAAAAACCAGCCGGCGAAACAGCGGCGCGGTGGCGTTATACAGGTGCACGGTGGCGCTGTGGGCATCGCGCAGGGATTCGAAGGTGCGCAGGATTAAATCCTCACGCGCCTGGGTCAGCACCTGGATGGTGACATCCTGCGGAATACGCTGCGTTTCAATCAGCTGGCGGACAAAGTTGAAGTCGGTCTGGGATGCCGACGGGAATGCGACTTCGATCTCTTTAAATCCGCACTCCAGCAGCAGGTTCCAGAACTGCAGTTTACGCGCGCCGTCCATCGGCTCGGCCAGCGCCTGGTTGCCATCGCGCAGGTCGGTGGAGAGCCAGCGCGGCGCATGGGTTATCGGGTTGTCCGGCCAGCGGCGGTCGGGCAGGGCAATCGGCGGCCAGGGGCGATATTTTTCGCCAGGGTTTTTCAGCATGATTCTCTCCTCATATCGGATCTTTATCCTGCAGAAGTCAGGAGAGGGCTGCTTTAGCAAAGTGGACAGAAACTAGCGCAAACTGGACAACCGGGCCGGTTTATCCGGCAATAAAAAAGGGATCCGCAGATCCCTTTTGATGCAACCTAGTGGGCGCCGCCGCCGCCGCCCCCCGCGCTGAAGGGCGGTTTGGCAAACCACACCAGACCGAGCAGGAGGATGAATATCGCCGCCGATAGCCAGAAAATTTCGTTGGCGGAGATAATCAGCCCCTGATTGGTTATCTGCTGCGCTATCCAGCCGGAGGCCTGCTGCTGGGTCAACCCCATGCCCTGTAGCTGATCGTACATCTGCTGGGCATTCGGGTTATATGGCGTCACCGATTCGGTGAGCTGCGCATGGTGCAGCGCCTCGCGGTTGCTCCACATGGTGGTGGTTATCGAGGTCCCGATAGAACCGGCGAGCGTACGGGTGAAGTTCGACAGGCTGGACGCCGCCGCCAGCCGCTCCGCCGGCAGGCCGGAGAGGGTGATGGTGGTCAGCGGCATAAAGAAGCAGGCCACCGCGAAGCCCTGAATAAACTGCGGCCAGGCCGATGCGCCGAAGTCCATGCCGGGTTCGAAGGTCCAGGCGCGCCAGTAGAAACAGACCGCGTACATAATAAAGCTGAAGGTCACCAGCCGACGCATATCGAGCTTATGGGCAAAGCGGCCGATAATCGGCGACAGGATTACCGGGATCACCCCGACCGGCGCCGAGGCCAGACCCGCCCAGGTGGCGGTATAGCCGTAGACCTCCTGCAGCAGCTGCGGCAGCAACACGATGGCGCCGAAGTAGAGCATATAGGCGAGGCTGATGCACAAACAGCCGATGGTGAAGTTGCGCGACTTAAAGAGCGAGAGGTCGACGATGGGGTTGTCATCGGTCAGCTCCCAGACGATAAGGAAGCTTATCGCCACCACCGCCACAATTGTCAGAATGACAATCTCCTGCGAGGCGAACCAGTCCAGCTCCTTGCCGCGGTCGAGCATGACCTGCAGGCTACCGATACCGATAACCAGCAGCGCCAGGCCGACGCCGTCGATCCGCCGCTGTTCGGTTCTGGTTTCGCGACTGCGCAGGGTCTGCAGGGTCATCACCACCACCGCGACGCCAATCGGGACGTTGATAAAGAATATCCAGCCCCAGTGGTAGTTATCGCTGATATAGCCGCCGAGAATCGGCCCGCAGATCGGTGCGACGATCACCGTCATCGACCACAGCGCCAGCGCGATAGAGCGTTTGGCCGGCGGATAGTTGCTGAGGAGCAGACTTTGCGACAGCGGGATCAGCGGACCGGCGACGATCCCCTGAATCACGCGGAAGAAAATCAGCATCGTCAGGCTGTTGGACATGCCACAGGCCCAGGAGGCGATGGCGAACGCCACCGTAGACCACAGGAACAGCTTCACTTCCCCGACGCGTTTTGCCAGCCAGCCGGTGATCGGAATGGAAATCGCGTTCGCCACCCCGAACGAGGTGATGACCCAGGTCCCCTGGCTCAAGGATGAGCCAAGGTTACCGGCGATGGTTGGAATAGCCACGTTGGCGATAGTGGAGTCCAGCACCTGCATGAAGGTCGCAAGCGACAGCGCGATGGTCATGATGACCAGCTGCGCGCCTTCCAGCGGTTTTTGCTGTTGCATTACGCTCACTCCGAATTATCCCGCGTTGGCCTGGATGATACCGTCGATCAGTTTATTCACCGGCTCAAGACCGATTTCACGAGCGTTACTTTCATAAACCGGAGATTGACGCGTCTGGTTGGCCAGCATCTCGCCGCTGCGATCGGTGGTGTTCACCTCGACCAGGGTGGAGAGACCAATGCGCAGCGGGTGTTCCGCCAGCTGTTTGGCATCCAGCTCGATACGCACCGGCAGACGCTGGACGACCTTGATCCAGTTGCCGGTGGCGTTCTGCGCCGGCAGCAGGGAGAACGCGCTACCGGTGCCCATGTCCAGCCCGACGACCTTGCCGGTATATTTGACGTCATCACCGTAAATATCGCTGACCACGGTAGCCGGTTGGCCGATACGCATATGCGCCAGCTGGGTCTCTTTAAAGTTTGCGTCGATCCACAGATTCGTTGCCGGCACCACGGCCATCAGCGGCGTGGTTGGGCTAATCTGGGCGCCGGGCTGCACGGAACGTCGGGAGACGTAGCCGCTAATCGGGCTGACGATTTTCGTACGCTGCAGCGCAAGCCAGGCGTTACGAACCTCGGTTGCCGCCTGCAGAACCGCAGGCTGCTGTTCCAGACGGGTGCCCATCACGATAGCCTGATTGGCGTTGAATTGCTGAACGGCGACATCCAGTTCAGCCTGGGCGCTGGCGACGGTATCGCGCGCATGCTGCAGCTCTTCACGGCCGATCAGGTTCGCCGCCCCCAGCGGGATGCGCCGGTTGAGATCGGTCTGCGCCTGAGCGAGCGCGGTTTTCTTGACGTCGATGTTCGCCTGCAGCTGTTTGCTGTTGATCATCTGCTGGCGCATCTGGCGTACGCTGGTGGCCAGCTGGGTTTGCGCTTTTTCAAACGCCTGCTGGGCATCGGTCTGGTCGAGGGTGACCAGCGGATCGCCCTGCTGGACGAAATCGGTGTTGTCGGCCCAGACTTTCGTCACGCTGCCGGAGACCTGCGCCATGATTTGCACCTGGTTCCCTGCCACGTAAGCGTCATCGGTTTCTTCATAATGACGCAGTACCAAAAACCAATAAATTCCGTATGCCACGGCAACAATAATAAAGAGCAATGTCAGCAACAAGAGGGCGCCTTTGCGCTTGCTTTTCTTGCTGTCCGGTTGCTGCGGGGTTTGCATCTCCGCATTTGCGCTCATGTTATTCTCCACGATCTTATTATTTCACATCGGCTGAGCCGACCTGTTTATCAGAAAGGCCAGCAGAAGATCTGCTGGCCTGTCTGTTTTTCCTTGTCAATCCAGAAAAAGTTTTGAGCGGTTCCGCGCTTAGCGCAGAGACTCCGCAAGCACGCCATCCTCTTCCATCTGGTCGAGGCGACCAAGCAGCTTGCGGGTGATGTGCTCGAGCTGATCTTTCTCGCTGGTGCTTAAAGAAGACCAGAGTTGATGCAGGCAGTTATGCTGCGGCGGTAAGACTTCACGCAAAAACTGATGACCCTTGTCGGTCAGTTGCAGGTGCAGGCAGCGACGATCGTTATCGCTTTCGCGACGCTCGATCCAGCCGCGTTTTTCCAGCTCATCGGCAATACGCGTGGCGTTGGTACGGGAAGAGCCCAGCGCGCAGCTCAGCTCGGAAGGCTGAATGCTGTGATTTTCCTGAGACTCCAGCGTGATCAGCGCCATAAATAATGTCTCGTTAATTCCCTGCGCTTTCAGCATCTTATTGCGATTTTCCAGTAGCTTACCTTGCATGTGCATGCAGAGGCGAGTGAGGAGAATCTCCTGGAAAGGGAAATCTTCATGGCGGCTGGCGCGGAATTTGAGCATTTGCTCAATGGGAGTAAACGAACTATCCATTTGGGTATGACCTCATTAATTACAGCCGATATAATAACTATTGTGACAAATAAATCAAATCAATTATTGACTAAAATTGATACTTTAAGCCTATAAAAAAGTGCCGATTTTCCATGCCACGCCGTAGGCCAGCGCGCTCAGCAGCGTCGGGATAATAATGCTGCGCGTCTTCCAGAATGCCACACCCAGCACCGCGAATCCGAGCAGCGTGGGCAGCAGTCGCCGGGAATCGCTGAGGATTTCCGGGACGCTGGAAACGATCAGCAGAGCGCAGATGGAGGAGATGCCGATGGTATCAAGCAGCACGCTAATCGGGCCGCGGCGGGCCGGGCGAGAATGGTCCGCGCGCAGGCGCAGCGGCAGGTAGCGAAACAGGTAATTCACGCAGCCGACCACGATACCGATAATAAGAACATTACTGTTCATCGGGCATCCCCCGAATGCTGGCCTGTATCAGGGCGGCCAGGCAGCCGCAGACAATCCCCGCCATAATCGCCGCCGGAATAGAAAAGAGAATCATCCCGCCCAGCGCGCCGGCCAGCGCCGCCGTCACGCTGAGCGACTGCTTGCGTTGAAATGACGCCAGCAGGAAGCTCATAAACAAGGCCGGCAGCATAAAGCTCAGGGCCGCTTCCACCGCCGGGAAACCCGCCAGCAGGCCGTTACCGGAGTAAGCGCCAAGCAGAGTACCGGACACCCATGAAATCCAGGAGGTAAAGGCGATGCCGAGCATCCAGTTTTCGCTCCAGCGGCGGTTGTCGCGTACCAGTTTCGCGGTGGCGGCCGCGAAGACCTCATCGGTCAGGCCAAAGGCCCAGAACGCCGTTTTTTGCTTATCAAGCGCACGGGGAATACGGCTACGCAGCGACGGGCCGTACAGAACGTGACGCACATCCATCGCCATTACGGTGAGCGCCGCGACCCACAGCGAACTGCCCGCCGCGATCATCGCCGTTATCACGAACTGGCTGGCGCCCGCGTAGATAATGCAGGAAAAAAACAGGCTCTCCAGCGGAGTGAAACCCAGCCGGGTAGCGTTAAGGCCAAAGGCGAAGGCCACGGGAATATAGCTAATCACAATCGGCAGGCTGTCTTTGATACCCTCGGACAGCGTGGATTCGCAGACAGGAGAGGTTTGCGTCAATGCGCCAGGTTTTTCCATTTTGCGTTATTTATTGATAATTCAAGTGAATATCACATGATTGAACGGGTAGGTTTACCTTAGCAGAGAGCGGGGTGCTTTTACACCTCGATGATTTATTATGGCACCGCGTTGATGGGCTGCTCGCAAAATCGCCCCGACCGCGTGATACGCAGCGGGGCGATAGCGTGGTGGCCTTCAACGCCCGGATCGGGGGCTAAGCACCGCCATCCGGGTCACAGGGAAGGTTACTTCTGCGCAGCCAGCGCTTCCTGTACCCAGCCATCGAACTGCTGCTGGTGGGCTTTGATCCAGCCGTCGACGTGGCCCTGAATATCCGCTTCCGAAGCGTGGCCCTCATGCATCATCGCGTTTTCGGCGTTAATGTCGGCAATCGGCAGTTTCATCAGGCTGAACAGCTTCGCCGCCGCCGGGTTTTTCTCGGCCCAGGCTTTGTTGGCGACAATGTGCATGGTGCTGACCGGGAAGCCGTAGTTCGCGCCGTTAGCCAGTTTGGTATCGATATTCTTCTGCACACCCGGCAGGGAGGAGAACGGAACCTGCAGCCAGACCACATCTTTACCCGGCTTCAGTACGTCGCTGACCCAGTACGGCGTCCAGGTGTAGTAAATCACCGGCTTGCCTTCTTTATAGCGGGCAATGGTATCGGCCATCATCGCCGCATAATTCCCCTGGTTGTGCACCACGGTCTTGCTCAGACCATAGGCATCAATCTGGTGGTTAATCACCGCTTCACAGCCCCAGCCCGGCGTACAGCCGGTGAGATCGGCTTTACCGTCGCCGTTGGTATCAAACAGTTTGGCGATTTTCGGATCTTTCAGCTGGTCGATGGACTTGATGTGATACTGCTCGGCGGTTTTCTTATCAATCAGGTAGCCCTGCGCCGCGCCGTTCACATAAACGCCTTCGCGGTAGAAGCTTTTGTCGCCCCCGGCGGCGGCGTACATATCGTCGTGCAGCGGCTGCCAGTTGACGGCGGTAAAGGTCGCATCGCCGGAGGCGAGGGAGGTGTAGCCGACGTTGTAGTCCACTTCGCTTGGCTTATCGACGGTATAGCCCAGTTTTTCCAGCGCGCGGCTCACCAGCAGGGTCTGGAAGGTCTCTTCAGTAATAGTGCTCTGGATCGGTTTGACGGTGATGCCTTTGCCTGGCAGATCGGCCGCACAGGCGACGCCGGTGGAGAGAAGGGTGGCAAACGCTGTGGCAATAATGGTGTTATGTCGCATCGTTATTCCTTATACATAAGAAGGGAAAACTGCTGACCCGGCAGGCGCACTGCTGCCGGGCGATAAGAAGATTATTTACAGAACGGGCGGGTAATCAGTCCCAGCGGGCCGCTCGCGTACCAGCGACGGTTACCGCGGCTGCGCGAGTCGCGGCCTACGGCCTGGGTCAGGCGGTCGAGAATTATCGCCAGAATCACAATCCCGACGCCGCCGACGCTCGCCAGCCCCATATCGAGACGACCGATCCCCCGCAGCACCATCTGACCCAGACCGCCGACGGCGATCATCGAGGCGATAACCACCATCGACAGGGCCAGCATCAGCGTCTGGTTAACCCCGGCCATGATGGTTGGCATCGCCAGCGGCAGCTGAACCTTAAACAGCAGCTGACGCGGGCTGGCGCCGAAGGAGCGCGAAGCCTCAATCAGGTCTGCCGGCACCTGGTTAATCCCGAGAATGGTCAAACGGACGATAGGCGGCAGGGCGAAGATAATCGTCACCACCACGCCAGGAACGTTGCCGATACCGAACAGCATGACAATCGGCACCAGGTAGACGAACGCCGGCGTCGTCTGCATGGCATCCAGCAGCGGGCGGATAATTTTGGCCGCCCGCGGGCTGCGCGCCAGCCAGATCCCCAGCGGCAGGCCGATCAGCATGCAGAACAGCAGCGCGGTCAGGACCAGCGCCAGGGTGACCATCGCCTGCGACCAGGCGCCGATGGCGCCGATAGCGACGAGGGAAATCAGCGTGGCAACGCCCATCCCCACGCTGGAGATTTGCCAGGCGATAAGGGCGAACAGCACGATAGCCACCGGAGCAGGCATACCGAGTAGCAGCTGCTGGAAGGCGCTGAGGATGTAGTCCACCGGCACGCGGATCCCCTGGAACAGCGGGCGGAAGTGGACGACGATCCAGTCGATGCCGTGCGTGACCCAGCTGTCGAGCGGGATCAGCGTTTTATGGAACGGATCCATAATGTTGAAGTGTTCCGCCTGCGGCGCGGGCGCGCTGTTCAGCCAGTCTGCGCCGCCGCCATCGGTGGGCGCCGATGCCGGGCTTCCCCAGGCGTCGGCGGATTGTGCGGCGCTATCCGCCGCCGGTGCGGTATCCCACGGGTTAGATTGATCAGCCATTGTTTGCCCCCTCGCGATCTAAAGCCTTCAGCAACATGCCTTTGGAAATGATGCCGATATACTGGTGCCCTTCATCCACGACCGGGACCGCGCACGGCGCCTGGCCTACGTGGGAGAGCAGGTCGCTGAGCGACGTTTGCGCATCCACCGCCAGCGGGGATTCGAGTAACGCCGCGTCAATTCCCTGACCTTCGCTCAGGGCGGATTTCAGCGAATCGATAGAGACAATGCCGACAAACTTATTACCACGTTCAATCACATAACCATATTCCCGGTCTTCGTCCTGCAATAATTTCAATGCCGAACGGGGGCCGAAACCGGGCGTTTTACGAATTAAGCCAACCGGGCTTCGGCGGGCAATATCTTTAGCGCTGAATACCTGGCTAATATCGACGCCGCGGAAGAAGGTTTTCACATAATCATTCGCCGGATTATTCAGTATTTCATCCGGGGTACCGACCTGAATCACCTCGCCATTTTGCATGATGGCAATCCGATCGCCAATGCGCATGGCTTCATCGAGATCGTGGGAAATAAAGACCACGGTACGTTGATGTTTCGCCTGTAATTTTGTCAGCTCATCCTGCATCTCGGTACGAATTAATGGGTCGAGGGCCGAGAAGGCTTCATCCATTAATAATATGTCAGGATTGATGGCCAGCGCGCGGGCAAGGCCGACGCGTTGCCGCATCCCGCCGGACAGCTCATCCGGGTAAGCATGCGCGTAATTCTCCAGGCCGACCTGGCGCAGCGCCTCCAGCGCCTTCTGCTGCCGCTGCTGGGTCGACATGCCTGCCAGCTCCATGCCAAAGGCGGCATTGTCCAGCACGGTCATATGCGGCATCAGCGCAAATGACTGAAATACCATGGCGATCTTTTTTCTGCGCACCTCGCGCAGCTCGGCTTCTGAAATTTTGGCGATATCGACGCCATCAATCAGCACCTGCCCGCGGGTGGGTTCAATCAGGCGATTGAGAAGGCGAACCATGGTGGATTTCCCTGAGCCGGAAAGCCCCATGATGACGAATATCTCGCCTTCTTCAATGGTCAGACTGGCGTCTTTTACGCCAAGCGAAAGTCCCGTTTTTTCCAGTAGTTGTTCTTTGGTAAATCCTTTTTCAATATATTTGAACGCTCGCTGTGGGTGCTCGCCAAATATCTTATAGAGATTCTTAATTTCTAATTTAATTGCCATGCAATTGAGGGTTTCCTGTTATTTGTATTATGTCAATATAGTACCTGGTGGAGATAATTACCGTTTTACACCCTAACATACTCAGATTCTGTGACAACCCTCAATGTCCCTCCGGCGGCGAAATGCGCGGACGGCTATCCGGCGTATTCCCCATGATAGAAGGGCTGAGCGTTGATTAGCGGCAGGTAATATTTTTTGATGATGACGGAAGCATAATTGGTAAACCAACGGATTTCTGCCGAATATTGCGGCAATGTTTCAGCGAAATATCAGGTGCGATTTTTGTGTGATAAAAGTTAATAATGTGAAATAGATCACCAGGAAACCGGACAATATTTTCCTGGTGAAAGTAAGGTTAAAAGTCCCAATCGTCGTCGGCGGTTTCTTCCGTTTTTCCCATGACGTAGGAGGAGCCAGAGCCGGAGAAGAAGTCGTGATTTTCATCGGCGTTTGGTGACAGCGCCGCCAGAATCGCCGGATTGACCGCCGCCATTTCCGCCGGGAATAACGCCTCATAACCCAGGTTCATCAGCGCCTTATTGGCGTTATAGCACAGGAAGGCGTTAACCTCCTCAATCCAGCCGCTGTCGGCGTACAGCTCCCGGGTATAGGCCAGCTCGTTATCGTACAAATCCATCAGCAGATCGAGGGCGAAATTCTTCAGCTGCTCGCGTTCTTCGGCGCTGACGTTTTCCAGCCCCTTCTGGTATTTGTAACCGATGTAATAACCGTGCACCGCCTCGTCGCGAATAATTAAGCGAATCAGGTCGGCGGTGTTGGTCATCTTGCCGCGGCTGGAAAAATACATCGGCAGCCAGAATCCGGAATAGAACAGGAACGATTCAAGGAACACGCTGGCGATTTTCTTCTTCAACGGATTATCCGCCTGGTAATATTCCAGCATCAGCTGGGCTTTGCGCTGGAGCGGCGCATTCTCTTCACTCCAGGCATAGGCGGCATCCACGTCTTTGGTCTGGCATAAGGTGGAGAAAATCGAGCTGTAGGAGCGGGCGTGTACCGCTTCCATAAAGCTGACGTTGGAGAGCACCGCCTCTTCATGGGGCGTTAGCGCGTCGGCCATCAGCGCCGGCGCGCCGGCGGTGTTCTGAATGGTGTCGAGCAGCGTCAGCCCGGTGAACACGCGGATGGTGAGCTGCTGCTCCGTCGGGGTCAGCGTCTGCCAGGCGGGAATGTCGTTAGACAGCGGCACCTTTTCCGGCAGCCAGAAGTTGCTGGTCAGACGGTTCCACACCTCCAGATCCTTATCGTCCTCAATTTTGTTCCAGTTAATAGCGCTGATACGCGTTAAATGGGTCATCCTGTTCTCCTTACAGCGCGCAGGACACGCAGCCTTCGATTTCAGTACCTTCCAGCGCCAGCTGGCGCAGGCGGATGTAATACAGCGTCTTGATGCCTTTCTTCCACGCGTAGATCTGCGCTTTGTTGATATCGCGCGTGGTGGCGGTATCGGGGAAAAAGAGCGTCAGCGACAGCCCCTGATCGACGTGCCGCGTCGCTTCGGCGTAGGTGTCGATAATCTTCTGCGGACCAATTTCATAGGCGTCCTGATAGAGCGCCAGATTGTCGTTGGTCATAAACGGCGCGGGGTAGTAAACCCGTCCGGTTTTCCCCTCTTTGCGGATCTCTATCTTCGAGACGATCGGGTGGATACTCGAGGTCGCATGGTTGATATAGGAGATCGACCCGGTCGGCGGGACCGCCTGCAGATTGCGGTTATAGAGACCGTGACGCATCACGTCGTCGCGCAGCTGCCGCCACATCTCGCGGTCGGGGAGGGTGATACCGGCGCGGGCGAACAGTTCGCGGACTTTGGCCGTTTTCGGCTGCCAGTCGCCCTGCAGATACTGGGCGAAGTACTCGCCGCTGGCGTAGCGCGACTGCTTAAATCCGGCAAAATGCTGGCCGCGCTCGCGGGCCATCAGCATTGAGGTGCGCAGGGCGTGCCAGGTGACGGTATAAAAGTAGAAGTTGGTGAAATCCAGTCCTTCCGGGCTGCCGTAGGCGATCCCTTCCCGGGCCAGATAACCGTGCAGGTTCATTTGACCCAGGCCGATGGCATGGGAAGCGGCATTGCCCGCCGCCACCGATGGCACCGAGCGAATGTCGCTCATGTCAGAGACCGCCGTCAGGCCGCGCACCGCCACCTCGACCGTGCGGGCAAAATCCGGCGAATCCATGGTGTGGGCAATATTCAGCGACCCCAGATTGCAGGAAATATCCTGACCGACGCTGGCGTAATCGAGATTCTCATCGAAGGTCGACGGGGTATTGACCTGTAAAATTTCCGAGCACAGGTTGCTCATGTTGACCCGGCCGGCAATGGGATTAGCCCGGTTAACGGTATCTTCAAACATGATGTACGGATAGCCGGACTCAAACTGAATTTCCGCCAGCCGCTGGAACAGATCGCGGGCGCGGATCCAGCGCTTGCTGACCCGCTCATCGGCGACCAGCTGCGCGTACATCTCGCTGACGGCGATATCGCCAAACGGTTTACCGTACAGACGCTCGACGTCATAGGGCGAGAACAGCGCCATCTGCGCATCCTCTTTCGCCAGCTGGAAGGTAATATCCGGAATCACCACCCCCAGCGACAGGGTTTTGATGCGGATTTTCTCGTCGGCGTTTTCCCGTTTGGTATCAAGGAAACGCAGAATATCCGGATGATGGGCGTGCAGATAGACCGCCCCCGCTCCCTGACGCGCGCCGAGCTGGTTAGCGTAGGAGAAAGCATCCTCGAGCATTTTCATCACCGGCACCACCCCGGAGGACTGATTTTCGATACGCTTGATCGGGGCGCCGGCTTCACGCAGATTGGAGAGCAAAAACGCCACGCCGCCGCCGCGTTTTGACAGCTGCAATGCCGAGTTTACCGCCCGACCGATCGATTCCATATTGTCTTCGATACGCAACAGGAAGCAGGAGACCAGCTCGCCGCGCTGCTGCTTCCCGGCATTGAGGAAGGTAGGGGTGGCCGGCTGGAAGCGCCCGCTGAGGATCTCATCGGTCAACTGCCGGGCCAGGGCTTCATCCCCCTGCGCGAGGGTGAGGGCGACCATGCAGGTACGATCGGCAAAATGCTCAAGGTAGCGTTTGCCGTCGAAGGTTTTCAGCGTATAGCTGGTATAGAACTTCCAGGCGCCAAGAAAGGTCTGGAAACGGAAATGGTAGCCGTGGGCCTGCTCAAACAGCGCGAGGACAAAACCGCGGTCATAGCGGGCCAGAACGCCGGCGTCGTAGTAGCCTTCGGCGACCAGCCACTCCAGCTTATCGTTCTGGCTGGCGAAAGAGACGGTGTTAGCGTCGACATGCGTCGCCATAAAGGCGTCCACCGCCTCGCGGTCCTTTTCAAACGGAATGCGGCCGTTGCTGTCGTACAAATTCAGCATGGCATTGAGCGCGTGGAAATCCGGCGCCTCGGTGGTTATACGTTCTGCGGTTGTCGTTGCCAAAATTCGCTTACTCCTTTACGCACGTTGTCGACATCGTGTGGGGTGCCCATCAGCTCAAAGCGGTACAGGTACGGCACGCCGCACTTTTGGGCGATAACGTCGCCGGCCCGGCCGTAAGCATCGCCGAAGTTACGGTTGCCCGCGGCAATGACGCCGCGTATCAGCTGACGGTTATGCGGGTCATTTAAAAAGCGGATCGCCTGGCGCGGTACGGCGCCGGCGGTGCCGCCGCCGCCATAGCTCGGGACGATGAGAATGTAGGGGTCGTCTACCTGGATGCGCTCCCGCTCGTTAAGCGGAATACGCACTGCGGGCAGCCCCAGACGCTGGACGAACCGGTGCGTATTTTCGGAACTGCTGGAGAAGTAGACGATCAGACTCATGCGCTGGCCGCCTGTTCTGGCCGCAGGCGGTTGATCATATCCGGGCGGAAGCCGGACCAGCGGGTTTCTCCGGCAATCACCACCGGCAGCTGACGGAAACCCTGCTCGCGCAGCATATCAGCGGCGTCCGGGTGGTGTTCGACGTTCACCATCTCAAAGGCAAACCCGCGGCTTTCCATCGCCCGTTTTGTGGCATGGCACTGAACGCAGTCATTTTTAGTGTAAATAGTAATGCGCATGATTCGTATTTCCATTTAAGATAGCAGCACGGCGCAAAAAGGCGCGACGATCGCCATCGGTTAACTGTTCAGGAAATACTAGATGTAGTTATCTAAAAGTTCAACCACGCAATATATAGCGTTTTTAGATAAGTGATGCCCTCACCGGCCAATCCGGCGAGGGGGAGGGCGCGTTGTCTGAAATTACTGGCGCATGCTGACGGCAAGGCGGTTAAAGGCGTTCATCAGGCTGATGGCGAAGGTCAAATCGCTGATCTGGCGGGCGCTAAAATGGTCCAGTAGCGGCAGGTAAACCTCATCTTCAGCATGGGTGCTGGCAATGTGAGTAACGGACTCCGCCCACGCCAGCGCCGCCTGTTCGGCCGCGTTGAAATGTTCGCTTACCCGCCAGCCTGCCAGCGCATCAAGTTTGTTCTGCGCCACCCCGGATTTACGCAGCGCTTTACTGTGCATCTCCAGACAGAATGCGCAGCCATTAATCTGCGATATCCGCAGGTAGACCAGTTCCAGCAGGGAACCCTCGAGGGTGCTTTTTTCCAACGCTATTTTGGCCTGTACCAGCGCGTGATAGACTTCCGGGCTCAGTTCATGGTAGGGCTGACGTAGTGTGCTCATGATGTTCTCCTCATTAAGAACCGCAGGTGATAGGTTTTCAGACCGCCGCAAAATAGCACTATAATGGACTGCAAAAGATAGCCATATTTTAATGAAAAAAGCAGACCATAATGGAAGCCAAAAAGGTACCGCTCTATCAGCGTCTTGCCCGGCAGTTAAAATCCGCGATCGAGAGCGGGGAACTTGCGCCCGGCAGCCGCCTGCCTGCCAGCCGGGTATATGCTCAGGAGCTGGGGGTGTCGCGGGCGACCGTGGAAAATGCCTGGGGCGAGCTGGTGGCCCAGGGCTGGCTGGAGCGGCGGGGGCAGGCGGGAACCTTCGTCAGCGAGCGCCTCAGCCCGCAGCAGGAGGCCCCGACGCGCTTCCCGGCAGGCAGCGACCCGACGGCGCCGCTGCCGTTTCAGATGGGCCTCCCGGCGCTGGATCTGTTTCCTCGCGGGCTGTGGGCGCGGGTGATGGGACGGCGGCTGCGAACCCAAACCCGCTTTGATCTGGCTCCCGGCGATCCGTGCGGGGAGATGAGTCTGCGCCGGGCGATTGTCGATTATTTACGTCTTTCGCGCAGTATTGAGTGCCTGCCGGAGCAGGTGCTGGTCACCGGCAGCTACGCCGCATCGATGACGTTGATCCTGCGTACTCTGGCGCAGCCGGGGCAACATATGTGGGTGGAAGATCCCGGGTTTCCGCTGATTCGGCCGGTTATTGCCCAGCACGGAGTTCTTCTCGATCCGGTGCCTGTGGATGACGACGGGATGGACGTGGACCAGGCGCAGCGCCGTTTTGCGGATGCGCATTTCGCGCTCCTGACGCCAGCGCACCAAAGTCCGCTGGGGGTAGCGCTGTCGCTGACCCGGCGCAGGCAGCTGCTGGCGTGGGCGGCGCAGCGCGATGCCTGGATCATTGAAGATGATTACGATAGTGAATTTCGCTATCGGGGTAAGCCGCTGCCGCCGTTGAAAAGCCTCGATGCCCCGCAGCGGGTGATCTACGCCGGCACCTTCAGTAAATCGCTGTTTCCGGCGTTACGCGCCGCCTGGCTGGTGGTGCCGCTGCCGCAGGTCGCCGCCTTTCGTCAGCAGGCGGCGCTGATGAGCTGTAGCGTCCCGACGTTGTGGCAGCAGACGCTGGCTGATTTTATTGCTGAAGGCCATTTCTGGCGTCACCTGAAGAAAATGCGCGCCAGCTATGCTCTGCGCCGACAGTGGCTGGAGTCGGCTTTGCTGGCGCACGGTTTTGGCGTGGTCCCGCAGCTGGGGGGGATTCAGCTGGTCATCACGGTGGAGGGCGACGATCGGACGCTGGCGCGGCGGGCAAGGCAGGCCGGGCTGGCGGTGCAGGCGTTGAGCGACTGGCGAATGCACAGCCATGGCGAGGGGGGATTACTGGTGAGTTTTACCAATGTGTCATCGATGGAGATGGCGGCAGAGTGGGTTCGTCAGCTCAGAGAGGCCCTGTCTGGCTGTGAGGAGTAAAGCCGCTGATCGTGGAGGGGATTCGGCTAAACGGTGGTTTGGCCGACTTAAAAAAGCCGCTCGCGCCAGCACGCAATGCGGCAACAAAAAGCCCCTGGTGCCAGGGCACTCAGGGGCAGACGCGTATTTGTTATCTTCATGTATCGTTTATATTATCGACGTAAATTCAATAATACGCCAATAAATAGCCCAACTGCGGCGGCGGCACCCACGCTTTGCCACGGTTTATCGTGCACATAGGTGTCGGCACAGCCAACGGCGTCGCGGGCGGCCTGCTGTACGCGGTTATTACCATTCAGCCGGGCACGTGTCTCTTTAAGCAGCGCCTGAGCTTTTTTCCGTGCGACGTCAGCTTCCTCTTTCGCATCACTGCCCCACGATTTCAGCACCTCTTCCAGCGAATCTGCTAATTGACTGACATCGTTATGAATATCTTCAGCGCTTTCATCGACATTGTTGCGGTTCAGACGGTTAGCCATCATTTTCTCCCTTAATTCCGTTGAGTCATTAAGTGTAGAACAAGATTTTGAATTATGCTTTTTCAGTATGGTTTCTGGAATTTTCCGAAAGCACTGCCAATGATGAATAAGGTAAGGTAAATGTGCGGTAAAAGATAACGAGGAATGAGTATGTATTTAAGACCCGATGAGGTGGCGCGTGTTCTTGAAAAAGCCGGCTTCACCATGGATGTTGTGACGCAAAAAGCGTACGGCTATCGCCGTGGCGATAATTATGTTTATGTGAACCGCGAAGCGCGCATGGGGCGTACCGCTTTAATTATTCATCCGGCTTTAAAAGAGCGTAGCAATTCGTTGGCGGAGCCCGCGTCGGATATCAAAACCTGCGATCATTATGAGCAATTTCCGCTGTATTTAGCCGGGGAAGCGCAGCAGCATTATGGTATTCCACACGGGTTCAGTTCGCGGATGGCGCTTGAGCGTTTTTTGAGTGGACTATTTGGTGATGCGCAGCCGACTCTGTCTCACAGCTAATCGTGCGCCTGATACGGCGTGAGGCGGGGGACATTTTCAGCGACTGGCGTGAGCCAGTCGCGGATAGTTTAGCGGCTCAGGCTTTCGCCTGCTGGTAGGTGCTGACGCGGAACAGTCGGCGGCAGTAATCGAGGAAGTAACCGTAAACCGCCCCCATCATCATCGATACCGCGATGTTGGAACTTACCGCTGCGGCTATTTGATGCCAGTCAGCACCCACGGCAAACAAAATCGCGACGTACACCGGCGACTGAAAAGTCACGTAGGCCACAACGTCGGCAATATTCTTCATCCCGGCGGAAGGGCTGATATGGCGCGCCAGACGCATTGCGCGGTCGCGGTAAAAGCCATAGGGAACGGCGATAATAATGTTCACCGGAATTGCCACCAGGCGTGAAGATAACGACTGCTCAAAAGTCATTCCGGAGAGAAAAATTTCGATCATCATGTTCACAACGGTGCAGTAAACCACCATTGCAAAGGTGTCTGCTACCGCATGACGCAAGCGGGACTGCGCAGAGAACATCGGTATGCTCCTCGAAAATGAAGTTTGTTACGCCAAAAAATACGCGCTTTTGCAGCGTTTTGGGTTGCCTGTTTTGATGTGCGTAGATTATATCTCTGCATTGAAAGTGGCAACTAGCTATAAATTTTTATTTATTGGCTTTTTGTCGATAAAATACTCTGTGGAAGCTCGTTTTGTGTCCCTTGCGCTACTTTCGCTCTGTATTTGTATTTTTTGTTTATATATCAATATGTTGTTATTTTTCTGTTGCCGCGTGGCGGGTAGGGCGGAGAGGAGGTAACGGGCGATTTTAGCCCGAACGCACGTTTCAGCGTGATGGAGATCGCTTTTAGAATTATTTATGCCGTTTTGCCGGTTAATTCAGCATTAGATTCTGTTTTTTGTTGTAGTTGCATATTCGACTTTTGTGCATGTTCATTCATTTATAGCCTGCTATTGGCTGGCATGCCTGCGCAAGATATTCTGCTAACCTGCTAACCTGCTAACCTGCTGACCATACAGGTAATATAGAGGCTGAGGTTATTTCGACGGCTTTTTATTCTATTCAGACTACCGGCTGATTAATCCCTGGTCTTAATTATCTGCGCGCCGTAGTCATTCGTCGCTGAATTAAAGTTGCTGGCGGGGAATATATTTAATTAATTCTATTAAAGGTGGCAATATATACCCTCATATATTAAAGTGTCCCGGTAGTATTGTCTTATTTGCAATTTGGGATCGTTTGATTATTTATGTCTTTAATGTTACAGAAGTTGAATAATATCCGCTCACTGCGAGCGATGTCGCGTGAATTCTCCATTGACGTGCTTGAAGAAATGCTGGAAAAGCTTAGGATCGTCACTGAAGAAAAACGTTCAGAACAGCTGGCTGCCCGTGAGCAGAAAGCTGAATACCAGGAGAAAATTAATACCTGGCTGGAGTTGATGATGGCGGACGGCATTACGCCTGATGAGCTGGTGACGCAGAACGCGGGTCAGCCGAAGGCGGTGAAAAGACGCCAGCCGCGCCCGGCAAAATATCGTTTCACTGATTTTTCCGGTGCCGAGAAAACCTGGACCGGTCAGGGGCGGATGCCAAAGCCGATTGCCCGTGCGATAGCGGCAGGCGCAACGCTGGAAAGTTTCCTGATTTAATGGCTGTCGACGATCGTCGAAATAATGGCCTGGAAATAACGGTGGGGCTACCCACCGTTTATATTAGCAAACGCCAAAATCGCCTTCTTCTTTATAAGGCGTGACGTCAGCCGACTTCAGAGTATATTTCTCTCCCTGCTCATTGCTGGCCTGTACGACGACGATGTGATCTTCGTCGACTGCTACAACCTTCAGTTTTGGACCGCCTGCGCGCGGCTGAACCAGATCGCCTGGTGAATACATCGCTGTTCTCCTCTGTACTGATGAATGAATAACGCTACGTTCACCTTAGCCCAGCTAAATATCAATGTACAACTGAGCTGAAGGGGTAGGCGTCAGCAGGCATCCGGGCAACCACCGCGTGACATCGATGGGTGACTCGCTCGTCTGCCGCAGGCGATCTTGTCAGTGACGCCGTTCCGCTACTTTCTTCCGCTACGTGCGGCGCGGCGGTAGAGCGTACTGCGTGCGACGCCCAGGGCCTGCGCCGCTTTACTGATGTTGCCGTTGTAGGTTGTCAGGGTGTCGGCAATCAGCTGGGCATCGTGCTGCTGGAGTCCACGGGCTGGGGTGACAGCAGGGCGGGGGCGATATTCGGCGGGTAAATCATCCACGTCTAGCCTGTCGCCATCATCAGCCAGCGCCAGCAGCACCTTCATCAGGCTTTGCAGCTGGCGCACGTTGCCAGGCCAGGGCTGGAGCGACAGGTGCGCCAGAAGCGCAGGCGCCAGCTGCACGCGGCGCTGTTCGGCGCCGAGCGTCTGCCACAGCTGTTGGATAAAGGCCGGCAGCGCTGGCCATTCCCGCAGCGGCGGAATGGTGAGTGCGAATTCACGCAGGCGATACAGCAGGTCCTCGCGAAACGTGCCGTCAGCTACGCGCTGCGTCAGGTTACGGTGGGTGGCGCAAATTAGCGCAAAGTTGACCGGTGAACTTTGGCTGGCGCCGAGCGGAGTGACCTCTTTTTCCTGCAGTACCCGTAGCAGCCGGGTCTGTAGCAGCATCGGCATATCGCCGATCTCGTCGAGGAACAGCACCCCGCCGTCAGCCTCGCGAATTTTACCGCTATAGCCGTTTTTACTGGCGCCGGTGAAGGCGCCCGGCTGATAGCCAAACAGCTCGGATTCAATCAGCGATTCCGGTATGGCGGCGCAGTTAATGGCCACAAATTTACCGCTGCGCCAGCGGCTGTGCCGATGGAGCGTACGGCTGACAAACTCTTTCCCGCACCCCGTTTCTCCCTCAATACATAGCGCGATGCCGGCATTGAGCAGGCGCACCATTTTTTCCCCTTCGCGCGGGCTGGTGAAAGGCAGGTCGGGGGCGGGGGGCGGCACCGACACCGGCGCCGGAACCGGTACCGCCACGCTGCTCCGGGCCGGCGCGCGTAAACGGTAATAATAGCTTTGCCGCCGGGTAGTGAGCGGCAGTGGGATGCTGACGGCGGTTTGCGCCAGCTGCGGAAACAGCTGCTGGAAGGTCATTTTCCCTAATTGTTTGCTATCGAGGTCCAGTTCGCGCATGGCCAGCCGGTTGCCGGCCGTCAGTACGTTATCGGAAAAGACCAGCAGCAGCTCTTCAACGCTATCGAGTTTGTGGGGCTGCGCGTGCAGGCTCATCAGCCATTGCTGTGGGTGTAAGCTCTGTTTCACCCATAGATATTCAATCTGTTTTGCCGCCGCCTGCACCCACGCCAGGGTGTGGGGGTGAGGGAAGTGGGCCGGGCCGGAAATATCCAGCACCCCGGCAATCTGTCCGTCAGGGCTCTGCACCGGCATCGCGGCACAATAGAGATCCTGGTTGCTGGTCAGAAAGTGCTGGCGGCCGTCGATTTCACAGCTGTCGTCGATGGCCAGCGCGGTACCGATAGCGTTAGTGCCGCGCCCGCTTTCGCTCCACACGTTTCCCGGAGCGAGGGCAAAACTCTGCGCTTTCTGCATGGCGTGCATATTGCCAAAGGTTTGCAGTACCAGGCCGCTGGCGTCAGAGAGGATCACCACCGACTGGAGGTCGGCCACCTTGCGTGACAGGGTGTTAACCACCGGCTGCGTAAGCTGCTGTAGCTGGGTATGGCTGGCCAGCGCATCCGCCAGCTCGCTGGCGCGCAGGCGAGGAAAATCATCCGTGGTCGGTTCCAGGCCATACCGCTGGCTCCGAAACCAGGAATCGCTGAGCAACGGATTGGTTTTCACCTCGGGATCGAGGGTAAACGAATTGCCTCGCACGGAGCACCTCATGGTCGATTTTGCTATGTTGCAACATTGTAGCTTTATAGTTTCTTATGTGTTGCGATTTGCGACACATAAGCGACATTCGGTGCTGAGGAAGAGAAGGTGTAGCTAACAACACATTGAATAATATATTTATTTTATCCACCCACAAATCTGGCATAAGCCCTGCATTAGCTTCTGTGCAGCAGGCAACAGCAAAAGACCAATACGCCGCTGCGCCTCAACCCTA
Organism: Klebsiella sp. BIGb0138; assembly: GCF_004342285.1. Classification (GTDB taxonomy): domain Bacteria; phylum Pseudomonadota; class Gammaproteobacteria; order Enterobacterales; family Enterobacteriaceae; genus Klebsiella. The sequence continues at coordinate 35,367 of NZ_SMCV01000008.1, read as the reverse complement.
CAGAAGGAGATTGCGATGCGTTATGCACATCCTGGCAAGCCGGGCGCCCTGGTTTCATTCAAGTCCGCTTACGGTAACTATATTGACGGCAAATTTGTCGAGCCGCTCGGCGGCGAATACTTTATGAATACCTCCCCAGTGGACGGGAGCGACATTGCACAATTTCCCCGCTCTGATGCCAAAGATATCGACTTTGCCCTTGATGCCGCGCACCGTGCGGCAGAGGCCTGGGGCAAAACGTCGGTACAGCAGCGCTCGAACCTGCTGCTACAGGTGGCCGATCGCATTCAGGAAAACCTGGAGTATCTGGCGATAGCGGAAAGCTGGGATAACGGTAAACCGGTTCGCGAGACGCTGAATGCCGATCTGCCGCTGGCGGTGGATCACTTCCGCTATTTTGCCGGCTGTCTGCGCGCCCAGGAGGGGAGCACGGCGGAAATTGATGAAACCACCGTGGCCTATCACTTCCACGAACCGCTGGGCGTGGTCGGGCAAATTATTCCGTGGAACTTCCCGCTGCTGATGGCGGCGTGGAAGCTGGCCCCGGCGCTGGCGGCGGGAAACTGCGTGGTGCTTAAACCGGCGGAACAGACGCCGCTGAGCATCACGCTCCTGCTGGAGATTATCGGCGATCTCTTCCCGCCGGGGGTACTGAACGTAGTACAAGGTTTCGGGAAGGAAGCCGGCGAGGCGCTGGCGACCAGCAAGCGCATTGCCAAGATTGCTTTTACCGGCTCTACCCCGGTCGGGCGGCATATTCTGGCCTGCGCGGCGGAAAACATTATCCCATGTACCGTTGAGCTGGGCGGCAAATCGCCGAACATCTATTTTGCCGACGTGATGGACGGCGAAGAGGAGTTTATCGAGAAGGCGGTGGAAGGGCTGGTTCTCGGCTTCTTCAACCAGGGCGAGGTATGTACCTGCCCGTCGCGCGCGCTGATCCATGAGTCTATCTACGAGCCGTTTATGGAACGGGTGATGGCGAAAGTGGCTCAGATTCGCCGGGGCGACCCCTTTGACACCGATACGATGATCGGCGCTCAGGCCTCACGCCAGCAGTTCGATAAAATCCTGTCGTACATCAAGATTGCCCGGGAGGAAGGCGGCCAGATCCTGACCGGCGGCGAGCGCGCCAGCATTACCGCAGAGCTGGATAGCGGCTACTACATTCAACCGACCCTGATTAAAGGTCGCAACGACATGCGGAGCTTCCAGGAAGAGATTTTCGGCCCGGTGATTGGTATCACCACCTTTAAGGATGAAGCGCAAGCGCTGGCGATCGCTAATGAGACCCAGTTTGGTCTCGGCGCAGGGGTCTGGACCCGCGATAGCAACCTGGCGTATCGCATGGGGCGGGGAATTAAAGCCGGTCGCGTCTGGACCAACTGTTATCACGTTTATCCGGCTCACGCTGCCTTTGGCGGGTATAAGCAGTCGGGGGTTGGCCGTGAAACCCACAAAATGGCCCTCGACGCCTATCAGCAAACCAAAAACCTGCTGGTCAGCTACGGGACCGCGCCGCTCGGCCTGTTCTGATTGACCATCTGTTCGTTCACCGTGTGATCGGCAGATAAAACCCGCCACCTGCGCGTAAGGTGGCGGGTTTTTTAGTTTGCAGCGCCGCTGGCAATCGCTTCCGCTTTCCAGCAGCGGGCCGAGGCCCCGTTAGCCAGCGCACGCAGCGGCTGCGGTTTTTCACAGCCTGCGCTGGCGAAGGGGCAACGCTCGCGAAAGTAGCAGCCCTCCGGCAGATGACGGTTGCCGGGCAGTTCGGTATTACGTGGCGCTTCCCCTAACGCCGAGCCGATACGCGGCACCGACTCCATCAGCAGCCGGGTATAGGGATGAGCCGGGGCGTCGAGGACCTGGCGCGCCGCCCCCATCTCGACGATTTGCCCGAGATACATCACCGCCACGCGGTCGCTCATATGGCGCACGACGGAAACGTTATGGGAGATCAGGACATAGGTCAGGTTCTGCTGTTTTTGCAGCTCGACCAGCAGATTCAGGATCTGCGCCTGTACCGAAATATCCAGCGCCGAAGTGGGTTCATCGAGCACGATAATGTCCGGCTTCGCCGACAGCGCGCGGGCAATCGCAATGCGCTGACGCTGGCCGCCGGAAAAGGCGTGCGGGAGGCGATCGAGATACTCCGGACGCAGGCCAACCTGCAGCGCCAGTCGTTCCGCCAGCTCGCGCCGCGCCTTCTCGCTGGGCCGGGACTGGATCCATACCGGCTCGGTGATGGTTCGCCAGACGGGAAGCCGCGGATCCAGCGAGGAGAGCGGGTCCTGAAAGACCATCTGCATGCTCCCGCTGGCGTGCCCGGCATCGGCGGTTTTGCGGCGTTCAAACTGCCCGGAAGAGGGTTTAAGCATCCCCATCAGCAGCTTCGCCAGGGTACTCTTTCCACAGCCCGATTCGCCGACGATACCCAACGTTTCTCCGCGATATGCCGTAATATCCAGCCCATTTAGCGCATACACGCGTTCGACGACTTTCCCGCGCCAGTTCTTGCGCGCCGGGAAGTTAAGATGGACGTCGCTCAGTTTTAATAGCATCTCAGACATGCGCCTTCTCCAGTTGAGGATACCAGCAGGCCGCTTCCTGCCCGGTTTGCGCTATCGGGCGCAGCGGCGGAGTGATTGCGCAGGCCTCGCCGGCGGCGAAGCAGCGTTCACGAAAGGCGCAGCCGCCCGGCAGATGAGCCAGATTCGGCACCGTTCCGGGAATCGAGCGCAGCAGCGATCGCGGCGCGCCGTTATCCGGCGCGCTGTTGAGCAGGCCTACCGAGTAAGGGTGCAGGGGATGATGCAGCACCTGTGCGGTCATGCCGCTTTCGATGACCGCCCCGGCATACATGACGTACAGCCGATCGCAGACCTGGGAGACCACCGCCATGTCGTGGCTGATAAACAGCACCGCCGTTCCCGTAGCCTGCGCTTTCTGTTTTAACAGACGCAGCACCTGGCGTTGCACCGTGACGTCCAGCGCGGTGGTGGGCTCGTCGGCAATCAGCAGGTCAGGTTCGCAGGAAAAGGCGATGGCGATCATCACCCGCTGGCGCATCCCGCCGGACAGTTCGAAAGGGTAGCGTTCCATCACCCGCTGCGGGTCGGCGATCTGCATATCGGCCAGCAGCGCGACCGCCCTGGCGCGCGCCGCGCGGGCGGAGAGCGGGCGATGCTGGCGAATAACGTCCACCATCTGTTTGCCGATCCGTCGCGTCGGGTTCAGCGCGGTCATCGGTTCCTGAAAAATCATCGCCACTTTGCGCCCGCGAATATCGCGCATCTCTTTTTCCGATGCTTGCAGAATATCGTTGCCCAGCAGAGTCACCTGGCCGCTGTGAATCTGATAGCTTGCCGGCGGCAGCAGGCGCATCGCGAGCATCGCGGTGACGGATTTACCGGAACCGGATTCGCCCACCACGCCAACAATTTCACCGCGGTCAATATGCATCGAGACCGCATTCAGGACATGCACTTCGCCCTGGTAGACGGGAAAACTCAAACGGACGTTATCGATAGTCAGAACCCGGCTGCTCATTAACTGCGCCCTCCTGATTTCGGATCCAGTAAATCCTGGATCCCATCACCAAAGAGATTAAACCCGACGGCGGTGATCAGGATCGCCGCGCCCGGGAAGGCGCAGTACCACCACTGATCGAGAACATAATTACGGCCGTTTGCCACCATGGCGCCCCATTCGGCGGTCGGCTGCTGGGCGCCAAGGCCGATAAAGCCTAACGTCGCCGCCATCAGAATGGCGCTGCCGATATCCAGCGAAGCTTGTACCACCAGCGGCGGCAGGGCATTGCGCAGGATATGCCAGCTGATCAGGTGCCAGCGGGAGGCGCCGAAGGTCACGGAGGCCTCAACGAAGCTATGCTGACGCACGACCAGCGTTTGTCCGCGCGCCAGGCGGACGTAAAACGGGATCCGCACGATGGCGATCGCCAGCATCGCGTTGAATAAACTCGGGCCTAACGCCGCGGCCAGCGCCATTGTCAGCACCAGCGAAGGGATCGACAGCATAATATCCATCAGCCGCATGATCAGCGCATCGCTGCGCCCACCGAGGACCCCGGAAAGACAGCCCAGCAGCGAGCCGCTGATCCCGGCGATCAGCACCACCGCCAGTCCGGCGGCGATCGATTGCTGGCTGCCGATCAGCACCCGACTGAACAGATCCCGCCCCACTTCGTCGGTGCCAAACCAGTGGTTCAGCGACGGCGCCTGCAGGCGGACGGTGAGATCGATGGCGTTGGGATCGTGAGGGACCAGCCACGGCGAGAAGATCATCAGGAACAGCATGATCAACATAATGGCGCCGCCGATCAGCGTCAGCGGGCTTTTACGCACCAGCCACAGGCGGCGCTTCCACACGTGGCTGCGGCCGCTTTTGGCAATAACGCCGGGGCGCTCCTGAGTTATCATCACTTAGTTTTCTCCCCGACCCATACGCGGGTCTATCCACAAATAGAGCAGGTCGACGAGCAGGTTGACCAGCACGTAGGCAAATGACACCACCACGGCGAATCCCATCACCGCCGGAAAATCGAGCGCCTGAATTGAGGAGACCACGTAGGCCCCCATCCCGGGCCAGGCAAAGACGGTTTCGGTCAGCACCGCGCCGTACAGCAGATCCCCCAGCGCCAGCCCGAGCACGGTAACCGACGGGATCAGCGCGTTAGGCAGGGCATAGCGTATGATGATGGTCCACTTCGGCAGGCCGCTGGCCAGCGCGGTGCGGATGTAGTCTTCGCTGAGCTGTTCCAGCATGGCGGAACGAATTTGCCGGGCGACAATCCCCAGATGAACGAAGGCCAGCGTGGCGGCGGGGAGAATCAGATGCTGCAGGGCGTTAAAGAAGACCTCGAGGTTCCCTTCCAGCAGCGCGTCAAGCAGATAAAAACCGCTTATGTGGGTCGGTGGGTCAAACCAGTCGTCAAGCCGTCCGCTCCCCGGCAGCCAGTTCAGCTTGCCGTAAAACAGCACGATCACCCCCAGACCCAGCCAGAACGCCGGGGTGGAAATTCCGGTCAGCGCCATCAGGCGCACCAGATGATCGGTCCAGCGGTTGCGGTATACCGCCGAGAGCACGCCCAGCGGAATGCCGACCACCAGCGCGATAAACAGGGCGCAGATCGCCAGTTCCAGGGTCGCCGGGAAAAAGGTTTTTAAATCTTCCAGCACCGGACGGCCGGTACGGATGGAGGTCCCCAGGTCGCCGTGCAACAGCGCGCCGACATAGTGAAAAAATTGCTGCCATAACGGCAAATCCAGCCCCAGCTGCTGGCGGATATGCTGCACGATTTCATCGCTCGCGCGGTCGCCTGCCAGCAGCCGCGCCGGGTCGCCGGGAATGAGGTGCGAAATAATAAAGGTGATCACGCATACGCCGGCGACGACGAGGACCAGCCCCCAGCTGCGTTGTCGGATTAAACCCCAGAAACTCATGATGACGTCCTCTGCCGGGCCTGCGACGGCCCGGCATGACAAGGTTAAGATACGGCGCGCTATTTGTGCATTTCGGCAATATTGAAGATCTGTTCGAGCATCGGGTTAAAGACGAAGCCTTTGACCTCTTTGTTCATCGCCACCTGGTAGTTTTTCTGGAACAGATAGACATAGGCGGCCTCATCGATCACCGTTTTCTGCACCGCCTGATAATCTTTGGTGCGTTGCGCCTGATCGGTGGTGGAGACGGCCTGCTTGAGCAGCGCGTCAACCTGCGGGTTGACATAGAACGCGCGGTTACCCGGCAGCCCCTTCTTATCCGACTCAAACCAGTAGTTCATGAACATGTAGGGGTCGGCGAAATCCGGGCTCCAGTTACCGATGGCGATGTCGTAATCCCCTTTACCAATCCGCTCGCGCATGGTGGCGTTAGCCAGTTTTTCGAGCTTCACCGTGATCCCCAGCGCCTGCAGGTTGGCCTGGGTGGAGAGCGCGATCGGCTCCCAGTTAGGGTCATTATCGGAGTAGAGGAATGACAGGGTTTTCGGTTTATCCGCCACCTTGGCCAGCGCCGCTTTGGCTTTGTCCATATCGAGGGAATACTGCATGGCGCTGGCGTCGAAGCCCCACATGCCGTCAGGGATCGGGCCGCGCATCTGTTTACCGTTACCGCCGAGGATCCCGCTGACCATCCCTTTATAATCGGTGGCCCAGGAGACTGCGCGACGTAAATCGACCTGGTTCATCGGCGCTTTACTGTTGTTGAGGTACAGGTAGGTCACGCGCAGCGCCGGATAGTCATACACCGCGACGTTATCCTCCTTCTTCAGCGCCGCGAACTGGTCTACCGGCAGCGCATCGGCGATATCCAGATCGCCCTTGGTCAACTGCAGACGACGGGCGGAGCTTTCACCGATAATTTTCACCGTCACCCGCTTAAAGGTTGGTTTCAGGCCGCTATAGTGCGGGTTGGGCACCAGCACCAGCTGCTGGCCTTTTTGCCAGCGTTGCAGCATATAGGCGCCGGAGCCGGCGGTGTGTTCCGCCAGCCAGCCGCGGGCGTCGTCGGCGGCGTGGGCCTTCAGGACCGCCGGATTGACGATCGACGCGCCGTCATTAGCGAGAGTATGGAGGAACGGAGCGAAGGCCTCCGGCAGGGTGAAGCGTACCGTCGTCGGGTCCACGGCATCAATTTTCAGCCCGGTGGGGAAGGCTTCCGAAGGGCCTTGCTTAATGCGCATCAGCCGTTCAAACGAGAGTTTGACCGCCTCGGCGGTCACCGGTGAACCGTCATCGAATTGCATGCTTTTGTGCAGCGTAAAGGTCCAGATTTTACCGTCATCAGAGACCTGCCAGCTTTCGGCCAGCTCGCCTTCGACGTCCGTAGAGCCTTTCCCCTCGTCGGTTTTATATTTCACCAGCCGCTGATAGGCCGGATAGGTAACCGTCCAGTCGTTGTTATCAATGGTGACGGCCGGGTCGAGGGTCTGCGGATCGGCGGCTTTGCCGATCGCCAGCATATCTTTAGGGACCGCGGCATAGGTCGGAGCGACGGCCGCCGCCAGCGCGACGGCCAGCAGCAGTGGGCGAAAAGCTACGGATGGGGTGCGAATCATTTTCATGGAATTACTCCGTCAGTCTTGGCTGGGGACAGGCAGGCGAAAACATCGTCAAGGAGCGGATAACCGGCCGCGTCCGGTAATTCGAAGTGCCACCATTCCGTGGAAATGCCCTTAAAGCCGCCGCCAAACATAATGGCGTTCAGCAGCAGGCGGTTACGCTGAGCGGCCTGGGGGACCGCCGGATGGTAAGGGTGAGACAGGTCGTTCATCTCATCGAAGGCGGTGCCCATATCCAGCGGCTGGCCGTTTTCATCGAGCAACGTCACGTCAATAGCGGTACCGCGGCTGTGGTTCGACCCCAGCGCAATCGGCACCACGTAATCCTGGTTCGGGCAGGCGTTCCACAGCAGCTGCTGTGCCTGCTGCGGGCGATAGGCATCGAGAACCAGCAGCGTCAGGCCAGCCCGTTGCGCAATGCGCAGCGACTTTTCCAACGCCGCCGCCGCGTCCGGGTGCAGCAGGCAGCGGGCTTCGCTATAAATAGGCTGACCGGTAATGTTATCGGCGCTGGCGTACTTGAGATCGATAGGGAGCGCCGGGAACCGCGCGCGGATATCGACCAGGGTGAGTTGCTGATTCATCTGTTATTTCCTGTCCTGGAGCCTGCGAGCAGGCGCTTATTCACGTTCAAATTGACCAAATTCCTGCTGTAGCGCCCGGTTCTCCGCCAGACGCCGCGACAGCGAGGGACCGAGGCGTTCAACGACCGCAGAGAGCAGCAGGTTGAAAAGGCAGCTGATGGGCGCGAGAGAGTCCCAGAAATGACCGGTATCGGTTTTGACCTGTAGCAGGTCGACCGGATAGTCGCGGGCCCACGGGCACCAGATATCGGTGACCAGCGCGGTCGCGATGCCGCGGTCGGCGGCCACCCGACAGAACTGGCGGGCGGCGCTGGAGTAGGCGCGGGTATCGGTAAGGACGATATAGGGGCGTTCATATTCGGAGTTCAGGGACTCCAGCCAGCTACCGGAGCTGCCGTCGGCATAGGTCACGCGCGGGCGCAAATATTCGAGATGGCTAAAAAAAGTGTTGGCAAGGCCGCGCGTCGACTGGATGCCGAGCACCATCACCGCATCGGCTTGCGCAATCTGCTCGCTGACCCGGGCGAAGGTCTCTTCCTGCGCCAGCTGGTAAACATAGCGGATAGCATCCAGCTCCATCTGCAGCGACAGGCTGGCGCGATCGGGCTGCGTTTGCTGCTGCGCCCAGAAGTCGAGGCGGTCGATAACGCCCCAATGTTTATAGGGCACCGGCGCACGATCTTTCAGGCTGTTTTTGACATCGTCGAGGTTACGGTAGCCGAGCTTGCGCAGGTAGCGGCCGACGGTGATCCCGCTGGTCCCGGTCGCCTGGGCAATGCTGTCGGCCGTCTCAAAGGGAATATGCTGTCGATGGCTCAGCAGCCAGCTGCCGATGCGCTTTTCGCTCGGCGTAAGCTGGTTAAATGTCGATTCGATGATGCGAAACAGCCCGTCGCTCTCGTTCATACTCGCCCTCAATGATATTTCGCTCTCATGGACCATCATTGTGTTACTCAGCTAACAAAGCACGATGCATGCCAGCTCTTGCGGAACACCGTCATTAGCGGTATTGCAGGGAAAAGGCTGGAGGCAGGCGAATGATGAGCGTAGATTTTCAGCAAAATATGCACAATGAAGGTGCAACGTTTCCTGGTTGTGCATCACAAAAATAAAACATATGGTTAACAAAGTTGTCATGAATATCCGCCGGCAAAAAATGAAAACAGGCGGATGTATTTCACGCAGAGTTAACGTAACTGACTCATTAATAAGGACGATGGTATGAACGTAAAGGTCTGTATTGCCCTGATATTCGCCAGCCTCGCCTGCAGCAGCCAGGCGCGCGATATGCAGGCAATTCAACACAGCGGCGAGCTGAAGATCGGGGTGCCGGGAGATTACGCGCCGCTGGCGTATCGCAACGAAGCCGGGGAGCTGCGGGGGTATGACGTGGATATGGCAAAAGACCTTGGTCAGAAACTGGGCCTCAAGGTCACCTTTGTGCTCACCAGCTGGCCGACGCTTTCTGAAGACCTGAAGGCCGATAAATTTGATATCGCCATGGGGGGCGTCACCGAAACCCCGCCGCGGGCTAACGATTTCGCCTTAAGCCATCCGGTGGTGGCAAACGGAAAAATCGCTCTCGCCAACTGTATGGCGGCGCCGGCGCTGGGTAGCCTCGAAAAGATAGACCGGCCGAATGTGAAGGTGATTGTGAATCCCGGCGGCACCAACCAAAGCTATGTTGATGCCCATATCAAACATGCGCAGATCGTTCGGGTGAAAAATAACGTCGATAACCTCGACGCGCTGCGCAAGAAAACCGCCGATATGATGGTTACCGACCTGATTGAGGGAGTCTATTACGCGAACAAAGAGCCCGGCGTCTTTTGCGTCGCGACCGATAAGCCGTTTCCGGGGACCGCCAGCTTTAAAGTCTATATGATGAGCAAAGATAATCAGCCGCTGCTGGAGAAGGTCAACCAGTGGCTGGATAGCCAGGATAAAAATATCCTCAAACAAAAGTGGAAGATTCACGAATAGGCGCCGGCGGCGAACACCTTGCCGGCCGGCAAGGTGCAGCTGGCGAACAGGCCGCATTTCTCGCCGGCAGAATGCGGGCTAAATCATCTGCCCCGACTCCAGCTTAATCAACCGATCCGCCAGGTGAAAGTAGCGGTCGTCGTGGGTAATCGCGATGATGGTTTTGCCTTCGGCCTTCAGCATTGGCAGCAGTTCAAGGTAAAACACCGCTTTGAACTCCGGGTCCTGATCGGCGGCCCACTCATCGAACAGGTACAGCGGCCGCTCCTCCAGCCACGCCTGCAGGAGCGCCAGCCGTTTCCGCTGCCCCTGCGAGAGGGCGGTGGTGGAGAAGCGCCCGTCCTGAAAGCGCACTTTATGGCTGAGCTTAAGCAACTGCAGCAGACGGTTAACCTGCTCTGGCGTTCGTTCATGCACAAACGCCACGTCGTCGAACAGGAAAAAGTCGCTGAATACCGCCGAGAACAGCTGGCGATAGGCCTCCTGCTGGTCGGCGGCAACGGGGTGGCCGTTCAGCAAAATAGCCCCGCTGTCCGGCGGATAAAGGCCCACCAGAAGATTGGCGAGGGTGGTTTTGCCGCTGCCGTTGCCACCGACGACAAACACCAGCTCGCCGGGGGTAAACTGCATATTCAACGGCCCGAGGGTAAAGCGTTCGCCGTCCTCCCCCTGGTATTGATAGCGCACCTCGCTTAGCGTCAGAGAGCGAAAAGGCTCCGCTGGCAAGCGGCGCTGCGGCTGCTCCGGCGGCAGGTCGTCACGTAGCTGCTGGACCCGCTGCAGCGCCACCCGGGCGCTGGCGATGGTCGGCAGCGACGACAGTACCCCTTCAACCGGAACAATCATGTAGAGGAAGATCATGACATAGCCGGTGATCACCGTCGGCGAAAGCGTCAGCGACTCGCGCAGGCCGAAGAGCACCAGGCCGATAAAGGCAAAAAACAGAATGCTGCCCCAGCTGGTGGCCAGTCCGTACAGGATATAGCCGCGGGTACGCTCCTGGCGGACGGCCTCAATATTGTCAGCCAGCTCGCCATAGACAAACTGACGGCGGCGGGAGGCATTCAGCCGGTACTCGCGCCCGCCATCGAACAGCTTTTTGCACTGCTGAATCAGGGTGTCTTCTCGCTGCCGCGACTGACGCAGCAGACCGATGGCCCGGCCGTGGGCGGCGCGATAGCCGAGGGTGCCGAGGGCGATGGCGGCCAGCGCCAGCGCGAGGACGCCGACCGAGAGGGTGGCGAGATAAACCAGGCAGCCGACGATCACCGCGCCATAGATAAACAGATTCGGCAGGCTGACGAAAAATACCACCAGAGTATCGAGATCCTGGGTCAGCACCGAGACCGTTTTCGCCATCCCGGCGCGCTCCAGCGCCAGCCAGCGGGTCTCGCTGACGTGCCGGGTCAGTTCGCCACGTAGCCGCGCTTTCACTTTCTGCCCGAGATACATAAAAGTGGTCTGCGAAATCACCCGGGTCGCCAGCATCAGCAGGGCCAGCAGCGCAAACTGTACCCCCGGCCCGAGCCCGCTTTGCGCCTGGGGTAGCGTCAGGCTGTGGTTAATCATCGCCAGCAGCGATGCATTGCTAAAACCGCTGATTAACCCGGCAACCACTGCCAGCAGCAGCCAGCCGCCGACCATACGAAACAACATCAATAGAACCGACATGCGGAATTCCTTTTTCATGGCTTATTCTTTGTTATTCACCGCCGCGCGGGCGCTTCGCGCGCATCAACGGCCAGACCAGCAGCGGGACGCCGATCAGCGATGCCACCAGCCCGACCGGCAGCTGTCGCGGATAGAGCGCATTGCGCCCCAGCCAGTCGGCGAAGGTCATGATCCAGGCGGACAGCAGCGCGGCGGTGTAGAGCTGCGCCAGCGCGCCTTTGACGCCGACTTTACGTGCCAGATGCGGCCCCAGCAGGCCAATAAACGACACCGGGCCGACCAGCAGCGTAGCGAGTCCGGTCATCAATGCCGCCAGCGCCAGCACCCCAAAACGGGCGCGGGGCAGGGAGACGCCCAGTGAACCGGCAACGCCGCCGAGCGGCAGGAGGGTCAGCCAGCGGCGCAGCAGCGGCGTCAGCGCCAGCAGAAGCAGAGTGGCGATAAACAGTGCCTGCGCCAGCGGCGCGCTGATGTAATAGGTGCTGCCGGTCATCAGCGGCAGCAGTACTGAGCTGGCGGCGAGGTTATTGAGCATGACAATGCTGACCGCCGCCTGACAAAGCGCGTTGAGGGCCACGCCGTTGAGCAGCACCCGCTGTGGATTAAAGGCGCTGCTGCGGCTGTTCCACATCGTCAGCAGCAGGCTGATGAGCGCGCCGCAGAGGCTGCTGAGCAGCAAAAAAGCGCTGCCGTGGGTGGGGAACAGCAGAATATAAACGGTTACTCCCATCGCCGCGCCGCCGCCAATACCCAGCACTTCAGGGCTGGCGAGCGGGTTGCCGCTTACCCGTTGCATCAGTACGCCCGCCCCGGCGAGCAGAGCGCCGGCGCTGATGGCCGCCAGCAGGCGCGGCAGCCGCAGAGGCAGGAGCTGAGCCATTTCCGCCGAATGGGCCCAGTGCCAATGCGTCAGCCCGTGGCCGAAAAACAGCGAGACCACGATGGATAGCAGCAGGGCGAACGCCGTCGCCCACGGCACCCAGCGGCTGGCGGAATACGCCGCCGCCCGCGGCGCCGGCGCCGTATCAAGCGCGTGCTGGCGGGCATGGCGCGCCAGCAGGATCAGCAGCGGCCCGCCGGTCAGCGCGGTCAACATCCCCACCGGCAGCAGCTGGCCGTTGAGCAGCGAAACCCGGGAGACGCACAGGTCGGTAAACCACAGCAGACCCGCGCCGAGCAGCGCGCTATGCCGCAGCAGCTGGCGCGAGGTGCGCGCTCCGCCAAAACGGGCGAGATGCGGCGCGGCGAGGCCAATAAAGCCAATCACCCCGACGGCGTTCACGATCAGCGCGCTCATCACCAGCGCCAGCAATACCGCCGCCGCGCGGATCCGCAGCGGCGAAGCGCCAAGGCTGGTGACCATCGTTTCCGGCAGCTGCAGCAGTTCCAGCGGGCGCAACAGCAGCAACAGCAGCCCCAGGCACAGCGCCAGCCGCGGCAGCAGCGTCAGCAACAGATGGCCGTCCTCCTGGGCCAGCGAACCGCCGCCCCACATCAGCACGGTCAGCAGGAAACGATCGTTGATGATGGCGATCAGCATCGTCAGCGCGCCGCACCATAAATTGATCATCATCCCGGCCTGAATCATCACCAGCGGCGAGAGGCGCTGGCGCCAGCTGAGAAGCAGCACCAGCAGCAGTGCCGTCAGCTCGCCGCCGATAATGACCCCCATCCTGGTTCCGCCGCTGAGCGCCGGCAGCCATAGCGACGCCAGCCCCATCGCCAGCGTCGCGCCGGAGGTCATGCCCAGGGTGATTGGCTCCGCCAGTGGGTTGCGCAGCGCGCGCTGCATCAGCCAGCCGCACAGTCCGAGCGTGGCCCCGCCGATAATGGCCATCCCCTGACGCGGCAGCCACATGTTGTGCAGGATAATCGCCGTCGGCTGCCCGCTGTGGGTACTGAACAGCGCGGCAAACCCGCCCTGATGCAGTACATCGCTGCCCGCCAGCAGCAGCGAAACCAACCACAGTCCGCCGATAACGCCCCAGGAGAGGCGGCAGGAAAAGGGCTCATGCATCGCGCCACCCCGCCATCAGCTGGCTGAAAATATCGGCAAAACGCCCGGCGGTGATCAGCGCTCCGGCATCGCTGATGGGTTGCTCAATCAGCGCGATCGGATAGCGTGAGGTCAGCGGCAAACGTCGCCAGAGCGGGCTTTGCTGCCAGCGGGCGACCGCCTCCTGCTGGTCCGCCGCCACCAGCAGGATCAGCCGGGCGTCAACGCTCGCGATGCGGGTCAGTTCCACCAGGACGTTGCCTTCCGCACCGCCGCCGTCGCGCCAGGCGTTGCGCATCCCGCAGGCCGTCAGTACATCCCCCGGCAGGCTGCCGGCGGTATACAGCCGCAGATGCAGGGCGTCCACCGGCGCGGCGAACAGCACCGGCTGCTGCAGACCGGGCGCGTAGCCGCGGGCGCGGGCAAGCTGCTGGCGCAGGTGGGCGAGCAGCGTTGCCGCCCGCGCTTCACGGTTTAGCGCGCCGCCCAGCTGCCGGGTGGCGCTGATGAAGGCGCTTAGCCCATGGGCCGGCAGCGTCAGGAGAGGGGCGATCTGAGCCAGCGCGGGTTTTAACAGAACATGCTGGGGGGTGATCACAATGGTGTCCGGCTGCAAGGCATACAGCGTTTCCAGATTGGGTTGGAACAGCAGCCCCAGGTCCTGCACCGTCTGTGGCAGAGCAGGCGTGGGGATCAGTTTGCGATACCAGTCCGGCGCCGAAACGCCGGCTGGCGTCACGCCGAGGGCAAGGATCATCTCCGTCAGCCCCCAGTCCAGTACCGCCAGCCGCCGTGGCACCGGCGTACTGCCGGCCCACGACAGGGCGGGGGCCAGCAGAGCGGCCGTTAATAACCGGCGTCGTGAGAGCATCGTTACCACTTGTAGTTCACGGTGGCCACCAGCTGGCGTTTCATCGCATATTCGCAGCCGTTGTCCTGGCATGAGGCGAGGTAGGTTTTATCGGTCAGATTGGCGGCGTTAAGCGCCACGCCCCATTCGCGCCACTGATAGCCAATGCGCGCATCGTAAACCGTCGCCGCAGGGACTTTCAGACTGTTATCGGTGGTCGCGTAGCTGCTGCCGACATAACGCACGCCGCCGCCCAGCGAGAAACCGTCGAGCGGGCCGCTGAGCGCGTACTGGGTCCACAGTTTGGCGCTGTGCCGGGAAATGCCTACCGGATGTTTACCTTCGCTACCGTCGTTGGCGCTGGTGACTTTGGGATCGGTTAGCGCATAGGATGCGAGGAGCGACCAGGCCGGGGTGATGTTGATTTTGCCGTCCACTTCGATCCCGCGGGAGCGGATCTCGCCGGTCTGCACGCTGAAGTTGGCATGATCCGGATCCGGGGTCGCAACGTTGGTTTCACGCAGGTTAAACAGCGCGAGAGTAAACAGCGCGTCGAGACCGACCGGATCGTACTTCAGGCCAATCTCCGACTGTTTGCCTTCGGTTGGTTTAAAGGCGTGGCCGGAGAAATCGGTGTTGCTGCTGGGCACAAACGATGTCGAGTAGCTGACGTACGGCGCCAGGCCATTATCGAAGTGGTAGAGCAGCCCGGCGCGGCCGGTGGTGGCGTAATCGTTACGTTCGCTACGGCTATCGGTGAGCAGGTCGGTGCTTTTGGTTTTGGCCGCGTCGTAGCGCCCGGCGAGGTTCACGATCCAGCGGTTCCACTCCAGCTGATCCTGTAAATAGAACCCGGTTTGATCCATGGTGGAGTGGGTATTGCTGTCGAAGGCCGGTTTTTCGACCGGGGTGCTGTAGTCCGGATCGCGATAGTTGATCGGACTCGCGTCGCCGTAGCCTGCCTGGCTGCGCACCGAGCTGTGCATCCGGTCGATTCCCGCCAGCAGCGTGTGGGCGATCGGCCCGCTCTGCAAATGGAACTCCGCCTGGTTATCCACCGCAAAGTTGACCATCGTCTCTTTCAGGTTCATCGAATAGCGGTCAATCAGCGGCGCGTCGGCGTGCTCGCCCCACGGATACACCATCAGGTAGTCGCCGGTGCTGCTGATATAGCGCAGGTTCTGACGGAAAGTCACCGTGTCGTTAAAGTCATGGCGGAACTGATAGCCGATGCTGCCCTGTTCGCGTTCATACTTGTCAAAATCGGGCTGCCCGCCGTAGAAGTGGGTGGAGATCTGCCCGTTCGGGTTGTGCGTCAGCGTCCCGGAAATGGGCATCTGGTTGTAAAAGCCGCTGTCCGGGTCTTTGCGCAGCTGCGCAAGCAGGGTCAGGCTGGTGCGATCGCTCGGCTGCCAGGTCAACGAGGGGGCGATGTCATAGTGCTGATAGCGGGTATGATCGACCTGGGTCTCGCTGTCGAAGAAGGTACCCGCGACGCGACCCAGCAGCGTTTTGTCAGCGTTCAGCGGCCCGGTGACGTCAAATCCGGTAGCGAACAGGTTGTTATTACCGGTCGTGACATACACCTGGCCGCCGGGTTCGGCCTGCGGGGTTTTACTCACCATGTTGACGATCCCGCCGGGGTTGGCCTGGCCGTAGAGTACCGAGGCCGGGCCTTTGACCACTTCGATACGCGAGAGCAGGAACGGATCCCATGCCGGCCGGCTCCACCAGGCTTCGCGCGGCAGGCGCAGGCCGTCGAGATACTCGTCGGCTTCAAATCCGCGCACCAGAATGGTGTCAAAGCGGGTATCCGGCCCGGAGCTTTCCGACGAGACGCCGGAGACGTAGCGCAGCGCTTCCGGGATCGTTTTCGCCGCCTGGTCTTCGATTTGCGCCTGGGTGACGACGGCAATACTTTGCGCCGTCCGGCCGATCAGCTGGCTGGATTTGCTGCCCGCCGTCGCGTTATGCGCAACGATATTACTTTCGTCATCCTGGCCCTGGGAGTCGGCCGCGGCGGTGACCACCATCGTCTGTTCTTTTGTGCTATCCTGCCCGCTATCTGCAGTAAACGCTTGCCCGCTGTATCCTGCGATGATCGTACATGCCAGTACTTTCAACGGTTTATCCCTGAGAAACTTGCCAATCTGTCTCATAGCATTTCCGACTGTTATTAGAATTAGGTGGAAATGATAATTATTCAACTTTAAAAGAGAAGCCCGTCCGTGGCAGAATGGCGCGACTGGCCACCTGGATGTCGCCATTCGGACAAAAGTTGTCTCTATACGCAGCAGTGCTCATAAATGGTGAGAATCGGACAAAGGCAGGTGAAGATGACAATCCAGCACGCTATTGAAGGGCTGCGCCAGCTGAAATATACCCCGGGCAGCGAAGAGCCGGTTCATCAACATGAACAGGGCCAGCTAATTTATCCGCTGCGCGGAGTGGCGAAAGTTGTCACCCCGCAGCATATCTGGCTGCTGTCGCCCGGGCGCGCCATCTGGCTGCCCGGCGGTTTGTCGCATGGTCTGCAGGCGATTGACCATGTGGTGACGCAGAATCTCTATTTAACCCCTCAGGTCTCGCGCCAGTTTGGCGTTCAGTGCCGCGGTCTGACGGCGACGCCGTTGCTGCATACGCTGTTTGCCGCAGGCCTGGAAGAAGGTGTTCCGGCACAACGGCAGGCGCTGATTTACGCGCTGTTAAGCGATGAACTTGCTCGCTTACCGGCCAGCATGCTCTGCCATGTGGTCCTCCCCAGCGACCGGCGCGTACGCCAGGTGTGCGATACGCTGTGCCGCGAGCTGGACCATACGGCCACGCTGGCGTGGTGGGGGCAAAAGGTCGGCGCCAGCGAACGCACGCTGGCGCGCCTGTTCCGCGAAGAGACCGATCTTAGTTTCTCCGAGTGGCGCCAGCAGATCCGTCTGCTGGAGGCAGTGTGTAATCTTGCCCGCGGGGTGACGGTCGGCAAACTGGCGCATGAGCTGGGCTATGCCAGCGCCAGCGCCTTTATCGCTATGTTCCGCAAAAAGCTAGGCGTGTCGCCGCAGCGCTATATTCAGGCCGCGGGTGTGAAAGGGTAACGGATACGCCTTCAATTAAATATTTATTATTATCAATGAATTATCTATTTAATCTCCTCTTATGTGTACTCAGTGTGTAAAATTACACACTGATCACAATTCTCAATCTGCCGTCGTGATTTAATTCTCTCAACCTAAACTGAGAGGAACACTCATGAAACACATGATGATTTGCTGTGGCGCAGGCGTAGCGACCAGCACCGTGGCGCTGAATAAACTGCAGGACTTTCTGAAAAAAGAGAATCTCCTCGATAAAGTCCGTATTTCTCAAGGAACCGTGGCGGAAGCAAAAACGCGTGATGATATTGATTTTATTGTTTCAACCTCGCCCGTCGATCTTTCTGTTCCGGTCATTAACGCTCTGCCGCTGTTAACCGGCATGGGTACCGATAAAGTGTTCAGCAGCGTGAAAGAATTAATTCTCGCCGAGGGTTAAACCATGTTTATTGTTGATTACATCGTCGGCTTAGGCGCATCGGTGATGATGCCGCTGATATTTATGCTCCTCGGTCTGATATTACGTCTGTCGCTCAGTAAAGCGCTGAAAGCCGGATTAATGGTGGGGATCGGTTTTATCGGCTTAAGTATTACCGTCAATCTGATGATTGACTCTCTGACCCCCGTCAGCCACGCGCTGGTGGAGCGTTTCGGCCTTAACCTCAACGTGCTGGACGTAGGCTGGCCCGCCGCCGCTGCGGTGGCGATGGGGACGCGCGTCGGCGCCCTGGTGATTCCGGTATGCGTGGCGATTAACGTGCTGATGCTGTACAGCAAAACGACCCGGGTGCTGAATGTCGATATCTGGAACCTGTGGCACCACGCGTTTACCGGATCGCTGGTAACGATTATTACCGATAGCCTGTGGCTGGGTATTTTCGCCGCCGGGATTAACTGTATTATTACGATGGTGATTGCCGATCGTACCAGCGGCGATGTCGAGAAATATTTAAATCTTCCTTCAATTTCGGTACCCCACGGTTTCTCCGCCTCATTTGTTCCGGCGGCGTGGCTGGTGAATGCCATTGTTGACCGTATTCCGCTGCTTCGCGATATTAAAATTGATACCGAAGTGATTCAAAAACGCTTATCCATTCTTGGCGACCCGGCTTCTCTGGGGGCGATTATCGGCGCGCTGTTAGGTATTATTGCCGGTATTGAAGTGAAAGCGATTTTACAAACCGCGATTACCATGGCGGCGGTCATGACCATTATTCCGCGAATGGCGAAAATGCTGATGGAAGGGGTCTATCCGATCAGTGAACGTATTCAGGAGATTGCCCAGTCACGCGCCGGGTCGTTCGGTAAAATTGCTATCGGCCTCGACTCTGCCGTCAGCGTTGGCCACCCGGTGACGCTGTCCGTTTCGATGCTGATGATTCCGGTGATGCTGGTACTGGCGGCGATTATTCCGGGGAACCAGTTCCTGCCCTTTGCATCCCTGACCGGTTTACCGTTCGCCTTTGTACTGGTGACCGCGGTGTGTCGCGGCGACATGTTCCGGACGCTGCTGACCGGGATATTGACCCTGAGCCTGGCGCTGCTGATTGGCACCAGCCTGGCTCCGATCGTCACCAGCACCGCCGTGAGCACCGGTTTCTCCCTGCCGCAGGGGACCACCAGTATCAGTAGCGTGGATTATGCCGGAGCGATGCTGCCGTGGGCCATTATCCAGAGCTTCCATTTAAAAGAGATAGGCGTGGGGATCCTGACCCTGTGCACCATCGCCCTGGTGCTGTGGAACCGACGTAAGCTGGCGCAGGAAAACGAACAGCTGGCGCAGGCCAGCGTGGAGGCGGAGAAATGATGTTTAGCCCACAGCGTGTCGTGACCTTTAACGAGTCCGTGAGTCGGACGGCCCTACTGACCCGCCTTGCGGACAGTCTGCTGGCGGATGGTCTGGTGAAGCCGGGCTTTATCGACGGCGTGTTGACCCGGGAGCAGGTTTACCCGACGGGGATTTTTATGGAAACCCATAGCGTCGCGATCCCGCATACCGAGTTTGAGTACGTTAACCAGACCGGTTTTGCCATCGGCATCAATCTGGCCGGCGTGACCTTCCAGCGCACCGATGAGCCGGAAGAGGCCGTCGTGCCGCAGATTGTGGTGATGATGGCTATCGATAAAACTTGCGAAAAAGTGGCAATTATCCAATCCTTATTCGCATTATTGGCCGATCGCGATCGCGTTAACGATATTGTTAAAATGGCGCCAGAGGAGATTGCAAAAGTGTTCACCGATGCCGTCGTCACGCAGTAAGATAAAACGATGGGTGCCATACGGTGATGCCGGAAGCGAAGAGGGACAAGATGTTACGAATCAGCGACGTCATAGAGTTAGCGATGGTCAGTCGTAAGACTATCTATAACGCCATCAACAGCGGCCGGCTGAAGTATCAGCTGGTGAATGTGGATAATCGTCAGGTTCGTATGTTCCTCGAAGAGGATGTCTTCGAAGCGTTTCCTAAAATCAGCCGCAGCACCACTCAGGAGCAGGAGATGCAGGCGCTACGCGAGGAGGTGGCCTCCCTCAAGTTTGCGCTCGCGGAACTGCAAAAAGCGGTCAATGCCATGGATCCGGATAATCAGTTTGAAATGACCTCGCTGAAAGATCCCGCGAAAACGCCCGACCGCTAGCCAGCGGTCGGGCACAAACCAAACCGTCAGACAATATCGTCCACCACGCCGCCATCGACGCGCAAGGCTGCGCCAGAGGTGGCGGAAGCCTGAGTTGAGCAGACATACACCACCATATTGGCGACTTCCTCAACCGATGCCGCACGCTGGATAACCGAGCTGGGGCGATGGGTCATGACAAACTCTTTGGCGAGTTGGTCCAGCGGTTTACCGGTTTTCGCCACCTCTTCTTTCATCATTTCGGCAAAACCATCGGAAATCGTCGGCCCCGGCAGCACGCTGTTCACCGTGACGCCGCTGCCGGCCACATATTTCGCCAGCCCGCGCGCCAGCGACAGCTGGGCGGTTTTGGTCACCCCGTAGTGGATCATGTCCGCCGGGATATTACGTGCCGATTCGGAGGAGATAAACACCACCCGGCCCCAGCCTTTTTGTACCATCGCCGGCAGCAGCGCCCGCGATAAACGTACCCCGGACATCACGTTGGTCTGCCAGTAGTTTTCCCACGTGGCGTCATCGGTGGCGTAGAAGTCCTGCGGACCATAAATCCCGGCGTTGTTAACCAGAATATCGACGCCGTTGAGGCTTTGCAGCAGCTGATTCACCCCTTCGCCACTGCTGAGGTCGGCAATGGCCGGGCGCGGCCTGGCGCCCGGTACCTCATTTTGTAGCCGGGCGATGGCTTCATTGACGCTACGCTCGCTGCGTCCGTTAATGATCACCTCCGCGCCGCTGGCCGCCAGCCCTTTGGCGATAGCAAACCCAATGCCCGCCGTGGAGGCGGTAACCAGCGCAACTTTCCCCGATAAATCAATGTTCATAACCTTGGCCTTATTGTTTGAGCAACAGACCATTAAGCGTAGCAGGTGATGCCTGCGGGGGTTGGCGATCGCTGCTGCAAGGTGTTAATAGCCGATCTGTTTATCGACCAGATTTTTCAGCGGCAGCGCGTGGCGCTGGCGCTGGATATTTTCCAGCAGCTGGCGAGCGATCACTTCCGCAGGGGCAATGGAAGCCATGTGCGGGGTGATCACCACCTGCGGATGCGACCACAGCGGGTCGGCGTCCGGCAGCGGTTCAACGGGGAAGACATCGAGCACCGCGCCCGCCAGCCGCCCGCTATCCAGCGCCTGCAGCACATCGTGATTCACCATATGCTCACCGCGCCCGCAGTTGATCAGCACCGCCCCGGCGGGGAGCCGGTCGAGCAACGGCTGCGCGAGGATGCCGCGGGTCTGCTCGGTCAGCGGCAGCACGTTGATCAGCGCATCCAGCTCAGCGAAGAAATCATCGGCCTGCGCATCGCCGTGGTAGCAGCGGACGCCCGCGAGCTGTTTTTCGCTCCGCGCCCAGCCGGAGACGTGATACCCCAGTCCGGCAAGGCGGGTGGCAATGTAACCGCCAATTTCACCGAGCCCCATCACGCCGACGCGAAAATCGGCGGCGGCCCGCTGCGGGTAAGTTTTCCACACCCGCTCGCGCTGATGCGCCAGCGCGCGGTCAAAATGGCGCTGAAACCACAGCACGCCCCACAGCGCATACTCGAACATCCCGTGACGAAAATCTTCATCCACCACCCGGCACAGCGGAACCGGGCTGGCGAACACCGCATCCGGCAGGTGATCGACCCCGGCAGAGGCGGCCTGGATCAGTTTTAGCCCCGGCGAGCGGGTCAGCAGCTGCGGGTCGGGGAACCAGCAGCTGGCGTATTCCGCGCGCCGCGCCGCCGGATGGTCGGGCAATACCGCCATCACGTCGGGGAAAAGATGCAGCGCGTCGCAAATCTCGCGGGCGTAGTTCAGGTCGTTGCAATCGACAACGATAGTCAGGTTCGGCATAGGCATCACTCCTGGTAAGACGTGTCGAGACGGTCAAGGCGGCGCAGCCACGCCTGCCAGACCTGCTGGCGCTCGTGCTCCACGCCCATCAGCTGTTCGCAGGCGTGCTGGCTCAGGTGCGCCGGAATGGTGTGAATCGGGCTGAGCGGGGCGAGCTGGGCGGCGGCCATCTGAATTTCGCAGGCGCGGTTAAGGTAGTACATGATGTAGAAGGCGTCGGCGACGGTGCGCCCGACCGATAGCAGGCCATGGCTTTGCAAAATCATGGCGATGTTATCGCCGAGCGAGCGTTGGATACGCTCGCGTTCGTCGAGGTCAAACGCCACGCCCTCATACGGGTGATAGCCGACGCGCTGATAAAACTCGGTGCTTATCTGGTTAAGCTGCAGCAGACCATCCTGACAGGCGGCGACCGCCATTCCCGGCAGGGTATGGGTGTGGATGACGCAGTGGGCATCCTCCCGCGCCATATGTACCGCGCTGTGGATGGTAAAGCCGGCGGAGTTCGCCGGGGCGTTGCCTTCCACCACCTTGCCCTGCATGTCGACGACGATCAGATTGCTGGCGGTGACTTCATCGAACATCATGCCGAACGGGTTGATCAGAAACCGCGGTTCACCGTCGCCCGGCAGACGCACGGAAAAGTGGGTATACAGCGTATCTTCCCAGCCAAACAGCGCCGCCAGACGATAGGCGGCGGCCAGGTCCTGACGCAGTTCACGTTCAGTTGCCATTTATTGCACTCCCATAAATTCACGGATGCGGGTAAGAGCCGGATCGCTCGCGTTGTCGCGTATGCGCTGTGGATGCACATCGCTCACCACCACGCCGTTTTCCATCATCACCACCCGGTCGGAAATGGATAACGCGAAGTCCATCTCATGGGTCACGATCAGCATCGTCATCCCTTCGCGGGCGAGAGACTGGATCACCTTCAGCACTTCGCCAACCAGCTCCGGATCCAGCGCTGAGGTGGGTTCGTCAAACAGCATGATGTCCGGTTTTAAGGCCAGCGCACGGGCGATGGCGACACGCTGCTGCTGGCCGCCGGAGAGTTGCCACGGGTATTTTTCGGCGTGCGCCAGCAGGCCGACGCGGTCCAGCAGATAGAGGGCCTGCTCTTTTGCCACGCTGCGCTCGACCAGCTTGTGATACAGCGGGGCGAGCATGACGTTGTCGAGCACCGTGCGGTGAGGAAACAGGTTGAAGCCCTGGAAAACCATGCCGATACGGCGCACGCCGGCGCGCATCTGCCGTTTATCCACAATCGCCGCGCCTTTCAGGTAATCTTCGCCGTAGAGAATAATTTCCCCGCCATCGATGCTTTCCAGGGCGTTGATGGTGCGGATCAGGGTGGTTTTACCGGATCCCGATGGGCCGATAATGCTGATCACCTCGCCGTTTTCGACCTTCAGATCGATACCTTTCAGTACGTGATGCTGGCCCCAGGACTTTTCGATCGCCCGCAGATCGAGCGCCGGCGGGTTACCGCTGGCGGGCTCGGCCTTCGCCGTGTGCCGCGGCGTTTTCAGGCTCTGGCGTAAGGCTTCACATTCAGCGTCATTGAAGGTTTGCGGGCGCTTTTGCTGAATATCCAGCAGGTTTTCCAGCGCCCGGAACAGCCAGGTAAACACCGTCACCACCATCACGTAGTAGACCGCCACCGCCAGCAGAGTCTCCATCACCAGGAAGTTCTGCGCGTACAGCCGCTGACCGGTTAACAGCAGTTCCGGCAACGAGATCACCGACAGGATCGAGCTGAGTTTAATGATGGTGATATATTCATTAATCATCGTCGGGAGCGAGATGCGAAACGCCTGCGGGATAATAATCAGGCGCTGAATGCCGATAAAGCTGAGGCTTAATGCATGGCCGGCTTCGCTTTGCCCTTTCGCCACCGAAATTAACCCGCCGCGATGAATTTCCGCCATGTAGGCCGCTTCGGTGACGGTCATCGAGACCAGGCCGGCAATAAACGGAATGCCGAGCAGCGGCTGGGTCACCGGAAATAATTGCGGTAGGTTATAGACAAATACCAGCAGCACCATTAACGGCACGCTGCGGAAAAACCAAATATAGAGTTCGACGGGAACTTTCAGCCAGCGCGGGCCGGAGAGTTTCGCGCAGGCTAAAAGAAAACCGAATACCAGGCCAATCAACCACGACAATGAACTGACGACGATCACGGTGACGCACGCCTGCCAGAATGCCCCAACGCTAAATAATGAGAAAAAGTATCCCCAATCGAACTCCATACCGACTCCTGTTGCGCATTAATGTGATCGTATTTAATCGATGCGTTCTAAATTGTATTTCTTGATGATGGCGTCATATTTGCCATTGGTTTTTAAGGTGGCTAATGTCGATTTAATGGCATTCACCAGTTCGCTATTGCCTTTGGCGACATAAATCCCCAGCGGTAATGGATAGACCAGCCGCGTGGAGCTAATCGCCAGCCGCCCGCGGCTCTTCTCGACAATAATTTGCGCCGCCGGAGCGATCTCCAGCTGCGCGTTAATGTTTTTCGACAGCAGAGCCTGCGAAACTTCCGGCGCGGTGGGGTACTCCTGGATGCTGATGGCCGGCTTCCCGTTTTTCAGGCAGTACTCATCGGAGTGATTCTTCAGGCTGGCGACCCAGCTGGTACCCTGCTGCAGGCCAACCTTGACGCCGCATAACTGGTCTTCCGTTTTCGGCTGAATGTCGCTGTTCTTCAGGGCGATAATCGACGCGCCGGATAAGGCGTAAGGGACCGCATCGGCCTGTTTAAGGCGCTCCGGCGTGATATACATCCCGGAGATTACCGCGTCATATTTCTTGCCAATCCCTAAGATCAGGCTGGTGAATTTGGTATCGATCAGCTGCGGTTTCGCTTTCAGCTGCTCGGCAATCAGCGCGGCGAATTCCGGGTCGAGGCCGACGATGTTGTTATTGCTGTCGTAAGATTCAAACGGCGGATAGGTGACCTCCATCCCGACTTTAAATACGCCATCCGTCAGCAGTTCGGCAGCCTGGGTCAGCGGTGAAAAGCAAGCGGCGATGGCGATGCCCGTAGCCACGCGGCGCGAGAGCTTATTGAGCGTTTTTTTCATCATGTATCCTCACGGGTTATTAACGGTTTTTTGCTGGGCTTGTTTTTTCAGATGACCAAAGGTGTTGGTGCCGCGGGCGCGCTCCGGGAGCTGCAGCTCGCCTTTGGTGACCTTCTCGCGCAGGTAGCGATAGGTCTGCAACGCCTGGCTCCACATATGCTCGCCAATGCTGAGTTCCTGATATTCGCTGGCTTCTCCGGCGGCTAAAAAGTTGGGTAACGGCCGGATCAGGGTGTGATAATCGCAGGCGAAAAACAGCGGGAAGGAGTAGCGTTCCTGCGGCACCTTGCGGACACGGTGTGCTGTAGCAACAAATGTGCCAGCGCTTAACACTTCCAGCATGTCGCCGATATTGATCACGAAAGCCTCTTCGCCGGCGGCGTTGTTCAGCGGCGGCGCGTCTATCCAGGCGCTCTCTTCATTCAGCACCTCAAGGCCGGGCTGGTCGGCGAGCAGCAGGGTGAAGCACTCGTAATCGGTGTGCGCACCAATACCGGGAACATCTTCGGCGCTGGCGTCAAAGGGATAGTGGATCAGACGCAGCTTCGACGGCGGGCAGGTCACCATCGCCTTGAAGTAGCCCTCCGGCAGGCCAAGCGCGAGGGCGAAGGCGTCAAACAGGCGATGGCCGAGGGTGAATACCGCGTCATAGTAGGCCAGCACCCGGGACTGAAACTCGGGCAGTTCCGGCCACTCATTGGCGCCAATCAGCGGCGTGCCGGCCAGCACAAACGGGTGGTCGTCCGCGGCCTGGAAGCCAATATCAAACGCTTCTTTGTGGTCCGGTTTGCCGGAGCCGTAAATCTCTTCCCCTTCCGGGACATAGCCTTTATGGCTGCGGGAGTGGCCGATGTAGTACTGCATTTTTTGATCCATCGGCAGGGCGAAGAGCTGTTTGGCCGCCGTGCGGATCCCGGCGATCAGCTCAGGGGCAATGCCGTGGCCGGTGATGTAGAAAAAACCGACTTCACGCGCCGCTTTGCCGATGGCGTCGGCGACGGCCTGGCGTTTTGCCAGACTGTCGCTGGCAAGATCGCTGATATCGATGGTCGGTAATTCAGTGAAAGAACTTTTTGCGACGCTCATTACGACAGATCCTTTTCGGTTAGCGATAAAAACTCGGCGAAATGCTGCTGTTCCTGTTCCGCCATCCACGCATTCAGCGACCACAGATCGGCCACCGGGACATTGGTAAACGGCAGGTGGTGCAGATAGCCATCGGGGCCAAACTCGGGCGTCAACGTGGTCTGCTGATACCCGCGCCGACGTTGCGACTGCCAGATTTGCTGCCAGAAGCGCTGCTGGAACTGCAGCGCGGCGTGATATTCCGGCGCCGCCGGATGAGGTACCTGCGGCCCCTGGTCATAACCGGCGCGGGCCTGAACGTGGTGCACGCGGTCGATAAAGGCGCTGAAATCATCGCAGGGGTCATCCAGCAGACGCTCGCTCACCACGATCCAGTGGCTGATGTCGGCGGTAAAGCGCAGCTGCGGCAGCTGCCGGATAATCTCGAGGGTTAGCCACGGGCTGTACAGCGAAGTGGCGCGGTGGGTTTCAAAGCTGCAGGTCAGTCCGCAGGCGGCGGCCAGCTCGTGGGCCCGGCCGAGAAAGTCCACCTGCTGCGCCAGCGGCCAGCGGTCGTTGCCGGCCAGCAGATTGACAAAGCGCGGATTCAGCGCCTTTGCGTCTTCAAAGCGGCTTTTCAAACGTTCAAGATGCTGCTGCGGCGTTTCGGCCTGCGCCGGAATCACGCCGCCGCCGCTGAAGACGATGGCGATATACTCCAGCGCGGACTCCTGCAGGCGTCGGGCCAGCGTCTGCTGTTCGTCGGCGCTTAGCGGCACGCGCGCCTCAATGCCGCAGCAGCCGACGCTTTTCAGCTCGCTGAGGGTTTGTTGCCACGGAGTGGTGACGCCCCACAGCGTGCGAAAGACCTTGAGTTGCATGGTTGGCTGCATTCCGAATCCCCTATGGATATTTCACGCCGGGCAGGACGCAGAGCATTTCATACAGCAGGTTGGCCGCCAGCTGTGAGGTGTTGCCACTGACGTCATAGGGCGGGGAGACCTCAACCAGGTCGCAGCCGATCAGGTTCAGGCCGCGACAGCCGCGAACGATTTCCAGCGCCTGAATGGAGGTCAGGCCGCCGACTTCCGGCGTGCCGGTGCCGGGGGCCCAGATGGGGTCGAGGCTGTCGATATCGAAGCTGAGATAGACCGGCCCCTCGCCCATCTGCTGGCGGACTTCGGCCATTAACGGAGCCAGCGAACGGTGCCAGCACTGCTCCGCCTGTACCAGACGAAAGCCCTGGTCGACGCCCCACTGGAAGTCGCCGGCGGCATAGCCCTGCGCGCGCTGACCAATCTGCACGACGCGTTTGAGATCCAGCAGGCCCTCTTCGACGGCGCGGCGGAAGGTGGTGCCGTGGGCGATTTTCTCGCCGAACATCTCGTCGTTGGTGTCGGTGTGGGCATCAACATGAATCAGTCCAACCGGGCCATGTTTTTTGGTCAGGGCGCGCAGAATCGGCAGGGTGATGGTGTGGTCACCCCCGAGGGTCAGCGGGATGAGGGGGAAACTATTTAAACCAGTGTAGTAATCCTCGATGATCTGCACCGATTTGAGCAGGCTGTAGGTATTGATCGGCACATCGCCGATGTCCGCCACCGACAGGGATTCAAAAGGCGCCGCGCCGGTCGCCATGTTATAGGGACGAATCATCACCGATTCGCTGCGGATATAGCGTGGTCCGTAACGGGTGCCGGAACGTTGCGACGTGCCGATATCCAGAGGGATGCCGACGAATGCCGCATCAAGTCCCTGTAAATCTTCAATAAAAGGCAGGCGCATCATCGTTGCGCGGCCGCCGAAACGTGGCATCTCGTTGCCACCCTGCGGTTGATGAAAGACGTTATCCATTTCAGCTCCTGAATCTGACACACAAATGCTCGACAGGAAGATAGTGCGAAAGATGTGCTGGACTTTAAATCGTCTGCCGTAAATACTTAGTTCATTTATTGGTGAACTAATCATGCTCAACGACGCCAGTCTCAACATTCGACAGCTGCAGGTTTTTGAGGCGGTGGCCCGCCTGGAAAGCTATGGCAGAGCCCAGCAGGAGCTGGGGATTTCGGTGTCGGCGATCAGTAATGCGATGTCTCAGCTGGAGGGGCAGCTGGGGTTTAGCCTGTGCCAGCGCGGGCGCGGCGGTTTTGCGCTGACCGAGAAAGGACAGCAGTTTTTACAGCAGGCGATTCGGGTATTGAGCGAGCTCAACGAGCTGGAACGCCAGTCGGCGCTGCTGAAGGGCGAGCACAGCGGCACGATTTGCATCTCGACGCTTGACTCGATTGAAACCGAAACCGCGCTGTCGCTGCCGGTGGTGCTGCGCAGCTTCAGCGATAAGTTTCCCAATGTGCATATCAAACTGATTATCCGCACCCCGGCGGAGCAGCTTAACGGCGTGCTGAACAACCATATTGATTTGGCTATCGGCAGCTATAACTCCCAGGTCCATAACATCATCAGCGAGCCGCTCTATCGCGAGCAGCACTGGCTGTACTGCAGCGACCTTCACCCGATGTTCTTCAGCCGCCAGCTTGATAAAGAGCAGATCAGCCAGTGTCCGCTGGTGACCCGCAGCTACTGGAATACCAGCGATCTGCGCCGGCGCGGCTTTAGTAAAGGCAGTGCTACCGTTGAGACCGTTGATGCGCAGCTGCTGCTGATCCTGTCGGGGAAATATATCGGCTACCTGCCTGAACATTATGCCTGGCCGTGGATCAAGGAGAACCGGCTGCGGGTGCTGCTGCCCAACGAGTTCGGCTTCCAGTCGCCGTTCTCGGCGATTTGCCGACGCGGGCGCAGCAACGAGCCGTATCTGAAAGAGTTTCGTAATTTACTGAAGAAGAATACGGTCGCCAGGCCGAAGTGGAATTATTGAGCGGCGCAGTCAGGCGTATCATGGCGATGCCCTGACTGCGCGACCGCTCAGGCGCCGGCTGTCGTTGAGGTGCGGGCGAGATAACGGAAATAGCAGTAGTAGCCGATCGATGCCGTCAGGCAGAGCATATAGCCAAAGGATTCGCTCCCCTCTTCAACGGCGTTTTTCACCACCCGGGCGTAACCCGCTTCAAGGATCGAATACCACAGGCCGTGCATGCCGAACAGACGCGAGAAGACCAGCACCGCCAGCAGACCGCTGAGCATCATGCCGTAGTAGGGCGTGCGGGTGTACTGCGCCAGCTGGCTCAGGGTCTGGCGACAATGGCGCAGCGGATAAATCAGCGTACACAGCGTTGAGAACAGGGCAAACCACACCCAGCTGCCGTGGGAAATTAGATCAAAGACGGCGTCCAGTTCGCGAATCAGCATGGCGAGGAAAAAACCGCCGACGAGAATATTGCAGGAGCGTAACAGCGTGTACCTGCTGGCTAAAGCGAAGTGAATCAGCACGATCATTGCCAGCACCAACTCCTGCACGATTTCGGTGAGCGAGATTTCCGGTATGTTGTTATCGAAGACCCGTACGTCAATCCATAGACAGAGTACCGCGACGGCAGAGGCGGCACCTGCGCCGAGGAAAAAGAGAAAGCTTCTGAGTACAGACATTAGCACCACTTATTCTATTGAAAAAAATATGGTAAATGTCAGCGCGCGCGCTTCCTGTTCACTTCGTGCTTCTTTGCTGAGAATTTTTAACATATTGAGCCATTCCGCCTGTTCTGCGTCAGATAACGCCGCCGCCATCCGCATCCGACGCCTGAAACTCAAGGATAGTCGCTGCGACGGGGTAGGGTGATAAAACGTCTGGCTCGTTTGCGGCGCGAACAGGTCAGGGAACGGGACGGGCTTAAGGTTCAGGCCGCCCCCTCACTGGCTCATGCTTAAAATGGTGCGAATGTTGCGCGCGCTGGTGGCGATAATATCGATTGCCCCGGTGCGCAGGGCGCCCATAATCGCCATGGCTTTGGTATTTTCCGACGCGATGGCGATGACGCAAGGGATCTGCCTCAGTTCTTCCACGCTCAGCCCAATCACGCGGTTGTCCATCACCGTGTTAACGTGTTCGCCGCGGGAGTTGAAAAAGTCGTAGCCGGCGATATCGCCAATGACTCCCTGGTTAATACTGGCGTCGTTAATCTCCTGCGGCGTAAACCAGCCCAGTTTCACCATGTAACTCTCTTCATTCATATCGCCGATGCCTACCAGCGCAATATCCGCTTTCCGCGCGCGATCGAGGGTCTCCTTGATGGTGCCGTTCTGCAGCAGCAGCTCTTTTAACTGCATGTTTTCGACGTAGGCCGGGGCATACAGCGATTCGCTGCTGCCGCCAAATTTTTTCGCCAGCAGACGGCTGATGTGATCGGCATTGATGATATCGCCCGGGCGGTGAGTGCCGCCGATGCCGCAAAGAAAACGGCAGTCGCGCGCCTGGATGGTGCCGGAGAACTCCGCGACCGCGGCTACATTGCGCCCCTGGCCGACGGCCACCACGATATTATCTTTCAATATGTTGTTGAGGTGGCTCGAGACCAGCGTGGCAACCTGGCGCCGCTGCTCTTCTTCGTCATTATGGTCGAGCGCGATCAGCGCGCGGCTGATGGGGAAGCGTTCCTTAAGCTGTTTTTCGAGCTGCGTACTGAAGATGGGGTGATAGCGGACGTTGATCTCGACAATCCCTTCTTCCTTGGCTCGTTTTAGCAGACGTCCGACCTTGATACGGGAAAAGCCAAATTTGTTGGCAATCTCCTCCTGCGTCACTTCATCACAGTAATAAGCTACAGCAATCTCGGTGAGTAACTCATATTCCTGGGACGCACTCGATTTTTCCATTCGGCTGCTTTCTCCACGCGATAGATTAATGTTTAGGGGGTGAACATTTGCTGAAAGTATATCAGAAATATTTTGACCTCAAGCGGAGCAAGCGCGACGGGCCGATGTGCTCGCCCGTCGCGCGTTGCCGAAGTGGTCATCAGGCTTGCGGGTGGCCGGCGACGATCTCCTGCGCCTCGGCCAGAATGGATGCGAAGGCCTGAGGCTGATGGGCGAAACGGCCCAGAAAAATTCCGTCAACGTCCGGCCACAGACGGCTCAGCAGGCCGGGACCCGCGCTGCCACCGTAGATAACCTGAAATTGAGGACCGTATTCATGCTGCAAATACGCGCGTAGCGCTTTGCAGACGTGGCGAATATAGTCATCGCTGGCGGGTTCCGCGGCGCCAATGGCCCACTGCGGTTCCCAGGCGAAAATCATCGGCGGTAGGATGTCCCTGACGCGATGCGCCAGCAGCTCCCGCGCCTGACCGATGGCGTAAACGGCAGCATCGTCGGCGCTCATCTGCTGGTTTTCACCGATACAAATGACCGGGGTGAGATGACTTGCAAGGGCCATATCGATCTTCTGATTGATGATTTCCGTGGTTTCACCAAAGTGACGACGCCGTTCGGCATGGCCCAGTTCGACGTAGCGGCAGCCCATTTCCTGCAGCATGGGCGCGCTGCTCTCGCCGGTCCATGCGCCGGGGGGCGCCGCGCAGATATTCTGCGCCCCCGTCGCCATCGCGGTACCTTCAAAGCACTGCAGCGCCGCCGACACCGCCGGCATGGCGGGAAAGGTGAACAGCTGCAGCCGCGCGCTCAGCGCTTCGGGCTGCTGGCGCAATATTTCCGCAACCTGCTGGCACCACGCCTGCGTTTGCCGATAGCCAAAATAGGTTTTATGGCTGGTGCCGATGACCAGATTCAGGGGCATACGTTCTCCTGAGAAGGCGCGAGTTCAGTGTTATCGGCGAGGCAGGCGCCCACGGCGGCGATGATCATCGCCAGCGATATCGCGCCGGCATCCGGCGTGCCGAGGCTACGCTCCGCCAGCGGACGCGCGCGGCCAATCTTGGGCACCAGCTGCGCGGTATCCTGCGCGCTCTGCCTGGCGACCTGTTCGCCCTTGCGCCACGCGTCGGCGAGAGATAATCCTTCGTCAGCCGCGGCGCTCAGCGCCTGGCTGAAGGGGAGCAGCACATCAACCAGCGTTTTGTCTCCAGGCTTCGCTTTGCCGAAATGCATCACCCCGGCGTTAGCCTGGGCGATGGCCAGCGCAACCCGGGCGGCATCCGGTTTTTCATCGTTGCCGATGGTAATACCCAGCGTATTGAGGATCACGCCCCAAATTGCACCGGACGTCCCGCCGGCCTCGTCTGCCCAGGCATCCGCGGCGAATTGCAGCACGGTACCGGCGCCGGCGCCCTGTTCGAGGGTCTTTTTCGCCGCCTCGCGTGCGGCGACCACGCCGCGTTCCATACCGATGCCGTGGTCGCCATCGCCCGCGACGGCGTCAATCCGGCCAAATTCTTCGGCATTATCGATAACCGTCTGCGCGACCGCGTCGATCATCCGCATGACGTTGACGGCAACTTCTCTCGACGCCGGACTCCCCTGCGGGATTTTTACCGCGCCGCTCTGCTCCAGCTGCTGCGGATCGAGCGGTTGATGCGGGAGCACGGAGCCGCGGTTAAAGGCTGGGGTGGTGGCGGGCGCAAGCCACAGCCTTTCCAGCTCGTCATCAAACCAGACGAAAGTCATCGACATTCCGGCCATATTGAAGCTGGTCACAAACTCGCCGATCTGCACGTCGGCAATCACGACGTCGGCGGCCTGCAGAAGCTGGTGTACGTCATGCCAGAACACGAACAGCTCTTCATATTTGACCGAACCCAGGCCGTTAATAATCACCCCCAGACGCGCGCCTTTCGTTTGCGCAATGGTCTGCGGGCGCTCTTCCAGCAGGGTGGTGGTCAGCATACGCGCCAGTTCGGCGGAGGGGACCATATCGAGTTCGCTGATCCCCGGCTCGCCATGGATACCCATGCCGAAGCCCATTTTCCCTTCCGGAATGGTGAACAAAGGTTGTTCCGCGCCGGGGAAGGTACAGCCGCTGAAGGCCAGGCCCAGCGAACGCGTTTGTTCGTTGGCGCGGCGGGAAATCGCCAGCACTTCGGCCAGCGAATCGCCACGCTCGGCTGCCGCCGCCGCCGCTTTAAAGACCACCAGGTCGCCGGCTACGCCGCGGCGCTTCTCTTTTTCCGCCAGCGGTGCGCTGGAAATATCATCGGTGATGGCGATGGTTTCGCAGGGAATACCTTCCGCCCGCAGCCGCTCGCAGGCCAGGCCGAAATGGAGCACATCGCCGGCATAGTTGCCGAACATCAGCAGGACGCCGCCGCCGTTATTAGCGGCGCGCGCCACGGAGCAGATTTGCTGGGCGGAAGGGGAGGCAAAAAGATTGCCCATTGCCGCGCCATGGGCCAGCCCCTGGCCGACCAGTCCGGCAAAGGCGGGGTAATGCCCCGATCCGCCGCCGACCACGATAGCCACGCTGCCTGCTTTACTTTGGGTGTTGCGCACCACGCCGCCGGGAACCTGCCGCACCAGCGAGGCATGTGCGCTGACAAAGCCCGCCACCATTTCTTTTGCGAAGTCTGACGGTCGGTTAAAAATCCAGGTCATTTTTTCTTCTCCAGATGATTTGCATTTATTACCCCAGCCGCCATTTCCTGGCCTTTGTATAACCATCACAAATGAACGCTAGCAGATCGTTTGCTTCAATCAAATGTTCAGTGGGTGGATATGTGATCATGGTCGTGATTTGACGAATAAAGCTAATTTTTGCGCAATCCTCCCTTTTTAAGCGCAGGTTTTCTTGCTAAACATTATTACATACGAACATGCAGTGAACTTTAGTTCAGTTATGTCGCCAGGAATTCCAGCCGGAAACCATCACATGAGCGGATAATGAACATAAGTTCGATGCGACCACCGTAATCCATGAGGTAAAAAAATATGTTGAAAGTCGCAATCGGGGCGGATGACGCCGCCACCGGACTTAAAAATCTGGTAAAGGAACATCTGCAACAGAAAGAGATTGAGGTCGTCGACTTTAGCCACGACGTGGTGGGGAATGAGCAGATGTATCCGGATATCGCCTTCAACCTGGCTTCGGCTATCCGCGAAGGGGAGTTTGAGCGCGGGCTTTTATTCTGCGGTACCGGCATCGGGATGGCGATTGTCGCCAATAAAGTTCCCGGCGTTCGCGCGGCGCAGTGTCATGACATTTACTCAGCTGAGCGTGCCCGTAAAAGCAATAACGCGCAAATTATGACTCTGGGCGCACGGGTAGTGGGGAGCGAGCTGGCGTTAATGTTGGTCGATGCCTGGCTGGCCGCTGAATTTGAAGCCGGACGATCCGGGCCGAAGGTGAAACGTATCGCTTATTACGAAACGCTTGTTCACCCGGATGGCGCCGCCCGGTCAGATGAATGATGAATAAAGGAGTCATCACGATGACTATTCTGGAAAAGCTGAAAGAAGTGACCACCGTCGTCGCGGACAGCGGCGATATTACCGCGATCCGCGAATACCATCCGCAGGATGCGACGACCAATCCGTCGCTGATCCTGAAAGCTGCCGCGCAACCGCTTTATCGCCCGTTGATTACGCAGGCCATCGCCTGGGCCTGTGAACAGGGCGGGACGGCGCAGACGCGCCTGATCAACGCCAGCGATAAACTGGCGGTCAACATTGGCCTGGAACTGCTGCGCCAGGTGCCGGGCAAAGTCTCTACCGAGGTTGACGCGCGCCTCTCCTTCGACCGCGGGCTGTGCGTCGCAAAAGCGCGTAAACTGATTCGTCTGTATGAGGATGAAGGCATCGATCGCGCTCGCGTGCTGATCAAGCTGGCCGCGACCTGGCAGGGGATTAAAGCGGCGGAGGAGCTGGAGCGGGAAGGTATCCACTGTAACCTGACGCTGCTCTTTTCATTTGCCCAGGCGCGCGCCTGTGCCGAAGCGGGCGTATGGCTGATTTCACCGTTTGTCGGGCGTATTTACGACTGGTATCGCGACCGTCAACTGCTGGAAGATGAAAGCCCACAGAACGATCCGGGCGTTATCTCGGTACGCAACATCTATGAGTACTACAAAAAACATCGTTACCCAACGGTCATCATGGGGGCGAGCTTTCGTAAACCGGAGCAGGTTATCGCTCTGGCCGGCTGCGACCGTCTGACCATTGCCCCTGCGCTGCTGGAAGCGCTCAGCCGGATGGAGGGGGAACTCGCCGTGGCGCTGGTGCCTCCCGTTGCCGGCGAGATACCGCCGTCGCCCCTGAGCGAAGCCGAGTTTTACTGGCTGCACAACCAGGACCCGATGGCCGTCGATAAGCTGGCTGAAGGGATCCGTTTATTTGCTCAGGACCAGGAGAAGCTGGAGTCGATGTTGAGCGAGCTGCTGGAAAAACAGGAGGCCGTAAATGTCATCGCGTAAGACGCTGGCCAATGCGCTTCGTGCGCTGAGCATGGATGCGGTACAGAAAGCCAAATCCGGCCACCCGGGTGCCCCGATGGGTATGGCTGACATTGCCGAAGTCCTGTGGCGTGATTTCCTGAACCATAACCCGAACAACCCGTCATGGGCCGACCGCGACCGCTTCGTGCTGTCCAACGGCCACGGCTCGATGCTGATTTACAGCCTGCTGCACCTCTCCGGGTACGATCT
>NZ_SMCV01000007.1 GCF_004342285.1 Klebsiella sp. BIGb0138 | reverse complement strand
CTGACCCCATGCCGAACTCAGAAGTGAAACGCCGTAGCGCCGATGGTAGTGTGGGGTCTCCCCATGTGAGAGTAGGGAACTGCCAGGCATCAAATCAGTAAGAAGCCCATCCTCGCGGATGGGCTTTTTGCGTTTTGGGCCAATGGAAATCTGACCGTTCCCGCACAGTCGCATTCAGGCAAGCCTTCCCCTTGGGCTATTCATCTTCATCGATATAGAGTTGTCTGAGCGCGCTCATATTCACGATTAAAATCTTGCCGTATTTTGCCTCGATCCATCCCAACTTTTCCCATGCAACCAGACGCTTATTAATGGTCTGACGGGTGGCATTGATAATGGTTGCCAGGTCGTCCTGGGTTAAGTAAAGGTTGATTAATACGCCTTTCTCATGCCATTCGCCATAGCCTTCCGACAGGCTCACCAGACGTTTCGCCAGACGGGCTGAGACGGATAAAAGCGCGCTGTCATGGAGCATCGTGAAGGCGTTGCGCACCACTTTACACAGCAGTAGTGCCAGAAAATGGTGGAGGATGGGATAGTGCTGCAAAAGCGACTCCACGTCGCGCGGTTTCAGCGTCAGCAGTATTGTTTTGCCAAGCGCTCTGGCATCGTGGGTACGGACTGATTTGTCAATCATACCGATTTCACCAAACCAGTTGCCGGGCGAAAGATAGCGAAAAATACACTCTTTGCCATCGGCTGAGACGGAGCTGACTTTGACGGATCCGGTAATGACCGCATACAGCGCCTGTGATTCATCTCCCCGATAGTGGATCACCTCACCGTTTTCATACTGATAAAAGCTGGCACGGGACAACATCTGCCCACTAAGATAATCAGGTAGCGCCCGGAACCAGCTACTGGTCAGCAGGATAGCCTGGATCTCATCCTGCTGAAGATTCCATTCATGTGACTCCTGTGCTACGGCCAATATCTTAACCATCGTTGTTGCTGTCCTGATGTTGATTATTGTCGCAGCACTGTATCATTTCCGATTAATCAGAGTGACGGAGATATGTCGCTTCACCGGATTTCATGGCGTGTGCCGGGGAGGGTATCGTCTGCGCTTTATCAATCCCAAACCGTCGTAATGCCAGAATCATCAGGCTACCTGCTGCCGTGACCAGCGCGAGGAAATAGAGCCCTGCCTGCGGTGAGCTGAAGGAATGCTCTGCCCAGACGCGTAGATTTGGGGCGACGAAGCCTCCTAAATTGCCCATTGAATTAATGAGAGCGATCCCCGAAGCCGCGGCTGCTCCGCCCAGGTACGATGAGGGAAATGTCCAGTAAAGTGGCTGCATAGCAAGGTGTCCCGCAGCCGCAACGCATAGGGCGACAATCGCGATGAGCGGTATACTCTCAGCGAAACCCGA
Source organism: Klebsiella sp. BIGb0138 (assembly GCF_004342285.1). Taxonomy (GTDB): domain Bacteria; phylum Pseudomonadota; class Gammaproteobacteria; order Enterobacterales; family Enterobacteriaceae; genus Klebsiella. Next base: position 312,903 of record NZ_SMCV01000007.1, on the reverse strand, counting down.
TAACGCGATCCCCACGGCTCCGCACATAAAAGTGACAGCTGCAACGTAGCGGCGTTCCTGCAGTTTTTCGGCGATCCGTGGCACGTAATACACCGCAATGGCGGCACACAACGGTGGGATCGCGGTGACAAAGCCAACCAGCAGACCGACTTTCGTGCCCATCAGAGTGGCGATCTGGGTTGGCAGGAAGAAATAGATCCCGTAACCGCAAACCTGGACGGTGAACCAGATCAGGCATAGGTAGAGCACGCGTACATCCAGTAGGGCCTGCCACACGCCTTTTGGACCATGGGCCAGTTTCATCTGCTCTTCATGATTAAGCGTCTGGCTTAGCGCCGCTTTCTCTTGCTGCGTTAACCACCTGGCGTCGTCAGGACGATCGTCCAGATAGAAAAAGACCCAAATCCCGACGGCTGAGGCCAACAAACCTTCGACGACGAACATCAACTGCCAGCCATGCAGGCCGAATGCCAGCGTCGTACCTTCCAGAGAAAGCAGTGAGCCGGAAAGCGGGCCGCCGATGATAAAGGCCAGCGGTGCGCCAAACAGAAAATAGCCGGTAACACGTGCGCGGATCTGTTGCGGGAACCAGAAAGTCAGATAGAGAATGACGCCGGGAAAGAACCCTGCTTCACTCACCCCCAGCAGAAAACGTAAGAAGATAAACATCGTTTCGGTATGTGCAAACATCATTGCCGCAGAGACCAGACCCCAGGTGATCATGATCCTCGCCAGCCACACTCGGGCGCCAATGCGGTAAAGCAGAATATTACTTGGGACTTCAAAAAGGGCATAACCGATAAAAAAGATGCCGGCGCCAAAGGCGTAGGCTGCATCGCTTAGCCCTGTGTCCAGCTGGAATTCTTGTTTTGCAAAACCGATATTTGAACGATCCAGATAGGCCAGAATAAACATCAGCGTGACCATCGGGATGATCCGTCGTATGGATTTACGTATTGCCTGTGATAAATCAAGATCGGTAGGGGCGGGCATAGTTCACCTCTTGGTATTTGTCATTATTTTTTGTCGTTCAGACGATGTACCGGTAAGGGTTATCTGACGCTGAAACGATCAAGGGCTTCTCGCCGCAGCGTGGTGCCTGCGCCTGGCGCCGTGGGGAGAGAATAGAACCCCTCTTTCACTTCTACCGGATCGACGAAACACTCCAGCGTCCAGGGGATGAATTCCAGCAGCGAGCAGGCCGGGTGCGCCATGACCAGATGCAACTGAGCTTGCATCATGTCACCGTGATGCGGTGTCACCGGCAGATTAAATGCCAGCCCGAGGTCGGCAATTTCCCAGACTGCCGTCAGCCCACCGCAGCGCGTGGCGTCTGGTTGTAGGTAATCGACGGCCCCAGCGAGTACAAACTCTTTAAAAGAATCAAAATGATAAAGTAGTTCTCCCAGGGCGAGAGGCGTGCTGATATGCCTGGCCAGCGCGCGGTGACTGGATACATCGTCATGCCACATCGGCTCTTCAAACCAGGTAATGTCAAAATCAGCCAGCCGTGAACCATACTGTTTGGCAGTGCTGATATCCCATCTGGCGTTCGCATCCACCATCAGATTGACGTCATCGCCGATCGCTTTTCTGACGGCTTCAATCCGCCTGAGGTCTTCTCGCGGGTCTGGTTTGCCGATTTTCATTTTGATGGCATTAAAGCCCTCTTCAAAAATCATCTTCTTACAGTCATCGACCAACTCGGCGGTCTCTCTGACTAACCAGCCACAATCGGTGTTATAGGCGGAAACGCGAGTGTGCTGTGAGCCGCCAAAAATTTTCCACAGCGGCTGTTCAACCATCTTGGCTTTCAGATCCCACAGCGCAATATCAATGGCGGAGAGCGCCATCTGCATCAATCCTCCGCGTCCTACCCAGATATTGGTTGAACTACGGGATAATTTACGGTGCAGGTAACGAACTTCATTGGCATCTTCTCCGAGTAGCATCGGGCCGAAAACATCGCTGATAATGGTGGTGAGCAATCTGTCGGTAGCGATATCAGCATGGGTACCCGTATAACCGTAACCGACCAGACCATTGTCCGTCTCAATCATGACGCCGGGCATGCCCCAGTGTGTAATGCGGTGTGTAGAATCGCCGATGATATTTTTGGTTACCGGCACGTGCATAATAAATGTCGTCAGTTTGGTGATTTTCATGCTTGCTTCCTGTCGCTGTAAGACCTGATGGATTGCCGCAATGTAGCAATGGTCTTTCGGGAAGGCTGTCAAACGGTTTACACATCACCAGCGGCTGGCGAGATTAATTAAAATATTTGATACGGATCGCGAATTGCTCACATCCTCCTGGCGGGGATGGGGAAGGCCGTCCTGATGGATAGCCTTTTTATCTTTTTTATTCTTGTGCTAAGCAGTAACGGATAGACCCGGCTCGGGCCGTCAACCCTATAACGTCTCGCCACGTTAAACCGAATGGGGTTGAAACTTTTTCACCTTCTACGTGCAGACTCGACATTTTATTTATTCCTGGTTATTGTTAGCTATCTGGATGTCTAAACGTTTATACGTATGCTATGAGGTAATAAAGTTATGCCGATTCGGGTGCAGGACGAGCTGCCAGCCGTCAATTTCTTGCGTAATGAAAACGTCTTTGTGATGACCACTACGCGCGCAACAACCCAGGAAATTCGTCCGCTGAAGGTACTCATCCTCAACCTGATGCCGAAAAAAATCGAGACGGAAAACCAGTTCCTGCGTCTGCTATCGAACTCTCCGCTGCAGCTTGATATCCAGCTTCTGCGTATCGATGCGCGTGAATCCCGCAATACGCCCAGCGAGCATCTGAATAACTTCTACTGTAATTTCGAGGATATCTGCGATCAGAACTTTGACGGACTGATCGTGACCGGCGCGCCGCTGGGTCTGGTGGAGTTTAACGATGTGGCCTACTGGCCGCAGATCAAGCAGGTGCTGGAGTGGGCAAAAGATCACGTCACCTCAACGCTTTTTGTCTGTTGGGCGGTACAGGCCGCGCTCAATATTCTGTACGGTATTCCTAAGCAGACCCGCGCTGAAAAAATCTCTGGCGTTTATGAACACCACATTCTGCATCCTCATGCTCTGCTGACCCGCGGTTTTGACGATTCCTTCCTCGCGCCGCATTCACGCTATGCTGATTTCCCGGCCGCGTTAATTCGTGACTATACCGATTTAGAAATCCTCGCGGAAACGGAAGAGGGCGATGCCTATCTGTTTGCCAGCAAAGACAAACGTATTGCGTTCGTTACTGGTCACCCGGAATACGATGCAAATACCCTGGCCAGTGAATTTTTCCGCGATGTGGAAGCCGGTTTGAGTCCGGAAATTCCGTACAATTATTTCCCGCACAACGATCCGCAAAACAAACCGCGTGCCACCTGGCGCAGCCACGGAAATTTGCTGTTTGCGAACTGGCTTAACTATTACGTCTACCAGATCACGCCATACGATCTGCGGAATATGAATCCGACTTTGGATTAATCCTCCAGATAACGCGATCCTAAAGCGTTTCAGCATTTTGCCTCTGGCACCTTCGGGTGCCTTTTTTGTTTCCGAAATTCAGTTCACGTTTGATATTAACTTTAATTTTAATGTTATCAATATGTTGAATTGATATTAAATTAAAAATGGAAATTGTTTTTGATTTTGAAAATTTATTGAGTAGTCTTAATTGTGTTGAGCGAAAACCAGACAACGATCGTTCATCCGCGCCAACTGGATCAACCAATAGGAGCTACACCATGACGCAACAGGCGACAATCACTGACGAACTGGCCTTTACCCGGCCCTATGGCGAGCAGGAAAAACAGATTTTAACGCCCGAGGCGGTGGAATTCCTGACGGAACTGGTGAGCCGCTTTACGCCTGAGCGCAATAAACTGCTGGCGGCGCGTATCCAGCAACAGCAGGCCATTGATGACGGAAAGCTCCCTGATTTTATTTCGGAAACGGCTTCCATAAGAAATGGTGACTGGACGATCCGCGGTATTCCGGCCGATTTGCAGGATCGCCGGGTCGAAATTACCGGCCCCGTTGAGCGCAAAATGGTGATTAACGCCCTCAATGCCAATGTGAAAGTGTTTATGGCGGATTTTGAGGATTCGCTGGCGCCGGACTGGGACAAGGTGATCGATGGCCAGATTAACCTGCGCGATGCGGTTAACGGCACCATCAGCTACACCAATGAGGCCGGTAAAATTTACCAGCTGAAGCCCAACCCCGCGGTGCTGGTGTGTCGCGTGCGCGGCCTGCATCTGCCGGAAAAACATGTGACGTGGCGCGGGGAGGCGATTCCCGGCAGCCTGTTCGATTTCGCGCTCTATTTCTTCCACAACTATCAAAACCTGCTGGCGAAAGGCAGCGGCCCCTATTTCTATCTGCCGAAAACCCAGGCCTGGCAGGAAGCGGCGTGGTGGAGCGAAGTCTTTAGCTACACCGAAGATCGGTTTGCGCTGCCGCGCGGCACGATCAAAGCCACGCTGCTGATTGAGACGCTGCCGGCCGTATTCCAGATGGATGAAATCCTGCATGCGCTGCGTGACCATATCGTCGGCCTGAACTGCGGGCGCTGGGACTACATTTTCAGCTACATCAAAACGTTAAAGAACCACGGCGATCGTGTTTTACCCGATCGTCAGGTGGTGACCATGGATAAACCTTTCCTCAGCGCCTACTCACGGCTGCTGATTAAGACCTGCCATAAACGCGGCGCGTTTGCGATGGGCGGCATGGCGGCATTTATCCCCAGTAAAGACGCCGATCGCAATCGTCAGGTTCTCGCCAAAGTTACCGCGGATAAAGAGCTGGAAGCGAACAATGGCCACGACGGTACCTGGATTGCCCACCCCGGCCTGGCTGACACCGCAATGGCGGTCTTCAATCGGGTGCTTGGCGAACATGCCAACCAGCTGTTCGTCAGCCGGGAAGAGGATGCGCCGATCGCCGCCGACCAGCTGCTGGCGCCCTGCGCGGGCGAACGCACGGAAACGGGGATGCGCGCCAACATCCGCGTCGCGGTGCAGTACATCGAAGCCTGGATCTCCGGCAACGGCTGCGTACCGATTTATGGCCTGATGGAAGATGCGGCCACCGCCGAGATTTCACGTACCTCTATCTGGCAATGGATTCATCATCAGAAAACGCTCAGTGACGGTACGCCGGTCACCAGGGCGCTATTCCGCCAGTGGCTGGCGGAGGAGCTGATGGTGATTCAGGACGAGCTGGGCGAACACCGCTATAGCAGCGGGCGTTTCGACGATGCCGCGCGCCTGATGGAACAGATCACCACTTCAGACGAACTGATTGATTTCTTAACGTTGCCAGGCTACCGCCTTCTGGCGTAATTCATCCACTCGTTACCCTATGGAGCATCTGCATATGAAAACCCGTACTCAACAAATTGAAGAATTAAACAAAGAGTGGACGCAGCCACGTTGGGAAGGTATTACCCGCCCATACAGCGCTGAGGATGTGGTGAAATTACGCGGTTCGGTCAATCCGGAATGCACGCTGGCGCAGCTTGGCGCGGCCAAAATGTGGCGACTGCTGCACGGCGCAGCCAAAAAAGGCTACATCAACAGCCTCGGCGCGCTGACCGGCGGGCAGGCATTGCAGCAGGCGAAGGCCGGGATTGAGGCGATTTATCTCTCGGGCTGGCAGGTCGCGGCGGACGCGAACCTTGCTTCGAGCATGTACCCGGATCAATCGCTGTACCCGGCCAACTCGGTACCGGCGGTGGTCGATCGGATCAACAACACTTTCCGGCGCGCGGATCAGATCCAGTGGGCGGCGGGAATTGAGCCGGGCGATCCGCGCTATACCGACTATTTTCTGCCGATCGTTGCCGATGCCGAAGCCGGTTTTGGCGGCGTTCTCAACGCCTTCGAGCTGATGAAATCGATGATCGAAGCCGGTGCAGCGGCAGTTCATTTTGAAGATCAGCTGGCTTCGGTGAAGAAATGCGGCCATATGGGCGGCAAAGTGCTGGTGCCGACGCAGGAAGCGATCCAGAAACTGGTGGCCGCGCGCCTGGCGGCGGATGTGATGGGCGTGCCAACGCTGGTTATTGCGCGAACGGATGCCGATGCGGCGGATTTGATCACCTCCGACTGCGATCCCTACGATCGTGAGTTTATCTCCGGCGATCGCACCAGCGAAGGCTTTTTCCGTACCCATGCCGGGATCGAGCAGGCGATCAGCCGCGGCCTGGCCTATGCGCCGTACGCCGATCTGGTGTGGTGTGAAACATCAAAACCGGATCTTGAGCAGGCGCGCCGCTTTGCCGACGCTATTCACGCGCGCTTCCCGGGCAAGCTGCTGGCCTATAACTGTTCGCCATCGTTCAACTGGAAGAAGAATCTCGATGACCGCACCATCGCCAGATTCCAACAGGCGCTGTCTGATATGGGCTACAAGTATCAGTTCATTACCCTGGCGGGCATTCACAGCATGTGGTTCAACATGTTCGACCTGGCCCACGCCTATGCGCAGGGTGAAGGGATGAAGCACTATGTTGAGAAAGTACAGCAGCCGGAATTTGCCGCCGCCGGGCAAGGGTACACCTTCGTCTCTCACCAGCAGGAGGTGGGCACCGGCTACTTCGACAAGGTGACGACGATTATCCAGGGCGGCGCGTCCTCGGTGACGGCGTTAACCGGTTCAACGGAAGAAGAGCAGTTCTGATGTTTCCCCCTCTCCCTTGCCGGGAGAGGGCCGGGGTGAGGGGGAAGGTATGACGCGTGGCCTGGAATTATTGATTGCCCAGACGATTTTGCAGGGTTTTGACGCCCAGTACGGGCGTTTTCTCGAAGTCACTTCAGGCGCGCAGCAGCGCTTTGAACAGGCCGACTGGCATGCCGTGCAGCAGGCCATGAAACAGCGTATTCACCTCTACGATCATCATGTTGGCCTGGTAGTGGAGCAGCTGCGCTGCATCACCGAAGGGAAAAGCACCGACGTTAATTTTTTGCTGCGGGTGAAGGAGCACTACACTCATCTGTTGCCGGATTACCCGCGCTTCGAAATTGCGGAGAGCTTTTTCAATTCCGTCTATTGCCGGTTATTTGACCACCGCTCGCTGACACCCGAGCGGCTGTTTATTTTCAGTTCGCAGCCGGCGCGCAGCTTCCGCTCTATTCCCCGGCCGCTGGCGAAAAATTTTTTCCCCGAGCGCGGCTGGGAGACGTTATTAAGCAAAGTGTTATCCGATTTACCTCTGCGCCTGGCGTGGCAAAACAAGGCGCGCGATATTGCTTACATCAGCGCCAGCCTGCAGGAAGCGCTGGGTAGCGAGATGCTCTCCCGGTCCCATCTGCAGATCGCGAACGAACTCTTTTATCGTAATAAAGCCGCCTGGCTGGTGGGCAAACTGGTGACGCCGGTAGCGACCCTGCCATTTTTGCTACCTATCCATCGCACCGACGATGGCGAGCTGTTTGTTGATGCCTGCCTGACCACCCATGCCGAAGCGAGCATCGTCTTTGGCTTCGCTCGTTCCTATTTTATGGTGTACGCCCCGCTGCCCGGCGCGCTGGTAGAATGGCTGCGCGAGATCCTGCCTGGTAAAACTACCGCTGAACTGTATATGGCCATTGGCTGCCAGAAGCATGCCAAGACCGAAAGCTATCGCGAATACCTGCACTATATTGCCGGCAGTGACGAACAGTTTATTGAAGCGCCGGGCATCCGCGGGATGGTGATGCTGGTCTTTACCCTCCCTGGCTTTGACCGGGTCTTTAAGGTCATCAAAGACCGTTTCGCGCCGCAAAAAGAGATGAGCGCCGCCCACGTCCGCGCCTGCTATCAGCTGGTAAAAGAGCACGATCGCGTCGGGCGGATGGCCGATACCCAGGAGTTTGAAAACTTCGTGCTGGATAAACGGCAAATCTCTACGCCGCTGATGGCGTTATTACAGGCGGAAGCGGGGGCGAAAATCACCGATCTTGGCGATCGTATCGCCATCAGCCATCTTTATATCGAGCGGCGAATGGTGCCGCTTAATCTCTGGCTGGAACAGGTGGAGGGCCAGGCCCTGCGCGATGCGGTGGAGGAGTACGGGAATGCGATTCGCCAGCTTGCCGCCGCCAATATCTTCCCCGGCGATATGCTGTTTAAGAACTTCGGCGTGACCCGCCATGGCCGGGTGGTATTCTACGACTACGATGAAATTTGCTACATGACGGAAGTGAATTTCCGCGAGATCCCGGCGGCGCGCTACCCGGAAGATGAGCTGGCGAGCGAACCGTGGTACAGCGTAGCGCCAGGAGATGTCTTCCCGGAAGAGTTTCGCCACTGGCTGTGCGCTGACCCACGGATCGGACCGCTGCTCGAAGAGATGCATGCCGACCTGCTGCGTGCGGACTACTGGCGGGAGCTACAGACGCGAATTCGCAGCGGTCATGTGGAAGATGTCTATGCCTACCGCCGCCGCCAGCGCTTTTGCGTGCGCTACGGCGAACGACAGCAGGCCGGATAAGCTGCGGCCAGCGCGCGGCCATGACCTCAATGACCGCGAACTCTTCAAAGACCAGCTCCATATCGGCTGACCAGCGGCCTTCCCGCTCAAAGAATGAGCGATGAGCCTGCTGCCAGTATGACAGGCTAAGATCGCCTTCCCCTTCCAGCGCGGCAAGTTCGGCGCTCATTTCATGAAAGCGGACAATCCGCAGCGCCAGGGTACGTATCACGCAGGCCGCTTCGCCCGCGCCGTTAAGCACGATATGCATGGCGCCGGGGGTCACCGGCCGTTCATTGGCCTGATAGCTGGCGAAAGAGCAGCAGGTGGCCCGTTTTTTCCCGGCGATAACTCGTGCGACCAGTTCATCGGCCATTTCTGGCGAATCGCCAAATGACCAGCAGAAAGCCTGCGGGTACTTTGCCTGCCAGAACGCGAGCGGCTTGCCCATGTCAGTGTCCTTTTTGTTAACGTCTGCCGCCGTAGGCCAGCGTCACCTCTTTCGCCGCTTTAATGGCCAGGGCGCCCAGCTCGGTGACGCGATCGTCAGTCATCCGGGAAATGGGGCCGGAGATCGAGATGGCGGCAAATGGTTCGCCGTGCTCGTCGTAAATGCAGGACGCAACGCAGCGCAGGCCGAGGGCATGCTCTTCATCGTCAAAGGAGTAGCCGCGCTTGCGCGTCTGGGCCAGGTCCTCTTTCAGATGTAGCGGGGAGACCAGCGTGGCGTGGGTATAGGCGTGCAGGCCTTTACGGTGCAGCAGGCTGGTCACCTGCTCTTCACTGAGCTGTGAAAGAAACGCTTTTCCCGCCCCGGAGGCATGCATCGGCAGTTTGCCGCCAATCGGCGCGGACATGCGCATCAGCTGGGTACACTGCACCTGGTCGATAATAATCGCCTGGTGGTCGCTCTGATCCAGTACCGCCAGGTTAACCGTTTCGCCGGAGTCTTCCATTAGCCGGCGCAGGATGGGGTGGACGATAGCCAGCAGGTTGCGGCTTTGCAGAAAGCTGCTGCCGACCACAAAGGCGTGAGTGCCCACGGACCAATGCCCCAGTTCTCCGACCTGGTGCACGAAGCCCAGCTGTTGCATGGTGGTCAGCAGGCGATGGGTGGTGGAGTTGGGCAGACCAGCCTGTTGGGCCAGTTCGGTCAATGCCACGCTGCCGTGAGATTCGGCAATCCATTCGAGTAATTTTAACCCACGGGTGAGTGACTGAACCTGGCCGCCAGCCTGAGGCGCTGCGGGAGTCGCGGGTTTTCTGCCGCGTTTAGCGGGAACGGGGGTAGCCATCGCAGATTCCTTTTTTCTGTATCGTGGAAATAGTTTTCGTTTTATTTGACCGATTTGCAATCACAACCCGACTGATCGGAGGAGTGAAGCTGAACATGTCTCATATTGTCCGCCGTTCTCTTTCCCGCCACTGTGCTTTATGCCAGTATGGTTCGTTGAGTTTTTCGGTCTGGTTGAGCGTTGTCGGGAGCGAGTGTGAGCAGCAAAGTTGAACAACTGCATCAGCAGTTAAAAAAACGTATTTTGGTTCTGGATGGGGGCATGGGCACCATGATCCAGGGCTATCGTCTGAGTGAGCAGGACTTCCGCGGCGTGCGCTTTGCCGACTGGCCCTGCGATCTGAAAGGCAATAACGACCTGCTGGTGCTCAGTAAGCCGGAAGTGATTACCGCCATCCATGACGCCTACTTTGAGGCGGGGGCGGATATCATTGAAACCAACACCTTTAACTCGACGACGATCGCGATGGCGGATTACCAGATGGAATCCCTGTCGGCGGAAATCAACTTTGCCGCAGCAAAGCTGGCGCGCGCCTGCGCCGATGAGTGGACCGCCCGGACGCCGGAAAAACCGCGCTATGTGGCGGGCGTCCTCGGCCCGACCAACCGCACGGCCTCCATCTCCCCGGATGTCAACGATCCGGCCTACCGCAACATTACCTTCGATGGTCTGGTGGAAGCCTACCGCGAGTCCACTAGGGCGCTGGTGGAAGGGGGCGTCGACCTGATTCTGATTGAGACGGTGTTCGATACCCTCAACGCCAAAGCGGCGATCTTTGCCGTGAAAGAGGAGTTTGAAGCGCTGGGCGTGGAACTGCCGATCATGATTTCCGGCACCATCACCGATGCCTCCGGGCGTACGCTCTCCGGGCAAACCACCGAAGCATTTTATAACTCGCTGCGCCATGCCGATGCGCTGACCTTCGGCCTGAACTGCGCCCTTGGGCCAGACGAGCTGCGTCAGTACGTGCAGGAGCTGTCGCGGATTGCCGAATGCTACGTGACCGCGCACCCCAATGCCGGGTTGCCCAACGCCTTTGGCGAATACGATCTGGACGCCGATACCATGGCGGCGCAGATTCGCGAGTGGGCGGAGTCAGGCTTCCTCAACATCGTCGGCGGCTGCTGCGGCACCACGCCGGAACATATCGCAGCAATGAGCCGCGCGGTGGAAGGGCTTGCGCCACGCCGGCTTCCCGAAATTCCTGTGGCCTGCCGTCTGGCCGGGCTTGAGCCGCTGAATATCGGTGACGACAGCCTGTTTGTGAACGTCGGCGAGCGGACCAACGTGACCGGCTCAGCGAAGTTCAAGCGCCTGATTAAAGAAGAAAAGTATAACGAAGCGTTGGACGTCGCCCGCCAGCAGGTGGAAAGCGGCGCGCAGATTATTGATATCAATATGGATGAGGGGATGCTCGACGCGGAAGCGGCGATGGTGCGTTTCCTCAACCTGATTGCCGGCGAGCCCGACATTGCCCGGGTGCCGATTATGATCGACTCCTCAAAATGGGATGTCATCGAAAAGGGGCTGAAATGCATCCAGGGTAAAGGCATCGTCAACTCTATCTCGATGAAAGAGGGCGTCGAGGCCTTTGTCGAGCATGCGAAGAAGGTGCGCCGTTACGGCGCCGCCGTGGTGGTCATGGCCTTTGACGAAGTGGGGCAGGCCGATACCCGCCAGCGTAAAATTGAAATTTGCCGCCGGGCGTACAAGATTCTGACCGAAGAGGTGGGCTTCCCGCCGGAAGATATTATTTTTGACCCCAATATCTTCGCCGTCGCCACCGGTATTGAAGAGCACAACAACTATGCTCAGGACTTTATCGGCGCCTGTGAAGACATAAAACGCGAGCTGCCGCACGCGCTGATTTCCGGCGGCGTCTCCAACGTTTCCTTCTCATTCCGCGGTAACGATCCGGTCCGCGAGGCGATTCACGCCGTCTTCCTGTACTACGCCATTCGTAACGGCATGGACATGGGGATTGTTAACGCCGGTCAGCTGGCCATTTATGACGATCTGCCAGCCGAGCTGCGCGATGCCGTCGAAGACGTGATCCTCAACCGTCACGATGAGGGGACCGAGCGTCTGCTGGAGCTGGCGGAAAAATATCGCGGCAGTAAAACGGACGACTCCGCCAACGCTCAGCAGGCGGAATGGCGCAGCTGGGACGTGAAAAAACGTCTTGAATACTCGCTGGTGAAAGGCATTACCGAGTTTATCGAGCTGGATACCGAAGAGGCGCGCCAGCAGGCCGCCCGGCCGATTGAAGTTATCGAAGGCCCGCTGATGGACGGCATGAACGTGGTTGGCGATCTGTTCGGCGAGGGCAAAATGTTCCTGCCGCAGGTGGTCAAATCGGCCCGCGTGATGAAGCAGGCGGTGGCCTATCTGGAACCGTATATTGAAGCCAGCAAGGAAAAGGGCTCCAGCAACGGCAAGATGGTAATTGCGACCGTTAAAGGCGATGTGCACGATATCGGCAAAAATATCGTCGGCGTGGTGCTGCAGTGTAATAACTACGAAATCATCGATCTGGGCGTGATGGTCCCGGCGGATAAGATCCTCAAAACCGCCCGCGAAGTGAATGCCGACCTGATTGGTCTTTCCGGGCTGATTACGCCGTCGCTGGACGAAATGGTGAACGTGGCGAAAGAGATGGAGCGCCAGGGCTTTACCATTCCGCTGCTGATTGGCGGCGCGACCACCTCGAAAGCCCATACGGCGGTCAAAATCGAGCAGAACTACAGCGGCCCGACGGTTTACGTGCAGAACGCCTCGCGCACCGTGGGCGTGGTCTCGGCGTTACTCTCCGCGACGCAGCATGACGATTTTGTCGCGCGCACCCGTAAAGAGTACGAAACCGTGCGCATCCAGCATGGACGCAAGAAGCCGCGTACGCCGCCGGTCACATTACAGGCCGCCCGCGAGAACGATCTGGCCTTTGACTGGGCAAGCTATACGCCGCCGGTCGCTCACCGCCTGGGGGTGCAGAGCGTTGAAGCCAGCATCGAAACCCTGCGTAACTATATCGACTGGACGCCGTTCTTTATGACCTGGTCGCTGGCCGGGAAGTATCCGCGCATTCTGGAAGATGAGGTGGTGGGCGAAGAGGCGCAGCGGTTGTTCAAAGATGCTAACGACATGCTGGATAAACTGAGCGCAGAGAAGACGCTGAATCCGCGCGGCGTGGTGGGACTCTTCCCGGCTAACCGGGTGGGGGATGATATTGAAATCTATCGCGATGAAACCCGTACCCATGTGCTGACGGTCAGCCATCATCTGCGTCAGCAGACCGAGAAAGTCGGCTTCGCCAACTACTGCCTCGCCGATTTCGTGGCGCCGAAGCTCAGCGGCAAAGCCGACTATCTCGGCGCTTTTGCGGTCACCGGCGGGCTGGAGGAAGACGCGCTGGCGGAGGCGTTTGATGCCCAGCACGATGATTACAACAAGATCATGGTCAAAGCGATTGCCGACCGCCTGGCCGAAGCCTTTGCCGAATATCTCCATGAGCGGGTGCGTAAAGTCTACTGGGGCTATGCGGCGAATGAGAACCTCAGCAACGAGGAGCTGATTCGCGAAAACTACCAGGGGATTCGTCCGGCGCCGGGCTATCCGGCCTGCCCGGAGCACACGGAAAAAGCGGTCATCTGGGAGCTGCTGGATGTCGAAGCGCATACCGGGATGAAACTCACCGAATCGTTCGCCATGTGGCCGGGCGCTTCGGTTTCCGGCTGGTATTTCAGTCATCCCGACAGCAAGTACTACGCGGTGGCGCAAATACAGCGCGATCAGGTGGAGGATTATGCCCGGCGTAAAGGCATGACCCCCGCCGAGGTGGAGCGCTGGCTGGCGCCCAATCTGGGGTACGACGCGGACTAAATCGCGGCCTGTCACAAATCTGTCATCTTAACTTACAACTTAGCGGGCGCTCTGTGGGCGCCCTGTCTCTTTATTGCTGCTAAACCCTTATACTGGGGTATTGATTCAGGACGATCTGCTCTGACTGAGATTGCCCCGGACTATGTAGCCCGGCTAAGCGCAGCGCCGCCGGGGGAATCCTGGACGGGGTTATCGGCATTTATCCGTCGGGTAATAAGGAGAACAACAATCCGTGTTAACTCTGCTGCATCTGCTTTCTGCTGTCGCCCTGCTGGTCTGGGGCACCCATATCGTTCGTACCGGCGTCATGCGCGTGTTTGGCGCGCGTCTGCGCGCCGTCCTCAGTAGTAGCGTTGAGAAAAAACCGCTCGCGTTCTGCGCCGGTATAGGCGTCACCGCGCTGGTCCAGAGCAGTAATGCCACCACCATGCTGGTGACGTCGTTTGTCGCCCAGGATTTGGTGGCGCTGACGCCGGCGCTGGTGATAGTGCTCGGCGCCGACGTCGGTACCGCGCTGATGGCGCGGGTACTGACCTTCGACCTGTCGTGGCTGTCGCCGCTGCTGATTTTTATCGGGGTGATTTTTTTCCTCGGCCGCAAACAGACGCGGGCCGGCCAGCTGGGGCGGGTAGGGATCGGGCTGGGGCTGATTTTACTCGCCCTGGAGCTGATCGTGCAGGCGGTCCACCCCATCACCCAGGCCAACGGCGTTCAGGTGATTTTCGCCTCGTTGACCGGCGATATTATGCTGGATGCGTTGATTGGCGCCATGTTCGCCATCATCAGCTACTCCAGCCTGGCGGCGGTGCTGCTCACCGCCACGCTGACGTCAACCGGGGTCATTTCGTTCCCGGTCGCGCTGTGTCTGGTCATTGGCGCCAACCTCGGCTCGGGGATCCTCGCGATGATCAACAACGGCGCCGCCAACGCGTCCGCCCGTCGTGTCGCGCTGGGCAGCCTGCTGTTCAAGCTGGTGGGCAGCCTGATTATTTTGCCGTTTGTGCACGTGCTGGCGAACGCGATGCACCGGATGCCGTTACCGGAATCGGAGCTGGTGATTTACTTCCACGTCTTCTACAACCTGATTCGCTGCGTGGCGATGGTCCCCTTTGCCGAACCGATGGCCAGGCTCTGCAAACGTCTGATTCGCGAAGATCCCGAGCTGGACCTCCATCTTAAGCCTAAGCATCTGGACACGTCGGCGCTGGATACCCCCGCGTTGGCGTTAGCGAATGCCGCGCGCGAAACGTTGCGTATCGGCGATGCCATGGAGCAGATGCTGAACGGTTTGCGCAAGGTGATGCACGGTGAGCCGCGGGAGGAGAAAGAGCTGCGCCGGCTGGCGGACGACATCAACGTGCTCTATACCGCGATCAAGCTGTATCTGGCGCGGATGCCGAAAGATGAGCTGGCGGAAGAGGAATCCCGGCGTTGGGCGGAGATCATCGAAATGGCGCTCAACCTGGAGCAGGCCTCCGATATTGTGGAGAGAATGGGCAGCGAAATCGCCGATAAATCGCTGGCGGCGCGGCGTGCCTTCTCCGTCGAAGGGCTTAAAGAGCTCGATGGGCTATACGATCAGCTGCTTAGCAACCTGCAGCTGGCGATGTCGGTCTTTTTCTCCAGCGACGTGCCGAGCGCCCGCCGTCTGCGTCGTAACAAGCACCGTTTCCGCATTAT
The DNA here is from genome assembly GCF_004342285.1 of Klebsiella sp. BIGb0138. Taxonomy (GTDB): domain Bacteria; phylum Pseudomonadota; class Gammaproteobacteria; order Enterobacterales; family Enterobacteriaceae; genus Klebsiella. The sequence goes on along the minus strand of NZ_SMCV01000007.1, from coordinate 297,592 downwards.
GAACCGGCGCTACTCGCACGCGCACGTCGATCGTCTGCACCAGCAGAACGTGCAGAGTATTGAGACCAGCTCGCTGCACCTCGGATTACTTGGCGATATGAAGCGCCTGAACTCGCTGTTCTGTTCGGTGGCATATAGCGTGATGGAGCAGCCGGATGAAGATGACGATCGCGATGAATATTAAGGCGCAGGATTTCCCGGGCGCGCGGCCTGACCGGGGCAAGGGTCGATAGCCCGGCGCTGGCTAATGCCGCCCGCCGGGAATCGATCCCTCTGTGGTTAAAAGCGATGCCCGGCTTTCAGGGCCACCGCTTCCTCACCGGCGCGGAATACCAGCGTTGGGTTCGGGCCGCCGAGCGTCGCGTGCCCCTGCGTCACCTGAATCCAGTTGCCTTCCGGCAAACCGATAATCGTCAGCTCCGGCGCCACCGCCAGCAGTTCGCGAATACGCTGTTCACGGGTTTCACCCTGATGTCCTTCCGGCAGGGCGTTGGTAAAGTGCGGGTTGATCTGCAACGGGAACAGGCCCAGCGCAGCAAAACCTTGCGGGTCGACAATCGGCATATCGTTGGTGGTGCGGATGGTCGGACAGGCGAGGTTAGCGCCCGCGCTCCAGCCGATGTACAGGGCGCCACGCTTAACAACATCGACGATCGGCGCCAGCAGCCCGCGCTCGCGGCAGGTTTTCAGCAACTGGAACGTATTCCCCCCGCCGACAATCACCACTTCGGCCGTCTCAATGGCCGCGACAGGGTCGGCTACGCTGTGGATGCCGGTGACTGAAACGCCAAGCGGAGCGAGCGCCGCGGCGGCTTTCGCCGTGTAGTCATCCCAGGTTTGCATCACCCCGGCAAAGGGGACAAACACCGCGGAACGGCGCCCATTTAGCTGTCCGGCAATCAGCGGCAGCGCATGTTCCAGCCATGCTTTGCCCGGCAGCGACGAGTTACTCAATAACAGCAGTTCCATCTTTTCTCCAGTTAGCCAGGTTACAGAGTCGGTTGCGGATCCTACCACCGCTTGTCTGCGCGCTTGCTGATATGGCTCACGCTGTTGCAAGGTCGCGGCGTCAGGGAACCTGGCTTATCGCGTGGCGAAGGGGAAGAGTGAGGGGGCGCGGCGAACACCATGTGGGGATTCCGGCAGAGGCTAAACGAAAACGCGCCTTCCCTGGCGCCTCGGTTTATTCCGTACGAGCAAACGCCGCGGCTTCAGTGACCAGCGCCGCATCCGGGCGTACCCCGGTATACAGGGCGAATTGTTCCACCGCCTGCAAGGCGATGACTTCCGCCCCGCTGATGAGGTGTTTTCCCCGCTGCTGCGCCAGGCGAATCAGCGGCGTTTCTGGCGGCAGGGCGACCACGTCGAAGACGATACTGGCCCGATCCACCATCGCCGGGCTGAAGGACAATGTGGCGCTATGCGCCCCGCCCGCCATGCCTAACGGCGTGACGTTGACCAGAACATCCGCCGGGATCCCATCCGGCCGCGGCTGCCACTGAAAGCCATACTGTCTGGCCAGCGCCAGGCCGCTGTCACGATTGCGGGCGGCGATAACCACATCGCGAAAGCCGGCGTCACGAAAGGCGGCGATGACCGCTTTGCCCATACCGCCGCTGCCCTGGATCATCACTTTGCCGGCGCTATCCAGCCGGTGGCTGTCGATCAGGCTCTTCACCGCAATATAGTCGGTGTTGAAACCGGTCAACCTGCCGTCGTCGTTAACGATGGTATTCACCGAGTCAATCACCCTGGCTGAAGGGTCAATGGCGTCAAGAAAGGGCATGCAGCTCTCTTTAAACGGCATAGATACCGCGCAACCGCGAATACCCAGCGCCCGAACGCCTCTTACCGCGGCGGCGATGTCCTGTGTGGTAAAGGCTTTGTAGAGATAATTGAGCCCCAGTTTCTCATACAGGTAGTTGTGAAAACGGGTGCCGAAGTTACCCGGGCGGCCGGCCAGCGACATACAGAGCTGCGTTTCGCGATTAATCATGGGCAATGTCCGGGGCATGGGCCAGCAGATAGCGCTCCGCTTCCACGGACCAGATCCCATGGTGGCGCTCCACGATCGCCGCCAGATCCGGGTCGGCGATCTTGCCAAGGGGCGTCAGAGGCAGAGATTTCCCGGTATACACCAGCTTTTTACCACCGCCGACCGCCGGTAAATCGAGAGTCGTTTCCCCCGCCGCATTGAGCCCAAGGATATGGGTGACGACTTTCGCCGTCTGCACTTTTTTCGTCTGCATCAGCGCCACGGCGGCGCGCATGTCATCGGTATTGCCGCCGGAGGTACCCACGTAATGAGTAAAGGCGTAGTGGACATCGTAAAAGTTGATTGGGGCGCTGAACTGCTGGTCCTGCGGGCCGGCAAAGAAGTTCAGACAGCCGTCGGGGGCCAGCAGCGAAGAGGCCATGGTAATCAGCTCCTCTTTCGGCACGAAGACGAAAATATCGTCAAAGCCGTGGCCGCCGGTTAGCGCCATCAGCGTCTCGCGTCCGGCATCGTGCCCGTCCAGGTAGTGAATGAGCGTCTGCGGTTCTGACGGATAATGCTGACGGGCATAGCTCAGCTTCGGTTTGTTGGTATCGGTCACCACCAGCAGGGAAGGGTTGACCGGCCCATGCAGGGCGTAGTCGATCGCCAGCAGCCCCATGGGGCCGGTACCGCCGAGGATCAGCGTACGGCCCTGCGGCCGGATGCCCATGGTGTGGTTGTAGGTACCTTCCTGCAGGTGATAGTTGGCGTTGAATGCGCCAATGACACAGGAGAGCGGTTCAACCAGCGAACCTTCAAACCAGCTCTCGCCCTCCCAGCTAAGCAGGCAATCTTGCTCCATGACTTCGTTGGGGATCACCACGTGGGTGGCTTCGCCGCCGATCCACGGGAAGGAGTAGCCGGGGCAATCAGGGCGATCCGGCAGCTGGAGGTTCGCCTGGATGACGTAGCGCTGCCCGGCATGGAATTTATGCTGCCATTTTTTCCCCACCGCGAGGATTTCACCGCAGAATTCATGGCCGATAATGATCGGATTGACCGCCACATCGTCCGGCACCTTCTTATGATTTTCGCCCTGATTGGCCTCTTTCCAGGAAGAGAGGCACAGACTGTCGGTCACCACGCGGGCGAGGATCTCATCATCCTGCATGGCCGGTAGCTCGAAGGTTTCCAGGCGCAGGTCGCGTTTACCGTAAAGACGTAAAGCCGTTGTTTTCATGTTTACCACCTCATCCCCTTTATCTGTCGGGGTTAGCTTGTTGAAGTCGCCCCGGCAGCGCCGGGGCTGAATAATCAGGACAAGAAGCCCAGCGCATTGCCGATAATCCCTAAGCCGAACAGGGCGAAGATCAGCCAGACCGGGTTAACTTTTTTGTTCAGCAGGCGCACCATCAGCAGCGTCAGGCCCAGGGCCAGCAGGCCGGGGCAGAGCTGATCGAGGATGTTCTGTACGGTCATGGTGACGGTGGCGCCATCGGCGCCCGGCGTTTGCGATACCACCAACGGCACGTTGATGGTGGTCCACCTGGTAACCAGCACGCCCATCACGAACAGGCCCAGAATCGAGGCGCCTTCGGTCAGTTTTTGCAGCAGGTTGCCGCCCATATCGCTGACGATATTGATCCCTTTGCGAAAGCCGAGCTGCAGGCCATACCATTTCATGGCCAGACGCACCGCATTGAAAATAAAGAAGAACAGCAGTGGACCGAGGATGTTGCCGGAGAGCGCCAGCGAAGCGCCGAGGGCCGCGGTGATCGGGCGTAAGGTGCCCCAGACCAGCGGATCGCCGACCCCCGCCAGCGGCCCCATCAACCCAACTTTGATGCCGTTGATTGCCCCATCGTCGATGGCCGCGCCGTTAGCGCGCGCCTCTTCCATCGCCGCCGTCACACCCAGCACCGGTCCGCAGACGGCGGGGGTGGTGTTGAAGAACACCAGATGGCGTTTCAGCGCCGCTACCTGATCCTCTTTCAGCGGATAGAGCCGTTTGATCGCCGGGATCATGTCGTAGCAAAACCCGAGACCGTGGATGCGTTCAAAGTTGAAAGAGGCCTGCTGCAGGTTGGAGCGCAGAAAGATGCTCACCAGGTCGCCTTGCGTCAGTTTTTTCGGTTCCATAATGGGCTCCATCAGTCGTCAAGTTGGTCAAGGGCAGTGGAAGAGGCGGCGGTTGGTTGGGGCTCGGCCTTGCGCCATTGCGGGTTCAGCTGGATGTAGATCAGCGCGATGATGACGCCCACGCCGCCGAAGGCCAGCAGGCTGAAATCGAGGTAGCCTCCCGCGAGAAAACCGAGGAAAAAGAAGGGCATCAGATATTTCACGCCCATCATGCGCAGGACCATGGCGTAACCCACCACCACAATGAACCCTCCGGCGATTTGCAGGCCGCGGGTGACGAATTCCGGGATGGCGTTCAGCATGCTGCTGACCATGTCGGCGCTGACAAACAGCGAGACCACCAGCGCCGGAATGGCGACGCGCAGCGCCTGAACGCCCAGTGCCGAGATGTGCAGCATGTCGATCGTGCGGAAATGCGCCTCTTCCGCAGCCTTATCTGCCGCGTGTTGAAAGACCACGGTGATGGTGCGGGCGAAGACGGTTAACACCTGGCCTGCCGCCGCGACCGGTAGCGCGATGGCGATGCCGGTGGCAATGCTTTGCTGGCCGACAATCACCAGAATGGCTGAAATAATGCTTGCCAGCGCCGAATCTGGTGATTGCGCGGCGCCGACGTTCATCCAGCCGAGCGCGATCAGCTCCAGAGTGCCGCCGAGCATAATCCCGGTTTTTAAATCACCAAGGATTAACCCAATCACGGTACAGGCAATTAATGGACGGTGGGTCTGGAACTCATCCAGTACGCTGCCCATTCCGGCAATACCGGAAAATATAAATATGGCGATGATTTGTAGGGTACTTATTTCCATAATATGTCACCTTGAGGGTATATGAATCCCTGCCTGTTACGGCATTAATAATCGCGTCTTTCAGGCGCGCAGATTAATACAGGCGCTATTTTTATTCGGTAATGGATTGTTCAGCTATTTTATCCAGAATATTGATCGACGGATCCGATGCGACGACGCGCAAATCCAGCTTCACCCCTGATTTATCCAGTTCGCGAAATGCATGAATATCTGCCTCATCTAAGGATACCGCCTTGGTTAATTGTTTTTTACCCGGTCGCCAGGCCATCCCGCCAATATTTAAGGTGGCAATTTTCACCCCCTGGCGGACCATCGTTAAAGCATCCTGGGGATTAGTAAATAAGTAAAACACGGTCTCATTCTGGTATTGCGGGTTGTGATAAACGGCAACCGCTTTTTCGAGATTAACGACGTTGACTTTCATCCCCGGCGGGGCGGCCTGACGAAGTAAAGTCCGCCGCACCTCATCGTTATAGACCTCATCGTTACAGATAATAATGCGCTGGGCGTTAGCCACTTTTGACCAGACGGTGGTGACCTGACCGTGGATCAGCCGGTCATCAATACGGGCGAGCGTGATATTCATCAGAAATCCTCCTCAATGGTTTCCGGCTGCCGCCAGACGACGCAGCACTGGCTGGCGATGGTGGTCAGGTGGTCGCATAGGGCCTCCGCGCTCATGGTCTCCTGGTTGTCCACCAGCTCCAGCGCCAGCGGCAAAGAGAGGCCGCTGATGACCTTGAGGCGCGGGTTGTTCATCGCCAGTCCGGCGGCGGCATTCCATGGGCTGCCGCACTGTAAATCCACGGCAATCAGCCACTCTTCAGTGCTGTGAGCACTTACTAACTTTTCTAGCTTCGCGGCGATGTCCCCGGCATTCTCACCCGGCACAAACGCCACCGCGCTGACCCTGACATCGCCATATACCATGCGTACCGAATCGAGCATGGCGCCGGCCAGCTGACCGTGGGCGCAGAAGATAGCATTCACCATGTTGGCTCCTTAGCCGCGGGTTTTCCCGCCGGCAATGTTAGTGGTTACTCCGGTTATATAGCTGGCACGCTCTGACAGCAGATAGCAGACGTAGTCGGCTACCTCGCTCAGACGGCCGGAGCGACCGATTGGAATGGCATTTTTGCTATATCCCGCGCGGAGCTGCTCGACGGTGATATTGCGGGTCCAGGCCAGCGCCTCTTCATATTCCGGCGTGCGTAGCCCGGTTTTTTCGAGGATGCCTGGCGCAACGCCCACGACGCGGATGCCGTGTTTCCCCAGCTCTTTCGACCAGGAACGGGTGAAGCTATTCAGCGCCGCTTTCGTCGCGGCATAGCAGCTCTGGCCTTCCGAACCTTCCAGCCCGCTTTCCGATGAGACGTTAACAATGACGCCTTCGCGCTGTTTCACCATCTGCCGCGCCACCGCCTGCGACATGAAGAAAACCCCTTTCTGGTTGATGTTGACCATTTTCTCGAAGGCGGCTTCATTTAACTCGTAGCGCCCCGCAGGCGCTTTCTCATCGACCAGCAGACGCGGGAAATTCACCCCGGCATTATTGACCAGTCCATCAATTCGCCCGTAACGCTGAATAATCTGTTCTACGGTGTGGTTAACCTCACTGGCGCTGGAGATATCCGTAGGCCAGAATTGGTAGCGATCGCTATTCTGATATTTGTCGCCGCCGTGAATATCGGTCATCTGGACATTGGCCCCGAGATTTAATAACTCGTCGACAATCGCCAGACCAATTCCCGACGCGCCTCCGGTCACAATAATGATTTTGTCTTGCAGATTTAGCCACGTTTGCATAATAGTCATCTCATTTTCAGATAAAAGGATCCCGCGCAGCGCCCGCTGCGTAAATAGAAAAAGACTGTTACTTCAGTAATCGCTCTGCGGTTTCTCGATTCGTTACCAGACAATTAATATAACCACCGCGTAATGCGCCAATAATACCGGTGTATTTTTCTTCGCCAAGGGCAATACCTACGGAATAACGCGCGTGTTTTAATCTGGCGATATCAATGGCGAGCGTTTTTTCATTCATATTGGTTTCCACAGCGCTGCCGTTGATATCATAAAAGCGTGAGCAAATATCGCCGGCGACGTGGCGAGCATTGAGATCGTCGCTCTCTTCACTACCATAAAACGCATGCCAGTTAGCGCCATTACGAATCGCCGGTGAGCCGATCCCCACCAGGGCGACGTCGAGATTTTCCCAGTAGGAGGAAATGGTCTGATAGTGCTGGGACTGCATGATGCCGTTGCGAATCAGGGTGTTGTCCAGCAGCGCCGGAAAGTCCGCCAGATGCGACTCGGCCTTGAGTCTGGCCGCCGCCCCGTAGGTCAGCGTGTTCACATGATAGCGACTCTCCAGTTTGCCGGAGGGGCCGCCGATAATCGGCACGCAAATGACCTGCCGCGACTGGCTGGCCTGCGGCAAGGTTTCGACCAGCGCCCGGACCGCGCGTCCCCAGGAAAAACCGATGATATCGCCCGGCTCAAGCAGGCGGTCGACCAACTGAGCGCCATGTTGCCCGATGGTGTTCAGCTGGTCCTCTTCCAGCAGGGAGCCGCAGGAGGCGACAACCGCCTCTTTGAGGCCAAATTTTTGCTTCAGCTGCTGCTCCAGCCACAGATTTTCGTTGTAGTCATAGTTGATGGCGATAGTGACAATACCCTGCTCGCGGCCGCGTTTCAGCAGGCGGCTGATAGTGGTGCGGTAAATACCCAGTTCGCGAGCAATCTGCGCCTGGGTCAGGTCCTGCTCATAATAGAGCTGGGCAACTTTTACGATTAAGCGGATATCGTCGCTGTTTTCGATCGCCATCTTCGGGCTCCTGCACATTTGTGCAAATGACATTCTTGCTCTCTTGATCTGATATAACCCCATCAGTCGCGCACGACAAAGCAATTTTCGCCCATTTCACCCGCGCTGGCTGGTGGTTTATTTTGCACATTTGCTTATGGGGCGGTCGGGAGATGGCACGTTTGTGCCGTTTAAGCTAATCGTTTGATTCTGCTTATTTTCGCCAGGCAAAGTTGCAACCCATCGCCCGGGACACTTTTGTGTAGAAAGGCGCGGCAGATCACATTTAGCCTCAGGGCGGAGGTACGCGATTATTTTTGATTGCCCGCAGGCTGAGGTATATTTCGCTTTTACAGGAGAATTTATGCTGCCAGACTCATCAACCCGATTAAATAAGTACATCAGTGAAAGCGGCATCTGCTCGCGTCGCGAAGCGGATCGCTACATTGAACAAGGCAATGTTTTTATCAATGGTAAGCGAGCGACCATTGGCGATCGGGTCAACCCTGGCGATGTCGTGAAGGTAAACGGTCAGGCGATTGAGCCGCGCGAGGCCGAAGATCTGGTGTTCATCGCCCTGAATAAGCCGGTGGGCATTGTCAGTACCACTGAAGACAGCGAACGCGACAACATTGTGGACTTTGTTAACCACAGCAAACGTATTTTCCCCATTGGTCGACTGGACAAAGATTCCCAGGGGCTGATCTTCCTGACCAACCATGGCGATCTGGTGAATAAGATCCTGCGCGCCGGGAACGATCACGAAAAAGAGTATCTGGTGACGGTCGATAAACCGGTGACCGATGAGTTTATTCGTGGTCTCGGCGTAGGGGTGCCGATCCTTGGGACGGTGACGAAGAAGTGCAAAGTCCGCAAGGAAGCGCCGTTCGTGTTCCGCATTACGCTGGTGCAGGGGCTTAACCGGCAGATTCGCCGTATGTGCGAGTACTTTGGCTATGAAGTCACTAAGCTTGAGCGCACGCGGATTATGAACGTCGGGCTGTCGGGGTTACCGCTCGGCGAGTGGCGAGACCTGACGGATGATGAGCTGGTGGCGCTGTTTAAACTGATTGAGAATTCGTCGTCTGAGGCCAAACCCAAGGCGAAGGCCAAACCGAAAACGGCCGGAATTAAGCGCCCGGTAGTGAAAGTGGAAAAGGCCAATGAGAAAGGGCGCCCGGCGTCAAACGGGAAACGTTTTACTCAGCCGGGGCGTAAAAAGAAAGGGCGTTAACGTCTGCCGCGCGTCGGCGTACTCGCCGACCATGAGAATGACGTTTCGCTATCGGGTTTGTAAGCCTGCTTTTTCTTTACCTGGCGGGCTTTTTTGGCCTCTGCTTCACGCAGCGCCATCAGTTTGTTGATGTACTCTTTTTTGACGGCATTGGTCTCGGCGTTGGTCAGCGGACGGCCGTGTGCAATCCGGGCCCGGTCAAGCAGCGTTTTGAGTTCGCGCTGCTCGCGCTCGGTCATCTCTTTTTGCGTAATGCGGGGAAGTGCCATAGTGGTGCCCTCAGTCTGCCGGATAACCCAGTGTACGGTAATCACGGGCTGACGGACAGCGCGTTAGCCTGGCAGAAGGGGACGCGAAGGGTAAAATACCCGGGCCGTCGGCCCGGGCGACGCGCTGTTAGCGTTTATTTCCTTTTTTCACGGTCGGTTTCCCGGACCAGTAGCCGGCCAGCAGCGAACCGGACAGGTTGTGCCAGACCGAGAACAGCGCCCCCGGCAGGGCGGCGAGCGGGCCGAAGTAGATTTTCCCCAGCGCCGCAGCAAGACCGGAGTTTTGCATCCCCACTTCAATCGCCAGCGTCCGGCAGGTCGATTCGTCAAAACCGAACAGCCGCCCGCCCCAGTAGCCGCCGAGCAGGCCAATGGCGTTGTGCAGGATCACCGCGACAATCACCACCAGGCCAACGGAGGCGATATGCGATGCGGAACCGGCCACCACCGCGCTGATGATCGCCAGAATGCAGATCATCGAGAAAGCGGGCAGGAAAGGCTCAACCGCTTTCACCACTTTCGGCAGCATATGGTGAATGATCAGCCCCAGCGCAATCGGGATCACCACGATTTGCAGGATACTGAGCAGCATACCCATCACGTCGACCTGAATATGGGCATCGACATACAGCCGCGTCAGCAGCGGCGTCGCCACCACGCCGACCAGCGTCGAAACGGAAGAGATGGTGACGGACAGCGCCACATCGCCTTTCGCCAGGTAGATCATCACGTTTGAAGCCGTGCCGCTGGCGACGCTGCCGACCAGCACCATGCCGGCGGACAGCTCCGGCGGCATACGGAACAGCCACGCCAGCACCCAGGCGGCAAGCGGCATCACCAGATAGTGGAGAAAAATTCCCGCCGCCACCGGCGCCGGGCGCGACAGAACGCGCTTAAAGTCGTCCAGTTTCAGGTGTACGCCCATCCCGAACATGATCAGCATCAGCAGGGTGGTGACCCAGGGGCCAACGGGCGTAAAGGTTGACGGCGTGTAATAGGCCAGAACAGAGAGCAGCAGCGCCCATAGCGGGAACAGCCTCGTCAGCGTAGCGAGCATGTTGTTTTCCTTGCGGCATGGTTTGTTGTGTTGATGTAGTTATAAAAAAGCCGGGTTCGAGCCCGGCTATAGGTAATATTTATCGCGTGAAGAAATATTATTCAAACAAATTATGATGCAGTTTCTGCACGACCTGCTCGGCATCGGCGCCTGGCACCAGGAAGCAGAGGTTATGGCTGGAGGCGCCGTAGCAAATCATCCGAATATTGAACGGCTCCAGAACGCCGAATACCTCTTTGCCGACGCCGCAGGCGCGCGACAGCTCGTTGCCGATCAGGGCGACCAGCGCCAGGTCCTGCTCCACTTCCACGCGGCACAGGGAGGAGAGCTCGGTCAGCAGCGCCTGGGTTAGCAGGGTATCGGTGGCGGAGGTCGAACCGGTGGTATCCATGGTCAGCGCCACGCTGACTTCCGAGGTGGTGATCAGATCCACCGAGATATTGTGCCGCGCGAGGATGCCGAACACTTCCGCCAGGAAGCCGCGCGAGTGCAGCATATTCAGGCTGTGCAGGGTCAGCAGCGTCTGGCGACGGCGTAAGGCCAGCGCGCGGAACAGCGGCGGATTGTCGGTTTTATTGCACACCAGGGTTCCGCCCGCGGTGGGTTCTTTGCTGGAGCCAACGAAGACCGGAATATCGCTCCGCACGGCAGGCAATAAGGTGGCCGGATGGAGCACTTTCGCCCCGAAGGTGGCCATTTCTGCCGCTTCGGCAAAGGCGATGACATCGATGCGTTTTGCCGCCGGCGCTACGCGTGGGTCGGTGGTGTAGATCCCCGGAACGTCGGTCCAGATATCGACGCGGCTGGCGTTCAGCGCTTCACCCAGCAGCGCCGCGGTATAGTCGCTGCCGCCGCGGCCCAGGGTGGTGGTACGGCCTTTGGCTTCGCTACCGATAAAGCCCTGTGTGACCACCAGGCCTTCGGCAAGGCGCGGAGTCAGCTGCAGCTGGGTCAGCTCAGAGAGGGCGGCAATATCGGGCTCGGCACGGCCAAAACGATCGTTAGTGCGCATAATTTTACGCACGTCGAACCACTGCGCCGCAATACCGCGTTCGCGGAGGATTTCGACAAACAGCAGGGTGGACATCAGTTCACCATGGCTAACCAGCTCATCGGTCAGCGCCGTGGAGCTGGCCAGAGAGGCGGCTTCCGCCAGGGTGGTGATGTTTTCCAGCAGGCGCTCAATCTCTTCGCGAATCACATTGGGATAGCGCAGGCGTTCGAGAATATTGAATTGGATCTGGCGCAGCGATTCGAGTTTTTCGAAACGCTCAGCGGGTTCCAGCCCTTCAGCCAATGCCACCAGCAGATTCGTCACTCCCGCAGAGGCGGACAGCACCACCACGCGCGTGTTTTCATCGAGTCGCGCAACGTCCACGCTGCGGTTCATGGCATCGAAATCGGCAACGCTGGTGCCGCCGAATTTGGCTACAACTAAATCTGTCATAACAACCTCGTGTCAGGGGGGCCTGACTTATTAAAACGATTCCTGAGCCGGTGTGGGCTGGACACCAACTGCCAGTAATAAAATGTCTTAATAAGCCAGGCCAAATTATTCAGCCATGGCACAAGGGAAGAGCGAAAAACAGGGTGGGCGCAGAGCGATAAACAGCTACGATGTCACCCAGAAGTGCTCCACCTTGTAGACCCGTTTCCCAACGCGTGGCGTCAGTCGGCGGGTATGAAACGCCCGACTGCGAACGTTTCTGGTGACAACCCAGGGGATTCAGCCCCTGTAGCCGGTGAAGAGCGTACCAGACGCTTTTTCACCTCGGCGTTGCTCCCCCTCACGTATTTTCCCCGGACTGGTTCCTCCAATACGGTTACCTGGGCAACGCACCTCTTCTGGCAATTACCGACGTCTTTCACTTTGCCTGGGGACGCTGGTGAGAGTTCCCCCTGCAATACCCTTTCGCTGTAGCGTGAAATGCGCGAGCAATACAAACCTGCAGATGTGCAGGCAGTGCAGTTATATAAAGGCTTCAGAGCAGGTATGTCAACGCTGCGGTTATGCGGATTTTTCATGCACCGGCGATTAACAGAAAAAAGCCTTATGATGGCTATACTAGTAGAGGCTTTTTACCCTGATCTGACCCTATTCCTGATGCGCGTCATCGGCATAACATAAAAATCATCACAATTTTTTGCCGCCGGCGCTACAATCGACCGCAGTCACAATTCTCAAATCAGAAGAGTATTGCTAATGAAAAACATCAATCCAACGCAGACATCTGCCTGGCAGGCATTACAGAAACACTTTGATGAAATGAAAGACGTCACTATCAGCGAGCTGTTTGCGCAAGATAGCGATCGTTTCTCTAAGTTTTCCGCCACCTTCGACGATCTGATGCTGGTGGATTTTTCCAAAAACCGCATCACCGCAGAGACGCTGGCGAAACTGCAGGATCTGGCGAAAGAGACCGATCTGGCGGGCGCGATCAAATCGATGTTCTCCGGCGAGAAAATCAACCGCACCGAAGACCGTGCGGTGCTGCACGTCGCGCTGCGCAACCGTAGCAATACTCCGATCGTCGTTGACGGCAAAGATGTGATGCCGGAAGTGAACGCGGTGCTTGAGAAGATGAAAACCTTCTCCGAAGCCATTATCTCCGGCAGCTGGAAAGGTTATACCGGTAAGGCGATCACTGACGTGGTCAACATCGGTATCGGCGGCTCTGACCTCGGCCCGTTCATGGTGACCGAAGCGCTGCGCCCGTACAAAAACCATCTCAACATGCACTTCGTTTCTAACGTCGATGGTACCCACATCGCGGAAGTGCTGAAGAGCGTGAACCCGGAAACGACCCTGTTCCTGGTCGCCTCTAAAACTTTTACTACCCAGGAGACCATGACCAACGCCCACAGCGCGCGCGACTGGTTCCTGAACACCGCGGGCGATGACAAACACGTCGCGAAACACTTCGCGGCGCTGTCAACGAACGGTAAAGCGGTGGGTGAGTTCGGGATCGACACCGCCAACATGTTCGAATTCTGGGACTGGGTCGGCGGCCGCTACTCCCTGTGGTCGGCGATTGGTCTGTCCATTATCCTCTCCGTTGGCTTCGACAACTTCGTGGAGCTGCTGTCCGGCGCTCACGCGATGGATAAACACTTCTCCACCACGCCGGCCGAGAAAAACCTGCCGGTGCTGCTGGCGCTGATCGGTATCTGGTACAACAATTTCTTCGGCGCAGAAACCGAAGCGATTCTGCCGTATGACCAGTACATGCATCGTTTTGCAGCCTACTTCCAGCAGGGGAACATGGAATCTAACGGTAAATACGTTGACCGTGACGGCAACGTCGTGGATTACCAGACCGGCCCCATCATCTGGGGTGAGCCGGGCACTAACGGTCAGCACGCGTTCTACCAGCTGATCCACCAGGGCACCAAAATGGTACCGTGCGATTTCATCGCCCCGGCCATTACCCACAACCCGCTGTCCGATCACCATCCGAAGCTGCTGTCCAACTTCTTCGCGCAGACCGAAGCGCTGGCGTTCGGTAAATCCCGCGAAGTGGTTGAGCAGGAATATCGTGACCAGGGTAAAGACCCGGCCACGCTCGATCACGTGGTGCCGTTCAAAGTGTTTGCCGGCAACCGCCCGACTAACTCGATCCTGCTGCGTGAAATCACTCCGTTCAGCCTGGGGGCGTTGATTGCCCTGTATGAACATAAGATCTTCACTCAGGGCGCGATTCTGAACATCTTTACCTTCGACCAGTGGGGCGTTGAGCTGGGTAAACAGCTGGCTAACCGTATCCTGCCGGAACTGAAAGATGGCGAAGAAATCAGCAGCCACGATAGCTCCACCAACGGCCTGATTAACCGCTACAAGGCCTGGCGCGCATAATCACGCCCCCGATCACGGAGCGAGCGTTAATCCGCAGCAATAGTGCCGACCCCAGGGTCGGCATTTTTTATGGCAGACGGCGCAACAATTTCGCCGGATTCCCTGCCCAGACGCCTTTTTCGGTAATTGATTTGGTGACTACGCTGCCCGCGCCAATGACGGCACCGTCGCAGATGTTGACCGCCAGAATCGCCGCGCCGCTGCCGATCGACACATCGTTGCCGATAACAATCCGCCCCCAGTTCTCCCGGTTGGCATCGGGGCGCCCTTCGCGAAACATATCGTTGGCAAACATTACGCCATGGCCGATGAAGCAACGCTCGCCGAGGGTGACGTACTCGCAGATAAAGGTGTGGGACTGGATTTTGCTGTCCGCGCCGATGCGCGTATTGCCCTGAATTTCAACGAACGGCCCGACGAAGACGTTATCGCCAAGCACACAGTCGTAGAGGTTAGCGGGCTGGTAGATCACCACGTTCTCGCCGCAGGTGACGTTGCGGATACCGGTTTCACGAAGAGTGTGCATAGTGCCTCTCAGATAGGTTTGGCCAGAATATGTAGCGTGCTCATGTGGGTTGCGGAGCGGAATACGCTGTCTTGCACATATTGCATACCTGAGCGCTCATAAAAACGCCTGGCGCCGGGGTTGCTGGCGAGGACTTCTAACCACAGCCAGTCGTCGCCCGCCGCCTTTGCCCGCGCTTCAACGGCGCTAAAAATCTGCTCACCGTAGCCATGTCCTGTCTCAGCGGGCAGTAAATAGAGCTTATGCAGCAACGTGCCGCGCGGACCATCGGTTGCCATCGGCTGATGGCAGCTGTATTTCGCGAAGCCGACAGGATGCCGGGCTTCGGCAATCAGCCAGCAGCTGCGCTCATCGGCGAGGCTACGGTGAAGGGCGGGCAGGGAGTACTCCTGCTGGAGGAAGTGCGCCAGCTCGCTGGCGCTGTGCCAGAGGTGGGCGAAGTGGTGGCGATAGCTGGCGTTCCCCATTTCATTCAGCATGGGAGCGTCTTCCCGGTGCGCCGTCCGTATTGTCAGCATTACTGTATCCTTTTTAACCCGCCGGTCTGGCAAGTGATTGTTACATTTGACGCAACAGACGCAAAAAGTTAACGAATAATATCGATCTGGATCACGTTTTTGCGTTATACAGATCGGCAGGAATAATGAATATAAGAGGTGTGCCTATGCCGTCGGTCTATCGTCCGTTGGTCAATTTTGTGGCGACCGCCATGCAGGCCGTTTTGAATCTGGCGCTGCTGTGCCTGGGGATCATCCTGGTGGTTTTTCTGGGGAAAGAGACGTTCCATCTGGCGCATGTCCTGTTTACTCCGGAACCGGTGAGTAAGTACAAGCTGGTCGAAGGGCTGGTGGTCTATTTTCTCTATTTTGAGTTTATCGCGCTGATTGTGAAGTACTTTGAGTCGGGTTTTCACTTCCCGCTGCGCTATTTCGTCTATATCGGCATTACGGCGATTGTGCGGCTGATCATTGTCGATCATGAGTCGCCGATGGCGGTGCTGATCTATTCGGCGGCGATCCTGATTCTGGTGATTACGCTGTGGCTATGTAACTCCAACCGGCTGAAACGCGAATAAAAAAAAGCGGCCTCCAGGGCCGCTGACCAACAGTCACAAATTTACTTTATGTAGGGTCCAGTTGAGGATAGCAGTGGCATTTGCCTTACTTTTTCAGCTGAGGGCGGCGGCTACCGTACCCGGTTGGGGTTCGTGTACAGCAACTGAACCACCATCCCTCCTCTGAAATTTGGGGCGGGTATAACAATGAAACTTAACCTTTCACCCCGCCCGCCGTCAGGCCGTTGACCAGCCAGCGCTGGGCCAGCAGGAAGACAACCGTAATCGGAATGGCGGAGAGCACCGCCGCAGCGGCAAAGTCGCCCCACAGGTAGTTCTGCGGGTTGAGATACTGCTGCATACCGACGGCCAGGGTATAGCTGTTGACATCGCGCAGCAGCAGCGAGGCTACCGGCACTTCGGTAATTGCGGCAATGAACGACAGAATAAACACCACCGCCAGAATCGGTACCGACAGCGGCAGCAGGACCAGACGGAAGGCCTGCCACGGCGTGGCGCCGTCCAGCGCCGCCGCTTCTTCCAGCGAACCGTCGATGGTTTCGAAGTAGCCTTTAATCGTCCAGACGTGCAGCGCAATCCCGCCCATATAGGCGAAGATGACGCCGCCGTGGGTGTTCAGGCCGACGAACGGTAAATACTGGCCGAGGCGGTCAAACAAGGCGTATAACGCCACCAGCGACAGCACCGCCGGGAACATCTGGAAAATCAGCATCCCTTTCAGCAGGGTGGCTTTGCCCGGGAAGCGCATGCGGGCGAAGGCATAGGCGCAGGTGGTGGACAGCGCCACGATGCCGATGGCGGTGATCCCGGCGACTTTCACCGAGTTCCACAACCACAGCAGAACCGGGAAGGGTGGCGGGGTGACGCGGCCGTCAGCGTGCTCGACGCTGAAGCCCAGCGCCAGCCGCCAGTGCTCCCAGGAGATCTGGTCCGGGATCAGGCTACCGGTGGCGAAGTTACCCTCGCGCAGAGAGATAGCGATAACCATCAGCAGCGGGAACATAATCGCCGCGATGAAAATTAGCAGCAGGAGGTGCGTGGTGAACAAACGCAGCTTCTGAGATTTGGGTTGTACCATAGCCATAATATTTTATTCCCCTTGATACCGCTCCAGGCGGGCGAGTCTGTCATGTTGAACCCGGCCAGCGCTCGGTTTCCTCACGTACGACCTGTACGTTCCGGTTCTGCCGCGCTGGCCGAGCCATGACGCCTGGCCATCCCAGTTAGTCAAATTTCATGCGTGTCGCTTTCAGGTTAACAATCGCCAGCACGCCCACCAGCAGGAAGATCAGAGTGGCGATCGCCGCCGCCAGACCGAAGTCCTGACCGCCGCCGCCTTCAAAGGCGATACGGTAGGTGTAGCTCACCAGCAGGTCGGTATAACCGGCCGGGGTGGTGGTGCCGAGGCGGTCCGGGCCGCCGTTGGTTAACAGCTGAATCAGCACGAAGTTATTAAAGTTAAAGGCGAAGCTGGCGATCATCAGCGGCGTCAGTGGTTTGATCAGCAGCGGAAGCGTAATTTTAAAGAAGTTCTGGAACGGTCCGGCGCCATCCATTGCCGAGGCTTCGTACAGGTCGTCAGGGATCGCTTTCAGCAGACCCATGCACAGAATCATCATGTACGGATAGCCCAGCCAGGTGTTGACGATAATAATCATGCTGCGCGCGGTGGTCGGGTCGCTGAACCACGCCGGCTTGATGCCGAACAGCGCGCTGAGCATCATGTTGATCTCACCAAAGCTCTGGTTGAACAGCCCTTTGAAAATCAGAATCGAGATAAACGACGGAACGGCGTAGGGCAGAATCAGCAGGACGCGGTAAATCGCTTTACCTTTCAAGGATTCCCACTGTACGAGGCAGGCGAGGACCATGCCAACGGCCACGGTCAGAATCACCGTCAGTACCGAGAAGACCACCGTCCAGACGAAGATGGCGAAGAACGGCTTCTGGATACCCTCATCGGTGAACACGCGGGTGAAGTTATCCCAACCGATGCTGACGGTGTAGCCTGGGCTGAGCTTCTCCGCGCTCCAGCTACCGTCAGCGTTGATGGACTGATAAAAACCGATGTCATTGTTCGGGCGATATTTTACGCCGCTCTGGTTATTGGTCAGCGTGCCGTCCGCCGCCAGCGCGTACAGCGGCTGGGTGCCGGAGAACTGGCGCAGCGAGCTCATAATCACTTTGCTGTCGTCAGGCAGTACGGCAGTCAGCTGGTTCAGCGCGGTACGGTTCTGGGTAATGACGCGCAGATTGGCGCGTTCGCCTTCCGGCAGCGCATCGCCTTCTTTTAAGGCCAGTTTCTGCTCGCCGCCGAGTTTAAAGGCGTCGGAGACGTAATTTTTGCCGCTGTCGCCATCGGTCAGCGCCAGCTTCCACTCATCGCCCGCCGGGAACAGCGAGAAGTTGTAAGACTTGCCGGCCTGGAAGGAGCGATCCATCAGCACTTCCTGAGCGCGCTCGAAGGTCAGCTGGTTGGTGCTGCTGTAGTTGGTGAAGGCGATAGCAATGGTGCAAATCAGGGGAAACAGAACAAACAGGCCCATTCCGGCAAGGCCCGGATAGACATAACGCCAGGCATAGGCCTTGCGGTTGGTAAAGATATACAGGCCAGCCGAGCTTAAAATCAGCGTCAGGATGGCGAACAGGTACTCCCCCTGGGCGTACATCAAAACAACAAGGTAACCCACCAGCAGGCACAGCAAGCCAATCACAGACCACGTCAGCTGCGGGCTTTGCCACCAGTGTTTCTTTTTAACGACATCCATGGGGATCATCCTCTACAACGTATTTTATTCTCCCTCTCCCCTCAGGACAGCGGGTCGGACCGGGGCCTGGTGGGCCTGGACTCCGACCCGCTCCCGAGAAGGGAGAGGGGACGAGCAGGATTACTTAGTGATACGAGTCTGTGCGTCTTTCAGCGCGGCATCGACGGTCTGACGACCGCTCGCTGCGTTGATAACCGCGGTACGTACGGCATACCAGAAGGCGGACATCTGCGGGATGTTCGGCATGATTTCGCCTTTCTGGGCGTTCGCCATGGTGGCGGCGATACGCGGATCTTTTTCCAGTTTTTCCTGGAAGGATTTCAGCGCTACGGCGCCCAGCGGTTTGTCCTTATTCACTTCATCCAGACCCTGGTCGGTCAGCAGATAGTTTTCAAGGAACTCTTTCGCCAGTTCTTTGTTCGGGCTGGCGGCGTTGATACCGGCGCTCAGTACGCCAACGAACGGTTTAGAGGCGTTGCCTTTGAAGGTTGGCAGCAGCGTCACGCCATAGTTAATCTTGCTCTTATCGATGTTTGACCACGCCCACGGACCGTTGATGGTCATCGCGGTTTCGCCTTTGTTGAACGCTGCTTCCGCGATGGAGTAATCGGTATCGGCATTCATGTGTTTATTCTTGATGAGGTCAACCAGGAAGGTCAGGCCGGCTTTCGCGCCCGCGCTGTCCACGCCCACGTTTTTGACGTCATATTTGCCGTTTTCAAACTTGAACGCATAGCCGCCGTCAGCAGCGATCAGCGGCCAGGTGAAGTACGGTTCCTGCAGGTTGAACATCAGCGCGCTCTTACCTTTCGCTTTCAGTTCTTTATCCAGCGCCGGGATCTCTTCCCAGGTTTTTGGCGGGTTCGGTACCAGGTCTTTGTTGTAAATCAGCGACAGCGCTTCAACCGCGATAGGGTAGGCGATCAGCTTGCCGTTATAGCGTACCGCGTCCCAGGTGAACGGGTAGAGTTTGTCCTGGAAAGCTTTGTCCGGGGAGATCTCAGCCAGCAGGCCGGATTGTGCATAGCCACCGAAACGGTCATGTGCCCAGAAGATGATATCCGGGCCGTCGCCGGTCGCCGCGACCTGCGGGAATTTTTCTTCCAGCTTATCCGGGTGCTCGATGGAGACTTTAATGCCGGTATCTTTTTCAAACTTTTTACCCACTTCGGCGAGACCGTTATAGCCTTTATCGCCGTTAATCCAGATAACCAGCTTACCTTCTTCAATTTTGGCGAGGGCAGAGGCGGAAAACATCATCGTGGTCAATGCAGACAGCGCGAGGATGCGAGCGCCGGTTTTGATTTTCATATACCAGTCCTTTTTGGTGATGTGCTCGTGGATACACTTAGGTGGCTTGACGGTGATGAGTTTCCTTTTTTAACAACCCCTTTCCATCCTCCCTATGTCTACGCCCCACCCGTGGTTTGTGTGATCTGTGTTGCAGAAATACCAGTATTGGGTTCTGGAGCACATAAAAACGGGGCCATTTTTGCAACCTGTATCACGAAAATGGCCTGGCCGGGCCATCCCCCGCCGCGAGGAGCAATCTCTCATCCTCCCGTCTCCTCCCCCATAAAAAAGGCGGGGGTGGAGGATTCACCAGATTAATGAATGCCGCATAGTCAGCCCATCTTGAATGTGTCTTTAAGTGACAGGTTGTAACGAAGGGAGATGGGGATGGCGAACGTACAGCTGCGGAATATAACGAAAGCCTGGGGGGACGTGGTGGTATCGAAAGATATCAATCTCGACATCCAGGAAGGGGAGTTCGTGGTGTTTGTCGGGCCATCGGGCTGCGGCAAATCGACCCTGCTGCGTATGATCGCCGGGCTGGAAACCATCACCAGTGGTGATTTGTTTATTGGTGATACGCGAATGAACGACATCCCACCGGCCGAACGCGGCATCGGCATGGTCTTCCAGTCTTACGCGCTCTACCCCCACCTCTCCGTCGCGGAAAATATGTCCTTCGGCCTGAAGCTGGCCGGCGCCAAAAAAGATGTGATCAACCAGCGCGTCACTCAGGTGGCTGAAGTGTTGCAGCTGGCGCACCTGCTGGAGCGTAAACCGAAGGCGCTGTCCGGCGGCCAGCGCCAGCGCGTGGCGATCGGTCGTACCCTGGTGGCCGAACCTCGCGTTTTCCTGCTGGATGAACCGCTTTCTAACCTCGATGCCGCGCTGCGCGTGCAGATGCGTATCGAAATCTCCCGTCTGCACAAGCGCCTTGGGCGCACGATGATTTACGTCACCCACGATCAGGTCGAAGCCATGACCCTGGCCGACAAGATTGTGGTGCTGGACGCCGGACGCGTGGCGCAGGTCGGGAAACCGCTTGAGCTGTATCACTACCCGGCCGATCGCTTCGTTGCGGGCTTTATTGGCTCGCCGAAGATGAACTTCCTGCCGGTAAAAGTGACGGCAACCGCCATTGAGCAGGTTCAGGTGGAGCTGCCAAACCGCCAGCAGGTCTGGCTGCCGGTGGACAGCGCCCGCGTTCAGGTCGGCGCGAATATGTCTTTAGGCATCCGCCCGGAACATCTGCTGCCCAGCGATATCGCCGACGTGACCCTCGAAGGGGAAGTCCAGGTGGTTGAGCAGCTTGGTCACGAAACGCAAATTCATATCCAGATCCCCGCCATCCGTCAGAACCTGGTTTACCGCCAGAACGACGTGGTGTTGGTAGAAGAGGGAGCCACATTCGCTATCGGTTTGCCGCCGGAACGTTGCCATTTATTCCGTGAGGATGGCACGGCGTGTCGTCGGTTGCATAAAGAGCCGGGCGTGTAAGGCTTCCCATTAAAAAAAACGCGAACCCCTTAGCGCTGCAGCAGCAGGTAGCACGACGGGCGAAGTGTTCAAAGAAAAGCAATGATCTCAGGAGATAGAATGATGATTACTCTGCGCAAACTTCCACTGGCGGTAGCCGTCGCGGCAGGCGTTATGTCTGCTCAGGCACTGGCCGTCGATTTCCACGGCTATGCTCGTTCCGGTATCGGCTGGACCGGCAGCGGCGGTGAACAACAGTGCTTCCAGGCAACCGGTGCTCAAAGTAAATACCGTCTTGGTAACGAATGTGAAACCTATGCGGAATTAAAACTGGGCCAGGAAGTCTGGAAAGAAGGTGATAAGAGCTTCTACTTCGATACTAACGTTGCCTACTCCGTTGCTCAGCAGAACGACTGGGAAGGCACCGATCCCGCATTCCGTGAAGCTAACGTGCAGGGTAAGAACCTGATCGACTGGTTGCCAGGTTCCACCATCTGGGCCGGTAAGCGTTTCTACCAGCGTCATGACGTTCACATGATCGACTTCTACTACTGGGATATTTCTGGTCCGGGCGCTGGTATTGAAAACATCGATCTGGGCTTCGGTAAGCTGTCCATGGCGGCAACTCGCTCCCAGGAAGCCGGTGGCTCCACCTCCTTTAGCAGCAATCACGTCTACGATCGCACTAAAGATACGGCAAACGACGTCTTTGACGTACGTTTGGCGGGTCTGGAAACCAACCCGGATGGCGTGCTGGAACTCGGCGTTGACTACGGCCGCGCCAACACCACCGATGACTACCAGTTAGCGAACGGCGCGTCGAAAGACGGCTGGATGTTCACTGCTGAACATACCCAAAGCATGCTGAAAGGCTATAACAAGTTTGTCCTGCAGTACGGTACCGATGCCATGACCACTCAGGGCAAAGGTATTCCTCAGGGTTCTTTCTCTGATGCGAGTGACAGCAACATTAACAACAACGGTAGCCTGTGGCGCGTGCTGGATCATGGCGCGATCTCCCTGGGCGACAAGTGGGACCTGATGTACGTGGGTATGTACCAGAACGTCGATCTGGATAATAACCTGGGTACGGAGTGGTACACCGTCGGCGTACGCCCGATGTATAAATGGACGCCGATCATGAGCACCCTGTTGGAAGTGGGTTACGACAACGTCAAATCCCAGCAGACCAACGATCGCAACAGCCAGTACAAAATCACCCTGGCGCAACAGTGGCAGGCGGGCGACAGCATCTGGTCCCGTCCGGCAATCCGCGTTTTCGCAACCTATGCCAAGTGGGATGAAAAATGGGGCTATGCCAAAGATAGCGCCGGCAACTCTACCCGCTATGCGATCGCTGACTCTTCCGGCAACGGTCAATTCTCTACCAGCCGCGGTGATAACGACGAGTGGTCCTTCGGCGCCCAGATGGAAATCTGGTGGTAATCCAACCAACCTGACGTGTGATGACCAAAAGAGGGGCGCAAGCCCCTCTATCTTCGGCTCAGCGGGCTATTGCCTGGCTACCGCTCGGCCATCGGAATTGAGGTGATAACAATGAAAATGAAGAAAAGTCTCGTTGCCCTCTGCCTGTCCGCCGGCCTGCTGGCCAGCGTACCCGCAGTCAGTTTTGCTGATGTGAATTTCGTGCCGCAGAATACCTCTGCCGCACCGGCTATTCCGGCGTCCGCGCTACAACAGCTCACCTGGACGCCGGTCGATCAATCGAAAACGCAAACCACCCGGTTAGCGACGGCAGGTCAATCGCTGAATATCCCCGGTATTACCGGTCCGGTGGCGGCTTACAGCGTCCCGGCGAATATCGGTGAGCTGACCATTACGCTGACCAGCGAAGTGAACAAGCAAACCAGCGTCTATGCGCCAAATGTGCTGATCTTCGATCAAAATATGACGCCGTCTGCGTTTTTCCCCAGCAGTTACTTCACTTACCAACAGCCGGGGGTGATGAGTGCCGATCGCCTGGAAGGCGTCATGCGCCTGACGCCAGCCCTCGGGCAACAAAAGTTATATGTGCTGGTCTTTACGACTGATAAAGACCTCCAGCAGACGACTACGCTACTCGATCCGGCGAAGGCCTACGCCAAAGGTACCGGCAATGCGGTCCCGGATATTCCGGATCCGATCGCCAAACATACCACTGAAGGCACGCTGGGCCTGAAAGTGAAAACATCGTCAGGTTCCAGCGTCCTGGTCGGGCCGCTGTTTGGCTCCTCTGGTCCGGGTCCTGTCACCGTAGGTAATACGGCGGCGCCGGTCTATAGCGCGCCAGTCGCCGCACCGGTCGCCGCGCCAGCGCCTGCTGCGAAAAGCGAACCGATGCTGGATGATACGGAAACTTACTTTAACAACGGCATCAAGCAGGCCGTGGCGAAAGGTGATATCGACAAAGCCCTCAAACTGATGAACGAAGCTGAGCGCCTCGGCTCGAAATCTGCTCGTTCCACCTTTATCAGCAGTGTAAAAGGCAAGGGGTGATCGTCTCCCCACAATGCTGATGTTTAGGCACAGCCTTTAGGTGCGTCCGCCTGGACGCACCTTTTTTTCTCGCGTGGCGGCTGCTGTTGCATGGCTGTTACGCCGATGATCGTATCTTAACGGTTTGCCCGCCCTGATTCGCCGATTCTGCGATACAATGCTCTCATGTTATGTACCGGAGAATCAGGCATGTCACATCCTGCGCTTACGCAACTGCGTGCGCTGCGCTATTTTGC
This sequence comes from Klebsiella sp. BIGb0138, assembly GCF_004342285.1. Taxonomy (GTDB): domain Bacteria; phylum Pseudomonadota; class Gammaproteobacteria; order Enterobacterales; family Enterobacteriaceae; genus Klebsiella. The sequence continues at coordinate 273,577 of NZ_SMCV01000007.1, read as the reverse complement.
CGCGATCCCCCCGCTGGAAGCGCACCTGCGTGACTGGCTGTTGCTGGAAGACTCAATGACCAAACGCTTTGAGCAACAGGGGAAAAAGGTCAGCGTTATCATGGTCAACGAAGGTTTCGTCGGACGTGAAGCGTTGGTTGATGAAGCGGCGTTGTTGCCAGAGGACGCGCGTTACTGGCTGCGGGAAATTATTCTTTGCGCGAATGGCGAACCCTGGCTGGCCGGGCGCACGGTCGTACCGGAGTCGACGCTGTGCGGTCCCGAACTGGCTCTGCAGCAGCTGGGTCAGACGCCGCTGGGGCGTTATCTGTTTACATCGTCGACGTTAACCCGCGATTTTATTGAAATTGGGCGCGATGCAGAGCTATGGGGGCGTCGTTCCCGCCTGCGGCTGAGTGGCAAACCGCTGCTGCTGACAGAGCTTTTTCTGCCTGCGTCGCCGTTGTATTAAGAGGAAGAGAAAATGGAGAGGAGTCTGACGCAGAATAAGCTGTTGGCGTTTCATCGCCTGATGCGGACTGACAAACCGATCGGCGCGCTGCTGCTGCTGTGGCCGACGCTGTGGGCGCTATGGGTGGCGACGCCGGGGATCCCGCCGCTGTGGATCCTGGCCGTTTTTGTCGCTGGCGTCTGGCTGATGCGCGCCGCCGGCTGCGTGGTGAATGATTATGCCGACCGGAAGTTTGATGGCCATGTTAAACGCACCGCCCGCCGTCCGCTGCCCAGCGGTGACGTCACCGAAAAAGAAGCCCGGCTGCTGTTTGTCGTTCTGGTTGTGCTTTCGTTTTTGCTGGTGCTGACCTTAAACACTATGACTATCCTGCTCTCGGTGGCGGCGCTGGCGCTGGCGTGGGTGTATCCGTTCATGAAACGCTATACCCACCTGCCGCAGGTGGTGCTGGGGGCGGCGTTCGGCTGGTCGATTCCGATGGCCTTCTCGGCGGTCAGCGAAGCGTTACCGCTCAGCTGCTGGCTGATGTTCCTCGCCAATATTCTGTGGGCGGTGGCCTATGATACCCAGTATGCGATGGTCGATCGGGATGACGACATCAAAATCGGTATTAAATCGACGGCGATTTTGTTTGGTGAGCATGACCGCCTGATTATCGGCATTCTGCAGGTTGGGGTGCTGGTATTGATGGCCGCCATCGGCTGGCTGAATGGGCTGCACTGGGAATATTACTGGTCGCTGTTTATCGCGGCGGGGCTGTTTTTCTGGCAGCAGAAGCTGATCTTCCGTCGGGAACGTGATGACTGCTTTAAAGCGTTTTTAAACAATAACTACGTCGGGCTGGTGCTGTTTCTCGGTCTGGCGATGAGCTATCTGCAGTAGCCGCTCTCTGCCTTCTCCCCCCGGCTAGCGGGGGGAGAGGAGAGCAAGCCTCAGGCGTTACGCTTCATCCTGGGTGGCGCTTTCAATCGTCAAACGAACGTCAGAGGTAATCAACGCCGCCAGCATCTGATAAACCTTCAGCGTCTCTTCCGGCTCAGCATCGCCGGTATCGCTGATATAGCCCTCGTCGCGCAGCGTCAGCACTAACGTACTGAATACCGCCTTATCGAAGAACTCCGGCGCGTTGATGCCGTGCAGCACCGACAGACGCTGGGCCACGGTGCGGCTCTCTTTCTCCAGCGAGCTGCGGTTAATCGACGGGTTCGCGCTCAGCAGCCAGAAGGTAATGGCGTAACGCTGGAGCGTTTCACGCGCGCCGGCGGCCAGCAGCTGCAGGGAGCGGGAGTGAGACGGATTGATGCTTACCTCATCATCGCTCAGAATAATCAGCCCCTGGCGCTGCATTTCAGCCAGCAGCGCATCGATAACGCCCGCCAGCTCTTCTTTCTCCCAACGCAGGAACAGCTCGGCCTTCAGCAGCGGATAGAACATCTCAACGTGACGCAGCACTTCCGCGCGGGTGATACGACGATGCTGGGTCACTATCGCCGCCAGCAGCGACGGCATCATCAGCATATGGGCGATGTTGTTGCGATAGTAGGTCATCAGCACCGCCTGCTCGCGCGGCAGAATGATGATGTCGCCGATGGTGTCTTTCTCGACCTCGAACTTATTCATCTTCAGCGCGTGATCGATCAGTTCACCGGCGGATGCCGCTGGCGTGGTGGCATCTGGCGAGTACGGGACGTTACGCAGCAGATCGAGATAGCACTCCAGCTGCTGCGTCAGCTGCTCTCGGGTCAGCGAACGCTGGCGAGAAGCCAGCAGGGCGGTACAGCACAGGTTCATGGCATTCGCCGCGCCGGCGTTGTTGATGCGCACCATCAGATCGGCGGCAATGCTGTTCACCGACGGCGTCAGCCACGACGGGCGCACGGCTTCGATAGGGTCGATAGACTCGCGCCAGTCCGGAACGTGCTGATTAAGCCAGGTCATCAGCGGCAGCGGTTCGCCGAAGTTAACATAGCCCTGGCCGAGATTACGCAGCTTGCTCAGCCCGCGCAGCATCTGCGGCAGGCTCTCTTTTTCTTTGGTCGCGCCGCGCAGCTCTTTCGCATAGGTGCCGACCTCCATCACGTGCTCGTAGCCGATATAGATAGGCACCAGGGTAATCGGCCGGGTACCGCCGCGCAGCATCGCCTGAATGGTCATCGACAGCGTGCCGGTTTTCGGATCCAGCAGACGGCCGGTACGCGAGCGCCCGCCTTCAACGAAGTACTCTACGGAGTAACCCCGGCTGAACAATTCACCGAGATATTCGCGGAACACCGTCGAGTAGAGCTTATTGCCCTTAAAGGTACGGCGAATAAAGAACGCGCCGCCGCGGCGGAAAATCGGCCCTGCCGGCCAGAAGTTCAGGTTGATACCGGCGGCGATATGCGGCGGCACCAGACCCTGGTGATACAGCACATACGAGAGCAGAAGGTAGTCCATGTGGCTACGGTGGCACGGGACATAGACAATTTCGTGCCCTTCATGCGCCAGCTGACGCACGCGCTCGGCGTTATGGACGTTAATCCCCTGATACAGGCGGTTCCAGGTAAAGCCGAGCACGCGGTCGGTCAGGCGAATCATCTCGTAGGAGAAGTTAGCGGCGATCTCTTCCATCAGCGCGATGGCGTTCTGTTGCGCCTTCTCATGGGAAATTTTCTTGCTGCGCGCCTCATCTTCCACCGCCCGGGCGATGGCTTTCGACGCCAGCAGCTTATTGAACAGATCCTGACGCGCCGGCAGACGCGGGCCTACGGCGGCCAGGCGCTGACGTGCGAAGTGCATACGTGCGACGCGGGCCAGCTTCTGGGCGATAATTTTATCGGTACCGTGCTCGGTGGCCATTCTGCGCAGCGAGACCGGCGGCGAGAAGCGGACAAAGCTGTCGCGGCCCAGCCACAGGACGGCGAAGAATTTCTGAATACCGTTCAGCATACGCAGCGGTGGATTCACCTCGCCCTTTTCCCGTCCTGGCGCACGACCAAACATCACCGACACCGGCACCATTTGCACGTCCAGATTGGGATGGTTGCGGTGCAGATCCAGGTAGTCGTGGAACAGCTTGATGGACTCTTCTTTCGGCGTGTAGTAGGTGAATACGCGCGGGCCGCCGTGGATAAATACGTAGCGTGGCAGCAGGGCGCCGTCGATCTCCAGCGGTTCAAGCGGATCGGGTAAATCGTGCTCCAGGCACTGGGCGCGCAGGGTCAGCAGGTCCGCCTTCGAGTTATAGGGCAGGACGTACATGATAGGACGCGAGGTATCCAGCCCTAGTTCCTGAGCAGGTTCTGCGGGAATAGACTTGCTTTTTACCAGCACCCGCAATGGTAAATTCAGTAATTTATAGTAAATTCGTTGCCAGCCGGACATAAACGATGTGAAGCCTCTGGTTAATCATGCAAATGCGCGGCAAGAATAACAGAAAGCGCGCAGAATTTCCGTTGCCACGCGGCAAACGCGTACACTCATTGACGTCATTTACATAAAAAGGTTCTTTTGATGGCCAATAATACCACCGGGTTAACCCGAATCATTAAAGCGGCAGGTTATTCCTGGAAAGGGTTCCGTGCGGCATGGATGAATGAGGCCGCATTTCGTCAGGAAGGCGTCGCTGCCATTATTGCCGTGGCGATCGCCTGCTGGTTGGACGTTGATGCCATCACGCGGGTACTGCTGATAGGCTCGGTCCTGTTAGTGATGATAGTCGAAATTCTTAATAGCGCGATTGAGGCGGTGGTGGATCGAATTGGCCCGGAGCACCACGAGCTGTCCGGACGCGCAAAAGATATGGGGTCCGCGGCGGTCTTGCTGGCGATCGGGATCGCGCTAATAACCTGGGCGCTCTTACTGTGGGCTCGCTATCACTAAAATTGCGGCCCGCGCGGCTTTGCTGTCGGCTCGTTGGTTCAGGGGCGAGCGCGATCCCCGGCGGCGCGGCGCGCACGCGTCGGCGGCAGAACGCCGGCCAGGATAGGTTCCCAGGGGCGCAGAATGGAAAGAATCTGCTGATTTTTGTGTGAAATTTGATTCCAAAATCACCGTTAGCTGTATATACTCACAGCATAACTGTATATACACCCAGGGGGCGGGATGAAAGCGTTAACGACCAGGCAGCAAGAGGTGTTCGATCTCATTCGGGATCACATCAGCCAGACGGGCATGCCGCCAACGCGTGCGGAAATTGCTCAGCGCTTGGGGTTCCGTTCTCCCAACGCGGCGGAAGAACACCTGAAAGCGCTGGCGCGTAAAGGCGCGATCGAGATTATCTCCGGCGCTTCCCGCGGTATTCGTCTGCTGACGGAAGAAGAACCCGGTCTGCCGCTAATTGGCCGCGTCGCTGCCGGTGAGCCGCTGCTGGCCCAGCAGCATATCGAAGGTCACTTCCAGGTTGACCCGGCGATGTTCAAGCCGAACGCCGATTTTCTGCTGCGGGTTAGCGGCATGTCGATGAAAGACATCGGAATTCTCGATGGCGACCTGCTGGCGGTACATAAAACGCAGGACGTGCGTAACGGGCAGGTTGTCGTGGCGCGCATTGACGAAGAAGTTACCGTTAAACGGCTGAAAAAGCAGGGTAACATCGTCGAACTGCTGCCAGAAAATAGCGAATTTTCACCTATCGTGGTGAATCTGCGCGAACAAAACTTCACTATTGAAGGGCTGGCCGTTGGCGTAATTCGCAACGGCGAGTGGCTGTAACGCCTTCCCCACGCAGCATCATCTGATGCATGATGCTGCGCCGTCTTTCCTCCTCGGTCAGGCTCTTTCTCATGTTCTTTCACGCCGCTGACAAGGCCCTGTGGCGCCTGGCGCTACCGATGATTTTCTCCAATATCACCGTCCCGCTGCTGGGGCTGGTTGATACCGCCGTGATTGGCCACCTCGATAGCCCGGTTTACCTCGGCGGCGTGGCGGTCGGTGCGACGGCGACCAGTTTTCTCTTCATGCTGCTGCTGTTCCTGCGGATGAGCACCACCGGGCTGACGGCCCAGGCCTTTGGCGCAAAAGATCCCCTCCGCCTGGCGCGGGCGCTGGTACAGCCGCTTGGACTGGCATTAGCGGCCGGTCTGCTGATTGTCCTGTTCCGGACTCCGCTAATCGATCTGGCGCTGCATATTGTCGGCGGCAATGACGCGGTACTGGAACAGGCGCGGCGCTTCCTTGACATCCGTTGGCTGAGCGCCCCGGCCTCGCTGGCAAACCTGGTGCTGCTCGGCTGGCTGCTGGGAGTACAGTACGCTCGTGCGCCGGTAATCCTGCTGGTCGTTGGCAACCTGCTGAATATCGTCCTCGACCTGTGGCTGGTGATGGGCCTGCATATGAATGTGCAAGGGGCCGCGCTGGCGACGGTGACGGCCGAATATGCCACCTTTCTCATCGGGCTGCTGATGGCAAGGCGTGTGCTGGCGCTGCGCGGGGTCTCATTTGCCATGTTGAAAAGCGCCTGGCGCGGAGATTTGCGCCGCCTGCTGGCGCTGAACCGCGATATCATGCTGCGCTCCCTGCTGCTGCAACTCTGCTTTGGCGCGGTGACCGTCTTCGGCGCCCGACTGGGCGGCGAGATTGTCGCCGTCAACGCTCTCCTGATGACCTTGCTGACCTTCACCGCCTACGCGCTGGACGGTTTTGCCTATGCGGTGGAAGCCCACTCCGGGCAGGCGTACGGCGCACGCGACGGCAGCCGGCTGCTTGAGGTCTGGCGCGCGGCCTGCCGCCAGTCGGGAATGGTGGCGCTGCTCTTTGCCTTGATTTATGCCGTCGCGGGGCAACAGATTATCGCACTGCTAACCTCGTTGCCTTCGCTTCAGCAGCTGGCCGATCGCTACCTGTTCTGGCAGATGATTTTACCGGTCATTGGCGTCTGGTGTTATTTGCTCGATGGCATGTTTATCGGCGCAACGCGCGGGGCCGAGATGCGTAACAGCATGGCGGTGGCGGCGGTGGGCTTTGCCGTAACCCTGCTGACGCTGCCGGTTCTCGGTAACCACGGTTTGTGGCTGGCGCTGGCGGTTTTCCTGGCGCTACGCGGTCTGTCGCTGGCGATCATCTGGCGTCGGCACTGGCAGCGCGGAACCTGGTTTTCGTAACGATTTTCCCCAGGTAACTGGTTAAAGATTCCGAATAATAAATTTAATCCAGAATTCTCATCTATAGTTAACAATACGTCCGGCACACAGCGGGCTGTAAACCCACCGAACGATGAGGATGGCACTATGAACAAAGACGAAATCGGCGGTAACTGGAAACAGTTGAAAGGTAAAGCAAAAGAACAATGGGGCAAGCTGACCGATGATGACATGACGGTCATTGAAGGTAAGCGTGACCAGCTGGTGGGGAAAATCCAGGAGCGTTACGGATACGCCAGAGATCAGGCTGAGAAAGAAGTGTCTGACTGGGAAAGCAAAAACGACCACCGCTGGTAGCGGAGAGTTTTAGCGTATTACCCCTTTGTTGTTGCCTGCCAGAGCGGTACAGGGATGTGCCGACGACCCTTTGATTCCCGCTGCGGCGATTGCCTCAGCGGGCTTTCTTTTTGCTCTGAATCGTATGGTCGTGATGGCAGTGCCCTGGCGTGCTGCAGGCTTCGACCTCGACGCAGCCAGCGCACAGGCCGTGCGCCTCAATCACGTTATGGCGCAGGGCGAAGCCCATTTTGGCCGCCAGCGTATGCATAATGTCTTCAACGCCTTCCGCGCACTCTTCTTTCACCACGCCGCAGCGATCGCAGATAAACATGGCCGAACTGTGGGTCGGCTGATCGAAAAGATGGCACAGCACGTAGCTGTTGGTCGATTCCACCTTATGCACGAACCCCTGCTCCAGCAGAAACTCCAGCGCGCGATAGACCGTCGGCGGCTTAGCCTGCGGCTCTTTATCGCGTAGCAGGTCGAGCAGATCATAGGCGCTGATTGCCCCTTCCTGTAGGCTCATCAGACGCAACACTTCAAGGCGTTGCGGAGTCAGGCGCACGCCACGTTGTGCACAGAGCTTTTCAGCATGCGCTAACATTTGTTGCGAAGTGGTCTTATCCATGAGCATCCTTTGGTTGCGTGAGTATGAAGTTGTTACTTTATCACGATCCAGGCAAAACGCCGAGAACCGGCGGCTTGTGCTATACCTGATGCATCTCATTTTCGGGAGAAAACGATGAAACGACCTGATTGCATTCGACATTGGCGCGACCTGGAAGGTCCAGATGATGCCACTTATCCCAACACCTCCGAGCGTTTTTCCATTGGCGCGCCGCTGGCGCGTGGCTTAAGACTCAACCGGCTGGGCATCCATCATGAACGTTTACCGCCGGGCCGCCGCACCTCTTACCCTCATGCTGAAAGTGATGAGGAAGAGTTTATCTACGTGCTGGAGGGCTATCCCGAAGTGTGGATTAACGGCTATCTGTGGAAACTGGAGCCGGGTGATAGCGTTGGGTTTCCGGCGGGAACCGGGGTGTGTCATACCTTCCTGAATAACACCGAGCAGGAAGTTCGCCTGTTGGTGGTGGGCGAGTCGAACAAGAAATTTAACCGTATTTACTACCCGCTTAACCCGGAGTATGCCGCCACGCGCCAGGATCGCTGGGTCGATCACCCGCCGCAATTCTTCGGTCCGCATGACAGCAGGCCGCGGAGAAAATAGCCGTCTTAGCAGGCGTGAAGCGCCCGACCCGGTGTGACGCGCCTGTGGTTTATCTTTGTGCTATAGTAGCGCCCCTTTTTATCCGGATGCCTGTTTATTCGCCATGATGCCAGAATCAACATCTCACGCTTTTGCCGCTCATCGTTTTTCCATCGCGCCGATGCTCGACTGGACCGACAGGCATTGTCGCTACTTTTTGCGCCTGCTGTCGCGCCAGGCGCTGCTGTATACCGAAATGGTGACCACCGGAGCGATTATTCACGGCAAAGGCGATTATCTGGCCTATAGCGATGAAGAGCACCCGCTGGCCTTACAGCTGGGCGGCAGCGATCCGGCGGCCCTGGCCCAGTGTGCGAAACTGGCGGAACAACGCGGTTATGATGAGATCAATCTCAACGTCGGGTGTCCGTCTGACCGCGTGCAGAACGGGATGTTTGGCGCTTGCCTGATGGGCAATGCACCGCTGGTGGCGGACTGCATTAAAGCAATGCGCGACGTGGTTTCGATTCCGGTGACGGTGAAAACCCGGATCGGCATTGATGACCAGGACAGCTATGAATTCCTGTGCGATTTCATCAATACCGTCGCCGGGAAAGGCGAGTGTGAGATGTTTATCATTCACGCACGTAAAGCCTGGCTCTCTGGTCTGAGTCCAAAAGAAAACCGGGAGATTCCACCGCTCGACTACCCGCGGGTGTATCAGCTCAAGCGTGATTTCCCCCACCTGACTATGGCGATCAACGGCGGAATCAAGTCGTTAGCCGAGGCAAAGCAGCATCTTGAGCATATGGATGGCGTGATGGTGGGGCGCGAGGCCTATCAGAATCCGGGGATCCTGGCCTCGGTCGACCGGGAAATCTTTGCTCTGGACGGCGCAGATAGCGATCCGGTTGCCGTGGTGCGCGCCATGTATCCGTATATCGAACGTGAGCTGAGCAACGGCACCTATCTGGGCCATATCACGCGGCATATGCTGGGTCTGTTCCAGGGGATCCCCGGCGCGCGTCAGTGGCGCCGCTACCTGAGTGAAAATGCGCATAAGGCCGGTGCGGATATCAACGTGCTGGAGCATGCCCTGCGGCTGGTTGCGGATAAACGCTAATCTTGCGCTAAAATTTAGTCAAATACGCCACGCCCTGTTCTCCGTAACAGGGCGTTTTTGTTTAAATTCAATAAATTAAAGTTGGCACGCTTCTTGTAATACCCAATGAGTGAAGACGTCATTTCTTTTGGGGAGAAGACGATGCTGGAACTCTTATTTGTCATTGGATTTTTTGTCATGCTGCTGGTTACCGGTGTGTCCATGTTGGGTATCCTGGCGGCGATCGTCGTGGCAACGGCGCTGATGTTTGTCGGCGGGCTGTTTGCGATGATGATTAAACTGCTGCCATGGCTGCTGTTAGCGGTGGCGGTGGTGTGGGTGATTCGGGCGATAAATTCGCCAAAAACGACGCGCTATCGCAGCAACAATCGCTGGCGTTATTAAGGGAGTGAGTGGTCTGTCACAACCTGAAGAATTTTGCATAAAACAGCGTAGGTTTTGCTTATTAAATCTGTCACTATTAGCGCGTTAACGAATTCATCGCGCTGTACCCTACATACAGCCGAACTAAAAAAAGTCAGGGCTTCCGTATGGAAGCCCTAAACTTTTCCACTCTCCCGTCATACTTCAGACTACAGGTGCGTTGGCTACGTTAACTCACCCCGGTCACTTACTGGAGTAAGCTCCCGGGGATTCGTTATCTTGCCGCCTTCCCGTAGCCCGAATTATTTAGGGAGGGCTTCCCGTCATATCTCAAACGGCAGGACGTTTTGCTATTACGGCAGCAGCAGGCTTGAGCCTTCGGTAGCGCGACTTTCGAGAACCTCATGGGCGCGGCGGGCATCGCTCAGGGCATATTTCTGGCTTTCGGCCACATCGACGTTAATCACGCCGCTGGCGATCAATGAAAACAGCTCGCGACTGGCCTCCGCCAGCTCTTCGCGGTTGGTGATATAGCCTTGCAGAGAAGGGCGAGTGACGTACAGCGACCCTTTCTGGTTGAGGATCCCGAGATTCACGCCGGTCACCGGGCCGGAAGAGTTGCCGAAGCTGACCATCAGCCCCCGACGCTGCAGGCAATCGAGAGAGGCTTCCCAGGTATCTTTGCCCACCGAGTCATAGACCACATGGACTTTTTTCCCATCGGTAATCTCTCTTAAGCGCTCAGCGATATTCTCTTCACGATAGTTGATCACCTGCCAGGCGCCGGCCTGCGTCGCCCTCTGGGCTTTTTGCGCGCTGCCGACGGTGCCGATCAGTTTTGCGCCCAGCGCCTTCGCCCACTGGCAGGCGATCAGCCCGACGCCGCCGGCGGCGGCGTGGAACAGGAACGGTTCGCCGGGTTTGATTTCATAGGTTTTGCGCAGCAGATAATAGACCGTCAGCCCTTTAAGGAACGAGGCCGCGGCCTGCTCAAATGAGATCTCGTCGGGTAAAATCGCGGCCTTATCCGCGTTGACGTGATGCACCGAGCTATAGGCGCCGAGCGCTGACTGCGCGTAGACGACGCGATCGCCCGGCTTGATATGTTTAACGTCGCGCCCGACTTTCGTCACCACGCCCGCCGCTTCGGTGCCCAGACCGCTTGGCAGCGACGGCGGTGGGTAGAGGCCGCTGCGGATATAGGTATCGATGTAGTTGATACCAATCGCTTTATTTTCTACCTGGATCTCGTTTTCCGCCGGATCTGCTGGCACAAACTCCACCACCTGCAGAACGTCCGGGCCGCCGTGCTTGTGAAATTCAATACGTGTTGCCATGCTTCCTCCTGAACTATGTGGTAACCTTTCGAGCCAATTTCTATACCGGGAATTCCATTCAATATGGCAGGAAATAAACCCTTCAACAAACCGCAGACTGAACCCCGTGAACGCGACCCGCAGGTCGCCGGGTTGAAAGTACCGCCGCACTCGATTGAAGCGGAACAGTCGGTGTTGGGCGGTTTAATGCTGGACAACGAACGCTGGGACGACGTCGCCGAGCGCGTGGTTGCGGAAGATTTCTATACCCGTCCACACCGCCATATCTTTATCGAAATGGCGCGCCTGCAGGAAACCGGCAGCCCGATTGACCTGATTACGCTCGCGGAATCGCTGGAGCGTCAAGGTCAGCTGGATAGCGTCGGCGGGTTCGCCTATCTCGCCGAGCTGTCTAAAAACACGCCCAGCGCGGCGAACATCAGCGCCTATGCGGATATTGTGCGTGAACGTGCCGTAGTGCGCGAGATGATATCGGTGGCGAATGAGATCGCCGAAGCGGGTTTCGACCCCCAGGGCCGGACCAGCGAAGATCTGCTCGACCTGGCGGAATCGCGCGTCTTTAAGATAGCGGAAAGCCGTGCCAACAAAGACGAAGGCCCGAAAAATATCGCCGATGTTCTCGATGCTACCGTAGCGCGTATCGAGCAGCTGTTCCAGCAGCCGCACGACGGCGTCACCGGGGTGAATACCGGCTATGACGATCTGAATAAAAAAACCGCCGGTCTACAGCCGTCGGATCTGATTATTGTTGCCGCCCGTCCTTCGATGGGGAAAACGACTTTTGCAATGAACCTCGTTGAAAATGCGGCGATGTTGCAGGATAAACCGGTACTCATCTTCAGCCTCGAGATGCCATCGGAACAGATTATGATGCGTTCTCTGGCCTCGCTGTCGCGCGTCGACCAGACCCGAATTCGTACCGGCCAGCTGGATGATGAAGACTGGGCGCGGATTTCCGGCACCATGGGTATCCTGCTGGAAAAGCGCAACATCTATATCGATGACTCCTCCGGCCTGACGCCGACGGAAGTGCGCTCCCGCGCGCGGCGTATCGCCCGCGAGCACGGCGGTATTGGCCTTATCATGATCGACTACCTGCAGCTGATGCGGGTGCCGTCGCTCTCCGATAACCGTACGCTGGAGATCGCCGAGATCTCCCGCTCGTTGAAGGCGCTGGCAAAAGAACTTCAGGTGCCGGTGGTCGCGCTGTCGCAGCTGAACCGCTCGCTGGAGCAACGTGCCGATAAACGCCCGGTCAACTCCGACCTGCGTGAATCAGGCTCCATCGAGCAGGATGCCGACTTAATCATGTTTATCTATCGTGACGAGGTGTATCACGAAAACAGTGATTTAAAAGGCATCGCGGAAATTATTATTGGTAAACAGCGTAACGGGCCAATCGGTACGGTACGTCTGACGTTTAATGGTCAGTGGTCGCGGTTTGATAACTATGCGGGACCACAGTACGACGATGAATAAATCTCCGTTATCCTTACGCGCTGCAGGTGCGTTGACTACGTCCGCTCACTCCGGTCACTTAGTTTAGTTCCCGGGGCCTTGCGGGACTGGCGCGTAACCCGGACTGCGTCCTCGCCCCTTCGGGGCCAGCGCAGGCGCTGTTCAAAAACGCCAGAGCGTTTTGTCCTGCAACACGCATGATTCAGGAGATTCGCTAATTCTAATTAAGGAATTCAAATGCAAGCGGCAACTGTTGTCATTAACCGCCGCGCTCTGCGACACAACCTGCAACGTCTGCGTGAACTGGCGCCTGCCAGCAAACTGGTTGCAGTCGTGAAAGCGAACGCTTACGGACACGGTCTTCTTGAGACCGCGCGAACGCTCCCTGATGCCGATGCCTTTGGCGTCGCCCGTCTCGAAGAAGCCCTGCGCCTGCGCGCGGGCGGTATCGATAAGCCGATTCTGTTGCTGGAGGGGTTCTTCGATGCCGCCGATCTGCCGGTGATTGTCAGCCAACGGCTACAAACGGCGGTCCACAGCCCGGAGCAGCTGGCAGCCCTCGAGCAGGCCGAACTGCCTGAACCGGTTACCGTCTGGATGAAGCTGGATACCGGGATGCATCGCCTGGGGGTGCTGCCGGAGCAGGCGGAGGCCTTCTATCAGCGTCTGAGCCAGTGTAAAAACGTGCGTCAGCCGGTGAACGTCGTCAGCCATTTTGCCCGCGCTGACGAACCCGAATGCGGCGTGACCGAACGCCAGCTGGATATTTTCACCACCTTCACCGAAGGCAAGCCAGGCCTGCGTTCCATCGCCGCGTCGGGGGGGATTTTGCTGTGGCCGCAGTCGCATTTTGACTGGGCGCGTCCGGGGATCATTCTCTACGGCGTATCGCCGCTGGAAGCGCCCTCCACCGGCGCTGATTTTGGCTGTCAGCCGGTGATGTCGCTAACCTCGAACCTGATTGCCGTACGCGAGCATAAGGCGGGTGAGCCGGTAGGTTATGGCGGTACCTGGGTTAGCGAACGCAACACCCGTCTTGGCGTGGTGGCGATGGGCTATGGCGACGGCTATCCACGGGCGGCGCCATCCGGTACCCCGGTGCGGGTTAATGGCCGGGAAGTCCCCATTGTCGGGCGCGTGGCGATGGATATGATCTGCGTCGACCTTGGACCGGATGCGCAGGATAAATCCGGCGACCCGGTGGTGCTGTGGGGAGAGGGGCTGCCCGTTGAGCGCATTGCTGCGATAACGAAAGTGAGTGCTTACGAACTTATTACACGCCTGACGTCCCGGGTAGCCATGCGGTACGTGGATTAAGCGCGGCCTTTCCGTTGCCGTGCCGCAGCTGAGATATCCCCGGTGGCGCGATGCTTACCGGGGCTACGGTGATGGTACCGGTAGCCCGACGAAGGCGTGGACGTCGTGAGCCGGGAAAGGCCCTCGGTCGGGCTGTATTTGGGCGATCTTCGCCGGCTATCCAGCAACATCCTCTCGATCTTCTTCTGCTTCCGGTTTATTGTGTCAGGACCTGCCTCTCGTAAATCCGGAGAAACATCACGTGTTTCAGAAAGTTGACGTCTACGCCGGCGATCCCATCCTCTCCTTGATGGAGCGTTTCAAAGAAGATCCGCGTAGTGACAAAGTAAACCTTAGCATCGGCCTGTATTACAACGAAGACGGGATTATCCCGCAGCTACAAGCGGTAGCGGAAGCGGAGGCGCGCCTTAACGCTCAGCCGCACGGCGCTTCGCTCTATCTGCCGATGGAAGGGCTAAACCCTTACCGCAGCGCCATTGCGCCGCTGTTGTTTGGTGCCGAACATCCGGCGCTGATACAAAACCGCGTAGCCGCTATCCAGACGCTGGGTGGTTCCGGCGCATTGAAAGTCGGCGCCGACTTTCTGAAACGCTACTTCCCGGGCTCCCGCGTGTGGGTCAGTGACCCGACCTGGGAAAACCACATCGCCATATTTGAAGGGGCTGGCTTCGAAGTAAGCACTTACCCTTGGTTTGATAATGAGACCAACGGCGTGCGTTTTGACGCCTTGCTGGAGACGCTGGAGACGTTGCCAGAAGGTGACATCGTGCTGCTGCATCCATGCTGCCATAACCCGACGGGCGCCGATCTGAGCCATGCGCAGTGGGATGCGGTGGCTAACGTGCTGAAAGCGCGCAAGCTGATTCCGTTCCTCGATATTGCCTATCAGGGCTTTGGGGCGGGAATGGATGACGATGCTTACGCGATTCGCACTATCGCCAGCTCCGGTATGCCGATGCTGGTCAGCAACTCCTTCTCGAAAATCTTCTCCCTGTACGGCGAGCGCGTTGGCGGCCTGTCGGTGGTTTGCGAAGATTCAGAGACCGCGAGCCGCGTGCTGGGGCAGCTGAAGGCGACCGTTCGTCGTAACTACTCCAGCCCACCGAACTTTGGCGCCCAGGTTGTCGCGGCGGTGCTGAATGACGCTGAGCTGAAAGCCTGCTGGCTGGCGGAGGTTGAAGCGATGCGCACGCGCATTCTGGCCATGCGCCAGGAGCTGGTGAACGTCCTGAAGGACGCGGTTCCTGGCGTCAATTTCGACTATCTGCTGAAGCAGCGTGGGATGTTCAGCTATACCGGTTTCAGCGCCGCGCAGGTTGACCGTCTGCGTGAGGAGTTTGGCGTCTATCTGATTTCCAGCGGCCGGATGTGCGTGGCGGGCCTGAATTCACGTAACGTTCATCGCGTTGCGCAGGCGTTTTCTGCGGTCATCTAATTCCCTGTGCCTACCGTGCCCTTTCCGGTTTAGCGGAAAGGGCCATTCCCTTCCTGAAGTGTGATCATTCTCTTTTTCTATGACATTCGAGCAGAAAATTCTTTGCATCGCCGGGGGGCGGGGTTAAGGTCATGGTGCATAAGATAATGCGTCCACATTATTGAAAATAATAACGATTCGACTATTTATACGCACAGTCATCCGCGCTGTATCGCGGCAGCAGGTCCGGACGCCTTGTGGCCTGCCGGGCGGCAGTTCGCAGGATGACGTTTAAAGGGAAAAATATGCGCAAGATAACGTCGGCCTTGAGTGCCTTCTGCTTACTTTTCACGTTAAATCACTCAGCAATCGCTCTGGAGTCTTCCCCGTCACAGCTGAATCCAGGCACCAACGTCGCCCTCCTCGCCGAACAGGCGCCGATTCACTGGGTATCCGTGGCGCAAATTGAAAATAGCCTGTTAGGGCGTCAGCCGCTGGCCGTTGGCTTTGATATCGACGATACCGTTCTGTTTTCCAGTCCAGGCTTCTGGCGCGGACAAAAAACGTTCTCTCCCGGTAGCGACGCTTACCTGAAAAACCCGGAGTTCTGGGAGAAAATGAACAACGGCTGGGACGAATTCAGCATGCCGAAAGAGGTGGCGCGTCAGCTCATTGCGATGCACGTGAAACGCGGCGATAGCATTTACTTCGTTACCGGCCGTAGCCAGACTAAAACCGAAACGGTATCGAAAACGCTGCAGGAGGATTTCCTGATCCCGGCCGCGAATATGAATCCGGTGATTTTTGCCGGCGATCGGCCGGGGCAGAATACGAAAACCCAATGGCTGCAGGAGAAAAATATTAAGGTCTTCTACGGCGATTCGGATAACGATATCAGCGCCGCTCGAGAGGTAGGCGCGCGCGGGATCCGCATCTTGCGTGCGTCAAACTCCTCATATAAGCCATTGCCGATGGCCGGGGCGCAGGGTGAAGAAGTGATCGTGAATTCCGAATACTAATTTCACCTTCTGCTGAAATATGTCAGACGCGAAAGCGGCAGCCATCAGGCTGCCGCTTTTTTGTACAAAAAAGCGTGTGGGGAGGTTTTACCTTTTTGCTTATTACTGCACACTTAGAAAGATTCATTCGCAACAGGGGTCGTTTATGTGGCATCAACAAACGCTGACGTTAGGCGCAAAATCTCGCGGCTTCCATCTGGTGACCGATGAGATCCTGGGCCAGCTCCACGCGCTGTCGCGCGTCAAGGTCGGGATGTTGCATCTGCTGCTCCAGCACACTTCCGCTTCCCTGACGCTTAACGAAAACTGCGATCCGACCGTCCGCTACGACATGGAGCAGTATTTTCTCAACGCGGTGCCGGATCATGCGCCGTATGAACATGATTATGAAGGTCCTGATGATATGCCGTCGCATATCAAGTCGTCGATGCTTGGCGTATCCCTGCTGCTGCCGGTGCAGGACGGGCGCGTCAGGCTGGGGACCTGGCAAGGGATCTGGTTAGGGGAACATCGTATTCACGGCGGTTCGCGGCATATCGTCGCGACGCTCACGGGGGAATAACAGATGACCATTTCGGAGTTATTGCTGTACTGCATGGCAAAACCGGGCGCCGAGCAAAGCGTGCATAGCGACTGGAAAGCCACGCAAATCAAAGTGTCGGACGTGTTATTTGCGTTGGTGAAAGAGGTGGAGGATAAGCGGCCCGCCGTATCACTGAAAGCCAGCCCGGAGCTTACCGAACTGCTGCGCGAACAGCACGTTGACGTCCGGCCCAGCAGACATCTGAATAAAGCCCACTGGAGCACGGTATTTCTTGATGGCTCCTTGCCGGATTCACAGATTTACTACCTGGTCGACGCCTCCTATCAGCAGGCGGTACGGCTGCTGTCGGACCCGACCCGACAGCAGCTTTCACAGTGATTAGCTTAGCAAAGGTTTGAGGAAGCGCGCGGTGTGCGAGGCTTCGCACTCTGCAACCGTCTCTGGCGTCCCGGAAACGAGGATTTCACCGCCGCCGCTGCCGCCTTCTGGCCCAAGGTCCACAATCCAGTCAGCGGTTTTGATGACATCGAGGTTATGCTCAATGACCACGATGGTGTTGCCCTGATCGCGCAGCTGGTGCAGCACGTCCAGCAGCTGCTGGATATCGGCGAAGTGCAGGCCGGTGGTCGGCTCATCAAGAATATATAGCGTCTGCCCGGTGCCACGCTTCGACAGCTCACGCGCCAGCTTCACGCGCTGGGCCTCGCCGCCGGAGAGAGTGGTGGCTGACTGACCGAGACGGATATAGGTCAGGCCCACGTCCATCAGCGTTTGCAGCTTACGCGCCAGCGCCGGCACGGCATCGAAGAACTCACGCGCTTCTTCGATGGTCATATCCAGCACTTCATGAATGGTCTTGCCTTTGTACTTAATCTCCAGCGTTTCGCGGTTATAGCGCTTGCCTTTGCACTGGTCGCACGGCACGTAAATATCCGGCAGGAAGTGCATTTCGACTTTAATCACGCCATCGCCCTGACAGGCTTCGCAGCGGCCGCCGCGGACGTTAAAGCTGAAACGCCCGGGCGTGTAGCCGCGCGAGCGTGATTCCGGCACGCCGGCAAACAGTTCGCGCACCGGCGTGAAGACGCCGGTATAGGTGGCCGGGTTTGAACGCGGCGTACGGCCAATGGGGCTCTGGTCGATATCGATAACCTTATCGAAGTGTTCCAGTCCTTGTACATCGCGGTAGGGGGCCGGTTCAGCGATGGTCGCGCCGTTGAGCTGACGCTGGGCAATCGGAAACAGGGTGTCGTTAATCAGCGTCGATTTACCCGAACCGGAGACCCCGGTGATACAGGTAAACAGGCCTACCGGCAGCGTCAGCGTCACATCCTTCAGGTTGTTGCCGCGGGCGCCGGTGAGCTTGAGGACTTTTTCCGGGTCGGCGGGCACGCGCTGCTGCGGGACTTCAATTTTACGTTTGCCGCTCATGTACTGCCCGGTGAGGGACTCTGGCACCGCCATGATCGCCTCCAGCGTCCCTTCGGCCACCACCTGGCCGCCGTGTACCCCGGCCCCCGGGCCGATGTCGATCACGTGGTCGGCGGCGCGGATAGCGTCTTCATCGTGCTCGACGACGATCACCGTGTTGCCCAGGTTACGCAGATGGACCAGGGTACCGAGCAGACGTTCGTTATCGCGTTGATGCAGGCCGATAGAAGGTTCATCCAGCACGTACATCACTCCGACCAGCCCGGCGCCAATCTGGCTTGCCAGACGAATACGCTGGGCTTCCCCCCCGGAGAGCGTTTCCGCCGAGCGCGAGAGCGTCAGGTAATTCAGGCCGACGTTGACGAGGAATTTCAGGCGATCGCCAATCTCTTTCAGTACTTTTTCGGCGATTTGCGCCCGCTGCCCGGAGAGCTTCAGATTGTTGAAGAAGTCCATCGCATGGCCAATGCTCATGTCAGAGATGGTCGGCAGCGGCGTGTTTTCGACAAACACGTGGCGGGCTTCGCGGCGCAGACGGGTCCCGTGACAGCTGGTGCACGGACGGTTGCTGATGAACTTCGCCAGCTCCTCGCGCACCGCGCTGGATTCGGTCTCTTTGTAGCGGCGCTCCATATTGTGCAGCACCCCTTCGAACGGGTGGCGGCGCACGGAGGTGTCGCCGCGATCGTTCATATACTTGAATTCAATATTCTCTTTGCCTGAACCGTAGAGGATCACTTTCTGAACGTCGGCGTTGAGGGTCCCCCACGGCGCTTCGATATCAAACTGATAGTGCTCCGCCAGCGACTTCAACATCTGGAAATAATAGAAGTTACGGCGATCCCAGCCGCGGATCGCCCCGCCTGCCAGCGACAGCTCCACGTTCTGGATAACCCTGTCGGGATCGAAGTACTGCTGGACGCCAAGACCGTCGCAGGTCGGGCAGGCGCCCGCCGGGTTGTTGAAAGAAAACAGGCGCGGCTCCAGCTCGCGCATGCTGTAGCCGCAAATCGGGCAGGCGAAATTGGCGGAGAACAGCAGCTCTTCCGCTTTTTCATCATCCATATTGGCGACCACGGCGGTACCGCCGGAGAGCTCCAGGGCGGTTTCGAACGACTCGGCCAGACGCTGAGACAGATCGTCGCGGACTTTGAAGCGATCGATAACCACTTCGATGGTGTGTTTCTTTTGCAGTTCCAGCTTCGGCGGATCGGAAAGATCGCAGACTTCGCCGTCGATCCTGGCGCGGATATAGCCCTGGCTGGCCAGATTTTCCAGCGTTTTGCTGTGCTCCCCCTTGCGCTCTTTAATAATCGGCGCCAGCAGCATCAGGCGCTGGCCTTCCGGCTGGGAGAGCACGTTATCGACCATCTGGCTGACGGTCTGCGCCGCCAGCGGGACATCATGGTCCGGGCAGCGCGGCTCGCCGACGCGCGCATACAGCAGGCGCAGATAGTCGTGAATCTCGGTGATGGTACCGACCGTCGAGCGAGGGTTATGGGACGTTGATTTCTGCTCAATGGAAATCGCCGGCGACAGCCCCTCGATATGATCGACGTCCGGTTTCTCCATCAGCGACAGGAACTGACGCGCATAGGCGGAAAGTGATTCAACGTAACGACGCTGTCCTTCGGCATACAGCGTGTCGAAAGCCAATGAGGATTTGCCTGATCCTGACAGCCCGGTAACGACAATCAGTTTGTCGCGTGGGATGACGAGGTTGATGTTTTTGAGATTATGGGTGCGGGCGCCCCGAACTTCGATCTTATCCATTCACCTTTCCCGGTAGGTAGATACACGGACTGCCTGGTTTGCATAGAAGAACAAACGGCGGAAACGGCTAATTATGGCACAATCCGACCTGTTTGAATATACAGTATTGGAACGGTAATCGGAGTACGCGATGAAAAACGCCGGGGCGATAAGATGTTTACTGGAATCTGCCTCGCAGCTATCAAAATGCCCCTTTGTGGTGTTAGAATTACCGGTTTACACTTATTAAGAAACCTATTCAGGAGATTCGATCATGGCCAGCAGAGGCGTAAACAAGGTGATTCTCGTCGGTAATCTGGGGCAGGACCCGGAAGTACGCTACATGCCGAGTGGCGGCGCAGTCGCCAACTTCACGCTGGCGACTTCCGAATCCTGGCGCGATAAGCAGACCGGCGAAATGAAAGAACAGACTGAATGGCACCGCGTTGTGCTGTTCGGCAAGCTGGCTGAAGTCGCGGGTGAGTACCTGCGTAAAGGCTCTCAGGTGTACATTGAAGGCCAGCTGCGTACCCGTAAATGGACCGATCAGTCCGGCACGGAAAAATACACCACCGAGATCGTGGTGAACGTGGGCGGCACCATGCAGATGCTGGGCGGCCGTCAGGGCGGCGGCGCTCCGGCTGCGGGCGGCGGTCAGCAGCAGGGCGGTTGGGGTCAGCCTCAGCAGCCGCAGGGCGGCAACCAGTTCAGCGGCGGCGCGCAGTCTCGTCCGCAGCAGCAGGCGCCGGCAGCGCCTTCTAACGAGCCGCCGATGGATTTCGATGACGATATCCCGTTCTAAGCTCAACCTTCGCTGCTGTGGCTAAGGCATAAATAAATTTAAAGCCCCGTTTTGCGGGGCTTTTTTATGGCTGCGCAACAACGAGAAGGCGCGGATTTCCGTCGCCTCACCGCGCGGCTGACGCGGTCTGCGTCTTCGCCGGCGTGAACGGGGGCGTTTATTGTGGGCTTTGACGGGGAGCGATGAGGCCCTGCGTGCGGTGGTGGATATGGCGTATTTGACCATTATCTATTTTTGTTGAACTGCAATAGGTTCTGCATAATAAAATAAATATGCTTAACTAATTGTGGAAATAATATGGGGAAATAATGATTTTTTTGTGTGTATGCAATTATTTTTATTAATTCATACTCCGGTGCGCCGACATGATGAATTGCTTATGCTGTTGTTTTATTTGTTATATTTAAAAAGCTGCGACAATTTATTATTCTCATCTTGATAATAACTCTCATTTCTAATAACGTGGCACGGCACAATAATCATATTGCATGCCGATCGCAAAACGTTATCTAAGAATAGCGCGACACGCGCCTTTTATCGTTTTTTAACAGGGTGAGCGTTTATATTTTGGCTAAAGGTTGTTTATTCCTGTCCCGGGCATTAATCGGGAGGGTTTTGCTACGCCAAAACCAGGCATAAAGTTGTACGCGTGGAAATGATTGCCGCTGTTTTGCTGAATGATGAAGGAGGCGTGCCCCGACAGCAAAAAGAAAACAGGGCATATTTCATGAAACGATACTCGCACTACTCGCTGGCCGTGCTGATTCATGCGGCTATCTGGGGCGTGGCGTTGCCAGCGCAGGCCGCTGATAGCAGCACTCCGGACGAAACGAAGAAGGCCGATGTGGCCGACGCCTCGACACATGCTGAAGAGACGATGGTGGTCACCGCCGCCAAACAGAACTTACAGGCTCCCGGCGTTTCGACGCTCACCGCCGATGAAATTCGCAAACACCCTCCTGCCCGCGATATCTCTGAACTGATCCGTACCCAGCCGGGGGTGAACCTCACCGGCAACTCGACCAGCGGCCAGCGCGGTAATAACCGGCAAATCGATATCCGCGGCATGGGGCCGGAAAATACGCTGATACTGATTGATGGCAAGCCGGTGACCAGCCGCAACTCGGTGCGTTATGGCTGGCGAGGCGATCGGGATACCCGTGGCGATACCGGATGGGTACCGGCGGAGATGATCGATCACATCGACGTGATCCGTGGCCCGGCAGCAGCGCGTTATGGCAATGGCGCAATGGGCGGGGTGGTGAATATCATCACTAAACCCGTTAACAATGAATGGCATGGCTCATGGAATACCTACATGAACGCGCCCCAGCACCGGAAAGAGGGCGCGACGAAGCGTACCAACTTCAGCCTGAATGGCCCGCTGTCGGACAGCGTGAGTTTCAATCTATGGGGGAACCTGAGTAAGACTCAGGCCGATGCCCAGGATATTAACTCCGGCCATGAAGCAGCGCGAACCGGTACCTATGCGGGCTCCTACCCGGCCGGGCGCGAAGGGGTGGTCAACAAAGATATCCATGGCAAGCTGCGCTGGGAATTTGCGCCGATGCAGGCGCTGGAATTTGAAACCAGCTACAGCCGCCAGGGCAACCTCTATGCCGGCGATACGCAGAACACCAACACCAGTACGCTGGTGAAAAGTATGTATGGCAAAGAGACCAACCGAATCTACCGGCAGACCTATGGCCTGACCTGGACCGGAGGGTGGGATAACGGGGTGACCAGTAATAGTTACGCCCAGTATGAGCATACCCGTAACTCGCGTATGAATGAGGGGCTGGCTGGGGGCACGGAGGGCATCTTCTCCAGTAGTGAGTTCTCGGATATCGATCTGGCTGACGTCCTGCTGCATAGCGAAGTGAATATCCCGTTCACCTTCGGGGTCGACCAGAACCTGACGCTGGGTACCGAGTGGAACCAGCAGCGGATGAAAGATGGCGTGTCGACCACGCAGGCGCTCTCTTACGGCGCTATCGACGGCATCTCCGCTACCGGCCGTAGCCCGTACAGCAGCGCCGAAATTTTCTCGCTGTTTGGCGAAGATAATCTCGCGCTGAGCGATAGCACGATGCTGACGCCGGCGCTGCGTTTTGACCACCACAGCATCGTGGGCAATAACTGGAGCCCGTCGCTGAATCTGTCGCAGGGCCTGAGCGATGACTGGACCTTGAAGCTGGGGATCGCCCGCGCCTATAAAGCGCCGAATCTCTATCAGCTCAACCCTAACTACATCCTCTACAGCAACGGTCAGGGGTGCTACGCCAGCAGCGCTGCCTGCTATCTGATGGGCAATAGCGACCTGAAAGCGGAAACCAGCGTCAACAAAGAGATTGGCCTTGAATACAAGCATGAAGGCTATCAGGCGGGAGTGACTTATTTCCGCAACGATTATCACAATAAAATCGAATCCGGATACTCGGCGGTCGGTACGGCCAGCAACGGCACCACTAATATTTATCAGTGGGAAAACGTGCCGAAAGCGTTGGTGGAGGGGCTGGAAGGTTCATTGAACCTGCCGGTGAGCGAAACGGTCAACTGGAGCAATAACCTGACCTGGATGCTGCAAAGTAAGAATAAGACCACCGGCGATCGCCTGTCGGTCATCCCGCAGTTTACCCTCAACTCAACGCTGAGCTGGCAGATGCGCGACGATCTCTCGTTGCAGAGCACCTTTACCTGGTACGGACGTCAGAAACCTAAACGTTTCAATTACAAAGGTGAGGCGGTGTCCGGCAGCGAACTCAATGAGGTGAGCCCGTACAGCATTGTCGGCTTGAGTGCGACCTGGGATGTTAACAAAAACCTGAGCCTGACCAGCGGGGTGGATAATCTCTTTGATATTCGCCACTATCGCGCGGGGAATGCGCAAACGACGGGGAACGCGACTACCGGCGCCTATTTATACGGCGCTGGTACTGAAACCTATAATGAATCAGGGCGAACCTTCTATGTCAGCGTAAATACGCATTTCTGATATTGTGCCTGGCCGGGATATTTGACTATCCCGGCTTTTGACGGCGACTCAGGTCAATGGCTGGAAAGGTGCTCATCAGGACAGGGCGCTGATACGCTGACGAAACTGCGTGGGGGTGAGCGCATAATACCTTTTAAAGGTACGATTAAATGCACTGATATCCTCGTATCCGGTCATCACGCAAATATCAACGATGCGAAAGGCCGGTTGGATCTGTAATAGCTCCCGACATAGCAACATGCGCTGCTGCCTGATGTATTCCATTGGTGACAGATTAAAATGTTGGCGGAACAGGCGAAAAAGGTGCCACTCGGAATAGCCGGAGAACATACTTAGCGCATTAACCGTAAGTTTTTTCTCAAGATTATTCTTGATCCAACGCACCAGCGCGTCAAGAATGGCCAGCGGGATCTCATTTTTACGCTGTTTCATGTTCGTTCCAGGACTGTACTCCCTCCATCAGGGGTGAGATGGCGACGGGAGATCGGATAAATGCCCCACCATCCCTGGTAAGGCGCCACTACTTTGCTTTTAGATACAACTCCTGGCTTGCTTTGATGTTCCCATAAGCCCCGCATAATCTATGCGATGAATTTGAGGAAAATATGAAGAAAATATCCAGGTTGACGCCTCAGTTATGCTGGTTACTTATTCCTTCGCGCTGCATAATTTATTCAAGATCCCTTCATTTTATTCCCGGGTTTTAAAGGTACCGGAATTACCTTAATTCGCGAGGAATCTATCCGGATGTCGTGACTAAAGATGGCAACAGCGGGGCGAAGTATCGTGCGAACGATTTCTTTGCCAGCCTGGGGTAAAGCTACAATAATCTCGACCGCGGGTTTCTCCCCCATGCCGGGAATAAAAGCAGCCTGAGCGGGAAAGTGACCGTGCCGGGTTCCGATAACAGTTATTACAAACTCACCCTCGATAGCACCCAGTATTTACCTTTTGATGAGGGAAAAAACTGGCTGTGGATGGAGCATCTGAACGCGGGCTACGCCGGCGGTTTGAATGGCAAAACCGTCCCGTTTTACGCTAACGTTTATGCGGGAGGCTCGACGTCGGTGCGCGGTTTCTCATCCAATACGATTGGTCCGAAGGCGGCTTACTACCGGTGTAATGGTTCTGAAAGCAGCTATAGCGGCTGCCCGCTGGACAGCTCCTCCGATGCGCTGGGGGGAAATGCGATGGCGGTGCTGAACAGCGAATTTATTGTTCCGACACCGTTTATTAATGATAAATATGCCGACAGTTTGCGCACGTCGTTATTTGTTGATGCCGCTACAGTCTGGAGCACGCCCTGGAAAAACAGTGCCCAAACCGAGGCCGCGGGAATCCCGGACTATAGCGATCCTCTGCATATCCGTATGTCGGCAGGTATTGCGGTACAATGGATGTCACCGCTGGGTCCGCTGGTCTTTTCATGGGCCGAGCCATTGAAAAAATATGCTGGTGATAAAGCTGAGCAATTTCAGTTTAATATCGGCAAAACCTGGTAACTACCCGCCAGGGGCGCGATGGGGCTGATTGCGGCCTGCGCGCCCTGTTTTCATTATCTTCAGTAACAGAAAGTTGTTATTGTAAATTTATACCGATTCAAATGTAGAATTATGTATTTATATCCCTGCCTCTACGTATTATATATTAGAGAACTTACTTATAAATAGTTAGTTGAATCTCTGCCGCTCACGATTTTTGTATAATATTGTGGAGAGGGCTTGCGGTTAATTATGATCTTTGCTATCACTATCAACAGGATTATGGCCAGAGATCACAAGGAGGCGATATGAAATGGACGGTCCTGAATACCATCATCTGCCCACATTCTGGCGTGGCATTTTCAAGTGTCTCAGGATTATATTTTTTAAAATTTATCCTGTGGTACGAGGCCGATATTTTATTACTTCCTGGGGAGTCCATGAAGCTGTATTCCTCAAAAGTATTAGTCAATGACCGATATCACTATATAAAGGTCTATAATATTTCGACCTACAGCGACGCGCAGTGGGAAGCGCTACGCGAACGGCCATCCTGCCCCTATGATTTCGGGGCGACAACGGTGGAGGGCTGTTGTTATCAGCCGCACTGTGTGATCAAGCGATGCCCGGGGAGCTTTAAACATCATGCGCTGTGCTGACGGATGCCCGGCTAAGCATCCTAACGCTCACAAATGAAATATGGCGTGTTTGTTGACATGAATACCCAGGTGCCAGATTTTATTTTAATGATCTTGATAATAAATTTATTTTCTTTGCTTACCTCCGTGAAAAATGGCGGTAAGATTTCATCGAATTGATTAGCCAGCGGTGCGACATCTGTCCGCAGGTTCTCATCGGTACTTGTGAAAATATAGATATTATTTTTATTTTTCACATATGATAAATATTTTCTGATGCTAATGTTATCTTTGCCATTACCAGAATTTCCGCTGAAGGTCATTAAGCCGTTGCCATTGTTAGCAAGGAAGGTGACCGAAAAAGAGAATTCTTCATTGCCGTTGATAATCGAGAATGCGGAAGTGCAGTCAATGATCTCATCATTACCAGAGACCAGATAGTAAAAAGCAAAGCTTAGCGGCATAATGATGCTAATGCAGACGATAATTGTTTTTATTTTACGTGTATTCATGTTGTGCTATTTTAAGTAGTAAGATGATGTGCAGAATGATTTTTTATTAGATTTGATTGCATTCCGACAAACGATCAGCGAGGTCCGGCTCGACGGATAATGATTGGTGATATACACCGTCTGTCCTTGTGAACACCTGATGTTATGCTCTTTAAGAAAGTCCGTGTAGTATTCATCGAAGCGCAAATCGTCATTTCTGAGGGCCTTGCAGCTGTTTGTCGTAGCCAGCTGGGTATAAGATGCAAAAGGCGAATCGGTTGTCGAGAACGGTTTGATATGAATATACAACAGGCATAACAACAGTAGCGTTATCCCCCCAACGGACCACTGTACCTTTCTTTGCATTACGCGCCTGATGACGCCAGCAGGCGCTATTTTCTCTTTTGCTTTCCCGGGCTGCGGCTCAACGGAAGGCTGATCGTGTATCCTTTCCTTATCATCGTGCTCCTCCGCTAAAACAGTATCATCCCGCATCTCTGCCATCTCGCGAGCGTTTTCCGGGGGAGGCCCTTCACGGTGATTCAGGATACTGACCTCATGGCCAATCATAAACCCGCGCTTCGGAATAGTTTGAATCAGGGTTCCTTTCACCTCCAGGCGTTTTAACGATTTGCGCAGCAGAGAGATGTTCTGATGCAAAGTATTCGGTGTAACATTCATCCCTCTTTCTCCCCAGGCATTTTGCAATAGCTCGGCCTGAGTGACGATTCTTCCTTTGTTCTTAATTAGTAAATCAAAGCACAGACTTGCAGGTATCGCCAGAGTAATGTGTTCATTGCTTTTTATGGAATGGAGAGTATGCGCTGTGGGATTAAATAGCAGCGTGTCCTCGATTACGTAAATAGTATCCATATATGATGTCTTATTGTGAGAATAGTTACCACTGTGTCATTTATCCGGGATTCGATATCGCGATACTAGCATCAAAGACCAGATCTGACATTCATTCATAACTAAGAATAATCTTAATCCAGTAATATGTTTGTTATAAAGAATGATCAAATTGTTAATTTTACTTAGTATTTATTATACTTATCAGTTAGTTACGTGTTTACAAAAAGTCAACAAATGTGATTTTTGTGCACTTCATAACTTTATGAGTAATAAAAACCAACAACCACGATTACTATTTAAGCAAGAAAGATGACCGCGCTACCGTAGCAGAACTAATAGTGATGTTTTGTCACTATTTATAAAAGAAAGGTAAAGCGTTATCGGAGATGTTTGCGTTCTCAAATGGATTGCTTTAATGGACTCAATGGAATAGAGGTATTGTTATCATGGCCGTATTGATCGTAACTGATAACTATTTCTATATGCAGGGCCTGGTGAATATGGCCGATGATGAGTGCGGTATCAGCTGGGTGGATAGCTATGATAGTGAATTTGCACAACAAAAATCTCATGCGCTATCTTCTGAAGACTATGTGATTATCCATTTTGCTCAGATAGATAAAATACTCTGTGCTTATCGATACTATCTTTCGCATACTCAGGCGAAAGTGATCGTGGCGCCCGATGCTAAATTTGTCAGCGAGGTTTCTGACATTAATAACATTTGTTTTCTCTCTGCCAATGCCAGTGTTAAAACGGTGGAAAGTATTCTTAAACTAAAAAAAATTAAAGTCAGAAAAAGAAATCTTACCGTTCGTGAAGAGAAGATAATGTCGCTGATGATTATTGGTAATTTACTTAATGATGTCTCTGAAATCCTCGGTCTGAGCATCAAAACGGTGAGTCTGCATAAAAATAATACCAGCAACAAGGTCGGCTTATTAAATAATAATAACATAACCATGCTGGGGCTGATGCGTTTTATTTTGCCGGCTTCAGGCAATGCTATCCGTCTTATTTAATCTCTACATTTAAGAACAGCAGGTTCTTAAGGGTGATCATTCCATAAAGAACTATGGAACAGTACGGGCCATAAAAAGCCTCTTATCTTTATCAGGTGATAAATATGAAATTGAAAATGTTAGCAGCAGCACTTGTGACCACTTTCTGCGTGGGTACCGTTCAGGCTGCCGATGTAACGGCCCAGGCAGTGGCAACCTGGTCGGCAACGGCGAAAAAAGACACCACCAGCAAACTGGTCGTCACTCCGCTGGGGAGCCTGGCTTTCCAGTACGCTGAAGGGATTAAAGGCTTTAACTCGCAAAAAGGGTTGTTTGATGTCGCGATTGAAGGGGACGCCACGGCGACGGCATTTAAACTGACCTCCCGCCTGATTACCAATACCCTGACCCAGCTGGATACCTCCGGTTCGACGCTGAATGTCGGCGTTGATTACAACGGCGCAGCGGTAGAAAAATCTGCCGATACCATCATGATCGATACCGCCAATAGCGTTTTCGGCGGCAACCTGAGCGCGCTGGCCAATGGTTACAACCAGACGGGACGGGCAACCGCACAGGATGGTTTCAATTTCACCATTATCAGTGGCACCACCGATGGTTCGACCCCGGTAACCGATTACAGCACGCTGCCGGAAGGGATCTGGAGCGGGGATGTTAGCGTCCAGTTCGACGCGACCTGGACCAGCTGATTCCACTGACATACCAGGCAGGGGGCTTGCCCCCTGCTTTCTTTCACGGACTGAATTCCCATGAAAAACCGCATTCTGGCTATCAGCCTCTATTTCTGCGCAATCATGCCCGCTCTGGCGCTGGACGTTGGCGATATCTCTTCATTTATGGGCAGCAATGCCAGCGTACTCAGCAAAGAGATTAAAAACACCACCGACAGCGGACGTTTAATCAATATCCATATTGAGCGCCTTTCCTCACCGCTGGATGGCGGCCGCGTCATCGCGATGGAAAGTCAGGATGAGGTGTTACTCACCCCTGCCAGCCTGCTGCTG
Source organism: Klebsiella sp. BIGb0138 (assembly GCF_004342285.1). Classification (GTDB taxonomy): domain Bacteria; phylum Pseudomonadota; class Gammaproteobacteria; order Enterobacterales; family Enterobacteriaceae; genus Klebsiella. The sequence goes on along the minus strand of NZ_SMCV01000007.1, from coordinate 244,472 downwards.
CCAGCGAAAAGCAGCGATGTGATTCGCTTTTTCTATAAAGGACCGGCGGATGCTAACGAGCGCTACTACCGCATTGTCTGGTTCGATCAGGCGCTAAGCGATGCCCAGCGCGATAGCGCGACCCGCAGCGCGGTCGCCACGGCATCAGCCCGGATCGGCACCATTCTGGTCATCGCGCCGCGCAAGGTGGATTACCGCTATCAATACGCCAACGGCACGCTGGTGAATACCGGCAACGCCACGTTGCGTATCCTGGCCTACGGCCCCTGCATGAAGCCGGCGGATGGCAAAGAGTGCAAAGAAAACTATTACCTCATGCCCGGCAAAGAGCGCCGTTTCACCCGCGTGAATGTTGCCGATAAAAAAGGACGGGTCGCACTCTGGCAGGGTGAGCAGTTTGTACCCGTAAAATAACCCTCGTGCTGACGGAATAAGCTTATGCCTCTGCTACGGATTTCACCTGAGCTGCAAACGCTCTTTGCCTACGGTATGGCCATTTTTTCTATTCCGCTTAGCGTCAGTGCTGCCCAACCGCAGATACAGCAAATGGGTGGAGTGGTGATTCCCCAGGCATTCAGCCAGGCGCTGCAGGATGGAATGAGTATTCCGCTGTTTCTGCATCTGGAGGGCAGCGCGGGGACTCAGGACGATCAGCGCCTCGGAAGCGCCTTTATCTGGCTGGACAACGGCACGCTGCGCGTCCGCCATATCCAGCTGGAAGAGCGCGGCGACAACGCCAGCGTGAGCGAACCAACCCGGAAAACGCTGACCGGGCTGGCGAATGAAGCCTTCAATGGCGATTTACGTATCAGCCTCACGACCGATGCGCGGCTACAGCTCAGCCTGCGTCAGCTGCTGCTGCAACTGGTGGTGAAGCGCGAGGCGCTGGGTACCGTGCTGCGAGCGCGCAGTGAGGATATCGGCCAGTCCAGCGTCAACGCGATCAGCAGCAGCCTGAACTATAACCTCGGGGTCTATAACAACCAGATGCGCAACGGCGGGAGCAGTACCTCCAGCTATCTGTCGTTGAACAACGTCAGCTCGCTGCGTGAACACCATATCGTGCTGGATGGCTCGCTGTACGGCGTCGGAACCCGCAATCAGGATAGCGAGATTTATAAGGCCATGTATGAGCGTGATTTTGCCGGCCATCGCTTTGCCGGCGGCATGCTGGATACGTGGAATTTACAGTCTCTGGGGCCGATGACCGCCATCTCGGCCGGGAAAATCTACGGCGCCTCATGGGGCAACCAGGCGAGCTCGACGGTGTTTGATCATTCACAATCGGTGACGCCGATCGTCGCCTTTTTACCGGCGGCGGGTGAAGTGCATTTGTCGCGCGACGGACGGCTGTTGAGCGTGCAGAACTTTATGATGGGCAACCACGAAGTGGACACCCGAGGATTGCCGTACGGGATTTATGATGTTGACGTTGAAACGATCGTCAACGGCCGGGTCGTGAGCAAACGGACCCAGCGCGTGAACAAGCTCTTCAGCCGCGGCCGTGGGGCCGGCGCGCCGCTGGCATGGCAAATCTGGGGCGGCAGCTTCCACATGGACCGCTGGTCGGAGAGCGGTAAAAAGAGCCAGCCGGCAAAAGAGAGCTGGCTGGCGGGCGCGTCCACGTCCGGCTCCGTCGGCGCCATCAACTGGGCGGCGACCGGCTACGGCTATGATAGCAACGCCGTGGCCGAGACGCGCCTGACCCTGCCATTGACGGAGGCGGTTAGCGTTAACCTGCAGAATATGCTGGCCAGCGATAGCTCCTGGAGCAGTATCGGCAGCATCAGCACCTCGCTGCCGGGGGGATTTAGCACCGTCTGGGTTAACCAGGAAAAAACCATCATCGGCGACAAGCTGCGGCGTAGCGATGCCAATAACCGGGCGATCGGCGGGACGCTTAACCTGAACCCGCTGTGGTCAAAACTCGGCACCTTTAGCGTCAGCTATAACGATGATCGCCGCTATCGCAGCCATTACTACACCGCCGATTACTATCAGACCCTGTTTAGCGGCGCCTTTGGTTCGCTGGGCCTGCGTGCCGGGGTTCAGCGTTTCAATAACGGCAGCAGTAGCGCGAGTACCGGGAAATATATCGCGCTGGACTTCTCGCTGCCGCTGGGCAACTGGTTCAGCGCCGGCATGACCCACCAGAACGGCTACACCATGGCTAACCTGGCCGCGCGTAAGCAGTTTGATGAGGGGATGGTGCGTACGCTTGGCGCCAATATTTCCCGGGCGATTTCCGGGGACACCGGAGATGACAAAACGCTGAGCGGCGGAGCCTATGCCCAGTTTGATACGCGCTACGCCAACGGTACGCTGAATATCAACAGCGGCGCAGACGGCTATGTGAATACCAACCTGACCGCCACCGGCAGCGTCGGCTGGCAGGGGCGGAATATCGCCGCCAGCGGGCGGACCGACGGCAATGCCGGGGTGATTTTTAAAACCGATCTTGATGATGACGGCAAGCTGAGCGCGAAGGTCAACGGGCGGCTAGTCCAGCTCTCCGGCAAGCGTAACTATCTGCCGCTTTCGCCATACAGCCGTTATGAAGTGGAACTCCAGAACAGTAAGAACTCCCTCGACAGCTACGACATCGTCAGCAGCCGCAAGAGCCGACTGACGCTCTATCCGGGCAACGTGGCGATCATTGAACCGGAGGTGAAACAGATGGTGACCGTTTCCGGGCGCATCCGCGCCGAGGACGGCACGCTGCTGGCGAATGCGCATATCAATAACCACATTGGCCGTACCCGCACCGATAGCAGCGGCGGCTTTGTGATGGATGTGGATAAAAAATATCCGACCATCGATTTCACCTACGGCAATAACCAGAGCTGCGAAGTGGGTCTGGAGCTTAGCCAGGCGCGCGGGGCGGTTTGGGTCGGCGATGTGGTCTGTACCGGTCTGAAAACTTACGCCAGCTTGCAGCAGGCAGGAGAAGGTAATGAAAGCTAAGTGGCTCCCGTTGATGTGCCTGTTTATCGCCGCGCTGTGCGCGGCGCGGACAGACGCGGCGGTGACGAAGACAACCTGGGCGGATGCGGCCGCGGTGCAGTATGTTTTCGTGGAAAACAACTCCGACGATAACTTTTTCGTCACTCCTGGCGGGGTGCTGGATCCGCGTATGACCGGCGCCAGCCGCTGGACCAGGCTGAAATATACCGGAAGCGGCACCATCTATCAGCAGAGCCTGGGCTATATCGATAATGGTTTTAATACCGGACTTAACGCCAACTGGAAGTTTGATATGTGGCTGGAAAACGCGCCGGTGTCGTATCCGCTGAGCGGCCTGCGCTGTATTAACTGGTATGCCGGTTGCGATATGGCGACCAGCCTGATTTTGCCGCAGGTCACGGACGCGAACGGTTTCTATGGCGTAACGGTCACCACCGGTGGGCAAAAGTGGATGCACGGCATGATGTCGGACTCGTTCTATCAGTATCTGCAGCAGCAGCCGGTGGGCGGCAGCCTGTCGATGACCATCAATGCCTGCCAGACCTCCGTAAACTACGATGCGACCAGCGGAGCGCGCTGTAAGGATCAGGCTTCAGGCGCCTGGTATGTGCGCAAGGTCACTCACACGAAAGCGGCCAATCTGAAGCTCATCAACACCCATTCGCTGACGGAAGTCTTTATCAATAGCGATGGGATCCCCACGCTGGGCGAGGGCAGTACTAACTGTCAGGCGCAGACGATTGGCACCCGTAGCGGCCTGAGCTGCAAAATGGTCAACTATACGCTGCAGCATAACGGACTGAGCAATACCTCAATCCATATTTTCCCGGCCATTAATAACTCATCGTTGACCTCAGCGGTGAATATGTATGATATGCAGTTCAGCCTGAACGGGAATAGCTGGAAGCCGGTTAGCGGTACCGCCTATTACTATACCTTTAACGAGATGAAAGCCTCGGATGCGGTCTACATCTTCTTTTCCAGCAACTTTTTTAAGCAGATGGTGGCGCTGGGCATCAGCGATATCAACACCCAGGATCTGTTTAACTTCCGTTTTCAGAACACCACTTCGCCGGAGTCCGGTTGGTATGAGTTTTCGACCTCCAACTCGCTCATTATTAAGCCGCGCGATTTTAGCATCAGCATTATCTCCGATGAGTACATCAGCTCACCCTCACGCGAGGGAAACGTCGGCCCGGGGCAGCCTGCGCTCGATTTTGGCTATATCGTCACCACCAGCGGAAGAACGGCCGCCGATGAGGTATTGATCAAAGTGACCGGTCCGGCGCAGTCGATCGCCGGTCGTTCCTACTGCCTCTTCAGTTCGGCAGACGGCACGACAAAAGTCCCCTTTCCGGGGCTGCTGGCATTTACCACCCAGAGTGGCAGCGTCAAAACCTACGACGCAGGCTGTGACGACCGCTGGCGCGATATGACGGATGCGCTGTGGCTGACGACGCCGTGGACGGATGCTTCCGGCGATGCCGGGGTAATGAACAAGACCACGGTAAAATTTTCCATCCCGATGAACGACGATATTTCGTTAAGAACGATTGATAACGATGGCTGGTTTGGTGAAGTGAGTGCTTCAGGAGAGATTCATGTCCAGGCGACGTGGCGTAATATTAATTAAACTGCTGCAGGCCGCTGCGGGGCTGCTGTTGCTCAGCTTGCCCGCAACGAGTGGGGCGATCGCCGTCGGCAACTTAACCTTTTCGCTGGGAGCGGAGGATAATTTTGTCGCCAAACGGGTACTGAATAACAACCAGAGCGCGCGCCTGTACCAGATTTCAGTCATCGGCATCGACCGTCCGGGAGGCAACGAGGTGCGCTCGCGTCCGGCGGACGGCGAGCTGCTCTTTGCTCCGCGTCAGCTGACCCTGCAGGCCGGGGAAGGGGAGTACTTTAAATTCTATTATCACGGCCCGCAGGATAACCGCGAGCGATACTACCGGGTTGCATTTCGCGAAATTCCCACCCGTAACCGTATCGCCTACAATGCCGCCGGCGCGGCGATCGGCATCGATCCGATCGTGGTGATGGAGACGATTCTGGTGGTGCGTCCGCGGCAGGTACAGTTCCAATGGGCTTTCGATCGCCAGGCGGGGAGCGTCAGCAACAGCGGTAATACCTGGTTTAAGCTGCTGATCAAACCGGGGTGTGAATCAACGGAAGAAGAGGGTGAGGCCTGGTATTTGCGGCCTGGGGATGTGGTTCGCCAGGCGGCACTGCGCCAGCCTGGCAATAAGTATATTATCTATAATGATAAGTTTATTAAAATATCGTCGGATTGCCCGTCGTGAGCGCCGGGCAAATAAAAAAGCCTCCCGCAGGGAAGCTTTTTTATTATCAGGTCATCATCATCGGCCATTCTGGCGGCGTTTGACTCATGACGTCGACCATCACGTCTTTGATGTTGCCCCAGATTTTGGCGATATCCAGCAGGGTGATACCTAACAGGCCGGTGGCAAACCAGCAGGCGGCGACCAGGCCGAGGCAGCTACAAATCACCGCTAGTCCCGCATAGTCACTTTTGCGCAGCTGAATGTTCATCGAACTGGCCAAAAACATCAAAACCGCGCTCACCAGCGGCCAGCGCAAGAGTATGACACTGGTAGTAATGGAAGCCATCAACCTCATCCTCAAAGAAAGTCGGGTGCCTTTGACAACCTGGCGAGACTGACAATGACGTGGCGCTCTGGCTATCTACGGGCGATCAAGGGAGTAATGAAACACTGTTCTTGTTTCATTAAGTTGTGTGAACTATATCACACTTGCTGTTTTATTCGCCAGCCAAAAATGGGCGTTTTTTGGCTGTTTTTAAACCTTGTTATTATTGTGGATAATGGTGGGGGATATTTTTAGTGTTCACTCAGGCTATAAACTTCACATTCCCGGCCTTTGATTTCTTTTTTGTCGCGTTTCTCTGCGGCTTTTATGACTTATTTCCGACGATCGTACGGATAAACCGAATCAGAGCGTGGTACTGCTCGCATAATGTCGAGAATGTTTCTCGATTCCCGATGAAATCAGTATTATTCATCATTATTGAAGGTGGGGTTTTACATCAAATGGCGGGTTGCTGGAAATAGTCTCTGTTGTATTACAACAGGAGTGATCTTTTACCGTGATTAAGGCGTATCGCATGGATAAACAGCGGAAATGAATCGTCGCACACTGCACAAGGTGTTGAGAACATTTGGTATTACCCTCGTGGTCCTGCTACCGGTGGTTCTGGCGCTGTGGTTTGCGCAAATCAGAGCTAAAGCGGAAACCACGGACCAGCTTCGTTCATTTTCTCAACTGGCGTTGCAAAAAACGGAAATGGTCATTTATGAGGCCGAGCGGGCGCGGGAAATGGCCATGCAATATCAAGGGACAATATGCTCTCCTGGCCATCAGCAATATATGCTGACGATTGTTCGCAGTTCGCTTTACGTTGATGATTTAATTTATGCCAACGGCAGTCGGTTTTTTTGTTCTACCGCGGTACACCCTGATACTCCCTGGCGCATTCCGCCGGCGAACTATACCAAAAGACCGGATGTCGCTATCTACTACTACCGCGATACGCCTTTCTATCCCGGCTTTGCCATGAACTATATGCAGCGCGGACGCTACGTCGCGGTGATTAACCCACTTTCCTACAGTTCGTTAATATCAAGTGATAAAGATTTGGCCTACGGTCTGTTTGATACCAAAACGCACCTCTTTTTTTCCACCAGCCGCAATGCCGACGTGCGTGGGTTACACCGGCAAATTCGTCACCAGGACGCCTTTTTCCAGCATGACAACCGGGTGTATACCGTCGCCCACTCGGCAATCCGCCCGATCGCCGTGATTATGTCCACTTCATACGCCAGCTATTATCAGGGCTTATACGATCAGATGACGCTCACCCTCCCGCTGGGTCTGATTTGCAGCATGCTGATTTTGCTGGTGTGGTCGCGAACCCGGCAACAATACCATTCCCCGCGCAAGAAGTTGCAGCGCGCGTTAAATCGCCGTCAGCTATGCCTGCATTATCAGCCGATCATCGATATTAAAAATAACCGCTGCGTCGGTGTTGAAGCGCTGCTGCGCTGGCCGGGGTGCGATGGCCCGGTGATGGGCCCGGCCGAATTTATTCCGCTGGCGGAAAATGAAGGAATGATGGCCCGGGTGACCGACTATGTCGTGGACGAGCTGTTCGCGGAAGTGGGGGAGTTTCTGGCGCGGCATCCGCAGCTGTATGTGGCGATTAACCTCTCCGCTACCGATTTTCACTCATCGCGGCTTATCGCCCAAATCGGTGAAAAGGCGGAGCGCTACGCGATCCGCATCGAGCAGATAAAAATTGAGGTCACCGAACGTGGGTTTATTGATGTGCAGAAAACCACGCCGGTTATCCAGGCCTTTCGCGAGGCGGGCTATGAGATCGCCATTGATGATTTTGGTACCGGCTATTCCAATCTCCATAACCTCCACTCGCTGAACGTGGACATTCTTAAGATCGATAAATCTTTTATCGATACCCTCACCACCAATAGCTCCAGCCGGATGATCGTCGAGCATATTATTGATATGGCTTGCAGTCTGCACCTGAAGATCGTTGCCGAAGGGGTCGAAACGCCAGACCAGGTCAACTGGCTACGGCAGCGCGGCGTTCAGTATTGTCAGGGCTGGCACTTTGCCAGGGCGATGCCGCTGCCGGAGTTCAGACGCTGGCTGGTGAACTCCCCGATGGCGCTCCGCCCAGGTACGCAAATCGGTCAGGCGGAAATCTGATGGCGATAGTCGCTGGGGGTGCGGTCGAACTCCCGGCGGAAGACCCGTGAGAACGTCTGCTGCGACACATAACCAAGATCCATCGCAATATCAAAGATCGGACGCTGGGTGGTTCTAAGCGCCTCCGCCGCCAGCAATAACCGGCGCTGACGAATGTAATCGCCGAGCGTTTGATGCATAACGGCGCGGAACATCCGCTGAAGATACCATTTTGAGTATCCCGATTTTCTGGCGACTACATCAATGTTAAGTGGTTGATCGATATGTTCATCAATCCATTCAATAAGCGTTTGGATAATATCCTGATGGGACATAAAGCGGCCTCTCTCAATTCTCGATTCGTCGTTTTGTCTGCGGGCGAGTATAATTCCTCAAGTTAACTTGAGGTAAAGCGCTTTTATGGAAAAGAAATCACCCCGCATCAAAACGCTGCTGACCCCAGGGGAAGTGGCAAAACGCACCGGCGTTGCCGTTTCCGCCCTGCACTTTTATGAAAGCAAAGGGCTGATTCACAGCCAGCGTAATACCGGCAATCAGCGACGCTATCGGCGCGACGTGCTGCGCGCCGTGGCGATCATCAAGATTGCCCAGCGTATCGGTATTCCGCTGGCGACCATCGGCGATGCGTTTGGCGTGTTGCCGGAAGGGCATAACCTCAGTGCGAAAGAGTGGAAGCAGCTCTCATCGCAGTGGCGGGAAGAGCTGGACCGGCGCATTCATACCTTAACCGCGCTGCGCGATCAGCTTGATGGTTGCATTGGCTGTGGCTGTCTGTCGCGGCGCGACTGCCCGTTGCGTAACCCGGGAGATAAGCTGGGCGAAGAGGGGACCGGCGCGCGCCTGCTGGAAGATGACTGATAAAACTAAAGCGCCACAACAGGGCGCTTTAGTTGTTTTCCGGTCTTTGTCTTTTTACTCTATCCTGATGGTTCCCAGGAGGGTTTCCCCCGACATCGGCTCCCCTCGGTATTGCGCAAGATGTTGCTGGAGGTTCCGGATTGCGCCGACACTGTAATTGTGGCACAGCCCGGTGATTTCACCCGTTTATTTCAGCGAAATTTTTCCGTCAATCGCCGTCAGTTCCTATAGTTAATTCGAACGAATAACGGGAGAGGCCTCATGCTGACGGTACATCATCTCAATCAATCGCGATCGCAGCGCGTGCTATGGGCGCTCGAAGAACTCCAGCTGCCTTATCAAATAGTCAGCTACCAGCGGGAAAAAAACATGCTGGCGCCCCCGGCGTTAAAGAAGATCCACCCGCTGGGTAAATCGCCGGTGGTGGAAGATAACGGCTACGTGCTGGCGGAGTCGGGCGCCATTCTGGAATATCTGCAGGAAACCTACGACAACGCACAGCAGTTCAGGCCGCAGGCGATGGCGGATAAGCTGCAATATCGCTTCTGGCTGCATTATGCCGAGGGGTCGCTGATGCCGCTGCTGCTGCTGAAACTGGTGTTTGCCAGCCTCGGTAAACCGCCGATTCCGCTCGGCATGCGCACATTAGGCAAAGCGTTGGGCAAGGGCGTGCAGAAGGCCTGGCTGAACCGGCAAATTGCCACTCACGCCCGCTATATTGAGGATCATCTTTCTCGCCAGCCGTGGTTTGCCGGCGCGCAGCTCAGCATGGCTGATATCCAGCTGAGCTTCCCGGTGATGGCGCTACTGGCGCGCGGCGGTATTGAGGATTTACCGCATATCCGGCAATGGCGAGAGCGGGTCGAGCAGCGCCCGGCCTGGCAGCGAGCGATCCAGCGCGGCGGTCCGTTCACCCTGCCGGGCTAAGACAGTGGTTTTTGTGATGACCGGCGACCATGGCGCGCAACATAATACAAAAATGTTAGCGGATTGCGCATGGACGATAACGTTTGCGCACCCGCTGGTTATTTCATGAACGCCATAAGCAAAATTTAGCGAATGACCACAAACTTCAGTTGAAAAGGCCTATCTAAAGGCTGGATAATCGTTTGCCTTTTTATTTTGCCCGCTATTTACCTCTTTTCAGAGGGGTGGGTAAATTCATTCTGACCACCGTAGCGTATGCGCGGAGTTAAACGTTTGCTATTTGCAGCCCCCCTGGCGCTGTGAGGTAGCACAAGGAGATCGCGTTTAACTGGCAGTGGATGGTCCACCACGCATACCGACGGACGATTAAAATTTTCAGGGGAAGTTTTCTATGTCTACGCCTTCAGCGCGTACCGGCGGTTCACTAGACGCCTGGTTTAAAATTTCAGCTCGCGGCAGCTCCGTGCGTCAGGAGATTGTTGCCGGCTTAACCACCTTCCTGGCGATGGTGTACTCGGTGATTGTGGTACCGGGGATGCTGGGTAAAGCCGGGTTCCCTCCGGCGGCGGTATTTGTTTCCACCTGCCTGGTTGCCGGCGTCGGCTCCCTCGTCATGGGGCTGTGGGCGAATCTGCCGCTGGCCATTGGCTGCGCGATCTCGCTGACCGCCTTTACCGCTTTCAGCCTGGTGCTGGGGCAGCATATCAGCATTCCGGTAGCGCTGGGCGCCGTATTCCTGATGGGCGTGCTGTTCACCATTATCTCCGCCACCGGCATCCGCAGCTGGATCCTACGCAATTTGCCGCAGGGCGTTGCGCACGGCACCGGTATTGGTATCGGTCTGTTTCTGCTGCTGATCGCCGCCAACGGCGTGGGCCTGGTGATTAAAAACCCGCTGGACGGTCTGCCGGTTACGCTCGGTCATTTCGATAGCTTTCCGGTGATTATGTCGCTGGTGGGGCTGGCGGTGATTATCGGCCTCGAAAAAATGAAAGTGCCGGGCGGGATCCTGCTGACCATTATTGGCGTTTCGATCGTCGGCCTGATTTTTGACCCGAACGTACACTTTTCCGGTATTTTCGCGATGCCCTCGCTGAGCGATGACCAGGGCAACTCGCTGATTGGCAGCCTCGATATCATCGGCGCGCTGAATCCGGTGGTGCTGCCCAGCGTGCTGGCGCTGGTGATGACGGCGGTATTTGATGCCACCGGCACCATTCGCGCGGTCGCCGGGCAGGCGAACCTGCTGGATAAAGACGGGCAGATTATCAACGGCGGGAAAGCGCTGACCACCGACTCCCTGAGCAGTGTCTTCTCCGGCGTGGTCGGGGCGGCTCCGGCGGCGGTGTATATCGAATCGGCGGCAGGCACCGCGGCGGGCGGCAAAACCGGTCTGACCGCCGTCACCGTTGGCGTGCTGTTCCTGCTGATTCTGTTCCTCTCTCCGCTCTCTTACCTGGTGCCTGCCTATGCAACGGCGCCGGCGCTGATGTACGTCGGCCTGCTGATGTTGAGCAACGTGGCGAAAATCGACTTCAACGATTTCGTTGATGCGATGGCGGGGCTGATTACCGCGGTGTTCATCGTACTGACCTGTAACATCGTCACCGGCATCATGATCGGTTTTGCCACCCTGGTGATTGGCCGTCTGGTATCCGGGGAGTGGCGTAAGCTGAACCTGGGGACCGTCATCATTGCGGCGGCGCTGGTGATCTTCTACGCCGGCGGCTGGGCGATTTAAGCTTTTCCTGCGGCTAACGGGCGGCTCAGGCCGCCCGTTTTATTTTTTAAGCCACATCCTGTTTCCTTTTGCGTTAATCTGAGTAGCGTATTATCCAGAGACATGACGCCTCAGGTGCAAAATAAGAAAACGCTGCAAACAGGGAACACATGGAAATATTCTTTACCATACTCATCATGACCCTCGTGGTCTCTCTCTCCGGGGTGGTGACGCGTGTCCTGCCCTTTCAGGTTCCACTACCACTGATGCAAATCGCCATTGGCGCGCTGTTAGCCTGGCCGACCTTTGGTTTGCACGTTGAGTTCGACCCTGAACTCTTCCTGGTCCTGTTTATCCCGCCGCTGCTCTTTGCCGACGGCTGGAAGACGCCGACCCGTGAGTTTATTGAGCACGGGCGAGAGATTCTCGGACTGGCGCTGGCTCTGGTGCTGGTGACGGTGGTCGGGATTGGCTTCCTGATTTACTGGATCGTCCCGGGGATTCCGCTGATTCCGGCTTTCGCGCTGGCGGCGGTACTGTCGCCGACCGATGCCGTGGCGCTGTCGGGCATCGTCGGAGAAGGGCGCATCCCGAAAAAAATTATGGGGATTCTGCAGGGCGAGGCGTTGATGAACGACGCCTCCGGCCTGGTCTCGCTGAAGTTTGCCGTCGCCGTGGCGATGGGCACGATGGTCTTTACCGTCGGCGGCGCGACGGTGGAATTTCTCAAGGTAGCGATTGGCGGTATCCTGGCCGGGTTTGTGGTCAGCTGGCTGTATGGCCGCTCGATGCGCTTCCTCAGCCGCTGGGGCGGCGATGAGCCCGCGACGCAAATCGTCCTGCTGTTCCTGCTGCCGTTTGCGTCCTACCTGATTGCCGAACATATCGGCGTCTCCGGGATCCTGGCGGCGGTGGCCGCCGGGATGACCATCACCCGCTCCGGGGTGATGCGTACCGCGCCGCTGGCTATGCGCCTGCGTGCGAACAGCACCTGGGCGATGCTGGAGTTCGTCTTTAACGGCATGGTCTTCCTGCTGTTGGGCCTGCAGCTGCCGGATATCCTGTCGACCTCGCTGGTGGCGGCGGAAGCGGACCCGAATGTCGAAACCTGGATGCTGTTTACCGACATTATCCTGATCTACGCCGCGCTGATGCTGGTGCGTTTTGGCTGGCTGTGGACGATGCGTAAATTGAGCCAGCGCTTTCTGAAAAGAAAACCGATGGAGTTTGGCTCGTGGACGACCCGTGAGCTGCTGATCTCTTCGGTCGCCGGGGTGCGCGGAGCGATTACCCTCGCCGGTGTGCTGTCGATACCGCTGCTGCTGCCGGACGGCAACGTCTTCCCGGCCCGCTATGAGCTGATCTTCCTCGCCGCCGGGGTGATTCTGTTCTCGCTGTTTGTCGGCGTGATTGCGCTGCCGATTCTGCTGCGCCATATCGAGTCGGGCGATCGCGATCAGCAGCGTAAAGAGGAGCGTCTGGCGCGTGCGGCAACGGCGGACGTCGCGATTGTCGCGATTCAGAAGATGGAAGAGCGCCTGGCGGCGGACACCAAAGAGAACATTGATAATCAGCTGCTGACCGAAGTCAGTTCGCGGGTGATCGGTAATCTGCGTCGCCGCGTCGATGGGCGTAACGATGTGGAAACCTCAATGCTCGAGGAGCAGCTTGAACGCCGCTTCCGTCTGGCGGCGCTGCGCTCGGAGCGTGGCGAGCTGTATCACCTGCGCGCTACCCGGCAGATCAGCAATGAAACGCTGCAGAAGCTGCTGCACGATCTTGACCTGCTGGAAGCGCTGTTAATTGAAGATCAGTAAGCGCTCCCCGTCTCCCCGCTCGCGTTGTGCGTCCGGGGAGACGGCGCGTTGCGGTCACCCGGGTTAGCCTCGCGCGGCCCGGGAAACCGGCTTAATTAACGCTCAGGGCGCCAGCCAGAACGCTTTACTGCACTCCAGCCATGCCTGCGCGCTGTGCGACAGATAGACCCCCTCCCGCCAAATCATACCCAGCTCCCAGTGCAGTTCGCTCTGCAACGGTATCCAGCAAAAATTCTGGGGGTCGAGGCGTTCACAGATCGGCTGCGGCAGGATGGCTACGCCGATCCCGGCCTGCACCATGGCCGCGAGAAAATCCCACTGGCCGCTGCGTACCGCAATGCGGGGCTTCACGTCATGGCAGGTAAACAGCGCCATCAGCTGGCGGCTGAGGGCGAAATCTTCGTTATAAATCACCAGCGGGTGGGCCGCGAGGGCCTCCGGGGAGAGTGACCGCACGTGCTGCCACTGCTCGGTTCTGGGGGTCAGCACGCACAGCGGGTGGTTGAACAGCGGCAGAGTCGCCAGGCCGCTTTCCTCATCAACCGGCAGCGCCGTCATGGCGAGATCCAGCTCGCCGTTGCTGACCGCCTGCTGTACCGTCAGGCCGCCAAACTCAGAAATTTTGAGCTCCACGCCCGGGTAGCGCTGGCGAAACAGGCTGATAGGCTCAGCCATCAGCATCCCGACCATCGGCGGGATCCCCAGTTTCAGGATGCCCTTATGCAGATGGTTAATATCGCTGAGCTCCGATTTCAGTTGATGAAATTCGCCAAGAATCGCCTGCCCGCGCTCGAATACCACCCGGCCGGTATCGGTCAGCAGGAGCTTGCGGCCATCGCGAATCAGCAGAGTACAGTTCAGCTCATCCTCGAGGTTTTTGAGCATTTTGCTGATGGTGGGCTGAGTGACAAAAAGTTTTTCCGCCGCGCGAGTGAAACTCTGCTGACGGACCACCTCAACAAAATAGCGCAGCGTTCGGATATCCATAATTATTCCCTGAGACTATACCTGTGATGATTTTAATTCATTTCTGTCCGCTCAGGCGGCTCTCTATACTGCTCCTCTCGCCTCTTTTTCAGGAATTCAGCTCATGGCCTTCGCGCCAGCTCGCGTCACCCCCTTCGTGGTACAACGTCTCCAGGTACCGGTTCAGGTACTGATCTACGCCGGACTGTTCGTCTGTGCCGAATATTTAGTGAACTGGCTGCATCTGCCGCTACCGGCGAACGTGGTCGGGATGTTGATGCTGCTGGCGCTCATCGTTTGTCGGATCATCCCGCTGAACTGGGTGCGGGCTGGCGCGCGCTGGCTGCTGGCGGAAATGCTGCTGTTTTTCGTCCCGGCGGTGGTGGCGGTGGTGAACTATACCCAGCTGCTGATGGTGGACGGCTGGCGCATTTTTCTGGTGATTGCGCTGAGCACCCTGATGGTGCTGGGGGCAACGGCGTGGGTGGTGGATAAAGTGTACCGCTATGAAATCAGCAGGATGAAGCATGAGTGATTTTCAACTGAGCGTCCTGTGTTTGATTGCGACGCTGGCGCTCTATTTTGCCAATAAGCGCCTGTATCGCCGTTTCCACAAGCTCCCGCTGATGCCGCTGGTCTTTACCCCGATATTGCTGGTGTTGATTCTGGTCTTTGGCCACATCTCCTATCAGAGCTATATGGGAGAGGCCCACTGGCTGCTATGGCTGCTGGGCCCCGCGACCATTGCTTTTGCCGTCCCGGTGTATGACAACCTGACTATTATTAAGCGCCACTGGATGTCGCTGACCGCCGGGGTGCTCACCGCATCGCTGGTGGCGGTGTGCAGCTCGGTCTGGCTGGCGCGCCTGTTTACCCTTTCTGATGAGATTCAGCGTAGCCTGGCGGTGCGTTCGGTTACCACCCCGTTTGCGCTGGCGGCGGCCAAACCGCTTGGCGGCCAGCCCGATCTGGTGGCGTTGTTTGTGGTGGTCACCGGAGTATTTGGGATGGCGGTGGGCGATGTGCTGTTTTTACGCCTGTCGATTCGTGAAGGAATGGCGAAAGGGGCCGGGTTCGGCGCGGCTTCGCACGGCGCCGGGACCGCGCGCTCTTATGAGCTGGGACAACAGGAAGGGGTGGTTGCCAGCCTGGTAATGATGTTCTCCGGCGTGGTGATGGTGCTGGCGGCGCCGCTGGTGCGCCTGCTGATGTTTTGATCTTCCCCGGCCGGACGGCCGGGGAAGATCGGGTTAATGCGCCTGACCGCGTTCGATACCGATCCCGGTTTGTGAACGGATGAACTGGGCGCGGAACAGTTCGCGCTCGCGCATCCCTTCCGCTGAGTTATCGGTGGCTGAGAAGAGCCAGATGCCGACAAAGGCGATGGCGATGGAGAACAGCGCCGGATATTCATACGGGAATATCGCCGTCTCATGACCGAGAATTTGCACCCAAATCGTCGGGCCGAGGATCATCAGGATAACGGCGGTCAGCAGCCCCAGCCAGCCCCCGACCATCGCGCCGCGGGTGGTCAGTTTTGACCAGTACATCGACAGGAGAATGATCGGGAAGTTACAGCTGGCGGCGATGGAGAAGGCCAGTCCCACCATAAAGGCGATGTTCTGGTTCTCAAACAGAATCCCCAGCAGAATCGCCACCACGCCCAGCACCAGCACGGTGATTTTCGATACCCGCAGCTCGTCGCGCTCGCTGGCCCCTTTGCGGAAAACGTTGGCATACAGGTCATGGGAAACGGCCGAGGCGCCTGCCAGGGTTAAGCCCGCCACCACCGCCAGAATGGTGGCGAAGGCGACCGCGGAAATAAAGCCGAGGAACAGGTTGCCACCAACCGCATCCGCCAGGTGTACCGCCGCCATGTTATTGCCGCCGATGAGCTGGCCCGCCGCATCTTTAAACGCCGGGTTCGCCCCGACCAGCATGATCGCGCCGAAGCCGATAATAAAGGTCAGGATATAGAAGTAGCCCATAAAACCGGTGGCGTACAACACGCTTTTACGCGCTTCGCGCGCGTCGCTGACGGTGAAGAAGCGCATCAGAATATGCGGCAGCCCTGCGGTACCGAACATCAGCCCAAGGCCGAGCGACAGCGCCGATATCGGGTCTTTCACCAACCCGCCAGGGCTCATAATCGCCGCCCCTTTCGGGTGCACCGCCATTGCTTCGCTGAACAGATTATTGAAGCTGAAGCCGACGTGCTTCATCACCATAAAGGCCATAAAGCTGGCGCCGCACAGCAGCAGGACCGCTTTGATGATCTGTACCCAGGTGGTGGCGAGCATGCCGCCGAACAGCACGTAGAGCACCATCAGCACGCCGACCAGCACCACCGCGATGTGGTAGTTCAGGCCGAACAGCAGCTGGATAAGTTTGCCCGCGCCGACCATTTGCGCAATCAGGTACAGCGCCACCACCACCAGCGAACCGCAGGCGGAAAGGGTACGAATCGGCCCTTGTTTCAGGCGATAGGAGGCGACGTCGGCAAACGTATAGCGCCCGAGGTTACGCAGGCGTTCCGCAATCAGGAACAGAATAATCGGCCAGCCGACCAGGAAACCGAGAGAGTAAATCAGCCCGTCGTAGCCGGAGGTGTAAACCAGGGCGGAGATGCCGAGGAAGGAGGCCGCCGACATAAAGTCGCCGGCAATCGCCAGACCGTTCTGGAAGCCGGTGATATTCCCGCCCGCGGTGTAATAGTCGCTGCGCGAACGCATGCGTTTTGACGCCCAGTAAGTGATATACAGCGTGAGGGCGACAAAGATCAGGAACATGATGATCGCCTGCCAGTTTGTCGGCTGGCGCTGTACCGCGCCGGCAATGGTGTCCGCGGCATTGGCGGTAAACGGTAGCGCCGCGGCTAACGCCGTCAGGAATTTCTTCATGATGCGTGCACCTCGCTGATAATGCTTTTCGTCAGCCGATCGAATTCCCCGTTTGCCCGCCAGACATAAATTCCGGTCAGCACGAATGAGATAACGATAACGCCGATACCAATCGGGATACCTCGGGTAACGCTGGTGCCGGCATGCAGCGGCGTACCCAGCCAGCCGGGGGCGAAAGCGATGAGCAAAATAAAGCCCACATAAATCACCAGCATAATCACTGACAGTATGGCGGCAAACCTTTGCCGGGTTGCAACTAACTCCCTGAAATGCGCACTATTTTCTACCCGCTGACAAATTTGCTCATTCATCGTAGCGTCTCCAGAGGTATCCCTTTCGTCATCCACGTGCAGTCTGTCGGCAGCACTTATCCGCCCGGCAGCGTACCGTCGGGAAGAGGGCTGGCTTAGCGCTTTCCTGCTACGTGGAATCCTTAGGGCGTATTATTTATGACCTCTCCCCTTGTGGGGAGAGGGTGTAGGGAATAAGGTCCGTTTCAGGATGGCATCGCAATGGCCTGCTTCTCTTCGAGCAGTTTTTCCACGACGCCGGGATCCGCCAGAGTTGACGTATCGCCGAGGTTGCTGGTGTCGCCGGCGGCAATCTTGCGCAGAATACGGCGCATGATTTTACCCGATCGCGTTTTCGGTAAGGAGTCGGTCCAGTGCAGCACGTCCGGCGTCGCCAGCGGACCAATCTCTTTCCGTACCCAGTTGCGTACTTCCGCATACAGCTCCGGCGTCGGCTCTTCGCCATGGTTCAGCGTCACGTAGGCGTAGATCGCCTGGCCTTTAATGTTATGCGGAATACCGACCACCGCCGCTTCGGCGATTTTCGGATGCGATACCAGCGCCGATTCGATTTCAGCGGTGCCCAGGCGGTGGCCGGAAACGTTCAGCACGTCGTCCACGCGGCCGGTGATCCAGTAGTAGCCATCTTCGTCACGACGCGCGCCGTCGCCGCTGAAATACATATTTTTAAAGGTCGAGAAGTAGGTCTGTTCAAAGCGATCGTGGTCGCCGAACAGGGTTCGCGCCTGCCCCGGCCAGGAGTCGGCGATCGCCAGATTGCCCTCGGTCGCTCCTTCCAGCGGCGTCCCTTCATTATCCACCAGCACCGGCTGAACGCCGAAGAATGGACGCGTGGCGGAGCCGGCTTTCAGCTCGATGGCGCCCGGCAGCGGGGTGATCATGAAGCCGCCGGTTTCGGTTTGCCACCAGGTGTCCATCACCGGGCATTTTTCGTTGCCGATTTTCTTCCAGTACCACTCCCAGGCTTCCGGGTTAATCGGCTCGCCGACAGAACCCAGAATGCGCAGGGAAGAGCGGTCGGTGCCTTCGATGGCTTTATCGCCCTCCGCCATCAGCGCACGGATCGCCGTCGGCGCGGTGTAGAGAATATTGACCTGGTGTTTGTCCACCACCTGGCACATCCGCGCCGGGGTCGGCCAGTTCGGCACGCCTTCGAACATCAGCGTGGTCGCGCCGCAGGCCAGCGGGCCATACAGCAGGTAGCTGTGGCCGGTTACCCAGCCCACGTCGGCGGTACACCAGTAGATGTCGCCAGGATGGTAGTCGAAAACATATTTGAAGGTGGTGGCGGCATAGACCAGGTAGCCGCCGGTGGTGTGCAGCACCCCTTTGGGCTTACCGGTTGAACCGGAGGTATAGAGGATGAACAGCGGGTCTTCCGCATTCATCTCCTGCGGCTGATGCTGGTCGCTGGCATTCGCCAGCAGATCGCTCCACCACAGGTCGCGGTTTTCCTGCCAGTCGATGTTACCGCCGGTACGCTTGAGGACCACCACGTGTTCAATGGTGGTGACGTTGGGGTTTTTCAGCGCGTCATCGACGTTTTTCTTCAGTGGAATGGCGCGACCGGCGCGCAGGCCTTCGTCCGCGGTGATCACCAGCCGGGAGCTGGAGTCGATGATACGTCCGGCAACCGCTTCCGGTGAAAAGCCGCCGAAAATAACCGAGTGAATAGCGCCAATACGGGCGCAGGCCAGCATCGCCACGGCCGCTTCCGGCACCATCGGCATATAGATAGCGACCACGTCGCCTTTTTTAATACCGAGGTTGAGCAGAACGTTGGCGAAACGGCACACGTCGCGATGTAGTTCGCGGTAAGTGATGTTCTTACTCTGGCTGGCGTCGTCGCCTTCCCAGATGATAGCGGTCTGGTCGCCGCGCTCGGCCAGGTGGCGATCGAGGCAGTTCGCGGCCAGGTTTAGGGTGCCGTCTTCATACCATTTAATGGAAACGTTGCCCGGCGCGAACGAGGTGTTCTTCACGCGCGTATAGGGCCGCATCCAGTCAAGGATTTTGCCTTGTTCGCCCCAGAACGCGTCGGGGTCACTGACAGATTGTTGATATTGCGCCTTGTACTGTTCCGGGTTAATCAGGCAGCTGTCCGCAATGTTAGCGGGAATAGAGTGCTTATGTATTTGGCTCATGGCTTTTTTTCTCCTGTAGATTGTTAAATATATGTCAAGTAAACGTTAATAGTAGGGTCTTTGACGGCTTTGTTTGCTATTTGGGGGGCAGATCACGCATTGATTCAACTGAATGAAAATCAACCAAATGAAACTTTGAAGTGAAATAATTACCGAAATGAATTTATAGAAATGGAATTTATGAAATTTTTTTTATAACAAATACTTATGCAATAGAACCGGGGGAAATTAGTGAATTTATGCAGAAACCTGGAGGAAAGCCCTGTTCTTAAAGACTTGCGTAGCATGCCGTGCAAATGATACTGATACCGCGCGTTAAAAAACCCCATAAAGCAACGCAACACAATTCATACCCCTTTCAGTGGGCATCATTACTCACGGGAATGGTGCCTTTCATTGAGGAAGTCTGTAGTGATGAAAAAAACAAAAGTCAGCCTCGCCTGGCAAATTTTGCTGGCTCTGGTGCTAGGCATCCTTCTGGGTAGCTACCTGCATTATCATGCCGAAAGTCGGGATTTATTAATCTCGAATTTCCTGACGCCGGCGGGCGATATCTTTATCCATCTGATCAAGATGATCGTGGTGCCGATAGTGATTTCGACGCTGATTGTCGGGATTGCCGGCGTTGGCGATGCGAAACAGCTGGGCCGCATCGGCGCGAAAACTATTATCTATTTTGAAGTGATCACCACCGTGGCGATCGTGCTGGGGATTACTCTGGCCAACGTCTTTCAGCCGGGCAGCGGCATTGATATGTCGCAGCTGGCGGCGGTGGATATTTCGAAATATCAAAGCACGACGGCGGAAGTCCAGAGCCATGCCCACGGTCTGATGGGGACGATTCTGTCGCTGGTGCCGACCAACATCATCGCCTCCATGGCGAAAGGCGATATGCTGCCGATTATCTTCTTCTCGGTACTGTTCGGCCTGGGTCTCTCCTCGCTGCCGGCGACGCATCGCGAACCGCTGGTCACCGTTTTCCGTTCCATTTCCGAAACCATGTTCAAAGTCACCCATATGGTGATGCGCTATGCGCCGGTCGGGGTGTTTGCGCTGATCTCGGTCACCGTGGCGACCTTCGGTTTTGCCTCGCTGTGGCCGTTAGCCAAGCTGGTGATTCTGGTGTACTTCGCGATTCTGTTCTTCGCGCTGGTGGTACTGGGGATCGTAGCGCGGGTATGCGGGCTGAGTATCTGGATCCTGATCCGCATCCTGAAAGACGAGCTGATTCTGGCTTACTCCACCGCCAGCTCCGAGAGCGTGCTGCCGCGTATTATTGAGAAGATGGAAGCCTATGGCGCGCCGGCCTCGATCACCAGTTTCGTGGTGCCGACCGGATACTCCTTCAACCTCGATGGTTCCACGCTGTATCAGAGCATCGCGGCAATCTTTATCGCCCAGCTGTACGGTATTGACCTGTCGTTGTGGCAGGAGATCACCCTGGTGCTGACCCTGATGGTGACCTCGAAAGGGATTGCCGGCGTGCCGGGCGTCTCCTTCGTGGTGCTGTTGGCGACGCTGGGGAGCGTGGGGATCCCGCTGGAAGGTCTGGCGTTTATCGCCGGCGTTGACCGTATTCTTGATATGGCGCGTACCGCGCTGAACGTGGTGGGGAATGCTCTGGCGGTGCTGGTTATCGCCAAGTGGGAACACAAGTTTGACCGCAAAAAAGCGCTGGCGTATGAGCGCGAAGTGCTGGGCAAATTTGATAAAACCGCCCACTAAAATAAAAGGCCCGGTGCAGCGCGCCGGGTTTTTTTTCGGTTTTCGCGGGCCAGGGGAATTTCTGTTAGCGGCGGTCCGGGCGCATGCCGTTCCCACGCCGCGGATGTGAGAAACGCTCCGCATGCACCGTGAACGGAACATTCCACCGTGGCCTGACATACCACACATCAGCGATCCCGCTTTCGCCTGAACCACGCCCTAAAAACCGCCCACGGCTGAAGAGATTACCCTCTGGTGATTCGCTCAAACTCTTCACAGCCGGTATCAAACCCCTCCTGACAGCTGACGTTTAGCCAGTGCAACGCTTTCTGCTGGTTGGGTTCAATAAAGCCTTTTTCTCCCAGCAGGAACATCATGCCGGCCCAGTATTCGGCATAGCCGGTACGGGATAACGAGGAGCTGCGTTTAAAATAGTGCGTGGCCAGCGCGTCATCTTCCGCGATTTGAACGCCGCTGGCGTAAATCAAACCCAACAGCATCTGGGCGTCGACGGCGGAATCGTTTTCAGGATCCTGCGCGGCATCCTGCAGCAGGGCGATGGCGTGCGTATAGTTCGTCTCTCCGGCCTGATGATTCACCAGTACGCGGGCAAGGATAATTTCCCCGGCCTTACTGCCCGCCTGGACCGACTTTTCGGCCAGCTGTCTGGCCTGCTTGTAATCGGCCTGCTGCGGGTTGCGGATCTTCAACTGAGCCAGCAGCGCCAGGGCGTCGCCGTCGCCGCTATCTGCCGACTTCTGCGCCCAGTATTCGGCCTGCTGGTAATCGCCGGAGCTGACATAGGTATCGGCAAGATAGTATTGCGCTCGCGGATCGCCTGCTTGCGCCTGCTGTTGGTACTGGCTGCCGGGTTCCATTGCGCCTGCGGCGAGAGAGTACAGCGTCAGAAGTAAATAGAGGTATTTCATTTTTTATTATCGGTCAGGAACACAGCGGGCAGTATAAAGGGAGGTGAAAAGGAAGAAAATGGCGGCCGCTGCCAGGAGCGATAAAAGTGGGCTGCGCCAGCGATCCCGCAACCCTGATGACTCAAGCGTTTCCCCGGCCAGCGTCAGGCCAGCGGGGAAACCGCCCGCCTTAACCCATCGCGCTTTCGCGCAGGCGGGATTTCAGCTTATTGTACTCATCAATCACGTACTGCTCGGCGGCGCGCTGGTCGGCAATGCGTTCCACGTTCACCGCGCAGTACTTGTACTCCGGCGTCTTGGTTATCGGACTTAGGTGCTCCGAGACCAGTTCGTTACAGGCGCCGATCCACCACTGATAGGTCATATATACCGCCCCGATATTCGGACGATCGCTGACCTGTGCGCGGGTGATGATGCGCCCTTTGCGCGAATTGACCCACACCAGCGCTTCATCCTCGATCCCCAGACGCGCGGCATCGGCGGTATTGATTTGCGCGTAGCCAGGCTCATCCGCCAGCGCGGCCAGCGCCGCACAGTTGCCGGTCATCGAGCGGCACGAATAGTGGCCCACTTCCCGCACGGTGGAGAGCACCATCGGATACTCGGCGGTAAGCTTATCGACCGGCGCAACCCAGTCGCAGGTGAAGAACTGCGCCAGGCCGTTGGGGGTGTCGAACTTCTCTTTAAACAGATAAGAGGTCCCCTGGTCGGCCTCGGACTCGTCGCGACACGGCCACATGATGTAGCCCAGCTCGCCCATTTTCTCGTAGGTGGCGCCGGTGAAATCCGGGCACAGATGACGTAACTCATCCCAGATCTCCTGGGTGTTGTTGTAGTGCATCGGATACCCCATTCGGGTGGCGATTTCGCTGATAATCTGCCAGTCGGTTTTCAGATCCCACTTCGGCTCCACCGCTTTGAAGAAGCGCTGGAAGCCGCGGTCCGCCGCGGTGTAGACGCCTTCATGTTCGCCCCACGAGGTGGACGGCAAAATCACATCCGCCGCCGACGCGGTTTTGGTCATAAAGATGTCCTGGACGATAACCAGCTCCAGCTCGTCAAACGCCTGACGCACGGCGGACAGCTCGGCGTCGGTCTGCAGCGGATCTTCGCCCATAATGTACGCCGCCCGGACTTCGCCGTGGGCCGCGCGGTGCGGCAGTTCGCTGATGCGATAGCCGGTGTGCGCCGGCAGGCTCTCCACGCCCCAGGCTTTGGCGAACTTCTCCCGGTTTTCCGGGAATTTCACGTACTGATAGCCTGGATAGGTATCCGGCAGCGCGCCCATATCGCAGGCGCCCTGGACATTGTTCTGCCCGCGCACCGGGTTGACGCCGACGCTCGGCTTGCCGAGGTTGCCGGTCATGATCGCCAGACTGGTCAGCGAGCGTACGGTTTCCACCCCCTGGTAGAACTGGGTGACCCCCATGCCCCACAGGATGGCGGCGGATTTCGCCGTCGCGTACATCCGGGCGCATTCGCGGATTTGCTGTGCGCTGACGCCGGTGATCGCTTCCACCGACTCCGGCGTATAGCCTTCGACGATTTTGCGATACTCCTCGAAGCCCTCGGTACGGCTGGCGACGAAGGATTTATCGTAGAGCTCCTCTGCAATAATCACATGACCGATGGCGTTTAGCAGCGCAATGTTCGAGCCGTTTTTCAGCGCGATATGCATATCCGCAATGCGCGCGGTTTCGATTTTACGCGGATCGCAGACGATGATTTTCGCCCCGTTGCGTTTGGCGTTAATCACGTGGTTCGCCACAATAGGGTGCGAATCCGCCGGGTTATAGCCGAAGATAAACACCAGATCGGTGTTATCAATCTCTGTGATGGCATTACTCATAGCGCCATTACCGACCGACTGGTGCAGACCTGCAACCGAAGGGCCGTGTCAGACGCGCGCGCAGCAGTCGACGTTATTGGTACCAATAACGGCGCGGGCGAATTTTTGCATCACATAGTTGGTTTCATTGCCGGTCCCGCGGGATGAGCCGGTGGTCTGGATAGCATCCGGGCCGTACTTGGCTTTAATGGCGCTGAGGCGAGCGGCGACGTAATCGAGCGCTTCGTCCCAGGAGACGGATTCCAGCTTGCCGCCGCGCTGACGGCGGATCATCGGGGTTTTCAGGCGCGGGGTGAGGATCTGGGTATCGTTAATAAAATCCCAGCCATAGTAGCCTTTCAGACACAGGGTGCCCTGGTTGGTTTTCCCCTGTGCCGCCTCAGCCCGGACGATTTTGCCGTTATCGACCACCAGGTTGATTTTGCAACCTGATGCGCAATACGGGCAAACCGTGACGACTTTTTTCATCGGTCTTGCTCCCGTTTATCAATGGGCGCATATGCGCTATCACGCCATCAATATGCATCTTCTATACCATTCTTTCATTGTGGGTATTGACTGATGATACGTCGATTTTTTGGGCTAAATGCTGACGAAAAGCAGGGCGTCGTCAGTTTTGACGTGTCGAAGAGGGGAGAGATGTGACATTGATTGAAGAAACGCGATGCGAAAATGGATTTGTCGAGGGGGCTTTGCTGAATTAATCAGACAGAGATCGTTCCGTACGGGCAGAGGCAAATAATGAAACCGGTCATTTTGGTCGTTGATGACGACAGCGCAATTTGCGAACTGCTTAGCGACGTGCTCAGCGCGCATGTTTTTGACGTGCTGGTGTGTCAGACCGGCAGCGATGCGCTGGCGGTGGCGGCGCAACGGGCGGATATCTCGCTGGTGCTGCTGGATATGATTTTACCCGATACCAACGGGCTGCTGGTGCTGCAGCAGCTGCAGCGCAGCAGACCCGAACTGCCGGTGGTGATGCTGACCGGGCTCGGTAGCGAGGCCGATGTGGTGGTGGGGCTGGAAATGGGCGCCGATGATTATATCGCCAAGCCGTTTAATTCCCGGGTGGTGGTGGCGCGGGTGAAGGCGGTGCTCAGACGCAGCGGCGCATTGAGTCCGGAGGGGAGCGGCGGCGGAGCCGGGCTGCTATTTAACGGCTGGCGGCTGGATACGTTTCGCTGCGAATTGTTTAACCCGCAGCAGCAAACGGTCCCGCTGACCCAGGGGGAATACGCTCTGCTGCTGGCGCTGGCGCAAAACGCCCGTCGGGTGCTCAACCGCGAGCAGCTGCTGGCCTTGACGCATAGCGAAAGCACCGAAGTCTTTGATCGGACGATTGACGTGCTGATCATGCGCCTGCGGCGCAAAATTGAGCTAAACCCGCACCAGCCGACGCTGATCAAAACCCTGCGCGGCCTGGGCTATGTGTTCGCCGCAGATGTTATCCACGGCGATAAAGCGGCGTAAGAACAGGTAATCCCCGGCTAACGCGGCGCCGGGGATGGCCCGATCGTGCCTATTTGACGGTCCAGCCTTTATAGCTGCCGATGTTGTTTTTATCGATCATCGTCACCGGGATCAGCACCGGGGCCGTCGGCGCCGGTTTACCCTGCAGAATGTCATAGCCGATCTCGACCGCTTTCGCCGCCATCACCTGCGGGTCCTGCGCCGGCGTCGCGACAAACAGCGAGTTCTTCCGCTTCAGCGCCTCTTCACCGTCCGGGCTGCCATCGACGCCGACAATAAAGAACTCATTACGCTGCGCCTGTTTTGCCGCCAGATCGGCACCGATGGCGGTAGGATCGTTAATCGCAAAGACGCCATCAATCTTCGGATTCGCCGCCAGCAGCGAGGTCATAATTTCCAGGCCGCCTTCGCGGCTGCCTTTGGCGTTCTGGTTATAAGAGAGCACCTTGATATCCGGGTGGCGCTTAAACTCGGTCTGACAACCTTCGACGCGGTTCTGCACGGCGGACACCGGCGGCCCGTTGATAATCACCACGTTACCTTTTCCTTTCAGACGGTCGGAGATGTACTTACAGGCCATTTCGCCCGCCTGGGTGTTATCGGAGGTGATGGTGGCATCGGCGCCTTCGGCGGCCACGTCCACCGCCACCACCACGATCCCGGCATCTTTTGCGCGTTTTACCGCCGGGCCAATCCCTTTTGAGTCGGCGGCGTTGAGGATAATCATGTCGACTTTGGCGGCAATAAAGTTATCGATCTGCGATACCTGCTGACCCAGATCGTAGCCGCTGGAGACCAGCGTCACTTTTACATTGTCGCCGGCCAGCTTGCGGGCTTCCAGCTCGGCGCCCTTGGTGATTTGCACGAAGAACGGGTTGGCCAGATCGCCGACCGTGACGCCGATAGATTTGAGTTCTTTGGCCTGGGTAAACGGCGCCGCGGCCAGCAGCGCGCCGGCACAGAGCGCGGTTACAACGGGTTTCAAACGCATACTGTTTTCCTCTGTCTGTAGGGTATTGTTGTTATGCACTTTGATGGTGTCGGGTACGGTATTTGTCGATCAGCACTGCAATGATGATCACCGCCCCTTTGATCACCAGTTGCCAGAAATAGGAGACTCCCATCAGCGTCATGCCGTTGTTGAGCGTGGCGATAATCAACGCCCCCACCAGCGTGCCGGTGATGGTGCCAATGCCGCCGACGAAGCTGGTGCCGCCGAGAATCACCGCGGCGATGGCGTCCAGCTCATACCCCATGCCGAGGTTGCCGTTGGCGCTGTACAGCCGCGAGGCGCTCATCACCCCGCCGAGCCCGGAGAGCAGCCCGCTCATACCGTAGACGAACAGCAGCACCAGCCACACTTTGATACCGGTCAGCCGCGCCGCCTGCATATTGCCGCCTACGGCGTAGATATGTACCCCGAGGGTGGTGCGGCGCAGGATGAACCAGCACAACACAATCACCGCCAGCGCAATCACCACCAACCACGGAACCGGGCCGAGATAATCATTGCCGATCCATTCGAAACTGATATCGGAGTTAATCACCGTGGTACCGTCGGCCAGCAGATAGGCCGCCCCGCGCAGGGCCGTATAGGTCCCGAGCGTGACGATAAACGGCGGCAGCCCGGCGAAGGCAACCAGCGCGCCGTTAAACAGACCGAGCACCAGGCCGAGCAGCAGCGCCGCGGGAATCGAAAGCATCGACAGCTCGGGGATAAGCGACACCACCATCGCGGCCACCGCGGTGGTGCCGAGAATCGAACCGACGGAGAGGTCAATCCCGCCGGTCAGAATGATGAAGGTCATCCCTGCGGCAAGCACAATGTTGATTGACGCCTGACGGGTGATATTCAGCAGATTGCTTTCGGTAAAGAAGTTGGGCGCGATAAAGCCAAATACCGCGACGATCAGGATTAATATCGGCAAAATGCCGATCGTCTGTACCAGATCGCCCATCAGCATTTTTTTCGCCGAAGCGGATTTCGCCACCGGCTGCGCGGCGGTCTCTTTCTGCGTTGTCATGGTTGCACCGCCTTAAGGTGAGTGTCGTTAACGCCGGTAGCCAGCGTCATAATGCTTTCCTGGCTGATGTCGCCGACCTGGAGTTCGCCGGCGATGCTGCCTTCGCGCATGACGTACACCCGGTCGCTCATGCCGACCACTTCCGGTAGTTCGCTGGAGATCATCAGGATGGCCACTCCCTGGCGCGCCATCTGGTTCATGATGCGGTAAATTTCGCTTTTGGCACCGACGTCGACGCCGCGCGTCGGTTCATCGAGGATCAGAATGCGCGGGCCGATAGCGACCCAGCGGGAGATCAGCAGCTTTTGCTGGTTGCCGCCGGAAAGGCCGCCGGCCCGCACCTGCGCATGCGGCACGCGAATGTTGAGCAGGGAGATGGCGTCATCGGAAATGGTCTGCGCCTTTTTGCGATTGAGCATGCCCCAACTGGCATCGCGCTCCAGGGTCGCCATGGTGATGTTTTCCTGCGCCGCCAGTTCGAGAAACAGCCCCTGCTCCTTGCGGTTTTCGGTCAGAAAGCCGATGCCGAGGTTGATAGCGTCGCGCGGAGAGTGAATCACCACCGGCTCGCCGTCGATTTCAATCACCCCGGCGGTGGCTTTGCGCACGCCGAAAATCAGCTGCGCCAGCTCGGAGCGGCCCGCGCCGACCAGCCCGGCCAGGCCGACAATTTCCCCGGCCCGCACCAGCAGGCTGCTGGCCTTGACTTTGCTGCCATCGGTCAAATCCTGCACCCGCAGGCGCGGCTGGCCCAACGGGATATCGCGCTCTTTGTTGAACAGATCGCTTAACGGACGGCCCACCATCATCCGCACCAGTTCGGAGGCGTTGAGCTTATCCCGGGTCAGGCTGCCGACGTACTGGCCGTCGCGCAACACGCTGACGCGGTCGGACAGTTCATAAACCTCCGCCATCCGGTGGCTGATATAGATAATCGCCATCCCTTCGTCACGCAGGCGCAGAATCAGCTCAAACAGGCGCTGGGTTTCACGGGAGGAGAGGGCGGCGGTGGGTTCGTCCATCACCAGGATTCGGCTGTTGCGGTGCAGCGCGCGGGCGATCTCCACCTGCTGCTGTTCGGCAATGGTCAGCTTCATCACCCGATCGCTGGCCTTAAACTGGGCGCCGAGGCGGTCAATCACCGCCTGGGCCTGCAGCAGCATCTCTTTGCGCTGCACCAGCCCGCCGCGCGTCAGCTCGCTGCCGAGGAAAATATTTTCGGCGACGGTCAAATTAGGCGCCAGCTGCATCTCCTGATAAATCAGGGTGATCCCGGCGGCCAGCGCATCTTTCGGCCCTTTGATGGTATGCGGTTTGCCGTCGATCAGGATCTCGCCGCTGGTGGCGGTATAGGCGCCGGCGAGGATCTTCATCAGCGTACTTTTCCCGGCGCCGTTCTCACCCATTAACGCGTGGATCTCGCCGGGCCAGACCGTCAGGTCAACGCCTTTCAGCGCATAAAACTTGCCAAAGGCTTTGGCGATATTGCGCATGGATAGTACCGGTGTCCCTTGCATGGCGGGTCTCCTGCGGGCATTGGTCGATAGCCGCAGTCCACCACAGGACGATAAATGCAAAATGTCAGCAGCCGTTCATATTTGTCATATTGTTGAATAGTTAACCTGGATCACAATTACGTGACGTTACTCTCCCGGTGAGGGGCCGCAGCCGCCAGGATAAACAAAAAGATCGTGGAGCCGGCCATGTCATCCCCTCGCTACCCGTTTTTCGCCAGCGCTCGCGGGCGCCTGCTTTCGTTTAATCTGCTGATGGTCGCGGTGACGCTGATGGTTGCCGGGGTGGCGGTGTTCGGCTTTCGCCACGCCAGCCTGCTGCAGGAGCAGGTGCAGCGACAGACGCTGGACGATATGACCGGCAGTATGAACCTGGCGCGCGATACCGCCAACGTCGCCACCGCGGCGGTACGCCTCTCTCAGGTGGTCGGCGCGCTGGAGTATAAAAGCGAGGCCGAACGCCTGCTGGAGACTCAGCAGGCCCTGAAGCACTCGTTGTCCCGGCTTGCCGCCGCGCCGCTGGCGCAGCAGGAGCTGACGCTGGTAGCCAGTATTATTCGTCGCAGTAATGAGCTGCAGCAGAGCGTTGGCGGGATGCTGGAGCGCGGCCAGCGTCGGCATCTGCAGCGTAATGAGCTCCTGAGTTCGCTGTATCAGAACCAGAGCTATCTCCGCCATGTGCAGGATCTTAACGATCGGCCGGGCATCGAGCCGATCGATCCCCGCCGTCTGGAGGAGATGGATCGACTGATTGCGGCCGCTATCCATACCTCTACGCCGAGATCGATCGTCCAGCAGCTGGATGAGGTGATGGGTTTCCTGCCCAAAACCAGCCGCGATCCGACGCTGGCCGCGATTCTGGCGGACTTCAACGGCGAGCTGGCGAGGCTGGAGCCGCTGTCGGCGCAGCTGGAGGAGAGCGATCTGGCGATCGGCTGGTATATGTTCCACATTAAAGCGCTGGTGGCGCTTCTCAACAGCGATATCAATCAGTACGTTGCCCGGGTGGCCCAGGCCTCTGAACTGCGGGCGGCGCAAAGTCATCAGGAGCTGCGCTCCATCAGCATGTTCATTCTGCTGTCGGCGCTGCTGGCGCTGGCCATCACCGGCTGCGCCGGCTGGTATATTTACCGTAATCTGGGCTCCAATCTGACCGCCATCTCCCGCGCTATGTCGCGGCTGGCGCAGGGCGAGCAGGAGGTCTCCGTCCCGGGGCTGCAGCGGCGCGATGAGCTGGGCGAACTGGCCCGCGCCTTCAACGTCTTTGCCCGCAATACCGCCTCGCTGGCCCATACCTCCCACCTGCTGAAGGAGAAAAGCACCCTGCTGGAGACCACCTTTCACGCCATGCGCGATGGCTTTGCGCTGTTCGATAATCAGGGGCTGCTGGTGGTGTGGA
Source organism: Klebsiella sp. BIGb0138 (assembly GCF_004342285.1). Lineage (GTDB taxonomy): Bacteria > Pseudomonadota > Gammaproteobacteria > Enterobacterales > Enterobacteriaceae > Klebsiella. Next base: position 214,209 of record NZ_SMCV01000007.1, on the reverse strand, counting down.
ATCCGCAGTACCCGCTGCTGCTGGGGCTGGGGGCCGACGATCTGCAACGGGGCGTGCACTACCAGCATCTGCTGAGCCAGGCGGCGACGCTGGCGGAACATGTCCGGGAGAACCTGTCCCGCCCGTTGCCAAAGCCGCAGGAGCTGCAGCTGGCGGGGGAGCGCACGATCGAACTGCGCTTCAGCCCGGTTCCCGGGCGCGGGCTGGTCAACGTGGTGCTTGACCGCACCGAGCGCAAGGGGCTGGAACAGGCGCTGGTGCACAGCCAGAAAATGAAAGCCGTGGGCCAGCTGACCGGCGGGCTGGCGCATGATTTTAATAACCTGCTGGCGGTGATTATCGGCAGTCTGGAACTGGTGCAGCCTCAGGACGCCGACGCGCCGCGGATCTCCCGCGCGTTGAAAGCGGCGGAGCGCGGGGCGCTGTTAACCCAGCGGCTGCTGGCGTTCTCACGTAAGCAGTCGCTGCACCCCAATGCCGTGGCGATGAAACCGCTGCTGGAAAACCTCGGGGAGCTGATGCGTCATTCGCTTCCGGCGACGCTGAGCCTGGAGATCGAGGCGCAGTCGCCGGCGTGGCCCGCCTGGATTGACGTCGGCCAGCTGGAAAACGCCATCATCAACCTGGTGATGAATGCCCGCGATGCGATGGAGGGACGGAGTGGGGTGATTAAGCTGCGCACCTGGAACCAGCGCGTCGCCCGCAGCGACGGGCGGCGGCAGGATATGGTGGCGCTGGAGGTGATTGACCACGGCTGCGGGATGTCGCAGGAGATTAAAGCGCAGGTGTTCGAGCCGTTCTTTACCACTAAACAAACCGGCGGCGGGAGCGGCCTGGGGCTGTCGATGGTCTATGGTTTCGTTCGGCAGTCCGGCGGCCGGGTGGCGATTGAGAGCGCGCCGGGGCAGGGTACCACGGTGCGCTTACAGCTGCCGCGGGCGGCGGTACAGGCCGCGACCAGCGGGCCGCAGCCGGAAGCCGAACAGGAGGCGAGCGGCGAGCGACTGGCGCTGGTGCTGGAAGATGAGGCGGATGTGCGCCAGACCTTGTGCGAACAGCTGCATCAGCTTGGCTGGCTGACGCTGGAGGCCGCAAGCGGAGAGCAGGCGCTGCAGATGCTTGAGGCCTCGACCGATATCGCATTGCTGATTAGCGACCTGATGCTGCCGGGCAGATTGAGCGGCGTTGAGGTGATTAACGAAGCGCAGCGACGTTTCCCGGCGGTTGCCGTGCTGTTGATCAGCGGCCAGGACCTGCGCCCGGCGCACAATCCCGCGCTGCCGGACGTCGATCTGCTGCGTAAACCCTTCAACCGGACACAGCTGATGCAGGCGCTGCAAAACGCCGTGGCCGCACCGCGTTATTCGTAGGCAGCGCAGCGGACGGATTTGAGATTCCTCCGCTACTCGCTGCTATCGCCGTTGATTAACGTAGGGCCAGCCCCCCGAAGAGACTGGCTTTATGAAACGTTACTTTACCGCTTTGATCCTCTGCACCCTGTCGCTGAGCAGCCAGCTGGCGCGCGCCGATATTATCGACGACGCGATCGGTAATATTCAGCAGGCGATTAATGATGCCTACAACCCCGGCAGCAGCCGCTCCGATGACGACGACAGCGATGATGACGGGCGTTACCAGGGTAGCCGCCAACAAAGCGCCGATCGCCAACGCCAGTATGACGATCGGCAGCGGCAGCTCGAGGATCGTCGCCGTCAGCTTGACGAGCGCCAGCGGCAGCTGGATCAGGATCGTCGGCAGCTGGAGAGAGACCAGCGTCGGCTGGATGATGACTACTGATGCTTCCCTGAGTGAGGGGCCCCGGCCCGCGGACGTGTGTATGCCGCGATCCGCGCCAGGCGTTAATCCAGCATCATCTCCATACCGTCGTAGCCTGCCTCGAATCCCGGCGGCAGCGTATGGTCCATCATCCAGAGATCAAACTGGTGGCTGATATGGGTGAGAATGACCCGCGGGCAACCCAGCAGCTGGTTGATGGCGCGTACCGTATTCAAATCGCAGTGGTTGCGCGGGAGCTGCGGACGCGGTTCGTGGCTACAATCGATTACCATCGCCTGCGGCGCGTTATTGAGCAGGAATTTCAGCGTCTTTTCCGGTAGCCCGGCGGTGTCTGATAGCCAGGCCACCCGGCTATGCGCCGATTCCAGCAGATAGCCAAAGGTGAGCTTCGAGTGGTTCAGCGGTAGCGGCGTGACCCGCAGCCCCTGTAGTTCAAACATCACAAAGGGTTCGACGGTATGGCTGAAGTCCAGCAGGCCGGGATGTTTAAACAGATCATCGCACCCCTCTGGATCCGGGGGGCCAAACACCGGAATCGGCGCGCCCACGCCCCAGCGCAGCGGGAATAATCCCTGCACATGGTCCATATGGTAGTGGGTGAGTAAAAACTGCTGAAAATGGCCGGCGGGCCACTGTTCCATCAGGTCGGGCAGCCCGGCATCCAGCAGAGTGACCGCCTGATTAAACTTCACCACCGCGCTACAGGGGCGACGGCGATACGCCTCATTGACGCGCGCGCGACGGCAGGCTGCGCACTCGCAGCCAAAGACCGGAACCAGCTGGGCGCCGCCGGTGCCGGTTAAGCGAATAGTCAGGCTCATTCTCCCTCCTCACAACGCTTTTTTAAAACGCAGATGACTGTGCAGATACCCTGCGCGGAGATAGAAACGGTGGGCATCGGGACGCGCTTTTCCGCTGGAAAGTTCCATCATCACCGCGCCGCGTCCGCGGGCTTCCTGCTCCGCCCAGGTTAGCAGCGCCTGACCGATGCGCAGACCCCGCATCTGCGGCAGTACCACCAGCTCCTGTACTTCGCCGATCCAGGCATTGAAATTGAGCGGGAACTGCAGCTGTAGCCCAATCAGCCCGACGGCTGCGCCATTCACCTCCGCCAGCTGATAGCGCAGGGTCGGATTTTGCAGGTTCATGGCAAATCCGGCGGCGAAATGGCGGCGATCGTAGGTTTTCTGCTTCAATTCGCCAATTAACGCATAGACAGCATCGACGTCGTCGCGGGTCACTTCACGAAGCTCACAGGTAAGCATGTTGATTCTCTTGTCGGGCGTAGTGGCGGCGCAGAAGCGTGAAGAATTGCTCGACCGATTGCCCGAGGCTGCCGTCGTTATTGAGGGTCAGGCAATCCGTTGGCGTATAGCGCGCCGCGCGCGCCAGGCGCTGGGCGATTTCCGTTTCGCTTTCCCGTCCGCGCTGCTGCAGGCGCTGGCGCAGTACCTCCGGCGTCACCTGCAGACAGATCGGCAGCAGGGCGTCGGCGTAGCGCGCCCGGGCCTGCGCCAGATGGGCGCGGGAGCCGTTAGCCACGACATCGAAACCGGCGTGCAGCCACAGGTCAATCTCGATACCAATCCCGTAATAATTGTTGTTGGCGTGCCAACTGAGAGCAAAAAGCTGCCGCTCGGCGCGGTTGAAAAACTCCTGCTTGCTGAGGGCGATATGATTCTCGCTGCCGGCGTTAAACGGGCGCGTGATGTAGCGGTGCGCCACCAGCAGCTGCGAATGTTCGTGCTGGCGTAAGGCCGCCAGCAGGCTATCTTTGCCGGAGCCGGACGGCCCCACCAGCCAAATCAATTTTCCGCTCATCAGAAGACCCTCTTTCCCTGACGCCAGACGTGGTCGATGTGGATATGCTCGCCGCGACGGTGCGCCAGCACCATATCGCCACGTTTCCCTTCGGCAATCACTCCGCGGTCCTGCAATCCCAGGGCCTGCGCCGGGTTCTGAGTGACCAGGCGAGCGGCCTGCGGCAGGGTGAACGCGTTGTTTTCGTCGTCGGCGATGCGGAAGACCGCATCCAGCAGGCTGGCGGGGTAATAGTCCGACGACAGAATGTCGAGCAGATTGCTGGCCGCCAGCTGGTGGGCGGCGACGTTGCCGGAGTGGGAGCCGCCGCGCACGATATTGGGCGCGCCCATCAGCACGTTCATCCCGTGGCGACGCGACGCCTCGGCGGCGGCTAACGTCGTGGGAAATTCGGCGATCACGCTGCCAAGCTGATGGGATTCAAGCACATGTTCCGGGGTGGCGTCATCGTGACTGGCGAGGGCGATGCGGCGATCGCGGCACAGGGCGGCAATGGACCGGCGGTTGGCGTGCGACCAGGTGGCCGCCAGCGCGATCTGTTCTTCTTCGTAGCGCTGCATCTGCTCATTGTTGAGCTGATATTTGCCCTGATAGTACTCGCGATATTTCTCGCGGTTGGCGAACTGGCGCTGGCCCGGCGAGTGGTCCATCAGCGACACCAGGGTCACCGGCTCACGGTCCACCAGCTTCTCAAACAGCGGCAGCGTGGTGTGGTGCGGCAGTTCACAGCGCAGATGCAGACGGTGCTCGGCGCGGTTGACGCCGCGCTTCTGCGTCTCTTCGATGGCGTTGATCATCTTTTCCAGATTCTCCAGCCGGTCGCCGCCGTCGCGTACGTCGCCGATGGCGACCGCGTCCAGGACGGTGGTGATGCCGCTGGCGACCATCAGCGCATCATGGCTGCTCATCGCCGAGTGGGCGGGCCAGTCGACCTTCGGGCGTGGGGTAAAAAACTTATCCAGATTATCGGTATGCAGTTCGATAAGTCCGGGCAGCAGCCAGCCGCCTTCGCCGTCGAGCGCCTGCGGCAGCTGGCTCTGGCTTTCGGCAAAGGCGGAAATTATGCCGTCCTGCATTTCCAGCGAGCCATGTACCACTTCATCTTCAAGAACCAGTTTGACGTTGTTGATAATCATGCTGTTATTCCCATCGGGTGCAGTCGGTCGGCGACCTGAGTGCGAACCGTTTGATCATGGAAAATGCCGACGATAGCCGCGCCGCGCGCTTTGGCTTCATCAATCAGTTCCACCACCGCGGCGCTGTTTCTGGCATCCAGCGAGGCGGTGGGTTCATCGAGCAGTAAAATCGGGTAATCGACCGCGAAACCGCGGGCAATATTGACGCGCTGCTGCTCGCCGCCGGAAAAGGTGGAAGGGGCAAGATGCCACAGACGCTGCGGGACGTTCAGGCGCGTCAGCAGGCTGGCGGCCCTGGAGGCGCAGGCTTCGCGCGGCATGCCGAGGTCGAGCAGCGGCTGCATCACCACTTCGAGGGCGGAAATTCGCGGGATCACGCGCAGAAACTGGCTGACCCAGCCAATGGTGCTTTTACGTACTTCCAGCACCTTGCGCGGCGAGGCGCGGACCAGGTCGACCCACTCGTCGCCGTGGCGGATGTGGATATGGCCGCTATCCGGCAGATAGTTGGCGTAGAGCGAGCGCAGAAGGGTGGATTTACCGCTGCCGGAATGCCCGTGCAGAACCACGCACTCCCCGGTATCGACCGTTAAGGAGGCATCGGCAAGGACCGGCAGGCGGACGCCATGTTGCTGATGCAGGACAAAGGTTTTATGTACATTTTCAACGCGGATGGCGTTCATTTTTAGCCTCTTCATGCCCGTTCGGGACTCTCCCGGCTGGCGGCTGGCGTCTTATCCGGGCGACCTGAGCGTGTGTGCCGTCGCCCCGGTAGGCGTAGCGCGAGCGGGGACTTTCCAGGGATTAGTTCTGCAGTACCGATGACACCAGCAACTGGGTATACGGATGATGGGGATCGTCCAGCACGCGGTCGGTTAACCCACTTTCCACCACCTGACCCTGCTTCATGACCAGCAGACGATCAGCCAGCAGACGCGCCACGCCAAGATCGTGGGTGACAATCACCACCGCCAGGTTCAGTTCCACCACCAGGCCGCGCAGCAGGTCGAGCAGGCGGGCCTGTACCGATACATCGAGACCGCCGGTCGGCTCGTCCATAAACACCAGCTTCGGCTGGGTGACGAGGTTGCGGGCGATTTGCAGACGCTGCTGCATCCCGCCGGAGAAGGTGGTCGGCAGGTCATCAATGCGCGACGGCGGAATTTCGACGTCGCTCAGCCAGCGCTCGGCGGTGGCGCGGATATGGCCGTAGTGGCGTGCGCCGGTGGCCATCAGGCGCTCGCCGATATTGCCCCCCGCCGAGACCTGGCGCCGCAGGCCGTCCATCGGATGCTGATGCACCACGCCCCATTCGGTGCGCAGCAGGCGGCGGCGATCCGCTTCGCTCATCGCATACAGCGAGCGGTTCTCATACATCACTTCACCTTGCTGCGGCGCGAGGCGGGCGGAGATCGCTTTCAGCAGGGTGGTTTTACCGGAGCCGGATTCGCCAACGATGCCCAGCACTTCACCGGGCCACAGTTCGAAAGAGACGTCGCTGAAGCCTTTGCCCGGCGCATAGAGGTGGGTCAGCTGGTTGACCGCGAGTAACGGATGGTTCATTTATTCAGCGCCTCGCTCTGTTGGCGGCAATAGTCGGTATCGGAGCAGACAAACATCCGTTTGCCGCTGTCATCCAGCACCACTTCATCCAGATAGCTATGGCGGGAACCGCAGATGGCGCAGGGTTCATCCCACTCCTGTACGCTGAAGGGGTGGTCGTCGAAATCGAGACTTTCCACTGAGGTATACGGCGGTACCGCATAGATACGTTTTTCACGCCCGGCGCCGAACAGCTGTAGCGCAGGCATCATATGCATCTTCGGGTTATCGAATTTGGGGATTGGCGACGGGTCCATCACGTAGCGGCCGTTTACCTTCACCGGATAGGCGTAAGTGGTGGCGATATGACCGAAGCGGGCGATATCTTCGTACAGCTTCACCTGCATCACGCCGTACTCCTCCAGCGCATGCATGGTGCGGGTTTCGGTTTCACGCGGCTCAATAAAGCGCAGCGGCTCCGGGATCGGCACCTGATAGATCAGGATCTGATCTTCGGCGAGCGGCGTTTCCGGGATCCGGTGGCGGGTCTGGATCAGCGTCGCATCGCAGGTCGTCTCGGTGGTGGCTACGCCGGTCACGCGCTTAAAGAACTGGCGAATCGACACCGCATTGGTGGTGTCATCGGCGCCCTGGTCAATCACCTTCAGGACGTCGTTCTCGCCGATGACGCTGGCGGTAAGCTGGATGCCTCCCGTTCCCCAGCCGTAGGGCATCGGCATTTCGCGGCCGCCGAACGGCACCTGGTAGCCGGGGATCGCCACCGCCTTGAGAATCGCCCGGCGGATCATGCGCTTGGTCTGCTCATCAAGATAAGCAAAGTTGTAGCCAGTGAGTGGGTTAGCCACGTTCGTTCTCCCGTTGCAGGCGTTTTAGTAGCGCCAGTTCGGCCTGGAAATCGACATAATGGGGGAGCTTAAGATGCGAGACGAAACCGGCCGCCTCGACGTTATCGGCATGGGCGAGGACAAACTCTTCATCCTGTGCCGGCCCGGCGATCTCTTCGTCGTACTCCGGGGCCTGGAGCGCGCGATCCACCAGCGCCATCGCCATCGCCTTCCGTTCGCTCATGCCGAATACCAGTCCATAGCCGCGGGTGAAGTGCGGCGGTTCGTTCTCCGGCGCCACGAAGCCGTTGACCATTTCACATTCGGTCATCAGCAGTTCGCCGATGTTGAGCGTAAATCCCAGCTCTTCCGCCACGATCTCGACCGCGACGTAGCCGCTGCGAATTTCGCCGGCAAACGGGTGGTTGCGGCCATAGCCGCGCTGAGTGGAGTAGGCCAGCGCCAGCAGATAGCCCTCATCGCCGCGCACCAGCTGTTGCAGGCGCGATGAACGTGAACAGGGGTAGACCGGCGGCGCGCGGGTGATGTCGTCGGGGCGGGCGCCGGTATCCTGCTCAGCTTTCGCCAGTCCCTGCTGCGCCAGCAGGCTGAAGACGTGCGGCGTAGCTTCCTGCGGCTGCGTGGCGGTATTCAGCGGCGGCGTTTCACCGTTGGCCAGCAGGGTGAAATCCAGCAGGCGATGGGTGTAATCGTAGGTCGGGCCGAGCATCTGGCCGCCGGGAATATCTTTATAGACCGCCGAAATACGGCGTTCCAGGCGCATGCTGGCGGTATCGACAGGTTCGCTCACCGCCAGCCGCTGCAGGGTGGTGCGATAAGCGCGCAGTAAAAAAATAGCTTCGACGTTGTCGCCGCTGGCCTGCTTGAGCGCCAGCGCCGCCAGTTCGCGGTCGGCAATGCCGCCTTCGGTCATCACCCGATCGACCGCAAGGTGCAACTGCTGGTTAATCTGTTCAATGCTCAGTTCGGGAAGCTGTCCATCGCCTCGTCGTTTATGTTCCTGTAAGGCATGAGCGGCGACGATCGCCTTCTCTCCGCCTTTGACGGCAACGTACATCAGCAAACCTCCACATGGGTGGTGCGCGGGATGGCCAGCAGGCGTTCGCCGCAGGTCAGGATCAGGTCAATCCCCAGCGGGAACGGATGCGGGCGTTCGGTTAGTTCATCAATAATGCAGTCCGGCAGCTGCGGGGCGATCATGCGCTCTTCGGCGATACCGGCCCCGGTCAGGCGCAGCATGCGCCCGCCGCTGAGGCTGGCGAGCTGGACCATCAGCGTGACGCCGGTTTCCGGCGCGGCGACGGTACCGGCGGAGAGAACGTTAAGCTGCTCGCTGCTGATACGTTCATCGGTGACGGCGAAGACCGCCTGCTGCGGCAGGTCAACCAGCGGCGCGCCGGTATGAAAACGCAGATTCTGTCCGACCAGGTCGTTATGCAGCGCCGACGAGAGCCAGACCGGCGTGTCGTGATCCGCCAGGGTCAGCAGCAGGCTGGTGGAGGCGATATTCAACGGCTGCCAGCCGTGCTGAAGCTGCTGCAGGGAGACAATCACGCCCGGCTCGCTCATGGCTTTCAGCAGGCGGCGAAAACTGTGTTGGGCATCCTGCACCGGTAGGGTAAAGGCGGTTTGTAAGGTCATGCGTTATCTCCGCGAACCAGAGTAAAGAAGTCCACCCGGCTGGCGTTGACTTCTGCGCGTCGGGCTGCAATGTGCGCGCTGCGTTGTGCTTCCAGCGGGGTAATTAGGGTTTCCATTAAGGTGTGAAAATGGTGGGGAGACTGCATCAGCGCATCGATGGTCGCGCAGCGTTCGGCATGCGGCCGGTCGCGACCCAGGATCCAGCTGTAGCCCAGCGTGCCGTCGGCGAGGCGAATCGCGGCGCGGGTCAGGGTGGCGTCACCGGCGAAGAAACGATCGCCAATCCCACCCATACGCGCCTGCAGCTGCACCAGACCGGTTTCCGGGGGGCGAATCAGTTCATACTCCGGCGCCAGCTGCAGCGCCTGCATGCGTGCCTGCAGCTCTTGTGGTTCACTGTGGGCCAGCACGGACATCCAGCGCTGGCGGGTTGCGGTATCAAAGTGCATTCAGTGCTCCATGGTGAATTCAATCATGTCCGCCCGGGTCAGGCTGACGGAATACTCCGTGGCCTGCGACTCACCCGTACGGTGGTTTAGGGTTCTCACGCACAGCAGCGGCGCCATGTTGGGGATCCCGAGGATGTTGCTCTCTTTGGCCTGGGCGCGGCGGGCGCTGATTTTGGTACGCGCGCGGGTCAGCTCGATATCCAGCTGCTGGCGCAGAAAATCGTGCAGCGAGCCGTGAGTAAAGGTTTGCAGCGCGGGCCAGAAGCGCAGATCGGCAAAGTAGTGGTCAATCAGACACAGCGCGACGCCGTTGACGCGGCGCAGAGTGCGCAGATGAATGACGTTCTCGCCTTCGTGAATGCCAAAGGCTTCGGCGATGTGGCTGCTGGCCGGACGCAGCACCGAGAGCAGCTTTTCGCTGGTCGGGTGGCTGCCCTGATCGAGCAGGTTCTGGCTGAAGCGCGCCTGGGCATTGAGCGGATAATCGATGGGGCGCATCAGCACCAGTACGCCGACCCCCTGACGGCGCTGCACCCAGCCGCGTTCAACCAGCTGGTCGATCGCCCGGCGCAGGGTATGACGGTTGACTTCAAAGCGCGTGGCCAGCTGCTGTTCGGCGGGAAGATAGTCGCCGCAGCGGTAATGGTGGCGCAGCTCCTGCTCGAGTTTGGCGGCAATTTCCTGATACCGGGTGGGGTAACTGGTCGGATGTCTGGATAGGTACATGTCAATCGAGCCTCACTAAGCAGAAGAAGGGATTTCCCTCTGAGAGTGGCCCGATCCTGACGCGTTTTTGTTACATTGCGGTTAAAGCATAATGACCGACGGATGAAGAGTTAGCGCCAGCTGAATGACAGGGCGGGAGAGCCCGCCCGGAGGGGGGAGCATCAAGGTTGTTTGACGACGTTAACCATCCAGGGAACGTCAAAGCGATCGATCACTTTGCCGAAGCCGTGGGCCCAGAACGTCTCCTGCCAGTCCATTTCAATACGTCCGCCGTCGGCGAGGCCGTCGAACCAGCGTTTACCTTCATCCAGATCCTGGGTATCAAGTACCAGCGTAAAACCGGCATAGCGCTGATTGTCGCCGGTCGGGCTGTCGCCCAGCATGAGCTCGCTTCCGGCGACGCGCAGGCTGGCGTGAGCGATACAGTCGGCGGCCAGGTGCTGGCCGGAAGGGCAGCCATCTTCGGCATCCTTCATATCCTGCGGCATTTCGCCGTAGGTGATTTGATGGAGCAGTTCGGCACCCAGCGTTTGCTGATAAAACGCAATCGCCGCCGCGCAGTTGCCGCTAAAGGAGAGATAGGGACTTAGGGGCATAACCATTACCTCAGGTAAAGAAAGACCCATTAAGCGTAGATGGTGTTGGGCAATCCAGGCCAGGCGGTAACGGTCGGCGGCGGCGCGCGAGTGGCAGAGAATAAACGGGATGACGTGCGCAAATATAGCGGGTCATTTATCCCGGCGGTGATGATCCCGCCGGGAAAATAGAGAGTCTGCGTCGCGGGAATACGATCAGTTCTTTTTAACGAACTCGGATTTCAGCTTCATTGGACCAAAACCGTCAATTTTGCAGTCGATGTTATGATCGCCTTCCACCAGGCGGATATTCTTCACTTTAGTGCCGATTTTCAGCATAGAAGAGCTACCCTTAACCTTCAGATCTTTAATAACGGTGATGCTGTCGCCATCGGCGAGTAAATTGCCGTTGGCATCTTTTACCACCAGGACGTCATTATCTTCAGCGGGCTCGGCATTGTTCCATTCATGGGCACATTCCGGGCAAATAAACATGCCGTTGTCTTCATAGGTGTACTCAGAATGGCATTTTGGACAGTGTGGGAGTTGCATGACGTTCCTCGCGATTACAGGTAAAAACAGGACGTTGGTCCGTTAAACAGCGGCTGATAGCCGAAAGTGGGCGCTATTATAGCGCATTCCCGCATTTTTGTCGGGTCTTTTTTTATCATTATATTGTGGTGGCAATATTTTAATTTAACCGATAAATAAGCCGCAATATTGCGCATTGCCTTCCGGACGTTGATCCACAAATAAATCATTATCCGCTGAGGACCTGGGAACTTATTCGTGTTCTCTGGCTCTGTTATAGGGTTGGCGATTTTTCGTGAAGTTGATCCCAAAATTAAACACTGTTAGGGTAAAAAAGGGCGATCGCAAATTCACGACTTTTATTCGCGACGCCATTTATTCGTTTATGGCAAGAGCAGGCGTCAACAGGTTCGGTTGTACAGACTGTCAGCAGACAGTGCAGGCAAACCTGCTACGCTTGAAATGAGGAGCACAGCAATTCGCCGCTCCCAACGTACGACGCGGATGGCATAGCCATTCGTCGGTGATTCGTGCGCTCACGGCGAGAGCAAAGAGGAAAAATATGCTTAAAAGGAAAAAAGTAAAACCAATCACGCTTCGGGATGTGACTATCATTGATGATAGCAAACTGAGGAAAGCGATTACCGCAGCGTCGCTGGGTAATGCGATGGAGTGGTTTGATTTTGGTGTGTACGGCTTCGTGGCGTATGCCTTAGGTAAAGTCTTCTTCCCTGATGCCGATCCCAGCGTACAGATGATTGCCGCGCTCGGGACATTCTCCGTTCCATTCTTAATCCGTCCCCTTGGCGGCCTGTTCTTCGGCATGCTGGGCGATAAGTATGGCCGACAAAAAATTCTGGCGATTACCATCGTCATCATGTCGATAAGTACCTTCTGTATCGGGTTAATACCGTCATATGCCTCGATTGGTATCTGGGCGCCGGTACTGCTGCTGCTGTGTAAAATGGCGCAGGGTTTCTCGGTGGGCGGGGAGTATACCGGCGCTTCGATCTTCGTTGCCGAATACTCGCCTGACCGTAAGCGCGGCTTTATGGGCAGCTGGCTGGACTTCGGTTCAATCGCCGGTTTTGTCATGGGCGCAGGCGTGGTGGTGCTGATCTCCAGCGTGGTGGGTGAAGAGAACTTCCTCAGCTGGGGCTGGCGTATCCCGTTCTTCCTGGCGCTGCCGCTAGGGATTATCGGTCTCTATCTGCGTCATGCGCTGGAAGAGACCCCGGCGTTCCAGCAGCACGTCGATACCCTGGAGCAGGGCGATCGTGAAGGCCTGCAGGAAGGGCCGAAAGTCTCCTTTAAAGAGATTGCGACCAAACACTGGCGTAGCCTGTTGACCTGTATCGGTCTGGTGATTTCCACCAACGTGACCTATTACATGCTGCTGACCTATATGCCGAGCTACCTGTCGCATAACCTGCACTATTCAGAAGACCACGGGGTGCTGATTATCATCGCGATTATGGTCGGGATGCTGTTTGTACAACCGGTGATCGGCATGCTCAGCGACCGCTTTGGCCGTCGTCCGTTTATCCTTATCGGTAGCGTGGCGCTGTTCGCGCTGGCGATTCCGGCCTTTATCATGATTAACAGTAACGTTCTCGGCCTGATCTTCGCCGGCCTGCTGCTGCTGGCGGTGGTGCTTAACTGCTTTATCGGGGTTATGGCTTCGTCCTTGCCCGCGATGTTCCCGACCCATATTCGCTTTAGCGCCCTGGCCAGCGCCTTCAATATCTCGGTGCTGATTGCCGGTCTGACGCCAACCCTGGCGGCATGGCTGGTGGAAAGCACGCAGAACCTGATGATGCCGGCTTACTATCTGATGGTGATTGCGGTTATCGGTCTGGTCACCGGCCTGTCGATGAAAGAGACGGCGAATCGTCCGCTGAAAGGGGCGACGCCTGCGGCTTCGGATATTCAGGAAGCGAAAGAGATCCTCGGCGAGCACTACGATAACATCGAAAACAAAATCGAAGATATCGATCAGGAAATCGCCGATTTGCAGGCGAAACGTTCCCGCCTGGTGGACCAGCATCCGCGTATTAACGAATAATCCGTTCTGGCGTTAAATCATGCCGCCGCGGGCTTCCCCGGCGGCATTTTTTATGCCCGCTTATGGCTGGGCCGGCGGCAGGCTCTGTCGCCGCTGCTGGCTGAGTTTGCGGTACTGCTGCGGCGGCATGCCGACGTACTTGTTAAAGGTGCTGTAGAAGCGGCTGCTGGAGCGAAAGCCGGCGATCAGGGCAATGTCGAGGATGGTCTTGTCGGTGTCGCTGAGCAGGGCGCGGACGTGGTTTATCCGCATCGCGGTGATGTACTGCTTCATGGTTTGCTGCATCACCCGCTGGAAAATGCCCATCGCGTAGTTGGGATTCAGCTTCACATGTTCAGCAACGGCGTCGACGGTCAGCACCCGATCGTAGTGCGCGGCGATAAACTCGAGCATCTGGCTGACGTAAAACTGCGCATGCCGCGAAACGCTGTTTTTGTGGGTCCGCGAGGTTTTGTTAACCAGAATAGGTTGCCAGCCGGAAAGGCTAAAGCGCTTAAGCATCAGGGCGATTTCATCGATCGCCAGCTGGCGAATTTGTTCATTGTCGCTGTTGAGCTCCTGCTGCCAGCGCTGAACTTCAAAGGCGCTGAGCTGCTGGGCGGAGAGCGATTTAATCACCATGCCGTGGGTGACGTTATTGATCAGCTCGCGGTCCAGCGGCCAGGATAAAAACAGATGCATCGGCAGGTTGAAGATCGCCATTTGCCGGCACTCGCCGGGGCGGGTGAGCTGATGTGGCGTGCAGGCCCAGAACAGGGTGATATAGCCCTGTTTGATACGCACCACTTCGTTGTTAATCAGATACTCTACGTCGCCGTCAAAGGGAACGTTGACCTCAACCTGGCCGTGCCAGTGGCTGGCGGCCATCGCGTGCGGCGGGCGTAGCTCAATATCCATGCGCTGGTATTCAGAATAGAGCGCCAGCGGGCTGCGGGGGTGCTTCTCGTCGCCGCTGCTCATATGCGGGTCCGGGCGCTGGGGCGGGCGGGTTATTTCCATCAAGACCTGGGTTCCTGATTCATCACACTGGCTGATTTTTGCACCAATAGACTTCTATCTTAGCGCAATAAACCGCCCGTTTTCTCTACTTTTCCGCCGATTTGTTCCCATAAACTCAGATTTTATGTGCGCCCTGTGTCGATCTGAGCTTTCGGGAATGCTCTGTCGGGAAGAGGGGCGCGGGACGAGGCGCGGGCGTGACACTCTGTAGGGGTTCAATGATCTTATGGAGAGTGCATTATGTCAGCCCCAAAAATTACGTTTATCGGCGCGGGTTCAACGGTTTTCGTCAAAAATATCCTCGGCGATGTCTTTCAGCGCCCGGCGCTGAAATCAGCCCACGTCGCGCTGATGGATATTGATGCGACCCGGTTAGAAGAGTCGCATATTGTGGTTCGCAAACTGATGGACTCCGTGGGGGCTGACGGTGAAATCAGCTGCCACCGTGAGCAGAAAACCGCGCTGAAGGATGCGGATTTTGTGGTGGTGGCCTTTCAGATTGGCGGCTATGAACCCTGTACGGTGACCGATTTTGCAGTCTGCAAACGCCACGGCCTGGAGCAAACCATCGCGGATACGCTGGGCCCAGGCGGGGTGATGCGCGCGCTGCGCACCATCCCGCATCTGTGGCGCATCTGCGACGATATGACCGAGGTCTGTCCCCATGCCACCCTGCTCAACTATGTTAATCCGATGGCGATGAATACCTGGGCGATGTACGCGCGCTATCCGCATATCAAGCAGGTGGGCTTATGCCACTCGGTGCAGGGAACGGCGGAAGAGCTGGCGCACGATCTTGACCTCGACCCGGCGGACTTACGTTACCGCTGCGCCGGGATCAACCATATGGCCTTCTATCTGTCGCTGGAGAGAAAGATCGGCGACGGCCGCTATGTCAGTATTTATCCGGATATACTGCAGGCCTTTGCCGACGGACGCGCGCCGAAGCATCGGGAAAACTCGCGCTGCCAGAATATTGTCCGCTATGAGATGTGCAAAAAGCTGGGCTATTTCGTGACGGAATCCTCAGAACATTTCGCCGAATATACTCCGTGGTTTATCAAACCGGGGCGCGAAGATCTGATTGCGCGCTACCAGATACCGCTGGACGAGTATCCGAAACGCTGCGTGGAGCAGGTGGCGAACTGGCATAAAGAGCTGGCGCTCTACCAGACCGGCGATCGTATCGAGGTGAAACCCTCCCGTGAGTATGCCAGCACCATCATGAACGCCCTCTGGACCGGCGAGCCGAGCGTGGTATACGGCAACGTACGCAACGACGGGCTGATCGATAACCTGCCGCAAGGATGCTGCGTGGAGGTGGCCTGCCTGGTGGATGCAAACGGCATTCAGCCCACGAAAGTCGGGACGCTGCCTGCGCATCTGGCAGCGCTGATGCAGAGCAATATCAACGTCCAGGCCCTGCTGACAGAAGCGATCCTTACCGAGAACCGCGATTATGTGTACTACGCCACGATGATGGATCCGCATACCTCGGCGGTGTTGGGGATCGACGAAATCTATGCCCTGGTGGACGATCTGATCGCCAGCCACGGCGACTGGCTGCCGGCCTGGCTGCAGCGTTAATACGTCCCCCGCCGTCGGGCTGCCCGGCCTGACGGTATCTCTGGTGATCTCATTTCCCGACGTCGGCCGCCGCCTCACCAGGAGGACGCTGCGACCAACCATCCTGCGGTTGCTGATAAAACCATCGGATTGCAGGTAAGCGTAGGCAAAAATTAGCGGACACCGCGCCGGTTTTCCCCTGATTTTTCGCCAGAAAACGCGAAAGAATGAATGCTGATATTTCTCTGATTTTTCTCGTTTTAGTCTCTTTATTGTTTCTTTAACTTTGTTTTTATCTAATTTATCTCTTTAATTTCTCGGAATTGTCTCTTTTTTACGCTATTGCGCTGCCTTTTAACTCTTGCTACTCTTTTTGGGTCTTACTTTTTTCTCTTATTTGTCTCAGAGACGGAGCGATACGATGCGCATTTTTATCGATGATGGTTCAACCAATATCAAAATGCTGTGGGAGCAAGATGGTGAAACATTGACCCATATCAGCCCTAACAGCTTCAAGCGTGGATGGTCGGCCACCTTCGGTACCGGGAAGCCTTATAACTACACCGTGGATGAGGAGAAGTACTCCTTTGATCTGATTACGCCAGATGCGTTGCCGACCAACAATATCGAATGGCAGTACAGCCCGCTGAACTCCATCGCCGTGCATCATGCCCTGCTGACCAGCGGCATTGAACCGCAGGATGTTGAGATCGTGGTGACCCTGCCGCTGACGGAGTTTTACGACGAAGATGCCCAGTACCGCCTCGACAATATCGAACGTAAGAAAAAGAGCCTTCGCCGCCCGGTAAAACTCAACAAAGGTGAAGTGTTCAATATCACCAAAGTCACCGTGCGCCCGGAATCTATCCCGGCCGGTATCAGTCTGTGCGATGAGCTCAAACCGTCACACTCCGTGCTGATTGTCGACCTCGGCGGGACCACGCTGGATATCTCGATGGTAGCCGGTCAGATGACGTCGGTTTCGCGTATTTTTGGCGACCCGAAACTGGGCGTGTCGCTGGTGACCGATGCGGTGAAGCTGGCGTTGGCCAGAGCGAATACCGATACTTCCAGCTACAACGTCGATCAGATCATCATCAATCGCCATGATGATGCCTATTTAGCCGACAATATTAACGATCCGGATGCGGTCTCTGACGTCAAAAAAGTGATTGCCGGCAGTATTGAACGGCTCTGCACGCGCGTGCTGACGACCATTGATAGCTTTAAGGGCTATTCCCATGTGATTGTGATTGGCGGCGGCGCGCCGCTGGTGGCGGACGCCATCCGTACGCGCGTTGGGCTGCGTGACGATCGCTTTGTGGTGGCTGATGAACCGCAGTTTGCGCTGGTTCGCGGTCTGAAAATTATAGGTTAAGGAGCGGGTATGACTCTGGAACGCAGAAAAGTTCTGATTTACCTGCGCCCGGATATCAGCGCCAGCGAGCGCTTTGCCGATGCCAAAATTGAGGCCCATCATCGTGGCGATCGCGGCGAAATGTCGCGTACCGCTTTGCTGGCAGGCCTCGCGCTGGGGGAAATTGACGGCCGTTTGCCGTCAATGCTGGCGGCTTTACTGGCGGAAGATACCCGGCCGGAGATGTTGCGTACGATGCTGGCTTCGTTTCTGGAAATTCAGCCCGCAGTACCGGCGCCCGCTCCGACAGCTGCGCCTGCGGCGCCTGTTCCGGTTGCAGCAGAAGCGAGTGCGGCAGAGAGCATTTCCGCACGTAATCTTGCCGGCTCGCTGCCGGATTAAGCGCCCGCAGGCGGGTTTCCCCGGATGCGGCGTCAACGCCTTATCCGGGCTATCGAGTTTGTGGATGTTGTCGCCGGCTAAGCGTAGCGCAAGCCGGGGGGAGGCGAGCTGGGCATTACAGGTTAGCTGTGGGTCAGAAACCGCGCCAGCTGTTGCTGCAGCAGCCGGTTCTCCCGGGTCAGGCGCGCGTTTTCGTCCAGCAGCGTCAGGGCCACTGCGATACCCGGCCAGTCCAGCTCCAGCTCCCGGCGCAGGCGCACCGCCCGGTGCACTACCATTACCGCACTATCATCGAACAGCCAGACCTCCGCCTGAGGCTGGCGCGGTTCAATCACGCCCAGGCCGACGATCTCTCTAAGGTCCTCTTCGGATACGCCGGTGTGCAGACAAAACTCCGTCGTCGTAAACGTCACTGTCATCTTAGCCATTATGCTTTCCCCCATGCTTTGCGCGGCTCGAAGCTGGCCTCTGCATCGGCGAGCTGCTGCCAGAGCGCGCTGGCTTTGTCGTTCGGTTTGGGCGGCATAACGATTTTAATCACCGCATATAAATCGCCGGTGGCGGTTTTGCTGGCCAGCCCCTTACCTTTAATGCGTAAACGTTGCCCCGCCTGGCTACCCGGCGGGATAGTCAGCAGAATGCTCTCTTTGAGCGTCGGCACGGTCACCTTCGCGCCCAGCGCCGCTTCCCACGGCGCCAGCGGCAGGACAATTTCCAGATTATGGCCCACCACATCAAACAGCGGATGCGGCGCGATATGAATCACCAGCCACAGGTCGCCGTTCGGACCGCCGTTTTCCCCCGGCGTTCCCTGCCCTTTCAGGCGAATACGCTGGCCGTCGCTGACGCCGGCGGGGATTTTCACATTCAGCGTTTTAGGCGTTTCGCTCTCGATCATGCCGAAGACGTTATACACCGGCAGGTTATAGCTGATGGTTCGGGTCTGTTCGGACAGCGTCTCTTCAAGGAATACCGCGACTTCAATTTCTAAATCATGGCCGCGTGCGGCGTGCTGACGTCGGGCGTGATGCGCCTGCTCGCCGAACATCGACGAGAAGATATCGTCGAAATCCTGCTGGCTATAGTTCTGTTCGTGGGACCGGGACTGCTGCTGACGACCAAACTGCGGATCGTTGCGATGCTGCCAGAGCTGGTCATATTCCGCGCGGCGTTGTTCATCTTTCAGCACCTCCCAGGCTTCGGCGAGATCTTTGAATTGCGCTTCGGCATCGGCTTCTTTGCTGACATCGGGGTGATATTTACGTGCCAGCCGACGATAGGCGGTCTTAATGGTTTTTAGATCGTCCGTTGGCTTAACCCCCAGAATGGTATAATAATCCTTTAATTCCATGGCGTTATCTCATTTTACTTGATGCGGTGGTCACAACTTTCAGTATTAATCTTAGGGCAAATGAGGACCGGTGGGGGAGGAATATGGTGGAAACTTGACGCCGTCGGGATCGACGGCGTGTGTCAGCGGCTAAGCGGCTATTTGACCGGGCGCGCCCGGTAGTTCCGGCGTAACCCTTCCAGCAGCACCAGCGCGGCGCCAAGGGCACCGGCAATAAGCGCAAGCGTTCCGGGAGCCGCAGGGAACAGACGCATGATGGTTGGGTCGGTGACCGACATCGAACCGGCTATCCAGCCGATGAGCGCTCCTCCCAGCAGGACCACAAACGGAAAGCGGTTGAGGAGGGCGAGGACCAGTTTGCTCCCCGCGACGATAATCGGAATACTGATCAGTACCCCCAACGCCACCACCAGCAGATGGCCTTTGCCGGCGGCGGCCACGGCCAGCACGTTATCCAAAGACATGATGACATCGGCCACCGTGATGGTGACGGCGGTCCGCCACAGGCTGCTGGAACTGCTGACCTCTTCGTCTTCATCCTGATTGGCGACCAGCCTGATGCCAATCCACAGCAGCAGTAGCGCGCCGACGATTTTCAGCCACGGTAAGGAGAGCAGATAGATGGCTACCGCCAGCAGCAGCACGCGGGCCACAATCGCGCCAAAGGTCCCGATAATAATGGCCCTGGTGCGCAGACGTGGCGGCAGCTTACGGCAGGCCATGGCAATCACCACCGCGTTATCGCCGCCTAACAGCAGGTCGATAGCGATGATTTGCAGCAAAATGACGGCAAAATCCCACTGAATAAATAACTCGTTCATGCCCCAGACTCATATCTTTAAAAAAGAACCCTCAACGGGAAAAAGAGAGCAAGCGTAGCGCCGATCTGCGGCGATGACTACCCTTCACAAAACGGCGCGCGGCGCTGCCCGGGCGCAGTATTGAAAAATAAAGTTACGAATCAATGTATCGTGCCACGATGATTCGCCGGAAAAGGATGGTACTTTGTCCCGTTAGACCCACCTGCCGTTTACTCATCGCAAGGATTATCCTCATGGCTGGCATGAAAAAAATACTGACCAGCGCCTTGATTGGCGCCACGCTACTTCCGGCTTTGGCTATGGCCGCCGATGCGCCCGCAGCGACCTTTACCCCGGAACAGGAAGCCCGTATTGGCAAAATTGCCGCGGATTATTTAGTCGCACACCCCGAGGTGCTGCTGCAGGCAAGCCAGAAGCTCCAGCAAATTCAGCAAGAGCAGCAGGCCAGCGCCGCGACCCAGGCGGTGATTAAAAATCAGGCCGCGCTGACCCAGGATAAAAACACCCCGACCTACGGACCGGAGAATGGCAAGGTCACCGTCATCGAGTTCTTTGATTACCAGTGCATTTACTGTAGCCGTCTGGCGCCGGTGATGGAGCAGGTGATTAAGGAAAATCCGCAGACACGTTTTGCTTTTAAAGAGTGGCCAATTTTTGGCAGCCGTTGGGAAACATCCCTGACGGCGGCGAAGACCGGTCTGCAAATTTATCAGCAGAAGGGGGCGGAAGCCTACCTCACCTACCACAACGGCATTTATGCCACCGGACATAACGAAGGGAAGCTGACGGCGGCGGATGTTCAGCCGCAGGCGAAGAAAGTGAATTTCGACGGCAAGAAAGCGCCGGACGTTGAGGCGGTGCTGGAGAGTACCAACCAGCTGGCGCAGGAGATTGGTTTAAGCGGGACGCCGGGCGTGATCGTGATGCCAACCACTGGCGCCACCGAAGCCACTATCACCGTCTTCCCGGGTCTTGCCGATAAAGACTCGCTGGATGCGGCGATCAAGAAAGCCGGCGGCAACTGATTGGCAGGAGGCCCGCGATCCGGCGGGTCTTTTTAGCCGTAATAAGGCTAGCGTGCCGGTTGCATGCTTTAGCGGCAGCTTACAGACATATTTTTATTATTGCAGGCTGACGATGAGCTGCCATAACATCGCGGATAGCGGCATTATGGTGCTGAGGAAATAGTAGGGCGATTGGCGACAAATAGCGTGTTGTGAGTCTCCCTTAAGCCGTTCGCGGGCGATGATAATCGCTGAGATTGTTACCATCCCTGCAGCTCACGCCAGCGTGACGCATTTAAAAATAAGTCCCCACCATCGCGCCTGATACGCATTTTGGCTAAGCGCTCCGGACGCTATTGCATGAGATGAGTTTACTGATATTCCAGAAGGCGAAGAATATAGGTGCGCAGACTGATGAATTCGGGATCATCTCTGTGGCGTGGCCAGGATAAGCCGGGCTCTATTATTTCAATTCTCTGCGCCGGACGAGGGCTGAAGACGACAATCCGGTTCGCCATTAATAACGCCTCCTCGACGTCATGGGTTACCATGATGATGCTGACGCCACTTTTATGCCATAAATCAATAATCTCTCTTTGCATACGGATCCGGGTCAGTGAATCCAGTTTCCCTAATGGTTCATCAAGTAGCAGCGTCCCGGGGTCGTTGACCAGGGCCCGGGCCAGTGCCGTCCGCTGGGCCATTCCGCCGGATAGCTGATGGGGCCAGGCCTGTGAAAAATCAGCAAGACCGACTTTTTCAAGCATTTCGTTTACGCGAGCGAGATCCGTTTGTCGGGTTTTTCACCCTATTTTCATCCCCAAGGCCACATTGTCCCGGACCGTCAGCCAGGGATAGAGCGTGGGCTCCTGAAAAACGACGATTCGGGATGGAGAAGGGGCGGTAATGACAATATGGCCGGACAAAAGCGTCGGTTTTATCCGACCAGCCCACGTCAGAGAGACCAACGATGGCGTATTGTTTTTTGCCGTGGCGCTGCTTGTTGTGGTGTTGACGACGTGGACGTACAGGCCGCCGGGGAGTCATCAATCCTTTGCGTCGGGCGCCTCTTTTTCTGTGCTGGTTGCCGCGGAAATGATGGGGGTCAGGTCGGGGCTGGGAGGGTATTTACAGTGGGCTCAGGGCTGGGCGGCCTACGCCAATATGTATGCCGCGTTAATTGTGATGGGCTGCTTTTTTCTTCGCTGATTAAATTATTATTGATGTTTCGCGCCAGGGTCCTTGCATGGCAGGACAAGCGCGTAAGATGGTAAAACTCCGGGCGACTGGCGATAAGGGGGAGGCGGCAAAGATATCCGATGTCCCCCTTAATGCACACGTTCATGCTTCCGCGGGCGCGTCGCTGCTGTTTTATCAGCCCGCCTTCACTGCGATCACGTCGATCTCAACTTGCCATTCCGGACGCGCCAAATGTGCAATCATCAGTCCGGTAGAGACGGGGAATACGCCTTTCAACCAGCGGCCCATGATGTTGTACACCGTTTCACGGTGGCGAACGTCGGTCAGATAAACGGTGATTTTGCAGATTTCCTGCAGGTTGCTGCCGCTCTCTTCCAGCAGCATGTTGATGTTGTACATCGCCTGCTCGGTTTGTGCCGCGATATCACCAATGCCCACCGATTCACGCGTGTCTAAGTTTTGGCCAATTTGCCCGCGTAGAAAGACCAGATTCCCGGCGACGACCGCCTGACACAGGTCGTTATCCAGATTTTGCTCCGGATAGGTCTCTTTGGTGTTAAACGGACGAATACGTGTATGTACCATTTTTCTGCTCCTGGCGTTTAAGCGGCCCTCAGGCCAAAAATTGACGAAGTTCTGCCGTTTGCGGCTGAGTAAACAGGATGTCCGGCGTGCCCACTTCGTGGACGCGTCCTTGATGCATAAACACCACCCGGTCACTGACTTTGCGCGCGAAATTCATTTCGTGCGTGACCATGATGATGGTCATGCCTTCCTGTGCCAGCGACTCAATCACTTGCAGCACTTCTCCGACCAGCTCCGGATCCAGCGCAGAGGTAATTTCATCGCACAGCAAGATTTCCGGGTTCATCGCCAGCGAGCGGGCAATAGCGACGCGCTGCTGTTGACCGCCGGACAGGCTATCCGGCCAGGCATCAAATTTATCGGCCAGGCCGACGCGTTCTAATAACCGTTTGGCCGTGCGCTCGGCTTCACCTTTGGCCATCTTTTTCACCAGCGTCGGGGCCAGCATCACGTTCTTACCCACGGTAAGGTGAGGAAAAAGATTAAAGCTCTGAAAAATCATGCCGACGTTCTGCCGCAGTTCGCGCAGAGCAGCGCTGTCGTCCTGTTGTACGGGCTGTCCATCCACCAAAAGCTCTCCCGCCTGATAGGCATCTAAGCCATTAATGCAGCGTAATAAGGTGCTTTTCCCCGAGCCGCTTTTGCCGATAATGCACACCACTTCCTGGCGTTTTATCTGTAAATCAATGCCTTTCAACACTTCATTGTCGCCAAAGCGCTTATGCAGCGCGCGTATATCCACCAATGAAAAATCGGCAGTCTGCGTCATCAGTTGGTTCTCCGTGACAAACGTTGTTCAAGGTGCCGACTCCACATGGAGAGCGGAAAGCACAGAAAGAAGTAAAACAGCGCCACGCTGCCGTAGACCAGGAACGGCGAAAAGGTGGCGTTAGAGATGATCTGGCCGGAGCGCGTCAGTTCGACGAAACCAATCACCGACGCCAGCGCTGTGTTCTTAATGGCCTGCACCAAAAAGCCGACGGTCGGAGCGATCGCCACATGCAGCGCCTGCGGCAGGATGATGTAGCGCAGCTGCTCGCGAAAGTTGAGCGCCAGGCTCTGTGCTGCCTCCCACTGCTGACGCGGAATGGCTTCCACGCTGCCGCGCCAGATTTCGGTTAAATAGGCGCTGGCGTACAGCGTCAGACAGAGACTGGCGGCAAACAGCGGCGAAGTATTAATGCCGAGGATCGGCAGGCCGAAATAGACCAGAAACAGTTGCAGCAGCAGCGGCGTCCCCTGGAAGAGTTGCACATAACCCCGTACTAAATAGCCGGCGGCACGCAAGCCTGACAGGCGCAGCACCAGCAGTAACCCACCGACGACGCCTCCGCCAACGAATGCAATAGCGGATAAAACCATCGTCCAGCGCAGCGCCAGCAGCAAATTGCGATAGATATCCCACAAGGAAAAGTCGCTCATCATGGATCCTTAAGGTCGACGGAAAATAAAGCGCGGACCTACCCAGTTCAGAACCTGGCGCACGGCGATTGCCAATACCAGATAGGCAGCGGCGGCGATAATGTAGGCTTCGAAATTACGGAAGGTACGGCTGGCAATCAGGTTGGCGTTGAACGACAGCTCTTCGGTTGAGATCTGGCTGCACACCGCCGAACCCAGCATGATGATAATGACCTGACTGACCAACGCGGGCCAGACTCGGCCAAGAGCCGGAGGCAGCACCACGCGGGTAAAAATTTGCCAGCGGTTTAACGCAAGGCTTTGCGCCGCTTCGATTTGGCTGCGCGGCGTGTTCTCAATACCGGCGCGGGTGATCTCACTCGCGTACGCGCCAAGGTTGAGGATCAGCGATAGCACGCTGGCGGTCAGCGCCGACATCTGCACGCCCAACGCCGGCAGGCCGAAAAAGATAAAAAACAGCTGGATGATATAAGGGGTATTGCGGACCAGTTCGACATAGCTGGCAATGAGCCAACGCAGCGGCCGCGGGCCATTGGCGCGGCCCCAGCCGCAGGCAATCCCCAGAGTGACCCCCAGCAGTGTGGCCACCAGGGTCATGGCAAGGGTGATGGCGATACCGTTAAGCAGCATCGGCCACTGGATCAATACCGCCGAAAAATCAAAGTTCATGGTCTGGGTTCTCCAGGAGTGGTGACAGCTGCGCCATGGATGGCAGCGCGGTCACCTGGCGTAACTGCGTCAGAAGACGATGACTCTGCGCCGCGGGTAGCACGCGCTGGGCGCATGACAGGAATTTGTCATCCAGCGCTTCATTACTCAGCGGATTGGTGGCATTGCCCAGCGGGCGATCGACACGACAGGTGAGCTGTCGCCCCGATTGCAGATGCAGGGTGACGCTGGCGCCTTCCGGAGCGGCTTGCAGGCGCTGCGGGTGTTGCCACTGTGGGCTGGTCGTCATGCTGACCTTCGCCATCAGAGCATGCAGCGCCGCCGGTGCCAGCGACGCCAGCGTCAATTGATTCAGCGTCAGCTCGCCATAAAACAGCGTGGCGGCAATAGCATAGGGCAGGCTGAATTGCGCCTGTTGCGGCGTCATCGGATCGGCGTAAACCAGGTTGGCGATGACGATCTGCGGCACATCGCAGTGGATCTGCGTTATTTCATCCAGGGCGATTGCATGCTGGTGGATCAACGTGACCACCGCATCGACAGCCGCATGAGCAGACAGGCACACCGGGATGCGTTTCACATCCAGCCCCGGTTGCAGCAATCGCCAGCCAGCGGCGGTTAACTGCTTCGGCTGCCACCGGGCTTCGTTCATCAGCCCTGGCAGTCCGTAAGGATGCTCCAGCGTATTTAACGGACCGGTGATTCCTGCTTGTGCCATCAGCGCGGCCTGAATGCCTCGTTCGGCGGCCAGTCCGGCCATCACGGCTTTCGCATCGCTGCCAAAGGCACTTTTACTGCCACCGGTGGCGGCGAGAGCTAACGCAATGGCATGGGCGACCTGAGTCGTGTCCAGACGTAATAAGTGGGCGGCGGCAACAGCGGCCCCGACCACCCCCAGTACGCCGGTGGTCCACCATCCGCGTTGATACAGCGGCTGGCCCAGCGCTTCCCCGAGGCGGTATTGACATTCGCTGCCCGCGACAATGGCCGTCAGCAGGCTGGCGCCGTCGCTGTCATACTGCTGCGCGACCGCCAGTGCGGCCGGGATGATGACTGCAGAGCCGTGAACGAATCCGGCGTAGCAGTTGTCATCAAAATCCAGCGCGTGTGCTGCGCAGCCGTTGAGCCGCGCGGCATCCAACGCATTGATACGCTGCATGCCGCCCAATGTGCTGGCTTTACCTTCGCTCATGACCGTCTGTTTCAGACGCTGCACTACCGGCATATTGCTGCCAGCCAGCGCCACGCCCAGGGTGTCGATCAGCGCCCGACAGGCTATTTGCAGCACTTCGTCAGGAACCGGCGATAGCGCTATGGCCGCGGCCTGCTGGGCCAAAATATGGGTTGCGTAGTGGTTCATGTTATTTCCCGCCTGAGTAAAGACTCCCCGCGCACAGGGAGCCGCAATGCTTAGGACTCAGGCAAATCGCCTGCTGGCGCGCCCAACCACGTCTGCGAAATCCGATCGAGGGTACCGTCGGCTTTCGCGGCACGTAGGATGTCATTCACTTTGGCAACCAGCGCCGGGTTGCCTTTCGGCAGGCCGACATAGCACGGTGCGTTAGCCAGAATCACCTTTAACTGGATATCCAGACTGGGGTTTTTCTGCTTCAGTGCGCCCGCGACAGAGGTACCGATTGCCACTAACTCCGTCTGACCGGACATGAACGAGGCGATCGTGCTGTTATTATCTTCGAAGCGTTTCACGTTAGCTTTCGGCGCCAGGGTGGTTAGCTCTTCATCCTGCATGGAGCCGCGGGTGACCGAGACCGTTTTGCCCGCCAGTTCATCGGCGTTACTGGCTTTTACTCCTGACTTACCAAACACCGCATCAAAGAACGGCGCATAGGCAATGCTGTAATCGATCACTTTAGCGCGCTCTTCGGTTTTACCCAGCGAGGAGATGGTCATGTCCGCTTTACCGCTTTGCAGATAGGGCACGCGGTTTGGGCCGGTGACCGGCACCAGCTGTAGCCTCACGCCCAGTTTGTCGGCGATCAGTTTAGCGGTGTCGATATCAATGCCCTGAGGTTGCATATCACTCCCCACAAAGCCATACGGGGCGTAATCCTGAGGAACCGCAATACGCACCACTTTTTGCTGCATAATGGTCCCCAGCAGATCCGCTGCGCTGGCGGAGAGGCTGGAGAAAGCGGAGGCGAGCCCCAGTATGGCTGCAAATGTAAATTGTTTTTTCATCTCATTATTTCCCGTTCAGGTTATGTTGCGTAAATGCACGGTCATGAGGCAGATTGAGTGTTTTTATTTTTTATGGAAATAACCGGCACGTACAGCGCTGCCAATTAAATTGACAAAGAAACGACAGGCCGTAATAGCGGTAATTTGGTTAATATCTTTTTTCGGCGTAATTTCGACGAGGTCCATACCCACGACTTTGCCTTTTTTGACCAGACCTTGAATTAATTTGCGCATCTGGTGATAGGTTACCCCACCTAATGCCGGGCCGTTGACCGCGGGCATAATCGTCGGGTCAATACCATCAGCATCGCAGGTAATATAATAATGGCCGCCATCAGGAATACGCGCTAACAGGCTGTCGATCCCTTCATCATGCAGCTGGTGGGCGGGAATCAATTTTGCACCATACTCCAGCGCCGCATCCACCTCTTCCTGGCGGGCCGAACCGTTAGCGCGCAGGCCAATTTGCCAAATCTCGCCGATGTGTTTCATTTCCGAGGCTCGACGGATAGGGCTGGAGTAACCATCCGTCACGCCATTGACATCCTGACGCCAGTCCAGGTGAGCATCGACATGAATCAGGGTGATGGTTTCATTCAGCTCATCCAGTGCGCGCAGCACCGGAATTGGAACGCCGTGGTCGCCGCCAATCACCAGGGGCATGCCGCCCAGCTGCAGAATTTTACGCACCACCGCTTCCGCCGCTACGTAATGTTGACCAGGGGCACGCGCATCGCCTGCGATATCGCCGCAATCGACCATGCGAATATCCTGGTTATCCATCAGCGGACCGCCAATATCGAAATCGTAACGTTCGATGCTGCGCACCGCGCGATCGGTTGCCTGCCGCACCGCCGTTGGTCCATTTGTCTGGTCATTAGTGACTTCATCGATGGAATAAGGTGAACCATAAGGAATACCTAAGACAGCGATATCGACACGATCCAGGCTATTTAAATCACTGACTACTTCAGAATAAAGCAGGCTCTTATGACCATGTTTCGGGGCGGTGGTCATTTCTGGTTTATATGTCATTTTATCCTCTGGTCTGTCGTCAATAATTAATTAAGATTCCACCACTCTCCGGTGGCCCATAATTGCTCTTCGGTTCTTTTTACCGCTGAATGAACATCGACGCGGGCGTTAGCGGCAAATAATGCCACCAGTAATTCACTAACTAATAACGCGGGCGTAATGGTGTCGAAAAACGATGTCGTTTTCTTGTGTACCAATATTGATTCACTGGCCAATCTTGCTACCGGAGAACTGGCATTATCGGTAATCGCAACAACACGGATTTTCCGTTGCGCTAAGTAGCGGGCCAGCGTGACGGCCCGCCGGGAATAGGGGGCCAGACTGACCACCAGCAGCACATCTTTGGCGTTGATATCCCCCATCAGCGTCATCATGCTGCTTTCTCCCGGGCCATCAATCAGGCGCACATTGTTGGCGAACCAGGCGCTGACATGGTGAAAATGAAAGGCGACCGGAAACGATGAGCGAAGCCCCAGGCAGTAAATGGTCCGCGCTTCTGCCAGCAGCCTGCTGGCACGGGTCATCGCCTCGAGGTTCTCCTGCCGACAGAGAGTTTCAATATGGGCCTGCGTGGTGGCGACCAGATCACGCAGCAGAGAGTCTTCGCCCTGCTTATTCATCGCCACCAGCCCCGGCACCCGTGATTCATAGATGCTGCTTTTAGTACGCACGGTGGCGATAAACACTTCACGCAGCGCATCGTAGCCGCTGAGTCCAAGGCGTTTTGCCAAACGGGTCATCGTGGAAGGTGGAACGCCGGCAAGACGTGACTGCTCACGCATTGACATCACCGCCACTTCTTGCGCGTGGTCTAACACAAAGCTGGCGGCCTGCCGTTCCTGACGGGGGAGCTGTTCGTACATTGCTTTCAGTTGGGAGATAACTTCAGCCTGTTCCATATGTGATTCCATTTCGATTTGACTCAATCACAATTGCAACGGATGTGCCAAAGAGGATTGGCATTGATTGGAATGAATCAACATGAAAACAGCGCCAGGACATCCCGGCGGCATATGGGGGCAACGCCGATCCCAGAAATGATTAGTCTGATTCAAAACGGCGTGAAAAAAGTGATGAGCGCTATTTTTTCAGGCCGCTAACGGGGGAAAGTGGAGCATTTTTTGCGCACCAGGATGGGACATCGACTGCCTGATGATAGGGCAAAAGAGGCGTTCATGAAGCAAAGCTGGTGCTCTGAGGGCGTAGCCAATCCTGGTCTAAACACGCGCTGAAAAGGCGCTATTTGCGGCACATTTTAGTGAAGCAACATGGCGATATGATTGGTGATGGCGTCTTTGGGGAGGGGAAAAGGGCAGAGATTAGCGGTGGAATACCGTCATGGGGTAGTGCTTATGCCTGATCATCGGCCCGGGGAGAGTGCAGGGGTGAGCGGCCTGCCGCGAATAATCGAACGAAGTTCGATGGAGAGTCCCGTACAGCAGAAAGCAAAAAACCAGCCTGTAGGCTGGTTTTTCTGGAATAAGTGGTGCCCGGACTCGGAATCGAACCAAGGACACGGGGATTTTCAATCCCCTGCTCTACCGACTGAGCTATCCGGGCAACGGGGCGCATTAAACCGTAATCCACCCGGCGCGTCAACCAAATTTCTTGATTTACCTGCTGATTGCTTAACTTTGCGGCAGTTCTGCCGCAAAAGGGCCGTTTTGCTGACTTATCACATCATCCCGTTGTCGCCTGCGCGGATTTTCCAGCCGCTGACCGCCGAGATGACGTGGCGCAATCCCGAAATAGCATAGCCGCCGATAACGTCCTCGTCCTCGCGCGGCGAGCTGATCATGATTTCCGCATCCACGCCGTGACGGTAGGCGCCGTGGTGGCTGATCACGGTGCCGATAAAGCACTTTCCACCGATCCACACCGGAATATACGCCACCGTTTCATAGACGTAGTAAGAGGCGACGCCGCTATAGTAGTTATCCGCTTCATCAGCGGAGGTCCCCGGGGGAATGGGGCAAATTGGCGCATCCCCGGCCTGATCGTTTTGGTCTTTCAACAGATGGCTTTGCATCAGCGCCAGTGATTTGAGGAGATCCGCCTGGTCCTGCGCATTGAGCGCCGGCGTCAGAGGCTGGTCTTTTTCCGGGGAGCTGAGCGTCTCCAGCGCATAGCGATAGCGAATCGTCACGGCAGGCGTTCTGTCCGTCGGGCTGAAAGGACGCAGCAGATAAAGATTGTCTTCGCCAAACTGACCGTTGTACCACAGGGCATACACCTGGCCGTTAATTCTCACCCACTGGTTCCACTGATTGGCCCCGCGCCCGTTGAGCGAAAACAGCGCCCCGGGCACGCCGGCGTCAAAATCATCGTCGTCATCGCTCTCGTTATGATTGACGGTATCAAAGGTGTTATCGCCACGTTTTAACACGCCGGTGTAGCTGAAGAGCCCGGTCCCGCCGATATAGCTGTCGATGATTAAATCGCGCCTGCCGTCGTTATCCAGATCGACCAGCGTAAAGCTGACCTTGCCATTTTCCGAGTCGGCGCTGATATCCGAGTGGAGAAATGCCTGCCATTCATCGTCGCTGATATCGACCGCGGGTTTAGCGGTCGACACCAGCGAATCGTCTGCGTAGGTCAGCGTAAAGCTGGTCACGTGCCCGGTAAGCGGGAACTGCGCGGCAACTTTCTTCAACGTCAGTTCCGGGTCGCTTTTTTGCTCTTTCAGTACCGCGTTATACAGCGCTTTGAGCGCGGCGTTATCGGCATCCTTCTCCTGCTTTGGCCGCACCTGGCTGACGAAGGTAGGCAGCATCCAGGTGCCGCCGGAGGTGATTTCACGGCACATACCGGTGGTGTATTTCAGACTCTGAACAAACGTCTTCCCGTCCCAGACCCGCTCCTCGCCGTTGACGCAATCGGCGATGCCGCGGCCTTTGTTGAAGAAGGTGATGACGCCATCGGCATAGCTGGAGGCATCGGTGGCGATCGGCTGCGGTCTGGCCAGCGAGGTGTTGTCCACCACCCATATCGCGTAGCCGTCGTTATAGGCGGCGCGCCAGCACAGGGCCTGGATCAGCGAATGGGTTTTATCGAGCGGCGTGGCGGTGATCTGCCGTTCCTGGGCGGGAATCGCGCTGTTTTGCCAGTCATCACAGTGGCTGTTCAACTGCGGGATCAGCGCCGGAAGCAGCTTCTGGCGCTGTTTTGCCGTCAGCGGTTCGCCCGGGGCATTGTGGATCACCGGAGCGGCGATAATTTCCGGCGCCGGTGCGGCTGCGAGCGTGCTGTCATCGTCGGCGTCGCCTTGACGTACCAGCGCATCCGCGGTGCCCTGACGCTGCTGAAACTCATCAATTTTAAGAAATACCGCGCTGCTGCCCGCGCTGGAGAGCCGCTTGCGCAGGCCGTTGAGCGAGATCTCGATTTTGGCGTCATGTTCCAGCGCCTGGATCAGCGCGGCGGTCTGGGTGCTATCAAAGCGGAAATGGCTATCGTCTTTAGCGTCCAGCGTGCCGCGATCCTGGTCATCGATCAGCAGGTCAACCGTGGCATCGGCAGGAATATCATGATCGATCTGGGCGAAGGTCACCTGGCCGCTGACGCGCTGCCCGGCGCCGGCGTTGCGGGTCAGCAGGACGCTGATTTCCCCCATCTTGACGCCATAACCCGCAGCCCGGCAGGTGCCGGTATTATCGCAGGCCACTTCCCAGTCTTTATGCGCGAAAGAAAAACCCTGAACCGGCGCGGCCAGCAGCGATGCCGGGCATAGCCCTATGATGGCAGCCCAAAGGAGAGAACGCATAGAAATCCCTGTAGACGTATCGGAGTGGGGGAATTATACTCTTCATACTCCAGGTTGCATCTTTGTTGGCTGACCCCGGTGAGGTATGGCGGATACGCTCCCGGGGCTGTGCTGAGTGGCGACCTTGATGCGGCGCGATGTCGGGTCGGAATGCGCGTCCTGCCGGTGAGGGTAGCGAGATCAGGTTAACGCGCCGCCCGTGCGGCATTGGGCAAAGCGCAGAATATCTTCCGCCAGACGCTGGGCGGTGTCGACATCGGCCTGGCTGCGTTTGACCAGCAGGCGGCTCAGGCAACCTTCGACAATCAGCTCCATCTGTTTGGCCACCATCGCCGGGTCGTCCACTTCCAGTTGGGTCAGCAGCTCGTGGGTATTCGCCAGCGAGGCCTGCTTTTGTTGCTCCGCCAGTTGATGAATAGGATGCTGCGCATCCGGGTAAAAGGTGCAGGCGGCGATAAACAGACAGCCGGGATAGCGGTGGTTGCTCACGCAGCGGGTCAATGCGCCATAGCGCGCCAGCAGCTTCTGCTCCGGCGTGAGCGTCTCGTCGAGCAGCAGCTGACGACGCCAGGCATCAACCTGATGGCTGAGGTAGCGCAGCGCATCGTAAAGCAGCGCTTCGCGATCGGGCCAGAAACGTTTGAGGTCATCGAGCGGGTAAGAGACGCGTTCGGCGACCATTTCCAGCGTGGTGTTGGCTATACCTTCGACTTCGAGAATTTGTATGGCTTCACCCAGGACATCTTCACGTTGCACGGTCTTCTCCTCCATTTTTCCTCCTAAAGTGTCGTTCACGGTTGCCAATCGTGCAAATGGGCGCTGAATGTCGCGGCATCCATAAACCCGGTGACGCGCTGCGCGGGCTGTTCTTCTCCCTGCGCATTAAAGAACAGAATCGTCGGCAGGCCGAGCACCTTCAGGTGCTTCAGCAGCGCGACATCCTCAGCGCTGTTGCTGGTCACATCGGCCTGCAACAGAATGGTACCTTTCAGGGCCTGGCGCACCTGCGCCGAGCTAAAGGTGTATTTTTCGAACTCTTTACAGGCCACGCACCAGTCGGCGTACAAATCGAGCATCACCGGTTTACCCTGCGCCAGCGCCAGCGCGCGGTTGAGCTGCGTAACGCCGCTGACCCGGGTAAATTCGAGATGCGCCTGCTGCCGGGCGGCCGGCGCGGCGAAAGCCCAGTCCTGCAGCGGACGTGCGCTGATCAGCGCGGCGCCCAGCATGACGATTTGCACGAGCCGCAGCCACGGGCGGGTTGCTCCGAGCAAGGTGATAAAGGCCCAGCTAAAGAAGGACACGCCAAGCAGCGACCACAGCCGCAGACCCCAGGGGTCGCCGACGATCCGCTCCAGTAAAAAGACCGGCAGCGCGAGGATCACAAAACCGAAGGCGGTCTTCACGTGGCTCATCCACGGGCCGCTCTTCGGCAGCAGGCGGTTGCCAAATACGGTGACCACTATCAGCGGCAGCCCCATACCCAGCGCGTAGAGATAGAGCGTACCGCCGCCGAGCCACAGATTACCGCTCTGGGCAATATACAGCAGGATGGCGCTCAACGGTGCGGTGGTGCAGGGCGAACAGATCAGTCCGGCGATGGCGCCCATCGCCAACACGCCGCCGGGGGAACCGCCCTGGCGCTGATTACTCATCAGCGCCAAACGGGTCTGCAAAGATGAGGGGAGCTGCAGCGTAAACAGGCCGAACATCGACAGCGCCAGCAGGATAAAGACCGCCGACAAGCCTGTCAGGACGTAAGGATGTTGCAACGCCGCCTGAAACTGCATACCGGCGGCGGCAACCACCAGCCCCAGCGCGGTGTAGGTCAGCGCCATCCCCTGAACATAGATAAACGCCAGCAGTAGGGCCCGGGCGGTGGACAGCTGCTGCCGGCCGCCAAGCACGATGCCAGAGATCAGCGGATACATCGGCAACACGCAGGGCGTAAAGGCGATGCCGATACCGATCAGCAGCGCCCAAAGCGCGGAAAAGGGCAGCTCGCCGCGCGCCTGACCGCTGCTCGCCAGCGCAGGAGGTGAAGAGACCGGCGGGACCGCGCTGGCCCCTGCCGCGGGGGCTTCCGCCGCCAGCACCGCGCTGAGCGGCACGACTTTGCTCTCCGGCGGATAACAAAAGCCGGCGTCGGCACAGCCCTGGTAGGTGACGGTGAGCGTTGCGCCTTTTGCCGCCTGGCTAAGCGTTACCGGCACGCTCAGGCGCTGGCGATAAATCTCGCTTTTACCGTAGAACTCATCTTCGTGCCATGTCCCCGGCGGCAGCGAAGGCTCGACAAGGGTGGCATCGGCAGGCGTCAGTTTGATCTGCTGGCGATAGAGGTAGTAACCCTCCTTGATTTGCCAGGTCAGATTGACGTCGTGTTGGTTCTGCTGAAAATCAAAGGCAAACGCCCGATCGGCGGGCACAAAATGGGTGCGCCCGGGGGCATCAAAGAGCCCGGCGAATGCGGAGGTACTGCACAGCAGCAGAATCAGCGTAATGATGCGTTGAGCCATGAGAGGTAATCAGTGTCTCCATGAGTGACGGGTAGAACCAGTAATTCGGGGGTTTGATACGGGTGATGGGCCTTCAGACAGTCCAGTAACGCCTGCTGATGGGCCAGGTCGGTTTTCAGCAGCATCTGCACTTCGTATTCCTGCTCCAGCTTGCCTTCCCAGTAGTAGAGGGAGGTCGCCCCAGGCAGGATGGTGGCGCAGGCGGCGAGCTTGTCTGCCAGCGCTTTGGCCGCCAGATCCTGGGCGGTAGCTTCATCCGGCGCGGTACAGAGAACAACAACAGCATCAGGCGTAGTCATCGTGAACCTCGTATCAGCGAAAAGAGGCACTATAGCACGCAAGGTGAGGGGATTAATGAAACGGGCCAGCAACTGGCCCGAATTTAAGCAGATTTACAGCATGATGCCGCCAATGATGAAACCCAGAATGACGCACAGGGTAATGGCGATCACTCCGGGGATCAGGAACGCGTGGTTAAAGACATATTTGCCAATGCGCGTCGATCCGGTGTCGTCCATCTCCACCGCCGCCAGCAGCGTAGGGTAGGTAGGCAGCACGAACAGCGCCGAGACTGCGGCAAACGAGGCGATGGCGGTCAGCGGGCTCACGCCGAGCATCAGCGCCGCCGGCATCAGGGCTTTGGTGGTCGCGGCCTGGGAGTAGAGCAGGGTGGCGGCGAAGAACAGGACCACCGCCAGCAGCCACGGGTAGTTATGCAGCAGATCGCCGGCGATGGTCTGAATGTCGGTGATATGCGCTTTGACGAAGGTATCACCCAGCCAGGCGACGCCCAGTACGCAGACGCAGGCGCTCATCCCGGATTTAAAGGTGCTGGCGTTGAGTACTTCGCTGGTATCGATTTTACAGGTGATGCTGATTAGCGTCGCGATGGTTAGCATGAACACCACGATCGCTTCGTTACGCGGCAACACCGGGTTCTGAATCAGTCCTACGGTGTCGCTGATGGCGGTGGCATAAAACATCACCGCGACGATACCGACCAGAAACAGCAGGACAGAGCGCTTCGCGTGTGGCTTGAGATCGAAGACCTGGCTCCCACGGAGCTTCACTTCACCTTTAGCCAGACGCTCCTGATAAATAGGATCGTCTTTCAGCTCGCAGCCGAGGAAGTTACATACCACGGCGGTGATCATCACGGCAATCAACGTGACCGGAATGCAGATCGCCAGCAGCGTCAGGTAGCTGACGCCCAGCGGCTCCAGAATGCCGGCAAAAAAGACCACGGCGGCGGAGATCGGCGAGGCGGTAATCGCGATCTGCGAAGCGACGACGGCGATAGACAGCGGGCGGGACGGGCGAATGCCCTGCTCTTTCGCGACTTCGGTAATCACCGGCAGGGTGGAGAACGCGGTATGGCCGGTTCCCGCCAGCACGGTCATAAACCAGGTCACCAGCGGGGCAAGAAAGGTGATGTATTTCGGATGGCGTCTCAGCATGCGTTCGGCCAGGCTGACCAGATAATCCATGCCTCCGGCAACCTGCATGGCGGCAATCGCGGCGATAACCGCCATGATGATTTCAATCACGTCAAAGGGAATCGCCCCAGGTTTAATTTGAAATAAAAGCGTCAGGACGAGAACGCCCAGGCCACCGGCAAAGCCGATGCCGATACCGCCGAGCCTGGCTCCCAGATAAATAGCCAGCAGGACAATCACGAGTTCTGCACCAAACATATACGCCTTCCTTGTTTTTTAACAAGTTGATATTGAATTGTTGTGATTTAGTAAACCTAAAAAAGCAAAAAAGGCATGTCATTGCTGACATGCCTTTGGCTAGTTTAACCTGAAAGCTTACTGTTCGCTTTCATCAGTGTAACGCTTTGCTTTATAGGCCGGATGCATCAGGTTTTGCGCGGAGAAAATGTCGTCGAGCTCCGCTTCGGTGAGTAATCCGCGCTCGAGAACAACGTCGCGCACGCTCTTGCCGGTTTCGGCGCAAATCTTGCCGACGATATCGCCATTGTGGTGGCCGATGAACGGGTTGAGGTAGGTGACAATCCCGATGGAGTTATACACATACCCTTCGCACACCGCTTTGTTGGCGGTGATGCCGTTAACGCATTTTTCCAGCAGGTTGTAGCAGGCGTTGGTCAGGATATGGATGGATTCAAACATTGCCTGGCCGATAACCGGCTCCATCACGTTCAGCTGCAGCTGACCGGCTTCTGACGCCATGGTCACCGTGGTGTCGTTGCCGATGACCTTGAAGCAGACCTGGTTGACCACTTCTGGCACCACCGGGTTAACTTTAGCCGGCATGATCGAGGAGCCCGCCTGCAGCTCCGGCAGGTTGATTTCATTCAGGCCCGCGCGCGGCCCGGAAGAGAGCAGGCGCAGATCGTTACAGATTTTGGACAGTTTTACCGCCAGGCGCTTCAGCGAGCTGTGGACCATGACGTAGGCGCCGCAGTCGGAGGTGGCTTCGATCAGGTCTTCCGCCGGAACGACCGGCAGGCTGCTGACTTCCGCCAGTTTTTGTACCGCCAGCTGTTGATAGCCATCCGGAGTATTCAGGCGGGTACCGATCGCGGTCGCGCCGAGGTTGACTTCCAGCAGCAGCTCCGCGGTACGCAGAATGCATTTGGTCTCTTCATTCAGCAGCACGTTAAAAGCGTGGAACTCCTGGCCAAGGGTCATCGGTACCGCGTCCTGCAGCTGGGTACGACCCATTTTAAGGATATCCTGGAACTCGACGGCTTTATGCTGGAAGCCTTCGCCTAGCTGGTTGATGGCATCCGTTAATTTCAGCAGCGAGGCATAAACCGCAATGCGGAAACCGGTCGGGTAGGCATCGTTGGTGGACTGGCATTTGTTAACGTGGTCGTTCGGGTTCAGATACTGATATTCGCCTTTCTGGTGGCCCATCAGCTCAAGGCCAATATTCGCCAGCACCTCGTTGGTGTTCATGTTGACGGAGGTACCGGCACCGCCCTGGAACACATCGATCGGGAACTGGTCCATACATTTACCGTTATTCAGCACTTCATCACAGGCGGCAATAATGGTGTTCGCGATACCTTTAGGTATGGTTTGCAGTTCCTTGTTGGCCATCGCGGCGGCCTTTTTGACCATCACCATGCCGCGCACGAACTCAGGGATATCGCTGATTTTGCTGTTGCTGATATAGAAGTTTTCAATCGCTCTCAGAGTATGAACGCCGTAGTAGGCGTCAGCTGGAACTTCCCTGGTACCCAACAGATCTTCTTCGATACGAATGTTGTTTAACATGTGAACCTTCTTTTTCAATCTGCCAATGAATTCACCAAATACGCAGGATTTATGGGGTTTAGCGTATTTTCTTGCCGAAGATTATTTCCTTAATCGGCCCGGTGCCCACGATCATATGCTGATGATAGCGAATGTCCGTAACCTTGATCACTTATTATGTCGCGGAAGGTATAAGAATTATTAATCTGTGAAATGAGTCACCGCTTTGCCATTTCTGCAAAAAATAAGCGATTCTGCCGATTGAAATGTGGCGTTTTAGCCCAATATCGATCTGATGCGAAAAGCACATCGATGACCGCGGTGGCCGATAGTGGCGGCTGCGAATGAAGGAGACGCCAGTGCGTTGGATTCCGTTAATTGCCATTTTTTTATACGTTTACATTGAGATATCGATCTTCATCCAGGTGGCCCACGTGCTCGGCGTCCTGCTGACGCTGATTCTGGTGATCTTCAGCTCGGTGGTCGGTATGTCGCTGGTGCGCAATCAGGGCTTTAAAAACCTGATGCTGATGCAGCAGAAAATGGCGGCAGGTGAGAGCCCGGCCGCAGAAATGATTAAAAGCGTGTCGCTGATCATCGCCGGTCTGCTGCTGTTGCTGCCGGGGTTCTTTACCGATTTCCTCGGCCTGCTGCTCCTGCTGCCGCCGGTA
Source organism: Klebsiella sp. BIGb0138 (assembly GCF_004342285.1). Classification (GTDB taxonomy): domain Bacteria; phylum Pseudomonadota; class Gammaproteobacteria; order Enterobacterales; family Enterobacteriaceae; genus Klebsiella. The sequence goes on along the minus strand of NZ_SMCV01000007.1, from coordinate 176,273 downwards.
CAGAAACACCTGACCCTGAAGCTGATGCCGCACTTACGCTTTAGCCGGATGCCCGGCGGCGGGTTTAGCGCGGGCAGCGGAGGCGGTGAGACCTTTGACGGCGAATACCAGCGTAAAGATGAAGAGCGCGACCGTCTGGATCATAAAGACGACCGTTAATTCAGCCCGTCGGGCGGATGATAAACTGGCCGGATACGCGTTGCGCTATCCGGCTTTTTTATGCGGTCGGGCGGACCGGCGAGTGGCGTTTGGGCAGCCACAGCCACAGCGCCGCCATCACCGCCAGCGCGTACAGGCTTTTCCAGCCGACCATCGCCAGCAGCAGCAGGCACAGCACGCTGCCGATGACCGCCAGCGCCCGATAGCGCCCCGGCAATAACCGACATCCCGCCAGCATGCACAGCAGGTAAATCATAATAAAAATGCCGTTGGCGTAGACGATCAGCGCGTCGAGGTTGATATCAAGCCAGTAGATACACAGCGTGCTGATGACGCAGCAGCCGAGCACCGCATTGAGCGCGTTGCGGGGGATTTGCTGCGGCGACAGGCGGGCGAGATAGCTACCCGGCCTGTACTGCGCCTGTGACCACACCAGGCGGGCGAAGCTTTGGATATAGATATTGAGGCTGGCGAAACAGGCGAGATAGCCAATCACGCAGGCGACCCACAGCGCCTGCACGCCGAATAAGCGCACCACGATATTGGGTAACGATGCGGCGGCGGCCATCCCCGCGCCAAAGGCATGAAAATGCAGCACCAGCACGGTACAGGCCCAGTACACCGACCCCGCCAGCAATAAGCCGATCATTAACGCACGGGGGAAATCACGCTCCGGGCGTTTAAATTCCGCTGCCAGATGAGCGAAGGCTTCAAGACCGACAAAGCACCAGAACATCACCGACAAAGCGGCAAAAAGCTGTGACTGGTCGATATCGGTCGGTGCCGGAAAGGGGATCTGCGTCGGGCTAATTCCACCGCGCCACCAGACGACGACGATCAGCGCCACGATCAGCATCGCGACCAGCGTTTGCAGGTTAGCGCTGGAGCTGGCGCCCCGCGACCCGACCCACCAGACGATAGCCAGCGTGCCCAGCTCAGCCAGCAGCAGCTGGGTATCGTGCCAGCCAAACAGCGCCTGGCCGAATCCGGTGGCGATGTGCAGCGCGGCGGGCAATCCGACCGGAATGACCGACAGGAACAGCCAGCCGGTGACGCGTTCCATACGGGAGCCAAAGGCCATGTTGACGAAGTGCGCCACGCCGCCCGCGCTGGGGAAATGGCGACCGAGTACGGCAAAGACGATGGCGATCGGAAAGACCAGCAGGATCAGCGCCGGCCAGGCCCACAGACTGTTATCTCCCGCGACCAGCGCGGCCAACGCCGGCACGGCAAAGACGCCGGTGCCGAGTAGCGACGTGGAAAGCAGCCCCACTCCCTGAGCCAGACCTAACTCCTGTTTCAACCCACTCATGTTGCAATCCTGTCACCGACAAAGAATGGAGGGTAGCACAATCGTTTTTACTTATGACGATGACCGCCCGCCGCTATTTTGTGTGCGTCAGCGCACGCGAAAAAATTTTTTTTTAAGTTTCCCCTTGAAGCGGGAAAACCTACCCCCATCTCTCAGGGCACTAGCCGGAAAACCGTATACGGGCCGGTGTCACCCATAACTGATAATGACCTTCTCAAAGGAGAGCTATCAATGAGTATTCGTCCGTTACATGATCGTGTGATCGTCAAACGTAAAGAAGTTGAAACCAAATCTGCAGGCGGCATCGTTCTGACCGGTTCTGCGGCAGCCAAATCAACTCGTGGCGAAATCATCGCTGTCGGTAAGGGCCGCATCCTGGAAAACGGAACTGTGCAGCCGCTGGACGTTAAAGTTGGCGATATCGTTATTTTCAACGATGGCTACGGTGTGAAATCTGAAAAAATCGACAATGAAGAAGTGCTGATCATGTCTGAAAGCGACATTCTGGCAATTGTTGAAGCGTAATTCGCGCGCGAAACTGAACGAATTTGAGGAATAGAAAAAATGGCAGCTAAAGACGTAAAATTCGGTAACGACGCTCGTGTAAAAATGCTGCGCGGCGTGAACGTACTGGCAGATGCAGTGAAAGTGACCCTGGGCCCGAAAGGCCGTAACGTGGTACTGGACAAATCCTTCGGTGCCCCGACCATCACTAAAGACGGTGTTTCCGTAGCACGTGAAATCGAGCTGGAAGACAAGTTCGAAAACATGGGCGCACAGATGGTGAAAGAAGTTGCCTCTAAAGCGAACGACGCTGCAGGCGACGGTACCACCACCGCAACCGTACTGGCTCAGGCTATCATCGCAGAAGGTCTGAAAGCCGTTGCTGCTGGCATGAACCCGATGGATCTGAAACGTGGTATCGACAAAGCTGTCGTTGCTGCGGTTGAAGAACTGAAAACGCTGTCTGTACCGTGCTCCGACTCTAAAGCCATCGCTCAGGTAGGTACCATCTCCGCTAACTCCGACGAAACCGTCGGTAAACTGATCGCTGAAGCGATGGATAAAGTCGGTAAAGAAGGCGTGATCACCGTTGAAGACGGTACTGGTCTGGAAGACGAACTGGACGTGGTTGAAGGTATGCAGTTCGACCGCGGCTACCTGTCCCCGTACTTCATCAACAAGCCGGAAACCGGCGCTGTTGAACTGGAAAGCCCGTTCATCCTGCTGGCAGACAAGAAAGTTTCCAACATCCGCGAAATGCTGCCGGTTCTGGAAGCCGTGGCGAAAGCAGGCAAACCGCTGGTTATCATCGCTGAAGACGTTGAAGGCGAAGCGCTGGCCACGCTGGTGGTTAACACCATGCGCGGCATCGTGAAAGTGGCCGCGGTGAAAGCTCCAGGCTTCGGCGATCGTCGTAAAGCGATGCTGCAGGATATCGCGACGCTGACTGGCGGTACCGTTATCTCTGAAGAGATCGGTATGGAACTGGAAAAAGCGACGCTGGAAGACCTGGGTCAGGCGAAACGCGTTGTTATTAACAAAGACACCACCACCATCATTGATGGCGTGGGTGAAGAAAGCGCCATTCAGGGCCGCGTGACTCAGATCCGTAAGCAGATCGAAGAAGCGACTTCTGACTACGACCGTGAAAAACTGCAGGAGCGCGTAGCGAAACTGGCTGGCGGTGTTGCGGTAATCAAAGTCGGCGCAGCGACCGAAGTTGAAATGAAAGAGAAGAAAGCGCGCGTTGACGATGCGCTGCACGCCACCCGCGCTGCGGTAGAAGAAGGCGTTGTTGCTGGTGGTGGCGTTGCGCTGGTTCGCGTCGCGGCTAAACTGGCTGGCCTGACCGCACAGAACGAAGATCAGAACGTCGGTATCAAAGTTGCGCTGCGCGCAATGGAAGCGCCGCTGCGTCAGATCGTTTCCAACGCCGGCGAAGAGCCGTCTGTAGTGGCTAACAACGTGAAAGCGGGCGAAGGCAACTACGGTTACAACGCGGCAACTGAAGAATACGGCAACATGATCGACTTCGGTATCCTGGACCCAACTAAAGTGACCCGTTCTGCTCTGCAGTACGCGGCATCCGTTGCTGGTCTGATGATCACCACCGAGTGCATGGTGACCGACCTGCCGAAAAGCGATGCGCCTGATTTAGGTGCTGCTGGCGGTATGGGCGGCATGGGCGGTATGGGCGGCATGATGTAATCGTGCGCGATACCCCATAGAAATAAAGAAACCCCCGGGCAGAAATGCTCGGGGGTTTTTCTTTTTCTCATCTTTTTAGTATAAGGTGTACATCCGGGCCGGCGCGTCCAGCTCATTGATCATGGGGAATAACATGCAGGTAAGATATTTAGCAGGGATTGTCGGCGCAGCATTATTGTTGGCGGGGTGCAGTTCCAGCAACGAACTGAGCTCAGGCGGACAGGGCGTACGCTTTGTTGAAGAGAAGCCGGGTGCGGATTGCCAGCTGCTGGGGACCGCGACGGGTAAGCAGAGCAACTGGCTGTCCGGTCAGAACGGTGATGAAGGCGGATCCATGCGTGGCGCCGCTAACGCACTGCGCAACCAGGCCGCCGCGATGGGCGGCAACGTGATTTATGGCGTCAGCAGCCCGACGCAGAATCTGCTGTCGAGCTTTGTGCCGACCGACAGTGAAATGAACGGTCAGGTCTATAAGTGCCCGAACTGATGTGATTCCGGGCCTCTCCCGTCGACGGTAAGAGAGGCCCGGCGATCTCCGCGCGTTCAGGTCAGTCTGTCAATCGAGGGTCTGCCAGTATTTCCCCGGCGGGCCTTTTCACGAATGTTGTTTCAAGCCTAAATCCAGCGGCGTCTTGCTGGGCTCACCGCCGATTTCTCGCGCCAGCCTCGGCACCATATACCCTGAAACCAGCGTCAGCAGCTCACGCATGATGGCCCGGGCCTCTTCATCTTCGACCATAAAATGGGCCGCGCCCTGGACTTTATCCAGAACGTGCAGGTAGTAGGGCATCACCCCGGCGTCGAACAGGGCATTGCTCAAATCGGCCAGCGTTTGCGCATTATCGTTAACGCCGCGCAGAAGCACGCTTTGATTGAGCAGCGTCACGCCTGCCGTGCGTAAGCGCATCATCGCCGCGCGGAAATCGGCATCGATTTCATTGGCATGGTTGCTGTGATTGACCAGCAGCACCTGCAACGACGAGCCGGCAAGGCGCGAGACCAGTGCGTCGGTAATCCGCGCCGGGATGACCACCGGCAGGCGGCTGTGGATGCGCAGGCGTTTGACGTGCGGGATGGCTTCCAGCTGCGTGAGCAGCCAGTCCAGTTCATGATCTTTCGCCATCAGCGGGTCGCCGCCGGAAAAAATAATCTCATCGAGCTGCGGATGTGCGGCAATATACTCCAGCGCCGCCTGCCAGTTGCGCTTATTGCCCTGATTTTCGGCGTACGGGAAGTGTCGGCGGAAACAATAGCGGCAATTTACCGCGCAGCCGCCCTTGACCAGCAGCAGCGCCCGGTTGCGGTATTTATGCAGCAGACCCGGTACCACGCTGTGCTGTTCTTCCAGCGGATCGGTAGAAAAACCCGGGGCCGCAATAAACTCTTCTTGTGAGGTAAGTACCTGACGAAGAAGAGGATCGTTGGGGTTTCCCGGCTCCATGCGGGCGATAAACGCCCGCGGTACGCGCAGGGCGAAGAGACGTTTTGCGTCGCGTCCCGCCAGCAGGTTCGCATCATTGTCTACATTTAAAAGATGCAGCAGTTCGTCAGGACTGGTCACAACATCTGCAAGTTGCGTTAACCAATCTTCTCTGGATGGGGTATTTAGGGTTACAATATGCGCCATTTTGTGGCTTAGCTACCAATTAACAAATTTAGAGGGCCTTATGGCGACTTACTATAGCAACGATTTTCGTGCCGGTCTTAAAATCATGATGGACGGCGAACCTTACGCCGTTGAAGCGAGTGAATTCGTGAAACCAGGTAAAGGCCAGGCTTTCGCGCGCGTTAAGCTGCGCCGCCTGCTGACCGGTACCCGTGTTGAAAAAACCTTCAAATCTACCGACTCTGCGGAAGGCGCGGACGTTGTTGATATGAACCTGACTTACCTGTACAACGACGGTGAGTTCTATCACTTCATGAACAACTCCACGTTTGAGCAGCTGGCTGCCGATGCGAAAGCCGTAGGCGATAACGCGAAATGGCTGCTGGATCAGGCGGAGTGCATCGTGACTCTGTGGAACGGCCAGCCGATCTCCGTCACCCCGCCGAACTTTGTTGAACTGGAAATCGTTGAAACCGATCCGGGTCTGAAAGGTGACACCGCAGGTACCGGCGGTAAACCGGCAACGCTGTCAACTGGCGCAGTGGTGAAAGTTCCGCTGTTTGTCCAGATTGGCGAAGTCATCAAAGTGGATACCCGCTCTGGCGAATACGTATCCCGCGTGAAGTAATTCATGTCATAAGATGGTTGGCGCAGCAGCGTGCTGCGCCTGCTACTGCAGGCAAGGAAGAATGAACAACACGACCTGGCTTCTGGCATTGCTGTTGCTGAGCGCTGTTTTGCTGACTGGCTGTAATACCGCCCGCGGCTTTGGCGAAGACGTTCAGGGACTGGGGCATGCGATTTCGCGCGCCGTCAGTTAAATGCCCTGTTATCCGCTCCTTTTGCTTCATCATCTCCTCTCGCGGCGCCGTTTCGCTTAAATCAGCCGTTTGATACCTCTTTTTCTCTTAAAAAACGCTGAGATCCCTTCATCCCGGGCCAGGTTGTCTATGCTTATAGGGCACGATAACTAAAACTGGTAATAAGGATGATATTATGGTGAAAAAAGCGATTGCAGCGTTCTTTACGGTTTTGGCCCTTTCTTCAGTGTTGACCGCATGCAACACGACGCGTGGTGTTGGTCAGGATATTTCAGAAGGCGGCAGTGCCATTTCCGGTGCGGCGACGAAAGCCCAGCAATAGACCTGACGGTACGGTCACCGGCCGTACCGTTCTTCCCATCGTCAGGCACGTTGTTTATAATCCCTGCGTTTTTCATCCACCTTGCGGGACGACCCGTAAGCGCATCGCATCCGGGGACGGCCCCATCAAGGAGTCGTATGTCCTGGTTCGTTTTGTTTATCGCCGGCCTGCTGGAAGTGGTCTGGGCGGTTGGCCTGAAATACACCCACGGTTTTAGCCGCCTGCTACCCAGCGCGATCACCATCGTCGCGATGGTGCTCAGTATGGCGCTGCTGTCGTGGGCGATGAAAACCCTGCCGGTGGGGACCGCCTATGCCGTCTGGACGGGGATTGGCGCGGTTGGCGCAGCCATCACCGGCATCGTCCTGCTGGGTGAATCAGCCAGCGCGATGCGCATTGCCAGCCTGGCGTGTATCGTGGTCGGTATTATCGGCCTGAAGATCAGCGCGCACTAACCACCGCGCGCTCACTCATAGCGCTGATTGACCCAGATGAACTTGCTCACGTCGAAGCCCTGCCGGGTGGCAATGTCCAGCATCTGCTGTTTGACCTCTGGTGAGATCTTCGGCGTGCGCGCCAGCAGCCAGAGATAATCGCGATCCGGTCCGCAAACCAGCGCGTAGCGATACTCCTTATCCAGGGCGATCACGTTGTAGCCGCCGTAGAAAGGGCCAAAAAAAGAGACCTTCATCGCCGCCCGGGTGGGCTGACCGGTGAAGTACGCCACGCCATCGGTTTTCTGCCATATGCCCCGATCGGGGTTATAGCCTTTGTTCACCACATCCAGCCCGCCGTCGCCGCGCAGACCGTAGGTGGTGGTCACTTTTTCCAGACCACTTTCAAAGCGATGATCGAAGCGAGCGATTTCATACCAGGTGCCGAGATAGCGCTGGGTGTCAAAAGGGCTGACCACCGTGACGCCTTGTGGCGGTGTCGGAGTGCTACAGGCTACGACCAGAAACGAGGCGGCAATAACCGCAATAATTGGCAGCGTACGCATAGCATTTTCCTTGCGGGCTTTTTAGCTAAGTGTAGATTCTGCCGGGAAAAAGCGGGGGGATATTTTCTGCAAAGGAGAGCCCGGTAGCAGAATGTTACCGGGCATCAGGGGGATTAAATAAATAACACGCCGACCAGGGTCACCACGGTCAGGATCGCGGCCAGCCCGTAGAAGACCCATTTCCCGTTCGGCACATGAATTTTCAGGTCATGCATCGCGTGATGGATACGGTGGAGCCCGCACCACAGCGGCAGGACGATCATCAGGAAGAGGAAGGCGCGGCCGACAAAGCTTTGGGCAAAGCCCAGCACGCGTTCGTAGCTGAACGCGTCGCCTGGCGCCAGACCTAACGGCAGCAGGATGCCGACCAGCAGCACTATTACCGGCGCGACAATCGCGCCCCACATACCGCCTGCGCCAAACAGCCCCCAGAATACCGGTTCATCGGAACGTTTTGGATTGGGATCGATCATTTCAGCCTCCTTACCAGAACAGGGCGACAAGCAGAACCGCCACGGTCACCACCGCGGTCACCACCCAAAGCCCTTTAATAACCGGCCCTGGCCCCATTTTCTCGCCTTTGATAATGATATTGGCGGCTTTCGGCGCCAGCTCAAACCAGGTTTTACTGTGCAGCAGCGCTGCCGCAAGGGTGATCAGGTTCAGAATCACCACAATCGGGTTTTGCAGGAAACCCACGTAACCCGCCCAGCTTTCGGCCCCGTGCTTGAGGGCAAACAGCCCGTAAATCAGCACGATGCTGAACCATACCGTGGGCACTGCGGTTCCTTCACGCACCATATAGAAGCGATAAAACGGCAGTTTTCTCCACCAGGTGGACGTCATCGGCCGCACATAGGGTTTGCGTTTAGTCGTCATCATGCACTCCTTAGCGTGGTTTCAGGGTGGCGATAAGAAAGTCTTTCGAACTCTCTACCTTGCCCTGCTGAATGGCGGCCGCCGGGTCGACGTGCTTCGGACACACTTCCGAACAGTAGCCCACGAAGGTGCAGGTCCAGACGCCGTTCTTGCCGTTAAGCTGCGCCATACGTTCCTTCTTACCGCGATCGCGGCTGTCTTCGTTGTAGCGATGGGCGAGGGTGATGGCCGCCGGGCCGATAAACTCCGGATTGAGGCCAAACTGCGGGCAGGCGGCGTAGCACAGTCCGCAGTTGATGCAGCCGGAGAACTGATGGTATTTCGCCATCTGCGCCGGCGTTTGCTTGTTCGGCCCCTGCTCCGGGGTGCGCGGATTGCCAATAATATAGGGCTTAATGGCCTCCAGACTTTCGATAAAGTGGGTCATATCGACCACCAGATCGCGCTCAATCGGGAAGTTGGCCAGCGCCTCGACCTTAATGCCTTTGGTGTATTCCCGCAGGAAGGTTTTACACGCCAGCTTCGGCACTTTGTTGACCATCATCCCGCAGGAACCGCAAATCGCCATGCGGCAGGACCAGCGATAGCTGAGATCCGCCGCGAGGTTATCTTTGATATAGCCCAGCGCGTCGAGCAGCGAGGTTTGCTCATCATAAGGGACTTCATAGAATGCGCTGTGCGGGGCGGTGTCCACTTCCGGGTTGTAGCGCACCACTTCGATTTTGAGGTTTTTCATCTCAGCCATTTGCCGTCTCCTTCTTCTCGGCCGCTTCCGCTTCTGCGCCATATACGCGTTTCGCCGGCGGCAGAGTGGTGATTTTCACCTCGCCGTAATCCAGGCGCGTGGTGCCATCTGCATCGCGGAAAGCGAGCGTATGTTTGAGGAAATTGACATCATCACGCTCGGTGCAGCCTTCATCCAGGCGCTGATGCGCGCCGCGGGACTCTTTGCGGGCAATAGCGGAGTGCGCCATACATTCGGCGACGTTCAGGCCGTGGCCCAGTTCGATGGTGTAGAGCAGGTCGGTGTTGAAGACGCTGGAGCTGTCGGTGATGCGCACGCGCTTAAAGCGCTCCTGCAGCTCCGCCAGCTTATCGATGGTTTTCTGCATCAGTTCCGGCGTGCGGTAGATACCGCAGCCTTCTTCCATCGCCAGACCCATCTCATCGCGAATTTTCGCCCAGTTCTCGTTACCGTCCTGATTGATGAGGTCTTTCAGGCGTTTTTCGACATCCGCCGCCTGTGCATCCAGCGCCGTGCCGTTGGCCTCTCCGGCTTGCGCCGCGCGCGTCATCGCCTGTTCACCGGCAAGACGGCCAAACACCACCAGTTCTGCCAGCGAGTTGGAACCAAGACGGTTGGCGCCATGCAGGCCGACGGAGGAGCATTCGCCCACGGCGAACAGACCTTGAATACGGGTTTCGCACTGCTGGTCGGTTTCAATGCCGCCCATGGTGTAGTGCGCGGTCGGGCGTACCGGAATCGGCTCTTTTACCGGGTCAACGCCGACGTAGGCTTTCGCCAGCTCACAGATAAACGGCAGACGCTCAAGCAGCTTTTTCTCGCCCAGATGGCGTAAATCAAGGTATACCACGTCGCCGCGCGGCGTCGGGATGGTGTTGCCTTTACGCCATTCATGCCAGAAAGCCTGGGAGACTTTGTCGCGCGGACCGAGCTCCATATATTTGTTTTTCGGCTCGCCCAGCGGCGTTTCCGGCCCCATGCCGTAATCCTGCAGATAGCGGTAGCCGTTTTTATTGACCAGGATACCGCCTTCGCCGCGGCAGCCTTCGGTCATCAGAATACCGGAGCCCGGCAGCCCGGTAGGGTGATATTGGACGAACTCCATATCGCGCAGCGGCACGCCGTGGCGCAGCGCCATCCCCATACCATCGCCGGTGACGATGCCGCCGTTGGTGTTATAGCGATAGACGCGTCCTGCGCCGCCGGTCGCCAGTACCACCGCATTTGCGCGGATCTGTACCAGCGAACCCTCCATCATATTCATCGCCACCAGGCCGCGGGCCTGACCGTCGTCGACCAGAATATCGAGGACGAAATGTTCATCGAAGCGTTGGATTTGCGGGAACTGAAGGGAGGTCTGGAACAGGGTGTGCAGCATATGGAAACCGGTCTTATCGGCGGCGAACCACGTGCGTTCGATTTTCATCCCCCCGAAGCGGCGCACGTTGACGCTGCCGTCCGGGCGCCGGCTCCACGGGCAGCCCCACTGTTCGAGCTGGGTCATTTCCGTGGGGCAATGATGGACGAAATAGTCGACGACATCCTGCTCGCAGAGCCAGTCGCCGCCAGCGACGGTATCGTGAAAATGGTACTCAAAGCTATCATGATCCTGCGCCACGGCGGCCGAGCCGCCTTCTGCCGCCACGGTATGGCTACGCATGGGATAGACTTTTGAAATTAGTGCTATTTTGGCATTTGGATTGGCCTGCGCCGCGGCGATTGCGGCACGAAGACCTGCTCCGCCAGCGCCAATTACGGCAAGATCGGCTTGAAAAGTTTGCACGACATTCCTCCAGTTTTTGTTTATTTCGCCGCCGGACTGGCGAAAATGTGGCACTGCTCCTTTATAGGTAAAGGAGTATAGCCTCAGGGTTAGTGGGGAAAATTGACGTGTTCGATTTTTTTATCAATCTGTGCGCCTGTTTATCAGTAATGGTGATGAACCTACGGCGCCAATAAATTTTATGAATGGCAGAGAGGGGACGGTTCGCACAAAATTTGTTTCACCCGACGGTTACGAGTAGACTTCGTGCCCTTGTATGAAATCGGAGAAAGTAACATGAGCGAGACGGCAACCTGGCAGCCGAGCGCGTCCATTCCAAATCTGTTAAAACGTGCGGCGATAATGGCGGAAATTCGCCGTTTCTTTAGCGACCGCGGCGTACTGGAGGTGGAGACGCCTTGCATGAGTCAGGCAACGGTGACAGATATTCACCTGGTCCCGTTTCAAACCCGTTTCGTCGGCCCGGGCTATTCGCAAGGGATGGATCTCTATCTGATGACCAGCCCGGAATACCATATGAAGCGGCTGCTGGCTGCCGGCTGTGGTCCGGTGTTCCAGCTATGTCGTAGCTTCCGCAATGAAGAGATGGGGCGTCACCACAACCCGGAATTCACCATGCTGGAGTGGTATCGTCCGTGCTATGACATGTATCGTCTGATCAACGAAGTGGATGATTTGCTCCAGCAGGTTCTGGAGTGTCAGCCGGCGGAGAGCCTCTCCTATCAGCAGGCCTTCCAGCGTCACCTTGAGCTTGATCCCCTGTCGGCAGATAAAACGCAGCTGCGCGAAGCGGCGGCGAAGCTCGATCTGAGCAATATCGCCGATAGCGAAGAAGACCGGGATACTTTGCTGCAGCTGCTGTTTACCATGGGCGTCGAGCCGCATATTGGTAAAGATCGTCCGACCTTTGTTTATCATTTCCCGGCAAGCCAGGCCTCGCTGGCGCAGATCAGTACCGAAGATCACCGGGTGGCGGAGCGCTTTGAGGTCTATTACAAGGGCATTGAGCTGGCGAATGGTTTCCACGAACTGACCGACGCCCGTGAACAGCAGCAGCGTTTCGAGCAGGATAACCGCAAACGTGCGGCCCGTGGCCTGCCGCAGCAGCCGATTGACACTAACCTGCTGGGCGCGCTGCAGGCCGGCCTGCCGGACTGCTCCGGCGTGGCGCTGGGAGTGGATCGGGTGGTGATGCTGGCGCTGGGCGCTGAAAGTATCAGCGACGTGATCGCCTTTACCGTCGATCGCGCCTGACCGTTCAGCGGCTTCCCTTAGCCAGCTGGCCAGGGGAAGCGTTATTGCTGGCGAATGGCGTTCGCGCCTCGCTGGCGTGACCCGCCTTACAGACCTCCCGCCGTGCGGCTGGATTTCCCTGCCGACGTCAGCGCTCTGCTGCTTTTTCTGCCATCAATGCTTTCCAGGCGCATCTGGAACGGCGGGAACGGCATATCAATACCGTGCTCGCGGTAGCCTGCCAGAATCAGCTGATGTAGCTCGTGACGCAGCGGCATACGGTGTCCCATCTCGGCGGCGTAGATACGCAGCTCGAAAATCTGAATCCCCTGCTGCAGGTCGACGAGGAAAGCCTCTGGCGCCGGCGTATCGATCACCAGTGAACAGCGGTGCGCGGCGGCAATCAGGATCTGCGTCACTTCTTCCGTATTCGCATCCGCCGGGGCCGGGATGGTTAACACCACGCGGGTCACCGAGTCAGAGAGCGACCAGTTGATGAACTGCTCGGTGATAAAGGCCTTGTTAGGCACGATAATCTCTTTGCGGTCCCAGTCGCTGATGGTTGTCGCGCGGGTATTGATACGGGTGACGCTACCGGTCAGATCGCGGATCGTCACCGTGTCGCCAATACGAATCGGTTTTTCAAACAGGATAATCAGGCCGGAGATAAAGTTGGCGAAGATCTCCTGTAAACCAAAACCAAGACCGACGCCGAGCGCGGCGACCAGCCACTGCAGTTTCGCCCATTCGATGCCGATCATCGAGAAGCCCATCAGGCCGCCAATCAGCATCAGCAAATATTTGGTGATGGTGGTGATGGCGTACCCGGTACCCGGGGTGAGATCGAGGTGCTGCAGAATCGCCAGCTCCAGCAGCGCCGGAAGGTTGCGCACCAGCTGGGTGGTGATAATCAGCACCAGGATAGCAATCAGCACGGCGCCGAGGGTAATAGGCTCAAGGCTTTCCACGCCCTGAACCGTCGAGGTGACGTCCCACAGCGAGATATTCTCAAGGAAGCCGAACGCCGAGTGAATTTCTGACCACAGGACGATCACCGACACCAGCGCGATCAGCATCAGCAGCGAACGCACCAGGCGCAGGGACTGGGTGCTGATGGCATCGAGGTCGATCTCGCTCACTTCGGTTTCCGCCGATCCTTCCGGGCTGCTGGCGTGGGCGACGTCATCCTCGCCGCGGGCGCGCTGGGCAAGGATCTCCGCCCGGCGATGCTTCGCGCGATCGAAGGCCAGACGACGGCGCTGAATCAGCATCCAGCGGCGGATGATGTGGTACACCACCAGCAGCAGGAACCAGATGGCGACCGAGGTTTCCAGCCTTGCCAGCAGCGCCTGCGCGGTGGCCAGATAGCCGATCGCCGCCGCCAGCATCGCGATTAACGGCGCGCCCAGCAGCAGGTTCCACAGCATGCGGTTCACCATGTTATCGCCGCTCCCTTCTTTATCGAGATACAGCGGGATTCCGGCGTGCTTCAGACTTAAGGTGACCAGCGCCAGCGCCCCGCAAATCAGCAGGAAGCACAGGCGGCCGAGCGAAGCGGAGAACTCACGATCGTTAAGATTATCAAACATAATCAGCGCGATAATCAGCGGTACGATCAGCCCGATGCTCATCAGATAGTAGCGCATGGCTTTGCTGACCCGGTTTCGCGGCCAGCCGAAGTGAGCGATAAACAGACCGTTCGGGCGCGCGAAGGTGGCGCAAACCATCACCACCCATAGCAGCGGCACCGTGGCGGTGACGCTCTCGCCAATCGCCACCGCCAACGGGAAGGGCCAGGCAGATTGCAGGCCATAGCCCAGGGTCATCCACAGCACCGGGAGCGGGGAGGCCACCAGAATCGACCAGAACACCGTGCGGAGCGTGAGCCAGAAGTGATCCTGGGTGACTTTGCCGACGCGGGCGCTGGAGCGCTCAAGGAAGCGGGTGAAGTGGCGGCGCGAGCTGATGCTGAAGCCAACCAGAATCAGCGCGCCGAACAGCGGCAGCAGCGTCTCCTTGCTGGTTAACATCATGGCGCTGGCTTTGCCAAGCTGGCTGACGGTATCCAGAGAAACCAGGCGGCGCAGATCGCGGACGATTTCCAGCGGCCATGAAAAGCCGATCGGGCTGACATCCGAGGTCCAGAACAGATAGCGGTGCGTCGCTTCGTTGATCTCTTTCAGGGCATCTTCAAGCTGACCATTGGAGACTTTCAGCTTGGTCAGCTCCAGAATTAGCGTATCGCCGCCCTGCAGTAGCGAGTTGAGCAGTTCGGTTTGCGTGCGCAGCTGAGCTTCAAGAATGCGGTTCTGTTCGCTGGTCAGCGGCTCTCCGTTCGCCTGGCGCAGCAAGCGCAGCTTCGGCTGGCTGCCGAGCAGATCCTCATAATGCAGGCGCTGTACCCGCAGCTGGGCCATTTCGGTATCCAGCTGCTGCGGTTTCGGTGTTTCCGGCAGACGGGCGACCTGAGCGCGTAGGGCCTCACCCAGCAGGTTGGACGACCCGAGCCACTGGGACTGCTCGCGCAGGGTATTGAGCGCCTGGCGGACCTGCAGCGTCTGACTGGTCGCCTGACGCTGCTGGGAGGCGACCAGATCCATCCGCTGGGCCTGCTGATTCAGCGCCTGCGAGAGCTCGCGGTTGACTTTGAACTGCGCCACGATTTCCGGCGGCAGGTTTTCGCTGTTCTCCGCCAGCAGCTCGGTACTCTCCAGCGCTTTTTCCGCTTCGCGCTGGCGCTGGCTGTTGAGCTGATTGCGTAACGCCTGCAGGTAACCGTCGAGCAGCTTGCCCTGCTTTTGCGCCAGATCGCCGCGCATCCGCGACAGCTCCTGACGGTTGTTGGCGGAAAGCTGTGCCAAATCCAGCTCGTTGACCAGCGCTTTCAGACGCGCTGATTCCGCCTGCAGGGCGAGATTCTGGGCCTGCGCCAGCGGGGTATTGCTTGTCTGCGTACCGACGCGGCGCTCAACGTCGTTCAGCTGACGACGCGCGTCGGTCTGCTGCTGCGGAAGCTGATTAAGCGAATCGGCAATATCGCGCGCGCGCTCCTGTTCCTGCTGCGCCTGGCGGCTGGCTTCAAGCAGCTGGCTGCTGACCTGAAGGATCTCCTGGTTCAGCGCATCTGAGGAGAGGTTAGTGGCGACCTGGCGTGGTTCGTCGGACAGGTTGTTAATCTGTGAGCGCAGGGTCTGGAACAGTTTAGGGAAGTTATCGATAACCTGCTGATACTGGCGGGCGCGCTCAAGGGAGGCGCTACGCTCCTCAAGCGCGTTCAGCGCCGACTGTAAAGCTTCAACGGTGCCAGGCTGGGCGGGTTTTGCCGCCTTCGCCTGTTCCAGTTCCTGAGCTATCTGTTTCGCATCGGGGGCTGTCGCGGCGTACGCCCCCAGACTGAGGCTCCAGGCCAGCAGGAAAATATATATCAGACGCACGGCATAACCCTTTTTGTCAGGAATTAACCTTCATCTTGTGTCGCGCCGCTCAGCGGGCTGACGTCGTCTGCTGCCGTGGACAGGGTCTCAACGGCGGTCGCCAGCGGCTGGCCGAGTTTGGTTTGCGAGAGACTTTGCAGCTGTTCAACCAGTTTCACCTTGCCCGGGGCAAACAGGTTGATCACCGTTGAGCCAAGCTTAAAGCGACCCATCTCCTGGCCTTTCAGCAGCGCCACAGAGCCTTCACTGTCGCCCGCCGGCCAGGTCCAGCGCTTGATCACCCCTTCGCGCGGCGGGGTAATGGTACCGGACCACACGGTCTCGATGCTGCCGACAATGGTCGCGCCCACCAGGATTTGTACCATCGGGCCAAATTCAGTATCAAACAGGCAGATCACGCGCTCGTTACGGGCAAACAGATTTGGCACGTTCTGCGCGGTCAGATGGTTAACGGAGAACAGATCCCCCGGAACGTAGATCATTTCGCGCAGGATGCCGTTGCACGGCATATGGACGCGGTGATAGTCACGCGGCGACAGATAGGTGGTGGCGAAGCTGCCATTGCGGAACAGGTCGGCCATCTGGTAGTTACCGGCCAGCAGCGCTTCCAGGGTGTAGTTGTGGCCTTTCGCCTGCAAAATTTTGTCGTCTTCGATGGCGCCAAGCTGACTGATGACCCCGTCGGCAGGCATCACCAGCACGTTGGGATCGGTATTCAGCGGACGCACCTCGTCGCGCAGCGGACGGACGAAGAAATCGTTAAAGGTGCGGTAGCTGGCGGTATCGGGCTTTTGCGCCTCTTTCATGTCGACCTTGTAGTATTTCACGAACAGATCGATGACCAGCTTCGTCAGCCAACCCGCTCGTTTGCTCGCACCCCAGCCTGCGAGGCGGGTGAGCCACAGTTTAGGCAGAATGTATTGCAGTGAAAGTTTAAGATCGTTTAACAAGGTAGCCTCCAGGCCATTATTTGTCGTTCCTGACCCCGCAAATCAGCGGGGACCTGAAAAAAAGGGGGACGATTCTAACGATGCTCAGCTTAAATGTCAGTCATCGGATGATGAAAAGCTTTTACGCGTCTTTACCTGTACCTGCGTCATGCTTTCCAGAATGCGGTGGTAGTTTTCAAAACGGCTTTCGGCGATGTTGCCGTTTTCTACCGCCTCACGAATCGCACAGCCCGGATCGGTATCGTGCTTGCAGTCGCGATATTTGCAACGGCCTAAATAATCATGGAATTCGACAAAGCCGTGGGTGATTTGTTCCGCATCCAGATGCCAGAGGCCGAATTCCCGTACCCCAGGGGAATCAATCACATCGCCGCCGTGCGGGAAGTGATAGAGGCGAGCGGCGGTGGTGGTGTGCTGGCCGAGACCGGAGTTGTCAGAGACGTCATTGGTCAGGATCTGATCTTCATGCAGACCCAGCAGCGCGTTGAGCAGGCTGGATTTACCCACCCCGGACTGCCCGGCAAAGATACTGATACGGTCGGTGAGCGCCTCTTCAAGCGGTTTGAGGCCATCCTGAGTGCGGCTGGAAACCATCAGCACGTGATAGCCAATTTCACGATAGATATCCATCTGCTCGTTAACAAAGGCCATGCCGTCGTCGTCGAGCAGGTCGGTCTTGTTGAGCACAATCAGCGGCTCAACGTCCAGCGTTTCGCAGGCCACCAGGTAGCGGTCAATAATGTTTAATGACAGCTCCGGCAGAATCGCGGAAACAATGACGATTTGATTGATATTGGCGGCGATGGGTTTGACGCCATCGTAAAAGTCCGGGCGGGTCAGAACGGAGGTCCGATCGTGTACCGCTTCAACAATCCCTTTTACATTGACGCCGTCGGCGGCGTCTTTGCCCGGTCGCCAGACGACGCGATCGCCGGTCACCAGGGAACGGATCGTACGGCGAATATTGCAGCGGTGAACGCTGCCATCGGCGGATTCGACATCGGCATGCATGCCAAAGCGGCTGATGACGATCCCTTCAGATGTTTCACCAAACAGATTGTCATCGTAATCGGCCTTCTCCGAAGTCGTTTTCAGGCGGCGCTGATGGTTGGCCTTCACGCGGCGCTGTTGGCCTTTGGAGAGTTTATTTTTACTCAATCGAACTGGCTCCTGGTCGCCCTAAGTGGGCAAAACCTCTATGATACACGCTATCTTAGATGAATATCGACCCGTCATCCTTCAAGATGCTGGTGCGTTGGTCAGCCTGCATCGTGAAATCTTACGGGCCCGGATGGTAAAATTATGGGTGGAAAATAGCATGAGT
This sequence comes from Klebsiella sp. BIGb0138, assembly GCF_004342285.1. Lineage (GTDB taxonomy): Bacteria > Pseudomonadota > Gammaproteobacteria > Enterobacterales > Enterobacteriaceae > Klebsiella. The sequence goes on along the minus strand of NZ_SMCV01000007.1, from coordinate 158,494 downwards.
GCAGATGAAAACAACCTCATTTGGATCGATCTTGAAATGACAGGGCTGGATCCGGAGCGCGATCGCATTATTGAAATCGCCACCCTGGTGACCGATGCCCACCTGAATATTCTGGCGGAAGGGCCGACGATCGCGGTACACCAGTCGGACGCGCAGCTGGCGCTGATGGACGAGTGGAACGTGCGTACCCATACCGGGAGCGGGCTGGTGGAACGCGTCAAGGCCAGTACCCTGGGCGATCGCGAAGCGGAGCTGGCGACCCTAGAGTTTCTTAAGCAGTGGGTACCGGCGGGCAAATCGCCGATCTGCGGTAACAGCATTGGTCAGGATCGCCGCTTCCTGTTCAAATATATGCCGGAGCTGGAAGCCTATTTCCACTACCGCTACCTCGACGTCAGCACGCTGAAAGAGCTGGCGCGCCGCTGGAAGCCGGAAATCCTCGCGGGCTTTAAAAAGCAGGGCACCCATCAGGCGATGGATGATATCCGTGAGTCGGTTGCGGAACTGGCTTACTATCGTGAGAACTTTATCAAGCTGTAATCGCCCCGCCGGGGTGAGTCGGCCCCGGCAGTCACGCGCTATTTAAACCACTTCTGTTCCATCGCCTGGAACTCCGGCGATACTTTCACCACCGCCAGCGCGGCATTGATTGCATTGAGCAACTCCGGGTCGTCTTTACGCACCGCAATTGCGTATTGCTTGCCGTAGTACCGGGGGTCGGTTGCCCGCTCATCCATCATGGCGTAGTCAGGATTGTCCTGCAGCCACGGGTCGAGGGTCGCCAGGTCGCCCATCACGCCATTCACGCTCCCGTCCTTCAGCGCGCCCAATGCGCTGGCGTCATTGTCGTATACGATGACGTTGACGCCTTTTTGTTTATCGTGCAGATAGTGCTGGTGGACGGTGCCTTTGACGACGCCGAGCTTCTTGCCCTTCAGATCGGCAAAGCGGTGGGCGGCGTCTTTTGCGGTCACCACCACCCCGGAGAGCGTCTGGCGATAGGGCTGGGTGAAGGCCACCTGTTTTTCGCGCATCGGAATGACCTCAATGCCGGCGATGATGGCGTCAAATTTCTTAAAGCGCAGCGCCGGTATCAGGGTATTGAAGTTCTGCGGCGTAAATTTGCATTCGGCCTGCATCTGTTTGCACAGCGCCTGGGCCAGATCGATGTCGAAACCCAGGGGCTGGTTTTTCGCATTAACGGTTTCAAAGGGCGGATTGGCCGTCGTGGTGCCAAAGTGCAGCGTCGTCGCCGAAGCTGTTCCTGCGACCAGAGTGGTCAGCAGCAGGACGGAAAGCGCTCTTCTCATGTAAAATTCCCTGTTTGTCAGTGTGGTTGACCGTCAGCGGGTATCGCGCACCCACAAATCTGAGCGATTTTGCGCCTTTAGCGCAGCTGGAAAAAGTTATTTTGCCTTGCCGGATGCTTATTTGTACAATTCGCTGGAGTATCTGGCGAGAAAGTGTCCATTCAGACAAAAAACGCAAAAAAGTGTTCGCAGGGGGGTTGCAGGTAAATCGAATTCTCGTATAATGCGCCTCCCGTGACGAAGCAGAAATGCGCATCACGGCGCCATGGAAATATGGCAAAAGAAGTACGCGGGAATAGCTCAGTTGGTAGAGCACGACCTTGCCAAGGTCGGGGTCGCGAGTTCGAGTCTCGTTTCCCGCTCCAAAATTTGAAAGCACCATACCCAAGCGGGAATAGCTCAGTTGGTAGAGCACGACCTTGCCAAGGTCGGGGTCGCGAGTTCGAGTCTCGTTTCCCGCTCCAAAATTTGAAAGTCACCACACCCAAGCGGGAATAGCTCAGTTGGTAGAGCACGACCTTGCCAAGGTCGGGGTCGCGAGTTCGAGTCTCGTTTCCCGCTCCAAAATTTCTTCTTCAGTTCAGTTTATCCACAGTGCAAACAGCGCCGGGGATGCTTTCCGTTGTCATACGGAAAATACTGTGAACAGAGTTATCCACAGGTTAAAGTCTGAACAGTTCACGATGAAAAACTTCATCATGTGAATAATATCAACTTATCTGATTGAAATTTAACAATAAAATTTCATTTCAAAGTGTTAATGCGATCACTTGACGTACGTCTGCGCGTTGAAACGCAATGTGTTTTTGTTTTTATTCACAGCCTGTGAATGAATCAGGCATCCCGCGGTAGCCCTTTCTCAATCACCCTGACCAGACGCTGTTTTTTCGGCAACTGCACGTCAACCACGTTGGCATTGCGCTTGTCGATTTGCTGCGCCACCGCCCACTCAATGTGTTCATCGAGTAGTGGGTGCTCACCTCGGCGACTTTCCAGGGCGATAAGATTCGCTTCATCCCAGGCGGCATTGCCCAACGCCACGGCAATATTCCGTAGCCAGCGCAGGTGACCGATGCGGCGAATCGCCGACCCCTCCGTGACCTTGAGAAAATGGGCTTCACTCCACGCAAACAGTTCCACCAGCGGCGGCGCGTGCAGCGCTTTACGCGGGCTGAAATCCTCTTCGTCCGTTAACTGCGAGAAGCGGTTCCACGGGCAAATCAGCTGGCAGTCATCGCAACCATAGATACGGTTGCCGATCAGCGGGCGGAACTCCTCCGGAATGGCGCCTTCCAGCTCAATGGTCAGATAGGAGATGCAACGGCGGGCATCGACGGTATAGGGCTCGACGATCGCTCCGGTGGGGCAGATCGTCATGCAGGCGACGCAGCGCCCGCACTCTTCCGTTACCGGCTGGTCGATGGGGAGCGGAATATCGATGAGCAGTTCGCCGAGGAAAAAGAACGATCCGGCATCGCGGTTGAGAATCAGGGAGTGCTTCCCGGTCCAGCCCAGACCGGCTTTTTCCGCCAAAGGGCGTTCCAGAATGGGCGCAGAATCGACAAACGGTCTAAAATTGAGCGAAGCACACTGTTCCTGAATCATCTCACCGAGTTTTTTCAGGCGGTTACGTAACAGTTTATGATAATCACGCCCAAGGGCATAACGGCTGACGTAACCCAGCGCGGGATCTTTCAGAGTGCGGGCGAAAGCGGCGTTGGCGGGGAGATAGTTCATCCGCACGCTAATCACGCGTAACGTACCGGGCAGAAGTTCATGCGGCCGCGCGCGCATCATCCCGTGGCGCGCCATCCATTCCATTTCGCCATGGTACTGTTTGTCCAGCCATGCCTGCAGTTTAGGCTCGCTGGCGCTGAGATCGGTATCGGTGATGCCGACCTGCTGGAACCCCAGTTCAGTGCCCCATTGCTTGATTTGCTGCGCTAACTTATTGAGATCGAGGGGCTGAGACATGATGGACCATACAATGACGAAAAACCTTATCAGTATACCACACTTCATCTGGCCTGCGGATGCGCTGCGCCGTGCGGAAAAAGAGGCGGCGGACGCGCTCGGACTGACGCTGTTTGAGCTGATGCGGCGGGCGGGCGAAGCCGCTTTTCAACAAGCGAGGGCCGACTATCCCGAGCGTCGGCACTGGCTGATTCTCTGCGGTCATGGCAATAACGGCGGCGACGGTTATGTCGTGGCGCGTCTGGCGCAGGCGGAAGGTATCGCCGTCACGCTGCTGGCGCTGGAGGGCGAGAAACCGCTACCGGAAGAGGCCAGCGCCGCGCGTGAGGAGTGGCTGAACGCGGGCGGCACCATCCACGCGGCGGATATTCCCTGGCCGCCTGATATTGCGTTAATTATTGACGGGCTGCTCGGTACCGGGCTACACAGCGCCCCGCGGGAGCACGTTGCGGCCCTGATCGAGCGGGTGAATGCTCATCCGGCGCCGGTGGTGGCGCTGGATATTCCCTCCGGTCTCAACGCCCAAACCGGCGCCGCGCCGGGAGCGGTGGTGGATGCGGACTGCACGGTGATATTTATTGGCCTCAAACCGGGGCTGCTGACCGGTAAAGCCCGTGATGTCGTGGGCCATCTGTATTATCACGCACTCGGCCTCGAGCGCTGGCTGGCGGGGCAGGCTATCCCGCTGAGACGTTTCGAGGCTTCGCAGCTGGCGGGCTGGCTCCCGCCGCGGCGTCCGACATCGCATAAAGGCGATCACGGCAAACTGGCGATCGTCGGCGGCGATCGCGGTACTGCAGGCGCCATTCGCATGACCGGCGAGGCGGCGCTGCGGGCCGGAGCAGGCTTAGTGCGAGTACTTACTCACAAGGAAAATATTGCGCCTGTCGTCACGGCCAGGCCCGAACTGATGGTTCATGAGCTGACGGCGCAGAGCCTGGCGGACAGTCTGCAATGGGCGGATGTGGTGGCGATTGGTCCGGGTCTTGGGCAAAGCGAATGGGGGGCTCAGGCGCTGCGTCAGGTGGAGAACTTTCGCAAACCGATGGTGTGGGATGCGGATGCGTTGAACCTGCTGGCAATCAATCCCGATAAACGTCACAATCGGGTGCTGACGCCGCACCCCGGTGAAGCCGCCCGTCTGCTGAACTGCAACGTGGCAGAAATTGAAAGCGATCGCTTACTTTCTGCACAGCGTCTGGTAAAACGTTACGGTGGCGTGGTCGTGCTGAAGGGCGCGGGCACGGTGGTGGCCAGCGAAGCAGGTGAGATGGGTATTATCGATGCCGGCAATGCGGGTATGGCCAGCGGCGGAATGGGCGATGTGCTGACCGGCATTATCGCCGCGCTGTTAGGGCAACGCCTGACGCCGTATGATGCTGCCTGCGCCGGCTGCGTGGCGCACGGCGAAGCCGCTGACCGGCTGGCTGCCCGCGATGGCAGTCGCGGGATGCTGGCGACCGATCTCTTTTCCACGCTCAGGCGTGTTGTTAACCCGGATGTGATAGACCTGGACCATGATTAACCGAGTGATTCCTTTACCTGACGAGCAGGCCACTTTAGACCTTGGCGACCGTATTGCGCAGGCCTGTTCCGGCGCCACGGTCATCTATCTGTACGGCGATTTAGGCGCCGGTAAAACGACCTTCAGCCGTGGCTTTTTGCAGGCGCTGGGCCATCGCGGCAATGTCAAAAGCCCGACCTATACCCTGGTTGAGCCCTACACCCTCGAAAACCTGATGGTGTATCACTTCGATCTCTATCGCCTGGCGGACCCCGAAGAGCTCGAATTTATGGGGATCCGCGATTATTTTGCTGACGATGCCATCTGCCTGGTGGAATGGCCACAACAAGGAGCGGGTGTGCTGCCTGAGCCAGATGTCGAAATCCATCTTGCGTATCAGGCACAAGGGCGTGAGGCGCGCGTAACGGCGGTCTCCTCATTGGGTGAGTCTTTATTGACGCGTTTAGCCTGAAGGATAACGGGATGATATATCGCATAACCAGTTGGCTGGCCGCCGCGCTGATGCTGTGGAGCATTCAGGCCACCGCGGCCAGTTTATCCGATATCCAGGTCTCAAACGGAGATCAGCAAGCCCGTATTACCATTAGTTTTATCGGCGATCCCGAATACTCGTTTAGCCCACAGGGCAAGCGCACCGTGGCGCTGGATATTAAGCAGACCGGCGTGCTGCAGGGGCTGCCGCTGTTGTTTAGCGGCAGCAATCTGGTGAAAAGCATTCGCGCGGGGACGCCGCAGGATACGCAGTCTCTGCGCCTGCTGGTCGATCTGACCGAGGATGGTAAAACCCGGGCGGTGAAGCAGCAAAACGGCGCGAACTATACCGTGGTGTTCACCATTAATGCCGATGCCCCGCCGCCTCCTCCGCCACCGGTTGTCGCAAAACGGGTGGAGCAACCGCGTTTGCCTTCCCGTCCGGCAGAACCGGCCCGTAATCCGTTTAAATCATCGGGGAGCGAGCGGCAAACGGCGATGAGCAGCAGCCAAAGCCAGAGCGTGACGCGCCCGGTGAGCCGCGCGGTGGCGACGGACGATAAGGTGATTATCGCCATCGACGCCGGTCACGGCGGTCAGGATCCCGGCGCGATCGGTCAGAACGGCACTAAAGAGAAGAACGTAACTATCGCCATCGCCCGCAAGCTGCGCGCTTTGCTCAGCGCTGATCCGATGTTCAGGCCGGTGATGACCCGCGATGGCGACTATTTCATTTCGGTGATGGGGCGTTCGGACGTCGCGCGTAAACAGAACGCCAACTTCCTGGTATCGATTCACGCCGATGCGGCGCCGAACCGCGAGGCGACCGGGGCGTCGGTGTGGGTGCTGTCCAACCGCCGTGCAAACAGCGAGATGGCGGGCTGGCTTGAGCAGCATGAGAAACAATCTGAGCTGCTCGGCGGCGCGGGCGACGTGCTGGCGAACAGCCAGTCAGACCCTTACCTGAGCCAGGCGGTGCTGGATTTACAGTTCGGCCATTCACAGCGCGTTGGCTATGATGTGGCGACAAACGTATTGAGCCAGCTGCAGCGGGTGGGCGATCTGCACAAACGCCGCCCGGAGCACGCCAGCCTTGGCGTATTGCGCTCACCGGATATTCCATCGATTCTGGTGGAAACCGGGTTTATCAGCAATACCGGGGAAGAGCGCCTGTTGGGTAGCGACAATTACCAGCAGCAGGTGGCCGAAGCCATTTATAACGGCCTGCGTAACTATTTTATGCAGCATCCGCTGCAGTCGGCACCGCGCGGTGAGCCCGCGCAAACCGCCAGCGCGACTTCGCCTGGCAAGATGTTGATAAATTAAGGAGTCAGTCATGCCGATTCAGGTTCTACCGCCGCAGCTCGCCAACCAGATTGCCGCAGGTGAGGTGGTGGAACGTCCGGCGTCGGTGGTCAAGGAGCTGGTCGAAAACAGTCTCGACGCGGGAGCCACGCGAATTGATATTGATATCGAACGCGGCGGGGCGAAGCTTATTCGTATTCGTGACAACGGCTGCGGAATCAAAAAAGACGAGCTGGCGCTGGCGTTGGCTCGTCACGCCACCAGTAAGATTGCCTCACTTGACGATCTGGAAGCGATCATCAGCCTCGGCTTTCGCGGCGAAGCGCTGGCCAGTATTAGCTCGGTTGCCAGGCTGACCCTGACCTCCCGTACGGCGGAGCAACAGGAAGCCTGGCAGGCGTATGCCGAAGGGCGCGATCAGGAGGTGACCGTCAAGCCAGCGGCGCACCCGGTTGGCACCACGCTGGAAGTGCTGGATCTGTTCTACAACACTCCGGCGCGGCGCAAGTTTATGCGCACCGAAAAGACCGAGTTTGGCCATATCGACGAGATCGTCAGGCGTATCGCGCTGGCGCGTTTCGATGTCACCATTAACCTCAGCCACAACGGTAAAGCGGTGCGTCAGTACCGGGCCGTGCCCCAGGGCGGGCAGCGCGAGCGGCGGTTAGGGGCGATCTGCGGCACGTCGTTTCTCGACCATGCGCTGGCCATTGAATGGCTGCATGGCGATCTAACCCTCAGCGGCTGGGTGGCCGATCCGCTGCATACCAACCCGACGCTGGCGGAAATTCAGTATTGCTACGTCAACGGCCGCATGATGCGTGATCGCTTAATCAACCACGCCATTCGTCAGGCCTGCGAAGATAAGCTGGGGGCCGATCAGCAGCCCGCATTTGTGCTTTATCTGCAGATCGATCCGCACCAGGTGGATGTCAACGTCCATCCGGCTAAGCACGAAGTCCGTTTCCATCAGTCGCGTCTGGTGCATGACTTTATCTATCAGGGCGTCCTGAGCGTGCTTCAGCAGCAGCTTAACGCGCCGCTGGCGGCCGATGAGGACCAACCGGCGCGCCCGCAGGTGCCGGAAAACCGTATTGCGGCGGGCGGCAACCAGTTTGCCCAGCCCGCCGCCGTGCGTGAACCCGCCGCGCCGGGCTATCACGGCGACACGCCGCGGCCATCGGCCGGCTCCGCTTCTGCGGGCTCCGCCAGCTGGCCGCACGCGCAGCCGGGTTATCAAAAACAGCAGGGGGCGTTGTATCGCCAGCTGCTGGAAACGCCGGCCGCTGAGCGTAAAAGCCCGCCGTCGACGCCGGCCGCAGAAGGGTTATCCGGCCATAGCCAAAGCTTTGGTCGCGTGTTGACCCTCGTGGGGGGCGATTGCGCGCTGCTGGAACGTGACGGTAAGCTGGCGCTGCTGGCATTGCCGGTGGCCGAGCGCTGGTTGCGCCAGGCGCAGCTGACGCCGGAGGTCGAGCCGGTTTGTGCTCAGCCGCTGCTGATCCCGCTGCGGCTCAAAGCGTCTGCCGCGGAGAAAGAAGCGCTGGGTAAAGCGCAGTCGGCGCTGGCCATGCTGGGTATCGATCTGCAATCAGATGCCCAACATTTGACGGTGCGCGCAGTGCCTTTACCCTTAAGACAACAAAATTTACAAATCTTGATTCCTGAACTGATAGGCTACCTGGCGCAGCAAAAGGCATTCGACGTTGGCAACATCGCGCAGTGGATAGCGCGTAATCTGGCGAGCGAACATGCGCAGTGGAATATGGCGCAGGCTATTGCCGTGCTGGCAGACGTTGAACGTTTGTGCCCGCAACTGGTCAAAGCGCCGCCGGGTGGGCTGTTACAACCTGTTGATTTACATTCGGCGATGAATGCCCTGAAAGATGAGTGATGTCACGAAGGCGAGCCTGCCTAAGGCAATATTTTTAATGGGCCCAACGGCCTCCGGCAAAACCGCATTAGCGATCGCTTTGCGTAAAATTTTACCGGTAGAGTTGATTAGTGTGGATTCCGCCCTTATCTATCGAGGAATGGATATCGGCACAGCCAAGCCGGATGCCGCGGAGCTGAGCGCTGCGCCGCATCGGTTGCTGGATATTCGCGACCCGGCAGAGGCCTATTCCGCGGCGGACTTTCGTCGCGATGCGCTGGCAGAGATGGCGGATATTGTCGCTGCCGGGCGAATTCCGCTGCTGGTTGGCGGAACAATGTTGTATTTCAAAGCGTTGCTGGAAGGGTTGTCGCCGTTACCTTCGGCGGATCCTCAGGTCAGGGCCAAAATTGAGCAACAGGCGGCTGAGCAGGGGTGGCACGCACTGCATCGGCAGCTACAGGAGATCGATCCCGTAGCCGCCGCGCGTATTCATCCAAATGATCCGCAAAGACTTTCCCGAGCACTGGAAGTTTTTTTCATTTCGGGTAAAACTTTAACGGAACTGACGCAAACGTCAGGAGACGCTCTGCCGTACCAGGTGCATCAGTTCGCCATCGCCCCGGCGAGCCGTGAACTGCTCCATCAACGCATAGAACAGCGTTTTCATCAGATGTTGGCTTCGGGTTTTGAAGCAGAAGTACGGGCGCTATTTGCCCGCGGAGATTTGCATACGGATATGCCTTCCATTCGTTGTGTCGGATACCGCCAGATGTGGTCATATCTTGATGGCGAGATCCCGTATGATGAAATGGTTTATCGAGGTGTTTGCGCGACGAGACAGTTAGCGAAACGTCAGGTCACCTGGTTGCGCGGTTGGGAAGGTATTCACTGGCTGGATAGTGAACAACCTGAACAGGCGCTCAACAAAGTATTACAGGTAGTTGGTGCGAGCCAAGACTGAACGTGTACAATTAAACCGTATCGTGCGTAATTTTTTTTAAGAATCGCAAGGTTCTGAGTACAAAACAAGCATACATATAAGGAAAAGAGAGAATGGCTAAGGGGCAATCTTTACAAGATCCGTTCCTGAACGCTTTGCGTCGGGAACGCGTTCCGGTTTCTATTTATTTGGTGAATGGTATTAAGCTGCAAGGGCAAATTGAGTCTTTCGATCAGTTCGTGATCCTGTTGAAAAACACGGTCAGCCAGATGGTCTACAAGCACGCAATTTCTACTGTTGTCCCGTCTCGCCCGGTGTCTCACCACAGCAATAATGCTGGCGGCGGTACAAGCAACTATCACCACGGTGGTAGCGCGCAGGGTTCTTCTGCGCCGCAGCAAGACAGCGAAGACACCGAATAAGGTTGATGCTGTTTTTCCATGCCGGGGAACCCGTTTTTACTCTCTGAGTTTCAGGTTGCAGGATGGCGGCGCGGAGTGACACCCCAGTCATTTGCGTAAGTAAGTGACTGGGGCTAAAGACAAATTTGCCAGGTGCAGATTTGAACGACGCGTGCGGCGGCTCGCTAAGGGCCGGCTAAGAAAGCCAACGCCCATGCGACCTGAAAGACGACGGGTAACTGTGTTCCCCGCTGGTATTTTAGAAGGGGTTTACGCTTGTTTGACCGTTATGATGCCGGTGAGCAGGCGGTGCTGGTACACATCTATTTTTCGCAAGACAAAGATATGGAAGACCTTCAGGAGTTTGAATCCCTGGTCTCCTCTGCCGGTGTCGAAGCAATGCAGGTGATTACCGGTAGCCGTAAAGCACCGCACCCAAAATATTTTGTTGGTGAAGGTAAGGCTGTCGAAATTGCGGAAGCCGTAAAAGCGACCGGCGCGTCAGTCGTGCTGTTCGATCATGCTCTGAGCCCGGCTCAGGAACGTAATCTGGAACGCTTATGCGAATGCCGGGTTATCGATCGCACCGGTCTTATTTTAGATATTTTCGCCCAGCGCGCGCGTACCCATGAAGGGAAACTGCAGGTTGAGCTGGCACAGCTGCGTCACATGGCCACGCGCCTGGTACGCGGCTGGACCCACCTTGAAAGACAGAAAGGCGGGATTGGTTTGCGCGGCCCGGGTGAAACCCAGCTCGAAACTGACCGTCGACTACTGCGCAATCGGATTATGCAGATCCTGTCGCGGCTGGAGAAAGTGTCAAAGCAGCGTGAACAGGGACGGCGGTCACGAGCCAAAGCCGATATTCCTACCGTCTCGCTGGTGGGTTACACCAACGCCGGAAAATCTACGCTGTTCAACCAGATAACTGAAGCTGAGGTCTACGCGGCGAATCAGCTGTTCGCGACGCTGGACCCGACGCTGCGCCGCATTGATGTGACGGATGTTGGCGAGACAGTGCTGGCGGATACCGTCGGCTTTATTCGCCATCTGCCGCACGATCTGGTGGCAGCGTTTAAAGCCACCTTGCAGGAGACGCGTGAGGCGACGCTGCTGCTGCACGTGATTGATGCCGCCGATGTCCGTGTGCAGGAAAACATTGACGCGGTAAATACGGTTCTTGCTGAAATCGAGGCCGATGAGATCCCGATGCTGCTGGTGATGAACAAAATCGACATGCTGGATGATTTTGAACCGCGTATCGACCGAGATGAAGAGAATAAACCGATTCGGGTCTGGCTCTCCGCCCAGACCGGAGTTGGCGTACCGCTGCTTTTTCAGGCTTTGACGGAGCGGCTTTCCGGTGAAGTAGCGCAGCACACGCTGCGTCTACCGCCACGGGAAGGGCGGCTGAGAAGTCGTTTTTATCAGCTTCAGGCGATAGAAAAAGAGTGGCTGGAGGATGACGGCAGCGTGGGTCTGCAGGTGCGCATGCCGATCGTTGACTGGCGTCGCCTCTGTAAACAAGAGCCAGCGCTGGTTGATTACGTGATTTGACCTTGCAGCTTGCCTGAAGATATTAACCCCTGTGGGGATATCAAAAACAAATATGGAGCATATACATGGCGTGGAATCAGCCCGGTAATAACGGACAGGACCGCGACCCGTGGGGAAGCAGCAATAACCAAGGCGGCAACTCTGGGGGAAATGGCAATAAAGGTGGTCGTGAGCAGGGGCCACCCGATCTGGATGATATCTTCCGCAAGTTAAGTAAAAAACTTGGCGGGCTCGGTGGCGGCAAAGGGGGCCAGGGGAGCGGTAGCGGCTCTCTGGGACCGCGTGGCCCGATGGGCGGACGCATTGTCGGCATCGTCGCTGTCGCCGCGGTAATTATCTGGGCGGCCAGCGGGTTCTATACCATCAAGGAAGCGGAACGCGGTGTGGTCACGCGCTTTGGTAAATTCAGCCATCTGGTTGAGCCTGGTCTTAACTGGAAGCCAACCTTTATCGATAACGTGCAGGCGGTAAACGTTGAATCGGTACGTGAACTGGCGGCTTCTGGCGTCATGCTGACGTCTGATGAAAACGTCGTGCGCGTGGAGATGAACGTGCAGTATCGCGTGACCGATCCGGAGCGCTACCTGTTTAGCGTAGCCAGCGCAGACGACAGCCTGCGTCAGGCGACCGACAGCGCCCTGCGCGGCGTGATCGGCAAGTACACGATGGACCGCATCCTGACCGAAGGTCGTACCGTTATTCGTAGCGATACCCAGCGTGAGCTGGAAGAGACCATCCGTCCGTACAACATGGGTATTACCCTGCTGGACGTCAACTTCCAGACCGCGCGTCCGCCGGAGGAAGTGAAGGCGGCGTTTGATGATGCGATTGCGGCTCGTGAGAACGAACAGCAGTACATCCGTGAAGCCGAAGCGTATACCAACGAAGTTCAGCCGCGCGCCAATGGTCAGGCGCAGCGTATCCTCGAAGAGGCGCGTGCGTATAAGACTCAGACCGTCCTCGAAGCTCAGGGTGAAGTCGCGCGCTTTGCGAAGATCCTGCCGGAGTATAAAGCGGCGCCGGAAATTACCCGTGAACGTCTGTATATCGAAAGCATGGAAAAAGTGCTGAGCCATACCCGCAAAGTGCTGGTTAACGATAAGGGCGGCAACCTGATGGTTCTGCCTCTGGACCAGATGCTGAAAGGCGCTGGCGCCCCGGCGGCAAAGAGCGGTAGCAGTGGCGCGAACGATTTGCTGCGCCTGCCGCCTGCATCCAGCTCAAGCAGTGCCAGCACCACGCCGACCGCTACGGACGGCAACATTATGGACCAACGCCGCGCCAACGCGCAGCGTAACGACTACCAGCGTCAGGGGGAATAACGATGCGTAAATCTGTTATTGCGATAATTGTCATCGTGCTGGTAGTGCTTTACATGTCTATCTTTGTCGTCAAAGAGGGCGAGCGCGGCATTACGCTGCGTTTTGGTAAAGTTCTGCGCGATAGTGAAAACAAACCGCTGGTGTATGCGCCGGGTCTGCACTTCAAGATCCCGTTCATTGAGTCAGTGAAAATGCTGGATGCGCGTATCCAGACCATGGACAACCAGGCCGATCGCTTTGTCACCAAAGAGAAGAAAGACCTGATCGTTGACTCCTACATCAAATGGCGTATCAGCGACTTCAGCCGCTACTACCTGGCTACCGGCGGCGGCGACGTCTCCCAGGCCGAGGTGCTGCTGAAGCGTAAATTCTCTGACCGTCTGCGTTCTGAAATTGGTCGCCTGGACGTGAAAGATATCGTCACCGATTCCCGCGGGCGCCTGACGCTGGAAGTTCGCGATGCGTTGAACTCCGGCTCTGCGGGCACGGAAGATGAAGTCAGCACCCCGGCTGCCGACGATGCTATCGCCAAAGCGGCGGAGCGCGTCTCCGCTGAAACGAATGGTAAGGTACCGGTCGTTAACCCGAACAGTATGGCGGCGCTGGGTATTGAAGTTGTCGACGTCCGGATTAAGCAGATCAACCTGCCGGCCGAAGTGTCGGAAGCGATTTACAACCGTATGCGCGCCGAGCGTGAAGCGGTTGCTCGTCGCCACCGTTCACAGGGTCAGGAAGAGGCTGAGAAGCTGCGGGCAACGGCGGACTATGAAGTCACCAAAACGCTGGCTGAAGCGGAACGTCAGGGCCGTATCATGCGTGGTGAAGGCGATGCCGAATCGGCGAAGCTGTTTGCCGATGCGTTTAGCCAGGATCCGGGCTTCTACGCCTTTATCCGCAGCCTGCGCGCCTACGAGAATAGCTTCCAGAGCAATCAGGATGTGATGGTGCTCAGCCCGGATAGCGATTTCTTCCGCTATATGAAGTCACCGGACACCGTTCGCAAGTAAGTCCTGTCGTGAGTCATCAGGCGCCTTGAGAAAGGCGCCTTTTTTTATCGCTCACCGCTTATAAATAACCCGAAACACAACGGGTTATGAACTATTTCTCACAAAAGAAGTTCATAATAGCGCTGAAATGCCTGACAATGCGCGCAACGGTTAAATATCCGCATGTCTGCCACTGACGCCTTGCGGGGGCGGTGAGGACGTTTCTCTCTAAGGGTCAATAATGAACGCAACAATCTGGCTGGCGCTGGCGCTGGTTTTAGTACTCGAAGGGCTTGGGCCGCTGCTCTATCCTCGCGCCTGGCGTCGCATGGTGGCGACCATGAGTCAGCTGCCGGATAATTTATTGCGCCGCTTCGGCGGGGGGCTTGTGGTTGCCGGGTTTGTCATCTACTACATGTTGACGAAATCACTGAGCTGATCAAAAAGTGGTCAGACTTGACTGGAATTGAGTGCAAAAAGTGCTGTAACTCTGAAAAAGCGATGGTAGAATCCATTTTTAAGCAAACGGTGATTTTGAAAAATGGGTAACAACGTCGTCGTACTGGGCACCCAATGGGGTGACGAAGGTAAAGGGAAGATCGTCGATCTCCTGACAGAACGGGCTAAATATGTTGTGCGCTACCAGGGTGGTCACAACGCAGGCCATACTCTCGTAATCAACGGTGAAAAAACCGTCCTCCATCTTATTCCATCAGGTATTCTGCGTGAGAACGTCATCAGCATCATCGGTAACGGTGTTGTGCTGTCTCCTGCCGCGCTGATGAAAGAGATGAAAGGTCTGGAAGACCGTGGTATCCCTGTTCGTGAGCGTCTGCTGCTGTCCGAAGCCTGCCCGCTTATCCTCGATTATCATGTCGCCCTAGATGTGGCGCGTGAAAAAGCACGCGGTGCGAAAGCTATCGGTACTACCGGTCGCGGCATCGGCCCGGCTTACGAAGATAAAGTGGCACGTCGCGGTCTGCGCGTTGGTGACCTGTTTGATAAAGCAACCTTCGCTGACAAACTGAAAGAAGTGATGGAATATCACAACTTCCAGCTGGTGAACTTCTACAAAGCAGAAGCGGTTGACTATCAGAAAGTGCTGGATGATGTGATGGCGATTGCCGACATCCTGACGGCGATGGTGGTTGACGTGTCCGATCTGCTGGACCAGGCGCGTCAGCGCGGCGACTTCGTGATGTTCGAAGGCGCGCAGGGTACCCTGCTGGATATCGACCACGGCACCTATCCGTACGTGACCTCGTCCAACACCACCGCCGGTGGCGTGGCGACCGGTTCCGGCCTGGGTCCGCGTTATGTTGACTATGTTCTGGGGATCATCAAAGCCTACTCGACTCGCGTCGGCGCAGGCCCGTTCCCGACCGAACTGTTTGATGAAACCGGCGAATTCCTGTGCAAGCAGGGTAACGAGTTCGGCGCCACGACCGGCCGCCGTCGTCGTACCGGCTGGCTGGACATCGTCGCGATTCGTCGCGCGGTGCAGATCAACTCCCTGTCGGGCTTCTGCCTGACCAAGCTGGACGTTCTGGACGGCCTGAAAGAGGTGAAACTCTGCGTCGCTTACCGTCTGCCGGACGGCCGTGAAGTGACAACCACCCCGCTGGCTGCCGACAACTGGCAAGGCATTGAGCCGATTTATGAAACCATGCCGGGCTGGTCTGAGACCACCTTCGGTGTGAAAGAGCGTAGCGGTCTGCCGCAGGCGGCTCTGAACTACATCGCTCGCATTGAAGAGCTGACCGGCGTACCGGTTGATATCATCTCTACCGGTCCTGACCGTTCCGAGACCATGATTCTGCGCGACCCGTTTGACGCATAATCATCTCCAGGGGCGCCGATAGGGCGCCCCTTGTTTTTGCTGTTCACCCGCCCCATTTCAAATAAATTAGCGGCCTGAGCGCTGGCTGGTTTATCATCAATACAGTATTAATATCGTTATTACCCGAGGATCACGACACAAAAGCATTCAGGATGCGCCCGGTCAGTCAACGCAGAAGCAGCCTGAAGCATGAGGTGTACGCCGCTTTCCCCTTACCCTGAGGTTGATGTGCAGTTAACGAGTTTCACGGATTACGGATTACGCGCGCTGATTTATATGGCGTCGCTGCCGGATGGCAGAATGACCAGTATCTCCGAAGTGACGGAGGTCTACGGCGTTTCCCGTAATCATATGGTAAAAATAATCAATCAGTTAAGTCGTGCTGGTTACGTGATGGCCGTGCGGGGAAAGAACGGGGGCATTCGGCTAGGTAAGCCGGCGAAAAGCATTCGCGTGGGTGATGTCGTGCGCGATCTGGAGCCGCTATCGCTGGTCAATTGCAGTAGCGAATTTTGCCACATTACTCCCGCCTGTCGCCTGAAAAAGGCGCTGGCTGAAGCTGCGCAAAGTTTTCTCAAGGAACTAGATAACTACACGCTGGCTGATTTGGTTGAAGAGAATCAACCGCTTTATAAATTATTGCTGGTGGAGTGACATAAACTCCACCAGAGATGACAACGGAGGAACCGACATGTCACAAGATCCTTTCCTGGACCGCGAAGCAGAAAAGTACGCGAACCCCATCCCGAGCCGGGAATTTATCCTCGATCATTTAGCAAAACGTGAAAAACCGGCCAGTCGCGATGAGCTGGCGATAGAACTGAATATCGAAGGCGAAGAACAACTTGAAGGTCTGCGCCGTCGCCTGCGCGCCATGGAGCGCGATGGGCAGCTGGTCTTTACCCGCCGCCAGTGCTACGCGCTGCCGGAACGTCTCGACCTGCTCAAAGGTATCGTCATCGGCCACCGCGACGGCTATGGCTTCCTGCGCGTGGAAGGGCGTAAAGACGACCTGTATCTGTCGTCTGAGCAGATGAAAACCTGTATTCACGGCGACCAGGTGCTGGCGCAACCGCTGGGCGCCGATCGTAAAGGCCGCCGCGAAGCGCGTATCGTCCGCGTGCTGGTGCCGAAAACCAGCCAAATCGTCGGCCGCTATTTCACCGATGCCGGCGTGGGCTTCGTCGTTCCGGACGACAGCCGCCTGAGCTTCGATATTTTAATCCCGCCTGAAGAGGTGATGGGCGCGCGGATGGGCTTTGTGGTGGTGGTCGAACTGACCCAGCGCCCGACCCGTCGCACTAAAGCGATCGGTAAAATCGTCGAAGTGCTGGGCGATAATATGGGGACCGGCATGGCGGTCGATATGGCGCTGCGCACCCATGAAATCCCTTACACCTGGCCGCCGGCGGTCGAAAAGCAGGTTTCTGTACTGAAAGAGCAGGTGCCGGAAGAGGCGAAGGTTGGCCGCGTTGACCTGCGCAACCTGCCGCTGGTGACCATCGATGGCGAAGATGCCCGCGACTTTGATGATGCGGTTTACTGCGAGAAGAAACGCGGTGGCGGCTGGCGCCTGTGGGTTGCCATTGCCGACGTCAGCTACTATGTCCGTCCCGGTACGCCGCTGGACGCTGAAGCGCGCAGCCGCGGAACCTCGGTCTACTTCCCCTCCCAGGTCGTACCGATGCTGCCGGAAGTGCTCTCCAACGGCCTGTGCTCGCTGAACCCGCAGGTCGATCGCCTGTGCATGGTCTGCGAGATGACCATCTCGTCCAGGGGCCGTCTGACCGGTTATAAGTTCTATGAAGCGGTGATGAGTTCACATGCGCGCCTGACCTACACCAAAGTGTGGCACCTGCTGCAGGGTGACCAGGAGCTGCGTGAGCACTATGCGCCGCTGGTGAAGCATATTGAGGAGCTGCATACGCTCTATAAGGTGCTGGACAGCGCCCGCGAAGAGCGCGGTGGGATCTCGTTTGAAAGCGAAGAGGCGAAGTTCATCTTTAACGCCGAACGCCGCATCGAGCGCATTGAGCAGACGCAGCGTAACGACGCGCACAAGCTGATTGAAGAGTGCATGATTCTGGCGAACATCTCCGCCGCACGCTTCGTTGAGAAGGCGCTGGAGCCGGCATTGTTCCGTATTCACGATAAGCCGACCACCGAAGCCATCACCGCCTTCCGTTCGGTACTGGCGGAGCTGGGGCTGGAGCTGCCGGGCGGCAATAAGCCGGAGCCGCGTGATTACGCTGAGCTGCTGATCTCGATTGCCGACCGTCCGGATCATGAAATGCTGCAAACCATGCTGCTGCGTTCGATGAAGCAGGCGATATACGACCCGGAGAACCGCGGCCACTTTGGCCTGGCGCTGCAGTCCTACGCGCACTTCACTTCACCGATTCGTCGTTACCCGGATCTGTCGCTGCACCGTGCTATCAAGTACCTGCTGGCGAAAGAGCAGGGGCACAAAGGCAACAGCACCGAGACCGGCGGCTGGCACTACAGCATGGATGAGATGCTGCAGCTGGGCGCGCACTGTTCGATGACCGAACGGCGTGCCGATGAAGCCACTCGCGAAGTTTCTGACTGGCTGAAGTGTGACTTTATGCTCGATCAGGTGGGTAACGTCTTTAAAGGCGTGATTGCCAGCGTTACCGGTTTTGGTTTCTTCGTCCGCCTCGACGAGCTGTTTATCGACGGGCTGGTGCATGTTTCCTCGCTGGATAACGACTACTATCGTTTCGATCAGGTCGGGCAACGTCTGATCGGCGAATCCGGCGGCCAGACGTATCGTCTGGGCGATCGTGTGGAAGTCCGCGTCGAAGCGGTCAACATGGACGAGCGTAAAATCGACTTCTCGCTGATCTCCAGCGAGCGCGGCCCGCGCAACGTGGGTAAGACCGCACGCGAGAAGAGCAAGAAGACCGGCAATGCAGGTAAACCTTCCGGCCGTCGTCGCCAGGCGGGCAAGAAGGTGAATTTCGAGCCGGACAGCGCTTTCCGCGGTGATAACGGTAAAGCGAAACCGGCGAAGGCGAAGAAAGAGAAGAGCGCCAAAAAACCCTCTGCGCAGACGCAGAAAATCGCCGCCGCCACCAAAGCGAAGCGCGCGGCGAAGAAAAAAGTCGCGGAGTAAGTCAGCGCCTCCGGCCCCTCAATCATTTGGGTTGTAGGGGAAATGCGCATCGCCAGCGTACCGGCAACCCGCAGTATGATGGGTATATAACCCCTTCCAGCCGGAGGGGGTTATTCTTTTTTGCCGTAAGTCATTCCATAACAGAATAGATATTGCTCCTTTCCCCGCCTATTTCCTGCTTAGTCTATTTTCAGCAATCGTTATTTATTCTTTTTGATTAGCCATATTTTTCCGCTGTGTATAGTGGATTTTACTTTTGATCCCCCCTTTATGTGTGCAAGGAGCATATATGCATCTGGCCCGTTTTCCCCGTGTGTCACTTGGTCATTTCCCGACTCCGCTTGAGCCGCTGGATAATTTGTCGAAATTATTAGGCGGGCCAAAAATATGGATAAAACGCGATGATGCGACCGGCCTGGCGAGCGGGGGGAATAAAACCCGCAAGCTGGAGTTTTTACTGGCGGATGCGCTGGCGAAAAACGCGGACGTGGTGATTACCCAGGGGGCCACGCAGTCTAACCATGTCCGTCAGACCATTGCCGGCGCCGCGCGTCTTGGCCTGCAGGCCAAAGCGCTGCTGGAGCAGCGGGTGACGGATTTTGGCGAGGATTATCAACGCTCCGGCAACGTGCTGCTGGATGAGCTGCTGGGCGGGGAGATCGTTGCCCATCTGCCGGGCGGCACCGATATGCAGCAGGCGATGGAGGAGTATGCCGCCACGCTGCGTGAACAAGGGCACAATCCGTACATCATTCCCGGCGGCGGCTCTAACCCCATCGGCGCGCTGGGCTACGTCGCCTGCGCCGAAGAGCTGTTGTATCAGTCATCTCAGTTACGCCTGCGCATAGACCATGTGGTTCACGCCACGGGCAGCACCGGTACCCAGGCGGGGCTGGTGGCGGGCTTTACGGCGACCAACAGCCACGTTCCGGTACTGGGCATCAGCGTGCGCGCGCCGAAGGCGAAGCAGGAAGAGAACGTCTGGAACCTGGCGTCGAGAACCCTCAATCTGCTGGGCGTGGCGGGCGAGTTGCCGCGCAGCGCCGTGGTGGCCAATAGCGATTACGTCGGCGAGGGCTACGGTCTGCCAACCGCGGGAACGCTGGAGGCGCTGACGCTGCTGGCGCGCCACGAGGGTATTCTGCTTGATCCTGTCTACTCCGCGAAAGGAATGGCCGGGCTTATCGATCTGATTCGTCAGGGCCACTTCCGTCAGGATGAGAACGTGGTCTTTATCCATACCGGCGGCTCTGCGGGACTGTTCGGCTACCGCCAGCTGCTGGAGGCGCAGACCCGCCATGAGTAAGCCGTTTCTGCTCGGCGTGCTGGGAGGGATGGGGCCGCTTGCCACCCTGGACTTTCAGCGGCGCCTGCTTGATGCCACGCCGGCGCAGAACGATCAGCAGCAGCTTCCCTCGGTGGTGTGGAATGTCCCGCAGATCGCGGACCGGCAAAAGGCGCTGGCGGGAAGCGGGCCGTCGCCGCTGCCGCAGCTTATCCATGGTATTGCACAGCTCAATCAGGCGGGGGCCAGCCATATCGCCATCCCCTGTAATACGGCGCATCACTGGTATGACGCTCTCAGCCAGGTGAGCGAAGCCCCGATTCTGCACATCGTTGACGCGACGCTAGCCGCGCTGGCGCAGCAGGCGGATCAACCTCAGCGGGTGGGAATTATCGCCACACAAGGCACGCTGGAGGCGGGCTGGTATCAGCGCAAGCTGGCGGCGCAGGGGAGGGCGGTTATTGAGCCGACGGAGGAGGAGCTGGCCCGGTGGTTTGTCCCCGGGTGTTATGCGGTCAAACGCGGTGCGCTGGAAGAAGGGGGCGAGCTGCTGATGCGCCAGGCCAACGCGCTGTTTGCACGCGGCGCGCAAAAGCTGATTCTGGCCTGCACCGAGGTTCCCGTTGCGTTTGCGGCGGTGAAGGCGCCGTTTGCTGACCTGACGTTCGACCCGGCCCAGGCGCTGGCCGAGCGATGTTCGCAATTATGGCAAGCCCGTTAAAAGATCACTGAATACGATTGAGTCCGGTTATTTATCCGGGCGTGAAATTTCCGAACTTTCGAAGGGTAAATATAATGAAAAAAATTCTCTGCTTATTCCTTGCAGCGGGTAGTTTATGGGCCAACGCCAGCTTTGCGGAGACGCCGGCTGAAGTCCGGGTGGCTTATAGCGGCGGTTCCCAGGTATTAATGCTGGCGAAGGCCGACGGCTCTCTGGATAAAGCGTTAAACAGTAAAGTGAAGTGGGTGCAGTTTGCCTCCGGCGCCGATGCGTTAAATTATTTCGCCAGCAATGCGATTGATATTGCTAACTTCGGATCCAGCCCGGCGGCGGCGGGGATCGTCAGAAAACTGCCGGTGGAGATTATTGGCGTCTCCGGCGTTATTGCCAGTTATGAACGGCTGATTGGCAAAGAGGGCATCAGCAGCATTAAAGATATCGAAGGCAAGCGCGTGGCCTATCCACCGAATTCGACGGCGCAATACGCCCTTGAAGCCGCCATCGACGTCAACAAACTGGATCGCAGCAAGATCACCCTGCTGCCGCTGCGCCCGGCAGATATGGTCGCCGCCTGGAAGCGCGGTGATATTGATGCCGGCTACGTGTGGGCACCATTTGCCCAGGAGCTGGAGTCCTCCGGCGGACATCAGGTCTTCGCCACCAAAGATCTGCAAAAAGATGGCTACCTGATTTACAACAACTACGTGGTGCGTAAAGCCTTCGCCGAACAATATCCGCAGGTGGTGACCGCTTTCCTGCGCGTTCACCAGCAAAAGGTTGACGAATTTAAGCAAGACCCGGAGCGCGCGGCGGCTATCGTGGCGAAAGAGGTTGGCGCCCCGGTGACCACCGCGGCGAATACGCTTGGCGGCCTGGAATATCCCACGCTGAGCCAGCAGGGGACGGCAGCATGGCTGGGGAACGGGACGCAAACGTCCGACAGCGGTATCGGCAAAGCGCTGAGCAAAACCTCCGGCTTCCTCGCGGGGATTGGCGAAATCCGTAAACGCGACATTCCGGCGAACTGGGATGCCGCGATTAATTCACGCTATATCCGCGATGCGGCGGTAGCCGCGCAATGAGATTGAGCCAGCATATCGCCATCAGCATCGTCTCGGTGGCGGTTTTCTTTATCGTCTGGCAGGTGGCGGCGACGCGGCAGTGGGTCGACCCGCTGCTGCTGCCTTCGCTAACGGATATCGGCCTCACCACCGAAGAGCTGCTGGCGGATGGCTATCGTCAGGTGCCGCTGTGGGAACATATCGCGGTGAGCCTCGCGCGCGCGCTCAGCGCCTTTGCGGTCGCGATTATCATCGGCATTCCGCTGGGGCTGCTGATGGGGCTGTCGGATGGCCTCGCCGCCGTGTTAAACCCGTTCGTGCAGTTCCTGCGCCCACTGCCCAAAATCGCCCTGATCCCGCTGGCCGTGGTCTGGCTGGGGATCGGCGAAGCGTCCAAATTCTTCCTGATATTTATCGCCACCTTTTTAAGCGTGGTGGTCGGGGCCTCTGCCGCCGTCGAGCGCATCGGCCGATCGCGCATTCGCGTGGCGCAAACCCTCGGGGCTTCGCGTCGGCAGATCTTCCTGCGGGTGGTGTTGCCGGATGCGCTACCCGATCTCTTCACCACCGTCAGGCTGTCGATCGGTATCGGCTGGACCTCGCTGATTGCGGCGGAGATGGTGGCGGCCAGTTCGGGCCTGGGCTGGATGGTGATTAACGCCAGCTCCTATCTGCGTACCGATATCGTCATGCTCGGCATTCTGCTGCTGGGCGGCATTGGCTATCTGCTGGATTTATTGCTGCTGGGGCTGCAACGCCTGTTTGTGCCCTGGGCGGGGAAAGAATAATGAGTGCCATCACGCTGGAAAACGTCTCGCTCTCCTTTGCGGCTAAGCCACGGCCGTTCACGGTGCTTGAGGATATCAGCCTGTCGCTGAATAAAGGGGAATTTGTCGTCCTGTTAGGCCCGTCGGGCTGCGGGAAATCCACCATTCTCAACCTGGTGGCCGGGTTTACCCAACCGGACCGGGGACGCGTGGCGGCGGGGGGCAAACCGGTACGCGCGCCGGGGCCGGATCGCGGCATGATTTTCCAGCAGCCGAATCTGTTCCCGTGGCTGTCGGTGCTGGAGAACGTCACCTTTGGCCCGCGGCTGGGCAAATACCGCAAACAAGAGACCAACGCGCGGGCGCTGGACTGGCTGGGGCGCGTGGGCCTGAAAGGGTTTGAGCATCACGCTCCCTGGCAGCTCTCCGGCGGCATGAAACAGCGGGTGGCGCTGGCGCGCGCCTGGCTGCCCGGCCCGGAGGTGCTGCTGCTGGATGAGCCGTTCGGCGCGCTGGATGCGCAAACCCGGCTGATGATGCAGGAGCTGCTGCGCGAGGCCTGGCTTTCGACCGGCACCACGCTGCTGTTTGTGACGCACGATGTCGAAGAGGCGCTGTTCCTCGCCGACCGCATTCTGATCATGTCGGCGAAGCCGGGCAAAATCGTCGAAGAGATCGTCCTGCCCTTTGGCCGCGAGCGGGACATCGAAACCCTGGCGGAACACCCGCGCTATAGCGAGATTAAGCATCACGTTTTGCACCGGGTGCGCCTGGAGGCAAAACGGCATTTAGGTTAAACGCATTCCCGGCGGCGGGAATGGATCAACTGTGATGACTGAGGTGGAAGCAATGAGCACAAGCGAATTACGAGACCGTCTGGCAACAAGTATTCACCAGCACCGGGATGAGTATGTGGCGATAGCCAAAGATATTCACGCCCATCCTGAAACCGGCAATAACGAGTATTACGCCAGCGGTCTGCTGACGCAGCTGCTGGAAAAACACGGTTTTACCGTTACCACTAACGTCGCCGGGCACGAAACGGCGTTTTTCGCGGTTAAAGAGAGTGGTAAACCGGGCCCGACTATTGCCTATCTGGCGGAATACGATGCGCTGATCGATATCGGTCACGCCTGCGGACACAATATTATCGGCGTTACCAGCGTGGCCGCGGCCGTGGCGCTCGGCGAAACGCTGGAGCGTACCGGCGGCAAGGTGGTGGTGCTGGGCACCCCGGCGGAAGAGGGCGGGCTACGCGGTAAAGGCGGGCCGAACGGCAACGTGAAAGCCCGCTTTGTGGAGCACGGTTTCCTCGAGGATGTGGATGTCGCGCTGATGGTTCATCCGGCGGGTAAAACCCGGCTCTCCGGCCCATCGCTGGCCAATAACCACCTCTACTTTCACTTCTACGGCAAGCCGTCCCATGCGGGCAGCTCGCCGCATAAGGGGGTGAATGCCCTTGATGCGCTGGTGCTGTTGTACAACGGTATCAGCGTACTGCGCCAGCAGCTGCCGGACGGCATCCGCGTGCACGGTATTATCACCAACGGCGGGCAGGCACCGAACGTCATTCCGGAGTACGCCTCCGCCCACTACTACATCCGCGCCCACACGCGTGAAGAGGTGGTTGCGCTGGAGCCGCGTATTCGGGCCATCGCCGAAGGCGTTGCGCTGGCGACGGGTACCACGGTGAAAATTGAACATCAGGTGGGACCGCGCGATTTCAATATCAATCACACCCTCAACGGCGTGCTGCTGGAAGAGTTCACCGTCGCGGGCGAAAGCGTCGAGCTGAAAGAGAAAGAGGGGTTGGGTTCCACCGACGCCGGCGATATCAGCCACGCCGTCCCCACCGCGCATCCGTATATCAAGATCGGCCCGGACGATCTGATCGGTCATACCGTGGCCTTTCGCGAAGCCGCTAACTCGTCTCAGGGATACGATGCCCTGGTCACCGGGGCGCTGGTGCTGGCGCGGACCGGACTGCGTTTACTGACGGACGCCGCGCTGCTGGCGGATGCCAAAAATGAGTTTGCCGGGCGCACAGCCGCCACGCGGGCCGCCTGATCTCATCGGAGTACTATCATAATGAAAATGCTGTTTTCTGCCGCCGCGCTGATGCTGGCGGCGGTTTTACCCCTGGGAAGCGCGCAGGCGGCAAGCGTCGATCGCAATGCCACCCTGAATATCGCCTATGGCAATCGTCCGGGAACGCTGGATCCCTACCTGACGACTAATAACGCCACGTCGGATGTCGACCGCCATATCTTCGAAACGCTGTTCACGATTAACGCAAAGTTCGAGCCGGTGCCCGAGCTGGTGCAGAGCTACACCCTCAGCGACGACCGTAAAACCTACACGCTTGTGCTGCGCGAGGGGATTCATTTCCATGACGGGCAGCTGCTGACGGCGGACGACGTGGTGGCCTCCATGAACCGCTGGCTGGCGGTATCCACCCAGGGCAAAGCCAATCTGCCCGGCGTTCAGTTCACCAGGGTTGATGATAAAACCGTGCGGTTCACGCTACCCGCCCCATCGCTGATTACCCTCAATGTGCTGGCGGATGTGAAAAATATCGCCGCGATCATGCCCGCACGCATTATCAATGAAGCGAACGGCAGCAAGAAGCCGGTGACTGAACTGATCGGCACCGGCCCCTACAAGCTGGCGGAGTTTAAGCCTGGCGACTATCTGCATTTAACGCGCTATGACCAGTATCAGTCGCGGTCAGAACCAGCAAGCGGGTTGTCCGGGCAGAAAAAGGCCGACGTGAAGGATATCTGGTTCCGCTATATTACCGATGAATCTACCCGTCTGGCGGGGGCGATGACCGGAGAATACGACCTTGTCTTCCAGCTGCCAAAAGACAATATCGAAACTCTGAGCCGCGCGCCGGATCTGTCGCTGTTCCAGCCGCAAAGCGGCGGATCGCTGATCACCTATCTGTTTAATAAACATCAGGGGCCGTTTGCCAACCTGAAGCTGCGTCAGGCCTTCAACCTTGCGCTCGACGTACATCAAACGCTGCTGGCGGGCTACAGTGACCCGCGTTTCTTTAAAGAGGATCCCTCGCTGGGCTTTCCGGAACAGGTGGACTGGTACAGCGAGGCCGGAAAACCTTACTGGAACCAGCGCAAGCTGGATGAGGCGCGCGAGCTGGTGAAAACATCCGGCTATAAGGGTGAGGAAGTGGTGATTATTGCCACCAAAGAGTATGCCGAGCTGTATAACCTGGCGATTGTTGCCCAGCAGGTTCTTAAGCAGATTGGCGTGAAGTCCCGCCTGGATGTATACGACTGGCCAACGGTGCTGCAGCGTCGTCAGGATCCGAAAAACTTCGATCTCTGTGCGCTGGAGTTCTCCATGCGCCAGGTGTTGCACCAGTATCCTTTCCTCGATTCCCGTGCGAAGTTCCCGGGGTTGAGCAACAGCCCGGAGATTGACGCCGTTCTCGATGAGATCAAACAGGCCGCGTCATTGCAGGCGGCGAAACCGCTGGTGGATAAACTCAACGAGCTGAGTTGGCAATATCTGCCGGTGATTGTGCTGGGACGCACCACGCCGGATGCCGTGGCAATCAAAAACAATGTTAAAGGCTACCAGGATTTGATTGGACCGATCCTGTGGAACGTTAGCGTCACCGCACCCTGACGGGAGAGGGCGATGAAAAGATACCTGTTTCACCGTCTGCTGGCGCTCCTGCCGGTACTGGCGGTGGTGGCGGTGGTGGTGTTTTGTCTGATTCACCTGGCGCCGGGCGATCCGGCGCTGGTTATTCTGGGAAATGACGCCAGTCCGCAGGATATTGCCGCGCTGCGCCAGCAGATGGGGCTGGACAGGCCACTGCTGGTCCAGTTCGCCAGCTGGGCTGGCGAGGTGCTTACCGGCGATTTGGGGCAGTCGCTGTTTTTAAATACCAGCGTGATGAGCCTGTTTTTACAGCACCTGACGCCAACGCTGGCGCTGGCACTGTATGCCCAGGCGCTGGCGCTGGCACTGGGGCTGGCGGGCGGCGTCATCAGCGCCTGGCAGCACGGAAGCGCGACGGACCGCGTTATTCGTATGCTGGCGACCTTTGGCATGTCGGTACCGGGTTTTTTGCTTGGCCTGTTTCTGATTTTCTTTTTCGCCGTGCAGCTGCGCTGGTTCCCGGTGGTGGGCTATCGTTCCACCAATACATCCTTCTGGTTAAACATCTGGTATCTGACGCTGCCCGCTGTGGCGCTTGGCCTGCGCATTGCGGCGCTGATCGCGCGGATGACCCGTGCGGTCATGCTGGATGTAATGCAGGAAGCATTTATCAGCACCGCACGGGCGAAGGGGGTGCCGGAGCGACTGGTACTGCTGCGCCACACGCTGAAAAACAGCCTGATCCCGATCCTGACGATTTGCGGCGAATCGTTCGCCTCGTTGGTCACCGGTACGATTGTGATTGAAAGCGTATTTGGCATTCCTGGCGTGGGCTCGCTGATCGTGGATTCCATCGAACGCCGGGACGTGACGGTGATCCAGGGCGTCGTGCTGCTGATCACCGTCTGCTATGTGTTGATCAATCTGGCGGTGGATCTGTTGAGCTATTTGGCCGATCCGCGTCTTTCCGTCGATGAAGGGGAAAAATGATGGTGATAAAGCATCCCGCGCGACTAATCTGGCCCGGCCTGCTGCTGGCTATCGTGCTGCTCTCCTTTTTCGCCAGCGCCCTCAGCCCCTGGGATCCCTACAGCATCGATCCGCTAAGCCGCCTGAAACCCCCTTCCGCCACCCACTGGTTCGGTACCGATAACTTCGGTCGGGATCTGTTCGTCCGGGTGGCGCTGGCGGTTCAGGTATCACTTTCGGTGGGGGCCGCCGTGGCGGCTATTGCCGGGGTGACGGGGATGGTCATCGGGCTGCTGTGCGCCTGGTATCGCCCGCTGGACCGGGTATTGATGCGCGTTTGCGACGGCCTGTTCGCCTTTCCTTCTCTGCTGCTGGCGATTGCGATCGTCGGCGTACTGGGACCGAATATTGCCAACGTCGTGCTGGCGCTTTCGCTGGTGTATGTCCCGTCGATTGCCCGTGTGATTCGCGGAGCGGCGATGGTGATTAAAGAGAAAAATTTTATCGAAGCGCTGCGGGCGCAGGGAGCCACCTCGTCGCGCATTATCTGGCTGCACCTGCTGCCCAACGTTATTTCACCGTTTATCGTTCAGGTCAGTTGGGTGTTTTCGGTCGCCATCCTCACCGAGGCGGCGCTGAGCTTTCTCGGCTCCGGCGTACCAGCACCGATGCCCAGTCTCGGCAACCTGCTGCTGGAGGGAAAGACGGTGATTTTTAGCGCCTGGTGGATGACCTTTTTCCCTGGATTAGCCATCGTACTGCTGATTCTGGGGCTGAATATCATTGGCGACGATCTGCGTGACAGCGCCGATCCGGGGCTTAAGCCCTTGCCGAGTCGGGTACTGCGGTTGTTGAAACAAGGGGGGCGTTATGGCTGAGACTTTGCTGCGTGTTAACAGGCTGGACGTCAGCTTCGCGACCCATCAGGGGGTAGTTTCCCCCGTGCGGGAGGTGTCGTTTCAGGTCAATGCTCATGAAACGCTCGGTATTATTGGCGAGTCCGGCTGTGGCAAAAGCGTCACCGCCCGGGCGTTGATGGGGCTGTTATCCCCCCGTACCAGCCGCGTCGAGGGTGAGGTTGTGCTGGCGGGTAAAGCGCTGCATTCGCTCCCGGCAAAGGCGCGTCGACAGATAAGCGGTCGGGAGATGGCGATGATCTTTCAGGACCCGCTGGCCAGCCTGAATCCGGTGATGACCATTGGGCTGCAGATTGATGAAAGCCTGCGGCTGCATACTCCGCTTTCTCGTGCGCAGCGGCGGGAGAAAATCCTCAGTCTGCTGGCGCAGGTCGGCATATCTGAGCCGGCGCGCTGCGCCAGCGCCTGGCCGCATGAGCTTTCCGGCGGGATGCGCCAGCGCGTGATGATCGCGATGGCTATCGCAACCTCTCCCTCGCTGCTGATTGCCGATGAACCGACCACGGCGCTGGACGCCACGATTCAGGCGCAGATTCTCGATCTGCTCGATGAGATAAAACAACAGACCGGGATGGGCATTATCTTTATCACCCACGATCTCAGCGTGGTGGCGCGACTGTGCCAGCGCGTGGTGGTGCTCTATGCCGGGCAGGTGGTGGAGGAAGCGGATGTGTACACGCTCTTCGAGCGACCGCGCCATCCGTATACCCGCGCGCTGCTGGCGGCGCGGCCTTCGGCAAATCATCCGCCGAAAACGCCGCTGGCGGAAATTCGCGGGCAGGTGCCTTCTTTGCACGCGTTGCCCGCCGGGTGCGCCTATGCCGATCGCTGTCCGCTGGCGCAGCCCCGATGCCGGACGCAGGCAGCAGCGCTGCGCCCCGTTGACTGCGAGGGACACCAGGTTCGCTGCTGGCGAGCGGAAGAAGGAGGTATTTGGCGATGACGACACCGTTGCTGACAGTCAATCAGCTATCAAAGACGTTCCTGCGCCGTGGGGATGCGGTGAGTGCGGTAGATAATGTGAGCTTCAATCTCCATGCGGGCGAGACCTGGGCGCTGGTGGGGGAATCCGGCAGCGGTAAAAGCACCACCGGGCGGCTGGTTCTGGGGTTAACGCCGGCGACCGCCGGTGACGTGGTGTTTGAGGGGCGCTCGCTGATGGGGCTCAATGCCGCAGGCTGGCGCAGCGTGCGCCGGGATATGCAGATGATTTTTCAGGATCCGCTCTCATCGCTCGATCCCCGGCGCCGTATTGGCTACAGCCTGGAAGAGCCGCTCATTATTCACGGCATCGACAAGCGTAAAATGCGGGTCGCCGAAATGCTGGAGCAGGTTGGCCTGCGCCCGCAGGATGCCGCCCGCTACCCGCACGAGTTTTCCGGGGGACAGCGCCAGCGCATTGGCATTGCCAGAGCGTTGATCCTCAAACCGAAACTGATTGTCTGCGATGAACCGGTCTCGGCCTTAGATGTGTCGATCCAGTCGCAGATACTCAATTTACTGATGGCGCTGCAGCGCGAATATGGGCTGGCTTACCTGTTTATCTCTCATGACTTAAACGTGGTCAGACACGTTGCTGACCGCGTGGGGGTGATGTACCGGGGCAAGATCGTTGAGCAGGGTGAGACGGAACGTATTTTCACCCATGCCGGGCATGACTATACGCGCTATTTACTGAACGCCATTTTACCTGCCCATCCGGCGGCGGCGGGCGAGAGGCGCGCATTGGCCAACGGTTAACGCGGACAGGAGTCGATTTGAACGCCATGTCGGTTATAATAGGCGCAAGTGAAGTGGTTCACGGCCCAATTAACCCGGCGCATACCGCCCCAGATGAGTATCTTTAATGAGTGAAATGATTTACGGCATCCACGCGGTGCAGGCCCTGCTCGAGCGCGCTCCAGAGCGTTTTCAGGAAGTGTATATTCTGAAAGGCCGCGAGGATAAACGCCTGCTGCCGCTGATCCACGCCCTTGAAGCGCAGGGCGTGGTGATTCAGGTGGCTAACCGCCAGTTTCTCGATGAGAAAAGCGAAGGCGCCGTGCATCAGGGGATTATTGCCCGCGTGAAGCCGGGACGCCAGTATCAGGAGAACGATCTCCCGGACCTGCTTGCCTCACTCGAACAGCCGTTCCTGCTGATCCTCGATGGCGTCAC
The DNA here is from genome assembly GCF_004342285.1 of Klebsiella sp. BIGb0138. Classification (GTDB taxonomy): domain Bacteria; phylum Pseudomonadota; class Gammaproteobacteria; order Enterobacterales; family Enterobacteriaceae; genus Klebsiella. Next base: position 128,344 of record NZ_SMCV01000007.1, on the reverse strand, counting down.
CGATCCGCACAACCTCGGCGCCTGCCTGCGTAGCGCCGACGCGGCCGGCGTACACGCGGTGATTGTGCCGCGCGACCGCTCCGCTCAGCTGAACGCGACGGCGAAAAAAGTGGCCTGCGGCGCGGCAGAGAACGTCCCGCTTATCCGCGTCACCAACCTCGCGCGTACCATGCGCCTGCTGCAGGAAGAGAACGTCTGGATCGTCGGCACCGCCGGCGAAGCGGACCACACCCTGTTCCAGAGCAAAATGACCGGCCCGATGGCGCTGGTGATGGGGGCTGAAGGCGAAGGCATGCGCCGCCTGACCCGCGAACACTGCGATGAGCTGATCAGCATCCCGATGGCCGGCAGCGTCTCTTCGCTGAACGTCTCCGTGGCCACCGGCATTTGCCTGTTTGAAGCGGTGCGCCAGCGTAGCTAATTCACGCCGGGCGCACGCCGCGGATGGCGGCTACTCGTCCAGCGCGCGGAGATGATCGTTTTTATTGAGCGTCATCAGCGCGACAATGCTCACCACCGCCGTCGCCATGACGTAGTACGCCGGAATATCAAGATTACCGGTCTGTTTGATCAAACCGGTAATAATCAGCCCGGCGCAGCCGGAGAACACGGCGTTAGAGAGCGAGTAGGCCAGCCCGAGCCCGGTATAGCGCACCCTCGTCGGGAACATTTCCGCCAGCATCGCCGGCCCCGGTCCTGCCAGCACCCCCACCAGTCCCCCGGCGATCAGCACCACGATTCCCTTCACCAGCAGCGTGCTGGATTCCGCCTGCAAAATTTTCAGCAGCGGTAGCGCCAGCACCAGCAGCAGTACGGCAGCCAGTACCATGACCTTACGACGGCCCCATTTATCGCTGAGCATGCCGGCGGGCAGAATGGTGATGGCGAAGCCGATATTGGAGATTACCGCAATCAACAGCGCCTGATTAAACCCGGTATGCAGCGAGGATTGCAGATAGGCGGGCATAATCACCAGGTAGGTATACCCGGCGGCGGACCAGACCATCAGGCGGCCAATGCCGGTTATAATGGCTTTTAGCGTATGGCTGAAGTTTGCGCTGGCCTGCGGTTGTTGCTGCTTCTGCTGGCGCAGGAACCCCGGCGTCTCCTCCATTTTCATCCGCAGCCAGAGCGCTACCACCCCCATCGGTATGGCAAGGAAGAACGGAATACGCCAGCCCCAGGCATGCAGCGCTTCCGGACTCAGGACGGCTGAAATCAGGGCGACGACGCCCGCTCCGGCCAGCAGGCCCAATGCCACGGTGAAGGACTGCCATGCGCCATACAATCCGCGTTTGCCGCGTGGGGCGAACTCGGTCATCAGCGAGACCGCGCCGCCGTATTCTCCGCCGGCAAACAGCCCCTGCAAAATCCGCAGCCCCGTTAATATCAGCGGGGCGGCGATACCGATGCTGGCATACGTCGGCACCACGCCGATGGCCGTCGTCGCCAGCGTCATCATCACCAGCACGATAATCAGCGTCGGCTTACGGCCGATACGATCGCCGATCCGGCCAAAGACGATGGCGCCCAGGGGACGAAAGAAAAAAGCGATCGCGAAGGAGGCGTAGGTCAGGATCAGGCCGGTTAGCGGGGCTTCCCCTGCCAGCTGGAAGAAGTTTTGGGCGATGACCGTCGCCAGGAAACCATAGACGGCAAACTCATACCATTCAATAAAGTTGCCGATAGAACCGGCGATCAGCGCGCGCCTGTGGGCGCCCATTGTCATTGTTGCGGTCTGCATAAATCATCCCGAAGTGCGCAAAACAGTCACAGGTGAATAAATTATTCCATACATTTCAGATCATAAAATTTAAAATTCTTATGCCTGTGATGGGCTTCACGGAGGGAGAGCGGTTTTTTTGTGACCGGATTCGCGGGCGAGGTCGGAGAAGGGTAGCCATACTGAATAGCAATGCCAATGACGGAAGGAGACAACATGGACTGGCAAACGCATACCGTGTTCAATCAGCCTGCGCCGCTGATGAACAGCAATTTGTTCCTCTCTGATAGCGCGCTGCGAGAGGCGGTGACGCGGGAAGGGGCGGGCTGGGATAGCGATTTGCTGGCCAGTATCGGCCAGCAGCTGGGGACGGCGGAATCGCTGGAGCTGGGGAGGCTGGCGAACAGCAACCCGCCGGAACTGCTGCGCTACGATGCGACCGGGACCCGGCTGGATGATGTGCGCTTTCATCCCGCCTGGCATCTGCTGATGCAGGGTCTGTGCGCAAATCGGGTGCATAATCTCGCCTGGCAGGATGAGGCGCGGGCGGGAGCTTTTGTCGCCCGCGCGGCCCGCTTTATGCTGCATGCGCAGGTGGAGGCCGGCACCCTGTGTCCAATAACCATGACTTTTGCCGCTACGCCGCTCTTGCAGCGCTCGCTGCCCAAACCGTTCAGCGACTGGCTGCCGCCGTTGCTAAGCGATCGCTACGATCCGCACCTTGCGCCAGGGAATCAGAAGCGCGGGCTACTGATCGGCATGGGGATGACGGAAAAACAGGGGGGCTCCGACGTGCTGATTAACACCACCCGGGCGGAAAAAACCGCCGAAGGCTGTTATCATCTGGTCGGTCATAAGTGGTTTTTCTCGGTGCCGCAAAGCGATGCGCACCTCGTGCTGGCGCAGGCGCCGGCCGGTCTCTCCTGCTTTTTTGTCCCGCGCCTTCTCCCTGACGGCCAGCGCAATGCGCTGCACCTTGAACGGTTGAAAGATAAGCTCGGTAACCGCTCCAATGCCAGCAGTGAAGTAGAGTTCTTTGAGGCCTGCGGCTGGCTGGTGGGCGAAGAGGGGGACGGGGTTCGGCAGATCCTGAAGATGGGCGGCCTGACCCGCTTCGACTGCGCATTGGGCAGTCACGCCCTGATGCGCCGCGGCTATTCCGTGGCGCTCTATCATGCGCTACAGCGGCAGGTCTTCGGTAAGAATCTGGTCGATCAACCGATGATGCGCCAGGTGCTGGGGCAGATGGCGCTACGTCTTGAAGGGCAGACCGCCTTTTTGTTTCGCCTGGCGCGGGCGTGGGATCGCCGCGATGATGTCAAAGAGGCGCTGTGGGCCCGCCTGTTTACCCCCGCGGCGAAGTTTGCGATCTGCAAATCCGCCATTCCGTTTGTCGCTGAGGCGATGGAGGTGCTGGGCGGTATCGGCTATTGCGAGGAGAGCGAACTGCCGCGTCTGTATCGCGAGATGCCGGTCAACAGCATCTGGGAAGGGTCCGGCAATATTATGTGTCTGGACGTGATGCGGGTGCTGAGTAAACATCCGGCGGCGCTGGAGCTGCTGGCGGCGGAGTGTGCGGAGGTGAAAGGGCGCAACCGGCATTTCGACCGTACGTGGCGACAGCTCCAGCAGCTGCTGCGGCGGCCCGCGGAAGAGCTGGGCAGAGAAATTACGCGACGGGTGTATATGCTTGGCGTCGGCGCGCAGGTGCTGCGCTACGCGTCGCCGCCGCTGGCCGAAGCCTGGTGTCGCATGATGCTCGACACCCGCGGCGGTATGCGCCTGGATGCGCCGACGCTGGACGATCTGCTGCTGCGTGCCATGGGCCGTGGGCGCCAGGCGCCTCAGGCGTAGAGAATGGCCTGTACCCGCCAGTTATCCGGCTGCTGTTCCTCGTACATCTGGACGATGCGATACCACGACGCGCCCTGCTCATCGGCCTTGACGGCGATGGCGTGCTCAACGTCCTGCGGACTGCCGGCAATATTATTGACGGAAATCAGGCCGATTTCATTGAGACCGGTGACGCAATCCGCACTGGCGAATTCCGCTGACTGTGCAGAAGTGTTTGCCGTCGCTGCGGTTAGCAGCAGGCCTGGTAAGTTAAAAGATCGTTTCATCGTCGTCAGCTCCATTTCACGTAGTCCCGAGGGCAGTCCGTTGCTAACGTCCTGCCAGGTTGGCTGGCCGAACGTTATTATGCACAGGAGAACGTGAATGGACGCAAAGCAGTGTAAAGCTGACTTAAAGACCGTGTACCGTTATTTACGGTACAGAATCGCCTGCGAATACCACTGGCCGGGAACCAGGGTGTCATCAATCATGACGATGACGTAGTAATCCGCTTTCGCCGCTTCTGCTTTGGTTTTCAACGCCGCTTCGACATCCATTGGCGAACCGTACATCAACACGCTCACCGTCCCCATTTTCTGTAGCCCGTTCGTCTGGTTACGGTGAATCTCTTGCGGATGATCGGTCGCGGATGGCGGTGCTTCTGGCGTCCCCTGCAGGACACTACAACCGCTTAACGCGATAGCCAGAAACCACGGTGTTAACCTGCGCATAACCATATCTCGTTTCCTGATAGTCATAGTGTAGTGGTAGCCTGAATCTCATTTCCGGGGAATGTTCCCGAAGTGTTATCTCTGACGCGATTTTCGAATGAAAATATCGTGAAAGCGTAACCGAGTTCTCAACATTATGAATCATGGGGGGACCTATTTGCTTGCGGAATATGTTAGCCCATGGCATACCAGCACTAAAGTGAAAGGAGATGATCAATGATTGCACTCGAGATACGTCGCCTCGCGGGGGGCGAAGTCCTGCACGCCTGTCCGCAGAATGCGCTGGATAAACCGTTGCCCTGCATCATCTTTTATCACGGATTTACCTCGTCGAAGATGGTTTACAGCTATTTTGCCGTCGCGTTGGCGGAAGCGGGATTTCGCGTGATTATGCCCGATGCGGCGGAGCATGGCGCCCGTTACGACGGCGATGAGCGCGGGCGGATGCAGCGCTTCTGGCCGATTTTGCTGCAAAATTTTGCCGAGTTTCCTGCGCTGCGTGCAGCCACTATCCAGCAGGGCTGGGTGGACGGCGATCGTCTGGCGGTGGCGGGGGCATCGATGGGCGGAATGACGGCGCTGGGGATCATGACCCATCATCCGCAGCTGAAAAGCGTGGCCTGTCTGATGGGCTCCGGCTACTTTACGCACCTCTCGCAGAGCCTGTTTCCTTCGCCTGCGGTCGGCGCCGAACAGCTGGCGGAATGGGATGTCAGTGAGCAGCTCAGCACGCTTGCCGAGCGGCCATTATTGCTGTGGCATGGGGATGAGGACGATGTGGTGCCAGCGGCAGAGACGTTCCGGCTGCAGCAGGCGCTGCGGCAAAACGCGCTGGCGAACAACCTGACCTGCGTCTGGCAGAAAGGCGTTCGCCACCGGATCACGCCGGAAGCACTGGCGACGACGGTGACTTTCTTCCAGCAGCATCTGTAAACGCGACGTTTTACGCCGCGCGAGGCGGGCGCCCCGCTCAGGAGGCGCCGGGAAACGCGACCGTTAGCGATAAATCACGGCGCTGGCGTGGATCGCGCCGTTGCTTTGCGGCTCGTGAATCAGGATCGGTTGGAAATATTTCGCGCCTTCAGCGTCGCTTTGCTGACTCAGCGCCTGATCGGCTTCTTGTTCAGTCGCCATGTTATGGTTGATATAGATCACGCCCAGGCTCTGCACATCGTCCATGTTTCGTGCCTGGCGCCCATCGATCTTGATGGCTGCGAGCGCGTTGGCGCTCAATAAAAGCGCAGCCATAACGGCAATGATGATGTATTTCATACTCTACGCTCCTTACGTTCAGCCGGCCATTCTGGCGTTAACTCAGGCTCCTCTTCGGTTATCGATAGTGTTGATCTAAGTGTAATCGCTGCCTGGCGGGTGCATCGCGACCATTTCTGATGAAGTTGTTCAAAAAAGTGTCGCTGCTGTCGTTGATTAATTTTAAATCACTGACTTAGCGCGACTTAGCGGTTAGTGCGAATTATTTGCGCAATTCGCTTGTCTTCCCAGGGCGGCGAAAGTAGAATGACGCGTCAATTTTTCGGCCGCCCTTTAACACGTTCCTTGCCTCCATGGGCCGCGGCTGACCCAGACAGGAGGCTGAATAATCCGTAAGGAGCAATTCGATGCGTCATTACGAAATCGTTTTTATGGTCCATCCTGACCAGAGCGAACAGGTTCCGGGTATGATCGAACGTTACACTGGTGCAATCACTGCAGCAGAAGGTACGATCCACCGTCTGGAAGACTGGGGCCGCCGTCAGCTGGCTTACCCGATCAACAAACTGCACAAAGCTCACTACGTTCTGCTGAACGTTGAAGCTCCGCAGGAAGCGATCGATGAGCTGGAAACTAACTTCCGCTTCAACGACGCCGTTATCCGCAGCATGGTAATGCGTACTAAGCACGCTGTTACCGAAGCATCTCCGATGGTTAAAGCGAAAGACGAGCGCCGTGAGCGTCGCGAAGATTTCGCTAACGAAACCGCAGATGATTCTGAAGCTGGGGATTCTGAAGAGTAATCCTGATGACCAACCGTCTGGAGCTGTCCGGCATTGTATGCAGGACTCCACTTCGTAAGGTCAGCCCGTCAGGAATTCCACACTGCCAGTTCGTGCTTGAGCATCGTTCAGTGCAGGAGGAAGCCGGTTTTCACCGGCAGGCGTGGTGTCAGATGCCCGTTATTATTAGCGGACAGCAGAACCAGGCCATTACTCACAGTATAACGGTCGGTAGCGCAGTAACCGTTCGAGGGTTCATTTCTTGCCACAAGGCAAAGAACGGCTTGAGCAAAATGGTTCTGCATGCCGAGCAGATTGAATTGATAGATTCTGGAGACTAGCCATATGGCACGTTATTTCCGTCGTCGCAAGTTCTGCCGTTTCACCGCGGAAGGCGTTCAAGAGATCGACTATAAAGATATCGCTACGCTGAAAAACTACATCACCGAAAGCGGTAAGATTGTCCCGAGCCGTATCACCGGTACCCGTGCAAAATATCAGCGTCAGCTGGCACGCGCTATCAAACGCGCTCGCTACCTGTCCCTGCTGCCGTACACTGATCGTCATCAGTAATCGGTCACGGTCCATTAATACGACTTTGAGAGGATAAGGTAATGCAAGTTATTCTGCTTGATAAAGTAGCAAACCTCGGTAGCCTGGGTGATCAGGTTAACGTTAAAGCGGGCTATGCTCGTAACTTCCTGGTACCACAGGGCAAAGCTGTTCCTGCTACCAAGAAAAACGTTGAATTCTTCGAAGCACGCCGTGCTGAACTGGAAGCCAAACTGGCTGACGTTCTGGCCGCTGCTAACGCACGTGCTGAAGCAATCAACGCACTGGGCACCGTTACCATCGCGTCTAAAGCTGGCGACGAAGGTAAACTGTTCGGTTCCATCGGTACCCGCGACATCGCTGACGCTGTAACTGCAGCTGGCGTTGCCGTCGCTAAGAGCGAAGTTCGTCTGCCGAACGGCGTTCTGCGCACCACCGGTGAGCACGAAGTGGACTTCCAGGTTCACAGCGAAGTCTTCGCGAAACTGGTTGTTAACGTTGTAGCTGAGTAATTTTTACTCCGTTCGCGTCGAGACGCCGGCCTTGTGCCGGCGTTTTGCTTTTCTGCATTCCCCGCTTTGCACCTTGCCGAAAAATCGCTGTTGCCACGCCCTGTTGCCGACGGCGGATAAGCCTCTGGCGGTAAAAACATCATGCTCAAAGCGCGCGTTGGCGTCGCGATGTCACACATCCGCTGGTCGACGGGCGGCGTACGGATGCGCAGAGGGCAGGGAGGCGAGGGGATGAATCTGTCCCGCCAGGCCGGGCGAGATACCCGGCATTGGCCGTGGGTTATGTGGCGGGCTATCGCGCGCGGATAAAGCTGCCGTTTGACTGACGGGTGAACAGCACCTGCTGCCCGCCGCCGGTATCGATCGTCAGGCCGGTGACTACGCCGTTCGCATTCTGGCGAATCTGCACCGTTTGCCCGGTTTGCAGCGAGCTTAAAGGCTTACCGGGGCCTTCCACCTGCGCCATGGCATACACGTCGGTCGGCGGCAGGTTATGATCGCGGAACAGCTGAGCCAGCGTTTTGCCGGCTTCGATGCGGTAAGTGCGCCACTGTTGTTCAATACCCGGAGTCGATTGTTGCTGCTGTTGCTGCTGCGGTTGCGAGTAGGCCTGGCTCTGGCTCTGTTCCACCGGCTCGTCCTGGACGGGCTCCGGCGCCACCGGCGCCATCTGATCGGCATCATTGACCGTCGGCGTGGTGGTAATGGGCGGCAGCGGCATGGCCTGCTGGGATGAGGATGACGGCTGGGACTGCGATTGCAGGTCAAGGTTAGCCTCACGCGCGCTCTGCGCCGGGCTGCCGCTATCCTCAGACGGGAGCAGTATGCCGATAATCACCAGCAAGGCGCCGGCAATAATGCCCCGGCGATGCATCGGCGGCAGCGGATCCATAATGCGAATCTGATCCGGGGCGTGCCAGATCTTCGCCAGGGTAGATGTGATGTCAAAGCGCCCGGGCATGGCTTTCCTCCTGCTCCGCATATTTTTATCCTGCTCCGTAGAGTATAGATGGCTAACTTCCTGATGGCCGAGACAAAGATATGTTTCGTGAGGTTAACCTGATATCTCCTATTGTTTCTGTTTCCCTCAGATTTGTCATCATCTCTGCGACAAAGTTTTACCCGTCGGACGATGGCTGATATGCTGCCCACCACTTTATACTCGTCGTCTTTCGAGTCGCTGGAGCGCAGGCTGCGCCCGCAGCCTGCGGTCACATCGTGACTCAGGTTGTCGGGAATCCATGAACCTGCCCGCTTCGGCCATTCAAAATCCTGCGAGTATGAAATTTTCCCCCGATAAATAAGGAAAGAAGATGGCAACCCCGACTTTTGACACTATTGAAGCGCAGGCAAGTTACGGTATCGGCTTGCAGGTTGGACAACAGCTGAGCGAATCCGGCCTGCAGGGGCTGCTGCCTGAAGCACTGGTTGCCGGCATTGCCGATGCGCTGGAAGGTAACCAGCCGCAGGTGCCGGTGGAAGCCGTTCATCGCGCGCTGCGTGAGATCCACGAACGTGCCGATGCGGTACGCCGCGAGCGTTTCCAGGAAATGGCGGCCGATGGGCAGAAATACCTCGATGAAAACCGCGAACGTGAAGGCGTAAACAGCACCGAATCCGGCCTGCAGTTCCGCGTCCTGACTCAGGGTGAGGGCGCTATCCCGGCGCGTACCGACCGCGTACGTGTGCACTATACCGGTAAGCTGATTGACGGTACCGTATTTGACAGCTCCGTCGCCCGCGGCGAGCCGGCTGAATTCCCGGTTACCGGGGTGATCGGCGGCTGGATTGAAGCGCTGACCCTGATGCCGGTAGGTTCCAAATGGGAACTGACGATTCCGCACAATCTGGCTTATGGCGAGCGTGGCGCGGGGGCGTCTATTCCTCCGTTCAGCACCCTGATTTTTGAAGTTGAACTGCTGGATATTATCTAATCAGCAGATGCTTCCTCTCCCTGAAGGGGGAGGAAGCGACTAAAAGTAGCGCAAAATCCTTAACTCAAGAATTTGATGGAATTTTATATTGCATATCTGCTTTTTGGGTGTATTTTTGTGAACTGTTTCGCGCAACCGGAGTGATATAACACTCACTTTAAACATAAAATTAACATTATATCTAAATCATAGTATTCATCCCTCCGATTCTTACCTAATATCGATAAACCCTTTTCCGGGGTTATGACAGATGACGGGCCATCAGAGCCTGAACAACACAGACAGGTACAACAGGAAGAAAATCACATGGTAGATCAGGTCAAAGTCGCTGCCGAAGAGCAGGCTCCGACTGAACAATCGCTACGGCGAAATCTCACGAACCGGCATATTCAGCTTATTGCTATCGGTGGCGCCATCGGTACCGGGCTATTTATGGGCTCCGGCAAAACCATCAGCCTCGCCGGGCCATCCATTATTTTTGTTTATATGATCATCGGCTTTATGCTGTTTTTCGTCATGCGTGCGATGGGCGAATTGCTGCTGTCGAACCTGGAATATAAATCATTCAGCGACTTCGCCGCCGATCTGCTGGGGCCGTGGGCGGGATATTTTACCGGCTGGACCTACTGGTTCTGCTGGGTGGTGACCGGGATGGCTGACGTGGTGGCGATTACCGCCTACGCCCAGTTCTGGTTTCCCGGGCTTTCCGACTGGGTGGCCTCGCTGGCGGTGATCCTGCTGCTGCTGAGCCTTAACCTCGCCACCGTAAAAATGTTTGGTGAAATGGAATTCTGGTTCGCGATGATCAAAATTGTCGCTATCGTGGCGCTGATTGTCGTCGGCCTGGTGATGGTGTTGATGCACTTCAAATCGCCGACCGGCGTCGAGGCTTCCTTCGCTCATCTGTGGAATGACGGCGGCTGGTTCCCGAAAGGCATCAGCGGGTTCTTTGCCGGTTTCCAGATCGCGGTCTTTGCATTCGTCGGGATTGAGCTGGTGGGGACCACCGCCGCGGAGACCAAAGATCCGGAGAAATCCCTGCCGCGCGCGATTAACTCTATCCCGCTGCGCATTATTATGTTCTACGTCTTCGCGCTGATCGTGATTATGTCCGTGACGCCGTGGAGCTCCGTGGTGCCGAGCAAAAGCCCGTTCGTCGAGCTGTTCGTACTGGTTGGCCTGCCGGCTGCCGCCAGCCTGATTAACTTTGTGGTGCTGACTTCGGCCGCCTCTTCCGCCAACAGCGGCGTGTTCTCGACCAGCCGTATGCTGTTCGGTCTGGCGCAGGATGGTCAGGCGCCGTCGATGTTCGCCAAACTGTCGAAACGAGCGGTACCGGCGAAAGGACTGACCTTCTCCTGCATGTGCCTGCTGGGCGGCGTGGTGATGTTGATGGTTAATCCGAGCGTGATTGCGGCGTTCACCATGATTACCACGGTCTCGGCCATTCTGTTTATGTTCGTCTGGACCATTATTCTCTGCTCGTACCTGGTCTACCGCAAAAAGCGTCCGCATCTGCATGAGCAGTCCAAATATAAGATGCCGCTGGGTAAACTGATGTGCTGGGTCTGTATGGCGTTCTTCGTCTTCGTTCTGGTGCTGCTGACCCTGGAAAGCGATACGCGCGAAGCGCTGATCGTCACGCCGCTGTGGTTCATTTTGCTGGCGGCGGGCTGGTTCCTCGCCGGTAAGAAACGTCTGGCGCAATAAAAAATCTTCGGGAGAGATGTTTAACGTTGTTTGCAACGGCCCGTCATAAAAAGGGCCACCGAAGTGGCCAATAAGACTGACAATATCGAGGGCGCCCTGCGGGCGCCTTTTTTTTATTTATTTTCCCGCGAGGGCACGCGGGAACAGAACGTTGTTTTCCAGACTGATGTGTTCCATCAGGTCGTCGATCAGTTCGTTAATGCCGTTGTACATCGCTTTCCACGTGGTGCAGGCTTCCGCCGGCGGCGTCACATTGTTGGTGACATGCTTAATCACTTCCAGCAGTTCACCCGCTTCGTCGTGTTCGCCTTCCATGACGCTGATGGGCCCGGCGGCGTGGGTGCCCATGCCCTGTTTGATCATCGGGAACAAGATCTGCTCCTCTTTCATCATATGGCTGGAGAGCTCCTGGTGCAGCATGGTCAGGTATTTGGTTAAGCCGGCCGGCACGCCTGCTTTGCCGGCATGCACGCGCTCAACTTTGGTCGCCTGCAGGATCAGCTCCGGCAACTGCTCGCGGTGGCGGTCGTGATAACGAGCGATGATGTGATCGATGATTTCCGCATACGGCACGACGCGCCAGTCCTTTTCGACCGGCTCTTCCGCCAGTCTGGCTAGCTCGGCTTCAATCACCGCGACGTCCAGCTCCTTACGCGATGCGGCACGATCCAGCGTCTGTTTACCGCCGCAGCAGTAGTCCATATCATATTTACGGAACAACGCGGAGGCGCGGGGGATCGTCAGCGCCAGCTCGCCTAAAGGTTGGTCACGAAAAGCCATAGCGAATACCTCGTCTTGAAGAATATAAGATGTATTTTAAATGCATCTTATTGGCAAGGAAATACCCCTTTCGGATACCAGGCTATTTTTTGTGGTCGCAGACCCGCTCCAGCAGCAGCGGTTTTTCTGGTCGTGAGCGCACCGCGGAGACCACGCCGAGGACCAGCAGCAGGATACCGCTGAGCGTCAGCAGCGGCGGCATGCTGTGGCGCAGCAGGAAGGTATACAGCAGGCCTGCCAGCGTTTCGAAAACGATAAGCGGCCCGAGGATCACTGTGGGGAGTTTCTGACTGGCGATGTTCCAGCACAGCGCGCCCACCCAGGAGCAAAGGACCGCAATCGCCAGCATCAGCGTCACGAAGACCGCCGGGCGTGGGCCAAACGGTAAGGGGAAGTCGACCTGCTGGCTATGTAGCCACCCGCAGGCCACCAGGTAGCCCGCCAGCGACACCGGGAGGGTGACCAGCGCCTGCGCCGTCGCCCACATCATCGGGTGTTTGTCCGGGTTCTCCCGCAGCCAGCGGGCATTACGCAGGGCGTACCACGCCCAGCAGGCTACCGAGATCAGCGCCAGGCTAATGCCGGAAAAGTAACGCCAGAGCGTAAAATTGGGCAGGCCCTGGCGAAGCTCGGCAATATTAACGCACAGCAGGCCGATGGCGATGCAGGTCAGCGCCGGAAACAGCCGTCGCCACGGCAGTTTACCGTCGCGCTGACTGTAGAGCAGGTTCGCCATCACCGGCAGCACCACCGGCAGGGTACCGATAATCATGGTGGAGACCGGCGCGCCGGTGCGCTGGATGGCGCTGGCGAGGCACACGTAATAGATCAGGTTGCCCATCATGGTCAGCCCGAGCGCCGTCCGCCAGTCTCGCCCGGAAAGCTGCCGCAGTCGCGCGCGGCCAAGCCACGCCAGGGGCAGGGCGATCAGTCCCAGCGCCAGATAGCGTCCCATCGATTGCAGTAGCGCCGGGTATTCCGGCACCAGCAAGGGGCCGACGAAAATCAGTCCCCACATCAGCCCTGCCAGCAGGGCATACAACACGCCACTAATCATCACGCCATCCACACTCGTTTCCGTTGGCGAAAGTGTAGAAGAGGCGACGCCGGGAATATTGTATGAGGTTGCGCATTAGCGCCGGGCGACCTGCTTTTGATAGCGCACCGGGGTGATGCCGTAGCGGCGGGTAAAGGCGCGGGTCAGATGCGACTGGTCGGTGAGGCCGGTCGCCGCGGCGACTTCGGCGGCGGGCATGCCGTGGGTGAGAAACGCTTTCGCCCGCCACAGACGAATGGCCATCAGCATCTGGTGGGGAGTAACGTGGAAATGGGCCTTAAACTGGCGTTGAAAATGGTATGGACTCAGGGCGACAACCTGCGCCAGCTCATCGAGGGAAATTGCCCGCATATAGTTGTCGTGCAGATAGTCGCGCACGCGTTCAAAGCGGTGAGCCGCTTCCGCCTGGACGGGGGCGTGGTGCGCCAGCGGACGGAAGGTATCAATCACATCGAGCAGCAGGCCCTGCTGGGCCAGCGGATCGTCGGTGTGCCAGAGGCCATAAATAAGCCCGCAGAGCTGCTGCGAGCGCTGCGGATCCTGTCGTACCACTTCGCTGAACCACCAATGGCGTACGCCGGTCACCTCTTCCAGCATCCGGGGATCGAGATAGACCATACGATAGCGCCAGCCGTCGGCGGTGGCCGCTTCGCCGGTGTGCAGCTCGTCCGGGTTCATCGTGACGATGGAGTTCGCCGCAGCCACGTGCAGGCTGCCGCGATAGCGAAAACGCTCGGCCCCCAGTTCTATCGCGCCAATACCGAAGGCTTCATGGGTATGCGGTTCGAAGGCGTAGCGGGAAATATGGGCATGATACAGCTCAACGCCGGGCACCTGCGCCAGATGGCGAAAACGCGCGCTGTCTCTTTCATCGTGGAACTGTTCCGGTACGCCCTGCATCAAATTACTCCCGACGGACATCCTGTCATTATTGGGGATGACCCGCCGGGATGCTACAAAAATTAACCTTTTTGCAACTGTTACAGGATGCCTTTGATGCTCTCAGCCAGCGGCGTCGTCGGGCGGCCAATCAGCGCGCTCAGGGTACGGCTGTCGTCAAACAGACCGCCTTTAGACGCGCCGATATCCGAGTCGGCGAGCATATCCGCCAGCCCAGCCGGCAGGCCAACGTCCTTCAACGCCGCGGCGAAGTCGGCTTCGCTGAGGTTCTGATAGACCACGTTTTTACCGCTCTGCTTGCTTAGCTCGGCGGCCAGCTCGCTGAGCGTCCAGGCCTCGTCACCGGCCAGCTCATAGACCTTCCCGGCGTGACCCTCTTCCGCGACGACGCGGGCGGCGGCCTGGGCATAATCGGCGCGGGTCGCCGAGGCGATTTTGCCGTCACCGGCGGCACCGATAAACACGCCATGCTCAAGCGCCGGCGGGGCGCTGGCGAGATAGTTCTCGGTGTACCAGCCGTTACGCAGCAGAGCATAAGGAATGCCGGAGTCGGCGAGCATTCGCTCGGTTTCCACATGCTCAACGTGCAGGCCTAGCGGCGACTTATCGGCGTGCAGCAGGCTGGTGTAGGCAATAAATTTCACCCCGGCGGCTTTGGCGGCGTTAATCACGTTACGATGCTGCGCTGCCCGCTGGCCCACTTCGCTGGAAGAGATCAGCAGGAGCTTGTCGACGCCCTGTAGCGCCGCGGTGAATGCCGCTTCGTCAGTGTAATCGGCCTGGCGGACGATCGCACCCTGCTGGCTCAGCGCTTCGGCTTTTGCCGGATTACGCACAATCGCCACAATCTGGCTGGCGGGGACAGTTTCTAACAGATGCTGCAGGACGAGGTGGCCAAGCTGGCCGGTCGCGCCGGTAATAGCGATCATCAGTATTCTCCTTCGTGTCGAGTGGCAGTTGTGGTAAGCTAACACCTTAGCTAACTTTTAGTAAGTACGTACAAAAAGGTAAGTATGAAAATGGCGAATCCGACGCTGAGCGAACAGATGCGCGATGGCAATCTGTTTGCGGAAGAGTGCCCATCACGGGACGTGCTGAAACATGTGACCAGCCGCTGGGGAGTGTTAATCCTGATCGCGCTGCGTACGGGAACCCACCGCTTCAGCGATTTACGCCGCAAGATGGGCGGCGTCAGTGAAAAGATGCTGGCACAGTCGCTGCAGGCGCTGGAGCAGGACGGCTTTATCAACCGGGTTGCGTATCCGGTGGTGCCGCCGCACGTAGAGTATAGTCTGACCCCGCTCGGTGAGCAGGTGAGTGAGAAAGTTGCGGCGTTGGCCGACTGGATTGAACTGAATCTGCCCGTGATTCTGGCGAACCACGAGCAGGCTGTCGCCTGACGCGAGAAGCCGGATCGCGGCGGCAGTACCTGCTCCGGCCTGTCGCCGCGCGTTGGACTCCTGCTTTGTAGCCCCGCGAAGCGCAGCGCGAGCGGGGAATGCAATTCGTTATTTACTCAAATCCAGCTGGTAAATCGCGAAGCCGATATCATCGGTGGCGACCTGATGCATCGGATACCGCGCTTTCTCTTTGATAAACGCCGCCGCTTTTTCACCCGGGGAGGTCTCAAAGCGGATATCCAGCGGCGCTGTGCTATGAATAGGGGCCAGCCGCCAGTTGTTGTCGGCCGCCGGGTGGATCGCGCCCGCTTTTTTCGACTCCGCGCCGATCCACGCCGCCAGCACCGAGCGGTTCTCGTCCGGGGAGGCGAAAGCAATGTGGCTATCGCCGGTACCGGCAAATTTACCGCCGTAGGCGCGGTAGTTATTGGTGGCGACGAGGAAGGTGGCCTGAGGATCGATCGGTTGGCCGTTAAAGGTCAGTTCCTTAATCCGCTCCGCCTGCGGGTGAATCATCTGGCATTCGCCGTCGTAGCGCGCCGGCTGGCTGACATCAATCTGGTAGTTCACCCCGTCAATCACATCAAAGTTATAGGTGCGGAAACCGTCCCAGTTGATTAAGGACTGCGGTTTGCTGCTCTCAGGGTCAATCTGATTAAACTGCCCCGCGGAGCACTCCAGCCACTCCTTGACCTCTTTACCGCTGACCTTCACCACCACCAGGGTGTTGGGATAGAGATACAGGTCGGCGGCATTGCGGAAGGTGAGCTGGCCTTTTTCCACCTCAACGAAGCTGGCCGGGTCGTTTTTACGGCCGCCGACTTTAAACGGCGCGGCGGCGGAAAGCACCGGCAGCTTCGCCAGATCCGGATCGCCCTGGATAAAGTGTTCAACATAGGCCTTCTGCGCCATGTTCACCACCTGCACGGTGGGGTCGTCCTGGACCAGCGCCAGGTAGCTATACATGTTGTCTGAAGATTGGCCGATGGGCTGGCTGACGAACTCGCGGGTGGCCTCATGGTCGGCTTTCAGCACCTGCACCATCCGCGTATCTTCCGCCGCCAGCGATTTCTTCGCTACCGCGTCATAGATCGGGCGCGCCTCGGCTTTGGCCCCGGTGACCTGCCACTTTCCGCCATCGTTGTTCAGTACCAGATCGACGATGCCGAGATGGTCGCCCCACATGCCGGGCATCACGGCCGGAACGCCGTTAAGGGTCCCTTTGTCGATATCCGCGCCTTTAATGTCGGCGAAATCTTTCCCCGGGAACACCGCATGCGCGTGGCCAAACATGATGGCATCCACGCCCGGCACCTGGCTTAAATAGTAAACTGAGTTTTCCGCCATGGCCTGGTAGGGGTCAGCGGAAAGGCCGGAGTGGGCGACCACCACCACGATATCGGCCCCTTCCTCGCGCATTTGCGGCACGTACTGACGGGCGGTTTGCGTAATGTCGTTGACGGTGACTTTGCCGCTGAGATTGGCTTTATCCCAGGTCATAATTTGCGGCGGCACAAACCCGATGTAGCCGATGCGCAGCGTCTGCGTTTTGCCGTCGTTATCCTTTACCATCGTCTCTTTGATCAGGTACGGCGTAAACATCGGTTTGCCGGTTTTAGCATCGATAATATTGGCGTTTACGTAGGGGAATTTCGCCCCGGCCAGCGCTTTGTGCAGAAAATCGAGACCGTAGTTGAACTCGTGGTTACCGAGGTTGCCCACCGCGTAGTCGAGGGTGTTCATCGCTTTATACACCGGGTGCACATCGCCGCTTTTGAGCCCTTTGGCCGCCATATAGTCGCCCAGCGGGCTCCCCTGAATGACGTCGCCGTTGTCGACCAGCACGCTGTTTTTGGCTTGCTGGCGGGCTTTTTCAATCAGCGTGGCGGTACGCACGAGGCCGAATTTTTCCGTTGCGGCGTCTTTGTAATAGTCGAAATCCATCATGTTGCTATGTAGATCGGTGGTTTCCATGATCCGCAAATCGACCGTCGCGGCATTCACGCTGGCCGCGATCAGCGTGGCCAGTAACGTTGCGCTAAACTTAATCATCAGAGGCGTCCTTTTTATGAGCAATGGCACAGAAGGAAATGTATGTACATTCTGTTGCTTACAGAAGTGTGAATCATGCCAGAAAAATGAGTTGTGAAACCGCCATCGCTATCACAGATAGCGGAACTCGCAGCGATGCGATATAACTAAAACAACGAGTTAACGCCACTGTAACCAGACGAGGTGGAGAATGTTAGAACAAGTATGTCAGCTGGCACGAGCCGCAGGGGATGCCATCATGGACGTCTATGATGGTAAGCAACCGCTGGAGGTGGCCAGTAAGAAGGATGATTCTCCGGTGACCGCGGCGGATATCGCCGCACACAAAGTGATTATGAGCGGCCTGCAGGCGCTGACGCCCGACATCCCGGTGCTGTCTGAAGAAGATCCTCCCGAATGGGAAGTCCGTCAGCACTGGCAGCGCTACTGGCTGGTGGACCCGCTGGACGGCACCAAAGAATTTATTAAACGTAACGGTGAATTTACCGTCAATATTGCGTTGATTGAACAAGGGAAACCCGTTCTGGGCGTGGTGTACGCGCCGGTGTTAAAGGTGCTGTACAGCGCGGAAGGCGGCAAGGCGTGGAAGGACGAATGCGGGGTGCGTAAGCAGATTCAGGTGCGTGATGCCCGGCCGCCGCTGGTGGTGATCAGCCGCTCTCACGGCAACGATCCGGAGCTGGAGGAGTATCTGCAACAGATCGGCGAGCACCAGACGACGTCGATCGGTTCGTCGCTGAAATTCTGCCTGGTGGCGGAAGGCCAGGCCCAGCTCTACCCGCGCTTCGGGCCGACCAGTACCTGGGATACCGCCGCCGGCCACGCCGTTGCGGTCGCCGCCGGGGCGCACGTTCATGACTGGCAGGGGCGGAGTCTGGACTATACGCCGCGTGAATCGTTCCTTAACCCCGGCTTCCGGGTCTCTATTTACTAAGCAGCTTGTGCAGCAGCGCGACGACCTGCTGCACTTCCCCTTGGGTGAGCGCCCCGTCTTTCGCCCACTGGACGCGTCCATCCTTATCCAGTACCACAATGGCTGAGCTCTCTTCCTGCAGATCCCAGGCTTTGCGGGCCACACCGTTGCTGTCGACAATAAACTGCGACCACGGGTAGAGCTGCTTGTTGTTTTCAATGCTGCTGCGCACAAATACCCCGGAACCCGGGATGGCATCATCGGTATTGACGATGGTGGTGGTCTGATAGCGATCGTGCGGTAATTTCGCGGCTTTGATCGCCTCTATCAGGGTGGCGTTTTTCTCTTTGGCCGAGGTGCGTCCGGCGATGTGCTGCACTACGCGTACTTTTCCCGCCAGCTGTGAGCTATTCCAGTTTTTATAGCTAAACTTATCATTATCCAGAATTAATTCTCCCCGGTCGGCAATGCCAACCGGCGCGACGCGCTGGCCGTCGACAAAATTATGCGCTGAGGCCATCAGCGGCAACAGCAGACATGAAGCCGCCAGTAGGTTACGTAGGGTCATGATGGGTCCTTATTTTATGCAGGTGATCCGACCACTTGGTCTTGCTTAAGCATAAATGCGATTTACCGGCATTACACGCAATCAGGGTGCCAGTTTGCGTGTTAACGCACATAATCGAAGGAAATCGGCGACTTATACTAGCTTCTACGTATGTTTGAAAAGAAAGTTCTTAATTATTGTCATCAAAAGGTAAATAAACTTATGCATGCTGGGTATTACAGAAGTTCTGGACTATAGTTTCAGGGCATTAAAATTTGCGCTCCCGAATCGTGGTCCGGATGTGGTACCACAAGAGCGTAACCCTGGCAGGAGACAACAATGAAAATTTTCCAACGCTACAATCCGCTACAAGTAGCGAAGTACGTGAAGATCCTGTTCCGTGGACGGTTATATATCAAGGACGTTGGCGCTTTTGAGTTTGATAAGGGCAAAATCCTTATCCCGAAGGTCAAAGACAAGCAGCATTTGTCTGTGATGTCTGAAGTCAATCGTCAGGTTTTGCGTCTGCAAACGGAGATGGCTTAACCTGAAAGTGATATAGCTATGCGGTAAAAAAACGGCTCCTGATGGGAGCCGTTAGTGTTTTTAGCGTTGAGCGTTATGCCACGCCTTGCTCATCTTCCGCGGCACCCGGCTGCTTCGGTACCAGCACCGTTGGTTTGTTATCGATGCGCGTCACCAGCAGCTGGTCGATACGGTAGTTATCGATATCCACCACCTCGAACTTGTAGCCCGAGAATTTCACCGCATCGGTGCGTTTCGGGATCTTACGCAGCATAAACATCATAAAACCGCCGATGGTCTCGTAGTTGCCGGACTGCGGGAATTCGTCGATATCCAGCACGCGCATGACGTCGTCAATCGGCGTACCGCCGTCAATCAGCCACGAGTTTTCATCACGCGCGACGATCTGCTCTTCCAGCCCCTGGCCGACCAGATCGCCCATCAGGGTCGTCATGACGTCGTTAAGGGTGATAATCCCCACCACCAGCGCATATTCGTTCATGATCACCGCGAAGTCTTCACCGGCGGTTTTAAAGCTCTCCAGCGCTTCTGATAGCGTCAGGGTATCGGGAACAATCAGCGTATTGCGAATCTGTACGCCGCCGGTCAGCACCAGGCTTTGATTCGCCAGCACGCGATTGAGCAGATCTTTAGAGTCCACATAGCCGATGATATGGTCGATATCTTCGTTACAGACCAGGAATTTGGAGTGCGGGTGCTCCGCTACCTTGTTCTTCAGGCTTTGCTCATCTTCGTGCAGATCGAACCAGATAATATTTTCGCGTGAGGTCATGGAGGACGGAACGGTACGTGATTCCAGCTCGAAAACGTTCTCGATCAGCTCATGCTCCTGCTTACGTAGCACCCCGGCCAGCGCACCGGCTTCCACTACGGCGTAAATATCATCGGAAGTGATATCGTCCTTACGCACCATCGGTATTTTGAACAGGCGGAAGATGTTGTTCGCCATGCCGTTGAACAGCCACACCAGCGGGCGGAAGATCAGCAGGCAGAAGCGCATCGGGTTGATGATACGCAAAGCCACCGCTTCTGGCGCAATCATACCGATGCGTTTCGGAGTCAGGTCAGCAAACAGAATGAACAGGCTGGTGACCAGGGTAAAGGAGATGATAAAGCTCAATTGCTCTGAAAGCTCGGCAGACATGTACTGGCTCAGCAGACTGTGGAAAGCCGGCGAGAAGGCCGCGTCACCGACGATACCACCGAGAATTGCCACGGCGTTGAGGCCGATCTGCACGACGGTAAAGAAAGTGCCCGGGTTTTCCTGCATTTTGAGAACGCGTTGAGCGTTCACGTTGCCATCATCAGCCAGCAGTTTGAGTTTGATCTTACGTGAGGCTGCCAGTGAGATCTCCGATATCGAAAAAAACGCACTGACGGCAATCAGACAAAGAATGACTAAAATACTATTTAACATAGTTTATCCAGCCGTTGAGGCCAGATCCTCGGAAGGGAAGTTGATAACTCTCATGTGGAACACATAAAAAACCGGTCCGAAGGCACTGGACCGGCTATAACACAGGGTAGTATAGCGTAAGCGACTGTAAAGCCGCCAGAGCGTTAATGACTCACCTGACGATAATCCCTGTTATGGCTGTGGGGGCAGGCAGACGCCAATCCCTCCGATACCGCAGTAGCCGTACGGGTTTTTGTGCAGGTACTGCTGATGGTCATCTTCGGCATAGTAGAACGGCTTGGCGGTGGCGATTTCGGTGGTGATCGCGCGCTGGTCGTTGGCATCGCGCATCGCCGCCTGGAAACGCGCCAGGCTGGCCTTCGCCGCTTCGTCCTGCTCCGGGGTCAGCGGATAGATGGCAGAGCGGTACTGGGTGCCATGGTCATTGCCCTGCTGCATCCCCTGGGCCGGGTCGTGATTTTCCCAGAATACCTGCAGCAGCTGATCGTAGCTGATGACCTGCGGATCGTACACGACGCGTACGGCTTCGGCATGCCCGGTTTCGCCGGAACAGACCTCACGGTAGGTCGGGTTCGGCGTGTAGCCCCCGGTATAGCCTGCGGCGGTACTGTAAACGCCGGGCAGCTGCCAGAACAGGCGCTCGACTCCCCAGAAGCAGCCCATGGCGAACAGCGCAACTTCCATCCCGGCCGGAACGTTGGTCATGGAGTGGCCATTGACAGCGTGGAGTGTTGCCACCGGCATGGGAGTGTTGCGTCCTGGCAGCGCATCGGCCTGGGCGACAAGATGCGTTTTATCAAATAGACTCACGGTTGGCCTCTCAAAAACATAAGTCGTGGTTAAGGTTGTAACGAAGCGTGTCTTTTAACACAATAAACACGCGCGATACGTCTAGATTTAAACATAAGAATTATTTGGGTTAGCGTCACTTTTTCAACCCTAAGTTGTTGGGGTTTTGTTAAGCCGTGGAACGGCGCTTTCGTTTCCTGCGGGGGGAAACAAGGATATTCAGGAGAAAACGTGCTACAAATCCGCCAGTTATGTGTCACCAGCCTTTTGCTGGTCAGCGGGGTCGCTAGCGCCGCGAGCGTGCGTTTGCAGGTTGAGGGGTTATCCGGGGAGCTGGAAAAAAACGTCCGGGCTCAGCTATCCACGATCCAGAGCGATGAAGTCACGCCGGATCGACGCTTTCGCGCGCGCGTTGATGATGCCATCCGCGAAGGGTTGAAAGCCCTGGGGTACTACGAACCGACGATCGATTTCGACTTACGTCCGCCACCGGCAAAAGGCCGTCAGGTGCTGATTGCCAAAGTCACGCCCGGCGAACCGGTGCGTATTGGCGGCACGGAGGTCATTCTGCGCGGCGGGGCGCGTACAGATCGCGACTATCTGGATTTGTTAAAAAAACGTCCGGCTATCGGCACCGTGCTGAATCACGCCGATTATGACGGCTTCAAGGGTTCGCTTACCCGCGTCGCATTGCGCAAAGGCTATTTTGACAGCGAATTCAATAAAAGCCAGCTCGGCGTCTCTCTCGATCGCCATCAGGCCTTCTGGGATATCGATTACAACAGCGGCGAACGCTACCGCTTTGGCCCTGTCTCCTTCAGCGGCTCGCAGATCCGCGAAGAGTATCTGCAAAATCTGGTGCCCTTTAAGCAGGGGGATTACTACACCTCTGAGGATCTGGCGGAGCTGAACCGCCGCCTGTCGGCCACCGGCTGGTTCAGTTCGGTGGTGGTGGCGCCGGAGTTTGCGCAAGCGCGTCAAACCAAGGTGTTGCCGCTGCATGGCGTGGTGTCGCCGCGGAAAGAAAACACCGTGGAAACCGGGGTCGGCTATTCGACCGACGTCGGGCCGCGGGTCAAAGCGACGTGGAAAAAACCGTGGATCAACTCCTATGGCCACAGCTTAACTTCCAGCCTGAGCCTTTCCGCGCCCGAACAACAGCTCGATTTTAGCTATAAAGTCCCGCTGCTGAAGAACCCGTTGGAACAGTATTACCTGATGCAGGGCGGCTTTAAGCGTACGGATCTCAACGATACTAAAGCCGACTCCTCGACGCTGGCGGTCTCGCGTTACTGGGAGCTCTCCAGCGGCTGGCAGCGCGCCATCAACCTGCGCTGGAGCCTTGACCACTTTACCCAGGCGAACGTCACCAACACCACCATGCTTATCTATCCCGGGGTCTCGGTGAACCGCACCCGCTCGCGGGGCGGCCTGATGCCGACCTGGGGCGACTCCCAGCGCTACTCGGTGGACTATTCCAACACCCTGTGGGGGTCGGATATTAACTTCGTCGTCGCCCAGGCGCAGGATGTGTGGATCCGTACCCTCTACGACCGCCACCGCTTTGTCGTGCGCGGCAACCTCGGCTGGATTGAGGCCGATGACTTCAACAAAGTGCCGCCGGACCTGCGTTTCTTCGCCGGGGGGGACCGCAGTATTCGCGGCTATAAATACAAATCCATCTCGCCAAAAGATGACGATGGCAAGCTGCTTGGCGCCTCGAAGCTGGCAACCGGCTCGCTGGAGTATCAGTACAACGTCAGCGGGAAATGGTGGGGCGCGGTGTTTATCGACGGCGGCGAAGCGGTCAGCGATATCCGCAAAAGCGATTTTAAAACCGGCACCGGCGTCGGCGTTCGCTGGCAGTCGCCGGTGGGGCCTATCAAGCTGGATATCGCCGCACCGATCGGCGACAAAGAAGAGCACGGTTTACAGTTTTACATCGGTCTGGGGCCTGAATTATGAGTTTATGGAAGAAAATAAGCCTCGGGGTACTGGTCTTTTTAGTCCTGCTGCTGGGGACGGTGGCGTTGCTGGTCGGAACCACCAGCGGCCTGCATCTGGTGCTGAAGGCGGCGGATCGCTGGGTTCCCGGTCTGGAAATTGGCAAGGTAACCGGCGGCTGGCGTGACCTGACGCTACAGAACGTGCGTTTTGCTCAGCCTGGCGTGGCGGTCACCGCCGGGCAGTTCCATCTGGCGGTCAAAGTACAGTGCCTGTGGGACAGCAGCCTGTGCGTCAACGACATTTCGCTGCGCGATATCTACGTGGCGATCGATACCAGCAAAATGCCGCCTGCGGCGCCGGTGGAAGAGAAGGATGCGGAGCCGCTGAACCTTGCAACTCCGTATCCCATCACCCTGAGCCGCGTCGCGCTGCACAACGTGAACGTTAAAATCGATGACACCGCCGTTTCGGTCCGCGACTTCGCCACCGGCCTTCAGTGGCAGGAAAAAAACCTGACTCTGACGCCAACGTCGCTGCAGGGGCTGCTGATCGCCCTGCCGAAGGTGGCGAAAGTGGCGCAGGAGCAGGTGGTTGAACCGAAGATCGAGAATCCGCAGCAGGAGGAAAAACCGCTCGGCGAGACGATGAAAGCGCTGTTCTCGCAGCCGTTACTGCCGGAAATGGCCGACGTCCACCTGCCGCTGAACCTCAATATTCAGGAGTTCCGTGGCGAGCAGCTGCGGGTCACCGGCGACACCGATATGACCGTCTATAACATGCTGCTGAAAGTCAGCAGCATCGACGGACAGATGAAGCTGGATACGCTGGATATCGATTCTGACCAGGGTAAAGTAACCGCCTCGGGAACCGCCCAGCTGCAGGACAACTGGCCGGTCGATATCACCCTCAACAGCACGCTGAACATCGATCCGCTGAAGGGGGAGAAGGTGACGGTGAAAGTGGCCGGCGAGGTGCGCAAAAAGCTGGAGGTCGGCGTTGATTTAGCCGGCGCCGTGGCGATGACATTGCGTGCCGAAGCGCAGCTGGCGGAAGCCGGCCTGCCGCTGAATATGACGCTGAAGAGCAAACAGCTGTACTGGCCGTTTAGCGGAGAAAAGCAGTTCCAGGCCGACGATTTGCAGCTGACATTTAGCGGCAAGATGACCGACTACACCATGGCCTTCAGTACCGCGGTAAAAGGGCAGTCGCTGCCGCCGGCCAAAATTACCCTTAATGCGAAGGGCAATGAACAGCAGATCAATCTTGATAAGCTGACTATCGCCGCGCTGGAAGGGAAAACCGAGCTGAAGGCGCTGCTGGACTGGCAGCAGGCGATTAGCTGGCGCGGCGAGCTGACCCTCGACGGCATCAATACGGCGAAAGAGGTACCGGACTGGCCGTCGAAACTGAACGGGTTGATTAAAACGCAGGGCAGCCTGTACGGCGGGAGCTGGCAGATGTCGGTGCCGGAACTGAAGATCGCCGGTAACGTGAAACAGAATAAGGTCGACGTCAGCGGTTCGCTGCAGGGTAACAGCTACATGCAGTGGAAAATCCCCGGGCTGCATCTGGCGCTCGGTAAGAACAGCGCCGAAGTGAAGGGCGAGCTGGGGGTTAAAGATCTGAATCTGGATGCCACCATCGATGCGCCGAATCTGGACAATGCGCTGCCGGGTCTCGGCGGAACGGCGAAGGGGCTGCTGAAAGTTCGCGGTACCGTCGAGGCGCCGCAGTTGCTGGCGGATATTACCGCGCGAGCGCTGCGCTGGCAGGAGCTGACCATCGCCCAGGTCAACGTCAAAGGGGACGTGAAGTCCAGCGACCAGATTGGCGGCAACCTCGACGTGCGCGTCGATCGTATCAGCCAGCCGGGCGTGAACATCAGCCTGGTGCAGCTGAACGCCAAAGGCAACGAAAAACAGCACGACCTGCAGCTGAAGGTACAGGGCGATCCGGTCTCCGGGCAGCTGTCGCTGGCGGGGAGCTTCGATCGTAAAGAAGAGCGCTGGAAGGGGACGCTGAGCAACACCCGTTTCCAGACGCCGGTCGGTCCGCTTTCCCTGACGCGCAACATCGCGCTGGATTATCGTAACCGCGAGCAAAAAATCAGTATCGGGCCGCATTGCTGGAGCAACCCGAATGCCGAGCTGTGCGTGCCGCAAACCATCGATGCCGGCGCCTCCGGGCGGGCGGTCGTCAATCTCAACCGCTTTGACCTGGCGATGCTGAAGCCGTTTATGCCGCAGGAGACCCAGGCCAGCGGCGTGTTCAGCGGTAATGCCGATGTCAGCTGGGACACCACCAAAGAGGGGCTGCCGCAGGGCAAGGTGACGCTGAGCGGGCGGAATGTGAAAGTGACCCAGACGGTCAACGATGCGCCGCTGCCGGTGGCCTTTGATACTCTGAACCTCACCGCCGATCTGCATAACAACCGCGCCCAGCTCGGCTGGCTGATCCGCCTGACCAACAACGGACAGCTGGATGGGCAGGTGCAGATCAGCGACCCGCAGGGCCGACGTAACCTCGGCGGCAATGTGAACATCAGTAACTTCTCGCTGGCCATGATTAACCCGATCTTCTCCCGGGGAGAAAAAGCGGCGGGGATGCTCAACGCTCGTCTGCGCCTCGGCGGCAACCTGCAAAGCCCGCAGCTGTATGGCCAGATGCAGCTCAACGGCGTGGAGATCGACGGTAACTTTATGCCGTTCGATATGCAGCCGAGCCAGCTGGCGATGAATTTCACCGGCACCCGTTCGACGCTCCAGGGCACCGTGAATACCAGACAGGGGCAAATTAGCCTGAGCGGCAACGCCGACTGGACCCAGATCGACAACTGGCGCGCGCAGGTGGCGGCCAAAGGCAATCGGGTCCGGATTACCGTGCCGCCGATGGTGCGTCTGGACGTGTCGCCGGACGTGGTCTTTACCGCCACCCCGAGCCTGTTCAGCCTCGATGGCAGCGTGGATGTACCGTGGGCGCGTATTGTCGTTAACGATGTGCCGGAGAGCGCCGTCGGGGTCTCTTCAGATGAGGTGATGCTGGATAAAAATCTGCAGCCGATCGAGAAGCAGAGCGCCGGTATTCCGATTAACAGTAATCTGACGATCCACGTCGGCAATAACGTCCGTCTTGACGCCTTTGGCCTGAAGGCGCGGCTGACCGGCGATCTGAAGGTCGCCCAGGATAAACAGGGCCTGGGGCTGAACGGGCAGATTAATATCCCGGACGGCCGCTTCCACGCTTACGGTCAGGACCTGATCGTACGGAAAGGGGAGCTGCTGTTCTCCGGCCCGCCGGATCAGCCATTGCTGAATATCGAAGCGATTCGTAACCCGGATTCGACGGAGGACGATGTGATTGCCGGCGTACGGGTGACCGGGTCTGCCGATCAGCCGAAGGCGGAAATCTTCTCCGACCCGGCGATGTCGCAACAGGAAGCGCTTTCTTACCTGCTGCGTGGCCAGGGTTTAAGCAGCGGACAGAGCGATAGTGCCGCAATGACATCAATGCTTATTGGGATGGGGGTTGCACAAAGTGGTCAGGTTGTGGGTAAAATCGGCGAGACGTTTGGCGTAAGCAATTTGGCGTTGGATACCCAGGGAGTAGGCGACTCCTCCCAGGTGGTAGTCAGCGGCTATGTACTGCCAGGTCTGCAGGTAAAATATGGGGTCGGTATCTTTGATTCCCTGGCGACGCTGACATTACGCTATCGCCTGATGCCTAAGCTATATATGGAAGCGGTGTCTGGCGTAGACCAGGCTCTCGATTTGCTCTATCAGTTTGAGTTTTAGCAATGCGAATATTTGTTTACGGCAGTTTACGACGCAAACAAGGCAACAGCCACTGGATGACTAACGCTCAGTGGCTGGGCGATCATAGTGTCAACGATTATCAGCTGTACAGCCTGGGCCACTATCCAGGCGCGGTGCCGGGTGAGGGCACAGTACATGGTGAAGTGTATCGTATTGACGCATCGACGCTGGCCGAACTGGACGCCCTGCGCACTAAAGGCGGTGAATACGCACGTCACCTGATCCAGACGCCTTATGGCAGCGCATGGATGTATGTCTATCAACGCCCCGTTGAGGGCTTCACGCTGATAGAGAACGGCAACTGGTTAGACAGAGACCAGTATTAACCACG
Organism: Klebsiella sp. BIGb0138; assembly: GCF_004342285.1. Taxonomy (GTDB): domain Bacteria; phylum Pseudomonadota; class Gammaproteobacteria; order Enterobacterales; family Enterobacteriaceae; genus Klebsiella. The sequence continues at coordinate 100,864 of NZ_SMCV01000007.1, read as the reverse complement.
GCAACGCCACCCTCGGGTGGCGTTGTTTTTTTGCGGCTATCGCGGATTGGCGCGGCGCAGGTAAATCGCAGGCATAAAAAAACCCCTACTGACCGGGAGACCGGCGTTCAGGGTTGTGAGGCAGAAGCGAACTTATTTCTTCGCAGCGCGCTCGAAGGAAGCAATGATTTCAGCTTTCGCCGCTTCAGCATTGTCCCAACCGTCAACTTTCACCCACTTGCCTTTTTCCAGATCTTTGTAGTGCTCGAAGAAGTGAGTGATCTGAGCTTTCAGCAGTTCCGGCAGGTCGTTCACATCTTTGATGTGATCGTACTCTTTGCTCAGCTTGGTGTGCGGTACCGCAACCAGCTTCGCATCTTCACCCGACTCATCGGTCATTTTCAGAACGCCAACCGGACGGCAGCGGATCACTGAACCTGGCTCCAGCGGATACGGCGTCGGGACCAGCACGTCAACCGGGTCGCCGTCCAGAGACAGGGTGTGGTTGATATAGCCGTAGTTGCACGGATAGAACATCGCAGTGGACATGAAGCGATCGACGAACAGTGCACCGCTCTCTTTGTCGACTTCGTATTTGATTGGGTCCGCGTTAGCCGGGATCTCGATCACGACGTAGATATCTTCCGGCAGATCTTTACCCGCAGGTACGTTGAGTAAGCTCATGTCTGTTTCCTTTAAAATGTATGGCAAACAAGTGCCCGGTATTATAGCCAACTCACATCGAATGTCTTCGCTTCTTTTTCTTCCGGGCGCCGGGAAGAAGTCTGAATTTTTCAGCGCAAAACAACCTGAAAATCCATAAACATAGCCGCATCCTGAATAAAATAATGTAATCGCTTACACTGCATCTGTTTGCTATCACAACCGGTGAAAAATTTTGACTGACACGATATTGGCAGCGAGAGCCGCGAAGCCTTATCCGCTCTCAGCGACAGTAAATCGCGGAACTTAACATTTGATTTACTTTTTCGAAGTGTGATGTAACGCATTCAGTTACATCACGGGTTGTCTATAGTTTGTCCGCAGATGACGATTTAACTTACAGCAACCCGACGAGGATCATTTTATGTGGAAGCGCTTACTTCTTGTCACAGCAGTTTCCGCAGCTATGTCGTCTATGGCAATGGCTGCCCCTCTGACCGTAGGATTTTCGCAGGTCGGATCTGAATCCGGCTGGCGTGCGGCCGAAACCAACGTCGCGAAGGAGGAGGCCGCTAAACGCGGTATCACCCTGAAGATTGCCGACGGTCAGCAAAAACAGGAAAACCAGATTAAGGCCGTCCGCTCCTTTATTGCTCAGGGCGTCGACGCCATCTTTATCGCTCCGGTGGTGGCCACCGGCTGGGAGCCGGTGCTGAAAGAGGCCAAAGAGGCCAAAATTCCGGTGTTCCTGCTCGACCGCTCGATTGAGGTGAAAGACAAAGATCTCTACATGACCACCGTGACCGCCAACAACGTGCTGGAAGGCCAGCTGATTGGCGACTGGCTGGTGAAAACCGTCGCCGGTAAGCCGTGCAACGTGGTGGAACTGCAGGGGACCGTCGGGGCGAGCGTGGCGATTGACCGTAAGAAAGGCTTTGCCGACGCGATTGCCAAAGCCTCCAACATCAAAATTATTCGCTCTCAGTCCGGCGACTTTACCCGCAGCAAAGGGAAAGAGGTGATGGAGAGCTTTATCAAAGCCGAAAACAACGGCAAGAACATTTGCATGGTTTACGCCCATAACGATGACATGGCGATCGGCGCTATCCAGGCGATTAAAGAAGCGGGGCTGAAACCGGGCAAAGATATCCTCACCGGCTCGATTGACGGCGTACCGGATATTTATAAAGCGATGATCGCGGGCGAGGCGAACGCTAACGTCGAACTGACGCCGAACATGGCCGGCCCGGCGTTTGATGCGCTGGAGAAATATAAGAAAGACGGCACCGTGCCTGAGAAGCTGACCCTGACCAAATCGATGCTCTACCTGCCGGATACGGCGCAAGAAGAGCTCGAGAAGAAGAAAAATATGGGCTACTGAGTGGTGTGCGAAACCGATAGCCGGGCGGGGCGCTGCGCCGCCCGGGCTAGCCTGAAATACTGGGAGGGTGAGAGCGAATATGAACGCCGAGGCACGCCAGGAAATCCTTCGCACGGAAGGACTTAGCAAATTCTTCCCCGGCGTTAAAGCGCTGGATAACGTCAATTTCAGCCTGCGGCGCGGCGAAATCATGGCCCTGCTGGGCGAAAACGGGGCGGGCAAGTCGACGCTGATCAAAGCGCTCACCGGCGTCTATCATGCCGATCGTGGGGCGATATGGCTGGAAGGAGAGCAAATATCGCCGAAAAATACCGCTCATGCCCAGCAGCTGGGCATCGGCACGGTGTATCAGGAGGTGAATCTGCTGCCCAACATGTCGGTGGCGGACAATCTGTTTATCGGTCGTGAACCCCGTCGCTTTGGCCTGCTGCGGCGCAAAGAGATGGAAAAGCGCGCGACGTCACTGATGGCCTCCTACGGTTTTTCCCTCGACGTCCGCGAACCGCTTAACCGCTTTTCGGTGGCGATGCAGCAGATTGTCGCCATCTGCCGGGCTATTGACCTCTCGGCCAGAGTGCTGATCCTCGACGAGCCGACCGCCAGTCTGGATACCCAGGAGGTGGAGATGCTCTTCACCCTGATGCGCCAGCTGCGCGATGACGGCGTCAGCCTGATTTTCGTCACCCATTTCCTTGACCAGGTGTATGCCGTCAGCGACCGGATTACCGTTTTGCGCAACGGCGGTTTTGTCGGCTGCCGGGAAACCGCCGAGCTGCCGCAGATCGAGCTGGTGAAAATGATGCTTGGCCGCGAGCTGGAGCATGATGCCCTGCATCGTGCGGGCCGTACCTTGCTCAGCGACAAACCGGTGGCGGCGTTCGCCGGTTTTGGTAAGAAAGGCACCATCGCCCCGTTTGATCTGCAGGTTCGCCCCGGCGAGATTGTCGGCCTGGCGGGGCTGCTGGGCTCCGGGCGTACCGAAACGGCGGAGGTCATTTTCGGGATTAAACCGGCCGACAGCGGCAAAGCGTGGATCAAAGGGAAACAGCAGGCGTTGCGCTCGCCGCATCAGGCCTCCAGCCTGGGAATCGGTTTCTGCCCTGAGGATCGCAAGACCGACGGCATTATCGCCGCGGCCTCGGTGCGGGAAAATATCGTGCTGGCGCTGCAGGCCCAGCGCGGCTGGCTGCGCCCCATCCCCCGGCGCGAGCAAAATGACATTGCCGATCGCTTTATCCGCCAGCTGGGTATTCGTACCCCCAGCCGCGAACAACCGATTGAATTTCTCTCCGGCGGCAACCAGCAGAAGGTGTTGCTCTCCCGCTGGCTGCTGACCAGGCCGCAATTTCTGATCCTTGATGAGCCGACGCGCGGTATCGATGTCGGCGCGCATGCGGAGATCATCCGGCTGATTGAAACCCTGTGCGCCGACGGCCTGGCGCTGCTGGTGATCTCCTCGGAGCTGGAGGAGCTGGTGGGCTATGCCGATCGGGTGATTATCATGCGCGATCGCCAACAGGTGGCGGAGATCCCCCTCGCCGAGCTCTCCGTGCCGGCGATCATGAACGCTATTGCGGCATAAAGGAGTAAACCATGATGCCTCGATCTCTTCCGCAAACCGGCCAGCCCAAACGGCGCTTCACCTGGCCGAAGGGCATGCCGCAACTTATCGCCCTGATCCTGGTGCTGGTGGTGGACAGCCTGGTGTCGCCGCACTTCTTCCAGATTGTGCTGCAGGATGGCCGTCTGTTCGGCAGCCCCGTGGATATTCTCAATCGCGCCGCGCCGGTGGCGCTGCTGGCGATGGGGATGACGCTGGTGATTGCCACCGGCGGGATTGACCTGTCGGTCGGCGCGGTGATGGCGATTGCCGGCGCCACCGCGGCCTCGATGACCGTCTCCGGTCACAGCCTGCCGGTGGTGCTGCTGTCGGCGCTGGCGGCCGGAGCGTTGGCCGGCCTATGGAACGGTGTACTGGTGGCGGTGCTGAAGATCCAGCCGTTCGTGGCCACGCTGATCCTGATGGTGGCCGGACGCGGCGTCGCCCAGCTGATCACCTCCGGGCAAATTGTCACCTTTGACTCGCCGCATCTGGCATGGCTCGGCAGCGGCTCGCTGCTGCTGCTGCCGATGCCGGTGCTGATCGCCGCCATGACGCTGCTGCTGTTCTGGCTGTTTACCCGTAAAACGGCGCTCGGGATGTTTATCGAAGCGGTGGGGATCAACATTCGGGCGGCGAAAAACGCCGGGGTTAATACCCGGATTGTGGTGATGCTGGCCTATGTGCTGAGTGGGATTTGCGCAGCCATTGCCGGGGTTATCGTCACGGCGGATATCCGCGGCGCCGATGCCAACAACGCCGGGCTGTGGCTGGAGCTCGACGCCATCCTGGCGGTGGTGATCGGCGGCGGGTCGCTGATGGGCGGTCGCTTTAACCTGCTGCTGTCGGTGGTTGGGGCCCTGATCATCCAGGGGATGAATACCGGGATCCTGCTGTCGGGGTTCCCGCCGGAGCTGAACCAGGTCGTCAAGGCGGTGGTGGTACTGTGCGTGTTGATCGTCCAGTCGCCGCGCTTTATCGGCTTACTGAAAGGAGTGCGTGGCCATGATAAAACGTAATTTACCGTTGATGATCACCCTCGCCGTCTTCGCGCTGGGCTATCTCTACTGCTTAACCCAGTTTCCCGGCTTTGCTTCGACGCGGGTCATCTGCAATATTCTCACCGATAACGCCTTTCTCGGCATCATTGCGGTGGGGATGACCTTCGTGATCCTCTCCGGCGGGATCGATCTGTCGGTGGGGTCGGTGATCGCCTTCACCGGCGTGTTCCTGGCGAAAGCCATTGGTACCTGGGGGATCGACCCGCTGCTGGCGTTCCCGCTGGTGCTGGCGATGGGCTGCGTCTTCGGCGCGCTGATGGGCTGGCTCATCGATACCCTGAAGATCCCGGCTTTCATCATTACCCTCGCCGGCATGTTTTTTCTGCGCGGCGTCAGCTATCTGGTGTCCGAAGAGTCGATTCCTATCGATCACCCGCTGTATGACACTCTGTCCGGGCTGGCGTGGACGATTCCCGGCGGCGGTCGCCTGAGCGCGATGGGGCTGCTGATGCTGCTGGTGGTGGTGGCGGGCATTTTTATGGCCCACCGTACCCGCTTCGGCAACCAGGTGTATGCCCTCGGCGGCAGCGCGATTTCGGCTAACCTGATGGGGATTTCGACCCGCGGCACCACGATTCGGATCTATATGCTGTCCACCGGGCTGGCGACGCTGGCGGGGATCGTGTTTTCGATTTACACCCAGGCCGGCTATGCCCTCGCCGGCGTCGGCGTCGAGCTGGACGCGATTGCGTCGGTGGTGATTGGCGGCACGCTGCTGAGCGGCGGCGTCGGTACGGTGCTGGGAACGCTGTTCGGGGTGGCGATTCAGGGGCTGATTCAGACCTACATCAACTTCGACGGGACCCTCAGTTCGTGGTGGACGAAAATCGCCATCGGCATCCTGCTGTTTATCTTTATCGCGCTGCAGCGCGGATTGACGGTGCTGTGGGAGAATCGGCAGAACTCGCCGGTCACGCGGGTGAGCGGTACGGCGCACCGTTAGCAGCAGAGACCCCTCCCGCCAGGCGAGAGGGGAACAGGGATGCCTTACGCGTCCGGGAACTCTTTAATAAAGTTTTCGACGTCTTCAACCATGTGGTTGTTGCCGACGAAGAAAGAACGGCGCTGGTGCAGGCTGGTCGGGATAATGTCCAGAATACGCTCTTTACCGTCGCTGGCTTTACCGCCCGCCTGTTCGGCAAGGAACGCCATCGGGTTGCATTCGTACAGCAGACGCAGCTTACCGTCCGGGTGGCTGGCGGTGCTTGGATACAGATAGATCCCGCCTTTCAGCAGGTTGCGGTGGAAATCCGCCACCAGCGAGCCGATATAGCGCGAGGTGTACGGGCGCTGGGTTCCGGTATCCTCTTCCTGACAGAATTTGATGTACTTCTTCACGCCCAGCGGGAACTTGATGTAGTTGCCTTCGTTGATCGAGTAGGTGTTGCCCTTTTCCGGGAAGCGCATGCGCTCCTGGGACAGGCAGAACACGCCGAGTGAAGGATCGTAGGTAAAGGCGTGTACCCCGCAGCCGGTGGTGTAGACCAGCATGGTGGAGGAGCCGTAAACCACGTAGCCTGCGGCGACCTGCTGACTGCCCGGTTGCAGGAAATCTTCAACGGTGACCGGTGTGCCAACCGGAGTTATGCGACGGTAGATGGAGAAGATCGTCCCCACGGAGACGTTAACGTCGATGTTAGAGGAACCATCCAGAGGGTCCATGAGCACCACGTATTTCGCGTGTTCACAGCCTTCAAAGACGACGATCTCATCTTCTTCTTCAGAGGCGATCCCGGCGACGATATCGCGCGCTCGCAGTGCAGCTTTCAATTTTTCATTGGCGAACAGGTCGAGTTTTTGCTGTACCTCACCCTGAACGTTCTCAGCACCGCTGGCACCCAGGATATCGACCAGACCGGCCTTGTTGATATCGCGGTGGATGATCTTGGCGCCTAACTTTATCGCCGACAACAAAGCAGTAAGCTCGCCGGTTGCGTGGGAGAACTCGTGTTGCTTTTCGACAATAAATTCACCTAACGTTTTCATAACCCGTTCCCTGCATGTTTATGTGAAGTAAAACGAACGCAACAATCTTAACAAAGAATAAAAAAAGTTCGCACAGGTGAATCGCGCCAGCAAAAAACGGATTAACCTGAAATGCATTTCTCTGATGCCGTACATATGGGTAAAATGTGCGCCAGATTAAAGAGGGAAGTGACGAATGCGCATTCATATTTTAGGTATCTGTGGCACGTTTATGGGGGGACTGGCGATGCTGGCTCGTTCCCTCGGTCATGAGGTAACGGGGTCGGATGCTAACGTCTATCCGCCAATGAGCACCCTGCTGGAAAACCAGGGAATCGATTTAATTCAAGGATATGATGCCAGCCAGCTGGACCCACGGCCGGATCTGGTGATCATTGGTAATGCGATGACGCGCGGCAACCCGTGCGTCGAAGCGGTCCTGGAAAACAATATTCCGTATATGTCCGGCCCGCAGTGGCTACATGACTTCGTCCTGCGCGATCGCTGGGTTGTGGCGGTTGCCGGTACTCACGGTAAAACCACCACCGCGGGAATGGCGACATGGATCCTCGAAGCCTGCGGCTATAAGCCAGGCTTTGTCATCGGCGGCGTACCGGGTAACTTCGAGGTTTCCGCCCGTCTCGGCGAGAGCCCGTTCTTTGTTATCGAAGCCGATGAGTATGACTGCGCCTTCTTCGATAAGCGTTCCAAATTTGTACACTACTGCCCACGTACGCTGATCCTCAATAACCTTGAGTTCGATCATGCGGATATCTTTGACGACCTGAAAGCGATCCAGAAACAGTTCCATCATCTGGTGCGCATCGTGCCGGGCAAAGGCAAAATTATCCTGCCGGAAAACGATATCAATCTGAAACAGACGCTGGCGATGGGCTGCTGGAGCGAGCAGGAGCTGGTGGGCGAGCAGGGGCGCTGGCAGGCGAAGAAGCTGAACGCCGATGCCTCGCAGTGGGAAGTGTGGCTGGACGGTGAAAAAGTCGGTGAAGTGAAGTGGGAGCTGGTGGGCGAACACAATATGCATAACGGTCTGATGGCGATCGCCGCGGCCCGGCATGTGGGGGTGGTGCCGGCCGATGCCGCCGCTGCGCTGGGCAGCTTTATCAACGCCCGCCGTCGTCTGGAACTGCGCGGCGAAGCGAATGGCGTCACCGTATATGACGATTTTGCCCATCACCCAACGGCGATTCTGGCGACCCTGCAGGCGCTGCGCGGTAAAGTCGGCGGCACTGCGCGGATCCTCGCGGTGCTGGAACCACGTTCCAACACCATGAAAATGGGCGTATGCAAAGACGACCTGGCCCCCGCGCTGGGCCGCGCGGACGAAGTGTTCCTGCTCCAGCCGCAGCATATTCCATGGCAGGTGGCGGAAGTGGCGGAAGCCTGCGTGCAGCCTGCGCACTGGAGCGCCGATGTTGATGTGCTGGCCGATATGATTGTTAAAACCGCGCATCCGGGCGATCACATTCTGGTGATGAGCAACGGCGGCTTTGGCGGCATTCATCAGAAGCTGCTGGACAAGCTGGCCAGCAAGGCGGCCGCGGCAGAATAAGCGCCGTGCCGTCTCTCTCTGCCCTCCGTGTGAGGGCAGATTTCTTTTAGCGACCGTGGATGTGTCATGCTGACATCGCAAAAAATCACCGCTGCCGACGGTGTCCACTTTACTGCCGTAGACGCGCTGTACGACAAAGCGTTTCCGTGGCACGAGCAGCGCGAGCCGGCGGCAAAGCGGCAGGCGCTGCGCGACCCGCGCTACCTGCTGGAGGCGTGGTTCGATGACGGGGTATTTATCGGGCTGAGCGGCTGCTGGCAGTTTGCCGGCTACCGCTATATTGAGCATCTGACGATTGACGATACGCTGCGCTCGCGCGGCTACGGTAAACGCCTGCTGGCGGGGCTCCTGCAACGGGCGCCGTTGACCATTCTGGAAATCGATCCGTTAACCACCGAGATTGCCCATAAGCGGCTGCGTTTTTATGCCACGATGGGCTTTTGCGCCAACCCGTGGCCGCATCGTCACCCGACCTATCATCGCGGTATCGCCGATCATGAACTGATTGTGCTGAGCTATCCGCAGGCGATTGACGCCTCGCAGTATCGGCGTTTCGCCGGGGATTTACGACAGGTGGTGATGGCGGGAGTAGGGCTGTAGCCCGGATAAGGCGCAGCGCGCCGGCATCCGGGATTTTTCCCGGTCACGCGATGCTTACCGGGGCTACAGGAAACGATTAGCTTTCGCCTTCCGCCAGTTCACGCAGATACTGGAAGATCAGACGCGCGGACTTCGGCGGCTTGTTGCCTTCTTTCTCTTTTTTGGCGTTACGGATAAGCGAACGCAGCTGCTGACGATCGGCGTCAGGCCACAGGTTCAATACTTCAGGTACCGCATCATCGCCTTCCTCAATCAGACGATCGCGAATCATCTCCAGCTTATGGAACAGCGCAACCTGCTGGTTGTGGCGGTTCTTGAGCTTGTCTAACGCCTGGCGAATCGGATCGACATCGCGGCTGCGCAGCATTTTACCAATCAGCTGCATCTGGCGGCGGCGGCCTTCCTTCTTGATGCGCTGGGCGAGTTCAATGGCGTCGCGCAGGTCGCTATCGAGCGGGATTTTATCCAGCGCGTTTTTCCCCAGCTCCACCATTTCGGCGCCAAGACGCTTCAGTTCTTCCGCGTCACGTTTAATTTCACTTTTACTGACCCAGATAATTTCATCGTCTTCATCTTCAACGTCATCACCGGGCACGTCGTCGAGCCAGTCATCGGGCTGCTTAGTCATCTCAGGCTCCTTAAAAAAAGAGGCTAATGTTACCAGTTAAGGCGCGCACTGAAAAACGGTTCTCTGTTAGACTTCACTTAACACCTTCCTACATTATGGCATTAGCGATGAAAGTCATCTCTCAAGTTGCACAGCAGCGTAAGACGCTGGAAGAGGCCGTGACCACGGCGCTGGAACTGGCGGCAGGCAAATCGGACGGGGCGGAAGTCTCCGTCAGCAAGACGACCGGCATCAGCGTCAGCACCCGCTACGGCGAGGTGGAGAACGTGGAATTTAATAGCGATGGTGCGCTCGGCATCACCGTTTATCACCAGAACCGCAAGGGGAGCGCCTCCTCAACCGATCTTAGCCCGCAGGCCATTGCCCGCACGGTGCAGGCGGCGCTGGATATCGCCCGCTATACCTCGCCGGATCCGTTCGCGGGCGTGGCGGATAAAGCGCTGCTGGCCTTTGACGCGCCGGACCTCGACCTGTTCCATCCGGCGGAAGTGACGCCGGATCAGGCGATTGAGCTGGCCGCCCGCGCTGAACAGGCGGCGCTGCAGGCCGACAAACGCATCACCAACACCGAAGGCGGCAGCTTCAACAGCCACTACGGCATCAAAGTGTTCGGCAATAGCCACGGTATGCTGCAGAGCTACTGCTCCACCCGCCACTCCCTTTCCAGCTGCGTGATCGCGGAAGAGAACGGCGATATGGAGCGCGACTACGCGTACACCATTGGCCGCGCGCTGGAAGATTTACGCACCCCGGAGTGGGTCGGTGACGAGTGCGCCCGCCGCACCCTGTCACGGCTGACGCCGCGTAAGCTCTCGACGATGAAAGCACCGGTTATCTTTGCCAACGAAGTCGCGACCGGGCTGTTTGGTCACCTGGTCGGGGCGATCGCCGGCGGCGCGGTATACCGCAAATCCACCTTCCTGCTGGATTCACTCGGCCAGCAGATCCTGCCGGACTGGCTGACCATCGAAGAGCATCCGCATCTGCTGAAAGGGCTGGCCTCAACGCCGTTCGACAGCGAAGGCGTGCGTACCGAACGTCGGGACATCATTAAAGACGGCGTGCTGACCCAGTGGCTGCTGACCAACTACTCTGCGCGCAAGCTGGGGATGAAGAGCACCGGTCACGCGGGCGGCATCCACAACTGGCGGATTAACGGCCGCGGCCTGAGTTTTGAAAAGTTGCTTAAAGAGATGGGCACCGGGCTTGTCGTCACCGAACTGATGGGGCAGGGTGTCAGTGGCGTGACCGGCGATTACTCACGCGGCGCTTCCGGCTTCTGGGTTGAGAATGGCGAAATTCAGTATCCGGTAAGCGAAATCACTATCGCAGGCAATCTGAAAGAGATGTGGCGTAATATCGTGACCGTTGGTGACGATATCGAAACGCGCAGCAATATTCAGTGCGGCTCCGTGCTGCTGCCTGAGATGAAAATCGCCGGACAGTAATACCGTTATACCTTCATTATTCAAGATGCAGTTTGCCGAATAACGTTTACAGAAGGGCGCTCCTGCGGCGCCCGTTTGCTTAAATAATAAAAAAGGAAGTGAGCAATGCGTAAAAAACTGTTAGCAATGTTGGCTGTCTCCGCCCTTGCAATGGGTTCCGCGTCGGCGCTGGCCGCCGAACTGGGTGAGGATATGGACACCATCGCGGAAAACCTGCAGGTGGTGCAGAAAACCTCCGATGCGGGCGAGCTGAAGGCGGCCCTGAGCAAAATGCGCGCCGCCGCTGCGGATGCGCAGAAAGAGACCCCGCCGAAGCTGGAAGGGAAAGCCGCCGACAGCGCAGAAATGAAAGATTATCGCCACGGTCTGGATATCCTGATTGGCCAGATTGACGGCGCGCTGAAGCTGGCGAATGAAGGTAAAGTGAAAGAGGCGCAGGCCGCCGCGGAAGCGTTTAAAACGACCCGCAACACCTACCATCAGAAGTACCGTTAAACCCCGTTGCAGGAGGTATCAGCCGATACCTCCTGCTCGTTTCCCGTCATAAAACCCCGTTGACATCACACTTTTCCTTTTTTCTTCTACGGTTATTCGCACCGCTCTTCCCACGCAAACCACGATTGTCCTGTGATGTGCATCACGTAATTTCGCCGAAAATGCCATTTTCACGGCAATTATGTGCATTGGATCACGCAGCCCGTCCGCCTTTCCACTTCGAAGTGGAAAACAACTCGCTACAAACTCCTCCTCCCCGGCGCTAGTTTTATCCCCAGAGACATCAACGGGGTAACACAAGTGAATAACGGAGCGGTAACAAACGACGTAGGGGACCAGGCGACGCAAACTGAGCAGCTTGCTGAGAAGATGCTGCAGCAGGTTTATGCACTGTTAAGCCGTCGCAATATCATCCCCAACGCCGTCCAGGAACAGATGCTGACATCCCACGTGCGGGCGATGGCCCACCGGTCGATTAGCGGCGAACCGCTGCCGGAAGTGGACGCCAGCCTGTTTGAAGAGATTTCAGAAGATTCAATGATGCTTGCCCGCGAAGTGGTTGCGCAGTTCGGCAACCTGCCAGAAGAAGAGTCCTGGCTGCTGTCCGTCCACTTCGAAGTAGCAAAAGACAACCTGTAAGGAGTAGCAAATGGAACAGATTACCGTAGTGATTGGCGACCGTCTGGGTAAAGGACAAAAAGTGGCCGCGGGCGCGGAAAAAGCCGGCGCGCATGCCGTGGTCGTACCGGGCGTTGCCGCGGATATGAAACTTGGCGACGTGATGAAAGCAGAAAACGCCAGCTTTGGTATCTCCTTCTGCGGCAGCGGCGGCGCTGGCGCCATCACCGCGCAAAACAAACACGGCTACAAGGCGAAATATGGCATGCGCTCCGTTGACGAAGGCGTGACCGCCATCAACGAAGGCTACAACGTACTGGGTTTCGGCTTCATGGATAAAGAAGAGCTGGGCGAGCGCCTGGTTGAAGCCTGGAAAAAGAAATACGGCGCCTGAGCATGAAAGAGCAATTCACCACTACGGTGAGCGTGACGGGCAAAGGCGAGAGCAAAACACGGGCCTTCGCCGACGCCCTGAATCACGTACAGGCAGCGGTGATGAAAACCTCACCGCATATCTTACTGCGTATTGAGCCACAGGATGTGAAGGTTGTTCATGCGCGTGAAGCGGTGCGTAAAGAAGCGTTCTTATTCTTCTTTTTGCGCCGTGAACGACGGACCTACAGCGTGGAGCTGGATGTCACCGTCAACGTGACCGCCATTAATCTCGATAAAGTGGATTTCGTCACGCACACCTGATTTTCACCATAGGGTCAGACTATGTTCCTGATAATTTTAATAAAATCGCTCATTATCGGCGGCCTGGTCGGCGTCGGCGTGGGCGCCGGAGCGGCACGCATGTTTCATGCGCCTACCACCCAGGGGATGGGGGCGTTTCGTACCCTGGGCGAGCTGAATTCCTGCGAAGGCGATCCGGCTTCCCACTTCTCCTTTGGTCTGGGCTTCTTCTTTAACGCCTGGGCTTCTTCCGTTGCAGCAGGTTCATTTACCCAGGACGTCGATCACCGCATTATCCCTAACTGGGGCGCCGCGGCATTGATGTTGAAAAACCGTAACGTCGGCGAAACGCTGCACGATCCGAAGAAGATGGCGATTGCCTGCGGCATCATCGGCATGCTGGTGGTCTCCTTCTTAAACCTGACCGCCTCTTCCGTACCGGAAGCGCTGCAGGTCACCGCGGTGAAGGTGCTGGTCCCGGCGGCTAACCTGCTGGTGAATACCGTGATGCCGGTTATCTTCTGGCTGGCGGCTATCGATGCCGGTAAAAAGTCGGGCTTCTGGGCCACCATTTTCGGCGGCGCGGCGCAGCTGATTATGGGTAACGCCGTGCCGGGTCTGGTGCTGGGCATTCTGATCGGTAAGGGCGTTGAAGAGAGCGGCTGGAACCGCGTCACCAAAGTGATGATGTCCGCCATTGTTGCGCTGTTTGTCCTGAGCGCCTTCTTCCGCGGCTTTGATATCAAGACGCTGGAGTCCTTCCATCTGACCGTGCCGAACTGGCTGGATCTGATCCACAGCTCGCTCAGCGGCAAATAACAGGAGCCTCGAAATGGAACAGAATAAAGGTTTTTGGTATGCCGACTGGTCGTTTCCGATCTTTGTTGGTCTGCTCTCCTCCGGCGTCTTCGCCGGGACCCATATGTACTACCTCTACGGCATCGGCGCGTTTAACGAAGTAGCCTTCGTGGCGATGCTGAAAGCGGGCATTGATACCGGGGCTTATGGCGCAGTGGCCGCGTTCGGCGCCAGCTTCCTGTTCGCCCGGATTATCGAAGGCTCGCTGGTGGGGATCCTCGATATCGGCGGAGCGATTCAGACCGGTATCGGCCTTGGCGTGCCGGCGCTGCTGTTAGGGGCTGGCTTCGTTTTCCCGGTGGCGAACTTTGCCGCCTCGCTGGCGACCGGCCTCGCGCTGGGGCTGGCGGTGGGCTACATCATCATTCTGGCGCGTAAGTTCACCATCAATCAGAGCGACTCCACCTACGGCGCCGACGTGATGATGGGTGCCGGTAACGCCTCCGGCCGCTTCCTTGGGCCGTTGATTATCCTCAGCGCGATGACCGCCTCGATTCCTATCGGTATCGGTTCTCTGGTTGGGGCGCTGCTGTTCTACATCTGGCAGAAGCCGATCACCGGCGGCGCCATTCTCGGCGCGATGATTCTGGGATCCCTTTTCCCGATTGCTATTGGTTAAGTCCTGCGGGCGCTCAGGCGCCCGCTTTACCAGGAGAGACCCATGTTTGATTTACTCCTGCGCGGTGCGCGCCTCGTCGACGATACCCTGACCGATATCGCCATCCAGGACGGAAAAATTGCCGCGCTGGGCGAGATTAGCGCGTCAGCGCGTAAAACCGTGGCGCTGGACGGGCGTTATTACGTGAGCGCCGGCTGGATTGATTCCCACGTCCACTGCTACCCGAATTCACCGATTTACCACGACCAGCCGGACAGCGTCGGCATCGCCACCGGCGTCACCACCGTTATCGATGCCGGCAGCACCGGAGCGGACGACGTTGATGATTTTTATCAGCTGACCCGCGCAGCGGCGACCGAGGTCTATGCGCTGCTCAATATCTCCCGCGTCGGGCTGATTGCCCAGAACGAACTGGCCAACATGGCTAATATCGACGCGGAGGCGGTGAAGCAGGCGCTGCAACGTCACCCTGATTTTATCGTCGGCCTGAAAGCGCGGATGAGCAGCAGCGTGGTTGGCGAGAACGGGATTACGCCGCTGGAGCGGGCGAAGGCCATTCAGCAGGAAAACGGCGATCTGCCGCTGATGGTCCATATTGGCAATAACCCGCCGAACCTCGATGAAATCGCCGACCTGCTCAGCGCAGGCGACATCATTACCCACTGCTATAACGGCAAACCGAACCGCATCCTGACGCCGGAAGGCGAGCTGCGCGCCTCGATTACCCGCGCGCTGCGGCGCGGCGTGCGCCTCGATGTCGGCCACGGTACCGCCAGCTTCAGCTTTGAAGTGGCGCGACGGGCCATCGCGCTGGGGATTCTGCCGCACACCATCAGCTCCGATATCTACTGCCGCAACCGCATCGACGGGCCGGTACGTTCCCTGGCGCTGGTGATGTCGAAGTTTCTCGCCATCGGCATGACGCTGCCGCAGGTGATTGAGTGCGTGACCGCCAGCGCGGCCGATGGGCTGCGTCTGACGCAAAAAGGGCGGCTGGCGGTGGGCTACGATGCCGATTTAACGCTGTTTACCGTGCAGCATGCGCCGACGGTGCTGGTCGACGCGGAAAAAGAGAGCCTGCAGGCTGACAATATTCTGGTGCCGCTTGCCGCGATTCGCGCGGGCAAGGGCTATCTGACCGAACAAGGGAGCGCGGAAAATGCCTTCGATTTTTGAAAAATACCATCTCAAACAAGTCATTAATACCTCCGGCCGGATGACGGCGCTGGGCGTCTCCACGCCGCGTCCGGAGGTGGTGGATGCGGTGATGAGCGGCATGAACCACTACTTCGAAATGAAAGACCTGGTGAACAAAACCGGCGAATACATTGCGAAGCTGCTGGACGTGGAAGGGGCGACCGTCGTCTCCTGCGCCTCGGCGGGGATCGCCCAGTCGGTGGCGGCGGTGCTGGTAAAAGACAGCGGCTGGCTGCTGGAAAACCTCCACGTCACGCCGATTGAAAACAATGAAATCGTGCTGCCGAAAGGCCACAACGTCAACTTCGGCGCGCCGGTGGGGTCGATGGTGGCGCTGGGGGGCGGCAAGCTGGTGGAAGCGGGCTACGCCAACGAATGTTCCGCTGACCAGCTGGCGGCGGCGATCACCCCGCGTACCGCGGCCATTCTGTATATCAAATCTCACCACTGCGTGCAGAAAAGCATGCTCAGCGTCGAGCAGGCGGTGGTGGTGGCGCGCAAACACCACCTGCCGCTGATCGTCGATGCGGCCGCGGAAGAGGATCTGCAGTGTTACTACCGCGCCGGCGCCGACCTGGTGATCTACAGCGGCGCGAAGGCGATCGAAGGGCCGACCAGCGGCCTGGTGGTGGGGAAAACCCAGTACGTCGAGTGGGTGAAACGCCAGTCGGCGGGGATTGGCCGCGCGATGAAGGTCGGTAAAGAGGGGATCCTCGGTCTGACCTGCGCGATCGAGCACTACCTGACGGCGCGTAAAGAGAGCGGCGATGAGATGGTGGCGAAGATGACGCCGTTTATTGACCAGCTCAATACCCTCAACGGCGTTACCGCCCGGGTGGTCTGGGACAGCGCCGGCCGCGACATCGCCCGCGCTGAAATCAAATTCGATGAAACCGTCACCGGTGTCGCCACCGGCGAACTGGTCGACGCGCTGAAACAGGGCGAATACGCCATCTACTTCCGCGGCTACAAGGCCAACGAAGGCATTATTGAGGCCGATGTCCGCAGCGTGAACGCGCAGCAGCTGGAAATTGTCTCCCGCCGCATCGCCGAGGTTCTGAACAAGGAGAAAAAAGCATGAAACTGACGCCGAATTTTTACCGTGACCGCGTATGCCTGAACGTCCTGGCGGGCAGCAAAGACAACGCCCGCGAAATCTACGAGGCCGCGGAAGGTCACGTCCTGGTTGGCGTGCTCTCCAAAAACTATCCGGACGTCGCGAGCGCGGTGGCGGATATGCGTGAATATGCCCGGCTGATCGATAACGCGCTCTCCGTCGGGCTGGGCGCGGGCGACCCGAACCAGTCGGCGATGGTCAGCGAAATTTCCCGTCAGGTACAGCCGCAGCACGTTAACCAGGTGTTTACCGGCGTCGGCGCCAGCCGCGCGCTGCTGGGGCAGAACGACACCGTGGTCAACGGTCTGGTGTCACCGACCGGCACGCCGGGGATGGTCAAGATTTCCACCGGGCCGCTGAGCAGCGGCGCGCCGGACGGGATTGTGCCGCTGGAAACCGCCATCGCCTTGCTGAAGGATATGGGCGGCAGCTCAATCAAATATTTCCCGATGGGCGGCCTGAAACACCGCGATGAGTTCGTCGCGGTCGCCCAGGCCTGCGCCCGCCACGATTTCTGGCTGGAGCCAACCGGCGGCATCGATCTGGACAACTACAGCGAAATCCTGCAGATCGCGCTGGATGCGGGGGTCAGCAAAATCATTCCGCACATTTACAGCTCGATTATTGATAAAGCCAGCGGTAATACCCGCCCGGCGGACGTTCGCCAGCTGCTGGAGATGACTAAAGCGTTAGTGCAGTAGGATCGTTGTCCTCATCGCGCGCGGCTGCGTCAGCGGCGCGCGCGAATAAAAAAACACCTATCGAACCATCAAGGAGTCGCTATGCCCACCGCTCGTCACCTGCTTGTTGCTTCCCTTTCCCTGCTTGCCGCCGCCGCCGCCGCCCAAACTCAGTATGCCTGGGTGGGGACCTATAATCCCAACGGTGAAGGGCTGTATCGCTTTACCGTCGATGGCAAAACCGGCGCGCTACGTGATAAAGCGCTGGTCAGCGCGCTGCCGAACGTCGCACAGCTCACCGTGTCGCGGGACGGTAAAACTTTGTATGCCGCCAGCGAAGTCGAAAAGGGGGTGGTGCAGGCGTGGCGGATTGAGGCCAGTGGTGAACTGACCGCTCTGAACCAGGTCGCCTCGGCAGGCGCCGGGCCGGTCTATCTGTCGCTGACGCCGGACGGCCGTCATCTGCTGGTGGCGAACTACGTCAGCGGCACGACGGCGGTGTTGCCGGTGAAAGAAGACGGTAGCCTCGGCGAGGCGGTGGACGTCCATCAGGATCAGGGACCAGCCGGTGCGCAACGGCCGGCGGCGGCCGTTGAGGGCAGCTTTGCCATCAGCGATCACAATGGCCCGCATGCCCATATGATCGCCGCCGATCCCAGCGGGAAATTCGTCTACTCTACCGATCTGGGGCTGGATCGGATCTATCAGTACCGGATCGACAATAGCAGCGGCAAGCTGACGCCGAACGATCCGCCGTTTATCGCCGCTTCTTCGGCCGGCGCCGGGCCGCGTCACTTTGTCTTTACGCCGAAAGGCGACGGACTGTGGTTGATTAATGAAGAATCTTCAACGCTGACGTTCTATCATCTTGATAAGCAAAGCGGGCTGCTGCGCGAAGGCAAAACGGTTTCCGCACTGCCGAAAGGCTACAAAGGCACCAGCTTTGCCGCCGGACTGGTCCTCAGCGCCGATGGCAAACAGCTGTACGTCGCGAATCGCCTGCATAACAGCATCGCGCATTTTAGCGTGCTGGCCGACGGCAGCCTGAGCCATCAGGAGGATATCTGGACCCGCGGCGACTACCCGCGGACGTTGACGCTGGATAATCAGGGGCAATGGCTGTACGTCATGAACCAGCGTAGCGATAATATTACCCGTTTTAGCGTGGCGCCGCAGAGCGGCAAGCTGACCTTTGCCCCGGATTACACCCCGGTAGGCAGCCCATCACAAATGGTGATATCCGCTCAACCTTGAGCCGTGAGATGAAGGAACTGACATGCGATTTCCCAACCAACGTTTAGCGCAACTGTTTACTTTGCTGCAAAACGAAACGCTGCCGCAGGATGAGCTGGCGCAGCGGCTGTCGGTTTCTACTCGTACCGTGCGCGCCGATATTACCGCGCTTAACGCGCTGTTGGTCCATTACGGCGCGCAATTTATTCTCACTCGCGGCAGCGGGTATCAACTGAAAGTTGACGACCCGGCGCGCTTCCAGACGCTGGAAGAGAACGCGCCGAAGCCGCAGCTTATTCCGCGCACCGCCCAGGATCGCATCAACTTTCTGTTGGTGCGTTTTTTGATTTCTCCCTTCTCCCTTAAGCTCGAAGATCTGGCGGACGAGTGGTTCGTCAGCCGGGCGACGCTACAGAGCGATATGGCCGAGGTCCGCGAGCGTTTTCAGCGCTATCAGCTGACGCTGGAGACCCGCCCGCGCCACGGTATGAAGCTGTTTGGCAGCGAAGTGTCGATTCGCGCCTGTCTGACCGACCTGCTGTGGCAACAGGCGCAGCAGGGGGGACTCAATCCGCTGGGGGAGGAAGAAGGGCTGGATGCGGCGATGCAGGAACAGCTCGGCCGCGTCCTGCAGGAGATACTGATCCGCCACCATGTTCGCCTGACCGATGAGGGCGAACGTTTTATCCGTCTGTATGCCGCGGTGGTGGTGCGTCGCGTCAGTCAGGGCTATCCGCTGGCGGAATTTAGCGCGGAAGATGTCGCGCAAAACGTGCGCGATGCCGCGCGCGATCTCACCGGGGCGCTACAGCAGCTGGCGGGAAAAGCGCTCTCTCCGGCAGAAGAGGCGTGGCTGTGCGTGCACCTTGCCGCCCGCCAGGTCCAGGATGTCGATCCGGGCACCATCAGCGCCGATGATGGCGAAGCGCTGGTGAACTATATTCTGAGCTATATCAACAGCCAGTATAACTACAATCTGCTGGATGACGCCCAGCTGCATGCCGATCTGCTGACCCATATTAAGACCATGATCACCCGGGTGCGCTACCAGATTATGATCCCCAATCCGCTGCTGGATAATATTAAGCAGCACTATCCGATGTCGTGGGATATGACCCTGGCGGCGGTGACCAGCTGGGGCAAGTACACGCCCTATACCATCAGCGAAAATGAGATTGGTTTCCTCGTGCTGCATATTGGCGTCGGCCTGGAGCGCCATTACAACGTGGGTTATCAGCGTCAGCCGCGGGTGCTGCTGGTGTGCGACACCAGCAATGCGATGGTGCGGATGATCGAGGCGATTTTGCAGCGTAAATATCCGCAGCTCGAAATTGCCGCCACGCTGTCGCAGCGGGAGTACGAGCAGCGGGAGGCGATTGCCGAGGATTTTGTCATCTCAACGGTGCGGATCGGCGAAAAAGATAAGCCGGTGGTGACCATTGCGCCCTTCCCGACCGACTATCAGCTGGAGCAAATCGGCAAGCTGGTGCTGGTGGACCGGACCCGCCCCTGGGTGCTGAATAAATATTTCGATGCGGCCCATTTCCGGGTGATCGACACGCCGGTCGATCGGCAGACGCTGTTTGCCGAGCTGTGCGAGCAGCTGCAGCGCGAAGGGTTTGTCGATGCCGGGTTCCATGATTCCGTCGTCGAACGTGAAGCTATCGTCAGCACCATGCTGGGCGACGGGATTGCGCTGCCGCACGCCCTGGGCCTGCTGGCGCAAAAAACCGTGGTCTATACCGTGATTGCGCCAAACGGTATCGCCTGGGGCGACGAAACCGCCCATATCATCTTCCTGCTGGCCATCAGTAAAAGCGAGTATGAAGAGGCGATGGCGATCTACGATATTTTCGTCACCTTCCTGCGCGAGCGGGCGATGACCCGCCTTGCCGCAACCCGTAGTTTCGATGAGTTTAAAGCGCTGGCGCTGGAGTGCGTCAGCCGGTTTTAACCCCGACTATCGCAGATGATGGACCACCTGGTTGCTGCTGCCACGCCAGATCAGCGCCGGGTCTTTTAAATCCTGCACAAATTTGCCGTCGACCAGGACGTTGATCAGATCGACGACGGCCATTTGCGCGTCGTTCAGTTCGGCCAGCTTATAGCCCGTCCACACCCAGATATCCTTCCCGGGGCATTCGGCGCGGATCCGCCGCACCAGCTTAACAATTTCCGGCAGGTTCTGCGGATGCAGCGGATCGCCGCCGGAGAGGGAAATCCCCTGGCGCCTGATGCGCGTATCGTTGAGGTCGGCGATGATACGATCGGCCATGGCGGAGGTGAACGGCAGCCCGGAGTTAAGCCGCCAGGTGCTTTTGTTATAGCAGCCGGGGCATTCGTGGACGCAGCCCGAGACAAACAGGGTGCAGCGGGTACCGGGGCCGTTGACGATGTCTACCGGATAGTATTGATGGTAATTCATGTTCGCTTCTCAATTGACGCCCTTACTGCGTTGGCTGCGCTCGCTTACCCGGGTCACTGACTTATGTAAGTGACCCGGGATTCGCTGGCTTGCCGCCTTGTCCTGGCGCCAATAGCTTTGCGAAAAGCGTCGCATTGCCGGGCAATAATAGTGTCGAAATTAACCGATCTGCCCGTTACCCAAATGCTTCACGCGGCGTTTAACTTCTTCCTGCTTGCCGGCGTTGAACGGGCGGGCGTCCGGGCTGCCGAGATAACCGCAGACCCGACGGGTGACCGACACGCGGGAGGCATCGTGGTTGCCGCATTTCGGGCAGGTAAAGCCTTTGCTGGTGCATGCGAACTCGCCGGTAAAACCACATTCATAGCACTCGTCGATCGGCGTGTTGGTGCCGTAATAGGGCACGTGCTGATAGCTGTAATCCCAGACGTCTTCCAGCGCTTTCAGGTTGTGCTGGATGTTGGGGTATTCGCCATAGCAAATAAAGCCTCCGTTCGCCAGCGGCGGGTAGGGCGCTTCGAAGTCAATCTTGTCGTACGGGTTGACCTTTTTCTCGACGTCCAGGTGGAAGCTGTTGGTGTAGTAGCCCTTATCGGTGACGCCATCAACCACGCCAAACTCGGCGGTGTCGAGACGGCAGAAACGGTCGCACAGGTTTTCGCTCGGCGTACTGTAGAGGCTAAAGCCGTAGCCGGTCTCTTCCTTCCACTGCTCTACCGCGTCGCGCAGACGCTGGACGATGGCGATGCCTTTGGCTCGCAGCGCGTCGCTGTCGTACATGTGCTGGTTGCCGGAAAGCGCGTTGATGGTTTCATGGATGCCGATATAGCCCAGCGAGATCGAGGCGCGACCGTTTTTAAAGATATCCGCCACATTGTCGTCGGCTTTCAGCCGCACGCCGCAGGCGCCTTCCATATACAGGATTGGCGCGACGCGCGCTTTCACCCCTTCGAGACGGGCAATCCGCGTCATCAGCGCTTTGTAAGCCAGATCCAGGCGGCTGTCGAGCAGCTTCCAGAAGGCGGCTTCGTCGCCTTTGGCTTCCAGCGCGATGCGCGGCAGGTTCAGGCTGATCACCCCGATGTTGTTGCGGCCGTCGTGGATCTGCTCGCCGTTTTCTTCGTACACGCCGAGGAAGCTGCGGCAGCCCATGGGCGTTTTGAACGAACCGGTGACCTTCACCACCTGGTCGTAGTTCAGAATGTCCGGGTACATGCGCTTGCTCGCGCACTCCAGCGCCAGCTGTTTAATGTCGTAGTTGGCATCGCCCGCTTTGTGGTTCAGACCGTCGCGAATCGCGAACACCAGTTTCGGGAACACCGCCGTTTTACGGTTTTTCCCCAGCCCGGCGATGCGATTACGTAAAATGGACTGCTGAATCAGGCGTGATTCCCAACTGGTGCCGAGGCCAAAGCCAAAGGTGACGAACGGCGTCTGGCCGTTGGCGGTATGCAGGGTATTCACTTCGTATTCCAGCGACTGGAAGGCGTCGTAGCACTCTTTCTCGGTCCGGGAACGGGCATAGCCTTCGGCATCGGGGATCTGCCACTCTTCGGCGGTTTGGCGATGTTTTGCAAAGCTGGCGCTGACAAACGGCGCCAGCACCTCATCAATACGATTGATGGTGGTGCCGCCATAAATATGGCTGGCGACCTGGGCGATGATTTGCGCGGTCACCGCCGTGGCGGTAGAGATGGACTTCGGCGGTTCAATCTCGGCGTTACCCATTTTAAAGCCGTGGGTCAGCATGCCTTTGAGGTCGATCAGCATGCAGTTGAACATCGGGAAGAACGGCGAATAGTCGAGATCGTGGTAGTGAATCTCCCCACGCTCGTGGGCAAGGACGACATCGCGCGGCAGCAGATGCTGACGGGCATAGTGTTTGGCGACGATACCCGCCAGCAGGTCGCGCTGGGTCGGGATCACTTTGCTGTCTTTGTTGGCGTTTTCGTTGAGCAGGGAGGCGTTGGTTTGCTCAACCAGGCCGCGAATTTCCTGGTTCAGGCGGCCGCGTTTTTCACGCTCGATATCGCGATCGTGGCGATATTCGATATAGGCGCGGGCCAGCTGTTTCCACGGGCCGGACATCAGCTGGTTCTCAACGGCGGTCTGAATCTCGTTGATATCCACCTGGCTACGGTCCTGCATTTGCTGGCTGACGATGTCCGCGACGGTGGCGCAATAGTCTGCGTCATCGACTCCCGCTGCTTTAGCTGCACGCAGAATTGCTTCTTTAATGCGCTCAGATTTGAACGGCACTTTACAGCCATCTCGTTTCATCACATGCGGTGTCATAGTCACTCCATACTTTATAGAACAGGTTATCCACAGAGGCGGAAGGGGCACCGGAGT
The DNA here is from genome assembly GCF_004342285.1 of Klebsiella sp. BIGb0138. Classification (GTDB taxonomy): domain Bacteria; phylum Pseudomonadota; class Gammaproteobacteria; order Enterobacterales; family Enterobacteriaceae; genus Klebsiella. The sequence goes on along the minus strand of NZ_SMCV01000007.1, from coordinate 77,700 downwards.
CGCGGGGGGCTATCTCTGCCGCCGTTTACCTTCGGTTCCGGCCCTTTTTATCCACATCCCGCCACCGCCTGGTAAGGATGGGATGTGCTGACATAATAGACGATTAATACAATATGTGGGGCCGGGGTGCATTTTAAGTTCTATATGTAGTGATTTGCATCAAAGATGTTTGCGATTTTATTGATGCAGAACAAAGTAAAAACAGGAGAGTACGGATGGTGGGGCGTGCGGGCGAATGTAAATTTATCTGCTTATAAAATAAGCAAAAAACGGGCCTGGATGGCGAACAGCCAGACCCGGCGTGACGCGCTTTCAGGCCATCAGGGTGTCATTGAGCAGATCGACCAGCAGCAGCAGGGCGTAGCGGGCCAGCTGCGGGTTTTCCGGCAGGGGAATAATGTCGGCGGCCATATTCGCCAGCGTATGATTTTCCGGCGTCAGGGCGAGGATGGTGACGCCCTGCGTCCGCGCCTGTAGCGTGGCGCTTTGTAAAATCGTGTCGGCTCCGGCGGTCACCAGTACCAGCAGGAGGTGATCGTCGGTGAGGGTGCTGGCGGTCATCCGCATCAACGCCGCGTCCTGACACAGATTAATGGCAATGCCGGAGGGCAGGAGCTGATGCTGTAACAAGGTGGCCAGGGCGGTATCCTGCGCGCCAAGGGCGAAGCAGTGGACGGCGCGGGCGCTGCGCAGACGGGACCTGAGCTTGTCGAGCGCCGCTTCTGAAGTATGCGTCAACTGACGCGTGAGCGTATCGCCAAGATAGCTCAGCTTATCCCGCCAGGCGGCGGGCAGGGCGTCGCTGCCGGGGTTGAGCCAGCTGGCGCGGCGTTCGCTGGCCTGCGCCAGCTGCTTGCGCAAATCGCGAATATCCTCGCAGCCGACGGAGCGGGCAAAGCGGGTGATGGTCGCCGGGCTGACGCCGGCGCTGGCGGCCAGCTCGTCGATGGAGGCGCTGGCGGTAAAGCTTAAGTTTTCGAGGATAAACGCGGCGACCCGCGACTCCTGGGCGCTAAAACGAACGAACCCTTCCTGCAACTGACCTACGATATCCATCCTGACTGTTCCTTTCTGCAGAACATGGCATGAAAATATTTTTCACTTACCGATGAGGGCTATTTATAGCATCAGCGCCGGCTATTTCCTATGACTGACCGCTTTATTCCCCGGAGAGGGGAGGTAATAATGATGAAAAATTACGCTTCGATCACATCGGTGAAAATTATTTTCATATAGCCTTCACTTTCACACAATCTTAACAATATATTCGTGTATGCCCTCATGGGCCAGATCACGAAGCCAAAAGAGGAAAGGTTATGCAACGAATCGTTCTGTGTTGTGCCGCGGGGATGTCGACCAGCATGCTGGTCAGCAAGATGAAAGCGGAAGCGCAGCAGCGCGCGCTGTCGCTCGATATTTACGCGGTGGCGGTGGCGGAGTTTGAGCGTGAGCTGGCCAATGCGGATGTGATCCTGCTGGGGCCGCAGGTGAAATATGAAGCCGGACGCCTGAGCGCGCTGGCCGCCCCGCACGGTAAAGCGGTGGCGGTGATTGATATGGCCGACTACGGGATGATGCGCGGCGCCGCCGTGCTTGATAAGGCGCTCGCGCTGCTGAATCACTGATTTTTCTCTCTAAAACCTGAACCATTACGCGCAATCATGCGGGTTGCGTGCGGCTCTTTGCATGCCGAAAAGAGGTCTCTATGCACACGCTGAAAATCGCCGTTATTGGCGGCGGGAGTAGTTACACGCCGGAGCTGATTGAAGGAATTATCGTTCGTTATGAGCAGCTTCCGGTCACGGAGCTGGCGCTGGTTGACGTGGAATCAGGCCGTGAAAAGGTGGAGATTATCGCCGCATTGACGCGGCGGATGCTTAAACGCCAGGGGCTGGAACACGTCGTCGTCAGCGTCCACTTTGCGCTTGATGAGGCGATTCGCGGCGCCAGCTTTGTATTGACCCAGCTGCGCGTTGGACAGCTGGCGGCGCGCGCCGCGGATGAACGTCTGGGGCTGAAGTACAACCTGCTGGGCCAGGAGACCACCGGCGTCGGCGGGTTTGCCAAAGCGCTGCGGACGATCCCGGTGATCCTTGAGGTGGCGCGGAAGGTGGAGGCGCTGGCGCCGGAGGCCTTTATTCTCAACTTCACCAACCCGGCCGGGATAGTGACCGAAGCGGTGAGCCGCTACAGCAAGGCGAAGATTATTGGCCTGTGCAACGTACCGATTAATATGCAGCACATGATTGTTGGCATGCTGGGGGCAAAAGAGGAAGAGGTCAAACTGCGCTTTGCCGGACTCAACCATATGGTCTGGGTGCACCGGGTGATGCAGGGGCGCCAGGATGTGACCCGCCAGGTGATCGATATGCTGTGCGATGGCCAGGCGCTGTCGATGAACAACATCAAGGAGCTGCCGTGGCCGGCGGAATTTCTGCGGGCGCTGAAGGCGATTCCTTGCCCGTATCACCGCTATTTCTGGCTGACGCCGGCGATGCTGGCGGAAGAGATCGCCGCGGCGAAAAACAAAGGCACCCGCGCCGAGCAGGTGATGAAGGTCGAACAGGAGCTGTTCGCGCTGTACGCCGATCCGCATCTGGATGAGAAACCGGAGCAGCTCAGCTTCCGCGGCGGCGCGTACTACTCTGAAGTCGCGGTGGAACTGATTAATGCCATCCACAACAATCTCGGCAAGGAGATGGTGGTGAACACCCGTAATAACGGGGCGATCCATGGCCTGGACGACGATGCGGTGGTGGAGACCAACAGCATTATTGACGCGCAGGGCGCCCGTCCGCTGACGTTTGGCCCATTGCCTCCGGCGATGAATGGCCTGACGCAGCAGGTAAAAGCCTTTGAACGACTGACCATTGAGGCGGCGGTACACGGCTGTCGCGACAGCGCGCTGCTGGCGCTGGTGACCAACCCGCTGGTGGGGAATGTCACCGATGCCCAGGCGCTGCTGGATGAAGTGTTAACCATCAACCGTCAATGGCTGACGCAATTTAACTGACCGTTTTTTCCTTCGGGGATCGCACATGTCGAACACTACTTTCATTGAACGCTACGTCATGCCGGCGGCGCTGAAAATCGCCGGGCAAAAACATGTCCTGTCCGTGCGTGACGGCATTATTCTGAATATGCCGTTTATGTTGATTGGTTCGTTTTTCCTGATTTTCGCCTATCTGCCCATCCCCGGCTACGCCGACATGATGAGCAGCCTGTTTGGCGACGTCTGGCGCGATAAAATTCTCTATCCGGTGAAGGCGACCTACGACATCATGGCGCTGATCTCAAGCTTCGGCATCGCTTACCGGCTGGCGGAGAAATACCGTACCCTGGACCCGCTCACCGCCGGGGCGATGTCGCTGGTGGCCTTTGTGATGACCATCCCGCAGCACACGCTGTTTACCCCGGTACACGGCGCGGCGGAGGTGGTTAAAGGGGTGATTCCGGTTGGCCTGGTTGGCAGCCAGGGGCTGTTTGTCGCTATCGTCATTTCGCTGCTCTCCACCGAGATTTACCGCTTTGTCGCCGGGCGCAACCTGGTGATCCGCATGCCGGACGGCGTGCCGCCGGCGGTGGCGAAATCATTCCTCGCGCTGATCCCCGGCTTCTGCGTGCTGGCGGTGGTGCTGGCGCTGCGTCTGATCGTGGAAGCCTCGCCGTTCGGCGATATTAACAGCATGATCGCCACGATTATCGGTATTCCGATGCATCATGTCGGCGGTACGCTGCCGGGGATGATCGTCTCGGTTATCCTGATCGGGATTCTGTGGACCCTGGGTCTGCACGGCGATGCCATCGTGCTGGTATTTATCCAGCCGGTGTGGCTGGCGAATATGTCGGAAAACCTGACGGCGTTTCAGAACGGTCAGCCGATTCCGCACATCATCACTCAGCAGTTTTACGACCTGTGGATTGCTCCCGGCGGTACCGGAGCGCTGCTCGGGCTGGTGATCTTTATGCTGTTCCGCAGTCGCAGCCAGCAGATGAAGCAGCTGGGCAAAATTGCCGCGCCGGGGGCGCTGTTCAATATCAGCGAACCGATGGTGTTTGGGATCCCGCTGGTGATGAACCCCTGGTTCTTCCTGCCGTTTATTCTGACCCCGGTATTGCTGGTGATTGTCTCCTATACCGCGATGGCCACCGGGCTGGTGGCGCCGCCGGCGGGGATTGCGCTGCCGTTTACCACCCCGATTTTCGTCAGCGGCTATCTGGCCACCGGCGGACATCTTTCCGGGACCATCCTGCAGGTGGTTAACCTGGGCATCTCGCTGCTGGTCTATTACCCGTTCTTCCGCGCGTGGGACCGGCTGAAAGCGAAAGAGGAGCATGCGTCGACGCAGCAGGAAGCCAGCGCCGCCCTGTCCTCCGCCGACAGAGCGTAACCCCGCTCAGCGTAGCGCGAGCGGGGGAACGGTTTTACTCCTGCAGCCACCACACCGCTTCGAACGGACGCAACGTGGTGGCCGCCGGACGGTTTGCCGCCTCCGCGTAGTTGCTCATCAGCACCCGCCACTCGCCGTCCATCTCGTCCGGTTGCCAGGTCTGGAACTCGCGGCTCAGGTTGGCGGCGACGATCAGCGTCTTCCCCTGCCATTGACGGCGGTAGCACCACAGAGACGGGTGTTCCGGCAGCAGGTCCCGGTAGTCGCCCCAGGTCAACACCGGCGTCGTTTTGCGTAGCGTAATCAGCTGCTGATAGACGTAGAAGACCGAATCCGGGTCCGCCAGCGCCGCGTCGACGTTGATCGTCCGGTAGTTATCGCACAGCGCAATCCACGGTTCGCCCTCGGTGAACCCCCCTTGTTCGCGGCAGTCCCACTGCATCGGCGTCCGGCTGTTATCACGTGATTTACTGGCAAGGATCGCCAGCAGCTCATCGGGCGCCTGGCCCTGCGCCGAACGTTCAATAAACATATTGTGGCTTTCGACGTCGCGATAATCGCTGATGCGCGAGAAGTGCGGGTTGGTCATGCCAATCTCTTCCCCCTGATAGATATAAGGGGTGCCCTGCATACCGTGCAGCACCATCGCCAGCATTTTGGCCGCCGGTACGCGATATTCGCCCTCGTCGCCGAAGCGCGAAACGATACGCGGCTGATCGTGGTTACACCAGAACAGCGCGTTCCACGCCCGGTTGTGCATCCCCTGCTGCCAGTGGCTGAACAACGCTTTCAGTGCCACGTAGTCCGGGCGCGCCAGAGTCCACTTTTCGCCGCCGGGATAATCCACCTTCAGGTGGTGGAAGTTAAAGGTCATCGACAGCTCGCGGCCGTCCAGCGCCGCGTACTGCTGGCAATGTTCCAGCGAGGTCGAGGACATCTCGCCTACCGTCATCAGGTTGCGCGGCGTAAAGACATCGCGGCTCATCTCCTGCAGGAACTCGTGGACCCGCGGGCCGTCGGTATAAAAACGGCGGCCATCGCCCTGCGGGTCCGACGGGAACGCCTGGTCTTTAGAAATCAGATTGACCACATCGAGGCGCAGGCCGTCGACGCCGCGATCGGCCCAGAATTCGCAGACCTTTTTCAGTTCGGCGCGGACCGTCGGATTTTCCCAGTTGAGATCCGCCTGTTCCGCGGCGAACAGGTGCAGGTAGTACTGCCCGCTCCCGGCGTGCCACTGCCAGGCGTTGCCGCCAAACTTCGAGCGCCAGTTATTGGGCGGCGTGGTGGGCTCGCCGTCACGCCAGATATAAAACTGGCGGTACGGACTCGCGCTATTTAACGACTCGCGAAACCAGGCGTGGGCGGTAGAGGTATGGTTGAAAACCATATCCAGCACGATGCGGATCCCGCGGGCTTTCGCCCCGGCGACCAGCTCGTCGAAATCATCCAGCGTACCGTAGGCGGGATCGATGGCGGTATAGTTCGCCACGTCGTAGCCGTTATCAACCTGCGGCGAGACGTAGAACGGCGTCAGCCAGAGGGCATCCACCCCGAGTTTTTGCAGATAGTCGAGGCGCGAGGTTACCCCGCGCAGATCGCCGGTACCGCTGCCGGTCGTGTCCTGGAAACTCTTCGGATAAATTTGGTAAATAACGCCGTTTTGCCACCAGAGGGGAAGGGTATTCATATCGCTTTCCTGCTACAACGAAGGGGGCGCCATCGCGCCCCGGAAGAAAAAAATCAGACAATCTGTAAGGTGCCCTGACGGAATTTACGCTGGTAGACGAAGGTGGTGAGAACAATCGGCACCACTACCGCGATGGCCATCGCCAAGCCATAGACCTGCCAGTAAGTCGGCTGGATGGAGAGGATGCCCGGCAGGCCGCCGACGCCGATACCGTTCGCCATGACGCCATTCAGGCCGCACAGCAGGCCGGCAAGACCGGAGCCGACCATCGCGCAGAGCATCGGGAAGCGGTACTTCAGGTTGATCCCGTACATCGCCGGTTCGGTCACGCCGAGGTAGGCGGAGATGGCGGCCGGTACCGAGATTTCACGCTCATTCTGTTTACGGCTGGCGATAATAATGCCGACCACCGCGGAGGCCTGAGCGATGTTAGACAGGGCAATCAACGGCCACACCGGGGTGCCGCCCATGCTCTGAATCATCTGCATATCGATAGCCAGCGTGGTCTGATGGACCCCGGTAATCACCAGCGGCGCATACAGGAAGCCGAACAGCGCGGCGCCAACCGGCGCGAAGCTGCCGGTCATCAGGTGGCGTACCGCGAAGGCGACGCCGTCGCCAATCATGCGGCCAAACGGGCCGATGAAGGCGTGGGCGAGGAACACCGCCAGAATCAGGGAGCAGACCGGCACCACCACCAGGTAGAGGTAGTCAGGGACGATACGTTTCAGACGCGTTTCGATAAAGCCGAGCGCCAGGCCCGCCAGCAGCGCCGGGATCACCTGCGCCTGATAGCCGACCTTCGCGATGGTGAACAGGCCGAAGTTCCACACTTCCGGCAGCTGCTGACCCAGCAGATAGGCGTTCATCAGCTGCGGAGAGACCAGGGTGATGCCGAGCACGATGCCGAGGATTGGCGTGCCGCCCATTTTCTTCACCGCCGACCAGCAGATCCCGACCGGCAGATAGAAGAAGATGGCTTCGCCAATCAGCCACAGGAAGTCATAAATGCTTTTCAGCGACGGGTGCATTTGCGCCAGCGTCTGCCCGTTGCTCATCGGCAGGTCGCCGATCACGTTACGGAAGCCGAGGATCAGGCCGCCGCTGATCAGCGCCGGCAGCAGCGGGAAGAAGATCTCGGCAAAGTGCGAGATCAGCTGCTCGTGCCACTTCATGTTCTGCCGCGCGGCCTTCTTGGCCTGCTCTTTATCCGCCGAGGACTTGCCGGTCGTGGCCAGCAGGGCTTTGTAGTAATCGCCGACCTCGGTGCCGATCACCACCTGGAACTGCCCGGCGTTGGTAAAGCAGCCTTTCACCATGCGCAGTTGTTCAATTTCTTTTGGTTTGGCGATGGCCGGATTGTTCAGCACAAAGCGCAGACGGGTAATACAGTGGCTGACGGTGGCGATGTTGTCGCGCCCGCCCACCAGTTCGATCAATTTATCGATGTCCTGCTGATTTACTTTACTCATTGTAAGGCCTCAAAACAGAGGGAAGAGATTGCGTAATGACCTGAGACGAATCCTAACCGGTTCGCTTCATTTGCAAAATGGGAACGTTCCCGAAACGCAGCAACGATCACATAAATCCCGCGGGCGGGCTTAAATAAGCGCGGCGGGAATCACTATCTGACGGGGATCCGCCTGGCCGGCGATCTGGGCGATCAGCTGTTGTGCCGCCTGGCGTCCGGCCTCGCCATAGCCGGGATCGACGGTGATGATCTCCGGATGGAGAAACTTCATCAGCGGCGTACTGCCGACGCTGGCAAGCTGCAGGCTATCGATACGCTGCTCTTGTAAATATTTGCTGGCGCCGAGGGCGAGGGTATCGGTGGCGCAAAGCAGCGCGCTGGTGTCGGGAGTCAGGACGCTGGCGACATTTTCATAACCCTGCTTCATGGCCAGCCCCGGCAGGGCGGCGGTAGGGGTGAGCTGGTACTGCGTACAGAAATCGAGATAGGCCTGATGGCGGCGTTGCCCGGTGGTGACGTCGCTGTGCGGCACCCCGAGGAAGCTGATATGGCGGTGCCCGCGCTCGTAGAGACGCTGCATCAACATTTTCACCGCGCCGTCGTCGTCGTAACAGACGGAGGCGACGCCCGGCGCGTCGCGGGCCAGCAGCACCAGCGTTTCCCGCCACGGCGTCAGCATCTCTTCGCTAATGCCGGTAAAGCCAAACAGCACCACGCCGTCGATATTGCGGCGGGCGAGGATCCCCAGATGCTCGGCAACCAGCGCCGGGGAGAACTGGCTTTCCATCATAATCGGATCGTAACCCTGCTCGTAAAACGCCGGCAGCATGGTCTGCACGGCGAGGTTTTCCGACAGCGAATCGAGACGGGTGACGATGATGGCCACCACTTTGTCGCTCTGGCCGCGCATGGCGCGCGCGGAGCGGGAGGGCGAGAAACCGTATTGCAGCATCACCGCTTCTACCCGTTCACGGGTGCGCTCGTTAACACCGCTTTCATTGTTGAGCACTCGTGACACCGTCGATTTCCCGACGCCGCTTAAGCGCGCGATATCTTTGATGGTCAGCCGGTTTTGCATGCAGGGTTCTCGTCGCTATCCAGTTTTAGTGAGCCTAATGCTACTCAACCCAATCGCAATGAGCAAAGTCTGGTTTACGTCTGGTTTAGTTACGCGGGGTTATCATTGCGAAAGTGGCTACGAGTTGTCCGCCGTGCGCGGTATACTCAGCGCCGTTTTTTTTACTCACTTACCGGAGATTTTATGGACCCCGATCCCACTCCTCATCCGCGATGGAGTTACCCCTTTTTCCGGTAAGCCTGCTTAGCACTGCTTTACCGGAAGCGTAAAGCAGTGACGTCCTTGATGTCCCTGCCATAAAAAAATAATACCTGACGGGTATGGTTTTATCGTGCCTGTCCGTTGTGCTGCGTTCGCCCGTGCGAGCGCGGAGGGACTGTTTATGCTGAAAAATATGACCCGGCAGCTGTTCGCGCAGCTTAGCCGCCACTTGCCGCGCCGACTGGTTCAGCGCGATCCATTACCTGATGCGCGTAATCTGACCAGCGCGCCGATCCCGGACTCGCTAGGCAAACGCTGCCTGGACGTCGCGGCGATGGACGACAATGAAATCTGGCGCGCCTTCGCCAGCCACCCGGAAGGGCTCAACGAGGGCGAAGTCGCGCAGAAAATCGCCGAGCACGGCGATAACCAAATTCCGGCGCAGAAGCCGGCGCCGTGGTGGGTTCATCTGTGGACCTGCTATCGCAACCCGTTCAATCTGCTGCTGACGGTGCTGGGCATCGTCTCCTATTCGACGGAAGATCTGTTCGCCGCGGGCGTGATTGCGCTGATGGTCGGGATCTCCACGCTGCTCAACTTTATTCAGGAAGCTCGCTCAACCAAGGCGGCGGATGCCCTGAAGGCGATGGTCAGCAACACCGCGACGGTGCTGCGGGTGGTCAATGAGCAGGGGGAAAGCCGCTGGTGCGAGCTGCCGATCGATCGGCTGGTGCCGGGCGATATCGTCAAGCTGTCGGCCGGGGATATGATCCCGGCGGACCTGCGCATCCTCCAGGCGCGGGATCTGTTCGTGGCGCAGGCGTCGCTGACCGGCGAATCGCTGCCGGTGGAAAAAGTGGCCCGCAGCCGCGACCCGCAGCAAAGCAACCCGCTTGAGTGCGATACCCTGTGCTTTATGGGCACCAACGTGGTGAGCGGTACGGCGCAGGCGATGGTCTTTGCGACCGGCGGCAACACCTGGTTTGGTCAGCTGGCCGGGCGGGTCAGCGAGCAGGAGAGCGAACCTAACGCCTTCCAGAAAGGCATCAGCCGCGTCAGTATGCTGCTGATTCGCTTTATGCTGGTGATGGCGCCGGTGGTGCTGCTGATTAACGGCTACACCAAAGGCGACTGGTGGGAAGCGGCGCTGTTTGCGCTGTCGGTGGCGGTCGGGCTGACGCCGGAAATGCTGCCGATGATCGTCACTTCCACCCTGGCGCGCGGGGCGGTGAAGCTGTCGAAACAGAAAGTGATTGTGAAACACCTCGATGCGATCCAGAACTTTGGCGCGATGGACATCCTGTGCACCGATAAAACCGGTACCCTGACCCAGGATAAAATCGTGCTGGAAAACCATACCGACGTCTCCGGCAAGGTCAGCGAACGCGTGCTGCACGCCGCATGGCTGAACAGCCACTATCAGACCGGGTTGAAAAACCTGCTGGATACCGCGGTGCTGGAAGGGGTCGAGCTGGATGCCGCCCGCCAGCTTGCCGAGCGCTGGCAGAAAGTGGATGAGATCCCGTTCGATTTTGAACGCCGCCGGATGTCGGTGGTGGTGAGCGAGCTGGAAGGCGTTCATCAGCTGATCTGCAAAGGGGCGCTGCAGGAGATCCTTAACGTCTCGACTCAGGTGAACTACAACGGCGAAATCGTGCCGCTGGACGACACCATGCTGCGCCGTATCCGCCGGGTGACCGATACGCTCAACCGCCAGGGGCTGCGCGTCGTGGCGGTAGCGACCCGCTATCTGCCCGCTCGCGAAGGGGATTATCAGCGGGCCGATGAGTCGGACCTGATTCTGGAAGGCTACATCGCCTTCCTCGATCCGCCGAAAGAGACCACCGCCCCGGCGCTGAAAGCGCTGAAGGCCAGCGGAATTAACGTCAAAATTCTTACCGGCGATAGCGAGCTGGTGGCGGCGAAGGTGTGCCATGAGGTGGGGCTGGATGCCGGCGAGGTGGTGACCGGCAGCCAGATTGAAACCCTGAGCGATGACGAGCTGGCGGCGCTGGCTAAACGTACCACCCTGTTTGCCCGTCTCGCGCCATTGCATAAAGAGCGTATCGTTACGCTGCTCAAACGCGAAGGGCATGTGGTGGGTTTCATGGGCGATGGCATCAACGACGCCCCGGCGCTGCGCGCGGCGGATATCGGTATTTCCGTCGATGGCGCGGTGGATATCGCCCGTGAAGCGGCGGATATCATTCTGCTGGAAAAAAGCCTGATGGTGCTGGAAGAGGGGGTGATCGAAGGGCGCCGCACCTTTGCCAACATGCTGAAGTACATCAAAATGACCGCCAGTTCGAACTTCGGTAATGTTTTCAGCGTGCTGGTGGCGAGCGCATTCCTGCCGTTCCTGCCGATGCTGCCGCTGCACTTACTGATCCAGAACCTGCTGTACGATGTCTCCCAGGTGGCGATTCCGTTTGATAACGTCGATGATGAGCAGATTCGCAAACCGCAGCGCTGGAACCCCGCCGAGCTGGGGCGCTTTATGGTCTTCTTTGGCCCGATAAGCTCGATTTTCGATATCCTGACCTTCTGTCTGATGTGGTGGGTCTTCCACGCCAACGTCCCGGAAGCGCAGACGCTGTTCCAGTCGGGCTGGTTTATCGAAGGGCTGCTGTCGCAAACGCTGATTGTGCATATGATCCGTACGCGACGTATTCCGTTCGTCCAGAGCCGCGCCGCGTGGCCGCTGTTCGCCATGACGCTGGTGGTGATGATCGTCGGCATCGCGCTGCCGTTCTCGCCGCTGGCCGGCTATCTGCAGCTGCAGGCCCTGCCGCTGAGCTACTTCCCGTGGCTGATTGCCATTCTGGCGGGCTACATGACGCTGACCCAGATGGTGAAAGGCTTCTATAGCCGCCGTTACGGCTGGCAGTAAGCGCAATTTTCCCCGCCGCCTCTCTCCGCCGCCAGGAGAGAGGCTATTCTGGCATTTCTCTTAAATCTCAGAAAGTTGTGAACCCCGTCATCCCATTCTCTTGACGCTCTTTTGCGCGCATGTTAACCCAATGTTTTGCTTTTTTTTGGCCCGTCATCAAAAGGAAAACTCATGCTTAACACTGTGCGCTACGGCCTGCTGAGCAGCGGACTACTCTTCGGCGCTCTGGCCCAGGCCGCCCCGGCCGGCGACCTGCCGCTGATGCCGTGGCCGGCCCACGTTGAACGCCCGCAATCGCAGGGCGCGTTAGTACTCAATAACCAACTGACGCTGAGCGTCAGCGGCGACGATCTTGGCGACGCCGTGGGGCGCTGGCGGGAACGTATTGCCCGCCAGACCGGCTGGACGCTGCAGCCGCAGGTGGCGCCGGTGAAAACGCCGACGATTAACGTAGTGATTGGCAAAAAAGTGCCGCCGCTCCCCCGTCCCGATAGCGACGAACGCTATCAGCTGACGGTCGCGGCCGACGGGGTGACGCTGCGGGCGAACACCCGCTTTGGCGCGCTGCGCGGCATGGAAACGTTGCTCCAGCTGATTCAGAACGGGCCCGAGAATACCGCGATTCCTTACGTTACGATCGATGATGCGCCGCGCTTCCCGTGGCGCGGGCTGCTGCTGGACTCCGCGCGCCACTTTATGCCGCTGGACGCCATCAAGCGGCAGATCGACGGCATGGCGGCGGCCAAACTGAACGTTTTCCACTGGCATCTGACTGACGATCAGGGCTGGCGCTTTGCTCCACGCGCTATCCGAAACTGCAGCAGAAGGCCAGCGACGGGCTGTATTACACCCAGGCGCAGATGAAAGAGGTGGTGCGCTATGCCGCGGAACGCGGTATCCGGGTGGTGCCGGAAATCGATATGCCCGGTCATGCGTCGGCGATTGCGGTGGCCTACCCGGAGCTGATGAGCGCCCCGGGGCCGTATGAAATGGAGCGCCACTGGGGAGTACTCAAACCGGTACTCGATCCGACGAAAGAGGCCACCTACGCCTTTGCCGAGGCGATGATCGGCGAACTGGCGGCGATCTTCCCCGATCCCTATCTGCATATCGGCGGCGATGAGGTCGATGACAGCCAATGGCAGGCGAACCCGGCGATCCAGAAATTTATGCGCCAGAAGGGGCTGGCCGATAGCCACGCGCTGCAGGCGTATTTCAACCGTAAGCTGGAGACGATCCTCGAAAAATACCATCGCCAGATGGTGGGCTGGGATGAAATCTATCACCCCGATCTGCCAAAAAGCATTCTGATCCAGTCCTGGCAGGGGCAGGACGCGCTGGGAGAGGTGACCAAACAGGGCTATCGCGGGATCCTTTCCACCGGTTTTTATCTCGACCAGCCGCAGTACACCGCCTACCACTACCGCAATGAGATCGTGCCGCAGGGGCTCAACGGCGTTGATACGATTAGCGACAACGACAGCGCCCAGAGCTGGAGCTTCACCATGCCAAGGCTGAAGGGAAGCGCGGTAGAGGGCACTTTTACCCTGGTCAAAGGCGAGGGCGGCTGGCGCGGCTTTATTGACTTCACAGGTAAATCCCGCCGTGCGGTGCAGGATATTGAATGGTCAGGCGACGATCGGCTGACCTTCCGCGTCGACACTTGGATGGGGGAAACCCGGCCGGTACTGAGCGTGAACGACGATAAGCTGAGCGGCTATTTCCTGCTGGGCAACGCCCGCTATCCTGTCAGCGGGCAGAGGCTGGAAGCGGTGCCTCAGGGCACGCCGCCGGTGGTCCCCGGCGCGGACCAGCAGAAGAACCTGCTCGGCGGTGAAGCGGCGCTGTGGGCGGAAAACGTCGCGGCGCCGGTGCTGGATATTAAACTGTGGCCGCGGGCCTTCGCGGTGGCGGAGCGGCTGTGGTCGGCGCAGGATGTTAACGATAGCGACAATATGTATCAGCGCCTGCAGGCGATGGACAGCTGGTCAACGGTCTCGGTCGGCCTGCAGCAGCATACCCAGCAGCTGGTGCAGTTCACGCGCCTGGCCAACGGCAGCAGCACCCTGCCGCTGCAAATCCTCGCCCAGGCGCTGGAACCGGCGCACTACTACACCCGTCAGCACCTGAAATTCCAGGCCAACCATTACGATCTGTTCGAGCCGTTAAACCGCCTGGCCGATGCGCTGCCCGCGGAAAGCGCCACCGTCCGCAGCCTCGACCGCTGGGCGGAACGTTTAATCAGCGATGCGGAAGACAACGAAAGCGCGGACGCGTTACGCCATATCTTTAGCCGCTGGCAAAATAACACCGCCGATGTTCAGGCGTTGACGGAAAATAGCTATCAGCTGGCGGCGATCGGGCCGGTGGTACAGCAGGTGGATAAACTGGCGACGTTAGGCCTGCGGCTGACCGATCTGGTGGCGCGTCAGGGGACGCTGGACGATAAAGAGTATGCTTCGGTTCAGGCGCAGCTCGACGAGGCGGCGAAAACCCAGGATGAGCTGGTGATTGCGGCGGTCTATCCGCTGGAGAAGCTGCTGCGGGCGACGAAGGTAGAGTGAGGAAACTCCCTCACCCGACGCGTGACTTAACAGCGGGCGGGTGAGGGGAAAGAAGCGCTTAGCGACGAATCGCGATCGCTTCGATCTCGATCTTCACATCTTTCGGCAGGCGCGCCACTTCAACACAGGAACGTGCCGGGAAGGTCGCATTATGCTCGCTGAAAAACGCTTCATAAGCGGCATTCACGGTGGCGAAATCGTTGAGATCTTTGACGAATACGGTGGTTTTAACAATATCGCCCACTTTCAGGCCTGCCGCTTCCACGATAGCTTTCACGTTGTCCAGAGACTGACGCGCCTGCGCGGCGACATCTTCCGGCACGCTACCGGTTTTCGGGTCGACGGGGATTTGGCCGGAAGTGATGATCATGCTACCCAGATCAACACCCTGAACGTACGGGCCGATTGCTGCTGGTGCATTTTCCGTCGCGATAGTTTTAGACATGAGTTCTCCTGAATAACAGCATGATTAAGTAGTGACGCGGAATCCTTGGGGTTGCATCGATGCGGCAGGGAGCGAGTCGCCGTGGGCGCTCACGCCGCCGACAAAGAGGCCGCTTGCAGGATAGCGCGTAGGGGACCCGGCCATTATAGGGAGCCGGGTCGCCAATACCAACCTCAATTAGTTGGCCAGAACGACATAATGTGAAAACTCTTTTTCACAATATTTGCACTTCAGCGCGATATCATTGGCGCGCTTTTTGACCGCAAAGCTGGAAGAAACCGGCTCAGCGTGGCTGATGCAGTTGCTGTTCGGGCAGACCAGCACGTTGTTGATCCGATCCGGCAGGTTCGGGCGCGATTTACCCACCACTTCATAATCGTCGATGCGGTTGACCGTGGCATGCGGGGCGTACAGCGCCAGCTGGTTAACCTGCTCGTCGGTGAGGAAGGTATTCTCGATTTTTACCAGGTCCTTGCGGCCCATTTCACCTGACGGCAGATTCAGGCCGATGGTGATGCGCTGGTCCGTTTCGGTCAGCTTGAACAGCGTCAGCAGCTTAAAGCCCACCTGCGCAGGGATATGGTCAATGACGGTGCCACGTTTAATGGCTTCTACCTGCAATTTATTATCGTGTGTCATGGTCGTTCCCCCTTACAGAGCCAGCTCGCTATTCAGTACCAGTGCCAGTAACGCCTGGCGTGCGAAGATGCCGTTGCCGGCCTGCTGGAAATACCAGGCGTGCGGCGTTTTATCGACATCGGTGGTGATTTCATCAATGCGCGGCAGCGGATGCAGCACTTTCATGTTGTGTCGGGCGCCTTCGAGGTCGGCGGCACGCAGGACAAACTGCGCCTTGACGTTGGCGTATTCGGATGGATCCAGACGCTCTTTCTGGACGCGGGTCATGTACAGAATATCCACCTCTTCCATCACCTCATCGATGGCGCTATGCACGCTCCAGGCAATTCCTTTTTCATCCAGCATATCAAGGATGTACTGCGGCATCGCCAGCGCGTCCGGGGCGATGAAGTAGAAACGGTTGCCGCTAAACTTCGCCAGCGCCTGGGTCAGCGAGTGGACGGTGCGGCCGTACTTGAGGTCGCCGACCATCGCGACGTTGAGGTTTTCCAGGCGCCCCTGGGTTTCCTGAATGGTGAACAGATCCAGCAGGGTCTGCGTCGGGTGCTGGTTCGCCCCGTCGCCGGCGTTGAGCACCGGAATACCGCCGGAAAATTCGGTGGCCAGGCGCGAGGCCCCTTCCTGCGGGTGACGCATGACGATGGCGTCAACGTAGGTGCTGATGACCGAAATGGTGTCGGCCAGGGTTTCGCCTTTTTTGCCCAGCGAAGTGTTGCTGCTGTCGGAGAAGCCCACCACGCTGGCGCCGAGGCGATGCATCGAGGTTTCAAACGACAGACGGGTACGGGTGGAGGCTTCAAAGAAACAGCTGGCGATAACCTTATGCTTCAGCAGTTCTGGCTGTGGATTCGCTTTTAGTTTTGCAGCGGTCGCCAGGACCAGTTCGAGGTCTTCTCGGCTGAGATCGTTTATGGAAATGATATGTTTTTGATATAGCGGGTTAGCCATGTTTATCTCCTGACGCCTGGGCAAAAAAAAAGCCCCTTGAATAAGGGGCTTCGAGAATTCTTGAGCAACGGAAAGAAAAACGCTACGCCAGCGCCTGTTTTCAGACGCGGTAAGACAGAATGTCGTACGCAGTAGACCATGCTTCCTCCCGGCAAATCGACCGGCATTATACGCAGCTCAAATTTCGGATCAAGCGATTAGTACGCAAACAAGAAAACGATTGCTTCGATAAGCTTGCGTCAGCGCAAAAAAGCATAAAAAAGAGCTGGTATGGTACCGCCAGGGGGCGTATAAAAACGAAAATGAAAAGCCGTTTTATATTTGAGGGTTATTATGATCGTCGGTCACATTCACCATCTGCAGGCCTGGCTGCCGGACGCGCTGCGTCAGGCGATTGAATACATTAAAGCGCACGTCACCGCGGAGACGCCGCCCGGTAAACACGATATTGACGGCAACACGCTGTTTTATCTGATCTCAGAAGACAGTACCGAACCGCTCGCCGCTCGCCGCGCCGAATATCATGTGCGTTATCTGGATATCCAGATCGTACTGCGCGGCCAGGAGGGGATGACCTTCAGCACGCGGCCTGCCGGGGCGCCGGATACCGACTGGCTGGCGGAGAAAGACATCGCGTTTCTGCCCGCCGGCGAGCAGGAGCAAACCGTGATCCTCAATGAGGGCGACTTTGTGGTGTTTTATCCCGGAGAAGTGCATAAGCCGCTGTGTGCGGTGGGGGAGCCGGCAAAAGTGCGTAAGGCGGTGGTGAAGATGCGGGTGGCGTAACCCCAGCCCCGGTGGCGTTATGCTGGCCGGCGCGAGGGTGCTGAGTCAGGTCGCCCGGATAAGGCGCTGGCGCCGCTATCCGGGAGGATAACTCAGAGCTGATAAGGTTATTTCGCCAGCGTCGCGACCATCACCGCTTTGATGGTATGCATCCGGTTTTCCGCCTGATCGAAGACGATGCTGGCGGGCGACTCAAAGACCTCATCGGTCACTTCCATCCCGCCGTGCAGGCCGTATTCCGCCGCCATCTGCTGGCCCAGGAGGGTTTGATCGTCATGGAACGCCGGCAGGCAGTGCAGGAACTTCACCTGCGGATTGCCGGTCAGCGCCAGCATCGCGCTGTTCACCTGGTAATCACGCAGCAGCGCAATACGCTCGGCCCACTTCTCTTTGGCTTCGCCCATCGACACCCACACGTCGGTATAGATAAAGTCGGCGCCCTTAACCCCCGCCGCGATATCTTCGGTCAGGGTAATGTTACCGCCGTTTTTCTGCGCCAGCGCTTTGCACTTCGCCACCAGGCCCTCCTCCGGCCAGCAGGCCGTCGGGGCCACCAGGCGCAGATCCAGCCCGGTGAGGGCCGCCGCTTCCAGCATCGAGTTGCCCATATTGTTGCGGGCGTCGCCGGCATAGACCAGGGTCATGTCGTTGAAGGCTTTCCCCGGCAGATGTTCCTGCATGGTCAGCAGGTCCGCCAGCAGCTGGGTGGGATGAAATTCGTTGGTCAGGCCGTTCCACACCGGAACACCGGCATATTCGGCAAGCGTTTCGACCACTTCCTGGCCATGGCCGCGGTACTGAATACCGTCATACATCCGCCCCAGCACGCGGGCCGTGTCTTTAATCGATTCTTTGTGGCCGATCTGGCTGCCGCTTGGCCCGAGATAAGTGACGCGGGCACCCTGATCGTATGCGGCAACTTCGAAAGAGCATCGGGTGCGGGTAGAGTCTTTTTCGAAGATGAGCGCGATGTTTTTGCCAGCAAGATACTGGATTTCAATACCGTTTTTCTTATCGGTTTTCAGTCTGGCCGCCAGCTTCAGCAGGGCGGTAATTTCTGCTGGGGTAAAATCAAGCAACTTTAAAAAATGCTTCTGATAAAACTCGGACATGGTTCCCTCACATGGCTTAAGCCACTTATTGAATTAAAATTCAATTTATATGTATGAATATTCATTTGCAACCCCATTGCACAAATCTTTCGCGCAAAGGTGGAGGCAATCACGGCGGTATGTGACAATAGAAGTATCTGCCGCACATTATGAGGAACGAGCCATGGCAAACCCGGAACTACTGGAAGAACAGCGTGAAGAAACGCGTCTGATAATCGAAGAGCTGCTCGAAGACGGCAGCGATCCGGACGCCCTGTACACCATTGAGCACCATCTCTCTGCCGACGACTTCGAAACGCTGGAGAAAGTGGCGGTAGAAGCGTTCAAACTGGGTTATGAAGTGACCGAGCCGGAAGAGCTGGAAGTCGAAGAAGGCGATGTGGTTATCTGCTGCGATATCCTGAGCGAAAGCGCGCTGAAAGTGGAGCTGATCGACGCCCAGGTTGAGCAGCTGCTGAACCTGGCGGAAAAATTCGGCGTGGAATATGACGGCTGGGGCACGTACTACGAAGATCCTAACGGCGAAGACGGCGACGAAGAAGACGATGACGATCTCGTCGATGAAGACGACGACGGGGTTCGCCACTAAGGTTGCAGATGGATACGGCGGCGCCCGCCGCCGTATAGCAAGGATCATTCATGGATTACCCGCAAATACTCGCCCCCGTACTGAATTTCCTGCACTGTCCAACGCCTCAGGCGTGGATTGATGAAGCCCGTAAAGCGGAAAATCTTCCGCTGCTGCTGACCGATCACATGGTCTGTGAGCTAAAGGCGGCGCAAAATGCGCTGCTGCTGGTGCGTAAATATGTCGCCGATAAAGAGGGGGCCGACGAACTGCTGGCCTGTCTCAAGCCGTATGAGGACTTCACCTACCGCTGGGGGCCGGAGCCGGATTTCGTCGCGCTGCATAAGCGAATCAATAAAAGCACCATGCCGCAAACCGACGACCCCTGGGGCCGCCAGCTGATAGATAGCATGGTCCTGCTGATTAAAGAAGAGCTGCATCACTTCTGGCAGGTGCGCGAAATGATGCAGGCGCACGACATCCCGTACGTCAAAATCACCGCCAGCAACTACGCCCGCGGGCTGCGCAGAGAGGTGCGTTCTCACGAACCGGTGATGCTGATCGATAAGCTGATTTGCGGCGCCTATATTGAAGCGCGCTCGTGCGAGCGGTTTGCCGCGCTGGCGCCGTGGCTGGAGGAAGACCTGCAGAAGTTTTACCTGTCGCTGCTGCGTTCGGAGGCGCGCCATTATCAGGACTACCTGGACCTGGCGCAGCAGATCGCCGATGAGGATATCAGCGAACGCATACGCCAGCTTGGCGAGGCGGAAGCGGCGTTAATTAACGCTCCGGAGGCGGAGTTCCGCTTTCACAGCGGCGTGCCGGTTATCGCCTGATGCGATGTTCCCGGATAGCGACGCTGCGCGTCTTATCCGGGTGACCTGAGTGCCGGGAGCCGCCGCAGGCAGCGCGCGGGCGGGGCAAGCGCTTACAGCGTTTTCAGCATTCGCACTTCGCAATCCACATGTCCGGTGCGGCCAAGGGGCCCGTCGATATGTTCGAACCCCAGGTGCTCATATAGCCCGACGGCCTCTTTCAGAAAGGCGGTGGTTTCCAGATAGCAGCGTTTGAACCCCTGCTCGCGGGCGTGATCTAACGCCAGCAGCGCCAGCTTTTTCGCCAGCCCCTGTCCGCGGGCAGAGGTCATAAAATACATTTTCTGCAGTTCGCAGATATCCGGTTCGCTATGAGCCAGCGGGGCAATTCCGCCGCCGCCGACCACCCGACCATCCTGTTCAACCACCCAGTAGGCGGAGCCCGGCTGGCTGTAGAGCTCAAAAAGCTCATCGAGGTTGGGGTCGGCTACGGTGTAGCCCTTATCGGCCGTCAGCCCGTATTCCGCAGAAACCTGGCGGATAACGTTGGCGATAGCAGCATTGTCTTCAGCGGTGATGCGGCGCAGCGACGCCGTAACGGTCGCGATCGTATTCATACGATTACTCATAGCAAAAAAATGACGGATGGTGTTGTTAATAACATCGGGAGCGGGGGGAGCGCAAGCGCGTATCGTGGATAAAAACGCCCCTTGCCTGAACAGGCAAGGGGCGGGAGGATTACAGCGCGGCGATAACGGCCTGCTGTTCGATCAGTTTGCTTTTCGCTTCCGCGTAGCCTTCCAGCTTCTCGCGCTCTTTGGCAATCACCGCTTCCGGCGCGCGGGCGACGAAGCCTTCGTTGGCGAGCTTACCTTCGATACGGCCAATCTCCGCTTCGACTTTCGCGACCTCTTTCGCCAGACGCGCCAGCTCGGCTTGTTTGTCAATCAGCCCCGCCATCGGGATCAGCAGCTCGGCGCCGTCGATGATTTTGGTCACGGAAACCGGACCCTTATCATCGGCAGGCAGCACGGTGATGCTTTCCAGGCGCGCCAGGTTGAGTAGGAAGCTGCGGTTGTCGTTAACACGACGAATCGCATCTTCGCTGCAGCCGCGCAGCAGCAGTTCCAGCGGTTTGCCCGGCGCGATGTTCATTTCCGCACGGATATTACGCACCGCGACGATCGCCTGCTTCAGCCATTCGGTATCGGCCAGCGCCGCTTCATCAACCTGCGCCGCATCGTAAACCGGGAACGGCTGCAGCATGATGGTGTCCGCATCGATACCGACGATGGTTTTCACCCGCTGCCAGATGGTTTCAGTGATGAACGGAATGATCGGGTGCGCCAGACGCAGCAGAGCTTCCAGCACGGTCACCAGCGTATGACGCGTGCCGCGCAGCTCGGCTGCGGAACCGCCGGTCATCACCGGTTTGGTCAGCTCCAGATACCAGTCGCAGAACTGGTTCCAGGTGAACTCATACAGGATGCCGGCGGCGATATCGAAGCGGAAGTTATCCAGCGCCTCGCGATACGCTTTGACGGTCTGGTTGAACTCCGCGAGGATCCAGCGATCGGCCAGGGAGAGCACCATTTCGCCGCCGTTGAAGCCACAGTCCTGATCTTCGGTATTCATCAGCACGAAACGGCTGGCGTTCCACAGCTTGTTACAGAAGTTACGGTAACCTTCCAGACGCTTCATATCCCAGTTGATGTCGCGGCCGGTGGAGGCCAGCGCCGCCAGAGTGAAGCGCAGGGCATCGGTGCCGTGCGGCTCAATGCCGTTCGGGAACTGTTTCTCGGTGCGTCTGGCGATTTTTTCCGCCAGCTGCGGCTGCATCATATTGCCGGTACGTTTCTCCAGCAGCTCCGGCAGGGAGATGCCGTCGACCATATCCAGCGGGTCAATGACGTTACCCTTGGATTTGGACATTTTCTGCCCTTCGTCGTCGCGAATCAGGCCGGTCATATAGACCGTTTTGAACGGTACCTGCGGCTTGCCGTTTTCATCTTTGATGAAGTGCATGGTCATCATGATCATGCGGGCAATCCAGAAGAAGATGATGTCAAAGCCGGAAACCATCACGCTGGTCGGATGGAACTGACGCAGCGCGTCGGTGTTTTCCGGCCAGCCGAGGGTGGAGAAGGTCCACAGCGCGGAGGAGAACCAGGTATCCAGAACATCTTCGTCCTGGCGCAGGGCGACGTCGGCGGAGAGGTTATTTTCCTGACGCACTTCGTCTTCGGTGCGGCCCACGTAAACGTTGCCTTCGTTGTCATACCATGCCGGGATACGGTGACCCCACCACAGCTGACGGGAGATACACCAGTCCTGAATATCGCGCATCCAGGAGAAATACATGTTTTCGTACTGCTTCGGCACGAACTGGATGTCGCCGTTTTCAACCGCTTCTACGGCGGGCTTCGCCAGCACGTCGGCGCGAACGTACCACTGGTCGGTCAGCATCGGCTCGATGACCACGCCGCCGCGGTCGCCGTACGGCACGGTCAGATCGTGAGGTTTGATCTCTTCGAGCAGACCGAGCGCATCGATGGCCGCCACAACGGCTTTACGCGCAGCGAAACGCTCCAGATTCTGGAATTCAGCCGGGATCTCTGCGGAGTAAACCGCGGACTCTTCGCCTTTGGTGTCGTACACCTGCGCGCTTTCGCGGATGTCGCCGTCAAAGGTCAGGATGTTGATCATCGGCAGGGCGTGACGTTTCCCGACTTCATAGTCGTTAAAGTCGTGCGCCGGGGTGATTTTCACGCAGCCGGTGCCTTTTTCCATGTCAGCGTGTTCGTCGCCGACGATCGGAATGCGGCGGTTAACCAGCGGCAGAATCACGAATTTGCCGATCAGGTCTTTGTAACGCGGGTCTTCCGGATTCACCGCCACGCCGGTGTCGCCCAGCAGGGTTTCCGGACGGGTGGTGGCGACCACCAGGTAATCTTTACCGTCAGCGGTTTTCGCGCCGTCGGCCAGCGGGTAGCGGATGTGCCACATCGAGCCTTTGGACTCGCGGTTTTCCACTTCGAGATCGGAGATGGCGGTGCGCAGTTTCGGATCCCAGTTGACCAGGCGCTTGCCGCGGTAAATCAGATCTTCTTTGTACAGGCGGACAAAGACTTCTTTGACGGCGTTGGAAAGACCTTCATCCATGGTGAAGCGCTCGCGCTCCCAGTCCACAGAGTTGCCAAGGCGACGCATCTGCCGGGTGATGGTGCCGCCGGATTCCGCCTTCCACTGCCAGATTTTATCGATAAAGGCCTCGCGACCGTAGTCGTGGCGGGTTTTCCCTTCTTCGGCGGCAATCTTACGCTCAACCACCATCTGGGTAGCGATACCCGCATGGTCGGTCCCGGCCTGCCACAGGGTATTTTTACCCTGCATGCGCTGGTAGCGAATCATGGTATCCATGATGGTTTGCTGGAAGGCATGACCCATATGCAAACTGCCGGTGACGTTCGGCGGCGGGATCATGATGCAGAAGCTCTCCTGGCTTTCATCACCATTCGGTTTGAAATAGCCCTGCTTTTCCCAGTGCTCGTAAAGCGGCTGTTCGATATCTTGTGGGTTGTATGTCTTTTCCATTATTTCCAGGTTGCCGTGTTCAGGTTGAAACCAGCCATGCGGTACGCTTTATAACGTTCGCGCGCCAGTTGTTTCAGAGAGTCTTCGTGAGGGACAAAGTCTATCACTTCTGTGAAAGCGGTGGCAAAATCTGCAAAGTTTAGCCGCAGACTGATCAGAATATCGCGCGGGCTGCTGTTGCGCTTTTGCGGCCAGGCGACCTCCACCGGCGCGCCGCCTCTTGGCCCTTCTCCCGCCAGGTTGTGCGGCACAAAGCTTTCCGGGGGGCGCGTCCACAGCGCTTCATCCAGGCGGATGGCCTGCTGCTCGTCTTCACAGGCGATCAGCACGCGCTTGCCGCTGCGCCAACGTTCTGCGGCAAGTTCACACACCAGTTGCTCGACGGCGCTCAGGCCATCCTGTGTAGTGTCGTTGTCCAGAAGGTAGAACGTTGCGTTTCTCATGATATGGGGCTTCTTGTGGTGAATTTAAACGTACTGCCCGGCTGCGCTGCGCTGGCCGGGCCTACGGTTTACTGCCGTTTTGCAGGCCGGATACGCCTCGCGCGATCCGGCCTGCAAACTTACTCTTCGCCGTTAAATCCGGCGCGATTGAGCAGGAACTGCGACAGCAGGGCGACCGGACGACCGGTGGCGCCTTTGGCTTTACCGGAGCGCCAGGCGGTGCCGGCGATATCCAGGTGCGCCCAGTTGTATTTGCGGGTGAAGCGCGACAGGAAGCAACCGGCGGTAATCGCTCCGCCAGGGCGGCCGCCGATGTTGGCCATATCCGCGAAGTTAGACTCCAGCTGATCCTGGAACTCGTCGGCCAGCGGCAAGCGCCAGGCGCGGTCGCCCGCCAGCTCGGAGGCGCCGATCAGCTCGTGGGCCAGCGGATTGTGGTTCGACATCAGGCCGGTGATGTGGTGGCCCAACGCAATCACGCAGGCGCCGGTCAGCGTCGCGACGTCAATCACCGCTTCCGGCTCGAAACGTTCAACGTAGGTCAGCACGTCGCATAGCACCAGGCGGCCTTCGGCATCGGTGTTTAACACTTCAACCGTCTGGCCGGACATGGTGGTCAGAACGTCCCCCGGGCGATAGGCGCGGCCGCCAGGCATGTTTTCACAGCCCGCGAGGACGCCGATCACGTTCAGCGGCAGCTGCAGCTCCGCGACCATGCGCATCACGCCATAGACCGCCGCCGCGCCGCACATGTCGTACTTCATCTCGTCCATGCCTTCGGCAGGTTTGATGGAGATCCCGCCGGAGTCAAAGGTCAGCCCCTTGCCGACCAGCACGATCGGACGCGCATCTTCTGCCGGATTGCCTTTGTATTCGATAACCGACATCAGCGATTCGTTCTGCGAACCGTTGCCGACCGCCAGGTACGAGTTCATGCCCAGCTCGCGCATCTGCTGTTCGCCGATCACGCGGGTAATGACATTCTTGCTGTAGGTATCGGCCAGCTGACGCGCCTGAGAAGCCAGGTAGGCGGCGTTGCAGATGTTGGGCGGCATATTGCCCAGATCTTTCGCCGCTTTGATCCCGGCGGCAATCGCCAGACCGTGCTGGATGGCGCGCTCGCCGCTGGTCAGTTCGCGGCGGGTCGGGACGTTGAAGACCATTTTACGTAGCGGACGACGCGGCTCGCTTTTGTTGGTCTTCAGCTGATCGAAGCTGTACAGCGTCTCTTTGGCGGTCTCAACGGCCTGGCGAACTTTCCAGTAGTTGTTACGCCCTTTCACGTGCAGTTCGGTCAGGAAGCAGACGGCTTCCATCGAACCGGTATCATTCAACGTGTTGATGGTTTTCTGAATGACCTGTTTATACTGACGCTCATCCAGTTCACGCTCCTTGCCACAGCCAATCAGCAGAATTCGTTCTGACAGAATGTTGGGCACATGGTGCAGCAGCAGCGTCTGGCCAGGCTTACCTTCCAGTTCACCGCGACGCAGCAGCGCGCTGATATAACCGTCACTGATTTTATCGAGTTGCTCGGCAATCGGGGAGAGGCGACGCGGTTCAAAGACGCCGACTACGATACAGGCACTCCGCTGTTTCTCCGGGCTACCGCTTTTTACACTGAACTCCATGCACTACGCTCCTGAATCTTAAAGACAACGACGGTGGCTACGGATAGAATTGAAAGCTTTCGTAACTCATGACCGCGGTTGCGGTGACTTCGTGTTAATCTTAACGTTATTACGGCTTTGGTTCGTCAGAAAAAAACCTGATACGCGGAACCAATGAGTCATTTAATCTTAGCGATGATTTCGAAGACCAAAGAGAATAAATGACGTTTAAGCCATGAAACAAGCAATTTTCCTGCAATAAGACGGGTTTTTACGGGCGTATTTATAGTGATAATCATAAGATATCTGGTTCGTGAGACGCTGAAAAGCCAGTTGGCGATCCTGTTCATCCTGTTACTCATTTTCTTTTGCCAGAAGCTGGTCAGGATCCTCGGCGCCGCGGTGGATGGCGATATCCCGACCAATCTGGTGCTCTCGCTGTTAGGGCTGGGCGTGCCGGAAATGGCGCAGCTGATTCTGCCCCTGAGCTTATTCCTCGGGCTGCTGATGACGCTGGGCAAACTGTATACCGAAAGTGAAATCACGGTGATGCATGCCTGCGGTCTGAGTAAGGCCGTACTGGTGAAAGCGGCGATGATCCTCGCGCTGTTTACCGGCGCCGTGGCGGCGGTGAACGTGATGTGGGCCGGCCCCTGGTCGTCCCGACATCAGGATGAGGTGCTGGCGGAAGCCAAAGCCAACCCCGGGATGGCCGCGCTGGCCCAGGGGCAGTTCCAGCAGGCCAGCGATGGCAGCGCCGTACTGTTTATTGAAAACGTCAACGGCAAGCGCTTCCAGGATGTGTTCCTGGCGCAGCTGAAGCCGAAAGGCAACGCGCGTCCGTCGGTCGTGGTGGCGGATTCGGGCGAGCTCACCCAGCAGAAAGACGGCTCGCAGGTGGTGACCATGAATCAGGGCACCCGCTTCGAAGGCACGGCGATGCTGCGCGATTTCCGCATTACGGATTTCAAAAATTATCAGGCGATTGTCGGCCATCAGGCGGTGGCGTCGGATCCTGACGATACCGAACAGATGGGGATGCGCACGCTGTGGCGCACCGATACCGACCGCGCGCGCGCGGAGCTGCACTGGCGTTTCACGCTGGTGGCGACGGTGTTCATTATGGCGCTGATGGTGGTCCCGCTGAGCGTGGTGAACCCGCGTCAGGGCCGGGTGCTGTCGATGCTGCCGGCGATGCTGCTGTACCTGGTGTTCTTCCTGCTGCAGACCTCGATTAAGTCCAACGGCGGCAAAGGGAAAATCGACCCGATGATCTGGATGTGGGCCATCAACCTGCTCTATTTCGCGCTGGCCGTGCTGTTGAACCTGTGGGATACGGTGCCGATGCGCCGCTTCCGTGCCCGTTTTAATAAAGGAGCGGCGTGATGCAGGCGTTTGGCGTACTTGACCGTTATATCGGTAAGACGATTTTCAACACCATCATGATGACGCTGTTCATGCTGGTTTCGCTCTCGGGCATTATCAAGTTTGTCGATCAGCTGAAAAAAGCCGGTCAGGGCAGTTATGACGCGCTGGGCGCCGGGCTGTACACCCTTCTCAGCGTGCCGAAAGACGTGCAGATCTTCTTCCCGATGGCGGCGCTGCTCGGCGCGCTGCTCGGGCTGGGGATGCTGGCGCAGCGCAGTGAGCTGGTGGTCATGCAGGCCTCTGGCTTCACCCGCTTGCAGGTGGCGCTGGCGGTGATGAAAACCGCGATTCCGCTGGTGCTGCTGACCATGGCGATAGGCGAGTGGGTCGCGCCGCAGGGCGAGCAGATGGCGCGTAACTACCGCGCTCAGCAGATGTACGGCGGGTCGCTGCTGTCGACTCAGCAGGGGCTGTGGGCGAAAGACGGGCATAACTTCGTCTATATCGAACGGGTGAAAGGTAACGACGAGCTGGGCGGGGTGAGCATTTACGCCTTCAACGACCAGCGCCGCTTGCAGACCGTGCGCTACGCCGCTTCGGCGAAATTCGATAACGAGACGAAAGTCTGGCGCCTGTCGCAGGTTGATGAGTCCAACCTGACCGACCCGAAACAGATCACCGGTTCACAGATGGTGAGCGGGACCTGGAAAACTAAGCTGACGCCGGACAAGCTGGGGGTTGTGGCCCTGGACCCGGATGCGCTGTCGATCAGCGGCCTGCATAACTATGTCACCTATCTGAAGTCCAGCGGGCAGGATCCGGGACGTTATCAGCTAAATATGTGGAGCAAGATCTTCCAGCCGCTGTCGGTGGCGGTGATGATGCTGATGGCGCTGTCGTTTATCTTCGGCCCGCTGCGCAGCGTGGCGATGGGCGTCAGGGTGGTCACCGGGATCAGCTTTGGCTTTATCTTCTACGTCCTCGACCAGATTTTTGGCCCGCTGACGCTGGTCTACGGTATTCCGCCGATTATCGGCGCGCTGCTGCCGAGCTTCAGCTTCTTCCTGATTAGCCTGTGGCTGATGATGAAAAAAAATTAGTCCCGCATCCCCCTCCCTTGCGCCGGGAGGGGGATGAGATCAACGTTTTCGCCCGCCGAGTAAACTCCCCAGCATGCCTCTCACTATCTGATTCGTCACCTGACGCACCGCGCTTTTGGCCGCCGTTTGCACGATGCCGTCGCGCTTGCCGCCGCGCGGGCCGGTGGTGCCAAACAGGATATCTTTCAGCCCGCCCAGCAGACCGTCGTCGTCGTCGCTGGTCTGGCCTTGCGCCGGCGGCGTCTCCTGCTGTCCGGCGGCGGCCTGCACGCCTTTTTGCAACATTTCAAACGCGGACTCGCGATCGACCTCTTCTTCATATTTGCCGTACAGCGCCGAGTGGTTAATCAGGCCGTTACGCTCGTCGTCGCTCACCGGTCCCATCCGCGAGCACGGGGCGATAACCATCGCCCGCTCGACCACCGACGGGCTGCCTTTCTCATCAAGGAATGAGATCAGCGCTTCGCCGGTGCCCAGTTCCTGAATGGCCTGCTCGGTGCTGAAGGCCGGGTTGGCGCGCATGGTCTGCGCGGCGGTTTTCACCGCTTTCTGATCTTTCGGCGTGAAGGCGCGCAGGGCGTGCTGGACCCGGTTGCCCAGCTGGCCCAGGACCGCATCGGGTATATCCGACGGGTTCTGCGAGACGAAATAGACCCCCACGGCTTTGGAGCGAATCAGGCGGATCACCTGCTCGATTTTATCCAGCAATACCTGGGGGGCGTCGTTAAACAGCAGATGGGCTTCATCGAAGAAAAAGACCAGCTTCGGCTTTTCCAGATCCCCGGCTTCCGGCAGACGTTCATAGAGTTCTGAGAGCATCCACAGCAGGCTGGCCGCATACAGCTTCGGCATCTGGTACAGCTTCTCGGCGCTGAGGACATTAATTACCCCTTTGCCATCCTCATCGACGCGCATCCAGTCCGCGATATCGAGCATCGGCTCGCCAAAGAAGTGCTCCGCCCCTTGCTGCTCCAGCGTCAGTAAACCGCGTTGGATAGCCCCGACCGACGCGGTGCTGATATTGCCATACTGGTTTTGAAAGGCTTTGGCGTTGTCGCCGATATACTGGGTGATGGCGCGCAAATCCTTAAAGTCGAGAAGCAGCAGGCCGCGATCGTCGGCAATGCGAAAAATGATATTCAGCACTCCGGACTGGACCTCGTTGAGATTCAATAACCGCGCCAGCAGCAGCGGCCCGAGATCGGATACCGTTGCGCGAACCGGATGGCCTTTCTCGCCGAAAATATCCCACACTACCACCGGGTTAGCGTGGGGCTGCCAGTCGGTAACGCCGATCTTTTCCAGCCGTGCCTGCAGTTTCTCCGAGCTTTGGCCCGCTGCGGCGATCCCGGTCAGATCGCCTTTTACATCGGCCATAAACACCGGGACGCCGATTTGCGAAAATGATTCCGCCAGCTTCTGCAGGGTGACGGTTTTCCCGGTCCCGGTGGCACCGGTGATCAGGCCGTGACGGTTGGCCATACCGGGTAACAAATGCAGCTGTTTTTCCAGCGTGCGCGCAATCAGCAGGGGTGAGCTCATGGTTGATTCCTCCATTTATCCTGCGTCGATTATAGGCAACCCGGGCGCAAAAAGAGCGAAGAAATCGCCACGTTAGTCGGGAATGGCGTTGATGGGGCCTCAGGCGCAGTGCTGCTGAATCAGCGCGATGCTCTGCGCTATCTCGCGGCGGATATCGTCTTCGCTCCATGTCGCCAGCGCCGGGGCGAAGGGTTCGAAGGAGTAGGCGCCCTGGTAACCGCGCGCTTCCAGCTGTTTGACCTGCTCAGCGGTCTGCAGCCGGTCTTTGGCCGTCAGCATGATGCGTTCATCATCGGTCAGGCTTTCCCGCGGCCGGGCGTCGTCCACGCCGGAGAGGTGCACGAGGCCGACCTCTGCAACATCCAGCAGGCTAAACTCGGCCTCCGCCTGCGGATACAGGTGGTGGTGGAAGGTATCAATCAGCAGCTTAAACGGTACCTGGGCATCGCGAATCAGCCTCTGCACCTGGGCGGCGGAACGCAGCGAGCTCTGCGGGAAGCCGAGCGGTTCAACCAGGCCCCGCACGCCGTAAAACGAAAACAGGGGGGAGAGGTCGCGCAGGGCGTGCAGGGTTTCAGCGGCGGCCACCTCGCTGCCATCGTTGAGCGGGCACAGGACCAGGGCTTTTGCGCCGATGGCCTGGGCCTCTTTCAGCAGCGATTCGGCCAGGCTGCGAACCTGTTCCGTACGACGGTTGAAAGGATACAGCGCATTAATGGTCAGAATCTCAATATGATAACGGTCAGCCAGTTCCCGCACCTGCTGATGGCTGAGATCGTCGGTCACTTGACCGCCGGGCAAATCATTACGCAGTTCGACCTTGTTCAGCCCCAGGCTGTTCACCAGGCGGAAAAAAGCGTCGATGCTTAGCGCGGGGGCGATCTTGCGGTTGATGCAGAAACGTTGCAGGGCGATAGCCATGTGACTCTCCAGGAAGAAGGTGGATGGTTTGTTCGATTACCCGTTAGTCAAAACATTTATTTCAAAATTAGCAATGAGTGAAATGATGGTTCTTTGAACAGCTTCGCAAATAATCGTTCATGCTGTGTCTGATGGCTATCCGGCGCAGGGGTTGCCCTGTCTGAAACGTATCGATCGCGCTTTTGTCGGCGATCGGAAGCGCCATTGCGGAGAAATGCGACAGTTATCACCAAAATAGAATTTCATTTAATATCATCATTGAAATATAAGTTTCATTTTACTACGGTTATAGCACAGCAAAATCGGAGATGGGCCGCAGCGTTGGCCTTCCACACCATGAGGCGAGAACATGACGATCACAGGAAACTTTATTGGCGGGAAAACCGTTACCAGCAGCAGCAATGAAACGATGCCGGTGTATGACCCGGCGACGGGCAAGGTGGTGCGCGAAGTCACCTTGTCGACCGCTCAGGAAGTCTCTGATGCCATTCAGGTTGCCCGTGATGCGTTTGAAAGCTGGTCGCGCACCACGCCGCTGCGCCGCGCCCGCGTGCTGTTCAACTTTAAAATGCTGCTTGAACAACACGCGGATGAGCTGGCGGGCATTATCGTCAGCGAGCATGGCAAGGTATGGTCAGACGCGCTGGGCGAGCTGACCCGCGGCCTGGAAGTCGTGGAGTTTGCCTGCGGGATCCCGCACCTGATTAAAGGTGAATATTCATCAGACGTCGGTACCGGCGTGGACAGCTATTCATTGATGCAGCCGCTGGGGGTGGTGGCGGGGATTACGCCGTTTAACTTCCCGGCGATGGTGCCGATGTGGATGTTCCCGCTGGCGCTGGCCTGCGGCAACAGCTTCGTCCTCAAACCACCGGCGCTGGCCCCGACGGCCGCGGTACGCCTGGGCGAACTGCTGAAGGAAGCCGGTCTGCCGGACGGCGTTTTTAACGTCATACATTGCAGCAACGAAGACGCCGAGCAGCTGTATACCGACCCGCGCATTGCGGCGGTCAGCTTCGTCGGCTCGTCCGGCGTCGCCGAATATATTTATAAGACCGCCAGTGCGCATGGCAAACGCGTCCAGGCCTTTGGCGCGGCGAAAAACCACGCCATCGTCATGCCGGATGCGGACCTCGATGCGACCGTTAATGCCATTATGGGCGGCGCCTTTGGCTCCGCGGGCGAGCGCTGCATGGCGCTGCCGGTCGTCGTCGCGGTGGGCGATGAAACGGCGGACAAACTGATTGCGCGTCTGAAGCCGCTGGTGGAAGCGCTGAAGGTCGGCCCGGGCTGCATGCGCGGCAAAGAAGAGAACGAAATGGGCCCGGTGGTTTCTGATACCCATCAGAAAAAAGTGCTCGGCTATATTGATAAAGGCGCCAGCGAAGGGGCGAAACTGGTGGTCGACGGGCGCAAGCTGCGCGTGGCGGGCTATGATGAAGGCTACTACGTCGGCGGTACGCTGTTCGATAACGTGACGCCCGAGATGACCATCTGGCGCGAAGAGATTTTTGGCCCGGTGCTGGGGATTGTGCGCGTGGCGGATTACGCTGGCGCGCTGGCGCTGGTGAACAGCCACGAATTTGGCAACGGCAGCGCCGTCTTTACCAGCAACGGCCACACCGCGCGGGAATTTGTGCATGATGTTCAGGCTGGCATGGTCGGGGTCAACGTTCCGGTGCCGGTGCCGATGGCGTTCCACAGCTTTGGCGGCTGGAAACGTTCGGTGTTTGGCGCGCTGAATGTCCACGGACCGGACGGCGTGCGTTTTTATACCCGCATGAAAACCGCCACCGTGCGCTGGCCGGAAGGGCAGCAAACCGTATCTGAATTCAGTATGCCGACTTTAGGTTAACCGGCGAAGGAGAACGCCATGTCGTTACTGGCAAAATCGCGAAAAGAGGGGCAGATCCAGCACATTACGCCGCAAAGCGCCGGATGGCGCTATATCGGCTTCGATGTGTGGCTGCTGAAAAAAGGGCAGACCATTACCCTGGAAAGCGGTGAACGCGAGCTGTGCCTGGTGCTGGTCGCCGGGCTGGCCTCGGTGAAAACCGCGCAGGCCGATTTTCCCAACCTTGGTCAGCGGATGTCGCCATTTGAGCGCACTCCGCCGTGGTCGGTGTACGTTCCGACGCAGGACAAGGTGGAGGTGACGGCGGATTCCGATCTGGAACTGGCGGTGTGTAGCGCCCCGGGCAAGGGGACGCTGCCGGCGCGGGTGATTCCGCCGCAGGAGGTGGGCGTGGAGCATCGCGGCAAAGGGCGCAATCAACGGCTGGTGCACAACATCCTGCCGGATAACGCGCAGGCCGACTGTCTGCTGGTGGTCGAGGTGTATACCGACGAGGGGGCGACCAGCTCGTGGCCGTCCCATAAGCATGATACCGCGCTGCCGGGGAAAGAGACCCAGCTGGAAGAGACCTACTATCACCGTTTCGATCCGCCGCAGGGTTTTGCCCTGCAGCGTGTCTATACCGATGACCGCAGCCTCGATGTCTGTATGGCGCCTTACAACCACGATGTGGTGATGGTGCCGCGCGGCTACCATCCGGTCGCGGCGATCGCCGGGTATGACAGCTACTATCTGAACGTGATGGCCGGCCCGCAGCGGAAATGGCTGTTTACCTGGGAAGAGGACCACGCGTGGATCAATAGTCCGGACTATCCCCGCCACGACTGACGGTTCGCAAGCGTTCAAAGGGCCGCTAAGTTTTGCTTAGCGGCCCTTTTTGTCTTCTGTTGTTCCCCGGTGGCCGCCCGGAGGTATTCCCCGGTGGCGCTACGCTTACCGGGGCTACATGGGGAGAGGGGGCGCCCGGATCAGGCGCAGGCGCGGCAATCCGGGAGGTTTCGCGACGGCGCCGGTGATCTTCCCCGGTGGCGCTACGCTTACCGGGGCTACATGGGGAGAGGGGTCGCCCGGATCAGGCGCAGGCGCGGCAATCCGGGAGAGGGAGGCCGGGTCAGGCGTGATTCTGCTGGGGCTGTGGTTCTTTACTGCTGTTCAGCGCCAGGGAAACGGCCAGCGTCTGGGCCAGGCACAGGGAGGCCACCTGCGAACGGAAACCGTCAACCTGCGCCTCACGCACCACGAAACAGACGTCGCTGAACGCCGCGAGCGGGCTCACCTGGCTATCGGTAATGGCGATTTGCCGGGCTTTACGCTGGGCGCCCAGCTCCACCAGCTCCACCACCTCACGCGCGTAAGGCGAGAAGCTGACGGCGACCACCACGTCTTTCGGCCCCACCAGGCTCAGCTGCTCGGTAAACATCCCGCCGAGACCGTCAATCAGGAACGCTTTGCGATCGAGATGGCGCAGCGCGTAGGTCAGATAGGAGGCGACGCTAAATGAACGGCGCAGGCCAATCACGTAGATATTCTCCGCTTCCGCCAGCAGGGCGACCGCGCGCTCAAGGTCATCGCCGGAGGTCTGCATCGCCAGCTGCTGCAGCGCCTGGGTGTTCACCATGGTAAACATATTGAGGATTTCCGTCGGCGTTTCCGGCGGGGAGGTTTCATCGTTGGTGGTCTGACGAAACAGACGCGCGCGCTCGGTATAGTTGGCGGTCTCTTCCATCAGATGCTGTCTGAACATCTGCTTCATTTCGTTAAAGCCGCTGAAGCCAAACGCATTCGAGAAACGGATCAGGGTCGAAGGCGGGACGTCCGCCTGCTGGGCGATGGAGGCCACGGTATCGAAAGCCACGCTATTGCTGTTATCCAGAATATAGCGCGCCACCTGTTTCAGGCGTTTGCTTAAGGTATCGTAGCGACGCCGTATTTCATCCTGCAGGATGGTCAGTTGGGTCGGATTA
This sequence comes from Klebsiella sp. BIGb0138, assembly GCF_004342285.1. GTDB lineage: Bacteria > Pseudomonadota > Gammaproteobacteria > Enterobacterales > Enterobacteriaceae > Klebsiella. Next base: position 43,705 of record NZ_SMCV01000007.1, on the reverse strand, counting down.
TTGGCCATAGGGTGCGCTCTGAGAAAATGAAAGGAATATAACTTCCAGTGTACCAAATGAAGCGAATTTTTCATTTATTGCGATGAAATACGCGATTCATTTCACGAAGAAAGCGTAAAAAACCCGCCCCAGGGGGGGCGGGGCGGGCTTTATCAGGGTTAACCGCGGGCTTCGCGCCAGTAGTCGATAAGGGTCAGGTAGTTACGTTTCACCTCATCGATCAGCGCTTCGTCGCTCAGTTCGCCCTGCATCCAGCGGCGGGAAGGCTGGCCGAAGATGGTGCGTCCCACGGCGAAACCTTTGATGATCGGGTGGCCGGCGGCCTCGGCAAAACCGGCGCGCAGACGATCGGAAGGGGCGTCGAGGCCCAGGATCAGGATCCCGCGGCACCAGCGATCTTCGCGTTCGATCAGGGCGCTGATTTTTTCCCAGCTGGCGCTGGAGAGCGGCGGCAGCTTCCACCAGTCTGGCTGGATGCCGAGCTGGTAAAAATGTTCCAGCATCGTGTAGTAATGGCGCTCGTCTTTGTCCGGGCCGTTTTCCGGGAGGATCACTTCCACCAGCAGCTCGTGCCCGGACTTGTTGCAGGCCTGCCAGACCTCCAGCAGCAGCGCATCCTGTTCAGCCCGCAGCGGAGCCGGATCGGCCGGGTGATAGAAGACCAGACATTTCACCACCTGCTCCAGCGGCCAGTCGATCAGCTGAGAGCCAATATTGCCGTGTTCCAGGCGCAGCGGTCGGGAGCCGGGTAGCTCAATCGGGCGACCGATCCACCAGCCTTTGCCGGTAATCGCGTTCAGCGCCCGCTGACCGTAGGTGCCGTCAGAGAGAATGCCGCTTCGCTGCTCGAGGCCCGCCTCTTGCGCGGCGGCTTCCGCCGCGGCCAGCAGCAGCAGCTTGAGCTGCGGGATGCAGCTCTCATCGCGCCCGGTTTCCTGGACCAGATCCGCCAGCTGCTTACGGTGGTCAAAAGCGAAAATGCACAGCTCCGGCCACTGCTGGCGGCGGCTGGTGACGCGGTGTAAATGGTTCAGACGCGCATCAATATCCGGACGCGGAACGGATTCCGCCCGCAGCAGATAGTCATCTAACTCGACCCGGGTCGGCATCGCCGGCGCGCAGCCGTGGCGCGAAACCACCAGCGCGCCGCAGGCGTTCGCATAGCGGCAGGCCTGCTCCCAGCCTTCATCATTCAGCCAGCCGCGCAGCAGGCCGGACATAAAGGCGTCGCCCGCGCCCAGCACATTGAGCACCTCGACCCGTACGCCCTGCTGCAGCGGGACGCTGTCCCAGCTATCGGGAATGTCGCCTTCCAGCACCACGCAGCCCATCGGACCCCGTTTACACACCAGCGTCGCCTGGGTGGCATGACGCACGTTTTTCAGCGCGGTCAGGGTGTCGGTGCTGCCGCCGGCAATATGAAACTCTTCTTCCGTACCGACCACTAAATCGAATAAATGTAGCACTTCCTGCAGCTGGCTGGTGACCTGACCGGATTCGATGAAACGCGTTTCACCGTCGCCCAGCGAAGTTAAGCCCCACAGCACCGGACGGTAATCGATATCCAGCGCGGTGCGCAGGCCGTGACGGCGGGCGTATTCCAGCGCCTTCAGCACCGCCGCGCGGGTACTTGCATGAGAAAGATGGGTGCCGGTGACCGCCAGCGCACGGGAAGAGGCGATGTACTCCTCAGCAATATCCTCAGGCGCCAGCGCCATGTCGGCGCAGTTATCACGGTAAAAAATGAGCGGGAAGGTTTCCTGGTCTTTGATCCCCAGCATCACCAGCGCGGTGAGGCGCTGTTTATCCGTAATCAGGTATTCGGTATCGACCCCCGCCCGGCTGAGCGTTTCACGCAAAAAACGGCCATTGTGCTCATCGCCGACGCGAGCCAGCATCGCGGATTTTAATCCCTGAATGGCGGTGCCAAAGGCCACGTTGCCGGAGGAGCCGCCCAGATATTTAGAGAAACTGGCAACGTCTTCCAGCCTCGCGCCGATCTGCTGGGCGTAGAGGTCGACTGCCACCCGGCCAATACAGATGACATCAAGCCGCTTTACTGCTGCATTCATAGCTAGGATTTCCTTTTGCATATCTGCTGTACGGAAGGGTCGGGATGCCGACGGGACCTCCACAAACAGCCTGAGGTGAACGGTTACCCCTAGTTTGAGAAATAAATATTTCATTTGCAAATTGGATCGAAATTAAAAAACCAAAAGTGTGAGGGATCTACCACTCTGCCGCGCCAGGCCTCATGAGACTAAGGACGACGGGTCGCTAGCGTCCCTGGGGTGAAAGGGGACGACAGGTTAGCGCTTTATACATGATTTTTAAGAGGATATATCAGATATGGCCGGCCCGACGCGGCGGGCTATCTGCGGGCGGCGGCCCGTGAAACGCATGAAATGAAGGGAGAGTTTGATCCTTCTCGCAAAATGAAATGTTTTTTCTGTATTTATGTTTAATGAAAAAATTGTTTGCCTATAATCCAGAAGTATTCCAGTGGACGTTAACGATTTCCCGCCGCCGTGACAAGCGTTGCTGCGCAGGGAAAACGCGCTAACCCACACACAAATACTGAACAATAAGGATTGTGCAAGATGGGCAAACTGAGACTGACCATGGCGCAGGCGCTGGTAAAATTCCTTGATAACCAGTTTCTGGACGTCGACGGCGAAGAGCATAAATTCGTCAAGGGTATTTTCGCCATCTTTGGCCACGGCAACGTGCTGGGGATGGGCCAGGCGCTGGAACAGGATAGCGGCGAAATGCGGGTCTTCCAGGGGCGTAACGAACAGGGGATGGCGCATGCGGCCACCGGTTTCGCTCGCCAGTCTCTGCGCCGGCAGATCATTGCCTGCACCTCTTCCGTCGGCCCGGGCGCGGCCAATATGATTACCGCCGCGGCGACGGCCACCGCCAACCGCATTCCTCTGCTGCTGCTGCCCGGCGACGTGTTTGCGAGCCGGCAGCCGGACCCGGTGCTGCAGCAGGTTGAGCAGAGCTATGACCTCAGCATCAGCACCAACGACGCCTTCCGGGCGGTGAGCAAATACTGGGATCGCGTGACGCGCCCGGAACAGCTGATGAGCGCCTGCATTAACGCCATGCGGGTCCTCACCGATCCGGCGGAAACCGGCGCCGTCACTCTCTGTCTGCCGCAGGATGTGCAGGGCGAAGCCTGGGATTACCCGGAGTCGTTCTTTGTTCGCCGCGTGCATCGTCTCGATCGCCGCCCGGCCAGCGCCGCCCAGCTGGCGGATGCGGTGGCGGCGATTAAGGCCAGCCGCAAGCCGCTGATTATTTGCGGCGGCGGAGTGAAATATGCCGGTGCCGGGGAAGCGCTGTCCCGCTTCGCGGAACGCTACGGCATTCCCTTTGCAGAAACCCAGGCCGGGAAAGGGACGGTGGTCTCCTCCCATCCGCTGAACGTCGGCGGCGTCGGCGAAACCGGCTGCCTGGCCGCGAACCTGCTGGCAAAAGAGGCCGATTTGATCATCGGTATCGGCACCCGTTTTAGCGACTTCACCACCTCCTCTAAATGGCTGTTCCAGCACCCTGGCGTGCGCTTCCTGAACGTCAACGTCAGCAACTTCGATGCCTGGAAGCTCGACGGGATTCCGCTGCTGGCCGATGCCCGCGAAGCGCTGACCGCGCTGGACGGCGCGCTGGCGGACGACGGCTGGCAGGCGAACTGGGGGGCGCAGATTGACAGCGTGCAAAGTCGCCAGCTGAAAGAGACGCAGCGCGTCTATCAGGCCGTATGGCAGGAAAAGAGTTTCGTCCCGGAAGTCGATGATGCTCTCGATCGTGAGTCGGTGTATCGCGAATTCCGCCAGATCACCGACTCCACGCTGACCCAGAGCAGCGTGCTCGGCGTACTTAATGACACGCTCCCGGCCGACGCGGTGATCGTGGCGGCGGCGGGCAGCTTACCCGGAGATCTGCAACGCGTCTGGCGCAACCGGGCGCCCAACACCTACCACGTGGAATACGGTTACTCCTGCATGGGTTATGAAGTGAATGCCGCGCTGGGGGTGAAGCTGGCGCAGCCGCAAACCGAGGTCTATTCGCTGGTGGGGGATGGCTCCTTCATGATGCTGCACTCCGAGCTGGTCACCTCGTTGCAGGAGCGGGCGAAGATCAACATCGTGCTGCTCGACAACATGGCCAACGGCTGTATTAACAACCTGCAGATTGGCCACGGTATGGGCAGCTTCGGTACCGAGTTCCGCTATCGCTCGGCGGAAGACGGGCAGTTGCAGGGCGGGCTGATACCGGTCGATTTCGCCACCATCGCCGCCGGCTACGGCTGCAAAACCTGGCGCGTCACCACCCTCGATGAACTGCGCCATGCCCTGGATGCCGCGCGCCGCGAAACGGTCAGCACCCTGATCGATATTAAAGTGCTGCCGAAAACCATGGTCCACTCGTACGGCAGTTGGTGGAACGTCGGTATCGCCCAGGCGGCACTGTCGGAACGTATTCGCAAAGTGGCTGAAATGATTAATGAAAAACGCGCTGAAGCGCGAGATTACTAGAACAGAATGCTCACCTTGAACCCTACAGAATCACGGAGAAAACCACTATGTCACTCAAGCTAGGTGTCATCGGCGCTGGCGCCATCGGTAAAGAACATATCCGGCGTTGTACCCAGGTCTTACAGGGGGCCACCGTGGTGGCGGTGTCGGATATCAATGCGGACAGCGCGCGCGCGGCGGTTGCCTTGCCGGGCGTGCAGGCGGAAATCTACACCGACGGGCATGACGTCATTAACGCCAGCGACGTGGATGCCATTCTGGTGACCTCATGGGACCCGACGCATGAGGAGTATACCCTCGCCGCCATCGCCGCCGGTAAACCGGTATTCTGCGAAAAGCCGCTGGCGTTGAGCGCCGAAGGCTGCCGCCGCATCGTGGACGCCGAAATGAAAGCCGGCCGTCGTCTGGTGCAGGTTGGCTTTATGCGCCCTTATGATGAAGGCTATCTGGCGCTGAAAAAAGTCATCGATGATGGCGACATCGGCGCGCCGCTGATGCTGCATTGCGCGCACCGCAATCAGTCGGTAGGTGAGAACTACACCACCGATATGGCGATCACCAACACCCTGATCCACGAGCTGGACGTGCTGCGCTGGCTGCTTAACGACGACTATCGCTCGGTACAGGTACGCTTTCCGCGTTCCACTTCCCATACCCATGCGCGCCTGCGAGATCCGCAGATTGTCTCCTTCGAAACGCGCAAGGGCACCCTGATCGACGTGGAAGTCTTCGTCAACTGCCAGTACGGCTACGACATTCAGTGTGAAGTGGTGGGAGAAACGGGGATTGCCCGGCTGCCGGAACCGTCAGCGATTCAGATGCGTAAAAGCGCCAACCTGTCGACGGCGATCCTCACCGACTGGAAAGACCGCTTTATCAAGGCCTACGACGTGGAGCTGCAGGCCTTTATCAATGACGTGAAAGCCGGCCAGCTGCACGGCCCGTCGGCCTGGGATGGCTATGCGGCCTCCGTGGCGGCCGACGCCTGCCTGCAGGCGCAGGAGAGCAGCGGACCGGTCGAGGTGACGCTGCCGGAGTGTCCGGCGTTCTACCGGCGTTAAATCCCCCGTTGCTTATGGAACGGTAAACGCTCGCGCGTCGTCCGGTAAACCGGCCGACGGCGGCAGGCGTGAGCCTCTCGACTATGAATAGCCGCGTCGTCAGGATGCGGCGGCAGGAGCAATCTTATGAACAAAGAGAATGTCAAACTGGCCATCGCCCCGATTGGCTGGACCAACGATGATATGCCGGAGCTGGGCAGTGAAAATACCTTCCAGCAAATTGTCAGCGAAATGGCGCTGGCGGGGTTTAGCGGCAGCGAAGTGGGCAGCAAATACCCGCGCGATCCGGCGGTGCTGAAGCCGATGCTCGATATTCGCGGCATCCAAATTTGCAACGCCTGGTTCAGCACCTTTTTTGCCAACGGGCAGCGGGAAAAGACCATCGATGAGTTTGTGAATCACATGAATTTCCTGCATGCGATGGGGGCGAAAGTGATTGGCTGCTCCGAGCAGAGCGGCAGTATCCAGGGGCTGGAGAAGCCGATTCTGGGCGAAGCGAAGCCCTGCTTCAGCGAAGAAGAGTGGCAGCGGGTAGCGGAAGGCTACAACACCCTGGGGCGTCTGGCCGCTGAAAAAGGGATGCAGGTTTGCCTGCACCACCACATGGGCACCGGCGTTCAAACGACGGAAGAGATCGATAAATTTATGTCGCTGGTGGATGACGGCGTCTTCCTGCTGTACGACACCGGCCATGCCTGGTACTCCGAAGGCGGCGAAGAGCAGATGCTGGCGATCCTCAAAAAATACCTGCCGCGTATCAACCATGTGCACCTGAAAGACGTGCGCCCACCGGTGATTGAACAGGTGCGTCGCGAAGGGCTGTCGTTCCTCGACGGCGTGAAAAAAGGCACCTTCACCGTTCCCGGCGACGGAGTGATCGACTTCCGCCCGGTGTTCAAGGTGCTGGATGATTTTGGTTACAAAGGCTGGATGGTGGTGGAGGCCGAGCAGGATCCGGCGCTGGCCAACCCCTTCGAATACGCCCTCAAAGCGCGTAAATATATTCGTGAAACGGCAGGAATCTAATCGTTGATCCACTTGCAGGCCGCACCGCGTTGTGGCCTGCTTTTTTCCGCATCTCCCGTTCCGTCAATGCCAGGCCAATCGCCCCGGCAAGCCATCCCGCACGGCGCTTCTCCTTCCGGCCACGCCAAACGGCGGAATACGCTCGCTTACACCGTCCCCTGCAATCTGGAACTTCTCCGCTGGCGCTGCGCTTACCGGGACTATGGCCGGAGCAGAGTGGGGGGCCGGACAGGCGCGTTGACGCCGCGATCCGGGGTGTTCCCCGGGCAGCTGATTGGCGGGCAGGTGTGCCATTCTGTGATCCAGTTTGAAAAACGCGCACTTCCGGCGGGCTTGTCATTTACCTTCTCTTTGCTGGCGGCATAGTATGATCGTTAAATAAAAGAACACTGTTCTATAATGTAGAACAAAATGATTCAGCAAGGAGATCTCATGCAGCAAACCGTGCAGTTCTCGGGGATTATTCCGCCTGTCTCCACCGTTTTCACCGCCGACGGCCAGTTCGATAAAGCGGGCACCGCCGCGCTGATCGACGATATGATCGCCTCTGGCGTCGATGGCCTGTTCTTCCTCGGCAGCGGCGGGGAGTTCTCTCAGCTCAACGCCGACGAGCGCAAAACCATCGCCGCCTTTGCCGTCGCCCACGTGGATCGTCGGGTGCCGGTGCTGATTGGCACCGGCGGCACCAACGCCCGGGAAACCATCGAACTCAGCCAGCACGCCCAGGAGGTCGGCGCCGACGGTATCGTGGTGATTAACCCCTATTACTGGCAAGTCTCTGAGCCCAACCTGCTGCGCTACTTCCAGCAGGTGGCGGACAGCGTCACCCTGCCGGTGGTGCTGTATAACTTCCCGGCCCTGAGCGGGCAGGACCTGACTCCCGAGCTGGTGAAAACCCTCGCGGATTCGCGGCGCAATATCGTCGGCATCAAAGACACCATCGACTCGGTGGCCCATCTGCGCAGCATGATCGCGACGGTCAAATCGGCGCACCCGCACTTCTCGGTGCTGTGCGGCTACGATGACCATCTGTTTAACACCCTGCTGCTGGGCGGCGACGGAGCGATCTCGGCCAGCGGCAACTTTGCGCCGCAGCTATCGGTTAAGCTGCTGCAGGCCTTCCGCGACGGCGATCTGGCGCAGGCGGCGCGCTATCATCAAACGCTGCTGCAAATCCCGCAGATCTATCAGCTGGATACGCCGTTCGTTAATGTGATTAAAGAGGCGATCGTGCTGTGCGGCCGGCCGATCTCAACGCACGTGCTGCCTCCGGCCTCCCCGCTGGATGCGGCGAAAAAGGCGCGGCTTACCACGCTGCTGCAACAGCTCAGACTCTGCTGAACCGGAAAAATAAGATGGCGATAGAGAAGATTTTTACCCCCCAGGACGCGGACTTTTATGAGGTCGTCACCCATGCGGCCGGCCCGCAGGGGGCGCTGCCGCTGACGCCGCAGATGCTGATGGAGTCGCCGAGCGGCAATCTGTTCGGGATGACGCAAAACGCCGGCATGGGCTGGGATGCCAATAAGCTCACCGGAAAAGAGGTGCTGATTATCGGCACCCAGGGCGGGATTCGCGCCGGCGACGGTCGCCCGGTGGCGCTGGGTTACCACACCGGCCACTGGGAGATTGGCCTGCAGATGCAGGCGGCGGCGAAAGAGATCACCCGCAACGGCGGCATTCCGTTTGCCGCCTTCGTCAGCGACCCGTGCGACGGGCGCTCCCAGGGCACCCACGGGATGTTCGACTCCCTGCCGTACCGCAACGACGCGGCGATTGTGTTTCGCCGGCTAATCCGCTCGCTGCCGACGCGGCGGGCGGTAATTGGCGTCGCCACCTGCGACAAAGGTCTGCCGGCGACGATGATCGCCCTGGCGGCGATGCACGATCTGCCGACCATTCTGGTGCCCGGCGGAGCGACGCTGCCGCCGACCTTCGGCGAAGACGCCGGAAAAGTGCAGACCATCGGCGCGCGCTACGCCAACCACGAACTGTCGCTGCAGGAGGCCGCCGAGCTGGGCTGCCGCGCCTGCGCTTCGCCGGGGGGCGGCTGCCAGTTTTTAGGCACGGCGGGCACCTCGCAGGTGGTCGCGGAGGCGCTCGGCCTGGCGCTGCCGCATTCGGCGCTGGCGCCGTCGGGGCAGCAGGTATGGCTGGAAATCTCGCGCCAGTCGGCAAGGGCGGTCAGCGAGCTGGATAATCGCGGCATCACCACCCGCGATATCCTGACCGATAAGGCGATCGAAAATGCGATGGTGATCCACGCGGCGTTCGGCGGCTCGACCAACCTGCTGCTGCACATTCCCGCCATCGCCCATGCGGCGGGCTGCACGATCCCTGACGTTGCCCACTGGACGCGGATTAACCGCAAAGTCCCGCGGCTGGTCAGCGTGCTGCCGAACGGGCCGGACTACCACCCGACGGTGCGGGCGTTCCTCGCCGGCGGGGTGCCGGAAGTGATGTTGCACCTGCGCGATCTGGGCCTGCTGCATCTGGATGCGATGACGGTGACCGGCCAGACGGTGGGGGAAAACCTCGACTGGTGGCAAACCTCCGGGCGGCGCGAGAAATTCCGCCAGTGTCTGCGCGAGCAGGACGGCGTCGATCCGGATGATGTGATCCTCCCGCCGGCGCGGGCGAAAGCCAAAGGATTGACCTCAACGGTGGCCTTCCCGGTGGGCAATATTGCCCCGGAAGGATCGGTGATCAAAGCCACGGCGATCGATCCCTCCGTAGTGGACGACGACGGCGTGTATCGCCATACCGGGCGGGCGCGGGTGTTTATCTCGGAAGCGCGGGCGATCGGGGCGATCAAAAACGGCGAGATCGCGCAGGGCGATATTATGGTGGTGATCGGCGGCGGGCCGTCCGGCACCGGCATGGAAGAGACTTACCAGCTCACCTCGGCGTTGAAGCACGTCTCGTGGGGGAAAACGGTATCGCTGATCACCGACGCCCGTTTCTCCGGGGTGTCGACCGGCGCCTGTTTCGGCCATGTCGCCCCCGAGGCGCTGGCGGGTGGGCCCATCGGCAAGCTGCGCGATGGCGACATCATTGAGATCGCGGTCGATCGTCTCGCCTTAACCGGCAGCGTTAATTTCATCGGCACGGCGCAGCGGCGGCTGACGGCGGAAGAGGGGGCGGCGGAATTAGCGGCGCGAGAGCCGCATCCCGATTTGCACGCTCATGATTGTTTACCCGACGATACCCGCCTGTGGGCGGCGCTGCAGTCGGTCAGCGGCGGCACATGGAAAGGCTGTATATATGACACCGATAAAATTATTGAGGTGATTAACGCCGGTAAAAAAGCGCTCGGACTGTAATAAGAAATAGATTTTTTCGCCTGCGGAAAATATTTCGCAGGCGGCTTTGTCGCGCCTGAAATAAGCGTATTTCTCGCGTTTTATACATTTCATAACTCGCTAAAAATAAAAGATAAAAATATTAATCCTATTTTGTGGTTAATCCCGACGGTAATCACAAAAACCAAATAACATAATTCATAAATAAAAAATGACCATTGCTGTAAAAAGGAACAACTTCTTACACTCAATTAACACGAATACGTGAATTCAGCACACGCATCATGGGTGTATTCCTGACGCCGCAGCGGCTATTTATTGCCCTTTTCAGGTCCCTGACGTTTGCACCATATCCACTCTCTGGGGTTGGGGATAAATATGCAATTAACCATGAAAGATAAAATCGGTTACGGGCTGGGTGACACCGCCTGCGGCTTCGTCTGGCAGGCGACGATGTTTCTGCTGGCCTATTTCTACACCGATGTGTTCGGCCTGTCCGCAGGCATCATGGGGACGCTGTTTTTAGTTTCCCGCGTGCTCGATGCCGTCACCGATCCGCTGATGGGCCTGCTGGTGGACCGCACCCGCACTCGTCACGGACAGTTCCGCCCGTTCCTGCTGTGGGGGGCGATTCCGTTTGGCGTCGTCTGCATGCTCACCTTCTACACGCCGGACTTCTCCGCGCAGGGCAAAATCATCTATGCCTGCGTGACCTACATCCTGCTGACGCTGGTCTACACCTTCGTCAACGTGCCCTATTGCGCGATGCCGGGGGTTATTACCGCCGACCCGAAAGCGCGCCATGCGCTGCAGTCGTGGCGCTTTTTCCTCGCCGCGGCGGGCTCGCTGGCGATCAGCGGGATTGCGCTGCCGCTGGTGAATATCATCGGCAAAGGCAATGAGCAGGTGGGCTATTTTGGCGCGATGTGCGTCCTGGGGCTGACCGGCGTGGTGCTGCTGTACGTCTGCTTCTTTACCACCAAAGAGCGCTACACCTTCGAGGTGCAGCCGGGGTCGTCGGTGGCGAAAGATCTCCGGCTGCTGTTCGGCAACACCCAGTGGCGAATCATGTGTACTTTCAAAATGATGGCGACCTGCTCCAACGTGGTGCGCGGCGGGGCGACGCTGTACTTCGTGAAATACGTCATGGACCATCCGGAACTGGCGATGCAGTTTCTGCTCTACGGCAGCATTGCCACCATGTTCGGTTCGCTGGCCTCTTCGCGCCTGCTGGGCCGCTTCGACCGGGTGAAGGCTTTTAAAGCGATTATCGTGGTCTATTCCCTGATCAGCCTGCTGATTTTTGTCACCCCGGTGGAGTACATTGCGCTGATTTTCGCGCTCAATATCCTCTTCCTGTTCGTCTTTAACACCACCACGCCGCTGCAGTGGCTGATGGCCTCCGACGTGGTTGACTACGAAGAGAGCCGCAGCGGCCGCCGTCTCGACGGGCTGGTGTTCTCCACCTATCTGTTCAGCCTGAAGATCGGTCTGGCCATTGGCGGCGCGGTGGTGGGCTGGATCCTGGCCTACGTAAACTACTCCGCCAGCAGCAGCGTGCAGCCGGTGGCGGTCTTAACCACTATCAAAATTCTGTTCTGCGTGGTGCCGGTGGTGCTCTACGTCGGCATGTTCATCATGCTCTCACTCTACAAACTGAGCGATGCCCGGGTTGAGGCCATCAGTCAGCAATTACGCAAGCACCGCGCGGAGCAGGAAGAGGATGTGCCTGCCGTCGCCGCCGCGACGTCCAACTAACGAGGAGGCCAATATGTACACCATTACTAACCCGATTCTCACCGGCTTTAACCCGGACCCGTCGCTGTGCCGTCAGGGAGAGGATTACTACATCGCCACCTCCACCTTCGAGTGGTTTCCGGGCGTGCGCATTTACCACTCGCGGGATTTGAAAAACTGGTCGCTGGTGAGCACGCCGCTGGATCGCGTGTCGATGCTGGACATGAAAGGCAACCCCGACTCCGGCGGCATCTGGGCGCCGTGCCTGAGCTACGCCGACGGGCTGTTCTGGCTGCTGTATACCGATGTGAAAATCGTTGATTCGCCGTGGAAAAACGGCCGCAACTATCTGGTTACCGCGCCGTCGATCGAAGGGCCGTGGAGCGAGCCGATTGCGATGGGCAACGGCGGCTTCGACCCGTCGCTGTTCCACGATAGCGATGGGCGCAAATACTATATTTACCGGCCGTGGGGGCCGCGCCACCACAGCGACCCGCACTGCACCATCGTGCTGCAGGAGTATTTCCCGCAGACCCGGAGCCTGGCGAAGACGCGCAAAACCCTGTTTACCGGCACGGCGCTGCGCTACACCGAAGGGGCGCACCTTTATCACAAGGACGGCTGGTACTACCTGCTGGTCGCCGAGGGCGGCACCAGCTACGAGCACGCGGTGGTGGTGCTCAGAGCGAAAAATATCGACGGGCCGTACGAACAGCACCCGGACGGGACGCTGATGACCAGCTGGCATCTGCCGGAGAACCCGCTGCAGAAGAGCGGCCACGGGTCGCTGCTGGAGACCCACACCGGGGAGTGGTATATGGCCTATCTCACCAGCCGCCCGCAGCGCTTACCCGGCGTGCCGCTGCTGGCCTCCGGCGGGCGCGGCTACTGTTCGCTGGGGCGGGAAACCGGGATTGCGCGCATCAACTGGCACGACGGCTGGCCGTCGGTGGCAGGGGGCAAACACGCCCAGCTGAGCGTGCCGGGGCCGCAAATGGCCGAAAGTCGCGTCGTCGCTGACGAGAGCTGGCGGGATGAGTTTAGCGGCCCGGCGCTCAATCCGCAGCTGCAGACCCTGCGTATTCCGTTTGACGACACGTTGGGTTCCCTCAGCGCGCGGCCGGGCTTTTTGCGCCTGTACGGCAACGATTCGCTCAACTCCACCTTTACCCAGTCCACCGTGGCGCGGCGCTGGCAGCACTTTGCCTTTCGCGCCGAAACGCGGATGGAGTTTGCCCCGGAGAACTTCCAGCAGAGCGCCGGGTTAACCTGCTATTACAACAGCAAAAACTGGAGCTACTGCTTCGTTGACTATGAAGAGGGGCAGGGCAGAACCATTAAGGTATTGCAGCTTGACCACAACGTGCCGTCGTGGCCGCTGCACGAACGGCCGATTGCGGTGCCGGACGCGGCGCAGAGCGTGTGGCTGCGGGTCGATGTCGACCATCTCGTCTATCGCTACAGCTACTCGTTTGACGGCGAGGCGTGGCACAGCGTGCCGGTGGAATATGCCGCCTGGAAGCTGTCGGATGATTATATCGGCGGGCGCGGGTTCTTTACCGGCGCCTTTGTCGGCCTGCACTGCGAGGATATCAGCGGCGACGGCTGCCACGCCGATTTTGACTACTTCAGCTATGAGCCGGTAGTCGGGTAAGCCTCAGGCCGGGTAGCCCAGCGCTTTCGACAGCTGGCGCCCGGCCTCTTCCAGTAAAGCTCGATAGCGCGCGAGCTCGTGGTCATCGACGCGGGAGGTGAGCGTCGACAGGCTCAGCGCCGCGATGACGCGGGATTCATGGTTCCACACCGGCACCGCCACGCAGCGAACCCCCTGTTCGTTCTCTTCGCTATCCAGGGCGTAACCCTGGGCGCGAGTGCGGGCCAGCGTCGCCAGCAGCGCCTCGCGGGAGGTGAGGGTCGCAGGGGTAAACGGCGTGTACTGATAGCCTTCCAGCAGGGTATGCAGCTCCGCCTCGCTGAGCCAGGCGATCAGCACCTTGCCGATCGCCGTCGCGTGGATCGGCAGCCGGCGGCCGATGCGCGAGTAGGCGATGGCGGCGAGCTTGCCTTCAATTTTCTCAATATAGACGCCTTCGTGGCCGTCGAGAATGCCGAGGTGGGTGGTCTGCCCGGTGCGCTGCGAGAGATCCGTCAGCCAGCTTTTCGCCTTCTGGCGAATATCCATGGTGCCGACCACGAAATGGCCGCGCTCCACCAGCTTCATGCCCAGGCGATATTTGTCGTTTTCCGGGTTCTGGTCGATATAGCCGTGCAGCTGTAAGGTTTTGAGCAGCGAGTGAAGGGTGCTTTTACTCAGGCCCATGCGTTTGCTGATGTCGGTGATTTTGAGTTCCGTGGCCTGCTCGTTAAACAGGTCGAGGATCGTCAACGCACGTTCAACAGACTGAATAATAGGCATAATGCACGACCGCTCACGCTGGGGGGAAGGTGAAAAAGTACCTTTTTTACGCTGAAAAATCAAACGGCTGGCGCGGAAAGGGCGCGCAATATCACCTCAGGGAACATGTTCCCGGATGGCGGCGCGGCATCGACTGTAGCCCCGGTAAGCGCAGCGCCACCGGGGAATATATCCGGGTGCGGGCTAGACCCCCCGGATGGCGGCGCCAGCGCCTTATCCGGGCTACCGCATCTCGTGTAGCCCCGGTAAGCGCAGCGCGACCGGGGAATATATCCGGGTGCGGGCGGGAACCCCCGGATGGCGGCGCCAGCGCCTTATCCGGGCTACCGCATCCCGTGTAGCCCCGGTAAGCGCAGCGCGACCGGGGAATATATCCGGGCGCGGGTGGGAACCCCCGGATGGCGGCGCCAGCGCCTTATCCGGGCTACCACATCCCGTGTAGCCCCGGTAAGCGCAGCGCGACCGGGGAATATATCCGGGTGCGGGCGGGAACCCCCGGATGGCGGCGCCAGCGCCTTATCCGGGCTACCACATCCCGTGTAGCCCCGGTAAGCGCAGCGCCAGCGGGGAATATATCCGGGCGCGGTCGGGAACCCCCGGATGGCGGCGCCAGCGCCTTATCCGGGCTACCACATCCCGTGTCGCCCCGGTAAGCGCAGCGCGACCGGGGAATATATCCGGGCGCGGGCGGGAACCCCCGGATGGCGGCGCCAGCGCCTTATCCGGGCTACCACATCCCGTGTAGCCCCGGTAAGCGCAGCGCCACCGGGGAGAGGCGCCGGAGCGACAAGGAGGCTTACTTCACCTCAGCGAGGGCGGTTTTGTCGACGTACGGTTTCATCAGCGCGTCGGCCTCTTTCTGCGCCGCCTGCACCGCCGCTTCCGGCGTCACTTTGGCATCGTTAACCACCGCCGCCAGCTGGTTCTCCATCGCTTTACGCACGGCGACGGTCTCCCAGGTGGAGTACCACGGATGGGCGTATTTCAGCTGCTCGAGAGCAATCGCCGCGCGCGGGTCCTGCTGCAGATAGGCCTTCATTTCCGGCGTCTCGTAGGCGGCCTTGCGCGGCGAGAAGTAGCCGGTGAAACGGCTCCACTCGCCGTTGACCTGCGGGCTCACCAGATACGTCAGGAACTGATAGGCGGCTTTCTTCTGCGTATCGGAAATGCCTTTGAAACTCACCAGGCTGGCGCCGCCGATCGGCACCGCGCGCTGCTCTTTCGCCGGCAGCATCGCCACCCCGAGCTCAAAATCTTTGCTGTTCTCGCGCATAAAGCCCAGCGCGCCGGTGCTGAGCATCGCCATTCCCACCTTACCGGAGAAGAAGCTGGCGCTGATCTGCTTCGAGTTGAGGACGCCGGAGGGCATCACTTTGTCTTTGTAGATCAGATCCTGCCAGAAGCGCAGCGCCCCGATGGTGCTCGGCGCGTTGTAGTAGACCTCGCCGGGGTAGTCTTCGTTAAAGTATTTCCCGCCGTTGGCGCGTACCAGCGCCGAGAAGATCCAGCCGCCGTAATCGTCGTTGGTCGACGGCAGCATGATCCCCCACTGGCCTTTGCTCGCATCGGTCAGCTTTTGGGCATCCGCCAGCAGCTCGGCCCAGGTCTGCGGCGGCTGCTTGATCCCGGCCTGCTCGAACAGGGTTTTGTTGTAGTAGAGGATCGGCGTCGAGTTATGGAACGGAATAGCCCAGGTGGTGCCCATCACCTGGGCGTTCTTGTGCATCGCCGGCCAGAACTCGTTGACCAGGAAGTCCCCGGCCTTCTGGTCGCCATATTTAAACAGCTCGTCCATCGGCAGGATCTCATCCTTGAGCGCCAGGTCGGTGGTGAAGTTGGCGGACATAATCACCAGCGCTGGCGGCTGCCCGGCCTTCTGCGCCGACTCGGCTTTGATCTTGGTGGTGTCGTAGTTGCCGGTAAAGATCCCGCGCACTTCGACGTCCTGCTGCGAGTCGTTAAAGGCTTTGATGACGCGGGTCATCTCCATGGTCAGCTTGCCGTCTACCGGCGCCGGGAACATGAAATCGATCTTCTCTTTCGCCAGCGCCGTGCCGCAGAGGGCAAGCGCAAGCCCGACGGCTGTCAGGGTTTTAAGCATGGTCAATCTCCTGGAGTAAATTGTGCTGTTGCTCAGCATGAAAAAGATGAATATCCGCGGGCGAAAAGCCGAGGGTCAGCGTGTCGCCTTTCTCCGGCACCGCGCCGCGATGGCGGCGGCTAAAGCGCAGGGTGCCGATGGGGGTGCTGACGTGGAGCAGGTAATCGGCTCCCATCAGTTCTCGTTGCAGCACGGTGGCGGAGAGACGCAGGTGGCTCTCCTCCACGCGATCGCTGATATGTTCCGGACGAATGCCGAACCAGACCCGGGATTCGTCGCGATAGTGCGGCGGCAGCGGATGGCGCAGGTCGCCGAGCCGCACCTCGCCGTCGGCGCAGGGCAGCGACAGCAGGTTCATCGCCGGCGAGCCGATAAACCCGGCGACGAACAGGTTGGCCGGATGGGCGTAGAGGTACTCCGGCCGCCCGACCTGCTGGACGTGGCCGCCGTTCATCACTACGATGCGGTCGGCCATCGACATCGCCTCGGTCTGGTCATGGGTGACGTAGACGGTGCTGGTTTTCAACTGCTGGTGGAGATCCATAATGCTGTCGCGCACTTCGCTGCGCAGGCGCGCGTCGAGGTTGGAGAGCGGTTCGTCCATCAGGAACAGCCGCGGGTTGCGCACGATAGCGCGGGCCATCGCCACCCGCTGGCGCTGGCCGCCGGAGAGCTTCGCCGGCCTGCGGTCCAGCAGCGTTTCCAGCTGCAGCATCTGCGCCACTTTATCGACCCGCGGCTGCCAGCTGGCCTTATCTTCTTTCCGCACCTTCATGCCGAAGGTGATGTTGTCCTGCACCGACAGGTGCGGGAACAGGGCGTAGTTCTGGAAGATCATCGCGAAGTTGCGCTCGCGCGGCGACAGGGCGGTGATGTTCTCATCGTGCAGCCAGATTTCCCCCTCGCTCACCGGCTCCAGCCCGGCGAGCAGGCGCAGCAGGGTGCTTTTGCCGCAGCCGGAGGGGCCGACCAGCACCACGAACTCCCCTTCGTGGATATCCAGCGACAGATCGTTGAGGGCCGCTTTGCCGTCGAAACGCTTACTGATGTTTTGCAAACTAAGCATGAGGATTAGCGCTCTTCCGTTGGGCAACTGATGTTTTCGTCATATAGCCACGGCCCGGCGTGGTGGGTCAGCGGGTGCTGGTAGCTGACCCACTGCTCGCCCACCTGGCGGTGCATCAGGCACGACGCCGGCGACAGGTCGTAGTACGGGCGGCGGTCCTCGTGGAAATAGGGCACCTGATGGACGGTGCCCGGAATGGTGGAGACGATCGCCTGGCGATACTGGGTCAGGGTCAGGCTGTGGTTATGCCCGCAGAAGATGCGGGTCAGGGAAGGGAAGCGCTCCACCAGCGCCAGCAGGCGATGGCCGTTTTCGCAGGCGATGGGATCCATCTGGGCGTTGCCCAGCGGCAGCGGCGGGTGATGCATAAATACCGTGGCGGGTTTATCGCCGCCGTCGAACAGCTGGGCCTCCAGCCATTTGATGGTTTCATCCGTCAGCCAGCCGCTGGAGGTGCCGGCGCGGCTGGAGTCGATAAACAGCAGGCGGGTGGCGAAGTCGTCCACCGCGTAATGCACGTTCTGCGGGTCGCTGCCGAGCTGCGGGCACAGCGGGTGCAGGTATTCGAGAAACAGTGCTTTATCGTCGTGGTTGCCGGGGATCAGATACAGCGGATAGTTCAGGCTGCCGAGGATCTGGCGGGCAACTTCGTACTCCTGCGGGCGGCCGCAGTTGACGATATCGCCGCTGACCACCACCGCGTCCGGGCGCTCCGTCAGGGCGTTGAGCTGGGAGACCACGTCGGCGTTGGCGGCGTTGACGTCGATAAAGCCGTACAGCTTCTGCCCGTGGCTGCGGAAATGGGTATCGGAAATCTGGGCTAACAGCATAGATAACTCCTTATTTGATCCCGGAGAAGCCGAAGCTTCGCAGGAACTGTTTCTGGAAAAGGATGAACGCCAGCATCAGCGGCAGGCAGACCATCAGCGTCCCGGCGCCGATGGTGCCCCACTGGCCGCCGGATTCGGCGCCCATGGCGAAGGAGACCAGCCCCACGGTCAGCACCTGCTTATCGGGATCGTTGAGCATCATCAGCGGCCACAGATACTCGTTCCAGTGGTAGGTAATGCTGACGGTGGCGAAGGCCAGCACCGACGGCCAGGACATCGGCAGCAGCACGCGGAACAGCACCTGCCACCAGCGGCAGCCCTCCATCAGGGCGGCTTCTTCCAGCTCTTTGGGGATGGCGAGGAACGCCTGGCGCATCAGGAACACGCCGAACGCCGAGGTGAAGTAGGGCATCATCACCCCGGTGAGGGTGTTGAGCAGGCCGAAGGTTTTCAGGGTCAGCATGTTCGGCACCATCATCACCACCGGCATGATCATCAGCTGGACCAAAAACAGCAGGAACAGGGTCTGCTTGCCGCGGAACTCGTGGCAGGCGAAGACGTAGCCGGCGGTGGTGATGGTCAACAGCTGCACGAAGAAGGTGCCGAAGGTGAAGATAAGGGTGTTGGCGTAGAGGCTCAGCCAGTCGGCGCTGGCCCAGGCGTCGCGGAAGTTATCCAGCGTCAGCGGCAGGCGCGGCAGCAGCGAGGCCATATCTTCGCCGAAGGTGGTGGCGCTGAAGGCGGTGGCCAGCATCCAGATAAACGGACTGATCCACAGCAGGGCCAGGCAGCACATCAGTACGCTGAGGGTGAACGGCGGCGAACGGCGCAGACGCAGCCACAGCGGACGCGGGGCGCCCTGCGCGCGCAGCAGCGGCGGCGAGGCTTCAGCGCTCATAGTGGGCTCCTTTCTCCAGCAGTTTGAGGTTTATCAGCGAGAAGGCGAACAGCCCGGCCAGCGTCAGGAAGGTGGCGGCGGAGGCTTTGCCAAGATCGTGGGTATCCCACGCCAGGTTCTGGATGTAGTAGAGCAGCACGGTGGTGGCGTTGTCCGGCCCGCCGCGGGTCATCACCGCGACGTGGTCAATCTGGGTGATGGAGTAGATCAGCGCGGTGGTGATGACGAAGCTCAGGGTCGGGCGCAGCAGCGGCAGGGTGACCTTAAAGAACACCTGGCTGCGGGTGGCCCCTTCCATGATCGCCGCCTCGCGCGTTGAAGCCGGGATGCTCTGCAACCCGGCGAGGAAAAACAGCATGTAGTAGCCGGCGAACTTCCACACGCCGATCAGCGCCAGCGCCAGCAGAGCGCTGTTGCTGCGCCCCAGCCAGTTGTTGTTCATCGGCCCGAACAGTTTCGCCAGATAGTGGTCGAGCAGGCCGAGGCCAGGCATAAAGATAAACAGCCACAGCGCGGCGGCGCTGACCATCGGGATAATCATCGGGAAGAAGAAGGCGGTGCGCAGCCAGCGGTTGAGGCGGCGGTTTTCGTTCAGCGCCACCGCCAGCAGCAGGGCCAGCGTCACGCCGGGGACCACCGTCAGCAGGATATAGAGCAGGTTGTTGAGCAGCGACTGCCAGAAGACGTTATCGGCAAACAGGCGGACGAAGTTATCCAGCCCGACGAACGGCGCGCCGTCGCTGGCCATCCGGGTATCGAACAGGCTGTCGTACACCGAACGGCCCAGCGGGAACCAGGTAAACAGCAGTAAAAACAGCAGGGAGGGCGACAGTATCAGCCAGGGGAGCCAGGTTTTTCTCATGGTGGCAGACGTCTCGTTCAGGCGTTTATGGAAGCCCGGATTGTGAGAACGATTGACTGCAAAGGGATGGCGGGGAGATGACCGTTTAATGAACCTTCAGCGGGCGGCTGCTGAAGGAACGTGCCGGGCGGACGTGCCGCCCGGCGGAGAGGGACGACGTCAGAAATCGGCTTTCAGCACCACGCGATAACGGGCTTTACCCTCGCGCACGTGTTTCAACGCCTCGTTGATCTGCGACATCGGGAACAGCTCGGTGGTGGGGGCCACTTTGCTACGCCCGGCGAACTTCATCAGCTTGCGCAGCTCGGACGGGTTGCCGGTGGCCGAACCGGAGATGCTGCGGTCGCCGCTAATCAGGGTAAAGGCGGGTACCGGGAACGGCTTCATCACCGCGCCGACGGTATGGAAGTTGCCGCCGTAGGCCAGCGCTTCAAAGTACGGCTGCCATTCGAGATCCACCGCCACGGTGTTAATGATCAGATCAAACTGGCCGGCCAGCGCTTTTAGGGCTTCAGGATCGCGGCTGTTGACCACCCGATCGGCGCCCATCGCCAGCACTTCCTGCTCTTTCGCCGGGTTGGAGCTGAAAGCGGTGACTTCCGCGCCCATCGCCCGCAGCAGTTTAATCGCGATATGGCCGAGGCCGCCGATCCCGATCACTCCGACGCGGCTGGTGGCGGTGACGTGGTGCATCAGCAGCGGTTTAAAGACGGTGATCCCGCCGCACAGCATCGGGCCGGCGGATGCGATATCGATACTCTCCGGCAGAGGGATCACCCACTGCCAGTCGGCGCGCAGCTTGTCGGCGAAGCCGCCACGGTTGATGATGGTCGGTACCGAGCCTGCCAGACATTTGATCTGGTGGCCGCTGATGCAGGCGTCGCAGTGCCCGCAGCTGCGCGCCGTCCAGCCGATGCCCACCTTCTGGCCGATCTTCAGCCCCTTATCCTGCGCCGCGCTGCCCAGCGCCACCACGCGGCCAATCACCTCGTGGCCGGCGACCAGGGGATAGCTCGACATGCCCCATTCGTTATCGATCATCGACAGGTCGGAGTGGCAGATCCCGCAGTAGTCGACCTGCACTTCGACGTCCTGCGGCAGCAGTTCGCCCGCGTCGTACTCCCACAGCGACAGATCGGCGCCCGCTTCTTTGGCGGCGTAGCTTTTAATTGTGCTCATCACGATTTCCTTGGTTTGGCGGAGATAAACAGAAAGTGTAGAGCATGGGGCGGGGCGACGCCTGGCAGAAGGCGGGATCGTAGCCGGGCAGCCAGGCTGCCCGGCAGTGGTCAGCGGCCAGCGACCGGCCACTGGTTGAGGTGGATCCCGCGCTGGGGGGCGCTCTCGGCAAAATCATCCAGCACCGCCTGCACGTCCGGGTCGAGATAGCCGACGTTATCGTGCTCGACGATCACCACGCTCTGCTCGGGGATCTTCGCCAGCAGCGCCAGCAGGTGCGGGTTGTGCAAAAAGGTGAGGTTTTGCTGAATGCGCAGCACGTAGTGGTCGTCATAGCGCGCCAGCTGCAGCGAGTGACGATGGCTGCGCCAGATGCTGAACGCCACCTGGGCGGCGAGACCGATGCCGATCCCCGCCAGCATGCCAAAGGCGATGATGCCGCCAATGGTGGCGAGGAACGGCACGTACTGCGCCGCGCCCATGCGGAACTGGCTGATGAACAGCCGCGGGGTCGCCAGCTTATAGCCGGTATAGATCAGCACCGCGGCGAGGCTGGAGAGCGGGATCAGCGCCAGCAGGCCGCTGAACCACAGGCCGCAGATCAGCAGCAGAACGCCGTGGATAAAGATCGAGAGCTTGCTCCGGGCGCCGCTACTGACGTTGACCGAACTGCGGACGATCACCGCGGTGATCGGCATGGCGCCGAGCAGGCCGGAGAGCAGGTTGCCGACGCCCTGAGCGGCCATTTCGCGGTTCGGCGAGGGGGGAGGGTTCTGTGGACGCAGCTTTTTCAGCGCCTCCTGGCTGAGCAGGGTTTCGAGGCTGGCGACCAGCGCGAGGGTGACCGCCACCACCCATACCGACGGATTGCGCCACGCGCGCCATGCCGGGGCTTCCAGCTCGCCCAGCAGGTCGCCGAGGCTGGCGAACTCCGGCAGGGTAATGCGCGGCAGGGCGGCAAGCTGCGCCGGGGCGAGGCGGGAGAGCAGCAGGGTGGCGAGGCAGCCGAGCAGCACGGCGATCAGCGGGCCGGGGATCCAGCGCAGGCTCGGCACCCGGCGGACCAGCGGCGACCCCCACAGCATCAGCACCAGCAGGCCGCCCGCCGCGACGGCGATGGCGCTGATGGAGAACGCCGCCTCGCCGGCAGCCAGGTCGCGTAGGTCGGTCTCTTCAGCGGTGCCGAGGGCCACCGGGATCTGCTGCATAATCAGTAAAATACCGATCGCCGCCAGCATACCTTTGATCACGCTGGCGGGCACGAGGGAGATAAAGCGCCCGGCCCGCAGCACGCCGAATAGCAGCTGCAGCACGCCGGCCAGCACCAGCGCCATCAGGAAGGCGGAGAAGGAGCCGAGGGTTTCAATGGCGGCAACGACGATGGTGACCAGGCCGGCGGCGGGGCCGCTGACGGCAAAACGGGAGGGGCTGAGGGCGGTGACGACGATACCGCCGATGATGCCGGTCAGCAGGCCGACAAACGGCGGCAGGCCGCTGGCCTGGGCGATGCCGAGGCACAGCGGCAGGGCGACAAGGAAGACGACGACCCCGGCAAGGGAGTCCTGGCGAAGGGTATTCATGGGGCGTGCTCCTGTGGCGAGAGGTGTTCAACGAGGGTGGTCAGGTGGCCGGAGGCCAGGTCGTAGACGCAGCCGTGCAGGCTGAGCGCCCGCCCGCTGTGCAGAATCGCCTGCACCGGTTCGCAGCGGGTCAGCCGGGCGAACTGAGCGCGGACGTTGGCTTCCACCAGGGCGTTGAGGGCCTCTTTATCATCCCCCTCCTCTCCCGCCGCAACGGCGGGCGTCAGCTGGCGTATTTCGCCACCCAGGGTCTCGCGCAGCTGGCCGATACGCCGGGAGAGGGCCGAGGACTCCTGGGCCAGCGCCATCTGCGGCAGCGACAGCGCCGCCTGCACCCCGCCGCAGCCGTAGTGGCCGCAGAGCACCACCCGCTCCACTTCGAGATAGTGGAGGGCGTACTGCAATACGCTCATAAAGTTGTCGTCGGCGGGGTCAATCATGTTGGCGATATTGCGGTGGACGAACAGTTCGCCTGGATGGGAGCCGGTGAGCACCTCGGCGGGAACGCGGCTGTCGGAGCAGCCGATCCACAGCGAGTGGGGACGCTGGCCATCGACCAGCTTGTCAAAGTATTGCGGGTCGCGCTGGCGTTTTTGCAGCGCCCAGCTGCGGTTTCTGGCCAGCAGGGGTTTGAGGATCGTCACGTGCTTTCTCCTGAGTGAATTCAACGAGTGAATATGTCCATCGAGACTCGTACTGCGACTCCTAAAAATAGTCTTTACCGGAACTCTGGCGGCTGAGGAAAATCCTGGAATAAGCGCCCTAAAGAAAACTTTTCATTAATGTAAAGTTATAAAAATATTGATGAAATTAATATGAATGCGCTAAGCCAGTGAATAGCTAAAAGTTATTGACTAAAACTTTCTGGAATAAACTGAGAGATTATTTTATCTATTCTGGAATCTTATATTTAAGTGGTTTGGTATTGGTAAGTCTTCTTTAATTCGCTGGAGAGATAAAGGGTACAGAAAGAGAACCTGCTGAGAAAAAACTGAGAAAAATTTTGGCGATGGGTGGGGAGGGCAAGGGAAGGGATCGTCCTGATAAGCGTAGCGCGAGCTGGGGTAAACATGGGGGAGGAGGAGGAGGGTTGCGGTATTTACGTAGGCTGGTGGGGTTGCGTAGGGAGTTAGGAGTGAGAAGAGCGTTTTACGTTGATTGCGGTAGGGAGCCGCGAGGTAGCCCGGCTAAGCGTAGCGTGAGCCGGTGCAAACATGGGCGGTGGAAGGCGGACAGTTGCGGGGTAAAATGTTACTTCTCACGGCTCCGCAACGCCTAAGCGCTGTTTTTTTCGACACTTAGCGCTGCACGCACACGCTGCCGCTTGCATGGCGGCCATCGACAGGTATAATCCACAACGTTTCCGTATCCCTTCAGTGCCGAAGTGGCGAAATCGGTAGACGCAGTTGATTCAAAATCAACCGTAGAAATACGTGCCGGTTCGAGTCCGGCCTTCGGCACCATCGGAACATCAATAGACGTCAACGGACGTCTTTTTTTGTGCCTGAAATCCAGTATCCGCAAGGCTTTCCTCGCTTTTTCATTCAACCTAAGTCAACCTGATTCAATCTACATCAACTTACTGATGCGGGTACAACTGCGGGTATACCCCGGTTCGATAATGTTTGTACCCACACAGAACCCTTGAAAGGATACTCATCATGGCTCTGAGTGATGTGAAGGTTCGTTCGGCAAAGCCTGAAGCAAAAGCCTACAAACTGACTGACGGCGATGGCATGGTTTTGCTGGTTCACCCCAACGGCTCGAAATACTGGCGGCTTCGTTATCGTTTTGGCGGTAAGGAGAAGATGCTGGCGCTGGGAAAATACCCTGAAGTGTCGTTGGCGGATGCCCGGGCACGCCGGGATGAAGCCCGTAAGCTGTTAGCTAATGGTGTCGATCCCAGTGAGAACAAGAAAGCCGTTAAGGTAGAGCAGGAGCAAGAGGCGATAACGTTTGAAGTGGTTGCCAGAGACTGGCATGCCAGCAATCAGAAATGGTCTACATCGCATAGTGCTCGTGTATTGAAAAGCCTGGAAGACAATTTATTTGCTTCAGTTGGGAAGCGAAATATCAAAGATATTGGTACTCGTGACTTACTGGTTCCAATTAAAGCAGTGGAAAAGTCAGGACGCCTTGAAGTGGCTGCGCGTCTTCAACAGCGAACAACGGCAATAATGCGCTTTGCGGTACAGAACGGCTTAATTGATTACAATCCTGCACAAGAGATCGCTGGTGCGATCGCAACAGCTAAACGAAAGCATCGCGCTGCGCTAGATCTCAACCGCATTCCTGAGTTACTCCATCGTATTGATAACTACACCGGCAGACCATTAACGCGGTTAGCCGTGGATTTGACGTTACTGGTTTTCATCCGTTCGAGCGAGCTACGTTTTGCTCGCTGGACAGAAGTGGATTTTGAAACGGCTATGTGGACGATTCCCGGAGAGCGTGAACCGCTGGAAGGTGTTAAGCATTCTCAGCGTGGTTCAAAGATGCGGACACCTCATCTTGTTCCCTTATCGCGTCAGGCCTTAGCTATTCTGGAAAAGATCAAAAGTATGAATGGAAACCGAGAGCTGATCTTCGTTGGCGATCACGATCCCCGTAAGCCGATGAGTGAGAATACGGTTAACAAGGCTTTGCGAGTGATGGGGTATGACACGAAAAAGGAAGTGTGTGGGCATGGTTTCAGGACAATGGCCTGTAGCTCATTGATTGAATCGGGTCTATGGTCGAGGGATGCCGTAGAGCGGCAGATGAGCCATCAGGAGCGTAGCTCTGTGCGAGCAGCTTACATCCACAAGGCAGAGCATCTGGGAGAGCGCAGGTTAATGCTGCAGTGGTGGGCTGATTTTCTGGATGCGAACCGGGAGAAAGGGGTTAGTCCGTTTGATTTTGGAAAGCAATCTCCAGATTAAGCTAAACATGTATGCTGCACGGTTTGAGTGAACCATGCAGCACACAAGTTCGAGGATATGACAAATTAGCATAATCCTAGAATTTATCCGTTCGGATAGTTATTAGCACAATACGATGTAGAACATGAGATGTTCATTTTTATTTGTTGACCATATAGTGCTTATGAATATACATTAAGCTATGGTAATAATGAATGGAATCATGTATATGGCTAGTTTTATTTTCTATAACATTCAAGTTCTTCCTAATGAAACCGCTGAAGAAATAGGTGTTAAAGGATACAAAAAAATCTTCAGCTTATTAAAAGAAAAAAACAATGAAGAGCTGAAGTCTGGGAATCATTT
The DNA here is from genome assembly GCF_004342285.1 of Klebsiella sp. BIGb0138. Taxonomy (GTDB): domain Bacteria; phylum Pseudomonadota; class Gammaproteobacteria; order Enterobacterales; family Enterobacteriaceae; genus Klebsiella. Next base: position 17,840 of record NZ_SMCV01000007.1, on the reverse strand, counting down.
AAGTTATCATTTTAAAGTTGGGAAAAACTCATATTTCGGCCCGTATGAGTTTTTTAGTGAGCAGGGTGGGGTTAATGGAAACTTCATAAAATATAACGACAGTGATGATGTAACTGATTTGTTGACAGATAAGGTTTTATTTTCAAAAAGTAAAAAAAATGCTGCTGTTTCAGGTAAAAAGAAAATCCCTTTCGTGTTTGATGCCAAAAACCATATTCTAGCAATAGATCAATATGCGGCACCATCTCAAGAATATGATAAGTTACTTGAAATATTAATGTATTACATTAACCCAATAGTAAAAAACTTATTCCCTGAATATACATTAACTATCAACTTATTATCTCTCCCTAGTGCTCTTGATGAAGTTTTTGCAAATGCTATATCCTATAAAAATGTTGAAGTTAGCGTTTTTGCCCCTAATGGAGATGATGCAGAAGATATTTTAGAAGAAATGAGAAAGAGCAAAATGCAAAAACTACAATTGAGTGGTTCAAGCGGCGATAGTAGTATGATTAGCATACCTAATTTCTTGAAGAAAATTCTAAAATCAGCACAAACTCATGGGAAGATAAAATTAAGATATAGAGTTCAATTGCAAAATTCTAATGAAACAAAATTAATGACATATGACTCTGAAAAATCTCCACTAAAACTTAATCTCCGCCATAATAAATCTGATAAAGACGACCGAGGTTTCTTAAGAGGTTGTTTAAGAAAAATCAGAGAGTTTTGTGAGCTGAAAAATGATGAGATACAAGGGGATTAATATGTTCAAATTATTCAGAAAAATTCCTGTCGTTGGGACAATGATTTTTATTATCAACAGTTATGTCTACAATGGCGACCTTAGTTCAGGCGATAAGTTTGCTCCACTTGCCATGTGGATAAAAAAGCTTTTTGGTAAGTTCGTCGTGGCTTCACTTTTAACAGGTCTTGTTTTTTGTAATGAAATAACATCATATTTAAACATAAATACTTTTATTGAAGGTACTATCAATGCTAAAAACCCAGGCAGCATAATCGTATCGACTTTTCCATCTCTCATAGGCTTTGGGATAGGAGTGTATGCTTTAACATTGGTACTTAGTGAGTCAGTTGTAAGCAACTTTCAAAAAATAATATCAGGAAAAAATAATACGTCTGGCAGTGTTTTGATGTTGAGCTCAGATTTAGCATATCCTATGTTAATTCTTGTGCTAACACTTTCTGTTGGTATTTTACAGGGTGTGTTTATCGACAGTTATAAGTTATGTGTAGTAACATGGTTTATGCTCTGGTATAGCTTTGTTGTTATTATTGAGATGCTGGGGGTATTATTCGGTTTGTCAAATAATAGCTTGCTGGATAAGCTTTAGCGTCGTTTGCTAATTAATAATTCGGTTATAATGTGATTCTTCTTATTGTTGTAAGAGTGTACGGCTACCTCAGTATATTATCCCTATGCCATTCAAGATCATTATGTGATAAAATCGAAATGGTGATATTTTTTCTGGAAGACTTAGGTATTCTTTTACTTCATTGTTGAGTTCAGTACTAATTAATATTTGACCATTATTTCTAAACGAAAGCCATCCTTGATCAAAAAGGGTATCAATGTGTGCAGCAAGCATTATTCCATTATAGGGGCTAAACGGTCATGAGCATTCTCACATACAGACCAGGGTCTAATATGGCTGGCTCTTAGTAATGGATGAAAAAATATTCCTGTAACTGGGCAAACTGGAAATAATTGTAGACAATTTTTTCTGAACTCTCCCTGCCCAAGTCGTGCTGAGATTAATCGCTCTCTCATTGTTTCATTCAGATTTTCATCCTCTGGAAGGCAAGAGAAATCGGCCGCTTCTTGTATGAAAGGGTTTGGAGATAGCCAATATAAAATTTTTTATTCAACTATGGAAATAGGTAACCCCTTCATTTTGTTCATAACATCAATAGCAGGTAATGAAAGATCACCCGGCGAACCATCAGCGTTTCTCCAACCTCTGCGCACATCACTCAGCCAGGAATCAAAACGATCCCTATAGTTTTTCATACTGTTATAGAATTCGACTTCAGTTTTACCTGCACCAAATGTTGGATAAAATAACAATATCGCATCCTTTAATGAGTCAACACCAAGTAATACCGGTGGCTTTTTTTTCCATACTTTGATAAATACCAAGCAACTTCAAGTAATCCATTTTGAACTTGTCTCATTATAGTACCCCTTAATATCGTTGAGTTAATTATTCAAACAGGAGTGATTACCTTTGTGCTTATAAGGTAATTCAGATGTTCATGCAACAATGCAGGAATACTTCCATTTGTAATAAGCACACCGACCTCTATATTTTTTTCCATTGCATATCCAGTGAGATTTGCACTTGTGATAAAACATGTATTACTATCGGCGACGATCACTTTTGCATGTACGCGACCATCTGAAAACTCAGAGGGTTTATTTTCCCATAAGTAGATTCGAGCATGAGGCATAAGTGTTTTCATCTTGGAAATATGATCGAAATTAATACTTCCGCCATATTCTGATGATGATTCCAATAACATGGTGATAACCACGCCACGTTTTATTGCTACGTTCAAAGCATTGACAATACTAGATACATCATAAGCCACAAAACTAGTAATAAATAATGACTGTTTGGCATTGCTAATGATTTGTAGAAGAGCTTGTTCGGTACGGCGAGCTGATACGAAAGGTGTTGTTGGGCCAGTCCATACGAGCTCAGTTGATTGTTCTGCCGTAACTTTTGTATATATATAGCTCGCAGCGAGGAGCATGGACGCAAGCTCATCTGAACTAATCTTTGTATTTTCCCAGTCGATTATAAGCTGCTTAATAACAATATTTGCTGCAGGTGTTCCTACCACGCCTGATAACGATGCTGTGGCTTTGCAAGCTTCGGTTTGACGAATACGTGCAGCAATAGCCTCAACTTTTTCCAAAGAAATCAGACATATTAACGTCGTTATTGTATCTAGTAGTTTATGCAATTCAGAAATCCTTGAAGAACGCGGCGGCAGTATGCTCAAGTGTCGACACGAGTAATGCGCGATCTAAATAACGGTTACCACGCTCACACGACGTTTCGGCTACAAAGCTGCACGCATGGCATGCGGCACCGTGTAACGAACGGTCCTTCTCAGGATCATGTTCAGAACATAGAGGATCAGAGGAGCAAATCGTTGAGCGATTCAGCGCTTGTTCCAGTAACCTTCCAAGATTTTCTGGTTTACCAAGATCGACTAGGCCACCCAAAGTTCCATCTGAATCTGCGGCGGCTGTATAGATAAGGATACCAGCTTGAGGGTTATCATTGCTTGTATTGGCATAGATTCGCTCACGAATACTTGAGGCGTTGTATCCACATTCCAGTGCCATCTCACGAATCAATAAGTGTGAAAGTGTGTGTAGCATGGCAAAGCGAATACCCGGATAGCCCTCCTCGGGATCAAGATGACGTGAATTTCGCCATCCGGTATGTCCACCACGGAGCATTCTGTCAACTTTTTTGACTGCATCCAGAGACTCCCAGGCAACTAGGGCTTCTTCATTAAATTGGAGGAAGATGCCTTCGCCATGTACCTGGCTGGCTGGTACCCAGTCAGGTCTGTTTCGTGATAGATTAGCCATTGGAACACGTTCACTAGGATCGTCAGATTCTTCAGGCGCTTCAACTCGAGTAAATCCTATTAATGCATTGACCTCACGTAAGCGTTCTAGGAGCAATACGCGTTCGATAAATGATGAAAAACGTGGCGGTGTTTGGGTCTTCTTACTCATGAAATGTGGGTAGTCTGCGGGGGGATTCGGTTCTATTAGAACATCCCACTCTGGCCCTTTGATATCGATCTCACCGACAGATTCTTCACTACTATCGGACCGATTTGCTTCAATAGCTTCCCAAATTGCCTCAAGGTCATGTTTCTCAATGCCTTGGGCCTCCCCCCTTTTATTGAGTGCTTTGAGAATCCCTTTCAACTCAGAACGATCCTCTACATCAGCGAGATCATCCCAATAATCAATAATAATTTGATGCAATGGTGATACATGTAGTAGAGGGATCGCGAGTGCAGACAGCGTCATAGGAAACCAGCTATTTGTGGATCCTAACAATACTGCACGTGGTTCCACATTGCATTCGGTGTCGAAGTAATCTAGGTGAGGGTGACGTCCTCTGCATGCAGGAAGATTCTCTTTTCCTGCCTTACCAAACGCATGAGCCATACTCCTTGAGGCCCCACATTCATCACATTTTACCCATAGATTTTCGGTTTGTAGCGAGGCTCCACTTTCAAAGAATCGCAGCGTCCCTTTGCACGAGTTGTTGCCGCCGTGAACAAAGTAATGCCATGGAAAATCATCAAGATGACCATCACGGCAGGCCAAGAGGAAACGGGCAGGTACGGCATCCGCGTCCCTGGCAGGCTGATCGCCTTTAGAACCTCGGCAGCCTTTGTGGCGAAAGCGAGTGCGTTCGGGTCTATACCGATTTTCTTTGATCTCAAATAATCCAGTATCATAAGGTGAAAGAAGCCCGCACTTTACGCAACGTAGCCATCGCGGGAAAGGACGTACGGGAACTCCTATATTTGCTTCAGCAGACCACTTGTCGGCCACTTCACCTTTCTGAAATGGTGGCATACGCAAACTTTCGACTTGATCTCCCAATTTCATCCGAACCGCCTCAAGCAGCCGGGTTTCCTGAATTGGCTGGCAACGATTCTTTTCCCACCGATCTATTCCAAGCGTTATGACAGATAGGTTTGGAAGATCAATTAGTGCTCCAGGCCCATAGGTCCAAAGTAATTGGCTAGGGCGTACTTCACCAACGGGTGTTTTCTCATCAAGACTCATATTCAATCCTCATCCTTCGTTGTTGGACGTGGCTTCCAATCTTTATCATCAGTGATATGACTTTTGTTCATTATCAGTTGTACGCCAGGTTCGACTTCTCGCATTGACATTGGAACCGTCCAGTTATTCCAGGGCTTCAGACCTGGTGATTCAATTAAATTAACTGTTTTATCCTTTTCAGGCCCACGCTTTTCATATCCGAGAATTCTTCCACCCATAGATGCTTTTTTCGTCCATTCGTCGGCGCGCTCTTTCAATTCATTCTCTGCTAATTTTTTACGCGAGTTGTCTTCCGCAACATTCCCTGCCCGTGTTGCCAGCACTTTGATGGCATTGCTGACCTCGAATTGATTAGACGTACTCAATTGGCCAGCACCTTCATTCGGGCTGAATGCATCATTCTCCAGACGTACAAGACTTAACAGAGTTCCTGTTAAACCGCGATCCATTGCTCGAGGAGAGAATGGGGTGACCGATTGAGCCTCTACATGTTTGTAGAAAGTGGCGTGATAATGTTCAAATGTTTCGTAGTGAGATAAGTCTCGCGGACGAGCCCATGTGAGTACTGTGCAAACTAAACCAGGAAATGAGCGTCCCACGCGACTGGTAGCCTGAATGTATTCCGCTGTTCCTTTGGGTTGACCATTCACTGCCATGAGGCCAAGTCGATTGATATCAACGCCTACTGATAACATGTTGGTGGCGAGTACTATATCAATGGCTCGAGTATCACCCTCCTGCCATCTGGTAACATATTTACCGGTAGTTGTATCAAATTCAGACTTGAATTTAACCTCTAAGTTATCAAGGTATTTAGGAATGTCTTGACTGGATACACGGGAAGTTAGTTCGCGAATGTTGCTTATGCTGCGTTGTGCCAGTGCAGGCCGCTCAACCATACTCATTTGGACCCGATAAGAACGTGTCTGTACATCATCCTCTGCAAGTCGTTTCATCCCACCTAATTCACGTAGCGAGTTGAAATAACCGACCATAGTCATGTAGGGATCGGCTGGTTCACCGAAGTGGTTAAATAACTCTTGTGCAGCGGTCAAGAAAGCAGTGTAAACGCGAATCAGCATTGCAGGCCTTGAGCTACCGGGTGAACATACGCCGAGGTAACGACGACCATACTTCTCTTTTATTGCACGTTGAACCGAGAAAAAGTTATCTTCAACATCTAATCCATGTGGTGGAAACACTGCTACTTGGCGCATGAAGACGCTGTTTACTTGTTCTTTAGCTTTTCGGACGGTTGCTGTAGAAGCGATGACTTTCGGTTTGACGTTCTTGTCATCAAGTGTCCAACTACATAACTCATCAACAGCGGTTTCGTATAATCCTACCATGGTGCCCAGAGGCCCACTGATTAGATGGAATTCATCTTGGATAATCAGGTCTGGTGGCCGGATAGGGCCGATAGTTTTCGCCTTGGTGGAAGGTTGCCCCTTGGCGGCTGGATGATTGCCGTTGCAGTTGGCTCCTGGCCAGAGCAAACCATGTCGCGGACATTCCTGTCCCACCCGGCCAAAAAGTGTCCGTACCTGACCGCGCCACGCCATCATGGCGAACTTGTCCACTGTGGCAATCATCATCGTCGGAGGGCGGTGATAGATCTCTTCATCCACTACCAATACTGGAATACCTGGATGTGAATGATTGCTTGATTTGCCCTTTGAAAAATCACAACGCCCTTTTTTGTCACCGCAGTAAACGAAGGTTTGGCCACCCGATTTGTCCTTGCGAACTTCAACATCCTGCCCTGGTACTATTTCGCTACCACACCAAGGACAGCTTGTTAATTGGGCGGGTGACGCTGCTGCAGCATTGTATTTGTCTGGATTACGGGCATCTTCTACGGCTCGATGACTGTCTTCGGTAGTACCAGGAGTCACCTTATTTCCGACCCAAAGCCCTATAGTGAATGGCTCTATGCCGAGGGATTTATCTCCATTATCAATTGATTCGCGGCGCAATACTTCCATTGCGCAAATCAATGCTGTTGCACGTTGAAATTGCTGCAGTGTTAGCAGGCGAAGTGTGTAGCGCATGATCACGGCCAAGCCGCGTGAGCTGTCATACCCGCCTAAATTACCCTGTAGGCGCCGTATGGCCATAGTGAAGGCTGCTACGCCTAAATAGGCTTCGGTCTTGCCACCACCAGTAGGAAACCACAACAGGTCAGCATAAGCATTTACAGGTTGTACTCGATCAGGATGGCGTGGGTCCGCCAACGATGGGATGGAAAGCAACAGAAATGCCAACTGAAAAGGGCGCCAGCTGCGGTTTTTTTCTTCATTATATTGTTCGACCGTAACATCTTTTCCACGACGTTTTTCCAGTGCGTACAAACTGCGTATGCGCTGTGTTGCCATTGCCCGGTTAGCGAAACGGAAAGCCGTCAACGCTTTTTCATTATGTTTAAGGGTGTCGATACCTTGTTGTAGGCGGATAAGAATCTCTTTGCATCTATCCATGGCTGCTAGGGCTTGGGCGTCAAATCTTGTAGCCTTGGTTCCTATGCTTGAGTACTGTTCACATATCCAAGCATCGTAGTCCTTGGTCAGCATACTCAATGCATTTACGAGCGCATCTATATCCAAAGTCGCCAGTGTCTGCATGTCAAGGAAACCACTACTTACCATTTTCTGCAGCGCTGGCCGATCAGATATATCAAGACCTGGAGTCTCAGTTCTTTGTACCTCGTACTGAGGTATCACCGTCGTACGAATTTCTGTTGCTAGTTCTACGTTATCTGCAGTTTCAGCATGCACCGCAACACCATGTCCTACTGCAAACTCTACGCGGTTCAGGTAAATCATTTCCAGTGCTTCGCGTTCTGGATCCATACCGTTAGCGTCCAGAACGGGCTTACGTCTGAAAATAGCTTGTTCGTTTGCATCCTTTTCGGGACGAACGATCAATTCGGGTTGGAAGATCCATGCTGTATCACGGTTGGTTTCTGGCTCTTTTTGCGTATTTACAAGGAATAGTGTGACCAGACGATCGCCATTAGGATTCTTTGAACGGATGGTGCCTTGTACCAATACTTCTGGGGAGGAACTGTCCAGTGATTGAGGTGAAATTACCCCTTCTTTTAACAATAACGATAATTTTCCACCGCAAGGGATGCGCTGCCACACCTTGGCTTTCGTCTGTTCTTCGACTCCAGTTTCCTTATTTTTTCGAGTCCGGTAGATCTCATGATCTTCGCTGCGTTCGTAACGACCCCAACGAGCTTCGATTTCAATTTGAGTAATATCACCATCTACACAGAAAGTCATTCCGAGGCTGCTTGGTACCAATGATTGGTTGCTAGCGGCATCAATTTCCTCTTGTGTATCGGGCTCCCCACGACCAGGTTCTGTCGGCGATTTAACTTTTGCTGTCTGAGCCTTCACAATCAGGTCTGGAGGGTTATCAACCGCATCCTCAGGATTTACTGGAATCTCCATTCCTTTTTCCGCAGCTTCACGTGGCGCAAGCTTACCGACCAAATAGCGGTCTCTCACCCCCATATCGACTATAAGTTCATTAGGACCGGCTGCCGGACCGAGTAAGTCATCCATCACAGCCAACTGCAGTAATTCACGGATGTAGGTTTGATCTTCGATCGTTGGTATTTCACCAACGCTCGTGTGCAGTACATCGGGGAGCATTTCAATGAAATCTTTCCATTGAATGCGACCAGAGCTTCCTTTAGCAGGTAATTTGATGGAGGTCATACCAATTGAAACCGATGGCTCAACCTGCAACATTCGATCGAAAAAGAGTGTGGTGGTTTCGAGATCAGAACGAATTCGCAGAATACGCCCCACTCGAGTGATATGACCTGCTTTATCCAGGATCAGTACCCAATCATTATTGGAAATACCCTGATTAAGTGAACGTCCACCTTTTAATTGCAGCGTAAATGAGGCTAAGGTGGGATCTTTCACTCGGTCACGGTCAATAGCGAACCATGCATTAGGCGATATAGTTGATTTGCTTTTCTCTGTCATACGGGCTCCTTACCCAAAATACTGCCTTATACACGGTTCCGATGCTCTATTGGTTTGGGAACCTATTTTCTCTTATTACTTTGATCCTTTTCTTTGTTCTTCCTCATGCCGGATTCTGTTCAGGTTAGCCAAGCGATAGAGCAATTCTTCTCTGGCAAACTCACTGATGGTATAGCGAATATTTTTTCCTTCTGGTAAGTATGCCACTTCATGAAAATCATGGCTTAAGTCCAGGTCATCGAAACCATAGGCATGTAACACAGCTAGATTTATTTTTACTTGCAGCTTGCGTAATTTGCTGAGAGATGGAGAAGATATTGCTGGATTGTGGAAGGCATTGTAGAACTTAGTCATTCCTTGATTTTTATTCAACATATATGTCGCTCTTTCTTCGAAAAAACTTGCTCCCAAAGCAGATAATAATTGATCGTTTTGATCTATAACACCTGAAGGGAAAGGATAGGTTTCGAAGATATCTCCGTGCGTATAACGTAAGTCTTGCTTCATTCGAGAACCATGTTCCCAAGCCCAAACCGCGTGAATATCGGATGATAGGCAAGCAAATAGTGAATAGCTATCGCTAGCAATAACACAGAGTGTGTGTGCATAGATATATGTGTTTGGTACAAGAGTAAAACAGGGATATTTTGTTGCACCTGTTGCAAACACAATAACTCTCTCAAGCGGATCTTTGTTTCTATGCCACCCTTTAGGATGTTTTTCAAAAGAGTGACCTCTGCCAAGCAAATGGAAAAGTTCAGGTCTTGGTCTGAGAAATCTCCACCAAGCTTCTCTTGCACCCTTATCTTTATCGATTTCTCGGTATGGTTTCACATATTCAACCACATATTCAAAAGCACTTTTGAAATTTGAACTGGTATCAATACTCCAGTCAAAAAAATTAATTACTTTCCGACCGGGATGATGCTCAGGTGATTGATTGACCTCTTTTCCAATCAAATAATCGAAAACAACATTACAGGACTCGTCACTACGTTCCATCCATTTTTCATACGTTTCATTATCTATTAAAAAGCCATCACCAAGAGTAATAACGCCTTGAAACACGAGACCGCAACTATCCTTCAACTTGACTGGTCGCCAGTTTTCTCGCTGCGTCAATGCTGCACTGACGACAGGAACTTGTTTATCTGATATATAAATAGGACCTTTCCAGCATAACTTTGAAATAAATACACTACTCGTAACAACATTGGCTTTTCCTGGCCAAATTAAATTTGGGTTTGCTCTATAAATGATGGAGCCTAAATTAAGTATTGAATCAAGCCCAACTTCTCTGGTATTTCCTTCGGATATGGTATTCACCGCGATCAACCCAAAAAATCCGTTAGGACCAAGTAAAGAATTAGCTTTAATAAAGAAGTAGGCAACCAAATCAGCAGAGCCCCGTTTGCCGCCTGCGATTGCGTTTACTAAATACTCTCGATAGCAATCACCCATGGTACCAGTGATTTTTTGCCCACCTAAAAATGGTGGATTACCGACAATACAGTCAAATCCTCCACAAGACTCAAACACCTCTGGGAACTCTAATGGCCAATGGAAAGGTTTACGAGGCAGCTTACTGGCGGGTAAATCAGTAGAAAAAGTAGTGATAGCCCTTTGCTGCATTAACACAAGTTGTTCTTTATCACCTTCCATCGCTTGCTCGGCTTGGATGGCAAGAGATACTAAAGCGGTTTCCAATGCTACGGCATTGCCTCTCGCTGCTAATACTTCCCCGATAAACGCATCTGCAATACTTCCCGGCACATCTAGTCTGACTCGTGCATTGGTGTTCAGTTGTGCCATAGACTCCACGTCGTGCACATCGCGGATAGGTGTCTCACGTAATTGCTGGCGCAGCGCAATGGCTTCGTGTACAGCTTGCTTAATATCTTTGCCGAACAGACGCAGCTGTCCTTGAGTTGTAGGATTCATCGAAAGCTGGGTGAGCTGATCAATCCGATGGATGCCAAGCAAACTGTCACCACAGCGTAAATTGTGGTCAAGAAACCCAAATGGTCGACCCTTAGCTAACGTTACTAGCCAGATGGAAAGCTTAGCAAGCTCAACTGCCAGTGGATTCAAGTCGACACCATACAGGCAGCGTTCGGCGATAAGGCGGCGGGCGATGACGATGCGAGCATCGGTATCGCGTGGCAGTAGCTCTTTTGTGTCAGGCATCTCCAGTACGTAGCCATCCGCACTCACCGTTTTTCCTGCTTCTTCAGCCAGCGACCAAGCCTCAACGAGACGATCGGCCAGCCAGCGGCAGGCTTGTACAAGAAAAGCACCCGAGCCCATTGCTGGGTCGCAGATCTTAATATCAAGAAGTTCGGCGGGGGATTTAAGTTTCCACGCTTCACGTGGAGTACCTTCCACTGGCCCGATATAGACCATCGGTGTTAGCGTTTCAGTAACGATGGCTTCGGTGAGCGATTTCGGTGTGTAGTGAGTGCCAGTCTCGCGTCGATTAGAACCGCTGGTGACGATGAAAGCCCCGGCAGGATAGACCAAAGGATAACCCCAAGGATCGGTTCGAAGTATGTGAACGTAGGGTTTGATTCGGTCGCGTAGTTGTATGTCGCCTTGACAAGTTGTTAAGAGGCGATCGGCTAAGGTGTCATCAACTGTCTTAGTCAGATCTTTTCGCACCCTACTTACAGAACTACCAGAGCGTTCTTGCAGTAATTCGACCAAGCACTCGATACCATCCATGTTTGCAGAATCCAGCTCAGCCAATTTGACCCAAGGTGATTGCGCTTTTTTTGTTGCATCTAGTTCTAGCGTGACTTCACCGATGCGCCTGACGGTGCGTTCAAGCAGACCTTCGTAGACATAACCTATTTGTTCTACGTCCAATGCACGGTAAGAGAGTGTGCGACCCTGGAACTGTTGAATAGCTTCCAGTAGGAGCAGAACTGTACGGTTATCAATTGGCAATGGTTTCGCTGTATCTGTTCGCCAATTAGAATCTTTGGCCCTTCCCTCAAGGAAAGGGAAGTGGTCGGGATCGAACAGTGAGCTACCCAATGCGGGTAGACGCAAGTTCTCGTGCTCTACGCCGCAGTAAACTGCACGGAAGATTGCCAGCAGGCGTGACCAGGCATCCCAACGTCGTTCGAGGATTTCTGAAGACTCTTTACGTAACTGCATGCGTAGAGTGGAAATCGCATAATTGGTCTCGTAGCGTTCGTCGCCCAAGAGTAGTAGTCCGCGCTCCTCTGCCGAGAGAAGGAATACCAGACGCATCATGACAGTCAGTGCGGCTTCATAAAGCTCGGTCTCTTTGACGTTGTGCAGTAGTTCGCGATTACGATCTTGATCAGCTTTGTCGAGGGACTGTATTAATACTTCTACGGCGCGGCGGACTTGTTCACCTAAAGCGTCGGTCACTTCGTCCTGGTATTTTAGCGAACAGTCGAACAATGCTGGTAATTGTTCGGATTCATTAACGAAGAAACGACGGATTCCGAGCAGGTGCACAAAAGCCTGCAATGTAATTGGCTCTTGGTTCCATAGGCGTGCATACCAGCTGGCGAAGGAGGTAACCGCACCAACTGGCGCATCTACTAACATCCAGCGTTCACCGTTAGTCACTAACCCGAGACGACAATCAAGAGAGCGGCATAACTGGACCATGCGGTCTGCCGGGGTAGTTAGCCATCCATCCCTTTTCATCGTGGCCTCAAGCTCCACATCCGGTGTATAGGTGTGGATGAGCATCAATGGCTTGTTTGCACGTTGCTCATCAACAACGGCTAAATCTGGATACTGGGCTACACCATGATCCGGTAACACAGATTCCAGATGGTTTGCGCACCATTCTACGCGTTTTAGTACATCACTTTTACTATCTTCATCAAGATCAAGAACTCGAGATAGGACCTCATCAAGCCATGCATAGTGCAATTCAATTAACTGAGGATCGTCCTGTTCCAGTGCTTCACGCCATTCATCATAGGCCTGCCGTACCCGTTTGCGTTTGGTTCCGTTGAGTTCTTCCAGCCCCTGAGGGAAGGCTTCCATCAGTACGGGGATTGCGAGAAAGGGTCCTGAAATGTCGATCAGTGATAGCCAATCAGCGTGTAAATTAGTCAAACTCATACTACACCCCTCTGAATAGAAGATTCAGGAACGAGAAAAATGACTGCAACCGGGAAAGTGCAGTCATCAATTTTGGTGTAGCGAGTTTCAATAGCTTGTATTTCCTGTTCGCGCTCTGTCGGTATGCGCGCAAGACGAGCTTCCAAGGCAGCATTATCACGTCTGAGTTGTATTCGTTCATCTTCTGAGAATAGTGAAAACTGCATAGGTTGTTGATCTTTCGCCAACTCAGCAGTAATAGTTCTTTCAAGTTCATTGAGAACATTACTGATATCAGCCAATTCACGATTTTTACGGGTCTGAAGGGTATTAGTTAAATTTTGCAGACGGTCTTTTGATCTTGCCTCAACAGACTGAAGAATGCTGTTTTGTGCACGATTAAAACGAATGCGGAAGGCATCAAATAGCGCAAATTCAGTGGTCAATGATTTAGCTTGTTCCAACCATTGTTGAATTTTATTGACGCCTTCTTCACGTCGAAAAGCTTTGTCACCAAGATAGCCCCCCGCTACTGTCAACTCTTCATGAAGTCGATGGTGATTACCCCCAATGATGACCAATCGGGAGACGACGGCCACAGCAGGACTATCAAGTAATGTGTCTGGTACTGAGCGTACTGTAACTCGATGCAAGTTCTTTACATCATCATGTGCCCACACCTCGGCTCGTAGTAAACGCAGGCACATCTGTACCAAACGGTGATTCAAGTGGACCAGTACGACATCATCACGGCCTTTAGCTACTGAGTGATCAAATGTTATGGGGCGAATCTGCTGGGTGTAGGGGTGTTGCAATCCTTCAAGACAGCGTGCCCATGTACCTGACAGAGCAGGCATCTTGAATACAGAGCCAGGAGGTATATCCGGTAGCTCAAAATGCTCTAGATTTGGACGGCCTGCAAGTGTGAGACCGGTATTAACGGCCATGTGGATATGCTCAGGAGTAAGATGAAAATCATGCTTAGCAGACAGAAGTCGATCATGTAGCTTAGCAATTCGTTCTTTTAGTTCGCGCTCAGCTGTAATGAAGCGTTTGGTTTTTGCGATTCTGGATTCAGCTAGACGAGTATCAATTTCTTTGATAGAGCCTTCAATCAAACCTGACATTTGTGGTGCGATGACTGGATTGACACTGCCCATGTCTGCTCGCATTGATTCGAGTTTTCGTAGAGCTCGAAGGATGTCGTCACCGTGACCACCGATACGAAGATCACCGTTTTCACTTCCATCCACGGGATGCCAGATCACGACTTCTTTCTGGCGCTGTCCGTGGCGATCGATACGTCCATTGCGTTGTTCCATTACATTAGGGTTGTAAGGAATCTCTAAATGGATCAGGTAATTACAGTAATTTTGAAGATCAATACCTTCTGAAGCGGCATCAGTAGCAAGTAGGATGCGAACGGGAGAGGTTTTAGGTGATGTCTGGAATGCTGCTTTGACTTTCTCGCGTTCATCCTGCGGCATGCTTCCATGAAGAATAGCCAAGCGCTCGCCACCAAGCCCATGACTGGCAAGAATCTCGTGCATCCATTGATGAGTGGTTCGATATTCGGTGAACAGAATCACCCGTTGTTCATTCCACTGACCATGTGTTTTTAAATTTGTGTCAATCCAATCAAGAACACCCTTAGCTTTAGAATCTACTTGGTTCTTGGCTATTTGTGCCCATTGGCGCAGATCATTCAATATCTGTTTCTGGTTGGGCGTGAGCGGTAGGGTGTGACGAGAGGCTTCTTCAACGGCCTCTGCTTGGGCATTCTCTACCTCTTGATCGTCGGCGTAATCTTCTTCGGCCCGAAGAATTGCTTTACGTAGAATACGCTCTGCCATAGCGTTCTTGTCACTGGTTTGTTTGCCATGAGTTAAAGTTGCTATGTGTTTTTCAAGCGTGGATGCGAAGGCTGCAGGTGAGGAAAATAGTCGTTTCTTCAGTAGCTGATTGACAAAGGCAGTCCCAAAGATTTTATTAGCTTTCTCTGCACCTTGTTCTCTGCTTTTGCAGTATTCATTTAGTTGATCGTGGATGGAGCGCTCTTGTGCTGAGTATGCGACGGATAGGGCTTCGAGTTTGCGTTGAGCGTAGAGCAGCTTACCCTCAGAATCGACTAAATCACTTTTGAGTCTACGTACCATTACCTGATTCAGCAGTTTCTCGTCTGGAAGTACGTTCCTAGCGAAGCGTTGATCGTCCAGCAGTTCTAGCAAAGAAGTGAAAGACTCGGTATAGCCATTATGGGGTGTAGCGGTTAGAAACAAACGATGCTGGAAGTGAGGACTGATCGAACGGATGAATCGAGTCCTCTGACTTTCCATGGCGTAGCTTGCTCCACCTACTGGTGCGATGTTGTGTGCTTCGTCAATGACCAGCATGTCAAATTTGCGTGGATAACTGACCTTTAAGGGGAGAACATCACGCATGGCGCGTAGGCCCTCGCCGCTCTTGGCCCAGTCCATCGAAGTGATTAATCGTGGATGCGATGTCCACGGATTGGCATGAATTCCTCGTTCACGTCTTAATCTCTTGATATAACTGGTGTCGACGATATGAAATTCTAGACCGAATTTTTCCAGCATTTCCAAACGCCACTTCTCCTGCAGCGATGCAGGACAGACAATCAAAACCGTACGAGCACGATGTCGAAGTAACATCTCTTGAATGATTAACCCAGCCTCAATGGTTTTACCAAGGCCTACGTCATCGGCGATGAGTAAATTGACACGAGCCATGTCAATTGCACGTACCAAAGGATCCAGTTGGAAGTCCTCAATGCTGACGCCACTACGAAAAGGTGCTTGTAAGAAATTACGGTGGTCTGCTTTGGTTACTGCCCCCCAGCGCACAGCATCAAGAAAGGCCTCAAGGGTGTCAGAGTCATCAAGGCCAGTAATTGATGGCAAACCAGCACGTTCAATTACTTGAGCCCCTGGTTCAATTTCCCAGATGACCTCAAGTAGTTCCCCTAAACTATCTTCATCAATAGAAGAAAGAGTCACTGCATGCTGCTGAAATGAAGCGGTTGGTAATTGAGAAGATGAGACTTCTACAACAAGCCATTGGCGTCGGCGAACTTCAACGAGCTGTCCTGGCTCAGGAGTAATTTGTTGAGACTGATCTGCTTGATTTGAAATATCCATAAGATGTTCAGATTCCGGTTCAGTACCGCCCAATGGCTGTTTAAAGTTTCACTTTGTTGCGACTAAGTTCAAATCATCAAGGTGTGAATTTATACTGCGAGCGATTGCCTGACCGAGCTTTACCGGAACTGCATTTCCAATCATTCGACCCAGAACTCTAAGGTTTACATTACTTTCATTGGGTATAAATACGTAATCTTGGGGAAAACTCTGAAGAATAGCCGCTTCTCTCAACGAGATAGCGCGATCTTGTTCTGGGTGACCAAAGCGGCCATTTCCAAAACCATAACATTGAGTAGTCATAGTCGGAGCCGGTTTATCCCATTCCATTCGACCATAGACACTAGAGTATGTTTTGCCTCGATCCGTTCGATGGCAATCAGCAATTAAATGTTCAGGCCAGTCACGCCATGTTCCACCCGGTTTTGAGGCTTTGATACGTTGCATATTCTTTTCCGACAACGTTGAAGTTACATGTAGCTTATCCCCAGTACCAGTTTCTCCTGCTTTTAAAGCAGGCAAATTGCTTATGGCCTGTCTTACGGTAACAGGCTGAGTACATGTTGACTCAGAGAGCTTTATCTCACCATGTAAAGAGGCAAGCAGTACCATGCGCTTACGCATCTGGGGCACACCATATTGAGTGCAATCAACAACACTAAACCAAACGTGGTAACCAATGCGTTCTAGGGTGTCGACAAAGTCGTTAAAAACTTCATGTTTTGCAACGGAGGGGACATTCTCCATGGTAATCAAATCGGGGCGAGTTTCCTCAGCCAAGCGAGAAAACTCGTACAATAACCCCCATTTTCCATCCTTACCACCGTGCTCATAACGTCTTGCATAGCTTGAGAAAGGTTGGCAAGGTGCACAGCCAGCTAGAATCCTCACATCAGAATCAGCGTAAAGGTCATTCAAGTCTGAAGATGTGAAATCGCTTACGCTTTTCTCAATAAATTTTGCTTGATTATTAGTCTCATAGGGAAATTTGCAGGCAGGATCAATATCAATACCTGCGACAACAGGTACTCCCTCAAGTACAAGACCATGTGTTAACCCGCCTGCACCACAAAATAAATCAACACAAGATACTTTTTTCATCTAACAATCTTCTCGTTTATAAAGAAATTAATATAAGCTGATCGGATAACATATTGTAAATTAAGGTTTTTGTTTCGTTTGAATGACGATCTGCCAAGGTGCTTGGTCGCTCGAATTCCAAACGATGTATCAGCAAATTTAATCAATAGTCCCATGGCTAACGTTTGTTTACATGATCTCATGAACGGTCAGTGGCGTAAACGCTTGTGTGATAATGGTACCTACAGAAAAACAGCAACAAGGATTAACATTTCACATATAACCTAGGCTTAGGTTATATGTGAAATTATTTGGCAAAATCGAACGTTAACTGTGTGGTTGAATCGCCACAGGTTTAACAGACACCTCAGAGTCATTTAAGATGACTTAAAGAGAGGTGCCCATGAGCGGTAAGCGTTATCCTGAAGAGTTTAAAATTGAAGCAGTCAAACAGGTTGTTGATCGTGGTCATTCTGTTTCCAGTGTTGCAACACGTCTCGATATCACCACTCACAGTCTTTACGCCTGGATAAAGAAGTACGGTCCGGATTCTTCCACTTAGATTAGCCCCATAGATCACCAGACACTTCGCCTCTCTTAAAATAAGAGGTAGTCTTGGAACTATGTTTAACACCAGTCAGAATAATAAGATGG
>NZ_SMCV01000006.1 GCF_004342285.1 Klebsiella sp. BIGb0138 | reverse complement strand
ATGGTAGTGTGGGGTCTCCCCATGTGAGAGTAGGGAACTGCCAGGCATCAAATACAGAAGTATGGCACTGACCTTTGAGGCAGTTCACTACTCGAAAGAGAGTAGGACAAAAGCGAAAGCTTTTGAACGTTGCGAAGCAACGGCCCGAAGGGTGGATCACCGAGTGATTCATAAACTGCCAGGCATCAAATCAGTAAGAAGCCCATCCTCGCGGATGGGCTTTTTGCGTTTATGATTTTTGCGTTTATGATAGTAGCCGGCTACGGTTGATAAACTGTGGCTTTCTGCTTTTCCAGCTCGCGCACCAGAGGGATGACCTCGCGGCCAAAATATGCCACCTCTTCGTGAAAATGGAGAAAAGCGAGCAGCATTAAATCCACACCCGCCCGCTTTAATTCAACGATCCGTTCGGCGATTTGCTGCGGCGTGCCGATAAGATTGGTTTTAAAACCATCGTTATACTGCACCAGATCGTCAAAAGTCGATGCGGCCCAGTTGCCTTCACCTTCCGGAGAAGACTGTCCGGCATTTTTGACCTCATGAGCGAAGCCTTTCACTGCATCCGGATTGGCTTTGGCAATGATTTCCTGCAGAACGGCCTGCGCTTCGCGTTCGCTCTCCCGGGCGATAACAAATCCATTCAGTCCCACCTTCACCCGGCGCTGGTTCACCTGCGCTTTTGTCCGGATATCTTCCGTCTGCTTACGCACCCCGTCCGGCGTGTTGCCGTTAGTAAAATACCAGTCCGACACCCTCGCGGCCATATCTCTGGCCGCACGCGAACTGCCACCCTGAAAGATCTCCGGCTGCGGATCGAGCGGTTTTGGCTTCAGCGAATAGTCGCGGAAACGATAAAAATCGCCGGCAAAGGTGAAGTGCTCCTCATTCCAGATCCCTCTCAGGCAGCGGATAAACTCTTCGGAACGTAAATAGCGCTCTTCGTGATCGAGCCAGGGTTCGCCGATCGCCTTAAACTCGCCGCGAAACCAGCCGCTAACGATATTGACCGCAATGCGCGGTCCGTACAAATGGCTGATGGTCGCAATCTGCTTTGCCGCCAGCACCGGATTCCAGGGACCGGGCAGCAGAGCGGCTATCACCTTTAATTTCGACGTGTGGCTGAGAATATCCTGTGAAAAGGTGACTGACTCATGTTGATTATCCGCGCCATAACCGGCGGTGAAACGGATTTGCGTCAGGGCATAATCAAAACCCGCCTGCTCGGCAATCTGCGCAAGCTGGCGGTTATACTCCGCGCTCCAGTGGGTCCGCTGCTCGATCTGGCTAATGACCAGCCCCCCGGAAACGTTCGGCACCCAGTAGGCGAACTGAATGGGCTTATTGATATTGTCTGACATAGAACAGCCTCTCGACGATTAAGCAGGATCAACCTGGCTATTAACGTGTCCGACTATTAGCAAATAATAGCCAGTTATTATCCATATTCCTTAATTCTCTCAATTAATAATTATTCAGACCGCTCAGGAATATAAGCAGATATAGCAATAAGCGTTCCAGCAGGATGTGCCAGGTAATTCCTTGTTTTATCATATTATTATGGAGCGATTTTTTTTACAGGCTGTGGCAATTGCAGCAGCGGGCAACACCGCTGTTGCAATTGCATCAGTGGCGTAGCGTCAGATAATGGGTTTTATGTCAGGCGGTAGGGCATTTTTATGGCGGGAAAATAAATCCAGCTGTCGTAGCAGGATATTTTATAGATTTATTATTTAATATTCTGGTGGTGAATTAGTGCTTCCCGGCGTAATAAAACGGCCAGAAAAAGAATGGTATTCTGCTCGTTTATTTCATGATGCGGTTAGCATAAATGGCCCTGATTACTGGACTTTCTGGCGGAAATGCCTTAATTTCCTTAACAAAATCTTAACTGCAAAAGAATCAGAGTTAAAAAGCATGACATTGCGAATCAGGGAGAATTGCCTGGAGTGCAGTCGCCTGGATCATCCGTATGGACGACAACCGCAGGAGAAGGAATGAAAAACCTGCTTAACTGGTCGCCATTACGCCAGCTCATCAGGGGGATTCAGGAACGTTTTACCTTTCTGGTTTTGCTGTGCTGGCCGGCAATCATCTGGCTGGTTTGCAGACTGTTTGTCTGGCTCACCGACAGCGCGCTTGATCTCATGGGCCGCTCCGCCGCACGCTCCTTTACCGTCTATCTGCAGCCCTATATGACACTGAGTACGTTGTTGCGTATCTCTCTGAGTTGGGTAGCGCTGTTATTTATTTTGTTCGGCATGGCGATGGGCTTTACCTGGTTGCTGCGCCGCTTTATGAACCGCAACAGCCCATAGTTTTCGCCAGGGCAGGCCGCGATGGTTTCCTCCTAAAAACCCCTCTTTTTATCTGTGCCAGCGGGCGTTTCTCACGCCACACAAACAGAGACGTTAATATCCTATCCCGTGCGGCTATGCACTGCGAACGTGCAGCGGCGGCATTGATTTTGTGCATCGCTATTTTTTAGCGCCCGCCAGCACGATCTATCTTCACACCCTGAATTTATATATTTTTATATTTATCAATATGTTGATTTTATTTTTGCCGCTTTGAAGTGGTTGGCACATTTCATGCTTTTGTCATTGTGTTCAAGTTACTTGACTAAAGTTCAAACCACTTTCAGAGAGCGAACCCATGAAACCGAGCCATTTTTGCCTACCCGCCTGTTGGGCGATGCTGATATCCGCCAGCGTTTTTTCGTCTGCCGCCTTTAGCGCCGATCTTTTGCAACGCATTAAGGAAGCGAAGGTGATAACGGTGGCCACCGAAGCGCGCTATGCCCCGTTTGAATATGTCGATAACGGTAAAATCGTCGGCTACGACGTGGATCTGATGAACCATATCTTCGAAAAGTCGCTCCCTGGGGTAAAGGTTAAACAGCTGGATCTTCCCTTTCAGGGCATTCTCCCGGGACTGGATGCCGGGAAATTCGATTTTGTGGTTACGGCAGTGACGGTAAACAAACAGCGGGTTGAGCATTTCGCCTTTACTGCGCCGGTGGCGGAATCGACGGTCGCTCTGTTGAAACGGGCGGATGATAGCACCATCCATGCCCCGGCAGACCTGAACGGTAAAGTGGTCGGCTCACAGGCAGGATCGGGCCAGCTACAGGTTCTGCAGTCCTTCGATGAGGCGCTGCGCGCGGACGGCAAACCGGGCATTAAAGAGATCAAACAGTATGTCGCGTTTGATGAAGCCTATGCTGACCTCGCCTCTCATCGTCTGGATGGCGTAGCCCAATCGCTTTCCAACCTCGGACCACTGATTAAAACGCGGCCAGGCGTGTTCGCGACTTTACCGGAAATGCTTGGCCCACAGACCTACTTCGGCTGGGTAGGGCGCAAGGATGCCGACAGCGCGTCGCTGGTGAAATTGATTAGCGACGGGATCGTCGAGGCCAACCGTGACGGAACGATGAACGCGCTTCAGCAAAAATGGTTCGGTTTCACTATGGCCATTCCAGCAACCGACATGCCTGCTCCGGCGCTGTGAGCCGCTGATGATGACGGATTTCATTACAAGCTTTGTCCGCTGGCTCCCGGTGTTGCTGGAAGGGGCATTAACGACGGCAACGCTGTGCCTGACGGCGATGGCGTCCGGATTTATCGTGGGGATAGGCGTCTGGCGCCTGTCGAGAAGTCCGTTACGGGTATATCGCAATGTGGCCCATGGATGGGTCAGCCTGTTTCGCGGCACTCCGGTGCTGGTCCAGCTCTTACTCTGCTTTTATCTGCCTTCCCGGCTCGGGCTGGATATTCCCGGTTTTTTGGCGGCGGCTCTCGCGCTGACCCTTAATACGGCAGCCTATCAGTCGCAGATCCTGCAAAGCGGGTTTGCCAGCCTTGCTCCGGGCCAGATGGAAGCGGCGGCCATCTGTGGTCTCACGCCGCGGCAAATTTTATGGCGCATTCAGGTACCGCAGGTGGTTCGCGCCACCTTACCGTCATTGATCTCTGAACTGATTGACGTGGTGAAGGCTTCGGCGGTGGTGTCGGTGATTGCGTTGACCGACCTGATGCGGGTTGGGCAGCAACTAGCGTCCGCGACCTATCAACCGCTACAGGTGTATCTGGCCGTGGCGTTGGTATATTTGCTGCTAACCAGCCTGTTAGCCCTGCTGGGACGCCAGGCGGAGCGGCACTGGCAGAGGGAGCAACGATGAGCGAACTCGCGCAGTATCTGCCTGATTATCTGCAGGCGCTAGGCGTGACCCTGTGGCTCAGCTTGTGCGCCGCGTTCGGCGGTATGGCCCTGGGGTTTGCCATGAATGGCCTGTGCCGCAAGAGCGGGCTGGCTTTTCGTCTATGGCGTACCTATGTCTGGATCATCCGCGGTACGCCGTTCCTGGCGCAACTGGCGGTTATCTATTTCGGCCTGCCTTCGATCGGCGTCATGCTCAGCGCCGTCGAAGCCACGATCCTGTCTCTGATGCTCTATAGCGCGGCCTATTTTAGCGAAATATTTCGCGCGGCGTGGAACAGCATCCCACCGGGACAGAGAGAGGCCGCGCTAGCGAATAATATCTCCCCGCTACGCTGCTTCTGGCATATCCAGACGCCGCAGGCCGTGCGCTTTGCGCTGCCGCTGCTCGGCAACCAGTTTATTCTGACCATCAAAGAAAGTGCCATCGCCTCGATCATTACCGTACCAGAATTGACCATGACGACGAGTCAGATTGTCGCCAACACCTATAGCTACATTCTGCCGTACACCCTGCTGATCATCAGCTACTGGCTTCTCGCCCAGGGCGTGAGTCTGGGCGTCAGAACGCTGAGCTATGTATTAAGAACCGGAGAATAATGTGAGCAATACATCCGCACCCGTGCTTGAAATGCGTCATGTAGGCAAGTCATTCGCCAACCACGTGGTCCTGAATGATATCAATCTGAGCGTCCATCACGGGGAGATTGTGACGCTGATCGGTCCCTCGGGTTCCGGGAAGACGACCGCGCTACGCTGCATGAACTTTCTCGAAGCCTATGACCACGGCGAGGTGCTGATTAAAGGGCAGCTCCTCGGCTATTCCGGCCCGCAGCGAGGCCCGGCGCATGTCGACAGCCCTGGTCTGATTGCGGAGGTGCGCAAGCCTCTGGCGATGGTCTTTCAGCAGTTCAATCTCTGGCCGCATATGACCGTCCTGGAAAACGTCGTCGCGCCATTGGTGTTGGGGAAAAAGATGCCCCGACATGAGGCGAAGCAAGCGGCTATGTCCGCGCTCGCCCGCGTCGGCATGGCGCAAAAATCTGATGACTGGCCGGTACGATTGTCCGGCGGGCAGCAGCAGCGGGTAGGGATTGCCCGCGCCCTGGCGCTCAACCCGGAATTACTGCTGTTGGATGAGCCTACCTCCGCCCTCGATCCGGAACGCGTTGAAGAGGTTCTCGACGTCATCCGCGCTCTGGCCGGGCAGGGCATGACCATGGTGATGGTGACTCATGAAATGGCCTTTGCCGCGCATATTTCTTCGCGGCTGGTGTTTATGGCCGATGGCCGCATCATCGAGAGCGGGACGCCGCGGCAGATGTTTACCCAGCCGCAGAGCGAACGGTTGCGCAGTTTCCTCGCGCCGCTGTTTCGTCGTCCATTACAAACGGAAGAGCTGGAGAAATTAGCATGAAGGAAGCCAGTTTACGGGCCGCCCGTTATCTGGATGAGTCCTGGCTCAATCAGCTGCTGGCGCAGCTTGCCGGGTTTGGCAAACTGGCCAACGGCGGCGTCGATCGCCAGGCGCTGAGCGAAGTGGAACTTGAGGCGCGCGCCTGGCTTATCGCTCTCGCGCGTGAACTTGGCTGTGAGGTCTACCGCGACGCGGCGGCAAACCTGTTTTTCCGGCGCGCCGGGCGTTTGCCTCTGCCGCCGGTGAGTACCGGCAGTCATATCGATACGCAGCCCTGCGGCGGTAATTATGACGGCTGCTATGGGGTTATCGCCGGGCTGGCGTGCCTGAAGGCGTTGAATGACGCGCAGGTGGAGACGGAACGCCCGATCGAAGTGGTGATCTGGACTAACGAAGAGGGAAGCCGTTTCGCGCCTGGCGCGATGGGATCCAGCGCTTTTGTCGATCCCGCGCGGCTGGCTCGCTATCTCGTGACCGTTGGCGAAGATGGCGTGCCATTTCGCGAGGCGTTAGCGCGTCATCAGCAGCGTTTCGCTGACATTCCACAACGGCCAAATCGGGAGATGGCTGGCTTTGTGGAGCTGCATATCGAACAGGGGCCGGTACTGGAAGCGCGTGATTTGTCCCTGGCGGTGGTGCAAGGTATCCAGGGCGTGCGCTGGTATCAGGTGACCTGTCAGGGGATATCGGCGCATGCGGGAACTACGCCGATGACACTTCGTCAGGATGCGATGATCCTGGCGCGGGAACTAGCGGCACGCATTGAAAACGCAATGTGTGATGCCGACGATACACAGTTGCGCATCACTTTCGGTCGCTGGCAGATTACCCCGAACGCCATCAACACGATCCCTTCCTGCGTAAGCTTTACCCTGGATTTTCGCCATCCCGCAAGGGAAACGCTGGCCCGACTTGATACGTTGATGGCTGGGCTTGTCTGTGAACGGGTGAATGTTGACGCGCTATTAGCTAAAGCGCCGGTCACCTTTGATCCTCACATGAACCATGTTTTGAAAAACGCCGGCAATGCGCTGGATATTGCGCATATGGAGCTGCTATCCGGCGCGTTTCATGACGCGATGAATCTGGCGGAGCACTGTCCCACCAGCATGTTATTTGTCCCCAGCCGTCAAGGCATTAGCCATAACCCGGCTGAATATACTGACCCGCGCTCGTTGGCCGCTGGCGCTCGTACCTTAGCCTGCGCTCTGA
This sequence comes from Klebsiella sp. BIGb0138, assembly GCF_004342285.1. Classification (GTDB taxonomy): domain Bacteria; phylum Pseudomonadota; class Gammaproteobacteria; order Enterobacterales; family Enterobacteriaceae; genus Klebsiella. The sequence continues at coordinate 320,537 of NZ_SMCV01000006.1, read as the reverse complement.
CTGAGCTTTCCTGTACCATCGAAGGAGTTTATCCATGACTGCGAACACCCACTTCCCAACCTGCTGCGAACCAGACAACGGCGATGCCCTGGGCGTGAATCCAACGGCAACGACACCGATTTCACCCGATGGCGCGCCGGTGATTAACGAGCTCTACACCATCCCGCCGCGCTGCGGCCGCGCCGTACTTCTGCAAAAGGGCCAGCTGATTCGCATCATTAACAGCCCGGGAAGCCAGGTTTGCGATACCTGGTTTTTTAACCGCGCCGATCTTAGCGAGTTCGCCTCGATGGAGCATACCCGCGCGTTTATCGACAAAATTATTCCGCAGCCGGGAGATGTGCTGGCGACCAACCATCGTCGGGCTATTGCAACGTTGCTGACCGATACCTCGCCTGGCGTGCACGATACGCTGATCGCTGCCTGCGACCTGTATCGCTATAGTAATATGGGGATTAACGAGTACCACGACAGTTGCGCGGATAACATGCGTATGGCGCTGAAGGCGATTGGGCTACGCGCTCGCGAAGTTCCACAGCCGCTGAATCTGTGGATGAACACGCCGGTAAATCCTGACTACACCATTTCCTGGTTGCCCACGGTAAGCAAAGCAGGTGATTATGTAGAGATTCGCGCTGAGCTGGACTGTGTGGTGGTGATGTCCGCGTGTCCGCAGGACATTGTGCCGATCAACGGTTGTTCGCCGAAAGAGATTCAATTTGTCGTAATGGCGTGATTGATAATATTCGGGCCCGCCGGTCGCGGGCCTGTTGCTGGCCTTAATGAACCTTATCCATGAAAAAAAATACAGACCTAAAATCTTCAGGTACGCGCCTGGGAATGCGATTGCGTCATGCCAGGCTGGTACAGGAAATGACGCTTAAACAGCTGGCGCAGAAGGTGGGTTGTTCGGAAAGTTTGCTCTCAAAACTGGAAAATGAAGCGGCCAGCCCCTCCCTGGCGATGCTCCACCGGCTGGCCAAAGCGCTGGATACCAGTATTGCCGATCTGATGGCGGAAGACTGGGTGGCCGACGTTCCGGTACTCAAACCGACGCAGCGTCACCGTAAACGCTTTCTGCAACGCAATAAAAAAGGGGGAATTGAGCTGGAGAACCTGACCTGGCACCACAAGGGCGGGTTGCTGCAGGGCAATATTCATATTATCGAACCCGGAGTCGCCAGCGATGGCCTTATTGAGCACCACGGCGAAGAGATGGGCTATGTGCTGGAGGGAGAGCTGGAGTTGCGCCTCGGTGACGATGTATGGCGACTGGAGCAGGGCGATTCCTTTTATTTCCCAAGCCAGGTCCCTCATGGCTATCGTAACGTCGGCACTGTGGTCGCCAAAGTGCTTTGGGTGAATACCCCCGTCACCTTCTGAACGCTTCAGGGGGCGGCCTGCCCCTGGAGACCGGGACGTGGCTCTGCTCCCTCTGGCCTCCGGCCATCATCAGCCATCCCGATCCTCGCCGCTACCGTAGTTAGACGGCGCCCTCCCGCCGTGACGCTATCCGCATGGAAATTACGGGAATGGCGGGCGTACCGGAACCGAGGATCGCCTGGGGAGAAAAGCAGCGCTGCTGCATTTTCAATCTGGTTGACCCTGACGAACTGTTGTATGATCTTTGCCCCCTGAAAAGCGACCTACGCCCGGCGAGTGCTTTATCCAATGAACGATGAAAGCAAAAAATATATCTCCGTTATTTTTAAGGAATGGCTGCCGCTGTACGACGGTCTGAGCGCGGAAGTCAAAGCCGTCCTGCAAAATATCGCCGCTGAGCAGGCGCAAGCGCTGGCGGCGCGCTTTTATGACTTTATTTTTCAGGATCCTGATATTGCCCGCCACCTGACTTATGATCTGGTGCAGGAACGCCTCAGCCGTTCACTGGCGGTGTGGGTCAAGGATATCCTGACCAGCGATAAGGAGCAGCTGCAGGCGCTGGCAGAGCGGCAGTATCATATTGGCAGCATTCACGCGCGCATCGGTATCCCGGCGGAGGCCGTACTGCGCGGCGCACGTCAGCTCAAGGCCGGGCTGATTGAATATGTCCGTGACAGCGATATCGACCACCAGACCGGGATGGCAACCATCCACTACGCGGTGATGGCGATTAATATGGCGATCGAGATGATGTGCCATGCCTACACCCTATCGCACTATCGGGCGACCAAAAATGAAGAGGCTTTTCGCCTGTATAGCCTGATGGACAATGTGCCGATGGAATATGGTAAACAGCAGGCTTCACTCTCCGGATGGGAAAATAGCGCAATTTTTAATATCGTCAGTGAAAATAAGAGCGATATGAATGCGACGTTATTATCGGAGTCAGAATTTGGCCTGTGGTTCCGTCATAAATGCGTGCGCTATTTTAATAAAAATACCCAGATGGAAGAGATTACCGGCTTAATTAGCCAGGTCGATCGTTTAATTACCGGCTGGAAATCATCGAACGGCGATGCAGAATATAAAAATACGCAAAGCCTGCTGCAGGGGATCCATATTCATTGTCAGCAGATCGGCAACCAGCTCGGGGTTATCTTCAGCAGCCTGTCGCAGATGCAGAGCGGCAAAGATTCTCTGACCAGCCTGTTAAACCGTCGCTATCTCCCGGTGGTCCTCAAGCACGAGGTCACGCTCGCCATGGAACATGAGCTGCCGATGACGGTAGCGATTGTGGATATCGACCATTTCAAAGAGATCAATGATAGCTGGGGACATATGGTGGGCGACCGGGCGATCAAGCACGTTGCCGGCCTGCTCGGGGATAATATCCGTTCCAGCGATTACATCTTCCGCTATGGCGGTGAGGAGTTTCTGCTGGTTCTGGTGGAAACCGGTGCGGCCGAGGCCTTCACGCTCCTTGAACACCTGCGCAAAACTATCCGCCAGCTCTCGTTTAACGTTGGCGGCGAGACCGATATCGCGATTACCGCCAGCATCGGCTATGCCGTGCATACCGGTCATCCGGATTACAACCGGCTACTGCGTGACGCCGACAGCGCGCTGTACGTTGCCAAGCGCAGCGGGCGCGACTGTGTGAAGATGTATGAGGGTGGGCACGACCCGCAATGCTAAAGCGCCGTGCCACTGGCGTTCAGAACAGTACCGGTAGCCCCAGCCCACGTTTCACTTCATGCAGCGTCTGCTGTGTGAGGTGATGCGCCCGTTCGCTGCCCTGACGCAGCAATTCCAGCAGCATGCCTTTATCGGCAATAATCGTCGCCCGGCGTTCGCGTATCGGCGCCAGCAGCGTCTGCAGGCAATCCTCCAGCTCGTTTTTACACTGCCGGTCTCCCAGGCCACCGCGCTGGTAGTGGGCCTTCATATCGGCAATCAGCGAGTTATCCTGGTGGAAGGCATCAAGATAAGTAAAGACGACATTGCCTTCGCTTTGGCCGGGATCGGCGATCCGCAGATGGCGCGGATTGCAGACAAATCGTCGTTTTTGCGGATCGCTGCCGTTATCCGTGAGCCCCTGCAGGTCGGCCACGAGAATAAATTGCCGATGATCGTGCTGAAGCTGGACCCGCTGGCGCAGAGAGCCTACGTAGTGGCCGAGGTGCAGCTGGCCGGTGGGACGGTCGTCGGTCAGTATGGTAGGTATGGTATTCATCAGAGACTCCTTACCGTGCGATTAAGCCGAAAGACGTCACTGAGAAACAACAAAGCCGCCTTCCGGCGGCTTTGAAAATGGAAACGAAAATCGTGCCGCCTGTTATGCAGGCAGCCACCAACGACATGGGCGGGCGATGACGACGATTCTGTTCATACGGTTATCCTGCTGCCATGAAACGGGCGTGGGGTAAACCCATGCCCGGGTTACCGTCTGCGCTTACATCGTGGAGAAGACGTTCATGATGATGCCGCCGGAGATGATCAGCAGCATGGCGAAGATCGCCGGCAGATCTGGTTTTTGCTTATACAGGATCATGGAGCAGATGGTGACGCCGACAATGCCAAATCCGCACCACAGCGAATAGGCCACCCCTACCGGAATGGTGCTCATCGCGCGGGTGAGGGCGAAATAGCATAGCGCGTAGGCGCAGACCACCAGCACCGACGGCGCCAGCTTGCTAAAGCCGTTGGTTTTTTTGATCATTGAGGTGCCGGTAATTTCTGAGCCGATGGACAGCGCCAGCCATAAGAATCCGAGATTAAACATATGCTATTCCTTTCCTGTTAGTTGGCGATCTTTTTATCCAGAGCAGTAACCGGCTCGGAGGGCATGTCGGCGCTCTCCTCGCTGCCCATTTTAGAAAACAGATTCATGATAACGATGCCGCTGGCGATTACCGCCATGCCGATAATGGCCGCGGTATCCGGATGCTGGCCGTAAAACGCCATCCCCAGCGTCGACACCACCAGAATACCGGTGCCGGACCAGGTGGCGTAAGCCAGGCCGACGGGAATATCCTTTACCGCCCGGGACAGCGAGTAGTAGCAGGTGCAGTACAGCGCCACCAGCAGCCCGAGCAGCAGCATTTTGGTTACCCCTTCGCTGCTACCGAACATTTTGAGCGTTGAAGTTGCGGAGGTTTCCGAGAGGATAACCAGCAGCATCCATAGCCAACATTTTGTTTTAGAAGACATAATAAACTCCGGATCTATTTATTAAGGTAGGGTTCTTTTTTTCTGTTTTTTAAAAAATCGATAGCGGCATCGGTCAGGACGGCATCGGGAGCGGAAGCCAGCGCCGGATTATTCACCATGTCTGTGACGGTGAGATAACGACGCGGCGCGGCCGCCGGAACCTGCGGGTCTGTTTCCGCTCCCGCAGCCAGCTTCGCCAGCAGCTCATGGATGGTGCACAGCGTGACCCCGCACTCTTCCAGCCGGGCAAGTGTGGACCGCAGATGGCTGGCGTAAGGCGTATTGCTCGCCGCGCCGCGCAGCTGGTTCAGTTCGCTGTCAGGATCGCAGTGATAACGTAATGCCAGCACCGGCAGGCCAGCCAGCAGCGCGTCGTGCAGCCGTCTGGCGAGCGGGCGGTGCACAGCCCCGTTCAGCAGGTCCGCCGCCAGCGGGTAGTCGAGAAACGGCAGCACCACGGCCCGCCAGGCCTGCGAGGGCAGCGCCTCGTGCCAGACGGCGGAGGGGATCACCTCCCCGAGCGCCTGCCACTGCGCGGCGTCCGTTATTCCGTCATCCAGGGCGATATGCAGAGGCAGCCCGCAGCCTGCCAGACGGTTGCGGATCGCATGGCGGTAGCCAGCGGCTGAGCTGACCATCACCAGCACCGGCGGCTGTAGCCGCTGGATAATTCCCGTCACCAGGCGTTCGATTTGTTCGTCGGTCATGGCGGGCCTCCGTTAAGCGATAAGCGCGACCAGCGCGCCGTTTTTTAACCCGGCGGCGTTAGCTTCTTCGGTATCGATATGGAACTCGAGGGCAAAATCTTCCCGCACCCGGACCACCACTTCATCGAACGTCAGCTGACGCTCGCCCCGGCTGCCTACGCGCACCTTCTGCCCGTTGCTGACATGCAGCCGCCGCGCATCCTGCGGCGACATATGAATATGCCGCCAGGCGCAGATCACCTGGGAATGGAGTTCCACGTGGCCCGCCGGGCCAATCAGCAGGGCGCTGCCGGCGTTATCCAACTGCCCGGACTCGCGTACCGGCGCGTTAATCCCGAGGGTGAAGCAGTCGGCGCGGGAAATTTCCAGCTGGGTGACCGGGCGGGTGGGACCGAGGACGCGGACGTTGGTCAGCGAGCCTTTCGGCCCAACGACGGTTACGCACTCCCCGGCGGCAAACTGCCCCGGCTGGCGTAGCGCTTTCAACGGCGTCAGCGTGTAGCCCTTGCCGAACAGCGTTTCGACATCCTGCTGCGACAGATGGACGTGGCGGTTAGAGATGCCGACCGGAATCTCCGCGGCGATGCGCGTCAGGCGGGCGGCGATTTTTTCCTGTAGCAGGGTGTCGATCATGCCTTTTTCCCTTTCTTCATCGCGGTGCCTTTATCCGCCGACTCACCGGAGGCCGGGGGCGTCGTCGGTTCGGTTTTTGCCGGCGCGGTCGGGGTGACCGCCGCAACGTTGAGGTCGCTCCCGGCCTGATCCGCTATCGGGGAGGCGAGGTTGGCGGAGGCCGCCGGGCGCGGCGGGCGGCCTTTCAGATTGCTCAGCGCCGTCACCACGCTGGGTTCCGGGCGCGCGATAACCAGTGAATTGACGTGCTGCCCCGTACCGGCGACCTCGACGCCGCGCTCAATAGCGGTGAGGATCGCGCTGATTTCACCTTCGAAACAGACGCTGACCAGCCCCGATCCGACTTTGCGATAACCAATGCAGGTCACCCCAGCGGCCTTGCAGGCGGCGTCTACGGCCTGAATGGCGGCGACTAACCCTCGCGTTTCAATTACGCCTAAACTTTTCATGTCGGCTCCTGTTAATGGCGAACTAAGCGAATATCAAAATCAAACTGCGTGAAGAACGTTTCCAGCTGGTCCAGCTCTGCCGGCGAGTAAGAGGGGTCCCGGGTAATGGGGTAGGGCATGTCCAGGCGCTCATATTTTTTGCGTCCCAACTGGTGATACGGCAGCATATCGATGCGGCGGATATTTCCGCGTTTCGCCAGCTTCTGCACATAATCAATCGCGCCGGTAATGGCGTCCCACGAATCGTTATATCCGCGTACCAGCGGCATACGCACAATCACGCTGGCGCCGGAATCCACCAGCCATTCCAGATTGCGGCGAATCCCCTCATTACCGATGCCAAACAGGGCCTTATGGTGCTGGCTATTAATTTGCTTAATATCGAATAAGAAGGTGTCGGTGACCGGCGCCAGCTTTTGATAATTCGCCAGCGGCGTGGTGCCCTGAGTTTCGATGGCGGTATTGAGCATCATCTTTTTGCATTCGCTGAACAGCGCGACGGCAAAATCGGTTTGCAGGCTCATCTCGCCGCCGCCGATGGTCACCCCGCCGCCGGAGGAGATATAGAAGTCATAATCCTGCATGATGATCGCCATCAGCTCGCTGACGGTGACATCTTTGCCCATAATATCCAGCGCGTTCTGGGTGCAAATCTCTTCGCATTGGCGACAGCCGATACAGTCTTTATTGCGGTCGACGAAGTGCTTCATCGCGCCATTTTCTTCTGCCCGATAGTGAATCCCGGCCGGGCAGACGTTAACGCAGTCGCCGCAGTTAATGCATTTATCGTGCGAGAACATCACCTGAAACTGGCTGCTGAGGCCTTCCGGGTTGGCGCACCACGGGCAGCGAATATTGCAGCCCTTAAAAAACACCAGCGTGCGGATGCCATCGCCGTCATAAATCGAATATTTCTGGATATTGAATATTCGCCCGGTTAATTCTTGTTTTGCGCTCACACATACCTCCAGTAAAACGAACGGGACATCCGTGTCCAAAAACGTCCGTGTCTTTATCAGAACTTCTCGATGACCGTGCGGCTGATGATCTCGTCCTGTACCTCTTTGCACAGCTCGACAAAGTAGGCGCTGTAGCCGGCGACGCGCACAATCAGGTCGCGGTATTTCTCCGGTTCCCGCTGAGCCTTTTTCAGCACTTCGTTATCGACATAGCTGAACTGCATCTGGCCGTTGCCGAGAATCGAGGCGGTACGCAGCAGGGTGATCAGGCCATGGCGTCCTTCCTGGGTATCCAGCAACCCTTTGAGGAATTTGAAGTTATGCACCATGCCGATGTTCATGGTCTCCACGTTCATCTTGCTCACCGATTTGATGATCGCGGTCGGGCCTTGCTTATCGGCCCCCTGGGTCGGGCTGATACCGTCGGACAGCGGCATCCACGCCAGGCGGCCGTTCGGAGTGGCGTTGGTCAGTTCGCCAATCGGCGTGTTGTTGGAGATCGACAGCGTGCCGTGGCTGAGGGTGGAGTAGAGCATCTTGTACTTACGGCACTCGCGTTCCGTCCACTCGGTGATATCCAGCGCGTACTGGTCGACGTAGTTATCGTCGTTGCCATATTTCGGCGCATTCAGGCAGTCGCGGCGTAGCGCTTCATAGCCTTCGAAATTGGCCAGCAGCGCATCGCGGATCTGCTCGAGGGTGTATTTCTTCTCTTCGTACACCAGCTTGCGGATCGCCGCGAGGGAGTCGACGTAGGTCGCCAGCCCGGAGAAAATCAGCCCCGGCCCGTGGTTAACGACAGCGCCACCGGCGGCGACGTCCCTGCCGCTCTCCATGCAGCCTTCGACCAGCAGCGACATCAGCGGTTTCGGCGCCACGTCGCGGTGGACGCGCTGGCTGATCACCGTCCCAATCGCCGACAGGCGGACGATATGGGCAATCTGCTGTTTCACCGCCGCGTCGAACGCTTCGAAGGTTTGCAGCTCGCGCAGGTCGCCGGTATCCAGCCCCTGGTAACTATCGAACAGCACCATCCGGCCGCGGTTGAGCACGAACTCGATGGCGATGGGCCACTGGGTGTAGCCGGTGGAGGTCCATTGATAGATCCGCCCGGATTTCTGCGGCTCGACACAGCCCATCAGGCAGTAGTCGCGCGCGTCTTCAAAATCGAAGCCTTTACGCAGCATCATCTTGATGTGGGAATCATCGAAGTGGCAGGCCGGGAAGCCCATCCCCGCCTTCACCACGTCGACGATTTTTTCCATATACTTCTGCGGCGACTGGTTGTGAATCCGGCAGGCCAGCGACGGCTGATAGACCTTCACGAAGCGCACGGCGTCCATAATCAGATAGGTCAGATCGTTGCAGGCGTCGCCGCCGGAGCGCTTCTGGCCGCCGACGGTGAGGTTGATAAACGGCTGGTAGCCGGCGAAGTATTTCGCCCCCAGTTCGCTGGACATCCACATCAGTTCGGCGCACTTGATGATGAATGCCTGCATCAGCTCCAGCGCCCCGTCGTGGGTCAGACGGCCTTCACGGATATCGGCCTCGAACATCGGGTAGCAGTACTGGTCGACGCGCCCTAACGACAGACCGGTCTGGTTCTCTTCCACTTCGAACAGCGACTCGACGGTCCAGATGCTTTGCAGCGCTTCCTGCAGGGTTTTCGGCGGGTTCGCCGGTACGTTCTCATTCACTTCGGCAATGGTCAGCAGCTCGGCGCGACGCCGGGCGTTCGGCTCCTGCGCTGCCAGCTCGCGGGCGTGCGCGGCGATGCGCTGAGCGTAGTTCACCACTCCTTCGCAGGTTTCAATCGCCGCTTTGTAGAAGTAGATGCGGTCGATATCCTGCGGATTTTCCATGCTCAGCTGGTCGAGGTGGGCCTGGGCATCGGCTTTGATGCCGTTCATCCCTTTGGTAAACAGCAGCACGTCGTAGCCAGGGCAGGTATCGCCGCCGCCGTTAATCTGGTGATAGGAGAGGTCGCTGACGAACGTCTCGCCGCTGAACGCCCACACCCCGGCTTCACGGTATTGCGCTTCACAAATCTCATCCAGCGAACGGCCTTCCCAGAACGGGACGATCTCTTCGCGGATGGTTTTCTTATCTTCTTCGCTGATCTCAAACGGATCCTGCGGACGGGTGCTCATGGTGTCGAGCTCGTCGCGTACCCAGCGCCAGGCGATATCCGGCGAGAAGGCGCCGGCACGGGCTTTACCGCACGGATGGCCGACGATCAGCTCATCGTTCTGAATCAGAACCGGCGCGGTTTCGCAGGCGCGGCGGAAAGCTTTGGCACGCAGCAGAATGGTGGGCATCCCCGGGTTGGCTTTGACCACTTCGGTGAAGGCCAGCGCGCGGTAAATAGAGACGCTCGGGCGCGCCTGCAGGTAGTGGTTACGCAGGCGCTGCATCCGCGGCGTCAGCCCTTCCATGACCGGAGTAGCGCTGTCGGCGGCGAACGGCACGCTGGCGAGGTGTTGCTTGCCGCGGAACAGGCGCACCGGCAGGTTGAGCGCGCTCAGATTGCGTTGCGCGCAGAGGAACAGAGCGGAGAGTTCGTTGATGACCACGCTGGCGTCATCGAGGCTGGCGCCGTGGCGCAGGGCGTCGAACATCGGATAGCCGTCGATCGCGCAGGCCGCGCGGACTTCGCTCAGTTCCGCCAGTTTGAACCACAGGCATTCAACGATCTCATACGCCTGCTGCGCGGTCAGGGCGCCGCTGGCGATATCGCGTTGATACCACGGCAGCAGGGCCTTGTCGGCGCCTTCCGGGTTCACCGCATAGCTGCCGTTATCCAGCTGCAGCGCCAGCTGGAACAGGTAAAAGGCCTGGCAGGCTTCTTTAAAGTTACGCGCCGGATGGGCCGGCACGTGATGCAGGATCGCCGCGCTCTCCAGCAGCTCGGCCTGGCGGTAGGCGTTGCTTTCCGCCGCCGCAAGGGTTTCGGCGCTGGCGGCCAGCTTCTGCGCGAGGGTGAGCAGGGCGTCGCAGGCGTAAATCGCGGCGCGACAGCCGTTGACTTCATCCATCCCGCTGCGGCTAACGGCGCTGCCGAGGCTGCGGGTTTTCTCTTCCAGCTGGTGTTTGATCGCCAGCACGCCTTTTTCGACAATCAGCCGGTAGTCCGGGGAGTCCAGTTCGTCGTTAAGATTCAGGAAGCGGAACGCCGACGGGCGATGCATTGCGCTCTCATCGTGGAAAATCGCCCCGTGTGGCTGACGGGTCTGGTTGCCGACGATCAGCTCGTCGGGGCTGATGCACACCGGCAGCTGGCGCATCAGTTCATAGAAACGGCGCGCCGGTTTCACGGCGGCGGGGATACCGGCGATATCGCCATCAAGGGCGCTCAGCGCGGCGGCATGTTCGGTACAGAGGGTGCTTTTTTGTGACAGTAAACGTTGTACCAGCACGGTGACGCGCGGGGTTAAGCTGTAGTGTGCCATGGTAAGCTTCTCCAATCTTTTTATGGGTGACCCTGAACGGCAGCGCCGCCCTGGTGACCGGTCCAGGCCCGGCGATAAATCTCGGTTAAGGCGTGAGCGTCCGGGGTGCGCGGATTGGTTGGCGTACAGCTATCGCGCAGCGCCTGGCCGACCATCTCCGCCAGCCGATGATCAAAATCGGCGCCATCAACGTCGGTATCGCCGATGCCGGTTGGCAGGGCCATTTCATCTTTTAAGGTCTGAATCGCCACCAGCAGGCTGGCGACACCCTGGCGGGTGCTGCCGGCGGGCAGGTCGAGCAAATGCGCCAGGCGGGCATATTTAACGGCGGCCTCGGTGTCGCACTGGCCCTGATAATCGGCATTCCATGCCACCACCTCCGCCATCAGCAGCGCATTGGCGCGGCCGTGCGGCACGCGAAAGACGCCGCCAAGCGCGTGGGCCAGGCTATGGGTAATCCCGAGGGAGGCGTTGGTGAAGGCCATCCCCGCCATGCAGGAGGCGTTGTGCATTTTTTCGCGCGCCAGCAGATTGTCGCCGCTGCGCCAGCAGGTCGGCAGATAGCGGAAAACCTGCTGTACTACCTTTTCGGCCAGCGCATCGGTAAAGTCGCTGGCGGCGCGGGAGACGTAGGCTTCCAGCGCGTGGCACAGCACGTCCATGCCGGTATCGGCGGTGATCGCCGGCGGCACCGAAGCCACCAGCGACGGGTCGAGAATGGCGATATCCGGCAGCAGCGATGAATCCACCAGCACCAGTTTTTCGGTATGGGCTTTCACCACCGAAAAGGCGGTGACTTCAGAGCCGGTGCCGCTGGTGGTCGGAATCGCCACGAAGCAGGGAGGCTGGCGCCCGGCCTGCGGACGGGTCTGGGCGAGGGCGAAAATAACCGCTTTGGCCGCGTCAATGACCGACCCGCCGCCCAGCGCCACGACCAGCTCCGGATAGCGGGCGTCCATCAGCTTCATCCCGCGTACGAGGGTGGCGATATCCGGATCCGCGACCACGTCATCCCAGACCTGGAAAGCGATGCCGCGCTGGCGCCAGGGGCCAGTCACGCGTTCGGCAAGGCCAAATTTGACCATCGCCTTGTCGGTCACCAGCAGGACGTTACGGGCCGGCAGCTCGTTAAGGACCGCCAGCGCGTCCTGACCAAAGCGGATCCGGGGTTTCAGCAAAAATTCACTCATTGGGTTATTCGCTCCTTAAGCGTCCCGAAACACGTTCTCGACAATGGCGACCACCGACATGGCGGTGTAGCGATCCTTATTGAGCGCTAAGTACTCTTCCGCCAGGACGATGTCGTGCATGCCGGCGCCGACGCTGTCGACGGCGACCCAGGTCTGGTCTTTCATCGGCTGCTGGTCATCATCTAACTTGACGATCAGCAGCAGGTTGCTGCCGCGTAGCTCTGCGCATTTCTGCGTGGCGACGACATGTCCGACTACCTTTGCGAGAATCATTGTTTTTATCGCCTTATCTCAATGCATTACTGACCTAAGCGCTCCAGCACCTGGCGGATGATGCGTTCCACGTTTTGCTCGTTGATCTCGCCTTCCGCGGCCGCGGCGGCGATCGCAAAGCGGTCATCGGCCGTTACGCTACGGGTCGGGCAGAGCGTGGCGGCGCCCGCGGAGGTGAAACGCTGGTCGTCAAGAATGCTGCGGTGCGGGTTATCCGCTGGGGTGACGATGGTCGGCTGCGGTTCCGGGCGGCTGCCTGGGGCGCGCAGTTCATCGATGGAACGCACGCCGTAGCCGACTCTGCGGATGTTGAGCAGGTTCATGGGGCCGACGTTATCGGAGCTGGAGCCGCCGCCGACCGCGCCGCAGCCAAGGGTTAATGCCGGGGTGATATTGGTGGTCGCGCCGATGCCGCCCAGCGCCGCCGGGGTGTTGATCAAAATGCGGTTAACCGGTTTTTCGAGGCAGAACTGACGAATCACATCCTGGTTGCGGGTGTGGATCACCAGCGTATGGCCGAGGCCTTCGTTGCTCAGCAGTTCCATTACCCGGTGACAGGCGGCCTTCCAGTCCTCTTCTACGTACAGGCCGAGAATCGGGCACAGTTTTTCGCGGGAGTAGGGGTTCTGGTGGGAGACGGTGGTCTGCCCGGCGATCAGCACTTTGGTGCTGGCCGGGACGCTGAAACCGGCCAGCTGGCTGAGATACAGCGCGGTTTTGCCGACCACTTTCGGGTTGATGGTGCCATTCGGGCGCAGCAGCAGGGCCGCCATTTTGGCCGCTTCGCCTTCATTCATAAAGTACGCGCCCTGGGCTTCCAGCTCGCGGTGGACGTCGTCATAAATGCAGCGTTCGACGATGATCGACTGTTCTGAGGCGCAAATGACTCCGTTATCGAAGGTTTTGCTGGTAATGATGTCTTGCACCGCGCAGTGAATATCGGCGCTGCGTTCGATAAAGGCCGGTCCGTTACCCGGTCCACCGCTGATCGTTGGGGTGCCGGAAGCATAGGCCGCGCGAACCATCCCTTCACCGCCGGTCGCCAGAATCAGCGAGACCTCTTTGCTGTGCATCAGCTCCGAGGTGGCTTCCAGCGTCAGTTCGGTAATGCCGCTGACGCAGCCCGCCGGCGCGCCTGCCGCTTCGGCGGCGCGCTTGACGATCTCAATCGCTTTCCAGCTGCACTGACGCGCGCCTGGATGCGGCGAGAAGATAATCGCGTTGCCGGCTTTCAGGGCAATCAGCGTCTTATAGATAACCGTAGAGGTGGGGTTCGTTGACGGGACCAGCGCACAAATCACGCCCAGCGGCACGCCCACGTCCATCACTTTTTTTAGCGGATCGTCATGAATGATGCCGACGGTCTTCATATCTTTGATGGCGTCGTAGACGCGCAGCGAGGCGAAACGGTTTTTCAGCACTTTATCCTGCCAGTTGCCAAATCCGGTCTCTTCCGCGGCCATTTTCGCCAGCGCTTCGGCGTGGTGCGCTGCTTCCTGGGCCACGTTTTTCACGATGGCGTCGATTTGTTGCTGCGAAAAGGTGGCCAGAATCGCCTGAGCCTTTTTGGCGCTGCGCACCAGTTCCCGCGCGTTCTGGCGGGACAGCAAATCGTTATCCAGTTCAATCATGAGTCTATCCTTCATCAGACTAAAAGAGTGGAGACGGGGCGCGCCCTGTCAGGTCATGCCTTGTGCTGCGACGCGATTTTTTCGATATCGTTATGGGGGCGGGCAATGACGCGAGAGGTCACCACTTCGCCAATGCGTTTTGCCGCTTCGACGCCGGAATCTACGGCGGCATTGACGGCGCCGACATCGCCTTTCACCATCGCGGTGACCAGCCCGGAGCCGACGTTTTCATAGCCAATCAGCTCGACGTTGGCGGCTTTACACATCGCGTCCGCGGCTTCAATACAGGCCACCAGACCTTTGGTTTCGATCAGACCAAGCGCTTCTTTCATCATGTTGTCTCCCGTTATTCCGCGACTTTGTAATGCGCGACGATTTTGTTGATGTCGTTATGCGGACGGGCGATAACCAGCGAGGTCACCACTTCCCCGATGCGCTGCGCCGATTCCACGCCGGAGTCCACCGCCGCTTTGACGGCGCCGACGTCGCCTTTCACCATCGCGGTGACCAGCCCGGAGCCGACGTTTTCATAGCCAATCAGCTCGACGTTGGCGGCTTTGCACATCGCGTCCGCCGCCTCAATGCAGGCCACCAGACCTTTGGTTTCAATCAGACCTAATGCATCACCCATTTGCGTTCTCCTGGCCTTAAGCCTTGTGTTTAATGACGATTTTGTTGATGTCGTTATGCGGGCGGGCGATAACCAGCGAGGTCACCACTTCCCCGATGCGCTGCGCCGATTCCACGCCGGAGTCCACCGCCGCTTTGACGGCGCCGACGTCGCCTTTCACCATCGCGGTGACCAGCCCGGAGCCGACGTTTTCATAGCCAATCAGCTCGACGTTGGCGGCTTTGCACATTGCATCCGCCGCTTCAATGCAGGCCACCAGACCTTTGGTTTCAATAAGCCCCAATGCATCACCCATTGTGATCTCCTCCAGAACAGGTTTTGTGATTCGGGAAAACCGTCCGCGTTACGGCGTCAACACGCGGTAGCGGCGTTCGACGTCCACTATAGGGAAATGAAGACTGAGTGAAATTTAAATCCGTGAAATGTTTATTTTTAGATTTTTACTCGGTGATTTAGCCTTTTATAGTCTCTTATTTATCTGTTTATGCTGATGTGTCGTGCGGGAATTTGGCGTTGCCACGGGGGGTTTTTAGCGCGTTGAGGCGCGCCGCGGGGAATGTTAATGGGGTGCTAATTTATTGCGGACGCGGGGTAATATATCCCTCAATTAAATGTGGGTATGGTCATGTTTTTTTCCGCCAGATAAATGCAAAAAGTGCGGTTTCGCGGTGAGGGCGATACCGGGAAAGCAGGGGAGTGGGATTAATCGAACTGGCTGCCGGATTTCAGGGTGCAGACATACAGCGGAGAGTTGATGGAGCTCAGCAGAATTGCCTTCTCGTTGAGCTTCTGGGCGTTAAGAAACAGGCCATCGTGGCTGTCGGACATCTCACGCATAAAATAGGCAAAGATCACGTCCGGGGACTCGTCGATGGACGAGGCGCTGGATTCCCATTTGCTGATGCGGTAGTGGCGCTCGGTGGCAGAGATGCGCTGACTGGTCCAGTTAAATTTGACGTAGCGTTGCAGATAGAGCCAGCCGGCCGCAGAGTCGGTATAGCCTTCGACCACCATCGAGCCTTTGCCGTTGGCGGCAAAATTAAAATGGATATTGCCGTTCACGTTCTCTTTATCCATGTTCTCAAAACGCATGATGGCTTTGCTGGAACAGCTCATCACGCCGTCTTTTTCAACCGGCAGCAGTTTCCAGGCGCTGATCCCCGCGGCGGTGATAAACACCAGGGCCGAGAGAGCGAAGAAGGGACGGGGGGCGAGTCTCATTGCGGCTTCCAGGAGTAGTAGAAATAGTTATCGCAATAGCTGAACGGGTTGTCTTCATGCATGGCGCAGTGGGCGAGAAACACCCGGCCCAGGCCGTTAGTTTCCAGCCTGTCGCCATAGAAGAAGACGAAGCGTTCGCCGGGTTTACACTCCAGCTTCAGCCGCTGGCGCACCTCATCAAAATTTTTGCCGTAGGCGCTGGCGGAGACCGATCGCAGCATCTCGTCGCTGGCCAGCAGCTCGCACTGGCTGTGGGTCATTTGGGTCAGGGTGATGGGGCGGGATTCGCTGCCGCCGACGAAAGCAAAGGCCAGCAGCAGCAGGGCGATGGTCAGCAGGCTGGCTCCGGCGAGATACCAGCAGGTGCCCCGCGCATGCCGCGAGGGGGCGGCGTTTTCCTCGGCGGCGGAAGGCGAAATGGACTCCTGCGCCGGCGGGATTTGCGCCTCGGGCGCGGCCGGAACCACCGCGCCGTCGTCAATGATGGCGATGGTTAAATCGGGGTTGAGCTGCAGCAGGCCGCGCGACACGGTGACAATGATATTGTCGATGTCATAGTGGCGGAAGGTCTTGCGCAGCATGCTCAGGTACTGGTTGAGGTTGCTGTTAGATGAGGTTAATCCGTTATCATCCCAGACCTTTTTCAGCACTTCGTCGCGGCTGATAACCTCGGGATGGCGCAGAAAATAGTACAGCAGCGCGCTGGCGGTGATCGACAGCTGGCTATCTGGTTCATCGCTTCCCGGTAGGGTCAGTGTGCCGTCCGTTGCATCATAAATGAGACGGGCATGGATGTTGTAGCGCATCGCGGCCTCAATCTAAGCGCTTCACGCGGGAAGCGTCATCTTCGTCAGATCGCTCACCAGGGATCGGCGGTGTTCGCTGCTCATGGTGCGCCCTTCGGTGAGCTCCGATAACCAGATGCCGTCGGCGGCATAGCGCACCAGGGTACCGGTATGGCTGTTATCCAGCTCATCCCCCTGCGCCAGATACCCCAGCATCCAGTCGCGCCAGCATTTTCGCAGCACCGGTTCGTCCGGCATCGCCAGCGACAGCACCATCAGCTGGCGGCTTTCGTGGGTGTCCGTCAGGTCGGAAAGATAGTGCAGGTAGGCGCGGGTAAAGCGCCCGTAAGCGATATTATCGGCGGCCATCAGCTCGCTTATCGCCTTTTCCATAATCGCCAGCAGACGGGCGAACAGGGCGAAGAGCAGCGCCTGTTTATTGGGAAAGTGATGCAGAAGACCGCCTTTACTGACGCCTGCCCCCTGAGCAACGGCGTTCAGCGAGAGCGAGGCGATGCCATCCCTGCCGGCAATGGTTGCCGCTGACTCCAGCAGTTGCTGATGCAGGCGGGCGGGATCTTTTTTGCGGTGCTGGGCTTCCATATTCATGGCCGGAATCATACCGACCAGACGGTATGATTATTCTTGATAGCGATCAACATGTTGGGCGGTGCAGGGCGATGGGTTTCCGTTATTGCGCGGAGGCTCACAATTCATCATACCCATGATGGCGATATCCCGTTTGCCCGGGGTATCGCCAGCGCGAATTACCCGTTGTGGCGGTGCACCACAAAGCCGCTCTCTCCCGGCGCCAGCTCCGGACGCAGCGTCAGGGACGGGATCAGATAATCGCCGTGGTTCTGCCGGCGGAACGGGATGGGCGCAGTGTGTGCCAGGGTATCCAGACGCAGCGCCAGTTCCGCGCACTGTTCAGCGAAACGTTCGGCATCGGTTTTTTCCGTGCGGTAGAACACCAGCGGCGGCAGCACCTCGAAGCCGGGGTAAAACAGTATCCCATGCTGGATAGGGAACAGAATATCGTCGATCGGTCCGTTGATACCGCGCGACGAATAGTGCTCCGCCCAGCCGCCGGCGGTGACGACCAGCATCGCTCGCTTGCCGACGAAGGTCCCTTCGCCGTAGCGATCGCCCCAATGGCTATCGCTGTGCTCGCCGACGCCATAGGCAAAACCGTAGGCATACACGCGATCTATCCAGCCTTTCATAATGGCGGGCATCGAGAACCACCACAGCGGGAACTGAAAAATCACCGTATCGGCCCACAGCAGCTTCTCCTGCTCCGCAACGATATCCGCACTTTGCGTTCCCTGTTCAAAGGCCTGCTTTGAGTCGAGCGTCGAACGCCAGAACTCGCCGACCGGCGGGGCGCTACTGTCGTCGGCATCAAAGCCCGCTTTCCAGCGCATGGCGTAGAGATCGGAGACCTGCACCTCGTGCCCGGCCTGCTGCAGATGTTGCACGGCAAAATCTTTTAAACCGCCATTTAGCGAACGGGGTTCAGGATGGGCGTAAATCAACAGTACTTTCATAACATCACCTCTGGGCTGTGGAGAGCTGCAGAGTAGGCGCTGAGCCGTTATAGTAGAAATTAATTACTTAAATCTCAGGTATAGCTGTGATTAATTTACACCGTCTGGACCTTAATCTGCTGCGCACCCTCGATGTGCTGCTGAGTGAACACAACGTCACGCGGGCGGCGCAGCGGCTGAATCTGTCGCAGCCATCGGTCAGTATCCAGCTCGCCAGACTGCGGGAGATCTTTGCCGACCCGCTGCTACTGCCGGGGCCGCGCGGCATGCTGCCTACCGCTCGCGCCGATGAGTTACGCGGGCCGCTGCGCGATGCGCTCACCGCCCTCGAGCAGGCGGTGGCGCCCGCCAGTCGGTTCGATCCGGCGACGGCGGCGCAGACCTGGCGCGTCGCGGCGACAGATTATATGGCCTCGGCGATTTTGCTTCCGGCGTTGCACGCGCTGCGGCTGGCATCGCCGGCCAGCCGCCTGGCGGTGTTTGAGCTCCAGCCGGCACGGCTGGTGCAGCAGGCGGAACGTGACGAGGTGGATCTGGTTCTTCATACCCGGGATGGCGCGCCGCCGGAACTGCATCAGCGACTGCTGTTCAGCGAGCGTTACGTGCTGGCGGGCAGAGCGGGGCACCCGGCGCTCAATCCCGGGCTGAGCCTTGCACGGTTCTGCCAGCTGGAGCAGGCGATCGTCTCGCCGGACGGCGGCGGTTTTCATGCGGCGACCGATATCGCGCTGGCTAATCTCGGGCTGGCGCGACGGGTTGTCCTTTCGGTGCCACATTTCCTGTTTATGCTGGAGACGCTGCGCAACAGCGAGCTGGTGGCGGTGGTGCCGGAGCGGCTGGTGCGCGGGGTTAGCGGGCTGACGGTTATTGAGCCGCCGCTGGCGGTGGCCGGGTTTGATATGCTGATGCTGTGGCACGAGCGCTGGCACCGCGATCCGGCGCACCAATGGCTACGGCAGCAAATCGTGATGTCATTAGAGGATAAACCATGCTGAGCGGATTAAATCACCTGACCCTGGCAGTCAGCGAGCTGGCGCCGAGCGTCGCCTTTTATCACCAGCTGCTGGGGATGAAGCTGCACGCCCGCTGGGACGGCGGAGCCTATCTTGCCTGCGGCGATCTGTGGCTGTGCCTGTCGCTGGACCCGCAGCGGCGCCCCACCCCGCCGGAGGAGAGCGACTATACCCACTACGCGTTTAGCATCGCCGAAGCCGATTTCGCCGGGTTTGCCGCCCGTCTGGAGGTGGCCGGGGTGACGATGTGGAAAGTGAATAAAAGCGAAGGGGCGTCTTATTACTTCCTCGACCCCGACGGCCACAAGCTGGAGCTGCACGTCGGCAGCCTGGCCCGTCGCCTGGCCGCCTGTCGCGAGCGGCCGTATAAAGGGATGGTGTTTTTTGACGAGGACCCGCAGGTGGCCGGGAACCCTTAGCCCCGGTCAGCGCAGCGCTGCCGGGGACAAGCCAGTTCGTGACGGTGAAAAACTCACTCCATCGCCACCTTCACCGCTTCGCCCAGCTTCACCATCACCTCCCGGTGCTTGTCGATCGGCGGCAGGGCGCAGTTGATCCTGACGCAGTTGCGGTATTTCCCCGAGGCCGAAAACAGCGACCCCGGCGCGACCTGGATTTTCAGGCGGCACAGCTGTTTGGCGACGCAGACCATATCCACGTGTTCGGGAAGCTCGACCCACAGCATATAGCCGCCCTTTGGTCGGGTGACGCAGATCCCGCAGGGAAAATACTCCCGCAGCCAGCAGGTATAGATCTCCATGTTGCGCTGATAGATCTGGCGCATGCGCCGCACGTGGCGATGGTAGTGGCCTTCGCTAATGAACGTTGAGGCCGCCAGCTGGGTGGCCGGGACGTTGGTGCCGCTGGCGGCATATTTCATCTGCAGCAGACGATCGTAATAGCGGCCGGGCGCAATCCAGCCGATGCGCAGTCCGGGGGCAATGGTTTTGGTAAAGGAACTGCAGAGCATGACCCGGCCGTCGATATCCCATGAATGAATGGTGCGCGGACGCGGGTAGTCGGTGGCCAGCTCGCCGTAAATATCATCCTCAAAAATGACGATATCGTGGCGCTGGGCGAGGGTTAGCACGGCCCGCTTACGGGCGTCCGGCATAATAAACCCCTGCGGGTTGTTGCAGTTGGGAACCAGGATCACCCCTTTGATCGGCCACTGCTCCAGCGCCAGCTCCAGCGCTTCAATACTGATCCCGCTGTCCGGATCGGTCGGGATCTCAATGGCTTTGATCCCTAAACCGCGCAGCAGCTGCATGGTGCCGTAATAGGTCGGCGACTCCACCGCGACGATGTCGCCAGGCTGGCACACCGACAGCAGGGCCAGCGACAGCGCACTGTGACACCCGCTGGTGATCACCAGATCGTTGGCGGTGACCACGGAACCGCCGTCCAGCATCAGGCGGGCGATCTGCTCCCGCAGTTCGCGGCGCCCCGCCAGTTCGTCATAGTTAAGTACTTCGCTGAGATTATGCTGTACCACCCGGCTGAGCTCGCGCCACAGCGGTTTCAGGCTCGGCTGAGTGACGTCCGGTGAACCGCCGCCGAAAGGGATGATCGATTTGTCGTTGCGCGCGTCGAGCATGGTCAACACCTGATCCCACTGGGTGATCTCCACCGGGCGCTGTACCGGGCGCGACATCGGCGGCACCGGCGGTTGAGCTTTCCGCGGGGCGACAAAATAGCCGGATCGCGGCTGCGGGGTGATCAGCCGCTGTTGTTCCAGGGTCTGGTAGGCCTGCTGAACGGTGCTGATGCTGACTCCGTGCTCCTGGCTCAGGCTGCGTACCGAAGGCAGCTTTTCACCGTCGCGATACAGGCCTTGTTCAATGCGCTCCGCCAGCAGATTGGCCAGATGTTGATAACGCGTCATGCTGTATCCCTTATTTTCGCCATACAGATGGATAAACCGGTACAGATTGGCGGGAAAAATTCCACGCAGATACCGTTTTAGCCAATCTGTATGTTAAAGAAAAGTATTTTGTGAATCTGTATTGTTTAGCCTCGGATCCGTGAAGATAAAGCCTCTGGTAAGGCGAGGAGGTAGAGGATGGAATTTCACGAGAACCGGGCAAGACAGCCGTTTATCGGCTTCGTATTACTGAGTCGGGCGCTCAAAAAATGGTGGCTTCGGGAACAAACCCGACGGGTACTGCAGCGAATGAGCGACGAACAGCTGAAAGACGTCGGGTTACGGCGGGATCAGATAAATTAAAAAATGCGCTTTTCCCCGGACTGCGCGTAAACGCCTTATAAGGGCTATCGCCCCGTAGCCCTTATAAGCGCAGCGTGACCGGGGAAATACCCGCCAGAGTTATGACATTCACGATATTTATCAATTAATGCTTCTGCGTCCGCTGTTTCTTGATACTTACCCTGATAAGTATTATTTTCTTCTCAGCTAACTGAGGAAAGAAACATGACCGAAGACGAACTGTTTGCCCGCCGCCCGATGGGGATGCGGATGGCGATGGTGGTCCGCCAGTGGCGCGCGACCATCGACGCCGCCATCACCGAGACCGGCCTGACCCAGTCAAGCTGGACGGTGCTGATGCAGCTGCATCAGCTGGGGGACAACGTCTCAGTCAGCGAACTGGCGGAGGTGCAGGGCATTGAACTGCCACCGCTGATGCGCACCCTCACGCAGCTCGAAAACCAGGGCTATCTGCTACGTTCAACATCGCCCTATGACAAACGTATACGCCTGCTGACGTTGACGGCGGAAGGTCGGTCGATACTGGAAGAGCTGAACCGCGTGATTGAGGTTTATCAAACCCGGGTCACCCGGACCATTCCGCCGGACGATCTCGCCACCTTCAGCGCCACATTAAATCAAATCGCCTGCAATTTGCGGATCATCCGCGAAGAAGATAATAAGATCTAAAAAACTATGATGACGCCAGAACAAAAATTTGCCCGCTGGGTAAGGGTGAGTATTGCCACTTTCCTGGTGGTATTCGCCTGGTTTATCGTTGCCGATATCTGGATCCCGCTGACGCCGGACTCCACCGTGATGCGGGTGGTGACCCCGGTCGCACCGCGGGTCTCCGGCTATGTGTCACAGGTCTATGTGCACAATAATAGCCAGGTGAAGAAGGGAGACCTGCTCTATGAGCTGGATCCGACGCCGTTTATCAACAAAGTCCAGGCGGCGCAGATTGCGCTTGCCCAGGCGAAGCTGAGCAACCAGCAGCTGGATGCGCAGATCGCCGCCGCGCGCGCCAACCTGCGTACCGCGCAGTACACCGCCCGCAACGATAAGGTCACCCTCGATCGCTACCAGCGCCTGAGCGCCATGCAGAACGTCTCGCAGGCGGATCTGGATAAGGTGCGCACCACCTGGCAGAGCAGCGAACAAGCGGTGAGCGCGCTGAATGCCAGCATTCAGAATCTGTTAATCCAACGCGGGGAGCGTGACGATAGCCGCAACGTCACGCTGCAAAAATACCGTAATGCGCTGGAAGAGGCGCGGCTCAACCTTGGCTGGAGCAAAGTCTACGCCGAAACGGACGGGATGGTGAGCAACCTGCAGCTCAACCCCGGCCTGTATTCTACCGCCGCCACGCCGCTGCTGGCGCTGGTCAGCAACCATACTGATATCGTCGCCGATTTTCGTGAGAAAAGCCTGCGTCATACCGGAGTGAATACCGATGCCGCGGTGGTCTTTGACGCTCTGCCGGGTAAAGTCTTCCCGGCGCACGTCACCAGCAGCGATGCCGGTATTCTGGCCGGCCAGGAAGAGGTTAACGGCCAGCTGTCGCAGCCGGAGCAGTCCACCCGCTGGGTACGCGATGCCCAGCGGATGCGTATCCACGTCGCCCTCGACGAGCCGCTGGAAAAGGCGCTGCCGACCGGGGCTCGCGCTACGGTACAGCTCTATAATAGCGAGGGGCCGTTCGCCCGTACCTTTGCCGGGCTGCAGATCCATCTGGTGAGCCTGCTGCACTATGTCTATTAATACGCTGGCCCGGGTCTTCACCCCGCACGGCAATATCGTCTATACGGCGAATGACTTTCGCCAGACGCTGCGCATTGCCTTCGCCGGGATGATTGCGCTGAGCATATCGACCTTCTACGACGTGCAGTACGGCGTTTTCTTTGTGGTCTATCCGCTGATGCTGCTGTCGCTGGTGCCGGTTTTCAACCGCCACGTCGCAACGCAGTTCATTTTTAGCGCGGCGGTGAATTGCGTGGAAATGGTGCTGATCGTCGGCTATTTGTCGCAATGGCCGGTGATCATGACGCTGGTGGTTTTTGGCCTCTACGTGATGCGTTTTCGCTTTATGAGCCAGGGGCCGCTGTTTCTGCTGGGGTCGATGGGGGTGGTCTGTCAGAGCACGATGCTCAACTTTATGAGCTATCCCACCAGCAACTGGCACACGCTGCTGTTCTCTAATATGGAAGCCTGCGTGATGGCGGTGGCGCTCAGCGCGTTAATGAATTACCTGATCCCGGATGTGGAACCGCGGAAGCCGCCGCCGCGCATCGAGAAAGACGCCGCCCGCATCCGCCATGAGTCTCTGCTCTCCGGTACCGTCGCCACCCTCATTTTCGTGGTCTTCCAGATCTGCGATCTGAGCGATTCCCTCTCGGCGCTGATGGCGGGGATTTTGATCCTCTTCCCGATGCACTATCGCGGCGCGGTGATCAGCTCGCTGTGGCGCGTGGTGGGGGTGGTGCTGGCGTGCCTGTATATTCTGGTGGTGCAGCTACTGATCTATGATTTCAGCAATCATATGGTGCTGATGATGCCGCTGATCGGCCTGGGGTTGGCCTTCAGCGCGCGCCTGCACGTGATGGAGAAGGTCGGCGCCGGGGTGGGTTTCGCCAGTATTACCACGATCGGGATTATGTTCGGCCAGAACCTGCAACCCGACCAGGATCTGATCTTCAGCGACCTCTATCGCATCACCTCGGTGACCACGTCGCTTATTGTGACGCTGACGCTGGTCTTTCTGGTGCACCGGATCCTGAACTGTTTCGCCCCGACGCGGTTTGTCATCACGGAATAGCCTCAGGCTGGCCAGCTTGAGGCGCAGCGCCACTGCCCATCGGCATAGCGGTAAATCGCCGCCGTTTCCCCGGGGGTCACCCAACGCTGCTCTTCTCCTGGTAGACAGCGCAGATAAATGCACAGCCCGCAGCCGCTGCGCAGCTGGCGCGGGATATCCTTGACCTGAAAGGAGAGTCCCGCCGCCTGCAGGGCTTTACGCATCCGCACCACCCCTACCGTTGAATGAAATAAAAACAGATACGTCGTCATTCTCGTCGCCTCTGGCGTTGGCCGATCAGCGCCGCGCCGATGGCCCCGGCAAACTGGGCGTCCGGATGCCTGTGCACCACCATGCCGACGTGACGTTCCAGCATAGCGGCGAACGTCGCGCAGCGGCTGACGCCGCCGGTAAACAGCAGCGGCCCCTGCGCCGGCAGCCGACCGATGAAGTGGGCGCTGCGCCGGGCCATGGCGTTAACCACCCCGGCCAGAATAGCCTCCGGTGGTACCCCCGCCGATCGCAGGCTGATCACTTCGGATTCGGCGAAGACCGTGCACATGCTGGTGATGGCGTGCGGCGTAACGCCCTCGGTGATAGCATCCAGCCGCTCTACGCTGGCACCAAGCGTGCGCGCAATCACCTCAAGAAAGCGCCCGGTGCCCGCCGCGCATTTGTCGTTCATCAGGAAGTCGCTGAGATTGCCGTGCTCATCGAGCTGGATCACCTTGCTGTCCTGGCCGCCGATATCAATCACCGTGCGGGTTGCCGGAGCCAGCAGGCGGGCGCCAAGCCCGTGGCAGGAAATCTCCGTCACCTGCTTATCGGCAAAATCCACCAGCTGGCGGCCATAGCCGGTTAAGGTCAAAAACGGCCGGGATGCCAGCCCGGCGCTGAGGGTTTCCCGGGCTTCGACAATCGCGTCGGCGGGGCGGAACGGCGTCGGGCACAGAAAGCGCCGCTGGATGATGCCATCCGCCAGCAGGATGCCCTTCGTCGCCGTGGAACCTGAATCAATACCTAGCGTAAAAACCACGACTCTTCCTTACAGTATTTCAATAAACGCCGCGACGCGGGTGTTGAGCTGACCGATATCGGCCGTCGAATAGTCGGTTTCAATCGCCATATAGGGGATGTGGTGCTGCTGGCGGACGTGGCGCTTAATCGTCAGCGACTCCACCGCATAGGTGTGGCAGGCCTGTAAAATCACATCCACCACGCCATCCGCCTGGTACTCTTCGACCATCTGGCTCAGCAGGGTTAAACGCTGGTCGTTCGGCGAGATGCAGGAACAGCCGATGGCGAGGTATTTGTCGGTCAATGCGTCGTAGACGTCGCCGCTCTCTGCCACGCAGCGTTCGGTGGCCTTCGCGCCGGTGCAGTTCTCATAACCGACCACCCAGCCGCCGTTCTCTTCGATGGCGCGGACCACCTTTTCCGCCGCGCCGCCGATCGGGCAGCCGGTGATCAGAATACGCGGGCGGGCCGCCAGCCGGGTGCCTGCCTGCCATTCATGACGTACGCGATCGGCCATCTCGTTCAGCTCGGCGATCAGCGCTTCTTTGTCAAAACGGAAGGTCGCGCCGTAGACCACTTTTAAGATGTCGCTGCCGCTGAGCGCGGGAGGATTAAGCTGGCCCACGCGATAGAAATTGGCCAGCGCCCGGCGCTCGCGGTTCTTCAGCACGATCGCCTCGCGCAGCGCCGCCTCGCTGATTGGGGTAGCGAAACGGGCTTCCAGCGCCTGCTGTAAACGCAGAATCTCCGCTTTCCATAGCGCTCGCGAGGCGGGATCGCTGGCGCTGTTCGGCAGCTGCATCACGTGGACCGCTTTAAACTCTGCCATGTACTCGTACATTTTCTTTTTGCCATCGCAGGTGGTTTCGCCGACTACCAGGTCGGAAAAGTAGAAGTAGGGACATTTGTCCGTTTTGCCAAAGCCGTAGCTGCTTTTAATCAACGGGCAGAGGTTGCGCGGCAGCTCTTTCTCCGCCTGATCGATGGTTTCATCGGAGGTAGAACACAGCGAGACGACCACCGCGCCAGCCGCCATGGCAAGCTCCTGCGGCATAAAGGTGCAGTAGGTGCCCACCAGCGGAATGTTGTGCTCTTTGAGTTCCATCACGGTGAGGAAGCCCTTCTGGCGGGCTTCGGAGAACTGATCGAAAATGGCGGGTAGATCGGTGATAAGCGACATGGTTTTCCTTCCCCGTACACGGGAGATGATGCAAGAATCTGCATTATAACCATGCCATAAGTGTGTGTTTATTGATCTCCTGCGGGCGTTAACCGACCTAATAGACTTTTTTCAAATCCATCTCTTCCTGAATCCGCTCGCTCCAGGCGAGATGGGTCCGGATGGCCTCTTCGATGCCGGCGTTGTAAAACAGCGGCCCCAGCTCTTTGGCGATAAAGTCGACAAAAAACTCGGCGTCGAACTGCTCCAGCTCAAGGTCGAAATGGGTTTCACAGTATGTGCTTAGCTTCTCGCGTAGCAGGTCGCGCTGCGCCGGGCTGAGTTCAATATCGCTCATCTTTGCTCTTTCTCTGTGGGGTTATACGCTAAGGTTATCAGGATTGCCGGGCTTCGATGGCCGCTTCTGAACGTTGGCGCAGGTTGTGCAGTAACCCGACCAGGCAGCAGGAGGCCGCGATCCCGGCGACCACCGCCAGCATGTGGAACGGCAATCTGCCGCCGTGAAACCATAGCCAGCGCGCCCCCTCAATGGCCAGCGCGCTGACGCTGAGGATCACTATATTCAGCGACGCGGAGACGGTGCCTTTCGGCAGATCGTTGGAAAACAGGGTAAAGCGGAACAGCGTCGGGAAAATCAGCCCGATGCCGAAAGAGTAGAAGCAGGTCCCCAGCACCGACCATAGCCAAACGTGCGGCCACGCCAGGTTGCCGAAAATCAGCAGCGCCAGCCCGATGGCCTGG
Source organism: Klebsiella sp. BIGb0138 (assembly GCF_004342285.1). GTDB lineage: Bacteria > Pseudomonadota > Gammaproteobacteria > Enterobacterales > Enterobacteriaceae > Klebsiella. The sequence goes on along the minus strand of NZ_SMCV01000006.1, from coordinate 293,512 downwards.
AGGGGCAGCGCGCTCAGGACGAAGCGCGGGCGCGTGGGGTCCTGCACCCAGCGCGCTACTGACAGGTTGGCGATAATCACCGCGCTGAAGACCGGCACCTGGACCCAGGCGAATTCGCCGCTGCTGAGCCCGCCGTCATCCATTAAGATAACCGGCGAGACCGCCACCCAGCTCATCAGCGGGATATAGCTCAGCGAGAGCGTGGCGGCGCCGGACAAAAAGATCCGGTCGCGAAAGACGTCGCGGAAGTCACGAACCACGCTACCGGCGCTGAAGGGCACGTCGCCGCGGCGCACCGTTTCCGGCATGTTCAGCAGCAGCCCCAGCCAGGCGATAAACCCCATCGCGGCGATAATCCCGAACAGCGCTTTCCAGTGGACGAAGTGCATCAGCGCCGCGCCGGAAAGCGGGCCGACGATCGGCGCCACCAGGACGATCGAGGTGATCACCGCCATCAGCTTAATCGATCTTTTCTCATCAAAGGCCTCCTGCACGGTGACGTAGCCGACCGTGGCGATGAAACAGATGCTGGTGCCCTGAACGAAGCGCGCGACGAGGAACTGCGTCATGGAGGTGGTCAACATCGTCGCGAGACAGGCGAGGGTGAAGAGCAGCGCTCCGGCAAGCAGTACCGGCCGACGGCCGATACGGTCTGAGAGCGGTCCCAGCAGCCACTGCAGGGCCATACCGCCGGCCATATACAGGCTGACCGAGGCCGGCGCCAGCGCCACGTCGGCGTTGAAATCGCGCACCACGTGGATGATCCCGGGCTGGATAAGGTCGGTGGTCAGATAGGCGGAAAAATCATAGAGAATCAACGCTATGGGAAAGACAAGCGTAGCGGAATGACGAGCAAATAGTCGCGATATCCATCGCATAGTCTGCCCCTCCTTATCGGGTATTTATCGCCGGAAGCGTTGTGATGCTACCATTTTCAGCCAATCTTAAGATGCAGCAGCGTCGGAATTTGCGATAACAGCCACAGCAGCAGGCCGATGCTGCCGCCGACCAGAGTGCCGTTGATGCGGATAAACTGCAGGTCTTTACCGATGTTCAGTTCGATTTGCCGCGACATATCCCGCGCGTCCCAGCTTTTAACCGTATCGCTGATATGGCGGGTCAGGAAGGCGGCAAACTCCGGCGCCACCCGGTGGGCCGCCTGCTCAAGGTGCTCGTTCAGCGACTCGCGCAGCGCATCATCATGGAGCAAGGTCTCGCCAAACCACTGTCCGGCGTCGGCAATACGCTGTTTAATCCGCGAATCATCGTGGGTGACGTCGTTTTTAATCCACGTCCGCAGGTCGGCCCACACCTCGCCAAGGTAGCGGTTGAAGGTTTCATCGTTTTTCAGATACGCCTTCATGTTCTCCGCTTTTTCGGCCAGCAGCGGATCGGATTTCAGGCTGTCGATCAGTTTTAGGGTTGCGCGATCGAACGCCTGGCGGATCTGATGGCTGCGATCCTGGGTCACCTCGTCGAGCAGGGTATTGACCGCATCGGTGACCATATCGGCGCTGTGCTCGCCCAGCCATTCGGTGGGCAGGATTTTGGCCTTCAGCGGGTGTTCGGTCTCCAGCCAGCGGACAATCCCGCGGGCGATGAACGCGCGTGAGCTATCGCGCTGCAACAGGGCGATCAGCTGGGTAATCAGCGAGTCCAGCAGCTTCTGGTGGCGATTGTTGCGGGTTAATCCCTCCAGCATCATGGCGCTGGTCTGCGTCAGGTCGACCTTATCAATCGCCTTGTGTACCGCCCGGCGCAGCAGGCGCTGAATGCGGGCGTCGTCGGTGAGCTCGAGAAAGCCGCTCATCACCTGCAGCAGATGGTGACCCACCCGCTGGGCGTTGGCCGGCTGGCTGAACCAGTTGCCGAGCATCAGCGCGGGTTCATAGCGGCGGATGAGCGCCACCAGCGAGGGGGTGTCGAGGAATTTCTCCTGCACGAAATAGCCGAGATTATCGGCGATCCGGTCTTTATTACGGGGAATAATCGCCGTATGTCGGGAGATAAACGGCAGCGGAATACGGCGAAACAACGCCACCACCGCGAACCAGTCGGCCAGCGCGCCGACCATCGCCGCTTCGGAAATGGCCTTCAGCGCGCTGACCCATGGCGTCGGCGGCAGCAGCAGGGTGGTGATAAAGATGGCGACTGCAATCAGCAGCAGCGACAGCGCCAGCAGTTTGGCGCGTTTCAGTTCAGCAAGTTTTTCCATAGGCTTAAGCATATAACCTGACGGCGGACTCGTGCAAAAACTGCCACACGATCCACAGGCCGAATCCCATTAGCACCGCCCCCGCCGCCCGCTCAACGCGCCAGATCATACCGGAGAGGCGGCGCTGAACCGGGGCAAGCGCGATCAGCGAGACCAGCAACAGATCCCATACCAGCACCACGCTGACCATCCAGATGCCGCAGGTTGCCTGCTGCAGCAGGGTAACGTCGGGGCCGAGCATCGAAGTCATCAGCGCCAGATAAAACAGCGCGTTTTTCGGATTGAGCAACGAAGAGCCGAGCCCCAGCAGCAGCTGTTTAGCCAGCCCGGGCCGTGCGCCAGGGGTTGTGTGCCAGTCCAGCGCCGACGGGCGACTTTGCAGCAGCCGACTGCCAATCCACAGCAGATACGCCGCCCCCAGCAGCTCGACCAGGGTAAACAGCAGCGGCGCCTGGCGCAGCACGCCCCAGCCGATAATCGCCAGCAGGATGTACAGCCCGTTGCCGGCGGCAATCCCGAGACACAGGCCGCCGCTGCCGCGCAGGCGATAGCGGATGGCGTAGCCAATCAGTAAAAAGAAATCCGGCCCGGGACTGAGCAGGGCGACGAAGTGGGAAAGCGCCAGCGCCGGGAAAGCGGGCGGAAAAAGCGGGGAAAACATGTCCATAGCGACCTCTGAAGTAACCTGAAGTCAGGCTACGGCAGCCGGAGCGCTAATTATTGTCTGATATTGATCGGCCAAGCGCGTACTGGCGCGGCGTGGCGGCGGTATAGCTGACGAAGGTTTTATGGAAGTGGCTCTGGTCGGCAAAACCCGCCTGGTAGCCGACATCGGCAATCTCATCCCCGGCGCGCAGGCGCGTTTTGGCGAATTCGATACGCGCCATATTCATAAAGCTGGCGGGGGTCAGGCCGGTGTCCTGCTTAAAGGTGCGAATCAGCGTCTCTTTACGCAGGGCGAACTCGTGGGCCAGCGCGTCGAGCGAGGGGGGCGCCAGCAGGTCCGCCGCCAGGCGCTGGTAGAGCTGGGAGCTGATGGCGCGCAGAGGCGTTTCCGCGGCGGCCTGCAGCGGCAGCGCCTGAAGTAACTGCGCCACCCTGGCTGGCAGAGCGGCCGTTTGCTGCTGCGCCATTAACGCCACAATCTGCTGATATTGCGCGAAAAGTTGGCGATGGCGAATCACCGGCTGCGCCACGGTCAGCTGCGCATGGCGAGGCATCTGCGGCAGCTGCTGCAGGCACCAGCTCATATCGAGGTAGAGCATATGGTAGCTTCGCGGCTGCCCGCTGCGCGGGTTACAGCTGTGCGGCATTTGCGCCGGGATGACAATCAGATCGCCCGGCTGCAGGAGATACTCCTGCCCGTCGCAAACACAGCAGGTTTCCCCGGCGACAATGGCCCCCAGCGACAGCTGCGGGTGACGGTGTCGTTTATAGGACTGGCGGCTTTGCCAGGTGCTGCGCAGCTCCAGCCAGGGGAGAGTTTCATCGCGCCAGAAGGTCTGCGGGATATCACGCGTGCGGCTCACGGCCTGCTCCTTTGCTGAGGGGATAGTTGGGTTTTATAACACGCCCGTCCGGGCCTGTCTGCGGGATGAGGCGCGCGCCGTCGGCGGCGACCCCCAGTACGGAATCCTCCGTATATACCTAACTTTACCCGCATGATTAGCTATCTCTACTACCCTTAATAGCCTGAGTAGTATTTATGACTACATGATTAGCGATAACAAGGAGACATACGATATGGCTTACCAGACGGTGAATCCTGCAAATAATCAGTTGATTAAAGAGTACGCCCCGCACAGCGATGCGGACGTGGAAGCGGCGCTGCAACGGGCGGATGCGCTCTACCATTCCGCCTGGTCGAAGGGCGATATCGGACAGCGCTTACCGATCCTGCACAAGCTGGCGGATCTGATCGACAGCCGGGCCGAAGAACTGGCGAAAATTGCCAGCCAGGAGATGGGGAAACTGATTGCGCAAAGCCGCGGCGAGGTGAAACTCTGCGCGCAAATCGCTCGCTACTACGCCGATAACGCGCGACAGTTTCTCGCTCCGGTGAAGTATCAATCTGACCTCGGCGAAGCCTGGGTTGAGCACCATCCCATCGGCGTGCTGATGGCGGTGGAGCCGTGGAACTTCCCTTACTATCAGCTGATGCGGGTACTGGCGCCGAATCTGGCAGCGGGTAATCCGGTGATCGCCAAACATGCCAGCATCGTTCCGCACTGCGCAGAGACCTTTGCCCATCTGGTGCGCGAGGCGGGGGCACCGGAAGGCGCGTGGACCAATCTGTTTATCTCCCAGGATCAGGTGGCGAAGATTATCGCCGACGATCGTGTCCAGGGCGCGGCGCTGACCGGCTCTGAAAAAGCGGGGAGCGTAGTGGCGGCGCAGGCGGCGAAGCACCTCAAAAAATCGACCCTTGAGCTGGGTGGGAACGACGTGTTCATCGTGCTGGATGATGCCAGCCTCGAAAAGGCGGTGAAAACCGGCGTGCAGGCGCGACTGAACAACGCCGGGCAGGTCTGCACCGCCGCCAAGCGTTTTATCCTGCATGAGAAAATCGCCGATACCTTCCTCAGCCAATTTACCGAGGCGTTTAAGCAGGTGAAAATGGGCGATCCGCTGGACGAAAGCACCACTCTCGGGCCGCTGTCTTCTAAAGACGCGCTCGCGACGCTGACTACACAGGTCAACGAGGCGGTGAAAAACGGTGCGAAGCTGCACTTCGGCGGCAAAGCGGCGCAGGGGGAGGGCAACTTCTTTGAACCGACCATTCTGACCGGCATCACGCGCGAAAACCCGGCATACTTTGAGGAGTTCTTCGGCCCGGTGGCGCAAATCTACGTGGTGAAGGACGACGACGAGGCGGTGAAACTGGCGAACGATTCACACTATGGTCTCGGCGGGGCGATCTTCAGCCAGGATATCGAACGGGCGAAGCGGATGGCGTCGCGGATCGAAACCGGGATGGTCTATATCAACTGGCTGACCGATACCGCGCCGGAGCTGCCGTTCGGCGGCGTGAAGCGCTCCGGTTTTGGCCGCGAGCTGTCGGATCTGGGGATTAAAGAGTTTGTGAACCAGAAGCTGGTAGTCATTCGCCGGTAAGCTCAGAACGCTAAAAGAAAAAACCTGCCACCCGGCAGGTTTTTTTACTGTTATCGAGGTTGTCAGAAGGTGACCCCACCGCCAATATAGGCGCCGTCAATCAGGGTGTGGTTCGGACGACCGTCTTTCCCGTCGACGCTCACGTGACGGTAGCCTACTTTCAGCGTCACCGGGGTAATCGGAGTCCAGCTCACGCCGCCGTTGGCTTCAACGTAGTTTTTCACGCTGTTGTTCAGGCCTTCGGGCGCGGCATAACCTTCACCGAATACGTGGATGCTGTCGGTCAGCGCAACGTTAACGCCGCCGCCGATTGGGAACGCCACGCCGTTATCGCCTTTTTTCGGCCCAAGGTAGATGGCTTTCGCGCCGGCATTCAGCATTACCGGGCCAACTTCCAGGTTATAACCCGCGCCAACGCCGCCGGTCTGGGTACCGTCGTCGGTATTTTTGAGCCAGTTGCTTTCGGCATAAAGACCGGAGGAGGATTTACCCAGTTCCATATTGAGGTTGGTAAAGTTTTTCCCCTGCTCGACGGTAAAGCCCATCGCCATTGCGGAGCCGGAAACCGCGGTCAGCGCAGAAAGGATAAGGATATTGAGCTTTTTCATGGTTTATGCCTCGTCATCAAATTAATCTGAGGACACCCTAACAGGTGATATTTACGACTGCAAATTTGATATGGGTCGAGGTTTTATGCCGAAAATGTTATTAAAACGCTCTTTTGATGTTGTGAATTGGTTACCTTGTCGCTGCGTCAATGATTAACGTTTTGCCGTTTAGGGTAAGTTTAATTTTTTGCCTAAACAGCAATTGAACGGGGCGGGAGATATTGATTGGAGCTGAACTTATTCGCTTTCTAATAATTTCCGAAAATGTTTCTATAGTAACAAGCAAAAACTTAAATTTACATTTCTGTGATTAAAAATGACTCTAATGCCTTAAGAGAAACGCTCGAATTGCGCTATGAAGCGATCGTCTGAAAGTACACCGAAGGAAACGTTATCTCTCGTGATACATGGAAGGAACGATATAGCGCCTGATGCCTTCGCTTTGTCCCTCTCCCCCAGGAAGAGGGAACGTTCGAACCGTTACTTCCGCAATCCGGCGAACGCCGCGCGGATCTCCTCTTCCGGCAGGTTAATGCCGATAAACACCAGCGTGCTGTGCGGGGCCTCGTCGCCCCACGGGCGGTCCCAGTCGGCGCTGTATAAGCGCTGGACGCCCTGGAACAGCAGGCGGTTCGGTTCGCCGTCGATCCACAGCATTCCTTTGTAGCGCATCAGCTGCCCGGCGAATGAGAGCAGCAGGTTTTCCATGACCCGCGACACCTCGCTGATATCGACCGGGTAATCCAGCTCGACCACGATAGACGAGACGTCGTTTTGCCGATCGGCGATAAAGTGAAAGCGCGGTTTATCAGTGACCACGTTCTCTTCCAGCATAAAGCCGCTGGTATTAAACAGCTGGCTCAGGTCGATATCGCCGTGGACGACGGTATACACCGGCGCCCGGGCGTTGATGCGCGCCAGCCGTCCGCGCAGCGCCTCGCTGTTGCCGGCGACGTCGGTTTTGGTCAGCAGGATACGGTCGGCATAGCCCACCTGCGACTGGGCGATGGTGAACTGGTTCATCTGCTGGTCGGCGTGAACCGCATCCACCAACGCAATCACGCCGTCCAGCAGATAGCGTTCGCAGAGAATCTCATGGGAGAAAAAGGTCTGAATAATCGGGCCGGGGTCGGCCATGCCGGTGCACTCAATCACCAGCCGGTCGAAAGCAATGTCGCCGCGATCGCGGCTGTCGAGCAGATCGAGCAGGGCGTCTTCCAGCTCGTTGGAGCGGGTGCAGCAGATGCAGCCGTTGGTCAGGGTTTTGATCTGCGTGGCGCGGTCGCCAATCAGCTTATCGTCAACGGAGACTTCGCCAAATTCGTTTTCGATGACGGCAATTTTAAAACCGTGCTGCTCATTGAGAATATGGCGCAGCAGGGTGGTTTTGCCTGCGCCAAGAAAACCGGTCAACAGAGTGACTGCAATCGGTGCCATGTTTGCCTCCATTAACAGCAGCGTACGCCGCCTTTACCGTCGCCGCCGTAGCGGGCCTGCTGGCGTTCGCGGAAAAATTCGTTATAGGTCATGTACGGCTTATCCGGATGGTTGGTCTGCATATGCTCGACGTAATTGTCGTAGTCCGGAATGCCAATCAGCATCTTCGCCGCCTGACCCAGGTACTTTTTAGCCTGACCTAAGTTACCAAACATGACGCGTTCCTGATATGTGTTGAGCCCGCCGATCGGGTTATTTGGGCGGCCATTCACTGACAAGCCCCGCCGAAGCGGGGCTGAACAGGAACGGATTAATGATGTGACGAGGTCTTCACGCCGCCTTCCGGCACCGGCACATACGGGGTCTCTTTATCGGTACGTACTGTATTGTTACGGACTTTGAGCCACGTTTTGATGCCGTAGAAGATGATGCTGTAGACCACCACCAGGAACAGAATACTCAGTCCGGCGTTGGTGTAGTTGTTCACCACAATATGGTTCATGTTGGCAATCTGCTGCGCGCTCAGCTCGCCACCGGCGGCAATCTTCTCTTTGTACTGCTGAGCCATAAAGAAGAAGCCTTCCATCTGTGGGTTGGTGCTGAACAGTTTCAGACCCAGCGCCCAGGTGGTGCACAGCAGCAGCCATGCGGCCGGGATCACCGTGACCCAGATGTATTTGGTGCGCTGCATTTTGACCAGCACCACGGTGCCCAGCACCAGCGCCACGGCAGCCAGCATCTGGTTAGAGATACCGAACAGCGGCCACAGGCTCTTCACGCCGCCCAGCGGGTCGACCACCCCTTGATACAGCAGGTAACCCCACAGGCCGACGCAGCCCGCGGTACCAATCACCCCGGCCACCAGCGAGTCGGTTTTCTTCAGGAACGGCACGAAGTTACCCAGCAGATCCTGGAGCATAAAGCGACCGGCGCGGGTACCGGCATCCAGCGCGGTGAGGATAAACAGCGCTTCAAACAGAATACCGAAGTGGTACCAGAAGCCCATATCCGCCATCGGGATGATTTTGTGGAACACGTGAGCGATACCGACGGCCAGCGTCGGCGCGCCGCCCGCGCGGTTCAGTACCGAGGGTTCACCGATGTCTTTCGCGGTTTGCAGGATCTGTTCAGGCGAAATCACGAAGCCCCAGGAACTGACGGTCGCCGCCGCATGGACAGTCACGTCCTTCAACTGGGCGGCAATCATCGCGGCGTTTTCTCCGCCCATTTCGTGCAGGTTCGGCATCACAATGCCCAGACCGGCCGGCGGGGTGTTCATCGCGAAGTAGAGGCCCGGTTCAATGATAGAAGCTGCGACCAGCGCCATCACCGCCACGAAGGACTCCATCAGCATCGCACCGTAGCCGATAAAGCGGGCGTCGGTTTCGTTCGCCAGCAGCTTCGGCGTGGTACCGGAGGCGATCAGCGCGTGGAAGCCTGATACCGCGCCACAGGCGATGGTGATAAACAGGAACGGGAACAGCGCGCCTTTCCACAGCGGGCCGGTACCGTCGATGTACTGGGTGACCGCCGGCATTTTCAGATCCGGGTTGAGGATCACGATGCCCAGCGCCAGGCCGACGATAACGCCGATTTTCAGGAAGGTCGCCAGATAGTCGCGCGGCGCCAGAATCAGCCACACCGGCAGCAGCGCGGAGATAAACGCATAGCCGATCAGGGTAAAGGTGATGGTGGTGTCTTTAAAGGTCAGCGCCGGGCCCCAGTACGGGTCGTGGGCAATGACGCCGCCGAAGTAAATAGAAGCCACCAGCAGCACGATGCCGATAACCGACACTTCACCCACGCGGCCGGGGCGCAGGAAGCGCATGTAGATCCCCATAAACAGCGCAATCGGCACGGTCGAACAGACGGTGAAGACGCCCCACGGGCTTTCCGCCAGCGCTTTCACCACGATCAGCGCCAGTACCGCGAGGATGATGATCATAATCAGGAAGCAGCCGAACAGGGCGATAGAACCCGGTATCGGCCCCATCTCTTCTTTGATCATTTCACCCAGCGAAGAACCGTTACGGCGCGAGGAGATAAACAGCACCATAAAGTCCTGCACCGCGCCGGCCAGCACCACCCCCGCCAGCAGCCACAGGGTGCCGGGAAGATAGCCCATCTGCGCCGCCAGCACCGGGCCGACCAGCGGACCTGCGCCGGCAATGGCGGCAAAGTGGTGGCCGAACAGCACGTAGCGGTTGGTCGGGACGTAGTTCAGGCCGTCGTTGTTAATGACCGCCGGCGTCGCACGGGTGGGGTCGAGCTTCATCACCTTCTGGGCGATGTACAGGCTGTAGTAGCGATAGGCCACCAGATAAACGGAAACCGACGCGACCACGATCCACAGGGCACTGACGTGCTCACCGCGGCGTAGGGCGACGACCGAGAGGCAAAATGCCCCGATGATTCCAAGAATCACCCAGGGTATGTGCTTGAATAGCTTTTTAGTATCCATAGTAAACCTGGTTTTTAGATGAATAATTGGCCGAAACCGTCTGGTGTTGAATAAGGTTTGAGGAGGTATTGATTGCTCTGTCAGGAGGAATTTTGCCAGAACCTCGGCTGCGTAAAGTTGGGTAAATCGGCGAGTGGTTGTATGTGGGGTTAAGCGGTCACCTGGCGGGATAAGCGGTTGGACAGGAAATGAACAGTGGTGAAACATGTGATTGAGATCACAAGAATTTTTTCTTAGCTCTTTTCCTCCCCCGTCGGGAGAGGAAAGAGAGAAGAGCGGGTCAGAGAGAATTACATCGCCGCTTCCATTTCCACCATTACCGGATGGAAACGGCGTTTAAAGTAAATCAGTCCGTGGCCTTCCTGACTCAGGGTGATGTTCTTGATCTCAACCAGATAGACCAGGTGGCTGCCGATGGTCTGGACCTGGCTAATTGCGCCTTCAAGGCTTGCCAGCGCCCCTTTCAGCAGCGGCTGCCCCAGCGCACCGTCCTGCCAGCAGGAGAGGCTGAAACGGTCTTCCATGGCCATTCCGGTCATGCCGGCGAAGTGGCGCGCCATCACTTCCTGTTCGTGGTTCAGCACGTTGATGCACAGCTGGCCGTTGCCCTGAAATACCGGGTTCATCGCGCTGTTGGCGTTGATACACACCATCACCGACGGCGGTGTATCGGTAACCGAGCATACCGCCGTCGCGGTGATGCCGCAGCGCCCGGCGTCGCCCGCGGTGGTGACAACGTTAACCGCAGCCGACAGGCTGGACATGGCATCGCGAAAACGCAGACGTTGTTCATCTAATTGCATTGTGACCTCCCGCTGCGAGCTACTTCAGCAGCTTATCCAACATATTGATATCAGCGTTGCTGTGCAGATGTGGCACAGTCCAGCCGTTCTGGTCGTACTCGGACAGGCAGCGGTCGACCATCGCCATCATTTTGTCCATGTTGCCGGAGCTTTGCGCCTGGCGCAGGCACTGCAGGCGGATCTCATCCTGGCTGCCGGAGTAGTTGATTTCGTACAGTTCATGGCGGCCGCCGAATTCGCTACCGATGGCATCCCACATCAGTTTGAGGATCTTGATGCGCTCGACGTGATCCATGCCGTTCGATCCGCGCACGTACTTCGCCAGGTACTGGTCGATCTGCGGGTTGTTCAGATCGCGAGCGCTGGAAGGCAGGTAGATCAGGCCGCTGGTGACGTTGCGTTCGATGATGTTTTTGATTTTGGCGTAGGCCATCGGCGCCATCACGCGGTAGGTTTGCAGCGCGGCGTGATCCGGCAGCCAGGCGCCATTGACCCACGGGGTGGCTTCAGAACACATCGAGTCGCTCAGCGCCCAGAACATATTGCGCCACGCCACCACTTCGCCGAGGTCGGCCTGCACGCCGCGGAATTCCAGCGTACCGGTGCACTCCAGCGAGCGCTTGAGCAGGGCGGTGATAAAATCGAGCTTTACCGCCAGGCGAACGCAGGCCTGCAGCGGATACATGCGGGCAAAGCCGCCTTCCATCGTCCAGCGGCGGCAGCGATCGAAATCGCGATAGATCAGCACGTTTTCCCACGGGATCAGCACGTTATCCATCACCAGGATCGCGTCGTTTTCGTCAAAGCGGCTGGAGAGCGGATAGTCGTAGGGCGATCCGGTGGCGCCGGCGACCATTTCATAAGAGGCGCGGGAGATAAGCTTGACGCCTTCGGCATCCATCGGCGCGACGAACATCAGGGCGAAGTCGGGGTTTTCCCCCATCACCTGGGCGGATCCAAACCCGATCATGTTGTAGTGGGTCAGCGCCGAGTTGGTGGCGACCACTTTCGCGCCGCTGACCACGATCCCGGCATCGGTCTCTTTCTCCAGCTTGATGTAAACGTCTTTCACTTCGTCGGCCGGTTTATGGCGGTCGAGCGGCGGGTTGACGATGGCGTGGTTGAAGTACAGGCCGGTTTCCTGAATCCGGGTGTACCAGTTGCGGGCGTTCTGTTCGAACTGGCCGTAAAAGGCCGGGTTCGCGCCCAGCGCGCAGCCGAAGGCGGCTTTGTAATCCGGGGTGCGGCCCATCCAGCCGTAGCTCAGGCGCGACCATGCGGCGATGGCATCGCGCTGCTGGCGCAGGTCGTCGGCGCTTTTCGCCACGCGGAAGAATTTATGCGTATAGCCGCCGCTGCCGGTATCGGTGTTCCAGCACAGGGCGTCCTGCATTTCCGGTTTGTGCAGCGCATCGTACAGTTGGCCCACCGAGGCGGCGGCGTTGCGGAAGGCCGGGTGGATGGTGACGTCTTTGACACGCTCACCGTAGATATAAATTTCACGGCCGTCCTGCAGGCTCTTCAGGTACTCTTCACCGGTTAACGGGCGTTTTGCGTCTGCGCGGAAATCTTCAGGTTTCATAGGGGCCTCTTCAGTATTTATCGGAATATCCCGTCCTGCTTCGGGCCGCCGGGAGGGCGGCGTGGGCGAAGTTGCCAGGGCATCAATGTTAAATTTATGTTTTGTTTTTGTTGTTCAATTGAAGCGGTTAACGCGGCTTCCGTGAAGAGACTTTTAGGTCAACGGCAGGTACTTTTCAGGCGCTGGACGATTCTGTGATCCGGACGGCTTTTTGCCCACCGGGACGCGACAACTCCCCGGCGGCGCGGCGCTTACCGGGGCCGCAGACGGGTACGTGACGCTAGCCCGGATAGGGCGGTACGCCGCTATCCGGGAGATTTCCCGCTCGCCGGACCTTCAGGAGACCGGCACCTTTTGCGTGCGAAACGCGCTCGGCGAACAGCCCACTAAGCGGTTAAAAAAGCGCGCGAAATAGGCCGGGTCTTTAAACCCTAACTGCCAGGCGATTTCATTGACCGCGCTGTCGGAAAACAGCAGCAGCCGTTTGGCCTCGCGCAGCTGACGGTCGAAGATCAGCCGCTTCGGCGGCCGGTTAGCGAAACGACGGCAAATATCGGTCAGCCGCGATTCGGTGACATGCAGCTCGCCGGCGTAGTCCGGTACCGCCCAGTGCTGGTGGTAGTGAGCGTCGATCATCTGGTTGAAGCGCTGAAACAGTTTCAATTCACCGCGCATCCCGCTGGCGGCGTGGTCATCAAGCTTCGCGTTACGCAAAAGCAGGGTGAACACCGCCTGCGCCAGCAGGGCCAGGGTGTGCTCGCGCCCCGGTAGCTGCGCGGTCGACTCGCGTTTAATTAACTGCCAGTAGTGCGTCAGCGCCCTCAGCTCATCGGGCTTGTCCGCCAGCGACAGGCACATTCCCGGCAGGCCGAAGGCTTCCCGCGTGCCGGGGTAGAGCACCTCCAGCAGCGGCCAGATCAGATCCTCGCGTACGGTCAGCACGTGCCCGTCGCTGTCGGAGCCGGTGATAAAGGCGTGCGGCACCGACGGCGGCGTCAGGACAAACAGCGGCGCTTGCACCGAGTAGCGGTGATCGTCGAGCTGCAGCTCGATCTGTCCGGTATCGAGAAAGTGCATCTGAAAGTACTGGTCGTGGCGATGCGCCTGCATATCGCGGCCAAAAAAGGCCGCCATGCGGGCAAACGACTGATAGTGCACCTCCTCGGTCCCCAGACTCTCATCGTAATCTTTGTTGATATCGATATTGGCGATTGAGGCCTGGCACATGGGCGCTCCTTAATGACTTTTCTGCGCGGCAAGTCCTGCCGCCGCCGAGGCGTCTTCCCGCGAGCTCATCGGGATCCGGGTCAGCACCAGCGCGCCGACGATCAGCAACCCGGCGACGAACCACAGTCCGGAGCTAAAGCTGCCGGTGGTATCGCGCAGAATACCGATCAGCAGCGGACTGACGGCGGATCCGATATTGCCGATCGCGTTGATCACCGCCAGCGCCACCGCCCGCGACTGCAGGCTGATCACCCGATCCGGGGTGGTCCAGAAAATCGCCATCGCGGTAAAGGATCCGACGGAAGCCATGATAATGCCGATCAGCTGGATCAGGCTGTGGTGAGTGGCGGAGGCCAGCAGCCAGCCCGCGGCAGCGAACAAATACGGCAGGATGGTGTGCATCTTGCGCTCCTTGCGCCGGTCGGAGCGCCGGCTCCACCAGATCATCCCGAAGATGGTACAGAACTGCGGGATCGCCGCCAGCAGGCCGATCATGATATTGCTGCTGCCGGTGTTGAAGCTTTGCAGGATCTGCGGCGTCCAGATGTTAATGGCGCTCAGGGTATTGGTCAGGCAGAAATAGGCGAGGGTGTACATCAGTACCGCCGGGGTCAGCACCTCCCGCAGGGTGGAACGCGCCGAGGTTGGAAGGATGGCGGCGTTTTCCCGCTCGCGTTCGATCATCGATTTCAACGCCTGCTTCTCCTCTTGATCCAGCCAGCTGGCCTGATCCGGGGTATCGTTGAGGAAGAACCAGGTCACCACCCCGAGCACCACTGACGGCAGCCCTTCCAGCAGGAACAGCCACTGCCAGCCTTTCAGGTTCCACAGACCGTCGAGCGCCAGAATGTAGCCGGAAAGGAGTGAGCCAATCATCATGGTCACCGGCATCGCTATCATAAACAGGGCGTTAGCGCGGGCGCGATAGTAGGCCGGGAACCACCAGGTCAGATAGACCAGTATCCCCGGCAGAAAGCCGGCTTCGGCGATGCCGACCAGCATCCGCAGGATGTAGAGGGTATGCGGATTGCTGGCGAACATGGTGCAGGTCGAAGCGATCCCCCAGACCACCATGATCCCGGCGATCCAGCGGCGGGCGCCGACCTTTGCCAGCATGATGTTGCTGGGGATGCCACACATGACGTAGGTGACGTAAAACAGCGTCGCCGCCAGGCCAAACATGGTGGAGGTCAGGCCGAGATCTTTGCCCATCGTCAGACCGGCGAAGCCGATATTAATGCGGTCCAAAAATGAGAAAACAAAGAGAACAAACAGGAACGTGATGAGTCGACGGAACAGCTTTTTGATCACCCGCTGTTCGGTTGCAGCGGTTTTATTATCATTATTTTGCAGGGTTGAGGTCGTCATGATGCACTCCACGAATACGCGTCATACTTCAGAGTGGCATGGGCGCGGGCGGCGGATTACCCGCTCCTGGAATCCTGCCCCGGCCATGCGTGATAGCGATGGCGGGGAGGTCAGAAAGGCGTCCTGCCTCTCTCTGCCATGTCGCTACAATCCGAACTACTTCGGGTATGGAACGTTTAATAAACGGATTTATCGCTGCTGATTAACGACGTGATACTGTCGGTAAAGCGCGCCGCCAGCGCTTCCGCGCTGCGGGCCAGCAGGGTGGTATCCACGCCAACGGCGACGAACAGCGCACCGAGCTCGAGATAGCGTTTTGCCAGCGGTTCATTGGCCATCAGAATGCCCGGCGCTTTCCCCGCCTGGCGAATCTGCACGATGGCGCTTTCAATCGCCGCCTGCACTTCCGGGTGCTGCGGGTTACCGCCGAAGCCCATATCGGCGCTGAGATCCGCCGGGCCGATAAACACACCGTCAACGCCTTCGACGTCGAGAATGTGCGGCAGATTTTTCAACGCCTCGCGGGTTTCAATCTGCACCAGCACGCACATGGCATCGTTCGCCTGATGGATATAGTCCGGGAGGCGATTCCAGCGTGAAGCGCGGGCCAGGGCGCTGCCGACGCCGCGAATACCGGCCGGCGGATAGCGGGTGGCTTTCACCGCCAGCCGCGCCTCCTCGGCGTTTTGCACCATCGGCACCAGCAGGGTTTGCGCGCCGATGTCCAGCAGCTGCTTGATCTGCACCGGGTCGTTCCATGAGGGGCGCACCACCGGCTGGCTGGGATAGGGTGCGATGGCCTGGAGCTGGGTCAGCACGGTCTGCACGTTGTTCGGCGCGTGTTCGCCGTCGATCAGCAGCCAGTCAAACCCGGCTCCGGCCAGCAGTTCAGCGCTGTAGCTGCTGCACAGCCCCAGCCATAGCCCGATTTGCGGGCGTCCGGCCTGCAGCGCCGCTTTAAAGGTATTGTCCATCATCCTCTCCTTACACAAAGCGGCAGCTGATTGCGCCCATATTGCCGTAATCGACGTGGAAGGTGTCGCCTTTGCGCGCCGCGACCGGACGGGTAAACGAACCGCCGAGAATAATCTGCCCGGCTTCCAGCTGCACGTCGTACGGCGCCAGCTTATTCGCCAGCCAGGCGACGCCGTTTGCCGGGTGATTCAGCACGCCGGCGGCGACGCCGGTCTCTTCGATCACGCCGTTGCGATACAGCAGCGCCGAGATCCAGCGTAGATCCAGCTCGTCGGGCTTGATCGGCCGGCCGCCGAGGATCACCCCGGCGTTAGCGGCGTTATCAGAGATGGTGTCGAACACTTTGCGTGGACGTTGCGTTTGTGGATCGATGTTATGGCAGCGGGCGTCGATCAGCTCCAGCGCCGGGATCACATAGTCGGTGGCGTTGTAGACGTCGAACAGGGTGCAGTTCGGGCCGCGCAGCGGTTTCGCCAGTACGAAAGCCAGCTCCACTTCAATGCGCGGCACGATAAAGCGGTCGGTGGGAATATCGCTGCCGTCGTGAAAAAACATATCGTCGAGCAGTGCGCCGTAGTCCGGCTCGCTAATTTGCGAGCTGGCCTGCATCGCTTTGGAGGTCAGGCCGATCTTATGGCCTTTGAGTACCCGGCCTTCGGCGATCTTCAGATCGACCCACTCGCGCTGAACGGCGTAGGCATCCTCAATGGTGATCGCGGGATAATCCAGCGAGATGGCGCGGATCTGCTCCCGCTGCTTTTCGGCTTGGTTCAGCCGTTGGGCGATCAGGGTTCGGGTCTGTTTATCGAGCATAGTGGCTTCCTGTAACCTCGTTCGGTGTCGCGGCACCGGGTGGCGCTATTTGAATAACGCATGGACGTTGTTCTGTTTGTAGTTCAGCGTCGGGTGCAGTTCTTCAATCGCAAATGACAGCGCCAGATAGCGGCTCTCCATCAGGGCGGCGAAGTGGGCTTTGATCAGCCCGAACAGCATTTCGCCTACCTCCTGGCGGCTTTCCAGGCTGCGCCCGCTGCCGATTTTCAGTGTCATATGCACGAAAGCGTAATCCTGCTGGCCGTCGGCCATCTGCCAGCTGTCAAGCCAGATGGCGCGGCTGCGGATGCCAGCCATCGGGAAGATGCCGGTGGCGGCCAGCGCCTGGTTAATCCGGGCGAACAGGCCCGGTAAATCAGCCTGCTCGCGGATGTTGTCGGTACACTCAGCGATAAAATGCGGCATAGCGACCCCTTACGCCTGAGCCGGCAGCGGGAAGACGGCGTTGACCTGGCCGGTACCGGAGCTGGCGAACAGGTCGGTGATAAACTCGACCTTGCCGTCGTATTTATCCCAGCCGAGCACGCCGAGCAGCATCACCGTATCGTGCATATTGCCTTCGCCGTAGCAGTAGTCGGCGTACTCCGGCAGCATGGTGCAAAACTCTTTGAACTTGCCCTCGCGCCACAGCTTCACCACGCGTTCATCCATCTGATGGTCGAACTCGCGGGTATAGCTGTTCATCCCTTCTTCGGCGCGCTGGTCGTCGATGAAGCGGTGCGACAGCGAGCCGCTGGCGAACACCGCAACGGTACCGTCATATTTTGCAATCGCTTTGACGATGGCTTCGCCCAGCCTGCGGCTGTCGGCAAAATCGTGAACGGTGCAGAAAGCGGAGATCGACACCACTTTGAAATGCTTGTCGCTGTTCATGTAGCGCATCGGCACGAGGGTGCCGTATTCCAGCTTCAGGCTGGGGATGTTGTGCGCCTTCGCGCGCACGCCCAGTTTGACCGCTTCGTCGGCAATCAGCTGGCCCAGCTCCGGGTTGCCGTCATAGTCGTAGGTCATATCGCGAATAAAGTGCGGCAGCTCGTTGCTGGTATAGACGCCTTTAAAATGGTCGGCGCAGTTAATGTGGTAGGCGCTGTTGACCAGCCAGTGGGTATCGAAAACGATAATGGTGTCGACGCCCATTTCACGGCACCGTTTGCCAATTTCTTTATGCCCGTCGATGGCTGCCTGACGACAGCCGTGGTTTTTCCCCGGCAGTTCAGAGAGGTACATTGACGGCACGTGAGTGATTTTGGCGGCTAACGCTAATTTGCCCATCTTGTTCTCCTTATACGCCCCATTTCGGGATCGGATGGTCACCCATGGAAATACAGACGTTTTTCATTTCGGCGAACACTTCAAAGCTGTACTCGCCGCCTTCACGGCCGGTACCGGAGGCTTTCACACCGCCGAACGGCTGGCGCAGGTCGCGCACGTTCTGGGTATTGACGAACACCATGCCGGCTTCGATGCCGCGCGCCAGGCGCAGGACTTTGCTGACATCCTGGGTCCAGATATAGGAGGCGAGGCCATATTCGATATCGTTGGCCAGGCGCAGACCTTCCGCTTCGTCTTTAAACGGCAGCAGGCAGGCCACCGGGCCAAAGATCTCTTCCTGCGCGATGCGCATACGGTTGTCGACGTCCGCCAGCACCGTCGGGCGCAGGAAGTTGCCGCTTTTCAGGTGCGCTGGCAGATCGGACGGCTTGTCCGGGCCGCCGGCCAGCAGGGTGGCGCCTTCTTCGATTCCCAGACGAATATAGCCGGAGACTTTTTCCCAGTGCTGCTGGCTGATCAGCGCCCCGACCTGGGTATTGGGATCGGTAGGATCGCCGACGCGCAGACGGTTGGCGCGCTCCGCGAAGCGTTTGACGAACTGCGGGTAGATGCTTTGCTGAATGAAGATGCGCGACCCGGCGGTGCAGCGTTCGCCGTTGATCGAGAAGATGGTGAACAGGGCGGCATCCAGCGCGCGCTCGATATCGGCATCTTCAAAAATCAGCACCGGCGATTTGCCGCCCAGCTCCATCGAATACTTCTTCAGTCCGGCATTTTTCATGATATTGCGACCGGTGGCGGTGCCGCCGGTAAACGAGACCGCGCGGACGTCGTGATGACGCACCAGGGCATCGCCGGCGCTGGCGCCGTAGCCCTGCACCACGTTGAGTACCCCGGCGGGGATACCCGCTTCCAGCGCCAGCTCTCCCAGACGATCGGCGGTCAGCGGCGACAGCTCAGACATCTTCAGCACCGCGGTATTGCCCAGCGCCAGGCACGGCGCGACCTTCCAGGTGGCGGTCATAAACGGCACGTTCCACGGCGAGACCAGCGCGCACACGCCTACCGGTTGCACGAGGGTGTAGTTGAGCATCTTGTCGTCAACCGGATAGGTCTTGCCGTTCATCTGCTGGCACACTTCGGCAAAGAATTCGAAGTTGTGGGAAGCGCGCGGGATCAGCACGTTTTTGGTCTGATGGATCGGCAGGCCGGTATCGGCAGTTTCCATCGCCGCGATCTCCGGGACGTCGCGATCGATCAGATCGCCCAGGCGACGCATCAGGCGCGCGCGCTCTTTCATCGGCAGATTGGCCCATTTCGGGAAGGCCTCTTTCGCTGCGGCAACGGCCTGATTGACCTCGGCCTCAGCGCCGGAAGCCACTTCCGCCAGCACTTCACCGGTGGCCGGGTTGGTGGTATGGAAATATTCTGCGCTCGCGACGTTTTTGCCGTTGATCCAGTGGTTAATTTTTTTCATGACAGCTTCTCCTCATACGCTTGCTGGCTGATGATGCGGTTGACCAGGCGGCCGACGCCCTCGACTTCGACGATCGTTTCGTCACCCGGCACCACGTCGGACAGCCCTTTCGGCGTGCCGGTGGCGATCATGTCGCCCGCTTGCAGGGTCATAAATTCGCTTAAGTAAGCGATCAGGAACGGGACGCTGAAGATCAGATCGGCGGTGGTGCCCTGCTGGCGCAGCTCGCCGTTGACCCAGGTACGCAGGGTCAGGTTATGCGGATCCGGGATCGCCTCTTTGCTCACGATCCACGGCCCGATGGGGGTCAGGGTGTCGCGGCTTTTTACCCGTAGATTCGGCCGGTAGTAATTTTCCAGATAGTCGCGAATGGCGTAGTCGTTGCAGACGGTATATCCGGCCACGTACTCCATGGCATCGGCCTCGCTGACTTTTCGTGCGGTTTTGCCTATCACCACCACCAGCTCGGCTTCGTAATGCATGTATTCGACGTTATCCGGGCGTACCGACTCCTGCTGGTGGCCGATAAAGGTGTTCGGCGCTTTGATAAACACCAGCGGCTCCTCCGGCGGCTTAAACTCCAGCTCGCTGGCGTGATCGGCATAGTTCAGACCGAGCGCGAACAGCGTTCCGTCGGCGGGCGGCAGCCAGCGGAATTCGCCCTCCTGCAGCGTAGTGCCATCGGCGAGGCGCGGCTGGTTATGGTCATTGAGCCGGACGTCGTACACGTTGCCTTGCCATTCAATGCGTGCCTGTTTCATGCCAGTTCTCCTTCTGCCACAACCGGGTTTTCCAGCGCCGGGAAACCTTCGGCGAGGATCCGTACGCGATCGCCAGGGTGCAAGGTGACGCGATGGTGCGGAGTGCCAAGCAGAATGGCGTCGCCAGGGGTCAGGGTGGCAAACTCACTCAGCGCGCTTAACAGCTCGGCGGCATTGCGCTGTAGATCGCCGGTGCTCCAGCTATCCGCTTCGCGACCGTTGATCTCGGTAATGATGGTCAGATTGTCCACGTTACGTACCGGAGAGAGGGCGCCGATGGGGCAGAAACCGTCCCGGCATTTGGCTTTGATCGCCGGACGGTAGAAGCTCTCTTCCGGCAGGCTGACGTCATTGGCCAGCGCGTAGCCGGCGATAAACGCGGCGGCGTCATCGGGAGAGACCTTGCGCGCGGTTTGACCGACGATCAGCGCGACGGTAGCCCCGCTCTGTACGGTTTCGCCCTGCGGATACGGAATCGCCTCGCCGTCGCCGATGACGGTATTACGCGGTTTGATAAACCAGACCGCGGTTTTCGGCGGCGTTTTATAGGGGGCCTGTTGGAACGCGTCGCGCCAGGCGTCGAGCTGGCTGCGATGGTTGAGCGCAACGGCGAAGATGGTACCTTTCATTCACCACTCCTCTGGGACGGATATCGGATTCGAAGGGATTTCATTAATATGTTAATGATCATCTTTTATTCTTTGCGGAGAGGTTTGGCAAACAGAAGTGAATGTTTTGTGATCGGATTAACAATAAATTTACACATTTAATTTTTTATTTTTGTTAATCAATGTGTTATTTATTTTTATACCATCGGCTGGTACTTTTCAGGTGCAGAAACCGGTTGCGTCGTGGCAGGATAGACGCTAGTTATTAACTTGTTAATAGATTTCAGAGTGTGACGTAGAGGATATGTAATGCATGATTCGTTAACCATTGCGCTGTTGCAGGCGCGGGAAGCGGCGATGAGCCATTTCCGGCCGATCGTCAAACGGCATAATCTCACCGAGCAGCAGTGGCGTATTGTGCGCATCCTCGCGGAAAACCCGTCGATGGACTTTCACGATCTGGCGTTTCGCGCCTGTATTCTGCGCCCGAGCCTGACCGGTATCCTGACCCGTATGGAGCGCGATGGCCTGGTACTGCGCCTTAAGCCGGTTAACGATCAGCGCAAGCTGTACGTTTCGCTGACCGCCGCGGGCAATACGCTGTATGAAAGCGCGCAGGCGCAGGTGGAAGAGGCCTATCGTCTGATTGAAGAACAGTTCACCAGCGAAAAGATGCGGCAGCTGACGGCGCTGCTGGGGGAGTTTATCGCGCTCGGAAACCGCCAAAATGCCGGACGCGGTGAGGGTGATGAGGAAGAGTAGGTTAGCGACAGAGCTGCCTTTACCAGGCTAACTTTAGCTGAGATGAAAAAAAGTAGAGGAGAAGGTTATGGAATCGGTCACTCTTGCGTTACCCGAAGCTTACGCGCTGGCGATACGGGCGCTAAGCGCTAATGGATTCAGCGCGGATCATGCGGCGGCCGTGGCGCGTAACGTCACCGGCGGGGAGCGCGATGGCTGCGCTTCCCACGGCCTGTGGCGACTGCTGGGGATTATCGACACCTTACGCAAAGGCAAGGTCTCTCCGGACGCTGAACCACGGATTGACGACCGGGCGCCGGCGATTGTCCGCGCCGATGCCGGCGGCGCGTTTTCGCTGCTGGCGTTTGAACGGGCGCTGCCGCTGCTGGTGGCGAAAGCGCGACACAGCGGCATCGCTGCGCTGGCGATTAACCGCTGCGTGCATTTTTCGGCGCTGTTTGCCGATATTGAACCACTGACCGAGGCTGGCCTGGTCGGGCTGGCCTGTACGCCGGGTCATGCGTGGGTGGCGCCCGCCGGCGGCACGCTGCCGCTGTTTGGCACCAACCCCATCGCTTTTGGCTGGCCGCGGGACGACAGGCCGCCGTTTATTTTCGATATGGCGACCAGCGTGGCGGCGCGCGGCGAAATCCAGCTGCATCAGCGTGCCGGGAAGGCGTTGCCGGAAGGGTGGGGGATCGATAGCGCAGGTCAGCCGACCACGGATGCCGGAGAGGTGCTGTCCGGGGCGATGCTGACCTTTGGCGGCTATAAAGGCTCCGCGCTGGCGGCGATGGTTGAGCTGCTTGCCGGGCCGCTGATTGGCGATATGACCAGCGCCGAATCGCTGGCATGGGATGACGGCGCCGGCGGGCTGCCCTACGGCGGCGAGCTGATTCTGGCGCTGGATCCGCAGCGTTTTCTCGGCGCGCAGGCGCAGGAGCACCTCGCGCGGGCGGAGACGCTTTTTAGCAACATGCAGGCGCAGGGAGCAAGGCTTCCCGGTGAGCGGCGCTATCGCTGTCGCGAAGAAAGCGAACGCCAGGGCGTCACCCTCAGCCGTTCGTTATTTGACGAGATTTCCGCGCTGTGCGAATAGCTGAGCGGCCCGGTGGTTTTTTTGGGGGGGGGGGGGGGACGGAGGAGCGGCGGGCCGGGCAGTAGCCCGGATAAGGCGTCAGCCGCTATCCGGGATCTTCATCAGAACAGCGTATCCAGCTCCTCCAGCACGTTGTACTCGTCATCCACCAGCAGCAGCGTTTTCCACTTGTCGAAGGTCAGGCACGGATGTGAGGTGCCAAAGACCACAATATCACCGACCTGCAGATCGCAACCCGGCGCCAGGCGCAACATACAGTGCTGATCCATAATCCCGACGCTGACCATCATCTCCGCCTGCAGCGGTAATGACCGGCCGTCGCGATAGTGGGCGATCGGCTGCGGAAGCCCGGCATCGAAGGCGCAGTCGCGCTTGCCGAAATTGACCACCGCACGATCCGCCTCCGGTACCGACTGTACCATCGCCATTAGCTCCAGCGCGGAGGTCAGATCGCCGCCCAGGCCACAGGCTATCGGATCGCGTGCAACCAGTTCCTGCTGGGCGACAGCATAGATCCCTCTGTCATGGGTGATATAGCAGCCCGGACGGATCACGAGCCGGCACTGCGCAGGTTTCTGCGCCGCCAGCCACACGTCGCACACCACGTCATACCAGACGGTGCCCGCGCCGGTCAGGATAAACTCGCCGTCGACCAGCGGCGCCATCTGGCAGGCAAGGGCGGCGGCCTGTTGCAGCAGCGCTTCGACCTGCGGCTGCGGGTCGTCGCCGTGCAGCACCCCTTCGTACAGTTCCAGGCCGCGGAGTTTCAGGCCCGGCAGGTCGCCCACCGCCTGTGCCAGCGCCCGCGCGTCGTCCACGCTGCGGCAGCCGCAGCGCCCGCCGGGGACGCCCAGTTCAATCAGGACGTCCAGCGTTTGCTGGCGCGCGTTAAAGAAAGCCGACAGCGTGCGGGCGTTCGCCAGACTATCCACGCAGCAGATAAAATCCACCGCGCGATAATGCGCCTTCAGCTGCGCCACCAGCTGCATGTTGGCCTTGCCGACCAGCTGATTAACCACCAATACCCGTTCAATTCCGCTGGCCATCGCCGCGCTGGCTTGCCAGGCGCTCCCCACCCCGATCCCCCACGCCCCCGCGCGTTGCTGCGCCTGGAAAATCCACGGCGTCATCGTCGTTTTGCCGTGCGGCGCCAGCGAAACACCGCGGGCATCGGCGTAGCGCTGCATCCAGCGGATGTTATTTTCCAGCGCCGTTTTTTTTACCAGCGCGGCGGGGAGACATACGTCTTCCGCCAGCAGGTTAGCAGGCGATGACATTACGGCGGATTTATGCGGGACAAGCGTATCGGAATGGTATTTCATAACACTATCCTTTAAGGGTTTACGTGCGGATATTAAGTGGGTATCAGTTATAACTGATTGATAAATATTATTTTAATACTTAAAAATTATTTGTTTTGAATAAAAGTATCACAAAATGATCTGGATTCTGCGTAGTTTTCCACTGTTTTTTCGCCTTGTAAATGGTTAACTTGTCGGCATAGTCGAAAGGGAGTAATTGCTATGAAGGTTGACTGGCTTTTCAAGAACGTCACGGTGATTGATGGGAGCGGCGGCCCGCAGTATCGCGGCGACGTGGCGGTGAAGGGCGACCGTATTGTCGATATCGCGCCGGCGTTACAGGTGACGGCTGAACGCGAGATTGACGGCCTGGGCCGCGTGCTGGCGCCGGGCTTTATTGATGTCCATACCCATGACGATATCAACGTCATTCGTATGCCGGAGTATCTGCCAAAACTAAGCCAGGGCGTGACGACGGTTATCGTCGGCAACTGCGGGATTAGCGCGGCGATGGCGACCATGCGCGGCGACGTCCCCGACCCGATGAATCTGTTGGGCGAGCAGGAGCAGTTTATCTATCCCACCGTCGAGGCCTACGCTCACGCGGTGGAGACCGCAAGGCCGTCGCTCAACGTGGGTACGCTGATCGGCCATACCGCGCTGCGTAATAACCATATGGACGATCTGTTCCGTCCGGCGACGGAAACCGAGATTGCCGGCATGCGCATCCAGTTGCGCGATGCGTTACGTCAAGGGGCGCTGGGTCTCAGCACCGGGTTGGCCTATGCCAGCGCATTTCACTCCACCACCGAAGAGGTGATGGCGCTGGCGGAAGAGCTGGCGGCGGAGAAGGGGGTTTACACCACCCATCTGCGTTCTGAATTCGAACCGATCCTCGAGGCCCTCGATGAAGCGTTTCGTATCGGCCGCCACGGTAACGTGCCGGTGGTGGTCTCGCACCATAAATGCGCCGGGGCAAAGAACTGGGGACGCACGCGCGAGACGCTGGCCTTCTTTGATGAGATGCGCCAGCGCCAGGAAATAGCCTGCGATTGCTACCCTTATTCCGCCAGCTCTTCAACCCTGGATATGAAACAGGTCACCGATGAATTTGACATTGTGATCACCTGGTCAGAATCCCGGCCGGAACAGGCGGGCAAAACGCTTAAACAGATTGCCAGCGACTGGCAGGTGAGCCTGCATGAGGCGGCGGGACAGCTGATACCTGCCGGGGCTATTTACTACAACATGGATGAGCAGGACGTACGTCGGGTGATGCGCTACCCCGTCACGATGATCGGCTCCGATGGTTTACCCAACGATCCGATGCCGCATCCACGGTTATGGGGCGCTTTCCCTCGGGTGCTCGGCCACTACAGTCGTGATGAGCAGCTGTTCCCGCTGACCACGGCGATTCACAAAATGACCGGGCTGTCGGCGGCGCGTTTCCGCTTGCCGCAACGTGGTCTGGTTAAAGTTGGCTATTTTGCCGATCTGGTTCTGTTTGATCCGCAGACGGTGCGCGATGTCGCCAGCTTCTCCGATCCGAAACAGCCCGCTGAGGGCATCGAAGCGGTGATGGTTAACGGCATCATGAGCTACGGCAGCGATAAAAAAATTACCGGGCGCGCAGGGCGTTTCCTGCGTCGTCAGATGGACTAAGGAGTGGAATATGAGCATTAAACGTTATGGCGTTGAAGGCGGTACCGGCACCGGCGGGCAGCATCTGCCTTTCGCCCGCGCGGTCGAAGCCGGGGGCTGGCTGTACGTGTCTGGCCAGACGCCGATGAAAAACGGGGAAGTCGTGGAAGGGGGGATTGTCGAGCAGTCGCGGCTGGCGATTCAGAACTGCGTCGATATTATGAGCGAAGCGGGCTATACCCTTGCCGATGTGGTGCATGTGAAAGTGATTCTGACCGACGCGCGCTACTTCCAGTCCTTCAATAAAGTGTTTCGTGAATTCTTCGGCGATCATCCGCCGGCGCGTATTTGCTGCGTTGCCGATCTGGTGGTGGAGTGCAAAGTCGAAGTGGATGTGACCTGCTATAACGCCGCGCGCGGATAAATAATCTTTCCCCACCGGCGGGTGGGGAATGACGCCTAAAAATGTGATAGCCGTGCCAGATTGCATCAAGCCATCGGCGCGAACGAGGTTGCTTTGCCTTTTTTCTGGCATCGTTACGATTAACTCATAATATTCAGCGGTTCGAATATTATTTATTATGCCTGGATGTGAGCAATGAATAATATGTCATTCCTGATTTGGTTTTCCGTTTATGCCTGCGCGATGATAGCTTTAGGCTGGTATGTTTCACGTAAGCAAAAGAACGGCGATGATTTCTTACTGGGGGGCCGCTCTCTGCCGATGTTCCTGACGCTGGGGTCGACGGTGGGGACTATGGTTGGCACCGGCTCTAGCGTGGGCGCCGTGGGCTTTGGCTACAGCAACGGCTGGGCGGGGATGCTGTATGGTCTCGGCGGCGCGGTGGGGATTTTGCTGGTGGCATGGTTATTTGCGCCGGTACGGAAATTTCGCTTTATGACCATGAGCGAAGAAATGTCGTATTACACCGGCGGCAGTAAAATAATTAAAAACCTGGTGGCGATACTCATTTTTATCGCCTCTATTGGCTGGCTGGGGGCTCATATATTAGGTGGCGGCTTATATCTGGCGTGGGCCAGCGGAATTGATATTAATGTCGCGAAAATTATTATTGCCCTGGCTTTTGTGGTTTACGTCGGGATTGGCGGTTATTCCGCAGTGGTCTGGATCGATACGATTCAATCCATTGTACTGTTCGTCGGATTTATTCTGATGGCGATTTTTGCCGTCCAGCACGTGGGCGGCTGGAGCCACATTCAGCAGGCGGTCGATCCGGCGGCGCAGAGTCTGTTTGCCGTCGATAAGCTTGGCGTCCTCCCCGCCCTCTCCCTGGCGGTGGTCATTGGCGTGGGCGTTCTGGCAACACCGTCCTATCGCCAGCGTATCTACTCGGCGAAAACCGTTTCCTCCGTACGCCAGTCCTTTACCATTACCGGCCTGCTGTACCTGGGGTTCTCCTTCCTGCCAGCGATTATCGGTATGGCGGTATGGACCATGAATGCGCACCTCGAAAATAGCGGTTTTGCCTTCCTGTTTGCTACCCAGGTACTGCCTCCGGTGCTGGCGATGGCGATCCTGATTGCCGGAATGTCGGCCAATATGTCCTCCGGCAGTTCTGACGCCATTGCCGCGGTGTCGATTATGCTACGCGACCTCTACACCCTGGTCACTGGCCATATGCCGGCGCCTGAGAAAGCGATTTGCCTGTCGCGCATGTTTCTCGTGTTGGTCATCGCCCTGGCGTTGGTTTTCGCCCTGACCTCGAACGACATCATTAGCTACATCACCAAAATGATCTCGATGATTATGTCCGGGATGTTTATCTGTACCATGCTCGGCCGCTTCTGGACGCGCTTTAACTGGCAGGGGGCGGTCGCCGCGCTGGTCGGGGGCGCAGGGGCGTCGGTGGCGGTTCTGATGGACAGCGACTGGCTGGCCTTCTGGGGCAACCCGTGTATTCCGTCGGTGCTGACCAGCCTGGTTGCTTCCATAGTGGTCACCCTGGTGACGCCGGCCAGTAGCATGAGCCGCGAAGAGGCGCTGGAGATGATTACCCGCGAACGTGAAAGCCGTCCGGCGGCACCGCCGTTGCCGATTGGTAAACGTCAACCGTCGCAGAGCTAAGGGAGGCGCAATGAAAAGCTATATTGCCGTCGACTGGGGCTCTACGCAGCTTCGCGGCTGGCTGATTCGTGACGGAAAGTGCGTGGAGACAAAACGGCTACCCCTCGGGATCACCCGGCTCAACGGGCAGGCGCCGGCGGAGATTTTCCGCCAGCATCTGGCGCCGTGGCGCGGTGACGCGGCCCTGCCGGTGGTGATGGCCGGGATGATCGGCAGCGACGCGGGCTGGCAGCCGGTACCCTATCTGGCCTGCCCGGCGGCGCTTGATGCGCCTGGACAGCATTTGTTTGCCGTCGCGGAGGCGGTGTGGATTGTTCCTGGCCTGAAGGTTGAGCAGGCCGGAGATTACAACGTGATGCGCGGTGAAGAGACGCAGCTTCTGGGCGCAGCGCAGATGGCCCCGGCCGATTGCTACGTGATGCCGGGCACGCACTGTAAATGGGTGCAGGTAGAGGACGGGATGGTACGTCATTTTTCCACCGCGATGACCGGCGAACTGCATCATCTGCTGCTTAATCAGTCGCTGATTGGCAAGCAGCTGCCTGCCCAGCAGACGGACGCGGCAGCATTTGAGCGAGGGCTGGAAAAGGGTATGGCGACGCCGTCGCTGGTGAAGGAACTGTTCAGCGCCCGTGCGGCCCGGGTGTTGGGCGGACTGCCGTCGGTATCGGTCAGCGACTATCTCTCAGGGTTGCTGGTTGGCGCGGAGGTGGCGGCATTTAGCGCACGCTACCGCGGAGATCGCATCACGCTGGTGGGCTCTCCGGCGCTAACCGACCGCTATCGCCTGGCGATGGCGGCCCGAGGTATGAAGGTGAACTGCTGTGGCGGGGATGAGGCGTTTTTACGCGGTATGGCGAGGATAATGAATGGACAGGCTTAAACTGGTGGCGATCTTACGCGGCATTCGTCCCACAGAAGCGGCACAACATGTTGATATGCTGATTCGCGCGGGCTTTCGCTATATTGAAATCCCGCTCAACTCGCCGGACTGGCAGGACAGCATTCCACAGATGGTGCGGCAGTTTGCTACCCGGGCGACGATTGGCGCGGGGACGGTGCTTAACGTCGGGCAGGTCGATGTTCTGGCGCAGGCCGGCGCGAAGCTGATTGTGACGCCCAATACGCAACCGACGGTCATTCGGCGGGCGGTTGAACAGGGGATGTTGGTTTGCGCCGGCTGTGCGACCGCAACGGAGGCCTTTAGCGCGCTGGATGCCGGAGCGCAGTGGCTCAAGATCTTTCCGTCATCCTGCTTTGGCCCGGACTATATTCGCGCCCTGAAGGCGGTACTGCCGCCGGATGTGCCGGTGCTGGCGGTTGGCGGCGTGACCCCGGATAACCTTGCCGACTGGGTGCAGGCGGGCTGTGCCGGGGCGGGATTAGGTAGCGACCTGTATCGTGCCGGGCAGACGCCGGAACGTACCCGTGAACAGGCCCGGCGCTTTATTGCCGCCAGCCAGGCTTAATCGCCCAGCGGCTGACGGTCGACGCCGCCGCGGTGGCTGTCGAGCGCCAGCTTGATGCGGCGCAGCCGGTCTTTCGCCTGCGGTTTGTTGGCCATCGCCAGTTCGGTGGCCAGCACATCGACCATCGCCAGCATGGCATAGCGGGAGGTGCTGGGTTTGAAAATATAGTCGTTTTCACGCACCAGCAGCGGTAAGACCAGATCCGCTTGTTCCGCCAGCGGCGTACCTGCCGGCGTAATCGCGATCACCTTCGCGCCATACTGCATGGCGATCGCCGCGCTCTCAACGATCTCTTTGGTATACCCCCCGAGCGACAGAACGATAACCACATCTTTTGGCGTGACGGCGGAGCTCATCATCCGCGCCAGCAGGCCGTCGTTCTGACTGACCACCGGCAGGCCCAGACGGAACAGGCGATACTGAATCTCCTGCGCGCAGATGGTTGAACCGCCCCCCATGCCGATAGCCAGAATTTGTCGCGCAGCGCTGAGCCACGAAACGGCGCGCTTCAGCGCGTCGATATCCAGCGCCCGGCGGTTGGTTTCCAGTACCCCGATGATGGATTCGTAAATCCCCTGTACCCCTTCCAGATCCGGCACATCGAGAATAAAACGCTGACCCACGGCCAGCGATTGCGCCAGCTTCATCTTCAGCTCACGAACATCCTTGCATCCCAGCGCCCGGGCAAAGCGGGTGACGGAGGCCTGGCTGGTACTGGTCAAACGGGCGATTTCGGCGATAGGTAACTCTGCCGCCGCGGCGACATCATCGAGAATGAACTGGGCGATCCGCTTTTCGGTGACGGTCAGCTCGAGAAAGCGGTCGGTGATGCAGGAAATGATATCAATCGAGTAGGCCATACAGAGTACCAGACGGTAAATTTAGCATGATACTTTGTACCATATTCAGCCGCTAAAAAGCAGCCCTGGCCGGGGCCGGTTACAACGCCAGGCGCATGGCGCAGCGCGTCTCTGGCGGCAGACCGTGGGCTATCTCCTGGCGCCGCTTTGCCGCCAGCCCGGACGGCAGGCGCTGTTCATTGAGCATGCGGAACCCCAGCCGCGTATAAAACGGCGCGTTCCAGGGGACATCGCGAAAGGTGGTGAGGGTGACCGCCGGGTAGCCATCCCGGCGGGCGCTGTCGATCGTGTGCCGTATCATCGCCTGGCCAATCCCTTTTCCTTGCCACGCCTGATGTACGGAAACTTCGACGATAAACAGCGCGTCGTCCAGCGGTTCACTTAGCAGGAATCCTATTGCTTGCCCGTCGGCCGCCGCCACCAGGCTGTGGCCGGCTTCCAGATACAGGCGATGCTGATGCCGGTCGAGTACCGGGCCATCCGCCAGCCAGGCGAAGGCGGGTATCTGGCGAAACGCCTGGGCCGCCGAGCGCTCAATGGCGGGCAGGAGAGCAATATCGCTCTCCTGGGTCAGGCGAAATGTCACGTCGGCGGTTATAGTGTTATTTTTCATTCGCTTCAGCATAGCAATATTCGGGAGAAATGCATGGCATTGCGAGCCGTCCCTGCGACCGATTTCAGCAGTGAACAGTTAAGCGCGATACTTCGCGACTGCTTTGAGGATTATCTGGTGCCGGTTTCGCTGCCGGTGGCGGTCTTCGTTCAACGTTTTGGCTCCGAAGGCCTGAGCCTGCTTGACTCCTGCGTCTGGCTGGACGGTGAGACGCCGGCGGCCATGGCCGTTGTGGCCCGGCGTGGGGATGAAGCCCGGCTGGCGGCATTCGCCGTGCGTCCGGTTTATCGTGGAAAAGGGATCGGCCGCCGGTTGATGCTGCCGCTGATGGCGGCGTTACAGGCCCAGGGCGTGCGTCGGATGTGGCTGGAGGTGATCCGCGAAAACTCTGCGGCGGTGGCGTTGTACCAGTCTCTCGGTTTTGTCGTGCGCCACGGACTATGCGGCTACCTGAGTTCGCCGCCAGAGGGCGAGATAACTCCGGTGCTGGAAGAGTGCAATGTCTTAACGCTGGTGCGCAGAGCAGGGGCGGAGATCAATGGCCGGCTGCCGTGGCTGATGGACCCGCTGACCTTCAGTACGCTGCCGTGTCGGGCAGTAACGCTGAATCAGCAGGCCTTCGCAGTGCTGGCTACGGTAACCCACACGCCGCAGCTGC
Source organism: Klebsiella sp. BIGb0138 (assembly GCF_004342285.1). GTDB lineage: Bacteria > Pseudomonadota > Gammaproteobacteria > Enterobacterales > Enterobacteriaceae > Klebsiella. The sequence continues at coordinate 262,302 of NZ_SMCV01000006.1, read as the reverse complement.
AGTTTATGTGGGTCGATCCCGCCGCGCGTGGCCGCGGGCTGGCCCATGATATGCTGCTGGCGCTGGCCCGCGAATTCCCCGGCCTGGGGACCTCGGTGACCATCCCGGAATCTTTTACGCCGCTGTTCAGCGCGGCGGGATATACCACCCTGGCGCTGAAGCAATATGAAATGTGCGTGGAGTTGAGCACGTTGCCCTCAGCATCGCGCTCATGACGTTTGCCCGGCTCGCGTCACGAGCCGGGCGGGCGGGGTTAACCGTCGCTTTTTACTACTTTAAGATCCACCATCCCAATACCCAGCTGGCGCGGTGCATGCCCGAGAATATTGCCTTCGTTGGTGGACTGCGGATCCGGCGGGACGATGATCAACGTATCGCTGCGTGACGGATTGTCGAAATGCAGCGTAGTGGTGGAGACATCGTTGGCCAGGGTGAGCGTCTGCTCACTGTTGCCGACGCGCACCGGGATCGGCTTATTGGCGTTCGGTCCGTAAGCTTTGGCGGTAATCACCAGATCGAATTTTTCCGGCAGCGGCTGTTTAAATTCAATTTTCACTTCGCTGCCGAGCTGGGCATTGGACCAGCGACCCCAGGATTCCGGGCGCGAAATCCCGCTGAACTGCTTGACCTCTTCCGGCGCGCCGGCAACGTTGAAGATAAAGCTGTCGGCCTTGTAGCGAATATCGTTGTCGACAATCTTCAGGGTATCAACGTTGCCTTTGTAGCGTTCCATATCGATAACGGTATCTTTAAACGCCGTTTTTCCCTGCCACTGGGGCTTATCAACATGCTGTACCTTTTGTTCGCCGCCAAGCTGGCCTTGCGAGACGCACCAGTCGGTGGAGAGCGCCAGCTCAGGTGACCAGAGTTGACCCATCTTGTAGCAGCGGTCGATCCAGACGAAATTATCGCGCGGGGCAAAGTCGGCCAGCTGGAAGCGCAGCGGGGCGGAATATTCGCTCTCCGGCAGCGGCTCGACGCGTTTATCCGAGACGCGCAGCAGCAGCGGCAGACGGAAGTGGCTACCGGAGAAGGCGATCATGTTCTTCTGGGCGTCGATGGTGAAGTTTTTCATCTCTTTCGGGAAGTTCCACAGTCGGATGATATCCGGCTTCCACGCCAGCACTTTCTCTTTCATATTCATGAAAATGCCGGACAGCGATTGCCCGGAGAGGCTGCTGCGGCCAAGGCCGATAAAGTTATCGCCGCCGAGAATGTCCAGCACCGTGGCGCCGTTGTCCATGGTGTTACGCTTCACCGCCAGCGTATCCTGCTGCGGCTGGTCGCCACGCAGGACGAAGAACAGATCGCGGCGATCCTGCTTATTGAGATAATCCCAGGCGGTGTTTTTCATGGCCAGATGATCGGAGGAGACCACGATGACCGTATTTTTGAAATACGGCGAGGCTTTGATCTTCTCAATCAGCGCGGCGATATGTTCCTGGCTGCAGGTGACGGCGCTAAAAGAAAGATTCTTTTTACCGCCCATTTCGTAGCTTTTACGCTGGCAGGTCCGGGAGATGAACCCGTCCGGATGGTGGGTGTCGACGGTCAGCGCAAAGAGCGAGAAGCGTTTGCCAGATTGCGACAGCGCTTCGAATTTTTTCCAGGTCTCATCAAGCACGGTGTCATCGTAGAAGCCCCAGTCATTACGGTAAGCCGGGTCATCCACCGTGCTTTTCAGCTCCTCGGCGCCATACAGATGGTCAAAACCGTGCGATTTCAGGAACACATCTTTTCCGGCGAAGCGCAGATTGGCGCCCTGCACAAAATAGTTTTCGTAGCCGGAGTTTTTCAGAATATCGCCGAGGCAGATATTTTGCGGGAAGAAGCTGGAAACCGATGCCGAGGCGTTACCTTCAAACGGCGCGAACAGCGGGATCCCGCACTGTGAAGCGACCATGCCGGCGATGGTGTAATCGGTACCCGGCAGCTGCTCGGTGTTACTGAAATCGAGGCTTTCGTTTTTCAGCTTGCCGAGTTCAGGCGTCAGGTTGGGAAAGGCGTCGTTGTCGAAATAGGTGCGTTCGAGGCTTTCACCGTAGATATAGACCAGGTTCAGGCGGGGATTGGCGATGCTCTTTGCCGGCTCTTCGTAATAGGCGATAAAATCCGGATCGCCATCGCGAGATTGCGATTTAACCAGCTCGCTGATTTGGCGGAACGCCGGGCTGGCATCCACGGAGGCCAGCGCCAGGACCAGCGCCAGCAGGCTGTAGCCAAAGTGATGCGGATGATGGCGACGACGGCGCAGCACCCACCCCAGCGTGCCGAATACGGCCACCAGCGCCACCACCAGCCCGACGCCAGGAAGAATGTATTTACTGACGCCCGCGCCGGTCAGGCTGTTAGTCAGCGTGTAGAGAACCGCGTCATTAATCCCGTCGCCGGTGAAATAGTCACTGGCGTAGAGGGTAATATTGAGGACCACAAACAGCCCCAGCACCGTTAACGTGGCGGCAAACCACCAGGTGTTGCGACCGGCTTTTAAGGCATAAATCACCACCGAGGTGAGAAACAAGGCGATGGATAACAACTCTGACACAGTTCACCCTCATTAGCGCCAGTTGACCGCTGGCCGGATAGATCGCTTTCCACGCTACACTGTAATTGCAGTGCCATATTGCTGCAATTGTAGAGTCATGAAACTGTGCTGTGGTTCAGAATTGGTTTAGAAATCGCCGTTTTTGATCGGCGTCGCATCCGGTATGCAAGGGGGAATCGGGGCGTAAAAGGGGGAAAATAGTGATTGCGGCCGCGTTGACAACGCTAAGGCGTTAAACGCGGCCCCGGAGGGAACGATCAGGAGAGGAAGTTAACGCCCTGTTTTAATACCAGATCGCAGGCTTTGGTTTTTACTTTCTCCGCCAGCGGGCTGCTGCCGAGGGTGTTCAGGTTCAGCTGCTGGCCGTTGTTGCTGCTCAGCAGACCCTGTAAACCTTCAAGATAGCTGGTGTCCTCTTTCTGCTTTTCCGGGGTGCTGAGGCCGAGCTTATCCAGAACCTGGTTCTTGACATTTTCCGTGCTGGTGACCGAGGCCAGCTTTTGTTGTGCGCAATAGGACATAATCCCGGCGGCGTTGTTCATGCTGCTGGAGGTCAGGGACTGATTGCCGCCGTTCAGCAGGCTGGTCAGGGAGGACATCGACAGACCGCCCTGCTGGGATCCGCCCTGGCTGCTGAGCTGGTTAGCGGCACTGGAAAGGGAGTCCTGCCAGGAGGCGGCATGCGCGCCGGCGGCCATAAAGGCGCCGGCAATGATCAGGGTGCGGAACAAGGATTGTGCAGATTTCATAGATGTACTCATCGTGGTTACTTAAGCATGCTTGCAGTATAACCCCGGCTGGCTTCAGATATATCTCAATACTCTTTGCCGGTGACCCGATGACGGTAGCTGTCCCAGTTGAAAATCACCCACAGACTGTTGCCGAGGCGCATGCGATCCATCACCCGCTCGCCGAGCAGCTTGTTCATTTCGTCCATATTGCTGTTGGTGAGCATCCCGGTCGGGCGCTTTGAGGAGGAGCGGCGATCGACGATCTGGTTAATGATCACTTTCTCATAGCGCGACTCCGTCTGCATTCCGATCTCATCGATCACCAGCAGATCGACCCTGCTCAGGTCATTCAGCAGCTGTTCTTCGCTGGTTTCCCGGTTGCCGAAGGTATCTTTCATCGCTGACATAATATCGGCGACGGTAATGATTAAGACCGATTTCCCGCGCAGCAGCAGCTCGTTGCAAATGGCGGCGGCAAGGTGGTTTTTGCCGGTGCCCGGCTTGCCGGAAAAGATAAAGCTGGCGATATTGCCATCGAACTCTTCAACGTACTGGCGCGCTCTGGACAAGGCGTTCATCTGGCCTTCGCACTCGACCCGATAGTTATCAAACGAGCAGTTCTGGTGCAGCGGGCGGATGCCGGAGCGGTTAAACGTCCGCTGCATTTTCATGGCGCGGTTTTCCCGCTCCAGCGCTTCCGAGCGCAGTTTGCCTTGCTCTTTCTGCCAGGCCAGCAGCTCTTCGCCGGTTTTGAACGCCGGTTCGACATTAGCAGGCATCATTTTTTGCAGCCGCTTCATCAGCTCGCCAACGTTTTTCATGCTCATCCTCTGAAACCTCGTGGAATATGGCTATCCGGTTCGCTGACCGTATTCACATCGCGCCGCGGCTGCCCGCCGTTGCCGGCCCGGCCGATTTGTACGCTGCGCGCCAGCTTCTGTTGCCACTGCACATGATGAAAGACCTTGCCTTCCGCCTGCCAGTAGGCGACAAACGCCGCCAGCTCTTCCGGTGTCACCGGCTGGCTGAGGGCGATACCCCACAGCGCGGCCAGGCGTTGAAAATCAGCATCCGGCTGCCAGTCGGCGTACATGGCGAATTTCCCCAGTGGAATCGCGACTGGCGCGGCAGCGGGTTCGTCAAAAAACTGCGTATCGAGCGCAATATCGCTGTTGGGGCGGGCCAGTTTTGCCTCCAGCTCCAGCAGCTGCGCCAGACGCTGCGGCGTGAGCGCATAGAACGCAGGAGCATTGTTGGCAAAAACGGCCACGGTGCCGCTGGCCGATTTTGCCAGAACGGCTGCATGATCCTGGATGAAATCTTCCAGGCCGCTGAAATCGGTGGTTAATATTCGCGAAGACATAACACTATCTCAACTCTGAACAACAATAGAGAGGGGGAATAGCACACATAGTAGCACAGCGCCCGGCCAGGAAGGAGCGACCGGGCGCGGTTGACTATACCCGCGGGCGCTTACGATACAGCCAGAGTCCCGGAATGGACAGACCAATAGACAGCGCGCCGACGATGGAGGAGGCCTTCAGGAAATTACTCAGCAGCATGATCATCATCTCTTCCGAATAGCCGAAATGGCTGATCTTTACCGCCGAGATCATCGCCGTATAGGCGGAGATACCGGGGAACATCGGAATCACCGCCGCCACGGTAAAAATCTTCGGGTGCGCCAGATACCAGCGGGACCACTGAATACCGATACTGCCGACCAGCAGCGCGGCGAGGAAGGTGGCCCACTCAATATTAAACCCCGCCGTCATCATCACCATCCGCGAACCATGGCCGATAGCCCCCAGCAGAGCGCACCAGCGCAGCGCGCGCTGCGGGACGTTAAATACCATGGCGAACCCGGCTGCCGGAATCGCCGCCAGCGCCATATCCTGGAGCAGAGCAAAAAAATAGGAAATTATGCCCATCCGCGTAGCCCCCATACGGTCATCGCCATGACCACTCCTATACAGGTGGCCAGCGTTAGCAGGCTGGCCAGCGCCCAGCGCGCCAGACCGGTATTAATATGCCCCTTAAACATATCCGCGACGGCGTTAATGAGCGGGAATCCGGGAACCAGCAGCAGGACGCTGGCGGCCATCGCCACCGTTGGCGTGCTGGTAAACGCGGGCAGACGAAGCATCAACCCGGAGATGGTGGTGGCGACAAAGGCGGTAATACAGAAGTTGATCTGCGGATGCATCGAACGATGGGTCAAAAGCTGGCGAATATACATCGCGATGGTGCTGGCGCAGAAGGTCACCAGCGCGCCGTCCCAGCCGCCGTTGTTTAGCTTGCAAAAGCAGGCGCAGGAGAGCCCAACCATCAGCACCACCAGCCAGCGCGGATAGCGCAGGGGCTTAATCTGCGTAAAGCGCTTTTCGACATCTTTATAATCCAGCAGCTTATGCTCGGCCATAATCACAATATGCTGCACTTCGGTGACCACATGCATATTGATGCCGCGATCGACATTTTTGCGCGTGGAGGTCAGGCATTCGCCGTCTTTGATGGTCGTGAGCACAATCGCATTCGAAGAAATGGCGCTCTCGACGCTGTCCATGCCCAGCGCTCGCCCGAGACGCGTCGATAGCTCCTCCACCAGCGCGCTCTCCGCACCGTGCTGTAATAAGAAAAGACCACACTGGATACACAATCGCGTAATTGTGCGCTGCACTGCCCGATCTGCTTGCATAGATACCTGCTGTCCGTCACGTCCGATGCCGTAGTGTCTGCCGCTACTTTAACCTGAACGCCCGCCGCCACTGCGGAGGGGGATCAAACAATGGGTAAAAAGTCGCCACCGGCGAACGGAATGGAATTTGACCCCGGCCACACTTTGGCAAAACTGTTGGAAAGTGCAATTTTTGCACCCATTATGGCCTTCTTTTTCACATCCGACTTATCAAAAATGCAGTAATGAACTTTTAATAAACAAAAAATAAACAAATAATTAACCATGCGGGAGTGAGACAACCCTATGAAAACACAGGTCGCTATTATCGGTGCCGGCCCTTCCGGGCTGCTGTTGGGCCAACTGCTGCATCGTGCCGGCATTCGTAGCGTAATCCTCGAGCGGCAAACGCCAGAGTATGTGCTTGGCCGTATCCGCGCGGGCATTCTGGAAAGCGGCACCGTTGAGCTATTGCGCGAAGCGGGGGTCGCGCAACGCATGGATGCGGAGGGCCTGGTGCACCATGGGGTCGAGTTTTTGTTTGAGGGACAGCGGGTGCCGGTTGCTCTGACGGAGCTCACCGGAGGCAAAAGCGTGACGGTGTACGGCCAGACCGAGGTGACCCGGGATTTAATGGCGGCGCGCGCGGAATGCGGAGCGCCGATTGTGTATAGCGTCAGCGATGTGGTGATTCAGGATGCGAAGAGCGACCGGCCGTCAGTCACCTTCGTCAGCGGCGGGGAAATCTGTCGCCTGGAGTGCGATTTCATCGCCGGCTGCGATGGGTTTCACGGCGTCTCGCGACAAAGCATCCCGCGCGACGTGATTAAAGAGTATGCAAGCGTCTGGCCGTTTGGCTGGCTGGGGCTGCTGGCGGATACCCCGCCGGTGAATCCTGAGCTTATCTATGCGCACCATGAACGCGGATTCGTCCTTTGTAGTCAGCGCTCACTCACCCGCAGCCGGTACTATTTACAGGTACCGCTAAGCGACGACGTTGCCGCGTGGTCCGATGAACGCTTCTGGCAAGAGTTGAAGCGCCGCCTGCCGGATGAGCTGTCGACAAAGTTAGTGACTGGTCACTCACTTGAGAAAAGCATCGCGCCGCTGCGCAGCTACGTGGTGGAACCGATGCAGTACGGGCGGCTGTTCCTGGTGGGGGATGCGGCGCATATCGTGCCGCCGACCGGGGCAAAAGGGTTGAACCTGGCGGCCTCCGATGTGAACTATTTGTGGCGGATCCTGCGCGAGTATTATCACCGCGGCCGCGCCGATCTGCTGGCGAGCTACTCGCGTTTCGCGCTGGACCGGGTGTGGAAAGGCGAGCGCTTCAGCTGGTTCATGACCCGCCTGCTGCATGATTTCCCGCAGCAAAGCGAATTCGATAAAAAAATGCAGGCGGCCGATCGCCGCTATTATCTTGGTTCACGCGCCGGACTGACTACCATTGCGGAAAACTATGTCGGTCTACCGATGGCGCGTGTGGTATAGCGTTGAATATAGCAGGAGTCGTCATGCAGGCGGTAAATCGCGTTCCGGTGTTTAAATTGTATGGTGAAGAGCGCGACTGGCCGACGCCCGACCTGCTGCACTGCGAGTCAATCCTGCAGCGCAGCAGCCTGTATGAATGGCATATCCGTCGGCATCAGCATGCGGAGCTGGTCCAGTTACTCTATTTGCATAAAGGCAGGGCGGAAATCGAAATTGAAGGGACCACGCGCGTGATGACGGAATCATGCATTCAGGTGGTACCGGCGTTGTGTATCCATGGCTTTCGCTTTTCCCCGGGTACCGAGGGTTATGTTTTGTCGCTGGCGTTGCCGCTGCTCAGCCGCTTTGAAAACCAGTTTGGCCGCCAGCTTGATGTCCTCAGCCAGGCGCAGTGCGTGGCGGTTAAACGCTCCCGCGGGCATATTCGCGCCCTCTTTACGGCATTGTGTGAAGAGTATTGTGAAGATCGGGACGCGCGCGAAATGATGCTGCATTCGCTGTCAGGCACGCTACTGGTGTGGCTGAATCGCCAGTGTCTGCCGTCGACGCCAGCCGCGGAGGGGAAAGCCGAACGTAAGCGCAGCGTCATGCGTCATTTCTCCCGTCTTATTGAAAGTCATTATCGCGAACATCTGCCGCTGGCGGAGTATGCCCGCCAGGTAGGGCTTTCGGCGACGCATCTTAATTATTTATGCCGTGAATTTTATGGCTGCAGCGCTTTGGGGGTTTTACATCAAAGGTTGATGCTTGAGGCACGGCGTAATCTGCAATATACCACGATGACCGTGACGCAACTTTCTGATTATTTGGGTTTTTCCGATGTAACCTATTTTTCTCGCTTTTTCCGCCGCTATAGCGGTATGTCGCCCAAAGCATTCAGAGATGATATTAAATAAAGGTCGCCAGCCCAAGTTTTAATTTATTATTTCTAATGTTTGTTTTAATTTTTTCTAATTTAGTGCCGTTTATTATCTGTGTTAACGTTATTTATTGCTAACATCAGCAATTAATAGGTTACTCACCATATAAAGTTGGTTCAGAACGTCGGGCCGACACGTTCGCCAGGGACGAGAAAGATTCATCTGGCAAAATAACAGGGTGGTTGCCAGATCCCCCATCTGTTTATGCCAGCCGTGAATCTTCTACGGGAAGCGGAGGATTTATGTTACCAGCACAGGATAAGCACGGCATTATTATCAGCAAAATACCGGTCATGCAGTCCGGCTTAAAAGCCATTACCGGAGAATATCTTCCTGATTATGACTTCAGTTATTGCCGCTCTCAGGAAGATCTTACGCTACTTCAGCTGCGGCGGACCAGGGTGGTTGTGGCCGATTTATCCGGTGAAATCATGCAGCTGCGGGAAGTTTGTGAGCACTATTGCTCCTTAATGGCCCGCTACCGGGATATTCATTGGGTTTATCTGATTGGACGTTCATGTGACACCCAGGCCAGGGAATTTTTAGCCTGCCCTGAAAGTACCCTCATTTCCGAGAGTGAACCGGTGGCGTGCGTCGGCGCCGCGATCCGCGCAGGTGAAGCCCCTGGCGCAAGCGTTAGCCAGGCCGTATTCGTCCCGCAGGCAGAGAGCGGTGGCCGCGTTCAGGAGACGGCGAGCGTTTTGACCCTCTCGGAACGTAAAGTTTTACGACTTCTGGCGAAAGGTTGGGGAATTAATCAGATCGCCTCGTTACTGAAAAAAAGTAATAAGACGGTCAGCGCGCAGAAGAATAGCGCGTTACGCCGTTTATCTCTGCGCAGTAATGCAGAAATGTACGCGTGGATGAATAGTGCGCAGGGAATGAAAGAGTTGAGTATATACTCAGCCTACGGAGAACAGCGGGAATGGGAAAAGAGAGCGCCACACGATATATTGCTGTTGTAGAACAATGTGTGATGACGGAAGTCGCGCTTCGCTATCTGTTAAACGCTGAAGTCGGCGCCAGTTATCGTATTCAGTTTTTTAAAGATGCTCAGTCATTAAAGCAAGTATTCAACGTTAAGAATATTTCTGCGGTTATTTTTTCCCTTTCCGGTCACCGTCAGCCGCGGCTGGAAAGCTTGCTTTTTCTTCATGAGATAGCCTGTTCTCATCCTGACGTGCGGCGAATTATTTTAGCTAACGATCGAGGGGAAGTTCGCTTAATTCACCAGCTGACTCCCTCTTGCCTGCACGGCGTTTTAAATAAATCGGTCCGCCGGGAACTGTTGCAGGAACAGTTATTATCGCTTCTTGCGCCGCCTGACGAGCCGTATATTTGTCAGCACCCGCAGCCGTGCGGCTACATACTGAGTCCCACTGAACATAGCATTCTTCGCTATATGACCTACGGTTATTCATTGTCCGAGATAGCGATTCAGCTCGATCGGAATATCAAAACCATCCGAGCCCATAAATGTAACGCCATGATCAAGCTGGGCGTCCGTTCTGATATCGGCCTGCTGAGCGCGGCCGATCTTCTGATGCATCTGTCGTTGAACGGAGAAAAAACGGCAGAGGTGGACTTCGCCTGATCTTGCCTGCGGTAGGCTACTGGCAAACGTCAATCCAGGTCGCATCGGTCAGCTGCACCATTCGGTCAGGAGAAATGCGTACCGCGCTATGGATCGCTCCCGCCGCAGGTAAAACTTCCGGGTACTGCTTCAGCGAAATATCACAATAGACGACCAGCGGGTTCTCCAGGCCGAAAGGGCAGACGCCGCCAACCGGGTGCCCGGTTAACATCACCACCTCATCGCTGCTGAGCATGCGCGCTTTCGCGCCAAACGCTTCCTTTAGTTTTTTATTATCCAGCCGCGCATCACCGCTGGCGACCACCAGGATGACCTGATCCTTCACTTTTAAAGACAGGGTCTTGGCGATTTGCCCAGGCTCAACCCGATGTGCCGCGGCAGCGAGCGCAACGGTTGCCGTACTTTGATTGAGTTCGATGATTTCGATATCGGGGGCATGCTCGGCAAAAAACTGCCGCACGGACTGCAGACTCATTGGGATCTCCTGATTAGTGTCCATTTAAATCTGTCATAAGCCTGGCGGAGTGTAAATATTGGCGGCGGATAATCCGGAATTTTTCTAATTTGTGGATCTTCTTCACAATCACCGCAACCGGTTACTGTAACCGGTTGCTGTTATGCGCGCTCAGAGGAATACTGAATGGGTAACTTCCCTGTACCACTCATAACAAAAGAGCCGTGTATGAATCGTACTGACTTGAGCAGTATAGCGAACAGGATAGCCAGCGTGTTTATCCGCTCACAGAACTTATTTCATCACAACGGCAGGATAATCGTTGTTGGGCCTGTGTCTAAAGCCTGTCAGGAGGGCTGCTATGTCTGCTAACCATGCTGCGTTTAATCTGATATTTCGCTTTGTAGAAAATTATATTAGCCCTGTTGCCGGGCGTATCTCGTCGCAGCGCCACGTGATGGCTATTCGTGACGGCTTTATTTCGGCAATGCCGTTTATGATCGTCGGTTCATTCCTGCTGGTCTTTGCTTACCCGCCGTTTTCGCCGGATACCACCTGGGGATTTGCTCGCGCCTGGCTGGATTTGGCTAAAGAGTTTGAAGGGCGAATTTTGACGCCGTTCGATATGACAATGGGCATCATGTCGATTTATATCTGCGCCGCGATCGCTTATAACCTCGGCAAACATTACGAGAAGCCCAACCAGCTCGATCCATTTATGTGCAGCATGCTGTCAATCATGGCCTTTCTGCTGGTGGCGGCACCGAAAACGAACGGCAATTTGCCGGTCGATAGCCTGGGGGGGACGGGGATCTTTACCGCGATCCTCGTGGCGGTGTATTGCGTTGAAATGATGCGTTTCCTGAAGGCACATAATATCGGCATTCGCCTGCCGGATCAGGTGCCGCCGATGATCAAAAACTCCTTCGACCTGCTGATTCCGGTACTGGTGGTCGTCCTGACCCTGTATCCGCTGAGCCTGTTTATTCAGCACCATTTTGACATGCTTATTCCGCAGGCCATCATGGCGATCTTTAAACCGCTGGTCTCTGCTGCTGACTCCTTACCGGCGATTTTGCTGGCGGTATTGATCGGCCACCTGCTGTGGTTTGCCGGGATTCACGGCGCGGCCATTGTTTCCGGCATGCTGCAGATGTTCTGGCTGACTAACCTCGGGATGAACCAGCAGGCGCTGGCGCAGAGTGCCCCCCTCCCGCATATCTTTATGGAGGCGTTCTGGACATTCTTTATTGTGATCGGGGGATCCGGCGCCACCATGGGGCTGGTCATCTGCTACCTGCGTAGCCGTTCGGCGCACCTGCGTTCTATCGGTCGCCTGAGCGTGGTGCCGAGTATGTTTAACATTAACGAACCGGTGATCTTCGGGACGCCGATCGTCATGAACCCGGTATTCTTTATTCCGTTCCTGCTGGCGCCGATGGTTAACGCTGTCCTGGCCTGGGCGGCGATGAAGCTGGATCTGATTGGGCGGGTTATTTCCGTCGTGCCGTGGACGGCGCCGGCGCCGATTGGCGCCGCCTGGGCTCTGGGGTGGGATTTCCGCGCGGCGATACTGGTGATTATCCTCGCCTGCGTCTCAGCGATTATCTACTTCCCGTTCTTTAAGGTGTATGAGAAACAGCTGCTGGCGCAGGAGGCTGAAGAGGCCCAGCGCGTGGAAGAAGAAAACCAGCAGACGGCATAAGAAAACCGACGGGCGGCCCGATCGCCGCCCGTAGCCGGAGATTATTTCAGCGTGCAGTCCCCGCACTGCTGAACGTCGGGCAGGCGGTTACGCTGGCAGCAGGTACGCCGCACCAGCAGCCCTTCACGTAAAATGACCGTCCGCCACAGCGGATTGTCCTCACCATCAGCGAACTGCTTCGCAAAGAAACAGTGCTGACGCAGGGCGGCAACCTGTTCATTGCCCAGCAGCGCTTTCATCTCACCCAGATACCAGTTAATCAGATAGCCGGTATTGCTCCAGATAAGCTTGCCATTGATATTGCCGGTCGCTTCCAGCGCCGCAACAACCGGCTGCAGCGCGCGGGTCACCAGGGTTTCCATACGCGCTTGCGGCGAGTGCCGGCGGGCGGCGGGATCCGCATGGACATCAATCCAGAAACAGGCCGCGCGGCCCGTCTCGTGAAATTCTACGTGGAAATGTTCCGGCGCCAGGCTAATGGCATTCTCTTCACTAAGCAGCGCCAGCATCAGCGGCGGCACCAGCAGACCGATGTACCATTGCGCCCACAGTGAAATCAGCGGCTTCTGTTCACGCAGGGCCGTAGGCTGGTTGCGATAGATATGATCGGAATAGGTCGCCAGCAGCGAGCTGAGCGCCGTGGGCTCAGACCACTCCGCCAGCGTGAGTGCGCAATGGGGGGCTTCTTCATCCAGACGGAGAAAATCCAGCAGATGCGGGCGTAGCGCGGAGATCTTTTCCCGGATGGCATTCGCCAACGCATATTCAGCCGGCGGCAGCGGAGTCTGCCAGATAATGTCGTTGCTGAATGGAATGGAACGGTAAGCCATCAGATCGCCAGATACAAATCTTAATGAGAATGATTAGTGATACTAGTAAGTTGTCAGGGCAATGGCAAGGGATTTGTTAGCGTCTTGCTGCCAGTGCAGCGGTGGGGGTTCAGCTGGCAAGAATAATGTTACGTCCGAGATTTTTCGCTTCGTAGAGCGCGGTATCGGCTCTTTTCAGCGCGCTGTCGATGTCGGAATCCGTCAGCGGCGTCATGCCAATGCTGATGGTGACGTTGGTGGCGACGCTCTCATTAAACATATGGGGGATTTTCAAATCGTAAACCTGCTGGCGGATGCGCTCTGCGGCCAGAGAGGCGGTTTCCGCCGTGCTGTTGGTCAGCAGCACCATAAACTCTTCACCGCCAAAGCGAGCGACGATATCGCGTGAGCGCACGGCATTGCGAATCGCTGCCGAGACCTGAATCAGCGCCTGATCGCCCATCATATGCCCGTAGTGGTCGTTGTAGGCTTTAAAATGGTCGATATCCAGCAGCAGGACATGATGGTCATTACCGCTCACCGCCAGAATGGTATCCAGTCGGTTTTGTAACCCGCGACGGTTATACAGGCCGGTAAGGGGGTCGAGCATGCTGAGATCGTTGAGGGTGTTACGTTCCTGCAATAGCTTATCCATTAGCCCCTGGGTGAATGCGTCGCTACGTTTTTGAACGATGCTCTGCAGCGTTATGCCAGCAAGGGGCAGAGCCAGGCAGTAGGACATCCGTAGCCACTGTTCGCCTTCCGCCAGGATCAGGCAGGCGATAAAGGTGGGCAGCGAGTGCAGCGTAAAAGCAATGATATTATTGGGAAAGGCGATAGCGCCAATAAACAATATGCTTAATAAGGCAATAACCAGAAAGTTAAAATGCGGCGGCGCCAGCATGAAAGCCTTTTCGGTAATATGCCAGGCCCACAGTACGCCGAAGATTAGAGAAATAAGCGCAATATTGATTTTGTGGCGGGAGAACTTCCAGTGCCATAACGCTAAGGCCGTGCTGAGAAGCACGAGCAGGGTACAGGGCAGGGTAAAACTGGCGGTGTTAAACAGCGGGCTGACCAGCGATAAAAACGCCGAAATGAAATTCAGCAGTAGAAAAAGCCGTAAGGAATACTGATATTTTTTTTGGTAATGCTTTTGCCAGGATTGTGCAGTCATATTGAGGATGTCGTTATTAGTCATTAAATTTCAAAATGATGGCTGCCAAAAATGGACGATGAAAAGCAATAACCTTATTACGGTTTTAACGAAATGATCAAATAATTTAATGCATTAGTGCCGTCCGCTTAATTTATCACCTTCATGAATATATGTCATTAGCGCGAACGTAAAGAACCGCACATCCTGCCGTACAGAACATGACAAATGATAAACATTATCATATGATATTGGTTATCATTATCGTTTTGAGAGGTGAAAACATGTTGCAGCGAACTTTAGGCAGTGGATGGGGTGTGCTACTTCCTGGCGTATTGATTGCTGTTCTGGGGTTTGCCGATCTGTCGGTGGAGGCCTGGCGTGGGCTGGTGACGGTCGGAATGCTGATGTCGGCATTAATGATCTGGCACCGACAATTGCGCCATTTCGTGTTGCTGCCGTCTTGCGTCGCGTTGATCAGTGGGATAATGCTGATGACGTTGAATTTAAAGCTGATGGGATAATGCAAAAGAAGGGTAAGAATATTGGTGCGAGGGGGGGGACTTGAACCCCCACGTCCGTAAGGACACTAACACCTGAAGCTAGCGCGTCTACCAATTCCGCCACCTTCGCACAGTATTCTTAATTTTGATATCGCTTCGTTGGTGCGAGGGGGGGGACTTGAACCCCCACGTCCGTAAGAACACTAACACCTGAAGCTAGCGCGTCTACCAATTCCGCCACCTTCGCACAGTGCGAGCGATATCTGCGTGGTTTATGGTGCGAGGGGGGGGACTTGAACCCCCACGTCCGTAAGGACACTAACACCTGAAGCTAGCGCGTCTACCAATTCCGCCACCTTCGCATACCATCGATACTGATAAAAGTATCGTTACCACGGAGGCGCATTCTAGTGGTTTTCAGCTATTCGTCAATAGTTAATTGTATCGCTTGAATTGATTGTTGCAAAAATGGCCGAATACGGGGGTAAAACCGGCGACGTGGCTGGCCCGTCGCCGGAGAGGGGAAGCGTTATTTTTTCGCCTGACGGGTCATCACGGTCCGGTAGACCTTAAAGCGGCCGGTCTGGGCGATCACTTCATGGAAGCCGAAGATTTCATCCAGCACATCCGGATATGGCAGGAAGGCGTTGGCGACAATGCGCAGCTCTCCGCCGCTGTTCAGGTGACGTACCGCACCGCGAATCAGGGTTTGCGCGGCTTCCTGGCTGGTCTGCAGGCCATCGTGGAACGGCGGGTTGGAGATAATCATGTCGAAACGACCGTTCACTTCGGAGAACACGTTGCTGGCGAAGACTTCGCCTTCAATGCCGTTTGCGGCGAGCGTCGCGCGGCTGGCTTCGACCGCTGGCGCGCTGACGTCACACAGCGTTAAGCGCACCTTCGGCGAATGGCTGGCCAGCACGGTCGCCAGCACCCCTGCGCCGCAGCCGACATCAAGCACTTTCCCTTTGGTGTGCGGGGTCAGGGTGGAGAGTAACAGCTGGCTGCCGATATCCAGCCCATCGCGGCTGAATACGCCAGGCAGGGTCTTAATCGTCAGATTTTCCAGCGGGTATTCGCCCCAGAACTGCTGCGGATCGAAGCCCGGCTGTTTTTCCAGACGCCCGTGATACAGCCCGCAGCGGCGCGCGCTGTCCACTTTGCTCAGGGGGACATATTCGGCGAGTATCTGCTCGGCGCTGCGCACGCCGCTGCGGTTTTCGCCGACGACGAAAACATCGCTGCCCACCGGCAGCAGCGAAAGCAGGTTCATCAACTGAAACTGTGCTTCCGGCTTGTTCTTCGGCCAGTAGTAAATCAGCGTATCGCAATCGGCGACGTCGCTGGCTTCAGCCACCAGGCTGAAACGGACGTTATCGCCCATCTGGCGGTTCAGGACCTGCCAGTGGTGAAACTGCTGGGTATGGGCGCGGCTGGCTGCAGTGTCCAGGCGTGCTGGCAGGTCATCCTGCAGGTCACCGGCAAACAGAACGCGTGCGGGTTCGAAATCATCACTGTGGCGCAGCAAGACTTCACTTGCCGGGGTAAAAGCAGACATGAAACACTCCTTCATTAAGACTGGCGCCGATTATACACGTTATCCTTGAGGCTGCCTCTTTGTTGGCGCTATTGGCGCTGTCGGACGCCATATTGCCTGATGGCCGCGACGACGTGCGGCGTTGCTGCGCAATGTATGGAGTTTGTTGGCGCAGATACCACGGATTTGCTATATTGCGCGCTTGATTAACAGGAGTGTTTCGCTATGACTTCCCGACGAGACTGGCAATTACAGCAGCTGGGTATTACCCAGTGGTCGCTGCGTCGCCCCGGGGCGTTGCAGGGCGAAATCGCTATCTCGCTTCCCGGGCATATTCGTTTGCTGATGGTGGCGGAAAACCCGCCGTCGCTAACTGAACCGCTAATCAGCGATATTTTACGCGCGCTGGCGCTGACGCCGGATCAGGTGCTGCAGTTGACGCCGGATCGCGTGGCGATGTTGCCGCAGGATAGCCGCTGCAACAGCTGGCTGCTGGGCACTGACACACCGTTACTGCTGGCGGGCGCCCAGGTCTCAACGCCCGCTTTTGATGAACTCCAGACCAGCGCGTCTGCCCGAATGGCGCTCTGGCAACAAATCTGCGCACATGAACACGATTTCTACCCTCAACACGGCTGATTTGCCCCGTGCCTGGCAAATAGAACAACGCGCCCACGCTTTTCCGTGGAGTGAACACACCTTTGCCAGCAATCAGGGCGAACGCTACCTGAATCTTCAGCTGGCGGTCGATGGGGAGATGGCGGCATTCGCGATTACGCAAATTGTGCTGGACGAGGCGACCCTGTTCAACATCGCCGTCGATCCGGCTTTTCAGCGACGCGGCCTTGGGCGCGCGCTGCTGGAACGGGTGATTGATGAAGTCGAAAAGCGCGGCGTCGTGACGCTGTGGCTGGAGGTGCGCGCGTCTAACGCCGCCGCTATCGCCCTCTATGAAAGTTTAGGCTTTAACGAGGCAACCCTTCGCCGCAACTATTACCCCACGGCCGACGGGCGTGAGGATGCGATCGTCATGGCGCTGCCGATAAGTATGTAACAGCCTGGCGCGGTAGGGTTTTTTATGGGTAAGTCGGAGCCGGTGGTGTTCAGACTTGCTGCAACAACTATGCCTACGGGGTGGGCAACGACAAGGTGATACGATGAAGTGGGACTGGATTTTCTTTGATGCCGACGAAACGCTGTTTACGTTTGACTCTTTTACCGGTTTACAGCGCATGTTTCTCGACTATAGCGTGACCTTTACCGCCGAAGATTTTCAGGACTATCAGGCCGTGAATAAGCCGCTGTGGGTGGATTACCAGAACGGCGCTATCACCGCTTTGCAGCTACAGCATCAGCGTTTTGATAGCTGGGCCGAACGCCTCAGCGTGCCGCCGGGCGAGCTCAACGACGCGTTCATGAACGCCATGGCTGAGATTTGCGCCCCGCTGCCGGGGGCGGTATCGCTGCTGAACGCGCTGCAGGGCAAGGTCAAGATGGGCATCATCACCAACGGATTTACGTCGTTACAGCAGATCCGGCTGGAGCGCACCGGGCTGCGCGATCACTTTGATTTACTGATTATTTCTGAAGAAGTGGGCGTGGCGAAGCCGGATGCGCGCATTTTTGATTACGCGCTGGCGCAGGCGGGCCACCCCGAACGTTCCCGCGTGCTGATGGTGGGAGATACGGCGGAGTCCGATATTCGCGGCGGTGTGAACGCGGGCCTCGCGACCTGCTGGCTGAATGCCCATCAGCGCGAACTGCCTGCGGACCTCCAGCCGGACTGGACGGTGGCCTCTTTAAGCGAACTGGAGCAGCTCCTGTGTAAACACTGATTGCCTCCCCCCTATTGATGGGTAAAATAGCCGCAATTTTTCGTATTCAACATGCGTGGCCGGTTGCCGCGTTTACTAAGAAGATTGAATTATGACGTTGTCTCCTTATCTGCAAGAGGTGGCTAAGCGCCGCACTTTTGCCATTATTTCTCACCCGGATGCCGGTAAAACCACCATCACCGAAAAGGTGCTGCTGTTCGGACAGGCGATTCAGACCGCCGGCAGCGTAAAAGGCCGCGGCTCCAGCCAGCATGCAAAATCTGACTGGATGGAGATGGAAAAGCAGCGTGGTATCTCCATTACCACCTCGGTGATGCAGTTCCCGTATCACGGTAGCCTGGTTAACCTGCTGGACACCCCGGGCCACGAAGACTTCTCCGAAGATACTTACCGTACGCTGACGGCGGTGGACTGCTGCCTGATGGTGATCGATGCGGCAAAAGGCGTTGAAGATCGTACCCGTAAGCTGATGGAAGTGACCCGTCTGCGCGATACGCCGATCCTGACCTTTATGAACAAGCTCGACCGTGATATCCGCGATCCGATGGAGCTGCTGGATGAAGTGGAAAACGAGCTGAAAATCGGCTGCGCGCCGATCACCTGGCCGATTGGCTGCGGTAAACTGTTTAAGGGCGTATACCATCTGTATAAAGATGAAACCTACCTGTATCAGACCGGCAAGGGCCACACCATCCAGGAAGTGCGGATCGTTAAAGGACTGAACAACCCGGATCTCGATCGGGCGGTGGGCGAAGATCTGGCCCAGCAGCTGCGCGATGAGCTGGAGCTGGTGCAGGGCGCCTCGAACGAATTTGATAAAGAGCTGTTCCTCGCAGGCGAAATTACCCCGGTCTTCTTCGGTACCGCATTGGGTAACTTCGGCGTCGATCATATGCTGGACGGCCTGGTTGAGTGGGCGCCCGCGCCGATGCCGCGTAAAACGGATACCCGTGAAGTGACGGCGGCAGAAGACAAGTTCACCGGCTTCGTCTTTAAAATTCAGGCCAACATGGACCCGAAACACCGCGACCGCGTGGCCTTTATGCGCGTGGTGTCCGGTAAATATGAGAAGGGCATGAAGCTGCGCCAGGTGCGTATCGGTAAAGATGTGGTTATTTCCGACGCGCTGACCTTTATGGCCGGCGACCGCTCGCACGTTGAAGAGGCTTATCCGGGCGATATCATCGGGTTGCACAACCACGGAACCATTCAGATTGGCGATACTTTCACCCAGGGCGAAATGATGAAGTTCACCGGTATCCCGAACTTCGCACCGGAGCTGTTCCGTCGTATTCGTCTTAAGGATCCGCTGAAACAGAAACAGCTGCTGAAAGGGCTGGTTCAGCTCTCCGAAGAGGGGGCGGTGCAGGTCTTCCGTCCGATCGCCAATAACGATCTGATTGTCGGCGCCGTCGGTGTGCTGCAGTTTGACGTGGTTGTTGCCCGCCTGAAGAGCGAATACAACGTTGAAGCGATTTACGAATCGGTGAACGTGGCGACCGCGCGTTGGGTGGAATCAACCGACGTGAAAAAGTTTGAGGAGTTTAAGCGTAAAAACGAAATTCAGCTGGCCCTCGATGGCGGTGATAATTTGACCTATATCGCCCCTACGATGGTTAACCTGAATCTGACGCAGGAACGTTATCCTGAAGTGTTGTTCCGCAAAACTCGCGAGCACTAATCCCTTCCGGAGCGCGGCTCGCGCTGCGCTCCACGCTTTTTTTACCTGTTCCTGGCATTGTAGAAAGTTCTTAAATATCCCCGCCATACTGATTTTTTGTGCATATTTCCCGTCTGCTTCATCGCCTTCTACTATATTTAATAAGTAATTTTTAAAATTCTGGCTTAATAAGCTACTTATTTTGTTTTACCGAAACAGAAATAACGAGGGCATAACGATGACAAGACTAAAGAATGCCGGGACGTTGCTGGCTCTCTTCTTAGGCTCGGCCATGATAAGCGCCTCGGCATATGCAGATAACTCGACGACGGATAGCGCAAAGTCTGTTGCCAATAGCGCGGGTCAGGCTGTCGATAGCTCACTGAACAAGGTCGGCGATTTTATGGACGACAGCACCATCACCGCCAGGGTGAAAGCGGCGCTGATCGACGATAAAAGTATCAGCAGCACCGATATCTCAGTGAAAACGGAGAATAAAGCGGTCACGCTGAGCGGCTCTGTGGACAGCAAGGCGCAGCAGGAGCAGGCGGTTAAGGTGGCGAAAGAGGTTAAAGGCGTCGCTTCCGTTGATGACAAGCTTAGCGTGCTGGAAAAAGAGCCGTCGGCAAGTCTGAAGGGCTATGCGGGAGACACCGCTGTGACCAGTGAAATCAAAGCCAAACTGTTGGCGGATGATATCGTCCCGTCGCGAAAAGTCACCGTTGAAACCAGCGCCGGAACCGTGCGTCTCTCCGGTACCGTTGACTCTCGCCAGCAGGCGGAGCGAGCGGGCGATATTGCGAAAGCCGTTTCGGGCGTGAAACGCGTCGAAAATAATCTCAGCGTTAAATAATTCCATTCATTCTTATTTATTGCCGTTAATAAGAGCACGACAGGGTTGGTGTATGCGCAGCCTGAGCGCGCAGAAAAGCGACCGTTATCCACTATGGTAAGGAGAGCATTATGTTTCGATGGGGCATTATTTTTCTGGTCATCGCCTTAATTGCCGCAGCTTTAGGATTTGGTAGCCTGGCGGGTACCGCGGCCTGGGCGGCGAAAATTGTCTTTGTGGTCGGTATCATTCTGTTCCTGGTCAGTCTGTTCACCGGGCGCCGGCGCCCATAGCGGCCGTTTTAACCCCGGCCTAAGTCGCCAAAAACGCATTCAAGACATACAGTTTTACATAAAGCCAGTCCTTGTGACTGGCTTTCGCCGTTTCAGGGGTATAAAAATGACGTTACATTGTTGTAATAGAATAAACAGAACAGGAAAGCAGGGTGGGGCAGCGAATTCCCGTAACGTTAGGCAATATTGCGCCGTTATCAGTGAAGCCGTTTGAACCGGGCAGGTTAGGCCTGGTGTGCGAAGGCGGCGGTCAGCGAGGGATTTTTACCGCCGGGGTGCTGGATGAGTTTATGCGCGCCGGATTCAACCCTTTCGACATTATGCTCGGAACATCTGCCGGGGCGCAGAACCTGTCGGCGTATATGTGTAACCAGCAGGGCTATGCGCGTAAGGTCATCACCCGCTACACCACCGCCCGCGAATTTTTCGATCCCATGCGCTTTGTCCGCGGCGGCAACCTGATCGACCTCGACTGGCTGGTGGCGACGACATCGCAAAAAATGCCGCTGGCGATGAGCTATGCGGAGGAGCGTTTCGCCCAAGGGAAAGAGCTGTGGATGTGCGCCTGCCGCGGCGATGACTATACGCCAAACTACTTTTCCCCCACGCAAAATACCTGGCTTGATCTGATCCGCGCCTCGAGCGCGATTCCCGGTTTTTATCGCAGCGGCGTCATGCTGGACGGTATCAGCTATCTGGACGGCGGCGTCAGCGATGCGATTCCCGTTCAGGAGGCGGCCAAACGCGGGGCACAGACTATCGTGGTGATCCGCACGGTGCCCTCGCAGATGTACTATACCCCGCAGTGGTTTAAGCGAATGGAGCGCTGGCTGGGCGAAAGCAGTCTGCAGCCGTTTGTGAATCTGGTACAACACCATGAAGCCACCTACCGCGCCACTCAGCAGTTTATTGAGAAGCCGCCGGGTAAGCTGCGGATCCTCGAAATTTTTCCCCAGAAACCGCTGAAAAGCATGGCCCTGGGGAGTCGTCTACCGGCGCTGCTGGAAGACTATAAAACCGGCCGTCAGTGCGGGCGCTACTTTCTGGCGACGGTCGGGAAGCTGCTTGCCGATCGTCCGCCATTGCTGCGCCATATGCCGCGGGTTGTGCAACCGACTGCGGTGGTGGTCCCGCCGGCGTCTGTCGCCAATGACGCGCATCAGGCAACCTTCGTCGCCGCCCCACAGGCCAATGATGCCAGCTTTGATAACGAGGATCTGGCATGACGCTGCAGTTTATTGATACTCATTGCCATTTTGATTTTCCGCCGTTCGCCGGTCACGAAACAGAGAGTCTTGCCCGGGCCACGGCAGCGGGCGTGATGCAAATTATTGTTCCGGCAATTGCGGCGGAACATTTCCCCCGGGTGCTGGCGCTGGCGGAACAGCACGATGCCTTGTACGCCGCCGTAGGCTTGCACCCTATTGCGATTGAACGCCACGATGAACGCAGTCTTGAACAGCTTGAAGCCTGCCTGCAGCAGCGCGGGCGAAAGCTGGTGGCGGTGGGGGAGATCGGTCTCGATCTCTATCGTGAAGATCCGCAGTTTGAGCGCCAGCAGGCGGTGCTGGAGGCGCAGCTGCGGCTGGCAAAACGCTACGACCTGCCGGTGATTCTTCATTCCCGACGCACGCACGATAAGCTGGCGATGCTGCTGAAACGACATGCGCTGCCCAGAACCGGCGTGGTACACGGCTTTGCCGGCAGTCTGCAGCAGGCGGAGCGTTTTGTGCAGTCGGGCTATAAAATCGGCGTGGGTGGCACCATCACCTATCCGCGGGCCAGTAAGAGCCGTGAGGTGATGGCGCGTCTGCCGCTGTCGGCGCTGCTGCTGGAAACGGATGCCCCGGATATGCCGCTCAATGGCTTTCAGGGGCAGCCTAATCGGCCGGAACAGGCGGCGCGCGTCTTTGCCACCCTGTGTGAACTGCGCGAGGAACCGGCTGACGTTATTGCTAACGCCCTGATGAATAATACAAAAGAATTGTTCTACGCAATGTGAGGGGCCAGGGAGTCTTCCCGCCTTCGCAGCCCATTGTTTTGTTTTCGCGCGACGCGTCACGGGCGAAAAGAGCGATTGCCGTATTCCTTTCGATTCCGCACCGCATCAGATCTATCGCTGCTTTTCTTCCTGATGTGATAATTCCATCATTCCTTGCTTTTAAATAAACCCCTTTATTTTCATGAAATAGCCGGGTATTAAGCCGTTATCAGCACAAATGTCATCCGTTTTTGTCGAGAGTGAACGTTAGTTTATGTTATAATAATAACATCCTCTCGCGGTAAGCCATTTTGATTATGCTTAAAGATAGTCGGGCCGGGAGAAGGTCGGTACTGAACCGTTTTTAGTGACAATCATCACATTATTCTAATGCAAGTTAGCAATTAGTTTTCATTAACTGTGATGGGTGTCGAAGTGTGGCTGCGAGGTGATGTTACAATAATCACAGACTCGCAAGGTGAAACAAACTATTGAACCGGCAATAAGCCGTCGGAGTATGAAATGACTGATTTATCTGCAAGCAGCCTGCGCGCGTTGAAACTGATGGACCTGACCACGCTGAATGACGATGACACCAATGAGAAGGTGATCGCGCTGTGCCATCAGGCGCAAACGCCGGTAGGCAATACCGCGGCTATCTGCATCTATCCGCGCTTTATCCCGATCGCTCGCAAAACGCTGAACGCGCAGGGCACCCCGGACATCCGTATCGCCACGGTAACCAACTTCCCGCACGGTAACGATGATATCGATATCGCGCTGGCGGAAACCCGCGCGGCGATTGCCTACGGCGCGGATGAAGTTGACGTGGTATTCCCGTACCGCGCGCTGATCGCCGGCAACGAACAGGTCGGCTTCGATCTGGTAAAAGCCTGCAAGGAAGCCTGTGCGGCGGCCAACGTACTGCTTAAAGTGATCATCGAAACCGGTGAGCTGAAAGAAGAAGCATTAATCCGTAAAGCGTCTGAAATCTCTATCAAAGCAGGCGCGGATTTCATCAAAACCTCTACCGGTAAAGTACCGGTGAACGCGACGCCGGAAAGCGCGCGTATCATGCTGGAAGTGATCCGCGATATGGGCGTGCAGAAAACCGTCGGCTTTAAGCCCGCGGGCGGCGTACGTAGCGCCGAAGACGCCCGGCAGTTTCTGGCGATTGCCGATGAACTGTTTGGCGCTGACTGGGCGGACTCTCGCCACTATCGTTTTGGCGCATCCAGCCTGCTGGCCAGCCTGCTGAAAGCGTTGGGTCACGGCGACGGTAAGAGCGCCAGCAGCTACTAAGGCGTAAATGTCGCCCGGACGAGGCGCGGCAGCGCCGACTCCTGGGTCTCCCCGGCGTCGCTGCGCTCGGCCGGACGACAGGATCTTAGCGCGGGCGCAGAGAACGCCGCCCGCCAAAACTGACCTTATTCCTCAGGGGGTTACCTTGTTTCTCGCACAAGAAATTATTCGAAAAAAACGTGATGGTCACGCGCTGAGCGATGATGAAATTCGCTTTTTCATCAACGGGATTCGCGATAACACCGTTTCCGAAGGGCAGATCGCCGCGCTGGCGATGACCATCTTTTTCCACGATATGTCGATGCCGGAACGCGTTTCGCTGACCATGGCGATGCGGGATTCAGGAACCGTTCTGGACTGGAAAAGCCTTAACCTTAACGGCCCAATTGTCGATAAGCACTCTACCGGCGGGGTTGGCGATGTGACGTCGCTGATGCTTGGCCCGATGGTTGCCGCCTGCGGCGGCTATGTGCCGATGATCTCCGGGCGCGGCCTCGGCCATACCGGCGGTACCCTCGACAAACTGGAAGCCATTCCGGGCTTTGATATCTTCCCGGACGACAGCCGTTTCCGCGAAATTATTCAGGATGTTGGCGTGGCCATCATCGGGCAGACCAGCTCGCTGGCTCCTGCCGACAAACGTTTCTATGCCACCCGCGATATTACCGCGACGGTGGACTCCATCCCGCTGATCACCGCGTCGATTCTGGCGAAAAAACTGGCGGAAGGTCTCGATGCGCTGGTGATGGATGTGAAAGTAGGTAGCGGCGCCTTTATGCCGACCTATGAACTCTCTGCTGCGCTGGCCGAAGCGATCGTTGGCGTCTCCAACGGCGCAGGGGTACGCACGACCGCGCTGCTGACCGATATGAACCAGGTTCTGGCCTCCAGCGCCGGCAATGCCGTCGAGGTCCGTGAAGCGGTACAGTTCCTGACCGGTGAATATCGTAATCCGCGTCTGTTTGATGTGACCATGGCGCTGTGCGTCGAGATGCTGATTTCCGGCAGGCTGGCTCAGGACGACGCTGAGGCGCGGGCGAAGCTGCAGGCGGTGCTGGATAACGGCAAAGCGGCGGAAGTCTTTGGCCGGATGGTGGCCGCGCAGAAGGGCCCGCGTGATTTCATTGAAAACTACGATAACTATCTGCCTGCCGCCATGCTGAGCAAAGCGGTCTACGCGGATGGTGAAGGCTTTGTCAGCGAAATGGACACCCGTGCGCTGGGTATGGCGGTGGTGTCGATGGGCGGCGGCCGTCGCCAGGCGTCCGACCCGATTGATTATAGCGTTGGCTTTACCGATATGGTTCGCCAGGGCGATAGCGTTGACGGGCAGCGACCGCTGGCGGTGATTCACGCCAAAGACGAAACCAGCTGGCAGGACGCCGCCAAAGCCGTCAAAGCGGCAATTAAACTGGACGATAAGGCACCGAAAGAAAACCCGACGGTCTATCGCCGAATAACCGAATAACGGTATACTGATCTGATCGCTTTTTTGCAGCGCAAAAGGTACGGAGAATAATATGAAACGTGCATTTATTATGGTGCTGGACTCCTTCGGCATCGGTGCGACTGAAGATGCCGCTCGTTTTGGCGACGTCGGCTCAGACACTCTGGGACACATTGCTGAAGCCTGTGCCAAAGGGGAAGCTGACAATGGCCGTCAAGGCCCGCTGAATTTGCCAAACCTGACTCGTCTGGGTCTGGCGAAAGCGCATGAAGGTTCTACTGGCTTCATTCCGGCAGGAATGGATGGAAACGCGGAAATCGTCGGCGCCTATGCATGGGCGCACGAACTCTCTTCCGGTAAAGATACGCCGTCTGGGCACTGGGAAATCGCCGGCGTGCCGGTGCTGTTTGACTGGGGCTATTTCTCTGACCATGAAAACAGCTTCCCGCAGGAGCTACTGGACAAACTGGTTAAGCGCGCAAACCTGCCGGGCTACCTCGGCAACTGCCACTCTTCTGGTACCGTGATTCTGGATCAGCTGGGCGAAGAGCATATGAAAACCGGCAAGCCGATTTTCTACACCTCTGCTGACTCGGTGTTCCAGATTGCCTGCCATGAAGAGACCTACGGTCTGGATAAGCTGTATGAGCTGTGCGAAATCGCGCGCGAAGAGCTGACCGAAGGCGGGTACAACATCGGCCGCGTGATTGCGCGTCCGTTTATCGGTGACAAGGCGGGTAACTTCCAGCGTACCGGTAACCGTCATGACCTGGCCGTCGAGCCGCCTGCCGCCACCGTGCTGCAGAAGCTGGTGGACGAGAAGGGCGGTCAGGTGGTTTCCGTGGGCAAAATCGCCGACATCTACGCCAACTGTGGAATCACTAAAAAAGTGAAAGCCACCGGTCTGGATGCGCTGTTTGACGCCACCATTAAAGAGATGAAAGAGGCCGGTGACGAGACTATCGTCTTTACCAACTTCGTCGACTTTGACTCCTCATGGGGCCACCGTCGCGACGTGGCGGGCTACGCCGCGGGCCTGGAGCTGTTCGACCGCCGTCTGCCTGAGCTGATGGCGCTGGTCGGTGAAGACGATATTCTGATCCTCACCGCCGACCACGGCTGCGACCCGACCTGGACCGGTACCGACCATACCCGTGAGCATATCCCGGTTCTGGTTTACGGTCCGAAGGTTAAACCGGGTTCACTTGGCCACCGCGAAACCTTCGCCGACATCGGTCAGACCCTGGCGAAGTACTTCGGTACCTCTGATATGGAATATGGCAAAGCCATGTTCTGATGGATTTGGGCGGGGACTTCCCGCCCATTATGCAGACAAAAAATAAAAGGATAAAACGATGGCAACTCCACACATTAACGCCGAGATGGGTGATTTCGCTGACGTCGTGCTGATGCCGGGCGACCCGCTGCGTGCGAAGCATATTGCCGAAACTTTCCTCGAAGATGTGCGCGAAGTGAACAACGTGCGTGGCATGCTGGGCTTCACCGGTACCTATAAAGGCCGCAAAATCTCCGTGATGGGCCACGGTATGGGTATCCCCTCCTGCTCCATCTATACCAAAGAGCTGATCACCGATTTTGGTGTGAAGAAGATCATTCGCGTGGGTTCCTGCGGCGCGGTACGCGCTGATGTGAAACTGCGTGACGTGGTGATCGGTATGGGCGCGTGCACCGACTCTAAAGTAAACCGTCTGCGTTTTAAGGACCATGACTTTGCGGCGATTGCTGACTTCGGCATGGTGCGTAACGCCGTTGACGCCGCGAAAGCGCTGGGCGTAGACGCCCGCGTGGGTAACATTTTCTCCGCCGACCTGTTCTACACGCCGGACCCGTCAATGTTCGACGTCATGGAAAAATACGGCATCCTGGGCGTGGAAATGGAAGCGGCCGGTATCTACGGCGTGGCGGCGGAGTTCGGGGCGAAAGCGCTGACTATCTGCACCGTCTCTGACCATATCCGTACGCACGAGCAGACTACCGCTGCCGAGCGTCAGACCACCTTCAACGATATGATCAAAATCGCCCTCGAATCTGTTCTGCTCGGCGATCAAGAGTAAGACGAACGGCTCTCCCCGATTTGGGGAGGGCCGCGGTTTCCCGCTAAGGCGCTCACGCCGCAGCAGATACCTTTCTCCCCCCGTTACCGCACCGCACCCGCTATCCATGCGGACAGCTCACGTAGCTCCTGTTCCTGCTCGGGGAAATCCGCCCGTAGCGCTTCACATGCCTGCCGCAGCGCCTCGGCGCGATACGGACTGCCCTGCAAGCGTGCCGCCAGCGCTTCCAGCGGCGCCGGGTTCAGGCTATCGGTGAACACCTGTGCGCGGGTGATATGACCCTTCTCGACGTCGAAATGCAGTTCGACGCCTCCCCAGCGAAAGCGCTCATCCAGCAGATGAGAGAAGGCGGGCGCCTGACCAAAATTCCATGCCCAGCTGCTCTGGCGGGCGAAGGTTTCGGCAAAGTTCGGCAGATCCGGCGTGTTATCCGGCGAAATCACTTCCGCAGCCACGCGCTCGCCATAATAGTTGAAAAAGGCCTCCTCAATCGCGGCGCAGACCTGCTGATGGGTAATACCCGGCAGCAGGTCGACCAGATTGGCGACGCGGCCGCGTACCGAGGTAATGCCCTTTGCCTGCAGCTTCTTTTGATCCGGGTTGAGATAGTTCGCCAGGCGGCTTAAATCGGCATTCAGCAGCAGCGTGCCGTGGTGAAAGCCGCGGTCGAGGGTTTCCCGGTAGGCCGAGCCGGAGACTTTGCGATCGCCTTCGGCGGTTTTGACCACCAGGTCATTGCGCCCGGAAGCCTCCGCCGTCACGCCGAGCGCGTTGAGCGCGGCCAGCACAATTTGCGTCGAGACGGTTTTATCGTACTCCGGCTTCCCCGCCATAAAGGTAAAGCAGGTATTGCCCAGGTCGTGGAATACCGCGCCGCCGCCGCTGCTGCGGCGCGCCAGACGCACGTTGTCCTCTTCCATCCGGCGGGTGTTGCACTCTTTCCACGGGTTTTGCGCCCGGCCAATGACCACCGTGTCAGCGTTGCGCCACAGAAATAGCACCCGCTGCGTGGCGGGCATCTGGCGGAAAATAGACTCTTCTACCGCGAGGTTGAACCAGGGGTCGTAGGAGTCTGAGAGCAGCAGGCGTAGCGTCGACATCGGGGATTTCCTTATTCATCTTTATCTTCGTCCTGTACCGGCTTATTGGCGGTGAGCAGGAAGGGCGATTGCTGCCAGCGGGTGCGCTTCCCCTGCAGCAAGGTGCGGGTCAGGACGACGCCGATGGCCAGCGACAGCAGCAGCATCAGGCGTAGAATATTGGTGGTATTATCCACCTGTTTCGCCTCGGTGGCTAAGGTATGGGTATCCAGCGTCAGGCGCAGATAGCCCAGCGGGCCGTTTTTACCCGCGATGGGTTCGACGATTTGCTGATTGAAATAGCCGCCGGCTTTTTTGCCGTCCAGCGCCAGCCGGTCGCGCACGTCGACGCCTTCGCCGGAGCGGGCGACCAAATCGCCCTGGTCGTCATAGACGCCGGCATCAAGGATGCGGCTCCGTTGCGTAAGCTGTTCCAGCAGCTGGCCAATGCGCTTCTCGTCGGGCGTTTCGCTACGCATCATCGGCGCCAGATTCAGCGTAACCTGCTGCGCAAGGGTGCGGGCCAGTTCTTCTAACTGCGGATTACGTTGCTTTTGGCTGTTCTGGCTGAACCACGACGCGCCTTGCATCAGGGCGACAAGCAGTGCGAGACAGATAAGAACAATGACGGCGCGATGCAGTCGGAATTTCAGTTTTGCGCGTACCATATTCCACCTTTAATATTTACAGCTTAATGTTGCCAGAAGCGTTGGTTACAAGGTAGCCTCATGCGTTATTTTCCTGGTCTGAATAAAGAAATGTGGAGCCGTAATGCCAAACAGTTTGACCTGGTGCGACCTGCCTGAAGATGTTTCCCTGTGGCCTGGATTACCGCTTTCGCTAAGCGGTGATGAGGTCATGCCGCTGGATTATCACGCTGGACGCAGCGGCTGGTTACTCTACGGGCGCGGTCTTGATAAGCGTCGTTTGACGGCCTGGCAGCACGAACTGGGGGCGGCGCTGGTTATCGTCGCATCCTGGGTTGTCGAAGACTACCAGGTGATTCGCCTGGCGGGCTCGCTGACCCAGCGGGCGACCCGCCTGGCGCACGAAGCGGGGCTGGATGTGGCGCCGTTGGGTAAAATCCCGCACCTGCGCACGCCGGGGCTGCTGGTGATGGATATGGACTCCACGGCGATTCGGATCGAGTGCATTGATGAGATCGCCAAACTGGCCGGGACCGGCGAGCTGGTGTCGGAAGTGACCGAACGCGCGATGCGCGGCGAACTGGATTTTACCGCCAGCCTGCGTCAGCGGGTGGCGACGCTAAAAGATGCCGATGCCAATATTCTGCTGCAGGTGCGTGAATCGCTGCCGCTGATGCCGGGGCTGACGCAGCTGGTGCTGAAGCTGGAAACGCTGGGCTGGAAGGTGGCGATTGCCTCCGGCGGCTTTACCTTCTTCGCCGAATATCTGCGCGATAAGCTGCATCTTGACGCCGTGGTCGCCAATGAGCTGGAGATTATGGATGGTAAACTGACCGGTAACGTGATTGGCGATATCGTTGATGCGAAATATAAGGCCGCGACGTTGCGCAAACTGGCGGAGAAATATGAAATTCCGCCGACGCAAACCGTGGCAATCGGCGATGGCGCCAACGATTTACCGATGATTAAGGCGGCGGGTCTGGGGATCGCCTATCATGCTAAACCCAAAGTGAATGAGCTGGCGGAGGTCACCATCCGCCACGCTGACCTGATGGGGGTATTCTGTATCCTCTCGGGCAGCATGAATCAAAAGTAAGAGGTTAACGTGGCGAAAGCTCCAAAACGCGCATTTGTCTGTAATGAATGTGGTGCGGATTACCCGCGCTGGCAGGGGCAGTGCAGCGCCTGTCATGCCTGGAATACCATCACTGAGGTGCGTATTGCCGCTTCGCCGCAGGTGGCGAGAAACGAACGCCTGACGGGCTATGCCGGTAATGCCGGCGTGTCGAAGGTGCAAAAGCTGTCGGAGATCAGCCTTGAGGCGCTACCGCGTTTTTCCACCGGATTTAAAGAGTTTGACCGCGTCCTCGGCGGCGGCGTGGTGCCGGGCAGCGCGATTCTGATTGGCGGTAGCCCGGGGGCCGGTAAATCGACGCTGCTGCTGCAAACGCTGTGCCGGCTGGCGGAAAGCATGAAAACGCTGTACGTCACCGGGGAAGAGTCGTTGCAGCAGGTGGCGATGCGCGCGCACCGCCTCGGGCTGCCGACCGCCAATCTCAATATGCTCTCCGAGACCAGCATTGAGCAAATCTGCCAGATAGCCGATGAAGAAAAGCCGCAGCTGATGGTCATCGACTCGATCCAGGTGATGCATATGGCCGACGTGCAGTCGTCGCCGGGCAGCGTTGCCCAGGTGCGCGAAACCGCGGCCTATCTGACGCGCTTTGCGAAAACGCGCGGCGTGGCGATTGTGATGGTGGGTCATGTGACCAAAGATGGCTCGCTGGCCGGGCCGAAGGTTCTGGAGCACTGTATTGACTGCTCGGTGCTGCTGGATGGCGACGCCGACTCGCGCTTTCGCACCTTACGCAGCCATAAAAACCGCTTCGGCGCGGTGAATGAGCTGGGCGTTTTCGCGATGACCGAACAGGGGCTGCGTGAAATCAGCAACCCTTCCGCGATTTTCCTCAGCCGCGGCGACGAAGTCACCTCCGGCAGTTCGGTGATGGTGGTCTGGGAAGGCACCCGTCCGCTGCTGGTGGAGATTCAGGCGCTGGTCGATCACTCGATGATGTCTAATCCGCGCCGCGTGGCGGTAGGGCTGGAACAAAACCGTCTGGCCATTTTGCTGGCGGTACTGCACCGCCACGGCGGGCTGCAAATGGCCGATCAGGACGTGTTTGTGAACGTTGTTGGCGGGGTGAAGGTGGCGGAAACCAGCGCCGATCTGGCGCTGCTGCTGGCGATGGTCTCCAGCCTGCGCGATCGTCCGCTGCCGCACGATCTGGTGGTCTTTGGTGAAGTGGGGCTGTCCGGCGAGATCCGTCCGGTGCCCAGCGGCCTGGAGCGTATCTCCGAGGCGGCGAAGCACGGCTTCCGCCGCGCTATTGTCCCGGCGGCCAACGTGCCGAAAAAAGCGCCGGAAGGGATGCAAATCTTTGGTGTGAAAAAGCTTTCAGACGCACTAAGTGTCTTTGACGACTTATAATTAAATACCCGTCGCCTTTGCGGCGGCAGAGGCGTAGGCGGCGTTCGTTCACCCGGGTCATGGCGTTCACTCGTTTGCCGCCTGCCCGCCAGCAGAAAGCCATCGGGTATTTTCTTTATTTTTAGTAAAGCAGGAGGCTCTTGTGTCATCGTTCGACTATCTCAAAACCGCCATTAAGCAGAAGGGCTGTACGCTGCAGCAGGTGGCGGAAGCCAGCGGAATGACCAAAGGCTATCTGAGCCAACTGTTGAATGCCAAAATCAAAAGCCCAAGCGCGCAGAAGCTGGAAGCGCTGCACCGTTTTCTCGGCCTTGAGTTTCCGCGTCAGCAAAAGAGCGTCGGCGTGGTGTTTGGTAAGTTTTACCCGCTGCATACCGGGCACATCTATTTGATTCAGCGCGCCTGTAGCCAGGTGGACGAACTGCACATCATTATGGGCTACGACGATACCCGCGATCGTCAGCTGTTCGAAGACAGCGCGATGTCGCAACAGCCGACGGTCTCTGACCGTTTGCGCTGGCTGCTGCAAACCTTCAAATATCAGAAAAACATCCGCATTCATGCGTTTAATGAAGAGGGGATGGAGCCTTACCCACACGGCTGGGACGTCTGGAGCCGCGGGATCCGCGGATTTATGAGCGATAAGGGCATTCAGCCAAACTGGATCTACACCTCGGAAGAGGCGGATGCGCACCAGTATTTACAGCATCTGGGGATCGAAACCGTGCTGATCGATCCTAAGCGCAC
Source organism: Klebsiella sp. BIGb0138 (assembly GCF_004342285.1). Lineage (GTDB taxonomy): Bacteria > Pseudomonadota > Gammaproteobacteria > Enterobacterales > Enterobacteriaceae > Klebsiella. Next base: position 229,794 of record NZ_SMCV01000006.1, on the reverse strand, counting down.
CTTTATGAGCATCAGCGGCGGGCAGATCCGTGAAAACCCGTTCCGCTACTGGGAATATATCCCAACGGAAGTGAAGCCGTTCTTCGTGCGTACGGTGGCGATCCTCGGCGGCGAGTCGAGCGGTAAATCGACGCTGGTGAATAAGCTCTCGAACATTTTTAATACCACCAGCGCCTGGGAGTATGGCCGTGATTACGTCTTCTCGCACCTCGGCGGCGACGAGATGGCGTTGCAGTATTCCGATTATGACAAAATCGCGCTTGGTCATGCTCAGTACATTGATTTTGCAGTGAAATATGCTAATAAAGTGGCGTTTATCGATACCGATTTTGTCAGTACCCAGGCCTTCTGCCTTAAATATGAGGGGCGCGAGCACCCTTTCGTGCAGGCGCTGATCGACGAGTATCGCTTCGACCTGGTGATCCTGCTGGAGAACAATACCCCGTGGGTGGCCGATGGTTTACGCAGCCTCGGCAGCTCGGTGGATCGCAAAGAGTTCCAGACCCTGCTGGTGTCGTTGCTTAAAGAAAATGAGATTGACTTCGTGCATGTCAAAGAGCCGGACTACGATACGCGCTTCCTGCGCTGCGTCGAGCTGGTGAAACAGCTGATGGGCGAGCCGGGCTGATCGTCCTGCTGGTCACTCAAGGCGGCCAGCATATTTTTAGGGTTTATCGTGGCGTGACGTGATGCCGGTAAACGGTGGTTTGGCGAAGCTGTTTTCTTCGCTTGTGCTGTAAAATATCCCGTTCGCTTACGGTGGAATATCACCATATGTTTCGCACACTTTTGTTTCCCGCCATGCAGGTGAACTGCCCGGGGCCGGTTTCGTCCGGCCCCGGGAACCCGGCATTCAGGCAAGAAAAATCGTCGCTGCGCGACACCTTCGTCTCCCGTCTTCGCCGTCTGGCTTTTCGCGGACGGCAAGAGGTCACTTCCCCGTAAGGCTTGCCTCCGCCAGGTTGTTCGCCCCTCCCTCTGGAGCTCACCCCTTCGGGGCCGCCTGCGCCTCAGCGATTTTTAGCCGTCCCAACCCCCTGCTGTCTGTCCCGATGTTCCATGCTGACATAATGGTCGTTGCTGAAAAAACGTTCAGCAACGATATAGCGACAGAGCGGTCACAGGCTGGCAGCGCGGGGGTGAGAAAAGTGATGCATTCACCGTGAACGGAACATTCCTCGGAAGTCAGCGGAATATTCCGCAGGACATCCGTTTTCTGGCTTCCCCGCATAAAAAAATCCGTAATCACGCTGTGATTACGGATTTTTATGTCACCACAGGAGCGGCCAATGAATCCTTAAATGATCGGCATTATAGTATGAGCCGCCCGTTTTATGACTGCGTGGCTTACTTCGCGATACGCTTGTATTTGATTCGCTTCGGCTCCAGCGCATCGGCGCCGAGGGTGCGTTTCTTATACTCTTCGTATTCGGTAAAGTTACCTTCGAAGAACTCCACCTTGCCTTCATCCTGGTAATCCAGAATGTGGGTGGCGATACGGTCGAGGAACCAACGGTCGTGCGAGATGACCATCGCGCAGCCCGGGAACTCCAGCAGGGCGTTTTCCAACGCGCGCAGAGTTTCGATATCCAGGTCGTTGGTCGGTTCATCGAGCAGCAGCACGTTGCCGCCAACCTGCAGCAGCTTCGCCAGGTGCAGACGACCGCGCTCGCCGCCGGACAATTCGCCAACGCGTTTACCCTGATCGACACCTTTAAAGTTGAAGCGGCCGACGTAGGCGCGGCTTGGCATCTCGGTGTTGCCGATCTTCATGATATCCAGCCCGCCGGAAACTTCTTCCCAGACGGTTTTGCTGTTATCCATCGCGTCACGGAACTGATCGACGGACGCCAGCTTCACGGTTTCACCGAGGGTGATAGAGCCGGCATCCGGCTGTTCCTGGCCGGACATCATGCGGAACAGGGTCGATTTACCCGCGCCGTTCGGCCCGATGATCCCGACGATGGCTCCTTTCGGTACGGAGAAGGTCAGATCGTCGATCAGCAGGCGATCGCCGTAGGATTTACGCAGGTTGCTCACCTCAACGACTTTATCCCCCAGACGGGCTCCAGGCGGAATAAACAGTTCGTTGGTTTCGTTACGCTTCTGATACTCAACGTTGTTGAGCTCTTCAAAGCGCGCCAGACGGGCTTTGCCCTTCGACTGACGGCCTTTCGCGCCCTGGCGTACCCATTCCAGCTCTTTCTCAATTGATTTGCGGCGCGCCGCTTCCTGAGAGGCTTCCTGCGCCAGACGCTGATCTTTCTGCTCCAGCCATGAAGAGTAGTTGCCTTCCCACGGAATCCCTTCGCCGCGGTCGAGTTCGAGGATCCAGCCGGCCACGTTATCGAGGAAGTAACGGTCGTGGGTAATCGCCACCACGGTACCTTCGAAGTCGTGGAGGAAGCGTTCCAGCCACGCCACGGATTCGGCATCCAGGTGGTTAGTCGGTTCGTCGAGTAGCAACATGTCCGGTTTTTCCAGCAGCAGGCGGCACAGCGCCACGCGGCGGCGTTCCCCCCCGGAAAGGTTGGCGATTTTCGCGTCCCAGTCCGGCAGACGCAGGGCATCGGCCGCACGCTCCAGCTGAACGTTCAGGTTGTGGCCGTCGTGCGCCTGGATAATCTCTTCGAACTTGCCCTGCTGCGCCGCGAGCTTATCGAAATCGGCATCCGGCTCGGCGTACTTCGCATACACCTCGTCCAGGCCCTTCAGCGCGCTAACCACTTCGGCAACCGCTTCTTCCACGGACTCACGAACGGTTTGCTCCGGGTTCAGCTGCGGCTCCTGCGGCAGATAGCCAATTTTAAGACCCGGCTGCGGACGGGCTTCACCTTCAATATCGGTATCGATACCGGCCATAATGCGTAGCAGGGTGGACTTACCGGCGCCGTTCAGACCGAGAACGCCGATCTTCGCGCCAGGGAAGAAGCTCAGGGAGATATTTTTCAAAATATGTCGTTTCGGCGGAACCACTTTGCCGACACGATGCATGGTATAAACGAATTGAGCCACGGTGGACTTCGCCTCTTTTATTTTGCGGAATAGTTTTCAAAGGCGAAGTGTAGCCTTTTTCGCGCGTTAATCCCAGAGAGGCGATGGGATTCACAGAAGAGTAAAAAAATGTCCAGGACGTGGCACGTTTGGCGTTGTCTGGTTAGCATATCTAAAGCGACACCGGGATATTTTACACGCGGCACGATGCTGCTCTGATGTACTTAATATAGAGGAAGAGCTTGTGGAAAAAGCCAAAACGATGGCATGGCGTCTGCTGGCGGCCAGCGTGAGTCTGCTGACGCTCAGCCAACTGGCGCATGCGGATTCACTGGATGAACAGCGCAGCCGCTACGCTCAAATTAAGCAGGCATGGGACAGCCGGCAGATGTCCATCGTCGATCAGCTGATGCCTACGCTAACCACCTATCCGCTATACCCCTATCTCCAGTACCGGCAGATTGCTGACGATCTGATGAACCAGCCGACGCTGGTGGTGAAAAACTTCATCGAAGCGAACCCGACGCTGCCGCCCGCGCGTTCCCTTAAATCGCGCTTCGTCAACGAGCTGGCGCGTCGTAGCGACTGGCAAGGACTGCTGGCGTTTAGTCCGGATAAGCCGGCCAGCACCGAGGCGCAGTGTAATTACTACTATGCGAAACTGAGCGTGGGCCAGGCGCAGGAAGCCTGGGAAGGGGCGAAAACGCTGTGGCTGAGCGGTAAAAGCCAGCCCAATGCCTGTGACGCGCTGTTTAGCGCCTGGCGATCTTCCGGCAAGCAGGACCCGTTGGCCTGGCTTGAGCGTATTCGCCTGGCGATGAAGGCGGGTAATACCGGCCTGGTCAGCGTGCTGGCGCAACAGATGCCGCCTGAATACCAGACGATTTCGTCCGCGGTGGTGGCGCTGGCCAATGATCCGAATACCGTGATGACCTTCGCCCGCACAACCGGGGCGACGGATTTCACCCGCCAGATGGCGGCGGTGGCGTTTGCCAGCGTCGCCCGCCAGGATGTAGAAAACGCCCGGCTGATGATCCCCTCGCTGGTGCAGGCCCAGCAGCTCAATGACGATCAAACCCAGGAACTTCGGGATATCGTCGCCTGGCGTCTGATGGGCAACGACGTGACCGAAGAACAGGCCGTCTGGCGCGATGACGCCATTATGCGTTCGCAATCCACCCCGCTGGTGGAACGACGGGTGCGGATGGCGCTGGGGATCGGCGATCGTCGCGGCCTGAATACCTGGCTGGCGCGCCTGCCGATGGAAGCGAAAGAGAAAGATGAGTGGCGCTACTGGCAGGCGGATCTGCTGCTGGAGCGCGGGCGCGATGACGAAGCGAAAGCGATCCTCCACTCGCTGATGCAGCAGCGCGGTTTCTATCCGATGATCGCCGCCCAGCGTCTGGGAGAGGAGTTTACCTTCCGGATCGATAAAGCGCCGGCCAACCTTGACTCTGCGTTGACCTCGGGGCCGGAAATGGCCCGGGTCCGCGAGCTGATGTACTGGAATATGGATAACACCGCCCGCAGTGAATGGGCGAACCTGGTGACCAGCCGGACCAAAGATCAGCAGGCGCAGCTGGCGCGCTACGCTTTCAACCAGCACTGGTGGGATCTCAGCGTTCAGGCCACGATCGCCGGAAAGCTATGGGATCAGTTGGAAGAGCGCTTCCCGCTGGCCTACAACGATCTCTTCTCGCGTTATATCAGCGGCAAAGATATCCCGCAGAGCTACGCGATGGCGATCGCCCGGCAGGAGAGCGCCTGGAATCCGAAAGTCCGCTCGCCGGTCGGCGCCAGCGGCCTGATGCAGATCATGCCGGGTACCGCGACCCATACGGTCAGCATGTTTAATCTCCCGGGCTACAGCGGCCCGTCACAGCTGCTGGATCCGGCAACCAATATCAATATTGGCACCAGCTATCTGCAATATGTTTATCAGCAGTTCGGTAACAACCGTATCTATGCCTCGGCGGCCTACAATGCCGGTCCCGGACGCGTGCGGACCTGGCAGGGCAATAGCGCCGGGCGCATCGATGCGGTGGCCTTCATCGAGAGCATTCCGTTCTCGGAAACCCGTGGCTACGTGAAGAACGTGCTCTCCTATGATGCGTACTACCGTTACTTTATGGGGCAGAATGGGCCGATGCTGAGCGATGCGGAGTGGAAGCAACGCTACTGATACTCGCCGTGATTCGCGCGTCGGAGAGCGGCATGCCGGCGATCCGGCGCGCGAAATCGATAGAGTATTGAACGGAGTATGTTATGCTTTGTACTCGTTAATGAGTACATTCGACAGGCGGCCACGGTCGCCTGCCTCAACATGGCGGCGTAACATGACCCAACAATCTCCATATTCAGCGGCAGTGGCCGAACAGCGTCATCAGGAATGGCTTCGCTTCGTAGCGTTACTCCAGCAGGCGTACGCCGACGATCTGCATCTGCCATTACTGCAATTAATGCTGACGCCCGATGAGCGCGAAGCGCTGGGCACGCGGGTGCGTATCATTGAAGAGTTATTGCGTGGCGAAATGAGCCAGCGCGAGCTCAAAAATGAGCTCGGCGCCGGGATTGCCACCATTACCCGCGGCTCCAACAGCCTGAAATCGGCCCCGCCCGAGCTGCGACAGTGGCTGGAACAGGCTCTGCTTAACGGTAAATAGGGTTATGGAACGGGCTTAACGCCAGCACCACCGCCTGGTGATAGACGCTGCTGCGGGTGAGTTTACCGGCGGTGAAGACGCCGATAGCGCCTTCTTTGCGGCCAATCTCATCAATACCGGTATGCTGCGACATCACCGGGCCTAATGCCTCACCGGCGCGAACCTGTTCCAGGATCACCGTCGGTAATGGCAACGTCGCCGATCGCGCTTCGCCGCGCTGATGGCGATCTTCAATCACCACCCAGCTGAAGGTGCTGCCGTCGTCGATCCCGGCTTCAATGGCGACCCAGAAATCGGCATTCGGCTGCGCAATACGTGCGTTGCTCACCCTGTTTCGTGCGCCAGCGCGCGTTTCCTCGTTACCAAATGGCTGTTCCGGTACGCCGCTCTCGACGGAGACGGACGCAATATGGCAGGATCCGGCGCCGAAGATCTCGTTAAACGCCTGCAGAATTGCCTGAATTTTGGCGGGATTGGTGGTAGCTGAGACAACATGGTGCATAATCAAACGACTCAGAATACATTAACGTCATCGCAGTATACTCCAAATCGTTTTCGCTGCAGGCACGGCGCCCGCAAGCGAAATTGTGAAGAGCACAGAACGGAAAAAACGCATGTTACAGGTACACCTAGTTCGCCACGGTGAAACGCAGTGGAACGCCGAGCGACGTATTCAGGGCCAGTCCGACAGCCCGCTAACCGCCCACGGCGAACGTCAGGCCTGGCAGGTCGGCGAGCGCGCCAGATCGCTGGGTATTACGCATATTATTGCCAGTGATTTGGGGCGTACGCGCCGGACGGCGGAAATTATCGCGGAAGCCTGCGGCTGCGGCGTTACCCTTGATTCGCGGCTGCGCGAGCTGGATATGGGGGTTCTTGAGAAGCGCCATATCGACTCGCTGAGTGAAGAAGAAGAGGAGTGGCGTCGTCGGCTGGTAAATGGCACCCCGGACGGCCGTATTCCACAAGGCGAGTCGATGCAGGAGCTGAGCGAACGGATGCATGCCGCGCTGGCGTCCTGCCTGGATCTGCCTGCCGGGAGCCGACCGCTGCTGGTGAGCCACGGCATCGCGTTGGGCTGCCTGGTCAGTACGATTCTCGGTCTGCCCGCGCATGCGGAACGCCGCCTGCGTTTGCGTAACTGCTCAATTTCACGGGTGGATTATCAGCAGAGTCTGTGGTTGGCATCGGGCTGGGTCGTGGAAACGGCGGGGGATGTGTCGCATCTTGACGCCCCCGCGTTGGATGAGCTGCAGCGTTAACGACGAATCGGGATCAGGTACTCACAACGCAGTTGAATCGGCGTGTCCTGATCCCGGCTTTCATCCTCCGGGAAGAAGCGTTCAATATCCAGCCCCTTGCGGCGGGTCAGGTTGAGCATTGGCATGCAGGTGCCATACACCGTCAGGATAAACTCCTGCAATCCGGTCCCTGGCCCTTCGTAGGTGAACATCACATACTCTCCGCCTTCCAGAACGATCGGCTGGGAGTTGTGCAGGTGGCCGTTCGCCATCTCCGGCATCAGCGCGGTGGTATAGAAGACCTCCTGCTCGTCGTCTTTTTCAAGGCTCGGACGCGGTTCGTGCAGGCCGTACAGCAGCGGCGGGATTGACGGCGAATTGCCGAGGAAATCACGCCAGAACTGCACGCGCATCTGGGTACGGAAGTCAGAGATCTCTTCGAGCTTGCAGGTGTAGCTCTGGGTCACGCCGATCAACTGGGTATTGCTTAGCGTGACGAACTCATGCTTCGGCATGGCGAACTCGCCCAGACGCAGCGGAGGACGCATACCATAGGAGCTCCAGTCAGGGGAGCGGCGGTACAGCGCCGGCGTTAAAGAAAACTGTTTCTTAAACGCGCGGGTGAAAGTCTGCTGTGAGTCAAAACGATACTGCAGCGCAATATCAAGAATCGGGCGGGCAGTCAGGCGCAGGGCGACCGCTGATTTTGACAGGCGACGAGCGCGGATATAGGCACCTATGGCATGGCCGGTCACGTCTTTAAACATTCTTTGCAAATGCCACTTGGAATAACCCGCCTTTGCCGCCACATTGTCCAGTGACAGTGGCTGATCCAGGTGACCTTCTAACCAGCTAAGGAGATCGCGAATAATCCCTGCTTGATCCATAAAATGTCCTCATCCTTAAACTCAGGTAGCCTGCTACTAAGGTAGCGGATAATAGCATTTTTTGATGTTTTAGCATTCAGTGTTTTTTTTGCTTATAAATGCGATTTGTCAGTGGCGATGGTGAGGAATTTTGTAAAGCTGTGATCTATAAACATTTTCCACTGAGCAGAACGTCATCACTCCGCTAAATTCTAAAGAATGGTAACAATATGAAATACAAGAAGTTAGTAGCCGGGCTGTTTTTACTGGCCGGTTGTCAGGTCGCCCAGGCGGAACAAATTGGCTCCGTGGATACGGTATTCAAATTTTTTGGCCCGGACCATAAAATCGTCGTGGAAGCTTTTGACGATCCGGATGTGCAGAATGTGACGTGCTACATCAGCCGGGCGAAAACCGGCGGGATTAAGGGTGGCCTCGGGCTGGCGGAAGATACCTCTGATGCGGCCATTTCTTGCCAGCAGGTCGGGCCGATCGAGCTGAGTGATAAGATTAAGAACGGCAAGTCGCAGGGTGAGGTGGTGTTCCAGAAACGCACCTCGCTGGTGTTTAAAAAATTGCAGGTGGTACGCTTTTACGACAGTAAACGTAATGCGCTGATCTACATGAGCTATTCGGATAAAGTCGTCGACGGTTCGCCGAAGAACGCGCTCAGCGCCGTGCCGATCATGCCATGGAATAAATAACAGGGAACGCCGATGCAACAACCGCGGATCTGGTTGGTGGAAGATGAGCAGAGTATTGCTGATACGCTGGTCTATATGCTTCAGCAGGAAGGCTTTATCGTCAGCGTATTCGGGCGCGGGCTACCCGCGCTGGATGCCGCCCGCCAGCAGATCCCGGACCTGGCGATTCTGGATGTCGGTCTGCCGGATATCAGCGGCTTTGAGCTCTGCCGCCAGCTGCTGACGCGCTATCCGGCGTTACCGGTACTGTTCCTGACGGCGCGCAGCGAGGAGGTGGATAAGCTGCTGGGGCTCGAAATCGGCGCCGATGATTATATTGCCAAACCCTTTTCCCCGCGTGAAGTCTGCGCGCGAGTGCGCACCGTGTTACGCCGGTTGCAAAAGTTTTCCGCCCCTTCGCCACGGCTGCAGGTGGGCGAGTTTACCCTCAATGACGCCACCACTCAGGTGACCTGGTGCGGCCAACCGTTAACGCTGACCCGCTATGAATATCTGCTGCTAAAAACGCTGCTGCACGCCCCTGGCCGCGTTTTTTCCCGCCGGCAGCTGATGGAACGGGTGTGGAGCGATGCGCATGAGAGCTACGACCGTACCGTCGATACCCATATTAAAACCCTGCGCGCCAAACTGCGTGAGGTGAATCCTCATCTTTCGCCGATTAACACCCACCGCGGCATGGGGTATAGCCTGGGAGGCTTCTGATGCGCATCGGCATGCGGCTGCTGCTTGGCTACTTCCTGATTGTCGCCGTTGCGGCGTGGTTCGTCCTGTCGATTTTCGTTCAGGAGGTCAAACCCGGCGTACGCCGCGCAACGGAAGGTACGCTGATTGATACCGCAACGCTGCTGGCCGCGCTGGCGCGTGAAGACTTACTCGCCGCCAATCCGCAGCAGGGGCGTCTGGCCGAGGCCTTTCAGACGCTGCGCCAGCAGCCGCTCAACGCCAGTATTGCGGGGATTCGCAAAACCCGGAATGAATACCGCGTCTATCTGACCGACGCGCAGGGGAAAGTCGTTTTTGACTCGACAGGAGAAGCGGTGGGGCAGGACTACTCCCGCTGGAACGATGTCTGGCTGACGCTACGCGGCCAGTACGGCGCCCGCAGCACCCGAACTGACCCGGACGATCCGGACAGCTCAGCGATGTATATCGCCGCCCCGGTGACCGATAACGGTCGTATTATCGGCGTGCTGACCGTCAGTAAACCCAATCAGGCGATGGCTTCGGTGATTAAGCGCAGCGAACGTCGCATTTTGTGGGCCGGCGGGGCGCTGTTAGGGATTGCGCTGCTGATCGGCTCGGCGATGGTCTGGTGGATCAATTTTTCTATCGGCAAGCTGGTGCGCTACGCGGATTCCGTGACGGCCGATCGTCCGCTGCCGCTGCCTGCTGTTGGCAGCAGCGAACTGCGTAAACTGGCGCTGGCGCTCGAAAGCATGCGTATCAAACTGGAAGGTAAGCACGCGATTGAAAACTACGTCCATGCGCTGACGCATGAGCTAAAAAGCCCGCTGGCGGCAATCCGCGGCGCGGCGGAGATCCTGAGGGAAGGGCCGCCTCCGGCGGTTGCTGCACGCTTCACCGACAATATCCTCGCGCAAAATGCGCGCATGCAATCGCTGGTGGAAAAGCTGCTGCAGCAGGCGCGGCTGGAGAATCGTCTGGAGATTACGCCACGGCCGATCGCGGTGGCGCATCTTTTCCAGCGTCTGGCGCAGGAACGCGAGGTCGTGCTGGCGATGAAACATCTGCAACTGCGCTGCCAGGACAGGGCGTTGACCATGGAAGGGGATAGCGAGCTGTTGGCGCAGGCGTTGGGCAACCTGCTCGATAACGCGATCGACTTCACCCCGACGGGAGGCGAGATTGTGATGGCTGCCGAAGCGCGCGACGGGCGTATACAGCTGACGGTCAGCGACAACGGGAGCGGAGTTCCTGACTATGCTCTCGCGCGTATTTTTGAGCGTTTCTACTCCCTGCCGCGTGCGAATGGCCAAAAAAGCAGCGGCCTGGGGCTGGCTTTCGTCCACGAGGTGGCGCGATTGCATCAGGGCGAGATTCGGCTGGCGAATCGCCCGCAGGGGGGCGTGGTGGCCACCCTGCAACTTCACCGTCCCTTCACATAGCTTCAAACTCTCCCCACATAGCCGGACTAAGGTGAGGGCCTCACTAAGGAGAAGGCTATGTTGAAATCACCGTTGTTCTGGAAAATGAGCACCCTGTTGGGGTGCATTCTGTTGCTCTCTGTCCCGCTGATGATGGTCCGCCAGCTGATCGTTGAACGTGCGGATTATCATAACGATGTTGTTGATGCCTTAGAGAAAAGCACCAGCGGTTCGCAAAAGCTGGCGGGGCCGCTGATTGTCATTCCGGTGGTCGAAACCCTGACCCGTGTCGAGGGGAAAACAACGGTGAAATACCAGAATCGCTGGCTGCGCTACTGGTTACCTGAGTCGCTGGCGGTAAAGGGCAGGCAGAACGTGGAGACCCGCCAGATCGGTATTTATGAAGGGCAGCTGTGGCATAACGAGGTACAGTTTAACGCGCAGTTTGACCCGGCGCGGCTGGCGGATCTGCAGAAAGAGAACATAACCCTGGGGAGGCCATGTCTGGTGGTGAGCGTCAGCGATGCGCGCGGAATTGGCTCTATAACCGCTCCGGAAATCGACGGCGTCGCCTTGTCCGTCGAGCCGGGACCTGGGCTAAGCGGCAGCGGCGAGGGGATACATATGCCGATGCCGCCGCTCTCGTTACAGGCAAAGCCGCTGGCGCTGACGTTTGCGCTCAACCTGAGCGGCACCGGCAGCTTCTCGGTGGTTCCGCTCGGGCGTAACAGCGACCTGCAGATGACCAGCAACTGGCCGCATCCGGGATTCCTCGGCGATTTTTTGCCGCAACATCGTGAAATCAGCGCTTCGGGCTTTAGCGCCAGCTGGCAAAGCAGCTGGTTCGCTAACAACATGGCGCACTATTTCCCCGATGATGAAACCATCGAATGGCAGAGCCTGCCTGCGTTTAATGTCAGCGTTACCACTCCTGCCGACCAATATCAGCTGACCGACCGGGCAACAAAATATGCCATCTTGCTGATCGCGCTGACTTTTATGGCCTTTTTCGTCTTTGAAAGCTTAAGCGCCTGCCGTTTGCATCCGATGCAATATCTGCTGGTCGGTCTGTCGCTGGTGATGTTTTATCTGGTACTGCTGGCGCTCTCCGAGCACCTTGGCTTCACGCCGGCCTGGATTGTCGCCAGTCTGCTCGGCGCCGCTATCAATGGCGTTTACCTGCAGGCGGTGCTGAAAGGGTGGCGCAATAGCCTGCTGTTTGTCTGCTCGCTGCTGGCGCTGGATGGAGTGATGTGGACGCTGCTACGTTCGGAGGATAACGCCCTGCTGCTGGGGAGCGGTGTGTTGATGCTGGCGCTATCGGCGCTGATGTTCCTGACCCGGCGGGTTGACTGGTATACGCTATCCATGGCGAAACCGAAGGAGGATAAATCTGGCGGTGGCGGGAAGGATACGCTACGGATCGGCAAATAAAAAACGGCGCCAGGAGGCGCCGTTTTTACGTGGTGATGGCCGGAAAACGGATGTTATTCCTGCAGGTCGCCACAGAAGCGGTAACCTTCGCCGTGAATGGTGGCGATGATTTCCGGGGTATCCGGAGTGGACTCGAAGTGCTTACGAATGCGACGGATGGTCACGTCTACGGTGCGGTCGTGCGGCTTAAGCTCACGGCCGGTCATTTTCTTCAGCAGTTCAGCACGTGACTGGATTTTGCCCGGGTTTTCGCAGAAGTGCAGCATCGCGCGGAATTCACTGCGTGGCAGCTTGTACTGCTCGCCATTTGGGCTAACCAGCGAACGGCTATTGATATCCAGTTCCCATCCGTTGAACTTATAGCTTTCTACGCTGCGACGTTCTTCGCTCACGGTACCCAGGTTCATGGTACGAGAGAGCAGGTTGCGCGCGCGAATAGTCAGTTCACGAGGGTTAAACGGTTTAGTGATATAGTCATCAGCGCCGATTTCAAGGCCCAGAATCTTATCAACTTCGTTGTCGCGGCCGGTCAGGAACATCAGCGCGACGTCCGCCTGTTCACGCAGTTCACGCGCCAGCAGGAGACCATTTTTACCCGGCAGATTAATATCCATAATCACCAGGTTGATATCATTTTCAGACAGGATCTGATGCATTTCCGCGCCATCGGTCGCTTCGAACACATCATAACCTTCTGCTTCGAAAATACTTTTTAACGTGTTGCGTGTTACCAACTCGTCTTCAACGATAAGAATGTGCGGGGTCTGCATGTTTGCTACCTAAATTGCCAACTAAATCGAAACAGGAAGTACCAAAGTCCCTGACCTGCCTGGTGCATGTCGCAAATTAACATGTCCGGCGTAACATGACTAAAGTACGTAATTGCGTTCTTGATGCACTTTCCATCAACGTCAACAACATCATTAGCTTGGTCGTGGGTACTTTCCCTCTGGACCCGACGGTGTCAAAAACGGCTGTCATCCTAACCATTTTAACAGCAATATAACAGGCTAAGAGAGGCTGAACACCCAATAAAACTACGCTTCGTTGACATATATCAAATTCAATTGTAGCACGTTAACAGTCTTGTGAAATCATTGCATGGTAATGCCATTAATAGTCACAAATCTTACACAGCTCAAGTGGTTGCGCGGGTAAATTAGTAAATATGCTGAATCCAATATCCGTCGGGAGCGTTTGCCTTAAATCTCATTGGCAAACAGATGGATAAAAGCGTTCTGTTAACATACTCCGTGTCGAGGTTTGTTGGAAACAGTTTAGGCTTTTTTATGGGTAATAAACGGCAATTTTAGTGATTTTTGTTGCAATTTTGTAAATTTTCGCCGCGTAAAAATGGACATGCTTCCATTTTCGCCGCGTAAGAACGTAGAAGAGAGTCACAATGCGTGTATCTATTGTATTAGTCGCCCCGGCCAGGGCAGAGAATGTTGGCGCGGCGGCGCGGGCGATGAAAACGATGGGCTTTAGCGACATGCGCATCGTCGATAGCGATGCGCATCTGCAGCCTGCCGCGCGCTGGGTGGCGCATGGTTCTGGCGATATTCTCGATAATATCAGCACTTATCCCACCCTCGAGCAGGCGCTGCACGATGTCGACTTTACCGTCGCGACCACCGCCCGCAGCCGGGCGCGTTTTCATTACTACGCCACGCCGCAGCAGCTGTTGCCGCTGCTGGAAGAAAAAGCGCGCTGGATGAATCATGCCGCGCTGGTGTTTGGCCGCGAGGATTCCGGGCTGAGCAACGAGGAGCTGGCGCTCGCCGATGTCCTGACCGGGGTGCCGATGGTGGCGGACTATCCTTCGCTTAACTTAGGGCAATCGGTGATGGTTTATTGCTACCAGTTGACCTCTTTGCTGCAGCAGACGTCGGCCGCTTCCGCCTGCGCCGATGCAAATCAGCTGCAGGCATTACGCCTGCGCACTCACGATCTGTTGACCCGACTTGGCGTCTCTGCAGACACCAAACTCACCGACTGGCTGCAGCAGCGGATCGGGCTTTTGCAGCAGCGCGACACGGCGATGTTGCACCGATTGCTGCACGATATTGAAAAAAACCTACCAGAGTAAAGTGCTGATATAAGATTTTAGTATGGTTATATCTGCTGATAGCAAGCGCGATACTCCACAAATGCGCAGGAATTGTCAGGCCATTGTGGCGCATTGCCCAGGTGCCTGAGAACAGGCGAAATGTAAAAATTCGTTGACTTAAACCGGCAGATACTTTAACCAATATAGGCACAGGACACAGACAGATAAAAATTACAGAGTACACAACATCCATGAAACGCATCGGCATGATGACAACCATTATCACCATCACCATTACCACAGGTAACGGTGCGGGCTGACGCGTACAGGAAACACAGAAAAAAGCCCGCACCTGAACAGTGCGGGCTTTTTTTTCGACAAAAAATCTAGGGGTAACAACCATGCGCGTGTTGAAGTTCGGCGGTACATCAGTGGCAAATGCAGAACGTTTTCTGCGGGTTGCCGATATTCTGGAGAGCAATGCCAGGCAGGGGCAGGTAGCAACCGTCCTGTCTGCCCCGGCGAAAATCACCAACCATCTGGTCGCGATGATTGAAAAAACCATCGGCGGTCAGGACGCGCTCACCAATATCTCCGACGCCGAACGCATTTTTGCCGAACTGCTGCAGGGCCTCGCCGACGCGCAGCCGGGGTTTCCGCTGGCGCAGCTGAAAGCGTTTGTCGCACAAGAATTTGCCCAGATTAAACATGTCCTGCACGGTATCAGCCTGCTGGGCCAATGCCCTGATAGCGTCAACGCGGCGCTGATTTGCCGCGGCGAAAAGTTATCTATTGCCGTTATGGCAGGTCTGCTGGAAGCGCGCGGCCATAAAGTTAGCGTGATTAACCCCGTCGAAAAACTGCTGGCCGTGGGCCATTACCTTGAATCCACCGTTGATATCGCGGAGTCGACCCGCCGCATTGCCGCCAGCCACATTCCGGCCGATCATATGGTGCTGATGGCCGGGTTTACCGCCGGTAACGAGAAGGGGGAGCTGGTGGTGCTGGGGCGGAATGGCTCCGACTATTCCGCTGCCGTGCTGGCCGCCTGCCTGCGCGCCGACTGTTGTGAAATCTGGACCGATGTTGACGGCGTCTATACCTGCGACCCGCGTCAGGTTCCCGATGCGCGCCTGCTGAAGTCGATGTCTTACCAGGAGGCGATGGAGCTTTCCTACTTCGGCGCCAAAGTGCTGCATCCGCGTACCATTGCCCCTATCGCCCAGTTCCAGATCCCCTGCCTTATCAAAAACACCGGTAATCCGCAGGCGCCCGGCACGCTGATCGGCGCCAGTCTCGAGGAAGACGGTCTGCCGGTCAAAGGCATCTCCAACCTCAATAATATGGCGATGTTCAACGTCTCCGGCCCGGGGATGAAAGGGATGGTCGGTATGGCCGCCCGGGTCTTTGCCACCATGTCCCGCGCCGGGATTTCAGTGGTCCTGATCACCCAGTCCTCTTCGGAATACAGCATCAGCTTCTGCGTACCGCAGAGCGACTGCGCGCGCGCAAAACGGGTGATGGAAGAGGAGTTCTATCTGGAGCTGAAAGAGGGCCAGTTGGAGCCGCTGGCGATCATGGATCGTCTGGCGATCATCTCCGTCGTGGGCGACGGCATGCGCACGCTGCGCGGGATTTCCGCGAAGTTCTTCGCTGCGTTAGCCCGCGCCAATATCAATATTGTGGCGATTGCTCAGGGCTCTTCCGAGCGCTCGATTTCCGTAGTGGTCAGCAACGATGATGCGACCACCGGGGTGCGCGTGACCCACCAGATGCTGTTCAATACCGATCAGGTGATTGAAGTCTTTGTCATCGGCGTGGGCGGCGTGGGCGGCGCGCTGATTGAACAGATCAAGCGCCAGCAGGGCTGGCTGAAAAACAAGCATATCGACCTGCGCGTGTGCGGCGTGGCTAATTCACAGGCCCTGCTGACCAACGTCCACGGCCTGAATCTCGAAAACTGGCGGGCGGAGCTGGCGGAGGCGAAAGAGTCGCTGAACCTCGGGCGGCTGATTCGTCTGGTTAAAGAGTACCACCTGCTGAACCCGGTTATCGTTGACTGTACTTCCAGTCAGGCGGTCGCCGATCAGTACGCCGATTTCCTGCGCGAAGGTTTCCACGTGGTGACGCCGAACAAAAAGGCCAATACCTCGTCGCTGGATTATTATCATCAGCTGCGCCATGCTGCCAGCAGCTCACGGCGTAAATTCCTCTACGACACTAACGTGGGCGCCGGGCTGCCGGTGATTGAAAACCTGCAAAACCTGCTGAACGCCGGGGATGAACTGCTGCATTTCTCCGGGATACTGTCAGGCTCGCTGTCGTTTATCTTCGGTAAGCTGGATGAGGGGATGAATCTCTCCGAGGCGACAACCCTGGCGCGCACGATGGGCTATACCGAACCGGATCCGCGTGACGACCTTTCTGGCGTCGACGTTGCCCGTAAACTATTGATTCTGGCCCGTGAAACCGGCCGCGAGCTGGAGCTGTCGGATATCGTCGTCGAACCGGTATTGCCGGCGGAATTTGACGCCAGCGGCGATGTTGAGAGCTTTATGGCGCGTCTGCCCGCGCTGGATAACGAGTTTGCGTCACGCGTTGCCAAAGCGCGTGACGAAGGTAAAGTCTTGCGTTACGTCGGTAATATCGAAGAGGATGGCACCTGTCGGGTGAAAATTGCCGCCGTTGATGGTAACGATCCTCTGTTCAAAGTGAAAAACGGCGAGAACGCCCTGGCCTTTTACAGCCATTATTATCAGCCGCTGCCGCTGGTGCTGCGCGGTTATGGGGCGGGTAACGATGTCACGGCGGCCGGCGTGTTTGCTGACCTGTTGCGCACCCTGTCATGGAAGTTAGGAGTTTAAGATGGTCAAAGTATATGCCCCGGCTTCCAGTGCCAATATGAGCGTCGGGTTCGATGTGCTGGGCGCGGCGGTGACGCCGGTCGATGGCACGCTGCTGGGGGACAACGTCTCGGTAGAGGCGGCAGAAAGCTTCAGCCTGCAAAACGTCGGTCGTTTTGCCGCTAAATTACCTGCCGCGCCGCAGGAGAACATTGTTTATCAGTGCTGGGAGCGTTTTTGCCAGGAAATAGGCAAAAAAGTTCCGGTTTCGATGGTGCTGGAAAAGAACATGCCGATTGGCTCAGGACTCGGCTCCAGCGCCTGTTCGGTCGTTGCCGCGCTGGTAGCGATGAATGAATTCTGCGGTAAGCCGCTGAATGAAATGCGCATGCTGGCGCTGATGGGGGAGATGGAAGGGCGTATCTCCGGCAGCATCCACTATGACAACGTCGCTCCCTGCTATCTGGGCGGGATGCAGCTGATGATTGAAGAGAATGGCATCATCAGCCAGCAGATTCCGGGATTTGACGAGTGGCTATGGGTGCTGGCTTATCCGGGGATCAAAGTGTCGACGGCGGAAGCGCGCGCCATCCTCCCGGCGCAATATCGCCGCCAGGACTGTATCGCTCACGGGCGTCACCTGGCGGGCTTTATTCATGCCTGCTACACCCGCCAGTCGCAGCTGGCGGCGAAATTGATGAAAGATGTGATTGCCGAACCGTACCGCACCAAACTGCTGCCGGGCTTCAGTGAAGCGCGTCAGGCGGCAATGGAGATCGGCGCGCAGGCGTGCGGTATCTCTGGTTCTGGCCCAACGCTGTTTGCGTTGTGCGATAAGCCGGAAACCGCGCAACGCGTCGCGGAGTGGCTGGGCACGCACTATCTGCAAAATCAGGAAGGCTTTGTTCATATTTGCCGGCTGGACACGGCGGGCGCACGAGTAGTGGGATAACCAATGAAACTCTATAACTTAAAAGATCATAACGAACAGGTCAGCTTCGCGCAGGCCGTGACGCAGGGGCTGGGCAAGCAGCAAGGGCTGTTCTTTCCGCACGATCTGCCGGAATTTAGCCTGACTGAAATCGACGACATGCTGGAGATGGATTTGGCCTCCCGCAGCGCCACAATTCTGTCGGCCTTTATTGGCGACGAGATCCCGCAGGAGATCCTCAAACAGCGCATCGCCGCCGCTTTCACCTTCCCGGCTCCGGTCAGTAAGGTGCAGGATGACGTCGGCTGTCTGGAGCTGTTCCACGGCCCGACGCTGGCGTTTAAAGATTTCGGCGGCCGTTTTATGGCGCAGATGCTGACCCATATCGCCGGCGACAAACCGGTGACGATTCTGACGGCAACCTCAGGTGATACCGGCGCGGCGGTCGCGCACGCGTTTTACGGTCTGCCAAATGTGAAAGTCGTTATCCTCTATCCGCGCGGCAAGATCAGCCCGCTGCAGGAAAAACTGTTCTGTACCCTGGGCGGCAACATTGAAACCGTGGCGATTGATGGCGACTTCGATGCCTGTCAGGCGCTGGTAAAACAGGCCTTTGACGATGAAGAGTTGAAGGTCGCTCTGGGTCTGAATTCGGCGAACTCCATTAACATCAGCCGCCTGCTGGCGCAAATTTGCTACTACTTTGAAGCGGTGGCGCAGCTGCCGCAGGAAGCGCGTAACCAGCTGGTGATTTCCGTGCCGAGCGGTAACTTCGGCGATCTGACCGCGGGTCTGCTGGCGAAGTCTTTAGGCCTGCCGATTAAACGCTTTATTGCCGCCACCAACGCCAATGATACCGTGCCGCGTTTCCTGCAGGACGGCAACTGGGCGCCGAAAGCGACCCAGGCGACGCTGTCTAACGCGATGGACGTCAGCCAGCCGAACAACTGGCCGCGCGTGGAAGAGCTGTTCCGTCGCAAAGTCTGGCGTCTGAACGAGCTGGGCTATGCGGCGGTGGACGATGAAACCACCAAACAGGCGATGCGCGAGCTGAAAGCCATTGGCTACACCTCTGAGCCGCACGCAGCCATCGCCTGGCGCGCGCTGCGCGACCAGCTGCAGCCGGGTGAATATGGTCTGTTCCTCGGTACCGCGCATCCGGCGAAGTTCAAGGAGAGCGTTGAAGAGATCCTCCAGGAGACGCTGCCGCTGCCGAAAGAGCTGGCCGATCGCGCTGACCTGCCGCTGCTGTCGCATAATCTGCCGGCGGATTTCGCCGCGCTGCGTCAGCTGATGATGGGCAAAGCGTAACCGCGCTTATCCCTGCGCGTATTTCTCCAGCCGGACCTGAGCGTCCGGCTTTTTTAGCGGCAAAAAAGGAGAAATTATGCAGAAATCAGGCAGGGAAAATGGATGAATTACCAATAAATGCCGGACGTCAGAGATTAGGATTGCGGAGAATAACCAGCGGTGTTGTGGCGGGGTAATCTTTTGTTATCGGCCCGAACGGGGACTGTTAATTAAGGGGAAACCTATGTCAAAGCTGAAATCTGTGATCCTTGCGCTTTCGATGTCGCTGGTGGCTCCTGCGGTGGTACATGCAGCGGAAATTACGCTGGTTCCGGCGGTTAAACTGCAAATTGGCGATCGTGACAGCCACGGCAACTACTGGGATGGCGGCCACTGGCGCGATCATGCATGGTGGGGACGTCATTACGAGTGGCGCGATAACCGCTGGCGCCCGCATGATGAGCATCGCCATGACCACCATCGCGGCCGCGGAGCGGATCGCGACTGGCACCATCGCTAAACCGATTCCCCGGCCGCCGGCAGCGGCCGGGGAGCCCGCTAGCGCTCGTGGCGTTTAAAGACCATTTCACCGTTACCGGAGGCTTCTGAATCAAAGAAATAGCCTTCGCTGTCGAAGCCGGCAAGCTGTTCCGGCTGGGTTAGACGCTTCTCAATGATATAGCGGCTCATTAAACCGCGCGCCTTCTTGGCGTAGAAGCTAATGACCTTAAACTTACCGTTTTTCTCATCGAGGAACACCGGCTTAATGATTTGCCCCTGCAGCCGTTTGGTTTTCACCGAACGGAAGTATTCGTCGGAGGCGAGATTAATGACGATATCGTCGCCCTGGGCTTTCAGCGCCTGGTTTAGCGTGTCGGTAATCACGTCGCCCCAGAACTGGTAAAGATCTTTCCCGTTGGGGTTTTCCAGCTTAATGCCCATTTCCAGACGATAAGGCTGCATCAGATCCAGCGGGCGCAGCACACCATAGAGGCCGGAAAGCATGCGCAGATGCTGCTGGGCGAAATCAAAATCGGCTTCGCTGAGGGTTTCCGCCTGCAGTCCGGTATATACGTCGCCTTTAAAGGCCAGAATCGCCTGGCGAGCGTTTTGCGGGGTAAAGTCCGGGTGCCAGTCGTGAAAGCGGGTGGCGTTCAGATCCGCCAGTTTATCGCTGATGCTCATCAGCTTAGCGATCTGCGGCGCAGAGAGCTGGCGCGCGACGCCGATCAGCTGTTGCGAATACTCCAGCAGCTCAGGCTGAGTGTAACGTGTGGTCGCCAGCGGGCTGTGGTAGTCGAGCGTTTTGGCAGGTGAAATCAGAATCAACATATCCAGTCCTTGCAGGAGATTTTCCGTGACTTTAACAAAAAAAGGCCATGGTGGGATCGATAGCTGCGATTGCCGCGCTATTCGCGCGGCAGATCATCCCAGCTTCCCGGCGCCAGCTGCTGACGGATCTCCGGATAGCGCGTGGCGTCAAAGGTCGGCTGGACGCCGCGTCGCCGCTGGCTGAGATAATCGCCCGCCAGCAGCCGCACCGTCGGCGATAGCAGCAGGATCGCCGTCAGGTTGGTGATGGCCATCAGCGCCATAATGGTGTCCGCCAGCTGCCAGACGACCGGTAAACCGATCCGCGTCCCCATCAGTACCATCAGGATCGTCAGGATCCGCAGTCCCCAGATATGGCGAGGGCGATTAAGACGCAGGAATATCAGGTTATTTTCTGCGTAGATGTAGTTTGCGACGATAGAACTAAA
Source organism: Klebsiella sp. BIGb0138 (assembly GCF_004342285.1). Lineage (GTDB taxonomy): Bacteria > Pseudomonadota > Gammaproteobacteria > Enterobacterales > Enterobacteriaceae > Klebsiella. The sequence goes on along the minus strand of NZ_SMCV01000006.1, from coordinate 208,913 downwards.
GGCGAAGAGCAGCACGATGAAGGCGACGAAGCCGGCTCCCCAGCCGCCGATTAGCCCGCTCATGGCCTGCTGCAGAGCCTGGATACCATTGGCGGAATCTTCCGTGGCTCCGCGCGGGGCGAGCATGATAATCACCGCACTGGCGGTACAGATGACAATCGTATCAATAAATACGCCAATCATCTGCACAATTCCCTGCGCCGCCGGATGAGGTGGCCAGGAGGCCGCCGCCGCCGCTGCGTTAGGCGTCGAACCCATTCCCGCTTCGTTTGAGAACATGCCGCGTTGAAAACCGCTGGTTAATGCCTGACTGATGGTATAGCCCACCGCGCCGGCAGCGGCTTCCTGCCAGCCGAACGCACAGCGAAAAATGGTTTCGAAAATAGCCGGTAGCGCCGTGATATGCCAGAGGCCAATGAGCAGACTGGTGGCCACCCACAGCAGCGCCATGAGCGGCACGATCCACTGCATTAAGCGCGCCACGCCCCGCAGGCCGCGCGCGATCGTCAGCAGGGTTATCGCTGCCAGGAAGCCACCGGTGATAAGAACGGGAAAATCAAAAGCATAGGCCATTGCATTCGCCACTGAATTGGCCTGAACCGTGTTAAAAATAACCCCGTAGGCCAGCAGCAGGAGAATCGAAAATATCACCCCCATCCAGCGCATTCCTAAGCCTCGGGACATGTACCAGGCTGGGCCACCGCGAAATTGCCCCTGCTCATCGCGCTCTTTATACAGCTGGGCAAGGGAACATTCGGCAAAACTGCTGGCCATGCCGAGCAGCGCCGAGACCCACATCCAGAAGACGGCCCCGGGCCCGCCTGCGGCGATGGCCAGCGCAACGCCGGCAAGGTTGCCGCTACCGACCCGCGCGGCCAGGCTGGTACACAGGGCCTGAAAGGAGGTTAACCCGTGGGGCTGGGGCAGGAGGCTTTTTTTTAGACTTTTCCCAAACTGGCGAACATAACGAAACTGAATGAATTTCGTTCGCCAGGTAAACCAGACGCCAGCGCCCAGTAACAGATAAATCATTACCGAGCCCCAGAGTATTTCATTGATAAAAGAGAAAAAATCAGGCATTAAACATCCTCTTGTCCATGCCGGTACGCTACTGTAAGCGTTACCAATTCAGTGACAATCCCTTAACATTCAGAGAATTAATTCATCCAGTTTATCACACTCTGCGCTCTTGCATGGTCCGCAGTTGCGCTGAAGATGCAGCGTGTTATCATCTTGGCAGACCGGTTACATCCCCTTAACTGCTGTTTAAGAGAAACACTATCATGACGGATAAATTGACTTCTCTGCGTCAGTACACCACTGTCGTAGCTGATACCGGAGATATTGCGGCAATGAAGCTGTATCAGCCTCAGGATGCCACGACGAACCCTTCTTTGATTCTTGGCGCGGCTCAGATTCCTGAGTACCGTAAGCTGATTGATGACGCTGTTGTGTGGGCCCGCGGCCAGAGCAGCGATCGCGCGCAGCAGATTATCGATGCTTCCGATAAACTGGCGGTGAACATTGGTCTCGAAATCCTCAAGCTGATTCCAGGCCGTATTTCAACCGAAGTTGATGCGCGTCTCTCCTATGACACTCAGGCTTCCATCGCTAAAGCGAAACGCATCATCAAGCTGTACAACGAGGCCGGCATCGGTAACGATCGCATTCTGATTAAACTGGCTTCTACCTGGCAGGGCATTTGCGCCGCCGAGCAGCTGGAAAAAGAAGGCATCAACTGTAACCTGACTCTGCTGTTCTCCTTCGCTCAGGCTCGCGCTTGTGCGGAAGCGGGCGTATTCCTGATCTCGCCGTTCGTTGGCCGTATCCTCGACTGGTACAAAGCGAACACCGACAAGAAAGAGTACGCGCCGGCTGAAGATCCGGGCGTGGTTTCGGTGAGTGAAATCTATGAGTACTACAAGCAGCACGGTTACGAAACTGTCGTCATGGGCGCGAGCTTCCGTAACGTCGGCGAAATCCTCGAACTGGCCGGCTGTGACCGTCTGACCATCGCCCCGGCTCTGCTGAAAGAGCTGGCAGAAAGCGAAGGCGCTATCGAGCGTAAACTGGCGTTCAGCGGCGAAGTGAAAGCGCGCCCGGAACGTATCACCGAATCCCAGTTCCTGTGGCAGCACAACCAGGATCCGATGGCGGTAGACAAACTGGCGGAAGGTATCCGTAAGTTTGCGATCGACCAGGAAAAACTGGAAAAAATGATCGGCGATCTGCTGTAATCCCCCATGTGGCCGACGTTCGTCGGCCACATTAAACTGTCTGTCACGCTCCCCTCAGTGTATCATTCTGTTTATACTCGTCGTCTTTCAGGTTGCTGATGCGTTGGCTTTGCCCACTCGCCCGGTGATTGCATGATCAATGCTAGCTGGCCCTGGGTTCGCTGCCTTTTTGCACCTTAAAGCTCATAACGTCCCATGACACTGTTTGAACGGAATAACGATGAATACCTTACGAATCGGCTTAGTTTCCATTTCCGATCGCGCCTCCAGCGGCGTCTATCAGGATAAAGGCATCCCGGCGCTCGAAGAGTGGCTGGCGCGTGCGCTGACCACGCCTTTCGAGCTCCAGACCCGCTTAATCCCTGACGAACAGGTGATTATCGAGCAAACGCTGTGTGAGCTGGTTGACGAGATGGGCTGCCATCTGGTGTTAACCACCGGCGGTACCGGCCCCGCGCGGCGTGACGTCACGCCCGATGCGACGCTGGCCGTCGCCGATCGCATGATGCCGGGCTTCGGTGAGCAAATGCGCCAGGTTAGCCTACACTTCGTCCCGACGGCTATCCTTTCTCGTCAGGTTGGCGTGATCCGCAAACAGGCGCTGATTTTGAATTTGCCGGGTCAACCGAAAGCGATTCAGGAAACCCTTGAGGGGGTGAAAGACGCTGAGGGTCAGGTACTGGTGCAGGGGGTTTTTGCCAGTGTACCCTATTGTATACAGTTGCTTGAGGGCCCCTATGTCGAGACCGCAGCGGATGTCGTAGCAGCTTTTCGCCCAAAAAGCGCAAGGCGTGAAACTTTATCCTGAATTTGATCCATTCCTGACATAACCTGCATCGCTGGTGGTGTGCCGTTTTATTTACGATATAGTGTTTTTTATTTTACACCGTCGGTAAAACACCCTATACACCTCTGGATAAAGCGCTTTGTTATGTCACAAGATACCCGACCTCTGAATCGACAAGACTATAAAACTCTGACGCTGGCTGCCCTTGGCGGGGCGCTGGAGTTTTATGATTTCATTATCTTCGTTTTCTTTGCCGCCGTTGTCGGGGAGCTGTTCTTTCCGACGGATATCCCGGAATGGCTGCGTCAGGTGCAGACCTTCGGCATCTTTGCCGCTGGCTACCTGGCGCGTCCTCTTGGCGGCATTATCATGGCCCACTTCGGCGATCTGGTCGGGCGCAAGAAAATGTTTACCCTGAGCATTTTGCTGATGGCGCTGCCGACGCTGGCGATGGGTCTGCTGCCGACCTATGAGTCGATGGGGATCGTGGCGCCGCTGCTGCTGCTGCTGATGCGCATTCTGCAGGGTGCGGCTATCGGCGGTGAAGTACCCGGCGCGTGGGTGTTTGTGGCCGAGCACGTACCGGAAAAGCGCATCGGTATTGCCTGCGGCACCCTCACTGCCGGCCTGACGGTCGGTATACTGCTCGGTTCGGTGGTCGCGACGCTGATTAATACCAGCCTGACGCCGCAGGGGATCCATGACGGCGGCTGGCGCATTCCCTTCCTGTTAGGCGGCGTGTTTGGCCTGGTCGCCATGTATTTGCGTCGTTGGCTGCAGGAAACGCCGATATTCCTCGAGATGCAGCGGCGTAAAGCCCTGGCGCAGGAGCTGCCGGTTAAATCCGTGGTGCTGAAGCATCAGAAAGCGGTGGTGGTCTCTATGCTGCTGACCTGGCTCCTGTCCGCCGGCATCGTGGTGGTGATTCTGATGTCGCCGGTCTGGCTACAAAAGCACTACGGTTTTGCTCCGGCAGTCACCCTGCAGGCCAACAGCATTGCCACAATAATGCTGTGCATCGGCTGTTTGCTGGCGGGGCTGGCGGCGGATCGGTTTGGCGCCAGCCGGACTTTTATCGTCGGGAGCCTGTTGCTGGCGCTCTCCAGCTGGGCGTTTTATCACCTTGCGGGCAGCAGTCCGCAGCAGCTGTTCTTGCTGTATGGCACGGTGGGATTATGCGTCGGTGTGGTGGGAGCGGTGCCTTATGTGATGGTGCGCGCCTTCCCGGCGGCGGTGCGCTTTACCGGAATTTCGTTCTCCTATAACGTCTCTTACGCCATCTTTGGCGGCCTGACGCCGATTGCCGTCACGATGTTAATGGGCGTTTCGCCAATGGCTCCCGCCTGGTATGTACTGGCGCTTTCGCTGATGGGATTAGGATTGGGAATTTGGCTGCGCCAGGGAATGCATCGCGAAGCTACCGCTGAGACGGGGGAGTTACAGCGCCTGCCGTAACGTTCCGCGGGCAACCCCCTCGCTCCGTCGGGGCGAGGGGGTGTTTATCACAGTGGCGCGCCGATTGGCAGCACCGTACGGCCAAACTGCTCGTTCAGGACTTCAGCCATCGCCAGGTAAATGGCGCTACCGCCGCACACCAGGCCAAGGTAGCCCGCAATTTTGACGATACCTTCGTTATCCGCCAGATGACCGATTGCCAGCAGCGCAAACAGGACGGTCAGGCTCAGGAAGACGAATTGCAGCACCCGTGCGGCTTTCAGGGTGCCGAAGAACATAAACAGCGTGAAGACTCCCCATAGTCCGAGATACATGCCCAGGAAGTGCGCATTTGGCGCTTCTGCCAGGCCCATTTTCGGCATCAGAAGAATCGCGACCAACGTCAGCCAGAAGGCGCCGTAGGAGGTAAAAGCGGTTAAACCAAAGGTGTTGCCTTTTTTAAATTCCAGCAGGCCGGCGAAAATCTGCGCAATGCCGCCGTAAAAAATGCCCATCGCCAGGATAGCTACATCAAACGCGAACAGGCCGCTATTCGCCAGGTTAAGCAGAACAGTGGTCATGCCGAAGCCCATAAGGCCCAGCGGTGCCGGATTAGCCAACTTAGTGTTGCCCATAATTCCTCAGAATAATGATTAGAAAGGGAAGCATTACCCCGCCATACGGTGGCGGGGCGCGGCATAATAATGAGGCCCCGGATAACTGTCTATGATCTGGCGGGGTATTTTTCGCCAATTTACGCAGCGAACGCGTAATGCCGCTCATGGTTGATCGACGGGCAGAGGAGCGGGGCGTCGGGTGGCATGATGCTGAACAATGAACGCCGCTTTCCTGCCCGCTCCTGGCGTGGATATTCCCGCCCCCGTCCCGTCGGCGGCAATATAAAGATAAAAATTTTTTTGCCTCCCCCCTTGATGAAGCGGTGGGCGACCCCATCTTGTAGTCAACCGCAGTGAATGAACCTGAAAAAAATGATGTCGGGGCAGTTGAAACCAAAGGTTTCGCCCTTATTACAGGTTTACAACCACATGTTGATCGAATTTTTAGTGGAGACGTTTAGATGGGTAAAATTATTGGTATCGACCTGGGTACTACCAACTCTTGTGTAGCGATTATGGATGGCACTACTGCACGTGTGCTGGAGAACGCCGAAGGCGATCGCACCACGCCTTCTATCATTGCTTATACCCAGGATGGTGAAACTCTGGTTGGTCAGCCGGCTAAACGTCAGGCAGTGACAAACCCGCAAAATACTCTGTTTGCGATTAAACGCCTGATTGGTCGCCGCTTCCAGGACGAAGAAGTTCAGCGTGACGTATCCATCATGCCGTACAAAATCATCGGCGCCGACAACGGCGACGCATGGCTTGATGTGAAAGGTCAGAAAATGGCACCGCCGCAGATCTCTGCCGAAGTGCTGAAGAAAATGAAGAAAACGGCAGAAGATTACCTGGGTGAACCGGTAACTGAAGCGGTTATCACCGTACCGGCCTACTTTAACGATGCTCAGCGTCAGGCAACTAAAGACGCCGGCCGTATCGCAGGTCTGGAAGTCAAACGTATCATCAACGAACCGACCGCCGCTGCGCTGGCTTACGGTCTGGATAAAGAAGTCGGCAACCGTACTATCGCGGTTTACGACCTTGGTGGTGGTACCTTCGATATCTCTATTATCGAAATCGACGAAGTTGACGGCGAAAAAACCTTCGAAGTTCTGGCAACCAACGGTGATACCCACCTGGGTGGTGAAGACTTCGATAGCCGCATGATCAACTACCTCGTTGACGAGTTTAAGAAAGATCAGGGCATTGACCTGCGTAACGATCCGCTGGCCATGCAGCGTCTGAAAGAAGCGGCTGAAAAAGCGAAAATTGAGCTTTCTTCCGCTCAGCAGACCGACGTGAACCTGCCGTACATCACTGCAGACGCCACCGGTCCGAAACACATGAACATCAAAGTGACGCGTGCGAAACTGGAGAGCCTGGTTGAAGATCTGGTTAACCGCTCCATCGAGCCGCTGAAAGTTGCTCTGCAGGATGCTGGCCTGTCCGTGTCCGATATCCAGGACGTTATCCTGGTCGGTGGTCAGACTCGTATGCCGATGGTGCAGAAGAAAGTGGCTGAGTTCTTCGGTAAAGAGCCGCGTAAAGACGTTAACCCGGATGAAGCGGTCGCTATCGGCGCTGCGGTTCAGGGCGGCGTACTGACCGGTGAAGTGAAAGACGTTCTGCTGCTGGACGTTACCCCGCTGTCGCTGGGTATCGAAACCATGGGCGGCGTCATGACTGCGCTGATCAACAAAAATACCACCATCCCGACCAAGCACAGCCAGGTGTTCTCTACTGCAGAAGACAACCAGTCTGCGGTAACCATCCATGTGATTCAGGGTGAGCGTAAACGCGCCTCCGATAACAAATCACTGGGTCAGTTCAACCTGGATGGGATTAACCCGGCACCGCGCGGCATGCCGCAGATCGAAGTCACCTTCGACATCGATGCTGATGGGATCCTGCACGTGTCGGCGAAGGACAAAAACAGCGGTAAAGAGCAGAAAATTACCATTAAAGCGTCTTCTGGCCTGAACGAAGAAGAGATTGCCAAAATGGTTCGCGATGCGGAAGCGAATGCTGAATCTGACCGTAAGTTCGAAGAGCTGGTTCAGACCCGCAACCAGGGTGACCATCTGCTGCACAGCACCCGTAAGCAGGTTGAAGAAGCAGGCGACAAACTGCCGGCTGACGACAAAACGGCGATCGAGTCTGCGCTGACCGCGCTGGAAACCTCGCTGAAAGGTGAAGATAAAGCCGATATTGAAGCGAAAATGCAGGCGCTGGCGCAGGCTTCGCAGAAGCTGATGGAAATTGCTCAGCAGCAGCACGCTCAGCAGCAGGCTGGCGGCGCTGAAGCTTCCGAAGGCAATGCGAAGGACGACGATGTCGTTGACGCAGAGTTCGAAGAAGTGAAAGACAAAAAATAATCGCCCTTTGAACGGGTAAAACACTGGCACGGGCGAAGAGGTTTCCTCTCCGCCCGTGCACGCATGTTAAGGGGCTGAAAAACACCAATGGCAAAGCAAGATTATTACGAGATTTTGGGCGTTTCCAAAACAGCGGATGAGCGTGAAATCAAAAAGGCCTACAAGCGCCTGGCCATGAAATATCACCCGGACCGTAACCAGGGCGATAAAGAAGCCGAAGCCAGATTTAAAGAAATTAAAGAAGCGTATGAAGTCCTGACTGATGACCAGAAGCGTGCGGCCTACGATCAGTACGGCCATGCGGCCTTTGAACAAGGCGGCATGGGCGGCGGCGGCGGTTTTGGCGGCGGCGCAGATTTCAGCGATATCTTTGGCGATGTTTTCGGCGATATCTTCGGCGGCGGTCGCGGCCGTCAACGCGCAGCGCGTGGCGCTGACCTGCGTTACAACATGGAACTGACGCTGGAAGAAGCCGTTCGCGGCGTGACGAAAGAGATTCGTATTCCGACGCTGGAAGAGTGTGATGTCTGTCACGGCAGCGGCGCGAAAGCCGGCAGCAAGCCGCAAACCTGTCCAACCTGTCACGGCGCCGGTCAGGTACAGATGCGCCAGGGCTTCTTTGCCGTTCAGCAAACCTGTCCTCATTGCCAGGGACGCGGGACGCTGATTAAAGATCCGTGCAACAAATGCCACGGCCACGGTCGGGTTGAGAAAACCAAAACCCTGTCGGTTAAAATCCCGGCGGGCGTCGATACCGGCGATCGTATTCGTCTCTCAGGCGAAGGTGAAGCGGGTGAGCACGGCGCTCCGGCGGGCGACCTGTACGTTCAGGTCCAGGTTAAGCAGCACGCCATTTTTGAGCGTGAGGGCAATAACCTGTACTGCGAAGTGCCGATTAACTTCACCATGGCCGCACTCGGCGGTGAGATTGAAGTTCCGACGCTGGATGGCCGCGTGAACCTGAAAGTACCAGGCGAAACGCAGACCGGCAAGCTGTTCCGCATGCGTGGTAAAGGCGTGAAGTCGGTGCGCGGCGGTGCGCAGGGCGATCTGCTGTGTCGCGTGGTGGTTGAAACGCCGGTCGGGCTGAATGACAAACAGAAACAGCTGCTCAAGGATCTGCAGGAAAGTTTTGGCGGCCCGACGGGGGAGAAAAACAGCCCGCGCTCCAAAAGTTTCTTTGACGGCGTGAAGAAGTTCTTCGACGATTTGACCCGCTAATCCACAGCGAGTTTAAAAAGCCACTTTATTGTTAAAGTGGCTTTTTTGTTTATAGCCCACTATCTGTTAATGATCTCTGTATCTCCCCGCCGGGGTGCTTGTTGCTAAGTCTGGTTTCATATCGTAAAAGCCGATCTATAACGCAATAATAAACTTATTTTTTCGAAGTGTTATGGCGACTAAAATAGTTTCATCGATGAATTAGCCTTATAGAGAGAGTAAACGTGAAACATCTGCAGCGTTTTTTTAGTAGCGATGCTTCAGGAGGGATTATCCTTATTTGCGCGGCTGCGCTGGCGATGCTATTGGCTAATACCGGCGCGACCAGCGCTCTGTACCACTCTTTTCTGCAAACGCCCGTTCAGCTGCGTGTGGGCGCGTTGGAAATCAATAAGAACATGCTGCTGTGGATTAACGATGCGCTGATGGCGGTCTTCTTTCTGTTGATTGGTCTGGAGGTGAAGCGTGAGATGATTCAGGGCGCGCTAGCCAGCCGTCGTCAGGCGGTTTTCCCGGTGGTCGCCGCCTTCGGCGGGATGGTGGTTCCGGCGTTGATTTACCTGGCGTTTAACGCTCAGGATCCGATTACCCGGGAAGGGTGGGCGATTCCGGCGGCGACCGATATCGCCTTTGCACTGGGCGTTCTGGCCCTGTTGGGGAGCCGCGTGCCCACCGCGCTGAAAATTTTCCTGATGGCGTTGGCCATTATTGATGACCTGGGGGCGATCGTCATTATTGCCCTGTTCTATACCCACGATCTGTCGATGCTGTCGCTGGCCGTTGCGGCAGGGGCGATCGTCGTGCTGGCGGCGCTGAATCTGTGCGGCGTCCGGCGGAGCGGTATTTACCTCCTGGTGGGGGCCGTGCTGTGGACCGCGGTGTTGAAATCCGGCGTTCACGCGACTTTAGCCGGGGTCATCGTTGGCTTCATGATCCCGCTGAAGGAACGCGCCGGTAAATCTCCGGCCAGGCAGCTTGAGCATGTCCTGCATCCGTGGGTGGCTTATCTGATTTTACCGCTTTTCGCCTTCGCCAACGCCGGCGTGTCGCTGCAAGGCGTGACGCTTGAAGGGCTGACGTCGCTGCTACCGCTGGGCATCATTGCCGGGCTGTTTATTGGTAAGCCGCTAGGTATCAGTCTGTTCTGCTGGCTGGCGCTGAAGCTCAGGTGGGCTTCACTGCCGGAGGGCACTACCTGCCAGCAGATTATGGCCGTCGGCATTCTGTGCGGAATTGGCTTCACCATGTCGATTTTTATCGCCAGTCTGGCCTTCGGTAGCGTGGACCCCGGATTAATCAACTGGGCGAAGCTGGGGATCCTGATAGGTTCTGTCCTGTCGGCGGTTACCGGTTATATGATTCTTCGTAGGCGGATAGCAGGTCCCGCCGCCGTTTAACCTTCACGGGAGAGCCTACAGAGGCTCTCCCTGGCATTATCAGGGAGAGAAATATGTCGCATATTAATTACAACCATTTGTACTACTTCTGGCACGTTTATAAGGAAGGCTCCGTTGTTGGCGCTGCGGAGGCATTGTTCCTGACCCCGCAGACCATCACCGGGCAAATCAAAGCGCTTGAAGAGCGCCTGCAGGGGAAGCTGTTTAAGCGTAAGGGCAGGGGGCTGGAGCCGAGCGAGCTGGGGGAGCTGGTATTTCGCTACGCTGACCGTATGTTCACGCTGAGCCAGGAGATGCTCGATATTGTGAACTACCGCAAAGAGTCCAACCTGCTGTTTGACGTTGGCGTCGCCGATGCGCTGTCGAAACGGCTGGTGAGCGGGGTGCTGGATGCGGCGGTGGTCGATAATGAACAGATTCACCTGCGCTGTTTTGAGTCGACCCACGAAATGCTGCTGGAGCAGCTCAGCCAGCACAAGCTGGATATGATTATCTCTGACTGCCCGATTGACTCCACGCAGCAGGAAGGGCTGTTTTCGGTGCGTATCGGGGAGTGCAGCGTGAGTTTCTGGTGTATGAATCCGCCGCCGGAAAAACCGTTTCCCGCTTGTCTGGAGGAGCGCCGTTTACTGATCCCCGGGCGCCGTTCGATGCTGGGGCGCAAGTTACTCAACTGGTTCAATTCGCAGGGACTGAAGGTCGAAATTCTCGGTGAGTTTGACGATGCGGCTCTGATGAAGGCATTCGGCGCGGCGCACAATGCGATTTTTGTCGCCCCAACGCTTTACGCCCATGATTTCTATCATGATGAGTCAATTATTGAGATTGGGCGGATGGATAATGTGATGGAGGAGTACCACGCCATCTTTGCTGAAAGGATGATTCAGCATCCGGCGGTGCAGCGTATCTGCAATCGCGACTATTCAGCGCTCTTTACCTCGCCCGTATCGTAACGACACCTTGCGCCTGCGGCGCTTCTGGCGTAAATGACAGGCATAAAAAAACCCGCTTTCGCGGGTTTTTCTACAAAGCGATAACAAGCAGGCGATTAAGCCAGTTTGTTGATCTGAGCGGTCAGGTTTGCTTTATGACGCGCAGCTTTGTTTTTGTGGATCAGACCTTTAGCAGCCTGACGGTCCACGATCGGTTGCATTTCGTTAAATGCTTTCAGTGCAGTAGCTTTGTCGCCAGCTTCGATAGCTGCGTATACTTTCTTGATGAAAGTACGCATCATAGAGCGACGGCTAGCGTTGTGCTTGCGGGCCTTTTCAGACTGAACGGCGCGCTTCTTAGCTGATTTGATATTAGCCAAGGTCCAACTCCCAAATGTGTTCTATATGGACAATTCAAAGGCCGAGGAATATGCCCGTTTAGCCTTCTTTTGTCAATGGATTTGTGCAAATAAGCGCCGCTTAAAACAACAACGCTTTATTACGTAGTGATGGCGCAAGATTCTACCAGCTTGTTGCAGGCGAATACAGCCTTTCCACCATAAAAATCGAAGGGGGCGGGGAGTTTTTCACGTATTCCCGCGCTGAGTGGATGAATTCCCGGGATCTTTCGCTGAAGAGGTGCAATCGCTGGTTAACGTCGTCAGTTGTACAAGGTATACTCGGACGATTTTCACTGTTTTGAGCCAGACATGAAGCTGATACGCGGCATACATAATCTCAGTCAGGCGCCGCACGGGTGCGTGCTGACCATTGGAAATTTTGACGGTGTGCATCGCGGGCATCAGGCGCTGCTGCAGCGTTTGCGCGCAGAAGGCCGCCAGCGTGGTCTACCGGTGGTGGTGATGATTTTCGAACCACAGCCGCTGGAGCTGTTTGCCGCCGATAAGGCGCCAGCACGTTTGACGCGTCTGCGGGAAAAGCTGGGCTATCTGGCTGAAAGCGGCGTCGACTATGTGCTGTGCGTGCGTTTTGACCGACGCTTCGCCGCCTTGACCGCGCAGGACTTTATCAGCGAACTGCTGGTGCGCCGGTTAGGCGTGCAGTTCCTCGCCGTCGGCGATGATTTCCGCTTTGGCGCTGGTCGCCAGGGGGATTTCTTGTTATTACAGAAAGCGGGTGCGGAATACGGTTTTGACGTCACCAGTACCCAAACCTTCTGTGAAGGCGGCGTGCGTATCAGCAGCACGGCGGTGCGCCAGGCGCTGGCGGACGACGACCTTGCGCTGGCGGAAACTCTGCTGGGTCATCCCTTTGCCATTTCCGGGCGGGTGGTCCACGGCGATGAGCTGGGGCGCACCATCGGTTTCCCGACGGCGAACTTACCGCTACGTCGTCAGGTTTCCCCGGTGAAAGGGGTCTATGCGGTTGAAGTGCGCGGACTGGGCGACACACCGTTAGTGGGCGTCGCCAATATTGGCACCCGCCCAACGGTCGCTGGCGTGCGGCAACAGCTGGAAGTGCATCTGCTGGACGTTGTAATGGACCTCTATGGTCGCCATATAGATGTAATACTGCGTAAAAAAATACGTAACGAACAGCGATTTGCGTCGCTCGATGAGCTGAAGGCGCAAATTGCACGAGATGAGTTAACGGCCCGCGAGTTCTTTGGGCTGACCAGCCAGGCATAAGCCTGTTGGTGTTAATCAAACCGAAATACGGAACCGAGAATCTGATGAGTGACTATAAATCGACCCTGAATTTGCCGGAAACAGGGTTCCCGATGCGTGGCGACCTCGCCAAACGCGAACCGGGAATGCTGGCGCGTTGGACCGATGATGACCTGTACGGCATCATCCGTGCAGCGAAAAAAGGCAAAAAAACCTTCATTCTGCATGATGGCCCTCCTTATGCGAATGGCAGCATTCATATTGGTCACTCGGTTAACAAGATTCTGAAAGACATTATCGTTAAGTCCAAAGGGCTGGCGGGCTATGATTCGCCTTACGTGCCGGGTTGGGACTGCCACGGTCTGCCGATCGAGCTGAAAGTGGAGCAGGAGTACGGCAAACCGGGGGAAAAATTCACCGCGGCGGAATTCCGCGCCAAATGCCGTGAATACGCGGCGACGCAGGTCGACGGGCAGCGTAAAGACTTTATCCGCCTCGGCGTGCTGGGCGACTGGTCGCATCCGTACCTGACCATGGACTTCAAAACCGAAGCCAATATCATCCGCGCGCTGGGTAAAATCATCGGCAACGGCCACCTGCATAAGGGGGCGAAGCCGGTGCACTGGTGCGTGGACTGCCGTTCCGCGCTGGCGGAAGCGGAAGTTGAGTACTACGACAAAACCTCGCCTTCTATCGATGTGGCGTTCCACGCGGTCGATAAAGCGGCGGTAGAAGCGAAATTCGGCGTTGCCGATGTCAGCGGCCCGATCTCGCTGGTTATCTGGACCACCACGCCGTGGACGCTGCCGGCCAACCGCGCCATTTCGCTGTCTGCGGAATTTGACTACGCGCTGGTGCAGGTTGACGGCCAGGCGCTGATTGTGGCGAAAGACCTGGTTGAAAGCGTCATGAAACGCGTGGGTATCGCGGATTACACCATCCTGGCGGTGGTGCAAGGTGCCGCGCTGGAGCTGATGCGCTTTAAGCATCCGTTCCTCGACTTTGACGTTCCGGCGATCCTTGGCGATCACGTTACGCTGGATGCGGGTACCGGCGCGGTCCATACCGCCGGCGGCCACGGTCCGGATGACTACACCATCAGCCAGAAATATGCGCTGGAAATTGCTAACCCGGTGGGGCCGGACGGCTCCTATCTGCCAGGAACTTATCCGGCGCTGGACGGCATCAACGTCTTTAAAGCCAACGACATTATCGTTGAGATGCTGCGTGGCAGCGGCGCGCTGCTGCACGTGGAAAAAATGCAGCACAGCTATCCGTGCTGCTGGCGCCACAAGTCGCCGATCATCTTCCGCGCCACCCCGCAGTGGTTCGTGAGTATGGATCAGCAGGGCCTGCGTGCGCAGTCGCTGAAAGAGATCAAAGGCGTGCAGTGGATCCCGGACTGGGGTCAGGCGCGTATCGAGTCGATGGTGGCCAACCGTCCGGACTGGTGTATCTCCCGTCAGCGTACCTGGGGCGTGCCGATGTCGCTGTTCGTACACAAAGAGACGCAGGAACTGCATCCGCGCACGCTGGAGCTGATGGAAGAAGTCGCTAAACGCGTCGAAGTCGACGGGATTCAGGCATGGTGGGATCTGGACGCAAGCGAAATTCTTGGCGCCGATGCCGATAGCTACGAGAAGGTGCCGGATACCCTGGACGTATGGTTCGACTCCGGGTCTACCCACTCTTCCGTGGTCGACGTGCGTCCGGAATTCTCGGGTCACGCTGCCGATATGTATCTGGAAGGTTCCGACCAGCACCGCGGCTGGTTCATGTCCTCGCTGATGATCTCCACGGCGATGAAGGGCAAAGCGCCGTACCGCCAGGTACTGACCCACGGCTTTACCGTTGATGGTCAGGGACGCAAGATGTCCAAATCCATCGGCAACACCGTCTCCCCGCAGGATGTGATGAACAAACTGGGCGCGGATATTCTGCGTCTGTGGGTGGCCTCTACCGACTATACCGGCGAAATGGCGGTCTCAGACGAGATCCTCAAACGTGCCGCCGACAGCTATCGTCGTATCCGTAACACCGCGCGCTTCCTGCTGGCGAACCTCAACGGTTTCGATCCGCTGACAGACATGGTGAAACCGGAAGAGATGGTGGTGCTCGATCGCTGGGCGGTAGGCTGCGCGAAAGCGGCGCAGGAAGATATCCTGAAAGCCTACGAATCCTACGATTTCCACGAAGTGGTGCAGCGTCTGATGCGTTTCTGCTCCATCGAAATGGGCTCGTTCTATCTCGACATCATCAAAGACCGCCAGTACACCGCGAAAGCGGACAGCGTGGCGCGTCGTAGCTGTCAGACCGCGCTGTTCCATATCGTCGAAGCGCTGGTTCGCTGGATGGCGCCGATCATGTCCTTCACCGCAGACGAAATCTGGGGCTACCTGCCGGGTTCCCGTGAGAAATACGTCTTTACCGGCGAGTGGTATGAAGGTCTGTTCGGCCTGGCCGACGACGAAGCGATGAACGACGACTTCTGGGACGATCTGCTGCAGGTGCGCGGTGAAGTCAACAAGGTCATCGAGCAGGCGCGTGCTGACAAGCTGGTGGGCGGCTCTCTGGAAGCGGCGGTGACGCTGTATGCCGATGCCGATCTGGCGGCGAAGCTGAACGCGCTGGGGAGCGAATTGCGATTTGTCCTGTTGACCTCCGGGGCGACGGTTGCCGATGATAGCCAGGCTCCGGCTGATGCCTGGCAGAGTGAACTGCTGAAAGGTCTGAAAGTCGTGCTGAGCAAAGCCGAAGGTGAGAAATGCCCACGCTGCTGGCACTACACCAGCGATGTCGGCAAGGTGGCGGAACACGCGGAAATCTGCGGTCGCTGTGTCAGCAACGTCGCCGGCGACGGCGAACAACGTAAGTTTGCCTGATGAGTAAATCTGTCTGTTCAACGGGGCTACGCTGGCTTTGGGTCGTCGTAGCGGTTCTGATTATCGATCTGGGCAGCAAATTCCTGATCATCCAGAACTTCGCTCTGGGGGATACGGTATCGCTGTTCCCGTCGCTTAATCTGCATTATGCGCGCAACTACGGCGCCGCTTTTAGCTTCCTCGCGGATAGCGGCGGCTGGCAGCGCTGGTTCTTTGCGGGAATCGCCATCGGTATCTGCGTGATTCTGGCGGTCTTGATGTACCGTTCGAAGGCCACGCAAAAGCTGAACAACATTGCCTACGCGCTGATCATTGGCGGCGCGTTGGGCAATTTGTTCGACCGGCTATGGCACGGTTTTGTCGTCGATATGATTGATTTCTACGTCGGCGACTGGCATTTCGCCACCTTCAACCTTGCCGATACCGCGATTTGCATCGGCGCGGCGCTGATTGTGCTGGAAGGCTTTTTACCTGGCGCGGCCAGAAAAACCGCCTGATCCTTGCCGGGCGACGTTCGCGTTGACCCGGCCTACATGATAAATTTGCCCTGCCGGCGCCTTTTAGCGGGCATCGGTGGGGTAACATACAGATTAAAACTTAGAGCAAACCTGCATGTCTAACTCTGTACAGAGCAACAGCGCGGTGCTGGTGCACTTCACGTTGAAACTTGATGATGGCTCCACCGCGGAGTCTACGCGCAACAACGGTAAGCCGGCCCTGTTTCGTCTTGGCGATGCATCGCTTTCCGAAGGCCTGGAGCAGCATCTGCTGGGGCTGAAAGCCGGGGATAAAACCACCTTTTCGCTGGAGCCTGATGCCGCGTTTGGCGTGCCAAGCCCGGATCTTATCCAGTATTTCTCCCGTCGCGAATTTATCGATGCGGGCGAGCCGGAAATCGGCGCGATTATGCTCTTTACCGCAATGGATGGCAGCGAAATGCCTGGCGTGATTCGTGAAGTGAACGGCGATTCGATCACCGTTGATTTCAACCACCCGCTTGCCGGGCGCACCGTCCATTTTGATATTGAAGTGCTGGAAGTCGATCCGGCGCTGGAGGAGTGAAATGCAGATCCTGTTGGCTAACCCGCGCGGCTTTTGCGCCGGCGTTGACCGCGCTATCAGCATTGTCGAAAACGCGCTGACGCTTTACGGCGCGCCGATTTATGTGCGTCATGAAGTGGTGCATAACCGCTATGTGGTCGATAGCCTGCGTAAACGCGGCGCCATTTTTATCGAACAGATTAGCGAAGTGCCGGACGGCGCGATCCTGATTTTCTCCGCGCACGGCGTTTCGCAGGCGGTACGTAACGAAGCGAAAAGCCGCGATCTGACGGTCTTTGACGCCACCTGTCCGCTGGTGACCAAGGTGCACATGGAAGTCGCCCGCGCCAGCCGCCGTGGCGAAGAGTCGATTCTGATCGGTCATGCCGGCCACCCGGAAGTCGAAGGGACGATGGGCCAGTACAGCAACCCGGCAGGGGGGATGTACCTGGTTGAATCGCCTGATGACGTCTGGACGCTGGAAGTGAAAGACGATGCCCGGCTGTCGTTTATGACCCAGACCACGCTCTCCGTCGACGATACCTCTGACGTGATCGATGCGCTGCGTGAGCGTTTCCCGAAAATTGTCGGCCCGCGTAAAGATGATATCTGTTATGCCACCACCAACCGTCAGGAAGCGGTGCGCGCGCTAGCGGAACAGGCCGATGTGGTGCTGGTGGTGGGGTCGAAAAACTCGTCCAACTCTAACCGGCTGGCGGAGCTGGCGCAGCGGATGGGCAAAGCGGCCTATCTGATTGACGATGCGACCGATATCCAGGAGACGTGGGTCAAAGAGGCGCAATGCGTGGGCGTAACCGCCGGCGCCTCGGCCCCGGATATCCTGGTGCAGAACGTGATTGCGCGTCTGCAGGCGCTCGGCGGCGGAGAAGCCGTGCCGCTGGAAGGCCGCGAAGAGAATATCGTTTTCGAGGTACCGAAAGAGCTGCGGGTTGATGTCCGTGAAGTAGAGTAAGTTCTTTCCTGCCCTGATGTGCGAAGATGCCAGACTTAACGTCTGGCATTTTTTTTGGAGAAACTATGCGCTTACCGATCATTCTTGATACCGATCCCGGCATTGACGATGCGGCGGCGATCGCCGCGGCGCTGTTCGCCCCTGAGCTGGATCTGCAATTGATGACCACGGTGGCGGGCAACGTGTCGGTGGAAAAAACCACCCGCAACGCGCTGCAACTGCTGCACTTCTGGCAGGCTAAGGTGCCGCTGGCTCAGGGGGCTTCAATGCCTCTGCTGCGCCCGCTGCGCGATGCGGCCTCCGTCCACGGCGAATCCGGGATGGCGGGGTATGATTTCGTCGAACACGACGGCCAGCCGCTGCAGAAACCGGCCTTTCAGGCTATTCGCGATACGCTGATGCATGCGCCGGAGCCGATCACCCTGGTGGCGATTGGTCCGTTGACCAACATCGCGCTGCTGCTGACGCAGTACCCGGAGTGCCGCTTTAACATACGCCGGCTGGTGATCATGGGCGGTTCTGCCGGCCGCGGTAACTTTACGCCAAATGCGGAGTTTAATATTGCCATCGATCCGGAAGCGGCGGCGAAGGTCTTCCGGAGCGGCCTGGAGATTGTGATGTGCGGCCTCGACGTCACTCATCAGGCGGTGCTGGCACCAGAGTATCTGGCCACGCTTCCGACGTTGAACAACACCGGGAAAATGCTGCACGCCCTGTTCAGCCACTATCGTAGCGGCAGCATGAGCAGCGGGCTGCGGATGCACGATCTGTGCGCCATTGCGTGGCTGGTGCGCCCTGAGCTATTTACCCTCAAGCCGTGCTTTGTGGCGGTGGAAACGCAAGGCCGCTGGACGTCCGGCACCACCGTCGTCGATATCGAAGGGCGGCTGGGGCAACCGGCGAATGCCCGGGTGGCGCTGGATCTGGACGTCGCCGGTTTTCAGCGCTGGGTGGCGGAAGTGCTGGCCCTGGCGCCATAACCGCGATCGGCGGTGATAAATTTTCTCGCTCAGGTAATCGCTCATGGCCCGCATTCTGGCGGGCGAGCAGTCCGGCTGGCAGGCGCAAGATCTGCGCGACATCTCTCATTTGAGGGGGCTGCGTAAGGTAGAGAGAGACAACTGTGACCGGCACCGGCGATCCTGCGGCTTTCGCCGGGGATAAGCCCGGCCCGGTACCCGCGAGAAAGACCTGACTTTGATGCCAGCTTATAGTTTTTACTGATATCGAGCGCCGTTTGTCATAAATTTCTAATTATCGGCGTTTTTGAGTAGCGGCTCATCGATGGGCTGGTTACTCTGAAAACAATTCACGTGAAGTTAACAAAAGAGAATAGCTATGCATGATGCACAAATCCGCGTGGCCATCGCGGGCGCGGGCGGCCGGATGGGACGCCAGTTAATTCAGGCGGTACAGCAGATGGAAGGCGTGGCGCTGGGCGCCGCGCTGGAGCGCGAAGGTTCCTCCCTGCTCGGCAGCGACGCCGGGGAACTGGCCGGCGCCGGTAATGTCGGCGTGGCGGTGCAAAGCAGCCTGACAGCAGTGAAAGATGATTTTGACGTGCTGATCGATTTTACCCGTCCGGAAGGCACGCTGAACCACCTTGCGTTCTGTCGCGAACACGGTAAAGGCATGGTGATTGGCACTACCGGCTTTGATGAGGCGGGAAAACAGGCCATTCGCGATGCAGCGCAGGATATTGCCATCGTTTTTGCCGCCAATTTCAGCGTCGGCGTCAACGTCCTGTTAAAGCTGCTGGAAAAAGCGGCGAAGGTGATGGGCGACTACACTGATATTGAAATTATCGAAGCGCACCATCGTCATAAAGTCGACGCCCCGTCGGGCACTGCGCTGGCGATGGGTGAAGCGATCGCCGGCGCACTGAACAAAGATCTGAAGGATTGCGCGGTATATAGCCGGGAAGGGCATACCGGCGAACGCGTACCGGGGACCATTGGTTTTGCTACCGTGCGCGCCGGAGATATCGTCGGCGAACATACGGCGATGTTTGCTGATATCGGCGAGCGTATTGAGATCAGCCACAAAGCCTCCAGCCGGATGACTTTTGCCAATGGTGCGGTTCGTTCTGCATTATGGTTAAAGAACAAGAAATCGGGGCTCTTTGATATGCGTGATGTCCTTGAACTCAACAGTTTATAAGTTTTATTACCCATCGTGATGTGGTTATTGCATTCAATATGTAATTGATTGCAAAGGGCAATGTCTTATTGCCCTTTTTATTTTTTGCCATTTAACTCCTGTTTTTATCTTAGTTCTCTATAAGTTTGCCTTATCTCTTCTTTTTTTGTGGTGTTATTGTAAATTTTGACCATCTGGTCTACTTTTTTGCTTCCATGCCCTTCATTTTGCAATCTTCCTGGTCCGCAAGCGTTTTCTCAGGCTAGTTTGTTGATCTTTTTACCTGCTAAAGCAGTGTGAAAGGGCCAGTGACGCAAAAGAAGATAAAAAATATCGGCTTTAAGTTGACTTTTAGCCGACATCTCTCCAGAATGCCGCCGTTTGCCAGAAATCCATAGGTAAGCAAATTTGCATTGATTCATGCTACACGTATGCATTAATATGCAAATAAAGTGAGTGAATATTCTCTGGAGGGTGTTTTGATTAAGTCAGCGCTATTGGTTCTGGAAGACGGAACCCAGTTTCACGGTCGGGCCATCGGGGCAACGGGCACGGCGGTTGGGGAAGTCGTTTTCAATACTTCAATGACCGGTTATCAAGAAATCCTCACTGATCCTTCCTATTCCCGCCAAATCGTCACTCTTACTTATCCTCATATCGGTAATGTCGGCACCAACGCCGCCGATGAAGAATCTTCTCAGGTACATGCTCAGGGTCTGGTTATTCGCGATCTGCCGCTGATTGCCAGCAACTTCCGCAATACCGAAGACCTCTCTTCCTACCTGAAGCGCCATAACATCGTGGCGATTGCCGATATCGATACCCGTAAGCTGACCCGTTTGCTGCGTGAAAAAGGCGCCCAGAACGGCTGCATCATCGTGGGTGACAACCTGGATGCGCAGCTGGCGCTGGAAAAAGCCAAAGCGTTCCCGGGCCTGAATGGCATGGACCTGGCGAAAGAAGTCACCACTTCAGAGACCTACAGCTGGACGCAAGGCAGCTGGACGCTGGCGGGCGACCTGCCAGAAGCGAAAGCGGAAAGCGAGCTGCCGTTCCACGTCGTGGCCTACGATTTCGGCGCCAAGCGCAACATTCTGCGTATGCTGGTGGACCGCGGCTGTCGTCTGACGGTCGTACCGGCGCAAACCTCCGCCGAAGAGGTGCTGAAGATGAACCCGGACGGGATCTTCCTGTCCAACGGACCTGGCGACCCGGCACCATGCGACTACGCGATTGCGGCAATTGAGAAATTCCTCGCCACCGATATTCCGGTGTTTGGCATCTGCCTCGGCCACCAGCTGCTGGCGCTGGCGAGCGGAGCGAAGACCGTTAAGATGAAGTTCGGCCACCACGGCGGTAACCACCCGGTTAAAGACATCGATAATAATGTGGTCATGATTACCGCGCAGAACCACGGTTTTGCCGTCGACGAAGCGTCGATGCCGGCTAACCTGCGGGTGACCCACAAGTCGCTGTTCGACGGTACGCTGCAGGGGATCCACCGTACCGACAAACCGGCGTTCAGCTTCCAGGGGCACCCGGAAGCGAGCCCTGGTCCGCACGATGCCGCGCCGTTGTTCGACCATTTCATTGAGTTAATTGAGCAGTACCGCCAGTCCGCGAAATAATCAGGAGAAAAAAGCCATGCCAAAACGTACAGATATAAAAAGCATCCTGATTCTTGGCGCTGGCCCGATCGTTATCGGCCAGGCTTGTGAATTTGACTACTCTGGCGCACAGGCCTGTAAGGCCCTGCGTGAAGAAGGTTACCGCGTCATTCTGGTGAACTCGAACCCGGCCACCATCATGACCGACCCGGAGATGGCCGATGCAACCTATATTGAGCCGATCCACTGGGAAGTGGTGCGTAAAATCATCGAAAAAGAGCGCCCGGATGCCGTTCTGCCGACCATGGGCGGCCAGACCGCGCTGAACTGCGCGCTAGAGCTGGAGCGTCAGGGGGTGCTGGCTGAATTCGGCGTCACCATGATCGGCGCCACCGCCGATGCGATTGATAAAGCGGAAGACCGCCGTCGCTTCGACGTGGCGATGAAGAAAATCGGTCTCGACACCGCGCGTTCCGGGATAGCGCACACCATGGAAGAAGCGCTGGCGGTTGCCGCTGACGTGGGCTACCCGTGCATCATCCGTCCGTCGTTCACCATGGGCGGCACCGGCGGCGGTATCGCTTATAACCGCGAAGAGTTCGAAGAAATTTGTACCCGCGGCCTGGATCTCTCTCCGACCAACGAGCTGCTGATTGATGAATCGCTGATCGGCTGGAAAGAGTATGAAATGGAAGTGGTGCGCGATAAGAACGACAACTGCATCATTGTTTGCTCCATCGAAAACTTCGATGCCATGGGCATCCACACCGGTGACTCGATTACCGTGGCGCCGGCGCAAACCCTGACCGATAAAGAATACCAGGTGATGCGTAACGCTTCGATGGCGGTGCTGCGCGAAATTGGCGTGGAAACCGGGGGGTCTAACGTTCAGTTCTCGGTAAACCCGAAAGACGGTCGCCTGATTGTTATCGAAATGAACCCGCGCGTATCACGCTCCTCGGCGCTGGCATCGAAAGCCACCGGCTTCCCGATTGCCAAAGTGGCGGCGAAACTGGCGGTGGGTTACACCCTGGATGAGCTGATGAACGACATCACCGGCGGTCGTACCCCGGCTTCGTTCGAACCGTCCATCGACTACGTCGTGACCAAGATTCCGCGCTTTAACTTTGAAAAATTCGTCGGCAGCAACGACCGTCTGACCACCCAGATGAAATCCGTTGGCGAAGTGATGGCAATTGGCCGCACTCAGCAGGAATCTCTGCAGAAAGCGCTGCGCGGTCTGGAAGTGGGCGCCACCGGCTTTGACCCGAAAGTTAGCCTGGACGATCCGGAAGCGCTGACCAAAATTCGTCGCGAACTGAAAGACGCCGGCGCCGAGCGTATCTGGTACATCGCCGACGCTTTCCGCGCGGGTCTCTCCGTAGATGGCGTTTTCAACCTGACCAACATTGACCGCTGGTTCCTGGTGCAAATTGAAGAGCTGGTCCGTCTGGAAGAGAAAGTGGCTGACCTCGGCATCACCGGTCTCACCCCTGACTTCCTGCGTCAGCTGAAGCGCAAAGGCTTTGCCGACGCGCGTCTGGCCAGGCTGGCGGGCGTTCGTGAAGGCGAAATCCGCAAGTTGCGTGACCAGTACAACCTGCACCCGGTCTACAAGCGCGTGGATACCTGCGCGGCGGAATTCGCTACCGATACCGCCTATATGTACTCCACCTATGAAGACGAGTGTGAAGCCAATCCGTCCGTCGACCGCGATAAGATTATGGTCCTCGGCGGCGGTCCGAACCGTATCGGCCAGGGTATCGAATTCGACTACTGCTGCGTACACGCTTCGCTGGCGCTGCGCGAAGATGGTTACGAGACCATTATGGTCAACTGTAACCCGGAAACCGTCTCTACCGACTACGACACCTCCGACCGTCTATACTTCGAGCCGGTCACCCTCGAAGACGTGCTGGAAATCGTGCGCATCGAGAAGCCGAAGGGCGTCATCGTCCAGTACGGCGGTCAGACCCCGCTGAAACTGGCGCGCGCGCTGGAAGCGGCCGGCGTACCGGTTATCGGCACCAGCCCGGATGCGATTGACCGCGCGGAAGACCGTGAACGTTTCCAGCAGGCGGTTGACCGTCTGAAGCTGAAACAGCCGGCGAACGCCACGGTCACCGCGATTGAGATGGCCGTTGAAAAGGCGAAAGAGATTGGCTACCCGCTGGTGGTTCGTCCATCCTACGTTCTCGGCGGCCGGGCGATGGAAATCGTCTACGATGAAGCCGATCTGCGTCGCTACTTCCAGACTGCGGTCAGCGTCTCTAACGATGCGCCGGTGCTGCTGGACCGCTTCCTTGACGATGCGGTAGAAGTCGACGTTGACGCGATCTGCGACGGCGAAATGGTGCTGATTGGCGGCATTATGGAGCACATCGAGCAGGCGGGCGTACACTCCGGCGACTCCGCGTGTTCTCTGCCCGCCTACACCCTGAGCCAGGAAATTCAGGATGTGATGCGCGAGCAGGTACAGAAGCTGGCCTTCGAACTGCAGGTCCGCGGCCTGATGAACGTTCAGTTCGCGGTGAAGAACAACGAAGTGTATCTGATTGAAGTGAACCCGCGTGCGGCGCGTACCGTCCCGTTCGTCTCGAAAGCCACCGGTATCCCGCTGGCTAAAGTCGCGGCGCGCGTGATGGCTGGCCAGACGCTGGCCCAGCAGGGCGTGACCAAAGAGATTATCCCGCCGTACTACTCGGTGAAAGAAGTGGTGCTGCCGTTCAATAAATTCCCGGGCGTGGACCCGCTGTTAGGGCCGGAAATGCGCTCTACCGGGGAAGTGATGGGCGTAGGTCGTACCTTCGCGGAAGCTTTCGCCAAGGCGCAGCTGGGCAGTAGCTCCACGATGAAAAAGCAGGGGCGCGCGCTGCTCTCAGTACGCGAAGGCGACAAAGAGCGCGTGGTGGACCTGGCGGCGAAGCTGCTGAAGTTCGGTTTCGAGCTGGATGCGACCCACGGCACTGCGATTGTGCTGGGTGAAGCCGGTATTAACCCGCGTCTGGTGAACAAGGTGCATGAAGGTCGTCCGCACATTCAGGACCGTATCAAGAATGGCGAGTACACCTACATCATCAACACCACCGAAGGTCGTCAGGCGATTGAGGACTCCAAGCTGATTCGTCGCAGCGCCCTGCAGTACAAAGTGCATTACGACACCACCCTGAACGGCGGTTTCGCGACGGCGATGGCGCTGAACGCCAACGCTATCGAGAAAGTGACCTCGGTCCAGGAAATGCACGCCCAGATTAAGAAGTAAGCCGCTTCGCTAACGGCGAGTAAGGCAACAAAAAGGCTGACGCGCGATCGTCAGCCTTTTTTTATTGTGGGCATCTTCGGAGAGTTCTGCTTTTAACTGACCGCCCGCTGGGGCTAACTAGAGTTAGCATCATAACGATATCAATTGACGGAAAGACAGGAGGATACAATGCGGAACAAAATTCTGATGGCATCCGCGCTGGCGGCGACGGCAATGTTATTTGTGGCGGGCTGTTCATCAAACCAGTCGCTGAAGACCACGGATGGTAAGACGATCGTGACGGATGGTAAACCGCAGGTGGATGACGATACCGGCATGGTGTCTTATAAAAATGCTGAAACCGGTCGTACCGAGCAGATCAATCGCGATCAGGTCAAGTCAATGGATGAGCTGGATAACTAAGGGTATCCATGGCCCCGCATGACACTGCGCGGGGCCGGTATTACGCCATCGCTAAAGCAGGGCGTGGTCGATCTTTACGATGATCTTGCGCAGCGGCGCGCCGGCATCCATGGCGCCCATCGGCCGGTGCAGTTCGCCCGGGAACAGAATCGCCAGCTCTTCCGGATGCAGATGAATCAGCGTTTCGCTGCCGATCTTTTCACAAAAGCCAATATCGTGCGCCTCTTTAAACGGGCCGTCCGGGACGATCGCCAGGCCTTTATTGCCGGCGCCGATAATCTCCACCCCTGCCAGGACAATATGAATATCAATATACTGACGATGGTACTCCGGGCGTTGTTCCGCCAGTGGCCGCGTCTGGCCTTCGACCACGGTGAAAAACAGATTGTCTCCATCGACGGTATATTTTCCCGGCGGTAGGGAGTGCGGATCCTGCTGGGCGACGGCCTGTAAAGCTTTGCGGATCACCGGCGGATAGAACGCGTTTTTTGCGCCAGCGTTGAGGGTATCGATAATCATGCCGGAACTCCCTGTAGTGGGTGAGGGTCAAGTAAGGTGATGGATTGCGCGACGATAGTCGCTACGTCGGGGGCGATATCAACGGCGATGATATCGCGCTCGCTGGCGTCCGGCGTTTCCAGGGCGGCAAACTGGCTGCGCAGCAGCGCTTCCGGCATAAAGTGGCCTTTACGCTGCTGCATCCGCTGCAGAATGCACTCATAGTCGCCGGTCAGCCACAGAAAACGCAGGTTGTCGCTGCCTTCACGCAGACGGTCGCGATAGCGTTTTTTCAGCGCCGAGCAGACCAGCACGCCGGATTCATTCTTTTGCTCCAGGCTGAAAATCACGTCGGCAATCCGCTCCAGCCAGGGCCGGCGATCGTCATCATCGAGCGGCTGGCTGGCGGCCATTTTGACAATATTCTGCCGTGGATGCAGATCGTCGCCATCGATGAACTTCGCGCCAAGCGCCTGGGCCAGCGCCTGCCCGACGGTGGTTTTGCCGGTGCCTGAGACGCCCATCAAAATAATGCATTGTCCTGCCATCTTGCGCTCCTTAATCAGACGGCAACCAGCATGCCGCCGTCGACGAATAACAGGTGACCATTAACGAAATCGGAGGCTTTGGATGACAGAAACACCGCCGCGCCAACCAGCTCCTGTGGGTCGCCCCAGCGGGCGGCGGGAGTACGTTTGCATAGCCAGTCGGTAAAGGCGCGATCGTCCACCAGCGCCTGGGTCATGGCGGTCTTAAAGTAGCCCGGGGCGATACCGTTAACCTGAATGTTATAGCGCGCCAGTTCGACACACATCCCGCGGGTCAGCATTTTTACCGCGCCTTTGGCGGCGGCGTAAGGCGTAATCGTGTCGCGCCCCAGTTCGCTCTGCATGGAGCAAATATTGACGATTTTTCCGCGCTGGCGGCTGACCATGCGTTTGGCCACGGCCTGGGAGACAAGAAAGACAGCGGTCTGATTGACGGAAATAACATCATTCCATTCCTGTACCGGAAATTCGGTAAACGGGTGGCGCCGCTGGATCCCGGCATTATTAAAGAGGACGTCAATGACGCCAATTTCTTCTTCAATTTTGCTAATCGCGTTTTCTACCGCGTCGGCGTCGGTGACATTAAATACCGCGGAATGAGCGACGGCACCTTCATCACGTAATTTCATCACCGCATCATCTGCTCGCGACGCAGAAATATCGTTGATAATAATTTCTGCGCCATATTGTGCAAGGCCCTGGGCCATGACAAAACCAATACCTTGTCCGGCGCCAGTAATTAAAATTCGTTTGCCTTGTAAGCTGAAAAGATCTTTCATCTTGATATCCTGATTAACGGCTGAATATAAATGATGCTGTGCGTTTTCATTGCGGATTAACCAACAACAAACCGCAACAACCTGTGCTCTATCTCACGGATTTTTGCCGGGTAAAACCGTGATGGAGATCACTCAAAACGGTGTTACGAAAAGGGGTTACATTAAACGTGAAGTCGGGTGGAAATTACCGTGTCTCAAGGGGTTAACGGGGAAAGGGTTCGATTCTCTTTTTCTTCAGCGGCAGGCATAATGGCCTGATGCAGCGGATGTATTTGACGGGCAGATAGATGAAAGCACAACGTATTACGCTCAATGATATTGCAGCGCTGGCTGGCGTAACCAAGATGACCGTCAGCCGCTATTTACGTACGCCGGACAAAGTGAAACCGGAAACGGCGGAACGTATCGCCAGCGTGATTGCGGAAATCGGCTATGAGCCCGATCCCGATAATCCGGCGATGACCAGCGTCGTCGTGCCGCGCATAGGCGTGCTGATCCCTTCTTTTCATAACCAGATCTTTGCCGACCTGCTGGCCGGTATCGAGTCGGTCACCGCCGCGCACGGCTATCAGACGCTGGTGGTGAACTACGATTACGACCGCCAGCGCGAAGAGGAACAGATTGCCGCCGTGCTGGCCTTTCACGTCAAAGGCCTGCTGCTGACCGAGTCTCTCCATACGCTACGGGCGGATAAGTACCTGAATGCGGCAAAAATCCCGGTGGCCGAAGTGATGGGGCTGGCCGAGAATCCGGGGCGGATCAACGTCGGGTTCGACAACTTCAAGGCCGGGTTTGACATGACCAATATGCTGCTGGCGAGCGGCAAGCGGCATATTATCTATTTTGGCTCAATGTCCGATGTGCGCGACGAACAGCGCTATGCCGGCTATTGCCAGGCGATGGAGAATGCCGGGCTGGCCACCGGACGTATTGCGCCGAATAAGGTATCGTCGGTGTCGATCGGTACCGGGATGATGAACCTCGCGCGCCAGATGTATGCCAGCATGGACGGGATTCTGTGTACTAACGACGATCTGGCGGTAGGCGTGTTACAGGAGTGCCTGGCAACGGGTATCACGGTCCCGCAGGAGCTGGCCATCGCCGGTTTTCATGGTCTGGAGATCGGCCAGATAATCGCTCCGCGCCTGGCGAGCGTCCTGACCCCGCGCTTTGAAATGGGGAAGGTGGCGACAGAGATTTTAATTAAAAAAATCAAAGGGCTGCCCACCATAGAAAAAGTTGACTTGCACTATCGTCTGTCGATGGGCGAAACCATCTAGCCCTCTCTGAACGGCGGTGACGTACTGTTAGTAAAACGTTAACGTCGCGCCGCGCGCCACCTGCGCAACCGCGGGTTTTGTCTTACCGATCACGGACGCCGTAACAGCTATTTTTAACACGATTCAGCGTGATGCAGATCGCAAAACGTTCGGCTAAAAAACCGTTTGATAGTGGCTACTGTCGTAATGAACCGTCAAACAGGTGATCTGATGAAGAGTACTATTACCCGCGCCGTCCTCCTGGTGGCTCCCGTGCTTGATTCGCTGCAGGAAAAGCTGGCGGCCGAATTCCCGCTGCTGCGTCTGTACGAACAGGACGATCCGATCGGCTTTCTGCGCGAGCAGGGAGAGAACATCGCCGCCGTCGTTACCCGCGGCGATATTGGGGTGCAGAACAGCGTGCTTGAACTGCTGCCGCACGTCGGGCTGATTGCTATCTTCGGCGTGGGTACCGACGCCGTGGATTTAGAGTATGCCCGTTCCCGGCAGATTGCCGTCTCCATCACTTCCGGCGTGTTGACCAACGACGTGGCCGATCTGGCAATGGGCCTGCTGCTGGCCGGTTCCCGCAACCTGTGTCAGGGCGATCGCTTTGTGCGCGAAGGGCGCTGGGAGAAAGGCGGCATGCCGCTGGCCACCCAGGTGAGCGGCAAACGTATCGGCCTGCTGGGGATGGGGAATATCGGCCAGGCGATTGCCCGCCGCGCCCGCGGTTTTGATATGCAGGTGCTCTATACCGACCGTAAACAGGTCCCGGGGCTGGATTATCAGTGGTGCGCCGATCTGCATACCCTGGCGCATGAGAGTGATTTTCTGGTGATTGCCGCCTCCGGCGGCGAAGCGAACCGCGGTCTGATAGAGGCGTCGGTCTTTAACGTCATGCCGAAACACGCGTGGCTGATTAATATCGCCCGCGGGTCATTGGTGGATGAAAAGGCGCTGATCGCGGCGTTACAAAACGGTGTTATCGCCGGGGCCGCGCTCGACGTCTTTGAAGATGAGCCTCATGTGCCGGCAGAGCTGATTGCGCTCGATAATGTGGTGTTGCAACCTCATGTCGCCAGCGCGACCCATGAAACCCGACAGAAAATGAGTGATGTCGTTTTCGCTAACGTCGCCGCTTATTTCTCCGGCGCCGCTTTGCCGAACGCTATTAATTAATTTTCGCGTCTTATTTCTGTACCCAGCTCGAATTTCATTACAACGATAACCTCTGCATAGAGAGTGCGAAATATGAACGATAAAATTCCCAGTACCCGCTGGTGGCGTATTATTACGCCGGTGTTGATCGCCTGTATTATTTCGTTTATGGACCGGGTAAATATTAGTTTTGCCTTACCCGGGGGGATGGAACAGGATTTAGGTATTACCAGCCAGATGGCCGGTGTCGCCAGCGGTATATTTTTTATTGGTTATTTATTTCTGCAAATACCCGGTGGGCGTATTGCGGTAAACGGCAGCGGTAAACGCTTTATTGCCTGGTCGCTGATGGCCTGGGCGGTGGTGTCAATTGCGACCGGTTTTGTGACCCACGAATACCAATTACTGGTGCTACGTTTTATTCTCGGCGTTTCCGAGGGGGGAATGCTGCCGGTAGTGCTGACGATGGTCAGCAACTGGTTCCCGGAAAAAGAGCTGGGGCGCGCCAACGCCTTTGTGATGATGTTCGCTCCGCTGGGCGGTATGCTGACCGCGCCGGTCTCCGGGGCGATTATTGCCGCGCTCGACTGGCGCTGGCTATTTATTATCGAAGGTCTGCTCTCGGTGGTGGTGCTGGCGGTATGGTGGTACATGATTAGCGACCGGCCGGAAGAGGCCCGCTGGCTGCCGGAGAAAGAACGCGACTATCTGGTCGCCACCCTCGCAGCCGAGCGGGCGGCGAAGCTGGCGGAAGATGCGGTGAGCAACGCGCCGGTGAAAGACGTTTTCCGCAACGGCGGGCTGATGAAGCTGGTGATCCTCAACTTCTTCTACCAGACCGGGGATTACGGCTACACCCTGTGGCTGCCGACGATCCTCAAAGGGCTGACCGGCGGCAATATGGCCAGCGTCGGCTTCCTGGCGGTGCTGCCCTTCGTGGCGACGCTGGCGGGGATCTATGTGATTTCGTTATTCAGCGATCGCAGCGGTAAACGTCGTCTGTGGGTGCGCTTCTCGCTCTACAGCTTCGCGGCGGCGCTGCTGGCCTCGGTAATACTGCGCGAACATGTGGTGGCGGCCTATATTGCGCTGGTGATTTGCGGCTTCTTCCTCAAATCAGCCACCAGTCCGTTCTGGTCGATGCCGGGGCGTATCGCCTCCGCAGAAGTGGCCGGCAGCGCCCGCGGAGTGATTAATGGTCTTGGCAACCTCGGCGGCTTCTGTGGTCCGTACCTGGTGGGGGTGATGATCTATCTGTATGGTCAGAATGTGGCGGTCTGCGCGCTGGCGGGATCGTTAATTATCGCCGGGACCATGACCTTCCTGCTGCCGAAACGCTGCGATCTCACGGTCAGTGAAGCCGATATCGCCGTCAGCAAGCAGCCGCGCAATGCCTGAGCGGTCAGGAGATAAAACAAGGTTGTGATTGTAAGCGCTTTGATTAACTGACTACACTCTTGCTGATTACAACGAGAGTTAACGCAGGCTAATCAATGATTCTGATAATTTATGCCCATCCCTATCCGCATCACTCGCATGCGAATAAACGGATGCTTGAGCAGGCAGGGACGCTGGATGGCGTAGAAATACGCTCCCTCTATCAACTTTACCCCGATTTCAATATCGACGTCGCCGCCGAACAGGCGGCGCTGGCGCGTGCCGACCTGGTTATCTGGCAGCACCCGATGCAGTGGTACAGCGTTCCGCCGCTGCTGAAGCTGTGGATGGATAAAGTGCTGTCGCACGGCTGGGCCTACGGGCATAACGGCATTGCGCTGCATGGCAAATCGCTGATGTGGGCGGTGACCACCGGCGGCGGCGAAAGCCACTTTGATATTGGCTCATTCCCCGGATTCGATGTGCTGGCCCAGCCGCTTCAGGCTACCGGGCTGTACTGCGGTATGAAGTGGCTACCGCCTTTCGCCATGCACTGCACTTTTATCTGTGACGATGAGACCCTGCAGGCGCAGGCGCGTCACTACCGTCAACGCTTAATCGAATGGCAGGAGACGCATCATGGATAGCCATACGCTCATACAGGCGCTGATATATCTCGGGTCCGCCGCGCTGATTGTGCCGATTGCCGTACGCCTTGGGTTGGGGTCGGTACTCGGCTATCTGATTGCCGGCTGTATTATCGGGCCGTGGGGCCTGAGGCTGGTGACCGATGCCGGGGCGATTTTGCACTTTGCCGAAATCGGCGTGGTGTTGATGCTGTTTGTGATCGGTCTGGAGCTTGATCCGCAGCGGCTGTGGAAATTGCGCGCCGCGGTGTTCGGCGGCGGCGCGCTGCAGATGGTGGTATGCGGGGTATTGATTGGCCTGTTTTGCATGCTGCTGGGCATGCGCTGGCAGGTGGCTGAGCTGATTGGCATGACGCTGGCGCTGTCATCTACGGCTATCGCCATGCAGGCGATGAACGAACGCAACCTGACGGTCTCGCAGCTGGGGCGCAGCACATTTGCCGTGCTGCTGTTTCAGGACATCGCGGCGATCCCGCTGGTGGCGATGATCCCGCTACTGGCGGTCAGCGGAGGGTCTACGACGCTGGGGGCATTCGCCCTGTCAGCTCTCAAGGTTGCGGCGGCGCTGGCGCTGGTGGTGGCGCTGGGGCGCTATGTGACCCGTCCGGTGCTGCGCTTTGTTGCCCGCTCCGGCCTGCGTGAGGTGTTCAGCGCCGTGGCGCTGTTCCTGGTCTTCGGCTTTGGCCTGTTGCTGGAAGAGGTGGGGCTGTCGATGGCGATGGGCGCCTTCCTTGCGGGGGTACTACTGGCGAGTTCGGAATATCGCCACGCGCTGGAAAGCGACATCGAACCGTTTAAAGGGCTGCTGCTGGGGTTGTTCTTTATCGGCGTCGGGATGTCGATTGATTTCGGCACCCTGGTGAGCCATCCGCTGCGCATTCTGATTTTACTGGTCGGCTTCCTGATCATTAAAGGGGTGATGCTGTGGCTGATTGCGAAACCGCTCGGGGTGCCGCGCGCCCAGCGCCGCTGGTTTGCCGTGCTGCTGGGGCAGGGGAGCGAGTTTGCCTTTGTGGTCTTCGGCGCGGCGCAGATGGCCGACGTGCTGGATAGCGAGTGGGCCAAAGCGCTGACCTTAGCGGTGGCGCTATCGATGGCGGCGACGCCGGTTCTGCTGGTGCTGCTGACCCGCCTGGAGAAATCTTCCGCTGGTCAGGAGCGCGAAGCGGATGAGATTGATGAAGAACAGCCGCGGGTGATTATTGCCGGTTTTGGCCGCTACGGGCAGATTGCCGGCCGTGTGCTGCTTTCCGGCGGGGTGAAGATGGTGATCCTCGATCACGATCCTGACCATGTGGATACGCTACGTAAGTTCGATATGAAAGTGTTCTATGGCGACGCCACGCGCGCGGATCTGCTGGAATCCGCAGGCGCGGAAAAAGCCGAGGTGCTGATTAACGCCATCGACGATCCGCAAACCAGCCTGCAGCTGGTCGCGCTGGCGAAAGAACATTTCCCGCATCTGCAGATCATCTCCCGCGCCCGCGATGTCGACCACTATATTCAGCTGCGTCAGGCCGGAGTGGAGGCGCCGGAGCGTGAAACTTTCGAAGCGGCGCTGAAATCCGGGCGTATGGCGCTGGAGGCGCTGGGGCTGGGAGCTTATGAAGCGCGTGAGCGTGCCGATCTGTTCCGGCGCTTCAACCACAAAATGGTGGAAGAGATGGTGGCGATGGCCGAAAACGATGCGGCTTCTCGCGTGGCGGTGTTCAAACGGACCAGCGACATGCTGACCGGCATTATCAACGAGGATCGCAATCATCTGTCGTTAGTGCAGCGGCATGGCTGGCAGGGAACCGAAGAGGGCAGGCATACCGGCGATGTTGCCGATGAGCCGGAGAACAAGCCTGCCGTCTGAGGCGCGGCCTGCTGTTACGTTTTCTTTACAGTTAACATTTTGTTTTCGATTTAAATCCTCTGCTGGCGGCTCAGGTGGCTTACGTGGGCCCGCCAGCAAATCCGAAAATTTTCTTATTCTTTACTCTCCGCCCAGTCGACGAAGTATTACGCTTTACGTATAGTGGCGGCAATTTTTTGCATTCGGGAAATTTTCAATGATCAGTCTGATTGCGGCGTTAGCGGTAGATCGCGTCATTGGTATGGAAAACGCCATGCCATGGAACCTGCCTGCCGATCTCGCCTGGTTTAAACGTAATACGTTAAACAAGCCGGTGGTGATGGGGCGTCTGACCTGGGAGTCTATTGGCCGTCCGCTGCCGGGGCGTAAAAATATCGTTATCAGCAGCCAGCCCGGTAGCGACGATCGCGTGCAGTGGGTGAAATCGGTTGATGAAGCGATTGCCGCCTGCGGCGATGTTGAAGAGATGATGGTGATCGGCGGCGGTCGCGTGTATGAGCAGTTCCTGCCGAAGGCCCACAAGCTCTATCTGACGCATATTGATGCGGAAGTGGAAGGCGATACCCATTTCCCGGATTACGATCCGGATCAGTGGGAGTCGGTATTCAGTGAATTCCATGATGCAGACGCGCAGAACTCGCATAGCTACTGCTTCGAGATTCTCGAACGTCGCTAAGACCAACCCCGGCTGCATGGCGCTAACCGGGGTTGTATCGTATCCCGGATAAGAAGCGGCAGGCCGCTATCCGGGGTCGTTCTCAGGAGGCGACCGCCTCGCCTTCGTCCATATTCTTCTGCCGGTTAGACGGCTGGGTGAAATAGCGTTTATCTTCCCAGCGCAGACAGGTGAGATCCCCGCCCCAGCAGCAGCCCGTATCCAGGGCGTAAATCCCCTCAGGCGTACCGCGGCCTTCCAGCGAAGCCCAATGGCCGAAAACAATGCTGTATTCACTGGCGATCGGCCCTGGAATGGTAAACCACGGTTTTAACGGCGCCGGGGCGTTTTCCGGCGCCTCTTTGGCATACATATCCAGCTGCCCGTTCGGGAAGCAGTACCGCATGCGGGTAAAGGCGTTGGAGATAAAACGTAGACGGGCCAGGCCGCTCAGCTCGTTGCTCCAGTTATTGGGCATATCGCCATACATCGCGTCGAGGAAGAACGGGTAGGAGTCGCTGGAGAGCACGGCTTCGACATCGTGCGCGCACTGCTTTGCCGTTTCCAGATCCCACTGCGGCGTGATGCCGGCATGGGCCATCACCAGTTTTTTCTCTTCATCGATCTGCATCAGCGGCTGGCGACGCAGCCAGTTGAGCAGTTCATCGGCATCCGGGGCTTCGAGCAGCGGTTTCAGCCGGTCTTTCGGCTTGTTGCGACTGATCCCGGCGAAAACCGCCAGCAGGTGCAGATCGTGATTGCCGAGGACGAGGCGTACGTCATCGCCCAGGGATTTAACGTAGCGTAACACCTCAAGCGAACCCGGACCGCGCGCGACTAAATCGCCCGTGAGCCACAGCGTATCGCGCCCTGGGGTAAACTCCACCTGCTTTAATAATGCGATCAGTTCATCGTAGCAACCGTGAACGTCGCCAATAAGATATGTAGACATTGTTTTAGTGAATGAGCGTTGGTACTGCGAGACGGAAAACAGGGATGTCGATCGAGAACGGCACGCCGTTCACATCGATCATTTCATAATGTCCCTGCATGGTGCCCAGCGGCGTTTCAATGACGGCCCCGCTGGTGTATTGAAATTCACCGCCTGCGGGAATATGCGGCTGTTCGCCGACAACCCCTTCACCCTGAACTTCAGTCTCACGACCGTGGCCGTTGGTGATAAGCCAGTAGCGGCCCAGCAGCTGAACCTGAGTCCGCCCCAGATTGCGAATGGTGACGGTATAAGCGAAGACGTAGCGCTCCTCTTCCGGGGAAGATTGCGATTCGATATAGACGCTTTGCACCTGCACGCAAACTCGAGGCGAATTGATCATGGTTAGCTCTCCTTGGTGGGCGAGTTGTCAGATAACCAGTTAGCTAACTGGCAGTACTGCGCCACGGAAATATTCTCTGCACGCTTCGCCGGATCGATGCCCAGCTCGGTCAGCACTTCTACGCTGAACAGGTTGCCGAGACTGTTACGAATCGTTTTCCGACGCTGGTTGAAGGCCTCGGTGGTGATTCGGCTCAGTACGCGAACCTCTTTCACCGGATGCGGCAGGGTGCGATAAGGCACCAGACGCACGACGGCGGAATCCACTTTAGGTGGCGGCGTAAAGGCGCTCGGCGGGACTTCAAGTACCGGGATAATCTGGCAGTAATACTGCGCCATAACGCTCAGTCGACCATACGCTTTGCTGTTCGGCCCGGCAACCAGACGATTGACGACCTCTTTTTGCAGCATAAAGTGCATATCGGCGATGGCATCAGTATAGCTGAACAGATGGAACATCAGCGGCGTCGAGATGTTGTACGGCAGGTTGCCGAACACGCGCAGCGGCTGACCCATAGTCTGCGACAGCTCGCCAAAGTTCATGGTCATCGCATCTTGCTGATAAATCGTCAGCTTAGGCCCTAAGAACGGGTGCGTTTGCAGACGTGCGGCCAGGTCGCGATCCAGTTCGATAACGGTGAGTTCGTCCAGGCGTTCACCGACCGGTTCGGTCAGCGCCGCGAGGCCCGGACCGATCTCGACAATTGCCTGACCTTTCTGTGGGTTAATGGCCGAGACAATGCTGTCGATCACAAATTGATCGTTGAGAAAGTTTTGCCCGAAGCGTTTACGGGCTAAGTGGCCCTGATGGACTCGATTATTCATTGCGTATTAACAATCATTTTGATGGCGAGATTAAGCGCCGTGATAAAACTGCCGACATCCGCTTTTCCCTGGCCCGCCAGTTCAAGCGCGGTACCGTGGTCAACGGAGGTTCGAATAAAAGGTAAACCGAGCGTAATATTCACGCCACGGCCAAAGCCCTGGTATTTTAGCACGGGAAGGCCCTGATCGTGGTACATCGCGAGTACCGCATCGGCATTGTCGAGATATTTGGGCTGAAACAGGGTATCGGCCGGTAGCGGGCCGCTCAGATTGATGCCCTGAGCGCGCATCTCTTCCAGCACCGGAATAATGGTATCGATCTCTTCCGTCCCCATGTGACCCCCTTCGCCCGCATGCGGGTTCAGGCCGCACACCAGCACGTGCGGCCGGGCGATACCGAATTTATGCCGCAGGTCGTGGTCCAGAATGGCGATCACTTCGCGCAGCAAATCGGGGGTGATCGCCTCGCTGATCGCCTTCAGCGGCAGATGGGTGGTCGCCAGCGCGACGCGCAGCTCTTCCGTCGCCAGCATCATCACCACTTTGCTGGCATGGGAGCGCTCTTCGAAGAACTCGGTATGGCCGGTAAAGGCGATGCCGGCGTCATTGATATTGCCTTTATGTACCGGCCCGGTAATCAATGCCGCAAATTCGCCGTGCAGGCAGCCGTCGCAGGCGCGAGCCAGCGTCTCTACCACATAGCTGCCGTTCTCCACGTTCAGGACGCCCGCTTCGACAGGAGCGTTCAGGGCGACGGGGAGAAGCGTCAGGGTGCCGGCGCGCTGTGCGGCGGCGGGGAGAGAAGGATCATAGGGCAGGAGAGATAAAGGAAGACCGAGCCGTTGGGCTCGGTCGGATAACAGGGCGCCGTCAGCGCACACCACCAGCTCTACCGGCCAGTCGCGCTGCGCAAGCTCTACCACGAGGTCGGGGCCAATTCCGGCGGGCTCGCCAGGGGTGATAACAACTCGGTTCATACACTTCATCCTTCAGGACGGGCTTTGTGTTGGCAGAGCCAGCGAGCCCGGCAACCTGGTGGGTTGCGCCCCGGAACCGGCTGGCTTGCCGCCTCAATACACCCTGAATACCGTTGTGTATGAGGCCGTTCTTTTTAGTTGCTCAGAATTTTGACGTAAGCGCTGGCGCGCTGTTCCTGCATCCAGGTCGCCGCTTCTTCAGAGAATTTACGGTTCATCAGCATCCGGTATGCGCGGTCTTTCTGCGCCGCGTCGGTTCTGTCGACCTGACGGCTGTCCAGCAGTTCAATCAGGTGCCAGCCGAAGGAGGAGTGAACCGGAGCGCTGGTCTGGCCTTTGTTCAGGCGCATCAGCGCATCGCGGAAGGCAGGGTCGAAGATATCCGGCGTCGCCCAGCCTAAGTCACCGCCCTGGTTGGCTGAGCCCGGATCTTCGGAGAAATCTTTCGCCGCTTTAGCGAAGGTGGTTTTGCCGCTCTTAATATCTGCCGCGATCTGCTCCAGTTTGGCCCGCGCCTGATCGTCGTTCATGATCGGCGAGGGTTTGAGCAGAATGTGTCGCGCGTGAACTTCGGTCACCGAGATATTCTTGCTGCCGCCGCGCATATCGTTAATTTTCAGGATGTGGAAGCCAACGCCAGAACGAATCGGGCCGACGATATCGCCTTTCTTCGCGGTGCTCAGCGCCTGTGCGAAGATCCCCGGCAGCTCCTGAATGCGGCCCCAGCCCATCTGGCCGCCTTTCAGCGCCTGCTGGTCGGCAGAGTAGGTGATCGCCAGTTTACCGAAGTCAGCGCCGCCGCGCGCCTGTTCAACGATGGAGTTAGCCTGTTCCTGAGCGGCGGCAACTTCGTCGGAGGTCGGGTTTTCCGACAGCGGAATCAGGATGTGGCTCAGGTTCAGTTCGGTGCTGGCATCGTTCTGATCGCCAATCTGTTTGGCCAGAGATTCCACTTCCTGCGGCAGGACGGTGATACGACGACGAACTTCGTTGTTGCGCACTTCCGCAATCAGCATCTCTTTACGGATCTGATTGCGGTAGGTGTTGTAGTTCAGGCCGTCATAGGCCAGACGGCTACGCATCTGATCCAACGTCATGTTGTTCTGTTTGGCGATGTTGGCAATGGCCTGATCGACCTGATCGTCAGTGACTTTCACGCCCATCTTCTGGCCCATCTGCAACACAATCTGGTCCATGATCAGTCTTTCGAGGATCTGATGACGTAGGGTCGCGTCATCCGGCAGCTGTTGACCGGCCTGGCCAGCGTTGAGCTTAACCGATTGCATCAAACCATCGACGTCGCTTTCAAGCACAACGCCATTATTGACGACAGCCGCTACTTTATCGACAACCTGTGGGGCAGCGAAACTGGTATTCGCGATCATGGCGATACCGAGAAGCAGCGTTTTCCAGTTCTTCATACTTTTTCCATTTCAATTAACCGCAAAGGCGGATTACGTTTTAAACCAGCCACATCACAGGGAGTTCTGGTACGGTAAAATGTTCGAACGCAGCATCTGCTGAGTGCCGAGACCGTAGTTGGAGCTCAGGCCACGCAGCTCAATGTTGATGCCAAAGGTGTTATCGTATTTGCTCTCGCCGTTGCCGTTACTATCCCAGCCGTTGATCTTACGTTCGTAGCCGAGGCGAATTGCGTAGCAGCAAGAGTTATACTGGACCCCTAACATCTGGTCGGCGCTCTTTTTGGTATTGGTGTCAAAGTAGTATGCACCCACCACGGACCAGCGATCGACGATCGGCCAGCTGGCGGTCATGCCCACCTGAGAAATACCATTTTTGTACTGCTCAGCGGTAGAATACGACGGCAGCGTGGCCTGAATGTATTCCGGGCTGGCATAACGATAGTTAAGTTGGACTAAGCGGTTTTCATCGCGACGGTATTCCACGGTGCCGTTACCGGTTGCGACGTTATCCAGACGCGTATCGTACTGAATCCCCCCGCGTAAACCCCAGTTATCGGCGATGCGCCAGTAAGTATCGCCAGCCCATACCAGTGAACCCGTTGTGTCGTTGTTCTCCCAGTTGATGTTGTCATCACCGGTCCGGGACTCGGTGAAATAATAGATTTGACCAACGGAAATATTAAAACGTTCAACGGCGGCGGAATCATATACGCGAGAAGTGACGCCGGTGGTGAGCTGGTTCGCTGAAGCAATACGGTCCAGGCCG
This sequence comes from Klebsiella sp. BIGb0138, assembly GCF_004342285.1. GTDB lineage: Bacteria > Pseudomonadota > Gammaproteobacteria > Enterobacterales > Enterobacteriaceae > Klebsiella. The sequence goes on along the minus strand of NZ_SMCV01000006.1, from coordinate 169,869 downwards.
CTGTAGGTGCGGTCGCGGAACAGGCCGCTGTAGTCAGACTGCAGCAGCGTGGAGTCGTAGGTACCGATATGGCTCTGGTCGCGATACGGGATATACAGATACTGCATGCGCGGTTCCAGCGTCTGGGTGAACCCCTCCTGCATGTCGCGCTCGAAGACCATTTTCCCGTCGACTTTAAACTGCGGCATCACGCGGTTAACGGACTCTTTATAGTCGGCGTTATTGGCGGCGTTGTAGTCATCAAGGTTGCTCTGCTGATAGTGCGTCGCCAGCAGCTTGGCTTCGGTATTAATACTGCCCCAGCCGTTAGACAGCGGCAGGTTGATCGTCGGCTCGAAGTGAACACGCGTGGCTTCCGGCATGTTGCCGTTGGTGTTGACGAAGTGCACCGCCTGACCATAGAGATGGGTATCAAACGGACCGACGTCGTTCTGGTAATAGTTGACATCCAGCTGCGGCTGAGCGGCGTAGGAGTTGCTCGACTCACGGTTGAAGACCTGGAACTGTTTGGTCGACACGGTGGCGTCGAAGTTCTGGTTTACGTAGCCCGCGCTGAATTTCTGCGTGGCGTAGCCGTCGGTGCTGGAGCCGTATTTGGAGCTGAAATCGTTAAAGTAGTCCGGATCGCTGACCTTGGTGTAGTCGGCGTTAAGACGCCATACCTGGTCAATCACCCCAGAGTGGTTCCAGTAGAACAACCAGCGGCGGCTGTTGCTGTCGCTGGAGTGATCGTCCTGGTAGACTTTATCAGACGGCAGGTAGTCAAACTCGAACAGGCCCATACCGGCTTTGGTCAGATAGCGGAATTCGTTTTCCCACATCACGCCGCCGCGCTCGCTCATATAGTGCGGCGTCAGGGTGGCGTCAAAGTTAGGCGCGATATTCCAGTAGTACGGCAGAGAAAACTCAACGCCGTTCTTGGTACTGTATTTGGCGTTCGGAATCAGGAAGCCCGAACGACGTTTATCGCCCACCGGCAGCTGCAGGTAGGGGCTATAGAAAATCGGCACCGAACCCAGCTTGAAGCGGGCGTTCCAGATTTCCGCCACCTGTTCTTCGCGGTCGTGGATGACTTCGCTACCGACCACGCTCCAGGTGTCAGACCCCGGCAGACAGGAGGTAAAGCTGCCGTTTTCCAGAATGGTGTAGCGGTTTTCGCCACGCTGTTTCATCAGGTCGGCGGTACCGCGGCCCTGACGACCGACCATCTGGTAATCGCCCTGCCAGACGTTGGTATCTTTGGTGTTGAGGTTGGCCCAGCCTTTCGGGCCTTTCAGAATGACCTGGTTATCGTCATAGTGAACGTTGCCGAGCGCATCAACCGTGCGCACAGGTTGAGGCTGGCCCGCCGCCTGTTGTTGATGGAGCTGGACCTCGTCCGCCTGCAGACGGCTATTCCCCTGGTTAATATCGACATTACCCGTAAAGACCGCGTTGTCAGGGTAATTGCCCTTCGCATGATCGGCATCGATCGTCACCGGCAGCTCGTTTGTTTGACCTTCAACGAGGGGACGATTATAGCTTGGAACGCCAAGCATACATTGCGTGGCGAGATCGGCGGCGAGGCCTTGTTGGCTATACAAGGCGCTGGCGATCATGGTGGCCAGGAGGCTGGGAATACGTTTTTTCATACGTTGTATTTGTTGTTCCGTCATCTTGTGGCAGCGGCTTGCAAACGGTCAGAGCCTAACGTACTCATCTTCATCGCGCTAGTGTTAATCCTGCCCGTTTGGATCCCGAGCGTTAGGCACCGTGTAGAATGACGAGTATGATAAAGCAAATTATAGGCTATGTCCCACAATTGACCGAAGCGTCAGTGCTTTGTAACGTGCGGTCATATATAGCTTAACTGCCGGCATAAAGATTGGGGAGTCTATGCAGTATTTGGGAAAAATAATTGGGGTTGCGGTAGCGCTGATGATGGGCGCGGGATTTTGGGGCGTGGTGCTGGGTTTATTAGTCGGCCATATATTTGACCGCGCGCGAAGCCGACGGATCAATGTTTTTGCCAACCAGCAGGAGCGGCAGGCGCTGTTTTTTTCCACCACCTTCGAGGTGATGGGGCATTTGACCAAATCGAAAGGTCGCGTAACCGAAGCCGACATCCACGTCGCCAACGCCCTGATGGATCGGATGAATCTGCACGGAGAGTCGCGTACGGCGGCACAGCAGGCGTTTCGTACCGGTAAAGCAGACAATTACCCGCTGCGTGAGAAAATGCGTCAGCTGCGTAGCGTCTGTTTCGGGCGTTTCGATTTGATTCGGATGTTTCTGGAAATTCAGCTGCAGGCGGCCTTCGCCGATGGTGAGCTGCATCCCAATGAACGTGAGGTGCTGTTTGTTATTGCCGATGAGCTGGGCATCTCCCGCGCGCAGTTTGAACAGTTCCTGCGCATGATGCAGGGCGGCGCCCAGTTTGGCGGCGGCGGTTCTCAGCAGGGCGCTTACGGCCAGGGCGGCGGCAATGGCGGCTGGCAGCAGGCGCAGCGCGGTCCGACCCTTGAGGATGCCTGTAATGTGCTGGGCGTGAAGCCCACTGATGATGCCGCGACCGTGAAGCGCGCCTACCGCAAGCTGATGAGCGAGCACCACCCGGATAAGCTGGTGGCGAAAGGTCTGCCGCCGGAGATGATGGAGATGGCCAAGCAGAAAGCGCAGGATATTCAGAAGGCGTGGGAACTGGTTAAAGAACAGCGCGGATTTTAAGCCCGCGGCCTCTCCCTGCCGGGAGAGGCTTCAGGAGGCGCTTTTCACGCGGCGGTACATCCGCCGCGGATGGCCAATTTTACCGTACAGCATATCCACTTCCAGATAACCTATCTCCACGCAGTGCTCCAGGTAGCGGCGGGCGGTGGTTTTACTTAACCCGGCCTCGTTCACCACCTCATCGACGGAAAAGCAGCCGTCTTCCCGGCCGTTGAACAGGTTCTGCACCAGCGCCAGCGTTTTCTCCTCAATCCCTTTGCTGCCGCTATCGGCGCGATAGTTTTTCGCCTGCAGTTGGTAGAGCGAATCGACGTTCTGCTGATCGACAATTTTCCATTCGCGCTGCTGATCGTAAAACTGGACGAACCGCTCCAGCGACTGGCTCAGACGCTTCCACGACACCGGTTTCAGAATGTAATCGAAGGCGCCGTTGCGAATCGCCTGGCTACAGGTTTCCATATCGCTGGCAGCGGTAATGAAAATCACCGAACAGTTGGCTCCCGCCAGCACGGGATCGGTCATCAACGTTACCCCTTTGCCGTCGGGTAAATAGTTGTCGAGCAGCACCAGCTGCGGCGGTTGATGATTTAACATCTGCCGCGCCTGGGAGAGGGAGGCGGCCATCCCCGCCAGCCGCATACGCGGATGTTTCTGAATCAGCTCGGCATGCAGCCGCGCCAGTTCGCTTTCATCTTCGATGATCAACACATCGACCAGATCATGATGCATAGTTCGCCTCGTGTTGGGGATGGACGGGGCCGTCAGCGGGGATAAACAGCGTAAAGATCGCCCCGTGCGGCGAGTTGTCGGCGACCTCAATGGTGCCGCCTGCCTGCGTCACATAATGTTCAATAAGATACAGGCCAATGCCGTGATCGCCACGGGTTTTGGTGGTGATGCCGCGTTCAAAAATATGGTCGCGGATGTCCGGGTGGATACCGACGCCGCGGTCGGCGACTTCAATCATCAGCTCCCGGGCGTTGAGCTGAATCAGCACCTCGACCGGTTCGTGCGGCAGCTCGGCGCGCTGGGTGGCCTCAATCGCGTTATCCAGCAGATTGCCAATAATCGAAATCAGCTCTGACTCCATTAAGGAAGGCAGCGGGCGATCGATATGGCAGGCGGGGTCGAAACTGAGTACGACCCCTTTTTCCCGGGCGCGGGCGGCTTTGCCCAGCAGCAGGCCGCAGAGTGTCGGCGAGCGGAAACGCGAGGAGATAAAGTCCAGCAGCTCCTGCGCATGTTCCGACTGCGCCTGAATGTAGCGAATCGCTTCGTCATAGTGGCCCATGTGCAGCAGGCCGGAGAGCGTCGTCATGCGGTTCAACTGCTCATGACGCATGATGCGCAGGTTATCGACATAGCGTTTGACCTGGCTGAGCTGGGCGCTGAGGGAGTTGATTTCATCCCGGTCTCGGAAGGTGATCACCCAGCCCTGCAGCGAATCCTCCAGCATAATGCGCACCCGGCTGGCGAGCACCGTCAGCTGATTGAAGCGGCACAGTTCATCGTGGGTGTCGTTTTCCAGCATTTCCTCGCTGGCGAAAAACGGTTGGGGGGCAATGACGCTATCGATGGATTGGCCGCGTAGCAGACGCGTGGGCTGACTCAGCCCCAGCAGGCCGCGCGCCGCATGGTTGATCACCTCGATGTGCCGGTGGCGATCGATGACGATCACGCCTTCATAGATGGATTCCATTACCGCCTTCTGCTGGCGTACCAGCAGGCCGATTTCACGCGGTTCGAGGGAAAAGATCTGTTTCTTGATGCTGCGGGTAAAATACCAGGAGAAGATAAATAGCGCGATCAGCAGCAGCACGGCGGCGACGAAGATGTTGATGACCTTTTCCAGGGTGATGCTGTCGAGATAGCTGGTCAGGTAGCCCACCGAGACGATCCCCACGACCTGGCCGGTATCATTGAATATCGGCGCTTTGCTGCGCAGGGAGACTCCCAGCCCGCCTTTGCGGATGGTGGTGATGGATTTGCCGTCCAGCACCGCCTGATTATCGCCGCCGACCAGCTGAGTGCCGACCCATTCCGGGTGAACGGAGTGAAACAGGTGCACGCCCCGGGCGTCGCCAATCACGATAAAGCTCGCGTCGCTATGGGCGGCGATCTTTTGCATAAAGGGGTTGAGCGTCTGCGGATCGTCCTCGAGGACCTGCTGGCGTAAATTCGGCATCAGCGCGATCTCTTCAGCCTGTATTTTCGCGCGGGTGCTCATTTCCTGATACAGCTGATGGCTGGCATCAATATAATAATAAACCCCCAGTAAGGCGAACAAGACCGAGAAAAAGGCGACCAGCGAAATAAATAGCTTAAATTGAAAGGAAACCTTCATAAGTCGTATACAGCGTCTCTACGATACCGGCACTGTCACATTTTCCCGGTGCAGGCAGGGGTTATGCGGGAAACTTGCGCGGGCTGACGCAAGCGATAAACCACAAGAATCATCTACTGGCGATGATTTATCAAGATCGGGCGGGGCGGCGAAGGCCTCGACGCGGTGGACGATCTATCGGGCGTCGGCAGGCGAGTGAATCCTCTGAAACCCGCGCGGGTCAACGGCTGCACGAAACGAAAGCCGCCTGCGCGGCGGCGGCCGGAATGATGATGGCGATAAAAACCATAAAAACCACGCTAATAAATCAGAGGGATATCACGCCCGTTAATAAAAACCATAAAAACCATAGTGACCATTAAAACTTCATTTCTAATCTGTCGGTCCTCACATTAAGTCTGTTTAAGGCCCCCTAACCTGAAAATGAATTCAGAAGGTGAATAATAACTAAAGGGCCAAACCTATGAGCACGACAGACAATGCATTCTCTGCGACCCACGATCCCATCGACACCCCGAAAGCGACGCTGAAACAACGCTGGTGGCACGTGATGGATAATCTGAAAGTCGGGATTATCCCGCTGCCTCTGTTTTTGCTGGCTGGCGGATTAATTGCCCTCGATTGCCTGGGCGGAAAACTGCCGAGCGATATCGTGGTGATGGTCGCGACGCTGGCATTTTTCGGTTTTGCCTGCGGTGAGTTTGGCAAGCGCCTGCCGATCCTCGGTAAACTGGGCGCGGCGGCGATCTGCGCCACCTTTATTCCCTCCGCGCTGGTGCATTACGGCCTGCTGCCGGATGTGGTGGTAGAGTCCACCACCAAATTCTACAAGTCGACCAATATTCTCTATCTCTACATCTGCTGCATTATCGTCGGCAGCATCATGAGTATGAACCGTACCACGCTGATTCAGGGCTTCCTGCGTATCTTCTTCCCGATGGTATGCGGTGAAATCGTCGGCATGCTGGTGGGCGTTGGCGTCGGTACGGCGCTGGGGCTGGATCCGTTCCAGGTGTTCTTCTTTATCGTTCTGCCGATCATGGCCGGCGGCGTAGGGGAGGGGGCGATTCCGCTGTCAATCGGCTATGCCGCGCTGATGCATATGGATCAGGGAGTGGCGTTAGGCCGCGTGCTGCCGATGGTGATGCTGGGCAGCCTGACGGCGATTGTCATCTCCGGCGGCCTGAATCAGCTGGGCAAGCGCTTCCCGCACCTGACCGGCGAAGGTCAACTGATGCCGAATCGCAGCAATGAAACGCATCACGAAACCAGCAGCGACGTCTCCGCCGGCAAGACCGACGTGACCACTCTGGCCTCGGGGGCTCTGCTGGCGGTGCTGCTGTATATGCTGGGGATGCTGGGACAGAAGATGATGGGTTTACCTGCGCCGGTGGGGATGCTGTTTCTGGCGGTGCTGCTGAAACTGGCGAACGGCGTCTCTCCGCGCCTGCAGGAAGGTTCGCAGATGGTATACAAGTTCTTCCGTACCGCGGTGACCTACCCGATTCTGTTTGCCGTGGGCGTGGCGATCACCCCGTGGCAGGAGCTGGTGAACGCTTTTACCCTGACCAATTTGCTGGTGATTATCAGCACCGTCTCCGCGCTGGTGGCGACCGGGTTTTTTGTCGGCAAAAAGATCGGCATGCACCCGATTGATGTGGCGATTGTCTCCTGCTGTCAGAGCGGCCAGGGCGGGACCGGCGATGTGGCGATTCTGACTTCCGGCAACCGCATGAACCTGATGCCGTTCGCCCAAATCGCCACCCGCATCGGCGGCGCGATTAATGTTTCATTGGGGCTGCTGTTCCTCAGTCACTTCCTGGCATGATTTAGCTCTGTGCTAACAGGAAAATCTGCGATTTTCCTCCACAGGACGAAGAAAATTTCTCTGTCCTGTGTCCTAAATTCTGTCCATTTAGCGCTACAATCAGCGCCGTGAACCGCTATCGCGACGGGGGCTTTGCCGCCGTTATTTTATCAAGTGAAGGAGAGGAATGAATGTCCGTGGATACCCCCGCCCCTGCGGGCGTCAGCGAGGAAGCTCTGCTGGCGGCGAAAGAGCAGCGCGCAGCCCGTCAGGCCGACTGGCTTAGTCATTATCAGCAACCGGTGATTTCACTCACCCTGGTGACGCCGGGCGCGGAAAAAGACAGCATTCGCTATCGCAATATGATGGGCGTCGCGCTGCAGGCCTGCGATCAGCTGCTGTGGAAGCATCGCTGGAAAACGCGCGATCGCCAGGTGCTGTGGCTGCCCACCGGGCCGGAGGCGTTGTGGTGCGTTGAGCACTCCGCCAGTGAAATAAAAGCGCTATGCACGGAGCTGGAGCAGACTCATCCGCTGGGGCGTTTGTGGCATATCGAGGTGATTTGTCCGCAGCAGGGGCTGCAAACGCAGGGGGAGAACGCGCGGCGTTGCCTGCTGTGCGACGAGCCGGCACCGGCGTGTGAGAGCCAGCATCGCCACGATGCCGAGCAGGCTGTCGCGCGCGTCGAGCAGATGATTGATGCGTGGTTTGCCCGCGATTAACCGCCGGTATTAAGAACCAGTAGTCCGGATAAGCCGCTGACGGCGCTGTCCGGGGGAACGCCCCCGGCGCGCCAGCTTACCGGGGTGACAGAGAGTCCCCCGGGTTAACGCGCTATCAGAAATCGACGGGCGCGCGGAAGGTCATGGCATTGCCGAAAGCCGGGTGGGTGATGGTCAGGGTTTCGGCATGTAGCAGCAGCCGTGGCGCCATCGCCAGCGCTTCCGGCGTGGCGTAAAAGCGGTCGCCAAGAATCGGGTGACCCAGCGCCAGCATATGCACCCGCAGCTGGTGCGACCGTCCGGTAATCGGCTTCAGGCGTACGCGCGCGCTGTTATCGTCCGCATATTCCACTACTTCATACCCGGTCTGCGCCGCTTTACCCGTTTCGTAGCACACCTTCTGCTTTGGCCGGTTCGGCCAGTCGCAGATCAGCGGCAAATCCACCAGCCCTTCCGCAGGCTGCGGATGCCCCCACACGCGGGCGACGTACTGCTTCTTCGGCTCACGTTCGCGAAACTGACGCTTCAGCTCGCGCTCCGCCGCTTTGGTCAGCGCCACCACAATCACGCCGCTGGTGGCCATGTCGAGGCGGTGCACCGACTCGGCCTGCGGGAAGTCGCGCTGTACGCGCGTCATCACGCTGTCTTTATGCTCCTCCAGTCGCCCCGGCACGGACAACAAGCCGCTCGGCTTGTTGACCACCATAATGTGCTCATCCTGATAGAGGATAACCAGCCAGGGATCCTGTGGCGGATTGTAGTTTTCCATCGCCATATTCGCGTTCCGTTACTGGTGGGTGACCACGATTAAGCGCAGCGCGTCAAGACGCCAGCCCGCCTGCGCCAGCGCGTCCATCACCTGCTGACGGTTGCTCTCAATCGCAGCAAGTTCATCGTCGCGGATGTTCGGGTTAACCGCTTTCAGCGCTTCCAGACGGGACAGCTCCGCCGACAGCTTGTCGTTGGCTTCATCGCGGGCCGCGTCGATCAGCGCCTGCGCGGCTTTAGCGACCTGGGCTTCGCCGAGCTGCAGGATGGCATGAACGTCCTGCTGCACCGCGTTGACCAGCTTGCTGCCGGTATGACGGTTGACGGCGCTCAGCTGGCGGTTGAAGTTCTCAAATTCCACCTGGCCGGCGAGGTTATTGCCGTTTTTATCCAGCAGCATGCGCACCGGCGTGGCGGGCAGGAAGCGGTTAAGCTGCAGCTGCTTCGGCGCCTGAGCCTCCACGACGTAAATCAGTTCCAGCAGCAGCGTGCCGACCGGCAGCGCCTTGTTCTTCAGCAGGGAGATGGTGCTGCTGCCGGTATCGCCGGAGAGGATCAGATCCAGGCCGTTGATAATCAGCGGGTGCTCCCAGGTGACGAACTGCGCATCTTCGCGGGACAGCGCGACATCGCGCTCAAAGGTGATGGTGCAGCCGTCTTCCGGCAGGCCCGGGAAATCCGGTACCAGCATATGGTCGGATGGCGTCAGCACGATCAGGTTTTCGCCGCGATCGTCCTGGTTGATGCCGACAATATCGAACAGATTCATGGCGAAGGCGATCAGGCTGGTATCGTCATCCTGCTCTTCAATGCTTTCGGCTAACGCCTGGGCCTGCTCGCCGCCGTTGGAGTGGATTTCCAGCAGCCGGTCGCGCCCCTGTTCCAGCTGCGCCTTCAGCGCATCGTGCTGCTGGCGGCAGGATTTGATTAGCTCATCGAAGCCATCGGTGGTTTCCGGCGCGGCAAGATAGTTAATCAGTTCGTTATGCACGCTATCGTAAACGGTGCGCCCGGTCGGACAGGTGTGCTCAAACGCATCCAGCCCTTCGTGATACCAGCGAACCAGTACGGATTGCGCGGTTCTTTCCAGATACGGCACGTGGATCTGGATATCGTGCGCCTGGCCGATACGGTCGAGACGGCCGATACGCTGCTCCAGCAGATCCGGGTTGAACGGCAGGTCAAACATCACCAGGTTGCTGGCAAACTGGAAGTTGCGACCTTCGGAACCAATTTCAGAACACAGCAGCACCTGCGCGCCGGTATCTTCTTCGGCAAACCATGCGGCGGCGCGGTCGCGTTCGATGATCGACATACCTTCATGGAATACCGCCGCGCGGATGCCTTCGCGCTCGCGCAGTACCTGCTCCAGCTGAAGCGCGGTGGCGGCTTTCGCACAGATCACCAGCACCTTCTGCGAGCGGTGGCTGGTCAGGTAGCCCATCAACCACTCCACGCGCGGGTCGAAGTTCCACCAGGTACCGCTATCGCCTTCAAATTCCTGATAAATCTGCTCCGGATAGAGCATGTCGCGCGCGCGCTCTTCCGCGGTTTTACGCGCGCCCATAATACCGGAGACTTTAATCGCCGTCTGGTACTGGGTTGGCAGCGGCAGACGAATGGTATGCAGCTCGCGTTTCGGGAAGCCTTTGACGCCGTTGCGGGTATTACGGAACAGAACGCGGCTGGTGCCGTGGCGGTCCATCAGCATGGAGACCAGCTCCTGGCGGGCGGCCTGCGCGTCGTCGCGGTCGCTGTTAGCGGCCTGCAGCAGCGGCTCGATATCCTGCTCGCCGATCAGATCGCCCAGGGTGTTGAGTTCGGCGTCGCTCAGCTTGTTGCCTGCCAGCAGCAGGGCGACGGCATCGGCCACCGGACGGTAGTTTTGTTGCTCTTCGACGAACAGCTCAAAGTCGTGGAACCGGTTAGGATCCAGCAGGCGCAGGCGGGCGAAGTGGCTTTCCATACCCAGCTGTTCCGGCGTGGCGGTCAACAGCAGAACGCCCGGCACGCGCTCGGCCAGCTGTTCAATGGCCTGGTATTCGCGGCTCGGCGCCTCTTCGCTCCACACCAGGTGATGCGCTTCATCGACGATCATCAGGTCCCATTCGGCATCGCACAGGTGCTCAAGACGCTGCTTGCTGCGGCGTACGAAATCCAGCGAGCAGATCACCAGCTGCTCGGTTTCGAACGGGTTATAGGCGTCGTGCTGGGCTTCGGCATAGCGCTCGTCGTCGAACAGGGAGAAACGCAGGTTGAAGCGGCGCAGCATTTCGACCAGCCACTGGTGTTGCAGGGTTTCCGGCACGATGATCAGCACGCGCTCGGCGGCGCCGGCGAGCAGCTGTTGATGGAGGATCATCCCGGCTTCAATTGTTTTACCGAGGCCGACCTCATCCGCCAGCAGGACGCGCGGCGCGTGGCGACGGCCGACGTCATGGGCGATGTGCAGCTGATGCGGGATCAGGCTGGTACGCTGCCCGCGCAGGCCGCTCCACGGCATGCGGTACTGTTCGCTCTGATATTTACGCGCGCGATAGCGCAGCGCAAAGCGGTCCATACGGTCAATCTGCCCGGCAAACAGGCGGTCCTGCGGTTTGCTGAACACCAGTTTGCTGTCGAGCAGCACTTCGCGCAGCGTGACGTTGGTTTCTTCGGTGTCGAGACGGGTACCGGTGTAGGCCAGCAGGCCGTTTTCTTCATTAACTTCGTCAACCTGGAGCTGCCAGCCTTCGTGGCTGGTGATGGTATCACCCGGGTTAAACATCACGCGGGTGATAGGTGAATCGTTACGCGCGTACAGACGGTTTTCGCCGATGGCGGGGAAAAGCAGGGTCACCATGCGCGCATCCAGCGCGACTACCGTCCCTAATCCCAGTTCGCTCTCTGTGTCGCTAATCCAGCGTTGACCAAGTGTAAAAGGCATATATGTTCAGCTCTTGAGTTCTTAAATTGCAGGCAATAGTTGATCATCTCCGGAATGGTCGGAGAGAGATCAAGATTGGGTCCAGGAATGGAAAGGGCGCTATATTACTGGATGGCAGGTCGTTCGTCACGTCCTCGTCACCCTTCAATTTGCAGATGTGTTGGCTGGAAATTGAAATTGCGAGGAAATCAAAATAGCCCCAGTTGCCCTGTCACTATTGTAGCAAAATCATCGTCGACAAAGGGAAGTATTCCTTCCGCCACCGGCTGTAATTGTTTTGACAAATAGTGCTCATAATCCAGCGGCGATAGTTGATAATCCACCGGTTCCGGTCCGCTGGTGGTCCAGACGTACTTGATGCTGCCGCGCTGCTGGTACTGCTGCGGCCGGCCCAGCCTGACGTTTTGCTCGTCCGCCAGTCTGGCCGCGCGGACGTGCGGCGGCACGTTGCGTTGATACTCCGCCAGCGGACGGCGCAGGCGCTTACGATAGATCAGCCGGTCGTCGAGTTCCCCGCTCATCAGCTTATCAATGGTCTCCAGGATGTAGTCGCGGTATGGCTGGTGACGGAAAATGCGCAGATATAACTCCTGCTGAAACTGCTGCGCCAGCGGCGTCCAGTCGGTTCGTACCGTTTCCAGCCCTTTAAACACCATCCGCTGCGCGTCACCCTCCTGAATCATCCCGGCATAGCGTTTTTTGCTGCCGGTATCGGCGCCGCGAATGGTCGGCATCAAAAAACGGCTGAAATGGGTTTCAAACTCCAGCTCCAGGGTGCTGGTAAGCCGATCTTTGCGCAGTTCTCTGGCCCACCAGTCGTTGACGAACGCTACCAGCGAGCGCCCGATTTGTGCCGCTTCCTCTTCATCATGGGGGCGTTTGAGCCAGACAAAGGTGGAGTCGGTATCGCCATAAATCACCTCATAGCCCTGCGACTCAATCAGCGCTTTGGTCTGGCGCATAATGGCATGCCCGCGCATGGTGATCGAGGAGGCCAGGCGAGGATCGAAAAAACGGCAGGCGCTGGTGCCGAGTACGCCATAGAAGGCGTTCATGATGATCTTCAGCGCCTGTGAAAGCGGTTTATTTTTTTGCTGTTTCGCCTCGTCGCGGCCGTGCCAGATTTGGCCGACAATTCCCGGCAGACAGTGATTGCGGCGCGAAAAGCGAGCGCCGAGAAACCCCTCGGTGCTATGTTCGTTGTCCGGCTGCGCCATCCCTTCGATAAGCCCCACCGGGTCGATCAAAAAGGTGCGGATAATGGAGGGGTAGAGGCTTTTGTAATCCAGCACCAGCACCGAATCATAGAGGCCGGGACGCGAATCCATCACATAGCCGCCGGGGCTGGCCTGCGGCGGGACCTCGCCGAGATTGGGAGCGACGTAGCCCAGCCGGTGCATGCGCGGAAAATAGAGATGGCTGAAAGCGGCGACGGATCCGCCGTGGCGGTCTACCGGCAGGCCGTTCACCGTGGCGCGCTCCAGCAGAAACGGCATGATCTCCGTTTTATGGAAGATGCGGGTCACCAGCTCGCAGTCCTGCAGATTGTAGGTCGCCAGCGCGGGCTTATCTTCGTGGAAGCGGCGGTCGATTTCGTCCATCCGATCCCACGGGTTATCAATGGCTTTCCCTTCGCCGAGCAGTTCGCGGGCCACCGCTTCAAGGGAAAAAGAGGAGAAATTCCAGAAGGCGGACTTCAGCGCTTCGATGCCGTCAACGATCGGGCGGCCGTTGGCCTGGGCGAAGAAGACGCCGTTTTTAAACCCGTGCTCGCGCCACTCCAGCTCGCTGTTGCCGCGGCCGAGGAGTAGCGGAATGCGGTAGCGCTCGGCATGCTTTTGCAGGACGCGCAAATCGAACTGGATGACGTTCCAGCCAATCAGCACGTCCGGATCGTGCTCGGCAAACCAGGCGTTGAGTTTTTCCAGCAGCTGCGGGCGGCTGGAGACGTACTCCAGCTGGAAATCGACGGCGGGAGAGATCGCCGGTTCCGGCCCGAGCATGTAGACCACCCGTTGCCCGCAGCCTTCCAGCCCGATGCAGTACAGCTCGCCGTGGCGGCTGGTTTCAATATCCAGCGAAACCCACTTCAGCGGCGGCCGATAGCGCGGATTGGGCTTCATGCGGGCGTTGACCAGCTGCGATCCGCGCGCGTCACCTTCGACCCAAACCGGAGCGGTAATAAAGCGCTCCATCAGGTAGCGTTCCGGCGGGCGGATATCGGCTTCATAAACGGTGATGCCGTTTTCACGCAGCTTCTTTTCCAGACGCATCAGCTGACGATGAGCGCGGCAATAGAGGCCAAAAACCGGCTGACGGTGAAAGTCTTTTAAGCTGAGCGGGGCAAGCCGTTGGCCGTTTTCGTCCTGCAGCAGACGTTCTACCTGGGCGCGCTGCGCCTCGGGAATAAACGCCACCGACTCCTGCGGCGGGAGGGTGATCTGAAGCGGGCCGTCGTCTGTCGCCAGCCAGAAGGACAGCTCGGTGCCCTGCGGGGTATCCCGCCAGTGACGGGTCAGTAAGAAACCTTCTCGTGGCTGGGTCACGCCGTGTTCTCATAAAATAAACCAGGCCTGATTATAGCCTGGTTCAACTGATAATGCTGGGGTTTTATACAGGTGTGACGCGACCGGGGAGACGAGGCTTACTGGCCGTAATAGGCTTTGGCTCCGTGCTTGCGCAGGTAATGTTTATCCAGCAGCGTTTGCTGCATCTCCGGGAGCTGCGGCACCAGCTGGCGGCAGAAGATGCCCATATAGGCGATCTCTTCCAGCACGATGGCGTTATGCAGCGCATCTTCGGCGTTTTTCCCCCAGGCGAACGGGCCATGCGAATGGACCAGCACGCCGGGCATCTGCGCCGCATCGATCCCCTGGTCGCGGAACGTCTCGACGATGACGCGCCCGGTTTCCCACTCATACTCACCGTTGATTTCTTCATCGGTCATCAGACGGGTGCAGGGCACCGGACCATAAAAATAGTCGGCATGGGTGGTGCCGGTCGCCGGAATGGATTGCCCGGCCTGCGCCCAGATGGTGGCGTGGCGCGAATGGGTATGGACAATACCGCCCAGGCTCGGAAATGCCTGATACAACAAACGGTGGGTGGGCGTATCTGACGAGGGTTTCTTTGTCCCTTCAACCACTTCGCCGGTTTGCAGGCTCACCACCACCATATCGTCGGCGCGCATCGCGCGATAATCGACGCCGGAGGGTTTAATCACCAGCACCCCCCGCTCGCGGTCGACGGCGCTGACGTTGCCCCAGGTTAAGGTCACCAGATTGTGTTCTGGCAACGCTAAGTTGGCTTCCAGCACCTGACGTTTTAGCTCTTCTAACATTGTGTGCTCCGAATAGCAGCAGAGTTCGAACTTCCCTCGTTCAGCTCACCCGATGGCGCGGCGAACGGAACGAGGAGCGGCGCGCTTAACGTCTGGCAGCGTAATAGACTTCGTTCCAGCGCAGGGCGTCCTTGAAGGACGGCAGACGGGTTTCGTTGTCGATCACGCTCAGCTCGATATCCTGCAGCTCGGCAAACTGGCGCATATCGTCGAGCGTCAGCGCGTGGCTGAAGACCGTATGGTGCGCGCCGCCGGCGATGATCCAGGCTTCAGACGCGGTGCGCAGATCCGGCTGCGCTTTCCACAGGGCGTTGGCCACCGGCAGCTTCGGCAGATCGTGCGGCGTCGCGACCGTTTCCACGGTGTTAACCAGCAGGCGGAAACGATCGCCAAGATCGATCAGGCTGGCGACGAGCGCCGGGCCGCTTTGGGTGTTAAAGATCAGGCGCGCCGGATCGGCTTTACCGCCGATGCCCAGAGGCTGGACGTCGAGGAGCGGTTTGTCGGCGGTGGCGATCGTCGGGCACACTTCCAGCATGTGCGAGCCCAGCACCAGATCGTTGCCGTTGTCGAAGTGGTAGGTGTAATCCTCCATAAAGGAGGTGCCGCCCTGCAGACCGGTTGACATCACCTTCATAATGCGCAGCAGAGCGGCGGTTTTCCAGTCGCCTTCACCGGCAAAGCCGTAGCCCTGCTGCATCAGACGCTGTACGGCGAGACCCGGGAGCTGTTGCAGGCCGTGTAAATCTTCAAAAGTGGTGGTGAAGGCGTGGAATCCCCCCTGTTCGAGGAAGCGTTTCATTCCCAGCTCAATCCGCGCGGCATCGAGCACGTTCTGGCGCTTGTCACCGTGAACCTGCGCCGCCGGGGTCAGACGGTAGCTGCTTTCATACTCATCAACCAGCGCGCTGATATCGCCGTCGCTGATGCTGTTGACCACCTGCACAAGGTCGCCGACCGCCCAGGTATTCACCGAGAAGCCGAATTTAATCTGCGCGGCGACTTTATCGCCATCGGTCACCGCCACTTCACGCATGTTGTCGCCGAAGCGGCAGACTTTCAGATGGCGGGTATCCTGTTTAGATACCGCCTGGCGCATCCATGAACCGATCCGCTGATGAGCCTGTCGATCCTGCCAGTGGCCGGTCACCACGCTGTGCTGCTGGCGCATACGCGCGCCGATGAAGCCGAACTCGCGGCCGCCGTGCGCGGTCTGGTTCAGGTTCATAAAGTCCATATCGATGCTGTCCCACGGCAGCGAGGCGTTGTACTGGGTGTGAAACTGCAGCAGCGGCTTGTTGAGGAGCGTCAGGCCATTAATCCACATTTTGGCCGGGGAGAAGGTATGCAGCCATACCACCAGGCCTGCGCATTTATCGTCATAGTTTGCATCGCGGCAGACGTGGGTTATCTCGTCCGGGGTGGTAGCCAGCGGTTTTAATACCAGTTTGCACGGCAGTTTGGCTTCCGCATTCAGGCTGTTCACCACATGTTCGGCATGTTTTGTCACCTGACGCAGCGCTTCCGCACCGTACAGATGCTGGCTGCCAATCACGAACCATACTTCGTAGTTATCAAAAATCGTCATTTGGGTGTCCTTAATGGGTGAGTGCTGCCTGAGCGTGCGGGGTCTTTTCCGCCGGCGCAGCCGAAGGGAGATACAGCTGCCCGGCGCTGACCGACCACTGCTGGTAGCGCTGATAAAGTTGTTCAAAGCGTTGGGCCTGAGCCGGTCGCGGCTGCAGAGTGCTTTCGACCTGGCTTGCCATGTTGTGCTGAGCCGTCGGGATATCCTGATACACGCCGGCGGCGACGGCGGCGAAGATCGCCGCGCCGAGCGCGCAGCATTGATCGGAAGCGACAATTTGCAGCGGTCGGTTCAGGACATCGCAGCAGGCCTGCATGATGACCGGGTTTTTGCGCGCGATTCCGCCCAGCGCCATCACGTTGTTGACCGGGATACCCTGTTCGGTGAAGCACTCCATAATCGCGCGCGCGCCGAAGGCGGTGGCCGCGACCAGGCCGCCAAATAATGCCGGCGCATCGGTGGCGAGGTTCAGGTCGGTGATGACCCCTTTCAGACGCTGGTTGGCGTTTGGCGTGCGGCGGCCGTTGAACCAGTCCAGCACCACCGGCAAATGTTCAAGCGATGGGTTGGCCGCCCAGGCCTCGGTGAGCGAAGGCAGCAGCTGTTTCTGCTGAGCGCTAATCTGCGCTTTCAGTTCCGGATGCTGTCGGGCCAGCTGTTCCAGCGGCCAGCCGAGAATACGGCCAAACCAGGCGTAGATATCGCCAAAGGCGGACTGCCCGGCTTCCATACCGATAAAGTCCGGGACCACGCTGCCGTCGACCTGGCCACAGATCCCTTTCACCGTGCGATCGCCCACGCTTTGTTTGTCGGCGATCAGGATGTCGCAGGTGGAGGTGCCGATCACTTTGACCAGCGCGTTGGGCTGTGCGCCGGCCCCCACCGCGCCCATATGGCAATCGAACGCGCCGCCGGAGAGGATGGCGGTTTCCGGCAGCCCCAGGCGCCGGGCCCATTCGGCGCAGAGGGTGCCGACCGGCACATCGGCAGTCCAGGTCTCGCTGAACAGCGGCCAGACAAGATGCTGATTGAGCAGCGGATCGAGTTCATCAAAGAAGCTGGCCGGCGGCAGTCCGCCCCAGCTCTTGTGCCACAGGGATTTATGCCCGGCGCTACAGCGGCCGCGGCGAATATCCTGTGGGCGGGTCGTTCCGCAGAGCAGGGCGGGGATCCAGTCGCACAGTTCAACCCACGATGCCGCCGCCTGCGCAACGGCGCTGTCCTGGCGCGTGACGTGGAGGATTTTGGCCCAGAACCATTCGCTGGAGTAGATGCCGCCGATATAGCGGGAGTAGTCTTCTTTACCCGGCTGGTGGCACAGGCGGGTGATGGCTTCCGCCTCTTCAACCGATGTGTGGTCCTTCCAGAGGACGAACATGGCGTTCGGGTTAGCGGCGAACTCGTCGCGCAGCGCCAGTACGTTGCCGTCGGCATCGATCGGCGCTGGCGTGGAACCGGTGCTGTCGACGCCGATGCCGACCACGCTGGCGCGCTGTTCGGCGCTCAATAACGCCAGCACGCTGTTCAGCGCCGCTTCCATCGATTCAATATAATCGCGCGGATGGTGGCGGAACTGGTTATTCGCGCTATCGCAAAACAGCCCTTGCTGCCAGCGCGGATACCACTCTACGCTGGTGGCAAGCTCTTCGCCGGTGGCGCATGCCACCGCCAGTGCGCGTACCGAATCACTACCAAAATCGAGGCCAATCGCAATCGCCATGCTGTTACTCCATGCTGAAAATCATTCATGGTGAAACAGTAGATATCCCCGGCGAAAACCGTCAGGCCGTATTCGCTAATCTTATGGACTATTTGGCTATGCCATCGCAAAGTGTGACGCTGTGCAAATATTCAATGTGGACTTTCCTGTCGTCGTTATAGACACTTTTGTTGTACAGCCAAATGGCTTTCATGGTGCGATATCGTCGGTTTTTACCGCGATGAGGCGGGTTTTAAGCTAAATTTCAACCGCCATCCCAGTACGGGGCGTCGCGTTGACGGTACAATACTGAATATGGACAATTGGTTTCCATAATATCTCCGGGAGCGCTGAGCTTATGGCTGAAATACAAAACGATCCGTTGTTGCCAGGTTACTCTTTTAATGCCCATCTGGTGACGGGGCTGACGCCGATTGATGCCGATGGCTATCTCGATTTCTTTATTGACCGTCCGCTCGGCATGAAAGGTTATATTCTGAACCTGACGGTACGCGGTGAAGGGGTGATTAATAACCACGATGAGCAGTTTATCTGCCGCCCGGGCGATATTTTGCTGTTTCCGCCGGGAGAAGTTCACCACTACGGCCGTCATCCCGATGCCCGGGAGTGGTATCACCAGTGGGTCTACTTCCGTCCGCGGGCGTACTGGCATGAATGGCTGAACTGGCCGACGATCTTCGCCCAGACCGGTTTTTTCCGTCCGGATGAGCAGTGGCAGGAGCGTTTTTGCGCGCTGTTTGGCCAGATCGTCGAGGCTGGTCAGGGAGCCGGACGTTATTCGGAACTGCTGGCGATAAACCTGCTGGAGCAGCTGCTGCTGCGACGTATGGAAGCGATCAATGAATCTCTGCATCCGCCGCTGGATAATCGCGTGCGCGATGCCTGCCAGTATATTAGCGATCACCTGGCCGACAGCCATTTCGATATCGCCAGCGTGGCCCAGCACGTCTGTCTGTCGCCGTCGCGTTTATCGCATCTGTTCCGCCAGCAGCTGGGGATCAGCGTGCTGGGATGGCGGGAAGATCAGCGGATCAGCCAGGCCAAACTGCTGCTCAGCACCACGCGTATGCCCATTGCCACGGTAGGGCGCAACGTAGGTTTCGAAGATCAGCTCTATTTTTCACGGGTGTTTAAAAAATGCACCGGCGCCAGTCCGAGTGAATTCCGCGCCGGGTGTGAATAAAACGTAAATAAAGTGAAATGACGCGCCGAATAATAGTCACAACCGGTAAACTATTCAGACAATTGATGGCTTGACGAAGGCGCGACGGCTCTGGAGAATCCGTGCTTCGTTTTGATACCGGGCACATTATGCAAGCATTGCTGGAACATTTTATCACCCAGTCCACGGTTTATTCGCTGATCGCCGTGATGCTGGTCGCTTTCCTTGAGTCGTTGGCGCTGGTGGGGCTGATATTGCCGGGGACGGTGATGATGGCGGGGCTGGGCGCGCTGATCGGCAGCGGAGAGGTTAACTTCTGGCAGGCGTGGCTGGCGGGAATTGTCGGCTGTTTATTCGGTGACTGGATCTCATTCTGGCTCGGCTGGCGGTTTAAAAAGCCGCTGCACCGCTGGTCTTTCATGAAGAAAAATAAAGCGCTGCTGGATAAAACGGAGCATGCGCTGCATCAACATAGCATGATCACCATTCTGATCGGGCGTTTCGTCGGCCCGACGCGGCCGCTGGTGCCGATGGTCGCCGGCATGCTCGATCTCCCGGTCGCGAAATTCATTCTGCCTAACGTTATCGGCTGCCTGCTGTGGCCGCCGCTGTATTTTATGCCGGGGATTCTGGCCGGCGCGGCGATCGATATTCCTGCCGATGAAAACAGCGCCAGCTTTAAGTGGCTGCTGCTGCTGGCCGCGCTGCTGGTGTGGCTGGCGGGCTGGCTGTGCTGGCGCCTGTGGCGCAGTGCGAAAACGCAGGATCGGCTGACGCGGATCCTGCCGCGCGCGCGCCTGCTGTGGCTGGCTCCTGGTATGGTGGTACTGGCCGGCGTCGCGTTAACCGCGGCGCTGCGTCATCCGCTGATGCCGGTGTATCTCGATATTTTGCACAAGGTTATCGCGCGCTAATGCCCAGCAGGTGAGAGGCGCTGCTGTTACCGCTTAACAGCGCGTCGGTCGCGCCGTCCCAGGCTATCCGCCCGTCGGCCACCACCAGCGAGCGTGGGGCGATGCGGGCGGCATCTTCCACGCTATGCGACACCATCAGCAGGGTTAAATGCTGGCGCTGGCACACTTCGGCAACCAGCGTCAGCATCTCCTGACGCAGCGCCGGATCGAGCGCCGAGAAGGGTTCATCCAGCAGCAGGACCGGCTGTTCCCGCACCAGACAGCGCGCCAGCGCCGCGCGCTGCCGCTGGCCGCCGGAGAGTTCGCCCGGCAGCCTGTCGAGTAAATCCCCAATCCCCATTTGCCCGGCAATCGTCTGCAGGCTGGCGTGTTGCGTCGCGTTCAGCCTGAGGCCCGGATGCATGCCGAGGCCGATATTCTGGCGGATGGTGAGGTGGTTAAAGAGGTTGTTTTCCTGAAACAGCATCGACACCGGACGACGGGCCGGCGGGGTATCGGTATGCGGCTGGCCGTCAATCACAATGCTGCCGCTGACCGGCGGTAAAAAGCCGGCGATCAGATTCAGCAGCGTGCTCTTCCCCGCGCCGCTGGGGCCGAGGACGGCGAGGCGTTCACCCTGCGCGACGGAAAGCGTGAAACGCATCGGCAGATGCTGGTAAAGCCAGGTCACATCATTCAGTTTTAACATTACGCCCCGGGAGTTTCTCAATCACCGTAAAGAGTAAAAAGCACAGCAAGAGCAGCAGCAGGGCGGTCACGGCGCCGTCCTGGCTGCGATAGGCGCCAATTTGCTGATACAGATAGAACGGCAGCGTGCGGAACGCTTCATTGCCAAACAGCGCAACGGCGCCAAAATCCCCGATCGACAGCACGCAGGCAAAGGCCAGCGCCTGGGCCAGCGGTCGCTTTAACGCGCGTAGCTCAACGACCCTCAGGCGGGTAACACCGTTCATGCCGAGAGAGTGGCACAGCATGCCGTAGCGGGCGGCGATATCGCGCATGGGGTTTTCCAGCACCTTCAGCGCGTAGGGGATAGCCATCAGGGCGTTGGTGAAGATGACAATGCCGTCGGCGGATTCCGGCAGCCCGACGCTGTTATTGAGCAGTAAGAAGAAGCCGGTCGCCAGCACGATACCCGGCATCGCGAGGATCAGCATTCCGCTGAGCTCCAGCGCCTGGCCGGCCAGCGGCCGGCTGCGGAGACGCAGTTCGCGACTGCTCCATAGCAGCATCATGGTCAGGATGATGCTCAGCAGACCGGCGGCTAGCGCGATGCGCAGAGAGGTCCAGAACGCCTGCCACAGCGCGGGCTGGGCCAGCACGTTGAACAGATTGTTATTCAGACCGTCAACCACCACCGCCAGCAGCGGCGGCAGTAGCAACAGCAGGGCGATAACGATCAGCGCCACGTCGGCAAGACGGCTGTGCAGGCGGTCATCAGGATCGCGCCAGCCGTGAACCTGCGTCACCCCGATGGCAACCGCCTTGCTCAGCCGTTGGGCGAGCAGGACCAGCCCGAGGCAGCAGATCATCTGGATCAGCGCCAGCATCGCCGCGCGGGCCGGGTCATAATCAAAATTCAGCGCCTGATAGATCGCCAGTTCAATAGTGGTAGCCCGCGGGCCGCCGCCGAGCGACAGCACGGTGGCAAAGCTGGCGAAACAGAGCATAAAAATCAGCGCCGCCACGGGGGGAATCTGCCGTCGTAGCCACGGCCATTCCACCAGGCGAAAAAAGTGATAGCCGCGCATGCCCAGCTGGGCGGCTATCTGCCGCTGTTCACCGGGAATATTCTCCAGCGCCTGCAGCAGCAGGCGGGTTGCCATCGGCATGTTGAAGAAAACGTGGGCCAGCAAAATGCCCTGTAAGCCATAGGGGGAGAAATCCCACTGCCAGCCGACGGCGTGAAACAGCGTCGCCAGCCAGCCCTGATGGCCATAGACGCTAAGAATACCAAACACGGCCACCAGCACCGGGAGGATCAGCGTCATCGCGCACAGGCGCAGCAGCAGGGTGCGTCCCGGAAAGCGGCGGCGGTACAGCGCGCGGGCGAGAAAGATAGCCGGTACGACGGAGAGAAGCGCCGAGAGAAACGCCTGCCAGAAGGAGAAACGCACCACGTGCCACAGATAGCTATCGCGGAACACCGAATGCCATGCCGCCTCCGGCGAGCTGCTCCAGAGCGCCAGAAACGCGGCCAGCGCGACGGCGACCAGCACCGTGGCGGCCGTCAGGCCCGGCACCAGCCAGCCGATGCTTAGCGGCTGACGGCGCGTTGCCATGCGCTGATCCAGGTCTGACGTTCTGCGGCGACCTGCTGCGGGGTAAACTCGAGGGTGGTTTGCGGTTTCACCAGCGTGTCAAAACCCGCCGGCAGCGCAACCTGGGTCACCGGATACATCCAGTTGCCGGTCGGGATCGCGTTCTGGAAACCAGGGGAAACCATAAACCGGAGGAATTTTTCCGCCAGCTCAGGCTGTTTGCTGGCGGCGGTGCGCGCCGCGACTTCAACCTGCAGATAGTGGCCTTCGGCAAAATCGGCGGCCGCGTAGTGGTCTTTCTTCTCTTCAATCAGATGGTAGGCCGGCGAGGTGGTATAGCTGAGGACCAGATCGCTTTCCCCTTTCAGGAACAGACCGTAGGCCTCACTCCAGCCTTTCGTGACGGTGACGGTTTTCGCCGCCAGTTTCTGCCAGGCCTCCGGCGCCTTATCGCCATATACTTTCTGCATCCACAGCAGCAGCCCCAGCCCCGGCGTACTGGTGCGCGGATCTTCGTAGATCACGCGCCATTTTTGTTCGCTTTCGACCAGCTCTTTCAGGCTTTTCGGCGGATTTTTTAGCTTGTTTTTATCGTAGACGAAGGCGAAGTAGCCGTAGTCGTACGGCACAAAGGTATCGTTATTCCAGCCGCCCGGCACCGTGACCGCGGTGGTCGGGATATGACTTTTGGCGAACAATTTGCTCTGCGCCGCCGCTTCCAGCAGATTGTTATCCAGCCCGAGCACCACATCGGCTTTGCTGTTTTTGCCTTCCATCCGCAGACGGTTAAGCAACGACACGCCGTCTTCCAGCGCCACGAACTTCAGTTCGCAGCCGCAGTCGGCTTCAAAGGCTTTTTTGACCACCGGACCCGGGCCCCATTCGGCTGAGAAAGAGTCATAGGTGTAGACGGTAAGCACCGGTTTGGCAAAAACGGGGGCGGCGACCAGCGCCAGCAGCGGAAGTAATTTTTTCAACACTTTGCACCTCATAAAAAAGGGGTGGCAAAGGATTTTGAGTGGGCCTCAAATCCCTTCGCCGGCGTTATCCGGATCAGGTTCGACGGGTATTTTCTCAGCCTGTACGCTTCATCAGATGAGTCTGCGCACGTTTATCAGCACCCCGTTGAGAACGGCGTTAGTGTAATGATTTTGTGAGTGGACGGAAAGCGCTTAAACGCCTGGCTCATCAGGACTATTTGATGGTTATGTTGCGCCGGGGCCGCGCGCAAAACCCTCACGCGCCCGCCGCTGGCAGCAACAATGGCGCCTGCGGAGAAAAACGCTACGGCTCCGGCGGCGCAAACCATGCGGATTTGAAATCAAACCAGCCGAGGGTATTCATTCTCACGCCGCGCATACTGCGCTGCCCCTGGATCATCAGCCAGTGGTGGATCAGCGGGACGATGGTTTGACTGGCCAGCAGCTGCTGGCTCCAGGTGGCCGGGTTTAACTCGCCCGCATGCCAGCGGCTGGCGTCCTTCTCCCAGTCGATGGGGATACAATGCCGGATCAGAGGGACTTCATACAGCCAGGCGAAAAGAGAAAAATCAATCGGCAGGGTAAAGTTGGCGCTGTTCAACCAGACGTCGCTGACGACATCGCCGCGGTGCCACTCTTCATACTCCAGCTCCTGAATCACCAGCTTCACCTCGTGCTCCGCCAGCAGCGTCGCCATGATCCCGCCCATGACGCGGTGCTCGACGTGGTCCTGGTAATAGGTCAGGGTGACGGATTCCAGACCCGGCGGTTTTTCACAGACGTGGCTGCGGGCGTGGTGCCAGCGGGGCAGCAGGCCATAGGCCGGAAACCAGTTGCCCTGGTAGTGTTCGCCCGCGTGGTAAAGCAGGTTCGCAGGCTGGAACAGATAGCTCAGCCACTGGCGCACCGCGGCGTTGCCGCCAAGCGGGCTGCGCGCATCAAACAGCAGGTAATAGCACCCTTCCTCAAGACGGCTCTCTATCGCTTTCTCACTGTGCGTTGTCCCCTGCAGGGTTAAGCCGCCGTTGGGTTCGTCGCTAATCTCCGGGAGCACCCAGACGTTAACCTCATCGATTAACGCCCGGTAGCCGAAATAGTCGTCGAAGGCGTGGATCTTCAGCTGATTTTGATTGTTGCGCACCACCGCATAAGGGCCGGTGCCTACCGGCATGCTGGCGAAGTTTGCCATCGACTGCCATTCACGCGGCAGCACCACCGCCGAAACCTGCCCCAACAGCCACGGTAGCCAGCGATCGGGTTGGGTAAGATGAATATCCAGCGTCCAGGCCGTGGGCGAGACAATACGCGCGATGTGTGAGTAGAGCGGCAGGGTATTGCTGCGTTGCAAAGAGGCGATGACATCCTCCATCTCCAGCTCTCTGCCGTGGTGAAAATGAATGCCGGGGCGCAGAAAAAAGCGCCAGTGGGTCGGTGAAAGCTGCTGCCAATGGTGGGCAATATCGGCTTCCAGTTCCCCGTTTTCCTCATTTACCCGCGTCAGGGCGCTGAAGATCTGCCTGGCGATATGGTTTTCCGAGCGGCGCAGCGCGCTGCCGGGCAACAGATTTTTCATTGGCCGGTAGTAGAGCACGCGCAGAATATGCCGCCCCTGACGGAAGCTGCGGCCAAGGTGCGAGACCAGCATCTGACGTACCGCGGCTTTATCGCCGACCAGCTGCACCAGCTGATCGATACGATCCTGCTCAAGCAGATCCTCCGCCCTCTGCTGCTGCAACGCCAGCCCGGTATAAAGGAAAGCCAGCTTTGAACGCTTGCCGCGTCCGGCTTCCGCCTTCCAGGTTAACCAGCCGCGTTCTTCCATCATGTTCAGCAGCGTGCGCATATGTCGGCGCGAGCAGCACAGCATCTCCGCCAGCTCGTTGAGGGTCGTCTCCTGCGATTGACCGTCGCAGCATTGCCATAAGCGGATGAACTGTTGTTGCAGACGAGCGGAAGACATAAAAGGGGAACTCCTGATGAAAACTCAGCAATTTATTAATCCCTATATTAGGCCAATAATAGATTCCGATGAAGCGAGGAGGTGAATATGATGAGGTCAACCGCGAAACAGTTTTACCAACGCTACTTTTCTGCGACGCAGGACGCGTCATGGCTGGCCCGCCTGATGGCAGGGAGACAGCAGGAAATACTCGGCGAACTGATGCAGTGGGGAGTTACGTCACCGACCTCTGATCATTGACTTGCCTACATCATGTGTGACTGAGTATTGGTGTGTACTTATCATCTTTCAAACCCAGGCCAGTTGGCTGAGCCAGAACGTTCCGGTCGCCTGCCTGTCACTTGAAATAGATAGAGTATAAAATCACCCGCCAGCAGATTGCTTCTGCTGGCTTTTTTCGTTTTCTTCGCGTGCTTTAAGGACATGACATGCTGTGGTTAATGACGATGGGACGCCGGCTTAACGGCATCTACGCGGCTTTTATGCTGGTTGCTTTTATGATGGGCATAGCGGGCGCGCTGCAGGCACCTACCCTCAGCTTATTCCTCAGCCGCGAGGTCGGCGCACAGCCTTTCTGGGTGGGGTTGTTTTATACCGTTAACGCGATCGCCGGGATCCTCGTGAGTCTGGCGCTGGCGAAACGGTCCGATAGTCAGGGCGATCGCCGTCGGCTGATCATGTTCTGCTGCCTGATGGCGGTAGGCAATGCGCTGCTGTTTGCCTTTAATCGTCACTACTTAACCTTGATCACCTGCGGCGTGATGCTGGCGTCGATAGCCAATGCCGCGATGCCGCAGCTGTTCGCCCTGGCGCGGGAATATGCCGATAGTTCGGCGCGGGAAGTGGTGATGTTCAGCTCGATCATGCGTGCTCAGCTGTCGCTGGCGTGGGTGATCGGTCCGCCGCTGGCCTTTATGCTGGCGCTGAATTATGGCTTTACCACTATGTTCACGATTGCCGCCGGGATTTTCGTCATTAGCCTGGTGCTGATCGCGTTCAAGCTACCGTCGGTTGCCCGGGTGGAACAACCTTCAGAAACGGCGGGGGCGCTAGCCCAGGCCGGCGGCTGGCAGGATAAAAACGTCCGCATGCTGTTTATCGCCTCGACGCTGATGTGGACCTGCAACACCATGTATATCATCGATATGCCGTTGTGGATCAGCAGCGATCTTGGCCTGCCGGACAGCCTTGCCGGGATCTTAATGGGCACCGCGGCCGGTCTGGAAATTCCGGCGATGATCCTGGCGGGTTATTACGTGAAGCGCTGGGGCAAGCGTAAAATGATGGTCGCGGCGGTCGCGGCCGGGGTGCTGTTTTATCTCGGCCTGATAGTGTTTCACGACCGTACCGCGCTGCTGGCGCTGCAGCTGTTCAATGCGATTTTCATCGGCATTGTCGCCGGGATCGGCATGCTGTGGTTCCAGGATCTGATGCCTGGCCGGGCTGGCGCGGCGACCACGCTGTTTACCAACAGTATTTCCACCGGCGTGATTCTGGCCGGGGTGCTGCAGGGCGCGCTGTCGCAAAGCTACGGTCACGCCAGCGTCTACTGGGTGATTGCGGCGATTTCGCTGGTGACCCTGTTCCTGACCAGTAAAGTTAAGGATATTTAGCTTGTTGTCCCGCACCACGACGTGCCGTGCGGGATGCGATTCAGGACAGGATATCCATCATTTCGCGCAGCTGGCGTACGGCAATTTGCCCGGGTGCCGATGCCTGCCCCACGCTGCCGAAGGTCATGGCTGAACCAAATATGCGGCCGGTAACCCGGCTGACGCCGCCCAGTTTTCCCATTGACATGGTGATTAACGGGCGCGTGGCGTAGCGCTCTTTCATCACCAGCGTGGCTGAGAGTAAGGTCAACACATCCTGCGGCGACTGAGGCATTACCGCTATTTTGGGTAAGTCGGCGCCCAGATCCTGCATGCGACGCAGCCGGGAAACGATCTCATCCTGCGCCGGCGTCTGGTGGAAGTCATGATTGCTCATAATCACTTTCACTCCGGCAAAGTGAGCCGTGTTGACCAGCGTCCGGATCGACCTTTCATCATTGAACAGTTCAATATCAATCACGTCGACCAGCCCGCTGGCGACCGCCTGACGGTTAAGCGCAAAGTATGCTTCGTCAGTGAGTTCAGTTTCTCCACCCTCTTTTTGGCTGCGAAAGGTGAACAGCAGCGGAGTGCCGACAAGCAGCGGGTGTATCTCCGCCAGCGCCTGCAGGACCTGCTGCGGCTCATGGACCGCGGTAAAGTGGTCGACACGCCATTCGATAATATCGGCGCCGACTGCAGCCAATGTAGCGGCATGGGTTTTCAGTTCATCAAGCGTTTTACCGATCAGCGGTACGCAAATCAGCGTTGTCCCTTCCTGGAAGGTGATGTTTTTAACCGTTACAGCGTTTGTCATGGCGGTGCTCGCGCGAGTGGAGGGGAACGACTTCCGGCTGTCGCCGCAGCATCAGAAGGCATAAAAAAATGCCCGGTCACATGGGACCGGGCAGGGGAGACAGCGGCGATATTAGTTCATAAAGGCCGGCAGCTTGTTCTCGTAGGCCGAAATCGCCTCTTCGTGCTGCAGGGTCAGGCCGATGCTATCGAGGCCATTGAGCATGCAGTGGCGGCGGAAGGCGTCAATGTTAAAGCGATAGGTTTTGTCGCCCGCTTTCACCACTTCCGCTTCCAGATCCACCTCGAACCTGATGCCCGGATTGGCCTGAACCAGCTTAAACATCTCATCGACCTGCTCATCGCTCAGGGTCACCGGCAGCAGCTGGTTGTTAAAGCTGTTACCGTAGAAGATATCGGCAAAGCTGGGGGCGATGACCACTTTAAAGCCATAATCGGTCAATGCCCACGGCGCATGTTCCCGCGAGGAGCCGCAGCCGAAGTTTTCGCGCGCCAGCAGGATCGAGGCGCCTTTAAACTCCGGGAAGTTGAGGACGAATTCCGGGTTGGGCTGCTGCCCCTGGTCGTCGAGAAAACGCCAGTCATTGAACAGATGCGCGCCAAAACCGGTGCGCGTGACTTTCTGCAGGAACTGCTTGGGAATGATCGCATCGGTGTCGACGTTTGCGGCATCCAGCGGAACCACCAGACCCGTATGTTGGGTAAATTTCTCTGCCATGATGGTCTCCTTATTTGATGTCGCGGATGTCGGCAAAATGGCCGGTAACGGCTGCCGCTGCGGCCATTGCCGGGCTGACTAAGTGGGTACGTCCGCCGCGGCCCTGACGGCCTTCAAAGTTACGGTTGCTGGTGGATGCGCAGCGCTCGCCCGGGTTCAGGCGGTCATTATTCATCGCCAGACACATGGAGCAACCCGGCAGGCGCCATTCAAAACCGGCTTCGATAAAGATCTTATCCAGGCCTTCGGCTTCCGCCTGGGCTTTCACCGGCCCTGAGCCAGGTACCACTAACGCCTGTACGCCAGGCGCCACTTTACGCCCTTTGGCGATTTCCGCTGCCGCGCGTAAATCTTCAATACGCGAGTTGGTGCAGGAGCCGATAAAGACTTTATCGATAGCCACGTCGGTTAACGGGATCCCCGGTTTCAGGCCCATATAGGCCAACGCTTTTTCCGCGCTGGCGCGTTCAACCGGATCGGCGAAAGAGGCCGGGTCGGGAATCATTTCGGTGACGGAGATAACCTGCCCTGGATTGGTGCCCCAGGTAACCTGCGGGGCAATCTCTTCTGCCTGCAGGGTGACCACGGTGTCAAAAGTGGCATCGGCGTCGGTTTTCAGGGTTTTCCAGTATGCAACGGCCTCGTCGAAGTTCTGGCCCTTCGGTGCGTGCAGACGCCCCTTCACATAGTTGAAGGTGGTTTCATCCGGTGCGACCAGGCCCGCTTTGGCGCCCATCTCAATCGCCATATTACACAGGGTCATACGGCCTTCCATGCTCAGATCGCGGATGGCTTCGCCGCAGAATTCCACCACGTGGCCGGTACCGCCGGCGCTGCCGGTTTTGCCGATAATCGCCAGAACGATATCTTTCGCGGTGATACCCGGCGCCGCTTTACCTTTAACTTCAATCTTCATGGTTTTGGCGCGACCCTGCTTCAGGGTCTGGGTCGCCAGAACGTGTTCTACTTCGGAGGTCCCGATACCGAAGGCCAGCGCGCCAAATGCGCCGTGAGTGGCGGTATGGGAATCGCCGCAGACGATGGTCATCCCCGGCAGGGTGACGCCCTGTTCCGGCCCCATCACGTGGACGATACCCTGGTACGGGTGGTTCAGGTCATACAGCTCCACGCCGAACTCTTTACAGTTCTTAATCAACTCCTGCATCTGGATACGCGCCATCTCGCCAGACGCGTTGATGTCTTTCGTCTGGGTGGAAACGTTATGATCCATAGTGGCGAAGGTTTTACCCGGCTGGCGAACCTGACGGTTGTGCGCGCGCAGGCCGTCAAATGCCTGCGGCGAGGTCACCTCGTGTACCAGATGACGGTCGATGTACAGCAAAGGGGTTTCATTTTGCGCTGCATAAACGACGTGAGCATCAAACAATTTTTCGTATAACGTCTTCGCCATGATTACACCCCTTCAGCGATATAGCGGGCAATGATGTCGCCCATTTCATCGGTACTGACCGCCGCCGCGCCGCGAGCCAAATCGCCGGTACGTACGCCTTCTTCTAATGCACGGTTGATGGCGTTTTCAATCGCCGTTGCCGCCGTATCGGCATCCAGGCTATAGCGCAACAGCAGCGCCAGAGAGAGGATTTGCGCGATCGGGTTGGCGATATTTTTGCCTGCGATGTCCGGGGCGGAGCCGCCGGCGGGTTCATACAGACCAAAGCCTTGTTCATTGAGGCTGGCTGACGGCAGCATCCCCATGGAACCGGTGATCATAGCGCACTCGTCAGACAGGATGTCGCCGAACAGGTTGGAGCACAGCAGCACATCGAACTGGGACGGATCTTTAATCAGCTGCATGGTGGCGTTGTCGATGTACATATGCGCCAGCTCAACGTCCGGATACTCTTTGGCGATTTCGCTGACGATTTCGCGCCACAGGATAGAAGATTGCAGAACGTTGGCTTTATCGATAGACGTGACTTTACGGCGACGCTTGCGGGCCGATTCAAAGGCGATGCGAGCGATGCGTTCGATTTCGAAGCGGTGATAAACCTCGGTATCAAACGCTTTCTCATGCTGGCCGCTGCCTTCACGGCCCTTTGGCTGGCCGAAATAGATGCCGCCGGTCAGTTCACGGACGCACAGAATGTCGAAGCCGTTCGCGGCGATATCCGCGCGCAGCGGGCAAAACTCTTCCAGCCCCTGGTACAGCTTCGCCGGACGCAGGTTGCTGAATAATTTGAAGTGTTTACGCAGCGGCAGCAAGGCGCCGCGCTCCGGCTGCCCGGCAGGGGGCAGGTGTTCCCATTTCGGGCCGCCGACGGAGCCGAACAGAATCGCGTCGGCCTGCTCGCAGCCGTCCACGGTCGCCTGCGGCAGCGGGGTGCCCTGGCGGTCGATGGCGATACCGCCAACATCATACTGGCTGGTGGTAATGCGCATATTAAAACGGTTACGGACAGCTTCCAGTACTTTCATCGCCTGGTTCATGACTTCCGGGCCAATGCCATCACCTGGCAAAACAGCAATATGGTAATTCTTCGACATTACACGGTTTCCTTCTTGTTCTCGTTATTTTGAGCTTTGCGTTGCAACTCTTTTTCCACTTCGGCGGCACGCCAGATGTTGTTGAGGACGTGAACCATCGCCTTCGCGGAGGACTCGACGATATCCGTCGCCAGCCCGACGCCGTGGAAGCGACGACCGTTGTAGTTCACCACGATGTCCACCTGACCCAGCGCATCTTTACCATGACCCTTGGCGCTCAGGCCATATTTCACCAGTTCGATATCATATTCGGTGACGCGGTTGATGGCCTGGTACACCGCATCGACCGGGCCGTTGCCGTTGGCGGCTTCGGATTTCACCTCATCACCGCAGGCCAGTTTGACGGAGGCGGTGGCGATAGCGTTAGAGCCGGACTGGACGCTAAAGTAATCCAGACGGAAATGTTCCGGTTCTTCCTGCTGTTTATTGATGAAAGCCAGCGCTTCGAGGTCGTAGTCGAAGACCTGGCCTTTTTTGTCCGCCAGCTTCAGGAACGCGTCATACAGGTGATCCATGTTGTAATCGCTTTCCTTGTAGCCCATCTCTTCCATGCGGTGTTTCACTGCCGCACGGCCGGAGCGGGAGGTCAGGTTCAGCTGTACCTGATTCAGACCGATGGATTCCGGGGTCATGATTTCGTAGTTTTCGCGATTCTTCAGCACGCCGTCCTGATGGATACCGGAGGAGTGGGCGAAGGCGCCGGTGCCGACGATGGCTTTGTTAGCCGGGATCGGCATGTTGCAAATCTGGCTGACCGTCTGGCTGGTACGCCAGATTTCATTGTGATTAATGGCGGTGTGGACATTCATAATGTCTTTGCGCACTTTGATCGCCATAATCACTTCTTCCAGCGAACAGTTGCCTGCGCGCTCACCGATGCCGTTCATAGCGCCTTCGACCTGACGCGCGCCAGCGTGTACCGCGGCGATGGCGTTGCCGACGGCCAAACCTAAGTCGTCATGGGTATGAACGGAGATGATGGCTTTGTCGATATTAGGGACGCGATCGTACAGGCCGGTAATGATGTTGGAGAATTCGAACGGCATGGTGTAGCCGACGGTGTCCGGGATATTAATGGTGGTGGCGCCGGCGTTGATGGCGGCTTCTACCACGCGCGCCAGGTCGGCAATCGGCGTGCGGCCGGCGTCTTCGCAGGAGAACTCGACGTCGTCGGTATAGTTGCGTGCGCGTTTAATCATGTAGATCGACCGCTCAATCACCTCATCCAGGGTGCTACGCAGCTTGGTGGCGATGTGCATCGGCGACGTGGCGATAAAGGTGTGAATACGGAACGCTTCGGCGACTTTTAATGATTCGGCCGCGACATCAATGTCTTTCTCGACGCAGCGGGCCAGACCGCAGACGCGGCTGTTTTTGATGGTGCGCGCGATAGTTTGTACAGATTCAAAGTCGCCCGGAGAAGAAACAGGAAAACCGACTTCCATCACGTCAACGCCCATACGCTCAAGGGCCAGGGCAATCTGCAGTTTCTCTTTGACGCTCAGGCTGGCCTGTAACGCTTGTTCCCCGTCACGTAAGGTCGTATCGAAAATAATGACTTGCTGGCTCATGGTTTAGATCCTTAATCGGTGTCCTGGGCGCCTTGCTGACGAGCATAAAAAAACCCGCGCAACGGCGCGGGTTTTATAGTCTTGCTGGAAGATGACTTAACGCTGAACGTCGCCCAACAGCCTACCGCGCATAATGGATGCGTTTAGTAGTAGTAGGCTGGTGAAACGAGTGCTGCGAATCATTGCGTCAAACTCCAGATGAAATCGATATGCTTTTAGAGTTACTGGATACGCGTTTTGATGTCAACCCCTGGGCAAGAAAAAACGCTTTTTACTTCAGAATGGAATTAGCGCATTGTGCTGAGGAATAGCCTTATTCGCCGAGGATAATTTTTTAAATCGCCCCACTTTGGGGCGGCAGTTAAACCTGCTGGCGTCATGGCTTTTCCGACAACGCAAAGTGCTGCCGGACATTGCCGGGAATTATCTGAATAAATGTCATGAATTTATCAGTCTTATGAATGTATTGATTTAAGTATCGTGGAATTATCAATGATAATGAGCGGTAAATTCTGGAAAGTGCTAATGCAACGCCTTGAATAAGGCTTAAATTAAAGTGGGGGTAGGTAATAGCGTTTTTTTCCTGCCAATTACGCGTTCCTTTAACGTTATCAGCTCATCAATGGACGTGAAGGTCTTTAGGATTTTTTCTAATAAATTAACGAGCGCGGCGTGACTTATAATTTTGATATATTCCTAAAATGCGTTTTTGCCCTTTTGCAAATGAAATATGTGTGGTAAATGATATTTCCTGTACTGATTGCCGCACTTTTAGAAAGGGAATTTAGCGTGATGGTGGAGTTAGATATGATAATTGAAACCTCTGAGCCTGAATCCACCCTCGAAGAAAGGGGAATGACGAAACCTCAGCTTCGAACGGTCGATCTTAATCTGCTTACCGTTTTTGATGCGGTGATGCAGGAACAAAATATTACTCGCGCGGCTCATTCCCTTGGTATGTCTCAGCCAGCGGTGAGCAATGCCGTATCACGACTGAAGGTGATGTTTAACGATGAACTGTTCGTTCGCTATGGCCGGGGGATTCAGCCGACGGCCCGCGCCTTCCAGCTGTTCGGCGCGGTGCGTCAGGCGCTGCAGCTGGTGCAGAATGAACTACCCGGCTCCGGCTTTGAGCCCATAAGCAGCGAACGGGTTTTCAATCTGTGCGTGTGCAGCCCCCTGGATCACTCTCTGACATCGGTTATTTTCAACCGGGTTAATGACATTGCGCCGAATATACAGTTAATTTTTAAAACATCGCTGAATCAAAACACCGAGCATCAATTACGTTACCAGGAAATTGAATTTGTTATTGGTTATGAAGAGTTCCGGCGGCCTGAGTTTGCCTGTATTCCGTTATTTAAAGATGAAATGGTATTAGTCACCAGTGGCAAACACCCGCGTATTTCCGGGGCTGCGGTGGAGGCAGATATTTATCGGGAGGAACATGCGGTTGTAGCCCTCGATCGCTATGCCTCATTTAGTCTACCCTGGTATCACTCCGTCGACCGGCAGGCGCGAATCGCCTATCAGGGTAATGCTATGATTAGCGTATTAAATGTTGTTTCGCAAACGGATATGGTGGCAATCGCCCCGCGCTGGCTGGCAAGCGAATTTGCAGAGAAGCTTGGGCTGCAATTACTACCTTTGCCGCTGAAGGAGAATAACCGCACCTGTTATCTTTCCTGGCATGAGGCCGCCGGTCGCGATAAAGGTCATCAGTGGATGGAAGAATTACTGGTGAGTATCTGCCAGCGCTAAGCGTTCTTTCACACAAACGGGAGCAAAGGTTCCCGCTTTGTGTGATTAACACCGCAGAATACAGAATTTTATTCTGTTTACTGTCTGGCGCTGCGCTGAACGGCAAATGAAAAATGGATGATTTTCTGTCGCCAGACCATTTGTCCGAGTAATTCATCCAACCGTTTCTCATTTATGAAGCTTTTAACCACGTTTCATATCAAATTCTTATCTTTTATTCTTTTGCTAGCCCGCGTGCCGGTGAGGAGGCGAATTGCCTGCCCGTTGGCGAGCAGTTATGGTAGGCATACGCAGTCCATTCACCTCAATACCAGGAGTCGATTCCTGGCATTGTGCGAACGCGCGGAAATTGAATTCTGCTGTCGTTAAAAACAATAAGCCTGGAGGCAAACCATGGAGATGTTGTCAGGAGCCGAGATGGTCGTCCAATCGCTTGTCGATCAGGGCGTCAAGCAAGTGTTCGGTTATCCCGGGGGCGCGGTCCTCGATATCTATGATGCGTTGCATACCCTTGGCGGTATCGATCATATTCTGGTGCGCCATGAGCAGGCGGCGGTGCACATGGCGGACGGTCTTGCTCGCGCGACCGGCGAAGTTGGCGTCGTCCTGGTGACCTCAGGTCCGGGCGCGACCAATGCCATCACCGGGATCGCAACGGCCTACATGGATTCTGTTCCGCTGGTGATCCTCTCCGGACAGGTGGCGACTTCCCTGATTGGTTACGATGCTTTCCAGGAGTGTGATATGGTCGGCATCTCCCGGCCGGTGGTGAAACACAGCTTCTTGGTGAAACAAACGGAAGATATCCCGGGCGTTCTGAAGAAAGCGTTCTGGCTGGCGGCCAGCGGGCGTCCAGGCCCGGTAGTGGTTGATTTACCCAAAGATATTCTCAATCCGGCTAACAAGCTGCCCTACGTCTGGCCAGATACCGTCAGCATGCGTTCCTATAATCCGACGACCAGCGGTCATAAAGGGCAAATCAAACGTGCTCTGCAAACGCTGGTGGCGGCGAAACATCCGGTCGTGTACGTCGGCGGCGGGGCGATTAACGCCCGGTGCGAAGAACAGCTGCGTACCCTGGTGGAAAAACTGAACCTGCCGGTTGCCTCATCGCTGATGGGGCTGGGGGCTTTCCCGGCCACGCATCCGCAGGCGCTCGGTATGCTGGGGATGCACGGCACTTACGAAGCCAATATGACCATGCACCACTCCGACGTCATTTTTGCCGTCGGCGTGCGTTTTGACGATCGCACCACCAACAATCTGGCGAAATACTGCCCGAATGCCACGGTGCTGCATATTGATATCGATCCGACCTCTATTTCGAAAACGGTGCCGGCGGATGTGCCGATCGTCGGCGATGCCCGTCAGGTGCTGGACCAAATGCTCGAACTGCTGGAGCAGGAAGAGGCGCAGCAGCCGCACGATGAGATCCGCGACTGGTGGCAGCGGATCGAGCAGTGGCGCGCGCGCCACTGCCTGCAATACGATATGCAAAG
Organism: Klebsiella sp. BIGb0138; assembly: GCF_004342285.1. Lineage (GTDB taxonomy): Bacteria > Pseudomonadota > Gammaproteobacteria > Enterobacterales > Enterobacteriaceae > Klebsiella. The sequence continues at coordinate 134,209 of NZ_SMCV01000006.1, read as the reverse complement.
CGGCAAGATCAAACCGCAGGCGGTGATTGAGACGATCTGGCGTCTGACCAACGGCGATGCCTACGTCACCTCCGATGTCGGCCAGCATCAGATGTTTGCCGCGCTGTATTATCCTTTCGATAAACCAAGACGTTGGATTAACTCCGGCGGTCTGGGCACCATGGGGTTTGGTCTGCCTGCCGCCCTCGGCGTGAAGATGGCGCTGCCTGAGGAAACCGTCGTTTGTGTGACCGGCGATGGCAGCATCCAGATGAATATTCAGGAGCTTTCCACCGCGCTGCAGTATGAGCTGCCGGTACTGGTGCTGAACCTCAACAACCGCTATCTCGGGATGGTGAAGCAGTGGCAGGATATGATCTATTCCGGCCGCCATTCACAGTCCTATATGGAGTCGTTGCCGGATTTTGTCCGGGTGGCGGAAGCCTATGGCCACGTGGGGATTCGCATCAGCGAACCGCAGGAGCTGGAGTCGAAGCTGGCCGAAGCGCTGGAGCAGGTGCGTAATCATCGTCTGGTCTTTGTCGATGTGACGGTAGACGGCAGCGAGCATGTGTACCCCATGCAGATCCGCGGCGGCGGCATGGATGAGATGTGGTTGAGCAAAACGGAGAGAACCTGATTATGCGCCGGATATTATCTGTCTTACTGGAAAACGAATCGGGCGCCTTATCGCGCGTCATCGGTCTCTTTGCGCAGCGTGGGTATAACATTGAAAGCCTGACGGTGGCGCCGACCGACGATCCAACGCTCTCGCGCATGACCATTCAGACCGTCGGCGATGAGAAAGCGATCGAACAGATTGAAAAACAGCTGCACAAGCTGGTGGACGTACTGCGGGTCAGCGAGCTCGGACAGAGCTCGCACGTGGAACGTGAAATTATGTTAGTTAAAGTTCAGGCGAGCGGCTTTGGTCGCGAAGAGGTGAAACGCAATACGGAGATTTTCCGTGGGCAGATCATCGATGTCACCCCGTCTATCTACACCGTTCAGCTGGCGGGTACCAGCGATAAGCTGGACGCCTTCCTCGCTTCGCTGCGCGACGTCGCGCGAATTGTCGAAGTGGCGCGCTCCGGCGTGGTGGGACTGTCGCGCGGCGATAAAATCATGCGCTGAGTCCCTGAAAGTGACGTAAAAATAGCCCGACACAATCTGTCGGGTTATTTTTTTGCGAAATCGGTGGGAACTGTAGACAAAAGCGGTTGCTGCGCTAACTATTCTGCGTTTAGATGTTATGTAAATGAATCCATAGCTGAAGAAAGGTTATGTTCTGTACTTATTACCCAAGGGGCAATTGTGAAACTGGATGAAATCGCCCGGCTGGCCGGTGTCTCGCGAACCACCGCTAGCTATGTGATTAATGGTAAAGCGAAGCAGTACCGCGTTAGCGACAAAACGGTTGAAAAAGTGATGGCTGTCGTTCGTGAGCACAACTATCACCCAAATGCGGTCGCTGCTGGCTTGCGTGCAGGACGCACGCGTTCTATTGGCCTGGTCATTCCCGATCTGGAAAATACCAGCTATACCCGTATTGCTAACTACCTGGAACGCCAGGCGCGCCAGCGCGGCTATCAGCTGCTGATCGCCTGTTCGGAAGATCAGCCTGATAACGAGATGCGCTGTATTGAGCATCTCCTGCAGCGTCAGGTCGATGCCATTATCGTCTCAACGTCATTACCACCTGAGCATCCGTTCTATCAGCGCTGGGCCAACGATCCTTTTCCGATTGTCGCCCTTGACCGTGCGCTCGATCGCGAGCATTTCACCAGCGTAGTCGGTGCCGATCAGGATGATGCGGAAATGCTGGCTGCTGAGCTGCGCAAATTCCCCGGCGAAAGCGTGCTCTATCTGGGCGCGTTGCCGGAGCTGTCGGTGAGCTTCCTGCGTGAACAGGGGTTCCGTAGCGCGTGGAGTGACGATCCGCGTGAGGTGCAGTATCTGTATGCCAACAGCTTTGAACGCGAAGCGGCGGCGCAGTTGTTTGAGAAGTGGCTGGAAACACATCCGATGCCGCAGGCGCTGTTCACCACCTCATTCCCGCTGTTGCAGGGGGTCATGGATGTGACGCTGCGTCGGGAAGGGAAACTGCCGTCCGAACTGGCGATTGCGACCTTCGGCGACAACGAACTGCTGGATTTCCTGCAGTGCCCGGTACTGGCCGTGGCCCAGCGCCATCGCGACGTTGCTGAACGCGTGCTGGAGATTGTGCTGGCCAGCCTTGACGAACCGCGTAAGCCAAAGCCGGGTTTAAGCCGTATCCGGCGTAATCTGTATCGCCGCGGTAGTCTGAACCGTCGCTGATCGCCAGGATTATTCGTATCGGGACGCCCGGATAATTTGTATCTGGCTCGCCAGACGAAGAATCGTCTGGCGATAATCCGTACAAATTATCATGAAAATGCCAAATTGAATCGCTTTCAGACAAATCCCTAAACTTCTTTACGCATTATTTTGTTTTATTCCGCAGGGCGTGTTCTGTAGTCTCCCCCGGCTATAAAAGAAGATAAATTGGCTTTTATTTGTATTATTTTGTTACATTCATTAAGTTAATCGCTGAATTAACAATCATTTTACGGCTAATCCGCCGCTCATCTCCCCGTACCCCGCAGCAAGAGTGCCTCTCCGACGACAAGAGACACTGTTAACGGACATCATAATCGCCTAAAATGCCGCTCGCGTCGCAAACTGACACTTTATATTTTCCCACCGAAGATATTTTGTTGCTTTTAACTGTTACGAATTTGTTGGTTGTTTTCTTACACGTATTCATAGCGTTAATTTGCCTCGTTTGGTGATGATTATTTCATCAGGCCTAATATCGGCTGCAAATAATGGGTTTTTGAGCTTCGTTGGTATTCGTGCTGGCTTGACAAGCTTTTCCTCCGCTCCGTAAACTCCTTCTGGTGGGAATTTGTGGGTTAAAGTGGCGAAAAGGGGTGAGGCTGGCATGTTCCGTGGGGCAACGTTAGTCAATCTCGACAGCAAAGGCCGTCTGGCCGTGCCGACGCGATACCGCGACGGGCTGATCGAAGACGCTTCCGGTCAACTGGTTTGTACCATTGACATTCATCACCCGTGCCTGCTGCTTTACCCCTTGCCTGAATGGGAAATCATCGAGCAAAAATTGTCGCGTTTATCGAGCATGAATCCCGTTGAGCGGCGTGTACAGCGTCTGCTTTTGGGTCATGCCAGCGAATGTCAGATGGATAATGCCGGGCGTCTGTTGATTGCGCCGGTGTTACGGCAACATGCCGGGCTGACAAAAGAAGTGATGCTGGTCGGGCAGTTCAATAAGTTTGAGCTGTGGGATGAAACGACCTGGTATCAACGGGTCAAGGAAGATATCGACGCTGAGCAGTCCGCTACCGACGAGCTATCGGAGCGTCTGCAGGATTTGTCTCTATAACATGATGGAAAATTTTAAACACACTACGGTACTTCTGGATGAAGCCGTCAACGGCCTGAATATCCGTCCGGATGGTATCTACATTGATGGGACCTTTGGTCGCGGCGGACACTCGCGTCTGATCCTCTCCCAGCTGGGAGCGGAAGGCCGCCTGCTGGCTATCGATCGCGATCCGCAGGCTATCGCCGTGGCGAAGACCATTGATGACCCACGCTTTTCCATCATACATGGACCTTTCTCTGCGCTTGCAGATTATGTTAGTGAGCGCCAACTGACGGGCAAGATCGACGGGATTCTTCTCGATCTTGGCGTCTCTTCACCGCAGCTTGATGACGCTGAACGCGGCTTCTCGTTTATGCGCGATGGCCCGCTGGATATGCGGATGGATCCTACCCGCGGTCAGTCTGCCGCCGAGTGGCTCCAGACTGCCGAGGAGGCCGATATCGCCTGGGTGATTAAAACCTTTGGCGAAGAGCGTTTCGGTAAGCGTATCGCGCGCGCCATCGTTGAGCGCAACCGTATTGCACCCATGACCCGCACGAAAGAGCTGGCGGAAGTGGTGACGGCGGCGACCCCGGTGAAGGACAAGTTCAAACATCCCGCGACCCGTACCTTCCAGGCGGTGCGCATTTGGGTGAACAGTGAACTGGAGGAGATAGAGCAGGCGCTAAAAAGCTCGCTCAGCGTGCTGGCCCCGGGCGGGCGGCTTTCGATCATCAGTTTCCACTCGCTGGAAGACCGTATTGTGAAGCGCTTTATGCGTGAGCAAAGCCGCGGTCCGCAGGTTCCGGCTGGGTTACCGATGACGGAAGAGCAGCTCAAAAAACTGGGCGGCCGTGAGTTGCGGGCACTAGGCAAGTTGATGCCGGGCGAAGAAGAGGTGGCAGAGAATCCACGGGCCCGTAGTTCAGTTCTGCGTATTGCAGAGAGGACGAACGCATGATCGGCAGAGTGACAGAAGCCTTAAGCAAAGTTAAAGGATCGTTAGGAAGCAACGAGCGTCATGCCTTGCCTGGCGTTATCGGGGACGATCTTCTGCGGTTTGGGAAGCTGCCACTCTGTCTGTTCATTTGCATCATCATAACGGCGATTACCGTAGTGACGACGGCGCACCATACCCGTCTGTTAACCGCGCAGCGTGAACAACTGGTTCTGGAACGTGACGCGCTGGATATTGAATGGCGAAACCTGATCCTCGAAGAGAACGCGCTCGGCGATCATAGTCGGGTTGAGCGGATCGCGACCGAGAAGTTGCAGATGCAACACGTCGATCCATCACAAGAAAATATCGTTGTACAAAAATAAGGATTATTGCGACGCATGAAAGCAGCGCCGAAAACGCTAAAACCAAAACGTCAGGAAGAACAGGCCAACTTTATCAGTTGGCGTTTTGCGTTGCTGTGCGGCTGTATTCTGCTGGCTCTGGCTTTCCTGTTGGGCCGCGTGGCCTGGCTGCAGGTGATCAGCCCGGACATGCTGGTGCGTCAGGGTGATATGCGATCTCTGCGCGTGCAGGAGGTTTCGACCGCCCGCGGGATGATTACCGACCGCTCAGGCCGTCCGCTGGCGGTGAGCGTGCCGGTGAAGGCGATTTGGGCTGACCCGAAAGAGCTGCATGATGCCGGCGGCGTCACCCTCGATAATCGCTGGAAGGCGTTGGCCGATGCGTTAAACATGCCGCTGGATCAGCTGGCATCGCGCATCAATACCAACCCGAGAATGCGCTTTATCTATCTGGCCCGTCAGGTCAACCCTGATATGGCAGATTACATTAAGAAACTCAAACTGCCGGGGATTCACATGCGCGAAGAGTCGCGCCGCTACTACCCGTCAGGCGAAGTTACCGCTCACCTTATTGGCTTCACCAACGTGGATAGCCAGGGGATTGAAGGCGTTGAGAAGAGCTTTGACAAATGGCTTACCGGCCAGCCAGGCGAGCGTATTGTGCGTAAAGACCGCTATGGCCGCGTCATTGAAGATATCTCTTCCACCGACAGCCAGGCCGCGCATAACCTTGCGCTGAGCATCGATGAGCGCCTGCAGGCGCTGGTTTATCGCGAACTGAACAACGCCGTGGCGTTTAACAAAGCCGAATCGGGAAGTGCGGTACTGGTGGATGTCAGCACCGGCGAAGTACTGGCGATGGCGAACAGCCCGTCCTATAACCCGAATAATTTCTCCGGCACGGCAAAAGACATCATGCGCAACCGCGCCATCACCGACGTGTTCGAACCGGGTTCAACGGTGAAACCGATGGTGGTGATGACGGCGCTGCAGCGCGGCATTGTGAACGAAAATACCGTGCTGAATACCATTCCTTACCGTATTAACGGCCACGAGATCAAAGACGTGGCGCGCTACAGCGAATTGACCCTGACCGGGGTACTACAGAAGTCGAGTAACGTCGGTGTTTCCAAGCTGGCGTTAGCGATGCCGTCCTCAGCGTTAGTAGATACTTACTCACGTTTTGGACTGGGAAAAGCGACCAATTTGGGGTTGGTCGGAGAACGCAGTGGCTTATACCCTCAAAAACAACGGTGGTCTGACATAGAGAGGGCCACCTTTTCTTTCGGCTATGGGCTAATGGTAACGCCGTTACAGTTAGCGCGAGTCTACGCAACGATCGGCAGCTATGGCATCTATCGTCCGCTGTCGATTACCAAAGTTGATCCGCCGGTTCCCGGGGAGCGCGTCTTCCCGGAACCTCTCGTTCGCACCGTTGTGCATATGATGGAAAGCGTGGCGCTGCCCGGCGGCGGCGGGGTGAAGGCGGCGATTAAAGGCTACCGCATCGCGATTAAGACCGGTACGGCGAAAAAAGTAGGGCCGGATGGTCGCTACATCAACAAATACATTGCTTACACCGCAGGCGTTGCGCCCGCCAGCCACCCGCGTTTCGCGCTGGTGGTGGTGATCAACGACCCGCAGGCGGGTAAATACTACGGCGGCGCCGTTTCCGCGCCGGTCTTCGGTGCCATCATGGGCGGCGTGCTGCGTACCATGAACATTGAGCCGGATGCGTTGGCAACGGGCGAAAAAAGTGAATTTGTGATTAATCAAGGCGAGGGAACAGGTGGCAGATCGTAATTTGCGCGACCTTCTCGCTCCGTGGGTGCCAAATGCGCCGGAGCGAATTCTGCGAGAGATGACGCTGGACAGCCGGGTGGCTGCTTCCGGCGATCTCTTTGTCGCGGTATCAGGTCATCAGGCGGACGGGCGTCGTTATATCCCGCAGGCGATAGCGCAAGGTGTTGCTGCCATTATTGCTGAGGCCAAAGACGAGGCTACAGATGGCGAAATCCGTGAAATGCACGGCGTGCCGGTGATTTATCTGAGCCAGCTCAACGAGCGCCTGTCTGCGCTGGCCGGGCGTTTTTACCATCAGCCGTCGCAACAGCTGCGCCTGGTCGGCGTAACCGGAACCAACGGCAAAACCACCACCACTCAACTGCTGGCGCAATGGGCCAAACTGCTGGGCGAAACCAGCGCGGTGATGGGGACCGTCGGTAACGGTCTGCTGGAGAAAGTGATTCCGACGGAAAACACCACCGGCTCTGCGGTCGATGTGCAGCACGTGCTTTCCGGCCTCGCAGGGCAGGGGGCAACGTTCGCGGCGATGGAGGTCTCTTCTCACGGGCTGGTTCAGCATCGCGTGGCGTCGCTGCAGTTTGCCGCATCGGTCTTTACCAACTTAAGCCGCGATCATCTCGATTATCACGGTGATATGGAACATTACGAAGCGGCGAAATGGCTGCTTTATTCCACGCATCATTGCGGTCAGGCTATCGTCAACGCCGATGATGAAGTGGGCCGCCGCTGGCTGGCGAAGCTGCCGGACGCGGTTGCCGTCTCGATGGCAGATCATATCAATCCGAACTGCCACGGTCGCTGGCTGAAGGCGACGGCCGTGAACTATCACGACAGCGGCGCGACGATCCACTTTGAATCCAGCTGGGGCAAGGGCGAAATTGAAAGCCGCCTGATGGGCGCGTTTAACGTCAGCAACCTGCTGCTGGCGCTGGCGACGCTGCTGGCGTTGGGTTATCCGCTGGCGGAGCTGCTGAAAACCGCTGCGCGTCTGCAGCCGGTTTGTGGCCGTATGGAAGTGTTTAGCGCGCCGGGCAAACCGACGGTGGTGGTGGATTATGCCCATACCCCTGATGCGCTGGAGAAAGCGCTGCAGGCGGCACGTCTGCATTGCAACGGCAAGCTGTGGTGCGTCTTCGGCTGCGGCGGCGACCGCGATAAGGGCAAACGTCCGCTGATGGGCGCCATCGCCGAAGAATTCGCCGATATTGTTGTCGTGACCGATGACAACCCGCGCACCGAAGAGCCCCGCGCGATCATCAACGATATTCTCGCCGGGATGCTGGACGCCGGCCATGCGAAGGTCAAAGAGGGCCGGGCCGAAGCGGTGACGAACGCCGTGATGCAGGCGCAAGAGAACGACGTGGTGCTGGTCGCCGGGAAAGGCCATGAGGATTACCAGATTGTCGGCAATCGTCGCCTTGACTACTCCGATCGCGTCACCGTGGCGCGTCTGCTGGGAGCGGTAGCATGATTCGCTTTACCTTAAGCCAGCTCGCCGGGATTACGCACGGCGAGCTGCACGGTCACGATCTGGCCATTGATGAGGTCACTTCGGATACCCGTAAAATTACGGCGGGCTGCCTGTTCGTGGCGCTGAAAGGCGAGCGCTTTGATGGTCACGATTTTGCTGAACAGGCGCGGCAAGCGGGCGCAGGCGCGCTGCTGGTGAGTCGTAAGCTGGACAGTGATTTACCTCAGGTGCTGGTGAAAGATACCCGCCTGGCCTTCGGCGAGCTGGCGGCATGGGTGCGTCAGCAGGTTCCGGCCCGCGTTGTGGCGTTAACCGGTTCTTCCGGGAAAACCTCGGTCAAAGAGATGACCGCAGCGATTCTCGGTCAGTGCGGCAATACGCTGTATACCGCCGGCAACCTGAATAACGATATCGGCGTGCCGATGACGCTGCTGCGTCTGACTAAAGAGCACCAGTATGCGGTTATCGAGCTTGGGGCGAACCACCAGGGCGAAATTGCCTGGACCGTCAGCCTGACGCGCCCGGAAGCGGCATTGGTCAATAATCTGGCCGCCGCGCACCTCGAAGGTTTTGGGTCGCTGGCGGGCGTGGCGAAAGCAAAGGGTGAAATCTTTACCGGCCTGGCGGAAAACGGCATCGCGATTCTTAACGCTGACAATAACGACTGGCTGAACTGGCAAAACGTGATTGGCGCGCGCAAGGTATGGCGCTTCTCGCCGAACGCGGCTAACAGCGACTTTACGGCCACCAATATTCACGTCACCAGCCACGGTACGGAATTTACGCTGCAAACCCCGCTGGGGAGCGTGGATGTTCTGCTACCGCTGCCGGGGCGGCATAATATCGCCAACGCGCTGGCTGCCGCCTCGCTGGCGATGGCGGTTGGCGCAGGGTTAAACGCGGTAAAAGCCGGTCTGGCGCAGCTGCAAGCGGTGCCTGGGCGTCTGTTCCCGATCGTTCTTGCGGAAAACCAACTGCTGCTTGATGACTCCTATAATGCCAACGTCGGTTCGCTGACCGCCGCGGTACAGGTGCTGTCAGAGATGCCGGGTTATCGCGTGCTGGTGGTCGGCGATATGGCTGAACTGGGTACGGAAAGCGAAGTCTGCCACCGTCAGGTTGGCGAAGCGGCGAAAGCGGCAGGGCTTGATCGGGTACTCAGCACCGGCGTGCTGAGCGCGGAAATCAGCCGCGCCAGCACGGTGGGCGAACACTTCAGCGATAAAGCATCGCTGGTGGCTCGTCTGCGCGAACTGCTGTCAGAACACAGTATTATCACCATTTTAGTGAAGGGTTCACGTAGTGCCGCCATGGAAGAGGTCGTACGCGCATTACAGGAGAATGGAACATGTTAGTATGGCTGGCCGAACATCTGGTCAAATATTATTCCGGCTTTAACGTCTTTTCCTATCTGACGTTTCGCGCCATCGTCAGCCTGCTGACCGCGCTGTTCATCTCGTTGTGGATGGGCCCGCGCATGATCGCCCGTCTGCAAAAACTCTCCTTCGGTCAGGTCGTACGTAGCGACGGCCCGGAATCGCATTTCAGCAAGAAAGGCACCCCAACCATGGGCGGGATCATGATCCTGACCGCGATTGTGGTATCCGTGCTGCTGTGGGCTTACCCGTCGAACCCGTACGTCTGGTGCGTCCTGACGGTGCTGATCGGTTACGGCATTATCGGTTTTGTCGATGACTACCGCAAAGTCGTGCGTAAAGACACCAAGGGCCTGATTGCCCGCTGGAAGTATTTCTGGATGTCGGTGATTGCGCTGGGCGTTGCCTTCGCGCTGTATCTGGCCGGGAAAGATACGCCAGCCACTCAGCTGGTGGTGCCGTTCTTTAAAGACATCATGCCGCAGCTGGGGCTGCTGTACATTCTGCTGGCCTACTTCGTGGTTGTCGGCACCGGCAATGCGGTCAACCTGACCGATGGTCTGGATGGTCTGGCGATTATGCCGACCGTGTTTGTGGCGGCGGGCTTTGCGCTGGTGGCCTGGGCTACGGGTAACATGAACTTTGCCAACTACCTGCACATTCCCTACCTGCGCCACGCCGGCGAACTGGTTATCGTCTGTACGGCTATTGTCGGCGCGGGTCTTGGTTTTCTGTGGTTCAACACCTATCCGGCGCAGGTCTTTATGGGCGATGTCGGCTCACTGGCCCTGGGCGGCGCGCTGGGCATCATTGCCGTGCTGCTGCGCCAGGAGTTCCTGCTGGTGATTATGGGTGGCGTGTTTGTGGTGGAGACGCTGTCGGTCATTCTGCAGGTCGGTTCCTTTAAGCTGCGCGGTCAGCGCATCTTCCGTATGGCGCCGATCCACCACCACTATGAACTGAAAGGCTGGCCGGAACCGCGCGTTATCGTGCGCTTCTGGATTATTTCGCTGATGCTGGTGCTGATTGGCCTGGCGACGCTGAAGGTACGTTAATCATGGCAGATTATCAGGGTAAAAAAGTCGTCATTATTGGCCTGGGGATGACCGGGCTGTCTTGCGTGGACTTTTTCATGGCGCGCGGCGTGACGCCGCGCGTGATGGATACCCGCGTCGCGCCTCCGGGACTGGATAAGCTGCCGGAAGCGGTTGAACGTTACGTTGGCGGTCTGAATGAAGACTGGCTGCTGGCGGCGGATCTGATTGTGGCAAGCCCGGGAATCGCGCTGGCCCATCCTGCCCTGAGCGCGGCGGCGGATGCGGGCGTGGAAATCGTCGGCGACATTGAGCTGTTCTGCCGGGAAGCGCAGGCGCCGGTTATCGCCATCACCGGGTCGAACGGTAAAAGCACCGTGACAACCCTGGTGGGCGAGATGGCGAAAGCGGCGGGGGTGAACGTCGGCGTCGGCGGTAATATCGGCCTGCCTGCCCTGATGCTGCTTGATGCCTCCCGCGAGCTGTATGTTCTGGAGCTCTCCAGCTTCCAGCTGGAAACCACCGCCAGCCTGCGGGCGGTGGCGGCGACGATCCTCAACGTGACCGAGGATCATATGGATCGTTACCCGCTGGGTCTGCAGCAGTATCGTGCGGCCAAACTGCGGGTATATGAAAATGCGAAGACCTGCATCGTGAACGCCGATGACGGGTTGACGATGCCGGTGCGCGGCGCCGATGAGCGCTGCATTAGCTTCGGCGTGGACGTCGGCGACTACCACCTCAACCGTCAGCAGGGAGAAACCTGGCTGCGGGTGAAAGGTGAAAAGGTCCTCAACGTCAAAGAGATGCACATTACCGGGCAGCATAACTACAGCAATGCGCTGGCGGCGCTGGCGCTGGCCGATGCCGCGGGCCTGCCGCGCGCCAGCAGCCTCAAGGCGTTGACCACCTTTACCGGCCTGGCGCACCGCTTCCAGCTGGCGCTGGAGCATAACGGCGTTCGCTGGATCAATGATTCGAAAGCCACCAACGTCGGCAGTACCGAGGCCGCGCTGAACGGGCTGCATCTGGACGGGACGCTGTACCTGCTGTTGGGCGGTGATGGGAAATCCGCAGATTTCACGCCGCTGAAACGTTACCTGGAGGGAGACAATATCCGTCTGTACTGCTTCGGTCGCGATGGCGAGCAGCTGGCTGCGCTGCGCCCGGAAGCGGCGACGCAAACTGAGACGATGGAACAGGCGATGCGGCAGATTGCCCCGCAGCTGAAATCGGGCGATATGGTGCTGTTGTCGCCCGCCTGCGCCAGCCTCGATCAGTTTAAGAGTTTTGAACAACGGGGCGATGTGTTTGTCCGTCTGGCGAAGGAGTTAGGTTGATGCGTTTATCCCTCCCGCGCCTGAAAATGCCTCAGTGGCGACTGCCGGGGATGTTTATCTTCGCCTGGCTGTTTGCCGCGCTGAAAGGCTGGGTGATGGGTTCCCGGCAGAAAGATAGCGATAGTCTGGTCATGTATGACCGGATGCTGCTGTGGCTGACCTTTGGTCTGGCCGCCGTCGGTTTCATTATGGTGACCTCGGCCTCGATGCCGGTGGGCCAGCGGCTGGCCAACGACCCGTTCTTATTCGCCAAGCGTGACGGACTGTACATCCTGCTGGCGCTGGGGCTGGCACTGGTGACGTTACGTCTGCCGATGGAGTTCTGGCAGCGGCACAGCACCGCGATGCTGATTGCCTCTATCGTGATGCTGCTGATCGTTCTGGTCGTCGGTAGTTCGGTAAACGGGGCATCGCGTTGGATTGCGCTGGGTCCTCTGCGTATTCAGCCGGCGGAATTTACCAAGCTGTCGCTGTTCTGCTACATCGCCAACTACCTGGTGCGCAAAGGCGATGAAGTACGTAACAACCTGCGCGGCTTCCTGAAGCCGATGGGCGTGATTTTCGTACTGGCGATCCTGCTGCTGGCGCAGCCGGACCTCGGTACGGTGGTGGTGCTGTTTGTGACCACCCTGGCGATGCTGTTTCTTGGCGGCGCCAGGCTGTGGCAGTTCATCGCCATTATCGGGATGGGGATCTCGGCGGTGGTGCTGCTGATCCTGGCCGAACCGTACCGTATTCGCCGCGTCACCTCCTTCTGGAACCCGTGGGAGGACCCGTTCGGTAGCGGCTATCAGCTGACCCAATCGTTGATGGCGTTCGGCCGCGGCGAAATGTGGGGACAGGGCTTAGGTAACTCGGTTCAGAAACTGGAATATTTACCGGAAGCGCATACCGACTTCATCTTCGCCATTATCGGCGAAGAACTCGGTTATATCGGTGTGGTACTGGCCCTATTAATGGTATTCTTCGTCGCCTTTCGCGCCATGTCGATTGGCCGCAAAGCGTTGGAGATCGACCAGCGCTTCTCCGGCTTCCTGGCCTGCGCTATCGGGATCTGGTTTAGCTTCCAGGCGCTGGTGAACGTCGGGGCGGCGGCAGGCATGCTGCCAACTAAAGGTCTGACGCTGCCGCTGATCAGTTACGGTGGTTCCAGTTTGCTGATTATGTCGACGGCCATCATGTTGCTGTTGCGAATTGATTATGAAACGCGTCTGGAAAAAGCCCAGGCGTTTACACGGGGTGTTCGATGAGCGGTCAGGAAAAGCGGTTAATGGTGATGGCGGGCGGTACCGGTGGACATGTGTTCCCGGGGCTGGCGGTCGCGCACCATTTAATGGACCTGGGCTGGCAGGTTCGCTGGCTCGGTACCGCCGATCGTATGGAAGCGGATTTAGTGCCGAAGCACGGCATTGAAATTGATTTTATCCGCATATCGGGCCTGCGCGGCAAGGGCCTGAAGGCGCTGCTGTTAGCACCGGTGCGGATCTTCAACGCCTGGCGTCAGGCGCGGGAGATCATGAAACGTTTCCAGCCCGACGTCGTACTGGGCATGGGCGGATACGTTTCCGGCCCGGGTGGCCTCGCGGCATGGTCGCTGGGTATCCCGGTGGTGCTGCATGAACAGAATGGTATTGCCGGCCTGACGAACAAATGGCTGGCGAAGATTGCGAAGACCGTATTGCAGGCGTTTCCCGGTGCGTTCCCGCATGCCGACGTGGTGGGCAACCCGGTGCGGACCGACGTCCTGGCGCTGCCGTTGCCGGAACAGCGTCTGGTTGGGCGTCAGGGGCCAACGCGCGTGTTAGTGGTAGGCGGCTCGCAGGGCGCCCGCGTGCTGAACCAGACCATGCCGCAGGTGGCCGGGAAACTGGGCGCGGCGGTCACCATCTGGCACCAAAGCGGTAAAGGTGGCCAGCAGACGGTACAGCAGGCTTACGCGGATGCCGGGCAGCCGCAGCATAAAGTGACCGAATTTATTGATGACATGGCGGCGGCGTATGCCTGGGCCGATGTTGTTGTCTGCCGCTCCGGAGCGCTGACGGTCAGTGAAATCGCCGCAGCAGGTTTACCGGCGCTATTCGTGCCGTTTCAGCACAAGGATCGTCAGCAGTACTGGAATGCACTGCCGCTGGAGAAAGCGGGCGCAGCGAAAATTCTCGAACAACCTCAGTTCACCGTCGATGCCGTGGCGCAGACGCTGGCCGGTTGGGATCGGGAAACGCTGCTGGATATGGCGGAACGAGCGCGTAGAGCCTCGATTCCGGATGCTACCGAGCGGGTAGCAGAAGAAGTGAGCGCTGCAGCACTGGCGCGCTAATCGCGGTGAATCTCACCGCCCGTATAAAGAAGTTGATGGCGTAAAGAATGAATACACAAGATCTGGCGAAACTGCGTTCCATAGTGCCCGAGATGCGTCGCGTCCGGCACATTCACTTTGTTGGCATTGGCGGTGCTGGCATGGGCGGTATTGCCGAAGTTCTGGCTAACGAAGGCTACCAGATTAGCGGCTCCGACCTGGCGCCGAATCCGGTGACGCAACAGCTGTCGAAACTTGGCGCCACGATCTATTTCAACCATCGTCCGGAAAACGTGCGCGATGCGAGCGTGGTGGTGGTTTCCAGCGCGATCTCCGCGGAGAACCCGGAAATTGTCGCGGCGCATGAAGCGCGTATCCCGGTTATTCGCCGTGCGGAGATGCTGGCGGAACTGATGCGTTTTCGTCACGGGATTGCTATTGCCGGTACCCACGGTAAAACCACCACCACCGCGATGGTCTCCAGTATTTATGCGGAAGCGGGTCTGGATCCGACCTTCGTCAACGGCGGGTTGGTGAAAGCGGCAGGCGTTCACGCCCGCCTTGGCCACAGTCGCTACCTGATTGCGGAAGCGGATGAGAGCGATGCATCGTTCCTGCATCTGCAGCCGATGGTCGCTATTGTGACCAATATCGAAGCCGATCATATGGATACCTACCATGGCGACTTTGAAAACTTAAAGCAGACCTTTATTAACTTTCTGCACAACCTGCCGTTCTACGGGCGCGCGGTGATGTGCGTGGATGACCCGGTGATTTGTGAACTGCTGCCGCGCGTGGGCCGCCAGATCACCACCTACGGTTTTCATGATGATGCTGACGTGCGGGTAGAAGATTACCGCCAGGTCGGCGCCCAGGGCCATTTCCGTCTGGTTCGCCAGGACAAAGAGGTGCTTCAGGTGACCCTGAACGCGCCGGGCCGTCATAACGCCCTTAATGCCGCCGCCGCGGTGGCCGTGGCGACGGAAGAAGGCATTGACGATGAAGCCATTCTGCGGGCGCTGGAAAGCTTCCAGGGGACCGGGCGCCGTTTTGATTTTCTTGGCGAATATCCGCTGGAGCAGGTCAATGGAAAAAGCGGCAGCGCGATGCTGATTGATGATTACGGTCATCATCCGACAGAGGTGGATGCCACCATCAAAGCGGCGCGCGCGGGCTGGCCGGATAAAAATCTGGTGATGTTATTTCAGCCGCACCGCTTTACCCGTACGCGCGATCTGTATGACGATTTCGCCAACGTGCTGACTCAGGTCGATGCGCTACTGATGCTGGATGTCTACTCCGCCGGTGAAGCGCCGATTCCAGGGGCCGATAGCCGTTCGCTGTGCCGTACTATCCGCGGCCGCGGTAAGGTTGATCCGATTCTGCTTTCCGACCCCGCTCAGGCGGCGGAGATGCTGGCATCGGTATTGACCGGCAATGATCTGATCCTGGTGCAGGGCGCGGGCAACATCGGAAAGATCGCCCGCCACCTGGCTGAAATCAAACTCGTGCCGCAAAAAACGGAGGAGGAGCGCCATGGCTGATAAAATCGCGGTTCTCTTTGGCGGCACCTCTGCGGAGCGCGAAGTCTCGCTCAATTCGGGGGCCGCTGTGCTCGCTGGCTTACGTGAAGGCGGCGTGGATGCGCACCCGGTCGATCCCCGCGACGTTGATATTACCCAGCTGAAACAGATGGGCTTTCAGAAAGCGTTTATTGCGCTGCACGGCCGCGGTGGGGAAGATGGTACCCTGCAGGGGCTGCTGGAGCTGATTCAACTGCCTTATACCGGCAGCGGCGTGATGGCCTCGGCTATCTCAATGGACAAAGTGCGCAGCAAACTGCTGTGGCAGGGCGCCGGTTTACCCGTCGCCCCGTGGGTCGCGCTGACCCGTGCGCAGTTCAACGCCGGCCTCTCTGCCGAGGCTGAACAGCAGATCGCCGCCCTGGGATTGCCGTTGATTGTGAAGCCGGGTCGCGAAGGTTCCAGCGTCGGTATGTCGAAAGTGAGCGAAAGTTGTGCATTACACAATGCATTGGCGCTGGCTTTTCAGCATGATGATGAAGTTCTGATTGAGAAATGGCTCTGTGGGCCAGAATTCACCGTCGCTATCGTCGGTGAAGAAATTTTACCGTCAATCCGTATCCAGGTGGCTGGAACCTTCTATGATTATGAGGCGAAGTATCTCTCTGATGAGACGCAATATTTCTGCCCAGGTTGTGAGGATCCTGCCCGCGAGTCAGAAATTCAGGCCCTGGTCGTTAAAGCCTGGAATATTCTCGGCTGTAAAGGTTGGGGGCGCATTGACGTGATGCTGGACAGCGATGGCCAGTTTTATCTGCTGGAAGCGAATACTTCCCCTGGCATGACCAGCCATAGCCTGGTGCCGATGGCGGCCCGTCAGGCAGGGATGAGCTTCTCGCAGCTTGTTGTTCGAATTCTGGACCTGGCGGGGTGATATGTCGCAAGCTGCGCTGAATACGCGGAACCACGAAGAAGAGGAGACGTCTTCTTCGCGTCGGAGTAATGGAACTCGTCTGGCCGGGATTTTCTTCCTGCTGGCGGTGCTATGTACCGTGTTGGTCAGCGGGTGGATGGTTCTGGGCTGGATGGAAGATGCACAGCGCTTACCGCTGTCCAGGATGGTGGTCACCGGCGAGCGCCACTACACGCGCAACGATGATATTCGCCAGGCGATTCTGGCGTTGGGTTCGCCGGGGACCTTTATGACCCAGGATGTCAACATCATCCAAAGTCAGATTGAACGTCTGCCGTGGATTAAGCAGGCGAGCGTCAGAAAGCAATGGCCGGACGAATTGAAGATTCATCTGGTTGAATATGTGCCGATTGCGCGTTGGAATGATCAGCATATGGTGGACGTTGAGGGAAATTCCTTCAGCGTGCCGGCAGATCGCACCAGTAAGCAGAATTTACCGATGCTGTACGGCCCGGAAGGCAGTGAGAACGAAGTGTTGCAAGGGTATCGTGACATGGGGCAGGTGCTGGCAAAGGATAAATTCACGTTGAAAGTGGCGGCAATGACCGCGCGTCGCTCCTGGCAGTTGACGCTTAATAACGACATTAAGCTCAACCTTGGCCGAGGCGATACCATGAAACGGCTTCAGCGCTTTATGGAACTCTACCCGGTTCTTCAGCAGCAAGCGCAGACCGACGGCAAACGGATAAGCTACGTTGATTTGCGTTATGACTCGGGGGCGGCAGTGGGCTGGGTACCTGCTCCCGCAGAGGAAACTAATCAACAACAGAATCAGGCACAGGCAGAACAACAATGATCAAGGCGACGGACAGAAAACTGGTAGTTGGACTGGAGATTGGCACCGCGAAGGTTGCCGCTTTAGTAGGGGAAGTTCTGCCCGACGGCGTGGTCAATATCATTGGCGTGGGCAGTTGCCCGTCGCGTGGTATGGATAAAGGCGGGGTTAACGATCTGGAATCCGTGGTGAAATGCGTACAGCGCGCCATTGACCAGGCCGAACTGATGGCGGATTGCCAGATTTCGTCAGTGTATCTGGCGCTTTCAGGTAAACATATTAGCTGTCAAAATGAAATTGGTATGGTGCCGATTTCAGAAGAAGAAGTGACGCTGGACGACGTCGAGAACGTGGTGCATACCGCGAAGTCGGTTCGCGTACGCGATGAACATCGCGTCCTGCACGTGATTCCGCAGGAGTACGCCATCGACTACCAGGAAGGGATTAAAAACCCGGTGGGGCTGTCCGGCGTGCGTATGCAGGCAAAAGTGCACCTGATTACCTGCCATAACGATATGGCGAAAAATATTGTTAAAGCGGTGGAACGTTGCGGTCTGAAAGTGGACCAACTCATTTTCGCCGGTTTAGCCGCCAGTTATTCCGTGTTGACGGAAGATGAACGTGAACTGGGCGTCTGCGTGGTGGACATCGGCGGTGGTACAATGGATATCGCCGTTTATACCGGCGGTGCGCTGCGTCATACCAAAGTGATCCCCTACGCGGGCAACGTGGTGACCAGCGATATCGCTTACGCTTTCGGGACGCCGCCGAGCGATGCCGAAGCGATTAAGGTACGCCACGGTTGCGCGCTGGGTTCCATTGTCGGCAAAGACGAAAACGTCGAAGTGCCGAGCGTCGGCGGGCGTCCGCCGCGCAGCCTGCAGCGCCAGACGCTGGCAGAGGTGATTGAGCCGCGTTATACCGAGCTGCTCAACCTGGTGAATGAAGAGATCCTGCAACTGCAGGAGCAGCTTCGCCAGCAAGGGGTGAAACACCACCTGGCGGCGGGGATTGTTTTAACGGGCGGCGCCGCGCAAATCGAAGGTCTTGCCGCCTGCGCTCAGCGCGTGTTCCATACGCAGGTGCGTATTGGCGCGCCGCTGAATATTACCGGCTTAACGGATTATGCCCAGGAGCCGTATTATTCGACGGCGGTTGGGTTGCTGCACTACGGGAAGGAATCTCATCTCAGTGGTGAAGCTGAAGTGGAAAAACGTGTAACGGCATCAGTTGGCTCGTGGATTAAGCGACTTAATAGCTGGCTGCGAAAAGAGTTTTAATTTTTTAAGAGAACGCAGAAAATTAGCGTTCTCAGGCGACAGGCACAAAACGGAGAGAAACTATGTTTGAACCTATGGAACTGACCAACGACGCGGTGATTAAAGTCATCGGCGTCGGTGGCGGCGGCGGTAATGCCGTTGAACACATGGTGCGCGAGCGCATCGAGGGCGTTGAATTCTTCGCGGTGAACACCGACGCGCAGGCGCTGCGTAAAACGGCTGTTGGCCAGACTATTCAGATCGGTAGCGGTATTACCAAAGGTCTGGGGGCCGGTGCAAACCCGGAAGTGGGTCGCAATGCGGCTGACGAAGACCGTGAAGCGCTGCGTGCTGCTCTTGATGGTGCAGACATGGTGTTTATCGCGGCAGGTATGGGCGGCGGTACCGGTACCGGTGCCGCGCCGGTGGTGGCGGAAGTCGCGAAGGATCTGGGTATCCTGACCGTGGCTGTTGTCACCAAACCGTTTAATTTTGAAGGCAAAAAGCGCATGGCGTTCGCCGAACAGGGGATCACTGAGCTGTCCAAGCATGTGGATTCGCTGATCACCATTCCGAACGACAAGCTGCTGAAAGTTCTGGGTCGTGGCATTTCTCTGCTGGACGCCTTCGGCGCGGCAAACGATGTGCTGAAAGGCGCGGTACAGGGGATCGCCGAACTGATTACCCGTCCGGGTCTGATGAACGTCGACTTTGCGGATGTGCGCACCGTGATGTCCGAAATGGGCTATGCGATGATGGGCTCCGGCGTGGCGAGCGGTGAAGACCGTGCGGAAGAAGCGGCTGAAATGGCGATCTCTTCTCCGCTGCTGGAAGATATCGATCTGTCCGGCGCGCGCGGCGTTCTGGTCAACATCACCGCGGGCTTCGACCTGCGTCTGGATGAGTTCGAAACCGTGGGTAATACTATTCGTGCTTTCGCATCGGATAACGCCACCGTGGTTATCGGTACCTCCCTTGACCCGGATATGAATGATGAACTGCGTGTAACCGTTGTGGCTACCGGTATCGGTATGGACAAACGTCCGGAAATTACCCTGGTGACCAACAAACAGGTTCAGCAGCCGGTGATGGATCGCTACCAGCAACACGGTATGGCTCCATTGACTCAAGAGCAGAAACCGGTCGCGAAAGTGGTGAACGACAATACGCCGCAAACCGCGAAAGAGCCGGATTATCTGGATATCCCAGCCTTCCTGCGTAAGCAAGCTGATTAAGAATCGGCTGGAAGTTGGGCATCTGCGCTCTTTGTGCTAAACTGCCCTCCCGAATGTGTTGTACACTTCGGTTGGATAGGTAACTTGGCGAGATTATACGATGATCAAACAAAGGACTCTTAAACGTATCGTTCAGGCGACTGGCGTCGGTTTGCATACCGGCAAGAAAGTCACCCTGACGCTGCGCCCTGCGCCGGCAAATACCGGGGTCATCTATCGTCGCACCGACTTGAATCCACCGGTTGATTTTCCGGCTGATGCCAAATCTGTGCGTGATACCATGCTCTGTACTTGCCTGGTGAACGAGCATGACGTGCGGATTTCTACAGTCGAGCACCTGAATGCCGCACTGGCTGGCCTGGGCATTGACAACATTGTTATTGAAGTCGATGCGCCGGAAATTCCAATTATGGATGGTAGTGCTGCGCCGTTCGTTTATCTGTTGCTGGACGCTGGTATCGATGAACTGAACTGTGCCAAGAAATTTGTGCGCATCAAAGAGGCCGTTCGCGTCGAAGATGGCGACAAATGGGCTGAGTTTAAGCCGTACAATGGTTTTTCGTTGGACTTTACCATCGACTTTAACCATCCGGCGATTGACGCAAGCAGCCAGCGCTACGCGATGAACTTCTCTGCTGATGCATTTATGCGCCAGATTAGTCGCGCTCGTACTTTTGGTTTTATGCGTGATATCGAATATCTGCAGTCCCGCGGCCTGTGCCTGGGCGGCAGCTTCGATTGTGCCATCGTTGTTGACGATTATCGCGTATTGAACGAAGACGGTCTGCGCTTTGAAGACGAGTTTGTTCGTCACAAAATGCTGGATGCGATTGGTGACCTGTTTATGTGTGGTCACAATATCATCGGTGCATTCACGGCGTTCAAATCCGGTCACGCGTTGAATAACAAACTGCTGCAGGCTGTTCTGGCAAAACAGGAAGCCTGGGAGTACGTGACTTTCGAAGACGAAGCAGAAATGCCGCTGGCATTCCGCGCACCGTCAATGGTTATGGCGTAAGCCTGACCATTCAGTAAAATCGACTGGTAACCTGGTACTCTCTCCGACCAGGGGGCCAGTCTTTTTTCATTTTTGCCTTCCTCCCCCTGTTACGCCTTGATTCTGCAGTGCTGTCCATCGTTCGTTCGCTGTTTTATTGAACGTTTTTGCCCTGCCGGAGCCTTCATTCCTGCTGCCGTAGCGCGCTATTAATGGTAGTATTTGGGCGCAAAATTATTTCCTGGGGTTGCTTCAACTAAAGGTAACGTAAGTGAGTGGATTGCTGACGCGCTGGCGACAGTTTGGCAGACGGTATTTCTGGCCGCATCTCCTGTTGGGGATGGTCGCGGCTAGCCTTGGCCTGCCTGCGCTCAGCAACAGTCATGAAACCCCTTCGCCGGCGAAAGCTACGGCAAGCAACCACCATCCGAGCAAAGTTAATTTCTCCCAGCTGGCGCTGCTGGAAGCCGCCCGTCGCCCCAACTTTACCGTTGATTACTGGCATCAGCATGCTATCCGCACGGTTATACGCCATCTGTCATTCGCGATGGCGCCGCAAGCGCTGCCGGTTGCGGAAGAGTCTTCGCCATTACAGGCGCAACACCTGGCTCTGCTCGATACGCTCAGCGCGCTGCTGACACAGGAAAGCAAACCGCCGGTAAGCGTCCGTCAGGCGTCATACACCCCGTCCCATTCTGCGTTTTGTGTCTCGGCCTGGATTAGCCAGGTGACGGGGATACGTGCAGGGCCTCAACGTCTCAGCTGAACGAAAAACGGATTATTCTTTTTTGTGACTCCGCACAGCGGGGCGTTTGAGATTTTATTATGCTAATCAAATTATTAACTAAAGTTTTCGGTAGTCGTAACGATCGTACTCTGCGCCGCATGCGCAAAACCGTTGGCGTGATCAACGCCATGGAACCGGCGCTGGAAAAGCTCTCCGATGAGGAGCTGAAAGGCAAAACCGCCGAGTTCCGCGCGCGTCTGGAGAAAGGCGAAAGCGTAGAAAGCCTGATCCCGGAAGCCTTTGCGGTGGTTCGTGAGGCGAGTAAACGCGTATTCGGCATGCGCCACTTCGATGTGCAGCTGCTGGGCGGTATGGTGCTCAACGAGCGTTGCATCGCGGAAATGCGTACCGGTGAAGGTAAAACCCTGACCGCCACGCTGCCGGCGTATCTGAACGCGCTGTCGGGTAAAGGCGTTCACGTGGTGACCGTCAACGACTACCTGGCGCAGCGTGATGCGGAAAACAACCGTCCGCTGTTCGAGTTCCTCGGTATGACGGTGGGTATCAACATGTCCGGCCTGCCTGCTCCAGCGAAACGCGAAGCTTACGGTGCGGACATTACCTACGGCACTAACAACGAATACGGTTTCGACTACCTGCGCGACAACATGGCGTTTAGCCCGGAAGAGCGCGTTCAGCGCAAACTGCACTACGCGCTGGTGGATGAGGTCGACTCCATCCTGATCGATGAAGCGCGTACCCCGCTGATCATTTCCGGTCCGGCAGAAGACAGCTCGGAGATGTACAAGCGCGTAAACAAAATTATCCCGCACCTGGTGCGCCAGGATAAAGAAGACTCCGATACCTTTACCGGTGAAGGCCACTTCTCCGTCGATGAGAAGGCGCGTCAGGTTAACCTGACCGAACGCGGCCTGGTGCTGATCGAAGAGCTGCTGGTACAGGAAGGTATTATGGAGGAAGGGGAATCTCTGTATTCACCGTCCAATATTATGCTGATGCACCACGTGACCGCAGCGCTGCGTGCGCACGTGCTGTTCACCCGCGACGTCGACTACATCGTCAAAGACGGCGAAGTCATTATCGTCGATGAGCACACCGGTCGTACCATGCAGGGGCGCCGCTGGTCCGATGGTCTGCATCAGGCCGTGGAAGCGAAGGAAGGCGTGGATATCCAGAACGAGAACCAGACGTTGGCCTCTATCACCTTCCAGAACTACTTCCGTCTGTACGAGAAGCTGGCGGGGATGACGGGTACGGCGGATACCGAAGCCTTCGAATTTAGCTCCATCTACAAGCTGGATACCGTGGTTGTCCCGACCAACCGTCCGATGATCCGTAAGGACATGGCGGATCTGGTCTATATGACCGAAGCGGAAAAAATTCAGGCGATTATCGAAGATATTAAAGAGCGTACCGCCGCAGGCCAGCCGGTTCTGGTGGGTACCATTTCGATCGAAAAATCAGAAGTGGTTTCTCATGAGCTGACGAAAGCCGGCATCAAGCACAACGTTCTGAACGCTAAGTTCCACGCCAGCGAAGCGGATATTGTCGCCCAGGCGGGCTATCCGTCGGCGGTGACCATCGCCACCAACATGGCCGGTCGTGGTACCGATATTATGCTCGGCGGTAGCTGGCAGGCAGAGGTCGCGGCGCTGGAAGATCCGACGCCAGAGCAAATCGAACAGATTAAAGCCGACTGGCAGGTTCGTCATGATGCCGTTCTGGCGGCGGGCGGTCTGCACATTATCGGCACCGAGCGTCATGAATCCCGTCGTATTGATAACCAGCTGCGCGGCCGTTCCGGTCGTCAGGGGGATGCCGGTTCTTCGCGCTTCTACCTGTCGATGGAAGATGCCCTGATGCGTATCTTTGCCTCCGATCGCGTCTCCGGCATGATGCGTAAGCTGGGTATGAAGCCAGGCGAAGCGATTGAGCACCCATGGGTGACCAAAGCGATTGCTAACGCACAGCGCAAAGTGGAAAGCCGCAACTTCGATATTCGTAAGCAGCTGCTGGAATATGACGATGTTGCCAACGATCAGCGCCGGGCGATCTATAGCCAGCGTAACGAGCTGCTGGATGTTTCTGACGTGAGCGAAACCATCAACAGCATCCGTGAAGACGTGTTCAAAGCGACTATCGACGCGCATATTCCGCCGCAGTCGCTGGAAGAAATGTGGGATGTGGAAGGCCTGCAGGAACGTCTGAAAAACGACTTCGATCTTGATCTGCCGCTGAAAGAGTGGCTGGATAAAGAGCCTGAGCTGCATGAAGAGACGCTGCGCGAACGTATTCTGCAGAGCGCGATTGAAACCTACCAGCGTAAGGAAGAGGTGGTCGGTGCCGAAATGATGCGTCATTTCGAGAAGGGCGTGATGCTGCAGACCCTCGATTCTCTGTGGAAAGAGCATCTGGCGGCGATGGACTATCTGCGCCAGGGTATCCATCTGCGCGGTTATGCGCAGAAAGATCCGAAGCAGGAATATAAGCGTGAATCGTTCTCCATGTTTGCCGCGATGCTGGAATCACTGAAGTATGAAGTGATCAGCACCCTGAGCAAGGTTCAGGTGCGGATGCCGGAAGAAGTGGAGGCGATGGAGCAGCAGCGTCGCGAAGAAGCCGAGCGTCTGGCGCAGATGCAGCAGCTTAGCCATCAGGATGACGAGACCGCCGCCGCCGCCGCACTGGCTGAGGAGACGGGCGAGCGCAAGGTCGGCCGGAACGATCCGTGCCCGTGTGGTTCTGGTAAAAAATACAAACAGTGCCATGGTCGTCTGAGTTAAGCTCAGAGAATAAAACTAAAGGCGCAGATATCTGCGCCTTTTTTATGGAATTAACACAATGAAAAAACTACAAATTTCTGTTGGCATTATCCGTAACCCGCAGGGAGAAATCTTTATTACCCAGCGGGCAGCCGACGCTCATATGGCCAATAAACTCGAGTTTCCCGGGGGGAAAATTGAAGCCGGGGAATCCCCGGAGCAGGCGCTGACGCGTGAACTTCAGGAAGAGGTGGGTATTACGGTAGAGTCATCCCGGCTGTTTGATAAGCTGGAGTATCAGTTCCCGGATCGGCATATTACGCTGTGGTTCTGGCTGGTCGAGACGTGGGCTGGCGAACCGTGGGGCAAAGAGGGGCAGCCGGGACGTTGGATTGCCCAGCAGGCGTTGGTGGCCGAGGCGTTTCCGCCGGCAAATGAGCCGGTTATTACGAAGTTAGTCCAGACCGCATTCTGAGCAAAAATTTTCCCGGACGAGGCTATCCGTCATCGCCATCCGGGATTTACCCCGACCGTGCAGCGCCCGGCCGGGCTGGCGCAATTACTGCTGTTCCTCGCTCCAGTCATCGGTATCGGACAAATCTCCGGCGCTAGGAATACGTTTTTCTTCCGCAGCCCACTCTCCGAGATCGATCAGCTGGCAGCGTTTTGAGCAAAATGGCCGAAACGGGCTACGCTCGTTCCAGACCACGGTTTTGCCACAGGTTGGGCAATTGACGATCGTCTCTTCTGACATTTTTGCTCCTTAACAACAAGCCAGTTCAAAATCAAAGCGCTCAGGTACGATCCCAAGCTCGCTGTCCAATGGCAGGAAGCGAATAGCAAACCGGCTCTTATGGCCGGAAATTTGCGGATACAGCTGACTGGCAATATCCAGGCGTAAACGCAGCAGGTCGGCATCTTCGCCATTGTCCTGATAAAAGCCGTTGAGGCTGGTCTGCTTGCGAAAAGGGGCCGAGTTACGAATCAGGTCGAGGATCAGCACCAGGGATTGCGTCAGCGGTGCAAGGCTGGCTAACCATCTTCCGACCTGTTCATCGCGATACACCTGAGGCATATGCAGCCAGACGTGTAACGTTGGTAAATCGAAGCTGCAGCAGCCGCCGGGAATGCTCAGACGCTGACGCACCAGGGCAATCAAGCGGTCTTCGCGCAGGAACTGGCCGATCCGCGGGGCGGACATCAGCGTACTGCCGCATTGCTTCAGCTGCTGGCGTAAGTCCTCAATGCGCTGGCGATCGACGCCGGGAACTTCCGCCCAGGATTGCAGTTTGCGCTGCTGGCGTTCCAGCTCTTTCAGCAGATCCGTTCGCACCTCGCCGCGCTCCAGAACATCTAAAAGATCGCCCGCGTTGCGGAAGAAATGGAGCGCATTGGCATAGGTGTCGATCGTCGGGTGAACGGTCAGCTGCTGCAGCAGAAATTCAATACGCAGCCAGGTACGCATTTTTTCATTGAGTGGATGTTCAAATAGAACAGGGGTGTGCATTACGATTTTTCCTGTGAGGCGGCCTGCGATGCCAGCATAAGATACTTTTCGTGCAGGCGGGCGACGTCCGCTGCGATGGCATCCGGCGGGCCCATGTTTTCAATAACATCATCCGCAACGGCGAGGCGCTGTTCACGCGTCGCCTGGGCGGCAAGAATATGTTCGGCATGTTCACGGCTGACCCGATCGCGAAGCATCGTACGCGCGATCTGAGTTTCTGTGGGAACATCGACGACCAGCACGCGGTCAGCGTTGGCGGCCAGGTGGTTTTCAACCAGCAACGGGACCACCCAGAGGAGATAAGGCGAGCGAGAGGCCTGCATTTGTCTGCGCGTTTCCTGCTGGATGAGCGGATGCAGCAGCGCATTAAGCCAGGCTTTATCCTCAGGATGCGCAAAGATTTTTTCCCGCAACGCGCGGCGGTTCAGCGTGCCGTCATCATTGATCGTCAGCGAACCAAAATGCGCGGCAATGGCCTGCAGGGCGGGAGTGCCGGGTTCGACGACCTGACGGGCGATAATGTCTGCGTCGATAACGTTAACCCCAAGGTGAGAAAATGCATCAGCCACGGTGCTTTTACCACTGCCGATGCCGCCCGTTAACGCTACCGTATACCTCATGCTTTCCGATCCTGAACTGACTATATACACATTACGCTGCAGAGAAGTTCGTTATTCACCCGCGCCCTGGCCTTGTGAGCGATGCCTCATCAAGGCTGTCTCGGGCCAACGAACGGCCCTCACAATATAGACTGGATTGTTTTGTATATATAAATCAAGTAGTTAAAAATAATGCGCTGGACAGTGATTATCGCAAGCGCGCTATTCGCTGTTCACCAGGTAAATTTATACGATTGTAGCGTAAAAAAAGTGAAAATCGCAGTCTTGCGCAGCCCTGATTCGCGCGTATGATAACGTCACCGGAGTTGTGCTCTCACAATAATGCAATTAACCCCAGGAATTCGCACATGCGTATCGAAGAAGATCTGAAGCTTGGTTTTAAAGACGTTCTTATCCGCCCAAAACGCTCTACCCTCAAAAGCCGTTCTGATGTTCAGCTGGAACGTGAATTCACTTTTAAACATTCTGCTCAGTCCTGGTCTGGCGTGCCGATCATCGCTGCCAACATGGATACCGTTGGTACCTTTGGCATGGCGAAGGCGCTGGCCTCATTCGGTATTCTGACCGCGGTTCACAAACACTATAGCGTTGAAGAGTGGCAGGGTTTTGTCCAGTCAGTTTCTGCTGATGTGCTGAAATACGTTATGGTGTCCACCGGGACTTCTGATGTGGATTTCGAAAAAACCAAACAGATCCTCACTCAGAACCCGCAGCTCAACTTCGTCTGTATCGACGTGGCGAATGGTTATTCTGAACACTTTGTCCAGTTTGTCGCCAAAGCGCGCGAAGCTTGGCCGCAGAAAACCATCTGTGCGGGTAACGTCGTCACCGGCGAAATGTGCGAAGAACTGATTCTGTCCGGTGCCGATATTGTGAAAGTGGGCATCGGCCCGGGGTCCGTGTGCACCACCCGCGTGAAGACCGGCGTCGGCTATCCGCAGCTCTCCGCCGTGATCGAATGTGCCGATGCGGCGCACGGCCTGGGCGGGCAGATCGTCAGCGATGGCGGCTGTACCATGCCGGGCGATGTGGCGAAAGCCTTCGGCGGCGGCGCTGATTTCGTCATGCTGGGCGGAATGCTGGCGGGTCATGAAGAGAGCGGTGGTACCGTCGTTGAAGAAAACGGCGAGAAATTCATGCTGTTCTACGGCATGAGTTCTGAATCAGCGATGACGCGTCACGTTGGCGGCGTGGCGCAGTACCGCGCGACGGAAGGTAAAACCGTTAAGCTGCCTCTGCGCGGCCCGGTGGAAAATACCGCCCGTGATATTCTCGGCGGCCTGCGTTCTGCCTGCACCTATGTGGGCGCGTCTCGTCTGAAAGAGCTAACCAAACGCACGACCTTTATTCGCGTACAGGAACAAGAGAACCGCGTGTTCAATAGCCTGTAATGCCCGCTGCCGGCGCCTGTATCGCGCCGGCATTTATCCCCCCATGCCGCTAATGGCGTCACCCAGATGAAAAATGGGTAAATACATCGCCACCACCAGCACACCGACAATCGTCCCGGTAATGAGCAACAGCGCGGGTTCCAGCAGCGTCGCCAGGTTTTCGGCCTGATAATGCGTCTGTTCGCTATGGTGACGGGCGAGATTTTCCAGCATGGTATCCAGCGACCCCGATGCTTCACCGGTACGGATTAGCTGCAGGCATAGCGGCGTAAAACCTCCGCTGCGGGCGAGGGCCTGCCAGATGGGCATCCCGTGGGTAATCTGCGTATACGCGTGATGGATCCGCTGGCGCCACAGCGGGCAGCTCAGCGTTTGCTCTACGCTTTCCAGACCTTGCAAAAAGCTGATGCCGGCGCTCTGGGTGAGGGTGAGAACGGTGAAGATCTGGCTGAGCGACTGCCCGCGCATCAGCTTACCGGCCACCGGCAGGGCGTGAAGCATTTTTTGTCGCTGCAGCAGCCAGTGCGGGCGACGACGGGCAAGACGGTTCAGGAGAGCAGGTAACACCAGCAGCAGAATCAGCGCTGGCCAGCGCTGGCTGAGACTTTCGCTGGCGCCAATAACAAGCCGCGTCAGTAGCGGTAGTGGCGTATTAAATGTTTGATAGATAGCGGAAAATTCAGGAAGAACAAACCACAACATCGCGGTAATGACCAGCAGCGCCATGCTCAAAATGATGAGGGGATAGCGCAGCGCTTTTTTGACTTTCTCCGCCAGCTGCTGCTGTTCCCGCTGCTGGTGAGCGAGCTGCAGGCAGCACAGATCCAGTTTACCGGTGAGCTCACCGGTGCGGATCATCGCCAGATAGAGTGGAGGAAAGGCCTGCGGCCATTTCTCCAGAGCGTCAGAGAGCGAAATGCCCTGTGCCAGCTCCTGAGCCAAAGAGCGCAGCAGGGCCTGCCACTGCGGGGTAGACTGCTGCTGCGCCAGCAGTTCGAGCCCTTCAGCCAGAGGAAGCCCGGCCTGCAGGAGCGCGGCCAGCTGGCGCACAATCTGGCCACTGTAGCGCGGGTGCCAGAGCGCATTTTTGACCGCGCAACGGCGAAGCGTCAGCGGAATAATGCGTTCATGCTGAAGCGTCTGCAAGGCCGCCAGTCGGCTACTTTCCCATAACGTCCCCTGACAGGGGGCGCCCCGGGTATCGACCCCTTGCCAGCGCCAGAGACGGTCAGTTGCCATGAGGGATCCCCAGTACGCGTATCACTTCCTCGAAGTTGGTCAGCCCTTGCCCGACCGCCTGACAGCCGCTTTCAAACAAGGTCATCATCCCGGACTCGCGCGCCAGAGATTCGACTTCCGCGGCGCTAAGGCCGTGGGCAATGGCCAGGCGCAGCGCGCTATTCACCGGCAGCAGTTCAAAGAGCGCCTGGCGGCCATAGTAGCCGTGATAGCACTGCGGGCAGCCCACCGCCTGCCAACGAGGGAGCGGATGTGGCCACAGGTTGTGCGGTACCTCGACGGTATCCCCGGTCTCACGGCGGCAGTGTACGCACAGTTTACGCACCAGGCGCTGAGCGATGACCAGCGACAGCGCGGAAGAGATCATCCAGCTGGCCACGCCCATTTGCTGCAGGCGGACAAGGGTCTCGCTGGTGGAGTTGGTATGCAGCGTCGAGAGCACCAGGTGCCCGGTTTGCGCCGCTTTAATGGCAATTTCTGCGGTTTCCGCATCGCGAATTTCACCGACCATAACGATGTCAGGATCCTGACGTAACAGCGCGCGCAGGACGCTGTGAAACGTGAGCCCGGAGCGGGTGTTAATCTGCGTCTGGTTCATCCCGGCGATAGGGATTTCCAGCGGGTCCTCGACGCTACAGATGTTGACCTGCTCCTGATTTCTGGCCTGCAGCGCGCTATAGAGGGTGACGGTTTTACCGCTGCCGGTGGGGCCGGTGACCAGGAGCAGGCCCTGCGGCTGGCTGAGCGCCGCGCGAAAGGCGGCGAGCTGAGGGGATGACAGCCCCAACGCTTCCAGCTCCAGCGCCTGTTCTACCTGATGCAGTAAACGCAGAACGATTTTTTCCCCGTGACGGCAGGGAAGCGTGGCAATACGAAAAGAGACCGGGCGGCCGCACAGGGTCAGGGTAAACTGACCGTCCTGCGGCAGACGATGCTCGGCGATGTCCAGATTGCCGAGCACCTTAAGGCGCGCGGCGATTGGGGCTGCGAGTTCTGATGGCAGAAGCGGGAGCAGGTGGAGTACGCCATCGACCCGCAGGCGGATCCGCAGGTTATTCTCCTCGGGTTCGATATGAATATCGGATGCCCGTTGACGTAGCGCCTGCTCAAGGACCTGATTAACCCGTTCGATAATACCGGGCGTGGTATCGCCGCCGACAGGGAGTGAGGGGGGAGTGGAAACATGTTGCCGCTTATTCATCTGGTCCTGGCTCCAGCACTCGATATCGATTCGTTTCTGCGTGGCGAAGCGCAGCGCCTCCAGCAGTTCCGGCGCCGGCGCATCGACCACCGCGATCGCGATGGTTTGTTCATCGCTGTTCAGCAGCAGGGCGTGGTAGCGCAGGCAGAGAGGGATTAATTGTTCAGCTTTCATTGCGGCGGTCTCAGTTTACGCGAAAGACGTCTTCGCAGGCCTGTTTGAGCTCGCCGTTGCTGGCGATCCCGCAGACGCGCTGCCAGCCGGTAATGCCGCCTGCGTTATCCCAGACTGGGGTCATGGTAACGCTCAGGCCATTGAGGCTCTCCTGACCATCCAGGGTGACAATACCCTGCGCCACGCTCATCGCGGCGACGTAACGCGTGGTGGTCGGGGAGGGGATGCCGTTGCTGCCGCCATCACAGCTGGTGAGACCGCCGTGTTCGAGAGCGCATAATTCAATGGCCGTGCGGTACGGCACAAAGGTTTGCAGCATGTCGGTGAGGGCCGCTTTGCGCAGGTAGTTCTGGTAGGCCGGAATGCCAATGGCGCTCAGGATGGCAATGATCCCAATGACCACCATCAGTTCGATCAGAGTAAAACCGCGTTGTCTGTCCATAAGTGCTCCTGGTTATTTTTGGGCACTGTGACGGGCTTTCGCTGCGATGGCGACGGAGAAATGAGAAGGCGGGGAACGGGGTTCCAGGCTTTTTGCGATGATTGCAGGCGGAGCGGCGAGAGATATAAGCGGCCTCGCAAAAGGCAACCCCGGTCGGTGACGGAAACCGGGGAAGGTTATCAGCGAAAACGCATGGAAAGATCAAGCGCGCGCACGTGTTTGGTCAGCGCGCCGACGGAGATGTAATCAACGCCGGTTTCGGCAAATTCGCGGATAGTGTTGAAGGTGACATTGCCGGAGACTTCCAGTGCCGCCTGACCGTTGTTCCGCTTCACCGCTTCACGCATCAGGTCGGTGGTGAAGTTGTCGAGCATGATGATATCCGCGCCAGCTTTGAGCGCTTCATCCAGCTCATCAAGCGACTCTACCTCCACTTCCACCGGCACATCCGGGTGCATCCAGAAGGCTTTTTCCACCGCCTGGCGTACCGAGCCCGAGGCAATAATGTGGTTTTCTTTGATCAGGAAGGCATCGGATAGCCCCAGCCGATGGTTTGCGCCGCCGCCGCACAAGACGGCATACTTCAGCGCGGTGCGCAGACCTGGCAGGGTTTTACGTGTATCCAGCAGTTGGGTTTTGGTTCCCGCCAGCAGGTTCACATAGCGACGCACTTCGCTGGCGACGCCGGATAAGGTCTGCACGAAGTTCAGCGCGGTGCGCTCACCGGTCAGCAGCAGGCGGGAGGGACCATCCAGTTCGAACAACGGCTGGTCCGCCTTAATCGTATCGCCATCCTCGACGTGCCAGGTGAGGCTGACATCGTCGCCAGCCAGCTGAATAAACACTTCTTCAACCCAGCGCTTACCGCAAAATACACCGTCCTCGCGAGTAATGATGACCGCATGCGAGCGCGCGTCTTCCGGCAATAATTGCGCGCTAATATCGTTGTTAGCATTGACCTCGCCACCGAGATCTTCGCGCAGTGACTGGGCGACGGCAGCGGTGATATCCTGGTTAATGCGCTCCAGCAGCGCGTCACGGCGGCGGTCGGGATTGTAGCGACGAGGCGACATGATAAAGCTCCAGATAGATAAGATTCAGCAGTGGGAAACATGCTAACCTGAACAGCGTTTCTACACCATATACACTTCGTTGTTCAGGGCATCTCCGCACCGGCTGTTCTTCCGCTTCCGGGGCGTGATTCGCGAGTTGTCCTGCCGCGATCGGAACGATTTGTGTATGATAATCAGCATCCTTTGGGCCATGGGCGGCCCGGGAGCATGAGTTAGCGAAAGGAGACTCCACATGCAGTTGAATGGGGGATGGCTGGTGGATGCGCGTCGGGTTCCTTCGCCGCACCATGATTGCCGCCCGGATGATGAAGCCCCTTCCTTATTGGTGGTGCATAATATTAGTCTGCCGCCGGGTGAATTTGGCGGCCCGTGGATTGATGCCTTGTTCAGCGGCACGCTCGATGCCAATGCTCATCCTTTCTTTGCCGAAATCGCTCATCTGCGCGTTTCGGCGCATTGTCTGATTCGTCGTGATGGCGAAATCGTGCAGTATGTTCCTTTCGATAAGCGCGCATGGCACGCGGGCGTCTCCAGCTATCATGGGCGCGAACGCTGTAATGACTTTTCGATTGGTATTGAGCTGGAAGGGACCGACACTCTGGCTTATACCGATGCGCAGTACCAACAGCTGGCGGCAGTCGCACAGCAGCTGATCGCGCTGTATCCGGCCATCGCTGACAATATCACGGGCCATAGCGATATTGCGCCGGTGCGGAAAACGGATCCCGGTCCGGCTTTTGACTGGGCAAAATTTCGCGGTCTGTTGGCCGCTTCGTCAGATAAGGAGATGCCATGACGTTGTTTACTACGCTGCTGGTACTCATCGCTGAGCGTCTGTTTAAGCTCGGTGAACACTGGCAGCTCGATCACCGGCTGGAAGTGCTGTTTCGTCGGGTGAAGCATTTTTCGCTGCCTGGTACCCTGCTGATGACCGCCGCGGCCATGGCGGTGGTGTTTATCATTCAGCGCGCGCTGCACGGAGTGTTGTTTAATGTCCCCCTGCTGGTTTTCTGGATTTTACTGGGCCTGCTGTGCATCGGCGCGGGCAGGGTGCGCCTGCACTATCATGCTTATCTGCAAGCCGCATCACGTAACGATCGCCATGCCTGCGATGCAATGGCCAGCGAACTGACGCTCATCCACGGCGTGCCGCCGGGCTGTGACACCCGCGAATTCCTCAGCGAGTTGCAAAACGCGCTTCTGTGGATTAACTACCGCTACTACCTGGCGCCGCTGTTCTGGTTTGTGGTCGGTGGGCAGTGGGGGCCGATCACGTTGATTGGCTACTGCGTTCTGCGCGCCTGGCAGACGTGGCTGGCGCGTTACCAGACCCCACGCCATCGCTTACAGTCGGGCATTGATGCCATTCTGCACGTGGTGGACTGGCTGCCGGTACGACTGGTTGGCGTGGTGTATGCGTTAATTGGTCACGGCGAAAGGGCTCTTCCCGCCTGGTTCGCCTCGCTGGGCGATCGCCACTCTTCGCAGTACCAGGTTCTGACCCGACTGGCGCAGTATTCGCTGGCGCGCGAGCCGCACGTGGATAAAGTCGCAACGCCGAAAGCGGCGGTTTCGATGGCCAAGAAAACCTCGCTGGTGGTGGTGGTGATCATGGCGCTGCTGACGATTTACGGGACCTTGATTTAAGCCCTACCCGCCGTGGGCGGGGTTTTATGGCGTATCAGCAGGCGGGATGCCGAAGTCGGGCATCCCGTTTTCCTGCCAGCGAACCCGTGACGGCCTGAAAATCAGCGCTGCCCGGCGGCAGAGACTAAGGTGCGTGTTTTACCGTAAATAATCGTCAGGATCGCCGGGACGCTGAAGGCGACGACGATGGCTATCACCTCGTAGATAGCTTTTGATTCCGGGCCGCTGAACAGACCCAATTCGAATACATTCAGCACCGGCAGGAAGCTGTAGGTTTTTACCCGCAACAGCCCGGTGATCGCTCCCCCCATTGCGGCGCCGATGCAGCCGAAGATAAACAACATCCGGTATTTCAGGTTCACGCCGTACAGAGCCGGTTCGGTTATGCCGAAGAAGGCTGAGATCGATGCTGAGATCGCGAGCTGTTTGTCCTTAAGGCTGCGGGCGATAAAAATAGCGCCGAATGCTGCCCCGAACTGCCCCATGACCGCTGACATAAACATTGCCATTACCGTGTCGTAACCGTTCACCTGCATGTTGATCAGCGCAATCGGGATAATGCCCCAGTGTACGCCAAACACGACGAACAGCTGGCCAATCCCCGCCAGCAGCGCGCCAGAGAGCATTGGACTGAGATTGTAGAGCCATGTGTAGCTGTTGGCGATGCCGATCCCGACATAATCGGCAATGGGGCCAATCACCGTAAACACGACAAAACCGCAGATAATTAGCGACAGGCAGGGGACAAATACCAGCGCCGCGACTTCTGGCACCACTTTTTTGCACCAGCGTTCGACGTAGCTCAGAAACCAGACCGCAAAGATCGCCGGGATTACCGCACCTCCGTAAATCTTCAGCGGAAAGGTGAGGTGAAAGAGCTCCACGCTGTTGGGGGTTGCGGCGTCGGTAAGCGGGAAGATCATCGCGGCAGTCAGCGCCAGTGCGGTGAAACGACTGGTCTTGAATTTATCCGCGGCGGTCACGGCAATAAATATCGGTAACATGACGAATACGCCGCTGGAGAGCGCATTGAAGACCACAAACAGCCAGGATTTTGTCGAGATAAGATCCATCGTTTGTAGTAGAACCACCAGCCCTTTCACCACCCCGACTCCGGCCAGGACGCCAATGTAGGGAGTAAAGATTGCCGACAGTGTCGCCAGCAGACGGTTAAACAAAGAAGTTTTGACGACCTCTGGGGTTGTGGTATCGCTATGAACGGGCATCAGGGTGTTCATAGCGGCGTAAATTTTTTCAACCTTCGGGCCAATGACTATCTGGAACTGGCTGCCGTTGTTGACCAGTTTGACCACCTCGGGGAGCTTGTACAGCTGTTCCTCATCGATCAGGGCCTCATCCTTGAGGTTCAGGCGTAGACGGGTTGCGCAGTGAGTCGCATGTTCAATGTTTTCCCGGCCACCCACGGCGGAGAGGATCTGTTCTGCAATGGTATTAAATTGAGTCGCCATAACGAGGCACCTTATAGAAATAGGTAGGGTACAGGCTGTAGATCAGGCGTAATCGCCTGGTTTGGTTTTGCTTTTTACGGCCACGCCGAAGTCGGTAAAGATACGCTGTGGCAAGTTATTGCCTTTTGCTTCGGCAATATGGTGTGCGAGGATTTGGAACGGGACGATCAGCAGCAGTGGCGCCACGGTTTCCGGAACGTTGATACCCAGCGCCAGGGTATGTGGATCGTCGCTTTCGCCCGGAGTGACGGTATAGACTGAGGCGGTATGCCGCTGTTCGTATTGGCGCAGTAGCAGCAGACGTTCGCGAGCGATGCCCGGTACATCGAGGAAAAACAGACGATGCTGCGAATTAATTTCAAAATATGGTCCATGCATAAACACTTCCATCTCAATTCCCTGTGACGGTACGCGCACGGTCTCGGTGAATTTGGTTGCCATCTCCATGCATACCCCGACCGCCGGACCATAGCCGATACTGGTGAAACGTGGGGACGAGACCAGATCGTCGTGCCAGCGGCGGAAGAAAATTTCGGTCGCCTCGATAATGGTCGGGATTGCACCTACCGCCTCACGCAGCATCTTCAGTTCCCGCTGTTCACAGGCTTCATCAATGGCATCAATGCTCCGGGCATGGCGCAGGCCCATTAGCATCAGCGTCAGGATCGTCGCAACATAACCCTTGGTGACGTAGCCGACACGTTCTTCACCGATATCCAGTAGCACAAGGCGATCGGCAGTTCTGGCGAGTTCGCTTTGCGGTTTGCTGGTTACACCTAGGGTATTGACCGGGAACTGCTGCTTTAGCGCCGCCAGGGCGTGCAGGGTTGAGGTGCTTTCTCCGCTCTGGGAAACGGCGACGACGGTGCGGACTGCCGGGTTGTGTTTTTCAAAATGCTGATAGTGGAATGGTTCGGCGATGCTGACGCGCACGGCGGAGAGACTTTCGATGTAATACTTAGCGCTGACGGCGGCGTTTACGCTGGAGCCGGTCGCCAGAATCAGCCACTCGCTGTCGTCGGCGATGGCCGGAATATTCTGCGGATAGTTATCCAGAATATGCGCAAGCGTGGCCTGCTCTTCGTGGATATAGGTCATCATCGTGGGTTTCATTGGGTCGCTCCGCTATGGGGATATGGGGGAAAAAAAACTGAAAACGTTTTCAGTAAAATATTATGAAATAAAATTAACCGTCAATTTTGTTGATTGTTATCTGTGATGATGATCTTGATTTTTTATCCGGCCGGGTTGCAGCCGGTCGACAATTAGGCGGATTCCGCGGGTAGAAGCAGAGGAGTAATCGGAGTGGATTCAGGCAACCTATCCTGCAACAGCATCATCATTTGATTAATAACCTGTTGACCAAGTTCGTTATTTTTATGATCGACGGTGGTGATACGCGGGATGAAATATTCGCTACCGGGGAAATATTCACAGCTGGCGACGGCAATATCATCAGGAACCGACAGTTTATGATCTTTCAAGGCGCGGATGGCCCCCATCGCCACGCGATCGTTGATCGCCAGCAGCGCCTGGGGTAGGGGGCGGCCGGATTTCAGCAGCTGCTCTACGGCCTGATACCCGTGCTGTGGGTAGAAGTTGGTCTCGACGATCGGCACTGACTTTGCCGGGATTCCCGCTTCCTCCAGAGTCTGCAGAAAGGCGCCGATACGCTGGCCGGTCATATATACGCCGGAGGATCCGCCGATAAATGCGAGGTCGCGATAGCCTTTTTCCAGCAGATAGCGGGCGATCATGATGACACAATTGACCTGATCTCGCTGCAGGCAGGTGTAGTGGTAGCGTGCGAGTTTACGACCAACGACGAGCACCGGCAGTACTGCAATAAGCTTTTGTAAACCTTCAAGATAGCCGTCTGGAATGGTCAGGTAGTCGATATTACCGCCGAGAATAATGACGCCGTCGAGCTGGCTATCGATAATACTGCTGAAGATCTGGTCTTCAGCGACGATTGGCTCCGGGCCACTGCGCTTGTTTGCTGATTGGGTATCAAACAGGACAATTTTGTATCCGGCCTGCAGACAGGACTTTTCAATCTGCTCAACCAGAGTGGCAAAGTAGGGGTTGGTAATATCGGATACCACAATCGCCAGCGTCATACTCTTGCGAGAAATCATGCTGCGTGCCATCAGGTTAGGGCTGAACTGGTGTTCGTCGATCACCTTTTGTACTTTGGCGCGCGTTTTGTCAGACACCCAGCTATTTTTGTTGAGAACCCGCGAAACGGTGGCGATAGAGACGTTAGCCAGCTCGGCAATATCCTTGATAGTGAGGTTTTTTTTCATTGGCCACCCTGGTCCTTTTGTCTACGGTAACGACAGGATGGTACATCACTTTTGGCGGAGGGTGAACGCTCTGTACCCAATGAGGTACAGAGCGTGGAGAAGGACTAATGGACTTTTACCGTGCCGGCGTTTTTCTGTTTAAACAGATAGCCGATACCCAAAACCGCAATCCATACCGGGATCAGGTAAACGGAAATCGCCATGCCTGGGGTCATCAGCATAATCACCAGCACCGCCACCATGAACAGCAGGCAGACCCAGTTACCGACCGGGTAAAACAGCGCCGGGAAGCGAGAGATCACGCCCTGCTGCTGTTTTGCGCGACGGAACTTGATATGCGCCAGGCTAATCATCGCCCAGTTAATCACCAGCGCCGAGACCACCAGCGCCATCAACAGGCCAAACGCCGACTCCGGCGCCAGGTAGTTAATCAGTACGCACAGGGCGGTGACCACCGCAGAGACCAGAATCGTGTTGACCGGTACGCCGCGTTTGTCGACGCTCATCAGCGCTTTCGGCGCGTTGCCCTGTTGAGCCAGGCCAAACAGCATACGGCTGTTGCAATATACGCAGCTGTTGTACACGGAAAGCGCCGCGGTCAGCACCACCACGTTGAGCGCGTTAGCCACGAAGGTATCACCCAGCTCGTGGAAGATCAGAACGAAGGGGCTGGTATCCGCGGTTACGCGCGTCCACGGCAGCAGTGAAAGCAGAACCGCCAGCGAGCCGACATAGAAAATCAGAATGCGGTAGATAACCTGATTGGTGGCTTTGGGAATGCTCTGCTCCGGGTTATCCGCCTCTGCGGCAGTAATCCCCACCAGCTCAAGACCGCCAAACGAGAACATGATGATGGCCATCATCATCACCAGCCCGGTGAAGCCATGCGGGAGAAAGCCGCCCTGATCCCACAGGTTACGAACGGTGGCCTGCGGGCCGCCGTTGCCGCTGAACAGCAGCCAGCCGCCGAAAAGAATCATCGCCACGACGGCGACCACTTTAATAATGGCGAACCAGAACTCCATTTCACCAAACACTTTGACGTTGGTCAGGTTGATGGCGTTGATGGCGATAAAGAACACGGCGGCGGAAACCCAGGTCGGGATCTCTGGCCACCAGAACTGGATATATTTCCCGACGGCGGTCAGCTCGGCCATGGCCACCAGAACGTACAGCACCCAGTAGTTCCAGCCGGAGGCAAAGCCGGCAAAACCCCCCCAGTATTTATAGGCGAAATGACTGAATGACCCTGCCACAGGTTCTTCTACGACCATCTCACCCAGCTGACGCATGATCAGGAAGGCGATAAAACCGGCGATTGCATAGCCCAGAATGATGCCCGGACCCGCGGATTGAATAACGGATGCGCTGCCCAGAAACAGGCCGGTGCCGATCGCACCGCCCAGGGCAATAAGCTGAATATGGCGGTTTTTCAGGCCGCGCTTGAGCCGATCGCCATGCTGTTGACCTTCCATCATGAAACCTCGTGTGTGGTTATTATGTTTATACGCGTCATCCTTCAGGCTGCTGCTTCGTGGTCTGTCCCTGCCAGAGATAGCATAGCTATCAATATTCAAGGGAGCTTTGGTCCGCGCAGTCCTGAGGTATTCAGCTTACATATTGTTGTGTGGGTGTAATTACGAAATTCCGTTTCCGTATTAATTACTTTACGCAAGGCGAAATATAAAATCATCAAAAGGCCTTTCGTCTCATGGAGAATAGTGATAAGCGCCAGCGAATGCACCTGCTTTATGAAGGGGTGATGACGAAGCG
The DNA here is from genome assembly GCF_004342285.1 of Klebsiella sp. BIGb0138. Taxonomy (GTDB): domain Bacteria; phylum Pseudomonadota; class Gammaproteobacteria; order Enterobacterales; family Enterobacteriaceae; genus Klebsiella. The sequence goes on along the minus strand of NZ_SMCV01000006.1, from coordinate 95,085 downwards.
AACAAAAAGAAACCATTTGTAAATGGCCCGCGGCTCAGGAGGGAATGGTTGAATTGGTTTTTTATTCACTTGGATAGAATAAAAAACCATGTTTTTCTGAGTTGAATCGGTTCAGATAGCGTAACTTTTCGTTTCATAAAGGTTAACGCTACCTCTTATTGGGTAAATGCATCATTTGTGTGAAGTTACAATTCTGAAATGTTATTTCTGTAAGGTTGTTAAAATGTGCGTGGTTTACTGATTTCAATCAAAACCTGTATGGACAGAAGGTGAATACTTTGTTACTTTACCGATACGAACTGCGAATTGGTAAGACCAATTGACTACGGGCTAATGGCAGAGACAGGGAATATGGCCTACAGCAAAATCCGCCAACCAAAACTATCCGATGTGATAGAGCAGCAGCTTGAGTTTTTAATCCTTGAGGGGACCTTACGCCCCGGTGAAAAACTCCCGCCTGAACGCGAACTGGCCAAACAGTTCGACGTTTCCCGTCCCTCGCTGCGTGAGGCGATTCAACGCCTCGAAGCCAAGGGCCTGTTGCTTCGTCGCCAGGGCGGTGGAACTTTTGTACAAAGCAGCCTGTGGCAGAGCTTCAGCGACCCGCTGGTAGAGCTACTGTCCGATCACCCTGAATCCCAATTTGACCTGCTGGAAACCCGTCACGCGCTGGAAGGCATCGCGGCTTATTACGCGGCGCTACGCAGCAATGATGCCGACCGCGAACGTATTCGCGAGCTGCATCAGGCTATCGAACGGGCTCAGCAGTCCGGCGATCTTGACGCCGAATCCGATGCCGTCGTCCAGTATCAAATTGCCGTCACCGAAGCGGCGCATAATGTCGTGCTGCTCCATCTGCTACGCTGCATGGAGCCGATGCTCGCGCAAAACGTTCGTCAGAACTTTGAATTGTTGTACGCCCGTCGGGAAATGCTCCCACAGGTCAGCAATCATCGTACTCGTATTTTCGAGGCGATAATCGCCGGGGAGCCGGAGCAGGCGCGTGAAGCGTCGCATCGCCACCTGGCGTTCATTGAAGAAATTTTGCTGGATCGTAGCCGTGAGGAAAGTCGTCGAGAACGCTCACTGCGCCGTTTACAGCAACGGAAAGATGAGAACTCCGGTTCTTAAGCGCCATTTTTTAGAGCGCGGCAACTAAACGCAGAACCTGTCTTATTGCGCTTTTAGTTTCAGCAGCCCTAAATAATTCGGCTTGTATCGCGGCGGCAAGCGTCGGAATCCCCGGGAGCATAGTTAACTCTGTGACTGGGGGGAGGACGAGAAGCCAACAATGAGACAATCCGAAGTATGACGGGCAAAGAGTGCAATGGGACAGGTTCCAGATTAATCAACGATTAGATAGATAAGGAATAACCCCCATGTCAGAACGTTTACCAAATGACGTGGATCCGATCGAAACTCGCGACTGGCTACAGGCGATCGAATCGGTCATCCGTGAAGAAGGTGTTGAGCGTGCTCAGTATCTGATTGACCAACTCCTTTCTGAAGCCCGCAAAGGCGGGGTACAGGTTGCTGCTGGCACATCTACGGGCAGTTACGTCAACACTATTGCCGTTGAAGATGAACCGGAATACCCGGGTAATCTGGATCTGGAACGCCGAATTCGTTCTGCGATTCGTTGGAACGCCATCATGACCGTTCTGCGCGCATCGAAAAAAGATCTCGAACTGGGCGGCCACATGGCTTCCTTCCAGTCCTCCGCGACCTTCTACGAAGTCTGCTTCAACCACTTCTTCCGCGCCCGCAACGAGCAGGATGGCGGCGATCTGGTTTACTTCCAGGGCCACATCTCCCCGGGCGTATACGCGCGTGCGTTCCTCGAAGGCCGTCTGACTGAAGAGCAGATGAACAACTTCCGTCAGGAAGTTCACGGTAAGGGGCTGTCTTCTTATCCGCACCCGAAACTGATGCCGGAATTCTGGCAGTTCCCGACCGTATCCATGGGTCTGGGCCCGATCGGTGCTATCTATCAGGCTAAATTCCTCAAGTATCTGGAACACCGCGGTCTGAAAGACACCTCGAAACAAACCGTTTACGCCTTCCTGGGCGACGGCGAGATGGACGAGCCGGAATCTAAAGGCGCGATCACCATCGCTACCCGTGAAAAACTGGATAACCTGGTCTTCGTCATCAACTGCAACCTGCAGCGTCTGGACGGCCCGGTCACCGGTAACGGCAAAATCATTAACGAACTGGAAGGCATCTTCGCCGGTGCCGGCTGGAACGTTATCAAGGTTATCTGGGGCGGTCGTTGGGATGAGCTGCTGCGTAAAGACACCAGCGGCAAGCTGATTCAGCTGATGAACGAAACCGTTGACGGCGACTACCAGACCTTTAAATCAAAAGACGGCGCCTACGTTCGCGAGCACTTCTTCGGTAAATATCCGGAAACCGCCGCGCTGGTTGCTGACTGGACTGACGAGCAGATCTGGGCCCTGAACCGCGGCGGCCACGATCCGAAGAAAGTCTATGCTGCACTGAAAAAAGCGCAGGAAACCAAAGGCAAAGCGACCGTCATCCTGGCGCATACCATTAAAGGGTATGGCATGGGCGACACCGCTGAAGGTAAAAACATCGCTCACCAGGTGAAGAAAATGAACATGGACGGCGTACGCTACGTCCGCGATCGTTTCAGCGTCCCGGTAGCCGATGCCGATATCGAAAAACTGCCGTACGTGACCTTCCCGGAAGGTTCCGAAGAGCACACCTATCTGCACGCTCAGCGTCAGAAACTGCACGGCTATCTGCCGACCCGTCAGCCTAACTTCACCGAGAAGCTGGAGCTGCCGACCCTCGAAGATTTCGGCCCGCTGCTGGAAGAGCAGAACAAAGAAATCTCTACCACCATTGCCTTCGTTCGTGCTCTGAACGTGATGCTGAAGAACAAATCGATTAAAGACCGTCTGGTGCCGATCATCGCCGATGAAGCGCGTACTTTCGGTATGGAAGGTCTGTTCCGTCAAATCGGTATCTACAGCCCGAACGGTCAGCAGTACACCCCGCAGGACCGTGAGCAGGTTGCTTACTATAAAGAAGACGAGAAAGGTCAGATCCTGCAGGAAGGTATCAACGAACTGGGCGCAGGCGCATCCTGGCTGGCGGCGGCAACGTCTTACAGCACCAACAACCTGCCGATGATCCCGTTCTACATCTACTACTCGATGTTCGGTTTCCAGCGTATCGGCGACCTGTGCTGGCAGGCTGGCGATCAGCAGGCTCGCGGCTTCCTGGTAGGGGGCACTTCCGGTCGTACGACGCTGAACGGCGAAGGTCTGCAGCACGAAGATGGCCACAGCCATATTCAGTCTCTGACTATCCCGAACTGTATCTCTTACGATCCGTCTTATGCGTACGAAGTTGCGGTCATCATGCATGATGGTCTGGAGCGTATGTACGGTGAGAAACAAGAGAACGTTTACTACTACATCACCACGCTGAATGAAAACTACCACATGCCGGCGATGCCAGCAGGCGCCGAGGAAGGTATCCGTAAAGGTATCTACAAACTCGAAACCATCGAAGGTAGCAAAGGTAAAGTTCAGCTGCTGGGCTCCGGTTCGATCCTGCGTCACGTCCGTGAAGCAGCCGGGATCCTGGCGAAAGACTACGGCGTAGGTTCTGACGTCTACAGCGTGACCTCGTTCACTGAACTGGCGCGTGATGGCCAGGACTGCGAGCGTTGGAACATGCTGCACCCGCTGGAAACCCCGCGTGTACCGTACATCGCTCAGGTGATGAACGACGCGCCGGCCGTTGCATCTACCGACTATATGAAACTGTTCGCCGAGCAGGTCCGTACCTATGTACCGGCTGATGACTACCGCGTACTGGGTACTGACGGTTTCGGTCGTTCCGACAGCCGTGAGAACCTGCGTCACCACTTCGAAGTTGATGCTTCCTATGTGGTTGTAGCGGCGCTGGGCGAACTGGCTAAACGTGGTGAAATCGATAAGAAAGTGGTTGCCGATGCAATCATCAAATTCAACATCGATGCAGAAAAAGTTAACCCGCGTCTGGCGTAAGAGGTAAAAGAATAATGGCTATCGAAATCAACGTACCGGATATCGGGGCAGATGAAGTTGAAATCACCGAAATCCTGGTCAAAGTTGGCGACAAAGTTGAAGCTGAACAGTCGCTGATCACCGTAGAAGGCGACAAAGCCTCTATGGAAGTCCCGTCTCCGCAGGCAGGCGTGGTCAAAGAGATCAAAGTCTCTGTCGGCGACAAAACCGAGACCGGTAAACTGATCATGATTTTCGATTCCGCCGACGGTGCAGCAGACGCTGCACCTGCGAAGGAAGAGAAGCAAGAAGCGGCACCGGCACCGGCAGCAGCACCTGCTGCGGCAGCGGCAAAAGAGGTTCATGTACCGGATATCGGCGGTGACGAAGTTGAAGTCACTGAGATCATGGTCAAAGTGGGCGACACCGTTGCGGCTGAACAGTCGCTGATCACCGTAGAAGGCGACAAAGCTTCTATGGAAGTCCCGGCGCCGTTCGCGGGCACCGTGAAAGAAATCAAAATCAACACCGGCGACAAAGTGTCCACCGGCTCGCTGATCATGGTCTTCGAAGTGGCTGGCGCCGCTGCTCCGGCAGCACCTGCGCAGGCTGCTGCACCGGCTGCCGCGGCACCTGCTGCAACCGGCGTGAAAGACGTTAATGTACCGGACATCGGCGGCGACGAAGTTGAAGTCACTGAAGTGATGGTCAAAGTCGGCGATAAAGTTGCCGCTGAGCAGTCGCTGATCACCGTAGAAGGCGACAAAGCCTCTATGGAAGTTCCGGCGCCGTTCGCGGGCACCGTGAAAGAAATCAAAATCAGCACCGGCGACAAAGTGTCCACCGGCTCGCTGATTATGGTCTTCGAAGTGGAAGGCGCTGCGCCTGCCGCGGCTCCGGCTGCTGCTGCTCCGGCACCTGCTGCTAGCGCACCGGCTCCGGCGACAAAAACGGCAGCACCGGCGGCGAAAGCCGAAGGCAAATCTGAGTTCGCTGAAAACGACGCTTATGTTCACGCGACTCCGCTGATTCGCCGTCTGGCGCGCGAGTTCGGCGTTAACCTGGCGAAAGTGAAAGGTTCTGGCCGTAAAGGTCGTATCCTGCGCGAAGACGTTCAGGCGTATGTGAAAGACGCGGTTAAACGTGCTGAGTCTGCACCTGCCGCCGCGACCGGCGGCGGTCTGCCGGGCATGCTGCCATGGCCGAAAGTGGACTTCAGCAAGTTTGGCGAAGTGGAAGAAGTCGAGCTGGGTCGCATCCAGAAAATCTCTGGTGCTAACCTGAGCCGTAACTGGGTGATGATCCCGCACGTTACGCACTTCGACAAAACCGACATCACCGATCTGGAAGCCTTCCGCAAGCAGCAGAACGCTGAAGCTGAGAAGCGTAAACTGGACGTGAAATTCACGCCGGTTGTCTTCATCATGAAAGCCGTGGCCGCTGCGCTTGAGCAGATGCCGCGCTTCAACAGCTCGCTGTCTGAAGATGCGCAGCGTCTGACGCTGAAGAAATACATCAACATCGGTGTCGCGGTTGACACGCCGAATGGTCTGGTTGTTCCGGTATTTAAAGACGTGAACAAGAAGAGCATTACCGAGCTGTCTCGTGAACTGACGGTGATCTCGAAGAAAGCGCGTGACGGTAAGCTGACTGCGGGCGAAATGCAGGGCGGTTGCTTCACCATCTCCAGCATCGGCGGCCTGGGGACAACCCACTTCGCGCCGATTGTTAACGCGCCGGAAGTGGCTATCCTCGGTGTGTCCAAATCCGCGATGGAGCCGGTGTGGAATGGTAAAGAGTTTGTGCCGCGTCTGATGATGCCAATCTCTCTGTCCTTCGACCACCGTGTGATCGATGGTGCTGATGGTGCGCGCTTTATCACCATCATCAACAACATGCTGAGCGACATTCGCCGCCTGGTGATGTAAGCGAAAAGCCGGCCTGACGGCCGGCTTTTTTCTGCTAATCCCGTCTTCGTTTCGGGGTTACCAGCAACAAAGGACAAAATCGTTTGCCGTTTGTTGTTTCAAAATTGTTAACAATTTTGTAAAATGCAGGCGGATAGAACGTCCCGGTGGACATGGGCGTAATTTACACAAAATAATTCGAGTTGCGTCAAGGCGGCAAGGGAGTGAATCCCTGGAGCGTACAAGCAGTACGTAACCCGGGGTGAGCGAGCGCAGCCAACGCAGAGGCGGCTTGAAGGATGAAGTGTATAACAATAGCGTCAGACCCGCCGGATACAAACTACAGAGGTCATGATGAGTACTGAAATTAAAACTCAGGTCGTGGTACTTGGGGCAGGTCCTGCAGGTTATTCTGCTGCCTTCCGTTGCGCTGATTTAGGTCTGGAAACCGTCATCGTAGAACGTTACAACACCCTCGGCGGTGTTTGCCTGAACGTCGGTTGTATCCCTTCTAAAGCACTGCTGCACGTTGCTAAAGTTATCGAAGAAGCGAAAGCGCTGGCCGAGCACGGCATCGTTTTCGGTGAGCCGAAAACTGACATTGACAAGATCCGCACCTGGAAAGAAAAAGTCATCACTCAGCTGACCGGTGGTCTGGCTGGCATGGCCAAAGGTCGTAAAGTGAAGGTGGTTAACGGTCTGGGTAAATTCACCGGCGCTAACACCCTGGAAGTGGAAGGCGAAAACGGTAAAACCGTGATCAACTTCGACAATGCGATCATCGCGGCGGGCTCCCGTCCGATTCAACTGCCGTTCATCCCGCACGAAGATCCGCGCGTATGGGACTCCACCGATGCGCTGGAACTGAAATCCGTACCGAAGCGTATGCTGGTGATGGGTGGCGGTATTATCGGTCTGGAAATGGGTACCGTATACCATGCGCTGGGTTCAGAGATTGACGTGGTTGAAATGTTCGACCAGGTTATCCCGGCAGCCGATAAAGACGTGGTTAAAGTCTTCACCAAACGCATCAGCAAGAAATTCAACCTGATGCTGGAAACCAAAGTGACTGCCGTTGAAGCGAAAGAAGACGGTATCTATGTTTCCATGGAAGGCAAAAAAGCGCCGGCTGAAGCGCAGCGTTATGACGCGGTGCTGGTGGCTATCGGTCGCGTACCGAACGGTAAAAACCTCGATGCGGGCAAAGCTGGCGTTGAAGTCGACGAGCGTGGCTTTATCCGCGTTGACAAGCAGCTGCGTACCAACGTTCCGCACATCTTCGCTATCGGCGATATCGTTGGTCAGCCGATGCTGGCGCACAAAGGTGTGCATGAAGGTCACGTTGCCGCAGAAGTTATCTCCGGTCTGAAACACTACTTCGACCCGAAAGTGATCCCGTCAATCGCCTACACTGAGCCAGAAGTTGCCTGGGTTGGCCTGACCGAGAAAGAAGCGAAAGAGAAAGGCATCAGCTACGAAACTGCCACCTTCCCGTGGGCAGCATCTGGCCGTGCTATCGCTTCCGATTGCGCAGACGGTATGACCAAACTGATCTTCGACAAAGAGACCCACCGTGTTATCGGCGGCGCGATTGTCGGCACCAACGGCGGCGAGCTGCTGGGTGAAATCGGTCTGGCTATCGAAATGGGCTGCGACGCAGAAGACATCGCCCTGACCATCCACGCGCACCCGACTCTGCATGAGTCCGTTGGCCTGGCGGCAGAAGTCTTCGAAGGTAGCATCACCGACCTGCCAAACCCGAAAGCGAAGAAAAAGTAAGTTTTTCTTTCCGGCAATAGGGACAAGCGGCTCTGAGAGCCGCTTTTTTTATGCCTGATGTTTAGAACTGTGTCTGCGTTAATAACCTGCTACATGTTATAGATACTTTGACAATAATTGCCTTGTAAACTTATAGCTGGTTAATTATTAGGTGGGGGTGGGTTATGAAACGCTTTTTAACAACGACTCTGTTAGCCGCAACGCTGGTATCCGGTATGGCCTACGCTGCGGATCCTTCCATTCCGTGGGCCGCTAACAGCGGTGGAACGGAGAATACGCATATTGCCGCCATGGGTCAGAACCTGAATACGCAGCATCAGCAAATCAGCAAAACCACGGAAGGCGTATGGGCGGCGAACTCAGGCAGCATCCATGACGATGAAGCCGCATTGAGCAGCAGTAAGCCCGCCTTCAGCGGCTATCCGCAATTGATGCCGCATCAGGGCTAAAATATCGTCAGAATCTCGGGATGCCCGGCGCAGGATGCTGCGCCGGGCATTTTTTATGCCTCACTTCCCTGAGGGGAGCAGCCATCGCATCGTGGAGGCTGGATATCACAGGCAATCACCTCTCTGCGGTAGCATAAACCGCCCTGTTTTGCCGGCATTTTGGACAGTTGCCGCCGGCAGAGTGAAATTTATATAGCGGGAAATGTGCGGAAAGGCTGTAAAATCCTGCCCTTAACGATTCAGCTAAATTTTAATGTTGCTTTTTTGTAAACAGATTAACACCTCGCCAAAATCCTGCTATGCTGCCGACGCGGTATCGGGCATTTACCCTACAAACTGCTGTCTCACAGGAGCGTGAAGAGAATCGCCTGCCGCATTTTACAATGAGAGCGAGGAGAACCGTCGTGCTAGAAGAATACCGTAAGCACGTAGCTGAGCGTGCAGCCGTTGGGATTGTTGCCAAACCCTTAGATGCAACCCAAATGGCCGCGCTGGTAGAACTGCTGAAAAACCCGCCTGCGGGTGAAGAAGAATTCCTGTTAGACCTGTTAATTAACCGTGTACCGCCGGGCGTCGACGAAGCCGCCTATGTTAAAGCCGGATTCCTTGCCGCTATCGCCAAAGGTGAAGCGACCTCCCCACTGGTAACCCCTGAAAAAGCCGTTGAACTGCTGGGCACCATGCAGGGCGGTTACAACATTCACCCGCTGATTGATGCGCTGGACGATGCCAGACTGGCACCGATTGCGGCGAAGGCGCTCTCCCATACGCTGCTGATGTTCGATAACTTCTACGACGTCGAAGAGAAGGCGAAAGCGGGGAATGAATACGCGAAGCAGGTGATGCAATCCTGGGCGGAAGCCGAGTGGTTCCTGAGCCGTCCGCAGCTGGCGGAAAAAATTACCGTCACCGTTTTCAAAGTCACCGGTGAAACCAACACCGATGATCTCTCTCCGGCACCCGATGCCTGGTCCCGCCCGGATATTCCGCTGCACGCCCTGGCGATGCTGAAAAACGCCCGTGAAGGTATTGAGCCGGATCAGCCGGGTTCAGTTGGCCCGATCAAGCAAATCGAAGCGCTGCAGGCAAAAGGTTTCCCGCTGGCCTACGTCGGTGACGTGGTCGGTACCGGTTCTTCGCGTAAATCCGCGACCAACTCGGTGCTGTGGTTTATGGGCGACGATATCCCGAACGTGCCGAATAAGCGCGGCGGCGGTCTGGTGCTGGGCGGCAAAATCGCGCCGATCTTCTTTAACACCATGGAAGATGCGGGCGCGCTGCCGATCGAAGTTGACGTCAGCAACCTGAACATGGGCGACGTTATCGATGTTTACCCGTTCAAAGGCGAAGTGCGTAACCACGAAACCAATGAACTGCTGGCGACCTTCGAGCTGAAAACCGACGTGCTGATCGACGAAGTGCGCGCCGGTGGCCGTATTCCGCTGATTATCGGCCGTGGCCTGACTACCCGTGCGCGTGATGCGCTGGGCCTGCCGCACAGCGACGTTTTCCGCCACGCGAAAGATGTGGTCGAAAGCGGCCGCGGCTACTCGCTGGCACAGAAAATGGTGGGTCGCGCCTGCGGCGTCGCCGGCGTCCGTCCGGGCGCTTACTGCGAGCCGAAAATGACCTCCGTTGGTTCCCAGGACACCACCGGTCCGATGACCCGTGATGAACTGAAAGACCTGGCGTGCCTCGGCTTCTCCGCCGATCTGGTGATGCAGTCTTTCTGCCACACGGCGGCCTATCCGAAGCCGGTTGACGTCACCACCCACCACACGCTGCCTGACTTCATTATGAACCGCGGCGGCGTTTCGCTGCGTCCGGGCGATGGCGTTATCCACTCGTGGCTGAACCGTATGCTGCTACCGGACACCGTGGGCACCGGCGGCGACTCCCACACCCGTTTCCCGATTGGTATCTCCTTCCCGGCGGGCTCAGGTCTGGTGGCGTTTGCCGCCGCGACCGGCGTGATGCCGCTGGATATGCCGGAATCGGTACTGGTTCGCTTTAAAGGTCAGATGCAGCCGGGGATCACCCTGCGCGATCTGGTCCATGCGATCCCGCTGTATGCGATTAAGCAGGGCCTGCTGACCGTCGAGAAGAAAGGTAAGAAAAACATCTTCTCCGGGCGTATTCTCGAAATTGAAGGCCTGCCGGATCTGAAAGTTGAGCAGGCGTTTGAGTTGACCGATGCTTCCGCAGAGCGTTCCGCCGCCGGCTGTACCATCAAGCTGAATCAGGAGCCGATCGTCGAGTATCTGAACTCCAACATCGTCCTGCTGAAGTGGATGATCGCAGAAGGCTACGGCGATCGTCGTACCCTGGAGCGTCGTATTCAGGGGATGGAGAAATGGCTGGCGGATCCGCAGCTGCTGGAAGCCGATGCTGATGCCGAATATGCCGCAGTGATCGACATCGATCTGGCGGAGATCAAAGAGCCGATCCTCTGCGCGCCGAACGATCCGGACGACGCGCGTCTGCTGTCCGACGTGCAGGGCGAGAAAATCGATGAAGTCTTTATCGGTTCTTGCATGACCAACATCGGTCACTTCCGCGCGGCGGGTAAACTGCTGGATAGCCACAAAGGCCAGCTGCCGACCCGTCTGTGGGTGGCTCCGCCAACCCGTATGGACGCGGCGCAGCTGACCGAAGAAGGTTACTACAGCGTGTTTGGTAAGAGCGGCGCGCGTATCGAAATCCCTGGCTGTTCCCTGTGTATGGGTAACCAGGCGCGCGTGGCCGACGGTGCGACGGTGGTATCCACTTCAACCCGTAACTTCCCGAACCGTTTAGGTACTGGCGCGAACGTCTATCTGGCTTCGGCTGAGCTGGCGGCGGTCGCTTCGCTGATCGGCAAACTGCCGACGCCGGAGGAGTATCAGACCTTCGTAGCCCAGGTCGACAAGACCGCGGCGGACACCTATCGTTACCTGAACTTCAACCAGCTGGATCAGTACACTGAGAAAGCTGACGGGGTTATCTTCCAGACGGCGGTGTAAGGTAAAACGTCGGCGCGGCTGACGGATTGCCGGTAAACTTCCTCCATGCCCGGTGAACATTGCATCACCGGGCATTTTTATTTCCGTTCCTTCACCCACTGCGCTTTTTTTCTGCCCTGGTACTGCGATAATTACCCTATGGGTACAATGTAGCGGTGACGCATTGCCCTTGCAGAGGAAGAGACTATGGATTACGAATTTCTGCGCGATATTACCGGAGTGGTAAAGGTGCGGATGTCAATGGGCCACGAGGTGGTGGGGCACTGGTTTAATGAAGAAGTGAAAGAGAACCTGACCCTGCTGGATGAAGTGGAACAGGCTGCGCGTACCGTGAAAGGCAGCGAGCGTTCCTGGCAGCGTGCCGGGCATGAATACACATTATGGCTGGATGGTGAAGAGGTGATGATCCGCGCCAATCAGCTGGATTTTTCCGGCGATGAGATCGAAGAGGGTATGAGCTACTACGACGAAGAAAGCCTCTCTCTGTGCGGCGTCGAGGATTTTTTACAGGTCGTGGCCGCCTACCGCCGTTTCATACAAAACAACTAATCCCCCTCGGCAGCGCTCTTTTTGCGCTGCCGTATCACCTTAATTGATTACATCTAATCAATTCACGCCTTAACTTATCCGATTTGTTGAGACCAGGAACTGCGATCTGACGCTTATTTTTTCTTTATTTGATTTAATATAATCAACTATGATTAAATTAAATCAATGTAGAGGGCGATATGAAAATTAAAGCGACAATCGAAAAAATCCCGGGAGGGATGATGGTCGTCCCACTCGTGCTAGGGGCCGTGCTCAATACGTTCGCCCCAGAGGCGTTGCAGGTTGGCGGTTTTACCACGGCATTATTTAAGAACGGTGCGGCGCCACTTATCGGGGCGTTTTTACTGTGTATGGGGGCTGGCATCCATATCAAAGCGGCGCCTAAATCCCTGTTGATTGGCGGCGGTATTACCCTCACTAAATTTGTTGTGGCGGTAGCACTTGGATTTACGGTCGAGAAACTTTTTGGCGTCGATGGCCTATGGGGGCTCTCCTCTGTCGCCATTATTGCCGCGATGAGTAACACCAACGGCGGCCTGTATGCCGCGCTGGCCGGCGAGTTCGGCAGTGAAAACGAAGTAGGGGCCACGCCGCTGATGTCGCTGAGCGACGGCCCCATACTGACGATGATCGCTCTGGGGGCCGCTGGTATGGCCAATATTCCGCTGATGTCGATAGTTGTGGTGCTGATTCCCATGCTTATCGGCATGCTGCTTGGCAATCTGGATATGCAGATGCGTGAATTCCTCACTAAAGGCGGCCCGTTGTTGATCCCATTCTTTGCTTTTGCGTTGGGAGCCGGGATCGATTTATCCATGCTATTGAAAGGCGGGCTTGCCGGGATTCTGCTGGGGGTGCTGACCACGCTGGTGGGCGGTTTTTTCAATATCAAAGTCGATCGCTTACTCGGTGGTACCGGCATTGCCGGCGCAGCGGCTTCCAGCACCGCAGGCAACGCTGTCGCAACGCCGATGGCCATTGCACAGGCGGATCCCGGACTTGGCGCGATCGTCGCGGTGGCAACGCCGCTGGTCGCCACCTCGGTAATTGTGACGGCCCTCTTAACGCCAGCGCTGACTTCATGGGTGGCTAAACGCAATCAGCAGCAGGCGAAGATCGCCCTCGGGGAGAAACCATAATGAAGATGATTGTCATCGCAGATGATTTTACTGGAGCAAATGATACCGGGGTCCAGCTGGCCAAGAAGGGCGCGCGTACCGAGGTCATGCTTGATGAGCAGCAAAAGGCGTCGCGTAAGGCCGATGTGCTGGTGATCAATACCGAAAGCAGGGCGCTGACGCCGACTCAGGCGGCCGACAAAGTGAGAGCGGTTGTCGCGCCCTGGTTTCATGGACAGGATAATCCGCCGCTGGCGTACAAAAAGATAGATTCCACTTTCCGCGGTAACGTCGGCGCGGAAGTAGAAGCAGCAATGAAGGCTTGTGGGGCAAAGCTGGCCATCGTCGCGGCAGCGATTCCTGCGGCGGGCCGGGTGACGATAAACGGACAGTGCCTTGTGCACGGCGTACCGCTCGTCGAAACAGAATTTGCCAGCGATCCAAAAACGCCGATTGTCTCTTCTCATATAAAAACTCTTCTTGAGTTGCAGACGGTCTGTCCCGTTTATGAGCTGAATCTGGCGGCGGTTCGTGGCGGCGAGTCCGGCGCCGAACTCCAGCGTTTAAGCGAGCGTGGCGGCGGCATTGTGGTTGTCGATGCAGAAAATGATGGTGATTTAGCTCTGCTGGCGCAGGCGGTGGTCAGGCTCAATGTCCGCTACTTACTTGTTGGCGCCGCCGGTTTTGCCAACGCGCTGCCGGTAAGCTGCTACCTCAGCGTTCGGCAGCGGCTGCCGGTTCTGGTGGTCGCCGGCTCGATGAGTGAAGCGACCCGGCAGCAAATTGTTTTTGCAGCGAAAGAGAGGGCGCTGGGGATTGTGGATATTGATGTAGAGGCGCTGTTGCAGACGGACAGCGATAAAACTCAGCAAAAAATAGTCCAGCAGTCCACGGTCATTTTGCATGACCGCCAGCATTGCGTGCTGAGGACCAGTCGCGACGCAGATGCCCGAGGGATGATCGAGACGCTGTGCGAGCGCTACCAGCTTTCACGTCAACAGCTAGGCGACAAAATTAGCACTGCGCTTGGTGACATCACGCTCGCTATCATCAACCGGGCACAAATCGGCGGGCTGTTTCTTACTGGCGGAGATATTGCTATTGCCGTGGCGAGAGCGCTGGGCGCGGAAGGTTACCGCATCAATAGCGAGGTTGCGCCCTGCGTACCCTGTGGAACCCTGGTAAACAGCGAAATTGACGATCTGCCGGTGATCACGAAAGCCGGGGGATTTGGTGGCGAAGCCACGCTTCGGGATGCACTTTATTTCATTGAGGATATGTACAGTGACAAATAACGTAATTGCCGTCACGATGGGCGACCCGGCAGGTATTGGGCCAGAAATCATTATCAAATCTCTGGCTGAAGGTGAACTTTCAGGCACACCGGCAGTTGTAGTGGGATGTTTACAGACGCTACAGCGGCTACAGGCATCCGGAATCACGCCGCTCGTAGAATTACGACCCATTAAGCAGGTTTCTCAGGCGCACTTCGCGCCAGGGATCGTGAACGTCATTGACGAGCCCCTGAAAGAGCCTGCCATGCTCATTCCGGGGAAGGTGCAGGCTCAGGCGGGGGATTTGGCTTACCGCTGCGTTAAACGTGCCACTGAAATGGCGCTGGCGGGAGAGGTGTCGGCCATCGCTACCGCGCCGCTGAATAAAGAGGCTCTTCATCTGGCGGGGCATATGTATCCGGGCCATACGGAGCTACTGGCCAGGCTGACGGATAGCCGCGATTACGCGATGGTACTGTATACCGACAAGCTAAAGGTGATACATGTTTCGACGCATATTGCGCTGCGTAAATTTCTCGATACGTTGAACGGCGATCGTATCAAAACGGTGATCTCGCTAGCCGATACTTTCCTGCGGCGCGTCGGTTTTAGCGCCCCACGTATTGCGGTCGCTGGAGTCAATCCCCACGCCGGTGAAAACGGTCTTTTTGGCGATGAAGAGATTAATATCGTCGGCCCGGCGATTGCGCAGATGCAACAGCAGGGAATCGCCGTGTATGGTCCTTGCCCGCCGGATACCGTCTTTCTGCAGGCGTGGGAGGGGCAGTACGACATGGTGGTGGCGATGTATCATGATCAGGGGCATATTCCATTGAAGCTTCTTGGCTTTTATGATGGCGTCAATATTACCGCCGGGCTGCCGTTTATCCGTACCTCAGCCGATCACGGCACCGCGTTTGATATTGCCTGGACAGGTAAAGCCAAGTCTGAGAGCATGGCAATCTCTATCCAGTTAGCCAGCCAGCTTGCTTAATTTACAGGGCGTTATCCGGATTCATTCAGGTTGCACAAGGCGGCAATCCGGCGGTGCCTGAGGCGGTTACCCGCGCTGGTTAAGCGCTGGCGTGGGTTATTCAGGCTTGCAACGTGAAAGATGAAAGGTATATGAAGTCACAAAATCGATTAGACCAGATTCTGGACTATCTGAAAGGCCATAATCTGGTCACCGTTGAACAACTTGTTAGCGCTATTGATGCCTCGCCGGCGACCATACGGCGCGACCTGATTAAGCTGGATGAGCAGGGCGTCATTAATCGCAGCCACGGCGGTGTGGCGCTTAACCGCTTTATCCCGGCTCAGCCGACGACGAATGAAAAGCAACTACTGCATCTCCAGGAAAAGCGCGCTATTGCCCGACTCGCTCTGTCAATGATTAAAGCCGGTGATTCTGTGGTGCTGGATGCCGGGACGACGATGCTGGAGCTGGCGCGTAACCTGACTTCGCTGCCGCTGCGAGTGATTACATCCGATTTACGCATCGCCCTGTTTCTCTCTGAATTTAAACAGATAGAAGTAACCATCATCGGGGGGCGTATCGATGACAGCAGCCAGTCGTGCATTGGCGATCACGGTCGTAAGCTGCTGCGCGGTATTTACCCGGATATCGCGTTTATTAGCTGCAATTCGTGGAGCCTGGAAAAGGGAATTACCACGCCAACCGAAGAGAAGGCTGGGTTAAAGCTGGATCTGGCGATGAATGCATGCCGCCGGGTGCTGTTAGCGGACAGCAGCAAGTATGGCGCCTGGTCGCTGTTTTGTGTTACTCCGCTTGCCAGTTTGACCGATATCATCACCGATCGGGGTCTCGCGCCCCAGGTGCAGGAGCAGCTCGGCAAACTGCCTTGCCAGCTGCACCAGGCATAACGTTCAGCTGTATCAGAGCCGCTGTCGCGGCTCTGATTGTGTTTCTTAGATATGGGGGATGTTGCGGGCGTAGTAAATCTCGCGCATCTCTTTCCAGAGCAGGTCGGTAATGACCTTCCGCTCTTCTTCGGTTAACTCTTCCGGTCGGGTGTGGAACATGTAGTGCTTAAGGTCGAACTCTTTAAGCAACATCTTGGTATGGAAGATATTTTCCTGATAGACGTTCACATCCACCATGTCATACAGCGCCTTGATGTCATCGGACATGAAGTTCTGTATTGAATTAATTTCATGGTCGATAAAATGCTTCATCCCGTTGATATCGCGGGTGAAACCACGGACGCGATAGTCAATGGTCACAATATCGGATTCCAGCTGGTGGATGAGGTAGTTCAGCGCCTTCAGCGGTGAAATCACTCCACAGGTGGAGACTTCAATATCGGCGCGGAAGGTACACAGCCCGCCCTCGGGGTGGCTTTCCGGGTAGGTATGGACGCAGATATGGCTTTTATCGAGATGGGCGACCACGGCTTCCGGCAGCGGCCCAGGGTGTTCGGTCTGGTCGATAAGCTGCGGGTCAATGGGTTCTTCGCTGACCAGAATGGTGACGCTGGCGCCCTGCGGCTCATAATCCTGGCGGGCGATGTTCAGAATGTTGGCGCCGATAATTGAGCAGGTTTCCGACAAAATCTCGGTCAGACGGTTGGCGTTATAGAGTTCGTCGATATAGGCGATGTAACCATCGCGCTCCTCTGCGGTTTTGGCATAGCAGATATCGTAAATACAAAAACTCAGGCTTTTGGTCAGGTTGTTAAAGCCATGCAGCTTCAATTTTTTCAATTTAGGTCACCCCCTTACTTAAGGTCACTGGCGGACAGCGCGTCCTGCAGATACTGCGGTAGGGCGAAGGCCGCCGTGTGAATGGCCGGATTGTAATAACGGCACTTCAGGTTCGCTTTGTGAAAACGCGCCTGGATAATCTCATTGGACAAATGGCGCAACGCGTCGTTATCGCTGGCCCATGCGAAGGTCATAATCCCGCCATAATAGGTGGGGATCGCCGCCTGGTAGAAGCTGACGTCGCTGAAATAGTGGCTGAGCTTACGGTGGCTATCGATGGCCTCATTCTGCTGCAGGAAGCAGACGCCGTTCTGAGCAACGAAGATTCCGCCTGGGTTCAGGCAGCGTTTACAGCCGGCATAAAAGGCAGACGTGAACAGACTCTCTCCGGGGCCGATGGGATCGGTACAGTCGGAGATGATCACGTCAAACGTTTGCGTCGTCTGGTTAACAAAATTGACGCCATCGTCAATGACCAGGGTAAAACGCGGATCGTCATAGGCGCCCGCATTATGGTTGGGCAGATACTGACGGCAGAACGAGACCACGCCGGCGTCGATTTCGACCATCGTGATAGTTTCGACGCTGCTGTGACGGGAGACTTCACGCAGCATGGCGCCGTCACCACCGCCGATGATCAGCACATGTTTCGCCTCACCGTGGGCCATCAGCGGAACGTGGGTCATCATTTCATGATAGATAAATTCATCGCGCTCGGTGGTTTGTACCACTCCGTCCAGCGCCATGACACGGCCAAAGGCGGCGTTCTCAAAAATGATCAAATCCTGGTGATCGGTCTTCTCGTGATACAGCACATTATCCACTGCCAGATACTGACCAAAATGGTCGTGCAGGGTTTCATGCCACAGATTGCTATCGGCCACAGGCGGATTCCTCCTTTGTTAACATCCGTTACACGCGTAAAAAACGAGCGCAACATCATAGCCAACTATAGATGATGATGCACGGCGGATATTTCAGTCGTTCGTGCAGGGAGAGCCGGATACCGGGAATCGAGCCACGCCGGGGGCTGAAGTATGACCAACCGCCGGCGACGGGCGGCGGGGATGTCATGGCAACGGATTGAAAGACGCGCTATTTAACGTAGGCGAGCAGACTGAGTGAATCGCGGGCCAGGGCCTTACACTTTTTAGTGGTCGGGATTTTGATGCCGCTGAGATCGCGGTAGCTGTCTTCACCGAGCGCTTTCATATTGAAGCTGTCGTAGTTGCTCAGGTCCCACTGGTTCTGTTGCGCAAAGAACACCAGCGCGCGGCGAATTTGGGTATTGGGTAGGTTCTGGTAACCGCAGTCGTTTTTCAGAAAGACAAATACCGCCGTTAAATCAGCCATATCTTCCGCTTCGGACTCGCTTAACGCATAGCTATTGGCGGATAGAGCAAGCAGGCTGCCGAGCACTATTGTTCTGAAAAGCGTCTTCATTTTTTTTACCATTGAATCACGGACGCTCAACGTTAGCATACTTCTTTACACTACGCAGAGCTTTATTCTTACTCTTCTGCTTGACCTTCCGCCAGGGGGAAGGTTTAAGCTCAAATGTTCACCCGCAGACGAAAAGGATGTGAAAATGCAACGTCGTGAATTCATCAAGTTAACCGCTGCGGCCAGCGTATTTAGCGCTCTGCCGTTGTGGAGCCGTTCGGCTTTTGCCGCCAGTCGTCCGGCACTGCCGGTGCCCGATCTTCTCACCGCCGACGCGCGTAATCGCATCACCTTAACCATCCAGGCCGGGAAGACCCAGTTTGGTCCCCACCAGGCCACCACCTGGGGTTATAACGGAAGTCTGCTGGGCCCCGCCCTGAAGCTCAAAAAAGGGGAGGCGGTGACCGTGGATATCCATAACCGTCTGAGCGAAGAGACCACCGTACACTGGCATGGGTTGGAGGTGCCGGGTGAGGTCGACGGCGGGCCGCAGGGGATCATTGCGCCAGGCGCTTCCCGCAGCGTGAACTTTACCCCCAGCCAGCGGGCCGCCACCTGCTGGTTTCACCCGCATCAACACGGCAAAACCGGTCGTCAGGTGGCCATGGGGCTGGCGGGCCTGGTGCTGATTTCTGACGAGCGGAGCGAACAGCTGCTGCTGCCGAAACAGTGGGGAATCGATGATATACCGGTGATTGTGCAGGATAAGCGTTTCACCGCCGGCGGAGAGATCGACTACCAGCTCGACATCATGAGCGCCGCCGTCGGCTGGTTTGGCGATACGCTGCTGGCGAACGGCGCGCTCTATCCGGAACATGCCGCCCCGCGCGGCTGGCTGCGTTTGCGTTTACTTAACGGCTGCAACGCCCGTTCGCTGAATTTTTCCACCAGTGACAACCGACCGATGTACGTGGTGGCCAGCGACGGCGGCCTGCTTGCCGAACCGGTGAAGGTGAGTGAACTGCCGATGTTAATGGGCGAACGCTTTGAAGTGCTGATCGATACCAGCGACGGCAAAGCTTTCGACCTGATCACCCTGCCGGTGAGCCAGATGGGGATGGCGATTGCGCCGTTTGACCAACCCCAGCCGGTATTACGCATTCAGCCGTTGACCATTCAGGCCTCCGGCAAGCTGCTGGATACCCTGGTCGAGATACCGGCGCTGCCGTCTCTGGACGGGCTGACCCAGCGCACGCTTCAGCTCTCTATGGACCCGATGCTCGATATGATGGGAATGCAGGCTCTGATGCAGAAATACGGTGACCAGGCGATGTCCGGCATGGACCATGGCAGGATGATGAGCGATGGCAAGATGGGCGATATGGGGCAGATGAATCATGGCGAGATGAGTCATATGGATCACGGCGCGATGGGGCAGATGAACCACGGCGCCGCGGGTTTCGATTTCCATAACGCCAACCGGATCAATGGCAAAGCCTTTGATATGAATCTGCCGATGTTCGCTGCGGCAAGAGGGCAATACGAGCGTTGGGTCATCTCCGGCAAAGGCGACATGATGCTACACCCGTTCCATATTCACGGCACCCAGTTCCGCATTCTGTCGGAAAATGGCGCAGCGCCTGCCGCGCATCGTAGCGGATGGAAGGATACCGTGCGGGTCGATGGCGGGGTCAGTGAAGTACTGGTGAAGTTCGAGCATGAGGCAGCGAAAGAGTATGCCTACATGGCGCACTGCCACCTGCTGGAACATGAGGACACCGGGATGATGCTCGGCTTTACGGTTTAATCTGATGCGGCGCAGGAAGGAGACTACGGCGCTTATTTTATTTCGCCTTCCGCAAAAGAAAAGGCCCGGTTCTCACCGGGCCTTTTGTTGTGACTGTCGTTTTACTGCACCGCTTATTTGGCTTCGTCAGGCAGGGCGTAAGCGACAATATAGTCGCCCATTTTGGTGCCAAACGAACCGTGACCGCCGGCGGCGATGACAACATACTGTTTGCCATTCACTTCATAGGTCATCGGCGTTGCCTGGCCGCCCGCTGGCAGGCGGGCCTGCCACAGTTTTTCACCGTTGCTCATATTGTAAGCGCGCAGGTAGTTATCGGCGGTGGCGCCAATGAACAGCACGTTACCCGCGGTGGAGATCGGGCCACCCAGCATCGGCATACCAAGGTTAAACGGCAGCTGGACAGGCATCGGGAACGGCAGGCTATCCTGCGGCGTACCGATACGTTTTTTCCACACGACTTCGTTGGTTTTCAGATCCAGCGCGGAGATGTAACCCCAGGCAGGCTGTTTGCACGGCAGACCAAACGGCGACAGGAAGGCGTTGAGGGTCACGCCGAACGGTACGCCATACTGCGGCTGGATGCCGGATTCGGTACCGGAACCTTTCGCATCTTTCGGCGGTTCCATCGGGTTGCCCGGGCCGCGCGGGATCAGTTTGGAGACAAACGGCAGCGCCATCGGGTTGGCAATCGCCACCTGACGGTTCGGGTCGACGGAAATACCGCCCCACTCAAACATCCCCAGGTTACCCGGGAAGACCAGGGTGCCCTGTTCTGACGGCGGAGTGAAGATGCCTTCATAACGCAGCTGATGGAAGATCACGCGGCACACCAGCTGATCGAACATCGTGGCGCCCCACATATCGGCGCCGGTCAGATCTTTCTTCGGACGGAAGCTCAGGTCGGAGAACGGCTGAGTTTTGGCGACGTAATCGCCTTTCGCTGCGCCCTGCGGAACCGGTTTTTCCGGCGCCGGAACCACCAGCTCGCCGTTACGACGATCGAGGACGAAGATATTCCCGGTTTTCGCCGGCGCGTAGATGACCGGCACGGTTTTACCGTTGACCTCGATATCCGCCAGCGTCGGCTGAGACGGCATATCCATGTCCCACAGATCGTGGTGAACGGTCTGATAGCTCCATGCCAGTTTACCGGTGGTGGCGTTCAGCGCCACGATCGAGCTGGCGTAGCGTTCCTGTTCCGGCGTGCGGTTGCCGCCCCAGATATCCGGAGTGGTCACGCCCATCGGCAGGTACACCAGGTCCAGCTTCGCATCATAGGCCGCCGGCGCCCAGGAGTTAGGCGAGTTCAGCGTGAAGTGATGTTCATCGCCCGGAATGGCGTTAGGATCTTTCGCGCCCGGATCGAACACCCACAGCAGTTTACCGGTGTTGACATCGAAGCCACGAATGACGCCTGACGGCTCGCGGGTAGAGAAGTTATCGGTGACCGCACCGGCGATGATAATGGTGGTGTCGGTAATAATCGGCGGCGATGTCGGTTCATACATCCCCGGCGTGGTAACCGGCATGTTGGTCTGCAGATTGAGAATACCTTTGTTGGCAAAGGATTCGCACAGCTGACCGTTGTCGGCGTTAATGGCGAACAGGCGACCATCGTTGACCGGCAGAATAATCCGGCGCGGGCAGTTGGCGACAACGTCAGCCGGCGCGTTATCCGCTTTCGCTTCGTGATAAGAGACGCCACGGCAGGTCACGTGCTGGAAGGACGGATCCGCATTCAGCTGCGGATCAAAGTGCCATTTCTCTTTCCCGGTGGCCGCATCAAGCGCGAACAGACGCTGGTGAGCGGTACACAGGTACAGCATGTTGCCGACTTTAATCGGCGTCACTTCGTTGGTGATTTCACCCGGATCGTTCGGCTGCTTCAGGTCGCCGGTACGGAATACCCACGCTTCCTTCAGGTTTTTCACGTTATCGGCGTTGATTTGCTTTAGCGGCGAGTAACGTTGTCCTTCCTGGTTACGGCCGTATGCCGGCCAGTCGCCATCGGCTACGGCAGAAATCGGTGCCGCCGGCGTCGCATCGGCGCTCAGGGTGCCGTTGACTTCCTGCGGATCGTTAAAGCCAGCCCAGGTCAGGATACCGCCGCTGATCAGCAGCGCCACAACCAGCCCGGCTACCGCGCCGCCCGATGGGATCGGCAGGCGTCGCCAGACAAAGGGCAGGATCAGCCAGATGCCGAAGAACACCAGGATATCGCTACGCGGGGTCAGCGCCCAGAAGTCAAAGCCGACTTCCCAGACGCCCCAGATCATGGTGGCGAGCAGCAGTGCGGCGTAGAGCCACAGCGCTGAACGTTTGCCGCGCCACAACATCACGGTGACGCCCAGCATCACCAGGCCTGCGATAGGGTAGTACCAGGAGCCGCCAATCGCGACCAGCCATACCCCGCCAATGAGAAGATACAGGCCGCAGAACGCCGCAAAGAGAGCTGTCAGCGTCACGAGAAGCCGTGATTGTTGAGATTTTGTTTCTGCCATAGAAAGACACTCGGTTGTTTGTTAATTTTTGAAATGCAATTAATTATAGGATTTAACAAGTGTGATCGGAATCACAAAATGGGCTTTATTATTCCCTGCATCGTATATTTCTTTTTACTGGTATACTGGTTAGCTTGCTGGTCAACGTCGGTGCGATGGCAGAGACGTTGATGATTTATATTAAGAATCAAGTGGTTAGTTTAATGAAACATACTGTAGAAGTGATGATCCCGGAAGCCGAGATCAAAGCGCGTATCGCCGAACTGGGTCGTCAAATCAACGAATGCTACAAAGACAGCGGCAGCGAGATGGTGCTGGTCGGGCTGCTGCGCGGCTCATTTATGTTTATGGCCGATCTGTGCCGTGAAGTCCAGGTGCCGCATGAAGTCGATTTTATGACCGCCTCCAGCTACGGCAGCGGCATGTCGACCACCCGCGATGTTAAAATCCTCAAAGACCTGGACGAAGACATCCGCGGTAAAGATGTATTGATTGTGGAAGACATTATCGATTCCGGCAACACGCTGTCGAAAGTGCGCGAGATCCTCAGCCTGCGTGAACCCAAATCACTGGCTATCTGTACGCTGCTGGATAAGCCGAGCCGCCGTGAAGTGAACGTGCCGGTGGAATTTGTCGGCTTTGCGATCCCGGATGAGTTCGTGGTGGGCTACGGTATTGACTACGCTCAGCGCTATCGCCATTTGCCATACGTCGGCAAAGTGGTTCTGCTGGACGAGTAAGGTTGACCTGGCCCCGGAGCAGGCGTCATCTCTGCTGCGGGGCACAGAATGCAGGTGGGTTACTTATGGTTGACGTGCTTGCTCTTGAGGTTGGAAATTCCCTGGCGGTAGCGCTGCTCCAGGGTTTCGCGGCTGACGGCGGTCACATCGAGATCGCGTAACAGACCGTCGTGAATACCATAGGCCCAACCGTGGATCGTCACTTTCTGACCACGCTTCCACGCCGACTGCATAATAGTCGAGTGCCCCAGGTTATAGACCTGCTCCATCACATTCAGCTCACATAAGGTATCAAGCCGACGCTCTTCGGGCATTTCGCCCAGCAGCGAGCTGTGTTTGAACCAGATGTCGCGAATATGCAGCAGCCAGTTGTCGATAAGCCCCAGCTCGGTGTTCTCCACCGCGGCCTGCACGCCGCCGCAGCCATAGTGGCCGCAGATGATGATATGCTCAACTTCCAGCACATCAACGGCATACTGCACCACGGACAGGCAGTTGAGGTCGGTATGGATCACCAGGTTTGCGACGTTGCGATGGACAAACAGTTCGCCGGGCTCAAGGCCGGTTAACCGTTCAGCGGGAACACGGCTGTCAGAACATCCAATCCAGAGAAAGCGGGGTTTCTGCGCTTGTGACAATGTTGCGAAAAAGCCGGGGTCTTCTTCCACCAGCATTTTTGACCATAGTGCATTGTTGCTGATGAGTGTATCTATATCATTCATGGAAGTTCACGGCCTATAACCAGGTAAGTGCGTTGGGCTAATATAGGGTAACCTCACTTTTTTTAAAACAACCCATCGCGTGTCAGACACGAGAAGAGATATTTAATGACCATTGCTCTTGAACTAAAAAAGCTCACCAAGACCTACCCCGGCGGGGTTCAGGCGCTGCGGGGGATCGATCTGCAGGTGCAGGCGGGGGACTTTTATGCGTTGCTTGGCCCGAATGGCGCGGGGAAATCTACCACCATCGGTATTATCAGCTCGCTGGTGAATAAAACCTCCGGCGAGGTCAACGTCTTTGGCTATGACCTGCAAAAGGACGTGGTGAACGCCAAGCGCCAGCTCGGTCTGGTGCCGCAGGAGTTCAACTTTAACCCGTTTGAAACCGTTCAGCAGATCGTCGTTCACCAGGCCGGCTACTACGGCGTGGAGCATAAAGAAGCGCTCCTGCGCAGCGAAAAGTACTTAAAACAGCTCGACCTGTGGGAAAAGCGCAACGAGCGCGCGCGGATGCTCTCCGGCGGGATGAAGCGCCGTCTGATGATTGCCCGGGCGCTGATGCATGAACCAAAACTGCTGATTCTCGATGAGCCGACCGCGGGCGTTGATATCGAGCTTCGCCGCTCAATGTGGGGGTTTCTCAAGGATCTGAACGATAAAGGCACCACCATCATTCTGACCACCCACTATCTGGAAGAGGCGGAAATGCTGTGCCGCAACATCGGGATTATTCAGCGCGGGGAGCTGGTGGAAAACACCTCGATGAAAGCGCTGCTCTCCAAGCTGAAATCAGAAACCTTTATCCTCGATCTGGCGCCGAAAAGCCCGCTGCCGACGCTGGAGGGCTACCAGTATCGTCTGGTGGATACCTCCACGCTGGAAGTGGAAGTGCTGCGCGAGCAGGGGATTAACAGCGTCTTCGCGCAGCTGAGCGCCCAGGGCGTTCAGGTTTTAAGTATGCGTAACAAAGCCAACCGTCTGGAAGAGCTGTTTGTCACGCTGGTGCATGACAAGAAAGGAGAATCAGCATGATGCAGCTTTACTGGGTCGCGCTGAAAAGCATCTGGACCAAAGAAATTCATCGCTTTATGCGCATCTGGATCCAGACGCTGGTACCGCCGGTGATCACCATGACCCTCTACTTTGTCATTTTTGGCAATTTGATCGGCTCGCGGATCGGGGAAATGCATGGCTTTACCTATATGCAGTTTATCGTGCCGGGTTTGATTATGATGGCGGTGATTACCAACGCCTATGCCAACGTGGCCTCCTCTTTCTTCAGCGCGAAATTCCAGCGCAACATTGAAGAGCTGCTGGTCGCCCCGGTGCCGACCCATGTCGTCATCGCCGGCTATGTCGGCGGCGGGGTGGCGCGTGGGCTGTGCGTGGGGATTCTGGTCACCGCGATCTCGCTGTTCTTCGTCCCGTTCCAGGTACACTCCTGGCTGTTCGTCGGGCTGACGCTGGTGCTGACCGCCGTGCTCTTTTCGCTGGCGGGCCTGCTGAACGCGGTATTTGCCAAAACCTTTGACGATATCAGCCTGATCCCGACCTTCGTGCTGACGCCGCTGACCTACCTCGGCGGGGTATTTTACTCCCTGACTCTGCTGCCGCCGTTCTGGCAGGCGCTGTCGCACCTGAACCCGATCGTCTACATGATCAGCGGCTTCCGCTACGGTTTCCTCGGTATCAATGATGTTCCGCTGATCACGACTTTCGGCGTGCTGGTGGTGTTTATCGTCGCCTTCTACATTTTGTGCTGGTACCTGATCCAGCGTGGCCGCGGTCTGCGCAGCTAAGCAGGCGATGGCGCTTCGCGGGCGGTTGACGCGAAGCGCTATCCGCTAATCTTGACTGCCATCACCCCTCTGCGATATCCCCTTTGTTACAGTATCCTCCTGCTAAGGAGGCTGGCGATGTTAGGTTGGGTGATTACCTGTCATGACGAAACGGCGCAGGAGCTGCTGGATAGTCTGGAAAAAAAGTTTGGTCCGCTGGAACAATGCCGGGCGGTTAATTACTGGCGCAATATGAGCAGTAACATGCTGAGCCGGATGATGTGCGACGCCCTGCACGCCGCGGACAGCGGCGACGGCGTCATTTTTCTGACGGATAAAACCGGCGCGGCGCCGTATCGCGTGGCGGCGCTGATGAGCCATAAGCATACCCACTGCGAAGTGATCTCCGGGATCAGCTATGGCTTGCTGGAGCAGATGTATCTGCTGCGCCACACCCTGAGCAGCGCCGCGTTCCGCGAAACGATCGTCAGCGCCGGCGGCCCGGTGGTCAGCAGCCTCTGGCACCAGCAGCAAAAAAATCCGCCTTTCCGCCTGCGGCATGACGCGTTTGGCAATTAAGCATTGGTATTGATGCCGCTTTTGTTACAATGGCGGCTGTTTTCCCTACCGGTCCGACGTGCATGTTTGCCCGAATTGTTGCTCTGTTCCTGCTGCTGACGTCAGTCGGCGTCTCCGCCAGCCTGTTAAGCCAGCAGGGTCTTCCCGCCCGCTATATGCAGACTACCGAAGATGCGGTGATTTGGGCGCAGGTGGGAAATGAGGTGATGAGCGTCGGTAACGTGCGGGCCGGGCAAATTATCGCCGTGGTGCCGACGCCCGCGGATTATTATGAATTCAGCTTCGGTTTCGGCACCGGCTTTATCGACAAGGGGCATCTTGAACCGGTCCAGGGCAAGCAGCGGGTTGAGGACAACCTTGGCGATTTGCATAAGCCGCTGAGTAACCAGAATTTGCTCACCTGGAAAGATACGCCGGTCTATGATGCGCCATCCGCCGGGAGTGCGCCATTTGGCACGCTGGCGAATAATTTACGTTATCCGATTATCAGCAAGCTGAAAGACCGTCTCAACCAGACCTGGTTTCAAATTCGCATCGGTAACCGTCTGGCGTGGATCAGCAGCCTTGACGCCCAGGAAGACCACGGTATCCCGGTGCTGACCTACCACCATATTCTGCGTGACGAAGAGAACACCCGCTTTCGCCATACCTCCACCACGACTTCGGTACGCGCCTTCAGCAACCAAATGACCTGGCTGCGCGATCGGGGTTACACCACGCTGAATATGTACCAGCTGGAAGGTTACCTGCGCAATAAAATCAACCTGCCGGCCCGCTCGGTGGTGATTACCTTCGACGATGGCCTGAAGTCGGTCAACCGCTACGCCTGGCCGCTACTCAAGCAGTATGGCTTTCACGCCACGGCGTTTATTATCTCGTCGCGTATCAAGCGCCATCCGCAGAAGTGGGACCCGAAATCGCTGCAGTTTATGAGCATTTCCGAGTTAAAGCAGATTCAGGAGGTCTTTGACGTCCAGTCCCATACGCACTTTCTGCATCGGGTCGACGGCATGCGTCATCCGATTCTGTTGAGCCGCAGTTACCATAATATCCTGTTTGATTTTGAGCATTCGCGCCGCGCGCTGTCGCAGTTCAATCCGCACGTGCTCTATCTCTCCTATCCTTTTGGCGGTTACAACGCGACGGCGGTTAAAGCGGCGAACGACGCTGGTTTTCATATGGCGGTGACCACGGTGAGAGGCAAGGTGAAACCGGGGGATAATCCGTTTTTACTGAAAAGGCTCTATATTCTGCGGACGGATTCGCTGGAGACAATGTCGCGGCTGATCAGCAACCAGCCACAGGGATAAACGGTGCCCCGACTGAGCGGCGCACCGTCAGCTATCAGGCGACCTGGACCGGAATGGCTTTTGCCTGGCGCTTCATTTCGTTATCGCCTTCAAAATAGGCAACTTTTGGCTGCCAGCGGCGCGCTTCTTCATCAGGCATGGTGACGAAGCTGGCGATAATCAGAATGTCGCCGACGCTCGCGCAGTGCGCGGCCGCGCCGTTCACCGAAATGATGCGGGAACCGCGCTCTGCGGCAATGGCATAGGTGGAGAAGCGGTTACCGTTGGTCACGTTCCAGATGTGAATGGCCTCATTTTCCAGAATGCCGGACGCATCGAGGAAATCCTGGTCAATGGCGCAGGAGCCTTCATAGTGCAGGTCGGCCTGCGTGACTTTAACGCGGTGGAGTTTGCCCTGCAGCATATTACGAATCATGATGTCTACCTTTATTCCCGCCGTACTCCAGGCTGCACGTCTGTTGACGGCTGAGAGAACCGGCTCATCCCTGCGCCTCGCCCTGAGGGACGGTGGTGATTCTCCAGCTTACCGTCTTCCGGCAACCCGGTCTGGCCCGGGTATATACCTTAACGATACGAAGCGGACGTGGTATCCGCTTTGCGTAAATGCCTGGCAATAGTGCCAGATTTTTAACCTTTGTCTACCGGCTCAGCTCGACGATTTGGTTATCGATCAAACGCGCCTGGCCCAGCCATGCCGCCATCAGAATTACCGCCCGTTGACTGCTTTCCGTGAGTTCCAGCAGCGTATCGGCATCACGGATCTGGATATCATCCGCGCGGAAGCCTTTCTCATTCAGCTCCTGCCCGGCGAGGGTAATGATCTCCTCCAGGTTACGTTCACCTGCGCTCAGCTTCGCGGCCGCGGCGCTCAGTACCTTGTGCAGGCCTGGCGCGATTTTACGCTGGTCCGCGGTGAGGTAGCCGTTGCGTGAGCTGAGGGCTAAACCGTCTTTGGCGCGGATAATCGGCACGCCGACGATCTCGATGTCATAGCCCATGTCGGCGACCATCTTGCGGATCAGCGCCAGCTGCTGGAAATCCTTCTCGCCAAAGCAGGCGACGTCCGGCTGGACCAGGTTAAACAGCTTGCTGACGATGGTCGACACGCCGCGGAAGTGGCCCGGGCGGCTGGCGCCTTCCAGCATGGTCGACAGGCCCGGCACCTCGACATAGGTCTGGCCTTCGGTACCGTGCGGATAGATTTCAGCCGACGCCGGGGCGAAAACAAAGTCCACCTTACGTTTGTTCAGCTTTTCGCAATCATCCTGCAGCGTACGCGGATAGCGTGACAGATCGTCGGGGCGGTCAAACTGCATCGGGTTGACGAAAATAGTGACCACCACGACATCTGCGCTGGCTTTGGCTTCGTCCACCAGCTTCATATGACCGTCGTGCAGGTTGCCCATGGTGGGCACCAGCGCGATACGCTTGCCTTCCTGACGTAAGCGACGGATATGCTGGCGCAGCAGCGGCAGGGATTCAATAATCAGCACAACAAGACTCCTTAATGGAAACTGTGTTCTTCGCCCGGATAAACGCCGGACTCGACGTCGGCAATATACTGCCGCACTGCGGCGCGCATGTCGCCCGCTTCAGCAAGGAAATTTTTGGCAAATTTAGGGATATGGCCGCCGGTGATCCCGAACGCGTCATGCATCACGAGGATCTGACCATCCGTGACGTTGCCCGCGCCGATGCCGATTACCGGAATGGTTAACGCCTCGGTGATACGTTGAGCCAGCGCCACCGGAACGCACTCCAGTACCAGCAGCTGTGCGCCCGCCGCTTCTAACGCCAGCGCGTCTTCAAACAGCGCCTGCGCCGCGTCGCCGCGCCCCTGAACTTTGTAACCACCGAAAATATTCACCGACTGCGGCGTTAAGCCGAGGTGACCACAAACCGGTACCGCACGCTCTGCCAGCATTTTCACCGTATCCGCAAGCCAGGCGCCGCCTTCGATTTTGACCATGTTGGCGCCGGCGCGCATCACTACGGCGGCATTGGCAAAGGTCTGCTCCGGCGTGGCGTAAGCCATAAACGGCAGGTCGGCGAGCAGCAGACAGTTAGGCGCCCCGCGACGTACCGCCTGGGTGTGATAGGCGATATCGTCTACGGTCACCGGGAGGGTCGAGTCGTGCCCCTGTACCGTCATCCCCAGCGAGTCGCCTACCAGCATCACGTTGATGCCTTCATCGGCAAACAGCTTCGCAAAGCTGAAGTCATAGGCGGTGATCGTGGCGAAGCGCTTCTTCTCCTGTTTGCATTTCTGCAGCACAGCGATAGTAGTCGGTTTCATAACGTTTCCTGATGATGAAAGTCATATTAACCGGCATTCTAACAGCAGCATTCAGAGGGGCAATGGTTTTAGGCAACCGATTAGCGCGATCGCCGTAAAGGGTAAAAAAGGTGAGGGGAGACTACCAGATAGCCGGCCGGTCGGCGGCGAGATTTGTCAGCACCGTGCGTAATGCGATGCCGTCAGGGAAGTGCAGCTCAGGGGCGATCTCAAACAGCGGCCACAGCATAAAACCGCGGTTTTTCATATCATAATGGGGGACCGTCAGGCGTGCGGTGTGAATGACGGCGTCGCCAAATAACATGATATCGAGGTCCAGCGTACGGGGGCCCCAGCGTTCGGCTTTGCGTTCGCGGCCCTGCTGCAGCTCGATGCGCTGGGTATGATCCAGCAGGGCTTCCGCCTGCAGATGGGTGTCCAGCGCGACGGCGGCGTTGAGGTAATCAGGTTGATCCTGCGGCCCCAGCGGCGGGGTGCGATAAAACGAGGAGACGGCGACGATCCGGCTCTCCGGGATCTCCGCCAGCGCCGCAACGGCAGCATTCACCTGATCGAGAGGCGAGGCCAGATTGCTGCCGATAGCGATATAGACGCGGGTCATGCGCTGCCCTGGCGCGGTGCGCGCTTACGCGGACGACGATGGCGACGGCGCGGCGCCGGTTCTTCATCCAGCCCGTTAAGCATCTCTTTTTGATCTGGCGGCGCGGCAACCTGGAACTCGCCCCACCATTTGGTCAGACGCTGCAGCTCGCCATTTTTTTCGGCGCCGGCGCGCAGTTCAAGCAGATCGTAGGCGGCGCGGAATTTCGGGTGCTCCATCAGCTTCCAGGCACGTTTGCCCTGGCGACGGGACATGCGCAGCTGCAGCTGCCAGATATCGCGCACCAGGGTGGTGATGCGTTTCGGAATCGCCAGCGTACGGCAGGCTTCATCCAGGACGTCATTCATCGCCAGCGCGAAGGCGTCGTTGTACGCCAGGCCGCTCTCCTGAGTGATTTTCTGCGCCATTTCCAGCAGTGGGTACCAGAACATCACCGCGAACAGGAACGCCGGGTTAACGCGCATGTCGTTATGGATGCGGTTATCGGTATTCTTCAGCACCTGGCTAATGATGTGCTCCATCGGGCTATCGCCGCGCTCGGTAAAGTAGCGGGTGATGGTCGGGAACAGCGGCTGGAACAGGTTATATTCACGCAGCAGCATGTAGGTGTCATACCCGTTGCCCGCCTGCAGCAGCTTCAGCACTTCTTCGAACAGGCGCGCCGGCGGCACGTCGTGGAGCAGCGCCGCGAGACGTGGAATCGGCTCGGCGGATTCCGTACTGATGTTCATATTGAGCTTGGCGGCGAAGCGCACCGCGCGCAGCATGCGTACCGGATCTTCGCGATAGCGGGTTTCCGGATCGCCAATCAGACGGATAACGCCGTCCTGCAGATCTTTCATGCCGCCGACGTAGTCGCGTACGGTAAAGTCGGCCACGCTGTAATACAGGCTGTTGATGGTGAAGTCACGGCGCTGGGCATCTTCTTCGATCGAACCGAAGATGTTGTCGCGCAGCAGCATACCGTTCTGGCCGCGCTGCGAGGTTACACGATCGGTGGTGTGCCCCTCGTGGTGACCGCGAAAGGTGGCGACTTCGATAATTTCCGGCCCGAACATCACGTGCGCCAGGCGGAAACGACGGCCCACCAGCCGGCAGTTGCGGAACAGTTTTCGTACCTGGTCCGGCGTCGCGCTGGTGGTGACGTCAAAATCTTTGGGCTTTTTGCCAAGCAGCAGGTCACGTACGCCACCGCCGACGAGATAGGCTTCATAGCCCGCCTTGTTCAGTCGATAGAGCACCTTGAGGGCATTATCACTGATATCTTTGCGGGAAATTGCATGCTGTTCACGCGGGATAACCGTCATATGCGTTTGTTCAACGGCGGCTTCTGCCTCGCGCTCCTCACGGCTTAGCACCTTACGGCAAAAATTAGCGACTCGGGTAAAAATGTTGCACCTCGTAGTGTCAGACGGACTTCAGGACAAAAAATAGCGGCTAATCATAGCTCAGCGAGAGTCATTTGAGAATGCTGGATTTTTTCCGGTTTCCAGTTCGCTACCGCATTGCTGAGTAAATCTGCAATACTCAGCGCGCGCCATTCCTGCTCAATATCCTGATTCAGAAACATTAACGCCCGCATAATTTCGGGCCGCGGATCGCCTTCCGGCAGCGCCGGGGCGTGGTTTTGTTTGGAGAGTTTATTCCCCTGGGCATTGAGCGCCAACGGCAGATGGACGTAGTCCGGGGCCTGCCAGCCGAAATGGTGATACAGCGAAATCTGCCGCACCGTGGGCTCGATAAGATCGGCACCGCGCACGATTTCAGTCACCCCTTGAAAGTAATCGTCCACCACCACCGCAAGATTATAGGCGAACAGGCCGTCGCGACGATGGATGATGAAATCTTCACGCGCCAGCGGTTCATCGGCGACGAGCGTGCCGCGCAGCTGGTCATAAAATGCGAGTACCGGCCGCGTCTGGCGTAAGCGCAGGGCCGCGTTGTCCGCAGGCAGCTGCAAATCGCGGCAGTGGCCATCATAAACTCCGCCGACGGCATGAATACGCGCCCGGGTGCAGGTGCAGTAATAGCAAAGCCCCTGCTGATGGAGCCAGGCAAGCCGCTCGCGGTAGGCTTCATGACGCTGCGACTGCCACAGTACTTCGCCGTCCCAGTGCAGACCGTAGTGTTCTAACTGGCGCAGAATGGTGCTGGCGGCGCCGGGGACCTCACGCGGCGGATCGATATCTTCAATACGTACGCGCCAGATACCGTTGCGCGCACGGGCCTGCAGGTAGCTGCCGAGCGCGGCAATCAGAGAGCCGAAGTGGAGTTCGCCGGAAGGTGAGGGGGCAAAGCGGCCGATATAGTGTGAGTCATTCATGAGTGACGAATAAAACATGGAGGCGGGAGAAACTCCCGCCGGAGATACGATAGCGAAGCGGATTAGCCTGCCATCTGTTTTTCGCGAATTTCCGCCAGCGTTTTGCAGTCGATGCACAGGTCAGCGGTCGGACGCGCTTCCAGACGGCGAATGCCAATCTCAACGCCACAGGATTCGCAGAAGCCGAAATCTTCGTCTTCGACTTTCTTCAGCGTCTTCTCGATCTTTTTGATCAGTTTACGTTCGCGGTCGCGGTTACGCAGTTCCAGGCTGAACTCTTCTTCCTGAGCGGCACGGTCTACCGGATCCGGGAAGTTAGCTGCTTCATCCTGCATATGCGATACGGTGCGATCCACTTCATCCCTGAGTTGATTACGCCATGCCTCAAGAATACGCTTGAAGTGCGCCAGCTGGGCTTCGTTCATATACTCTTCGCCCGGCTTCTCTTGATACGGCTCCACCCCAGCGATGGCGAGAATACTCAGGGACGATGTTTTACGGTTTTGCCCTTCTTGCATGTTGCTTCTCCTTAACACGCACTATCGATCCCCATGTTGGGGGAAAAATCAGGCCGCTATAAATAGCAGATGCTTTTCCGGATAGCAATTATCTAAACGTTACACTTGACAACCCTGTGAAGAAAAGCGTATTTGCGCTCGCGACCCGGACATAATTTAGCCGTTTATTTACCGGGGGTTAACACCACGGTAATCGGCTTATTCAGAGTCATCATTTCGGTAGAAAGTTCCGCTTTGTACGCGAGAATTTCTACCCCCCTGGCTTGCGCCTCGATCAACAACTGTGCGTATCTGGCATCAATATGATGCGCGGGTGAGAAACGATCGATCGCCGAATGGAGCACGGCGAACAGAATGACGGCCCGGTCGCCTGCCGCCGCGACGCTCATCAGCTCCCGCAGGTGCTTCTGACCGCGTTCGGTAACGGCATCGGGGAAATAACCGCTGTTACTTTCCGCCAACGTAACCGATTTCACTTCAATATAGCAGTTTTGTCGATCTTCTGCCTGTAACATAATATCGATACGGCTGTTCTCATCACCATATTTCACCTCACTTTTCAGCGTGTTATAGCCAGAAAGTTCGGGGATATTCCCGGCCAGAACCGCTTCTTTCGCCAGAGTATTGGCGCGTAAAGTATTAACACAGATTATCGCCCCCTGCTGGGTTTCAGTTAATTCCCAGGTGTGAGCGTATTTGCGTTTGGCATTATCCGAGGTGGAATACCAGACCGTATCGCCGGGGGCGGCGCAGCCGGTCATCGCCCCGGTATTTGGGCAATGCAGGGTGAGTTCCCGGCCATCGGGGGTCACCACGTCCGCCAGAAACCGTTTGTAACGTTTAATTAAAAGGGCGGGCTGTAACGGAGGATTGAACTGCATCAGCTTTCCTTGTTGAAGGGATAACGTTCCAGAGCGGTATAGCGGGTGCGTCCGCGGGCAAAACTGGACTCATAAAGTACAAACTCATTGACGGCAAACCGCCACTGAAATCCCGGCGGCGGAATGGGCACCGCGTGGCGGGCGTCGCGCAGCAGAGTAATATGCGGATGGAACGGCTGCGGGCTCTGATAGCAGCCGCTACGGGCCGCCTGGGCGCGCAGCATGTTAGCCAGCTGCAGCAGGCCGCGCGGCGGCTGCCGCGTGCCGAGCCACACTACCCGCGAACGCAGCCACTGCCCGGCATCGTCAAGGGTCAGCGTGAAGCCGGGCTGCTGGATCCGCCCGGCGAGGGCCGTCAGCGCGCGCTGCTTCTCCGCGCTGACCTCGCCGAGAAACGCCAGCGTCAGGTGCAGGTTATCGGCGGCCACCGGCCGTCCGGCATCATCCGGGAAGTGCGCGGCACGCCAGTGGACGATTTGCCGTTGCGCTTCTGCGGGCAGTTCAAGGGCGAAAAACAGCCTTTTCGGCTCGGGCATGATAGAGACTCGGTAATGAATTATCAGGATGCTACAATGCTTGCCCTCAAATGTTAACCTCCGGAGCCTTTCGTGTCGTCATTGCCGGTTGCTGCCGTCCTCCCTGAACTTCTCTCTGCCCTGCAGCAGGCGCCGCAGGTGTTGCTTACTGCGCCGACCGGCGCCGGTAAATCGACCTGGCTACCGCTGCAGATCCTTGCCTCCGGTCATATCGACGGGCGGATTATCCTGCTGGAGCCGCGACGGCTGGCGGCGCGTAACGTGGCGCAGCGGCTGGCGGAGCTGCTGGATGAGAAGCCGGGCGGTACCGTCGGCTACCGGATGCGCGCCGAAACCTGCGTCGGGCCGGACACGCGGCTGGAGGTCGTCACCGAAGGGATCCTGACGCGGATGATCCAGCGCGATCCCGAGCTAAGCGGCGTCGGACTGGTGATCCTCGATGAATTCCACGAGCGTAGCCTACAGGCGGATCTGGCGCTGGCGCTGCTGCTCGATGTCCAGCAGGGGCTGCGTGAGGATCTGAAGCTGCTGATTATGTCGGCGACGCTGGACAACGATCGCCTGCAGCAGTTGCTGCCGCAGGCGCCGACGATCGTCTCCGCCGGGCGGGCGTTCCCGGTGGAAAAACGTTTTCAGGCGCTGGCGGCCCATCAGCGTTTTGATGAAGCGGTGGCGATTGCCGCCGCGGAGCTGCTGCGTCAGGAGCGCGGTTCGCTGTTGCTGTTCCTCCCCGGAGTGGGGGAGATTCAGCGGGTACAGGCGCAGCTGGCCGAACGGGTCGCGGAAGATGTGGTGCTCTGCCCGCTGTACGGAGCGCTGTCGCTGAGCGAACAACGTAAAGCGATTCTCCCAGCTGCTGAAGGCAAGCGCAAAGTGGTGCTGGCGACCAACATCGCCGAGACCAGCTTAACCATCGAGGGCATTCGGCTGGTGGTCGATAGCGCTCAGGAGCGGGTGGCCCGCTTCGACGCCCGCACCGGCTTAACCCGGCTGATCTCCCAGCGCATTAGCCAGGCCTCAATGACCCAGCGCGCCGGCCGCGCCGGGCGTCTGGAGCCGGGGATCTGCCTGCACTTGATCGCTAAAGAACAGGCGGAGCGCGCGGCGGTGCAGAGCGATGCGGAAATTCTGCACAGCGATCTGTCGGCGCTGCTGCTGGAGCTTTTACAGTGGGGTTGCCCCGATCCGGCGCAGCTGAGCTGGCTGGATCTGCCCCCGGCGGTAAATCTGGCGGCGGCGCGTCGCTTACTGACCGCTCTGTCGGCGCTGGAGGGGGACAGGCTATCGGCGCACGGGCGCAAAATGGCGACCCTGGGTAACGATCCGCGTCTGGCATCGATGCTGGCGGCGGCGACGGATCCTGACGATGCGGCTACCGCGGCGAAGCTGGCGGCGATCCTTGAAGAACCTCCGCGCGGCGGCGGCAGCGATCTCGGCACGGCGTTTGCGCGCCAGCAGCCAAACTGGCAGCAGCGGGCGCAGCAGCTGGTCAAACGGCTGGCCAGCCGCGGCGGCCAGCCTGACGCACGACGTCTGGCCGTGCTGCTGGCCCCGGCGTTTGCCG
Organism: Klebsiella sp. BIGb0138; assembly: GCF_004342285.1. Lineage (GTDB taxonomy): Bacteria > Pseudomonadota > Gammaproteobacteria > Enterobacterales > Enterobacteriaceae > Klebsiella. Next base: position 58,719 of record NZ_SMCV01000006.1, on the reverse strand, counting down.
ACCGGATTGCCCGCCGCCGGGGTCAGGAAGGGCGCTATCAGCTCGCCAACGGCATGGGGGCGATGCTCGACGCCGACGATGCGCTGGGGCGTCACGAATGGCTGATTGCGCCTCTCCTCCTGCAGGGCAGCGCATCGCCGGATGCACGTATTTTACTCGCGCTGCCGCTGGATACTGGCGAGCTGATCGCGCACTGCCCCGGGCTGGTCCGGCGGTCTGATACCATCGAGTGGGATGAGGCGCAGGGTACGCTGAAGGCCTGGCGACGGACCTGTATCGGCCAGCTGGTGCTGAAAACTCAGCCGCTGGCGAAACCATCGGAAGAGGAGCTGCATCAGGCGATGCTCAACGGCATTCGCGATCAAGGGCTGGGCGTGCTCAACTGGACGCCGGAGGCCGAGCAGCTGCGTCTGCGCCTGCACTGCGCCGCGCAGTGGCTGGCGGAGGAGGCGTGGCCCGCCGTGGATGATGCCTCGCTGCTGGCATCGCTCGAAGCGTGGCTGCTGCCGCAAATGAGCGGGGTTCATTCGCTGCGCGCGCTGAAAGCGCTGGACGTTCGTCAGGCATTATCCAACTGGCTGCCGTGGGCGCTGCGCCAGAAGCTGGAAAGCGAACTGCCGACGCACTATACCGTGCCGACCGGGAGCCGGATTGCGATTCGCTATCATCAAGAAAATCCGCCCGCGCTGGCGGTGCGTATGCAGGAGATGTTTGGCGAAGCCGCCACCCCAACGATAGCCCAGGGGCGGGTCGCGCTGGTGCTGGAGCTGCTGTCGCCCGCCCAGCGCCCGCTGCAAATCACCCGTGACCTTAGCGCTTTCTGGCAGGGGGCCTATCGTGAAGTGCAAAAAGAGATGAAGGGGCGTTACCCCAGGCACGTCTGGCCGGACGATCCGGCTAACGCCGCGCCGACCCGGCGCACCAAAAAATACTCGTAGGCCGTCGCGACCCCGGATTGCGGCGCCTTATCCGGGCGACCAGCTTCGCCGGATGGGCGATTGTCGCAGGCGTAGCATCGCGCAAGCCGGGGTTACAGAGCCTGGTTCCACAGAAATAGCCCGCCGCCCGCGGCGTAATTCATATTTGTCTCTCTTTTGTACCGATATTCCATGCTGTGCAATTGCCCGAAATATTTCTGGTCACCGGCAGAATATAATATTCACCAGGCGCCGATGTTGTCAGCATTTCGCCGCAAAACGGTAGCTGACATCCCTGATCCGCAGGGGTAGGGATGGGAATATCCGCATGTTATTAAAAAACATAATATTTTCCCTTTTGTTACGTTATGAGGGAGTAAAATGCTGGTTAAGCCTGTCCCGGTTTAGTGCTATCCTGTGTCGCCTGGACTATTCGTGCTATGTCCCAAAATTTTCCTCAGGCGCAGCGTGCAATATAATGATTTATCCTGTTCATTTTCAAATGAAAACATAGAGATATATCGTGATCGCGCCGTGAGACGAAGACCGCGCGCAGCGCGGTGGTCGTGAGATGGTCGCCTGCTGGATGAGATCCCGGGCGTGAATTTGAGAGATATCTTCTTCCTCTCGTAAGAGGAAGCATTGAGAATCAGGCTTTTACGCCTGACAGTTGCGGAGAAAAAGCATGGCGGGAGATGACCGCGAGCCTATCGGACGTAAGGGGAAACCCTCGCGTCCGGCGAAACAAAAAGTCACCCGTCGTCGGGTCCGGGATGAGGACTACGACGATGATTACGATGATGATTATGAGGATCAAGAGCCGATGCCGAAGAAAGCGAAAGGCAAAGGTAATAAACCTCGCCGGAAGCGTACCTGGCTGTGGCTGCTGATCAAGATAGGGATTGTCATTGCGGTGCTGGTTGCCGCTTACGGCGTCTATCTCGATCAGAAAATCCGTAGCCGCATTGACGGCAAAGTCTGGGAGCTCCCGGCGGCGGTGTATGGCCGGATGGTCAACCTCGAACCGGATATGCAGATCAGCAAAAACGAAATGGTGCGTCTGCTGAACGCCACGCAGTACCGTCAGGTGAGCGCGATGACGCGTCCGGGCGAGTATACCGTGCAGGCCAACAGCATTGAGATGATTCGCCGTCCGTTTGATTTCCCTGATAGTAAAGAGGGGCAGGTGCGCGCGCGTCTGACCTTCGACGGCGATCATCTGGAAACGATTGAGAATATGGAGAACAACCGTCAGTTCGGCTTCTTCCGTCTCGATCCGCGTCTGATCACCATGCTGCAGTCGGCAAACGGCGAACAGCGCCTGTTCGTTAAACGCAGCGGCTTCCCGGATCTGCTGGTGGATACGCTGCTGGCGACCGAAGACCGCCACTTCTATGAGCATGACGGCATTAGCCTGTACTCGATTGGTCGTGCGGTACTGGCGAACCTGACGGCAGGGCGCACGGTGCAGGGGGCCAGTACCCTGACCCAGCAGCTGGTGAAAAACCTGTTCCTCTCCAGCGAACGTTCTTACTGGCGTAAAGCGAACGAAGCCTATATGGCGCTGATCGTCGATGCTCGTTACAGCAAGGATCGCATCCTTGAGCTGTATATGAACGAGGTATACCTCGGCCAGAGCGGCGATAACGAAATTCGCGGCTTCCCGCTGGCGAGCCTCTATTACTTCGGTCGCCCGGTGGAAGAGCTGAGCCTCGACCAGCAGGCCCTGCTGGTGGGGATGGTGAAAGGCGCCTCGATTTACAACCCGTGGCGTAATCCGAAGCTGGCGCTGGAACGCCGCAATCTGGTCCTGCGCTTGCTGCAGCAGCAGAATGTGATCGACCAGGAGCTGTATGACATGCTGAGCGCGCGTCCGCTGGGCGTGCAGCCGCGTGGCGGAGTGATCTCTCCGCAGCCGGCGTTTATGCAGATGGTACGCCAGGAACTGCAGGCCCGGCTGGGCGACAAGGTGAAAGATCTCTCCGGCGTGAAGATCTTTACCACCTTTGACTCGGTCGCGCAGGAAGCCGCGGAAAAAGCGGCGACCGACGGTATTCCGGCGCTGAAAAAACAGCGTAAGCTGCCGGATCTGGAAACCGCGATGGTGGTGGTTGACCGCTTTACCGGTGAAGTGCGGGCGATGGTCGGCGGAGCGGAGCCGCAGTTTGCCGGCTATAACCGCGCCATGCAGGCCCGTCGTTCCATCGGTTCTCTGGCAAAACCGGCCACCTATCTGACCGCGCTGAGCCTGCCGAATCAGTATCGTCTGAACACCTCGATTGCCGATGCGCCCGTCACCATTCGTCTGTCGAACGGGCAAACCTGGTCTCCGCAGAACGACGATCGCCGCTTCAGCGGCCAGGTGATGCTGGTGGACGCGCTGACACGTTCGATGAACGTGCCGACCGTGAATCTTGGGATGGCGCTGGGCTTACCGGCGGTAACCGATACCTGGGGCAAACTGGGGGCGCCGAAAGATCAGCTGCACCCGGTGCCGGCCATGATCCTCGGGGCGTTGAACCTGACGCCGATTGAAGTCGCGCAGGCGTTCCAGACCATTGCCAGCGGCGGTAACCGCGCAACGCTGTCGGCGCTGCGTTCGGTGATTGCCGAAGATGGTACCGTGCTGTATCAGAGCTATCCGCAGGCAGAGCGTGCGGTACCGGCGCAGGCCGCTTATATGACGCTGTGGACCATGCAGCAGGTTGTGCAGCGCGGTACCGGCCGTCAGCTGGGCGCGAAGTATCCGGGTCTGCATCTGGCAGGGAAAACCGGGACCACCAACAATAACGTCGACACCTGGTTTGCCGGGATCGATGGTAGCCAGGTGACGATTACCTGGGTGGGCCGCGATAACAACCAGCCGACCAGGCTGTACGGCGCCAGCGGCGCGATGTCCATTTATCAGCGCTATCTGGCTAACCAGACGCCGACGCCGCTGGTTCTGACGCCGCCGGAAGACGTGGTGGATATGGGGGTGGACAGCAGCGGTAATTTCGTGTGCAGCGGCGGGATGCGTAGCCTTCCGGTATGGACCACCAACCCGGATGCGCTGTGTCGCCAGGGCGAACTGATGCAACAGCAGCAGCTGGAGCAGCAGCAGCAGAACAACCCGTTCAATCAGTCCGGGCAGCCGCCGCAACAGCAGCAGCCAGCGACACAGCAGCAACAGCCAGCGAAGCAGGAAAAGAGCGATGGCGTAGCGGGCTGGATTAAGGACATGTTCGGCGGTAACTAACCGCAGGCGATATCAAGCCCTCTGATGCGAATGTATCAGGGGGCTTTTTTATTTATGGTTATTAATTAACAGCAACTTAACCCCACAATAACTGACTGGTTATTATTTCATCCTTCGGTATTCGACGCGGGGCATATCGCTTGCCTTGTATTTAACGTTTCGCCTATTATGTCATTCGTCATAATAATAATTCTCGTTTACGTTATCATTCACTTCCATCAGAGATATACCCATGGCGCGTCCAAAAACTGCTCAGCCAAATCACTCACTGCGTAAAATCGCAGTTGTAGTAGCCACAGCGGTTAGCGGCATGTCTGTTTATGCACAGGCAGCAGTTGAACCGAAAAAAGAAGAAACTATTACCGTTGTTGCAGCACCTGCCGACCAGGAAAGTGCCTGGGGGCCGGCACCGACCATTGCGGCAAAACGTTCTGCTACTGCGACAAAAACCGATACTCCGATTGAAAAAACGCCGCAGTCTGTTTCGGTAGTGACTCGTGAAGAGATGGATGCTCGTCAACCGGTGACGGTCAAAGAGGCATTAATCTATACACCAGGTATTTTTGCGAGCCGCGGTAGCTCGAATACCTATGATTCCATCGCCATTCGCGGCTTTACCTCTGTGAATACTAACCAGTATCTGGATGGGATTAAGCTTCAGGGCGATAACTACAGTGAAGTCTCGATGGACCCGTACTTCCTTGAGCGCGTTGAAGTGCTGCGCGGTCCCTCTTCCGTACTGTACGGTAAGAGTAGTCCTGGCGGCATCGTGTCCATGGTCAGTAAACGCCCTACTACCGAACCTCTCAAAGAAATCCAGTTTAAAATGGGTAGCGACAATCTGTTCCAGACGGGATTCGATTTTAGCAATGCACTGGATGATCAGGGCGTCTATTCTTACCGGTTAACCGGAGTGGCGCATAGTCAGGATGCGCAGCAGCAGATGTCGAAAGAGACGCGCTACGGTATTGCGCCATCGTTTTCCTGGCGCCCGGATGATAAAACTAATTTCACCTTCCTGAGCGTTCTGCAAAACGATCCTTACACCGGTTTTTATGGCTGGCTGCCGCGCCAGGGGACCGTCGTGCCTTACTATGATGCTAATGGTAAAGCGCATAAATTGCCGACCAATTTTAATGAAGGCGAAGCAAGTAACAAGCAAGCGCGTAACACCAAAATGGTGGGTTACAGCTTTGAGCACGGCTTTGACGACACATGGACCCTACGTCAGAATCTGCGCTATACCAAAATCAGTACCCATGAAAAAGGGATCTACGGTACGGGTTATACCGCGCCCGGTATCATCAACCGTGCCTATGTGCAGTCAAGAGAAAGACTAAATAACTTTGACGTCGACACGCAGGCACAGGCGAAATTTGCCACGGGCGAGGTCGATCATACTCTGCTGGCCGGCGTGGATTACATGCGGATGAGCAATGACATTGATTCCGATTATGGCGATGCGCAACCGCTGAATATGCGGGACCCACAGTATGGTAACGATAATTCTAACCTTTATTTTGCCTATGATGTTCTGAACCGCCAGAAGCAGACCGGCCTGTATTTACAGGATCAGGTGGAGTGGAATAAGTGGGTACTGACGCTGGGCGGGCGTTACGATTTTGCGAAAACTTCGACGCTAACACGCGCCAGCAATAGCACTGACACAAAAAACGATGAGCAGTTCACCTGGCGTGGCGGGCTTAACTACTTATTCGATAACGGTATCTCTCCTTATTTCAGCTACAGTGAGTCCTTTGAACCCGTTTCTGGTGCAACGAAAGAAGGAACGCCTTTCGATCCATCGATGGGTAAACAGTATGAGGCTGGGGTCAAATATGTGCCGAAAAATCGCCCTATTGTGCTGACGGCGGCGGTCTATCAACTGACCAAAAATAATAACCTTACGGCCAACCCTGACGATGTGAATTTTTCGGTTCAAAGTGGTGAAATTCGTTCACGCGGCATTGAACTGGAAGCAAAAGCCGCACTGAATGCGAACGTTAACGTGACCGCGTCTTATACCTTTACTGATGCAAAATATACCCACGATACGCAACTGCAGGGCTTACGGCCGGTTGAAGTCCCTCGTAATATGGCATCACTGTGGGCGGACTACACCTTCAATGAAACGGCGCTTAGCGGGCTGACTATAGGTTCTGGCGTGCGTTATGTTGGTGCAACGACCAGCCTTTACACGACGGCGGAAAAAAATAATCAGCCGTTCAGTGTTGCCAGCTACACACTGGTTGATGCCATGGTGAAATACGATCTAGCCCGTTTTGGTATGCCTGGTTCATCTCTTGGGATCAACGTCAATAACATATTCGATCGTGAGTATGTCGCTAGCTGCTACCGTGACTATGCCTGCTACTGGGGTAAAGATCGTCAGGTCGTTGCGACCGCAACCTTCCGTTTCTAATCACTTAATGGGCGCGGTTCGCCGCGCCGTTCACCAGGCCGCCGCTATGCAGGAAAACTCTCCGCACTCCGATACCACCTTTACGTTGGACCGCGTTACCTTCCGCGTACCTGGACGTACGCTGCTGCACCCTCTCTCCTTAACCTTCCCGCCAGGAAAAGTGACCGGCCTGATTGGCCATAACGGTTCCGGTAAATCCACCTTGCTGAAAATGCTCGGTCGCCATCAGCCGCCGTCAGAAGGCGACGTTCTGCTGGACGGACAGCCGCTGGACAGCTGGAGCAGCAAAGCGTTTGCTCGCAAGGTGGCCTATCTGCCGCAGCAGCTGCCTGCGGCCGAAGGGATGACGGTGCGTGAGCTGGTGGCGATTGGCCGCTATCCGTGGCACGGCGCGCTGGGGCGATTCGGCGCGGCGGACCGGGAGAAAGTTGAAGAGGCGATTGCGCTGGTTGGCCTGAAGCCGCTGGCGCACCGGCTGGTCGACAGCCTGTCCGGCGGCGAACGTCAGCGCGCGTGGATTGCGATGCTGGTGGCGCAGGATAGCCGCTGTTTACTGCTGGATGAACCGACTTCGGCGCTGGATATTGCCCATCAGGTGGAGGTGCTGGCGCTGGTGCACCGTCTGAGTCAGCAGCGCGGACTGACGGTGATTGCCGTGCTGCACGATATCAACATGGCTGCCCGCTACTGTGACTATCTGGTCGCGTTGCGCGGCGGGGAGATGATTGCCCGGGGAACGCCGGCGGATCTGATGCGCAGCGATACGCTGGAGCAAATTTACGGTATCCCGATGGGAATTCTGCCGCATCCGGCGGGTAGCGCGCCGGTAAGCTTTGTCTATTGATGGAAAAGACCCATTTAATTAGCCGCCGCCGTCTGCTGACGGCGATGGTCCTCTCGCCGCTGCTGTGGCAATTGCGCGGTGCACAGGCTGCGACCATCGACCCACAGCGCATCGTGGCGCTGGAGTGGCTACCGGCAGAACTTCTGCTGGCGCTGGGGGTGACCCCTTACGGCGTTGCCGATATCCCGAACTATAACCTGTGGGTGAATGAACCGGCGCTACCGGCCTCGGTTATTGACGTCGGGCTGCGCACCGAGCCAAACCTTGAGCTGCTGACGCAGATGAAACCGTCGTTTATCGTCTGGTCGGCTGGATATGGGCCGTCGGCGGAGAAGCTGGCGCGGATTGCGCCGGGAAGAGGATTCACCTTCAGCGACGGTAAACGACCGCTGCGGATGGCGCAGCAATCCCTCAATGAAATGGCCGAACTTATTGGCCGGCAGCAGGCAGCGAAGCGCCATCTGGCGGAATTCGATGCGCTGATGGACAGTTTGCGCCCCCGTTTCGCCCGACGTGGCGATCGCCCGCTGTTGATGATCACCGTACTCGACCCGCGCCATGTCCTGGTGTTCGGCAATAACTGCCTGTTCCAGGAAGTACTCGATCGCTTTGATATCAAAAATGCCTGGCACGGCGAGACCGCATTCTGGGGCAGCGTCAGCGTGGGGATAGATCGGCTGGCCGCTTACCAGGATGTGGACGTGATCTGCTTTGACCACGGTAATCACGCCGAAATGACGCAACTGATGATGACGCCATTATGGCGGGCGATGCCGTTTATCCGCGAAGGACGTTTCCAGCGCGTGCCGGCGGTCTGGTTCTATGGCGCCACGCTGTCGGCGATGCATTTCGCGCGCGTACTGGCCGATGCCCAGGGAGGAGCAGCATGAGATCGCGAATTTCTCCTCTGGCGGTTCTGCTGCTGACGGCGCTGGTGATAACCGCTTTCGCCCTCAGCCTCTACAATCTGCGCGCTGCGCTGCCGCAGAACGAGTGGCGTCAGGCGCTGTGGCAGCCGGATATCGATAATATTGCCCAGATGCTGTTCCACTACAGCCTGCTGCCGAGGCTGGCGGTGTCGCTGCTGGTCGGGGGCGGGCTGGGTCTGGTTGGCGTGCTGTTCCAGCAGGTGCTGCGCAACCCGCTGGCGGAGCCGACCACCCTCGGGGTCGCCACCGGCGCACAGCTCGGGATGACGGTAACCACGCTGTGGGCGATTCCCGGCGTGCTGGCTTCGCAATTTGCCGCACTGGCGGGGGCCTGTCTGGTTGGGGGGCTGGTCTTCGGCGTCTCCTGGGGCAAGCGGCTGTCGCCGGTGACCCTGATCCTGGCAGGCCTGGTGGTCAGCCTTTACTGCGGAGCGCTGAACCAACTGATGGTCATTTTCCATCACGATCAGCTGCAAAGCATGTTCCTGTGGAGCACCGGTACCCTGACGCAAACCGACTGGAGCGTGGCGCAACGGCTGTGGCCGCAGCTGCTCGGCGGCGTTCTGTTAACGTTGCTGTTGCTGCGCCCGCTGACCTTGATGGGGCTGGATGACGGCGTGGCGCGTAACCTCGGGCTGGCGCTGTCGCTGGCGCGTCTGGCGACGCTGATGCTGGCTATCGTGATCAGCGCGATGCTGGTGAATGCGGTAGGGATTATCGGTTTTATCGGCCTGTTTGCTCCTCTGCTGGCGAAGATGCTTGGCGCCCGACGCCTGCTGTCGCGTCTGCTGCTGGCGGCGCTGATTGGCGCCCTGATTCTCTGGCTGTCTGACCAGATCATTCTGTGGCTGACCCGGGTATGGATGGAAGTATCAACCGGTTCGGTGACGGCGCTGATCGGCGCGCCGCTGCTGTTATGGCTGCTGCCGCGCCTGCGCAGTATTAGCGCGCCGGTGATGAATGCCGGAGATAAGGTGCCGGTCGAGCGGCACAACGTGCAGTGGTTTGCCCTCGGCGGCGGGCTGATTCTGCTGCTGGCGCTGACGGCGGCGCTGGCCTTTGGTCGCGACGCCCAGAGCTGGCACTGGGCCAGCGGCACGTTGCTGGACCAGCTGATGCCGTGGCGCTGGCCGCGGATTCTGGCGGCGCTGTTCGCCGGGGTGATGCTGGCGATCGCCGGCTGTATTATCCAGCGTTTGACCGGTAACCCGATGGCCAGCCCGGAAGTCCTGGGGATCAGCTCCGGCGCGGCGTTTGGCATTGTGCTGATGCTGTTCTTTGTCCCGGGCAACGCCTTTGGCTGGCTGCTGCCTGCCGGTAGCCTCGGCGCGGCGGCGACGCTGCTGGTTATCCTGGTCGCCGCCGGACGCGGCGGCTTCTCACCGCATCGGATGCTGCTGGCGGGGATGGCGCTCAGTACCGCCTTCACGATGCTGCTGATGATGCTACAGGCCAGCGGCGATCCGCGGATGGCGCAGATTCTGACGTGGATCTCGGGGTCGACTTACAGCGCTACGCCGGAGATGGTGGTGCGCAGCGGTATTGCGATGCTGGTGCTGCTGGCGCTGACGCCGCTGTGCCGTCGCTGGCTAACCATTTTACCGCTGGGCGGCGAGGCGGCGCGGGCGGTGGGCATGGCGCTGACGCCATCGCGAATCGGTCTGCTGCTGCTGGCCGCCTGTCTGACGGCAACCGCTACGTTGACGATCGGTCCGTTAAGTTTTGTCGGTCTGATGGCGCCGCATATCGCGCGAATGATGGGGTTCCGCCGAACGATGCCGCAGATGGTGATGTCCGGGCTGATTGGCGGCCTGCTGCTGGTCTTCGCCGACTGGTGCGGACGGATGATCATGTTCCCGTATCAGATCCCGGCCGGCCTGCTGTCGACCTTTATCGGCGCGCCGTACTTCATCTATTTACTGCGTAAACAGAGCCGCTAACGTCCGGGGCAAACCGCGGTAGCCCGGATGAGGCGTTTATGCGCCGACTCCGGGCCGTTCAGACTTACAGCTTCGCGAATGCCTTGCGGGCGGCGGCGATGGTAGCGTGGATATCGTCTTCGCTATGCGCCACGGACATAAAGCCGGCTTCAAACGCCGACGGCGCCAGATAGACGCCTTCTTCCAGCATCAGGTGGAAGAAGCGCTTAAAGCGCTCAACGTCGCACTTCAGCACATCCTGGTAGCAGGTGACGGTTTCGGCATCGGTAAAGAAGATGCCAAACATGCCGCCAACGTTATTCACCACCAGAGGAATCCCCGCATCGCGCGCCGCATCCAGCAGACCCTGGGCCAGTTGATTGGTGAGGTCGGTTAACGTTTCGTGGACCCCCGGCTGCGCCACTGCGGTTAAGCAGGCAAAACCGGCCGCCATGGCGATCGGGTTACCGGACAGGGTTCCGGCCTGATACACCGGGCCGGTCGGGGCCAGCGCGTCCATCACTTCACGACGGCCGCCAAAGGCGCCTACCGGCATCCCGCCGCCGATGATTTTGCCCAGGCAGGTCAGGTCGGGAACCACGTTGTAGTAAGACTGGGCGCCCGCCAGCGCAACGCGGAAGCCGGTCATCACTTCATCGATAATCAGCAGCGCGCCGAACTCGTCGCACAGCGCCCGCAGGCCCGGGAGGAACTCCGGCAGCGGCGGGATACAGTTCATGTTGCCGGCCACCGGCTCAACGATAATGCAGGCGATCTCTTGCGGGTACTGTTCGAACGCGGCGCGAACCGAAGCCAGGTCGTTATAGGTGCAGGTCAGGGTATGTTTGGCGAAATCAGCCGGTACGCCCGGGGAGTTCGGCTGGCCGAGGGTCAGGGCGCCGGAGCCCGCTTTCACCAGCAGACAGTCGGCGTGACCGTGATAGCAGCCTTCGAATTTGATGATTTTGTCGCGACCGGTAAAACCGCGCGCCAGACGAATGGCGCTCATGGTTGCTTCGGTCCCGGAGTTGACCATTCGCACCATATCCATGGTCGGGACCAGGTCGGTCACCAGCTCCGCCATTTTGACTTCCATTTCCGTCGGCGCGCCAAAGCTCAGGCCGCGCTCGGCGGCTTCAATCACCGCATTACGAATGGCCGGGTGGTTATGGCCTAATACCATCGGCCCCCAGGAGCCGACATAGTCGATATAAGCTTTACCGTCGACATCATACAGTCTGGCGCCGTCAGCACGTTCGATAAACAGCGGGGTTCCGCCAACGCCGGTGAAGGCGCGTACCGGCGAGTTTACGCCGCCGGGGATGAGTTCACGTGCGGCGTGATAGAGAGTTTCAGATTTGCTCATTGCCATGATCCTGGTTCGTGATAAATGTTTTGCTGGTTATTCTAAGTTATTCCAGGATAGTTATGAAAGTTTTGCCCAATTGAAACAAAGCGCAATGGGAGGATTTTTTTGGCGACGCAGGGCGTGTAGAAAGTTAAAATGTTCCCCCGCATATTTGTATGACTATTGACGATAAGAGTATGAAAGCCGAAGCCTCCTCTTTTGAAGCACAACAGATCGTGCGCTTGCGTCGCGGCGATGTCGTGCGCCGGTTGGTCCAGCGCGACAAAACGCCGCTGGCGGTGCTGCTGATGGCCGCGGTGGTCGGCACGCTGGCCGGGCTGGTGGGGGTCGCCTTTGAAAAGAGCGTCAGTTGGGTGCAGAACATGCGCATCGGTTCGCTGGTGCAGGTGGCGGATCACGGGTTCCTGATCTGGCCGCTGGCCTTTATTTTATCTGCGTTGCTGGCAATGGTGGGCTATTTTCTGGTACGGCGTTTCGCTCCGGAAGCGGGAGGGTCTGGCATACCCGAGATCGAAGGGGCGCTGGAAGAGCTGCGTCCGGTTCGCTGGTGGCGGGTTCTGCCGGTAAAATTTATCGGTGGGATGGGGACTCTGGGGGCCGGAATGGTGCTGGGCCGCGAAGGGCCAACGGTACAGCTTGGGGGCAACGTCGGGCGAATGGTGCTGGATATCTTCCGTATGCGCAGCCCCGAAGCGCGGCATACTTTGCTGGCGACCGGCGCGGCGGCGGGCCTCTCCGCGGCATTCAACGCGCCGCTGGCGGGGATTCTGTTCATTATCGAAGAGATGCGCCCGCAGTTTCGCTACAACCTGATTTCCATTAAAGCCGTTTTCACCGGCGTGATTATGTCGAGTATCGTGTTTCGCATTTTTAATGGCGAGTCGGCGATCGTTGAAGTCGGTAAGCTGAGCAATGCGCCGGTGAATACGCTGTGGCTGTATCTGCTGCTGGGGATGATTTTTGGCTGCATCGGCCCGCTGTTTAATCGTCTGGTGCTGCGTACTCAGGATCTGTTCCAGCGTATTCATGGCGGCGATACCAGGAAATGGGTGCTGATCGGCGGTGTCATCGGCGGGCTTTGCGGCATCCTCGGGCTGACTGAACCGGCGCTGGTGGGGGGCGGTTTTAACTTAATTCCCGTTGCCGCGGCGGGTAATTTTTCCGTGGGCCTGCTGCTGTTTATCTTTATCGCCCGGGTGATAACCACGTTGCTGTGTTTCTCCTCCGGCGCGCCTGGCGGCATTTTTGCGCCAATGCTGGCCCTCGGCACTCTGCTGGGCACCGCATTTGGCATGGCGGTGACGCCGCTGCTGCCAGCTTATCATCTGGATGCGGGCACCTTTGCGATTGCCGGAATGGGGGCGCTGCTGGCGGCCTCCATTCGCGCTCCACTGACCGGGATTGTGCTGGTGCTGGAGATGACCGATAACTATCAGCTCATTTTGCCAATGATTATTACCTGTCTTGGCGCAACACTACTGGCGCAATTCCTTGGTGGTAAGCCCTTGTATTCAACGATCCTTGAACGCACGCTGGCGAAGCAGGCCGCCGATCAGGCGGCAAAAGCGCAGCAGGTTGCCGGGGAGAATACTTGAACGATTTACCAGGGTATTAGATAATGGCTCAAAAGGTCGGGTTATTCTTTAACCGGCCAGAAGTATCAATGGGAGCATAAAATGAGTGATGACGTAGCGTTGCCGCTGGAGTTTACTGAAGCCGCAGCCAAAAAAGTAAAATTCCTGATTGCAGATGAAGAGAATCCAAACCTGAAACTGCGTGTCTACATCACCGGTGGCGGTTGCAGTGGTTTCCAGTACGGCTTCACCTTCGACGATCAGGTTAACGAAGGCGATATGACCATCGAAAAACAGGGCGTAGGCCTGGTGGTCGACCCGATGAGCCTGCAGTATCTGGTCGGCGGTGCCGTCGATTATACCGAGGGCCTCGAAGGTTCGCGCTTTATCGTGACCAACCCGAATGCGAAAAGCACCTGCGGCTGCGGATCCTCATTCAGCGTCTGATTCTCGCCCCGGCAGAGCGTACTCCGCCGGGGGAGATTTTTCTTTGCTACCGTCCGTGATCGTCGAGCGCAAACGTCGGCAGCTTCAGGTGCCAGCGGATTGCCGCGAGCCGAATCAGCAGCGTCACCACCATCCCCATCATCGCCGAATTCTGCAACGAAACGTGAAAGGTGTCATAGGCCGTAGCGTGTACGATACCGCCGATAATACAGGCCGTGGCATAGATTTCAGTGCGTAAAATCATCGGAATCTCGCGGGCCAGAACGTCGCGGATGATCCCGCCGCCCACGCCGGTGACGACGCCCATACAGATCGCGACCAGCGGTCCGCTGTGAGCCAGAAACGCTTTATTTACCCCAATGCCGACAAAGACCGCCAGGCCGACGGCATCCAGCACCGGCAGGATCCATTTAGGCAACCGGCGCGGCTGGCGCACTAACAGAATAGTCAGCATGCTGGTGACCATCGCCACCACCAGGTCGGTCGGATCTTTCACCCAGAATACCGGGCCGTTGGCGAGCGCCATGTCGCGAATGGTCCCGCCGCCGACGGCGGTGACAACGCCGAGCACCAGTACGCCAAAAGGGTCCATACGGAGTTTGCCGGCCAGCAATACGCCGGAGATAGCAAATACGGCGGTGCCAATAATATCCAGCCAATAGACAAGCATCGTCAGTTCTCGCTTAGCGCCCGGTTTCTTAGGCTATTTTCTTCACCACGTTGCATCCGCTCAGCGTTCGCCATTGGCATAGCGCTTCGGCTTTCGTCGCTGGGGATCGAATTATTGATTGTGCAAACAGCGCTTATTTGACCTGTTCGAGCGCAGTGCAGAGCTGTTTTGCGGCGAGGATAATACGCGGGCTTGCGCGCTCAAACCAGTCGCTATGCAACGCAATCAGCGAAATTTTTAACTGGTTATGCCAGTAGCGCTCAACGTCGGGAATTCTGCTGGCATCGCCGGTAATGACGATAGCCTGAGGCTCCCTGGCCAGTACCTGCTCGCGGCTCACCTGGGGCCAGGGAACCTTGCTGGCGGCGAAAATATTTTCACCGCCGCATAGCGTCAGCACCTGATCCTGAATGGAGCCCCGGCTGGTGGTAAAAAGGGGGCTGGTACCGAATTGCAGAAAGACGCGCTTTTTCGGCGTGCTGGCGTAGCGGGCTTTCAGGCGATCGTAGTCATCCTGCAGGCTCTGCGCGGCCTGGCGGGCTTTTTCCGGCTGCGGGCTCCACTGCGCCAGCTGCCGCAGGGTGGTAATAATCTCTTCGATGGTCGTCGTATCGACCCAGACCACCTTGATGCCCAGCGAACTCAGTTGGTTAACCTGCCGTTCGGCATTCCCGCCGCGCCACGCCAGAATCAGGTCCGGTTTTAGCGCCACGATACGCTCCAGGTTCATCCCTTGCCAGCTGGAGACCTGTTCGATTTTACTCGCCTGCGGCGGGTAATCAGAATAGCTGCTGACGCCAACCGGCGTGATGCCGGCGGCAAACGCCAGTTCGGTATTGGCCGGCGACAGCGTGATAACCCGCGGCGCGGCGAAGAGCCACGCCGGGGCCAGCAACAGCAGGGCGGTCAGCGCCCGTTTAAGCGACTTAGCCACGTGCCAGATTCTGCACCAGCTTTTCCACCATCAGCGTGGACTGCTTAGCGGCGACGGCGAGGAACTCGTCGAAGCTCAGATGGGACTGTTGGTCGGCCACGTCGGAAATCGCGCGGACCACGACAAACGGAACGCCGAAGTTATAGCAGACATGGGCAATCGCGGTGGCTTCCATCTCGACCGCAACGGCCTGCGGGAAGTTGTGACGAATTTTCGCCAGCCCGACGGAACCGTTGATGAACGCGTCGCCGCTGACGATCAGGCCGCGTACCGCGTTCAGATTCAGCGCTTCAATACAGCTTTGCGCGGCGGCAATCAGCTTGTCGTCGGCTTTGAAACCGGCCGGACAGCCCGGCAGCTGGCCATATTCGTAACCAAAGGCGGTCACGTCGGCATCGTGGTAGCGCGTTTCGTCGGAGATAACGATGTCGCCGACTTTCAGCGTTGGCGCCAGGCCGCCTGCGGAACCGGTGTTGATAATCACCTCCGGTTTGCACAGCTCCAGCAGCAGCGCGGCGCCCATGGCGGCCGCCACTTTGCCAATACCCGATTTCAGCAGAGCGACGTCGGTGCCGTTCAGCTGCCCGGTATAAATTTCGCTGCCGCCAAGGGTCAGCGTCTGACGGTTTTCGATTTTGTCGCGCAGAAGGGTAACTTCTTCTTCCATAGCGCCAATAATGCCGATTTTCATAGATTTACTCGCGATGTGTCAGGTTTAGTTGCATAGTCTATCATGCACTCAAAGGGAAACGTTATTGCTCGCGCGGGAGAGGCCATGGCAAAAATTGATTTTCGCAACAAGATTAACTGGCGTCGGCGCTATCGTTCGCCGCAAGGCGTCGAAACGGAACGTGAAATCCTGCGTATTTTCGAAAGCGACCGCGGGCGGATCATTAATTCGCCGGCGATTCGCCGTTTACAGCAGAAAACCCAGGTCTTCCCGCTGGAGCGTAACGCCGCAGTACGCACCCGCTTAACCCACTCCCTTGAAGTTCAGCAGGTGGGGCGCTATATCGCCAAAGAGGTCCTCAGCCGCCTGAAAGAACAGAATCTGCTGGAAACCTACGGGCTGGATGCGCTGAGCGGGCCGTTTGAGAGCGTGGTGGAAATGGCCTGCCTGATGCATGACATCGGTAACCCGCCATTTGGTCATTTTGGCGAGGCGGCGATCAATGACTGGTTTCGCCAGCGTCTGGCGCCTGACGACGCGGCCGGCGAGCCGGTAGCGCACGATCGTTGTACGGTTGAGGCGCTGCGTTTGCAGGCGGGACAGGCCGAGCTGAACGAGTTGCGACGCAAGGTACGCCAGGATCTGTGCTGGTTTGAAGGCAACGCGCAGGGCATCCGTTTAGTCCATACGCTGATGCGGATGAATCTGACCTGGGCGCAGGTTGGCTGTATTTTGAAATATACGCGTCCGGCGTGGTGGCGGGGAGCGCTGCCGGCGAGCCACAGTTATTTAATGAAAAAACCTGGTTATTATTTAGCCGAAGAGGGCTATATTGCGAGGTTGCGTAAAGAACTTGATCTGGCTCCTTACAATCGCTTTCCATTAACATGGATTATGGAGGCTGCGGACGATATCTCATATTGTGTGGCCGATCTTGAAGATGCGGTTGAAAAACGTATTTTCAGCGTCGAGCAGCTGTATCAGCTGCTGTATGAGGCGTGGGGACAGCATGAAAAAGGTTCGCTGTTTTCGCAGGTGGTAGAAAATGCGTGGGAGAAATCACGCTCTAATTCGCTTAGCCGGAGTACTGAAGATCAGTTCTTTATGTATTTGCGGGTCAATACGCTGAATAAACTGGTGCCGTATGCGGCGCGCCGGTTTATCGATAATTTACCGAAGATCTTTGCTGGCGATTTTAATCATGCGCTGCTTGAGGATGATAGCGACTGCAGTCAGTTGCTGGAGCTATATAAAAACGTAGCGATAAAACATGTGTTTAGCCATCCGGATGTTGAGCAGCTGGAATTACAAGGTTACCGGGTGATTAGCGGTCTTCTGGATATCTATGAGCCGCTATTAAAATTATCTCTGGAACAATTCAGCTTATTAGTTGAGAAAGATCGGGTGCGCAGTTTACCTATCGCTTCACGTTTGTTCCAGAAACTCTCAACGCGCCATCGGCTAGCCTATGTTGAAGCAATAAATAAAATCCCCGGCGAGGCTGAAGAATTTCCGGCGATGGAATATTATTATCGCTGCCGTCTGATTCAGGACTATATCAGCGGGATGACGGATTTATATGCATGGGATGAATATCGCCGCTTGATGGCGGTAGAATAAGTACAGGTTTTGTAAAGATGGACAATAAATTTTTACTTTTTCCAGTATCTTAATTCCGGAACTTAGCGCGATAAAATGACTCTGATAGTCACATACATAGCAATTTGCGTTATCAAAAATAGAGATTGAGACATCATGAAAAAAACCACGTTAGCAATGAGTGCACTGGCTCTGAGTTTAGGTCTGGCGTTATCCCCGCTCTCTGCGAGCGCGGCAGAAACGTCCTCTTCGGCCTCAAGTACGCAGCAAATGCCAAGTCTGGCTCCGATGCTGGAAAAGGTCATGCCATCGGTTGTCAGCATCAACGTTGAGGGCAGCACCACCGTTAACACGCCGCGGATGCCGCGTAACTTCCAGCAGTTCTTCGGTGATAACTCGCCGTTCTGCCAGGATGGTTCCCCGTTCCAGAGCTCTCCGTTCTGTCAGGGCGGTGGGCAAGGCGGCGGTGCGCCGGGTGACGGCGCTCAGCAGCAGAAGTTTATGGCGCTGGGTTCCGGGGTCATTATTGACGCCGCTAAAGGTTATGTTGTGACCAACAACCACGTGGTGGATAACGCCACGACGATCAAAGTACAGCTGAGCGATGGCCGTAAGTTTGACGCGAAAGTGGTCGGCAAAGATCCGCGTTCCGATATTGCCCTGATTCAGATTCAGGATCCGAAAAACCTGACGGCGATTAAGCTGGCGGACTCTGATGCCCTGCGCGTCGGTGATTATACCGTGGCGATCGGTAACCCGTTCGGCCTTGGGGAAACCGTCACCTCGGGGATTGTCTCCGCGCTTGGCCGTAGCGGCCTGAACGTAGAAAACTACGAAAACTTTATCCAGACCGATGCGGCGATCAACCGCGGTAACTCCGGCGGCGCGCTGGTCAATCTGAACGGTGAACTGATCGGTATCAATACCGCGATCCTCGCCCCGGACGGCGGCAACATCGGGATCGGTTTTGCCATCCCGAGCAACATGGTGAAAAACCTGACCGAGCAGATGGTTCAATACGGCCAGGTGAAACGCGGTGAGCTGGGCATCATGGGGACCGAGCTGAACTCCGAACTGGCGAAAGCGATGAAGGTTGACGCACAGCGCGGCGCCTTCGTGAGCCAGGTGATGCCGGGTTCGGCGGCGGCGAAAGCGGGTATCAAAGCCGGCGACGTGATCACCTCGCTGAACGGCAAACCGATCAGCAGCTTTGCCGCACTGCGTGCGCAGGTTGGTACGATGCCTATCGGCAGTAAAGTCCAGCTGGGCCTGGTGCGTGATGGCAAACCGGTGAATGTCACCGTCGAACTGCAGCAGAGCAACCAGACTCAGGTTGACTCCAGCACCATTTTCAACGGCATTGAAGGTGCTGAGATGAGTAATAAAGGCCAGGATAAAGGCGTTACGGTCAACAATGTGAAAGCGGGGACTCCGGCGGCGCAAATCGGTCTGAAAAAAGGCGACGTCATTGTGGGGGCTAACCAGCAGCCGGTGAAAAACATTGCCGATCTGCGCAAAATCTTTGATGCGAAACCGTCGGTGCTGGCGTTGAATATCCAGCGCGGTGATAGCACCATCTACCTGCTGATGCAGTAATCTCCACGGCTAAACCAGCCCCTTCTCCTCGCGGAGGGAAGGGGCTTTTTTTGATCCTGATTTCGGTTCTGTGATTCCCCCCACAACTCCATACTTCTCTGCGTTCCTTTGTGCATATGCACAATGCGACGTGCGCGTAACTCTTTTATGCTGGTGCCCTGTTCACGGGAGGGTTACATGGCTGGCTGGCATCTTGATACCAAAATGGCGCAGGATATCGTTGCGCGTACGATGCGCATCATTGATACCAATATCAACGTAATGGACGCCCGTGGGCGCATTATCGGCAGCGGCGACCGCGAGCGAATTGGTGAATTGCACGAAGGAGCGCTGCTGGTGCTCTCCCAGGGGCGGGTCGTGGATATCGACGATGCGGTCGCTCGCCATCTGCATGGCGTACGCCAGGGGATCAACCTGCCATTGCGGCTGGAGGGGGAGATCGTCGGCGTTATTGGCCTGACCGGTGAACCCGAAACGCTGCGTAAATATGGCGAGCTGGTGTGCATGACCGCTGAGATGATGCTGGAGCAGTCGCGATTGATGCATCTTCTGGCGCAGGATAGCCGCCTGCGTGAAGAGCTGGTGATGAACCTGATTCAGACGGAAGAGAATACGCCGGCGCTCACCGAGTGGGCGCAGCGGCTGGGGATCGATCTCAATCAGCCACGCGTTGTCGCCATGATTGAAGTCGATAGCGGCCAGCTTGGCGTGGACAGCGCCATGGCCGAGCTACAGCAGCTGCAGACCGCCCTGACCACGCCGGATCGCAACAATCTGGTGGCGATTGTCTCTCTGACCGAGATGGTGGTCCTCAAGCCCGCCCTGAACGCGTTTGGCCGCTGGGACGCGGAGGATCACTGCAAAAGGGTCGATCAGCTGATCGCCCGTATGAAAGAAAACGGCCAGCTGCGCTTTCGGGTGGCGCTGGGTAACTTTTTTACCGGCCCAGGGAGCATCGCCCGTTCGTACCGCACCGCGCGCACCACCATGATGGTCGGTAAGCAGCGGATGCCGGAGAGCCGTAGCTATTTTTATCAGGATTTGATGCTGCCGGTACTGCTCGATAGCCTGCGCGGCGGCTGGCAGGCCAATGAGCTGGCCCGTCCGCTGGTCAGGCTAAAGGCGATGGATAATAACGGTCTGCTGCGACGGACGCTGCAGGCGTGGTTTCGCCATAACGTGCAGCCGCTGGCGACGTCGAAGGCGCTGTTTATTCATCGTAATACGCTGGAGTATCGCCTGAATCGTATTTCAGAACTGACGGGGCTGAACCTCGGGAACTTTGATGACCGCCTGCTGCTGTATATCTCGTTGCAACTCGATGAGCAGCGGTAGACGATAATCCCGGATGACGGCACGCGCGCTTGATCCGGGCTATCGTCGGTGTTGCCCCGGCCGGCATCGCGCCTGCGGGGAGAAAACAGACTTATTTATTGCGCGTCAGTTTTTCCAGATCGGCTTCGATTTCACTGATCTTATGGGTGACGACGCTTTCCAGATGGCGCAGATCGTCAAGGATCTTGCGTTTAAGATCGACTTCGGTGCGATCGCGCTGGCAGATCTGGTCCAGTTCATCGATCACATAGCGCAGATTCGGGCTAATTTCCTGGACTTCTTTATATCCCTGACCGACGCCGTCAGCGACTACGGTTTTGCGCTGGCGTGGATATTTAAACTTGACGCTTTTGGCGAAAAACTCGCCTTTGTCCTTCTGAAAATAGATTTTCAGGATGTCGTTGTTAGCTTCCTGGCGCAGGCTATAGCGATCGATTTCATCAGGATTGGTAATGCCAAGACTTTTCAGATTATCGTACATAACGGTACCTTTGATATCATCATAACCTTTGAATAATTAACGAAAAGATCCATTTCCGCCAGCGTCAGATACAAAAAAAGCGGGATATCTTCCGCTTTTTATTCTGCTTAGTCGATGGTACGCAGCAGTTCGTTAATGCCGACTTTGCCGCGAGTTTTCGCATCCACTTTCTTCACGATGACCGCGCAGTACAGGCTATACGTGCCATCTTTCGACGGCAGGTTGCCGGAAACCACCACCGAGCCCGCCGGAACGCGGCCGTAGTGGACTTCGCCGGTTTCGCGATCGTAAATTTTGGTGCTTTGGCCGATGTACACGCCCATGGAGATAACCGCGCCTTCTTCGACGATAACGCCTTCAACGATTTCTGAACGCGCGCCGATGAAGCAGTTATCTTCGATGATGGTCGGGTTAGCCTGCAGCGGCTCCAGTACGCCACCGATGCCGACGCCGCCGGACAGGTGCACGTTTTTCCCGATCTGCGCGCAGGAACCGACGGTCGCCCAGGTATCAACCATGGTACCTTCGTCAACGAAGGCGCCGATGTTGACATAAGATGGCATCAGCACGGTGTTGCGGGCAATAAACGCGCCCTGACGCACCGCGGCCGGTGGAACCACGCGGAAGCCTTCTTTCTGGAAACGCGCTTCATCATAGTCCGCGAATTTCATCGGCACTTTATCGAAGTAGCGGCTTTCCGCACCGTCGATAACCTGGTTATCGTTAATACGGAAAGAGAGCAGAACCGCTTTCTTCAGCCATTGATGGGTGACCCACTGGCCATCGATCTTTTCAGCGACACGCAGCGCGCCGGAATCAAGCAGAGAAATCACCTGGTTAACCGCTTCGCGGGTTACGGTATCCACATTTGCCGGCGTGATGTCGGCGCGACGCTCAAAAGCGGACTCAATAACATTCTGTAATTGCTGCATTGTTTACTCTTTCTCTTTACACATAAAAGTTCGTTACCCTTTATCGTTTGGATTGAGGGCCTCTGTCAACCGTTGTTGTACTTCTTGTTGCAGCTCATTATTAAGCGCACGCCGGTCCGCCGTCGCGATTATAAATAAATCTTCTACTCGCTCCCCAATTGTCGTAATTCTCGCCCCGTGGAGCGAAATATTGAGGTCGGCGAACACCTGACCCACGCGAGCCAGCAGGCCCGGTTGATCGAGGGCAATCAGCTCAAGAAACGATTTTCTGTCGGTGTGCGTCGGCAGGAAATTGACCTCGGTGACAACGGAAAAATGGCGCAGTTTTGCCGCCTGGCGACGCGGAGCCGGCGGCTCCCAGCTGCGCTGGGTGATAGTCTGCTCCAGACCGTTACGGATCATCTCATGGCGATCGGCGGAGAGCGGACTGCCGTCCGGTTCCAGCACAATAAAGGTGTCCATCGCCATGCCGTCGCGGGTGGTAAAAATCTGGGCATCGTGGACGCTGAGGTTGCGCCGGTCCAGCTCACCGCAGACGGCGGCAAACAGGTAAGGCCGGTCCGGGCTCCAGATAAAGATCTCGGTCCCGCCGCGCGTGGCCTGCGAGCTGAGCAGGATCATCGGTTTGCTCAGGTCGTGTTTGAGTAAATTGCGGGCGTGCCAGGCGAGCTGATTGGGCGTATGGCGCACGAAGTAGTTGGCGCGGCAGCGGTTCCAGATCTGATGCAGCGCCTCTTCGTTAATATTCTCCATCCGCAGCAGCGCCAGCGCCTGCAGCTGATGATGACGCACCCGTTCGCGCATATCGGGGGTACTCTGCATACCGCGACGCAGCTGTTTTTCGGTAGCGAAATAGAGCTCGCGCAGCAGACTCTGCTTCCAGCTGTTCCACAGCGTTTCGTTGGTTGCGCAGATGTCGGCCACCGTCAGGCACACCAGATAGCGCAGGCGATTTTCCGTCTGCACTTCTTCCGCGAACTGTTTAATGACCTCAGGATCCTGAATATCACGGCGCTGGGCGGTGACGGACATCAGCAGATGATGGCGTACCAGCCAGGCGACCAGCTGGGTTTCGCGTGAGTTAAGGCCGTGCAGCTCGGCGAATTTCAGCACATCCTGGGCGCCGAGGACCGAGTGATCGCCGCCGCGACCTTTGGCGATGTCATGGAACAGGGCGGCAATCAGGATTAACTCCGGATGCGTCAGGCGCGGCCACAGCTCGACGCACAGCGGATGGTGGCTGCGGGTCTCTTCTTTGGCGAAGCTTTCCAGCTTCAGCAGCACGCGAATCGTATGTTCATCGACCGTATAGGCATGAAAGAGGTCAAACTGCATCTGGCCGACGATATGCGACCACTGTGGCATATAGGCCCACAAAACGCTGTGGCGATGCATCGGCAGCAGGCCGCGGCTCACCGCGCCCTGGTGGCGCAGCATGCTGAGAAAAATCGCGCGCGCTTCCGGGATATAGCATAGCGGCTGTGTCAGATGGCGGCGCGCGTGGCGCAAATGGCGCAGCGTCGTGGAGTAGATCCCGGTGATGTTGCTGTTACGCACCATAATATAGAACATACGCAGGATCGCCTGCGGTTCACGGATAAACAGCGTATCGTCACGCAGATCGATTAGCGTGCCGCGTAGCTGAAAATCATCATCAATGGGCCGCGGCTTTTCATCTTCGGTGAGGGCAAGAATGGCTTCATCAAACAGCTGGAGCAGCATGTGGTTCAGCTCGCTCACCCGGCGGGTGACGCGGAAGAAATCCTTCATCATATGCTCGATAGGCTGGTTGCCTTCACCCTCATAGCCTAAGCGACGGGCGACGCTGAGCTGGCGGTCGAACAGCAGACGGTTGTCGTAACGCGTCAGCTCCAGATGCAGAGCAAAGCGGATCCGCCAGAGCTGGTGCAGACATTCGTTGAGCTCGTTGCGCTCGGCTTCGGTGAGAAAACCGAAGCCGACCATTTCATCCATGGAGGTGGCGCCGAAGTGGCGGCGGGCTACCCACTGCAGGGTGTGGATATCGCGCAGGCCACCGGGGCTGCTTTTCACATCCGGCTCGAGGTTATAGCTGGTGCCGTGATAGCGCTGGTGGCGGACCTGTTGCTCTTCCACCTTAGCGGCAAAGAACTTCTCCGAGGGCCAGAAACCATCGCTGAAAATATGTTTTTGCAGCTCAAGGAATAGCGCGACATCGCCAATCAGCAGGCGTGATTCAATCAGGTTCGTGGCGACGCTCAGGTCGGATAGCCCTTCCAGCAGGCACTCTTCCAGCGTTCGCACGCTGTGGCCAACCTCAAGCTTGATGTCCCACAGCAGGGTCAGCAGTTCGCCGACTTTCTGCGCCTGCTCATCGGAGAGCTTCTTGCGGCTGAGGATCAGCAGGTCGACGTCGGAGAGCGGGTGTAACTCGCCGCGACCGTATCCGCCGACCGCGACCAGCGCCAGATCGCCGACTGCGCCAAAGCCGTAATCAATCCACAGACGCTGGAGCAGCTGGTCGATAAATTCGGTACGCGCTTCGATCAGCGCCTCGGCAGTCATACCGCTATCGAACGCTTCACCCAGCCAGCGCTGGAAGATATCAAGATGTGCCTTAATGGTGGCACAGTTCAGGTCACCCTGCGGCCAGCTACCTGGGTTATCAGGCTGGACGGAGAGGCCAGGGGAGACAGCGTCAGGTAAAGAGTTGCTCATCGCGTCACCATAAGAAAAAACTATCACCCATAAAAAAGCCGGCGGGCGCCGGCTTTTCGTTATGCTTCGTGCGAGATTATCGCCGGGATGGTGTCATCCTTGCGTAGCGTCAGAATTTCGCAGCCGTTATCTGTCACCACAATAGTATGCTCGTACTGCGCAGACAAGCTCCGGTCTTTGGTTTTCACCGTCCAGCCGTCTTTCATGCTGCGGATCTCTTTCCTGCCCGCATTGACCATCGGCTCGATGGTGAAGGTCATGCCCGGCTTGAGCACCACGTTGGTTTCCGGGGAGTCGTAGTGCAGCACCTGCGGCTCTTCATGGAAGCCGCGGCCGATGCCGTGGCCGCAGTATTCACGCACGACGGAGAAACCTTCCGCTTCCACGAATTTCTGAATCGCCGCGCCGATCGCGCGTAGGTTGATACCCGGCTTAACCATCTTCAGGGCCAGATACAGGCTTTCCTGCGTGATGCGGCACAGACGCTCGCCGAGGATCGTCGGTTTGCCGACGATAAACATCTTCGAGGTATCGCCGTGGAAATCATCTTTAATGACCGTAACATCAATGTTGACGATGTCGCCGTCTTTCAGCAGTTTTTCATCGTCAGGGATACCGTGACAGACGACTTCATTAATAGAGATGCACACGGATTTTGGAAAACCGTGGTAACCGAGGCAGGCGGAGACCGCTTTCTGCTCGTTAACGATATAGTCGTTGCAGATACGGTCCAGTTCGCCGGTGCTGACGCCCGGTTTAACGTAGGGTTCGATCATTTCCAGCACTTCGGCGGCCAGGCGGCCGGCAACGCGCATTTTTTCGATGTCTTCAGATGTTTTGATAGATATAGCCATGGAATGTGTCCAGCTGTGTCGATTTTTTCGACAATAATAAGAGTCAGTCCTGTCAATGTTAACAGTCCGGGTGACCTGCTGCCAAATTGAGAATCATTAAGCGCACTCAGCGTCAACAAGAGTTGGTTTCTGATCCTGTTTTGTGGTATAAAGCGCGCCGGACTTCCGTTCCATTTCGTACTACACAGGATGGACTGAAGCGACAAATCTCACTTTGTGTAAATAACACACACGTATCGGCACATATTCCGGGGTGCCCTTTGGGGTCGGTAATATGGGATACGTGGAGGCATAACCCCAACTTTATCTATAGAGGTTTTAAACATGGCAACTGTTTCCATGCGCGACATGCTCAAGGCTGGTGTTCACTTTGGTCACCAGACCCGTTACTGGAACCCGAAAATGAAGCCTTTCATCTTCGGCGCGCGTAACAAAGTTCACATCATCAACCTTGAGAAAACTGTACCGATGTTCAACGAAGCTCTGGCTGAACTGAACAAGATCTCTGCTCGTAAAGGTAAAATCCTTTTCGTTGGTACGAAACGCGCTGCAAGCGAAGCGGTAAAAGAAGCTGCTAACAGCTGCGACCAGTTCTTCGTGAACCATCGCTGGTTGGGCGGTATGCTGACTAACTGGAAAACCGTTCGTCAGTCCATCAAACGTCTGAAAGACCTGGAAACTCAGTCCCAGGACGGTACTTTCGAGAAGCTGACCAAGAAAGAAGCGCTGATGCGCACTCGTGAGCTGGACAAGCTGGAAAACAGCCTGGGCGGTATCAAAGACATGGGCGGCCTGCCGGACGCACTGTTCGTTATCGACGCTGACCACGAGCACATCGCTATCAAAGAAGCAAACAACCTGGGTATCCCGGTATTTGCTATCGTTGATACTAACTCCGATCCGGACGGCGTAGACTTCGTTATCCCGGGTAACGACGACGCAATCCGCGCTGTTAGCCTGTACCTGGGCGCTGTAGCGGCAACCGTGCGTGAAGGTCGTTCTCAGGATCTGGCTTCTCAGGCGGAAGAAAGCTTCGTAGAAGCTGAATAATAAGGTCTAGCCCTTATTTAGTACCGTGTATAAATAGGGGCCTATATTTGGCCCCTTTTTCACTTTTAAACCTGTTTGGTTCTTTGAACCGGGCAGGTCATCTCTCCCGAGGATTAAAGAATGGCTGAAATTACCGCATCCCTGGTAAAAGAGCTGCGCGAACGTACTGGCGCAGGCATGATGGATTGCAAAAAAGCGCTGACTGAAGCGAACGGCGACATCGAGCTGGCAATCGAAAACATGCGTAAAT
Source organism: Klebsiella sp. BIGb0138 (assembly GCF_004342285.1). GTDB lineage: Bacteria > Pseudomonadota > Gammaproteobacteria > Enterobacterales > Enterobacteriaceae > Klebsiella. The sequence goes on along the minus strand of NZ_SMCV01000006.1, from coordinate 31,992 downwards.
CCGGCGCGATCAAAGCGGCGAAAAAAGCAGGCAACGTTGCTGCTGACGGCGTGATCATCACCAAAATCGACGGCACCTACGGCATCATTCTGGAAGTTAACTGCCAGACTGACTTCGTCGCGAAAGACGGCGGTTTCCAGGCATTTGCTAACAAAGTTCTGGACGCAGCGGTTGCTGGCAAAATCACCGATGTTGAGGTGCTGAAGGCACAGTTCGAAGAAGAGCGTGTTGCGCTGGTTGCGAAAATCGGTGAGAACATCAACATCCGTCGCGTTGCTGCCCTGGAAGGCGAAGTTCTGGGTTCTTACCAGCACGGCGCACGTATCGGCGTTCTGGTTGCGGCTAAAGGCGCGGATCAGGAACTGGTTAAACAGCTGGCAATGCACATCGCTGCAAGCAAGCCGGAATTCGTTAAGCCGGAAGACGTTTCTGCTGAAGTCGTAGAGAAAGAGTACCAGGTTCAGCTGGACATCGCGATGCAGTCCGGTAAGCCGAAAGAAATCGCAGAGAAAATGGTTGAAGGCCGCATGAAGAAATTCACCGGCGAAGTTTCTCTGACTGGTCAGCCTTTCGTTATGGACCCGAGCAAATCTGTTGCTCAGCTGCTGAAAGAGCACAACGCCGACGTGACTGGCTTCATTCGCTTTGAAGTGGGCGAAGGCATCGAGAAAGTTGAGACTGACTTTGCAGCCGAAGTTGCTGCGATGTCCAAGCAGTCTTAATTTTTAAAAGGAGCCGCCTGAGGGCGGCTTCTTTTTGTGCCCATTTTGTAAATTCAGCCAACTGCTTATAGTGGCGGCGCTGAAAAGCGACATACAATGTCGCCAGTATTCATTCATCTCACTCGTTGACAGTCTCAGGAAAGAAACATGGCTACCAATGCAAAACCCGTCTACAAACGTATTCTGCTTAAGTTAAGTGGCGAAGCTCTGCAGGGTTCGGAAGGCTTCGGTATTGATGCAAGCATACTTGACCGTATGGCTCAGGAAATCAAAGAACTGGTTGAACTGGGTATTCAGGTTGGCGTAGTGATTGGTGGCGGTAACCTGTTCCGTGGTGCTGGGCTGGCGAAAGCGGGTATGAACCGCGTTGTGGGCGACCACATGGGCATGCTGGCAACGGTGATGAACGGCCTTGCAATGCGTGACTCTCTCCATCGCGCCTATGTGAACGCTCGCCTGATGTCGGCCATTCCGCTGAACGGCGTGTGCGATAACTACAGCTGGGCGGAAGCGATCAGCCTGCTGCGTAACAACCGCGTGGTGATTCTTTCCGCGGGCACCGGTAATCCCTTCTTCACCACCGACTCCGCAGCCTGCCTGCGCGGGATTGAAATTGAAGCGGATGTCGTGCTGAAGGCCACCAAAGTTGATGGCGTATTTACCGCCGACCCGGCCAAAGACCCGTCTGCCACCATGTACGATCAGCTGAGCTACAGCGAAGTTCTTGATAAAGAACTGAAAGTTATGGATTTGGCCGCCTTTACCCTGGCGCGTGACCATAAATTGCCGATTCGCGTCTTCAACATGAACAAACCCGGCGCGCTGCGTCGCGTGGTGATGGGCGAAAAAGAAGGCACATTAATTACGGAATAATTCCCGTCAGCGCCAAATCCGGGTAATATTCCGCCTTACTTTCGCGGGCCGATTGCCCGGTGATTTGCATTAAATCTGACTATACTTAGCTCACTTTTACGGTGAGCGACCGTCTGGTCTGTCTGAGACAAGTTTTCAAGGATTCGTAACGTGATTAGCGATATCAGAAAAGATGCTGAAGTACGCATGGAAAAATGCGTCGAAGCGTTCAAAACCCAAATCAGCAAAATACGCACGGGTCGTGCTTCTCCCAGCCTGCTGGATGGCATTGTCGTGGAATACTACGGCACGCCGACGCCGCTGCGTCAGCTGGCAAGCGTAACGGTAGAAGACTCCCGTACTCTGAAAATCAACGTGTTCGATCGCTCCATGAGCCCGGCGGTTGAGAAAGCGATCATGGCTTCTGACCTCGGTCTGAACCCAAGCTCTGCGGGTACCGACATCCGCGTTCCGCTGCCTCCGCTGACCGAAGAGCGTCGTAAAGATCTGACCAAGATCGTGCGCGCCGAAGCCGAGCAGGCTCGCGTGTCAGTACGTAACGTTCGTCGTGATGCCAACGACAAAGTGAAAGCGCTGCTGAAAGACAAAGAGATCAGCGAAGATGACGATCGCCGTTCTCAGGACGACGTGCAGAAAATGACTGACGCCGCCATTAAGAAAGTTGATGCGGCGCTGGCAGATAAAGAAGCTGAACTGATGCAGTTCTGATTCTCTGCTGATACGTTCGCCTCCCGTTGCTAGTGAAGGGCAGGGCGGGCGTAAAGTCTGAAACGCCGTACAGAAGACCGAACGCTCAATTGCTGGGATTGTGTTAAAACGGTCGGCCCTGTAGCCTCTGGCACGCTTGCCGAAGGTGATAGAGCGCCGACCTGCTCCCGGGTGATTGTGGTGCAAGGGCTTGCTGGCGGCGTTTTTCTTTTTATCCTGTCTCAATTCTTCTGGACATCTCATGAAGCAATTAACCGTTCTCGGTTCGACCGGTTCAATTGGCTGCAGCACGCTGGATGTGGTGCGCCATAACCCCGATCGCTTTTCCGTCGCCGCGCTGGTCGCGGGGAAAAATGTCGACCGTATGGTTGAACAATGTCTGGAATTCTCTCCCCGCTATGCGGTTATGGACGATGTGCAAAGCGCAGATGGGTTGCGTATCCGGTTACGCGAACACGGTAGCCGCACCGAAGTACTAAGCGGCCAGCAGGCTGCCGCCGATGTCGCGGCGCTGGACGATGTCGATCAGGTGATGGCGGCCATCGTCGGCGCTGCCGGGCTGGTGCCGACGCTGGCCGCCATTCGCGCCGGCAAAACGGTGCTGCTGGCGAACAAAGAGTCGCTGGTGACCTGCGGGCGCCTGTTTATGGATGCCGTGCAGCAGTCCGGCGCGCGCCTGCTGCCCGTCGACAGTGAACATAACGCCATTTTTCAGAGTTTGCCGGTAAATATTCAACATCATCTCGGATACGCTGACCTGACGCAGAACGGCGTTTCGTCGATTCTGCTGACCGGTTCCGGTGGTCCCTTCCGGGAAACGGCACTGGCGGAACTGGCGGCAATGACGCCGGATCAGGCCTGCCGTCACCCCAACTGGTCAATGGGACGCAAAATCTCTGTCGATTCCGCCACGATGATGAATAAGGGGCTGGAATATATCGAAGCCCGCTGGCTGTTCAACGCCTCGGCCCAACAGATGGAAGTGCTGATCCATCCGCAGTCCGTTATTCATTCTATGGTGCGCTACCTTGATGGCAGCGTCATTGCGCAGCTTGGCGCACCGGATATGCGCACGCCGATCGCCCATACGATGGGGTGGCCAGACCGTCTGCACTCCGGAGTGGAAGCGTTAGATTTCTGCCAACTGAGTCAGCTGAGCTTCTCTGCGCCGGATTACGCACGTTATCCGTGTCTGAAGCTGGCGATGGATGCCTTTGATCGGGGACAGGCGGCGACAACGGCGCTGAATGCGGCCAATGAAATTTCAGTCGCCGCCTTTCTGGCTGAGGAAATTCGCTTTACCGACATTGCGGCGGTTAACCTCGCGGTGCTGGAACAGCTGGCAGTGGATGAACCGCAAAGCATTGATGAAGTGCTGATTATCGACGCGCACGCCAGGGCTGCCGCACTGAAGCAGATAAAACATCTGACAACGCGCGGCTGAACCTCGCGACACGCTGTGATATTTGTGGGCGCTGGGCTTCAGTGATATAGTCTGCGCCACCCAATCGTTGCATTTTGTTGTCAAAGATTGCGGTGGCCGTGGCGAAACACGGCTTTTTTGCGTAAAGCTTTTGGTTGTTCTCTGCGATTAGCCGTAGCTTCGGCACGGGATAAAAATGCGTATACAGCGCTGACCGGTTGCTCGCGTTTAGTGGCTTGGCTAATCCTTATTATGGACTTAAAACGCGTTATGTTGTCTGCTAATCAAACTGTCAGCGAAGTGTCGCCTGCGCATGGCTGTCGCCATGTCGCCATCATTATGGATGGCAACGGTCGTTGGGCGAAACAGCAAGGAAAAATTCGCGCATTCGGCCATAAAGCCGGGGCGAAATCAGTTCGTCGCGCAGTTTCCTTCGCGGCGAACAATGGTATTGAAGCGCTGACGCTCTACGCATTCAGCAGTGAAAACTGGAACCGTCCGGCGCAGGAAGTCAGCGCCCTGATGGAGCTGTTTGTCTGGGCGCTGGATAGCGAAGTGAAAAGTCTGCATCGGCATAACGTCCGCCTGCGGATCATCGGCGAGACCACGCGTTTTAATGCCCGTCTGCAGGAACGGATCCGCAAAGCGGAAGCGTTAACTGAGAACAACACTGGCTTGACGCTGAATATTGCAGCGAACTACGGTGGGCGCTGGGATATTATTCAAGGTGTCCGCAATCTGGCCGAACAGGTACAGAACGGGTTACTTCAGCCCGCACAGATCACGGAAGACATGCTGAGTCAGCAGGTCTGCATGCATGAACTGGCACCTGTAGATTTAGTTATTAGGACCGGGGGAGAGCATCGCATCAGTAATTTTTTGATTTGGCAAATTGCCTATGCCGAACTTTACTTTACCGATGTTCTTTGGCCCGATTTTGCTGAACAGGACTTTGAAGGTGCACTCCATGCCTTTGTTAATCGAGAGCGTCGTTTTGGCGGCACTGAGCCGGGTGGCAATCATGCCTGATGGGGGTCGCTTTTGCTGAAGTATCGCCTGATATCGGCTTTCGTTTTAATCCCCGTGGTCATTGCGGCGCTTTTTTTGTTGCCGCCTGCGGGTTTTGCTATCGTCACCCTGGTCGTTTGCATGCTCGCTGCGTGGGAGTGGGGGCAATTAAGCGGTTTCACTTCAACCACACAACGCGTCTGGCTGGCCGTGCTTTGCGGTCTGCTGCTGGCGTTGATGCTGTTCCTGATGCCTGAATATCATTATGACGCCCATCAGCCGCTGGTTGAGGGTTCGCTATGGGCCTCGTTTGTCTGGTGGATTGCGGCGCTGCTGCTGGTGCTGTCTTACCCGGCCTCCGCCGCTTTCTGGCGGAACTCGAAAACGCTGCGTCTGATTTTTGGCATTCTGACCATCGTCCCGTTCTTCTGGGGCATGCTGTCGCTGCGCGCCTGGCATTATGCGGATAACCATTACAGCGGCGCCGTGTGGCTACTGTACGTGATGATTCTGGTCTGGGGCGCGGATTCTGGCGCCTATATGTTCGGCAAGCTGTTTGGCAAGCATAAGCTGGCGCCGAAAGTTTCTCCGGGTAAAACCTGGCAGGGTTTCTTCGGGGGCCTGCTGACGGCTGCGGTTATCTCCTGGGCCTACGGTCTGTGGGCGGATCTGGACGTCACCCCGACGGTCTTGCTGATTTGTTCCGTCGTCGCTGCTCTGGCGTCGGTGCTTGGCGATCTGACTGAGAGTATGTTTAAGCGAGAGGCCGGCATTAAGGATAGCGGTCATCTGATTCCCGGACACGGTGGAATACTGGATCGTATCGATAGCCTGACGGCGGCGGTACCGGTATTCGCGTGTCTGCTATTGTTGGTCTTCAGGACGATTTGACGGAAGGTTTTATGCTAAGCGTTCTCTGGAATTTGGCTGCCTTTATCATTGCGCTGGGCGTATTGATCACCGTGCATGAATTTGGCCATTTCTGGGTGGCTCGTCGCTGTGGCGTTCGCGTTGAACGCTTTTCCATCGGCTTTGGCAAAGCGTTATGGCGACGTTTTGACAAACAGGGAACGGAATTCGTCATCGCCCTGATTCCACTCGGCGGTTACGTCAAAATGCTCGACGAGCGCGTCGAGCCGGTGGCGCCAGAGATGCGCCACTACGCTTTCAATAACAAAACCGTCGGTCAACGCGCGGCTATCATCGCTGCCGGACCGATCGCCAACTTCATTTTTGCCATCTTTGCCTACTGGCTGGTGTTCATCATCGGTGTCCCTGGCGTGCGTCCGGTCGTTGGCGAAATAGTGCCCGATTCGATTGCCGCGCACGCACAAATTGCAAAAGGAACGGAACTTAAAGCGATAGATGGCATCGAAACGCCTGATTGGGATGCTGTGCGCATGGCGCTGGTCTCGAAGATCGGCGACGAGCAAACAATAGTTACGGTCGCCCCTTTCGGGACAGCTCAGCGTCAGGATAAAATCCTCGATCTGCGGCACTGGGCGTTCGAGCCGGATAAACAAGATCCGGTGACATCGTTGGGCATTCAGCCCCGCAGCGCGCAGATTGATACGGTACTGGCAGAAGTACAATCAAACTCGGCGGCGCAGAAGGCCGGTTTGCAAGCGGGCGACAGGATCGTTAAAGTCGATGGTCAACCGTTAACGCAGTGGATGATGTTTGTGAATCTGGTGCGTGATAATCCGGGTAGGGCGTTGGTATTGGACATCGAGCGACAGGGTAGTCCTTTGTCTGTTACGCTGACGCCAGATTCGAAACCCGGAAAAGGCAAAGCTGAAGGGTTTGCAGGGGTTGTGCCTAAGGTCATCCCGCTGCCTGATGAGTATAAGACAGTGCGTCAGTACGGGCCGTTTGCCGCCATTGCTGAAGCCACGGATAAGACCTGGCAACTGATGTCGTTAACGGTCAGGATGCTGGGTAAATTGATAACCGGTGATGTCAAACTGAACAACCTCAGCGGGCCGATTTCTATCGCCCAGGGGGCTGGAATGTCAGCGGAGTTTGGGTTGATTTACTATCTGATGTTCCTTGCGCTGATTAGCGTGAACCTCGGAATAATCAATCTGTTCCCGCTTCCCGTCCTGGACGGGGGGCACCTGCTGTTTTTGGCGATTGAAAAGCTGAAGGGCGGGCCGGTATCCGAGCGAGTTCAAGACTTTAGTTATCGCATTGGCTCAATACTGCTGGTGTTGTTAATGGGGCTTGCACTTTTCAATGATTTCTCTCGGTTGTAAGAGAGTTTGTTAGGAAGAACGCATAATAACGATGGCGATGAAAAAGTTGCTCATAGCGTCGCTGCTGTTTAGCAGCGCAACCGTATACGGTGCTGAAGGGTTCGTGGTGAAGGACATTCATTTCGAAGGCTTGCAGCGTGTCGCTGTTGGTGCGGCCCTCCTCAGTATGCCAGTGCGTCCTGGCGATACGGTGACCGATGATGATATCAGTAACACCATTCGCGCTCTGTTTGCCACTGGCAACTTTGAGGACGTTCGCGTCCTGCGCGATGGTGATACCCTGCTGGTGCAGGTGAAAGAGCGCCCAACGATTGCCAGCATCACTTTCTCCGGTAACAAGTCGGTGAAGGATGACATGCTCAAGCAAAACCTTGAGGCATCCGGCGTTCGTGTGGGTGAGTCTCTTGACCGCACGACGCTCGCTGATATTGAGAAAGGGCTGGAAGATTTCTACTACAGCGTCGGTAAGTACAGCGCCAGCGTAAAAGCTGTCGTCACTCCGCTGCCGCGTAACCGCGTTGACCTGAAACTGGTATTCCAGGAAGGCGTCTCGGCGAAAATCCAGCAGATCAATATCGTCGGTAACCATGCATTCAGCACCGATGAACTGATTTCAACATTCCAGCTGCGCGACGAAGTGCCGTGGTGGAACGTAGTCGGCGATCGCAAATATCAGAAACAGAAGCTCGCCGGGGATCTCGAAACCCTGCGCAGTTACTATCTGGATCGCGGTTACGCACGTTTCAACATCGACTCCACCCAGGTGAGCCTGACGCCGGATAAAAAAGGCATCTACATCACCGTAAACATCACCGAAGGCGATCAGTACAAGCTGTCCGGTGTGCAGGTGACGGGCGATCTGGCAGGACATTCGGCAGAAATCGAAGCCTTGACCAAAGTGGAGCCGGGCGAGCTGTATAACGGCGCCAAAGTGACCAAAATGGAGAATGATATTAAGAAACTCCTCGGTCGCTACGGTTACGCCTACCCGCGCGTCCAGTCGCAGCCGGAAATCAACGATACCGACAAGACCGTCAAGCTGCACGTCAACGTAGACGCGGGCAACCGTTACTACGTGCGTAAAATCCGCTTTGAAGGCAACGACACCTCGAAAGATGCCGTTCTGCGTCGCGAAATGCGTCAGATGGAAGGGGCATGGCTGGGTAGCGACCTGGTCGATCAGGGTAAGGATCGTCTGAATCGTCTCGGCTATTTCGAAACGGTTGATACCGATACGCAGCGCGTACCGGGCAGTCCGGATCAGGTAGACGTGGTCTATAAGGTCAAAGAACGTAACACCGGCAGCTTCAACTTCGGTATCGGTTACGGTACCGAAAGCGGTGTGAGCTTCCAGGCCGGCGTTCAGCAGGACAACTGGCTGGGTACCGGCTATTCCGTTGGAATTAACGGCACCAAAAACGATTACCAGACCTATACTGAACTGTCGGTAACCAACCCGTACTTTACCGTGGATGGCGTCAGTCTCGGTGGTCGTATCTTCTATAACGACTTCGATGCGAACGATGCGGATCTGTCTGACTATACCAACAAAAGCTATGGTACAGACGTAACGCTGGGCTTCCCGGTAAACGAATACAATACGCTGCGCGCGGGCTTAGGGTACGTCCATAACTCCCTGTCCAATATGCAGCCGCAGGTGTCGATGTGGCGTTATCTGAACTCAATGGGTCAATATCCGGATAACACCGATGATAGAAACTCATTTAGCGCCGACGACTTCACCTTCAACTACGGTTGGACCTATAACAGGCTCGACCGTGGCTTCTTCCCAACGGAAGGTTCGCGCGTCAACCTGAATGGTAAAGTGACCATTCCTGGCTCTGATAACGAATACTACAAAGCCACGCTCGATACGGCCACCTACGTACCGATCGATAACGATCACAAGTGGGTGGTTCTGGGACGTACCCGCTTTGGTTATGGTGACGGCCTCGGCGGTAAAGAGATGCCGTTCTATGAGAACTTCTACGCCGGTGGTTCAAGCACCGTGCGCGGGTTCCAGTCGAACACCATTGGTCCGAAAGCGGTTTATTTCCCGGCCAGCAGTCGTCACGATGATGATGACAGCTATGACAGTAACTGTAAGAGCACCGAATCTGCGCCGTGTAAATCGGATGATGCAGTGGGTGGTAACGCCATGGCCGTTGCCAGCCTGGAGATGATTACGCCGACGCCGTTTATCAGCGATAAGTATGCGAACTCGGTCCGTACTTCCTTCTTCTGGGATATGGGTACCGTGTGGGATACACACTGGGATTCGAGCGCTTACGCGGGTTATCCGGATTACGGTGATCCGAGCAACATCCGTATGTCTGCCGGTATTGCGGTACAGTGGATGTCGCCGTTGGGGCCGTTGGTATTCTCCTACGCCCAACCGTTTAAAAAGTACGAGGGAGACAAAGCCGAGCAGTTCCAGTTTAACATTGGTAAAACCTGGTAATTGCGGGCAACAACGGAATGTAAGTGCAGTATAGCGCTGACTTTAGGCGATAACCGCGGTTATCGCCTGGCCACGCAAATAACGGTACCCCTGGGTACTCATGGGATGGTAAGGAGTTAATTGTGAAAAAGTGGTTATTAGCTGCAGGTCTGGGTTTAGCAATGGTAACTTCCGCACAAGCGGCAGATAAAATTGCAATGGTTAACATGAACAGCCTGTTCCAACAGGTTGCCCAGAAAACTGGCGTTTCTAATACGCTGGAAAACGAGTTTAAAGGCCGCGCTAGCGAGCTGCAGCGTATGGAAGGCGATCTGCAGTCCAAAATGCAGCGTCTGCAGTCCATGAAACCAGGTGCCGATCGTACCAAGCTGGAAAAAGACGTTATGGCTCAGCGCCAGACCTTCTCTCAGAAGGCTCAGTCTTTTGAGCAGGATCGCGCCCGTCGTTCTAACGAAGAACGTGGCAAACTGGTTACCCGTATCCAGACTGCTGTGAAAAGCGTAGCGAGCAACCAGAGCATCGATCTGGTTGTTGATTCTAATGCCGTTGCATACAACAGCAGCGATGTGAAAGACATCACCGCTGATGTGCTGAAACAGGTTAAATAAGTAATGCCTTCAATTCGACTGGCTGATCTTGCGCAGCAGTTGGATGCAGAATTACACGGTGATGGCGATATCGTCATCACCGGCGTTGCGTCCATGCAGAGTGCAAAAGCAGGCCATATTACGTTCATGGTCAACCCTAAGTACCGTGAGCACCTGGCCGCTTGCCAGGCTTCTGCCGTTGTCATGACGCAGGATGATTTACCTTTTGCCCAAGGCGCCGCGCTGGTAGTGCGTAATCCCTACCTGACCTACGCGCGCATGGCTCAAATTCTTGATACCACGCCGCAGCCGGCGCAGAATATCGCGCCCAGCGCGGTTATTGATGCTACGGCGAAGCTGGGTAAAAACGTAGCGATTGGCCCGAATGCCGTTATCGAATCCGACGTTGTGCTGGGTGATAACGTGGTTATCGGCGCCGGGTGCTTCGTTGGGAAAAAGACGAAAATTGGTGCTGGCTCCCGTTTGTGGGCCAACGTGACCGTTTACCACGAGATTGAGATCGGTGAGAATTGCCTGATTCAATCCAGCACCGTCATTGGTGCCGATGGTTTCGGTTATGCCAACGATCGTGGCAACTGGGTGAAGATCCCGCAACTGGGTCGCGTCATTATTGGCGATCGCGTGGAGATCGGCGCCTGTACTACTATCGATCGTGGCGCACTGGATGATACCGTCATCGGCAATGGCGTCATCATTGATAACCAGTGCCAGATTGCGCATAACGTTGTGATTGGTGACAATACTGCCGTTGCTGGCGGAGTGATCATGGCAGGCAGCCTGAAAATTGGCCGTTACTGCATGATCGGTGGCGCCAGCGTGATCAACGGCCATATGGAAATCTGCGACAAAGTTACCGTTACCGGGATGGGTATGGTGATGCGTCCTATCACCGAGCCTGGGGTCTATTCTTCAGGTATCCCGCTGCAACCGAATAAGGTATGGCGTAAAACCGCAGCGTTGGTGATGAATATTGATGATCTCAGCAAGCGCCTCAAATCGATTGAGCGTAAGGTTAATCAGCAAGAGTAGCGCCTCTGGTGACACACAAAATCATTCACGGCGGCATTGAGGCGGCAGTCACTGCTGGCAAAGACGTCGCGTGAAAGATACGGTGTAAAAATTTTCGGCCTGTTGCATTCATAAGATTGCCGCAGGCCGTGTTATTATTGCCTTTTAGTATATTTAGACAGGAAGAGTATTTTGACTACTGACACTCATACTCTGCACATTGAAGAGATTCTGGAACTTCTGCCTCACCGTTACCCGTTCCTGCTGGTAGATCGCGTGCTGGATTTTGAAGAAGGTCGTTTTCTGCGCGCAGTAAAAAATGTTTCTGTTAACGAACCGTTTTTCCAGGGGCATTTCCCTGGTAAACCGATTTTACCAGGCGTATTGATTCTGGAAGCAATGGCGCAGGCCACCGGCATCCTGGCATTCAAAAGCGTCGGTAAGCTCGAACCGGGTGAACTCTATTACTTCGCCGGGATTGATGAAGCGCGTTTCAAACGTCCGGTAGTGCCAGGCGATCAGATGATTATGGAAGTCACTTTCGAGAAAACCCGCCGCGGTCTGACGCGCTTTAAAGGCGTCGCACTGGTTGACGGTAAAGTGGTTTGCGAAGCAACGATGATGTGTGCGCGTAGCCGGGAGGCCTGATACGTGATTGATAAAACCGCCTTTATTCATCCAACTGCCATTGTGGAAGAGGGCGCCGTTATCGGTGCTAACGCTCACATTGGCCCGTTTTGTATTGTTGGTGCTAACGTCGAAATAGGCGAAGGTACCGTACTGAAATCTCATGTTGTTGTTAACGGCCACACCAAAATTGGTCGCGATAATGAGATCTATCAGTTCGCTTCTATCGGTGAAGTTAACCAGGATCTGAAATATGCTGGCGAACCGACCCGTGTGGAAATTGGCGATCGCAACCGCATCCGCGAAAGCGTCACCATTCATCGCGGCACAGTACAGGGCGGTGGATTAACGAAGGTGGGCAGCGATAACCTGCTGATGATCAACGCGCACGTCGCGCATGATTGTACGGTCGGCAACCGCTGTATTCTGGCCAATAACGCCACCCTTGCCGGGCATGTCTCGCTGGATGATTTTGTCATCATCGGCGGCATGACCGCCGTGCACCAGTTCTGCATCATCGGCGCACACGTGATGGTGGGCGGCTGCTCCGGCGTTGCGCAGGACGTACCGCCGTTTGTTATTGCCCAGGGCAACCACGCGACGCCGTATGGCGTCAACATCGAAGGCCTGAAGCGCCGCGGCTTTAGCCGTGAAGCGATTACCGCGATTCGTAACGCGTATAAGCTGCTGTACCGCAGCGGAAAAACGCTGGACGAAGCCAAACCGGAAATCGCCGGGCTGGCGGCTCAGCATCCTGAAGTTCAGCCATTTGTCGATTTCTTTGCCCGCTCAACCCGCGGTCTGATTCGTTAATGGCTGAACCGCGTCCCCTGACGATTGCCCTGGTCGCCGGAGAAACCTCCGGCGATATTCTTGGCGCCGGTCTGATCCGCGCGCTCAAAGCGCGCATTCCCAATGCGCGCTTTGTCGGCGTGGCGGGGCCGCTGATGCAGGCCGAAGGGTGTGAAGCCTGGTATGAGATGGAAGAGCTGGCGGTCATGGGGATTGTTGAAGTGCTCGGCCGCTTACGTCGGCTGCTGCATATCCGCGCCGATCTTACCCGCCGTTTCAGCGAGCTGCGTCCCGACGTTTTTGTCGGCATCGACGCGCCTGATTTCAATATCACCCTCGAAGGCAATCTCAAAAAACAGGGTATTAAGACTATCCATTACGTCAGCCCCTCGGTATGGGCATGGCGGCAAAAACGCGTTTTCAAAATCGGCAGATCGACCAATCTGGTGCTGGCATTCCTGCCTTTCGAAAAAGCGTTTTACGACAAATTTAACGTTCCCTGCCGTTTTATCGGTCATACCATGGCGGATGCCATGCCGCTGGATCCGGATAAAGGCGCCGCGCGCGATCGTTTAGGGATCGCCCGGGACGTGCATTGCCTGGCGCTGCTGCCGGGGAGTCGCGGTGCGGAAGTGGAAATGCTCAGTGCGGATTTTCTGAAAACCGCGCAAATTCTGCGTGCAAGCTATCCCGATCTGCAGGTGCTGGTCCCGCTGGTCAATGCGAAACGGCGCGAACAGTTCGAGCGGATTAAAGCGGAAACGGCGGCGGATCTGCCGGTCCATCTGCTGGATGGTCAGGCGCGTGATGCGATGATCGCCAGCGATGCCGCGCTGCTGGCCTCCGGGACCGCGGCGCTGGAGTGTATGCTGGCCAAATGCCCGATGGTGGTTGGCTATCGCATGAAGCCGTTTACCTTCTGGCTGGCGAAACGGCTGGTGAAAACCGACTACGTTTCGTTACCGAATCTGCTGGCCGGACGCGAGCTGGTGAAAGAGCTGTTGCAGGACGAATGCCAGCCGCAGCGGCTTGCCGATGCGCTGCGACCGCTGCTGGCCGACGGCAAAACCAGCCACGAAATGCACGATACCTTCCGGGCGCTGCATCAACAAATTCGCTGCAATGCTGATGAGCAGGCGGCGGACGCAGTACTGGAGTTAGCGAAATGATTGAGTTTGTTTATCCGCATACCCATCTGGTGGCCGGCGTTGACGAAGTTGGCCGCGGGCCGTTGGTTGGCGCGGTGGTTACCGCGGCGGTAATCCTTGACCCTGGCCGGCCAATTGTCGGCCTGAACGATTCCAAGAAATTAAGCGAAAAGCGTCGTCTGACGCTGGTCGATGAAATCAAAGAGAAGGCGTTAGCCTGGAGTCTGGGTCGCGCGGAGCCACATGAAATTGATGAGCTGAATATTCTGCATGCGACCATGCTGGCGATGCAACGCGCGGTTGCCGGCTTAGCGATTGCGCCGGAGTTTGTGCTGATAGATGGCAACCGTTGCCCGTCGCTGCCCATGCCTGCACAGGCGGTGGTCAAAGGCGATAGCCGGGTGGCAGAAATCAGCGCAGCGTCTATTCTGGCTAAAGTCGCGCGCGATGCGGAAATGACTGAGCTGGACCTTGAATTTCCTCAATATGGCTTTGCGCAGCATAAAGGCTACCCTACCGCTTTCCATCTGGAAAAACTGATCGAACATGGCGCAACCGAGCATCATCGGCGCAGTTTTGGCCCGGTAAAACGCGCCCTGGGCCTTGCGTCCTGATTCTTGCGTAGGGAAATAAGTTAACCGGAATCTGAAGATGTCTGAACCACGTTTCGTCCACCTGCGGGTGCATAGCGACTATTCCATGATCGATGGGCTGGCGAAAACCGGGCCGCTGGTGAAAAAGGCGGCCGCGCTCGGCATGCCTGCGCTGGCGATCACCGATTTTACCAACCTCTGTGGGCTGGTGAAGTTCTACGGAGCGGGACATGGCGCCGGGATCAAACCGATCGTCGGGGCGGATTTTCATGTTCAGAGCGATCTGCTGGGCGATGAGCTGACGGAACTGACCGTGCTGGCGGCCAACAATACCGGATATCAGAACCTGACGATGTTGATTTCCCGGGCCTACCAGCGTGGCTACGGCGCGCAGGGGCCGTGGATCGACCGCGACTGGCTGGTCGAGCACCAGGAAGGGCTGATTCTGCTCTCCGGGGCGAGGAAAGGCGACGTCGGCGTCAGCCTGACCCGTGGCAATATGCCGCTGGTCGAACAATGCGTCTCTTTCTACGAACAACATTTCCCGAATCGCTACTATCTGGAGCTGATCCGTACCGGCCGCGCCGACGAAGAAGCTTATTTACATGCCGCGGTGCAGCTGGCGGAAGAGCGGGGTTTGCCGGTTGTTGCCACCAATGACGTGCGTTTTCTGGAAACAGGTGACTTCGATGCGCATGAGATCCGCGTAGCGATTCACGACGGCTTCACCCTTGACGATCCCAAACGCCCGCGTAAGTACTCGCCGCAGCAATATATGCGCAGCGAAGAAGAGATGTGCGAGCTGTTCTCCGATATTCCGGAGGCGCTGGAGAATAGCGTCGAAATCGCTAAGCGCTGCAACGTCACCGTGCGCCTGGGCGAATACTTCCTGCCGCAGTTCCCGACCGGGGATATGACGACGGAAGATTATCTGATTAAGAAATCGAAGGAAGGTCTGGAAGAGCGCCTCGAGTTCCTGTTTCCTGACCCCGAAGAGCGTGTCAGACGTCGCCCGGAGTACGATGAACGTCTGGATATCGAACTCCAGGTGATTAACCAGATGGGGTTCCCGGGCTACTTCCTGATCGTGATGGAATTTATCCAGTGGTCGAAGGATAACGGCGTGCCGGTCGGGCCTGGTCGTGGTTCCGGTGCCGGTTCGCTGGTGGCCTATGCTTTGAAAATCACCGATCTCGACCCGCTGGAGTTCGATCTGCTGTTTGAACGTTTCCTGAACCCGGAACGTGTATCGATGCCCGACTTTGACGTCGACTTCTGCATGGAGAAACGCGATCAGGTTATTGAGCACGTGGCGGAGATGTACGGTCGCGATGCGGTATCGCAGATTATCACCTTCGGTACGATGGCGGCGAAGGCGGTTATTCGCGACGTTGGCCGCGTACTGGGCCACCCGTACGGGTTCGTCGATCGGATCTCGAAGCTGGTGCCGCCCGACCCGGGGATGACGCTGGCAAAGGCGTTTGAAGCCGAGCCGCAGCTGCCGGAAATCTACGAAGCTGACGAAGAAGTTAAAGCCCTGATCGACATGGCGCGCAAGCTGGAGGGCGTCACGCGTAACGCCGGTAAGCATGCGGGGGGCGTGGTTATCGCCCCGACCAAAATTACCGATTTCGCCCCGCTATATTGCGATGAAGCCGGTCTGCATCCGGTTACCCAGTTTGACAAGAACGACGTAGAATACGCCGGGCTGGTGAAGTTCGACTTCCTTGGCCTGCGTACGCTGACCATCATCAACTGGGCGCTGGAGATGATCAACAAGCGGCGGGCGAAGAACGGCGAGCCGCCGCTGGATATCGCGGCGATCCCGCTGGACGATAAGAAAAGCTTCGATATGCTGCAACGCTCGGAAACCACCGCGGTTTTCCAGCTTGAATCGCGCGGCATGAAAGACCTCATTAAACGTCTTCAGCCCGACTGCTTCGAAGATATGATCGCTTTGGTGGCCCTGTTCCGACCGGGGCCGCTGCAATCGGGGATGGTAGATAACTTTATCGACCGTAAACACGGCCGCGAAGAGATCTCTTACCCGGACGTGCAGTGGCAGCATGAGTGCCTGAAACCGGTGCTTGAGCCGACGTATGGCATTATCCTTTATCAGGAGCAGGTCATGCAGATTGCCCAGGAGCTCTCAGGCTATACTCTCGGCGGCGCGGATATGCTGCGTCGTGCGATGGGTAAGAAAAAGCCGGAAGAGATGGCCAAGCAGCGCGGTACCTTCGAAGAAGGGGCGAGGAAAAACGGCATTGACGGCGAGCTGGCGATCAAAATCTTTGATCTGGTGGAGAAATTCGCCGGTTATGGGTTTAACAAATCGCACTCGGCGGCCTATGCGCTGGTCTCCTACCAGACGCTGTGGCTGAAAGCGCACTATCCCGCCGAGTTTATGGCGGCGGTGATGACCGCGGATATGGATAACACCGAAAAAGTGGTCGGGCTGGTAGACGAATGCTGGCGGATGGGGCTGAAAATTCTGCCGCCGGATATCAACTCCGGGCTGTACCATTTCCACGTTAACGACGACGGTGAAATCGTTTACGGTATCGGCGCGATTAAAGGGGTGGGTGAAGGCCCGATCGAAGCCATTATCGAAGCGCGTAACGACGGTGGCTATTTCCGCGAGTTGTTCGATCTTTGCGCCCGTACCGATACCAAAAAGCTCAACCGGCGGGTGCTGGAAAAACTGATTATGTCCGGGGCGTTTGACCGCCTCGGGCCGCATCGTGCAGCATTAATGAATTCGCTGGGCGATGCGCTGAAGGCCGCCGATCAACATGCGAAAGCCGAGGCGATTGGCCAGGCGGATATGTTCGGGGTGCTGGCGGAAGAGCCGGAACAGATCGAACAGTCCTATGCCAACTGCCAGCCGTGGCCGGAGCAGGTGGTGCTGGATGGCGAAAGGGAGACCCTGGGGCTGTATCTGACGGGCCACCCGATCAACCAGTATTTAAAAGAGATTGAACGCTATGTTGGCGGCGTGAGACTTAAAGATATGCATCCGACCGATCGTGGTAAAGTCACCACGGCGGCGGGGCTCGTTATTGCTGCGCGGGTAATGGTCACCAAGCGCGGTAATCGTATCGGCATCTGTACGCTGGATGACCGTTCCGGGCGTCTGGAGGTGATGTTATTCACCGACGCGCTGGATAAATATCAGCAATTGCTGGAAAAAGACCGCATACTTATCGTCAGCGGACAGGTCAGCTTTGATGACTTCAGCGGGGGGCTTAAAATGACCGCCCGTGAAGTCATGGACATTGACGAAGCCCGGGAAAAATATGCTCGCGGGCTTGCTATCTCGCTGACGGACAGGCAAATTGATGACCAGCTTTTAAACCGACTCCGTCAGTCTCTGGAACCCCACCGTTCGGGAACCATTCCAGTACACCTCTATTATCAGAGGGCGGATGCGCGCGCGCGGCTGCGTTTTGGCGCAACATGGCGCGTCTCTCCGAGCGATCGTTTACTCAACGATCTGCGTGGCCTGATCGGCTCGGAGCAGGTGGAACTGGAGTTTGACTAATACAGGAATACTATGAGTCTGAATTTCCTTGATTTTGAACAGCCGATTGCAGAGCTGGAAGCGAAAATCGATTCCCTGACTGCAGTAAGCCGTCAGGATGAGAAACTAGATATTAACATCGACGAAGAGGTGCATCGTCTGCGCGAAAAAAGCGTAGAGCTGACGCGCAAAATCTTCGCCGATCTGGGGGCATGGCAGGTTGCGCAACTGGCACGCCATCCACGTCGCCCATACACCCTGGATTATGTTCGCCTGGCATTCGACGAATTTGACGAGCTGGCCGGTGACCGCGCATATGCCGACGATAAAGCGATTGTCGGTGGTATTGCACGTCTGGACGGGCGGCCGGTGATGATTATCGGCCATCAGAAGGGGCGCGAAACGAAAGAAAAAATTCGTCGCAACTTCGGTATGCCGGCTCCGGAAGGCTACCGTAAGGCGCTGCGCCTGATGGAGATGGCTGAGCGCTTCAAAATGCCGATCATCACCTTTATCGACACCCCAGGAGCATATCCTGGCGTTGGTGCGGAAGAGCGTGGCCAGTCTGAAGCGATTGCCCGTAACCTGCGTGAAATGTCACGTCTGAGCGTACCGGTTATCTGCACCGTTATCGGTGAAGGTGGTTCCGGCGGCGCGCTGGCGATTGGCGTGGGCGACAAAGTGAACATGCTGCAGTACAGCACCTACTCGGTGATTTCCCCGGAAGGCTGCGCCTCCATCCTGTGGAAAAGTGCGGATAAAGCCCCGCTGGCGGCTGAAGCGATGGGCATCGTTGCGCCGCGTCTGAAAGAGCTGAAGCTGATTGACTCCATTATTCCGGAGCCATTAGGCGGCGCGCATCGTAATCCGGAAGCCATTGCGGCAAGCCTGAAAGCGCAGCTGCTGGCCGACCTGGCTGACCTCGACACCCTGAGCGAGGAAGAGCTGTTGAACCGTCGCTATCAGCGTCTGATGAGCTACGGCTACGCCTGATCGTTGCTCGCGTTAAGTATTCCAGGGGCCGGATTTTCCGGCCCTTTTTTTATGTGCGATACGCCAGCGCGATTGCTATGATGCCTGACTCAGGTCAATTCCAGGAGGAAAGCGTGAATATCATCGCCATCATGGGGCCCCACGGCGTCTATCATAAAGACGAGCCGATCAAAGAGCTGGAAGCGGCCCTGCAACGGCAGGGTTTCCAGACCATCTGGCCGCAAAACAGCGCCGACCTGCTGCAGTTTATCGAACACAATCCGCGGATCTGCGGGGTCATCTTCGACTGGGATGAGTACAACGTCGATCTGTGCAGCGAGATTAATCAGCTGAATGAATACCTCCCGCTGTATGCATTTATCAATGCGCATTCGACGATGGACGTCAGCAGCCAGGATCTGCGCATGACGCTGTGGTTCTTCGAATACGCGCTCGGCCTGGCGCAGGAGATCGCCACCCGTATCGCCCAGTACACCCGCGAATACCTCGACAACATTACGCCGCCGTTTACCAAAGCCTTGTTCAACTATGTACAGGAGGGGAAATATACCTTCTGTACCCCCGGGCACATGGGCGGCAGCGCGTATCAGAAAAGCCCGGTGGGCTGCCTGTTTTATGACTTCTTTGGCGGCAATACCTTAAAAGCCGACGTGTCGATTTCAGTCACCGAACTGGGGTCGCTGCTCGATCATACCGGTCCGCATCTCGAAGCCGAGGAGTATATCGCCCGCGCCTTCGGCGCCGAACAGAGCTACATGGTGACTAACGGAACCTCGACCTCGAATAAGATTGTTGGCATGTATTCCGCGCCGGCGGGCAGTACGCTGCTCATCGACCGTAACTGCCACAAATCTCTGGCGCACCTGCTGATGATGAGCGACGTGGTACCGCTGTGGCTGAAACCGACGCGTAATGCGTTGGGCATTCTGGGCGGCATCCCGAAACGCGAATTTACCCGCGATAGTATCCAGCAAAAGGTGAACGCGACGGGCGGGGCGGCGTGGCCGGTTCATGCGGTGATCACCAACTCCACCTACGACGGGCTGCTCTATAACACCACCTGGCTCAAAGAGACTCTGGATGTGCCTTCGATCCATTTTGACTCCGCCTGGGTGCCCTATACCCATTTCCATCCGATCTACCAGGGGAAAAGCGGGATGAGCGGCGAACGGATCCCCGGAAAGGTGATCTTCGAAACTCAATCGACGCACAAAATGCTGGCCGCGTTGTCGCAGGCATCGCTGATCCATATTAAAGGCAGCTACGACGAAGAGACCTTTAATGAAGCCTTTATGATGCATACCTCAACGTCGCCGAGCTACCCGATCGTTGCGTCGATCGAAACCGCGGCGGCAATGCTGCGCGGCAATTCAGGCAAGCGCCTGATTCAGCGTTCGATAGAGCGAGCGATGGATTTTCGCAAGGAGGTTCAGCGCTTACGGGAAGAGTCCGACGGCTGGTTCTTCGATATCTGGCAGCCGGAAGATATTGAGCAGGTGCAGTGCTGGCCGGTGGCAAGCGGCGAGGACTGGCACGGTTTTAAAGATGCCGATGATGACCATATGTTCCTCGATCCGGTGAAGGTAACGATCCTCACGCCGGGAATGGACGAACAGGGCCATATGGCGGAGGAAGGGATCCCGGCCGCGCTGGTGGCGAAGTTCCTGGATGAACGCGGGGTGGTGGTAGAGAAAACCGGCCCCTACAACCTGCTGTTTCTGTTCAGCATCGGCATTGATAAAACCCGGGCAATGGGGCTGCTGCGCGGCTTAACGGAGTTTAAGCGCGCCTACGATCTCAACCTGCGGGTGAAGAATATGCTGCCGGATCTGTATGCTGAAGATCCTGACTTCTACCGCAATATGCGCATTCAGGATCTGGCGCAGGGGATCCATCGCCTGATTCGCCAGCACCAGCTTTCGCAGCTGATGTTAAGCGCGTTTGATGTGCTGCCGGAAATGAAAATGACCCCTAATCAGGCCTGGCAGCGGCAAATTAAAGGCGAGGTGGAAACCATTGAACTGGAAAACCTCGTCGGGCGCATCTCTGCCAATATGATTCTACCGTACCCGCCGGGCGTACCGCTGCTGATGCCTGGCGAGATGATTACCGAAGAGAGCCGGACGGTACTCGATTTCCTGCTGATGCTGTGCTCGATTGGGCGCCATTACCCGGGGTTCGAGACGGACATCCACGGCGCGAAGCGCGGCGATGACGGCGTATACCGGGTACGAGTCTTAAAAAATGACTAACGGGCTTGCGCCGCGGCGAGCGCTGCGAGTAACCTGGTGAATATCAACAGGAGGAGTTTAACCATGCTGGGTTTAAAACGGGTTCACCATATCGCCATCATCGCCACCAACTATGCGCAGAGCAAAGCCTTTTACTGCGATATCCTCGGCTTTACGCTGCAGAGCGAGTTTTATCGTGAAGAGCGCGACTCGTGGAAGGGCGATCTGGCATTGAATGGCGAGTATGTCATTGAGCTGTTCTCTTTCCCGTTCCCTCCTGCTCGTCCCAGCCGCCCGGAAGCCTGCGGTTTGCGCCATCTGGCCTTTAGCGTGGATGATATTGACGCGGCGGTGGCTCATCTGGAAGCGCATGGCGTGGCCTGTGAGGGGATTCGTGTCGATCCCTTTACCGACAAGCGCTTTACCTTCTTTAACGATCCGGACGGCCTGCCGCTGGAGATTTATCAACAGTAACCCTTGCCAGCGAGAGTCCGGGCCGGTAACGTGCCGGGCTATCTCTTCTCAGCCAGCACTATCATCATGATGACTCCAGATATTGCGCCAAGCCTTCAACCCTATCGTCAGTTTTTGGTGGCCTTCAGCGGCGGCCTGGATTCGACGGTGCTTTTACATCAGCTGGTGTGCTGGCGCGAGCGTGATCCGACGGTGCAGCTGCGGGCCATCCATATTCACCACGGCCTGAGCGCTAACGCCGATAGCTGGGTTACGCACTGTCAGCAGATTTGTCAGCAATGGCAGCTTCCGCTGGTGGTGGAACGGGTGACCCTGGCGAATGAGGGGCTCGGCGTGGAGGCGCATGCCCGGCAGGCGCGTTATCAGGCTTTCCGCACGACGCTGATGCCGGGGGAAGTGCTGGTCACGGCGCAGCATCTTGACGATCAGTGTGAAACCTTTCTGCTGGCGCTTAAGCGCGGCAGCGGCCCGACCGGGCTGGCTGCCATGGCGGCGTGTTCTGATTTTGCCGCCACAAAGCTGCTCCGTCCGCTGCTGAACTGCCGTCGCCAGGCGTTACGTCAGTGGGCGCTGGCTCATCAGCTGCGCTGGATTGAGGATGAGAGCAATCAGGATGATACCTACGATCGCAACTTTCTCCGCCTGCGCGTTGTCCCGCGGCTGAACGCGCGTTGGCCGCACTTTAGCGAGGCGGTCGCCCGCAGCGCCAGCCTGTGTGGCGAGCAGGAACAGCTGCTGGATGAGCTGCTGGCGGAAGAGCTGGCAAAGCTGGTGGCGGCGGACGGGACGTTAGCCATTGAGCCGCTGATGGTTATGAGCGCGCCGCGCCGCGCCGCGCTGCTGCGGCGCTGGCTGGCGGGGCACAATGCGCCGATGCCTTCGCGCGAAATGACGGAGCGCATCTGGCGGGAAGTCGCGCTGGCTCGGGAGGATGCCTTCCCCTGTTTGCGCCTTGGCGACTTTACCGTGCGTCGTTACCAGCAGCGGCTGTGGTGGGTGAAATATTTCCCCGGCCAGGCGGAGGCGGTTGTGCCGTGGGCTGATTGTCGCCAACCGCTGTGTCTCCCGGACGGGCTTGGCGAGCTGACGCTGCTGGCTGGCGGGCCTTTACGCGCGCCGCGCGCCGATGAGGGGGTGACGGTGCGCTTTCGCGCCGGCGGCCATCTGCATATTGTCGGCCGTCATGGCGGCCGCAAGCTGAAAAAAATCTGGCAGGAGCTGGGGGTGGCGCCCTGGCGTCGCGATACCACACCGCTGCTGTTTTACGGTGAGACGCTGATTGCGGCGGCGGATTCCCTGTTTGTCACCCGCGAAGGGGAAGCGCTGGCAGGTGAGGGCATGCAGCTCAGATGGAGGAAAACGGGCGGCTGAGCCACCCGTTTTTATTCAGGACTCACTTACCACCACGGTACCGATTTCCGGGTGGCTGAAGCTGGCGATTTTATCCAGGCGTAGCTCGCGATTATTTCCGCTCAGCTCCACCACCAGATACTCGATATTTTTGCGCGAGATAAGATCGCTTGCTTTGGCCTGCAGCTGCTCACCGTCTTTGAGCGTCAGTACTAGCACCAGATGATGCTGGCAGGCAAGTTCGAGGTTGTCATAATCATCGCAGTTGATGGGTTGATAAGTATCATTCATTGACATAATCGCTCACCAGTAAGTTTGCTGCCGCACAGGCGGCCTTTTCCCTGACTGACTCCGAAAGGGCCTCATCCGCCGCAATTTCATTCAACACTTTCAACACGCAACCCAGCGCATCCGGAATATACCCTAGGTCTCCGCTGGCTATTTCCGCATACCGCTTGCGTATTAACTCACAATAGTGGTCCACATGCCCTCCTGTCAGTATTCTGACTCAACCGTGGGATGCAAGTTTAAGCCTACGAAGATACACTCTGTTTAGCAAGGTGACTATACCATAGTCATTTAAGCAATATCAGCAGGATGAAAAGGGAGGCGCGGATTGCCGGCAGCCTTTTGTCGCCAGTTTCGTTACAATGTCCGCCATTTATTTCAGGAGTTTATTCATGGCGCTGAAAGCGACAATTTATAAGGCCACGGTGAACGTTGCCGATCTGGATCGCAACCAGTTTCTCGACGCCAGCCTGACGCTGGCTCAGCATCCGTCGGAAACCCAGGAGCGCATGATGCTGCGGCTGCTGGCGTGGATCAAATACGCCGACGAGCGTCTGCAGTTTACCCGCGGCCTCTCTTCAGATGACGAGGCGGAGCTGTGGTTGCTCAACGATCACCTCGGCGTTGACCTGTGGATTGAGCTCGGTTTACCGGATGAGCGGCGGATTAAAAAAGCCTGCTCCCGGGCGCAAGAGGTGGCGCTGTTTGCCTACAATAGCCGGGCCGCTGAAATCTGGTGGCAGCAAAATAAGAGCAAGATGGCGCAGTTCAGCAAACTGACGGTCTGGTATCTGGATGATACGCAGCTTGCGCAGCTCAGCGCTTTTGCCGATCGGACGATGAACTTACAGGCCACGTTGCAGGACGGTAGCATCTGGTTATCTGATGCTAAGAATAATCTGGAAATTAATTTAACCGCCTGGCAGCCGCCGGCATGATTACGATTAGCCGCAGCGTCGCCATTCCGGATGACGAATTTACCCTTTCCGGGATCCGCGCCCAGGGCGCGGGCGGCCAGCACGTGAATAAAGCCTCAACCGCTATCCATTTGCGTTTTGATATCAAGGCGTCGAGCCTGCCTGAGTATTATAAGGAACGTTTACTTGCCGCCAGCCACCACTTAATTTCTGCCGACGGTGTGGTTATCATTAAAGCTCAGGAATATCGCAGCCAGGAGATGAATCGCGAAGCGGCTATCTCTCGTCTGGTGGCCTTAATCAAAGAATTAACCGCAGTGCAAAAAAGCCGCCGGGAAACGCGGCCGACCCGGGCCTCAAAAGAGCGCCGGCTGGCCTCGAAGGCACAAAAGTCCTCGGTAAAAGCGCTGCGTGGGAAAGTTCGTCAGTAGACGCCCATGGCGAACGGGTGGAATGGATGATAAGGAATGAACAGTGAAGAAAATTGTATTTTCAGCGGTGGTAGCGGGCTCGCTTTTTGCGCTGTTTGGCTGTAACCATCGTTCAGAGGTGGAGACGCTACAGCCAGCGCCGATGGAAGAACTGAAGCCTATGCAGCAAAGCTGGCGCGGCATCTTACCGTGCGCCGATTGCGAGGGCATTGAAACCTCGCTGTTCCTCGAAAAAGATGGCAGCTGGATAATGAATGAACGCTATCAGGGCGTCAGCCGTGAGCCGTCATCGTTCGCGTCGTACGGCACCTGGGCGCGTACTGCGGATAAGCTGGTATTGACCGATAGCAAAGGTGAGAAGTCCTGGTTCCGGGCGAAGGGCGAGACGCTGGAAATGCTCGATCGGGAAGGAAATCCGCTTGAATCAACGCTGAACTATAGCCTGAAATCGGTAAAAGCCAGTCTGCCGACCACGCCGATGGCCATGCGCGGAATGTACTTCTATATGGCGGATGCGGCGACCTTTACCGACTGTGCGACCGGTCAACGCGTTGCGGTCGCCAATAATGCCCAGCTTGAACGCGATTATGCCGCCGCCCGCGGGACGCAAACGCGCCCGGTGCTGCTGGTGGTAGAAGGGCACTTCACGCTGGAAGCCAACCCGGACAGTGGGGAAATGGTCAAAACGCTGATGGCGGATAAAGACATTCAATTCGTCCCGGGCAAAGACTGCAACCCGTAACCGCTTGTCGCGGTAGAAAAGAAAAGGCCTCGCATCCGCGAGGCCTTTTTGTTTTTCGTCGCGATCTGCGGAATTAGCCTTTAATGGCGCCAACCAGGTAATTGACGATATCGCCGGTTTTGATCAGCTGCTTCTCGCCGTTACGACGATATTTGTATTCGATATCGTCGTTGTCGAGGTTGCGATCGCCGAGAACGATAGTATGCGGGATACCAATCAGCTCCATATCGGCAAACATCACACCCGGACGCTCTTTACGGTCATCCATCAGCACTTCGATGCCCTGCGCGCGCAGTTCACCATACAGCTTCTCAGCCAGCTCCTGCACACGGTAGGACTTGTGCATGTTCATCGGCAGGATCGCGACCTGGAAAGGCGCAATGGCGTCCGGCCAGACGATGCCGCGCTCATCATGATTCTGCTCGATGGCAGCGGCCACCACGCGGGTCACCCCGATACCGTAGCAGCCCATGGTCAGCACCTGGTTGCGCCCGTCTTCGCCCTGGACGGAGGCGTTCATCGCCTGCGAGTACTTGGTACCCAGCTGGAAGATGTGGCCCACTTCGATACCGCGTTTAATCAGCAGCGTACCCTGACCGTCCGGGCTCGGATCGCCGGCGACGACGTTACGGATATCGGCGACTTCCGGCGTGGCGACATCGCGATCCCAGTTAATGCCGAAGTAGTGTTTGCCATCAATATTGGCGCCGGCAGCAAAATCGCTCATTGCGGCCACGGTCCGGTCAATCACCACCGGAACCGGCATGTTGACCGGACCCAGAGAACCCGGACCGGCGCTGACGATGGCGCGAATCTCTGCTTCGGTGGCAAAGGTCAGCGGGCTGGCAACCTGCGGCAGCTTCTCCGCTTTCACTTCGTTCAGCTCATGGTCGCCGCGAACCAGCAGGGCGACCAGCGGATACGCGCTGTCTTCTACCGCTTTAACCAGCAGCGTTTTGACGGTTTTCTCCACCGGCAGGTTGAACTGCTCAACCAGCTCGGCGATGGTTTTGGCCTGCGGCGTATCGACCAGGGTCATCTCCTGGGTTGCCGCTGCGCGCGGCGTTTGCGGCGCTAACGCTTCTGCGAACTCGATATTGGCTGCGAAATCAGAGCTGTCAGAGAAGATAACGTCATCTTCGCCGCTCTGTGCCAGCACCTGGAACTCATGCGATGCGCTACCGCCGATAGAACCGGTGTCAGCCTGTACCGCGCGGAAATCCAGACCCATGCGGGTGAAGATTTTGCTGTAGGCGGCATACATTGCATCGTAGGTTTCCTGTAGCGATTCCTGAGTGGTATGGAAAGAGTAAGCATCTTTCATCAGGAATTCGCGAGAACGCATTACGCCAAAGCGCGGGCGAACTTCGTCGCGGAACTTGGTCTGAATCTGGAAGAAGTTCAGCGGCAGCTGCTTATAAGAGTTCAGCTCGTTGCGGATCAGGTCGGTGATCACTTCTTCATGCGTCGGCCCGAGGACAAACGGCCGGTCGCCGCGGTCAACGAAGCGCAGTAGCTCCGGACCGTATTGCTCCCAGCGACCGCTCTCCTGCCATAAGTCCGCTGGCTGCACCACCGGCATGGACACCTCGATAGCACCGGCGTTGTTCATCTCTTCACGCACGATGTTTTCGACTTTTTTTAGGACGCGCAGGCCGGTCGGCAGCCAGGTGTATAACCCGGAGGCCAGCTTACGGATCATCCCGGCGCGCAGCATCAACTGATGGCTGATGACTTCGGCGTCGGCAGGTGTCTCCTTTTGAGTGGAGAGCAGGTATTGGCTAGTACGCATGTTGTTACGGTTCCATGTGGACGATCGGAACAGGCTGGCGGACCAGCCTGAAACAAAAAAAGTGGTTTAGTTTACCAGTGTGGCAAAGATGCCAAAAGAGAGGAAAATAAAATTAGCGCGCTTCAAGGGAAAAGACTTCAAAACCGGACGGAATCACGCGCCAGCGCACGTTAAAATCAAGCAGCCAGACGGCATAGGTTTTCCCCGCTTCTTCCTCTTTTCGATAGGCCGGACGGGGATCCTGCGCCAGCACTTCGCAAATGAATGCTTTCAGGCGCGGGTAGCGTTTCTCCAGGGCCAGTAGCTGCGTTTCCATTTCAGGCGTAAAGCTGACCGCCATCTCCGCCAGCGGCGCCTGCTGGGCGTAGCTGGCGCTGGCATCCGGCAACGCTTCGGCAAAGGGCAGATACGGTTTGATATCGACCACCGGAGTACCATCGACCAGATCCAGACTGCCAAGCTGCAGTATTACCTGCTCCTTATGGCAGCGAACGCCCTTGAGCTCAACCAGCGACATGCCGATAGGGTTTGGGCGAAAGGTCGAGCGGGTGGCGAAAACCCCCATCCGCGCATTACCGCCGAGGCGGGGAGGGCGCACGGTAGGCCGCCATCCGCCTTCCATCGTCTGATGGAAAACAAACAACACCCACAGATGGCTGAAGGCTTCCAGGCCGCGCACGGCGTCAGCCTGGTTATAGGGTGGCAGGAGGTGCAGTTCGCCGCCGCCGTTTTTGACCAGCCCCGGCTGGCGCGGCACGGCAAATTTTTCTTTATACGGCGAGCGAATAACGCCTATCTGCGCGAACTGAAATGCGCTCATTGCGCCGAAACGTTCAGCGCTGAACCCAGGCAAACGGCCTGGCGATAGCATCCTGGTGTCCCGCTGGTGACTTCGCAGCTGTGCAGCAGCACCGCGTTGGCTTTCATTTTGGCCGCGTTGATCTGCAGACGCTTGCGCGCGGTTGGGATATTCGGCGGCGAATCCTGGTTACTCGCCTGGCATGATTCACCGCTCACTTCACCGAGATCGCGGAAAGGCTTGCCGACCAGTGCGGATGCATCGGTATAAATGCGTACCGGCGCCGGGCGCGTAACTTTCGGTTTTGCCGGTTCCGTTCTGGCGGGGGCGGTTGCGGTGCTTTGTACAGGTTCGACGGGAGATCTGCTTAGCATGGAACAGCCGCTTAACATGAGTGCTAACAAACAGACCGGTAAAGCACGCATAGTATTTCCTCAATAAATAATCAAACAGGGCGCTATTGAATCAGGTGCTTGCATAAATGACAAGACGGGCATAAAGCCCGTCCTGAATGATATTACGGTGAAAAAAGATTACCAGCCTTTCACCGCACCGCCGTTAAAGATTTTATTCGCGGCTTCGTACACTTCGTCGCTCTGGTACGCCTGAACAAATTTCTTAACATTTTCCGCGTCTTTGTTGTCTTCGCGAGCCACAATCAGGTTAACGTACGGAGAATCTTTACCTTCGACGAAAATACCATCTTTCGCTGGAGTCAGGCCGATCTGGCTGGCGTAGGTGGTGTTGATCACCGCCAGAGCGATCTGCGCATCGTCGAGGGAACGCGGCAGCTGCGGCGCTTCCAGTTCAACAATTTTTACGTTTTTCGGGTTTTCAATGATATCCAGGGAGGTTGGCAGCAGACCTACGCCTTCTTTCAGTTTGATCAGGCCAACTTGCTGCAGCAGCAGCAGGGAGCGGCCGAGGTTGGTCGGATCGTTCGGAATGGCAATCTGGGAGCCCGGCTGTAGCTCGTCGAGGGATTTAATTTTCTTGGAGTAGCCGGCAATCGGGTAGACAAAGGAGTTGCCAACGGCAACCAGTTTGTAACCACGGTCTTTAATTTGCTGATCGAGATACGGTTTGTGCTGGAAGGCGTTAACGTCGATGTCGCCTTTGCTCAGCGCTTCGTTCGGCAGCACGTAATCGTTGAAGGTCACCAGTTCAACGTCGAGACCGTATTTCTCTTTCGCCACTTTCTGTGCCACCTCAGCAACCTGCTGCTCTGCACCAACGATGACGCCGACTTTGATATGGTTCGGATCTTTTTCATCCTGACCGCAACCCACCAGAGCCAGAGAACCGATCAACGCGCCGACTGCCGCAAAGGTTTTGAAATTAAAGGCCATGTTATTTCCTTCTTGTAAGAGTCTGTGTACACGCGTCATTCAGGCCGCCCTGAGGCGGCTGAATGATGTTGTGTCGATAATGTTATTTGTGAGTCACAGCCCGGACGATACGATCGCCAGAGAATTGAATTAAATAAACCAGAATAACCAGTAATACCAGCACGGTATTCATAACCGTGGCGTTGTAGCCGATATAGCCGTACTGATAGCCAATCTGCCCCAGACCACCGGCACCGACCGCGCCGCCCATGGCGGAATAACCGACCAGGGTAATAAGGGTGATGGTTGCCGCGTTGACCAGACCCGGCAGCGCTTCCGGCAGCAGTACTTTACGCACGATCTGCATCGGCGTGGCGCCCATCGCGCGCGAAGCTTCGATAAGCCCGGTTGGAATTTCCAGCAGCGCGTTTTCCACCATCCGGGCGATAAACGGCGCGGCGCCGACCGTCAGCGGCACAATCGCCGCCTGCAGACCAATCGAGGTTCCGACAATCACCCGGGTAAACGGAATCATCCACACCAGCAGGATAATAAAAGGAATCGAACGGAAAATGTTAACCACCGCGGACAGCGTTCGGTATAGCTTCGCGTTAGCCGCAATCTGCCCCGGACGGGTGACGTACAGCAGCACACCCACCGGCAGGCCGAGGACAAAACCGAAAAAGCCGGAGACGAAGGTCATGGCCAGCGTTTCCCACACGCCGCGCAACAGCAGCCAAATCATTGCCTCAGACATATCCCAGTACCTCTATTTTTACATGATTTTCCTGCAGCCAGGCGATAGCGGCCTGGGTATCCTCCGTGGTGCCGTGCATCTCGGTCAGCATAATGCCGAACTTCACGCCGCCGGCGTAGTCCATCTGCGCGCTAATAATGTTGTTGTTCACATTAAAGCGGCGAGCGGTTTCAGAGAGCAGCGGGGCATCGACGGAATGGCCGGTAAACTCCATGCGCAGCATCGGAACGCTATCGGGAAGCGCATTCGGCTTCAGTCGAACCTGATAGTCATCCGGGATATCCAGGTGCAGCGTCGATTGAATAAACTGCTGCGCCAGCGGGGTTTTCGGGTGAGAGAAGACTTCGCTCACCGTATCCTGCTCAATCAACTGGCCATTGCTGATAACCGCCACGCAGTCGCAGATGCGTTTAACGACGTCCATCTCATGGGTAATCAGCAAAATCGTCAGACCGAGACGACGGTTGATATCTTTCAGCAGCTCGAGAATGGAGCGCGTGGTTGCCGGGTCGAGGGCGCTGGTGGCTTCATCGCACAGCAGAACCTTGGGATTACTGGCCAGAGCGCGGGCGATCGCTACGCGCTGCTTCTGGCCGCCGGAGAGATTTGCCGGGTAGCTGTCATGCTTATCGGCAAGACCGACCAGCTCCAGCAGTTCGCTCACACGGCGTTTAATTTCCGCCTGCGGCGTATTGTCCAGCTCCAGCGGTAGCGCCACGTTGCCGAAAACGGTACGTGAAGAGAGCAGATTAAAGTGCTGGAAAATCATGCCAATCTGGCGACGTGCGCGAGTCAGCTCTTTTTCAGAAAGCGCGGTCAGTTCCTGGCCGCCAACCTGGACACTGCCCTCGGTCGGACGTTCAAGCAGGTTGACGCAGCGGATTAAGGTACTTTTACCCGCGCCTGAGGCGCCGATAACGCCATAAATTTGCCCGGCGGGGACATGCAGGCTGACATCATTCAGCGCCTGTATGGTGCGATTCCCCTGCTGGAACACTTTGGTGATATGCGAAAGTTTAATCATCAGTTATTTATTATCGTTTAGCCGTTTGCCGTGGCATTTTCTTCTGCCGTGTTCAGGCGATGCCTGTCAATGAAATGGATGTTAAGGCATCCAGACGTCTAAATCAATGTGCCTCTGTATAATAGGCACTTTCTTGCATGGCGAAACATGCGATACTAATCAGACTAGCCTTTATCAGGAGCACACCGGTGGCAAAGTCAGTACCCGCAATTTTTCTCGACCGTGACGGTACCATTAATGTCGATCATGGTTATGTCCACGAAATCGACAACTTTGAATTTATCGATGGCGTTATTGATGCCATGCGGCAATTAAAGGAGATGGGGTTCGCCCTGGTGGTGGTCACCAATCAGTCCGGTATCGCCCGAGGTAAGTTTACTGAAGCGCAGTTTGAAACCCTGACCGAATGGATGGACTGGTCCCTTGCCGATCGCGGCGTTGATCTGGACGGTATCTACTATTGTCCGCATCACCCGCAGGGTACCGTTGAA
This sequence comes from Klebsiella sp. BIGb0138, assembly GCF_004342285.1. Taxonomy (GTDB): domain Bacteria; phylum Pseudomonadota; class Gammaproteobacteria; order Enterobacterales; family Enterobacteriaceae; genus Klebsiella. The sequence continues at coordinate 629 of NZ_SMCV01000006.1, read as the reverse complement.
GAGTACCGCCAGACCTGTGATTGCCGTAAGCCGCATCCAGGGATGCTAATCTCCGCACGCGACTACCTCCATATCGATATGGCCGCTTCTTATATGGTTGGCGACAAAGTAGAAGATATGCAGGCAGCGGCAGCCGCAGATATTGGAACCAAAGTTCTGGTCCGCACCGGTAAGCCGGTTACGCCTGAAGCGGAGAATGCCGCCGATTGGGTGCTGAATAGCCTGGCCGAGCTGCCGGAAGCCATCAAAAAGCAGCAAAAATAAGCGTTGCGTATAAAAGATGAGCGGTTGAAATAAAAATGTATTTTTCCGCTTGTCATTCCCGTTCGGCTCCCTATAATGCGCCTCCATCGACACGGCGCTGATGAGAAACATCCCACAGCGACGGTGAGTCGGAAAGAGAAAAATCCTGAAAAATGGGGTTGACTCTGAATGAGGAAAACGTATTATACGGGACCTCGCGACAGAGCGCTAAAGCGCGTCGCAACTGCTCTTTAACAATTTATCAGACAATCTGTGTGGGCACTCAAAGTAACATGGATTCTTAACGTCTTCGGACGAAAAATGAATACCAAGTCTCTGAGTGAACATACGTAATTCATTACGAAGTTTAATTCACGAGCATCAAA
>NZ_SMCV01000005.1 GCF_004342285.1 Klebsiella sp. BIGb0138 | reverse complement strand
GTATCTTCGTTGATCGGTTTCGAGCCGGACCACAGGGTCAGGTTCGACGGCGCCAGGTCAGCGGAGCCGCCGAGGAATTCCGGCAGCAGCGGACCGAACGCTTCGATCGCATTCTGCGACGCTTTACGGCTGGCGATTTTAGACGGATTCGCCTGCAGCTTAGCGATGAATTCGTTGGCTTTGGCGTCGAAGTCGGCCGGCATATCGCCTTTCATACGGCGGGTGAATTCCGCCGCTTCCTGCGGGAAGGCTTTAGCGTAAGCAGCGAACTTCTCGTTCCAGGCCGCTTCTTTTGCCTGACCGGCTTCTTTGGCATCCCACTGAGCGTAGATGTCAGACGGGATTTCGAACGGAGCATAATGCCAGCCCAGGGCTTCACGGGTCAGCGCGATCTCTGCGTCACCCAGCGGCGCGCCGTGGGAGTCGTGCGTACCGGCCTTGTTCGGCGAACCGAAACCGATGATGGTTTTGCACATCAGCAGGGACGGTTTGTCGGTGACCGCACGCGCTTCTTCTACCGCGCGTTTGATCGCGTCCGCGTCGTGACCGTCAACGCCGCGCACCACGTGCCAGCCGTAGGCTTCGAAACGTTTAGCGGTGTCGTCGGTGAACCAGCCTTCCACGTGGCCGTCGATGGAGATACCGTTGTCATCATAGAACGCCACCAGTTTGCCCAGCTTCAGGGTCCCGGCCAGGGAGCACACCTCGTGAGAGATCCCTTCCATCATGCAGCCGTCGCCCATGAAAGCGTAGGTGAAGTGGTCAACGATATCGTGGCCCGGACGGTTGAACTGCGCGGCCAGCGTTTTTTCCGCGATAGCCATGCCCACGGCGTTGGCAATCCCCTGGCCCAGCGGGCCGGTGGTGGTTTCCACGCCGGCGGTGTAGCCAACTTCCGGGTGGCCCGGAGTTTTAGAGTGCAGCTGACGGAAGTTTTTCAGCTCTTCGATCGGCAGATCGTACCCGGAGAGGTGCAGCAGGCTGTAAATCAGCATCGAGCCGTGGCCGTTGGACAGCACGAAGCGGTCGCGGTCGGCCCATGACGGGTTCTGCGGGTTATGGTTCAGGAAATCACGCCACAGGACTTCGGCAATGTCAGCCATACCCATCGGGGCACCCGGGTGGCCGGATTTGGCTTTCTGTACAGCATCCATGCTCAGCGCACGAATAGCGTTAGCAAGCTCTTTACGTGAGGACATTTTGACTCCAGTTCGGACTGTTGAAGGCCATACCCTTAACGACTTGACGAGAGCGCGTTTTGGGCTACGCCAGAAAAAAGTGTCAACAATGTAACCCAAGCGCGAAAGCATGTACATGGAGCATCCTTTTGTGGTTTAAGAAATCTCCGGAACACGTTGTGCTGCCCCGGAATCTCCTCGCCCGCATCACGCAATAGTCTTTATAATTTGTGCAGGATGCGACATGCTTATCGTCGCCTTTTTCAGACAAATAATCGTAAGATTGTGGAAGATAAAAATGAAAATTCGTTCAACTATTCTTGCCCTTGGGATTGCAGCAACCCTTACCGGATGTCAGAACATGGACTCCAATGCCCTCCTCAGCTCCGGCGCAGGCGCTTTTCAGGCCTATTCGCTGAGCGATGAGCAGGTCAAAACGCTCAGCGATCAGGCCTGTAAAGAGATGGATAGCAAGGCGACCCTTTCGCCGGCCAGCAGCGAATACAGCAAGCGCCTGAATAAAATCGCCGCCGCGCTGGGGGACAATATCAACGGCCAGCCGGTGAATTACAAAGTGTATGAAACCAAGGACGTTAACGCGTTTGCCATGGCGAACGGCTGCATCCGCGTCTATAGCGGCCTGATGGATCTCATGAATGATAATGAAGTTGAAGCGGTTATCGGCCACGAAATGGGTCACGTCGCGCTCGGCCACGTCAAGAAAGGGATGCAGGTAGCGCTTGGCACCAACGCCCTTCGCACCGCCGCCGCGTCAGCGGGCGGCATCGTCGGCAGCCTGTCGCAATCTCAGCTTGGCGATCTGGGCGAAAAGCTGGTGAACTCGCAGTTCTCCCAGCGCCAGGAGTCAGAAGCGGACGACTACTCTTACGATTTGCTGCGTAAACGCGGGATTAATCCCGCGGGGCTGGCCACCAGCTTTGAAAAACTGGCCAAACTGGAAGCCGGGCGTCAAAGCTCGATGTTTGACGATCATCCTGCGTCCGAAGAACGTGCGCAGCACATTCGCGATCGCATGAAGGCGGACGGCATTAAATAAGCGCCATCCCCTCTCCGCGCGGCGGGGAGGGGAATAGCGGCACTTAGTACAGCGTTTTTTGCGGCGGCCCGGCAAAACGCAGGGCGCCAATCTGCCCCATTCTGACCTCCACCACCGACGGCCCCGGCATCGCCAGCGCTTCGGTCATCACCGACTGAAAATCCTCCGCCCGCTCCACGCTCCACGCCTGCAGGCCTATCGCCTGCGCCAGCAGCGTGAAATCAGGGGTGTGCAGTTCGTTATAATACTGGCGGCCGCCAAAATACTTATCCTGAATACCGCGCATCACGCCATAGCCGCCATCGTTCATAATCAGCAGCGTGACGTTAGCTTTTTCCTGCGCCAGCGTCGCCAGCTCCCCGAGGTTCAGGCTCAGCCCGCCATCGCCGACCAGGCCGACAATCTTGCGCTGCGGGTTGGCGATCGCCGTACCGATCGCCATCGGCAGCCCCATCCCAATCGCCCCTGCCAGCGAATGCACATTCATCAGCGGACCGTGGGCGCGGAACAAACGGCTGCCCCACAGGCTGCCGGAGACGGTGATATCGCGGACCAGAATGCCATCGTCAGGCAGCGCCTGGGCAATGGCGTCGTTCAGCTGGGCATAGGCGCCGCACTGCTCGCGCAGCCCCTGCTCCGCCAGCGTCACCGCCTCTTTTACCTGGGCGTCCCAGTGACCATTGCCCCATTCACGCCCCTGCGCTTTTGCCGCCAGCGCACCCAGTAACGCGGCGCAATCGGCAATCAGCGTGTTGTCCATCAGATAGTTACGGCTGGCCGCCGCCGGGTCGATGTCAATCTGCACCCGCGGAGAGGGCAGCGCCAGCGTCCAGGAACGGGTTTCGTTGCTGCGCAGGCGCGACCCCACCACCAGGGTAAAATCGCATTGCGCCATCAGCGCTTCAACGGAGGGTGAATTGTGGAACGCGCGCAGGCTGGCGCGGTGGCCGTCCGGCAGCACGCCGCGCCCGTGGGTACTGGAAATCACGGTGATCCCCGCGTCCGCCAGCTTCTTCACCGCCGCCGCGCTGCCGATAGCCCCGCCGCCCAGCCACAGCAGCGGCTGTTTCGCCTGCTTGAGCTGCGCCCACAGGGCATCGACCATCGCCCCATCCGCAGCGGCCGCCGGTGCCGGTTTCAGCGCCGCGGTCACCAGCGACAGCGGAATCTTCGCCCCCTGAATATCAATCGGGATCTCGACCGATACCGGTCCGCACGGCGGCGTCTGCGCCTCCTGGATCGCCTTATGCAAAATGGCGATCGCCTGGTTGGCATTGCTGATACGCCAGGCACGTTTCGAGCTGGCTTTCAGGAAGGTCAGCTGGTCGCGGGTTTCGTGAATAAAACCGGTATCGGCATCCAGCCAGGTTTTCTCCACCTGGCCGGTAAGATGCAGCAGCGGCGTGCAGGCGTTCATCGCCTCGACCAGCGCCCCTACCGCATTTCCGGCCCCCGCGCCGGTGCTGGTCAGCGCGACGCCCAGGCCGGAAAAACGGCCATGGGCATCGGCCATGGTGACCGATCCGGCCTCGCCGCGCGCCGGAACAAAGCGGATATTGCCACGCTGACCAATCGCATCGGCGACCGGCAGGTTGTGAATGGAGATGACGCCGTAAATAGCCTCAACGTTGTACTGCTCCAGCGTTCTGGCGATGGCTTCGCCGACGGTTATCATTTCGCTCATTACTCACCCTTTTCTCAGTCGCACCAGTGGTTGACGCTATTACCCGTCGCCAGATAAATGCTCTTTTGTTGCAGCCAGGCTTTCAGGCCCTGGATGCCTTTTTCGCGGCCCAGACCGCTCTCTTTAAAGCCCCCGAACGGGGTCGAAATGGAGAAGATCTTGTAGGTATTGATCCACACCGTCCCGGCTTGCAGACGATCGCTTAAGCGCAGGGCGCGTCCGCTGTCCCGCGTCCAGATCCCCGCCGCCAGACCGTAGATGGAGTCATTGGCTTCGCGGATCAGCGTCTCCTCATCGCTGAAGGGCATCGCCACCAGCACCGGGCCAAAGATCTCCTCCTGGCAGACGCGGGCGCCATTGCGTAACCCTTCGACGATCGTCGGCTGGAAATAGCTACCTGCCGCCAGCGCCGGATCCGCCGGGATCTCGCCGCCGCACAGCACCCGCCCGCCTTCACGTTTCGCCAGCTCGACGTACCCGAGGACGCTGTCGCGATGCTTTTCATTAATCAGCGGCCCGACGTGGGTGTCAGCGCTGAACGGGTGACCCAGCCGCAGCCCGCGGGTCAGCTCCAGCAGGCGCGCCATGAGCTGCGGGTAGACCTTTTCATGGACAAACAGCCGCGAACCGGCGATACACGCCTGGCCGCCCGAGCTGAAAATGCCGTAGCAAATGCCCCGCGCCGCCTGTTCAATATCGGCATCCTCCAGCACGATAGTCGGCGATTTCCCGCCCAGCTCCAGCGAGGCCGGAATCAGTTTTTCTGCCGCTACGTGCGCCAGATGGCGCCCGGTGCGGGTACCGCCGGTAAACGAAATTTTGCGCACCAGCGGATGGCGGGCCAGCGCGTCGCCAATCACCGCGCCTTTCCCCGGCAGGACGCTCAGCAGCCCGGCGGGTAGGCCGGCCTGTTCGAAGATCCGCGCCAGCTCCAGCGCCATCAGCGGCGTCGCTTCCGCCGGTTTGAGGATCACCGCATTCCCGGCGGCGATCGCCGGCGCTACCTTTTGCATCTCACTGGCGATCGGCGAGTTCCACGGGGTGATTGCCGCCACCACGCCCAGCGGCTCGTAGCGGCTCAGGGTCAGCAGATCCGCGTGGCGCGGCGTGGGCAGCTCCCCTTCCAGCAGCTCGCAGGCGGCGGCGAAATAGCGGGCGCTGCCCGCCGCGCTCATCACCAGCCCCCGCGCTTCCGCCAGCGGTTTGCCGTTGTCCCGGCTTTGCATCCGCGCCAGTTCATCAATACGGGATTCAATAATATCCGCCACGTTATGCAGGATTTTTGCCCGCAGGTGGGGCAGCATGTTGCGCCATGCCGGTTCGCGCCAGGCGCGCTCGGCATCCGCAAGCGCCTCATGCAGATCGTCGAGGCTTGCCGCATGGAGCGTGGCATTCAGCGAACCATCCGCCGGAAAGTGGCTGTGCATCAGATCGCCGCCGCCGTGCCGCCAGCGGCCGCCGATAAAAATCTTCAATTCGTCCATCGCAGCCTCTCAGCGTTGCGCCAGTTCACGGCAGGCGCGTACTGCGCTCAGCGCCGCCAGGGTGGAAGTTTTTGGGTTGCTGGCCAGCGGGAGCCCGCTCAGCTCCAGGTGGAATTCGCCGAACAGCCCTTCGACATGTAGCGTGTGGGTGTTGCGCCGGGTCGCCGGGTCAACCATCAGCTGCACGCGAGTGTCGTCCATCCCGATGCCGCCCAGCGCCACGGTCGCCGCAACGTTGGCGTTGGCCGGAAACAACCGCGCCGCTTCACGGGCGCTGCCCTCAAAAAAGATTTTCGCCTCGCTGACCGCATTCAGGTCGATCAGCATCTCCGCGTAGCTGCCGCGCCAGCTGGCCGGGCTTTTACGCGACCGATAGGTCACGCGTTCAAGCCCCCCCTCTTTCGCCGCCGCCAGGCCATCGATACCGGCCACCGCTCCGGGCAGCAGCGTTAATCTGCCGCCCGCTTCGTTTAAACGCTGTTCCAGCTCGCTATCGGCCAGCGCGCCGGTGGAGATCACCGCCAGATGCCAGCCGCGGGCGAGAATGGCTTCGCCATATTGCGCAACCGCCTGCTGGCTGGCGCACTCCAGCACCAGATCCGGGGTTTCCGCGCAGGATTGCGGGTCGTCAAGCGCGATCACCGCGTCGCCGAAGCGGGCGCGGATCGCCGCATGGTGCGTTTCCCGCGCGACAATCCAGCCCAGGGTCACCTGCGGCGGCAGTCGCTCAATCACCGCCTGCGCCATGGCGCCGTAGCCAATCAACATGATTTTTTTCATGACCACTCCTTACAGGTGACGGCAAAAACCGCCGGAGACATCCAGCGCCGCGCCGGTGGTAAACGACGCCAGCGGCGAAGCAAGGAACAGCAGCGCCTGCGCGGGCTCCTGCGGCTTGCCAAGACGCGCCATCGGGATCCCTCGTTTCCGGGCGATATCCGCCGTCCACTCGTGCCAGGTCTGACTCTGGTCCGTGCGGTTGGCGAAGCGCCGCTGCCACTGTCCTGATTCCACCATTCCCAGCAGAATGGAGTTGACGCGAATACCTTTCCCCACCAGATCTTTGGACAGCGTCAGCGTCATATTGAGCAGCGCCGCGCGGGCGGCAGAGGTGGCAATCATGTGTTCTTCCGGCTGCAGCGCCAGCAGTGAATTGACGCAGGTAATCGAGGCGATATCCGACTGCTCCAGCTGCGCCAGGAAGGCTTTGACCGGGTTAATCACGCCAAACAGCTTCAGCTCCGCCTCGTGCAGCCAGGCCTCGCGCGGGGTATCGGCAAAATGCGCCACATAGCCCTGGCCGGCGTTATTGATCAGCATGTCCACCCCGCCAAAACGGCTGGCCACCGCGGCGGCAAACGCCTGGACCTCTTGTTCCTGCAGTACATCGCAGCGCCAGGAAAAGACCTCCGCTCCGGGATACTCGTTTTGCAGCGCCGCGTGGGCGCTGGCAAGCCGGTCGGGATTGCGGCCGCAGAAAGCGACCTTCACCCCTTCCCCCAGCAGCAGACGCAGCGTTTCAAAGCCGATCCCTGACGAGCCTCCGGTGACCACCGCGACACGTCCTTCAATTTGTGCATTCATCGCGCACCTCTTCCCCTACCCGTAACAGCTGTTGATTAAAAAAGGTTTCATTATCGAGATAGCTGGCATGCCCCGCCTGTGGGATGGCGGTGTACGGCATGCCGTAGCGCAGCGCTAGCCCGTGAACCCACTCTGGCTGAGTGATCGCGTCCTGTTCGCCGCACCACACTTCAAACCGGCCGCGATAATCGCCAAGCCAGCGGTGAATGTTGTCGTGCGCCAGCATCCGCGCCGCGGCGAGATAGCCGTCATGACGCAGCTTGCGCATCCCGGCGGCGACGGTGGCTATATCGGCCGCCTTCGCCCCGGGATGCAGCAGCTTCGCCGCCCGGGTTGCCGCCAGTACGTCAACGCCCAGCGCGATCTGCTGCTGGCGGCCCTGCCAGACCTTTTCCCGCTGCGCCGCCTCCGCCTGGCCGTAGCCTTGTGCCGCATCGGCCAGCACCAGTTGCAGAACGCGTTGGGGATATTTCGCCGCAAAAGCGCTGGCGACCAGCGCACCGAGGGAGTGACCCACCAGCACCGTTCGGTCAACGCCGGCGCGGTCCAGCAGGCGCGCCAGCGCCTCGGCATAGTCGCCCGCATCGGCTTGTGCGACCGGCAGCATCGGGCTTTCGCCATAACCGGGCATATCCCAGGCCAGGACGCGGTAGCCGGGCAGCGCCATCTGTTTATGCCAGGAAGCCGCGCCGGAGCTGATGCCATGTAGCAGCGTCAGCGGCGTACCGCGTCCTTGTTCACGAAAACCCGTCATACCGCCTCCTTAATTACGTTTTACTTTCGACAGCGGATGATCTTCCGGATAGGTCGGGATATTCGGCTTCTTCGTCCCCAGCATCACGCACATCAGCGCCTCTTCTTCGCCATGGTTAAACAGCCCACGGTAGATCCCCGCCGGGACGGAGATCAGGTCACGTTCGCGCAGCACGGTTTCGGTATAGCTATCGCCGTCCTGAATCATCAGGGTGATCTGCCCTTTGAGCATGAAGAACACCTCTTCCACGTCATCATGCAGGTGCAGCGGCCCCTCACATTTCGCCGGCAGCACCATGGTGGAGAAGGTGAAGTTTTCCGCCGCCACGGTATTGGTATCGCTGGCCACGCCGGTGGCGCCGGTGCCGATATAGCGCATCTGGGCGCGGCGATATTTGGGGTCGAAATCGGCCTGGAATTTCAGCGCATTCCAGTCATATTTACGCCCCTCAAAGCGCGCGATACGCGACTCCACCCACTCTTCCATCGTCAGATGTTCAGGTTTGATACCCGGTTTTGCAGTTACGGTTGAATCAGTCATCGTTTTATCCTCAGTAACGTCTCAGCAGCGGCAGTAACAGGACGCAGCCCACAGCCGCCATCACCGCCAGAAAAATCAGCCCGGAATCCATGCTATGGGTGAAGGCGATAAGCGCGCCCATCACCGCCGGCGACAGGGCGCCCGCAAAGTTCCCCAGCCCGTTGAAAATGCCCCCCGCCGTGGCGCTGACCCGGGGATGGGTCGCCTTCGCCAGCAGGGCGAAGATGTTGGGCGCGCCGGTGCCCCACATAAAGGTGCTAAAGCTCATCGCCGCGATAACCGTCAGCGGGGTGGTGAAGTGCATCACCGCCGCCAGACCTACCGCCGCCCCGGCCAGCGAGATAAAGCAGGCGGCGGCGCGTTTATCGAGACGATCGGAGAGCCAGGCGCCAATCACTTCGCCCAGCAGCATGGCGATAAACGGCATCGACGACAGCCATCCGGCATGTTCCAGATGGATACCTTTGCCTTTGATCAGATAGCCCGGCAGCCAGCCGTTAATGCCCCACAGATAGGCCAAAAAGGCGATATTAAAGATGCAAATCATCCAGAAGTGCGGGCTGACGAACAGCTCGCGGCGCGCGGCGCGGCGTTCCTCCTGCGACACCGTCGTGCCGGACGTTTTGCTCTCCAGCTGGATTCCGCGCAGCCCGATACGCACAAACAGCAGCACCGGCAGCGTCAGCATCGCCATCACAAAGAAGGTGCTCTGCCAGCCGAAGGTATTAAGCAGCCAAATCGACAGCGGGAAGCCAATGGCCGCGCCGACCGGCGTCCCGAGTAGCCACAGCATGGTGGCGCGCGCCTGAAGCCGCGGCGGGAAGGTATGGCGGACAATGGCGAAGGCCAGCGGAAACAGCGGCCCTTCGGCGATGCCGAGCAGAATGCGCAAGGTGACCATCGCGGTGTAGTTATGGGTGAAACCCATCATCACCATTAAGATGCACCACACTGCCATCATCCCGCTAAGCAGGCGCAGGGGCGCGATACGGTCGCCCAGTCCGCTCAGCAACACCGAGGAAAAACCGTAGCTCAGTAAAAAGGCGCTCATCAGAATGCCGAGACGCGTGGTATCAAAATCAATCCCCATCGCCTGCTGGAAATGGCTATCGGAGAACAGCGCGGCAATGCTGATCTTGTCGAAAAACGCCAGCAGTACGCAGGCCAGCAATGACAGTGGAATTGCCCAGCGGACCGCTTTTTCAGGCGTACGGACGCCCTCACCGCTGGCCCCAACCGGCGCGGTGTTTGTCTCTAATGTGGTCATCTCTCCCCCTTAAGGGTGCGCGTGTGTTATCGCAATGACATCAGCGAAAAGGTCAGATCGTCGAGCGGTACGGCGGAAAGATCCCTCCCTGCCGCCATCCAGCGCTTCGCCAGCTTGACGGTACGGGCGTCGTTGAACGCCACCAGTTGGCTCAGGCGCCCGTCGGCATCGATCGAGAAGAACAGCGGCCCTTTTGGATCCGCGCGAACCACCGTCCGGCTTCCCGGCTGAGGAATCCCGAGGATCTGGATGTTGTGCGCGTATTGATCCGACCACAGCCACGGCGCTTCGTCATAACCCGCCGCCTGCGGATCGCACATCGCTTTGGCCGTCGCCACCGCCTGGTTCTGGGCGAAGGCCCAGGACTGAATGCACAGGCCATACTGGTGATGCTGCGCGACATCTCCCGCCGCGAAGATCGCCGGGTCGTTGGTCTGCCCCTGGGCGTTGACGACGATCCCGCGATCGATCGTCAGCCCCGCCTCGCGCGCCAGCTCAAGGTTAAGATCGACGCCGATCCCCACCACTACCGCATCAAAGGTTTCGCGCTGGCCGTCGCAGTGAATAACCGGCAGGCCGTTACGATCCTCCAGCTCCAGCGCGCCGCAGCCGCTACGGATCTCCACGCCCTCGGCACGGTGAACACGTTCCAGCTCCTGCGAGACTTCGCCGCTTACCGAGCGCAGACATAGCGCCGGCTGCTGTTCGAATAAGGTTACCGCCACGCCGCTTTTTCGCGCCGATGCGGCAATTTCAAGGCCAATCCAGCCGCCGCCGACCACCGCCAGCCGCGAAATCGTGGCCAGCCGGCGTTTCAGGCGCTGCGCATCCTGCCAGTGGCGCAGCGTGTAAACCTGCGGGTGTTGCGCCCATGCGTCGCCGGGCAGCCGGGCGCGACCGCCGGTGGCAATCAGCAGCGTGTCGTAGCCGAGCTGCTCGCCGTTGCTCAGCCGGACGCATTTTCCTTCACGGTCAATGGCTTCGGCACGCAGCGGACGATACCACCTGAGGTTCAACGCCTGCTGAACGTCTGCGCTGAACAGCCGCGGCAGCGCCGGTTCGGCCTCCAGCAGCGCCGCCTTTGACAACGGAGGACGTTCGTAAAAATCCCATTCTTCTTCGGCAACGACGCAAATTTCGCCGTCATAGCCTTCGTCACGCAGCGTTTTCGCCGCCCAGCCGCCCGCCTGGCCGCCGCCGATAATCACTATCCGCGCCGTCATACCGCCTCCGGCTTCTTCTGCTGGCGACGGGTGTCGTGGTCGATCCCGCCTTCCACCGCCCATTCGGTAAAGGAGACCAGCGAATGTTCCAGCTCGCGCGGCTGCCAGTTCTCCGTCAGGAAATCATCGTTGGTGTAATACTCAAACGCGCCGCCGGTCGGGCTGTTGACGTACCAGAAGTAGGCGGAAGAGACCGGATGACGACCCGGACCGATAAAGGTGCTCCACGCGTTTTTGTTCATCGCAATGCCGCCGCCAATCACTTCATGAATATCGCGCACGGTAAAGGCGACGTGGTTGAGGCCGCGTTGCCGGTTGGGCAGCTGTAATAAAAAGAGGTTGTGATGACCGCCGCGCGCGCCGCAGCGCAGGAAGACCGCGCGGTTGATATACCGATCAGAGACCTGGAAACCGAGCACCTCACGATAGAAGTTCTCTACCGCCGCCAGCTCTTCGACAAAGAACACCACGTGGCCGACGTTGATCGGCTGCGCACGCTCATAAACCGGGCTTGGCGTATCGATGCGGCGCATATCGCCCCACTGGTTAATCGGCTCAACCTTGAGCTCCACCGCGGTTTGCTGGCTGACCTGAACCCGCAGCGTCATGCCGTTCGGATCCTGACACTCAAGGGCGCCGTCGACCTCACGAAAAGCAGGCTGTTGCGCCAGCCTCGGCCGCAGGGCATCCAGCGCCGCCTGGTCCGCCACGCCCCAGGTCATACGGCGTAGGGTGTTGCCCGCCTCAAAGGCCGGCGGCAGATCCGGGCTATCAATCGGATTCAGCTCCACCCGCGCACCGCTCAGGGTGGTAAAGCGCTGGCCATCGGCATCGCCCGTCAGGCCAAAATCACGCATAAATTTGGCGCTATGGGCCAGGTCGTCGACGCCAAATTCCAGCTTTTCAATTCCGCATACACTCATGGTTCGTTGCCTCTTTACCGTTCGGTCGCCCTGATTTGGGCGTAAAACATGCCCGACGCACGCAAGCGCCTGATGTTAACTTGTTGATTTAACTAGCCTGTGATAGATACCCTAAAAAGCCGGATATTTTGTCCGCCGCCATGCTGACGTCATTTTGCAGCCGCTCGCGATCGCTTTGCGGGATCTCATCCGACGGCACCAGGATGCTCACCACTGCCGCGACCCGACCGCTGCGATCGTAGACCGGGTAGACGATGGAGGAGATGCCGTGACGGAAGAAGGATTCGCCGATCACGTAGCCGCGCGCTTTATCCTGCTGCACCATCAGCCACAGCGCTTCGCGGTCATGAATCTGCCCCGGCGTGTTGCCCGGCAGACGCTCATCGGGAAACAGCTGCTCAAATTCACTGCGGGAAACGTCGGTCAGCAACATGCGGCCAAGGGACGTACAGTGAACCGGCAGGCGGGTGCCAATACTGACCTGATTGATGCGCGAGCCGGCGGCGCTGACGCGGGCGATGTAAATAATGTCCCGGCCATCGCGGATCGCCAGATGGCTGCTGCACTGGCTGGTATCACGCAGCTGCTCGATAACCGGCTGGCCGACCTGCGCCACGTCCAGCGACGCAATATATTCAAAGCCAAGCCGCAGCACATTCATCCCAAGGGAGAAGGTGTTGGTGCGCGCATTGCGCTCCAGAAACCCCATATACTCCAGCGTCTGCACCACGCGATACGCGGTCGCTTTCGGCATATCCACCAGCCGATGTAGCTCGGCAAAGGTCAGATCGCGATGCTGTTCGCCAAATGCCAGGAGCAGCTGTAGTCCCCGCTCCAGTCCCGGCACCAGGTATTTCACTTCCTGATCGTTTGCCATACCGCCTCGCTTTTTAGTTAAAAACAAATCCGCCGTTGACCGGAATCAGCTGCCCGGTAATAAACCGCGACAGGTCGCTTAACAGCCACACCACGCTGCCGGTGACATCTTCCGGCTGCTGGGCGCCGCTTAACGCGCGCCCGTTTTCGTACAGCTGATGCCGCTCGGCAGGCACATATTCCGTCGCTTCAACGCGGGTCAGACCGGGGGCGATCGCGTTGATACGAATACGCTTTTCGCCCAGTTCACGGGCCATTGAGCGGGTCATAGCAATCACCGCGCCTTTGCTGGCGACATAGGCCATCAGGCGAGGAGCCCCCCACAGCGCGGTATCGGAAGCGACGTTGACGATCCCGGCCCCTTCGCGCAGCAGCGGCACCGCCGCCCGGGTCACCAGCCAGGTGCCTTTGACGTTCACCGACATCACCCGATCCCACAGATCCGGATCGTAATCGATCATATCTTTGCCGCCGACGCCGGTAGCCATCGCCGCGTTATTCACCAGCCCGTCGATCATTCCCTGCTCGCCGATCGCACAGAACGCCCGCGCGATGGAGTCCGCATCGGCCAGATCGATGACCTGCGATTCAATACGATAACCCTGCTCGCGCAGGCGATGGGCGCTTTCCGCCAGCTCGCCCTGCAGGATGTCGCACATTACCACCCCGGCGCCCTGCTCAGCGCAAGCTTTGGCGAAATGAAAGCCGAGGCCGCGCGCCGCGCCGGTCACCACCAGCCGTTTGCCGTTGAGCAGTCCGTTCATCAGGCGGCTCCCTGCTGCGTTTCGCGGGCGGCCAGCTGCTCTTTAGCCGCTTTTTGCATCATCCGGCGCAGGCGGGAAAGGCCCACGTCGTGCTGATACAGGTATTCGTGGTCGCGGGCGTTCGGCGCCAGGCTTTCCAGCACCACGCGATCCTGCTCCAGCACTTCCCAGTGCAGTTTTTCCTGGCGGTTGCGGTACATAAAGCGCCACAGATCGCGCTGCCAGCCCTGTACGCCACGAATACGCCAGAAGAAGACCCGGCAGTTATCGTTATCTTCCGGGACCACCATGCCGACGATCCAGAAGTGGCCGCCGGGCCCAAAACGCTTTTTGTAGGGGATCGACAGGCGCATCCAGTAAGCGCCGCTGTTGCCGAGCTCCACCCAGTCGAAGTTCACTCCGCTCTGGCCTTTCTTCTCAAAAATGAAGCCGGTTTTGGTCGGCTGGAGCACCATCTCCGCTTTACGTTCCCCTTCCGCCATCGAGTGCGACGACGAGTGCAGGTAGGTACCGTGCATCGGGTCCATGACGTTTTCCAGCGCGTACTGATAGTTGCATTTCCAGGCGGCGGTACAGAGGAAGTTGCTGTATTTATCGCTGTCGGCCAGCTCCTGCGGGAAACTCAGTTCATCCGGCTGCTGGTCGGCGGTGACGCCAAACCACAGGAAGATCGCGCCATGCGCTTCCTGGACGTTGTAGCTACGTACGCACTGCTGGCCCACCAGCGGGCATTTGTCGACCGCCGGGACATCTTTCACTTCGCCGTTACCTGCCACTTCCACGCCGTGATACCAGCAGGCGATACGATCGCCGAGGTTCCAGCCCATCGACAGGCGGGCGCCGCGGTGCGGGCAGCGGTCTTCCAGCGCCTGCAGCTGACCATCTTTGTTACGCCACACCACAATTTGTTCGCCAAGACGGGTGATGCCTACCGGGGCGGATTGCACTTCCCAGCTCGCCAGCACCGGATACCACAGGCCGCGTAAACCTTTATCGAGATAATTTTGTACCGTTGTCGTCATCGCTGTGTCCTCAGTAGCCGTTTACCTGCAAAAACGCCTGAAAGCTGGCTTCGCTCCAGGGCTCGCCTTGCCGATCGTGCATCTTCAGCGCGTTCAGCCCGTCCACCAGCTGCGTCAGGCTCTCCGCCCCCTGCTCAAAAAGCGTTTCGAGGGTAGCGATAAGCTGCAGCTCCCAGTTTTCCGGAACGCGACTGCGGGTTTGCCAGATAAGATTGTGATAGTCGCCGGGCTTATGAATGTTGCCATTCCCGCCTTCCGCGGGGGGCGTAAACTGGCGACTTTCCGGCAGCGCCGGGTTGAAGTTCAGGATTTCGCTCATGCCACACTCTCCTCGATAAACGTAATCTGGATCTGCTTGTCGAATACCCGCACCGGGTAACGATTGAGGTTACGGCCGCCCGGACCATGCAGGCATTGCCCGGTTTTCACATCGAAAACCGCTTCATGCAGCGGGCATTCGACCTTGCCGTCTTCCACAAAACCCTGGCTTAACAGCGCGTAGGCATGGGGACACACGTCTTCCAGCGCGTAATACTCACCATCAATCAGATAAATACCGATTTCTTTACCGTCGATGTTGCCGCTATAAGGGAAATCTTCCTGTACCTGCTCTGCGTCACATACGCCTATCCAGCTCATCACGATCCTCCAGGCTTTGTTTCATATATGAAACTCTGTTTCTTATTTAATACGGTCAATATAAAAGCGTTCAATCTTTCGTCAAGCGGTAATGTGAAGGATTTGTTAACTGATCGCTATTTAGTTAGCTAAGTGTGCAATTGATCACGAAAAATTACGGTAATATGAAATTGTGATATTTAACGGGAGAAGTAAAAATAAATTAACCTGGCGATGTAATTTTCGAAAATGACTATTGACTTCTTTTCCTGATGATCATTAAAAATGGTCATCGGGGCATATCGTGCGGTTTCACCTGTGAAACAACATTTTTATTTATCATTAAAAAACAATGAGTTTCACAGGTTAACCATTTTACCTGCGTGACTATCACCGTTATTAAAAAATAAACACATCGCTTCATCAGAGACCGGGAGAAAAAAATAAAAATGACCGCAAGATGGCAGGGTACAATCGCGTTGCTGTTGTTAATTATCATCTCTTATATTGATCGGGTAAATATTTCAGTGATGATACTTAACCCCGACTTTGCCGCCCACCTTCAGTTAAATGAAAACAGAATGTTACAGGGAATGCTAATGACCTGCTTTCTGCTGGGCTATGGTTTTTCGGCATTATTATTAACGCCGGTTATAGAAAGTAAGCTGCATTACCGCCAGGGATTGCTTGCCAGTATCGCCGTCTGGGCGGTGGTCTGCGCGATTTCGCCCGTAGTGGGTTCGCTGATGGGGATGCTGATCGCCCGCCTCATTCTGGGGATCGCGGAAGGCCCGCTATTTTCCCTTAAGACACGGTTTATCAGCGACAACTTTGCCGCCGAAGAGATTGGCAAACCGAATGCCATCACCGCCCTGGGGGTCTCTTTGGGGTTGGCGGTAGGCTTTCCGCTGGTCACTTTTTTAGTCGCCCATCAGGGATGGATGGGATCGTTTTATAGCCTGGCGCTCCTGAACCTGGTGCTCGGCGGTGGGCTGATCTGGCGCTTCCTGCCCGCGCCAGCCGCCGCGGTGAAACACCGCCAGCCCGGTTTTCAGCAGACCTTTATGCTCGCCTGGCGAACGCCGCTTCTCGGCTGGATCGTGCTGGTTGAAATTGCCACCCTTAGCTATCTGTGGGGCAGCAGCGCCTGGCTGCCGGCCTGGCTGCGCGATGAGCACCACTTTTCCCTGCAGGCGACCGGCTTTCTGGCCGCAATTCCATTCCTGCTCAGCCTGGGAGCGAAATTTCTCGGCGGCGTGCTGCTCGACAAGATGCGCCCGGAACAGGCGCCGCTGCTGTTTATCATCGGCGGCGCGCTGACGGCCTGCTCGGTCGTGGCGCTGATACTCAGCCAGCAGCCGGCTCTGCTGGCGCTGTTTATGCTTTCGGCGAATCTCTTCTGGGGGCTACAGGGGGCGGCGATCCCGGCGGTGGTGCAGCATCATGCGCCACGACAGGCGGTAGGCAGCGCCTACGGGATCATCAACGGGGTAGGCAACATCTGCGCGGCGTTTATTCCGCTGCTGATGGGGATGGTGATGAAGTCGGTGGGCTCGGTCAGTTCAGGATTTTCGGTACTGGTGGCGTCGCAGCTCATCACCCTGCTGGCCGGAGGAATGCTGCTGCTGCGCATGCGTCGCGCAGCAGCAGTGAGCGTCTAAGGCTTATTCGCCTTTTTTCGCCGCCTGGATGTAGAGCATTTCCAGCGCCAGGGTCGCCGCCGCCAGGGCGGTGATCTCAGACTGGTCATAGGCCGGGGCCACTTCCACCACGTCCATCCCGACGATGTTCAGATCCTTCAGGCCGCGCACCAGTTTAATCGCGCGGTCGGAGGTCAGCCCGCCGATCACCGGCGTACCGGTGCCCGGGGCAAACGCCGGATCCAGGCAGTCGATATCGAAGGTCAGGTATACCGGCATATCGCCGACGATCTGCTTCACCTGGGCGATGATGTCATCGACGGTGCGATCGTTCACCTGGCCGGCATCCAGTACGGTAAAGCCGTTATCCTTGTCGAATTCAGTACGAATACCGATCTGCACAGAGTGGTTCGGATCGATCAGCCCTTCTTTCGGCGCGGTGAAGAACATGGTGCCATGGTCGAATTCGCAGCCGTTGGCGTAGGTGTCGGTATGGGCATCAAAGTGAACCAGCGCCATTTTACCGAAATGCTTCGCGTGGGCGCGCAGCAGCGGCAGGGTCACGAAGTGGTCGCCGCCGAAGGAGAGCATACGCTTACCGGCCGCCAGCAGTCTTTCCGCATGCGCCTGCAGCTTCTCGCTCATCTCACGCGCGTCGCCGAAGGCGTAAACCAGATCGCCGCAGTCAACCACGTTCAGGCGCTCGCGCATGTCGAAGTTCCATGGGAAGCGGTTATGTTCCCACGCAAGGTTAGTAGAGACCTGACGGATCGCCGCCGGGCCATGACGGCCGCCCGCGCGCCCGGAAGTCGCCATATCGAAAGGCACGCCGGTAATGACCCAGTCAGCATCGCTGTCGTACGGCTGGAAATTCAGCGGCAGACGCAGAAAACCAAACGCGTTAGATACCAGGGAGTTATCGTATTGATGACCTAAGGTGCTCATGGGTATGACCTCTTTTTACAGTCGGTGTATGTAACTACAGATATAAAAAAACCCTTCCGCGTCGTTAGGCCCGACGAGGAAGGGTTTGAATAGGGTTGCTGCTTTGTGGAGCGAATTATCGCCATTAATGCATACGGGTTCAAGTCAGTATAGCGTTTGTGTGACCTGATGCCCTCTCGACAACGCAAAGAGGGCTCGCCGAACGTTACTCGTCTTCCAGATAAGTGTAGCCGTACAGACCGGCTTCGAACTCTTCGAGGAACTGCTGCTGCAGCGCTTCGTCGAGACCGGAATTTTTCACCTGATCGCGGAACTGGGTCAACAGCGTGTTCGGATCCAGCTGCACATACTGCAGCATATCCGCCACGGTATCCCCTTCATCGGAGAGTTCAACTTCGACGCTGCCGTCAGGGAACACAAACACGTCTACCGCTTCGGTATCACCGAACAGGTTGTGCATGTTGCCGAGGATCTCCTGGTAGGCGCCAACCATAAAGAAGCCCAGCATCGGTGGGTTCTCAGGATCGTATTCCGGCATCGGCATGGTGGTGGCGATGCCGTCGCCATCGACGTAATGGTCGATGGCGCCATCGGAGTCGCAGGTGATATCCAGCAGCACCGCGCGGCGTTCAGGCACCAGGTTCAACCCTTCCAGCGGCATCACCGGAAACAGCTGATCGATACCCCAGGCATCCGGCATCGACTGGAACAGCGAGAAGTTGACGTAAATCTTATCCGCCATACGTTCCTGCAGTTCGTCGATAATCGGACGATGCGCGCGGTTGCTTGGGTCGAGCTGTTTCTGAACTTCATGACACATGTTCAGATACAGCTGCTCAGCCCAGGCGCGCTCCTGGAGGTTAAAGGTGCCGGAAGAGTAGCCGATATGAATATCGTGCAGATCCATCTGGCTGTCGTGCAGCCATTCGCGCAGCGAGCGACGGTTGCCGGTCTCGTGCATCTCCTGCCAGGTTTCCCACATGCTTTGCAACGGACGCGCCGCATCTTGCGCCGGCGGCGTCGCCTCGGTGTATTCGTTACGCTCAACGCCGATGATGTTGGAGACCAGCACGGTGTGGTGTGCGGTAACCGCACGCCCGGATTCGGTAATCACCGTCGGGTGCGGCAGGCCGTTCTCTTCGCAGGCGTCGCCAATCGCCCAGATAATGTTGTTGGCGTACTCGTTCAGACCGTAGTTCACCGAGCAGTCAGACTGCGAGCGAGTCCCTTCGTAGTCCACGCCCAGGCCGCCGCCGACGTCAAAGCACTGAATATTGACGCCCAGCTTGTGCAGTTCGACATAGAAACGTGACGATTCGCGCACGCCGGTGGCGATATCGCGAATGTTGGCCATCTGCGACCCCAGGTGGAAGTGCAGCAGCTGCAGACTTTCCAGGTGTCCCGCCGCGCGCAGAATCTCAACCAGCTGCAGAACCTGCGTTGCCGCGAGGCCGAACTTCGATTTTTCGCCGCCGGAAGATTGCCATTTACCGGAACCCTGCGAAGCCAGACGCGCACGTACGCCAAGGCGCGGCACGACATTCAGGCGCGCGGCCTCTTCCAGCACAATCGCGATTTCCGACATCTTTTCGATAACCAGATAGACCTTATGGCCCATCTTTTCACCGACCAGCGCCAGACGGATGTACTCGCGATCTTTATAGCCGTTACAGACGATAACGCTGCGGGTCATGCCGGCATGCGCCAGCACCGCCATCAGCTCGGCCTTGGAACCGGCTTCCAGCCCCAGCGGCTCGCCGGAGTGGATCAGCGACTCAATCACGCGACGATGCTGGTTCACTTTAATCGGATAGACCAGGAAGTAGTCGCCGTTATAGCCATAGGACTCACGCGCGCGTTTAAAGGCGGCGTTAATCGAACGCAGGCGGTGCTGCAGAATTTGCGGGAAGCAGAACAACGCCGGCAGGCGCTGTCCCTGTGCTTCACGTGCTTTCACTAATTCAGCAAGGTCAACGCGCGCTTCCGGAACGTCAGGATCCGGGCAAACGCTGATATGGCCCAGTTCGTTAACGTCGTAGTAGTTATTACCCCACCAGGCAATATTGTAAGTACGTAGCATTTTGCTGGCTTCCTGGGAGCTCATCGCAACCTCCTGCATGGAACGTAGTACACCGTGTTCGCCTGCTGACGAAGGCGAAACTGAAGACATGTCGTCAGACATAGCGAACCTCAAATTTTAGTCGTAAGTGTAAAACAGTTAACTACTATCGCAGTCCGAAGACACGATAACAACCCATGAACAGTCCTAAACCCCAGCAGATAGTGCTGGCTTTGCGACTGCGCGACCGGTTTCTTATTCATATCATAGTAAAACACATACCCGAACGTAGTATGACAGTCCGGAGAAACCACGAGAAAACCCTTGCGATAGCAAGAGCGCCCTTGTTCAGTTTTCAGATAGCCTGCCGGCCCTGGAATCCTGAGAAGCGCCGAGACGGGTAGAACGTCGGCTGGTGTGCATGAAAGAGATGCAGAGTGCGGGAAAGTCACGCGCGACGGAACGACGCGACGAATCGGATGAAAAACGTGGGTTCATTATCTGGTATCACCTCCACACTGCCCCGGTACGGGCCAGCGACAAGCCAAAGCTAGACATACCGCAGCCGCGTGCCGAAACGCCGCTGAGGAATTCTGTAAATACAGACTGCTTAACCCGGCTGGAAGTGGCGTCACGAGATGCTCTTCGTGCGCTTTTTTAATGAGCCGCGCGCGGCGTTTTATACCGATAAGCCGGCTAAAATGCAAAATAAAAATAGGCGACTTGCCGCGATTGGCAGGAAAAATTTCCACCCTTCATTTTTCGTAAATGCGAAGCCGGTCAAAAAAGGCTGGAAATGGGATTAAGATTTGACCTAAAATAGCCATCCAGAAGTTAATCCGTCTATACTGATTAACACTCAGACTGCTCGTGTCACTACCTGCAAGCTTTGGTAGAATCATCCATCAAAGCTAATCCACACAACAGTATGAGCTACACGAATACTCCACAGGTAAAATAAAACATGGCAAAACACCTCTTTACGTCCGAGTCCGTATCAGAAGGGCATCCAGACAAAATTGCTGACCAAATCTCCGATGCCGTGCTGGACGCGATCCTTGAGCAGGATCCGAAAGCGCGCGTCGCGTGTGAAACTTATGTCAAAACTGGCATGGTGCTGGTCGGCGGTGAAATCACCACCAGCGCATGGGTTGATATCGAAGAGATTACCCGTAATACGGTTCGTGAAATTGGCTACGTGCATTCCGATATGGGCTTTGATGCCAATTCCTGCGCCGTCCTGAGCGCCATTGGCAAGCAGTCTCCGGACATCAACCAGGGCGTTGACCGTGCCGATCCGCTGGAGCAGGGCGCGGGCGACCAGGGCCTGATGTTTGGCTACGCCACCAACGAAACCGACGTGCTGATGCCGGCGCCGATCACCTATGCGCACCGTCTGGTGCAGCGTCAGGCTGAAGTGCGTAAAAACGGCACCCTGCCGTGGCTGCGCCCGGATGCGAAAAGCCAGGTTACCTTCCAGTACGACGATGGCAAAATCGTTGGGATTGACGCGGTGGTGCTGTCTACTCAGCACGCGGAAGAGATCGACCAGAAATCGCTGCAGGAAGCGGTGATGGAAGAGATTATCAAGCCGGTTCTGCCGACCGGGTGGCTGAATGCCGCCACCAAATTCTTCATCAACCCGACCGGTCGTTTTGTTATCGGCGGCCCGATGGGCGACTGCGGCCTGACCGGGCGTAAAATTATCGTTGATACCTACGGCGGCATGGCTCGTCACGGCGGCGGCGCGTTCTCCGGTAAAGATCCGTCTAAAGTTGACCGTTCTGCGGCCTACGCGGCGCGTTACGTTGCCAAAAACATCGTGGCCGCTGGCCTCGCCGACCGCTGCGAGATTCAGGTTTCCTACGCCATCGGCGTGGCTGAACCGACCTCCATCATGGTTGAGACGTTCGGTACCGAGAAAATCGCCCCTGAGCAGCTGACGCTGCTGGTTCGTGAGTTCTTTGACCTGCGTCCGTACGGCCTGATCCAGATGCTGGACCTGCTGCACCCGATCTATAAAGAGACGGCGGCATATGGCCACTTTGGTCGTGAACACTTCCCGTGGGAAAAAACCGACAAAGCCGCGCTGCTGCGCGAAGCCGCCGGTCTGAAATAATCCTGCCGCTTTGCTAAAAAAGGCCAGCCTTGCGCTGGCCTTTTTATTATCTGCACGTCCTGCTTCTCTCCCCTTCGCCGCGCATCCTCCGCGAATTCCCAATGAAAATGAAAGCGATTACATAGGCAGTGAAGCCAAAAACCTGGATAAATAATGGGTTAGTGAAACGGTTTTCACTATGTTACATCCTGTTTCAGGCTTATCTGATTATGACTTTTTGTCAGCCAATCTATAATCATATATATAGTTGAATTTAATCACTTTTAAGTAATTACACTTCTTTACCTTGGTGTAACCGATTACACAGCCGTGATTGGTATCACGTTTTTTTACGATGGACTCCCCTACCCTAAGTATCGACAGAATCAATAACTCAACTGGAGGGCGTTATGCCTGACAACAAAAAACAAGGGCGCTCGAACAAGACGATGACGTTCTTTGTCTGTTTCCTCGCCGCGCTGGCGGGCCTGCTTTTTGGCCTTGATATCGGCGTCATCGCGGGTGCCTTACCCTTTATTGCCAACGAGTTCCAGATCAGCGCCCACACCCAGGAATGGGTCGTGAGCTCCATGATGTTCGGTGCCGCCGTCGGCGCCGTCGGCAGCGGCTGGCTCTCTTTCCGCCTCGGCCGGAAAAAAAGCCTGATGATCGGCGCGATCCTGTTCGTCGCCGGTTCGCTGTTCTCGGCCGCCGCCCCGAACGTCGAAGTGCTGTTGGTTTCCCGCGTCCTGCTGGGCCTCGCCGTTGGCGTCGCCTCCTATACCGCCCCGCTGTACCTGTCCGAAATCGCGCCGGAAAAAATTCGCGGCAGCATGATTTCGATGTATCAGCTGATGATTACCATCGGGATTCTCGGCGCCTATCTGTCGGATACCGCCTTCAGCTACAGCGGCGCATGGCGCTGGATGCTGGGAGTGATTATCATCCCGGCGGTTCTGCTGCTGATTGGCGTTATCTTCCTGCCGGACAGCCCGCGCTGGTTTGCCGCCAAACGCCGCTTTGTCGATGCCGAACGCGTACTGATGCGCCTGCGTGATACCAGCGCAGAGGCAAAACGCGAGCTGGATGAAATCCGGGAAAGCCTGAAGATTAAACAGTCCGGCTGGGAACTGTTTAAAGAAAACAGCAACTTCCGTCGCGCGGTATTCCTCGGCATCCTGTTACAGGTGATGCAGCAGTTCACCGGGATGAACGTCATCATGTATTACGCGCCGAAGATTTTTGAACTGGCGGGTTATGCCAATACCACCGAACAGATGTGGGGCACCGTGATCGTCGGTCTGACTAACGTGCTGGCGACCTTTATCGCCATCGGGCTGGTGGACCGCTGGGGCCGTAAACCGACGCTGATCCTCGGCTTTATCGTCATGGCCGTCGGCATGGGCGTCCTGGGCTCCATGATGCATATCGGGATTCACTCAGCGACCGCCCAGTACTTCTCCGTGCTGATGCTGCTGATGTTTATCGTCGGCTTCGCGATGAGCGCCGGTCCGCTGATTTGGGTCCTGTGTTCGGAAATTCAGCCGCTGAAAGGCCGCGATTTCGGCATCACCTGCTCAACGGCGACAAACTGGATTGCCAACATGATCGTCGGGGCGACCTTCCTGACCATGCTTAACTCGCTGGGCAACGCCAACACCTTCTGGGTCTACGGCGGGCTGAACGTCCTGTTCATCCTCCTGACTCTGTGGCTTATCCCGGAAACCAAAAACGTGTCGCTGGAACACATCGAACGTAACCTGATGAAAGGCCGCCCGCTGCGCGAAATCGGCGCCCGCGACTGACCGTCACGCTTCCTCCTCTCGCGGGAGGAAGCGTCTTCCCCTTGCTCTCCCCTTCACGCCGCACTATCCTCTGGCACTATGAAAACACCCCGAATTCCCATCGCCATTCAACAGGCCGTTATGCGCAGCCTGCGGGAAAAACTCGCCCAGGCGAATCGCCAGCTTGGCCGCAATTACCCGGAACCCACTCTGGTCTATCAGCAGCGCGGCACCTCCGCCGGCACCGCCTGGCTGGAAAAAAACGAAATTCGCCTCAACCCGGTGCTGCTGCTGGAAAACCAGCAGGCATTTATTGATGAGGTCGTCCCGCACGAACTGGCGCATCTGCTGGTGTGGAAACACTTCGGCTGCGTGGCGCCGCACGGCAAAGAGTGGAAATGGATGATGGAAAGCGTACTCGGCGTCGCCGCTCGCCGCACCCACCGTTTTGAACTCGACTCCGTCCGTCAGAACACCTTTCCCTATCGCTGTCGCTGCCAGCAGCACCAGCTTACCGTCCGCCGCCACAATCGGGTGGTGCGCGGCGAAGCCACCTACCGCTGCGTTCACTGCGGCGATCTGCTGGTCGCCGACACCTAATTATCGGCTATAACTGGAAATTTTCTGATCTGACTGATTGCATCTGACAATCGCATTCGCTACGTTGCGGGCTCGTTTTGACACGGAGTTCACGATGTCCCGTATTTATGTTTTTACTGCGGCGTTTCTGGCCGCAGCCTGTGGCGGCCAGCCCGCGGCGGAAGGTATCAACAGCTTTTCTCAGGCCAAAGCCGCCGGCGTGAAGGTCAATGCCGACGTCCCCGGCGACTTCTACTGCGGCTGTAAAATCGACTGGCAGGGGAAAAAAGGCGTTATCGACCTGCAATCTTGCGGCTATAAAGTGCGTAAAAATGAGAACCGCGCCAGCCGGGTTGAATGGGAGCACGTCGTTCCGGCATGGCAGTTCGGCCACCAGCGCCAGTGCTGGCAGGATGGCGGGCGTAAAAACTGCGCCAAAGATCCGGTCTATCGCCAGATGGAAAGCGATATGCACAACCTGCAGCCGGCGGTGGGCGAAGTCAACGGCGACCGCGCCAACTTTATGTACAGCCAGTGGAACGGCGGCGAGGGCCAGTATGGCCAGTGTGCCATGAAGGTCGATTTTAAAGATAAAGTCGCCGAGCCGCCGGCCCGCGCTCGCGGTTCTATCGCCCGCACCTACTTCTATATGCGCGATACCTATCAGCTGACCCTTTCCCGCCAGCAAACCCAGCTTTTTACCGCCTGGAATAAAATGTATCCGGTGAGCGCCTGGGAGTGCGAACGCGACGCGCGCATCGCCAAAGTTCAGGGCAACCACAATCCGTATGTCCAGCAAGCTTGCCAGGCGCAAAAGAGCTAACCTACACTAGCGGCAATTGTTAATTGCAGATCCCGTGTTGCTCAATGGTGGGGAAGACGGCATCTGCGCGAAGAACGGAATATCAAGTATGCGCATCCCTCGCATCCACCACCCGGAGCCTGTTACCGTCGGTAGCCAAATCGCCCTTTCTGAAGATGCCGCCAACCACGTTGGCCGCGTTTTACGCATGGGCAAAGGCCAGGCAATCCAGCTTTTTGACGGCAGTAATCAGGTTTTCGCGGCCGTGATTGCCGAAGCCGGTAAGAAAAACGTTCTGGTTGAGGTGATAAGCGGCGAGACGGACGATCGCGAGTCGCCGCTGCACATCCATCTGGGCCAGGTGATGTCGCGCGGTGAAAAAATGGAGTTCACCATCCAGAAATCGATTGAACTGGGTGTAAGCCTCATTACGCCACTGTTTTCCGAGCGCTGCGGCGTTAAACTGGACGCCGAACGTTTGCAGAAAAAGATCCAGCAGTGGCAGAAAATCGCCATTGCCGCCTGCGAGCAGAGCGGTCGTAACGTGGTGCCGGAAATTCGCCCGGCGATGCAGCTCGAAGCATGGTGCGCGGAGCAGGACGATAGCCTGAAGCTCAACCTGCACCCTCGCGCCAGCGCCAGCATCAACACCTTGCCGCTGCCGGTGGAACGTATTCGTCTGCTGATTGGCCCGGAAGGAGGACTGTCGGCGGAGGAGATCGCAATGACCGCTCGCTATCAGTTTACTGATATTCTGTTGGGACCGCGCGTTCTACGTACAGAGACAACTGCGCTAACTGCCATTACCGCCCTGCAGGTGCGTTTTGGCGACTTAGGTTGAAGCGTTAACGGAGAATTACAATGATCAAGCTCGGCATCGTGATGGACCCCATCGCAACCATCAACATCAAGAAAGACACCAGCTTCGCTATGTTGCTGGAAGCGCAGAGTCGCGGCTATGAACTCCATTATATGGAGATGAACGACCTGTACTTAATTAACGGTGAAGCCCGCGCCCACACGCGCAAGCTGAGCGTGGAGCAGAATTACGATAAGTGGTACGCGTTTACCGGCGAGCAGGATCTGGCGCTGGCGGATCTCGACGTCATTCTGATGCGCAAAGATCCGCCGTTCGATACCGAGTTTATTTACGCCACCTACATTCTGGAGCGTGCCGAAGATAAAGGCACGCTGATCGTCAACAAGCCGCAGAGCCTGCGGGACTGTAACGAGAAGCTGTTCACCGCCTGGTTTGCCGACCTGACGCCGGAAACCCTGGTGACGCGTAATAAAGCCCAGCTGAAAGCCTTCTGGGAGAAGCATGGCGATATTATCCTCAAGCCGCTGGACGGCATGGGCGGGGCCTCCATTTTCCGGGTGAAAGAGGGTGACCCTAACCTGCCGGTGATCGCCGAGACGCTGACCGAGCTGGGTAGCCGCTACTGCATGGCGCAGAACTATCTACCGGCGATTAAAGACGGTGATAAGCGCGTGCTGGTGGTCGACGGCGAGCCGGTTCCTTACTGCCTGGCCCGTATCCCGCAGGGCGGAGAAACCCGCGGCAATCTCGCTGCCGGGGGGCGCGGTGAAGCGCGTCCGCTGAGCGACAGCGACTGGGCCATTGCCCGCCGCGTCGGCCCAACGCTGAAGGCCAAAGGGCTGATCTTCGTCGGTCTGGATATCATTGGCGATCGTCTGACGGAGATTAACGTCACCAGCCCCACCTGCGTGCGCGAAATCGAAGCGGCCTTCCCGATTTCCATCACCGGAATGCTGATGGACGCTATCGAGAAACGCATCAATAAATAAGTCCCCTCGGGCGCCAGCAAGATACACCACGTGATTCAACGCGAGATTTCGGGCTACAGGAAGGCGATGACGCAGCGAGTGCCCGGGAGCATAGTCCGCTATGTGACCGGGTTGAGCGAGGAAATCAACGCTCCTGTCGCCTGAAAGATAAAGTTGAATCGACAGTCTCGCACTTTACCCGCATACTGGGTGCTGCTTTTTGAACCAGGAACAGAACCTCTGACAATGAATTTACAGCATCACTTTCTGATTGCCATGCCTGCTCTTCAGGATCCCATTTTCCGCCGCTCCGTGGTTTATATCTGCGAATACAACGACGAGGGCGCCATGGGTATTATCATCAATAAGCCGCTGGAAAATCTGCAGATTGACGGAATTCTGGAAAAATTGAATATCGTCGCTGAGCCGCGTAATCCGGACATTCGTCTGGATAAACCGGTGATGCTTGGCGGGCCGCTGGCCGAAGACCGCGGTTTTATTCTGCACTCGCCGCCCTCTGATTTTTCCTCCAGCATTCGTATTTCCGATAATACGGTGATCACCACCTCTCGCGACGTGCTGGAAACGCTCGGCACGGATAAGCAACCAGACAACGTGCTGGTGGCGCTGGGCTACGCCTCATGGGAGAAAGGTCAGCTGGAGCAGGAAATTCTTGATAACGCCTGGCTGACGGCTCCGGCGGATCAAAATATTTTGTTTAAAACGCCGATAGCCGACCGCTGGCGTGATGCGGCGAGGCTGATTGGTATCGATATCGTGACGATGCCTGGCGTAGCGGGGCATGCCTAATGAGCGGAACGCTGCTGGGTTTTGATTTCGGCACCAAAAGCATCGGCGTCGCCGTCGGTCAACGCATTACCGGCACCGCTCGTCCCCTGCCGGCACTGAAAGCGCAGGACGGTAAACCGGACTGGAACGTTATCGAGAAGCTGCTTAAGGAGTGGCAGCCTGAGGCCGTCATCGTCGGCTTGCCGCTGAATATGGACGGCACAGAACAGCCGCTGACCGCGCGCGCACGTAACTTCGCCAATAAAATCCATGGTCGTTTTGGCGTGAAGATCACCCTCCACGACGAGCGCCTGAGCACGGTCGAAGCCCGCGCCGGGCTATTCGAGCACGGCGGATTTCGCGCCCTGAATAAAGGCAGCATCGATTCCGCCTCAGCGGTCATTATTCTGGAAAGCTACTTCGAGCAGGGTTTTTAAACCCGAACAGGGTTGATGACGCCACCTTCCGCACCATGGCGCCATCAACCTTACCGCGACTTATCGCCTTAGTGACGCAAGTGCTCATTCGCCCAGCTGACAGCCTGGGTACGGTTCTTCACGCTCAGTTTACGGAAAACGTTGTACAGATGGGTCCGCACCGTGTTCTCGCTAATAAACAGCGCACGGGCAATATCCATATTGGTCGCGCCGCCACGGAGCTCATTCAGAATTTCACATTCCCGCTCGGTCAGTGGGGAGCTTTCCGCCGGGCGCGATGCCTGATCCACGGCATACATCGCCGGGTGCATCACGCTCAATTCGGCCGTCTGTTGGCCATTAAGTACAGCCTTAATGCCCTCAATTAAACGCAATTCATCATCGTCGTGACGGAATACGCCATACAGAGCCGGCCACTGCGCCATTTCATAGAGTTCATATTTTTGCGCGCTGTTGATAATCAGCAGTCGCGGGTTATGAGCATAAGAACGAATAATATCTCGCCACGCGCCATTCAGCTTTTTATTCGACACCGCGATATCAAACAATATTACACTCTCTTTCGCAAAACGCTGAGGCTGGGGCTTATTGATATTATGCAGCATCACCTTAACGGACAAGGCTTCGGTCAGGTAAGAGGCAAATGCCTTACTCTGAATAGTCGGATGAGTAATAAAGACAAGCTGACAAGAACAAGAAAAACTACCTGATAAATTAATCACTTAAAACTCTCCTTAGCAAGCGCCCACCATCATGGTGGTTAAATGAATCAAACCAGAATGACAAACAAATTAATAAATTTACATTTCAACACAATATTCTACAGGGACCCTCCTGGCCCCAGAAACAAGCATAATTCGAACCAATGAAAAGTGTCAAAAGATAATCTTATTTTTTTCCCTGTTCTGCGAAGATAATATCATTTCAAAATTTATACCCGGCATTCCACACCGTAACAGACTTACCCTGAGCGATATTTCATTTTAATACCAACAAACATTAATAAAACATTACGATAACAACAAACTGGCATGACCACGGAATATTAAAGCGGCGCTTATAAGCGGCCAGATGATACACGTTGTTGAAAACTTTGCGTAAAAGTCTGCATTCCGGCCTGTTGTCCGGTTTGCATCACGCCGGGCAACTGATGAGTTTTCCCCTCACGGATCAAATTCGCCACCGCCGGGATATTGACCAAAAGCTCGTATAGCGCAACTCTTCCGCCTGAGGTATCCGGTAGCAATTTTTGCGCGAGTACCGCACACAAACTTCCTGCAAGCTGGCTACGGACCTGCTCTTTCTCCTGAGCGGGAAAGACGTCGACCAGCCGTTCAACCGCCTGTGCGGCCCCGCGGGTATGCAGTGTAGCCATCACCAGATGCCCGGTCTCAGCAGCGGTCAGCGCCAGACGGATGGTTTCGCTATCGCGCAGCTCCCCAAGAAGGATGACGTCGGGATCCTGGCGCAGCGCGACCCGTAAAGCTGCAGCAAAGGAGGGACTATGGCGACCGATTTCCCGTTGCTGAATCAGGCTTCGTTCACTGACATGGAGATATTCCACCGGATCTTCGAGGGTCAGAATATGGCCATCAAGACATTGATTAAGGTGGTTGACCATCGCTGCCAGGGTGGTCGATTTCCCGCTGCCGGTCGCGCCGGCGACCAGAATCAGACCGCTTTCTTCGCGCAGCAGTTCCGTCAGCGCCGTCGGGACGCTGAGCTCCTCAAGCCGGGGGCAGCTTCGCGGCAGTAAGCGCAGCGCCAGCGATAGTCCCCGCACGTGGGAAAATGCGCTGGCGCGAAGACGCGCGCCGCTGGCCAGCGTTAAGGCAAAGTCCACCTGCCCGTTGGCCTGCCACTGGGCTAACTGCTTTTCGTTAAGCCAGTCGTTAAGCAGTTTAGCGATATCCGGCGAGTGAAAAGGGGCCGCCTCCAGCTTTCCCTGGCGACGCCAGCGCGCCGCTGAGGCATTGCACAGGTGTAGATCGGAGACGTTATGCTTTACACTAAGGGCCACGATTTCTTCCAGCTCCATAACTCATCCTCGGAATATGAACGATATTGCGCATAACCTGGCACAGGTCCGGGACAAAATCTCAGACGCTGCCGCACGCTGCGGCCGCGCTCCAGAAGAAGTGACGTTGCTTGCAGTAAGTAAAACCAAACCTGTGAGCGCGATTGAAGAGGCGATGGCAGCAGGCCAGGTGGCTTTTGGTGAAAACTACGTTCAGGAAGGGGTGGAGAAAATTCGCCACTTTCAGCAGGCCGGCGTCCGACATCTGCAGTGGCACTTTATCGGGCCTTTGCAGTCCAACAAAAGCCGTCTGGTGGCGGAACACTTTGACTGGTGCCATACCGTCGATCGCCTGAAAATCGCCACGCGGCTTAGCGAGCAGCGTCCGGCGCACTTGCCACCGCTCAATGTATTGATTCAAATAAACATTAGCGATGAGCAAAGCAAATCGGGCATCCTTGTGCAGGCGCTGGACGCCCTGGCGGCGGAGATCGCCGCGCTGCCTAACCTGCGGTTGCGCGGGCTGATGGCTATTCCGGCACCTGAGTCAGAATATGTAAGGCAGTTTGCCGTGGCCCAACAAATGGCGGTAGCATTTGCGCGACTCAAAACGCATTACCCTACGGTCGATACCTTGTCTCTGGGCATGTCGGATGATATGGAAGCCGCAATCGCGGCGGGAAGCACGATGGTGCGCATCGGTACCGCGATATTCGGTGCGCGCGACTACAGCAAAAATTAAGGAATCTGAGGAACGCCATGAAGACGTTGACTTTCCTGCTGGCAACGGTCATTGAACTGTACACGATGATCATGTTGCTACGCGTCTGGATGCAGTGGGCACGCTGCGACTTTTACAACCCGTTTTCGCAGTTTGTCGTTAAGGTCACCCAGCCTATCGTCGGGCCGCTGCGACGCATTATTCCGGCCATGGGCCCTATCGACAGCTCTTCGCTGCTGATCGCATTCATTCTTTGCGTCATAAAGGCTATCGTGCTGTTTATGGTGGTTACCTTCCAGCCGATTATCTGGATTTCCGCGCTGCTGATTCTGATTAAAACCGTCGGCCTGCTCATTTTCTGGGTTCTGCTGCTGATGGCGATTATGAGCTGGGTCAGCCAGGGCCGTAGCCCGGTAGAGTTCGTTCTGATGCAGCTGGCCGATCCGCTGCTGCGCCCGATTCGCAGAATGCTGCCGTCAATGGGCGGTATCGACTTCTCGCCAATGGTGCTGGTGCTGCTGCTGTATGTGGTCAACATGGGCATCGCCGAGCTGCTGCAGGCGACGGGCAACGTTCTGCTTCCGGGGCTGTGGATGGCGCTATGAGTGCCGTCGAAGTCTGCGCTGACGGGTTGGTGCTGCGGCTGTATATTCAGCCCAAAGCCAGCCGCGACAGCATCGTAGGTTTACATGGCGACGAACTGAAAGTCGCCATTACCGCTCCACCCGTTGATGGTCAGGCTAACGCCCATCTGGTGAAATTCCTTGCCAAACAGTTTCGTGTCGCCAAAAGCCAGGTACTGCTTGAAAAAGGGGAGCTTGGCCGCCACAAACAGATAAAAATCATCAACCCGCAACAGATCCCGACCGCGGTCGCGGCGCTGACAGAATAAACAGGATTAATGATGCAAAAAGTTGTTCTCGCCACCGGTAACGCCGGCAAGGTTCGCGAGCTGGCCTCGCTGCTGGAAGATTTTGGTCTGGATATCGTGGCGCAAACCGATCTGGGCGTGGATTCCGCCGAAGAGACCGGGCTGACCTTTATCGAAAACGCGATTCTGAAAGCGCGCCATGCCGCTCAGATAACCGGGCTACCGGCCATTGCCGACGACTCCGGTATCGCGGTAGACGCTCTGGGCGGCGCGCCGGGGATCTATTCCGCCCGCTATTCCGGCGAAGATGCCAGCGACCAGCAGAATCTGGAAAAACTGCTTGATGCCCTGCAGGAGGTCCCGGACGAGCAACGGCAGGCGCAGTTCCACTGCGTGCTGGTCTATCTGCGCCATGCCGCCGATCCTACGCCGATCGTCTGTCATGGCAGCTGGCCGGGGGTGATTACCCGTAAAGCGGCAGGAACCGGCGGCTTCGGCTACGACCCGATTTTCTTTGTTCCGTCAGCGGGGAAAACCGCCGCGGAACTCAGCCGTGAAGAAAAAAGCGCCATCTCCCACCGTGGACGCGCGCTGAAACTGTTACTGGAAGCATTGCGTAATGGCTAATTTGCCGCCTCTGAGCCTGTATATTCATATCCCCTGGTGCGTACAGAAATGCCCGTACTGCGACTTTAACTCGCATGCGCTGAAGGGCGAGGTGCCGCACGATGACTATGTGCAGCATCTGCTGACCGACCTGCGGGCCGATGCGGCCTATGCCCAGGGGCGTGAAATCGGGACCATTTTTATCGGCGGCGGTACGCCGAGCCTGCTTTCCGGCCCGGCGATGCAAACCCTGCTCGACGGCGTACGCGACTGCCTGCCATTGGCTGCCGCGGCGGAGATCACCATGGAGGCCAACCCTGGCACCGTGGAAGCCGATCGCTTCGTCGAGTACCAGCGCGCGGGAGTGAACCGCATCTCCATCGGCGTGCAAAGCTTTAGCGAGCCTAAACTGCAGCGCCTGGGTCGTATTCACGGCCCGGACGAAGCCAAACGGGCGGCGCATCTGGCCAACGGCCTCGGGCTGCGCAGCTTCAACCTCGATCTGATGCACGGTCTGCCGGACCAGTCGCTGGATGAGGCGCTGGACGATCTGCGTCAGGCGATTGCACTCAATCCGCCGCATCTCTCCTGGTATCAGCTGACCATTGAGCCGAATACCCTGTTCGGTTCGCGCCCGCCGTTACTGCCGGATGACGACGCGCTGTGGGATATTTTTGAGCAGGGGCATCGCCTGCTGACGGCGGCGGGCTATCAGCAGTATGAAACCTCGGCCTATGCCAAACCGGGCTATCAGTGTCAGCACAACCTGAACTACTGGCGCTTTGGCGACTACCTCGGCATCGGCTGCGGGGCGCACGGCAAGATTACCTTCCCGGACGGGCGGATCCTGCGTACCGCAAAAACGCGCCATCCGCGGGGGTACATGGAAGGTCGTTACCTCGAACGCCAGCATGATGTCGAGGTCAACGATAAACCGTTCGAGTTCTTTATGAACCGTTTTCGTCTGCTGGAAGCCGCGCCGCGCCGCGAATTCAGCCGCTATACCGGCCTGGATGAGCGCGTGATTCGCCAGCAACTCGATGCCGCCATCGCCCAGGGCTACCTGGTTGAAGATGCTCACGCCTGGCAGATAACCGAGCACGGCAAGCTGTTTTTAAACTCGCTGCTGGAGCTGTTTCTCAGCGAAGAGTAACGCCGCGGGCGGCCCTCCGCCGCCCGTTTTTTCCTGCATTCCTCCTCTCACCGTCGTTTTTTTCACCCGCGCTTCGGTCAAATCCCCTGCTGTTTTTTTATTCAATTCTTTGCAACCAATCACAAATCTGCATCAACATTTTTCCATTTCTTGACTCCATTTTTGCGCGGTGGTAATCCTGCTTCATCGGTTGAGCAAATGTAAAACCGAAGTATCCTACATGTGAAATATTGGTAACTCTTATTAAAAAAGTCTTGATGACGTTGGCGCAGCCCGGCGGATTCAAGCATATAAAAAAGAGGGTAATACAATGAATTACCGTAATATTTTTATCGCACTCGCAACAATATCCGGCGGAATTGTCGCCTCTGCTCACGCGGCGGAATCCGCCACCGTGGCATTTCTCATGCCCGACCAGGCCTCCACCCGCTATGAACAGCATGATTTCCCGGGATTCAAAGCCGAAATGAGCAAGCTGTGCGCCGATTGCAAAGTCATTTATCAAAATGCTAATGCCAGCGCCACGCTACAGCAGCAGCAATTCAACTCGGTCATCGCCCAGGGGGCGAAGGTTATCGTGCTCGATCCGGTAGACTCCTCCGCCGCCGCCGCGTTGGTGGAAAACGCCCAGGCGCAGGATGTCAAAGTGATCGCCTACGATCGCCCTATCCCCGGCAAACCGGCGGATTTCTACGTTTCGTTTGATAACGAAGGGATTGGCTATGCGATTTCTAAATCGTTGGTCGACCATCTGAAAGAGAGCGGCGTGGCGAAAGACGCCGGAGTCCTGCAAATTAACGGCTCGCCGACCGATGCTGCCGCCGGTTTGATTCGCGACGGTATCCATCGCGGCCTGAAAGAGTCGGGGTATAAAACGCTGGCGGAGTTCGATACTCCGGAGTGGGCGCCGCCAAAAGCGCAGGAGTGGGCCGCCGGGCAAATCACCCGCTTCGGCGACCAGATTAAAGGCGTGGTCGCCGCCAATGATGGCACCGGCGGCGGCGCGATCGCCGCCTTTAAAGCCGCCGGCGTCCAGCCCGTGCCGCCGGTCACCGGTAACGACGCCACTATCGCCGCGCTGCAGTTAATCATCGCCGGCGACCAGTACAACACCATCTCCAAACCGTCAGAAATCGTTGCCGCCGCCGCGGCGAAAGTGGCCGTGGAACTCATTCAGGGTAAGAAACCGCAGGCGAGCACTACGCTGTACAACACGCCTTCTCAGCTCTTTACCCCGGCGGTGATCACCGTAAAAAATATCAAAGCGGAAATCTTCGATAAAAAGATCCAAACCTACGCTCAGGTGTGTACCGGCGAGTATGCCGCGGCCTGCCAGAAATTAGGTATTGAGAAATAATGCTGCCCCTGCGCCCGTCGTCGCCGACGGACGCAGTTTCGCCATCATTGAGGTCTTTTTTATGTCGCAACAACAAGACATCGTCGCCAGCACCAGGCAACCGATTCTGAAACTGAGTAATGTCTCCAAACACTTTGGCGCGGTCTCCGCATTGACGGATATTGAGCTGGAGGTTCATGCCGGCGAAGTGGTCGCCCTGGTCGGCGATAACGGCGCGGGAAAATCCACGCTGGTCAAAATCCTCGCCGGCGTACATCAGCCGACCACCGGCACCATCGAGTTCGACGGTCAGAGCGTGACCCTGGATAGCCCGGGGAAAGCGCTGGAATACGGTATCGCCACGGTCTTTCAGGATTTAGCGCTGTGCGAAAACCTCGACGTGGCGGCAAACCTGTTTTTAGGTCACGAGATTTCACCTTTGCAGCTCGACGAGGTGGCGATGGAGGTTCGGGCATGGACGCTGTTGCAGGAGCTGGCCGCCAGAATTCCGTCGGTTCGCGAGCCCGTCGCCTCGCTCTCCGGCGGCCAGCGCCAGACCGTGGCGATTGCGCGCTCCCTGCTGATGAACCCCAAAATTATCATGCTCGATGAACCCACCGCGGCGCTCGGCGTCGCCCAGACGGCGGAAGTTCTCAACCTGATTGAACGCGTTCGCGAGCGCGGCCTCGGGGTGATTATTATCAGCCACAACATGGAAGACGTCCGCGCGGTGGCCGATCGCATCGTGGTGCTGCGGCTCGGGCGCAATAAAGGCATCTTCACCCCCGACGCATCCAACCAGGACCTCGTGGCGGCCATTACCGGTGCGACTGAGAACGCCGTTTCACGCCGCGTCGAACGTAAATCACAGTTAAGTTCTTCTGGAGTGATTTAATTTTATGAACAGCAAGACAGAATCCCGCCCCGCTTTGGATCGCAGCGATGAGCGCGTCCAGCACAACGACGGTCTGTTCGGCGCGGTGCGCGCGCAAATCAATCGTATCAAGACCGGCGATCTGGGCACCGCCCCGGTTATCGCCGGGCTAATCGTGATCTCATTGGTTTTCACCTGGCTCAATCCGGTCTTTATTGCGCCCAATAACCTGGTGAACCTGCTTTTTGACTGCGCCACCGTGGGATTTATCTCGCTGGGGATCGTCTGCGTGCTGATGCTTGGCGAAATCGATCTCTCGGTTGGCTCGATGAGCGGTCTCTCCTCGGCGATCGTCGGCGTACTGTGGGTGAACGCCGGCTGGCCGGTGGCCGCGGCGATTGCCGTCGCGCTGCTGTGCGGTATCGCCGTCGGCCTGATTTACGCGCTGTTGTATAACCGCGTCGGAATGCCAAGCTTCGTCGCAACGCTGGCTGGCCTGCTGGCGCTGCTCGGACTGCAGCTGTATATCCTCGGCCCCAGCGGCAGCATCAACCTGCCCTACGCGTCCCCGCTGGTGCGCTTCGGCCAGCTGATGGTGATGCCGGGCTGGTTCTCCCATATCATGGCGCTGTTGCCCGGGTTGGCGATACTCGCCTTTGGCGTCAAAACCCGGACGCGCCGCCTGGCCGCGAACCTTTCTGCGGAAGCCGTCAGCTCGCTGCTGCTGCGCGCCGTTCTGCTGACGGTAATCTTTGAAGCCGCCGTTTTCTATCTCAACCTCGGGCGCGGCATACCGTGGATTTTCGGCCTGTTCGTCGCCTTCGTGATGATCCTCAACTATGCGCTCAAGCGGACCAAATGGGGGCGCTCAATGTTTGCCGTCGGCGGCAACCGCGAGGCCGCTCGCCGTTCGGGGATCAACGTGCGGGCTATTTACGTCAGCGCCTTTGTGCTCTGTACCACGCTGGCGACGTTCGGCGGCATCCTGGCCGCTTCCCGTCTGGCCTCCGCCAGCCAGCAGGCCGGAACCGGTGATGTGAACCTGAATGCCATTGCGGCGGCGGTGATCGGCGGCACCAGCCTGTTCGGCGGGCGCGGCAGCGCCTGGTCCGCTCTGCTGGGGATCATCGTGATTCAGTCGATATCGAATGGTCTGACGCTGTTGAATCTGCCGTCATCGCTGCGCTACATCATTACCGGCTGCGTGCTGGCGATAGCGGTGATTATTGACTCTCTGGCCCGCCGTTCCCGCGTATCGCACGGGCGAGCCTGAGATCAGAGGACGCGGTACGCCCCGGAATTCCGGGGCGTACCGCAAAAAAGCGTTATTTCAGCGAGCTTACCAGCGCCTTACGGCTCTCTTCGAGAGAGACCACGCGGCTACAGACGTCTTTGCCAAATTTCTGGAAATCCGCTTCCTGGTTTTTCCATTCTTCCTGAATCGCCGTTTGCAGACCGCCAAGACTGCCGAGGATCCCCTGCAGCGGGTTGCCTCCGCCTTTCAGCACCGCCTTCGCGCCCATCTCGTTAATGCTGTCCTGCAGGATCCCGCCCATCGCCTGGTTAACCAGCTGCTGGCCGTCGGCACGTACCTGATCGATCGCTTTATAGTGGAAGGTCAGGCCGTCGCTGCGATGTTCAATGATGCGGTTCATCTGGGTTTTCAGCTGCGCATCGAGCTTCGTCAGACGACCGTGCATACTGCTGCTGGTGCCGACCTGCTCGGTAATGATTTTATCCAGCGCCTGACGCCCCTTCTCGACTCTGGCGCGCGCGCCGTCATCTATCCACGGCAGGCTGCTGCGCAAGCCGGCCTGATAATCCTGAGCCTGCTCGCGCTGGGCGGCCGTCAGAGTATACTGTTTTCCGTTCCAGGTCAGGTTGCCGTCCGGCATAATCACCAGATCGCCGTTCTCCCCTTTCACCTGCACCTGGTGTGGGCTGAGGATCACGTCGTCACGCGGCGTGACGCTACACTGATAGTCCGCATGGGCGGACAGAGCGGTCACGGACAGCGCCACCGCCAGCAGCGTTTTGCGCATCATAAAACTCCCTTCAGACAAAACGGGTCGGCAATTGCCGACCCTTGTCAAACTTAGTCCCACCAGACGTCAAAAAGTTCGCTGGTGCGCACATCGGCAAGCCCGCGATCTTCCAGCCACTTGCGCACGAGAGCCTGGTGCTCTTCGGTGCATTTACCGATTTCCTGCATGCAGATCAGGCCTTCCCAGGAGAGGTAGCCGCTGCCGTCAAACGCCAGTTTGTTCGGCTCAATCACTTCATTAATCAGGTCATTCACGGTCTGATCGATATGCTCTTCAGTGCTCCCTTCCGGGAAACGCCAGGCGACGGAAAAGCCCATTTCCTGAAATTCGTCGATATGCATTTTTTTACGCAGACGACGGCTACGATTCTTTGCCATTATTTCACCCTCTCGAACATTAAGTCCCATACGCCGTGGCCAAGACGATGGCCACGCTGTTCAAATTTGGTTACCGGGCGCGATTCCGGGCGCGGTACATAATCGTTGCTTGCAGACTGGTTACGATACCCATCAAGCGATGACATCACCTCCAGCATATGCCCGGCATACGCTTCCCAGTCGGTCGCCATATGGAAGACGCCGCCCAGCTTCAGTTTGCTTTTTACCAGCTCGGCAAAAGGCGCCTGGACGATACGGCGTTTATTATGCCGCGCTTTATGCCACGGGTCAGGGAAAAACAGCTGGACCATATTGAGCGAGTTGTCCGGGATCATGGTGTGCAACACTTCAACCGCATCGTGACACATCACGCGCAGGTTCTGCACCCCCTCTTCCTCGGCGGAAGCCAGACAGGCTCCCACGCCCGGGGAGTGTACCTCAATACCGAGGAAATTCTGCTCGGGTTTCGCTTTCGCCATCGCCACCAGCGAGGCGCCCATGCCGAAACCGATCTCGAGGGTCACCGGCGCTTCGCGGCCAAACAGGGTCGGGAAGTCGAGCGGCGCATCGTTGAACTCAACGCCCATCACCGGCCAAATAGTGTCCAGCGCGTGCTGCTGCCCTTTGGTCAGGCGGCCCTGGCGGCGGACGAAGCTACGAATGCGGCGCAGCGGGCGGCCGTTTTCATCGAATTCCGGAGATATGACGTCGTTTTTCATAAAAGTTAAGTCTGCTTGTGAGAGTGTGCGGAAAACGGGCATTATCCAAAGTTACCCGGCGGATGCAAGGGTTTACAGCCTGTCGCCCTTATGCTGCAATCTGCCCCCCTGTTATCGCGATTCCGGAGCTGTAGCTTTGACTTTTCTCGCCGCGCAATTTTCAGCCCAGGTGCTGGACTGGTACGACAAATACGGGCGTAAAACCCTGCCATGGCAAATCGGCAAAACGCCCTACAAAGTATGGCTCTCTGAGGTGATGTTGCAACAAACGCAGGTCGCTACGGTGATTCCCTATTTCGAACGCTTTATGGCCCGCTTCCCGACGGTAACCGATCTGGCCGCGGCGCCGCTGGATGAAGTCCTGCATCTGTGGACCGGGCTCGGCTATTACGCCCGCGCGCGGAATTTACATAAGGCGGCGCAGCAGGTGGCGAGCCTGCACGGCGGCGCGTTCCCGCAGACCTTTGATGAAGTCGCCGCGTTGCCCGGCGTCGGGCGTTCCACGGCAGGGGCAATCTTATCCCTCTCCCTTGGTAAGCATTATCCGATTCTCGATGGCAACGTGAAACGCGTGCTGGCGCGCTGCTACGCGGTCAGCGGCTGGCCGGGGAAAAAAGAGGTCGAAAAACAGCTGTGGGAAATCAGCGAAGCGGTCACGCCGGCAGCCGGGGTCGAGCGCTTTAACCAGGCGATGATGGATCTCGGGGCGATGGTCTGCACCCGCTCGAAACCGAAATGCGAGATCTGTCCGCTCAATAACGGCTGCGTGGCCTATGCCAACCATTCATGGGCACAATATCCGGGCAAAAAGCCGAAACAGATTATTCCGCAGCGGACGGGCTATTTCCTGCTGATGCAGCACGGCAATGAGGTGTTTCTCGCGCAACGTCCGCCGGTGGGTTTATGGGGCGGATTATTCTGTTTTCCGCAGTTTGAGGAGGAAGCCGGACTCCGCGAGTGGCTGGCTCAGCGGCAGATAAAGGCCGACAATCTGACGCAGCTGACCGCGTTCCGCCACACTTTCAGCCATTTCCATCTGGATATTGTGCCGATGTGGCTTACAGTAGATTCATCTGGCGCATGCATGGATGAAGGCAACGCACTCTGGTATAACTTAGCCCAGCCGCCGTCGGTCGGACTGGCGGCTCCCGTGGAGCGCCTGTTGCAACAGTTAAAGGCCGGGGCACCTGCCTGACTTTCTGGCGAATAAAGAGGATGAATAATGAGCAGAACGATTTTTTGTACTTTCCTGCAGCGTGAAGCGGATGGCCAGGATTTCCAGCTGTATCCGGGCGAGCTAGGCAAACGTATCTATAACGAAATTTCAAAAGAGGCCTGGGCGCAGTGGCAACACAAACAGACCATGCTGATCAACGAGCAAAAGCTCAACATGATGAACCTGGAGCACCGCAAGCTGCTGGAGCAGGAGATGATCAAATTCCTGTTTGAAGGCAAAGATGTGCACATCGAAGGCTACACGCCGCCGGAAAAACAGTAAGGGCCTGACGGCTCTTAAGCACAACAAACACAACGCACGCTCCCGGAATGATGAAAAAATATTTAGCGCTAGCGCTCATTGCGCCTTTGCTCGTTTCGTGTTCCACCTCGAATAAACGAGGTGGCGAGTACAACGAAGCCTGGGTTAAGGACACCAACGGCTTTGATATTCTGATGGGGCAGTTTGCCCATAACGTCGAAAATATTTGGGGTTATAACGAGGTTCTGCTCGCCGGGCCGAAGGACTACGTTAAATATACCGATCAGTATCAGACCCGCAGCCACATCAACTTTGATGAGGGGACCATCACCGTCGAGACCATCGCCGGTACCGACCCCGCCGGGCGCTTGCGCCAGGCGATTATCAAAACCCTGCTGATGGGCGACGATCCGAACTCTATCGACCTCTATTCCGATGTCGACGACATTCAGATCTCGAAAGAGCCGTTTCTCTATGGCCAGGTGGTGGATAACACCGGCGAGTCGATTCGCTGGGAGTGGCGCGCCGCGCGCTTTGCCGACTATCTGCTGCAAACTCGCCTGAAGAGCCGCAGCAACGGCCCGCGGATGATCTACAGCATCACCATCAATCTGGTGCCTAACCACCTCGACAAACGTGCGCATAAATACCTTGGACTGGTACGCCAGTCGGCGCGTAAGTATGGCGTCGATGAGTCGCTGATTCTGGCGATTATGCAGACCGAATCCTCTTTCAACCCTTACGCCGTCAGCCACGCGGATGCCCTGGGTCTGATGCAGGTTGTGCAGCACAGCGCCGGGAAAGACGTGTTCCGTTCGCAGGGCAAATCAGGGCTGCCAAGCCGCAGCTACCTGTTCGATCCGGCAAATAATATCGATACCGGCACCGCCTATCTGGCGATGCTGAGCAACGTTTATCTGTCGGGCATCGATAACCCGACCTCGCGTCGCTATGCCGTGATCACCGCCTATAACGGCGGCGCAGGTAGCGTATTGCGCGTCTTCTCCAGCGATAAGGTCCAGGCGGCCAATATCATCAACAGCATGACGCCGGGGGATGTCTACTCCACTCTCACCAGCCGCCACCCCTCGGCGGAGTCTCGCCGTTATCTTTACAAGGTCAACATGGCGCAGAAGACCTACCGCCGGAAATAAACGTCGTCTCCCCGCCGCTGTCCTCTCCTCGTGGGAGGACAGCATGGCGCTCTCTTTCCTCGTCACCCATACGAAAATGTTATTTGCATCACAATCTAATCTGCAAATTAATGTGGATTGCATTTTTTTGCGGAAGGTAACAAAACATGACGCCGTTTACTGATAAGATTTCATCAAATAACAGTCATGAACGTTATTATAACAACACATCCCCCGCTCTCTTGTGAGGAAAATAACATGAACCTTAAGCTGCAGCTTAAAATATTGTCGTTTCTGCAGTTCTGCCTGTGGGGTAGCTGGCTGACTACACTTGGCTCCTATATGTTTGTGACGCTTAAGTTCGATGGCGCGTCTATCGGCGCCGTTTACAGCTCGCTCGGTATTGCGGCAGTCCTGATGCCCACCCTGCTGGGCATCGTGGCGGATAAATGGATCAGCGCGAAGTGGGTCTATGCGCTGTGTCATCTGGTGGGGGCAGGTACGCTGTTTATGGCGGCCCAGGTCACCACGCCAGGGGAGATGTTCTTCGTCATCCTGCTTAACTCGTTGGCCTATATGCCAACGCTGGGCCTAATCAACACCATTTCCTACTATCGCCTGAAATCCGCCGGCCTGGATATCGTGACCGATTTCCCGCCGATTCGTATCTGGGGCACCATCGGCTTTATCATAGCGATGTGGGGCGTCAGCTTCGCGGGCTTCGAACTGAGCCATATGCAGCTGTACATCGGCGCGACGCTTTCCGTGTTGCTGGCGCTGTTCACCCTGACCCTGCCGCATATTCCGGTCTCGAACCAGCAGAAAAACCAGAGCTGGAGCACCATGCTGGGCCTGGATGCCTTTGCGCTGTTCAAAAACAAACGTATGGCGATTTTCTTTATCTTCTCCATGCTGTTGGGCGCCGAGCTGCAAATCACCAACATGTTCGGGAATACCTTCCTGCACAGCTTCGATAATAACCCGCTGTTCTCCGGCAGCTTTATCGTCGAGCACGCGTCGGTGATGATGTCGATCTCGCAGATCTCCGAAACGCTGTTCATTCTGACCATCCCGTTCTTCCTGAGCCGCTACGGTATCAAGAACGTGATGCTGATCAGTATCTTCGCCTGGATGCTGCGCTTCGGTCTGTTCGCCTATGGCGATCCGACGCCGTTCGGC
Organism: Klebsiella sp. BIGb0138; assembly: GCF_004342285.1. Lineage (GTDB taxonomy): Bacteria > Pseudomonadota > Gammaproteobacteria > Enterobacterales > Enterobacteriaceae > Klebsiella. The sequence goes on along the minus strand of NZ_SMCV01000005.1, from coordinate 325,541 downwards.
ACCGTGCTGCTGGTGCTGTCGATGATTGTCTACGGTTGTGCCTTCGACTTCTTCAACATCTCCGGTTCGGTGTTTGTCGAGAAAGAGGTCAAACCTGAAATTCGCGCCAGCGCCCAGGGGATGTTCCTGATGATGACCAACGGCTTCGGCTGTATTCTCGGCGGCGTGGTCAGCGGGAAAGTGGTGGAGATGTATACCACTAACGGTATTACCGACTGGCAGCCGGTGTGGCTGATCTTTGCCGCCTATTCGCTGGTGCTGGCCGTCGCCTTCGTCGCCCTGTTCAAGTACAAACACGTGCGTGTGCCGGCAGGCGCTCAGACGACTGTCGCGCATTAATACGCGGTACCTCCCCTCTCCCGTTCAGGGGGGAGGGGCATTACCCGCACTTCGCTAAAACCCACCCCACCGACAAGAGATCCGCACTCCCACCCGGGCTTAAATGGCGCGCTATCAGCGCCCTGTCCATTGCCAGCAGCCGGCGGCGATCCCAGCCGTTTGTCAGCAGCGTTTGCGCATAGTTCTGCACATACCTCAGCCCGTCCATTCCGCCGCGCGCTACCAGATTGCTGTCCGGATTCACCGCCATCAGGCGCAGCAATAAATCATGCAGCTGGCGACCGTCCCAGCGGGGCAAGACGCTGCGCACCGTCGCAAAACCGCTTTCCGCCTCGCCGCGCGCGCCGGTTAACCCCCACTGCTGAAACTGGCGTTCGCCTGCGGTGGCCGCCCCGCGACGCCCCGCCAGCTCGCGCGCCACCAGCCCGCGGCAAAGAAGACTCACCTCGGCGCAGAGGCTTTCCGCGCTGACATTGCGCAGGCGTCCGGCGGCAAAACAGAGCAGGCCGAGAGCGAATATCCCGCCCTTGTGCGTATTTACCCCGCCGGTCGCCGCATACATCGCCTGCTCGCAGGCAATGCCCATCGGGCGAAGCCGTCGCAGCTGCCCGGCGGCGGGTTTCTCCGCATGGGCAAACCCCAGCTCGGCAAAGCGGGAAAACCACGGCGCCACCGCCGCAATGCTGCGGACAAACAGGGCGTGGTCCATATCGCGGTGGGAGCCGCTGTTGAGCCGATCCACCAGCCCCGGTTTCGGCGTCAGCTCCAGCTCCTGCCACAGCGCCTCCTGCGCTAAACGCGGTACGTCCACCGCGCGGCGTTTAGTCGCGAGCAAACCAGTCATGAATGATCTTCTCCACGCTCATGACCACCTGCTCCACCGGATGCCTGCGCGAGCGGGAACAGGCGTGCGCCGGTTCGTCGCAAATCAGACAGCGGCGCAGATGCAGACCCAGCGAAAGACGCCCGACATGGCCATCCTGCGGACAAATGACATCCAGATCCCACAGCCTGCCGAGCGGATGACTCTGTTCCAGCGCCGCGCAGTGGGCCTTGATCTCCGGGGCGCCGTGCGCCACGCACCACATCGCTTCCGGCCCGGTCGGCAGCCACCACACCTGGCGGTCCAGCACCGGCCAGCGGTTCTCCCACAGCAGCTGGTCGCCCATCTGGAGCGCCACCCCCATGGTATTGCGGTAGCGCGGAGTATCTTTGACCATTCCCGGCGTGACCAGGGTCAGAGAGATAATGGGTTGTTGATACCGTGTCAGCCAGTCAGCCTGACGCGCCGCACGGTGCTCTTTCGCCGCCAGCCACGCCGCCAGGCTGACACCCGCTTCCGCGGGCGTCGCAGTGGTCATATCGCTACTCCTTAACCTGGCGCACGGTGTCGATCACCCGCCCGTCGCGGTAGCGGATCACGCCGACGATTTTGTCGGTGAACGCAATCGGCTTCGGTACGCCGGTCAGCGCTATCGCCCGCGCGTACAGCGTCCCGATATCGACGATCTTCATCCCGGCCGCCGCCAGACGCGCGCGGATTTCCGGGCGCGCCGGGTTCACCGCGATGCCGTGGTCGGTCACCAGCACGTCGATACTCTCACCGGGGGTCAGGCGGGTGGTCACCCGCTTCACCACCGTTGGAATACGGCTGCGCAGCAGCGGCGCGACGACGATGGTCAGATTCGCCGCCGCCGCCACGTCGCAGTGGCCGCCGGATGCGCCGCGCATCACGCCGTCGGAGCCGGTAATCACGTTAACGTTGAAATCAACGTCGATTTCCAGCGCGCTGAGGATCACCACGTCCAGCTGGTCGCAGCTCGCCGCTTTGCTGCCAGGGTTGGCGTAGACGTTGGTGGAAATCTCCACGTGATTCGGATTACGCGCCAGCGAGGCCGCCGCCTGGCCGTCGAAGCACTGGGTATCCAGCAGCTTTTCGATGAGCCCCTTCTCATGCAGATCCACCAGGCTGCCGGTGATCCCGCCCAGCGCAAAACTCGCCTTCACGCCGCTGCGCTCCATCTTCTCTTCCATAAAGCGGGTACAGGCGGTGGCTGCCGCGCCAGAGCCGGTCTGCATTGAAAAGCCAGGTCTGAAGTAGCCGGAGTGTTCGATCACGTCCGCCGCATAGCGGGCGATCATCAGCTCGCGCGGGTTGCTGGTGACGCGCGCCGCGCCGACGCCGATCTTCTCCGGGTCGCCCACGCTGTCGACCTGTACAATGTAGTCCACCTGGTCCTGCATCAGGCTGGCGGGCGTATTAGGAAAGGGGACAAGCTCTTCGGTGAGCACCACCACCCGACGGGCAAACTGCGCGTCGACCATCGCATACCCCAGCGAGCCGCAGCAGGACCTGCCGTGGGTGCCGTTGGCATTGCCGAATTCGTCGCTGCACGGCACGCCGAGAAACGCGACGTCAATCTTCAGCTCGCCATCCTGTAATAATTTAACCCGTCCGCCGTGGGAGTGGATCTGCACCGGCTCATCCATCAGCCCGTGGGAGATGGCTTCCGCCAGCTTGCCGCGCATCCCGGAGGTGTAGATCCGGGTAATCACCCCGTTCTCAATATGCTCGATCAACGCGTCATTGCAGGTCATCAGCGAGCTGGAGGCCAGGGTCAGGTCTTTAAAGCCCATTTGCGCAAGCTTAGCGACCACGCTGTTGATCACCCGGTCCCCTTCGCGGAAAGCGTGGTGAAAGGAGATGGTCATGCCGTCCCGCAGGCCGCTGCGCGCCACCGCCTCCTCAACGGATCCGCACAGCTTACGCTGATGTTTCTCCGCCACGTCGGCCAGCCAGGGCGTGGCGCTGTGGGCGGTATCAAACGGTTGTAAATCCCGCAGGTGGGGAAAATGTTCATGGAGCAGTTCTGTCTGGTTCATTATTTTATCCTTAGCGACGCACGCCGGAAGCCGCCGCGCGTTCCAGCACCCTCTGCGCGTGGTTAATAATCGGGGCGTCAACCATTTTGCCGTTGAGCGAGACCACGCCCAGGCCGTTACGCTCCCCCTCCCGCGCGGCTTCAATCACTAATTTCGCGTGATCGACCTCCTGCTGCGTGGGCGCGTAGGCGTTGTGCAGCAGGTCAATCTGGCGCGGGTTAATCAGCGACTTACCGTTAAACCCCATTCTGCGGATCAGTTCGACTTCGCGCAGGAACCCGGCCTCGTCGTTAACGTCTGACCACACCACGTCGAAGGCATCGATCCCGGCGGCGCGAGCGGCGTGTAAGACGGCGCAGCGGGCGTAGAACAGCTCGGTACCGTCGCCGCGCTCGGTCTGCATGTCCATCACGTAATCAAAGGCCGCCAGCGCGATACCGATCAGCCGCGGAGAGCGGCGGGCAATGGCCACGGCGTTAATCACGCCAATCGCCGATTCAATCGCCGCCATGATGCGGGTGGACCCCACTTCCCGCCCGCAGTCGCGCTCGATACGTTCCAGATGCCCCTCCAGTTCGTCGATATCCTCCGGGGTATCGGTTTTCGGCAGGCGCACCACGTCGACGCCGGCGCGGACCACCGCGTCGAGATCCGCGAGGCCAAACGGCGTATTCAGCGGGTTAATACGCACCACGGTTTCGATATCCTGATACAGCGGATGCTGTAACGCGTGCCAGACCAGCAGCCGCGCGCTGTCTTTCTCGCGCAGCGCCACCGCGTCCTCAAGGTCGAACATGATGGCGTCGGGACGGTAGATAAACGCGGTAGAGAGCATGGCGGCGTTGGCCCCCGGCAGGAACAGCATGCTACGACGCAGTGAGCTCATGACAGTTTCCTCCAGTCGATCTGCGGCTCATCGGCCGCGCGCAGCACCGCACTCTGCAGGCGCGCGCGGATCACACAGTCCAGCGCCCCCTTGTCTTCCACGATAATCACTCCCTGGCGCACCTCCATCGCGCGCAGCGTCTCCTCGACCACCTGGCGAATCTGCTCGCCGAACTGCTTGATCACTTCACTGTGGATGACAATCTCCAGCTCGCCGTCGGCGGGGGCGATTTTCACCATCAGGTCGCTGGACTCCTGCGTACCGGCCAGCGCCTCCCTTACAATTTTCATAATCATTTCCTGATAGTTATGCGACTTCCGCGCGGTAGTGCGCTGCGAGATGCGCGAAAGTGGACTCCGGGACAATTTCCCGAATGCGGGAAAACTGCTGTGTCTTAAGTAAACGGCGGACTTCCGAGGCCGAAATCGCGCTGCCGCCCGCCTTGATACGCCCTGTCTCGACCACCGTGACGCGACCGGCCAGCAGCTCATGCAGCGTCTGGTTGTACTGGCGGGTAATGTCGCAAAACGGCTCCGAGCCGATAAAACGATGGGTGATGCCCAGCGCCGGCGCGATGGCGTCGCGGAAGATCAGCACGTCGATTTCGCTCCACGCCTGCTGCACCTTGCCGGTATCTTTGAGGAAGTAGGCCGGGAACGTGGCGCGGGAGATGATGTACTGCGAACCTTCGTGGACAGAGACGTTCGCCAGATGCGCCACCCCTGCCCGCACCATCTCCAGGCGGGCAGCAAACGGGAAGAATGAGGCGTCCTCGCGCACCACAAACAGGTGCAGCCAGTCGCACCCGGCCGCCGCCTGCTCCACCAGATAGCGGTGGCCGAGCGTGAACGGGTTGGCGTTCATCACGATCGCGCCGATCCGCTGACCGGGCCTGCGCTGGCGGCTTAGCGAGCGGCAGTAGCGGGTGATGCCCAGCGGCGTGTTCTCCATCAGCACCGCGTTATTTCCGCTCTGCGCGACGGGCCAGAAGCCGCTGCGGGCAAAGCGCTCTTTGTTACATGGCCGGGTGCAGAGGAAGAGGTGGAAATGGCCGCGCGCCAGCGCGGCGTTCTCGACTTCCGCCAGCAGCCGCGCGCTGAGGTTCACGCCGCGCAGCCGCTCATCCACCGCCACGCATTTAATGACGTTGCCGGCCAGCCCCGCGCAGCCCACCAGCTGCCTCCCGGACCAGGCCTCAACAAACAGGGTGATGTCGTTATCCAGGCCCAGGCCGCTGTCCGCCAGCAGATAGCGAATCTGGCTCAGGCGTTCCGGGTGTTTCACCACCTCCGTCAGCCGGAAGTCGATCGTGGCTTGCGAGTCCATCATGCCGCCTTACTCAGTGTGCCGCCGTCAGCGCGCCGGCCGGCGCTTCCATAATCACGTTGCTGAGATGACCGATATGTTCGATCTCCACCTCAATGCGATCGCCCTCTTGCATAAACAGCGGCGGATTGCGCTTTTTACCCACCCCGCCCGGCGATCCGGTGATGATCACATCGCCCGGGCTTAAGCGGGTGAAGGTGCTGATGTATTCGATCAGCTCCGCGACCTTGTGGATCATGCTGCTGGTGTTGTCATCCTGCACCATCCGGCCGTTCAGCCAGGTGCGGATCGTCAGCCGGTGCGGATCCGGGATCTCGTCAGCGGTCGTCATCCACGGGCCGAATGCCCCGGTCTGCCGCCAGTTTTTACCGGCGGTGAACCAGCTGTGCTGCCAGTCGCGGGCGGAGCCGTCCATATAGCAGCTGTAGCCCGCGACGTGGCGCAGCGCCTCTTCGCGGCGGATGTTCTCGCCGCCGGTGCCGATAATCACCGCCAGCTCGCCTTCGTAGTCAAATTCGTGAGAGTGGCGCGGTTTCAGCACCGGCGCGTTGTGCGCCGTCTGCGAATCCGCGAAGCGGACAAACAGCGTCGGCGCCGGATTGTGCTGGTCGAACTCTTTGCGCTTTTCGGCATAGTTCATGCCGACGCAGAGGATTTTTTCCGGCTGCTCAATCACCGGCAGGAAGGTGACGGCGTCCATCGGCACATCGACCGTATCGTTGAGATAGCGGCCGGCTTCCGCCAGCCCGTTGCCCTGCAGCAGCGCCTTAAGGTCGGCATAGCGATCGCCGAGGCGACGACCCAAATCGATCATCCCTTCCGCCTTGACGATGCCGAAGCTGCGGGTGCCCTGATAGATAAAACTTGCGAGTTTCATGATGTTTTCCTGAAAACTTAAACGAGGAAGTTGCCGAGAACCAACAGCGAGATGGAGACGTTGATCGCCCCGCCGATGCGGGTGGCAATCTGGGCGAACGGCATCAGGCTCATACGGTTGCCGGCGGTCAGAATCGCCACGTCGCCGGTGCCGCCCTGCCCGCTCTGGCAGCAGGAGACGATGGCGACATCAATCGGATGCATGCCGATCTTTTTACCGACGAAAAAGCCGGTCGCCACCAGCGCGGAGACGGTGCTGACAATCACCAGCAGGTTGCTGACGGTGAAAGCGTTGACCAGCTCATGCCACGGGGTGATGGCTACGCCGACGGCAAACAGAATCGGGTAGGTTACCGAGGTCTGGAAAAACTTATAAACCACCTGCGAACCTTCGAGAATGCGCGGAGACACGCCGTTAAACAGCTTCACCAGCACCGCCATAAACAGCATGCCGACCGGCGCAGGCAGGCCAATCAGCTTGTGGCCCAGCATTCCCAGCATGTAAAGCAGCACCGCCAGCAGCGCGCCGGAGGCAATCGTGGTGACGTCGACTTTGCCGGAGGATGCCGGCTGAGAGGCGCTTTCATCGGTATTGGCGCGATTCGGCATCAGCTGACCTTCGCCGGTCAGATGCGGGTAGCGTTTGCCAAGTTGGTTCAGACAGCCGGAGATAATGATGGCGGTGAGGCCGCCCAGCATCACCATCGGCAGCACCCGGCCCAGCGCCACGCCCTGATCCATATGCAGCAGCGCCGCATAGCCGATCGACAGCGGGATCGCCCCTTCACCCACGCCCCCCGCCATGATCGGCAGAATGATAAAGAAGAAGATCTGGAACGGTTCGAGGCCGAGCGCCAGCCCCACCCCCATGCCGACGATCATGCCGACGATTTCCCCGCACAGCATCGGGAAGAAGATGCGCAGGAAGCCCTGGATCAGTACGGTACGGTTCATGCTCATGATGCTGCCGACGATAATGCAGCAGATATAGAGATAGAGGATGTTGGTGGATTTATAGAACTTCGTCGTCGACTCCACTACCACGTCCGGCAGCAGGCCGTAATAAACCAACGCGGAGGGAATAAAGGTGGCGCAAATCGCCGCCGCGCCGAGCTTGCCGACAATCGGCAGACGCTTACCGAATTCACCGCAGGCAAAACCAAAAAACGCCAGCGTGGCGACCATCACCACGATATCGCTCGGCAGCTTGCCGCCCAGACAATCGATGGCGATCAGCAGCCCGGCCAGAACAAACAGCGGCAGAGGAATAATGCCAATTTTCCAGCTATCCATAATATGCCACCAGCGCTCTTTGAGCGATGGTTTCTGAATATCAAGCGGGTCGTGGGTAACAGAGAAAGAATCGTCAGTTGTGCTCATAATTAAGCCCCTTGGTTATTTTGTAGATGCAGCTTAAAGTTCCAAAGACGCACTTAATGTGAGGATCGACATATTAAAAGCAAAACTTTAATGGCCTCTATGGTTTTAATGGTTTCTTTTATTTAATGTGATTAAGGCTTTATTTATTGGCGTGGTTTTTATGGTTTATTTTCTTAATTGAACAAACAAATAACATTTATTAACCTGGTGTTAAGATCCGCTTCCGTGCGGCTAATTTCCTGACACATCGCGCTGTGCAAGGGATCACAAGTTTCCGGTAAACCAGGTGCCAGCAGGAAAAAAGATGATATCTTAGCCACTTCCGTTGATACCGTGCGTGATAGTTATGAAAGTGTCATTTCAGATCAAGCTGTTTATTTCACTGACGGCCTTTTTCTCGGTGCTCCTTGTGCTGCTGGGTAGCTATTATTATGTCGATGTCGAAAAACAGCTATATCTGGAAATGAGCACCCGGGCAAAAATACAGGCAGAAGAAATCGCACTTATTCCCGGATTACGTCATGATGTCGTCCGCAAAGATATTCCAGCGATCGCTGATTTCATGCATAAAATAGCGGCCCGCAGCGACGCCAGTTTTATTGTCGTCGGCGATAACCAGGGCCGCCATTTGTTTCATTCGGCCTTCGCTGACCGGGTCGGTACCCTGCTCGTCGGCGGCGATAATGACGAGGTGCTGCGCGGTGAAACCACCACCACCATTCGCCAGGGAGGACTCGGGATTTCGTTGCGCAGCAAGGCGCCAATACTTAACGACGGCGGCCAGGTGGTCGGTATTATTTCAGTGGGCTATCTCACCAGCTACCTCGATACCGTTACCGTCAGCAAGGTCGTCAATATTCTGCTCGCCGCCGCTCTGCTGCTGCTCGCCCTGTTTGTCTTCTCGTGGTTTTTCACCCGCGGCATCAAGAAGCAGATCTTCTCGCTGGAGCCGCGTGAAATCGGCCTGCTGGTGCGCCAGCAAAAGGCGATGATGGAGTCGATCTACGAAGGGGTGATCGCCCTCGACGACCGCTTACAGATCGAAGTGATCAACCAGGCGGCGCGCAAGCTGCTGAAGCTGAGCCAACCCGCCCGCCAGCTGCGCGGACGGCAGATCGGCGAAGCGATCGCCCCCGTCCCCTTCTTCGCGCCGCAAACGATGCTGCAGCGGGATACCCACGATGAGATCTGTCGCTTCAACGATCTCACCGTGATCGCCAGCCGCGTGCGGATCATGCTGGAGAATTCGCTGCAGGGCTGGGTGATCACCTTCCGCGATCGCAATGAGATCGATATCCTCAGCGCGCAGCTCAGCCAGGTCAAGCGCTATGTCGACAACCTGCGCATCATGCGCCACGAACAGCTTAACCGCATGACCACGCTCTCGGGCCTGCTGCATATGGGGCGCTACGAGGAAGCCATTAACTATATACAGGCCCAGTCCGAGCACGCCCAGGAGCTGCTGGACTTTATCTCATCGCGCTTTAGCTCGCCGACGCTATGCGGCCTGCTGCTGGGTAAGGCCTCCCGCGCCCGTGAAAAAGGGGTCGAACTCAGCTTCGATGCGGCCTGTCTGATGAATAGCCCCTTCTCCCCGCTTGCCGAAGCCGAGCTGATTTCAATTATTGGCAACCTGCTGGACAACGCCATTGAAGCGACGCAGCGCGCGCCGCTGCCGCACGAGGCGGTAGAGGTGCTGATTAAGCTCAACGCCCGTGAGCTGATTATTGAAGTCGCCGACCGCGGCGTCGGCATTACCCCGGCGATCCGCGAACGCATTTTTGAGCGCGGGGTCACCACCAAAACCCGCGGCGATCACGGCATTGGGCTGTATCTGATCGACAGCTATGTCACCCAGGCGGGAGGGACGATCGAAGTTGCCGACAACCTGCCGCGGGGCGCTATTTTCTCACTGTTTATTCCCGCTACGGCCACCGCCCGGGAACCGGAAGAGACCGACTATGCAACATGAACTTATCGATGTACTGATCGTAGAAGATGAGCACCAGCTGGCGCAGCTCCACGCCGAGCTGGTTGGCAAACATTCCGGCCTGCGGCTGGTGGGCATTGCTTCATCTCTGGCCGACGCACAGGCGCAAATTGCGTATAAACGGCCGCAGCTGGTGCTGCTGGATAATTACCTGCCGGACGGCAAGGGCATCACGCTGATCGGCGATGCGCTGCTGGCGCGCACCCACTGCGCGGTGATTTTTATCACCGCCGCCAGCGATATGGATACCTGCAGCCAGGCGATCCGCAACGGCGCGTTTGACTATATCCTCAAGCCGGTCTCATGGCGGCGCCTGAGCCAGTCGCTGGAACGGTTTATGCAATTCGCCGAACAGCAGCGGGTATGGAAGATCGTCGATCAGCAAAACGTTGATTCACTGTATCAACTGCAGGCGAAAAACTACCGTCAGGATAGCGGCAGCAAAGGTATCGAAGGGAACACCCTGGCGCGGGTGCAGAAGCTGTTTACCGATAATACGGCGCACTGCTTTTCGGTGGACGAAGTGGTGAGCGCCACGGGGCTGAGTAAAACCACCGCGCGCCGCTATCTGGAACACTGCGTGGAGACCCGCTTTCTCGGCGTGGAGATCCTGTACGGCAAGATTGGCCATCCACGCAGGCTGTATAAGCGCAGCGCGGTATGAACCCCGCGCCAACCTCTCTCCGGCAGAGTGCGGGAGAGAGGCCCGGCGTGCAGAGCAGCCTATGGCGGACTACTTCAGCACGTAGCCATACAGCCGCTTGATGCCGTCTGAGTCCGTTTCGCTGTAGACCCCCTGCAGTTCGGGCGAGAAGCCGGGCAGCATATTGACGCCCTCTTCCAGCGCCAGGAAGTAGCGCAGCACCGCGCCGCCCCAGACTTCTCCCGGCACCACGCACAGCACGCCCGGCGGGTACGGCAGCGCCCCTTCCGCGGCAATACGGCCTTCGGCTTCGCTTAAGCGCACCAGCTCAACGCTGCCGCGAATAAACTCGCGGTTCGCATCCTGCGGGTTCATCACCACGCGCGGGAAGCTCTGCTTACGGAACATCTCCTTTTGCAGATCCTTCACCGCAAAGCTGACGTACAGATCGTGCATCTCCTGGCACAGTTCGCGGAGGGTGTAATCGCGATAGCGCACCGGATACTTGTTGTAGATGCTCGGCAGGACGTCAGCCAGCGGCGTATCGGCTTCGATATGCTGTTCAAACTGCCCCAGCATCGCCACCAGCTGGGCCATTTTTTCTGCGCTCTCGGCGGGGGTCAACAGGAACAGAATCGAGTTCAGGTCACACTTCTCCGGTACGATGCCGTTCTCACGCAGGTAGTGCGCGAGAATGGTCGCCGGAATACCGAACCCGGTATATTCGCCGCTTTCGGCATCGATGCCCGGCGTGGTCAGCAGCAGCTTGCAGGGATCGACGAAGTACTGATCGCTCGCGTAGCCTGCAAAGCCGTGCCAGCGGGCGCCCGGCTCAAAGCTGAAGAAACGCCGCTCGCGGGCAATCGCCTCGGTTGGATGATCCTGCCATGGCCGCCCCGCAACCACCGGCGGAATAAACGGCTGGATCATTTTGCAGTTGGCGATAATCGCCTTACGCGCTTCAATGCCCAGCGCCACGCACTCGGCCCACAGACGGCGGCCGCTCTCCCCTTCATGAATTTTGGCGTTCACATCCAGCGCCGCAAACAGCGGATAGAACGGGCTGGTGGAGGCATGCAGCATAAAGGCGTTGTTCAGGCGCTTATGCGGGCAGAAGCGTGCCTGGCCGCGCAGGTGGTTATCCTTTTTATGGATCTGCGAGGTCTGCGAGAACCCTGCCTGCTGCTTATGCACCGATTGGGTGACAAAAATGCCCGGATCGTTTGCATTGAGATCCAGGAGCAACGGCGAGCAGTCCGCCATCATCGGGATAAACTGCTCATAGCCGACCCATGCGGAGTCAAAGAGGATGTAGTCGCACAGACTCCCGATTTTATCCACCACCTGGCGGGCGTTGTAGACCGTACCGTCGTAGGTGCCCAGCTGAATGACCGCCAGGCGGAACGGCCGCGGCTCATCGGCTTTTTCCGGCGCCACTTCGCGAATCAGGTTACGCAGATAGCGTTCATCGAAGCAGTGGTCGTCAATCCCACCGATAAAGCCAAACGGGTTGCGCGACGCTTCGAGATACACCGGGGTGGCACCCGCCTGAATCAGCGCGCCATGATGGTTGGATTTATGGTTGTTACGGTCAAACAGCACCAGATCGCCACGCGTCAGCAGCGCGTTAGTCACCACTTTATTCGCCGCCGAGGTGCCGTTGAGAACAAAATAGGTTTTGTCGGCGTTGAAGACCTTCGCCGCGAACTTCTGCGCGTGCTTTGCCGAACCTTCGTGAATCAGCAGATCGCCCAGCTTAACGTCGGCATTGCACATATCGGCACGGAATACGTTCTCGCCAAAGAAGTCAAAAAACTGGCGCCCCGCGGGGTGCTTTTTAAAGAAAGCGCCGTGCTGATGCCCCGGGCAGGCAAAGGTGCTGTTGTCCATCTCGACATACTGCGTCAGGGTATCAAAGAACGGCGGCAGCAGGTTCTCTTCATAGCGGCAGGCGGAGGCTTCCAGCTCCAGCCACTCCTGCTCTTTGCCGGCGATGATCGCCGTCACGCCGTCCGGCTTTACCATGTCGGTATCGGTCAGCAGATAGACCGGCAGGTTAAAGCCGCTGCGTTTGAGCAGGGAGAGGATGCCGCTGCGGCTGTCCGCCGCGGTAATGACGACTGCCGCCACATCGGTAAAATCAGTACTGTCCAGCGTCACCACGCGACGATGGGTGGACAGATGGGAGACCAGCTCGTGGCTGGCGGCAATGTGCAATGATTTCATTAGCGCGAATACCCGTTTCCGGAGAGTAAAAGGCTTCAGACAAGGTGGTGATACCTTGCCTAACGAAATGTCAGGGTCCGACTGGATTCCAGCTCCGACCGCCAGACATCAGTAAAAGCAGACCGCGTCCGATCTTACTGTTGTCCTGCAGTGAGCATGCGCTGCCTTCACCGCATGGAAGGCAGGCTATCAGGATGTAGAGTAGCAAGATGAGGCGGCTTGCGCATCTGCGCACCGCGGCAACGGCGATGATGTAGAAATGATATTGTCATCCCGGCGGCCTCATGGTTGAAGAGAAGAAAATTCGCGCAATAATGTCACCTTTGGCATACCCACGCAAGATGAATTCTTTATGCAGATATCTCGTGAACTGGCAAGCCTTTGCGCCGGTTTACATTCATAATAATGCAGTTATCAGGGATAATTAACAGGAGTTCTACTGTGATTACAGGACCTTTTATTAATGCCGGCGCGGTCCTTTTGGGCGGTGTATTAGGCGCGCTATTAAGTCAACGATTACCAGAACGGATTCGCACCTCGATGACCTCTATTTTTGGCCTGGCCTCGTTGGGCATCGGTATCCTGCTGGTCATGAAGTGCGCTAACCTGCCGGTGATGGTGCTATCGACGCTGGTCGGCGCGCTGTTCGGCGAAGCCTGCAATATGGAAAAAGGCATCAATACCCTGGTCAGCACGCTTCAGCAGTGGCTTTCACCGAAAGGGAAAACAAAAGCCCCGGCGAATACCTCCTTTATTCAGAGCTATGTCGCCATTATCGTGCTGTTCTGCGCCAGCGGTACCGGAATTTTTGGCGCCATGCGCGAAGGGATGACCGGCGACGCCAGTATCCTGATCGCCAAAGCCTTTCTCGATTTTTTCACCGCCACCATTTTCGCCTGCACCCTGGGGCTGGCGGTTTCAGCGATTTGCGTGCCGATGCTGATCATCCAGCTGACGCTGGCGGCCTGCGCGTCGCTGATTATGCCGCTGACCACGCCGATGATGATGGCCGATTTCAGCGCCGTCGGCGGGATGCTGCTGCTGGCGACCGGCCTGCGTATCTGCGGGATCAAGATGTTCGCGGTGGTCAATATGCTGCCCGCCCTGCTGCTGGCGATGCCGATTTCAGCGGCCTGGACGGCATTTTTCGCCTGAAGATGCGTGCTTTTAATTCAATCTGGTGATAGATTGTGCAGTCTGCATCGATTTAAATAAATTTCGTTGACGAAGCGAGGCGAATCGGTTTTAATGCGCCCCGTTGCCCGGATAGCTCAGTCGGTAGAGCAGGGGATTGAAAATCCCCGTGTCCTTGGTTCGATTCCGAGTCCGGGCACCACTTATTCCAGAAAAACCAGCCTACGGGCTGGTTTTTTGCTTTCTGCTGTACGGGACTCTCCATCGAACTTCGTTCGATTATTCGCGGCAGGCCGCTCACCCCTGCGGGGCCAGCGCGACAAGCGCGCTGTTCAACGCCTGCGGCGTTAGTCCGAGTCCGGGCACCACTTATTCCAGAAAAACCAGCCTACGGGCTGGTTTTTTGCTTTCTGCTGTACGGGACTCTCCATCGAACTTCGTTCGATTATTCGCGGCAGGCCGCTCACCCCTGCGGGGCCAGCGCGACAAGCGCGCTGTTCAACGCCTGCGGCGTTAGTCCGAGTCCGGGCACCACTTATTCCAGAAAAACCAGCCTACGGGCTGGTTTTTTGCTTTCTGCTGTACGGACTCTCCATCGAACTTCGTTCGATTATTCGCGGCAGGCCGCTCACCCCTGCGGGGCCAGCGGCATAAAGCAATACGTCACACCAGCGATGAGCGCCATACCCCCGGAGTACAGCCGTACTCCGTCTGGAAATGGCGGATAAAGTGGGCGCAGTCGCTAAACCCCATTCGCCTGGCAATATCCGTCACGCTTTGCTGTGAGTTTTTCAGCAGCCAGCAGGCATAGCGCAGCCTGGCGCTACGAATAAATTCCCTGGTGCTTTTACCAAACTCGGCGTGAAACAGTCGGTTGAGCTGGCGCTCGCTCAGCTGCACATTATTGGCAAGCCAGGCGGTCGTCAGCGGCCGCGTAAGGTATTGTTCAATAATCAGCACCGCCCGACGCAGACGGGAGTCGGGGATCAGGGCAATATTCGGCGGCCTGGGCGTCGCCATATCGTAGGATGCCAGAGATAAACGTTGGCAGGTGGAGGCGGCGATTTCATTTCCCGCATAGGTGCGGATCATCTCGGTCGCCAGGGTTAGCGTGGATATCCCTCCGGGACAGGTCAGGACATCTCCTTCATCAATAAAATCGAAGCCTTCTTCAGCATAGACCTGCGGAAACCGACGCCTGAACGCTTCAAGATGAAAGGGATGTATCGAGGCACGTCGTTCATTCAGCATGCCCTCCTGAGCCAGGACGAAGCTGCCGGTACCAATACCAATCAGCGGCACCAGTGCGTGATGCGCCTGAATAAGATAATCGCGATCGCCGCGCAGGCCACCGTCGATGCTGTCCAGGCTGCCTCCAATAACAGCAATGTAGTTAAATAGCTCCGGAGGAGCGTGCGCCGTATCAGGTCGGATACGGACCCCGGAACTGCTGGCGATCGGTATATCAGGATGCTCGCTTATCAGACTGAGTTTAAAGGTGATTTTCTGATTCCGCTTGAGGGCGGCCGTCGCATAACGTAGCGCTTCAATTAATCCGGATAAAGGGAGTAGAGAAAAATTGGGCCAAAGTAACAAACCAATATGCAGCTGATGCCGCATGGCGGGCGTAACTCTGCCGTAACGTTCTGATATATTGTTCATTATCTTGCCAAAATAAAATCATAATTACATTAGTGCAACATTAATGTTGCTTTTATATTTATAAAAACAGAGCGTAATACCGGATTAAGCATAAATGAGAACCGCGTAATTTGAAACGCTTTTTTATTGTTCACTCTTCAGCTATATCAAAACAACTTTTATTTTACGTTTTAATTATCCGTAAGTTACACGCTTCCGGCCGTCAGCCTGCCGGCCTCCGTAACTGGCTATTTTAGGGAAAATAAACTGCCGTAACCAGCACGTATCTGCACCAGCAGCGCGTGCAACCGCCATCATTGTCAGATTCATATTGCCCCTTCGCAGGGCGTTTCCTGAAAATTACCAAAGCACATAGCCACTCTTCTGGAATGGTTATTTTGGTTCATAATGCCGCATTCAGCAGTGGGCAAAATGCTGTTTTAATGACGACGGGTGATACTGCGACACACATAGGTGGGCAAGGTTTCTAAAATAAAAAGATAGTTTCCGTTCTGCTGAGCATTAATCTGCATATAAATACTTTTCTGCGGATAGACGAAAAAAAGCGGCTCATATTTTTCCAACCAGCTATCCTCCACCTGGTCATCCGGGAACTTCATATTATGCTCGGATGTCAGGTAAAACACGTTCCCTTTACTCGCCACACGAAACGATATTTTACGATTAATCCGTTTGTTTACCTTCCCCCGCACCCGACCATTCATCATGAGCATACCGCGGGTGCCATCCATTCTGTAATTTAGCCACAGCTGCAATGTTTCATCCGAATGGTGCTGGACAAAATTCACTTCACAGGAAAATGGCCGCACGTAATAACACTGCCACAGGTAATAACCCAGCAGCAGCGCGCCGATCGGTAAACAACCGCTGAGAATATAGAGCATCAGACGATAACGAGTCATGCTAACGATCCTCAATAAAATAGTCAGAAATGCAGCGATTTGGCTCCTTCATCGACCTGTCGCAACGGATAACGGATGCTCGTGGCGGCAGAGCGTAACTGGCGATATAAATCCACGGGAAATTACCGCAATCATCCTTAAAATATTCGATGTAGGATAATGCCATCGTCTGCTCGCTTTTCATCTGAATACCGCTTGCCAGATAAACCCGACATTCTCCGACCCTCTTCAGAAAACGATAGTCGTCCACAAAATGGTTTCCCTGGGCAAAGCTATGGTTGATAACACCGATGCCTGCCAGCAGCAAAAGGGCCAGCAACGCGCCCGCCAGCCACAGCTGACGTAACGCCGAAGAGGAAAATGCCTTCACCGACGTGTCAGAGTTAGCGGTTTCAGGCACGGGTTGCGCTATCGGCTCAGCGGTATCGCTCTGCTGGCCTTTGGCGTTTTCCTCACTTTCTGATAACCGTGGGTACGCTTCTTTAATCGTAATCTGCGTACCGCTGGCCAGGGTTAACCCGATACGAGGAATAGTTACGACAGGATCGTTATCAAGACCGATTTTCTTGAGCCCCTTCCGGAGAATAGAGATATTTTGATAATAGGTATTAGATGACACCAGCATCCCTCGTCTCTGCCAGACGATATCCATACACTCTTGTTGCGTAACAATGGTGCCAGCCCGTTCTATTAATAACAATAAACAACGGCCGGCAGGAGAATTTAAAACCACTACCCGATCAGGATGGTTAAGATCATGCAGAGTACTGGTCGCGGGGTGAAACTCAACCTTTTCATTAATGATATAATACTTATGCATATGGTCGGCAAAAATCTCCGGTTAAAGCATGTCTGTCGCCCCCATGTGTAGTGACTGCATGGGTTAAAAGGAATAAATCAACGCCCTCACACAGATGAATATGACTGATAAATCTGATGCTGTATATCTCAGTCGTTGGCGAAAAATCTTATTTTTTCTTTCACTTTTCTGCCGCTTAACTGAAGTCAGATAAATCATTGATGATAACACTCACAGTCGCCCGCCCCCACCCGACAGACAAAAACCTTTTTTCCTTATTTTTTCTTAACCTCCTTTCTTTCACCTGCATGCCGCCCCAGACCAGGTATTAACATCCTCCTCAGGCCGCTACTCATTATTAGTTACCCACTCTGAATCGCCACCGCTACAGGACCCTTGACATTGACAAAACCATACAAATAAAGAAATTGAACATAACGGTCACCCGTGTCTGAAACCTTCTGAACAATGAGACTTCAATTTTCCTGAAAACCAGGAACAGCAAGGTATACAGGCTGATTTCGTTAAATGTTTCGAAATGAAACCATCAGCAATAAACGAGCTAATAACTCGATAATTGTTAGTCACCGTAAGTAATCAAGTCGCAAAAATGACACTACATGACAATTCACTTACAAAACATTTATCAAAGACAAATTTTCATTAAAAAATGTCGTTATGCTTATTTGCAGATAATTAAGGGAATGTGTTAGTTAAGCCCCCAGGATGAACCTGCGCATACCCGCGATTAAAATAAATTAAGATTAATTCAGATTACCGGTTTATCTAACTGAGTATAGTGGCAGCTAAGCGCAATGATAACCAAGAGAGACTGGTGATACCTGCCATGCCTGCACAGTGGCACCGCATTATTATAAATTAAGGAATAACATGGCGAATAAACTTGAATTTAAAAGCAATTATAACATTGCTTTAATGGGAGGCGATCGCTTTGCCCGCCACGGCATCACGACATTATTACAAGGTATCTCCCCGGGCATTCGAATAGAAAAGTCAGATAGCGATTATTCACGAATCGATAACCTGTTAACAACATCTACGATTGATATTCTCTTTGTTTCGGGCGCTGAAAAATATCACGCCGGCTTTGATTGCCTGAGCCACATAAAAAAAATCAAAGCGAATTATCCTGAGGTGTTCGTATGCATGTACTCCACCCCGGCGAATTCTTTGCTGTGGGTTCATGGCGAGATTGATGCCTATATCTCGCTACAGGATCCGCTTTATCACTGGCGAGCCAGCTTATTAAAAATGGTGGATAGCCGCTATCGGTCAAAAACCAGGCCCATGGCGTTGTCGTTGACCCCTGGGGAGTGGCGGGTATTGAAAAAAATCCGCAATGGCCTGGATATACGTTACATCGCCGAACTCGAGAAACTTTCCTATCGCCGTGTCAGCGCCTTAAAGAACTCAGCGATAAGAAAACTAGGTCTCAGAAATAAGACGGACCTGCTGGTTTTTTTAACCAGTTAACCCCGTTGCTTCAGAGAGCGTCCTTTAATAGCAAACTATGGAATCAAAAAAATGAAGACTCGTGTAAATAACAAAACGTTGCTGGCATTAGGCATTGCGGCTCTGCTGCCATTCGGTTCAGCGCTGGCAGCGGGCACCAGCGGTGGCACCGTCAACTTCAACGGCAGCGTCGTCACCTCGGCCTGCGCCATCAGCGCCAATAGCGCCAATATTGACGTCAACCTCGGGGAAGTGCGTACCGCGACGCTCGCCGCAGCAGGTAGCGAGGCCAGCACGGCAAAAGCATTCTCCATCGTTCTTGAGGATTGCGAAATCGCGGATACTTCCGGGTCTACTGAAGAGAACCCGATCCCTGCCACGACGGTTGCGGTAACCTTTACCGGAACGCCGGACAGCGCCGATGCCGACAGCCTCGCCGTCGGTTCTAACGGTAGCAGCGCATCCGCGCAAAACGTGGCTATTCGTCTGTATGACGAGCAGGGTAACGTCGTGAGACTGGGCGAAGCCGCAGCGCCTGTCGCCCTGCGTAATGGCTCAAACACCCTCAACTTCAGCGCGAAATACTATTCGCCGCAAGGCAACGCCACCGCGGGCGATGCCAGCGCCGTCGCAACCTACACCGTTACCTATTCGTAATCTTCGGGCCTGGCCTTCTGGCCGGGCCCGGCTCACTGTCAGGAGAGGCACTATGCGCTCATTAACATGGATTTGTCTGGCCGCTTCGCTGTGCTCATCGGTAGCGTATGCGGGCGGGGTGGGGTTGGGCGCAACGCGAATGGTTTACTCAGGCGCCACGACCCAGTCGATGCTGCAAATCAGAAACACACACCCTGATTCCTCTTTCCTCATCCAGTCGTGGATCGAGAATGAGCAAGGGCAACGCTCGAATGATTTTGTCATCACGCCGCCGCTGTATGTTTTAAAGCCAGCAACCGAGAGCGTCGTGAAAATTATGTTTAACGGCAAATCGCTACCGCGGGACCGCGAAACGCTGTACTGGATGACGGTTAAAGCCATTCCGCAGCAAAGTAACAACGCGGCCAGCAATTCACTGCAATTTGCCTCGGCTAACCGCATAAAAGTCTTTTATCGCCCGCAAGGTCTCGCAGGCGATGTTAACGAAGCGTGGAAAAAAATCACCGCCGACTATCGCGCCGGCAAAGTCACGCTCAATAACGCCACGCCGTATTACCTCACCACCATCAATTTAAAAATCGACGGCAGGCCCGTGCAACCGGTGATGGTTCCGCCGCGGGCCAGCATAACGCTGATGGAATCGTTCACTCAGGCGAGGGTGATGAGCTATCAGACCATCAATGATTATGGAGCCTGGACTCCCGTCAACAGCGTGTCGCTAACCCAAAAATAAAAATGAAAGGTATGACCGTGTGAAAGCAAAAATCATTTGCGCCATGGTAATTGTCCATGCCATGCAGCATGTCGCTGCCGCAGAGAGTGATTTGCAGTTTAACCCTGCTTTCCTCAGCGGTGAGAGCGGGAATATTGCCGATCTCTCATGGGTTAATGCGGGGAACGCATTACCACCCGGCGAGTACAACATTAACGTTTATATTAATAACAATTATGCTTTCACCGGTAATGTGAAATTCAGCATCGAGCGGAGCAAGGGGCAAGGCGAAGCCATGCCCTGCGTCACCCCAGAACAAATCGTCGCGCTGGGTATTGATAGCCGGCAGGCCAAAGACGAACCGCTGCCGCTGACCCGGCAATGCTATTTTTTAAACGCGCTGTTTCCGGGCGCTCGTTTTGATTTCGACCAGAAAACGCTAACCCTCAATTTCAGCCTGCCGCAGAGCTTTATGCGTCATCTGCCGCGCGGCTACGTCAGCCCGGAAAGCTGGGAATATGGTATCCATGCCGCCTGGCTGAACTACGTCGTCAACGGTTCCAGTAACGAGTTTCGCGGCGACACCCGCACCCGCGATCGGCAGCTCTTCGTCAGCCTGAACAGCGGCGTGAATCTGGGAGCGTGGCGGCTACGCGACTACACCACCTGGACTAAACAGGCCAATGAACTTAGCCATGTGCAAACCTGGCTACAAAGGGATATCCCTGCCCTGGGCGCGCAGGCTTACGTCGGAGAGACCTACACCTCCGCACAACTCTTTGATTCCGTCGGCCTGCGCGGCGTCGCGCTGAAAACCGATGACAACATGCTGCCCGCCAGCCTGAGCGGATACGCACCGGAGGTTCGCGGCATCGCGCGTAGCAATGCCACCGTTACCGTACGGCAGAACGGCAACATTATTTATCAGACAAACGTCCCCGCCGGGGCATTCATGCTGAAAGATCTCTACCCCACCTCCTCAGGCGGCGATTTAGCCGTCACCATTCAGGAGAGCGACGGCAGCAAAACGCAGTACATCGTTCCGTTTGCCAGCGTGCCGAACCTGGTGCGCACCGGGCAGCTGAAATACGCCGTCAATGGCGGGAAGCTGCGTCCCATCGGCAACCAGGACTCCCCGTCGTTCGCTCAGAGCGAACTGTTTTATGGCTGGGAGTACGGTCTCACCTTTTACGGCGGCGCGCAGTTTTCTGAAAACTATCGCGGGCTCGCGCTCGGCGTGGGGCAAAATCTCGGGCGCTTTGGCGCGTACTCGCTGGATATTACCCACGCGCGCAGCACGCTGGCGGACGGGCATCGCTACAGCGGTGATTCCCTGCGCCTACGATACGGCAAGCTGCTCAACGACTTTGGCACACGCTTTAATTTCTACTCGCTGCGCTACTCTACGCAGGGATTCTATACCCTGAGCGATACCGCCTACAAAGGGATGACGGGCGGCGTAGCGAAGCAGGTAGTAGAGGCGGATGGTAGCGTCACCACCAGCTATGAGAACCTTTATAACCTGCATCTGTCACGCAAAGCGAAGAACCAGCTGCTGCTATCACAGCCGATGGGCGGGTTCGGCTCACTCTCTCTGTCATGGGATCAGCAAACCTACTGGCATACCGCCAACAAGACGCAAAGCCTGCAGCTGGCGTGGAATGCCATGTTCCGTCATGTCTCCGTCGGCGCCAGTTTTCAACGTAGCGGCAACCTGTTCGATAACCAGAAAGAGAACCTCTTCGCCCTGTCGCTCTCCATCCCCTTCGGCACGCCGCAGCTGGCGACCCGCGCCCGCTTTACCACCACGCATGCCGGCTCAACGGGCACCATCAACAGCACGGGCGTCAGCGGCTACATGCCCGGCATGGAGAATTTGTTCTATAACGTCAATCAGCGTTACAGCGCGCAGCAGCAGTACGGGGCCGATAGCGCATTGCAGTATGAGGGTCCATGGGGAGACTACAACCTGGGCTATAGCTACTCCCGCGACGCCCGCAATCTGAGCTACGGCATGAGCGGCGGCGCGGTTCTCCATGAAGATGGCCTGACGCTGAGCCAACCGCTGGGAAACACCAATATCCTGGTCAAAGCGCCGGGGGCCGGCAACGTCTCGGTGCTCAATCATAAAGGCATCAAAACCGATAGCCGGGGCTACGCGGTGATCCCCTATGCCACACCGTATCGCGTCAATCAGGTCGCGCTGGATGTCACCACCGCCGGAAATGACGTTGAGCTGGAGAACGCCATCGTCAGCAAAACGCCGACCGATGGCGCGCTGGTGCGGGCCACCATGGTGACCAGACAGGGGGCGAAGGCCCTGTTCGTGATTCGCCGTCACAATGAGGTGCTGCCGTTCGGCGCCGTCGTATCGCTTGCCGATGAGCAGACCAGCAGTATCGTTGGCGATGCCGGCAGCCTGTATCTGCCAGGTTTACCGCCTGAAGGCACGCTCAAAGCCGTCTGGGGGCAAGGGAGCGCCAAAAGTTGCAGCGTTAAATATCGCCTGCGCCAGCAGGACTATAACCCCCATACCGGCCTCTATTCACAGGAGGTTATATGCCAGTAACGACCCGGCTGCCCGCTATCGCGCTAATTGTTGCCCTGACCGCCCCCGCTTACGGCTATGACGTCCTGGTCTCCGTGCGCGGTCATTTAATCGGCAATACCTGCGTCGTTTCCGCTGATTCCAAAGAACAGAGCGTTCCGCTGGGCACCATCGGTATTAAGCAGTTTCGCGAAGCGGGCGCGGTAAGCAATATCAAAAGCGCCTTCACGTTAAAACTGGAGGAGTGCGGCCCCACCTTTGCCGGAGCAAAAATCCGCTTTAGCGGCACGCCGGACGACCTCAACCCGCAGCTGATTAAGGTGGCAGACGGCGGCGCAACCGGGGTGGCGGTACAAATCCTGGATAAAGACAGCCTCCTGGTGCCGCTGGAAAGCCAAACCACCGCCTACGGCGCCTCGGGAGATGAAAGCGTGCAGATGACATTTTATGCGCGGCTGGTGGCCACGGGCGCCCCCGTCAATACCGGAGACGTGTCAGCCATCGCCACCTGGACTACGGAGTATCAATGATGCGTTTTTTACTGTTTATCGGCTGGCTGTGCGTCAGCACCAACGTGCTGGCGCTGGAATGGCGATCGGATATTACGCTCTCTCCACAACCGATGACCTACACCGGACCCGCCGATTCCGTCGTCCCGGGAAACATTATCGGCTCAACGTGGATCGCCACGGTCAGCGTGCAGCAGGTGTTCTGGTGCGGGCTGATTTTTACCTGTAACAAAGGCACGCTCGAACCGAGCGGCAGCGCTGTCCCCGCCGGAATCACGGTGAACGTCGATGGCGCAAACTACGCCGTTTTTGAGACCGGCGTACCCGGGATAGGCTACATCCTCGGGCTAAAAGACTTTAACGGCTCATCCTACATGCCGCTGCAGAACGGGGTGACTCAAAGCTACCCCGCCGATGGCACCAGCGGCATGGCTTTTGATTTAGGCTGGTCGGCGAAACTGACCTACATTAAAACCGGCAATGCGCTGAAAACGGGCGTATACCAGATCCCAACCATTAATGCCGCCATCCTGACGGCGTATAACAACGAAACCAAAACCGCCCAGGTGATCATCAACCCTACCACCGTGACGGTGACGGCCAGCGGCTGTACGGTCGGCACAAACAGCGCCAGTGTCGAACTGGGTACCTTCGATGTACGCACGCTGCCCAACGTCGGCAGCACCTCGCCGTCGGGGGCATTTAATGTCAGCCTCACCTGCGATGAACAGGTTGCGCTCTATGCGGTGATGACGGATCAAACGACGCCATCGAACACCTCCTCCACCGTGACGCTGACCGGCGACTCCACCGCCTCCGGGGTGGGCGTACAGTTCTTTTACAACGGCAGCGGCCCGCTGATGATGGGGCCGGACAGTTCGGCATCGGGTACCAGCAACCAGTTTTTTATCCAGACCACCACGGCAGTGCAGGCGCTCTCTTTGCCGTTTCAGGCACGGTACGTTCGCACCGGCCCGCTGGTGCCGGGCTCCGCCAACGCTCTGGCGAGCATTACCTTTTCCTACCAATGATCCGTCTGGCCGCCATGCGTGGTGGGTAAAAACGACAAACCTTATCGCTAAAGCCCGGGACATCGCCCGGGCCAGTTTTTGCTCACCTCAGCGCGCCTGACGGTGGCGGCCTCCCTCCCCTGCGCTACCAGCGGTAATCAATATGCTCCGCGTGCCGGCGAGCCGCGGCTTCATCGCCGTGCAGACGCGCCGCCACCGTCAGGGAAAAATCAAACACCTTCCCGAGCCCCCGGCCGCTAATCAGGTTGCCATCCTCGACGACGTCCGCGTCAACATATACGCCATCGGTCACCTGCCGCCAGAGTTCACCGGAGCAGACATAGCGGCGGCCTTTCAGCAGAGCGTTGCCCCCCAGCACGCGCGCGGCGGCGGAACAGATCGGGCACAGATATTTGCCCAGCTCATCGTGGCGACGCACAAACGCGATAACCTGCTCGCTTTGGGCCAGATAGACGCTCCCTTCAGGCCCGCCCGGCAGGACCACCGCGTCAAAGGTCTGATCCATGCTTTCCGTCAGCGTACTGTCGGCGATCATCGCAATGGCGTGATAGCTGACCACCGCGCGCGTCTGCGCGCAGGAGATCGTCTGTACGGTGATATTCAAACGCCGTAAAACATCGATCGCGACAATCGCTTCCCCTTCTTCGAAGCCCGGGGCCAACAAAACGGCTACCGTTTTCATGTTCTCTCCATCCATGCAGACATTACCACCACGAGTACCAGGTCTGGCGCAGGCGCACCAGCGCTTCAAGGTAGAAGTAGTCCCCCCAGCTGCAGCACTGATCCACCCCTTTTCCACTGCCCATGTGATAGACCGAGTGCTTGAGCAACCCTTCAGTGGGGTCATCGTCGGTCGCCAGATAGTTGTCGGTCAGCGACTGGACGATACGCAGCGCCATCTCCTCGTAATGTGGGCGATGCTCATCGAGCGCCGGCAGCGCGTTGACCAGTTCCAGCAGACCGCAGACGGTAATCGCCGCCGCCGAGCTGTCGCGTACCGCGTCGGTACCGAGCAAGGCTAAGTCCCAGTGGCACACATCATCTTCCGGCAGGCGGTTGAGGAAGTAGTGGGCCAGACTGCGCGACAGCTCCACCATGCTTTTATCACCGGTATAGCGATAGCTGAGCAGGAAGCCGTAGATGCCCCACGCCTGGCCGCGGGACCAGCACGAGGTGTCGCTATAGCCCTGATGGGTGTTGCCAAAACGCGGCTCGCCGCTGTTTACGTCCATGTAGTAGGTGTGGTAGGTCGAGGCGTCTTCGCGCACGATGTAGCGTGCCGCCTGTTGCGCATGGGCCGTGGCCGCCTGCGCATAGCGCGGGTCCCCGGTCTGCTCGCTGGCCCAGTAGAGCAACGGCAGATTCATATTGCAGTCAATGATCATCCGCCCCTGCTGTTCCGGGTCGTTCAGATCCCCCCAGGCCTGAATGATTTTAGCCGTCGGATTAAAGCGCTCCATCAGCGTTTCCGCGGCCAGCAGCGCGCTCTGACGGGCGGCCTCGTTACCGGTGAGTCGCCATGCGCTGACGCAGGAGAGGGTATAGAGAAACCCCAGATCGTGCGTCGCCGTATCGATACGCTCCTCAATGCGCCGGGCAAAAGAGGACAGATAGCGCTCTGCCGCCTCGCGATAGGCCGGATTACCGCTCATTTCCCACGCCAGCCACAGCTGGCCCGGCCAGAAGCTGGTCGTCCACTCGACGTTTTCAGAGCGCGGCCAGATGCCGTTTTCACAGGCCTCGCCCGGGAATTTCTCGCCAAATGCGACAATGTTTTTATCAAGCTTACGGGTCACGCGGGACAGCGCATCGTCGAGCTTCTGGCGCAGCGCCAGCCGGTCGACCTGATACAGCTCGACGGGGCGGAGGGCTTCGGTAATCACCTTTTTGGTCATAACAACTCCTGAATTAATGTTTGGCCGGTTCAACCGGGGTGGCGTCCAACGCCGGGGAAAAGGGTCGCGATGCGTCCCACGCGGAGCGGCAGCGCGAGAGCGTAAAAGCGGAGATAAGGGTAAACAGCAGGGCGCAGCCGCCCATCAGCAAATAGGTATGTTCAAAGCCGATTTTGTCGTAGAGGTAGCCCGCCGGCGGCGCCACCACGATAGAACCGACGTAGATCATCGCCTGATAGCCCAGCAGGTACATCGTGGCGTTGACTCTGCGGTCAAAGTGCTCGGCGATGTATTTAAAGACCGAAATCAGCAACAGCGCGATTTCGACGCCATAAAACGGTTTTATAATCGAGATGATCAGCGGGTCGCTGGTCAAGCCTGAGGCAATCAGCCTGGCCCCGACAACGCAGCCGCAGAACAGCAGGCCCCGCTTTGCGCCGTAGTGATTAACCAGCAGCGGAATGAACATCATCATCACGAATTCCATACCGGACTGCACGGTGCTGAGATAGCCGTACCAGGCATTCCCCTGTTCTTTGGTGGCAAAAAATGAGACGAAGTAGCGCGGAAACTGCTGCTCAGCAATAAACATCATCCATGCGACACCGGCGACATACAGGCTGAACATCCAGAATTTACGGCTTTTCAGTAACTGCATCACGTCGCTAAAAACGATTTTGTTCGCCGAAATCACGCTGTTGTTACGCAACTGCTCATCGCCGATTTTCAGGCTGATTAACACCAGCAGCATCAGGAGCGACGTGCTGCTGCTCAACAGAAAGTTGGCCAGCGGCGTGAAGTTGAACAGCAGCCCGGAAACGGAAGCGGCCATCGCCCAGCCGAGCGATCCCCACATGCGAATACGACCGAACTCCAGGCCGTACAGCCGGCTAAAGCGATCGGCGTAAGATTCCGACGCCGCGACGCCCGCATACCAGCCGAGGCTTAAATAGAGGGCGCCGAGAGTGATGCCGATCGTCGTGTGGCTTTGCAACAGGGGTTGATAGACGAAGGCAAAGAACGGCGCCATCAGGGCCGACACGGCGCAGACAAAATAGAGCAGCCATTTGCTCATGCCGATCTTGTCCATGATGTAGCCGTAAACCGGCTTCAGGATCACCGCGAACACGCCGTTGATGGCGAAAACGCTGCCGATGGTGATGCTATCGAGGCCGACTTTCTGGCTAAGCCACAGCGCGTAAAGGCCAAAGCTTGAGGACCAGGTAAAAAAGTAGAGAAAGATAAAGGTGCTCATTTTGTACTGTGCGCCGCGCACAGAGGATGAAGTGGTCATAGGGCGTTCTCCGGGGACAGCGTAAGATGTTTTTCTTCCTGTGCCGTCACGAAGCGTACAGCGTTATCGCAAATGAGGGCCTGTGGACAACCGCGCGGTTCAAAGGCGTCGGGATTCCCCGCCCAGACCGCGCTGAATAACAGATGCGTTCCTGGTGCTAAGTCACCACGTAACACCGGAACCGCCGCGCGTTCGGCAAACAGCAGATTGCTGTTCGGCGGTGTAAGAACCGTCTCGCCGCGCCGCCTTTGCGGACTTAAGCACAGGATGGCCGACGTATCGGCAGGGGTGATGAGCCGGCAGCCGCCCTCCCCGTCCTGCACCTGAGGCTGAGGGCGATTCGGCACGCTGAATCCCCCTTCGGCCGTATCAAGCGCACGCGCGGTATGGATGCGATGTACCCGCAGCTGCCAGTCGCCCATCGCGATAAGCCAGGTCTCGATCGCCACATCGCGCCACGGCCGCCAGCGGCTGTAGATCATGCCATCGGCGGTTGTTACCGCCTCACAGTCGCGTCGTCCACGCCAGTAATTATCCTTCTCAGAGAGCAGCAGCATGGAGTCAGGCGCAGCGTGGCTTAACCCGTAGCGCCCGCGCTCGATAGTGAACCCGTAGCGGGTGGAGTAGGCAAACTTGCAGTATTTCGCTTCGCTATTGACGAAATTATTCAGCTCAAGCTGGCCGGAGGTCAGCATCCACAGGTGATCGGCCTGATGCACCAGTACCTGGTCCGCGTGCCTGATGCTGTGCCGTGCGGCGAGCGTCGGCAGCGGCAGCTCCGGCGCCTGCCAGAAGGGAGCATCTTCACCTGACGCCAGAACCAGCATTGTTTTCAGGCCCCAGTAGGGAGAGCCCGGCGCATTGTAATCCTCCGCCATGATCAGATTCGGGTAGCTATAGCCCACGCTCAGCACGCCATCGCGATCGAACAGAGGTTGCTTAAGCCACCAGCGAAGATGACGCAGAACAATGCCCTTTATCACCCCTGGGGAGAACGAATCCAGACCGGCAAAAGCCGCCGCGCTCCAGAAAGCCGCCTGAGCAAAGCGATAGGTCAGACTGCGGCCAAACGGCACGGCCGCGCCATCGTCGGCAAAAAAATGGATGAAATCTGCGGAAAACAGCAGCGCCCGATGACGCAGTTCAGCGCAGCGCTGCGGGTCGATATCGGCCATCAGCTTCGCGTAAATCAGCCCGTAGAAGTGGAAGCCCATCGAAATGTAATAGTCCCGCGGCCGGCCCGGACCATCGGAATACCAGCCGTCGCCCAGGTAGTAGCGTTCCATGGCGCTAAAATGCGCTTCCCGCACCTGGGGGTTGGTCGGCATCCCGGCGTGATGAAAACCGACCTGCACCAGAATGGGAAAGAAGTGCCAGTTATTGTCCGGGATCGCCTGCGCTTCGCTCTGTTTTAACCAGCGCCAGAGATGCGCCTTCTCCTGCTCGTTGAAATGTGCCAGCACGCTATCGCCCGCCAGCGCCAGCAGCAGACCATAGGCGGCCATCTCCACGATACGCTGATCGTAGGGGTTCACCTCGCCCCAGTAATCGGCATGCTGCGGGTTGGTGCCATTTTTAATGGCCTGCAGATAGAAACAAAACTGCGGCGGCTCGCTGCCGCCGGCAAGCAGCGGCGTGACGCCCCACAGCAGGCGCGAGAACGTTTCCATACTCGCCACCCGTTGCCCGTAATGAGCGGTGAAATTCGCCAGATCGATACGACTGGCATCATTTTTAAAATAGGGCGACACGGCACTCAGCAGTTCATTAACCAGCTGCCGGAGGTCGTTGCGGGTTCTTAAAGGGTTAGCCAGATGAATATTTTCAGGTTGCACAAGGTCCTCCCGTCATGACACGAGAATTAAATAAGTTATTGTTATTTCGATTTTATAAAATTATTTATGCGCCAACGGCAGGAAGAATAGTCGCTTTTATTTATGCGGCTAAGTGAGCACAATCACAAAATTAAACCGCCATTTCATTTTTGCTGGATATTTCCCGCCAGCGGGGAGATAAATTGCAAATGATGGCGTAAAAATTTAAATCTGTTGTCCTGGAGGAAAAAATGAGTGAACCACAGCAGCTGGAACGCATCACACTCGATAGCCGGGCGATCTCTTTTAACCGATTGCGCTTAACCAGCGCGATTTACTACCACTGGCACCAGTGCGTCGA
Source organism: Klebsiella sp. BIGb0138 (assembly GCF_004342285.1). Classification (GTDB taxonomy): domain Bacteria; phylum Pseudomonadota; class Gammaproteobacteria; order Enterobacterales; family Enterobacteriaceae; genus Klebsiella. Next base: position 296,201 of record NZ_SMCV01000005.1, on the reverse strand, counting down.
ATTCCTCTATATCTCCAGCGGCTATGGCATTGTGGTGGTGGATAACCAGCATTACACCGCTCGCCCAGGACGCCTGTTTATTTTTCCTCCGTTCCGCCTGCATAAAGTCCAGGTCGATCACAGCGAGAAAAATCCGTACCACCGCACCACGATGCATATTGAACAGTCGGTGGTCGAAAGCATAATGGCCAGTTTTCCGCGCCATCAGGCCCAGTTTGCCGCACTTGCCGCCAGCAATGCGCCGGCACAAATTTACGACCTGAGCGAACACAGCACTTTCATGGAGAGAATTCTTACTCAATTTGACGGGCTGGATCACGGCGGGCAGATCCCCACCAGCGAGGTCGCCTTTCTGGTCATGCAGATAATGGGCTTTCTCCCGGCCCTGCCCGAGCAATGTATTCCCCGGCAGCAGACTGTCGCCTCGCGGATTATGAGCTGGGTGGAGGCTCACTACGCCAGCAAATTCTCCCTGGATGAGCTCGCCCAGGCATTGGGCCTGTCGCGCAGCTACACCTCGCGCATATTTCGCCAGCAAACGGGCGGCAGCATCCATGAGTATCTGCTGACGCGCCGAATAAAGCGCAGCTGCGATCTCCTGCGCAACACCGCCATCAGTATGGATGAGATTGCGGCCGAAGTCGGATTTAGCGAAGTGACCTACTTTATTACCTGCTTCAGGAAGATGATGGGCCAGACGCCGCTGCAGTACCGCAAGGCGAGTCTGGCGAGGAACAGCGTGTGAAGCGCGACGGGGCGTAGATGCCCTCCCCCTATTCAGGAGAGGGCCTGGACCGGTAGAACCCGGGAAAGAATTAAACCACCGTCATCTGCCGCGCTCGCGCCTCTTCGTAGGTTGGCATAGACGAAGCGGCCCCCGCCCTCTCAACGCACACCGAAGCATAGGCCGCAGCGAAACGGGCGGCATCAACGAGATCGACCCCGGCGGCAAGCTGCGAGGCCAGAGCGCCGTTAAAGGCATCACCGGCGCCGGTCGTGTCGACCGGAACCGCCGGAAATGCCGCCACCAGCTCGGTTTTTCCCGCCACGGACAGCAGCGCCCCCTGGGTTCCGAGGGTGACGATCAGCGCCTTAATGCCCTTCGCGTGCAGCGCTTCAGCGGCCACCTGCGCCGAGGCGACATCGTAGACCTCAACGCCGGTCAGCAGCGTACACTCGGTGGCATTCGGGGTGAGCAAATCGACCTGCGCCAGCAGGCTGTCTGGCACCGGCTGGAACGGCGCGGGATTGAGAATAATAAACGTGCCGCTGTTTTTGGCGATGCCGATCAGCTTCTCAATTGCCGAAAGATTGTTTTCCAGCTGAGTGAGCAAAATATCCGCCGCCGCAATCGCCGGATAGCACTGCGCAACCTCATCGTCCGTCACGGTCAGGTTGGCGCCGGGATCCACCGCAATCATGTTTTCCGCATCGGCGCCAGCAACATAAATCAGCGCGTTACCGGTCGGGCATTCGCCGGTGGTAAACAGCGTGACCGCGTCAAACCCCGTGTTGTCGAGATGGCGACGCGCGAAAGTCCCGAAATCATCGCGCCCCACCTTGCCGATATAGTGTACCCGCGCTCCGGCCCGCAGCGCGGCGACGGCCTGGTTGGCCCCTTTACCACCCGCGCCCATCATGCTGTTGCGGGCAATTAGCGACTCGCCCGGCTGCGGAAAACGGGTCATTCCAGCGACAATGTCGAGGTTGAATGATCCAAACACACACACCTTGCCCTTATTCATGCCTCTCTCCTGAGTGGAAAATGCCGCTGCGATAGTTGTTGTTTAAAACGCCGCTGCGCCGCCAGGCAGGCGCCGCGGCAGCCGGTCTCATCGGAGGCGCCGCTGAGAGTCATGGTGAGGCCATTGGCCGGATAGGGGCTGCGCAGGTGCGAGCGAATCAAACGCTGCAGCGTCTCCTGCGGGAAGTTGGCCATCGCCAGCACGCCGCCGCCGAGCACCAGGTATTGCGGGTCGAGGATATTCATCTCACTGGCGATAGCACAGGCCAGCCGCTCGACGAACGCCAGTAAATCCGGGTGTTCCCCGTGTCGCACGAACAGCGCCGATATCGCCGTTTCCGGCGCGTGCCGCCTGGCCCAGCCGCTGAGCCAGCTGCCGGAGGTCAGCGTTTCTACACAGCCGGTTTTGCCGCAGGGGCATGGCAGAGGATTATCCTTGAGGGGAATATGACCAATCTCGCCCGCGCCGCCGTGCGCGCCGTGATAAAAATCGCCGTTCAGCCACAGACTATTGCCAAAGCCGGTGCCGAGGTAGACGCCGACCGCCACGTCGGGAAGAACGTCGAGACGGGTTAAATCCCACCACATCAGATGGTTGACGTCCTTATCCATCTCGACAGGCAGACCGAGCCGCGCCGCAAGCAGCTGCGCAACCGGCTGGCCGTCGAGCGCCGGGATAAACGGCAGCGACAGTACCGTACTTCGGTCGCGGGATAATATCCCCGGCAGCCCCAGCATCACGCCGGATACCGGGACGGCGCCCTCCTGCAGATATGCGGCAAGCAGCCGCTCAAGCCCGCCGAGCGGATCCGGCAGATCGGCCCACGAACGGGTTGCAACCTTTTGATATCCCTTAAAAACCTGTTGGTCGTCCATCAGTATCAGCCGCGTACTGGTGCCGCCAATATCTACGCCGAGAAAATGCGCCATAGCCTCTCCTGCCCTCAGGCTGCCTGACGCGCCTGACGCATCTGATCGAGCATTTTGTCCCATGCGCTGTCCAGATCGTTATCCAGATTGAACAGACCGGAGCTACCGACGATCAGCACTTCCGCCCCGGCCGCCATCAGCCGCTGATAGGTATTCACGTTGCAGGAGCCGTCGATCTCAATCAGATAGCGGTGGTTGTGCTGCTGCTTGAGATCGCGCAGCTGGGCAATTTTATGCAGCATCTCGGGAATAAACGGCTGGCCGGCGTAGCCCGGATCCACGGTCATGACGGTAATTTTGTCCAGCAGATGAATATAGTGCTGAATAAATTCCACCGGCGTCGCAGGGTTCAGCACCACGCCGACTTTTTTACCCAGCGCACGGATCTGATTAATGACGCGGAAGGCATCGCGGTTGATGGTTTCGGCATGCGGGCAGATGTAGTCCGCCCCGGCTCTGGCGATCGGCTCGATAAAGTCGGTCGGGTTTTCCACCATCATATGGACGTCGAGCGCCAGCGGAGTGTGCGGGCGGATCTGCTCAATGAAGAATGGCGACAGCGTGATGTTCTTGACGTAATGACCATCCATGATGTCGATGTGCAGCATGTCAGCGCGACGGTTCAGCACCGCCAGCTGCTGTTTAATGTCGATTAAACTCATACACATCAGCGACGGAGATATTTTGTATTCCATGATGTTTTCCTGAAAGCAAAGAGATTGAAAATACGTGTCGTTAATTCATCAAAAAGGTGGTCTAGGAAGTGGTCGCCCGGGCTTTTTCCGCACTCAGCCTGCTTGCCCGCCTTTGCATATAGCGGTTGCGGAAGAACTTCAGGCCGAGAACCACAATCAGCACCGCCCCCCACATGGCCAGGCTGAAATGCGGGCTGACGTTCAGCAGGTTCAGCCCGGTTGCAATCACCTGTAAAACGACCAGCGAGAGCACCACGCCGCTCACCCGGCCGAAACCGCCGAACGGATCCGTACCGCCGAGAATAATCGCCAGCACGGTGAGCAGCAGATAGGAGTCGCCGTAGCCCATACGCGCCGAGTTAAAGCGCGCCATCATCACCAGGCCGGCGATCACGCAGAGCATGCTCGACAGCACGTAGATAGCGATCAGCACGCGGTGGGTATTCACGCCGCTGAAGTGGGTGGCGTTGATGTTGCTGCCGCTCATGTAGATGTATTTGCCAAGCCGGGTGCGTTCGAGGAACACCGCGATCAGCACCGCCGTGGCCAGAAAGATAATCAGCGGCACCGGGATGCCCAGCAGGGTGTCGGCGCCGATATAACGCACGATATCGGGCATCCCGCTGATGGCCGCCCCCCGGGAAAGGTAGATGCCGATACCGTTCACCATCGTCATGGTAGCCAGGGTGACCAGGATCGGATGGGCGCCGACATAGGCTACCAGCGCGCCGGTCAGCATGCCGATGGCCATCGCCAGCACCATGGCGCCGACCAGGGCCAGGGTCAGCCATAGCGCCTGCAGGCCAAGACTCGCATCCGGCGGCAGATAGGTGAGAAACACCCACGCCATCAGCAGGCTGGTTAAGTTCGAGGTGGCGATGATGCACAGATTCAGGCCGCCGCTGAGAATCGGAATAAACATCGCCAGCGTCAGCAGCCCGAGCTCCGGCAGCTGGAAAGCCACGCTCATAAAGGTCGAATCACTGAAAAAGCGGCCCGGCATCGCCAGACTGAAGCCGACAATGACCACCAGCAGCAGCAGGCTCAGCCCCACCGTGGTGCTCTCAACTTTGAAACGTAGCCTTGTACCGCTGGAGTTCATTTTCAGACCCTTAGTTTTGCTTAACATTGCAGGTTCCTCATGCAAATCCGACATCGGTTTCTTTGCGTTTTTTATAGTGCGTAACGGTGATAGCCACTACGATCGTCACGCCGATGACAATGTTCATGAAGTAGTTGGAAACGCCCACCAGATTGAGGCCGTTCTTTAAAATACCGATCAGGAAGACCCCCATCAGGGTACCGACGACGCTCCCCTTACCGCCGTTCAGACTGGCGCCGCCGAGTACCGCCGCGGCCAGTACGTCCAGCTCGCCCCCGACCAGCGCATTCGGTACCACTTCCCCCACGCGATAGACCTGTACCAGGCCACCGATGGCGGCCATCGCGCCAAGGTAGCCATAGGCAAACAGATGCAGTACGCCAACGCGGATACCGATACGCCGCGCCGACTCCTGGTCGCCGCCGACCGCAAACAGCTGGCGGCCCAGATGAGTTTTATTCAGCAAAATCCAGGTCAGCGCGGCGACGGCCAGCATCACCACCAGCGGCAGGCCGATCTGATAATGTCGGGCGCCAATATCGAACGGCAGCACCTGGAACGGCGTGACCAGCCAGCCCGGCAGGTCGTACAGGCTGGTGCCGTTGGTGAACCACATCAGCATGCCGAACAGCAGCGACTGCATACTAATGGTGACGATGATCGACACAATGCGCAGACAGTAGATAAGCACGGCGTTAATCATGCCGAAGACGGTGCCGATAGCGATCGCCAGTAAGATCGTGCCGCTCGGGCTGGCCAGGCCGTAATGAATCGCCAGCGTCGCGATGGTGTACTGTACGACCGAGGCGACGGCGGCAAAGGAGATATCGATACCGCCGGTGACCAGCACCACGAACAGGCCGAGGGCAAAAATACCGCTGACCGCATAGCTTTCCGACAGATCCAACAGATTTTGCAGCGTCAAAAACCTATCGCTTAACAGCGAGAAAGTGACGATCAGCGCGACCAGCACCCAGGCCAGGTAGCCTTCGTTAGTGGACGGACGTAACCGGTTGAGATTAAGCATTTACCGCCTCCGCAAGCTGGTGTTGAGTCATCCGGGCGGGCAGATACTCGCCTTTTACCGTGCCTTCGCTAAAGTGCAGCACGCGATCGCAATTGAAATAGACTTCCGGCACCTCGTCGGAGATCAGCAGGATCGAGATCCCCTCTGCCGCCAGCTGGTGGATCAGCTGATAGATGCTGGCCTTGGCGCCAACGTCGACGCCTACCGTCGGCGAGTCGAGGATCAGGATCTTCGGTTGGGTCAGCACCCATTTCGCCAGCACGATTTTTTGCTGGTTGCCGCCGGACAGCGTGGAGATCGCCTGATCGGGGCTGGCGACCTTAACGCCCAGCGTTTCGATCCAGCGCTGAATGATTTTATTTTTGCGGTATTCGTCGATCAGATGAAAACGACCGCGCAGCTGATCCATGATCGCCAGCACCGTGTTATCGCCCACCGACTGCTGCTGAATAAGTCCCAGCGTCAGGCGGTCTTCCGACACATAGCCGATCCCGGATTTGATGGCGTCTTCATGCCCGCGAAAGCGCACCGGTTTACTGTCGAGGTAAATTTTGCCGCTGTCCGGCCGGGTCATGCCAAACAGGCTCAACGCCAGCTCGGTGCGCCCCGATCCAAGCAGCCCGCACAGGCCCAGCACTTCGCCCGCGTGCAGCCTGAAGCTAACATCGTGGTACTGGCCCGCGCGGCTCAGCCTGTCCAGCTCGAGCATGATGCGCTGGTCATTGTGGTTGGCGGCCTTCAGGCGATAGTCCAGCTTGAGGCCAGTCATCAGTTCGCTGAGACGTTCGCTGCTGACCTCCGACGCCGGCCAGGTGCCGACGCGCTTACCGTCGCGAATCACGGTCACGCTGTCGGAAATCTCCAGCACTTCATCCAGGCGATGGCTGACGAACACGACGCTGATGCCTTTGCTCTTCAGATAATGTACGGTGCGCAGCAGCTGGTTAACTTCGGTACGGGTCAACGACGCGGTCGGCTCATCCATAATGACCAGCCGCGCATCGGCCACCAGCGCGCGACAGATCGCCACCTGCTGGCGCTGGGCTATCGGCAGCGAGGAGACTTTGGCATCGATATCCAGCGTGTAGTTCAGCTCGCTGAGAATACGCCTGGCGGTGTCGCGCAGGCGCGATGGGCGATACCAGCCCATCAGCCCGTGCAGGTTATGGTCAAACGCAATGTTTTCCGCCACGCTCAGATTAGGAAAGAGCGACAGATCCTGGTAAATCACCTGTACGCCGAAGCTGCGCGCCTGTTCCGGGCTAAGCCGGCGGAAGGTCTGGGCGTTGAAGTCTTTATCCGCGAGGGTAATGGTGCAACCGTCGTCCGGTTGGTAGACCCCCGAGATAATCTTAATCAACGTGCTTTTGCCGCAGCCGTTAGTGCCCGCCAGGCAGTGCACTTCACCCGGCATCAGCTGCAGAGAGATATCGTTCAACGCGCGCTGACCGCCAAAGGTCACCGACAGATTTTGCACAGCAATCAGCGGCGTCGTTTGGGTTTCGAAGATCCCGGAGATCGCCATCATTACAGCCCCATTTTCACCAGTTTTGGCAGGTTCGCCTTGTCGAGACTTTCGGTTTTGTTACCGAGGATAGTGTGGGTGGCTTCGTCAACCTGCACTTTCCCCATCCCTTCGATATCCATGCCATCAACGATCGGCTGGCCTTTGGATATCATGCTCGCCATGCGTACGAAGACTTCACCGGCTACCATCGGATTCCAGATATAGCCGCCGTTGATCGCCCCGCTGTTAACCAACGAGAGACCCTGGCCCGGGCTGAACGAGCCGTAGACGCAGATATCGCCATTCTTACCGCGGTTCTGCACCGCCCGACCGGCGCCGATGGGACCCTGTGAACCAATCGCCAGAATGCCCTTCAGGTCTTGATCTTTCGACATCAGGTCGTTGGTGGTGCGGATGGTGTCGTCGAGGGATTCGCCGACGCCAAACTTATCGCCAAGCTGATGCATATTTGGATAGTGCGCTTTCTGGTAGTCGATCGCCGCGTCGGCCCACTTCTGGTGCAGCGGCACGGTCAGACTGCCGACGTAAACCGCATAGTCCCCGCTCTCTTTCATACATTTAGCGAGGGCGATCATGTGGTTAATACCGAGCTGGGCGGCATCGACCATTTCGAAGTCCCAGTTGGCGTATTTCTGGTTCGGCGATTCATGGGTAATCACTTTGATACCGGCATCGCGAGCCCGCTTCAGCACGGGTTCCAGTACCTTCGCGTCATTCGGTACCACGCCGATGATGTCGACTTTCTGGGCGATCAGGTCTTCAATCGCGCGAACCTGCAGCGCCGGGTCATCGCTGGTGGGGCCGACTTGCCATGCGTCGATACCTTCCTTCGCCGCTTCGCTTTTAATCCCCGCTTCCATCGCATTAAACCAGGCATTACCGCCCACTTTCACCACCACGCCCATGCGAATTTTGTCGGCGGCATGCGCCGCTGAAATGGACAGCACAGCGGAAGCCAACAAACAGGCCAGTACAGACTTTTTCATGTAGTTTCTCCACAGATGTTCAACTTATTCCGCAAGCGCCGGGCGAGAAGAAGCCGGCGCTACGGCTGTTTTTTGCTTTTCTTTTGTAGGGGTAAAGGGGCAACGTCAATCACGTTGACGTTGCTCCAGGCCAGCTCCTGCCGAAACTCCTCATCGTCCAGACGATCGGTAATCAGGGTGTCAATTTCCCGGTAGTGGCATATCCGCGCAAACGAACTGCGGCCGAATTTACTGGCATCCGCCAGCAAAATTTTGTGTTCTGAAGAGAGCAGCATTTGCTGTTTTAAACGCGCATGATGCTCATTGCTTTCTCTGATCCCCCCGTCATGGCTGATGCTATGGCAGGAGAAAAACAGTTTGTTAATGGCGAACTCTTTCAACATCTGCTCGGCATAGACGCCGATAAAATCTTCGTATTTAGCCGAGTACTCTCCGCCCAGGCCGATGGTTCTGACGTTGGCTTTCGCCGCCAGCGCCTGAATGATATGCAGCGAGTTTGTCAGCACCACCAGCGGGATATCCGGCAGCTGCCGCGCCAGAAACCAGCTGGTTGAACTACTGTCGAGCAGCAGGCAGTCTCCCGGCTCAATAAACTGCAGAGCGCGTTTGGCGATCCGGGTTTTACTGTCCGGCGACTGATTGCTGCGATCGCGAAAAGACTCCCCTTGCTCGATCTGCGCCGGGACATACTGCTTTTCCGCGTGCTGGTGTTCGACAAACACCGCGCCCCCGTGGCTGCGTACCAGCAGTCCACGCTTTTCCAGCAGGGCCAGATCGCGCCGCGCCGTCTCCAGCGAAATCTGGCACAGCTCGGCCACTTCCTGAACCAGGATTCGCCCACGTTGGGCGAGGACTTCGCTAATAAAGCGGTGACGTTCTACAGGCAGCATGTTTTTTCCTCTTGCCGATGTTTAATAGAATACGCAGGCCGTGGCATACGGAATGCGGGCTCCCTCAAAAGCGACCGCGCGTGCGCAGCGCGGCGCTGACCATGTGATAGTTGTCAAAAAAAACGCTAAATAGGTGAAATGTTAAATGTGGGATCTGTGGCGGTAGCGGGAATAAATCGTCTTTCGCTTGATAAATGAACAGAGAGATTTTGGCAAACGGTCACAAATCCTCGCGGCCATAATTGACCGATCATGACCGATCGCGAGGAAGTGACCGTTTAAAGAGGATATGCGACAGCAGCAAAAGGAACGATGCAGATCTGCCAGCGGCTGAAACCTCCGACGGCGACCGCGCCGCCGGAGGGAGCAAAGAGGCTCCCGCAGGGAGAGGGGATGGACTAGCGGACGATATCGCTCAAACCATAGCCGTGGAATTTTTGCAGGACCTCATCGATCGCAGCATCGCTCAGCACCGGCACGTCCGGCGTGACCGCCAGCGTCAGCAGGTAGAGTTTCGCCAGTACCTCTACCTCCTGCGCCAGCCAGAGCGCTTTTTCCAGCGTTTTACCGCAAACGATCATCCCGTGATGCTGCAGCAGGGTGGCTTTATAGCCGGCCATGGCGGTGACCGCATAGTCCGACAACGCCTGCGTACCGTAGGTGGCGTAGCCCGCGCAGGGAATTTTCGTCCCTCCGGCCGCCGCGACCATGTAGTGGATGGCCGGGATCTCTTTATTCAGAATGGCGACCGCCGTCGCGTGAACCGCATGATTATGCAGGACCACATTCTCATCCGGTTTAGCGTGCAAAATCGCCTGATGGAAACGCCATTCGGTGGACGGCGTTTTGCCCGCCTCGGCACGCCCCTGCCCGTCGACAAAAACGATATCGTCTTCGCTCAGTTGCTCGTAGGGCACGCTGGTCGGCGTAATAAGCATCCCGTCGCCAAAGCGGACGCTGATATTGCCCGATGTCCCCTGATTAAGCCCCATACGGCTCATTTCCAGACAGGTGTCGATGATCTGGCGTGCAATAGCGGTTCTTTCCATTGTGTTTTCCTCGGCGCAACAAACTAGGGTGGATGACGTTGGCGATATCTTCTGGCGGCGTCCCGGATGGCAATAGTCAGCCATGTAGATGTGTGATGATTGTCAAAATAATGGGCCTAAAAGGAGAAAACTTGCCGCTAAAAACCGTCCGCGCAGCGCCCGTTTGCCGTCGAGGGAGGGCAAACGGGCAATTGGCCGCATCGCCCTCCTGCAACCCGAATGATTTAGGGTATAGTGCGCAAGATTGCGCGGCGAACGAGGAGTGAAAAGATGAACAGGCAGGCCCGTCTGGATGAGATTATTGCCCTGCTCAAAAACAACGCGTCTTTGCGCGTCAGCGACCTTGCGGCCGGGCTGAACGTCAGCAAGGAGACGCTGCGCCGCGATTTGCAGTATCTGCAGTTGAAGGGGCTGCTGGTAAGGGAGTATGGCAAAGCCAGAAGGCTGGAAGACGCCTCGAAGGCCCCGGAAATGGCTTTTGACTCGCGCTCGAAAAGCCACGCCCAGCGGAAAACCGCGCTGGCGGATACCGCTATAGGGTGGATAACGCCGGGGATGTGCATCGCCCTGGACGCCAGCTCAACCTGCTGGCATCTGGCGAAGAGGCTGGCGGACCAGGATCTGACGGTGTATACCAACAGCTACCGCATTTGTGCCGAGCTGGAAAAGAAAACCCACATTCGGGTTTTATGCTCCGGCGGCACGCTGGATAGAAAATTCGCCAGCTACATCAACGACTCGCCGCTGCATATGGTGCGCCATCTCGATATCGACCTGTTCATCTTCTCCTGCGACGGTATCGATGCCGGCGGTAATATCTGGGATACCGATAACGGCAACGCGCTGTTCAAAAAATTCATGCTGAAAAAGAGCCTGCAGAGCATTTTGCTGGTGGACTCCAGCAAGATAGAGCGCAGCAGCGAAGTGATTATCGGCAACGTGGCGACGGTCACCGCGGTTATCCGCCGCTAGGCTAGCGAGGATACCAGGTCTCGTAATCAAAGCTCACCTGCGCCCGCGCCTCATCCGCGCTGCGGTACACGCCGGCGCCGGCCCAGGCAAACATCGCGGCTCCCGAGACGGTGGTTTCGGCCTTCGCCAGCACCTTCACCGGCAGTTGCAGGGTATCGGCCTTAATCTGATTCCATAGCGCATTGCGACTGCCGCCGCCGACGAGCACCAGCTCTTCGGCCGTAAATCCGGCCACCTCCTCCAGCATCGCCAGCTGTTCGCGCAGGCGTATCGACAGCGCCTCCAGCGCCGAGCGGTAGAGGTGCCCGCGCTGGGTGGAGAGCGTCACTCCCCGCCAGCCGGCCTGCTTATCGCCCATCAGATCGCTGCGCATGGTCACCCCTTCGCAGCCAGCCGGCACGCGCCCTGCCTCCAGCAGCATCTGCTGATAAACCTGAGGGGCGGGAACGCCTGGCCAGTAGAGTTCACGGATCCACTCCAGGACTCCGGAAGCCAGATACTGGCAGCCGGGGTTAAAGTACCCCCTGCAACTATCCAGCTCGCAGGTCGCCGCGGTGTGTGATTGCAGTAGATCGGTGTTGATGCTGGATGAGCGCACCATCAGAATCTCCCAGGTACCCGAGGAGAGCACTGGCTGATTGAGCCCCACTCCCGAGCCGTAAAGCGCAAACTGGGTATCGTGGCCGCTGGAAATCACCGGAATGCCCGGCTTAAGCCCGAAGCGGGCCGCCGCCGCTGGCTGCAGTTCGCCAACAGGCTCGCCGGCGTTGACCATGCGCGGGAACAGCGAGCGCGCAATGCCGATCGACTCAAGCAGCCGCTCGCTGAAGGTTTCTTGCGCGACGTCCAGCAGCTGGCTGGTGCCCGCCATGGTTCTTTCCGTGATCATTTCCCCGGTCAGCTGAAAGCCAATTAATGACGACATAAACAGCCACGCGTGGGCGCGATCGAGCACATCCGGGACGTTCTCCCGCAGCCATATCAGTTTATACAGCGTGTTGAAGCTATACGGCGCCACGCCGGTAATAGCCTTAAGCTCGGCCGGCGGCAGATACTTCTGAATATTATTCATCACGGCTTCAGTGCGCGGGCATTTCCAGCTGATCACCGGATACAGCAGCGCGCCTTTGGCGTCCACGAGCGCGCCGTCGACGCCAAAAGCGGTAACGGTCAGCGCGCGTACCGGATGATGGGGGAGTTTCTTGACCAGCGCCCGGCAGCTGCGCTCGAGGCTTGCCATGATGTTTGCCAGCGGCCAGATGTGCCACAGCGGGTTTTCCGACGGGTTCAGCGTAAAGTTCTGCTGGTGGGCGCTGGCCAGCACGTTACCCCGCTCATCAATGGCCATCGCGCGAATATTGGTTGCGCCGCAGTCCAGAACGATCACGATGTCTTTCTGCATTTTTCCCTCTCCCCACCCGGCCAGCCCGGCCCCTCATCGGGGCGACGGTATATTTTCTGTATGGGATGGTTATCACTTCGCGGGTGATTGAAAAGGGGCATCGCCATCAGGCGCGACACTATGCGACTAATCTGTGAAAAGGATCACCAAAAACCGCGACTTAACGGCAAAGACGGCGTACCGGGTTCTGCCCGTTTTCCTCCAGCGGAGAGCAAGCGGGCAGTCGATCGCCCCCGGCCGACGTATTACCGGCCGCAGCAAGACGCGGGTTGCCGAAAAAGCGTAGCCAGCGGGACTATTTCGAGACGTCCGCGCCGAAATACTGCCTGGAAATCCGCTGGTAGGTGCCGTCGGCGCGAATATCGGCGATGGCGGCATCGATCGCCTGCCGTAGCTCCGGTTCCCCTTTGCGGATTAACACCGCTTCCTGTTCGGCATCACTTCTTTCCGCCACGATCTTCACCGGCGCGTCGGGCTTGTGTTTTTTGAAATCGAGGAACGAAAGATTGCTGTTGATGGTCGCATCCGCGCGCCCCTGCGCCACCAGGGCGATTGACTGGTCAAAGCCATCCGTCCCCACCACCTCCGCGCCATTTTCACGGGCAATTTGCGCATAGTTGCTGGTCAGCGTGTGGGCGGACTTTTTGCCCTTCAAATCCGCAAAGGTGTGAATATCCTGATTGTTGTTATTCACGATAAGGACCGCTTTCGGCGTGATATAGGGTACAGAAAAATCATATTTCGCCTGGCGTTCCGGCGTAATCGAGACCTGATTAATCACCGCGTCGTAGCGGTTAGCATCCAGCCCGGCCACCAGACCGTCCCACTTGCCTTCAACGAACTCCGCTTTCACGCCAATCCTCCGGGCAATTTCACGCGCGATATCGACATCAAACCCCACCAGCTTGCCGGAGGTATCATGATAGGTAAAAGGCGGGAAGGTCCCTTCGGTGCCGACTTTAAACACCCCCGCCGATTTTATCTTCGCCAGGTTTTCGCCGGCGTAGACCGCGTGCGTCACGCTCAGCTGAATGGCGGTAGCCAGCAATGCGGTCATCAGTACTTTCATCATTCACTCCTTCATCTGGATTGCCGTGTTATTTTTTTAAATTTCCCAGGAATCGGGAAACGTCTCCGTCAGCGTGGAAATAAAAAGCTGCGTACGCGTTTTCCTGGCCCGGGTAAAAATGTCCCGCGAGGTCCCGCTCTCCACAATGTGGCCGGACTCGAGGAACACCACCTGGCTGGCAATATTTGCCGCCAGCCGAAGATCGTGGGTCGCCATCAGCATCGTCGTCCCCTCCTGCGCCAGCTGACGCAAAACGGCGATCACCTCCTGGGCTAGCTCAGGATCCAGCGCCGAGGTCGGTTCATCGCAGAGCAGCACTTTCGGCGAGGGGGCCATCGCCCGGGCAATGGCGACCCGCTGCTGCTGGCCACCGGAGAGCATCGCCGGCCAGGCATGGCGTTTGTGCGCCAGGCCGACTTTAGCGAGCAGCTCTTCCGCCCGCGCCCTGGCCCGTTCGCGGGGCCATTTCTGCACCACCATCAGCCCCTGCATAATGTTTTCCAGCACCGACAGATGCGGAAATAGCTGGAAGTTCTGAAAGACCATGCCGGTTTGCTGGCAAATACGACGAATGTCCTTTCTTTTTGGCGCCGCGGCGGGAGAGAAAATAATCTCCTCGTTGCCAATTGTTAATTTCCCGGCCTGCGCGATTTCCAGTAAATTAATACAGCGTAATAATGTACTTTTACCGCTGCCCGATGGACCAATCAGCGCCGTCACGCTGCCTTCCGCAATCGTTAAAGAAATATTATGCAGCACCTTCTGCTGGGCAAAATTTTTATCAAGTCCGGACAGCGTTATCATTATGCTCTTCCTTTATCAGCGTATTTCTTTCTAAACGTAATTCCAGCCGGGACTGTAAATACGCTAAGACCGAACTAATTAATAAATAGAGCAGGGCCGCTTCGCTATACAGAATCAGCGGCTGGTAGGTGACAGCGGCAATACGCTGGGCGGCTAAAAAGAGCTCCGGTACCGTAATCACCGATGCCAGCGAGGTATCTTTGACTAAGGAGATAAAGGTATTCGACAGCGGCGGCACCGCCACTCGCGCCGCCTGCGGCAGGATAATATAGCGCAGCGCTTGCCCCCAGCTCATGCCGATGGAGTGCGCCGCCTCCCACTGCCCTTTGGCGACCGATAGCAGCGTCGCCCGGATCACCTCCGAGGTAAAGGCGCCGACGTTCAGGGTAAAGCCGATAACCGCGGCAGGAAAGGCATCCAGGGTAATCCCGACGCTGGGCAGCGCGTAAAAAATCAGGAACAGCTGCACCAGCAAGGGGGTGCCGCGGATAATCCAGACATAAAAACGCACCACGCTTTTCAACGGTGCCGGGCCATATAAACGAATCAGCGCGACAATAAACCCCAGCAGCAGGCCGAGGAAAAAAGAAATTAAGGTTATGGGGATAGTAAAAACCAGCCCGGCATAAAACATCGGCCAAAATGAACTTATTACTAATGAAATAAATTCCGCCACATCTCACCTTTTCGCGCAGTCATCATTCTTTATTACTGCCCCAGCGGGGGGCAGCTTATTAAAAGAGCTTACCATGCACGCCAGCCCAGCAGCATGTATCAATACTGGCATTGAATAGCCGACTTTGTGCTTTAAGCTCCCCACCGGCGGCCGTCACTGCCGGTGTGTCGGCGCATCGTTGACGCCATCGGTGAAATAACGCAGCCGCCGGAATAATAAAAATGGTCAGCCGTAAAAACGTTCGTCCGGCTATAGAATATTTTCGCCAACCCTTTCCTGAAATAAAGATAAGCGCCGGGCGCGAGGCGCTAATTCGGTGAAAAATACGGCAAAAAAGGCCTTATCTGGAAATCAACACGCCCAGGCGGCTAACAGGCTTTCCCTCCGGATGGCCAAAAAGCATCTTATATTCCATTTTGCTCTTAATGACGGACAAATATTCTTTAAATTACCAATTTTGCAGACCTACCATTCAAATATCTCGATACGAATGGGCAAATTGTTATGTCAGTCTTTCACTCCGTTAGCGACCTGATTGGTCACACTCCGCTGCTTCAGCTGCACAAGCTGGATACCGGCCCCTGCAGCCTGTTTTTAAAGCTGGAAAACCAGAACCCGGGCGGGTCGATTAAAGACCGCGTCGCGCTGTCGATGATTAATGAGGCGGAACGGCTGGGTAAATTAAAGCCCGGCGGAACCATTATTGAAGCGACGGCCGGTAACACCGGACTGGGGCTGGCGCTGATCGCCGCGCAAAAAAATTATGCCCTGACGCTGGTGGTTCCCGACAAAATGAGTCGGGAAAAAATTTTCCATCTGCGCGCCCTGGGAGCCAAAGTGCTCCTCACCCGCTCGGATGTGACGAAGGGCCACCCGGACTATTATCAGGATTATGCGCGCCGCCTGGCGGATGAAACGCCGGGAGCCTTCTATATTGACCAGTTCAATAACGAAGCCAATCCGCTGGCGCACGCCACCACTACCGCGCCCGAAATATACGCTCAGCTGGACGGCGATATCGACGCCATCATCGTCGGCGTCGGCTCCGGCGGCACCCTCGGCGGCCTGCAGGCCTGGTTTGCCAGACACTCGCCAAAAACCGAATTTATTCTTGCCGACCCGGCGGGATCGATCCTTGCCGACCAGGTTGAAACCGGGCGCTACGGTGCAACAGGCTCCTGGCTGGTCGAAGGGATTGGCGAAGACTTCATTCCACCGCTGGCCCATCTGGACGGCGTCCGTACCGCATATCGCATCAGCGATGGCGAAGCGTTCGCGACCGCCCGCCAGCTCTTACAAACCGAAGGCGTGCTGGCCGGATCGTCAACCGGCACCTTACTGAGCGCCGCGCTGCGCTACTGCCGGGCGCAGACCACCGCGAAACGGGTGGTGACCTTCGCCTGCGACAGCGGCAACAAATACCTCTCCAAAATGTTTAACGACGACTGGATGCGCCAGCAGGGCCTGCTGAGCCGGCCGCCGCGCGGCGATTTAAGCGATTTTATCGCCCTGCGCCACGATGAAGGGGCTACCGTCACCGCGGCCCCCGACGATACCCTCGCCGCCATCCTCGCGCGCATGCGTCTGTATGACATTTCCCAGCTGCCGGTGCTGGAAAACGGCCGCGTCGTCGGTATCGTCGATGAGTGGGATCTGATCAGCCACGTCCAGGGCGACAGCCAGCGCTTTTCGCTGCCCGTTCGGGAGGCGATGACCCGCAACGTAGAAACGCTGGATAAACACGCGCCGGAAAGCGCGTTGAAAGCCATTTTCGATCGCGGTCTGGTGGCCGTTATCGCTGACAACGAACGTTTTTTAGGTCTCATCACCCGCAGCGACGTGCTGACGACCTGGCGCAACCGACTTGAACACTAAGGACGAAAGATGAAAAATTTGCATACGTTGAGCGTACATAGCGGCGTCTTTAACGACGGGCACGGCGCCGTAATGCCGCCGATTTACGCTACCTCCACCTTTGCCCAACCCGCGCCGGGGCAACATACCGGCTATGAATACTCGCGTAGCGGCAACCCGACCCGCCACGCGCTGGAGACGGCGATTGCCGAGCTGGAGAGCGGCGCCCGCGGCTACGCGTTTGCGTCAGGCCTGGCGGCGATTTCCACCGTCCTCGAGCTGCTGGATAAAGACAGCCATCTGGTGGCCGTCGATGATGTCTACGGCGGCACCTATCGGCTGCTCGAGAATGTCCGCCGTCGCAGCGCGGGGCTGCGGGTCAGCTGGGTCAAGCCCGACGATCTGGCCGGTATTGAAGCGGCCATTCAGCCGGATACGCGCATGATCTGGGTCGAAACCCCAACCAACCCGTTGCTTAAGCTGGCGGATCTCAGCGCCATCGCGGCGATTGCCCGTCGGCACAATATTATCAGCGTCACCGATAACACCTTTGCCTCCCCGATCGTCCATCGCCCCCTCGAGCTGGGCTTCGATATCGTGGTGCATTCGGCGACGAAGTACCTGAACGGCCATTCCGACGTTGTCGCCGGGCTGGCGGTCGTCGGTGACAATCGCCAGCTGGCGGAGGAACTGGGCTATCTGCAAAATGCGGTGGGCGGCGTGCTTGACCCGTTCAGCAGCTTCCTGACGCTACGCGGTATCCGGACGCTCGCGCTGCGTATGGAGCGTCACAGCAGCAATGCGCTGGCCCTCGCCGAATGGCTTGAACAGCAGCCGCAGGTGGAGAAAGTCTGGTTCCCATGGCTGGCATCGCACCCCCACCATCAGCTGGCGCGCCGGCAGATGGCCCTGCCCGGCGGGATGATTTCGCTGGTGGTGAAAGGCGATGATGACTATGCGCAGCAGGTCATCAGCAAGCTGAAGCTGTTTACCCTTGCGGAAAGTTTGGGCGGCGTGGAAAGCCTGGTCAGCCAACCGTTCAGCATGACCCACGCCTCTATTCCGCTGGAACAACGGCTGGCCAATGGCATTACCCCTCAGCTGATTCGCCTTTCCGTCGGTATCGAGGATCCACAGGATCTGATCGCCGACTGGCAGCGCGCACTCAGTGAGTAAACAAAAAACCCGCCGGACGGCGGGTTTTTGCTTTTGCTGACAAGGCGGCGCCTATCAGCACTCAGCTAAACAGTTTGCCTTTCAGCAGACTCATACCCTCTGACAGTAGATCCTGCTGGGCGGGCGCCTCGCCCGCTGGCGATAAACCATCAACAATGTCAGGCAGATATTGCGCGATCAGCGCCGACGCGGTTTGCGGATCGATCCCGAGTTTCGCCCCGAGATCCTGCAGCGTAGAGGATCCGAATACCGAGGTCACCTGGTCACTGGAGACCGGCAAATTATTTTGCTGGCTAATCCACGACTCCACGATCTCGCCGAGGCCGCCGCTGCGGAATTTCTCCACAATTCCCTGAATCCCGCCCTGCTGCTGGATCCAGCTCATTATGGCCTGTAGCTGCTCCGCTTTACCGGCCTGGCCGCCCAGCATACCGCCGATTTGATCAAGTAATCCCATTGCAGACTCCGTATAAATGGGGGGTGGTTAATGAACGCCGATTTTCCCGTCTTACTTCGCCGGAATAATCAGTACCTGTCCCGGATAGATTTTGTCGGGATGGGTCAACATCGGTTTATTGGCTTCAAAAATCCGCGGATAGTCATTCGCGGAACCATACATGTTTTTGGCAATCGCGCTCAGGGTGTCGCCGGATTTCACCGTGTAGTAGCGGCTTTCCGCTCCGCTTTGCGTCACGGTAACGTTATCGCTGACCTGAGCAATACCGGTCACGTTACCCACCGCCACCATAATTTTCTCTTTATCCTCCTGCGAAGCCACGTCGCCGGTCACCGTGGCGGTACCATCTTCTGCCACGGCAATATTGACCTTGTCCGCGCCAGGCAGATTAAGCGCATCGATGTGCTTTTTCAGCTTGTCGGCCTGGTCCTCTTTGTCGCCGCCTGAAACCGCGTCCCAGATTTTCTCACCCGCTTCCTTCACAAAACTCAACAATCCCATATTCCCTCCTGTGACTGGCAATGACCTACGAAAAACTTATATCAGACCCAATAAGCGTAGTTCATAAATAGCGTTTTCCCTCTTTCAGTAGATACTCCACGAAACGGGTCAGCTTCGGCAGCGGGCGAAGATCCTGACGCCAGAGCAGATGTATCGGCCGTGGCCGCGGGGTATACGCCTCCAGCACCCGCACGAGTTTTCCACTGGCCAGCTCCTCGGCCAACAGAACTTCCGGCTGTAGCAACAGCCCGGCTCCGGCAATCGCCGCCATCCGCAGCGCATAGCCGTCATTGCAGCGCAGGATCGCATCGCGCTTCCAGCGCACCTCCGCTTGCGCGCCGGGCAGGATCCACTCATTCCGCGCGGTCCATACCGTATGGGACAGGCAGAGATGATCCACCAGATCCTCTGGCGCCGTGGGCGTGCCGTGGCGGGCGAGGTACGCGGGCGCAGCGCAAATCACCATCCGGTATGGACAGAGATATTTCGCCACCAGGTCGGTGTGGTGAATATCGCCAATGCGGATCGCCAGATCGAACCCTTCATCCACCAGATCGATCGTCCGGTTGGTCAGATCCAGCTCCACGCGCACATCCGGCCACGCCTGTAAGAAAGCGGCGGTCAGCGGGGCGATCGCACAGGCGCCAAAGGAGGTCGGCGCGCTGATGCGCAGCGTCCCGGCGGGGGCAAGGCGCAGGCGTTCTACTGAACTTTCGGCAATCGACACCTGTTCAAGCACCCGCTTAGCCTCTTCATAGTAGACCCGACCGGCATCGGTCAGGCTTTGACGCCGGGTGTTGCGTTCCAGCAGGCGGGTAGCGAGCTGACGCTCGGTCAGGGCGATATATTTGCCGACCATCACCGCCGACATCTCCAGCCGCGATGCCGCTTCGGTAAAGCTGCCGCACTCCACCACGGCGATAAACGTCTCCATTCCGCGGAGCTTATCCATATTACAAACCTCTGGTTAGTAATCATCTAACTTTTAGCCAGTTTATCCGATGTCGGTTTCATTAAAGAATAGAGACTCACCACAGATAAGGAGTCAGCCATGAAAATCGTCGTTATTGGCGCCAGTGGAACCGTAGGCCGTGCGGTTACCGAAGAACTGAGCCGCCGCCATGAAGTCATCCGCGTCGCTCGTACCCAGGGCGATCGGCAGGTTGATATCACCTCCCAGGCGAGCGTCGAGGCGCTATTTGCAGACGTGGGTCAGATCGATGCGATTGTCTCGGCCACCGGCAGCCTGTTCTTTGGTCCGCTGGCGACGATGAGCGATCGGGATTTCAACCAGGGTTTGCAGGATAAGCTGCTGGGACAGATCCGCCTGGCGCTCACCGGCCAGCATTATCTGAAAGATGGCGGTTCGATTACGCTGATTAGCGGCATTGTCGCCCATGAGCCGATTGCTCAGGGGGTCAACGCCACCACGGTGAACGCCGGGCTGGAAGGTTTTGTCCGCGCCGCCGCCTGCGAACTGCCGCGCGGGATCCGCATCAACCTGGTCAGCCCCACCGTGCTGACCGAGTCGGCCGCGGCCTATGATGGCTTCTTCCCCGGCTTCGCCAGCGTACCGGCGACGACCGTCGCCCAGGCCTATCGCCGCAGCGTGGAAGGCGTGCAGAGCGGCCGGGTCTACACCGTCGGTTATTGAATTGCGGCGGGTAAAAATGCGCCTGAATCAGGCGCATACTCTTAAGAAATCGCCATCCAGCGGCGCAGGTTATCCAGCATCGCCAGACATTTTTCCAGTTCGCTCAGGGCAATAAATTCGTCCGGCTTGTGCCCCTGCTCCATGCTTCCCGGCCCGCAGATAAGCGTTGCCACGCCCGCCTCGTCAAACAGGCCGCCTTCGGTGCCAAAGGCGACGGTAGAGAACGCCTCGCTGCCCGCCCATTGCGCCAGCCAGCCGGCAAAAGCCGACTGCGGGTCGCTTAACAGGCCTGGATACTGGCTCAGCGCACGCAAGGTAATATTTGCCTCCGCCGCCACCGCCCGCATCGCCGGCACTAACTCATCGCCGGCATACGCCTGCAGCTCGCTAAGCGTCTGCGCAAGGGAGACATCCGGCAAATGGCGAATTTCAAAATCAAACTCGCAGCTTTCAGGCACAATATTGAGCGCCGCGCCCCCCTTAATCACCCCCACCTGCAGGGTGCTGTAAGGCGGGTCAAACCGGGGATCCTGCCTGAGCGCCAGCTTTTCACCCAGCATGCCTAAACGGCTAATCAGCTTTGCCGCATACTCGATAGCATTCACCCCACGAGGGGCATAGGCCGAGTGGCAAGCCTTACCGTGCACCTGGCAGCGCATGGCTAATTTGCCTTTATGACCATAGACCGGGCGCATCTCCGTAGGCTCGCCGATGATGCACAACGCGGGCTTGTCTTTTGAGGCCTTAAGATGATCCACCAGGCTACGAACGCCAAGACAACCCACCTCTTCATCATAGGAAAAGGCCAGATGCAGCGGCATGCTTAACGGCTGGGCGAGAAAGGCGGGAATAGAGGCCAGCACGCAGGCAATAAACCCCTTCATGTCGGTGCTGCCGCGCCCGTAGCACAGGCCATCGCGGAGGGTCAGCTGGAACGGCGGAACCGTCCAATGCTGACCGTCAACCGGCACAACGTCGGTATGGCCGGAGAGCATCACGCCACCCGGCCCCGGCGGGCCTAACCGGGCGTAGAGATTCGCCTTTTTACCTTCTTCATCGTAGAAAAGCCGGGTCTCAATGCCGAAACCGCCCAGAAGGCGGTTAATGTAGTCAATCATCTGCAGATTGGATTCACGACTGGTGGTATCAAACGCCAGTAGCGTGGCCAGAAGCGTTGTCACCTCATGATTCATCGCCTGGTACTCCGTAACTGGGGGCCTCCCGGGGATCGAGCGCGCGCGTAATATAGGCCTGCATCTGCGGTTCATACGCCTGCCAGAGCGCGGCAAGCTCAGCAACAGGATCGTGCTCGCTCCAGTCAACGCGCAGGTCCACCAGCGGCCATGAATAGTCATCCACGACTTTCACCGCCGCCGAGTGGACCGGCCCCGCTTCGCCGCCGCAGGCCAGTCCGGCCTGCAGCGCGGCAACCAGACGCATCGCCATTTCACCTTCGCTTTGCCCGAAGCCGGCGACCATCGCCTCAATCACCGAGGCGCTGGCCAGCATATTGCCAGCGGCAATGCAGTTCTCTCCTTCGGCAACGTGATAGATGCCCAGCGTCTTATCGCCGCTGAATGAGGCCGTCCTGCCGTTGGCATCGATGGCGATAATCTGCCGGTAGCGGCTAAAGTCATCCTCCGCCAGCGCTCTGCGTAGCGCCTTCTCTGGCTCTAAACCTTGTTCCAGTTGCGCCAGCGCCAGCTGGCCGAGCGCCGGCAAAGTGATGTTCTGGCTGGACACCGCCCCTACTCCGGCCTGCAGCCAGGGGCAGCGGGCACCGACGGCGATACTGGAGGAACTGATGGCAATACCAAACTGCCCGCTTTCCGGGCAGTATGCTGCGATAGAAAAGGTCATCGTCGCTCCTTATTTGACAAAATCATCGGGAATTACGGCAATCACATCGATCTCCATCAGCCATTGCGGCTGTGCCAGCGCGGAAATCACCAGCCCGGTGGAGATAGGGAAGACCCCTTTCAGCCATTTCCCCACCTCCTGATACACCGGCTCGCGGTAGCGCGGGTCAATAATATAGGTCGTGGTTTTCACGATGTGCGACAGATCGCTCCCCGCCTCTTCCAGCAGCTGCTTGACGTTTTTCATCGCCTGCTCGGCCTGCGCCTGCGGATCGCCCAGCCCCACGAGGTTACCGGCAAAATCGGTCCCCACCTGTCCACGCACATAGACGGTATTCCCGGCGCGAACCGCCTGACATAAATCGTTATCGAGAGTCTGATTGGGGTAGGTCTCTTTGGTATTAAACATGCGAATGCGGGTATGCGTCGGCATCATTTTTATCCTCTAAGTAAGCGGGTGTTCAGCGCTGGCCGGCATCCCGGTACTGGCTGTATTTACGCTGGGTGGCGATATGGTCGGCGATGTGTTTCGCGTCATGCCACACGCCCCAGATGAAGGTCGAGCCACGGCGTGACAACCACGGCAGTCCGAGGAAATAGACCCCGGGTTCGCTGGAGACGCCGCGTTGATGCTGCGGACGATGGTGCTCATTAAAGGCATTCACATTGAGCCAGCTGTAATCCACGGCGTAGCCGGTCGCCCAGATAATGGTGGTGATGCCCGCGTCCGCCAGGTTCAGAGAGAGGATCGGCGAGGTCATGCACGGCGGGTCAGGTAAAAACTCGCGGGCGGCAGGTTCTTCCGGCAAATCCAGGCCATTGGCCGCGATGTAGGCATCCGCGGCATCCAGCAGCGCGAGGTAGTTCTCATCCCCGCGACGGATGTTGTCGCACAGATCCGGCTGGAAGGTGGCGGTACCGGATACAAAGTCTTTTGTCAGCCCCACCAGGGTGATACCGCGCTGCGCCAGCTCGCGAAAATCCACCGTGTGGCCGCCGTGGGCGCCGCTGACCGCAATCGTAACATGTTCTTTACCCGGGGCGCTGGCAGGCGCATCCCACAGCCCCAGCACCCCCAGCCACCAGCAAAAGTCGCGGTTGCGATAAGCGCGCGGCGGACGGTCGTGGGCGCCCACGGATAAATAGACCTCGCGACCGGCACGCAGGAGTTCGTCGGCAATCTGTACCCCGGAGGAGCCCGCCCCGACGACCAGCACGGCACCGACCGGGAGCTGCGCAGGGTTGTAGTAGCCGGCGGAGTGAATTTGATGAATACCGGGCTCTTTCGGCGCGATTGGCGGAATGACCGGTTTCTGGAAGGGCCCGGTGGCGGCCACAATACGCTGTGCCTCAATGACCCCCGCGGTGGTTTCAATGGTAAACCCCGGGCGCCCGCTGTTGCGTACCGCGCTCTTCACCTCAACGCCGGTACGCACCGGCAGAGCGAATTCCCGGACGTAATCTTCAAAATAAGCCGCCACCTCGTCCTTCGGAATAAAGCTGTCGGGGTCAGCGTCTTTAAATTCCATCCCCGGGAAGCGGTCATGCCACGCCGGGCCGTTCGCCACCAGCGAATCCCAGCGCCCGGTGCGCCAGGCTTCGGCAATACGCTTTTTTTCGATAACCAGATGCGAGATCCCAAGCTTCGTCAGATGCTCACTCATGGCAATACCGGCCTGGCCTCCGCCAACGATCAGCGTATCAATCTCTGTTTTTTCTACGGTCATAATGTGTCCTTCGAATGGTGTTCAATCGCCAGGAATAAACCACTGCGCAGGACCGAGGTTAATAAAGCGTAACAATCAGGTAAATTATTATAAATTTAGAACCTGAGAATAAAATAGTGATGCAGAGCGCAGCACGTTGAATCTACAAGATAAAAACAACATTCCCCCTCAAACCGGGTAAAAATATAATGAGTCAAAGGGCGAATTATCCAGGAAAAATAAATAGCAAGTTTTTCGGCATATAAAAAATATCGCCAGAGGATCGTTTTTTCCTGTTCAGAAAACCCGCTACCGGCGAGCCATACGGCTCCTCACCCTGACACGGCGGCCCGGAACCTTGTTCCGGTTCGGGATGGTCAGCGGATGATGCGCCGCTGTTTTCCGTTATTTTTCGTCATCGTTAATGCGGCGCCGTTAACATAGCGTCGCATCGTCGGCGATATTCACTATTAAAGGCCAATCCCGGAGGGATATACGCTGTAAGCGACTCAACGATCGGCCGCCATTTATTTTTTAGCGATGCATATGATGACTCTGAATACTCCTGCGGCGAATGCGCTCACCTGCTCTTTTATCGCTGTGCAGCGCCTGCCTCCCTCAGTCCGCAGGCGAAATGATGCCAGCGGGATGACATCCGCTTTCCACAGCGGGTACACTCAGGTTCCCGTTTCCCCTTCGCGACTGAGCTATGCTAAAGAAATTACCATTTATTATCCCGCCGTTGGCGCTTATCGCGCTGCTTGCCTGGTGGCTCACGCCGCACTATTCCGCAGAAGATGAGGCTTACTACCGCTCGGTTTTCTGCGTCATCGATCGTCACGATAGTGGGACGTTTCTCCGCGACATGGAAAACATCGTCGAAGGCGGCAACTCGGATTATGCCCTGCACAAAACCCATTTTATTCCGGCGCTGGCCGAGCGAATGCGCCAGACCTGGCTACAGTTAAGTCAGGAAGAGCAGGACAGTATCCGTGAGGATCAGCAGCGCTGCCGTCAGCTGATGAGCGAAAAGCAGCAGGGTTAAACCTTACCCTGTTAACCCGTCGGTCAGGGGGATACGCGGCGGCCTGCCCGGTATTCCCGCGCGCCCGCCTTTTCCCCGGGAAAAGTACGGAAATAAACTCCTGCCGACGAGCATAAAAAAGAGTTGATCTGATATGCACAAACTCTTACTTTGCTAAGCAGTTTTCACACGAGATAAGACGATGCCGACAATTACAGCCAGCAGTATGCAAGAAGCGAAGGAATTAATAACCTGTGGAAAATACAGAGAAATCGTGCTGAATTTTGATATTGATGCTGATGATTTCTTTACTCTCGCCACCTCCCAGCAGGCAACAAAAGTCACCATACTCAACAGAAACAACCACTCACCGGTCAAAGCAGAAAAATAATAAAACCTCTGAGGTATTTTTTATGTGGCTATTTATTGGCACACTCGCCATCGCCTTTCTCTCCTCCCTGATGCTCATTTGGCTCGACGATCGCATCGCTGAGCGGGATTAATTCCTGTTCCGACGCTCACCCCCTCTCCACAAACAGGCTCGTCTTCCGTTACCGGGACGACGAGCCGCGTGCTTGTCCAGCCATGCGCTGACCGCAGCTGCCAACGCCATATAGCCCACGAGGGAGAATCCGGGCAGGATAACGCGCGGCGGTAGTTCGCTGGCGCGGCAATACTGTCACCCCGCGTGAGGCTGGCGCGGATAAAGGTCCGTTGCGGTGGAAAATCGGCGCTAAAATCATCCCGCAGGGTCTCATCCAGCATAAATCCAGGGAGCAATACCACGGGCAGGGCATCAAGGCTCATCGGCTCATCCGGCGTTTTGCCGTTCATCACCGGACTCTGCGCCGGGCGGCGCAGAGTCAACTCAGGCAGGTTACAGCGATTTCGCCAGCCGTTCGACGGCGGTCATCAGCCCCTCTTCCGACACCGTAGAGTAGGAGAGACGCAGCGTGCGGGTATCCGGGTTATCGTTATAAAACGCTTCGCCAGGCACGTAGACCACGCCGTTTGCGAGGGTCTTTTTCATCCATTCCATAGTATCGAACGGATAGCGGAAACGGGCCCACAGGAACATACCGCCTTTTGGTCGGCTGAACTCGATGTGCTCGCCCAGACGGGATTCGAGAGCGTCAGCCAGCGCCACGCACTTCTTACGATAATCTTCGCGGATCAGCGCGATCTGGCTATCCAGGCGGTTCATCGTCAGATATTCCGCGGTGATCACCTGAGATAACATATTGGTGTGCAGATCCGCCGCCTGCTTGACGATCACCGTCTGCTGCGCCAGCCAGTCCGGCATCACGATCCAGCCGATCCGCATTCCCGGCGCAAGGATTTTGGAGAAGGTCGAGGTGTAGACCACCCGATCTTCACAGCCCAGCTCGACCGCGTGCTGATACAGCGGACGGCGCACTTCATCGGTGAAACTGATTTCACCGTACGGATCATCTTCGATAATGACAAAATCATACTGCTTCGCCAGGGCAACCAGCCGACGCCGACGATCTTCACTCAGGGTTTTACCGCCCGGGTTACCGAAGGTCGGCACCAGATAAACGGCTTTCACGCGGGTGGTCGTCAGCAGATCCGCCAGCTGTTCAACCAGCATCCCGTCATCATCGGTATCCACGCTGAGAATATTCGCCTGCGCCAGCTGGAAGACCTGCAGCGCCGCCAGATAGGTCGGACGCTCGACGACGATCGCATCGCCCGGATCGAGCAGGGTACGAGCCACGATATCCAACGATTGCTGTGAACCGGAGGTGATATAGACATGGCTTGCCGGACAGGCCACGCCGCGCGTCTGGCACAGCTCGCTCACCGCCTGACGCAGCGGCGGGTAGCCTTCGGTCAAACCATACTGGAATGCATCATTGAAACGCCCCCCCATCACCTGCTGCACCGCCAGATTCAGACCTTCGGTATCAAAAAGCTCCGGGGCCGGGATCCCGCCCCCCAGGGAGATCACGCCAGGCAGTTTACTGTGCTTGAGAAGTTCGCGGACGGCGGAGGGTTTGAGTTCACCCGCGCGGGCGGCGAGTCGCCGATCGTGCATATTATTTTCCTTTTCTGTTTCTGTCTTGTTGTTGTATTGGTAGCTCATAACATAGCTTGCTTGCAGGATTTGTCGCCCGGACAGGCCGTTCAGACGCTATCCGGGCAGCCGGTTACCGGCCGTCTTTGTCTTTCAGCACAATTAACGGTTCGATATCACTCTCTTTTTTGACCACCAGCGAATCATCGCCGCGCAGGCAGGTACCGCCGTAGTTACCGCCGACGGTAAAAGTACAGACCTGAATGTATTTACCATCCACCTTCGGCAGGCACCATAGCTGCTGGTAAATATTCTTACGATCGACAAATTTCCCGCTGGTTTTATCCAGCACTTCGTCTTGCGGACCAATCAGGTCGATATTGCTGCCGCAGCGCCCGGAGATAGGTTTCACCGCATAGCCGGTTTTCGCCAGCTCTTCGTTGACCACAAAATCGGTATCCAGCAGATAGCGATGATGCGGGAACAGCGACCACAGCACCGGCAGAATCGCTTTGTTGCCGGGGATCACCGTCCAGAGCGGTTCAAATACCAGGACTTCCGGGCGCAGCAGGACGTCAATCAGCCGTACCTCCCCTTGCGGATGCCCGGTACGGATCGGCACCGCGGCATACTCGTCGGCGCTGACTTCGCGCACCTGTTCGATGGCGGTTTCCCAGGCCCAGGTTTTCCAGACGCAGTTTACCAGGCGCCCGTCCGCGTCGATCAGCTGTCCGGCGGCGTCCCAGCGCAGTTCATCAAGGCCAAAGAGGATTTTACTCTCGAAGCCGGCCTGGGTGAGCGAGCGCTGGATAAAGCGGGCGTGATAGTGCTCCTCCAGATCCTTATCCTGCATGATATGCACGAAAGGACGGGCCCGACTGTGCTTCCAGGCGCCCGCCAGCTCGTCCAGCAGGTTTTCCGCCGGGTTATGCCCGGTGCCGTAATAGCCCTGTTTCAGCCACTGCTCGAGGATCAGACCGCCTTCGGTATGGCAGGAGGCGGAGTCGGCATTGTATTCATAGACCTTCAGCCCGCGCTCATCCATACAGAAATCCATGCGCCCGGTAATCATATGATGACGACGTCGTTGCCAGGAGAGACGCAGGCGCGGCCAGAGGATTTTGGGGATATCGAACAGCGCCAGCAGGTTGTCATCTTTCATCACCTTGTCGGTGGCGTGCAGGTACATCAAATGCAGCTCATTGGTCGCTTTGATCAGCTCCTGCTCGGCGCTTTCGGTGATAGTGAAATACTGGTAGGGGTCTTGATTAATGAAGTGACCGTTGGCTTCAACGTAGGCTTTTTGCAGCGCGTCCTTCTCGTTCAGCCAGTTACCGCGGAACTGGCCTTTATTCGGCAGGCGCGCCCCGTGGATCGCCATCGCTTCACCGGGCAAGACCGGCTGCGGCAGACTGTGCTCGGTGTCGGCGGTCTGAATCATCCAGCCCAATATCTCCGTATCGGCAAAGGTATCCTTGATGGTGTAGAGGCCGTCTTTGACCTCCAGCGTGAGTTCACGGGTCCATTGCTGGCCCTGCGGCAGCGCGGTGTGAATCACGTTTTGCTCGGCGATTCTGACCTTATTGCCGACCAGTTGGGTAATCACCGCGACATGGCCGGTATGTTTAAACTCACCGCCCTTTTGCCAGATCAGCAGGGAGCCGGCTATCGGCGGACGGCGGGAACCATTGGCGAAGGCCTGGAGCGGCAGAATATTGTCATTAACCACTTCGCGCAGAAAGCGCAGGGAGAAGATTTCATAGGCCATGCCGACATCGGTAAAGACAAAGCCGTAGGTGAGAAACAAAAAGCGGCGGGCGAACTCGACGCACTGCCATTTGTGCCCCATATACTCATTGCCGATGTAACTGCGGAACGTCGCGTCATCCGGATAGTCTCGCGGATTTAAGCTACTGTAATTCGATGAATAAATTGCTACGCCGCCCGGCGCGTAGCCTAACAATGTACCAAAAGGGGCATCGCTGCTAGTCGATCCTTTACTCATTAGCCTGACCTCAAATTAATGCAGCCCGGGCAGTTGGCGGAACAAAACTCCCTCTTCTTATCCTGCCGCAGGCACTTACCAGACAGAGGTGGAATCATAATACCACTCATTCGATTCGCTATTTGTGCCCTGTGGGAAAATAACCCGGCGCCTTCAGGTAAAAGTGATATCGTTATTTGAGATATCTCCCGGTAATACTTCGGGTTGCATCGGCGTTGATGGCAACACGAATGAGACAGGGAAGAACAACGAATAACGCAAACGTCAGGAGTTGATTATGAGCACACAACCTCATCTGCAAGCCCAACCGCTGGTCTGGGGCCACGGCCCGCGTACTTTTGAAGTTTTCCTCGAACCAACCTGCCCGTTTTCAGTCAGGGCCTTCAACAAGCTCGACGACCTGCTGGATGAAGTCGGCGCCGATAATGTGACGATCAAGATTCGTCTGCAGTCCCAGCCGTGGCATCTGTTTTCCGGCGTCATCGTACGCTGTATCCTTGCCGCCTCCACCCTGCCGCACGGCAGAGAGCAGGCGCACAAGGTGCTAAAGGCGGTCGCCGATCATCGCGAAGAGTTTGAATTTACCGACCACTGCAGCGGGCCGAATATGGATGCCACGCCGCAACAAATTATTGAGCGCATCGAACGTTACAGCCACGTTCAGCTCGCAGCGGCCTTTGCTCGCCCGGAACTGCAGACGGAGATCAAATGGCATTGCAAATATGCGCGGCAGAATGGTATCCATGTCTCGCCGACCTTTATGGTCAACGGCCTGGTCCAACCGGACCTCGGCAGCGGTGACGATATCAGCGTGTGGGCCGAGCGGATTATGGCCTGAGCCCCGTGCAGCCGCCCCGGTAGCGCCAGGATTACCGGGGCGATAGCGGCCTGAGGCCGGCGGTATTAAGCCTCAGTGTGTTAAACCCGCGTTGTCACTCCTGCTACACTCCTTCAACACCTCACTAAAAAGGCAGGTCATCATGTCAGAGAATAACTATCAACCACCTAAAGTGTGGGAATGGAAGCAAAACAACGGTGGCGCGTTCGCCAACATTAACCGTCCCGTCTCCGGCGCTACTCATGAAAAAGCGCTGCCGGTCGGCTCACATCCGCTGCAGCTGTACTCTCTGGGAACGCCAAATGGCCAGAAGGTGACGATTCTGCTGGAAGAGCTGCTGGCGCTGGGCGTCAGCGATGCGGAATACGACGCCTGGCTGATTCGCATCGGTGAAGGCGATCAGTTCTCCAGCGGCTTTGTGGAAGTGAACCCCAATTCAAAAATTCCCGCGCTGAGCGACCACTCCACCACCCCGCCGACCCGCGTGTTTGAATCCGGCAGCATCCTGCTTTACCTCGCAGAGAAGTTCGGCTTCTTCCTGCCGAAAGATCCCGCCGGCCGGACCGAAACGCTTAACTGGCTGTTCTGGCTACAGGGCGCTGCCCCGTTCCTCGGCGGCGGCTTTGGTCACTTCTATAACTATGCGCCGGTGAAAATCGAGTACGCCATCGACCGCTTCACCATGGAAGCCAAACGCCAGCTCGACGTGCTGGATAAACAGCTCGCCCGTAACCGCTATGTGGCCGGGGAAGAGTACACCATCGCCGATATGGCCATCTGGCCGTGGTACGGTAACGTGGTGCTGGGAGGGGTGTATAACGCAGCCGAATTCCTTGACGCCGGAAGCTATAAAAACGTCCTGCGCTGGGCGCAGGACGTGGGCAACCGCCCGGCAGTAAAACGTGGCCGTATCGTTAACCGGACTAACGGCCCGCTTAACGAACAGCTACATGAGCGCCACGACGCCAGCGACTTCGACACCCGGACCGAAGATAAACGCCAGGCGTAATGCGCCAGCGACCGGGGGCCTCGGCCTTCGGTCGTTAACTTTCCAGCCGGTATCCGGCCATAAAGTAGCGCATCGCGGTGCAGGAATGTCCCTCCTTGAAAAAATCCATCACCATATTCCTGTCCAGACCATAGCGGCGGGTCAGAATCCCGGCCTCCCACGCGCTAAGCTGACGATCGCCGGTTTGTTCAAACATGCGCTGAGAATAGCCGAGCACAAACCCGCGCTTATAATCCGCACAAAAACCGGCCGCATTGCTGGCGCTTTCGGCCTGAGAGGCCTTTAGCCCGGCCATTAAACCTTTACCAAAATGGTTATCCATCGCTTTCACCCTCAATCGTTATATACAAAATTATATAGCGATTTTTTGAGCGAGTGCTAGCGCTATTTCCCCCATTTTTAGCTGAGGTATTGCGCAAACCACGCCAGGGTTCGCTGCCAGGCAAGCTCGGCTGCCGCCCGGTCATAGCGCGGCGTGGAGTCATTATGGAAGCCGTGATTGACCTGCGGATAGACGTAGGCCTGATAGACCTTATGCTGCGCCTTCAGCGCCTCTTCATAGGCGGGCCAACCGTCGGTGATCGGTTTATCCAGTTCCGCGTAGTGCAGCAGCAGCGGCGCATGAATTTTGGCTACGTCATTAAGCGGCGGCTGGCGGCCGTAAAACGGCACCGCGCAGGCCAGTTCCGGGATCGCGACGGCGGCAGCGTTGCAGACGCCTCCCCCGTAACAAAACCCGGTTATCCCCACCTTGCCGTTCGCCTGCGGGTGTTTTTCCATAAAGGCGACGGCGGCAAAAAAGTCGTTCATCAGCTTCAGCGGATCGACTTTCTGCTGAAGCTCGCGCCCTTCATCATCGTTGCCGGGATAGCCGCCGACCGAGCTCAGACCATCCGGCGCCAGCGCGATATAGCCCGCCTTTGCCACCCGTCGGGCGACATCTTCAATGTAGGGGTTAAGGCCGCGATTCTCATGAACCACCACCACGGCCCCGGGTTTCGCGGTCAGTTTCGTCGGCACCACCATGTAGGCGCGAACCTCTCCGTGGCCGTCAGGAGAAGGGTAGTGAATATATTCCGCACGAATATCGGGATCGGTAAACGGTACCTGTTCAGCAAGCGCATAGTTGGGTTTAAGCAGATTAAACAGCGCCAGCGCGGTCATTCCGCCCACGGCATATTTCCCGGCCAGCTGTAAAAACTGCCGTTTACTGATTTTGCCGTGGGCGTAATAGTCGTAATACTCCAGTAGTTCTTGCGGAAAATCTTTCGCCGTCAGTCGCGTCATCGTTTGTTCTCCGGAAATAAGGCCCCTTTAAGCAAAGCATAAGCTCGCGATGACGCCAGCAATCTTGCGCATTGTGATCCAGCAAACGCCGCCGAAGTGCCATACTAGTTAATATAGAAACGATGTTTTAACTCAATAAGGAGAGATGATGTCCTGGTTAGCTGACCCCACCCGCTACGAGCGGATGCAGTATCGCTATTGTGGTAAAAGCGGTTTACAGCTGCCCGCGTTATCGCTGGGGCTGTGGCACAATTTTAGCCACGGCAACGCGCTGGATGACCAACGCGCCCTGCTGCGTAAGGCTTTTGATCTGGGTATTACCCATTTCGACCTGGCCAATAACTACGGCCCGCCTCCCGGCAGCGCCGAGGAAAATTTTGGTCGCCTGCTGCGCGAGGATTTTGCCGCCTACCGTGACGAACTGATCGTGGCCACCAAAGCGGGCTATACAATGTGGCCCGGTCCCTACGGTAACGGCAGCTCGCGAAAATATCTGCTGGCCAGCCTTGACCAGAGCCTCAAGCGTATGGGGCTGGATTACGTCGACATTTTCTATTCACATCGCGTCGATGAAAATACGCCGATGGAAGAGACCGCCGCGGCGCTGGCGCAGGCGGTGCAGAGCGGTAAAGCTTTATATGTCGGCATCTCCTCCTATTCGCCGGAACGCACCCAGCAAATGGCCGCGCTGCTGCGCGAATGGAAAATCCCACTGCTTATTCATCAGCCCTCCTATAACCTGCTTAACCGCTGGGTCGACAGCAGCGGCCTGCTGGATACCCTCGAGGAGCATGGCGTCGGCTGCATCGCCTTTACCCCGCTGGCGCAAGGCCTGCTGACCGGCAAGTATCTCCAGCAGATCCCGGAAGGTTCGCGGATGTTCTATGAAGGGAAAAGAGACCGCGGCCTGACGGAAAATATGCTCAGCGAGGCAAACCTGCGCAGTCTGCGTTTATTGCAGGAGATGGCCCACCGCCGCGGGCAGAGCATGGCGCAGATGGCGCTGAGCTGGCTGCTGAAAGACGGCCGGGTGACGTCGGTACTGATTGGCGCCAGCCGCCCACAGCAGCTAGAGGAGAACGTGCAGGCGCTGCAAAATCTGGCCTTTAGCGCCGAAGAGCTGGCCCAGATCGACCAGCACGTGGCGGACGG
The DNA here is from genome assembly GCF_004342285.1 of Klebsiella sp. BIGb0138. Classification (GTDB taxonomy): domain Bacteria; phylum Pseudomonadota; class Gammaproteobacteria; order Enterobacterales; family Enterobacteriaceae; genus Klebsiella. The sequence goes on along the minus strand of NZ_SMCV01000005.1, from coordinate 262,767 downwards.
CCAGCTCAATTTATGGCAGGCCTCGTCGGATAAATAAACCGTTCACCCGGCGGGCTGTCTCATGCCGCCGGGCAGACGAAATCAGTGCTTAACCTTGGTCAGGCGATCGAGATAGCCCATCACAAACGCCGACAGCACAAAGGTCAGATGGATAATGACATACCACATCAGCTTGTTGTCCGGCACGTTTTTGGCATCCATAAATACCCGCAGCAGATGGATCGAGGAGATCGCAACGATAGAGGCCGCCACCTTATTTTTCAGCGACGTAGCGTCCATTTTGCCCAGCCAGCTGAGCTTTTCTTTTCCTTCGTTGATATCCAGCTGGGAGACGAAATTTTCGTAGCCGGAGAACATCACCATCACCAGCAGTCCCCCCACCAGCGTCATATCCACCAGCGACAGCAGGGTAAGGATCAGATCCGACTCACCCACGCTGAAAATATGCGGCAGGATGTGGAGAATCTCCTGAAAAAATTTGATCGACAGCGCAATCAGCCCCAGAGAAAGGCCAAAATAAACCGGTGCCAGCAACCAGCGCGAGGCATACATAGTATTTTCCAGAAAGCGTTCCATAAGATCCTGTGAGTTAACCAAAACGGCCGCCATTATATCGCAACCCGCCGGCGCGAATACAACAGCCAGCCCGCGTAGCCGGTGAGCTGCAGGCATAAAAAAGGCTGGCGCAAGGCCAGCCTGGGGAGATCGGTCGGGGAGTTACTGCGCTTTAACGGTTTCTTCACCCACCAGACCAATCTTCAGATAACCCGCCTGATGCAGGGTATCCATGACTTTCATCATCGTCTCATAGTCCACGGTTTTATCCGCGCGGAAGAAGACGGTGGTGTCTTTTTTACCGTCAGTCAGCGCATTCAGCGCGCCGATCATGCTCTCTTCGGTCACCGGGTCGTTGCCGAGGAACATGGTTTTATCCGCTTTCACCGACAGATAAATCGGTTTTTCCGGGCGCGGCTGAGGCTGGCTGGAGGAGGCCGGCAGGTTCACCTTCACATCCACCGTGGCCAGCGGCGCGGCCACCATGAAGATAATCAGCAGCACCAGCATAACGTCGATAAACGGCGTCACGTTGATGTCATGCATCTCGCCGTTATCATCGAGGTTTTCGTTAAAATGCATCGCCATAAAGCATCAACCTACCCGTAATTTCTGCGCGGTACGCACCGGCGTAGTGCCGCTGGCGCTGAGGTCCAGATCGCGGCTTTGCAGCAGCAACACCTGGGCGGCGACATCGCCGAGAGTGGCTTTGTAGCTGCCGATCATGCGGGCAAAGATGTTGTAGATAACCACCGCCGGAATCGCGGCAAACAGGCCGATAGCCGTCGCCAGCAGCGCTTCGGCGATACCCGGTGCGACAACCGCGAGGTTGGTGGTCTGCGTCTGGGCGATACCGATAAAGCTGTTCATGATGCCCCAGACGGTACCAAACAGCCCGACGAACGGAGAAATCGCCCCGATGGTCGCCAGGTAACCGTTGCCGCGGCCCATATAACGGCCCACAAACGCCACGCGGCGCTCAAGGCGGAAACCGGTACGTTCTTTAATACCTTCGTTATCTTCGACGCCTGAAGAGAGTTCCAGTTCGTTCTGCGCTTCGTTAATCAGCTGGCAGCTTAAGCTCCTGGCATGGAAACTGTTGGCAATATCGCTGGCCTGATCGAGGGAACGAGCTTCGCTCAGCAGTTGCTGTTCGCGCTTGAGGCGGCGCTTGCTGGAGAGAATTTCAGCACCCTTGCCGAAGAAGATAGCCCATGTCACAACCGACGCCAGAATCAGGCCGATCATCACCACCTTTACGACAATATCGGCATGATGATACATACCCCAAACGGACAGATCCGCCTGCATCAAATTATTACCCACACTGAATCTCCACGACGTAAATCATAAATTCTGAGCATAATAATATCAAAACGGCATCGAATTGATAGTGGTTCTCATTAGTATTTACACTGTGCAGCAAATCACGTTTATATTCCCTGCGCTTACGCAGAAAAAAAGTTGTCAACGGCGCGTTTGGTAAAATTTTCGCCTGTATCAGCGCTTCCCCGGTACACAATGGGGTAATCATGCTAGTTTAGACGTCCAGACGTATAAAAACAGGTTTGAAAAACATGGCTGACAAACATCTTGATACTACGCTCGTCAACGCCGGGCGCAGTAAAAAATATACCCAGGGCTCGGTAAACAGCGTGATTCAGCGTGCTTCGTCGCTGGTTTTCGATACCGTCGACGCTAAAAAGCACGCCACCCGCAACCGGGCGAAGGGCGAGCTGTTTTACGGTCGTCGCGGCACGCTCACCCATTTTTCCTTGCAGGAAGCGATGTGCGAGCTGGAGGGCGGCGCCGGCTGCGCGCTGTTCCCGTGCGGCGCGGCAGCGGTCGCCAATACGATTCTGGCTTTTGTCGAGCAGGGCGACCATGTCCTGATGACCAATAGCGCCTATGAACCGAGTCAGGATTTCTGTACCAAAGTTCTCGCCAGACTCGGCGTTACCACCAGCTGGTTTGACCCGCTGATTGGCGCCGATATCGCCCGCCTGATCCAGCCCAATACCCGGGTGGTGTTTCTTGAGTCCCCGGGCTCGATCACCATGGAGGTGCATGACGTCCCGGCGATCGTCGCTGCCGTCCGCAGCGTGGCGCCAGAGGCGATTATCATGATCGACAACACCTGGGCGGCGGGCGTGCTGTTTAAAGCGCTGGATTTCGGCGTGGATATCTCGATTCAGGCCGCCACCAAGTACCTGATTGGCCATTCCGACGCGATGGTCGGTACCGCGGTGTCCAATGCCCGCTGCTGGGATCAGCTGCGGGAAAATGCCTATCTGATGGGGCAAATGGTCGATGCCGATACCGCCTATATGACCAGTCGGGGCCTGCGAACCCTGGGCGTGCGCCTGCGTCAGCATCATGAAAGCAGCCTGCAGATCGCCGAATGGCTGGCGCAGCATCCGCAGGTCGCCCGCGTCAACCACCCGGCGCTGCCGGGAAGTAAAGGTCACGAGTTCTGGCAGCGCGACTTTAGCGGCAGCAGCGGTCTGTTCTCTTTTATCCTCAATAAACGCCTGACCGATGCCGAGCTTTCCGCCTATCTCGACAACTTCAGCTTGTTCAGCATGGCCTACTCCTGGGGCGGTTTTGAATCGCTGATTCTGGCCAACCAGCCGGAGCAAATTGCCGCGATCCGCCCGGGAGCTGAAGTCGATTTCAGCGGCACGCTGATTCGGGTCCATATAGGTTTAGAAAATGTTGACGATCTGCTGGCGGATTTAGCGGCGGGCTTCTCCCGTATCGTGTAAAGTGACAGCAAGTGGCAACAATGGCGGACGTTCTGTTAAAAACGGCCGCTTTTGTTGCGCCCGAGATCAAGGTGTTCGGGCCGCTTCAGGAGTACACTAGTCAAAAATACGGTACCACTTAGGAAAGTCCATGGTTGTCATTCAAGAGATTGTCGCCGCGCTGTGGCAACATGATTTTGCCGCACTGGCGAACCCTCAGGTTGTCGGTTTTGTGTATCTGGTTATGTTCGCGACCCTGTTTCTGGAAAACGGTCTGCTGCCGGCCTCGTTTTTACCCGGCGATAGCCTGCTGCTGCTCGCCGGCGCGCTGATCGCCAAAGGCGTCATGGACTTTGTGCCCACTCTCGCGATCCTGACCGTGGCGGCCAGCCTCGGCTGCTGGCTCAGCTATCTGCAGGGGCGCTGGCTCGGCAATACCGCCACCGTCAAAGGCTGGCTCGCCCATCTGCCGCAAAAATATCATCAGCGTGCCACCTGCATGTTTGACAAGCACGGTCTGCTGGCGCTGCTCGCCGGGCGTTTTCTGGCCTTCGTGCGCACCCTGCTGCCCACCATGGCCGGCATTTCCGGGCTCTCAAACCGCCGTTTCCAGTTCTTCAACTGGCTGAGCGCGCTGCTGTGGGTGGGTGTGGTCACCGGCCTGGGATATGCCCTCAGCATGATCCCGTTCGTCAAACGCCATGAAGATCAGGTGATGACCTGCCTGATGATTCTGCCGATCGCCCTGCTGGTTGCCGGGCTGGTGGGCACTCTGGTCGTGGTTATCAAGAAAAAATTCTGCAGCGCCTGACCGCGCGAACCCGGGAGCGACGCTGCGCCGCCTTCCCGGGTTCGGCAGCCGCCGCTCCTCGCCCGTCACATTCCCTGAATCATTCTGATCCGCGCGGCGTCTTCGCCCGGCGTCATGCCGAAATAGCGTTTAAACTCACGGCTGAACTGGGAGGCGCTTTCGTAGCCGACCCGCATCGCCGCCGCGCTGGCCTTCATGCCATCGTGGATCATCAGCATCCGCGCCTTATGCAGGCGATAGCTTTTGAGATACTGCAACGGCGAGGTGCTGGTCACCGATTTGAAATTATGATGAAACGCCGAGACGCTCATGTTGGCTTCCGCCGCCAGCTGGTCGACGCTGAGGTTCTCGGTGTACTGGCTTTCAATGCGTTTCAGGACGCGGCTGATCAGGCTGAAATGGGTTTGCCGGCTCACCAGCGCCAGCAGCGCCCCGCCGCACGGCCCGGTGAGCACGTAATAGAGCATCTCGCGGATAATCTGTTTGCCCAAAATACGCGCGTCCAGCGGGCGTTCCATCACATCCAACAGTCTTTCCGCCGCACACAAGATTTCCTCCGATAAGGCTGCCGAGTTGATCCCGCTCGAAGCCATCGCCGGCTGAAACAGCTCATCCTCACCAATATCCATCAGCAGCTCCTGGAGCTGGAGAATATCCACATTCAGCCGCATCCCTGCCAGCGGAACCTCGGGGGTGGCGAAGGTCTCGCACTCAAAGGGGAGCGGTACCGTCAGCAGCAGGTATTCATTGGTGTCATAGCGAAAAGTCCGCTCGTTGATGTAGCCAATTTTATGCCCCGAAAAGAGAAAAACAATGCCGGGCTGGTACATCACCGGCGTGCGGGTACCCGGCTGCGTACCGTAGAGCAGGCGAATATCGGGCAGCAGCGTACTGAGTTTTTCCTCATTTTCTTTCAATGCGTTAACTTTTTCCGTCAACAGCTGGCATATCTCGGCGCGGTTCATTTACGGGGGTTCTCCAGACGTTTTTGCACTCTTGCATTGTGCGCACTTTCCTGCCTTTTCTCCAGTCCCGTAGAGAAATGGGCAAGACAACGGCAGGAATGTGCATTGAGAGGAGCAGGTTACAGGACCACAATGACCGTCATCTGGCCGAGGCATCTTCTCTGTCGGCAGTTTTACTATTTGAGGGCACGAGCAATGAACAATTTCGATCTACATACCCCAACCCGCATTCTGTTTGGCAAAGGCGCCATCGACAATCTGCGCGATCAAATCCCGGCAGGCGCACGTATTCTGGTGACCTACGGCGGCGGTAGCGTGAAGAAAACCGGCGTGCTTGATCAGGCGCTGAAGGCGCTGAGCGGTTTCGAGGTGCTGGAGTTTGGCGGCATTGAACCGAACCCATCCTACGAGACGCTGATGAACGCCGTCAAAATCGCCCGTGAAGAGAAGGTCACGTTCCTGCTGGCCGTGGGCGGCGGTTCGGTACTGGATGGCACCAAGTTCATCGCCGCGGCGGCGCATTATGATGAAAACGTCGATCCGTGGGAAATCCTCGAAACCCGCGGCAACAACGTCAAAAGCGCGATCCCGATGGGGTCGGTGCTGACGCTTCCGGCAACCGGTTCCGAATCCAATAAAGGCGCCGTCGTTTCGCGTAAAACCACCGGTGACAAACGGGCCTTTATGTCATCCCACGTACAGCCGGTGTTTGCGATTCTTGACCCGGTTTACACCTACACCCTGCCGCCGCGTCAGGTGGCCAACGGTGTGGTTGACGCATTTGTCCATACCGTCGAGCAGTATGTCACCTACCCGGTTGATGGCAAAATTCAGGACCGCTTTGCCGAAGGCATTCTGCTGACTCTGATTGAAGATGGCCCGAAAGCGCTGCAAGAGCCGGAAAACTACGACGTGCGCGCCAACATCATGTGGGCAGCGACCCAGGCGTTAAACGGCCTGATTGGCGCTGGCGTACCGCAGGACTGGGCAACGCACATGCTGGGTCACGAGCTGACCGCGATGCACGGCCTCGATCATGCCCAGACGCTGGCCATCATTCTGCCGGTACTGTGGAATGAAAAACGCGACGCCAAACGCGCCAAACTGCTGCAGTATGCCGCTCGCGTCTGGAATATCACCGACGGCTCTGAAGATGAGCGTATCGATGCCGCTATCGCCGCGACGCGTCAGTTCTTTGAGCAGCTGGGCGTCGCAACCCGTCTTTCCGACTACGGTCTGGACGGCAGCTCCATCCCGGCGTTACTGGCTAAACTGGAAGAACACGGCATGACGGCGCTGGGGGAAAATCAGGATATCACCCTCGACGTCAGCCGTCGGATTTACGAGGCTGCACGCTAAGTTTTCCCTGTCCCCCCTCCTCGTCTTCAGCTGAACTCGCGCGAAGGCGAGGAGTTTAACTACCGTTTTTAGCTATTTCGTCCAGACTTAATGCTACCCCTCAGCGGAATGTATACCGCTGAGTTTCATTAACAGGAGGAAGGCATGACACATCCAACCGTTATAAAACTGCACGACGGCAATCTGATGCCACAACTGGGTCTCGGCGTGTGGAAAGCAGGCAACGAGGAAGTCGTCTCCGCCATTCATAAGGCGCTGGAAGTCGGTTATCGCTCTTTTGACACCGCCGCCGCGTACCAAAATGAAACCGGCGTCGGTCATGCGTTAAGCCGCGCAGGCGTCGCTCGCGATGAGCTCTTTATCACCACCAAGCTGTGGAACGACGATCAGAAACGCCCGCATGAAGCCCTACAAGAGAGTCTGCGCAAACTGCAACTCGACTATGTCGATTTATACTTAATGCACTGGCCGGTTCCGGCGATTGACCACTACGTCGATGCCTGGAAAGGCATGATTGAGCTGCAAAAACAGGGGCTGACAAAAAGTATCGGCGTCTGTAACTTCCAGGTCCACCATCTGCAGCGGCTGCTGGATGAAACCGGCGTCGTGCCGGTGATAAACCAGGTGGAACTCCATCCCTTACTCCAGCAACGTCAGCTACACTCCTGGAACGCCACGCATAAAATCCAGACCGAGTCCTGGAGCCCGCTGGCGCAGGGGGGAGAAGGCGTGTTCGATCAGAAAATTATTCATGAGCTGGCGGATAAGTACGGTAAAACCCCCGCGCAGATTGTTATCCGCTGGCATCTCGACAACGGCCTGGTGGTGATCCCGAAATCGGTCACGCCGTCACGCATTGCGGAAAACTTCAACGTCTGGGACTTCCGTCTCGATAAAGACGAACTCAGTGAGATGGCAAAACTGGACCAGAACAAACGTCTGGGTCCGGATCCGGATCAGTTCGGCGGTTAATCTTCTTTCCCGCCGAAGAGCGTTTCTTATACCGTCCCGGATCGCGGCACAACCGCCCAATCCGGGTTTTCCCTATCATCCTGTTACCCCGGCAGGCATCGCGCCGCCGGGGAATACGTCTTAGCGGGAAGCGGATTTAATCCGTTTTTTCGCCGTAGCCGGCGTCTGACGCTGATGCGCAACCGGCGTATGTTTGGTCAATGCCGGGCGGGTATTGCGGTTCTGACGACGCGCTTCGCGCATCTCATCCAGCGTTGGCGCGGGTACCAGACAATCGCGGCGTGAACCAATCAGGTGCTTCTTGCCCATCGCTTCCAGCGCCTGACGAATCAGCGGCCAGTTTGCCGGATCGTGATAGCGCAGCAATGCTTTATGCAGACGACGCTGCTTGTCGCCCTTCGGCACCACCACCTCTTCACTCTTATAGCCAATCTTACCCAGCGGGTTCTTGCCGGTGTAATACATGGTGGTCGAGTTGGCCAGCGGCGACGGATAGAAGTTCTGCACCTGGTCGAGACGGAAACGGTTCTTCTTCAGCCACAGCGCCAGATTCACCATATCTTCGTCGCGGGTGCCCGGGTGCGCAGAGATAAAGTACGGGATCAGATACTGCTCTTTACCCGCCTGTTTCGAATAGGTATCGAACAGCTCTTTAAAGCGGTCATAGCTTCCCATTCCCGGCTTCATCATTTTCGACAGCGGACCTTCTTCCGTATGCTCCGGCGCAATCTTCAGATAGCCGCCAACGTGGTGGGTCGCCAGCTCTTTGATGTAGCGCGGATCCTCAACGGCGATGTCGTAACGCACGCCAGAGGCGATGAGGATTTTTTTAATCCCTTTCAGGTCGCGGGCGCGGCGGTACAGATTAATCGTCGGCTCGTGGTTGGTATCCATATGCGGGCAGATATCCGGATAGACGCAGGATAAACGACGGCAGGTCTGCTCGGCGCGCGGGGACTTACAGCGCAGCATGTACATGTTGGCCGTTGGGCCGCCAAGATCGGAGATAACGCCGGTAAAACCGGGAACCGTGTCGCGAATCGCTTCGATTTCGTTAATGATCGAATCTTCGGAACGGCTCTGAATGATGCGCCCTTCATGTTCGGTGATCGAACAGAAAGAACAGCCGCCGAAACAGCCGCGCATAATGTTAATCGAGAAGCGAATCATCTCGTAAGCCGGAATGCGGCTGTCACCGTACGCCGGGTGCGGGACGCGCTTATACGGTAGCGCAAACACGCTATCCATCTCTTCCGTCGACAGCGGGATCGCCGGCGGGTTAACCCAGATATACCGTTCGCCATGCTTTTGCATCAACGCCCGCGCGCAGCCCGGGTTGGTTTCGTGGTGCAGGATACGTGACGCATGGGCGTACAGCACCTTGTCCCCTTTCACCTTTTCAAAGGACGGCAGCAGCACGTAGGTCTTTTCCCACGGCTTCGGACGCGGCGGTTGAACGGTCACGCGTTTAGCTTCTTGTTTTGGCGGCGCAACGGTTTTGTTATCCGCGCACGGCAGATCTTCGCCATACGGATGCGGGATGGGGTCAATTTTACCCGGGGTATCCAGACGGGTGGAGTCGACGCCGCTCCAGCCGGGGAGCGCCTCTTTGACCATAATGGCGGTATTGCGGACGTCACGAATCTGGCCGATCGGCTCACCTGCGGCCAGACGATGCGCCACTTCAACCAGCGGACGCTCGCCGTTGCCAAACATCAGCATATCGGCCTTGGAGTCCACCAGCACCGAACGCCGCACGGTATCGGACCAGTAATCATAATGCGCGGTACGGCGCAGGCTGGCTTCAATACCGCCGAGAATAACCGGCACCTCTTTCCACGCCTCTTTGCAGCGCTGGGTATACACCAACGTGGCGCGATCCGGACGTTTACCGGCGACATTGCCCGCGGTATAGGCGTCATCATGACGCAGCTTGCGGTCAGCGGTGTAGCGGTTGATCATCGAATCCATGTTGCCCGCGGTAACGCCGAAGAACAGATTCGGTTTCCCCAGACGCATAAAGTCATCTTTGCTGTTCCAGTCAGGCTGCGAAATAATCCCAACGCGGAACCCCTGCGCCTCCAGCATGCGGCCGCAGATCGCCATGCCGAAGCTCGGATGGTCGACATACGCATCGCCGGTGACCAGGATGATGTCGCAGCTATCCCAGCCAAGTTGATCCATCTCTTCGCGTGACATGGGTAAAAATGGCGCGGGACCAAAGCAGGCGGCCCAGTACTGCGGCCAGGAAAAAAGGTCACGATCCGGTTGGATCAGGGATATTGCGCTCATATTGCTTCCGGGGAAAAAAATGATAAAAAAATAACCAAAGGGCGGCGATTATAAGCCGGATTGCGGACAGAAATGAAGGGAGATTTTCTTATGCCCTGACCGCTGCTGGCCGGGGCATCGGGGATTACGGCGCCGGATTGACCAGGATCTGGCCAATCGAGCCGCGATCGGCGAGTTCCAGCGTCTGGCTTAAGAACTGGAACGGGAAGTGCGGCCAGGAAGGCTGGGTGTAGTACACCAGCAGCTCCACCTGCCCGTCGACCCAGACGGTATCTTTCCAGCCGCGGTCTTCCGGGAACGGCGCGGAACCGTTCACGTTCCGCACCTGGAACATCACCCCTTCGATATGGAACGACTGCGGTCGATCGGCACGTACCGTCCAGCGCTCCCATGTGCCCTGCTGCGCGGTCACGTCAATGCGCTGCGGGTCCCACAGGTTGCCGTTAATCCCCGGATCGTCGCCAAGGGAGATATCGCGAGAGCGAATCGCCGCGCCGGACAGAACTTCCGTCGGCAGCAGACGCACCGGCAGGCTATCGGTCACCAGCGGCAGCAGGCCCGTTGGACGCAGGGTTAACAGCAGCGTGGAAATCAGGATGCTCGACGGCTCGAAGAAGCCGCGAATGCGGTCAACGATGCTTGCCGCTTCACCGCAGGTAATCGACACCTCATCGCCGTTGGTCATATCGACCAGAATTTCACGCCGCTCGCCGGGCGCCAGCGACAGCTGCTTTAACGACACCGGGGCCGGTAAAAAACCCTGGTCGCCGGAGATAACGTGTATCAGCCGACCATCGCTCATCTGCAGCTGGTAGCGCCGGGAGTTAGAGGCGTTCAGCAGGCGCAAACGAACCCAGCCGCGCGACACTTCAACATACGGACTCTGGACGCCGTTCACCAGCAGCGTATCCCCGACAAAGCCGCCGCTGCCGGGTTCGCTGTATTCCGGCGTACCGAAATTATCCAGACGCTTGTCCTGAATAATCACCGGGAAATCATCGACGCCGTAATGGTTGGGAACGGGGAGATTTTTACTGATTTCATCTTCCACCAGCCACATGCCGGCAAGACCGTTATAGACCTGTTTAGCCATATGGTTCGGGGTATTCGCCTGATACCACAGCGTGGCGGCGCTCTGGCGAATCGGCAGCACCGGCGCCCAGTCGGCATTCGGCGACATCATGCGCGCCGCGCCGCCAATCAGCGGACCGGGAACCTGCAGACCGCGGATGGTCATGGCGACGTTTTCCGTCAGGCGGTTACTGTAAATCAGCTTTACGTCATCGCCATTCCACACGCGAATCGTCGGCCCAAGATAGCGGCCGTTCACCCCCCAGACCGACGCGCGGGTGCCGGAGGTAAAGGACCAGTGGGCGCGTTGCAGAGTCAAAAACAGCGGCTGGCCGCGACGGGACTCCAGCAGCGGAGGAACCGGCAGGACGGGCTGTTGGCCGGCGGCATGTGCGTTCAGCGGCACGGCTCCCGCGCACAGCGCTACGCCTGAAGCCTTAATAAACTGACGCCGACTGAGTGACATATTAACTCCATGAAATACTGACAAATCAAAAAGGGAATTCGTTTCCCGCTAGCAATCTGCTCGCGTTATCGCGGCGTTTCCTGTTTTATTTCTTTGCTGCGGCTTCGCGCTCCGCGACTTCGCGATCCAGCTCTTCAATTTTCGCGGCCATCAGCTCGCGGCAGTGCGTCGCCAGCGCGCGTACGCCCTCTTTACCAAACTGGCTGGTATCGACCGGCGGCAGCATTTCAACAATCACCAGGCCGTTATTCAGGCGATTGAGATTAATTTTATTCGATGTATTAGAAACGCATACCGGAATAATCGGCACGCCGGCGGCGATGGCCGCGTGGAAAGCGCCGGTCTTAAAGGGCAGCAGGCCGCGACCGCGGCTGCGGGTCCCTTCCGGGAACATCCAGAAAGATATTTTACGTTTTTTAAAGGTATTCACCACCTGCGAGATCGTCCCATGCGCTTTCGCCCGGTTATTACGATCAATCAGCAGGTTACCCGTTAGCCAGTAGAGCAGGCCAAAGAACGGGATCCATACCAGGCTCTTTTTGCCCACGGTCACGGTCGGCGGCTGTACGATATTGGATGCCGTCACCATATCATAGTTGTTCTGATGGTTAGCAATGTAGATTGCATTGCCATAGTTTTTCGCATCCGCAGGCTTACGCGTTTCGACCTTCAGACCGAATAACGGGGACAGCCGGCCAAACAGGTGCCCGAAGGTGGCAACGTGCTTAGGATTACGCGGGCTGAACAAACAGTAAATACAGCCAAATATACAGACAAAGATACAATAAATAACAACAATAATGAGTCGAAAAATAAATAGCATAGCTACCTCTAAAACCCAAACCGCTTAGAATGATACCCGCAAACTTTCGCTGGCATGTGCGTTCGCAGGATAACCCGGTCCACCGGTCCGCTGCGTACTGCACGCGCCTGAATCCCTCGTCGTCGCTCTCTTTCCGCGACCCGAAGATAGGGGGTACTTACTCGCTGTTCAGCAGATTGCAGGCGTCGGGCATCAGTTGCTGACGGCCTCGACGTATCTTGAATGATTTTGCGTCTATTGTTAATCGCAACATCTGAATAAACAACGATTTTGCGGCATATTTTAGCATCCTCTACCCTTCGGTAGAGGATCCTTATCTTACTCTTCGCTATCACCCGCCGCTGCGCGACGCGGCGAATCGATTTCCACACGGTCGATTTTCTGCAGCCCGCGCATCAGTGAGCCGCGGCGACCGCGTTCCCCGGTGACTTTCTGCAGCTCTTCCGGACGCAGTTTAATCTTGCGCTTACCGACGTGGATAGTCAGGGTGCTCTGCGGCGGCAGCACAAACAGGTGCGCCAGCCCATCCTGCCCGGAAGCCGCATCCGCCGACGGAATATTGATAATCTTGTTCCCCTTGCCTTTCGACAGCTGCGGCAGATCGTTCACCGGGAACATCAGCATACGCCCGGCGGAGGTGATCGCCAGCAGCATGTCTGACTCATCTTCAATCACCAGCGGCGGCATCACCCGGGCGTTATCCGGCAGCGTAATCAGCGCCTTGCCCGCGCGGTTGCGCGCCACCAGATCGTTGAAGGTGCAGACGAAACCGTAGCCGGCGTCGGAAGCCATCAGCAGCTTGCGATCGTCATTCTCCATCAGCATATGCTCAACGCTGGCCCCCGGCGGCAGCGTCAGTTTGCCGGTAATCGGCTCACCCTGACCGCGCGCCGACGGCAGCGTAATCGGATCGATGGCGTAGCTACGCCCGGTCGTATCAATAAACACCACCGGCTGGTTGCTCTTGCCTTTCGACGAGGCTTTCCAGCTATCGCCCGCTTTGTAACTCAGCCCCTGGGCGTCAATGTCGTGGCCTTTGGCGCTACGTACCCAGCCCATTTGCGACAGCACGATGGTGACCGGTTCGGACGGCAGCATGTCATGCTCGCTCATGGCTTTCGCCTCTTCGCGCTCGCGCAGCGGGGAACGCCGATCGTCGCCGAAGGCGTCGGCGTCGGCCTGCAGCTCTTTCTTCAGCAGGTTATTCATCTTCCGTTCGGACGCCAGAATCGCCTGCAGCTGATCGCGCTCTTTTTCCAGATCGCTCTGCTCGCCGCGGATCTTCATCTCTTCCAGTCTGGCAAGATGACGCAGTTTCAGCTCAAGGATCGCTTCCGCCTGGGTTTCGCTGATGCCGAAGCGGGACATCAGGGCCGGCTTCGGTTCATCCTCGTGGCGGATAATTTCGATCACCTCATCGATATTCAGAAAGGCTACCAGTAAACCTTCGAGGATATGCAGGCGCTTGAGCACCTTCTCCAGGCGATAGCTCAGGCGGCGACGCACGGTATCGCGACGGAAGGTGAGCCATTCCGCGAGGATCTCCAGCAGGTTTTTCACCGCCGGGCGGTTGTCGAGGCCGATCATATTCAGGTTGATGCGGTAGCTTTTTTCGAGATCGGTGGTGGCGAACAGGTGGTTCATTACCTGCTCCATATCCACGCGATTAGAACGCGGGACGATCACCAGACGGGTCGGGTTTTCGTGATCGGACTCGTCGCGTAAATCGTCAACCATCGGCAGCTTTTTATTGCGCATCTGGGCGGCGATTTGCTCCAGCACGCGGGCACCGGAAACCTGATGCGGCAAGGCCGTGATCACGACCGCGCCATCTTCTTTCTTCCACACCGCGCGCATACGCACCGAACCACGACCGTTCTGATAGATTTTGCGGATCTCGGCGCGCGGGGTAATGATTTCAGCTTCGGTGGGGTAATCCGGCCCGTGGACGATATCCAGCAGCTCGTCGAGCGAGGTCTGCGGTTTTTCGATCAGGGCTATCGCCGCCTGCGCCACTTCGCGCAGGTTGTGCGGGGGAATATCGGTTGCCATCCCCACGGCGATACCGGTGGTGCCGTTCAGCAGGATATTCGGCAAACGCGCAGGCAGCATTTTCGGCTCCTGCATCGTTCCGTCGAAGTTCGGCACCCAGTCAACGGTTCCCTGGCCCAGTTCGCCGAGCAGCAGTTCCGCATACTTCGACAACCGGGATTCGGTATAACGCATTGCGGCGAAGGATTTGGGATCGTCCGGGGCCCCCCAGTTTCCCTGGCCGTCCACCAGCGGGTAGCGGTAGGAGAAGGGCTGCGCCATCAGCACCATGGCTTCATAGCATGCGCTATCGCCGTGCGGATGGTATTTACCCAGCACGTCACCGACGGTGCGGGCGGACTTTTTGAACTTCGCGCTGGCGTTCAGCCCCAGCTCGGACATCGCATACACGATGCGACGCTGTACCGGCTTCAGACCATCGCCAATAAACGGCAACGCCCTGTCCATGATGACGTACATGGAATAGTTCAGGTAAGCATTTTCCGTAAATTCATGCAGCGCGAGGCGCTCTGCCATATCGCTCATTAATCGTGAATCCTCAATCTGCGTACCGACCGTGCGGGCGGCAAAACTACCGGCGATAATACCCTATCTGACGCCCTGAGTCACAGGGCGTTAGACCGGTTGAAGATTCTGCGGTTAAGCGTAGCAAAGTCACCCGGGTCAGCGGCGTTACGGGGTGACTTTATTGATTTGCTTGACGTCGATTTCCACCGAGTTCCAGTCTTTATCGACCTCCCCCTGAATTTCGACCGTATCCTGCGGCGTGACGGTCAGGCCGTTCCAGCGTTTATGGTCGATATCGACATTCACCGTCCCGGTGGCGTCCTGGAATTTATACACCTCGTCAGAGACGCGCTGAACGATTTTGCCGCGCAGAGTGACCCAGGTATCGTCACGCAGCGATTTGGCATTTTCCACCGTCGTCACGCTACCGCTCGGGCCGATAAAGCCGCCTTTTGGCGTGGCAGTCTGGCTGGTTTGTGTCGAGCCCGGGCCGGTGAAACCGCCTTGTTCAGCCGCCAGCACCGGCATGGAAATCAGAGCAACGATAGCGGTCACTGCAGCGATTTTCTTCATGATATGTTCTCCCTTTATGTTGATATCGTTACCATTACAGCAGGCAAAACTTAACGACTTCTTAAGCGGAAAAAAGAAATTTTATTGCTGTACAGTACGCGCCACAACGCGCTTTACTGCGCGTATTCATGATGGCCACAGGAGCAGGCAATGCGCATTTTACTGGTGGAAGACGACAAGCTGATCGGCGATGGCATTAAAGCCGGACTGGCAAAGATGGGCTTGAGCATCGACTGGTTTACCCGTGGCGAAGAGGGAAAAGCCGCGCTCTACAGCGCCCCTTATGACGCGGCGATCCTTGACCTGACGCTGCCGGGCCTTGACGGGCTGGATATCCTGCGCGAATGGCGCGCCACGGGCCGCCACGAGCCGGTGCTGATCCTTACCGCCCGGGATGCCCTCAGCCAGCGGGTCGAAGGACTCCGCCTCGGCGCCGACGACTATCTGTGTAAACCTTTTGCGCTGATTGAAGTGGCCGCCCGCCTTGAGGCGCTGGTTCGCCGCGCCCACGGGCAGAGCAGCAGCGAGCTGCGCCACGGTCGCGTCACGCTCGACCCCAGCGGCCTGACGGTGACGCTGAACGGCGAAAACCTGGCGCTGAAGCCGAAAGAGTTCGCCCTGCTGGAGCTCCTGATGCGCAATGCCGGACGGGTCCTGCCGCGAAAGCATATCGAAGAAAAGCTTTATAACTGGGACGATGACGTCTCCAGCAACGCGGTTGAAGTTCATGTTCATCACCTGCGCCGCAAGCTCGGCAGCGAATTTATTCGTACCGTCCACGGTATCGGCTATACCCTGGGTGATGCATGAAACCACTGAGCCTACGCGTCCGCCTGACGCTGCTTTTTTTCCTGTTGACCAGCGCCGCCTGGGGCATCGCCAGTTTTATCGCCTGGCAGCACACCCGCGACAAGCTGGACAAGCTCTTTGATACCCAGCAGCTGCTGTTTGCCCGCCGCCTGAGCGCAATGAACTTCGACGAGCTGCACACGCTGACCCCGCCGGTACAGGCAAAGAAAATGAAACATGGCCATCTCGATGATGATGCGCTGGCGTTCGCGATTTTCACCGCCGACGGCAAACGGGTGCTCCACGATGGCGAGAACGGCCAGGACATTCCGTGGCACAACCGTCGGGAAGGGTTTAGCGATGGCTATCTGGAAAACGACGATGACGAATGGCGCTTTCTGCAACTGACCACCCGCGACGGCCGCTACCGCATTGTCGTCGGCCAGGAGTGGGATTACCGGCGGGAAATGGCGCTGGATATCGTCACCTCCCAGCTGACGCCCTGGCTGATGGCGCTGCCGCTGATGTTCCTGCTGCTGATTGTCCTGCTGAGCCGGGAGCTGGCGCCGTTGAAGCAGTTGGCCCGAACGCTGCGCCTGCGCGCGGCGGATTCAGCCGAATCGCTTAACGTCGACAAGGTGCCCAGCGAGGTCCGGCCGTTGGTTGATGCGTTGAATCAGCTGTTTGCCCGTACCCATGACACCATGATGCGCGAGCGTCGGTTTACTTCCGATGCCGCGCACGAGCTACGCAGCCCGCTTGCCGCGCTGAAGGTGCAGACCGAAGTCGCCCAGCTGTCGATAGACGACCCGCAGGGGCGCGACAAGGCATTGGCGCAGATGCATCAGGGGATTGACCGCGCAACCCGCCTGGTCGACCAGCTACTGACCCTCTCGCGTCTGGATTCACTGGCGCAGCTTGATGACGTGCAGACCCTCGGCATGGACGAGCTGCTGCAATCGGCGGTGATGGAGATGTACCATGCTGCGCAGCAGGCCGGCATCGACCTCCGTCTGCATTTGAAGGCTGCCAACGTCACACGCCCTGGTCAGCCGCTGCTGCTGAGTCTGCTGGTGCGCAATCTGCTGGATAATGCCGTGCGCTACAGCCCGCGCGGAAGCCGGGTGGATATCACTCTCGCGGCGCGCGGATTTGACGTGCGCGATAATGGCCCGGGCATCAGCGCCGAGGCGCTGGCGCGTCTCGGCGAGCGATTCTATCGCCCCCCCGGCCAGGATGAGCCCGGCAGCGGGCTGGGGCTATCTATCGTCCGGCGCATCGCCACGCTGCACCGCATGACCGTCACCTTCAGCAATTCGTCGGCGGGCGGCTTCGAAGCGCGGGTGCGCTGGTAGCCGGGATTATTGCGAATAACGCAAAAGACTTTGCACATTTTGCTCATTTTACCGCCCCGCCTCACGGGGTAAAATCAGTGACAAACTCGAAAATCGAAGGGTAAAAAATGAGCAACATCCTGATTATCAACGGTGCGAAAAAATTCGCCCACTCCAACGGCCAGTTGAACGACACCCTGACCGAGGTCGCGGATGGTTATCTGCGCGACGCCGGGCATGATGTTAAAATCGTCCGCGCCGAAAGCGATTATGCTGCGCAAGAAGAGGTACAGAATTTCCTCTGGGCCGATGTGGTCATCTGGCAAATGCCGGGCTGGTGGATGGGCGCGCCGTGGACCGTGAAGAAATATATCGATGATGTCTTCACCGAAGGCCATGGCTCGCTGTACGCCAGCGATGGCCGTAGCCGCTCCGACGACAGCAAAAAATATGGCTCAGGCGGTTTGATTCAGGGCAAACGCTATATGCTTTCCCTGACCTGGAATGCGCCGATGGAGGCCTTTACCGATAAAGAACAGTTCTTCCATGGCGCTGGCGTTGACGGCGTGTATCTGCCGTTCCATAAAGCGAACCAGTTCCTCGGGATGAGCGCTCTACCGACTTTTATCGCTAACGACGTCATTAAAATGCCGGATGTGCCGCGCAACATCGCAGAATATCGCAAGCATCTGGCGCAGATTTTTGGTTAACTAAAGATCTACATACAGAAGGAGTTGAGTTAATCATGTTGACAGTGATCGCAGAAATTCGCACTCGTCCGGGCCAGCATCACCGCCAGGCCGTGTTGGATCAGTTCGCCAAAACTATTCCGCTGGTTTTACAGGAAGAAGGCTGCCACGGCTATACGCCGATGGTCGACCATGCCGCAGGCGTCAGCTTTCAGAGCACCTCGCCAGATTCCATCGTGATGGTGGAACTATGGGACAGCGTGGCCCATCTCGAAGCGCACCTGCAAACCCCGCATATGAAAGCGCACAGCGAAGCGGTGAAAGGGGACGTGCTGGAAGTCAGTATCCGTATTCTGCAGCCGGGCGTTTAAGCCAGCGCGCAGCCGGGAAAAATACCCGGCGAAGCAAAGAGAAGTGAACCAGAACTGGCGCAGCGCCAGTTCTGATTAAAGCCGGTATCAGGCTTCCAGGTCCGCCATATCCCCTTTTTCCTGCAGCCAGTTGCGCCGGTCTTCCGAACGTTTCTTGGCTAACAGCATATCCATCATTGCCGTTGTCTGCTGCTCATCTTCGTCGCTGATAACCAGCTGGACCAGACGGCGGGTATTAGGGTCAAGCGTGGTTTCACGCAACTGCATCGGGTTCATTTCCCCCAGCCCTTTAAAGCGCTGTACGTTGGGTTTGCCCTTCTTACGCTTGAGCTGCTCCAGTACCCCGGCCTTCTCTTCCTCCGTCAGCGCGTAGTACACCTCTTTGCCGAGATCGATACGGTACAGAGGCGGCAGCGCGACATGGACGTGGCCGTGTTTCACCAACGTGCGGAAGTGCTTAACAAACAGCGCGCACAGCAGCGTGGCGATGTGCAGACCATCGGAGTCCGCATCCGCCAGAATGCAGATTTTACCGTAGCGCAGCTGGCTCAGGTCATCGCTATCCGGGTCGATACCAATGGCCACCGAAATGTCGTGGACCTCCTGCGAGGCCAGCACTTCGTCTGACGAGACTTCCCAGGTATTAAGGATTTTACCCTTCAGCGGCATGATCGCCTGATATTCCCGGTCGCGCGCCTGCTTGGCAGAGCCGCCCGCCGAGTCCCCTTCGACCAGGAACAGCTCGGTACGGTTCAGATCCTGCGCGGTACAGTCCGCCAGCTTGCCCGGCAGCGCAGGGCCGCTGGTCAGCTTTTTTCGCACCACTTTTTTCGCCGCGCGCATCCGGCGCTGAGCGCTGGAGATCGCCATCTCGGCGAGCAGCTCCGCCGCCTGCACGTTCTGATTCAGCCACAGGCTGAAGGCATCTTTCACCACCCCGGAGACAAATGCCGCACACTGGCGTGAAGAGAGGCGCTCTTTAGTCTGCCCGGCAAACTGCGGATCCTGCATTTTCACCGATAGCACATAGGCGCAGCGATCCCAGATATCTTCCGCGGAGAGCTTCACGCCGCGCGGCAGGATATTGCGATATTCACAGAACTCACGCATCGCCTCCAGCAGCCCCTGACGCAGACCGTTGACGTGGGTGCCGCCCTGCATGGTCGGGATCAGGTTAACGTAGCTTTCGGTCAGCAGCTCACCGCCTTCCGGCAGCCACAGCAGCGCCCAGTCCACCGCTTCGGTTTCGCCGGAGAAGTTGCCGACAAACGGTTTTTCCGGCAGCAGCGGCAGGCCATTAACCGCTTCACACAGATAGTCGGTCAGCCCATCCTGGTAGCACCAGCGCTGCTCGCTGTTGTTCACCTGATCGCGGAACACGATCTCCACGCCGGGGCATAGCACGGCCTTGGCTTTGAGCACATGCGTCAGACGCGAAACCGAAAAACGCGGGCTATCAAAGAAGCTTTCATCAGGCCAGAAGTGCACGCTGGTACCGGTATTGCGTTTGCCGCAGGTGCCGGTCACGTGGAGCTCTTCGACCTTATCGCCGTTCTCGAAAGCGATACTGTAGATCTGACCGTCGCGGCGGACGTTAACTTCCACGCGTTTGGACAAGGCGTTGACGACCGAAATCCCCACCCCATGCAAACCGCCTGAGAACTGGTAGCTCTTGCTGGAAAATTTGCCGCCCGCATGCAGGCGACAGAGAATCAGCTCAACCGCCGGAACCCCTTCTTCCGGGTGGATATCAACCGGCATCCCGCGCCCGTCGTCGATCACTTCCAGCGATTGGTCGGCATGAAGAATAACCTCCACGCGTTTCGCATGGCCAGCCAGTGCTTCATCCACACTGTTATCAATAACTTCCTGACCAAGATGGTTAGGACGTGTTGTGTCAGTGTACATCCCCGGACGGCGGCGAACCGGCTCAAGCCCGGTGAGTACCTCAATGGCATCAGCGTTATATGAAGATTGCGTCATGGTGTGTATTCGTAGGTAGTCCAGGGCTGCTTAACGCAGACCCAGAAAATCGATAATCTGAGTGAAATGATCTTCAAAGCCGACAAATGCGTGATTGCCGCCCTCCTCTACCGTCTGCCGGCATGAGGCGTAGTAAGCAACGGCCTGGCGGTAATCAAGCACTTCATCGCCCGTTTGCTGCAGCAGCCAGATTAAATCAGGCGCTTCCAGCGGGTCGATTTGCATAACTTTGAGATCGTAAATATGGCGAGACTCTAGCACATATTGCTGCCCCGTGTACGGATTCTCATTGGGGCCCAAAAAATTGTTCAGCAGTTCAAACGGGCGTACCGCCGGGTTAACCACCACCGTCGGCAGCATAAAACACTGCGATAGCCAGGTGGCATAGTATCCCCCCAGAGACGACCCCACCACGCCCAGCGGTTCCCCGCCGCGTTCGAGGACAATCGCTTCCAGTAATTCCGCCGCCTCTGCCGGATAGGCGGGCAGTTCCGGCACCACCATCGTAATCTCGGGAGAGGTCTGCGCCAGCCACTCCTTTAGCGCCATCGCTTTGGCCGATCGCGGTGAGCTGTTAAAACCATGCAGATAAAGGAGGGTAGCCATCAGTATCCTTCTGAAGCAATATCCGGGTGAAACTTCACGCCCTCAAGGCGGCAAACTTCGGTGATCAGAGTGCCATCGGCATGCAGTTCCAGCCAGCGCCAGCCGGGAGAAACGGTATCCAGCGTGAAGTTGGCGCAGTGCGGCTTAAACTGCACGCAGGTCGAAGGCGTGGCCATCATTCGGCGCCCGTTCCAGTCGAGGTCCAGCTCCTGGTGAATATGCCCGCAGAGCAGATGCTTAACCCGAGGATAGGCGGTCAACGCGCGGTCCAGCGCGCCGGCATTACGCAGGCTATGCTGATCAAGCCAGCTACAGCCCGAAGGCAACGGATGATGATGCAACAGCAGCAGCGTATATCGTTCGGGTTCTTCCGCCAGCTTATGCTCCAGCCATTCCAGCTGAAAGTCGCTCAGTTCGCCGTGCGGCACCCCGAAAACCTGGCTATCCAGCAACAAGATTTGCCAGCGATCGCCCAGCAGAACCCGCTTGGCCGGGGAGATGCCGGACTCCTGCAGCGTGCTGTACATCGCCGGCTGGAAATCATGATTGCCCGGCAGCCAGACGCAGGGCGCGGCGAAACTCGCGATGCCCTCAGCGAAGTGCTGATAGGCCGCGGCTGAATGGTCCTGTGCCAGATCGCCTGTTGCTACAATCAGATCGCACTGACGCTGTGAGGCATGGATGGCATCCAGCACGGCCTGATAGCTTTCCCAGGTATTGATGCCCAACAGCGTTTCATGCTTTTCAGCAAACAGGTGAGTATCAGTAATTTGTAATATCCTGACTCTGGTCTCACCAGCCAGAGGCAGATTTAACAGGCTTTCCAAATGGTGTCCTTAGGTTTCACGACGCTAACAAACCGGAATCGCCATCGCTCCATGTGCTAAACAGTATCTCAGCCAGTCCGCCAGGAACTGATTAATTTGATGCTTTTCGTCGCGTTGATGCAACTTTTTATTAGGATAATCATACTTTGCTTTGAAGCGAAAGATCTGCTGAGTCGAACACACTTCAGCCACCATCGCATCATGATAAAGGCGCACCGTCATTGACGGCAGGCTCCAGTAACTCACTGCGGGGACCGTCTGCTCAATCGACACCAGTGTAGTGTAGCGGGTCGATTCGACGATAGTTAATCGATATTGCGCATTGCCCACCTGATAGCCCGCCACATCGCCGGCCGCATCGGTTCGAGGCAACAGGCGGCGCAACTGAGCAAAATTGGTTTCACACAGGCGCATCATTTCCGGGAAGTCAGGTGTATAACGCTTCATTTTGTCCACTCATTACGTAAATTGTGATAATGCAATTGCAGCCATTGCAAGGCGATGACAGAGGCTGCGTTGTCGATTTTCCCCTCTTCAACCCACTGATAAGCCTGCTCCCGACTTACCACATGCACCCGGATGTCTTCATGTTCATCCGCCAGGCCATGAATGCCTTTGGCCGTCGCGGCATCCACTTCCCCCACCAGAATCGACAGCCTTTCGCTGGTGCCGCCGGGGCTTGCCAGATAGCTCAGAACCGGTTTGGTCCGCCCAACGTCCAGCCCGGCCTCTTCGACCGCTTCCCGGCGGGCGACATCCTCAGGCGTTTCCCCTTCTTCTATCATACCGGCGACCATCTCAAGCAGCCACGGACTCTCGCTGGTATCATACGCGGCAATGCGAATCTGTTCGATCAGCACAACCTCATCGCGTATCGGGTCAAAGGGTAGCAAGACGGCGGCATGCCCGCGCTCAAAAATTTCTCGCGTCACTTCGCCGCTCATCCCGCCGTTAAACAGGCGATGGCGAAAGCGGTATAAATCCAGCGAAAAAAAACCACGATAAAGCGTTTCGCGTGCAATAATTTCTACATCGTTTTTCGAGAAGGTAATTCCCTGCTGATTGGGCTTGTTCATTGTCTGTGTCCTGCGCATCCGAAAGTAAGGATTTATAAGCCGTTTGGCTACCGTTTTACAGTCTGTATGTTAGATTGGTGCAAATTACCGCCGGATGGCACGTAACGCCAACTTTTTACCGCGGCAGAGTCGATACAATCAGCAGATATATTTAGAATTTGGGCGGCGCTTTATGCTTCACAACAAGGAATGCAAATGAAGAAATTTTTCCCCATCCTTATCGGCCTGGGCCTGACTGGCTTCAGTGCCATGAGCCAGGCAGAAAACCTGATGCAGGTTTATCAGCAGGCGCGTATCAGCAACCCTGACCTGCGTAAATCAGCAGCCGATCGCGATGCTGCATTCGAAAAGATCAACGAAGCACGTAGCCCGTTACTGCCTCAACTCGGTCTGGGCGCGGATTATACCTACACCAATGGCTACCGCGACAGCAACGGCGTGAACTCTAACGTCACCAGCGGCTCGCTGCAGCTCACGCAAACGCTGTTTGATATGTCGAAATGGCGTGCCCTGACGCTGCAGGAAAAAGCAGCCGGTATTCAGGACGTCACCTATCAGACTGACCAGCAAACGCTGATCCTCAACACCGCTACGGCTTATTTTAACGTACTGAGCGCCATCGATACGCTCTCCTATACCGAAGCGCAGAAACAGGCGATCTATCGTCAGTTGGATCAGACCACCCAACGCTTTAACGTCGGCCTCGTGGCGATCACCGACGTGCAGAACGCCCGTTCACAGTACGACTCGGTGCTGGCGAACGAAGTGACCGCGCGTAACGATCTCGATAACGCGGTGGAAGCGCTGCGCCAGGTAACCGGGAACTACTATCCGGAGCTGGCGTCGCTGAACGTCGACGGTTTTAAAACCAACAAGCCGCAGACGGTCAACGCCCTGCTGAAGGAAGCGGAAAACCGCAACCTGTCGCTGCTGCAGGCGCGTCTGAACCAGGACCTGGCGCGCGAACAGATTCGTCAGGCGCAGGACGGCCACCTGCCGACCCTGGATTTAACCGCCTCGACCGGGGTGTCCAATACCTCCTATAACGGTTCTAAAACCAACGACCCAACGCGCTATGGCGACAGCGACGTCGGGCAGAATAAAATCGGTCTGAGCTTCTCGCTGCCGCTGTATCAGGGCGGGATGGTTAACTCGCAGGTGAAACAGGCGCAGTACAACTTCGTCGGCGCCAGCGAACAGCTGGAAAGCTCGCATCGTAGCGTGGTACAGACCGTTCGTTCTTCCTTTAACAACATCAATGCTTCTATCAGCAGCATCAACGCCTACAAACAGGCGGTGGTCTCTGCGCAGAGCTCACTTGATGCCATGGAAGCGGGATATTCGGTAGGTACACGTACCATCGTGGATGTGCTGGATGCCACAACCACGCTGTACAACGCCAAACAGCAGCTCTCCAGCGCGCGTTATAACTACCTGATCAACCAGCTGAACATTAAATCCGCGCTCGGTACGCTGAATGAGCAGGATCTGATTGCGCTGAACAATACGCTGGGCAAACCTGTCGCAACGTCGCCGGATAGCGTCGCGCCGGAGAACCCGCAGCAGGACGCCAGCGCCGACGGCTACAGCGGCAATGCCGCTCCGGCAGCCACACCGGCGGCTACCCGCACCACGAAAACCAGCGGCACGAATCCTTTCCGCCAGTAATCGTCCTTGCGTGAAGGCGCTTCGCTTAACGAATTTCGCTAAGCGAAGCGCTAAACGTAAGGCAACGTAAAGATCCCCTGCTTTCCGCCCCTCTTCGCTTCATTTTCCACCAGTCATCCTCTATCCTGAGCGTTAACAAACCGCAATACCACTGGGTCCTGGAAGACAAATATGAAACGGACAAAAAATATTAATCATGCCTCGTTCCGTAAAAGCTGGAGCGCACGTCATCTGACGCCGGTCGCTCTTGCCGTTACGGCCGTATTTATGCTCGCCGGCTGTGAACAAAGCGACGAGACGGTTTCTCTGTATCAAAATGCCGACGACTGCTCTGCGGCCAACCCTGACAAAAGCGCGGAGTGCACCACCGCATTCAATAACGCCCAACAAGAAGCTGTACGTACCGCGCCGAAATACGCCACGCGTGAAGATTGCGTAGCCGAATTCGGTGAAGGCCAGTGCCAGCAGGCGCCGGCTCAGGCAGGCGTCGCGCCGGAAAACCAGGCGCAGGCGCAAAGCAGCGGCAGCTTCTGGATGCCGCTGATGGCAGGCTACATGATGGGTCGCATGATGGGCGGCGGCATGGGCGCGCAGCAGCCGCTGTTCAGCTCGAAAAACCCGGCCAGCCCGGCCTACGGTCAGTACACCGATGCCGGCGGTAAGAGCTACGGCGCCGCGCAGCCCGGCCGCACAATGAACGTACCGAAGACGGCGATGGCGCCAAAACCGGCCACCACCAGCACCGTAACCCGCGGCGGGTTTGGTGAATCGGTGGCGAAGCAGTCCACCATGCAGCGTAGTGCGGCAGGCACCTCTTCTTCGCGCTCAATGGGCGGCTAAACACCATGGAAAGAATCAGCATCACGGAGCGCCCGGACTGGCGCGAAAAGGCGACCGAATACGGCTTTAACTTCCATACCATGTATGGCGAGCCGTACTGGAGCGAAGAAGCCTATTACAAGCTGACGCTGGCCCAGGTAGAGAAGCTCGAAGAGGTGACCGCCGAGCTGCATCAAATGTGTCTGCAGGCGGTGGAAAAAGTGATCGCCAGCGACGAGCTGATGGCGAAGTTTCGCATCCCGAAACACACCTGGGGCTTTGTGCGCCAGTCGTGGAAAACCAACCAGCCATCGCTCTACTCTCGCCTCGATCTGGCCTGGGATGGCGTGGGTGAGCCCAAGCTGCTGGAGAACAACGCGGATACGCCGACTTCGCTGTATGAAGCCGCGTTCTTTCAGTGGATTTGGCTGGAAGATCAGCTCAATGCCGGCCAGTTGCCGCAAGGTAGCGACCAGTTCAACAGCCTGCAGGAAAAGCTGATTGCGCGTTTTAGCGAGCTGCGTGAGCAGTTTGGCTTCCAGCTGCTGCATATGGCGTGCTGCCGCGATACCGAAGAAGATCGCGGTACCGTTCAGTATCTGCAGGACTGCGCCGCGGAAGCGGGCGTCGCCACCGAGTTTCTGTATATCGAAGATATCGGCCTGGGTGAAAAGGGGCAGTTTACCGATCTGCAGGATCAGGTCATCGGTAATCTGTTCAAACTCTATCCCTGGGAGTATATGCTGCGCGAAATGTTCTCCACTAAGCTGGAAGATGCCGGCGTCCGCTGGCTGGAGCCGGCGTGGAAAAGTATCATTTCAAATAAAGCGCTGCTCCCGCTGCTGTGGGAGATGTTCCCGAACCACCCTAACCTGCTGGCGGCCTGGTTTAGCGAAGACGCACATCCGGAGATGGAAAAGTACGTCATCAAACCGATTTTCTCCCGCGAAGGCGCGAACGTGTCGATCGTTGAAAACGGCAAGGTGCTGGAAGCGGTAGAGGGTCCATACGGTGAGGAAGGAACTATCGTGCAGGAGTTTTATCCGCTGCCGAAGTTCGGTGACAGCTATACGCTGATCGGCAGCTGGTTGATTAACGACCAACCTGCCGGGATTGGCGTGCGCGAGGATCGGGCGCTGATTACCCAGGATCTGTCGCGTTTCTATCCGCACATTTTCGTCGAATAAGATCTTCCCCGGCGGCGTTTACGCCAGCCGGGGTTATCGCGTTACTTTTATGCCCCAATCAGCACCGACAGCATACTCAACGACCCCATCTCCATCCCTTCTACCGGAATAGAAATCGGCTCTTCGCCGTCCCAGGTGCCGAGCACGTACAGCAGCGGCAGATAGTGCTCCGCCGTCGGGTTAGAGAGCGAACCGCCCTCGTGCGCCAGATAGTTCACCAGCGGATGCTCGGCAACCGGCCCTTTCCAGCGGAGGTTGCTTTTCACATACTCATTGAATGATTCCGCCCATGGGTAAGGCGTATTCTCGCCATGCCAGCGCGCGGTGCGCAGGTTATGCACCACGTTACCGCTCGCCACCAGCATGATGCCTTCATCGCGAAGCGCGGTCAGCTTGCGCCCCATCTCCAGATGCCACGCTGCTGGTTTGGTGCTGTCGATGCTCAGTTGCACCATCGGGATATCCGCATCGGGGTACATCTTAATCAGCACGCCCCATGAACCGTGATCGAAACCCCAGGCTTCTTTATCCAACGTCACCGGTACCGGTGCCAGCAGCTCGACCAGGCGCTGCGCCAGTTCAGGGGAGCCGGGCGCCGGGTAGTGCGTATCGTAGAGCGCCTGCGGAAAGCCGCCGAAATCATGGATCGTTTTCGGCGTTTCCATAGCCGTGACCCCGGTGCCGCGCGTAAACCAGTGCGCAGAGACCACCACGATGGCTTTAGGGCGTGGCAATGTTTCGCCAAGATGACGCCAGGCGCGGGTATAGACGTTATCTTCCAGCACGTTCATCGGGCTACCGTGGCCTAAAAACAACGCTGGCATTCGGGTACGGGACATGGTGATATCCTTAAGTAAAGAGGAAATGTGATGCCTTCACATTACGCGTTTTTGCATCAGGATAAACTCAGATAAGCATGATGATGATCGTCAGAAAATTTGAATGTAATTCGCTGTAAAGGGCCCTGTTTCCCTCTCGCCGTTAGCTGGCAAGCCAGATATTATGAATGATAATCATTATCAAAGGAGCTGAATGATGTCGTCCCCCTTAATATTGACCCTGCTGGCCGGGAGCGCCACCTTCATCGGGGCGAGATGGGGCTGAGCCTGGTTGCGCTGCAGGCGATGGGGATTGGCTAACGGCCAAAAACAACAAAGCCCACCATAAGGCGGGCTTTGCGATGAAGCGGGCCAGGATCAGCTGGCTTTGCGCTCATGTTCACGACGGTAAGCCACCAGATCTTCAATGGTGACCACCGCCATATTGTGCTGCCGGGCGAACGCGATGCATTCTGGCGCACGCGCCATTGAGCCATCGTCGTTGGTCAGTTCACACAGTACGCCAGCCGGCTTGAAGCCCGCCAGCGTCACCAGATCGATAGTCGCTTCCGTATGGCCACCGCGGGTCAGCACGCCGCCCGGCTGCGCGCGCAGCGGGAAAACGTGGCCAGGACGGTTCAGATCGGCAGGTTTTGCGCCATCGGCAATCGCCGCACGCACGGTGGTCACGCGGTCAGCAGCGGAAACCCCGGTAGTCACGCCTTCCGCGGCCTCGATGGTCACGGTGAAGCCGGTACCGTATGCGCTGGTGTTGTTCTCCACCATCATCGGCAGGTCAAGCTGTTTACGACGTTCATCGGTCAGGCACAGACAAACAATGCCGCTGCCGTGACGAATCGTCAGCGCCATCTGTTCAACGGTCATGGTTTCGGCGGCGAAAATCATGTCGCCTTCGTTTTCACGGTCTTCATCGTCAAGCACCATCACACCGCGGCCTTCGCGCAGTGCATTTAAAGCGTGTTCCACACGTTCAAAAGCGGTACCAAAAGAAGAAAGGAGCGTCTGATTCATGGTAAAAAAACCTCATTAAAATTATGGTTACCAGAATCAGGGCAGTCTTAGGAGCGCCGGTTAAGCGGCAAAAGTCAACGCAAGCGGATCGAAACCCGACTGAGCCGTTACTCTCTCCCATCCGGACTTTAACCGTCGGCCCCGGAATTACACCGGATCTGCTGACCTTTCTGCTTTCACAGAAAGCGCTCGCGGGCTTTCAACGCGATGGTTGATTTACCGCCGGTGGGGAATTTCGCCCCGCCCTGAGAATAAGCAAGATCACTATAACGCTATTGATTATCATCGGCAATGCATAAGCTTCAAACATTTTTGGTTTATAGGCTGCGTCGTTCGCACTACAATGAGCGGTAAATCGACCAGAGCAGGAAACCACCATGATTGACCCGAAAAAAATTGAACAAATCGCCCGCCAGGTCCATGAATCGATGCCGAAAGGTCTTCGTGATCTTGGGGAAGATGTGGAGAAAAAGATCCGTCAGGTGCTCCAGTCACAGCTGACCCGCCTGGATCTGGTAAGCCGCGAAGAGTTTGATGTGCAGACTCAGGTGCTGCTGCGCACCCGCGAAAAACTGGCTCTGCTGGAGCAGCGTATCAGCGATCTCGAAAGCCGCCCGGCCACTCCGAGCGCCGAAGAGAAGCAGTAAAAATAACGGGCCATCAGGCCCGTTGTTGTATCAGTGTTCCAGCTCTGGTGCCGGTGTAACCTCTTCACTGACCTGGCGGCAGTAGAGCTCATACCGTTGGCAAAACCATTCACGCTGATCTTCATCCATATTACCGACAATGGCCTGCAGATCAACGGCATGACCTTGCGTATGCATTCTGGCGAAACTCAGGGCCAGAAAATCAAAGTTCTTCATCAAATACAGTTCGTTGTGATTCATCCGCATACTCCTTCAGCCGTTGCTGTTCTGATTGGTCATATGCTTTTTACTCACTTAAGTATTTACCCTGACGCACACGCTTTCTGTACGAAAAATGCGCTCTAATCGCATATTTATTGCGCTGCATCATGTCTGTCAGCATTAAATTAAAAAAGCCCGCGATCGGGCGATCGCGGGCCGGTTTCATATTCCCCCGCGAGTGCGGGAAACGCCTATTGGCCGCCGTCTTTCTGGATCTTCCTGATGATATTGGTGGTTGAGCAACCATCTTCGAAGTTGAGCACCAGCACTTCACCACCGTTGGCCCACACCTCTTCGCTTCCCGCGATATCCTCCGGCTTATAGTCGCCGCCCTTCACCAGCAGATCCGGCAGGATCCCGGCAATCAGGCGCTGCGGCGTATCTTCTTCAAAGGAGACCACCCAGTCGACGGCTTCCAGGGCGCCCAGGACGATCATCCGCTGCTCCAGCGGGTTAACCGGACGGGACTCCCCTTTCAGACGTTTGGTCGACGCATCGCTGTTCACGGCAACAATCAGGCGATCGCCGAGCTTGCGCGCATTGGCCAGATAAGAAACGTGACCGGCGTGCAGAATGTCAAACACGCCGTTGGTCATGACCACTTTCTCGCCGCGCTTACGCGCCGCCGCGACGGCCTGCTTCAGCTCTTCTTCGTTCATCACGCCAAAACCGGTCTCGGCGCGCCCGCGCACCGCGTTTTCCAGTTCGATAGGCGAAACGGTAGAGGTCCCCAGCTTGCCGACCACGACGCCTGCCGCCGCGTTGGCGAAGTAGCAGGCCTCTTCCAGCGTATTGCCGGAGGCGAGCGTCGCCGCCAGCACGCCAATGACCGTATCACCGGCGCCGGTGACGTCATACACTTCCTGCGCCTGCGTCGGCATATGCAGCGGCGGTCGGCCCGGCTGCAGCAGCGTCATCCCCTGTTCGGAACGGGTCACCAGCAGCGCGGACAGCTCGAAATCGGCAATAATTTTCAGACCGCGTTCGACAATATCAGCTTCATCCTTACATTTGCCCGCCACCGCTTCAAACTCAGAGAGGTTCGGCGTCAGCAGCGTTGCGCCGCGATAACGCTCGAAATCGGTGCCTTTCGGGTCGATCAGCACCGGTACGCCCGCCTCACGCGCCAGCTTAATCATGGTCTGGACGCTGGCCAGCGCGCCTTTCGCATAGTCAGACAGTACCAGCGCGCCGATGGTGCTCAGCGCCTGCTGAATACGTTCATGCATGGGCTGCGGATCGACGCCGGAGAACCCCTCTTCGAAATCAAGGCGGATCAGCTGCTGGTTGCGCGACAGCACGCGCAGCTTGGTGATGGTCGGGTGCGTCGGTACGGAGACGAAATCGCACTTCACGTTGACGTCGGCCAGCGCTTTACTGAGCGCACGCGCGGCGTCGTCAATCCCGGTCAGGCCAACCAGGCGGGAAGTCGCACCGAGAGAAGCGATATTCATCGCCACGTTTGCCGCGCCGCCGGGGCGTTCTTCGATCGTTTCCACCTTCACCACCGGCACCGGGGCTTCAGGGGAAATACGACTGGTGGGACCATACCAGTAGCGGTCCAGCATCACATCGCCAACCACCAACACTCCTGCACGTTCAAACTCCGGCAGCGTTACTTTCATGACTCTCTCCTGCGAGATGCAAACTTTGCGCGCGATAATAGCACACCCGGTTTTTTAGTTAAGCCATCAACCACTTCTGCCAGCTGGCGCTAACCTGCTCACGTTCATGGGTGAAGGCGTCCAGGGCAACGTTCCCCGGCTGTTCCTGCAAGGCCAGATGATGCAGCGCATCGCGCAGCGTGGTATACGCGTGGGTCAACGCCCGTGCTTCTTGCTCATCCATAATGTCGTTTTGCGCCAGCAGCTCCAGAATGCGCACATTATCAGACCAGCGCGTCAGCTTCGGTTTATCGTGCGCATAGCGTAGGACCAGATACTGGGTAATAAATTCAATGTCGGTAATGCCGCCGGCATCGGCTTTAATATCAAAGCGATCGCGGTGTTTATTCCCGAGATGCGCGCGCATCTTCTCGCGCATTTCCCGCACCTCGGTCTGCAGCGTCTCCCCTCCACGCGGGGCGCTGAGAATATCGCGCCGGATGGTATCAAAACGCGCCTGCAGTTCCGGATCGCCATACACCACGCGGGCGCGCACCAGCGCCTGATGCTCCCAGGTCCAGGCTTCATTTTTCTGATAATCGGCAAATGAATCGGCGGTCGTAACCAGCATGCCCGCGGCGCCGGAGGGACGTAAGCGAGCGTCCACTTCGTACAGAATCCCCGAGGACGTGCGGGTGCTGAACAGGTGCATGATGCGCTGAGCCAGACGCAGATAGAACTGGCGACCGTCAATTTCGCGCTCGCCATCGGTCATCACCTCAACCGGACAATCATGCAGGAACACCAGATCCAGGTCGGAACTGTAGCCTAGCTCCCACCCCCCCAGTTTACCGTAACCGACGACCGCAAAACCGCGGCCCGGGCGGTCATGCAGATGGGTTGGTTGGCCATAACGCGCCACCATCTGCCCCCACGCCTGCTGCACTACCGCATCAATCATCGCCTCGGCCAGCCAGGTTAAGTGATCGCTCACTTTCATCACCGGCAGCGTTCCGGCGATATCAGCGGCGGCAATATGCAGCAGCTGCGCCTGCTTAAACTGCCGTAGCGCCTCCAGTTGCTGCTCTTCATCCTCTTCCGGCACGCGCAGCAGATACTGACGCAGCTCATCGCGATAGGCATCGGTGGCCGTCGGTTGATAGAGGGTGTTCGGGTCCAGCAGTTCATCCAGCAGCAGCGGATGGCGCGCCAGCTGGCTGGCGACCATCGGCGAGGCGGCGCACAGGCTAATCAGATGTTTCAGCGCGCCGGGGAATTCGCTGAGTAGCTCAAGATAGGTGGTCCGGGTGACGATGCCGGTCAACAGCGGCGTAATTCGCGCCAGCGGCACCGGCGCATCGGCACGCGAGCATACTTCGCTGAGCAGATGCGGCATCAGCTGATCCAGCACCTGGCGCCCGCGCGGGCCGATGGTGCGTTTATCCAGCTCCTTACGGAAATCGGCAATCAGCGCCAGCACGCTACGGCGATCGCTATCCGCAAGGTGGGCCAAAGCCGGGCTGGTGTCATCCTCTTCCAACGCATCCTGCCATAGCTCGCGCCAGTACTCTTCCAGCTGTTCATCCGGCGATTGCGCTTCATCGTCGCCAATCAGCTCGTTGAACACCCGCCGTACGCTGGCCATTTTCTCTTCCAGCTGCGCGCTCAGGGCCTCCCAGTCATCAACCTGCATCCCCCACGCCAGCCGGGCGCGGTTGAGCGCGTCCTGCGGCAGAGTTTGCGTCTGCTCATCATTGATGCTTTGCAGCAGGTTTTCGAGGCGGCGTAAGAACAGATAGGCTTCGCGCAGCCGCGCGGCATCGCCTGCCGGCAGCAGGTGCAGCTCATCGATGGCGGCCAGCGTCGGGAGCAGCGCCCGCAGCTGCAGCGCCGGTTCGCGCCCGCCGCGGATCAGCTGAAAGACCTGCACGATAAATTCAATTTCGCGGATCCCGCCCGCGCCAAGCTTGATGTTGTCTTTCAGGCCGCGGCGGCGAACCTCACGGGCGATCATCCCTTTCATGTTGCGCAGCGACTGGATCACGCTGAAGTCGATATAGCGACGGAAGACAAACGGCCGCAGCATCGCGCGCAGCTCGCTGGCATAGGTGCCTTCGTTATCGCCCATGATCCGCGCTTTGACCATCGCATAGCGCTCCCAGTCGCGCCCCTGCTCCTGATAATAATCTTCCAGCGCGGCGAAGCTCAGCACCAGCGGTCCGCTGTCGCCAAAGGGGCGCAGGCGCATATCCACCCGGTAGACAAAACCGTCCTGCGTCGGCTGATCGAGAACTTTAATCAGCCGCTGACCGAGGCGGGTAAAGAACTGTGCATTATCGAGCTCGCGGCGCCCGCCGCGGGTGGCACCATGCTCCGGCCAGGCAAAAATCAGGTCGATATCCGACGAGAAATTGAGCTCGCCGCCGCCGAGTTTACCCATCCCGAGGATCAGCAGCGGCTGCGGCTTTCCTTCAGCGCTGCACGGAGTGCCCCATTCGCTGCAGCAGGCGGTATAAAGCCAGTCGCGGGCGGCAACGATGAGGGTCTCCGCCAACGCGCTTAGCTGCTGCAAGCTGCTCTCTTCGCTGACCAGCGACAGCGCCTGTGCCCAGGCGATACGCACCATCATTCGGCGGCGAAACAGGCGCAGCTCGCGCATCAGCGCCGCTTCGTCGTTGACCTCCGCTAATGCCGCCTGTAGCCACTCGGCATAGTGACGCCACTCCTGCGCCTCAGGCGGTGAGTTTTCCAGCTCCGCCAGCCACTGCGGCTGGGCCACCAGGCTCTGCTGGACGAAATCGCTGAACGCCATCACCGACTGCGCCTGCGGACTTAACGTGGATAATGGAAAATCCGCCGGTAGCCGGTCCACAACCGTCTGCCAGTGCTGCTGCAACTGCGAAGAAAGCGCCATTATAGGGGTCTCCCTGGCCTGAAATTATCGTTTTCCACTATGCAGCCAGAACGGTTCCGCGACCAGCGCCTGGCGGCGGAAATATTCAATAACGCTGCTATCCCGGTGTTCAATGGCGCGGCGAACTTCCTGCCAGTTTTCCAGCCACGCTCCCGCGGCGTCGGCATAGGCGCCGGCTAACAGCTGAACGCAGTCGATTTCACGGGCCAGACGCGGCAGCTGGCCATCATAATCGTCGCCCAGCGTTTGCTGGAACGCATTTTTGAGCTCAGCCGCCGCCCGCGAAAGCTGAATATCCGCAAAACGTTTAAACGAGCCGGCGATCTTCTTTTGCCCGTTTTCATTTAAAAACGCGCGCCAGCCGCGGCCCACCAGCCACTCCGTCAGGGTTAGCTTCGCGCTGACCGTGGCGATACTGAACAGCGCGGCCGGGTCTTTTCCGGCCTCCTCCAGCGCCGCTTCGGCTACGCTGAGCTGCTCACGCAGCTGCGCGGTGGCCTTACGCGGGACAATGCCGCCAAACAGCACCAGCGCATGACGTACCCGCGCGATAGCGCGGAGAATTTGCGCTTTCGCCGCCGGGTTGCCGCGGTTCCAGACCTCATCATGATAGAGCCAGTGCGCCAGCGCGTTCTCCAGCGCCGCTTCCAGCCCCTGCTCAACGCTGGCTTTTGCTGCCACCGGCAGAATGCCGCAGGACCGCAGCGGGCGTTGGTCGTTGCCCTGGGCCAGATGGTAGCCGCGCGCGGCCTTGCTCAGACTCCCCTGACGCAGTACGCCGGTGTCGAGCAGACGACGCGCAAGCGTCAGCACATCGGCCGTATCACCGGACAATAGCTCCAGCTCCAGTTCACAAATCGCTTCCTGATGCTCTGCGGTTTTGACCTCGCCGCGATCGAGGGCGATTTCAATCTGGCTGTCGCCTTCGCTCACCAGCCATTTTTCACGTTCAAAATCGGTGCTGAACAGCGGCTGTACGTTTTGCGCGAGCCCCGCGGGCAGCTCGCCCTGCGGCCAGACCCCGGCAGGCAGACGTTCCAGCGCCAACTCGGGTTTCTCCAGCGGGATATTATATTCCGGGCGCTGATGCAGCCCGCCCACCACCCGACCGGCGATTTTCAACGTCATTTCGTAACGGCCGCGATCGCCACGGATGCGTAGTCCCATATCATGGCGGCGCAGCCAGTTGTCTGCCGTTTCGTAGTAAATATTGAGCAATGGACCCGCAGGCGTATGCTGGGCATTAAGCGTATTAAGGTGCTGACGTAATGTGTCTACGCCGCCGTCGGAAACGATAAACTTTAATTCGATTTCTTGAGCCATGACTGAATTCTTCCGCTTCTCTGCGCTGTCGGGAAAATACGGCGAACTAACGCCGATATTTTTTGTCAGTAGATAGTATTTTGCGGCGAATCGCCATGCAATGCGCATTTTGCCGGGCCACCTCCTGGATGTTTCCGATTGTGGCAGAAAACTTTGCGTCGCTATGGCGATGCCACTACTATCGTTCAACTTTTTATGATCAAACGATGACCTGATGCCAAAATTACGCCTTATCACTTTTACTTTGCTGGCGCTGAGCGCCGCCACGGCGGTTCATGCAGAAGAAAAGCGCTATGTTTCTGATGAACTGAACACCTGGGTTCGCACGGGTCCTGGCGATAATTATCGTCTGCAGGGCACCATCAACGCCGGGGAAGAAGTCTCTCTGCTGCAAACTAATGACAGCACCAATTATGCACAGATCCGCGACGGCAATGGCCGTACCGCCTGGATTCCGCTGAAAGAGCTGAGCACCCAGCCCAGCCTGCGTACCCGCGTGCCGGATCTGGAAAATCAGGTTAAGACCCTGACCGACAAGCTGAACAACATCGATACCACCTGGAATCAGCGCACCGCAGACATGCAGAAAAAAGTCGCCGGTAGCGATAACGTCATTAACGCGCTGAAAGACGAGAATCAAAAGCTGAAAAATGAGCTGGTTGTCGCCCAGAAAAAGGTCAATGCCGCCAATCTGCAGCTGGATGACAAACAGCGCACCATTATCATGCAGTGGTTTATGTACGGCGGCGGCGTGCTCGGCGTCGGTCTGCTGCTCGGTCTGGTGCTACCGCATCTGATCCCGAGCCGTAAGCGTAAAGACCGGTGGATGAACTAATTCGTCTTCTCTGCCAGACTTACGTATCATCTTGCGCAAAGTGGATACGGGAGAGTCAGGCGTGAAGATTTATCTGGTCGGTGGTGCGGTTCGGGATGCATTATTAGGGCTACCGGTCAAAGACCGAGACTGGGTCGTGGTGGGCGCCACGCCAGGCCAGCTGCTTGACGCGGGCTACCAGCAGGTAGGCCGCGATTTTCCCGTGTTCCTGCACCCGGAAAGCCGGGAGGAGTACGCGCTGGCGCGTACCGAGCGGAAATCCGGCTCCGGCTATACCGGTTTCACCTGTTATGCCGCGCCTGACGTCACCCTTGAACAAGATCTGCTGCGCCGCGATCTGACGGTCAATGCGCTGGCCGAGGACGCAGACGGGGTGATTATCGACCCCTACGGCGGCCAGGCCGACTTACGTCTGCGCCTGCTGCGCCACGTCTCCCCGGCCTTTAGCGAAGATCCGCTGCGCGTGCTGCGCGTGGCGCGCTTTGCCGCCCGCTATGCCCATCTGGGTTTTCGCATCGCCGACGAGACGCTGACGCTGATGCGCAAGATGGCCGACGCCGGCGAACTGGCGCATCTGACGCCGGAACGGGTATGGAAAGAGACGGAAAATGCCCTTGGCACCCGCAATCCGCAGGTCTTTTTCCAGACCTTACGCGACTGCCATGCCCTCGGCGTACTGTTCCCGGAAATCGATGCGCTTTACGGCGTTCCCGCGCCGGCCAAATGGCACCCGGAAATCGATACCGGTCTGCATACGTTGATGACCCTGACGATGGCGGCAATGCTGTCGCCGGACGTTGACGTCCGTTTTGCCACCCTGTGCCACGATCTCGGCAAGGGGCTGACGCCGAAAGAGTTCTGGCCGCGTCATCATGGCCACGGCCCGGCTGGCGTTAAGCTGGTCGAACAGCTCTGCGCTCGCCTGCGGGTACCGAACGATATTCGCGATCTGGCAAAACTGGTGGCCGAATTCCACGACCTGATTCACACCCTTCCCATTCTGCAGCCAAAAACGCTGGTCAAACTGTTCGATAATATCGACGCCTGGCGCAAGCCGCAGCGGGTGCTGCAAATCGCCTTAACCAGCGAGGCGGATGTGCGCGGTCGTACCGGTTTCGAAGCCTGTGATTATCCTCAGGGACGCCTGCTGCTCGAAGCCTGGAACGTCGCCCGTTCGGTAGCAACAAAAGACGTGGTTGCCGAGGGATTTAAAGGCGTGGAAATTCGTGAAGAGCTGACGCGACGGCGCATTCTGGCCGTCGCACGGTGGAAGGAAGAGCGCTGCCCTCAGCCGCAAGACTGAGGGCCAGCGTTACCTGCGCTTAGAAGAAGACCACGTAAACTACCGCCGCGACGATAAAGCGGTAGATGGCGAACGGGATGAACGAGATACGTTTAATCAGCTGCAGGAAGGTTTTAATCGCGATCAGCGCCACGATAAACGCCATGAAGAACCCGACGGCAAACATCGGCAGATCGCCCATGTTCAGGAAGCCGATGCTCTTATACACATCCAGCACGGTCGCTCCCATCATCATCGGCACGGCCAGAAGGAAGGAAAACTCCGACGCCGCATAGCGGCTGACGCCCATCAGCATGCCACCCGAAATGGTCGCGCCAGAGCGGGAGAAGCCCGGCCACAGCGCCAGACACTGGAAGCAGCCGATAATAAACGCCTGACGGTAGGTCAGATCATCAATCCCCACCGCACGCGGCTGTTTTGGCTTCAGCAATTCCGCCGCAATCAGCAACACGCCGCCGACAATCAACGCGTACATCACGTTTATCGGGTTGAACAAGGATTTGATGGCATCGTGGAATATCAGGCCCAGCACCACCGCCGGAAGCATGCCAAGAAGAATATGAATCAGTGATAAGCGACCGCGCCCCTCGCCTTCATGTACCGGCGGTTTACCGAAATGAATGCCAATCAGGCCAAACAGACGGCGCCAGAACATCACGACCACGGCAAGAATGGAGCCTAACTGGATAACCACCTCAAAAGTATTTGCGGTATCACCTTCAAAACCCAGAAGATGACCGACAATAATCATATGACCAGTACTGGAAACAGGCAAAAACTCTGTTAAACCCTCAACCACACCCAATATTGCCGCCACCAGCAGCGAGTGTATATCGCTCATCCAATTAAACCCTTTAAAAAGTAAAATGAAAAATCCAGATCTGAAGAACCCTTCCATCAGGCGTCATGGGTGCAGCCAGTTTGGACACAGATAGCGCTTCACTCCCGCAGCGTACACGTAGTCGGTGAAGAATCAATCATTACGCGTTATCTACCGGCACATTCAAAGGCTAAGGTATCCTGCTGAAAAGTGCTGTACTGCAAAATGACAAATAAAATAGCCTGATGGCCGGGTTCTATGACCTGTATAAAGACAATTTGTTTAATGAGTATGACCTGAAAAGTTTTGTTTCAGATTAAGGCCACGTCCAATCACGCCCGATGACGTTCGATAATCACGCCAACGTTCGCCGCCCGGGCCACTGCGCCAGGTTTGCTGACTTTAATCCGCACCCACGGCGACTGAAATTTTTCCAGCAGCAGATCGGCGATTTCTTCCGCTACGCGCTCAACCAGCGCAAAGCGCCCGCCTTCAACGTGGTTGATAACCAGCTCGCTGATATCAGCATAGCTGAGGCAGTCGCGGACATCGTCGCTGCCTGCCGCTTTGCGGTTATCCCACGCCATTTCGATATCGAACACCAGCTTCTGTTCGATGGTTTGTTCCCAGTCGTAAACACCGATAGTGGTGATGACCGAAAGTTGCTCTATAAATACAATATCCATCACGACCTGCCTGCTTTTTGGCTAAACCGGATACCACTTCCGGCGAATTATGCGTATTATCCACAGATGCAAAGACATCCCCTAAATAATTCGCATTGCAGGAAAGCGGCGGCGCGGCACGCGTTCCGGAGCATAGCAGTACTCCGTGGCGACACGGACGAGGACCGCCTGCGCCCCCGTAAGGCGAAGAATACCGGGGACAAAACGACATTTTCACAATGGAACAGCTGATGAGTGCAATCGCGCCTGGACTGGTTATCCTTGCCTACCTCTGCGGCTCAATTTCCAGCGCCATTCTGGTGTGTCGCCTCGCTGGCCTGCCCGACCCTCGCGATAGCGGCTCAGGCAATCCCGGAGCGACTAACGTACTACGGATTGGCGGCAAAGGAGCAGCCGTAACGGTTCTTATTTTTGATGTGCTCAAAGGCATGCTGCCCGTCTGGGGTGCCTGGGCGCTCGGTCTGACTCCGTTCTGGCTGGGCCTGGTCGCCATCGCGGCCTGCGTTGGCCACATCTGGCCGGTGTTTTTTAATTTCCGCGGCGGTAAAGGCGTTGCCACCGCTTTCGGCGCGATCGCCCCGATCGGCTGGGATTTGACCGGCGTGATGGCCGGTACCTGGCTGCTGACCATCCTGCTGAGCGGCTACTCTTCGCTAGGCGCCATAGTCAGCGCGCTCATTGCGCCCTTCTATGTCTGGTGGTTCAAACCGCAGTATACCTTCCCGGTATCGATGCTCTCCTGTCTGATCCTGCTGCGCCATCATGACAACATCCAGCGTCTGTGGCGCCGCCAGGAGAGCAAAATCTGGTCCCGGCTGAAGAAGAACAAAAAAACGCCGGAGCAGAAATAATCTCACGCCCGGCACGCCTCGCCGGGTCCCTTTTCCACGACAATCTTTTTGAATTCCCCGATTTTTCAGCCAATTATCCTGCCCCATCCCGCCATTAAAGATAATCCTTTTACTACAATCACTTAGTTATGTCTTATAACCAAAAGTGATTTATTCCCGTTCCTGCCGATGTTTACTCTGAATCTCTCGATAAGACACAACAGAACAACATCATGACAGACGTAATTAATGCGGCTCCGGTCGCTGCGACAGGGTCGCCCGGCGGGGAAGTACAATGGATACGCGGCGCGGCCGATGTGTCACGTTTAATTAATGAGGGCAGCAGCGGGCGCAATAATGCGCGTATCGTCATGGGTATCGCCCTCGGCGGTATTTTTCTTGATGCCTACGATCTCGGCTCCCTGGCCTTCGGCCTGAAAGATATTACCCGCGAGTTCAATCTGACTCCTGCCGGTACCGGAATGGTGGCATCGGCGATCACCTTCGGAGCGATCGTCGGCGCGCTGCTGGGTGGCTACCTGACGGATAAAATCGGCCGCTACCGCGTCTTTATGGCCGATATGCTGTTCTTCGTCGTGGCCGCGATCGCCTGCGCGCTGGCCCCCAACGAATACGTTCTGACCGGAGCCCGCTTTGTCATGGGCCTCGGCGTCGGTATCGATCTGCCGGTGGCGATGGCCTTCCTGAGCGAGTTCTCCAGGCTTAAGGGGCCGGGCAACAAAGCGGCCAGCGTCGCCATGTGGTGCCCGACGTGGTATGCCGCCATCAGTATCTCGTATCTGCTGGTGCTCTTTTTCTACGCCGTGCTGCCAGAAAGCCACAGCGACTGGCTGTGGCGGCTGATTCTCGGCTTCGGCGCGGTTCCTGCGCTGGTGATTATCGCCATTCGCAGCCGCTACATGAGCGAATCGCCGGTATGGGCCGCCAACCAGGGCAACCTGCGTGAAGCCGCCGCTATCCTACGCCAGGCGTATAACATCAACGCCCACGTGGCGCAGGATGCGCTGGATAAACCGGCGCCGGTGGTGAAAAAGGCGCAATGGAGCAACTATTTCCGTCTGTTCCAGGGCGTCTATCTGCGGCGTACCACGCTGGCCACGCTGCTATCGGTGGTCTCATCCTTTGCCTATAACGCCGTCGCTTTCGGCCTGCCGGTGATCATCTCCAGCTTCTTTGTTCAGTCGATGCTGACGACGATTCTGATCTCGCTGGCGCTGAATCTGCTCTTCGCCTTCGTCGGCGGTCTGCTGGCGGTTCGGCTGGTGCCGCGTTTAGGGGCCTGGAAGATGTCTCTGGCGGGCTACAGCTGCCAGCTGGCGGCGCTGCTCGGGCTGGCGCTGATCGGCCGCCCGGACGGTGCGGACGAGGGTGTTGCCGCAGTGGCGATGCTGGCGCTGTTCCTGTTCGGCCAGGGCTTTGGCCCCGGCGCCCATACCATGACCTTTGCCTCGCTGAGTTATCCGACCTCGCTGCGCGGCGTCGGCGTCGGCCTGAACCAGACCCTGATGCGCAGCAGCTCGACGCTGTCGCTGTTCCTGTTCCCGCTGCTGGTGGCCGCGCTGGATACCCGGGTATTCTGGGTTATCGCCGCCGCGCCGCTGATTGGCCTGCTATCGCTGCTCGCCATCCGCTGGGAACCTTCGGGTTATGACATTGACGCCGAGGATTATCAGGCGCAATAATCTTGCCACTCAACGGCCGTCGTTCCGGCGGCTGTTTTGCCGTTTTTATGCATAAGCTTTTCATATGATCGAGATGCTTTACGCCCGATCAATACTCATCGCTGCTGTTTTATCTTGATTTTGCAGGGGCGCGACATTGCACAGCACCGTATCACCAGAGAATAAAAAAGGCTGGCAGGCCACGCTGGACCTTCATTTTCAACATCGCGGCGGCAAAACGGTACTCACCTCCGCCCGGCATGTCGGTCCCCTCACCGTCCAGCGCCCCTTTTATCCCGAAGAAGACACCTGTCATCTCTATCTACTGCACCCGCCGGGCGGCATTGTCGGCGGTGATGAACTGACGATTAACGCCACGCTCGATAGCGGCTGCCACACGTTGATCACCATGCCCGGCGCCAGCAAATTTTATCGCAGCGGCGGCGCGCAGGCGCACCTGCATCAGCGCCTGACGCTCGCCGCGCAGTCAACCCTGGAATGGCTGCCGCAGGACGCGATTTTCTTTCCCGGCGCCCGGGCCAATCTGCACACCGCCTTTCACCTTTGCGCCTCCAGCACACTGCTGGCCTGGGATCTGCTGTGCCTTGGCCGCCCGACGATCGGCGAGACCTTCAGCCACGGCGTCATTGCTAACCGTCTTGAAGTGTGGGTGGATGAATCACCGCAGCTGATTGAGCGCCTGAGCCTGGCCGATGGGCAGCTGGCAAGCGTAGCCGATCGCCCATGGGTCGGGACCCTGTTGTTCTATCCCGCCAGCGAATCCCTGCTGGAAGGGGTGCGGGAACGGCTGGCGGCGCTGGCAAGCTATGCCGGGGCTACGCTGACCGAAGGCCTGCTGACGGTACGATTCTTAAGTGACGATAATTTACTTTGCCAGCGGGCGATGCGTGATATCTGGCAGTTTATGCGCCCGCATCTGACCGGCAAATCGCCGGTGCTTCCCCGAATCTGGCTGACCTAAGAGAACGCTATGGAACTGACACCCAGAGAAAAAGACAAGCTGCTGTTGTTTACCGCCGCGCTGGTGGCGGAACGTCGTCTGGCCCGCGGTCTGAGGCTGAACTATCCGGAAGCCGTCGCCTTAATCAGCGCTTTTATCATGGAAGGCGCCCGCGACGGTAAAACCGTCGCCGCGCTGATGGAAGAAGGCCGCCACGTGTTAAGCCGCGAGCAGGTCATGGAGGGCGTGCCCGAAATGATCCCCGATATCCAGGTCGAGGCCACCTTCCCGGATGGCTCGAAGCTGGTCACCGTCCATAACCCGATTATCTGAGGTATCGCGATGATCCCAGGTGAATACCAGGTGCAGCCCGGGCAGATAGCCCTGAACGTTGGCCGCGCCACCCGCAGCATTATCGTTGAGAATCACGGCGACCGGCCGATTCAGGTTGGCTCGCACTACCATTTTGCCGAGGTCAATCCGGCGCTGAAGTTTGACCGTGGGCAGGCCACGGGCTATCGCCTGAACATTGCCGCCGGTACCGCGGTGCGTTTTGAACCCGGGCAAAAACGCGAAGTGGAGCTGGTCGCCCTCGCCGGCCGCCGTGCGGTGCACGGTTTTCGCGGCGATGTGATGGGCAATCTGGAGGCAAACGATGAGTGATATTTCACGTCAGGCCTATGCCGACATGTTCGGCCCCACCACCGGCGATAAAGTGCGTCTGGCGGACACCGAGCTGTGGATCGAGGTCGAAGACGATCTCACCACCTACGGCGAAGAGGTTAAATTCGGCGGTGGCAAAGTGATTCGCGACGGGATGGGTCAGGGGCAGATGCTGGCGGATGAGTGCGTCGATCTGGTACTGACGAATGCGCTGATTGTCGATCACTGGGGGATCGTTAAAGCCGATATCGGCATCAAAGACGGGCGGATCCTGGCGATCGGCAAAGCGGGCAACCCGGATATCCAGCCCAACGTGACGATTCCCA
Organism: Klebsiella sp. BIGb0138; assembly: GCF_004342285.1. Taxonomy (GTDB): domain Bacteria; phylum Pseudomonadota; class Gammaproteobacteria; order Enterobacterales; family Enterobacteriaceae; genus Klebsiella. Next base: position 219,523 of record NZ_SMCV01000005.1, on the reverse strand, counting down.
TCGGCGCAGCGACGGAAGTGATTGCCGCCGAAGGCAAAATAGTCACCGCCGGCGGCGTCGATACCCATATCCACTGGATCTGTCCGCAGCAGGCGGAAGAGGCGCTGGTCTCCGGCGTCACCACGATGATCGGCGGCGGCACCGGCCCGGCCGCGGGCACCCACGCCACCACCTGTACGCCGGGCCCGTGGTACATCTCGCGGATGCTGCAGGCGGCAGACAGCCTGCCGGTGAATATCGGCCTGCTGGGTAAAGGCAACGGTTCCAACCCGGACGCTCTGCGCGAGCAGGTCGCCGCGGGGGCTATCGGCCTGAAAATTCATGAAGACTGGGGCGCCACGCCGGCGGCGATCAACTGCGCGCTGACCGTTGCCGACGACATGGATATTCAGGTGGCGCTACACAGCGATACCCTGAATGAATCCGGCTTTGTGGAAGATACGCTGGCGGCGATCGCCGGGCGAACCATCCACACGTTTCATACCGAAGGGGCCGGCGGCGGCCATGCGCCGGATATTATTACCGCCTGTGCGCACCCGAATATTTTGCCCTCTTCGACCAACCCGACGCTGCCCTATACCGTCAATACCATCGACGAACATCTGGATATGCTGATGGTCTGCCATCATCTCGACCCGGATATCGCCGAAGATGTGGCCTTTGCCGAATCGCGTATCCGCCGGGAAACCATTGCGGCGGAAGATGTCCTGCATGACCTCGGCGCCTTCTCGCTGACTTCGTCTGATTCGCAGGCGATGGGCCGCGTCGGCGAAGTGGTTCTACGCACCTGGCAGGTCGCGCATCGGATGAAGGTCCAGCGCGGCCCGCTGGCGGAAGAGACCGGTGATAACGACAACTTCCGCGTGAAGCGCTACATCGCCAAGTACACCATCAACCCGGCGCTGACCCACGGTATCGCCCATGAGGTCGGCTCGGTGGAAGTCGGCAAGCTGGCTGACCTCGTGCTGTGGTCCCCGGCGTTTTTCGGCGTTAAACCGGCAACGGTTATCAAGGGGGGGATGATCGCCATCGCCCCGATGGGCGACATCAACGCTTCGATTCCTACCCCGCAGCCGGTGCACTATCGCCCGATGTTCGGCGCGCTGGGCAGCGCGCGCCATCACTGTCGTCTCACCTTCCTGTCGCAGGCGGCGGTTGATAACGGCGTGGCGCAACGCCTGAATCTGCAGAGCGCCACGGCGGTGGTAAAAGGCTGTCGGACGGTACAAAAGGCCGACATGATCCATAACGACCTGCAACCCCATATCACCGTCGATTCTCAGACCTATGAAGTGCGGATCGATGGCGAGCTGATTACCAGCGAACCGGCAGACGTCCTGCCGATGGCGCAACGCTATTTTCTGTTTTAAGGAGTCCGGATGATCTATCTGACCCAACGAGTTGATTCACCCGGTAAAGTGACCGCCAGCGTCACGCTGCCGATCGATGTGCGGGTGAAAAGCCGCAGTAAAGTTACCCTCAACGATGGCCGCGAAGCGGGGCTGATGCTGCCGCGCGGCCTGCTGTTACGCGGCGGCGAGGTGCTGAGTAATGAAGAGGGCAGCGAGTTTGTCGAGATTATCGCCGCTGATGAAGAGGTATCGGTGGTGCGCTGCGCGGATCCGTTCATGCTGGCGAAAGCCTGCTATCACCTCGGAAACCGCCACGTCCCGCTGCAAATCATGCCCGGCGAACTGCGCTATCACCACGACCACGTGCTGGACGATATGCTGCGCCAGTTCGGTCTCGAGGTGAGCTTCGCTCATCTGCCGTTCGAGCCCGAAGCCGGCGCTTATGCCAGCGAAAGCCATGGGCATAGCCATGGCCACCATCATGGTCATGATCACGCCCACGAGCACAGCCACTAAATGCCGACGCCGGAAAAACGCCTGCGCCTGATGCAGCTTGCCAGCAGCAACCTCCCGGTCGGCGGCTATAGCTGGTCGCAAGGGCTGGAGTGGGCGGTGGAAGCAGGCTGGGTGCCCGATGCCGCCGCCTTTGAACGCTGGCAGCGGCAACAAATGGAACACAGCTTCTTCACCGTCGATCTGCCGCTGTTCGCGAGGCTGTATCAGGCATGTGAACACAACGATCTGCCCGCCGCCCAACGCTGGACGGCGTACCTGCTCGCCTGCCGTGAAACCCGCGAACTGCGTGAAGAAGAGCGCAATCGCGGCGCGGCCTTTGCCCGCCTGCTGGCCGACTGGCAACCGGATTGCCCGCCGGAGTGGCGCGTCTTGTGCCAGCAAAGCCAGTTCGCCGGCATGGCCTGGCTCGGAGTGCGGTGGCATATCGCGATGGCCGATCTGGCGCTGAGTCTCGGCTACAGCTGGATTGAAAGCGCGGTCATGGCCGGCGTTAAGCTGGTGCCTTTCGGTCAGCAGGCCGCCCAGCAGCTGATTTTGCGCCTGTGCGATCGCTACGCGGCGGATATGGCCTGCGCCCTTGCGGCCCCGGACAGCGCGATAGGCTCATCCACGCCGCTGGCCGCCATTGCCTCCGCCCGACATGAAACTCAGTATTCCCGATTATTCCGTTCCTAGGAGACAGCATGAACAACTACAAACACCCGCTGCGCGTCGGCGTCGGCGGCCCGGTCGGTTCCGGGAAAACGGCCCTGCTGGAAGCGCTGTGTAAAGCCATGCGCACCACCTACCAGCTGGCGGTGGTAACCAACGATATCTACACCAAAGAAGACCAGCGTATCCTGACCGAGGCGGGCGCCCTCGAGCCGGAACGCATTGTCGGCGTGGAAACCGGCGGCTGTCCGCATACCGCCATCCGCGAAGACGCCTCCATGAACCTGGCGGCGGTAGAAGCGCTGAGCGAGAAGTTTGGTAATCTCGATCTGATCTTCGTTGAAAGCGGCGGCGACAACCTGAGCGCCACCTTCAGCCCGGAGCTGGCGGATCTGACCATCTACGTGATTGATGTCGCGGAAGGGGAAAAGATCCCGCGTAAAGGCGGCCCGGGGATCACCAAATCTGACTTCCTGGTGATCAACAAAACCGACCTTGCACCGTATGTGGGCGCCTCGCTGGCAGTGATGGAGCGCGACACGATGCGCATGCGCGGCGAGCATCCCTGGACCTTCACCAACCTGAAAAGCGGCGATGGCCTGAGCAACATCATTGCCTTCCTCGAAGACAAAGGCATGCTGAAGCCATAGCCCCCTGCACCATCCGGACGCGCCTGCGCCCGGATGGTGCACAGCCTGCCCTCTCTTTATTCATCGCCTCCCGCCCACGCCCGCCGGCGCTGCTCTACGAAGTGGCATAAGGTTTGCTAATTCCAGTCATGCCTAACCATTAAGGAATGACTATGTCATCACTGGATATAAAAACGGAGTTACCTGCGCAGAGCGATGCATCCGGCTCGCGGGAAACCCTGGAAGATTACACCCTGCGCTACGCCCCGCTGAGCTTTCGCCGCTGGGGGCCTGGCGTCGTCGCCGTAACCGCGCTGGGCGGCATCGCCTACCTGGCTGACTTTTCCATCGGCGCCAGCATCGGCATGGCATGGGGCACCACCAACGCCATTTATGCCATCCTGCTGGCGGCGCTGGTGATCTTCCTCACCGGCATCCCGCTGGCGATTACCGCGGCACGCTACAACATCGACCTCGACTTAATCACCCGCAGCGCCGGATTCGGCTATTTTGGCTCGGTGATCACCAGCATTATCTTTGCCGGTTTCACCTTTATCTTCTTTGCGCTTGAAGGCTCGATTATGGCCCAGGGGCTGCTGGTTGGGTTAGGGATCCCCCTGTGGATGGGCTATCTCATCGCCACCCTGATGGTCCTGCCGCTGGTGATCTACGGCATGAAAGCCCTGACCCGCCTGCAGGTGTGGACCACGCCGCTGTGGCTGGTGCTGATGGTGGTGCCGGTTGCCTGGCTGATTGCCAAAGACCCGGCGCTGGTGGACGGATTTATGCACTTCGCCGGCAAGAATAACGCGGCGCACGTTGATTTAACCGCCATTATGCTCGGCGCCGGCGTCTGCCTGTCGCTGATTATGCAGATAGGCGAGCAGATCGATTATCTGCGCTTTATGCCGCCGAAAACGGCAGAGAACAGCAAAAGCTGGTGGCTGGCGGTCTTTTCCGCAGGCCCAGGCTGGGTGGTATTAGGAGCGATTAAGCAGATCATCGGCGCCTTCCTCGGCTTCTATCTGCTGACCCGCTTCCCGGCGGTGCACAATACCGAACCGGTACAGCAGTTCGTCAGCGTCTTTGATAACCTGGTACCCGGCTGGCTGGCACTCACCCTGGCCGTGGTGCTGGTGGTGATCTCGCAGATTAAAATCAACGTCACCAACGCCTACTCCGGCTCTCTGGCGTGGACCAGCGCCTGGACACGCACCACCCGACGCTATCCGGGGCGAATTATCTTCGTTATCGTTAACCTGGCCATTGCGCTGGCGCTGATGGAAGGGGACATGTTCAGCGCCCTGTCGTGGATCCTCGGCTTTTACTCCAACTTTGCCATTGCCTGGGTGGTGGTCGTGGCTACCGATATCACCGTCAATAAGGGCCTGCTGAAGCTGGCTCCGGCGCAGCCTGAATACCGCCGCGGGATGATCCACAACCTCAATCCGGTAGGCGTGGTCTCGTTTGCTCTGGCGGCCGGGCTCTCCATCTGCGCCTTCTTCGGCCTGCTGGGAACCACTCTGGCCCCCTTCTCACCGCTGATTGCGCTGGTCGTTGCGCTGGTGATGACGCCGCTGATGGGCATCCTGACCGGCGGCCGCTACTACATCAAGCAGCACGACGACGGTATTGCCGAACCACGCTATGACGCGCAGGGCAATGCGTCTATCACCGTTTACCAGTGCGTCAGCTGCGAAGAAGAGTACGAACGGCCGGACGTGATGCATTCGCACAAGCATCAGGGCGCTATCTGTTCGCTGTGTAAGAGTATGGAATAAATCAGAAAGGCAGGCCGACGCAACGTCGGCCTGTTATCCGCGGTATTACGCCGCAGGCAGTTCCGCGAGCGGCCAACGCGGACGGACGGTAACGCCCAGATCGGCTTTCGCCCCGGTGCGCAGGCGTACCATGCCAGCGTAGGCAATCATCGCGCCGTTATCGGTACAGAATTCCGGACGGGCGTAGAACACTTCGCCGCCGCGTTTAGTCATCATCTCCGCCAGCTTCGCCCGCAGCGTCCGGTTGGCGCTCACGCCGCCGGCCATCACCAGCCGTTTAAAGCCGGTCTGCTCAAGCGCCCGGCGGCACTTAATCATCAGCGTATCCACGACCGCATCTTCAAAGGCGCGCGCAATATCCGCCCGGGTCTGCTCGTCATCGCCATTATTACGGATAGTGTTGGCGGCAAACGTCTTCAGGCCGGAGAAACTGAAGTCCAGGCCAGGACGGTCGGTCATCGGACGCGGGAAGACAAAACGCCCTTCGCTGCCCTGGGCGGCCATTTTCGACAGCATCGGCCCGCCCGGATAATCCAGGCCCAGCAGCTTGGCGGTCTTATCGAACGCTTCGCCGGCCGCGTCATCAATAGATTCTCCCAGCAGTTCATACTGACCGATGCCGGTAACGCTGATGAGCTGAGTATGGCCGCCGGAGACCAGCAGAGCGACAAAAGGAAACGCCGGCGGATTATCTTCCAGCATCGGCGCCAGCAGATGCCCTTCCATATGGTGGACCGGGATTGCCGGCACGTTCCAGGCAAACGCCAGCGAACGGCCCACGGTTGCGCCGACCAGCAGGGCGCCGACCAGCCCCGGACCTGCGGTATAAGCCACCGCATCAATCTCTTTTGCCGTCAGCCCGGCCTCTTTTAATGCCGCCTGGATCAGCGGCACGGTTTTACGCACGTGATCGCGCGAAGCCAGCTCAGGCACCACCCCGCCGTAATCGGCATGTAATTTCACCTGACTATACAGTTGGTTGGCTAGCAGGCCTTTTTCGTCGCCATAAATGGCGATGCCGGTTTCATCGCAGGATGTTTCAATACCCAGTACACGCATGTCTTGTTTTACCTCGCTCTAATACCGCGCAGTTTAGGACCAATGCGGGTTGATGTATACCCTAAGCGTGTCAGGCGGAGGCATCACGGCGCCCTAAAATCGACAATCTGCGCAAGGCCGGGCGGGTACTGGCCTGCGTCGGCAAAAGCAGCCTCTTGATGGCCGGCACGGCGACAGAAACAAAACTTTGTTCGCCCAGGCAGGAACCCTCGTGTATACTCCTCACCCTTATAAAAGTCCTTTCAAAAAAGGCAGCGGTGCTTTACAAAGCAGCAGCAATTGCAGTAAAATTCCGCACCATTTTGAAATAAGCTGGCGTTGATGCCAGCAGCAAACCGAATTAATCAAAGGTGAGAGGCACATGCCGGTAATTAAAGTACGTGAAAACGAGCCGTTCGACGTAGCTCTGCGTCGCTTCAAGCGTTCCTGCGAAAAAGCAGGTGTTCTGGCGGAAGTTCGTCGTCGTGAGTTCTATGAAAAACCGACTACCGAACGTAAGCGCGCTAAAGCTTCTGCAGTGAAACGTCACGCGAAGAAACTGGCTCGCGAAAACGCACGCCGCACTCGTCTGTACTAATCTGTTGCGTCTGTACTAATCTGTTGAGGGCGCGACAGCCCTCAATTCAGAGCGAGTTGTAGTTGTAAGGCCGTGCTTCCGGAAGGAATGCGCGGCTTATTTTCGTTTATGCATTAGCAGATATACCACATCATTCAGGATGCATCCCGGGCGGCAAGGGCGTGAATCCCCGGCGCTTACGTCAGTAAGTGGCAGGGCGGACAAACCTGGCTAAGATTGGGGCAGTTTGAATCATGCGGTATATACTTTACGGGGCCTATGGCTGGACGAATCCCACGCGTATTTATCAATGACCTGCTGGCGCGCACCGACATCGTCGATCTGATTGACGCGCGGGTAAAGCTCAAAAAGCAGGGCAAGAACTACCACGCGTGCTGTCCATTCCATAACGAAAAAACCCCCTCTTTTACCGTCAACGGTGAAAAACAGTTTTATCACTGCTTTGGCTGCGGTGCGCACGGCAACGCCGTCGACTTCCTGATGAACTACGACAAGCTCGAGTTCGTGGAGACGGTCGAAGAACTGGCGGCCATGCACAACCTCGAAGTGCCATATGAAGCAGGCAATGGACCGAGTCAGATAGAGCGCCATCAGCGGCAAAGCCTCTATCAGTTGATGGACGGTCTGAATGCGTTTTATCAGCAGTCTCTGATGCAGCCCGCCGCTGACCCTGCGCGCCAGTATCTGGCGAAACGGGGTTTAAGCAACGAAGTCATTGCGCGTTTCGCGATTGGCTATGCGCCGCCCGGTTGGGACAACGTCTTAAAACGCTTTGGCGGCAATCAGGAAAACCGCCAGTCGCTTATCGATGCCGGCATGCTGGTCACCAACGATAAGGGACGCAGTTACGACCGCTTCCGCGAACGGGTGATGTTCCCTATCCGCGATAAGCGAGGCCGGGTCATTGGGTTTGGTGGTCGCGTGCTGGGCGATGCCCTGCCGAAATACCTGAACTCCCCGGAAACCGATATTTTCCATAAGGGCCGTCAGCTGTACGGCCTGTATGAAGCGCAGCAGGATAATGCCGAACCACAGCGCTTGCTGGTGGTCGAAGGCTATATGGACGTCGTGGCGCTGGCGCAGTACGACATTAACTATGCCGTCGCGTCGCTGGGTACGTCGACCACTGCCGACCATATTCAGCTTTTGTTCCGGGCGACCAATCAGGTCATCTGCTGTTACGACGGCGACCGGGCCGGCCGCGATGCCGCCTGGCGGGCGCTGGAAACGGCGCTACCGTACATGACCGACGGTCGTCAGCTACGCTTTATGTTTCTGCCCGACGGCGAAGACCCGGATACGCTGGTGCGTAAAGAGGGGAAAGCCGCGTTTGAGGCGCGGATGGAGCAGGCTCAGCCGCTCTCCACGTTTTTGTTCAACAGCCTGCTGCCGCAGGTTGATTTGAGCACCCCGGATGGGCGCGCGCAGCTCAGCACCTTAGCGCTGCCGCTGATAACCCAGGTGCCGGGCGAAACGCTGCGCATTTATTTGCGCCAGGAGTTGGGCAACAAGCTGGGGATTCTGGATGATGCCCAGCTTGAACGTTTAATGCCAAAACAGACAGAAAATGGTGCTCCGCGCCCCGCGCCGCAGCTAAAACGCACGACCATGCGTATACTGATAGGACTGCTGGTGCAAAACCCGGATCTGGCGCCGCTGGTCCCGCCTTTAGCAGGCCTGGATCAGAGCAAAATGCCCGGGCTTGGCCTGTTCAGCGAACTGGTCAGCAGCTGTCTATCTCAGCCGGGTCTGACAACCGGGCAACTTTTAGAGCAGTATCGCGGGACAAATGAGGCCGCGACCCTTGAAAAACTGTCGATGTGGGACGATATAGCAGATAAAGATATCGCAGAAAAAACCTTCACCGACTCGCTCAACCATATGTTTGATTCACTGCTCGAACTGCGACAAGAAGAGTTGATAGCTCGCGATCGCACGCACGGTTTAAGCAGTGAAGAACGCCGGGAACTCTGGACAATCAGTCAGGAGCTGGCAAAAAAATGAATTGCACGGCTTAAGTGCCGAATATCGTTCGGGAAGCCCCCGACAGCCGCGCTGAGGCGCAGCGGCAATAATATAAGTACGCCCTCGCTTTAAATGTTGGCAGTTTTGTCTGTCGACACCAATCAAACGAATTAAGTGTGGATACCGTCTTATGGAGCAAAACCCGCAGTCACAGCTGAAGCTTCTTGTCCAACGTGGTAAGGAGCAAGGCTATCTGACCTATGCCGAGGTCAATGACCATCTGCCGGAAGATATCGTCGACTCCGATCAGATCGAAGACATCATCCAAATGATCAATGACATGGGCATTCAGGTGATGGAAGAAGCACCGGATGCCGATGATCTGCTGTTGGCTGAAAACAGCAACAACACCGACGAAGATGCAGAAGAAGCGGCTGCACAGGTTCTGTCCAGTGTTGAATCGGAAATCGGGCGGACAACCGACCCGGTGCGCATGTACATGCGCGAAATGGGTACCGTAGAGCTGCTGACGCGTGAAGGCGAAATCGACATCGCCAAACGTATCGAAGATGGGATCAACCAGGTTCAGTGCTCCGTTGCTGAATATCCGGAAGCGATTACCTATCTGCTGGAGCAGTACGATCGCGTTGAGGCTGAAGAAGCGCGTCTGTCTGACCTGATCACCGGCTTCGTCGATCCGAACGCCGAGGAAGACCTGGCGCCAACCGCCACGCACGTCGGTTCTGAACTCTCTCAGGAAGAGATGGATGACGACGAAGACGAAGATGAAGAAGACGACGACGACAGCAGCGATGACGACAACAGCATCGACCCTGAGCTGGCGCGCGAGAAATTCGCTGAACTGCGTACGCAGTACGAGCTGACCCGCGACACCATCAAAGCCAAAGGTCGTAGCCACGCCGCCGCGCAGGAAGAAATTCTCAAGCTGTCAGAAGTGTTCAAACAGTTCCGTCTGGTGCCGAAACAGTTCGATTACCTGGTTGGCAGCATGCGTAGCATGATGGATCGCGTCCGTACTCAGGAACGCATCATCATGAAACTGTGCGTCGAACAGTGCAAAATGCCGAAGAAGAACTTCATCACCCTATTCACCGGCAACGAAACCAGCGAGACCTGGTTCAACGCCGCTATCGCGATGAACAAGCCGTGGTCTGAAAAGCTGCACGATGTCAAAGAAGACGTTCAGCGCGGCCTGCAGAAACTGCAGCAGATTGAAGAAGAGACCGGCCTGACCATTGAGCAGGTTAAAGATATCAACCGTCGCATGTCTATCGGGGAAGCGAAAGCCCGCCGTGCGAAGAAAGAGATGGTTGAAGCGAACTTACGTCTGGTTATCTCGATCGCCAAGAAATACACCAACCGCGGCCTGCAGTTCCTCGATCTGATTCAGGAAGGTAACATCGGTCTGATGAAAGCGGTCGATAAGTTCGAATATCGTCGTGGTTACAAGTTCTCCACCTATGCAACCTGGTGGATCCGTCAGGCGATCACCCGCTCCATCGCGGATCAGGCGCGCACCATCCGTATCCCGGTGCATATGATTGAGACCATCAACAAGCTCAACCGTATCTCCCGCCAGATGCTGCAGGAAATGGGTCGCGAACCGACGCCGGAAGAGCTGGCTGAGCGCATGTTGATGCCGGAAGATAAAATTCGTAAAGTGCTGAAAATTGCTAAAGAGCCCATCTCCATGGAAACGCCGATCGGCGACGATGAAGATTCGCATCTCGGCGATTTCATCGAGGATACCACCCTCGAGCTGCCGCTGGACTCCGCCACCACGGAAAGCCTGCGCGCGGCCACGCACGACGTTCTGGCCGGTCTGACCGCCCGTGAAGCGAAAGTGCTGCGTATGCGTTTCGGGATCGATATGAACACCGACCATACGCTGGAAGAAGTGGGTAAACAGTTCGACGTTACCCGCGAACGTATTCGTCAGATCGAAGCGAAGGCGCTGCGTAAGCTGCGTCATCCGAGCCGTTCTGAAGTACTGCGTAGCTTCCTTGACGATTAATCGTCGCCGGAAACAAACAAGCTCCCTGCGGGGAGCTTTTTTTTGCTCTGAATTCACCGCCAGCCGCAACAGCGCCCTACCGTCCTCGCGATGCCAGCGCATCATCCAGTTCACGATACGCCTCCACCAGTTTATCCAGCGTCGCCCGGTTCAGCCCGCTGGGATTAGGCAGCACCCACACCTCCGTATCGCCGATGGTCACCTGCTGCTTACCCCAGCGCGCGCTGCGGACCTGAAACGCTTTCTCAAAGGCCTGCTTACCGAGGATCGCCAGCGCCCGCGGCTGATACTGTTCGATTTTCAGCACCAGCTCACGCCCTCCGCTGCGTAGCTCCTGCAGCGCCACCTCGCTGGCCTGCACCGTCGGGCGCTCCACCAGCATGGTAATCCCGCAGCGCGTATCGAGCAGCTGCAGCTCCTCTTCCGGCTTCAGCAGGCGGTCGGTAAATCCGGCCTGATAAATCACCTTCCAGAAGCGATTTCCCGGATGCGCGAAGTGAAAACCGGTATGGGCAGAGGACTTCCCCGGATTGATGCCGCAGAAGACCACCCGCAGGTCCGGCGCCAGAATATCGTTAATCATCTTTCCCCCAGCTCAATACCTAAATGCTGATTATAAAGGATTGAAAATGCATTGTTTATAAAAACAGCAGCCGTGCGTTTTACGCTGGATTGCATCTGCCAGTTACTTTATAATCCCTCGCCACGGCCCCTTAGCTCAGTGGTTAGAGCAGGCGACTCATAATCGCTTGGTCGCTGGTTCAAGTCCAGCAGGGGCCACCAGATACAGCAAGGGCTGGAGAGAAATTTCCGGCCCTTATGCTTTCCTTGGGGGTCCCGTGGGGGTGCCATCAGGGGGTAAGGCCGGGTATAAATCGCTTGGTCAATTTATACGGAAAGGTTGTTTTTCGCTTAGCAGGATTACTGCTCGTACAGCAGGTATGAAAAAGGCCGCAAGCGCGGCCCATGAAGAATATTATCGATATCAAAGCCCAAGGCTTTTCTTGACCAACTCACCCACTATCGGCCACATAACCGGCTGTACCGATTCCCAAACCGGCCCACAGACTTTAGCCAGCAAAGATTTCGCCTCCTTACCATCACCTTCATTCGCTGCAGCTACTGCAGCAGCGATGTCAGTACGTTGTGTAGCATTAACCGGCTGCCCCTGTTCTTCAAGGATAGAAATCAGCTTTGAAACTATTTCAGAATCGGAATTGCTCGTGATGTTTTGAGTCTGAGAAACGACTTCCCCCTGTCCTAGTTGCGTATTGCTGAAATTACCGCCGGTGATGGTCAGATTATTGACTATACGCTGAACACGTTCCGGGCGATTTGGTACCTTTCTGGACTCCTTGTATCCAGCTTCCGTCAAATAAACAAAATCACGTAGACTATAAGAGCCAATAATGACCACAGAACTATTGTGATCATTATCAAACATTTTCATTGGCCCGGTTCTGATTAGCTTACCTTTTTCGAGATCACCAAAGGCAACTTCAAAATCTACAGATGTAAAATCAGCGACGTTGCATACTGCAGTCGCTAGCGCATTGATATTCGGGCCTTCATAACCTTTTTTTAAGTCCTGCGCAGTTAACCCTCGATCTGTAAAATCTGCCAGTAAGGTACCCAAAATCTGTTTTGCTGCTTCGTCTAATTGTCCGGCCATTCAAATGATCCTTTGAGTTAAATACCTTCTAATAAATATGGTTAAAAACTTATTTATCAATGATAGCAGCCTCCGATTTACTGATTTTGATAGGTAGTGAGACGCGAATCACGGATCGTGGTGGAGAGCGTTAGAAATCTTGGATGCTGGCAGGCTGATGGAGCGTGTCACGGTATGCACAATACCGGTAGCGGTGATAACACCCGACCGAAATTTTCATTATCAGATTCAATTCACTAACCATGACAACAGGTTCTGAGAGCAATCCCCAAAAAAATGTAAATAAAGGATAAAATCAAAAAACATACACGCACTTTTTGAAATGATATCTTACACTTGTTTTTGCGTAATCGCGCGCACAGCCTTCCAACTCAGTTCTATAAAAAATGAGGATCGTTTACATGGCAAATGTAAGAATTAAGTGCATTACCTTGTCAGGAACAGTGAAATCTCACCAACATATTACTCATGTAGGTAGCGACCAGTTTCAACCAGCTGGTTCAAAATGGACTGTCGCTCAGGTTGTTCGTGCGATTGAAAATAAAGAACATACTTTCTATGTCCAAGATTCGGCGGGTAATGTTGCGTATGTAGGTGTTGTAGACCCGGGGAATGGCGGGGCTAAATACATTAGGACTTACGCCGATGGCAAGTGGAGTGACAATTTACTCTCCCTGCCAAACTGCTAATTGTTTATCACTTTTAGACAACATTTTATAAGATAGAAACTTACCTGGGTGGTTTCGGTTTTAGTCACTGGAATGTCTCAGAGTTAATTCGGGGCTTTTCTGTTTCTTCACTGACAGCGCCGTGGCCACTCAGGTACTAAGCAGGAGAAATTCAGTCTGTACTCGCTGTAACTCTTTGATTTATCCGAGACCGTCACTTTGGCCGTCATGCTTTTAGTGAATTCAACCTTATGGCGCTGGTAGATTTTTCAGTATATGACACGTTAATAAAGTTTTAGCGGTTCAATGAACAAGAGGTTATCGGCGAGGTGCTGGCTTACACCAGTGATATTCGGGAGCAGTCATTCGCCTGCGGTGCCGCTCCTTCGCTGCGAGCGTACACGCAACCCTGCAACGTAACTCCAGCATATCGGCGGCATTCAGCTCATGCCCCTGTAGGCGGGCCAGCTCTTCAATTACCACCTCGATTTTCTTCTGTTTTAACATAGTCTTATCCTCTTGCTCTACAGGCTCACCGGCTATGCCCTGGGCAACGATATAAAAAGCCAGCCCCGAAGGGCTGGAATAACAGGAGCCCGCTGGCACACTTTGCTTTAGTCGGTATCGTCGGCCAGGGCATACAGCAACGAAGGGATCACTCTCCGCATGGCTGTTTCTTCGGTTTCATCGCTCATGAGGGTCAGGGTGTAATCCCGGCACTCGTAAATCACATCATATGCAGACAGACCGAACGCGCCGCCCGCGATGATCTGCCCGATTTCAACATCTGGCGTTTCAACAATCGACAGCCGGTAGCCGCCGAACGTCACAGGAGGGTTATAAGGCCCTTCGCTTAAAAACAGCTCCACAGCCTTTGCAGCCAGTTGGGCACGTTCGTCCGGGTCCATCCCGGACACCTTACCGGCACCTGACGCCATGATGCGCTTAATCTCCGCAACACTCATTTCCACCAGCGCACTCCCCTGCGCCTGACCGGCTGGAGCAGATTTGGTTTTTCCCCTGGCATTCTTCGTGCGCGGGTCACTGGCGCTGCGGTATCGGGCCAGATAGGCATCGCAGACCTCCTGGTCAATCTTCCCGTCAACCCGCGCCGGAAATCCTTCATGGCTCTCCCAGTTATACAGCGCCTGCCGGCTCATTCCGGCATGTTTTGCGTACTGGCTGACGCTCATTAGTGACATAATTTTTCTCCTGCCTCATTGTCGCCGGCTGGCCAGTGTGTCAACCCGCCGGCGGAAAACTGTCAATCAAACGTCAAGGGATCTACCGCTTGACACTTTTTTCTGTCAACTTGACACTTTTCGGGCTGAAAGTGTCAATCAAACTGTCAACCAAAATCCTCACCAATTCCCCTGCATCACGCGCCGTTTCTGGGACTTAACAACCTGACAACAAAAAAGTGTCAAGTGTAAAGTGTCAATCAAATTGAAAACCCATAGCTACAAAAACACCGCGGCGCGCAATGCCCGTGCCTTACAAAAGTCTCAGGAAGGACCCATTTTTGTAAGGCGACGGCGGAAGGCCGCATCAATAGTTCATGGGCGTAATTATTTTCCCGTTGTTCTCAACGTTGTAAGTTTTTCGCTCGCCTTTATCGTTAGTCATAACGATCTCCAGTCTTAACGGTTGTTCTGTGAAAGCATCCTTGAGGGAGCGGGCCAGGTTATCGGTGACGGCATTCGAGTCACTATTGCTTTTCTTTGGCGCCAGTATTGATTCCGGGCGATAGCCACCAGTCGGCATCGCGTTGATATTGTTCCGCTGCTGAGAGAGTAGCTCCGGGCTGCGCTTTCCAGACCACCGGTCATCCGTTATGGCCATTCTTATCGCGTTTTTGAGTTGTTCCTCCGTATAGGGTTGAGAGCCCTGCTCATGCCTGATCATTGCGGCCATCAACGTCTTAAGGACTTCAGGGTTATGGAGGTCAAGACGCTGGCCTGCACCAAAACCAGTTCTGGAAGTCACATCATCGATATAAGCCCGGGTATTGTTTTCAGAACTCGGGGCATACGTATGAAGAAAGCCCCTTGGGGTATTATTTCCGCGGTCACCGTATAACATCAGTTGGCGCGCCATTGCTGCAAGGCCATCATGATCACTGGCGAACGTCGAGAAACCGCCGTTCTTCCCTGTTGTGTTTGAGGCATCTCTCAAGTTGCCAGGATTGTGATTCCGAAATCCCAGAGTGTTAGAGGCATTATGGCCATCGTTATAAGGGACTTTGTCATTGCCGGATATTTTGGAAATGGCAGATAAATCATCCTGCAACCGATATGCCTGCCACATTGCGCCGTATCGGGCATTAAGCTTTTTCTCCACCTCGGGGTCGGGTCTGTTAAGTGTAAAGTTGAGCCTTTCAGAAGCTGACAGACTGGCTTTAAACTCATCATCCCTTAATGCTTTCCAACGAATATCTTTATCACGATCGCCATGATAAAAGACCTTCCCGTCATATTTTTGGGCGTCATTGAGAGATTTATCAATAGCGGGATCGTGTCGAAATAACTTAATTGTTTCATTCCCTGCAACCGTTTTAAAACCAGCAACACGAGCATAAAGTTCATTCATCTGGCGATTGGCTTCTGACATTTCCGCATTAAATTCAGGATCCACTGTCAGACCAAATTTATCTGCCTTCGCCAGATATTTTTTGTATTCCACACCTTCACGCATCAGTGTCAGCAATTCAGGCGTCATACCCAACCCATCGGCAGCGGATTTTTGTTGATCAGGCCGTAGGGTTGGGAAAATTTTCGCAATCGACTCCAGTGTTTTTAAGGTGTTCACCGAACCATCTTTATTCTTCTCGATCTGCGCACCAATTTGCGACATAGCATTCATAAACCCCGGATTTTTCGCGCTGGCTGCTTCATTGAGCCCCTTAAAGAAACTATCTATTGAAGCAGTTGCGCTTTCGCTGTCCGCCCCTAAAATACGCATGGCACCGGCCAGCCGCGAAAATTCCTGAACGCTCATGGCGGTATTTTTGGCGTGCGTTTCGAGGTCATATGCCCCTTTTGCCGCATCCCGAAAACCGTCAGCAATCTTTTGGACACCGAACCCTACGACGCCAGCAGCTCCGAACCCAGCCACCTTACCAGCCAGTTCACCTACAATTTTCAACGGAGGAATGATGTCACCGATAAACTGAACATTATCACGCGCACCTCGTGACATTTTTCCTAGTCTGTCAACGACACCATCTAAATCTTCTGCAGTCTCATCCCCGCCCAGCCTGAGGCTTTCCCGCGTCTTCTCCAGATGCGGTCCAAGATTTCGAATAGCCTCATTAATGTCGTCAATGGTCCCGCTGACCCTGTCATCAGCAACCAGCTCAAAATCGAATGAATTACTCATACTTCCTCCACCAGCGAATTAACGCTATTCACGATATCGTCAAACGTAACTGGCTCTACAAACTTCTCCAGCGCCGACAGAGCAGCGTTAAAGCCAGCCCGATAGCCGTTGGTGTCGCCGTTAATCATGCTGTGCTGGAATGCCGCCATGTTCTGGTCTTCGGCATCAAGGAACTCCCAGCCAGGATAGGCTTTCTCCATGGCCCGACGGGTAAAACGACTGAGCTGCCGAACGCTGCCCTGCAGTAAGGCGATGGCCCGCTGGTGTGGTATCCCTTCAGCGATAAGATGAAGTGCCTGTATCGGGTTTTGTTTGGCCTCTTTGCTCACCGCGATCAGATGTGCATCAGAATGGCGACGTTCAGGGGGTTGCTCGTCTTCAACAGACTGCTGAAGTCGATGCATGCGCTGCATACGGCGCCCGGAAAAGCCATATGCCTGCGCATCGGGCTGCGGCGGATTGAGGTGCTGAAAATTCATAACGCTCATCACCGCACCTCTCAGAGAGGAACCTGTGATTTAAGGAGTTCGGCTTCACGTACCGGCCCTTCAATCTTGCCATTAACGCGACGAGTATCTCCCGGCAAGCTCACACCAGATGCCCGGATACGGTCATTACGGCGTGCGGCCGCCTGGGCGACTTCTTCCTGATACTCTTCGTCAGCCTTGCGGCGAGCTCTCACATTTTCAGGCGACATCGGGTCGTAATCATTTTGCATCTTCGATGCCATGCTGGCTAATGCCTTGACCTCATCCCCTGTCAGAGGCTCTTCCATTTTCTTCAATGCCTTGAGAGCGCTGGTTTTGGCAGCGATATAACCATTTGCGTCGCGATTCTGCGTCGAAAACATCAGCGCCGTGTGGGCTTTCTCTTCATCGTCCTGAAATTCCCAGGTTGGATCGTTCTCTTCCATAAATTTCATGGTAAAGACAGAAAGGGCCGCCGGTGACGATGCCAGTTTCAGCTTAATTTTCTTCGAAGAAAGCTCGGTCTCCTTCAGCAAACGAACCGCCAGAACCGGGTTATCCTTAGCTTCAGTCGATACCGCGACATTGTGGCCGCGACTGTGCTGCTTAGGTCGGGTGATCTGGGTGTCGTCACTGTCCAGCTTCAGTGGCGCATTCCCGTTATCGGACTCGCCTTTCGTTTTGGTTTTTCCTGACAGATGCGAGAAATCGAACATGGATGGGTTTTCCTCAGATAGTTGGGGCTGTTTTTTCTTACCTTTCGTACCGAACGCTGTTAGCGCCCATGTGGGTAATTTCATTAACGGCATTGGTTTCTCCTTTTCGGACGGTAGCGTTACTTCTTGCCCGCCTCATGCCGGTGGATGCCCTGGCGCAAAAGGTGACGCGCCAGCTCCTGAATGCTTGGGGCTGCGCCAACGGTAGAACGCCGGCATTCATCATCCCGGAGGCGCTGTAACCCTTCGAGAATCGGCTGATCAACAAGAATCGGCTTTTTGTTCGTGACTGCCATTTCCTGACCTCCTGATACTGGTTAAACATACAGAACTCTTCTTCATACGCTTAACTTATGATCAATAAATTAAATCGTCAAGATAAAATATTTAAATCATAAAAAATGCAACTACGAGGGAAGAAGAAGGTATCTTCACTAAATGGTAGGCGGCCTACATTGAAGCCCTTTGTCCTTGGCTCACACAAAGATGATTGGCTGGTCGATTGTGACTGCAGGGAACGACTCAATACTCATAAGAGACTTTTGTTTTCGTTTAAGGGCAAAAAGTTACGTTTCATACACAATAAGCCGCCATATAAAATGAGGATAATTAAATGCTGTATTACAGATATCGCCCCATGAGCGCCTTATCCATCAAAGAGCTAATTTACGATGAGTTGTATTTTTCATATCCATCGGAGTTAAACGACCCTCTTGATGGATTAATTTCTTATGAATTCCCAGAAGACTTTCCAAAGTGGAACAGGCTTTTAGATTTAGCCTTTAAAGGCCTGCCAGTAGATACGAGATTTTTAGCTGAAAGTTTCGCCAAAAAATCGCCACTTTCGGTTAGAAAATTAGTAGAAAACCAAACATTTTTGTTTGAACTGATTTTATCCTTTATTGGAGAATCAAAGAGAGAAACGGCATATTTTCTTTCTGAAACACTAAAATATTACATTTCAGGATATATTCCATCCGAAGGATGTTCTGTATCATTTTCCAGAACATATAAAAACACATTAATGTGGTCCCATTACACAGGAAAGCATGAGGGTTTCTGCCTTATATTCAGAAGTATAGAAGGAAATATTAACCAGTGCAAATCCCGTAAAAAAAGCATTATAAATTTAGGTGATCACTGCTCTCTCAGCATTGAGGAGAAATTTAAAATGCATAACGTTACTTATGGAAGCAAGAAAAACCTTGATGGATTCACTCTATTTCCGAGTTATGTCTACGGTAGAGAGTTATCCAACGAAGAAATTACCTCTTATTGGGAAAGCAGAGAGAATGTATATTTAACAAAATCTGCTTGCTGGGACTACGAAGAAGAATCAAGGCTATACATACATGCGCCCTCACCCAGCTTATCTAAGGAGATACTTTCACCAATTGACAAAATATTTCATTACGACAACTCACAGATTGCTGGCGTGATTTATGGCATGCGCATGTCTGAACAAAACAAAAACATCATTAAAGAAATACTTCTGAGAAAAAGCAAAGAACGCTATATGGATACTAAAAGCGAAAAATATTTATTCAATATCGTGTCATTTGACGCCAGTTTTAATGATGACCAACATACCATTTCTATTGAGCCAACAGAGATATTTGATTGCGGGGACGTGATAAATTTCTCAAATCCATCATTCAATACAAAATACAACTTTTGGAAAAATGGCGAAGCCCTTCATATTACCCCAACAGACAAAGGAATGAGTTCACGAAGAGTTATTCTTGATTAAGGCATTGACTCCACCGGCGCAACTTCATGTGCCAGTGGAAATTCCTTTCTGAACTTTAATTGCGTAGTAACCTAAAAAGGAATGCAGCCTTACGTAGCAGTAGTTACTACTTTCTCTGATTATCAAGAGGACACTGGAGGAGAAGCGATGTGTGGTCTTTGCGCTCTTCCTCTCTGACGGAAACCTAATTCTACCCCCTACAAGCAGAACACATCTCATTTTCCTATAAATAAGATATGGGCATTTCAAGAGTCGTTCTGGTTTTACATATAATCCCTAGACTGCTGAGTGGTTACAGTATCCAACGTTGAGCATTGCAACTAGCGAGCACTAAAACCTGCGTTCATTTAACCTTTTATACTAGCTCAACCGTCCTTATTCTCTTCAGTCTCATTAAATATATTGTTGCCGATCAATACATAAGCCCGAATTTAATCGAGCTAAAATCAAAAAAACACCCTCACCCTTACTTTATGGGATGATGTAATATGTGAAACTCACTCACATCAACAAGTTTTGTCGTCTTCGGAGTTACTATCAGCATACCAACCAAACGTGCATTTTCATATTTATTCTCATGTGCTTTAATGGCTTCATTATAGTGTTCCTCATCGAGTTCAACCGTAACTTTACGGTTATTCTCAGAAGATTCAACAATGGTCACCGTCCCACCCGATGAATTTATATCTCTATTTAACCTAATTACCGAACCGACAAGATTATAACCTTTCACTGTATAGTTACTTGAGTAATAACCTTCTGCTTCTTCGATATATTTTATCTTCTCTGGCGTTATAGACACTTTAGTTATATCACTATTTGAAGCATCAGCGATGACTGACTTTAAGACCGTAATCTCAACAATCCTTGACTTATTCAATCCACTCAAACCAATTATTGCAGAGCATAGCGTTGCATTAACACCGTCGTTAATAATAGATTCAAAAACTTTTAAATCTCCACACTCCTTATATTTATCAACAGCATTACTTAGTTTCTCAATGCTATACATTAACCGTTCCGTAACTGTTCTTGAAAAAGGAACCTTACAATAATCTTCCTGTACATCATCTTCCCAATATATTGGTGAAACCAGATTAAGCACATAACTACCGACCTGGGTTTGACCTAGTTTCAGGCTATTGAAGAAACGATCTACAACCTCTGGATTTTTGCCAGAATAGCGGCCGCGCTGAGGCTTAACAACAGACCTTGCAGCTGAAAGCATCAAGTCTTTTGTTTTAGAAAACAGAATAAGTCCATCAGCAAAAGGTATCTCTCCGTTAGCTACATCATCATGAATTACTCTGAGACTAATAATATCATTACTAATATTATCAAGTTCTCTAACAACCTCATCCTTTGATTTATTCTCACTCTCACTGAGAACATTAATGATATCGACAACTCTGTTGGAATAATCTTTTAAATCGGCACGGACTGGCTGTAATATTTCATAATTATCATTTTTCTCATAACGCCAGACATTAGCAACATTGGGTAATTTAGAAAATAAGATCCATCCTTTCAAAATAAGATAGTTCGAAAAGTCCTCTGTCGTTATAAATTTCTCATTGTATAATTTCATATTATACACTCATCCCGTTGCTAGCCGCCTTCATCATGTCCTTTAGCAAAGATGAAGTCAACACCTGATTGGCAGGTATGTTAAGAGTTACACTATTCCTGTTGGCACTTGGAGGCAAATTCCTTAACGAAAACCAATAACATCTATTTCTTAATGTAATACCATTAACACTGTGGTATAGCCAATCAGAGTCATTAACCGGCAAATGGAGCAATACTAAATATCTAGGAGATAAAACATTATCACCAATTAGGTCTGAATAATTTTTTGCTTTTAAAGCATATGTAATAACATTATCTTTTAATTTAAAGTTCTTAGTGGATTTTAACTGAATATCTACCTTGGGGTTCCGAATAACTGAGTTATTAAACCCAGTCCCTTCAATTGTTATATCAACACTATCATCATCTACTTCACCAGTAGACACTTTAAAGCCTGCATGTGCAGCAAGAGAACGTATATAGGCAATATTGAATTGCTCCATCTGCTTCTTTTTGTCCATCCGCTAAACCTACCCACTACGCGTCTACCGCGATTTTATATTGGCAAAGTCAAACCTGAACTTCTATACGAAAGCACAATATAACAAATCAAAAGACTGGTACAGAAGGTAAGCGACGAAATGTCACGTTTGGAACCGGAATTTTCTGCTCTGGTAGCCACTCAGGCGATTCAAGAAACAGATCTCTATATCATACCCTCCCGCCCACTCCAGAAATGTTCAGATTAAAACGAGCCTGTTCACTTAGCCGCTGGGACTCTGCCAGCCAGCGATGTAGCAAAGGTTGCACTGACGTTTACTGGACCCACTCAGCTATAAAATTAAAAAATATGCGTTTAAGTGTTCACCCCTTCACCTTTTCAAATTTCATGATTATATTCATGTAGTTATATGGTGAATACTCTTCTTTAAGGTATTCACTAGTGTTCACCCTATCCTTCACCCTTTAGGATGAAAAACAATCAAAAGGTGAACAGGTGAATACTTGGTGAATACTTAACAAATAAGTGTTCACCATTTAACTTGCTGTTATAAATAAACTTTTTAACAGGGTGAATACTGGTGAACACTTAATTTATAACTTTACTCTACCTTGCCGTTCTCAGAAGTACTGTTACATGATGGCATCCAATCTTCTGAATCATCATGCAGGGTGACGTTTGACCTGATACCGTGCTTTGTTTTCCGTTTATCGTACTTCTTCCCATACTCGGACATAGCACCGGGCATATCCGTGCCGAACCGCATTAACGACACCGGCTTACTCAGTCCATTGGCCCGCATGTATGCCATGTAGGCGTGATACAGATAACGGCGTGGGCTGAATGGTACTATCTCAGCGTTACCGATAAACATCCCGTCACACGCCACCGACGACAGCAGATAGCCGCAGAAGTCCACCAGCGAGTCACCTTCGCGCTTAATAGTCAGTGCCTCCTCTGATTTCTGCTGTTCGTGAAGTAGTCGTTTGGCTTCGTCCTGGCTGGCAAAACGTGTGAGCAGGTGACGAATAATGACGGCCAACTCCCCTTCGATTTTTTCGGACAGCATCGTATCCCGCTCATCCTCCGGCACGACCTCGGAAAAGTTGAATATCACCCGGCGACGAGATATCCCGCCACTGCGGTCGCTGAACGTCATGGCATTATTGTTTACAGCCAGCACTACCGCCTGTATCCGCGTCGAGTATGGCGCCTTGTGTTTCGGGTCTATCGACACCTTATCGCCGCCGGTAATGGCTTTTATCCCGGCACCATCGCCAGCATAGCGGGTCATGTCCGGCATGATGATCAGCGAGTAGCCAACCACCAGCGCCCGGTCCCTTGCATCTTCCAGCGCTTTCATACTGGCTGATACGGTATTGGCTTTGCCCGCCAGCATCGTGCAGATTTCCGCCATGACGCTTTTACCGCTGCCACCCGGCCCCGTAACTTCAAGGAACAACTGCCAGTCGTAACGGTTCGCCAGCACCATAAACAGCGCAGCCAGTACACGATCCGTCTTACGGTCATTGCTGGCCACGGAACGGCGAAGCCATTTCCAGAAGTTCGGCGCATGAGTCGCCAGCGTCTCGCCATCTGCCGGCGGGCTGAACGGCAGTTCGCTGGCAATCAGCAGCCAGTCGGTTTTGTTATGCTCCCTGAATTGCCCCGTCCGGGTATCAAATACACCATTGCTGAAGCCAATAAGGTTGCGGGCTGTAACCCCCATGACCGGTAGACTCAGTTTCATAGTTTCCACCGCAGATTTAATGGCGTTCTGCGAGTAGGCCACCTCAGAATCGATGTAGATCTGTGCCATTTCACGCTGTAGTTCTTTATCCGGTAGTGGATTCCAGACAACACCGTTGTAGTGGTGAACCGTATCAGAGTCGGCATGAATCGCCAGGTTCCCATCATAGTGAGCCAACAGCACCTCACCGCGCTGGCTGGCCCCCATCTGGTTCAGTGCTGGCACTACGCTATTTTGCAAGTGTTCTCGCTTAGTTACTGGCAGATCGACCACAGTTCTTTCCCCCCGTTCCGCTTGTTCACGCAACCGGTTCAGATAATCGTGCCAGTCTTCCGGATGGCGATCTGGAATGCCTTTATACAATTTGGCATCCTGCACACCTGCGAGCGCCAACCGAGTACCAATCGCGTTAATCATCAGCGGCTCAATCTCACCAGCCAGGTATACCCGCGCAGCTCTGCGTCCGTCATCGATAATGCGAAGGTTGTCCAGTTCCTCCAGCTGCTTCGGCCCCAGATAAACCGGCGGCGTGGTATCGCCGGCTACCTGTTTGCCCATACCTTCCTCCCAGCCTTTGGCATGACTCCATGCGTCAGCACCAGCGAAGATAATCGCCTCAGTAAATTTGTCCTTCGGCAGCGCCTTTACGTTCGGTGCGTTCTTCATTTCCCGACTCTCTTAGCAGCAATCAACGCGCGAATTTTCTTTATCTTTTCTGCTGTGTTGTTGGTATCGCACCATTCGGCGATCGTCTGGCGCTTCACTGGCGTAAACTCCCTCAGAAAACGAACCGCAGGAAATGCACATTCCCCTGAGTATCCGTCACGAATAAAACAAATTCGGTTTGGCGTCGCAGATAAAACCGTTACACGTTCACCCCGTTTATCCTTGTAAATATCGCCCGGGAGGATCTCAGGATGAGTGAAGCCCCCGGCATTAAGTCCGGTATTTTTCTTTCTCATGGCATTAATCCTTTTTGGCGGTTGTTACATGATATCCGGCACGCTCGAGCAGTTGATTGAACAGAGACGGCGTACCGATAATTTCATCCTCATGTAATCGCATTTCGCATTTAACAATCCCATCGACCACATAAAGCATGATGCGGCCAGAAAAGTCGGGGGAGACGTGGAGATCCACATTGAGCATAGGTATCTGACTACGCATGGAATTTCCCCCAGCTAAGTGAAAAAGTTAACCCATCCTGGTAAAACTCATAAGGAACATCTTTCAAACGTATGTTGGCGCACAGACGGATACTTACGCCTTTTGGGATCTTTCTCGTAACTTCTCGCCATGCATAACGTTTGTTATCTGCATAAACCACTTCCACGCGGCAACGAGATGTAGAAGAGGACTTCTCACCAACGATGAAAATAAATAGATATTTTCTATTCATAATGCGCCTCCGTATCTCCGCGATTGATATTCTCCGCCACCAGCGACGCATATTCCTCTGCAATCTCCAGCAGAATCATTCCGGTTTCATGCCGTCCTGCTGTTCGAAGCAAAAAAGATGCAGCATTTATCATATCGACCACAGGGAATATGGCGTTTTCAGCATCCAGGGGTGCGCCCTTAAAACCCGCCTTCAGGCCATTAAAATATTCAGTATTCATGAGCGCACCTCGCGGCAGTCGAACGCCAGACCCATTCCGACTTCATAATCGTAGAAAGCAAACTTGCAGGGGGATTCAGTGCGGATTTTCGCGGCAAAAATCAGTTCCCAGCCCGGAAATGCCTGGCGGGCACCGTCTTCAGTGTCAGAACTGAAGCGAAGGAGCACAGGTAAACACTCAGGATGATTTTTGGGTGTCGCAAGGAACAACCATGTAAATTTGGGGTGAGTTTGGGTATGCTGTGATCCAGCCATAACTGTTACCTCTACTAACGGTTTGTGGTTAGAGGCCCGGTTAGTGTTCCTAGCACTGCCGGGCTTCGCACTTACAAGGTGTATTTCACCTTCGATATTCAAGCTAGCCCAAAGTGAAATACACTTCAAGTCTTTTTCTTTTGTTTTTTTTGCGTATACTGAAATACACCTAACACAAGGAGTTTTAGTAATGGCAACAGGTGCGAAGAATGCAAAGTCACAAATGACTACAGTTCGAATCCCCCATGATGTGATGGAAGATATTGAAAGTTTGAAGCAAGAAGGCGAAAGCACCGCTGGTTTTCTCGTAACTGCAGCAAGAGGTGAGATCAAACGCCGCCAACGTAAGCAGACTAAAATCGCTCCGAATGAGGCCACATAATGACCATGATTAATGATGAATCCGTACCTAACGTCCAAGAAGTTGAGGAAGCCATTAATCAAGTAAGGCATCACTTCTCTGACTATAATTGCTCCATTAAAACAGACGATTACGAAAATGAGATTTTTATCAGATTCCCCAAATCTGAATCTCATAACCCATTTAATTTCACTATCGACAGCAAAATCTTCAAAAGGAAAGCTCGGCTGAAAGAGCACCTCGAATTCATTGAGCGTCAATTGAAAGAAAACGGAAGGATCTAAATTTAAGTGCTGACCGCCCCATAATCTATCAGAAGATAGGGTACCCCTAATATCGATTGAGATGTGATTTTGACCACCAGCATTAACCCTGGTATTCTTATTTTGCTTGAGTTTTTGGTAGTGACATTGGCAGCTCTGCAAAGCTGCCTTTGTTTTATGTGTCATATCCCACCTCAAGCCGTCTGAGTTCTACGCGTGGAATCCAGATAAGCATCAAGATCAGATTTGAAGTAAATGACCTTGCGTCCGACTTTATGAAATGGGATTTTTACCCGCCCTGTATGAGCCCAGTTCGCCAGCGTCTGTGCGTTCACACCCAAGTGCTCAGCAGCTTCACTGCGAGTAAGTTTTTTTGAATTGTCGATTTTGGCTAAATGCATAAGTAGCTCCGTGTATTACTGGTTAACAACAGGAGCTACTCTAGTTTTTTGATTTTAATCCAATAAGGTGGGAATTTAATATTCAGGATGGAGAGTTACTTATGGGGAGGGGTATCTACTACCCCCCCCCTATTCGGCAATCCAATGCTATTCGTACTGGCTGGGAATAACCAAATCAGAAATTAAGTATTTTTTTGGTTTTGGTGGCAACAATTTTTCTTTCTTGATCCAGTTATCCAGGGTCCCTTCATCTACCCGCCCCTCATAGCGTATCATTAACTTTGATATCATTTTCTTTTTTGACAATGCTGGGTTTTTCTTCCAGGTGGCTTTCATAATTGCCAAAATCTCATCACTTAAATGATGGCGATAACCTGAAGCTGCATCACTTCTATTCTTTTTGATTGCGCCATCTATAATATTATTAATATAAATATCGCTGAAAGTTGTACTGCGGATAACTTTTTCAGTAAGGGTTCCAAGATCCCTCGCTAGATCCGTATAACCAAGGGCTGTCAGAACATTTACAGCTCTCGTCAAAGTCTCCTCATCAGGAGAAATTCTCCTACTCTTATAAACCATCTCTGCTACTGCAAACTGATCAGCAATCCATTTTTTCTCACTGATAGTTTTTTTATCTACCAACTTTTCGGTGAAATTAACATGTTCCAATGCCCGCTCAGATGAAAAATCATCGAACATTTTTCTAAAGGCAATCATTTTTGCCACATGCTCATTATCAACTCTTTTCAAATAACTCATTTTTCAACCTGCATGTTATCGTGATTTAGCACGTCAAAAATAATTCTCCGTTTTTGCTCATCGGTCATCGACCCCATGACGGCCAGCAGCTGCATATCAAGATTACCTTTGCTTTCCACCAGCCCGGCTTTTTCCAGTATGTAACGCTCCACCTTCTCGGCATGTTCCTGCAGTTCATCAGCGCCAAAATGCAGATAGCCCTGCGTAACATCTGCGCTACGCATGGTTTTATGGTTCATCAGACGCTTTATCAGATACCCATCGAGACCGCATAGCGCCGCAGCAGAGCCAAACGTACGCCGGGCATCATGGTATTTAAAGTTCACTGGCTGTAGAGCATCGGGGTTATGCTCAGGCACTGTGGCCGCAACAATCCGAGAAATGACCTTTCTCGCCTCGCTGATTGTGCCACCATCTTTTCCGGGGAACACCAACCGATCATCTGCTTTGCGAAGCGACAGCCGACGCCGGAACATTTTCAGCAGAGAGGAGATCATTGGAAGTTCCAAGGGATCCCCATTCTTTGTCTTGTCTATCCAGTAATACAGACTCGCCATATTTACCCGACTCCACTCCAGTTGAAGTACCTCCGACTTACGCAGCCCAGTAAACATCATCATGTAGATGGCGTCACAAACAGCTTCTGCAAAATCATCCCGATTTTCGGCGGACTGCAGGCGCACCTGCTCGATAGCGGCAAACCATCGCCCAAGGTCGGAGTTTCTTACACGCTCAGTTTTTCGCGTCAGCCCGTGCCAGTGGCTTTTGGTACTCAATACCATCGTTGGTGGTTCGGGCAGCAGACTGCGCCCCTCATCATCACGATAATGGTCCCAGGCAAAACGGAATACAGTCCTGATCGCACGTCCCCATGCATCCGCCTGTGATTTACTTCCCGTTCCCACACCCGCCCGGAGCTTTGAACGATCTACACCAAACCACACAGAGCCATCGGTAACAGCTTTGTGACGATTCTCGATACGCTCACGAGTAATATTAACCATTGGCTGGTTCAGCCAGTCTCCGGAATAGTTGGTAAGCAGCCCTCTGTATTGTTCTGCGGTTGTTTGGCTAATCCGATGCCCCCGAACCTTTAAACGTTCCTCAAACGCATCCAGCAGCGTTATCAACCGTTTTTCTTCCTGCTTGCGGAGGTCGTTAGGGTTCTTCCGGGTCATGCTCATTTCACCCAGGGATCTTACCGCCATCTGTCGGGCATTTTCGACGCTCAGATCGGGGAAGCGCCCAAGCGTCACCCGGAAGTGTTCTCCGTGTTTTTTACGCGATACGCTGAACGTTTTCACACCACCAGCAGTTACACGTAGGATAAGCCCCTGCACCTCAGAATCTCGATATTCTACGCGACCACCTTTTGGTGCCGGGGATAAACTTTCAAGCCTGGATTTGGTAAATCTGAATGTTTTTTCAGCCATTTTTGTTGCGCAAAAAAGATCGTTTGGCCACGGGGGTTCCAGTCTGGGGGTCCCGCGGGGGTGCCATGAACAGGTAAAATAGAGTATTTCTGGTTATTTATACAGTGTCAATTATTTTTATAAGTAATTGATTTATTATAACAAAGTATAATTGAGTAGGATGATATCGCCATTCTCATAATCGCTTGGTCGCTGGTTCAAGTCCAGCAGGGGCCACCAAATTCTACTTAAGAAGCAAATAGTTAAGCCACTCATGCGAGTGGCTTTTTTATTGTCTTTTTTAAATGGCGTCACTTTTTGCGGCGCCATCCGGACTGCGCAAGCGCCGCCATTAAGATTCAGAAATTGCCGGGCGCGCACTGCAGGCAGGTCAGCCCCGCGCGGCGCCAGAAATCCACCACCGCCTGACGGTCGTCGATCGCCAGCCACGGCCGATAGCCATCGGCAACGATCTGCTGCAACAGCCCCTTCTTAACCTCTTCATCCGCCACGCCATCATCGCCATCCGGGCGCAGATAGAGCCCATCATAGGCAATACCGTGCCGCGCCAGCCACGCCTCGGTATGCAGACGAAACGCGGCGGGACGCCCGCTGCAAATCACAACCGCCTGCTCGGTCGCGTTCAGTAGCGCGACTAATTTGTGTATCGCCGCGTTCGGCGGCGCGTCCGCCATCGCCTCAAAAAAGGGCGGCCACTGTTTCTCGCTCCCCAGCACCCAGTCACGCATTTTTTCAGCGTCAAACTCCGCCAGAGTGCCGTCAATATCTACAATCACGCAGGGTTTAGCGCTCATCGGCTTCCTCCAGAGGCACCATCCGCCACTCATTCGCCTGCTGTCCGGGGGAGATCCACATCGGCACCACGTGACCAGGCCGGGCGCCATAGGGCGTGCCGAGCGCATAGCGGCGCAGCACGCGAAACACTCCGGAATGCGCCACGATTAACGGACGCTCGTACTGCGTCAGAATAGCGTTCAGTGCGCCGGTCACCCGGTGGCAAAACGCTTCCCAGCTTTCCCCGCCCGGCGGCGTCTCTTCGTACGGCGGCTGTTCAGCCCATGGCCGCCGTTCTAAATCGCCCCAGTCCCGCTCGCGCAGGTCATCGAACACCGTATAGGGCGCGCCGGGGAGCGCCAGCTCGGCCGTTTGCCGCGCGCGCAGCAGCGGGCTGACGGCGATGCCGCTCCAGCGATAGCGGCTCAGCAGCGGACGCACTTCCTGCGCCTGCAGTTCGCCCTCTTCGGTAAGCGGTACGTCCGTACTGCCGCCGATTAATTTATCCCGGTTCAGCGCGGTTTCGCCGTGGCGAACAAAGACAAAAGGCTTACAGATTATTGGCATAGTTCCATCTCGATCGTGGGATGAGTCATAATTTGGCAGTTCAGCGCCCGCTGCCACTGATGCGGGTTGTCAATCGCGGTAAACAGCGGTGCGAAATAGCGGCACGATAGCCGGGCGACCAGCGTTTGCAGGCAGCTAAGGGTGGGATGGACGTTCCAGCGGCAGAAGTCGACCTCACCTGCCAGCCACTGCTGGTGCGCAAGCTGATTCAGATGGCCGGTAAACAGGGTACGATGCTGAAAATCATCCCGCGCCCGCAGCGCACCCGCCATGCCGTTCATCCCATCCGGGTCGGCGGCCAGCACCAGCTGCGCATGAGGCGAAAAGACCGGTAGCGCCGGAATCAGCGCCCGCAGCTCCGCGGCGACCCCGGGGTGCAGGCTGCCATCGTCATGCTCCGCCATCTGAACCAGCATGGCGCGACAGGCGGCATCCATGGCGATATCCGGATGGTTTTCGCGCGCCATAAGTAGCGCCAGCTCGGCGGCCCGCCCGGAAGGCGGAACCGGGCATAAGGTAGGCTGCGACAGCAGCGCCCGCAGTTTTTGCCGCTGCCGGTATTGCGGTTCATCGTATAAACCGTAGGAGGCATCTACCAGCGCAAAACGCGCCGGAGGCGGAACATCAAAGCGGAACAGCAGAGATTCCATACTGATATCGCCGCTGTAAAACAGGCCGCCGGCGATGTTCAGATGAAACCACATGCCGCCCCAGGCGTGGCCGCAGCTACCGGTGGTCACCGCGATCTCGCCGAGGGAAAACTGACCGCGCACCGCCACCGGATGCACATTGCGCCCCGGCGGCAGCGCCTGGGCGGTGACCGCGCTGCAGTAGATCGGAATATGCGCCGGGAGCCGGTTCAGCCCGGCAATATGATCCACATGATCGTGGCTCAACAGGATCGCGTCGATATCCGACGGGACCGGCCACGGCGCCTCATCCGGTTCCAGCGCGCCGCCGGCATCCAGCAGGATACGCTGGCGCGGGGTGCTCAGCAAAATCGCCGCCGGGGCCTTACGGTTTAAGCCGCTGACGATCTCAATCTTCACGCCGCCTCCAGACGCCAGCCCTGCGTCAGCTGCACGCAGACGCTCTGCTGCGTCTGCAGCGGCGCGTGGTGAAAGGCGCTCAGCGATTGCCCGTCAGCGAGGCGCAAATCCACCAGATAACGTTCTCCCTGATAGATGCAGTGTTCCACTTCCGCGCGCAGCCCGTTGTCAGACAGCCGCACATGCTCCGGGCGCACCAGCACCGGCTGCAAAGTGGCAGGATTCGCCGCGGAGAATCCTTCATGCAGCAGCGTGCAGTCCAGCTCCCGACGCTGGCCCGGTATCGCCAGAGAGAGCACCTGCCCCTTGCCGATAAAGCGTGCGACCCAGGCGTTTTGCGGCTGCTGATACAGCTCCTGCGGCGCGCCCCACTGCATTAATGCTCCCTGATGCATCACCGCGATGTGGCTGGCCAGCGCCATCGCCTCCGCCTGATCGTGAGTCACATAGACAAAGGTCGCGCCGGTACGGCGATGAAACTCCCGGAACGTCTGTTCCATCGTTGCGCGTAAATGCCGGTCGAGATTCGCCAGCGGCTCATCCAGCAGTACCACCTGCGGCTCGGAGACCAGGCAGCGCGCCAGCGCCACCCGCTGACGCTGCCCGCCGCTCAGTTCCTGCGGCGAACGCCCGGCATAGGCCCCGAGCTCGACAACCTCCAGCGCTTCCATCACCCGCTTCTGACGGGCGGCGCCGTGCACTTTACGCAGCCTGAGCGGATAGCCCACGTTTTCCGCGACGGTCATATGCGGCCACAGGGCGTAGGACTGAAACACCATTCCCATATCGCGCTGTTCCGGCGGGAGATGGACAGCGTTATCCGCCAGCAGGCGATCGCCCAGCAGCAGGCGTCCGTCGCTAAGCTGCTCCAGGCCGGCAAGAATGCGCAGCGTGGTGGTTTTGCCGCAGCCGCTCGGCCCCAGCAGCGCGGTAAAAGCGCCCTGCGGGATGGTCAGATTGAGATCCCGCACCACGCTCTGGTTGCCAAAGACTTTGCTGAGCCGCTCCAGCTTCAGTTCTGCCATGGAATCACTCCTTTGGGTAAATATCGGCCGAGCGCGCTGAGCAACAGCATCACCAGCGCGACCAGCGCCACCACCAGCACCGAAAGCGCCGACGCCTGCACTTTGTCCCCGCTTTCATCGAGGTTGAAAATCATCACCCCCAGCGTCTCTTTCCCGGCGCTCCACAGCAGCGCCGAAACCGTCAGCTCGTTCACCGCGGAAAGAAACACCAGCAGCGCGCCGGCGAACGCCGCTGGCGCCAGCAGCGGCAGGACAATGTGGCGCATACGCTGCGAGACATTTGCGCCGGCGAGGCTCGCAGCCTCTTCCATCGCCGGATCCAGCTGCAACATGCTGTTGTGCACCGGCTTCAGACAAACGGTGAGGAAACGGGCGAGATAGGCGAAAAAGATAATCGTCAATGTCCCGATTAGGCTGATATTCAGCAGCGGCAGCGGACGGGCGAACAGCAGAATGCAGGCAATCGCCAGCACCACGCCGGGGAGGGTATAGGGAATATCGATGATATTGTGCAGCCAGCGCAGCGGCCGGCGCGGATGGCGCACCAGCAGCCACGCCAGCGGTAGGCTAATCAGCATCAGCACCATCGCTGCGCAAACCGAGAGCAGCATGCTATTGCTCAGCGCTCGCCAGGTGGCGCTCTGCGCATCGATGACCCCGCGCCAGGCGGCAAAGGTCAGGGTGTCGCCATTGAGCGGGACGCCGAGCGTCGGCACCAGCGATGTCGCCAGCAGCGCCAGCAGCGGCGCGACCAGAATCACCAACAGCACGACCCCCAGCAGAATTTCCGTCGCCAGCCGCCATTTCCCCAGCGAAAAGCCCAGCGCGCGCCCTGCCATACCAATCAGCGGTAGGGCGTAACGACGCTGCATATGGCCTTGCACGATAACAATCCCGATCGCCAGCGTGCCCATCAGCACCGACAGCGCCGCCACGTCATTAAGCATCGACGGGCCAAAGCTGGAGAGCGTCTGGTAGATATAGACCGGCAGCACAAATAACGAGATGGGGATCCCAAGCATCGCCGGGATGCCAAAATTGCCGAGCGCGGAGACAAACGCGATGGCCGCCCCGCCCCACAACGCCGTACGGCACAGCGGCAGCACGATATCGAAAAAGACGCGCCACAGCGATGCGCCGTTGAGCCTGGCCGCTTCGATATGCTCTTTCGGCAGGCATTGCAGCTGGGTGCGCAATGCCAGAAACACCAGCGGCGCATGCTGAATGCCGAGCAGCAGAGCGATGCCTTGCGCCGAATAGAGCGGATTGGCGCTGCCAAATCCCGGCGCCAGGCCGATGCTGTTGAGCAGAATGCTGCTCGGGCCGAAGAGCTGCAGCCAGCTCAGGGCGGTGACCTGCGGCGGGATCATCATCGGCAGCATAAACAGGAATACCCACACCGGCTTAAAGCGGATATTGGTCAATGCCAGGCAAAAGGCGAACAGGCTGCCGAGCAGCAGCGAGATCAGCGTTCCCAGCCCGCTGGTATACAGGCTGTTATACAGCGCGGTCCAGGTTGCGGGATTGCTCAGCACGCGCCACAAGCTGCTGTCGCCGCCCAGTCGCCAGTCGAGCAGTGCCGCGATAAGCAGGCGCAGGCTGGGTAGCAGGCTGATCGCCGCGACAAGGCATAATAAGAGCCACAGCAGCCCTTTCATCCGGCTGCCGCTGGCGTTCTGAGGCAGTGTCATCGCGTTCATCAATTAACGGCTGCCAAACAGGTCGGCAAAACGCTTTTTGTTCGCCTCGGTGTCGGCCAGCGCTTTGGCGGCGTCGAACGGCATCAGCTTAATGCTGTCGCGCGGCGGGAAACCCTTCGGCACCGGCAGCGAAGCATCGGCGGGCAGATAGCCCTGCTGTAGCACCAGCTGCTGTCCCTCGGTCGACAGTAAGAAATCAATAAACGCCTTCGCGGCCTGTGGATTTTTCGCGTTCTTCATCATTGCCACCGG
Source organism: Klebsiella sp. BIGb0138 (assembly GCF_004342285.1). Lineage (GTDB taxonomy): Bacteria > Pseudomonadota > Gammaproteobacteria > Enterobacterales > Enterobacteriaceae > Klebsiella. Next base: position 186,026 of record NZ_SMCV01000005.1, on the reverse strand, counting down.
CTCGGTGACGATGCTGACCCCCTCTTTCGGGAAGGTAAACCCGATGGGCGCCCCCTTGGCCTTTTCGCGAATGGCCATGTAATCCACCAGCACGCCGTAGGCCTTACTCCCGGACGTAATGGCGTTCATTACCGCGCCGTTGCCGCTTTGCGGCATCGCACCGTTCGCTTTCAGCTGCTCGTAATATTGCCAGCCCAGGTCGGGGGCATTCATCAGCGTTGCCTGGTGGATTTGCGCCGCGCCGGAATAAAGCGGGCTGGGCAGCGTGGTCATGTTTTTCAGCTCCGGCTTCAGGAGATCCCGCCACGAGGTTGGCTTGACCGGCGCTTTGGTATGCCAGGCGATACCGGTGGTGATCAGCTTGGTGCCGTAATAGTAGCCGTCTTTATCATACAGCTGGGCATCAAAGCGGCGGGCCTGCGGCGAGCGATACGCGGCCAGTAAATGCTGCTGTTTCAGAGCTTCCATGGTGACGCTGTCGGCGATCAGCAGCACGTCCGGCGCGGCGGCGCCGGCGGCTAACTCGGCCTGCAGACGAGCGGTCAGTTTAGTGGTCCCGTCACGGATCCATTTCACTTCAATGTCAGGATGCGCTTTTTCAAAGGCGCTGACGGTCGTCTGCGCATCTTCGTTGGGCTGGCTGGTATAGAGCGTCAGCGTGGAGGTGGCAAAAGCCGATGCGCTCATGATGGTCAGCATCAGCGCGGCCAGCACGTTTTTTTTATTCATCGTTCCGTCCCCGGTGTTTTCGTTGCGACGATTAAAACAGGGGAATCTGACAAAAATATGACCAACGTCTTTCGTAGTAATAGTTTCACATTGCCGGGTTAGGATGGCCGAAAATAGCGTGGCAGGAAGGGAAAATGACACCGGAAACTCGTCGCAATGCCATTGTCGCCCTGACGACAGAGCGCGGAGAAATCAGTATTGACGCGCTTTCCCGGCACTTTGGCGTATCGTTGCAAACCATACGCAGCGATCTGCGTGACTTAACGGCGCAGGGTCTGCTGCTGCGTCGCCACGGCATGGTCGCGCCTTTCGCACGCGAAAATATCGCCTGGCAGCAGCGGAAGATCGTCAACATCAACGGCAAGCGTTGGATTGGCGAGCAGGTGGCGCGGCTGCTCTGCGGGGCGCAAAGCTGCTTTCTCGGCACCGGCACCACCGTGGAGATGGTGGCGCGTGCCCTGCCGGAGAGCCTTTCTCTCGCCGTCTTCACCAATAACCTGCACGCCGCGCAACCGCTCAGTCAGCTTCCCGGCTGTACGCTGACGATAGCCGGCGGGCGGATTCGCAAGCGCGATCTGGATATTATTGGTAGCGATGCGCTGGCCTTCTTTAGCCGCTACCGGGTCGATATAGGCGTGGTTTCCGTCGGCGGCATCGACGAAAGCGGCGATCTGTATGATTTCAACGATGCTGAAGTGGTGGCGCGGCTGGCGTTGACCGCCAGTGCGGATATCACGGTGCTGGTGGTCGACAGCACCAAGTTTGGCCGCACGGCGCTGTGTCGTAACGGTCACGCGGGTGATTTTGACTATGTCGTCAGCGAGCGCCCCCCGACGGCGCAACAGCAGGCGAGGCTGGAACTACGGCGGACGCAATGGCTGTGCCGCGACGCCGTCGAAACGCTGTCCGGCGGATAAGGGCAATAGCCGCTGCCGACTCCAGAGGCTTGCGCTTAAACAGGCTGGCGTCGATCGCGTACGGTTCCATCCGGCGCTGGTGAAATACCGATAATCAGCAGAGACAATAACAACCATTTCAGCCATATCAATATTCCCTGAGCGACAGGAACATGTCCCGCCGGGGTACAGCGAGTGTCGAAATCAGAACGAATAATTTTATCTGCTAATGCGCATATTCTGAATGAAATGGGATGCTCACAGCCCTGCAGATAAAACTCCAGAAAAAATCTCTCTCTCCACTCTGAGCTGCTCAGTACATGCAAATTGTCACATTGCATTCCTGATTTAATTATTAGATCACTCTCCAGCACTGTTTCAGAATGGCCTCGTTAGGATATTCAACAAGACTCTGTGAGCAGCTCACAGAAATAAATTTAAGAGGCCGGAATGAGCGATTCTTCATCTTTAAGCGAGCGGGCTTACCACACTATTCGCCGTGATATTCTGACCTGTCGCCTGTTGCCGGGGGCGCTGGTGACAGAATCCGAACTGATGGAACGCTATCAGTCCGGCAAAAGCACCATCCGCCTGGCGCTGACGCGCCTGAGCCATGAAAAACTGGTCATTTCGCGTCCGCGTAAAGGCTATCGTATCGCGCCGGTGACGGTGCAGGACGTGGAGGAAATATTCACAGTACGCGCCGCGTTGGAACCTCTGGCGGCGCGGCTGGCAGTAGGAAAGGTGGATATTGCACTGCTGAAAACCCTTGAAGCGGAATGTCGGGTGGAAGTCGCTGCGCCACTGTCCACGCGCATTGATGTATTTATGAATGCCAATAAACGTTTTCATTTAGCCATTGCCGAAGCCACGGGAAACGATCATTTAATTCGCACCCTCTCCGGATTAATGGATGAAATGGCCCGGCTGGTGGCACTGGGATTTAACGTGCAGCGTATTAAGCCTGAAATTAAACACGATCATAACGCCATGATTGATGCCTTTATTGAAGGTGATGCCAAACGCGTGGAATTTATTGCTCGTCGCCATATTGAAACTTTTCAGGCGATGACGCTGGAAAAAATCTACGCCACCCTGAGCAAAGAGGGCGCGTTATTACCCGTATTACCACGGGAGATCTTTGGATGAACCCGGCGATTGAATTACGCGGCGTCAGTAAATCTTTTACCAGCCAGAATGTGCTAACCAATATTTCCCTGACCATTCACCAGGGGGAAATCGTAGCGCTGTTGGGGGCATCCGGTGGCGGCAAAAGCACGCTCTTAAATCTGATGTCTGGCCTGTTAACAGCAGACAGCGGCAACATCGCGATTCAGGGTACCCCGGCCAGGCAGTTTCAACACTGGCAGCGTATTGCCTATCTGTTTCAGGAAGACCGTCTGCTGCCCTGGCGCTCTGTAGAGCAAAACGTCAATTTTGGTCTGGAAAACAGTGCACTCCGCAAAGAAGAACGCCGCCAGCGGGTGGCTGATGCCCTGGCGCTGGTTGGCCTGTCCCCTTTTGCCCACCACTGGCCGCATCAATTATCCGGCGGGATGCGCAGTCGCGTAGCGCTGGCACGAAGCCTTGTGGTGCAGCCACAAATCCTGCTGATGGATGAACCCTTCTCACGCCTTGATCCACAAACCCGCAGCACCATGCATGACGAATTACTGCGCATTCAGCAATTGACTGGCATGACCGTGGTACTGGTGACACATGATGTGGAAGAGGCGGTGGTACTGGCAGATCGGGTTGTGGTGTTGAAACCCCATCCGGGGCGTATTCACCAGGAAGCGGCTCTGAACCTGTCGCGCCCGCGTATCGCCACCACTCCCGAGGTGAATGAACAGATTCGCCTGTTGCGTCTTGAGGTATGAGATGAAGCATCTGTCACGCTCCCTGAGTCTGCTACTGCAACGGATTATCCTGCTGGGGATTTTTCTTATCGTCTGGTGGCTGGGGTCACAACATCTCCCGGCCTTTGTGTTACCCGGCCCTGCCGCAACCTGGCAGGCGTTGCTGGCCCTGTGGCAGGGGGAAACGCTGCTGCATGACATCGGCGCGACCTTCAGCCGTGTGGTCTCGGGATTTGTGCTGGCGGCACTGGTGGGTACCGTATTCGGGCTGGTGTTGGGAGCCAGCCCGCGGGTGGCGCGTTTTTGCGAGCCGCTGCTGGCGGTATTTAACACCGTCTCCTCGGCCATCTGGGCTATCTTCGCCATTATCTGGTTCGGCATTTCCGATGCCACCACCATTTTCGTGGTGTTTATGACCTCCATGCCGCTGATCCTTACCAATGTCTGGCAGGGGGCGCAAAACGTGGAGGCGCAGTATGTCGAACTGGCCCGCAGTTTCCGCATGAGCCGCTGGCAGACGTTATGCAAAATTTATCTGCCCACCATCCTGCCGTACTTCTTTTCCGGCGCACGCCTCGCCTTTGGCTTCGGCTGGCGCGTGTCACTGGTGGCCGAAACGCTGGGCTCATCCGATGGCATTGGCTATCGCCTGCGTCAGGCCGGGGATCTGGTGCAAACCAGCCAGGTGTTCGCCTGGACGCTGTTGCTCGTCTCGCTGATGTTGCTACTGGAAGGTGGCCTGTTGAAACCACTGGAACGTTACCTGTTCCGCTGGAAAAAACGCTCATAACACTCACTGAACCTGGGGTAATCAAATGAAAAAACTGTTGATTCTATTCACCCTGCTGGTAGGGCTCCTACCGCAGCTCAGCGTTGCCGATGGCAAAGTGCGTATCGGTTACTGGACCTCCGGCGTCAGCCTCGGCTACGGCGCGGTGCTGGAAAGCCAGGACTTCCTGAAAAAACATGGCGTCGATGCCGAGTTTATCCACTTTCCGGATGTGAATGCGCCGCTGAAAGCCCTGGCATCCGGTTCCATTGATCTGGCTTTTGGCGCGCCGGTTGCCGGAGTCTTCAGCGTGGCTGCCGAAGGGTTGCCGGTGAAAATATTTGCCGCCACTCAACCCGCCGATGTGGCGTTTGTGGTGCCGGAAAACTCCCCTATTACTGCCCTGTCACAACTCAAAGGCAAAAAAGTGGGGATGTCTCCTGCCGGTTCTTCCGTGGCCGTGATTGGCAGCACCCTGTTACAGGAAAATGCCGGTATTGCCGCGAACCAGTTTTCGCTGGTAGGCGGCAATGAGTCACGACTGGCGCAGTTCCTGGCGCAAAATCAGGTGGATGCCGCCGCGCTGCGTACCCTGACCGTTAAGCAGTTACCCGACCTGAAATTACGCATTATCAGCACCTTTGCGGATGAATGGAAAAAACTGACGCACAGCGATGCCCTGCCGTACATCGGCGTTGGCACCGTGCGCAGTGAGCTGGTAAGCCAACATCCGGAAACCGTGGCTAAAGTCATCGCCGCCCTGCGCGACACTCTCGATTGGGGCCGCGCTCACCCGGATGAGGTGGTGAATATCCTGAAAACCAAAGCCAGCCTGCCGGAAGACCAGGCCCGCGCTTACGTCAGCCTGTGGGATCGCATGAACCAGTTGTCCTTTGAAGCCGCTGACATTGACACCCTAAAACGCGAACACTCCGTGCTGCTCAGCAGCGGAGCGATTAAAGGTGAACTGAACGATGACCTGTTCGACCCGCGTCCTTACCTGGCCTCGAAAAACCTGAAATAACCTGGAGAACAACATAATGAAAGCGCTGGTATTACCGCAACACGGTGGCCTTGAGCAGTTGCAGATTGATGAACATAAAGCCATTCCCCATGCCCAGACCGGGCATGTGGTGGTCCGTGTCGGGGCCTCCTCGTTTAACTATCACGATGTCTTTACCGTACAGGGAATGCCAGGCATTAAAGTCCCTCTGCCGGTAGTGCCTGGGCTGGATCTGGCGGGCACGATTGACAGCCTCGGCGAAGGGGTTACCGGCTGGAACATCGGCGATCGGGTGCTGGTTAACCCGCTGAAACCAGAGGTGGGTCTGATGGGGGAGATGATCGATGGCGGTATGGCGGAGTATGCGCTCGTGGATGCCCGTCAGCTTATCGCCCTACCGGAAGGTGTGACCTTTGAGCAGGCTGCGGCGTTGCCGGTGGCTTATGGCACGGCCCACCGCATGTTAATCACTCATAACACCATTAAGGCAGGCGATAAGGTACTGATCCTCGGCGCCAGCGGCGGTGTCGGTACCGCCTGTGTGGTACTGGCGAAACACCTTGGTGCGGAAGTGATTGCCTGTGCGGGCAGCGATGAAAAAGCCGCCGCGCTACGCTCGCTCGGCGCCGACCATGTGGTCAATTACCGCGAACAGGATTTCTCCCGCTGGGCGATTGAAAAATATGGCAAACCTCAGCGCCGCACTTATGACGGCGGCGTCGATGTGGTGATCAACTTTACCGGTGGCGACACCTGGCGACCCTCGCTGAAATGCCTGAAACGGGGCGGCACGCTGCTGGTGTGCGGGGCCACAGCCGGCTATGACCCGCAGGAAGACTTACGCTATGTCTGGAGTTTTGAGCTGAACATCAAAGGCTCCAACAGTTTTTATGCAGAAAACCTCACCGCCCTGCTGGCAATGGTAGCCGCAGGCAGTATTACTCCGCTGATTGATCGGGTTCTCCCTCTGGAGCAGGCCGCTGAAGGTCTACGCCTGATCCGTGACCGTGAAGTGCTGGGCAAAGTGATCGTCACCCCCTGATTCAGGAGAAAAAAATGAACGCACAGAACATCGAACAAAAATTACTGAACGGCCCATATCACCAGTGGCTGGGACTGAAGGTGGCGCAGGCTGGCGAGGGAGAAATTACCCTGATTCTGCCTTTCCGGGAGGAGTTTGTGGTTAATCCGGCCGGAGGTTACATCCACGGTGGTATTCTCGCCACGCTGATTGACCTCGCCGCCGACTGGGCGCTGGTGGCCTGGACCAGCAAAGGCGTGCCCACCCTCAACCTGCATGTGGACTACCATCGTCCGGCCCGCGGTGAACTCACGGTGAAAGCAAAAGTAATTAAACACGGCAAACTGGCATCCAGCGCGGAAGCCTGGGTTTATGACGCCGAAGGCCGGCTGGTGGCCAGCGGGCGCGGTCTGTACGCCACCCCGGCGCAGCAGGGGGCCGCATGAGTCTGAAACTGGATCATCTGGTGATTAACAGTCATTTTGCGCTGGATAACAGCGCAACGCTGTTCCGGGGGCTGGGTTTCACCTTAACCCCGCGGGGCTATCACAGCCTCGGTTCGATCAACCATTTGATCATGTTTGCTGACCACTATCTGGAACTGATTGGCCTACCCGCGCAGGGGGAGTCGCTGCGCCGGGAACTACTGGATAATCCGCCGGGTATCGACGGGCTGGTATTTGCCAGCGACAACGCGGCACAGACGGCAGCCGCCCTACAGGATGCCGGGTTCAGCGTGCAACCGGTACAGAATTTTTCCCGTAACGTCACCAGCGGCGCAGCAACAGGGGAAGCACGTTTCAGTACCGTACGTCTGACGCCTGATAGCTTCAGCGCGGGAAGAGTCTATTTCTGCCAGCATCACACCCCGGAATGGGTGTGGCGCGATGAGTGGCTCCAGCCGGGCCGCATTCAGACGCTGACCGTGGTGGCGCGCGATCCGGCAGCCACCCGCGAAAATTACGCCAGACTGGGTGAAACCAACCTGTTACAGGTGACAAGTTACGCTGCGTGGCAGGCACAGTACGGTGCGCTATTGCCGCTTACGGATGACCGTGAAAGCCGATTTGCCAGTATCCGGATTTCCGGCGCTGACGCCGGGGCAATCGCCAAAGCGGCAGAACAACAACGTTTACCTCTGGAACAACACCATGGATACCTGAGTGTGGCGATCCCTGCCCTGGCGCTGGTGCTGGAGTTTAACCATGACTGATACCTTACCTGACAACCTCGGCGCCTTCCGTCCCGCCCTGCGCCACAGCGATCGGCTGGCGTTTATTACTCCACAAGCTGATGGCTCGCAGCGGGAAATTACCTTCCGGCGGCTGGACAGCCAGGCTGATGCCATCGGCCTCGGTCTGAAGCAATTTAACTGGCCAGCCGGAACGCGCGTGGCCATCCTCGCACGTAACTCCATTGATTATATTGCCAGTCTGCTGGGGATTATGCGCGCCGGTCTGGTGGCGGTGCCGATAAACTTTCGTTTTCCGGTAAGCACCATTGAGCGCATCCTGGCGGACAGCGGCAGCCAGCTGCTGCTCGGCGATGAAGATCAGCTTGCTCGCGTTCCCCGCCATCTGCCTCGCGTCAGTTTTGGCGCCGAGCTGGACGCCCTGCAACAACCCGGAGAGCTGAACTGTTTTATCCCCGCTGACGACGACCTCGCCCTGATGCTCTATACGTCCGGATCCACCGGGATGCCAAAAGGCGTGCGCCTGACCCATGCCAGCCACCGCTGGGTGGTGGCCACACGTCTGGCCACCCCGGAACTGACGGATGAACGCGTGCTGATTGCCGCGCCGTTTTACCATATGAACGCGCTGGCGCTGGCGCTGCTGACGCTGGCAAGCCGGGTGACCACGGTGTTGCTGCCGCAGTTTACCGCCCGCGAATATCTCCAGGCCGTGAGCCACTATCGCTGTACCTGGCTCACTGCCGTACCGCCAATGCTGGCGATGATGTTGCAGGAAAAAGATCTGCTGGCGACCAGCGATCTCTCCTGCGTGCGGGTGATCCGTATGGGATCGGCGCCGGTGAGCGACAGTCTCTATCGGTCGCTGCGCCATTGGCTGCCGCAGGCGCGCATCATTAACGCCTATGGCACCACGGAGGCCGGGCCGGTGGTCTTTGCACCTCATCCGCAGGGGCTGACAATGCCCACCGGCTCTCCCGGTTATCCCCATCCGGAGGTCAGTCTACGGCTACGCAACAGTGACGGTACCCTGGCTGATGAAGGCGTGCTGGAAATGAAAAGCCCGGCGCTGATGCAAGGCTACCACCAGCGCCCGGATGTGCCCGTACCGTTTACCGATGACGGTTACTACATTACCGGCGATGTGTTCCACCGCGACGAACAGGGCTTTTTCTGGTTCATCGGCCGTCATGACGACATGTTCGTCTGCGGCGGTGAAAATATCTGGCCGGGAGAGGTGGAGAAATTACTGGAAAGCCACCCTCAGGTACAACAGGCCTGCGTGGTACCGGTGGCGGACGACATCAAAGGTCAGAAACCCGTAGCCTGGGTGATCCCGCGCGCCGGAGCCCCCCTCGATCCCCAGGCACTGAAAAGCTGGGTACTGCACCAGGGGCCAGCATATTTACATCCACGCCATATCTGGCTAACGGAAAGTTTCCCGCTGGCAGGCACCAATAAAATTGACCGCCGGGCATTGCAGTCAGCGGCAGAACAACGCGTACAAAAAAGGGAACAACCATGAGTTTTAACTGGCATAACCCGTATCACACGCCGCGCACGCCGGTATTCGCCCGTAACATCGTCTCCACTTCGCATCCGCTGGCGGCGCAGGCAGGCAACCGCATGTTGCTGGAGGGCGGCAATGCGGTGGATGCCGCTATCGCCACCGCCGCCACATTAACCATCGTAGAACCGGTGTCAAACGGGCTCGGCAGCGATGCCTTTGCGCTGGTATGGGCCGACGGGCGGCTGCATGGGTTGAATGCCTCCGGCCCCGCTCCGGCAGCCTGGGACCTGAACTATTTTCATCGCCGCTACGGTAACGATGCTCATGGGTTGGTAAAACGTCCGGAACGAGGCTGGGACGCCGTCACGGTGCCGGGCGCTGTCGCGGGCTGGGAAGCGCTACATCGGCGGTTCGGTAAACTCCCCTTCTCCCGCCTGATGCACAGCGCCATTGAGATTGCCGAACGCGGCGTCACGCTGGCGCCAATGGTGGCCCGTAAATGGCAGGCTGCCGTACCGCTCCTTGCACACCAGCTTGGCTTTGCCGATGCGTTCATGCCCGATGGTCGTGCGCCGCAAACCGGGGAATCGTTTCGTTTTCCGTCTGCCGCGAGGACTCTACGCCTGCTGGCCGACCAGGGCGCCCGGGCCTTTTACGAAGGCGAAGTTGCCGACGCCATTGTGAACTGGTCACAGCAAACGGGAGGTAGCCTGACATTGCAGGATTTACAGGCGTACCAGCCGGAATGGGTCACGCCCATCAGCCAGCGTTATCGCGGTTATGATGTTCATGAGATCCCCCCGAACGGACAAGGTATTGCAGCATTGATAGCGCTGGGGATTCTGCAACAGTTTGATCTTGCCAGCCTGGCGCTGGATGGCGTCGATGCGCAGCATCTGCAAATTGAAGCGATGAAACTGGCCTTTGCCGATGTCTATCGTTACGTGGCCGATCCGGGGTCAATGGAAATCACCCCCCAACAAATGCTGGACAACAGTTACCTGCAACAACGCGCCGCCCAAATTGATCTGACTCGCGCCAGTCTGCCCACGGCGGGAATGCCGCGCACAGGCGGCACCGTTTATCTGACCACCGCTGACGAACAGGGCATGATGGTCTCCTTTATTCAGTCCAACTATATGGGCTTTGGTTCGGGCGTGGTGGTACCGGAATATGGCATCAGCCTGCAAAACCGGGGAGCCGGATTCTCCAGCGATCCCAAATCAGCCAATGTGGTGGAACCAGGAAAACGGCCCTTCCATACCATTATCCCGGCGTTCCTGACCAAAGAGGGCCAGCCACAGATGAGTTTTGGCGTCATGGGCGGCGATATGCAGCCCCAGGGCCATGTACAAACTCTGGTCCGAATGCTGGATTTTCATCAACAACCTCAGGCGGCCTGTGATGCGCCACGTTGGAAGGTTAACCGGGATTTTACCCTCGATCTGGAAACGGGTTTTGATCCGGCAGTGGCACAACAACTACAATCTCGTGGGCACCAACTTAAAGCCGTGGACGATCCCTATATGGATTTTGGCGCCGGGCAATTTATCTGGCGACTGTCGGATGCGCCAAATCATGGTTATGTCGCCGCCAGCGATAGCCGCCGGGACGGGCAAGCGTTGGGGTTTTGATGTAAAAGGGCTGCTCTTGTCATTTCGCCAGCAGCGGCCCTTCAAATTGGTATGGTGGAATTAAGGATGACTGAATCCAGACGACCAGGACATGGCGCAGCGAACGATCCGGTTCAGCAGGCCATCTGGCGATGTCTCCAGCAGAAAATTCAACACCGCCCAGGAGATGTCCCGGCCCCCCTTTATTCAGCTTACGCGGGCGGATAGCCATCAGGATTCGGTCAATGCCAGATGCAGGCGGTCGGTCAACGGCTTAAGCAGATAGTTCATCAGCGTCCGTTCGCCGGTGCGGATAAAACCTTCTACCGGCATGCCGGGTCGAATGGTTAATCCTTGCAGCTTATCCATGCCATCCCGCGTGACTTTAACGCGCAGCGCGTAATAGGGTTTACCGGTTTGCTCATCGACTAAACGGTCCGCGCCGACCATCGTCACCTCTCCCGCCACGCGCGGCGTGGTGCTCTGGTCAAAGGCGGAAAATAGCAGCTCCACCGGCAGGGCCAAATGCACTTTATCGATCAGCTCGACCGGTACGCGCGCTTCGACTTCCATCGGCGAATCTTCCGGTACAATCTCCATCAGCTGCTGTCCAGCCTGGATGACGCCTCCTTCGGTAAACACCGCCATGCCGACCACCGTACCCGCCACCGGCGCCCGGATCTGCGTATCCTGCAGGTCAGCCTGCGCTTTCTCCAGCTGATTTTTCAGCGCGGCGATCTGCGCCTGGCCGTCCGCCAGCTGGGTATTGACCTCTTTGCTGTACTCATCCCGGCGCTGCTGCGCCTGTAATCGCAGCTCGATGGTCTGCCGCCGCAGCCGTCCTATGCTGCCGTGGGTTTGTGCAATTTCCCCCTCCACGCTGGCGAGCTGCCCCTCCATCGACAGCAGCTGATTACGCGCCACATACCCCTTCGCGGCCAGCCCCCGGATGCCGGAGAGCTGCTCGTTAAGTAAACGCTTTTGCTGCTGCTTGCTGTTCAGTAAAGACTCCATCCCGCTCAGTAGCGCCTGGGTACCGGCAACGCCTTCGTCAATAGCCGCCAGTTCGCTGCGTAAGGCCGCGCGGCGATTAATCAGCAGCTGACGCTGGAGCGCCAGCTGCTCCACGACCTCCGGTTCATCCCTGGCGGCGATCAGTTCGGGCTGCAGCGCAAGATCGTTCTCCCCGGTTCTCTCCGCCCGCCAGCGCGCCATCTGCAATTGCAAACTGCGCAGCTGGCTTTGCAGCGCATCGCGCCGGGTTTGCGTAGCCACGGTATTCATCACCGCCAGCACCTGACCAGCCTGTACCTTCTCGCCGTCGCGTACGCGCAGCTGCGCGATCACGCCGCCGCCGGGATGCTGCACGGCTTTGCGGTTCCCCGTCACCACCACGCTGCCGGCAACCGGCACGCCGCGATCGAGCGGCGCGAAGCTGGCCCAGCAGAGAAAACCACCAAATCCGACGATAACCAGCCATACTCCCCAACGTAAATAGGACCGTTCGTTGAAGGTCGCCTCATACCCGGCCAGCTGTTCCGCCAACGTCAGCGCTTTCATGATTTACCCTCAACGCGAACCCGCGGCGGTACCGCGGTATAGCCGACGTTGAAGCCGCCATGACGACCCGCGCCGATCGGCGTCACCGCGCCGGCAGCCGGCGCCCGAGCCATGCCCGGCAGCTTTTTCAACACTTCGGCGCTCGGACCTTCGTGCTGCATCCTGCCGGAGGCCAGCACCAGCAGACGATCGGTAATCGCCAGAATATCCGGTTTATGCGTTACCAGAACCACGCTTTTTCCTTTCTCTTTGAGGGTCAGAATGGCCTGCTGTAGCGCCGCTTCGCCCTCTTTATCCAGATTGGCGTTCGGCTCATCCAGCACCACCAGGGCCGGTAACCCGTAGAGCGCGCGAGCCAGCGCCACCCGCTGACGCTGGCCGCCCGACAGGCCGCTACCGCCTTCGCCCAGCACCGTGTCATAGCCCTGCGGCAGCCGTAGAATCAGCGCGTGGATACCGGCCATCTGTGCGGCTAACACCACGCGGTCGGCATCCACCTCGCCAAAACGGGCGATGTTCTCCGCCAGCGTACCGGCAAAGAGCTGAATATCCTGCGGCAGGTAGCCGATATGCGGGCCCAGCGCCGTTTTATCCCATTGATGGATCTCGGCATCGTCCAGCCGCACGCTGCCGGACAGCGGTTTCTGCACGCCGACCAGCTGTTTCATCAGCTGCGTTTTACCCGATCCGGAGGCGCCAACCACGCCGAGAATAGTCCCCGCGGCCAGCGAAAACTGCAGCTGCATTAAGATTGGCTGACGGCTTCCCGGCGCCGTTATCGTCAGTTGCTCAACGCGCAAATTGCCCTGTGGCGCGGGCAGCGCTAAGCGTTCAGGCTGCGGGGGATTCGCTTCCAGCAGCACCTGCAGGCGCCGCCAGGCTTCGCGGGCCGCCAGCCACTGCTTCCAGCTGCCAATCACCTGATCGATAGGCCCCAGTACGCGGCCAATCAGGATAGAACCGGCAATCATCATCCCGGAGGTGATATCGCCCTGGACCGCCAGCAGGGCGCCGCAGCCGAGCATCAGCGACTGCAGGGCCAGGCGTAACGTGCGCGTCAGGGAGGTGATCAGCGCCATTTTCTCGCTACCGCGACTTTGTAAATGCAAAAACTCGGCATGCTGGCAGCGCCAACGCTGACGCAAGGTCTGCAACATCCCCATTGCTTCTATCGCTTCGGCCTGCCGCAGCTGGCCGTTGGCCCGCTGGCTGGCATGGAGCGCCACCTTCCCCGCCCGCTCCAGCAGCGGCTGGCTCAGGCGCAGATTGAGCCAGGCCAGGGCCAACAGCAGCGCCGCGCCAAGGGTCGCCAGGAGGCCAAGCCACGGGTGCAGCAGATACACCACCAGCAGATAGAGGGGGAACCAGGGTGCGTCAAAAAAGGCGAACAGCGCGCTGCCGGTGGCGAACTGCCGTAAACTGGTGAGATCGTTTAACGCCTGGCCCGCCAGGACATTACCCGTTTTCAGATTGGTGCCAAACGCGGCGTCGAAAACGCGGGCGTTCAGGCGCATATCCAGCTGCGCGCCGAGGCGGATAACCAGCCCGCTGCGCACCCATTCCATGAGACCAAGAAACAACAGCAGGCCGACAACCATCAGGGTCAGCATGGTCAGCGTCATAAGATTGCCGGACGGCAGAACGCGATCGTAGACCTGCAGCATATACAGCGCCGGCGAGAGCATCAGCATGTTGATGGCGGCGGTAAACAGCGCCACGCACCAGAAGCCGCGTCGGCAGGTTGCTAACGCCGCCAGAATCTCCTGTCGCCCGGCCAGCGGCCCCTGAGTTACGCTCATTCTCTCTCCTGCCTGAACCGTTTCCCCGCCGCGGCGGGGAAACGGATGGGTTATGCCGCCAGCAGATCCGCATGCTCCGCGGTCGCTGATGTGCCCACCACCGCCGCAACCTGATCGAAGGTCGAGTCGATGCTCAGGTTGTACTGCTCAAGGATGCCGCTCAGCGCGGTTTCCAGCGCGCTGGTATCGCCGGACATCAGGCCATACACCACCTCATGCACGACGCCGTCATGACCTTCAGATTGCGCGCTGCTCAGGCCAAGTCCGCTGAAGCTGACGTCCAGCGCCTGGATGTTGTACGGTGAGGAGGAGCCCCCCTGCAGCCCATCGCCGAACGACAGACCATCCAGGGAACCGTACAGCGTGTGCGCCGGATCGGCAAACAGGGTATAGGTTAAGTTTCCTTCCGCCACGAATGAGGTGATATTGTTCGCGGTACTGGTGATCGCATATTGGCTTCCGGACAGCGCACCGCCGTAGAAGCCGCCAGTGTTGCTTTCATCCACATTGCCGTTGGTGTGGTTAACGTCACCAAACGTGGCTGACCATTCAGCCAGATAATCATGAATGCTATAGCTGCCTACAGAGCTGTCGTAATTCACTGAAAATGCCATATTGGTCTCCTGATATTACAGATATCGCGGCCTTTTTGCGTGCCAGGCACGCCCGAACTGCGCCGCGTTATACGGGGTTAAAAGCGATATTCAATGCCGCCCTGCACGGTACGTCCGCGACCTAAGGTATTACCCAGGGTTTCGCCGTAGCTGACCACATAGGCGCGGTTGGAGACGTTCTCAACGGATCCGCGCAGCGTCAGGTTGTCCGTGACGCGGTAGCTGGCGTAGAGATCAAACAGGGTGTAGCGCGGCCAGTCGGCCAGATAGGGGTAGTTGCTCGGGACGCTGTGATCCTGATATCCCGGGGCAAAACGTACCGTGACGCCGGCATCCAGCTTGCGGTCGAAGGCGCGTCCGCCAAGGGTAAACGAGCCGCGATCGCCCGGCAGGAACGCGGCGGAGCTGAACTGGCTGCCGCCGTCGCAGGTGACGAAGTTATTCGCTTCATCATTATCTTCCCAGTACCAGTTATTAGCGCTGCCGGCCCCCTGCTGTTTTCCGCCCAGCCAGGCTTTCCGCGAGCAGAATTCGTTTTTGCCGATCATGTGCGTGTAGGTAAAATCGGTATAAACGAAACCCGCATCGTAATTCAGCTGATACTCAATCCCGCGGAAACGGGTGCTGTTGAGGTTATTGACATACGCGGTGTTGCCCAGCCCCGGCTGGGTGATGCCAGGCTTCTCGCGGTTAATCGCCATGCTGATATAGTTCGACACTTTGGTATCGAACCAGGCCACTTTGACCGCCAGACGATCCTCCTCCTGCAGCAGACCGGACTTCAGCAGATTCATGCCCACTTCCCAGGCGCGGGAACGCTCCGCCTGCAGGAACGGGTTAGGGTATTGCGTAGAATCGCCATGGGCGCTGCCGCTGGTCAGGGTTTCGGTGATCGCCGGCGGACGCCATGAACGACCATAGGTGGTATACAGCTCCAGCCATTCGACGCCCGGCCTCACCGCCAGCGCCATGGTGGGCGACACCCGGGACTGTTCGCGATCCACCGCCCATTCATGGTAAGAGCTGGAAATAACGCAGCCGCTCAGACGACGCGAAGTGCAGGGATTATCAATGGTGTAGGTGGCTTCGGGGTAGTTCATGCCGGTGGTGCCGCGCAGACGATAGCGGTCATAACGCAGCCCGCCTTCGACGGTTAGCCAGTCGTTATACTCATAGGTCAGCGTGGAGAACAGGCTGAATATCGAACGATTCCCGCCGGGCGTCACGCCCACCATATCCTCTGACGTGGAGCGGCTGGAGGCTTTGTCATAGTAAAATTCAACGCCGTAATCCGCCTTCAGCATATGCGCCGGGGCAAGAGAGAAATGCGAGGTATTTTGCAGCTGCGCGCCATAGGTACGCAGGCGGGTTTGCGTCCAGTAATCGCCAGACGCCGCCGACGTCCCGCTACCGTAGGTATCGCTGCGCGAGTCGGTATCCACGTAGTAGAGCTTGGCGTGCAGATCGAGCCAGTCGCGATCGTACGGCGCAAGGCTGTAATCCAGAGCGACGTTGCGCGCCATCACCACGTCGTAGCCGCTCTGCTTCCAGCCTAACGTCTGGTCATCGCCTTCGCCGATGGCGGTCAGCGTACTGGCCGTCGGCGAGCTCACCTGGGTTTGCAGATAGCTCAGCTGCAGGCGCTGGTTGGCGGGCAGATTCCAGCCGACCTTCGCCATCCGCGACAGCATCTTGTAGCGGCTATCGGTAATCTGATTATTTTTTAACGCGCTGGCATAGCGATCGTAGTTGCCGGTGGCGTTGTTGACGCGAATATCGCCGATATTGCCTTTATTCCCCGGCCAGTAATCGCCCAGATGGCGCTCGCTGGCAGCCAGCAGTATATCCCCCGTCTCATTGCCCCACGCCAGCGCGCCGCTGCCGATAAAGCGGGTACCGTTATCGCCGGTACTGGCGTGTAGCTTGCCTCCCAGCTCTTTACCGTCATAGATAAAATCGCTGGCATTCAGGGTGTTAAACGTGGCGATCCCGCCTAGCGTACCGGCGCTGCCCATCCCGCCGGTGGTGCCTTTTTCAATAGTCACCCCGCTGAGCAGTTCCGGATCGATGTACATCGTGCCGTTCCGTTGACCGTGGCCGCTTTTCTGAAAATTCTGCCGCATCCCGTCGATGTTCATATTGACGCGGCCATAGTCCTGAATACCGCGAATATTCACCGACAGGGAGGGATCCTGCTGGCTGACGCTGGAGTAAACGCCGGCCGTCTGCTCAAGGATATCCGCCGCGTGCCGCGCCGGCCTGTCGTCCAACTGCTTGCGATTGATCACGCTGACGGAGCGGGGCTGCTCATAGACCCAATCATCGGCTAAGTATTTTAAGGGGGCGGTGACGGTCAATGTATCGTCTTTCGGGGCGCCGCTGACGCGGGCTGCATCGCCGCGGCGGGCGCGGAGAATGACCTGGCCGCTATCGGTAAACTCCGGGGCCACGGCGTTGTCGCCAAGCAGCTGATTCAGCGCGACGGCGATCGGCATCGGGCCGTTCAGCGGCTGCGACGCCATCCCCTGTACCGTGCGGTCTTCAAAAGCGATCTGCACGCCGGACTGCTCGCCGAAGCGTAACAGCGCGCTTTGCAACGGTTGGGAGGGAATCGAGAATTTTTTGCTGTGATTTAACGTTTCGACCGCCGGCGATGCGGCATGGCCCAGCGCCGGGGTTGCCAGCGCTAACGTCAGCGATATGGCAAAAGCAAGAGGATGGCGGCTTTTGCAAAAATGGAGCTGTAGCTGATGCATGTGTGTACTCGGCTATTGTTGATAATGGTAATCAATCTCATTCAACAATAAAGACGAACGACATACGCAAACCCGTAAAAATTTTTTAGAAAAAGTAAAAATATAAAAATGGCTAAGGGAAATGCGGCGGAATACGGCCGTCAGACTCAGTACAGCAACGTCATTCCCGGCAGCGTCATCTGCTTCGCGCCCAGGGTCTGGCACAGGGTGGTAATGGCGCGTTCAGGCTGATTGAGGGCGAAAGTGCCGCTGACGATCCGCTTTCTCAGCGTCGGGTTAATCACGATAATCGTTTGGCTCTGATAACGATTTATCTGCGCCACCGCTTCGCGGACCGGCTGTTTATCGATAATCAACCAGCCGCGGCGCCAGGCAAACTGCGCTGGCGCAACCGGGCGTCGCGTCAATTGATTATCGGCATAGTGCGCCCCCTGCTGTTCGGCCAGCACCAGCGTTTGCCCTTTATAGCTGACCCGCACGCTGTGCTCATGTACCGCCACATCCGCGCCGCCGCCAGCGAGATCGACGCTAAACTGCGTACCTAATGCCTGGGTGATGCCGCCCTTCGCTTCTACGCGAAAGGGGCGCGTCTCGCGACGGCTAAGCGGCGCCACGGTAAACCAGGCGTGCCCGGAGAGGAGCGTGATGCGCCGCTCGTTGTCGTTAAAATGCAGGGCGATGGCGCTGCGGCTATCGAGATCCACCCGGCTGCCGTCCGGTAATGTGACCTGGCGGATTTCGCCGACGGCGGTGTAATAATCGGCCTGCCAGCGCAGCCAGGGATCGGGAAGCAGAAACAGCACGGGGAGGAGCGCCAGCAGAACAACAGCGGCCGTCGCCCAGTGGCGCCAGCGGGCTCGGACCGCCGCCCGGGCCGGTAGGGGAACCACGGTGGAGGATGGCGTATTCGGGGACGAGTCAGCCGGGGCAGATCGCGGCAACGCGCCGAGCATCAGCCACAGCTGCTGCGCCTGAATCAGCGCATCGAGATGCTGCGGATCTTCATCCCGCCACGCGGTCATCGCCCGCTCCTCCTCATCGCTCAGCGACCGCTCGGCCATTTTCACAGCCCATAGCGCGGCCTGCTGACGTATTGCCTCACTTAACTGACTCATTTCACTGCTTCCTGACTATCCGGGTTAATCATTAAGACGTTTGAAACAGGTAAAACCCGTAAAAAAAATGCCATTATTTCTGCATTCCGCACAGCAGGGCTGCCAGCGCCTGCGCCAGATGTTTTTCTACCGTGCTGAGCGACACGCCCAACCGCTGCGCAATATCCGCCTGCGCCACGCCCTCAAACCGGCTGAGACGAAAAATAGTCTGCGTCCGCTCCGGCAGGGTCATCAGCTGAGCGATAATCCTCTCGGCCTGCTGCTGATCAATCGCGCGTTGTTCCGCATTCGGATCGCCGCTGGGAAAATGGGCCATCTCATCGGCACTGAACGCCGTCGTTTGCCGTCGCTGCAGCTGACGGTAATGATCGAACAGCAAATTCCGGGCAGTACGGAACAGATAGGACTCACTATCCTGAATTTTTCCCTGTGGATAATGCTCGGTGAGCCGGGCAAAGCTCTCCTGCATCAGATCGTCAGCCAGTTGCGCATCATGCAGCTGGCTTTTCAGATACGCCAACAGCGGCTGGGCATGACGCTCAAACAGCACCTGCAGCTCAATATTGGACATTCACTTTTCCCTGAAGGGCTGGCACCAAAGCCACTATAAATCACATAAATGATTCTCATTTTCAACTGTGACGTTACCGACCCGGACGCGGGGATACTCGAGGAGGGGGGACACGGTAGCAGAGAGCGCCGCCGGGAAAGGCCGCGGCGGCGCTACTCCAGATGTTTACGCTTAAACTGGCTGGCGTCGATATCATACTGCTTCATCTTGCGCCACAGCGTCGTCCGCCCGATATTGAGCAGATGGGACATCTCCTGCACCCGGCCGCTGGTGACGCGGGCGGCATGAATAATGGCCTCTTTTTCAATGGCGCTGAAGGTCAGACTAGCGGGTAACAGCGGCGAGGCGGCGTCGCTGCCCGGCCGCTCGGAAAAGAGATAGTCCGGCAGGTTGCTCAGGCGAATATGGCCGTTGTCGCTGCTGATGGCGACATTTTCAATAATGCTGTTGAGTTCAAAATCATTGCCCGGCCACGAGTAGTTCACCAGCTGCGCCAGGGCGTCATCGTCCACTTTCAGCCGCGACGAAAAGCGCTTCTCCAGGCTGCGCAGGCGGTTGTGTACCAGCGATGAAATACTGTTGCGCCGCGCCCGCAGCGGCGGGATGACGATCTCAAACGAGTGCAGGGCGTAATAAAGCTGGCGGCTAAAGCGGTTCTGCTCCACCAGGTTGGCAAGATCGACGGTGGTTGTGGCAATCACTTTGACATCCACCGGGATCAGGCGTCGGGCATCGAGACGGGTTAACACCCCCTGCTTAATCACCTGCAGCAGCGCAGATTGCAGCTCCGGCGCCAGATACTCGATTTTTTCGAGGAATAAGGTTCCGCCGCTGGCCAGCTCCAGACGACTCAGGCGGCCGTTTTCATCATCGGTCGGCGCGCTGCCCATAAAATCCTGCCCCAGCACGCTGTCGGCATACAGCTGGCAGTTCACCGCAATATAAGGGCCGCCGGCGCGCTCGCTTTCATTATGAATTGCCTGGCCGAGCAGCTCTTTGCCCACCCCCTCTTCACCGCACAGCAAAACCGGGAAACTGCCCCGTGCCGCCTGGCGGCCAAAATGAATCAGCCGCCGGGTTTCCGGGTCGTCGGATGACATCTGCTCGAAGGTATGACTCACCTTGCCCAGCTGGCTGGTCATCAGCTGGCGCATCTGCTCCACCGGGTGCAGCAGTAAAATAAAGCTGTTGCCCTGCTCTTCGACAATCGGCTTGAGGGTAATGACGGCATCGATAAACTGATGCTGGCTTTCAAAAGTCACTTCGGCATGGCTCAGCGCACGGGCGTGCTTGATCGCCCGGCGCAACAGCGCCGGCAGGGTCACCAGCTCGTGAATATTTTTCCCCTGGCTGGACTGCGCATCAAGATGCAGAAGCGTCGCCGCCTGCACGTTAAGGAACTGCAGCACCCCCTGCTCGTTCCACGCCATCACCCCGTCATCCATGCTTTCCAGCAGGCCATACATCTGGTTGAGATGGCGGTTGGACTCGGCCAGCAGGCTGTCGGTCAGCAGCGAATTGCCCACTTCGCGGGCGATAGCCAGGGTCAGCGACAGGTCAGAGGAGGCCTGCTGGTCGGTTGTACAGCCCAGCGAAATGGAGCCAAACAGGCGGCCGTGGTTATCAAACACCGGCGTCGAACAAAATGACCAGCCGTGGAGCGCCTGTTTAAAATGTTGATCGCCTGAGGTTTTCACCGGCTGCCCCAGCATTGAGGCCAGCGAAAGCGCGCAGCTGCCGATGATGCTTTCCGCGCAGTAGCTGCCGTCAAGGAACCCCAGCTCCGCCAGCTGCGCCAGCGTCTGCGGATCGCCGCAGCGGCTGAGAATACAGGCGGACTCATCGAGGATAAACAGCGCGCAGGGGCGGCTATCCATAAACTCCCAGGCATCTTCCAGCGCGGCCTGACCAATGGTCAGCAGCGCGGTCTTCCGCCGACAGATCGATTCGAAAGTCAGCCCCTGCGCCTGATGCGGCGCCTGCCAGGTTTCCCGCGGCATAAACCTACTGCAGCGCTGCCACGACTGGCTGATAACGGAGGATACTGTTTTACCGGAGTCCTGAGTCTGCGCCGTCATTTCCCTTTCCGCTGTTGAATAATAGATAACCCCTCCGCCCATCACGGGCGGAGGGGAGAAACGCGTTGTACCCTTCATCCACAGCGAGAGCGAGGCGTTAACGCGCCAGCCACTGCTGGCCGAGCAGATCGGCCGTCAGAATGGCGGCGTACACGTTGTCGGCCGTGACCGGGAAAGGCATGTTATGGATAGTTTCGCCTTCCGCGCAGGTAGCCTTCGCCACCGCCATAATTTTGCTTTCGATGCCCTCTTTGACACCCATTTGCGCCAGCGTCATCGGCAGGCCCACTTTCTGGCAGAAGTTCAGCACCGTTGCAATCTCTTCCATTGGGCTGTTCTGCAACACCAGCTGCGCGAGGGTGCCAAACGCCACTTTTTCGCCATGGTACAGGTGGTGACACTCTTCCAGAATGGTAAAGCCGTTATGGATCGCGTGCGCGGCGGCAAGGCCGCTGCTTTCAAAACCAATGCCGCTGAGGTAGGTGTTGGCCTCGACAATACGCTCCAGCGCGTCGGTCACCACGCCGGCCTGGGCGGCAAGGCGCGCTTTTTCGCCTTCAGCCAGCAGCGTATCATAGCACAGGCGGGCCAGGCTTAATGCCGCCGCCGTGGACTGACCGCCGGCCATGCTGGTCGCTCTGGCATCAAAGCAGGCCTTCGCCTCAAACCAGGTGGAGAGCGCATCGCCCATCCCGGCGACCAGCAGGCGCACCGGCGCTTTGGCGATAATCGCCGTGTCCATCACCACCATATCCGGGTTTTTCGGATAGATCAGATACTCTTCAAACTCACCGGCTTCGGTGTAAATAACCGACAGCGCGCTGGTCGGCGCATCGGTAGAGGCGATGGTCGGGATCACCACCACCGGCAGCTTCTGGTAATAACCAATGGCTTTGGCGGTATCGAGCGTCTTCCCGCCGCCTATCCCCACCACGCCGCGGCAGCCGTGCTGTTGCAAAATCGCGATCAGGCGATTGATTTCCGCATGGCTACATTCGCCATTAAACCGTTCCGCGTGGCAGCTGATGTCGTGGCTATGCAGGCCGTTGAGCACCTTGTCACCCGCCAGCTTCATGACCACCTCATCGGCAATCACGAAAAAACTGTCCGCCAGGTTTTTGGCATACTGACCAAATAGCGTGGAGGCATCAGGTCCCTGAAGATATTTGGCCGGAGATTGAATAACTCTTAGCATTCCTTTCACCCTCAAATAAGTGCATGTTTTACATGATAAGCTCTGGCGTCATCCTGTTCGGCCTTCTGCTGATGGCGGGAACGGGAGCGTATCCGGAGCGATGCAAATACTGTAGGGCGCGCGGCGAACAAAAAAATTTTTGCCGATTTTGTTCTGATATGAAACAGAGAACAATTTTACGCGTTCCATTTTGGAACATTCATCGCGGAAAAACGACGGGATTGCGATCCCGATCCGCCCGTTTAACGCAAAGTCGGACAACCAACCGGATAACACCCTAACTCAGCCGTCCATCGCAGCATAAAATGAGCAGAAATAGCGGCCTCTTCGCTCACTTATCGCGGACAGAATGAGGGCGAAAAAATCGCCTCAGGTCGCATTTTTCTCTTTATCCGACCAATAATGTTTCATTACGGAACAAAAAATAATAATCACGTTCCGTAATGAAACCCATTTTAACGGCGTTTTCTTTTGCGCTAACTCAGCCAGAATCTCTACATCGTCGGGCTGTTCTTCACGCCGGACGACATCCCTACACGATGACCGCCTCCGTGCGCAGAGAGGCCGCATCGCATCACTCCGACGGAGCATGAATAATGAAAAAACTGATTAACCGTGTCGAAGATGTACTGAGTGAACAACTACTTGGCCTCGCTAAAGCCCATCCTGAATTAACGCTGCATCAGGAGCCGGTATACGTCACCCGCGCCGATGCGCCGGTGGCCGGAAAAGTGGCGCTGCTCTCCGGCGGCGGTAGCGGGCACGAACCGATGCACTGCGGCTATATCGGCCAGGGTATGCTTGCCGGCGCCTGTCCGGGCGAGATCTTTACCTCGCCGACGCCGGATAAAATGTTCGAGTGCGCGCTGCATATCGACGGAGGCGAAGGCGTCCTGCTGATCATCAAAAACTACACCGGAGATATTCTCAACTTCGAAACCGCCACCGAGCTGCTGCACGAAAGCGGCGTGAAGGTCACCACCGTGGTGATCGATGATGACGTCGCGGTCAAAGATAGCCTCTACACCGCCGGGCGGCGCGGAGTGGCGAATACCGTGCTGATTGAGAAGCTGGTTGGCGCCGCCGCCGAACGCGGCGATTCGCTGGAAGCCTGTGCCGAGCTGGGCCGCAGACTTAATAACCTCGGCCACTCGATCGGGATCGCGCTGGGCGCCTGCACCGTACCGGCCGCCGGGCAGCCGTCATTCGAATTACAGGATAATGAGATGGAGTTCGGCGTCGGCATTCACGGCGAGCCGGGCATCGACCGCCGTCCCTTCAGCTCGCTCGATCGTACCGTCGATGAAATGTTCGACACCCTGCTGGAAAACGGCACCTACAGCCGCACGCTGCGCCAGTGGGATAACGTCAAAGGCAGCTGGCAGGATGTTCAGCAGAGCAAGCAGGCGCTGCAAAAGGGCGATCGCGTCATCGCGCTGGTGAATAACCTCGGCGCCACCCCGCTCTCTGAGCTCTACGGCGTATACCACCGCCTGGCGGCACGCTGCGAGGAGAACGGTATCACGATTGAACGCAACCTCATCGGCAGCTACTGCACCTCGCTGGATATGGTGGGCTTTTCCCTCACCCTGCTGCAAGTCGACGACGATACGCTGGCGTTGTGGGACGCCCCGGTCCATACCCCGGCGCTGAACTGGGGCCATTAAGGAGCACACCATGTCACTGAACAGAACCCAAATCGTTAACTGGCTCTATCGCTGCGGCGACATCTTCACTACGGAGAAAGATTTTTTGACCGGGCTGGATAAAGAAATTGGCGACGCCGACCACGGACTGAATATGCATCGCGGCTTCAGCAAAGTGGTGGAGAAACTGCCGTCGATTGCCGATAAAGACATCGGTTTTATCCTCAAGAATACCGGAATGACGCTGCTCTCCAACGTCGGCGGCGCCAGCGGCCCGCTGTTCGGCACCTTCTTTATTCGCGCCGCCCAGGTCACCCAGGCCCACCAAAGCCTGACCCTCGACGAGCTGTATCAGATGATACGCGAAGGGGCCGACGGCGTGGTGAACCGTGGGAAAGCGGAGCCCGGCGACAAAACCATGTGCGACGTCTGGCTGCCGGTGGTCGACTCGCTGCGCCAGTCCAGTGAACAGCACCTGTCGGTACAGCACGCGCTGGATACCGCCGCGCAACAAGCCGAAACCGCCGCACATGCCACCATCACCATGCAGGCCCGTAAAGGCCGCGCCAGCTATCTCGGCGAGCGCAGCATCGGGCATCAGGATCCGGGCGCAACCTCGGTGATGTTTATGATTCAGGAGCTGGCTGCCGCAGCCAAAGAGTAAGGATAAAGCGATGGTAAACCTGGTTATTGTTTCTCATAGCGCCCAGCTGGGCGAAGGTGTCGGAGAACTGGCCCGGCAGATGTTAATCGGCGACGGCTGTAAGCTGGCGATCGCCGCCGGTATTGACGATCCTGAAAACCCGATCGGCACCGATCCGCTCAAGGTGATGGAGGCGATTGAATCCGTTGCCGATACTGACCACGTGCTGGTGATGATGGATATTGGCAGCGCCCTGCTCAGCGCCGAAACCGCGCTGGATCTCCTCGATCCGGCCATTGCGGCGAAAGTCCGTCTGTGCGCGGCGCCGCTGGTTGAAGGCACGCTGGCGGCCACCGTCAGCGCCGCCAGCGGATCGGATATCGAGAAAGTGATCCGCGACGCGATGAGCGCGCTGGAGGCCAAACGCGTACAGCTGGGATTACCATCGCCCTCAGCAGAGAGCCCAGCGGCCGCGGCAAACGCCGACGATCGTAGCGGGCAGTCCCTCTCCGTGGTGATTAAAAACCACAACGGTTTACACGTTCGCCCGGCATCACGCCTGGTGGCGACATTAGCCGGCTTTAATGCCGAACTGGTGCTGGAAAAAGATGGCAAATGCGTATCGCCGGACAGTATCAACCAGATTGCGCTGCTACAGGTACGCTGCAACGATACCTTAAGGCTGCTGGCCCGCGGGCCGGATGCCGAAGCGGCGCTGGCGGCGTTCCAGGCGCTGGCGGCAGAGAACTTTGGCGAGCGGCCGGACGCCGCTCCGGCTGCTCGCGCGCCGTCTGTCGCGCGCGTCCGGGGGACAGCGCTACTTTACCCGCTGCCGCACGCCGCGCCGCTGCGGCAACACGGCGCGGATAACGCCCGGGAGCAGCGGCGCCTGAAACAGGCCATTGACCAGACGCTGGCGGACCTCAACGCGTTGACCACTCTGGCGGAGGAGAATTATTCCGCCGATATCGCCGCCATTTTTTCCGGCCACCATACCCTGCTTGATGACCCGGACTTATATGACGCCGCCTGCGATCTTATGCGCGATGAACAGTGCGGCGCCGAATGGGCGTGGTATCAGGTGCTGGCCGATCTCAGCCAGCAGTATCGTCATCTGAGCGATACCTACCTGCAGGCGCGCTATATTGATATTGAAGATCTTCTCCACCGGACGCGATGTCATCTGCAGGGCCGTAGCGAAGCGCCGCTGGCGGTCAGTGAGCCGACCATTATCATCGCCGACGATATCTTCCCCTCCACCGTACTGCAGCTGGAGCGCCGGATGGTGAAAGGAATCTGCCTGCAGGAGGGAAGCGAGGTGTCCCACGCCGCGATTATCGCGCGCCAGGCCGGTATCGCCTGCCTGTGTCAGCAGGGAGAGGCGTTGAAAAACGTGCGCAGCGGCGAAGCGCTCACGCTTGATGTCGCCGGGAAGCGTATTATCCGCGGGTAAATAGTCTGTACCCCTTCTTAACGCCGGAGGCACCGCCTCCGGGGATTGTGTTTTCGCTCAACCTCCAGGAACCGTTATGTCTCAATTCTTTTTTAATCAGCGCGCCAGCCTCGTCGACGAAGTCATTGAAGGGACGATTATCGCCAGTCCGTGGAATAACCTGGCGCGGCTGGAGAGCGACCCGGCGATTCGCGTGGTCGTTCGTCGCGATCTGAACAAAAACAACGTTGCGGTGATTTCCGGCGGCGGCTCCGGCCATGAACCTGCCCACGTCGGTTTTATCGGTAAAGGGATGCTCACCGCCGCCGTCTGCGGCGATATTTTTGCCTCCCCGAGCGTCGATGCGGTGCTGACCGCGATTCAGGCGGTCACCGGCGAAGCGGGCTGCCTGCTGATCGTTAAAAACTATACCGGCGATCGCCTTAACTTCGGCCTCGCCGCCGAGAAAGCGCGCCGCCTGGGCTATAGCGTCGAGATGCTGATCGTCGGCGACGATATTTCGCTGCCGGATAATAAACATCCGCGCGGGATCGCCGGAACCATTCTGGTACATAAAGTGGCCGGTTACTTTGCCGAACGCGGCTACAACCTCGCCACGGTGCTGCGCGAAGCCCGGTACGCGGCGAACCATACCTGTAGCCTCGGCCTTGCCCTCGCCAGCTGCCACCTGCCGCAGGAAGCCGCAACCGCGCCGCGCCATCATCCGGATCGGGCCGAGCTGGGTATGGGCATTCACGGCGAACCCGGCGCCTCGGTCATCGCCACCCAAAACAGTGAGCAGATTGTGCAGCTGATGGTGGAGAAGCTGAGCGCCGCCCTGCCGCAAACCGGCCGCCTGGCGGTGATGATCAACAACCTCGGCGGGGTGTCGGTGGCGGAAATGGCGATCCTGACCCGCGAACTGGCCAGCACGCCGCTCCATCAGCGCATCGACTGGCTGATGGGCCCGGCGTCGCTGGTGACGGCGCTGGATATGAAAGGCTTCTCCATAACCGCTATCGTGCTGGAAGAGAGTATTGAAAAGGCGCTGCTTTCCGAAGTGGAGACCGCCAGCTGGCCCACGCCGGTACAGCCGCGGGCGGTCTGCGTGATGCCTTCCGCACTGCGCAGCAGCCGCGTGGAGTTCCAGCCTTCAGAAAATAGCGCAGTGGCGGACTATGTGGAGCAGATCACCGGCACGCTGTCCGGGCTGGAGACGCAGCTGAATGCGCTGGATGCGAAAGTCGGCGATGGCGATACCGGATCGACCTTCGCCGCCGGCGCGCGTGACATTGCCGACCTGCTGCACCGCCAGCAGCTGCCGCTCGCCAGCCTTGCCACCCTGTTTGCCCTGATCGGCGAACGCCTGACCGTGGTCATGGGCGGTTCCAGCGGCGTGCTGATGTCGATCTTCTTTACCGCCGCCGGGCAGAAACTGGAGCAAGGGGCCAGCGTGGCGGAGGCGCTGAACGCCGGTCTGGCGCAGATGAAGTTTTATGGCGGGGCGGATGAAGGCGACCGTACGATGATCGACGCCCTGCAGCCGGCGCTGGCGTCGCTGCTTGCCGCGCCGGAGAATTTACCGGCGGCCTTTGCCGCGGCAGAAGCGGGCGCCGAGCGCACTCGCCATGCCAGCAAGGCTGGCGCCGGACGCGCATCGTACCTCAACAGCGACAGCCTGCTGGGCAATATGGATCCGGGCGCCCACGCGGTGGCGATGGTGTTCAAAACGCTGGCGGAAAAACAGCGCGGGTAAGCGCTCTTTCTTCTAATAACCGCATAAACATCCCCGGCGGCAGCGCTTAGCCGGGGCCGGTCGCCCGGGCAAGGCGTTGACGCCGCAGCCCGGGGATCGCGCCTGCCGCACCCCGGCCTATTTACTGTGCCAGTATGCCTGGGAGCGCACCAGCTGCGGGTCAATCTCGTCATTTTCAAACCGGCCGAGCAGCGATTTCACCACCGCGCCCTCGCCGGTCAGCCAGATAAAGTAATCTTGCGCCGGAACGCTTACCTGCGCCAGGCGTTCAGCCAGCGCTGACGATTGATGGCCGACAATCCACTCAATATTGAACCCCTGCAGATCCGCCAGATAGTCTTGATAAGATTCGTCGCCAATCGTCACCAGCGCCGTTACCTGCGGGCGCGCGGGCAGACGGCTGAGTCCCAGCAGACGACGGCGTAGCGCGGGCATCCCGGATTCATCACAGACATACAGCTGCCAGGCGTAATCTTCCGGCACCACCAGCGAGCCACGCGGGCCGCCGATAACCAGCTTATCGCCGACCTTCGCCGCCAGCGCCCAGCTGCTGGCGACACCGCCGTCATGAATAAAAAAGTCATACGCCAGTTCATGACGCCCGGCATCGTACAGCGGTGTGTAATCACGCGTCGCCGGGCGAACGCCCTCGCCCCAGTTAATGCCCTCTTCCGTCACCTCCGGCGGCACAAACGCGGCGCCGGCTTCCGGGAAGAAGAGCTTGGTATGGTCATCAAACCCCTGAGAAACAAAGCCATCCAGCGCATCGCCGCCCAGCACAATACGCTGGAAGGCGCTGCCGATACGCTCAACGCGCAGCACGGTTAACTCACGGAAACGCAGTTCGTTGCGTACGCGCTGTGGGTACTGAGGTGCTTTCGTTTTTATCATCGTCGGTCGCCTTCGTGAAATTTATAGATATATCTAAACTTTGTGTAAATGATAATGATTGCCATTAAAAAAGAATGCAAGTTTTTTTTGATATAGGCATAACAAAAAGCAACAAAGTGCAAAAACTAAAAATAAATCAAACAAAATCAATTAATTAAAAAATAAACATTTCTCCGTATTGCTTAGGAAGCACATTTAGATATAGATTAGATATATCAAAAATAAACAGGAGTTAACGATGCGACATCATCATGAAGAAGGCCGCGGGTCCCGCGGACACCACCCTGAACATGGCGAGCACGGCGAACATGGCCGTAGAGGCGGCGGCCGCCGTCAGCGGTTCTTTGGCCACGGCGAGCTGCGCCTGGTGATCCTCGATATCCTCACCCGTAACGCCAGCCACGGTTACGAACTGATTAAAGAGATCGAAAATCTAACTCAGGGTAACTACAGCCCGAGCCCGGGCGTCATCTACCCAACGCTCGATCTCCTGCAGGACCAGGGACTGATCGCCGTCGAAGAGGAAAATGGCCGCAAAAAAATCGCCATTACCGAAGAAGGCAGCCGCCTGCATGCGGACAACCAGGAGCAGCTGGGCCAGATTCAGGCACGAATGCAGGCCCGGATGGTCGGCTACGAACTGCGTAAAAATCCGCAGATGAAGCGGGCGCTGGAAAACTTTAAAGCCGTACTGGATATCAAAGTGAACCAGCAGCCCAGCAGCGATGCGCAGCTAAAGCAGATTATCGCCATCATCGATCGCGCGGCGATGGAGATTTCCCAGCTCGATTAATCGGTAGTCTGGCCCTCTGCCCTCATATCGGGCAGCCTGCACCGCCGCGACGCAGGCGGCGGCACGCCTGACGGTGAGTTGTTGTGCCGGTTCAGGAGTAAAACATGCCAAAAATATCGCCGTGAGATTAAATCTTGCGCAATTGCGCTTTCACGCTGCGTTTATCCCGATTTTCAGCTCCTCCACCGAAGTGGCGTAATCCCTGCAATACTTAATTCAGTATCATGTGATACGCCCGCCCCAGGAGCTCACTTTGAACAGGTTACCTTCCAGCGCATCGGCTCTGGCCTGCAGCGCACACGCACTGAATCTCATTGAGAAGCGCACGCTTGATCATGAGGAGATGAAAGCACTCAACCAGGAGGTCAGGGAATACTTTAAAGAACATGTCAACCCGGGGTTTTTAGAGTACCGAAAATCGGTCACCGCTGGCGGGGATTACGGAGCCGTAGAGTGGCAGGCGGGAGGTTTAAATACGCTTGTCGACACGCAAGGACAAGAGTTTGTCGATTGTCTGGGTGGCTTTGGAATTTTTAATGTAGGGCACCGTAATCCAGTTGTGATTTCCGCCGTCGAGCACCAGCTCGCTAAACAACCTCTGCATAGCCAGGAGCTACTTGACCCGCTGCGGGCCATGCTGGCCAAAACGCTGGCCGCCTTAACGCCCGGCAAACTGAAATACAGCTTCTTCAGCAACAGCGGTACGGAGTCGGTCGAAGCGGCGCTGAAGCTCGCTAAAGCCTACCAGTCGCCGCGCGGCAAATTTACCTTCGTCGCCACCAGCGGCGCGTTTCACGGTAAATCGCTGGGCGCGCTGTCGGCCACCGCCAAATCGACATTCCGTAAGCCTTTTATGCCGCTGCTGCCGGGCTTCCGCCACGTACCGTTTGGCGATATCAACGCCATGCGCACGCTGCTCAGCGAGTGTAAGAAAACCGGTGATGACGTCGCGGCGGTGATCCTCGAGCCGATCCAGGGCGAAGGGGGAGTGATCCTGCCGCCGCCGGGCTATCTGCCTGCGGTACGTAAGCTGTGCGATGAGTTCGGCGCGCTGCTGATCCTTGACGAAGTACAGACCGGCATGGGGCGCACCGGCAAAATGTTCGCCTGCGAGCACGAAAACGTTCAGCCGGACATTCTGTGCCTCGCCAAAGCGCTCGGCGGCGGCGTGATGCCGATTGGCGCGACGGTTGCCACCGAAGAGGTGTTCTCGGTTCTGTTCGACAATCCGTTCCTCCACACCACCACCTTCGGCGGTAACCCGCTGGCCTGTGCGGCGGCGCTGGCGACGATCAACGTACTGCTGACGGAGAATCTCCCGGCGCAGGCGGAACAGAAAGGCGAACGGCTGCTGAACGGCTTCCGGCAGCTGGCTGACGCGTATCCGGACCTGGTAAATGAAGTACGCGGTAAAGGCATGCTGATGGCGATTGAGTTCGTCGATAACGAAATCGGCTATCACTTCTCCAGCGAGATGTTCCGCCAACGGGTTCTGGTCGCCGGGACGCTGAATAACGCCAAAACTATTCGCATTGAACCGCCGCTGACGCTGACGTCCGATCAGTGTGAGCAGGTCCTCAAAGCGGCGGGTAAGGCGCTGGCAGCTCTGCGCGTTTCCGTAGAAGAAGCCTGATCTCCCCTCGCCCTCCCCTCTGCGTATGGGCGAGGGGAGCGGCGAGGAGAATATCTCATCCCTGCGGTAATAAACCAATAAAGCTGCGCTTCTGCCGCGGCTGCGACATCATCTCATCCAGCTTTTCCACGCAGGCCAGATAGTGCGGGGCTTTCTTATGCGCCAGCACCGACTCATCATCTTTATAGGCTTCATAGATAAAAAAACGGGTCTTCACTTCCGGGTCCTGCAGGACATCGAAGCGCAGATTGCCCGGCTCCTGCAGCGCCCCCTCATGGTTAGCGCGAAAGACGTCGAGAAACTCATGCACCCGCTCCGGTTTGATATTAATTTCCACCAGCGTCACGTTCATTTCAGCTCTCCCTGTTTTTCTTCCTGCCAGAACTGGTACGCCTCGCGGGCGCTCATATTCTCATGGACCACTTTCTTCACCGCCTTCAGCATCGCGCGCGGCGCGCTGGACTGGAAGATATTGCGCCCCATATCAACGCCAGACGCCCCCTGATCAATCGCCCGCCAGCACATCTCCAGCGCGTCATGTTCCGGCAGCTTTTTGCCCCCGGCGATGACAATCGGCACCGGGCAGCTGGCGGTGACTTTTTCAAACCCCTCCTCGACAAAGTAGGTTTTAACGAACTGCGCGCCCATCTCAGCGGCAATACGGCTGGCGAGCGAGAAGTAGCGGGCGTCGCGGGTCATCTCTTTGCCCACGCCGGTCACCGCCAGCACCGGCATGCCGTAGCGGTTGCCCGCATCCACCAGCTTAATAATGTTATTAATCGACTGATGTTCGTACTCGCTGCCGATATAGACCTGCGCCGCCACCGCGCAGACGTTGAGACGCAGCGCATCCTCCATCGCCACCGCGACGCACTCGTTGGAGAGCTCGCTTAAGATCGAGTTACCGCCGGAAGCGCGCAGCACCACCGGCTTATTGGTGGCGGCCGGGACCTGGCTGCGCAGCACCCCGCGGGTACACATCAGCACATCGGTCTCAGCAAACAGCGGCGCGATGGAGAGATCGATACGCTCAAGCCCGGTAGTCGGCCCCTGAAAATAGCCGTGGTCGAAAGCCAGCATCACCGTGCGGTTGCTCTGCGGGTTAAAGATCCGCGCCAGCCGGGACTGCATCCCCCACTCCAGCGAACCGCAGCCTTTCAACGTATAGAGCGTGTTCTTCTGCGGCCTGTCGAAGCCGAAGTCTTTCCCCTCTTTGATATCGTCTAAATCTGCCATCTCATCCTCCGTCAGAAGTCGTAGTTATTGATGTTCTCTTTGGTGAACACCACGCGCTCCGGCAGCAGCACGATACCGTTGCCTTTCGCCTCATACTGGTAGCCCTGGATGCTGTTCGGCTCGACCTTCAGCGTCCCGATATCTTTCACTGCCACGCTGTCCCCCACGTTAAGATCGCCTTTTTTCAGTAAGCGATCGGCGACGTTTACCGCAATTTTGCCTTGCTGGACCACATCCCACAGGCCGAACGCTTTCACCGTCCCGCGCTCGACGTACGGGCGCATCACGTTTGGGGTACTGAAGCCGACGATCGCCACCCCCTGGCGTTTGAGGTTTTCCGCCGCCTGGGCGGCTGCCGGCAGCGCGTTGGCGTCCGGGGCGATGATGGCGTCAAGATCCGGGTAGGCCTTTAAGATCCCTTCGGCGGTTTGCAGAGAGCGGGTGGCGTCGTTATAGCCAAACTGGGTGGTGACGATTTGCCACTGCGGGTGCTCTTTTTCGATTTTGGCTTTCGCCTCCTTCACCCACTGGTTCTGGTCGGTCACCGTCGGGCTGGAGTAGAAGAACGCCACTTTCGCCGCCGGTTTGCTCACCTGCCTGGCGGCCATATCCACCAGCAGGCCGCCAAGCTGCTGCGGCGTTCCCTGATTGATGTAAATACTGCGGCATTCGGGTTTGGTGTCGGAGTCCCAGGTCAGCACCTTCACGCCGCGCTGCATCGCCCGCTTGAGCGCCGGGCACAGGCCGTCCGGCGACACGGCGGAGACGATGATGGCGTTGTAGCCCTGGTTGACGAAGTTATTGATGAGCTGCACCTGGCCGGAAACGCTCGGCTCGGTCGGGCCGTCGTAGGTGACGTCCACCCCCAACGCTTTCCCCGCCTCTTTCGCGCCGTTGCCGCCGCTGGTAAAGAAACCGACGCCGACCAGCTTAGGAATAAAGGCGATACGGTCGGCCGCCTGGGCCGCCGCGACGCTCATGGCCAGCGCCAGGGTGCTTATTTGCAGGATATGCTTTGCTTTCATCTTGTTATGCTCCGATTGTTTTATACCCGTCATACTTCAGGTTGCATGTGCGTTGGCTACGTTCGTTCCCCCCCGCGGCCCCCGGGAACGCATAAACTTGCCGCCTTCTGGCAAAGTGCATGATTTCGGCTATGCGCGAGAAAGACGCCGCCAGGCCGTGCGCAGCCCTTCACGATGCAGGCTCAGCGAGCGCCCCATCACCACCACTACCAACAGCGCCCCTGACAGCGCGCTCGACACCTGGTTGGGGATGCCGACCATCTGTAAACCCTGTTGCAGATACCCCACCAGCAGCGCCGCCAGCGCCGTGCCGAGTATCGACCCCGACCCGCCATAAATATTCGCCCCGCCGAGCACCGCGGCAGTCAGCGCGGGCATCAGCAGGTCGCGGCCTAAATCCGAACGCGCCGAACCGAAGTAAGAGACCAGAATCAGCGCGGCCACCGCCGACGCCACGCCCACCAGGCCATACAGCACGTACGGCATGCCGTTCACCGACAGCGCGGCGTAGCGCGCCGCCCGCGGGTTTTGCCCGATCAGGAAGAGGTGGCGGCCGAAACGCCCGCGGTGGGTCAGCAGCCAGAAGAAAAAGGTGATAACGGCAAACAGCAGCAGCGGTAGCGGAAGACCGGCCAGCGTCAGATTGGCGAAGGCGGTAAAGCTATCCGGGAAGCCGCCAATCCCTTCATAGCCGGTTGCCCCCGCGATGCCGGAAAGCAGCAGCGCCGCCCCGCCGTAGAGATAGAGCGTACCGAGGGTAATCACCAGCGGGCTGATGCCGGTATAGTGAATCAGGGCGGCATTCACCAGGCCGCACAGCAGCCCAATCAGCAGCGTCAGCGGAATCGCCAGCGCCATCGGCCAGCCCGCCTGCATCATCACCCCCAGCGCAATGGCGCACAGACCAATGGTGGATCCGAGCGAAATATCGATCCCGCCGCTGATGATCACCAGGGTCAGCGGTAGCGCGACAATGCCAATACAGATAAAGTCGCTGGTGCTGAACAGCAGCATGTTGATATCCAGCATCCGCGGATTGATCGCCCCAAACAGCAGAATTTCCACCGCCAGTAATACCAGCAGCGCGCTTTCCCAGTTGAGCTTCATCTACGCCACCTCTTTGTTTTTACGTTTTGCGAACGGGGTGACGTGCTTTCCCCCTTTATTGCCGGGCTGAAAGCGGCTGTATTTCAGCGCCCGCTGATGGCGCGCCAGCGCCTGACGTAGCCGACCGTCGAGTACCAGAACCCCCAGCAGCACCAGGCCGGCGATAAAGTCGTTCCACCACGCCGGCAGCCGGAACAGCACCAGCACGGTATCGATTTGGGTGAGAAAAAAGGCGCCGAGAAAAGCGCCGATCAGCGTCCCGGTGCCGCCAAGCAGCGAGATCCCGCCCAGCACGCAGGCGGCGATGGCCTTCATCTCCAGGCCGCTGCCGGTCTGATTGGGGACAAAACCGATCTGCGCGGCAAAGACGATCCCGGCGCAGGCCGCCAGCATGCCGTTGAGGGTAAAGGCCAACATACGGGTACGGTTCACCGCCACCCCAAGCTGGCGCGCGGCGGCCAGGTTGTCGCCCACGGCGTAAAAATCGCGACCGAACGCGGTGCGCGACAGCAGCCATGCGCCCGCCAGCAGCAGCGCCAGCACCAGCCAGCCCAAGGGCGATACGCCGATAAACAGCGGTTCGGAAAGCGATTTCAGGTCATCGGGCAGCCCCTCGATCCATTTCCCGCCGGTCCACAGCAGCATCACCCCGCGATACAGGCCAAGCGTGCCGAGAGTGGCGACAATCGCCGGAATACGCAGCCCGACCACCAGCAGGCCGTTAAAAGCCCCCGCCAGGGCGCCAATCGCCAGCGCAAAGGCGATTGCCGCCGTCAGGCCATATCCGTCGTTAAGCGCAACGCCGACCGCGATCGCACTCAGCCCCACGGTCGAACCAACGGAAACGTCGATATTACGGGTCAGCATCACCAGCGTCGCTCCCAGCGCCAGCAGGCAGAGAATTTGCGAGCTGGCAAAGATCATCGCCAGGGTCTGGAAGCTAAAATAGGCGGGATTGAGCGCGATCAGCAGCGCGAACAGCGCCAGAATCGCCAGCAGGGCGCTCAGCTCGCGGTTCCTGAATAACGTTTTCATGACTGCCCTCCAAAGGCCAGCGCCATCATGCGATCGACGGTCACCGCCGGCTTTATCAGCTCGCCGCTGTGCCTGCCCTGATGCATCACCAGCACCCGGTCGGCCAATCCGACAAACTCATCCAGATCGCTTGAAATCATCAGTACCGCCACGTTTTGCGCAGCGACGCTTTTCAGCAGCTGATAGATGTCGGCGCGGGCGGAAACGTCGACGCCGCGCGTGGGTTCATCGACGATCAGCAGCAGCGGGTTAGCCTCCAGACAGCGGGCCAGCAGGACCTTCTGCTGGTTGCCGCCGGAGAGCGTACGCACGGTCTGATCGCTGTGATTGAGTTTGATCCCCAGCGCCCGGTGGTAGCGCTCCACCACCGCCGCTTCGCGCTGACGCTGCTGCCACCACGATGGCTGGTTAAACATCACCGCGTTCCAGCGTACCGGCGCATCCAGGAACAGCCCGGAAACCTGGCGGTCTTCCGGTAAATAGACCAGTCCGCTGGCAAGCCGCGCGCGGGTGCTGTCGTGGCTGATGTCGCGGTTTTCCAGCCATACCCGCCCTGCCCGCGGCGGACGCAGGCCGTAGAGGGTTTCGGCAAATTCGGTGCGCCCGGAGCCCACCAGTCCGGCCAGGCCGACGATCTCCCCGGCATGGATCTCAAGACTGAGATCGATAAAGCCCTCGCCGGTCAGATCCTCTACCCGCAGTACCGGGAAATCCTGCGCCTGAGTCCGACGATTGCCCGGCAGCGCCAGCCACAGTTTCTGCGTATCGCTCAGATCGCGATCCCGCTCGACGGGCGTCATCGCGTTGATCAGCTGCGCATCGCTGTAGCCTGCGGTCTCTCCGCTCAGCACTACCGCGCCGTCACGCATCACCGAAACATGACTGGCGATCTGGCGGATCTCCGGCAGCTTATGCGAAATAAAGACGATGCCGACGCCGATCCCCTGCAGGGCGCGGATCTGGCGAAACAACCGCTCGGTCTCCCCGGGCGTTAACGAGGCGGTGGGTTCATCGAGGATCAGGATCTGCGCGTCGCGCATTAACCCGCGGAGGATCTCCACCATCTGCTGATCCGCCACTTCCAGGGTTCCGGCCGCCGCCTGGAGATTGATCTGGCAGTGCAGCTGCTGCAGCGTCTCCCGTAAGCGCGCGTCGTTATCCGCGCGCTTCGGCAGGCGAAAGAGAATATTTTCCCGTACCGTCAGGTTGGGAAACAGCATCGGCTCCTGAGGCACCAGGTAGATCCCCAGCTGGTGGGCCAGCGCCGGGTTGAGACGCGCAAAAGCGCGGCCGCCAAGGTTAAGTTCACCGTCATCTGGCGTTTCCACCCCGGCGATAATCTTCATCAGCGTCGATTTCCCGGCGCCGTTGCCGCCCATCAGCGCATGCACCTGCCCGGAAAAGAGCGTGAAATCAATGCCCTTCAGTACGGCGATGCCGGAGAACTGTTTGCGGATCTGGCGGGCTTCAAGCAATGGCTTCATCATCACGCCTCGGTTGAACAAATGATTTTTTAATTCAATAATGTTCAAAAGCGTAGACGGTGAACTATATTTACAACCGTGCAAAGATCACAGTTTTATGCTTTAGATCGTTGGAAAAAATCGGCCCACGATGAAAGATCGGTTTTGCCAGTCGGCTCACACTTTCCGACCGCGCAATAACGAACATATGATCTAAATTTTTATAAGAGTTCACTTTATGAGCGAAAAACGCATTACGGAAGAGGGCCGCTATGCCGGCCTGGCGTTAGCCGAAGAGGAGCTGGTGGCGCGGGTGGCCTGGTGTTACTACCACGATGGATTGACGCAGAACGATATCGGCGAGCGCCTGGGGCTGCCGCGGTTAAAGATCTCCCGTCTGCTGGAAAAAGGCCGCCAGTCCGGGGTGATCCGCGTGCAGATCAACTCCCGTTACGAAGGGTGCCTGGCGCTGGAGACCGAGCTGCAACAGCGTTTTAACCTGAAGATTGCCCGCGTGCTGCCGGCGCTCAATACGCCACCGATGAACGCGCGTTTAGGCATTGGCGCGGCGCAGTCGCTGATGGGAGTACTGGAACCGGGGCAGCTGCTGGCGGTGGGGTTTGGCGAAGCCACCATGAGCTGCCTGCAGCACCTGAGCGGCTTTATCAGCTCGCAGCAGGTGCGGCTGGTGACGCTCTCCGGCGGCGTCGGGCCCTATATGACCGGCATCGGCCAGCTGGATGCCGCCTGTAGCGTCAGCATTATTCCGGCGCCGCTGCGGGTCTCCTCCGCCGAAGTGGCGGAGATCCTGCGCCGGGAGTCGAGCGTCCGCGATGTCATGCTGGCCGCCACGGCGGCAGATGCGGCGGTGGTAGGCATTGGCGCTATCGATCAGCGCCGCGACGCCACGATTCTGCGTTCCGGCTATATCAGCGAAGGCGAACAGCTGATGTACGCCCGTAAAGGCGCGGTAGGCGACATTCTCGGTTATTTCCTGCAGGCCGACGGCAGGCGGGTTGAGGGGCTGGAGATACACCGGGAATTACTCGGCGTCACCCTCGATGAGCTGGCACAGCTGCCGACCATTGTCGGCGTTGCCGGTGGAACGGAAAAAGCGCAGGCGATTTATGCCGCCCTGATGGGCAAACGCATCAATGGCCTGGTAACGGAAGAGACAACAGCACGCGCGGTGCTCACGCTGGCCTCCTGATGGCCCTGCGCCGCGCAACAATCGCGAGGCGCATGTCATGAGTTACCTGTTAGCGTTAGATGCCGGGACCGGCAGCATTCGGGCAGTCATTTTTGATCTGGCGGGCCGCCAGGTCGCGGTCGGCCAGGCCGAATGGAAACACCTGAGCGTAGAAAATGTTCCCGGCTCCATGGAGTTCGATCTCACCACCAACTGGCTACTGGCCTGTCAGTGCATCCACCAGGCGCTGGCGGTCGCCCATCTGCAGGCGGCCGATATTCAGTCCGTCGCCTGCTGCTCCATGCGCGAAGGCATCGTCCTTTACGACCGTAACGGCGAGGCCATCTGGGCCTGCGCCAACGTCGATGCCCGCGCCAGCCGCGAAGTGGCGGAGCTCAAAGAGATCCACGATGACCACTTTGAATCCGAAGTGTATGACGTCTCCGGCCAGACGCTGGCGTTAAGCGCCATGCCGCGCCTGCTGTGGCTGGCCCATCACCGTCCGGATATCTATCGTAAAGCCGCCACCGTCACCATGATTAGCGACTGGCTGGCAGCAAAGCTCTCCGGCGAGCTGGCCGTCGACCCGTCCAACGCCGGCACCACCGGGATGCTCGATCTGTTTAGCCGCGACTGGCGCCCGGCGCTGCTCGATATGGCGGGGCTACGGGCCGATATGCTCTCGCCGGTCAAAGAGACCGGCACGCTGCTCGGAACGGTGACCGAGGCGGCGGCGCAGCAGAGCGGCCTGCGGGCCGGAACTCCGGTAGTGATGGGCGGCGGCGACGTGCAGCTGGGCTGCCTCGGTCTCGGGGTGGTGCGCGCGGGGCAAAGCGCCGTACTCGGCGGTACCTTCTGGCAACAGGTGGTGAATCTGCCGGAAGTGCGAACCGACCCGGAGATGAATATTCGCGTGAACCCGCACGTGATTCCCGGCATGGCCCAGGCGGAATCGATCAGTTTCTTTACCGGCCTGACCATGCGCTGGTTCCGCGATGCCTTTTGCGCCGAAGAGAAGCTGGTCGCCGAGCGCCTCGGCGTCGACGCCTACTCCCTGCTGGAAGAGATGGCCAGCCGGGTGCCCGCCGGTTCCCACGGCGTGATGCCGATCTTCTCCGATGCCATGCATTTCAAGCAGTGGTATCACGCCGCGCCGTCGTTTATTAACCTCTCCATCGACCCGGAGAAATGCAATAAAGCCACTCTGTTCCGCGCGCTGGAGGAGAATGCGGCGATTGTCTCCGCCTGTAATCTGGCGCAAATCTCACGCTTTTCCGGGGTGACGTTCGACAGCCTGGTCTTTGCCGGCGGCGGTTCGAAAGGGGCGTTGTGGAGCCAGATCCTCAGCGATGTCACCGGCCTGCCGGTACGCGTGCCGGTGGTCCGTGAAGCCACCGCTCTCGGCTGCGCCATTGCCGCCGGAACCGGCGCCGGCCTGTACGCCGATATGGCAACGACCGGCGAGCAGCTGGTGAGCTGGCATCGGGTATTTACGCCCAATCCGGCGCACCGCGAGCTGTACCAGGGGATGATGGAGAAATGGCAGTCGGTTTATGCCGACCAGCTTGGGCTGGTCGACAGCGGGCTGACCACCTCGATGTGGCAGGCGCCGGGCCTTAAGCGCCGGCCCCCTGTCGTCCCGGCCCCCTGAACGCCCCCTTCTTCCCCCGCTTCCACGGCGGCGGGGGACGCTCCCGCCCTCGTTCTTTGAATCCCATCACAATCACCGCACTCCCTTTTTCACTTTTTGCCCGCGACGGCTAAATTAGTAACTCATCCGACCACATAACAATAATGTTACATATTAGATACTGGAAGCCATTATGAGCCACTATCCGTCGTTATTCGCCCCGCTCGATCTGGGTTTTACCCAGCTGAAAAACCGTGTGCTGATGGGGTCGATGCACACCGGGTTGGAAGAACATGCCGACGGCACGGAGCGGCTGGCGGCCTTTTACGCAGAGCGTGCTCGCCACGGGGTGGCGCTGATTGTCACCGGCGGGATTGCGCCGACGGCGTCGGGGGTCACAATGGCGGGCGGCGCGGTGCTCGACGATGCCAGCCATCTGGCGCACCATCGCCACATTACCGATGCGGTCCATCGGGAAGGCGGCAAAATCGCTCTGCAAATTTTGCATACCGGCCGCTATAGCTATCAGCCGCGGCCGGTAGCCCCGTCGGCGCTGCAGGCGCCGATTAACCGCTTTGTCCCGCACGCGCTCAGCCATGATGAGATCCTGCAGCTGATCGATGATTTCGCCCGCTGCGCCCAGCTGGCCCGGGAGGCGGGTTATGACGGCGTCGAAGTGATGGGCTCTGAAGGTTATTTAATTAACGAATTCCTCGCTGCGCGCACCAACCACCGCGACGACCAGTGGGGCGGCGATTACCCCCGACGCATGCGTTTTGCGCTTGAAGTCGTGCGCGCGGTGCGCGAACGAGCCGGCCACGACTTTATTATTATCTACCGCCTGTCGATGCTCGATCTGGTTAACGATGGCAGCACGCTGCCGGAAGTGATTGAACTGGCGCAGGCGATTGAAGCGGCAGGCGCCACCCTGATCAACACCGGTATCGGCTGG
Source organism: Klebsiella sp. BIGb0138 (assembly GCF_004342285.1). Taxonomy (GTDB): domain Bacteria; phylum Pseudomonadota; class Gammaproteobacteria; order Enterobacterales; family Enterobacteriaceae; genus Klebsiella. The sequence continues at coordinate 145,315 of NZ_SMCV01000005.1, read as the reverse complement.
CACGAGGCGCGCATTCCGACCATTGCCACGGCGGTACCGCGCGGGGCCTTTAGCTGGGTGACCCGCAAGTTGAAAGGCGCCGTGGCGATCCCGCTGATCGCCACTAACCGGATCAACGATCCGCAGGTAGCGGAGGCGATCCTCGCCCGTGGCGATGCCGATATGGTGTCGATGGCACGCCCCTTCCTGGCCGACGGTGAATTCCTCTCCAAAGCGCAAAGCGGGCGAGCGGATGAGATCAACACCTGCATCGGTTGCAACCAGGCCTGCCTGGATCAGATCTTCGCCGGGCATGTCACCTCCTGTCTGGTCAATCCGCGCGCCTGCCATGAAACTCTGATGCCGGTCATCCCGGCGTCGGCGGTGAAACGCCTGGCGGTGGTGGGGGCGGGTCCCGCCGGGCTGGCTTTTGCCGTCAATGCCGCTTCTCGCGGCCACGCGGTAACGCTGTTCGACGCGCAAAAAGAGATTGGCGGCCAGTTTAATATCGCCAGGCAGATCCCCGGCAAAGAGGAGTTCTCTGAAACCTTACGCTACTACCGCCGGATGCTGGCTCTGAACGGCGTCGATCTGCAGCTGGGCCAGTTGGTCACGGCGGATCGACTGATGGCGTTTGACGAAGTGATCCTCGCCACCGGGATCGCCCCGCGGATGCCGGATATCGCCGGAATTACGCACCCGAAAGTGCTGAGCTATCTCGACGTACTGCGCGACAAAGCGCCGGTAGGCGAGAAAGTGGCGATTATCGGCTGCGGCGGCATCGGGTTTGATACCGCGATGTATCTGAGCCAGCCGGAGGTTGCCAGCAGCCAGAATATCGCCGGATTTTGCGCCGAGTGGGGAATTGATACCAGCCTGCAGGCGCCCGGCGGCCTGCGTCCGGAAGGGGCGCAGCTAGCGAAAAGCCCGCGGCAGATTGTGATGCTCCAGCGCAAGCCCGGCAAGCCCGGCGAGGGTTTAGGTAAAACCACCGGCTGGATCCACCACGCCACCCTGCTGGCGCGCGGGGTAAAAATGATCCCGGCGGTCAGCTATCAGCGGATCGACGACGAGGGATTGCATGTGACGATCGGCGGCGAAGCGCGGGTATTGCCGGTGGATCAGGTGATTATCTGCGCCGGTCAGGAGCCGAAGCGTGAGCTGGCGGATCCGCTACGCGCGGCGGGTAAGGTGGTGCATCAGATAGGCGGCTGCGACGTGGCGCTGGAGCTGGATGCCCGCCGCGCCATTGCCCAGGGAACAAAGCTTGCGCTGGCCATTTAACGGCAGTAGCCCGGGCCGGGGGTTCCCCGGAGGCGCTGCGCTTCTCCGGGCTACACGCCTCGCCGAACGACCTGCGACTGCCCTCACCTCGCCCGGCGAAGGCGATCGGCACATCAGCGCAGCTTACGCACCTTCACCGCTTTCAACACCACGAATTTATTATTGGTGGCGACGGTAGAACAGTTACCGAAAATCTTCTTCAGCTTGTGGAAATAATCGAGGTGACGGTTGGCCACAATATACAGCTCGCCGTTAATCTTCAGGCAGCGGCGCGCGTGATGGAACATCTCCCAGGCGATGTTATCCGTCAGCGCATGTTTCTGGTGAAACGGCGGGTTGCACAACACCGCATTAAAGCGAAACGGCTCAACGTCGGACAGGGCGTTGTTAATCATAAACTCGCAGCGGTCAAGCGCCTCGGGCATGTTGGTTTCCACGTTCAGGCGACTGGAGGCCACGGCCATCGGCGATTCATCCACAAACACCACGCTAGCCTGCGGGTTTTTCTCCAGCAGCGTCAGACCAATCACCCCGTTGCCGCAGCCCAAATCGACAATTTCGCCTTCGAGGTTGGAAGGAAGATGTTCGATGAAGAAACGCGCGCCAATATCCAGCCCGGTTCGTGAGAACACATTCGCGTGATTGTGAATCGTCCACTCCGTCCCTTCCAGCTTCCAGCTCAGCGTCTGCGGCGCCTCGGCAAGGGCCGGCGCGGCGAAGGTACAGTTTATCAAGCGGGCTTTCTTCCAGGCCAGGGTGGTGGTGGTCGGGCCCAGCACTTTTTCAAACAGCTCCAGCGTGGATGTATGAATGTCGCGCGCCTTGGCGCCCGCGATAATACGGGTTTGCGGCGTCACCACCAGGCGTAACGCCCGCAGCTGCTGCTCCAGCAACGCCAGCGTTTTTGGCACTTTGATCAGCACCACGCCCGGCGTCTGTGGGTACTCTGCCGTGCTGTCGAGAAATTTCACGCTGGACTCGGCAATATCGTTATGACGCAAATTCTCACGCGTGGCGAGTTCCGTCAGGTACGAATCGCCGATACTGTATGGCGTATGTTCCGCCAGCGCACAGCTTAATGCGCCGAAGGTGTCGTTCAGAATCAGGACCGGGCCCTTAATCTCCGTATCGTCCAGCTGCTGCAGCAGATACTCATCCGCCGCTTCCCACGCCAGTAGCGGGTTAACGTCATCCGTTTCCGGGAAACGTTTCAGTGTCAGTGAACGGAAACCGTTGTCTAAGTGGCTCATCGGCCCTCCTGAGTGGTAAAATTTGGCGTTATCCCTGAAAAGGGTGCGTGAGTATACCCTTTTTAGCGACAAAATCATTCAGGATGCGCCGCAGCAGCCTGAGGGATGATATGAATATCTTTTATCTGGAGCGTTGATGAGTCAACTCACTTACCTGCAGGGTTACCCGGAGAATTTACTTTCTCAGGTTCGCACCTTAATTGCCGAGCAGCGGCTGGGCGAGGTCCTGCAAAAACGTTACCCGCAAGGGCATGACGTCAATAGCGATAAGGCGTTGTATCAGTACACTCAGGATCTGAAAACCCGCTATCTGCGCGGCGCCGCGCCGGTGAACAAGGTAATGTACGACAGCAAGATCCACGTCCTCAACAACGCGCTCGGCCTGCATACCGCGATTTCACGGGTCCAGGGCGGCAAGCTGAAAGCGAAAGCCGAGATCCGCGTGGCGACGGTGTTCCGCGAGGCGCCGGAGGCGTTTTTGCGAATGATCGTGGTGCATGAACTGGCGCACCTGAAAGAGAAGGATCATAACAAAGCGTTCTATCAGCTGTGCTGCCATATGGAGCCGCAGTACCACCAGCTGGAGTTTGATACGCGCCTGTGGCTAACGCATCTTTCGTTAAATCGTTCTGCGTAGTCACGCACTGGTTTTGTCATGATGGCATGGTAGAGTGGCAGGAGGTCCCCTCTAACGGAGTTCGTCAACGTTTATGATACGTTTCGCTGTTGTTGGTACAAACTGGATTACCAAACAGTTTGTCGATGCCGCCCATGAAACTGGCAAGTATAAACTCACCGCGATTTACTCTCGCAGCCTCGAGCAGGCGCAGGCTTTCGCTAACGACTATCCCGTCGACCATCTGTTCACCTCGCTGGACGCTCTGGCGCAAAGCGATGCCGTCGACGCGGTGTACATTGCCAGCCCGAACTCCCTGCACTTCCCGCAAACGCAGCTGTTCCTGAGCCATAAAAAGCACGTGATTTGCGAAAAACCGCTGGCCTCCAATCTGCGGGAAGTCGAAGCCGCTATCAATACCGCCCGCGAAAACCAGGTGGTGCTGTTCGAAGCCTTCAAAACCGCGAGCCTGCCGAATTTCCTGCTGCTGCAGCAGTCGCTCGGCAAAGTAGGCAAACTGCATAAAGCGTTTATCAACTACTGCCAGTACTCCTCCCGCTATCAGCGCTATCTCGACGGCGAGAATCCGAATACCTTCAACCCGGCCTTCTCCAACGGCTCGATTATGGATATCGGTTTTTATTGCCTGGCTTCGGCCGTCGCGCTATGGGGCGAGCCGCGGGCGGTTCACGCCAGCGCCAGCCTGCTGGACAGCGGCGTCGATGCCCAGGGGACGGTGGTGCTCAGTTACGCGGACTTTGACGTCACCCTGCACCATTCCAAGGTGAGCGACTCTACCCTGGCAAGCGAAATCCAGGGCGAGGCCGGCGCGCTGGTGATCGAGAAAATTTCTGAATGCCAGAAGCTCTCTTTCATCCCACGCGGCGGGAAAGCGCAGGATCTGACGCAGCCGCAGCACATCAATACGATGCTGTATGAGGCGGAAGAGTTTGCGCGTCTGGTGGAAAATAATCAGGTGCTTCACCCGGGACTGGAAGTGAGCCGCAGCACGGCCAAACTGTTGAGCGAAATTCGCCGCCAGACCGGCGTGGTATTCCCGGCGGATAATCCGCAGGTGGCGTAAAGGAGTGTAAATAGGCCGTCCGTCGCCATTGACGCCATTTATGACTTGTAATACTTTGTTACGTGCAAAGGGGAGTAACTTCCTTGCCGGTGGATCGTCATTACGATGCGTGCAAAAGCGCATCCGGTCGCCGGGCAATAATAAAAGCATCAGCCGACGTTAAGCGGCTCTTTTATTGTTGTAAGTGAGACCTTGCCGGAAGGCGAGGTCTATGCATAAACACGCAACGGCTGCCGTCTTCCGACGTCAGCCGTTTTGTTTTTATGTAAGGAACATTGTAATGAATACTGTCGGCACACCGTTGTTATGGGGCGGATTCGCTGTGGTCGTGGCGATCATGCTGGCCATCGATCTCCTGCTTCAGGGACGGCGCGGTGCGCATAGCATGACGATGAAACAGGCCGCAGGTTGGTCCATTCTCTGGGTAACGCTCTCTCTTCTCTTCAACGCGGCTTTCTGGTGGTACCTGGTACAAACCGAAGGGCGTACCGTTGCCGATCCGCAGGCGCTGGCTTTCCTCACCGGTTATCTGATTGAGAAAGCGCTGGCCGTCGATAACGTCTTCGTCTGGTTAATGCTGTTCAGCTATTTCTCCGTGCCGCCTGCGCTACAGCGACGGGTGCTGGTCTATGGCGTGCTGGGGGCGATCGTGCTGCGTACGGCGATGATCTTCGCTGGGAGCTGGCTTATTTCCCAGTTCGAGTGGCTGCTGTACCTGTTTGGCGCATTCCTGCTGTTTACCGGGGTGAAAATGGCGCTGGCGAAAGAAGATGATTCCGGTATCGGCGATAAACCGCTGGTACGCTGGATCCGCAATCACCTGCGTATGACCGATAAGATTGAAGGCGAGCGCTTCTTTACCCGGCAAAACGGCGTCCTGTTCGCCACGCCGCTGCTGCTGGTGCTGATCCTGGTGGAGCTAAGCGACGTGATTTTCGCGGTCGATAGCATCCCGGCGATTTTTGCCGTGACCACCGATCCGTTTATCGTACTAACCTCAAACCTGTTCGCGATTCTGGGCCTGCGCGCGATGTACTTCCTGCTGGCGGGCGTCGCGGAGCGGTTCTCGATGCTGAAGTATGGCCTGTCGGTGATTCTGGTATTTATCGGCGTCAAGATGCTGATTGTCGACTTCTACCATATCCCGATTAGCGTTTCGCTCGGCGCGGTTGGCGGCATTCTGACGCTGACCCTGCTGATTAACGCCTGGGTCAATCAGCAACACGATAAGAAGAAACAGCGGCAATAAACCGCAAATGGCCGGGTGGAGCCTGCTTTCCCCCGGCCAGCAACCTCCACCGCGCAGTATTTCTCACCATGTCACAAAATCGTTAATACATAGTTAAAAAACAAGATCCCGGATAAAGAAGCAGCATTTTACGCTTTCTCCCCACCGTTCTTTCCGTATACTCGACCAGGAAAATATTTACTTACATCCGGACATAAACGTAACAAAGAGTACGTACGTGAGACGGACAGCAACATCACAAGAAGGTATAGATAATGACGACACAAACTCCCCCATCGGGCCTGTTTCAACGTCTGGCCCAGGGCAGCCTGGTCAAACAAATTTTAGTCGGTCTGGTTCTCGGCGTGCTGTTGGCGCTGGTCTCGAAGCCGACGGCGATCGCCGTCGGTCTGCTCGGCACGCTGTTCGTCGGCGCGCTGAAGGCCGTGGCGCCGGTACTGGTGCTGATGCTGGTGATGGCCTCCATCGCCAGCCATCAGCAGGGGCAAAAAACCAGTATCCGCCCGATTCTGTTCCTGTACCTGCTGGGAACCTTCAGCGCCGCGTTAACCGCCGTGCTGTTTAGCTTCATCTTCCCGTCAACGCTGCACCTGACCTCCGCTGCCGGCGATATTACGCCACCGTCAGGGATTATCGAAGTACTGCGCGGGCTGCTGATGAGTATGGTCGCGAACCCGATCGATGCCCTGCTCAATGCCAACTATATCGGAATTCTGGTGTGGGCCGTCGGTCTCGGCTTTGCCCTACGTCACGGCAACGAGACGACCAAAAACCTGATCAATGACGTCTCCCATGCGGTGACCTTCATGGTGAGAATGGTCATTCGCTTTGCGCCGCTGGGTATTTTCGGCCTGGTCTCTTCAACTCTGGCCTCTACCGGTTTTGCAACGCTGTGGGGCTACGCTCAGCTGTTAATGGTGCTGGTGGGCTGTATGCTGCTGGTGGCGCTGGTGATTAACCCGCTGCTGGTGTTCTGGAAAATCCGCCGCAATCCGTATCCGCTGGTACTGACCTGCCTGCGCGAAAGCGGCGTATACGCCTTCTTCACCCGCAGCTCCGCCGCCAATATTCCGGTGAACATGGCGCTGAGCGAAAAACTGAACCTCGATCGCGATACCTATTCCGTCTCTATCCCGCTGGGAGCCACCATCAATATGGCCGGGGCCGCGATCACCATTACGGTGCTAACCCTGGCCGCCGTGAATACCCTGGGGATCCCGGTGGATCTGCCTACGGCGCTGCTGCTCAGCGTGGTCGCCTCACTGTGCGCCTGCGGCGCGTCCGGCGTAGCGGGAGGGTCGCTGCTGCTGATTCCGCTGGCCTGCAATATGTTCGGTATTCCCAATGATGTCGCCATGCAGGTGGTCGCGGTCGGCTTTATCATCGGCGTGTTGCAGGACTCCTGCGAAACCGCGCTGAACTCCTCCACCGATGTGCTGTTTACCGCCGCCGCCTGTATTGCTGAAGATGAGCAGCTGGCGAAAAACGCGCTGCGCGATTAAGCCCCGCCTCCCCTCCGCTAGCGGGCGGAGGGGTTCTCTTCCAGCGCCTCCTCCCTTTTAAACGGATCGATACCGCGTTTTTGCAGCCGCCAGAAACGAATAATATTCAGACCGTTGACGATCAGAAAGCTGCCTTCAATCAGCGTGCCGCCAATCGACCCCAGCCAAAAGTTATGCGTGACCCAGCACGCCGTAGAGCACCACATCACGCAGCGGGTGGTCAGCCCCTGGCAGCGAAACAGGGCCCAGGTGCTGGCGACGGTGCCGACTACCGGCAACAGTTCCATCGCATGCTGGAGTTTTCCAAAGCCGAGAATCAGCGTCAGGGCAATAAATATCGCCATGACCCACAGATTGCGGGTACGCAGAGAAATCAGCGTGCGCACGGCGTTAAGCCCGGCGCTCATACCCGCCGGCAGCGCCCCCATCAGGATAAAGTGCAGGCCGATAATGGCGCTGTACAACGCCAGCTGGCATTTAAAACGACGCTCGTCGCGATTGATAAAGGTGGTGATTCCGATCAGAAAGGCGATGACCCCCACGCCCTGGGCAAGCCAATACGCGGTCATGAAAGATCCTTGTCAGAAAAGATAAAAACAAACAGCGCCCCTTGTATGGCGCGCCGTTATTCACATCAACAATGATAACCAAAACAGATACCTTCGCCCACCGCCGCGCTGGCACGTCCCCTGACCGTCAGACGAGGAGCGACTGGCCATTACAAGGTGACGCCGCTCTTGAAGATGGCCAGCTCGCGGAAGTCATTGCGCTCATTACAGGTCAGTTTGCCATTGACGATTTCGACAAGGGTGTCGACAAACTCCTCCAGCAGCTGCGGCATCGCTTTGCCGTGAATCAACTGGCCGGCATCGAAGTCGATCCAGTGCTTCTTCTTCGCCGCCAGCTCACTGTTGGTGGCGATTTTTACCGTCGGCACAAAACCGCCATAAGGGGTGCCGCGACCGGTACTGAACAGCACCATGTGGCAACCCGCCCCGGCCAGGGCGCTGGTCGCCACCGCATCGTTACCCGGCGCGCTCAGCAAGTTGAGACCGTGGACCTTCAGACGCTCGCCGTAGCGCAGCACATCTACCACCTGGCTGGAACCCGCTTTCTGGGTGCAGCCCAGCGACTTATCTTCCAGCGTGGTGATCCCCCCCGCCTTATTGCCCGGCGATGGGTTCTCGTAAATCGGCTGGTTATGCGCAATAAAGTACTGTTTAAAGTCATTCACCATGGTCACCAGCTTGCCGAAGGTCTCTTCATCCCGGCAGTGGCTCATCAGCAGCCGCTCGGCGCCGAACATTTCCGGCACCTCCGTCAGCACGGTCGTCCCGCCGTTGGCGATCAGGTAGTCCGAGAAACGGCCCAGCATCGGGTTGGCGGTGATGCCGGAGAGGCCATCCGAGCCGCCGCACTCCAGGCCAAACTTCAGCTCGCTCAGTTTGCCCGGTTCGCGCTTGTCCTCGCGCATCGCGCGATAGAGCTGGTGCAGGTGCTCAACCCCCGCCTCCACTTCATCTTCCTGCGCCTGGCAAATCATAAAGTGCACGCGTGCCGGATCGAACTCGCCCAGGGTTTCACGGAAAGCATCGACCTGGTTGTTTTCACAGCCCAGACCGATCACCAGCACCGCCCCGGCGTTGGGGTGGCGCACCATATTTTGCAGCATGGTGCGGGTATTGATGTGATCGTCCCCCAGCTGCGAACAGCCGTAGGTGTGACCGAAGAGGAAGACGCCATCGATGCCTTCCGCATCGTTGGTCTCTTTGAGGAAGCGGTTCTGGATCTGGCGGGCAATCCCGTTAACACAGCCGACGGTCGGCAGGATCCACAGTTCATTGCGCACCCCGACCTCCCCGTTAGCGCGACGGTAAATTTGCACCTCGCGGTCGGCGGGCTGTGCCGATGGCTCGCTAAGGTCCGGCTGATAGCTATACTCGTCAAGGTCGCTCAGGTTGGTGCGCGTATTATGGGCATGGATATGTTCCCCTGGCGCGATATCCGCCAGCGCATGACCAATGGGCAGACCATACTTAATCACGTTATCTCCCTTCGCAACCGGGCGTAGCGCGAACTTATGCCCACGCCCCACGTCCTGGCTTAGCGTGACCGTATCATCATCGATAGTGACCTGGGTACCTGCACTCATGTCAGCCAACGCGACGGCTACGTTATCCTGCGAATGGATTTTAATGTATTGCATATCAACCGACCTCTGGACTTAATTCAGTTCAATGGCGAAGTAATCACGCGCATTGTTAAAGCAGATATTTTTCACCATCTCGCCCAACAGCTGGATATCCGCCGGCGCTTCACCCGCGGCCACCCAGCGGCCGATCATCTGGCACAGGATGCGGCGGAAATACTCATGACGGGTGTAGGACAGGAAGCTGCGGCTGTCGGTCAGCATACCGACGAAGCGGCTCAGCAGACCGAGCTGCGCCAGCTGGGTCATCTGACGCTCCATACCGTCTTTCTGATCGTTGAACCACCAGCCGGAACCGAACTGCATCTTGCCGGGCATCCCTTCGCCCTGGAAGTTGCCGATCATGGTGCCCAGGACTTCGTTATCACGCGGGTTCAGGCAGTAGAGAATGGTTTTCGGCAGCAGATTTTCTTCATTCTGCTTGCTCAACAGTCGGGACAGCGCCTCCGCCAGCGGGCGGTCGTTGATGGAGTCAAAGCCAACGTCCGGGCCTAACAGTTTGAACTGACGCTGGTTGTTATTACGCAGCGCGCCAATGTGATACTGCTGGACCCAACCGCGACGGGCATACTCGGCGCCGAGGAAGACCAGTACCGCGGTTTTGAACTGTGCGACTTCGTGTTCGCTCAGGGTAGCGCCGGCCAGGCGACGCGCCAGGATGGTATCCAGTTCGGCCTCGCTGGCTTCGGCAAACAGCACCACGTCCAGCGCATGATCGGAAACTTTGCAGCCGTGAGCAGCGAAGTGGTCCAGGCGTTTGACCAGCGCAGACTGCAGGTCGGCAAAGCGACGAATATCGGTATCGGATACCGCGCCGAGCCTGGTCATGTAGTCGTTAAAAGTGGCCTGTTCGATGTTGAACGCTTTATCCGGGCGCCAGCTCGGCAGCACTTTGGTGGTGAAGGAGGTCTCTTTCGCCACCGCCGCGTGGTGTTCCAGTGAATCGATCGGATCGTCGGTGGTGCCGACCATTTTCACCTTCATCTGCGTCATGATGCCGCGGGCGGAGAAGCTCTCCTGCGCCAGCAGATCGTTACACTGATTCCAGATTTCATCGGCGGTAGACGGGGAGAGCAGCTTACCTGTAATACCAAAAGGACGTCGCAGTTCCAGATGCGTCCAGTGATAGAGCGGGTTACCGATGGTATGCGGTACGGTTGCCGCCCACGCATCAAACTTTTCCCGGTCCGACGCATCGCCGGTACACAGGCGTTCCGCAACGCCATTGGTCCGCATTGCGCGCCATTTGTAGTGGTCGCCTTTCAGCCAGATGTCATACAGATTTTTAAAGCGATAATTTTCGGCAATCTGCTGCGGCGGCAGGTGGCAGTGATAGTCGAAAATCGGCTGGTCTTTGGCGTAGTCATGGTACAGGCGGCGGGAAAACTCGGTATCAAGCAGAAAATCTTCGGTCATAAACGGTGTCATTTTCATTTCCTCTTCGCCCCGTTACGGAGCCCTTCAGATGATTGACGATCATGCTGACAAAGTTATCACACCAATTTCCACAGGCCGAAATCTTTTTCGTGAGTTAGATCAATAAACGCTGACAAAAAATTTACCCTTAAAGGAGTAAACAGCGCTACAGGCCGCGCCATAAGCGGCTTTTCTCGCAAGAAAGAATACCCCCATAAACTTTCCCACTTTTGTGACAGTACTCAACTTTTAAAGTTGTATGACAAGTTATCTTTCTGCCGTCGCAACATATAAACCGTAGGAATGTATTCGCGATGATTTATTACATCGCATTGACCGGTACGGATACCGAATTAAGCAACACAATTGATGCCAAGGTTCGGGCCATATGGGTTTTCCCTCCTGAGCCCTCCGTTTCTCCCTCTCCACCCCGGGTTGCCGGGCTGGAAGATGGCCGCACTTGCTGCGGAGATATAACAAACGATGAGGTTTTACATGCGTAAAATTAAAGGGTTACGTTGGTATATGATCGCACTGGTGACCATGGGCACCGTGCTGGGTTACCTGACGCGTAACACTGTGGCTGCGGCTGCGCCGACGCTGATGGAAGAGTTACACATCTCCACCCAACAGTACTCCTATATCATCGCAGCCTATTCAGCTGCTTACACCGTCATGCAGCCTGTTGCCGGCTACGTTCTCGATATTCTGGGCACCAAAATCGGCTACGCCTTCTTTGCTATCGCCTGGGCCGTTTTCTGCGGTTCAACGGCGCTGGCCGGCAGCTGGGGCGGATTAGCGCTGGCGCGTGGTGCCGTCGGCGCCGCAGAAGCCGCGATGATCCCGGCGGGTCTGAAGGCCAGCTCCGAATGGTTCCCGGCAAAAGAACGCTCTATTGCCGTGGGCTACTTTAACGTCGGCTCCTCTATCGGCGCGATGATTGCGCCGCCGCTGGTGGTCTGGGCAATTGTGATGCACAGCTGGCAGATGGCGTTTATCATTTCCGGTGTCCTGAGCTTTATCTGGGCCATGGCGTGGCTGGTATTCTACAAACACCCGCGTGACCAGAAGAAATTAACCACCGAAGAGCGCGACTACATCATCGGCGGTCAGGAATCGCATCATCAGACCGACAACAGCAAGAAAATGTCCCCATGGCAGATCCTGCGCAACCGTCAGTTCTGGGGCATTGCGCTACCGCGTTTTCTCGCCGAGCCGGCATGGGGGACCTTTAACGCCTGGATCCCGCTGTTCATGTTTAAAGTCTACGGCTTTAACCTGAAAGAAATCGCCATGTTCGCGTGGATGCCGATGCTGTTCGCTGACCTCGGTTGTATCATTGGAGGCTATCTGCCGCCGCTGTTCCAGCGCTGGTTCGGCGTTAACCTGATTGTGTCGCGTAAAATGGTGGTCACCATGGGGGCGCTGCTGATGATTGGACCGGGGATGATCGGCCTGTTCACCAGCCCGTTCGTCGCCATCGCGCTGCTGTGCATCGGGGGCTTTGCCCACCAGGCGCTGTCCGGCGCGCTGATTACCCTCTCTTCCGACGTATTTGGTCGTAACGAAGTGGCGACGGCTAACGGCCTGACCGGGATGGCGGCATGGATGGCGAGCACCCTGTTCGCCCTGGTGGTCGGCGCTCTGGCCGATACCATCGGCTTCAGCCCGCTGTTCGCGGTGCTGGCGGTGTTCGACCTGCTGGGGGCCGTGGTTATCTGGACCGTGCTGAAGAACCAGTCCGCCGACGACGACTCGCCACCGCTCAAAACGAATAAACCGCTGGCGCAGAACTAAGCCTCATCGCGATTGATTCATACACCAGGCCGCCGCCATGAAGGCGGCTTTTTCATATCCGGCAGTGGTGAGATGCGCGTAAAAGTGGTATAACAAATCCAATATTGTCGCCATCTTCCGGGAGCGAATATGGAAATCACAGAACCACGTCGTTTGTATCAACAGCTTGCCGCAGAGTTGAAGGCGCGTATTGAGCAAGGTGTCTACCTTGTAGGCGATAAGCTGCCTGCAGAACGCTTTATCGCCGATGAGAAAAGCGTCAGCCGAACCGTGGTTCGCGAAGCCATTATCATGCTGGAAGTGGAAGGCTATGTTGAGGTGCGCAAAGGTTCCGGCATTCACGTTATCGCCAATCACCCCAAACACCAGCAGCCGATCGACGAATCGCTGGAGTTTGCCAGCTATGGTCCGTTTGAACTGTTGCAGGCGCGCCAGCTGATTGAGAGCAATATTGCCGAGTTTGCCGCCACTCAGGTGACCAAGCAGGACATCATGAAGCTGATGGAAATCCAGGAGAAGGCGCGCAAAGAGAAGTGTTTCCGCGATTCGGAATGGGATCTGCAGTTTCACGTCCAGGTCGCGCTGGCGACGCAAAATACCGCCTTAGCCGCCATCGTCGAAAAAATGTGGACCCAGCGCGTGCATAACCCGTACTGGAAAAAGCTCCATGACCACATCGACCTGCGCACCGTGGATAACTGGTGTGACGATCATGACCAAATCCTTAAGGCGCTGATTCGCAAAGATCCGCACGCGGCGAAACTGGCCATGTGGCAGCACCTGGAAAACACCAAGTTGATGCTGTTTAACGAAACCAGCGATGATTTTGAATTCAATGCCGACCGTTACCTGTTTGCCGAAAACCCGGTTGTTCACCTCGATACCGCGGCCAACGGCGCAAAATAAGCGCTTTTCCTCTCTCCGGGCAGGCTATCAGCATCTGCCCGCAAATCAGGCTGGGTAAGCAAACATATATAGTGTCAGCCTGTGTAAAGACACTCGCCACCCGCCGCCGCAATCAGCAAAATCAATGCGCAACAGACTGTAATTTTTCTGACGGAAAGTCGGTGCTTTTGTTACAATTAGATGCATTTCGTCGTTCTGAAAGCGCGTTTTGCTGACTGCGCTGTTAAACAGGGAACCGTTCAGGACGCATGAACAGCGACCATAATCCAATAAAAAACGATGTCGCTATCTACACCGCGTTCAGACGAACCGTTAACCGATGTACCAGGAATCGTGAATGGAACTATTAACCCAATTGTTGAATGCTCTGTGGAGTCAGGATTACGAGACCCTCGCCAATCCCTCCATGATTGGCATGCTATATTTTGTCTTGTTTATGATTTTGTTCCTTGAAAACGGCCTGCTTCCTGCCGCCTTTTTACCGGGCGACAGCCTGTTAGTCCTGGTTGGCGTACTGATTGCCAAAGGGGCGATGGGGTTCCCGGAGACGCTGCTGCTGCTGACCACGGCGGCCAGCCTCGGCTGCTGGCTGAGCTATATTCAGGGGCGCTGGCTGGGCAATACGCGGATTGTGCAAAACTGGCTTTCACATTTGCCGTCCCACTATCACCAGCGCGCGCACCATCTGTTCCATAAACATGGGCTCTCCGCCCTGCTGATGGGCCGCTTTATCGCCTTCGTGCGGACGCTGCTGCCGACTATCGCCGGGCTTTCCGGCCTGAATAATACTCGCTTCCAGTTCTTTAACTGGATGAGCGGCCTGCTGTGGGTTCTGATTTTGACCTCCCTGGGTTACCTGCTGGGTAAAACCCCGGTATTCCTCAAATATGAAGATCAGCTGATGTCCTGCCTGATGCTGCTGCCGCTTGTGCTGCTGGTGTTTGGCTTAATCGGGTCGCTGGTGGTCCTGTGGAAGAAAAAATACAGAAGCCGGAGCTGATGATGGCGAAAAAAAGCCCCTCTCTGCGTCAGATGAGCTGGCTGCTGGGCGGCGCCATTCTCCTGTGCGCCCTGGCCTGGCTCTGGCTGGCGATGCAGCATCAGGAATCAACCCTGACTATCCATCCCGTCAGACAGGGCGTTGGTATGCCGGACGGTTTCTCCGTCTGGCATCACCTTGACGCGAACGGTATCCGTTTCAAAAGCATCACCCCGCAAAAAGACGGTTTGTTGATCAAATTTGATTCCAGCGCGCAGAGCATCGCCGCAAAAGAAGTTCTGGGCCGCGCTCTGCCACATGGTTATATTATTGCTTTGCTGGAGGATGAAAATACGCCGACAGCCTGGCTCTCCCGTCTGCGCGATACCCCACACAGATTGGGATAAGTAGCCAAAATTCTGAATATTTTCACGCAGTTTGGTGGTTTCCCGTTTTCCTGACTATGCTTAAGACTGCGGGAGCCACCGGGCTGACGTTTATCGACTGGATCGGGCATATCTCCCGGGTATGCCCTCACACAATGGAAGGTAGCATCCATGAAATACCGCATCGCTTTGATTCTGGTTTTGACTTCGCTAAGCTCCAGCGCCTTTGCCATCTCCCCCTGTCAGGAAAAAGAGCAGGATATCCAGCGGGAGATTAGCTATGCCGAAAAACATCACAACCAGAACCGGATTGATGGTTTGAACAAAGCGCTTCGTGAAGTCAGAGCGAACTGCAGCGACGGTAAGCTCAAAGCCGAACATCAGCAAAAAATCGCGAAACAACGTGAGGAAATTACCGAGCGTCAGCGCGATCTGAAGGAAGCTCAGCAGAAAGGCGATGCCGATAAAATCAGCAAGCGCCAACGCAAGCTTGATGAAGCGCAGCACGAGCTGAAAACGCTTGAGTCGCGTGATTACTGATAAGCCACACTTTACATGGACCCACTCTACAGGAGAGAAAGATGCCTAAAGACAACGTTGCAGACGATCTGCGTGCAGAACTGAAGACTCTGGCTGATACCCTGGAAGAAGTGCTGAATTCCTCTGCGGATAAGTCGAAAGAAGAAATTGGCAAACTACGCAGCAAAGCGGAAAGTGCGTTGAAAGAAAGCCGCGTTCGCCTGGGTGAAACCAGCGATGCAATCGTCAAGCAAACCCGTGAAACCGCCGCTCGCGCCGACGAATACGTTCGCGAAAATCCGTGGACCGGGGTCGGTATTGGCGCAGCCGTCGGGCTGGTGCTGGGTGTCCTGCTGACGCGTCGTTAATTATGGCGGACTCTCAACACGCGCAAGGACCGGGCAAAAGCGTCTTCGGTATTGGCCAGCGGATAATCACGCTGCTGGTCGAAATGGTGGAAACGCGCCTGCGCCTGGTGGTCGTGGAGCTGGAAGAAGAGAAGTCGAACCTCTTCCAGCTGCTGCTGATGCTGGGGTTGACGCTGCTGTTTGCCGCGTTCGGCCTGATGAGCCTGCTGGTGCTAATTATCTGGGCCATCGACCCTCAGTACCGGCTGCACGTCATGATTGCCACCACCGCCGTGCTGCTGCTCGCCTCGTTGACAGGCGGCATCTGGACGCTGCGTAAAGCCCGTCGATCGACTCTCCTGCGCATGACGCGCAAAGAGCTGGCTGACGATCGGGCTCTGCTGGAGGACGATCGATCGTGAGCAACAAACAGGAACGCGAGCGGCGTAAAGCCCTGCTGCTGCGCCAGATCCAACAACAGCGGCTGGATTTAATCGCCAGCCGTCGCGACTGGCTTGCCGCCACCGCGCCGTTGGACCGCGGCTGGCAGACGTTACTCCAGCTTCGCTCATGGGCGATGGTGGGCAGCGGTATCATGGCGGTGTGGTCAGTTCGCCACCCGCGCTTTTTACTCCGCTGGACGAAACGCGGCTTCGGTATCTGGAGCACCTGGCGGATGGCCAAAGGCTTGCTACGGCAGTCATCCTCCCGCTAACCCCTCTTTCCCACCACGACTCTATCCGCTCATTTCCCTGTGCCGAGGCGTAAACGCCTCGCTATCCGTGACGCTTCCTGTTGCCAGCGGCATAAGCTCTCTCTGCCCGACGCCCGGCCGCTTAATCGCCCCAATTGCTCAGAATCTTTGATGAAGATCTACAGTTTTCCTTGCTAACAATTCTCTCAGCGCCTCGTTAATATTCCCTCCATCGACAGCAACCCCGCGTAACTACGCAGGATTGCACCAAAAAATGAAACCGCCGCCCTTTGGGTTCTCTGGAGTAAGAAATGAAAAAATTAGAAGATGTTGGTGTACTGGTCGCACGCATTCTGATGCCAATCCTGTTTATCACTGCAGGTTGGGGCAAAATCACCGGTTATGCGGGTACTCAACAATATATGGAAGCCATGGGCGTACCGGGTGCATTACTGCCGCTTACCATTCTGCTGGAGTTCGGCGGCGGTCTGGCTATCCTGTTCGGTTTCCTGACGCGTACCACCGCGCTGTTCACCGCCGGCTTCACCCTGCTGACCGCGTTCCTGTTCCACAGCAACTTTGCTGAAGGCGTGAACTCGCTGATGTTTATGAAAAACCTGACCATCGCAGGCGGCTTCCTGCTGCTGGCTATCACCGGCCCGGGCGCATTCAGCATCGACCGCGTGCTGAATAAAAAGTGGTAAGCACACTATACTGAGTGAAGTGTAAAGCGAGGAGAAATCTCCTCGCTTTTGCTATCTAAAGTCTGAAGGAGGAAAGAATGGGACAACTAATCGACGGCGTCTGGCACGATACCTGGTATGACACCAAATCCACCGGAGGACGTTTCAAGCGTTCCGCTTCGGCCTTCCGTAACTGGCTGACCGCCGATGGCGCGCCTGGTCTCAGCGGTGAAGGCGGCTTTGCCGCAGAGAAAGACCGCTACCATCTGTACGTTTCCCTCGCCTGCCCGTGGGCGCATCGCACGCTTATCCTGCGTAAGCTGAAAGGGCTGGATCCCTTTATTTCCGTGTCGGTCGTTCATCCGCTGATGCTGGAAAACGGCTGGACCTTCGACGACGATTTCCCCGAGGCGACCGGGGATACGCTGTATCAACACGAATTCCTCTATCAGCTCTACCTGCACGCCGATCCACACTATACCGGGCGGGTTACGGTGCCGGTATTATGGGATAAAAAGCAGCACACCATCGTCAGCAACGAATCGGCTGAAATCATCCGCATGTTCAATACCGCCTTCGATGGGCTGGGGGCGACGGCCGGGGATTACTACCCGCCAGCGCTGCGCGAGAAAATTGACGAACTGAACGGCTGGATCTACGACAACGTCAATAACGGCGTCTATAAAGCCGGGTTCGCCACCAGCCAGCAGGCTTATGATGAAGCCGTTGCTGCGGTATTCGCCTCGCTGGAACGCCTGGAGCAGATTCTTGCCCGACAGCGCTACCTGACGGGTAGCCAGCTGACCGAAGCAGATATTCGCCTGTGGACCACCCTTGTGCGTTTCGACCCGGTCTACGTGACCCACTTTAAATGCGACAAACGGCGCATCAGCGATTATCCCAATCTGTACGGTTTCCTGCGCGATATCTACCAGATACCGGGTATTGCGGAGACGGTGAGTTTTGCTCATATCCGCAATCACTACTATCGCAGCCATAAAACCATTAACCCCACCGGGATTATCTCTATCGGCCCGCAGCAGGATCTCAGCGAGCCACACGGCCGGGATCTTCTTTTCCGCTAAGCGATCGGGCGCCCCCTGCGGCGCCTGATATTTCAGTTCCTGAATATTTACCCGTCTTTCATTCACGTCTATTCTTATTACGATCGCTTTAAAAACAAGTGATTGACCGTTAATTGAGGCGTAAAAATGGACTGGTATTTAAACGTACTAAAAAACTATATTGGATTTGGCGGCCGCGCACGCCGGAAAGAGTACTGGATGTTTATTCTGGTCAACCTCATCCTGACCGGCGTACTCAGCATCATCGACAGGATGCTGGGCTGGCAACGCGCAGGCGGTGAAGGCATCCTGACGACGATTTATGGCGTGCTGGTGTTTTTACCGTGGTGGGCGTTGCAGTTTCGTCGTTTGCACGATACGGATCGCTCGGCGTGGTGGCTGTTGCTGCTGCTGATCCCGGTGATTGGCTGGCTGGTGATCCTGATCTTCAATTGCCAGAATGGAACGCCCGGAAGCAACCGCTTCGGCGCGGATCCAAAAACCGTCTCCTGATGCAGGATGCGCTCCTCCCGCGGAAGGAGCGCATCGCGGATTTACTTCCCGGCGAACAGCTTCGGAATCTCGCGCAGACACCAGGACTTCGCTTCGCCCATGCTATCGCGGCGCCAGGCCATGATGATGTCGATCTCATTGGTGTATTCCGGGCTGACCACCCGTAAGCGCCCTTCCGCAATATCCTTTTCCACCAGCGGATAGGGCATGGTCGCAACCCCCAGCCCCGCCAGCAGCGCCTGGCGCTTATCCTCAATCGTACTGACCGTTAACCGCGGCTGTTTATCGAGCAGCTGTACCGTCAGCACCGGACGTTCGCGGGCGGTATCCGCCACCGCCACGCCGCGATATTTTACTCGCGTCACTTCAGACAGCGGTTCCGGCTCCTGATGAATAGGATGATCCGGCGCGGCGACATACACGTTCAGCACCGAATAGA
This sequence comes from Klebsiella sp. BIGb0138, assembly GCF_004342285.1. GTDB lineage: Bacteria > Pseudomonadota > Gammaproteobacteria > Enterobacterales > Enterobacteriaceae > Klebsiella. The sequence goes on along the minus strand of NZ_SMCV01000005.1, from coordinate 126,399 downwards.
GCTTGCGGGAGTTAATTTCTGACGATGAACGAAAATGCATATCCGGCGCGACGACAATATCCGCCCGCCCCTGCTCCAGCCGCTCCCACGCCCCGGCCAGCACTTCGGTAATAACCGACAGCTGGGTATTCGATTTGGTCGCCAGTTTTTCAATCAGCGGGAAAAAATCCTGGGTTGGCACCAGCGCCTCTGTCACGATGGTCAGATGCGTTTCCCAGCCGCGCGAGAGTGCTTCGGCATCGGTCGTAAGCTTGTCGGCCGCTTCCAGCAGCACGCGTCCGCGCTCGAGCAGCATCCGTCCAACGTTGGTGAATTTTGTCCGATGACCTGAGCGGTCAAACAGCACCACATCCAGCTCCTCTTCCAGCTTTTGCATGGTGTAGCTGAGGGCTGAAGGTACCCGTCCGAGCTCGTCGGCCGCAGCAGCAAAGCTCCCACGCCGGTCGATAGCGTCCATTACGCGTAACGCTTCCAGCGTTAATGCTCTCTCTTTAGCCATAGCAGTCTCATTCAGGAAATTTGAACATACCAGGCAGAATATCTGGCTAACAATACAGCGTCCATACCTTTACCATTGATTTAGTGTAAAGAGAGGTCAAGAAAATGATTACTACCCGAACAGCCAAACAATGCGGACAAGCAGATTTCGGCTGGCTGCAGGCCCGCTACACCTTTTCCTTTGGACACTACTTTGACCCGAAACTGTTAGGCTACGCGTCTTTACGCGTGCTCAACCAGGAAGTTCTGGCACCAGGCGCGTCGTTTCAACCGCGTACCTACCCGAAAGTCGATATTCTGAACCTGATTCTGGAAGGGGAAGCGGAGTATCGCGACAGTGACGGCAATCATGTGCAGGCAAAGGCCGGTGAAGCGCTACTGATAGCCACTCAGCCAGGGGTGAGTTACAGCGAGCACAACCTGAGTAAAGAGGGGTCGTTGACCCGGATGCAGCTATGGCTGGATGCCTGCCCGCAGCGGGAAAATCCGCTGGTGCAGAAGATGACGATCGCCGGCGTCCCGCAACAGCTGCTCGCCTCACCGGACGGAGTACAGAACAGTTTGCAGCTGCGTCAGCAGGTCTGGATCCACCACCTCGCTCTCGCCAAAGGCGAGCGGATCGATGTACGGCTTCACGGGCCGCGCGCCTATCTGCAATCCATCCACGGGACGGTGCATGCCGTCGCCCATGAGGAAGAAAAACAGGCGCTGACCTGCGGCGATGGCGCGTTTATTCGTGACGAAGCTAACATTACCCTCGTCGCCGATACGCCATTGCGCGCTTTGCTGATAGATTTACCGGTGTAATAACGGAAGTTATGGAGTTTGTCAGTGAGTAAGCATAAGAAGAAAGTCACGAAAGCCGTACCGTCGCCGCAACCTCTGTTACCAGAGCCGTCAAACGTGCTCAGCTTCGGCTACGAAGAGATGCTCAGCGAGCTGGAAGCCATTGTCGCAGAAGCCGAAACGCGGATTCAGGACGAAGAAAACGCCGCCTGAACGACCACCTTCCGCAATAGCAAAACCCCCATACAGTTCGCACTGTATGGGGGTTTCCGCAATAGTTGAAGCTGACCGTTAAGCCGGGTTCTGTCGTGGACAGTCATTCATCTAGGCCAGCAATCGCTCACTGGCTCAAGCAGCCTACCCGGGTTCAGTACGGGCCGTACCTTGTGAACCCCTATTTGGCCTTGCTCCGGGTGGAGTTTACCGTGCCGCGAACTGTTACCAGACGCGCGGTGCGCTCTTACCGCACCCTTTCACCCTTACCTGATCCCGCTTGCGCGGGCCATCGGCGGTTTGCTCTCTGTTGCACTGGTCGTAGGCTTGCGCCTCCCAGGCGTTACCTGGCACCCTGCCCTATGGAGCCCGGACTTTCCTCCCCTCCGCCCGTCTCCCCCGAAGAGGACGACGACGAAGCGGCGACTGCCTGGTCAGCTTCGGCGCGAAGTATAAAAGGTTTGCCGCCGGTTGTCATCCTTCCATCGCAATCCCGACCTGCAAAGTGGCGGCAATATTGCGTGAGGCGCGGTAGATATTGTCCGACGCGCCGCAAAACGCCTCCTCCAGAGTCGTCACGCTGCTCAGCACGCTGAACACCGCATCAATACCATATTGATGAACCACGTCCACATCGCGAGTCAGGCTACCGGCAATCCCAATCACCGGCTTATGAAACTTTTTCGCCACGCTCGCCACGCCAACCGGCACTTTACCGTTGATGCTCTGGCTATCCAGCCGACCTTCTCCGGTCACCACCAGAGAGCAGTCGAGGATATGCTCTTCCAGATTCAGCGCCTGGGTCACAATTTCAATCCCGCTGCGTAATTCAGCATTAAGAAACGCCATCAGTGCCGCCCCCATGCCGCCAGCTGCCCCTGCCCCCGCCACCTGTTTGACATCCACGCGCAGGGTACGTTTAATGACGTCCGCGTAGTGTTCAAGGTTGCGATCCAGCTCGAAAATCATTGCCTCCGTCGCCCCTTTTTGTGGGCCGAAAATACGCGAGGCCCCCACGGCTCCGGTCAACGGATTGGTGACGTCACAGGCCACGCGGATCGTACACTCACGCAGCCGAACATCCAGCCCGGAGAGATCGATGCTATTCAGGCTGGCCAGGCTGCCGCCGCCGTAACCGATATCTACGCCGTTCGCATCCTGGAGCCGCGCGCCTAATGCCTGCACCATGCCGGCTCCGCCATCGTTGGTGGCGCTGCCGCCGATACCAATAATGATGTTTTTCGCACCATGATCCAGCGCCTGGAGAATCAGCTCGCCGGTACCGCGCGAGGTTGTCAGCAGCGGGTTACGCTGCGCGAGGGGAACCAGGCCCAGCCCGCTCGCCGCCGCCATCTCAATAAATGCGGTGTGGCCATCGCCGGACATGCCCCAGCTGGCGAGCACCTTCTCCCCCAGCGGCCCGGTCACCAGAGCGCGATACTCACAACCCTGCGTGGCCGCAATCATCGCCTCAACGGTGCCTTCGCCGCCGTCGGCGACCGGAACAGAAACATATTCCGCATTGGGGAAAATTTCCCGAAATCCTTTTTCTATCGCCTGAGCTACCTCGACGGCAGAAAGGCTTTCTTTATAAGAGTCTGGGGCGATTACGATTTTCATAATTATGTAGCCTGACAGTGCCGCGCAAGGCAAGAAGTACAGGGCGCGTTACCGCGCCCTTCTTGTTAGCGAGTGACTTCCACTTTCGCCAGTTTTTCGTAGTAGCACGCTAGCGCGCTATGGTCGGCGGTGCCCAGACCATCGGCACGCAGGGCCTGCATCATCTCCATTACCGCAGCCGTCAACGGCAGCTGAGCCCCGACGCCGTGGGAAGTATCCAGCGCATTCGCCAGGTCTTTAATGTGCAGGTCGATACGGAATCCCGGCTTAAAGTTGCGATCCATCACCATCGGCGCTTTGGCATCCAGCACGGTGCTTCCCGCCAGACCGCCGCGAATCGCCTGATACACCAGCTCCGGGTTAACGCCGGCTTTCGTTGCCAGTGTCAGCGCTTCCGACATGGCGGCAATATTCAGCGCGACGATCACCTGGTTAGCCAGCTTGGTGACGTTGCCGGCACCAACTTCACCGGTGTGCACCACCGAGCCGGCCATGCTCTTCATCAGGTCATAGTATTTGTCGAAAATAGCCTTATCGCCGCCGACCATCACAGACAGAGTGCCGTCGATCGCTTTAGGCTCGCCGCCGCTGACCGGGGCGTCCAGCATATCCACGCCTTTCGCTTTTAGCGCGTCGCTGATTTCACGGCTGGCCAGCGGTGCGATAGAACTCATATCAATCAGCACGGCACCCGGTCTGGCGCCTTCAATAATGCCGTTTTCACCCAACGCCACCTCTTTCACATGCGGGGAGTTGGGCAGCATGGTGATGATCACGTCGCACTGCTCGGCAACCGCCTTCGCCGTTAACGCCGTTTCCGCACCGGCCGCAATCACTTCAGCAACGGCTTCAGGATTACGGTCGGAGACCACCAGCGAGTAACCGGCTTTGAGCAAGTTTTTACTCATGGGTTTGCCCATGATGCCAAGGCCAATAAAACCAACTTTCATCGTCATAACGTTCTCTCTCTTTCAACCCTGGAGGTTATTTTTTAAAAGCATCCGCCAGTTTCTGCGTGGCGGAGCGGAAAACGCCCAAATCGCTACCGACGGCAACAAAGGTCGCGCCCCATTCAAGATAGCGACGTGCATCCGCGTCTACCGGTGCAAGGATGCCGCTCGGTTTACCGTGGAGTTTCGCCCGCGCAAAAATATGCTTAATCGCCTGCTGGACCTCAGGATGGGAAGCATTTCCCAGGTGCCCTAACGCCGCGGCTAAATCGCTGGGACCGACGAAGATGCCGTCGATGCCGTCAGTCGCCGCAATAGCATCGACGTTATCCACGCCCTGCTGGCTTTCAATCTGCACGAGGATGGTGATGTTTTTGTTCGATTGGGCAAAATAATCCGCCACGGTGCCAAACATATTCGCGCGGTGCGACACGGAAACGCCGCGGATGCCTTCCGGCGGATAACGGGTGGAAGCAACGGCGTTAACCGCCTCTTCTTCGGTCTCAACAAAGGGGATCAGGAAGTTGTAAAAACCGATATCCAGCAGACGCTTAATGATCACCGGTTCGTTGGTTGGCACGCGTACCACCGGCGCGCTGGAGCAGCCTTTCAGCGCCATCAGCTGTGGAATAAACGTCGAAATATCGTTTGGCGCATGTTCGCCATCCAGCACCAGCCAGTCGAAACCCGCCAGACCTAATACTTCGGTGCTAATCGGACTGGCCAGCGCCGACCAGCAGCCAATCTGTACCTGGTGTGCCGCCAGCGCGGCCTTAAATTTGTTCGGGAAGATGTCGTTATTCATCGCTTCAACCTTTCACTTAACCGTTAATTATTTAGCTATCTTTATACGTTGATCCGCCACCCAGCAAATATGAGTAATATTCACGTTCGGCTACCGTGCGTTTTTCTGCAAACGCATCCGGTATGATTTATTTATTCCAGGCGTGCAAAAAGGTATTTTTATTATTTTTCGGCAGATATTCCTTATGCTGACCTCGAATAGTCATGCTTTAATAACGCATCAGACATCATGAAATCGTCATTCAGTATAAACAGCCGCCATCGGCTGTGCATTGTGCAAAAGCACAATTAATTAATTAAATTCAAATATTAATTAAAGCAACTGCCTACTACGCTGGGCGCTGATGCACATATTTACGCTTTAGTCCCGGCCGCTCGCTGTCCATCACAATAATGAGTGATATTGATCACACTCTGAATCTCCGACTCCTGACATGCTTATTCCATAACATCTAACAGGTATTTGTATAATTAGATTTAACCTACCTGAATTACCATATTATTATCACCACCTTGCTGGAGCTTGCTGGACAATGGTCGATATTGAAATGAGACAAAAATCGCCTGCGGCATTTTATATAAAGGTGCACGATAGCGATAATGTGGCCATTATTGTCAATGATAATGGTCTGAAAGCCGGGAGTCGCTTCCCGGACGGACTGGAGCTGATTGAACATATTCCTCAGGGTCATAAAGTCGCCCTGGTGGATATTCCCGCGCACGCTGAAATCGTGCGCTATGGCGAAGTCATTGGCTATGCCGTTCGCGATATCGCACGCGGCAGCTGGATTGACGAGTCAACGGTTGAACTTCCCAGCGCGCCGCCGCTTAACACCCTGCCGCTGGCGACGAAAGTCCCTGAGCCTCTCCCGGCCCTCAACGGCTATACCTTTGAAGGGTATCGTAACGCGGACGGCAGCGTCGGCACTAAAAACCTGCTCGGCATCACCACCAGCGTGCATTGCGTGGCGGGAGTGGTGGATTACGTGGTGAAGATCATCGAGCGCGATCTGCTGCCAAAGTACCCGAATGTCGATGGCGTGGTCGGCCTTAACCATCTGTATGGCTGCGGCGTGGCGATCAACGCCCCGGCCGCCGTGGTGCCGATCCGCACTATCCACAATCTGTCGCTGAACCCGAATTTCGGCGGCGAAGTCATGGTGGTCGGCCTCGGCTGTGAAAAGCTTCAGCCGGAACGCCTGCTGCAGGGCACGGAGGATGTCGAGCCTATTGCCGTCGACGGCGCCAGCATTGTGCGTCTGCAGGATGAGCGGCACGTCGGCTTCCAGTCGATGATCGACGATATTCTGCAGGTGGCGGAACGCCATCTGGCAAAACTCAATGCCCGCCAGCGTGAAACCTGCCCGGCTTCCGAGCTGGTTGTCGGTATGCAATGCGGCGGCAGCGATGCCTTTTCCGGCGTAACCGCCAACCCGGCGGTTGGCTATGCCTCCGATCTGTTAGTCCGCTGCGGCGCGACGGTGATGTTTTCCGAGGTCACAGAAGTACGCGACGCCATCCATCTGCTCACCCCGCGGGCGGTGGACGAAGAGGTAGGCAGGCGCCTGCTCGAAGAGATGGCGTGGTATGACAATTATCTTGCTATGGGTCAGACCGATCGCAGCGCCAACCCCTCGCCGGGCAATAAAAAGGGCGGCCTGGCCAACGTGGTTGAAAAAGCGCTTGGCTCAATCGCCAAATCGGGCAACAGCGCGATCGTCGAGGTGCTCTCCCCGGGCCAGCGCCCCACCAAACGCGGGCTGATCTTCGCCGCCACGCCGGCCAGCGATTTTGTCTGCGGGACCCAGCAGGTCGCCTCGGGGATTACGGTCCAGGTCTTTACCACCGGGCGCGGGACGCCATATGGTCTGGTGGCGGTCCCGGTCATTAAGATGGCGACCCGAACCGAGCTGGCGAACCGTTGGTATGACTTAATGGACATCAACGCCGGGACCATTGCGACGGGGGAAGAGACCATCGAAGAGGTCGGCCTGAAGCTGTTTGAGTTTATCCTTGACGTCGCCAGCGGCCGCAAAAAAACCTTTTCAGATAGATGGGGGCTGCATAACCAGCTGGCGGTATTTAACCCGGCGCCGGTAACCTGATTTTCCTTAGGCGAGGCGATGCCGGAAATTGCCCCCTCTCCTGTATGGAGAGGGGCCGATAAAAAGACATTTACCCTTTAACCAGCCGCACATCAATGCCACTCCTGCGCAACCCTTCGAGGCTTTCGGTCGGGATCCCGTCATCAACGATGATCATATCGATCCTCTGGGTATCGATGATCTTGTGCAGGCTCGAACGATTAAATTTGGTTGAATCGGTAACGACAATGATCCGTTCCGCCACTTCGCACATCCGACGGTTCAGACGCGCTTCATCTTCGTTATGGGTACTCACGCCGCGATCAAGATCGATCGCATCGACGCCGAGAAAAAGCATATCAAAGTGGTAATTCTGTAAAGATTGTTCCGCCTGATCGCCATAGAACGACTGCGACTGACGGCGCAGATGGCCCCCGGTCATCAGCAGCTCCACCCCTTCGGCATCCAGTAACGCATTCGCCACATTCATCCCGTTGGTCATCGCGATGACATCGCTATGCTGGCGCAGCATACGGGCAATTTCAAAGGTCGTTGTGCCGGAGTCGAGAATAATGCGATGTCCCGGCTGAATCAGCTCTACCGCCGCTTGCGCGATGCTGCGCTTCACTGCGGTATTGAGCGCGCTTTTATCTTCCACTGAAGGCTCAGGGGCGGGCAGTGTACCGTCACAGATCAACGCGCCGCCATAAGCGCGAACGGCGATCCCCTGTTTTTCAAGGAAAGCCAGATCGTTGCGAATAGTCACCGTAGAGACGCCATATAAAAGCGCCAGATCGTTCACCTGTACGCTTCCCAACTGCCGCAACCGCTGGATAATTTGCTCACGCCTCTCGCTGGTGCCGCTGATGCGCTTATCTGCAGAAGAGTCGGTATCGCTCATAAGAATTCCTTTTGTTGAATCTTTCGTTTCATTTCGTTTGGCCTATTAACACCTTTCTTTTAGCGGAATGCAAGCCCCAGGGCGCATGACAGAGGCCGCTCTGCCGCCGCTGAAACCTTTCATTATGTTTCTTTTGTGAAACAGATCGGAAAACTATTATCTTTCGTTTTATTTTTACATCACCATGATGCAGTATTAAATGAAACAAAACGAAAGATTAATATCATTACCATCCGAAATGGAGAGGAAAGTGAAACATCTTACTGAAATGGTGGAACAGCATAAACAAGGGAATACAAACGGAATTTATGCCGTCTGTTCCGCGCATCCACTGGTACTTGAAGCCGCCATTCGCTACGCTCGGGCGCAGCGGACGCCGTTGCTGATTGAAGCCACCTCCAACCAGGTGGATCAGTTCGGCGGCTACACCGGCATGACGCCAGCCGATTTTCGCGGTTTTGTCTGCCAGCTCGCCGATGCGCTCGATTTTCCACAGTCGCAGCTGATCCTCGGGGGAGATCATCTCGGCCCCAACCGCTGGCAAAACCTGCCCGCCTCTCAGGCGATGACGAATGCCGATGCATTAATCAAAAGCTATGTCGCAGCCGGCTTTAAGAAGATCCACCTCGATTGCAGCATGTCCTGCAAAGACGATCCGCTGCCGTTAAGCGACGGGATCGTCGCGGAACGCGCCGCACGACTGGCAAAGATCGCCGAAGAGACCTGCCGTGAGCACTTTGGCGAATCCGATCTGGTGTATGTTATCGGCACCGAAGTCCCCATCCCCGGCGGCGCCCATGAAACGCTCACCGAACTGCAGGTCACCACTCCTGATGCAGCGCGCGCCACGCTGGAGGCGCATCGTCATGCCTTTGAAAAACAGGGTCTGACCGACATCTGGCCGCGCATTATCGGCCTGGTGGTACAGCCTGGCGTCGAATTCGATCACGCCCATATTATCGACTACCAACCGCAGCAAACCGCCGCGCTCAGCGCCATGGTTGAAGCTTATGACACGCTGGTATTTGAAGCCCACTCTACCGACTACCAGACGCCGCAGGCGCTGCGTAAACTGGTGGAACATCACTTCGCCATTCTCAAAGTCGGCCCGGCGCTCACCTTCGCGCTGCGCGAAGCGCTGTTCTCGCTGGCGGCAATAGAGGAAGAACTGCTGCCCGCAAAAGCGTGTTCCGGCCTGCGCCACGTGCTGGAAAACGTGATGCTCGATCGTCCGGAGTACTGGCAAAATCACTATCACGGCGATGGCAACGCGCGGCGTCTGGCACGCGGCTACAGCTACTCTGACCGCGTTCGCTACTACTGGCCAGACAGCCAAATCGATGAGGCCTTTGCCCGGTTGGTGCGTAACCTGGCGGACTTGCCTATTCCGCTGCCGCTCATCAGCCAGTATATGCCCTTGCAGTACATTAAAGTTCGCGAGGGCGATCTCAAGGCGGCGCCGCGGGAACTTATCATCGACCACATTCAGGACATACTTCAGCAGTACCACGCCGCCAGTAAAGGCGTTACGTCCCAAAACGCATAACAACAAAGAGGAAAACGCGATGCCCAATATTGTCTTAAGCCGTATCGATGAACGTTTGATCCACGGTCAGGTAGGGGTCCAGTGGGTCGGATTTGCGGGGGCGAACCTGGTGCTGGTCGCCAATGATGAGGTGGCAGAAGATTCGGTGCAGCAAAACCTGATGGAGATGGTGCTGGCAGAAGGGATCGCCGTACGCTTCTGGTCGCTGCAAAAAACGATCGACACTATCCACCGCGCCGCGGATCGGCAAAAAATTCTACTGGTCTGTAAAACGCCCGCGGACTTTCTCAGGCTGGTCGAAGGCGGCGTCCCGGTCACGCGCATCAACGTAGGAAATATGCACTATGCCAATGGCAAACAACACATTGCCAAAACGGTTTCTGTAGACGCTAACGATATTGCTGCGTTTAACGGCCTGAAAGCCGCCGGGGTGGAATGTTTCGTCCAGGGCGTTCCGACAGAACCCGCTTTGGATCTCTTTAAACTACTCTGAGGGATTCATAATGGAAATCAGTCTATTACAGGCCTTTGCATTAGGTATTCTTGCCTTTATCGCCGGTCTGGATATGTTCAACGGGTTAACCCATATGCATCGCCCGGTGGTCCTTGGCCCGCTGGTCGGGCTGATTCTGGGCGATCTGCATACCGGTATTTTAACCGGCGGCACGCTGGAGCTGGTCTGGATGGGGCTGGCCCCTCTGGCGGGCGCTCAGCCGCCAAATGTGATTATCGGCACCATCGTCGGCACCACCTTTGCCATTACCACCGGCGTGAAACCTGATGTCGCCGTCGGCGTCGCCGTCCCTTTCGCCGTCGCGGTACAAATGGGGATCACCTTCCTGTTCTCGGTGATGTCCGGCGTGATGTCCCGCTGCGATCGTATGGCGGCAAATGCTGATACCAACGGTATTGAGCGGGTTAACTATCTTGCCCTGCTGGCGTTAGGGATCTTCTATTTTCTCTGTGCCTTCCTGCCGATCTATTTCGGTGCGGAGCATGCGAAAACCGCCATTGATGTCCTACCGGAGCGCCTGATTGACGGCCTCGGCGTAGCGGGCGGCATCATGCCGGCAATCGGCTTTGCCGTCCTGCTGAAAATCATGATGAAAAACGTCTATATCCCCTATTTTATCATCGGGTTTGTCGCCGCAGCCTGGCTGAAGCTCCCGGTGCTGGCCATTGCCGCCGCGGCGTTGGCGATGGCGCTGATTGATCTGCTGCGTAAATCTCCAGAACCGGCTGCACCGACGGCCCAGAAAGAGGAATTCGAAGATGGCATCTAATCAAACCACTCTGCCAGGCGTCGCTACCCCCGAAGAGACGCTGCTTTCCGGCGTCAATGAAAACGTCTACGAAGACCAGACTCTCGGCGCAGAGCTGACGAAAAAAGATATTAACCGCGTCGCCTGGCGCTCCATGCTTTTGCAGGCCTCGTTCAACTACGAACGTATGCAGGCGTCCGGCTGGTTGTACGGTCTGCTGCCAGCGCTGAAAAAGATCCACACCAACAAGCGCGACCTGGCACGCGCCATGAAAGGTCATATGGGGTTCTTCAACACCCATCCGTTTCTGGTGACCTTTGTTATCGGCATTATCCTCGCTATGGAGCGGTCCAAGCAGGACGTCAACAGTATCCAGAGCACCAAAATTGCCGTCGGCGCGCCGCTTGGCGGGATTGGCGACGCCATGTTCTGGCTAACGCTGCTGCCGATTTGCGGCGGCATTGGCGCCAGCCTCGCGCTGCAAGGTTCGATCCTCGGCGCGGTGGTGTTTATCGTACTGTTTAACGTGGTACATCTCGGGCTGCGCTTCGGCCTCGCGCACTACGCTTATCGCATGGGCGTCGCGGCGATACCGCTGATTAAGGCCAATACCAGAAAAGTGGGGCACGCGGCGTCTATCGTCGGGATGACGGTGATTGGCGCGCTGGTGGCAACCTATGTGCGCCTCAACACCACGCTTGAGATCACCGCAGGCGATGCGGTAGTCAAATTGCAAACCGATGTTATCGATAAGCTGATGCCGGCGTTTCTGCCGCTGGTGTATACCCTGACAATGTTCTGGCTGGTACGCCGCGGCTGGAGCCCGCTGCGTCTCATCGCGCTCACCGTCGTACTGGGCGTGGTGGGCAAATTCTGCCACTTCCTGTAAATACAAAGAGGTATTCGATGTTAGGCATTATTTTGACGGGTCACGGTGGTTTTGCCAGCGGTATGGCAATGGCGATGAAACAGATACTCGGTGAACAGTCACAGTTTATCGCCATCGACTTTCCGGAAACATCGACCACCGCGCTGCTCACCTCTCAGCTTGAGCAGGCGGTAAGCAAACTGGACGCTGAAGACGATATCGTTTTTCTCACCGACCTGCTGGGCGGGACGCCATTTCGCGTGGCCTCGACGCTGGCGATGCAAAAGCCAGGGCGTGAAGTCATCACCGGCACCAATCTGCAACTGCTGCTGGAAATGGTACTGGAACGCGAGGGTCTGAACAGCGAGACGTTTCGCCTGCAGGCGCTGGAGTGCGGGCATCGCGGGTTAACCAGTCTGGTCGATGAGCTGGCGCGCTGCCGTGAAGAAAAATCCGTTGAGGAAGGGATATGACGCATATTCTGCGTGCCAGGCGCGTGCTGACCGAAGAGGGCTGGCTTGCCGATCGTCAGCTTCGTATGGAAGCAGGCGTCATCGTCGCGATCGAACCGGTTCCCGCTGGCGTGACCGCGCGCGACGCCGAGCTGCTTTGTCCGGCTTACATTGATGTTCATGTCCATGGTGGCGCGGGGATCGATGTGATGGATGAAGCGCCGGATGCGCTCGACAGTCTGGCAATGTACAAAGCGCGCGAGGGGGTGGGAGCCTGGCTGCCCACCACCGTCACCGCGCCGTTGAAAAGCATCCATGGCGCGCTGGAAAGAATCGCCCGGCGCACGCTATCCGGCGGTCCCGGCGCGCTGGTGCTGGGCAGTTACCTGGAAGGGCCCTACTTTACCCCGCAGAATAAAGGCGCCCATCCGGCTGAACTGTTTCGTGAGCTAGATACCAACGAGCTGGATACTTTAATTGCCCGCTCGCGACAAACATTGCGGGTGGTCGCGCTGGCGCCGGAAAAACCGGGTGCCATAGCGGCGATTCATCATCTTAAACGAAAGGGCGTGCGGGTCATGCTGGGCCATAGCGCAGCGACCTATGCGCAAACCTGCGCCGCATTCGATGCCGGAGCTGACGGGCTGGTGCATTGCTACAACGGGATGAGCGGGTTGCATCACCGGGAACCGGGCATGGTCGGCGCCGGATTCACTACGCCGCAGGCCTGGCTGGAGCTTATCGCCGACGGGCATCATGTCCATCCCGCCGCCATGCGTCTGTGTAGCTGCTGTGCCGGGCAACGCCTTGTTCTGATCACCGATGCGATGCAGGCAGCCGGTATGCCCGATGGCCGCTATTCTCTGTGCGGTGAAGAGGTGGCGATGCACGGCGGTATTGTCCGCACCGCCTCCGGTAGCCTGGCGGGCAGTACGCTGTCGCTTGATGCGGCCGTTCGCAACATGGTGGCACTGGCAGGAGTGGCGCCGGAAGATGCCATTCATATGGCATCGCTTCACCCTGCCCGCCTGCTGGGTATCGACGATCGGCTAGGATCGCTACGGACAGGAAAATGCGCGAACGTTATTGCGCTGGACGACAGGCTACAGCTTCAGCAGATCTGGATTCAGGGCCAGGCTCTCCCCCTTTAGCCCTTTCACTATGTATCATGTTGGCCTTCGGTCTCGCCCCGCAAGGCCTTTCTTTTCCTTTCTTAAATCACGTTAAACAACACGTCACCTCAAATAAAAAATATATAAATCAATAAAATAAATAAACCTGTCGCTCTTTGATCACAGTTTTCGTTTTATTTCTTGTTTCTTTGATTGAACTTTCGATTTCTTTCCTATAAATTTTATCTAACTGATTACGTGAAAAAGTGAAACGAAACGAAAGATAGCGACAATTTTGCCAGCGTCTGATGTGGAATTCACACGACTAAGGACTGAGTTATGCCTGAAACCTATACCGCTACCTCCGCCACGACCGGCACCTGGACAGAAGCAGAGATCCGTCAGCAGCCCGCCAGCTGGATCCGCTCGCTCAACAACATCGACAATATGCGTTCGGCGATCGATAACTTCCTCGCGCCATTGCTGTGCAAAAACGATCTACGCATTGTGCTGACGGGCGCAGGGACCTCCGCCTTTATCGGCGAGATCATCTCTCCCTGGCTGTCGCGCCAGACCGGCAAAAACATCTGCGCCGTGCCGACGACCGACCTGGTCACCAATCCTATGGACTACCTGAACGCCGCGCACCCGCTGCTGCTGGTCTCCTTTGCCCGCTCCGGCAATAGCCCGGAGAGCGTCGCCGCCGTTGAGCTGGCCAACCAGTTCGTACCGGAATGCTATCACCTGTCGATCACCTGTAATGAAGCCGGCAGCCTGTACCAAAACGCGATCAACAGCGATAACGCCTTTGCGCTATTGATGCCGGCAGAAACACATGACCGCGGCTTTGCAATGACCAGCAGTATTACCACCATGATGGCGAGCTGCCTGGCGGTGTTCGCGCCTGCTGCGATCAACAGCAAAACCTTCCGCGACGTGGCGGATCGCTGTCAGACGATCCTCACGTCGCTCGGGGATTTTAGCGATGGCGTATTTGGTCATGCGCCGTGGAAACGGATCGTCTATCTCGGCAGCGGCGGGTTACAAGGCGCGGCACGCGAATCGGCCCTGAAGGTGCTGGAGCTGACCGCCGGTAAGCTGGCGGCGTTTTATGACTCGCCAACCGGCTTTCGCCACGGGCCGAAATCCCTGGTGGATAGCGCGACGCTGGTCGTGGTGTTTGTCTCCAGCCACCCGTATACGCGCCAGTACGACCTCGATCTGCTGGCAGAACTGCGTCGCGACCAACAGGCAATGCGCGTGGTAGCGATTGCCGCCGAAACCGATGCCGTTGTCGAAGCCGGTCCGCACATCCTGCTCCCGTCTGCCCGCGCCTTTATCGATGTCGAGCAGGCTTTCTGCTTCCTGATGTATGCCCAGGTGTTCGCGCTCACGCAATCCATCGGCATGGGTAATACCCCGGATACCCCTTCCGCCAGCGGTACGGTCAACCGCGTGGTGCAAGGTGTTGTCATTCACCCCTGGAATGCTTAAGAGGATCGCATCATGAGCATCATTTCCACGAAATATCTTCTGCTGGATGCCCAGGCAAAAGGCTATGCGGTACCTGCATTTAACATTCATAACGCCGAGACGATCCAGGCGATCCTCGAGGTCTGCGGCGAAATGCGATCGCCGGTGATCCTCGCCGGTACCCCGGGTACCTTTAAACATATTGCGCTGGAGGAGATCTACGCTTTATGCAGCGCTTACTCCACCAGCTATGAGATGCCGCTGGCGCTGCATCTCGATCATCATGAATCGCTGACAGATATTATCCATAAAGTGAACGCCGGCGTTCGCAGTGCGATGATCGATGGCAGCCACTTCCCGTTTGCCGAGAATGTCAGCCTGGTGAAATCGGTCGTGGATTTTTGCCACGCGCGTGATTGCAGCGTAGAGGCTGAACTCGGTCGCCTGGGCGGGGTGGAAGATGATATGAGCGTTGATGCTGAAAGCGCTTTTCTGACCGACCCACAGGAGGCCAAACGCTTTGTCGAACTGACCGGCGTTGACAGCCTGGCGGTGGCTATCGGCACCGCGCACGGACTCTATACCAAAACGCCGAAAATTGATTTCCGCCGCCTGGCGGAGATCCGCGAAGTCGTCGATGTGCCCCTGGTGCTGCACGGCGCGAGCGATGTGCCTGACGACTACGTACGCCGTACAATCGAGCTCGGGGTATGCAAAGTCAACGTCGCCACCGAGCTGAAAATCGCTTTTGCCGCAGCGGTCAAAAAATGGTTCGCCGACAACCCGCAGGGTAACGATCCCCGCTATTACATGCGCGTCGGCATGGACGCGATGCAAGAGGTGGTGCGAAGCAAAATCACCATTTGCGGCTCGGCAAACCGTCTGCTGCCCGCTGAAGCCTGATCGCCATTTTACGCCCGCTCCACAGCGTTATTCGCGGCAGGATAACGCTGACAACCGCTGATAAAACAAAAATAAAGGACCTCTGCCCCATGAACAAAGCGCTCAATATTTCGTTGCTCGCCCTCTTTATCTCTCATAGTGCCTTTGCGGCGGATTATGCACTGAATAACGACAATATGGCTTTCTCGTTCGATGATGCCAGCTCTGCTGTGGTGGTTAAAGATACGCGCTCCAGCCATCAGCTGTCGCCGCAGGAGCCGTTCTTTCTGACGCTGCCGGATGAGACCGTCATTCATACGGCCGACTTTAAAATCAAACAGGTCGAGAAAAAAGAGAATGCGCTGGTGGTGGAATATACCCATCCTGATTTCAACGTAACCATGACGCTGAGTCTGCTGAAGGGTAAGTACGCCAGTATTGATTACGCCATTGCCGCCGTCGGTAAAGCGCAGAAGGTCGCGAAAATCACCTTCTTCCCCACCAAAAAGCAGTCGCAGGCCCCCTACGTCGATGGCGCAATTAATAGCTCGCCGATTATTGCCGACGTCTTTTTCATGTTACCGGACAAACCCATCGTCAACACCTACGCCTATGAAGGCACCACGAACCTCAACGTCGAGCTCAAAACCCCCATTCAGCCGGAAACTCCGGTCAGCTACACCACCTGGTTCGGAACCGTGGCGGAAACCAGCCAGCTACGCCGCAGCGTAAACCAGTTTATCGATGCCGTGCGTCCACGCCCGTACAAACCGTACCTGCATTACAACAGCTGGATGGATATCGGCTTCTTTACCACCTACACCGAGCAGGACGTGCTGGGACGCATGGATGAATGGAATAAAGCGTTTATTACCGGCCGCGGCGTGCCTCTTGATGCCTTCCTGCTGGATGACGGCTGGGACGACCGTACCGGAAGGTGGCTATTTGGTCCGGCGTTCAGCCACGGTTTCGCTAAGGTCAAAGAGAAGGCAGATAGCCTGCATAGCTCGGTTGGTTTATGGCTCTCGCCATGGGGTGGTTACAATAAACCGCGCGATATCCGCGTTTCACATGCCAAAGAGTATGGCTTCGAAACGGTCGACGGAAAATTCGCCCTCTCCGGGCCAAATTATTTCAAAAACTTCAATGAACAAATCGCGAAGCTGATTAAGAATGAGCACATCACCTCCTTCAAACTGGACGGGATGGGTAACGCCAACTCGCATATCAAAGGCAGCCGGTTCGCCTCCGATTTTGATGCTTCCATCGCCCTGCTGCACAACATGCGCAGCGCCAATCCGAATCTGTTTATCAACCTGACGACCGGCACCGATGCCAGCCCGTCGTGGCTGTTCTATGCCGATTCTATCTGGCGCCAGGGCGATGATATCAACCTGTATGGCCCCGGCACGCCGGTACAGCAGTGGATGACCTACCGCGATGCGGAAACCTACCGTTCAATTGTAAGAAAGGGTCCGCTATTCCCACTTAATTCATTGATGTATCACGGGATTGTTAGTGCAGAGAATGCCTATTACGGTCTGGAAAAAGTGCAGACGGACGGTGATTTTGCCGATCAGGTATGGAGCTATTTCGCCACCGGAACCCAGCTACAGGAGCTCTACATCACGCCATCGATGTTGAACAACGCCAAATGGGACGTCCTGGCACAGGCGGCAAAATGGTCACGAGAAAATGCGCATGTGCTGGTGGATACCCACTGGGTCGGCGGTGACCCTACGGCGCTTGAGGTATATGGCTGGGCATCCTGGAACAAAGACAAGGCTATCCTGGGCCTACGTAACCCTTCTGATAAGCCACAAAGCTACTATCTGAATCTGACGAAGGACTTCGAAATCCCTCAGGGGGAAGCGACCCATTTCGCGATGAAAGCCGTCTATGGCCGTAACTCAACGGTACCGGAGAATTACAAAGACGCCGTAGTGATTACGCTGCAACCGCTACAAACGCTGGTCTTTGAAGCAACGCCGATGAAATAAGTGACACGGCCCGGTTTCACCGGGCCACTCGCTTATCCCTGCTGCTCGAGCGCGTACTTGTACAGGGCATTTTTCTTCACCCCGTGAATTTCTGCGGCCAACGCGGCGGCTTTTTTCAGCGGCAGCTCCGCCTGCAGTAAAGCCAGCGTGCGTAACGCGTCTGCGGGAAGGGCTTCCTCCTGGGCTTTAAATCCCTCGACAATCAGCACCATCTCGCCTTTACGCCGGTTCTCGTCCTCTTTCACCCACGCCAGCAGTTCGCCTATCGGTGCGCCGTGAATAGATTCCCAGGTTTTGGTCAGCTCGCGCGCCAGCACCACGTAGCGGGATGCACCCAGCACCGTACAGATGTCTTCCAGGCTTTCCAGCAGACGGTGGGTTGATTCGTAAAAAATCAGCGTCCTCGGCTCTTCTTCCAGCGCCTTCAGCGTGTCGCGGCGTCCTTTCGCTTTTGCCGGCAGGAACCCTTCATAGCAAAAACGATCGGAAGGCAACCCCGCCGCGCTCAGTGCCGCAATTGCCGCGCAAGGCCCTGGCAGCGGCACCACGCGAATATTCGCCTCACGACAGGCCCGCACCAGGTGATAGCCCGGATCGTTGATAAGCGGGGTACCGGCGTCAGAGACCAGAGCGATGCTTTGCCCCTCTTTTAATTTCGCCAGAAGTGTTTCGGCTTTTTGCTGTTCATTATGGTCATGCAGCGCAAATAAACGGGCGTTAATCGCAAAATGCTGGAGCAGCAAGCCGGTATGGCGGGTATCTTCCGCAGCAATCAAATCAACGGTTTGCAACACTTCCAGGGCGCGCTGCGTGATATCAGACAGATTTCCTATCGGAGTGGGCACAATATAGAGCTGCCCCTGAGAATTATCTGCTGATTCGTGTTGTTTCATTGTCTCGTCCGTATTGCCGAATTAATATTGAGCATTGAGCCAAAAAAATATCACTGGATACATATGGTACCGTCAACATTTCTTCGTTCTAAACCCGCGCGTTGTCTGCCCGTACTGCTGGCTGCTCTGATCTTTGCTGGCTGCGGCACCCATACCCCGGACCAAAGCACGGCGTTTTTACAGGGTACGGCACAGGCAGACTCCAGTTACTACCTACAGCAAATGCAGCAAAGCACGAATGATAGCAAGACCAACTGGCAATTACTCGCCATTCGTGCACTGCTCCAGGAAGGCAAAAAGCCGCAGGCCATCGACCTGTTCAATCAGCTGCCGTCTAACCTGAACAAAACCCAGGCCCGCGAGCAGTCTCTGCTGGCGGTAGAGGTGAAGCTGGCGCAGAACGATTTCCAGGGCGCTCAGGCTCTGCTGAATAAGCTTGATCCTGCCAGTTTTGAGCAGAATCAGCAGCCACGCTACTGGCAGGCGCAAATCGATGCCAGCCAGGGCCGCCCGTCAATAACGCTGCTGCGCGCCCTTATCGCCCAACAGCCGCTGCTGGGCCAGCCGAAACAGCAGCAACAGAATATCGACGCGACGTGGAAAGCGCTCACCGCCATGACCCAGGAGCAGGCCAACGCGCTGGTCATCAATGCCGATGAAAACGTGCTGCAAGGCTGGCTGGATCTGCAGCGTATGTGGTTCGACAACCGTAACGATCCCGCCCTGCTGAAAGCCGCGGTAAAAGACTGGCAGACCCGCTACCCGCAAAATCCGGGGGCCAAAATGCTGCCAACGGCGCTAGTGAATATGCAAAATTATAAACCGGCATCGGCCAATAAAATCGCCCTGCTGCTGCCATTAAACGGTCAGGCGGCGGTATTTGGCCGGACGATTCAGCAAGGTTTTGAAGCGGCGAAAAACGGCGCGCCTGCCGTTGCCGGTAGCGCCGTTCCTGTTCAGGTCGCCCAGGCGGCTAACGTTGTCAGTAACGACGTGGTGAGCCCCTCACAGGCTGAAGTAGGCGATCTGACCTCGGCCAATGCCGCACAGGCGCCGGTGCAGACCCCTGCGGCCGAACGCGTTCCGACAGCGGTTACCGCACCAGCGGAAACTCAGGCCGCGACAACGCCGGATCCGGCCGCCGCCAGCGACAGCGCAGCGACAACCGCGCAACCACCGGTGACCGCGCCGCAGGCTCAAACGGTGGCCGCTACGCCGGCAAACCCCGCTGCGGAACTGAAAATCTACGACACCACCACGCAGCCGATGAGCCAGCTGTTAGCGCAGGTACAACAGGACGGGGCGACTATCGTCGTTGGCCCGCTGCTCAAAGATAACGTCGAGGATGTCATCAAGAGCAATACTTCGCTAAACGTCCTGGCGCTGAACCAGCCGGAGAAAGTTGAGAACCGCGCCAATATTTGCTATTTCGCCCTGTCGCCAGAAGACGAAGCGCGCGATGCGGCGCACCACATTCACGAGCAAGGCAAACAAACGCCGCTGCTGCTGGCGCCTCGCGGGACGCTCGGCGATCGCGTGGTTAGCGCCTTTGCCAACGAGTGGTTAAAGCTGGGCGGCGGTACCGTTTTGCAGCAGCGTTTCGGCTCCACTTCTGAGCTGAGATCCAGCGTCAACAGCGGCATCTCCTTGACCGGCACCCCGGTCTCTACGCTGCCGTCCGCGCAGGCCCAGGATAGCGTCTCCGGTAATCAGGAAGATGCCCCCATCAGCAGCGCAGGTAGCGTCGATGCGGCCTGGATCCTCGCCACCCCGGAGCAGATTGCCTACATCAAACCGATGATTGCCCTACGCAACGGGAGCCAAAGCAATGTCACCCTGTATGCCAGTTCCCGGAGTGCCCAGGGTACCTCAGGTCCGGATTTTCGTCTGGAGATGGAAGGGTTACAGTATAGCGAGATCCCGATGCTGGCCGGCAGCAACCCGGCGCTGATGCAGCAGGCGCTGTCCGCCGTACGTAACGATTATTCGCTGGCGCGCCTGTATGCGATGGGCGCCGATGCCTGGTCACTGGCCAACCATTTCTCCCAGATGCGCCAGACCCCGGGCTTTGCGCTGAACGGTAATACCGGCGATCTGACGGCCACGCAGGACTGCGTGATCAACAGGAAAATGTCATGGCTCAAGTACCAGCACGGACAGATCGTCGCAGCCAACTAACCAAACAGACCGGCGACGCCTGGGAAGCCCAGGCTCGTCGCTGGCTGGAGAGCCAGCGGCTGCATTTTATCGCCGCCAACGTCCGTGAGCGGGGCGGCGAAATTGACCTCATCATGCGCGACGGCGCGGTAACCGTCTTTGTGGAAGTGCGCTATCGTCGCAGCGCAAACTATGGTGATGCCGCGGCCAGCGTCACGTTGAAAAAGCAACAACGCCTCCTCCACGCCGCTCGTCTGTGGCTCTCCCGACATAATGGGAGCTTTGACACTGTGGATTGCCGTTTCGATGTGGTAGCCTTCACCGGAAACGACATCCAATGGCTGAAAAACGCCTTTGGCGAATAGCGTAAATGAATTAAGGGATACCGTGCTCGATAGAATTAAAGCCTGCTTCACTGAAAGCATTCAAACCCAAATTGCAGCAGCGGAAGCCCTCCCGGATGCCATCTCCCGTGCGGCCATGACCCTGGTACAATCGCTGCTGAATGGCAACAAAATCCTCTGTTGTGGCAACGGCACCTCTGCCGCCAATGCACAGCATTTTGCTGCCAGTATGATTAATCGTTTTGAAACAGAGCGCCCTGGTTTACCCGCCATTGCACTAAATACCGATAATGTGGTCTTAACCGCAATTGCCAACGATCGCCTGCACGACGAAATTTACGCCAAGCAGGTCCGCGCGTTGGGTCACGCTGGCGACGTTCTGCTGGCGATCTCCACACGAGGCAATAGTCGGGACATCGTGAAAGCCGTTGAAGCCGCCGTGACCCGCGATATGACCATCGTCGCGCTCACCGGCTACGACGGCGGTGAGCTGGCAGGCCTGCTGGGTCAGCAGGATGTCGAAATCCGCATTCCGTCTCATCGCAGCGCGCGTATTCAGGAGATGCATATGCTCACCGTCAACTGTCTGTGCGATTTGATTGATAACACGCTTTTTCCACACCAGGACGATTAAGGAGATCACATGAAGGCTCTCTCGCCCCTCGCCATCATTCTTTCTGCCCTACTGCTACAAGGATGCGTTGCCGCAGCGGTAGTCGGAACGGCAGCTGTCGGCACCAAAGCCGCAACGGACCCGCGTACGGTGGGGACTCAGGTTGATGACAGCACGCTGGAACTGCGCGTCAACAGCGCGCTGGCAAAAGACGAACAAATTAAGAAACAGGCGCGGATTAACGTCACCGCCTATCAGGGCAAAGTCCTGCTGACCGGCCAGTCTCCGACGGCAGATCTCTCCGCCCGCGCGAAACAAATAGCGATGGGCGTCGAAGGCGCCACGGAAGTGTTTAACGAAGTACGTCAGGGTCAGCCGATTGGCTTAGGCACCGCCTCTTCAGATACCTGGATCACCACCAAGGTTCGCTCTCAGCTGCTGGGCACCGACCAGGTGAAATCGTCAAATGTCAAAGTGACGACGGAAAATGGCGAAGTGTTCCTGATGGGACTGGTCACGGATCGCGAAGGTCGCGCGGCGGCAGATATTGCCAGCCGGGTCAGCGGCGTCTCTCGCGTGACCACCGCCTTTACCTATATCCAGTAAGTGTGAAAATCGTCCCGGCTCGCGCACTGCTGAGCCGGGTGACGAACCGGGCAAGGCGTCAGCCGCCGCCCGGGATTTCACCAGATTAACGCCAGCCCACCGACAATCATGCCGCACAACGCCACCAGCCCACCGGTCAGCCACAGCGCTTTCGCCGGAAAAGCCTTACGCAGCATAATCAACGACGGCACGCTGACCGCAGGCAGCGTAATCAGCAGGGCCAGCGCCGGCGCAAAGCCCATTCCCGCCAGCATCATGGTCTGAACGATAGGGATCTCCGCCGCCGTCGGGATGACAAACAGACAGCCGGCAATCGCCATCGCCACCACCCAGAATAAGGTGTTATCTACCGCGCCATCGGCATGCGGGAACAGCCAGACGCGCGCCGCCCCCAGCGCCAGCACCGCCAGAATATAGACCGGGATAGTGTTCCAGAACAGGATCCATAGCGCCCTCAGCCAGCGGGCAAAAAAGTGGCCCTGTTCGGTCTCAACGCCAGCGGGCACGGTTGACGGCTGTACCGCCGCTTCTTGCACCCATTTTTGCACCAGCGTCGCGACAATCAGCACCGTTGCCAGACCCGCCACCAGACGAATTAGCGCAAACTGCCAGCCCAGCACAAAGCCCATGAACACCAGCGTCGCCGGGTTAAGCAGCGGGTTGCCCATCCAGAACGCCAGCGCGCCGCCCATCGACACCTGCTGCTTACGCATCCCCGCCGCCACCGGCGCGGCGCAGCAGGTACACATCATACCGGGCAGAGAAAAGAGCGTGCCTAACAGCGTTCCGCGAAAGCGCGATTGCCCCAGGGTGCGCAGCAGCCAGTCGCGCGGGATCAGCACCTGAATCAACGACCCCAGCAGTACACCCAGCACCGCCGCTTTCCAGACGGCCAGAAAGTAGACCAGCGCGTAGTCCCATGCCGCTTTCAGCGGAGAGGTCGCGGCCTGAGCCAGAATAGATTGACCGATGCTGTGGGTTTCTGCCGCCGTGAAAGCCTTGCCATAGTAAGGCTGCCATTTGACGAACCATAATCCAACGATAACAACCAGAAAAAAGAGCGCGGGCTTCCACCATTGAAACGGTGATGCCGCCTGAGATGAAGACTGACCCGTCATAGCATTCCCCAGGAAAGGTGTGGTGATGGAGTGAAGCGCAGAATACTACTCTTCGCGTGCGGCGATTTCACGCAGTTTTGCCGACGGCAGAACGGTGACGCCCTCTAGCCCAGGGGCCAGCGCTTCAGACAGCATGGCGCGTGCCACATCCTGAGCGCTGATGGATTTCCAGTTCCCCGGCAGCAGGCGAAACAGCGGCGCCAGCACCACTTCATTCGACCTTTTGTTCTCCCGCTCGCCCAGCAGCATCGAGGGACGCGCAATCGTCAGCCGCTGCCACGCCTGCGCCCGCAGCGCCTCTTCCATTTCGCCTTTCACCCGGTTGTAGAAGAACATCGACCGGGGGTTGGCCCCCATCGCGCTGACTACCAGCATATGTTTTGCCCCCAGACGCAGCCCCGTCAGCGCCGTATCGACCACCAGCGTATAGTCGGCCTGAATAAACGCCGCTTTGCTGCCCGCCTCCCGTAGCGTGGTTCCCAGGCAGCAAAAGACAATATCGACCGGGTCGACAACCTGGGCCAGGGCATCGCTCAGCTGCGGGTCATGGGGATTGAAAACGCCTTCGGCATCCGTCAACGGACGGCGGGTCACGGCGGCGATTGCCGCAATGTGCGGCTCCTGGATTAACATCCGAAGTAAGTGCCCACCAACCAAACCGGTGGCCCCTGTTATTAGCACCTGGCTCATTATCCCCCCTAAGAAATCACCCCTTCAGCGGCAGTCGCCGCGGTAACAAGAGTATGCAGGAAACGGGGAATTCTGCACGCCAGACCGCGCTTCACTCGCCCTCAGGGTGACGTAGCCAGTGCAGCTTGGTGCCAAAACCTAGCGTGTTATCGGTGAATTTAAGTTCATCAGGGCGGATTTCCCAGACCGGCGCCGGGAGCATGCGGGCTACCGGGAAGCGGCTGACATACCGCTGGCGCATCGCGGCTTCCTCTTCACCAGCAAGGCGACGGATCTGGCCTTTGAACTGCACGCCACGAATGCGGGCGACGGTTTTCGGCTGGCCATTGACGGTACCCGCGACCTGCGCCCGCTGGCCGGTCATCTGTCCGTGGCGGGTGTTCTCATCACTCAGGAGATAAAAGGCGACGTTTTGCGGGTCATACACGTAAAACGCATTGGCGCACCACAGTTCACCCTCGCGGGCGACACACCAGGTAATCACATGCTGTTTGCTGAGCCAGCGGCTGATAGCAGCGAGCGTATCCATCTTTACTCTCCAGTATGTTATGGTGCACACACCTTAACATACCGACCTTTGTACCGTGCGCTGGTTTCTCTATCTGATACGTACCGCCGATAATCGCCTCTATACCGGGATTACCACCGATGTCACACGTCGTTTTTGCCAGCACCAGGATGGCAAGGGAGCGAAAGCGCTGCGTGGCAAAGGAGAGCTGCAGCTGGCGTTTAGCCAGGAAGTTGGTGACCACTCACTTGCACTACGACTGGAGTATCGTATTAAGCAGCTAACGAAGCGCCAGAAAGAGCGCCTCGTTGCCGGAGATGGTTCTTTCGAGACCCTGCTGGAGAGCCTCAGAAGCGATTGAAGTGGTCGCTATACTCAACCAGCCCGTGTACCCCTTCCAGCGCGTCATCGGCCAGAGGGCGAATCTGAAACGCCTCAGCGGTATCCGGCCAGCGGCAACGCAGGTCGAAGCGGGCTGCCGGTTCAAACCCCAGACGGCTGTACAGGGCCGGGTCGCCCAGGGTGACGACGGCGGCATAGCTAAACTCATTCAGCGAATCCAGCCCTTCGTAGACCAGCTGGCGCCCGATGCCCTGCCCGCGGTAGCTTTCATCCACCGCCAGCGGAGCCAGACCGACCCATTGCAACTCCTCGCCTTCAACGGAGACCGGGCTAAAAGCGGCATAGCCAATAACCTGCCCTTCATCATCCGTCGCCACCACGCCCAGCGTGATCAGGCCATCTTCTCGTAGATCGTGCACCAGCTGCGCTTCAGCGTCGCTGCCAAAGGTACGACGCAACAACGCGTCAATTCCCGGCGCATCAATCCCAATTTCAACTCGAATCAGCATGCCTCACCTACCGATGTCTGTTCAGGTTTCCGCGGGCTGCGCAGCCCCGCTTCAACAAAATCCGCCAGTTGCAGCAGCATCATGCGTAGCGCTTTCGGCATCTGCTCCAGCTCAATGGCATCCATCAGGTTTTTTACATACAGCCCCAGCTCGGTATCGCCTTCGATAACCAGCCGACGCTGGAAGAACAGCGTATCCGGATCCTGCTTACGCGCGGCAATCATCAGCAGATCGCTGGCATCGGCGCTGAAGCTGACATCCGCCTCGGCCGTCTGGCTGACCACCAGCCGCCCCTCATTCACCGAGGTATACCACAGCAAACCGATATCACGCACATTAATACTTAACCAGCGGCCTTCGAGAAAATCCAGCTCTCCATCTTCCAGTGCCTGCCGGAACTGCCAGCGTAATACCTGTTCCAGCACCTGGCGCTTGAGGGCAAAAGGCGCCAGCTTAACCGGCACGCTCATTAAAGACGGACCAAAGTGGACCAGCCGGGAACGCAATTTATCCAACACAAGCCTTACTCCATGAAAGCAATAGTTTCACTATTGTGCCATATCAAATAAACGACATAGCGGCGTAAATCAACAAAATCGCGACGACGGGTGTCTATTATTGGCGCCGCCAATCCGCTTTTAACTGCCTCAAATCAAAAATTGTCACCAGAAGGTTAACTAAAATCCCTGCTCGTTAACCATTCAGCGTCCCTGACGGGCCGCGTTTTTCAGGAAAAATTATGGAGCTGCTCTGCCCAGCCGGTAACCTTCCGGCGCTTAAGGCGGCCATCGAAAACGGCGCCGATGCCGTCTATATCGGGCTGAAAGATGACACCAATGCCCGCCACTTTGCCGGCCTTAATTTCACCGAAAAGAAACTGCAGGAAGCCGTCAGCTTTGTGCATCAGCATCGTCGTAAGCTGCATATTGCGATCAATACCTTCGCGCATCCGGACGGCTACGTCCGCTGGCAGCGAGCGGTGGATATGGCGGCACAGCTCGGTGCTGACGCCTTAATCCTTGCCGATGTCGCCATGCTGGAGTATGCCGCCGAACGCTATCCGCATATTGAGCGTCACGTCTCGGTTCAGGCCTCGGCCACTAACGAAGAGGCGGTGCGTTTCTATCACCGCAATTTCGACGTTGCCCGCGTGGTGCTGCCCCGCGTGCTCTCTATCCATCAGGTGAAGCAGCTGGCCCGCGCCACGCCGGTTCCCCTGGAGGTCTTCGCCTTCGGCAGCCTGTGCATTATGGCGGAAGGCCGCTGTTATCTTTCCTCCTACCTGACCGGCGAATCGCCGAATACCGTCGGCGCCTGTTCGCCTGCGCGCTTCGTCCGCTGGCAGCAAACGCCGCAGGGGCTGGAGTCTCGCCTGAACGAAGTGCTGATTGACCGCTACCAGGATGGCGAAAACGCCGGCTATCCGACGTTGTGCAAAGGCCGCTATCTGGTCGATGGCGAGCGCTATCATGCCATGGAGGAGCCAACCAGCCTGAATACGCTGGAGCTGCTGCCGGAGCTGATGGCGGCCAATATTGCCTCGGTGAAAATCGAAGGCCGCCAGCGTAGCCCGGCCTATGTCACTCAGGTCGCGAAAGTCTGGCGTCAGGCGATCGATCGCTGCAAAGCCGATCCGCAAAACTTTGTTCCACAATCCGCATGGATGGAGGCGCTCGGCGCCATGTCGGAAGGGACACAAACCACCCTTGGCGCCTACCACCGTAAATGGCAGTGAGAAAAGTGATGAAATATTCATTAGGGCCGGTGCTTTACTACTGGTCAAAAGAGACGCTGGAAGATTTTTACCAGCAGGCAGCCCGCTCCAGCGCCGATACGATTTATCTGGGCGAAGCGGTGTGCAGCAAACGTCGCGCCACCAAATCCGGCGACTGGATTGAGATGGCCAAAGCGCTGGCGAGCAGCGGCAAGCAGGTGGTGCTCTCCACCCTCGCCCTGGTGCAAGCCTCCTCCGAGCTGGGCGAGCTGAAACGTTATGTCGACAACGGCGAGTTCCTGATCGAAGCCAGCGACCTCGGGGTGGTAAATATGTGTGCCGAGCGCAAACTGCCGTTTGTCGCCGGCCACGCGCTCAACTGCTATAACGCCGTTACCCTGCGCCTGCTGCGTAAGCAAGGTATGGTTCGCTGGTGCATGCCGGTTGAGCTTTCCCGCGACTGGCTGGTCAATCTGCTGACGCAGTGCGAAACCCTGGGGATCCGCGAGCAATTTGAAGTGGAAGTGCTGAGCTATGGTCATCTGCCGCTAGCCTACTCTGCCCGCTGCTTCACCGCCCGTTCCGAGGATCGGCCAAAAGACGAATGCGAAACCTGCTGCATCAAATATCCGAACGGGCGCAGCATGCTTTCTCAGGAAAATCAGCAGGTATTCGTCCTCAACGGCATTCAGACCATGAGCGGCTATGTTTACAACCTCGGTAACGAACTGACATCGATGCAGGGGCTGGTCGATATGGTGCGCCTGTCACCGCTTGGCACCGACACCTTTGCCATGCTCGACGCTTTCCGCGCCAATGAAAACGGGGCTTGCCCTTTACCGCTGACCGCCAACAGCGACTGTAACGGTTACTGGAAACGGCTGGCCGGACTGGAACTGCAGTCCTGATAAACAGCTCGCTTTGTTAACAGCAACAGCGCTCTTTTCATGCAGTATTAAAAGCTGCAGCTTTTCTGGCTGACGCGCGCTGAATGCGCCAGGCTGGAAGAAGACCTTCAATCTGATGACGATGCTGTAACAAAGTGAGCCTTTATGACTGACAAATCTATTCCGTTCTCGGTGCTCGACCTGGCGCCGATCCCTCAGGGTTCCAGCGCCAAAGAGGCCTTCTCGCACTCGCTGGAGCTCGCGCAGCAGGCTGAAAAACGCGGCTATCACCGCTACTGGCTGGCGGAACACCATAATATGGTCGGGATCGCCAGTGCCGCAACGTCGGTGCTGATCGGCTATCTGGCCGCCAATACCACCACGCTGCACCTGGGCTCCGGCGGGGTAATGCTCCCCAACCACTCGCCGCTGGTCATTGCCGAGCAGTTCGGTACGCTCAATACCCTCTATCCCGGCCGCATTGACCTCGGCCTGGGGCGCGCGCCGGGCAGCGATCAGCGCACGATGATGGCGCTACGTCGCCATATGAGCGGCGATGTGGATAACTTCCCGCGCGATGTCGCCGAACTGGTGGACTGGTTTGATGCCCGCGATCCCCATCCGCACGTGCGTCCGGTTCCCGGCTACGGAGAGAAGATCCCGGTGTGGCTGTTAGGCTCCAGTCTGTACAGCGCGCAGCTGGCGGCCCAGCTTGGGCTGCCCTTTGCCTTCGCCTCGCACTTCGCGCCGGATATGTTATTCCAGGCGCTGCATCTCTACCGCACCCAGTTCAAACCGTCTGAGCGCCTGGCGAAGCCGTACGCCATGGTATGTATTAATATCATCGCCGCCGACAGCAACCGGGATGCGGAGTTCCTGTTTACCTCGATGCAGCAGGCATTCGTGAAACTGCGTCGCGGCGAAACCGGCCAGCTTCCGCCGCCGGTGGACAATATGCACCAGCTGTGGTCCGCCGCTGAACAGTATGGCGTCCAGCAGGCGCTGAGCATGTCGCTGGTCGGCGACAAAACCAAGGTGCGCCACGGGCTGGAGTCCGTCTTGCGTGAAACCCAGGCCGATGAGCTGATGGTGAACGGCCAGATCTTCGACCATCAGGCGCGTTTGCATTCGTTTGATTTAGCGATGCAGGTGAAAGAAGAGCTGCTGGGATAACGTCTGTTGTCAAATGCGAAGGGCGACTCACGGAGTAGCCCTTCGCATCGTAGGCGGATTTACTGATAGACCGGCAGAACGTTGAAGCTCGATAAGAAATGCACCACCACGTTACCGACGCCGAACAACAGGATCAGCGCAATCATCGGTTTTCCGCCCCAGACGCGAAACTGTGGGCTGCCGAAGCGTTTGCGCGATGCGCGAGCCAGCAGCGCCGGCACAATCGCCGCCCAGATGGTTGCCGCGAGCCCGGCGTAGCCGATAGCGTACAGAAAACCATTCGGCTGCAGCAGGCCGCCAATGACCGGCGGAACGAAGGTCAGAAGCGCGGTCTTAAAGCGCCCCAGCGCAGAATCATCGAAACCGAAGAGATCCGCCAGGTAGTCAAACAGGCCCAGGGTTACCCCAAGGAATGAGCTGGCGACGGCAAAGTTCGAGAACACCACCAGCAGCAGATCCAGACTACGGCTGTTGAGCACCCCGCTTAATGCCTGTACCAGCACATCAATATTACCGCCCTTCTGTGCGATGCCGATAAACTCCTGACGCGGAATATTGCCCATCGTCACCAGCAGCCAGACTACGTACAACCCCAGCGCCAGCAGGGTACCGTAAACCAGGCAGCGGGTAATGGTGCGGGGATCCTTGCCATAGTACTTCATCAGGCTCGGCACGTTACCGTGGTAGCCAAAGGAGGCCAGGCAAAATGGCAGCGTCATCAGCAGGTACGGCGTGTAGGAGGCGTTTTGTTCACCGACGTTGAACAGCGTCGTCGGCTCGACATGCCCCAGCAGGCTACCGAAGGTCAGGAAAAAGGTGATGACTTTAGCCCCCAGGACGATTGCCGTCATCCGGCTTACCGCCCTGGTACTCAACCACACGATAAACGCCACCAGCAGGGCAAAACCAAACCCCGCGGCCCGCGCCGGTACATTCAGCGACAGCGCCGAGAAGGTATGATGCAGAATGGAACCGCTGGCCGAGATATAGGCATAGGTCAGAATATAGAGGACAAAGGCAATCGAGATGCCATTGACCAGGTTCCAGCCTTTGCCGAGCAGATCTTTGGTGATGGTGTCAAAGCTGGAGCCGATACGGTAGTTGAGGTTCGCTTCGAGAATCATCAGCCCGGAATGCAGCATACAGAACCAGGTGAAGACCAGCGCCGCCAGCGACCAGAAGAACCACGCACCGGACATGACCACCGGCAGCGAAAACATGCCCGCGCCAATAATGGTCCCGCCGATAATCACCACGCCGCCAAACAGGGACGGCCGGGTTGCCGTAGTGGTAAGTGTCGCCATTTGCCGAAATCTCCAGTCAATTATTCTTTTCGTTATTAACGCGCAGCACTGTACCAGTACACGAGTACGAAGGGAATAAAAAAAGCCCCAATCATCACGATCGGGGCTGTATTATTTACTTTACGCTAGCGGAATGCGCTGATTACGCATCGCCACCGAAACGACGACGGCCTGCGGAATCATCACGGCGCGGAGCCGCTGCTGCATCATCACGACGCGGAGCACGGGCGCCGTCACGACGTTCGCCGCTGAAACGACGACCATCACCGCGGCCACCTTCACGACGCTCACCACCGAATGCACGACCGCCTTCGCGACGTTCGCCGCCGAATGCACGGCCGCCTTCACGACGTTCACCACCGCCACGACGCTCGCCGCCACGGTCAGGACGCGGCTGCGCATCGCCCAGCAGCTGCATGTTCATCGGCTTATTCAGGATCCGGGTGCGGGTAAAGTGCTGCAGAACTTCGCCCGGCATGCCCTTCGGCAGCTCGATGGTGGAGTGGGTACCGAACAGCTTGATGTTACCGATATAACGGCTGCTGATGTCGCCTTCGTTAGCGATAGCGCCAACGATGTGACGAACTTCAACACCATCATCACGGCCCACTTCAATGCGATACAGTTCCATATCGCCCACGTCGCGACGTTCGCGTTTCGGACGATCTTCTCCACCACGTTCCGCACGGTCACCGCGCGGGCCACGGTCGTTGCGATCGCCGCGGCGTTCGAAACGATCATCACGGTCGCGGAATTCACGCTTAGGACGCATTGGCGCATCCGGCGGCAGAATCAGCGGACGTTCGCCCTGAGCCATTTTCAGCAGTGCCGCGGCCAGCGTTTCGATATCCAGCTCTTCACCTTCAGCCGTCGGCTGGATTTTCGCCAGCAGGGCACGGTACTGATCCAGATCGCTGCTTTCCAGCTGCTGCTGAACTTTAGCGGCGAATTTTTCCAGGCGACGTTTGCCCAGCAGCTCCGCGTTCGGCAGTTCAACTTCCGGAATCGTCAGCTTCATGGTGCGTTCGATGTTCCGCAGCAGGCGGCGTTCGCGGTTCTCAACGAACAGCAGCGCGCGACCCGCGCGGCCCGCACGACCGGTACGGCCGATACGGTGAACGTAAGACTCAGAGTCCATCGGGATATCGTAGTTAACAACCAGGCTGATACGCTCAACGTCAAGGCCACGGGCCGCAACGTCGGTCGCAATCAGGATGTCCAGACGACCATCTTTCAGACGCTCCAGAGTCTGCTCACGCAGGGCCTGGTTCATGTCACCGTTCAGCGCGGCGCTGTTGTAGCCGCTACGCTCCAGCGCTTCAGCCACTTCCAGGGTCGCGTTTTTGGTACGTACGAAGATGATCGCCGCATCAAAATCTTCCGCTTCCAGGAAACGCACCAGCGCTTCGTTTTTACGCATACCGTAAGCAGTCCAGTAGCTCTGGCTGATGTCCGGGCGAGTGGTAACGCTGGACTGGATGCGCACTTCCTGCGGCTCTTTCATAAAGCGGCGGGTAATGCGACGGATCGCTTCCGGCATGGTGGCAGAGAACAGAGCGGTCTGATGACCTTCCGGGATCTGCGCCATAATCGTTTCTACGTCTTCGATGAAGCCCATACGCAACATTTCGTCGGCTTCATCCAGTACCAGACCGCTCAGTTTAGAGAGATCCAGAGTCCCGCGTTTCAGGTGGTCAAGCAGACGACCCGGGGTACCCACAACGATTTGTGGTCCCTGGCGCAGAGCACGCAGCTGCACGTCATAACGCTGGCCGCCGTAAAGGGCCACCACGTTTACGCCGCGCATATGTTTAGAGAAGTCCGTCATCGCTTCAGCAACCTGTACCGCCAGTTCGCGGGTCGGCGCCAGCACCAGAATTTGCGGTGCTTTGAGCTCAGGATCAAGATTGTTCAGCAGCGGTAAAGAGAACGCTGCGGTTTTACCGCTACCCGTCTGGGCCATACCCAGAACATCGCGGCCGCCCAGCAGGTGCGGAATGCACTCAGCCTGGATCGGAGATGGTTTTTCGTAACCCAGATCGTTAAGGGCTTCAAGGATAGGAGCCTTCAGGCCCAGATCTGCAAAAGTGGTTTCGAATTCAGCCATGTAGTACGTGTGCCTCAAAATTAATGGCGGCCAGTCTACATAACTCAACGTGAAAATTTAGAGTAATTTTCATTGAAAAGTGTGAACCGGCTCAAAGTAGGTGTATTAACGAACAACAACGCCCTCACCCGTGAAGGTGATGGCAAACAAAAAAATGGGCTGATGTGTTCGTCAGCTATTGCTGGTCCGATTCTGCCAGGTCATCTTGCTCCTGGCCCAGGAGCGATAATTCCAACAATGCGTATCGGTGCTCAACGTAGTTGTGTACGTTGTTTGCGACCGCCAGTTTGAACAGTGCCGTAGCGCTGTCCCTGTCCCCCAGACTTAGGTAGTACTTACCTAAATAGAAGTTGGTTTCACTGAGATGCTCAGCGAGCGAGGTGTTATCCGTTGCGTCTGCCTTCAAACGGTCCATCAGCGTTTTTTCACTGATGTCGCTAAGGTAGAACTCGACAATGTTCCATCCCCATTGCTCTTTGTCCGATTTGTCGAAGCGCTGCTTCAGTGCTTCGAGTGCCTGCTTCTCGTCGAGTTTGCGCTCAGCGAGGTAAAGCCACAGGCTACGGAAAGGATCATTGGGATCGTCTTGATAAAACGCCAGCAGATCATCTTGCGCTAACTTAGCGCGACCGCCGTAATACAGGGCGATGCCGCGGTTTAAGTGCGCGTAGTTGTAAGTTGGATCAAGCTCAAGTACAGAATCAAACGCTTCATAGGCAGCATCAAAATTGCCTGCCTGCGTTAAATAAATGCCTAAGTAATTGAATACTTCAGGCATATCTGGTCGGATTGCCAGCGCTTGTGAAAAATCATTTCGCGCTAATGCCCTCAGACCGAGACTATCATACAACACTCCGCGCTCATATAAAAGCTGTGCGCGTTCGTCATCGGTTAAAGCCCGACTGGCAAGAATTTGTTCCATGCGCGCCAGAATCACTTCTTGCTGCAAAGTCGGTTGCAATGGCACCGCGAGGACTGCGTCTTTACGCCAGGCAGAATTGCTGCATCCTGCCAGCGTGAGAGCTGTCGCCACGAAACACCAGCGCAAAAAAGGCTTCATTTCCCACTCCCGAAGACAACGATTGGATGAACGTCCAGTTCCCCGGCTGCAAACAAGGCGTCCTGCCCGTAATACGCCCTCCGCCCACGCGGAGGGCAAACGGCAACCTTACTCGCCCTGCTCAGCAACCGGAGCTTCCGGCGCAGCGGCAGGCTGAGTTTGTTCAGCTGCTTCTTTGATGCTCAGACGAACGCGGCCCTGACGGTCAACTTCCAGAACCTTAACCGGGACTTCCTGACCCATCTGCAGGTAATCGGTCACTTTCTCGACGCGCTTGTCGGCAATCTGAGAAATATGAACCAGACCTTCTTTACCGCCGCCGATGGCAACAAACGCGCCAAAGTCAACGATACGGGTCACTTTACCATTGTAGATGCGGCCCACTTCGATCTCAGCGGTGATCTCTTCGATACGACGGATAGCATGCTGCGCTTTATCGCCGTCGGTTGCTGCGATCTTCACGGTACCGTCATCTTCGATTTCGATGGTGGTGCCGGTTTCTTCAGTCAGCGCACGGATCACCGAACCGCCTTTACCGATCACGTCTTTGATCTTGTCCGGGCTGATCTTGATGGTGTGGATACGCGGTGCGAACTCGGAGATGTCGCCGCGCGGCGCGTTAATCGCCTGCTCCATCACGCCCAGGATGTGCAGACGCGCACCTTTAGCCTGGTTCAATGCAACCTGCATGATCTCTTTGGTGATACCTTCAATTTTGATATCCATCTGCAGGGCAGAGATACCGTCGCGGGAACCCGCAACTTTGAAGTCCATATCACCCAGGTGGTCTTCATCACCCAGAATGTCAGACAGAACGACGTAGTTGTCGCCTTCTTTCACCAGACCCATCGCGATACCCGCAACGGCGGCTTTCACCGGTACGCCTGCGTCCATCAGCGCCAGGGAAGCGCCGCACACGGAAGCCATGGAAGAAGAACCGTTAGATTCGGTGATTTCAGAAACCACGCGAACGGTGTACGGGAACTCTTCAGTGGTCGGCATCACGGCCAGTACGCCACGCTTAGCCAGACGACCGTGACCGATTTCACGACGCTTCGGCGAACCCACCATGCCCGTTTCGCCTACGGAGTACGGAGGGAAGTTGTAGTGGAACAGGAAGGAGTCAGTACGCTCACCCATCAGTTCATCGATGTTCTGCGCGTCACGTGCGGTGCCCAGCGTCGCGGTCACCAGCGCCTGAGTTTCACCACGGGTGAACAGTGCGGAACCGTGAGTACGCGGCAGGACGCCGGTACGCACGTCCAGGCCACGAATCATATCTTTTTCACGGCCATCGATACGCGGTTCGCCAGCCAGTACGCGGCTACGCACGGCATTCTTCTCGATAGCGTGCAGGATTTCGCCCAGTTCGTTAGCGTCCAGGGTTTCATCTTCTGCGGTCAGCGTGGCGATGGTTTCCGCTTTGATCACATCAATCTGAGCATAGCGCTCTTGTTTGTCAGTGATACGGTAAGCATCGCTCAGACGCGCTTCGGCCAGCGCAGCGACGCGCGCGTTCAGCGCTTCGTTGACGGCTTCCGGCTGCCAGTCCCAGCGCGGTTTACCCGCTTCTTTAACCAGGTCATTGATGTTCTGAATGACAATCTGCTGCTGCTCGTGGCCAAAGACCACTGCGCCCAGCATCTGGTCTTCGCTCAGCAGTTCTGCTTCAGATTCAACCATCAGCACTGCCGCTTCGGTACCGGCAACCACCAGGTCCAGCTTACTTTCTTTCAGCTCATCCTGAGTCGGGTTCAGAACGTACTGGTCGTTGATATAACCAACGCGAGCAGAACCGATAGGACCGTTGAACGGAATACCGGACAGGGACAGCGCTGCGGAAGCACCAATCATCGCCACGATATCCGGGTTAACCTGCGGGTTAACGGAAACAACGGTGGCAATAACCTGAACTTCGTTGACGAAGCCTTCCGGGAACAGCGGGCGAACCGGGCGGTCAATCAGACGCGCGATCAGGGTTTCGCCTTCGCTTGGACGGCCTTCACGACGGAAGAAACCACCCGGAATTTTACCTGCTGCGTAGGTACGTTCTTGATAGTTAACGGTCAGCGGGAAGAAGTCCTGACCTGGCTTCGCTTTTTTCTGACCCACAACGGTAACGAATACCGCGGTGTCATCCATGCTAACCATGACAGCGGCAGTGGCCTGACGAGCCATCATGCCGGTTTCCAGCGTTACGGTATGTTGGCCGTACTGGAATTTACGAACGATCGGATTTAGCAAAATTCTATCCTTTATATCAATAGGTGACGCTATATCCACGACATAGCGTCAGTTGACCCGATCTCCTGCATCCTCGCGACTAATGACAACCTTTACCCGCCCCTGCGGATCAAGCCTCTCATTAGCCGCGCGAACCTCTGCACGAAGATCATTAATAGCAACAATACATGAGTTTTTAGCGAATTGCTGCCGCCTGGTCGAAAAAAGGGGCCCTGAGGCCCCTTTTTCTGAAACTCGCAGAATTAGCGACGCAGACCCAGACGCTCGATCAGCGAAGAGTAACGTGCAACATCTTTACGTTTCAGGTAGTCGAGCAGTTTACGACGCTGGGAAACCATGCGCAGCAGACCACGACGGCTGTGGTGATCTTTTTTATGCTCGGAGAAGTGACCCTGCAGATGGTTAATCTGTGCAGTCAGCAGTGCAACCTGAACTTCGGTAGAACCGCTGTCGTTTTCGCCACGACCAAACTCAGAAACGATTTTTGCTTTAGCTTCAACGCTTAGAGACATTTTAAAACTCCAAATTTAAAAGAAAGAAAGGGTGCCGATCTCTAATTCAGCGACCCCTGATGCAACGCCCGAAAATGTTAAAACACTTTTGCGGACGTTAAGCGGCGATATTCTACCCGCAGCCGGCTTTTATCGCAAGAACAGCCCTCAGCCTGGATATTCAACCACCAGACGACGCGGCGCCACGCGGCCTTCGTCGTCAATTTCACCCATACCGAGAAACTTCTCTTCTACGCCTTCCGTTACCCGCACCAACCCCTGGAGCGGCGCGCCTGAGGTGCGAACCGGGTTACCATTTTTAAAGTAAACCGCCGATGTTTCGGGAATATTAACCAACGGATAATCCGACGCCGGGCTGTCCATTGGCATCAGCAGCGGATCGAGCAGCTGCGCGGCGGGAATATCCTGCGCCGCCGCCTGTTCAACCAGCGCCTGTAACTGTTCCAGAGTGACCATCCGCTCTACCGGATATTTGCTGACGGCGAGACGACGCAGGAAAATAACGTGCGCACCGCAGCCCAGCTTTTCCCCCAAATCGTCGATAATCGTCCGAATATAGGTGCCTTTCGAGCAGTGAATCTCCAGCTCCAGTTCATCCCCTTCATGACGGATAAACAGCAGCTCGTAAACGGTAATCGGCCGGGCTTCACGCGGGACGTCGATACCCTGACGAGCATATTCGTACAGCTTTTTCCCCTGATACTTCAGCGCCGAATACATCGACGGTACCTGTTGGGTTTCGCCGCGGAAACTGTCCAGCGCCGTCGCCAGCTGTTCATCGCTGAAGGTCAGCGGGCGCTCTTCCACCACCTGACCATCGGCATCGGAGGTATCTGTACGCTGGCCCAGCTTCGCAATCACGCGATAGCGCTTATCGGAGTCGAGCAGATATTGGGAGAACTTGGTGGCCTCCCCAAGGCAAATCGGCAGCATGCCGGTTGCCAGCGGATCCAGCGCGCCGGTGTGCCCTGCCCGATTCGCGTTATAAAGGCGTTTTACTTTTTGCAGTACATCGTTGCTGGATGCGCCCTGTGGCTTATCCAGCAGCAGTACGCCGTGCACATCGCGACCGCGACGACGAGGACGACTCATCAGTCCTCCTTGCTGTCGTCCGGATTCACACGACGCTCATCGTCATGCTTCACCACGCTGGTCACCAGGTTGGACATGCGCATCCCTTCGACCAGCGAGTTGTCGTAGAAGAAGGTCAGCTCCGGCACGATACGTAGACGCATCGCTTTGCCCAGCAGTGAACGGATAAAGCCGGAGGCTTCCTGCAACGCTTTGATACCCGCCTTCACGGCGGCTTCGTCTTTGTCGTTCAGGAAGGTCACAAAGACTTTGGCATAAGCCAGATCGCGAGACATTTCCACACCGGAAACGGTGGTCATCATGCCCAGACGCGGGTCTTTAATTTCGCGCTGCAGGATGATCGCAATCTCTTTTTGCATCTCCTGAGCCACACGCTGCGGGCGACCAAATTCTTTCGCCATAATAAATTCTCCAGGTAAAGACAAAAAGGGGCTATAAGCCCCTTTTTAGAATTATTGCCGGGTGGCGCTTCGCTAACCCGGCCTGTCATCCACGATGGATTCTGCAGCACCGCTCACGCGGATACTGCGGAAACGACGCAGATTAATCGATGCTGCGCTGAATCTCGATGATCTCGAACACTTCGATCATATCGCCAACGCGAACGTCGTTGTAGTTCTTCACGCCTATACCACATTCCATGCCGTTACGGACTTCGTTAACGTCATCTTTGAAGCGGCGCAGGGATTCCAGCTCGCCTTCATAGATAACCACGTTGTCGCGCAGTACGCGGATTGGGTTATGACGCTTAATCGTGCCTTCAGTAACCATACAGCCCGCGATGGCGCCGAATTTCGGCGATTTGAACACATCACGCACTTCAGCCAGACCAATGATCTGCTGTTTCAGTTCCGGAGACAGCATGCCGCTCATCGCCGCTTTCACTTCGTCGATCAGGTTATAGATGACGGAGTAGTAGCGCAGATCCAGGCTTTCAGCTTCAATCACTTTACGTGCTGAGGCGTCAGCACGGACGTTGAAGCCAACCAGGATGGCGTTGGACGCCGCAGCCAGGGTGGCGTCGGTTTCGGTGATACCACCTACGCCAGAACCAATGATCTTCACTTTGACTTCGTCGGTAGACAGTTTCAGTAAAGAGTCGGAGATGGCTTCTACAGAACCCTGAACGTCCGCTTTCAGTACGACGTTCACTTCGTGAACTTCGCCTTCAGTCATGTTAGCGAACATGTTCTCAAGTTTAGATTTCTGCTGACGCGCCAGTTTGACTTCACGGAATTTGCCCTGACGATACAAAGCAACTTCACGCGCTTTTTTCTCGTCACGCACAACGGTCACTTCATCACCCGCAGCCGGAACGCCGGACAGACCGAGGATTTCCACCGGAATGGACGGACCTGCTTCCAGAACTTCCTGACCCAGTTCGTTACGCATTGCACGCACGCGGCCATATTCGAAGCCGCACAGTACGATGTCGCCCTTATTCAGGGTGCCTTCACGAACCAGAACGGTAGCCACCGGACCACGACCTTTATCCAGGAAGGATTCGATAACCGCGCCGCTAGCCATACCGTTACGAACGGCTTTCAGTTCCAGAACTTCAGCCTGCAGCAGGATAGCGTTCAGCAGGTCATCAATACCGGTACCCGCTTTCGCAGAAACCGGGATGAACTGGGATTCGCCGCCCCACTCTTCCGGCATCACGCCGTACTGAGACAGTTCGTTTTTAACGCGATCCATATCCGCTTCTGGTTTGTCGATCTTGTTGACCGCAACCACAACCGGAACCTGAGCCGCTTTCGCGTGCTGGATAGCTTCAATAGTCTGTGGCATTACGCCATCGTCTGCCGCAACCACCAGAACAACGATATCCGTTGCCTGAGCACCACGAGCACGCATTGAGGTAAACGCGGCGTGACCCGGAGTATCCAGGAAGGTGATCATCCCGTTTTCAGTTTCAACGTGATAGGCACCGATGTGCTGTGTAATGCCGCCTGCTTCGCCGGAGGCCACTTTGGTTGAGCGAATGTAGTCAAGCAGAGAGGTTTTACCGTGGTCAACGTGACCCATGATGGTCACCACCGGTGCACGGGCTTCCGCCGCCGCGCCGGTGTCACGGTCGCTCATTACCGCTTCTTCCAGTTCGTTCTCACGACGCAGGATAACTTTGTGGCCCATCTCTTCGGCAACCAGCTGTGCGGTTTCCTGGTCGATGACCTGGTTGATGGTCGCCATCGCGCCCAGCTTCATCATAGCTTTGATGACCTGAGAACCTTTGACCGCCATCTTGTTAGCCAGCTCGCCAACGGTGATGGTTTCACCGATGATAACGTCACGGTTTACCGCCTGCGCAGGCTTCTGGAAGCCCTGTTGCAGAGAAGAACCTTTACGCTTGCCGCCTTTGCCGCCACGAACGGCTGCACGGGCTTCTTCACGATCGGCTTTTGATTCGGCGTGCTTGTTGCCTTTCTTCGGACGCGCAGCTTTGCTGTTGCGACCGCGGCCACGACCGCCTTCAACTTCGCGATCGTTGTCATCTTCAGCCTGACGAGCGTGCTGAGACGTCGTCACGTGATAATCGCTGGTTTCTTCTGGAGCTTCTGGCGTTTCGGTCCAGTTCTTTTCGTTTTCTGCAGCCATACGGCGTGCTTCGTCCGCTACGCGGCGCGCTTCTTCTTCAAGCTTGCGACGTGCTTCTTCTTCCGCTTTACGTTTCAGCTCTGCTGCTTCGTTTTCACGGCGGATCTTTTCAGCCTGGGCGCTTTTTGTCATGTCGTCGGTTTGTTGATTGCTCACTTTGTCTTTTTCC
Organism: Klebsiella sp. BIGb0138; assembly: GCF_004342285.1. Classification (GTDB taxonomy): domain Bacteria; phylum Pseudomonadota; class Gammaproteobacteria; order Enterobacterales; family Enterobacteriaceae; genus Klebsiella. Next base: position 86,308 of record NZ_SMCV01000005.1, on the reverse strand, counting down.
GCAGCTTCACGTTTCGCTTTCTCAGCGACTTCACGTTTAGCTTGTTCTGCGGCCTCACGTTCAGCTTTTAATTGCGCCTCTCGCCTGGCTGCTTCTTCCGCCTCGCGATGGGCTTTCTCTTCCGCTTCACGCTGCGCCTGCTCTTCCGCGGCAAGGCGTTCTGCCTCTTGCGGGTCGCGTTTCACAAAGGTGCGCTTCTTGCGGACTTCGATTTGTACCGATTTACTTTTACCACCGGTACCTGGAATATTTAAGGTGCTACGCGTTTTGCGCTGCAGCGTCAACTTGTCGGGCGCCGAACCGTGTTCGCGGTTCAGGTGTGTCAACAAGGTTTGCTTCTCTTGCGCCGTCACAGAATCATCAGCCGATTTGCGAATCCCTGCATCAGCAAATTGCTGTATCAGGCGATCCACAGAGGTCTGAATCTCTGAGGCCAGCGCTTTAATGGTCACATCTGTCATGCTGTTCCTTCCTGCTACAGTTTATTACGCTTCGTCGCCGAACCAACAAATATTACGGGCGGCCATGATGAGCTCTCCGGCTTTTTCGTCGGTCAACCCTTCGATATCAGCCAGATCATCAATGCCCTGCTCGGCGAGATCTTCCAGCGTACAAACACCACGGGCAGCCAGTTTGAAAGCCATCAAACGTTCTAAACCTTCCAGATTTAACAAATCATCGGCAGGTTTAGTCTCTCCCAGGCTTTCTTCCTGAGCCAGCGCCAACGTGGTCAGCGCGTTTTTCGCACGCTCACGAAGTGCTTCAACGGTGGCTTCATCCAGACCGTCGATTTCCAGCAGTTCTTTCACCGGCACATAGGCCAGCTCTTCCAGCGTTGCGAAGCCTTCTTCAACCAACAGAGTGGCGAAATCTTCATCAATATCAAGATATTTAGTGAAGGTATCGATCGCCGCGTGGGCTTCAGCCTGGTGCTTCGCCTGCAGGTCGTCAACGGTCATTACGTTGAGTTCCCAGCCGCTCAGCTGTGAAGCCAGACGGACGTTCTGACCATTACGGCCAATCGCCTGCGCCAGGTTACCCGCTTCAACCGCAATATCCATGGTGTGTTTGTCTTCATCCACCACGATAGAGGCGACGTCAGCCGGAGCCATCGCGTTAATCACGAACTGCGCCGGGTTGTCATCCCACAGGACGATATCGATACGCTCGCCGCCCAGTTCGGTAGAAACCGCCTGAACGCGCGCGCCACGCATACCTACGCAAGCGCCAACCGGGTCGATACGCTTATCGTTGGTTTTTACCGCAATCTTCGCACGGGAACCCGGATCGCGAGCTGCGGCTTTAATTTCGAGAACTTCTTCGCCGATTTCCGGTACTTCAATACGGAACAGTTCGACCAGCATTTCCGGTTTAGAACGGGTGACGAACAGCTGAGCGCCGCGCGCTTCCGGACGTACCGCATACAGGACACCGCGAATACGGTCGCCTGGGCGGAAGTTTTCGCGCGGCAGCATATCTTCACGCAGGATCACGGCTTCAGCATTGCTGCCCAGATCCAGAGTGATGTTGTCGCGGTTTACTTTCTTCACCACGCCGGTGATGATTTCACCTTCGTGCTCGCGGAACTGATCGACGACCATGGCGCGTTCAGCTTCACGTACTTTCTGTACGATAACCTGTTTCGCCGTTTGCGTGGTGATACGGTCGAAGGTAACCGATTCAATCTGGTCTTCAACGTAGTCGCCAGGATTCATGCTTTCGTCTTCGTAGCGCGCCGCTTCAAGCGTAATTTCGCGAGTTGGCTGGGTGACTTCTTCGACGACCAGCCAACGACGGAAGGTGTCAAAATCACCGCTACGACGATCGATGCTCACACGCACGTCGATCTCTTGTTCGTATTTTTTCTTGGTAGCCGTTGCCAGAGCACTTTCCAGAGCTTCGAAAATCTTTTCGCGCGGCAGCGCCTTTTCGTTGGAAACGGCTTCAACAACAGCCAAAATTTCTTTGTTCATCGGGGCCTTTCACCTCAATCCAGACTGTTAAAAGTGGGGAACCAGGTTCGCCTTCTGGATGTTACTCAGCGCGAACACTTCATCTTTGCCTTCGACGGTTACCGTGATCATCTCACCGTCTACCGCTTTGATAATGCCCTGCCATTTGCGACGGTTCTGCACCGCCATACGCAATACCAGCGCGACTTCCTCACCGGAAAAACGCTCATAGTGCTCGGCGGTAAACATCGGGCGATCGAGACCAGGTGAAGACACTTCCAGGTTGTAAGCTACGGTGATTGGATCTTCGACATCCATGACAGCGCTGACCTGGTGGCTCACATCAGCACAATCATCAACATTGATGCCATCATCACTATCAATATAGATGCGCAGTGTGGATGTGCGACCGCGAATGAATTCGATGCCGACCAGCTCAAAGCCAAGCGCTTCAACCGGCGCCGTGAGCATCTCTGTTAATTTTTGCTCTAATGTGGACAAACCCACCCCCAAGACATAAAAAAAGGGCGTATAGCCCAGTTATTCTGAAGTCAGATAACAAAAAACCCCGATAAATCGGGGTTTTAGATAACTGAACCCTGCGATCGCAACTGCGATCTGGAACACCTTCCAGGAGAATTCTTTCAAATTCGGATACGAAGGACCAGGTCCTCACAGTATATTTGAAAAAGTACTCAATGGGAAAGTGGTTGCGGGGGCCGGATTTGAACCGACGACCTTCGGGTTATGAGCCCGACGAGCTACCAGGCTGCTCCACCCCGCGCCTGAAACGTGGCACATTTTACTCTTATTGAGCAAAAGACGCAAATACTGCTGGGATTTGGTACCGAGGACGGGACATAAAATCGTGGTAAAGTTTATTGATAAACCCTATATTTTGTCAACATGTATTTCACATTCTCCGGTTCTCGTTTGTGCTGACATGTCGCTCTTTTTTAGCAAAAAAGTCATGAAGCACTTCCTGTCATCCGCAAAAGATGATTAAATGAAAACTCACAATTAATGCATAAACATGCAATAAGAGTTTATTCCATTTGACGTCATTGTTGCCAACCATTCAGGCATGGACAGCGCGCAGTCACCGGGTCGCACCGACAGGGCCACATGATTTTGCGCACCGCCCGGGGCAAACATGGCAAACAGAATAGTCAAATGGGATAAGTTCGACGACCTGATAAACCGAACTCACAACAGTCTCTCTAGCAGGGTTTTATTTTATGACGACGATTCTTAAGCATCTCCCGGTTGGTCAACGTATTGGTATCGCTTTCTCTGGTGGGCTGGATACCAGCGCCGCGCTGCTGTGGATGCGTAAAAAAGGCGCGGTTCCTTATGCCTATACCGCTAACCTGGGTCAGCCGGACGAAGAAGATTACGATGCCATTCCTCGCCGCGCCAAAGAGTACGGTGCCGAGGGCGCTCGTCTGATCGACTGCCGTAAACAGCTGGTCGCAGAAGGTATCGCGGCTATCCAGTGCGGCGCCTTCCATAACACCACCGGCGGTCTGACCTACTTCAACACCACTCCGCTGGGCCGTGCGGTAACCGGCACAATGCTGGTTGCGGCGATGAAAGAAGATGGCGTAAACATCTGGGGCGACGGCAGTACTTACAAAGGCAACGATATTGAGCGTTTCTATCGCTATGGCCTGCTGACCAATGCCGAACTGAAAATTTACAAACCGTGGCTGGATAGCGACTTTATCGATGAGCTGGGCGGCCGTCAGGAAATGTCCGAGTTTATGATCGCCTGCGGCTTTGACTACAAAATGTCCGTTGAAAAAGCCTACTCCACCGACTCCAACATGCTGGGCGCCACGCACGAAGCCAAGGATCTGGAATTTCTCAACTCCAGCGTCAAAATCGTCAACCCGATTATGGGCGTCAAATTCTGGGACGAAAATGTGAAAATCCCGGCGGAAGAAGTGACGATCCGCTTTGAGCAGGGTCATCCTGTCGCCTTAAACGGTAAAACTTTCAGCGATGATGTTGAGCTGATGCTGGAAGCGAACCGCATCGGCGGCCGTCACGGTCTGGGCATGAGCGACCAGATCGAAAACCGCATCATCGAAGCGAAAAGCCGTGGCATCTATGAAGCCCCGGGGATGGCGCTGCTGCATATTGCTTATGAGCGCCTGCTGACCGGTATTCATAACGAAGATACCATTGAGCAATATCACGCTCATGGCCGCCAGCTGGGCCGTCTGCTGTACCAGGGCCGCTGGTTTGACTCACAGGCGCTGATGCTGCGTGACGCCCTGCAGCGTTGGGTCGCAAGCGCCATTACCGGCGAAGTCACGCTGGAACTCCGTCGCGGTAACGACTATTCGATCCTGAATACCGTCTCCGACAACCTGACTTACAAAGCAGAGCGTTTGACGATGGAAAAAGGTGATTCGATGTTCTCGGCAGAAGACCGTATCGGCCAGCTGACGATGCGTAATCTGGATATCACCGATACCCGCGACAAACTGTTTGGTTATGCACAATCCGGTCTGCTGAGCGCCTCTTCAGCCACCGGCGTACCGCAGGTCGAAAACCTGGAAAACAGGGATAAATAAACCCATTTATGCTCCGCTCTCAGCCGACGCTAAGCCGTCGGCTTTTTTTTACCCTCTGCCGGGAAAAGCCGCGGACGGCTCAGGTTCTCTGTCACGCGTGGTCAAAGACTCACCTCTTGCCCGGTACAAGGGTTATCGCGTCCACTTTCAGACCACCGCCCCAACCGTCCGGCAAGAATACGCGAGACGGCCTATGAACGCCCTTTCTTTGATGGTGGAAGGCATTCGCCATCGCCGGTGATTGCGGCAACGAAGTAAATCAACGCAAGGGAGCGAGCGGGACGAAAAGTGCGGTGTCGGCAAAGCAGCAGACGGCAATGACGGGCAAAAAAAAAGACGCTTTTCAGCGTCTTTTCTTCGGAATGTTGGTACCGAGGACGGGACTTGAACCCGTAAGCCCAATCGGGCACTACCACCTCAAGGTAGCGTGTCTACCAATTCCACCACCTCGGCACAGATACAACTTTTAGTGCGGGATATCGCTGCTCGGCTGCGCCGGCGCTGCTGGCTGAGTCTGCTCGGTTTTCGGCGCGCTCAGATTATCCCACTCACTTCCTTTATTGGTTTTGTTGCTATTGATATTACCCAGCACCAGACTGATGATGAAGAACAACGCTGCCAGGATACCGGTCATACGGGTCATGAAGTTACCCGAACCGCTGGAACCAAACAACGTGCCGGAAGCGCCTGCTCCGAAGGAGGCTCCCATATCAGCGCCTTTACCTTGCTGCAGCATGATCAGACCAACAAGGGCAATCGCTACAATAAGGAAAACAACTAAAAGAGCTTCTTGCATAATCAACCTGTTCCTTGCGGATTCGCCGCATACCAATTGCTTCAACCAATAAAGCGGGACGTTTTAACGTTTCCCACTGAAGCGGGTGTGAATACTAACCAAAGCGAATGACCTTCGCAAGGGCAATTTCGGTGCATTGTATCAACTGCGGAAAAAAACAGCAAAAAACGATTTTTTGGCGAATAAAAAGGCGGCAAGCGCCGCCTTTTTAAACACTTAGCGCCACGTATTATGCGTTTTTCACCGCATCGGCAATACGGTGCGCAAATTCATGCACCTGCTCTTCGTGTTCACCTTCCACCATCACCCGAATCAGCGGTTCTGTGCCGGATTTACGCAGCAGTACGCGGCCACGGTTGCCTAATGCGGCTTCAACCTCGGCCATGACCGCTTTGACGTTTTCATGCTCCAGCGGGTTGCCGCTGCCTTCGGTGAAGCGCACGTTGACCAGAATCTGCGGGAACATTTTCATCCCGCTGCACAGGTCATGCAGGCTCATGTGGTTACGTACCATCGCAGCAACAACCTGCAGGCTGGCGACGATACCGTCACCGGTGGTGGTTTTATCCAGCAGGATAACGTGCCCGGAGTTTTCCGCCCCGATACGCCAGCCTTTCTCCTGTAGCTTCTCGAGGACATAGCGGTCACCCACTTTAGCCCGGGCAAACGGAATGCCCAGCTGCTTGAGCGCCAGCTCCAGCCCCATGTTGCTCATCAGCGTTCCCACCGCGCCGCCGCGCAGCTGGCCCTGCCGCAGACCTTCCCGGGCGATGATATACAGAATCTGATCGCCATCGACCTTATTACCTTCATGGTCGACCATAATGACGCGGTCGCCATCGCCATCATAGGCGATACCCAGATCGGCTTTTTCGGCCAGCACGCGTGCCTGGAGGGCGCGTACGTCGGTTGCCCCGACCTCTTCGTTGATGTTGAGCCCGTTCGGCTCACAACCCATCGCGATCACCTGAGCACCCAACTCGCGGAACACATTCGGGGCGATGTGATAGGTCGCGCCATGGGCGCAGTCGACAACCACTTTGAGCGCATTCAAACTCAGTTCGTTCGGGAAGGTGCCTTTGCAGAATTCAATATAACGCCCCGCGGCATCCACAATACGGCTGGCTTTCCCCAGCTCAGCAGAATCGACGCAGGTGAGTTCTTTCTCCATTTCCGCTTCGATGGCTTCTTCCACATTGTCCGGCAGCTTGGTGCCTTCAATAGAAAAGAATTTGATGCCATTGTCATAGAACGGGTTATGCGACGCTGAAATCACGATCCCGGCCTCAGCACGGAAAGCGCGGGTCAGATAGGCCACCGCCGGCGTTGGCATCGGGCCGGTGAAAGAGGCTGAAAGCCCCGCAGCGGCCAGCCCCGCCTCCAGGGCCGACTCCAGCATATAGCCAGAGATACGGGTATCTTTCCCGATAATGATTTTGCGTGAACCGTGACGCGCCAGCACCTTCCCCGCCGCCCAGCCCAGTTTGAGCACGAATTCCGGGGTGATGGGCGCATCGCCTACGCGCCCACGGATACCATCGGTGCCAAAATATTTGCGGTTACTCATAACGTTTATTTTCCTTTGTGCTCAGAGTCGCTTCCACCACGCGTAGCGCTTCTACCGTTTCTTTGACGTCGTGGACGCGAATTATCTGCGCGCCCTGCATCGCTGCAATGACTGCACAAGCCAGACTGCCGCTAAGGCGTTCCGTCGGTCCGACGTTAAGCAGTTGCCCAACCATCGATTTACGCGACATACCGACCAACAGCGGGAGACCGAAATGGTGGAACTCGCCGAGCCGGGCAAGCAGCTCATAATTATGGGCAAGATTTTTACCGAAACCGAACCCCGGGTCGAGCAACAATTTCTCTTTTGCGATACCTGCCCGCTCACAACGCACGATGTGTTCGCTGAAAAAGCGCGCGACGTCGGCAAAAACATCGTCATACTTCGGCGCTTCCTGCATCGTTTTTGGCTGGCCTTGCATATGCATCAGGCATACCGGCAGCCCGGTTTGCGCAGCGGCCTCCAGCGCGCCGGGTTCGGTCAGGGAGCGGATATCATTGATAATATGTGCCCCTGCCCGCGCGGACTCGCGAATCACTTCAGGCTTCGAGGTGTCCACGGAAATCCAGACCTCAAAGCGCTGAGCTACCGCCTCGACGACCGGAATGACTCGCGCCAGCTCTTCCTCAACGCTGACATCCAATGCCCCCGGACGCGTCGACTCGCCGCCGATATCAATGATAGTTGCTCCCGCGTTAATCATCAGATTGGCGTGTTTGACCGCTTCTACCAGCGAATTGTGCGTCCCGCCGTCGGAGAAGGAGTCAGGGGTAACGTTAAGGATCCCCATCACGTGCGGATGGGAGAGATCGAGGGTTGAGCCCTGGGCTACGAGTTTCATCACGGAATCCCTGAATCAGGAGAGGTTAATCAAAAGAAAAACCCCGGAGCGGCGAACGCCCCGGGGTTGAGATATGCACAACAACGTCAACAGCGGTTAACTTATTTGTCGCCCAGCTGCTCTGACATGGTGTTACCCGGGTTCGGCGTACGCGGTTCATCGACCGGACGCGGCGCACTCGGGGTGCCATTGTTGCCAGAATTATTGGTGCCGTTTGGATCTTCCCAACCCGCAGGTGGGCGAACGGCACGGCGCGCCATCAGGTCATCAATCTGCGGTGCGTCGATGGTCTCATATTTCATGAGCGCATCTTTCATCGAATGCAGGATGTCCATGTTGTCGTTCAAAATCTGACGAGCACGGTTGTAGTTACGCTCAACCAGTGATTTTACTTCCTGGTCGATGATACGTGCTGTCTCATCGGACATATGTTTCGCTTTCGCGACGCTACGGCCGAGGAACACTTCACCCTCTTCCTCTGCATACAGCAGCGGACCGAGTTTGTCAGAGAAGCCCCACTGCGTCACCATGTTACGCGCCAGGTTGGTCGCGACTTTAATGTCGTTCGACGCCCCGGTAGAGACATGTTCTACGCCGTAGATAATCTCTTCCGCCAGACGACCGCCGTAGAGGGTAGAAATCTGGCTTTCCAGTTTCTGACGACTGGCGCTGATAGCATCGCCTTCCGGCAGGAAGAAGGTCACACCCAACGCGCGACCGCGCGGAATAATCGTCACTTTATGCACCGGATCGTGTTCCGGTACCAGGCGGCCGATAATCGCATGGCCCGCTTCGTGGTAAGCGGTGGATTCTTTTTGCGCTTCCGTCATCACCATGGAGCGACGTTCCGCACCCATCATGATTTTGTCTTTCGCTTTTTCGAACTCGACCATCGATACCACGCGTTTGTTGCCACGGGCAGCAAACAGTGCGGCTTCGTTAACCAGGTTCGCCAGGTCAGCGCCCGAGAAGCCCGGGGTCCCGCGCGCAATGATTGCCGCGTCGATATCCGGCGACAGCGGTACGCGACGCATGTGAACTTTCAGAATCTGTTCACGACCACGGACGTCCGGCAGACCCACGACAACCTGACGGTCGAAACGACCAGGACGCAGCAGCGCAGGGTCAAGAACGTCCGGACGGTTTGTCGCCGCGATAACGATAATACCTTCGTTACCTTCGAAACCATCCATCTCAACCAGCATCTGGTTCAGGGTCTGTTCACGTTCGTCATGACCACCGCCCAGGCCAGCGCCACGCTGGCGACCGACGGCGTCGATTTCATCGATGAAGATAATGCACGGTGCCGCTTTCTTGGCCTGTTCGAACATGTCACGCACGCGAGATGCGCCTACGCCGACGAACATTTCAACGAAGTCGGAACCGGAAATGGTGAAGAACGGCACTTTCGCTTCACCGGCGATAGCTTTCGCCAGCAGCGTTTTACCGGTACCCGGAGGGCCGACCATCAGGACGCCTTTCGGGATTTTACCGCCCAGCTTCTGGAAGCGGCTCGGTTCACGCAGGTATTCAACCAGTTCACCCACTTCCTCTTTCGCCTCGTCGCAACCGGCAACATCAGCAAAAGTGGTTTTGATCTGGTCTTCCGTCAGCATACGGGCTTTGCTTTTGCCGAAGGACATCGCGCCCTTTCCGCCGCCGCCCTGCATTTGACGCATGAAGAAGATCCAGACACCGATCAGCAAGAGCATCGGGAACCAGGAAATAAAGATGGAAGCCAGCAGGCTAGGTTCTTCCGGCGGTTCGCCAACCACTTTGACGTTTTTCGTCAACAGGTTATCGAGCAGCTTCGGATCGTTAACCGGAATGTAAGTCGTGTAACGGTTACTATCTTTCTTGGTAACGTTGATCTCACGTCCGTTGATACGCGCTTCGCGAACCTGGTCCTGGTTGACCTCTTGCAGGAAGGTTGAATAATCCACCTTACGGCCATTAGACTCGCTGGGCCCAAAGCTCTGGAATACTGACATCAGCACAACGGCAATGACCAGCCAGAGTATTAGGTTTTTCGCCATGTCACTCAAGGGATTAACCTCTTATTACAACTGTGTTAAAAACAGCGTCAGGATACTCTATATCCAGTGTCTTTCAAACTTTCGTTTGAAATCTACCGGTTATGGTTTACGCCCGGTCGCTACAATGTACACTTCACGCGAACGTGCGCGAGAAGAGTCCGGCTTACGAACTTTGACCTTCGTAAACAGGGAGCGAATCTCTCTTAGATACTCATCGAAGCCTTCGCCCTGGAACACCTTCACTACAAAACTACCACCCGGCGCTAATACATCACGAGCCATTCCAAGCGCCAGTTCCACCAAATACATGGCCCGGGGAATATCCACCGCCGGTGTTCCACACATGTTTGGCGCCATATCGGACATGACAACTTGTACTTTACTGTCACCTACGCGCTCAAGTAACGCTTTCAGGACTAATTCATCACGAAAATCGCCCTGAAGGAAGTCCACACCAACGATTGGATCCATCGGTAAAAGATCGCAAGCGATGATGCGGCCGCTGTTTCCGATCTGCGTAACCGCATATTGCGACCAGCCACCGGGTGCAGCGCCGAGGTCAACAATCGTCATCCCCGGTTTAAAAATCTTGTCACTTTGCTGTATTTCATCAAGTTTAAACCAGGCGCGGGAACGTAACCCCTTTTTCTGCGCCTGTTGAACATATTTATCGCTAAAGTGTTCCTGAAGCCAGCGGCTTGAGCTGGCAGAACGCTTTTTACCTGTCATTTAACATTCCCGTTTCGGGTTCATCATACTTTGCGACGTAAAAATCGACACGGTAGTTTGGCGATATATGGGAGATGGCGGTAGAATGAACCGTTTTCAATCCCAACGTAAGCAAAAAAATACGATGAATCTGAGTACTAAACAAAAACAGCACCTGAAAGGTCTGGCACATCCGCTCAAGCCGGTAGTTATGCTTGGCAACAATGGTTTGACCGAAGGGGTACTGGCCGAGATCGAACAAGCGTTAGAGCACCATGAGCTCATCAAGGTGAAAATCGCATCGGAAGACCGCGAAACTAAAACCTTGATCGTGGAAGCTATCGTGCGCGAAACCGGCGCCTGTAACGTACAGGTCATCGGTAAAACGCTGGTCCTGTATCGCCCAACTCAAGAGCGTAAAATCTCGCTGCCACGCTAAGAATATCCTGAATCTCGACACAACTTTGTGTAAAACGAGGGATTTCTACGGGTAGACGAGCAAAATGCCATGCTCCGGACGTTGATAAAAGGCCGCTATGCGGCCTTTTTCCTTTCTTTACAATCCATCAACATGGTAGCGGGAAATACGGATTAAAGGTACTCGACCTTGATAATTTCGTATTCTACTTCGCCGCCTGGCGTGCGGATTGTCACCACGTCATCCTGTTCTTTACCGATCAAACCACGCGCAATCGGTGAGTTCACAGAGATCAGATTCTGCTTAAAATCAGCTTCGTCATCACCCACGATGCGGTAAGTCTGCTCCTCATCGGTATCGAGGTTGAGGACTTTGACCGTCGCCCCAAAAATCACCCGCCCGTTGTTCGGCATTTTGGTGATATCGATAACCTGCGCATTAGACAGTTTGGCTTCAATATCCTTGATACGGCCTTCACAGAAGCCTTGCTGCTCGCGGGCGGCGTGATACTCGGCGTTCTCTTTCAGATCGCCATGTTCGCGCGCATCGGCAATAGCAGCAATGATTTCAGGGCGACGAACGGACTTGAGAAAATCCAGCTCTTCACGCAATTTTTCAGCGCCACGTAAGGTCATCGGAATAGCTTGCATTTGTTATACCTCTTTATCATTCCTTCATGGAACGGACATCTCCGTTCCGCAACCGGCCAGGCCTTAGGCAGGACAGGAGCAAAAAGAAAACCAACCCGGGAAACATTCCCCAGGTCAGCAGCAATTTTCAATTTGATACGTATTTTACCCTGAAGTTCACTATGGGTCATCGTTTACTTTACAGGGTGTTGCACCGTAGTATGACGGCTTGGTTTCAGGTTGTTAGCGCGAGATTATGCGATTTTCCAGATTTATCATCGGATTGACCGCCGGTATAGCGTTTAGCGCTCAGGCGGCGAACATTGACGAGTACATCACCCAGCTTCCTGCGGGTGCTAACCTCGCCTTTATGGCGCAGAAGGTTGGCTCCCCGACGCCGGAGATAGACTTTCACAGTCAGCAGATGGCGCTTCCCGCCAGTACCCAGAAGGTGATCACCGCGCTGGCCGCTCTGCTGCAGCTCGGGCCAAACTTCCGTTTCACCACAACCCTGGAAAGCAAGGGCACGGTTGATGGCGGCGTGTTAAAAGGCGACCTGATTGCGCGCTTTAGCGGCGATCCGACGCTCAAACGCCAGGATATCCGCAATATGGTGGCCACGCTGAAAAAAGCGGGCGTTCAGCGGATCGAAGGCAACGTTCTGATTGATACCTCGGTCTTCGCCAGCCACGACAAAGCGCCCGGCTGGCCGTGGAACGACATGACCCAATGCTTTAGCGCGCCGCCAGCGGCGGCCATCGTCGACCGCAACTGTTTTTCTATCTCGCTATACAGCGCGCAAAAACCAGGCGATCTGGCCTTTATTCGCGTCGCCTCATACTACCCGGTAACCATGTTCAGCCAGGTACGGACGCTGGCACGCGGCTCCGCGGAGGCGCAGTATTGCGAGCTCGACGTGGTGCCAGGCGACCTGAACCGCTATACCTTAACCGGCTGCCTGCCGCAGCGCAGCGAGCCGTTGCCGCTGGCCTTCGCCATTCAGGACGGCGCCAGCTATGCCGGCGTGATTCTGAAGTCCGAACTGACTCAGGCCGGCATTACCTATAGCGGTACGCTGCTGCGCCAGACGCTGGCGGACGATCCCGGTACCGTACTGGCCTCTACCCAATCCGCGCCGCTGCACGATCTTCTGCGAACCATGTTGAAAAAATCCGACAACATGATCGCCGATACCGTTTTCCGCACAATTGGCCATGCGCGCCTTGGCGTTCCGGGAACCTGGCGTGCCGGTTCAGATGCCGTGCGTCAGATCCTGCGTCAGCAGGCCGGCATCGATTTGGGCAACACCCTGATTGCCGATGGTTCCGGCCTGTCGCGGCATAACCTGATTGCCCCTGCGACCATGATGCAGGTGCTGCAATATATCGCCCAGCACGATAATGAACTCAACTTTATTTCCATGCTGCCGCTGGCCGGTCACGACGGTTCGCTACAGTACCGTGCGGGCCTGCATCAGGCCGGGGTGGATGGTAAAGTCTCGGCCAAAACCGGTTCGCTGCAGGGGGTCTATAACCTGGCAGGCTTTATCACGGCCGCCAGCGGGCAGAAAATCGCCTTTGTGCAATATTTGTCAGGGTATGCGGTGCCGCCTGCGGACCAGCGCAACCGGCGCATTCCGCTGGTGCGCTTCGAAAGTCGCTTATATAAGGACCTGTACCAGAACAACTAAAACAAAAGGGCCGCATCGGATGCGGCCCTTTTCGTTGACTCTGGATAGCCCCGGCAAGCTGAGTGCAGCCGGGGTGCCCCCAGCGGATTAACGCTTGTAGATGAACTCAACGCCTTCTTCGTCGTCTTCGTCCCAGTCGTCATCCCAGTCTTCGTCATCTTCGACTTCAACTTCCGCTTCTTCAAGCTGCTGACGATGGTAGTCATCCCACATAAACTCGACTTTTTCCGCCGGCTTCTCTTCCTGGGCGTGCACGATGGGGTTTTCGATGATAAAGGTCATCACGTCCCAGCACAGATCTTTTACCCCCTGCTGGCTTGCTGCGGAGATCAGATAGAACTTATCTTGCCAACCCAGCGCTTCGGCAATGGCTTTCGCCTTCGCTTCTGCTTCCGCTTTATCCATCAGGTCAATCTTGTTGAAGACTAACCAGCGCGGCTTCTCAGCCAGCTTCTCGCTGTATTTCTCCAGCTCACCGATGATAATGCGCGCGTTTTCTACCGGATCGGATCCGTCGATAGGCTCAATATCAATAAGGTGCAGCAGGACGCGGCAGCGCTCGAGGTGCTTCAGGAAGCGGATGCCCAGGCCTGCGCCTTCCGCTGCGCCTTCGATAAGCCCAGGGATGTCGGCGACAACGAAGCTCTTCTCGTTGTCCATACGCACTACGCCGAGGCTTGGCACCAGCGTGGTAAACGGATAATCGGCCACTTTCGGCTTCGCCGCAGAAACGGCGCGGATGAAGGTGGATTTGCCCGCATTCGGCATTCCCAGCATCCCGACGTCTGCCAGCAGCATCAGCTCCAGCTGCAGATCGCGCTTGTCGCCCGGCGTCCCCATCGTTTTCTGACGCGGAGTGCGGTTAACGGACGATTTAAAACGGGTATTGCCCAGACCGTGCCAGCCGCCTTTAGCGACCATCAGACGCTGACCATGTTTGGTCATGTCACCCATGACCTCGCCGGTCCCCTGATCGATAACACGGGTCCCTACAGGCACTTTTACCGAAACGTCTTTACCACGTTTACCGGTACAGTCGCGGCTCTGGCCATTCTGTCCGCGCTCGGCGCGGAAGGATTTTTCAAAGCGGTAGTCGATCAGGGTGTTCAGGTTCTCGTCCGCTTCCAGCCAGACATCACCGCCATCACCACCGTCACCGCCGTCCGGGCCGCCTCTCGGGATATATTTTTCACGGCGGAAGCTAACGCAACCATTGCCGCCATCACCTGCTACGACCAGGATCGTTGCTTCATCAACAAACTTCATTTTACTCTCCGAAAATCATTCGCCTGAGCGGGGCAGCGGCACAACCGCGTCACGCTTACGTAAGCGGCCCCAAAGACGGTGGCCTATGGCGGAATACATCGCGCCCGCAACCACGACAAACGCACCGAGATAACCTAACAGGTTCAACATCGGTCTGGCGAAAACATCGGGCCAGGCCAGTGATAACAAATCTGAAAAAAGCAGCGTAAACAACGGCGTTAAGGTAATCAACGCGCTCACCTGCGCCGCCTGCCAGCGCGCCATGGCTTCCGCCAGCGCACCGTAGCCTACCAGGGTATTTAACCCGCAGAAAATCAGGCACGCGAGCTGCCAGTCGCTTAACGCCAGCGCCTGCGAAGGCGTTGCCAACGGCAATAACGCTATCGTACATAAAGTGTACAGCAAAAAAAGGATCTGCTGTGACGCCAGACGGCGTAATAACACCTTTTGCGCGACGCCATAGCTAACCCAAACTGCGGTCGCTCCGACGCCAAAAATTACCCCCCACGTGTAATCCGTGAGACGGGTAAAAATTTCAATCAGGCTGGTGTTAAAGAACATCACCAGTCCGCTAATCAGCATCAATGCTCCCACGACCTGGGTACCGCGCATTCTCTCTTTGAGGATAAATACGCTGGCCACCATCATACCGACCGGAGACAGCTGGCCGATCACCTGAGACGCCGTGGGGCTAAGATATTGCAAGGAAGAGCTGAACAGAATGAAGTTACCGAACAGGCCACCTGTCGCAATGGCCAACAGCACCAGCCAGCGCGGTTTGCGAAACAGGCGCAGCGGCGGTAGTTTTCCTTTGATAGCCAGGATTGCGCCAAGGCCAATACTTGCCATCAAAAAGCGATAAAAGACCACCGTCGGCGGTTCCATCACTTCAAGGACCTGCTTCATGGCAATGGGCAATGCCCCCCAGCACATCGCGGTGGTGAGCGCCAATACAATGCCAATGCCGGCCTGCTGCTTCATACCCGTTTTCCCTGCAGAAAAATATCCGGGATTCTAATGTAAAAAGCCCCGCAACAGGTTGCGGGGCTTTAATCCGTTACCGGACCACGAAAAACTTACTCAGCAACGATGCTGATGTATTTACGGTTGTTCGGGCCTTTAACTTCAAATTTCACTTTACCGTCTGCTTTAGCAAACAGAGTGTGGTCACGACCGCAACCTACGTTAGTGCCGGCGTGGAATTTGGTGCCACGCTGACGAACGATGATGCTACCCGCCAGAACGGTTTCGCCACCGAAACGCTTAACGCCAAGGCGTTTAGCTTCTGAATCGCGACCGTTACGAGTTGAGCCGCCAGCCTTTTTATGTGCCATTTAAATCTCTCCTCAGGTCTTAGGCGCTGATGCCAGTAATTTTCACATCAGTGAACCACTGACGATGGCCCTGCTGCTTACGGTAGTGTTTACGACGACGAAACTTAACAATTTTAACTTTCTCGCCACGACCGTGAGCAACAACTTCAGCTTTGATCACGCCGCCCTCAACGAAAGGAACGCCGATCTTGATTTCTTCACCGTTTGCGATCATCAGCACTTCAGCGAACTCAACAGCTTCGCCAGTTGCGATGTCCAGCTTTTCCAGGCGAATGGTCTGACCTTCGCTTACTCGGTGTTGTTTACCACCACTTTGGAAAACCGCGTACATATAAAACTCCGCTTCCGCGCACCTCTTAGTGTGATTCAGAGTGCGCTATAAATATTCACAATAGGGCGCGAATATTACGCAAAACGCGAGCCTTTGACAAGAGCGATCCGCGATCAACGCAGAAAAAAAACACAACTTTCACGCCAACGTTTATCTATGGCAATTTTTCAGTACAATCATAGCTTCTTTTAATTCTATCTTAATCCTTCTGTGAACCCACCTGGATTCGCGGTAACAGGACATGTGGCCCGGCTTTTGCGATGAATTTAGAAAAAATCAATGAGTTAACCGCGCAAGATATGGCGGGTGTCAATGCGACAATCCTTGAGCAACTTGACTCAGATGTTCAGCTTATCAATCAGTTAGGCTATTACATCGTTAGCGGAGGCGGGAAACGTATTCGTCCGATGATTGCGGTCCTTTCCGCCCGGGCTGTCGGTTATCAGGGCGACGCGCACATCACCATCGCTGCGCTGATCGAATTTATCCATACCGCCACCCTGCTGCATGATGATGTCGTTGATGAGTCGGATATGCGTCGTGGTAAAGCCACGGCAAACGCCGCTTTTGGCAACGCCGCCAGCGTACTGGTGGGTGATTTTATCTATACCCGCTCTTTCCAGATGATGACCAGCCTCGGCTCGCTGAAAGTGCTGGAAGTGATGTCGAAAGCCGTCAACGTCATTGCTGAAGGCGAAGTGCTGCAGCTGATGAACGTAAATGACCCGGACATCACTGAAGAAAACTACATGCGGGTGATTTACAGCAAAACCGCCCGTCTGTTTGAAGCCGCTGCGCAATGTTCCGGCATCCTGGCGGGCTGTACCCCGGAGCAGGAACAGGCGCTGCAGGACTACGGTCGCTACCTGGGTACCGCTTTCCAGCTGATCGACGATCTGCTGGACTATAGCTCCGACGGCGAGCGCCTCGGTAAGAACGTCGGTGATGACCTGAACGAAGGGAAACCGACGCTGCCGTTACTGCACGCCATGCGTCACGGTACGCCTGAGCAGTCCGCCATGATTCGCGGAGCGATTGAACAAGGTAACGGGCGCCATCTGCTGGAGGCAGTTCTGGAAACGATGGCAACCTGCGGTTCGCTGGAATGGACACGCCAGCGCGCGGAAGAAGAAGCGGATAAGGCGATTGCCGTCCTTCAGGTGTTACCGGATTCTCCATGGCGCGAAGCGCTTATCGGTCTTGCTCATATTGCGGTACAACGCGACCACTGATTTCCCCCTCCCCTGTTCCCGCGCACCGCGCGGGAAAGCTCCATAAAATTCCAGTAATTGTTAAAAATTGCCCGATATCTTGATATATTCTGAATATTCAATCAACTTACCAGAACTTGTTAGAACCATACTGAATCAAGGGGTATAGTCATTCCGTCGTCCGCTTGGGGCGAACTGGATCCTTATCACCAGGAGAAGTTATGGATAAGTTCATCGACTGGCATCCGGCGGATATTATTGCCGGATTGCGCAAAAAAGGAACATCGCTGGCCGCGGAATCACGGCGTAACGGCTTAAGTTCTTCAACGCTGGCGAATGCCCTGACCCGGCCGTGGCCAAAAGGCGAGCTGATTATTGCTAATGCGCTGGATACCACGCCATGGCTCATCTGGCCGTCGCGCTATCACGACCCGGTAACCCATCAATTTATCGACAGAACGCAGAAGATACGCCCAAAGAAAAACCAGAAATGCAGAGAGTGAAGTGAGGAAGTGTAGATAACAGCCCCCGGACTGACGTCAGAGGGCTGCCGCTACGACAGGTTTACTCGCCTTTTACGCGTTCGATATTCGCGCCCAGCGCCTGCAGTTTATCTTCGATACGCTCATACCCACGGTCGATGTGGTAAATACGATCGACAATCGTCGTGCCTTCTGCGATACAGCCCGCCAGCACCAGGCTTGCGGATGCGCGCAGGTCGGTCGCCATCACCTGCGCACCGGAAAGCTGCGCCACGCCGTGGCAGATCGCCGTATTGCTTTCGATCTCCGCGTGCGCCCCCATACGGATCAGCTCCGGAATGTGCATAAAGCGGTTTTCGAAGATGGTCTCGGTAATGACGCCAGTCCCTTCTGCGACAAGGTTCAGCAGCGTGAACTGGGCCTGCATGTCCGTTGGGAAGCCGGGGTGCGGCGCGGTACGCACGTTGACGGCCTTCGGACGGTTGCCGTGCATATTGAGGCTAATCCAGTCTTCACCGGTTTCGATATCGGCACCCGCATCGCGCAGCTTGGCCAGCACGGCATCCAGAGTATCAGGCTGGGCATTACGGCACAGAATTTTACCGCCGGAGATCGCCGCCGCCACCAGGAAAGTACCGGTTTCGATACGGTCCGGCAGAACGCGATAGACGCCGCCGCCCAGACGTTCCACGCCTTCAATAGTAATGCGGTCGGTGCCCTGACCTTTAATTTTCGCGCCCAGCGTGTTGAGGAAGTTCGCCGTATCGACGATTTCCGGCTCGCGGGCGGCGTTTTCGATAACGGTGGTTCCTTCCGCCAGCGTCGCTGCGCTCATAATGGTCACGGTCGCGCCCACGCTGACCTTGTCCATCACGATATGCGCGCCTTTGAGACGCCCGTTAACCGACGCCTTCACATAGCCCTCTTCCAGCTTAATCTCTGCGCCCAGCTGCTCGAGGCCGATAATATGCAGATCGACCGGGCGCGCGCCGATAGCGCAGCCGCCCGGCAGTGAAACCTGACCCTGACCAAAACGGGCCACCAGCGGCCCCAGCGCCCAGATAGAAGCACGCATGGTTTTGACCAGATCGTACGGAGCACAGAAGACGTCAACCGGGCCAGCATCGATCCACACCGAACCGTTGCGCTCAACTTTGGCGCCCAGCTGGCTCAGCAGTTTCATCGTGGTGTCGATGTCTTTCAGTTTTGGTACATTCTGGATCTCAATCGGCTCATCTGCCAGTAGTGCAGCAAAGAGGATCGGCAGGGCGGCGTTTTTGGCACCGGAGATGGTGACCTCGCCCTGGAGGCGAGTCGGCCCCTGAACACGGAATTTATCCATTGATTCTGTTCTCTGTTAAGAATTCACCTACGCTGCGGGGAACATCCCGGCAGCTTAAAAGCCATTTAGCTTACGATCTCGCGCCCATTCCTGCGGGGTAAAGGCTTTGATCGACAGCGCATGAATGCGGTTGTCAGCAATATATTCCATCAGCGGGGCATAGATAGACTGCTGTTTCTTGACCCGGCTCATGCCATCGAACATCTCACCCACAGCAATAACCTGAAAGTGACTGCCATCGCCAGAGACGTGGACTTCCTGAAGGGAGAGTGCGTTCATTAGCACGGTCTGAATTTCATGATTTTCCATGGGTTCAATTTTTATCTGGTAGTGAAAATAGCCCAACATCTTAGAGGAAAGTGGCGCGGTCTTAAACAAGCAAAAAGCCCCATCGAACATATTGATGGGGCTTTCAGGATAACCTCAGCAGTAACGCACTGAAAAATTATGGGATCATATCGGCAGGAAGATTGTAGAGACCCGCCAAGGTCCGCACATTTTCGCTCTTGCCGATCAGTTTCGCCTCCCGGCCCTGGTGGCGAATTAAGGCGACAAAATGCATCAGTAGCGCCAGCCCGGCGGTATCTACCCGGGTGAGCTCGCTCAGGTCGATGGTCGACACGCCGTCCGTCGCTTGCCCACGGGCGTCCCACAGCGGGACCAGCAGATCCTGGTCCAGTTCCCCCTGCAGCGCCAGGCGCTCGCCGTCGCGAGTCCAGCTCAGCTGCCCGGTCATTATTTTTTCTGCTCCAGGGTGATCGGCTGCGCAGAGATCGATTTCAGCTGCGCGGTCAGTCCATCAACGCCTTTGCTCCGCAGCAGGTCGCTCCACTCGTTCTGCTTGGTGGTGATCATGCTCACCCCTTCAGCAATCATATCGTAAGCCTGCCAGTTACCGGTTTGGGTATTTTTACGCCACTGGAAGTCGAGGCGTACCGGCGGGCGACCGTTCGGATCGATAATGGTCACGCGGATAGGGACAATCGTCGCGTCGCCGAGCGGTTGTTCCGGCGCAATCTGATAAGTCTGCCCGTGGTACATCGCCAGCGCCTGGCCGTAGGCCTGTTTCAGATACTCGCGGAAGGCGGTAAAGTACGCTTCACGCTGGGCCGGAGTCGCCTCTTTGTAATAGCGGCCCAGCACCAGGGCACCGGCATATTTCACCTGTACATACGGCATCAGTTCCTGATCGACGATGTCACGCAGATAGTTCGGGTTAGCATGAATCTTCGGCTGTTCGTTTTTCAGGCGATCGAAGGTTTTCTGCGCCGCTTCATTCATCAGCTTGTACGGATTGGATTGATCTGCTGCGCTGGCAGCAGTCAATGGAGCAATCACCAGCATGGCGATCATCAGTAAGCGTTTAAACATTTCGTGTTTCTCCTGAAATTAATGCGTCGTGGCGGCCGGCGGCGTCGCGTCAGTATGACTCTCTCCCGCCGCCGAATCATCGCCAGAATTCTTATTGTCGCCGCCTTTACTGTTGTAAAGGAACTGACCAATCAGATCTTCCAGAACCATAGCAGACTTGGTGTCCTGAATAGTTCCACCATCTTTAAGGATAGACGTCCCCAGTTCCGGATCTTCGAAACCAATATTCAGCGCCAGGTACTGTTCCCCCAGCAGGCCTGAGGTGCGGATAGCCAACGAACTGGAGTCCGGAATATGGTTGTAGCTCTCATCAATATCGAGCGCCACGCGCGGCAGGTAGGTTTTCGGGTCGAGGGTGATGTCCGCCACCCGGCCCACTACCACGCCGCCAATGCGCACCGGAGAACGTGCCTTCAGCCCGCCGATATTGTCAAAGGTGGCATAGAGACGATACGTCGGCTCGGTATGCAGAGAAGTCACGTTCGCGGCTTTCAGACAGATAAACAGCGCCGCCAGCAACGCAACCAGTAAGAACACACCTACCCAGATTTCACTTTTTTTCGTTTGCATGAACTCAATTCCCAAACATCAGCGCAGTCAGCACAAAATCCAGCCCCAGAACCGCCAGCGACGAATGCACCACGGTACGCGTCGTTGCCCGGCTAATCCCGGCGGAAGTGGGGATAGCGTCATAACCGTTAAATAACGCAACCCATGTCACCGTAATGGCGAACACCAGACTCTTAATCAGACAGTTAACCAGATCCATGCGCCAGTCGACGGCGTTTTGCATCGCGGTCCAGAAGAAGCCGCTGTCGATACCTTTCCAGTTAACGCCTACCAGCGAACCGCCCCAGACCCCCACGGCGACAAAAATAATCGTCAACAGCGGGAGCGAGATCACCCCGGCCCAGAAGCGAGGTGAAATCACGCGACGCAGCGGATCGACCGCCATCATCTCCATACTGGAGAGCTGTTCGGTCGCGCGCATCAGGCCAATTTCCGCGGTTAACGCCGAACCGGCGCGCCCGGCAAACAGCAGCGCGGCGACCACCGGTCCCAGTTCGCGCAGCAGCGACAGCGCCACCAGCATCCCTAAGCTGGTTTCGGCGCTATAGGTGGTTAACACCAGGTAGCCCTGCAGCCCCAGCACCATGCCGATAAACAGCCCCGACACGATAATAATCAGCATAGATAGCACGCCGACATTATAGAGCTGGCGGATCAGCAGCGGCGCATGTTTGCGAAATTCCGGCTTGCCGACTACCGCGTTGAAAAGCATTAATCCGGCACGCCCAAACGCCGCGGTAGTTTTAATACCCCGATGTCCGAGCGCGGCCAGCGCATTTAGCAGCATCAGTCGCTCACTCCCTTGCCTAATAAATCATGGCGATAGTCGCCTGCCGGATAGCGGAACGGCACCGGGCCGTCGGCGATACCATCAATAAACTGGCGGACCCGGGGGTCGCCGTTTTCGCGCAGCGACTGCGCGCTGCCGTGCGCCACGATTTTTCTGTCCGCCACGATATACGCGTAGTCGGCAATGCTGAGCACCTCCGGCACATCGTGCGACACCACGATACAGGTCACGCCCAGCGTGCTGTTGAGTTCTGAAATCAGCTTGACCAGCACGCCCATGGTGATGGGGTCCTGTCCGACAAAGGGTTCGTCGAACATGATAAGATCAGGCTCCAGAGCAATCGCCCTCGCCAAAGCGGCGCGGCGCGCCATCCCGCCGGATAGCTCGGAAGGCATTAACTGCGCCGCCCCGCGCAGGCCGACGGCTTCAAGCTTCATCATCACCGTCGTATGCAGCAGCGCGTCAGGCAGACGCGTATGCTCGCGCAGCGGATACGCAACGTTATTGAACACGTCCATATCGGTAAACAGCGCGCCGGACTGGAACAGCATGCTCATCCGCTTGCGCACGGTATACAGGCGCGAGCGCGACATCTGCGGCACGTTTTCACCATCGAACAGGATCTCACCTTTGTCCGGCGCGATCTGTCCACCGATCAGGCGCAGCAGCGTCGTTTTACCGATCCCCGATGGCCCCATGATCGCCGTGATCTTACCGCGCGGCACTGACAGCGAGATATCGTCGAATATCACCCGATCGCCGCGAGAGAAGCGGATACCGCGTACTTCGACCAAATTCGCCTGAGTTTGGCTCATAAAATCATCCTTCCTCAACATCCCTCGGGCTAAGCATGGCGCGTACTTTCACCATAAACCCAACATTTTTACAGAATCTTACCTGCCCGGGTTAGCGAAAGCTGGCATTTGTTTTACTTTTGACAAACATAAAGTCAAAATTAAGAATTCGTTACGCTGCAGACGGATCGGTACAGCGAAGCGACGATTATACCTGAAGAAAGGACTTTAGATGCTCTTAGCGACGGCTCTGTTAATAATTGGTTTATTGCTGGTAGTGTACAGCGCCGATCGTCTGGTCTACGCCGCTTCAATCCTGTGCCGCATGATAGGGATCCCACCGCTGATTATCGGGATGACGGTGGTGAGTATCGGCACCAGCCTGCCTGAGATCATCGTCTCTGCGGCCGCTTCCCTGCATGGGCAGACCGATCTGGCGATCGGTACGGCGATCGGCTCGAATATCACCAATATTTTATTAATCCTCGGCCTCGCCGCCTTACTTCATCCATTTACCGTGCATTCTGATATCCTGCGCCGCGAGTTACCGCTAATGTTGCTGGTCAGTTTGCTGGCAAGCTTTGTGCTGTACGATGGGCAACTGTCGCGTATGGATGGCTTTTTTTTACTCGCGCTCGCCATACTGTGGCTGTTGTTTACCATTAAGATCGCGCGTCTCGCGGAGCGCCAGGGCAGCGATAGCCTGACCCGGGAACAGATGGCGGAGCTTCCCCGGGAAGGTTCGCTTCCCGTCGCCCTGCTCTGGCTGGGGGTGGCAATGATCGTGATGCCCATGGCGACCCGTATGGTCGTCGATAACGCGACGGTGCTGGCAAACTATTTCGCCATCAGCGAACTGACCGTCGGTTTGACGGTGGTGGCGATCGGCACCAGCCTGCCGGAACTGGCGACGGCGATTGCAGGAGCGCGAAAAGGGGAAGACGATATCGCCATCGGCAATATTATCGGCGCCAATATCCTCAATATCGCCCTGGTCCTCGGGTTACCAGCCCTGATTGCCCCGGGCGCTTTCGCTCCTGAGGCATTTACGCGTGACTATGCCGTGATGCTGTTCGTCAGCGCGATCTTCGCCCTGCTGTGCTGGCGGCGCAAACGGCAACCCGGCCGCCTTGCCGGCGCGCTGCTGGTCGGCGGTTTTGTGGTTTGGTTGGCGATGCTGTACTGGGCAGCACCGCTGTTCGTTGAATGAATCGGGATAACATTATGTCGCAAACAGATTTGCCAACGGATTTTGACTTTCAACGGGCAGGACGCGAGGTTCTGGAAATTGAACGTGAAGGTCTGGCTCAACTCGATCGGTACATTAATGACGATTTCACGCATGCCTGCGAGAAGATTTTCCGCTGCAGCGGCAAAGTCGTGGTGATGGGGATGGGCAAGTCCGGTCATATCGGGCGTAAAATGGCCGCCACCTTCGCCAGCACCGGCACGCCGTCGTTCTTCGTCCATCCCGGCGAAGCGGCCCACGGCGACTTAGGCATGGTCACGCCGCAGGATGTGATTATCGCCCTCTCTAACTCCGGCGAGTCGAACGAAATCCTGGCGCTGATTCCGGTGCTCAAACGCCAGCAGGTCCCCCTTATCTGCATCACCAGCCGCCCGGAAAGCAGTATGGCGCGCGCGGCCGATATTCATCTGTGCGTGAAGGTGCAGAAGGAAGCCTGCCCGTTAGGCCTGGCGCCAACCTCCAGCACCACCGCCGCGCTGGTGATGGGCGATGCTCTGGCGGTAGCGCTGCTGGAAGCCCGTGGTTTTACCGCCGAAGATTTCGCGCTGTCGCATCCCGGTGGCGCACTGGGCCGTAAGCTGTTGCTGCGGGTCAATGATATTATGCATACCGGTGATGAAATCCCGCACGTCAATGAGCAAGCCACTTTGCGCGACGCGCTGCTGGAAATCACGCGGAAAAATTTAGGCATGACGGCGGTTTGCGATGATGACATGAACATCATCGGCATCTTCACCGACGGCGACCTGCGTCGGGTGTTCGATACCGGCGTCGATATGCGTAACGCGCGTATCGCCGACGTGATGACGCCGGGCGGCATTCGCATCCGTCCCGGTATACTGGCGGTCGATGCGCTGAATCTGATGCAATCCCGCCATATCACCTGTGTGTTAGTTGCCGATGGCGACCATCTGTTGGGTGTGGTACATATGCACGATCTCCTGCGCGCGGGCGTAGTGTAAGTAAGGATAAAATAATGAATAATGCTGATGCCCTGCTGGCGACCTGCTACGGGCCGGTCAGTCCTGAGTTTATCGATCGGGCGGCGAAGATCCGTTTATTGATCCTCGACGTTGACGGCGTGCTGTCCGACGGTCTTATCTACATGGGCAACCACGGCGAAGAGCTGAAGGCGTTCAACGTCCGTGACGGCTATGGGATCCGTTGCGCGCTGACTTCAGGTATTGAAGTGGCGATTATTACCGGGCGAAAAGCTAAACTGGTAGAAGATCGCTGTCAGACGCTGGGCATTACACACCTGTACCAGGGGCAGTCCGATAAGCTGCTGGCATTTCGTGAGTTATTAAGCAAACTGGCGGTTGCTGCGGACGAAGTCGCCTACGTTGGCGACGACCTGATCGACTGGCCGGTGATGGCGGAAGTCGGTTTAAGCGTGGCGGTGGCGGATGCACACCCTCTGCTGCTGCCGCGGGCGGATTACGTCACCCGTATTAACGGTGGACGCGGAGCGGTACGTGAAGTCTGCGATTTGTTACTATTGGCGCAGGGCAAGCTGGATGAGGCCAAAGGGCAATCAATATGAGTAAAACCAGACGTTGGGTTATCATTTTACTGTCGCTGGTCGCGCTGATCCTGATCGGCCTTAACCTGGCGGGTACCGACGATACCGCCCAGCCGGAGGTCAATCCTGATGACCCGACCTATACCAGTGAACATACCGATACCGTCGTATACAGTCCGGAAGGGGCGCTTAACTATCGCTTAATCGCGGAGCACGTGGAGTATTTTTCCGCCCAGGAGCTGTCGTGGTTTACCAAGCCGGTGATGACCACCTTTGATACCAATAAGGTACCAACCTGGTCTGTCAAAGCGGATAAAGCGAAGCTGACCAAAGACCGCATGCTGTATCTTTACGGGCACGTTGAAGTCAATGCGCTGACCGCAGACTCTCAACTGCAGAAAATTACGACGGATAACGCCCAGATAAACCTGGTGACGCAAGACGTTACCTCCGATGACATGGTGACGTTGTACGGGACAACATTTAATTCCAGCGGCCTGAAAATGCGCGGAAACCTACGCAGCAAAACTGCCGAGCTGATTGAAAAGGTTAGAACCTCTTATGAAATTCAGAACAAACAAACTCAGCCTTAAGATTGCGCTCGCCAGCGCTTTACTGGCCGCCAGCCTGCCGGCGCTGGCAAAAACCGGCGACACCGATCAGCCGATTCATATCGAATCCGATCAGCAGTCGCTGGATATGCAGGGTAATGTTGTCACCTTTACCGGTAATGTCGTCGTCACCCAGGGGACTATCAAAATCAACGCCGATAAGGTGGTGGTGACCCGTCCGGGCGGTGAAAGAGGCAAAGAAGTGATCGACGGTTACGGCAACCCGGCCACCTTCTACCAGATGCAGGACAACGGTAAACCGGTGAAAGGCCGGGCGTCAAAGATGCACTATGAATTGCAGAACGATTTTGTGGTGCTGACCGGCAACGCACACCTGGATCAGCTCGACAGCAATATCCAGGGCGACAAGATCACCTATCTGGTGAAAGAGCAGAAAATGCAGGCGTTCAGCAATAAAGGCGGACGCGTGACGACGGTTCTGGTTCCTTCGCAGCTGCAAGACAAAAGCACCAACCAGCAAAAGAAGGGTAACTAATTCGTTATGGCAACATTAACCGCAAAGAATCTCGCCAAAGCGTACAAAGGCCGCCGCGTGGTGGAAGATGTCAGTCTGACCGTGAATTCCGGCGAGATTGTCGGTCTGCTCGGCCCCAACGGCGCCGGTAAAACCACGACCTTCTACATGGTGGTCGGCATTGTGCCGCGCGACGCCGGCAATATTATCATCGACGATGAAGATATCAGCCTGCTGCCGCTGCACGCGCGCGCGCGCCGGGGCATCGGCTATCTGCCGCAGGAAGCCTCCATTTTCCGTCGTCTGAGCGTTTACGATAACCTGATGGCGGTGTTGCAGATTCGGGACGACCTCAGCAGCGAACAGCGTGAAGACCGCGCGAAAGAACTGATGGAAGAGTTTCACATTGAGCATCTGCGCGACAGCCTCGGTCAGGCGCTGTCCGGCGGTGAACGCCGCCGCGTCGAAATTGCCCGTGCGCTGGCCGCCAACCCGAAATTTATCCTGCTGGATGAACCCTTTGCCGGCGTTGACCCCATTTCCGTTATCGATATCAAACGCATCATCGAACACCTGCGCGACAGCGGTCTTGGGGTGCTGATCACCGACCATAACGTCAGGGAAACGCTGGCCGTCTGCGAACGCGCGTATATCGTCAGCCAGGGCCACCTGATCGCCCATGGCACGCCGCAGCAAATCCTTGAAGACGAGCAGGTTAAGCGCGTGTATCTTGGGGAAGACTTCAGACTCTGATAGGGTAGAGGTTACAGACGTTTTAGCCGGAGATATTAGCCCTGAATATGAAGCAAGGTTTGCAATTAAGGCTAAGCCAACAGCTTGCCATGACGCCACAACTGCAACAGGCCATACGTTTGTTGCAGCTGTCCACGTTAGAACTCCAGCAGGAACTCCAGCAGGCGCTGGAGAGTAATCCATTGCTTGAGCAAACCGATCTTCACGATGAGGTAGATACCAAAGAGGTCGAGGACCGCGAATCGCTGGATACCGTCGACGCTCTTGAACAAAAAGATATGCCGGAAGAGCTGCCGCTCGACGCCAGCTGGGATGAAATCTACACCGCCGGCACGCCGTCGGGAAACGGCGTCGATTATCAGGACGACGAGCTGCCTATCTATCAAGGCGAAACGACCCAAAGTCTGCAGGATTACCTGATGTGGCAGGTGGAGCTGACGCCGTTCACCGATACCGATCGCGCGATCGCCACCTCTATCGTCGATGCCGTTGATGACACCGGCTACCTCACGATTCGGGTGGAGGATATTGTCGAGAGCATCGACGATGACGAAATCGGTCTGGAAGAGGTGGAAGCGGTGCTGAAGCGCATCCAGCGTTTCGACCCCGTCGGCGTAGCGGCCAAAGATCTGCGCGACTGTCTGCTGGTACAACTTTCACAATACGCCAAAGAGACGCCGTGGCTGGAAGAAGCCCGGCTTATCATCAGCGAGCATCTCGATCTGCTCGCTAACCATGACTTCCGCTCCCTGATGCGCGTCACGCGACTCAAAGAAGAGGTGCTGAAAGAAGCGGTTAACCTGATCCAGTCTCTCGACCCGCGTCCCGGTCAGTCGATCCAGACCAGCGAGCCGGAATACGTCATTCCCGACGTTCTGGTGCGAAAGGTTAGCGATCGCTGGGTGGTCGAGCTTAATTCCGATAGCATCCCGCGCCTGAAAATCAACCAGCAGTACGCGGCGATGGGTAACAGCACGCGCAACGACGCGGACAGCCAGTTTATCCGCAGCAACCTGCAGGAGGCCCGCTGGCTTATCAAGAGCCTGGAAAGCCGCAATGATACGCTGCTGCGCGTCAGCCGCTGCATCGTCGAGCAACAGCAGGCCTTCTTCGATCAGGGCGAAGAGTTTATGAAACCGATGGTGCTGGCGGATATCGCCCAGGCCGTCGAAATGCATGAATCCACGATTTCACGCGTGACCACCCAAAAATATCTACACAGTCCACGCGGTATTTTTGAGCTCAAGTATTTCTTCTCCAGCCATGTGAACACCGAAGGCGGCGGCGAGGCATCGTCGACGGCTATTCGTGCGCTGGTGAAGAAGTTAATCGCCGCGGAGAACCCCGCGAAGCCGTTGAGTGACAGTAAGCTCACCACCATCCTGTCCGAACAGGGTATCATGGTGGCACGCCGTACCGTCGCTAAGTACCGAGAGTCTTTATCCATTCCGCCGTCTAACCAGCGTAAACAACTGGTCTGACCCAACCGATAAGGAAGACACTATGCAGCTCAACATTACAGGACACAACGTCGAAATCACCCCCGCGCTGCGCGACTTCGTCACTGCGAAGTTCAGCAAACTGGAGCAGTTTTTCGACAGGATCAATCAGGTCTATATTGTGTTAAAAGTAGAGAAGGTGACGCAAATTGCGGATGCCAATCTGCATGTCAACGGTGGCGAAATCCATGCCAGTGCGGAAGGGCAGGATATGTATGCCGCTATCGATGGTCTTATCGATAAGCTGGCACGACAGTTAACAAAACATAAAGATAAACTAAAACAACACTAATTGTCCGGGCGTCGCCCTGGCCGGCTGCCAGCTCTCATCGGCGGTCGGCAAGGGGCGCGCTCAGGTGAAATTATGATGAACAACGATTCGGCTCTACAACTGAGCAATGTCCTGAACCAGGAATGTACCCGTAGCCAGGTTCACTGCCAGAGTAAAAAGCGCGCGCTGGAGATTATCAGTGAGCTGGCAGCTAAACAGTTAGGCCTGCCGCCGCAGCTGGTATTTGAAGCGATCCTCACCCGTGAGAAAATGGGCAGTACCGGGATTGGCAATGGCATTGCGATTCCCCACGGTAAGCTCGAAGAGGACACGCTGCGCGCCGTCGGCGTATTTGTCCAGCTGGAAACGCCGATCGCCTTTGATGCGATCGACAACCAGCCTGTCGATCTGCTGTTTGCGCTTCTGGTGCCGGCCGATCAGACCAAAACCCATCTGCATACGCTCTCGTTGGTGGCCAAACGACTGGCGGATAAAACCATTTGTCGTCGCCTGCGCGCTGCACAAAGCGATGAAGAGCTGTATGAAATCATCACCGAAGCAGGAAGCCGCGATGACGCATAACGGGAGTCGCACCCTACCCTTTATCGTACTGAGGAGAAACGGTACATGGTACTGATGATCGTCAGCGGCCGCTCCGGATCGGGGAAATCCGTCGCCCTGCGGGCGCTGGAAGATATGGGCTTCTATTGCGTAGATAACCTGCCGGTAGTGCTGTTGCCCGATCTGGCGCGCTCGCTGGCCGACAGAAACATTTCTGCCGCCGTCAGCATTGACGTGCGTAACATGCCGGAATCGCCGGAGATCTTTGAACAGGCGATGAAAAACCTGCCTGAGTCATTTTCTCCGCAGCTGCTGTTCCTCGACGCCGACCGCAATACGCTGATCCGCCGCTACAGCGACACCCGCCGTCTGCACCCGCTGTCGAGCAAAAACCTGTCGCTGGAGAGCGCCATCGACGAAGAGAGCGACCTGCTGGAGCCGCTGCGCTCACGGGCCGATCTGATCGTCGATACCTCTGAGATGTCGGTGCATGAGCTGGCAGAAATGCTGCGTACGCGTCTGCTTGGCAAGCGCGAACGCGAGCTGACCATGGTCTTTGAATCCTTCGGCTTTAAGCATGGTATCCCGATCGATGCCGATTACGTCTTCGACGTTCGCTTCCTGCCGAACCCACACTGGGATCCGAAGCTGCGCCCGATGACCGGACTGGATAAGCCCGTTGCCGCCTTCCTTGATCGGCACACCGAAGTTCACAACTTTATTTACCAGACCCGCAGCTATCTTGAGCTATGGTTACCGATGCTGGAAACCAATAACCGCAGCTACCTGACGGTGGCCATTGGTTGTACCGGCGGTAAACACCGTTCGGTCTACATCGCCGAACAACTGGCCGATTACTTCCGCTCGCGCGGTAAGAACGTGCAGTCTCGCCATCGGACGCTGGAAAAACGCAAATCATGACCGTAAAGCAGATCGTTGAAATCACCAATAAGCTGGGGATGCATGCCCGCCCGGCGATGAAGCTGTTTGAGCTGATGCAGAATTATGATGCGGAAGTCCTGCTGCGCAACGACGAGGGGACAGAAGCGGAAGCCAATAGCGTGATTGCTCTGCTGATGCTCGATTCCGCCAAGGGTCGGCAAATTGAGATTGAGGCCAACGGTCCGCAGGAAGTCGAGGCGCTGGCAGCGGTTATCGCGCTGTTCAATGCCGGTTTTGACGAAGACTAGTTTTCCCGGTCACGCGACGCTGACCGGGACGACCTCCCTCCGGCTTCGCCTTAATCCAGCCTATGCGCTCGCATAAACCCTTCCCCGCCTAACTGACGCATCTGGCGCAGGATCCATGCCTGTCGGCTGCGAATATAGCCGGACGGCGCATCGGCGCGAAAACGAATCGGATTGGGTAAGACCGCCGCCAGGAGCGCGGCTTCAGACGCGGTTAACTTGCTCGCAGGCTTATGAAAATAGCGCTGTGACGCGGCTTCAACGCCAAAAATTCCTTCGCCGAACTCGGCAATATTCAGATAGACGCAGAGAATGCGTTTTTTACTCCACACCGTCTCAATGCCTACCGTTAACCCGGCTTCCAGCCCTTTGCGCAGCCAGCTGCGGCCATCCCATAGAAACAGGTTTTTCGCCGTCTGCTGTGAGAGCGTGGATGCCCCACGCACCCGGCTTTCGTGCCGTTCGTTGTGCGCCAGCGCTTTTTCTATCGCCGGAAGGTCAAAGCCCCAGTGTTCAGGGAATTTTTGATCCTCAGCGGCAATCGCCGCCAGCCCCATCCACGGCGATATCTCATCCATCCCGACCCAGTCGGAATGGGCGATGTAATGAAAATCCCCGCCCAGCCACGCGCCTAGCTGCCGCTCCAGCATCACCGCCGAATAAGGGACCGGCAGCACGCTGAACAACGCAATACCACCGCCGCAAAAGACCGCGCCGATCAGCAGTACGCGCAGCAGCAGGCGCTTGATCATCCGCCACGGCGACAGACGAACGCTCATTCAGCCAGAACCAGCACGCGGGCCACCAGCTTCTCAATCCCGGTCGCCGCTTCCGCGATGTTCTGCGCCAGCATATAGGCCGGCGTCGTCACCACTTTGTTCTCTTCATCCACCACGATGTCATCGACCGGGCAGGGCACATGTTCCGCGCCCATCTCCTCCATGACGTCCGCAGTGTCGATATCGGTACCAATGGTTACCCGCAGCGGGATCGGCAAAATTTTTGGCAGCAGCGCCGGGGCGATACACATAAAGCCCAACGGTTTACCCGCCTGATGCATCGCCAGAGTCAGCGCTTGCAGGTCGCTGTCGACGGCGCATTCGGCCCCCTGCGCGGCAAAACTGCTAAGATTTTTCGCCGCGCCAAACCCGCCGGGGACAATCAGCGCATCGAGATCGTCAGCCCGGGCGCGAGCCAGAGGCTGGATATCGCCGCGGGCAATACGCGCCGCTTCAATCAACACGTTGCGGCTTTCAGCCAGCGGCTCACCGGTCAGATGGTTGATGACATCCGTTTGGCTTTTATCAGGGGCGAAACAGACCGCCTGCGCGCCGCCACGGGCTATCGCCAACAGGGTAATGACCGCTTCATGGATCTCCGTTCCGTCATAGACGCCACAACCGCTCAGTACCACACCTATCTTTTTCATACTGCCAGCTCCTTAGTGCAACTTGCTGAAACCAGTCAAAAATTTTGATTTACCCGCATTGCTTCACATATTTTACTGATTCACGTAACAAATTATTTAAGGTTTGCTATCTTAATGAGCGAGCAAACCCAATCCTCAGGTTGCGCTACGTAAAAAATATCTCTCATTATTCTGGCGCAACGACCCGTTCCCTGGTGTTGGCGCAGTATTCGCGCACCCCGGTTTATCCGGGGTCATTTTTTATCTGCCGCCGCCACCCACGCTTTCAGCACCGCCACATCGTTCTGCCACTCTGATTTCATCTCTTCGACCCATTCACCAACGTTATCTGACCACGCCGGCAGGTCCGGAGTCTGAATCTGCTGCCCCAGCTGCTGGATATGGCGCAGGCCGATAGAACCCGCTGCCCCCTTAATCTTATGCCCTTCATCGACGATCCCTTTCTGGTCACGAGCAGTGAGGTTAGATTCCAGCACCGCCAGATAGCCCGGCATCATCTTCTCAAAAACCGCCAGGCCATCGTTGATAAGCTGCGGCCCCACCAGCTCGATGTACTGCTCCAGCATCGGAACATCCAGTACGGCAGACGATTTGCTGACATCAACGCCTGGCATTTCACTGACCTCTTCTTCCGGCGCATCCCAGAATTTTTTAATGATGGCGGTTAACGCCGGTACCGATAGCGGTTTGCTCAGAACATCGTCCATCCCGGCATCGAGATACTCTTTTTTGTTCTTCAGGACGTTGGCGGTGAGCGCGACCAGAGGCGGCAGCTCGTCGGCAGCATATTGCTGCTTGAGTTGACGAGAAATGTCGAGACCGGTCATGTCCGGTAGCTGAATATCCAGCAGCACCAGGTCGTATTCGCCCGGCTCAAACATCTCCAGCGCCGCCTTACCGGTCATCGCAACATCAACGCTGTTACCCAGCTTCTCCAGCACCGAACGCGCGACAATCACATTGAGCTCGATATCCTCAACCAGCAGCACATTCAGCGCCGGCAGCGGCATTTCATCTTCCGTCAGCGTATCTTCCACCTCTTCCGCCACCGCGGGCGCATGCACCGTCAGGGTAAACGTCGCGCCCTGGCCCGGCTGGCTGGAGACATTAATATCCCCGCCCATATTGCGCGCCAGACGACGCGATACGGCAAGGCCAATTCCGGTCCCGGTCGCCGGTTTACCGCCGTGGCTGTCTTTCACCTGATAATACATGGCGAAGATCTTATCCTGCTCCGCCTGCGGAATACCAATGCCGGAGTCTTCTACTTCAAAATGCAGGATGTCGCCTTCATCATAGCGAACGCGAACGGTGACGTTTCCGCCCTGTGGGGTGAATTTCACGGCGTTGCTGATGAGGTTCCACAGGATCTGCCGCAGCCGCGTTCCGTCGGTCACCACCTGATGCGGCAGGGGTAACGTCGGATCCATCACGAAACGCAGCCCTTTCTGCTGCGCCTGCAGGCCGGAGAGATTCTCCAGATCGGCCAGGAAGCTGGTAAAGTCGACCTGCTGGTTATCCAGCTGGACTTTTCGCCGCTCCATCTTATCCATATCAATAATATCGTTGAAAATATTACCCAAAGTCACCGCCGAAACATGGATCGTTTTCAGGTATTTTTCCTGCTCGCCGGTCAGCTCGGTATCCAGCAGAATGCGGCTCAGCCCCACGATGCCGTTCAGCGGCGTACGCAGCTCATGGCTGATGGTCGAGATAAATGTCGTCTTGTCGCGGCTGGCGCGTTCCAGCGCATCCTGATAGCGCTTCCGTTCGGTAATGTCGCGCCCAAAGCCCATCAGGCCGCGGCGCTTACCGACGCGGTCATAGTAAGGGACCTTGCGGATTTCAAAGCAGGCTTTGCGCCCGTCCGGATAATCCAACCACTGCTCGTAGGTCAGCGACACGTTATGCCGGAAGACCTTTTCGTCGGTCTCCAGCACTTTCTCCGCCGCTTCTTCGTTATAGACATCCTGCGGCTTGAGGTGGATAAGCTGTTTCTCGCTTTTACCCGTCAGCAGTTCCATCGCCCGGTTACAGCCGGAAAACTCTTTGTCTTCATTGCGATAGAAAACCAGATCCGGCGAGGCATCGAGGAAAGAACGGAGGAAGGAGGATTGTTGTTCCAGCTGAATTTGCGTCTCTTCACGCTCTTTCATCTCAATCTTCAGCTGTTCCAGGGTCGTCTCGCGCTCGGCTTCCGCTTTCTCACGTTCGCCAATCTCCTGATTGAGCTGCGCGATATTGTCTTTAAGCTGCACGTTAAGCTTGAGGTCGCGCTCGCGCATCTCCTCGAGTTTGTCGACCAGTCGCGAGAGGCGCTGTCGCGACTCTTCCAGCTGCTCCACCACCACCGACAAAAAGTAGACCGCCCACGGGGTGATCAGCAGGCCAAAGAAGATAGAGCGGATGACATCGATGCTCTCGACCTGGCCATGCAGGACCATCGTAACGGCCATCTGCACGACGATCGCCAGCACCACCAGAGCCAGGGCCAACAGCATGGAAAAACGCACCAGACCCAGTTTCATCATCAGGTCGACATAGTACTGCGCCAGCATACGGATTTGCTTCATAAGGGATTCCTTCGCGACAACTCCGCACAATAATACCCAATTCTGAGCAATACGCTGTAAGTTGTGCAAAAAATGCGTATCCCCTTACGCTCCTGAGGCTGGCGGGATCCAGCCACGCCCCAGCGCCGAGCCCTGGACGCCGTATTGATTAAGATAGCGGTCAAGTTCAACCATCCCGGTCCAGCGGTTCTCGCACCACTGCGGGGCCAGCAGCGTCGGGCGACGGGCGCTGGCCGAAATGCGGTGATAAATCACCTCCGGCGGAGTATGACGAATCATCTCTCCGGCGGTGGCGGTATAGTCATCCAGCGCGATCGCCTGTAAACGCCCGGCCTGCCAGGCTTTCGCCATAATGCTCCCGGTCACGATATGCAGCGGATGCAGCTTGATACCATCGACGCCGGTTTCCACGACCCGCGCCAACGTTTGCAGGCAATGGCTCTGCTCTTCGCCCGGCAACCCGACGATTAAATGCGCGCATACGTTAAGGCCGCGCTCGCGCGCCAGACGAGTGGTGCGCTGGTAGCAGGCGAAATCATGACCGCGGTTAATACGCCGCAGCGTTTTGTCGTGCGCCGTTTGTAACCCCAGCTCCAGCCACACTTCGTAGCCCTGTTCCCGGTAGCCGCTGAGCAGATCGAACACCGCCTCCGGGACGCAGTCCGGGCGGGTGCCTACACACAGCCCGACGATGCTGGCCTGGCTCACCGCCTGCTGATACATCTCGCGTAAGAGTTCGACTTCGGCAAAGGTGCTGGTATAGGCCTGAAAGTAGGCCAGATAGCGTTGCGCCCGGTTGACCCGCTGCGCCTGATACGCCAGCTGTTCAGCAATCGAGTGTTGCCGCTGCGCCTCATCGGCAAATGAGGCCACGTTGCAGAACGTGCAGCCCCCGCGGCCAATCGTGCCATCGCGATTCGGGCAGCTAAACCCGCCGTGCAGCGTCAATTTATGCACCTTTTCGCCATAGCGCCGCGAAAGATCCCCACCAAACATATTGACTAATTTCTGTAACTGCATAATCTGATAGACCGGCCTGAATAAAGGGGCCAAGCCTGCCATTTTTAGTCACCTACGGCGATGACCTGGATCAATCGTCAGAGTGGCCGCTCACCTCATTGCATAACCACTCAAGATAACTGCAATTTCATTCACCCGTGCTATGATGAGTTTTGCTTATACTTAACCCCTGGTTTGCCATTATCTTCATCAGGGTAAAAAACAGTGTTATTTCTCGCCTCTGAGATAATAAGCAGATAAATACTCTGCTATAAATAGCCAGTTCAGCACAGAACGATAATGTTACGCTATCGATATAGTGAGACAGATCACACTAGATTAGGCTTTCCGCTACGTTTTATTGCCGCTTAAAACACGACTATTACCTTAACTATCATATAGTTAAACTCTGTATAGCACATTTTTGTATAAATAAGATTGCCATTTGACGTAAGTGCGGATTCCCGATAAGTTGGGAATCCGCTGGAAGCTTTCTGGATGAGTGCTCTGCTCATCATATTTATGCAGTAATTGAGATTCCCTCTTACAGCAAGTCCTCAAACTTGCGTACCGATGCGAAAAGGATTTAAAGAGGGCGAATGCGAGGTGCAAACCCCGTCGCCATGCTCTTTCTGTGCCCGTGCGCAATCGGTATCGGAGGGTGTCCCGTAGAGCCTGGGGAGGTTCACTGATATGTTGTACGATAAATCCCTTGAGAGGGATAACTGTGGTTTCGGCCTGATCGCCCACATAGAAGGCGAACCTAGCCACAAGGTAGTGCGTACCGCTATACACGCACTGGCCCGAATGCAGCACCGCGGCGCGATCCTTGCCGATGGTAAAACCGGCGACGGTTGTGGCTTGCTGCTGCAAAAACCCGATCGTTTCTTCCGTATCGTTGCGGAAGAGCGCGGCTGGCGTTTAGCCAAAAATTACGCCGTCGGGATGTTGTTCCTGAATAAAGATCCTGAGCTGGCGGCGACCGCACGCCGCATCGTCGAAGAAGAATTACAACGTGAAACCCTGTCGATCGTCGGCTGGCGCGAAGTGCCGACCAACGAAGGGGTTCTCGGTGAAATCGCCCTCTCCTCGCTGCCCCGTATTGAACAAATTTTTGTTAACGCCCCGGCTGGCTGGCGCCCGCGCGATATGGAACGTCGTTTGTTCATCGCTCGCCGCCGCATTGAAAAGCGTCTGCAGGAAGATAAAGATTTCTACGTTTGCAGCCTGTCGAACCTGGTGAACATTTATAAAGGTCTGTGTATGCCGGCGGATTTGCCGCGCTTCTACCTGGACCTCGCGGACCTGCGTCTGGAGTCGGCAATCTGCCTGTTCCACCAGCGCTTCTCCACCAATACCGTGCCGCGCTGGCCGCTGGCCCAACCGTTCCGCTATCTGGCGCATAACGGCGAAATCAACACCATTACCGGCAACCGCCAGTGGGCGCGCGCGCGTACCTATAAGTTCCAGACGCCGTTAATCCCGGATCTGCACGATGCGGCACCGTTCGTTAACGAAACCGGCTCCGACTCCAGCTCCATGGATAACATGCTCGAGCTGCTGCTGGCCGGCGGTATGGATATTGTACGTGCGATGCGTCTGCTCGTTCCGCCAGCCTGGCAGAACAACCCGGATATGGATCCGGAGCTGCGCGCGTTCTTTGACTTTAACTCCATGCACATGGAGCCGTGGGATGGTCCGGCGGGCATCGTGATGTCCGACGGCCGCTACGCGGCCTGTAACCTCGACCGTAACGGTCTGCGCCCGGCGCGCTACGTCATCACCAAAGACAAGCTGATCACCTGCGCTTCCGAAGTCGGGATCTGGGACTATCAGCCTGACGAAGTGGTCGAAAAAGGCCGCGTTGGCCCAGGCGAGCTGATGGTGATCGACACCCGCGGCGGCCGCATTCTGCACTCTGCGGAAACCGACGACGATCTGAAAAGCCGCCACCCTTATAAAGAGTGGATGGAGAAAAACGTCCGTCGCCTGGTGCCGTTCGAAGATCTGCCTGACGAAGATGTCGGCAGCCGTCAGCTGGATGATGACACCCTCGCCAGCTACCAGAAACAGTTTAACTACAGCGCTGAAGAGCTGGACTCCGTGCTGCGCGTTCTGGGCGAAAATGGCCAGGAAGCCGTCGGCTCGATGGGCGATGACACCCCGTTTGCGGTGCTCTCCAGCCAGCCGCGCGTCATCTATGATTACTTCCGCCAGCAGTTCGCGCAGGTTACCAACCCGCCGATCGACCCGCTGCGTGAAGCGCACGTGATGTCGCTGGCCACCAGCATCGGCCGTGAAATGAACGTCTTCTGCGAAGCGGAAGGCCAGGCGCACCGCCTGAGCTTCAAATCGCCGATCCTGCTGTACTCTGATTTCAAACAGCTCACCACGATGAAAGAGGAGCACTATCGCGCCGATACGCTGGATATCACCTTTAACGCCACGGAAACCTCGCTGGCCGAAACGGTGAAAGCGCTGTGCGATAAAGCAGAACAGATGGTGCGTAACGGTACCGTCCTGCTGGTGCTCTCCGACCGTAATATCGCCAAAGACCGCCTGCCGGTTCCGGCACCGATGGCGGTGGGCGCCATCCAGACTCGCCTGGTCGATAAGAGCCTGCGCTGCGACGCCAACATCATTGTTGAAACCGCCAGCGCCCGCGACCCGCACCACTTCGCAGTACTGCTGGGCTTCGGCGCAACGGCTATCTATCCATACCTGGCCTATGAAACGCTGGCGAAACTGGTCGATAGCAGAGCCATTGAGAAAGATTACCGTACGGTGATGCTGAACTACCGTAACGGCATCAACAAAGGCCTGTACAAGATCATGTCCAAAATGGGCATTTCGACCATCGCCTCCTACCGCTGTTCGAAGCTGTTCGAAGCCGTCGGTCTGCATCGCGAAGTGTCCGATCTGTGCTTCCTCGGCGTTGTCAGCCGTATCGGCGGCGCGGGCTTCGATGACTTCCAGCAGGATTTGCTGAATCTGTCCAAACGCGCATGGCTGGCACGTAAACCGCTGGATCAGGGCGGCCTGCTGAAATACGTGCACGGTGGCGAATATCACGCCTATAATCCGGACGTCGTCCGCACCCTGCAACAAGCCGTACAAAGCGGTGAATACCAGGATTATCAGCAGTATGCGAAGCTGGTGAATGAACGTCCGGCCGCAACGTTGCGCGACCTGCTGGCGCTGAATCCAGGCGATGACGCCATCAGCATCGACCATGTTGAATCGGCCAAAGAGCTGTTCAAACGCTTTGATACCGCCGCCATGTCTATCGGCGCGTTGAGCCCGGAAGCGCATGAGTCGCTGGCGGAAGCCATGAACAGCATCGGCGGTTTCTCTAACTCCGGCGAAGGCGGTGAAGACCCTGCGCGCTACGGCACCAACAAAGTGTCGCGGATTAAGCAGGTCGCTTCCGGTCGCTTCGGCGTCACCCCGGCTTACCTGGTGAACGCCGATGTTATCCAGATCAAAGTCGCGCAGGGCGCGAAGCCGGGCGAAGGCGGGCAGCTGCCGGGGGATAAAGTCACCCCGTATATTGCCAAACTGCGCTACTCGGTTCCCGGCGTTACCCTGATTTCACCGCCGCCGCACCACGATATTTACTCTATCGAGGATCTGGCGCAGCTGATTTTTGACCTCAAACAGGTTAACCCGAAAGCGATGATTTCCGTGAAGCTGGTTTCTGAACCGGGCGTCGGCACCATCGCTACCGGCGTGGCCAAAGCCTATGCCGACCTCATCACCATCGCCGGTTATGACGGCGGCACCGGCGCCAGCCCGCTTTCCTCAGTGAAATATGCGGGATGTCCGTGGGAACTGGGCCTTGTTGAAACCCAGCAGGCGCTGGTGGCCAACGGCCTGCGTCACAAGATTCGTCTGCAGGTGGACGGCGGGCTGAAAACCGGCCTCGACATCATCAAAGCGGCGATCCTCGGCGCGGAAAGCTTCGGTTTCGGTACCGGCCCGATGGTTGCGCTCGGCTGTAAATATCTGCGCATTTGCCACCTGAACAACTGCGCAACCGGCGTAGCAACCCAGGATGACAAACTGCGTAAGAACCACTATCACGGCCTGCCGTTCAAAGTAACTAACTACTTTGAATTCATCGCCCGCGAAACCCGCGAGCTGATGGCTGAGCTCGGCGTGAAGCGTCTGGTAGACCTGATTGGCCGCACCGACCTGCTGAAAGTGCTGGATGGCTATACCGCGAAGCAGCAGAAGCTGGATCTGAGCAAACTGCTGGAAACCGCCGAGCCGCATCCGGGTAAAGCGCTGTACTGCACCGAAAGCAACCCGCCGTTTGATAACGGCGTGCTGAACGCGCAGCTGCTGCAGCAGGCAAAACCGTTCGTTGACGGCAAACAGAGCAAAACCTTCTGGTTTGATATCCGTAACACCGATCGCTCGGTTGGCGCATCCCTGTCCGGCTATATCGCCCAGACCCACGGCGATCAGGGACTGGCAGCAGACCCGATTACCGCGCACTTCAGCGGTACCGCGGGCCAAAGCTTCGGCGTGTGGAACGCCGGTGGCGTGGAGCTGCATCTGACCGGCGATGCCAACGACTACGTCGGCAAAGGGATGGCGGGTGGTCTGCTTGCGATCCGTCCTCCGGTTGGCTCCGCCTTCCGTAGCCATGAGGCAAGCATCATCGGCAACACCTGCCTGTATGGCGCGACCGGCGGTCGTCTGTACGCGGCAGGCCGCGCAGGCGAACGTTTTGCAGTGCGTAACTCCGGCGCCATCACCGTGGTAGAAGGCATCGGCGATAACGGTTGTGAATACATGACCGGCGGCATCGTCTGCGTGCTGGGTAAAACCGGCGTCAACTTCGGCGCAGGGATGACCGGCGGCTTTGCTTACGTACTGGATGAAGATGGCGACTTCCGTAAACGTGTGAACCCGGAACTGGTGGAAGTGCTGGACGTCGACGCGCTCGCGATCCATGAAGAGCACCTGCGTGGTCTGATTACCGAACACGTGCAGCTGACCGGTTCGTCTCGCGGTGAAGAGATCCTGGCTAACTGGCCGGCCTTCGCAGCGAAATTCGCGCTGGTTAAACCAAAGTCCAGCGATGTTAAAGCACTGTTGGGTCACCGTAGTCGTAGCGCAGCAGAGCTGCGTGTGCAGGCGCAGTAAGGAATTCAGATGAGCCAGAACGTATACCAGTTTATCGACTTACAGCGCGTTGATCCGCCAAAGAAACCGCTGAAGATCCGTAAAATTGAATTTGTAGAAATTTACGAGCCGTTTTCAGAAGGCCAGGCCAAAGCCCAGGCAGACCGCTGCCTGTCCTGCGGCAACCCGTACTGCGAATGGAAATGTCCGGTCCACAACTACATCCCTAACTGGCTGAAGCTGGCCAATGAAGGGCGTATTTTTGAAGCGGCAGAACTGTCGCATCAGACCAACACGCTGCCGGAAGTCTGCGGGCGCGTCTGCCCGCAGGACCGCCTGTGTGAAGGTTCCTGTACGCTGAACGATGAGTTCGGCGCGGTGACTATCGGCAACATCGAGCGTTATATCAATGATAAAGCGTTCGAAATGGGCTGGCGTCCCGATCTCTCCGGCGTCAAGCAGACCGGTAAAACGGTCGCTATCGTCGGGGCAGGTCCGGCAGGGCTGGCCTGTGCCGACGTGCTGACCCGTAACGGCGTCAAAGCCGTGGTATTTGACCGCCATCCGGAAATCGGCGGCCTGCTGACCTTCGGTATTCCGGCGTTTAAGCTGGAAAAAGAGGTGATGACCCGCCGCCGGGAAATCTTCACCGGCATGGGGATTGAGTTTAAACTCAATATCGAAGTGGGCCGTGACGTTCAGCTTGACGATCTGCTGAAAGATTACGATGCCGTCTTCCTCGGCGTGGGGACCTATCAGTCCATGCGCGGCGGGCTGGAAAACGAAGATGCGAACGGTGTCTTTGACGCCCTGCCATTCCTGATCGCCAATACCAAGCAGACCATGGGCTTTGGCGAAACGGCGCACGAACCGTACGTCAATATGGAAGGTAAACGCGTGGTGGTTCTCGGCGGTGGCGACACCGCGATGGACTGCGTACGTACCTCCATACGTCAGGGGGCGACTCACGTTATCTGTGCCTACCGTCGTGACGAAGAAAACATGCCGGGCTCTAAACGCGAAGTGAAAAACGCGCGTGAAGAGGGCGTCGAATTCCAGTTCAACGTTCAGCCTCTGGGTGTGGAAGTGAATGCCAACGGTAAAGTGTGCGGCGTGAAAATGGCGCGTACTGAGATGGGTCAGCCGGATGCGAAGGGCCGCCGTCGTGCGGAGATCGTCGCCGGTTCCGAGCACGTGGTTCCGGCCGATGCGGTGGTGATGGCGTTTGGTTTCCGCCCGCACAGCATGGAGTGGCTGGCGAAGCACGACGTTGAGCTGGATTCCCAGGGCCGTATTATCGCGCCGGAAGGCAATGAGAATGCGTTCCAGACCAGCAACCCGAAAATCTTCGCCGGCGGCGATATCGTGCGCGGTTCCGATCTGGTGGTCACGGCGATTGCCGAAGGTCGTAAAGCGGCTGACGGGATCCTGAACTACCTGGAAGTGTAATCCATCAGCCCGGATGAACCTTTCATCCGGGCTTAATCCGCGACAAAGCCCGATGGTGAAAAGCCAGCGGGCTTTTTTATTCTCTAAGCAGTCCGGCGCGAACCTTGATGACCACCTTTTTCACATCGCTGGAGGCCGTGACCCGACAGCCGGGCTTATGCGGCTCGCCGGGCATGAAGACCGCAAACATCTCAGGCTGCAGCGTCAGCACCTGCTCTCCGGCAATGCGGTTGCACAGCTGATAGTCCTCTGCAGGATGCGGCTCCTCGCACTCGCGCGCCGACCCCATCAGACCATAAAAAATGCGCTCCTCGCCCGCCAGCAGGATCTGGATGTC
Organism: Klebsiella sp. BIGb0138; assembly: GCF_004342285.1. GTDB lineage: Bacteria > Pseudomonadota > Gammaproteobacteria > Enterobacterales > Enterobacteriaceae > Klebsiella. Next base: position 43,550 of record NZ_SMCV01000005.1, on the reverse strand, counting down.
GATATACTGGGTATGCAGCTCCGCTTTCTTCTCCTCAGACGCCCCGGTAGTGAACTGCATCACATTCATCAACACATTGTCGCCCTGCAGCTCATAGCTCCCTGGCGCCTTATTGTACAGGTCGTGAGCCTGGGCCAGGGCGATAGCCCGCCTCAGCGCTCCCGGCAGCCCGGCCGCCAAAGGCTGCTGTAAATTGCCCACAATCATCTGTTTTCTCCCCGTCCCCATAATGCAGCCCCTAGCAGACCCGCATCATGCCGATAGTAAGCTTCCCGCAGCGGAACATGATAGACCGCGGGCTCCTGTAACAGATACTTCTCAACCAGCGGCAGATAGCCGCTGGCCAGACCGATACTGCCGCCCACCACCACGCACTGGCAGTCGGTGACGGCTTTCAGATCGGCAATCAGCCGCGCCAGCGTTTGCGCCGATCGCTGGATCAGGGAGCGCGCCTGCTGATGGCCCTCGCCGGCAAGAGCAAAAATAGCTTTCGCATCCAGGCCGCTGAGCTCCCCTACGGCCGCCGCCGCGATGCCGCGCCCGGAAGCGATAGCCTCGACGCAGCCTTTCCGCCCGCAGCCGCAGACTGGCCCATGGGGATCCGCCAGCGTGTGGCCGCAGTGCCCTGCCAGACCACCGCTGCCGGTTTGCAGTCTGCCATGGCTGACGATACCGCCCCCGACGCCCGTCGAGACGGTCAGAAACAGCATCTCACCCACCTTCTCCGCTAATGCATGATATTCCGCCCACGCCGCGGCCTGAGCATCATTGAGGGCAATACCGGGCAACGCCGTGAGGTCGGATAAACACGCCTGCAGGGGAAAATGCGCCAGTCCTCCCAGATTCGCTGGATTGATGGCGGTCAGAATGCCGTCCTGAATAATGCCGGTGGAAGCAATGGCGAAACGCGCCGCGCGCGCCGCCAGTGGCGCCACAAGTTCGCCTAATGCCGCGGCTAACGCCGCCGGCGTCTGGCTGGCGGGAGTAGCCATTTCACGTCGCGCAGCAATCGCCAGTTCGCGGTCTATCAGCGCGGCGGCAAGCTTGGTGCCGCCAATATCAATCGCCAAAGTGGTCATGACGCCGCCTTTTTCAGCGCCGTGTTGTACCACCCGCAAATATGTTCCAGACGCGTAATCGCAGATCCCACGGTGACCGCCCATGCGCCATGCCGCATGGCCTCAGCCGCCTGAGCCGGCGTGTTGTAGCGCCCTTCGGCAATCACCCGACAGCCCGCCTCGTGTAGCGCCTGGACCAGCGTGAGATCGGGCTCATCCGGCGTGTACGGCGTAGTATAGCCCGACAGGGTGGTGCCGATAATCTCCGCTCCCAGCCGCTGACACCGTCGCCCATCATCAACCGACGAGCAGTCGGTCATCGCCAGCTTCTGCTGCTGATGAATTCTCGCCAGCAGCGCCTCTATCGCCACCGGACGCAGGCGATCGGTGCCATCGATGGCGATAATATCGGCCCCCGCCTGCGCCAGCGCATCCACATCCTCCAGAAATGGCGTAATGCGTACCGGTGAATCGTCAAGGTCGCGCTTCAGAATGCCGATAATCGGTACCGTCACCGCCGCGCGGGTGGCACGCAGATTCTCCACCCCTTCAATACGCAACGCCACCGCCCCGGCCTGTTCGGCCGCCAGCGCCATCGCCGCGACGATGGCCGGCGTATCCAGCGGGCTGCCGGGAACCGGCTGACAGGAGACAATTAACCCGCCGTTGGCGCGGATGCGGCTATCCAGTTGTTCAAGCAAAGACATAATAACTCCCTGAGTACGCTTAATGCCCGGCCTGGGGGCCGGGCACAGATTACCTGGTTTTCATTAATTCACTTTTAGCGGCGCCGAACGGCACTGCGCCGCTCAGCGGTTTGCCATCAATCGCATCATGGGTACGCACGGCTTCCGGGCGGATCCAGCGTTGCACGCGCGAGGGCATATCCAGACCAATAAGCAGGATCACCACAAAGGTCAGGCCGAACGAGAGCGATCCCAGCGTGGTGCCGAGATCCATACGTTGCGCAATCAGCGCGCCGAGGACCGGCGCAATCGCGCCCCCCAGCGCCCCCACGTTATAGGTAAAGCCCAGGCCAGCCGCCCGTTGATCGGTATCGAAGTAGCCGCCGATCAGTTTGGGTAAGATCCCGGAGATCCCCTGCCCAAGCATCTGCTGGAAAAACAGTAGCAGGCCCAGAACCCATACGTTTGCGCCGCCGATAGCAAAAACGGGAATAATCAGCAGCTGGGAAGCCAGCAGACTGCAAACGTAAGCTTTTCGCGTCCCCAGCCAGTCGCCGAGAAAGCCGCCGACGCAGCAGCCTACAGCCGCGCCAAAACCGCTAAAGAACAGAACGTTCGCCACGGTCGTATGATCGTAGGCCAGCTCCGTTTTGAGATAAGTCGGTAATAGCGCCTGAATAGGCCATGAATAGAGGAAGGCGAACAGGACGACCACCATCAGCGTCACACCCGTTGGCCAGCGTTTACCGCTGCTTTGCACCATAAAGCTGATAAAAATCGTCGCGCAGAGCAGCCCCAGCGCAACGACGATGCCGGCATTGTTGAGCTCACCGGCGAAGCAGAACCACAGCGCCGTCGCCGCCACAGCGGTCAGGAATATATTGAGTACCCGGTATTTTCCGCGGTACAGGATATCCACCATCGTCCGGACCGGCGTTTTGCCTTCATGCTTCTCTTTCCAGTCCTCTGCTTCGGGAATATTCTTTCGCAGCCACAGCGCAAAGACGATCGGCACGATGCCAATGAAAAACAGCGCGCGCCACCCCCACACCGGCACCACCAGGCTGTAGATCTGTGCCGCAATAACCGCTCCGACGGAAAAACCGGAGATCAAAAAACCGCTGGCTTTATTTCTCAGCTGTTTTGGCCAGCTTTCAATAACATAGGTTGCACTTGAACCGTATTCGCCGGCCATCCCCATTCCAATCACCAGGCGGGCGATAAATAGGGTGGTATAGCCCGGCGCGAAGCCGCATGCCAGCGTGCCCACTGAAAAAAGGACAATGCTGGTGACCATGGCCAACCGCCGTCCATAGCGATCGCCCATGGCGCCCAGCATCAGCCCGCCGAACCAGCGTGAAATGAAGGCGGCAGAGATCAGACTTGCCGCTTCAACGGTTGTCAGGCCAAAGTCCCCCTGAATTTCCGTTAACACCAGAGCGATTAATACAAAATCAAAACCATCAAGCAAATAACCCAACCAGGCGGCGGAGAAAGCCCGCCATTGCGCCCGGTTGAGATGGCGATACCACGGGATGTTCTGGGTCGTTGTACTCATTTTGCTCTCCCGCGATGGGTCAGACCCACGCTTGGTTTTTCATACCGGATGTCGCTATCGCCACACCAGGTATAGACAATGTTGTCGCCCGAACACGGCGCCCGGTGGCGCAGTCCGGGAGTTCCCCCGCTCGCACCATGCGTGCGGGGCCAGCGATGGCTCAACCCAGCCGTTCTTTCTCCTGCTGCAGCTGCTGCGCCAGCGCCTTCAGCTGCGGCAGGAATTGCTCATCGACCGGGGCGAAAGGCTTGCGGCACAGCGGCTCAGCTACCACATCCATGTAGTGAAGAACGCTTTTCAGACCGCGGAATACGCCGGTTTTAATCAACAGATCGATCGCCTTGTTGCATTCACATTGCAGCCTTTGCGCCTCGGCGATATCGCCGGCGCGCAGCGCTTTGACGATCCCCTGATAGCGCCAGCCCATAATGTTATAGGTACTGCCGATCCCGCCGTCGGCCCCCGCCAGCAGGCCGGAGGCAAAGATCTCATCATAGCCGTTGTAAAGGACCAGATCCGGATGGGCGCGGCGGATCTGCTCCATCTGGTAAAGATCGCCAGAGGTTTGTTTCAACGCCCCTACGCCCGGCAGGGTCACGAGGGAGCTGATCTGATCCAGAGTCAGCTTAACCCCGCTCAACGCCGGGATGTTGTAGACCACCATCGGTAAGCCGTTAGCTGAATCAATAATGGCCCGGTAGTGGGCGCAGTGCTCCTCGAAGCTGAAGGGGTAGTAGAACGGGGTTACGGCGGAGACGGCATCGTAGCCATAGCCTTCCGCCACCTGTGCCAGCTGCTGGCTTTCGAGCGTGCTGACGCAGCCGACGTGGGCAATCAGGGTCATTTTCCCCTTTGCTTCGTCGGCGACGATCTCCAGCACTTCCTGACGCTCTGCGCTGCTTTGCACGAAAGCCTCGCCGGTAGAGCCGCCGACGTACAAGCCATCGATTCCCTGACTCAGGTTGAAACGCACCAGCCGCCGCAGGCTTTCTCTATCCAGCATTTGTTGCCCGTCAAACGGTGTAAGCAGTGCCGCCATAACCCCACGTAAATTGACCGCCATATAAACCTCTTTATGCTATGCGTTATGATTAACTATGTACCTTTATACCTGTTATACCAGAACAGATAAGCAACAGCCCCATACAGAACGCTTAATATGCGATCTGCTTCACTAAACAACGATCCTGACGATCGTGTGAATTACTGACGCGGCTGTTTTTTCTGGCCGAAGGCGTGCCAGGTGGCGGAAACGCTATTGAGGTGGGTCTGCAAGGCGCGATCGGCTTCATCTGGGTCGCGGCGACGAATAGCCGCTACGATATCGATATGCTGTTGATAGCTTACGTTATTATGCTCGTGCAGCTCGTGCTCAGGTACTTTAGGACGCGCGGCGATCAGCCAGTCCAGCAGGGCGACATGGATAGCCAGGAAGATCGGATTGCCGGGAATCTCCGCCAGGACGCGGTGAAATTCGACGTCAGAACGAATAAACAGCGCGTTATCATCCAGCGACTGGCTATTGATCTTCAGCGCCAGCTCCAGCTTTGCAATCTGCTCATCGCTGGCGTGTTCCGCTGCGTAACGGACCAGGCTGGATTCGAAAAACAGGCGCAGCTGTTCAAAATGCGCGATCCCGCCTGGGTGGGCGAGAAAATCCTTCGCCATCCCCGAGAGTTCACCGATGATGGTGTCGGCAGAAGGCCGGGAGACGCGGGCGCGTTCGCCGTTGCTGATCTGCACCAATCCTTTACGCTTTAAGGCGGCCAGCGCCTCACGCACGGAGGGACGGCCGACGTTGAAGAAGGTCATCAGCTCACGCTCAGAAGGTAACTGCTCACCTTCGGTAAACTCGCGACGGCGGATCATATTCTCGAGCTCTTCTTCCACCATTTCCGACAGTTTTTTTCGCGCCAGAGGACGGCGGCGCAGGCTGCTGCCGATTGCGGATGAACTCTCTTCAGTCTGGGGATCAAATGCGCTCATAGGGACCATGTGTGATTGGTGACAGCAAGTGACGACCGTACCATCTTAACACAACAATTGTATGCTGGCGGCGTAGATAACAGAACAGGCCCCGAAGGGCCTGCAATCTGTATATCCATGATGCGGGATTATTTCACGACGCGCAGCGCCGGACGCCCGCCGCGCGATGGCGGCGGCGTATCATCAGGATCGTCCTCGTGATCATCCGGCTTATCACCGTCGATCACCGACATGACCGTTTCATTCTCATTGCCTGATGAGGCTTCGTCATCATTCAGGGTGGTGACGTCTTCATCATAGGCGGCTTCAGGTTCGAACATCGTCCCTGCGCCGTTTTCGCGGGCATAAATCGCCAGCACGGCAGCCATTGGAACAGAAACGTTGCGCGGAACACCGCCGAAGCGCGCATTGAAACGCACTTCGTCATTCGCCAGTTCCAGATTACCTACGGCACGCGGCGCAATATTGAGCACGATTTGCCCGTCGCGCGCGTACTCCATCGGAACCAGTACGTTCGGCAGTGTCACATCCACAACCAGATGTGGAGTCAGCTGGTTATCCAGCAGCCACTCATAGAACGCCCGCAGTAAGTACGGGCGACGCGGCGTTAGCTGCGATACATCCATCGGTTAGCCCCGACCGAGACGCATTTCACGCTCGGCTTCAGTTAAAGAAGCGAGGAAGGAATCACGTTCAAAGACGCGAGTCATATAGCCCTTGAGCTCTTTCGCGCCGGCACCAACAACTTCAACACCGAGAACCGGCAAACGCCACAGCAGCGGCGCCAGATAGCAATCAACCAGGCTGAACTCATCGCTCAGGAAGTAAGGTTTTTGCGTAAAGACCGGCGCAATCGCCTGCAGCTCTTCACGCAGCTGCTTACGCGCGGTATCCGCTTGCGCGGCGGTACCGGTCTGAATGGTATTCATCAGCGAATACCAGTCTTTTTCGATGCGTTGCATGTACAGACGGCTTTCTCCACGCGCCACCGGATATACCGGCATTAACGGCGGATGTGGGAAACGCTCATCCAGATATTCCATAATGATGCGGGATTCCCACAGAGTGAGCTCACGATCCACCAGCGTAGGTACGCTTTGATTCGGGTTGAGGTCAATCAGATCCTGAGGTGGGTTGTCCTTCTCCACGTGTTCTATCTCAAAACTAACACCTTTTTCTGCCAGCACGATGCGGACTTGGTGGCTATAGATGTCAGTAGGACCAGAAAACAGCGTCATTACCGAACGTTTGTTGGCAGCGACAGCCATGAAAACCTCCAGGTATATTCAGAATTTTTGTACTGCTACCAGCCACGCGTGGCCAGCCAGATGTAAAAACCCCATTCGCGTGAACGTCATTCCCGTTGATGCAAAAAATGAACAATCACCAGCATTTGGGCAGAAAATTGGATGATAGTTTACCAGATCTTGAAGGCGTTGTGGTGAGGGGATTCTGGAAATGCTGAAAAAGTGGTAAGAACAGGCGATTTGCTTGTGGATAACGGGGGATTTATTCATAAAAAAACCCGCCGAAGCGGGTTTTTTCGCAAATTGTTCTGCGTGAGCAGAAAACAATTAACGTTTGGAGAACTGAGGACGACGACGTGCTTTACGCAGACCGACTTTCTTACGTTCAACCTGACGAGCATCACGGGTAACGAAGCCAGCTTTACGCAGTTCGCCACGCAGGGACTCATCATACTCCATCAGAGCGCGGGTGATACCGTGACGGATCGCACCAGCCTGACCAGAGATACCACCACCTTTAACAGTGATGTACAGATCCAGTTTCTCAACCATGTCGACCAGTTCCAGCGGCTGACGAACTACCATGCGGGCAGTTTCACGACCGAAGTACTGTTCCAGAGAACGCTGGTTGATAACGATTTTGCCGCTGCCTGGTTTGATGAAAACGCGAGCTGCGGAACTTTTGCGGCGACCAGTGCCGTAATATTGATTTTCAGCCATTGCCTATAATCCCGATTAGATGTCAAGAACTTGCGGTTGCTGTGCCGCGTGGTTGTGCTCGTTACCCGCGTAAACTTTCAGTTTACGGTACATAGCACGACCCAGCGGGCCTTTTGGCAACATGCCTTTAACCGCGATTTCAATCACACGCTCAGGACGGCGAGCAATCATCTCTTCAAAGGTCGCTTCTTTAATACCACCGATGTGACCGGTGTGATGATAGTACATTTTGTCTTCGCGCTTGTTGCCGGTAACAGCCACTTTTTCTGCGTTCAGAACGATGATGTAATCACCAGTATCTACGTGCGGAGTGTATTCCGCTTTATGCTTACCGCGCAGGCGACGAGCCAGTTCAGAAGCCAGACGGCCCAGAGTTTTACCGGTCGCGTCAACAACATACCAGTCGCGCTTTACGGTTTCTGGTTTAGCTGTAAAAGTTTTCATTAAAAGCTTACCCAAATAATAAGTTACACGTTGGTGAACACCCAAACGTTTAGTCAGTTGAGGTTCACACGACATTGTCCAGCAAACCTACCCCTTCGAATAGCCTATGCCGGCACTATAGAAAGTTTTGGGAAAAAAACCTTCTTGTAACGTGGGGTCGCAAGATTATAGAGAAGTCGGGGCCAAAGATCGACCCCTTTATGTGATTTGGACCTGGTTTTTTCGCCAGGTCCGCGCCGCCGATTTTCCCTGCCCCACCGGCCAGAGCGGGCATGGAAAAGGCGGGGTTTCAGGGCATATGCGGGCGCTTCAGATACTCTTCGCTCTGCATTTCCTGCAGGCGCGACAAACAGCGCTGGAACTCAAACTTCAGGCGTTCCCCCTGATAAACGTCATACAGCGGCACCGCCGCGCTGACCACCAGCTTGACGTGGCGCTCGTAGAACTCATCCACCAGGGCGATAAAACGCCGGGCTTCGCTTTCCAGCTGCGGGGTCATCACCGGAACATCGAACAGCATCACGGTATGGAACTGGCGCGAAAGCGCAATGTAGTCGTGCTGGCTGCGCGCATCGACGCATAGCGTGGCAAAGGAGGCCGCCAGGGTCTGGTTCTCGACCCCTAACGTCGGCAGCGGACGGTGATTAATCTCCAGCGTCGGCATCTGCTCACGCTTCGCCCCCGCCAATGCCAGCCACAGTTTATCCATCTGCTGCTGCGTCTGCGCGTTGAGCGGCGACAGCCACAAATGCGCCTGGGTTAAGGTACGCAGTCGATAATCAATTCCCGCATCGACGTTCATGATGTCGCAATGTTGTTTAATCGCATCGATTGCCGGCAGGAAGCGGGCACGCTGCAGGCCGTTGCGGTACAGATCATCCGGCGGGATATTAGAGGTGGCGACTAAGGTGATCCCGCGGGCAAACAGCGCTTTCATCAAGCCGCCCAGCAGCATGGCGTCGGTAATATCGGAGACAAAAAACTCATCGAAACACAGAACGTCGGTTTCCGCCTTGAAGCGGTCAGCGAGAATTTCCAGCGGATCGCTATGCCCCTGCAGGGTAATTAACTCTTCATGGACGCGTAGCATAAAGCGGTGGAAGTGCAGCCGCTGCTTACGCTCACCCGGCAAACTCTGATAAAACAGATCCATCAACCAGGTTTTTCCCCGCCCTACGCCACCCCACATATAGAGGCCGCGGACGGCAGCGGTATCGACAGTGGTCTCACGCTTGCCCAGCAGCTTGCCGAATTTTGCCCGCAGACCGCCGCTTTGCGGCGCCGGCGCAGGTTTATTCTGCAGTTCACGATAGATGGTATCGAGGCGGCTGACCGCTTCTTGCTGGACATCGTCAGGTTGATGGCTGCCCTCCTGGAGGGCTAAAAGGTAACGCGATGTTGGGGACAGGCTTTGCATGATCTAATTGTTATTCCTTGAAAACCGTAATGCCGGAGCTCACGATTGACGAAAAAAAGGCCGTTCTACACTACGCGATGATACGCCAGGATTCCACTTCTGTGGAATTAGCGGTTATAGTGGCACTATCGGGCGCAGGCGGAGAGCCTCATAGCCACCCTACGGAACCACAAAACAACGGGAGATGTACATGACCTGGGAATATGCGCTAATTGGGCTAGTTGTCGGTATCATCATCGGTGCCGTCGCCATGCGTTTTGGCAACCGCAAATTACGTCAACAGCAGGCGCTGCAGTACGAACTGGAAAAGAATAAAACAGAGCTTGAAGAGTATCGTGAAGAGCTGGTTAGCCATTTTGCCCGCAGCGCTGAACTGCTGGATAACATGGCGGATGACTATCGCCAGCTGTATCAACACATGGCGAAAAGCTCCAGCAGCCTGCTGCCGGACACCATGGCGGAAGCGAACCCGTTCCGCAACCGCCTGGCAGAATCAGAAGCCGGTAACGATCAGGCGCCGGTCCAGATGCCGCGCGACTATTCTGAAGGCGCATCCGGTCTGCTGCGCGGTGGCGCAAAGCGCGACTGATTTTTCGCTGACAGCAAAAATATTATCCGGGCGCGCTCCCTGCGCCCGCCTCCCCCCGCATTCCAGCTATTATTTAAGCATTGACCGCATTGTTAGCGGGTCGAAAATTCAATAACATCAGACCATTCGGGACGTTTTTCCATACACCTCAGGTTACGAGAGCCAGCATCTAATGAAGAAACAGACTTTGCTGTTGAGTGCGTTAGCGTTAAGCATAGGGTTATCGCTGTCGGTCTTACCTACGGCTACGGCATCGTTACCCACGCAGGTACCTGGCCAGGGGGCATTGCCGAGCCTTGCGCCGATGCTGGAAAAGGTACTGCCTGCGGTGGTGAGCGTACAGGTTGAAGGTACCGCAGCGCCGGTACAAAACATGCCGGAAGAGTTGAAAAAGTACTTTGGTGACAATGCGCCGCAGGAACAGGCTCAGCCTTTTGAAGGCCTCGGCTCCGGGGTAATCATCGATGCGGCGAAAGGCTATGTGTTAACCAATAATCACGTTATCAGCCAGGCGCAAAAAATCAGCGTGCAGCTCAACGATGGCCGTGAGTTTGACGCGAAGCTGGTCGGCAGCGACGATCAGAGTGATATCGCCCTGTTGCAGATCCAAAACCCCAGCCATCTGACGCAAATCGCCGTCGCCGATTCCGATAAGCTGCGCGTTGGCGATTTTGCTGTCGCCGTCGGCAACCCGTTTGGCCTCGGGCAAACCGCGACCTCCGGCATTATCTCGGCGCTCGGCCGCAGCGGGCTTAACCTCGAAGGGCTGGAGAACTTTATCCAGACCGACGCCTCCATCAACCGGGGTAACTCCGGCGGGGCGCTGCTGAACCTGAACGGCGAGCTGATTGGCATCAATACCGCGATCCTGGCTCCGGGCGGCGGTAGCGTCGGGATCGGCTTTGCTATTCCGAGCAATATGGCGCAAACCCTTGCCCAGCAGCTGATTCAGTTTGGTGAAATCAAACGCGGCCTGTTGGGCATTAAGGGTATGGAGATGAGCGCGGATATCGCCAGGGCGATGAATATCGACGTACAGCGCGGCGCCTTTGTCAGCGAAGTATTACCTAATTCGGGGTCGGCGAAAGCCGGGATTAAATCCGGGGACGTGATTGTCAGCATGAACGGCAAAGCGCTCAGCAGTTTCGCCGAACTGCGGTCGCGGATCGCCACCACCGAGCCGGGCACCAAAGTGAAGCTGGGCGTGTTGCGTGACGGGAAGCCGCTGGACGTTGAAGTAACGCTGGATAAGAGCACCTCCTCTACCGCCAGCGCCGACCTCATTATCCCAGCTCTGCAGGGTGCATCGTTGAGCGACGGTCAGATGAAGGACGGCACCAAAGGCGTCACCGTTGACAACGTCGATAAAGGCAGCGCCGCGGCACAGGTTGGTCTGCATAAGGATGATATTATCATCGGCCTTAACCGCGAGCGCGTTCGTTCTATCGCCGAATTGCGTAAAGTGCTGGAGAGTAAACCGGCCGTCATCGCCCTTAACGTTATCCGTGGTAATGAAAGCATCTATTTGCTGCTGCGTTAAGGCCCATTTCCGGGCATCGCCTGCAGTGCGATGTCCGGATAACTCGTGCTATGCTGCGCTTGTCCATCCATCAACGATACCTGCATCATGCCTGGAAAGTTATTACGTTCTATACTCATCGGTTTGATCGTCGGGGGCCTGCTTCTGGCCGTGATGCCCTCGCTACGTCAATGGCATCTGTCGACGACGACCCAGTACGATAGCGCGGACGAGTCGCCCGTCAGCTATAACCCTGCCGTTCGCCGCGCCGCGCCTGCGGTGGTTAACGTCTATAACCGCGCGCTGAATGGCAGCAGCCATAATCAACTGACCCTGGGTTCAGGGGTCATTATGGACCAGCGCGGCTACATTTTAACCAATAAACACGTCATCAACGATGCGGATCAGATTATCGTCGCCTTGCAGGACGGCCGCGTCTTTGAAGCGCTGCTGGTCGGTTCGGACACGTTGACCGACCTGGCGGTGTTAAAAATTAACGCCAACGCCGGCTTACCGGTTATCCCGATCAATCCGAAACGGGTGCCGCATATCGGCGACGTGGTGCTGGCCATTGGTAACCCGTATAACCTCGGGCAGACGATTACCCAGGGGATCATCAGCGCGACCGGTCGTATTGGCCTGAACCCCACCGGGCGGCAAAACTTCCTGCAAACCGATGCCTCGATTAACCACGGTAACTCCGGCGGGGCGCTGGTGAACTCGCTGGGCGAACTGATGGGCATCAACACCCTATCATTTGATAAAAGCAATGATGGTGAAACGCCGGAAGGGATCGGCTTTGCTATTCCCTTCCAGCTGGCAACAAAAATTATGGATAAACTGATCCGCGATGGCCGCGTGATCCGTGGCTATATTGGTATCAGCGGCCGTGAAATTGCGCCACTGCATGCTCAGGGCGGTGGCATCGATCAGCTGCAGGGGATTGTGGTTAACGATGTCGCGCCGGATGGCCCGGCGGCGCAGGCCGGGATCCGCACTAACGATGTGATCATCTCGGTGAATGACAAACCTGCGGTTTCAGCCCTTGAAACTATGGATCAGGTCGCGGAAATTCGTCCTGGCTCAGAAATTCCGGTGGTTATCATGCGTGACGATAAGAAAATCACCCTGCATATCGCCGTTCAGGAATATCCGGCGACCAACTAGCCATCATAAAAAAACCGGAGCCATGGCTCCGGTTTTTCCAGCACATCGTTATCTTATTTATTAACGAAATCTTCGCCCAGAGCGATATCTTTCTTCAGCGTATCCAGCATGCCTTCCAGCGCCTGTTGTTCAAAGGGACTGAGCTTACCGATAGTCTGACGCTCTTCGATACCATTTTTCCCCAGCAATAACGGCTGCGAGAAGAAGCGCGCGTACTGCCCATCGCCTTCAACATAGGCGCATTCTACCACCCCTTTTTCACCCTGCATGGCGCGGACTAAGGAGAGACCGAAACGGGCTGCCGCCTGACCCATGGAGAGCGTCGCCGAGCCGCCACCGGCCTTGGCTTCAACCACTTCGGTACCGGCGTTCTGAATGCGTTTTGTCAGATCGGCCACTTCTTGTTCGCTGAAGCTCACGCCAGCAATCTGTGACAGCAGTGGCAGGATGGTGACGCCGGAGTGGCCGCCGATAACCGGCACTTCGACGTCTGATGCGGATTTACCTTTCAGCTCAGCCACAAAGGTATTCGAGCGGATGATGTCCAGCGTAGTCACGCCAAACAGTTTGTTCTTATCGTAAACGCCCGCTTTCTTCAGCACTTCCGCCGCAATCGCCACGGTGGTGTTCACCGGGTTGGTAATGATACCGATGCAGGCGTGCGGGCTGGTTTTGGCAATCTGTTGCACCAGATTCTTCACGATACCGGCGTTGACGTTAAATAAATCGGAGCGATCCATACCTGGCTTACGGGCTACGCCAGCGGAAATCAGCACCACGTCTGCCCCGACAAGCGCCGGGGTGGCGTCTTCACCGGAAAAACCTTTGATTTTTACGTCGGTAGGGATATGGCTAAGATCAACCGCCACGCCCGGCGTTACCGGAGCGATGTCGTACAACGAGAGTTCTGAACCTGAAGGCAGTTGGGTCTTAAGTAGTAGGGCAAGCGCCTGGCCTATTCCACCAGCGGCGCCGAGGACTGCAACTTTCATCCTAAACTCCTTATTATGGTTAATATCGTCTTTCGTTACTCCGTCGCCTGGACCTTAATTCACAAGATGAACAATTACAATAAGTATGGTTGAAGAATGCGTTCTGGTGCGCAGCGATGCATCCGCTTCGCATTTTCATCCCTGAGACTGACCATCCAGCAAAACCGAGTACCGGATCGACTATTGGTTACAATACACCCAGCTCGCTCGGCAAAACAACACCATTCTCATAACATTTAATTTACTTTTACAGCTATTTACGCGCTGTGATGAAGGCATGTTCCTTATCAGGGTTATTTGCTAAAATATGCCCCCTTCATAACATTATTTACTTTATCCCCTTGCGGATTATTTGCATAAAAATTCATTGTTATGCATAATGATGTTGTTTTTACCACCATAATCTGGGTGACTTATGCGAAGTTCGGCAAAACAAGAAGAACTGGTTAAAGCGTTTAAACTGCTGCTTAAAGAAGAAAAATTCAGCTCTCAAGGTGAAATCGTCCAGGCGCTGCAGGAGCAGGGATTCGATAATATCAACCAATCGAAAGTCTCCCGCATGCTGACAAAATTTGGTGCGGTTCGTACCCGTAACGCCAAAATGGAGATGGTCTATTGCCTGCCTGCCGAGCTCGGCGTCCCGACGACCTCCAGCCCACTGAAAAACCTGGTGCTGGATATCGACTATAACGATGCCGTGGTGGTTATCCATACCAGCCCGGGGGCTGCGCAGCTGATTGCCCGCCTGCTGGACTCTCTTGGCAAAGCGGAAGGTATTCTCGGCAGCATCGCCGGTGATGACACGATCTTTACCACCCCGGCCAGAGGTTTCACCGTCAAAGATCTGCACGATGCCATTCTCGTTCTGTTCGAACAGGAACTCTAGGCGTCCCCCCTCTGGTCGCCACCAGAGGGCCCCCTCAAAAATGCAGCATTCCTTTAACATTTAGTGTGGTTTTTCGCCTCTATACATTCCTTTACTGAATGACAGAGTCAGAAGCGCACAAAATATCAAAATCACCTATCATTATGATTTTATTGGCTATAACCACCAATCCTGGCCAATAAATGACATTTCTAATTCTTATACGTTATAAAAAAGACAATTCTTTGTAATTATTTACGCAAACAATCATTAGCACGGTATTAATATTTTTAGTGATTAGTGTATACTTGATTTTGTGATGAGGGTCACGAAACGAAGAACCCTCAATAATAAGTTTCGACGAGGTGAACATCATGAAAATCAAAACAACTGTCGCTGCACTCAGCATCCTGTCTGTTCTCTCCTTTGGCGCTTTCGCCGCTGATTCTATCAACAGCGAGCAGGCGCAAGGTCGCCAGGCAATCGGTACGGTTTCCGTCGGCGCGGTGAGTGCTTCCCCGATGGATATGCATGAAATGCTGAACAAAAAAGCACAAGAAGAAGGTGCTTCTTCCTATCGCATTATCGAAGCCCGTACCGGTGACCATTGGCACGCGACGGCTGAGCTTTATAAATAAGCGTTAACAATTGTCGGTAATCAACTAAATACAAAATTTCCAGCGGCCCAGGTCCATAAGAAACCTCCCGCCGCTGCAACAATATGGTTGGAGTAAAAATTATGAAAAGTGCAATGATCATCGCATCCCTGGGCCTGGCTTCCGTACTCTCTTTCGGCGCCAGCGCCGCCGTACATCAGGTCAACGCGGAACAGGCGCAAAACCTGCAACCTATGGGCACCATCTCTGTTTCTCAGGTAGGCAGTGCCCCGATGGATATGCGCCACGAACTGGCGGCTAAAGCCGAAAAAGAAGGCGCAAGCAGCTACCGTATTATTGAAGCCCGTACCGGGGATACCTGGCACGCTACGGCTGAGTTGTACAAATAAACCCTCGTCGTCTTATCCGACGACTTGCCCCCGCCTGTCGGGGGCTTTTTTATGCCTGTCGGGCGTTAAAGCGTAACTCCCCTTCCAGCTCTTCTTCAGCTTCATCAAACAGCAATATTAAGGCGCCAAAACGCCGACGCTGCTTATCGCTTAAGTGAATAAACTCAATTTCGAGCGGTAATGGCAGCAGGCCGCCCATCACCGTCTCCCACAGTGAATCGAGATTGTTGACCTTTTCACGATTGAGCGCGAAGGTACGTGAAAACTCACGATAGAAATCCTGCTGTTCGGCTATGTCATCAAAATCAAATGTATAGATAGTCATCGCCAGCACCCTGTCAAAACCGCACCATTGCCACCCGTCCCGATACGCGATAGCCGCCGGGTCTTCTCTTTCTTCACTCCGGTACTGAGCGCGAACGCTCCCGATGATTAAGTATAGTGATAAAAAAACCGACGCTTCAGCGTCGGTTTTAGGGAGTTAGTGATTGGTGAAAGCGTACTGGTATTTTCGCAACATCTCCACCAGTCGCCGGACCGGTTCGGTTACCTGCGGCGATGCCTCCCAGACCTGCAGTTTTTCCTGATAGACATCCAGCTCTGCAAGCAGACGGGCGAAATAGCGACGCCGCTTATCATCGTTGCTGGCGGAAATCACATGGTCCGCGGTGCGTCGCAGCTGGCGATGGAATGCCGAGAGATCTTCGTTGACCGGTACCGGAGCATCCCGCAAACGTTGATGGGCAATAATCAGCGTCAATGCGAGGCGGAAACGGGCAATGTCATCGGGAAACTTATTCAACAGTAAGAACAGCTGCTGATAAAGCGCCGGAAGATGGTTCTCTTTACGACGAGCGGTATTGGTGGTCAGCGATGAGACCGCCGCCGAAACAAACTGATTCAGCAGCACGCGCCCGGTACGTTCCCGAGAGTTATCCCGCACCAGCAAAATCACCATCAGCGCCAGGAAACAGCCGACGATCTGTCCCAGCGCACTATCGAGAAACTGGCTGAACTGAAACTGCATTGGGTTGTCCAGCACCAGAATATTGATGGTACCTGCCAACGCCCCCATCGATCCCAGCCGGCGCTTCTGGACTTCAATCCCAATGAAGAATGCCATCACCGCCAGACTAATACACAGCAGCAGCATACTTTGCTGCGTCGCGGGCATGATCACGAGGAAAAACAACGCCCCCAGCGGTAGGGCTACCAGCATCCCGTAGAGGAAATCCAGCGCCACCATTCGCGGGTTCGGTAGGCGCATCGCCAGCGCGGTCACCACGGCGATCATCACCATCGCCCCGCTGCCGGAGGTCCAGCCGGTCCACAGCCAGAATAACGTACCGAGGATGCAGGAGATGGAGGTGCGCCAGAAGTTGACCATCGCATGATGACGTTCGGCGGACCCCGCTTTGATCACCACTTCATCCTGCAGAACGTCATCTTCAATCCGGCTGATTTTGGTATTGCCAACCACACCGCGTTTCAACAGCAGATAGCGCGTCGCCGCACCTACCCAGCTGTAGATCGTCACCGGCGTGTTGTGCTCCCCTTTCCAGGTCAGAAAGCGGCGCATCCTCTTCAGCTGCCGGTGGACGTCCTGCACGCTCTCAACCGGTTCGGCAAACAGCTCGCGATAATCATCGGTCACAATTTCCGGGCGTGAATTCTGGATTAAATAGGTTTCACAGGCCTGAGTAATCAGCGTCAGGGAGAGGGTGTTAATGGCCTTCAGGCGGCGGTTAACCTTTGCCCACCGCGACGACTCCATAATCAGGTTGCCGCGCATGCCTTCCAGGGCGCTAGTCCGGCGTACCAGCGCTCCCCATGCTTTGTCGACCACCTCGCTGTCGCCGTGCGCAATGCACAGTTGCATCAAGCGATATTGATCAATCAACAGGTTATCCAGCTCGAGATCGATCTCTTTTTTAATCGAACGCGGGGAAAAAAGCAGGTCCGCCACAATGGCGCTGACGATCCCCACCACAATCTCGCTGCAGCGCTCAACGGCAAACTGCGGCGCCAGCATCGGCTCGCTGTTGATGGTAATGACAATGATCAGCGCAGTGTAGCCCGCCAGGCCCCAGGCGTAGGAGTTTTCGACGCGCACCAGCGAGGAGATCCAGGTGCAAAACCCCGCCCACAGACAGCATACCAGCATCATCAACAGCGGCGCGCGAATCATCAGAATGATAATCGTCAGCGCAGCAATACAGCCGATAAAGGTTCCGACGATACGCAGCATCCCGCGATAGCGGATGGCGCCAGAATAGGGTTCTCCCCCGGCGGCGAATGCCGGACCGGCGGCAACGATAGCCGCCGTCAGCACCGCCCAGCGCGGGGTTTCCAGTTGAAAGTGGAAGCCGACGAATAACGCCAGCACCACCGCACACGCTAATTTAATGGCGAAGCGGAGGTGCCGGGGAGCAATGGTGAAGATCCCCATGGCGATTAACCAAACTCACGCAGGCGCATCGCCAGTTTCTGGAAAAAGTTCGCCTGGCGGGTATCACGATCCTCTTTACCGGTAATGACCACCGTCGCCGTCGTGCCCGATGGCCACAGGTTGCCCTGCTGCTGATCGAGACGAATACGCACCGGAACGCGCTGCGCCAGACGCACCCATTCGAGGTTAGAGTCCACGGAGGCCATCCCTTTGGCATCGCTGCTGCTGCTGGCGTTGGTCACCCCGGCGGCAATGCTGTCGACCGTACCTTTAATCGTGCGGCTGCTTCCCAGCGGGGTGATTTCCGCACGGTAGCCCTGGCGCACGCCTTCCAGCTTAGTCTCTTCGAGGTAGGCAATCACGTAGAAGGTGTTCTGTTTCACCAGCGCCACCGCCGTCGAACCGCGGGTAATAAATTCGCCGCTGTAAACGTTGAGGTTGGTCACCCAGCCATCGGCCGGCGCGCGGATAACCGTACGTTCAAGATCGAGTTTCGCCAGATCGCGGGTTGCCACCGCTTTTGCCAGCTGATGCTCCACCGTTTGTAATACGTTGTTGGCCTGGTCTATCTCCTCACGGGACATCGCCTGTATGCCAAGCCGGTTACGACGCCCGGCCTCGGTACGCTTTTCCTGCGCCAGGGTCTGGTAGTAAGCCACGTCGGCCTGAGCCTCTTCGAGGGCTTTCTGATAACGCGGCTGATCAATCACGAACAAAACCTGGTCTTTCTTAACCAGCTGGTTATCCTTGACGTCGACCTGCGTAATCAGCCCTGACACATCCGGCGCGATCGCCACGATATCGGCGCTAAAGCGTGCGTCACGCGTCCAGGGCGACGCGGTGTAATACACCCATGCGCGAAAAATCGCGACAAATGCCAGGATAACCAGTATCACAGTGATTGCGGTACGGAAGATATTTCTTGTTAGTGTTTTCACATCAACCTCAAACGAACAAACGCGATATCAGATAAAAAAGGCAGCAATATAACGCGGTATTAAAAAGTGCAGGGTGCCAGACAAAATCATAGATGCCGGTAGGAACCAGCAGGCGATGCACCAGCCAGAAAATAGCCAGTGAAATGAGCAACTCAAAGAAGATCGGCGGAAACGACAAGCCGAAAATCACGATGACAGGAAACAGACTCATGATGACCTTGATAAGAAGCGTACAGGTGGTAAGCGTAAAACGTTTATTATTTAGCTAACAATATAGTAACGTAACAATTGCAGCATGATCTATATTATGTGATCTAAATCACTTTTAAGTCAGAGTGAACAATGGAACGACTAAAACGCATGTCCGTTTTTGCCAAAGTGGTTGAACTGGGTTCATTTACCGCTACGGCCCACCAGCTCCAGATGAGCGTTTCTTCGATCAGTCAGACCATCTCCAAACTGGAAGATGAACTCCAGGTGAAGCTGCTCAACCGCAGCACCCGCAGCCTTGGCTTAACGGAAGCCGGTAAGATTTATTACCAGGGCTGCCGCCGGATGCTGTTCGAAGCCCAGGACGTCCATGAGCAGCTGTACGCGTTTAACAATACGCCCATCGGCACGCTGCGCGTCGGCTGCTCTTCAACTATGGCGCAAAATGTCCTCGCCCACATTACCGCCAGCATGCTGAAAGAATACCCCGGGCTCTCGGTCAATCTGGTCACCGGTATTCCGGCGCCGGATCTCATTGCCGATGGCCTGGACGTGGTGATCCGCGTCGGCGCATTGCAGGACTCCAGCCTCTTTTCACGCCGTCTCGGCTCGATGCCGATGGTGCTGTGTGCGGCGAAGAGCTATCTGCAGCAGGCGGGGTGCCCGGAAAAGCCCGCGGATCTCGCCAGCCATTCGTGGCTGGAGTACAGCGTACGCCCCGACAATGAGTTTGAAATTATCGCCCCGGAAGGGATTTCAACCAAACTGATCCCCCAGGGCCGCTTTGTCACCAACGATCCCATGACGCTGGTACGCTGGCTGACCGCAGGGGTCGGGGTTGCTTACGTTCCGCTGATGTGGGCGATCGAAGAGATCAACCGCGGTGAGCTGGAGATCTTGCTGCCAAGCTACCAGTCCGATCCGCGTCCGGTGTACGCGCTGTATACCGAAAAGGACAAGCTACCGTTGAAGGTACAGGTCTGTATTAACTCGCTGACGGAGTATTTTGTCGAAGTGGCGAAGATTTACCAGGGAATGCACGGCCGCGGGATCGCCCGCTAACGACAAAGCCAGGGAGCGGGTGAAAAACAGGTGCGCCTCCGCAGGCTGCGGAAGCGCATTCAGGACGATCAGGCGGTGCCGCCGACGGTGAGATTATCCACTTTCAGCGTCGGCTGGCCAACGCCGACCGGTACGCTCTGGCCCTCTTTACCACACACGCCGACGCCGCTATCCAGCTTCAGGTCGTTACCTACCATCGAAATCTGCTGCATCGCTTCAATCCCGGAACCGATCAGGGTCGCGCCTTTGACGGCCTTCGTCACTTTGCCTTTTTCGATCAGGTAAGCTTCGGAGGTCGAGAACACAAACTTACCGGAGGTGATATCAACCTGACCACCGCCGAAGTTGGGGGCATAGATACCGTAATCAACCGATTCGATAATCTCCTGCGGCGTGGATTTACCTGCCAGCATATAGGTATTGGTCATCCGCGGCATCGGCAGATGGGCGTAAGACTCGCGGCGGCCGTTGCCGGTCGGGGCGACGCCCATCAAGCGGGCATTAAGTTTGTCCTGCATATAGCCTTTCAGGATGCCGTTTTCGATCAATACGTTATATTGCCCCGGCGTCCCTTCGTCATCCACCGCCAGCGAGCCGCGGCGATGGGCAATGGTGCCATCATCCACCACGGTGCACAGCTCTGAGGCCACCAGCTCCCCCATATGACCGCTGAACACCGACGTGCCGCGACGGTTAAAGTCACCTTCCAGGCCGTGCCCGACCGCTTCATGCAGCAAAACGCCAGGCCAGCCCGCGCCAAGAACCACCGGCAGCATCCCGGCCGGCGCCGCGACGGCGGTCAGATTCACCAGCGCCATCCGCACCGCTTCTTTCGCCCAGGCATCAGCACGGACTTCTCCTTCCTCGGAAGCCAGGAAGTAGTCATAGCCAAAACGACCGCCGCCGCCGCTGGAGCCGCGCTCACGCTTGCCATTGTCTTCCACCAGCACGCTGACGGAAAGGCGGACCAGCGGGCGAACGTCCGCCGCCAGCGTGCCATCGGTCGCCGCGACCAGGATCAGTTCATAGACGCCGCTCAGGCTGGCAGACACTTCCTGCACGCGGTTATCGGCGGCGCGGGCCGCTTTATCGACGCGACGCAGAATATCCAGCTTCTCTTCGCGGCTCATGCTCTGCAGCGGGTCGATACTGGTATACAGAGAGCCGTATTCCACCGCCCCCAGGGTACGGACTTTGCCATCACCGCTGTCGCGCACGATGGTACGCGCCGCCTGCGCGCTCTGTTCCAGCGCCAGCAGGCTAATTTGGTCCGCATAGGCGAAACCGGTTTTCTCTCCGCTCACCGCGCGGACGCCAACACCCTGGTCAATATTGTACGAACCATCTTTAATGATGCTGTCTTCCAGAACCCAGGATTCGTGATAGCTCGACTGAAAATAGAGATCGCCGTAATCAAGACGGCGCTCGGCCAGCTGGCCAAGAATGGCAAAAAGGTCCTGATGGTTCAGGCCATTTGCCGACAGTAATTGTTCACTTACCAGGTTCAGACTCATCGTTATGCTACTCGTTTGTTGCCGCGTATCAGGCGGAAAGAGATACCCTAAATAGTTCAAGTTGCACAAAGGCGGCAAGCGAGAGAACCCCAGCAGCATAGAAAACTATGTCGCCAGGTGAACACGCGTAGCCAACGCATCTGCGGCTTGAAAGACCACGGGTATAGAACGCTATCTATTGAGAGTGCGATAATTCCCCGCAATCGTCAAATCATTGCTTTTTGTCGCTACGCGCCTGGCGCAGCACTTCATTGATTTGCGGCTGATCGATAGGACCGGTGATGCGATAGCGCAGGATAGACACTTTGTTCCACAGCGGCCCCAGCACCTTACTGGCCGCAAAAACGGCGGCGCCGACAATAGGGTTAATCGCAAAGGCCGTCGCTACGCCGACGGTCGCCGAAATTTCCGGCGCGACGACGGCCTGCAGGTCCAGCTGGCGGCGCACGAGATCGACCGCTCCCTTAATCGCAATATCCGCCTCCAGGCCATCCACCAGCGTATCATCGGTATTCAGCACGCCATCTTTAATCCACGCGGTGCTGCGGATCGAATCGAAGTAGAAACCTTCGCTAAAGGTATCGCTGAAGTCGAAGCGCAGTTTACGCAGCAGCGCATCGACACTCAGCAGGCGTAACAGTTGCCCGGCATGACCGGTGCTGATGTCGGTAAACTCGCCTTTTCCAAGATGGCTTTTCAACACCCCATTAAGAGACGCCACATCCGGCTGCCACGGCGGCGCACGCCAGTGCAGATCATAATCGACATCGAATGACGACCCTTTCACCGGGGTTGAAATACCGAAGAAACTGGCGAAGGCATCCGTTTTATTGCCGTGCAGTTTGCCTTTCAGCGAAGTCCGCACGCCGCCCGGCGCATTTACCCATACGCCATCGGAGGTGAGACGGCCAAAACCGGTATCCACCAGCCCGTTTGCCAGCGTCAGCGTATCGCCTTTAATCGAGAAATCACCATCAATGCGCCCATACTTTTGCCCCCAGAGCCAGCACTCCGCGCAGCGGAGCTGGAGATCAGGCCAGCCGCGGAAATCAATGCGCTTATCGGCAAAGAGGCTGGCGTCGCCTGTCGCCGGGCTGCTGTTCTGAGCGGTCGCCGGGTTGTAATAGAGGTAGCGAATCGCCGCCTGCCAGGGGGCGTTTTTACGCATCGTCAGCGAGGCGTTAATTTCTCGCCCCTGGGCTTCAACCTTCGAGCCGCCGGCATCGGGCTGAGCGACCAGACTCACATTGTTCCAGTTTTGGCCGGCAAACGTCAGCGTCGGCGTCCGTAAGGTGATGCGTTGCGGGAAAAGGATATTGCTACTCACCTCATTGACGGCGCCGCCCTGGAAAAGGGCCAGCCACTCCGCACCATCCATCGGCGGCATATTCAGCTCCACGCCCGCCTGATCCGGCAGCGGAGAGATCGCCTTGCTATCCGAGGTCAGAATCGCCCGATCCAGCGTCAGCTTGCGATTCAGCAGCCAGCGGCTGTTGATATGGTTTTTCCCGCCGATGGCGCCGGTCAGATTGAAACTGTTGAGTCCGCCCTCGACGTTGATTTTGACCGGCAGCGGCTCACCCGCCTTTTTATCGACCGGTGAAGGTAAGTGACTACTTACATTTTTCAGATCGCCGTTGATATCGACTTTATAGCTCGCGCCGCCGTGATACGGTAGCTCAATGGCGACCTTGCCCTCCCACGGCACGCTACCGCTCAGCGCATCCTCAACCGCTTTTGGCAGCAGACCGGTACGCGACGGCTGCCAGTTCGCATTCATCCCGACATTGACCTGAAAGGCTTTCGGCCCTTCGATGGTGGCAAAATCAAGATTCAGCGGCTGATTAAACCAGCTGGCGCTCAGAGTTTCACTTTGCAGATCGCCATTCACAAAGCTGAATTTACCGGTCAGGTTGTTCAGCGTCGTATCTATCGGTTTGATAAACAGACTGTTATCTTTCAGATTCACATCGCCTTTGGCGGTGGTAAGCTCGCCATCCAGCGGAATATCAAGATGTAAGCGAGCGCTCACATCGCCATCTAACTGCAGCTCATCCAGCGCTGAGCCCAGCGTCTCTTTTAGCGGCGTCGCTTTGAAGTAAGGGCCGACCTCTTTCCCGGGGCCGTTAATATCGGCATCAATGAACAGTTTTTCCCGCGAGTAGTCCGGAATCACCGCATCAAGGTTGCTGGCGGTCACATTACCCAGCATCGCCTTATCGGCCTTCATCCATAACCCGTTATTGATGAAGTCCAGATTGATGTTCAAGCCGGTTAATGCCGGCCAGTCGGGCTGGAAAGCAAACGTGGCGTTGGTTAACGGTACCGAAACCTGGAACTGACCTTCGTTGTGAAGATACGGGAAGAGATGCGGATTGCCGCCGTAAACCAGAGTGGCGTCCATGGCCTGTCCGCCTTTAATGGCGCCGCTGAGATAATCCACCAGCTCTTTGCCCATCAGATTTTCCGGGAAGTAACGCCATGCCTGGCCGCCGTCATTGGTGCTGATTCCGGCCAGAATTCCCAGCCAGGGCTCATCGCCCTGCGGTTGTAGGTAGCGGAATCCGCCTCGCGCACGCACGCCGGTCGCCTGCACGTCAATGTTGCGCCCATCGAGCATGAAGCCTTTCTCATTCTTCACCCAGCTAAGGGTGGCGTCGCCTTTGACAATCTCCAGCGGAGCGCGAAAGACCGTGGCATAGGGCATTTTCGCCTGAGCTATGCTGGCATGCAGAGACCCGTTCTCCACGCTGCCGGCGATGCTGCCTGAGAAGTGCTCAGCCCCGGGCAGCAGCTTCCACTGTTTCCAGGCCAGGTCGCTCCAGCGGGCCTGGAAACGAGATTTTTCCGCCGCCTGCAGCGGAATATCCAGCGCCAGCAGCGTGATATTTCCTGCAGGCTGGGTGGTGCGCCATATTTCACCCAGTTCAGGGGCCAGCCTGTCGGCAAAAGGCAACAGCCCGGTCAGGCCGCTGAGATCGAGATTGCTGGCGCGAATACGCAGCTCATCGCTGCGCAGGTGGCCCTCTCCGCCGACGTCCTGCGCCGGGATCCACGCCATCGCCAGCGCACCGCGCGGCCAGGCTTTGCCATCAATGGAGATGCTAGTATCCGGGATATGGAAACCCCAGCCCTGTTTCTCACGAAAAATATGCGCCGTCAGGTTATCTACCGCCAGATGATGGGGTTGACTATCGCCCTGCCAGCTGGCGCCGCCTTTCTTCAGCCAGACGTCGCCGCCGGTGATGTCGCCTTTGTCGATCGCCATCCAGCCTTCGAGACTAAAGCGCGCGGTCTGCAGCGCGATATTGTCCTGCATCCAGCGGCCCAGCCATGGCTTAACGTCGATATCGTCCGCCTGGAGCCACACCCGCCCTTTGTTCAGCAGACCGTTTTCATCACGTAGATCCATTCGCACCTGCATCACCCCATGCTGACCGGTGAGGCTGGAGAGGCTCAGCTGTCCTTCCGCACGGTGGCGATTGTTGGTGTTCAGCCAGGTGAGCTGTGGAACGGCGAGTTCCGCGCGCTGACCGGATATCGTCAGGAAGCTCAAATGGCTGTCGCGCAGCGTAAAGTGATCGAACTGACGGAGAAAAAGATCGCCGATATGGTCGGTTTTCAGGCTCTCGCCGCCGTCGTTGGTCTGGATCGGCGAATTGGTATGAACCTGCAACTGCCAGAAGGTGAGATCGCGGAACTGCCAGCGCATATGCAGCAGGCTTTGCCAGACATCCAGCGCAAGGGTCACCCGTTTAACGGAGAGCTCGCCGCCATCTTTCAGGCCGGCGGTAATATCGCGAACGTCGAGAGTGGGGCCAAAATTCTCCCAGCTGGCCGTGAGCTTTGAGGCATTGACCGGCGAACCGGAGAGAGCGGAGATCTTTTCCAGCAGCTGCGGGCGCCAGGCGTCCAGCTGCGGCAGCACGAGACGCAAACCGCTCACCAGCAGTGCGACGATAACAGTCAATGTTGCCGCGGTGAGCAGTAATATCCCGGGCAGTCGCCTCACGCCTCTCTCCTTGTCAGACTTTTACACATCATCCGTCCGTTTGTCTCTGCGTCAGCGGCGCTCGCTCCCGTGACGAGACATCGCTTCTCTGTTGCCGAACGCCTGCACAGAGACAAACCCGATGATTACATCATAACGACATCGAACTGCTCTTGATTATAGAGCGGTTCAATTTGTACTTTGACCTGTTTGCCGACAAAGATTTCGACTTCCGCCAGCGCGTGCGACTCTTCCCCTTTCAGGGTTTCCGCTACCGCAGGAGAAGCATAGACCAGGAAACGATCGGAATCGTAGGCATGGTGCACCCGCACGATCTCACGCATGATTTCATAGCACACCGTTTCGACCGACTTCACCGTACCGCGACCGTGGCAGGTAGGGCAATCCTTACACAAGACATGCTCCACGCTTTCACGGGTACGTTTACGGGTCATCTCCACCAGCCCAAGCTGGGAAAAGCCGTTAATACTGGTTTTCACCCGATCTTTGCTCAGCGCCTGTTCTAATGAATGCAGAACCCGACGGCGATGATCCTCATTATTCATATCAATGAAATCAATGATGATAATGCCGCCCAGGTTACGCAGACGCAGCTGGCGCGCGATGGCCTGGGTAGCTTCAATATTGGTATTGAAGATCGTATCGTCGAGATTACGGTGACCAACGAACGCCCCGGTGTTGATATCCACGGTGGTCATCGCTTCGGTCTGATCGATAACCAGATAGCCGCCGGACTTCAGCTCCACCTTACGCTCCAGCGCGCGCTGAATTTCATTCTCCACGTCAAAGAGATCGAAAATCGGCTGGCGGCCGCTGTAGTGCTCCAGCTTGCTGGTCATCTCCGGCATATATTCGGCGGTAAACTCCATCAGCGACTCATAGGTCAGGCGAGAGTCCACGCGGATACGGTCGAGGTGCGCATCGGCGAAATCACGCAGCACCCGCTGAGCCAGCGCCAGCTCGCCATAGAGTTGATAGCGGGTCTGCTGACGTTTCTTACGCTCCATGACCTTCGTCCAGACACGCTTGAGATAGGCGGCATCGGCGGCCATTTCCTGTTCATGCACGCCTTCCGCGGCGGTACGAATGATAAAGCCGCCCTGCTCATCGCAATAGTCGGCAACGACTTTCTTTAGCCGCTCGCGCTCGGCTTCGCTTTCGATGCGCTGCGACACGCCGACGTGTGAAGCCCCGGGCATAAATACCAGGTAGCGGGAAGGCAGCGTAATATCGGTCGTCAGGCGGGCGCCTTTGGTCCCCAGCGGATCTTTCACCACCTGCACCATCAGATCCTGGCCCTGGCGTACCAGCTCGGAAATATCGCGCACGGTGAACTGTTTTTGCTCTTCCCCGGCGACGCACTCGGTATGCGGCATAATATCTGACGCATGCAGAAATGCGGCCTTGTCCAGGCCAATATCTACAAAAGCCGCCTGCATCCCCGGCAGTACACGACTGACACGACCTTTGTAGATATTGCCTACGATTCCGCGTCGCGCTTCGCGCTCAATATGAATTTCCTGCAGAATACCGCCATCAATATACGCAACGCGCGTCTCCGATGGCGTTACGTTAACTAATAATTCAGCCGTCATCTTTATCCCTTTTCTTCACGCAGTGAGTTAAAGTTACTCAGCAACTCATACGTTTCTACCAGCGGTAAGCCGACCACGGCGTGATAGCTACCATTAATCTTCCTGACGAAACAGCCACCCAACCCTTGAATACCGTATGCACCTGCTTTGTCTAAAGGTTCGCCGCTGGCCACATAGCCGGCGATATCCTGCTCAGAGAGCAGGCGGAAGGTCACTTCCGTCACCACCAGGCAATCCAGCGTCTGCTGCTTATCCGCCAACGCCACGGCCGTCATCACCTGATGGGTTTTACCGGAAAGTTTGCGCAGCATCTCTGCGGCGTGCCCGGCGTCGCGCGGTTTTTCCAGCACTTCGCCGTTAAGGGTGACAATGGTATCAGCTCCCAGCACCGGCAGATCGCGCGCAGCCATCGCTACGCCAGCCTGCGCTTTTTCTCGCGCCAGACGCGCAACATAATGCTGAGCGCTCTCCTGAGTACCGCGTCGTTCCTCAATACCGGGAACCAGACGCTCAAAAGAGAGCCCCATCTGAGTCAACAGTTCCTGCCGACGCGGAGAACCTGAAGCGAGATACAGAGTCGTCATATCAACCTTATTGCACCGCAAATTGCTGACGCACTTTACGCATGAGCAGGAATAACCATGGCCAGAGCACACCGTTTACTACACTACTCCAGAACACTTCCGGACGGAAAGAGACGTTGATCACTAAAAACTCTGCCCAGAAAACAACGATATCCACCGCAAGGGATAACATCATCACCACCAGCGCCTGCTGCCAGAGCGCCAGATTGCGGAACAGCTGATATTTCAGTGCCACCAGATAGGCGATGATACTTAACGATAGCGCACGCACGCCCAGCGTCGAGCCGCTGATCAGATCGAGGATAGCTCCCATCACGAAGCCCGTCCCCACGTTCACCCGATGCGGTAGGGCGAGGATCCAGTAAAGCAGGATCAGGAACACCCAGTTCGGCCGGAAGACGGTGAGATCCGCCGGCCAGGGCATAACCTGTAGCAATAGCGCGATAAGAAACGAGAGCCAGATAACCCAGCGTCCCTGGCTTCGATAACTTGCCACTATTGCCCCCCTGCAGGCAGAGGTTGCTGAGGCGGCGTCATGCCGGTGGCGGGAGCGGGCATTTGCGGCCCCATGGCGTCAGGTGCCGGCAGCACCTGCGGCATCATCTGCATCAGGCGCTCATTCGCCACGCGATGAACCTCTTCCGGGGTCATCGGGTTAGTGCCGTTACGATCGGCTCCCCACAGCAGCAGCAGATAACGCAAACGCTGCAGACCCGCCGTTGGACGCGCCTGAATGACCGTATACGCACGCTGCGTATCCAGCTTCACAGAAGAGACCACGCCGACCGGATAGCCTTCCGGGAAACGCCCGCCAAGGCCGGAAGTGACCAGCACATCGCCGACGCGAATATCGGTATTGGCCGGCAGGTGCTCCAGTTGCAGATCGTCAGTACAGCCGTTACCGGCCGCAATCACGCGGATATCGTTGCGCAGCACCTGAATCGGCAGCGCGTGCGTCGCGTCGCAGATCAGCAGCACGCGGCTGGTCATCTTCGCCACGGCCACCACCTGGCCGACCACGCCTTTGTCGCTGATGATCGGCTGGCCCTCATACACGCCGCTGGCGCTGCCTTTATCGATGACGACCTGATCGCTGTAGGGATCGTTAACCGTTGAGATGACCTGAGTCACCATCTTTTGCTCATCCTGGCGCAGCGGCGAACCCAGCAGTTCACGCAGACGCGCGTTCTCCTGTTTGTACTGACCCAGCATCAGCAAATCGCTGTTCTTCAACAGCAGTTCCTGACGCAGCGCGCGGTTTTCCAGTTCGAGCTGATCGCGGGTTGCCAGCGTTTGCGATACGCTGTCCAGCAGTTCCCGGGGACCATTTGAGATAAAGTAGAAAGGACTGACGGCTGTGTCCATGTACGTTCGAATCTGACTGAACGTACCCAGGCGGCTGTCGGCGATAATCACGCCAAGCGCCACCAGAACCGCCAGGATAAGGCGAATCTGTAGCGACGGGCCACGGCTAAAAATTGGCTTCATAGGCTATGCGTATTCTCGTGTCAGTTAAGACCGAGGGCAGCCCTCAAGGCTACCCTGGACCTTCGGCTGACTACTCTTCGCTAAACAAGTCGCCGCCGTGCATATCGATCATTTCCAGCGCTTTACCGCCGCCACGCGCGACGCAAGTCAGTGGATCTTCTGCAACTACGACAGGAATACCTGTCTCTTCCATCAACAGACGGTCGAGGTTGCGCAGCAGCGCGCCACCGCCAGTCAGAACCATACCACGCTCGGAGATATCGGAAGCCAGCTCCGGCGGGCACTGTTCCAGCGCCACCATCACCGCGCTGACGATACCGGTCAGCGGCTCCTGCAGCGCTTCAAGAATTTCGTTCGAGTTCAGGGTGAAGCCACGGGGTACACCTTCAGCCAGGTTGCGCCCGCGAACTTCGATTTCACGCACTTCATCGCCCGGGTAAGCCGAACCAATTTCATGCTTAATACGTTCTGCCGTCGCTTCACCGATCAGGGAACCGTAGTTACGACGCACATAATTAATCACGGCTTCATCGAAACGGTCGCCGCCGATACGCACGGATGAGGAGTAAACTACCCCGTTCAGGGAGATGACCGCGACTTCGGTGGTACCGCCACCAATATCCACCACCATCGAACCGGTTGCTTCAGAAACCGGTAAGCCAGCACCGATCGCAGCCGCCATCGGCTCTTCGATCAGAAACACTTCACGAGCGCCAGCGCCCTGAGCAGATTCACGAATCGCACGACGCTCAACCTGGGTCGCGCCGACCGGCACGCACACCAGAACACGCGGGCTTGGACGCATGAAGCTATTGCTATGCACCTGTTTAATAAAGTGTTGGAGCATTTTTTCGGTAACGAAGAAGTCGGCGATCACGCCGTCTTTCATCGGGCGAATCGCCGCGATATTGCCCGGTGTACGCCCGAGCATCTGCTTCGCTTCATGACCAACTGCAGCGACGCTTTTCGGCGAACCGGCACGATCCTGACGAATGGCCACAACGGAAGGCTCATTCAATACGATGCCTTGTCCTTTTACATAGATAAGGGTATTCGCGGTACCCAGGTCAATGGACAGGTCATTGGAAAACATGCCACGAAATTTTTTTAACATACTAAGGGATAATCCTGAAAGCTGGGGCGGAAAACAAAATCCGCTTACTTTACCAACCACACGCAGCAGCGACAAGGCGCAAAAATCATCTGCTACGGTGAAAATTAGTGCAGTTCATTTCCTTCGTTACAAATTTACCGGTCCATTCAGTGCTGAAATCTTCAACAGCGCTCCGCGCTTGAATCTGTAACCCGTCAAAGGTTATTAACTGGCATTTACATTGCGATAATCCGGCAGGTAGACAAGCACACCCCCTTCACTATGGCGCGCGTTATTCTACGTGAAATCACGCTAAACGGCAGATCAAACCGAGTATCTTTGCGAATATTTTTTCACATTTGTGTCAAGTGGCTGTGAGGCGGCAAAAAATTCTCCCTGACCACCGGTCACACCGCATTGAGACAGCACCTGCCACTCGCTGCGACTGCGTACCCCGGTTGCAAAAACCTGGACCGGCATGCCTTTACAGGCCTCCACCAGGCTCTGAACCAACAGCTGGTTCTCACTGCGTTTTTCGATATTGCGCGACAGCCCCTGATGCAGCTTAATCACCTCGACGTCCAACTGCTTGATCCAGCTGGTTCCAACCAGCGTTAATCCGGCCTGAACAACGGCAACCCGGATGCCCAAAGCATTCACCAGGCGCATTACCGGTTGTAAGCGGCCGATATATTGACAAACATCTGCCTCTGCAAGTTCAAAAATAATCCGTCGACGTTGCGATTTTTCACACTGCATCAAGGTATCGCGCAGCCAGCGCTGAAATCGCGGGCGGATCAACGACTCCACCGTCACCTGCAAAGCCAGGTTTTCTTCCGGCCAAAAGCTTAAAAACGGCAGCAAGCGCGTAATCTGCAGGCGGTCATACTCTTCCGCCAGGCCAAACTGCTGCACCATCGGCATGTATTCCGCCGCGATCACCTCTTCCGTACCGTCATACAACCGGGACATCAGTTCACGATGATGGACGCGGCCATCGCGGGTGACGGCTGGCTTCTGATACAGCCGCGGTCCGCCGCGGCTGAGCATTTGTTCAATCAGCGTACGCCAGCGGACGTTACCGCGCCCTTTCTCCGGCAACGAATCATCGTAAACCGCCCAGCTATTGCTGCCCTGCAGCACCGCGTTACGCGTTGCTGCCTCGGCATGCTCCATCACCTGAGCCGGGGTTTGCCCGCTGCGGAAGGCGCAGATACCGATGTGCATCATGTCATCGCGGTCCAGAATCCGCGTCGGAGGCAGCGCATCCATCGCTTTTAACAGCTGCCCGGCGATGCTATCGGCCTCTTTTAAGGTACGGTGCGGCAGCAGAACGGTGAAATCGCTCCGGTGGTAGCGCGCCAGCAGCGCCCCCGGATAGCGCATAATAAAAGTAGAAAGCAAATTGATGAGCGTAAAGTAATGTTCTTCCGCGGCGGCCCGTCCCCAGTTATCGCGCAGCAGATCGAATTCCGGAAGGCGGATCATCATCACGATGCCGTACGAGCCAACCTTCTCCTGATCTTCCAGCAGGGTGGCCAGCTGATTGTCAAAGAACAGGCGATTATTGAGCCCGGTTTTGGTGTCCTGCGCGGCATAAGAACGAATAAGCGTATCCATGCGGCTGCGCTGATCGCTGGCAAACTGCAGTTCGGATAGCAGCATATCCAGCGCGCTGCTGGTACTCGCCGGCCATTCGTGTACCGACCCTCGCACCTGTGGCCCGCGTTCACCGTTGAGAATACGCGCCGCGCGCACCTCAAGCAGCTCCTGCCCCGCCAGCTGACGGCGGATCCAGCGGACGGAGAAAAAGATAACCAGCACCATAAAGCCAATGGCGACCGATAGCGGCGCGGTGATATGCAGCGAGCGGAAGTAATTGACCATCGGATCGAGATAGACCAGATGGATCGTCATGCCAGGGTGCTTTAGCGACGGCACCGTGATGTCGCGAAACTGATTATTGCTGCCCGGCGGGCGATAGCTTCCGCTACGCGAATGGTTGTAGACCGGCTTGCCGTTGAGCAGGAAGTCAACGTGGACGACCTCCACCGGTGTCATCAGCTCATCCATCTGCGGTTCGAGCGACGCAAAGGAGGAAGAGACCAGACGGTTATCCAGCATCGTCGCCACGGCCTGGACGCGATTCTCCATTTTCTGCTGGATACCGTTATAAAAACTCAGCGAAGCACCTATAAGCGTAACAAAGATGGTCAGGCTGGTAAGCAGCGTGACAAATGCTGAGAACTTCGTCGTTAATCGCATCCCTGTGTTAACTCCGCGAGTGAATGACCGCCCGATAGATATTCAGGCACCGGTACTGGCGCTTTACCTAAAGTAAGCACTAACTTTCTAAAGCGCGAGGCATACTATCAAAGCTGACGTTTCTGGCAATTTATTGCGTTATGTCGGCGTAATAATGCCGATAGCGAGTATAGTCTGCAGTAAAATTTTTCCAATCTTTGCACAAATAAGGACCCGCAGATGCAGGCTTTAATATTAGAACAGCAGGATGGCAAAACAATCTCTTCGGTGCAAACCATTGACGCCGGGCAGCTTCCGGCGGGTGATGTTACCGTCGATATTCAATGGTCAAGCCTCAACTATAAAGATGCGCTGGCCATCACCGGCAAGGGAAAAATCATCCGCAACTTTCCGATGATTCCTGGCATCGATTTCGCCGGCACCGTCCACGCCAGTGAAGATCCGCGCTTCCACTGCGGCCAGCAAGTGCTGCTCACCGGCTGGGGCGTGGGTGAAACCCACTGGGGCGGCCTGGCCGAGCGCGCACGCGTGAAAGGCGACTGGCTGGTGGCCATGCCTGACGGTCTTGATGGCCGCAAAGCGATGGTTATTGGGACCGCGGGTTTCACCGCCATGCTGTGCGTCATGGCGTTAGAAGATGCCGGTATCCGTCCACAGGAGGGTGAAATCATCGTGACGGGCGCTAGCGGCGGCGTCGGCAGCACGGCGGTCGCCCTGCTGCATCGTCTGGGATATCAGGTCGTTGCGGTTTCCGGCCGCGAAAGCACTCATGCATACCTGAAAAGCCTCGGCGCGCAGCGTATTCTCGGTCGCGACGAATTTGCCGAATCCCGTCCGCTGGAGAAGCAGCTGTGGGCCGGAGCGATTGATACCGTCGGGGATAAAGTGCTGGCGAAGGTGCTGGCGCAGATGAACTATGGCGGCTGCGTCGCCGCCTGCGGTCTGGCCGGGGGGTTCGCGCTGCCGACCACGGTGATGCCTTTTATTCTGCGTAACGTGCGCCTGCAGGGCGTGGATTCGGTCATGACGCCGCCCGCGCGCCGCGCAGAAGCCTGGCAACGGCTGGTTCGCGACCTGCCGGATTCGTTCTTCGCCGAAAGCGCCACGGAAATTACCCTCGCAGAAGCCCCGGCATTCGCCGACAAGATCATGAACAACCAGATCCAGGGTCGGACGCTGGTGAAGATCGCCTAATCTGCAATTTTTCGTGACATATTCGCGATAAATCTCCGCCTCCGTCATGCTTAGGAAAAAGCATGCCGGAGGATGTCATGAAACCGAAGAAACTCACGGAAGCCGACGTAACGGCAGAATCCGTTTTTATGCTGCAACGCCGCCAGGTCCTGAAAACCCTGGGCATTACCGCGACAGCCCTTTCGCTTTCCCCCACGGCGCGGGCCGATCTCCTGGACTGGTTCAAAGGCCACGATCGCCCGCCGGCTCCGGCAGGTAAAGCGTTGACGTTCAACAAGCCTGCGGAATGGCAAAGTACGCTGGCGCTCACGCCGGAAGATAAAGTCTCTGGTTACAACAACTACTATGAATTTGGTCTGGATAAGGCCGACCCGGCGGCCAACGCCGGCAGCCTGCGTACCGATCCCTGGACCCTCACCATCGGCGGCGAGGTCGCCAAACCGCTGACGCTCGATCATGACGATTTGACCAAACGCTTTCCGCTGGAAGAGCGTATTTATCGGATGCGCTGCGTCGAGGCCTGGTCGATGGTGGTGCCATGGGTAGGATTTCCGCTGCATAAGCTGCTGGCGCTGGTTGAACCCACCAGCAATGCCCGCTTTGTGGCGTTTAAAACCGTCTATGCGCCAGACCAGATGCCGGGACAGAAGGACCGCTTTATCGGCGGCGGGCTGGCTTATCCCTATGTTGAAGGGCTACGGCTGGATGAAGCCATGCATCCCCTGACGCTATTGAGCGTCGGCGTCTACGGGAAGGCGCTGCCGCCGCAAAACGGCGCGCCGGTGCGCCTCACGGTTCCCTGGAAATATGGCTTTAAAGGCATCAAGTCCATCGTCAGTATTGAACTGACCCGCGAACGTCCGCCAACGACCTGGAATCTGGCCGGGCCGGATGAATATGGCTTTTATGCCAACGTCAATCCGCATGTCGATCATCCGCGCTGGTCGCAGGCCACGGAGCGCTTTATCGGTTCAGGCGGCGTGCTCGATGTTAAGCGTCAGCCGACGTTGCTCTTCAACGGCTATGCTGAAGAGGTGGCATCGCTCTATCGGGGTCTGAATCTGCGGGAGAATTACTAGTGCGCCTGAGCGTAAAACAGATTACCTGGCTGAAGGTCCTTCTCCATCTGGCCGGTTTTTTACCCTTTATCTGGCTCTTCTGGGCCGCACAACAGGGCTACTTTAGCGCCGACCCGGCAAAAGATATTCAACACTTTACCGGTAGGATGGCTCTTAAATTTCTGCTCGCGACCTTGCTTGTCTCGCCGCTGGCGCGCTACGCTAAACAACCTTTATTGATTCGCACCCGGCGTTTATTGGGACTATGGTGTTTTGCCTGGGCGACGCTGCATCTCACCAGTTATACCTTGCTGGAGTTAGGTATCAACAACCTGGCGCTGCTGGGTTCGGAGTTAGTCAGCCGGCCATATCTGACGTTGGGGTTGATCAGCTGGCTGATTTTACTGGCGCTGGCCGCGACCTCTACGCAGGCTGTACAACGAAAATTAGGCCGACGTTGGCAAACGCTGCATAACTTCGTCTATCTGGCAGCGATCCTTGCCCCTATCCACTATTGGTGGTCGGTGAAGATATTATCCCCGCAGCCGGTGATTTACATCGTGCTCGCCGCCTTGCTCTTAGCATGGCGTTACAAGAAGTTCCGCCTGTGGTGGCGATAACCCACAGATATGTGCAGTTTCCCGCAGATCTTTTATCAGCCGCGGCTCTTTTAACGATAGCGGTTGATAATCTTCCCTGATAAGACCAGTATTTAGCTGCCAATTGCTACGAAATCGTTATAATGTGCGACTTTGGTTTTCCTGACGGGGTTTTCTGACCCTGAAAAGGTGACAAGCGCGCATCGAAGGTATATTTTGTTTTTTACCCGAAAATGGCAGGAGATAGCCACGTAATGGCTGACAAGTTTCGCATTTTGCTTTTAAACGGACCTAACCTTAACATGCTTGGTACACGCGAGCCTGAGAAGTATGGCACCCTTAAGCTTTCTGAGATTGTTAACCGTCTGGAATCAGAAGCTTCGGCTCTGAACGTGGCGCTGGATCACCTGCAATCCAATGCGGAGTTCGCGCTCATCGACCGAATTCATCAGGCTAAAGACACTGTGGACTATATCCTGATTAATCCGGCCGCGTTTACGCACACCAGCGTGGCTATCCGCGATGCGTTACTTGCGGTGAGCATCCCGTTTATCGAGATTCACCTGAGCAACGTACATGCACGCGAACCGTTCCGCCACCACTCTTATCTGTCGGATATCGCCGCGGGCGTTATCTGCGGACTGGGTGCGGACGGCTATTCATACGCTTTACAGACGGCGGTAAAACGCCTGTCACAATCACACTAAACAAAGAGTACGGAACCCACTCATGGATATTCGTAAGATTAAAAAGCTGATCGAGCTGGTTGAAGAATCAGGCATCTCCGAACTGGAAATTTCTGAAGGCGAAGAGTCTGTACGCATCAGCCGCGCCGCGCCGAATGCAAGCTACCCGGTAATGCAGCAGGCTTATGCCGCGCCAATGATGCAGGCTCAGGCACCGGCTGCAGCAGCACCGGCCGCCGCTGCTCAGGCAGAAGCACCGGCGAAAGCGGAATTCAGTGGTCACATCGTACGTTCCCCGATGGTCGGTACTTTCTACCGCACCCCGAGCCCGGACGCCAAAGCGTTTGTGGAAGTCGGCCAGAAAGTTAACGTGGGCGACACCCTGTGCATCGTCGAAGCGATGAAAATGATGAACCAGATCGAAGCCGATAAATCCGGCGTGGTGAAAGCCATTCTGATCGAAAGTGGCCAACCGGTAGAATTTGATGAGCCGCTGGTAGTCATCGAGTAACGAGGCGAACATGCTGGATAAAATTGTTATCGCCAACCGTGGCGAGATTGCACTGCGTATCCTGCGTGCCTGTAAAGAACTGGGCATCAAGACCGTTGCTGTGCACTCCACTGCGGATCGCGATTTAAAACACGTATTGTTAGCGGATGAAACGGTCTGTATCGGCCCGGCTCCGTCCGTAAAAAGCTATCTGAATATCCCGGCGATCATCAGCGCGGCTGAAATCACCGGCGCGGTGGCGATTCACCCGGGCTACGGTTTTCTCTCCGAGAACGCCAACTTTGCCGAGCAGGTAGAACGTTCAGGCTTTATCTTTATCGGGCCAAAAGCCGACACCATTCGTCTGATGGGCGACAAAGTGTCGGCAATTACCGCCATGAAGAAAGCCGGCGTTCCAACCGTTCCGGGCTCTGACGGCCCGCTGGGCGACGACATGGATGCTAACCGCGCCCATGCGAAACGCATCGGCTACCCGGTGATTATCAAAGCTTCCGGCGGCGGCGGCGGTCGCGGTATGCGCGTGGTGCGCAGCGATGCTGAACTGGCGCAATCCATCTCCATGACCAAAGCTGAAGCGAAAGCGGCTTTCAGCAACGACATGGTTTACATGGAAAAATACCTGGAAAATCCTCGTCACATCGAGATCCAGGTACTGGCTGACGGCCAGGGCAACGCTATCTATCTGGCTGAACGCGACTGTTCGATGCAGCGTCGTCACCAGAAAGTGGTCGAAGAAGCGCCGGCGCCGGGCATTACCCCGGAACTGCGTCGTTACATCGGCGAGCGCTGCTCCAAAGCGTGTATCGATATCGGCTACCGCGGGGCAGGTACTTTTGAGTTCCTGTTTGAAAACGGCGAGTTCTACTTCATTGAAATGAACACCCGTATTCAGGTTGAACACCCGGTTACCGAAATGATCACCGGCGTGGACCTGATCAAAGAGCAGCTGCGTATTGCTGCCGGTCAGCCGCTGTCCATCAAGCAAGAAGAAGTCCAGGTTCGTGGCCATGCGGTGGAATGCCGTATTAACGCCGAAGACCCGAACACCTTCCTGCCGAGCCCGGGTAAAATTACCCGCTTCCACGCGCCGGGCGGTTTTGGCGTACGCTGGGAGTCTCATATCTACGCAGGCTACACCGTACCTCCGTACTATGACTCAATGATTGGCAAGCTGATCTGCTACGGCGAGACCCGTGATGTCGCGATTTCACGCATGAAAAATGCGCTGCAGGAACTGATTATCGACGGTATCAAAACCAACGTCGATCTGCAGATTCGCATCATGAATGACGAGCACTTCCAGCATGGTGGAACCAACATCCACTATCTGGAGAAAAAACTCGGCATGCAGGAAAAATAATCCTGCATGCGCAGCAAAAGGCCGGATCATCCGGCCTTTTTTCTTTTTCTCTCTCGTGATCTTGTCCATGCGGTACAATCCCCGCTTTCTTCATCCACCTGGGACTAAAAAATGGACAAACGGTTTGTTCAGGCCCACAAAGAAGCGCGCTGGGCGCTGTGGCTGACCCTTCTCTATCTTGCCGCCTGGCTGGCTGCAGCCTATCTACCGGGTAATGGAATCGGTATAACCGGCCTGCCGCACTGGTTCGAAATGGCCTGCCTGCTGGTGCCTCTGCTGTTTACTTTGCTGTGCTGGGCGATGGTACGGTTCATCTTCCGCGATATCCCTCTGGAGGATAACGATGCAGCTTGAAATCATCGTCGTGCTAATAGCCTACCTGGGCGTGGTATTCGGTCTGTCCATCTACGCCATGCGTAAACGCAGCGAGGGCAGCTTCCTGAGCGAGTACTTCCTCGGTAGCCGCTCGATGGGCGGCTTTGTCCTGGCCATGACGCTGACCGCCACCTATATCAGCGCCAGCTCGTTTATCGGTGGCCCGGGGGCCGCTTACAAATACGGACTCGGCTGGGTCCTGCTGGCGATGATCCAGGTCCCGACGATCTGGCTCTCTTTGGGGATCCTCGGGAAAAAATTCGCGATCCTCGCCCGGCGCTACAACGCCATCACGCTCAACGATATGCTGCAGGCTCGCTATCAGAGTCGGGCGGTGGTCTGGATAGCCAGCGTCAGCCTGCTGGTCGCCTTCGTCGGGGCCATCGCCGTACAGTTTATCGGCGGCGCGCGCCTGCTGGAGACTGCTGCGGGCATTAAGTATGAAACCGGCCTGCTGATCTTCGGCATTACCATCGCGCTGTATACGGCGTTTGGCGGCTTTCGCGCCAGCGTGCTGAACGACACCATGCAAGGTATGGTTATGCTGATTGGAACCATCGTGCTGCTGGTGGGTGTCGTACACGCGGCTGGCGGCCTGCATCATGCGGTGGATACCCTGCAGCAAATCAACCCGCAGCTGGTGTCGCCCGAAGGAGTAGGCGACATTCTGACCCCCACCTTTATGACGTCGTTCTGGGTGCTGGTCTGTTTTGGCGTGATTGGCCTGCCGCATACCGCCGTGCGTTGTATCTCTTATAAAGACAGCAAAGCCGTCCACCGTGGGATCATTATCGGTACCGTGGTTGTCGCCTTGCTGATGTTTGGTATGCACCTGGCGGGGGCGCTCGGTCGCGCGGTACTGCCGGATCTGACCGTCCCGGATCAGGTGATCCCGACCTTGATGGTGCAGGTTTTGCCACCGTGGGCCGCCGGGCTGTTTCTGGCCGCACCGATGGCAGCGATCATGTCGAACGTGAACGCCCATTTATTGCAGGCATCGGCTACGATCATTAAAGATCTTTGGCTGAGCGCACAGCCGACCAAAAGACACAATGAGCTGAAGCTAAAACGGATCTCAACGGCCACCACGCTGGTGCTAGGGATCCTGATGATGCTGGCAGCATGGCGACCACCGGAAATGATTATCTGGTTGAACCTGCTGGCCTTCGGCGGCCTGGAAGCGGTGTTTTTATGGCCGCTGGTGCTGGGGCTGTACTGGGAGCGTGCAAACGCCGCCGGCGCGCTCAGTGCCATGCTCGTGGGTGGCGTACTGTATGCCGTACTCGCAACATTCAATATTCAGTACCTGGGCTTTCATCCGATTGTGCCCTCGCTGCTGCTAAGTTTGCTGGCTTTTGTGGCGGGTAACCGTTTTGGTCAACCCGTACCACCGGCCCCCCTTATGACTACTGACAAATAAAGAGTTTTGCTATGCCTTGGATCCAACTGAAACTGAATACCACCGGCGCACATGCGGAAGAGTTAAGCGACGCACTGATGGAGGCCGGCGCGGTCTCCATCACCTTCCAGGATACTCACGATACGCCGGTATTCGAACCGCTGCCGGGTGAAACTCGTCTGTGGGGAGACACGGACGTTATCGGCCTGTTTGATGCCGAAAGCGATATGCATGAAGTGGTGGCTATTCTTGAGCAGCACCCGCTGCTGGGCGCTGGTTTCGCGCATAAAATCGAACAGCTGGAAGATAAAGACTGGGAACGTGAGTGGATGGATAACTTCCACCCGATGCGTTTTGGCGAGCGGCTGTGGATTTGCCCAAGCTGGCGTGAAGTCCCGGATGAAAATGCGGTCAACGTCATGCTGGATCCGGGTCTGGCATTTGGTACCGGAACTCACCCGACAACGTCGCTCTGCCTGCAGTGGCTGGATGGTCTGGACCTGACCGGTAAAACAATTATCGACTTCGGCTGTGGCTCGGGCATTCTGGCGATTGCCGCGTTGAAACTTGGCGCGGCGAAAGCGATTGGCATCGATATCGACCCACAGGCGATTCAGGCCAGCCGCGATAACGCCGAACGTAACGGCGTCTCCGAGCGTCTGGAACTTTATTTACCGCAGGATCAGCCAGAAGCCCTCAGCGCCGATGTCGTGGTCGCCAACATTCTGGCAGGCCCATTACGTGAGTTAGCCCCGTTAATCAGCGTGCTGCCCGTTTCAGGCGGCCTGCTGGGCCTTTCCGGTATTCTCGCCAGCCAGGCGGAAAGCGTCTGCGAAGCCTATGCCGAGCGCTTTACCCTCGACCCGGTGGAGGAAAAAGAAGAGTGGTGCCGAATTACCGGCCAGAGAACGTAACCGTGGAATGCGGCCTGCGGGCCGCATTTTTGTTTCCAGTAGCCACCGAATGATGCCAGGAAATGAGAGCCAGATCGCATTACGAAGCACTTTTTTGGCTACAAAAACAGCGTTTTATGCCGTCTGCAGCCACCTTTTTCTAAGAAAAATCGAGAAGTTTTGCGATTTTATAAATGGACACAAATTATCCACTGGCGATTAACGCAATGATTAATATAATAATTTACTCATCGCTTTTACGTTCATCCTGGATTCATTGATCTGTGACAGAGGATTGTTCAAAGTTTGGCCTTTCATCTCGTGCAAAAAATGCGTAATATACGCCGCCTTGCAGTCACAGTATGGTCATTTCTTAACTCATGCGCATCGGACACTATCAGCTCAGAAATCGCCTGATCGCAGCGCCTATGGCTGGCATTACTGACAGACCATTCCGGACGCTGTGCTATGAGATGGGAGCCGGTTTAACCGTTTCCGAGATGATGTCCTCCAACCCGCAGGTTTGGGAGAGTGACAAGTCTCGTTTACGGATGGTGCACGTTGATGAGCCCGGTATTCGTACCGTGCAAATCGCCGGTAGCGTACCGGAAGAGATGGCCGCAGCCGCCCGTATTAACGTGGAAAGCGGCGCCCAGATTATTGATATCAATATGGGGTGCCCGGCGAAAAAGGTGAATCGCAAGCTCGCAGGTTCAGCCCTCTTGCAGTATCCCGAGCAGGTGAAGTTAATCCTGACGGCGGTCGTCAAGG
This sequence comes from Klebsiella sp. BIGb0138, assembly GCF_004342285.1. GTDB lineage: Bacteria > Pseudomonadota > Gammaproteobacteria > Enterobacterales > Enterobacteriaceae > Klebsiella. Next base: position 2,240 of record NZ_SMCV01000005.1, on the reverse strand, counting down.
CAGTGGACGTTCCCGTGACACTCAAGATTCGCACCGGTTGGGAGCCGGAACACCGTAACTGTGTAGAAATTGCCCAACTGGCTGAAGAGTGTGGCATTCAGGCTCTGACTATTCACGGACGCACACGCGCCTGTTTGTTTAACGGAGACGCTGAATACGACAGTATTCGGGCAGTTAAGCAGAAAGTTTCCATTCCGGTTATCGCGAATGGTGACATTACTGACCCGCTTAAAGCCAGAGCCGTGCTCGACTATACGGGGGCAGATGCCCTTATGATAGGCCGCGCGGCTCAGGGAAGACCCTGGATCTTTCGGGAAATCCAGCATTATCTGGACACTGGGGAGCTGCTGCCCCCGCTGCCATTGGCAGAGGTTAAGCGTTTGCTTTGCGCGCATGTTCGGGAATTGCATGACTTTTATGGCCAGGCAAAAGGGTACCGAATTGCACGTAAGCACGTCTCCTGGTATCTACAGGAGCACGCCCCAAATGACCAGTTTCGGCGCACATTCAACGCCATAGAGGATGCCAGCGATCAGCTGGAGGCGTTGGAGGCATACTTCGAAAATTTTGCGTAAACAGAAATAAAGAGCTGACAGAACTATGTTCGAACAACGCGTAAATTCTGACGTACTGACCGTTTCTACCGTTAACTCTCAGGACCAGGTAACTCAAAAACCCCTGCGTGACTCGGTTAAACAGGCACTGAAGAACTATTTTGCTCAACTGAATGGTCAGGATGTGAATGACCTGTATGAGCTAGTACTGGCTGAAGTTGAACAGCCCCTGTTGGACATGGTGATGCAATACACCCGTGGTAACCAGACCCGTGCGGCCCTGATGATGGGCATCAACCGCGGTACTCTGCGTAAGAAACTGAAAAAATACGGCATGAACTGATACTAATCAGTTAATTGCTTGTTTTAAAAGGCGCTCTTCGGCATGGGGAAGCGCCTTTTTACTCTCTGACGTTTTTTTCTCATCCCCTCTCTGCCTTCATTCCCATAATACTTATTGCTGCGGTTCCCTTTCCTCCCGGAATAACGTCATACTGTCCATGATGGTAATGACCTGAAACCACTTAACAAACGTCGTCAGGCGCTCCCTGGTCACATTCTCCGCCTTTATTCCGATCGAACAGTATCTGTTGACCCTTATGGGCCTGAGGGCCTCTACGGCCATTATGGGAACACGTTTAGCTCCCCGTCCTGACGAGTAATCTGAAGCCGCCATTCCCTTTCTTTTGGCCAACGATATGACGAGACGACGATTTAAAAATCAATCTGTTATATCAAGATCTCAGTAATTACGCGGTTTTCTGCGCTATTTCATTATTTTATTCCGCATATTTCCCACATAATTCCCCACTTATCTCCATGATATTTACGCCGGTCATACATTGAGATTATTTCAGCTAGCTGGCGGTTATCGTGTCGATGGTAAAATAGGCCATTCCGTACCGTATCGCAGCCGATACCACCTGACGGATTATTCAGAGGTCTTATTATGAAAAAATTTATTTTAGTGACGCTGCTGGCCACTTTACTCGCCGGCTGTGCACACGATTCTCCCTGCGTACCGGTTTATGACTCTGAGGGCAGATTAGTTCATACCAATACCTGTATGAAAGGGACCACCCAGGATAACTGGGAAACAGCGGGAGCCATTGCAGGAGGTGCAGCGGCTGTGGCGGGTTTAACGCTGGGGATCGTCGCGCTGACCCGTTAACTCATACCGCTGATACTGTTGCCAACAAACAGCAGTAAAACAAGGGGCCCGGTCTATCGACCAGGCCCTTTTTGTTTAGCTGGGGGTTGCCTGTTTAGCGAAACAGTAACCACATATGCGTCATGCGAACAGCAGAAAAGCAGAAGGCCCAGTCTTTCGACTGGGCCTTCTGCTTTATTTGATGCCTGGCAATTCCCTACTCTCACATGGGGAGACCCCACACTACCATCGGCGCTACGGCGTTTCACTTCTGAGTTCGGCATGGGGTCAGGTGGGACCACCGCGCTCTCGTCGCCAGGCAAATTCTTTTCAAAGTGCCGAACTTTAACCTAAAAACTGGTGCTGATACCCAGAGTCGAACTGGGGACCTCACCCTTACCAAGGGTGCGCTCTACCAACTGAGCCATATCAGCACACTTAATTTGATGCCTGGCAGTTCCCTACTCTCACATGGGGAGACCCCACACTACCATCGGCGCTACGGCGTTTCACTTCTGAGTTCGGCATGGGGTCAG
>NZ_SMCV01000004.1 GCF_004342285.1 Klebsiella sp. BIGb0138 | reverse complement strand
CGCAGGAACTCGATCGCCTCGAGGTTTTCCCGGCCGCCGTACTCGTTGGGCACCCACTCGCCCTGCTTGCGGCTGTAGTCGCGGTAGATCATCGACGCCACCGCATCCACCCGCAGCGCATCGATGCCGAAACGCTCGATCCAGTACAGCGCGTTCCCCACCAGGAAGTTGCTGACTTCACGGCGGCCGTAGTTATAGATCAGCGTGTTCCAGTCCTGGTGATAGCCTTCGCGCGGGTCGCTGTGCTCATACAGCGCGGTGCCGTCAAACAACGCCAGGGCGAAGTCATCCGCCGGGAAGTGGCCCGGCACCCAGTCGAGGATCACGTTCAGGCCGGCGGCATGCGCGGCATGGAGGAAGTAGCGGAAATCTTCCCGGGTGCCGAAGCGGCGGGTCGGCGCGTACAGCCCGGTGGGCTGATAGCCCCAGCTGCCGTCAAACGGGTGTTCGTTCACCGGCAGCAGTTCGAGATGGGTGAAGCCCATCCATCGGGCATAGGGCACCAGCTGGTCCGCCAGCTCGCGGTAGCTGAGCCAGAAATTGTTATCGGTATGCCGACGCCAGGAGCCGAGGTGAACTTCATAGATCGAAATCGGGGCGTCAAACTGGTTGGCCTGCTTACGGGCCGGCGGTTGTTCCACTTTCTCCGGCAGGCCGCAGATCAGCGAGGCGGTTTCCGGGCGCATCTGCGCTTCAAAGGCGTAAGGGTCGGATTTCACCCGCAGGTGGCCGTGGGCGTCAATCAGCTCGAACTTATACAGCTGGCCGTTGTGCGCGCCGGGGACAAACAGCTCCCAGATGCCGGACTCTTTGCGCAGGCGCATCGGGTGGCGACGGCCGTCCCAGTAGTTGAACTGACCGACCACCGACACCCGGCGGGCGTTCGGCGCCCAGACGGAAAAGCGCGTCCCGGTCACCCCGTCCATGGTGTCGGCATGAGCGCCCAGGGTCTCGTAGGGCCGCAGATGGGTTCCTTCGGAGAGCAGCCAGACGTCAAGCTCCTGCAGCAGCGGGCCAAAGCGATAAGGGTCGTCAATCAGGTTTTGCTGGCCGTGCCAGGTGACCGCCAGCTGGTAGCGAAAAGCATTTTTTCGCCGCGGCAGAACGCCGCTAAAGAATCCGCGTGAGTCGAGGCATTCGAGCTTGCCGACTTTACGCCCGGTTTTCGGTTCAATCACCCATACATCGGTGGCATCGGGTAATAATGCGCGCACTTCCAGACCAGCATCGGTTGAGTGCATGCCAAGCACGGAAAAAGGATCCGCAAAATGGCCGGAGATAAGCGCATTAATCACGTCTCTATCGATACGATTAGACATGGTTTCATCCTGTTGTAAGTGTCGCCCTTTCCTGTATCTGGCGACTTTTTTTGACCTGAACGGGGCAGCACACCGTGCATCCTCCTGCTCCGTCCCACCTTCAGGTAAGGCAACGTTGTCGTTCCTTACTTAAAGCATAGCCAAGGCTGTCTTACCTCCGGGGGAAAAAATCAAACATCCGCGTGTACTCCTTGTATTACGCAAAAAAAAGGAGGTGTCAGACACCCCCTTTTGTTCATCCAGTTATCAGGCCAGCTGGCGCAACATGCGTCGCAGCGGCTCGGCAGCGCCCCACAGCAGCTGGTCGCCGACGGTGAAGGCCGACAGATACTCCGGCCCCATGTTCAGCTTACGCAGACGCCCCACCGGGGTGGTCAGGGTGCCGGTGACGGCGGCCGGGGTCAGCTCGCGCATGGTGATGTCGCGATCGTTCGGTACCACTTTGGCCCACGGGTTGTGCGCCGCCAGCAGTTCTTCAACGGTCGGGATAGAAACATCTTTCTTCAGTTTGATGGTGAATGCCTGACTGTGGCAGCGCAGCGCGCCGACGCGGACACACAGGCCATCCACCGGAATGACTGACGAGGTGGCGAGAATCTTGTTGGTTTCCGCCTGGCCTTTCCACTCTTCGCGGCTCTGGCCGTTATCCAGCTGTTTGTCGATCCATGGGATCAGGCTGCCGGCCAGCGGCACGCCAAAGTTATCCACCGCCAGCTCTCCGCTGCGGGTCAGGGCGGTCACTTTGCGTTCGATGTCCAGAATGGCGGATGCCGGATTCGCCAGCTCGCTCGCGACATGGCTATGCAACTGACCCATCTGGGTCAGCAGTTCACGCATATGACGCGCGCCGCCGCCGGATGCCGCCTGGTAAGTCGCCACGCTGACCCACTCCACAAGATCCTGTGCGAACAGGCCGCCGAGGGACATCAGCATCAGGCTGACGGTACAGTTACCGCCGACAAAGGTTTTCACCCCGTTATTCAGGCTGGCGGTGATCACGTCCTGGTTCACCGGGTCAAGAATAATGATCGCGTCATCTTTCATGCGCAGCGAAGAGGCCGCATCAATCCAGTAACCCTGCCAGCCGCTCTCGCGCAGCTTCGGATACACGTCATTGGTATAATCGCCGCCCTGGCAGGTCACAATAATATCCAGCGCCTTCAGCGCTTCGAGATCAAACGCATCCTGAAGCGTGCCGCCGGTGCTGCCACCGAAGGATGGAGCAGGCTGCCCCAGCTGAGAGGTGGAGAAAAAAACAGGGCGAATGGCGTCGAAGTCGCGCTCTTCAACCATGCGTTGCATGAGTACAGAACCGACCATTCCGCGCCAGCCGATAAAACCAACATTTTTCATAACGTATTTCCTGGGAGATGTGTGCTGTTTGTGCCAAGCCAGTTTCCTACTGGTTAGCCCTTCACATTACAAAATGCTGCTAAAGTCGCAAGTGAAATTAATCAATGATTGCCCGGCAATCAGTAAAGCAACTTATTTAAGGCAGCTTCTGCAGGCATCGGCCCCAGCAAAACCACAATAATAATATTGGTACTGGCATCAGGAAGGGAATCGTTTCCGCCGCTATTTTGTTGATCTGGATTATGGAACAGCGGAGAAATTTTGCGATTTGCACAAGGCTGAAAAAAACAGCCAACCCCAGTCATAGCGGGGCCTTATGAGGATTAAGTCTTTCGTCGTATCGCGCAACCAGGGCGTTTTTACGCCCCTGTTGCGCGGGGAAGATCAGCCCGGCCTCGCGATGCTACGGCTGGGCTGCTGGCGTCTGCGTTTAGCTCAGTAGCGTAAACGCAATCATGCCGACGATGGCGCCGGTGGTGCCGAGGATCGTTTCCATCATGGTCCAGGTTTTCAGCGTCTGCGCTTCCGTGGCGCCGGTAAACTTACCGAACAGCCAGAAACCGGCATCGTTCACGTGGCTCACCACGATCGAACCGCCTGCGATACAGATGGAGAGCGCCGCCATTTGCGCGCCGCTGTAGTTCAACTGCTCAATCACCGGCATAACCAGACCCACGGCCGTTAAGCAGGCGACGGTCGCCGAGCCCTGGATAATACGGACCGCGGCCGCCAGCACGAAGCAGGTAATCGCAATCGGCAGACCCATACCGGTCAGCGCTTCGCCGAGGGCCGGGCCCACGCCGGAGTCAACCAGCACCTGTTTAAAGACTCCGCCCGCACCGATAACCAGCAGGATAATCCCCGCGGGTTGCAGCGCATGGCCGCAGATTTCCATCACCCGATCTTTTGCCATTCCCTGACGAACCGCCAGGCCGTAAATCGCCACCAGGCACGCCACCAGAATCGCGGTAAACGGATGGCCGATAAATTCGAACCATTCGTAGGCGCTGGAGCCCTCCGGCACAAAGCGCGCGGCGATCGTTTTCAGCCCGACCAGCACCAGCGGCAGCAGAATCAGCGACAGACTAAAGGCAAATGACGGCATCTTGCCTTCGCCCAGGCTTGGCTCACTAATATCATCAGGAATATGCAGCTCGACGTAGCGGCTGATAAAGTTGCCCCACAGCGGCCCGGCAATGATCATCCCCGGAATCGCCGCGCACAGACCAATCAGAATCATCCAGCCAAAGTCGGCGTGCATTTGCGATGCCAGCAGCATCGGCGCCGGCCCTGGCAGCAGGAATGCCGCGGCCGCCGCAACGCCGGCGAACAGCGGGATAACCAGCTTCACCAGGTTGGTGCCGGTATGGCGCGCCATTGAGAAGGCCACGCTAATCAGCAGCACGATGGCCACTTCGAAGAACAGCGGCAGCGCGCAGATAAGCCCGGCGAGGCCAATAGCATAATGGGCGCGGCTGTGGCCAAAAGATTTCAACATCTTAACGGCTATCTGATCGACAGCGCCGGTCTCATGAAGAATCTTGCCGAACATCGCCCCCAGCGCCACGACGATCGCCAGAAAGCCCAGCGTACCGCCCATCCCTTTTTCCATCGTCGCTGCGATTTTATCCAACGGCATGCCGGAAAAGAGGCCTGCGCCAATAGAAACCACCATCAAAGCCACGAAAGCATGCATACGCGCCTTCATGACTAAAAACAGCAGCAGCAAAACGGAGCCGACTGCCGTTAAAACAAGCGTTAATGTACTCACTAGTTACTGCCTTTGTTGATCACCTCAATGGTGCTCGCGACCACGCCTTCCAGCGGCTGATCAATATCGACGATTAATACATCGCCTTCGTCTGCACCCGGTTCCTGCAGCGTTTCAAACTGCGTCACCAGCATCTGGGTTTTGAAGAAATGCCCTTTTCGCGCCTTCAGACGGCTTTCGATCAGGTCGAAATCCCCTTTCAGGTAGATGAAAGAGAGGTTTGGATTGCCCTTGCGCAGAATGTCGCGATAGCTCTTTTTCAGCGCCGAGCAGACGATCAGCGAGACTTTATTGGTCCGCTGCATGGCAAACGCGGCATCGTTCAGCGCCTGCAGCCACGGCGTGCGGTCGTCATCGTTTAACGCCTCGCCGGATGCCATCTTATTGATATTGCTACGCGGATGCAGAAAGTCACCATCGAGAAACGCGGCATGCAGCTGATGCGCCACTTCGCTGGCGACAGCGGATTTACCACTGCCGGAAACGCCCATCAGGACATAGACGTGGTGATCATGGTTAATCGTGCTCAAAGCTTCCTCCCACTGGACACATACGCGAGGCGCTTCCGGCTGCAGTGATACAGCGTGAAATGCCGCCTACAGGTTGATTGTTACGGGTAACTGTTATCGGTAACATTGTCATGCCGGACTTAGGGATTAGCAATCACCATTCGTGCCAGAAGTGAATATGTGTGATCTACTTCAAACTTGTCAGTTTAAATAGATCCACCCGGTGACAATGTGAAACCTAAATCTAACATCTTAGGCATCACCGCTTCACCACGAATACGCGCCAGCAGACGTTCGGCGCCGATGCGCCCCATCCGCTCACGCGGGGTCAGCACGCTGGCCAGACGCGGCTCCATCACCTGACCAATATCATGGCCGTGGAAACCGGCAATCGCCATATCATCCGGAATTTTCAGCCCCAGGCGCTGGCACTCAAAGGCGGCGCCCACCGCAAGGTCATCGTTGGTGCAGAAAATTCCGTCAAGCTGCGGGTATTCGCGACGCGCCTGGCGCATCAGCTCAATCCCCGACGAGTAGGAGGACGATTGCTCGACCATCACGCTGTACGGCGTCATGCCGGCATCGAGCATCGCCTGCTCATACCCCTTCTGCTTGATGATAGTACGTTCATCAAGACGCGCGCCCAGATAGGCCACATGGCGATGGCCGCGGGCAATAATCGCCGCGGTCATCTGCCGCGCGGCTTCGAAGTTATCAAAGCCAACGGCAATATCGAGACACGGCGACTGGCTGTCCATCAGCTCGACAACCGGGATCCCGGCAACTTCGATCATTTTCAGCGTGCGCGGCGTGTGGGTGCGTTCGGTGAGGATCAGGCCGTCGATGTTCCATGAGAGCATGGATTCAAGGCGTTTCTCTTCCATTTCCGGCTTATAGCCGTAGTGCGCCAGCATCGTTTGATAGCCAAAGGCGTCGGTGACGCTTTCAATACCGCGCAACACTTCCGAGAAGACCTGGTTGGTTAACGAAGGCAACAGCACGCCGATGGCGCGACTGGTGGCATTGGAGAGGATATCAGGCGCGCGATTGGGAATATAACCCAGTTCATCGAGAGCAACGGCAATCTTGCCACGCAGGGCCTCGGAAACCTGTTCCGGGTTACGCAAAAAGCGACTGACCGTCATTTTGGTCACGCCGACAAGATCGGCTACATCCTGAAGTACGGGTCTTTTCTTTTTCATCGTCCTGACTGGGATAAAGGGGAGACATTCTCCCAGTTTATCACGGACAAAGCGCAACCCGGCCTAATGATTAGGACAGGTTGCGCAATTTATTTAGACCGGCGGCAGATCGAAAAGCAGAATTTCGCTATCGCTATCGGCGTGAACCGAAATCGCCTGCTCATCCCAAATCGCCAGGCCATCGCTGGTGGTCGCTTTGGTGCCGTTGATGGTCACTTCGCCTTTCACCACCTGAATCCATACGCGACGTTCCGCGGCAATCTGGTGCACCGATTGTTCATCTTTCAGCAGCGCCCAGCGGTACAGCTCCATATCCTGGTGTACTTTCAGCGAGCCTTCACGCGCATCCGGTGACAGCACCAGCTGTTTACCCTGCAGGGCATCGAAGCGGCGCTGCTCGTAGCGCGGGGCGATGCCATTTTCTTCAGGCATAATCCAGATCTGATACAGGCGCAGACGGTCAGTGCTGCTCGGGTTGTATTCCGAGTGACGCACCCCGGTCCCCGCGCTCATGATCTGGAACTCGCCTGCCGGAACCTGCTCTTTGTTGCCCATACTATCCTGGTGCTCAACCGCCCCTTCCAGCACATAGGTCAGGATTTCCATGTCTTTGTGCGGGTGAGTCCCGAATCCCTGGCCGGCGTCGATCACGTCATCGTTGATCACCCGCAGCGCAGAAAAGCCCATGAAGTTCGGATCGTAATAGTTCGCAAAAGAGAAAGTATGCCAGGAATCCAGCCAGCCATGATTTGCGTGGCCGCGTTCGTTAGCTTTACGTAAATAGATCATCTTGCACCCCCGTATGTTTTCGATGGAATAAGTGTGGACGCAATCCGTTGCCGATCATAGAGGGTGAAAATTGACTCCTCTGTTCAAAAAATATGAACAACCACAGAGGAGCCAAAGAGGCTTATTTATCGAGGGTTATCGTCGCCGGAGAGGACTGTTCAAAGCCGCGTTCCAGGATCTCCATATTGGTGAGAACGTCAGATTCCTTGACGTAATTTTGCCGGCCGTTGACGAGGGTCTCATACAGGGAATCATAAACGCGACCATAGTCCCCCGGCTCGACGCGGATCTCTTCCCGCACGCTGACGCCGCTCTCATCCACATATTCCAGCACGCCGACGCTGTCATCCGCCGCAAAGCCCGCTTCACCCGGCATAATATTGGCTTTCAGGCTGGTTTCCTGCCGATCGATGCCGTATTTGATAAACGAACCTTTATGGCCGTGGACGATAAATTTCGGGTACTCCAGCTTAACCAGGTGGCTGGTTTTGACGATGGCCTTCAGGTCACCGTAGAACAGCTGCGCTTCAAACGTATCATCCGGGTTGGCTTTGTTCCGCAGGCTGCGGATGTCATAGGCCACGCGGTCCGGGCGGCCGAATAACGAGATGATCTGATCCATCGTGTGTACGCCCAGACCATAAAAGGCGCCATCCTGCGGCAATCCCGGCTGGGTTTCCGCCACCGGACGATAGAGATCGAAATGGCTTTCCACCTCGACGATCTCTCCCAGCTTGCCGCTTTCAATCACCTTTTTGGTGGTCAAAAAGCAGGAGTCAAAGCGGCGGTTCTGGTATGGCGTTACCGTCAGACCTTTGCTCTTCGCCAGGGCGAACAGCGTTTTCGCCTCTGCAAGCGTCGGCGTAAACGGTTTTTCCACCAGCACGTTTTTGCCGGCTTCCAGCGCCCGCCTGGCATAGGCAAAGTGGCTGTCCGCATGGGTGCAGACAATCACCAGGCTGACCTGCGGGTCATTAAGTACCTCGTCGAGATCGCTGGTGAAGTGGATGTGCGAGTATTGCGGCGCCTGCTCTTCCGGCTTCGCGCTACGGCGATAGATATGGGCGACATGCCAGCGGTCTTTGCGGTGCAGAACGTAAGGAAGATGGTAGCGGGTGGTGCTTTTGCCGAATCCAATAAATGCGCAGTGCAGAGTCATAACGCAGTCCTTAGTTGAGGTTTCTGCTGCTAACCATAGCGCACCCCGGCGATGAACTTAACTCTTAACCCATTAAAGATGGCGGAAAACGATCGGCGAAAAAAAGCAAAAAAAAAGCCAGCACCTGGCTGGCTAAAGTAATACTGGAAGCAATGTGAGCAATGTCGTGCTTTCAGGCTTTCCGCAAGGGTCTCCCTGAATGCAGGACAATAATAATCATTCTCATTCGCACTTGTCTACCTCTTTTTGCAAAAATTAGGCGTTGACGCGTTTTTTAAAGTCAGGAATGTTTAAAGAGACTATTGAGCGTACCAGGCCTGCCGCGCAGGCGCTAAGGAGAAGAGGAATGAGTGAAATTGTGATACGCCACGCCGAACCGCGCGATGCAGAACCCTTACGTCAGCTGACTGCGCACCCGGAGGTCTATCACGACACGCTACAACTTCCCCATCCTGCCATGGAAATGTGGCAGGAGCGCCTGCAGCCGAAACCTCACAGCCACCATCTGGTGGCGACCCTCGATGAGCAGGTCGCCGGCCATCTGATGCTGAGCGTTGAACCCCGGCCGCGGCGCAGCCACGTCGCCACCTTTGGCATGAGCGTCGCGGCGCCATTTCACGGTCGCGGCGTAGGCAGCGCGCTGATGCGCGAGATGATTAATCTGTGCGATAACTGGCTGCGGGTTGAACGTATTGAATTAACGGTGTTTGTCGATAACGCCGCCGCCGTTGCCGTCTACCGCAAGCACGGGTTTACCGTTGAGGGCACGGGACGAAACTACGCGCTGCGCAACGGCGAGTACGTCGACGCTTACTTTATGGCGCGGCTCAGATCATAAAGGCGGGATCCGCGGCAGAATCGCCCCCTCCCCGACGGGAAGGGGCGAGATCGGCAGAGAAGCTAGTATCCGGCGGTTAAATCATCCGGTGAACGCGGGTCTGACGCCCCGTACAGCGTCCCGTCCGGGCCCACCATAATGCTCTGGGTGCTGCCCATCGCCTCCTTCACCGCCACTTTCTGCCCCCTTTCTCCCAGCAGCTTCAGCGTATCCGGGCTAAAGCCCTTCTCTACCCACAGCTCATCCGGCAGCCACTGGTGATGGAAGCGCGGCGCGTTGGTCGCTTCCGCGACGTTCATCCCGAAATCGATGCTGTTGACCACCATCTGCAGCACGGTGGTGATAATACGGCTACCGCCCGGGCTCCCGGTGACCAGCCAGGTTTTGCCATCTTTCACCACGATGGTCGGCGACATTGACGACAGCGGGCGTTTTTTCGGCCCCACGGCGTTGGCATCGCCGCCCACCAGTCCGTAAACGTTCGGGACGCCGGGTTTTGCCGAGAAGTCATCCATCTGGTTATTCATCAGTATCCCGGAATTACCGGCCACAATACCGGTTCCGAAGGTGGTATTCAGCGTATAGGTGACCGCCACCGCGTTACCGTCTTTATCCACCACCGAGAAATGGGTGGTCTGGTTACTTTCATACGGCGCCAGCTTACCGGGACGGATCTGGCTTGAAGGCTTCGCTTTATTGATATCAATCTGTTCGGCAATCGATTTGGCGTAGGCTTTGTTGGTCAGCGCCTGCCACGGCACTTTGACAAAGTCCGGATCGCCGAGATACTCCGAGCGGTCGGCATAGGCATGTTTTTCGGCTTCCGCCATCACCTGCATGGCGTCTGCGCTGCCGAAGCCGTATTTATGCATATCGAAGTTTTCGAGGATATTGAGGATCTGCACGATATGGATCCCCCCGGAAGAGGGCGGCGGCATCGAGAATACCTGATAGCCACGGTACTCGCCGCCGATCGGCATGCGCTCGACCGCCTGATAGCCCGCGAGGTCGGCCCGCGTTATTAGCCCGCCGTTTTTCTGCATCTCATCGGCTATCTGATCGGCTATCGCCCCTTTATAAAAAGCATCCGGGCCGTGTTCCGCGATCAGCTCGAGACTTTTCCCCAGTTGCTTCTGTACCAGTTTGTCGCCTTTTTTCAGCGGCTCACCGTTTTTCCAGAAGATGGCTTTGCTGTTCGGGTGGTTCGGCAGCACTTCGCTGCCGTAGGTCTTCAGATCGTCGGCCAACGCATCGTTCACCGTGAAGCCCTCTTCCGCCAGCTTGATTGCCGGACGGATCACTTTGTTAAGCGGCATGGTGCCGTATTTTTCCAGCGCCAGAGAGAAGCCTGCGACGGTACCCGGCGTACCGGAGGCCAGGTGCGAGGTCAGCGATTTTTTGCTATCGGGGTTCCCCTGATCGTCGAGGAACATATCCCGGGTTGCCTGCTCCGGCGCCATTTCGCGAAAATCGATGGCGGTGGTGTGCCCGTCTTTGGTCCGCAGCATCATAAAACCGCCGCCGCCAATATTACCGGCCTGCGGGTGGGTGACCGCCAGCGCGTAGCCCACGGCTACCGCCGCATCGACGGCATTCCCCCCCTGGCGCAAAATATCGACGCCCACCCGGGTGGCCGTCGCATCCACCGAGGCGACCATTCCCTGCCGGGCGCGGACCGGATGAAAGACATCTTCTTCTACGCCGTAGGAGACGGGAGGCGGGACGGGCGCGGCCGCGACGGTAAAACTGCCGCCGGCCAGCAAAACAGCGATGACCACCTGACGCCAGGAATGTGCTTTTATCATTGTCTTACTCCTGAAATGTGTTTTTATCCCCGCATAAGCCTGGTTGATAAGTCCTAAAAAATCATTGTTATGCCGGAAAGGAAGTACACTTAAGTGATCCCACGCACGGGAGGAGAGAATAATGAAAGCACGCTTATTTCTGGCGGCGCTGATGCCGCTTAGCGTTCTGGCGCAGCCGCTCAATACCACCAATAACCCTAACCAGCCGGGGTACGTGGTCCCCAGCCAACAGCGGATGCAAAATCAGATGCAGGTCCAGCAACAGCAGCACCAAAGCATGCTTAAGCAGGATATGCAGAACCAGACGCGCGCCCAGCAGCAGCATCTGCAGACCCAGCTGAATAACAATCAGCAGCGGGTCCAGCAGAGCGGCAATTTGAATTCGTCACAGCAGGCGCTGCCGAATCCCAACGGCGGCATGTTGCCACGGCAGACGACCCCGTAGCGGGGCCGTTTGCCGGCGGCTCAGGGTTGGAAGTGCGGGCCAATAAGGTCAATCGCGTCGGTGCAGATACAGTCCACTCCCCAGCGCAACAGTTCAGCGGCGCGCTGGGGTTTATTGACGGTATAAACGAGGATGCGCAGACCCGCGGCCTTCAGGGTCGCCACGCGCGCCTCATCCAGCAGCTTATGGTTAAGGTGGATAGAGACGCAGCCCAGGCGGGCGGTTAACTCGCGCCAGTCCTCACGCCACTCATCCAGCAACAGCCCGCGCGGCAGCTCGGGTACGGCGTGCTGCGCCGCCTCCAGAGCGTCAATCTCAAACGATGAGAGCAGCGGCGGCGTCATGCCCTGCCACAGCTCACGAGCCGCCAGCGCCACCGCTTTGCCGGTCAGCGGAGCGGTGCCGGTGGTGGGCTTGATTTCAATATTCGCCATCATGCCGTGCTGGCGGCAACGTTGTGCCACCGCAGAGAGCAGCGGCAGCGGCTCGCCTTTGAACTGGTGGCTATACCAGCTTCCGGCATCCGCTTTCAGCAGCTCGTTCCACGTCAGTTCACCCGCGATGCCCCAGCCGTTGCTGGTGCGATCCAGATGGTCGTCGTGGAGCAAAAAGATTTGCCCGTCTTTCGACAGCTTGGCGTCAAACTCGATCATCGTATGACCGAAACGCGCGCCAACATCGATCGCCGCCAGGGTGTTTTCCGGGGCCAGTTTACCGCCGCCACGATGGGCGACGATGTGGGGATAAGGCCAGTCACTCATGCGCGTTGTCCTGTTTCACCATCAAAGAGGTGCAGATGATCCTCCGGCAGATGCAGCCACAGCGTGCTGCCCGCTGACGGACGCTGCTGGTGAGGCAGTCTGACCACCAGTTTCTGCTCGCCCCAGCGCCCGTGGGCCAGGTTATCGGCACCTAAAATTTCCAGCGTATCCATCACCAGCGGTACGCCACCTTCCACCTGGGAGCTTAATGCAAAATGCTCCGGACGGATACCTAGCGTCATCTTACGCCCGGCATGGCGGCGATGCTCGCCATCGATAGGTAAACGCAGGCCGCCTTCCAGTTCAAAACGACGACCATCTGCGCTGATACGCCCTTCCAGCAGGTTCATCGCCGGGCTGCCGATAAAGCTGGCAACGAAGCGGCTGGCCGGTTTTTCGTAAACGTCCACCGGCGTGCCGATCTGTTCGGCAACGCCTTTATTCATCACCATCACCCGCTGGGCAAGAGTCATGGCTTCTACCTGATCGTGCGTCACGTACAGCGAGGTGGTTTTCAACCGGCGATGCAGCTGCTGAAGTTCGAGGCGCATCTGCACGCGCAGCTTGGCATCGAGGTTTGACAGCGGTTCATCAAACAGGAATACCGCCGGGTCGCGGACAATCGCGCGGCCCATTGCCACGCGCTGACGCTGGCCGCCGGAGAGCTCGCGCGGGCGGCGCTTGAGCAGGCCGTCCAGCTCCAGAATCCGCGCCGCTTCCTCCACCCGCTCGGCGATCAGGCCTTTGCCCATCCCGCGGATTTTGAGCCCCCAGGCCATGTTCTCTTCCACGCTCATGTGCGGATAGAGGGCGTAGTTCTGGAACACCATCGCGATACCGCGATCCTTCGGCTCCATCTCGGTGACCCGCTGGCGGTTAATCCAGATATCGCCGCTGGTCACCCGCTCAAGCCCGGCCACCATGCGCAGTAACGTTGATTTGCCGCAGCCGGACGGCCCGACCATGACGATGAATTCCCCGTCCGCGACGTCCAGCGTCAGCGGTTGAATCACCTGGGTTTTGCCGTCCCAGCTTTTGGTTACAGCCTGTAGTTTTAAACCTGCCATTTTATTTCTCACTGTCCACTAAACCACGCACAAACGCCCGCTGCATGGCTAAAACGATAACGACCGGGGGAATCAGCGTCAGCAGCATCGCGGCCATCACCTGATTCCACTGCGTGGTGCCTTCGCCGGTGGCGATCATGCCTTTGATACCCGCCACCGCGGTGCCAAGATTGACGTCCTGAATAATCAACAACGGCCACAGATACTGGTTCCAGCCGTAGATAAAGGTGATCACAAACAGCGCCGCCAGATTGGTTTTCGACAGCGGCAGCACGATGTCGCGGAAAAAGCGCATCGGTGAAGCGCCATCGATACGCGCCGCCTCAATCAGTTCGTCCGGCAGCGTCATAAAGAACTGACGAAACAGGAAGGTGGCGGTCGCCGAGGCCATCAGCGGCAGCGTCAGCCCGGCGTAGCTGTCGAGCATTTTCAGATTGGCGATCACTTCCACCGTGGGAAAAATACGCACTTCAACCGGCAGCATCAGGGTGATAAAGATCATCCAGAAGAACAGATTACGCAGCGGAAAGCGGAACCAGACGATGGCGAATGCGGAGAGCATCGACACCACGATTTTCCCCACCGTGATGCCAAACGCCATGATGAAGCTGTTCAGCATCATCAGCCAGAACGGCGCGCTGTTGGCTCCGACCCCCTGGGTCCAGATAGTGGCCATATTCTCCAGCAGGTGTCCGCCGGGAATTAACGTCATCGGCGTCTCAAAGACCGCCGTGTTATCCAGGGTCGCCGCGACAAAGGCGACATACAGCGGGAACAGGATCACGGCAATCCCGGCAATCAGCATGGTGTGGCTGAAAATCGTCAGCCCGCGACGGTTCTCGATCATTGGTAGCGCACCTTACTTTCAACGTAGCGGAACTGAACGACCGTCAGCACGATCACCAGCAACATCAGCACTACCGACTGAGCGGCGGAAGCAGAGAGATCGAGTCCGGCGAAACCTTCGCGATAGATCTTATAAATCAAGGTGGTGGTAGCCTGTACCGGACCGCCCGCGGTGGCCGCATCGATCACCGGGAAGGTATCAAAGAAGGCATACACCAGGTTGACCACCAGCAGGAAGAAGCTGACCGGCGCAATCAGCGGTAGCGCCAGCTTAAAGAAGCGGCGAATCGGCCCGGCGCCGTCAATTGCCGCGGCTTCCACCAGCGAGCGCGGAATAGATTGCAATGCAGCGAAGAAAAACAAGAAGTTATAGCTAATCTGTTTCCATACCGACGCAAACACCACGAGAAACATCGCCTGACCGCTGTGCTGCGCATGGTTCCAGTCGTAGCCCATCTCAGCGAGGAAGTGGGTGATCAACCCGCGCCCGGGGTTAAAGAGGAAAATCCATAGCACCGCCGCCACCGCCGGCGCCACGGCGTAGGGCAGCAGCATCAGCGTTTGATAGAAGCGGCTGCCGCGCACCACATAGTCAACCAGCGCGGCAAAGAACAGCGAAATGATCAGCCCGCTGAAGGTGACCAGGCTGCTGAACTTGATGGTGGTCCAGAATGAGTCCAGATAGTACGGGTCGTGGAACAGCGTAACGAAGTTGTCCAGGCCGACAAACTGGCTGGAAAGGCCAAATGGATCGACGCTCTGCAGCGAATACCACAGCGCTTCGCCGGCGGGCCAGATAAAGAAAATAATGGTGATAATCAGCTGCGGCGCGACCAGCATATAAGGCAGCCAACGCGAGCGGAATACCGGACGGGATGATGACATGAGGTTACTCTTTTGCTTAACGATGCCGGATAACGTCCCGGATGGCGGCGCAAGCGCCGTATCCGGGCGACTTCACGCGATCGCCCCGGCAGGCTCAACGCCGCCGGGGGAACCTTCCGGCATCTGTACCTTACGACTTAGTCGACTGCTCAAAACGACGCAGCAGCTGGTTACCACGCTCAACCGCTGAATCCAGCGCCTGCTGTGGCGTTTTCTTACCGGTCCACACGCTCTCCAGCTCCTCGTCCACAATGGTACGGATCTGCGGCATGTTGCCCAGACGCAGCCCTTTGGTGAACGGCAACGGCGGCTTGTTCAGCATCTGGCGGGTCGCAATATCCGCGCCTGGGTTCTTGTCATAGAAGCCCTGCTGACGGGTCAGGTCGTAAGCGGCGGTGGTGATCGGCAGATAGCCGGTTTTCTGATGCCATTCCGCCGCGATTTCCGGTTTTGCCAGATACTCGAGGAATTTCGCCACCCCGGTATAGGTTTCCTTATCTTTGCCCTGCATCACCCACAGGCTGGCCCCGCCGATGATGGCGTTCTGCGGCGCGCCTTTCACGTCGGCGTCATACGGCATCATGCCCACGCCGTAGTTGAATTTGGCATACTGACGAATATCGGCCAGTGAACCGGAAGAGGCGGTAGTTATCGCGCAATCACCGTTATAGAACTTCTCGGTGGACTCGTCTTTACGTCCGAAGTAGCTGAAATCGCCTTTCTTGTTCATCGCTTCGAGCATGGCGATATGCTTCACCTGCTCCGGCTTGTTGAATTCCAGAACCGCATCGGTACCGTCAAAACCGTTATTTTGGGTCGCCACCGGCAGGCCATGCCAGGCGCTGAAGTTTTCAATCTGAATCCAGCCCTGCCAGCCGCTGGCGTAGCCGCATTTCATCCCTGCCGCTTTCAGCTTATCGGTATATGCCGCCAGCTCCTGCCAGGTTTTCGGCGGCTGCTCCGGATCTAAGCCGGCTTTTTTGAAGGCGTCTTTGTTGTAGTACAGCACTGGCGTGGAGCTGTTAAACGGTTGAGAGAGCAGATGGCCGCTCTTTGAGTCGGTGTAGTAACCCGAAACGGTGGGAACGAACTGCGATTCATCAAACTTAATGCCCGCATCGGTAAACACCTGATAAACCGGTTTAATGGCTTTGGAGGCCATCATCGTTGCGGTACCGACTTCATAAACCTGAAGGATCGCCGGGGCATTACCGGTACGGAATGCGGCGATGCCCGCGCTCAGACTCTGCTCGTAGTTGCCTTTGTACACCGGGGTAATTTTGTAATCCGGGTTGGCCTCATTGAAACGTTGCGCCAGAGAATCAACTTCTTTACCCAACTCCCCTTCCATGGAATGCCAGAACGGGATGGTAGTTACTGCCAACGCCTGACCAGCACATGCCAGGCTGAGCGCCAGTCCTAAAGCTGTATGTCGTAACGATATCATCGGTTATCTCTCTTGTTGTTCCAGATGCGCGATTTCACGCGTTTTATGTTCGCGGGGGTAACATGACATGCTCGAATTACAGAAAAATAACTTTTTTATTACAAAAAAAAGATAGTAACGCGTCAGAGAGATGGCAAGACGATGAAAGATTGGAGACAGGAAAGTGGGAGCTACGGCACGCCGTTGAATATAAAGCCGTAAAAAATCGGCAAACCGTGAAGTCAGTAGCCCGGCCGGACGTCGCGTCGGGGGAAATGCGCTGAGCGTGTCAGCCCTATCGCTTTCCCGGAGTCGGTAGCAACGCCTCGTCCGGGCTACAGAATTATCGTTTCTGGCAGGGTCATTACCCGCCGAGATAGGCGCTACGTACCGCCTCGTTGGCCAGAAGCCGCTCGCCGGTATCTTCCAGCACCACATGACCGTTTTCCAGCACATAGCCGCGGTCAGCCAGCTTCAGCGCCTGGTTAGCGTTCTGTTCGACGAGGAAAATGGTCATCCCCTGCTCGCGCAGCTGTTCGATGGTGTTGAAAATCTGCTGGATGATGATCGGCGCCAGCCCCAGCGAGGGTTCGTCGAGCAGCAGCAGGCGCGGCTGACTCATCAACGCGCGGCCAATCGCCAGCATCTGCTGCTCGCCGCCAGACATGGTCCCCGCCCGTTGAATACGGCGTTCGAGCAGCCGCGGGAACAGTTCGTAGACCCACTGAATACGGCTCTGAAACTGGTCACGATCGGCAAAAAAGCCGCCCATCGCCAGGTTCTCTTCAACCGTCATACGCGAGAAGACGCGACGCCCTTCCGGGACAATCGCCACCGCTTCGCGCATGATTTTCGCGGTTTGCCAGTCGGTGATGTCTTTACCATCAAAAACCACTTTCCCGCTGGAGGCGCGCGGATCGCCGCACAGAGTGCCGAGCAGCGTGGTTTTACCCGCGCCGTTCGCGCCAATCAGGGTGACGATTTCCCCCTGATTAATGTGCAGACTGACGTTATGCAACGCCTGAATCTTGCCGTAGTGGGCGCTTACGTTGTCAAAAGATAACATCACTTTTTCCATACTTATGCCTCACCAAGGTATGCGCGGATCACGTCCGGGTTGTTGCGGATCTCTTCCGGCGTACCGTTAGCCAACGGCGTGCCCTGGTTGACCACGTAAATACGATCGGAAATACCCATCACCAGCTTCATATCATGTTCAATCAGCAGGATGGTGGTGTTGTGATGACTGCGCAGCTCGGCGATCAGCTCGTCCAGCTCTTTGGTCTCTTTCGGGTTCAGGCCGGCCGCCGGTTCATCCAGCATCAGGATTTCCGGCTGGGTCACCATGCAGCGGGCAATTTCCAGCCGCCGCTGGTCACCGTAGGCCAGGTTGCTGGCCTGGCGGTTAGCATGCTCCAGCAGGCCAATACGCTCCAGCCAGGTGGCGGCACGGTCCAGCGCTTCGCTCTGCGCGCGGCGGAAGGACGGCGTTTTCAGCAGGCCGGAGAAGACCCCGGTTTTCAACTGCTGATGTTGCGCCACCAGCAGGTTTTCAATCACCGTCATTTCACGGAACAGGCGCACGTGCTGGAAGGTACGGACGACGCCCATTCGGGCGATCTGCTGCCCCGGCAGCCCTTCCAGATGCTGATCGCGCAGCATGATGCTGCCGCCGGTCGGCTTATAAAAACCGGTCAGGCAGTTGAAGACCGTGGTTTTCCCGGCGCCGTTAGGGCCAATCAGCGACACGATCTCCTGGGGGTGCAGCTCCAGCGACACGTTGTTGACCGCCAGCAGGCCGCCAAAGCGCATCATCAGGCCGCTGACGGATAATAATGGCTGACTCATGCCTGCTCTCCTTTCGCCTGACCTTTTTTCAGCTTCAGCTGCGGACGCGTCATCGGCAGCAGACCCTGCGGACGCCAGATCATCATCAGCACCATCAAACCACCCAGCATCAACATGCTGTATTCGTTGAAATCACGCATCAGCTCGCGCGACACCACCAGCAGCACGGCGGCGAGAATCACCGCAAACTGCGATCCCATCCCGCCGAGAACCACAATCGCCAGCACAAAAGCCGACTCGGCAAAGGTGAAGGATTCCGGGCTGACAAAGCCCTGGCGCGCGGCGAACAGCGTCCCGGCGAAACCGGCAAACGCGGCGCTGATGGTAAAGGCGGTGAGCTTGATGCGCGTTGGGCTCAGACCCAGCGAGCGGCAGGCAATCTCATCTTCACGCAGCGCTTCCCATGCGCGGCCCAGCGGCATACGCAGCAGGCGGTTAATCACAAACAGCGACAGCACCACCAGCAGCAGCGCCACCAGATAAAGGAAAATCACCCGATCGCCGGGGTCATACTTGAGGCCGAAGAAGTTACTGAAGGTATCCCAGCCGCCTTCGCGGGCGCTGCGGCTAAACTCAAGGCCAAACAGCGTCGGCTTAGGAATCTGGCTGATGCCGTTGGGGCCGCCGGTCACGTCGGTATTATTGAGCAGCAAGATACGGACGATTTCGCCGAAGCCGAGGGTGACGATCGCCAGATAGTCGCCGCGCAGGCGCAGCACCGGGAAGCCCAGCAGGAAGCCCGCGGCGGCGGACACCAGCCCTGCCAGCGGCAGACAGGTCCAGAAGCCGAGGCCGTAGTAGTGATTCAGCAGCGCAAAGGTGTAGGCGCCGATGGCATAGAAACCGCCGTAGCCCAGCACCAGCAGGCCGGACAGCCCCACCACCACGTTAAGACCCAGGCCGAGAATGATATAAATCATGGTCAGGGTGGCGATATCCACCGTCCCGCGCGACACCATAAACGGCCACGCCACGGCGATAACCAGCAGCGCCAGCAGGAACAGCTTCTGCTTCACCGTTGAACCATCGATGGCCGGCATAATAAACTTCGGCCCGGAGACGTTCTTCATCGTTTTCTGGAACAGCGGACGCATCAGCTGAAACAAGAAGACCACTGCGGTGCCGATGAAGATCCACTGCCAGCGAATATCGGCGGCGGTATCGACCACCAGTTTGGTGCCGTCCAGCTCCAGCTGCACGCCCATAAAAACGCCCGCCAGAACGAAGAACATCACCGCAGACAGCAGCGCCATTGCAATATGCATCGGTTTCATACTTTCTCTACCTCCGGGCGACCCAGAATGCCGGTAGGCATGACCAACAGCACCAGGATCAGCAGCGCGAAGGAGACGACGTCTTTATATTCCGTGCTGAGATAGGCCGAGGAGAGCGCTTCGGCGATACCGAGGATCAGGCCGCCGATCATCGCCCCCGGGATACTGCCGATACCGCCCAGTACCGCCGCGGTGAAGGCTTTCATCCCGGCCATAAAGCCGATATACGGGTTGATAACGCCATAGAACTGGCCCAGCAGCACGCCGGCCACCGCCGCCATCGCCGCGCCGATCACAAACGTCAGAGCAATCACCCGGTCGGTGTTAATCCCGAGCAGGCTCGCCATTTTGAGATCTTCAGCACAGGCACGGCAGGCGCGGCCCATGCGTGAATAGCGGATAAACAGCGTCAGCGCCAGCATCGCCACAAAGGTCACGACCCAGATCACCAGCTGCATCGTGGTGACGGTGGCCGCAAAGTTTTCGCTGCTGCCAATGATCCACTGGCCGTTGAACAGGCTTGGCAGCGCCACGTCGCGCGAGCCTTCCGTCAGGCTGACGTAGTTTTGCAGGAAAATCGACATCCCGATGGCGGAAATCAACGCAATCAGGCGTTTAGAGCTGCGCACCGGCCGGTAGGCCACGCGTTCAATGCTCCAGCCGTAGGCGCTGGCGATAATAATCGCCCCGACAAAGCCGGCGGCCACCAGCAGCCAGCTGGTATCAATTCCCATCATCATCAGCGCCGCGATGATCATGAAAGAGACGTAGCTGCCAATCATGTACACCTCGCCGTGGGCGAAGTTGATCATGCCGATAATGCCGTAGACCATGGTGTAGCCGATGGCGATCAGCGCATAGGTGCTGCCCAGCGTGACGCCGTTAAACATCTGCTGCAGAAAGTAGAGAAACTGCTCGGACATAAGGTAACCTTTTTCATGCCGCCCGCTGGCCGCGGGCGGTGGGATAACGCATCTTATTTCGCGACAGAGGATGAACCATCCGCATGCCACTGGAAGACACCAAACTCAAATCCCTTCAAATCGCCTTTTTCGTCCCAATTCAGCGGCCCAATCACGGTTTTCGCCCCGTGAGCTTTCAGATCTTTGATTAAATCCAGCGGTTCCTGACTGCCGCTTCTGTCCATCGCCTGCGCTAAAGACTGCACGGCAGCGTAGGTGATCCAGACGTACGGACCGCTCGGATCTTTCTTCTCTGCCTTCAACGCCTCGACGATAGCGCCGTTCGCCGGATCCTGGTCATAACGTTTCGGCATTGTCACCAGCATGCCTTCCGCCGCCGCGCCGGCGATGTTAGACAGCGAGGCGTTGCCGACGCCTTCCGGGCCCATAAAGACGGTTTTCAGACCAACGGAGCGCGCCTGGCGCAGCATCTGGCCCATTTCCGGGTAGTAGCCGCCGTAATAAACGAAGTCGATATTCTCTTTCTTCAGACGCGCCAGCAGCGCGGAGAAGTCTTTCTCACCGGCGGTGATACCGTCAAAGAAGACAATATTGGCATTGCCTTTCTTCAGACTCTCCTGCACCGAGCGGGCCAGCCCTTCGCCATACTGCTGCTTGTCGTGAATAATGGCAATACGCTGCGGTTTCACGGTTTCCAGAATGTATTTCGCCGCGGTCGGCCCCTGCGAAGAGTCCAGACCCGCGGTGCGCATGATGTACTGATAGCCGCGCTGGGTCAGTTCCGGGTTGGTGGCCCCCGGAGAGATCATCAGAATGCCTTCATCTTCATAGATATCAGACGCCGGCTGCGTGGAAGACGAGCACAGATGGCCGATAACATACTTAATGCCCTCGTTGACGATTTTGTTCGCCACTGCCACGGCCTGTTTCGGGTCGCAGGCATCATCGTACTCGACGCCAACCAGCTTATCGCCCTTAATTCCGCCCTGAGCGTTAATGTCTTTGATAGCCTGACGTGCGCCGTTGAACTCCATGTCGCCCCATTGGGCTACCGGGCCAGACATCGCGCCGACAACGGCGACTTTAATATCCTTGGCCATGACCGCGTGCGACATCGCCAGTGCGACGACCCCCGCAATAATGGTTTTCGCGTTCCTTTTCATGCTTCAGAACCCCGTTCGAGATGTGGTGTAAATATTTTGTATTTTTATGGTTAAAAAGCATTCTGTGCTTTTATTAAACAACGCTACTTTTACCATTATCTTTAATGGTTTAGCGCAGTTTTTACCTGAATTCAGATTAAAATCTCTATATTTCAGGCGATTAAGCAAAGATAATATTCTGTATTTCAGTGAAGATAAACAAAAAAAAGTCCAGTTTGCAGCATAAAATAACGATACATAAGGCGGAATAAAACGCTGCACATTAGGTTAAAATTCTGCTTATTTTTCGATCCATGACGGATTGCGCTGCCCCAACTTCTCCACGAAAACGAATCCCCTGCTGAATGCCGGAAAAACAGCGCCCCTTCTGGTCATAAATTTGGGTACACTGGCCTATCCGTTTTGACTGGACGCATCGAGCATGAAACTGACCATTATTCGTTTATCGCACTTCAGCGATCAGGATCGCATCGACCTGGGGAAAATCTGGCCGTCGCAGGATCTCGCCGCCATCCCGATGGATGATCAGCACCGGGTTTACGCCGCCCGCTTTAACGAGCGCCTGCTGGCCGCCGCGCGCGTCACCCTGCGCGGTACAGACGGTGAGCTTAGCGCGCTGTGCGTACGCGAAGTCACCCGCCGTCGCGGCGTCGGGCAGTATTTAGTCGAAGAGCTGCTGCAGGATAATCCGCAGATCAAGCGCTGGCGGGTCAGCGACGCGGGGGTGGAAGATAAGGCGGTAATGTCCGCGTTTATGCAGGCGCTGGGCTTTAGTGCGCAGCAGAGCGGTTGGCAAAGGGAGCTCCGCTAGACGCCGCGTCGGCGGAAGCGCCTTACCGGGACTACCTGTAACCGTAGCCCCGGTAAGCGTAGCGCCAGCGGAGAAATCCCCGGGAGCTTACATCAGTAAGTGACCGGGGTTGAAGAACACCGCCAACGCACCTGCGGCGCGAGAGGCGATATCCGCCCGTTTAACCGAGAATGTCGCGTTGCAGGCAGGCGGCAAGTTCTGAAATCCCCGGGAGCTTACATCGGTAAGTGACCGGGGTTGAAGAACGCCGCCAACGCACCTGCGGCGCGAGAGGCGAAGGTTAAATTATTTGGCGTCGGTGGCGGTACCATCCGCATGCCAGGTAAACACCCCGAACTCAAAGCCTTTCAGGTCGCCCTTCTCATCCCATGACAGCGGCCCCATGACGGTATCCACTGAATTCGCCTTCAGGTATGTCGCGATGGCCGCCGGGTCTTCGGACTGATTCAGGCCTGCCTGCAGCGACTGAATGGCTGCATAGGTCGTCCAGACGAATGCACCGCTCGGGTCCTGTTTCTTCGCTTTGATCGCATCCACAATCGGTTTGTTCGCCGGAACCTGATCGTAGTTCTTCGGCTTGGTAACCAGCATGCCTTCAGCCGACTGGCCGGCAATGTTAGACAGAGAGACGTTCGCTACGCCCTCCGGCCCCATAAACTGCGTTTTCAGGCCGGCCGCGCGGGACTGACGCAGAATTTGGCCCATTTCCGGGTGGTAGCCGCCGTAATAGACGAAGTCGATGTTTTCTTTCTTCAGACGCGCCACCAGGGTGGAGAAATCTTTCTCACCGGCGGTGATACCGTCAAAGAACACCACGTTAGCGCCGCCCTTCTTCAGGCCGTCCTGCACCGCTCGCGCCAGACCTTCGCCATATTGCTGCTTGTCATGGACGATAGCGATACGCTGAGGCTTTACTTTCTCGATGATGTATTTCGCCGCCGTTGGGCCCTGGTCAGAATCCAGGCCGGTGGTACGCAGGATCATTTTATAGCCGCGCGCGGTCAGCTCCGGAGCGGTGGCCGCCGGGGTGATCATCAGAATGCCTTCGTCTTCATAGATATCGGACGCCGGCTGAGTCGAGGAAGAGCATAAGTGGCCGATAACGTACTTAATACCGTCGTTGACCACTTTGTTGGCTACCGCTACCGCCTGTTTCGGGTCACAGGCATCGTCATATTTAACGATCTGCAGCTTATTGCCTTTGATTCCGCCTTTCGCGTTGATATCGGCCACCGCCTGCTCGGCACCGGTAAACTCCTGGTCGCCATACTGTGCCACCGGACCCGACATCGCGCCAACCACGGCAATTTTGATGTCTTCAGCAAGCGCGGCATTGCTCATTATTAAGGCGATACATCCTGCCAGTAACGCTTTACCCTTCATGTTCATCCTGAGGCTCCCCATTATTATGGTTTTTTGCATTCGTTGTGATGTTGTTTATTAGCGCATTATTCTAATTTTAGTCATAAGTAAAGCATATGACGACTGAATTAAGGTCTGCCGCCTGCGCTTTCGCAGCACACTATGCTAAACATACCGTCATTCTGGAGAATTTGAAATGACAAAATTGCGGGTTATGTAACAGATAAGTGACAAATAAAAAACCGCGCCGGAAGCAACCGGACGCGGTGGAGGATGACATCAAACATCCAGGCGGCAGTGGCGCGTTGGCGCCTGTGTGGTTTGGCTTCTCTGCCGCCGCACAGAATTGGGACACGTTAGCCCTTCAGTACCCGCGCCAGAATATCCAGCGCTTTGGCGAACTGCGCATCGGGGATCGTTAACGGATACAGGAAACGGATCACGTTGCCATAGACGCCGCAGCTCAGCAGCAGCAGGCCCTGTTCCTGCGCCTTCTGCTGGATCTGGCGGGTAAATTCCGGTGACGGGGCGCCGGTGTGCGGATCGTTAAACTCCACGGCCACCATCGACCCCTGCCCGCGAACATCGACAATCGCCGGGCAATACTCACGAGCCTGATTCAGCACCTCTTGCAGCTGGCTACCGAGCCGCCCGGCACGCTGGCAAAGCTGCTCTTCTTCGATAACGTCAAGGACCGCATGCGCGGCAGCCACCGCCAGCGGGTTACCGGCATAGGTGCCGCCAAGCCCACCCGGCGCCGGCGCATCCATCACCTCGGCGCGGCCAACTACGCCGGACAGCGGGAAACCGCCGGCCAGACTTTTCGCCATCGTCATCAGGTCCGGTTTCACAGCATAATGTTGCATCGCAAACAGCTTACCGGTACGCGCAAAGCCCGTTTGCACCTCATCGGCAATCAGCAGAATACCGTGGGTGTCGCACAGCGTACGCAGCGCCTGCATGAACTCAGCGGGAGCGACGTTGAAACCGCCTTCTCCCTGAATGGGCTCGAGAATTATTGCCGCCACCTGGTCCGCAGCGATGTCGGCTTTAAAAATACGATCCAGGCTTTTCATGGCGTCATCGGTGGTAATGCCGTGTGCGGCGTTGGGATATACCCCGTGATACACCGACCCGGGGAACGGCCCGAAGCCAATTTTGTAAGGGGCCACCTTACCGGTCAGCGCCATGGTCATGAAGGTACGCCCATGGAAGCCACCGCCGAAGGTGATCAGTCCCGGACGACCGGTGTAGGCGCGGGCAATCTTGACCGCGTTTTCCACGGCTTCCGCCCCGGTGGTGAAGAAGGCGGTTTTTGCCGGCCCGTCGATCGGCGCCAGCGCGTTAATCCGTTCCGCCAGAGAGACATAGCTTTCGTAAGGGACAATCTGATAGGCCGTGTGGGTAAAGGCCTGCAGCTGCTGCGCGACGGCGGCAACAATTTTCGCATGGCGGTGGCCGGTGTTGAGCACGGCGATGCCGGCAGCAAAATCGATGACCTCGTTGCCTTCCACATCCCACAGCGTGGCGTTTTCCGCCTTCTCAACAAAATAATCGCACATTACGCCTACGCCGCGCGGCGTCGCCTGCTGGCGGCGTTGATTCAGTTCTGAACTTTTCACCCTTGAATCTCCTGTATGTGAGTCACGTTATCGCAACAATCTCGAAACTATGTCGTTTATTTACACAGGAGTTGGCTCTATAATCGAGTACCAGTTTCGATTATCTGAGGGATCCAATTGCGTTCACTGGTCGGTGACCTTATTCTGGTCAGATTGCAGGAGGAGACGGATCCGCTACTGCATAAACGCTTATATAACGCGGTTCGTCGCTCGATTCTCGACGGTTCATTACCGCCGCAGAGCCGCCTGCCTCCCTCGCGGGATTTGGCCGGAGAGCTGGGCGTATCAAGAAACACCATATTAACAACTTATGAACAATTACTGGCGGAAGGTTATGTGGTTTCCCGGCGAGGAAGCGGCACATTTGTCGCGAAAACAGGGCCGGATATATTTCTTCCCGCTGACAGAAGCGGAGAAAACAGTAGCGAACCCGCAGCCATACCTTACCTGTCCCGGCGCGGGCAGCATTTGCTCACGCACGTCAGCGCCAGCCCACGGCAATGGGGAGCATTTATCCCCGGCGTGCCGGATGTCAACGCCTTCCCCCATCCCTTGTTCAGCAAGATTCAGGCGCGCATCAGTCGCCGCCCAAAGCCTGAACGGCTGAGCTACAGCTGTAACGGCGGTACGCCGGAACTGCAACATGCGTTAGTGGATTACCTCAGAGTTTCCCGCGGCGTCCGCTGCCAGGCAGATCAAATTCTGATTACCGAGGGGATCCATCAGGCGATCGATCTGGTCACGCGCATGCTGTGTGACGGCGGCGATCTGGCGTGGGTTGAAGAGCCGTCTTACTGGGGGATTCGCCACGTACTGGCGATGAACGATGTGCGCGCCGCTCCGATCGCCGTCGATGCCAACGGGCTGTGTCCGCCGGAGACGGTGGCAGAGGCCCCGCGCCTGATTTTTGTCACCCCCTCGCATCAATATCCGCTTGGCGCGGTGATGAGTCTGGAACGACGTCAGCGTTTACTGGCCCTGGCTCGCCAGCACGGCAGCTGGATCGTCGAAGACGATTACGACAGCGAGTTTCGCTTTTCCGGCCAGCCGATCCCGGCGCTGCAGGGGCTGATCGCCGACGCGCCGGTAGTCTACGTCGGGACCTTCAGTAAGACCCTCTATCCCGGGCTACGGCTGGGCTATGTCGTACTCCCTCGTCCCCTGATCGGCGATCTTAAAAGCGCCCATGCCGAGCTTTATCGCGGCGGCCACTCGTTGATTCAGATGGCGCTGGCGGAGTTTATTAACGCCGGTCATTACTCAGCGCATATTCGCCGTATGCGCCTGCTTTACAGCCGCCGTCGCGCCTGTCTGACCGAGCTGATACAACGATATTGCAGCCCGCATGCGCTGTCGGATTTCAGCGATAATGCCGGGCTGCATCTGATCCTGAATCTACCGGAGGAAGCGGATGACGTGGCGATCGCCCGGGCGGCCAATGCCCGGCATATTCTGGTGCGTCCGCTCTCACGCTACTATCTGACGGAGCAGCGTAAGAAAGGGTTATTGATGGGGTTTGCCAGCCTGGCGGAGGCGCAAATGGAACCGGCCTTCCGGATCCTGCTTGCGTGCCTGCAGACCTTGTGCCCACAGGCGCTGGCCGCCGGGGAAGAGGCAGAAAAACAAAACGCCCCAACGTAATGTGGGGCGTTATCGGGTATCTGCACAGCGGCGAGCTACAACGCTCGCGCGTTACGCTTCAATGGCGGTGCGCAGTTTCTTCATCGCGTTCTTTTCAAGCTGGCGCACGCGCTCGGCCGATACGCCATAGCGATCCGCCAGCTCCTGCAGCGTCGACTTATTGTCTTCGTCCAGCCAGCGGGCGCGGATGATATCCTGGCTACGCTCGTCAAGGCCCTGCATCGCGTCGGTCAGCTTGTTGGCCGCCTGCTCTTCCCAGTTATCGTCTTCAATGCCATCGGCAAAGTTAGACGTTTTATCCTGCAGATAGAGCACCGGCGCCATCGGCTGGCTATCGGACTCGTCGTCCGACGACATATCGAAGGTCATGTCCTGCGCCGCCATCCGTGATTCCATTTCACGTACGTCTTTGCTCGACACGCCCAGCTCGCGGGCCACCATTTCGACTTCATCCTGGTTAAACCAGCCCAGACGCTGTTTGGTTTTACGCAGGTTAAAGAACAGCTTACGCTGTGCTTTGGTCGTGGCGACTTTCACAATACGCCAGTTACGCAGGACGTATTCATGAATTTCGGCCTTAATCCAGTGTACGGCGAAGGAGACCAGACGCACGCCCACTTCCGGGTTGAAACGACGCACCGCTTTCATCAGGCCAATGTTACCTTCCTGAATCAGATCCGCCTGCGGCAGGCCATAGCCCGAATAATTACGAGCAATATGAACAACAAAGCGCAGGTGAGACAGGATCAGCCTTTTCGCTGCTTCCAGATCGCCCTGGTAATGCAGCTTTTCAGCAAGCTCCCGCTCTTCATCAGCCGATAACATCGGCCAGCTGTTCGCAGCCCGGATATACGATTCCAGGTTACCAACGGGGGCTAAAGCTAAAGTTTGCATATCTTTGGTCATTCAAATCCTCTCAATCGATATCGTCTGGCGCGCTGCGCTTCCCATGAGGTGGGCAACAAACATGCCAGCATTTATGAGCAACGAGAATATCACCCACATTAGTATCAGACAGTGATTTTATCCACAAGTTCCATGCAACGATGTGAGTAGATTACGCACAAATTGTGACATGGGAATGAAAGCGTAGGGAAGAGACGACAGGGACTCTTTCCCTGCAGAGAGACATTCATCAGTGCAGGGAAAGATTATATCAGACTTTTTTTAATCGGGGGTAAAGTGACGTAAATGTTGCACGGTTGCCAGCCAGGCGGCGACCCAACCAATCATCGAGCAGACGATCAGCATCAGCAGACACTCGTCAAAACCTAAGCCGCTGAGTTCGAACTTCGTGCCGAATACTTTCGCCACCTCCGTCACCGCGGAGGACAGGCGCATCACCATAATCTCCGACAGAATCAGCGACAGAAAAGCGCCACAGAAGCCCAGCAACGCGCCGCCATAGAGGAACGGGCGCAGGATAAAGCCATCGGTGGCGCCGATCAGTTTCTGCACGTTGATGGTGTCGCGACGGGCAAAAATGCTCAGGCGCACGCTGTTACCAATGACGAGGAACACGGCCGCGACCATCAGCACGCCAATCAACGCCGACACGCGGCCCACCAGCCCGGTGAGGGAAGAGAGCCGCGCAAACCAGCTGTCATCCATCCGCACTTCATCCACGCCCTGAATATGCGTCACCCGGTCACGAAGGGTATTCAGCGCCTCGGTACTCTGGAAATCCAGCTTCGGCACCACAATCGCCACCGCCGGCAGCGGGTTCTCTTCCAGCATGTCCAGCGCGCCGCCAAAGCCTGACCAGTTGCGGAACTCACCAAGCGCTTCATCCCGCGACAGATAGTTGACCTTCTCCACGCCTTGTTCCGCCTGGAGCTGGCCGACCACCCGCGCCGCGGCATCGTCATCCAGCGTTTTCTCCAGATAAACGGTGATCTGCGGTGAGGGGTAGTACTGCGCCGCCGCGCTGTTGACGTTTTTGTAGACCATATAGCACACGCTCGGCAGCGTCAGCGAAATGGCGATAACCATGATCGTCAGGAAAGTGGCGAGCGGCGTGCTTTTCAAATCCTGCACCGCGCCATGCCAGGCATAGCGAACCTGCTCGTTAAAGACGTTGCTCTTACGGGAAGCCGGGTTCGGTGCCGGTTTTGGCCGCTTCGGCGCGTTGCGCCCGCCGCCGCCCGCGCCTGCGCCATTACGCAGGCGGTCGAGTCTGCTGCCGAACCGGCGAATCTGATTCATTGCGTCGCGCTTATTCACCCCAATGGCCTCCGTGCATATGACCGTCGCTCAGGGTCAGCATGCGATACGAGCGACTGGAAATCAGTCCCAGGTCGTGCGTCGCCATCAGCACCGTAACCCCGACGCGGTTAAATTCCTCAAACAGACGTAAAATACCTTCCGAGAGCGCCTCATCGAGGTTACCGGTGGGTTCGTCCGCCAGCAGCACCGCGGGCTTATTCACCACCGCACGGGCAATCCCCACGCGCTGCTGTTCACCGCCGGAGAGTTGAATAGGGAGGTTTTTCGCTTTGTCCAGCAGCCCGACCTTGTCCAGCGCCGCCGACACGCGACGACGGATGTCGTCGCCGCTGGCGCCGGCAATAATCAGCGGAATGGCCACATTATCAAACACCGTGCGATCCATCAGCAGGTGATGGTCCTGGAAAATCATGCCGATCTGCCGGCGCAAAAACGGCACCTCACGGCTCTTCAGGCGGCTAATGTCGTGACCGCCGAATAAAATTTTCCCGGCGCTCGGCCGTTCGATCCCGCAGATAAGCTTAAGCAGGGTACTTTTCCCCGCGCCGGAGTGGCCGGTCAGGAATGCCATCTCGCCCGACCGCAGGTGGAAATTCACCCCCTGCAGCGCTTGTCTCCCACCGAGATAGGCTTTGCTGACTTGTTCAAAGCGAATCATTCTTAATCCTCTCGGGCAAAAAGTGCCTCAATAAAGTCGCCCGCATTAAACGGACGCAGATCCTCAATACGTTCACCGACGCCAATGTAGCGAATCGGAATACCGAACTGGTCGGCGACGGAGAAGATAACCCCGCCTTTCGCGGTGCCATCCAGCTTAGTCAGCGTGATGCCGGTCAACCCAACGGCTTCATGGAACAGTTTGGCCTGGCTAATCGCATTTTGCCCGGTGCTGGCGTCAATCGTCAGCATGACCTCATGCGGCGCGTTTTCGTCCAGTTTTTTCATCACCCGGACGATTTTTTTCAGCTCTTCCATCAGGTGCGATTTGTTCTGCAAACGGCCCGCCGTATCGGCAATCAGCACGTCAACATTTCGCGCCTTCGCCGCCTGAATAGCATCGAAAATGACCGAGGCCGAGTCGGCGCCGGTGTGCTGAGCAATCACCGGGATGTTGTTACGCTGGCCCCAGACCTGCAGCTGTTCCACCGCGGCGGCGCGGAAGGTATCCCCCGCCGCCAGCATGACCGATTTACCCTGCTGCTCAAACTGACGCGCCAGCTTACCAATGGTGGTCGTTTTACCGACACCGTTAACGCCGACCATCAGAATAACAAATGGCGTTTTCCCTTCAACATTCAGCGGCTCATCCACTTTCGCGAGGATATCGCCCATCTCTTCTTTCAGCAGGCCATACAGCGCTTCCGCGTCGCGAAGCTGTTTCCGGCTGGCGCCCTCGGTCAGGTTAGTAATGATCTTACGGGTCGTTTCCACACCGACGTCGGCAATCAGCAGCTGCTCTTCCAGCTCTTCAAACAGATCATCGTCGATTTTTTTGCCGCGGAACAGACTGATAAATCCGGAACCGAGGTTCTGTTTGGTTTTAATCAGGCTGCGCTTCAGGCGCGCGAAGAAGCCCTCTTTGGTCGGTTTTTCCTGCTCCTGTTGCGCCGGATCCTCTACCTGAGCCTCTTCTGCTGCTTCGGCATCAGCCGCCAGCGCCTGAGCGTCCAGTTCCTCATCAGACAGCGCAACATCGTGCGGCTCTTCAGCGACCTCCTCGCTCAGCACCGCCTCTTCAACAGCGGCGACCTCCGGCTCGGCAATGAGCGCTTCCGGCGCCTGTTCAGCCAGCGCTTCGGCGACGGCCGGCTGCGCAATGCTCTCTTCGACCAGCGGTTCCGCGACGACATTCCCGGCAACCCCCTCTTCGACTCCGGGCTCTTCCACGCCGTCACTGACCACCGGCGCGGGTTCCATAACCGCTGGCGCCTGATGCAGCTCTTCCGCTGCGGCCGGCACCTCTAGCGCTTCCGCAGGCGTAGCAGGGTGCGCTAATTCGCTCCCGACAACCTGTTCGGTGACGTCGACGATATCGGCCGCAAAAGCCTGCGGGTCTTCTTTTTCCACGGCAGGTGCGCTTGCCGCATCCGCTTCTGGCGTCGCCACGGTCTGTTCAGGCACCTCTGCCGCCGGATGCGATTCGGCAACCCCGGCCTGCCCTTCTACTTTTTGTTCGCTCTCTGTTTCCTGCGCCTGTTCTTTTTGTCCAAAGCCCAGCCAGGAAAAGAAGCCACGTTTTTTCTCTTTTGCCATTTGCGACGACACTCCCGCGGTTTATTCATGGCACAGCTCCGGCATAACAATAGCGGAAGCTGAAAAATGATGAAATTAGTCGGATAGTCTATCACTTAACTTAACTCGCATCACCGCCCCCGGATTAAGGTTTCGTCATCCGCGTTCGATCGCTAGAATAGCGGGCTGAAAGTTGAGACCTGAGCAAAGAGATGAAGAAACCAAACCACGCAGGCAGCGGCCAGATCCGCATTATCGGCGGGCAATGGCGGGGCCGTAAATTACCGGTGCCGGAGAGCCCGGGTCTGCGCCCGACCACCGACCGGGTGCGTGAAACCCTGTTTAACTGGCTGGCGCCCTCGATGGTCGACGCCCGCTGCCTCGATTGCTTCGCCGGCAGCGGCGCTCTGGGGCTGGAGGCGCTCTCCCGCTATGCCGGCAGCACAACGCTGCTGGAAATGGAGCGCGGCGTCGCCCAGCAGCTGCAAAAGAATCTCGCGACCCTGAAAGCCGATAGCGGCAAAGTGGTCAACACCAACACGCTTACCTACCTCAACCAGCCCGGCACGCCGCACCATATCGTGTTCGTCGACCCGCCGTTCCGCAAAGGTCTGCTGGAAGAAACGCTGCGCCTGCTGGAAAATAACGGCTGGCTCGCCGACGAAGCGCTAATCTACGTTGAGAGCGAAGTTGAAAATGGCTTACCGCCGGTGCCGGAAAACTGGCATCTGTATCGTGAAAAAGTGGCCGGACAGGTCGCCTACCGTCTCTATCAACGTGAGGCACAAGGAGAAAGTAATGCTGATTAATTTTGGCCGCGTGCTGATGCTGTGCGTTTGGGCGTTTTTGCTGTTAAATCTGTTTCAGCCTTTCCCCAAGCCGCTGAATATCTTTGTTAACGTCGCGCTGATCTTTATGATCCTGATGCACGGTCTGCAGTTGACGCTGCTGAAAGCCACTCAGCCGAAAGATGCCCCGCCGCTGAGCCGCTTCGAACAGATCCGCATTTTCGTGTTCGGCGTGTTTGAACTGGTGGCCTGGCAGAAAAAGCTCAAGGCCACCCTGCGTAAGAAGTAATGGCGACGGGCTCAGGGGTCAGGCGTAAACGCGACAAACCTTGAGCCTTTATAACTCAGCATTCCCCGGTCGCCGACGCTCAGCGCATGATATTGCGTCTCCTCCAGGCGAAAACTGACTTCCAGCCCGCCGGTCTCCGGCCTGAAGCTCGCCTCATAGCGCATATCGCTGCCGGCAGGGGTGACCGTTTGCTGGCGCGAGCGGCGATCGTTAAGCACCTTTTCCCGCTTGTTGCTCACCACGACCCGCTTTTGTAACAGCGGCGCGGCGTCATTATCCATACTTTCCCGTCGTTGCTGGACGTAGCGAACCGATGCTGCCACCACAATGATGGCCACAACGATCATAAAAAACAGTGGAACCTTGCTCATCGATCTTACCCCCAGGAATTCTCAGGAATAAGCATACCGCGCCTTGATTAACATTGTCATCTGCCCGCCCGAACCACTACACTAAGTTTCAGTACTGAAAATATGCCACTCACTTAATAATAACAGATACAAGGACTTACTATGCTTTGGTCGTTTATTGCTGTCTGTTTTTCCGCATGGCTTTACGTCGATGCTTCCTATCGTGGCCCGACGTGGCAACGCTGGGTTTTTAAACCCGTCACCCTGATCCTGCTGCTGCTGCTGGCCTGGCAGGCGCCGATGTTCAACGCCATCAGCTACCTGGTGCTTGCCGGGCTGTGTGCTTCGCTGCTGGGCGATGCGCTGACGCTGCTGCCTCGTCAGCGGATAATGTACGCAGTGGGGGCGTTTTTCCTGTCGCACCTGCTCTATACCATCTGGTTCGCCAGCCAGATGACGATGTCGTTTTTCTGGCCGCTGCCGCTGGTGCTGCTGGTGATTGGCGCCCTGCTGTTTGCAGTTATCTGGAGTCGGCTGGAAGAGATGCGTATGCCGGTATTTACCTTTATCGGCATGACGCTGGTGATGGTGTGGCTGGCGGGCGAACTGTGGTTCTTCCGCCCGACGGATACCGCGCTCTCCGGCTTCGCCGGCGCGACCTCCCTGCTACTGGGCAACATCGTCTGGCTGGTCAGCCACTATCGTCGTCGTTTCCGCGCCGATAACGCCATCGCCGCCGCATTCTACTTCGCCGGCCACTTCCTGATCGTCCGTGCGCTGTATCTCTAATTTAGCGCTTGACTCTGGAGTCGGCTCCAGAGTGTATCCTCCGCGTAATGAGAAAATTATCATTACCGGAGGGTCTCATGTCGACTCCAGAAGCTCAGGATAAAAAAGTTCCGCAATTCTCGTCATTCACACTCAAACCGGCTACCGCGCCGTCCGACAGCTGCTGTACCGAGTCGACCTGTACCACCGCTTCCGAGGCTGACCGATTAAACGACGCGCGCTATAGCTGGCTGGTCGATGGAATGGACTGCGCCGCCTGTGCTCGTAAGGTTGAGAATGCGGTGCGCCAGGTGCCGGGCGTCAGCCAGGTACAGGTACTATTTACCACCGAAAAACTGCTGGTTAATGCCGATGCCGATGTCCGCGCCAGGGTAGAGCGCGCGGTGCGCGCTGCCGGCTATACGCTACGCGATGAAAACGCGCCGCAGGCAGCAACCTCGCGTCTGCGTGAGAATCTGCCGCCGATCGCCCTGCTGCTGATGATGGCGCTGAGCTGGGGTCTCGAACAGTTCAACCACCCGTTCGGCGAGCTGGCATTCATCGCGACGACCCTCGTCGGCCTGTGGCCCGTCGCCCGCCAGGCCGGGCGCTTGATCAGAAGCGGCAGCTGGTTTGCCATTGAAACGCTGATGAGCGTCGCCGCCATCGGAGCGCTGTTTATCGGCGCCACCGCCGAAGCGGCGATGGTGCTGCTGCTGTTCCTGATCGGCGAGCGCCTCGAAGGCTGGGCCGCCAGCCGCGCCCGCCAGGGCGTTAGCGCCTTAATGGCGTTAAAACCCGACACCGCCATTCGCCTACGTGACGGAGTAAGGGAAACCGTCGCCCAGCGCGATCTGCGTCCCGGCGACGTCATTGAAGTGGCGGCTGGCGGCCGTTTACCTACCGATGGTCAACTGCTGTCGCCGTTCGCCAGCTTTGATGAAAGCGCCTTAACCGGGGAATCCGTCCCGGTCGAGCGCAACGCAGGCGAACGCGTGGCGGCAGGTGCGACCAGCGTCGACCGGCTGGTACAGCTGAGCGTTATCTCCGAACCGGGCGATAGCGCCATCGACCGTATTCTGAAGCTGATTGAAGAAGCCGAGGAGCGGCGCGCGCCAATCGAACGTTTTATCGACCGCTTCAGCCGAATCTATACCCCGGCGATTATGCTTGTCGCCCTGCTGGTTGCCATCGTCCCGCCGCTGTTCTTTGCCGGGGCCTGGCTTGCGTGGATCTACAAAGGTCTGACGCTGCTGCTGATCGGTTGCCCCTGTGCGCTGGTCATTTCCACTCCTGCGGCGATGACTTCCGGGCTGGCAGTCGCGGCCCGTCGCGGCGCCCTGATTAAGGGCGGCGCAGCGCTTGAGCAACTGGGGCGCGTGCGTCAGGTTGCCTTTGATAAGACCGGAACGCTCACCGTTGGCCAGCCGCGCGTCACCGCCGCGCTTGCCATTAACGAGATGGATGAAAATAGCCTGCTGGCGCTGGCGGCCGCGGTTGAGCAAGGATCCAGCCATCCGCTGGCGCTGGCCATCGTGCGCGAAGCGCAGCAACGGCAGCTGACGATTCCGCTCGCTCGCGACCAGCGTGCGCTGGCGGGTTCCGGTATCGAGGCCGACGTCGACGGTTATCGGGTATTGATTTGCGCGGCGGGAAAGGAGACCGTTGCTCCGCAGTATGAGGCTCAGATTCAACAGCTGGAGAGCGCGGGACAGACGGTGGTGCTGGTGCTGCGCGAGCAGTCGCTGCTCGGCATTCTGGCGCTGCAGGATACGCTGCGCGATGATGCCCGCCAGGCGGTCGATGACCTGCATCGGCTGGGGGTCCAGGGGGTGATTCTCACCGGCGATAACCCCCGAGCGGCGGCGGCGATTGCCAACGAACTGGGGCTGGAGTTCCGCGCCGGGCTGCTGCCTGCCGATAAAGTGGCGGCCGTGACGGCGCTTAACGCCGATGCTCCGCTGGCGATGGTCGGCGACGGGATTAATGACGCCCCGGCGATGAAGGCGGCGAGCATTGGGATCGCGATGGGCAGCGGCACCGATGTCGCGCTGGAAACCGCAGACGCCGCCCTAACGCATAACCGCTTAACCGGCCTGGCGCAGATGATTTCCCTCGCCCGCGCCACCCATGCCAATATCCGCCAGAATATCGCCATGGCGCTGGGGCTGAAGGGGATTTTCCTTATCACCACGCTGCTCGGGTTAACCGGGCTATGGCTGGCGGTGCTGGCCGATACCGGGGCGACGGTGCTGGTGACCGCGAACGCCCTGCGGTTGCTGCGTAAGAAGTAAGCGGAAAGACTGACCTGCAAGTCGGTAGCCCGGATAAGGCGCATCGCGCCGCCATCCGGGTTCTGCCAGAGTTGATGATAGCGTGTTCCCCGGCCGCGCGCGCTTTGCGGGGAAAGCGGTCTGGTGGGCAGCACCGTCTCGGTAAAGCCGGCGCCGGGACTCAGTGGCTTTTACGGATCAGATAGCGGTAGGGCAACGCCTGCGTTTCCTGCGCCACCAGCTCATGTTCCATAAAGCGGCAGAAACCCGGAATATCGCGGGTGGTTGCCGGATCGTCGGCAATAATCAGCAAAGTCTCGCCCACCGGCATCGTGCGCACGGTCTTACGCACCATCATTACCGGTTCCGGGCAACGCAGACCCTGAGCATCCAGAGTGTGGTCAGGGCTGGAGAAAAGTTCGGTCATTTTCATCTCACATCAACAAAACGGCCCTAGTTTACCCCCACTTTTCCGCTACGCAAGTCAGGTTAACGTTTGCGCGAAAAACAACCGTTGCATTACCGGCCCAACGCAGTATCATTCTGCCGCTTCATCCTGGTACATGCGCATTGGCAAGTCGCGCGGCATGTATTGATTTATTGGGTTCCCTCACCCCAACCACTAAAAAGGTCACAATATGAGTCCCTTTACTACGTCACAGCGTAAAAAAGCGCTGTTCTGGCTAGCGCTTTTCCATTTGCTGGTGATCACTTCCAGTAACTATCTGGTGCAGCTACCGATCTCCATTTTTGGTTTCCATACCACCTGGGGCGCGTTCAGTTTTCCGTTCATCTTTCTCGCCACCGACCTGACGGTGCGGATTTTCGGCGCTCCGCTGGCGCGACGGATTATCCTCGCGGTAATGGCCCCGGCGCTGCTGATCTCCTATGGCGTCTCGTCCCTGTTCTATATGGGCGAGTGGCAAGGCTTGGCCGCGCTGACCCATTTTAACCTGTTCGTCGCCCGCATCGCCGCTGCCAGCTTTATGGCCTACGCGCTGGGTCAGATCCTCGATGTCCACGTCTTTAACCGCCTGCGGCAGAACCGTCGCTGGTGGCTGGCGCCGACCGCATCGACCCTGTTCGGCAACGTCAGCGACACGCTGGCCTTTTTCTTTATCGCATTCTGGCGCAGCCCGGACCCGTTTATGGCGGCGCACTGGGGAGAAATCGCCATTGTCGACTACTGCTTCAAGGTACTGATTAGCATTGTTTTCTTCCTGCCCATGTACGGCATGTTGTTGAATATGTTGCTGAAAAAACTGGCAGATAAATCTGATTTATCGGCATTGCAGCCAGGTTAAGAGTACTCGCAAGCTGATGTGATAAGATAAGCGAATGAGCCATTAATGGCCGTTTATCGAAAGGAAGATGTCAATGCGCAATTTGGTTAAATATGTCGGTATTGGCCTGCTGGTTATGGGGCTTGCGGCCTGTGATAACAGCGATTCAAAAGCGCCAACCGAAGGGGCGGCGGCGGAAAGCAACGCCAGCGGGCAGACGATCGAGCTGCTGGATGGCAAGCTGAGCTTCTCCCTGCCGGCCGGGATGACCGACCAGAGCGGCAAGCTGGGCACCCAGGCCAACAACATGCACGTCTACTCCGACGTCACCGGGCAGAAAGCGGTGATCGTGATCGTCGGCGACAGCACCAACGAAGAGTTAAGCGTGCTGGCTCAGCGCCTGGAAGATCAGCAGCGCAGCCGCGATCCGCAGCTGCAGGTCGTGACCAATAAATCCATTGAGATCAAAGGCCACACGCTACAACAGCTGGACAGTATTATCTCCGCCAAGGGTCAGACCGCCTGGTCTTCGGTTATTCTCGGCAAGATTGACGATAAGCTGTTGACCCTGCAGATCACCCTGCCGGCAGACAACCAGCAGCAGGCGCAAACTGCGGCGGAAAATATTATCAACACCCTCGTCATCCAGTAATTACTGGCCTGACGTCGCGGCCTCCGGCGCCACCGCCGGGGGCCGTTTTTTTAAGCGCCAGCCCAATAAGAACGCTACGGCCGCCAGCCCCGCCGCCGCCAGATAAATCGTCGATATTCCCGCCCACGCCATCAGCAGCCCGGCTAACGGACCGCTCAGCCCTAAAGAGAGATCCATAAAAACCGTATAGGTGGCCAGCGCCGACCCCTGGTTCTGCTGCGGCACCGCCTTCACCGCCACCACCCCCAGCGCCGGGAAAACCAGCGAAAAGCCGGCTCCCGCTAAAAACGTGCCGGCTTTCGCCATCAGCGAGCTCTCTGCCAGCCCCACCAGCAATAAGCCGACAATCTCAACGCTAAAGCACAGCAGCGCCACGTTCAGCCCCCCCAGACGCTGAATCGCGTTGGGGAACAATAGCCGCGTGCCGACAAACGCACAGCTGAACAACGTCAGGGCGAACGCCGCGCCGTCCCAGCCTTTAGCGGCGTAAAATAGCGTAATAAAGGTGGCGATCGCGCCAAATCCGGCGGAAGCCAGCGCCAGCGCCATACCATAGAGCCAGACCCGGCCCAGCACCGCCCGAAACGACATGGCCTTCCCCTTCGCCGCCTTCACCGCCGCCCTCGGCAGCGCGCAGCAGATAGCCGCCAGCGCGACCGCCATAATCGTCAACGCCAGGCCATGCAGGCCAACGAGGGTGTAACACAGTACCCCGAGCGGCGCCCCCATCGCCATCGCCCCGTAGGTGACGATGCCGTTCCACGAAATCACCCGCCCGATATGTAACGATCCCACCACTCCCACGCCCCACAGGGTTGAACCGGTGCCGGCAAAACTTTGCCCGATACCGAGGATCACGCGGCCAAGGCACAACAGCGCCAGGCTCAGCGTCGGCCAACCGCTCCCGCTCGCCGCCAGGAGATAGCTCAGGCCGCTGAGAAAACAGCCGCACAGCCCGAACACAACAATCTTTTTGGGCCCGAGGAGATCGGCATAGCGCCCGGCATGGGGGCGACTGAGAAGGGTCGCAAAATATTGCAGACTGATCACCAGACCGGCCCAGAACGCGCTGAATCCCATCACATCATGAACATACCCGGGCAGCACCGCCAACGGCAGGCCGATCGTCAGGTAGCTGGCAAAATTAAACATCACAACAGAGACAATCCGCAGATTGAGGCGCAATCCATTCAGCGCCGGTGCGTCAACGGGTTCGGGCATCGGGTCCACCAGATTTTTACCACAAGGTTTCACTATTACCATGTCGCCCGCCCAAAAGCAGCACGCGGCGTGGAAATTCCCGCTTCGGCGGGCCGCGCGGTCGCCCTCAGCCTAAGGAGCCGGTTCCGCACGCGGCAATAATAACCCTGCGATATATGATGATTGACTTTCTTTTTCGCCTGGCTACGGCGTGAATGATTTTTTGTATATCCCCTCAATAAGGCGCCAGGAGAGAGAGCAATTCGCCAGGTACGAATTTGAACCGCTGAAGGCGGTCCCCGGCGAGCGACAGGGATGTCCTAACCCTTCCCCTGGAGCACCGCCCCCCACAGACAACGTGAAATATGGCGGGGATATATTTAAATACCGCCAACGATATGGCTGAATATCCCCGCGAATTAACTGTCTGGCGAATAATAATGTTGATTGTATAAATTTTGTGAATTCCCGTTACGTCGTTAAAATTCAACTTCATAACACCATGGTTCATCACTCATTGCTGCTGGTGGCCTCGCTCGCTATCCTTTATGATAAAAACTGTCCCACCTTGCGATAACACGGAAATCCACACGGGATATTTATCCGGGACGCTCTTGTGGCTGATATTCATTTTAAGGTCAGCCATTTCATTGTATTACCGGTAATTTGACAGGGAGTATTCATGAAAAAATATGTGCAGTGGTTTGCCGCTATTGCGGTGGTGGGTACGTTGGCGGGCTGCGCGCGCACCGCGCCGGTTGAGCAGATTCAGACCACCGTCAGCGCTGGCCATAGCGATGCTCAGGTGAAGCAGGCCATTCTGCGGGCCGGGGTGCAGCGCCAGTGGATCATGTCGGAAACCGCCCCTGGCACGATCGCCGCGCGGCAGCAGGCGCGTGACCATGTCGCTGAGGTCCGTATTAATTACTCCGCCACCGGTTATTCTATTCACTACGTCAGCAGCAGCAATCTGATGGCGTCCGATGGGAAAATCCATAAAAACTATAACCGCTGGGTCCACAACCTGGATAAAGATATTCAGGTAAATCTGGCCGCGGGTTCGAGCCTGTAATCGCCCCCGTCGCAGCAATCCATCGTTGCTTCAGGGGTTGGCGCGCCAATGCTTACCCCTGAAGAGGAATAGGGTCAGAGACTATTCTGCTGCGATACTGGATTCGGCATTATCCTATGTATTCATTTGCCGCCCGGTACAATATGTGGCGGAAATGTCGAAGACGGGCCATCAATCTGTTAACGACGGGATGGAATATCTCTGTCAGACGCTGATATTTGCCATAATAAATTGCACTGACGGGCGAAAATATCGAAAATACGCCCGGATCTCGCCCCATAAATTGTCATGCGGTGACTACGCTTGCCCGATATGTCCTCAAGCCAATCCTGAGGGCGGACATCCGGTCGGCAAAAAAACGGAACGCTAAACAATCCAGGTCGTTAACGCGCCGTTCGTTGAGGCGTTAGCCATACTGTATACGCGGGCCAGAACAAAAATAAAAAGTGACGTTAAAAAACGGCACTCAGATCACCGGTTTATCGCGGATACGCGTTGATGAAATTTGCACTAAACATAGTTGACTGGCAGGGCCGGGCCCCGGGAATGAGCGAAACGACGCAGTGGCAGCAATGGTCACGGCATCCGTACGCCATCGATCCCTCATCCCCACAGGCAAAACTAACCGAATTACCGATGATGACCGCCAGACGCCTCAGTTCCGGCAGTAAACTCGCCGTCGAGTGCGGGCTGGCCATGCTGCGCCGCCATCATATCGATGCCGTACTGTACACCAGCCGCCATGGCGAACTGGAACGCAATTATCGCATTCTCCACGCTCTGGCGACGCAACAGGCCATCTCCCCGACCGACTTCGCCCTTTCCGTCCATAACTCGGCGGTGGGGAATCTGACGATTGCCGCCCAACGGCCGATCGTTTCCTCTTCGCTTTCGGCCGGGCGGGATACCTTCCAGCAGGGGCTATGTGAAGTCATGTGCCTGCTGCAGGCGGGCTATCAGCGGGTGCTGATGGTGGATTTCGACGGCCACCTGCCCGAGTTTTATCATCCGCAGCTACCGCCGGCGATGCCCATCTGGCCCTACGCGCTGGCGCTGGTGATTGAAGCCGGAGAATCCTGGCGCTGCGCCAGCCACAGCGCTAGCCCATGTGCCGAAACAGAACTTCCGCAGAGCTTATTATTTTTACAACACTATTTGCGGGACCGCCCCGCCTTCACCCTCCCCGGCGAACGCGTACAGTGGCAATGGAGTCGCGCATGAAGCGTCTGAACCGGGTCTGGCGGGGAGCCATGACCGGCGTCTGTTTCGCCCTGTTTGGTCTTGGCGG
Source organism: Klebsiella sp. BIGb0138 (assembly GCF_004342285.1). Lineage (GTDB taxonomy): Bacteria > Pseudomonadota > Gammaproteobacteria > Enterobacterales > Enterobacteriaceae > Klebsiella. Next base: position 364,469 of record NZ_SMCV01000004.1, on the reverse strand, counting down.
GCTGCTGCTGTCCCTCATCTGGTTTAACCTGCTGCTGGTGGTGGTCAGGAATAAAACCCGTCGTCGTCGCCTGGCGCGCCGCAGCATTGCGGCCAGTTTCCGCCTCTTTCTGACGGTGGTGAAAGCCGTCGGCGTGCTGGATTATCGCATTGCAGGCGGCGACATTTTGCGCCAGGAGCGCGGTTGTCTGGTGGTGGCCAATCATCCAAGCCTGATCGACTACGTGATGCTGGCTTCGATCATGCCGGAGACCGATTGTCTGGTAAAAAGCGCGTTGCTGAAAAACCCGTTCGTCAGCGGCGTGATTCGCGCGGCAGATTATTTGATTAACGATCAGGCGGATTCGCTGCTGCCCGCCAGCCGGCAGCGGCTACAGCAGGGCGATACCATTTTAATTTTCCCCGAAGGGACGCGTACCCGCCCCGGCGAAACCATGACCCTGCAGCGCGGCGCGGCCAATATTGCCGTACGCTGCGCCAGCGATTTACGCGTTGTGACGATCCGCTGCACCGAGCATATGCTCGGCAAGCAGTGCAGATGGTACGATGCGCCGCCGACAAAACCGCTGTTTACCATTGAGGTACGCGATCGGGTACAAATCGACTCATTTTACGATGCCCGCTCGCAGGAGCCGTCGCTGGCGGCAAGAGAGTTAAATCGGCATCTTTTGCTTCAATTACAAACAGGTACTACGCCTACTTCAGGAATTAATGATGCAAGCGCTCTATCTTGAAATTAAAAATCTGATCATAACTACGCTGAATCTCGAAGAACTGTCGGCTGACGACATTGACTCCGATGCGGCACTCTTTGGCGATGGCCTGGGTCTGGATTCCATTGACGCCCTGGAGCTGGGGCTGGCGGTGAAGAACCGGTATGGCGTGGTGCTCTCCGCCGAAAGCGACGAGATGCGCCAGCACTTCTTCTCCGTTGCCACCCTGGCCGCTTTCATCCACGCCCAACGTACCTGAGGCAAGCCCTATGACTCAATCACCCGATATTTATGCAGAAGTCTCGGCACTTCTGGTCAAGCTGTTTGAAATCGACCCGCAGGATATCAAGCCGGAAGCGCGCCTGTATGAAGACCTTGAGCTCGATAGCATTGATGCTGTCGATATGATCGTCCATCTGCAAAAGAAAACCAGCAAGAAGATCAAGGCGGAAGAGTTTAAAGCCGTGCGCACCGTGCAGGATGTGGTTGATGCGCTCGAACGCCTGTCCCGGGAAGGCTGAGCCGCATGTCGGGGGGGCTCTCACGCAAGGGCATACCGCTGCTGACAAGCCTGCTCCTGCTGGCCTGGCCATGTGTCATCTGGCTGGGCCTCGCGCATAACAGCCTGCACTGGCTGCTTCCATTAATGGCGCTGCTGCTGTGTTTACGCCTGCGTCAAACCCGGCGCCAGGCGGGCCCGCTGCGCGTCGTCACCCAGCTGGCGGCGCTGGCGGGGATCGTCCTGTGCGTGGCCAGCGCGCTGCTGAAAACGCACCAGCTGCTGCTGTTTTACCCGGTAGCGGTGAACGCCGTCATGCTCGCCGTGTTCGGCGGTTCGCTGTGGTCAGCCATGCCGCTGGTGGAACGCCTGGCTCGCTTACAGGAGCCTCACCTTCCCGCCGCCGCCGTGCGCTATACCCGCCGGGTCACGCAGGTCTGGAGCCTGTTTTTTATCGCCAATGGCAGTATCGCCCTCTGTACGGCGCTGTATGGCGATATGGCGCTCTGGACCACGTGGAACGGCATGATTGCCTATCTGCTGATCGGCGCGCTGATGGCCGGAGAGTGGCTGGTACGCCGGCGGATGATTAAGCGAGAATCCTCATGACCTTGCCTCTTTCTATGGCCCGCTGGCTGAATGCTCCCCGCCCGGCCGACACCCTGGTGGCCTGGCGGGACGATCGGGTCTGGACATTAGGCCATTTGCGCGATGACGTCGCGCGCTGGGCGGAACAGCTGCTGCAGCACCCGGGGCAACGCTGGGCGCTCTGTTTTGACGACAGCTATCTGTTTCTGGTCGCGCTGCTGGCCACGCTGCATGCCCATAAAACGCCGGTGATCCCGGGGCATAACCGACTCTCCCTGCTGGAGGAGCAGCGCGCGCTGTTCGACGGCGTGCTCAGCGACACACCTCTTGGCTGGAGCGGCCCGGCATGGGTCATCAGCAGCGCCCGGCGCTCTCCGCCGCAGGCCGTCGCCTGGCGCGAGCTGGCCGATGACGCCTGCATTGAGCTTTTCACCTCGGGTTCGACGGGGCAACCGAAGCGGATTAGCAAATCGTTAGCCTGCCTCGACCGCGAGGCAGCGCTGCTGGCCACGCGTTTTGCCGCCCGGCTGGAAAGCTGCCGTATTGTCGCCTCGGTGGTGCCGCAACATCTCTACGGATTGACCTTTCGCATCATCCTGCCGATGGCGCTCAGCCTGCCGCTGCACGCGGCCATGCTGCATTATGCCGAGCAGCTCAGCGCGCTGAATCCCCGGCACCGCTATGCGTTTATCAGTAGCCCGGCCTTCCTGAAGCGCCTTGACCCCCGGCTGATCCCGCCGCCGGTAGCGGCCGTCTTCTCTGCGGGCGGACTGCTGCCCTGGGAGAATGCCACCCAGGCGGCCGGGTGGCTTAAATGCTGGCCGGATGAGATCTACGGCAGTACCGAAACCGGCGTCCTTGCCTGGCGCTGCCGCGAACAGGAGCACGGCGCCTGGCAGCCTTTCCCCGGCGTCAGGTTCATTGCGCAAGGCCCGAAAATTCGCGTATTTTCGCCGCTGATCGCCGATCGAGACGGCCTGTTACTCGACGATACCCTGCAATTCACCGAAGATGGGCAGTTTCGCCTGATCGGGCGTCAGGGACGGGTGGTAAAAATTGAAGAAAAGCGGGTTTCGCTCAGCGAGATCGAGCGGCGCCTGCTGGAGCTGGAAGGCATTTGCGAGGCGGCGGCTATCCCCGTCAGCCACGCTGGCCGCCAGGGCGTCGGCGTCCTGCTGGTGCTGGATGAAAGTACCCGTCAGGAGTGGCACTCCGCGAGCAGAGCCCTTGAGCAAAGGTGGCGGCAGGCGCTACGCCCCACGCTGGAGCCGGTCGCCATCCCTCGCTACTGGCGGATTATCGACGAAATTCCGGTTAACAGCATGAATAAGCGTGTCTATGCGCAATTACAGGAGCTGTTTCATGAAACCCCATGAAATTGAACGTCATCGGGCCCAGCAGCAGAGTGAAGTGGTTCTCCATCTCGACCCCAACCTTTTCTGGTTCAGCGGCCATTTTGCCGTACAGCCGCTGCTGCCCGGCGTCGCCCAGCTGGACTGGGTGATGCATTATGCCACCACGCTGCTGGCGCCAGGCTGGCGGTTCCACAGCATTCAGAACGTCAAATTTCAGGCGCCGCTGCTGCCGGATGCTACCGTCACGCTCACCCTGAACTGGCAGGAGGCGCGCCAAATCCTCACCTTCAGCTATCAGCGCCACGATGGCGAAGCGCGACATACCGCCAGCAGCGGGAAGATCCGATTATGTCGCTAACCTTCACCCCCTGCGTGGTGATCCCCTGCTACAACCACGGCGCGATGATGTCTCAGGTGCTTGCCCGGCTGCAGCCGTTCCACCTGCCCTGTATCGTGGTGGACGACGGCAGTGACGAAGCCACCCGGCAGGTGCTGGAGCAACTGGCGATGCGGGAACCGAATCTGACGCTGATTCGGCTGGCGAACAATGCCGGTAAAGGCACGGCGGTAATCCGCGGCCTGCAGGCGGCGGCCGAAGCCGGGTATAGCCACGCCGTGCAGGTCGATGCCGACGGGCAGCACGCCATCGAAGATATTCCGCAGCTGCTGGCGCTGGCGCAGGCCCATCCGAGAGGGCTGATCTCCGGGCGGCCGATTTACGATGACTCTATTCCCCGCTCGCGCCTGTATGGCCGCTGGATAACCCACGTCTGGGTGTGGATTGAAACGCTCTCGCTCCAGCTCAAAGACAGCATGTGCGGCTTTCGCGTGTACCCGATTGCGCCAACCCTACAGCTGGCGCAGCGCGTGGCGCTCGGGAAGCGGATGGATTTCGATACCGAAGTGATGGTGCGCCTCTACTGGCAGGGCCATAACAGCTATTTTGTTGCGACCCGAGTCACCTATCCCGCCGACGGGCTGTCTCATTTTGATGCCCTGAAGGACAACATCCGCATCTCCCGGATGCACACCCGCCTGTTCCTCGGCATGTTGCCGCGTATCCCTGCCCTGCTGTTTCGCCGCGCCGCCCCCCACTGGGCGCAGCAGGAAGAGCTGAAGGGGCTGTGGGGGATGCGCCTGATGCTGCTGGTCTGGCGTCTGCTGGGACGCGGCGCGTTTTCATGGCTGCTCTACCCGGTGGTGGGCGCCTACTGGCTGACGGCGCATCGCGCCCGTCGGGCCTCGCAAAACTGGCTCTCCCGCGTGCGCGATCGGCTTAGCGCCCGCCGGCTACCGCTGCCGCCGCGCCTCAACAGCTATCGCCACTTTCTGCGTTTTGGCGAGGCGATGCTCGATAAGATAGCCGGCTGGCGCGGCGAATTGCGCTTCGACCGCGATGTGGTTTTCGCGCCGGGAGCGGAAGAGGCGCTCAGCAACACAACGCCAGGCGGCAAGCTCTTGCTGGCCTCCCATCTCGGCGATGTCGAAGCCTGCCGGGCGCTGGCACAACTGCAGGGCAGCCAGATCATTAACGCGCTGGTGTTTAGCGACAACGCCCGCCGTTTTCAACAGATCATGGCGGAGATGGCCCCGCAGGCCGGGGTAAACCTGATACCGGTAACCGATATCGGCCCGGATACCGCCATCCTGCTGCAAGAGAAGCTGGACCGTAACGAATGGGTAGCCATCGTCGGCGACCGTATTGCCGTGACGCCCCAGCGCGGCGGCGAATGGCGCGTCTGCTGGAGCGAGTTCATGGGGCAGCCCGCGCCGTTCCCGCAGGGTCCGTTTATTCTGGCGTCAATTCTGCGCTGCCCGGTACAGCTGATTTTTGCTCTGCGCCAGCAGGGCAAGCTGCATATTCATTGTGAACCCTTTGCCGACCCGCTGACCTTGCCGCGGGCCGGACGCCAGGCGGCGTTGCAGGAGGCGGTCGACCGCTACGCGCAACGTCTTGAACACTACGCGCTGCAGTCGCCGCTGGACTGGTTCAATTTTTTCGATTTCTGGCAGCTGCCGGATGCCAAAGAGAAGGAGTAAAGGGTGCTTAACGATCCCCGTTTTGCTGCCGAGGTAGAGCTGACCGTACCGTTTCACGACGTCGATATGATGGGCGTGGTGTGGCACGGCAACTACTTTCGCTACTTTGAGATCGCCCGCGAGGCGCTGCTCAATCAGTTCAACTATGGCTACCGTCAGATGAAGGAATCCGGCTATCTCTGGCCGGTGGTGGATACCCGGGTGAAGTACCGCGACGTGCTGACTTTTGAACAGCGTTTTCGCGTGCGCGCCCGGATAGAAGAGTACGAAAACCGGCTGCGCATCGGCTATGAGATTTTCGCCGCCGACAGCGGAAAACGCACCACCACCGGCTACACCATCCAGGTGGCGGTGGCGGAGCAAAGCCGCGAGTTGAGCTTCGTCTGCCCGGATATCCTGTTTGAACGTATGGGGGTGAAGCCATGAGAGGGTGGCCCCTGCTGGCGCTCTTGATCAGCCCGCTGGTCAGCGCCCTGACGCTTGACGATCTGCAACAGCGCTTTAGCGAACAACCGACGATCCGCGCCCACTTCGATCAAACCCGTACCATTAAGGATCTGCCGCAGCCGCTGCGATCCCAGGGCCAGATGTTGATCGCCCGCGACCAGGGGCTGCTGTGGGATCAGACCGCGCCGTTCCCGATGCAGCTGCTGCTGGATGATAAACGGATGGTGCAGGCGATCGGCGGCCAGCCGCCGCAAACGATCACCGCCGCCAACAATCCGCAGATGTTCCAGTTCAACCATCTGCTGCGCGCGCTGTTCCAGGCCGACCGGCAGGTGCTGGAGCAGAACTTTCGCGTCGAGTTCGTCGATAAAGGCGAAGGGCGATGGACCCTGCGCCTGACGCCGAAAACCACGCCGCTGGATAAAATCTTCGCCACCATCGACCTGGCCGGCCAGAGCTACCTGGAAAGTATTCAACTCAATGATAAACAAGGCGATCGTACCGATATCGTCCTCTCTCAACATCAACTGACGCCCGCGCAACTGACCGATGACGAACGACAACGATTTGCTGCACCGTAACCGCAGGCGCATCGCGCTGCTCTGGGGAGCGATCTGCCTGCTGATGCTGGGCCTCCTGCTGACGCAGCTGCCCCGGTCGCGCATCAACAGCAGCGTGCTGGCGATGTTACCGCAACAGACGCTCGGAGCCATTCCGCCAGAACTGAACGATGGCTTTGTCCAGCGCCTTGACCGGCAGCTGGTCTGGCTGGTCAGCCCTGGCCAGCAGGCCGATCCTCAGGTGGCGCGCGCATGGCTCAGCCTGCTGCAAAAATCCCACGTCCTGGCCGACGTGAAAGGTCCGATGGATGCCGCCAGCCAGCAGGCCTGGGGAGCGTTTTTCTGGCAGCACCGCAACGGCCTTATCGATGACGCTACCCGCGCGCGCCTGCAAAACGGCGGCGCGGCGCAGGCGCAGTGGGTCCTCTCCCAGCTCTATTCGGCGTTCTCCGGGGTCAGCGGCCAGGAGCTGCAAAACGATCCGCTGATGCTGATGCGCGGGTCGCAGCTGGCGATGGCAAAAAACGGTCAGCATCTGCAGCTCAAAGACGGCTGGCTGGTGGCGCAGGATAAACAGGGAAACAGCTGGTATCTGATCCACGGCGAGCTGGCCGGTTCCTCATTCGATATGCAGCAGACGCACCGCTTAGTCACCACCCTGGCGGCGCTGGAGGGGGAATTAAAAGCACGCTACCCGCAGGCGCAGCTGCTGTCGCGGGGTACGGTATTTTACAGCGACTATGCCAGCCAGCAGGCCAAACGCGATCTCTCCACCCTCGGCGTGGCCACGATACTGGGGGTGATTCTGCTCATCGTTGCGGCCTTCCGCTCGCTTCGTCCGTTGATACTGTGTCTGATCTCCGTCGGTACGGGCGCGCTGGCGGGAACCGTCGCCACGCTGCTGCTGTTCGGCGAACTGCATCTGATGACGCTGGTGATGAGCATGAGCATTATCGGTATCTCCGCTGACTATACGATCTACTATCTGACCGAACGCATGGTGCACGGCCAGGAGGCCACGCCGTGGCAAAGCCTCGCCAAAGTCCGCAACGCGCTGCTGCTGGCGCTGCTGACGGCGGTGGTGGCCTATCTCATCATGATGCTCGCCCCCTTCCCGGCCATCCGCCAGATGTCGGTGTTCGCCGCCGCCGGGCTCAGCGCTTCGTGCCTGACGGTGATTTGCTGGCATCCGCTGCTCTCCCGCGGTTTACCGGTTCGCCCGGTTCCGGCGCTGGTGCTGATGCTGCGCTGGCTGGCGGCGTGGCGGCGCAATAAAAAACTGTTCATCGGCCTGCCGCTGGCGCTGGCGCTGGTATCAGTAGCGGGAATCGCCACGCTGCGCGTCGATGACGATATCGCGCAGCTGCAGGCGCTGCCGCAGCCTATTCTGGCTCAGGAAAAGGCGATCTCCGCCTTAACCGGCCAGAGCGTCGATCAGAAATGGTTCGTGGTCTACGGCGCGACGCCGCAGCAAACCCTGGAACGGCTGGAAGCGTTTATTCCCGCGCTTGAGCAGGCGAAAAAAGCGGGGACGATCGCCGGGTATCGCACCCTCCCGCTGAACTCGCTGACCCGCCAGCAGCAGGATCTCGCGCTGTTAAACAAAGCCGCGCCGGCGGTCGCTGCCGCGCTGCAAAGCGCCGGGCTGAAAAACATAAACGCCGATCTTCAGCCGATGCCGGTCACGGTCGATGCCTGGCTTGCCAGCCCGGCCAGCGAAGGCTGGCGTCTGCTGTGGCTGACGCTGAAAGCGGGCGAAAGCGGCGTGCTGGTCCCGGTTGACGGGGTCAAAGAGAGCGCTGCGCTGCGGGCTCTGAGCGAAAAACAGAGCGGCGTGGCATGGGTGGACCGCAAAAGCGCCTTTGACGATCTGTTCATGCTCTATCGCCACCTGCTGACGGGGCTACTCGGCATCGCGCTGGCGGTCATCGCCTGCGGCGCGATGCTGCGTCTCGGCTGGCGCAAAGGGCTTATCAGCCTGCTGCCTTCGGTGCTGTCGTTAGGCTGCGGGCTGGCGGCGCTCTCCCTGAGCGGCCATCCGCTGAACCTGTTTTCCCTGCTGGCGCTGGTGCTGGTGCTGGGAATCGGCATCAACTACACGCTGTTTTTCAGTAATCCGCGCGGGACGCCGCTGACGTCGCTGCTGGCGATCGTGCTGGCCATGCTGACCACTCTGCTGACCCTGGGGATGCTGGTATTCAGCGCCACTCAGGCGATCAGCAGTTTTGGTATTGTGCTGGTCAGCGGTATTTTCACCGCCTTCCTGCTGTCTCCCCTGGCGATGCCCGGTAAAAAAGAGAAAAAAAGACGATGATTAAGCACAGACTCTGGCGCGCCGCCGCGCTGGCCGCCACCCTCATCCTCGCCGGCTGCAGCCACTCGCCTCAGCCTCAGCAAGGGCGTCCGCAGGCCTGGCTGGAGCCGGGAACCCGCGTGACGTTACCGGCGCCGGGCATCACTCCGCCGCTGAATGCGCAGCAGCTGCTCACCGGACGGTTCGACGGCCAGAGCCAGTCGCTGCTGGTGATGCTCAATGCCGATGAGCAAAAAATCACCCTCGCCGGCCTCTCCTCGGTGGGGATCCGGCTGTTTCTCGTGACCTATGATGATAAGGGGCTGCGCGCCGAGCAATCGATCGTCGTCCCGCAGCTGCCGCCGGCAAGCCAGGTGCTGGCCGACGTGATGCTCAGCCACTGGCCGATAGCGGCCTGGCAGCCGCAGCTGCCGCAAGGCTGGACGTTGACCGACGCTGGCGACCGCCGCGAGCTACGGAACGCTCGCGGCCAGTTGGTGACGGCGATCGCCTATCTGAACCGGCATGGCAAGCGCGAACCTGTCAGCATTGAGCAACGGGCCTTTAAATACCACATCACCATTCAATATCTGGGCGACTGAGATGATCTACCTTTCCGCTGTCGGCATGATCAATGCGCTGGGCGACAACTGCGACGACATCGCCGCAAATCTGACGCGCGGCGTCGCCCCCGGTATGCGCCCGCGCGCAGGCTGGCTTCAGGGGCAGCCCGCGGCGGTACTCGGCGGCGTTGACGGCGAACTGCCCGCCATCCCTGACGCGTTTGCCGCCCACCGCTCGCGCAACAACCAGCTGCTGCTGGCGGCGCTGGCGCAGATCCGGCCCCAGGTCGACGACGCTATCGCCCGCTACGGCCGCGACAGAGTCGCCGTGGTGCTCGGCACCAGCACTTCCGGGCTCGATGAAGGCGATATTCACGTTGCGTTAACGCTCAACGGCAAACAGAGCGCCGCCTGGCAATATCCGCAGCAGGAGCTTGGCGACCCGTCGCGTTTTCTGAGCCACTGGCTGGCGCTGGACGGCCCGGCGTTTACCCTTTCCACCGCCTGCTCCTCCAGCGCCAGGGCCATCATCAGCGGCCGGCGGCTGATTGAAGCCGATCTCGCCGACGTGGCGATTGTCGGCGGCGCCGATACGCTGAGCCGAATGCCGATCAACGGCTTTCATAGCCTGGAGTCACTTTCGGCAACGCGCTGCCAGCCCTTTGCCCGCGACCGCTGCGGGATTACCATCGGTGAAGGGGCGGCGCTGATGCTGCTGACGCGCGAAGCGCAGCCCATCGCGCTGCTGGGCGTCGGCGAATCAAGCGATGCGCACCATATTTCGGCGCCCCATCCGCAGGGCGAAGGGGCCATCCGCGCGATTACCCAGGCGCTTGATGACGCCGGTATCCCCGCCGGGGCGGTGGGCTACATCAACCTGCACGGCACCGCCACGCCGCTTAACGATCGGGTGGAATCGCAGGTCGTGCAGCAGCTGTTCGGCGACCAGGTGCCGTGCAGCTCAACCAAACACCTCACCGGGCATACCCTCGGCGCCGCCGGGATTACCGAAGCGGCAATCAGTATGCTGATTTTGCAGCGCCATTTGCCGCTGCCGGCCCAGGATTTTAGCCTCTCGCCGCGCGACCCGGCGCTGCCGGCGTGCGGTATCATCACCGCCACACAGCCCCTTGAACGCCCGGTGATTTTGTCCAACTCATTTGCCTTTGGCGGCAATAACGCCAGCATTCTGCTCGGGAGACTTTCATGAGCCACTACCTGTCGCCCGGCGACTATCTGCCACACGACGCCCCCATGCTGTTGCTCGAAGAGGTACTGGACGTTACCGACGAGACGGCGATCTGTCAGGTGAAGGTCGCCGCCGGGGGCGTGCTGGCGCCGTTTCTTGATGCCAACGGCGATCTGCCAGGCTGGTTTGCGCTGGAGCTGATGGCGCAGACCATTGGCGTCTGGTCCGGCTGGCATCGCCGCCGCCGGGGTCAGAGCAGCATCGCCCTCGGCATGGTGCTCGGCGCCAGAGAGCTGGTATGCGCCGCAGGCGTCCTGCCCGCCGGGAAAACGCTGACCATCGCGGTCAGCTTATTAATGCAGGATGAGCGTTTCGGTAGCTTCGAATGCACCCTCCGCTCCGGGGAGGAAACGTTGGCAACGGGTCGTATCAACACCTTCCAGCCAACCCCCGAAGAGTTAACGACGCTTTTTAATCAGGGAGAGAAACCATGAGTCGTTCCGTATTAGTGACCGGTGCCAGCAAGGGTATCGGGCGTGCTATCGCCTGCCAGCTGGCGGCCGATGGCTTTGTCGTCGGCGTCCATTATCATCGTGACGCAGCAGGCGCGCAGGAGACGCTGAATACCCTCCGCGCCGCCGGTGGCGCAGGCCGGACGTTGAGCTTTGATGTTGCCGACCGCGAACAGTGCCGCGAGGTGCTGGAGCAGGACATCGCCGCCCATGGGCCGTGGTACGGCGTGGTGAACAATGCCGGCATTACCCGCGATGGCGCCTTCCCGGCGCTCAGCGACAATGACTGGGATGCGGTGATCCACACCAATCTCGACAGTTTTTATAACGTCATTCAGCCGTGTATTATGCCGATGATCGGCGCCCGTCAGGGCGGAAGGATTATTACCCTCTCCTCCGTTTCCGGGGTGATGGGCAACCGCGGGCAGGTTAACTACAGCGCCGCCAAAGCGGGAATTATCGGCGCGACCAAAGCGCTGGCCATTGAGCTGGCGAAACGCAAAATCACCGTTAACTGCATCGCGCCAGGGCTGATTGATACCGGGATGATCGACATGGAAGAGGCGGCCCTCAAAGAAGCGATGTCAATAATCCCGATGAAACGCATGGGCCAGGCAGAGGAAGTCGCCGGGCTTGCCAGCTATTTAATGTCGGATATTGCGGGCTATGTGACGCGTCAGGTGATTTCCATCAATGGAGGTATGCTATGACCCGGCGCGTAGTCATTACCGGCATGGGCGGCGTCACCGCCTTCGGCGAAAGCTGGCAGGCGGTATCCGCCAGGCTGCAGGCCTACGAGAACGCCGTGCGCAAAATGCCGGAATGGCAGATCTATGACGGGCTGCACACCCTACTCGGCGCGCCAATCGACGATTTCGCGCTACCGGAACACTATACCCGCAAGCGTATCCGCGCCATGGGCCGCGTCTCGCTGATGTCCACCCGCGCCAGCGAGCTGGCGCTGGAACAGGCGGGGCTGATTGGCGATGCGGTGCTGACCAACGGCGAAACCGGGATTGCCTACGGCTCCTCCACCGGCAGTACCGGCCCGGTCAGCGAATTCGCCACCATGCTGACGGAAAAGCACACCAATAACATCACCGGCACCACCTACGTCCAGATGATGCCGCATACCACCGCGGTGAACACCGGCCTGTTCTTCGGCCTGCGCGGCCGGGTAATCCCGACCTCCAGCGCCTGCACCTCCGGCAGCCAGGCGATTGGCTACGCCTGGGAAGCCATTCGCCACGGTTATCAAACGGTAATGGTCGCCGGCGGGGCTGAAGAGCTGTGTCCGTCAGAGGCGGCCATCTTCGACACCCTGTTCGCCACCAGCCAGCGCAACGACGAGCCGAAAACCACCCCGTCGCCGTTCGATGAACAACGTGACGGCCTGGTGATTGGCGAGGGCGCCGGCACGCTGATTCTGGAAGAGCTGGAGCACGCCAAAGCGCGCGGGGCGACCATTTACGGTGAAATTATCGGCTTCGCCACCAACTGCGACGCCGCGCATATCACCCAGCCGCAGCGGGAAACCATGCAGATCTGCATGGCGCAATCGCTCAACATGGCCGGGCTAAGCCCCCAGGATATCGGCTACGTGTCGGCGCACGGGACGGCGACCGATCGCGGCGATATTGCCGAGAGCCAGGCCAGCGCCGCCATTTTCGGCGACAAGGTGCCGCTCTCCTCGCTGAAAAGCTATTTTGGCCATACCCTGGGCGCCTGCGGCGCGCTGGAGGCCTGGATGAGTCTGCAGATGATGCGCGAAGGCTGGTTTGCCCCAACGCTTAACCTGCGCCATCCGGACCCGCAGTGCGGCGAGCTGGATTACATTATGGGCGAAGCCCGCCGCATCGACTGTGAGTTTTTGCAGAGCAATAACTTCGCCTTCGGCGGGATCAATACCTCCATCATCATTAAGCGTTGGCCCTGATATGTATCGCTTTTATCTGGGAAAAATCTCGACATTCAGCACGGGTTCCCTGCCGCCAGCGCTCGCTGCGCAGGCGCCGCAGGGAGCGCGTCGCGCAAGCTGGTTAGCCGGACGCGCCCTGTTAGCTCAGGCGGTATCGCCGCTGCCTGAGATTATCTACACCGGGCAAGGAAAGCCGGGCTTCTCCGGCGAAACGACGCTGTGGTTTAACCTCAGCCACAGCGGGGATGATATCGCCCTGCTGCTCAGCGATGAAGGCGAAGTGGGCTGCGATATCGAAGCCATTCGCCCACGGCAGAACTGGCGTAGCCTGGCCAATGCGTTATTTAGCCTCGGGGAACATGCGGAGCTGGAAGCGGAGCCTCCGGATCGGCAGCTCAGCGCCTTCTGGCGCATCTGGACGCGTAAGGAAGCGATGGTGAAACAGCGCGGCGGCAGCGCCTGGCAGATTGCCAGCGTCGACAGCACGCGGCATCCCACGCTGTCGGTCAGCCAGATCCAGCGCAACGGTCTGAGCATGGCGGTCTGTACGCCCACGCCGTTTGTATTGCAGGCGGAGAGTATTGGCTGAATCAGGCGCCGCGCTTCACCGGCCAGAAGATCGTCATTACGCCAGCGACAATCATCAGCACGCCCGACAGCGACCGCCAGTGGAAAGGTTCATGCCAGCCGGGCAGCCAGATGGCGGCGGCCCATACCAGGATGTAGCTCAGACTCAGCAACGCATAGGCTTTGGCGAGCGGCAGCCGATGTAGCGCAAAGTACCAGCACACCATCGACAGAAGATAGCCGCTCAGCCCGAGCGCCAGGCCGAAAGTCCCGGCGCGCAGATGCAAAAGATGATTGAGAAACGCCAGCAGCCCGCTCAGCGGCGGCAGTTCAACCATCGCCCCGCGTAGCAGCAGCTGCGCGGCGCTGACCAGCCCAACGCTGAGTAACGCCCAGAATAAGCCCATCAGACGCTGCTCCCCAGCACCACAATGCCGACGACAATCAGCCCCACCCCCACCCAGTGACGTCGCGCCACCGGCTCGCGCCAGATCCCCCAGGCCGCCAGCGTCACCCAGACAAAATTGAGGCTCAACATGGGATAGGCAATACTCACCGGAATGGCCTGCAGCACGCTTAACCACAGCAGCATACCGCCGCCGAGCGCCAGCAGCGCCAGTCCAAGCCAGCCGACAATGTGGCGACCGCGCCGCCGGGATTTAGACGGACGCGTCGCCTGTTTCTGACACAGCTGTCCGACGCAGCTCAACAGGCTGGCGAATGCCAGACAAATCCAGACGCTCATTGCGGCAGATACTGGAGAAACACAACCCGCCCTGACACATAGATGTTGTCAGGTTGCGGTAGTGGTAAATCGTCGATACTTTCCCCCTTGTCCATCAGCAGTACCAGAGATACCGGCCCCTGCTGGCGATGCGTTGCCAGCCAGTCGGCAAAGTCACGCTGGCTGACAAAGCTGCGCTGCGCATCCGGCCAGCCTAAACCGTACTTCAGCTCGCCCTGTTTGTCATACATGATGATATCGTCGCGCTTGAGCTCCCATGCCAGAGCGGCGGCAATGCCGACGCTATTACTCAGCACATAGCGGCTTGGCGTCAGTGATTCACTGACAATATCCACCATGAACTGCGGCTGTTTGCTATCAATCACCCGATCGGGGATGGCGAAGCCCATCAGCAGCGCCAGGCCCAGCGGACAACAGGCGGCCAACGGCCAGCGACGACCGTTCTCTTTCATCGCCAGCCAGCCCATCAGCGCCCAGATGGCAAACGCCACCGCCGCCAGCAGGCATTTATACAGCTCAATCTGCGTCCACACCGGTTTATGCATCAGGCCCCACGGCGACACCACCAGCACCGTCACGAGGCCCGCCAGGCCGAAGAGGAGGTTGATCAGGCCGTTAATCCGTAGCGCTTTCGCTCCCGCCCTCGCCGCATCCAGCGCATAGCGCGCCATCAGAATCGCCAGCGGCCCAAAGCAGGGCAGGATGTAGGTTGGCAGTTTGCCTTTGGCTATGCTGAAGAACAGGAGCGGCATCGCCACCCAGCCCAGCAGATACAGCGCCCCGCGGGCGTCATCCCGCTCGGTCCAGCCGCGCTTTAGCGCTCCGGGCAGCAGCGCCAGCCACGGCAGGCTGCCGGCCGCCAGGTACGGGATGTAGTACCAGAACGGCGCTTTATGCTGGGCATCCTCCTCGGCAAAGCGTTGAATATGCTCCACCCAGAAGAAATAACGCCAGAAATCCGGCTCGCGTTTAGCGATAGCCAATCCCCAGGGCAGGACCATCAGCACACAGACGCCCACCGCCAGCCAGCCGTAGGTTAACACTTCACGCCAGCGTTTACGGGCAATCACCCACGGCAGAACGCCCACGACCGGCACCGCCAGAGCGAGGAAACCTTTGGTCATCACCCCCATCCCGCAGGCGGCTCCCAACAGCACATAGCCGATGATTTTACCGTTGCGGGTCTGCGCCTGAGCCGCCGCCCAGAAGCTGCACATCGCGAGGGTCATCCACAAGGCGATCATCGGATCCAGTACGGCATAGGTACCAATACCGTAAACCAGCAGCGCGGTCAGGAAGATCGCCCCTGACAGGATCGCCACCCGTTTGTCCTGCCAGATCCGCCACGCCAGCCAGCCGACCAGCAGCGCGGTCAGGCTAATGGAAAATACCGAGCCGAAGCGTACGCCAAAGTTATTATGGCCAAATAACCACTGGCCGATGCTATTAATCCAGTAGCCGGCAATCGGTTTTTCAAAATAGCGTAGCCCAAGCAGATGCGGCACCACCCAGTCGCCGGACGCCAGCATTTCGCGACTGATCTCCGCGTAGCGCGTTTCGTCGGGCTGCCAGAGCATGCGGAAATTCAGCGGAAGTACATAATAGAGAGCAAATAACACCAGCAAAGCGAGGCTATAACGAATGCTTTTCATACGTCGAACTCAATAATTGTTCACGCCCAAGCCAGCCTTCCCGGCCGGCCAGCTCACCGCGCACCACTTTCCCCACCGGCAACACGCTGAAATCAGCGGGCAGCAGCTGGCTAAGCGGACAAAACTGAATCTCCTCTTCCGCCGCCATCGTGAGCAGGGCATCAAACTGCTGCGCAAAAGCAATCCCTTCGACTTCCGCATGAATGGTATACACCGGCGTGCCGGTATCACGATGAATGCAGTCCAGCAGATAGCGATTGAAACCGTCGGCGTCGACGGCGCTGCCGACCACCTCATCCCAGGTAGGTAACGTCACCGGGACCTGCACGGTCCCCAGCGCCTCCTGCCCGGTCTGCGGTAGAAATGGCCCGCTCCCCCGACAGTCGCTGTTGTAGAGGAAATCAAACGACTCTTTCGCTTTAATCACCCGCTGGTCGGCCCGCCAGCCCGCCACGGCCGAGCAGGTGACCGGGCGGCCGATGATCCGTTCCAGCTCCAGCAGGCCACGCTCCACCTCCAGCACCAGCCGTTCCTGCGGCCAGACGCCGCTCCAGGTCTGCCAGCTGTAATGATCCCAGGCATGTAGCCCCACTTCATGCGTTTGCGCCGTCTCGCGGATCACCGCCTCATTGCCGGCGCCGATGCGCCGCCCGGGCCACGCGGTACCGGCCAGCAGAATATCCCAGCCGTACAGCGAGGCGGCGTTGGAGCGCAGCATCTTCCACAGAAACTTCGGTTTTATCAGACGCCATAAATGACGCCCCATATTGTCCGGCCCAACGCTGAAGAAGAAGCTTGCCTGAATCCCGTGCCGGCCCAGCAGGGTCAGCAGCCGCGGGACCCCGTCCCGCGTACCGCGAAAAGTATCAACATCGATGCGTAAGCCGACCCGTTTCATGATGTCTTGTCGTCCGCCAGTTCTACGGTGCGCAGGAAAAAGTCGAGGGTCTGTTCCACGGTCGCTTCCATCGGTACCGTCGGCGCCCAGCTCAGACAGCGCTTCGCGTTGCGAATGCTCGGTTTACGATGCTCCACATCCTGATAGCCTTTACCGTAGTAATCGCTGCTCTCCACATCGCGGAAACCGGCGAACGGCGGGAAATTGCCGCGCAGCGGATGACGTTCGAAGCAGTCCAGCAGCATTTCCGCCAGCTCTTTGATACTGGCTTCGTTGTCCGGGTTGCCGATGTTGATAATCTGCCCGTCACAGCGGCCATCTTTGTTCTCGATAATCCGGAACAGGGCTTCGATACCGTCGCTGATATCGGTGAAACAACGCTTCTGCTTACCGCCTTCGATAAGCTTAATCGGCGAGCCTTCCACCAGGTTCAGGATCAGTTGGGTAATCGCGCGGGAGCTGCCGATACGCGCGGCGTTGAGGTTATCCAGACGCGGCCCCATCCAGTTGAACGGACGGAACAGGGTGAAGCGCAGGCCGGACTTGTCGCCGTAGGCCCAGATAACGCGGTCGAGCAGCTGCTTCGATACCGAGTAAATCCAGCGCTGTTTATTAATCGGCCCCACCACCAGGTTCGAGCTGTCCTCATCGAAGTTGTTGTCGGTGCACATGCCGTAGACTTCCGAAGTCGACGGGAAGATGATGCGCTTATCGTATTTCACACAGTCGCGGATGATCTTCAGGTTCTCTTCAAAATCCAGCTCGAACACGCGCAGCGGGTTGCGGGTGTATTCAATAGGGGTGGCAATCGCCACCAGCGGCAGGACCACATCGCATTTCTTGATGTGATACTCAATCCACTCGGAGTGAATGCTGATATCGCCTTCAACGAAGTGGAAACGCGGGTTGCCAAGGAAACGGCTGATGGCGTCAGAACCGATATCCAGGCCATAGATTTCGTAATTATCGTCCTGCAGCAAGCGTTCGGTCAGGTGGTTGCCGATAAACCCGTTCACGCCGAGGATCAGTACGCGGGTGCGGCGTTTGATCGCCGCCACCGGTTTGCTGCTCAGCACCGCGCCGGATACCAGCCCCAGCGCCTGCGCCAGCTGTGCGCCCTGCATGTACACGCCGTGTTCGGTTTGCCCGGTGACGATCTCCAGCGCGCCGTCCTCACAGGCCACCAGCAGCGGCGCAGTGGAGATCACCGTTCCCGGTTTTGCCGCCGTCAGATCGCGACGCACGCGGGATGTCCAGACGATAAACTTGTTGGCGCCGACATAGCCAAAGGCGCCCGGCCACGGATCGGAAACGGCGCGAACCAGGTTATGCAGCGTCAGGGCCGGTTTGTCCCAATCAAGACGCCCGTCTTCCGGCGAGCGGCGGCCGACATAGGTCGCCTGGCTCTCATCCTGCGCGCGCTCCTGAGTGTTGCCATCGCGAATCGCCGGCAGCGCCTGCCCCAGCAGGTCTGCAGCCGCGGAACACAGCTTGCGATGCAGGGTCAGCGCCACGTCATCGGCCCCGATAGCGACCGCCTGCTGCGCGACGATATCGCCCGCATCGGCACGGCCGATCATCCGGTGCAGGGTGACGCCGGTTTCGCTTTCGCCGTTAACCAGCACCCAGTTCAGCGGGGCGCGGCCGCGGTATTTCGGCAGCAGCGAACCGTGCAGGTTAAAGGCCCCTTTTTCTGCCAGGCTGAGGATCTCATCACCTAACAGGTTACGATAATAGAAAGAGAACAGCACATCCGGCTGCATTTCGCGGATGCGTTCCACCCACAGCGGATGGTTGACGTCTTCCGGCGCCCATACCGGGATACCTTGTTCCGCCGCAATGCGCGCGACCGAACCAAAGAAATGGTTTTCGCCAGCATTATCCGGATGGGTGAAAATAGCCGCGATTTCATATCCGCACTGCAGCAGGGACTGGATACCTGCGCAACCCATATCGTGATAAGCGAAGACTACAGCTTTCATGAACGATCTTCCTCTTGAGATGCCGTTTCCGGCTGACGAACAACACGTTGAATAAAGTAGCGAGGACGGGCGCGCACATCGTTATAGATACGGCCGATATACTCCCCGAGCAGCCCCATGCCGACAAACTGGGCGCCAATAAACATGAACAGCACGGCGAACAGCATAAACACCCCTTCCGCCGCCCACTGCGGGCCAAATACCAGCCGCAGAATCACCAGCAAGAAGGCGAAGGCGAAGCCCAGCAGGGCAATAATGCTGCCGAAGACGCTAAGCAGACGCAGCGGCGTGGTGGTCAGACAGGTCACCAGGTCGTACATCAGGTTAATCAGGCGCATAAAGCTGTATTTCGAATCACCGAACTCCCGTTCGGCGTGCATCACCGGGATTTCGACCGCCCGGCGGGCGAAGGTATTCGCGAGGATCGGGATAAACGTACTGCGCTCATGGCAGTTCAGCATCGCGTCGATGATATGCCGGCGATAGGCCCGCAGCATGCAGCCGTAATCGCCCATGGCTTTACCGGTGGTGCGTTGAATCAGGCGGTTGATCATCTTCGAGGCGCTTTTACGGAAGAAGGTGTCCTGGCGGTTCTGCCGGACGGTCCCCACCACGTCGTAGCCCTCATCGGCCTTCACCACCAGCCGCGGGATCTCTTCCGGCGGGTTTTGCAGGTCGGCATCGAGGGTGATAATCAGGTCGCCGGTAACATGGCTAAAGCCGGCCATAATCGCCGAATGCTGACCGTAGTTGCGGTTTAGCAGCACCGCCACCACGTGGCTGCCTTCGGCTTCAGCCGCCTCCGTCAGCATCCGCGCGGAATCATCGCTGCTGCCGTCGTCGACCAGCAGAATTTCATACTGGCGTCCCAGCGTCGCACAGGCGCTATCCGTACGGCGGATAAGCTCGGGCAGGCTCTCCTGCTCGTTATAAACCGGGATAACAACCGAAATCTTTTTCACGGGAGGGTAACTCAACATATCAACATCCTGACAGCTGGTGCAGCGCGGAAATGACGCGGGTGACGTCGTCATCGGTCATATCCGGGAACAGAGGGAGTGAACAAATGCGCGCGCTGTTCCATTCCGTATTCGGCAATGAAAGCGTCGGGAAACGTTCGCGGTAGTACTTTTGCGTGTGCGCCGCGCGGAAATGCAGGCCGGTACCGATGCCCATGGCCTTCAGCTTTTCCATTAAGGTATCGCGGCTGAGGCCGCAGGAGGCTTCATCCACGCGAATAATAAACAGATGCCAGGCGTGCTGATGTTCCCACTCCGGTACCGTCAGCGGTTTGAATGGCGTATCCGCCAGCTCGCGCAGATAACGCTGCGCAATCTCGCCCCGGCGCTGGTTGGCATGCGCCAGTTTATCCAGCTGCACCAGCGCCAGCGCGGCGTTGATATCGGCCAGATTGTATTTAAAGCCCGGAGAAATTACCTCCGCCTGCGGGGCGCGCCCGTGGGTCTGGCGGTCATACGCGTCGACGCCAAGGCCGTGGAACTTCAGGCTGCGGATCCGCGAGGCCAGCCGTTCGTCATCGGTGACAATCAGGCCGCCTTCGGCGCAGGTCATATTTTTAATCGCGTGGAACGAGAAGATGGCGGTACCCCGATAGCCCACGTGGCGGCCTTTGTAGTACGTCCCCGCCGCGTGCGCAGCATCTTCGATAATCGGGATGCCGTGGCGTTCGCCGACGGCGCGCAGCGCGTCGATATCCGCCGGCGCGCCGGCGTAATGCACCGGAACAATCGCTTTCGTGCGCGGGGTGATCGCCGCTGCCACCGCCTGCGCGGTAATCATCAGATTATCGCCGTCGACATCGATCATCACCGGTGTCGCCCCCAGCAGGCAGATCATGTTCAGAGTGGAGACCCAGGTCTGCGACGGAGTAATGACCTCATCGCCGGGACCGATGCCCAACGCCATTAAAGTGACGTGCATACCGCCGGTGGCGGAACTGACCGCCACGGCGTGAAGATTACCGGTCAGCGTACAAAAAGCCGCCTCCAGCGCCTGATTTTTCGGCCCGGTGGTGATCCAGCCCGATTGCAACACTTCACGCAGCGCAGCCAGCTCTGCGTCACCCATTGACGGGCGCGAAAACGGCAAAAATTCGCTCATCATGTTCCTGCTCTGTATATGACCCAAACCTAAAACCCGGTGCGATAAAAAAATATCCTGCGCCAGTGCACTTAAACAAAATGAAAATGGAATTCTTTCAATGCCACATTTCATGGCATAGTGACGGTATATCATTAAATTTAGTCAGGTTTGCTTAGGATAATATTAAGAAATTAATATTATTTGAGAAGGAATCAAAATATGAATGCAATTCATTGATATATATTGATATTCAATATGAATATTCTCCGAAGGATGCGTTCCTGCAATGAGAAAAACGGGAACGCAATATCGAAAAATTAAACGAAGAGTAAACCAATTCGCAATAATGATTACGGGTGTCAAGATTATGAAACCCTGGATGGGATCACAGATTGTTTTCGAAAATATTACAAATTTTCAGGAAAGTTTTCCGCTAATTCATTAGCCGGGCAATTAATCACATTATCATTGTTAGCGCCACAATCACGAACAAAGGTGATGGTCGCAAACTCATCAATCACTTCAGTGGGGTAGGCAGGACCAGCCTCGCGGTAAGAAATCATCAACGGGATATGCTCATTCTGGAAGCAAACGGTTTTTTCCGGGTTGTTGATAACCCAACGCGGGAAGAAGATCGTACCGTGGAAGAGTTTATCGCCGAGGTTCACGATCAGGCTAACGTCAGTACCGGTCGGCTCGGTCCATGAGATTTTATAAATGCTCTCCCCCACCCGGACGATCCACGCCTGCTGATCTTTCACCCAGCGGTTAGCCACGATCCCGCTGTGAATTCGGTAATCCAGCGTGGTGCCGTTTTTCACATATATCTCGTAGTTCCAGCCATTATCGTAGGTATAAACCAGATGTTTACCGATAAAGCCGCTCAGGTCATGTTTGTCAAAAGTGCTCATTATTTTTGCTCCTCTGTTGTGGAGAAGCAGCTTACTGCTTTAAAAAATGAATGAATAACGCTATGTTTTGATTAAATACATCCACTTTTTAGATGAATTATGCACAAGACAACCCTGGAGCAGTGGGCGCTGCTGGAGAAGGTTATTGAGCTGGGTAGCTTCGCCAAAGCGGCGGAAGAGACCCACCGCAGCCAGTCGTCGGTCAGCTATAACCTCGCGCTGCTCCAGGAGCGTCTGGGAGTCACGCTTCTGACGCCATCAGGGCGCCGCGCCGTACTGACGCCAGCAGGCGAGCTACTGCTCAGCCAGGTCAAACCGCTGCTGCAGGCCTTTGCCTATGTGGAAACTCATGCCGCGACCCTGCGTGACGGCGCGCGAACCCGGTTGAATCTGGTCGTTGACAGCATTTTCCCCCGCGAGCGGCTGTTTGCCATTCTGCGGCAGTTCCAGCAGCGCTATCCGCAAACGCAGGTCAGGATGACCGAGGTACTGGAGACGTTCGATGAAGAAGATCCGACGCGTAGCGAAGCCGATGTGATGGTGCTGACCCGTCGTCAGGATATTACCGGGCGCGGGGAGTGGCTGATGAATATCGATTTTGTCGCCGTCGCCCACCGGGATCACCCGCTTGCCGCCTTTGACGGACCGCTGGATGATCACGCGCTGGCCCCCTGGCCGCTGGTGCGTATCGCCGATCGCAGCCACGATCCACACTCCGCCCGCGAGGCGTGGACCTTTTCGACCATTGATGCCGCCATCGACGCGGTACAGTATCAGGTTGGCTTCGGCTGGCTCCCGGAAGAACGCATCCGTCGGCAGTTGGACCAGGGCATCTTGCAAGCGCTGCCGCTCGGCCACGGCGCACGGCGGGCAACGCCGCTGCATCTGATCGTCAAGCGCGATCTGCCCCCTGTTGATGAACAGGTCGCCACGCTGCTGGCGCTGTTCAGGCACGGCTGAGCAGGCCGTGGCCGGATATAGGGTTTTCTTATGTTTTAAGGCCTGATATTGATCCAGGTTACGCCCTAAGTATGATGAATTATTAAAATCATCATACTTTCCTGTCCACTGAGATGCATACCTTGTCTATTTTCCGCACGGCCCTGCTGGCGGTTCTCGCCTGCGCTCCTCTGCTCGCCTGCGCAGCGCCAACGCAATTAACCACCGCCTGGCCGGTAAACGTTGGCCCCCTGAATCCGCATCTGTATACCCCCAACCAGATGTTCGCCCAAAGTATGGTCTATGAACCGCTGGTGCAATATCAGGCGGATGGTACGGTAAAACCGTGGCTGGCAAGCCGCTGGAGCCACTCCGCCGACGGGAAAGTATGGCGTTTTACCCTGCGTAACGACGTGCGCTTCTCGAACGGCGAGCCGTTCAACGCCCAGGCGGCGGTTGCCAACTTCCAGGCGGTGCTGGCTAACCGCCAGCGCCACGCCTGGCTGGAGCTCACCAACCAGATTAGCGATGTCAGAGCCCTGAGCGATACGCAGCTGCAAATCACCCTGAAAAGCGCCTACTATCCGTTCCTGCAGGAGCTGGCGCTGCCGCGCCCGTTCCGTTTTATCGCCCCGTCGCAGTTTGTGGAGGGCGGCACCCTGCACGGCATCAAAGCCCCCGTCGGCACCGGCCCCTGGATACTGAAAGAGTCAAAGCTCAACCAGTATGATGTCCTGGTGCGTAACGAACGCTACTGGGGAGAAAAGCCGGCGCTGCGCCAGGTAACCGTGAAAGTGATCCCGGATCCGATGACCCGCGCCGTGGCCTTTGAAACCGGGGATATCGACCTGCTTTACGGTAACGAAGGTCTGCTGCCGCTGGATACCTTCGAACGTTTCCGTCACAACCCGGCTTACCGTACCCAGCTTTCTCAACCCGGCGAAACGGTGATGCTGGCGCTGAACTCCGCCAAAGCCCCCACCAATGAGCTGGCGGTGCGTGAAGCGCTAAACTACGCGGTGAATAAAAAGTCGCTGATCGACAATGCGCTGTACGGCACGCAGCAGGTCGCCGATACGCTGTTCGCCCCCTCCGTCCCGTATGCCAATATCGGGCTGCAACCGCGCCAGTACGATCCCCGGCGCGCCAATGCCCTGCTGGAGAACGCCGGCTGGCTAAGGCCGGCGGGCGAAGAGATTCGGCACAAAAACGGCCAGCCGCTGCGTATTGAACTGTCGTTTATCGGCACCGATGCGCTGAGTAAATCGATGGCGGAGATTATTCAGGCCGATATGCGCCAGGCTGGCGTCGATGTCGCGCTGGTCGGCGAAGAAGAAAGCAGTATTTACGCCCGCCAGCGCGACGGCCGTTTTGGCATGATATTCAACCGTACCTGGGGGGGACCGTACGACCCGCATGCGTTTATGAGCTCTATGCGCGTGCCCTCGCACGCCGATTACCAGGCTCAGCAGGGGTTGGCAGACAAGCCGCTGATTGATAAAGAGATCGGTCAGGTTCTGGCCACCAGCGATGAGACTCAACGTCAGGCGCTGTATCGCGATATTCTGACCCGCCTGCACGATGATGCGGTCTATCTGCCAATCAGCTATATCTCAATGATGGTGGTGGCAAAACCCGAACTGGGGGCGATCCCTTACGCCCCCATCGCCACCGACATTCCCTTCGCGCAGATCCAGGGGGTAACCCCCTGATGCGACATTATCTCCTGCGGCGTCTGCTGCTGCTGATACCAATGATTTTCGCCGCCTCGGTGATTATCTTCCTGATGCTGCGCCTCGGCACCGGCGACCCGGCGCTCGACTATCTGCGGCTATCGAACCTGCCGCCTACGCCGGAGATGGTCGCCTCCACGCGGACGATGCTTGGGCTGGATCAACCGCTCTTCACCCAGTACGCCAGCTGGCTGTGGCGGGCGCTGCATCTGGATTTTGGCCGCTCTTTCGCCACCCAGCGCCCGGTACTCGACGACGTCATGCACTTCCTCCCCGCGACGCTACAGCTGGCGGGCGCGGCGCTGGTGCTGATCCTGCTGACCTCCGTACCGCTGGGAATCTGGGCCGCGCGCCATCGCGAGCGCCTGCCGGATTTCACCGTCCGGCTGATCGCCTTTCTTGGCGTGTCGATGCCCAACTTCTGGCTCGCCTTTTTGCTGGTGATGGGCTTCTCGGTCTATTTACAGTGGCTACCGGCCATGGGCTACGGCGGCTGGCAGCACATCATCCTGCCCGCCGTGTCGATTGCTTTTATGTCGCTGGCGATTAACGCCCGTCTGCTGCGCGCCAGCATGCTGGATGTCGCCGGGCAACGCCATGTCACCTGGGCGCGCCTGCGCGGTCTGAACGCCAGACAAATCGAACGCCGCCACATTTTACGTAACGCCTCGCTGCCGATGATTACCGCCGTTGGGATGCATATTGGCGAACTGATCGGCGGCACGATGATTATTGAAAACATTTTTGCCTGGCCCGGCGTCGGGCGCTATGCCGTGTCGGCAATCTTTAATCGTGACTATCCAGTTATTCAATGTTTTACGCTTATTATGGTGATGGTGTTCGCCCTCTGTAATCTGGCGGTAGATGTCCTGAACGCCGCGCTGGATCCACGCATTCGCCGCCATGAAGGAGCGCATTCATGAACGTTTTCCGCGCCGCACCCGGGTCGGTGCGGGTCGCGCTGATCGTCATCGCCCTGCTGGCGCTGGTGGCGCTCACCGGCCAGTGGTGGTTACCGTATGACCCCCAGGCCATTGATTTACCCTCTCGCCTGCTCTCGCCGAACGGCCAGCACTGGCTGGGAACCGACCACCTCGGCCGCGATATTTTCTCCCGCCTGCTGGCGGCCACGCGGGTGTCGCTGGGCGCGGTGATGGCCTGTTTATTGCTGGTGCTGGCGCTGGGGCTGCTGGTCGGCGGCTGCGCGGGCCTGATGGGCGGACGTGTCGATCAGCTCACCATGCGAACCGCCGATATGTTTATGACCTTCCCCACCTCGATCCTGTCGTTTTTTATGGTCGGCGTGCTGGGCAGCGGGCTGAGCAATGTGATTATCGCCATCGCCCTGTCACACTGGGCATGGTACGCGCGGATGGTGCGCAGTCTGGTGGTTTCCCTGCGCCAGCGCGAATTTATTCTCGCCGCGCGGCTGAGCGGGGCGAGCCGCTGGCGGCTCTTTATCGATCATCTGGCAGGCGCGGTGGTGCCTTCGCTGCTGGTCCTCGCGACGCTCGATATCGGCCATATGATGCTGCACGTCGCCGGGATGTCGTTCCTCGGTCTCGGGGTCAGCGCCCCGACGGCGGAATGGGGGGTGATGATTAACGACGCCCGCCAGTACATCTGGACGCAGCCGTTACAGATGCTGTGGCCAGGCCTGGCGCTCTTTATCAGCGTAATGGCCTTTAACCTGGTGGGCGACGCCCTGCGCGATCGTCTCGATCCTCACCTGATCGCGGAGCACAGTCACTGATGCCGCAGAAGATCCAGTTCGAACAGTTTACCCTGTGCGCCGACCGTCCGCTGGTAAACGACCTGTCGCTGACCTTGCGGCGCGGGCAGGTGCTGGCCCTGATCGGCAGCAGCGGCTGCGGGAAATCGTTGACCTGCGCCGCCGCTCTTGACGTGCTGCCCCCTGGCGTTAAACAGACCGCCGGTCGTCTGCTGCTGGACGGCGTGCCGGCGCACGGCGCGCAGCTGCGCGGCGGCACCGTCGCCACCATCATGCAGAATCCGCGCAGCGCCTTTAATCCGCTACACACGATGGGCACCCACGCGCGGGAAACCTGTCGCGCCGTCGGCCAGCCTGCGGATGACGAGACCCTTATCGCCACGCTGCGGGCGGTCGGGCTGGAAACCCCCTCCCGGCTTCTGCTGCGCTACCCGTTCGAAATGAGCGGCGGCATGCTGCAACGGATGATGATTGCTCTCGCGCTACTGAGCAAAGCGCCGTTTATCTTTGCCGATGAACCGACCACCGATCTTGATGCCGTCGCCCAGGGGCGTATTCTCGATCTGCTGGCAGAGATTGTCGCGACCCGCGGCCAGGGGTTGCTGCTGGTCACTCATGATATGGGAGTGGTGGCGCGGCTGGCGCACGAGGTGGCGGTGATGGACCACGGGCGCATCGTCGAACGCTGCGATGTCGATACCCTGTTTAGCGCCCCGCGGCACCCGGTCAGCCAGCGGCTGCTGGCGGCCCATCTGGCCCTGTATGGTATGGAGAGCGCATCATGAATCTGCTGTACGTCAACAATGTCAGCCACGATTACCCACACCATCCCGCCGTCCTGCACGAGGTGAGCCTCAGCATCGCCGCGGGAGAAACGGTGGCGTTACTCGGACGCAGCGGCTGCGGTAAAAGCACCCTGGCGCGTATGCTGGTCGGCCTTGAATCTCCGGCTCGCGGCGCAATCTGCTGGCGCGAGACGCCGCTTAGCGTCTTAAAAGGCGAGGCGCTGCGGGCTTTCCGCCGTGAGATCCAGCTGGTTTTTCAGGATGCGCACAGCGCCGTGAACCCGCGGAAAACGGTGGGAGAGATTATCGGCGAGCCGCTGCGCCATCTGTTTCGCGACTCGCGCGATGAGCGGCTGGCGCGGGTCGAGGCGATGATGCGGGCCGTCGATCTTTCCCCCGCCGCGCTCGATAAACGCCCGCTCCAGCTCAGCGGCGGGCAGCTCCAGCGCGTGTGTCTGGCGCGCGCGCTGGCGGTGCAGCCGCGGCTGCTGATCCTCGATGAAGCGGTATCGAATCTCGACCTCGTTTTGCAGGCGGAGATCGTTGCCTTACTGAAGCGTCTGCAGGTACAGTTTTCTACCGCCTGCCTGTTCATCACCCACGACCTGCGGCTGGTGGAGCGTTTTTGCCAGCGGGTGATGGTGATGGAAAGCGGGCAGATTATTGAAACTACGGCGGTCAACGCCCCGCTGCGCCTTCAGTCTACGGCGGGCCGGGCGCTACAGCGGGCGGTACTTCCCGCGTTTCCGCCCTCCCTTGCTAAAGAGAAACGACCATGCAGCGCGTAACCCTGACTCTTGATGACGATCTTCTGGCGACCCTCGACGCGTTAAGCGCCGGGCGCGGCTATCACAACCGCTCGGAGGCGGTACGCGATATTTTACGCAACGCTTTGATGCATGAGCATGCGCAGCAGAGCGGGCAGCGTGGCTACGCGGTGCTTTCCTATGTGTACGAACACGAAAAGCGCGAGCTGGCGAGCCGGCTGATCGCCACCCAGCACCATCATCACGATCTCTCCGTCGCCACCCTGCATGTCCATATCAGCCACGACGACTGCCTGGAAATCGCGGTCCTGAAGGGAGAAATGGGCGAAGTTCAGCATTTCGCCGACGAGGTGATTGCCCAGCGCGGGGTGCGTCACGGGCATCTGCACTGCTTAACCGCGCAAGACGACGGCCCGCACGACTGACCCGGCGATGCTTGCCGAAACGCAGTTCGACGTATCATCCTGAAAACCGGCCAATTTTACGTGGTTTATCAACCATTGATAAACCACGTAAATTATACGCTTTCACCACTTTCCCACCTGCCTATAATGGCCGCTCATTTAACGATCTCGTTATGGCGAGGCTCCTGCACACATACAAGTTGCCGCCCTGCTGGTATCAACAGAGACCCCTCAGGGAAATACAGGCATCCATCGAATCAAGATGTTGCCAGGGTAACTTCTGACGGCGTTTATGCCGGACAGATACGTTGTGCAGTTCGAGGCTGTGTCCCTGATTATACGTGGCGTTGACGCGTTTCCGGCGCGCGTCCCGAAGGGCTGGGGCTATTTTGCCCCAATGCTGCGTTGCTCACAGCGCATTTGGGGCCCCAAACCACACTGCTCACGCCTTGCTCTGGGGCAAAATAACCGCCAGCGACGTTCACGTCTAATCAGGGGCACAACCTAATCCAGGACGTAGGGATCTGCCTGTGCTCATCCTGTCTTGTTCGCCCCTATGAGGGATTTTTTATAGGGAATTACACCATGTCTTCAATGCAACACTGCGCCGCGCACCTGGCCACTTCCGCCTTCGACGGGGATGCGATCGCCCAGTACATGCGTACCGATTTTATTACTCTGCCCGAGCACCTCAGCGTCTATGAAGCGCGGGAGCTCTTTGTCTCACAGCTCACCAGCGATGATATTCCCGGCCAGGTTTTTGTGGTGGCTGGAAAAAAACTGCGCGGCAGCCTGTCCATTAAAAAATTGCTGCAGGAGAGCGATGCGGCGCAATCCATTCGCTATTTAATGGACAGCTGCCTGTTTCGCGTCAAACCTGATGACGAACGCCAGCAGGTGGTGACCGAACTCACCGAGCGCGGTCTCGACCTCGTGCCGGTGGTCGAGAAAGGCGAGCTGGTGGGCTGCCTGATGGAAAAAGAGATTGCCCATCTGCTGGAAGATGATGTCACCGAAGATGCGCATCGTCAGGGGGCGACGCTGCCGCTGGAGCAGCCCTATCTGGAGATCAGCCCGTGGACGCTGTGGAAGAAGCGATCGGTATGGCTGCTGCTGCTGTTCGTCGCGGAAGCCTACACCAGCAGCGTCATTCAGCATTTTGAAGAGGCGCTGGAATCGGCTATTGCGCTGGCCTTCTTTATTCCGCTGCTGATCGGTACCGGCGGCAACAGCGGAACGCAGATCACCTCAACCCTGGTGCGTTCCATGGCGCTGGGCGAGGTACGGCTACGCGATATGGGCCGGGTGATTCGTAAAGAGGTCTCCACCTCGCTGCTGATCGCCCTCACCCTGGGGCTGGCGGGATGCGTACGCGCCTGGATGATGGGTATCGGCATGGAAATCACGCTGATCGTCAGCCTGACGCTGGTATGTATTACGCTGTGGAGTGCGGTGGTCTCATCGGTGATACCGATGGTGCTCAAGCGCGTCGGTATCGACCCGGCGGTGGTCTCCGCCCCGTTTATCGCCACGCTGATTGATGGCACCGGGCTGATTATCTACTTCAAAATCGCCCAGCACTTTCTTGGCCTGAACTGATCGTCCAGGGGTCAGGCTCCGGCAAAGGAGGCTGACCCCCCTCTTACGCTTCCGCCAGCGCCTGCGCGCAGGCCCAGGCGCTGGCCCATGCCCACTGGAAGTTATACCCCCCGAGCCAGCCGGTCACGTCCATCACCTCGCCGATAAAATAGAGCCCCGGCACCTTGCGCGCTTCCATGGTCCGTGACGAGAGCTCGTGAGTATCCACGCCGCCAAGCGTCACTTCCGCCGTGCGATAGCCTTCGGTGCCATTCGGCTGGACCCGCCACGCGGTCAGCGTTTCCACCAGCGCCTCCTGCTCGCGCGCGTTCAGCTGCCTGAGGGTGACGTCCGGAATCTGTCCCAGCTGCTGCAGGCACTCCACCAGCCGCTTCGGCAACAGCATCGCCAGGGTGTTTTTCAGGCTTTGATTCGGGTGCGCATTGCGCTGCTGGTCAAGAAACTCATCAAGCTGACAATCCGGCAGCAGGTTGACGGTGACAAACTCGCCCGGCTGCCAGTAGCTGGATATTTGCAGCACCGCCGGCCCGGATAGCCCGCGGTGGGTAAACAGCAGATTTTCGCGGAACAGCGTGCCATCCTGCGCGGCGATGGTTGAGGGCACCGAAACGCCGGAGAGAACCTGCAGCTGTTCCAGCAGCGGTTTGTGCAGGGTAAAGGGCACCAGCCCTGCGCGGGTCGGCAGCACCTTAAGGCCAAACTGCTCGGCAAGCTTATAGCCGAACGGCGACGCGCCGAGCCCCGGCATCGACAGACCGCCGGAGGCGACAACCAGTTTTTTTGCCGCCACCGGCTCGCCGTTAAGCTGCAGCGTAAAGCCCTCGTCGTCACGTTCGACGCTGAGAATTTCGCTACGCAGGCGAATCTGTACGCCGCCCTTTGCACACTCGGCCAGCAGCAGGTTGACGATTTGCTCGGCGGAATCATCGCAAAACAGCTGGCCGAGGGTCTTCTCATGCCAGGCAATACCGTGTTTGCCCACCAGATCGATAAAATCCCACTGGCTGTAGCGCGCCAGCGCTGATTTACAAAAATGCGGGTTCTGACTGAGATAGGCCGCCGGTTCAATATACATGTTAGTAAAGTTGCAGCGCCCGCCACCGGACATCAGGATCTTGCGGCCTGGCTTTTTACCATTATCCAGCAGCAGCACGCGCTGCCCCGCCTGGCCCGCCTGCGCTGCACAAAACATTCCCGCCGCACCGGCGCCGATCACAATGGCATCAAACCTTTCCACACAACTTTCCTCATGTCCCGATTGTCGGGAATTGTAAATTTTTCACTCTGGTCGCACCAGCACGAAAATCCATGTATTTAGATACATCATTGAAAGATATAGGATTACTCCCAAGCGGGTAGCCCCCAAACAGGAAGAAAATCAAAAAAAGTCTATATTTCACTTTGCCCGCGCCGCTAAAGTCACTGATAATGCGCCGCGTTCATGTCCTCAAAATGGCGTAACGTCCTATGCTACATTTATTTGCCGGTCTGGATTTACACACCGGATTATTACTATTGCTTGCTTTAGCTTTCGTACTGTTTTACGAAGCGATTAACGGTTTTCATGATACCGCAAACGCAGTTGCAACTGTGATTTACACGCGCGCAATGCGGTCGCAGCTTGCTGTGGCGATGGCGGCCCTCTTCAACTTCTTCGGCGTTCTGTTGGGTGGTCTTAGCGTAGCTTATGCCATCGTGCATATGTTGCCGACCGACCTGCTGCTTAATATGGGATCCGCACATGGCCTCGCCATGGTGTTCTCTATGCTGCTGGCAGCGATTATCTGGAACCTCGGAACCTGGTATTTCGGCCTTCCGGCCTCCAGCTCGCACACCCTGATCGGCGCTATCATCGGTATTGGTTTAACCAATGCGCTGATGACCGGCACCTCGGTGGTCGACGCGCTGAATATCCCGAAAGTCATCGGTATTTTCGCCTCGCTGATCGTCTCGCCGATCGTCGGTCTGGTGGTGGCAGGCGGTCTGATTTTCATTCTGCGTCGTTACTGGAGCGGGACCAAGAAACGCGCCCGTATCCACCTGACGCCGGCGGAACGTGAAAAGAAAGACGGCAAGAAAAAACCACCATTCTGGACCCGTATTGCCCTGATTCTGTCGGCTATTGGCGTGTCGTTCTCCCACGGCGCCAACGACGGTCAGAAAGGCATTGGTCTGGTGATGCTGGTGCTTATCGGCGTGGCGCCGGCAGGTTTCGTGGTCAACATGAACGCCTCCGGCTATGAAATCACCCGTACCCGTGATGCGGTCAA
The DNA here is from genome assembly GCF_004342285.1 of Klebsiella sp. BIGb0138. Taxonomy (GTDB): domain Bacteria; phylum Pseudomonadota; class Gammaproteobacteria; order Enterobacterales; family Enterobacteriaceae; genus Klebsiella. Next base: position 332,706 of record NZ_SMCV01000004.1, on the reverse strand, counting down.
CAACGTGGAAACCTTCTTCCAGCAGCGCCCTGAGCTGTTGAAAAAAGCGACCGGCGTCGATCAGCTGATCCCATCCCCGGAGCCTGGCGCGGCCAACACCGGCGGTGAGTTCCACTGCCACCCGGCGAACACCATCAACGCGCTGGGTCGCGTGAAGACGGCGCTGACCGGTATTGAAAGCTATGACGCGCTCTCTATTGACCAGCGTAGCCAGCTGCGCCGCATTATGCTGTGTATTTCCGACACTACCGATAAAGTGGCGAAGCTGCCGGAAGTCAACGCTGACGACCAGCGTCTGCTGAAGAAACTGAAAACCGATATGCTGAGTACTATCGAGTACGCGCCAATCTGGATCATTATGGCGGTTGCTCTGGCGCTGGGCATCGGCACCATGATCGGCTGGCGTCGCGTGGCGACCACTATCGGCGAGAAGATTGGTAAGAAAGGCATGACCTACGCACAAGGTATGTCAGCCCAGATGACCGCCGCCGTTTCGATTGGCCTGGCCAGTTATACCGGGATGCCGGTTTCCACCACTCACGTACTCTCCTCCTCCGTGGCGGGGACGATGCTCGTCGATGGCGGCGGCCTGCAGAAAAAGACCGTCACCAGCATTCTGATGGCGTGGGTTCTCACCCTGCCGGCAGCGATTCTGCTGTCAGGCGGACTGTACTGGATTGCCCTGAAGATTATCTAAATCCGCTTATCCGCCATCGCGGTAACAGCATGAAACGGGTCAGGAAACTGGCCCGTTTTTTTACCTCACAGCCGGCTAGTGCCAGATCAGCAGCGCAATCAGACTCACCACCACCAGCCCGCATAAGGCGCTGGTCAGAATAAATTGCCGCCGTACACGCTCGCAGCGACGAATAAACTCGTCATCGTGGTGATCGCGGTAACGTTGGGCATAGATATACCACACCAGGCGCATCTGTTTACCCGGTTGCCCGTGCGAAGTGAAAAAACCTCCACCATCAACATATTGATAAAGCAAGGGATCGCAACCACGTAGCACAACCAATAACGCACGCAATGATGAGAAGTAGCGTGCCATATTCACCACACAAACGATACACAGGGCCCAAAACAGCGCAATAGTGCTGATCATACGTCCTCCCCGGCGACCCGCCCTCGGAGACTCCTCCGGGGCTAGCGCTCCCCAATACCCGACCCAACATACAATACAAGAGTGCGATTCCGATCACGTTTATTTATCCGATCGGCTCATTAAATAGTGTAGGAGATCAGTCCATTTTTTTACCACAAGGTTAATCGTTATCAATACGTAAGATGAATATATTTGTTTAACTTTAGGTGGGCCAGGTGCATTGACGGAGCGCGAGGGGCGCTATAAGGTAGAAATATCTTCTACAATTAAGTCCTTAAAGGGCTGAACCCCCGCGGGTTAGCCCGCAGGACGCGGGCGAAGCGGCAGCACCAGCTGTCTGGTCCAATGGTCATCGACAACTTATGGAAGGAGTAACACTATGGCTTACAAACATATTCTTATTGCAGTAGATCTCTCCCCGGAAAGCAAAGTGCTGGTAGAGAAAGCCGTTTCTATGGCGCGTCCTTACAATGCCAAGGTTTCTCTGATTCACGTCGATGTTAACTACTCCGACCTGTACACCGGTCTGATCGATGTCAATCTTGGCGATATGCAGAAACGCATTTCCGAAGAGACCCACCACGCGCTGAGCGAGCTGTCGACCAATGCAGGCTATCCGATTACCGAAACCCTGAGCGGTAGCGGCGATCTCGGCCAGGTACTGGTGGATGCCATTAAAAAATACGATATGGATTTGGTGGTCTGCGGGCACCATCAGGATTTCTGGAGCAAGCTGATGTCTTCCGCACGCCAGCTGATCAATACCGTGCACGTCGATATGCTGATTGTTCCGCTGCGCGACGAAGAAGACGAATAACCGCCCGCGCCTTGACCATCAGACTTATCAACGCCCGCTTATGCGGGCGTTGTTGCTTTCTCCGGCGCCATCTCCCCTCCCTCTTCTGCGCTTCACTCACGCGAATTCTTTTGCAGAAAAAATAAGCATATCAATCCAATTATTTATTAATGATTAGTGTGATCAACCAATTAAAAGAAAAATAATCTATATAATAATCTACACATAAGGCAAATGACCACGTCATTTAGCTTAAGAATACTTTTCAGCGCGTTCCGGCATACGCGTTCATACTTTTTTGGGATAGCACGACAAGGCGAAGGAATATGAAAACAACAGCACCTACGGGGTTACTGCAGCAACCCCGGCCGTTCTTCATGATTTTTTTTGTGGAATTATGGGAGCGATTTGGCTATTACGGCGTCCAGGGCATCCTGGCGGTCTTTTTCGTTAAACAGCTTGGATTTTCTCAGGAACAAGCCTTTGTTACCTTTGGCGCCTTTGCGGCATTAGTTTACGGCCTGATCTCCATCGGCGGCTATGTGGGCGATCACCTGCTCGGCACAAAGCGTACGCTGGTATTGGGGGCGATTGTGCTGGCGCTCGGCTACTTCATGACCGGACTGTCGCTGTTAAAACCGGACCTGATTTTTATCGCCCTGGGCACCATCGCCGTCGGTAACGGGCTGTTTAAGGCCAACCCCGCCAGCCTGCTGTCAAAATGCTATCCGCCAAAGGATGCCCGCCTCGATGGGGCGTTCACCCTGTTTTACATGTCGATTAATATCGGCTCGCTGCTCTCGCTCTCTCTGGCGCCGGTGATTGCCGAAAAATTTGGCTATGCCGTCACCTATAATCTGTGCGGCGCGGGGCTGATTATCGCCCTACTGGTCTATTTCGCCTGCCGCGGGATGGTAAAAGATATCGGTTCAGAGCCAGACCACCGGCCGTTAATTTTACGTAACCTGCTGTACGTGCTGTCTGGCACCGTGGTAATGGTGTACCTCTGCGCCTGGCTGATGCATAACGTCAAAATCGCCAATCTGGTCCTGATTGTCCTCTCCATCGTGGTGATCGTTTTCTTCTTCCGCGAGGCTTTCAAGCTCGAGAAAACCGGGCGCAACAAGATGTTTGTCGCCTTTATCCTGATGCTGGAAGCGGTGTTGTTCTACATTCTGTACGCACAAATGCCGACCTCGCTCAACTTCTTTGCCATCAATAACGTCCATCACGATATTCTTGGCTTCACTATTAACCCGGTCAGTTTCCAGGCGCTGAACCCGTTCTGGGTGGTGGTCGCCAGCCCGGTACTGGCGGCCCTGTACACCCGCCTCGGCAACAAAGGTAAAGACCTGACTATGCCGATGAAATTTACCCTCGGTATGTTTTTATGTTCGCTGGGGTTCCTGACCGCGGCGGCGGCGGGGATCTGGTTCGCCGATGCGCAGGGGCTGACATCGCCCTGGTTTATCGTGCTGATTTATCTGTTCCAGAGTCTGGGGGAATTGCTGATTAGCGCCCTCGGCCTGGCGATGGTCGCCGCGCTGGTGCCCCAGCATCTGATGGGCTTTATTCTTGGGATGTGGTTCCTGACCCAGGCGGCGGCCTTCCTGATGGGGGGATATGTCGCCACCTTCACCGCCGTCCCGGAAAATATTACCGACCCGCTGCAAACCTTACCGATCTATACCAACGTATTTGGCAAAATTGGTCTGGTCACCCTCGGCGTCACCCTCGTGATGGCGATTCTGGTGCCGTGGCTCAACCGGATGATTAACACGCCGGCGAGCGAGAAATAGCGACGCCGATTAACCTCAGTCAGCGACTGGCTGAGGTTAACTCTTCCGCGCGGCGATCCAGTCCTGTACCTCAATGACAAACTCATCCGGCGCTTTGCGATACATCTTGCGCGTCAAGTCCAGAATAGTATGTTGCCCTAAGGCCTCTTCCATCCGCTGCTGTGCTATCTCCATCACCGAACGCACGCCGCAAATCCCTTCGCAGGCCCATTCCGGCGGCTGTGCGCCAAACACCGCCAGCCGCTGGCGAATCTCACGGCATTCGAAAATACGCTTGTCGCCATCGATGGCATTTACCACATCCAGCACCGTGATGTGCTCCGCAGGCTTCGCCAGCTGGAACCCGCCGCCCTTGCCTTCAATACTGCGCACCAGGCCTGCTTTGGACAGCCGGGTAAAGATTTTGGCCAGATAATCGTAAGGCACGCTTTGCAGATCGGCGATTTCCCGCACGCTCATATCGCGGGCATCACCTTTACTGTCCACCATGCACATCAGGCTATGGATGCCGTACTCAACTCCGGAACTGTAGAATGCCATTCTCTAATCTCAGCCAAAATAAATCTGAGTTATTGTAGCTTTTTCGCTACATCCATACCAGATGGATAAAATGCAAGGCAGCAAAGTATAAATTTAATTAGTTAATTATCAATAATATAAAACAAATTACACCGCCATAGCTTCCGCGATCGCACAAATCACATTGCCATCACAAACTACGACCGATAAAATCCGAGTAAATACATCGTAGTTAACCGTGAGTGAAGCCATTATGAGTAAGAAAATTGTGATCGTTGGCGCTGGTTTTTCGGGGATGTGGGCCGCGCTTAGCGCCGCACGTCTGGCCGATAAATATCAACATCAGGCCATCGAGATCGCGGTCATTGCGCCGCAGCCGGAACTACGCGTGCGACCGCGTTTCTATGAGAATGCCGTGCCGACGCTGGTGGCCCCATTGCAGCCCCTGTTTGAGGCCACCGGGGTCCGGTTCTTGCGCGGGACGGTTTCCCAGCTCCTGCCGGCCAGTAAGTCCGTGATCTGGACGGATGCCAGCGGTGACACGCACTCACTGGCTTACGACCGCTTAATCCTGGCCAGCGGCAGTCACGTCAACCGCTCGCTGGTCGCCGGAGCCGAGCGCTATGCCTTCGATCTCGATCAGCTGGAAACCGCCATCGTCCTGGAGAAGCACCTACAATCACTGGCCCACGTCGCCGATAGCGCATCGCGCAACACCGTGGTGGTTTGCGGCGGCGGCTTCACCGGTATTGAGATGGCAATGGAGCTCCCCGATAAGTTGCGCGCGATCGTCGGCCCGAATGCTAAGACCAGAGTAGTCGTAGTTGAGCGCGGTCCACGGCCGGGTTCCCGCTACAGCGACGCATTACGCGACGTGATTGTCGAGGCCTCTGCTGAGCTCGGTATAGAATGGCGGGTTAATGCTGAAGTCGAACGTGTTGATGCCGACGGCGTAGTACTGAAAGATGGGCACAAAATTGCGTCGCAGACCGTTATCTGGACCGTTGGCGTACAGGCTAACGACCTGACGACACAGATTGACGCTCCGCGCGATCGACTGGGCCGTCTGCATGTCAATCCGGCGCTACAGGTGGAGGGCTATGACGATATTTATGCCACCGGCGACGTGGCCTACGCGGCGACTGATGACAAGGGTAATCATGCGCTGATGACCTGCCAGCACGCGATTTTGCTGGGCAAATTTGCCGGCAACAACGCGGCGGCCAGTCTGCTTGAGGTCGCGCCGCTGCCCTATCGCCAGGAAAACTACGTGACCTGTCTCGATCTCGGTACCTGGGGCGCGGTCTATACCGAAGGCTGGGATCAGCAGGTAAAACTGACCCGCGAAGAGGCCAAGAAACTGAAGATGTCGATCACCCGCGAGCTTATCTATCCGCCGAAGGCTGAGAAAGCCGCCGCCCTGGCGATTGCCGACCCGCTGGCGCCGTTTGTGTAAGAAAACGTGGGCCCGGGGGCGAACTTCTGCAGCGCTGGACCCGGGCGCTCCACGGGTGTGCGTGTTTACTCAGGCGTACCGGCGTAGATATCGAACCGGTGGCCCTTGGTGACGACGGCGTTCGGCGTGGCGACGTCCGCCAGCGGCGGTGCATAATCCGGGCGCTTCACCACCACGCGTTTACTGGCCAGCCGTCGCGCCGGCTCCAGCAGCCCGTCGGCATCGAGATCCGCTCCGACCAACGACTGAAACACGCGCATCTCTTTCTTCACCAGCGCGCTTTTCTGCTTGTGCGGGAACATCGGGTCAAGATAGACCACCTGCGGACGCGGCGTGATGTCCGTCAGCGCCGTCAGGCTGGAAGCATGGATCAGCTGCAAACGCTCGCGTAACCATGGGCCGATTTCCGGGTCGGCATAGCCGCGGGCCAGGCCATCATCGAGCAGCGCCGCCACCGCCGGATTCCGCTCCAGCATGCGCACGCGGCAGCCCACCGAGGCCAGCACAAACGCATCGCGCCCCAGTCCTGCCGTCGCATCCACCACATCCGGCAGGTAGTCGCCTTTCACGCCCACCGCTTTCGCCACCGCTTCACCGCGGCCGCCGCCAAACTTACGTCGATGGGCCATCGCTCCGCCGACAAAATCGACAAAGATCCCGCCGAGTTTCGGCTCATCGCGCTTACGCAGCTCCAGATGTTCGCGGGTCATGACCAGCGCCATCAGGTTGTCCTCGTCCGGCGTCAGATTCCAGCGGGCGGCAAGAACAGATAAGGCGCCGTCTCCGGCGCCCGTTTCATCAATTAAGCAGATCTTCACTTCCGCTTTACCCTAAATAATTCACGTTGCATCAAGACAACAAGGGAACAAATCCCTGGGAACGGACAAGCGTACGTGCCCAGGGCGAGTGAGAACAGTTGCCGAAGAGGCAGCTTGAAGTATGACGGGTAAATCAGCCTTTAATCCCGTAGTGATCCAGCATCGCGTCGAGCTGCGGCTCGCGCCCGCGGAAGCGTTTGAACAGCACCATCGGCTCTTCAGAACCGCCGCGGCTCAGAATGTTATCGAGGAACGACTGTCCGGTTTCGCGGTTGAAGATGCCTTCCTCTTCGAAGCGCGAGAAGGCGTCCGCGGCCAGTACGTCGGCCCACAGGTAGCTGTAGTAACCCGCCGCGTACCCTCCGGCGAAGATATGGCTGAAGGCATGCGGGAACCGGCCCCACGACGGCCCCGGCACCACGGCGACCTGCTTTTTGATCTCCGCCAGGGTTTCGAGGATTTTGGCCCCCTGCTCCGGCCGGTATTCGGCGTGCAGACGGAAGTCGAACAGGCCAAACTCCAGCTGGCGCAGAATAAACAGCGCGGCCTGGTAGTTTTTCGCCGCCAGCATTTTGTCCAGCAGCGCCTGCGGCAGCGGTTCGCCGGTTTCGTAATGGCCGGAGATAAACGCCAGCGCTTCCGGCTCCCAGCACCAGTTTTCCATAAACTGGCTCGGCAGCTCGACCGCATCCCACGGTACCCCGCTGATGCCGGAGACCCCGGCGGTGTCGATCCGGGTCAGCATATGGTGCAGGCCGTGACCAAACTCGTGGAACAGGGTAATGACTTCATCATGGGTAAACAGCGCCGGTTTACCATTAACCGGACGGTTGAAGTTGCAGGTCAGGTAGGCGACCGGCTTTTGCAGCGACCCGTCGAGTTTGCGCATCTGGCCGACGCAATCGTCCATCCACGCCCCGCCGCGCTTGTGTTCGCGGGCATACAGGTCAAGATAGAAGCTGCCGCGCAGTTCGTTGTTCTCGTCATACAGTTCGAAGAAACGCACCTCCGGATGCCAGACGTCAACATCGGTGCGCTCTTTGGCGGTAATACCGTAAATGCGCTTAACGACTTCGAACAGGCCGTTAACGGCTTTGTTTTCCGGGAAGTAAGGGCGCAGCTGCTCATCGCTGATGCTGTAGAGATGCTGCTTCTGTTTTTCACTGTAGTAAGCGATATCCCACGGCTGCAGTTCATCAACGCCAAACTCCGCTTTCGCGAAGGCGCGCAGCTGGGCCAGCTCTTTCTCCCCCTGCGGGCGGGCGCGTTTGGCCAGGTCGGTCAGGAAGTCGAGCACCTGCTGCGGGTTTTCCGCCATTTTGGTCGCCAGGGATTTGCAGGCATAGCTTTCAAAGCCCAACAGCTGCGCCAGCTCGTGGCGCAGAGCGAGAATTTCTGCCATCACCGGGCTGTTGTCCCATTTGCCGGCATTCGGCCCCTGGTCCGACGCGCGGGTGGAGTAGGCGCGATACAGCTCTTCGCGCAGCGCCTGGTTGTCGCAGTAGGTCATCACCGGCAGGTAGCTCGGGATATCGAGGGTCAGCAGATAGCCTTCCTGCTCTTTGGCCTGCGCCTGAGCCTGGGCCGCCGCCAACGCGCTCTCCGGCATACCGGACAGCTCGGCTTCGTCGGCGATCAGCTTGCTCCAGCCCATGGTGGCATCCAGGACGTTGTTGCTGTACTGGTTGCCGAGTTCGGACAGCCGCGCAGCGATCTCGCCGTAGCGTTTTTGCTGCTCTTTCGCCAGACCGATACCGGACAGCTCAAAATCGCGCAGCGCGTTGTCCACCGCTTTTTTCTGCGCGGTGTTCAGGGTGGCGTAATGGTCGCCGTCGCGCAGATCGCGATACGCTTTGTACAGACCTTCGTGCTGACCCACCCAGGTGCTGTATTCCGACAGCAGCGGCAGGGTTTGTTCATAGGCTTCCCGCAGCTCGGGGCTGTTTTTGACCGAGTTCAGGTGGCTTACCGGGGAGAAGATACGCCCCAGCACATCGTCCGTTTCGGCCAGCGGCTGACACAGCGTCTCCCAGCTATACGGCGCGCCTTGCGCGACCACGCTTTCTACCGCAGCCCGGCAGTCGGCCAGCGCTTTGGTGACCGCAGGGACGACATGTTCCGGCTTGATCGCAGAGAAAGGCGGCAGTGAAAAAGGCGTCAATAATGGATTGGTCATATGCGCAGTCCTGTTGAAAAGGGTGAATGAAGCGCGCTCCGGCGCTTTAGCATGAGATCTAGAATGGGGGATCGTTGCGGGAATTTCAATGTCACGCCGTGCGTCGCGCCGGGTATTACTGCAATCAGCGTTTGCCGGGGTTGGCCGGATAAGACGTGGGCGCCGCTATCCGGGGGCTCCCGGCGGCAGGGCGGCGCCCCATATTGCGCATTGCAGGGGGGATAGCGATGCCTTCCTGCAATGCGAATACTTCAGGCTCCCGCTTCAATTAGCGCGTTTTCTGCGCCATCTGCCAGGCGGCAGGCAGGTTCACGCGCTGCCAGAACTGCTGGTCGGCGTTTTCTCCCGCCAGCGGATAGCCTGCCGGAAGCGCGGTTTTCACCATCAGCGCCCGACGCTGCGCGGCGGACAGATGCGGCAGCGCGGTTTCCAGCAGCACTTCCGCGCCTTCCGGCACCTTCAGGCCCGGCTTCGCACCCTTCTGCTGCGGCAGGTCGTAGGTCATGGTGAACTGATAAAATGCGTGCATCGCCGGGTCGCGATACGGATCGTCTTTCCCGGCGGGCTTCGCACACTCGGCCAACGAGGCGCCACACTCTTTTTCCAGCGCCGCGCGCAGCTGATCGCGGGCCTCATTGAATAAGGCGCGATACTTCGCATCATTGAGATAATGCGCCACGTTACGCTGAGCCACCATCCGCGACCCCATCACGTCCAGGGGATAGTGGACGCCGAGCACGATACGGGAATACCCATAGCGCGCCCCGCGCGTGACCAGCGCATCGAAGCGTTCGGGGATCATTTCGGCCATCAGCAGCGCATCGGTATACCCGGTATTGGTGTGCCCGCTGGGGAAGGAGCCTTCGTCGGCGGTATAGGGCTGGTTATCCTTTACCACCACGTCGTCCGGCACCAGATGGATGGTGTTGCCCTGAATCAAAAACGGGCGCGGGTTGTTGAAGTGTTTTTTCGCCGCCCCGGTGCTGACTTCGCTGGCCTTGATCAACGCTGCCGCTTTGCTCAATTCGCCTTTATCGTAGGCGGTGAGGAAAGCTTTCCCCAACCGCGGCCCCAGCGCATCGCTGAGGAAATAGAGATAGTTAATCCCTTCCGCGTCCGCCAGCGCCTGATGACGGGTCGCCTGCGTCGCATCGCGGTTAATGGCGGTGACCGTGGCGAGGTTATCCTTCACGACCGAATCCGGGAGCGTGCTGAAGGCGGAAAGCAGCGCAATCCCCGCCTGCTGGTTGGCTTTCGCCTGGAAGTCATAGCCGCTGGCCTTTAGCCAGGCCTTATCCGCCTGGGTTTTAGTCTGTTTCGCGTGTTCCAGCTGAGCGCGAGTCAGCGTCGCGGCATCGCCCTGCAGCGCATGGCGCAGCTGGCTCAGCGCCTGGCTTTCGAGGGCGCTAAACGCCGGGCCTTCCGCCGCCGGGGTGACGCTGCCGGCGATCGCCGCCGCCTGATTCAACGAAACGTCTTTCGCCAGAACCGGTAGCGCGAGGAGTAACGCCGACGTCAGAAGTGTGATTTGCAGTTTCATTATTTTTCCTTTTATTCAAACAATTACCTTGCCTTCACGCGACGCTAGCGCTGATGTTTGACATTTTTATGACGCAGTCATGTTTTGCAACGCTTTTGTCGGTATTGAAACAGCGCGGCGCTACAGCGGTAATCTGCGCGGATCTGCGGTAAACTATCGATCATCTTGTTTAATTCCCGGAATCTCCGCATCCATGCTCAGTTATCGCCATAGCTTTCACGCAGGCAACCACGCCGACGTCCTTAAACACACCGTTCAGAGTCTGATCATCGAATCGCTGAAAGAGAAAGAGAAGCCGTTTCTCTATCTGGACACTCACGCCGGCGCAGGCCGCTATCAGCTGAGTAGCGAGCACGCCGAGCGGACCGGCGAATATCTGGAAGGTATCGCCCGCGTCTGGCAACAGGACGATCTGCCGGCCGAGCTGGAGCCGTATATTTCCGTCGTTCAGCATTTCAACCGTAGCGGCCAGCTGCGCTATTATCCGGGATCTCCGCTGATCGCCCGCCAGCTGCTGCGCGAGCAGGACAGCCTGCACATGACCGAGCTGCACCCGAGCGATTTCCCGCTGCTGCGTGCTGAATTCCAGAAAGACGAACGCGCCCGGGTGGCAAAAGCCGATGGTTACCTGCAGCTGAAAGCCAAACTGCCGCCGGTTTCCCGTCGCGGCCTGATTCTTATCGACCCGCCATACGAAATTAAAAGTGATTATCAGGCGGTGGTGGCCGGGATTCACGAGGGCTACAAACGCTTTGCCACCGGCACCTATGCGCTGTGGTACCCGGTGGTCCTGCGTGCGCAGATTAAGCGTATGATCAAAGAGTTAGAAGCGACCGGCATTCGCAGAATTATGCAGATTGAACTGGCCGTGCGTCCGGATAGCGACCAGCGCGGTATGACGGCCTCCGGGATGATCGTCATCAACCCGCCGTGGAAGCTGGAGCAGCAGATGAACAATGTCCTGCCGTGGCTGCATAAAAAGCTGTCGCCGACGGGCATCGGCCATGCCACGGTCAGCTGGATCGTGCCTGAGTAATCGCAATCATCGGTGGAACCTTTTAAACCTCGCGCTACAATCGCGGCAATCAACAATGAAGAGCCTATCCCGGTAGGCGCTAAGGATATACGCTATGAGCAAACATTATGACTACATCGCTATCGGCGGCGGCAGCGGCGGTATCGCCTCCATCAACCGCGCGGCAATGTATGGCCAGAAGTGCGCGCTGATTGAAGCCAAAGATCTGGGCGGCACCTGCGTAAACGTCGGCTGCGTACCGAAGAAAGTTATGTGGCATGCGGCGCAGATTCGCGAAGCGATTCATCTGTATGGCCCGGATTATGGCTTCGATACCACTATCAACCACTTCGACTGGGACAAACTGGTTGCCAGCCGCAGCGCGTATATCGACCGGATTCACACCTCTTACGACAACGTGTTGGGTAAAAACAAAGTTGACGTCATCAAAGGCTTCGCCCGTTTTGTGGATGCCAGAACCATTGAAGTCAACGGCGAGACCATCACCGCCGATCATATCCTGATCGCCACCGGCGGCCGCCCGAGCCACCCGACGATTCCCGGCGTTGAGTACGGCATCGACTCCGACGGCTTCTTCGCGCTGCCGGCCCTGCCGCAGCGCGTTGCGGTAGTGGGCGCAGGCTATATCGCCGTTGAGCTGGCGGGTGTGATTAACGGCCTCGGCGCCGAAACGCATCTGTTCGTGCGTAAACACGCGCCGCTGCGCAGCTTCGATCCGCTAATTGTTGAAACGCTGGTTGAAGTGATGAATGCCGAAGGGCCGCAGCTGCACACGCATGCGGTGCCGAAAGCGGTGGTTAAAAATGCCGACGGCAGCCTGACGCTGGAGCTGGAAGACGGCCGCAACCAGACCGTGGATTGCCTGATTTGGGCGATTGGTCGTGAGCCGGAGACTGATAATTTCAACCTCGCCGCTACCGGGGTGAAAACCAACGATAAAGGCTATATCGTCGTCGATAAGTGGCAGAATACTAACGTTCCGGGGATCTACGCCGTGGGCGATAATACCGGAGCGGTCGAGCTGACGCCGGTGGCGGTCGCCGCGGGTCGTCGCCTGTCCGAACGCCTGTTCAACAACAAGCCGGATGAGCATCTGGATTACAGCAATATCCCGACCGTGGTCTTCAGCCACCCGCCAATCGGCACCGTTGGCTTAACCGAGCCGCAGGCGCACGAGCAGTATGGCGATGACGCCGTGAAGGTTTATCAATCCTCCTTCACCGCCATGTATACCGCCGTGACCTCGCACCGCCAGCCGTGTCGCATGAAGCTGGTCTGCGTGGGCCCGGAAGAGAAGATTGTCGGTATCCACGGCATTGGTTTCGGTATGGATGAAATGCTGCAGGGCTTCGCGGTGGCGCTGAAAATGGGCGCCACCAAGAAAGACTTCGACAACACCGTGGCGATTCACCCGACCGCCGCGGAAGAGTTCGTGACCATGCGTTAGGGCGAAAGCCGAGCCATTTCATTTCTACCGCTAAAAACGCACCAGGCCAGACAGGATAACTATCTGGCCTTTTCTCTGCGCGTCAGGCTGGATGCCGCATATCCACAAAACAAACCGGTGCTATACCCCAATCAGATAAAGATAAATAGAGAGGGTAAATAGCGAGATAATGGTCGAAATGAGGATACACTGCGACGTGGTGCCCGCTTCGCGCCGATAAAACTCCGCCAGCATAAAGGGTCCCGTACCGGTCGGTAATGCCGCCATCAGTACCGACGTATGGATCAGCAGTGGCGATAAAGCAAACAGATAAGTCGCTGCCCACCACGTGATTAGTGGCTGAACGAGGAGTTTGAGTATCACCAGCATGGCCACGGTCGCATTCTGGTTTTGCGCTTTGCGCGTCGGCTGGCCGGCCAGAAACAGTCCTAATGCGATTAAGGCGCAAGGCGACGCCGCCCCGCCCAGCAGTTTGAGGAAGACGTTTATCGAGCCCGGTACGCTGACGCCAGATAGCGGAATAATCATGGCGATGGCCGGAGAAAACAGCAGCGGGTTGCAGATAAGCGATTTGGCCACCCTGGCAAAAATGATCCGCCTCCTGACTTCGCCCTGCAACCCCGTTTCAATCAGAACGATACCCACGCCAAAGACAACGCAGACCGTCAGAATGGTGGCAATCAGCGTCGGCGCCAGTGACTCATGTCCTAAAAATACCAGCGCCAGCGGAAAACCGATAAAACCGGTATTGGCATAGCCCGCGTTAAGGGCATCGATTGCCGCGTCAGCCAAATGGCGGGTGCGCCTGATCTGGATGAATATGGTGAAGAAAAAGACACATATCATCCCAAGCGAAAATGCCATGATGAACCTGGGCTGGGCGAGATCGCCCCATTTCGCATTGGCGATAATATCGAACAACAACGCAGGCAACGCCAGATAGACGACGAAACGATTGAGTTCAGCAAGCGCATTCTCCCCCAGGATTTTTAACTTACGGGCAAGCCAGCCGACGAGTATCAGGGCAAATATGGGCAGTACAACGTTGAGAGTTGAGAACATATGACAGTTTCAATGGTGAAAGAAACATACTTTAACTACCGCAATTGATATAATCTAATGTCTTTTAGTAGGCTTACTCATACCATAAAGGTATCGCTAGCATGTCGGATCTACGCCAGTTACGCTACTTTGTTACGCTTGCTGAAACGCTGAATTACGGAAGAGCCGCCGCACAGCTAAACATCACGCAACCACCGCTCAGCCGCCAGATCGCCGCGCTGGAAAAGCGGCTCGGCGTGAGGCTATTTGCCCGCCACCATTACGGGGTATCGCTGACCGAGGCCGGGAAAAGCTTTCATGATGATGCGCAGGCGGTCATTGAGGCCTATCAGCAGGCCTGCCGTAACGCTCGCCTTACCGCTATAGGGGAAAAAGGGACGCTCTCGATCGGTTTTATGATGCATGCAGCGTATTCGACCATTCCTGAACTGACGCGCCAGATGCTCACCGCCTACCCTGACGTAAAACTCCTGCTGCATGAAGCAACGCCGGGAGTGCTGGTTAAAGCCGTACTGGACGGCGCGTATGATGCCGGTCTGGTCTTCCAGACCGGTAAAATAAACAGCCTTAATAACATTATCTTACACCAGGAAAAGCTCTGTCTGGCGGTTAATCAGCAGCATCCGCTGGCGCAAAGGGAGCGGATTATTGCCGAGGATCTACGGAATGAACCCTTGATTGTGACACCGCATGCCGCCGCACCGGTGCTCAGAGAGATGATTGATATTTTTCTTCTTAAACAGGGAGTTGAGCCTTATTACCGTCTGGAAACCCAGCTGCAGCAGACGATTATCAGCTTTGTAGCGGAAGGGCTGGGTAGCGCGCTGGTGCCGGAATCGGTGAAAAAGCTGAATTATGCAGGCGTCATGTACCGGCCTGTTGAAGAAAGCCCGGTGATAGAACAGGCGCTGATCTGGCGGAAAGATAATAAAAATCCGGTCCTCACTTCATTTACGCAAACCGCCGCACGTATTTTTAACGACGACTCCCCGTCAGGCGCCAGGGATCTCATCGTAGCGTAGTCAGGCAATCTGGACTACCGTTCCCGCCGTGACGGGAGCGCCTCGCAGCACCGGGACTGCCATACGGGTACCGGCTGAAAAATCCAACCGTGGAAGTAGCGCCCGCAACCAAACGCGGTTTTTACGCGGCGCTACCCTTCGCGGGTATGGAAGCCGCTTTTTATCTACATGTGAAAAACGTTATGATTCCGCTGTGGTCGCAGTTTCCTGAAGTACGGGAAGTGCGCGTCCTGACGCAAGAAAGTGCTGACATCGGGGATCCCGCTTATCCACTGGTCATGGTGATGCGTTTTGATAGCCATGAGGATATTGAGCAAGCCCTCTTGTCTGCGGTACGGGCGGAAAGCAAACGCGAGTCAGCCGTGCTGATAGCCATGTTTGAGGGAACGATCTTTCATACCGTCTTTAATCATCTTTATCCCGCTTAGTCTGAACGACCGTCTGACACGCTGCCAGACGGTCTGCTCTGATTGGTCTCGCTACACCAGTCCCGTCGCGTAATAAACGCCAATAATGAAAAACGCTCCGAGAATCTTAAACAGCGTAATTCCGAGTATCGGTTTATAGGCCTGACGGTGAGTTAACCCCGTCACCGCAAGCAGCGTGATGATCGCCCCGTTGTGCGGCAACGTATCCATTCCTCCCGCCGCCATCGACGCGACGCGGTGCATCACCTCCAGCGGGATCCCCGCCGCATGGGCCGCCTCAATAAAGCGATCGGCCATCGCCGCCAGCGCAATACTCATGCCGCCCGAGGACGAGCCGGTGATCCCGGAGAGAATATTGATGGTGATCGCCTGATTAATGAGCGGATTAGGGATAGCTTTCAGCGCATCGGCCACCTGGACAAACCCCGGCAGCGCAGCGATGACGCCACCAAAACCGTACTCCGATGCGGTATTCAACGACGCGAGCATCGCGCCGCCGACCGCCACCTTACTGCCATCCGCCAGCTTGCCTTTCAGGCTGCGCCAGGCAAACAAAAAGATGGTGACAATACCGCACAACAGCGCCGCCATGACCGCCCAGATGGCGACCATCTTTTTGACATCGCTTTCCAGCGGCGCTTTCAGCCCCGGCAGGTCAATCAGGAAATGGCCGCCGTAGGTCAGAGGAATAAGCCAGGTAAAAATCAGGTTGGCGATACCGACCACGATCAGCGGCAGCAGCGCGATAAACGGATGCGGCAAATTGAGGTCCGCCGGGGTTTCCGGCTCATTCACTAAATTTGTGCCGTAGCCCTCCCCGTTACGCTGCGCTTTACGCCGCATCACGTCGAGATAGAGCCAGCCGCCGATCGCCACGAAGGCCGATCCGAGGATCCCCAGCCACGGCGCGGCCCAGGAGGTGGTGCCATAAAAAGTGGTCGGGATGATGTTCTGGATCTGCGGCGAACCCGGCAGGGCATCCATGGTGAAGGTAAACGCCCCCAGCGCAATAGTGGCCGGCATCAGGCGTTTAGGGATCTGGCTCTGACGGAACATTTCAGCGGCAAACGGATAGACCGCGAAGACCACCACAAACAGCGAAACGCCGCCATAGGTCAGCAGAGCGCACACCAGGATAATCACCGGCATCGCCTTGTTCTGGCCCATTAAGCGGGTCACGGCGCTGACAATCGAGCGGGAGAAGCCGGAAAACTCAATCAGCTTGCCGAAGACCGCCCCGAGCAAAAACACCGGGAAATAGAGCTTCACAAACCCAACCAGCTTATCCATGAAGATATCGCTGAAAACAGGCGCAACCGCCGCCGGTTGAGTTAACAAAACGGCGCCAAGTGCGGCCAGGGGGGCAAAGAGGATCACGCTGTAGCCACGATAGGCGGCTAACATCAATAATCCTAACGCCAGTAAGGCAATCAATACGTCCATAGGGCTATCCATCAGCGTGGCCGCCACTTTTCTCCGAGTTATATGGCGGCCGATGTTATCCAGAGGGGCTTATCCTGCCCTCCGCTTCAGTGCTGAATGCTCACTCAGGGATACCGGCGTAAGGTACGTCTTTATGGCCATAGCGACGCACGCGAACGTTGGCCTGCTCGCCGTGTCCGGAGAACCCTTCCAGCGCGCACAGGCGCGAGCAGTACTCGCCAATCTGCGCGGAAGCGCTATCGGTCAGTACCTTTTGATAAGTGCAGGTTTTGATGAATTTGCCGACCCACAGCCCCCCGGTATAGCGGGCCGCTTTGCGCGTAGGCAGCGTATGGTTAGTCCCGATAACCTTATCGCCATAGGCCACGTTGGTACGCGGGCCGAGGAACAGCGCGCCGAAGTTCTGCATACTGGAGAGGAACCAGTCGGGATCTGCCGTCATTACCTGCACATGTTCGAAGGCCAGCTCATTGGCGATCTTCAGCATCTCTTCCTTGTCCTGAGCGACGATGACCTCACCAAATTTATCCCACGATTGACGAGCGATTTCCGCCGTCGGCAGCACCGCCAGCAGACGCTCAATCTCCGCCAGGGTTTCGCGCGCCAGCTTCTCGGAAGTGGTCAGCAGAATAGCCGGTGAATCCAGACCATGCTCGGCCTGGCCCAGCAGGTCGGTGGCGCAAATTTCGCCATCCACGCTCTCATCGGCAATCACCAGGGTTTCGGTTGGCCCGGCAAACAGGTCGATACCGACGCGGCCGAACAGCTGTCGCTTCGCTTCGGCAACAAACGCATTTCCCGGCCCTACCAGCATATCGACCGGAGCAATGCTCTCGGTGCCGACCGCCATCGCCGCCACCGCCTGAATACCGCCCAGACAGTAGATTTCATCCGCGCCCGCCATATGCTGCGCCACCACAATGGCCGGAGCCGGTTTACCGTTAAACGGCGGCGCGCAGGTGACGATGCGCGGCACGCCGGCCACTTTGGCCGTAATGATCGACATATGCGCCGAGGCCAGCAGCGGGTATTTGCCGCCCGGGACGTAGCAGCCCGCCGCGCTTACCGGAATATTTTTATGGCCCAGAATGACGCCCGGTAAGGTCTCAACCTCAATATCTTTCATGCTGTCGCGCTGATGCTGAGCAAAGTTGCGCACCTGCTCCTGGGCAAAACGGATGTCCGCAATATCGCGCGCGGAGAGCTGGGCATAACAGTCGTCAATCTCCTGCTGGCTCAGACGGAAGTCCTCTCTGTCGAGTTTGTCGAACTTAATCGACAGCTCGCGTACCGCGGCGTCTCCGCGCGCTTCAATGTCCGCCAGAATTTTTTCCACCGCTTCACGAACGGAACGATCGTGCGTTTTTACCGCTTCAGATTCAGCACCGCGTTTGATCCAGGTCGCCATGATTTGCCTCACTATGATGTTAATAAAATGCTAATGCATTCGAATTCACTTGTATCCTGGCGTGAATGAGATGTGATGAAAAGGATCAATGCATTCGAATGCAACGCAGATCGCAAAATGAGTGACAGCGGGGCAGATTCACGCATAATGACGAGGCATTCGTTAGCGGGAGACAAAGGAATGGCAGGTGCAATCAAACGAGCGGTGACAAGTTATGACGTGGCGAAAGCGGCGGGTGTCTCGCAATCTGCAGTTTCCAGAGCCTTTACCGACGGGGCGAAAATATCGCCCGCCACCCGGGAGAAAGTGCGCAAAGTCGCCGCAGAGCTCGGCTATCGGCCGAGTTTTATCGCGCAATCGCTGATCACCCGCCGTTCCAATCTGATAGGCATTGTGGTGCCAGGACTGGTCAATCCGTTCTATTCGGCCGTCCTCGATGAGCTTTCGCATAAGCTTAATCTGATGGGATATCGGGTCCTGCTGTTTTCCATGTATCGCGATGACGATACCACGCCGATCATGGAGGAGATCCTGCGCCATCGCGTCGAAGCGCTGGTGCTGGTTTCCAGCAGCCTCTCTTCCCATTTCGCCCTGGAGTGCCAGCACCTCGGGCTCCCGGTTTTGCTGCTCAATCGTAAAAATGGCAGCCAGTCCGTCTCCAGCGTCACCAGCGACAACCTCGCCGGCGGCGCGGCGATTGCCGATTTCCTGCTGGATGCCGGCCACCGGCAGCTGGCGTTTATTGCCGGGAGAGATACCTCATCCACCAGCCGCGACCGGGAAACCGGCTTTCGCCGCCGGCTGGAAGCGCGCGGGGCCAGGCCCCCGTTGCGCGATAGCGGGATGTGGTCGATTGAAGAAGCGATGCACGCCACCCGCAGGCTGATGGCCCTGTCAGACCCGCCGGATGCGCTGTTTTGCGCCAATGACATGATGGCTATCGCGGCATTAAACGTTGTGGTGGGCGAAATGGGTATGCGGGCCGGCCGCGATATTTCCGTCGTCGGCTTTGACGATATCGCGATGGCCAGCTGGCCGCTGATCGATCTCACCACCTGGGTACAGCCGCTGTCGGAGATGGTGGAAGCCGCGATCGCGGTATTAAAGACCCAGCTGGATAGCGCGGAGGCGGCCCCCGTGCAGCACGTGCTGAAAGGCAAGCTCA
Organism: Klebsiella sp. BIGb0138; assembly: GCF_004342285.1. Lineage (GTDB taxonomy): Bacteria > Pseudomonadota > Gammaproteobacteria > Enterobacterales > Enterobacteriaceae > Klebsiella. Next base: position 313,483 of record NZ_SMCV01000004.1, on the reverse strand, counting down.
TTATCAGGGGCAGTACCCGGCCGCGGCGTTAACGCCGGGAGTCCACCGTCACGCCGTACCGTTATTGCCATGGCGCATAAATGCCGGACGTTGATTGAGCGCCATATACCAGTGCTCAACCGCCGGCAGCTCCGGGTGGGCAAAAGGGGTCATTTTCCAGCGGTGAACCGACAGGCCGAGCACAATATCCGCCAGCGTAAACTGATTACCCGTCATCCACGCGCCGGTGCGTTGCAGCTGTGATTCAATGATGTGAACACAGCGGGTCCACGTGGCGATGCTTTCTTTCATCGCCGCCGGATCCTGAAAACGCGGGTCTTTACGCACCAGGCCCATAAACGCATAGCGCCAGGCGGTGTTAAACTCCGTGGCCTGCCAGTCCATCCAGCGTTCCACATCAGCTGCGCCCTGCGGCGTGAGCGGCAGCAGATCCTCGCGCCCGGCTTTGCGCGCCAGATAGCGGCAGATGCTGTTCGACTCCCACAGAACAAAATCCTCATCCAGCAGCACCGGCACCAGACTGTTAGGGTTAAAGGCGCGGAACTCCGGCGTGTCGATGGGCTGGAAGCCGCTGCCGTAATCCTCCTGCTGGTAGGCCAGACCGACCTCGTCGCAGGTCCATAACACTTTACGGACGTTAATTGATGAGCGTTTGCCCAGTATTTTTAGCATCGTGAATTCCTTAAGCGATAAGACGTTTCTTCCACCCTACTCCATCCGGCGACAAAGAGGCAGCTTGCCGGATAATGTGTATAGTTGATTTCAGTCTTTTTTGCCGACACAGGAACCCGCCATGCTAACTCCGTTTAACGTTTTAACGCCGGGCAATATCCGTTTTGGCCGCGGCCTTGCCCGTAGCGCTGCCCCCTGGCTGGCGCAGCATACCGCCCAGGTGCTTCTGGTTCACGGGGCCAGCGCGCAGCGGGCCGGTTTTTTACTCGCCGAGCTGCGCGCCCATCATCTTGACGTGATTACGCTATCCGTTGCCCATGAGCCCTGCCTGGAAGATATCGAACAGGGGGTACGTCTGGCGCGGGAAAATGGCATCGGGGCGGTGGTCAGCCTCGGCGGCGGCGCGGTTATCGACGCCGGAAAAGCGATTGCCGCGCTGGTGCCGGCCTCGGGCCCGGTGATTGAGTATCTGGAAGTGGTGGGCAACGGGCGGGTATTAGAGGGGCATCCGCTGCCGTTTGTGGCAATCCCCACCACCTCAGGCACCGGCGCAGAGGTAACGAAAAACGCGGTGATTAACGTCCCTCAGCAGCAGCGCAAAGTGAGCCTGCGCGACGACCGGATGCTGCCGGACCTGGCGATCGTCGACCCGGCGTTGACCGATAACGCCCCGCGAGCGGTGACCCTGGGATCCGGTCTGGATGCCATCACTCAGCTGATTGAGCCCTGGCTATGTACCCGCGCCAATCCCTTTACCGATGCGCTGTGCCGGGCGGCGATCCCGCGCGGCATCAAAGCGCTCAGCACGCTGATGGAGAAAGAGTGTCCGGACAGCCGCGATGAGATGGCCTGGGTTAGCCTGTGCGGCGGCCTGGCGCTGGCCAACGCCGGTCTCGGGGTGATTCATGGTCTGGCCGGCCCGCTGGGTGGCCTGAGCCATGCCTCTCACGGCGCGCTCTGCGGCAGCCTGCTGCCCTTCGGCCTGGCGCTCAATGAGTCGCAGATTAGCGACCGGGCCGTTCGTGGACGTTTTGCTGAGGTTCGCCAGTGGCTGGCCGCCGGTCTGAATGTCGATGCGGATACCGCCTGGGAGAGCCTGCGGGACTGGAGCCGTCGCGCCGGGCTGGGCAATCTGCGCGAACTGGGCGTACCGCATGAGGCGCTGGAGCCTGCGGCGCTGGCCGCCAGCAGCTCATCATCGATGAAGGCCAATCCGGCGCGCCTCGATAGCGAGCAGCTGCTGGAGATGCTGGAAGCGGCGTGGGAGTAACGCCCGGGCCTTATTCAGCATAATTAGATTTTGTTGCAAAACGATTGCTCCGAATTTGCGCTCTCGCTTCGGGGCAATTAAATTTAATTTAGCAAACAAAATCAATGGATTAATTATAACCTCACTTCAACGCACCGTGAAGAAGCGTGAGCTAACGCACACTTTTACTCCCGCATACCGAAGCGAATGACTAAGCTTAATAGTCAGGCCGGGAGAGGCCCGGCACCCTGAACTGACGCGATCCGGAGGTCCGTATCCCTATGTCCAGCCAGACATTACGCAACGACAATGGCGATGAGTTAAAGATCGAGGTCGATCTGTGCTACGAAGCCGATCCGTATGAGTTAAAACTGGATGAAATGTTCGACGCCGAACCGGAGCCGGAGATTATCGAAGGCTTTCCGGCCTCCGACGCCCTTACCCCTGCCGATCGTTACCTGGAACTGTTTACCCACGTGCAGCGCTCGCGCATCTTCCTCGACAGCAAAACCTTCCCCGACTGCGCGCCAAAACAGGACCCGCTGGATATTTTAATCCGCTACCGTCGGCTGAAGCATACCCCCGGGTTCGATCTGCGCCAGTTTGTCGAAGAGCACTTCTGGCTGCCGGACCACCGCACCGGCGAGTACGTTTCCGATCCCCAGCGATCGCTGAAAGAGCATATCGATCATCTCTGGCCGATCCTCACCCGCGAGCCGCAGGATCATATTCCCTGGTCGTCGCTGCTGGCGCTGCCGCAGTCATATATCGTTCCCGGCGGCCGCTTTAGCGAGACCTACTACTGGGATTCGTATTTCACCATGCTGGGGTTGGCGGAGAGCGGCCGCGAAGACCTGCTGAAATGTATGGCGGATAACTTCGCCTGGATGATTGAAACCTACGGTCATATCCCCAACGGCAACCGTACCTACTACCTCAGCCGCTCGCAGCCGCCGGTTTTTGCCCTGATGGTTGAGCTGTTTGAGGAGGATGGCGTGCGCGGCGCGCGGCGCTATCTCGACCATCTGAAACTGGAGTATCAGTTCTGGATGGATGGCGCCGAATCGCTGATCCCGAATCAGGCCTATCGCCACGTGGTGCGCATGCCGGACGGTTCGCTGCTTAACCGCTACTGGGACGACCGCGATACGCCGCGGGATGAATCCTGGCGCGAAGATGTGGAAACAGCGCGCCACTCCGGCCGCCCGGCGAACGAAGTGTATCGCGACCTGCGCGCCGGCGCCGCCTCCGGCTGGGACTACTCCAGCCGCTGGCTGCGCGATATCACCCGGCTGGCAAGCATCCGCACCACCCAGTTTATCCCCATCGATTTGAACGCGTTTCTGTTCAAACTGGAGAATACCATCGCCAATATTTCCGCGCTGAAAGGCGACCGGGAAGCCGAAGCCGCGTTTCGCCAGAAGGCCAACGACCGGCGGGCAGCGGTGAACCGCTATCTGTGGGATGAAGAGAGCGGCTGTTTTCGGGATTACGACTGGCGACGCGAACAGCTGGCGCTGTTTTCCGCGGCCAGCATCGTGGCGCTGTACGTTGGCATGGCCACGCACGAACAGGCCGAGCGGCTCGCCGACGTTGTGCGCGCTCGTCTGCTGACCCCAGGCGGCATCATGGCGACCGAATACGACAGCGGAGAACAGTGGGATAAGCCCAACGGCTGGGCGCCGCTGCAGTGGATGGCGGTACAGGGGTTTAAAATGTACGGCCAGGATCCGCTCGGCGACGAGATTGCGCACAGCTGGCTGCAGACGGTGAATCATTTCTACAAGCAGCACCATAAGCTGATTGAGAAATACCATATCGCCAGCAGCGTCCCGCACGAGGGCGGCGGCGGCGAATATCCGCTGCAGGACGGCTTCGGCTGGACCAACGGCGTGGTTCGTCGGCTGATCGGGCTGTATGGCGAGCCCTTATAACCAGGTGCTGTTGGTGAAAGTCATCTCCTGCTATGGTCAGTCATATCCTCGTCCCTCGCAGGAATCGTTCTGATGCCCGAATTGCTTACGCCACGGCTGCGCTGTTCACCGCTGCAGCTGGACGACTGGTCCTTTTTTCTCGCGCTGCAGCGGGACCCGCAGGTGATGCTCTATATTGCCGATGCGCGCCCGCAGCGCGAAATTCGCGAGGCCTTTGATTCGCGCCTGCCGCCGTGGTCGCCAGGAACGAAACAGTGGCTGTGTCTGGTCGTTCGCGACCTGCAAAGCCACCAGCCGCTTGGCCTGACCGGTTACCGACACCATGAAGACGATTGTGCGGAAGTCGGATTTTTGTTTACCCCCGAGGCGCAAGGTCACGGCTATGGTTATGAATCCCTGCGTGCGCTGTGCGACTTTGCTTTTAGCGCGGGAGGCGTGCGGCGCCTGACGGCCACCGTCACCGCCGGCAATCTGGCGTCGAAGAAGCTGTTACAGAAGACCGGGTTTCTGCAGGAGGGGGAGCTACGCGAATGTTACTGGCTGAACGGCCGCTGGCATAACGACTGGCTGTTTGGCTTGCTGCGTCGCGATTACCGCCATTCCACTCCCTAAGCAGCTTGCGGACCGGCGCCAGAGTGTGGCCAGGACCCTGGTGCTGGCGGACGGACGTTACGCCTCTCCTCCCGGAGAGGCCCTCAACGATTACAGGAACATCCCGCCGGAGACTTCAACGCGCTGGGCGTTCATCCATGCCAGCTCATCGCTCAACAGCGCCGCGATCGCATCGCCGATGTCGTCCGGCAGTCCTACCCGGCCCAGCGCCGTTTGCGCGGCAATATGCTGGTTGACCTGGGCATTATCCCGCACCACGCCGCCACCAAAGTCGGTCTCAATCGCCCCCGGCGCAATGATATTGACGGAAATCCCTCGTTCCCCCAGCTCTTTTGCCTGGTAGCGGGTCAGTACCTCCATCGCCCCCTTCATCGCGGCATAGGCGGAATAGCCCGGCAGCGCGAAACGCGCCAGTCCGCTTGAGACGTTGAGGATCCGGCCCTTATCCGCCAGCAGCGGTAAAAGACGCTGGGTCAGGAAGAACGGGCCCTTCAGATGGATGTTCATCAGCTCGTCAAACTGCGCTTCGCTGGTCTGGGCAAAAGGGGCGTTCAAACCGATACCGGCATTGTTCAATAAATAATCAAAGGTATCGCGCTGCCAGCGCTGTTGCAGGAGGCTGGCAACATCCTGAGCAAAGGCGTCGAAACTTGCAGCATCACCGACGTTCAGCGCTAATGCCGCCGCTTTCACCCCTTTTTTCTCGATTTCGTTGACCACTTCCAGGGCTGCCTGCCGGTTGCTATGGTAAGTGAGAATAATATCAATACCCTTCGCCGCCAGCTTCAGCGCGGCGTTTTTCCCCAGTCCACGGCTGCCGCCGGTCACTAAAGCAATACGTTGTGTCATCAGAAAACCCCTTCTCGGTTACATTTGCCTGTCTGAAGAGCTTATTAGCTGCAAGTTAATCAATAAATAGGCTAAATTACGTTTTACTGTTTCAATTGAAACAACAATAGGGTTTCAGCATGGATAAAATTCACGCAATGCAGCTGTTCATTCGCGTAGCGGAACTGGAGAGTTTTTCCCGCGCCGCCGATACCCTGGGCCTGCCTAAAGGGAGCGTTTCGCGCCAGATTCAGGCGCTGGAGAGCCACCTTGGCGCACGCCTGCTGCACCGCACCACGCGCCGGGTCCAGCTCACCCAGGACGGGATGGTCTATTACGAACGCGCCAAAGATCTGCTGAGCAATCTCGATGAGCTGGACGGAATGTTTCAGCACGATCCCTCCAGTATCAGCGGCCGTTTACGCGTAGATATGCCGGTCGAGCTGGCCAAAAAATGGATTATTCCGCGCCTGCCGGCTTTTTTGCAGCAGTATCCGGGCATTGAACTGGAGCTGAGCAGCAGCGATCGGCTGGTTGACGTGATTCGCGAAGGCTTTGACTGTGTCGTGCGCATCGGCGCGCTGAAAGATTCTGGTCTGATCGCCCGGCCATTGGGCAAACTGACGCAGGTTAACTGCGCCAGCCCGCAGTATCTGGCGCGATTCGGCTACCCAACCGCTCTCGACGATCTGGCCGATCACGCCCTGATCCACTATGCGAGCACTCTCGGCGTTCGCCCGCTGGGCTTTGAGGTGATGAGTGAGGGGGTCGTTCGCTGGGTGAAAACCGGCGGTACGCTCACCGTTAACAGTACCGAAACCTACCAGGCCGCCTGTCTGGCGGGTCTCGGGATCATCCAGGTTCCCCGCATCGGCGTGCGCGAAGCGCTGCGTACCGGCGAGTTGATTGATATTCTGCCGCAGTACCGCGCAGAGCCGCTGCCGGTCTCGCTGATCTACCCGCATCGGCGCAATCTTTCACGGCGGGTGCACCTGTTCATGGAATGGCTGGGCGACGTGCTGAAAACGTATATCGATTAAGCGCCGCAACCCGTGACCAGACCGACCATCCGCTGGTGGGTTTGCCGCTTCGGCGGCCGATGAACGATTTTACGTATATAATTTTGAAGAATATCGCGGTAAAAAAAGGAAGAAATAACGAATGACATCGGAAAACGACACGCAACGCCCGACCCCGGATCCGGAGCAGCCGGCGGCAAAAAGCAAAAGCCCGCTGGCGGCCATTAACGATTCTGCGGTGGCGCAGAAGGCCAACCAGGCGTTGAAGACCGTGACCGGGACGGCGGAAAAAGTCCAGCGTAACCCGATTATCGCCCACCTGCTGCGCGCAGCCGAACGCTTCAACGACAGGCTGGGAAACCAGTTCGGCGCGGCCATCACCTATTTCTCGTTTCTGTCGATGATCCCCATCCTGATGGTCTCCTTTGCCGCCGCCGGTTTTGTCCTCGCCTGGCACCCGACGCTGCTGCAGGATATCTTTGATAAAATCCTGCTCAACGTCAGCGATCCGACGCTGGCGGCAACGCTGAAAAACACCATTAATACCGCCGTCCAGCAGCGCACCGCCGTCGGTCTGGTGGGGCTGCTGGTGGCGCTTTATTCCGGCATTAACTGGATGGGCAACCTGCGGGAGGCGATTCGCGCCCAGTCGCGGGACGTATGGGAACGTACGCCGCAGGATCAGGAAAAAATTTGGGTGAAATACTTCCGCGATTTTATCTCGTTGATCGGCCTGCTGGTGGCGCTGGTGGTGACCTTGTCGATCACCTCGGTCGCCGGTTCCGCGCAGCAGCTGATCATCTCCGCGCTGTATCTCGATAATATTGAGTGGCTGAAACCGGCCTGGCGCCTGATCGGCCTGGCTATCTCAATATTCGCCAACTATCTGCTGTTCTTCTGGATCTTCTGGCGCCTGCCGCGCCACCGCCCGCGGCGCAAGGCGCTGATTCGCGGCACCCTGATTGCGGCCATCGGCTTTGAGATCATCAAAATTATCATGACCTGGACGCTGCCTGCGTTAGTGAAATCGCCTTCCGGCGCCGCCTTTGGCTCGGTATTGGGGCTGATGGCTTTCTTCTATTTCTTCGCCCGTCTGACGCTGTTCTGCGCGGCGTGGATTGCCACCGCCGAATACAAAGATGACCGCCGCATGCCGGGTAAAACCCACGATTGATACCTTCACGGGCTGAATAAAGACGCAACATTCGGCCCCTTTCATCATTTCAGCAGATAAATCCAACACGTAACTTTTATTTAACTCAAAACTGGATTTATCTGCTATTTTTATATTTATGTGAAGCATTTAATGGAAGTTATTTTTACGGAGCGAAAATTATCCGCTTTTTGGCCATTTTTTCGCCGCCATCCTCCCCTGTAACAGATTGAAATGTCCCTTTTGCTGTGGCTATATGACCCTTCGTTCGCTAAAAATAAGAAAGATCTATGCAAGCCACAGCCACCACACTCGACAACGCGCAGGAAACCCCGGTTAATTCGCGCAATAAAGTCGTCGTCGCCTCACTCATCGGCACCGCCATTGAGTTCTTCGACTTCTACATCTACGCCACCGCCGCGGTGATCGTGTTTCCGCACATTTTCTTCCCGCAGGGCGACCCTGCCGCCGCGACGCTCCAGTCGCTGGCCACGTTCGCCATTGCCTTCGTCGCACGTCCGATAGGCTCTGCGCTATTCGGCCACTTCGGCGATCGCGTCGGGCGCAAAGTCACCCTGGTCGCCTCGCTGCTGACCATGGGCATCTCCACGGTGGTGATCGGCCTGCTGCCAGGTTATGAAAGCATTGGCATTCTGGCGCCGATGCTGCTGGCGCTGGCGCGTTTTGGTCAGGGTCTGGGCCTCGGCGGTGAATGGGGCGGCGCGGCGCTGCTGGCGACCGAGAACGCGCCGCCGCGCAAGCGCGCGCTGTACGGTTCTTTCCCGCAGCTCGGCGCGCCTATCGGCTTCTTCTTTGCCAACGGCACGTTTCTGCTACTCTCCTGGCTGCTGACCGACCAGCAGTTTATGGAATGGGGCTGGCGAGTACCGTTTATCTTCTCCGCCGTGCTGGTGATTATCGGGCTGTATGTGCGCGTGTCGCTGCACGAGACGCCGGTGTTCGCCAAAATCGCCGCCGCGAAGAAACAGGTCAAAATCCCGCTGGGGACCCTGCTGACGAAGCATGTGCGCGTGACCGTGCTCGGTACCTTCATCATGCTGGCCACCTACACCCTGTTTTATATAATGACCGTCTACTCCATGACGTTCAGCACCGGCGCCGCGCCAATCGGCCTGGGCCTGCCGCGGAACGAAGTGCTGTGGATGCTGATGATGGCGGTCATTGGTTTTGGCGTGATGGTGCCGGTCGCGGGCCTGCTGGCCGATGCCTTTGGGCGGCGTAAGAGCATGATCGTGATTACCACGATGATTATCCTCTTCGCGCTGTTCGCCTTTAAACCGCTGCTGGGCTCCGGCCAGCCGGTTCTGGTCTTCGCCTTCCTGCTGCTGGGTCTGAGCCTGATGGGGCTAACTTTCGGGCCTATGGGCGCGCTGCTGCCGGAGCTGTTTCCGACGGAAGTCCGCTACACCGGCGCATCGTTCTCTTATAACGTCTCGTCGATTCTCGGCGCCTCCGTCGCACCGTATATTGCCGCCTGGCTACAGGGCAACTACGGCCTGACGGCGGTCGGCATCTATCTGGCGGCGATGGCCGGCCTGACGCTGATCGCTCTGCTGCTGACCCACGAAACGCGCCATCAGTCGCTGTAATCCCCTGCTGCCCGGCGCGCCGCGCCGGGCAGCTTTCTTTCTCCGCCCACCTATTTTTTCATCTGTGACAAAATCGTCCGACACTGATTCGCATCGCCTTCTGCCGGCGACACCAGCGCCAGCAGCGCCGCCGCCGGGGTGACCAAAGTCGCCAGTGCCGCCGCGACCGCCCCGCGAGCAATCAGCGGACCGGCCTTCACGCCGGCTTCTGGCGATTTAAAGGTCCCACGGACATACAGCGGGGAGCGCAGCGTAATAATACGCAATCCCTTGCTCTCCGGGTCGATGGTCAGATCAAGCTGCTCCGAAGCAAAGCTGGCGGTTCCGGTCACGTTAATCAGCGCATTTTCGGTATCAAAGGCGAAAATCTGTGGCCGCGCCACGCCGTTAACCACATTGAGGTTTGCCGCTGCGCAGTTCACCCGCACCTCATCGTCGCCAAAAATCTGCCCGATAACATAGTTCCCCACGTTCAGGCCGAGGATTTCCATCAGGTTGCGGCTAATCAGGCCATCGTTCATCAGCAGCTTCAGATTGCCGTTGCTGTTACCCAACAGCGCCGCCACCGAATTGCCGGTACCGCGCAACTGCACGTCGCCATTCATCTCTCCGAGGGTCTTCTGCATCATCTCCACCTTCGGCATCAGGGCCTTCAGCTTCAGCCGCCGCGCCTGCAGGTTGGCTTCCCCCTGCATCGGTTTCTTATTGCCCTGGAGATGGAGCGTGCCGGCGATAGTACCGTTCGCCAGGCCAAAGCGCAGCGGCTGCAGGCGCAGGTCACCCCGTTCAAGGATCACATGGGTAGAAAGGTCGCTAATCGGCAACGTGCCGCCATGTTCAATCCGCCCACCCTTAAAGCGCACATCGGCATCCATCAGCTGCCATTTATCGGTAGCGAAACGATCGTAGGGCAACACCTTCCCCACGGGCTGCGGCGACGACTCGCCTTTACGCCGCTCGCTGCTGCTGGCTTTGCCCCCCGGGTTAACGCCAATCAATGGCCCTAAGTCCACCAGCCGCAGCTGGCGTGAGGTCACATCGCCTGCCAGCTTCGGTCGTGGTTTGCCGGTGGTATAGGTCAGAGAGCCATGAATGTCGCTATTGCCAATACGGCCATTAAAATCGCGATAGGCGAAGCGCGAGCCCTTGTTGTCATTAAACGTGGCGCGCAGGTGGCCATCGGTCGAGAAGGCCGGCGTATCGGGCAGCACCACGCCGGTCAGATCGTAAAGGTCCCCTAGCGAATCCCCGGAGAACTTCAGCCGGAGATCGACGCCGCCGAGATTAAGCGGATCGCTGACCGTACCGGTGAAGGCGACCCGGGTATTGCCGGAGCGGAAATCCCCCTGCAGCGGGAACGGCGTTCCCTCGCTGCGCAGGGCCAGCATGCCGCCGATTTTACCGTCCCCGGAGAGAGGTTCTCCGCGCCAGGTTCCCTTCGCCTGCAGGCCGAAAACGTAGTCGCTGGCTTTTGGCGAAGCGCTGCTGCCGCTTTCGCCGGTCACTTCGCTAAAGGGCAGCGGCTTGCCGAGCGGATCGACCGCGATCGTAATATCCGCGCGCGTCACCTTGTCATCAATGGCGATCCGCCCGCGATCGAACAGAATATTATCCAGCCGGAAGGACCAGCTGGAAGGCGGATTCCCGCTGGCGGAAGCGCTGTCCGAGGCCAGATTAAAGGTCCAGTTATTATTTTTTTCTGACAGTCGAATCAGGCGGGCATCGGGTTGCTCCAGCTTAATCCACGGCAGATATACCGTTCTGCTGAGCAACGCCAGCGGCGCCAGGGTAGCTTCGACGCGCGGCAAGTGCACCATCGTGACCTGTGGGATCTCCGGCGGGTTACCGAGAATAATATCTTCGGCGTGGACGTGCGGCCACGGGATCCAGCTGCGCCAGCCGCGTTCGCCGGCCTGACGCTCCCAGACCACGCCCAGGTCGCCGCGAATCGCAAACGGCCGGTTCAGCTCCGCGGAGACCTTCTGATTAATCGTCGGCTTCAGGCGATTCCAGTCAAAGGTCGCCAGTACGATAAAAAACAGAACAATCAGTAAGATTATCGTCCCCGAGATAATGGCAATCGTTTTACGGGTTCTGGTCATCCCCTCTCCACTCCTTTGCGTCTCGTCAGTCCTGAATATAGTTGAAAAGCGCATCTTGCTCTGACAAATGCGTTTTTCGTCACATTACGCGCGTCAGGTCAAAAAAATAATGGAACGATGTTTTAATATGGTTGACCATAAAAACGGCGCAGCGCACACTAGCGCTAATTTCGATTCCATCTCAGGTCATGACTATGTCTAAAAAAATTGCCGTCATTGGCGAATGTATGATTGAGCTGTCAGAGAAAAACGCGGCGGTTAACCGCGGATTTGGCGGCGATACCTTAAACACTTCCGTCTATATTGCGCGTCAGACCGACGCCAACGCCCTCGCCGTCCATTACGTCACGGCGTTAGGCACGGATGCATTCAGCCAGCAGATGCTGGACGCCTGGCAGCATGAAAATGTGCAAACTGACCTGATTCAGCGGATGACGGATCGTTTACCGGGGCTGTACTACATCGAAACCGACGACAGCGGCGAGCGGACGTTTTACTACTGGCGCAACGAGGCCGCGGCCAAATTCTGGCTGGAGAGCGAGCAGTCCGCGGCGATCTGCGAAGAGCTGGCGACCTTTGATTATCTCTATCTCAGCGGGATCAGCCTCGCCATCCTCAGCCCGGCCAGTCGTGAAAAGCTGCTGACCCTGCTGCGCGAATGCCGTGCTAACGGCGGGAAGGTGATTTTTGACAATAACTACCGTCCGCGCCTGTGGGCCAGCCAGCAAGAGACTCGCGAAGTCTATCGGCAGATGCTGGCCTGCACCGATATCGCCTGCCTGACGCTGGATGACGAAGATGCGCTATGGGGGGAGAAACCGGTCGATGAAGTGATTGCCCGTACTCATGCCGCAGGCGTAGAAGAAGTGGTGGTAAAACGCGGCGCGGATTCATGTCTGGTGGCGATTGCCGGCCAGCCGCTGCTGGACGTCCCGGCGGTGACGCTGCCCAAAGAGCGCGTCGTGGATACCACCGCCGCGGGCGATTCGTTTAGCGCCGGCTATCTGGCCGTACGCCTGACCGGCGGTGACGCGGAATCTGCCGCCAGACGCGGCCACCTGACCGCCAGTACGGTCATTCAGTATCGTGGGGCGATTATCCCGCGTGACGCAATGCCGAAGTAGTCCTGGGATCGCGCGTCGTTCGCCAGCCTCCCCCGCTGGCGCTGCGCCTGGCGGGGCTACGACCGGTGCCGTATGTATATGTAGTATGTCGCCCGGGCCAGGGGTTACCCCGCCGCCCGGGAGCTTCCCGGTCGCCCTATGCAGACCGGAGATTGCCGCTGCTTACTGCGCAGGCGCAATATCCGTCACCTCGCTATGCGCCTCGGCCGTATCGCTGCTGCCGGTTGCCGGCGCAGGGACGGGCATCATCAGTTTCTCCCAGGTCGCCTTCAACTCCTTCATGTTGTATTCCGGCTCACCCTGCGGCTGTTGCAGCACCAGCGCCATATCCTGCGACAGCTGTTGACGCAGATACTGGTTCAGCATATCGACGGTCAGCGAATCCAGGAACTCCTGACGCAGCTTCTGATACTGCTCCGGGGCGATATCCACCACCTGGTTTTGCAACGAACGGATACGTTGGCTGATCAGGATATCGGTGTCGGTGCGCGCATAGGTCGCAAACAGCTTTTGCAGCTCCAGGTTCTTCTGCGCAATCAGGGTATCGAACTCCTCCTGCGGCAAGCCATTATCACGCACTTTCGCCAGCTCGCGGGAGACGGCGGTCAGATTAGCGTTGAGTTTATTGCCCGGGGATTCAATATTGATGGCGCACTGCGCGCGCTGATACAGCACCCGGCAATCAAAGCCGAGGCTCACGTCTTTGATGTTGCTTCGGCTCAGGTTCTGCTGCACGTGCCAGAACAGCGCCTCGCGCGCAAGGTCATCACGCCAGTAGCGCTGCAGCGCAACCGAGTCACGAATCGGCTGCCATGGGGAATCCCACATGATCGACAGCTTATCCTGACGCACCGTATTGGTCATAATGCTGACCGGCGTCGTCGGTAACGGCGCCAGCGTCGGCACCGCCGCCGGCGTTTCGCGTTTGCCTTTCAGCTCACCGAAGTTTTTGTTGATCTGCTCCGCCACGCTGCGGCTATCAACATTCCCCACCACGATTAGCGTCATCGCATCCGGGGTGTACCATTTCTGATAAAACGCTTTCAGCTGCTCAACATCGACCGGCTTTTTCAGCGGAGCGGCGGGATCGTGGCCCAGCATGGTGGAGCCTTTCAGACGATAGCGCCACCAGCCCTCTTTGGTGTCCAGCGGCCAGGTCGCCACCATATCCTCGCCCTGCAGGGCGTGATTCACGGCTTCCGGGGTCACCGACAGATTGCCGCTGGTATCCGACAGCCAGCTCAACGCCTCTTTCAGCAGGTCGTTGCGGTTATTCGGCAGGCTGAGATTAAACATGGTGTAGCTATATGAGACCAGCGCCGGCGGAAGCGGGCGAGCGGGGTCGATGCTTTGCTGCCACAGCGAACGGGCCTGCATCGTCGGCAGACTGCCGCTTTGCGTCAATGCCAGGCGCGGGATAAAGTGGCTAAAGCCGCTCTGCTGAGTGCTTTCGCTCAGCGAGCCGATATTCACTAACAGACGGACTTCAATACGATCGCTGGGACGCTGCGGTGTCGCTAAAACCTGCCACTGGAGTCCGTTCGCGAGAGTCCCCTGTTGCCAGGCCGGGTCCGGCTGGAGCGCTTCTGCTTGCACATAACCGGCTGCTGCCATCATCAGCAAACCACCCGTTAACAGTCGAATTTTTGTGCCCTGCATGTGAACCCCTGATGAACATTCCTGGTTACAAAAGCAACCCACAAGCGGGCTGCCAAAAATATGGTGAACGAAGTACGTCGGTTAGACCACGCGGAGATGAAAATGTCGCACGGAGACGTAAAATAATCATTTCGTATCATTCCCCCACCCGGAGGAATGATACCTAATTATGCGCAGGAGCCCGGAGTCCAGCAAGGACAACGGGCCTAACAGAAGGATTTAAGAGGATAATTCGTGCGATTTGTTCGCCGGAACGCGGTTATTCAGGACATCATCCAGCTGCTGGCTATCCAGCTCTTTGACCCATTTCGCCACCACGATCGTCGCGACGCCGTTACCGACCAGATTGGTCAGCGCACGTGCTTCAGACATAAAGCGGTCAATCCCGAGAATCAGCGCCAGACCGGCTACCGGTAAATGCCCGACCGCCGAAATGGTCGCCGCCAGCACGATAAAGCCGCTCCCCGTCACGCCAGCCGCCCCTTTAGAAGAGAGCAGCAGCACCACCAGCAGAGTGACCTGATGGAAGATATCCATATGGCTGTTGGTCGCCTGGGCAATGAACACCGCCGCCATCGTCAGGTAGATCGATGTCCCATCGAGGTTAAAGGAGTAACCGGTGGGAATAACCAGCCCAACCACCGATTTACGACAGCCCAGCTTCTCCATTTTATCCAGCATGCGCGGCAGCGCCGACTCAGACGAGGACGTCCCAAGCACAATCAGCAGCTCTTCGCGGATATAGCGGATAAACTTGAAGATACTAAAGCCGGTCACCCGGGCGATAGAGCCCAGTACCACCACCACGAACAGGATACAGGTGATATAGAAGCAGACGATCAGCTGGCCCAGTTGCACCAGGGTGCCGACGCCATATTTACCGATGGTAAAGGCCATGGCCCCAAAGGCGCCGATCGGCGCGAGGCGCATGATCATGTTGATGATGCCGAAGATCACCTGCGAGAAGCTTTCAATGACGTTAAAAATGAGCTGGCCTTTACTGCCCAGACGATGCAGCGCAAAACCAAACAGCACGGCAAACATCAGCACCTGAAGAATGTTGCCACTGGCAAAGGCGCCGATGACGCTGCCGGGGATAATATCCAACAGGAAGGCGACAATCCCCTGTTCTTTTGCCTGCTCGGCGTAGACCGCCACCGCATGGGCGTCCAGGGTCGCCGGGTCAACGTTCATTCCGGCGCCGGGTTGCACCACGTTAACAATAATCAGACCGATAATCAGCGCGATGGTGCTGACAACTTCGAAGTAAAGTAGCGCCACCGCGCCGGTACGGCCAACGGCCTTCATGCTTTCCATCCCGGCAATCCCCGTCACAACAGTACAGAAGATAACCGGTGCAATCACCATTTTTATCAGTTTAACGAAGGCATCGCCGAGAGGTTTCATCTGCGCGCCCAGTTCCGGGTAGAAATGGCCCAGCAGAATACCGATCGCAATGGCCGACAAAACCTGCACATAGAGGCTTTTGAAGAGAGAGGTTTTCATAGGGTGTCCTTTGGGTATAACCACAGACCTTGAAGGGGTATATGTCGTCTGTGGCTTAAAAGTAACACCAGGGAAACATTTCAGAAATAACTAACCGCGAAAATGCAACGGAATTGTTAAAAACTTTGAGCTGACTCGCACAAGTCCGCAGCCGATTACAGACTTGCACCCTCTTCATTCGCCGGGAAAAAGTGCGCCGTAAACGCCTCCTGCGCTAAGGCGCCGCCAAACAGATAGCCCTGAACAACCTCGACGCCGGCCTCCTTCAGCCACAGATGCTGCGCCTGATTTTCAACCCCTTCGGCAACAATACGCAGCTTCAGGCCACGCGCCAGCTGGATAATCGCCGGGACCATGCTGGTATCGTCGGGCAACATATCGATGAAGGCCTTGTCGATTTTCAG
Organism: Klebsiella sp. BIGb0138; assembly: GCF_004342285.1. Classification (GTDB taxonomy): domain Bacteria; phylum Pseudomonadota; class Gammaproteobacteria; order Enterobacterales; family Enterobacteriaceae; genus Klebsiella. Next base: position 297,611 of record NZ_SMCV01000004.1, on the reverse strand, counting down.
GATGTCGACCGGCAGCGATTTCATATGCTGGAGCTGACGCAAACCCGCGTAGCCCATGCCAAAGTCATCCAGGGCGATACGAACCCCGGCGTCACGCAGCGGACGCAGCAGGGACACGACCATCTGCGGATCGTCCAGCCGACGGCTTTCGGTGATTTCCAGCACCAGCGTGCCGGGAGCGATACGGTAACGTGCCAGTAACGCCAGCATCTCGGCGCCACGATCGTGGTGCAGCAGCTGTAGCAGTGAGACATTCACCGACAGCGGCAGCATAATGCCGCGGCTTTGCCAGGCGGCAAGCTGGCGGCAGGCCTCTTCCATCACCCAGTAGCCGACCGGCACCATCAGTCCGCAGGTTTCAATACGTTCAATCAGATTTGCCGGCAGCGCCCAACTACCGTCGGCCTGGCGTTGACGCAGCAGCACTTCCGCCCCGCAGACCTCGCCGCTGGCGGTATCCACCTGCGGCTGTAGCCAGATAGCAAACTGATGATTATCCAGCGCCGTCAGAATATCGTGCTCCTCCATCAGCCGACGCTGGGCTTTTTCCATCTGCTCCGGGTCAAAAAACTCAATCTGATTTTTGCCTTTGCGTCGCGCGGCGATAGCGGCGGAAAATGCCCGGCGATAGAGCTGCTCCGCGCTCAGTTCGCCATTAAACATCGCAATTCCCACGCTGGCGCAGGGCCGTAGCTGGATACCGTGCAACGGCAGCCGTTCATTTATGACAGTGAGTACTTGCTTACTCAATGTCACCGCCTGCCACGGCTCGCTCATCCCATGGGCCAGAATCGCAAAGTCATACCCGCTGATCTGAGCCAGCACCATTCGCGAGGGGATAATTTCTCGTAGCTTTTCCACCAGAGTCAGCAGCAGTATCTCCCGCTGGGTCTCTTTCAGCACGCCCGCCGTGTCCTGCAAGGTTTCGCAGGCGATGACCAGCAGGGCTGACGTTTGCGGCCGGGCGACCGTCTGCTCCAGCAGCGCCATCAAAAACGCTTTATTCGGCAGCTCGGAAACCGGGAAACGGGTGGATTGCAAAGAAAGCTCATCATGCAGGCGCAGCAGGGTCTGCTGGTTGCGGTTATAGCTCCGCACCAGCAGGCCAATTTCATCATCATGGTGCAGCCGCGGCACTGTCAGCTGGTGCCCGAGGCGCGCCTGCTGCGGCAGATCGTTGAGTTCACGGGCGACTTTACGCAGCGGACGGACAATCAGGCGGTTGATGCACCAGGTGATGGCGACCGTCAGCATCAGCACCAGCAAGAAGTAAGCGGTCACTAACGTGGAAAGGACGCTCATGACAAATTTGTAGGTCTGGTATGAGTCGGCCTGCAGCACCAGATAGGCGAGCGGCTGCGGGTTGGCCGGTCTCTCCAGCGAGTAAATCGGCAGCGATATCTGTACCGGCAGTTCGAAAATGCGGGTGATCATCACCGGCACCGGACGCTCAGGGATAAAGCGCATCCGCAGCGCCTGAAATTGATTTGGCAAAACGACATCCGCCCGGCTGACGATACCAGCAGGCTGAATATGGCCCAGAATGGCTTCCGCTTCGGGAATATCCGCTTTCAGGATAGCCGCTGACAGCGGTTCGCGAACGGAACGAGCGATACTTTCTAATTGCGTGGCCGTGGTGAGGCGACTCTGTTGCACAAAGTGAAACAACAAAATGGAGCAAAAAACCAATACAAACGCCATGGACACGCCCGCGACCATCGCCATCTGTTTAATTGTAAGTGAACGGCTGACGCGCAACTGTGTTCTCCACTGATACTTAACGCATGTCCGGCCCGGATCCATCAACGCCGGTCTTTATCCGCTGGGGCGCCCCGCAGCAGGCTGATTATATACTCAAACGCGTTCGCGTCGCAGGACGCAAACGACTCAGGCGTTGTTGAACAGCGCTGACGCTGGCCCCGGAGGAGCAAAGGCCCACCAACGGGCCGATCGCGAGCGCAGGCGCTATACCTCGGCGACTCGAAGTATGACGAGTATACGCGAACAGGCGGGTGGAGTGACGCCCGATCGCGTAATTCAGCCTAATCTGCTACCAATCAGCATAGGGGACCAGCGGCTGCGGCGGCATATTCATATCGCCCTGCCAGCCGGAGGCCGAGTAGCGAACGTAGAGCAGCGCGTGGCTCGGGGTATAGTCCTTCGCCTGCTGAATATCCACCGCCGCGCCAACAAACCAGTTGCCGGTGACCCGCCGTTCAACCAGCGCCCGGGCGGTATAGCCAAAGCCGTGGCTGCTGCTGCCCTCTTCCGTTAGCTGACTCGCATCAGCGCGGTACTCTGAGGGGATCAGGTTCAGCAGTGGATAGCGCGCCTGAGTTTGGGTCCGCGAATGGGACCAGGAGACGGAACCGCCCAGCTCCCATGACCAGCTTTCGCTGCGCTGACGCCAGGTAACCGGCACCGCGAACGAGACGTACTCCTGCGGGCTGTAGTAGCCGCCCTGTCCCAGAGTGTAGCCGCTGAGGTCTTTGTCATAGTGCCAGAGCATGTTGTTCAGGCCGACGGTGACGCGACGGTTATCTTCGTTGATAAGCTTATAGTAATACCCGGTCATCCAGCGCACGCGCCAGTTGTCCGCCACGTTTTTCCCCGTGAGCCGATCGGCGCCCAGAGAAGACCACACGCCGTTGGCCTCGCCCTTGTCGTAACTCAGGCTGATGCCACCGCCGTCGGCACGCACGCCACCCCAGGTTTTCCCGGTATGGCTGCTGCTGTCTTTCTGCCCGCCAAAAGCCAGCAGGGAGCTGGAAATCGGTCGACGGTGCATATTCAGGGTATAACCGACCGGCCCGAGATCGTCGCTGTAGCTCACTCCCCCCACCACATCGACCACGTTGAAACCCATCGGTGTGGTGCCGATATCGCCGCTCCAGGTATCATTCTTCCAGCCCACCGCGACGCTGGCCCCACCGTCGCTCTGGTTCTTGCTGCCGCTGGTGCAGGCAATTTCGCCACAGGTGCCCCAGCTCGGGGAATAGCTGCCGTCGCTGTGAGTTGAGAAGCGGCCGGCATCCATATTCACCAGGTCGGTACGCAAGAACATTCGGCCATCGGCAAGCGGGGCGTCCACATGCAGCATGGTGGTATGCGCTTTCAGGTCGGAATAGCCGCCGGTGCCGCTGGATCCCCAGAAGTCATGTTCGAGGGTGACGTTCAGATCCTGCTGGCGATAAAGATCCGCGGCATCGCTGCGGATCCCGCGCTTCAACCAGTCATCGCTGCTGTCGTTGCGGGTCAGGCGGGTCAAGGCGTCGTTATCCTGCGGACGAGCCGGGGCCACTCCGGAGGCCACCAGCGCGTCTTTGTAACTCTCCAGCGCCCGCTGCGGCTGGCCGCTGCGGGCCTGGAAACGCGCCGCGTCGCGCAGCACCAGCGCACTGTCCATGGACGGCGGCTGCGCTTTTGCCTGCGGGATGATGCGGTTGAAGATTTGCTGCGCCCCGGCGGTATCACCAAAGCCGGCTTTGGCCAGCGCCACCCGCCGCTGCATATTGATTGAATCGTTCTCTCCGCCTTTCAGCTGTGCGACCTGCGCACGCGCGGCAGAGTCGTCGCCCGCGGCGAGATAGACTTCCGCCAGCCCCAGACGGGCATCGCCGTTGTTTGCCTCCTGATGCAATACCGCGCGGTATTGGGCAATCGCCGTCTGGCTATCGCCGCGCTGCTGCGCCCAGTCCGCGAGGGTCAGGGCGTAGCGCACCGAGGGCGGCTGCTGCTTAATCAATGCGATGGCCTGAGCTTCCTGCCCGCTATCGCGCAGCAGGTTGGCCTGACGCAACACTTTATCGCTTTGCAGTCGCGCCTCCAGCTCACGGATATTATCCGTCCACTGACCGCGCGGCAGAGTGTGAATCTGCGCAAGGGCCATATCGTCCTGGTTGTTCGCGGATAAATACAGTCCCCAGGCATACACGCGCTCGGCATCGCCGGGCCTGCGGTTGACCATATTGCGCATCAGCGTATCGGCCTGTGCCTGCTCGCCTGCGCTAACCAAATCACGGGACAAACGGTAGGTTATCCAGACGCTATCCGGATCAAGCGCCAGACGCCGACGCTGCACTTCCGCCGCCTGCGCCCAGTTTCCCTGGCTTTCCAGCGCTTCAGCCTGTTTCTCCAGCCGCTCGTTGGTCAGGCTACGTTCAATATCGTCAATGCTGCGTCGCTGGGCGGGGGGTAAGCCGGCGATAAAGGCGCTGGCTTTGTCCGCGGATTCCGCCCGATACAGGTTAGCCAGCCCGCGCACCGCCAGGCTGTTGTCGCGATCCATACGCAATGTGCGCTGGTAGTAGCGCTCTGCGGCGGCATTATCTTTGCGCGCCGCGGCAACATCGCCGAGCCCAAGGAGCGCATAGCTGTCGGTATTATCCACCCGCTGCGCCTGCGCGTAATAGTTTTGCGCCTGCGCCAGCTGCCCGGCTTTCAGCGCGCTATCGCCCTGCTTGATCAACAGCCAGTAGCGGTTGGTCTGCAGCAGGCTGTTCCATTTGCCACGGCTCGGGTTATCCGGGTCCATGGCGATCGCTTTACTCAGCTGGGCCACGGCGCGGGCCCTGTCGCCGCGCTGTGAATAAGCCTGGCCCAACGCCCCCACGGCATCGCTATCTTTGGCATCGGTGCGGATCGCCCGCTGTAAATCGGCCACCGCCCGGGTGGAACGATCGTTCCTGACCGCCGCCAGCCCTTCCGAGCGGGTGCGGAATGCCGGGTCCTGCAGCTGCGCCTGCTGCCGATCGAGCAGCACCCGGGCATCCGCCGCCGAGGCGCCGGTGGTGAAGAGCAGCAGAAAACGTTGCAACGCCTGCACGCTATCACGGCTAACCGGCATCTCTTTTATTTCGTCAAGCCACATATCGGCCGCGGTACCGCGGCCAGCGGCCGAGCGCGCCATCTGCTCTAAATAAGCAAAGCCTTCTTTCGGCTTATCGTCAGCAAACATCTGTTTAGCCAGCGCCGCCTGCAGATCGGCATTGCCTGGACTACGGGCATCCAGTTTCTGCAACTGCGCGACGGCTTCTTTATGCCGCGCCGGCAGACGCGCCACCAGCGCCCAGTATTCAATCGCCAGGGTTTGATCGGGGGGGACGCCGCCGAACAATTTTTCGAAAGCGGCCACCCCTTCTTCCACCCGTCCCGAGACGCCCAGCAGACGGGCCTGCTGTAGCTCCTGACGTCCGTCGTTAGTGTTGAGGTTCATTTCACTGCGTGAGGCCTGTAGCTCCGGTGAGTCCGGAGCCAGCTTTGCCAGCTTATCGAGCTGTTTTTTCGCCTCAGCGGTATCGCCCTGGCGCAGCAGATAGCGCATCCGCGCGGCAATCAACCCGGGATTATTCGGGTCAATCAGCTCCAGGCGGTACAGCGATTGCTTAACCAGATCTTCACGATGACTCGCCTCGCCCAGGCGAACCTGTTCCAGCAAGTGCTCCTGAGCAGGCGTCGTCGCAGCCTGCGCCAGCGGCAGCAGACCGATACCCAGGGATAGCGTGATAATACTTAATCTGAACTTGCGCATTCCTGGTCCCAGTCAGGTCGTAATTCGCCACCCGCGGTGAAGCGAAAACGATGTTGATCCCATCCCTGGCCGAAAAGGGTCAGGACTGCGCTGTAGTAAGCGTCCGCACCGGGATAGTTATCGGCGACGCGCTGGCGCTGAATGGCCCGCGCATCGTCATCTTGCAAAAATGGCAGTACCGACGCCGAGAAGCCGACCGGGCCATGACCGCTGGTTTTACCGCTGGCAATATTCACTTTTTCCGGCGGCACGCCCTGGCGGAGAGTCTGCGCCGCCATCGGTTTAAAACGCTCCACCAGTCGCGCCTTCTGCTTATCACCGGCATCCAGCATACCGACCCACAAATAGACGCGAATGGCGTCATAGCTGCCGACGATCGGTTTGTCCGCTTTCAGCTGCCAGCCCTGGCCTTTTTCGTAACGCACCCAGTCGGGAGAAAAGCCTTTGGGCGCCGTCTCCAGCAGTAACCGTAAGTTGCTGTCACGGACTTTCGGCCAGGGGGCGCCGAAGCGGGTAAAGTAGCTGGCCAGCTGCGGCGGGAGATAGCTGGGATTAAAGCGCCAGCCTTTATCGTCAGCAAAACCGACCTTTCCAGGCAGCACCAGCGGCCCCAGCCCGGGCACATTCGCCACTTCCTCAGCCGCAATACGCGACAGCAGCGCCTTGCCTACCTCGGTGTACTGCGGCATCTGCCACAAACGTCCGGCTTCCAGCAGCGACCAGGCGGTCCATAAATCGGAATCAGAAGCGGAGTTGCTATCCAGCAGGGTCCACTCGTCCTCGCTTTTCTTACCCCACAGCCAGCCCGGCAGGTGCGCGCGCAGATCGCCCGCCGCGAGGTTGTTCTGCGTCCACTGGAACAGCTTACCGAAGCCAGCGCGATCGTTGGCCGCCAGCGCAAAGAACAGGGCATAGCTTTGCCCTTCAGAGGTGGTGATTTTTCGCGGATCGCTGGGGTCAACCACGCGCCCTTGCGCACTCACGTACTCTTTTTTAAATTGCTCCCAGGCCGGCCACTGACAGGCGGCGCTCGCCTGCGCCGCCGCCAGCATCAGGACTGTCAGGATGACTCCGCGTACCGCGTTCATCATGATTTACTCATCATCCAGGTGGAGACGACGGCGGCTGACAATACGCAGCATGCGCCACAGCACCCACGCCAGCAGCACGATACTGACCGCCGCCAGAATGGCCAGCAGCACCGGATGGTTGGCGAGGGCAAACCAGATGCGTTCAAACCACGGCAGGTGGCCGACATAATACACATCGCCTACGCGCAGGCTGTTGACGCCGGATTCACGAATAACCGCGGCAGAGCCAAACATCGCCGCCCGTTTGCCGCTATCGTTCAGGGCCTCATTCAACAGTTCGTTGCCGCGGGCGCTATCCGCCAGCAGGGCCACGACGCTGCGCTGATCGTGATACGGCGACTGGAAGCTGATAATGGCCGCCATCGGCCCCGAAGAGGTGATATCGGTACGCGTATTCGGCGCCCGGGCGTCATCATCCGGGTAAATGCTCGGCAGGTCGTAATGACGCATCGGCATTTTCACCCAGCTCCTGGTCGCGTCTACCAGCAGGGTAATCTTGCTCTCGTCCTTCAGCGCTGGCGGAATCGAACCAATCAGCAGCAGATCGGCATCTTTATCCTTAATCTTGCTGCCATCGTCGGTCATTTGCAGATTGATAGCCGCCAGGCCGGTCTGCGCACCGATGCCGCCAACGGATTCCAGCAGCGTCGCCACCTGACCCTGAGTCGGCGTCTTTGGCACCACAATCAGAGTGTCGGACAGATCGGCCATCCGGCTATACGGGAAGCCTGCGTTGGCAAACACGCGCAGGTCCGGCATGGCGATAAAGTGGTAATACTTCGAGAAGTCGATCGTGGAGTCGTCGCCAATCACCACGTGGTTCTGTACCGGCTGGAAGGTAATGCAGTTGTCGATGGAGCCGCCCGGCATCGGGTTCATGTACTGGAAATCGAAACGTAACTGGTTCATCGCCCCCAGACGTAGCGCCGGGATATTCACTTCCGCTTTGCCGTCCAGCAGCCCCTGCAGCACCGGCAGACGCAATATCAGCTTATTGACGTCCTGAGAGCTATTGAGGCTAAACGATTGCAGGAACCGATCGTTAAGGCTGATATCCATGCGTGAGCTGTCTTTCATCGGCGGCATGGTGTAGCGATAGTTCAACCGCATATCAATGCCGTTAGCACGCAGCAGATAGAGGTCCGGCGGTAAATTCAGCGCCACGTTAATCGAATCCGGAACCAGACCGCTGGACTGCAGCTGCTGTTCGTAGGTTTTCAGTTCGCCAAACGTCACCTCACGGTCGGTACGCACCCAGTTCGGCGCATCGTAAGGTTTACGCGCCTGCAGCACTTTGACGCCATCCACCACCACGCTGCTGCCGCGGAACAGAATATTGCCCTGCGCAATCCCCTTTGCCGCCAGCAGCAGATCGTTATCGTCGCGCCCAAAGACCACCAGCAGTTTCACGTACGGGTTATGCGGATGGTCAACCATTTCGATGGTCGGCGCCTTCACCGGCGGATGTTCGCGCAGGAACGCCGGGCGTTTGTCGTTGGTCGCAAAAACAATGGCGTTGCGATCCGGTAGTTCATTGAAATAGACCGGGAACTGCTGACCGCGCCAGCCGGCCTTACTGCCGAACCACGAGGCGACGATCGCCGCCGCCTGCTGTTGCTGCGTATCCGGCGCCCCAGCAAAGACCATCGGTAACGTCAGCGGTCGGTTGTCCCGGGCGTCGAAGAACGGCACCGGGAAATGCGACAGGTCGTTACGCACTGCCAGCGCCTGGTAGGTCAAATCCAGGTTGCTGTTACGCCCGACGTCCAGCCACAGGGTGCTGCTGGCCGGGTTCTCACACACATCGCGGTAATGGCCGACAAACTCCAGCCGCAGGCGGTTAAAGTCGGTGATATACAGCGGGTCGACAGGGATCTGCGCACTGACTTTCTTACCCAGCTGCTCTTTGGTGACCGGTAGTACGCCCATCAGCTCGTCGTTGAGGTAAACCTTCAGCTGTGACTGAACCGGCAGCAGCGAAGGCGACGGCGTATACTCGAGATTCAGCAGGGCTTTCGTGACCACCTCGTCGCTGCGCATGCCAAACTCCACCGCGCCGTCGGGATGCGCGCCGCGCAGTACCATACTGCCCGGAGGCGGGGCAATTTTCGCGAAAGAGAGCTTCACGTCGCGGGTTGGGACATTCTCCGTCACCACCACCGGCGCCGCGGGGTCAACCACGGTTGCCGCAGGTTGGCTATCGGCAATCTGCGGCGTCGGAGCCGTCAGCATGCCGGCAGCCGGCGCTGTCGCGGCGGCTGCCGGAGCCGCGGTTGTCGTGGGCTCCGCATAAGATGCGAAGGGGTACCAACCAGCCATTGCCACCGCCACTGCACAAATCAAGGAGAGTTTTCTTTTCATCGTATTATCATCATTGTTGAGCCATTTCTGGTGCGGAAGAGAGTTTCGCCGCGGCGCGTTCAGGCCGGCGGGGAACAAACGAGACTATCCAGGCAACCAGCGTGGTGAGCGAGCGGAAAATAACCTTCACCGACGGCGGCGAGAACTCCGCCAGGTGACGATATCCACGGAACCCCAGTTTCAGGATATCCAGCAGGCTTTCCATCGGCTTATCTTCCGGGAAGCTATCCTGCCAAAGCGCCCACGTATCGGCGCGGGCAAATGTACACTGCACAAAATCAATATGTTGCTGATTGGTCAACGGCATCAGCTGCAGACCGACTTCGCTGCCATTCACGCGCGCGACCCGTACCGGGAAGACATACTCCTGCTGTCCGCGTTTGAGCAGCAGCTTCGCCTGCTGCCCTTCCAGCACCTGCGCCTTACCGTGAATGTTGATCCCCAGCCCGCCATCGGAATAGTCATGGACGGTACAGGAGAACAGGTGGCCATCTTCGCGGGCAATCGCTGCGGGCATGCTCATTTCCACACGATGCGAACGGCGGACCTGTTTGCTTTCCACCGATACCGCCACCGCACCGCCGAGAATAATCAGGTTATAAAATACCCAGACAATACTCACCCAGACGGTCAGGATTTCGTTTTCCGGGCCGTACATAAACCGCCAGATGCCGGCCGCCACGCCGAAGAGGTTCAGCAGCACCAGATAGATATAAGGTCGGGAAATCACCCAGTCGACATACTCGTCGGCCACCAGCCCGCCCTTCGCCGTCACGTTGAACTTGCCTTTGTGCGGATTAATCAGCGCGACAAAGGTCGGCGGCGCGATATACCACGCCAGCGTCGTTTCGTAGATTTCGCTCCAGAAAGAGTGACGGTATTTCCCCTGAATCTTCGAGTTCGTCAGGCTGGCGTGAATCATATGCGGCAGGACAAACAGCGCGATCATCAGCGCCGGGGCATAGATGATATAGGCGTGCAGCAGTAAAAATGCCAACGGTGCGGTCAGGAAGATCAGCCGGGGGATACCGGATAAGAAGTGCATCATCGCATTGACGTAACAGATCCGCTGCGCCAGCTTCAGCCCTTTACCCAACAGCGGGTTATCCAGGCGGAAAATCTGCACCATGCCGCGCGCCCAGCGAATACGCTGACCGATATGCGCCGACAGGCTCTCGGTCGCCAGCCCGGCGGCCTGCGGAATACGCATATAGGCGGAGGTATAACCGCGGCGGTGCAGACGCAGGGAGGTGTGCGCATCTTCGGTCACCGTTTCAACGGCGATACCGCCAATCTCATCCAGCGGCCCGCGCCGGATGACCGCGCATGAACCGCAGAAGAAGGTGGCGTCCCACATGTCGTTCCCGTCCTGCACCAGGCCGTAAAACAGGGTGCCTTCGTTCGGCGTCTTACGAAAACGGCCAAGGTTGCGTTCAAACGGATCCGGAGAGAAGAAGTGGTGCGGCGTCTGCATCATCGCCAGCTCTTTCTCTTTCAGAAACCAGCCCATCGTCATCTGCAGGAATGAGCGCGTCGGCACGTGGTCGCAGTCAAAGATCGACACGAACTCGCCTTTGGCGTATTTCAGCGCATGGTTGATGTTCCCGGCCTTCGCATGTTCATGGGTGGTACGGGCGATATAATGCACGCCGACATCTTTCGCGAACTGGCGGAACTCTTCGCGGCCGCCGTCATCAAGGATCCAGATATTGAGTTTGTCTTTCGGCCAGTCGATCCCCTGCGAGGCGTAAATGGTATTTTTCACCACGCTCAGGTCTTCGTTATAGGTGGGCACGAAAATATCCACCGTCGGCCACCCGGCCATCTCTTTTGGTAGCGGCACCGGCTGGCGATTCAGCGGCCATACCACCTGGAAATAGCCCAGCACCAGCACTATCCAGGCATAGGTTTCGGCAAACAGCAGTACGAGGCCGCACACCAGGCTTACGGGATCGTCCCAGTTCAGCGTTGAGGTGTAGCGCCACCAGATGTAGCGGCAGGAGACGGTCAGCGAGAGAACAATCAGCATCAGGGCCGAGAAACGCCCCGGTATACGCCGCACCAGCAGCGCCACGCCCCACAGCAGCAGCAGGAAAATAAACTGCGATAGCGGATTAAACGGCTGGGTAATACACAGCAGCGCCAGCACCAGCGAGAAAAAGACCACCACGCCGAGAATCGCCTTGCGCAACCGCGGGTTAAGATGCGCCAGCTCTTTGTGTTTATCGAGATGGCCGCTGCCGGCGTTCACCCGCTCGGGCAGTTTATCCAGCCACTGCGCGTAGCGCCCGTGTACGCCTTCCAGCGCCGCCAGCGTTCGCCAGTTGGCCTTTTTATCCGCTTCAGGTACCCGCGTCGCCAGCAGCCACAGGGATTGCAGCAGATAGCGAAGGGGATCCAACGGCCGCGGACGATGGGGATTAATATGCGGAAAATAGCGGCCATGGTTTGCCAGAATCGCCTGCCAACGCGGGGTTTCCAGCGGCATCAGCGCCCACACCAGCGACACCCACAGGCACCCCAGCGTTGCCGACAGCCGCGACGCGCCGTGCTGACGATAGTCGTTGTAGCGCTCGCTCAGGCGTGCTGCGACCGGAGGCGCCAGCAGCAGGGTGCTCAGGCGCATCATTGCGCCTCCTGGCGGGAATAGTGCAGTAAGCACCAGTTGGCAAGCGTGAGGATCTCTTCCGCCGCCAGCGAGTCCTGACGATATTCTCCCAGCGGTTGCTTCGCCGCCAGGCACTCCGCCATCGCCTCATCGCGGTGGACGGTGACCGGCAAAATACGGCGCTGGCTCTCCAGCCATAGCTGGTATAAATCTTCCTGCAGCTGGCTGCCGACGCGCAGATCGTTGATCAGAATATCGCCATTCGCCGCCAGCGCCTGTTGATGCAGGCGAATGTGGCTATTGCCATCCGGGTGCACCACCACCAGCGTACGATCGCAGGCGCTAAGCAACGAACGGGTCAGCGGGGAAAAACCGTCCGCTAAATCCAGCAGCAGCCAGCGATGATCGCCCTGCTCCGCCAGCTTCCGCACCATCCCGACGATCGGTTCCAGCGTCGGATAGAGCCTATCGATATTCTCTCTTTCGCCCGGCGTAAGCTGGCCAAAGGGCAAAATATCGATATGCGAGGTATAGCGAATACCGGCATCACGCCAGTCGCGCCCGTCAATCAGCGAACGCGCCCAGCCGTCGCGATGGCTCGCGTCGACGTTGAAAAAAAAGCGCAGCATATTGTCCGGGCTGGTGTCGATCGCCAGTACCGTCTCACCGAGGAGCTGTAACGCCCAGGCTAATGCAGCGGTAATCGACGTGGTGCCGACGCCACCGCGTATCCCCTGTAATCCAAGAATGGCCATCGACGGCGTCCTTACTTTTTCTCTGCGAGTTCGGCCAATAACGGCCAGCGTTTCAGCGCCGCGGCTAATTGCTCGCGTCGGGAAATGTCGTGGTAATCAATATCGGGCAGGGAAAATGCCCGGCTTAAGGCCAGGAAATCATTTTGAAAGGTATAACCCAGCGTGGCGTCTGAGGGTACTACAGGCTCTTTTCCCGGCATTTCTCTATCCATTCAAAAACACATAAATAAAACCCGAGGTGTAAAAGGCTCATTCTCAAATCACCTATATATGCTAAAACTGATACCCTTTAATTTCAATGTTAGGTTTACTCTGACGCTTTCGCTAGTAAACTGATCCAGTATGAATCAGGGCGCGCGAGGAACGACGTGAATATCGTTTATACTTTAGGTATTTCATCATTATGGGACGAAGTTTGCCATATGCCCGTTGGGGGTGTCTGGTGGCTCAACGTCGATCGCTATGCCGATGCGGTCAGTCTGCTTAATCAGACCCTGGCAGCCCAGGACAAAGAGAGTCAGGTCGCGGCCATCGTGATGGGTGATAAACCAAATAAAATCATATCATTAAATAAATCTCACGGCCCGGAAAAAATAGCGTTATTTACCATGCCGAACCATGCGGAAGGGCTGGCAGAAATGCATCGTGACCTGCTGTGCTCTGTCGATCCTGGCAATTATTTGTTTATTCTTCTGGGTGCAGAAAATGCCTGGCAAAACATAAAAAGTGAAAAATTATGCGAATGGGTAGAAAAATCTCAGCGTTGGGCTAAATATCATAAATGCTGCTTATTAATTCTTAATTCAGGTAATGACGTCGACCGGCAACTTTCCCCCTTATTACGCGAGCATCGTGCCCTTTCCGGTCTTGCCAGTATCCGTTATCAGGGCGACAGCTTTCTATTTGATATTGCCTGGTGGGGCAGTGAAAAAGGAATGAGCGCCCAGCAACAGCTCACCATTTTACAGGCTGAAGACGGCTGGCGGCTGGCGCAGGACGAAGAGAAACTCGTGCAGCCGCGCAGCGATGAAAAAGCGGTGCTGAGCAACCTGCGGGTACTGGAAGGGGCTCCGCCGCTTTCTGAATACTGGACGCTGTTTGATACCAACGACGCCGTGTTCAACGCGGGGCGAACGGCGCAGGCGGCGACGCTGCTCTTTTCCATCACCCAGAACGAGCAGATTGAACAGCTCGGGCGCTATATCCACACCCTGCGTCACCAGCGCGGCAGCGCATTAAAAATTGTGGTGCGCGAGCAGACGCCCAGCCTGCGCGCGACCGATGAGCGTCTGTTGCTGAGCAGCGGCGCGAATATGGTGATACCGTCCAGCGCGCCGCTTTCGCGCTGCCTGACGCTGATTGAAAGCGTGCAGAACCAGAAGTTTACCCGGCACATCCCGGACGATTTCGCCACCCTCCTCACCTGGAGCCAGCCGCTTAAGCTGCGCGGCTATCAGAAATGGGATGCCTTCTGCGAAGCCGTGCATAACATTATGGCCAACACCATGCTGCCGGCGGATAGCAAGGGCGTGATGGTCGCATTACGCCCGGCGCCGGGGCTGCGCGTCGAACAGGCGCTAACCCTGTGCCGACCAAACCGGATGGGCGATATTATGACCATCGGCAATAACCGGCTGGTGCTGTTTTTGTCGTTTTGCCGGGTTAACGATCTCGATACCGCGTTAAACCATATTTTCCCTTTACCGACCGGCGATATATTTTCCAACCGCATGATCTGGTTTGAAGATAAGCAGATCACTTCAGAAATCATCCTGATGCGCGGGATCGCGCCGGATCAATGGACCACGCCGCTGCCGATTAGCATGGAGAAGAACGAAGCCATCAATGCGACCCATGACGGGCGCAGCTGGCGGCGGGTTCCTGAACCGCATCGCCTCTTTACTGACCGGGAGCAAACGTCATGATGTCCATCAGCGATATTATGCAGCTGGTTGTATTATGCGCCCTGTTGTTTTTTCCGTTGGGATACCTGACGCGCCATTACCAGCGCCGTATTCGCACCACTTTACGCTTGATGTTCTTTAAACCCCGTTATGTCAAACCGGCTGGCGTATTACGCCGGGAAGCACCAACTCAGCAAGGCAAACCGAACAAATGACGACTCCTAAAACTAACGCTACGCCGCTCCCTCTCTGGCAGTACTGGCGCGGCCTGGGCGGATGGAATCTTTACTTCCTGGTAAAGTTTGCGCTGCTCTGGGCGGGATATCTTAATTTTCACCCAATGCTGAACCTGGTGTTTCTCGCGTTTTTGCTGGTTCCGCTGCCTCAATATTCGCTGCACCGCCTGCGCCACTGGATTGCCATTCCCCTCGGTATCGGGCTGTTCTGGCATGACACCTGGCTGCCGGGACCGGAAAGCATTCTCACCCAGGGCTCGCAGCTTGCCGGCTTCAGCGCCGATTATCTCTGGGATCTGGTGACCCGCTTTATTAACTGGAATATGGTCGGCGCCTTCTTCTTGCTGCTGGTGCTGTGGCTGTTCCTCAGCCAGTGGCTACGGGTGACGGTACTGGTCTCCATCGTCATGGTCTGGCTCGCTATCAGCCCTCTGCTTCCGGCCTTTACGCTATGGCCTGCGGGCCAACCGACGGTCGCCGCGGCAACCACCGCGAATCCGGCGGCTCCGGCAACCGCCGCCGCGGCCAATAGCGATATTCCCCCGCAAAGCGAACCGCCAACCTCAGCAAATCTGAGCAACTGGCTCAACACCTTCTATGCGACGGAACAGAAACGTAAAACGCCGTTCCCGGAGCAGCTGCCTGCCGACGCCCAACCGTTCGATCTGCTGATTATCAACATTTGCTCCCTGTCATGGTCAGATATTGAAGCCGCCGGGCTGATGGATCATCCGCTATGGAAGCACTTCGATATCGTGTTCAAAAACTTTAACTCGGCGACCTCTTACAGCGGCCCGGCGGCGGTTCGCCTGCTGCGCGCCAGCTGCGGTCAGCTGTCGCATACCAACCTGTATCAGCCGTCGGGTAGCGACTGCTACCTGTTCGAAAACCTGGCGAAACTTGGCTTCGCCCAGCAGCTGATGCTGGGCCACAACGGTCAGTTCGGCGACTTCCTGAAAGAGCTGCGTTCCCTCGGCGGTATGCAAAGCCCGCTGATGGATCAGACCGGCCTGCCGGTGATTTTACAAGGTTTCGACGGCTCGCCGGTCTACGACGACCAGGCGACCCTGAACCGCTGGCTGCAAACCCTGGAGAAACAGAATACGCCGCGTACCGCCACCTTCTACAATACCTTGCCGCTGCACGACGGCAACCACTTCCCGGGGCAGAGCAAAACCGCGGATTACAAAGTGCGCGCGCAGAAACTCTTCGACGAGCTGGACAGTTTCTTTACCGAACTGGAAAAATCGGGTCGTAAAGTGATGGTGGTGGTCGTGCCGGAGCACGGCGGGGCGCTGAAGGGCGACAAAATGCAGGTTTCTGGTCTGCGCGATATCCCCAGCCCGTCAATTACCCACGTTCCGACGGCGGTGAAATTCTTCGGTATGAAGGCGCCGCATCAGGGCAGCCCGGTGATCATCGATCGGCCGACCAGCTACCTGGCGATCTCTGAACTGGTGGTTCGCGCGCTGGACGGCAAGATGTTTACCGAAGACAACGTTGACTGGCAGCAGTACACCGCCAATCTGCCGCAAAGCGCGGCGGTATCGGAAAACGCCAACGCCATTGTCATCCAGTATCAAGGCAAGCCTTACGTCCAGCTCAACGGCGGAAGCTGGGTTCCGTACCCGCAGTAATCCCAACAGGCCGCAAGGTTCCTCCTTGCGGCCTGTTCAAACCAATACATCGCCATCCCTCCGCCGCTCCCCCCTCTCTTCTTGTTGCCGGCAATTCCCTTCCCCCCGATAAAAACAGATGTGACAGCGCGCGCGGAAGAATATACGATATGTATATGAATCATTATGGTGTGTATATATATGGGAATCGTAAAAATCTCCGACCTGCTGCATGACGACATCCGCGATGCCAGCAAGGCAATGTCACGTTCGGTGAACGCTCAGGCCGAATACTGGATCCGACTGGGTATGATGAGCGAGCTCTATCCGGAGCTTAACCACCAGCAAATCAAGATGATGATGCTTAAATCAGGTTCCGATCGCTTACTGGAGGTGATCAATGCCATCAATTCCCATTAAAACCGCGGATCAGCTGGCCAGACAGCGCCGCGCCGGGGAGCTGTTAGCCTCCGTCTTTGAGATGCTGGACGGCTTTATCCAGCCTGGGGTGACCACCATGGAAATCAACAACCGGGTGGAAGATTTTATCGTCAATCAGCTGCACGCCCGACCCGCCAGCAAGGGACAATATGACTATCCCTACGTGCTGAATACCTCGGTGAACGAAGTGGTGTGCCACGGCATGCCGAAAGAGACGGAGCATCTGAAATCAGGCGCTATCGTCAATGTCGACATTACGCTGGAAAAAGGGGGTCTGATCGCGGATTCCAGCAAAATGTATTTGATCGGTGACGTTTCGCCGCTGGCCCGCAGGCTGGTGAAAAAGACCTACGAGGCCATGTGGCAAGGCATCAAGGCGGTGAAGCCCGGCGCCACGCTGGGCGATATCGGCCATGCGATTCAACGCTATGTCGAAAGCAACGGCTACAGCGTTGTCAGGGAGTATTGCGGCCACGGCGTGGGACAGGAGATGCATGAAGAGCCGCAGGTGCTGCACTACGGCAAGCCCGGCACCGGTGCCGTACTACAGGAAGGGATGGTCTTTACCATTGAACCGATGGTTAATCAGGGCGATAGCCGGACAAAAATCAAAAAAGATGGCTGGACGGTGGTCACCCGCGATAAAAAACTCTCGGCGCAATGGGAACATACCATTGCCGTGACCGCGGAGGGTTTTGAAGTCCTGACGCTGCGTAACGGGGAAACCCCGGCAGGCTAACCCCGCAACCGCCACGCAGGAATATTGCCAGCGGCCGCCGATCAGGGCCGCTGGCTGCTCGCCAGCCAGACCAGCAGCTTCAGACTGGCGGAGTAGTAATCATCCTCGGCGGTAATCTGCGGCTCGGCCTGCGGTTCGCCGACGGTTAAATCGCGTACCGCCAGCAGACCGCCGGTCATAAACCATGGGGAAACCTCGTTGGTCGTGACGTTGATCCACGCTGGCGTTTGCAGCCGCGAATAGCGCTGAAACCAGTTTTTCCACGGCGTCAGCAGCGCGCTGTGCGGGTCTGCCCAGGACACATACAGCGGAATACGAATCGCGTCATAGCTCATACGCGGCGGCCACTCTTTGGCGGGCTCCATCGTGCCGTCGGCTTTCAGCGCCACCCAATCGCTGGGCAGCTGCGCCTTACCCCATGCCATTTTGGCCAGCAGCGCCTGGCCATCGCTCTGCAGTTTGCGCCAGGCCGTCAGGTGCGTACGTGCCGCGAAGGCCTGCCAGGCGGGGAAAATAAAGTAGGACGGATTCAGGTTGAGATGGTCATTGTGGTTGAAGCCCCTGGCGCCGGGGAGCATCACCTGACGATTGGCAAAGGTCACCACGGTATATTTCAGCAGCGCAGCGGTAATGGCGTCGGAGGCGGCACCGTAGGCTTTATCCCCCCACTGCTGCTGGGCGCGAAGCAGCGCCCACGCAATCATAGTATCGCCATCGGTCGCATCATTTTTATCGGCGACAGGGTCCGGAGCGACGGGGTTATAGCGCCAGTAAAACAGCCCGTTATCTTTATTGCGCAGCGTCTTATCGGTCCATTGCCACAGTTTATCGAAGGCGGGCCGATCGTTTTTCGCCACCGCCAGCAGCATCGCGAACCCCTGCCCTTCGGTATGCGAGATATTACCGTTGCCCGTATCCACGATCCGCCCGTCAGCCATCATAAACCGTGATTTATAGCTCTCCCAGGCGGTATCTGCCCACGCGCGCGGGAGTACCATCATCATGGTGGTAAGCATGACCGCCACTGCAGCACGCAAGGACATAGATTCACCCGCTATGGATGGAAGTAGAGGAACTGAACATCAGAGACTGAGAACAAACGCTCACGCTGTAAAACCACGTGCGCACCGCCGCCCTGTCCCCGCAGCCAGCGAGAATAAAGCCCTTCGAGTATGGCACAAAATGCATTACACCAACGCACGCGCTGCGCTTCATCGCGGCTAACCGGCAGCGCCCGGTGGCGCAATCGCAGCCCCTCGTCGCTCACCTCGAGGGTGACCATCCCCCACTGAAAACGGCTCAGCAGCTGGTTGATATTGCTCTCCAGCGCGCCGACCGTCTCCGACTCCGGCAGCGGATAACTCTCCGCCAGCGCCTCCCCCATCTGCCGCAGGAAGGGTTGGCTCCCCAGCTCGCCGGCATTGTTCAGCATCCCGTCCACCATGATGCTCAGCAGATCAAACCATCCGGCGGGCGTTTGCTGCTGTTGAAACCAGGCCATGACCTCCGCGTTATTATTCTCCGTCATGATCAATAATCTCCCAGCATATAGCGGATATAGAGCCCTGCGGTGCTCTCGTTATAATCCCCGAAGGTGTCGTAGCCAATCTGGCCGCCAAGCGTCATCTGTTTGTTGACCTTGTAATCCGCACCGGCGCGCAAGGTGTAACCAATCCCACTCTTCGAGGTCGCCGAATAGTAGGCCTCTTTCGCAAAACCACTGGAAACGGCGGTCTCCAGGGTCTGCTGCCATTCCGAATTGGTCGGGAAGTAGGCGCTCTTATCCTGGCTGTAGGATTGATAGCCCACCGAGCCGCCGAGCTTCATCGTCCAGTTATCATAGTTTTCCGTCAGGTTGACCGGCAGCGAGACGCTGACATAGTTTTGCGGGCTGAAATAGCCCCCCTGACCGTAGGTGAAGTAGCTCAGGTTCTTCGAGTAATCCATGTAGCTCATACTCAAACCGGCCTGTAGCTGACGATATTCGTCATGGTAAGGCCGCAGATAAACCCCGGCGTTGGCGTTCACGCTGGTGTTGCTGGCGACATTCTGGCCCAGATAGCTGTACCCGCCGCCGCCGACATAAAAACCGGCGTCGCCGTCGTCATAGCTCAGCTGCAGGGTGCCGCCGTTTTTGGTCACCTGCCCCCAGTTTTTCCCGGAGTAGGCGTCTTTCAGACCGACATAGGACAGCAGGCTATCGGTCAGCGAACGACGCTCCCCGGTGAAAATCAGCGACAGATAGTTGGTGAGCTTCGGCGACCACTGCACGCCCCCCACCACGGTGTTGAGATCCTGGCCCAGCGGCGTGCTGCCGATATCAAGGCGGTAACGATCGCCGCTCAGGGCCATGGCCAGCTCAACGCCATTCGCTTTTTGCGCATCCGTCGAGCCGCTGGTCTGATCGATACTCGGCTTCAGGCTCGATGCCGCCAGATAGCTGGCGACCTGCCCGGAATCATAGGCCCCCAGTTTCGCCAGATTCTCCATGCCGCTGCTGCTGGTGGCGTTAAAATCGGCCGCACTCAGCGTCCCCAGCGAACTCAACGCCTGCGCGCCTGGGTTGCTGGCGAAATAGGTAGTACGTTCCGCATCAGTCATCGCCGCAATGGCCGCCTGCTCCTTAGTGGCGGTGGTGACCATATTAGAGACCGCGTTAGAGAGCGGGTTTGCGCCGTAGCGCCGCCAGGCATCGCCGCTGGCGGTGCCGGCGTTCAATGACACCGGCGTCACGGTAAAATCAAAACGCGCATCGCCAAACGGCGATGAGGACCAGGTCAGCGGCGTTTTTAACTCCGTTAACTTACTGGTACCGGATTCACCATCCCGGCCGCGAACGTCCATGCCGGTCTGCAGCCAGGTAGCGGTTTTTTCCTGCAACGTCTCCATCATGCTATCGACCTGACGCAGCATGCGGGTTTGCGCAGTTTCCACCGGCAGATCGGGGCGCTGGATACCGGGTAACGAGGTCCCGGTTCCGGTCGACACCTGCGAAACCTGCCACGGCATATACTGGCCATAAGCCGACGCCGTTCTTGTCGCGGCTGGCGTACGGGAGACGCCCACGAAGGGGTTATCCGCCGCCAGCACGCCGCCCACCGTTGGCGTTTGCGCACCGTTAGTACTCTGCAGCCCCAGCAGTTTGCCGCGGGCGCTGCGCAGATACGTCATGGCCTGCTGATGATGTCCCTGGGCCTCCGCGACCCGCGCCAGCAGCAGTAAACGATCCGGCGTATTGTCCTGGCGCAGCCCGCCTGCCAGCTGCTGCGCCCGCTCGTTATCACCCGCCGACAGGGCCACGTCGATCGCCCCGGAGCGGGCCGCCTGATCCGGCGTGTCGCGGGTCATCAGGTAGTCATAGACCACCCCGGCTTCTTTATTCATTTTGCCGCTCTGGTAGAGACGCGCCATGGCAAACATCAGGTCGGTATTTTGCGGATCGCTTTGCATCGCCGCCATCAGCTTGTCATAGGCTGCGGCGTAGTTCCCCTGCTCACGTAAACGATCGGCGTCGTTAATCACATAGCCATTGCGAATGCTCGCCAGCTGCGTCGGCGTACTACTGGCCTGAAGCTGGGGGTTGCTTAACAGGCTTTGCGCTTCGTTAGTCAGCCCGGCCTGATTGAGCACCGTCACCTGGTCGGCATAATCCCCGGCATTGCCTGATATCCCGCCGCTGATGCTATTGCGCACCAGCGCGACCGCGCTACTGACATCACCGCTCTGCGCGAGCAGGCGCGCCAGCTTCCCGACATCCGCCGGTGCTTTCGGCGGCGTGGCGGCCATCGCTCTCAAGGTGTTGGCGGCAGCGACCGAATTGCCCTGGGAGAGATAATTTTGCGCGGTTGCCAGCTGCAGGTTGTAGTTTACCCGCTGATGTAACTCACGCATTTGCGCGGTCTGACTGGCGGCAGGTATACGTCCCAGCAGCGTTTGCGCCTGCTGCCAGCCGCCGTTTTCGCTGGCGAAGAGCGCCGCCGCGTACAGCGCGCTGCCGCTGGCGCCGGGGCGATACGCGGCAGCCATCAGCGAGGCGGCCTCGCCGTCATTACCGGATTTTTGCAGCAGGCGGGCTAAATCAAGGCGCATCCAGCTATCATCCGGATAGCGGGCAACCCCCTGACGCAGCGTCGCTATCGCGCCGCTCACGTTACCGCCGTTGGCCTGTTCCTGCGCCTGCCGACGTAGCGTATCTCCCGGCATGCCGGTCACCACGCGCGGCTGCAGTTTTTGCTGCAGGCTTTCCGGCAGCGTACGCAGCATCGCCTGCGCTTCTGCCGTTTTATTCTGCTCACGCAGGACGTAGTACAGACTCTCGCGGGCCGGACCGTTTTGCGGCTGTTCATCGAGCAGCGAGCGCAGGGTTTGCTCGGCCTGCGGCAGATCTTTGTTGTGCCGCAGCACATCGGCGCGGAACAGTTTTGCCGATGTGCCGCGTGCGCCGCTCTGTTCAGCCAACGGGGCGGAGAGCGCCAGCGCCTGGCTGATGTTTCCCTGTTTATACGCCTGCTGCGCCTGGGCCAGCTGCCCATAGAACAGAGCATCGGCCGCCTGCTGGCGCCGCGCCGCCGAATCCGCGCCGCCGAGTTCCGCCGCCCGGTTCAGATACTGCGAGGCGGCCTGAAAATCGCCGTTCCGCTGGGCGATGTAGCCCATCCCGGCCAGCGCGTCCGCATCCTGCGGGTTGGTTTGTAAGACCTGCTCAAACTGCTGCTTCGCCGCCGCCGTGTTGCCGCTGTTCAGGTTGGCAAACCCCTGCCCGCGCGCCTGCCCGCTCAGCCGTTGGCGATAATAGTTCTGCACTTCGCTATCCTGCGGGTGGCGCTGCATCCAGGTATCGTAAAACGGCTGGTCGCCGGCCTGCGGCCCCAGCCACAACAGCGCCTGACGCAGGCCGCTGTCGGCATCTGTACTGCCGCTGGCCATCGGTTCCAGCATGGCGATCCCTTCCCGCCGGGTATCTTCCCGCCAGGTCAGCATCTTGCCCAACGCCACGCGTGGCGCATTCTCCTGCGGATGCTGCGCGACGTATTGACGCAGTTCGCTCAGCGCCTGCGGATAGAGCGACTTGTCGCTGGCCATCGTCATATAGTATTCGGCCGCCAGCCCCGACGGCGGGATATCGCCGTTAAACATACTGCGCCAGGTGGTCAACGCCGCGGGGATATTACCGCTTCGCGCCTGCTGCCGCGCCAGGTTCAGTTGACCTTGCGGTACCTGGGCCATTTTTTTGGCCGTATCCAGCTCCTGTAAACTGGCGCTGTTGGGGTCCGCCTTTGCCAACCGCTCCCGCCAGCGCGCGGCCGTCTGCAAATCGCCGCCCTGCTGCGCCCACAGCGCCATCAAATACAGCGCCTGGGTGTTGTTGGCATCGACCAGTAGCACCTTTTGCAGCGACTCCATCGCCAGCTCATCGTGCGATTTTTCATGCCAGTAGTTAGCCTGCGCAAACAGCGCCTGCAGGGCGGCATCATTGCCCGCCGCCTGGGCGCTGCCGAATGCGCCAAGCGTCAGCGCCCCTGACAGACAAAACGTGGATAATCGTCGGGTGGCCCTGGTATTCACTTTGCAAACTCGTCTCATTGGCTATCCCCCGAACTCAGACGCTTGCGCGCATGGCGCTTAAACATGGCGGTTAACGCCAGGCCAACGATCGTGGTGGTGATCAGCCCCAGCAGCGCCAGCAGGCCGGAGTGTTGGTTGGCATACCAGACGGCCATCATGTACCACGGCATTTGTCCGCTGGGGAACGGCGTGCTGACCTGGAAGCTGCGCACGCCATTATCACTGGTGATCACCGCCGTATCGCCGCGGATACCGGCGTTGATTCGCGGGGACTCAAGGTCATTTGTCAGCCTGGCCAGCTGATCGTCATTGCTGGCCATTGCCACCACCACCGTGCGCTGCGGGCTCCACGGCGAACGGTAGCTAATAAAGCCGCGCCAGGCGCTGCTGGAAGAGAGATAACGATCGGCATCAAGGGTCGCGGAGGTCCAGTCGCCGCTCAGCCAGCGCTGTATTTTCTCACCGATCCCGGACTCGCGTACCGCGAGCTGATTATCGAGCGGATAATACGGGGAGTGGGCCAGCAGGCGTTGATTAAACGTATTCTGGTCAAGAGTCGTCACCGCCAGCACATCGCGATCCCGCAGATATGCGACGCTCGCGTCACCGTCGGGGAGTCCCAGCAGCACCCGGTTGTTGGCCAGCGCCGTACCGGTCGCATTTCCCGAGCGCGCCGCCAGGTTCAGCAGAGTCGCCACCTGGGTTTCCGACGGCTGTTCCGGCAGCAGCAGCGTGGTTTGCGAATAATCCGCCAGCCGCGAGAACGGGAACGACGCGCCGACAAAATAGGAGAGGTTAGGCAGCTGCGAGAAGTGCCGCGTATTGCTCAGGTCAATCCATGAGTCATCGGTAATGCGGCTCTTGATGCCGGTATTCAACAGCACTGAACAGGGCGCGTCCTCTTTTGGCACCACATTGAAATATAAAGACAGTTGGTTATCACCGTAAATCAGGTAGGGCGCCAGCGGGATGGTAAACTGCTCCTGACGCGCATCGCCGCCGAGGTGGCGCCAGAGCTTCTCCAGCGGCCCCTGTTTGTTCATCGGCAGATTGTGCAGGAAGGTATTGTTGAGCGTCACGCTCAGTAGCGACTTATCTTCGTTGATCCAGCTTTCCGACGGGAAGCGATAGCTAATCTGCAGGGGGATGGTTTCGCCATCCCACAAATAGAGATCCGGCGCGGCGCGGAAAGCCACCTGCAGCGGTTCATGCCATACGCCGCTCACCGTTGCGCTTTGATCTTTACGCAGCAGTTCGCTGATTTTTACCGGCCGATCGGTGGGGATCCAGCGCGGCGCATCATACGGTTTACCGAGCGGGATGGTTTGCGGATCCACTTCCAGGCGGGTGGTCTGCGGGGCGATGTCACCGCGGGTCAGCCGCCAGGCCGCCGTGCGCAATGCCGCATCATTGTGCCCGACAATCAGCAGCAGTTTGTAAGCCGGGTTACCCGGGTTATCAACAATCTGCAGCAGCGGTTTATCGGTTTGCGGTAAGGTTAACCCGCCAATCCGATCGCCCGGATGACCGATAAGAATGCCGTGCCGTTCCGGCAGACGATCGCGCATGGCGTTGAAAGCGATCCCGCGATAATCCGCCTGAATCCCCAGCCATGATGACACCAGCGCCGCCGCGCTGAAGATATCCGCAGTGGATTTCTCCGGATACGCCAGCGCAATATCTGCCGGGGTCATCTGCATACTGTCGAAGAAGGGGCGCGGGAAGAAGCTTAAATCATTGCTGATATTCAGCGGCTGGCTTTCCCAGCTAAAGCGCGAGGTGGGTAAAATCACCACCCCGCGGGTGTCGCGCGTATCGAGCCGACACTGCAGCGTATCGCCATCGTTGACTTTAAAACTTAAATTATTGCTGGAAACCATCAGCGCGGCCGGAATATCCAGCTGATAGTGCGAGATGTCGGCGCCGTCCGTACCCAGCGACACCGTTCCGAGCGGCTGACCGTTAAGCATCAGCTGGAGCGTGGCGTTTCGCGTCGCCAGCTCCGGTGACACCCGGACATCCAGCATCAGTTCCGCATGCGTGACCACCTGGTCGGAGGGCAGCGTAAAATCAACGCCGCCCTGCTGTTGCCCGCCGCTCAGCATAATCCCGTCCGCCATCCCGAGCTGCGTCATATTCAGGCTACCGCCCACAAGCGGGGATAACGGCACAACATCGGCTGCCGCGCCGCTCGCCGGTGGTGGAAAGGTCGGCGGCGATACGGATTCTGACGTTGGTTCCGTCGGAGTAGCGGGAGTTGCTGAAACCGGTTCATCCGCCGGTGGGCTGTCCTCCGCCGCATCCGGCAGCGGGAAATTCAGCGACGCGGCACGATCGACAGCGCGCTCTTCAGCGTGCAGCGCAGGCGCAGAGAGCATCCCCGCCAGCAGCGCAAGCGTGGTTAATCGCTTCATAGACGCCCATCCTCCTGCGCCGCATGCGCCATCGGTCTCTGCCGACGCTGGCTACGCCGTGTTTTCCACGTCAGCCAGAACAGTTCAAACACGCAGCGCAAAATGGTCACAAACGAACGGAATGGGTTATCCTGCGGACGCGGCGGATTAATCCACGCGTCCGCGCGCGCCAGCACGACGCGCACCAGCTCCCGGCGCAGCGAGAGCGGGATGTTTTCATCAAACTTCAGGCGAATATAACGTTCGTCCGCAGTGACCTGCTCGGCGGGAATACAGATCGCCCCCGACTGCAAAATCAGCTCAATTTCTTCAATCTTATCCTGCAGATGACGCGAGTCCGGAACGGCAATACGGCAACCGCCCATCGACAGGTCAACGGTATGGCTGCGCGAGACAATGCCGCTGGCATAGTGAATCAGTACCGGTACATCAACGTCGATGCGAATCGTTTTGCGTACCTGACGGGTCTCCCGCGCGACGGCGATCGCCGCCAGCAGGAAGATCAGGCTGTACAGCCCCCAGCCGACGTTCAGCGCGATAACGTTGGGATCTGAACCGAAATAGTCATGACCCAGCGCGCGAACGATCCCGAGGATCACCCCCACGCCCAGCAGACATGCCACCACCAGATGCGGCCTGACGACGGTAAAATCAAAGTAACCGACATCCAGCAGCCCCCCCTTGTCGGTGACGTTGAATTTACCGCGTTTGGGGAAAATCATCGTCACCAGAGTCGGCAACACCAGATGGAATGCCAGCACAATGTCGTAAATCTCCCCCCAGAAACTGTAGCGATAGCGGCCGTTCATGCGCGAACCGACGTAAATCGCCAGAAACAGATGCGGTAGCGCATACGACACAATCAGGCTGGCCGAGGAGTAGATAATGTTCAGGTTAAACAGCAGATAGGCTAACGGCGCGGTAACAAATACCACCCGCGGCAGGGCAAACTGATAGTAGAGCATCGCGCTGAGATAGCACAGACGCTGCTGGAAAGTGAGCCCGCGGCCCAATAGCGGGTTATCAAGACGGAAAATTTGCGTCATCCCACGCGCCCAGCGGGTTCGCTGAATCACATGCACCACCAGACGTTCGGTGGCTAGCCCCGCCGCCAGCGGAATATCGAGAAATGCCGACTTCCAGCCCAGACGCTGGAATTTCAGCGCGGTATGCGCGTCTTCGGTGACCGTTTCTACCGCGAAGCCCCCAATCTGCTCCAGCGCCTGACGGCGAATCACCGCGCAGGAACCGCAGAAAAAGGTCGCATTCCAGTTATCGTTACCCTGCTGAATCGGACCATAGAACAGCATCCCTTCGTTGGGAATGTTGCGCCCTACCGACAGGTTGCGCTCGAAAGGGTCCGGCGAGTAGAAGTAGTGCGGCGTCTGCACCAGCGCCAGCATCGGGTCTTTGAGAAAACCGCCGACCGTCGCCTGCAGGAAAACGCGGGTCGCCACGTGGTCGCAGTCAAACACGCAGATAAGCTCACCCTGCGTGAGCGTCATGGCGTGGTTAAGGTTGCCCGCTTTGGCATGCTTATTATCATTGCGGGTGATATAGCCCACCCCGACATCGGCGGCAAACACCGCGAACTCGCTGCGTTTACCATCATCCAGCAAATAAATTTTCATCTTATCCGCCGGGTAATCAATGCATTGCGCAGCCAGCACGGTATCCCGCACCACTTCAAGCGGTTCGTTGTAGCTCGGAATATAGATATCGACCGTCGGCCACTGGCTCATATCCTCCGGCAGCGGCACAATTTCTCGCTTCAGCGGCCACACCGTCTGCAGATAGTTCAGCAGCAACATCACCCAGATATACACTTCCGCCAGAAATAGCCCCATCCCCAGCACCGTCTCGATTCCGGAGTTGAAATGCAGGGTTTGCGTCAGGCGAAAATACATGTAACGCGTGGACATCAGCAGAGAAGTGACGACCATAATGACCGAAATACCGCGCTTCTTGCTAAAGCCCATTAAGAAAAGAATACCAATGCTGAGCAGGCCAAAAAGATACTGCTTTTGGCTATCCATTGGCGTGATAACGATCAGCACCGCCACCGGCGATAACACCAGCACCAGCAACCAGAAAAGTGTTTTTTTCATTCCGCAGCCCTGCAATAAGTTACAGCCCTGACATGCGAGGCAGGCTGTGCACCGTGCCATCGCCAATATGGATCCCCAACAGTGCAGAGATTTTTTTTGCTATGATTTCAATATCAAAGGCGGCTGCAGAAGATGAGCTAAAGTCAAGAATCGACTTCTGAGAAGCATTCGCCTCCACCACGCTTTCATCACGGTGGATGATGCCCAACAGGCGATCGCCCAGCTTTTCCTCCATCAACGCGGTGACGTCACGGCTCACCTGACGGCGATTATCACTCTGGTTAATCACGAAAAAATGTCCGTGCTTATGATTAAGCTCATCGCCGGTTAAACGCTGCTTTTCCACGTGCGCTAAGGTCGACAGCGAGGCCGTATCCGCCAGCAGCGGTACCAGATGCAGGTCGGCAAGCGGGGTCAGCGCCGTCAGCGCCGCCGAAGGACCCGGCGGCAGATCGGCGATGATAATCAGACCGGGATAGTTCAGCAGCGCCGCCAGACCGCGGGTCAGAAAATGGGGATCGTTGAGCAGACGTTCGTCAAACGCCCGCCGCTGCGTTTCCGTCACGTCGCCGTAGGGCAGCACGAAGATATTGCTGCCTGCGCTAAGCACACACTGGCTCCAGTCATGCAGATCCAGGGCTTTCGCCACATAGCCCCGCTCATCGCTGAGGGGAACGCCAAAATGCAGGCGCAGCGCATTCTGCCTATCAAAGTCCAACGCCAGCACCTTGCTGCCCGCGCGCGCCAGCGACCAGGCCAGATTTGCCGCCAGGGTCGTTTTTCCTACGCCGCCTTTTGGCGAACAGACGCAGATCAACGGCATGTTGCAATCCTTTCTAAAAGAGACTTCAGCGGCTGATCTTTATTTTTCGCCACCGGTTCAGCGGTTTTCGCCGCAAATAAATGCGCATAGCCTTCCGTCGCCGCGGTCGGCTGCGGACGAGGGGCGACCGACGGCGCGGATAGCGTCGCGGCCATCGCCGGAATGGGTTCCGCCGGGATGCTGTTTGCTGCAACAGGAGTTGGTTCGACAGGCGCAGCGGGAGTTGCCGCCGCCGCGGTTATCGGTTCGGCGACCAGGACAGGCGGCGAGAGCGTAGAGGGGGAGTGCACCGGTTCAGCTTCCACCCGGTGAAACAGATCCGCCGGCACCTGCTGCGGTAGCGGTAACGACACGCTGCCTCCCATTGCCAGCGAGGACTCTTTTGCTCCAGGCGTAAGCTGATTGAGAATAACCCAATCGCCCTTATCCCGGGTGACAGCCTGTGATGAAAGGTCCCTGAAATGTAGACTTTGTGTACCGGTCTTTTCCTTGAAGCGCTGCAAATCATCATAATGGTTCATTGATAACCTCATGATTCTACATACATAGTGTTTATCTTTTTATTCTGGCGCTCGATGTCATAAGCGTTGTTTATTTTATTTTTTTCATTCATTGCAACCGAATCAGGACGATCGACGTTACAAGGACTTGCCGGGAATATAAGTCAGGGTGGCTTAATTCACTGATGATTTTGCGGCTACCCTATCAGGTCCTATCTGAAATGATAGCTCCATTTTTTAGGGGCCCCGGAAAGAGCGGCGCAGACTCGGCTGCACATTAAAAATAATCAGTGATTTATCTCGTTAATTTATTAGACACAAGCAGAAATAAACACGCTTCATCCCGAGGATAAAATATATTAATCTTTTTATTACGTTATATAAATAGACTGAATGACTTATCGCGAATAAAAAAATAAGAGCGGTTATTCATGGCGGCAGATAACACGTTAGCGTGGCATGCGCTGCCGCCGACAGGGATTTCTCCGCCGACGGCAGCGCCGATCCTCAGGAAGGATGTTTTTCCTGATTTTCATCCTGATCGACGGCAAAACAGGCGACCAGCTGACCCCGATAATCCTTCAGCTGCGGCTGTAGCTGGGTGCACGGGCCAAAACGACGACGGCAGCGCGCGTTAAACGCGCAGCCCGGCGGCGGATTGAGCGGGCTCGGCAGCTCACCGGTCAATTTAATCCGCTCGCGACGATCGTCCGGATTGAGACGCGGGGTGGCCGACAGCAGGGCCTGAGTATACGGGTGCTGCGGATTGCTGAAGATCTGATCCTTCGACCCTTTCTCCACGCAGCGGCCCAGGTACATCACCATCACTTCATCGGCAATGTGCTCGACCACCGACAGGTCATGGGAGATGAACACATACGACAGCCCCATCTCCTGCTGCAGGTCCATCATCAGGTTCAGCACCTGCGCGCGCACCGATACGTCCAGCGCGGAAACCGGTTCGTCGGCAATCACCACGTCCGGGTCCAGCATCAGGCCCCGGGCAATGGCAATACGCTGCCGCTGGCCGCCGGAGAACATATGCGGATAGCGATCGTAATGCTCGGTTTTGAGCCCCACTTTCGCCATCATGGCCAGCGCTTTCTCACGACGCTGCTCTTTACTGAGCGAGGTGTTGATCTGCAACGGTTCTTCCAGAATCTGCCCCACTTTTTTGCGCGGGTTCAGCGAGCCGTAGGGGTTCTGAAACACAATCTGGATTTTCTGCCGACGCAGCTTTTCTGCCGTCGCGTCAGGCTTTAATAAATCCTGCCCCTGATAGTAAAGCTCGCCGCCGGTCGGGATTTCAATCATCGTCAGCAGACGGCCCAGCGTTGATTTGCCGCAGCCGGACTCGCCCACCACCGCCAGCGTTTTACCGCGTTCGAGGGTGAAAGAGACGCCATCCAGCGCTTTTACCAGCCGTTCCGGGGCGAACAGCCCCTTCTTCACCGGGTAGTATTTTTTCAGGTCGATGGCCTGCAACAACGAGCGTTGCGTGGTGGCCTCATGGGTACTCATAGCGTAGGCCTCCCGGCATCATCCAGTGGGTAGTGGCATTTCGACTGACGGCTGCCGTCAACGCGGTTCAGCTCCGGTTCTTCGCTCCGGCAGCGATCCGTGGCATAGGGGCAGCGCGGGTTTAACAAACAGCCGTTGGGACGGTCGTATTTCCCCGGTACCACGCCCGGCAGCGATGCCAGCCGCGCTTTATCCTGGGCAAACTCCGGCAGCGCGCGCAGCAATGCCTGCGTATATGGATGGCGCGGCGCGCGGAAGATATCCTTCGCATCGCCGGCTTCCACCACCTGACCGGCGTACATCACAATGATTTTGTGTGCCGCCTCGGCCACCAGCGCCAGATCGTGTGTAATCAGGACCAGCGCCATGTTCTCTTTTTGCTGCAGATCCAGCAGCAGCTCAATGATCTGCGCCTGGATCGTCACGTCCAGCGCGGTGGTCGGCTCATCGGCAATCAGCAGCTTCGGCCGGCAGGCAATCGCCATGGCGATCATCACGCGCTGGCTCATCCCACCGGAAAGCTGGTGCGGATAGACGTCGAGACGCGATGCCGGGTCCGGGATGCCGACCAGCGTCAGCAGATCGATTGCCCGCTGGACGCGGGTTTTCTTATTGCCGCCCTGATGCACCTTGATGGCTTCCATAATCTGATAGCCGACGGTGTAGCATGGGTTGAGGCTGGTCATCGGGTCCTGGAAGATCATCGCCACTTCCGCGCCAACCAGCTGGCGACGCTCTTTTTCTGAAATGCGCTTCAGGTCGCGGCCATTAAACTCCAGTTTATCCGCCATCACCCGGCCGGGATAATCAATCAGCCCCATAATCGCCAGCGAGCTGACCGATTTACCGGAACCTGATTCCCCGACGATCCCCACGACTTCGCCCTGGTTAACGCTGTAGCTCACGCGGTCTACCGCGCGAAACGGTGTGCCTTCGTCGCCGAAATGCACCGATAATTTATCAACATTCAATAACGCCATCTCGAACCTCTTACTGCTTCAGTTTGGGATCGAGCGCGTCACGCAGACCGTCACCCATCAGGTTAAATGCCAGCACCGTCAGCAGAATCGCTACCCCCGGGAAGGTGACGACCCACCAGGCACTCTGCGCGAACTGCAACACGTCGGAGAGCATCGTGCCCCACTCCGGTGTCGGCGGCTGCGCGCCCATGCCAAGGAAGCCAAGAGCGGCCATATCGAGAATGGCGTTAGAAAAACCGAGCGACGCCTGAACAATCAGCGGCGCCAGGCAGTTAGGCAGAATATTGATGAACATCTGCCGTATCGCGCCCGCGCCCGCTACCCGCGAAGCGGTCACGTAGTCGCGGTTCACTTCCACCAGCACCGCCGCACGGGTCAGACGCACGTAGTGCGGCAAGGCGACAAAGGTCAATGCCAGCGAAGCGTTGACGATAGAAGGGCCGAAGATCGCCACCAGCACCAGCGCCAGCAGCAGGCTCGGCAGGGCCAGCATGATATCGACGATACGCATAATGACCGAGTCAATCACGCCGCCGAAGTAGCCGGCGATCAGACCCAGCACCACGCCAAGAATCAGCGACAGCACGACGACCAGACAGCCCACCAGCAGCGATAAACGCGCGCCGTACATCAGGCGCGACAGAATATCGCGGCCGACGTCATCGGTTCCCAGCAGATGGGCGAAGCTTCCCCCATCCTGCCATGCCGGCGGCGCCAGCAGCACATCGCGGAACTGATCCGCCGGGTTATAGGGCGCGATGAAGTTAGCAAACACGGCGATGATAATCATAATCGCCACGTACACCAGGCCTACCACCGCCCCCTTGTTGCGTTTGAAATAGTGCCAGAACTCCTGCATCGGGGTCATAGGCACCGGCGCGGCGACAGTTTTATGTTCAGTAATTTGTGACATGATGGCCCCTTACTTCTTATGCCGAATACGCGGGTTCACCACGCCGTACAACAGATCGACCAGCAGGTTGACGAGGATGATCATCGTCGCGACCAGCAGCACCCCGCCCTGCACCACCGGATAATCGCGCCGTTGCAGCGCGTCGATCAGCCAACGCCCTAAACCTGGCCAGGAGAAGATGGTTTCGGTCAGAATGGCGCCCGCCAGCAGCGTCCCCACCTGTAGCCCGATAACCGTCACCACCGGTAGCATGGCGTTACGCAGCGCATGAACCACGATGACGCGCATCCGGGTCAGCCCCTTAGCGCGCGCGGTACGGATGTAATCCTCACCCAGCACTTCCAGCATCGATGAGCGGGTCATACGCACGATAACGGCCAGTGGAATGGTGCCCAGCACAATGGCAGGCAGAATCATATGCATCACGGCATCAATAAAATCGCCCGGTTCGCCCCAAATCGCGGTATCGATCAGCATAAAACCGGTCAGCGGCAGGGTATCGTCAAGGAACACAGTATCGCTGATACGTCCGGAGACCGGCGTCAGGTTGAGCTGCACCGAAACCAGCATAATCAGCATCATGCCCCACCAGAAGATCGGCATGGAGTAACCGGTCAGCGCGAGACCGACGGAGGTATGATCGAAGATAGAACCGCGTTTGACCGCCGCCAGCACGCCCACCGGGATACCGACGACAACGGCAAAAATCATCGCGCAGACGCCCAGCTCCATCGTGGCTTTAAAGCGCGGGACGAATTCTTGCCACACGGGAATGCGGCTTTTCAGCGAGATCCCTAAATCGCCGTGCAACACGCCCCAGATATAGTGGACATACTGCTGCCACATGGGCTTATCAAGACCCATTTCAGCCAGCAGCTGCGCGTGACGTTCAGGGGAAATACCACGTTCGCCCGCCATAATCATCACCGGGTCGCCGGGAATCATATGCACAAAGGCAAAAGTGAGAAGGGTAATACCGATAAATGTCGGGATGACAAGTCCCAAACGTCGGAGGATGAACTGCAACATAACCCGGATTCTCTATAGTGACGACCCGCCTGGTGACAGGGCGTCTGTATTGCTCACAAATGTAAATCCCCCCTCCCCGTTAAGGGAGAGGGGAAACATACTGTTTATTATTCGACAGAGACGTTTTCGAAGTGGTGCTTACCTAACGGGTCAACCACGTAGCCTTTAACTTCTTTACGCACCGGCTCAAAGACGGTGGAGTGCGCGATGATCAAGGCTGGAGCCTGATCGTGCATCACGACCTGAGCCTGCTTGTACAGCTCGATACGCTTGTTATGGTCTTCGGTGGCACGCGCCGGCTGAATCAGGTCTTCAAACGGCTTGTAGCACCAGCGAGAGTAGTTAGAACCATCTTTCGCCGCGGCGCAGCTGAACAGGGTGGCGAAGAAGTTATCCGGATCCCCATTGTCGCCGGTCCAGCCCATCATGACGGTCTGGTGTTCACCCGCTTTCGCCCGCTTCAGGTACTCACCCCATTCGTAGGTCACGATCTTGGCCTGAACGCCGACTTTAGCCCAGTCGGACTGGATCATCTCCGCCATGCGGCGCGCGTTCGGGTTATATGGACGCTGTACCGGCATTGCCCACAGATCGATCGTGAACCCTTTTTCCATGCCGGCTTCTTTCAGCAGCGCTTTCGCCTTTTCCGGATCGTAGGTGTAGTCTTTAACATCGTCGTTATAACCCCACATGGTCGGCGGAATCAGGTTTTTCGCCGGCTGGCCTGCGCCCTGGTAAACGGCTTTGATAATCGCTTCTTTGTTCACCGCGTAGGTCAGCGCCTGACGGACTTTGACGTTATCCAGCGGTTTCTTCTCGGTATTGAAAGAGAGGTAACCGACGTTCAGACCCGGTTGCTCCAGCAGGTTGATGTTCTTATCTTCTTTCATCCGCGCGATGTCTGCCGGGTTCGGGTACGGCATCACCTGGCACTCATTTTTCTGCAGTTTGGCATAGCGCACGGAAGCATCAGGCGTGATGGAGAAGACCAGGCGATCGATCTTCGGCTTGGTGCCCCAGTAGCCCGGGAAGGCTTTATAGAGAATACGGGAGTCTTTCTGGTACTGCAGCAGCTGGAACGGGCCGGTACCGATCGGGTTCAGGTCCACTTTTTCCGGCGTGCCGGCTTTCAGCATGTTGTCGGCATACTCTTTGGATAGAATCGAGGCGAAGTCCATCGCCAGGTCCGCGAGGAACGGCGCTTCCGGACGAGTCAGCACGAACTGGACGGTATTATCGTCCACTTTCTTCACTTCGCTAATCAGGTCAGGCAGGCCCATGCCTTCGAAGTATTCGTAGCTGCCGCCAGACACTTTATGGTACGGGTTTTGTGCGTTTTTCTGGCGATCGAACGAGAACACGATGTCATCAGCATTCAGGTCGCGGGTCGGTTTAAAATCTTTATTATCCTGCCACTTCACGCCCTGACGCAGGTGGAAGGTATAGGTTTTTCCGTCTTCGCTGACTTCCCATTTTTCAGCCAGGCCCGGAATAACTTCGGTGGTACCGGTTTTGAATTCGACCAGACGGTTATAAATTGGCACTGAGCTGGCGTCATAGGTGGTACCAGAAGTGAACAGCTGTGGGTTAAAGCCTTCCGGCGAGCCTTCAGAACAATAAACCAGGGTCTTAGCCTGAACGCTTGCTGCAACGGTCAGGGCGACCAGGCTCAGACCAAGCTTCAGCATCCCTGACTTTTTCAAGGAAATACTCATTATTCTGCTCCAAATGTGATGTTGTTTGCATATATCCGCCAGACCTTTATTTATTTTTTACCCGGTCTGGTCGGTGGTGCCCGAAGGCCTGGATGAGAGATGGGGATTCCTTTCACAAAAACGCCTGAGTTGCAGTGCGGATTCTCCATGAAATGCCCCTCATGCCCTACAATCTGTCAACAGAATGCGTAAACGTCAATACAGCCAACCTGGTTTTACATCCGGGGTGAGAATCAACAGGCAAAGATTAAAAAAACTTCACGGCGCTATTTTCAGCAGAGAAATTTATGCTAGCGGCAAACAGGCAGCATAAATGCCTTAATAGTTTGCAGCAGGTAGTGATAAGCAATTCTGGCAAATGATGAAAATTTATTACGATGTGGCCAATATGTGAGCGATTAATAGCGCGAACGTTAAAACGCACAGCGGAAAATGCTGTAGTTATCCATAAGCTTCGCGAAAAAAGATCGGTACATATATAAAAAAATACAATGGAAGATGTCACAAAATAGTTAACAGGCGGTGTAAAACGCCGATTCATGCTTTTTTTGTGACTCTGGTTAAATATAGCCTCCCCGGCGTTGCGACGTTCGGCCGCGCCCTCAATGCCATCAAGGCGGGGGGGTTCTTTTTTACGGTGGTTTGGGCGAAGAAAACAGCTTCGCCCAAACCACCGTTTACCGGCATAGCGTAAGTCCGCGATAAACTGCTGACCCACCTCAAGTGATCAGCGCTGCTCAAAGAGCGGGCTTTTCAAATTTGGTCGGTGATAGAGGATAACTCGCCACTGCGTGGCTCGCCCTGCGGGCCGTTGCTGACGCAACGTTCCCTCGCGCTGCTCGGGTCGAACCTCTGCCCCCGGAGGTTCTCATCCTCATCGGCCACAGATGCAAAAAAGCCCGCTGAAAGAGCGGGCTTTTCAAATCTGGTCGGTGATAGAGGATAACTCGCCACTGTGTGGCTCGCCCTGCGGGCCGTTGCTAACGCAACGTTCCCTCGCGCTGCTCGGGTCGAACCTCTGCCCCCGGAGGTTCTCATCCTCATCGGTCACAGATGCAAAAAGCCCGCTCAAAGAGCGGGCTTTTCAAATTTGGTCGGTGATAGAGGATAACTCGCCACTGTGTGGCTCGCCCTGCAGGCCGTTGCTGGCGCAACGTTCCCTCGCGCTGCTCGGGTCGAACCTCTGCCCCCGGAGGTTCTCATCCTCATCGGTCACAGATGCAAAAAAGCCCGCTCAAAGAGCGGGCTTTTCAAATTTGGTCGGTGATAGAGGATTCGAACCTCCGACCCCTTCGTCCCGAACGAAGTGCGCTACCAGGCTGCGCCAATCACCGAATGCGGGCGCATCTTACTGCTGAGACCCGCACCCGTCAATGCCTTATTAAGAAAAAATGGCTCAAGCGGCGAGAAACTCGCCACTCCGCTTATTTCTTCGCTGTTTTGCTCGCATCAGGAACGCGGCACCAGTTGTTATGCTCATTAATCCCGCCATCTGGCGAGGTATAGCCGAGGCAGCCCATGATGGTGTCGTACAGCTCAACGTGGCGACGCGGCACTTTCATCGCCGCCTGCTGCTGGAGCCGGGCAAAAGAAGCGGCATGATCGGGCGCTTCCAGATACTTATCCGACATCCACACCATCATCGGTACCCGGAACTGCTCCGGCGGCGCCATATTGCGCGGCGTACCGTGCAGGTGCTCACGCTCATTGATGGACTCGCCATGATCGGCCGCGTAGAACACTATCGCTTTCTTATCACGCAGCTGATCCAGCACGCTGACGATAAAGTGATCGACGTAGGTCACGCTGTTATCGTAAGAGTTGATCAGTTCCGCTTTCGAACATTTACTGTCCACGCCCACGCACTCCGGCTGCCACTGCGCGAAGCTGCGCGGATAACGCTGGGTATAGTTAAAGTGCGACCCTTTGGTATGCAGAATGATCAGGTGCTTACCCTGAGTATTCTTGGTTAGCGAACGCTTCACTTCATCCACCAACAGCATATCATCCACGCTCTTACCGCGGTTACGCGGCTCCGCGCCAATCTGCTCGCGATAGGCAATGCTGTTCGCCATGGTATTGCTGTAGAACCACATCTCGCTCTGCATGGCGTACAGATCGCCGGTAAAGCCCAGCTGATGCAGGACCGCAAAGACGTTTTGCTCTTTCAGCGTCCGCTGTGGGTTATCTTCCGCCCCGCCCTCGCGCACAAACATGCAGCGCAAGGAGAGCTTGGTCGCGGTGTCGCACGAATACCCGCGGAAGGCGACCAGGTTTTTCTCCTGGGCCAGCTTTGGCGTGGTATTCCGGCCATAGCCCAGAATGCCCATATGATCCCACCGGGTGGTCTCACCGATGATAAACACCACGTAGGTGTCATCCAGCCCTTCCGGCGCCACATAGGTGAATTTCTTTGCCGGATTGATCAATGACTTGTTATCAGAGGACTCATCCACCTGCGCCCAGGCATACAGCCCCAGCGCGGAGAGCCAGTTTGACGGCAGATAGGAGTTGGCAATCACTCCGCCGTAGCTCGGCATATCAACCTCTGAGCTGCGTTCAACGTTCTTCTGTCGCAGCTCGAGCAGGCGAATCGGGCCCCAGACCATTAAACCGGCCAGCACGACGATAGCGATATTTTTCATCCGCTGGCCAGGAGTGCGAATTTGCCGCAGCAGGGTGTGACGACAGCGGTTATTCCAGATAAGCAGCAGCGGCGGCGTACTCACCAGCACCAGCC
This sequence comes from Klebsiella sp. BIGb0138, assembly GCF_004342285.1. GTDB lineage: Bacteria > Pseudomonadota > Gammaproteobacteria > Enterobacterales > Enterobacteriaceae > Klebsiella. Next base: position 260,022 of record NZ_SMCV01000004.1, on the reverse strand, counting down.
ACAGAATCAAATGCCAACCGATCACCTCCTGGGACAGGTCAATATCCGTCGTCATCACCGACGCAATGATTCCGTAGCCAATCACCACATTCAGGAAGGTCATGTAATAACTGGCGGCAGCGGAGAAAATAACGACCAGGGTGGCTAATATTCGCCAGACGCGCCGGCCCAGCAGCGACAGGATACGCAGCAGAAAAAAGGTCACCAGTACGGCCGCAACCAGTTCCACAACTCCGGAAAGCCCTTTCCAGAAGGTAAATTCCTGCGCATAACCGTTGAGACGACGGAAAAACACAGCACCGTTCATAAACCAGCCGATGTACAGCGCCAGCCAAATACTGAGCTTCTGCTGCGTCATCGTTCTAATATATTTCATGCATGAAACCTGGAAAAAGAAGAGATAAAACCACCTTGCTTACGCAATATAAGCGAGCAGGTTAATAGAGTGCGTTCAGGTTGATTAACTACTCAAACCCTTTCGAGATGCCTTGCGGCGACAGGCCCGTGAACCCTCTGGAGCTTACTCAAGTAAGTGACTGAGGTCAGTGGCGCAGTCAACAATAAGGCAGGTTGAAGGACGGAGAGTATAAGAAACCTCTACAAAGCGCGCTAAGTAGACCACAGAGGAAGGAAAAAGTACCAGGAGGGAATGTGATCCAACCAAACATTTACAAAACATTTGGTTGGATTGGCACTATTCGTTAAGGAAATGAGTGCTTCAGGCCAGGCATGCTGCGCCTTCAGGCATGCGCCTCGCTATAAACGTCGCTTTTTGGCTGACGAATGGTCGTGGAGAGCGCCAGGGAAAGAATCAGCAGGGCGAAGATAACGCAGAAGGTCACGTAGAACCCGCCAAACAGTGACGCAATCAGCGACCCGCAGATGCTGCCGATACCAAAGCCCAGATAAATCACGCCGTAGTTTTTCGCCAGGTTATTCAGACCGAAGAATTCACTGACCAGCGACGGGAACACGGTAATGGTGCCACCGAAGTTAAAGGCGACGCAGGCGATGGCGGCAAAGAAGGTCATGGCGTTCAGCGGCGCGAACAGCAGCGCGGCCATGCCGACCAGCGAAACCACCTGACCGATGGTAATCACCCGAATACGGGAGATTTTATCCGACAGAATCCCCAGAACCAGACGGCCGCTCAGGTTGGCGATAGAAATAACGGTCACCGCATTCGCCGCCGTCGCGACATCCAGATGAACCATCCCCTGGGCAATATCTTTTGCCACACCGATGACATACAGACCGCTCATACAGGCCGTCAGGAACATCACGGCTAACATCCAGTACTGCGGTTTACGCATCGACTCGGCCAGCGTGAAATCATTTTCCACCACGCCGTTGTGGGAGGCGGCGGTGTGGTTCGGCGCATCTTTCATCAATGTTGCGCCGCAAACAATCATCAGCAGCACAATCGCGCCCCAGATAATAAAGGTTTTCTCCAGCCCAACGGTTGCCAGCAGATGGGTATCGATAAATTTGAAACCGAGGCTACCGAGGCCGTAGGCGCCAATGGAAAAGGCGGAAATCAGCCCTTTACGCTCCGGGAACCACTTCACGCAGTTGGAGAGCGTCAGCAGATAGCCAGCGCCGTCCGCCAGCCCCACCAGCAGGCCCGCGCTCAGCCACAGCATCATCAGGCTATTCGAATGGGCGGTGAGGAAAAAACCGAGCCCCAGTAGAATCCCGGAGGCCATGGTGACGCGTTTAACGCCAAAGCGTTCCTGCAATTTACCGGCGACGGAAGAGGATAACGCCAGACCGAGGCTTAACAGACCGAAGGAGAAAGCCACCTGGCTTACCGGTTCGCCCAGCTTTGCGGAAAGAGAACTGTTGAACAAACTCCATGTATAAACCGATCCCAGCGCGAATTGTGTCACGATCGTGCCGGCTAGCGTAAGCCAGCGGGTATATTGACTGTTTGCAGCGTTCATAGCAGATATCCTGAAGAATTAACTGCCGCCACAATAGCGAAGCCCGCCGAGCGCCTGGCGAAAAAAGGCATGAAATGCCGCCAGCGAGGAATGAAATGCCGGAATGCCGGAATGAATGACATTGAAAAACGGCTGCGCATAAAATTAGTCGCGCTAAGTTAGTACCCACTACCTCACAACAATGCATCAACACTGTGTTTTTTAAGTAACATGCGCGTATCTTACATGCTACAAAACGCTAAAAGTTGGCGCTGACGCCCATCACATAGAGATAATTCGCCCCCGTTGGCACATTATCCGCCTGCGACAACGCCGCCCACGCCGCAAGGTGCGAATTGAGTGACATATCCGCCCCCAGGGTCACATCGCGCCAGGAGCCGTCCTGCGCCCGACCAGCAGCCCCAATCGGATCCGCGGAGAGCGACTGGTTGTAGCTCACCTGGGCCCAGGGATGCACGCCCCACAGCGCCTGATAATCCATCCGCCAGCCCAGCGTATTCACATAGGGGCTTTCTGGCGCACGACGGACGACGGGCGGCGATATTGCATCGCTGCGCAGACTGGCCACCGGCCCGGAGGTGACGCCATTCGCCAGGGTAAAATTCCAGCCCACGCTCATCCCATGGCCGCTATCCGGGGGCGCCAGCGCCTGATTCAACGCCATGCCGGGCAGGTCGCCAGAGGTATTCATCCGCTCCGCGAGGATATCTTCATAACGGGGTTGGTGATCGCTATCCCACGTATAGCGTTCAGGGGTATTACTTTTGGTATCGATAGCGATATATTCCTGTTGCCAGGCATTGGCGCTCGTGGCCAACGCAGCCCAGACGGCGACGCACGCCGGGAGAAATCCCCCCCGGAGACCATTGCATTTCTTTATTATCATTAATGCGACTCCATAAAGAGCCAAACAGGCGCTGTTGCTGTGTTTTTTATGGGATGTGCGGCCCTGAATACCCGAATAATGTGATTAGGCGAGCGAATGCGGCTAGTGCACATGCAACATCAAAAAGGGTGGGTATATTGGGGAGTGGTATCCCTGTATTAACTATTATCTTTATCTTTCAGCCGTCAAGGCGAGCAGGTAAGTTTTATGACTAAAGGGAGAGAGACATGCAACGTTGCGGATGGGTAAGCCAGGACCCGCTCTATATTCAGTATCATGATAGCGAATGGGGCGTTGAGCAAAGAGATGCCCGTAAGCTGTTCGAAATGATTTGTCTTGAGGGCCAGCAGGCCGGGCTGTCGTGGATTACGGTACTGAAAAAAAGAGAAAACTATCGTCAGGCCTTCCATCAGTTTGATCCGGTTCGCGTCGCCGCCATGGATGACGCCGATATTGAACGTCTGCTCCAGAATGCCGGTATCATTCGCCATCGCGGGAAAATTCAGGCCATTATTGGCAACGCCCGCGCCTTCCTGGCGATGGAAGAAAACGGCGACGCTTTCGCTGATTTCGTCTGGTCTTTTGTCGACAATCAGCCACAGATCTCCCATCCGGCGACGCTGGCGGAAATTCCGACCACCACCCCCGCCTCCGATGCGCTGTCAAAAGCGCTGAAAAAGCGCGGCTTTAAGTTTGTCGGCTCAACGATCTGCTACTCCTTTATGCAGGCCTGCGGTCTGGTCAACGACCATGTGACAGGCTGTTTTTGCCACCCCGGAGGCCAGGATGATCCGCAAGTGGGACGCTAAAAATAGCCATCAGCTGCTCTCGCTGTGGCTGGAAAGCACGATTCACGCGCATCCCTTTATCAATGAAACGTACTGGCACGATAGCGTCGCGGTGGTACGCGATGTCTATCTGCCTGCCGCCAGCACCTGGGCATGGGAAGAGGACGGAGAGATAAAAGGCTTCATCAGCGTGCTGGAGTCACGTTTTATCGGCGCGCTTTTCGTCGCGCCGAAGGCTATCCGCCAGGGGATCGGCCGCGCGCTGCTGGACGAGGTCAAACAGCACTACGCCTGGCTCAGCCTCGAGGTGTACCAAAAAAACGTCCAGGCGGTGAATTTTTACCATGCGCAAGGCTTCCGGATAGAAGACTGCGCATGGCAGGACGACACGCTACAGCCGACCTGGATTATGCATTGGCCGGCGGATCAAACGCCGTAAGCGGCAACGCGGGCCCCGCATATTTTTCCAGCCACGCCAGCGCCGTATTGCCAGCGCAGCCGTTGCCCAGCCGCGAGGTAGGGATATCTTTGGTCAGCACGTTCACCGCGCCGTTCTTGCAGATCCCCGCCTGCGGGTCGAGATCGGGCCACGCCCCTTCATGCAAACAGATAACCCCTGGCCGAATCCCCTCCGTGACTACCGCCCCGGCCAGAACCTGACCGCGCGAGTTCCACACCCGCACCACATCGCCGTCGGCAATCTGCCGCGCCTGCGCATCCTGCGGGTGAATCGTTAACGGCTCGCGACCGGCAACGGCGTACTGGTCGCGCAACGATGTCTGATTCAGCTGGCTATGCAGACGATGCGCCGGATGTGCGGAAAGGAGCTGCAGCTGTTGCGGCTGGGCATTGCCGTGCCACTCATCGGGCTCCAGCCACATCGGGTGCGGCGGGCAATCGGGGTAGGCAAAACCGGCAATCGTCGGCGAGTGAATCTCGATTTTTCCGCTGGCGGTTTTCAGCGGGTTAGCCTGCGGGTCGGCACGGAAAGCGGCAAAACGGGCAAAGCGGGCGTTTTCCGGGTTTTCCGGCATTTCTATCAGCTGATTAGCCTGCCAGAACTGCTCAAAGGGCGGCAGCGTCACCTGCTGGCTGGCTCCCCGCTGCGCGGCGATCTGGTAGAAGGTTTCCAGCCACTGCAGATCGCTTTTCCCCTCGGTAAAACGCGCCCGTCCCCCGGCTTCCCAGCGCTCGCTGAGATCGGCAAAGACGTCAAAGTCATCGCGAGCTTCATCCCGGGGGGCAACCACCCGCTTCATCGGCACCAGATGCTGGTTACTGTAATCACCGGTCATGGTCATATCGTTGCGTTCAAACGAGGTGGTGGCCGGCAGGACGATATCGGCATGACGGGCCGCGGCGGTCCAGAAGCACTCTGAAATGACGATCAGCTCCGGTTTCTGCCAGGCGCGGATCAGCCGGTTGGTATCCTGATGATGGGTAAAGTTGGCGCCGCCCGCCCACCAGATAAACCGGATATCCGGGAAGTGGCGATCCATGCCGTTATGCTGATAGGCGGCGCCCGGGTTTTCCAGCGCTTCGACGATTCGCGCGACCGGTATTTTTTCTACCGCATCGGTACCGCCCGCCACGCTCCCCTGCATGGAGCCCAGCACCGCCGCCCGACGGGTGGGGTTGCCGCCGTTGGCGAAATGGTACGACAGGCCAAAGCCGCCGCCCGGCGTGCCAATCTGCCCCAGCATCGCCGCAAGCGTCACCAGCATCCAGTGTTTTTGTTCGCCAAACTGCTGGCGCTGCATCCCCCAGCCGGACATCAGCATGGTCGTATTTTCGTGGAATAAGGCCGCCAGTTCACGGATCTTACTCTCACTAACGCCGCAAATCTCCGCAGCCCAGCCGGCGGTTTTCGCCGTGCCGTCGCTCTCGCCGGTCAGGTAGCGGGCGAAAATGTCATAGCCGCTGGTGCAGCGGGCGAGGAACTCATCGTCCTGCCAGCCGTTCTCAACCAGCGTATGGGCGATGCCGAGCATCATCGCCACGTCGGTACCCATATGAGGAGCGATCCACTCGCTGGCTTCGCCAAAGAAATCGACGGTTTCCGATCGCATAGGATCGATACAGATCACGCGCTTGCCGCTTTTACGCAGCCGATCGAACCACGGTATCCCCTGTTCATCGGAGGCATTCCACGCAATCTTAAGCGTATTCAGCGGGTTGGCGCTCCACAGCACCACCACATCGCTGTGTTCCAGTAGCATGGGCCAGCTGGTTTGTTGCTGATAAACCTCATTGCCGCCCACCACATACGGCATGATCGCCTGCGCCGCGCCGGTGGAATAGTCCCCCAGATGGCCGGTGTATCCCCCCGCCAGGCTCATATAGCGCTGCAATAACGTCGCCGCCTTGTGCAGTACGCCGTTAGAACGCCAGCCGTAAGAACCGGCAAAAATGGATGCCGGGCCGTAGCTGTCCCGAATCCGCCGATGCTGGGTATGGATAAGATCCAACGCCTCCTGCCAGCTTACCCGCACAAACTCGTCCTGGCCACGCACGCCTTGCGGACTCTCCGGCGAAACCAGGAAACCTTTCCGCACCATCGGGTAGCGCACGCGGGTTTTGCTGTGCACCTGGTCACGTACGGCGGTTTGCAGGGAATTGGTGAAAGAGGTCTCCAGCGCACCGCGGGAAGAGAGGACATTTTCACCATCTGTTTCAACCAACATAGGTCCCCAATGGGCCGCGGTTAAGATCGTTTCGGTTGCAGATGAGGTTGGCAAAGCGAGCTCCTGGTCAGCGAATGCAGGTGTTATGACGGTCTGTCAGGTAACCGTTCAATGTTATTTACAAAAAGAGAGATTATCCGGGGAATTTTCTCCGCATCCGGGCGTCATAATCAACCGTCACGCGTGCGGTGACAAAGAATAAAAAGGATTAAGGAAATAACATGAAAAAACGCGTACTCATGATTGCGGCTGTGGTTAGCGGCGCACTGGCGATTTCTGGCTGTACCACCAACCCCTATACCGGCGAGCGAGAAGCAGGAAAATCCGGCATCGGCGCCGGGATCGGCTCACTGGTTGGCGCGGGCATAGGCGCCCTCTCCTCGTCGAAGAAAGATCGCGGCAAAGGGGCGCTGATTGGCGCGGCGGCCGGGGCAGCGCTGGGCGGCGGCGCCGGTTATTACATGGATGTGCAGGAAGCGAAATTACGCGAGAAAATGCAGGGAACCGGCGTCAGCGTGACGCGAAATGGCGATAACATCGTGCTGAATATGCCAAACAACGTCACCTTCGACAGCAGCAGCGCCAACCTGAAACCGGCCGGTGCGAATACCCTGACCGGCGTCGCCATGGTGCTGAAAGAGTACGCTAAAACCGCCGTTAACGTCGTGGGTTACACCGACAGCACCGGCGGTCAGGATTTGAATATGCGCCTGTCGCAGCAGCGCGCAGAGAGCGTCGCCAGCGCTCTTATTACTCAGGGCGTGGCGGCAAACCGTATTCGCACCAGCGGCATGGGCCCGGCGAATCCGATTGCCAGCAACAGCACTGCGGAAGGAAAAGCGCAGAACCGTCGCGTAGAAATCACCCTCAGCCCGCTTCAGTAACAGCGGTGGCCGGTCCTGGCCTCGTCTCCTTCGCCCGGCAAAAGGTCGTCTGCCGGGCAAAATGCTTGATATAGCGAATTTTCGCGCTAAGGTGTTGTGCAGATTTCAGCAAAGGAAGCCATCATGGCGAAAGCGGCGCGAGCAACCATCAGCGATGTGGCGAAAGCCGCAAAGACCGGAAAAACCAGCATTTCACGCTACCTCAACGGCGAAAAGCACCTGCTTTCCGATGACCTGCTGGCGCGCATTGAAAAAGCGATTGCCGAGCTCAACTATCGCCCCAGCCTGATGGCCCGCGGCCTGAAGCATGGTCGTACCCGGCTGATTGGCCTGATCATCGCCGATATCACCAACCCCTACTCCGTCAATGTGCTCAGCGGGATCGAAGCCGCCTGTCGCGAAAAGGGCTTTACCCTGCTGGTGTGTAACACCAACAACGAGCTGGACCAGGAGCTACACTATCTTGACCTGCTGCGCAGCTACCAGGTCGAGGGGATCGTGGTGAACGCCGTCGGGATGCGTGAAGAGGGACTTAACCGCCTGCAGCAGTCGGCGCTGCCGATGGTGCTTATCGACCGTAAAATCCCCGACTTCGCCTGTGATGTCGTCGGTCTGGACAATACCCAGGCCGCCACCACGGCCACCGAACATCTGGTGGAAAAAGGCTTTGAAGCCCTGCTGTTCCTCAGCGAACCGCTCGGCTCGGTGAACACGCGCCGCGAACGCCTGAGCGCTTTTCGCGCCACCCTCCAGCGCCACACCGGCGTCGTGGCCGAGAACGCCGAAGTCCCGCTGAACGACGGCGCGATGCTGGATAGCGTTCTGCGCCAGTTTCACTCCCGCCATCGCGGCATGCGCAAAGCGGTGATTTCCGCCAACGGCGCCCTGACGTTACAGGTCGCGCGCGCGCTTAAACGGGTCGACCTGATTTGGGGCAGCGATATAGGCCTGCTCGGTTTCGACGAGCTGGAATGGGCGGAGCTGGCAGGGGTCGGCATTACCACTCTCAAACAGCCCACCTGGCAGATTGGCTACGCCGCGGTGGAGCAGGTGGTGCGCCGGATTGAAGGCACTAATGACCCCATCTGCGAGCGGGTCTTCTCCGGCGAGCTGATCGTCCGCGGTTCCACCTCCCGTTAATCGTCCTTCGTGATGGCGATCATAAATTAGACATCCGCCCCTTTCCTTTGGAACCGGTACCATCTAGCGTAATAGAGAGATTCGCTACAGCGCTACCGGGAGTTTGTCAGATGGCCAGAAAAATCATTGTCGTGACCGCCGCTTATGGTTACGACCGCGTTAAAGCACTTGGCGGGCAGTCCGCTGTCCTGCCGTTTATCGCCGGATCCGGCGCCGACGGCGTGGAAATCCGCCGCGAATTATTCAGCGCTGACGAGCTTAATCAGCTGCCAGAGCTGGCGGCAAACATTGAACGCCACAACCTGCTGGCCTGCTATTCCGCCCCGGAAGCTTTGTTTGAAGTCGATGGTTCGCTCAACCCGCGTCTGTCGGCCTTACTGCAGGAAGCGCAAATCCTCAACGCCCTGTGGCTGAAACTCTCTCTCGGCCACTTCACCCACAACCATGAACTGGAGAGGCTGCGCCGCACCCTGCAGGAAAGCGGCATGGCGCTGGTGGTCGAAAATGACCAGACCGACTGCGGCCAGCTGGCGCCGATGCAGCGCTTTAAGGCCAGCTGCCGGGTGAATGCGCTGCCGATCACCTTGACCTTCGATATGGGCAACTGGCTGTGGGTCGGTGATTCGCCGGAAGAGGCCGCCCGCTATCTGGCCCCCGCCGTTAGCTATATCCACGTCAAGGCTGCGGAACCACACCATGAGCAGTATCGCGCCGTTCCTCCCGATGAGGCGTCAGCACGCTGGCTGGCGCTGCTTAACGACCTGCCGGCCGATGCCCCGCGCGGTATCGAATTTCCGCTGGAGGGTCATGACCTGACGGCCGTGACCCGCCGCTATGTGAATTTGTTACGCGAGGAGTAAGCCATGGAAAACCAATTAGATGTCATCACCATCGGCGAAGCGATGGCCATGTTTGTCGCGGCCGAAACCGGGGACCTGGCTGACGTTGAACACTTTATGAAGCGTGTCGCAGGCGCTGAGCTGAACGTCGCCACCGGCCTTGCTCGCCTGGGGCTGAACGTCGGCTGGGTCAGCCGCGTCGGCAAGGACAGCTTCGGGCGCTTTGTCCGCCATGCGCTGGCAAAAGAGGGCATCGATGCGCGCGGCGTTACCGAGGATAGCCGTTACGCCACCGGCTTTCAGATGAAATCCAAAGTCGAAAATGGAACCGATCCCATTGTGGAATATTTCCGCAAAGGCTCTGCCGCCAGCCATCTGTCGCCGGATGACTTCCATGCCGATTACTTCGCCAGCGCCCGCCATCTGCATCTAAGCGGCGTGGCCGCCGCGCTGTCTGACAGTTCATACGCCCTGCTGGATCATGCCGCCAGGACGATGAAAGCCCAGGGGAAAACGCTCTCCTTCGACCCCAACCTGCGCCCGGTGCTGTGGAAAAGCGAAGCCGAGATGGTGGAAAAGCTGAATCAGCTCGCCTTCCAGGCCGACTGGGTGCTGCCTGGGTTAAAAGAGGGCATGATCCTCAGCGGTCAGCAGACGCCGGAAGGCATCGCTGACTTCTATCTCACCCGCGGCGTTCAGGCGGTGGTGATTAAAACCGGCGCCGACGGCGCCTGGTTTAAAACGGCCGCTGGCGAACAGGGCGCGGTCGCGGCCATAAAAGTCGATAACGTTGTCGATACCGTGGGCGCCGGCGATGGCTTTGCCGTGGGGGTGATTAGCGCGCTGCTGGAAGGCAGATCGCTGCATCAGGCGGTACAACGCGGTAACAAGATTGGCTCGCTGGCCATTCAGGTCCAGGGGGACAGCGAAGGATTACCTACGCGCGAGGCGCTGGGCGAGTAACCCAGATCAGCATAATGATAACGGCCTCCCCTGTACCCTACATACGGCGGCGGCGTCATGAACCTCAACTTTAGAGGCAAGCCTATGAACAGCTCAACCAATGCAACCAAACGCTGGTGGTACATCATGCCTATCGTGTTTATCACGTATAGCCTGGCGTATCTCGACCGCGCAAACTTCAGCTTTGCTTCGGCAGCGGGCATTACTGAAGATTTAGGCATTACCAAAGGGATCTCGTCGTTACTGGGCGCCCTGTTTTTCCTCGGCTATTTCTTCTTCCAGATTCCGGGGGCAATTTATGCCGAACGCCGCAGCGTACGGAAACTCATTTTCGTGTGCCTGATCCTGTGGGGCGCCTGCGCTTCGTTGACCGGGATGGTGCACAATATTCCGGCGCTGGCGGCTATCCGCTTTATTCTTGGCGTGGTTGAGGCGGCGGTCATGCCGGCGATGCTGATTTACATCAGTAACTGGTTTACCAAATCCGAACGTTCGCGGGCCAATACCTTCTTAATCCTCGGTAACCCGGTGACGGTGCTGTGGATGTCGGTGGTATCCGGCTATCTGATTCAGTCCTTCGGCTGGCGTGAAATGTTTATCATTGAAGGCGTTCCGGCGGTGCTGTGGGCCTTCTGCTGGTGGGTGCTGGTCAAAGATAAACCGTCGCAGGTCAACTGGCTGGCGGAGAGCGAAAAAGCCGCCCTGCAGGCGCAGCTGGAAAGCGAACAGCAGGGAATCAAAGCCGTGCGCAACTACGGAGAGGCGTTCCGCTCACGCAACGTGATTCTGCTGTGCATGCAGTATTTCGCCTGGAGCATCGGCGTGTATGGCTTCGTCCTGTGGCTGCCGTCCATTATCCGCAGCGGCGGCGTCAATATGGGCATGGTGGAAGTGGGCTGGCTCTCCTCGGTACCTTACCTGGCTGCGACCATCGCGATGATCGTTGTCTCCTGGGCTTCGGATAAAATGCAGAACCGCAAACTGTTCGTCTGGCCGCTGCTGCTGATCGGCGGGCTGGCGTTCATCGGTTCCTGGGCGGTTGGCGCTAACCACTTCTGGACCTCCTATACGCTGCTGGTGATTGCCGGTGCGGCGATGTACGCCCCATATGGCCCTTTCTTCGCCATCATTCCGGAAATGCTGCCGCGTAACGTTGCCGGTGGCGCAATGGCCCTGATCAACAGCATGGGCGCCTTAGGCTCCTTCTTTGGCTCATGGTTTGTTGGCTACCTCAACGGCACCACCGGCAGCCCTTCGGCCTCGTACATTTTCATGGGAGTGGCGCTTTTCGCCTCGGTATGGCTTACTTTAATTGTTAAGCCCGCTAACAATCAAAAACTTCCGCTTGGCGCTCGTCACGCCTGATCCTTAAGACTACGGAGATCCGCATGAAGCCGTCCGTTATTCTCTATAAAACGCTTCCCGACGACCTGCAACAACGTCTGGAAAAACACTTTACCGTCACTCAGGTGAAAAACCTGAACCCGGAAACCGTCCAGCAGCACGCTGAAGCTTTCGCGCAAGCCGAAGGCCTGCTGGGGTCGAGCCAAAAAGTCGACGCCGCGTTGCTGGAGAAAATGCCCAGGCTTCGTGCGACCTCAACGATTTCCGTCGGCTATGACAACTTCGACGTGGACGCGCTGAACGCACGTAAAGTGCTGCTGATGCACACGCCGACCGTACTGACCGAGACCGTTGCCGACACGGTGATGGCGCTGGTGCTGAGCACCGCGCGTCGGGTGGTGGAAGTCGCCAACCGCGTGAAAGCCGGGGAATGGACCAAAAGCATCGGGGCGGACTGGTTCGGCACCGATGTGCACCACAAAACGCTGGGCATCGTCGGGATGGGCCGGATCGGGATGGCCCTGGCGCAGCGGGCGCACGCCGGTTTCGGCATGCCGATCCTGTATAACGCCCGCAGCCGGCATCCGCAGGCGGAAGAACGTTTTAACGCCCGCTACTGCGATCTGGATACCCTGCTGCAGGAAGCTGACGTGGTGTGCCTGATCCTGCCGCTGACCGACGAGACTCACCATCTGTTCAGTGCGGAAAAGTTCGCGAAAATGAAGTCCTCGGCGATCTTTATTAACGCCGGGCGCGGTCCGGTGGTTGATGAGAATGCCCTCATCGCCGCCTTGCAGAAGGGAGAAATTCACGCCGCCGGTCTGGACGTTTTCGAACACGAGCCGCTGGCGAAAGACTCTCCGCTGCTCAGCCTGCCGAATGTCGTCGCCCTGCCGCATATTGGTTCAGCCACCCATGAGACCCGCTACAATATGGCGGCCTGTGCGGTGGATAATCTGATTGATGCCCTCGAGGGGCGCGTCGAGAAGAACTGCGTGAATCCGCAGGTGAAGTAAAGGCTTATCAAGGTTGAGGCCACCCGGCCGAGCAGCGCCTCGGCCGGGCGGAACCCCGGAATCGGCGCCAGCGCCTCCTCCGGGTTAGCGAAACGGTTAGCGCGTAGCGTTAACCGCCGCCGTCCACGCCTGATTAAATGCCTGATGCTGGGCAGCCAGCGGGCCAATCAGGGTGTTGTACTGGCTGGCCTGTTGCGAAGTCGGGAACTGGATCCCGTTCGCCACAAAGCTTACCTGAGTATTTTGCTGAGCGATAAAATCACCCACCTGTACCAGCTGCTGCGTGAAGACCTGAGCGGCAGGAATCAGCGGCTGCAATGCATTGGCCGGTGCGGTTACCACTTTATTGTAAACCTGGTCAAAGACCGGCTTCAGATCGTCAGCCTGCTTCAGCGCGCTGTGTGCGCCATCGGCCTGCATTTTCGCATTTTCCAGCTGCTGGCTTAGCACGCCCAGCGCGCCGTTTGCCTGGCGCAGCGGTTCACGCTGAGTCACATAGTCCTGCGGTACGCGAATCGCGTTGACGCTGTCTACAACCGGGCGCAGACCCGCGTCCATCGCCTGACTTACCTGCTGTGAATAGCCGTAAATCACCGCGTAATCGGAGACAAAAGGACCAAACTGTTTTTTCTGATCGGCAGTCAGCGTCGGCAGACGTTCGCCGCTACGCATTGCCGTATTTTGCAGGAAGTCGATAAACGCTTTGCGCTGATCGCCTTCTTTATCAAAACACCCACTCAGGCTAACCACCATTAATAAGGCCGCAACAGCCGCAAACCAGCGAGAGCAGGACTTTCCTGTCGCCATTTTTATACTCCTTTCAGCCAAAAAAAGCGCACACAGACACACACGTGCCAGACGCTGACAAGGATAGTCCAGGTCGGCCTTGCAGGATACTCTTTCCTGACAATCTTCCGCAGGAAAAGCACCGTGCAGGGCGTTTTATTGGTCAGCGCTATCGTCTGTTAAGCTCATCACAATTACCGCCGTCGTTCATCCGGCAAAAATAAGACACAACAAATTGATTTAATTAAACTTTACCTTATCCTCCCGCGAGAAAGCCGCCAAAGAGAACGATAATCGCACGCTTCCTGGCCAGCCTGCGTTGCCTGAGCTCGGCTTCAATGCTTTGATGAATGAGCGATTAACGGCGATGCGTTCGATAATCGCACAAATCACCTTAACGACAGCGAGGGAGAGGATGACAATCCTGCTCCGTCCCCCGCTCTGGCTGCCAGGAATGCCGTATGAATAAGACAACCATCGATATTCAGGCTTTTATCAATGAACATCCGTTTACGAAGTACCAGTGGATGATTCTGGCCTTGTGTTTTATTACCGTCGCGATGGACGGATTCGATACCGCCATCATCGGTTTTATTGCCTCTGACCTGGTGCAGGAATGGGGCGTGGAAAAATCCGCGTTAGGCCCGGTGATGAGCGCCGCGCTGGTCGGTCTGGCCGTCGGCGCCCTGACCGCAGGACCGCTGGCGGACCGCATCGGGCGTAAGAAGGTGCTGTTGATGTCGATTGTGGTGTTCGGCAGCTTTAGCCTGCTGACCGCCTTCGCCACCAGCCTGAATCAACTGACGCTGCTGCGTTTCCTGACCGGCCTTGGGCTGGGCGCCGCGATGCCGAACGCCGCTACGCTGATGAGCGAGTATGCGCCGGAACGCCGCCGCGCTCTACTGGTAAATCTGATGTTCGTTGGCTTCCCGATGGGCTCGTCGCTGGGCGGCTTTCTCTCGGCCTGGATGATCCCGCATTACGGCTGGCAGAGCGTACTGATACTGGGCGGTGTGATGCCTCTGCTGCTGGCGGTGGCGCTGGTGTTCCTGTTGCCGGAATCGGCGCGCTATCTGGTCGTCAAACGGCAGCCTGCACAGCGGATTGCGGCGATTCTGCGTCGTATCGGCCCCGTGCCGCAACAGGTGGAATTCGAGCTGCATGAAGCCGGACAGGTAAAAGAAAAATCGGCGCTGGCGGTGATTTTCTCGCCGCGCTATCTCGTCGGCACCGTGATGCTATGTCTGACCTACTTTATGGGATTGCTGATTTTCTATTTACTGACCAGCTGGCTGCCGCTGCTGATTCGCGAAACCGGCGCCTCGATGAGCCAGGCATCGATCATCACCGCGCTGTTTCCGCTGGGCGGCGGGATTGGGGTACTGATCCTCGGCGCGCTGATGGATAAACTCAACCCCAATAAAGTGGTCGCCGTCGGCTGGCTGCTGACCGGCGCTTTCGTCTGTCTGGTGGGCTTCTCGACCAGCAGCCTGATCTTAATGGGTGTCATGGTCTTTATCGCCGGCAGCATTATGAACGGCGCGCAATCCTCGATGCCCGCGCTGGCGGCCGGATTTTATCCCACCCAGGGGCGGGCGACCGGCGTCGCCTGGATGTTGGGGATCGGCCGGTTTGGCGGGATCCTCGGCGCCTTCAGCGGGGCATTCCTGATGCAGGCCCAGCTCTCCTTCGGCACTATCTTCACCCTGCTGTCGATTCCGGCGTTTTTATCCGCCCTCGCGCTACTGGTGAAATATAAAATCAGCAAAAGTCTGCCGGTATCCCGGCGAACCGCAGTGAAAAATATGCAAAAGGCGTAATCTTCAGGCCAGCGAATAATCGCTGGCCTAAGCGCTTTCTTAACTGTTTACAAAAATTTTCCATTGCCATCTGTCTGGTGATTAATCATCACGTTATCGGTAATTTTCCTTCATTTTCCGCCGCCAGAAGTTAGTCCGCATGCACATAATAACCCCCGTGATCATTATTTGCGTTTTTTCTGACTATTCTTAATAAGCTGTATGACATTTACCTTATTGCTGTGTAAGAGAGGAGTTCTCAATGGAATATAAAGATCCCGTGGTTGAACTGCTTAGCAGCCTGGAACAAATTGTTTTCAAAGATATTTCTCAGACGATCGCCCCGCCTCGCAAGCAGACCGTATTTAGCGAGTTTGAACAGCTTCGCCAGGGCACCGGGCTCAAGATTGATGATTTTGCCAATGCCATGGGAGTGAGCGTGGCGATGGTGCAAGAGTGGGAGTCGAGACGCGTGAAGCCCTCTTCCACGGAGCTGAAATTAATGCGCTTAATTCAGGCGAATCCGCAGCTTTCAAGGCAACTTATTGACTGAAGTTCTATAATAAGAATCAGGTCTGGTTACGGTCCTCATACGGGACCGTTTTTATTTCTGTGAAAAAACGTTTGCTATCGCACCGCAAAAATGAGTTAATGCTCGCAGGTTTGATGTACAGACCACAGAGCATTAGTATAGAGTAGTCCTTGAGCGGTTATCATAGATACCCCGGTAGTGAACTTTCCCTTTATAGCTTCAAATCTGTAGTCCAGACCGTATCGCCGAAAGGTTCATTTATTATTTAAAGGTATTTCGCTATGTCCGGTAAAATGACTGGTATCGTAAAATGGTTCAACGCTGACAAAGGCTTCGGCTTCATCACTCCTGATGACGGTTCTAAAGATGTATTCGTACACTTCTCCGCTATCATGAACGATGGCTACAAATCCCTGGATGAAGGTCAGAAAGTTTCCTTCACCATCGAAAGCGGCGCTAAAGGCCCGGCAGCTGGCAACGTAACCAGCCTGTAAGCTTAAATTAAGCTCAGAATTTAAGATCCCTGCCTCACGGCGGGGATTTTTTTTTATCTGACTTTTTTATCTGACAATAATAAAACCGCCTTCTGAACGAGGGCGGTTTTTTTGTCTTCAGAGCGCCGCGAAATGCCAGCCGCCTTCCCGCCACTCCAGAGAATGGGTCAGCTTCAGCCCCTGCAGAAAAGCCACATCATGCGACACCACGATCATCGCTCCGGGAAATGCCGCCAGCGCCGCTTCTATCGCCTGCGTGGAGGCTAAATCAAGATGGTTAGTCGGCTCATCGAGCAGCAGAAGCTGCGTCGCGTCACGTCGCCATAAGACGCAGGCCAGCGCCGCCTTTAAGCGCTCCCCGCCGCTTAACGCCGCCAGCGGCAGATTGATTTTATCCGTCCCTAGCTGCAGCCGGGCGAGACGGCTACGCAGCACGCCCGCCTCCAGCGGCGTATCCTCAAGGTTAAGGTGCGCCATCACCGACAGCGACAGGTCCAGCTGCGTCAGATGCTGATCCAACCAGGCCGCGTTCACCGATAGCCGACACTCACCGGATAAGGGCTGTTCCAGCCCTACCAGGGTTTTCAGCAGGGTGGTTTTCCCACAGCCATTAGGCCCGCGCAACGCCACACGCATTGGCCCATCGAGCCGCCAGTCGAGCGGCGACGTTGCCAGATGCGCCAGCTGTAGCGACTCCAGCACTAACACCTGTTTACCGGCGGCAACCTGGCTCCCTGGAAGGGTAAATATCACCGACGTCTCCTCCTCCACCCGCTCACGCGCCTGCATCACCGCCGCATTTAGGGCACTATTTTGCTCCCGGTGCTGGCGCTGTAACGTCCCAGGGCGCTCTTTCGCCGCCCCTTTGTACTTCACCCGTTCAAAAGAGGCGATATTCAGCGTATCCACAACGCGCAGCGTCTGTGCAGAGCGCCGCTGGCTGGCATCGTGTTCCTTTTGCATCCGGGCGCGGGTACGGCGACGTTCGGTTGCCGCGTGTTCCAACGCCGCGCGAGCCGCCTGCCGTTCCGCGTCGCGCTGCTGCTGGTAATCGGCATAGTTGCCGCCATAGCTGCGTAAGGCGCCAGGCGTGAGTTCAAGGATACGCGGCACTCTGGCCAGCAGTTCACGATCGTGGCTGGCGATAAGCGCCCCGCCGGACCAGCGTTCCAGCTGCTGATATAGCCATTCCCGTCCCTGGCGATCCAGATGATTAGTCGGTTCATCAAGCAGCAGGTAATCGGCAGCGGAAAGAAATGCGCCGCACAGCAACGCCTTCACCCGTTCGCCACCGCTGAACGACGAGGCGAGGCGATCGGGGGAAAACGCCGGTAAGCCGGCGTGCCGGAATGCCGCACTCAAACGCTCCGGGAGATCCCAAAAACCGTCCAGGCTATCCACATCGTCTGCCAGCGCCTCGCCGCGTTCAAGGCGCTGCAATGCAGCAAAGACCGGCTGATAGCCCAGCAGGGCGGCCAGCGTGGTCCGGGGGGTAATCGCCTGCTGCTGGGCAACATAGGCTATGGACGCGGAACGCTCGATATGGCCGCCAGAGGGGGCGTCCAGACCGGCCAGCAGACGCAGCAAACGGGTTTTGCCAACGCCGTTACGCCCGACCAGACCGCAATACGAATTTTCCAGCGCTAAAGTCAGCGGGCCAAAAAGCGTCTCTCCCGTCGCAAACTGACAGGTGACCTGATGCAAAATAAAAGAGGGGGATTGGGCACAATGGGCCATAAGCACTCCTGAATGAAATCAATACTTCCCCTACCGGCAAATCGCGCTGGCAAGGATCCGAATTCAGCAGGTGTGTTTGTCCATTTTCAGGGTGCTCTCAGTGAGACGAGGGGTTCGTCGGGGCATAGGATAGCCACACCGACGCCCCCATTTCAAGATTATTTTTTCCGCACCGGGGTACGCCCGTGGCAAAAGGAGCCGTCGGAAACCGTCATTTCCCCCCTCAACGAGGCACACCATATCGGTAATATGGCCCGCGGCTACACGCTCAATTTTCATTCTATTTTTTTGAATGAGATGCGCAAATTGTTCCGATTTTAATCAGCCGAATATGGTCCTATCATTTATCACATCAGAGCAATAACGCTCTATACCAGATAAAAAAACTTAAGGAATATGACCATGAAATCCATCAAAACTTTCGTTGCAGTTTCTGTTCTTTCGATGATGTCTTTCGGTGCATTCGCACAAAGCATCAGCACCACCGCCTCCACTCTGGATCGTGCAGAAGCAAAAATTGCCGCTCAGGCCGCTGAACAAGGCGCGTCATACAAAATTACCAGCGCCCAGTTCAATAACCGCGTTCATATGACGGCAGAACTGACCAAATAAGCCCCACCCGCGCTCCTGCCGGGCCGCCGGAAGTTGACCAGACAGGCGACAATGACAACACGATGAAGAAGGAACCTGAAATGAAGACTATCAGCGTGATAACCGCCCTGTTTCTGGCAGCTTCACTGTCATCCGCGGTGATGGCCGCCGGGCAGCACGCCGGGCCACCGGAAGCCGGTGCGAATATGGATACGTCGCTGCATCAGAACCGTATTAACGTCAGTCACGCTTTTGATAAAGAGAGTCTGACCGCGGGCAATCTGCAGTAAAGACAGGCGCCGCAAGGCGGCTGAACGGGCGAGGGAGTCATTCTGCCGCCATAAAAAAACCTGCCGGAGGGCAGGTTTTTTGTTATGCGAAAAACGCTTACTGCAGCAGCGAAATATCCGCGACCTGCAGGAACAGATCGCGCAGTTTCGACAGCAGCGTCAGTCGGTTAATACGCACTTCGCGATCTTCAGCGTTAACCATCACGTTCTCAAAGAACTCGTCCACCGGTTCACGCAGGGAGGCCAGCTCGATCAGCGCATCCTGATAACGACCCTCGGCGAAATATGGCTGCAGCTTATCGCGCAGCACCACCAGGTGACCCGCCAGCTTGATTTCAGCCGCTTCTTTCAGCACGGAAGCGTGGACGATATCGTTCAGCGTCTCGTCGGATTTTGCCAGAATGTTGGAGACGCGCTTGTTGGCTGCCGCCAGCGCGGACGCCTCTTCCAGAGTACGGAAGTGCGATACCGCCTTCATACGGGCGTCAAAATCGGCCGGGCGGGTCGGACGACGCGCCAGCACCGCCTGAATGGTGTCGACGGTGTAGCCCTGGTCCTGATACCAGGCGCGGAAACGACCGAGCATAAAGTCGATAACGTCATCCACCACGTTGGCGTTAGTCAGCTTGTCACCATACAGACGCACCGCTTCTTCAGTGAGGGTCTGCAGATCCAGATTCAGGTTCTTTTCAACGATGATACGCAGCACGCCCAGCGCGGCGCGGCGCAGCGCGAACGGGTCTTTATCCCCTTTCGGATGCTGACCGATACCAAAGATCCCCGCCAGGGTATCCATCTTATCGGCAATCGCCACGGCGCAGGCCACCGGATTAGACGGCAGCTCATCGCCGGCAAAGCGCGGCTGGTACTGTTCGTTCAGCGCCACGGCAACGTCTTCGGCTTCGCCATCATGACGCGCGTAGTGCATCCCCATCACGCCCTGAGTATCGGTGAACTCGAAAACCATGTTGGTCATCAGGTCGCACTTCGACAGCAGGCCCGCACGGGTCGCGTGGTTAACGTCAGCGCCAATCTGCCCGGCAATCCAGCCCGCCAGGGCCTGAATACGGTCGGTCTTGTCGCGCAGGGTGCCCAGCTGCTGCTGGAACAGCACGGTCTGCAGACGCGGAAGATGGTCTTCCAGACGCTTTTTACGGTCGGTATTGAAGAAGAACTCGGCATCGGCCAGACGCGGACGCACCACCTTCTCGTTACCGGAGATGATCTGCTGCGGGTCTTTGGATTCGATGTTGGCGACGAAGATAAAGTTCGGCAGCAGTTTGCCGTCTTCAGCGTAAACCGGGAAGTACTTCTGGTCACCTTTCATGGTGTAAACCAGCGCTTCGGACGGTACCGCGAGGAATTTTTCTTCGAATTTCGCCGTCAGCACCACCGGCCACTCCACCAGTGAGGTGACCTCTTCCAGCAGGCTTTCGCTCAGATCGGCCTTACCGCCAATCTTACGCGCGGCGTCTTCCGCGCCGGCTTTAATCATGGCCTTACGCGCTGCGTAATCCGCCACCACTTTACCGCGCTCCAGCAGAATCTGCGGATACTGGTCGGCATTGTCGATGGTGAATTCCGCCTCGCCCATAAAGCGATGGCCGCGGATCACGCGATCGGACTCGATGCCGAGAACCGTTGCCGGAACGACTTTGTCACCCAGCAGCAGGGTCACGGTGTGAACCGGACGGACGAAGTGGACGTCAGAATCGCCCCAGCGCATCAGTTTCGGGATCGGCAGCTTCGCGAGAGAGGTCGCCACCATGTTTGGCAGCAGCACTTCCGCGCTTTCACCTTTCACATGGGCGCGGTACAGCAGCCATTCGCCTTTGTCGGTTGCCATGCGCTCGGCCTGGTCAACGGTGATACCGCAGCCACGCGCCCAGCCTTCGGCCGCTTTGCTCGGCTTACCTTCGGCATCGAACGCCGCAGAAACCGCCGGGCCGCGTTTTTCAACTTCGCGATCGGGCTGTGCCGCCGCCAGGTTAGCGACTTTCAGCGCCAGACGGCGCGGCGCGGCAAACCATTCAACGGCGCCGTGGGCTAAGCCCGCCGCATCCAGCTCGGCGGTAAAGTTCGCAGCAAAGGACTCCGCCAGGCTGCGCAGGGCTTTTGGTGGCAGCTCTTCGGTACCGATCTCCACCAGGAAAGTTTTCTCAGACATGGCCGCCTCTTATTTGTTTTTGTTGCACATCGGGAAGCCAAGGGCTTCACGGGAAGCGTAGTACGCTTCCGCCACTGCTTTCGTCAGGGTGCGAATGCGCAGGATATAGCGCTGACGCTCGGTAACGGAGATGGCTTTGCGTGCATCCAGCAGGTTGAAGCTATGGGCGGCCTTCAGGATACGCTCGTAGGCAGGCAGCGGCAGCGGATTTTCCAGCGCCAGCAGCTGCTGCGCTTCTTTCTCATACTGCTCAAAGCAGGAGAACAGGAAGTCGACGTCCGCGTATTCAAAGTTATAGGTCGACTGCTCGACTTCGTTTTGATGGAACACGTCGCCGTAGGTGGTTTTACCCAGCGGGCCGTCGCTCCAGACCAGGTCGTAAACGCTGTCCACGCCCTGAATGTACATCGCCAGACGTTCCAGACCATAGGTGATCTCACCGGTAACCGGTTTACATTCCAGGCCACCCACCTGCTGGAAGTAAGTGAACTGCGTCACTTCCATCCCGTTCAGCCACACTTCCCAGCCCAGACCCCAGGCCCCCAGCGTCGGGTTCTCCCAGTTGTCTTCCACGAAGCGAATGTCGTGAATCGTCGGATCCATACCCAGCTCTTTCAGAGACCCAAGGTACAGCTCCTGAATGTTGTCCGGCGATGGCTTAATCACCACCTGGAACTGATAGTAGTGCTGTAAGCGGTTCGGGTTTTCGCCATAGCGGCCGTCGGTTGGGCGGCGGGAAGGTTGCACATAGGCAGTCGCCATCGGCTCTGGCCCCAACGCACGCAGGCAGGTCATCGGGTGAGAGGTGCCGGCGCCGACTTCCATGTCCAGTGGTTGAACAATGGTGCAGCCCTGACGAGCCCAGTAATCCTGTAAGGTCAGGATCAGGCCCTGGAAGGTCCTGGTATCAAACTTTTGCATATTATTTCGTGCTGGATACGTGTGGATTTAAAGGAAGGGATCAGTATACCCGCTGACTGCGAGATATACAGTACGAAACGGCGTTGTTTAACTAAAATTGCGGAAATTAACGCCAGCACGCGGCATCAGGGGCGCGTTTAACGCATAGAAAGATGTAAAAACTGCCCATCTGGGTCGAAAGAACAGATAAAACGCTCATTCTGCGCAGTCAGGCCTGAGAGCTCATAGCTCCCCTGGAACTGCTCGAAATGACTGACGTCGACCATACGCTCCCTTGTGCTGTAGCGCTTCGCGGCCTGTTCCTTACAGAGTTGTTCCATATTGCGGGTAATTTGCGGCGTAATCCCTGCACGTTGTGCTTTTTGCATCGGCTGGTTCGGCGTCTGGCTGCAGCCCGCAAGGAGGAGCAATATCAGTCCAGAAAAAAAATATTTCATCACCCTGTTCCTCAGCCGCCTTGTTAGCAAATTGTTATATTGAGATTACGTGAAATCACCCGAACATTGTGCGAATCTCTCCACATCTCTACAAGTCTGCTACGGTAAACTCGGAATATTCCATTGCGACACGGCGGCACAAGGGCAGTCAGAGCCTGTTTAAGAAGGAGCCATTGAGGTACTGATGCAGGAAAAAATAAACTGGATAACAAGTTTGCGCGGCATCGCATGCCTGATGGTGGTGATGATCCATAGCACCACCTGGTATATCACCCATCCCCATACCATCAGTTTGCTGAACTGGGATATCGCCAATCTGCTTAATTCCGCCTCCCGGGTCAGCGTCCCGCTGTTTTTCATGATCTCAGGCTATCTGTTTTTCGGCGAACGCAGCGCCCGGCCGCGGCATTTTCGCCGTATTGTGCTGTGCGTGCTGTTTTATAGCGCGCTGTCGCTGCTCTACATCACCCTGTTCACCCATATCAACGTGGCGTTATCGCTGAAGAATCTGCTGCAAAAGCCGGTGTTCTACCACCTGTGGTTTTTCTTCGCCATCATCGTCATTTATCTGCTTTCGCCACTCCTGCAGGTTAAGCAGATCGGCGGTAAAATGCTGCTGGTCCTGATGCTGGTGATGGGCATTCTGGCGAATCCCAATATGGTGTCGGTGAAGGCGGGCGGCGTCGAATGGTTGCCGATCAATCTCTATATCAACGGCGATACCTTTTACTATGTGCTGTACGGCGTGCTGGGGCGAGCGATTGGCATGCTGGATACCGATAAAAAATGGCTCACCCCGCTATGCGCCGTGCTCTTCGCGGCAGCGGTTTGGGTTATCTCCCGCGGGACGCTGCACGAGCTGAAGTGGCGCGGCGACTTCGGTGACACCTGGTATTTATATTGCGGACCGGCGGTTTTTATCTGTGCCATGGCGCTGCTGACGCTGGTGAAAAATACCCTCAATGCCCGCCCGATCCCGGCTCTGGCGCTGATTGCCCGCCATTCTCTAGGGATCTACGGGTTTCACGCGCTGATCATCCACGCGCTACGGGCCAGCGGTCTTGAAATGACCCGCTGGCCGCTGCTGGATATTTTCTGGGTGTTCAGCGCCGCAGTACTGGGAAGCCTGCTGCTGTCGACGCTGGTACAACGCATCGATAGCCGTCGTCTGGTCAGCTAGCGCGCGAAGACGTAACCCGCCCCGTCCGGGGCGGGTTATCAGGATGACATCAGCGGCAGCAGCTGCTGGTAAATCTGGCGGAACGTCTCGCGACGCGGCGCATAGCGGGCGAAGCGTTCCGCGTCCGGCCGGTGGGCCTGTTCCAGCGGCAGCTGCGGGAGGAGGTCGGAAAACGCCGCCCCTTTATGCAGCGCCAGCTGGGCTAAGCGGGCCGCCCCCAGCGCTGGCCCGACGTCGCCGCCGGTACGAAAATCAAGCTGCTGACCGCTGATATCCGCCAGCATCTGCCGCCACCAGGCGCTGCGCGCACCGCCGCCGATCAAGGTAATGCTCTCCGGCTTCACGCCGCAGGCATGAACCACATCCATCCCATCCGCCAGCGCGAAGCCCACCCCCTCCAGCACCGCGCGGGCCAGCTCGGCCGGGCCGTGCTGATGCGTCAGGCCGAAAAAGACGCCCTTGGCATGCGGGTTGTTATGCGGCGTCCGTTCCCCGGAAAGATAAGGCAGAAACCACACCGGGCCGGCATTGCCGTTCGCCGATTCCGCCGCGGCCACCAGCGCCGGTACCGTGCCGAGGCCAGTCAGCTTCGCCGCCCAGTCGAGACAGGACGCCGCGCTCAGCATCACCGACATCAAATGCCAGCGTCCCGGCAGGGCGTGGCAAAAGCTGTGCACCGCGCTTTCAGGCCGACTGAGAAAACCGTCGCTGACGGCAAAATAGACCCCGGAGGTCCCCAGCGACAGCATCGCCTGGCCCGCATCCGCCATGCCAACGCCGACGGCGCCGGCAGCATTATCGCCGCCGCCGGCCACCACCAGCGCCTGCGGCATATTCCACGCCTGGGCGACGGCAGGACGCAGCGTCCCCGTCACGTCACAACCTTCAAACAGCGCGGGCATATTGTCGCGGCTCAGACCGCAGGCAGCGAGCATTTCATCGCTCCAGTCG
This sequence comes from Klebsiella sp. BIGb0138, assembly GCF_004342285.1. Classification (GTDB taxonomy): domain Bacteria; phylum Pseudomonadota; class Gammaproteobacteria; order Enterobacterales; family Enterobacteriaceae; genus Klebsiella. Next base: position 235,650 of record NZ_SMCV01000004.1, on the reverse strand, counting down.
CGCTGCGCCACATCCATCCACATTGTCCCGGCCGCGTCCGACATGTCGCTGGCAAACTCGCCGGTCATGCGCAAACGGAGATAATCTTTCGGTAACAGGACCTTATCCACCTGGCGGAAGATTTGCGCTTCGTGGCGCTGAACCCACAGCAGTTTCGGCGCGGTGAAGCCCGGCATCATCAGGTTGCCGGTGATCTGCCGCGAACGGCTGACGGTCTCTTCCAGCTGTACGCACTCTTCGCCGCTGCGCCCGTCATTCCATAAAATGGCCGGGCGCAGCACGCGTTGTTGTTTATCCAGCAACGTTGCGCCATGCATCTGTCCGGCGATGCCCACCGCCTTCACGTCACGCAGCGAGTGCCGGGCTCCCAGCGCTTTTATTGCGCCATCCGTCGCCTGCCACCAGTGCTCGGGGTCTTGTTCGGACCATAGCGGGTGCGGGCGCGATACGGTAAGGGGTTCGGTGTGCGACGCCATGACCTCGCCCTGCTCATTAAGCAGAATGGCCTTCACGCCCGAGGTGCCTAAATCAATCCCGATGTACATACAGCCTCTCCTTGAACAGCGCGCCACGGCAAACCGTGGCGCGAGAAAGCGTGTTATCGTTCATGCCCGACGCGGCCGGGCAGGTTGTTACTTATCGAAAAGATAGTGGTTAACCAGGTTTTCCAGCTGCTCCTGATGGCCGCTTTGGTGCTGCGGCGCCAGATTATGCTGCGCCGCATACTGCGCGATTTCCGTCAACGTCATCTGCCCTTTCAGGATCTGCTGGCCCAGATCGCCATTCCAGCCGCCGTAGCGTTTCGCCACGCGTTTATCCAGCTCGCCGTCTTCAATCATCCGCGCCGCCACCTTCAGCGACAGCGCCATGGTATCCATCGCCCCAATATGACCATAGAACAGATCGTATTTATCGGTACTCTGGCGACGCACTTTGGCATCAAAATTCAGGCCGCCGGTGGTGAAGCCACCCGCTTTGAGAATTTCATACATCACCAGCGCATTTTCTTCCACGCTGTTCGGGAACTGATCGGTATCCCAGCCCAGCTGCGGGTCGCCGCGGTTGGCGTCGACGGAGCCGAACAGGCCCAGCGCAATGGCGGTCGCAATCTCATGGTGGAACGAGTGGCCGGCCAGGGTCGCATGGTTCGCTTCAATATTCAGTTTGATCTCTTTTTCCAGGCCAAACTGCTTGAGAAAACCGTAGACGGTTGAGGCATCGTAATCGTACTGATGCTTGGTCGGCTCCTGCGGTTTTGGCTCAATCAGCAGCGTGCCCTGGAAGCCAATTTTATGTTTGTGCTCAACGACCAGCTGCATAAAGCGACCAATTTGTTCACGTTCCTGGCGCAGGTCGGTATTGAGCAGCGTTTCATACCCTTCGCGGCCGCCCCACAGAACATAGTTTTCCCCGCCCAGCTTGTGGGTGGCATCCATGGCGGTCACCACCTGGGTCGCCGCCCAGCTGAAGACTTCCGGATCCGGGTTGGTCGCCGCCCCTGCGCCATAGCGCGGGTTGGTAAAGCAGTTTGCCGTGCCCCATAGCAGCTTCACGCCGCTCTGTTCTTGTTTCGCCGCCAGCACATCGACCATCCGGGCAAAATTGTCCAGATACTCCTTCAGCGACGCCCCTTCCGGAGAGACATCAACATCATGAAAGCAGTAATACGGCACGTTGAGCTTGTGGAAAAACTCAAAGGCGACGTCCGCTTTGCGCTTTGCCATTTCCAGCGCGTCGCCGGGCTGCTGCCACGGACGGTTAAAGGAGCCCACGCCAAACATATCTGCGCCGTTCCAGCAGAAGGTGTGCCAGTAGCAGGCGGCAAACCGCAGGTGCTCTTCCATGCGTTTACCCAGTACCAGCTCATCCGGATTGTAGTGCCGGAACGCCAGCGGGTTAGTCGATTTTGGGCCTTCGTAACGAACGCGATCGAGTTGATCGAAATAGGTCTGCATAATGAACTCCATATTCAGGGATGCGGCGGGTAATAAGTCATAAGCCAATATAGAATTCATGATTGACTTCCCTCAATTACGTTATTTCACACCGTCATTGAGAGAATCCACAAACGTGCGCCAGATCGCATAAACCGTTATTACAAATAAGTCCGTCCATTGTCTCATTGATGAAATATCAAGGGCCTATGGAAATTAATGATGATTAAAAATCCGATCGCGGTCATAAATCAGAAAACAAACTAAATTTCGTAATACCAAAATAAGCACAGGTAATTGCCAGCCTTCCTGTACCTGTTAAGAATCTACTACGTATCAGGCCGTTTCTTTGCCTCGTTCGTCTTATCCTGTACTTCACAAAAAAGGCGTTATTATTATGAAGATAAAGAACCTTTGCCTCACACTCTGCGCATCCCTCCTGCTGACCAGTATGGCGGGCATTGCTAAAGAAGTTAAAATCGGTATGGCCATTGACGATCTCCGCCTGGAGCGCTGGCAGAAAGACCGCGATATTTTTGTTAATAAAGCCGAATCATTAGGCGCAAAAGTATTTGTGCAATCTGCCAATGGCAATGAAGAAACGCAAATGTCGCAGATTGAAAATATGATAAATCGCGGCGTAGATGTTCTGGTTATTATCCCCTATAACGGCCAGGTATTAAGTAATGTGATTAAAGAGGCAAAACAGGAAGGGATTAAAGTTCTGGCCTACGATCGGATGATCAACAACGCAGATATTGATTTCTATATTTCCTTTGATAACGAAAAAGTGGGCGAAATGCAGGCCCAAAGTCTGGTTGCTAAAACGCCGCAGGGAAATTATTTTCTGATGGGCGGATCTCCGGTAGATAATAACGCCAAACTTTTCCGCGCCGGGCAAATGAAAGTGCTCAAACCGTATATTGACGAGGGTAAAATTAAGATTGTCGGCGATCAGTGGGTTGACGGCTGGCTGCCGGAAAATGCGTTAAAAATCATGGAAAACGCGCTCACCGCTAACAATAACAAAATTGATGCGGTTGTCGCCTCCAACGATGCCACCGCCGGCGGAGCGATTCAGGCCTTAAGCGCCCAGGGTCTGGCAGGGAAGGTGGCGATTTCCGGCCAGGATGCCGACCTTGCCGGCGTGAAGCGTATTATCGCCGGCACACAGACCATGACCGTCTATAAACCCATCACCACGCTTGCCACCACCGCTGCCGAGATTGCCGTTGAGCTCGGGAATGATAAACAACCGCATGCCGACGCCAACTTAAATAATGGGCTGAAAGATGTCCCGTCCCGGCTGTTAACCCCTATCGAAGTCAACAAAGACAATATTGACCAGACCGTGGTTAAAGACGGGTTCCATAAAAAGAGCGAATTATAATCCCTGACGCCCCTCCCCGGGGCGTTATTCTCGTCCAGCCGGATATCGCTTATGCGGAGCTTCTATGTCCTGGTTACTCGAAATGAAGAACATCACCAAAACCTTCGGCGCGGTGAAGGCGGTAGATAATATCAGCCTGCGACTTAACGCCGGGGAAGTCGTCTCATTATGCGGAGAAAATGGCTCTGGCAAATCCACGCTGATGAAAGTCCTGTGCGGCATTTATCCGCACGGCAGTTATGACGGTGAGATTATTTTCGCTGGCGAAACGCTGCAGCCTGCCCACATTCGCGATACCGAACGGAAAGGTATTGCCATTATTCACCAGGAGCTGGCGTTGGTTAAGCATCTGAGCGTTCTGGAGAATATTTTCCTCGGCGCGGAAATCTCACGCCATGGCCTCCTTGACTATGAAACCATGACCCTACGCTGCCAGAAACTGCTGGCCCAGGTTAATTTAGCCATTTCACCCGATACCCGCGTGGGCGATTTAGGCCTTGGTCAGCAGCAGCTGGTTGAAATTGCCAAGGCGCTCAATAAACAGGTGCGTTTATTGATCCTCGATGAGCCCACCGCCTCTTTAACCGAGCAAGAAACGGCTATTTTGCTGGATATTATTCGCGATCTGCAACATCACGGTATCGCCTGCATTTATATTTCCCACAAGCTCAACGAAGTCAAGGCCATCTCCGACACCATCTGCGTCATTCGCGACGGCCAGCATATCGGCACCCGCGATGCCAGCGGCATGAATGAAGATGATGTGATCACCATGATGGTGGGACGTGAGCTCACCGCCCTCTATCCAAACGAGCCCCATGACTGCGGCGATGAAATTTTACGCGTTGAAAATTTAACCGCATGGCACCCGGTCAACCGCCACATTAAGCGGGTCAACGATATCTCCTTTTCACTGCGTCGCGGTGAAATCCTCGGTATCGCCGGGCTGGTCGGCGCCGGGCGCACCGAAGCCGTCCAGTGTCTGTTTGGCGTCTGGCCGGGGCGCTGGGAAGGGAAAGTGTTCATTGATGGCCAGCAGGTTGCGATTCATAACTGCCAGCAGGCTATCGCCCACGGTATCGCTATGGTGCCGGAAGACCGCAAAAAAGACGGCATCGTGCCGGTGATGGCGGTGGGCAAAAACATCACTCTGGCCGCATTAAGTCAGTTTACCGGCCCGCTCAGTAGCCTGGACGACGCCGGCGAGCAGCACTGTATTCAGCAATCCATCCAGCGCCTGAAAATTAAAACCTCATCGCCGGAGCTGGCCATCGGGCGCCTGAGCGGCGGCAATCAGCAGAAAGCGATTCTCGCCCGCTGCCTGCTGCTGAATCCGCGCATTCTGATCCTCGATGAGCCCACCCGCGGCATCGATATCGGCGCGAAATACGAAATCTACAAGCTGATTAACCAGCTGGTGCAGCAGGGGATCGCCGTTATCGTCATCTCCTCCGAGCTTCCCGAAGTACTGGGGTTAAGCGATCGGGTACTGGTGATGCATGAAGGCAAGCTGAAGGCCAATTTAGTCAATCAGGGTCTGACCCAGGAACAGGTGATGGAAGCCGCATTGAGGAGCGAACACCATGTCGAAAAATACGTCGTCTGAGATAAAAATCATCCCGCCCGCCCCTGCCGTCCTGTCCGGATTCAAAGGGCTGAATCTGCAGGTTTTCGTGATGATCGCCGCCATCGTGGTGATCATGCTGTTCTTCACCTGGGCCACCGAGGGGGCCTATTTAAGCGCGCGCAACATTTCCAACCTGCTGCGGCAAACGGCGATCACCGGCATCCTGGCGGTCGGGATGGTCTTCGTCATTATTTCCGCGGAGATCGACCTCTCCGTCGGCTCAATGATGGGGCTGCTCGGCGGCGCGGCGGCGATTTTTGACGTCTGGTTCGGCTGGCCGCTGCCGCTGACCATAGTGGTCACCCTGGCAATGGGGCTGCTGCTTGGCGCGTGGAACGGTTGGTGGGTCGCCTATCGCAAGGTTCCTTCGTTTATCGTGACCCTCGCGGGGATGCTGGCGTTCCGCGGTATTCTGATCGGTATCACCAACGGTACCACCGTCTCCCCTACCAGCCCGGCGATGTCGCAAATTGGTCAAAGCTACCTGCCGGACGGACTCGGCTTCGGTATTGGTGTGATCGGTATGGCGGCCTTTATTGTCTGGCAGTGGCGCGGCCGCCTGCGCCGCCAGTCGCTGGGGTTAACCACCCCGGCCCCCACTTCGACGGTGGCCCGCCAGAGCATCACCGCCGTTTTAGTGCTGGGCGCCATCTGGTTATTAAACGATTATCGCGGCGTGCCGACGCCGGTGCTCATTCTGGCGGCGCTGCTGCTGGTCGGAATGTTTATGGCGACCCGCACCGCTTTTGGTCGCCGGATATACGCCATCGGCGGCAACCTGGAAGCGGCGCGTCTGTCCGGCATCAGCGTTGAGCGCACCAAGCTGGCGGTTTTCGCCATCAACGGCCTGATGGTGGCCATCGCCGGCCTGATCCTCAGCTCGCGCCTGGGTGCCGGTTCGCCTTCCGCAGGCAACATTGCCGAGCTGGATGCCATCGCCGCCTGCGTCATCGGCGGCACCAGCCTGGCCGGCGGTGTCGGTAGCGTCGCCGGAGCGGTCATGGGGGCATTTATCATGTCGGCGCTGGATAACGGCATGAGTATGATGGATGTCGCCACCTTCTGGCAGTACATCGTCAAGGGCGCCATCTTACTGCTGGCGGTGTGGATGGATTCGGCGACCAAGCGACGAGCGTAAGCAGGTTGAAAAAAGAATGCCCGAATTCTTTGCGCTACCGCCAGATTTGCGTATAAGTCGGTTGTCATTATTCGGGCATTGGCCGGTATTGTATGGCCAGCAAGAGAGATCAGGAAAAAGAGATTATGTTTGCAAAGCGCCACCGTATTACGCTGCTATTCAATGCCAATAAAGCCTATGACCGGCAGGTTGTCGAAGGGGTCGGTGAGTATTTACAGGCATCGCAACTGGAATGGGACATCTTCATTGAAGAAGATTTTCGCGCGCGCATTGAGAACATCAGGGAGTGGCTAGGAGACGGCGTCATCGCCGATTATGACGATCCGGAAATTGAAAAGCTGCTGGCGGATGTCGACGTGCCGATTGTCGGCGTCGGCGGCTCCTACCACCGCCCTGAATGTTATCCCCCGGTTCACTATATTGCGACGGATAACGCCGCCCTGGTCGAAAGCGCGTTCCTCCATCTGAAAGAAAAAGGGGTCCAGCGCTTCGCCTTTTACGGCCTTCCCGCCTCCAGTGGGAAACGCTGGGCTGTCGAGCGCGAGCACGCGTTTTGTCAGCTGGTCGCCAAAGAGAAGTATCGCGGCGTGGTGTACCAGGGGCTGGAGACCGCCCCGGAAAACTGGCAGCACGCGCAGAACCGCCTGGCGGACTGGCTGCAAACGCTGCCGCCGCAAACCGGAATTATCGCCGTCACCGACGCACGCGCACGCCACGTGCTCCAGGCCTGCGAACTGTTGCATATTCCGGTGCCGGAAAAGCTGTGCGTTATCGGCATTGATAACGAAGAGCTGACCCGCTACCTGTCACGCGTGGCCCTCTCCTCCGTCGCCCAGGGCACCCGGCAGATGGGGTATCAGGCGGCGAAACTGCTGCACCGCCTGCTGGATAAAGAACCGCTGCCGCTGCAGCGCCGGCTGGTTCCCCCGATGCGCGTCGTTGAACGACGCTCCACGGACTATCGCTCGCTTAGCGACCCCTCGGTGATTCAGGCGATGCACTATATCCGCAATAACGCCTGTAAAGGCATCAAAGTCGAACAGGTACTCGATGCCGTCGGCATCTCCCGCTCCAACCTTGAAAAGCGCTTTAAGGAGGAGGTCGGCGAAACGATTCATACCGTCATTCACAGCGAGAAGTTAGAAAAGGCCCGCAGTCTGCTGGTTTCCACGACGCTGTCGATTAATGAAATCTCGCAAATGTGCGGCTACCCGTCGCTGCAATATTTCTATTCGGTGTTTAAAAAAGAGTACGACGTAACGCCGAAGGAGTACCGGGACCGGCACAGCGAAGTGATGATGTAGAGGGGAAAATCGCAGGAAAGAAAAATGCCCGGGCTTACGCGCCGGGCATTTTCAATTACATATGGGCCGCAATCAGCCGCTGGTTATCCTGATACATCGCGAAGAGATAGTTGTTATAGCTCGACCCTTTGGTCGAATAGCCCTTCAGCTTATGAATCATGGTGCTGGCGGTCACTTCCTGATCCGTTTTACGCAGCTGCGCACGGGATTTACGGAAAGAATTATAGGCCGGATGCGTGTTCAGGTTAGTAACATAGGCCTGTACCGACTGCTCCACAGAGTCAAACTGGGAATAGCCTTTCATCGCACCGCGGCAGTTTCCGCCACCGCATTTCATACCAAACAGATTGTTGTTCATGCGCGCCAGTTTGGAGGTGCCCCAACCGCTTTCCGCCGCCGCCATGGTTGCCACCATGCTGTTCGGAATGATGTCGACGCGCTCCATCAGCGTGTTCCATGGAATATGGCGGGTGTTGCCAGACCATTTCACCTTATAACGCGCAGTAATATCTTTCAGGCGCGAACGCTCCGTCGGTGACCAGCGTGCGTCGTACTGCTTAGCAACAAGCCAGTTACGATCGGCGGTAATCACCTGATTCTGTTTAGTAATATAAGGCATTACTGTCCGGAGAAACGCTTTTTTCCTTGGGGTTCCGGAAGGGTATTTTCGCAAATCAGGAAGTGAACTACTCTTTACACTATTGCGAGAATACTCTTGTTTACTGCTTACCTTAACTTGACTACTTTTCTTTACTTGTGAGGCTTTATGACTCGTTGTTGCTGTGTGGGTTGTTGCCAACACACTACCTGAAAATATGCAGGTAAGTAACATGAGTATCGCAGCCCCATATCGTCGCATGGGAATCGATATCATTAGGTCTCCTGGTCGGATTTAATCATTCCAACACCTTGTTTTACGCAAAAAAACGTTAATTGAGTCGCGAATAGTAGCAAAAATACCCAGTGAGAGCACTAACAGAAATAGTCCAATTCCGAAAAGCTGTCATCTGAAATCGGTTTCTGCCGCGCGGCCAGGGTGTGAAAATGCTAGCACGATCTCATTTTTAGCTTATTTTTTGAGCTCTGTCACTCACCCCTTTTTATCATCCCCGTAAAAGCGCAGATGGGATGAGTTCACCGCCCGGTTTGACAGGCACACTGCAAAAAACACCGCTCACAGGATTCCGCAATGAAACTCGCTGCGCTTGCGTCGCTCTTGTTGCCTGGGATGGCTTTCGCCGCCTGGACGACCGCTGATTTCCCTGCCTTTACCGAAGAGAGCAGCGGCAGATTTATTAGCCAAAACGAGGTGGCGAAGGGTACACGGCCTCTGCAAATAAATTTTGACCAACAGTGCTGGCAGCCCGCCGGGGCGATAAAACTCAACCAGATGCTGTCAATGGAACCTTGTCACGGCGATCCCGCGCAGTGGCGCGTCTTCCGCGAAGGCCAGTACACCCTGGCCGTCGATACCCGCTCCGGCACGCCGACGTTGATGATCTCCCTAAAGGAAACAGAGGCCGTAACGGCGTCTACGCCGCAGCTGCGCCAGTGCCCGAAATGGGACGGCAAGCCGTTGACGCTGGATGTCAGCAGCACCTTTGCCGAAGGCAGCAAAGTCCGTGATTTCTACAGCGGTAACATCGCCACGGTAAGCGGTGGGAAAATCACCCTGCAACCCGCCCCCAACAGCAACGGTTTACTCCTGCTTGAACGTGCGGAAACGGCCGCCGCAGCCCCCTTCAACTGGCATAACGCCACCGTCTATTTCGTGTTGACCGATCGTTTTGTGAACGGCAATCCGGCTAACGACAATAGCTACGGGCGGCACAAAGACGGCATGCAGGAAATCGGCACCTTCCACGGCGGAGACCTGCAGGGCCTGACCAGCAAGCTCGATTACCTTAAAGATCTGGGCGTTAACGCGCTATGGATAAGCTCTCCGCTGGAGCAAATCCACGGCTGGGTCGGCGGCGGAAGCAAAGGCGATTTCCCGCATTACGCCTACCACGGCTACTACACCCAGGACTGGACAAAGCTGGATGCCAACATGGGCACCGAGGAGGATTTACGCCGCCTGGTCGACGAGGCCCACAGGCGCGGCATTCGTATTCTGTTCGATGTGGTAATGAACCATACCGGCTACGCCACCCTCGCCGACATGCAGGAGTTCAAATTTGGCTCGCTGTATCTCCAGGGCGACGAGCTAAAAAAAACCCTTGGCGAACGCTGGACCGACTGGAAGCCCGGCCCGGGTCAGACCTGGCATAGCTTCAATGACTACATCAACTTCAGCGATAAAGCGGGCTGGGAAAAATGGTGGGGCAAAAAGTGGATTCGTACCGATATTGGCGACTACGATAACCCCGGCTTCGACGATCTGACCATGTCGCTGGCCTTCCTGCCGGACCTGAAAACAGAATCGACAACCCCTTCCGGGCTGCCGAACTTCTATCAACACAAGCCGGACACGGCGGCAAAAGCGATTTCTGGCTTCACCCCGCGCGATTACCTGACCCACTGGCTGAGCCAATGGGTGCGTGATTACGGCATCGATGGTTTTCGCGTCGATACCGCCAGGCACGTTGAGCAGGCCGCCTGGCAGCAGTTGAAAACCCAGGCAACCGCGGCGCTGGCGGAATGGAAACGGGCCAACCCGGACAAAGCGCTGGATAACGCCCCTTTCTGGATGACCGGTGAAGCCTGGGGACACGGGGTTATGCAGAGCGATTACTACCGTCATGGTTTTGATGCGATGATTAACTTCGACTATCAGGATCAGGCGGCGAAAGCGTCCACCTGCCTGGCCAATATTGACCTCACCTGGCAGCAAATGGCGGACAAACTGCAGACGTTTAATGTCCTGAGCTATCTCTCATCCCACGATACGCGCCTGTTCCGCGAAGGCGGCAGCTCGGCGGCAGAACTGCTGCTGCTCGCCCCGGGCACGGTCCAGCTGTTCTACGGCGATGAATCCGCGCGGCCGTCGGGCCCTGGCGGATCCGATCCATTACAGGGAACGCGCTCGGATATGAACTGGCAGGACATCGCGGGTAAAGCCGCACTCAGCGTCACCCACTGGCAGAAGCTCGGTCAGTTCCGCGCCCGCCATCCGGCAATTGGCATGGGTAAACAGACCACGCTCTCAATACCACAGGGCTATGGCTTCGTGCGCGACAGCGGCGCTGACAAAGTCATGGTGGTGTGGGCCGGCCAACAATAACCGGTGACAGACGACTCCCTCCATATTCGAGGGAGTCATTTCAGCATAAAAATCTAAAAGATAGTGATAAACCAGCATAAAAACAAAATCATCGTCTCCCCTGTCGATTTGCACCTCGTCAACGCTGGCGTTATGGTTACCCACTTTCCAGGAAGACCGACAGATTATCCGCGATGACATTTTCACTTTTCGGCGACAAATTCACCCGTCATTCAGGCATCACCCGCCTGATGGAAGACCTTAACGACGGCCTGCGAACTCCGGGCGCAATCATGCTGGGCGGCGGTAATCCCGCACAGATCCCGGAGATGAACGAATACTTCAATAACCTGCTGGCCGACATGCTCGCCAACGGCAAAGCCCTTGATGCGCTTTGTAATTACGACGGTCCGCAGGGGAAAAGCGAGCTTCTGACCGTACTGGCGCAGATGTTGCGTGATGAACTGGGCTGGGAGATCGAACCACAGAATATTGCACTGACAAATGGCAGTCAGAGTGCGTTTTTCTACTTATTTAACCTCTTTGCCGGGCGCCGTGCGGATGGCACCACCCGCAAAGTCCTGTTCCCGCTGACGCCGGAATATATTGGCTACGCCGATTCCGGTCTCGAAGAGGATTTGTTTGTCTCCACCCGCCCGAATATCGAACTGCTGCCGGAAGGCCAGTTTAAATACCACGTGGATTTCGAACACCTGCAGGTCACCGAAGAGACGGGGATGATTTGCGTTTCCCGCCCGACAAACCCTACCGGTAACGTAATTACCGACGATGAGCTGATCAAACTGGATGCGCTGGCCAATCAACACGGCGTACCGCTGGTGATTGATAACGCCTATGGCGTCCCCTTCCCGGGGATTATTTTCAGCGATGCCAGACCGCTGTGGAACCCCAATATCGTACTGTGCATGAGCCTGTCCAAGCTGGGCCTGCCGGGCAGCCGCTGCGGGATTATCATTGCTAATGAGAAGATCATTACCGCCATCAGCAATATGAACGGGATTATCAGCCTGGCGCCTGGCGGAATGGGGCCGGCGATGATGTGCGAAATGATTAAACGTCATGACCTGCTGCGCCTGTCGGAAACGGTGATTAAGCCGTTCTACTACCAACGCGTGCAGGAAACTATCGCCATTATTCGTCGCTACCTGCCGGAAGAGCGCTGCCTGATTCATAAACCGGAAGGGGCGATTTTCCTCTGGCTGTGGTTTAAAGATCTGCCCATCTCTACCGAACTGCTGTATCAGCGGCTGAAAAAGCGCGGCGTATTGATGGTGCCGGGCGATTACTTCTTCCCGGGTCTCGACAGGCCCTGGCCGCATACGCACCAGTGCATGCGCATGAACTACGTGCCGGATCCGCATAAAATCGAAGCCGGGGTGAAAATTCTCGCCGAAGAGGTCGAGCTGGCCTGGCGCGAACAGCTGGCGTAAGCGCGCGGATTCTCCGGCGATGCCGTCCCCGGATGTGCGGTTTATGCGCCATCCGGGCGTTTCCCGCCATGAGTGGCCCGCCGGAAGGCCACATATCCCCCCCGCGGCAGCCGTCTACATCGCCAGCGCCGCTCGCCGACGTCTTTGCGCACTTAACCTCTCAAGCTCGTCGCTCTCCACGCAGCGCAGCGCCTGGGTCGGGCAGGCGGCCACGCAGGCAGGGCCCTGCGTACTGTGGCTGCATAAATCACATTTCAGCGCCTGCACGCCCTCCCCGGTGAGCATCACGGTCATCGCGCCATACGGGCAGGCCACCATGCAGCTTTTACAGCCGATACAGCGGCGCTGATCGACGCGCCAGACGGCATTTTCACGCTGAATGGCGCCCACCGGGCAGACATTAGCGCAGGGCGCATCTTCGCATTGCCGGCACAGCGTCGCCGTTGATAGCTCACCGCTTTTCACCACGCGAATGCGGGGCGCAAACTGTGTCGCAGAAACCGTGGAACAGCTTTGGTCATGCTGATGCGTGACCACACAGGCCACTTCACAGGTCCGGCAGGCAATACATTTCTGGGCATCCGCAAGAATAAACCGGTTCATCCACAGCTCCATGGGAGTAAAACCGCAGCGTGCCAGAAAAAGGCGCTCCCGCGCCTTGATCCTGAATGGAATCAGCGGCGTTTTCTCTCAGATGTCCGGGACAATCTGGTCATTTGCCTTAGCCTTCCCGCACGGAAAAACCCAGTTCGCGAGAAATCGCCTCTGCCGTATCGCGCAGCGGCTTGAGTAAATTTTTCTCTCCTACCTGCTTGAGGCGCGATGTTGATAAGGAGATGGAAATGGCATAAGGCACGCGCCCATGAATATCGAAAACGGGAACAGCCAGGCAGGACACGCCCAGCTCGTTCTCTTCCCTGTCCATCGCCATATTACGCTCGCGGATCTGCGCCAGTTCATCATGCATCGCAGGCAAGCCGGTAATGGTATTCCGGGTCAGCGGCTGAATAATCTCCTGGTGTGAATTCCAGTAGCTCTCAACGTAGTCAGGATGGCCAAACGCCATATAAATCTTGCCCATTGCCGAGCAGTACAGCGGCATATGCTGGCCAATGTAGGCGCGCGTACGTAGCATGCCGGTGGTCGGCTCCAGCTTATAAATCAGGATGGCGTGGTCATCTTCACGGCTGGAGAAGTTCACCGTCTCGCCGGTGGCCAGGTTAAGCGCCTCAAGATGCGGCGCCGCGACGTGGATAATATTCAGCGACGACAAAGCCTTTTGGCCAACGGCGATAAACTTTGTCGTCAGACGATAGCTCCCCGCAGCCGGGGCAGGCGTCACGTAGCCGCAGGATTGCAGCCCCTGTAATAAGCGATGAACGGTACTTTTGTTCAGGCCCGCCAGTTCCGACAGATGCGCCAGCGGACAGCCATTTGGATAATTACTCAGGATCTCAATTAGCATCAACCCACGAAAAAGGCTCTGACTTCCGGCAGGCCTCTCTTTATCTTGCGTGATCTCGCTCTCTTTTGTGCCCATCGCTTCTGCTCCCATTTTTGTCGCGTTCAGATGGTAGCGCAAAGTGTGTTTCAGTTCACGATCTGAACCAAAAAAACACAACCTTATGATTTTTATAATCTTTAAAAATAACGCCGCCCGTTGATCTAACAAAAATTGATCTATATATTTGAAATCAGATTTCGCATAGTGAAATTTAGAGATAAAAAAGCGATCAACTCTGACCAGGGAAACAGTAATGAAAGTAACGTTTGAGCAGTTAAAAGAGGCATTCAATCGGGTACTGCAGGCACGTGGTATCGCCGCAGAAACCGCCGATGCCTGCGCAGAAATGTTTGCCCGCACCACCGAATCCGGCGTCTATTCTCACGGCGTGAACCGCTTCCCTCGCTTCATCCAGCAGTTGGATAACGGTGACATTATCCCTGAAGCTAAACCGCAGCGGGTGACCAGCCTCGGCGCCATCGAACAGTGGGATGCTCAGCGTTCCATCGGCAACCTGACGGCGAAAAAGATGATGGATCGGGCCATCGAGCTGGCCTCCGATCACGGTATCGGCCTGGTAGCTTTACGTAATGCTAACCACTGGATGCGCGGCGGCAGCTACGGCTGGCAGGCGGCGGAAAAGGGCTATATCGGTATCTGCTGGACCAACTCCATCGCCGTTATGCCGCCGTGGGGCGCTAAAGAGTGCCGTATTGGTACCAACCCGCTGATCGTCGCCATCCCGTCGACGCCAATCACCATGGTGGATATGTCGATGTCGATGTTCTCCTACGGCATGCTGGAGGTTAACCGACTTGCCGGCCGCGAGCTGCCCGTGGACGGTGGATTCGACGATGAAGGTCGTTTAACCAAAGAGCCGGGGGTTATCGAGAAAAATCGCCGCATATTACCGATGGGCTACTGGAAAGGTTCCGGCCTGTCGATTGTGCTGGATATGATTGCCACCCTGCTCTCCAACGGTTCTTCGGTTGCCGAAGTGACCCAGGAAAACAGCGATGAATATGGCGTTTCGCAGATCTTCATCGCCATTGAGGTTGATAAGCTGATCGACGGCGCAACCCGCGATGCCAAGCTGCAACGGATTATGGATTTCATCACCACCGCCGAACGCGCCGATGAAAATGTGGCGGTCCGTCTGCCCGGTCATGAGTTTACCCGTCTGCTGGATGAAAACCGCCGCAACGGCATTACCGTCGACGACAGCGTATGGGCCAAAATTCAGACGCTGTAAGGAGCTAACCCATGATTTTTGGTCATATTGCTCAACCTAACCCGTGTCGTCTGCCTGCGGCTATTGAACAGGCGCTTGATTTCCTGCGCACGACGGATTTCCACGCGCTGGAACCCGGCGTAGTGGAAATCGACGGCAAAAACATCTTCGCACAGGTTATCGATTTAACCACCCGCGATGCCGCTGAAAATCGTCCGGAGGTCCACCGTCGCTATCTGGATATCCAGTTTCTGGCATCGGGCGAAGAGAAAATCGGTATTGCCATTGATACCGGAAATAATCAAATCAGCGAATCTTTGTTAGAACAGCGCGATATTATTTTCTATCACGATAGCGAACACGAATCGTTCTTTGAAATGACTCCAGGAAACTATGCCATATTTTTCCCGCAAGATGTCCATCGTCCTGGATGTAATAAAACTGTAGCCACGCCGATCCGCAAAATAGTCGTTAAGGTCGCTATTTCAGTTTTATAAAAAGGAGCACAAAATGAATTCGAATAATACCGGTTACATTATCGGTGCGTATCCCTGTGCACCCTCATTTCACCAAAAGAGTGAAGAGGAAGAGACGGAATTCTGGCGGCAGCTCTCCGACACCCCGGATATTCGCGGACTGGAGCAACCCTGTCTTGAACATCTTCATCCGCTCGGCGACGAGTGGTTATTGCGCCATACGCCGGGACACTGGCAGATTGTCGTCACCGCCATCATGGAAACCATGCGCCGCCGCGGTGAAAAGAGCGGCTTTGGGCTGGCGTCCAGCGACGAAGAACAGCGTAAAGCCTGCGTGGAGTACTATCGCCACCTGCATAAAAAGATCGCTAAAATCAATGCCGGTACCGCCGGAAAGGTGATAGCTCTCGAGCTTCACGCCGCCCCGATGGCGGGCAATGCCAACGTGGCTCAGGCTACCGACGCCTTCGCCCGGTCATTAAAAGAGATTACCCGCTGGGACTGGTCTTGTGACCTGGTGCTGGAGCACTGCGACGCCATGACCGGCACCGCGCCGCGCAAAGGATTCTTACCGTTAGAAAACGTACTGGAAGCCATTGCCGACTATGACATTAGCATGTGTATTAACTGGGCACGTTCGGCCATTGAAGGGCAGAATACCGTTCTACCGCTCACCCATACACAGCAGGTAAAACGGGCAGGCAAGCTCGGCGCGCTGATGTTTTCTGGCACGACGCAAACCGGCGAGTACGGCGAATGGCAGGATTTACACGCGCCGTTCGCGCCTTTCTGCCCGCACAGCCTGATGACCACCGTACACGCTCGTGAATTATTTACCTGCGCAGGAACTGACCCCCTGCAATTTTCAGGCATTAAATTACTGGAAATTAATGCCAGCGCAAACGTTGATCATCGTATCGCGATATTACGCGACGGCATCTCAGCGTTAAAGCAAGCACAATAATAATAACCACCTTCATCGCCAGAATATTTTTTAATATTACGAGACTATAAAGATGAATATAACCTCTAACTCTACAATTAAAGATATACCGCGCCAGCGCTGGTTAAGAATCATTCCACCCATACTGATCACTTGTATTATTTCTTATATGGATCGGGTCAATATTGCCTTTGCGATGCCGGGGGGAATGGATGCCGATTTAGGTATTTCCGCCACCATGGCGGGGCTGGCGGGCGGTATTTTCTTTATCGGTTATCTTTTTTTACAGGTTCCCGGCGGGAAAATTGCCGTTCACGGCAGTGGTAAGAAATTTATCGGCTGGTCGCTGGTCGCCTGGGCGGTGCTCTCCGTTCTGACCGGGTTAATTACGAATCAGTACCAGCTGCTGGCCCTGCGCTTCTTACTGGGCGTGGCGGAAGGCGGCATGCTGCCGGTCGTTCTCACGATGATCAGTAACTGGTTCCCCGACGCTGAACGCGGTCGCGCCAACGCGATTGTCATTATGTTTGTGCCGATTGCCGGGATTATCACCGCCCCACTCTCAGGCTGGATCATCACGGTTCTCGACTGGCGCTGGCTGTTTATTATCGAAGGTTTGCTCTCGCTGGTTGTTTTAGTTCTGTGGGCATACACCATCTATGACCGTCCGCAGGAAGCGCGCTGGATTTCCGAAGCAGAGAAGCACTATCTGGTCGAGACGCTGGCCGCAGAACAAAAAGCCATTGCCGGAACCGAGGTCAAAAACGCCTCTCTGGGCGCCGTTCTCTCCGACAAAACCATGTGGCAGCTTATCGCCCTGAACTTTTTCTACCAGACCGGCATTTACGGCTACACCCTCTGGCTGCCTACCATTCTGAAAGAATTAACCCATAGCAGCATGGGACAGGTTGGGATGCTCGCCATTCTGCCATACGTCGGTGCCATTGCCGGGATGTTCCTGTTCTCTTCCCTTTCAGACCGAACCGGTAAACGCAAGCTGTTCGTCTGCCTGCCGCTGATTGGCTTCGCTCTGTGCATGTTCCTGTCGGTGGCGCTGAAAAACCAAATTTGGCTCTCTTATGCCGCACTGGTCGGCTGCGGATTCTTCCTGCAATCGGCGGCTGGCGTGTTCTGGACCATTCCGGCACGTCTGTTCAGCGCTGAAATGGCGGGAGGAGCGCGCGGGGTTATCAACGCGCTTGGCAACCTCGGCGGTTTTTGTGGCCCTTACGCGGTTGGGGTTCTGATCACGCTTTACAGCAAAGACGCTGGCGTTTACTGCCTGGCGATCTCCCTGGCGCTGGCTGCGCTGATGGCGCTGCTGCTGCCGGCGAAATGCGACGCGGGCGCTGCTCCGGTAAAGACGATAAACCCACATAAGCGCACTGCGTAAAATCGAGCCCGGCGGCGCTGCGCCTGCCGGGCCTGCGAAATATGCCGGGGCTATCCGGCAAGAATGAGATACGAAAGATGAGCAAGAAACAGGCCTTCTGGTTGGGTATTGATTGCGGCGGCACTTATCTGAAAGCCGGTTTATATGACGCCGAAGGCCATGAACATGGCATTCATCGGCAAGCGCTACAGACGATGTCGC
Source organism: Klebsiella sp. BIGb0138 (assembly GCF_004342285.1). Taxonomy (GTDB): domain Bacteria; phylum Pseudomonadota; class Gammaproteobacteria; order Enterobacterales; family Enterobacteriaceae; genus Klebsiella. The sequence goes on along the minus strand of NZ_SMCV01000004.1, from coordinate 217,856 downwards.
CCCTGCCGGGTTACGCCGAACGCGACATGCACCAGCTCTGGCAACAGTGCGCAGCGACCATTGCCGGGCTATTGCAGCGTACCGGTGTTTGCGGCGAACAAATTAAAGGCGTGGGCATCTCCGCTCAGGGTAAGGGTCTCTTTCTGCTCGATAAGCAGTCTCGACCGCTGGGTAACGCTATCCTCTCCTCTGACCGTCGGGCGTTGAAAATCGTCCAACGCTGGCAGCGGGACCATATTCCCGAACGTCTCTATCCCATTACCCGCCAGACGCTATGGACCGGACATCCGGCTTCTCTGCTGCGCTGGGTAAAAGAGAATGAACCCCAGCGTTACGCGCAAATTGGCTGCGTGATGATGGGGCATGACTATCTGCGCTGGTGCTTAACCGGCGTGAAAGGCTGCGAGGAGAGCAACATCTCCGAGTCCAACCTCTACAACATGGCCGCGGGTCAGTACGACTCGCGCCTGACCGGGTGGCTGGGCATCGGTGAAATCGATAGCGCGCTGCCCCCCGTTGTAGGGTCAGCCGAAATATGCGGGGAGATCACCGCTCAGGCAGCCGCCATAACCGGTCTGGCGGCGGGCACTCCCGTCGTTGGCGGCCTGTTTGACGTGGTTTCCACCGCCCTTTGCGCCGGTATTGAGGATGAATCAACCCTCAATGCGGTAATGGGGACCTGGGCCGTCACCAGCGGTATCGCTCACGGTCTGCGCGAACACGAAGCCCACCCTTACGTCTATGGTCGCTACGTCGATGACGGACAGTATATCGTTCACGAAGCCAGCCCAACCTCTTCCGGCAACCTCGAATGGTTTACCGCCCAGTGGGGCGATCTCTCGTTCGATGAGATCAATCAAGCCGTTGCCGGTTTGCCGAAAGCCGGGAGCGAGCTGTTTTTTCTACCGTTTCTCTACGGCAGCAACGCCGGGCTGGAGATGACCTGCGGCTTTTACGGAATGCAGGCGCTGCATTCCCGCGCGCACCTGCTGCAGGCGGTTTATGAAGGCGTGGTATTCAGCCATATGACCCATCTCAACCGTATGCGCGAACGCTTTACAAACGTTCAGGCCCTACGCGTCACCGGCGGCCCGGCGCACTCCGACGTCTGGATGCAGATGCTGGCGGACGTCAGTGGGTTACGCATTGAACTGCCGCAGGTGGAAGAGACCGGCTGCTTTGGCGCGGCCCTCGCCGCTCGCGTCGGCACCGGCGTATATCGCAGCTTTAGCGAAGCCCGGCACGCCCGGCAGCACCCGGTACGCACGCTGCTGCCCGATATGACCGCCCATGCGCGCTATCAGCATAAATACCGCCATTACCAGAATTTGATTGAAGCACTACAGGGCTATCACGCCCGTATTAAGGAGCACGCATTATGAGCCGACCATTACTGCAACTGGCGCTCGACCACACCAGCCTTCAGGCAGCGCAACGTGATGTCGCCCTGCTACAGGCGCACGTCGATATCATCGAGGCGGGTACCATCCTCTGCTTAACCGAAGGGCTTAGCGCGGTTAAAGCCCTGCGCGCCCAGTGTCCGGAGAAGATCATCGTCGCCGACTGGAAAGTCGCTGATGCCGGTGAAACGCTGGCGCAGCAGGCATTTTCCGCCGGCGCCAACTGGATGACCATTATCTGTGCCGCGCCGCTCGCCACGGTAGAGAAAGGTCACGCCGTTGCGCAATCCTGCGGGGGCGAAATTCAGATAGAGCTGTTTGGCAACTGGACGCTGGATGACGCCCGCGCCTGGTACCGTACCGGCGTCCATCAGGCGATTTACCATCGCGGACGCGATGCCCAGGCCAGCGGGCAGCAGTGGGGGGATGCGGATCTGGCGCGCATGAAGGCGCTTTCCGATATCGGTCTGGAGCTGTCGATCACCGGCGGCATTACCCCGGAGGATCTGCCGCTGTTCAAAGATATCAATGTGAAAGCATTTATTGCCGGACGCGCGCTGGCAGATGCGCCCCATCCGGCGCGAGCCGCCGCCGGGTTTCACGCACAAATCGATGCCATCTGGGGAGTACACCATGCGTAATCATCCGTTAGGCATTTATGAGAAAGCGTTGGCGAAAGATCTCAGTTGGCCGGAGCGACTGGTGCTGGCGAAAAGCTGCGGTTTTGATTTTGTTGAAATGTCGGTGGATGAGACCGACGAACGCCTGTCGCGCCTGGACTGGAGTCCCGCACAACGCGCATCGCTGGTAACCGCCATGCTGGAAACTGGCGTTTCGATCCCATCAATGTGCCTGTCCGCCCACCGCCGTTTCCCTTTTGGCAGCCGCGACCGGGCAATACGCGAGCGGGCGCGTGAGATTATGACCAAATCTATTCGTCTGGCACGCGATCTGGGCATCCGTACGATCCAGCTGGCAGGGTATGACGTCTATTACGAGGAGCACGACGAAGGCACCCAACAGCGTTTTGCCGAGGGACTGGCGTGGGCGGTGGAGCAAGCCGCGGCCGCGCAGGTGATGCTGGCGGTAGAAATCATGGATACCGCCTTTATGAACTCCATCAGCAAATGGAAAAAATGGGATGCAATGCTTTCATCGCCGTGGTTCACCGTCTATCCGGATGTGGGCAACCTTAGCGCCTGGGGGAATGACGTCACCGCCGAACTGAAGCTGGGTATCGACCGCATCGCCGCGATCCACCTCAAAGACACCCAGCCTGTCACGGCACAAAGCCCCGGACAATTTCGCGACGTGCCGTTTGGCGAAGGATGTGTCGACTTTGTCGGTATTTTTAAAACGCTACACCAACTGAACTACCGCGGCTCATTTCTGATTGAAATGTGGACCGAGAAAGCCAGTGAGCCGGTTCTGGAAATTATCCAGGCACGACGTTGGATTGAAGCGCGTATGCAGGAAGGAGGATTCACATGTTAGAACAGCTAAAAGCCGAGGTGCTAGCGGCCAACCTGGCGCTCCCGGAACATCGACTGGTGACGTTTACCTGGGGTAACGTCAGCGCAGTAGACGAAACACGCAGGCTGATGGTGATCAAGCCTTCCGGCGTCGAGTATACGGTAATGACCGCTGACGATATGGTGGTGGTGGATATTGCCAGCGGTAAAGTGGTGGAAGGGAGTAAAAAACCCTCCTCCGATACCCCAACCCATCTGGCGTTATACCGCCGCTATCCGCAAATCGGCGGGATCGTCCATACCCATTCCCGCCATGCGACAATCTGGTCACAGGCGGGACTCGATCTCCCCGCATGGGGCACCACACACGCCGACTATTTTTACGGTGCCATCCCCTGTACCCGCCTGATGACGCCAGCGGAAATTCAGGGTGAATATGAATATCAAACCGGCGAGGTGATCATTAAAACCTTTGAAGAACGGGGCCTCGACCCGCAGCAGGTACCCGCGGTGCTGGTTCATTCGCATGGGCCGTTTGCCTGGGGGAAAGATGCCGCTGATGCGGTACACAACGCCGTAGTACTGGAAGAGTGCGCCTACATGGGGCTATTCTCCCGCCAGCTGACTCCGCGACTGCCGGACATGCAGCCAGAATTGCTCGATAAGCATTATCTGCGCAAGCATGGGAAAAATGCCTACTACGGGCAATAATCGCCCGTAGCCTCGTGAGGAACAAACGCATACGCCAATCCGCCGGATGCGCAATAACGAGCGGGGCTAATGGGCAGTACGGTCACGTACTGCCCGGGCCCGACGAGGCCGTGTTGCGTCTTATCACGCGCTGTCTTTGTCGGGGAACAGCAGGCCATCGCGCAGCAGATGATCATTTCCACGACGGCGGGTAAAACCAATCCGGTCGAAGTACTCGAGGATTTGAATCGCCAGCTTACGCCCGACGTTCAGGGTATCGCGGAAGTCTGCCGCGCAGGTTGAACCGCGCAGCTGGTCCAGCTCGCGGATCATTCTGGCAAACGCCACGATCCGATCGTTACGGTAATAACGATCTTTGACGATCGCAGTAATCATGCCCTGCTGCGCCGCCTGGCGCAGTACCGCGCGCATCAACGACTCTTCGACGCCGGCCTCTTTCGCCAGATCGCGCACCCACCAGGGCTCATCGGCAAACAGCCCGGCAACCTGTAGCCAGATGGCCTGCTGCTCATCGGTAAAAGCCGCCTTGTGTTCCGGCAGATGGAGCCAGCCGTGATGACTGAGGATCGTCCCGCTGGCGCGCATCTGCTCGATCAGCAGTAGCACCAACGCCTCGTCCTCCATCGGCAGCGCAATACGCCGCAGCCGTTCACGGCCCGGCCCCGGCTCATCGCGATGCCGATCGTGATAGCGTGACAGCGCATCGAGTAATTTGCCCTGCCAGCAAGCCGCCAGCGGCGCGCTGAGCACGCTATTACCAGCCTGCAGATAACCGGCCTTGCCGATCAATGTCGCGAGACCGTCTTCGCTCAGCTGGCGCGCCCAGGCAAATTCACTCAGGCGCACCGCATCGCGTTGCAGATGCGTCTCCAGCGCCAGGGCATCATCGGTAGCCGTCGCCAGGGCATGTAGCCACTGCAGATACGCCGCTTTACGTTTACCGCGACGCGGCGGGTTCAGCGTCAATACGCGAGCCCCCGCCAGGGTGACGCGAGCGGAGATATCGCGCAGCACCAGACGATCGTTATCCGCCAGCCACAGCGGGGTATCCAGCACCAGCTCGGCGAAATTGCCCTCCAGCAACGAGACGCGCCCGGTAATATGGCTGGCCGCATGATGGATATGTAATGACTGCCATTGCGTCAGCGGCGTATGGCATTGCAGTTCAACAATCACCCGCTCCGACGGTTCGGGAGGTTGCGCAGATAACAGCCAGTCGCCGCGGCTCAGCGCCTCTTTTTGCGCATCGCCGACGATATTCAGCGCGATGCGTTGCCCGGCCCAGGCCTGATCTACCGGCTGATTTTGCGCATGCAGACCGCGCACGCGCATCGGCTTGTCGACGCCGGTCAGCCACAGCGTCTCCCCCACCTTCACTTCACCGCTGAGCGCGGTACCGGTAACCACCAGACCCGCCCCTTTGACGGTAAAAGCGCGATCGATAGCCAGACGAAAGCGCTGATGCTGCGGATGCGCACGTTCAGGCAACTGCAGCAGATGGTCACGCAGCTCGCCAATCCCGCGGTTTTCCGTCGCGGCAGTGGCAAACAGCGTGGCATCGGTAAAACCCAATTCGGCCAGCGCCGCTTCAACATCGGCATGGACCTCGCTCACCCGCGCCGTATCGACGCGATCGGTTTTCGTTAGCGCCACCGTCAGCGACGGGTTTCCCGTCAGCTGCAGGATCGCCAGATGCTCGCGGGTCTGCGCCATTACGCCATCATCGCAGGCCACCACCAGCAGCGCATGGTCAATCCCCCCTACGCCTGCCAGCATATTAGACAAAAACTTTTCATGGCCGGGCACGTCGATAAACCCCAGCACGCGACCGTCGGGCTGCGGCCAGTAGGCGTACCCCAGATCGATGGTCATGCCGCGCGATTTCTCTTCCGGCAGCCGGTCGGCATTCACGCCGGTGAGCGCCTGCAACAGCGTGGTTTTACCATGGTCAACGTGTCCGGCGGTGGCAATAATCATTGTAATAACATCTCCATAAACCGGGATTCATCTTCAAGACAGCGCAAGTCCAGCCACAGACGCCCATCGTAAATACGTCCGATAATCGGGATCGTCAGCCCACGCCAGCGGGCCGCCAGCGCCTCCAGCTGACTGCCACGACCATCGCGCGGCGTAAAGGTCAGCGCCGCTCCCGGCAGCCGGTCAACCGGTAAGGAACCGCTGCCGATCTGCGACTGACACGGCTCAACCCGGACATCAAACTCTGCGTAATGGGCGGCCAGCGGCGGCTGCAGACGCGTCGCCTGCGCGTGAATCGCCTCGGCCGTACGGGTCAGCAGACGCAGGGTCGGCAGGCGCTCGGCCAGCGTTTCCGGGTGCAGATACAGGCGCAAAGTGGCTTCCAGCGCCGCCAGCGTCATTTTGTCGGCGCGCAGCGCACGCTTAAGCGGATGCTGCTGCAGACGGGCAATCATCGCTTTCTCACCGACGATAATCCCCGCCTGCGGACCGCCCAGCAGCTTATCTCCGGAGAAGCTCACCAGGCTGACGCCCGCGGCGATCATCTCCTGCGGCATCGGCTCTTTCGGCAGGCCGTACTCGCTCAAATCAACCAGCGAACCGCTGCCCAGATCGACCACCACCGGAATACCTGACTCGCGGCCAATCGCCGCCAGCTCCGCCTCATCCACCGCTTTGGTGAAGCCTTCAATGCTGTAGTTGCTGGTGTGGACCTTCATCAACAGTCCGGTATGGTCATTCACGGCCTGGCGATAATCTTTGGCGTGGGTGCGGTTGGTGGTGCCGACTTCGTGCAGGAGGCAGCCCGCCTGGCGCATCACATCGGGGATCCGGAACGCGCCGCCGATCTCCACCAGCTCGCCGCGCGAGAGCACCACTTCTTTACCGTTGGCCGTTGCCGCCAGCATCAACAGCACCGCCGCCGCGTTGTTGTTAACGATGCAGGCATCTTCAGCACCGGTGATACGGCACAGCAGCTCCGCCAGCGCCCGATCGCGATGCCCCCGCCCGCCATCATCCAGGCTGTACTCGAGCGTCACCGGCGCGCGCATCGCCTGCGCTACCGCGTCAACCGCCGCTTCAGCCTGAATCGCGCGTCCCAGGTTAGTGTGCAACACCGTCCCGGTCAGATTAAAAACCGGACGCAGTGCGCTGTGCCGGGTCTGCGCCAGGCGCCGCCCGGTTTCCGCGGGCCAGTCGTCGCACCAGGCCGGTAACGCCTGAATCTGGCGAATGTGCTGCCGGGCTTCATCAAGCATCTGGCGCAGCAGCGCCACCACCTGGGCGTGACCATATTGGGCCAACACAGCAGAAAAAGCGGGGTCGCGGAGCAAACGATCGGTGGCCGGAAGCCGGGTATAAAGCGCACGAATATCGGTAGTCATGAATGGACCTGGCGGTAAGTTATTTTCCCCCCTCCCGACGGGAGAGGGAGTCAACAATCAGCGGCGATTGTAACGCCTCCGGGCGGAAACTGTTACCGGCCTGGGTCAAGTCCTTGGCGGTTCTGTACGGGCAAAGCTGGGACGCTGAAAGAGCGACTCAACCAGTTTGATCAGTTGAGGGCGCGTCGCACACCAGCCTGGCGCCACGCGGCGAAAGTTGAGATAAGCAATCGCGCAGGCCGCGGAAATCGTCGCCAGGTTGACCTCATCGGGGCGCAGGCTACCGTTGACAATATTCGCCTCCAGCGCATCCAGGCCGCGGGCCACCTTCTCACGCTGGCGCAGCAGTTCGCCTTCCGACTGCTGCGCCGCCGGACGAGCCTTTTCACGCACCAGCGCCTGCGCCGCTTCCATCACGCCGTCGGCCAGCGCTTCGAACTGACGCATTTTCAGCGCCGCTTTCGCCTCGGACGGCACCATCGCCGGCGTGACATCAAGCAGTTCAAGATATTGGGCAATGACTGGCGAGTCGTACCAGCATTCGCCGTCGTCGGTGACCAGCGCCGGCACTTTACCAAGCGGGTTAAATTTCGCGACACCGTTGACATCGTTGTAGGGGAACTCGTTAACAAACTCGAAAGGAATCTCTTTTTCCAGCAGGATGACGGAAATTTTGCGCACAAAGGGACTGGTATAGCTGCCGATCAGTTTCATTGCCTGCTCCTTTTGCCAACAAAAAGGTAAGTATGGTTCAGGCGCAGGCAAAAGGCAGAGGAGAGTTCACCGCGCAGAGGGTCGTATAAGTATTCACGATGTCGGCCAGCAAGCGGAGCATATCGCGCGGCAGAACCTGCCGGAGATCACATGTGGAAAAATCAGCTGAAATATTTTGTGATTAACATCACATATAAATAATTAATATCGGTCACAATTTTGTGACGTTTATCACACAAAACAGCATTAAAGGCGCGAATCTCTCCAGATGGAGGCTCTTTGCACAATTGTTTTGTGATGCAGATCACTATATTTACCCACCAACCACCTACATTTACGTGACATATATCACAAAAAATCCCGCTGACTGGACAGTTTAACGATTCAGTGCCAGATTTCGCATTATCAATCAGGGTCCGGCTACCTCTGCCGCCACATTAACAACAAGCCTCAGGCTTTTAGCCTACGCGATAAGCAAAACAGAAGAAGGGGTGTTTTATGTCATCCGATATCAAGATCAAGGTGCAAAGCTTTGGTCGATTCCTCAGCAATATGGTGATGCCGAATATCGGCGCGTTTATTGCGTGGGGTATCATCACCGCGCTATTCATTCCAACAGGGTGGTTGCCGAACGAAACGCTGGCGAAGCTGGTCGGCCCAATGATTACCTATCTGTTACCGCTGTTGATCGGTTATACCGGCGGTAAACTGATTGGCGGCGAGCGCGGCGGTGTCGTCGGCGCGATCACCACCATGGGCGTCATCGTCGGCGCGGACATGCCGATGTTCCTCGGCGCAATGATTGCCGGCCCTCTCGGCGGCTGGGCCATCAAACGCTTTGACGGCTGGGTCGACGGTAAGATCAAGTCCGGCTTTGAAATGCTGGTAAACAACTTCTCCGCCGGTATCATCGGGATGATCCTCGCGATTCTGGCCTTCCTCGGCATTGGCCCGGCGGTTGAAGTCCTGTCCAAAATTCTGGCGGCGGGCGTTAACTTCATGGTTGTCCATGACATGCTGCCGCTGGCGTCGATCTTTGTTGAACCGGCGAAAATCCTGTTCCTGAATAACGCCATCAACCACGGTATCTTCTCGCCGCTGGGTATCCAGCAGTCCCACGAACTGGGCAAATCAATCTTCTTCCTGATTGAAGCCAACCCGGGTCCGGGTATGGGCGTGCTGCTGGCGTACATGTTCTTTGGTCGCGGTAACGCCAAGCAGTCCGCTGGCGGCGCTGCAATCATCCACTTCCTGGGCGGTATCCACGAAATTTACTTCCCGTACGTGCTGATGAACCCGCGTCTGATTCTCGCGGTTATCCTCGGCGGTATGACCGGCGTATTCACCCTGACCATCCTCAACGGCGGTCTGGTTTCTCCGGCCTCTCCAGGCTCCATCCTGGCCGTACTGGCGATGACCCCGAAAGGTGCTTACTTCGCTAACATCGCCGCGATTGTCGCCGCAATGGCCGTCTCCTTCGTCGTCTCCGCCATTCTGCTGAAAACCAGCAAAGTGAAAGAAGAAGATGATATCGATGCCGCGACCCGTCGCATGCAGGATATGAAAGCAGAATCCAAAGGCGCAGCCACTCCGCTGGCCGCGGGTGATGTCGCTAACGACCTGAGCCACGTGCGCAAAATCATCGTCGCCTGTGACGCCGGTATGGGTTCCAGCGCCATGGGTGCCGGCGTGCTGCGTAAGAAAGTACAGGATGCCGGGCTGAGCAATATCTCCGTCACCAACTCGGCGATTAACAACCTGCCGCCGGATGTCGACCTGGTGATCACCCACCGTGATCTGACCGAGCGTGCGATGCGCCAGGTACCGCAGGCCCAGCATATTTCGCTGACCAACTTCCTCGACAGCGGCCTGTACACCAACCTGACCGAGCGTCTGGTGGCCGCACAGCGCCATACGGATAACGAAGAGAAGGTTCGCGGCAGCCTGAAAGACAGCTTCGATGCCCCGGACACCAACCTGTTCCAGCTGAGCGCGGAAAACATCTTCCTTGGACGCCAGGCGGCGAATAAAGAAGAGGCGATCCGCTTCGCCGGTGAGCAGCTGGTGAAAGGTGGTTACGTTGAGCCGGAATACGTGCAGGCGATGCTGGATCGTGAAAAACTGACCTCGACCTACCTGGGTGAGTCCATCGCGGTGCCACACGGTACCATTGAAGCAAAAGACCGCGTGCTCAAGACCGGTGTGGTCTTCTGTCAGTACCCGCAAGGGGTGCGTTTCGGCGACGATGAAGATGACATTGCCCGCCTGGTCATTGGTATCGCCGCCCGCAACAACGAGCATATTCAGGTTATCACCAGCCTGACCAACGCGCTGGATGATGAATCCGTGATTGAACGTCTGACGCACACCACCAGCGTAGATGAAGTGCTGACTCTGCTGAAAGGCAATAAGTAAGCGTATCGCCCGGATCAGGCCTTCAGGCCATCATCCGGGGAAACCGTCCCTCTCTCCTCATTCGGGGAGAGAGGGTTCGGGTAAGGGCCCCACCCTCACCCGAACCCTCTCAGGTAAAAACATTAATGAAGGTTAATACTATGAATGCATTACATTTTGGCGCAGGTAATATCGGACGTGGCTTCATCGGCAAATTGCTGGCTGACGCCGGGATCGCCTTAACGTTCGCCGATGTCAATCAGGTGGTGCTTGATGCCCTGAATGCCCGTCATAGCTATCAGGTTCACGTCGTCGGCGAAAACGAGCAGGTGGACACCGTCTCCGGCGTCAGCGCCGTTAGCAGCATCGGCGAGGAAGTGATTGACCTGATTGCCAGCGTTGACCTGGTCACCACCGCCGTCGGTCCGGTCGTGCTGGAGCGCATCGCCCCGGCGATCGCCAAAGGGCTGGCGAAGCGTAAGGCGCAGGGTGTTGAAACCCCGCTGAACATTATCGCCTGCGAGAACATGGTGCGCGGCACCACGCAGCTGAAGGGCCACGTGTTTAACGCGCTGGCTGACGAAGACAAAGCCTGGGTCGAAGCCAACGTCGGCTTCGTTGATTCCGCCGTGGACCGTATCGTCCCGCCATCCGCCTCCGCGACCCACGACCCGCTGGAAGTGACGGTAGAAACCTTCAGCGAGTGGATCGTCGATAAAACCCAGTTCAAAGGCGCGCTGCCCGATATCCCAGGAATGGAATTAACTGACAACCTGATGGCATTTGTCGAGCGTAAGCTATTCACCTTAAACACCGGACATGCTATAACCGCCTACCTCGGAAAACTGGCGGGTCACCAGACGATTCGCGACGCGATTCTCGATGAGAAAATTCGCACCGTGGTTAAAGGGGCCATGGAAGAGAGCGGTGCGGTACTGATCAAACGCTACGGCTTTGATGCGCAGAAGCACGCTGCCTATATCCAGAAAATCCTTGGTCGTTTCGAGAACCCGTATCTGCAAGATGACGTTGAGCGCGTTGGCCGCCAGCCGCTGCGTAAGCTGAGCGCCAGCGATCGCCTGATCAAGCCGCTGCTGGGCACGCTGGAATACGCGCTGCCGCACACCAATCTGGTGAAGGGGATTGCGGCGGCGATGCACTTCCGCAGCGAAGAAGATCCGCAGGCGCAGGAGCTGGCGACGCTGATTGCAGAGAAAGGCCCACAGGCTGCGCTGGCACAGATTTCTGGTCTGGATGCAGCAAGCGCCGTGGTAGCGGAGGCCGTTAACGACTATAACGCCACCAAATGAGGCAAGATCTGGCGCGGCACGAACCGCGCCCATTACTACTCCTGTCAGATATGCAGGCAATAATGGAAGAAACACAGGCATTTGAAAACCGCGTGCTTGAGCGTCTGAATGCTGGCAAAACCGTACGAAGCTTCCTGATAGCGACCGTCGAATTACTCACGGAAGCGGTCAATATCCTGGTGCTTCAGGTATTCCGTAAAGATGACTACGCGGTGAAATACGCAGTGGAGCCCTTGCTGGATGGCGACGGCCCGCTGGGCGACCTTTCCGTACGCCTGAAGCTGATTTACGGCCTTGGGGTGATTAGCCGCGCCGAATATGAAGACGCCGAGCTGCTGATGGCCCTACGCGAAGAACTCAACCATGACGGAAATGAGTACAGTTTTACCGATGATGAGATTCTTGGCCCTTTCGGCGAGCTACATTGCGTGACGGCCCTGCCGCCGGCGCCGCTGTTTGACGATAGCGACGAGGAGCTGCTGGCAATGCAGAAACTGCGCTACCAGCAGGTGGTACGTTCAACGATGATGCTTTCTCTGACTGAGCTGATTTCCCGAATCAGCTTAAAAAAAGCCTTCCAGAAATCAACGCTCTGATTCAGGTTCAGACTGATCGCAGGTTGGCCGGTAAAGCTGCCGGTAATACTCCAGCCGATTCAAAAATAACGCCTCTTTGTTCTGCGGAATCTCCGGTGGCACATGCTGCAAACGCGGGGATTTTTTCAAATACTCCATAAAAGCCTGGCTTGAAGCCATAAAATCAACCGTCTTGTCGATTATACGCGGTACGCCGTCACCGATTTTTGCCATCACGCCCTCCTCTTCTCGGGGATAATCCCGTAAAGAATTAGTCAAAAAAAGGCGCCGGGTTGAGGAAAACGTGCTCAATTTACGGCTGACTTCACAAAGATCAAATTCGGGGCACTCTTAGCAAGAATACTATTAACATTCATATCATTAGATTTTATTGACCCCGCAACTTCGGCGGATAAAACGGCGAGTTTTTGATAAATAACTACCCACAACAGACGTCACAGCACATACTATATGTCGTCAAAATCCCTTTATTAATAGATTAAGTCACCATGAAAGAAGTCGAAAAGAATGAAATCAAGCGTTTGAGCGACCGTCTCGACGCCATCCGCCACCAGCAGGCCGACCTGTCGCTGGTTGAAGCTGCGGATAAGTATGCCGAGCTGGAAAAAGAAAAAACCACCATCGAGGCCGAAATCATTCGCCTGCGCGAAGTTCAGGGTCAGAAGCTGAGTAAAGAAGCGCAGAAGCTGATGGGCCTGCCGCATCGCCGCGCGATCACGAAAAAAGAGCAGGCCGATCTGGGCAAGCTGAAAAAAAGCGTTCGCGGTCTGGTGATTGTGCACCCGATGACCGCCCTCGGTCGCGAAATGAACCTGAAAGAAATGACCGGTTTCTCTAAGACCGCGTTCTGATCTGCCTCCCCTCTCCGCCTGGAGAGGGGAGACTCTGCATCCCACTCTAATTGGCCCAACCACTTATCGCTTGGATCGTCCAGCGGTTCACATATCCATCATTTTTGGTCACAGACATATTGCCTGGCAATAACATTTAGTTAACCATTCGTTGTCGTTAATCCTACAACTGAATTTTGGCTGGGCCAGTTTTACAAAGGATGTGACCTGCAAGGAGCGCAGACTCAGCACCGCATCTTGATGGCCCGATGGAGACCTGCATGAACCTCTGGCAACAAAATTACGATCCGGCCGGTAATATCTGGCTCTCAAGTCTTATCGCATCGTTACCGATTCTGTTTTTCTTTTTTGCCCTGATTAAGCTCAAACTTAAAGGGTACATTGCAGCGACCTGGACCGTGGCGATTGCGCTGTCGGTCGCGCTGCTGTTTTATAAAATGCCGGTCGACCGCGCGCTGACCTCGGTAGTCTACGGCTTCTTTTACGGGCTGTGGCCTATCGCCTGGATTATTATCGCCGCGGTATTCGTCTACAAAATCTCGGTGAAAACCGGGCAGTTTGACATTATCCGCTCGTCGATTCTCTCGATTACCCCGGACCAGCGCCTGCAGATGCTGATCGTTGGCTTCTCCTTCGGGGCTTTCCTCGAAGGGGCGGCGGGCTTTGGCGCCCCGGTGGCCATCACCGCCGCGCTGCTGGTCGGACTGGGCTTTAACCCGCTGTATGCGGCAGGACTGTGCCTGATTGTTAACACCGCGCCGGTGGCCTTCGGCGCGATGGGGATCCCTATCCTCGTCGCCGGTCAGGTAACCGGTATCGATAGCTTCGCCATCGGCCAGATGGTCGGTCGCCAGCTACCGTTCCTGACCATTATCGTGCTGTTCTGGATTATGGCAATCATGGACGGCTGGCGTGGGATCAAAGAGACCTGGCCGGCGGTCATGGTTGCCGGCGGCTCCTTCGCCATCGCGCAGTACCTCAGTTCTAACTTCCTCGGCCCGGAACTGCCGGACATCATCTCCTCTCTGGTGTCGCTGGTCTGTCTGACGCTGTTCCTCAAACGCTGGCAGCCGGTGCGTATTTTCCGTTTCGGCGATATGGGCGCCGCCCAGGTCGATCAGACCCTCGCCCGCACCCATTACACCGCCGGGCAGGTGATTCGGGCATGGTCGCCGTTCCTGTTCCTGACCGCGACCGTCACCTTATGGAGCATCCCGCCATTTAAAGCGCTGTTTGCGCCGGGCGGGGCGATGTATGACTTCGTCATCAATATCTCCGTGCCGTTCCTTGATAAGATGGTCGCCCGCATGCCGCCGGTGGTGAGCGAGGCCACGCCGTACGCGGCGGTGTATAAGTTCGACTGGCTATCTGCCACCGGTACCGCCATCCTGTTCGCGGCTATACTGTCCGTAGTCTGGCTGCGCATGAAACCGAAAGATGCGCTGGTGACCTTTGGCAGCACGATGAAAGAGCTGGCCCTGCCGATTTACTCCATCGGTATGGTGCTGGCGTTCGCCTTTATCTCTAACTATTCCGGGCTGTCATCGACGCTGGCTCTCGCCCTGGCGCATACCGGCCATGCGTTTACCTTCTTCTCGCCGTTCCTCGGTTGGCTGGGGGTATTCCTGACCGGTTCGGATACATCGTCTAACGCGCTGTTCGCCGCGCTGCAGGCTACCGCGGCGCAGCAAATCGGCGTCTCCGATATCCTGCTGGTGGCGGCCAATACCACCGGTGGCGTGACCGGCAAAATGATTTCACCGCAGTCCATCGCCATCGCCTGTGCGGCGGTAGGCCTGGTCGGCAAAGAGTCGGATCTGTTCCGCCTTACCGTGAAACACAGCCTGATCTTTACCTGCATGGTTGGCGTCATCACCACCCTGCAGGCCTATGTCTTAACCTGGATGATCCCATGATAGTGATGCCCCGGCGCCTTGCAGACGATGTTGCCCGTCGTGTGCGGGCGCTGATTGAAGAACAAAAGCTGGAGGCGGGCATGCGTTTGCCCGCCGAGCGCCAGCTGGCCGCCCAGCTTGGCGTGTCGCGCAACTCGCTGCGCGAAGCGCTGGCGATGCTGGTTAACGAAGGCCTGTTGGTCAGCCGTCGCGGCGGCGGGACCTTTGTCCGCTGGCAGCATGAGGCGTGGTCAGAACAGAATATTGTGCAGCCGCTGAAGACCCTGCTCGCCGACGACCCCGATTACAGCTTTGATATTCTGGAAGCCCGCCACGCCATCGAAGCCAGTACCGCCTGGCATGCGGCGATGCGGGCCACCGATGCCGAAAAAGAGCGTATTCGCCTGTGCTTTGAAGCCACCCAGAGCGAGGACCCGGATCTGGCCTCCCAGGCCGACGTACGCTTCCACCTGGCAATCGCCGAAGCCTCACACAACGTGGTGCTCCTGCAAACCATGCGCGGTTTTTTCGACCTCTTACAGTCCTCGGTCAAACAGAGCCGCCAGCGGATGTACCTTGTCCCGCCGGTTTTCGCCCGCCTGACCGAACAGCACCAGGCCGTGATGGAGGCCATTTTCGCCGGCGATGCCGAAGGGGCGCGCCAGGCGATGATGGCGCACTTAGGCTTTGTGCACGCCACGATTAAACATTTTGATGAAGACCAGGCCCGCCAGGCGCGCATTACCCGCCTGCCCGGTGACCACCATGCAAATTCCAGGGAGAACCCGTGATGATTATTTCAGCCGCCAGCGACTATCGCGCAGCCGCCCAGCGCATCCTGCCGCCGTTCCTGTTCCACTATATCGACGGCGGCGCCTATGCCGAACATACGCTGCGCCGCAACGTCGCAGACCTGTCCGATGTGGCGTTACGCCAGCGGGTACTGAAGAATATGTCGGACCTGAGCCTGGAAACCACGCTGTTCAAAGAGAAGCTCTCCATGCCGGTGGCGCTGGCGCCGGTCGGCCTGTGCGGGATGTACGCCCGCCGTGGCGAAGTCCAGGCCGCAGGCGCGGCGGATGATAAAGGGATCCCGTTTACCCTCTCCACCGTTTCCGTCTGCCCGATTGAAGAGGTCGCCCCGACCATCAAGCGCCCGATGTGGTTCCAGCTGTACGTCCTGCGCGACCGCGGCTTTATGCGCAATGCGCTGGAACGCGCCAAAGCCGCCGGCTGTTCCACGCTGGTCTTTACCGTCGATATGCCGACGCCTGGCGCCCGCTATCGCGACGCGCATTCCGGGATGAGCGGCCCGAATGCCGCCATGCGCCGCTACTGGCAGGCGATGACCCACCCGCAGTGGGCGTGGGATGTCGGTTTAAACGGCCGCCCGCACGATCTCGGTAATATCTCCGCCTATCTCGGCAAGCCTACCGGGCTTGAGGATTACATCGGCTGGCTGGCGAATAACTTCGATCCGTCTATTTCATGGAAAGACCTTGAGTGGATCCGCGAATTCTGGGACGGCCCGATGGTGATCAAAGGGATCCTCGATCCGCAGGATGCGCGCGACGCCGTACGCTTCGGCGCCGACGGGATCGTGGTTTCCAACCACGGCGGTCGCCAGCTCGACGGGGTGCTCTCCTCCGCCCGCGCCTTACCGGCGATCGCCGATGCGGTGAAAGGCGACATCACGATTCTCGCCGATAGCGGTATTCGCAACGGCCTGGACGTGGTGCGGATGATTGCCCTCGGCGCCGACAGCGTGCTGCTGGGTCGTGCCTATCTGTACGCGCTGGCCACCCACGGCAAGCAGGGCGTAGCCAACCTGCTGAATTTGATTGAGAAAGAGATGAAGGTGGCCATGACCCTGACCGGAACCAAAACCATCAGTGACATCAGCCGCGATTCGCTGGTGCAGAATGCCGACGCGCTGCACGCCTTCAATGCGCTTACGCAGGGCAACGCTGCGTAAGCCGCCCGCCCGGCGCTCTCCCACAGGGATGAGGGCCGGGCAAATATCTGCTATTCTGCCCGCGCGATTAAGAGCCTAATGAGACAGGGCAGCATGCTGAACATTGTACTATTCGAACCAGAGATCCCGCCAAATACCGGGAATATCATCCGCCTGTGCGCCAACACCGGTTTTAACCTGCATATTATCGAGCCGATGGGTTTCACCTGGGACGATAAGCGCCTGCGCCGCGCCGGGCTGGATTATCATGAATTCGCCGCCGTTCAGCGCCATCACGACTATGCCGCCTTCGTGGCAAGCGCCAGGCCACAGCGTCTGTTCGCTCTGACCACCAAAGGGACGCCGGCTCACAGCGCGGTCAGCTATCAGGACGGTGATTTTTTAATGTTCGGCCCGGAAACGCGCGGCCTGCCGGCCAGCATTCTTGATGCCCTGCCGCCGCAGCAGAAAATCCGGATTCCGATGATGCCGGACAGCCGCAGTATGAACCTGTCAAATGCGGTGTCGGTGGTGGTGTATGAGGCCTGGCGCCAGCTGGGATACCCTGGCGCGGTATTGCGCAGTTAACCCGGGTTATTCCCGGATTGCGGCGCGTTGCGCCTGATCCGGGCTATGTCGGCAGCGCGCGGGATAACCCGATTCTAGATCCCGTCGCCGTACTCAAACGTATGGTGGATGCCGTTAAAGTGCTGATCCATATCCATCGCCGGCTTGTCGCTCTCTGGCTTACCGACGATACGCGCCGGCACCCCGGCCGCGGTGGTATGCGGCGGTACGGGCTGCAACACCACGGAACCGGCACCGATTTTGGCGCCGCGTCCAACTTCGATATTGCCGAGGATTTTCGCACCGGCGCCAATCATCACCCCTTCACGGATTTTCGGATGACGGTCGCCGCTGGTTTTACCGGTACCGCCGAGGGTCACCGATTGCAGAATCGAGACGTCGTCCTCAATCACCGCCGTTTCCCCGACAACAATACCGGTAGCGTGATCGAGCATGATCCCGCGGCCAATTTTCGCCGCCGGGTGAATATCGACCTGGAAGGAGACCGACACCTGGTTTTGCAGGAAAATCGCCAGCGCGCGGCGCCCCTGATTCCACAGCCAGTGGCCAATACGATAGGCCTGCAGCGCGTGGAAACCTTTCAGGTACAGCAGCGGCGTGGAGTATTTATCTACCGCCGGGTCGCGGGTGCGCACGGCCTGGATATCGCAGGCGGCGGAGGCGATCATCTCCGGGTCAGCGGCATAGGCCTCTTCCACCACTTCACGAATGGCGATGGCGGGCATGATTGGAGAAGCCAGTTTGTTAGCCAGCATATAGCTCAGGGCGCTGCCCAGATTTTCGTGCTTGAGTAGCGTTGCGTGGTAGAAACTGGCGAGCATAGGCTCACAGTCGGCCAGAGCCCGGGCTTCGGCTTTAATATTATTCCAGACCATATCCAGTTCTTCACACGGCATTGCTGACTCCAGGCGATAGCATAATGACCGGCCAGTTCTACGCTGACCGGGTCATCGAGGTGACAAAGGTTCCTTTAAGATTAATTGCTGCGCTCGTCCTTGCGTGCACGGCCTAATAACGTCAATGCTGCCTCGCGCGCAATTTTTCCGCAATATAATACCTGATAAATTTCCTCGGTTATTGGCATTTCGACACCCAAACGCTGTGCCAGAACGCGAACTTCCCTGGTATTGCGGTAGCCTTCAACCACCTGACCGATCTTATCCTGCGCGCTTTGCACATCCATGCCCTCACCGAGCATCATGCCAAAACGGCGGTTACGCGATTGGTTATCGGTACAGGTCAGCACCAGATCGCCCAGCCCCGCCATCCCCATAAAGGTTTCCGGATCGGCGCCCAGCGCCGTCCCGAGGCGAGACATTTCAACCAGGCCGCGGGTAATCAGCGCCGTACGGGCATTGGCGCCAAAGCCGATACCGTCAGACATCCCGGCGCCGATGGCAATGACGTTTTTCACCGCCCCGCCTAGCTGAACGCCGATAAAGTCCGGGTTGATATAGACACGGAAGCTTTTGCCACAGTGCAGCAAGTGCTGCAGATCGTCGGCAAACTGCGGATCGGTTGACGCCAGAGAAATAGCCGTCGGCAACCCTGCCGCCAGTTCTTTGGCAAAGGTCGGGCCGGAAATCACCGCCAGCGGGATAGCATCGCCCAGCGCTTCACGCGCGACGTCCTGCAGCAAACGACCGGTCTCCGCTTCGAGGCCTTTGGTGGCCCAGACCAGCCGCGCATCAGGGCGCAGCAGCGGTTTAATCTGCCGCAGAACCTCGCCGAAGACATGGCTCGGCACCACGATCAGAATGTCGCGGCTGGCAGCCAGCGCGGCCGACAGGTCGCTTTCCAGGTGCAGCGTATCAGGGAACGGGACATCAGGAAGGAACGCGGCGTTGCAGCGATCGTGTTGCAGCGTCGCGATATGTTTCGGGTCATGGCCCCAGAGCACAACATGGTGGCCATTTCTTGCCAGGGTGATGGCAAGAGCGGTGCCGTATGAGCCGGCACCGATCACAGTCATTGCAGCATTAAGTGCGTTCATCAGGCATCCTGATGTTGTTCGGCACCTTCGCCAGCCTGCTGCTGCAGATAGTTCATAAACAGCGCATCGAAGTTCACTGGCGCAAGGTTCAGTTGCGGGAAGGTACCGCGGGAGACCAGGCTGGTAATGCACTCACGCGCATACGGGAACAGGATGTTCGGGCAGTATGCACCGAGGCAATGCGCCATCTGGTTGCCGTCAATGCCGTCGATGGAGAAGATACCGCCCTGCTGGACTTCGCACAGGAATGCCGTTTCTTCACCCAGCGCAGCGGTAACGGTTACGCGCAGCACCACTTCGTATACGCCTTCAGCCAGCTGGCTGGAAGCCGTATCCAGATCAAGTTTAACTTCCGGCTGCCAATCTTTCTGAAAAACTTGCGGCGCATTCGGCGCTTCAAAGGAAATATCCTTGGTATAGATACGCTGAATCTGGAAAGTCATTTCGGTGCTGTTTTGTTCTGACATAGTAAAACCCTTTCGTGTTGTCCTTAAATACGCCTACCCGGTCTGGGTAGACGCAAAATTAGCGCAGCAGGGGATCAAGTCCACCACGTGAATCAAGCGCATACAAGTCGTCACAGCCGCCAATGTGCTGCTCATCAATAAAAATCTGCGGAACCGTCGTCCGACCGCTGCGTTGAATCATCTCTTCACGCTTCGCGGCATTGCCATCGATCGGCAGTTCATTGAAGGTTACGCCTTTGCTGTTCAGCAGTGCTTTCGCGCGAACGCAGAACGGGCAGGTCGCTTTGGTGTAGATATCAATATTGGCCATGACTTTACTCCTGTTTTTTACCCTGGGAATGTTACATCGCAGACAGAGCGATCCCCCGGCGGCTGACCGCAAGGGGGACCCTGCTACGTCATACAGACGCGGGGTAAATTATTTGCCGCGTACCAGCGGAAGGTTTTCGCCGCTCCAGCCAGCGATGCCTTCTTTCAGTACAAAGACCTTCTCGAATCCGGCTTTGTTCAGCGAGCCGGCAGGCTCTTGCGCCTGCATACCGGAACCGTCTACCACTATAATGGGTTGCGCTTTGTGCTTTTCCAACTCACCGACGTTATTTGCCTTGATATCGCTCGGCAGCAGGTTGATGGAGCCGGCAATGTGGCCTTTACGGAAATCGTCGCGCTGACGCAGGTCGACGACCACGGCATCTTCTTTGTTGATCAGACGCGTCGCTTCACCACGGGTAATGACTTTAACTTTCGACATCAGCCCTTTAAAGGTGGTGAACAGTACCGCCACCAGCAGCGCGATCCACGCGATGCTCAGGACGGGATGACGGCCGACGAATTGCATAATTTCTTGCATGGGGGGTTACAACTCCCGACTAAGTGATAAAAAACCAGGGAAGGAGTATACCTGTGCATTGCGGCAAATACAGCCAGTGAGCGCGATGTAATGTATTTTCTGCGGTGCGTCACGAAAAAATCCTCTCCACGCCGCTTTCCCTCCCCCCTCTCCGCTCCCTTTCTTTGATCTTCAGCGGGGCTTTGATCGATTCAGCTGTAGTAAAATTACGCAAATTTTCTGTCTTTGAGCATGAGGTTGTTGCAATGTCGAATTCTAAAAAACCGATGGTACTGGTCATTCTGGATGGCTATGGCTATCGCGAAGAGCAGCAGGATAACGCGATCTATAGCGCGAAAACGCCCGTCATGGACGCATTGTGGGCACACCGTCCCCATACGCTGATCGATGCTTCTGGCCTTGAAGTCGGTCTGCCAGACCGCCAGATGGGTAACTCTGAAGTGGGCCACGTTAACCTCGGCGCCGGTCGTATCGTCTATCAGGATCTGACCCGTCTCGATGTCGAAATCAAAGAACGCACCTTCTTCGCCAACCCGGTACTGACCGCTGCGGTCGATAAAGCCGTTGCCGCGGGCAAAGCCGTGCATATCATGGGCCTGATGTCGCCTGGCGGCGTTCACAGCCACGAAGACCACATTATGGCGATGGTGGAGCTGGCCGCCGAACGCGGCGCGGAGAAAATCTACCTGCACGCCTTCCTCGATGGGCGTGACACGCCGCCGCGCAGCGCGGAAAGTTCGCTGGCCAAATTCGAAGAGAAATTTACCGCTCTCGGTAAAGGCCGCGTGGCCTCGATTATCGGCCGCTACTACGCCATGGATCGCGACAATCGTTGGGATCGCGTTGAGCAGGCGTATGACCTGATGACTCTGGCGCAGGGCGAGTTCCAGGCCGATACCGCCGTGGCGGGTCTGCACGCCGCCTACGCTCGTGATGAGAATGACGAGTTCGTGAAAGCGACCGTGATTCGTGCCGCAGGCCAGGCCGATGCCGCCATGGAAGATGGCGATGCGCTGATTTTCATGAACTTCCGCGCCGACCGCGCCCGTGAAATCACCCGCGCCTTCGTGAATACCGATTTCGATGGCTTCGCGCGGAAGAAGGCGGTCAAACTCGACTTCGTGATGCTGACCGAATACGCCGCCGACATCAACGTCGCCTGCGCCTACCCGCCGGCCTCGCTGGTGAACACCTTCGGCGAGTGGATGGCGAAAAACGACAAAACCCAGCTGCGCATCTCCGAAACCGAGAAATACGCCCACGTCACCTTCTTCTTCAACGGCGGCGTTGAAGAGCCGTTCAGCGGCGAAGCGCGCATTCTGATCAACTCGCCGAAAGTCGCGACCTACGATCTGCAGCCGGAAATGAGCTCCGCCGAACTGACCGAAAAACTGGTGGCCGCGATCAAGGGCGGAGAGTACGACACCATTATCTGTAACTACCCGAACGGCGATATGGTCGGTCATACCGGCGTAATGGAAGCGGCGATTAAGGCCGTTGAAACGCTGGATAACTGCATCGATCGGGTCGCTAAAGCGGTAGAATCCGTCGGCGGTCAGCTGCTGATCACCGCCGATCACGGCAACGCGGAACAGATGCGCGATCCGGCCACTGGCCAGGCCCACACCGCTCACACCAACCTGCCGGTACCGCTGATCTACGTTGGCGACAAAAGCGTGAAAGTGGCCAAAGGCGGCAAGCTTTCCGACATCGCGCCAACCATGCTGTCGCTGATGGGAATGGAAATCCCGCAAGAGATGACTGGCAAGCCGCTGTTCATCGTGGAATAATCCTTCCCCATGAGGGGAAAGGCGACTTATTCAAATACATGGATCGCAACGGCAGTGCGATCCGTCCTTTACGCCAGCGCGCTCAGCGCTGGCGTATTGCTGTGCGCCGCACCCGCTCAGGCGGACGATCGCGACCAGCTTAAATCTATTCAGGCCGATATCGCCGCGAAACAGCGGGCGATACAGCAGCAGCAGCAACAGCGCGCCTCTCTGCTTGCTCAGCTTAAAGCGCAGGAGGAGGCCATCTCCGCCGCGGCCCGCACGCTGCGTGAAACCCAGAGCACCCTGGTCCAGCTCAACAAGCAGATTGACGAGATGAACGCGTCTATCGCTAAGCTGGAACGTCAGCGCGCCTCCCAGGAGCGCAATCTGTCCGCCCAGCTCGATGCCGCGTTCCGTCAGGGGCCGCATACCGGGATGCAAATGATCCTCAGCGGCGAGGAAGGCGAGCGTAATCAGCGTATACAGGTCTACTACGGCTATCTCAACCAGGCCCGCCAGGAGACGATTGCCGAGCTAAAACAGACTCGCGAAGAGGTCACCGCGCAAAAGGCTGAGCTGGAAGAGAAACAGAGCCAGCAGCAGACGCTGGTTTACGAGCAGCGCGCGCAGCAGGCCAAACTTGAGCAGGCGCGCAACGAACGTAAGAAAACCCTTTCCGGTCTTGAATCCTCCATCCAGCAGGGCCAGCAGCAGCTGAGCGAAATGCGGGCCAACGAATCGCGCCTGCGCGGTCGTATCGCGCAAGCCGAAGCCGCCGCGAAAGCTCGCGCCGAGCGGGAAGCCCGCGAAGCGCAGGCCGTGCGCGATCGCCAGCAGGATGCCTCGCGTAAAGGGACCACCTACAAGCCCACCGAAAGCGAACGTTCGCTGATGTCCCGTACCGGCGGGCTGGGCTCGCCACGGGGCCAGGCCTACTGGCCGGTACGCGGGACGTTGCTGCATCGTTATGGCGAACAGCTGCAAGGTGAACTACGTTGGAAAGGGATGGTTATCGCTGCGTCTGAAGGTACCGAGGTCAAGGCGATCGCCGATGGCCGGGTGATCCTCGCCGACTGGCTGCAGGGCTACGGCCTGGTGGTGGTCGTTGAACACGGTAAAGGCGATATGAGCCTTTACGGCTATAACCAAAGCGCGCTGGTCAGCGTCGGCACCCAGGTCCGGGCGGGCCAGCCGATAGCTCTCGTAGGCAGCAGCGGCGGTCAGGGCCGTCCGTCGCTCTATTTCGAAATTCGTCGCCAGGGTCAGGCGGTCAATCCACAGCCGTGGTTGGGAAGATAAGTTTTGCTTCAATTTCGCAGAATTGCACTCGCGGTAGCCGGTACGCTGGCTATGGCATCGCCGGCATTTGCCGGCAAACTCTCCATTGTTATTGACGACTTTGGCTATCGTCCACAGACGGAAAATCAGGTACTGGCGCTGCCAGCGACCCTCTCCGTCGCCGTATTACCCAACGCGCCGCACGCTCGTGAAATGGCGACCAGGGCGCACAATCTCGGCCACGAGGTGCTTATTCACCTGCCGATGGCGCCGCTCAGCAAACAGCCGCTGGAAAAAGACACCCTGCGTCCTGATATGAGCAGCGCTGAGATCGAACGCATCATTCGCGACGCCTATGGCAAAGTGCCGTACGCCGTTGGCCTGAACAACCATATGGGGAGCGCGATGACCTCCAGCCTGTTCGGGATGCAAAAGGTGATGCAGGCGCTGGAGCGCTACAACCTCTATTTCCTCGATAGCGTCACCATCGGCAATACTCAGGCGATGCGCGCCGCGCAGGGCACCGGGGTGAAGGTGATCAAGCGTAAGGTGTTCCTCGACGATACCCAGAATGAGGCCGATATCCGCGTCCAGTTTAACCGGGCTATCGCGCTGGCGCGCCGTAACGGCTCCGCCATTGCCATCGGTCATCCGCACCCCACCACGGTGCGCGTCCTGCAGCAAATGGTCTATAACCTGCCGCCGGATATCACCCTCGTGCGTCCGAGCAACCTGCTGAACGAGCCGCAGGTCGATACCTCAAGGCCAGACAGCGGGCTGCCGCCGTCGAAAGCCGTACCGCCAACGCAGCCGCGTAACCCATTCCGCGGCGTGAAATTCTGTAAACCGAAGCATCCGCCGGAGCCGGTTTACGCCAGCCGCTTCTTTAGCATCCTGAGCGAAAGCATTAGCCAGAGCACGCTGGTGCAGTACTACCAGCTGAAATGGCAGGGCTGGGACAATCCGACGAACTAAACGGAGCGGGAATCCGGGCGTTTATCCGCCACGGGTTCCCGTTTATCCTGATCGGCATACCAGGCTTTAAAATACTTCAGAAAGCTGTACAAAGCCGCATAGAGCCCGGTAACAACCCCCACTTTTCCGTTTCGCCACGCCCCGCTGAACAGATACCACTTAAAAAACGCGCCAGTCGCGCTGACGATCCCGCGGCTTAGCGACGGCCTGACCTTCTGGTATTGAACCAGCCGGGTGGTATAGCTGTTGAGCTTATTAAACACTTCATGCAGCGAATAGAAGGTATCGTGCCGGACGCGGCCCGGCAGTTTGCTTGAACGGGAGTGACCGACCACCCGATCATCGACCGGACGGTCATTAAAAGCCGCCACCGTACGATTGAACAAGCGAACCGGGTAATCCGGCGAAGAGACGGGATAGATTGTTCTGACCGCCTCCCCCAGCACATACCAGTAGCGCGGCAGACGCCACGCACAGCCTGGATCGCTACCCTGCCCGGCCTTGAGCCGCAGAATGGCGGCGACGACTTCGCTATCGAGGATTTCATCGCTATCCATGCACAGCACCCAGTCGTGGCTGGCCAGCGCCGTGGCATAGTTCATCTGCGCCCCGTGGGTGGTATAGGGATGATGATGCACCGTTAACCCAAATTGCTGGCAGATATCCAGCGTCGCATCCGTACTCCCTGAGTCAACGACAATGCATTCATCCGCCACCTTGAGTAGCGGGGGCACAACCTCCCGCAGCAGACGCGCGGAATTACAGGTCAGTAAGCATACGGAGAGTTTAAACATAGTGTTTATAAGGTTAAACGGTGCGTAAACAAACTGTATAAACGAATAGGCAAAAAATCGATTTAGAAATAGTGCATTTGCGAGGAAGGATCGTAGAAATGTTATCCAAATCGAAATAAAAAAAGCGCCCGCAGGCGCTAAGACGTTCGCGCTGGCAAAACCGCTATCCATCTGCTAGCGCACCGGCAACGAAAGCCCGGGCTCGCGGCGTCAAACGCGCGATCCCGGCTGCCGTCTCCGTCGGGCTTAATCCCAGCTCAGAATCACTTTACCGGACTGACCGGAGCGCATCGCGTCAAAGCCCTGCTGGAACTCATCAATGCCGAAACGGTGGGTGATGATCGGCGACAGATCCAGACCAGACTGGATTAATGCCGCCATTTTGTACCAGGTTTCGAACATTTCACGGCCATAAATCCCTTTGATAAACAGCCCCTTGAAGATGACCTTGGTCCAGTCGATGGACATATCCGACGGTGGAATACCGAGCATGGCAATCCGGCCGCCGTGGTTCATGGTATCGAGCATGGTACGGAACGCCGGCGGCGCGCCCGACATTTCCAGGCCCACGTCGAACCCTTCGGTCATCCCCAGCTCCGCCATCACGTCGCTCAGGCTCTCCTGCGCGACATTGACCGCGCGGGTCACACCCAGCTTGCGCGCCAGCCCCAGGCGGTACTCGTTGACGTCGGTGATCACCACATTGCGCGCGCCAACATGCCTGGCGACCGCCGCGGCCATAATGCCGATCGGCCCGGCGCCGGAAACCAGCACATCCTCACCCACGAGGTCGAAGGAGAGCGCGGTATGGACAGCATTACCAAACGGGTCAAAAATCGATGCCAGATCGTCAGAAATATTGTCAGGGATTTTGAAGGCATTGAAAGCCGGGATCACCAGATATTCGGCAAAGCAGCCCGGGCGATTAACGCCCACGCCGATGGTATTGCGGCACAGGTGAGTCCGCCCGGCGCGGCAGTTACGACAGTGCCCGCAGGTAATATGCCCCTCGCCGGAAACGCGATCGCCAATTTTAAAGCCGCGCACTTCCTGGCCGATACCCACCACTTCACCCACGTATTCATGCCCTACTACCATCGGCACCGGGATGGTTTTTTGCGACCACTCATCCCAGTTATAGATGTGTACGTCGGTACCGCAAATCGCGGTCTTACGGATTTTAATCAGCAGGTCGTTATGGCCGACTTCCGGTTCCGGTACGTCGGTCATCCAGATGCCTTCTTCCGCTTTCAGTTTGGATAACGCTTTCATCTCACACCCTCAGGCAATCACGCCCAGTTGTTTACCGATGCGGGTAAAGGCTGCCACCGCACGTTCAATTTGTTCAGGGGTATGCGCCGCCGACATCTGGGTGCGAATACGCGCCTGGCCTTTTGGTACCACCGGATAGAAGAACCCGGTGACATAAATCCCTTCTTTTTGCAGCTCACGGGCAAAGTTCTGCGCGACCACCGCTTCACCCAGCATCACCGGGATAATCGCGTGATCGGCGCCGGCCAGCGTAAAGCCCGCCGCGGTCATTTTGTCGCGGAACAGACGCGCGTTGGACCACAGGCGATCGCGCAGCTCAGCGCCGGACGCCAGCATCTCCAGCACTTTGATAGAGGCGGAAACGATAGCCGGGGCCAGCGAGTTGGAGAACAGATACGGACGTGAGCGCTGACGCAGCCACTCAACCACTTCTTTACGCGCGGCGGTATAGCCGCCGGATGCGCCGCCCAGCGCCTTGCCCAGCGTGCCGGTGATAATATCCACCCGCTCCATCACATTGCAGTATTCGTGGGTGCCGCGACCGTTCTCACCGACAAAACCGACGGCGTGGGAGTCATCGACCATCACCAGCGCATCGTACCGGTCTGCCAGATCGCAGACGCCGTTGAGGTTGGCAATCACGCCGTCCATCGAGAACACGCCGTCGGTCGCGATCAGCACATGACGGGCGCCCGCATCACGCGCCTCTTTCAGACGCGCTTCCAGCTCCTGCATATCGTTATTGGCATAACGGTAGCGTTTCGCTTTACACAGGCGCACGCCGTCGATGATCGAAGCGTGGTTAAGGGCGTCGGAAATAATCGCGTCTTCCGGCCCCAACAGCGTTTCAAACAGGCCGCCGTTGGCATCGAAACAGGAGGAGTAAAGAATGGCATCTTCCATGCCGAGGAACTCAGCCAGCTTCTTCTCAAGCGCTTTATGGCTATCCTGGGTACCGCAGATGAAACGCACGGAAGCCATCCCGAAACCATGACTGTCCATCCCGGCTTTCGCCGCGGCGATCAGCTCCGGATGGTTAGCCAGCCCCAGATAATTATTGGCGCAGAAGTTAATCACGCTGCTGCCGCCGACGGTAATATCCGCCTGCTGCGCCGAGGTAATAATGCGTTCTTCTTTAAACAACCCCTCCGCGCGCGCGGTCTCCAGGTTATTAGCTAACTGTTCGTAAAAATCACCACGCATTGCAACTCTCCAGATTCGGCAAAATTTGGCACATATTACCCAAAGCTATACGCTGATACGAGATGATGCATGCCTGAATGAATTATTTGCAGCATAAATCACGCTCGTCACCCCCTTTTCGGTGAATGGCTGAAGCCTTTCTCATGTGGTGATATGATATGAGTATTCATGTCCGGATTGTCTCTGGACTCCATACTTCAAAGGTTACAGTTATGATCATCGTTACCGGCGGCGCAGGCTTTATCGGCAGCAACATCGTTAAGGCCCTGAATGACAAAGGCATTACCGACATTCTGGTGGTAGATAATCTGAAAGACGGTACCAAGTTTGCCAACCTGGTAGACCTGAATATCGCTGATTACATGGATAAAGAAGACTTCCTGATCCAGGTGATGGCCGGGGAAGAGTTCGGCGAAATTGAAGCGGTGTTCCACGAAGGCGCCTGCTCTTCCACCACGGAGTGGGACGGCAAGTACATGATGGATAACAACTATCAGTACTCAAAAGAGGTGCTGCACTACTGCCTGGAGCGTCAAATTCCGTTCCTCTACGCCTCTTCTGCGGCGACCTACGGCGGCCGTA
Organism: Klebsiella sp. BIGb0138; assembly: GCF_004342285.1. Taxonomy (GTDB): domain Bacteria; phylum Pseudomonadota; class Gammaproteobacteria; order Enterobacterales; family Enterobacteriaceae; genus Klebsiella. The sequence continues at coordinate 189,423 of NZ_SMCV01000004.1, read as the reverse complement.
CCCGCGACTTTATCGAATCCCGCGAATATGAGCAGCCGCTGAACGTGTACGGTTACTCCAAATTCCTGTTTGACGAATACGTTCGCCAGATCCTGCCGGAAGCGGATTCGCAGATCGTCGGCTTCCGTTACTTCAACGTTTACGGGCCGCGTGAAGGCCACAAAGGCAGCATGGCGAGCGTGGCCTTCCACCTCAACACCCAGCTGAATAATGGCGAAAGTCCGAAACTGTTCGAAGGCAGCGACGGCTTCAAACGCGATTTCGTCTACGTGGGCGACGTGGCGGCGGTGAACCTGTGGTTCTGGGAAAACGGCGTATCCGGCATTTTCAACCTCGGCACCGGCCGCGCGGAATCCTTCCAGGCGGTAGCCGATGCCGCGCTGGCTTACCACCAGAAAGGCAGCATCGAATACATCCCGTTCCCGGATAAGCTGAAAGGTCGTTACCAGGCATTTACCCAGGCGGATCTGACCAATCTGCGCGCCGCAGGTTACGATAAACCGTTTAAGACCGTTGCCGAAGGCGTAACGGAATATATGGCCTGGCTGAACCGCGAAACTGACGCCGGGTCACAAAATCATTCAAGCGATATCAAGGCGGCAACTAAGTAAATCTCCGGGAGCTTACTGAAGTCAGCGACCGGGGTGAACGCAGGCAGCCAACGCAGAGACGGCTTGAAGGATGAAGTGAATGAAAATATTGGTGGTTGGCCCGTCATGGGTGGGCGACATGATGATGTCGCAAAGTCTCTATCGCACGCTCAAGGCGCGCTATCCCCAGGCTATCATCGACGTGATGGCGCCAGCATGGTGCCGTCCGCTGCTGTCGCGTATGCCGGAGGTTAACGAAGCGATCCCGATGCCGCTCGGCCACGGCGCGCTGGCCATCGGCGAACGGCGTAAGCTCGGTCACAGCCTGCGCGAGCGTCGTTATGACCGCGCGTATGTGCTGCCGAACTCGTTTAAATCGGCGCTGGTCCCCTTCTTTGCCAACATCCCGCACCGCACCGGCTGGCGGGGTGAAATGCGCTACGGACTGCTGAATGACGCGCGGGTGCTGGATAAAGAAGCCTGGCCGCTGATGGTCGAGCGCTACGTTGCGCTGGCCTACGATAATGGCGTCATGCGCAGCGCCAAAGACCTGCCGCAGCCGCTGCTGTGGCCGCAGCTGCAGGTCCACGAAGGTGAAAAATCTCAGGTCTGTAACGCCTTCAATCTTCCATCCGACCGGCCGATGATCGGCTTCTGCCCCGGCGCGGAGTTCGGCCCTGCCAAGCGTTGGCCGCACTACCACTACGCCGAGCTGGCAAAGCAGCTAATCGACGAAGGTTTTCAGGTGCTGCTGTTCGGTTCGACCAAGGACCATGAAGCCGGCAACGACATCCTTGCCGCGCTGAACACCCAGCAGCAGGCGTGGTGCCGTAACCTGGCCGGGGAAACCCAGCTTGAACAGGCGGTAGTGCTGATTGCCGCCTGTAAAGCAGTGGTCAGCAACGATTCCGGCCTGATGCACGTCGCCGCGGCGCTGAACCGCCCGCTGGTGGCGCTGTATGGCCCGAGCAGCCCCGACTTCACCCCACCGCTGTCGCACAAGGCGCGGGTTATCCGCCTGATTAGCGGCTACCACAAGGTGCGTAAGGGCGATGCCGCGGAAGGCTATCATCAGAGCCTGATCGACATCACGCCACAGCGCGTCCTCGAAGAGCTGAACGCGCTGCTGCTGGAAAAACCGCAGCATGAGGATGCGTAACGGATGCGGGTATTGATTGTAAAAACCTCGTCTATGGGCGACGTACTGCACACGCTGCCCGCGCTGACCGATGCCGCGCAGGCCCTTCCCGGCATTCGTTTTGACTGGGTGGTCGAGGAGGGGTTCGCCCAGATTCCCTCCTGGCATGACAGCGTCGATCGGGTGATTCCGGTGGCTATTCGCCGCTGGCGTAAAGCCTGGTTTTCCGCGCCGATCAAAGCCGAACGCCAGGCCTTTCGTCAGGCCGTCCAGGCGCTGCGCTATGATGCCATTATCGATGCGCAGGGGTTGGTCAAAAGCGCCGCCCTGGTCACCCGCCTGGCGCATGGCGTGAAACACGGCATGGACTGGCAAACCGCCCGCGAGCCGCTGGCCAGCCTGTTCTATAACCGCCGCCACCATATCGCTAAGCAGCAGCATGCCGTTGAGCGCACCCGGGAACTGTTCGCCAAAAGTCTGGGCTATGCCAGACCAGAGATTCAGGGTGACTACGCCATTGCCCGGCACTTTAGCCGTCAGCAAGCGGCCTCCGCCGCGCCATATCTGGTCTTTCTGCATGCCACGACCCGCGATGATAAGCACTGGCCGGAGAGCAACTGGCAGGCGCTTATCGCCCTGCTGGCCGAACGCGGTGTACGCATTAAGCTGCCGTGGGGGGCGCCGCATGAGGAAGCGCGCGCCAGACGGCTGGCGGAAGGCCACGACTTTGTCGAAGTGCTGCCGCGGATGAGCCTGGAGCAGGTCGCCCAGGTGCTGGCGGGCGCCAGAGGCGTGGTTGCCGTCGACACCGGCCTGAGCCATCTGACCGCCGCGCTCGATAAACCCAATTTTACGCTGTACGGCCCCACCGATCCGGGGTTGATTGGCGGCTATGGTCAAAATCAGTACGTCGTGCGCCCGGAAGCCGGCAACCGAACCGGGGATATTACCGCCGATCGCGTCGCGCAGCTGCTGCAATCTCAGGGGCTGGTTTAATGGGTTCACTGTTTAAGCAAATCTACCGCTACACGCGCCCGCGGGCCTTGCGCCACAACGAAAATCTCTGGCCTTATACCCAAATCACCCGCGCCGAAAGCGGTGAGATCCGCACGCTGCGGTACAAAGGTCAAAACGTTCCGCTGGTCAATCTGAGCGCGTTGAAAAACAGCGCCCATGGCGAGGTTTTGCTGACGGCGACCGGCCCTTCCACCCGCGGTATTGATTTTTCACGCCTGCCGGAGAGCGTGCCGGTGATGGGGGTGAACGGCGCCTGGTTTCTCTCGGAGAAGCTCAGGTTTTCGTTCTACACCATTGTCGATATGGAGTTTTACGACAAAAAACCCGACATTATCCGCGCGGTGATCGGTCAAGCCGATCTTGTGCTGTTTACCACCATGCACGGGATCGCCAAAATCTACGATCGCCATGCGGCCGATCTGCGCTGCCGCCTGGCGTTGATTGAGGACGGCTGCTATAAAATTTACCAGCCTAAAGTCGCCAGCAGCGTAATGCAGAAAACCTATCAGCATATCGCAGCGCTGCGCTTTCACCCTGAGCGCCAGGATATCTGCTTTAGCACCGATATCCGCCACGGCGTCTTTGATGCCGGAACCGTCGTCTACTGGTCCTTACAGATCCTCGCCTGGCTGGGGTTCGACACCATTCTGATCAGCGGTCTGGACATGAATAATTTCAACCAGCCGCGGTTCTACGAAACACAACAGAATAAACTGCCCTCCTACCTGGCAAACAAGGTGGATGACCTGGTGATGCCGTCCTTTTCGCACGCCGCTTGCGTGCTACAACAAAACCATATTCGGGTCATCAATTTCTCTCAGGAGAGCGCGGTGCCGGAATCGATTTTTGCAAAGGTTTCTTTCGATGCGTACTTTAAAAATAAGTAACTATGCCAGTCAGGGTTACGCCATTTTCTTTCCCTTATTTTTATTTTTCAGCGCTATTTTTTGCATCTCCACCCGGACGAACAACCTGCTCCACCTGTCGATTCTGCTGTTCCTGCTGTCGTTGCTGGGCAAAGACCGTCGCCAGGCGCTGGCGGAGAGCATCCGCCAGCAATGGCCGACCTATGCGCTGCTGGTGGTGTTCTTTGTGTACTATGCGCTTAGCAATCTCTGGGGCCATACGCCGCAGTATATTGACTCGCCGCTGACCCACGGTACCTATCTCATCTTCTATCTGTTGCTGCTCACCACTCTGCTGGGCGATCCCCGGACCCGGCATCTGGCGCTGCTTAGCGTGGTTGCCGGAGTCACCGTGCTGTCGGTCTGGACGCTGGCGATCGACCATACGCGGGTTCTGACCCTGCGCGAAGTCTCGCCGGGCAACCCTGGACCAACCAACGTTATCGACCTGGCGGGATACTGCGGCATCGCCATCTTAATTTGCTGCCTGCTGATGAAAGAAAAAGCCCGCCATTATCTCTATCTACCGATCGCTATCCTGCTGGTGATGATGGTCTTTACCCAGAGCCGCGGGCCGATTATCGCCCTGGCGCTGGCCTTCTGCTGCACGCTGCATCTCCAGGTGGTTACGCGGCGGAACTTATCGATCGTCGCCGCGCTGGCGGTGGTGCTCGGCCTGGTCTTCTTCCTGACGCCGGTGGGCGACCTGCTGTTAGCCCGCTTTGAAGAGATGGGTACCCAGAGCGGCCTGCGTATCAGCATCTGGCGCCATACGCTTGCGGAAATTGCGAACCAGCCCTGGCTGGGCCGGGGGTTCGATTATGGACTCGAATTTATTAACTACAGCGGCGAACATATCACCACCACCCACAGCGTCTACCTCGGTTCGCTGCTGAAAGGCGGCATTATCGGCCTGCTGCTACTGCTGGCGGTCATTGCCAGCGGGTTATGGCGGGCATGGTGCAAACGCCGGGGCGACAGCCGATACGGCCTGGCTATTTTCATGTACGCATTGATTTTTATGGCGTCGCAGGGGATGTTTATCGTCAGCAATCCGCGAGAAACCTGGGTGCTGTTCTGGCTACCGCTCGGGATTGCGTTAAGCCATAACCTGCCGGCAAAACGACCGTAAAAGAGAAGGGCCCGTCCGGGCCCTTTTTTATTGCCGCAAGCGCGTGGCAACCAGGCTATCAGCCTGTTCTTTGATCACCGGCCATATCGCGTCAATCGATACATCCGCCACGTTCTCTTCCTCGCAGACAATCTGTCTGGCCTTGGCATAACCTGGGGCCCAGATGGTATAGCCCGGCAGGCCGGTATCCTTAAGCTTGCGTTTGTTATAGACCGCCACCATCGGCTTATCAAACACCCGGGCAATATGCACAATGGCGGTGTCAGCGGTAATCACCAGATCGCAGCAGCGGACAACTTCTACCGCCGAGTTGATATTACTGTCGGCCAGATACAGCGCCATATCCAGCTCAAGCTGACGGATTTTCTCACTGCGACCGACCATCACCACGCTCACTTTATAGGGCAACTGGCGGAGCCGTTCAATGAGCGCGGCGACCTGATGACGGCAGAAGTCCTTATCGGTTGATGCGGTAAATGGATTGATGGCGACGCGCAGCTGCGTATCACTTTCTGTCGCCAGTAACGTCTCCACTCTTTCGCGCTCACGAATATCACCGGGAATATGATAATGATAATGCTCGTCCATCACGCCAAAAAGCTTAACCACCTGTTTATAACGCGCGGAAATATGTCTTGTACTATCAAAAAAGGCGATTGAATGGTCATACAGCTTATATTTCTCTTTATTAAAACCAATAACGCAGGGTGCGCGTAAATCGGAGAGAAATTTAAACCGTTCATAGGTTTTCACATCGTCAAAATCGATGACGGCATCAAAATTAAGTGCACGTAACGCATCGAGTGACATGCGCGGCTGATACAAATATATATTCTCAAGAAATATTGAGCCTGCTAATATTTGCATGCAGACAGGACCGGTGAGGACAGAAACTTTATAGCCGCGCTCGGCGAGAAGCTTTGCACAGCCTGTGGTCACCACCATGTCACCGACTTTATCATCCAGACGTAATAATAAAACGCGTTGCACCTGGGCCGGATCGAATGGCTGGCGCTCGGCTTTATTTCTATAACGAAAGTTAATTAAATTAAACTTAATGTCGCGGAAGAAAGCATTCTTCTTCCGCGTCAGTTGCTTAAGGATACGCATACGGTACCTTAGGAGGCCTTTTATTGCTGTGTGTGTTTCCGTTGGTAATATTCTGCCAACGTCATCCCTTTTACCTGCGGCGCCAGCCAGTTAAAAAATGCTTCCAGGTCGGCATATAACTGCTCGATATCCTGTGTATTTTTAAATGTCGGACTGCCGCCGGGCATATACTCAGAAGAGTGCAGCATATATTCGACGTAATCATTACCCTGAGTCAATGTTTGCTGTACCACTTTCTTCATGGTGTCGACATTGCCGCCCATCGGGCGCAGCCAGTGGACGGACGGCGAGCGTACTTTCCCCCGCAGCCGATCGTAGCCCTGCTTGACGCTATTCATCCATGCGGAGTGCTTATACTGAATGCTCATCGGCACTTCCAGCAGCGGAGAGCGGCCTTCGCGGCTGATATCGTTCTCGTCGAGGAAATAGGCGTGCTGCGGGAAGTGACGGTAGTCGGTGCCGCCGTCGCCCTGCGGGGCGCCTTTCGCCGTCTTCCAGTTGACCCGCGGAGTGACGGAACAATCCACCCGATAGCCGTGTTCCACCAGCAGACGCGCATAGCGCTCATCGAACGCCCAGCGTCCGGCGCGGTGGCTGACCATTTTCGTCTGGAAGGTATCTTCCAGCAGGTGGGTCATATACGCTACTTTTTCACGCATCGCCGCGTCGGTATATTCAATCAGGTAGGGCTTATACCGCCAGTCGTCAGCGGTCAGAGGGTCCGTCGGCGGGCTGTTCCAGGCGTGGAGGTGCATACCGATTTCCGCGGTACCCCGGGCAATCACATCGTTGGCGAATTCGATATAAAATGGATCAATCGCCATTTCATAGTTGGTCAGATAGACAGGTTTGAAACCATACTTTTCGCAAAGCTGCTGAAAACGCGGTAAATAGCGCGCATTCTCGGTGGTAATGCTGTCATGTTTTTGCCAGAGGTTATCGCCCTCTGTATCAATCGTGATGAGAAATGCGGGATTGTGCACGAAAACGTCCTCAGAGCCTACGTATCGGGTCATGGTAGAGCAATACAACGCTTCTCTCAATCTGTCTGATCCCCTAGAATCGGAAACCTGATATTGAATGAAGAACAGAGTATGACGCCTGAAACCCGCTCTCCCGGCCGTGTGACCCCGGCGCGAATCCTGGTCATCAAGCTGCGCCACCATGGCGATATGCTGTTGATCACGCCGCTCATTCACACCCTCAAACAGCACTATCCCGCCGCCAGCGTCGATGTTCTGCTTTATGAAGAAACCCGGGATATGCTCGCGGCAAACCCTGACATCAACCAGATTTACGCCATCGACCGGCGCTGGAAAAAGCAGGGCAAGAGGCATCAGCTCAGCATGGAGTTCAGGCTGATCCGCACGCTGCGTCAGCAGCGCTACGATCTGGTGCTCAATCTTGCCGACCAGTGGCCAAGCGCCATCATTACCCGTTTGACCGGCGCGGCGACGCGTATCGGTTTTGACTTCCCGAAACGCCGCCAGCCGGCCTGGCGTTTCTGTCACAGCGAGCTGGCGTCGACCCAGGCACATAAACAGCTGCATACGGTGCAGCAAAACCTCTCTATTCTGGCCCCGCTCGGCCTGGCTATCGATGATGCCCCGGCGCGGATGGGCTACAGCGAAGAGGACTGGGCCACCAGCCGCGCGCTGCTGCCGGAAGGGTTTGAAAACCACTATATCGTCATTCAACCCACCTCCCGCTGGTTCTTTAAATGCTGGCGGGAAGATCGCATGAGCGCGGTGATTAACGCGCTGTCTGACGCCGGTTATGCTATCGTGCTGACCTCCGGGCCGGATGCCAAAGAGAAGAACATGGTGGACGCCATTATCGCCGGCAGCCCAAACGCCCGGTTACACTCCCTGGCCGGGCGGTTGACCCTGCGCCAGCTGGCGGCGGTCATCGATCACGCCCGTCTGTTTATCGGCGTGGACTCCGTGCCGATGCATATGGCGGCGGCCCTTGGTACCCCGCTGGTGGCGCTGTTCGGGCCGTCGAAACTGACCTTCTGGCGCCCGTGGCAGGCAAAAGGCGAAGTCATCTGGGCCGGCGATTTTGGCCCGCTACCCGACCCTGACGACATTGATACCGGGACGCAGGAGCGTTATCTCGATTTCATTCCCACCGACGCCGTCATCACGGCGGCGAAAAAGGTACTGGCATGAGCAAATTCAGGCTGGCCCTGGTGCGACAGAAATATCGCCCGGACGGCGGCGCGGAGCGTTTTGTCTCCCGCGCGCTGGAAGCCCTTGATAGCAGCAATCTTGAACTGAACGTCATTACGCGCGAATGGCAGGGGCCGGTGAAGCCCGACTGGAAGATCCATATCTGCAACCCACGGAAATGGGGGCGCATCAGCCGCGAGCGCGGTTTTGCCGCTGCCGCGCGTCAGCTGTGGCAAGGAGAACGCTTCGATCTGGTGCAAAGTCACGAACGTATTCCCGGTTGCGATCTGTATCGCGCCGGCGATGGCGTCCATCGCCGCTGGCTGGAGCAGCGCTCGCGTATTCTGCCGGGGTGGAAAAGCCGCCTGCTATTTGCTGACCGCTATCATCGCTACGTGATGCAGGCCGAGCGCGAGATGTACCAGGACGCCCACCTGCGTGGCGTCATCTGCAACGCAGAGATGATTAAGCAAGAGATCATGGAAGATTTCTCCCTTCCGGCGGAAAAAATCCACGTCATCTACAACGCCATCGACCACCGGCGTTTCCTGCCGCCGACGGCGGAGGCATTTGCCGCCTTACGCGCCCAATGGCATCTTCCGCTGCAGGCGACCTGTCTGGTATACGTGGGTTCCGGCTTTGAACGTAAGGGGCTGGATGCGGCGATTCGCGCCATCGCCCCCACCGATCGCTATCTGCTGGTGGTGGGCAAAGACAAAGACCAGAACCGCTATCAGTCGCTGGCGAAAACGCTGCACTGCGAAGAGCGGGTACGCTTCTTCGGAATGCAGTCGGAAACCCTGCCGTTTTACCAGATGGCCGATGGTCTGCTGCTGCCAACGCTGTACGATCCGTTCCCTAACGTCATTCTGGAAGCGATGGCCTGCGGCCTGCCGGTGATCACCACCACCGGCTGCGGCGGCGCCGAATTTATCGTGCAGGGCAGCAACGGTTTTGTCTGCGACGCCCTGGATATCCCGGCGCTACAGCAGGCGGTTGTCGCCCTCCCGGCCCGCGCGTTGGGCTCAGCTGAGGGGAGCCGCGCCCGGGAACGCATTATCGACTGCACCAGCGAACGGTTATCGGCGCAGTTGCTCTCTCTCTATCAGGATCTGGTGAAATAACGATGCGCATACTGTTTGTGATCGATGGCCTGCCCGGCGGCGGCGCGGAAAAAGTGGTTCTGACGCTGGTGGAGCGCTTTCTGCGCCAGGGCGAACGAGTATCGCTATTTTCACTGCGCGATGTGTGTGATTATCCGCTGCCGGAAGGACTGGATTATCAGATCATCAGCGACCGTTGCCGCAAACCGTGGCGCAAGCTCAGCGAACTGTCGCGCCGCGCCCGCCAGCTTGATGCCGCGATCGCCGAAGCCGAACGGCAGGGGGAGTTCGATCTGGTGCTGTCCAATTTGCATAAAACCGACCGGATTGTCGCCCGCAGCCGCAAGCTGATGAGCCGTAACGTCTGGTTCTGCCTGCACGGCGTTTTCTCCACGTCATACCTTGGCCATCGCACCGGCTTTGACCGCTGGCTGAAGCAGTACAAGATTAAGCGCGTCTATCAGGGGCGTAATGTCGTTACCGTCTCCGATGCGGTAGGTCAGGATCTACTCGAGCAGTTCGCCATTCGTCCGGCGCAGTTAAAAACCATTTATAACCCGTTCGACATTGCCGCTCTGCGCGCGGGCGCCGATGCGCCGGGCGAGCAACCCGCTGGCGACTATATTATTCACGTCGGGCGCTTCCACCCGGGTAAACGCCATGACCGGCTGATTGAAGCCTATGCGCAAAGCGGCATCGACGCGCCGCTGGTGTTGCTGGGCCAGGGCAAACCGGAGCAGGAACAGCGTCTGCGTCAGCTGGCGCAGCAGCTGCAGGTTGGCGACCGGGTGCTGTTTAAAGGCTTTCAGAAAAACCCGCTGCCGTGGATTAAACACGCGCGGATGCTGGTGCTCAGCTCCGATAGCGAGGGTTTCGGCAATGTGGTGGTCGAAGCGCTGCTGCTGGATACGCCGGTCGCCAGCACCCGCTGTCCTGGCGGGGTGACGGAAATCCTCACCGGGGAATTAGCCCGCGGTCTGGCCGACCTCAACAGCCCGGCGCTGGCCCGGACGATGCAAAGCATCTACCATAACCCGCCTGCCATCGAGCAATCGGCGCTGGAAAAATTCAGCGTGGATACCATTTGTCAGCAGTACCGTCAGCTGCGTCGCGCCTGACGTCGCTATTTAACCAGGATCGAATGATTTATGAGTCAAACGCCTTTACTGAGCATCGTGGCCGCCGTCTATAACGGCGAAAAATTCCTTGCGCAATTCTTTGAATGCCTTGAGCAACAGCAGCTGGAAAGCTATGAACTGATCCTGGTGAACGACGGTTCGACGGACGGCAGCCTGGGCGTTATCGACGAATGGAAAGCGCGGCTGCAAAACGTCATCGTGCTGGAACAGGAAAACCAGGGCGTCTCGGTCGCACGCAATACCGGCCTCGCCGCCGCGACCGGCAAGTATCTGGCATTTCCGGATATCGACGATAAGCTTTATCCCGGCATGTACCGCACGCTGCTGGAGATGGCCGAAAAGGGTCACCTCGATGTCGCCACCTGTAACGGCCGCTACGTTTACGAGACGCGCAAGGATATTCATCCGATACTCCCGCCGGACCGTCTGCCGTCCACCGGCGTCCTGCCGGGCTACGTCTGGTTAAAACAGGCGCTGGATTCACGCAAGTTCCTGCATGTGACCTGGCTGAACATCTATCGCCGTGAATTTATCATGCAGCACAATTTCCACTTTGAACCCGGGCTGCGTCATCAGGATATTCCCTGGACCACGGAAGCGCTGCTGGCGGCCGAACGCGTGCAGTACACCAGCGAACAGTTTTACGATTACTACATCCACTCGGAATCGGTGTCGCATAAACCGGACAATGACGACACGCTGATGCGTTCGGCACGTCACTATATGAAGATTCTGGAGATGCTGGACGCCATCAACGAACGTTATCCTGATAAGGTGCGCCAGATTTCCGCCTGCCGCTGGCAAATCGCCAAAGAGGGGCTGGGAATTATTCATACCTTCGATAGCATGAAAGATGAGTCAAAAAAGCATATTATCATTAAAGAGTTCTTCGACCGCGGCATCTGGCGCCTGATCTGGAAAAATGCGCGTACCTTCCGCTTGCGCTGGCGCCTTGGCCGGCGCTATCTGCGCATTAAGCGCTATCGTGACGCGGCCTGATGCTGAATCCCGTTGTTTCCGCCAAAGAGATAGCTTTACGCGGGCTAAATGCTTAGAATTTGCCCGCTAAAACATAAAACGGATAAATCGCTTGGAATTGCTTTATACCACCCTACTCTATCTAATTCAGCCGCTGGTATGGCTGCGACTGCTGCTGCGCAGCCGTAAAGCCCCCGCCTACCGCAAACGCTGGGCTGAACGTTATGGCTTCTGTCAGAACAAGGTAGCGCCGGATGGGATTTTGCTGCATTCCGTTTCCGTGGGTGAGACGCTTGCAGCCATCCCGCTGGTGCGCGCGCTGCGCCACCGTTATCCTTATCTGCCGATCACCGTCACCACCATGACGCCGACGGGGTCTGAACGCGCCATGTCCGCCTTCGGCAAAGATGTCCACCATGTTTACCTGCCTTACGATCTACCCTGCGCGATGAACCGTTTCCTTAATACCGTCCAGCCGAAGCTGGTTATCGTGATGGAAACCGAGCTGTGGCCCAATATGGTCGCCGCCCTGCACAAACGCAAAATCCCGCTGGTTATCGCCAACGCCCGTCTGTCGGAGCGTTCGGCGAAGGGCTACGCCAAACTGGGTAAATTTATGCGCCGGCTGCTGAGCCGCATCACGCTGATTGCGGCGCAGAATGAAGAAGACGGTAACCGCTTTATTTCCCTCGGACTGAAACGCAACCAGCTGGCGGTGACCGGCAGCCTCAAGTTTGATATTTCCGTCACGCCGGAGCTGGCCGCCCGCGCCATTACCCTACGTCGCCAGTGGGCTCCGCACCGCCAGGTCTGGATTGCCACCAGCACCCACGACGGCGAAGAGCAAATTATCCTGCAGGCGCACAGAAAGCTGCTGGATACCTTCCCGGATCTGCTGTTGATTCTGGTCCCTCGCCACCCTGAACGCTTCGCCGATGCGCGGGAAATGGTGCAGAAAGCGGGGATGAGCTTCACGCTGCGCAGCACCGGTGAAATCCCGTCGAACAGCACCCAGGTGGTGATCGGCGATACCATGGGCGAGCTGATGCTGCTGTACGGCATTGCCGACCTGGCCTTCGTCGGCGGCAGCCTGGTTGAACGAGGCGGCCACAACCCGCTGGAGCCGGCGGCGCACGCCATTCCGGTACTGATGGGGCCACACACGTTTAACTTCAAAGATATCTGCGCCAAACTGCAGCAGGACGACGGTCTGATTACGGTCACCGACGTCGATTCGCTGGTGACCCAGGTCTCCAACCTGCTGACCGATGAAGACTATCGGCTATGGTATGGCCGTCACGCGGTTGAAGTCCTGCACCAAAACCAGGGCGCCCTCTCGCGTCTGCTACAGTTACTGCAACCCTATCTGCCGCAGCGGAGCCACTAATGTCGACCCGACTGTCCGTCGTGATGATCGCCAAAAACGCGGCGGATCTGCTTGCAGATTGCGTGGCCTCCGTCGAGTGGGCGGATGAGATAGTCCTGCTGGACTCCGGCAGCAGCGACCACACCGTTGAACTGGCGCGTAGTCTTGGCGTCCAGGTCTATATCAACACCGACTGGCAAGGCTATGGCATTCAACGCCAGCGCGCCCAGGACTATGCGACCGGTGACTATGTGTTGATGATTGATACCGACGAGCGCGTAACGCCGGAGCTGGCCCACTCTCTTCGCCGCGTGCTGGCCGCGCCAAAAAGCGGCGCAATCTACAGCATCGCCCGCCGAAACTATTTCCTCGGCCGCTTTATGCGCCATAGCGGCTGGTATCCCGATCGCGTCCTGCGTTTGTACGAACGCCGCCGTTTCCGCTATAACCATAATCTGGTACATGAGTCGCTCGACGCGAAAGGGGCGCCGGTTATCGAACTGTCAGGCGATTTACTGCACCTGACCTGTCGCGACTTCGCCGCCTTCCAGCAAAAGCAGCTGGCCTATGCCGCCGCCTGGGCGCAGGAGCGTCATCAGAAGGGAAAAAAAACCTCTCTGGCGAGCATTTTCGGCCATACGCTGGGGGCATTTGTGAAAACGCTGCTGCTGCGCGGCGGCGTACTGGATGGAAAACAGGGCTGGCTACTCGCGGTAGTCAACGCGCAGTATACGTTTAATAAATACACCGGGCTGTGGGCGCTGAGCCGCGGCTACTCAGAGAAAGTGTCATTATGAGCACAAAAGCGATCTATCCCGGCACCTTCGATCCGATTACCAACGGGCATATCGATATCGTCACCCGTGCCGCCAGCATGTTTGACAAGGTGCTGCTGGCGATTGCCGCCAGCCCGAGCAAGAAACCGATGTTCACCCTCGACGAGCGCATCGCGCTGGCGGAGCAGGCAACGGCGCATCTGGTTAACGTTGAGGTGATCGGCTTCAGCGACCTGATGGCGAATTTTGCCCGCGCCCAGCAGGCGAATATTTTGATTCGCGGCTTACGCGCGGTGGCGGACTTCGAATATGAGATGCAGCTGGCGCATATGAATCGCCACCTGATGCCGACCCTGGAAAGCGTATTCCTGATGCCGTGCAAAGAGTGGTCGTTTATCTCTTCTTCGCTGGTGAAAGAGGTGGCGCGCCACCAGGGGGACGTCTCGCACTTCCTGCCCGCCAATGTCCACCAGGCGCTGCTGAAGAAGCTGTAGCCCCCGGACGGGCCGTTGACCGCGCCGCCGGGGTTTTCACGCGCTTACTTCTGACACTGGCGGCAATAAAATGTCGCCCGCTGCGCATGCTTACTGGCAACGATCGGCGTTCCGCACACGCGACAGGGCTCGCCTTTGCGTCCATAGACCTGCAGCTCCTGAGCAAAATAGCCCGGCTTACCGTCGCTTTGCAGGAAATCCTTCAGCGTTGTTCCGCCCTGCTCAATCGAGCGTAGCAGCACCGCTTTAATCACCGTGACCAGCCGTCGACACTCTTCAGGTGATAACGACGACGCCAGTCGATCGGGATGGATCCCGGCCGCAAACAGCGACTCGCTGGCATAGATATTCCCGACGCCTACCACCAGCTTGTTATCCATCAGCCACGGCTTAATCGCCGTTTTCTTTTTCGCACAGCGGTGCTGGAGATACTCCGCGTTAAAATCATCGCTCAGCGGCTCTGGCCCAAGGTGCGCCAGCGCAGGGTGCCCTGCCAGCTCTTTAGTCCATAGCCAGGCGCCAAAGCGACGCGGGTCGGTGTAACGCAGCACGTTGCCGTTGCTCATCACCAGGTCAACGTGGTCATGCTTCTCCGCAGGTATCTCGTCTATCAGGATCCGCAGACTCCCGGACATTCCCAGATGGATAATAATCCAGCCGCCCGGCAGTTCCAGAAGCAGATATTTGGCACGCCGCTGGACGCTAAGCACCGGAACGTCACTCAGGCGATAGATTTCTTCACTGACCGGCCAGCGCAGACGCCCGTTACGAATAACAGCGTGCAGAATGGTCGCCCCCACCAGATGCGGTTCAATACCGCGACGACTGGTTTCTACCTCAGGTAATTCAGGCATTCGTTTTCCTCCGTTAACCCAGAGTATTGTGATTCAGCGACAGGCGGTAGGGAAGCACTTTCCCGGCGGGTATATCCGGCCTTTTTCGCCAGACAAAAACAAAAAACCCCGCCGGAGCGGGGTTTTCTTTACAAGGAGACTAAAATTATTTGATTTTAGCTTCTTTGTATAAAACGTGCTGACGGACAACTGGATCGAATTTTTTCAGTTCCAGTTTTTCCGGCTTAGTACGTTTGTTCTTCGTGGTGGTGTAGAAGTGACCTGTACCAGCAGAAGAAACCAGCTTGATCTTCTCACGAATACCTTTAGCCATGATTTATTTCCTCTTTAAGTACTTAGTACTTTTCGCCACGGGCACGCAGTTCGGACAGAACTGTATCGATGCCTTTCTTATCAATTACACGCATACCTTTTGCAGATACACGCAGGGTGACAAAACGCTTCTCGCTCTCAACCCAGAAACGGTGAGAGTGCAGGTTCGGCAGGAAACGGCGTTTAGTCGCGTTCAGTGCGTGGGAACGGTTGTTACCGGTCACCGGACGCTTGCCAGTAACTTGGCAGACTCGGGACATGTCTATTCTCCAAAAATCAAATTAGCTCGAGCTTCGTATGGGGTATCGGCGCCTCGTCAGGCTTTACAGCCCGGTCATCGCAGTTCTACACCTCATCCTTCAAGCTGCCTCTGTGTTGGCTGCGCTCGCTCACCCAGGTCACGTATTATGTACGTTCCCAGGGATTCACTCTCTTGCCGCCTTGATGCAACGTGAATGATTGGGTGTCTAAGTGAACTCTCGATTGCCAGGCCCAAATGCCAAACCCGAGATTCTCAAAGGTGGCGTAGTATACGCTGACTCGGCGATGTGCTCAAGTCCCGAACAGACAAAGATCCCGCTGGATCGCGTGATCGGGGCTAAATCCAGCCGCGTTCGGCAAAAGATACGTACGCACCGCGGCCGATTACAAGATGATCGAGCACTCGTATCTCCATGAAACCACAACACTTTATCACTCTTTCGGTCATCAACCTGTCAGCCTTACTCGGCTCAGGACAACCGGATGGATGATTATGCGCAAGGATCACCGCAGCGGCGTTCACTTTGATGGCTTCGCGTACAATTTCTCGCGGATGCACCTCTACGTGGCTAAGAGTACCAGAAAAAAGCCGGCTATGTTTCAATACCCGGTTCTGGTTATCTAAAAAGATCACGATAAAGATCTCCCGCTCTTCATCCGCGAGCTGGCTTTGTAAAAACTCCCGCGTCATCAACGGCGTCACCAGAGAGGGCTCTTCGACCAGCCGCAGGCTAAAATAACGCCGCGCCAGCTCAGCGATCCCCTTCAGCTGGGCATATTTCGCCAGGCCAATCCCGTCAACCTCATCGAACTGCGCTTTATCCGCCGAGAGCAGACCATACAGCGAGCCAAAACGTTGTAACAGGTCATGCGAAAAAGTCATCACGTCTTTCTGCCGCGTTCCGGTTCGGAGAAACAGCGCCAGCAGTTCAACATCCGTCAGAACTTCAATGCCGTAGAGCTGCATTTTTTCCCTTGGCATCAGGGATTCCAGTGCATCCATAACCGCGCCTCCTTTCCACTACGGCCTATCCTGGCATAGCCTGCCGGCGCTGCCGACGTCCGTGTTTTATCCTTGCGTAGCACCTCGCAAAGTGAATTCCTGGCAGCCACGCGACGACGCCGGGATTGTGGTAAGATGCGCGGATTCTGGTGTATTGCGACAGGAAAAATCATGATGAGTCTGGCTGGTAAAAAGATCGTTCTGGGCGTGAGCGGCGGCATTGCTGCCTACAAAACGCCGGAACTGGTGCGCCGCCTGCGTGACCGCGGCGCGGATGTCCGCGTCGCCATGACGGAAGCCGCCAAAGCCTTCATTACGCCGCTGAGCCTGCAGGCGGTGTCCGGTTATCCGGTATCCGATAGTCTGCTCGACCCGGCGGCTGAGGCCGCGATGGGCCACATTGAGCTGGGTAAATGGGCGGACCTGGTTATCCTGGCCCCGGCAACCGCCGACCTGATCGCCCGCGTCGCGGTCGGCATGGCCAACGACCTGGTCTCCACTATCTGCCTTGCAACCCCCTCTCCGGTAGCCGTCGTACCCGCGATGAATCAGCAGATGTACCGCGCCGCCGCCACGCAGCATAACCTTGAGGTCCTGGCCTCGCGCGGCTTGCTGCTCTGGGGTCCGGACAGCGGTAGCCAGGCCTGTGGCGATATCGGACCGGGCCGTATGCTGGACCCGCTGACGATTGTCGATCTGGCGGCCGCGCATTTTTCGCCTGTCAAAGATTTGCAACATCTCAACATCATGATTACCGCGGGCCCGACCCGGGAGCCGCTGGATCCGGTGCGCTATATCACCAACCACAGTTCCGGTAAAATGGGCTTCGCGATTGCCGCCGCCGCCGCGAGCCGTGGGGCGAACGTGACGTTGGTGAGCGGCCCGGTCTCTTTACCGACGCCGCCGCTGGTACAGCGAGTCGATGTCACCACCGCGCTGGAAATGGAAGCCGCAGTCCAGAAAGGTGCGCAACAGCAGCATATTTTTATTGGCTGTGCCGCCGTCGCCGACTATCGCGCCGTCACCATTGCTGAGGAAAAGATCAAAAAGCAAGGTGATGAATTAACAATAAAAATGGTCAAAAACCCGGATGTTGTTGCCGGGGTGGCGGCCCTCGCGGTCAATCGACCTTTTGTCGTTGGGTTTGCCGCCGAAACGAATAATGTGGAAGAATACGCGAGGCAAAAACGCGCTCGCAAAAATCTCGACCTGATTTGCGCTAACGACGTTTCGCAGCCTGATCAAGGATTTAACAGCGACAGCAACGCATTACACCTTTTCTGGCAGGATGGAGATAAACGCTTACCACTCGAGCGCAAGGAACTCCTGGGCCAATTATTACTCGACGAGATCGTTACCCGTTATGATGAAAAAAATCGACGTTAAGATTCTGGACCCGCGTGTCGGTCAGCAATTCCCGCTACCGACCTATGCCACCTCCGGTTCCGCCGGACTTGACCTGCGAGCCTGTCTCGACGACGCCGTAGAGCTGGCGCCGGGGGCAACGACGCTGTTGCCAACCGGTCTGGCTATTCATATCGCCGATCCGTCTCTGGCGGCGGTGATTCTGCCGCGCTCCGGGCTAGGCCATAAGCACGGCGTGGTGCTGGGCAACCTGGTCGGGCTGATCGACTCCGACTATCAGGGACAGCTGATGGTTTCCGTGTGGAACCGCGGTCAGCAGAGCTTTACGATTGAACCCGGCGAGCGTATCGCTCAAATGGTATTTGTACCCGTCGTCCAGGCGGAATTTAACCTGGTGGAAGATTTTGACGCCACCGAACGTGGCGAAGGTGGCTTTGGTCACTCAGGGCGCGCATAAGCCCGACCACACAAAACCCGCATCTCAAAGTGCAATAATGCAATAACATCACCGCAAACGACCGTTTGCGGTCACTTTGTGGATGCCTGCCTGACAAGTGCTTATTTTCAGGGGTATTTTAAAACATGGCAGAAAAACAAACTGCGAAAAGGAATCGTCGCGAAGAAATACTTCAGTCTCTGGCCCTGATGCTTGAATCCAGCGATGGTAGTCAACGCATTACCACGGCGAAACTGGCGGCGTCCGTCGGCGTGTCTGAAGCGGCGCTGTACCGTCATTTTCCCAGCAAAACCCGCATGTTTGATAGCCTGATCGAGTTTATCGAAGACAGTCTGATTACGCGCATCAATTTGATTTTAAAAGATGAAAAAGACACTTCAGCGCGCCTGCGTCTGATTGTGCTGCTGATTCTGGGCTTTGGTGAGCGTAATCCTGGGCTGACGCGCATTCTGACCGGCCATGCGCTGATGTTCGAACAGGACCGTCTACAGGGGCGGATTAACCAGCTGTTTGAACGTATCGAGGTACAGCTGCGTCAGGTCATGCGTGAGAAAAAAATGCGTGAAGGGGAAGGCTACACCATCGATGAGTCGCTGCTGGCCAGCCAGCTGTTGGCCTTCTGCGAAGGCATGTTGTCGCGCTTTGTACGCAGTGAGTTTAAATATCGTCCGACGGATGATTTTGACGCTCGCTGGCCGCTGGTCGCCGCGCAGCTGCAATAACGCATTGAAAGCCCGGAAGGTACGATACCTCCGGGCTTTTTTGATTTATACGCCAAACTCTTCCCGGTAGGCGCGTACCGTCGCCAGATGGTCAGCCATCTCCGGCTTCTCTTCCAGATAGGTAATCAGATCTTTCAGGGTTACGATGGAGATCACCTTGCAACCATAATCGCGCTCAACTTCCTGAATCGCGGAGATCTCACCCCGGCCGCGTTCCTGACGGTCCAGCGAGATCAGCACCCCGGCCAGTTCGGCGCCGTGCGCCTGGATGATTTCCATCGATTCGCGAATCGCGGTGCCTGCGGTAATCACATCATCGACCAGCATCACACGGCCCTGCAGAGCGCTACCCACCAGGTTACCGCCTTCACCATGGGTTTTGGCTTCTTTGCGGTTAAAGCAGTACGGCAAATCCCGGTCGTGGTGTTCAGCCAGCGCGACCGCCGTGGTGGTGGCGATGGGAATCCCTTTATAGGCCGGGCCGAACAGCAGATCGAAATCAATCCCGGAGTCGACCAGCGCCTCGGCGTAGAAACGACCTAACAGTGCCAGATCGCGCCCGGTGTTAAACAGGCCGGCGTTGAAGAAATAGGGGCTCTTGCGCCCGGATTTCAGCGTAAATTCGCCAAACTTAAGCACCTGCTTGTTAAGCGCAAACTCAATAAACTGGCGCTGATACGGTTTCATGGATTCGCTCCTCATCTTACTTTTCATCATTTAGGTTTACGCCAACTCATTCACACCGCCTCGGCCAGGCGGCTTGCGACTCTGGCATATCAGACGGTATGAGGAATAAAACGTAAAAAAAAGGGCGACTCTTCAGTCGCCCTTAAAATTAATTCTCTAACGCCGCTTTCTGCGTCGCGACAATGGATTCGATACCCCCTCGGGCCAGCGCCAGCAGGGTGAGGAGTTCTTCATGGGTAAACGGCTCGCCTTCCGCCGTGCCCTGCACCTCAATGATGCGACCATCTTCGGTCATCACTACGTTCATATCGGTTTCCGCTGCCGAGTCTTCGACATATTCCAGATCGCAAAGCGCTTCGCCATTGACAATACCGACAGAAACCGCAGCCACCATCCCTTTCATCGGGTTGGTTTTCAGTTTACCCGCCGCCACCAGCTTATTTAGCGCATCGGCCAGCGCCACGCAGGCGCCGGTGATCGATGCGGTACGGGTGCCGCCGTCTGCCTGCAGAACGTCGCAATCAAGGGTAATCGTGAATTCGCCAAGCGCTTTCAGGTCTACCGCGGCGCGCAGCGCGCGTGCGATCAGACGCTGGATTTCCATGGTACGGCCGCCCTGCTTGCCTTTCGCGGCTTCACGCGCGTTACGGGTATGCGTCGCACGCGGCAGCATGCCATATTCTGCGGTGATCCACCCCTGCCCCTGGCCTTTCAGGAAGCGCGGCACGCCTTCGTCGATCGACGCGGTGCACAGCACTTTGGTGTCACCAAATTCGACCAGCACGGAACCTTCTGCGTGTATTGTATAGTTACGGGTCAGGGTGACGGGACGCACCTGATTAGCGCTACGACCTGCTGGACGCATAATGATCTCTCCGGCTTGAAACGAATGTGGCGCGCATTATACACAAAATCATTCTGGATGCATCGCGATGACAAGCCGCAAATCCAGGGATGTATCAATAGCCCGGCGACCGGAGTATGAGGGTGCCGCCAACAAAAAAGCGACCTGCAGGATAGTGAGTATAAACGGATAATGCGCGCTTATTCCTATCCTGATAGGGCCCTGAAAGCTATAATCCACCCCACTCTCCTTTAAAAACAGGAACGTCTATGATCCGCAGTATGACCGCCTATGCCCGGCGTGAAATCAAGGGTGAATGGGGCAGCGCCGCGTGGGAACTGCGCTCGGTAAACCAACGATATCTGGAAACGTATTTCCGTCTGCCGGAGCAGTTCCGTAGCCTGGAGCCCGTGGTGCGTGAGCGTATTCGTTCACGTCTGACCCGCGGTAAAGTCGAATGTACCTTACGTTTTGAACAGGATCCCAGCTCCCAGGGCGAACTGATTCTCAACGAAAACCTCGCCAGACAGCTGGTCAATGCCGCCAACTGGGTCAAAATGCAAAGCGACGAAGGCGAAATCAACCCGGTTGATATCCTGCGCTGGCCCGGCGTCATGGCGGCTCAGGAACAGGATCTCGATGCGATTGCCGCCGATATTCTCTCCGCCCTGAACGGCGCGCTGGATGACTTTATCGTGGCCCGTGAGACCGAAGGCCAGGCGCTGAAAGCGCTTATCGAACAGCGTCTGGACGGCGTTACCGCCGAAGTCGCTAAGGTCCGCGCCCACATGCCGGAAATCCTGCAGTGGCAGCGCGACCGCCTGGTTTCCAGGCTGGAAGATGCGGAAGTACAGCTGGAAAACAATCGTCTTGAGCAAGAACTGGTGCTGATGGCACAGCGCATCGACGTTGCCGAAGAGCTGGATCGCCTGGAAGCGCACGTAAAAGAGACCTGGAACATCCTCAAGAAGAAAGAGGCCGTCGGCCGTCGCCTCGACTTTATGATGCAGGAGTTTAATCGCGAGTCGAACACGCTGGCGTCAAAATCGATCAATGCGGAAGTAACCAATTCCGCCATCGAGCTGAAAGTGCTGATCGAGCAGATGCGTGAACAGATCCAGAATATCGAGTAAAATTCCTTCGCTGGCTCCTCCCTGGGAGCCAGCATTACTTTTTCTTATCCATTTTTGTTGCGCCTTACGCAGCCTTCCCCAGCACAACTAGCCAAATAGCACATCATGCATTAGTTTATCCTGGGAAAACGCATTCGCCTTAGAAAATCTCAATCGTGATCTTCCGCACAAATCGCTAATCTTCCTGCCATCGTTCTGGGGGATCTATGCTGCTACATATTCTTTATTTAATCGGTATTACCGCGGAAGCCATGACCGGCGCTCTGGCCGCCGGGCGCCGCCGTATGGACACCTTTGGCGTCATCATCATCGCCACCGCCACCGCGCTGGGCGGCGGCTCGGTGCGGGATATCCTGCTGGGGCACTACCCGCTGGGATGGGTAAAGAACCCGGAATACGTCATTATTGTCGCCGTCGCCGCGGTATTGACCACCATTGCCGCCCCGGTCATGCCCCACCTGCGCCGCCTGTTTCTGATGCTGGATGCCCTGGGCCTGGTGGTGTTCTCAATTATCGGCGCGCAAATCGCGCTGGATATGGGAGAAGGACCGGTGATCGCCTCCATTGCCGCGGTGGTAACCGGCGTATTCGGCGGCGTGCTGCGCGATATGTTCTGCAAGCGCATTCCGCTGGTCTTCCAGAAAGAGCTGTATGCCGGCATCTCTTTTGCCGCCGCCATCCTCTATATCGCCCTGCAGCATTATGTCAGCAGCCACGATGTGGTCGTCATCTCAACTCTGCTATTTGGCTTCACCGCCCGTATGCTGGCGCTGCGTTGGAAGCTGGGGCTGCCCGTTTTCCACTACAAGCATAACGCCCACTGAGCCTGTCAAAACCCGGGGATACGTTGCCCGCTGAGCCATTGCGCCAGCGCGGCAACATCCGGGTGCTGAAGAAAGGCCACCAGCTGGCGCGCCCTCTGCGTACCCACGCCCGGCAGACGCCGCCACTGTTCCTCACTGCGTGCCTGCAGCCGCTGCCAGCTTTCCCCCGTCAGCGCCGTCAGCGCCGGCTGAGGGAGCGGAACTCCGAGCGCCTGTATCCAGCGCAGAAAAGGCTGCTGGCGAGCGAGGTTAAACTGATGCCAGAGCCGTTGCCCGCGCCCGGCCGAAATCCCCGGAATCGCCTGCAGCTGCTGAGGCGTTAACGCCAGCCAGGCAAAAAGATGCGCCATCGGGCGGGCGTGGTGTATGGTGCGCCACAACGACTCGCCAACGCCATCAAGATTCAGGATCGGCTTTGCCGACAGCCAGACCAGCCGCGAGAGAAACTGCTCAGCGCATTCAGGCGTCGCAAAATAGCAGGTTAAAGGGGTAAAACGGGACGCTGGCGACCGGGGTTTATTACGTTGCGCCGTCCGCCACACGACGCCATCGACACGCGGAATCCCCTGGCCCGCCAGGCTAATTTGCAGCTGGTCGCCGAGGCCAATATCCAGACGCTGCCAGCGGGAAACCGACCCGATACTCACCCGCCTCACCCGTTTGTCGTCGATGTACTGGGGTTCCAGCTGCGCCACGACGGCAATGTTACCGCTGCGCCCGACGCGAAAGTGAATGCCGCGCACTTCCATAACCCGTGACGCCGGCGGATATTTCCATGCCGCCAGCCACTCTCCCTGCCCCGGCGACCAGAATCGCCCGGCAGGCTCCTGACCGCGACGCACCACCACGCCGTCGGTCACGAAAGGCAGGGCTGAGGTCAACCAACGCGCGCGCCACTGCGCAACCTGTTCTACGTTAGCCACCGGCTGCGAGAAATTCTCCCCAGGGAGAAATCCCCCTTTCTGCAGCAGGGCCAGGCGCCGGCGCATCTCCTGCGGGCCGTCTGGCCACGCCCAGATAAAAATACCCAGCTCAGCAAGCCGCGCGGGTGTATCCAGGCGCATCAGCGTGCCGGCGACTTTCGACCGCGCATTCATTCCCCCCATCCGCTTCTGCACATGCCCGGGGCGTTGCAGAAAAATTTCGCCCTGCAGTACGCTGTTCGCCAGCTCGCCTTCCGTCACCGCGGGAACCGCAGGGATCTGGCGCACCTTTGCCGTCCACTCTTCCCCGGTATGCCCGTCCCCTCTGCTGATGGCCTGCGCCAGCCGTCCGTCACGGTAAACCAGGGTCACGGCCACTCCGTCGACCTTCGGCTGCACCCAAAGATCCGTTTTATCGCGCATCCAGCGCGCGACGGCGGCCCTATCTTCCAGTTTACGTACGCCGGTGTGGGCAACCGGATGCCTGGCCTCTCCGGCCGGCGGCGGCAAATCGTCGTCAGGGGTCGGTTCGATCGCAAAGCAGCGCTGCCACTGCGTTAATCGTCCGGCTAGCTGGTCATACACTTCATCGCTGACGTCGCTACTTCCCTGTCGCCAGTAGGCATTTTTCCAGTCCGTCATCTGCTGGCTCAGCCGCCCCATTTCCCGGGCGGCCTGCGCCGGCGGCCATTCAGGGCAGGCCGCCTGCCCGTATCCTGCCGCTATCCCCACGCCAATTCCCCAGATCCATTTCTGCATGATGCCGCCTCCTGTTTTGCCGACAGCCATTCTGTGATCAAAGAGTTGGTGCGACGACAGGCAATTGATCACGCTGCGAGCGGCCTTCCAGGCTTTGTACGCAAGCGCGGCAAGACCCGGCGAAATCAGGGAAACGGCAGGTAAAATGAAAGAAACAGAAGCAAAAAGTGTGACAGGGACTGCGTCACGGCGCGGCGCCGTGTATAATAGGCTCGTATGTAGTATCTCTTTCGACAATCACATACAAAAGACTCTCATGGCTCAAGGCACGCTTTATATTGTTTCCGCCCCGAGTGGCGCGGGTAAATCCAGCCTGATTCAGGCTTTATTGAAAACCCAACCGCTGTACGACACCCAGGTCTCTGTTTCACATACCACGCGCGCGCCGCGTCCGGGTGAAGTGCACGGTGAACATTATTTCTTTGTGGATCACGACGATTTCAGAGCGATGATTAGCAAAGACGCCTTTCTTGAGCACGCAGAAGTTTTTGGCAACTATTACGGCACCGCGCGCGAAACCATCGAGCAGGTACTGGCAACCGGCGTCGATGTGTTCCTTGATATCGACTGGCAGGGCGCTCAGCAAATCCGTCAAAAAATGCCGGGCGCGCGCAGCATCTTTATTCTGCCACCGTCCAAAGATGAGCTTGACCGTCGCCTGCGTGGCCGCGGCCAGGACAGCGAAGAGGTGATCGCAAAACGTATGGCGCAGGCTGTTGCAGAAATGAGCCATTACGCGGAGTATGATTACCTGATTGTGAATGATGATTTTGATACCGCGCTGAGCGATCTGAAAAACATTATTCGCGCCGAACGTCTGCGCATGAGCCGCCAAAAGCAGCGACATGGCGCTTTAATCACCAAACTGTTGGCAGACTGAACCCACATTCAGTATCATGCCCAGTCATTTCTTCACCTGTGGAGCATTTTAAGTATGGCACGCGTAACTGTTCAGGACGCTGTAGAGAAAATTGGTAACCGTTTTGACCTGGTACTGGTCGCCGCGCGTCGCGCTCGTCAGATGCAGGTAGGCGGAAAAGATCCGCTGGTACCGGAAGAAAACGATAAAACAACCGTTATCGCACTGCGCGAAATCGAAGAAGGTCTGATCAACAACCAGATCCTCGACGTCCGCGATCGTCAGGAACAGCAAGAGCAGGAAGCCGCTGAATTACAGGCCGTTACCGCTATTGCTGAAGGTCGTCGTTAATAACGCAGCGGGTTGCCCTTGTATCTGTTTGAAAGCCTGAATCAGCTGATTCAAAATTACCTGCCGGAAGAGCAAATCAAGCGTCTTCGGCAGGCATATCTCGTTGCACGTGACGCTCACGAGGGCCAGGCACGTTCAAGCGGCGAACCCTATATCACGCATCCGGTGGCGGTTGCCTGCATTCTGGCCGAGATGAAGCTCGACTATGAAACGCTCATGGCTGCGCTGCTGCACGACGTGATTGAAGATACCCCCGCCACCTACCAGGACATGGAGCAGCTCTTTGGCAAAAGCGTTGCCGAGCTGGTAGAGGGGGTGTCAAAACTTGATAAGCTCAAGTTCCGCGATAAGAAAGAGGCGCAGGCCGAAAACTTCCGCAAAATGATTATGGCGATGGTGCAGGATATCCGCGTCATCCTCATTAAACTTGCCGACCGCACGCACAACATGCGCACGCTGGGCTCGCTACGCCCGGACAAGCGCCGCCGCATCGCCCGCGAAACGCTGGAGATTTACAGCCCGCTGGCCCACCGTTTAGGTATCCACCACATCAAAACCGAGCTGGAAGAGCTGGGTTTTGAGGCGCTGTATCCCAACCGTTATCGCGTCATCAAAGAAGTGGTGAAAGCGGCGCGCGGCAACCGTAAAGAGATGATTCAAAAGATCCTCTCCGAAATTGAAGGGCGTTTACAGGAAGCGGGAATCCCCTGTCGCGTCAGCGGTCGCGAGAAGCATTTGTACTCCATCTACTGCAAGATGGTGCTGAAAGAGCAGCGTTTTCACTCGATTATGGACATCTACGCGTTCCGCGTAATTGTCCATGATGCCGATACCTGCTATCGCGTGCTTGGCCAGATGCACAGCCTTTACAAGCCGCGCCCTGGCCGGATGAAAGATTACATCGCCATTCCGAAAGCGAACGGCTATCAATCTTTGCACACCTCGATGATCGGCCCGCACGGCGTCCCGGTTGAGGTACAGATTCGTACCGAAGACATGGACCAGATGGCGGAAATGGGGGTTGCGGCGCACTGGGCTTATAAAGAGCACGGCGGTGAGAGCAGCACCACGGCGCAAATCCGCGCCCAGCGCTGGATGCAGAGCCTGCTGGAACTGCAGCAAAGCGCAGGTAGCTCGTTTGAATTTATCGAGAGCGTGAAATCCGATCTGTTCCCGGATGAGATTTACGTTTTCACCCCGGAAGGGCGCATTGTCGAACTGCCTGCCGGCGCGACGCCGGTGGATTTCGCCTATGCGGTGCATACCGATATCGGCCATGCCTGCGTGGGCGCCCGCGTCGATCGCCAGCCGTATCCCCTGTCGCAGTCGCTGTCCAGCGGCCAGACGGTGGAGATTATTACCGCGCCGGGCGCCCGGCCGAATGCCGCATGGCTGAACTTTGTCGTCAGCTCGAAAGCGCGCGCCAAAATCCGCCAGCTGCTGAAAAACCTTAAGCGCGATGACTCCGTCAGCCTGGGTCGCCGTCTGCTCAACCATGCTCTGGGGGGCAGCCGCAAACTGGCGGAAATCCCGCCGGAAAGCATTCAGCGCGAACTCGAACGCATGAAGCTGGCCAGCCTTGACGATCTGCTGGCGGAAATCGGCCTCGGTAACGCGATGAGCGTGGTGGTAGCGAAAAACCTGCAGCAAGGTGAAACCGTCACCGCACCGGCGCAAGGCGCATCTTCAGGCCACGGTCATCTGCCGATTAAAGGCGCCGACGGCGTGCTGATTACCTTTGCCAAGTGCTGCCGCCCGATACCTGGCGATCCGATTATTGCCCACGTCAGCCCCGGAAAAGGCCTGGTTATTCACCATGAGTCCTGCCGTAACATCCGTGGCTATCAGAAAGAGCCAGAGAAGTTCATGGCCGTCGAGTGGGATAAAGAGACCGCCCAGGAGTTTATCACCGAAATTAAGGTGGATATGTTTAACCACCAGGGTGCGCTGGCGAATCTTACGGCAGCCATTAACACCGCCTCTTCTAATATTCAGAGCCTGAATACCGAAGAGAAAGATGGCCGCGTCTACAGTGCCTTTATCCGCCTCACGGCGCGCGACCGCGTGCATCTGGCGAATATTATGCGCAAAATTCGCGTCATGCCGGATGTGATAAAAGTCACCCGTAACCGAAACTAGTTTTATAGGCCAAAGCATTCGGGTTGCAGCGCAAAATGCATTTAGCGTGCTGAACAGCGTGTACGCTGGCCGCGAAGCGGCGAGGCGCGGCAAGCGAATGCCTCCCCTGGCGCACACAGAAGGACGTGACCGGGGTGAGTGACAAATCTGTCAGGTACAGATTTGAACACCGCGGAGCGGTGGCCCGTAAGGGTAAGGCTCATGGATCGGCCGAGTAACCAGAAGCCAACGCCGAGGCAATTTGAAGGATGAAGTGGTTATGAACCCACAGCGTTATGCGCGTATCTGTGAGATGCTCGCCAGGCGTCAGCCTGATCTGACGGTCTGCATGGAGCAGGTCCATAAACCTCATAACGTCTCTGCGGTTATTCGTACCGCAGACGCCGTTGGCGTGCATGAAGTGCACGCCATCTGGCCCAGCAGCCGCATGCGCACTATGGCCTCCGCCGCCGGCAGCAACAGCTGGGTACAGGTCAAAACACACCGCTCGATTGACGACGCCGTCGGCCATTTAAAGGGCCAGGGCATGCAAATCCTCGCGACCCACCTCTCAGATAACGCCGTCGATTTTCGGGAAATAGACTACACCCGGCCCACCTGTATCCTGATGGGCCAGGAGAAAACCGGTATCACCCCGCAAGCCTTAGCCCTGGCCGACCAGGACATCATCATTCCGATGATTGGCATGGTGCAGTCGCTCAACGTCTCCGTCGCCTCCGCCCTGATTCTGTACGAAGCCCAGCGCCAGCGGCAAAACGCCGGCATGTATGCGCGCGAGAACAGCATGCTGGCGAAAGAAGAACAGCAGCGCCTGCTGTTTGAAGGCGGTTATCCGGTGCTGGCGAGGGTGGCAAAACAAAAAGGTCTGCCCTATCCGTACGTGAACGCCGAGGGCGAAGTCGAAGCCGATGACGCATGGTGGGCAACCATGCAGGCATCCGGCTCAGCGCAGCACACCGCCCGCGGCGGCGCAGGAGCGAGTCGCCAAAGATGCAGCCTGCAGGATGAAGAGTAAATGGCAGGCCGCCTGTTAGATGCAGTCCCGCTCAACTCGCTAACCGGCGTAGGGGCGGCGCAAAGCAACAAACTGGCGAAAATCGGCCTGCATACCGTGCAGGATCTGCTGCTGCACCTGCCGTTACGCTACGAAGACCGTACCCATCTTTATCAGATCGGCGAACTGCTGCCGGGCGTCTACGCCACGGTAGAAGGCGAAGTCCTCAGCAGCAACATCACCTTCGGCGGCCGCCGGATGATGACCTGTCAGATCAGCGACGGTTCCGGCATTCTCACCATGCGTTTTTTCAACTTCAACGCCGCCATGAAGAACAGCCTGGCGACCGGCCGGCGCGTGCTGGCCTACGGAGAAGCCAAACGCGGCAAATACGGCGCGGAGATGATTCACCCGGAGTACCGCGTACAGGGCGATATGAGTACGCCTGAGCTGCAGGAGACGCTGACGCCGGTCTACCCGACCACCGAAGGTATTAAGCAGGCGACGCTGCGTAAGCTGACCGATCGGGCGCTGGAGCTACTGGACACCTGCGCCATCGCCGAGCTGCTGCCACCCGAACTGGCGCAGGGGATGATGAGCCTGCCGGAGGCGCTGCGCACCCTGCATCGCCCGCCGCCGTCGCTGCAGCTTAGCGATCTCGAAAGCGGCAAACATCCGGCGCAACAACGCTTAATTCTTGAAGAACTGCTGGCGCATAACCTAAGCATGCTGGCGCTCCGCGCGGGCGCCCAGCGCTACCACGCCCTGGCGCTCAGCGCTAACGAGACGTTAAAAAACCAGCTGCTGGCCTCCCTGCCCTTTCAACCGACCGGCGCTCAGCAGCGGGTCACCGCCGAGATTGAACGCGATATGGCGCTCGATGTGCCGATGATGCGCCTGGTGCAGGGCGACGTCGGCTCCGGCAAGACGCTGGTTGCCGCCCTCGCCGCGCTACGGGCGATAGCGCACGGCAAACAGGTGGCGCTGATGGCGCCGACTGAACTGCTGGCGGAACAGCATGCCAATAACTTCCGCCACTGGTTCGCGCCGTTGGGGATTGAAGTCGGCTGGCTGGCGGGCAAACAAAAAGGCAAAGCGCGGCAGGCCCAACAGGAGGCGATCGCCAGCGGTCAGGTACAGATGATCGTCGGCACCCACGCCATTTTCCAGGAACAGGTGCAGTTCAACGGCCTGGCGCTGGTCATTATCGATGAGCAGCACCGCTTCGGCGTTCATCAGCGGCTGGCGCTATGGGAAAAGGGTCAGCAGCAGGGCTTCCATCCCCATCAGTTGATTATGACCGCCACGCCGATTCCGCGAACCCTGGCGATGACCGCCTACGCCGACCTCGATACGTCGGTTATCGACGAGCTCCCGCCGGGCCGTACCCCGGTCACTACGGTCGCCATCCCCGATACCCGGCGCCACGATATTATCGATCGGGTGCGTCATGCCTGCACTCAGGAAGGGCGCCAGGCCTACTGGGTCTGCACGCTGATTGAAGAGTCCGACCTGCTGGAAGCACAGGCGGCGGAAGCAACGTGGGAAGAACTCAAGCTGGCACTGCCGGAGCTAAACATCGGCCTGGTGCATGGCCGGATGAAACCGGCAGATAAGCAGGCGGTGATGCAGGCCTTTAAGCAGGGCGAACTGCATCTGCTGATTGCGACGACGGTGATCGAGGTCGGGGTGGATGTTCCCAACGCCAGCCTGATGATTATCGAAAATCCGGAACGTCTGGGACTGGCGCAGCTGCACCAGCTCAGAGGGCGCGTCGGGCGCGGCGCGGTGGCCTCCCACTGCGTGCTACTCTATAAATCACCGCTGTCGAAGACGGCGCAGAAACGCCTGCAGGTCCTGCGCGATAGCAATGATGGTTTCGTCATTGCCCAGAAAGACCTGGAAATCCGCGGCCCCGGCGAGCTGCTCGGTACCCGGCAGACCGGTAGCGCCGAGTTTAAAGTCGCTGACCTGCTGCGCGATCAGGCGCTGATCCCGGACGTTCAGCGCATCGCCCGCCATATTCATGAACGCTACCCTCAGCAGGCTCAGGCGCTCATTGAGCGCTGGATGCCGGAAACCGAACGCTATTCCAACGCGTAGGGAGAGCGGCAACGCCCCCGCTGCGCGCAATTTTTCATCACAACGAGTGGATTATGAAACGAGAACTGGCCATCGAATTTTCGCGTGTGACCGAAGCGGCCGCCCTCGCGGGCTATAAATGGCTGGGCCGTGGCGATAAGAATACCGCCGACGGCGCAGCGGTCAACGCCATGCGTATTATGCTCAACCTGATTAATATCGACGGCACCATCGTCATTGGCGAAGGTGAAATCGACGAAGCGCCCATGCTCTATATTGGTGAGAGGGTAGGCACCGGCATGGGTGACGCTGTCGATATCGCCGTTGATCCCATCGAAGGAACGCGCATGACCGCCATGGGCCAGGCCAATGCGCTGGCGGTGATGGCGGTGGGCGATAAAGGTTGCTTCCTGAACGCCCCGGATATGTACATGGAAAAACTGATTGTCGGCCCAGGGGCAAAAGAGGCCATTGACCTCAACCTGCCGCTGGCGGAAAACCTGCGCAATATCGCCAACGCGTTGAACAAACCGCTGACCGAGCTGACCGTGACCATTCTGGCCAAGCCGCGCCATGATGCGGTGATTGCCGATCTGCAGCAGCTAGGCGTACGCGTCTTTGCCATTCCGGACGGCGACGTGGCGGCGTCGATCCTGACCTGTATGCCGGATAGTGAAGTCGACGTCCTGTACGGTATCGGCGGCGCGCCGGAAGGCGTCGTCTCCGCGGCGGTCATTCGGGCGCTGGACGGCGATATGCACGGCCGCCTGCTGGCCCGTCACGCTGTCAAAGGCGATAGCGCCGAAAACCGTCGCATCGGTGAGAACGAACTGGCACGCTGCAAAGAGATGGGGATCGAAGCGGGTAAAGTCCTGCGTCTGGACGAGATGGCGCGCAGTGATAACGTGGTGTTCTCCGCCACCGGCATCACCAAAGGCGATCTGCTGGATGGCATCACCCGCAAAGGGAATATGGCCACCACCGAGACGCTGCTAATCCGCGGGAAATCCCGCACCATTCGCCGGATCCAGTCCATTCATTATCTCGATCGTAAAGACCCGGACATCCAACGCCACATTCTGTGAAATATTTGATCAATAGAGCTTTCCAGCCCCGTTGGGCTGGAAATCTTCGCCGTCTGCAACGAAGATAGGGCTACGTTTCGCGCAACGGGAGAAGAATATGGCGGACTGGGTTAGCGGCAAAGTAACAAAAGTAGAGTTCTGGACCGATGCGCTGTTCAGCTTGTACGTACGCGCGCCTGTGCATCCGTTTACCGCCGGGCAATTTACCAAGCTCGGGCTGGAAATCGACGGCGAACGCGTACAGCGCGCCTATTCCTATGTTAACGCCCCCGGTAATCCCGACCTGGAGTTCTATCTGGTCACCGTCCCTGAAGGTAAACTCAGCCCGCGCCTGGCAGCGCTGAAGCCGGGGGATGAAGTTCAGCTGGTCAGCGAAGCCGCAGGCTTCTTCGTGCTGGAAGAGGTGCCGGATTGCGAAACGCTGTGGATGCTGGCCACCGGCACCGCGCTCGGCCCGTATCTGTCCATTCTCCAGGAAGGTCAGGATCTTGCGCGCTTTAAGAACCTGGTGCTGGTCCATGCCGCACGCTATGAGGCCGATTTAAGCTACCTGCCGTTGATGCGCGAATTAGAACAGCGCTATGGCGGAAAGCTGCGGATTCAGACCGTTGTGAGCCGCGAAACCGCCGCCGGTTCGCTGACCGGGCGGATTCCGTTTCTGATCGAGACCGGCGCGCTGGAAGAGGCGGTTGGCCTGCCGATGAACGCCGACAATAGCCACGTGATGCTTTGCGGTAACCCGCAGATGGTGCGCGATACCCAGCAGCTGCTCAAAGAGACCCGGCAGATGACCAAACATCTGCGCCGCCGGCCGGGCCACATGACGGCCGAACAATACTGGTGATCAGGAGGCCGCCCTCCAGCGAACATCCTGCGTCTCTTTGCCAAATTTATTCTCGCCCCGGGTGCCGACAAACGCGCCCAGGTCGATGAGCATCATGACGATAATCAGCGTCGGCACAAAGCGCCCGACTCCCCACTGCCAGACCCCCGGCAGTATTGACCAGTTCCCGGCCAGCAGCATCCACGCCAGAATCATCAGCAGCGCCCATAGCCCCGACCTGCCGCGGTCGTGCAGACGTTTGACGGTGACCGCCGCCGTCGGCCACAGCAGGCATACCAGAATAAAAGCGGCGGTCTGCACGTTGAGCAAATTCGTACCGGCCAGGGTAAACAGCGCGCCCATGGCAAGGATCCAGATCCCGATCCAAATCCAGAAATCACGGCGCCCGATACGCCCTTTAATTGAGAACATCCACTGCTGTAGGGTCATCTTTTATTCCTTAGCATCATCATGCGGATAGTTTACCCTGGAGCCGTCACTTTTTGACAAGCGCGACGGTTCCCGTTTTAATCGTCAGCAGGCAAAAAAAGGAAGATTGGCATGAAGACGTGGGCAACGGTATGTTTGATTGGGCTGACAGCGCTATCTGTCGGCCCGAAGGCGTTGTCCGCCGAACCTGACTCCGCCGCGACCGCCCCCTATCTGCTGGCAGGCGCGCCGACCTTTGACATCTCCATCAGCGAGTTTCGCGAGAAATTCAACGCCGATAATCCGAAGCTCCAGCTGAATGAATTTCGCGCGATCGCCTCCAGCCGCGATCGGGCGAACCTGACGCGCGCGGCAAGCAAAATTAATGAGAACCTCTACGCCTCCACCGCGCTGGAGCGCGGCACGCTCAAAATAAAATCGATGCAGATAACCTGGCTGCCTATTCAGGGGCCAGAGCAGAAAGCGGCCAGGAACAAAGCACAGGAGTATATGAGCGCCGTATTACGCGCGTTCGTCCCCACCTTTAGCGCGGCGCAGAGCCAGCAAAAACTGCAAAAAATGCTCGCCGCCGGAAAGGGCAAACGCTACTTCTCGGAAACGGAAGGCGCAATCCGTTATGTCGTCGCGGACAACGGCGAAAAGGGGCTGACCTTCGCTGTTGAACCGATTAAGCTGGCGCTATCTGAAACGCTGGAGAGCAATAATAAATGACAAAAAGCAAAGCCTTTCCAACGATGAATCTCTATACTGTTTGACAGACCATGCTGCCCTGACGGGCGGCTATATTCCTTAATTCGCTTAAGTAGCGTGGAGAATTAAAATGCGACATCCTTTAGTGATGGGTAACTGGAAACTGAACGGCAGCCGCCACATGGTAAACGAACTGGTTGCGAACCTGCGTACCGAGCTGGCTGGCGTTTCTGGCTGTGCCGTTGCAATCGCTCCGCCAGAAATGTACATCGACCTGGCTAAGCATGCTGCGGAAGGTAGCCACATTCACCTGGGCGCGCAGAACGTTGACCTGAACCTGTCCGGCGCATTCACCGGTGAAACCTCTGCTCAGATGCTGAAAGATGTCGGTGCTGAATACATCATCATCGGTCACTCAGAGCGTCGTACTTACCACAAAGAATCTGACGAGCTCATCGCGAAGAAATTCGCCGTCCTGAAAGAGCAGGGTCTGATTCCGGTTCTGTGCATCGGTGAAACCGAAGCAGAAAACGAAGCGGGCAAAACGGAAGAAGTTTGCGCACGTCAGATCGACGCCGTCCTGAAAACCCAGGGCGCAGCGGCATTCGAAGGCGTGGTCATCGCTTACGAACCGGTATGGGCAATTGGCACCGGCAAATCCGCCACCCCGGCTCAGGCTCAGGCTGTACACAAATTCATCCGTGACCACATCGCTAAAGCCGACGCCAAAGTGGCTGAGCAGGTGATCATCCAGTACGGCGGCTCCGTTAACGCCTCCAACGCCGCAGAGCTGTTCACCCAGCCGGACATCGACGGCGCGCTGGTTGGCGGCGCATCCCTGAAAGCTGACGCTTTCGCGGTGATCGTTAAAGCGGCCGAAGCGGCGAAAAAAGCGTAACGTTCGATAGCCCCACCCCCCCCCCGGCGGCGCTCCGCCTACCGGGGGACGGGAAAGTGCAATACGCATAGCCCGGAGGAGACGCGCCAGCGCCGCCTCCGGGTTTTCTTATTCCGCTACAGTTTCCCCAGCGCCTGATACCACATATAGTCCAGCGGCAACAGCAGCAGATAGCTGACCGCCGCCAGCGCAATGCACAGCAACATCCCGGCCCGCGCAGGCACTTTCCCCAGCGCCATCGCCACCACAATCGGCGACGCCTGATACGGCAGCAGCGGCGTTGAGTAGCCCAATACCTGAATCATAATCACGCTTAACAGCGGGAAGCCGGTTGCATCGGAAAAACTCTGCGCAAAAGTGGTGTACAGCGCGGGTACGCCGTTGGCGGTCATAATAAAGTTCAGGGCGCTGGTAATACCGGTGAGCGCCAGGAAACTGGTGAATGGGCTCTCCTTATCAAGCGGCATGACCTGCAGCAACGCATTGCCGACCACTTCGCCGATCCCCGTTTGGGTGACGGTAATCGCCAGCCCAAGGATCCCGGCGACGTAAATGCAGGTGCGTATATTCACCCCGCTGGAGAACTCCTCCCCGCTGATAAACCCGACCCGCGGCAGCAGCGTCACCACCGCCGCGGCCAGCCCCGTCCAGGCGGGGCCAATGCCGTGCCAGCTCTCGCTCACCCACAGAGTCAGCACGACCGCCAGCAGCCAGGCCAGACGCTTCTCATCCCAGCTCATCGGCGGTAACGGCGTCAGATCGCGCGGTGGATGGGGTTTCCCCGGGAACAGCCAGCAGATCAGCGCGATTAATACCGCGCCCTTCAGCCAGCCCAGCACCGGCGTGTGCAGCAGCAAATAGGGGAGATAGTTGAGGTGAATCCCGTACGACCCTTCGGCCGCGCCGCTCATCACCAGGTTCGGGACGTTGGCCGGCAGAATAGTCGCCGATAGCTGGAAGGTACCAAAACCCACCGCCAGCGCCAGCCCGTACCAGGAACGCGTGCCGTCTTCGATACCGGCCCGTTTCGCCATCGCCGCCACGATCGGCATCAACAACGCGATGCGCCCCATATTGGACGGCATCACGAAGGCCAGCGCATAGCTCAGCAGCACGACGCTGCCGACCATCAGCGGCCAGGAGTCCGTCAGCCGGGCCGATAGCGCCCGCGCCGCTCTGTCCGCCAGTCCGGTTTTGCGGATCGCAATACCGAGGACAAAACCACTGAACACCAGCCAGAACGCCGAGGAGGCGAAACCGCCAAAGATCACCTCCGGCGGCGCGATTTTAGCCATCATCGCCGCGGCAAAAAACAACAGCGCCGTCATAAACTCCGGCAGTAGCGAGGTCGCCCATAGCAGAATAGTGATTGCGACAATCAGCGAGGGAAGGAACAGAGGGTGAGAAAGCCAGAGCGACATACCTGTCTCCTGTCGTTTTTTTCAGCAAGAATACGACGGTTGTTCCGGCAGGTAAACGCCAGATAGGGTAGGTCTTTTAGGTATTCCGGATCGCGCTACCGGTGAGACTGTCCGGCCGACGGACGATCCGGACGAACGTCACACTACGCCGCCAGGTCAATGATAATGAATTTCGCCAAAATACTCGGACAGGACGTAGTAACGGCAATACTCGAACGGGATATCGCGCCCGGCCTGAAAAGTCTGTCTGGCGACGGAGAGCAGCGGCTTGTTGGCAGCAATCTGCAATTTCTCACACAGTTCTGCAGACGGTAAAACCGCCTCTACTTTTTCAATCGCGGAGTCGCTGGTAACGTTCAGCAAGGAGTAGAGCGACGTGTGCGCCAGCGCTTCTGCCGTTAATTCGAGGCCCGGGAAGAAACTCAGGTCGAGATAGATCTTCTCATGGTTAAAAGGGCGGTTGTTCAGATAGCGAATACGCGAAATGTACAGATAATGGTGATGCGCCGGCAGGCTGAGCCCATCCGCATGCGCATCGCGCGCCCGGCGCGGAACGATCTCCAGCACCCGGTTTTCAATCGCAATACTGGCATCCTGCAAATCTCGGGTGATGCCGCGAAAAGTGTGCCCATAGTTGACCCCCTCCGGCACCGTACACACTATCGAGCCGCTACCGCGTTGCGATGAGATAATGCCCGCGTTAATCAGTTCACTCCAGGCCTGCTTAACCACGATCAGTGAAACGTTATACGCCCTGGCAATCTCTTTTTGCGTAGGCAGCTGGCTACCCACCGGCAAAGCGCCATTCTGGATCTGCTGACAGAGGATAAAAAACAATTGCTTATAAAGCGGAGTAAAGCTCGTTTTATCAACCTGCAAACTACGCACCTCACGTCTTCGCCAGCAGGGGACGGTTCGCCGTCCCCGGCAGGGTGAAAAACGCTACCCTGCGATTTGCCTGGCCAGTTCTGCCAAATCGAAATGATTCATCCGATCCACGGTCGTTAAATAATCGGCTGGAAAAGCGTTTACACCATGGAATGCGCCGGAGATCGCCCCAACCATGGTCGCGACGGTATCGGTATCGTTGCCAACATTAACGGCGGAAATAATAGCATCTACGGCAGAATCCGGACAACACGCGAACAGACCAAAGGCCGCCGGTACGGCTTCGCTGACGTGCAGGCCGGAACCAATAATATCCGCAATTTCCACAATCGCGGTTTCCCAGTGACGGTGGCGCTTACCGATATCAACCGCCAGTTCGATTCGCCGTGCGACGGAAGGGCCGGCGACCATCATCGCCCCCCGCTCCCGGGCGAGCAGGTGCCCTCTCTGCGCCCCATAAACCCCCGCGGCAATAATGCTATCCGCATCGGTCTGCATCTTTAAGGCTTCACTGGTCGCCGCCGCCATCGCCGCCGCGCCGGACATCGCCAGCACGTTATTGTGCGTAAATCGGCAAATCTGCAGCGCGCAGTCAATCGCCGCGTCGATATCGCCGGGATGCAGCACGGCCGCCGGCCAAATCTTCATCGCGGCGCCGTTGGTCGCCTCCGCATTGCCCTTGTTGATAATCTGTACTGACTGTTTTTCGCCTTCCAGCTCGCCCTGTAGCGATGCGCGATTATCGTTAAATATCGCTTTCATCGCCGCACGCGTCGTCGGGCCAGTGAAATTGGCATAGAAAGGGTAATCCAGCCAGCGCTGGAAGGCTTCACGCATCGCCTCGTCGCTCACCTGACGCTGGTGGCGCAGCAGCGCATCCATGATGTACTTTGCCTGGATAAAATCATCGGTACACATGCCCGCTTCGTTGCAACGACCAAAGGTATCGGCCGGGGGTTTCTGAAAGGTCGTTACCCATCCGCCAAAGTAGTCTTTGATTTGCTGTTGGGTACGGACTTCCGTTGCCGCCCCCATCGCGTCGGCGGCGGCGGCGCCAACCAGACACCCCAGTATTTTATGTTGATCGATGTACATGATGACTCCTTATTTCACGGTCATGGCTTGCGCCAGCGTATGGCTGGCCAAAAAAGTGTGTAACTGGTCGGAAAACGGCAGGGCGGTCATGGCCCCTTTCGCCGTCACCGCCATCGCGCCGCAGGCGTTGGCACGATTGACGGCCTCTGCCAGCAGAGCATGGTTCCAGACGTTGGTTTGCGAGAGCGAGGAGAGCAGCCCGCCGACAAAGGCGTCGCCTGCCCCGGTGGTGTCAACGACGTCAACTTTCGGCGCGGGGAAGCTGCGTTCACCTTGAGCATCGATCAACAGCGCGCCATCCGCGCCCAATGAAATGATGGTGGTTGCACAACCCAGATCGCGCAGGTAGTAACGGGCATCCTGCCAGCAACGGGCTCCACTCAGCTGGCAGAGTTCATCGGCGGAGACTTTGCAGATAGACGCAAGGGCGGCGGATTGGGCGATAAGCCCCGGGATTTCGCCCGAATCCCGCCACATCTTGCTACGTAAATTGACATCAAACAGGACGTATCCGCCGGCTTCGCGCATCCGTCTGGCCCCCTCCAGGCACGCTTCACGAGCGGGGCTGTCCGTCAGGCCAATCGAACTGAAGTAAAACCACTCATGGGCGCGAAATTGCGGCAGGTCCCGCGGCGAGACAAACGTATCGGCGCCGGGATGCACCAGATAGGTAAAGCTGCGCTCCCCTTCAGCAGTCAGGTTAACAATCAGCACTGCGCTGGTCAGCGCGGCATCCAGCCGCAAAAAGGAGACATCGACGCCGTTATCCTGAAATACCTGACGCAAAAAACGCCCGGCCTCATCGTCCCCCAGACAGCCGATAAAACCGCAGTCTCCTCCCAGCCTGGCCACGCAGACCCCAACGTTCGCCGATGCGCCGCCGGGACATTTCAGGTAGCTATCCGGCGTTTCCGCCACCAGGTCCACGGACGCATCGCCGATCGCCCAAACTTTGTTCATGGCGCACATTTTCGTCTCCTTATGCCTGACGCTCGGTCAGCGCACTCTGGATATCACGATAATAGTTGTTATTAATCAGATATTTTTTCATCAGAAGGCCGACGATCAGATGGAACAATGCCGGAATTAACGTCATCATCAGCGCGATACCGGTTAACGAACGCACGCTTTGTTCAACATCGGCCTGGTAACCGAAATGGCTCAGCAGGAAACCCAGTATGCCGCCTGCGACCCCCATACCGAATTTCTGGAAAAAGAGAATGCCGCCAAAAGCGAGACCAGAAACGCGGATCCCGGTTTTCTGTTCACCGTAATCCACGGCTTCGGCGATAGAGGACCAGAACACCGGCATTTGCATGTCGCAGAAAAAATTGATGAGGAAGTAGAACGCGAACGCCAGCGCGAGGTTTTCCCGCCCGACGAAGAAATACATCAGGGTGCTCAGGACAAAGGTGATCAGCTGGGTATAGCGGAACAGCTTAATTTTGTCCCAGAACCGGGTCAGCCAGGTGGTCGCCACCATAGCTAAAATCGACGCAACAACGCCCGTGGTCAGGAAT
This sequence comes from Klebsiella sp. BIGb0138, assembly GCF_004342285.1. GTDB lineage: Bacteria > Pseudomonadota > Gammaproteobacteria > Enterobacterales > Enterobacteriaceae > Klebsiella. Next base: position 150,065 of record NZ_SMCV01000004.1, on the reverse strand, counting down.
GGTGAAATCAGACTATCGCCGCCGTTCAGGAAGTACTTGGCGTAATATGCCGCGACGGAGCCGCGAATGACGTAGCCGCACATCAGCAGCAAAATCACCATGCCGAGGATAATCCACTGATCGTTACGCAACAGATACTTAAATTGCTGGCCGAGCGGCAGGGCGGTAATTTCCGGTTCACTTCGCTCGCGGGTCGTCAGAAAACAGAAGATAAACAGCAGCGACCCCATCGCCCCCATCAATCCCATGGAAAGCTGATACCCCATCGCCTTATTGCCCTGCCCCAGCCACACCGCCAGCATCGGAACCACAATCGTGACCAGGAATGCGGCGATTTTAGTCATGACGAACCGGTAGCCGTTTGCGCTTAGCCGTTCGACAGGATCCGGGGTAATGACGCCAATCATCGAAATATAGGGAATGGTAATGGCGGTATAAATCAGGGTCATCAAAATATAGGTACCATACGCCCACGCCAGCTTGGCCAGATAAACCATATCAGGGGTGATAAACATCAGGTAAACGGCGAAACCAAAAGGGATGGCGAACCACAGTAGCCACGGACGATAGCGTCCCCAGCGCGTGTTCAGTTTATCGGTAAGTACCCCCATCGCCGGATCGATAACGGCATCGATCATCCGTACAACCACAAACAAGACGCCGACATCTGCCGCGCTGAGGCCATAAATATCGGTATAGAAATAAGCGAGGAGCAGCTGCATGGCGATAATCACAACGTTTATCGCCATATCCCCTGCGCCGAAGCCGATTTTTTCCACGATAGAAAGTTTCATGTTGATATTCCTTTACGCTATTAAGCGCAAATCTGACAAACAATTAATGATGTCACTACGTGAAATAAAAACGTTTTTATGGATAAGTCATCGGCCAGGTAGCCGGTGATGACTATGGGGAGAGTGTAACGAGATCCCAAAAGATATAAAGGTATACCTTTATATCTTTTGATCGAATTCACATTAATTTTACATACGGATCCTCACCCTTGATCAAACAAGGATGAGAATCAACAAGATAGCAGCAGGAGAGCCGATGGAAGGGAAACTAGCGTTGTGTCAGGATCGCGCACCGATGGTCCTGAATCTCTTCTGCTGAGGCGCGATTCAAAACCAACAGGTTACGTTCGGTCGCCAGCAAAACCAGCGAACCATCGCTCTGCTGCGCCATCGCCAGCGCAAAGCGCCCCATATGCTCACGCGCGTCCGGCACCTCTTCCGCCAGCATCAGGAACGGGCTGCGCTGCGCCAGCTCGGCTTCGGTAACCCGACGGGCCAGATATTCATGGCCGAGCAGGCCGCCGGGAAGCGGCAGCCAGCGGCTGCTGATCGCCGCGGCATGGCTGTCCAGCTGCGCGCGCACATCTTCGCGTAAGCAGGAAATATGAATATGGAAATGGTTTTGCGTACGCCCGGTCCGGGAGTTAATCGCTAGCGAGACGGCATTATCCGGTATTGGCGAACCGCGGCGTTGGCTCAGGATTTCGCGCCCTTGCCAGGCCTGCCAGAAAAAGTTTGCCGTCAACGGGTTTAGCAGCAGAGGACTTTCGGTACCGTTAATCCGCCAGGTCGGCATCAGTAAATACTGTAATGGCCCGTTGCGATCTTTAAACAGCACGTAGCCGCCCTGCAGATTCACCTCGGCGCATGGCGAGGGAGTTTGATGCTGCTGTTGATTGGGAACACACTGCTGCAAAACAATCTGCCGCAAAGCGTCAGGATTACCGGAATGCAGCCAGTACCCGCCGCCCGCCGCCGCAGCCAGCGCGAGCACCAGCAGCAGCCATACAAGGGATTTTACTCTTCTCATCATCTTTTCCTGTCGAACCAGAAACGGAAGAGTAGCGTAATTTGATGACTAAAAGAAAACGCCCGGTTGTTTAACCGGGCGTTCAGGGAGATTAACGCTGACTGATTTGATCGAAGGTGCCGCCGTTCGAGAAGTGGTCTTTCTGGGCTTTGGTCCAGCCGCCGAACTCCTGGTCGATGGTAAACAGCTTCAGTTTCGGGAATTCATCGGCATATTTCTTCGCCACTGCCGGGTCACGTGGACGATAGAAGTTCTTCGCCGCGATCTCCTGGCCTTCCGGCGAGTAGAGATACTTCAGGTAGGCTTCAGCCACCTGACGGGTGCCTTTTTTGTCGACCACTTTATCCACTACGGAGACGGTCGGTTCGGCAAGAATCGATTCGCTCGGCGTGACGATTTCAAACTTATCTTTGCCCAGCTCATTAGCCGCCAGCAGCGCTTCGTTTTCCCACGCAATCAGCACGTCGCCGATGCCGCGCTCAACAAAGGTGTTGGTCGCGCCGCGCGCGCCGGAGTCCAGCACTTCCACGTTTTTATACAACGCCTTCACAAACTCCTGGGCCTTAGCCTGGTCGCCGTTATTCTGGTGCAGCGCGTAGCCCCAGGCCGCCAGGTAGTTCCAGCGCGCGCCGCCGGAGCTTTTCGGGTTCGGCGTAATGATCGACACACCCGGTTTAATCAGGTCGTTCCAGTCATGAATTTGCTTCGGGTTGCCTTTACGCACGAGGAACACGATGGTCGAGGTATACGGCGCGGAGTTATCCGGCAGGCGTTTCAGCCAGTTTTTATCAATACGACCGCGTTCAGCAATCGCATCAACATCATAGGCCAGCGCCAACGTCACCACATCGGCTTCGATACCGTTAATCACCGACGTCGCCTGCTTGCCGGAGCCGCCATGCGACTGACGGATCACCACGTTGTCGCCGGTCTCTTGTTTCCAGTGCGCGCTGAAGGCTTTGTTGTACTGTTCGTACAGCTCGCGCGTTGGATCATAAGATACGTTTAATAACTGAATGTCTTTTGCCAGAACGCTGGCGGATGCCAGCAACAGAGTTAACCCAACGCCCCACTTATTCATCGCACCGCTCTCTTTATGTCGTGTTGTGATGCGTTAAGCGTGCCAGAAAGCGATTCAATGATTAAAGAATAAAAAAAGATTGGCTATAACTTGTGAGTATATAAGAAGGGAGTAAGGCGACCCTCCCCCGAACGGGAGAGGGTGGGAATCAGTGGGTTACACTTCTTCCATGCGGCCCAGCAGCGCCTGCAGACGATCCTGCCAGCCCTGCTGTTGTTCTCTCAGCTGGCCGTTTTCACGCTCCAGCTCTTCACGGCTGTGCTGCGCGCCCTGAACTTCCTGCGCCAGCGCGTTGTTTTTTTCTTTCAGCTCTTCGATTTCCATCTGCAACAGAGTGATGGTATCAATCGCCTGCTGTACTTTTGATTCTAATTTCTCAAACACTTCTAATGACATCGTCATACCTCTCCTGAACTTGCAAGGCGTTGATAGAGTACTATCCCGTACACGTCATCCTTCAAGCTGCTTCTGCGTTAGCGGGCCCCCTCGCTCACTTTCAGTTTGCGAGGATTCATTCGCTTGCCGTCGTGCCGCATCCCGAATGATTTTGTGTACCTACGCGGTGACGCCTTAACGAAAATAAGCGCACTACTGTGGTGATGCTGTCGATTGTATGAATCCCCGCCGCCCCTGTCCAGCGACAACCCGCGCAGATTGCGGTTTGCAACACTTTTCAGTCTATACCTGGCCCATCCGGCTCGTTTCCCCGGAACTTCTCCCGCAATTGTTAATCAATGGGTTAACAAAATTCGCCTGCCGGGGGGCGTAAATGTGTCACAACACGCGTTTATGGCGCGAAAACGCTCATTTTCTTGACGCAGCACACACATTTATATTTCGATATTTCTCGTTTTTGTTCGTTAACGATAAATTAACACTATGCCTACAAGGCAGCGTGGTCGTCTTCGACCTTCATAGATACAATAATCACCACTTCGCTTCAGGATTCGATATGAGCCAAACATCAACATTAAAAGGCCAGTGCATCGCAGAGTTCCTCGGTACCGGGTTGTTGATCTTTTTCGGCGTTGGGTGCGTCGCTGCGCTCAAAGTTGCGGGAGCCAGCTTCGGTCAGTGGGAAATCAGCATCATCTGGGGTCTGGGGGTAGCGATGGCTATCTACCTGACCGCGGGCGTATCCGGCGCTCACCTTAACCCCGCGGTCACCATCGCACTGTGGCTGTTTGCCTGCTTCGACGGGCGCAAAGTTGTTCCTTTTATCATTTCTCAATTCGCCGGCGCTTTTTGCGCAGCGGCCTTAGTTTACGGGCTTTACTACAATCTTTTCTTCGATTTCGAACACAGCCACAATATGGTGCGCGGTAGCGTCGAAAGTCTTGAACTGGCCGGCATCTTCTCCACTTACCCGAATCCGCATATCAATTTTGTGCAGGCTTTCGCGGTAGAAATGGTGATAACCGCTATCCTGATGGGCGTGATTCTGGCGCTGACCGACGACGGCAACGGTATCCCGCGCGGCCCGCTGGCGCCGCTGCTGATTGGCCTGCTAATCGCCGTTATCGGCGCGTCCATGGGGCCGTTGACCGGTTTTGCGATGAACCCGGCGCGCGATCTTGGCCCAAAAACTTTCGCCTGGCTGGCAGGCTGGGGTGAGGTCGCCTTCACCGGTGGCAAAGATATCCCTTATTTCCTGGTGCCGCTGTGCGCACCGGTGGTTGGCGCCGCGCTGGGCGCGTTCTGCTATCGCAAACTGATTGGCCGCCATCTGCCCTGCGACACCTGCGTCGAGGAAGAATCAGAAACCCCCTCCTCGACGACGCAACACAACGCTTCGCTGTAATCTGACTACGGGACTCATACTATGACCGACAAAAAATATATCGTTGCGCTCGACCAGGGCACCACCAGCTCCCGGGCCGTTGTGATGGATCACGATGCCAATATCGTCAGCGTCTCTCAGCGTGAATTTGAACAAATTTATCCTAAGCCCGGCTGGGTTGAGCACGATCCGATGGAGATTTGGGCCTCTCAAAGCTCTACGCTGGTAGAAGTGCTGGCGAAAGCCGATATCAGCTCTGACGAGATCGCCGCTATCGGCATCACCAACCAGCGTGAAACCGCCATTGTCTGGGAGCGTGAAACCGGCAAACCGATTTACAACGCCATCGTCTGGCAGTGCCGTCGTACCGCTGAAATCTGCGAGCAGCTCAAACGTGACGGAATGGAAGAGTACATTCGCAAGGCCACCGGCCTGGTGGTTGACCCGTACTTCTCCGGCACCAAAGTAAAATGGATCCTCGACCACGTGGAAGGTTCACGCGAGCGTGCAAAACGCGGCGAGCTGCTGTTCGGGACCGTGGATACCTGGCTGGTGTGGAAAATGACCCAGGGTCGCGTACACGTGACCGACTACACCAACGCCTCGCGTACCATGCTGTTCAACATCCACGAACTGGACTGGGATGACAAGATGCTGGACGCGCTGGATATTCCGCGCGCCATGCTGCCGGAAGTGCGTAAATCCTCCGAGGTATACGGCCAGACCAACATCGGTGGTAAAGGCGGTACGCGTATTCCTATCGCCGGTATCGCCGGCGACCAGCAGGCGGCGCTGTTTGGCCAGCTGTGCGTCAAAGAAGGGATGGCCAAAAACACCTACGGTACCGGGTGCTTTATGCTGATGAATACCGGCGAAAAAGCGGTCGCCTCCACCCATGGCCTGCTGACCACTATCGCCTGCGGCCCGCACGGTGAAGTGAACTATGCGCTGGAAGGCGCGGTATTCATGGCGGGGGCGTCTATTCAATGGCTGCGCGATGAAATGAAGCTGATCAACGACGCGTTCGATTCCGAATATTTCGCGACCAAAGTGAAGGACACCAACGGCGTGTATGTGGTTCCGGCGTTTACCGGCCTCGGCGCGCCGTACTGGGACCCGTATGCTCGCGGCGCCATCTTTGGCCTGACCCGCGGGGTGAATGCCAACCACATTATCCGCGCAACGCTGGAATCCATCGCCTATCAGACCCGCGACGTGCTGGAAGCCATGCAGGCTGACTCAGGCATTCGCCTGCACGCCCTGCGCGTTGACGGCGGCGCGGTCGCCAATAACTTCCTGATGCAGTTCCAGTCCGATATTCTCGGCACCCGCGTGGAGCGTCCTGAAGTGCGCGAAGTGACGGCATTGGGCGCCGCTTACCTGGCGGGCCTGGCGGTCGGTTTCTGGCAGAACCTCGATGAGCTGCAGGAGAAAGCGGTCATTGAGCGTGAGTTCCGTCCGGGGATCGAAACGACCGAGCGTAACTACCGTTACAACGGCTGGAAAAAGGCGGTGAAACGCGCCCTCGCGTGGGAAGAACACGAAGAGTAGCGCGCTCTGAACGGCCCTGGCTGCGTGTGCCTGCCGGGGCCCGCGATTTCTCCTGATAGCCCGGGGAAGGCGTGAGCCTCCCCGGGCTCTTTTTTCACGGTAACGGGAGAGAGGGAACACCGCCCCATCATCCACGTTAATTGGCCGGATAAATATTTCTCAGCAAACGCTGGCAAACGTTTGCTTTTGCACTACAGTCCGATAAAATTCCCGCTTTGCCACCTTGGGATCGTTTGTGATGTCCGTTAACACCGCCGAGTCAGAAGCTGCGCAACCGGTTGCGCATAAAACAACCAGCGAATTAATCTACCGCCTCGAAGACCGCCCGCCGCTGCCGCAAACCCTGTTCGCCGCCTTCCAGCATCTGCTGGCGATGTTTGTCGCGGTCATCACCCCGGCGTTATTAATCTGTCAGGCGCTGGGCCTCCCGGCCCAGGATACGCAGCACATCATCAGCATGTCGCTGTTCGCTTCCGGCGTGGCATCCATTATTCAGATTAAAGCCTGGGGACCGGTCGGTTCCGGCTTGCTCTCGATCCAGGGCACCAGCTTTAACTTCGTCGCCCCGCTGATTATGGGCGGTACCGCGCTCAAAACCGGCGGCGCCGACGTGCCGACGATGATGGCCGCGCTGTTCGGCACCCTGATGCTGGCCAGCTGTACGGAAATGGTCATCTCGCGCGTTCTGCACCTGGCGCGGCGGGTGATTACCCCGCTGGTCTCCGGCGTGGTGGTGATGATTATCGGCCTGTCGCTGATTCAGGTCGGGCTGACCTCCATCGGCGGCGGCTATGCGGCGATGGCCGACCATACCTTCGGCGCGCCGAAAAATCTGCTGCTGGCGGGTATCGTCCTGGCGCTGATCATTATCCTCAACCGCCAGCGCAACCCCTACCTGCGCATCGCGTCGCTGGTTATCGCCATGGCGGCGGGTTATCTGGCGGCATGGCTGCTTGATATGCTGCCGGCAAATAGCGCGCCTGCCAACGATAGTCTGATTACGGTACCGACCCCGCTCTACTACGGCCTGGGCATCGACTGGAGCCTGCTGCTGCCGCTGATGCTGGTGTTTATGATCACCTCCCTGGAAACCATTGGCGATATCACCGCCACCTCTGACGTTTCCGAGCAGCCGGTTTCCGGCCCGCTGTACATGAAGCGCCTGAAAGGCGGCGTGCTGGCCAACGGCCTGAACTCCTTTGTCTCCGCCGTCTTCAACACCTTCCCGAACTCCTGTTTCGGCCAGAATAACGGCGTGATTCAGCTGACCGGCGTCGCCAGCCGCTACGTCGGTTTTGTGGTGGCGCTGATGCTGATCGTCCTCGGGCTGTTCCCGGCGGTGAGCGGCTTTGTCCAGCACATTCCGGAGCCGGTACTCGGCGGCGCGACGCTGGTCATGTTCGGCACCATCGCCGCTTCCGGGGTGCGTATCGTCTCCCGCGAACCGCTCAACCGCCGCGCGATTCTGATTATCGCCCTGTCGCTGGCGGTGGGTCTCGGCGTTTCCCAGCAGCCGCTGATTCTGCAGTTCGCCCCTGACTGGCTGAAGAACCTGCTCTCCTCTGGCATCGCCGCCGGGGGGATCACCGCGATTGTGCTGAATTTAGTGTTCCCGCCAGAGAAGAATTAAACCCGTAGCCCCGGTGGCGCATGGCCTGCCGGGATAACGGCAGAATATCCCGGATGCGGCCTTCACACCGCCCTCCGGGTATGGCTGAATAAAACGTATCTCCCATCACTCTGTCATTCAAATAAACAACTCCTGTCTTGAGGATTGCGCATAAATCGTGCATAACAGCCCTATGTGCACTTCTCAGGATGGAAGATCATGAAATTTATTGGAAAGCTGATTCTGTGGCTAGCGATCGCCCTGCTGGTGGTGGTGATTGCCCTCTATTTCCTGCTCCAGACCCACTGGGGGTCACGTCAGGCCAGCGCCTGGTTGAGCGACGGCACCGGCTGGCAGGTTTCCTTCGATGCGATGGAGCACAACTTCTCTTCCCCTCTTCACCTGCAGCTGCAAAATGTCACCTTCGGTCGCGACGGCAAACCGCCGACGCTGGTGGCGAAAGCGGTGGATATCGGCTTCAGCACCCGCCAGTTCAGCGACCCGCTGCATGCCAACGAGATTGTGCTCAGCGACGGGACATTAAATCTTTCCCCCTCTTCCTCCTCTTTACCCTTTGCTGCCGACCGCCTGCAGTTGCGCAATATGGCGTTTAACAGCCCGGAAAGCGGCTGGGAGCTGAGCGCGCAGCGGGTGACCGGCGGCGTCAGCCCGTGGGCGCCGGAAGCGGGCGATGTGCTGGGTAAAAAAACGCAGATTCAGATGAGCGCGGGTTCGCTTACCCTCAACGGCGTTGACGCCAGCAACGTGCTGATTCAGGGAAGTATCGATAATGGCGAAGTGACGCTATCCACCCTCGGCGCCGATATCGCCCGCGGCACCCTGACCGGCAACGCCAAACGCAGCGCCGACGGCAGCTGGCGGGTGGATAACCTGCAGCTCAATGAAATTCGCCTGCAGAGCGACAAATCGCTGACGGCGTTTTTCACCCCGCTCACCACCGTCCCTGCGCTGCAAATTGGCCGTCTCGATATCACCGATGCCCGCCTGCAGGGGCCGGACTGGGCGGTTACCGACCTCGACCTTAACCTGCGTAACCTGACCCTGAGCCAGGGCGGCTGGCAGAGCGAGGACGGCACCCTATCGATGAACGCCAGTGAGTTCATTAACGGCTCGCTGCATCTGTTTGACCCGATCGCCAATGCCGAATTCTCGCCGCAGGGTATCGCGCTGCGTCAGTTCACCTCGCGCTGGGAAGGCGGAATGGTACGCACCTCCGGCAACTGGCTGCGCGCCGGTAACGCCCTGGTGCTGGATGACACCGCCTTTGCCGGGCTGGAATACACCCTCCCCGCAAACTGGAAGCAGCTGTGGATGGAGCCGCTGCCGACGTGGTTACAAAGCCTGACGCTGAAAAAATTTGGCGCCAGCCGCAACCTGGTGATCGACATCGATCCCACCTTCCCGTGGCAGATCACCGCCCTTGACGGTTACGGCGGGGAACTACAGCTGGTGAAAGATCGCCGCTGGGGCATATGGAACGGCAGCGCGACGCTGAATGCCGCCGCCGCGACCTTTAACCGCATCGACGTCCGCCGCCCGTCGCTGAAGCTCAGCGCGAACGCCGCAACGGTGAATATCAGCGAACTCAGCGCCTTTACCGAACGCGGTATTCTGCAGGCCAGCGCGGTGGTATCGCAGCTTCCTCAGCGCCAGGTCACCCTGAGCCTCAACGGCCGCGGCGTTCCGCTGAATATCCTGCAGGGGTGGGGCTGGCCCGCGCTACCGGTTGCCGGCGATGGCAATTTTCAGCTGACCGCCAGCGGCAGTCTGCTGGCTGACGCCCCGCTGAAGCCTACGGTGAACGGCCAACTCAGCGCGGTGAATATGGAGAAGCAACAGGTTGCGCAGGTCATGCGCAACGGCCAGGTGAGCAGCGCGCCGACGCAGCCGGTACCTGCGCCGATCGTACCTTGAGTCCCCGGCTCCTCTCCCGGTATACGCCAGGAGAGGAGCCGGGCGATATTGCGACTTTAATGCAGGCTCTCTTCTTTCAGGTCAATCGCCCTGAGCGCCTGCTGGAACGTGGTATCGCTGATGTTCCTGGCACGGCGAAGTCTGAATAACTCATTGCGCTGCGCGACGATCGCCTCCCGCTGCATCTCTCTCTCCAGACGCGCTCGCTGAGTCAACTCTTTCCCGACATCGCTGCCGTCATCGCTGTCGTTATAGTGAAGCCGGCGCTGATATGTCTCCAGAAGCACGTTGCCCGCATCTGCGCGAATGGCTTCCTCCTGCGGGTCGTCTACCGGCTGGCTCAGCAATTCATTCAGGCGGTTAATCGCCGCTTCGGTAAGCGCCGCGCCGATGTTGCTACTCCCTGAATCATGCGGTAAATCGTCGGCGAGAAACCGGGTCATATACGGGAGCCCGATAGCCGCCACGATGAGAGAGAGTAAAATCACCGCCATCGACAGGAAGATCAACAATTCCCGTCCCGGGAAAGGTGAGCCATCCGCCAGCACGACGGGCAGGGTCAGAATACCCGCCAGCGTCACCGATCCTTTCACTCCGGCCAGGGCCATCACCGCCATGACGCTGAAGCGGGGGCGTATGAGGGTCACCTTTCCACTGCGTTTCTGACGGAATACCGTCAGCGTCATGGAAAGCCATACCCAACAGAAGCGCATGCCGCCGAGGGCCAGGGTGATAACGACGGCATACAACAGCAAATACCACGGTGAGGTGACCCCTGCCTGACGGGCCACGTCCGGCAGGGTCTGAAGCATGCGGGGAAGCTGCTCGCCCAGCATCAGGAATATCATCCCGTTGAGGGTGGTCTGCAGCATATTCCAGACCGCGCTGCTCTTCATCCGCGTCGCCGGGAGACGGGGACCGGACAGCTGCTCATAGTGCATGGCAATCCCTGCGGCGACAGCGGCCAGGATCCCCGACACATGGACGCTTTCGGCCAGCAGATAGGCCGCAAACGGGATCAGCAGACTAATCAGTATCTGTATTGCCGGTTCTTCACGGGTCCGCCTGACGAGAAAATTATTGCACTTGCCGGTCACCCAGACGACGACCAGACCGCTGAGGATCCCCCCGATGGCCATCAGGAAAAACTTCAGCACCGCATCGCCCGGGGAGAAGCTTCCGGTCATAACGGCGGCTACGGCAAAATTGAAGGCCACCAGGCCGGACGCATCGTTTAACAACGATTCCCCTTCCAGGACATGCCCCATCCTGGACGGTAGCGGGGAACTGGCCGTCATCGCCGAGACCGCAACCGGATCCGTCGGCGAGAGGATTGCCGCGAGCGCAAAACCGGCCGCGACCGTCACCGCCGGGATCAGCCAGTGGATAAACCAGCCGATGCCAAGAATCGTCACCAGCACCAGCCCGACGGCCAGGGACAGGATCGGCTTCATATCGCTGAAAAAGGCGTCTTTTGGGATTCGCCAGCCGTCCAGAAACAGCAGGGGCGGAATAAACAGTAGCAAAAAAATATGGGGGTCAAAATCGACCTGGAAACCGCCGGCGGCTAAAGCCGCACCGGCAGCAATCTGAATCAGTGGCAACGGGATCTTTACCGGCAAAAGATGGAATAAAAACACGGTAACCACAATCGCCATCATAAATACCAGCACAATGGTAATCAGTGACATTCACTCCCTCCTTTGCCAGTAGCAGGTCTCTTACGCATACGTCCCCTCTCCTTTTCCTTAATCTGACGTGTAGGGGATAAATTAACATGACTGCCAACCATTTCTTAACAACAGCGGGACATAATCCCGCTGGCGGAAGATCGCCGGAAGCGAACGGCGGCGAATATCGGAGTACGGCCTGCGGACAGAGGGCCGCGACGCTGAGGAGAGAAAATTAAAAAAAGGATATACAACATGACATTACCACTAAATTTTCCGATAACGGCATTCGCGGCTGCGCAGAGGTAACGTCGCTAACGGCGCCGGACAGCTACCGCTCAGCAGTGATAAATCACGGTCTCTGGTTATCACATTACGTCTCTTATTTAATAGGTACGATAACCCAAAAGAATAACGAAAAGTGTAACCCACGGATTTTGCGAGGTTTTGTGTAAGAGTGTTCTGTAAAGTCCAGTTTTAACAGTAAAAAAGTGCATTCAGGTATGTGGTAAATGCCTGAGAGTAGCTATAATGCGCCCCGCCTCCATGTAGCAATCGAGGCGCGGAAGATCGTCATCTCCGGTGAGGTGGCTGGACTTCAAATCCAGTTGGGGCCGCCAGCGGTCCCGGGCAGGTTCAACTCCTGTGATCTTCCGCCAATCTCTGCAAATTTGTCACTGTCTCCAGCAATAAAACAGCCTGGTAAATCCTTCCGATAGCATCGGGAGTATGCGTTCCACAGGCAGATTGTTATGCCGCGCCAATCCCCCGCTCATACCGCCGCCGCAAAACCCCCGCCCCGCTTGTCATCAAAAGTAATACCCAATATTGACGTTGCTACGGAAATACCATTTCCCGCTGCCCGCGGATTCGGTGCTGGTCCAGCCGGTCGCGTTAAGCGCGCCGCCCCAGGGATTGACGTTCTTCGCCCAGCTGAGGTCGATCCACAGCATCACCGGCAGGGCAAATACCTGCACGCCGACGGTGTTCATCTGCGAATTTTGCCAGCCGCTTTTGTCTTTCCACAGCACGCTGTAGTCGTTGTAGAAGCGCAGCTTTGACACCGCCCCCCACTTCACATCGACGTCGCGGGCGAGGTTAAGTGACGCGGTGGTGGCTTTCGCCGGAATAAGATAGGCCGGGGTCAGGCCATTGCCGCCCATCAGGATGGTATCGTCGCTGACGCCCGGCGGGTTCTTCGGATCGTATTGATAGCGAATCACCTGCGATGTGAGCTGCCACGGTCCGTGATGCAGCATTCCGTGCAGACCCGCCGCCCAGAAGCTCCCGTCATCGTCCGTTTCGCGGTTATGCAGACGCGCCAGCGCCAGCGAGCCGCCCAGTTCGTTATTCCAGCCGCCGCCGTGAAAATCCCGGGCAAGGCGCACGTTGAGCTGGTCGCGCTTCTCGTTGCGCTGCTGGTGCTGACTCGGGTAAAGGGTGTTTTTCAGACGGCTGTAATCGCCCACGTCCGGCGCATAGCGCAGGTTTTCCGGCGCCATCCACGGGAAATACGCCACATCCAGCGCCCAGTTATTATCGTGATATTGATAATTCACCCCGCTACCGGCATTCACGCCAAAACCTAAATAAAAGGGAATGCCGTAAGACCAGCCAAATTGCGGATAGGGCTCAAGGCCAAAAGGTTTACCCGGGATACCGAGCGTAATATTATTATTGTTATTTAAACGATAGCCCACATATGCCCGATCGATGGCGTATTTATGGTGATCCTGAAACCAGAATCCGGCGTCAAAAAAATAGTCATTGTAAAAACCGCTGCTGTCGAGACGAAAAGTATCAAAACGCAGATGCGGCGGGTGGCGGTAATTACTGCCGTTCCAGTCTTCATAGCGGTAATTTGCCCGCAGCGCGCCGCCGAAATCGACTCCGGCGAGGCTATCCGCACTGCGCCAGCCGATGTGCGGGAACGGTTTGCCATCCTCCGCCTGTGCGAAGCCACCGGTACACGCGCCCAGCAGCAGGGTGATGATAATTTTACGCATAGCACATGCCTCACTTTATCTTTTAATAAGCAACAGAAGGCCGCCGCCGCTCAATATCGGCGTTTTTTTATAGGTTTGTCTCAGCAGTGAAACAATTAATTAAATAGTCCGGAGATAATATTTTTGTCTCAAATATGAAACTCAGTTTATTATTTGATATCGGGAAAGTCGCATGTGCCGGGATGGGAGTCAAGACGTAAACCTTGAGCTATAACGCAATATTATTATTCAGCACCTCCATAATTAATATTTGCGCAGTCTACGCAAAAATATTCTCAAATATGAAACTAAAAAAGTAAGTCGCTATACCTGCCTATCGTTAAGAGCGTCACAGAAATGTGCCGAAGCAGAGCCGGTTCAGTGCCGGCGTTGAATATTTTCTCCAGATGCGGCTCATGGCCTCCGGGCGGCGGCGATGCCCTTTCATTTTTTAGGATTATTCTGGACATTCTTTATCTCAAGCCCTCCACCAGCCATGCTGCCCTATTCCCCCCCCCCCTCAGCCCCCTCTGGTTATGGCATTTTCATCTGATCGCCGTTTTTTATCCGCCGCCGTGACGGCGCTGGCCCGGCAGATTCGATGTTAATCGCCGGTGACGACGGGGCCAGGGTTATGGCCCCAGACCTGCTCGCCAAACCGCCACGCTCCCCGACGTAGCCCATTTTCTCTTTTTCCCTATAACTCTTATCGCCCGCGCCCCGTTTTTCCCACTCCGCCCACGGTCTACCCTTAAAGGATACCCACAAGAAATCCCATTCGATAACCGGAGAGTGTATGAAAGCGATCGCCATTACCCACGCCGCCGCCGAAGGCAGCAACATCCCATTTTTAAGTGACATCGAACTGCCGGTTCCGGTCGCCGCAGGGCATGACCTGCTGGTTGAAGTGAAGGCCATTTCCGTCAACCCGGTGGATACCAAAGTGCGCGCCGGATTTAACGCCGATACCCCGCGCGTGCTGGGTTGGGATGCGGTCGGGGTAGTGAAATCCGTGGGTGAGGCGGTGACCTTGTTCGCCCCGGGTGATGAAGTCTGGTACGCCGGGGCGCTGGGGCGTCCGGGTAGCAATAGCGAGTTTCAGCTCGTCGACGAACGGATCGTCGCCCTGAAACCGCGCTCGCTGGATAACGCGTCTGCCGCCGCCCTGCCGCTGACGGCGATCACCGCATGGGAGTTGCTATTTGACCGTCTGGGCGTACAGGAAGGGGGTAACGCCGGGGATACGCTGCTGATTGTCGGCGCGGCGGGCGGCGTTGGTTCCATCCTCACCCAGCTGGCCCGCAGGCTGACCGGCATGACGGTAATCGGCACGGCCTCGCGCCCTGAAAGCCAGCAGTGGGTGGTTGACGCCGGGGCGCACCACGTGATCGATCACAGCAAACCGCTCGGCGACGAGCTGGCGCGGATTGGCGTGGAAGCGGTAACGCACGTCGCCAGCCTGACCCATACCGAACAGCATTACGCACAGCTGATTGCCGCCCTCGCCCCGCAGGGCAAACTGGCGCTGATTGACGATCCGGAAACCCTCGACGCCCGTCCGCTGAAGGCTAAAAGCATTTCGCTGCACTGGGAGTTTATGTTCACCCGTTCGATGTTTGAAACGCCGGATATGATTGCCCAGCATCAGCTGCTGACCCGCGTCGCTGGCCTGATTGACGATAAGACCATCAGGACCACGCTGGGCGAGCATTACGGCAAGATTACCGCCGGGAATCTGCAGAAAGCGCATACCCAGCTTGAAACCGGGCGTTCCGTCGGCAAAATCGTGCTGGAAGGGTTTTAAACTCGCCCATTGCGCCTGATTATCTGAGGCCTGTTGAAGCGCTGTCCTGCTTCCCCGTCATACGGGGAAGCCCCTTCTTTTTAACACTCTGAGCTAATCTCCGCACGCCCGGCGCTGACCAGGCTACGCTTACCGTTGCCGCCAAAAAGCAGGTCACCCCCTCCGTATTATTCAGCACGCTCATTCAGAAAGAGGTTTCACTATGCAGATCAATGCTATTGGTACGTACTCCGCCACCCAACCGTTAAAATCAATGGCTATCTCACGCCGCGATCCCGGGCCGAACGATGTCCAGATCGCCATCAATTACTGCGGCGTCTGCCATTCGGATCTTCACCAGGCGCGATCCGAATGGGCCGGCACGCTCTACCCTTGCGTACCGGGGCACGAAATCGTCGGTCAGGTGACCGCCATCGGCAATCAGGTCTCCGGGGTCAACGTCGGCGATCTGGTCGGGGTCGGCTGTATGGTCGACAGCTGTCAGCAGTGTGAAGAGTGCGAGGCAGGGCTGGAAAACTACTGCGACCATACCGTGCTGACCTATAACAGTCCGACGACAGACGCGCCCGGGCACACGCTCGGCGGTTATTCTCAGCAGATTGTGGTTCATCAACGCTTCGTGCTGCATATCCGCCATCCGAAGGAACAGCTCGCCGCCGTGGCGCCGCTGCTATGTGCGGGCATCACGACCTGGTCGCCGCTACGCCACTGGAACGTCGGCCCGGGTAAAAAAGTGGGCATCGTCGGCATCGGCGGATTGGGGCATATGGGGATCAAGTTGGCCCACGCCCTGGGAGCTCACGTGGTGGCTTTTACCACCTCGGAAGCAAAGCGCGAAGCGGCGAAAGAGCTGGGCGCGGATGAAGTCGTGGTGTCGCGCAACGAGGACGAAATGGCGGCGCATGTGAAAAGTTTCGACTTCATCCTCAACACCGTGGCGGCGCCACACAATCTCGACGCGTTCACCACCTTGCTCAAACGCGATGGCACCCTGACCTTAGTCGGCGCCCCGGCCACGCCGCACCCTTCACCGGAAGTGTTTAATCTGATTTTCCGCCGTCGGTCGATTGCCGGCTCGATGATTGGCGGGATCCCGGAAACCCAGGAGATGCTCGATTTCTGCGCCGAACACGGCATCGTCGCCGATATTGAGCTCATTCGCGGCGATCAGATCAACGAAGCCTGGGCGCGGATGGTTAAAGGCGATGTGAAATATCGCTTCGTGATTGATAGCGCCACGCTCGCCGGCTAAGCGCCGCGCCGGAAGGTACGCCGCCACTCCGCCGGACTGACGCCAAAGCGGGATTTAAACTGCTGACGCCAGGTCACGGCGGAACGAAAACCGACCCTCTCCGCCACCTGCTCGACGGGCATATCGCCCGCTTCAAGGAGCAGCTGGCTACGCCGCAGACGTTCGGCGGTAAGCCAGCCGGCGATACTCATGCCGGTGGCGCGAGCGAAATGGCGGGTCAACGTCCGGCGGCTCATCGCCATCACCTGCGCCAGCGCGTCAAGGTTGTGCGGCTCGTGGATGCGCTGCTGAAGATACTCCAGCAGGTAGTTAATCCGTGCATCGCGGGTATTTTTCGGCACCGGCTGGGCGATAAATTGCGCCTGGCCACCTTCACGATGCGGTGGCACGATCATCCGCCGGGCAATCTGGTTGGCGACAACGCTGCCAAACCGCTGGCGGATGATATACAGGCAGCAGTCGAGCGCCGCCGCGGTGCCCGCCGAGGTAATGATCCGCTGGTCATCGACATACAGTGCGTTGATATCCAGCTGCACCTGAGGAAACAGCCGCTGAAAATCCTGTTCGAACTCCCAGTGGGTCGCCGCCCGCTTGCCGTCCAGCAGCCCGGCATAGCCGAGAACAAAGGCGCCGAGACACAGGCCGACAATCTGCGCGCCGTTATCTCTTGCCCGGAGCAGGCCGTCGAGCAACGACTGCGGCGGGCGCTGATGTACCGCGCCCCAGTAGGGCACCACCACGATGTCGGCCTGCTCCAGCGTGGCGAAATCAGCGCTGGCGTTCAGGGCAAAGCCGTCGCCAGCGGTCAGCAATCCCGGCCGCTCGGCGCAGATATGCAGGTTAAAACGTTTGGTTGCCGAGACGCTATCGCCAAACAGCATACAGGGAACCGCGTAGTGAAAAGGGCTGAACCCGTCCACCGCGACCATGGCTACCTCGGTTAATGTCATCGCCCTCTCCGCTCCCCCGCTGCTGGTTTAAAAGATAATACTTTCCCCATCCTGCGGGATGCTGACTACGTCGGCAATCTGATTATCAGCCACATACTCGCGCAGCTCCTCGCGGCTGAGCAGACAGTGGTTTATCGCTTCGAGATGGATGGCGACAATTTTCGCCTCCGGTAGGGTGAAGTGCGTTTTCAGCACATCCTCTTTACCCATAATAATCGGGCCGAAGCCGATCGCGTGCGCATACCCGGCATTCAGCACCACCACATCGGGGCGCAGTCGCAGCATATCGGCCTCAATGTCAGGGCGCCAGAGGGTGTCGCCCACCAGCCACAGCGTTTTCTCCTGCGGATGACGAAACACCACGCCACAGGCCTCGCCAAGGCGCTCCGCCATGGCCGGTACGGCGTAGGCGCGGTCGCTGCCGTGCTGCCCGGAGGTGGTTTTCTGCAGGGCGATACCGGCAAATTCGCTCTCTGCCGCAAGCAGGCGAATATCGACAAATCCCTGTTCGCGCAGCAGCCGGGCATCGGCCTCGTGCTGGACAAACACCGGCAGCGTTTTCGGGATCGCGGCGCTCGCCGCCTCATCCCAGTGATCGAGATGAGTATGGGTCACGATCGCGGCGTCAACATCCACAATGATGGCGCGGGGAAAAGGCAGTTCTACCAGCGGGTTACGCAGCCCGGCGCGGGCGGTGCCGGGAAAGCCCGGCCAGGCGCCCCGATCCGCCAGCATCGGGTCAATCAGGAATTTTTTTCCTGCATATTCAATTATCTGAGTCGAATTACGGATATGGGTCATTTTCATGATGTTCACTCCTCTTCCAGGTAAGCTGGCGAACATCGTACGTCCCACAAGCCTGCGGCAATATGGGCATTTGGGCAATGAGCGATGAGATTGGGCCAACTTCGCGCGGTTGCCATCCGCTCCCGGCTATGGTGTGCTGAACGCCCCCTTTTCAGGAGAAGTGGCCATCATGAAGAAGAGACTCACCGCCGCCGATATGCACGACGCCGAGGTGATCGCGCACACCCCGTGGTTCAGCATGCGCAAGGTGGCGATCGACGTCACCGACGCCGAACGTCGCGATTTTTACTCCATCCACTACCCGCGCCCGGCGGTAGGTATCGTGGCCATGCAGCAGGACAAAGTGCTGCTGATTCGCCACTACCGCTATCTGATCGATCGGGTAGTGTGGGCGATTCCCTCCGGTGGTATTGATGAAGGCGAAGAGCCGCGCGCGGCGGCGCTGCGCGAGCTGCGGGAAGAGACCGGCTACCAGGCGCAAGATGTCGAAGAGCTTATCCGCTACAACCCGTCCTACGGCAGCAGCGACCAGCTGTTTATCACCTGGCTGGCCCGCGATCTGGCGTTCGTCGGAATGGATGCGGATCAGGATGAAGTGATGGAAACGGGCTGGTTTACGTTCGCCGAAATCAGCCAGCTGATCGCCCGCGGCGAGATGCCTGACGGGCTGTCGCTGGTGCCGCTGCTGCATCTGATGGCGCAGCAGCATAACGGTTTAGCGTAATGGCCTGAGCATCCGCCAGCGGAACCACAGCTGGGCGACCAGGATCAGCATGCCGCCGATAATCTTCTGCAGCGGCAGCTGCTCGCCATACCACAACGCGGCGGCAATCACCGTCAGCAGCGGCTCCAGCACCATAATAATCGCGGCGCTCGCCACCGCCGCGTACTTCTGCCCCTTCATTTGCAGGCCAAAGCGTAGACTGGTGGCGATGACGATACTGGCCAGCAGCCAGCCAAAGGTTGGCAGCGTAAACGGCTGATCCCAGGTTTCTACGGCGGCGGAGATCCCCAGCCCAACCAGCCCGGTGATCCCCAGCTGCACGGTGGTGAGCGGGATCAGCGGCACCTCGCGGGCGCAGCTGCTGGTGTAGCAAAACCAAATCGACTGCACCAGCGCGGTCAGCAGAAACCAGCCCTGGCTGGGGTGAAACGCAATCGGCATATGCAAGCTAAGTAGCCCGAGGCCAACGATCGCCACCGGCAGGCACTCCCAGTACGCCCGCGCCGGACGCGCTTTCATCATCGCCCATGCGGTGAGCGGCACAAACAGCATCGACAGGCTCATGATAAACGCCCCCTCACCCAGCGAGGCGGTGGTCGACACCGAGTAAATCCACAGGCACAGGTTCAGCGCAAACCACAGCCCGCTGATGACAATCCGCCGCCAGTGCTGCTTCTCCACGCGAAAGCCGCGGCAGAACGGCAGCAGCAGCAGGGCGGCAAAAAAGAACCGCAGGCCGAGGAAGGCGAAAACCGGCATCCCTGCAATGGCCTCACGCGAAAATATCCATCCACATGCGGCGATAACCGTTGCGGCGATCAGCAGCAGATCGGCCTGACGCTGGCGGACCATATTCACTCCTCCTTGTGTTGACGATTACCAGCCCGGGACCGCGCCGCCGTTGAAGATGGTCTCTGCCGCCTTCGCCACTTCCGGCGACTGATAGGACTGCATGAATTCCTTCACGTTTTCCGCGTCTTTATTCTCTTCGCGGGTGACGATGATATTCACATACGGCGAGTTTTTATCTTCAATGAAGATCCCGTCACGCACCGGCGACAGTCCGGTTTGCTGGAGGTAGGTGGTGCTGATGATCGCGACATCGACCTTCGGGTCGTCAAGCACGCGCGGCAGCTGCGCCCCTTCCAGTTCCATGATGTTCAGGTTATGCGGGTTGGCGGTGATATCCACCGCCGTCGGCAGCAGGCCGGTGCCCGCTTTGAGGGTTACCAACTGCTCTTTTTGCAACAGGAGCAACGCGCGGCCAAGGTTGGTGGGGTCGTTCGGAATGGCGATGGTGGCGCCGTCTTTCAGCTCGGCCAGCGACTTAATTTTGCGCGAATAGCCCGCCATCGGGAACACGAAGGTGTTGCCGACCGCCACCAGATGGTAGCTATGCGCTTTATTATCTTGTTCAAGGAACGGCCGGTGCTGGAAGACGTTAGCGTCCAGATCCCCGGCGTTTGTCGCCTCGTTTGGCAACAGCGAACCGCTGAAGCCCACCAGTTCGACATCAAGGCCATATTTCTCTTTGGCGACCTTTTTCGCGACTTCTGCCACATCCTGTTCCGCGCCGTTGATCACGCCGACTTTAATGTGTTTCGCATCGCTACCTTTCTGGTCGCAGCCCGCCAGCAGCAGACCCGCCAGCACCACGGCGGCGGCTGTCCGTAAACGCAATGTCATCATTTTTACCCTGTCAGTCCATAGAAAATCGTTATTATTTTTCATCCGAAACTATAACGACTTTAGGCGCAGGTTTTAAACTGCAAAAGTCGCAACAGGAAATAAAATCATCTGCCGCTGTTTGACTGTATGGGTAGGTGATCGCGTCAATTGTCCGGCGCTGTTCCCCGCTGGCGGCGTAAACGCCTTCGGCCGGGCTACCGCAGCCGCTCGCCTGCCGCAATAACGGCAGGCGCTGATGGCAAAGAAGCCGGCTACAGCCCGAGCTCGCTCAGCCCCGGATGATCGTCAGGACGGCGGCCCTGGGGCCAGTGGAACAGGCGTTCGCTTTCCTCAATCGGCAGGTCGTTGATGCAGGCATAGCGGGTGCGCATCAGGCCATGCTCATCGAACTCCCAGTTTTCATTACCGTATGAGCGGAACCAGTTCCCGCTGTCGTCGCACCACTCGTAGGCAAACCGTACCGCGATGCGGTTATCCTTCCACGCCCACAGCTCCTTAATCAGCCGGTATTGCTGCTCTTTTTGCCATTTTCGCGTCAGAAAGCCGATAATTTCCGCGCGTCCATGGACAAATTCGCTTCGGTTGCGCCACTGGCTGTCGACGGTATAGGCCAGCGCCACCTTATGCGCATCCCGGCTGTTCCAGCCATCTTCGGCGGCCCGCACCTTTTGCACTGCGCTTTCGCGGGTAAAGGGTGGCAGCGGCGGACGTTGTTCGGTCATTGATGTTCTCCTTTTAACGTTAACTGTGATTGCAGCCGCGAGTTTTCCTCTTCCAGCTCACGGATGCGTAGCTGCAAGGTCTGGCTATACTCCGCCACCTGGCGGGCGCTGTAGCGCGGCGTGATGTGCTGCGGGCAGTTCCAGTCGAACGCCTGCAGGTGAAAGCGGTACAGGCGCTCCACGCGAGCCCGGTAATTTTCCGGCGTCAGCCGCGCCAGCAGCCCGGGATCATCGTCCGTCGCCAGCACCTCGACGGTGGCATAGATTTTCAGCCTGGCACGGCGCGGGTAATCCATCAAAAACAGGCACGCGCGGTCGCGACTACGCAGGTTTCCGGTGGTGATGTACTGGCGGTTACCGCTAAAGTCGGCCATCGCCAGGGTGGTGTCGTCAAGCAGCTGGAGAAACCCCGGCGGCCCGCCGCGGTGCTGAATATAGGGCCAGTCGGTTTGCGACACGGTCGCCAGATAAAAACTGTCGCGGCTGGCGATCATCTCCGCTTCGCTGGCGCTGAAACGCTCGCCCCGGCGCTGGCGATACTGCCATAGCCCATCGCTGCCCATTTCATGCTGCACGTCCATCACATCTGGCGTGATGGCGATAGTGAGAAAGTCCCCTGACATAGCCCCTCCGAACGCAATCTTGCTGCACTCAGCATGGACTCTACTGTTAGAAATGATAATACTGGGATACTGGCAATCATCTTTCCGATAAACGGGATAATCATGGATCGCTTAAGCGCCATGGCGCTGCTGGTGAAAGTCACCGATCTGGGCAGTATGTCGGCCGCCTCGCGGGCACTGAACATGCCGCTGACCACCGTCAGCCGCCATATTGCCGAGCTGGAGAGCGCGCTCGGCGTGCGCCTGCTGGCCCGAACCACCCGCAAACTGACGCTGACCGATGCCGGGGTTGACTATGTCGCCGCCGCGCGGCGGATTCTGGAAGAGGTGGAAAATGCCGAACGCCGGGCGGCAGGGGAGTATCAGCAGCCGAAGGGGGAGCTGGTCATCGCGGCGCCGACGATGTTTGGCCGCCAGCACGTTCTCCCGGTAGTGACCGCTTTTCTCGCCCGATACCCGCAAATTCGCGTCCGTTTACTGCTCAGCGACCGTAATGCCGACCTGATCGACGAGCATATCGATCTCGCGGTGCGCATTGGCGCGCTGCCGGACAGCGGTATGGTCGCCATCCGGGTGGGCGAGATGCGTATCGTGACCTGCGCCCACCCGGCGCTGCTGGAGAAATACGGTATGCCGCAGCGCCCCCGCGATCTGGCCGCGCTGCCGATCGTTAGCATTGAATCGCCGATGCCCTATAACGGCTGGCAGTTCCGCACCTCCGGGGTGGAAGACCAGCGGGTGGTTCTGCAACCGGTTCTGTCGGTCACGACCCCGGAAAGCGCCGCCGATGCCGCTCGTCTCGGGGCCGGCGTAGCGCGCCTGCTGCACTATCAGGCGATTGATGGCCTGGCCCGCGGCGAACTCAGGCTGATCCTGGACACCATGGAGCCGGCACCGGCCCCGGTTCATTTGCTGTATATCGCCCGCGATCTGGCTCCGCTTAAGCTGCGGAAGTTTATCGATTTCGCCGCCCCCGCGCTGCGCCAGGCGCTGTTACGCATTGCGGCGACCGCTTAGCGCGCCGCCTGTTTCAGCGGCACCTCTTTCAACAGCCATGAAAGCAGGAAAGCTATCGCCATAATACCGGCCGCCATCAGGAAGGCGGCATGAATCGCCGAGCCAAAGGCATCGAGATAGTCGAGGCGGATTTCAGATGGCAGATTCTGCACCGCCGCCGGGTTCAGCGCCCGCGGTAGCTCCGCCCCTGCCGGCAGCAGGCGCTGCAGGTTATTTTGCAGTACATGGGTAAACACCGCGCCAAACAGCGCCACGCCGATAGAACCGCCGATCGAGCGGAACAGCGTCACCCCGGAGGTCGCCACGCCGTACATCTGTGCCGGCATGGCGTTCTGTACCGCCAGCACCAGCACCTGCATCACCAGTCCCAGGCCCATCCCCAGCACGCCGGTAAACAGATACAGTTGCCACATCGGCGAGTGAATCGTAATGCGCGTCAGCAGCACCATCCCCACCACCCCCAGCAGCGTGCCGAGAATCGGAAACAGGCGGTATTTACCGGTGCGGCTGATAATGCGTCCGCTGACGATTGAGGTCACCAGCAGGCCACCCATCAGCGGGATCAGCTGTAGCCCGGCTTCGGTCGGCGTCGCGGCTTTCACCACCTGCAGGTAGAGCGGCAGGAAGGTGACCGAGCCAAACAGCGACATACCGATAACAAACCCAATCATGCTGCACAGCAGGAAGCTGCGGTTGCGGAACAAGGAGAGCGGAATAATGGGCTCAACGGCCAGCCGCTCTTCATACACAAAACCAACGATCCCCACCACACCAAAGGCCAGAATGCACCACAGCTGCGGGTCGTTCCACGCGCGCACGCTGCCCCCTTCGGAAGTGAAGAGGATGATGCACAGCAGCGCCATGCTCAGGTAAATCGCCCCCAGCCAGTCAATCTGATGCTGGCTACGTTTGTTGCTACTTTGGAATACCGCGCCGATCACCAGCAGCGCAAACAGCCCCAGCGGCAGGTTGATGTAGAAAATCCAGCGCCATGACGCGTGCTGCACCAGGAAGCCGCCGATTAACGGCCCGACCACCGTTGCCAGACCGAACACGCCGCCAAATAATCCCTGATAGCGGCCGCGGTTAGCCGGCGGGATCACATCGGCGACGGCCGCCATGCTGATCACCATCAGGCCGCCGCCGCCCAGCCCCTGCAGCGCCCGCATCAACACCAGCTGGGTCATATTCTGCGCCAGCCCGCAAAGCGCGGAGCCGACGAGGAACAGGACTATCGCGACCTGGAGCACAATTTTGCGCCCAAACAGATCGCCGAATTTACCGTATAGCGGCACCACGATCGTCGAGCTGAGGATATAGGCGGTCACCACCCAGGAGAGCTTATCCAGCCCGCCCAGTTCGCCGACGATTGTCGGCAGCGCCGTTGAGACGATGGTTTGATCCAACGCCGCCAACAGCATCACCAGTATCAACGCGCTGAACAGCAGACGAATCGGCGGTGCGGGTTGGGTTGCGACTTGAGACGTCATCACATCACTCGCTTGAAATTAATTAAATGCATAATTAATATTTAGGGAAATGATGGATCGCGTCAAGAGAGCCCGCAGAAATGACCGCACAAAAAGACAATGACGTCCCCCGCCGTCCCGGCCGGCCGCGGGGTAAACAATCCGGTACCGCCAGCCGCGAGCAGCTGATGGATATTGCCCTGGCGCTGTTTGCCCGCCAGGGCATCGCCCATACCTCGCTCAATGCCATTGCCAAAGAGGCCGGGGTGACGCCAGCCATGCTGAATTACTATTTCAGCTCACGGGAAACGTTAGTGGACCAGCTGCTGGAAGAGCGCTTTATGCCGCTGCGTAACGAGATCAGCAAGATTTTCATCGCTCATCCGCAGGATCCGATGACCGCTTTGGCACTGCTGATCGAGACCCTGGGCGTCCTGGCGGAGAAACATACCTGGTTTGCGCCGCTGTGGATGCAGGAGATGATTGGCGAGATGCCGGTACTGCGCCAGCATATGCACGCGCGCTTTGGCGATGATAAATATGACCGGATGATGGAGACGGTGAAGCGCTGGCAGCAGGAAGGTAAACTCAACCCGGCCCTGTCGCCGGAGCTGCTGTTTACCACCCTGATTAGCCTGGTGCTGGTGCCGTTTTCACGCATGCGCACCGACGGGCGTTTATCCGCAGTCTCCCGACAGACCATTGTCAGCAACGCGCTGACGCTGATCCACCAGGGCATTGGCGGATAAGCGCACCGGGCCGTGCTTTTGCTTAGCGGGCTACAGCGCTTTCGCCAGGTAATGGCGCGCCATACCGACATGCGGGAAATCGGGGAGCGTCATCTGCAGCTGATAACCCTGTTTTTGATAAAACGGCAGGGCCTGGAAGCTGAAGGTATCCACCAGCGCATGGTGACACCCCTCTTCACGCGCTTGCTTTTCCGCGTTGCGCATCAGCTCGCCGCCCAGCCCGCTGCCGCGCGCGGCTTCGCTGACCCATAAATACTGAATACACAGCCAGTTAGCCTGTCTTTTGCCGATCAGTCCACCCTGCATGACTCCGGCCTCGTCGCGGAGATATACCCCCAGCTCACCAAACTGCGCCGGGTCCAGATAGCGCAGGTTGTATTCCCGCAGCCCCGCCAGCAACTCTTCTTGATCCACGGGATTAATGCTGGTTGTCATTATTAGCGCCATCCGTTTTCTCCTTAATTAAATATTATTAAGTTAAACCACCACCTTACTTTCACAAAAAATACTTATTTTCTCCATTATTTCCTGTCTAAATTTCTATTGCTTATTTTTAACCAAAAAAACCTTTCCATCATCCGCTGGAAACGTATAATGAGGGAGAAATGAGAATGATCATTCTCACTCTACACTACCACGGAGAAAACCATGAGCAATACCCTGGCCGTCCGGCAAAAACTTCGGCAGGATGAAATCATCACTGCCGCACGCCGCTGCTTCCGCCAGCATGGTTTTCACGGGGCCAGCATGGCGCAAATCGCCAGCGAAGCGAAGCTAAGTGTCGGACAAATATACCGTTATTTTGCCAGTAAAGATGCCATCATCGCAGAGATGATTCGCCGCATCATCGATTGCCGCATCGCCGAGATGGACGGCAAAATACAAACCGACCAAATCCCAGGGATACTCGCATGGCGGCACACGTTAGATGCAGACGATGACGCGCTGATGCTGGAAATGGCCGCCGAGGCGACCCGCAATCCGCACATCGCCGCCATGATGGTGGAAGCGGACCAGCGGATGTTTGCCAACGCCTGCGCGCATATCCACAAAGCGCACCCGCATCTTAGCGAGGAGCGCATCCGCTGCTGCGTTGAGATCACCGCGGTGATGATGGAAGGGACGATTTACCGCCGCCTGATCCCGCAAACGGTGGCGCCAGAAGTCCTCGAAAAACTCTATCGGGAAATAACCACTATGTTGCTGATGGCTAAATAATTAACTGCAATTAATCAACAGGGAATTTTAAATTCCCTTTTTGTCGTTTCCGTTAATCCGGAGATGCGTTATCGCCTGGCCTGAACCCCGTTATTTAATTAACGGGGAGGACGTCGTTCATCCTGAGAAAATATAATGAAATACACAATACTTCCCATCGCAGCGGCATTATTCATCCTGAGCGGATGCGATAATACGCCCACATCCACACCCCCCCAGACGACGGTAGAAGTCGGCGTCGTCACCCTGAAGCGTCAGCCCGTTTCGCTGATCAGCGACCTGACCGGCCGCACCACCGCGTCGCTGAGCGCCGAGGTACGCCCGCAGGTCGGCGGCATCATTCAAAAACGCCTGTTTACCGAGGGCGACATGGTGAAGGCCGGCCAGGCGCTGTATCAAATCGACCCCGCCAGCTACCGCGCGGCCTATAACGAAGCCGCCGCCGCGCTCAAGCAGGCCCAGTCGCTGGTGACATCCGACTGTCAGAAAGCCCAGCGCTACGCGGCGTTGGTGAAGGACAACGGCGTTTCCCGTCAGGATGCCGACGATGCGATCTCCACCTGCAATCAGGACAAGGCCAGCGTGGAGTCGAAAAAGGCGGCGCTGGAGAGCGCCCGTATTAACCTGAACTGGACCACCGTTACCGCACCGATTGCCGGACGGATCGGCATCTCCTCCGTCACCCCAGGCGCGCTGGTTTCAGCCGATCAGGATACCGCGCTGGCAACGATCCGCGGGCTGGACACCATGTATGTCGATCTCACCCGCTCCAGCGTCGATCTGCTGCGCCTGCGCAAACAGACGCTGGCGACCGATAGCAACACGTTCAGCGTGTCGTTAACCCTCGAAGACGGCAGCACCTATAGCGAAAAAGGCCGCCTGGCGCTGACCGAAGTGGCGGTGGATGAGTCAACCGGCTCGGTCACGCTGCGCGCGGTCTTCCCCAACCCGCAGCACGTCCTGCTACCGGGCATGTTCGTACGCGCCCACGTCGATGAAGGGATTATGGACGATGCGATTCTGGCGCCGCAGCAGGGCATCACCCGTGATGCCAAAGGCAATGCCACCGCGCTTATCGTCGATGGCAATAACAAAGTGGAACAGCGGGAAGTGGAAACCGGCGACGCTTACGGCGACAAATGGCTGGTGGTTAACGGCCTGAAGAGTGGCGATAAGCTGATCGTTGAAGGCACCAGTAAAGTCGCCGCAGGCCAGCAGGTCAAAGCCGTCGAAGTCAAACATGACGGAGGCAACGCCTGATGTTTTCACGCTTCTTCGTGCGCCGCCCGGTCTTCGCCTGGGTAATCGCTATTCTGATTATGCTCGCCGGGGTGCTCGCCATCCAGACGCTGCCGGTTGCCCAATACCCTGACGTCGCGCCACCGGCGGTAAAAATCTCGGCCACCTATACCGGGGCCTCTGCTGAAACTCTGGAGAACAGCGTCACTCAGGTGATTGAGCAGCAGCTTACCGGGCTGGATAACCTGCTCTATTTCACCTCCACCAGCAGCTCTGACGGCTCGGTGGATATTACCGTCACCTTCGAACAGGGGACCGACCCGGATACCGCCCAGGTTCAGGTGCAGAACAAAGTCCAGCAGGCGGAATCGCGCCTGCCGAGCGAGGTGCAGCAATCCGGCGTCACGGTGGTGAAATCGCAAAGTAACTTCCTGCTGATCCTTGCGGTGTACGATAAAAACAACAAGGCCACCAGCTCCGATATTTCCGACTGGCTGGTCAGTAACATGCAGGACCCGCTGGCGCGCGTTGAGGGCGTCGGCAGCCTGCGCGTTTTCGGCGCGGAATACGCCATGCGTATCTGGATGGATCCCATCAGGCTGGCGTCCTACGCGCTGATGCCTTCCGATGTGCAAACGGCGATTGAAGCGCAGAACGTGCAAATTTCCGCGGGTAAAATCGGCGCCCTGCCATCGTCCAGCGCGCAGCAGCTGACCGCTACCGTCCGCGCCCAGTCGCGGCTGCAAACCGTCGACCAGTTCAAAAACATTATTGTGAAGAGCAAATCCGACGGTTCGGTGGTGCGCCTGAGCGACGTCGCTCGCGTGGAGATGGGCAGCGAAGATTACACCGCCACCGCCAACCTCAACGGCCACCCGGCCGCCGGGATCGCGGTGATGATGGCCCCGGGGGCCAATGCGCTGGATACCGCCACGCGCGTGAAAAGTAAAATTGCCGAATACCAGCGGCAGATGCCGCAGGGCTACGATATCGCCTACCCGAAGGACAGCACCGAGTTCATCAAAATCTCGGTGGAAGACGTCATTCAAACGCTGTTTGAAGCCATCATCCTGGTGGTTTGCGTGATGTACCTGTTCCTGCAAAACTTCCGCGCCACGCTGATTCCGGCGGTCGCGGTGCCGGTAGTGCTGCTGGGTACCTTTGGCGTGCTGGCGCTGTTCGGCTACTCCATCAACACCTTGACCCTGTTTGCGATGGTGCTGGCCATCGGCCTGCTGGTGGATGACGCCATCGTGGTGGTGGAAAACGTCGAGCGCATTATGCGCGACGAGGGCCTGCCCGCCCGCGAAGCCACCGAAAAATCGATGGGCGAAATCTCCGGGGCGCTGATCGCAATTGCGCTGGTGCTGTCGGCGGTGTTCCTGCCGATGGCCTTCTTCGGCGGTTCGACCGGCGTGATCTACCGCCAGTTTTCGGTGACCATTATCTCGGCGATGATGCTGTCAGTGGTGGTGGCCCTCACCTTAACCCCGGCGCTGTGCGGCGCGCTGCTCTCCCATTCTAAGCCGCACAGCAAAGGATTCTTCGGGGCCTTTAACCGCCTGTGGGGCCGTACCGAACAGGGCTATCAGCATCGCGTACTCGGTGGGCTACGCCGCTCCGCCGTGATGATGGGGGCCTTTGTACTGATCTGCGGCACCATGGCGCTGGCGATGTGGAAGCTGCCGGGGAGCTTTCTGCCGGTAGAGGATCAGGGCGAAATCATGGTCCAGTACACCCTCCCGGCGGGCGCCACCGCGGTCCGTACCGCCGAGGTACGTCGCCAGGTAACCGACTGGTTCCTTAGCAAAGAAAAGGCCAATACCAACGTTATCTTTACCGTCGATGGCTTTAACTTCAGCGGCAGCGGACAGAACGCCGGGATGGCCTTCGTTTCGCTGAAAAACTGGTCCGAGCGTAAAGGGGCAGAGAATACCGCCCAGGCGATTGCCCTGCGCGCCACTCAAGATCTAAGCAGCATTCGCGACGCCTCGCTGTTCGCCATGACACCGCCATCGGTGGACGGTCTGGGCCAGAGCAACGGCTTTACCTTTGAACTGATGGCCAGCGGCGGCACCGATCGCGATAGCCTGATGAAAATGCGCAGTCAGCTGCTGGCCGCCGCCAACCAAAGCCCGCAGCTCCAGTCGGTACGCGCCAATGACCTGCCGCAGATGCCGCAGCTGCAGGTGGATATCGATAATAACAAAGCCGTGTCGCTGGGACTGTCGCTGAGCGATGTGACCGATACGCTCTCCAGCGCCTGGGGCGGAACCTACGTCAACGACTTTATCGATCGCGGACGGGTGAAGAAGGTTTATATCCAGGGGGAAAGCGACGCTCGCGCCGTCCCGTCCGATCTCGGGAAATGGTTTGTGCGCGGCAGCGATGACAGCATGACGCCGTTCTCCGCCTTCGCCACTACCCGCTGGCAGTATGGCCCGGAAAGCCTGGTGCGCTACAACGGCTCTGCCGCCTTCGAAATCCAGGGTGAGAACGCCAGCGGCTTCAGCTCGGGTGCGGCGATGGACCAAATGGAAGCGCTGTCCAATAACCTGCCGGCTGGCACCACCTGGGCATGGAGCGGCATGTCGTTACAGGAAAAGCTGGCCAGCGGGCAGGCGATGAGCCTGTACGCGATCTCGATTCTGGTGGTGTTCCTGTGCCTTGCGGCGCTGTATGAAAGCTGGTCGGTGCCGTTCTCGGTGATCATGGTGATCCCGCTGGGCCTGCTCGGCGCCGCGCTGGCGGCGTGGCTGCGCGATCTGAATAACGATGTCTACTTCCAGGTTGCCCTGCTGACCACCATCGGCCTGTCGTCGAAGAACGCCATCCTGATCGTCGAGTTTGCCGAAGCGGCGGTCGATGACGGTTACTCGCTGTCGCGCGCGGCGCTACGTGCGGCGCAAACGCGTCTGCGCCCCATCGTGATGACCTCGCTGGCGTTTATCGCCGGGGTGCTGCCGCTGGCGGTGGCGACCGGGGCCGGGGCCAACAGCCGCGTGGCGATCGGTACCGGCATTATCGGCGGTACCCTGACCGCGACGCTGCTGGCCGTATTCTTCGTTCCCCTGTTCTTTGTGCTGGTGAAACGATTGTTCACCCGCCAACGCCCGTCTCAGGAGTAAGTTATGTTTCGTTGTACCTTAGTTTTTGTCGCACTCCTGACCGCAGGCTGCGTCTCGCTTGACCCGGACTACATCCGCCCGGCGGCGCCGGTTCCCGCCACGCTACCCGGCGCCCACGGCGAAGCCACCGCGGTGATCGGCGGCTGGCAGCAGGTGGTGAACGACGCGCGGCTGAAAAAAGTGGTCAGCATGGCGCTGACCAGCAACCGCGATCTGCAGAAAGCCCTCGCCGATATTGAAGCCGCCCGCGCCCAGTACGGCGAGACCCGCGCCGCGCTGTTCCCGACCGTTGACGCCGAACTGAGCCATACCCGTAGTAAAACGGTGGCCAGCGGCCTGACCTCGTCGGCACAAGCCGACGGCGCGGTCTCCAGCTTCGAGCTGGATCTGTTCGGCAAGAATCAGAGTCTGTCCCGCGCCGCGCGGGAGAGCTGGCTCGCCAGCGAATACACCGCACAGAATACGCGCCTGACGATGATTGCCGACCTGACCACCGCCTGGGTCGCCCTCGCGGCGGACAACAGCAATCTGGCGCTGGCGCAGGAGACCCTGGCCAGCGCCGATAACTCACGCCAAATCGTCGCCCGCCAGATGGCGGTGGGCACCGCCTCCGCGGGCGATCTCAGCGATGCCGAAAGCGTTTATCAGCAGGCTCGCGCCAGCGTCGCCAGCTACCGCACGCTGGTCGCCCAGGACAAAAATGCGCTCAATTTACTGGCTGGCGAAACCGTGCCCGATAGCCTGTTGCCCGGCACCCTGGAAAGCCTCGGCGATCACAGCATTAGCCTGGTGCCCGCCGGCGTTTCGTCGTCGGTGCTGCTTCGTCGCCCGGATATTCAGGAAGCAGAGCATAATCTGAAAGGCGCCAATGCCGACATCGGCGCGGCGCGAGCCAACTTCTTCCCCACCATCTCGCTAACCGCCAGCGCTGGCGTAGGCAGCGATGCGCTATCTTCCCTGTTCAGTCACGGGATGCAGGTGTGGTCGTTCGCCCCATCGATTAGCCTGCCGCTATTTACCGGCGGCAGCAATCTGGCCCAGTTGCGCTATGCCGAAGCGGAGAAAAAGGGGCTGATCGCCACCTATGAGAAGAGTATCCAGAGCGCCTTTAAAGACGTGGCCGATGCGCTGGCGCGCCGGGAAACGCTGAGCGAACAGCTGGATGCCCAGCGCCAGTACGTCGCCGCCGAGCAGACGTCGCTGGATATCGCCATGAAACGCTATCAGACCGGCGTCGGCGATTATCTGTCGGTCCTGACCGCCCAGCGCACGCTGTGGTCGGCGCAGGCGACGCTGATCGCCCTGCAGCAAACCGACCTCGAAAACCGGATCACGCTCTGGCAGTCGCTGGGAGGCGGCGCCAGCTAACCCATTTTCAGCCGGGCGGCAACGCCCGGCATACGCAAGGAGTTCCTATGCCGCGTATCTCTCTCTCGTGGGCGCTGGTCCTCGGCCTGTTAACCGCTATCGGCCCGCTGTGTACCGACTTCTATCTGCCTGCGCTGCCGGACATCACCCAACAGCTGAACGCCACCGGTACGCAAACCCAGCTTTCGCTGACGGCCTCGTTGATTGGCCTCGGCCTTGGACAGCTGTTTTTTGGCCCGCTGAGCGACCGCATCGGCCGCCAGAAGCCGCTGATCCTGTCGCTGCTGCTGTTTATCTTCTCTTCGGCGATGTGCGCAACGACCCATGATATTCATCTGCTGATTGCATGGCGTTTTCTGCAGGGCTTCGCCGGCGCCGGCGGTTCGGTGCTGTCCCGTTCGATTGCCCGCGATAAATATCAGGGCGCCCGGTTGACCCAGTTTTTCGCTCTGCTGATGACCGTCAACGGCATCGCCCCGGTAGTGTCGCCGGTGATCGGCGGCTACATCATCACTCTCTCCGACTGGCGCGTTCTGTTCTGGGCGATGGCCGCCATCGGCGGCGTACTGCTGCTCCTGAGCCTGGCGGTGCTACGTGA
The DNA here is from genome assembly GCF_004342285.1 of Klebsiella sp. BIGb0138. GTDB lineage: Bacteria > Pseudomonadota > Gammaproteobacteria > Enterobacterales > Enterobacteriaceae > Klebsiella. Next base: position 117,273 of record NZ_SMCV01000004.1, on the reverse strand, counting down.
AACGCTGCCGGCAAAAGACGCCGCTACGCCGCAGCAAAACAACGCGCCGGTTATGAAAAATCGCCGCTTTATGCGCTACTGCCTGATTCAGGCCTTCATGATGGCCGGCCTGTTCTCGTACATCGGTTCGTCGTCATTCGTGATTCAGAACGAATACGCCATGACTGCCCTACAGTTCAGCCTGCTGTTCGGGGTCAACGGGATCGGGCTGATCATCGCTGCGCAGATCTTCTCCCGTCTCTCTCACCGCTTCAGCGCGGACGCGCTGCTACGCGGCGGTCTGAGCCTGGCGGTTCTGTGTGCGGCCATCACGCTGGTATTCGCCTGGCTGCACCTGCCGCTGCCGGCGCTGATCGGTCTGTTCTTCACCGTGTCGTTAATGAGCGGCATCAGCACCGTTGCCGGGTCAAAAGCGATGGGGGAAGTCAGCAGCGCGCAGTCAGGTACCGCTTCGGCATTGATGGGAACCTTAATGTTTGTCTGCGGCGGTATCGCCGCGCCGCTGGCCGGGCTCGGCGGTGAAACGATGCTGAAAATGAGTCTCGCCATGACCATTAGCTATCTGATGGCCCTGTTCTTCGGCCTGGCAAAACCACACGCCGCCCGCTAATTAAAGATGCAGTAATAAAATATTCCATTATTGTTACTGCATCACTTCCCGCCATACCTACAAATCTCTGCTTATCCGTTAAGTACTAATCGTGATAGCCTTCACATGATTGGAATAATTAATTCCTTAAAATCTGGCTTAACTGTGAATGATGAGGTTTTTTTATGAGTATCGACCTGAGCACATTGCTGACCGAGCGTCGCAACGCCAATAGCGCCAATATCGACACCCTGTCCACCGTCGAGATGCTGACGGTGATTAACCAGGAAGACCAGCAGGTGGCCCATGCAATCACCGCCTATTTGCCGCAAATCGCCCAGGTCGTGGATAAAGTCGCGATGGCGCTGCAGGCCGGGGGGCGCCTGATTTATATCGGCGCGGGAACCTCCGGTCGTCTGGGGATCCTTGATGCCAGCGAATGTCCGCCGACCTTCGGCACCCGCCCGGAGCAGGTGGTAGGAATTATCGCCGGCGGTCATAAAGCGATTCTTAGCGCCGTGGAAAACGTGGAAGACAATAAAGCGCAGGGCGCCATGGACCTGCAAAACCTCAGCTTCAGCAATCGCGATGTGCTGGTTGGCCTGGCGGCCAGCGGACGTACGCCGTACGTCATCGGCGCCATGGAGTATGCCCATAGCCAGAACGCCTTCGTCGCCATCGTCAGCTGCAACCCGCACGGCGAAATGGCTCGTTTAGCCGATGTCGCCATCACGCCGGCAGTGGGCCCGGAAGTGGTCACCGGCTCCACCCGCCTGAAGGCGGGAACCGCGCAGAAGCTGGTGCTGAACATGATCTCCACCGGCGCCATGATCCGCATCGGCAAGGTGTACAGCAATTTGATGGTCGACGTCGAAGCGACCAACGCGAAGCTGATTGAGCGCCAGGTCTCGATCGTCATGGAAGCGACCGACTGCGATCGCGCCACGGCGCAAAGCGCACTTGATGCCTGCGGCCGCCACTGTAAAACGGCGATTGTGATGGTACTGGCGGATCTGAACGCCGCCGAAGCCCAGTCCCTGCTGGCGAAAAATAACGGCTATATCCGCAAAGCGCTGAGCAACACCTAAGCGTCGACAAACAGGTAACGTGCAATGGCAAAAATAAATAAAGAGATGATAGCGCGGATCCTTACGCATGTAGGCGGGGCCGGGAACGTGGCCCAGGCGGGGAACTGTATGACCCGCCTGCGATTAACCTTACGTGATGAGCAGCTCGCCGATAGCGCCGCCATCCGCCAGATTGAGGGCGTGATGGGGGTTATCGTCAGCGATGAGCAGTTCCAGGTGGTGCTGGGGCCCGGCAAAGCGCAAACCGCGGCGGAAATGATGAACGGGCTGCTGGATGAGGCGCCGGCCGGCTCGCCTTCTCTGGCGGATGTCGCATCAGAGAAAAAGCAGGCGCTAAAGAGCAGGCAAACCAGCGGCGTGCAGAAGTTTCTTGCCCGATTCGCCACCATTTTTACCCCGCTGATCCCTGGTTTTATCGCCGTCGGGCTGCTGCTCGGCTTCGCAACGCTGGCGGAGCAGATGTTCGTGCTGGAAAATGCCCATCCGAACGCGCCCCTGGTCGCGCTGATCGGCTATATGAAAGTCTTCAGCAAAGGGATGTTCACCTTCCTCAGCATTCTGATCGGCTATAACGCGCAGAAGGCGTTCGGCGGTTCCGGGGTCAACGGAGCGATCGTTGCTTCGCTGTTTGTCCTTGGCTACAACCCCGAGGCGACCAGCGGTTTTTATTCCGGGATCACCACCTTCTTTGGCCACGGCATCGACCCGCGCGGCAACATTATCGGCGTGCTGATTGCCGCGATTCTGGGCGCATGGGTGGAAAAACAGGTGCGCCGCATAATGCCAGCCAACCTCGATATGATCCTCACCTCGGCGGTCACCCTGCTGATTATGGGCGCGATAACGTTTACCGTGATTATGCCGATTGGCGGCTGGCTGTTTACCGGGATGTCGTGGCTGTTCCTGCATCTCAACGGTAACCCGTTCGGCTCTGCGGTGCTGGCCGGGCTGTTCCTGCTGGCGGTGATGTTCGGCGTTCACCAGGGTTTTGTGCCGGTCTATTTTGCGCTGGTCGATGCGCAAGGTTTTAACTCGCTGTTCCCGATTCTGGCGATGGCGGGAGCCGGGCAGGTTGGCGCCGCGCTGGCGCTTTACTGGCGGGCGAAGCACGGCTCAACGCTGCGTACCCAGATTAAAGGGGCGATCATTCCAGGCTTTCTCGGCATTGGCGAACCGCTGATTTATGGCGTCACCCTGCCGCGAATGAAGCCGTTCATCACCGCCTGTATTGGCGGCGCCTGCGGCGGTTTCTTCCTCGGCCTGATTGCGTGGCTCGGTCTGCCGGTAGGGTTAAACACGGTGTTCGGCCCCTCTGGCCTGGTGGCGCTGCCGCTGATGACCTCGGCAAGCGGGATCTACGCAGGTATGGCGGTCTACACCGCCGGGCTCGCCGTTGCCTACCTCTGCGGCTTCGTCTTTACCTGGCTGTTTGCCAGTAAAAACGTCGATTTGAGCTGAGCGGCAGGCCCGGCCGAGGCCGTAACGCACAGCGCCGACTATGCGCCGCTTAGCCAGGACATACAACGCCGGGCACCGTTTCACGACGGCCGTTTCCTGCCCGGCGCTTCGGCCTCGCGCATGCTATGATGCCCGTTTTGCGCTATTTCACCTGAGGAAAAGATGGGCTCCAGCAAAAAAGGGATGCTGAACGTTCTGATAGCCGCCGTGCTATGGGGGAGTTCCGGCGTCTGCGCGCAGTACATTATGCAGCAAAGCCAGATGTCGTCGCCGTATCTGACCATGACGCGCCTGCTGTTCGCGGGCCTGATTCTCCTGATGCTCTCTTTCGTCCACGGCGACCGAATTTTCCGCGTCCTGCGAAACCGTAAAGACGCCATCAGCCTGCTGATCTTTTCGCTGTTCGGCGCCCTGACCGTGCAGTTCACCTTCCTGATGACCATTGAAAAATCGAACGCCGCCACTGCGACGGTGCTGCAGTTCCTGTCGCCGACGATCATCGTCGCCTGGTTTGCGCTGGCGCGTAAAACGCGGCCTGGGCCGCTGGTGCTGGCCGCCATCGGCACTTCGCTGGCGGGGACGTTCCTGCTGGTCACCCATGGCAATCCGACCACGCTGTCGATATCGCCCGCAGCGCTGTTCTGGGGGGTGGCTTCGGCCTTTGCCGCCGCGTTCTATACCACCTGGCCGTCAACGCTTATCGCCCGTTACGGCACCCTGCCGATCGTCGGCTGGAGTATGCTGCTGGGCGGGGCGATGCTGCTGCCGTTCTATGGCGGCCAGGGGGCCAGCTTTGTGGTCAACGGCCGTCTGCTGCTGGCGTTCTTCTATCTGGTGGTCATTGGCACCGCGTTGACCTTCAGTCTCTATTTAAATGGCGCGCAGATGATTGGCGGCGCGAAGGCAGGTATTCTCAGCTGCGCCGAGCCGTTGAGCAGCGCCCTGCTCTCGCTCCTGCTGTTGGGCATCACCTTTACGCTACCGGACTGGCTCGGCACGTTACTGATTCTCTCATCGGTGGTGCTGATCGCCGTGGATTCCCGGCGGCGGGTTCGGGTAGGATAAAGTCAATCTACTGATTTTAAAAGATTTAATATCCGACCAATTTGCGCATTTCGCCTCCTGCGCATATAGTTGACTGAAGCCACTACTTAAGGAGAAGTCGATGAAAGCGTGTTGGATTGTGTGTCTGATCGCCAGCCTGAGCGCGACGGCGGCCTGGGCCGAATCACCTCTGCAAAGTCTGCAGTTCGAGCAACAAAAGCAGCAGGTGCTGACGGCGGTGAAGGAAAAATGCGCCCCGGCGACCACCCTCAGCGATACCGACTTTGCCAATAAAGTCCTCGCGTCGAAGCAAAACCAGGAATACGTCCGCGAGGCGACGCTGGCGAAAGAGCGTAATAACCAGAAGCAGTATCAGGCAGCAATCGGGAAGATCGGCTGCCCGGCGAAGTAATCAGTAATCACTTCAGCTTAAGGGCCAGCGCTTTCCAGTCGAAAGGGACCAGCTGCGTATAGTTCAGGCCGCGTGCGGCCATGTTCTGCGGCAGCTGGCGTTGCGCCTGTGCCGTCGCCCGGCTCATCAGCCCCGCCCCGCCTGCGTCACGTAGCGTTTTCACGACCTCTTCCATCTCCTCACCGCGGCGAATACCGTGTTCAGCCACCCGGCTAATCAGATATCCCGGAAACTCGTCGTTCCAGCCCAGCGACGGGAAACTGCTATGCAGCGACGCCAGGACCTGCTCTTCCACTCCATATTCGCGGGCGGCGAACAGACATTCGGTCGTCAATGCCTCCAGGCCTTTGATCATGACGCTCCGGCACATTTTAATGGCCGACACCTTGCCCACGTCATCCGCGCCGTAACGAGCGTTAAGCCCCAGGGCGCCTAAGCGTTCCGCGAGCGCGCGAGCCTGTACGCCGCCAATCAGCAACGGCGTTCTCAGCCGCGCCGGCGGTACCGGCGCCATTACCGCCACATCGAGATAGGCCCCGGGCAAAAAGCGATTGGCCGCGATACGTTTAGTTTCAGGCGCTACCGAGTTCAAATCGAGGAAAAATTGGCCTTCACGTACGTATTCGGCTGCTGCCAGCGCGACTTCCAGCGCCGAGCCGGCGGTCACGGTGGAAAAGATCAGCGTTGCCCCCTCCAGCGCCTGGGCAAGCGAGTCCGCAACCCGGACGCCTGCCAGATGCGCTTTTTCCCGCATCGCTGCGCGCTCTGCGCCCTGAAGCTTGCGATCCCAGATGGTAACGTCATTTTCCCGTGCCAAATCACCCGCCAGAATCCCGCCAGCTTCGCCGAAACCAATAAATGTTATTGCCGTCATCATTGCTCCTTACGCGGCCAGACCCTGGCCGGAATGCAGACTTCGCCGGAAAACAGCAGGCGGGCGGTACGCAGCAGACCGCAGCCCGCCAGTTCACCCTGCGCGCTGCGCCGCAGGGCAACGCTGAACTCGCCGCTGGGGTGCTCAACGCTGATAAGCGGATTGTCGCCCACCCGCGCCAGCCCCTCGGCGACCGAACCGGGGATCAGGCAGGCGCTGGCGACGCTGACTGCGCCAAATACGCCAATCGACGCGTGGCAGCGGTGAGGGATAAAGGTCCGGCTGGCAATCGCGCCGCCGTCGCGCGGCTCGGCGATCAGGGTCATTTTCGGTACCGTACGCCGGGCAACATCACCCAGATTCATTCGTGGGCCGGCCTGCAGGCGTATCGACTCCAGCCGCTGTTTCAGCTCGCTGTCGCTATCCAGCTGTTCGCGGGTTTCATAGCCGCTTCGCCCAAGGTCGCGGGCGCGCAACAAAATCACCGGCATCCCGTTATCGATGCAGGTCACCTCGATACCGTCGAAGCGGTCAATGGCGCTCCCGGTTGGCAGCAGCGCGCCGCAGCTGGAACCTGCGACATCAAGAAAATTCAGTACGATTTGGCTGGCATATCCCGGTACCCCGTCAATGCGCGTCCCGCCCGCATACTCCACGCCGTCTTCATCGCAAGGCACCTCAGCGATGGCCGTCTGACCGGTGTTTTCCATAAAGATTCGCACCTGGGTCAGCGGCGCCGCGTGGGCCACCAGGCCGCGTTCAATCGCGAACGGCCCAACGGCGGCGAGAATATTGCCGCAGTTCTGCCCGTAGTCGACCACTGCGCTATCGACGTTAACCTGAGCAAACAGGTAATCGACGTCAGCGTCTGGTCGCGCGGAGCGGCGGATAATCGCCACTTTGCTGGTCAGCGGATCGCCGCCGCCGATGCCATCAATCTGTCTGACGTCCGGCGAGCCCATCGCCGCCAGCAGCACCGCATCGCGCTGCACGGGGTCTGACGGCAGATCGTCCGCCAGAAAACAGGCGGCTTTCGAGGTACCGCCGCGCATCAGCAGGCAGGGTATCTTGCGTTGCGCCATCTTAGCCCTCCACATCGTCCGCATTGTCGTAATAACGCAGCCCCTTTTCCGCCAGACGCGGACGCATGGCGTAAATATCCAGCCCCAGCTCGCCATCGCGCAGCCGATCGCGCTTTGCCATTTCATTAGCCATTCGGGTTTCCGCCTTTGCCAGCACCGCGCGGGCTTGTGCATACGGTACGACCACGACGCCGTCGTCATCCGCCACCACCACATCGCCGGGGGTAACCAGCTGCCCGGCGCAGACTACCGGGACGTTGACCGATCCCAACGTCTCTTTCACCGTCCCCTGGGCATAGACCTGGCGCGACCACACGGCAAAGCCCATTTCTCGCAGGGTATGCGAGTCGCGGATCCCGATATCGCCCACCAGGCCGATCACGCCCCGTGATTGCAGCGACGTTGCCAGCAGGTCACCGAAGAAGCCATCGCCGCAGGGCGAGGTCGGGGCCACGACCAGAATATCCCCCGCGCGACACTGCTCGACCGCCACGTGGAACATCCAGTTGTCGCCCGGCGTCACCAGCACCGTGACGGCGTTCCCCGCCCGGCTGACGCCCTGCTGAATCGGGCGAATGGCTGGAGCCATCAACCCCTGCCGATCGTGCGCTTCATGAATCGTTGCCACCCCAGCTGTTGCAAACTGCTGTAACGTCGCCGCGTCGAGGCGCGGCAGATTACGGATAACAATGCCTTTTTTATTCAATAGCTTCATGCCAGATTCTCCGTCACCCGAGGGAAGATGCTCTGATATGCTTCACCGTGAACGATATCGCGGGCGGCGGTGATGCCGATATTGCGTTTCGCCTGCACGCCGCGCTGCAGCGCAACCCGGGTGTAGTACTCCCAGAGATGCTCCTGGCCCTGCATACACTGAATAGCCTGATATTTTTTTTCCCACACGCTGGTGATATCCAGCAAGACATCCGGCTGCCAGTGGCACTGTTCCGGCTGGTGTGGTTCAAAGCAGTAAACCGGCGGCGCGGCGACGATCTTTTCGCCGGGACGATAGCCTTCCGCCTGGGCAATGATGCGCGCTTCCTGGGCCAGGTTAGAGGCCATCGGATGGTCGTAGTTGTAAGGGTCCTGCAGCGAGTGAGTCAGGACAAAGTGCGGCTGCACGCGACGATACACATCGGCCAGGCGGAACAGCGTCTCTTGATCGGCGCGCAGAGGATAATCGCCGATATCAAAAAACTCGACGCTGGCGCCGAGGATATCGGCGGCGGCCTGCGCCTCTTGCTGGCGGATCTGCTTCACCGTCTCTTCGGTCATATTGCCTTTGCGCCACAATTTGGCCGATTCGCCACGCTCGCCGAACGACAGGCAGACAATATGGACCTGGTAGCCCTGGCTGGCGTGCAGGGCAATCGCCCCGCCAGCGCGCCAGACGAAATCGGCGGAGTGGGCGCTGACGACAAGGGCACTTTTTTCGCTATGCGGATGAGACATGATGGCTTCCTCTGTTGTTTTTTTCAGCTTGTCATGTCCCGGGGTCCGCGGGTAATTCGTTAACTTGCGAAGGCTATGATTTTTATTTATGTTGTAGGAAAGCTCACAACCTGGCGCCTGGTACAGAATGTTGAAGAGAAAATACGATAAGACGATAAATATCATGCAGCTACGTTTCTTCTGCCAGGTCGCTCAGCGCGGCAGCGTCTCGCGTGCCGCTGATGATTTATTTCGTACACAGTCGGCGATCACCCGGGCAATCCGCGATCTGGAAGCGGCGCTGAACGTGACGCTATTCGAGCGCCACTACAGCGGGATGGTGGCGACAGAGTACGGTAAATGTATTCTGCCGCGCGCCCTGCGCGCGATCGGTGATTTACAGGCGATTCCCGCCCTGTTGCACAAGCTGAAAGCCCGCGCCTCATCTGCGCTGCCGGACGCCGGCTGGCTGTTTAATACCCGGCGGCTGGAGATCTTCCTGCAGCTCTACCATGTCAACCACACGCAGACCGTCGCCACGCAGCTGGGTATCACCCAGCCGGCGGTCAGCGCAGCGCTGAAAATTCTGGAAAAAGGCGCCGATTCCGCCCTGTTTCGCCGGACACCGGAAGGCGTCCGGCCGACACCAGCAGCAGATCTGCTGTACCCGCCCATCAGCCGGGCACTCAACGAGCTGGAGAATATCTGGAGCGATCTTGCCGCCCGTCGGGGGGTGCTTGAGGGTAGCGTACGCATCGGCGCCCTGCCGCTCAGCCGTACCCGGCTACTGCCTGCGGCGATTCGCGCCTTTCTGGCGCATCATCCGGGGATTATGGTGATGACCAACGAAAGTCCATATGAGTCGCTGGTTTCCGACATGCGCGCGGGACATATCGATTTTATTATCGGCGCGCTGCGTCAGGATGAAGAGCTGCCCGACCTGAGCTGCGAGGCGCTGTTTGAGGAAGAGATGTTGATTCTTCTGCGCAATGAGCACCCGCTGCTTCGCCACCCCAATCCACTGAGTCAGCTAGCGGCCGCGCAATGGGTACTGCCGCGCTCGAATGCTCCGGCACGACGCCTGCTGGAGCGGGCGTTTCTGACATTGGGATTACCTTTGCCGCAGCCAACCGTGGAGACAGGAGATGCGGCGATGGTGCGCGGCCTGCTACGCGACTCTGATATGCTGGCGGCAGTTTCCGCCAGCCAGATGTGTTTCGAAATCGACAATGGCCTGCTGACCGTACTGCCGGTGCAGCTGCCGGATACCACCCGCCGCATCGGGCTCACCTTCCGCGCGGGAAGTTTGCCGTCGCCGGCGACCCAGGCGCTACTCAGCTTTATCCAGCAGCAGGTCGCGCAAGGTCAACGGGTTCCGGCCACCGAGTAAGTCACCTGCTGATTTCGCGTTTTCTGGAACTCTTCCAGCGTCTGTCCGCGCATGGCGGCGTAGATATCCAGGTTAGATACGCCCACCACCGCCCCCATTTTCTCCAGCAGGAAAAAGCTGGCGCCGTACTGAATCAACCCGCGCCAGTCGCGCGCGTCGAGCAGACGTTGCTCCTCTTCGCTCAGCCCCGCTTCGGCGTATAGCGCCTGCGGTTGCTTGAGAAAACGCTCGCGCCAGGCGGGTTGAATCAGCTGGTGCAGGAAACTGTTCAACCGCAGGCTATTCAGGCTACGCTCATGGGTGAACGGATAGGTCCCCGGCAGCTTTTCCACGCCAGCCAGCTGCTGTGCCATATGCTGACGATGGCGACTGAGGGTATCCACCGGCGGAGTGCGGGCATTATTTTCCAGAATCAGGGTGGCGATGCCGGTCATTGACGGCAGGTAGTAGTCACGCCAGGCTTCAGTCACGTTAGCCGACAGCGCGCCGCGCATGACCAGCCACATAATCACTTCAGACCCTTCCATCCCCCCAAGCGTGGCGTACTCGCCAAGCGTCATTTCAGCCAGCTTTTCCGGATCATTAACCAGCATATCAACGAACTGCGCGTCCCATTGTGGATTGTTGAAACCACAGCGCTCGCCATGCACCTGATGCGACAGGCCCCCGGTCGCGACGATCGCCACGTTGATATCTTCCGGGTAACTTTCAATCGCCCGGCGCAGCGCCTGGCCAAGCTTGTAGCAGCGCCGGGCGCTGGGCACCGGGAATTGCAACACGCCGATTTGCAACGGGATCACCCGCGTCGGCCATCCCGTTTCCTGCTGCCACGGCAGCAGCGCCGAGAGCGGAGAGAACAGGCCGTGGTCGAGCTTTTTGTCCATAAAGAACGACATATCAAACTCGTCCGCCATCAGGCTCGCGCCGATATGCCTGGAGAGCGCCGCATCGCCTTTTACCGGCGGCAGATCGCGCGGGCCTCCCCCTTCATCTGCCACAGCGTATTCGTTATCAATCCCGAGCGTAAACGTCGAGTAGTGATCGAAGAAAAAGGCGGTCACATGGTCATTGAAGATATAGACTAGCGCATCCGGTTTTTTCTCATCAAGCCAGATCTGCAGCGGCTCAAAGCTCTGGAAAATAGGTGCCCATGCCGCTTCCTGCTGTTTGTGATGATCGACGGCAAAGCCGATGGTCGGGGTATGAGAAACGGCGATCCCGCCGAGTATTCTGGCCATAAGGTAACTCCACTTATCGGTTATGCAACGTTTGCGACAGCGCGCTCAGATCCGCCTCTGTTTCCCGAGGCTTAGGGTGGTGGTTCATACGGTGCAGTAAAATCGCGCCCCCGGCCAGGCAGGCCGGCAGCGCCAGCACCAAAAATATTGAAGAGTGGCCCGGTACGGCGAGCATAATCACGCCACCCAGGGTAGAGCTAAGTATCGCTCCGCTACGGCCAATGCCGTGCATCCAGCTAACGCCGGTGGCGCGAATTTCAGTTTGATAGTAGGCCGGAGAGTATGCCTGCAGGCCATTCTGCGCGCCGTTGATGCACATACCGCTGATAAAGATCAGCACCGCCAGGGCCGCCGAACCGAAGTCCATCAATCCTTGCGTTAACAGGCACATACAGCCGAGGAAATAGGTCACTGCAATCACCGCTTTTGCCGAGCCGCGGTCCATCAGATAGCCGACAAGGATGCCCCCCAGCGGGCCGCCCAGCTGGAACAGGCCGGTGATAATCGCCGCCTGCGGCAACGACAATCCACCAGAACGTAAAATAGTGGGCAGCCAGCCGTTGAGCAGATAAATCACAAACAGCCCCATAAAATAGGTCAGCCACAGGGCGAGCGTGCCGCGCGCATAGCCGTTGCGGAACAGCTGCGCTACCTTACTACGCCGTGAAATTTGCGGCGCATTGAGCTGAAAGACGGTGCTGCTATCGAAGCTGCCGCCCAGACGGTTGAGGACCCGGGCAATATGCGCACCCGGTAAGCGACGCGCCACCATATTCATGGCCAACTCCGGCAGCATGACGACCATGAATGGCAGCACCACCAGCGGCAGTACGCCGCCGAAGATCAGCGCCGAATGCCAGCTGTAATGCGACAGCAGACCCGCGGCGATAAAGCCCCCCAGCCCGGAGCCGACGTTAAAGCCGCTGTACATCAGTGTGATCATCAATCCCTTACGACGTTCGGGCATATATTCCGCCACCAGCGTCACACAGTTTGGCATCACCGCTCCCAGCCCCATCCCGGTAAGAAAGCGCATCAGCGCCAGCTGTGACGGGCTCTGCGCCAGCGCGGCGGCAAGGCTGAAGAGAGCAAAAAAGGCCACCGACCACAGTAAAATACGCTTGCGACCGTAGCGATCGGAAAGCGGCCCGGCAACCAGCGCGCCGATGGCCACGCCAAACATGGCGGCCCCGAGGATCGGCCCCATTTCTGCCCGGCTGATGCCCCAGTCTTCAATCAGAGCCGGGGCGATAAAACCCATCACCGCCGCGTCATAGCCATCAAGCATAATGATGACAAAACACAGCAGCAGGACGTTCCACTGAAAACGTGAGATCGGTCGGGCATCGATCCACGACTTCACATCGACTACACGAGAGTGATTCATAGGGTGACTTCCTTAAGCAGGCGGTACGAATGTTCTGGTTTGTGTTTTTTATGGCGAACTTTGCTATTCAACTTAAGGCAGTCACCGGGCGCTGTCCGGTTCAAAAAACCGACGGCAGGTATGAGTTCTGTTTATATTGTGAGGTGGGCAGCAAAACATCAGGCATAAAAAACCCGCGGCGCAGAGGCCGCGGGCCAGGGGTCAAAGAGCGAATTGCGCCCTACGGAATAATAAGCTCTCCGCGCAGCATGCCGCCGCCGGGGATGACGTTATTTCGGGCTCATCCGGCGGGCGATACGCTCAAGCTTAATCATCAGCAGCAGCGTCACACCCACCAGCACGATGGTCAGCGCCGAGCCGTCGGCAATATTGCCGCGGTCGGTAAGACTGAAAATCGTCACCGGCAGCGTCGTCCAGCCCGGCGGATAAATCATAACCGTGGCCCCCAGCTCGCCCATCGACAGCGACAAACTCAACGCCAGCGCGGAGATCATCCACGGCGTCATCAGCGGTAAGGTAACGTAACGCAGACGATACCACGGCGATGCGCCAAGGCTGGAGGCAACGCTTTCAATATCCGGCGAAATACGCGCCAGCCCGGTGGAGACATTGCTGAACGTGAACGCCGAAATCAGCACGAAGTGCGCCGCCAGCACAATCCAGAAGGTGCCGTTCATCTGCAATGGTCCCTGGCTGAAGGCCACCAGTATGCCTAACCCAACGGAAACGGAAGGAATCGCACTGGGCAGATAGAACGCCAGCCCGAGATATTTTTGCCACCGGGCGCTGAACTGACGCAGAGACAGCGCCGCCCACATGCCGCATAGCAGGGCGAACAGACTGGCGCAAAAGCCCACCACCAGGCTTGAGAACAGCGAATCCCAGGCCGCGCCGCGAAACGCATTTACGAAGTGTCCGAAGGTAAACCCGGACGGCAGCAGACCGTTCCACTGCTGGCTAAGGCTGGACATCAAAATCACCGCCAGCGGCAGGAAGAAGAACCCGGCAAACAGCACTACCGCCAGGGTTCCCGCCGCAGCACGGCCTTTGCGCGACCAGATTAACATCGTTAGCTCCTTACGCCGGTACGCGCGGCGGCCAGCCGGTAGAGCATAAACAGCCCCAGCGACAGCAGAATATTAATCAGCGCGATCGTGCAGGCCACGCTGTAATCGGACTCCAGAATGGCCTTGCTGTAGACCATCATCGGCAGGGTATTCACCCCTTTCGCGCCGATAAACAGCACGATCCCAAACTCGTTGGTGGTCAACAGCAGGCACAGGCTGCCGCCCGCCATCAGCGCCGGCAGCGCCGCCGGGAAGATCACCTGGGCAATCACCCGCAGCGGATGGGCCCCGAGAATGCTCGCCGCCTCCAGCTGGCTTTTATCAATCTGCCGCAGCCCGGCCATCAGCGGGCGCATCACCAGCGGCGTGAAAACGGTGATCTCCGCCAGAATCACGCCGTTGATGGAATAGAGGAAGTCCACCGGCGGCAGTTCGACATGCAACAACGACATCAGCGTGCCGTTCAGTAACCCCGCAGAGCCATAAATAAAGGTAAAGGCGAGCGTGATCAGAAAGGTCGGCAGAGCAATAAAAGTATCAATCACCCGGCTAATCAGCTGGCTGCCGGGAAACGGAATAAACACCAGAATCAGCGCCAGGACGCTGCCCAGAACCAGGCAACCGAGCGTGGCAAAGACCGCAATATGTAAGGTATTCAGCAACGCGCTGATAAAACGGCGGGAATCAATCACCCGCCAGAAAGTTTCGGGACTCAGGTGACCGCTGGCATCGCGCAGCGCCTGTTCGGCGATCAGCAGCAGCGGATAGAAAAACAGGCTCGCCAGCACCAGCAGCGGCAGCAGGAGCCACAGGAAGGGGCGCAGGCTGAACGCCGGGCGCGAAAGCGTTAACATCTGCGACATCATGATACCTCAATCAGTACCGCGTCGTTCGGTTCAAAGTACAGCGCCAGCCTGTCGCCCGCGCGCGGCAGCGGGTTGACGTGCGTCATCACCATACGTACCGCCTCACCCGCAACATCACACAGCAGATGGGTCAAGTCCCCCTGCCAGCGCACCGAGGTCAGCGTGGCGCTGAGCCGGTTACTGGTCGCCGAGCGGGGTGCCAGGCTCATATGCTGTGGGCGGATACACAGCAGCTTATTATTGCCATGCTGCCCACCCTGACTGAAAGCATGAATCAATCCACCGCCGCAGCTGACGCTGACCAGCCCAGGACCCGCGCTATCGGTCAGCGCCGTGGCCTGCAGAATATTGGCGCGCCCAAGGAATTCGGCGCTAAAGCGGTTGGGCGGATAATGATAAAGCTGATGCGTCTCGCCGTGGGCAATCAGCGAGCCGTCTTTCATGATGCCAATCTTGTCCGCCAGGGTCAGGGCTTCGGTCTGATCGTGGGTGACGTAGAGAATGGTCAGCTCCGGCAGCTCGCGGTGAAGACGGGCAATCTCCTCCACCATGTTATGGCGTATTTGCGCATCCAGCGCCGAGAGCGGCTCGTCGAGCAGCAGCACCCGCGGACGCACGGCAATCGCCCTGGCGATGGCGACGCGCTGCTGCTGACCGCCGGAAAGCTGGTGTGGATAGCGCGTGGCGTAGTCCGCCATCCCGACAATCTTCAGCGCCTCGTTCACTCTGTCAGCAATCAGCGCTTGCGGCTGCTTTTGCGCGCGCAGGCCAAAGGCGACGTTATCTTCCACCTTCATATGCGGGAACAGAGCATAGTTTTGTACCACCATGGCAAGACCACGCTTGTACGGCGGCAGCCCGGTAACATCGGTATCACCAATCAGGATCCGCCCGCCCGCCGGCTGTACAAACCCGGCAATCGCCCGCAGTACCGTGGTTTTGCCGGAACCGGAGGGACCAATCAGCGCCAGCACTTCGCCGGGTTCGATGGTCAATGACAGCGGCTTCAGCACCACGTTGCCGTGGTACGAAACGCGCAGAGAGTCGAGGGTAATTCCAGTGCTCCCCATCATCGACGGGGAGCGGGAAGCAGTCGTTTTCATCAACATCAGGCCTACTCGCTGTCGGTCACTTTATGCCAACGGGCAATGTCTGCCGACAGCGATACGGCCACATCGTCCCAGTTCGGTTCCCAGCTTTTCACGCCGTCAAGCGCCGCTTTTGCCGCCTGATAGTTGCTATCGGTCGGCGTCACGTCGCTGCGTACCGGCAGGCCCCAGGAGAGAGCGCTGACGCGGGTTTGCGCCGCTTTATCCAGCAGGAAGTTGATCAACTTTTTACCGTTTTCGCTCTGCGGGCCATTCTGGACCAGACCCACGGTGTACGGCAGCGCCAGCGCGCTACGTTCGCCCTTATCGTCCGCCGGCCAGAAAATTTTCACATTCGGGTTACGCGCCATCTGCGACAGATTCATCTGCAGATCGCCGTTCGCGACAAACAGCTCGCCTTTGTTCACCAGCGCGGTGAGCTTGCCGGTAGAAGCGGACGGGCCGACGTTATTGGCCTGCAGTTTACCGAGATAGGCAAAACCCGCCTCCTTGCCGCCCAGACTGTGGAACGCCTGCAGCATTACCGCGGTACCGTCGCCGGCCTGGCCCGGCGTCGAGTACTGCAGTTTGTTTTTGTAGCGGCTATCCAACAGCGCCTGCCAGCTTGCCGGGGCGGTTTTCAGCAGCTGGCTGTTGTAGATAAAGGTCAGGTAGTTGTTCACCAGCGGCGAGTAATGGGCATTGGCGCCGGGAATTCGCTCGCTACCCTGCGGGGTAAACTCAGCTAACAGATTTTCTTTGGCGGCGCGCTGGATAAACGGCGGAACGGTCACCAGTACGTCGGCCTGCGGGTTGGTGCGTTCCTTCGCCAGCCGCTCGACGATCGCGCCGGAGCCGCCTTCCACATACTGCACTTTGATGCCCGTCGCTTTGGTGAAGGCGTCGAACTGGTTCTGATACCAGCTGTTGTCGCCATCATGCAGGCCGTCAGCGGAATAGACCGTGACGATCCCATCCGCCCAAACCGGGGAACTGGTCAGTGCGAAAACGGACAGCAGAGCAAGTCGGGAGAGTTTCATCGTGTAAGCCTCATCGGGTTGTCGGTCACTCTGGTCTACACCAGATTTGCCTTCACGCTACCGGGGGTTTATGACAAAACGATGACCGGAATATGTCGGATGGATTAAAGGCGGGGCAATTAAACATCGTGAGCCGGGGTGATCCCGAAAGCAGGGCAGTTTCTCCACCCGACCTGCCGTCGGAAGGCCGTAAAATCAGCCGATGCCGTCGTCCAGGGAGGAAAAATCAGCAAAATCAGTGGGTGTCGACTTCAATGCGCAGGCTATCGTGGCGCCAGTACTCGATATCGTAATCCAGAATACGCCCGTGCTGATCGTAGTTAAGACGGCGCAGCAGCAGCGCCGGGCGCCCTTCCATTACCCCCAGCGCTTCCGCAGCCTGCGGCGGCATCGAAGTGGGATAGAACGACAAATGCATACTGGTATATATCAGGTCGTAATGGGTGTGATAAATCTCAGTCAGGCTGCCGTTCAGATCGTGGCGCAGCAGCTCCGGAACGCGGGCCGGCAGGCAGTGGTTTTCGCTATAGCAAATCGCCCGCCCGTCGGCGTAGCGCAGGCGCGTCAGCAGGTAAACCCGATCGAACGGCTGCAGTGCCAGCGGCGTCATTACATCCAGCGGCACCGCGGTTAACCGGCCGTCCAGCAGGACCGTTTTCGGCTCGCGCCCCTGCTCGATGCACAGCTTGTGAAAGTTGGTGTTTTGCGTCGGATCCAGCCACAGACGCTCCGGCGTCACAAACCAGCCGCGGCGATCGGCGCGATAGATCGCGCCGCTGGCCTCCAGCTGCGCCAGGCTCTCACGTACCGTAATACGCGTGGTGTTGAAGATCGCGCACAGTTCGCGCTCTGACGGCAGCTTATCGCCGCTTTTCAACGCGCCATTTTGGATACGCGCCTGCAATTGCGCCTTAATCATCAGGTACTGCGGGATCTCGCCAGAGGGTGATTTCATGTTGACTCGCAAACAAATTTGATAGCGCCATTATACCCACGGAGATGAATTTTTTGTTGCAGCGCGATCTTTTCTTTGACCTTTTGCATCAATTATCACCATCATAAAATCAATCTGGTATAGACCAAATGGTGAGATAAATGACTTCACGTAATTACCTGCTGCTGACCCCCGGCCCGCTGACCACCTCCCGTACGGTGAAAGAGGCGATGTTGTTCGATAGCTGCACCTGGGACGACGATTATAATCTCGGCGTGGTACAGACCATTCGCCAGCAGCTGGTTGAGCTGGCAACGCCTGACGCGGGCTACACCTCCGTCCTGCTACAAGGTAGCGGCAGCTACGCGGTCGAAGCGGTACTCGGCAGCGCCGTCGGCGCCGAAGGCAAAGTGCTGATTATCAGCAACGGCGCCTACGGGGCGCGAATGATCGAGATGGCGGAACTGATGGGTGTCGCCTGCCACGCGTATGATTGCGGGGAAGTGGCCCGTCCGGACGTGGCGACGATCGCGCAGATCCTCGAGGATGACCCGGCGATTACCCACATCGCCATGGTCCACAGCGAAACCACCACCGGGATGCTTAACCCCATCGCCGAGGTGGCGGTGCTGGCGCAGCGCTACGGCAAACGCTATATCGTTGATGCGATGAGCAGCTTTGGCGGCATCCCGATGGACGTTGCCGCGCTGAATATCGACTACCTGATCAGCTCTGCCAACAAGTGCATCCAGGGCGTACCGGGTTTCGCCTTTGTGATTGCCCGCGAGAGCGAACTGCAAACCTGCAAAGGTCGCTCGCACTCGCTGTCGCTCGACCTCTACGCCCAGTGGCGTTGTATGGAAGACAACCATGGAAAGTGGCGCTTTACCTCGCCAACCCATACCGTGCTGGCCTTCGCCCAGGCGCTGAAAGAGCTGGCCGATGAGGGCGGCGTGGCCGCACGCCACCGACGCTACAGCGCCAACCAGCGCCGTCTGGTCGCTGGGATGCGCGCGCTCGGTTTTCAGCCGCTGCTCGACGACAGCCTGCATTCACCGATCATCACCGCGTTTTACTCTCCGGATGCGCCGCAGTACCGCTTTAAAGCGTTCTATCAGCAGCTTAAAGAGCAGGGCTTCGTTATTTATCCGGGCAAAGTCTCACAGAGCGATTGTTTCCGTATCGGCAACATCGGCGAAGTGTATGACGCTGATATCACCGCCCTGCTGACGGCAATCGACAACGCCATGTACTGGAAACACTAAGGAACCGCCATGAACCGTATTACCGCACTGATTCTCGACTGGGCCGGCACCACCGTAGATTTCGGCTCCTTCGCACCGACGCAAATTTTCGTCGAGGCCTTCCATCAGGCGTTTGATGTCGACATTACGCTTGCCGAGGCCCGCGTGCCGATGGGGCTTGGCAAGTGGCAGCATATTGAAGCGCTGGGTAAATTACCCTCCGTGGACGCGCGCTGGCAGGCAAAATTCGGCCGTTCGATGACCGCCGCCGATATTGAGGCGATTTATGCTGCGTTCATGCCGCTGCAAATCTCTAAAGTTGTCGACTTTTCCACCCCTATCGCCGGTGTTGTCGACACCATTGCCGCACTTCGCGCCGAAGGAGTGAAAATTGGCTCCTGTTCCGGTTACCCGCGCCCGGTGATGGAAAAGCTGGTGCCCGCCGCTGCCGCCCAGGGCTATGCGCCGGACTACTGGGTCGCCACCGATGATCTCGCGGCCGGCGGGCGTCCCGGCCCATGGATGGCGCTACAAAACGTGATTGCTCTCGGCATTGATGCCGTCGCCCACTGCGTGAAGGTGGACGACGCGGCGCCGGGGATTAGCGAAGGACTGAACGCCGGGATGTGGAGCGTGGGTCTGGCGGTTTCCGGTAACGAGTTTGGCGCCACCTGGCAGGCATTTCAGGCGATGACGGCAGAAGAGATTGCCACCCGCCGCGAGCAGGCGGCTGAAAAGCTGTACGCCGCCGGGGCGCATTATGTTATCGATACGCTGGCGGACCTGCCGGGAGTGATCGTCGAGATTAACGCCCGGCTGGCGCGGGGCGAACGCCCGTAGATTTCACTCGCCGGTCCCCGCCGCTACCTCGCTCCGCGTCACGCGACCGGGGTTTTATCGCCGACGGGCTACACGCGAACTTTGGTCGCCACCAGCAGCCCGGTCAACAGCATCAGCGCGCCGGAAATCACCAGCGGCGACAGCAGACCGAGATGGTCCAGCGCCACGCCGCCTACCGCCGCGCCACAGGTATTGGCCAGCTGAATAACCGCCACCTGGATCGACCCGGCCTTTTCCGCCTGGTCGGACAGCGAGCGGGTAATCCACGTTGACCACCCCACCGGAATCAGCGCAAAAGCAAAGCCCCAGATAATCGCAACCGTCGACGCCACAACCTGGCTTTCCCCCCACAGCACCAGCGTCGTCGCACAAATCGCCAGCAGCAGCGGCGCAACCGTCAGAGCCATTTTCACCGAACGCTTAAGGATCATCGACGACAGCGAGGTACCGATAAAGCTGGCAATACCGAAGCTCAGCAGCACCAGCGTCAGGCCGTCGACATCAAAACCGGCAAGGGTCATGTAGACCGGACGAATATAGGTAAAGAAGGCAAACTGGCCGGCAAATGCCATGAAAATGGCGCACATCCCGGCCATCACGCCGGGCCGTTTCAGCAGGCCAAACATATTTTGCTGGTGATGCGGCGCTTCGCCGGGTAAAGAGGGCAACACCTTCAGTACCCAAAGGGTACAGAGCACGCCCATTACCGCCGCGGCATTAAAAACGTTACGCCAGCCGATCACGCCGCCCAGAAAACTGCCCAACGGCGCGGCAATCACCAGCGCAATCGACACGGCGCCGAAGATGACCGACAGCGCTTTCGGCACCACCCGCATCGGGACAAGGCGCATCGTCAGCGAGGCGGACATCGCCCAGAAACCGCCTAACGCCAGCCCGAGGCAGGCGCGCCCCACCAGCAGCAGGGCGAAGCTGTTGGCAAAAGAGACCAGCAGGCAGGATACCGTCAGCAGAACGGAAAACAGGATCACCACATAGCGCCGGTCGGTGCTGCGGATAATCGAGGTAATAAACAAGCTGGCGAACATGGCCACAAACGCGGTGGTCGTGACCGACTGCCCGGCCAGCCCTTCGGAAATCCCCAGGTCCTGGGCCATTGGCGTGAGCAGGCTAACCGGTAAAAACTCAACGGTAATCAGGCAGGCCACGCAAAAGGCCACCGCAAATACCGCAGACCAGTTTGGCCGCGTTAATTCACTGGCATGTTGTCTGGTTTCATTGAGAGGAGTCATTGGTTACCTGCAAATTTGGATGGCGGAAAAGTTGCGCAGTGTAACATTTTGTTTGTGACTAATTTAACGTTTTGACAACTTTAAGCTTGATTATCGGGCATGAATAAACCGGAACCCGCCAGTAACGGGCCGCTGCGCGATCTGATGTCGGGTGGCAGGTTAGGTAATCAGTGCAGCCAGTGAACGCCGTCCTCGGGTAAAAACAGCGCGTTATAGCGCTGCTGCAGGGCCACCAGCTCGCTCAGCTCTGGCTCCAGCTCGCGAAGAAACCCCTGCGCGAGACGGATCTGCGCATCGGTAACTGGAGCCGCCAGACGGGATTTTTGCATCAGCCGATACCAGTAATGCAGGTTCTGCTCGCTGCCATCGACGATGCCAACCTGCCAGATCAGCAGGACCTGGGCTGCGTTTTGCAAATGCGCTTCGTTGGGACGTTCAAGATAGCGAAGGTACTCATTCCCGGCGCTTTTCCCCAGCTGATCGATCATCGATTCCAGCGGCACCGGGGTAATGCCTAATCGCTCGCTCAGGCGGCGAATAGCACGGCGTGAATCAGAGGTAAGTACCCGAAATCCGACAACAAATACTACCACCAGCGTGGCCAATCCTAACCAGATCATGCTTCCTCTCATTCTACCGCAGCCCCACTATCATAATGGGAATTTGCCCGCTGTCGACTCCCGGGCATAGCATAATGTGACTTATCGCGGCTGGGGCCAGCCATGATGAGAGTCGGCTGTCTTAAACAGCCGAAAATAGCGGATGCGCATCACGGAATTCGGTACGAGAAACGGCTCCGCGAGGCGGGGCGAATTAAACCAGTTTTGCCGAGAGAGCCTGGCATGCCTCGCGAACCAGAACGGAGTATCGGGGAATGCGCTCTTTGGGCATTTGCAGCTCCACGCCGCTGATGCTGACCGCGGCAATCACTTCCCGGGAACGGTTAAAGACCGGAGCCGCAATACAATAAATGCCCGGCGAATCTTCCGCGTTGTCAAATGCCCACCCTTGCTCACGAATCCTGGCAAACTCCTGCATCAAAAGGGTTTTACTGGTGATCGTCGTAGCGGTAAAGCTCGGAAGCCTCTCTTCCGGTAACAGCTGGTCTATTTTTTCTGCCGGTAGCCAGGCACATAGCGCTTTCCCCACCCCAGAACTGTGCAGAGGCAGCTTTTTACCCACCCAGGTACGAATACCGATTGGCTGTGTATTCTCAAGTTTCAGTACATAGATCGGCGCGACTTCATCAAGAATGCCAAGATGACAGGTCAGATCGGTTTGTTCTCTCAGCTTTTCCAGCACAGGCAGCGCGACGTTGCGAATATCAAACTGCTCCAGCGAGCGGTTTCCCCACTCATAAAGCTTTAGCCCGAGGAAAAAACGCCCTTTCTCCAGGCGCAATAAATGGTGATCAACCAACGCATTGAGCAACGAGGACGTGCTGCTTTTCGGTAAAGCCAAATCCTGCTGAATCTGGCTGAATGTGGCGCCGGGCGAATTGAACAGGTAATTACAGATTTTGACTGTCTTATCGAGGGCGGGTACCGGTGTTGTTATATCCTTGTTCATACGCAAATTGATCTTTTGATTCATACACTCCCATCAGTATACCCCATTCTATTCTCTCCGCGATGAGGCTTTTTTGCACAAACCCGTGACCTCCCTGGCTCCGCCGGGCATTCCGTTTTAAATACGACACGAGTCACAATTGTTCATTAGTTCTACAAAAATCGTTGACGAAATGCGCGATGTTTTGCTGTACTTTATTCAACATACAGAACATTAGTTCCATATATAGAACAAGGGAGTTAGAATGACAGCCGTATTTAAGGGTGTATTTCCACCGGTACCAACCATTGTCAATGAACAAGGTGAACTCGATCGTCCAGGCATGGCCCGCATGCTGGATCATGTGATAGCCAATGGCGCTGACGGGGTGCTGATCCTTGGCAGCGGCGGGGAGTTTTGCCATTTATCGAACTGCCAACGTAAAGAGATTGCTGAATTTTGTCTCCAGCATATAAAAGGGAGGGTCCCGGTACTAATGGGTATCGCCTGTGCCGGTACGGCGGAAACCATTGAACTGGGTTTACATGCCCAGCAGCATGGTGCGGATGGCGTACTCGTCGTTAATCCCTATTATGCCAAATTAAGTGACGAAGCGCGTTATACCCATTATAAGCGGGTCGCAGACGCATTAAACACCCCCGTATTTCTCTATAATTTTCCCGAACTGACCGGTCAGGATATTGGCATTGAGGTCATTACGCGTCTGGCCCGGGACGTGCCCAACATCGTTGGTATTAAAGACACCATTGATAACATCAGCCATACCCGCGAAATCATCAATCGGGTACATGCTTTTCGCCCGGATTTCATCATATTTAGCGGTTATGACGAATACATGCTGGATACCCTGCTGTTGGGTGGTCACGGCGGTATTCCCGCGACGTTTAATTTCGCGCCGCAGATTACGCGCGGGATTTACCAGGCGTTCCTTGATGGCGATATGACTTCTGCCGGTCTTTACCAAAAACAGCTGGCCAGGCTTTCCCCGCTGTATGCCCTTGAGCAACCGTTTTTTGGCGTGATTAAAGCGGCAATAAATTTAAGTGGCCTGGATATTTCTACTGCCGTGGTACCGCCAGCGCTGCCGCTCAATGCCGAGAAAACGGAGTACGTTAAAAACGTTCTGGCCCGCATTAGCCAATAAATTCTTAGAGAGCAATGTCAATGAACACGAATCCTGTACTCAAACTAAATGATAAAGATGATGTCGTCATCGCCAGACAACCGGTCGCCGCCGGTACCTGGCTTCCTGAAGAACAATTGAAAACCCTCAGCGATATCCCCGCCGGTCATAAAATTGCCATTCGTGATATTGCCGCAGGTGAAGCGGTAAAACGCTACGGACAGATTATCGGGTTTGCTACCCAGTCTATTCGTCGTGGTGAGCATATTCATATGCAAAACCTCGGCATGGGCGATTTTGAGCGCGAGTATGGTTGGGGGGAAGACTGTCATACCCTGCCGCCTGCCGGGCACCAGGATACATTTATGGGCATACGCCGGGCCGATGGACGGGCAGCAACCCGCAACTACATTGGCGTACTGAGCTCAGTTAACTGCAGCGCTACCGTTGTCAAAGCCATTGAAGATCACTTTCGGCTTCATGGTCTCGGCGACTATCCCAACGTGGATGGCGTTGTCGCGCTACCACAAAGTTTTGGTTGCGCCATTGGTTCAAAAAGCGAATCGATGGAGGTCATGCGTCGAACCATGGCGGGTTATGCCACTCATGTAAATTTTGCTGGCGTGATCATCATTGGTCTCGGATGTGAATCCAGCCAAATCAAAGATATGATGAACGCCCATGGCTTAAGCGATGGTCCCATGCTGCACAGCTTCACGATTCAGGAGATCGGCGGTACCCGCCATGCTATTGCCAGGGGCATTGAGCTCATCAACGAAATGCTGCCGCAGGCAAACCGGGTGCAACGGGAGCCGATTCCCGCGGCAGAAATCATTCTGGCCCTTGAATGTGGGGGGTCAGATAGCTATTCCGGTATCTCTGCCAATCCCGCGCTCGGTTACGCGGTTGATAAACTGGTGCAGCAAGGGGGTACCGCAATCCTCTCTGAAACGTCAGAGATCTATGGTGCTGAGCATCTCCTGACCCGCCGCGCCGTCACTCGTGAAGTCGGTGAAAAACTCATCGCTCGTATTCATTGGTGGGAAGATTATTGTCGCCGTACCGGGAGCGAGATGAACAATAACCCCTCAGCGGGTAATAAAGTTGGTGGACTGACCACCATCCTGGAAAAATCGCTTGGGGGAATTGCTAAGGCCGGAACCACAAATTTAACCGCTGTTTATGAATATGCCGAACCGGTAACGGAAAAAGGATTCGTATTTATGGATACCCCCGGGTATGACCCCATTGCGGTCACCGGGCAAATTGCCGGAGGCGCAAATCTGCTGTGCTTCACGACTGGCCGCGGTTCTGCGTTTGGCTCTAAACCCACCCCAAGCCTGAAACTCGCCACCAACAACGCCTTATGGCAACGCCAGCAGGAAGATATGGATATTAATTGCGGCACCATTGTTGAAGGTGAAGAGACAATTGCACAGGTCGGTGAACGTTTATATCAAATGATCCTTGAAATGGCGTCCGGTAAAAAAACAAAAAGCGAAGAGTTTGGTTATGGTAGCCAGGAGTTTGTTCCCTGGACTATCGGTTCCATTATGTAAGTTACCCTGATAATTATAATACCTCGTATCGCCATGCTCATTATTGGGCATGGCAAGGAGCATCTATGTCTCATGTCAATGTCCATACTGAAGAAGAAAAGCTCAAAGCGACAACGGTAAGATGGCGAATATTTATTGTCATGCTTATTCTGGGAGCAATTAACTATATTGACCGTACCTCTTTATCCATTGCCATGCCCTATATTACCGATGAATTCGGCATTACCGACACGCGTGTTGTTGGTGTTATTCACAGTGCATTCTTCTGGGCCTATGCGCTCATGCAAATACCCAGCGGGGTCATTGCTGACAAGTTTAAAGCCCGAAATATTATTGCTATCGCCACAATTTTATGGGGTGCATTTCAGGCCATCGCCGCCCTTTGTCATTCTATTTTTACCCTCTCAATTTCACGCATTGGGCTGGGTATCGCCGAGTCCCCCATTATGCCCGCGGGCGCAAAACTGATGGGGACCTGGCTGACCCCGACTGAACGCGGCCGCGGCTCAATGCTGCTGGATGGCGGCGCGCCGTTAGGTACCGCACTGGGTGCCGTCATCATTGCCGGGCTTATTGCCCAGTTTGACTCCTGGCGGATGGCCTTCATCATTGCCGGGGTGGGGACTATCGCTATAGGTCTTATTGCCTGGTGGTATATTCGTACCTATCCTTCTGAACACCCTGGGATTAACAAAGCTGAACTGGATCATATTACTGAAGCCAATGGAGATTCCACCGCTGGTAAAAAATATCGTCTCGCAGATATCAAACCTTATTTAAAACAACGTAATGTCATTGCGTTAATTTGTGGGTGGGTATGCTATAGCTTTGTCTTCTATGGTCTCATGACCTGGCTACCATTATATTTCCAGGCTACCTACGGCTTCGATATTAAGTCTATGGGTGGCGCCATGGCAATTATTTTCCTGCTGTGTTTTGTCGGCCAACTAACCGGCGGCTACATCATGGATAAATGGCGCAGTAAAGGCGGTAAAACCAGTCGCGTTATGCATACCATGCTGGCGATTTCAGCTATTACTGCTGGCATAGGGATATTTCTTTGCGCGCAAAGCAGTACGCCAGGCGTCGCGATTACGCTGCTCACTATCGCCCTGTTCCCTCTGCGTTGGGCAAGCGTCTACTGGTCTATTCCGGGTCTTCTTGGCGCTCAATCCGTAGCGGGGACGATCTGCGGCACCATGAACTTTACCAGCAATCTGTTCGCCGCCATCCTGCCGATTTTTATCGGTTTCCTTGTGCAATTCACCGGTAATTATTATGCCGCAATGATGTTCTTCGCCCTCGCAGCGGTGGGGTATCTCGTCTGCTCTTTGAGCATCAATTTCGATAAGAAAATGGAAATTTCAGAGCAGTAACTATCTCATCCACGGCCTGGCAACAGGCCGTTTTATCCATCAGGAATGCTTGATGTTCAATCTACAAAACTATATTGCCGTGGACTGGGGTAGCAGCAATCTGCGCCTGTGGCTATTCCAGCAAGGTGAAACGATCTGGACCTATCGTAGTCGCGAAGGGGTAACCCACCACCGACCGGGCGCGTTTAAAGAGCTCTGGCTCACCATCCTCTCACGGTGCCCACATCCCCTGGCCCCTGACACCATTGTCATCATGAGCGGCATGATCGGTAGCAATCTCGGCTGGCTTGCCGTGCCCTATATTCCCTGTCCGACATCCGTTTCAGCGCTCTCCTCAAACCTGACGCCGGTCGAAAATGCCGGGCCTTTACCGGTGTGGATTGTCCCCGGACTCCAGCTCAACGGCCCGGAACATTTCAACGTGATGCGTGGAGAAGAAACGCAACTCCTGGGCGCACTGAATGCAGAGGAGTGGTATGTCTTTCCCGGCACCCACAGCAAATGGGTACGCATGGAGAGGGAGTACATCGGTGATTTTCAAACCATCATGACCGGGGAGTTCTTTCACTTGTTAAGCCACTACTCCGTGCTGTCCCAACCACAAGACGGGCATCGGGAAGATCGCCAGGCATTTCTTGATGGCGCGCGACTGGGAGCCCAGGAGTGCTGCCTGTCGCGAGGAACCTTTGCGCTGCGCGCACGTATGCTCTGCGGCGCCCTGCCTTCTGACGCTCTGCATAGCGCCCTCTCTGGCCTGCTGATTGGCCACGAAGTCGCCAGGATGTGCGAGCAATACGCCATTTCCTCCACGGAAAGCGTAGTTCTGGTCGGTAACGATGCGCTACTGGCGCGTTACCAAAGCGTTTTTGCCCTTTTTGGCCTCACCTGTCGCCCCCTCAACGGTGAAGCGGCCTTTCTTAACGGCATCAGGAGACTTCTTCATGATCACACCTGACTCTCTTCCTCTGGTCGCCATCCTGCGCGGGGTAACCCCAGATGATGTACTGGTGCACATGGCGGAACTGTATCGTGCGGGTTTTACGCAGGTAGAGATCCCGCTTAATTCCCCCAGCTGGCAACAAAGTATTGTGCTTGCCGTAAAACATTATGGCGACCGGATGCGAATCGGCGCCGGTACGGTAACCACACCGCGAGAGGTCGCCATATTAAAAGAGGCGGGCTGCGAATTTATCCTTACGCCCAATACCGATATCTCCGTCATCGAGGCCGCGACATCTGCGGGAATGGCCACCTGCATCGGCTGTCTGACGGCCAGCGAGGCGTTGACCGCCCTCAGGCATGGTGCCAGCATGCTGAAGATCTTCCCTGCGGGCGATGTCGGGCCAGGCTATATTCGCTCACTTCGGGCAATACTGCCGTCGAAGACCCGGCTGTACGCTGTGGGTGGCATCACCGCGACAAATCTCGCAGATTATCTCCGGGCCGGTTGTGAGGGGGCGGGATTAGGGAGCGATCTGTATCGTGCTGCACAGTCCAGGACGGAAACCGCGGAAAAAGCGCAGCGCTTCATCCAGGCCTGGCAGGCATATCACGCCTGAAATAAAAAAGCCCGGCATCAAGGCCGGGCAACGTTACCAGAACCTGAAGTCCTCAGGCGGTCTGCAAAGTGCGTTTCTTTTTCTCGCGGCGAATTTTACGTTCTTCACATACCGCCACGATGGCCATCAGGCAGATACAGCCAATCGCGGCCGCATCCAGCGCCGCAAAGGTCCCTGCCCAGCCGGTCAGGCCGAAGATCGGCGTACCGTCGGCAATCATCCCGAGACCCAGTTTGGCAAAGCTGTCGCCAATCAGATAGGCGAACGTCCCTTTGATACCGTCGGCCGCGCCGATGGCTTTCTTCGGCACGAAGCCCACCGCGGCGACGCCGATCAGCAGCTGCGGACCGAAGACCAGGAAGCCTAAAGCAAACAGCGACGCCAGATAGATATACTGGTTGCTGGCATGCTGGTAGACGCCAAGGGTGGCAATGATTAACGCCAGGGCGATACAGGCCACCAGCGCACGGCGGCCGTTCGCCAGATCCGACAGCCAGCCCCACAGCAGCGTCCCGACCAGAGCGCCGACTTCAAACAGGGTAAAGCCCTGAATCGCCACCTCTTTTGACAGCTTCAGCTCCTGGAAAGCATAGACCGTGGACCATTGGTCGATACCGATACGCACCACGTAGAGGAAGATGTTGGAGAAGCACAGCAGCCAGATGACTTTGTTTTTCAGCACGTACTCGACGAAGATCTGCCACTTGGTCATGGCGTTTTCTTCGGTTTCTTTATCCTCTTCGCTGATCTCTTCGCCGAACAGCTCTTCGGCGTTACCCAGGCCGTAGGATTCCGGGGAGTCGCTGCCAAAACGCAGGCCGATGAAACCCACAATCAGCGCGATAATCGACGGGAAGATGAACATGCCGATCACGTGACCGTTGAACAAATAGTTGGCCCCGAACAGCGCCACGCCCGCCGCGCCGGCCCCGCCGAGGTTATGCGAGATATTCCAGAAGCCAAGGAAGGTGCCGCGCTTACGACGAGGCGTCCATTTGGTAATGGTCGAGTAGCTGCACGAACCGCCGGTACTCTGGAAGAAGCCGCTCAGCGCATAGAAGGCGATCATCAGGAACAGGCTGGTTGAACCGGCCCCCATGCTGGCGCTGAAGCCCAGCATACAGATGGCGGAGAGGATCAGCATAAACGGCAGGAACTGCTTGGTGTTTTTACCGTCCGCGTAGTAGGACACCACCGTTTTACCCACGCCGTAGGTAATCGAGAAGCCAAGGCCGATCATCCCCAGCTGGGTCATGCTCAACCCGTAGGTGGAGATCATGTCGTTCTGAGCAATGTTAAAGTTTTTGCGGATCAGATACATGGTCAGGTAGCCAATAAAGACCACCAGGTAGGACTGCATGAACGGTTTGAACCACATCTTACGCCGCACGTCGAGCGGCAGATCCAGGGTCGGTTTACGCACCTGGTTTAGAAAGGCCAACATAGGACACTCCGGGCTAATTTTTATACCTGCGAATGGCAGGCATTGTAAAAATCAGCGGCGCGACAGGCCTGAGACAGCGTCCCGACGGAACCGGGAAAATGTCTTAGTTTTGCCCCACTCGGGGCAAAAAGGAGAGGTAGGTCACGCTTCGCTGGCGGTTCTCGGCGCCTGGGCGTTTAAAAATGGCAGCAGCAGCAGGGCGGAAATCCCGGCGGCAATGGCGATGACCACAAAAAAACCGCTCCAGTGCCAGATATCCATCACCTGCGCCAGCGGCCAGCCGGACAGCGAGGCCCCGAGATAGGCAAAGAGCCCGACGAACCCGGTCGCCGCGCCGGCGGCCTCTTTGTGGGAACACTCCGCCGCCGCCATGCCAATCAACATCTGCGGTCCAAAAACGAAGAAGCCGATGGTAAAGAAGCAGGCCGCCTGCATCACATAGCTGGCGAAGGGCATCAGCCACAAACCGCCGACCGAGAGCAAAATCCCGGCGGCAAAAATCAGGTTCATCGGCCCGCGGTTGCCGTTAAACAGCTTATCCGAGCCCCATCCCGCCACCAGCGCGCCGATAAACCCGCCCAGTTCGAACATGGTGACCGCCGAGTTGGCGGTCACCAGATCGACGCCCAGCGTCTCCGACATGTAGAGATTGCCCCAGTCGTTAATCGCCGCCCGCACCACGTAAACCAGCACGTAGCACAGCGACAGCAGCCAGATATAGGGATTCAGGAGCACGTATTTGTAGAGGATCTCCTTACGCGTCAGCCCTGCCCCTTCCTGCTGCTGGGCAATCTCCAGCTCATCGTGTCGCCAGTCGCCCACCGCAGGCAGGCCAAGCGCCTGCGGTCGGTCGCGCAGCCGCCAGCAGAGAAACAGCCCGACGACAATCGCCAGCGTGCCGGCAATCATCATCCCGGCGCGCCAACCGTAGTGCAGCGCCGCCGCCCCCACCACCATCGGGATCAGCGCCCCGCCGACGTTATGCGCGGTATTCCACAGCGCCCACCAGCCGCCGCGCTCGGTACGTGAATACCACGTCGTCAGCAGGCGGGCGCACACCGGCGAGCCCCAGCCCTGGAAAAAGGCGTTCAGCGCCCATAGCAGGGCGAAGGCCCACAACGAGGTGGAGAAGCCAAACAGAATGTTGACCACTCCGGTGGCAACCAGACCGAGCCCCATAAAGTACCGGGCGTTGGAGCGGTCGCTGACGATACCGGAGAAAAACTTCGATAGCCCGTAGGTGATGTAAAACAGCGTCGCCAGCAGGCCAATATCGCTGCGCGTCAGCACGTTGTTGGCAAGGATTTCCGGCACCGCGGCGTTGAAGCTTTTGCGCGTGAAGTAAAACAACGCATAGCCCAGCCAGATAGTCAGCAGAATATGGCGCCGCCAGTAGCGATAACGCTCATCCAGCGCCTGTTTATCGGCAACCGGCGCGGCATCAGGCGGGGATTTCAGAAAGCTCAGCATCATCGCTCCTCAGACATAACGTCGCGGCAGGCTAACGCAAACGCGGGTGCCGTGGGTACAGGAGATGGTTAAGGTGCCGCCCAAAGCCGTCACGCGCTCGCGCATCCCGGTCAGGCCAAAGCCCTGCTGCCCGGTGCCCGGCGGCAGCCCGCAGCCGTCATCCTCAAGCACCAGCATCAGCCGTTGATCCTCCTGCCAGCCCTGCAGCGTCACCGCGCTGGCGCTGGCATGTTTGACGATATTGTTCAGCCCTTCCTGACAGACGCGGAACAGGGTCACGCGCTGGTTTTCGCTTAAGGCGGACTCGTCGATGCGCCAGTCGAGATGGCTGACCATCCCGCGATCGTCCAGTTCCATCTCACGCATCAGCGAACGCACCGCCTGTTCAAGGGTAAGATCGTCAAGCTGCCGCGGACGCAGGCGGCCCAGCAGGCGGCGCACCGAGTCGTAGACGCCCAGCGACAGTTGCTCGATCAGCTGGCCGCTCTGTTTGACGCCGCCGTTATCCGGCGCCAGCCGCTGCACAATACCCGCCTGGGTACGAATGGCGGTGATGGTCTGGCCGATATCGTCATGCAGCTCGCGCGCCACGTCCCGGCGCACGCTCTCTTCGGTTTCCAGCAGCCGCTCCGCCAGGCGACGGTTGCGCGCCAGCTCGCTTTGCAGCGACAGGTTCAGTTCGCGCAGGCGCTGAATTCCGGCGCCCAGCAGCAGCCCGGTCAGGCTCTGCGCCAGCAATGAGAGCAGTAAATCCACCGGATGATCGTGCCAGGTCTGGCTGGCGATTAACGCAATGGCATTCATCAGGGCGGCGATTAGCGCCCCCTGCCAGCCGTAATGCCAGGCCAGCGCGATGATCGGCAGGGCCAGACAGAACGGGGTAAAGCGCGACAGTTCAGCGGGCAGCCCCAGCTGCAGCCACAGACTGATGACAAACAGCAGCAGGTACCAGATCAGGTGCCGGCCGCGCCAGTTAACCGGCTGCGAAACCAGCGCGGGCCCCAGCGGCCGCCAGACGGTACTGGTAAGATAATGCCAGATAACCAGGCAGGTCGGCGCCAGCGTCAGGCCGCCGGTCAGGGTCAGCAGCAGCGCGTTCAACCCCTCGCTCGCTTCCCCCATCCACGGCAGAGATTGCAGCAGCGCGGCGGCGATCAGCGCTCCGCCCTGACGCAGCAGGGTAAGCCAGTCGCGCTGCTGCCGGTAGCGAGAGATCAGCGCCACCGGCAGCAGGGTCAGCAAACTACCGATCATCAATATTACCGGATGCGCCAGCGCCACTTCCTGCGCCAGCCAGAAGATTAACAGCCACTCCGCGCCCAGCAGCACCGGCCAGTAGCCGCGCGGGCATTGCAGCATCAGGCCCAGCCGGAGGCCGAAAGGGAACAGCAGGACGGCGAGATCCGCGCGTTCCACCAGGTGCAGGCTGATGCTCCACAGACAGAACCACGCGGCAGAGAAAATACACAAGCAGCCGACCACCGAAAGCAGCCGGGAGAGCAGCGCTTTCATTGCCAGCTATCGAACATACGCCGCGCCAGCTCAACGTCGTTGCTGACGCCCAGCTTTTCCAGCAGATTGGCGCGATGCACATGCACGGTTTTCGGCGATAGCCCCAGCTCGGCGGCGATCTCTTTCACCGCCATCCCCTGCGCCAGCTTCTCCGCCACCTGCCGCTCGCGCCGGGTGAGCGGATCCTGACGCCCCGCCACCAGCTTCATGGCGATATCCGGGGTCAGATAACAGCCGCCGGTCGCCACCGTTCTGACCGCGGCGATCAGTTCATCCGGGCTACAGCGTTTGGAGAGAAAACCCCGGGCGCCGGCATTGAGCGCCTGTTCAACCAGCGCCGGGCTGTCGTGAACCGAGAGCATGATGATCCCCATCCCTGTGGGCAGCTGGCTTAACAGCTCGAGGCCTGAAATATCCGGCATCGAAATGTCGCAGATACAGACCTGGACGCCGCGCCCGGGCAGCCCCGCCAGCGCTTCGCGGCCGGAACCAAATTCAGCGACGACCTGAAAGTCGGCTTCCAGCCCCAGCAGCTGCGCAAAACCGGAGCGGACGATAAGATGATCGTCGATAAGGGCAATGGTGGTCATGGCGTTTCCTGGCGGGTAAAAAAACGCGCTTACCTTAACGATAAGCGCGTTGTTGTTCAAGCCTTGAGCAATATTATCCCGCTCAGGCGATACCGGTGGTCACCGAGAAGGTCCGGGTTTGCTGCGGGGCCAGCGAAATCAGGCTACCGTTACGCTGGGCCGCCAGAAATCCCTCCGGGCGGCAGGTGGCAGGCAGCGCAAAGGCGGCAACCTGCTGATCGCCGTTATACAGGATCCAGCGGGTGACGTAATTCAGCTCCGCGCTTGAGAAACGGGTGATGAACGTGGTGCCATCAGGCGCCATCATGCGAAACTCAGGACTATTTGTGTAGCGTTCCAGCTTATCGGCGAAAAAGACGATTTCCGGATCGTAATAGTGCGGCTCGTTCAAGGTGGCGACCGACGCCTCTCCCTGCAGGATGCGCTGATTGAACGCCAGCCACGATTCCGTCGGCTGCACGTGAGCAGGTACCGATTCGCGCAGCGAGAGCGCTTCGTCAGGGATATTCTGACTGAAGGTCGCCCCCGCCACATAGGCATAGTTCATATGGCACATGTACTGCAGCGGCATGGCGACGGAGGCAAGGTTGGTCACCGCCATCTGAATATCAAACAGCGCGCTCGCTTTATGCAATACCACCGCGGGCCGCGCCTCATAGTGATGGCCGAAGCCCATCACATATTCATAGCGCCCCGCCACGCACAGGCAGCCCTCCTCCAGCTCCAGCCAGGCTTCATCCATCGCGGCACAGGCCATTTCGCCATGCAGCGGATGCGTGTCCTGCGGCGACGGGCAGCCATTCGCCAGCAGCCCCGAATGGAAAGCGAAGCAGCCATAGGTAGCCACCACCTCCGTTGCCGGCTTCGGTTCACTGAACATATTGCGCATGGTCAGGTCGCGGCCGTCAAATTCCGCATCCCAGATCATCTGTCCCAGCCAGGGCAAAATCACCAGATGGCCGCGCGCGTTTTCAATCCGCAACCCTTCTACGCCGCTGGCATAACGGAAGGCCGTCACCGTAAAGTCATCATTCACCAGCAGCGTACGGGGTTGTTCGCTAAAGAGCTGACGCCATAAAGGTAGTCGTGTGATCATCACTATTCTCCTCAGGAGGCTGTCGCTTCGGTGAGCGCGCGGCGGGCCTTGCGCTCACGCCAGAAGTAAATGCCGACGTAGATAAAGCACAGCATCGGGACCAGGAACGAGACCTGCAGCGAGTGGAACATATCGGCAACAAAACCCTGAATCGCCGGGACCACCGCCGCGCCGATAATCGCCATCACAATCACCGCGCCGGCCATTTCGGTGTGTTCGTTGTCTACCGTATCCAGCGTACCGGCATAGATAGTGGCCCAGCATGGCCCGAACAGGACGCTCACCAGCACCGCCACGTATACCGCGCTAAAGCTCGGGGCCAGGGCCACATACGCGAGGAACAGCGCGCCGATGATCGAGTAGAGAATCAACACTTTTTCCGGTGTGAAGCGGGTCATTAATATGTTGGCGATAAACTTGCCGATAAAGAAGCAGGCAAAGCTGTAGACCATAAACGTCGAGGCATCACGTTCGTTGATATCCCCCAGCACCAGGGCGAGACGAATGGTGAACGACCAGACGGTCACCTGCATACCGACGTACAGGAACTGGGCGACAATCCCGCGACGAAAACGCGCATTGCTGGCCAGATAGCGCAGCGTATCGGCCGCCGAAGGGCGTTTATGGTTCGCCGTTTGCGCGACTTTACAGGTCGGGAAGCGCGTCATCAGGAACAACACCATCACCACCACCAGTACCATAATCATGTACTTGTAAGGCTCAAGCGTGTTTTCCAGCATCAGAACTTTAAAGCTGTGGATCTGTTCGGCATTCATGCCGGCCATCTGTTTTTCCAGACTTTCACCGTCGGAAAAGACCAGATATTTGCCCAGTAAAATACCGGCAGCCGCGCCAATCGGATAAAAGGTCTGGCTGATGTTCAAACGCAAGGTGGCATGGCTTTTCGGGCCGATCATCGAACTGTAGGTATTCGCCGCCGTTTCCAGAAAGCTCAGGCCGATAGCTATCGCGAAAATCGCCGCCAGGAACATGGTGTAGGTCGCCATGTGCGAAGCCGGGAAAAAGAGCGTACAGCCGACGATGTAGAGCGTCAGCCCGGTCAGAATCGCGACTTTATAGCTGGTATTCTTAATGACTAAAGAAGCCGGAATAGCAATTAAGAAATAACCGCCATAAAATGCACTTTGTACCAGGGCGGAGGCAAAGTTACTCAGTGCAAATACGCTTTTAAACTGCGTGATTAAAATATCATTTAACGCCGCAGCGCATCCCCATAAAGGGAACAAACAGGATAACAAAATAAACTGGAACAGAGGGGTTTTATTCAGATAGCCATCAGGCATCTGAATGATGTTTTTATCGTTCATAGTGCTACCTTTTACTGTGCAGGGTGATTATTCGTTTAACGACAGATATTCATTAAACTGCTCAATACTGGGATAAGATGACTGAGTGCCTTTTCCGGTGACGCTAAATGCGGCAAAGAGGGCGGCTTTTTTCATGGCGAATTCCACATCTCCGCTCTGGACATAATAATGAGCGAAACAACCGATAAAGGCGTCACCCGCTCCGCTGGTATCAACCGCGCTAACTTTAAACGCCGGAACGTGAACCTCCTGAGTGCGGGTCATCCACAGCGCGCCTTTCTCACCCATAGTGACAATAATATTGTTCAGTCCTTTTTCGACGAGACTACGGGCAGCTGTACGAATATTATCGTAAGTATCAACAGGCAAACCGGTTAATATTTCCAGCTCCGTTTCATTGGGCACAAAGAAATCACATTTACAGGCATAAGACATATCTAATTCCCGTAATGCTGGCGCCGGGTTTAATAAGACTTCAATACCGTGCTTTTTACCAAATTCAATGGCGTGATAAACGGTTTCGAGCTGAACCTCAAGCTGTAAAACAATCAGCCGGCATTTTTTTAAATCCTCGGCGGCGCGATCGATATCCTCAGGAGAAAGGAATTTATTGGCGCCTTTAATAATCAGGATGCTGTTGCTGGAGTTAGCGTTCACAAAAATAGGCGCGACGCCGCTGCTGGTGCAGGGGACTTTTTCAACATAGGTGGTATTGATACCCCAGGATTCGAGGTTACGAATAGTGTTATCCGCAAAGATGTCATCCCCAACCTTGGTCAGCATCAGCACTTTCGAGTTGAGCTTGGCTGCCGCAACGGCCTGATTTGCCCCCTTGCCACCGCAACCAATTTTGAACGCTGGCGCCTCGAGGGTTTCCCCCTCTTTTGGCATCTGGTTGGTATAGGTGATGAGATCCACCATGTTGGAGCCAATAACCGCGATATCCATTTTACTACCTCTCAGAAACAATCACACAACAATGATATTATCGTAACATTATCATGTTACTTTAGTACCATTTGTGACCATGATCGCGATTGTAGTATCATAAGTTGTTTATTTAGCAACCACGAAAACGCATAGACTCGCTGAGAGAAGAAAAATAAAAATCAAAAAAATAGCCATAATCACCTGAAAATAAAGTTGTTTTAATGATAAAAACGCGATCTATCAGGCTTTTAATTCCGGGTAGTCCACAGTATAGTAATGTGAATGCACGATGTTTCCCTGTGAGTAAAAATGTTACTAAAGGAACATTTGCGAGCTAAATTGCGGAGAGGGTGAATGGAGACCAAGCAAAAAGAACGTATCCGTCGTCTGATGGAACTGCTGAAGAAAACCGACCGCATCCATCTTAAAGAGGCGGCACGCATGCTCGAAGTCTCTGTGATGACCATTCGGCGGGATCTCAGCCAGGAAAATGACGAACCGCTGCCGCTCACCCTGCTGGGCGGCTATGTGGTGATGGTGAACACGCCTTCATCCCCTGCGGCCAGCCCCTCTCTCGCGGCAAAACAGGCCCATCATCGCGACGATTTACCCATTGCCATCCTTGCGGCAGGCCTGGTGAGTGAAAACGATCTGGTCTTTTTTGATAACGGCAGCGAAATGCCGTTGGTCATCAGCATGATCCCCGATGACATTACCTTTACCGGCATTTGCTATTCACATCGGGTGTTTATCGCGCTGAACGAGAAACCCAACGCCACCGCCATCCTCTGCGGCGGCACCTATCGGGCCAAGAGCGATGCCTTCTACGATACCAGCAACCCGTCGGCGCTGGATTCGCTCAACCCGCGTAAAGTATTTATCTCCGCCAGCGGCGTACACGAACATTTTGGCGTCAGCTGGTTTAATCCCGAAGACCTCTCCATCAAACGCAAAGCGATGGATCGCGGGCTGCGCAAAATCCTGCTCGCGCGCTACGCGCTGTTCGACGATGTCGCGCCCGCCAGTATCGCGCCGCTGCCGGCGTTTGATGTACTCGTCAGCGATCGTCCCTTACCGGCAGACTATGCCACGCACTGCCGGAATGGCTCGGTCAAGGTCATCACTCCGGACTCAGAAAGCGAGTAACTCACTCAAAGAAGACGGAAATTTTATTAAACATTGACGGATCGGACTGGTTACGCGCCACCTTCTCCACATCTTCAAGCTTTTCAATCTGACTGATCATCTGCCCCAGGCGCTGATCGTCGTTAACCAGCAGCCAGATGCGGCTGTGGCTGCTGTTGTGAATCGGCAGACAGAGAATGCCTTCCACGTTGAACGCACGGCGGGCGAACAGGCCGCAAACGTGGGTCATTACCCCCGGGTGGTTGCGGACGGTAAGTTCCAGAATAACGTTGTCATGAGTCTGCTGTTGCATGGTTTATTCCCCCACCATTTCTGTGTTTGCCGCGCCCGGCGGAACCATTGGATACACTTTTTCTTCCGCATCGATACGCACGTGAATCAAGGCTGGACCGGGGCGGTCAATCATCGCCTGCAGCGCGGCCTGCGGGTCAGCTTCATTATTTAAATCACAGGTTTGTAGGCCAAAACCGGCGGCAATCTGCATAAAGTTGATCATCCCTGGATAGGTCGCGGCAAAGACCCCCTGCTGATAAAACAGGCTCTGCTGCTGATAAACCAGCCCCAGCGCTTCGTTGTTCATCAGGATGATTTTTACATCCAGCTGATTTTCCGCCGCGGTGGCCATCTCCTGAATATTCATCATCAGGCTGCCGTCGCCGGAGAAGCAGATAACTTTGCGCTGCGGGTTGGCCAGCGCCGCGCCAACCGCCGCCGGCAGGCCAAAGCCCATCGTTCCCAGACCGCCGGAGGTCAGCCACTGCCGCGGACGGTTCAGCGGATAGGCCTGCGCTGTCCACATCTGGTGCTGACCGACGTCGGTGGTGATAATCGCTTCATCATCAACGCAGGCGGCAACGGCGTTGATCAGGCCGTAATGCGAGAGCGGATCGCTCTCCTGAGGGATGGTAGACGGGAATTCGCGCTGCAGGTCCGCCACCAGCTGACGCCACTCGCTGCGCGGCTGGGACTCAATTTGCGGGATCAGCTGCGCCAGCACTTCAGCAACATCGCCCTGAATCGCCACGTGCGGCTGCTTAATTTTACCCAGCTCGGAACGGTCGATATCGACGTGAATAATTTTCGCATTCGGGCAGAACTGTTCGGTTTTGCCAATCGCCCGGTCATCAAAACGTGCGCCGAGAACAACCAGTAAATCAGACTCTTGCAGAATATAGTTGGTACTGCGCGCGCCGTGCATCCCCAGCATCCCCAGCGACAGCGGATGCGCCTTCGGCAACATGCCCAGCGCCATCAGGGTCATGGTGGTTGGCAGGTTGGCTTTTTCCGCCAGTTCACGTACCTGCTCAGGGGCGTTAATCACCCCGCCGCCCAGATAAAGCACCGGACGTTGAGCGGCATTAATCATCGCCGCCGCTTCGTGGACGCTGGCGCTGTCGAACGCCGGCGCTGCCGTGCGGGTACCGGGCTCCGGCAACCTATCCAGTTCGATGGTTGCCGTCTGCACATCCTTAGGAATATCTATCCACACCGGACCCGGGCGCCCGGACTGGGCGATGCGAAACGCGTCGCTCATGACCTGCGGCAGTTCGGCGATATCGCGGACCAAGTAGTTGTGTTTGGTGATGGGGATAGAGATACCGTAGGTGTCGACTTCCTGGAACGCATCGGTGCCAATCATCGAGGCGGGAACCTGGCCGGTAATGCAGACCAGCGGGATCGAGTCCAGACGGGCATCGGCGATGGCGGTGATCAGGTTGGTGGCGCCCGGGCCGCTACAGGCCATACAGACGGCAGGTTTCCCCTCGGTACGCGCCATACCCTGGGCGATAAAGCCCGCTCCCTGTTCATGCCGCGCCAGCACATGGCGAATCTGTGTGCTTTGGCTTAAGGCATCATAGACAGGAAGAATAGAGCCGCCCGGGATACCCGTAACCGTCGAGATCCCCTGACGCTCCAGTAAATGAACAACTAACTGCGCGCCGGTAAAGCGCATTTTTTCTGCGGTTGTGCCCGAACTTGCCATGCTCCAGTCCTTTTATTCTGAGCCGACTTACCGGGCGAGGGTCGAAAAAAAACCCCGCTCGGTTTGCGCCGGCGGGGTTTGGAATCGTGTTGTTCCGGACCCTACGGCGCATTGCCGACGACGACCACCACACGCACGACGACCACCGCGGCAGGCGCGGTTTTTAGTAGGGTCGAAGTCAGAATGGAAGCGTTCATTAGGGACCTGTTGTGTCGAAAAATTAACTGAATTTATACAAACACAGCTGCCGCCATTACACAATGGATTTATTTTCAACCACGAGGATTTGTGTGCAGCATCACAATTTTTAGCCCAGCGGCGAACAATAAAAAACCCCGCCGGAGCGAGGTTTTTATCAGCATGTTCACGGCTGGTAACCGCAAGTACACTGTATTACGTCAACGCTGCAAGTATACGCGCTCAGGGATATTCACGCAATTTTCACCACGGTTTTTGCCGAATTAGAGTATGGCGCGCGGGTGTGATTTTGTCCAGAAAACACTGTTTATTTATACAGTGTATGTTTATACTGAAAGCGTTCACTTTGTGCCATTCGGGGCCGCAAGTTGTACCGGCGCAATGAAGTCCTGGCTGAAACGGGTGGTGCCGTCAGTGCCTTAACCCCGAGAGAGCACACTGTGTTACGTCAACAAATACGCTAATGTCTTCTGGCCGCGGCAACGCGTCCAGCAGGCGGCGTATACCCCGACTGGCAACAGGCAGCGGAAAGGTACGCCAGCGGGTCGTGCTCCTCTACCGGAGGAGACGCGTATGGGCGCAATGGATATTATTGTTCTTATCCTGAAACTCATGGTTGCCGCGTTGCAACTACTTGATGCCGTCCTGAAACAGCTGCGCTGATTCAGGTTCAAGTCGCACCTGAGAGGGGCGGGAAACCGCCCCTCTACAGGCGGTGCCTCTTTACCTTATGCTGACTTGCCGGAGAAAACATGCCGCCGCTGTTGATTGCCACGACCACCCCGCACGATCCCGGCTTTCCCGCTCTGCGCCGCGAAAGCCTCGATCAACATTTCAATATGCTGCGTCGCCTGGCCGAGAACTGGCAAAGCGGGAAAAACCGCTTCAATGCCCCGGGTGAAAAACTGTTCGGCGCCTTTGTTGCCGGGCAGCTGGTCGGGATATGCGGGCTGAATATTGATCCCTTCAGCCCGCAGCCGCGCGCCGGGCGTATCCGTCATCTTTATATCAGCGAAGCCTACCGTCGGCAGGGGATCGGGCAACAGCTGCTGGTGACCGCGATCGCCCACGCCGGCATGTGGTTCGATTTTCTCAACACCCATGCGCCCCCCGCAGCCTGGCCGTTTTATGAAACGCTCGGTTTTCGCCCGGTGTATGACGAGCCAAAAGTCACCCACCGTCTGTTCTGTTCGCTGTAAGCGCGACTGGCTGGCAGAAAATACCCATGTTACAGTTCCAGGACACTGCCACTCACCGTACGCGCCCGCGATGTCGATAACCGTTTTCTGCGTTCTGCTGTTCGCCGCCCTGCTGCATGCCAGCTGGAATGCAATCGTCAAAGCGAGCGGCGATAAGCTGTATGCCGCCATTGGGGTGAGCGGTTCCGCCGCGCTTATCGCGCTGGCGCTGCTGCCCTTCGCCCCACAGCCCACATTGGCCAGCGCCCCGTATCTGGTGCTGTCCAGCGCATTGCAGGTGGTGTACACCGTTCTGGTCGCCAAAACCTATCAGGTCTCGGATATGAGCCAGACCTATCCGCTGATGCGCGGCACCGCGCCGCTGCTGGTGGCGGTGATTAGCGTCGCTTTCCTCGGCGACCGGCTATCAGCCCTGGCGTGGATGGGGATTGGCGTGATCTGCCTGGCAATCCTCGCCATGGCCTGTAACGGCCGGACCAGCTC
Source organism: Klebsiella sp. BIGb0138 (assembly GCF_004342285.1). Lineage (GTDB taxonomy): Bacteria > Pseudomonadota > Gammaproteobacteria > Enterobacterales > Enterobacteriaceae > Klebsiella. The sequence continues at coordinate 76,385 of NZ_SMCV01000004.1, read as the reverse complement.
TCGCCGTGGCATCGTCCTGGCGCTGATCAACGCCTGTTTTATCGCCGGCTACACCCTGGTGGATGGTACCGGCGTGCGGCTGTCTGGAAGCGCGCTGGGCTACACGCTGTGGTCCTTTTTTATGAACGGCTTCTGTTTGCTGAGCTGGGCAATGGTCGTCCGACGCCAGCAGGCCAGCCGCTATCTCCGTCAGCACTGGCAAAAAGGGCTGCTCGGTGGCCTGGGGACGATGGGCTCCTACGGCCTGGCGCTGTGGGCGATGACCCAGGCGCCGCTGGCAGTGGTGGCTGCGCTGCGCGAGACCTCTATTTTATTCGGTGCCGTCATCGCTTTTATCCTGCTGAAAGAGAAGGTCATGGCTCTGCGTGTCGTTGCCGCCTGCGGTATCGCGGCGGGTGCGATCCTGCTGCGTCTGTCCTGATGCCGGATGGCAACATTAGTTGCCGATTATCGTTTACAAAACCTGCCTGAAATCCCCTACCAATCCTCGCCAAATGGTTGTTCTGTCATTTTTATATGGTAGATTCCCCCATCGTTTACGGTATGTGCCAGTCACATATTCTTATTTTACCTCTACTCACAAAGTATTCATCGACATGAAACGGCATAAAAACTTCACTTTGTTGTTGATGCTGGTACTGCTGGTGGCCGTTGGCCAGATGGCGCAGACCATTTATATCCCGGCGATCGCCGATATGGCAGTATCGTTAAACGCCCGCGAGGGGGCGGTACAAAGCGTGATGGCAGCGTATCTGCTGACCTATGGCGTCTCGCAGCTTTTTTACGGCCCGCTCTCCGACCGCGTGGGCCGACGCCCGGTGATCCTCATCGGGATGTCCATTTTTATGCTGGCGACGCTGGCAGCCATCACTACCCATAGCCTGACGGTGCTGATTATCGCCAGCGCCATCCAGGGGATGGGGACCGGCGTAGGCGGGGTGATGGCGCGAACTCTGCCGCGCGACCTGTACGAAGGCGCACAGCTCAGACATGCCAATAGCTTGTTAAACATGGGGATTTTAGTCAGCCCTCTGCTGGCGCCGCTGATTGGCGGCGTGCTCAATACCGTGTGGAGCTGGCGGGCCTGCTACGCTTTCCTGCTGATACTGTGTGCTGGCGTGACCTTCAGCATGGCGCGCTGGATGCCGGAAACCCGCCCGCAGGGCGCACCGCGTACCCGGCTGGCCACCCGTTACAAAACGCTTTTCGGCAATACCGCGTTCAACTGCTACCTGCTGATGCTGATTGGCGGTCTTGCCGGCATCGCCGTTTTTGAAGCCTGTTCCGGCGTACTGATGGGCGCGGTGCTGGGCTTAAGCAGTATGGCGGTCAGTATTCTGTTTATTCTGCCGATTCCGGCGGCCTTCTTCGGCGCCTGGTTTGCCGGGCGTCCGCATAAACGCTTCCCGACGCTGATGTGGCAATCGGTGATTTGCTGCCTGCTGGCCGGGATTATGATGTGGATCCCGGGGCTGATGGGTATCATGACCATCTGGACGCTGCTGGTGCCCGCGGCGCTGTTTTTCTTTGGCGCCGGGATGCTGTTCCCGCTGGCGACCAGCGGGGCAATGGAGCCCTTCCCGTTCCTCGCCGGGACGGCGGGGGCGCTGGTGGGCGGCCTGCAGAATATCGGTTCCGGCGTGCTGGCCTGGCTGTCGGCAATGCTGCCGCAGACCGGTCAGAGCAGCCTCGGTCTGTTGATGATGCTGATGGGATTGCTGATTCTGCTGTGCTGGCTGCCGCTGGCCTCACGCTTTAGCCGTCACCAGCAGACGGTGTAAACGCCCGGATCGCGGCTTACGTCTTATCCGGGCAGCGCCGGAAACATTACTGCGCCAGCCCTTGCAGCCAGCGAATAAAGGCATCAATTTTTGGCCACTGACGGCCCGCAAGGGTCGTCACGTAGTAATGCTGATGGCACTTCAGGGTCATCTCACCAAAAGGCGCGATCAGCTCTCCGCTGGCAAGGCGCTTTTGCACCAGCCGTTTACGCCCCATCGCGACACCAACATGGTTCATCGCCGCAATCACCGCTAAATCGGAACGATCGAAGCCAATACCCGATGATTGCGGTAAATTCACCCCGAAATGCTGCGCCCAGCTAAACCACTCATCGGTACCGGAGTCGTTGCTCCAGGCCTGACGGTCATGCAGCAGAGTGCAGTGCTGCAGGTTATCGGGATTCTGCTGCAGCTGATGCTGGCGGGCATAGTCCTGGGTGCAAACCGGCACAATCGCCTCATCCATCAGGAAGTGATGGCTCAGTTGCGATGAAGGCAGATCGTCAAAATAGATTGCCAAATCGATGCCCGCCCGCTGCATGTTCACATTATCGTTGCCGGTCAATACGGTTAGCGAGATGGCGGGATAACGACGGGTAAAATCGCCTAACGCCGGTACCAGCCAGCATTGGGCGATTGACGGGCGCGAGTAAACGGTCAGCGTGCCGGACAGCTCCTGGTTTTTGATATCCAGTATCTCCTGATTCAGGCTGTCCAGCGATGACTTCAGCGCCCAGAAAACCCGCCGCCCTTCATGAGTTAATTCCACCTTGCGATGAGAACGGACAAATAGCTGAATGCCCAGCTCCTCCTCCAGCTGATTAATGCGGTGGCTCACCGCGCTGGGCGTCAGCGACAGCTCCTGCGCCGCCAGCGCGAACGACTCGTGCCGCGCGGCGACCTCAAAGGTGTACAGCTTCGACAGCTGCCAGCCGTTCAGCAGCCGGTTACCGATCTCTTTTAGCGCATCCATCGTCCGCTCCCCTCATTTTATTCCCGTCGATTGTAAGGAAAATGGCCGCCTCATGCTGGCTTAAAGATGATAAAAAGTGATTCATGACACAAAAAATAGCCATTTTAAGACCGAAATCACCATTTTGATTTAATCCAATTCACCTGAAAGGCGATTTATATCGTTTGTCAGCCGATGACGTTTTTCTGTTCAATAGCCGCAGATTATTCACAGGCGAGGTGGGGTATGGAATCTCAGATTTGGGTTGTGAGCACGCTATTGATAAGCATCGTGTTGATTATATTAACTATCGTAAAGCTGAAACTTCACCCGTTCCTGGCGCTGCTGTTAGCCAGCTTCTTCGTTGGCGCCATGATGGGCATGAGCCCGCTGGATATGGTCAACGCCATTGAAAACGGGATCGGCGGAACCCTCGGCTTCCTGGCGGCGGTGATCGGCCTCGGCACTATCCTCGGTAAAATGATGGAGGTCTCGGGCGCCGCAGAACGTATTGGCCTGACCCTCCAGCGCTGCCGCTGGCTATCGGTCGATGTGATCATGGTGCTGGTGGGCCTGATTTGCGGGATTACGCTGTTTGTCGAAGTGGGCGTGGTGCTGCTGATTCCGCTGGCCTTTTCGATCGCCAAAAAGACCCACACCTCCCTGCTGAAGCTGGCTATTCCTCTGTGTACCGCATTAATGGCCGTACATTGCGTCGTACCGCCGCATCCGGCCGCGCTGTTCGTCGCCAATAAACTGGGTGCCGATATAGGTACCGTGATTGTCTACGGTCTGCTGGTCGGCCTGATGGCTTCGCTGGTCGGCGGGCCGCTGTTCCTGAAAATACTGGGCAACCGCCTGCCGTTCAAAGCGGTTCCTCTCGAGTTCGCTAATCTGGAAGTCCGTAAGGAAGAGACGCTGCCGTCGCTCGGCGCCACGCTGTTGACCATCCTGCTGCCAATTGCGTTGATGCTGATAAAAACCGTGGCCGAGCTGAATATGGCCAAAGGCGGCACGCTGTACATGCTGCTGGAGTTTATCGGTAACCCCATTACCGCCATGTTCATCGCCGTCTTCGTGGCTTACTACATCCTGGGGATCCGCCAGAATATGGGCATGGCCACGCTGCTGACCCATACCGAAAAGGGCTTCGGCTCGATCGCCAACATTCTGCTGATTATCGGCGCGGGCGGCGCGTTCAACGCCATCCTGAAAACCAGCGGCCTGGCCGATTCGCTGGCGGTCATTCTGTCGAACATGCATATGCACCCGATTCTGCTGGCCTGGCTGGTGGCGCTGATTCTGCACGCGGCGGTGGGTTCGGCGACCGTCGCCATGATGGGGGCGACCGCTATCGTCGCGCCGATGCTGCCGCTGTACCCTGGCGTCAGCCCGGAGATCATCGCCATCGCCATTGGTTCCGGCGCAATTGGCTGCACGATCGTTACCGATTCCCTGTTCTGGCTGGTTAAACAATACTGCGGGGCTAGCCTGAATGAGACGTTCAAATACTATACTACGGCCACATTTATCGCCTCCGTGCTTGCACTGGCCTGCACCTTCCTGCTTTCTTTCATCATCTGAGCGCAAAGAGACGTAATATGAAAAACGCTGACATGACCACTTTACTTGCACAGTACCCTCTGCTGGAGGATCTGATTGCCCTGAAAGAAACCACCTGGTTTAACCCGGCAACCACCTCGTTAGCCGCAGGTTTACCCTACGTGGGCCTGACCCGCGACGATGTCCAGGACGCCCGCGCCCGGCTTGAGCGCTTCGCGCCGTACCTGGCGCAAGCCTTCCCGGAAACCGCCGCCGCCGGCGGAATTATCGAATCTGAACTGGTTGCGATTCCGGCCATGAAAGCGCGACTGGAACAGGCTTTTTCCCAACCCATCGCCGGCGATTTACTGTTGAAAAAAGACAGCCATCTGCCCATCTCCGGCTCTATCAAAGCCCGCGGCGGTATTTATGAGGTCCTGACCCACGCCGAAAAACTGGCGCTGGACGCGGGTTTACTCACCCCCGCCGATGACTACCGTAAGCTGCTGACGCCGGAATTTAAGCACTTCTTTAGCCAGTACAGCATCGCGGTGGGCTCCACCGGTAACCTCGGGATGTCGATTGGTATCATGAGCGCGCGTATCGGTTTTAACGTCACCGTACATATGTCTGCCGACGCCCGGGCATGGAAAAAAGCGAAGCTGCGCAGCCACGGCGTGACGGTGGTTGAATACGAACAGGATTACGGCGTCGCGGTCGAACAGGGACGTAAGGCCGCAGAAGGGGATCCCAACTGTTTCTTTATCGATGACGAAAACTCGCGCACGCTGTTCCTCGGCTATGCCGTCGCCGGCGAACGCCTGAAGGCGCAGTTTGCCCGCCAGGGACGGGTGGTGGACGCCGATCGTCCGCTGTTTGTGTATCTGCCGTGCGGCGTGGGCGGCGGCCCTGGCGGCGTCGCATTTGGGCTGAAGCTGGCCTTCGGCGACCATGTCCGCTGTTTCTTCGCCGAACCCACGCACTCCCCGTGCATGCTGCTCGGCGTCCATACCGGCCTGCATGATGGTATCTCGGTCCAGGATCTCGGGATTGATAACCTGACCGCCGCCGACGGGCTGGCCGTTGGCCGGGCCTCAGGTTTCGTCGGACGGGCCATGGAGCGCCTGCTGGATGGCTTCTACACCCTCAATGACCAGACGATGTATGACATGCTGGGCTGGCTGGCGCAGGTAGAGAGTATTCGCCTGGAACCGTCGGCGCTGGCGGGGATGGCCGGACCGCAGCGCATCTGCGCCAGCGCGGCGTACCAGCAGATGCACGGCTTCACGGCGGAACAGATGCAGCATGCGACGCACCTGGTCTGGGCGACCGGCGGAGGTATGGTGCCGGAAGATGAGATGGCGCAGTACCTGGCGAAAGGACGCTAAGGCACCGTCAACGCAGCAGCGACATCAGCTCCGCCGCTGACCGCTGCTGCCTGCGTAAATCGCGCATCACCCGCATACAGCTGCCGCGGCGTATTCCGCGCCCGAAGCGGGTGGACTAAGCTGACTCGCCTGACTTCCTGTCATGTCACCGCCTGAATGAATAACCCGATCTGCCGCAGGTGCATGAAAGCAAACAACAATGACAGCGAAAGCACTGCGAGAGCGATTAAAAATTTGTCACGCACCGCCTGCGGCTGCACAAAATCATTATCGTTCACATCCATCAGATTGCGGCTACGCGTGTAGCGCCAGAGGATTATCGCCACCACCGCCAGTACGCCAATCGACAGCCAGAACAGCGTGCCGGCGCTATGCCAGCTATGTTTAATCGCCAGCGCCATCAGCGCTCCGTAGCCCAGCAGGGTACGAAACCAGGCCAGCGACGTACGCTCCGGCTGCAGGCCCGGATCGCTTTCCCGCCGCGCCCGGCGCCTATCCGCCATAGAGCACCAGCGCCATCACCACCCCCACCACGATCATCAATAAGACGCTAATGACCAGCAGCGTTCTGGTGTAAGGCAGATCCTGCTTCAGGCGCATCGCTTTTTCGTTACTCAGCCAGCGCAGGTAGCCATAAATCGCCAGACCGCCGGCAAACAGGCACAGCAGCAGCGCCAGGAGTTCGCGAATCAGCGGCGTGGCAAAATCCGGCGCCAGCTGATCTAAGCCGACGCCGGCGGCAAGAAAGCCTAACGCCGTGCGGATCCACGCCAGAAAAGTGCGTTCGTTGGCCAACGAGAAGCGGTAATCCGGCGCTTCGCCGACGCGAGAAATTTTCATCAGAGTTCCTTGTTCGTACCGCGAGCAGGCTTCAGCATAGCGTAATTCATCACGAACAGGGGAGAGGCAGGAAGAACCGGCACCCGATGGATGCCGGCGAAGGGCAAAGATTAATGCAGCTCTGGCCAGAACGCTTTGTTGGCCTCAATCAGGTCATCGAGAATCGCTTTCGCCACCGACGCGCTCGGCACGGTTTTCGACAGGGTAATCGCCTGCCACAGCTTGTGATAGGAGCGGTGCTCCCAGGCATCAACCACCAGTTTTTCTACCGCCACCTGCTGGCTCATCATCCCCTTCTGGAAGTGCGGAATATCGCCCACCGTCAGCGGTTCCGGCCCATTGTGGCCAACCAGGCACGGAATCTCGACCATCGCATCGGCGTCAAAGTTATGGATAGCGCCATTGTTCGGCACAATCAACAGCATACGTTCCTGAGTGTTGAAGGCGATCGCCGTCGCCAGGTCCACGATATAGGAAGCGTGCTCATCGATCTCCAGATCGCCTGCGGAGGATTTGCCCGCGGCGATAATCGCCCGACAGGCGCTGAAGACATTTTTCTCGCGGTGATCCATGACCTCGTTAGCGCGGGTGCGTTCCGGGTTGGAATGTTCAACCACATAATCCGGGAACAGATAGTACTTCAGATAGGTATTCGGCATGGTGTCCGGATCCAGCGCCTGCACATCTTTGGCTTTGGCGAAGGTATCATTCCAGCTGGCCTCGGTATGCGGATCGTTAGAGGGCGGAACATAGCCGTGTTTCGCCACATATTCCCGCAGTTTCGGCATCAGATCGTTACCCTGCAGATCTTCAATCGAGGTCCACCAGCCGAAGTGGTTCAGGCCATAGTAGCGCACGCGCATCTGTTTACGATCCGGCAGGCCGACGATTTGCGCCATGCGCCCTTCAATACCGATCGGCATATCGCAGATGTTGAGGATTTTGGCATTCGGACGCAGGCGACGGGTGGCCTCCGCCACAATCGCCGCCGGGTTGGAGTAGTTGAGCATCCAGGCGTTCGGCGAATATTTTTCCATGTAATCCACCAGTTCCAGGACGCCGCCAATAGAGCGCATACCGTAGGCAATCCCACCAGGTCCGCAGGTTTCCTGGCCCAGCACGCCGTGGCGCAGCGGGATCTTCTCATCTTTTTCGCGCATCGGATATTTGCCGACGCGAATATGCGCCATCACAAAATCCACGTCGGTGAAGGCGGCCTGCGGATCGGTGGTATAGCTGAACTCAATCTCCGGAGCCTGCTCTTTGAGGATCACCTTGCACGCTTCGGCGATGGTCTCCTGACGCGCGCCGTCGTTGTCATAAAATTTCAGTGCCCGCAGCGGGAAACGGTCCTGGTTTGCTAACAACATCAATACGATACCCGGGGTAAATGTACTGCCGCCGCCTGCGATAACAACTGAGAATTTTTTCATGATACTGCCTCCGTCATGGTGGTTTGTTCGGTCTGTAGAGAATCTTTCATCAGGGATTCGAGCTGGTCGCGAACCTGAGGGACGTGCAGGCCAACGATGACCTGAATCCCGTTGCCGCGACGCACCACCCCGTGAGCGCCCAGCGCTTTAAAGACGTCGTCGCTTTGCGTGTGCGCCATATCGACCAGCGCGATGCGCAGCCGGGTGGCGCAGTTATTGACGCTCTCGATGTTGCTCGCGCCGCCCAGCGCCTGCAGGAAACCTGCGGCCTGGCCTAATTTGGTCTCTGCGGCGCCCGCCGCGGTGGTCTTGCCGCGGGCCGCCTGATAATCCGCCTTGCTGTAGAGCTTGATTTCACTCTCTTCGCGACCCGGGGTTTTCAGATTGAAATGCAATATCAGGCTGCGGAAGATAACGAAGTAGATACCGGTGAAGCACACTCCGATGCCGATCTGGATGAACATCATCGAGGCGTGGTTATGGAACATCGGGATCCAGTTTTGCGGCAGGAACTGGTCCAGCAGGCCGCCGCCAAAATTTCCCACCACGCCGCACATGTACATCACCGTCGCCATCGTCGCCGCCAGCACCGCATGGACGGCAAACAGCAGCGGGGAGATAAACAGGAAGGTGAACTCCAGCGGCTCGGTAATCCCCACCAGCATGGCGGTCAGCGTCGCCGGAATGAGCAACCCGGCCACCTTCACGCGATTGGCGGGGGAAGCGGTGAAGTAGAGCGCCAGCGCAATCCCGACCGAGCCAAAGACTTTGGAGTTACCGTGCAGGGCAAAACCGCCTTCCGGGAACAGGGCTTTCAGCGGTTCAGTACTCTGGCTGAACTCTTGCAGATGCTGCGCCCAGTACACCTGGATGCCGCCCTCAACCACTGCCGGGCCAAAAATAAACGGTCCATAGACGAAGTGATGTAGCCCGGTAGGAATCAGAATGCGCTCAAGGAAAATATAAACCCAGACGCCAAGCGCCCCGGCCGAGCGTAAAAAGGCCTGCAGTGATTCGATGCCCATCTGCACTTTTGGCCAGCCCAGCAGCGTTAACCAGGCGCAGGGAATCATCGCCAGGAAGGCGACGATCACGACAAATGACGACCCCTGGAAAATACCGAGAAATACCGGCAGCGGTTTGTCAAAATAGCGGTTATGTAGCGCGGTGACGATTCCGGAAATAGCGATCGCGCCGATGATACTGGTATCCAGGGTTTTAATGCCGGCAATCATCGTCAGACCGCTACCCGCCGTAGGGTCGGCAGAAAAGTCGACGCCGAAAAAATGGCCCCAGGTCATCCCCATGGCGTTAATGAAGTAGTTCCAGGTCAGGAAACTGACCAGTACCGCCAGACAGGCCCGCCCCTGGGCCTGCTTTGCCAGGCCAATCGGTAAACCAACGGCGAAGATCAGCGGCATATTGCGAAATATCGTCCAGCCGCCCTCTTCAATAATGTGGACAATCTGGGCAAATAAACTATCAGGTGCCGTAAGCGCTTCGCCGACAAACATCGGGTTGCGCAGCATAATGGCTATCCCCACCACGATCCCGGCGAAAGGAAACAACAAAACCGGGGTAAACATGGCGCCGCCAAAACGTTGTATTTGACTGAGCATTTTAAAATCCTCATTTAACAACCAGTAGGGTAAGAGAGGCCTTATTTGTGTTGAGTATCGGCCTAAAGCGAGAATAGGAATTTACCTGTCTGACAACATGCTATGGCGTTGCGATTCGTGATCGCTTTCATGGTTTTATTTACAGCAATGTTGTCTACTTTTTGTGTAAAAATTAGACATGATGAATTGTGTTGATACGGGCGGGCGAATGAATAAATAACATCTCAATGTATTAAATGGATTTTTTACGCAAAAAGACGGTTTGATTACTCTTTTAATAAATGGAATAGAGGTCTACTGGTGATCTACAAATCTATTGCGGACAGATTACGGCTTCGGCTGAATTCTTCCGATTTCAATATCGGCAGTCCGTTACCGGGTGAGAAAAAGCTGGCGCAAGAATTTGGCGTCGCGCGGATGACGGTCCGGAAGGCTATCGACCTGCTGGTGAGCTGGGGGCTGGTGGTTCGTCGTCACGGCTCCGGAACCTTCGTCGCCCGGAAAGATGTTCACCATGAGACCACTAATCTGACCGGTCTTGCCGAGGTGTTACGTCAGCAGGGGAAAGAGGTGGTAAGCCAGGTGCTGATCTTCGAAGTGATGCCCGCCCCGCCGGCTATCGCCAGCCAGCTGCGCATCCAGATTAATGAACGGATCTATTTCTCGCGCCGGGTACGCTACGTGGACGGTAAATCTCTGATGCTCGAAGACAGCTATATGCCGGTAAAACTGTTTCGCAACCTGTCGCTGGCGCATCTGGAGGGGTCAAAATTCGACTACATCGAAAAGGAGTGCGGCATCACCATTAGCGGCAACTATGAAAGCCTGACGCCGGTGCTGGCAGACAGACAGCTGGCCCAGTCGATGAATGTCCCGGAGCAAACGCCGCTGTTGCGTATTACCTCCCTTTCCTACAGCGACAGCGGCGAGTTCCTCAACTATTCGGTGATGTTCCGCAATGCCAGCGAATATCAGGTGGACTACCATCTGCGGCGCGTCCACCTTGAAACGCCGTTAACCCATTCCCCAGAACAGCACGGCCAGTAGCTGCGGCGTAATGATGCGCAAAAACATCACCAGCGGATAGACCGTCGCATATGAAAGCGCCGCCGCCCCGCTGGTGGCGTGCAGATTGTTGGCGAAGGCCAGCGCCGGAGGGTCGGTCATCGATCCGGCCAGCATGCCGCACAGAGTCAGATAGTTCATCTTCAGCAGCAGCCGCGCCAGAATCCCTACGGCCAGCAGCGGGATCGCGGTGATAAAAATCCCGTAGGCAATCCAGCTCAGCCCGTCACCTTCGGTCAGCGTCGCCACGAAATCGCCGCCGGATTTCAGCCCCACGACCGCCAGAAACAGCACAATCCCCAGCTCGCGTAGCGCGAGGTTGGCGCTCGGCGGCATAAACCAGTACAGCTTGCCGATACTGCCGATGCGCCCGAGGATCAGCGCCATAATCAGCGGCCCGCCGGCCAGCCCCAGCTTCAGCGCGGCCGGGAAGCCGGGAATAAACAGCGGGATCGAGCCAAGCAGCACCCCGAGGCCAATACCGATAAACACCGGCAGCATCTGCACCTGCTGCAGTTTTTGCTGCGCGTTGCCCAGTTCAGCGGCAACGGCATCGATCGCCTCCGGGCGACCGACAAGATTAAGAATGTCGCCAAACTGCAGGCTGGCGTGACTGCTGGCCACCAGCTCAACCCCGGCGCGATTCAGCCGCGAGATCACCACGTCATAGCGCTGTTTAAAATGCAGATCGCGGATACGCTTGCCTAACACCTTCTCGTTGGTGACGACCACCCGCTCCACTTTGAGATCCGTGCCGCGGGTGGAGAGCGAGGTCGCCACTTCCTTGCCGATGACCAGCTGAGCGTTATGTAAATCCTCCGGTCGCCCGACAAGATGCAGGAGATCGCCGGTTTGAATTAAGGTTCCCGGCGCCGGTACCATCAGCAGCTCATCGCGCTTGAGACGAGAACAAATCAACTTATCGCTGTTGAGCATCGGAACGTCCTGAATCGCCATATTATTCAGGTTAGGGTTTTCCACGCGAACGTTGATGGTTTGCAGGACCGCATGCCCGTTCCCGCTGCGCTCATCGAACTGCTGGGCTTCGTTTTCGACGTTAATGCGAAAAAACAGACGCACCAGCCACATGGTCAGCAGAATACCGCAAATGCCGAACGGATAGGCCATGGCATAGCTCATCCCCATCTGGTCGATAACCTCAAACGGCACGCCAAGGTCGCGCAGAATCTGCTGTCCGGCCCCGAGCGCCGGCGTATTGGTGACCGCACCGGAGAAAATACCGAGCACCACCGGCAGCGGGATTTGAAACAGCTTATGCAACAGCGCGGTGACCAGACCGCCGAGGATCACGATAAGGATGGCGAAGAGATTGAGCCGTAGCCCGGAGACGCGCAGAGAAGCAAAGAAACCCGGCCCTACCTGAATACCGATGGTATACACGAAGAGGATCAGGCCAAACTCCTGGATAAAGTGCAGCATCGGGCTGCTGAGGGCAATCCCCGCCTGGTCGACAAAGTGGCCAACGATAATGCCGCCAAACAGCACGCCGCCGATGCCAAACCCGACGCCGCGAATTTTGACATTGCCGATCCACAATCCGACTACCGCCACCAGCGCCAGTACGCTGACGGTCAATGCGATATCACTCATCGTCTGTTCCCTGTGAATAACATCATCAATAGCAGGGATTATGACCTAAGCCTCCAGGCCAGTATGCAGCCTGGCGCACAATAATCAGCGGGTCATCGGAATGACATATCGACCATGAGACCAGGTTTTCAGGTAAAAAAAAGCCCCGAAAATCGGGGCCTTGTATGCGAAGTCGGCTTAGCTATCGAGGGCCGGGCGCTCGCTGATGGCGATACGCTGCGGGATAACCGCCTCTGGCTCGTTGCGGGTTAAATCAATATGCAACAAACCGTTGTTGAAGGTCGCACCAGAGACTTCCATATTTTCTGCCAGGGTAAAGCTCAGGCTAAAGGCCTGGTTGACTAACCCCTGATGCAGCCATTGTGTTTCTTTGTCCGCCTGCTGCGGCGTCCCTTTCACGCTCAGGCGCGTCCCTTCCAACTGAATATCCAGATCTTCCTGACGGAAACCGGCCAACGCAAGGGTGATGCGATAGTGGTTATCGTCGCTTTTCTCAATGTTATACGGCGGGAAGCCCTGGTTTTCGCTGGTGGTTTGCAGTGCGCTGGCCAGTTTGTCAAAACCGATCCATTGACGCAGCAGCGGGGATAAATCGTAGTTACGCATAGTCTGTTTCTCCTTCTAAGAAGCGAGTAAGTGCCGCGGGTTTAAAACCCGCATTTGCTCCCTGACGGCGAGCAAGTTTTCCGGGATCGGGCCGCGCTGGCGACCCAACAGGATTAGTTGATGGCGATACGGCGTGGCTTATCGGCTTCCGGAATCACGCGTTCCAGATCGATATACAGCAGACCGTTCACCAGGTTGGCGCCGCGGACATGAATATTTTCCGCGAGCTGGAATTTGCGCTCAAAGTTGCGCTCGGCGATCCCCTGATAAAGATAGGTCCGTTCTTTCTGCTCGGCCGTATGGGAGCCTTTCACGATCAGCAGATTATCCTGCGCGGTGATCTCCAGTTCGCTCTCAGCAAAGCCGGCAACGGCGATAGCGATGCGATAATGGTTTTCATCTACCAGCTCGACGTTGTACGGAGGGTAGCCGCCATTACTCTGGCTCTGATTGTTCTCTAACAGATTAAAAAGGCGGTCAAAACCAATGGCAGAACGATACAGCGGAGAGAGATCGAAATTACGCATAATAAATAGCTCCTGAAATCAGCGAGAATTTATGACCTTCCATCATGGACAGGTCGTTATCACCCGGAATACCCCGCAGGCGTATCCTCATCGGGCCACATTATTAAAATGTGGTTCCTCCCACTGTTTTCAAGCGCGGAAGGCCAATTTTTTTTGCAGTTTCCCGCTGATTGCTTAGACTGGGGAGAGCACAAAAAGCAAAATGCGATGCCTGCCACAGTGCGGCGCAATAACGCTAGGCATTCACGGGATGGCTCGATATAACCGATATAAAGGTTATCTCAATGCCGAAACAACGATGGAAGAATGATGAAAAGCGGTCTGTTAAAGCTGGTCCTGTTCAGCGGGATGGTAAGTTTGAGCGGTTGCTCCAGCGTGATGTCGCATACCGGCGGAAAAGAAGGAACCTATCCGGGAACCCGAGCCAGCGCGCAAATGCTGGGGAGTAATGATGCCAACTGGGGGACGAAATCCCTGGTCGCCCTTGATATGCCCTTCACGGCGGTGATGGACACCCTGCTGCTGCCGTGGGATATGTTCCGTACTGACAGCTCGATAAAATCGCGTGTGGAAAAGAGCGAGCAAAAGGCGCTGGCGACCAACTCGGTCATTCCGCCAGCAACCCTGACCGCACCTTGATTTAAAACGTGACTTCGGTTATCCACAGTTGACGATAGCCGCCCACTTCCTGCATCCAGGCCAGCTGTTTCCCGTCCGGAGAAAATACCACTGCGTCCGCGGAAGGCGGATTTTCATGATCGGCCGTCAAAAAGGTGATTTCACCGCTGCGGGCATGGCAAATAGCCAGACGATTATCCAGTACAAATCCCAGCCATTCCCCCGACGGGTGCCAGTTAAAGGCCGATTGAATATCATTCACGTTGTGAGTTAATTGCCGCATATCGCGACCCTGCGGCGATATAAGCCACAGCTGAACCACTCCGGCCTCATCGCGCATCAAAAATGCGATCTGCGTTGCCTGCGGGTTTGCCCGCACCCAGTGGCGCGGCGTATTGACCAGCCCGGGATAGCGGCGATGATGAGTGAAGGTTAAACGTCGCTGCACCACCCCGGCCGGCGGCGCCGGCAGAGTAGCATCGGTGCCCGCCAGAGGCGCATCGCCCTGCTGCTTCCAGCCCCGTTCGCTGTCGGGCAGGGTTACCATAAACAGCTCCGGGATTTTTTCGCCCCCTATCGACAGCGTATCGCCGATAAATGCCAGCGCATGGTTACCCACCCAGCCTTCTTCATACGCCCGGTTTATCTCATCGCTGCCCGGGAGCGGCGTCGGCGTCGTCCGGCTCACCAGCACGCACCAGTGGCTGCCGCTATATTCACGCGGATGCTGCCCCCCCGGCGTCACCGGGCCATAGGGCGTCGCCACCCCGACGTTACGTAGATCCAGCGCGGGCGAGCGCTCGTGCAGGACATGATCGTTATAGGTAAAACTCACATACTGCCCGTCCGGGCTGTAAACATGGACATGGCTGCCGCCGCGCAGGGCGCCTGGCGTATACGGCGCGGTGATATCCATGGCGTCGAGGTTGTGCGTTTCGCCCTGATACGTCACCACGCCACGACGGTGGTGAAAATCGTACTGCCAGTCGTCATCAGGATGCTCAGGCCCATGAATAAAAACATATTTATCTTGCGCAGGATGAACGGTCACCACGCCAACATGGGCACCGTGCCCGGCATGATAGAGGGTTTCTACGTCACCGGTTTGCACATTCACCCGCTCAATCGTCTTGCCGGTAAAGGAGGCGCCCGACGGGCGAACGTCAAAGACCAGCCACTGGCTGTCCGCGGTCCAGGTACGAGTATTGGTAAGCTGATGATGACGGGAAGCAAAGGTGACTTGTTTCATAGAGATACCCTGATGCACAACGTTCACATCAGGGTATAGCATCGGGCTGGATTAACCTACACGTTTAACATCGCCCACCAGCAAGATATACGACAGGGCGCCAATCAGCGCGACGGCGGCGATATAAACCAGTGCCGGACCAAAACCATAGTCCTGCGCCAGATAACCAATCACCAGCGGAACGGTGATCCCGCCCAGCCCGCCGACGAAATTAAACACGCCCCCCGTCAGGCCAATCAGCCGCATTGGCGCCAGCGAGGAGACCAGCGACCAGGTAATGGAGGCAAAGCCGTTGCCGAAGAACGCCACCGCCATCAGTACCATGATCCAGACCGGGTCGTTAGTATAGTTAGCGCCCATAATGCAGGTAGAGATCAACAGACCGCAGATAATCGGCGTTTTACGCGCCACCCCTAGCGAGAAGCCTTTTTTCACCAGTCGATCCGCCAGCCAGCCGGAGAGCAGTACGCCGAAGAAAGCGGCCAGGAAGGGCACGGTGGTCATAAAGCCGGCCTTCAGCGCCGTGATCCCTTTCTCCTGCGTCAGGTAGTTCGGGAACCAGGTGAGGAAGAACCACAGCGTGGAGGTCACGGCAAACTGTCCCAGGTAGACGCCGATCAGTTTACGATGGAACACCAGTTTCCAGTCGGCTTTGCTCAGCGCCTGTCGCGCCGCTTTTTTAACCGGCGCATCGCCATCCACCAGCCCGCCGCCGTCGCGAATATAGTCCAGTTCCGCCTGGCTGATGCTTTTCGTCTGACGCGGCGGCTGATAGACCTTAAACCAGATTAAGGACCAGATAATGCCGATCCCGCCGGTCACGATAAACACCCAGTGCCAGCTGAGCATCTCCTGAATCCAGATCAGCAGCGGGGTCAGGAACGCCAGCCCCACAAACTGCCCGGAAGTGTAAAACCCGACGGCGGAAGCGCGTTCATGCTCCGGGAACCAGCTGGTGACCATCCGATTGTTGGTCGGGAAGGCCGGGGCTTCAAAAATCCCGGTAATCGCCCGCAGGCCAATCAATGACATCAGCCCTGTGGCGAATCCCTGGAACAGCGTCGCTACCGACCAGCCAAAAATAGCGATAAAGTACGTCAGTCGTGAACCGACCCGGTCAAGGAACCAGCCGCCGGGGATCTGGCAGAGCGTATAAAGCCAGGCAAAAGCAGAAAAAACATAGCCCATTTCCGCTTTGGTGATACCAAACTCCTCCTGAATATGCGCCGACGCCACGGCAAGGTTCGCGCGGTCAACATAGCAAATGACGACGGTAATAAAGATCATAAACAGCGTCAGATAACGACGACGCCCGGTTTTTGCAGCTGTAACTGAAATATCCATCGCAATCTGTCTCCAGATTTGGGCATAGCGAGGCCACTCACCATGCCCTGTAAAATACAGAGGGTGTATGAATTTATTTTTTAATTAATAACTTAAAGGTAATGCGCTCAATAATTCGTGGCGGGGAATACGTTGCTAACGCGCCGCCCGCATGAAGTACGACGCGCCATTACCACTCCGCGACCGACCCATCGGCGTGACGCCATACCGGGTTACGCCAGTCCGGCGCCGTTTTACTCAGCTCAATAACCCTGGCTTCGTCAATCTCGACGCCCAACCCCGGCTTCATTAACGGTTTAAAGAAGCCGCCTTCCATATTGAAGTCTGCTTTATTTTTCACAAAGTCGAGCAGCTCCGCGCCCTTGTTGTAGTGAATGCCCATGCTCTGCTCCTGGAATACCGCATTGCGTGAGACAAAATCGACGTGCAGGCAGGCGGCCAGCGCGATCGGTCCCAGCGGGCAGTGCGGCGCCAGCGCTACATCATACGCTTCCGCCATCCCGGCGATTTTATAGCATTCGGTAATCCCGCCCGCGTGCGACAGGTCCGGCTGCAGAATGGCCAGACCGCCCGCTTCCAGCACGCGCTTAAATTCGAAGCGCGAGAACATCCGCTCGCCCGCCGCGATAGGAATATGGGTTTGCGCCGCCAGCTGCGGATAATATTCCGCCTGTTCCGCCAGCACCGGTTCTTCGATAAACAGCGGACGATACGGCTCCAGTTCTTTAATCAGCACTTTGGCCATCGGCGCGCTGACGCGACCGTGAAAATCGAGGCCAAACTCAATTTCATTGCCGAAGGCTTCACGAATTTGCGCCACGGTATTCACCGCCGCATCCACCGCGCGCGAATTATCGATCGCCCCCATCTCTTCGCAGCCGTTTAATTTGAAAGTATCAAAACCAATACCGCGCAGCTTTTTAATCCCGTCGATGACTTCCGCAGGGCGGTCGCCGCCAACCCAGCTGTAGGCTTTGATTTTGTCGCGCACCAGGCCGCCCATCAGCTGCCACACCGGCGCATTCAGCACTTTACCTTTGATATCCCATAGCGCCTGGTCGATACCGGCAATGGCGCTCATCAGAATCGGGCCGCCGCGATAAAAACCGGCGCGATACATCACCTGCCACAGATCGTTGATTCGCGCCGGGTCCTGCCCTATCAGATATTCCCCCAGCTCGTGCACCGCCGCTTCCACGGTCCGCGCGCGCCCTTCAATCACCGGCTCGCCCCAGCCAACGACCCCTTCATCGGTTTCAATCTTCAGGAACATCCACCGCGGTGGTAAACGGTACGTGGTGAGTTTGGTTATTTTCATTGCACTGCCTCTCGATACGCTTTAACAAATGCGGCCGCCTGCTGTGCGGTGCGCTCGACGGACTGCCCGGCGCGATAAAGATCGCTCCCCAGCCCGGCGCCGGCACAACCGGCATCAATCCATTGCGCCAGATTCTCCGGCGTCACGCCGCCCACGGCGAAGACCGGGATCTCAGGCGGTAACACGGCTTTCAGCGCCTTGATATAGTCCGGGCCAAAAGCGGATGAGGGGAAGATCTTCAGCGCCTGCGCCCCGGCATCGAGCGCGGTAAACGCTTCGGTCGCCGTCGCGCACCCCGGGCAAACGGTCATGCCATAGCCCACCGCCCGGCGAATGACCCCGGCGTGAATATTGGGCGTCACGATAAGCCGGCAGCCCATTTTCGCCAGTTCGTCGACCTGCTCCGGCTGCAGCACGGTCCCCGCGCCGATCAGCGCCCGGTCGCCAAAGGCTTCGACGATCGCCGGAATGCTCTGCTGCCAGCGGGGAGAGTTGAGCGGAATTTCAACCGCGTCGAATCCGGCGTCAATCACCGCGCCAACGTGCGCCAGCGCCTCTTCTGGCGTTACGCCGCGTAGAATGGCGATCAGCGGAAGCTTAGTTTGCCACTGCATATAGATGCTCCTTATTTACCCAAAATCATGGCGCGATCGGGACGGGCAGACGCTGCCTACATAGAGGCCGACTGAACGATAAAGCGGATACCTGCCTGAAATGCCGTATCGCCGTCTACCGTTGCCACCTCACGCCCGATGGCGTGAAATGCCTGAAGGTAGCGCGGGGTTAACGATGACCCGGCGACCAGCGTTAGCTGCCCGGCGAACTGCTCGCTCATGGTGGCGACTTCAGCACCGATCAGCAGGCCGGATAAAAACTCGCTCACCTGCTCGCGCGCCAGCGTACCCAGCACATGTGCGGCACGGACCTCAAACAGCTGTGGCAGCACGGCGGGCGAAGCAAGCCCCCGCTCCAGCCCGGCGGCAAAGGCGCCGGGAGCGGTTTCCTGTTGCGGCAACCCCGCGCCCACCAGCGAGTGGCGCAGCAGCAGATGATGCAGCTCCCCGGTCATCACGGTACGGAAATCATGGATCTGCTCGCGGTCCGCCTGCACCCATTTGCAGTGCGTACCGGGCATCACATAGACAGAAGAAGGGGAAAGGGCCCGAGCGCCAAGCAGCTGCGTCTCTTCGCCGCGCATCACGTTGTGGTTGTTATCCCCTGAGACGCACAGGCCGGGAATAATCCAGATATTGTCGCTAACGGGCGTTAACTGCTGGCTAATGGCGGAAAAACGGACGGGAACCGGCAGGTACGGCGCGGTTTTCCAGCCCACGTTACTGCCAACCATTCCCGCCATCACCACCGGAGTGGCGCTATCGCGCCAGTTCTCGGTTATTTCGCTAAATACCGCGACCGGGGATTTCCCCTCCAGGCGGGTTACGCCAGCCTCTGATTGCCTGCTCTCCAGGCATTTTTCGCCCTGATACAGCCAGGCGCGCAGATTGGTCGAACCCCAGTCAATGGCGATGTAGCGAGATGTCATGTGATTTCCTTCAACCTTCGTGTCGAGCTGGCGATCATGGTCAGCGCCGCCTGCTCTGCCGCTTCGCTGTCCTGATGCCGGATAGCATCAAACAGCGCCTTATGTTCCTGGAGCGTTTTCGGCATATTGGCCTCATCGCCCATCCAGGTCCTTTCGAACACCGCTCGCTGTAGCGAGCTGATCGCTACGCTCAGCTGCTGCAGTACCGGGTTGTGCACCGACTGCAGCACCGCTTCGTGATAGCGAATATCGGCTTCGTTAAACGCATCCCGATCCTGGTTATTGGCAATCATGTCGTTGAGCGCCTCTTCGATTTGCGCCAGATCGCTCGAGGTTGCGCGTTCAGCCGCCCAGCGGGCGATGGCCGGTTCCACCAGGTTTCGGACTTCACTCATCGCGCCAATCAGGCGCGGGTCGTAATCATTCGCCAGCACCCACTGCAACACCTCGGTATCAAGGTAATTCCAGTGGTTACGCGGTGCGACGAAGGCGCCGCGATAACGCTTCATTTCAATCAGCCGCTTGGCCATTAACGAGCGAAACACTTCGCGAATAATGTTGCGCGAGGTGGCGAACTCGTCACACAGCTCCGCCTCCGCCGGCAGCGCCGAGCCGGGAACGTATTTACCGCTGACGATCTGGTTGCCCAGCGTGATAACGATGCGATCGGTTTTATTGAGAGTCATGGAGAGTCCTTGTGCTCTGTATGTCCTTCTCTACTTTACCGTGACCGCCGGATTTCGCCTCAACTTTGTAGTACTAACGTGATAGTACTCATCATTACCATGCACTCAATGTAGTACAATTATATTGTGTTGTACTACAATTTAGATCACAAAAACGACAATTGATGATGAGAATATTGTTGGCCGGGAAACGGCAGGTATAAAAAAACCCGCGAGCGTCGCGGGTTGATTCCGGGGGAAGAGAGATTAATTCAGCACATACTTTTCAATGGCATAGGCAACGCCATCTTCAAGGTTAGATTTGGTGATAAAGTTTGCGGCTTCCTTCACCGTTGGGATCGCGTTGTCCATCGCCACGCCAACCCCGGCAAACTCAATCATCGCAATGTCGTTTTCCTGATCGCCAATCGCCATGATCTCTTCCTGCTTGATATTCAGCGCATCGGCCAGAGATTTCACGCCGGTCCCTTTATTGACGCGTTTATCGAGGATTTCGAGGAAGTACGGCGCGCTTTTCAGCACGGTATATTTCTCTTTTACTTCCGCCGGGATACGGGCGATGGCCTGGTCGAGAATCGCTGGCTCATCGATCATCATAACCTTCAGCAGCTGGATGTTCGGATCCATATTTTCGGCTTCGCAGAAGACCAGCGGAATCGTTGCCACGTAGGATTCATGCACCGTGTAGTAGCTTACATCGCGGTTGGCGGTGTACAGCGTGTTGCGGTCAAGGGCATGGAAATGGGAGCCGACCTCGCGGGCAAGCTGTTCCAGATAGCGGTAGTCGTCATAGCTCAGGGCCGTTTGCGCTACGGTACTGCCGTCGCTTGCCTTCTGCACTAACGCGCCGTTATAGGTGATGCAGTAGTCTCCCGGCTGCTCCATATGCAGCTCTTTCAGATAGCTGTGTACGCCGGCATACGGACGCCCGGTGGTGAGTACGACGTTGACGCCGCGAGCGCGCGCCGCGGCAATCGCGGTTTTTACAGCAGGAGAGATGGTATGGTCAGGCAGCAGCAGCGTGCCGTCCATATCAATTGCAATCAGTTTAATAGCCATGAGATCCCCAGGTAAGATGAGTCCTGGGCCATGCTAACGCGATTCCGCTCAAAAAACAGCAACAGAAGAGCGGGAAAACGGGGATAGGATCGAAAAGGGGAATTCCTCTTTTACGCGTGAGTAGCTCCCGGATCGCGACGCCAGGCGCCTTATCCGGGTCACTCCTTCAGCACGCCCGGCAAGCGTCGCGCCGCCGGGAAATCGACAGATTAGATATCGATGTTCGCCGCTTTCAGGGCGTTTTCTTCGATAAATGCGCGGCGCGGTTCAACGGCGTCGCCCATCAGGGTGGTAAACAGCTGGTCAGCGGCAATCGCATCCTTCACGGTCACGCGCAGCATACGACGGCTATCCGGATCCATCGTGGTTTCCCACAGCTGATCCGGGTTCATCTCGCCCAGACCTTTATAGCGCTGGATAGACAGGCCGCGACGGGACTCTTTCACCAGCCAGTCCAGCGCCTGCTCGAAGCTGGCAACCGGCTGACGGCGTTCGCCGCGTTCGATAAACGCGTCGTCTTCGATCAGGCCGCGCAGTTTCTCGCCCAGCGTGCAGATACGGCGATATTCACCGCCGGTGACAAACTCGTGATCCAGCGGATAGTCGGTATCCACACCGTGGGTACGGACGCGGATAACCGGCTCGAACAGCTGCTGCTCGGTGTTTTCGTGAATGTCGAATTTCCACAGGCTGCCGTGCTGCTCTTTCTCGTTCAGGTCGGTGACCAGCGCATTCACCCAGCGCGTCACGGTCTGCTCGTCAGAGAGGTCGGCTTCGTTCAGCGTTGGCTGGTAAATCAGCTCCTTGAGCAGCGATTTCGGGAAGCGACGCTCCATGCGAACGATCATTTTCTGCGTCGCATTAAACTCGGCAACCAGTTTTTCTAACGGTTCACCGGCCAGAGCCGGGGCGCTGGCGTTGGTGTGCAGGGTCGCACCATCCAGAGCGATAGAGATCTGGTACTGGTCCATCGCTTCATCGTCTTTGATGTACTGTTCCTGCTTGCCTTTCTTCACTTTGTACAGCGGCGGCTGGGCGATGTAGACATGACCGCGTTCCACGATTTCCGGCATCTGACGGTAGAAGAAGGTCAACAGCAGGGTACGAATATGCGAGCCGTCGACGTCCGCATCGGTCATGATGATGATGCTGTGATAACGCAGCTTGTCCGGGTTGTACTCGTCGCGCCCGATGCCGCAGCCCAGCGCGGTAATCAACGTGGCCACTTCCTGCGAAGAGAGCATCTTGTCAAAACGGGCTTTCTCGACGTTGAGGATTTTCCCCTTCAGCGGCAGAATGGCCTGGTTCTTACGGTTACGGCCCTGCTTCGCAGAACCGCCCGCCGAGTCCCCTTCCACGAGGTACAGTTCGGACAGCGCCGGGTCACGCTCCTGACAGTCTGCCAGTTTGCCCGGCAGGCCTGCCAGGTCCAGCGCGCCTTTACGGCGGGTCATTTCACGAGCACGACGCGCCGCTTCACGAGCGCGCGCCGCATCGATAATTTTGCCGACCACGATTTTCGCGTCCGACGGGTTTTCCAGCAGGTATTCATTCAGCAGTTCGTTCATCTGCTGTTCTACCGCCGTTTTCACCTCGGAGGAGACCAGTTTATCTTTGGTCTGCGAGGAGAATTTAGGATCCGGCACCTTCACCGAAACCACGGCAATCAGGCCTTCACGCGCATCGTCGCCGGTGGCGCTGACTTTCGCTTTTTTGCTGTAGCCTTCTTTATCCATGTAGGCGTTCAGGGTACGGGTCATCGCCGCGCGGAAGCCCGCCAGGTGAGTACCGCCATCGCGCTGCGGGATGTTGTTGGTAAAGCAGTAGATATTTTCCTGGAAACCGTCGTTCCACTGCAGCGCGACTTCAACGCCGATACCGTCTTTTTCGGTGGAGAAGTAGAAGATATTCGGGTGGATCGGCGTTTTGTTCTTGTTGAGATACTCCACGAACGCCTTGATGCCGCCTTCGTAGTGGAAATGATCTTCTTTGCCGTCACGCTTGTCGCGCAGGCGGATAGACACCCCGGAGTTGAGGAACGACAGCTCGCGCAGACGCTTCGCCAGGATGTCATATTCGAATTCAATCACATTGGTGAAGGTTTCGTAGCTGGGCCAGAAACGAACCATGGTGCCGGTTTTTTCGGTATCGCCGGTAATGGCCAGCGGCGACTGCGGCACGCCGTGGGTATAAATCTGACGGTGAACTTTACCGTCGCGCTGAATCACCAGCTCCAGTTTTTGTGACAGGGCGTTAACTACCGACACCCCTACGCCGTGCAGGCCGCCGGAGACTTTATAGGAGTTATCATCAAATTTACCGCCTGCGTGCAGCACGGTCATGATGACTTCCGCCGCCGAGACGCCCTCTTCCGGGTGAATACCGGTCGGAATACCGCGGCCATCGTCCTGTACGGAGACGGAGTTATCGCTATGGATAGTGACAACGATGTCTTTACAGTAACCTGCGAGCGCTTCGTCGATAGCGTTATCCACAACCTCGAATACCATGTGGTGCAGACCGGTGCCGTCATCCGTGTCGCCGATATACATACCCGGGCGCTTACGCACCGCATCCAGCCCTTTCAGGACTTTGATACTGGAGGAGTCATAAGAATTCGACATCAACGTTTCTCGCTCATTTAAACTTAGGTTAATCCGTTATTTTACCCTTTTCCACGGTGAACATCTTCGAATTTTTGTCCGACATGTCCATTACGTGTTCAGCGCTGATCGCGCTGACGAAAACCTGCGACTGCGTCGCTTTTAAGCGGCTGGCAAGCAGCCCGCGCCGCGCGTCATCAAGTTCCGAGGCAAAATCATCTATCAGATACAGGCAGCGTCTCCCGCTTTCGCGGGTTAAAAACTCCCCCTGCGCCAGTCGTAGCGCGCACATCAGGAGTTTAAGCTGCCCACGTGACAAAGTATCTTCGACCGGCGCACCATCGGCACGAATGCGGAAATCCGCTTTGTGCGGGCCGTGGGCAGTGTAGGTCAGCATGCGGTCACGCTCGAAGTTTCTCTCCAGCACCGCGGAATAGTCCGTTTCTTTCTCCCAGCCGCGCTGGAAGGAGAAGGTCAGAGAGAATTCAGGTAAAAACTGTTTACAGGTATCCGCCATGTCTTCGACGATAGCGGCGCTATATTCGGCACGCCAGCGGCTGATTTGTTCCGCCAGCGGGATAAGTTCCAGATCCCAGGGCCGTATCTGGGCATAGCGGCTGACCTGACGCAGCGCGGCGTTACGCTGCTTCAGCAGGCGCTTCAGATTGCTCCAGGCGGTAAAGAATCCGGCTTCATTGTGAAAGCATCCCCAATCGAGGAAGGCTCTTCTGTATTTGGGGCCGCCGTTGAGTAAAGTAAACCCCTCCGGCGTAATCAGCTGCATCGGCATCAGGTGCGCCAGCTCCGCCACTTTGTGGCCGTCGGTACCGTCAATACGGACCTTGCTGTCGCCCTGCTTATCTTTGGTCAGGCCGATCGCGACCTCGCGCTCCCCGCCCAGCAGACGCCCGTGCAGCACAAATGACTCCTGCTCATGGCGAATCACCCGGCCAATTTGCAAACTACGAAACGCCCGGCCGTGACCGAGCGTATAAATCGCCTCAAGCACGCTGGTCTTGCCGCTGCCGTTCGCGCCAACCAGAAAGTTAAAGCCGGGAGATAAAGCGAGATCCGCATCTTCAATGTTGCGGAAATCTTTGATTAGCAGGCGCGTTAGTGACATATCCGGGGTTCTTCAGACCAGAGCGTAATCGGCGCAGCCAGTTTCAACGCGGACTGCGCACAGACCCTGGAGCGTACACGAAGTACGTGACAGGGGCGAGCACGGCCCAGGTTGAAAATGGCAAGTAAGATAGCCCGATATTCTTTACAAGCGCATAGGCATGACAACGTAAGCTGCGGATTGTGACGCCGCATCCTCAATCTGCACGCTCGACACCGAGTCGGTCAGCAAAATACGCACGTTCTCGCACTTCAGCGCATTGAGCACATCCAGCACGTAGCTGACGTTAAAGCCGATTTCCATCTCGCTGCCGGAGTAGGAGACGTCGAGAATCTCTTCCGCTTCTTCCTGTTCCGGGTTATTAGCGGTGATTTTCAGCTGGTTTTCACTGACGTACAGGCGCACGCCGCGGAACTTCTCATTTGAGAGAATCGCCGCGCGGGCAAAGGCCTGCTTGAGAATATCGCAGCCGGCATCCAGATGTTTATCCGGATTTTTCGGCAATACGCGGCGATAATCCGGGAAACGGCCGTCAACCAGCTTCGAAGTGAAGATAAAGTCGCCGACGTGAGCGCGAATATTATTGCTGCCAATCTGCACGCGCAGCGGCGTATCGCCGCCGTCGAGCATACGCATCAGCTCAATCACCCCTTTACGCGGCACGATCACCGAATGGTTCGGCAGCGATTCGCCCAGCGGCATCGAGCAGACCGCCAGACGGTGCCCGTCGGTGGCGACGGTACGCAGTTCGTCACCTTCGGTCTCAAACAGCATGCCGTTTAAGTAATAACGAACGTCCTGGTGCGCCATCGAAAACTGGGTGGCTTCAATCAGGCGCTTCATCGTCGCCTGCGGCAGGGTAAATTCAACTTCGCTCTGCCAGTCATCCAGATTCGGGAAATCCGCGGCCGGCAGGGTCGACAGCGAGAAACGGCTGCGCCCGGAGCGCACCAGCATCCGATCGCCTTCCAGCTGCACCGCAATCTCCGCGCCTTCAGGCAGGCCGCGGCAGATATCAAAGAATTTACGCGCCGGAACGGTAGTTGCGCCCGCTTCATGCGGTTGAATCAGCGCAACGCGCGCCACCATTTCCATTTCCAGGTCCGTACCGGTCAGCGACAGCGCGCCGTCCGCGACCTGAAGCAGCAGGTTACCGAGAATTGGCAGCGTCGGACGACCACCTAAGGGACCGCTAACCTGTTGCAGCGGTTTTAATAAATGTTCACGTTCTACGGTAAATTTCATAGCGTCACGAGGATAATGTTCTGATTAAATTGGAAAAATCTTCTTTGATATCGTGGCTTTCTTCACGCAGCTGCTCAATCTTACGGCAGGCGTGCAGCACGGTGGTATGGTCGCGGCCGCCAAACGCATCGCCGATTTCCGGCAGGCTGTGGTTGGTCAGCTCTTTCGCCAGCGCCATTGCCATCTGGCGAGGACGCGCCACCGAACGGGAGCGGCGTTTAGACAACAGATCCGCTACCTTAATTTTGTAATACTCTGCCACCGTCTTCTGAATATTGTCGATGGTGACCAGTTTTTCCTGCAAAGCCAGCAGATCGCGCAGCGCTTCGCGCACGAAATCGATGGTGATCGCCCTGCCGGTAAAGTTGGCATTGGCGATAACGCGGTTCAGCGCCCCTTCCAGCTCACGGACGTTGGAGCGTAGACGCTTGGCAATAAAGAACGCCACTTCGCCCGGCAGACGAATGTCGTTTTCGTCGGCTTTTTTCATCAGGATCGCCACGCGGGTTTCCAGCTCGGGCGGCTCGATCGCCACCGTCAGGCCCCAACCGAAGCGCGATTTCAGACGATCCTCAACGCCGTTGATCTCTTTCGGATAGCGATCCGAGGTGAGAATGATCTGCTGATTACCTTCCAGCAGGGCGTTAAAGGTGTGGAAAAACTCTTCCTGAGAGCGCTCTTTATTGGCAAAGAATTGAATATCATCGATCAGCAGAGCGTCGACGGAGCGGTAATAGCGTTTAAACTCCTCGATGGCGTTGTTCTGCAAGGCTTTCACCATGTCCTGAACAAAACGCTCGGAGTGCATATAGACCACTTTGGCATTCGGCTTGCGCGCCACAATGCCGTTACCGACCGCGTGCAGAAGGTGAGTTTTACCCAGACCGGTGCCGCCATAAAGGAACAAGGGGTTATACGCGCCACCCGGGTTGTCCGCGACCTGCCGCGCTGCCGCGCGGGCCAGCTGGTTGGATTTACCCTCAACGAAGTTATCGAAGGTGTGCTTAACGTTGACGTTGGAGCGGTAGGTCGGTTCCGCCGGGGCCGGGACGTTATCCCAGCCGGGACGCACGGGCGTTGGCGCAACGCGCGCCGTCTGAACCTGCGCCGCCGGTACGGCTGCCGCGACATTATTTACCGCGCCTCTTTGCGCCTGCACCGCCGGCCGGGAGCCGACTTCAAAACGCAGCTGTGGGGCATCAGCACCGCAAAAATCATTGAGGAGTCCATTGATATTATTGAGGTATTTATCCCTTACCCAATCGAGCACAAAACGGTTTGGCGCATACAGTGCCAACGTGTTATCGCTCAATTCCGCCTGCAACGGGCGTATCCACATACTGAATTCTGTGGCTGGTAACTCATCCTGCAATCGGGCAAGACACTGCTGCCAAAGCGAAAGTGACACGGCGGACTCCACTCGAACATAAAATCGATATAAAGAAAAAAAGAAACAATCGTGATTGTTGGCACACGTCGACAAGACCCTGCATTGGCCGAAAAGCCCCTGCACAAAAGGGGTGACGTGCGAACCGCTATCTGCGGTATTTATCCGATGCGGATCGGTGGATCGCGATCAGGACCAGGGATCATAGCCTAAACTGAGAAAGATATCTTGTGTTTCTCAACAGATTCTTCCCGATTTATCCACAGGAAGGATCGAAACCGGGTAAGTGTAATCGATCCTGAGAAGAGTGAGGCACGATTTCGCCCACATATTGGAAAATTTAATGAGCTCTGTCGGTTTAGGGCCTAAACGATCTAACAAAGATCCTTTGCGATCCTTGCGCTTTACCTGTCAGACCGTATAATCCTCCACCCGGCGCGTAAAGCCCGTTTTCCGCCACCGGTCGCCGGTCGTTTTTTGTGCGACAAGGTGTGAGAAATAAGGAAAGAGAATTGACTCCGGAGTGTACAATTATTACAATCCGGCCTCTTTAATCACCCTCGCTGCAGCGTGAGTCGTTCGAAGTTCGTTCGGGTATACGCAAAAGTCAGTGAAATTATTCAAGTTTAGGTAGAAACCGCCATGAAACGCACTTTTCAACCGTCTGTACTGAAGCGCAACCGTTCTCACGGCTTCCGTGCACGTATGGCTACTAAAAATGGTCGTCAGGTTCTGGCACGTCGTCGTGCTAAAAGCCGTGCTCGTCTGACCGTTTCCAAGTAATAAAGCTAACCCTGCGTGGTTAAGCTAGCATTTCCCAGGGAGTTACGTTTGTTAACTCCCAGTCATTTCACTTTCGTCTTCCAGCAGCCACAACGGGCTGGCACGCCGCAAATCACCATCCTCGGCCGCCTGAATTCGCTGGGGCATCCCCGCATCGGTCTTACCGTCGCCAAGAAAAACGTTAAACGCGCGCATGAACGCAATCGGATTAAACGTCTGACACGTGAAAGCTTCCGTTTGCGTCAACATGAACTCCCGCCAATGGATTTCGTGGTGGTGGCAAAGAAAGGGGTTGCTGACCTCGATAACCGTGCTCTCTCGGAAGCGTTGGAAAAATTATGGCGCCGCCATTGTCGCCTGGCTCCCGGGTCCTGATAGGCCTTATCAGGGTCTATCAGCGCCTGATTAGTCCGCTACTCGGGCCGCATTGTCGTTTCACGCCAACCTGTTCAAGCTACGGAATTGAGGCATTGCGCAGGTTTGGAATGATAAAAGGCAGTTGGTTGACAGTGAAACGCGTATTAAAATGCCACCCTTTACACCCTGGTGGTGACGATCCCGTCCCGCCTGGACCATTTGATACCAGAGAACACTAACGATGGATTCGCAACGCAATCTTCTTATCATCGCTTTGTTGTTCGTGTCTTTCATGATCTGGCAAGCCTGGGAGCAGGATAACAATCCTCAGGCTCAGCAGCAGACCACGCAGACAACGACCACCGCAGCGGGTAGCGCCGCCGACCAGGGCGTACCGGCCAGTGGCCAGGGGAAACTGATTACGGTAAAAACCGATGTGCTTGAGCTGACCATCAACACCCGCGGTGGTGATGTGGAGCAAGCGCAGCTTCCGGCTTATCCAAAAGCGCTGAAGTCTACCGAACCGTTCCAGTTACTGGAAACCACGCCACAGTTTATCTATCAGGCTCAAAGCGGCTTAACCGGTCGTGATGGCCCGGATAACCCGGCTAATGGAGCCCGCCCGCTGTATAACGTCGATAAAGATGCGTTTGTCCTGGCGGAAGGCCAGAACGAAATCGTCATTCCGCTGACCTATACCGATAAAGCAGGCAACGTCTTCACCAAAACCTTCACCCTGAAACGCGGTGATTATGCGGTGAACGTCGGCTATAACGTGCAGAACGTTGGCGAAAAACCGCTGGAGATTTCTACCTTCGGTCAGCTGAAACAGACTGCCAACCTGCCAACCAGCCGCGATACGCAAACCGGTGGCCTGTCTACGATGCACACTTTCCGTGGCGCCGCGTACTCCACCGCTGAGTCGAAATACGAAAAATACAAATTCGACACGATCGCCGACAACGAGAACCTGAACGTCAGCACCAAAGACGGTTGGGTTGCCATGCTGCAGCAATACTTCACCACCGCATGGGTGCCGCGTAACGCCGGATCGAACAACTTCTACACCGCCAACCTCGGCAACGGTATTGTGGCTATCGGCTACAAATCGCAGCCGGTTCTGGTGCAGCCGGGTCAAACCGATAAGCTGGAAAGCGTCCTGTGGGTCGGCCCGGCAATTCAGGACAAAATGGCCGCCGTTGCGCCGCACCTGGATCTGACCGTCGACTACGGCTGGCTGTGGTTCATCTCTCAGCCGCTGTTTAAACTGCTGAAGTGGATCCATAGCTTCCTCGGTAACTGGGGCTTCTCGATTATCGTTATCACCTTTATCGTTCGTGGCATCATGTACCCGCTAACCAAAGCGCAGTACACCTCCATGGCGAAGATGCGTATGCTGCAGCCGAAGATTCAGGCTATGCGTGAGCGTCTGGGCGACGATAAACAACGCCAAAGCCAGGAAATGATGGCGCTGTATAAAGCTGAGAAGGTCAACCCGCTGGGCGGCTGCTTCCCGCTGATTATTCAGATGCCGATCTTCCTTGCGCTGTACTACATGCTGAGCGCCTCGGTTGAACTGCGTCATGCGCCGTTTATCCTGTGGATTCACGACCTGTCAGCACAGGACCCGTACTACATTCTGCCGATCATCATGGGCGCGACGATGTTCTTCATTCAGAAGATGTCGCCGACGACCGTTACCGACCCGATGCAGCAGAAGATCATGACCTTTATGCCGGTCATCTTTACGGTGTTCTTCCTGTGGTTCCCGTCTGGTCTGGTGGTTTACTATATCGTCAGCAACCTGGTAACCATTATTCAGCAGCAGCTGATTTACCGTGGTCTGGAGAAGCGTGGCCTGCATAGCCGCGAGAAGAAAAAGACCTGATACGCTGTCTAAGCCGCAGTAGAATCAATGCCAGAGAAGGCGGTCAATAGACCGCCTTTTTTATATTTCCCTGGAGAGTCATCATGAGCCATAACGACACTATCGTCGCCCAGGCAACCCCACCGGGACGCGGTGGTGTGGGCATCCTGCGTATCTCCGGCCGGCAAGCGCGCGAGGTCGCACAGGCGGTGCTCGGCAAGCTGCCAAAACCGCGCTACGCCGATTATCTGCCCTTTAAAGATGCCGACGGTACGCCGCTGGATCAGGGTATCGCGCTGTGGTTCCCCGGCCCGAACTCCTTTACCGGTGAAGATGTCCTGGAGCTGCAGGGCCACGGCGGTCCGGTGATTCTGGATCTGCTGCTCAAACGCATTTTGACGCTGCCGGGCGTGCGTATCGCCAGACCCGGTGAGTTCTCTGAACGCGCGTTTCTTAACGATAAGCTCGATCTGGCCCAGGCCGAAGCGATTGCCGACCTGATCGACGCCAGCTCCGAACAGGCCGCACGCTCGGCGCTGAACTCGCTGCAGGGCGCTTTTTCTGCCCGGGTGAACCATCTGGTGGAAGCGCTGACCCATCTACGTATCTATGTCGAAGCCGCTATCGATTTCCCGGATGAGGAAATAGACTTCCTCTCCGACGGTAAAATCGAAGCTCAGCTCAATGGCGTAATTACCGATCTTGATGCCGTTCGCGCCGAAGCCCGTCAGGGCAGCCTGCTGCGTGAAGGGATGAAAGTGGTTATCGCCGGTCGCCCGAACGCCGGGAAATCGAGCCTGCTGAACGCGCTGGCCGGGCGCGAAGCCGCGATCGTGACCGATATTGCCGGAACCACCCGCGACGTGCTGCGTGAGCATATCCATATCGACGGTATGCCGCTGCATATCATCGATACCGCCGGTCTGCGCGATGCTAACGACGAGGTTGAGCGCATTGGCATTGAACGCGCCTGGCAGGAGATCGCGCAGGCCGACCGGGTACTGTTCATGGTGGACGGCACGACCACCCGCGCCGTCGATCCGGCGGAAATCTGGCCGGACTTTATCGAGCGTTTACCGGCGAAACTGCCGATTACCGTAGTACGTAACAAAGCCGACGTCACCGGCGAAACGCTGGGCCTCAGTGAAGTGAATGGCCACTCACTGATTCGTCTGTCGGCGCGTACCGGTGAGGGTGTCGATGTCCTGCGCAACCATCTCAAGCAGAGCATGGGCTTCGAGACCAACATGGAAGGCGGTTTCCTCGCCCGTCGTCGCCACCTGCAGGCGCTGTCAGAGGCCGCCAGTCATCTGCAGCAGGGCAAAGCGCAGCTGCTTGGCGCCTGGGCCGGCGAGCTGCTGGCGGAAGAGCTGCGGCTCGCGCAACAGGCGCTGAGCGAAATCACCGGCGAGTTTACCTCTGATGACCTGCTCGGGCGCATTTTCTCCAGCTTCTGTATCGGTAAATAATCCCTATCGACACGATAGTGGTGAGTATTAACTAACCCGCATTAACACGCTGTTAATGCGGGTTTTTTAGTTTCTGCAACAGATGTTTTTCTCTCACCGTGTCACGCTACCGACGACGCGCCGTTGCATCCGCGAACGCAGCATCATTAAATGGCGTTAACTCCTTGTTACCGGATACCGCCATGAGCCCCGATTACACCGTGATTGATTCCGTTCCGTCAGCTGATGATTTTTGCCGTTTACGCCTTATCGCCGGCATGTCGCCGCGCCCGCTGGAGGGCGTGAAAGCAGGGCTGCCGCGAAGCTGCTATGGCGTGCATATCCTCTGGCAAGGCGTTCCCGTGGGCATGGGACGTATCGTTGGCGATGGCGCGGTGAATTTCGACATCGTCGACGTAGCGGTCGATCCTGCGCACCAGGGGAAAGGGCTGGGAAGAGTCATCATGGAAAAGATCGTCAGCTGGCTGGACGCTAACGCCTGCCAGGGCGCCTATGTCACGCTGATCGCCGACGTCCCCGAGCTGTACGCGAAGTTTGGTTTTACCCGGTGCGCCCGGCCAGCGAAGGAATGGCCAGAGTCTGGTCGTAGGGCAAGCGGCTGTAAACCCGCGGAGTGTTTTTCCTCTCAGGAAATCATTATTGTCCAAATGGCAACTCGTGCTGCCGCGCAATAGCCATTACTCTGTACGCCTCTATTCTCGCGGGGGTCTTATGGCACGCTTTCTTATCTGCAGTTTTGCGCTGGTTTTACTCTATCCATCCGGCATCGATATGTATCTGGTGGGTCTGCCGCGGATTGCGCAGGAGCTCGGCGCCAGCGAAGCGCAGCTGCATATTGCGTTCTCGGTTTACCTTGCGGGCATGGCCGCCGCAATGCTGTTTGCCGGCAGAATTGCCGACAGGTCCGGGCGTAAACCGGTGGCCATTTTCGGTGCGACGACATTTATTCTGGCTTCGCTGCTCTGCGCCCACGCGCAGAGCAGCGATCTCTTCCTGGTCGGGCGTTTTATCCAGGGCATCGGCGCGGGGAGCTGCTACGTCGTCGCTTTCGCCGTGCTGCGCGATACCCTCGACGATCGCCGGCGCGCCAGGGTGCTGTCGCTGTTGAACGGCATCACCTGCATTATCCCGGTCCTCGCTCCCGTTCTGGGTCACCTGATTATGCTGAAATACCCGTGGCAGAGCCTGTTCTACACCATGACCGGCATGGGGGTGATGGTCGGCCTGCTCTCGGTCTTTATGCTGCGGGAAACGCGGCCGGCAGCCCCTTCGCATACTCCCGCCGGGCAGAAAAATGCCACGGAATCACTGCTGAACCGCTTTTTCCTCAGCCGCATCGTCATTACCACCCTCAGCGTGACAGCGATTCTGACCTACGTTAACGTCTCCCCGGTATTGATGATGGAAGAGATGGGGTTCGATCGCGGACAATACTCGATGGCGATGGCCTTAATGGCGCTGGTCAGCATGACGGTGTCGTTTTCAACGCCCTTTGCGCTCACCCTGTTTAAACCGCGTACGTTGATGCTGACGTCACAGGTCATGTTCTTTACGGCCGGGACTTTGCTCAGCCTTGCCACCAGCCAGACGGTCACCCTGCTGGGTCTGGCACTAATTTGCGCCGGCTTCTCAGTGGGCTTCGGCGTCGCGATGAGCCAGGCCCTGGGGCCCTTTACCCTGCGGGCGGGGGTTGCCAGCTCGGTACTGGGCATTGCTCAGGTTTGCGGCTCTTCGCTGTGGATTTGGCTGGCCGCCATCATCGGGTTAAGTGCGATGAATATGCTGATCGGGATTCTCATTGGCTGTAGCATAGTGAGCATTGTTCTGATTCTGGCCGCTTCCTCTGTCCGGGCTGCGCAACATAATGAAGAAATCCCTGTCGAGTCTCGATCTTAATTTATTACTCTGTCTGCAGCTTCTGACCCAGGAGCTCAGCGTCACCCGCACGGCGAAACGTATGAACGTTTCGCCGTCGGCGGTGAGTAAATCATTAGCTAAACTACGCGCCTGGTTTGACGATCCGCTATTCGTTAAAACGCCGCTCGGTCTGTCGCCGACGCCATTGATGACCCGCATGGAGCAGGATCTGACGGACTGGATGCAGATGGGCAACCAGATCCTCGATAAACCCCACCACATCATGCCGAGCGGTCTGAAGTTCGAACTGGCGGCGGAAACGCCGCTGCTGATGATCCTGTTCAATTCCCTGTCGCAGCAAATCTACCAGCGCTATCCCCAGGCGCTGATCCGCCTGCGCAACTGGGATTACGACTCGCTGGACGCCATTATTCGCGGTGAGGTTGATATCGGCTTTTGCGGACGGGAAACGCATCCGCGTTCGCGGGAACAGCTGAGCCAGCTGCCGTGGTATATCGATTTTGAAGTCCTGTTTACCGATCTGCCTCAGGTATGGCTGCGGGCGGATCACCCGGCGCTCGATGAGGAGTGGAATCTGGCGACTTTTTTACGCTACCCGCATATCAATATCAGCTGGGAACAAAGCGATACCTGGGCGCTGGATGATGTTCTGCACGAACAGGGACACAAGCGCACCGTCGCGTTAACCCTACCGGGGTTCGAACAATCGCTGTTTATGGCCGCCCAGCCGAATCACACTATGCTGGCCACCGCGCCGCGCTATTGCCATCACTATAACCAGCAGCACCATTTACCGCTGGTTTCACGCCCGCTACCGCTGGAGCCGCTACTGCTGGAAAAAACGCGGGTGCCCTTCACCTTGCTGTGGCACAAACGCAATAGCGACAACCCCAAGCTGGTCTGGCTCAGAGAAACCCTCAAGCGGCTCTACAGGGACCCGCTCTAACGCGCTTTTCCTCATCAGCGTCTGCCAATCGCGCAATAATTTGTAAAATTCGCGCAAATACCCTTTTCAAGGGGTGATTTCCGCATTAAAACCTATCAATACCAGGTGATAATAACCGCCTCTATTTTATCTCAGACCATTAATCACGGAGCGACGAATGGCAACGCATTTTGCAAGAGGGATACTCAACACCCGGGAGCCGCTATCGACACGCCTGTCGGCGGCCTGTCATCAAGCCGCACAGCGCCTGCCAGAGTACCAGCAGGCCCGCTATCGCGCATCACGTTCACTGCTCGCCGAACTGGTGTTCATGCTGTATGGCATTAGCGAGCTTCCCGAAATCATCAGCGATGACCACGGCAGGCCGGTCTTTCGCGACCCCCATCTCCCCCGATTTTCTATTTCCTATGCCGGAAACATTGTCGGCGTCACGTTGACGACGGAAGGCGATTGCGGACTGGATATGGAACTTCAGCACGCCTCGCACGGCATTCATCCTCTGCACGATGCCAACCGCTATGTTTTCAACAGCAATGAGAATTTATGGATTAACATCCAGCACGATCCGGACGAAGCGCGCGCCCAGCTGGTGGCGCTGCGTCGCAGCGTGCTGAAGCTGACCGGCGAATCTTCCGTACGCCTGCAGCTGTTGCCCGGCGCGGGCCGGCTGCGAACCACCAACATACAGCCTGTTGAAGCCCTCTGCGACGCCGAAACGGTGCTGGTGTGGTCCATCGCCGCGACGCCCGCTATCGGCCAGCTTAAAGTCTGGGAATACACCCATCAGGACGGCTGGCGTAGTCTGCCGGACGCACAGCGGCGCGCGAAAGAAGCCTCTGCCCGTCTGATACGTTTTACCAGTCTGCCTGCAGAAAAAGCCTTCTCCCTCAACTGACCGGTCAGTCCGGCCATCATGATGCAAAGGAGCAATCATGTCTGATACGTTGAAAGTTGTTACGTTACTCGGAAGTCTGCGCAAGGGGTCTTTTAATGGCATGGTCGCACGTACCCTGCCAGGTATCGCGCCGGCGGGCATGGAAATCTCCGCACTGCCGTCGATTGGCGACATTCCGTTGTATGACGCGGATGTTCAGCAGGAAGAAGGTTTCCCGCAAGGCGTGCAGGATATTGCACAACAGATTCGCGAAGCGGACGGCGTCGTCATCGTGACGCCCGAATATAACTATTCCGTGCCTGGCGGCCTGAAAAACGCGATTGACTGGCTGTCGCGCCTGCCTGAACAACCGCTGGCCGGGAAACCGGTACTGATTCAAACCAGCTCGATGGGCGCTATCGGCGGCGCACGCTGCCAGTATCACCTGCGACAGATACTGGTGTTCCTTGATGCGATGGTGATGAACAAACCTGAGTTTATGGGCGGCGTAATTCAGAACAAAGTCGATCCGCAGTCGGGTGAAGTGGTCGATCAGAGCACCCTCGACCATCTGCGCGGCCAGCTAACCGCATTTGGCGAGTATATTCAGCGCGTCCGTTAAATATAAAAAAAGCCCGGCAGCGCTGCCGGGCTTTTTCATTATGATGCGCGAGCGTTAATGTGCGTCAATAAACACGATTTTCAGCACGAACAGCAGCGAGACGATAATTACGCACGGGCTAAGGTCGCGCAGGCGGCCGGTACCGATCTTCATCACGCAGTAAGAGATAAAGCCTAACGCAATCCCTTCGGTAATCGAGAAGCTAAACGGCATCATCACCGCGGTAATAAACGCCGGCACCGCTTCCGTCAGATCGTCCCACTTCACGCGCGACAGGCTCGATGTCATCAGCACGCCCACGTAGATCAGCGCACCTGCTGCGGCATACGCCGGTACCATACCCGCCAGCGGCGACAGGAAAATCACCAGCAGGAACAGAATACCAACGACTACCGCCGTCAGGCCGGTACGCCCGCCCACCGAGACGCCGGAGGAGGATTCGATATAAGCGGTGACGGAAGAGGTACCGATAAAGGAACCAGCCACCGATGAGATGCTGTCGACAAACAGCGCCTGCTTCATCCGTGGGAATTTACCCTTCTCATCGGCAAGGCCGGCTTTATCGGTCACGCCAATCAGGGTGCCGGAAGAGTCGAACAGGTTCACCAGCATAAAGGAGAAGATAACCCCCGCCAGACCGAGATTAAACGAGCCGGCCAAATCAACGTGGCCAATAACCGAAGTAATGCTCGGCGGCGCGGAAACAATCCCGGCGTAGTGAACATCACCCAGTATCCAGCCCAGCAGCGTCGTCACCACGATGGAAACCAGCACCGCCGCATGAATGTTACGGGAGGCCAGAATAGCAATAATAAAGAAGCCGAGGATCCCCAGCAGGACGCTGTGAGAGGTCAGATTGCCGATACTCACCAGGGTGTCCTGATTCGCGACAATCACGCCGGCATTTTTCAGCCCCATCATACCGATGAACAGACCGATACCGCTGGTGATCCCCACGCGCAGGCTGAGCGGAATATTGGCGATCATCCAGTAACGCACGCGGAAAATGGTCAGCAGCAGCAGGCCAACGGCGCCCCAGAAAATGGCGCCCATCCCCACCTGCCACGACAGGCCCATCGCCTGGACGACGACAAAAGCGAAGAAAGCATTCAGGCCCATTGCCGGCGCCAGCGCGACCGGCAGGTTTGCGAACAGCCCCATCAGAATACTACCGAAGGCGGCAATCAGACAGGTCGTCACAAACACAGCGCTGGTATCCATACCCGCCACGCCAAGTATTTGTGGGTTAACGAAAACAATGTAGACCATCGTCAGAAAGGTGGTGAAACCTGCGATCGCTTCGGTGCGTGCCGTCGTGCCGTGTTCACGGAGTTTGAACACGCGCTCCAGCAGACCCTGGCCAGAAGACTGGCTGGTTTGTTGTTGACTCATTATCGGTTTCCGAACAAAGGAGGGAAATTTCGCCGCTATCCTATACCAAAATGCGACACCAGGTGCAGTTGTATGGTAATTTTTTTCATTGAATTTGCTTATACGGCAACGATTGCGTCCCGGCAATATACATGACGAAAACGTTAAACTGATTAAAATGGAAACGGCATGTCCCAAATAGAAGCTCTATTTTTCGACTGTGACGGCACGCTGGTCGACAGCGAAGTGATCTGTTCCCGCGCCTATGTTCACATGTTCAAAGCGTTCGGTATTACCCTGGATTTAGAAGAGATATTTAAGCGTTTCAAAGGGGTAAAGCTCTACGAAATCATCGACACCATCAATGAAGAGTACGGCGTCGACCTGCAAAAACCTGAGCTCGAACCGCTCTACCGTGCCGAAGTCGCGCGCCTGTTTGATTCAGAACTGGAAGCGATCGCCGGTGCCGAAACGCTGCTGGATGCGGTAACCGTGCCGATGTGCGTGGTTTCGAACGGCCCGGTGAGCAAAATGCAGCACTCGCTCGGTCGAACCGGCATGTTGCGCCATTTTCCCGACCGACTGTACAGCGGTTACGATATCCAACGCTGGAAGCCCGATCCGGCGCTGATGTTCCATGCGGCGAAAGCGATGGACGTTAACGTCGGAAACTGCATTCTGGTGGATGATTCCAGCGCGGGCGCGCAGTCAGGAATCGATGCCGGGATGGAGGTTTTCTACTTCTGCGCCGATCCGCATAACAAACCGATCGTTCATCCGAAAGTGACGACGTTTACCGATTTAGCGCAGCTGCCGGCGCTGTGGAAAGCGCGCGGCTGGAACATCACGCGATAATTGCCGGAGCCCCGGATGGCAGCGATCCGCGCCTTGTCCGGGCGACCCGCGCGCCCGTAGCCCCGGTAAGCGTAGCGCAACCGGGGAGCCGTGGTGATTACTCTTTCGGGTCTTTACCCGCCAGCAGCTTATCCAGTTCGTCGCCGCCCACGTGGCGAAAATCCTGTCCCTTCACAAAGTAGAAGATGTATTCGCAGATGTTCTGGCAACGGTCGCCGATCCGCTCAATAGACCGGGCGCAGAACAGGGCGGTCAGCACGCTGGGAATGGTACGCGAATCTTCCATCATATAGGTCATCAGCTGACGTACGATGCCCTCATATTCCTGATCGACTTTCTTATCTTCGCGATAGATACGCACCGCTTCGTCCAGATCCATGCGGGCGAACGCGTCCAGTACGTCATGCAGCATCTGCACGGTATGACGCCCCAGCGATTCCAGGCTGACCAGCAGCGGCTGATGCTGCTGGGAAAACTTCTCCAGCGCGGTACGGCAAATTTTATCCGCGACGTCGCCAATACGTTCCAGTTCCGCGATGGTTTTGATAATCGCCATCACTAAACGCAGGTCGCTGGCGGTAGGCTGACGCTTGGCAATAATGCGTACACAGGCTTCATCAATGGCAACTTCCATCATGTTGACCTGCTTATCACCCTCGATCACGCGTTTTGCCAGATCGCTGTCCTGATTGTGCATCGCGGTGATGGCATCAGAAAGCTGCTGTTCCACCAGCCCACCCATGGTCAACACCTGGGTGCGGATATACTCCAGTTCTGCATTGAACTGGCCGGAAATGTGTTTATTAAGATTTAGGTTGTCCATGGTGTCTCCTGAATGCCCAACTGGTTAGAGCCTGTGAAAGCAGAAGGGCAATCAACCGTAGCGGCCAGTAATATAATCTTCAGTTTGCTTCTTCGCGGGCTTGGTAAACAGATCGTCCGTGTTACTGAATTCAATCAGCTCGCCAAGGTACATAAATGCCGTATGGTCTGAACAACGCGCAGCCTGCTGCATGTTGTGGGTAACAATAACGACGGTGTAATCCTGCTTCAGTTCGGTGATCAGCTCTTCAATACGCCCGGTTGAGATCGGATCCAGCGCGGAACACGGTTCATCCAGTAACAGCACTTCCGGGCGAATCGCGATACCGCGCGCGATGCACAGACGCTGCTGCTGCCCGCCGGAGAGAGAATATCCACTCTGATGCAGTTTATCTTTGGTTTCGTTCCATAATGCGGCTTTGGTCAACGCCCACTGGACGCGCTCATCCATATCGGCGCGCGACAGCTTTTCAAACAGGCGAACGCCGAAGGCGATATTGTCATAAATCGACATCGGGAACGGCGTCGGCTTCTGGAAGACCATGCCGACTTTCGCCCGCAGCAGGGCGATATCTTGGGTGTTGGTCAGAATGTTGTCGCCATCCAGCAGAATTTCGCCTTCCGCACGCTGCTCCGGGTACAGTTCAAACATTTTGTTAAACGTACGCAGCAGGGTCGATTTACCGCAACCTGACGGGCCGATAAACGCTGTAACCTGGTTTTTGGTGATATCCAGGTTGATGTTTTTCAGGGCATGGAATTTTCCGTAGTAGAAGTTCAGGTTACGAACTGAAAGTTTACCCGGGGTCGCATTCGCCATACTCATCAATCTCTTCCTCATTCGGCGCCGCATTTCGCCGCGCCGCAAAAATTAACCGTGTTTATTCTTCGCGAAAACCACGCGCGCCAGAATGTTCAGCAGCAATACGCACAGGGTGATAAGCAATACCCCGGCCCATGCCAGTTGCTGCCACTCCGCGAACGGACTCATGGCAAATTTGAAAATGGTCACCGGCAGGTTGGCGATCGGCTGCATCATATCGGTGCTCCAGAACTGGTTGGAGAGCGCGGTGAACAGCAGCGGCGCCGTTTCCCCGGCGATACGGGCGATGGCCAGCAGAATCCCCGTCATGATCCCGGAAACCGAGGCCTTCAGGGTGATCGCGGAAATCATCTTCCACTTCGGCGTCCCCAGCGCATAGGCCGCTTCACGCAGGCTGTCCGGCACCAGTTTCAGCATATTTTCCGTGGTGCGAATGACGATCGGGACCTGCAGCAGCGCCAGCGCGATGACCCCAGCCCAGCCGGAAAAGTGCTGCATCTGCGCCACCACAATGGTGTAGACGAACAGACCCACCACGATGGACGGAGCGGAAAGCAGGATATCGTTAATAAAACGAATCACTTCCGCCAGCCAGGACTTACGCCCATATTCCGCCAGATAGATCCCCGCCATAATGCCCAGCGGCGTACCGAAAATCGTGGACCACAGGATCAACAGGCCGCTGCCGGCCAGAGCATTCGCCAGACCACCGCCTGCGGTGTTCGGCGGCGGCGTCATTTCAGTGAACAACGCCAGCGACATCCCATCGAAGCCGCGCGTAATCGTGGCCATCAGGATCCATACCAGCCAGAACAGACCAAACACCATCGTCGCCATGGAAAGCGTCAGGGCGATACGGTTCTTCAGCCGACGTTTGGCCTGCATTTTACGGCGGGATTCCGCCAGCTCAGCGGTGGTTTGCAATTCGAGCGTTGCCATCAGCGAGCCCCCTCATTCTTAGCGAGGCGCATAATCATGAATTTAGACGCCGCCAGAACAATAAAGGTGATAACGAACAGAATCAGCCCCAGTTCCATCAGCGCCGCCACGTGCAGGCCGGTTTCCGCTTCGGCAAACTCATTGGCCAGCGCAGAGGTGATACTGTTGCCCGGCATATACAGCGAGGCGCTATCCAGCTGGTAGGTGTTACCGATAATAAAGGTCACCGCCATGGTTTCCCCCAGCGCGCGCCCCAGACCCAGCATCACGCCGCCGATCACCCCATTCTTGGTAAACGGCAGCACGATACGCCAGATAACTTCCCAGGTCGTACAGCCGATGCCGTAGGCCGACTCTTTCATCATCACCGGCGTCTGCTCGAAGACATCGCGCATTACCGCAGCGATATACGGGATAATCATGATGGCCAGAATGACGCCTGCCGCCAGAATACCGATCCCAAACGCCGGGCCGGCAAACAGCGCCCCCACAAACGGAATCGTCGACAGGACGTTGCCCACCGGCTCCTGGAAGTAGGTGGCGAACAGCGGGGCAAAGATAAACAGGCCCCACATGCCGTACACGATACTGGGGATAGCCGCCAGCAGCTCAATCGCGATGCCAAGCGGGCGTTTCAGCCAGCCCGGCGAGAGTTCCGTCAGGAATAACGCGATGCCGAAGCTCACCGGAACGGCGATCAGCAGCGCGATAAACGAGGTGACCAGCGTCCCGTAGATGGGCACCAGCGCACCGAAGATTTCGTTGGGCGCATCCCACTCTTTAGTCCACAAAAAGGAAAAACCAAACTTCTGAATGCTTGGCCATGAAGAGATGATGAGGGAAACGATGATGCCGCCCAGCATCAATAGCACAATCAGCGCCGCCAGCTTAACCAGCACGCCGAAAATGATGTCACCCTTTTTCCCCGGAGGGTTAAATGCCGGCTTGGTTGCAGCCATAGGTTACTCTTTAAGTTCGGGCCCGAAAGACCGGTATTTTACCGTTCTTTCGGGCAAAGGTAATGCTATACACATCCTCCTGTAAGCTGCCTGCTTGCGGGCGGCTCAAGGTATGACGGTATTTAGTACAGCGCTTTACCGCTGCTGTCTTTCACGTTGGTTTTCCATGCAGCGCGTACCTGCTCAACCACGCTGTCCGGCAGCGTTGCGTAATCCAGAGCGTTAGCTTCTTTACCGCCGTTTTTGTACGCCCAGTCAAAGAATTTCAGCACTTCGGCCGTCTGTTCTGGTTTGGTCGTCGCTTTGTGTACCAGGATGAAGGTGGTTGAGGTGATCGGCCATGCGTTCTCACCGTTCTGGTTGGTCAGATCCTGGGCGAAGGATTTGCTCCAGTCGATACCTTTTGCCGCATTGGCAAAGTTATCTTCGTTCGGGCTAACCGGCTTACCATCTGCGGAGAGCAGTTTGGTGTAGGCCAGGTTGTTCTGCTTAGCGTAAGCGTATTCAACGTAGCCAATGGAGCCCGGCAGACGCTGAACGAAAGCGGCGATACCGTCGTTGCCTTTGCCGCCCAGGCCGGTCGGCCAGTTAACGGTAGAGCCGGCGCCGATTTTAGATTTCCACTCTTCGTTCACTTTCGCCAGATAGCTGGTGAAGACGAAGGAGGTACCGGAACCGTCAGCGCGACGAACCACGGCAATATTCTGTGCCGGCAGTTTCATACCCGGGTTGAGTTTAGCGATCGCTTCGTCATCCCACTTCTTAATTTTGCCGAGGTAGATATCCCCCAGGGTTTTGCCGTCCAGCACCAGCTCGCCGGATTTGACGCCCGGCAGATTGATAGCCAGAACCACGCCGCCGATAACGGTCGGGAACTGGAACAGGCCTTCCTGAGCCAGTTTGTCATCTTCCAGAGGTGCATCAGAAGCACCGAAATCAACGGTGTTGGCAATAATCTGTTTTACACCACCGGAGGAGCCGATGCCCTGGTAGTTCACTTTATTGCCGGTTTCTTTCTGATAGGTATCAGCCCATTTGGCATACACCGGCGCAGGGAAAGTTGCGCCCGCGCCAGTCAGGCTTGCCGCTGCAAATGCAGAAAAAGCGCTCATCGATAAGGTCGCGGCGACAACTGTTGCGACGGTGGTACGCATAACGTTCATAATGTCTCCTGCTGGATTCGTAAATCGTTGTTTCGAGGCTATGGTGAGCAAAATAGGACAAAGAGGTGACAGTAAAATGTACGAATTATTACAGTTTTATGACACCCAAAAAGATGCGCGGCTGGCGAAAATAAAAACAATATAAATCATATTGTTATATATTTAAGTGACGTTAAGTTTGCAGATAAATTTTCTTTTTATGACACCCGAAATCGTAGCCGAAGATGACAGTTTGTCATAAAACAGCGCCGCAGAATTTTTCACCGTGCAATGAAAAAAGGATCGAGCGGTAAGAAAAAGGGCCACCGGATGGCAGCCCTTTGCATAATGCATGGCATTTTATTCGACGGTAACCGATTTCGCCAGGTTACGCGGCTGGTCAACGTCCGTACCTTTAATCAGCGCGACGTGGTACGCCAGCAGCTGCAACGGTACGGTGTAGAAGATTGGCGCAATCACCTCTTCAACATGCGGCATCTCAATGATGTGCATGTTGTCGCTGCTGTTGAAACCGGCATCGCCATCGGCAAAGACGTACAGCTCTCCGCCACGGGCGCGCACTTCTTCGATGTTCGATTTCAGTTTTTCCAGCAGTTCGTTGTTTGGCGCCACGACAATCACCGGCATTTCCGCGTCAATCAGCGCCAGAGGGCCGTGTTTCAGCTCGCCGGCAGCATAGGCTTCCGCATGGATATAAGAGATCTCTTTGAGCTTCAGCGCCCCTTCCAGAGCGATCGGGTACTGATCGCCGCGGCCAAGGAACAGCGCATGATGCTTATCGGAGAAGTGCTCGGCCAGCGCTTCAATCCGCTTATCCTGAGACAGCATCTGTTCAATACGGCTCGGCAGCGCCTGCAGCCCCTGCACGATATCATGCTCAATCGCCGCATCCTGGCCTTTAAGACGCGCCAGTTTCGCCACCAGCAGCAGCAATACGGTCAGCTGGGTGGTGAAAGCCTTGGTCGACGCCACGCCAATCT
This sequence comes from Klebsiella sp. BIGb0138, assembly GCF_004342285.1. GTDB lineage: Bacteria > Pseudomonadota > Gammaproteobacteria > Enterobacterales > Enterobacteriaceae > Klebsiella. The sequence continues at coordinate 32,138 of NZ_SMCV01000004.1, read as the reverse complement.
CGGTGCCGGCGTTGGTCATTAATGCCAAATCGGATTCACGTACCAGGGAGGAACCGGCAACGTTACAGATAGCCAGTGAACCGAGATAGCCCAGCTCTTTTGACAGACGCAGCGCGGCCAGCGTATCCGCGGTCTCACCGGACTGGGAGAGCGTGATCATCAGGCTGTTGCGGCGTACCGCCGATTTGCGATAGCGGAACTCAGAGGCGATTTCGACATCGCACGGCACGCCCGCCAGCGCTTCAAACCAGTAGCGCGAAACCATACCGGAGTTATACGAGGTGCCGCAGGCCACAATCTGGATATGCTCAACCTGGGACAGCATCTCGTTAGCATGCGCCCCCAGCTCGCTCAGATCCACTTCGCCATGGCTGATACGCCCGGCGAGGGTGTTTTTGATCGCATTCGGCTGTTCGTAGATCTCTTTCTGCATGTAGTGGCGGTAAATACCTTTATCACCGGCATCATATTGCAGGTTGGATTCGATATCCGCACGCTTAACTTCAGCGCCGGATTTATCGAAGATCGCCACGGAACGACGGGTCACTTCGGCAATATCGCCCTCTTCGAGGAAGATAAAACGACGGGTCACCGGCAGCAGCGCCAGCTGATCGGAGGCAATGAAGTTTTCCCCCATCCCCAGACCGATGACCAGCGGGCTACCCGAACGGGCCGCCAGCAGGGTACCGGGATCGCGGGTATCCATAATGACGGTGCCATAAGCGCCGCGCAGCTGGGGGATGGCGCGCAGAACGGCTTCGCGCAGCGTACCGCCTTGTTCCAGCTCCCAGTGCACCAGGTGCGCAATCACCTCGGTATCGGTCTCGGAGACAAATACGTAGCCACGGGATTGCAGCAGTTCTCGCAGCGGTTCGTGGTTTTCGATGATACCGTTATGGACCACCACAATGTGTTCAGAAACATGCGGATGCGCGTTACCTTCAGACGGTTCGCCGTGCGTCGCCCAGCGGGTATGAGCAATCCCCGTACCACCGTGCAACGGCTGCTCTTCTACCGCCTGAGCCAACATCTGGACTTTACCGAGACGGCGAACGCGGGACATATGCCCTTCGTTATCAACTACTGCCAGACCGGCAGAGTCATATCCACGGTATTCCAGACGACGTAAACCTTCGAGAAGGATTTCAGCAATATCACGCTGCGCGACTGCGCCAACAATTCCACACATAGTTAAATTTCCTGATAATGGCGTTATGCCATGCGTTGTCGCTGACCTGTGTTTACCCTTCGCCTGTTACTGCGTTGGGTAATGCCCTTTACGGGCGCCCCGAGCCTTGTAGAGAGTGGGGTTATTTTTATGGTTACTGCCGTGGGGCGGAGGATTATATTATCCCCTCACCCCGCCCCTCGCCCCACCGGGACGAAGGATAAAAGAGTTACTTCTTCTTCACCGGACGCTGCCAGCCCTGTTTATGGACCTGCGGCACGCGGCTCAGCACCAGTTCGTTATCGGCAATGTCACGGGTGACCGTGGTACCCGCGGCAATAGTCACGCCATTGCCCACGGTAACCGGCGCCACCAGCTGGGTATCAGAACCGACAAACACATCGTCACCGATGATGGTCTTAAATTTATTGGCGCCATCATAATTACAGGTAATGGTACCGGCGCCGATATTCACGTTATCGCCGATTTCCGCATCACCGAGATAGGTAAGATGCCCCGCCTTCGACCCTTTACCGAGGCGCGCTTTTTTCATTTCGACAAAGTTGCCGACATGGGCGCCTTCCAGCAGCTCCGCGCCCGGACGCAGACGTGCGAACGGCCCGATAGTACAGGCGGCGTGCAGATGCGCATCTTCCACCACCGAATAAGGGCTAATCTCGCAATCATCGTCAAGGGTACTGTTTTTGATGACGCAGCCGGCGCCGATCTTCACGCGATCGCCCAGCACCACGTTCCCTTCAAGGATAACGTTAGTATCCATCTCCACATCACGCCCATGTTTCAGCGTACCGCGGAGATCAAAACGCGCCGGATCGCGCAGCATCACGCCGGCCAGCAGCAGTTTTTCAGCCTGTTCAGACTGATAGACGCGCTCCAGGCGGGACAGCTGCAGGCGGTTGTTTACCCCTTCCACTTCGCTTAGACGCTGCGGATGCACGGCAACGATTTCACGCCCTTCCTGATATGCCATCGCGATAATATCGGTGATGTAGTATTCGCCCTGCGCATTGTTGTTGGTCAGCTTCGCCAGCCAGCGTTTTAAATCCGCACCGCTGGCGATCAAAATCCCGGTATTAATTTCCTGAATCTGGCGCTGCGCTTCGCTGGCATCTTTATGCTCAACAATCCCGGTGACCTGGCCGTTTTCACGAGTAATACGACCATATCCGCTTGGGTCGTCCAGTTTCACCGTCAGCAAGCCAATACCGCCCTGCGGCTTCGCCGCACGCAGACGTTGCAGGGTATCGACGGAGATCAGTGGGACATCGCCATACAGCATCATGATGTCTTCATCATCTTTGAAGAACGGCGCCGCCTGCTGCATGGCATGGCCGGTACCGAGCTGTTCGGCCTGTAGGACCCAGTTCAGATTGTCTTCATGCAGCGTCTGGCGCAGCAGATCGCCGCCGTGCCCGTATACCAGGTGGACGGCGGAAGCGCCGAGATCTTTAGTAGCATCAATAACATGCTGCACCATTGGCTTCCCGGCCAGTGTATGCAACACCTTAGGAAGATCGGAATACATGCGGGTCCCTTTGCCTGCGGCAAGGATAACCACGCTCATCGCACTGTTTGACATACGCATCCTGACAGCTATTAGAACGAAAAGTAAAAGCCTTTCACGTTGAAATATCTACATATTTTTCATCATGAAACGAGACGAGGAAAAAACGCCCTGGCTCAACGCTATACACCATTTTATGGTGCTATTTTTCACCACTGCAAATGAGTTTACCTCCGAAAAAAGGTCATAAAGGAGGTAAATATCTGCTATCTCACTGCTTTTTCTGTTTTTTTGACGTCTGAATAAAGCATGAGTTAAAAAATAAAACACGATTTCAATATTCATTTATTGTGACATGGTAAATAGAAACAGCATTTCATTCTCATGATAATGCTGGTCAATATTTACCCTGGAGAACAAAAATGAATAAAAAAATACCTTTGGCATTAGCCCTTTCCAGCACAATTATCGCATTGCCGCTGCATGCTGACGAGCCGCATATCTGGCGGGGGATCGCTTTTGGCCAGTCTACTGATGTTAATTTTTCCTCGAATGTTCTGCCGGAAAAAATCGGCGTGAATGACGTAACGATTGCTGGAAAAAAGCTGACCCCGAACGATAGCGCCGATCTCAGCGCGCCCGTGATCCTTGAGAGCCGCGGCGGAAAAATCGCCAACTCCCATGATGGCCTGACCTTCTTTTATACTGAACTGTCGGCCCGGCAGAATTTTACCCTACAAGCCACGGTAACGGTCGATCAGTTTGGTCCGGAAAATGGCGCTCTCCCGGCGGCCCAGGAGGGCGCGGGACTGCTGGTTCGTGATGTCATCGGCCACCCGCGACAACAGCCTTTAAAGGTGGGTTATGAAGAGTTTCCGGCGGCAGCCAATATGGTGATGAACGCCATTATGACCCAGGATAAAAAAGACCACTCACGCGTTAAAGTGCAGGCGATCGCCCGCGAAGGTATTACCCAGCCGTGGGGCAACGCAGGTTCCACAATCAACCGCATCAGTTATAAAGAAAACATCGATCTGCGGCAAACACCCGCTTTCCAGCTCAGGCTGGCGCGCACCGACGAGGGGTTTATAACCTCATGGGCACCGGTCGGCAGCGACGCATGGGTCAGCCAGAAGGTCCCTCACGCCGACCTGATCGCGCAACAGGATAAAGAGCGCTACTACGTGGGCTTTTTTGCCTCACGCAACGCGAAAATCACCGTCACTCACGCTTCGCTGGCAACATCGGCTGCGCATACGGTTGCCTCACGACCGTCTGTCGCCAGCCGCTGGCCGCTGGTGATGCAAATAGCCTCGGGCGCAAAAAGCGCAGACGCGGAGTACATTCTGCAGGCGCGCGCGAACGATGATGGCGACTTTACCCTCCTCCAGGATGAAGTGACGATTGGGTTGGGCAAACGGGTCAAAGCCGGAGAGATGCTGACGCAACCGGCCACGCTTAAGGATAAGAGCACCTTCGAGATTCGTTTTACCCCAGCCAACGGCCAAAAGCCGGTGACGCAACGTCTGACGGTTGAACGCATCTCTCCCATCGAAGGGAATACGCTGTATGTTTCTCCTCAGGGGCAGGCCAGCGCCAAAGGGACGGCCGGCTCACCGTTCGACCTCGCCACCGCCGTTGAGCGGCTGCCGCCAGGGGGGAAGATTGTTTTAGCCGCCGGGGATTATCCGCAAACGCTGATTCCGCTGCAGGCCAGCGGGCTGCAGGGACGGGAAAAAACGCTGCAGGCCGATGGGAAGGCCGTCGTTCATGGCCTGCTGCTGGATGCAAGCTACTGGCATATCAACGGTATTTCAGTCACCGATAAAAGTCTGCGCATCCAGGGCAGTCATAACCTGATCGAGAACGTCACCGCCTACAAAAATGAGGATACCGGGATTCAGATATCCTCTCCGGATAAGATTGGTCGCCCGCTGTGGGCCAGCTATAACCGGGTGGTGAACTCAGAATCGTTCAGTAACGAGGATCCCGGAAAGATTAACGCCGACGGTTTCGCGGTAAAAATGCGCGTAGGAGAAGGCAACCGGCTGGAAGGGTGCTACTCGCACGATAACATCGACGACGGATTTGACCTGTTCAACAAGATTGAAGACGGCGCCAACGGCGTTGTGGTGATCGAGAATTCAATTGCCCGCAATAATACCAGCAACGGTTTCAAACTGGGTGGGGAAGGGCAGCCGGTAGGCCACGAAGTACGCAACAGCATCGCGACGGGCAATCATCTGGACGGGTTCACCGACAATTTCAACCCCGGCAAGCTGGTGGTGGTCAACAACGTGGCGGTGGATAATCAGCGTTTTAACTATATCTTCCGCCCCAGCCCTTACGGCAAGCCGGAGACCCAGGGCCGCTTCAGCAACAACCTCTCTCTGCGCAGCCAGCCCGGGAAATATGATGATGCCGTCGTCGGTAACGTTGAGGCTAATAACTTCTTTATTCGCGATGGCAGAAGCGTCAACGCGGCAGGGAAAACCATCACCGGCGACGATTATCAAACGCTGGCGCTACCGGATCCGTTGTTACGCCGTGCCGACGGCAGTTTTGCGACCGGCAATTTTCTCAACCGTCATTAGGCCGCACTCTGCGGGTAACGACGTCTTACACCTTCACCGAAGGACAAAAACACCAGGGTCGCCCTCAGGCGACCTTGTTCTTTTCAGCTTCACACCGCAAGGGTTGTCGTGTTCATTAGCGGGACAGCGCGAAGGCGGAACGGCTTAGTGGTTGAAAGTACCGAAGGTGACGTTCATCGCGCTGAAGAAAGCGATAATTTTGTTAAGCAGTTTCATGATGGCTTCCTGATTAAAGAATACGTTCTGCCGAGCTCGTTATGTGATAAACATCACAAAATAAGTCTACGCCGCACTATTTAATCGTTCAACAAAAGCGTGACTTAAATCACAAAAATTTAAAATGCGGTTTTAGTTTTGCAATTGTTGAAACGAAGCCATAAAAAAAGCCAGCCTGGAAACCAGACTGGCCTTTTAACTTTCAAGCCGGTGTTACATCGCTTTTTTGGTCAACTCGATAACGCGCAGTTTGGCGATCGCTTTGGCCAGTTCCGCGGACGCCTGAGCGTAATCCACGTCGCCGTGAGAGCTGTTAATGTGCTCTTCCGCTTTACGCTTCGATTCCAGGGCTCGCGCTTCGTCGAGATCCTGGCCACGAATTGCCGTATCAGCCAGAACGGTCACGCTACCAGGCTGCACTTCGAGAATGCCGCCGGACAGATAGATAAACTCTTCATGACCGTGCTGTTTAACGATGCGAATCATACCAGGCTTAATGGCGGTGAGCAGCGGCGCGTGACCCGGGTAAATACCCAGTTCACCTTCACTACCCGTTACCTGGATTTTTTCGACCAGGCCGGAGAACATCTGTTTCTCCGCGCTGACGACATCCAGGTGGTAAGTCATTGCCATATCACCCTCCGATTAAGGCGTTAAAGTTTTTTGGCTTTTTCCACGGCTTCGTCGATAGAACCGACCATGTAGAACGCCTGCTCTGGCAGGTGATCGTATTCGCCTTCCATGATGCCTTTAAAACCACGGATGGTGTCTTTCAGGGAGACGTATTTACCCGGAGAACCGGTAAATACTTCTGCCACGAAGAACGGCTGGGACAGGAAGCGCTGAATCTTACGCGCGCGTGCTACCACCAGTTTGTCTTCTTCAGACAGTTCATCCATACCAAGGATGGCGATGATGTCTTTCAGTTCCTGGTAACGCTGCAGCAGGGACTGTACGCCACGCGCGGTGTCGTAGTGCTCCTGACCAACCACCAGCGGATCCAGCTGACGGCTGGTGGAATCCAGCGGGTCAACGGCCGGGTAGATACCCAGAGACGCGATCTGACGGCTCAGTACCACGGTTGCGTCTAAGTGAGCAAAGGTGGTGGCTGGTGATGGGTCAGTCAGGTCATCCGCAGGTACGTATACCGCCTGTACGGAAGTGATAGAACCGGTCTTGGTGGAGGTGATACGTTCCTGCAGAACGCCCATCTCTTCCGCCAGAGTCGGCTGATAACCTACTGCTGAAGGCATACGGCCCAGCAGTGCGGATACTTCAGTACCGGCAAGGGTATAACGGTAGATGTTGTCGACGAACAGCAGAACGTCACGACCTTCGTCACGGAATTTCTCAGCCATGGTCAGGCCGGTCAGCGCAACGCGCAGACGGTTTCCCGGCGGCTCGTTCATCTGGCCGTAAACCAGGGATACTTTGTCCAGAACGTTGGAGTCGGTCATTTCGTGGTAGAAGTCGTTACCCTCACGAGTACGTTCACCTACGCCCGCAAACACGGAGTAACCGGAGTGTTCGATCGCGATGTTACGGATCAGCTCCATCATGTTTACGGTTTTACCTACACCCGCACCACCGAACAGACCGACTTTACCGCCCTTCGCGAACGGACACATCAGGTCGATAACTTTGATGCCGGTTTCCAGCAGTTCCTGAGAGCTGGACAGCTCTTCATAGGACGGAGCTGCGCGGTGAATCGCCCAACGCTCTTCTTCGCCGATGTCGCCTTTCATATCGATCGGCTGACCCAGCACGTTCATGATACGACCCAGCGTTGCTTTACCAACCGGGACTTCGATCGGGTGCTGAAGGTCTTTAACTTCCAGACCACGACGCAGACCGTCGGAAGAACCCATGGCGATAGCACGTACGATACCACCGCCGAGCTGCTGCTGAACTTCCAGCACCAGGCTCTCGTTACCATTTTGTACCTCAAGAGCATCGTACACGCGCGGTACGGCATCCTGAGGGAATTCGACGTCAACCACGGCGCCGATTACCTGGACAATTTTTCCAGTAGCCATCTTGAATCCTCTACGAATTAACCTGGTTATACCGCGGATGCACCACCGACGATCTCGGTGAGTTCCTGAGTAATGCTGGCCTGACGAGCTTTGTTGTATACCAACTGCAGCTCTTTAATCAGGCTGCCGCCATTATCGGTTGCGGCTTTCATCGCCACCATACGTGCGGCCTGCTCGCTGGCCAGGTTTTCTACCACGCCCTGATAAACCTGGGACTCGACATAACGGCGCAGGAGGGTATCCAGCAGCGCTTTCGGGTCTGGCTCATACAGGTAATCCCAGGATTTACGCTTCAGCTCAGCATCTTCTGATGCCGGTAACGGCAGCAGCTGAGTAATGGTCGGAGCCTGAGACATGGTATTAATAAATTTGTTGCTGACAACGTAAAGCTTGTCCAGACGGCCTTCATCATAGGCCTGCAACATCACTTTTACCGGGCCGATCAGTTCGGACAGGGACGGGTTATCACCCATACCGGTCACCTGGGCGACAATATTGCCACCTACGGAACTAAAGAAAGAGACGCCCTTCGAGCCGATCATTGCGATATCGCACTGAACGCCTTTATCGGACCATACTTTCATATCCGCCAGCAGCTTTTTGAACAGGTTAATGTTCAAGCCACCGCACAGACCACGGTCGGTCGACACCACCAGGTAGCCCACGCGTTTAACGTCGCGTTCTTCCAGGTACGGGTGCTTATATTCCAGATTGCCGTTTGCAAGGTGACCAATCACTTTGCGCATGGTATCTGCATAAGGACGGCTGGCCGCCATGCGCTCCTGCGATTTACGCATTTTGGAAGCGGCGACCATTTCCATCGCTTTAGTGATCTTTTGCGTGTTCTGGACGCTTGCGATCTTACTACGTATCTCTTTTGCGCCGGCCATGAACTTCTCCTCAATGCCTTACGGCCCGCCCTGGGGCAGGCCGCCAGACTTTACCAGGACTGGGTTGCTTTAAAGGAGTCGAGGATGCTTTTCAGCTTGCCTTCGATCTCGTCGTTATAGCCACCGGTCTGGTTAATCTCTTGCATCAGCGGAGCGTGGTCACGGTCGACGTAAGCCAGCAGAGCGGCTTCAAAGCTACCGATTTTCGCCAGTTCCACATCTTCGAGGTAACCGCGTTCAGCAGCAAACAGGACCAGACCCTGCTGTGCGACAGACATAGGTGCATACTGTTTCTGTTTCAGCAGCTCGGTTACTTTCTGACCATGGCTCAGCTGCTTACGGGTTGCTTCATCCAGATCGGATGCGAACTGAGAGAACGCAGCCAGTTCACGATACTGCGCCAGCGCGGTACGAATACCACCGGACAGTTTCTTGATGATCTTGGTCTGAGCAGCACCACCCACACGGGATACGGAAATACCCGGGTTAACCGCCGGACGAATACCGGAGTTAAACAGGTTGGTTTCCAGGAAGATCTGACCATCGGTAATGGAAATTACGTTGGTCGGAACGAATGCGGAAACGTCACCTGCCTGCGTTTCGATAATCGGCAGCGCGGTCAGGGAGCCGGTTTTACCTTTCACTTCACCTTTGGTGAAGTTCTCAACGTATTCCGCGTTAACGCGGGATGCGCGCTCCAGCAGACGGGAGTGGAGGTAGAACACGTCGCCCGGGAATGCTTCACGTCCAGGCGGACGACGGAGCAGCAGGGAAACCTGACGGTAAGCAACGGCCTGTTTAGACAGATCGTCGTAAACGATCAGCGCATCTTCACCGCGGTCGCGGAAGTATTCGCCCATTGCGCAACCGGCATATGGCGCCAGGTATTGCAGTGCAGCGGATTCAGAAGCGGTCGCCACTACCACGATGGTGTTGGACAGCGCGCCGTGCTCTTCCAGTTTACGAACCACGTTAGAAATGGTGGACGCTTTCTGGCCGATAGCCACGTAGACGCATTTAATGCCGGAATCACGCTGGTTGATGATCGCATCGATTGCCATCGCGGTTTTACCGGTCTGACGGTCGCCGATGATCAGCTCACGCTGGCCACGGCCGATTGGAATCATAGCATCGACGGATTTATAACCGGTTTGAACCGGCTGATCGACGGACTGACGTTCGATAACGCCCGGTGCGATCACTTCGATTGGCGAGAAGCCATCGTGCTCAACCGGACCTTTGCCGTCAATCGGTGCACCCAGGGTGTTCACCACGCGACCCAGCAGGCCACGGCCAACCGGAACTTCAAGAATACGGCCAGTACATTTGACCTTCATGCCTTCGGCCAGGTCAGCGTACGGCCCCATCACAACGGCACCTACGGAGTCGCGCTCCAGGTTCAGTGCGATAGCGTAACGGTTACCCGGCAGGGAAATCATCTCACCCTGCATACAATCGGCCAGGCCGTGGATGCGGATAACGCCGTCACTGACGGAAACGATAGTACCTTCGTTGTGAGCCTCGCTCACAACATTGAACTGAGCAATGCGCTGCTTGATCAGTTCGCTGATTTCGGTGGAATTCAGTTGCATGCTCCAGTCCCCTTAAGACTGCAAGACGTCTGCAAGGCGATCAAGACGGCCGCGTACGCTACCATCAATGACCATATCACCCGCACGGATGATAACACCTGCCATAACAGACTTATCGATTTTGCAATTCAGCTTAACTTTGCGTGACAGACGTTTTTCCATCGCGCCGACGATCTTCGCAAGCTGTTCTTCACTCAACGGGTTGGCAGAGATAACCTCTACCTCTGCGGTTGCCTCACTGGCAGCGCGCAGGTGAATGAACTGCTCAAGAACATCCGGGAGCACTTTCAGACGACCATTTTCAGCCATAACCCGAATCAGGTTCTGGCCATTTTCGTCCAGTTGCTCACCGCAGACCGCAATGAACGCGTCAGAGAGCGTTTCCGGCGCCAGAGCACCGGACAGAAGCTCTGCCATTTGTTCGTTTTTGGTCACTTCAGCGGCAAACGCCAGCATATCCTGCCAGCGTTCAACACTTTTGTGTTCGACGGCAAAGTCAAAAGCTGCTTTGGCGTAGGGGCGAGCTACCGTTACAAATTCAGACATCAGCCCCTCCCTCCTTACAGTTCAGCGACAAGTTTATCCACGATGTCGCTGTTAGCAGCTTCATCCACGGAACGTTCGATGATCTTCTCGGCGCCAGCAACAGCCAGGATTGCGACCTGCTTACGCAGCTCCTCACGAGCACGTTTACGTTCGGCATCAATTTCAGCCTGCGCCTGTGCGACGATTTTGGTGCGTTCCTGTTCTGCTTCAGCTTTAGCTTCATCCAGCATCTGAGAGCGACGCTTGTTCGCCTGCTCGATGATAACTTGGGCTTCCGCTTTCGCTTTTTTCAGCTGGTCGGTCGCGTTGGCCTGTGCAAGGTCCAAATCTTTCTTAGCGCGTTCTGCGGAAGCTAAACCGTCAGAAATCTCTTTCTGGCGTTTTTCGATGGCAGCCATTAAAGGCGGCCATACGTACTTCATGCAGAACCATACGAAAAGAACAAACGCGATGGCCTGGCCGAGGATTGTTGCGTTCATGTTCACAGCACAATACCTCTTAAATTAACTCTGTGGCTTAGGTTTCTTTCGAACAACTTACTACGCGACAGCAAACATCACGTACAGACCCAGACCTACAGCGATCATCGGGATAGCATCCACCAGACCCATAACGATAAAGAACTGAGTACGCAGCAGAGGAATCAGATCCGGTTGACGCGCTGCGCCTTCCAGGAATTTGCCCCCGAGGATGCCGATACCGATCGCAGCACCGATCGCCGCCAGACCCATCATCACAGCGGCAGCCATGTACAGCAGATCCATATTCAGGTTTTCCATGACAGTCTCCAGTTTGTTTCAGTAAAAACGTAGTATGTTGGTAAAAATCAATGCTCTTCAGATGCCATCGACAGATAGACGATCGTCAGAACCATGAAGATGAAGGCTTGCAGCGTAATAATCAGGATGTGGAAAATGGCCCATGGCACATTCAGAACCCACTGTGACCACCACGGCAGCAGACCAGCAATCAGAATGAAAATCAGCTCACCGGCATACATGTTGCCGAACAGTCGCAGACCAAGTGAAACCGGTTTGGACAGCAGGCTTACCCCTTCAAGGATTAAGTTGACAGGAATGAACGCCCAGTGATTGAACGGCTGCAGCGTCAGTTCTTTAACGAACCCACCCACGCCTTTCATTTTGATGCTGTAGAAAAGAATCAGGATAAACACGCCAAGCGCCATCGACAGGGTGATGTTCACGTCAGCAGACGGAACCACGCGCAGTGCAGGCAGGCCGAAAATGTGTTCGCCGATATAAGGAATCAGGTCGATTGGCAGCAGGTCCATCAGGTTCATCAGGAATACCCAGACAAACACGGTGAGGGCCAGCGGAGCAATCAGCTTGCTCTTGCCATGATACATGTCTTTAACGCTGCCATGGACGAAGCCGATGGTCATCTCGATAGCCGTCTGGAGCTTACCCGGAACACCGCTGGTCGCCTTTTTGGCCACGCTACGGAAAATGGTAAGGAACAACAGACCGAGCACCACTGAGAAGAACATGGAGTCAATGTTGAGCGTCCAGAAGGTGGCCGGGGGGTTGTGCGGATCCACCAGCGAGAATGTACGCAGGTCCAGCTGAAGGTTGTTCAGGTGGTGACCTATGTAATCCTGCGGCGTCATATTTTCTGCAGCCATGATGCCTTTTACCCTTTGTTGTTAATTACAGCTGGTGCCAGAATTTGTACCACCAGCACCAAAACCCACGTCACTATCAGCGGCATGAATACCACTTTTAAAACGGCCAGCGCCACCGCGAGGAGGGCAAAGGTCAGCAACACCTTGAAAGCTTCCCCGAAGGCGAAGGTCCAGGCCACACGGCCTTTAGATGGTGTATGCGCCTGATGACGCCAGGCAAAAATCATAAACAACATGTTTGGCACAACAACCGCCAAACCTCCGCATATTGCGGAAACGCCCCAGAAGGGGTCTTTTAGGCTGAACAGCAGTCCACTTGCTATTACTGCCAGTAACTGAATAAACAGAAGCTTACGAGCAACGTTTCGACTCAAGAGCGACACAGACATCACGTTTTTACTCCTGCTCCCTTCGAGGTATGTCGCGTGTCGTATAAAACGTCCTTTAAGACGAAGAGTCAAGCATCAAAAAGCGGACAAATTATACGGTGACGCCTCGTGATTTCAAACAATAAGTAGCAAAATAGTGAATAAATGTTTAATTATTTTCCGACAGGCAACTTTTCCTGCATTTCGTCAATCTGTGAGCACTCATACAAAACTGCAAATACTGAGAAAACACAGCGACTAAAGCGTGCATCAGATCACATATTAAACATTTTAGGGTTAAGCGAATTAATTCCGTTCATAAATTGTCTGTTTTCATCGTTTTGATATTAAACATAAAAAGTGAGGAGTTTTTATAAAACAACACCACATACAATAAAAACCTTTTATTGACATTTATAATAAAAATTTAACATCACTATATCTTGTCAGCATCTCAATTTTTAGCGCGCTGATATTTTCAATGTTGACTATTTTAGCGGTAAAGCAATGTGCCAAAGTTAACCGCTGGAAAAGCCATGGTAAAAATATGGTTAAAGGCGTTCCGATAATACCGCGTAGTGACCGTTATTTTTGTAACATGCGGCGGGCGCACTTTTTTCACATTTTTTGATAAAAATTAAATCATTTTTGGCTTAATAACCACCAGGTGACGCTCCCCTTCCAGCTGAGGAACCTGCAGCTCAATAATCTGGCTCACCACATATCCTTCCGGGAGATGAGCGATTTCATCTTCCTGAGCCACGCCTTTCAGCGCGTAAAAACAGCCGTGCTCTGCTGGCAGATGGCGGCACCAGCTCACCATATCATTCAGCGAGGCAAATGCGCGGCTGATGACGCCATCGAACGGCGGCTCTGCGGGGTACGCTTCCACGCGGCTTTGTACCGGCGTAATGTTATCCAGCTTTAACTCATGCTGAACCTGACGAAGAAAGCGCACGCGCTTGCCAAGGCTATCCAGCAGCGTGAAATGTGATTGCGGACGCACGATAGCCAGTGGAATCCCCGGCAGCCCTGGCCCCGTTCCGACATCAATAAAACGACTCCCCTGCAGGTACGGAGCGACAACAATGCTATCGAGAATATGGCGCACCAGCATCTCGTTCGGGTCACGGACGGAGGTCAGGTTGTAAGCTTTGTTCCACTTATCAAGCAGTCCAACGTAGGCCACCAGCTGGTTTTTCTGGTGATCGGTGAGCGAAATACCTGCTTCATCCAGCAGAAGGGAGAGTTTGTTGAGCACGTTCAGTACCTGTCCAGAAATAATGAGCCCGGAGGCGATGACGCTTACCGGGCTGGTGAATCAAAAAAGGCGGAGACACCATGCGTTCTCCGCAAAAAACCGACTGTCAGGGCGATCAGGCGCTGCGGCGCAGCATCCCCTGCTTTTTCAGCCATACCAGCAAAATGGAAATCGCCGCCGGCGTAATGCCGGAAATCCGCGACGCCTGGCCGATCGAAGACGGCTTGTGATCGTTCAGCTTGGCAATGACTTCATTCGACAGTCCGATCACCTGACGGTAATCGAGCGTTGCCGGCAGTATGGTATTTTCATTGCGCTGCTGTCTTTCGATCTCTTCCTGCTGGCGGGCGATATACCCTTCGTATTTCACCTGGATCTCGACCTGCTCGGCGGCCTGCGCATCTTCCAGACCCGGAGCGAATGGCGACAGCTGAACCAGCTGCCCGTAGGTCATTTCCGGGCGACGGAGTAAATCTTCCCCGCTGGCTTCGCGGGAGAGCGGTGCTGTCAGGTGAGTATTCACTTCTTCAGCGCTGTCCGCCGCCGGATAAACCCAGGTCGATTTCAGACGCTGACGCTCAAGTTCGATGCTTTCCAGCTTCTCATTGAAGCGTGCCCAACGTTGATCATCCACCAGGCCCAGCTCGCGCCCTTGTTCGGTCAGACGCAGATCGGCGTTATCTTCACGCAGCATCAGACGGTACTCGGCGCGGGAAGTGAACATGCGGTACGGCTCTTTGGTACCCAGCGTGCACAGATCGTCGACCAGCACGCCAAGGTAAGCTTCAGAGCGAGCCGGCGCCCAGCCCTCTTTTTCCGCGGAGAAACGCCCGGCATTCAGGCCGGCAAGCAGCCCCTGAGCCGCTGCTTCTTCGTAACCGGTGGTGCCGTTAATCTGGCCGGCAAAGAACAGACCCTGAATATATTTGCTTTCCAGCGTCGGCTTCAGGTCGCGCGGATCGAAGAAATCGTACTCAATAGCGTAGCCTGGACGGACGATTTTCGCGTTCTCCATGCCCTGCATTGAGCGAACAATTTGCATTTGTACATCGAACGGCAGGCTGGTGGAGATGCCGTTAGGATAAATTTCGTTGGAGGTCAGTCCTTCCGGCTCGAGGAAGATCTGGTGCTGATTACGATCGGCGAAGCGCATCACTTTATCTTCGATCGATGGGCAGTAACGCGGGCCGATCCCTTCAATCACCCCGGCATACATCGGGCTGCGATCGAGGTTATTACGGATAACGTCATGGGTTTTCTCGTTGGTATGCGTGATGTAGCACGGCACCTGACGCGGATGTTGATCCGCGGATCCCATGAACGAGAATACCGGCATGGGAGTATCGCCATGCTGTTGCGCCAGTACGCTGAAATCGATGGTCCGCGCGTCAATCCGCGGCGGGGTCCCGGTTTTCAGACGGCTCACGCGCAGCGGCAGTTCACGTAAACGACGAGAGAGCGGGATGGACGGCGGATCGCCGGCACGGCCGCCGCTGTAGTTATCCAGCCCGATATGGATCTTGCCGTCCAGGAAGGTGCCGACGGTCAGCACGACCGCTTTAGCACGGAATTTCAGCCCCATTTGGGTCACCGCGCCGACAACCCGATCGTTCTCGACAATCAGATCCTCAACCGCCTGCTGGAAGATCATCAGATTTGGCTGGTTTTCCAGCGCCGTACGTACCGCCTGACGGTACAGCACGCGGTCCGCCTGAGCTCGGGTGGCTCTCACCGCCGGGCCTTTGCTGGCGTTTAGTATCCTAAACTGAATGCCTGCCTGGTCGATCGCTTTCGCCATCAGTCCGCCAAGCGCATCCACTTCTTTTACCAGGTGTCCTTTCCCAATGCCGCCAATCGCCGGGTTGCAGCTCATCTGCCCCAACGTGTCGATATTGTGTGTCAAAAGCAGGGTCTGCTGACCCATTCGCGCTGCGGCCATCGCGGCCTCAGTGCCTGCATGACCCCCGCCAATGATGATGACGTCAAAAGGATCCTGATAAAACATGGTGGTATGCCTCGCATAAAGCGGTTTGAAAATGGATTGAAGCCCGGGCCGTGGATTCTACTCAACTTTAGTCGATCGAGAAAGCTCCGGGATCCTGAGTATTAAAAAGAAGATCTTTTATTTAGAGATCTGTTCTATTGTGATCTCTTATTAGGATCGAACCTTTCTGTGGATAAGCCGGATCCGCGTTGTAAGATCAAACGCTTAAGAAGGATCACTATCTGTGAATGATCGGTGATCCTGTTCCGTATAAGCTGGGATCAAAATGAAGGGTTATACACAGCTCAAAAAGCAGTCAACGGTTATACTTTGGATAACTACCGGTTGATCAGAGCTTTTGAGTGTAGTTATCCACAGAAGAACGGACGATCTTTACAAAACTTAGAGCAAATTTTTCCAGGATCCGAGCCAAATCTCTGCCGGATCTTCCGGAATTTCATGTTCCAGGACATTTATCTTCAGCGTTTCGCCTATCTGTTTTGCGCCACACGCCTTCAGCGCGCTATCGATCTTATCAATAGCCCCGCAGAAGGTGTCATATTCACGACTACCGATCCCGACTGAACCAAACCGAACGGCAGAAAGGTCGGCTTGCTGTTCCTGCAGCGCTTCATACCACGGCAGCAGGTTGTCAGGGATATCACCCGCGCCATGAGTAGAGGAGATAACCAGCCAGATCCCGTCAGCCTGCAGATCCTCGATCAACGGTCCATGCTGGATTTCGGTGCTATAGCCCGCCTCTTCCAGCTTTTCAGCCAGATGCTCCGCTACATATTCCGCACTGCCCAGGGTACTGCCGCTGATAAGCGTAATGTCTGCCATGATCGCCTGCTCAATTATTCAGAGTGCCACATTGTACGCTGTGTGAGAGCTGGGATCTACCTGTGGAAAATGTGGGATTAAAAAAGCCCGATCACGGGCGGATAGTGCGCATAATCGGGTTCTGCAGGGAGATCAGCGTCTCGGTGGACTGAATTTCATCGATTGTTTGGATCTTGTTGATAAGTACCTGTTGCAGAGCGTCGATCGACCGGCACATTACTTTAATAAAGATACTGTAGTGCCCGGTGGTGTAGTAGGCCTCGGTGACCTCATCAAGACTTTCCAGTTTGGCCAGCGCGGAAGGATAGTCTTTGGCGCTTTTCAAAATGATGCCGATAAAGCAGCAAACGTCGTAGCCGAGCTGTTTCGGATTCACGTCGATGCGTGCGCCGGTGATAATGCCCGCTTGTTTCATCTTCTCTACGCGAACGTGGATCGTACCCGGGCTGACGCCAAACTGTTTGGCCAGCTCGGCATAGGCGGTACGCGCATTGGCCATGAGGGCTTCCAGGATGCCGCGATCCAGATTGTCGATCTGATAATTTTCCATAGGTTTTTCTTATGATGTTTGATGATTCTTTCTATATTAGCCGTATATTTTAATGAATCAAAAGTGAAGATGGCTTTTTGTTGTTTGATTATTGAATTGGTAGCCATTTTTGTTGCTTAATCAATAGCAACAGGACGCAGGAGTAATAAAAAATGAAAACCGCATACATCGCAAAACAACGCCAGATTAGTTTCGTTAAGTCGCATTTTTCCCGCCAGCTGGAAGAGAAGCTTGGTCTGATTGAAGTCCAGGCACCGATTTTAAGCCGTGTAGGAGACGGGACTCAGGACAACCTGTCTGGTTGCGAGAAAGCGGTTCAGGTGAAAGTGAAAACACTGCCAGACGCCCGCTTCGAAGTGGTTCATTCACTGGCGAAATGGAAACGTCAAACCCTGGGACAACACGACTTCAGCGCGGGCGAAGGGCTGTACACGCACATGAAGGCCCTTCGCCCCGATGAAGACCGGCTTTCCGCTATTCACTCTGTTTACGTCGACCAGTGGGACTGGGAGCGCGTCATGGGAGATGGTGAACGCCATACTGAAACGCTGAAATCGACCGTAGAAGCGATCTACGCCGGGATCAAAGCGACCGAAGCGGCGGCCTGCAAAGAGTTTGGCCTGACGCCGTTCCTGCCTGAGCAGATTCAGTTTGTTCATAGCCAGCAGCTGCTGAGCCGTTATCCGGACCTCGATGCCAAAGGGCGTGAGCGGGCGATTGCCAAAGAGCTGGGCGCCGTCTTCCTGATGGGGATTGGCGGCAAACTCTCCGATGGCCAGCGTCACGACGTTCGTGCGCCGGATTATGATGACTGGAGCACGCCGGCTGGCGAAGGTTTTGCCGGTCTCAACGGTGATATCCTGGTGTGGAACCCGGTTCTGGAAGATGCGTTTGAGCTCTCTTCAATGGGGATCCGCGTGGACGCTGAGGCGCTGAAGCGTCAGCTGGCGATCACCGGGGATGAGGATCGCCTGGAACTGGAGTGGCACCAGGCGCTGCTGCGTGGCGAAATGCCGCAGACTATCGGCGGCGGCATTGGCCAGTCCCGTCTTACCATGCTGCTGCTGCAGCTTGACCATATCGGCCAGGTACAGTGCGGCGTGTGGCCAGCACAGGTCCGTGAGAGCGTCGCTGCGCTTCTTTAACTGGCCTGTTAACGCCGCCAGCGGCGCAGCAGGCGGCTACGCAACCCGGTATCAAAACGCCAGATATGGTCGAAGATGCGCATGATGCCGGGTTTGCCATGTACTGACATCGCCACCGCATGAAAACGATGCTGATGTTTGCGCTGTAGCTCTCCCACCTTATTGATCACCTCATCCGGCAGACGCTGGGCAATAAAATCGGAAATCACCACCGCATCGGCATCCACCCACTGCGGGTTCTGCATCCGTTCGATAACGGCGCGGAAACAGCTGGCAAGATCGGTGCCGCCGCGAAAGCGTTGGCTCAGAAAACGGATCGCCTGCTCCAGACCCTGCGGGCCAGTCAGCTCGTAATGCACGACTTCGCTGGAGAACAGCATAATAAAGCAGCGGCGATTATCCGCCAGCGCCACCCGCATTAACGCCAGGCAAAACGCCTTGGCGCACTGTTCGTTGAAGCCCCCCATCGATCCCGAAGTGTCGACGCAGACGATAAACGGCCCGCGCGGCTGCTCGTCAAAATCCTGACGGGTGACCGGCCTCTCGGTGATTTTTTCCCGCCAGGCGTCGCCATGGAGCCGGTAGGTCAGCAGCTGCTTTTCCACCAGCTTGCGGTAGAACTCGAACTCCAGTTCGGTTATCCCCAGCGTTGCCAGCTCCGGTGGAAGCAGCCGTAGAATATCGTCACTCTGCTGCAGGCCATCCACCTGTTCCGGCACCGTTGCCGGTTCGCGAACCAGGGTGCGAAAAGCCTCCATCGGCGCATCCTTTTTCGGCACCGATTTCGCTTCCCGCGAGCGGCCTAGCTGCTCAGCAAGATGCATGAGTTCCGGCTGCTGGCTGAGAAAATCGCCATATCGAATAATCAACTGATAATCGCCGCGCTTGAGTTCGCCGGCGCTCATATCCCACAGGCGGCCCGCGGCGTTATCGTTTTCGACCAGCACCGGTTCCAGCTGCCCGCTGAGGGTCATCCGCTCCTGTACTTCGCTGAGCAGCTGGTCGCGCTCTTCATCCAGCAGCTGCTGGTTGAGGGTCGTCGCCTGCACCACCAGACTCAGGCGCCAGCGCTGTAAAAACAGCGTATGCAGCGCCGGTGTAAAGGTGGCGTTGTCATCCACCAGCTGCTGCGCCTGGGCGGCAAACGGGGATTGCAGTTGATGTAGCTGGCCAAGGATCTGCGGCAGCTGCACGATGAACTGCGAGGTGGAGAGCAGCTGCGATCGTTGGTAGGTCAGAACTTCAGCATCCAGCTCCGGCGGGACATGAGTCTCCTTGAGCCGCGCACGGACTGATTCCCGCCAGCGCGGGATATCGGCGGCGATAATGTTTTTCAGCCGCGGAAATTTTTCAAAGAAAACGGCAAGCTGCGGGGAGGCCAGCAGCGCCAGCAGCATCTCTTCGATCATCCCCTCTTCGCTGACTGCCAGCATGACATTCAGCATATCCAGGGTCATGGCTGTCGCGCCTGTTTAATCTGCGCGCCGACGTCCTGCAGGCTGGCTTCGATACGCCCCAGCCAGTCGCCGGGAATAAACAGACATTTTTGCTGTTCGCTAAAGCGGTTGTGTTGCTGGTGCCACTCGTCATCCAGCGCTTCCAGCTGCTGCCTGATTTCCGCCGGCATGTTTTCCTGCGATTCGCTACCGGGCAAGGAGAGGCGGGAGCCCTGTAGACTGACGTCGCGTACCACCAGATGCTGGCTGGCATCTACATCGATGTTGAGCTGCTGGGCGAAACCAATGCCGTTAAGCTTGCCGCGGATCTCGCCGCCCTTTTCCAGCCAGTGCGACAGCTCTTCGCGAACGAAGCTGATATGGATAACCTCTATGTCATGCAGCTTAAGCGGCTGCTGGAGCAGCAGGGTCAGCGTGGCATCCTGTATCTCCGCAGGTAACTCATAATGTGGCTTACGGCTGAACATGCCGCCGAGTCGGTTGACCTTCAATGCGGTTTTGTCGCTGTGCTGCTGCTGGATCTGAATGCGTCTTTGGGTGATTGTGCCGAGCCTGGTCAGCATCGCCTGCTGCTGCCAGGCATGGCTGGTCATTAAGGTTTCCAGCTGCTGCGCCATCAGATTCATACTTTCGATATCGTGCCACAGGCAATCTTTCAGCAGGATCAGGTCGATAGGCGCGATGGTATCGCGGCCGCTGAAGAAGGCGCTGGCCTGCAGCAGACGAATGGCTTTTTTCCAGCGTCGATCCGAAACATAAGGCGCTTTAGGCTGCGCATCCAGCTGCTGACGGAGCTGGAAGATCAGCTCAAACACGTTGTCCGGCAGTTTGACGGCACTGATATCCTGCTGCCATTGCTTAAACTCTTCATCGCTGACCTGCAGGCTGGCGGGAACCGGATTGCTGCTTTCATCCTGCTGGCTTATCAGCATTGAGCGGAAGTTCGTTTTGTCCTGGACTTTATCCAGCCACAGGCGAATAAGCATGCGGTCGTAGAGCGCTTCCAGGCTGCTGTCTGCTTCCGGCAATTCGTTTGAGGCCGCCACCAGCAGACGCATGGGGATTTTCTCTTCCGTCGCGCCGTTGCGGAAATGACGTTCGTTGATTGCGGTCAGGAGGGTGTTGAGGATCGCCGGCCCGGCTTTCCAGATCTCATCGAGGAAGACAATTTCTGCTTCCGGAAGATAGCCAGTCGTTAAGCGCTCGTAGCGTCCTTCATCCTTCAACGCCTGGATAGAAAGGGGGCCAAAAACTTCTTCCGGAGTGGAAAAGCGGGTCATCAGGTATTCAAATGCGCGGGCCTGCTGGAAGGCGAACTTGAGGCGACGGGCGATCAGGCTTTTGGCGATGCCCGGCGGGCCAAGTAAAAAAACGCTTTCACCGCTGAGCGCGGCAAGCAGGCAAAGTCGTATCGCGTGACTGCGTTCAAACAAGCCTTTTTCCAGGGAAGCGCTTAGCCGGGAAATTCTTTCTGCCAGTAAATGTGATTGAGCCATAATTGAGTTGCGTGCTTTTTCATGTGTCGTTATTGAGTCGAGTATAGATGTTTGGTCAGGGGTGGTAATAGCCTGAAGAATCGATTTATTTTCTTTGAGTCAGGTTAATATGATGTCAGTTAGGGGTACGATTCAGCAAATAATCGTGCATACTGTGCGCTTTTTGTGGGCCAAGGGACCAGGCACGCATTTGTTTTATATACACCAAAATGTTCAGGATGCGTCAAGGGATGAAATCCCCTGGAGCATAGATAGCTATGCGACCGAGGTTTCTGCGCGCAGCCGGCGCAGAGGCAGCTTGAAGCATAATGTGTATAAACGAAAAGACTAGTCTATGAGCTCTGATAATAAGCAATCGCTGCCAGCGGTAACGTTAGCGGCTATCGGCGTGGTATACGGCGATATCGGTACCAGCCCACTGTATACACTTCGAGAATGTCTGTCTGGTCAGTTTGGGTTTGGCGTTGAACGTGATGCTGTTTTTGGCTTTCTGTCGCTGATTTTCTGGCTGTTAATCTTCACCGTATCACTCAAATATATCACCTTCGTTATGCGCGCTGACAACGCCGGTGAAGGGGGGATCCTGACGCTAATGTCGCTGGCGGGACGCAACACGTCCGCGCGAATGACATCGGTTCTGGTGATTCTGGGCCTGATTGGCGGTAGCTTTTTCTACGGTGAGGTGGTTATTACCCCGGCTATCTCGGTGATGTCGGCCATTGAAGGGCTGGAAATTATCGCCCCCGACCTGGATACCTGGATTGTCCCGATATCCATTATCGTGCTGACGCTGCTGTTTGCGATCCAGAAGCACGGTACCAGCATGGTGGGCAAGCTGTTCGCGCCGATTATGCTGATCTGGTTCCTGCTGCTGGCGGTGCTGGGAGCGCGAAGCATTCTGGCTAACCCGGAAGTGCTGCAGGCGTTGAATCCCTACTGGGCGGTTCACTTCTTCCTCGAATATAAAACCGTCTCGTTTGTCGCGCTCGGAGCGGTGGTGCTGGCCATTACCGGCGTTGAGGCGCTGTATGCTGATATGGGGCACTTCGGTAAGCTGCCGATTCGCCTGGCCTGGTTTTCAGTCGTACTGCCTTCACTGGTGCTGAACTACTTTGGTCAAGGGGCGCTGCTGTTAAAACATCCGGAAGCGATAAAAAACCCTTTCTTCCTGCTGGCCCCCGAGTGGGCGCTGATCCCGATGCTGATTATCGCTGCGCTGGCGACGGTTATCGCCTCGCAGGCGGTGATTTCCGGGGTCTTCTCGCTGACTCGCCAGGCGGTGCGTTTGGGCTATTTGTCGCCAATGCGCATTATCCATACTTCCGAAATGGAGTCCGGGCAGATTTATATACCGTTCATCAACTGGCTGCTGTACGTCTCGGTGGTCATCGTGATTATCAACTTTGAGCACTCCTCTAATCTGGCGGCGGCGTACGGTATTGCGGTGACCGGGACAATGGTGTTGACCACCATTCTTTTCACCACGGTGGCTCGTCAAAACTGGCACTGGAATAAATTCCTCGTGGCGCTGCTGTTTATCGCCTTTATGTGTATCGATCTGCCGCTGTTCTCGGCCAACCTGGATAAGATTGTCTCCGGCGGCTGGCTGCCGTTGACGCTGGGGCTGGTGATGTTCACCGTAATGACGACCTGGAAGAGCGAACGCTTCCGTCTGCTGCGTCGGATGCATGAACACGGCAACTCCCTGGAGGCGATGATCTCTTCCCTGGAAAAATCGCCGCCGGTTCGCGTTCCGGGGACAGCGGTATATATGTCCCGTGCGCTGAACGTGATTCCTTTTGCCCTGCTGCATAACCTGAAGCACAACAAGGTGCTGCATGAGCGGGTGATTCTGCTCACGCTGCGTACTGAAGATGCGCCTTATGTGCATAACGTCCGCCGGGTGCAGATCGAGCAGATTTCGCCGTCGTTCTGGCGGGTGGTTGCGAGCTACGGCTGGCGCGAAACGCCGAACGTGGAAGAGGTTTTCCACCGCTGCGGGCTGGAAGGTCTAAGCTGCAGGATGATGGAAACCTCGTTCTTTATGTCGCATGAGTCGCTGATTATCGGCAAACGGCCATGGTATCTGCGCCTGCGCGGCAAACTGTATCTGCTGCTGCAGCGCAACGCTCTGCGAGCGCCGGACCAGTTTGAAATCCCGCCAAACCGGGTGATAGAACTGGGTACCCAGGTCGAAATTTGATGGTCAGAAGCCCTTCCTCGTGAAGGGCTTTTTGTTGTTTTTTGCCGCAGTTCACTTTTCTTCCCTCGCGTTTGCGAAACGTTTCGATGGCGATCACATTTCTCTCTTCTGGCGATGGTTTTTCGCTCGCGGATTCACAATACTTTGTTCAGCGAAACGTTTCGCTAGTGGAGCAAAAGAGAAAAATGAAAAAAGGTACCGTACTTAACGCTGATATTTCCTCGGTTATCTCTCGCCTGGGTCATACCGATACGCTGGTGGTCTGCGATGCCGGTTTACCGGTTCCCCGCAGCAGCGCGCGCATCGATATGGCGTTAACTCAGGGCGTTCCCTCCTTTATGCAGGTTCTGGAGGTGGTGACAGCGGAAATGCAGGTCGAGGCGGCGATCCTTGCGGAAGAGATAAAAACGCATAATCCGCAGCTCCATGCGACGTTGCTCAATCACCTTGAGCTGCTGCAGCAACACCAGGGAAACACCATTGAAATTCGTTACACCAGTCATGAGCAGTTTAAAAAGCAAACCGCAGACAGCCAGGCGGTGATTCGCAGCGGGGAGTGCTCCCCGTATGCGAACATTATTCTCTGTGCCGGCGTGACGTTCTGAGGTCGCCGATATGGAAGCCTTATTGCAATTAAAGGGGATCGATAAAGCGTTCCCTGGCGTGAAGGCGCTCTCCGGCGCCTCGCTCAATGTTTATGCTGGCCGCGTGATGGCGCTGGTCGGGGAAAACGGTGCCGGCAAGTCCACCATGATGAAGGTGCTGACCGGTATCTATGCCCGCGATGCCGGTTCTCTCCTGTGGCTAGGTCAGGAGGTGGCGTTCAACGGACCTAAATCTTCCCAGGAAGCCGGGATTGGCATTATTCACCAGGAACTCAACCTGATCCCTCAGCTGACGATCGCGGAAAATATTTTCCTTGGTCGTGAATTCGTTAACCGGTTCGGCAAAATCGACTGGAAAAAGATGTATGCCGAAGCCGATAAGCTGCTGGCAAAGCTGAACTTACGCTTTAACAGCCAGAAGCTGGTGGGCGATCTGTCGATCGGCGATCAGCAAATGGTCGAAATTGCCAAGGTGCTGAGCTTTGAGTCGAAGGTCATCATTATGGATGAGCCGACGGATGCGTTGACCGATACCGAAACGGAATCTCTGTTTCGCGTGATCCGCGAGCTGAAAGCGCAGGGGCGCGGGATTGTTTATATCTCCCACCGGATGAAAGAGATTTTCGAGATTTGCGATGATGTGACGGTATTTCGCGACGGGCAGTTTATCGCCGAGCGCGAGGTCGCCAGCCTTAATGAAGATCTGCTGATTGAAATGATGGTGGGCCGCAAACTGGAAGATCAGTATCCGCATCTGGATAAAGCGCCGGGGGCGATTCGCCTGAAGGTCGATAACCTGTGCGGCCCGGGCGTTGAAAATGTCACCTTCACCCTGCGTCAGGGGGAGATTCTCGGCGTCGCCGGGCTGATGGGCGCCGGTCGTACGGAACTGATGAAGGTGTTGTACGGCGCCCTGCCGCGCAGCAGCGGCTCCGTGACGCTCGACGGTCGTGAAGTGGTGACCCGTTCTCCTCAGGACGGCCTGGCGAACGGGATTGTCTACATCTCTGAAGATCGCAAGCGCGACGGCTTAGTGCTTGGCATGTCGGTGAAAGAAAATATGTCCTTAACGGCGCTGCGCTATTTCAGCCATGCCGGCGGCCGCCTGAAACATCAAGATGAACAGCAGGCGGTGAGTGATTTTATCCGTCTGTTTAATGTTAAAACGCCGTCAATGGAACAGGCGATTGGCCTGCTCTCCGGTGGTAACCAACAGAAGGTGGCCATCGCCCGCGGGCTGATGACGCGACCGAAGGTATTGATCCTTGATGAGCCGACCCGCGGTGTGGACGTCGGCGCGAAGAAAGAGATCTACCAGCTGATTAACCAGTTTAAAGCCGATGGTCTGAGCATCATTCTGGTCTCCTCGGAGATGCCGGAAGTGTTGGGCATGAGCGATCGCATCATTGTGATGCATGAAGGGCATCTCGGCGGTGAATTCACACGCGAGCAGGCCACTCAGGAAGTATTGATGGCTGCCGCTGTGGGCAAGCTTAACCGTGTGAATCAGGAGTAAAAAAGATGACAACCCAGGCTGTTTCTGGTCGCCGCTATTTCACGAAAGCATGGCTGATGGAGCAAAAGTCGCTGATTGCCCTGTTGGTGCTGATAGCGATTGTTTCGACCATGAGCCCCAACTTTTTTACCATCAATAACCTGTTCAATATTCTGCAACAGACCTCGGTCAACGCCATTATGGCCGTCGGCATGACGCTGGTTATTCTGACCTCGGGGATTGACCTGTCCGTCGGTTCCCTGCTGGCGCTGACCGGCGCGGTGGCGGCGTCGATTGTGGGGCTGGAGGTCAACGCGCTGGTGGCGATCGCTGCGGCCCTCGCCTTAGGCGCAGCGATTGGCGCCGTTACCGGGGTCATTGTGGCGAAAGGGCGCGTACAGGCCTTTATCGCCACCCTGGTGATGATGCTGCTGCTGCGAGGGGTGACGATGGTGTATACCAACGGCAGCCCGGTCAATACCGGGTTCACCGACAACGCCGATCTGTTTGGCTGGTTCGGTATCGGCCGCCCGTTAGGGGTTCCTACACCGGTGTGGATTATGGCTATCGTGTTCCTTGCCGCCTGGTACATGCTGCATCACACGCGTCTGGGCCGTTACATCTACGCGCTGGGCGGTAACGAAGCGGCGACGCGTCTGTCCGGTATCAGCGTCAATAAAGTGAAAATCATCGTCTATTCTTTGTGCGGTCTGCTGGCTTCGCTGGCGGGAATTATCGAAGTGGCGCGTCTCTCTTCCGCACAGCCGACGGCGGGTACCGGTTATGAACTGGATGCCATTGCGGCGGTTGTGCTGGGCGGCACCAGCCTGGCTGGAGGGAAAGGTCGTATCGTTGGTACCCTGATTGGTGCATTGATCCTTGGCTTCCTGAACAATGGTTTGAATCTATTAGGCGTTTCTTCCTATTACCAGATGATCGTGAAAGCGGTGGTCATTTTGCTGGCGGTGCTGGTAGATAACAAAAAGCAGTAACTAAGAACTCTACAGGACATCTTAACTATGAATATGAAAAAACTGGCGACCCTGGTATCTGCTGTTGCTTTAAGCGCGACCGTCAGTGCCAACGCGATGGCAAAAGACACTATCGCTCTGGTTATCTCTACTCTGAATAACCCGTTCTTTGTCTCCCTGAAAGACGGCGCGCAGAAAGAAGCGGACAAACTGGGCTATAACCTGGTGGTGCTGGATTCGCAGAACAACCCGGCGAAAGAGCTGGCGAACGTGCAGGATTTAACGGTACGCGGCGCTAAGCTGCTGCTGATTAACCCAACGGACTCTGATGCTGTCGGTAATGCCGTGAAGATGGCTAACCAGGCGAAGATTCCGGTGATTACCCTTGACCGTCAGGCTGCGAAAGGCGACGTTGTCAGCCATATCGCTTCTGATAACGTGCTGGGCGGTAAGATGGCCGGCGACTATATTGCGAAGAAAACCGGTGAAGGCGCGAAGGTTATTGAACTGCAAGGCATTGCCGGGACTTCCGCGGCACGTGAACGTGGCGAAGGCTTCAGGCAGGCCGTTGCCGCGCATAAATTCAACGTGCTGGCCAGCCAGCCGGCGGACTTTGACCGTACTAAAGGTCTGAACGTGATGCAGAATCTGTTGACGGCGCATCCTGACGTGCAGGCGGTGTTTGCGCAGAATGATGAAATGGCGCTGGGCGCGCTGCGTGCGTTGCAGACTGCGGGTAAATCCGATGTGATGGTGGTTGGATTTGACGGCACTCCGGATGGCGAAAAAGCAGTAAATAGTGGCAAACTGGCAGCGACCATCGCTCAGTTGCCGGAGCAGATCGGCGTGAAAGGCGTCGAGACTGCTGATAAAGTGCTGAAGGGCGAAAAAGTGGATGCCAGCTATCCGGTTGAGCTGAAACTGGTTATTAAGCAGTAATATGCGATTCGGGCCGGCGACGGTCCGAGGGACAATATAAAAAAGAAAAGCAGGGCATGCGCCACCGGAGTCCGGTGGCGCGCTTTCCCGGGAACAGAAATAATGAAAACCGCAGGCAAACTTGTCGTCCTTGGCAGCATTAATGCCGATCACATTCTTAACCTTGTATCTTTCCCGACGCCGGGCGAAACCGTCACCGGTAACCACTATCAGGTGGCTTTCGGCGGTAAGGGCGCGAACCAGGCCGTTGCCGCCGGGCGTAGCGGAGCGGATATTGCATTTATCGCCTGTACCGGCGATGACGATATCGGCGAACGCATCCGCCGCCAGCTGGCGAGCGATAATATCGATGTGGCGCCGGTGCGTGCCGTCACCGGTGAATCGACCGGCGTGGCGCTGATCTTTGTTAATGCCGAAGGTGAGAATGTTATCGGTATTCATGCCGGCGCCAATGCCGCGCTCTCTGTTGCGCGGGTTGAGGCCGAAAAAGAACGTATTGCCAGCGCTCAGGCGCTGTTGATGCAGCTGGAGTCGCCGCTGGAAAGCGTACTGGCCGCGGCGAAAATCGCCCATCAAAATCACACCACCGTGGTGCTGAACCCGGCGCCGGCGCGTGAGTTGTCAGATGAACTGCTCGCGCTGGTGGATATCATTACGCCTAACGAAACCGAAGCGGAAAAGCTGACCGGCATCCGTGTGGAAAACGACGACGATGCGGCACATGCGGCCAGGGCGCTGCATGAAAAAGGTATTGGTACGGTGATGATTACCCTCGGGAGCCGCGGCGTATGGCTTAGCCAGGAAGGTAAAGGGCGTCGGGTTCCCGGCTTTAAAGTGCAGGCCATCGATACAATTGCCGCCGGTGATACCTTTAATGGCGCAGTCGTGACTGCCTTACTGGAAGGAACCGCGCTGGACGAGGCGATCCGCTTTGCTCATGCCGCCGCTGCCATTGCCGTTACCCGCAAAGGCGCGCAGCCTTCCGTACCATGGCGCGAAGAGATCGACGAGTTTTTACGTCAACAGGGGTAACGTTTGGCTACCATGAAGGATGTAGCCCGCGCGGCGGGCGTTTCCACTTCAACAGTTTCTCACGTCATTAATAAAGATCGCTTCGTCAGTGAGGCGATTACCGCCAAAGTCGATGCGGCGATTAAAAACCTGAACTACGCACCCTCCGCGCTGGCGCGTAGCCTCAAGCTCAACCAGACCCGGACCATCGGTATGCTGATCACCGCCAGTACCAATCCGTTTTATTCGGAACTGGTGCGCGGCGTGGAGCGGAGCTGCTTTGAACGCGGCTATAGCCTGGTGCTGTGTAATACCGAGGGGGATGAGCAGCGGATGAACCGTAATCTTGAAACGCTGATGCAAAAACGCGTCGATGGCTTACTGCTGCTGTGTACCGAAACGCATCAACCTTCCCCGGAGATCATGCAGCGCTACCCATCGGTGCCCACGGTGATGATGGACTGGGCGCCGTTCGATGGTGATAGCGATCTGATTCAGGATAACTCTCTACTGGGTGGCGATATGGCGACGCAGTATCTGATTGATAAAGGGTATACCCGAGTGGCCTGTATTGCCGGGCCGCTGGATAAAACGCCATCGCGCCTGCGCCTTGAGGGATATCACGCGGCGATGTCCCGCGCCGGACTTGCCATTACCGCAGGCTATGTCATCACCAGCGACTTCGAATTTGGCGGCGGCTTTAACGCCATGCAACAGCTGCTCGCGTTACCCGAGCGGCCACAGGCGGTGTTTGTCGGCAACGATGCAATGGCGGTTGGGGCGTATCAGTCGCTTTATCAGGCCGGGCTGCGTATCCCGCAGGATATGGCGCTGGTGGGCTATGACGATATCGAACTGGCGCGCTATATGACGCCGCCGCTCACTACTATCCATCAGCCGAAAGATGAACTGGGTGAGCTGGCCATCGATGTGCTGATTCACCGCATGGCCGATCCGGGCCAGAAACAGCAGCGCGTACAGCTCACTCCTGAACTGGTGATTCGCGGTTCAGCTTAACGTTTGTGCCGCTCCTTGATCAGGTTGCGGCCATCTTTTGCTCTTAACAGCATAAAGGTCAGCGCCGATATGATGGTGATCGCCCCCATTGTCATAAAGGTGTAGTGGAACTGCTCCACGGTATTGGCGCTGTCGAACCCTTCATAAAAACGCAGTACCGCCGCGCTAATAGCGACCCCGAGGCTGATTGACAGCTGTTGGGTAACGGCCAGCAGGCTGTTTCCGCTACTGGCGTTATCATCGGTCAAATCCGCCAGCGTGATGGTGTTCATCGAGGTGAACTGGGTGGACATCGCCATTCCCAGTACAAACAGCGGCAGCAATAGCATCCAGATCGGCATTTCCGGAGACTGGAATGAGAACTGGGCGATCATCAGACCGATAAATATCGTTACCCCCACCAGGGTTTTCCGATAGCCCAGCCAGCGTAAAATCTGGGTGACGGTGGATTTCGCGATAATCGAGCCGATAGCGGTGGGGGCTATCATGCAGCCCGCGATGATTGCCGGATAGCCAAACCCGACCTGTAGCATCAGCGGCATCAGAAATGGCACGCAGCCGGTGCCCAGACGGGTGGCCAGATTTCCGGCTATACCGACTGAGAACGTACGGGTCTTAAATAAAGAAAGCGCGATCAGCGGCGTTGGGTGGCGACGCGCGTGGCGAATATAGGCCAACAGTAAAAGGATGCTCAGGGCGATGATCGACAGAGCAATCCAGGTCGCGACAATTCTCTCGCCAAACAGCTCGATGCCGCTGGAAAACAGCACCAGGCTCAAACCAAACAGCAGGAAACCGCTGGTATCAAAGCGACGACGTGGCGTGGTGAAGTCCGGCATATATTTACGGGCGTAGAGTATCCCGATAATGCCGATAGGGATATTTATCAGGAAAATCCAGTGCCAGCTGGCCCAGGTGACCAGAATCCCACCGAGAACCGGCCCAAGAATCGGGCCGACCAGCCCCGGCATGGTGACGAAGTTCAGTACCGGCAGTAGTTCGCTGCGCGGATAGGCCCGCAATAATGCCAGGCGCGCTACCGGCATCATCATCGCGCCGCCCATCCCTTGAATGACGCGAAAGATAACCAGCTCCATCAGCGAATCGGAAAGGGCACAGGCAAGCGAGCCGAGCGTAAACAGGCCGACGGCAATAATGAATACCTTGCGTGTGCCGAAACGGTCAGCCAGCCAACCGCTGACCGGGATAAGCATGGCGACGGTTAAGGTATAACTGATGATGGCGGATTGCATTGCCAGCGGCGAACGGTTGAGACTGTGCGCAATGGCGGGAAGGGCGGTATTCAGAATGGTGGCGTCCAGCGCCTGCATAAAAAAGGCCATGGCCGCGATCCACGGTAGCCCGGCCATACTATGCCCTTTCTTTTCGCTCATGCGGAACCCTTGTTATTTGCCTGAATGGTGTGGTGCGTTCAACAACGTCTGGCTGGCGTTAAGCGCCCGCGGGCCGTCGCTATCCTGAATGGCGTCAACGATGGCCTGATGGAGATCCAGCTTCACCACTTCGTTTTGGGTAATCGAAGTGAAGTAGGTGTGGTACACCGAATGAAACAGCGAGGCGAAGGCGATCAGGAACGGGTTTCCGCTCATTTCATAGATGTGCTCATGCCAGGCCATATCGACTTCAATCCAGCGCTCACGCTGAAAACGTCTTTTCAACTGGCTCATCTCTTCCATTAAGGTATTGAGCTGGGCCTTCTGTTCAGCGCTGCCTAATGTGGCGGCCAGAAAACAGGCCTGCGGTTCCAGACTGCTGCGCATGACGAGGAAATGGGTCACCACCTCTTCAAAATTATCTTCCGTTAACCACCATGAGAGCAGCTCTTTATCGAGAAAGTTCCAGTTACTGCGAGGCATGACCCGTGTGCCAATGCGTGGACGTGGCAACAGCATTCCTTTTGCAGTGAGCGTCTTGACCGCCTCGCGTACCGCCGTGCGGCTCACACCGAACTGTTCACCCAGCTCCATTTCGCCGGGCAGAATCGTTTCTGGCTGGTATTCACCGGTCAGGATTTTTTGAGCCAGTTTCTCCGCGAGTACCCAGGAGATGTTCTTTTGTGCCGCCAGTTGCTGTGCGCTTAAAGACATAAATGCCGTTCCTTTCTCTTTTTTACTCTATCAGTATGCCATCAGGTGGGCTATTTCGTTGGTTAAAACGGCAAAACGCTGGTTTTTTGCCACCTTACACGCCGCTTTGGTGAAAAAAGAGACGGTTGAAAAGTTTTTTTAAAACAGGGCTTGTCAACGTCTCAGAACTCCCTATAATGCGCCTCCACTGACACGGAACAACGGCACGCAAGCCGCCGGGTCAGCGGGGTTCAGCGATGAACGCCAGCGGAGAAAAGCAAAAATAAACGCTTGACTCTGAATGAGGAAAACGTATTATACGGGACCTCGCGACAGAGCGCTCAGCGCCGTCGCACTGCTCTTTAACAATTTATCAGACAATCTGTGTGGGCACTCAAAGTGACATGGATTCTTAACGTCTTCGGACGAAAAATGAATACCAAGTCTCTGAGTGAACATACGTAATTCATTACGAAGTTTAATTCACGAGCATCAAA
>NZ_SMCV01000003.1 GCF_004342285.1 Klebsiella sp. BIGb0138 | reverse complement strand
ATCCCGTTCTTCGCACGGTCTTCCGCAATCGCCTGCGCAATCGCCAGAATATGCGGCTCATTGAAGTTGTGACGCCCGGCGCTGCCGCGATGGCCAGAGGTGCCAAACTTCACCGCATGTTCGGCGTTGCCCGCTTCCGGCTTCAGTACATAGTACTGCGCGGTCAGCTGAGCGACGTTAATCAAATCACTCTGTTGTGCAGGCTGACCCGCACGCTTATCGATTGCCATTGCCTGATCCTTCTGATGCAAGGTGAATAAAACTAAATCGTGCCGCAGACCTTCTCAATTAATTCCGCAGGGAACTGCATCGACTGCATGATGTGCTCAATCATGCTGCATTTACGGCCGGTATTGGTATTGGTGATGACCCACCACGGCGTACCAGGAACCTGTTTAGGCTTGGTCTGATTGCCGCTTTTCAGCAGGACTCGCGAATCTTCAGCAAAGTAGACACGGGTACGCCCGTGCAGAGACTCGGTGGCCTCAGCAAAGGCTTTGCCATCTAAGGAGTAGAGCGTAGTCAATACCAGCATAAAGCGGTTTACCGCGCGTTTTTGTTCGGCGTATTCATCAGATAACAGCAGCTCGCGCATCGCGCGGACTTTATCTTTTGCCGGATTCGCGGGCTTCACCTCTACGGCAGGCGTCGCTGCCGGGGCCAGGGCGGATTTCGCCACCGGTGCGGCAGGCTGGGAAACGGCGGAAAATTTCAGCATGCGCCGTAAAATGTCGGATGCACTCTCGCCGATATGCTGGGTGTGGCTGGCAATATAGCGATAGAGATCATCATCAACTTCAATTGTTTTCATCTTAATCCAGTACGATATCTTATTCTGAATACAAGTTGTCAGGATTATAAGGACAAATCCTGACCGCGGATAGCGTCAAACCAGGATGGCGGTAAAACTCAGATAGCTCTGGGTCTTGCAGCCGAATGGCAGAATGTCCAACATAATACCCTAACCCGACGGAGCGAAAAAAAGAACTTTGCCATGAAATTAAATAGCCGAGCGCAATCTGCACAAAACCCGCACAATAATTCCCCTGTCGTCCTGGTCCACGGCCTGTTTGGCAGCCTCGACAACCTGGGCATCCTCGCTCGCGACCTGGTCGCCGACTACGATATTTTGCAGGTCGATATGCGCAACCACGGTCTTTCCCCCCGTTCGCCGGAGATGACCTACCCGGCGATGGCCCAGGATCTGCTCGATACCCTTGACGATCGCCAGATCGAAAAAGCGACCTTTATTGGTCACTCGATGGGCGGTAAAGCGGTGATGGCCCTCAGCGCCCTGGCGCCGGAACGCATCGCTGGCCTGGTGGCGATTGATATTGCCCCGGTGGACTATCATATACGCCGCCATGATGAAATTTTTACCGCCATTAATGCCGTAACCGCCGCCGGGGCCAGCTCTCGCCAGCAGGCGGCGGCGGTGATGAGAGAGCATCTGCAGGAAGAAGGCGTGATTCAGTTTCTGCTGAAATCCTTCGTGGATGGCCAGTGGCGCTTCAACGTCCCGGTATTGTGGGATCAATACCCGCACATCGTGGGCTGGCAAACCGTGCCCGCCTGGCCCCATCCGGCGCTGTTCATTCCCGGAGGCAACTCCCCCTACGTGACCGATGAATATCGCGCCCCGCTGCTGGCGCAGTTCCCGCAGGCGCGGGCGCACGTCATTGCCGGCGCCGGTCACTGGGTGCATGCGGAGAAACCTGAAGCCGTATTGCGCGCAATTCGCCGCTATCTCGGCTCTTTAGCGGCGTAACTGGCTAAAAACTGCCCGACCGCGCGGCAGAATGCCCGTGGTCGTTGGCGCAGCGGTTCGCCTGATGTATTATGGCGCGCTATCTGTGTCGGCTATAGCCCGGCAACTTGTTTCCCCGAAGTCACTCTGAATCATGGCAAAAGAACAAACGGACCGTACGACATTAGATTTGTTCGCAACCGAGCGTCGCCCGGGTAGACCAAAGACCAATCCGCTTTCGCGCGATGAACAGCTGCGCATAAACAAACGCAATCAGCTCAAACGCGACAAGGTTCGCGGCCTGAAGCGCGTGGAGTTAAAACTTAACGCCGAGGCCGTTGATGCGCTCAATGAGCTGGCGGAAGCCCGCAATATGAACCGCAGCGATTTGATCGAAGAGATGCTGATGCGCCAGCTGGCGACCCTGCACAGCCAGGATAAAGTCTAAAAATCCTCAAAAACACGCTTTCATGTAGCAGAGTGTGCAGTCGGGCGTGATTGCTGTTTCCGCGCCCTCCCCTGTTCTGCTATGATTGCCGTTATCTGCGGGCATTACGCCACTACCACATCATTAAGTTTCAAGAGGTTATTTTACTCATGGCAATCATCGGCATCTTTTTTGGCAGCGACACTGGCAACACCGAAAATATTGCAAAAATGATTCAAAAACAGCTTGGTAAAGATGTTGCTGATGTTCACGACATTGCCAAGAGCAGCAAAGAAGATCTACAAGCCTACGACATTCTGCTGCTCGGTATCCCAACCTGGTACTACGGTGAAGCCCAGTGCGACTGGGATGATTTCTTCCCGACGCTGGAAGAGGTCGATTTCAACGGTAAGCTGGCGGCGCTGTTTGGCTGTGGCGATCAGGAAGATTATGCCGAATACTTCTGTGATGCGCTGGGTACCATTCGCGATATCATCGAACCGCGCGGCGCGACCATCGTTGGCCACTGGCCGACTGCTGGCTACCACTTCGAAGCCTCTAAGGGCCTGGCGGATGACGATCACTTCGTCGGTCTGGCTATCGATGAAGACCGCCAGCCGGAGCTGACCAACGAACGCGTCAGCCAATGGGTTAAACAGATTTCTGACGAGCTGCACCTCGAAGAAATCAAAAACGCCTGATAATTAAGCGGCGTTACCGTTAAGTTTCGCCGCATTAATAGATAGAAACAATCAAACTAATAGCTACAAGTTTTTAACTTTTAATCACATATCTGTACAATGTCCTCTGATTTAACGAGGTCAGGTGACACAGTTTGTAGCTGATACCTCGTTTTTGACAGCATACAAGGCCCAATACTTGCAGTTTTCATTTAACGATGGCAGTTCTATAATGAGACGCATTGCATCGGGTGATTCTCTGTATTACTTCCGCTGATGGAAGTAGATCGTTTAGCAACAGGACAGATTCCGCATGACTGACAACAATACCGCATTAAAGAAGGCTGGCCTGAAAGTCACACTTCCACGATTAAAAATCCTGGAAGTCCTGCAGGAACCGGATAACCATCACGTCAGTGCGGAAGATTTATACAAGCGCCTGATCGACATGGGTGAAGAAATTGGTCTCGCTACTGTTTATCGCGTACTGAACCAGTTTGATGATGCCGGCATTGTTACCCGCCACAACTTCGAAGGCGGCAAATCTGTCTTCGAACTGACCCAACAGCATCATCACGATCACCTTATCTGCCTCGATTGTGGCAAAGTGATCGAATTCAGCGATGAGTCTATCGAAGCGCGTCAGCGTGAAATTGCCCACCGCCACGGCATCCGTCTGACCAACCACAGTCTGTACCTGTACGGCCACTGTGCAGAAGGCGACTGCCGCGAAGATGAACACGCGCACGACGCGGTGGAAAAATAATTTCCCGTAGTGCAAACAGCAAAAAGCCAACCGGCAGGTTGGCTTTTTTTATGCCCGGAGGCCTACCCTTTTCTTCGTGCGGTATGCTCATCCAGGGCGTGGGCAAACTGTTCCTCATCCCAGTTATTGTCAAGCGCTTCGAGCACCAATGTCTGCTGAGTTTTCGGCACCATTCCCCCTAACGGCGGATCGGTATCAAGATTCGTCGGGAATGAGTAACCCCGGGCAGCCACGGCAATCAGCGCCTGAAAATCTCCCGCGCGATATTGTCCGTGCTGAAGCTGCGGATAGATTTTTTTCAGCACCCGTTCATGGTTCACATCTTCCATCGGCACGCCGAACGCCGAGGAGACCTGCAAAAGATTAGCGGTACGAATCCAGTCAGCGGTCGTGTTGTTCCCGGCGGCATGAAACAGCGCCGGGTTAAAAAACAGCCCGTCGCCTTTTTGCAACGGCAGCTGCACGTAATGCTGGTTAAAGTAGTCGACGAACGCCGGCTGACGGTAGGCCATATAGCCGAGCTCATACTGATGCGAAAACGGCAGCAGGCGCGTCGGCCCCGACGCCAGCGGCATATCGCTGTGCGCAACCGCCCCTTGTAGGGTCAAATACTGCGACAGGATCTGCACCGAAATGGGAAACTCTGCAACAAACTCGCTCTGCTGAAAGCCGAGATGATAATCGCGATGGGGCTGCTGCGCCTCTCCGCCAGGACGAACCTGATTAACCTGGGAGGTCATGCTCCACGCGGGCCCCAGCCACGCCTGACAAATTAACCCCAGCATTTCGTTGGCATAGTAGTCACAGAAGGTCCGCGGGCTACGCTCCGCCAGCTTTTGTAACGCATTCCAGATCCGGCCATTATTACCGGCGCGTGAAAAATGATCGGCCTGAACCCGGGTGCGAGACTCATCGGCCATGATGGTCTCGAACACCTCAGAGGCGCGGTCGATGACATCCATATCCTGATAAAGCCCGCGCACCACCAGCACGCCGGGACCGTAAGACAGCCCCTGATGCAGCTCACTTAATACCGCATGCTTATTGGCCGCCGCGGCCTGCGCTAATACATCATGGTCGTAAATCAGGATTTCTTCTGCGACTTCGCTGACCAGCGGATAGTCTTGCCTGTTAACCTGCTGCTGGCAGAAGGTGTTGAAATCCTCAACTGAGGCCCGATCGGGTCGGATAAAATATTGCGATGTCATGAGCAGCTCCACGGGATAATGGGGACAGAGGGATATTATTTTTTTGTTCAACGTCTCGAAAACGAACGTTGTTAAGAAATAACTTAGCAGCTAGACTCCACATCAAGAACCTCAAAAACACCTCATAAAAACCTCATGTGATCGATGCCAAAATTTACCCAAAAGCAGATAGCCGCTCAGTCAGGACTGAGTCTCGCCACGATCGATCGGGCGCTACATAATCGGGGGCAGGTACACCCGCAAACGCTGCATCGTATTCAGCAGGCGCTGGCCGATCTGGAACTGCTGCAAAAGTCCGGGCTCGCCCAGGGGAGAACGCTCTATTTCGATGTCATCATGCATACCCCGGAACGCTTCAGCGAGCTGGTCAGGGAGGCGCTCAGCAGCCAGTTAGCCAGCTTCAACCCCTTTCGCATTCAACTTCGCTTCCACTGTTACGAAGACATCAGCGAGCGAGAGATGAACGCGCTGCTGAAAAAAAGCGCGCTCAGCAGCCACGGCGTGATTTTAAAGGCCATGAACTCTCCCTCTCTGGTCCCCACCATCGATGCATTGCTCAAACGCCGCGTTCCGGTTGTCACCATCGTGACCGATATTCCGTCCAGCGCCCGTCTGCGCTACATCGGTATGGATAATGTTGATGCGGGCCAAGCCGCGGCATTTTTGATGTCAAAATGGCTGGGCGCCGACAGTACCCAAATTGCAGCCGTCACCGGCAGCAACGACTTCATCGGTGAGCGGGAGCGTATTGCCGGATTTATCTCCGGAATTGAACAGTTTGCCCCGCGCAACAGCGTCAATGTCGTCGCCGGCGGATTGGGAATTGACCATCAGATGTACGCATGTCTGTGCCAGTACCTTGATGCTCATCCGCATACCGAAGCGGTCTATACCGTCGGCGGCGGCAACGCGGGGATTATCCGCGCCTTCGCGGAGAGAAACAGACGCATAAAGACCTTTATCGGCCATGATTTTGACCGGGAAAACCGGGCTCTGATGCAGGCGGGGAAAATCGATGCGCTGATAGAACACAATCTGCAGCTGGATGCGCAAACCGCATTCCGCTCCCTGCTGGCCTTCCATGGTTTTATCCCTGAGGCCGACTCGCTCAAACCCTATTCGCGGATCAACATCATCACCCGGTTCAATATGTATACCTGAAGCAAGATGCGCACTCGATGAAGAATGCGCATCCACGTCGCCTCAGCGGTATGCTGGCGTGACCCACACCGATCCCTGCTCATGGCTGTCGACAACCGCATCGACAAACGCCACGCCTTTAAGCCCATCGTATACCTGCGGTACGGCGGCCCCCGTCACGCTGAGCGCCTGCTGCGCCTCACGGCTATGCAAGGCTGCGGCGAAGCCGCTGTAGAGGTTGCTGAACGCCTCGATATAGCCTTCAGGATGGCCCGGCGGCGTGCGGGTACGCGCTTGCGTTAGCGCATCCAGATCCGCGCGCCCGCGCTTAATGATTTGCGTCACCCCTTCTAACGGAGTGAAAACCAGTTCGTTGGGTTGCTCCTGGAACCAGATCAAACTGCCTTTTTCGCCAAAAACCCGCAGACGCAGCGCGTTGGCGCAGCCGATAGCCACCTGCGAAGACCACAACATCCCACGCGCGCCGCCTTCATAGCGGATCAGCACATGCGCATTATCATCCAGAGCGCGGCCTTCAACAAAAGTGGCTAAATCCGCCAGCACGCTCTGCGCCTTCAGCCCCGTGACGTACCCGGCCAGATGGTAGGCGTGCGTGCCAATATCGCCAATCGACCCGCCGCGGCCGTTTTTCAGCGGGTCGACCCGCCAGGCCGCCTGCTGGTTATTCTTCAGCTCCACGCCGGTGGCCATCCACTCCAGTGGATATTCCACCTGCACGGTGCGTACCTTACCCAGCAGCCCTGCCGCGATCCGCGCACGCGCCTCCACAACCATCGGGTAACCCGAGTAGGTGTAGGTCACGCCGAGGAAACGCCCGGTTCGCGCCACGATCTCCTGCAGCGCCTCCGCCTCCGCCAGGGTGGTGGTGAGCGGCTTTTCGCAAATGACATCAATCCCCGCTTCAAGGCAGGCGCGGGCTATCGGGAAATGGGTAAAATTCGGCGTACAGATAGCGATGATATCAACGCCGTCCTCGCGGGCCGCTTCGGCGGCAATCATGCTCTGATAATCGCTATAGGCGCGATCTTCGGCGATCAAATTGTCGAGAGCAAACGCCCGTCCCCTTTCCGCATCGACGTCAAATGCGCCGGCCACCAGCGCGTAACGGTCGTCAAGCCGTGCGGCAAAGCGATGAATTCCGCCGATATAAGCCCCCTCTCCGCCGCCCACCATTCCTAAGCGAATACGCCGTCCCTGCAAAGTTTGTCTGCTCATTTTGCCCTCTTAAAGTCCGAGAATGCTTCGGTTTACCGAACGATCGGCATAGGATTTACAGAAATCATCAAAGGATTGATCGGTCACCTTTATGATGTGTTCCGCGATAAACTGCGCCCCCTCCCGGGCTCCGTCTTCCGGATTCTTAAAACAGCATTCCCATTCAAGAACCGCCCAGCCGTCAAAGTCATAGCCGGTCAGTTTTGAAAAGATCGCCCCGAAGTCGATCTGCCCGTCTCCCGGCGAACGAAAGCGCCCCGCCCGGCGACTCCACGGCTGATAGCCGCCATAGGCGCCGGTTTTGCCGTCCGGGCGAAACTCGGCATCCTTAACGTGAAATGCTTTAATGCGTTCGTGGTAATGGTCGATGTAGGTCAGGTAATCCATGCCCTGTAAGATCAAGTGGCTCGGGTCATACATGATGTTGCAGCGCCGGTGATTACCCGTTTTTTCCAGGAAACGCTCAAAGGTCAGTCCATCATGAAGATCTTCAGTGGGATGGATTTCGTAACACAGATCGACGCCTTGTTCATCAAAGGCGTTGAGGATCGGCGTCCAGCGGCGGGCCAGCTCGGTAAACCCCTCTTCAATCAACCCTTCCGGCCACTGCGGATAGGGGTAGAGATAGGGCCACAGCAGGGTACCGGAAAAGGTGACATGCTTCGTCAATCCCAGCCGCCGCGAAGCCTTTGCCGCCAGCAGCAGCTGCTCGCTTGCCCACTGCTGGCGCTCCCGTGGATTATTGCGCAGCGCCGACGGGGCAAAGCTATCGGCAGGCAGATCGAAAGCCGGATGCAGCGCCACCAGCTGTCCCTGCAGATGGCTGGCGAGGTCGGTCAATGCCAGCCCGTGTTCATCGAGGACGCCCAGCACTTCATCGGCATAGGTCTGGCTCTCCGCCGCGCGTTCGAGGTTAATCAGGCGCGAATCCCAGCTGGGAATTTCCACCCCTTTAAACCCTTTTGCTGCCGCCCAGCCGGCAATCGCGTTCAGCGAATGAAAAGGCGCTTCATCCCGGGCAAACTGCGCAAGAAAAACGCCAGGACCTTTCATCGTAAGCATAAAAACTCCGTAATAGAACGTGCACTAATAAACCTCATCAGTGCACTTATTGTGCGTTGACTGTCCCGTGATTAATG
This sequence comes from Klebsiella sp. BIGb0138, assembly GCF_004342285.1. GTDB lineage: Bacteria > Pseudomonadota > Gammaproteobacteria > Enterobacterales > Enterobacteriaceae > Klebsiella. The sequence goes on along the minus strand of NZ_SMCV01000003.1, from coordinate 551,202 downwards.
GGTCATAAATTTCTGATAATTTTCCGGGGTAATAAGCTGGAAGGGGATAAATTCAATATCTTTAACCTTTTCTCCTTTCGATATTTTCTCAGCCATATCGACGGCGCCGAAGGCCTGGGCTTTGGCATCCTGAAATACGGTAACAGTCATCATGCCGGTTTTCATGGCCTGCAGACCATTATTTCCGCCATCGGTCCCGCCCACCAGAATATCTTTACCAACCTTCATACCGTTGCTTTTAATCGCCATCGCCGCGCCGATAGCCATTTCATCCGCGTTGGCCGAAAGAATATCGATTTTTTGGCCGGTTAAGATCCAGTTATTCATCAGATTCATGCCATCTTCGCGCATCCATTTGGCGGTGTCCTCGAGCACCACATGCATATTTGGGTGTTTGGCGATCACCTCTTTGGCCCCCTGGGTTCTGAAGCGGGTAGCGTCATTATTTAACAGCCCTTTCATAATCGCGACGTTGACGCTTTTGCGATCCTTTACCATGTCAGCGAGATACTGCATCTGCAGACGCCCGGCTTCGATTTCGTCGCTGCCGATATAGCTCACGCCGTCGCCCATTTTCGAATCAGAGGGCATACGGTTGAGATAGATTAGCGGGATCTTCGCCGCCCGGGCCGCCTCGGTAATATTTTTTGTCCCCTGAGTATCGACCGGGTTAACGATAATGACGTCGACCCTGGCATTAATAAAACTTTGCACCTGGCCAAGGGATTTATCGACCGCCCCCTGAGCATCTTCAAATTGCACTTTCATATCGGGATAGGTTTTTGCCCGTTCGGCAATATAACCGCGCAGCCGTGAAAGGAAAACATCATCCATTTGCGCCATCGTTACACCAACCTGAAGAGCCATGGCGGCAGGGCTGGCTAATAATGAGGCAAGGCACAGTAAGGTTATTTTTTTCATGTTCATCTTCCAGATAAATGATTAGCTTTAAATTTGCACCGAAAAATATAAATAAAATTTCCCGGTTCGTTACGTTGAATGGCTATATTCAGCAAAGCGTTCACCGTCCCACCATAGGGAAATAGCCAGCGGCATCAACTCATCCAGATATATTTTGTAGAAAACTGTTAATTCAATCTTACGACCTGCTGGGTATCCGCCGATAATTGTGCGGCGTCTGCCAGGGCTAATGCCGCACAGCCATCGTGAATATTTACCGGTACATCTCCCCCTTGTTTTACCGCACTGATAAACGCCGCCATCTCCAGACGATAGGCGTCGGTATAGCGTTGCATAAAGAAATTAAGCAGTGGGCCACGGACTTCCGTCTCTTGGGCGCCGTAGCGGCGTACGCTGGTCTCACGCTGATTGTCGTTAAGCAGCATGCCGCCCGCGCCAAAGGCTTCGATCCTCTGGTCGTAGCCATACACCGCCTGTCGGCTGCAGTTAATCTGACACTGCTTGCCGGAAGCGGTACGCAGCTGCACCATCACGGTATCGTAGTCGCCCAGCGTCTCCAGTTCAGGTGCAAACAGCCGGCTACCGCTGGCAAAGACTTCCACCGGCTCCTCGCCGAGGATCCAGCGCGCAAGATCGAAATCATGGATCGCCATATCGCGGAATATGCCACCGGAATGTTTGAGGTAGTTCATCGGGGCCAGGCCAGGATCGCGGCTGGTAATCAGCAGCTGATGCAGCTCGCCAATCTCTCCCGCCCGCAGACGCTGGTGAATTTCGCTAAAACCCGGGTCAAAACGGCGGTTAAACCCCAACATGACCCGGGAGGCATTTTCCCCCAGCGCCCGCTGGGCTGCGCGCGCTTTTTGAATATCCAGATCGACCGGCTTTTCACATAATACCGCCTTCCCAGCCTGCGCCGCAGCCAGCATCAGGCTCACGTGGGTATCCGTCGGCGTTCCGATCACCACCGCATCAATAGTCGGGTCGGCGATAGCCTCCAGCGGATCGCTTATCGCTCGTCCGCCATATGCCGCCGTCAGTTTCTGCGCACTTTCAATAAAGGGATCGGCAACCGCCGCCAGCACGGCATCGGGATGGCCTGCTACGTTAGCCGCATGAACATGGCCGATGCGCCCGGCGCCAAGGACAGCAACTTTTATCATGGTATTCTCCACAGGGTCTTCAGGCTTCAAGGTAATGGGTTCATCACCGCATTGATCGCCAGCACTTCAGGGTTGACGACCAGCGACGGTTCCAGACGTTCGTTGAAATAATCGATAATATTCTGCGCCGCCGATACCGACATGCGCATCGCCGCTTCGCCGGTCAACCCGGCGCTGTGTGGCGTCAGGATCAGGCGGTCTTTGTGTTCCAGCAGCACGGAGGCCAGATCCGCCGGTTCGCATTCCAGAACATCCAGCGCCGCCCCGCCGAGACGATTGGCGGCCAACGCGTCGGCCAACCCCTGCTCATCAATGATGCCCCCTCTGGCGGTATTAATGAGCAACGCTCCGGGTTTGAGCTGCGCCAGTTCCGCCCGACCGATCAGCGGCCGATCGCCTACCCGCGGCAGATGTACAGTGACGGCATCCGCTTCCTGCAGCCCGGCGTCAATATCCCGAACCCGGGCAACACCGAGATCGGCAAACGCGCTATCGGCCACATAAGGATCCCAGGCCACCACCTTCATGCGAAAAGCCTGCGCGAGTCGGGCGACCTCCCTGCCAATACGGCCGAATCCGAGGATAAACAGCGTTCTTTCCGCCAGTTCGACGGCAGAAAAGGTGTTCCGACTGTTCCAGTCTCCTGCACGAATCGCCTGGTCGAAGTAACAGACCCGCTTCGCCAACGCGAGCAGCAGCGCGAGGGTATGCTCCGCCACCGAACGCGAATTCACATCGCCCACCACGGCCAGCGGAATGTGCCGGGCGCTCAGCGCTGCGATATCGACCGAGTCATAACCTACGCCGTGACGTGAGACGATCTTCAACTGCCGGGCACTCGCAATCTCTACGGCCGTCAGCGGCTGGGTACGAATCAATAAGGCATCGGCCTGCGGCAAAAACGGCGCATAGCTGTCAACGCTCACCGGCGAAATCAGTTCGACGGTAAATCCCGGGGCACGACGCAACAGCTCAATTCCTGCGGGATGAATTTTCCCGGCCACCAGAACATGCGGCATCAGTAACCCCCCTTCGGCGAAACGCTCCCGGCCGGCGAGGTATTCCCCTGCAGCTGGTGAAAGCGTTGAACGCTGGCGGCGGCGGCGGAACGCAGCAGCTGTACATCATTAGAGACGGTGACCAGATCGAATCCCCAGCTGACGGCCTTCGCCGCATATTCTGGCGTGCCGTTATGCAAACCGGCTCGCTTCCCGGCGCGGTGGGCCGCCGCGACAATTTGCTGGATTGCCGCGACGATCTCCGGCTCTTGCCGATCGAAGCCGGTGCGGTATTGACGTCCCGTCAGACCGAGGGTTAAATCCGCCGGGCCGATGTAAACGCCATCCAGACCGGGGGTATCGAGAATCGCGTCAAGATTGCGTACGGCTTCTGCGGTCTCAATCATGGCGAAGCAGACGACCTGCTCATCGGCATGCTGGCCGTAATCCTGGCCGGCGGAGAACGTCACGCGCGTTGGGCCAAAGCTGCGGCTGCCGGCAGGCGGATAGCGCACGCAGGAGACCAGCTCGCGCGCCTGCTCCGCGGTGTTAATCATCGGGCAGATAATCCCCCAGGCGCCGGCGTCCAGCGCCTTCATAATCATCCCCGGTTCCAGCCACGGGACGCGTACCATCGGCGCCACGCCGCTGGCGCGCATCGCCTGCAGCATCGGCCTGGCATCGTCATACCCGATAAAACCGTGCTGCAGGTCGATCGTCAGCGCATCGTAACCCTGCTCCGCCATGATTTCGGCACTGAAAGCACTGGCGATACTCAGCCACCCGTTCAGCACCGGTATCCCCGCCGCCCAGCAGGCTTTGATGTTATTCGTTTTCATCGCTGCTCCTTACACCACAATTTGTGCCAGCTTGACATTCATATAGTCGAGGAGACCTTCGCTTCCCCCTTCCCGCCCCATGCCACTGGCTTTAATGCCGCCAAACGGCGCTTCTGCCGCCGCCAGCGCATAGCTGTTGATCCCCACCATGCCGGATTCGAAACGCGCGACGGTTTCACGCATCCTGGCCGGATCACGAGTGAAGGCGTAGGCGGAAAGCGCAAAACCGCTATTGTTGACCCGCGCCCACAGGTCATCGTCATCGCCAAAAGAGGTGATGGCGGCAATCGGGCCAAAGTTTTCTTCGGCCAGCGCCCGCGCTTCATCCGGCAGGTCGGCAATAACCGTCGGTTCGAAGAAATAGCCGCCATTGCGCTCGATACGCCGTCCACCGGTCACCACCCGGCCGCCTTTACGCCTGGCATCCTCGACGATGCTTGCCATCTCCTCCAGACGGCGGGGATGAATCAGCGGCCCCATTTGCGTATCCGGCTCCAGCCCGTAGCCGACCTTCAGTCTGCTGGCGCGCGCGGCAAAGCCGTCGACAAATGCGGCATAGCAGCTCTCATGAACATAGAAACGATCGCAGGTCACACACACCTGACCGCTGTTGGCAAATTTGGTGGCTACCGAGAGATCCAGCGCCTTATCGATGTCGGCATCCGGCCAGACGATCACCGGTGCGTTCCCCCCCAGCTCCATGCTCAGGCGTTTGATTGTGGCAGCGGAGTCGCGGATCATCTGCTGCCCCAGCCGGGTCGACCCGGTGAGCGAGATCTTCTTCACCAGCGGCGAACTGACCAGCGGCTCGTAGGTGGCAGAGGTCGGCCCGATCACCAGATTCGCCACGCCGGCGGGCAGACCCGCCCGACGTAAGCATTCAAAAATCATCATTGCCGAACCGGGGACTTCACTGGAGGGACGTAGCACCACGGCACAGCCGGCCGCCAGGGCAGGAGCCAGTTTGCGTGCCACCAGCACCACGGGGAAATTCCAGGCGGTAAATGCGGCGACGATCCCCACCGGTTCATGGTGTACCTCCAGACGCCCGCCCGGCACGCGGCTTTCGATAATGCGGCCGTAGATACGCCGCGCCTCTTCGGCGTACCAGACAAACTGATCGACCGACAGCTCCCATTCACGTTTCGCCTGGGCCAACGGTTTACCGCTTTCCCGGGAGATCGTCAGCGCCGCCTCCGGCGCCATCGCCACCATTTCTCGCGCCACGGCCTGCAGGATATCGGCACGTTGCCAGGCAAGAGTTTCCCGCCAAAGCGCCAGCCCCTGCCCGGCACTACGCAGCGCATCCTGAGTATCGCTTTCTGCCGCCGCCGTAATCTGGCCGATAATCTGCCCATTACCCGGATCGCATACCTCGATCGATTCCGGACCGCTCCCCCGACGCCACTCTCCCGCAATAAACTGCCCATAATCGTCGTACATTGTTGTCATTCCTCCGCCTGCCTCACTGCCTTAAAATCACCATTAATTGCAAACATAGATTACAAGCAATGAAAATTGCAATGATGAATTTCATAGTCAGAACAAGGAAGAAAAAGTGCTTTTAGTCAATAAAAATCAGTAAGATAAAAAACGTTTTCGCAACATTTATTTCAAAATAAACAAAAATGAAAATTTATTTTTACGATAGATATCACAAATTTCACCCAAGTTTTTTCCCTGTTGCCGAACGATCGGATAGAAATAATTGCAGATGAGCTTTTACTCACAATTTTTATTGCAGTAAGGTGCAGGCACAACGGTGTACTGTTCAGGAAGGCGAACGAAATGAGTGAAAAGAAACACAACCCGGTGCCGGATAACACGATCCCTCATCGCAATTATGAGCAGGTCGTGAATGAAATCACCCGGCGCTATCCGCAGCTGTCGGAGCGCTTTCAGCAGGCCGCGCGTTACATTACGCAAAATCCAAATACCGTGGCGCTGGAGTCGATTAACGCCATTGCCGCGAAATGCGGCATGCACCCTTCCGTGCTGGTCCGTTTTGCTCAGGCGTTTGGCTATAGCGGATTTAAACAGATGCAAAGCGTCTTCCAGACCCGGCTGGCCACGGCGGCACCGGGATATAATGAGCGGATTACCGCTCTGGAAAACGATCTGAAAAAAAACCAGCAACAGGGCAATCTGGGCTTTTTGCAAAGCCTGGTGATCCGTGACATCGCAACCCTGCAGGAGCTATTAAGCAATGTCAGCGAGCAGGACCTGGATGTTACCGCCAAATTGTTAAAAGAGGCGGATACGATTTTTATCGCCGGCCAGTTACGTTCAGCACCGGTAGCGCAGCTGCTGCGTTATCTGCTCACCATGCTGAATCGCCGGGTTTGCCTGCTGGACTCCTCCGGGGGCCTGGCCCAACAGATAGCCAGCAATATGCGTGAAGGCGACGTACTGCTTGCCATCTCTTTTCGCCATTACGCCAAAGAGGTGATTGCCATCGCCGATGAAGCGGCCACCCGGCAGATCCCTGTCATCGCCATGACCGATAGCCAGCTTTCGCCGTTAGCCAAAAATGCCCGCGTTCTGTTTACCATCCCGGAAGAAGAGTACAGCTTCTCGCGTTCGCTGGCGGCCCCGGTGTGCCTGGCACAAAGCATTGCGATGGCATTGGCCTCGGCGCTTTCGCCGGAGGAAGCAGAACCACGGATTGAAACGCTGACTGAACAAGCTCAGCACGCAAGCATGGGGCGTAAACGCCAGCGCGACTGAGGATTAATATTTACCCTCTCTCCCGGCCTGCCGGGAAGGGGTGGCCACAGCCTTTTTTTACAACTTTTATTGCTTAGAAAAAATAAAAAGCAATGATTGTTGTCACCCGTAACCAGGATGTCCTTAAACGGCATCCCCTTTTAGAGTGAGTAAAAACATGGCTACTGTTCGTTGTACGGCGGCTCAGGCAATAGTGCGTTATCTGAGCAATCAGTTTACTGAAGTGGACGGGAAACAGGTTCCTCTCTTTCCGGGGGTCTATGGCATTTTTGGTCATGGTAACGTCACCTGTTTAGGGGAAGCCCTGGAGGCCGCACAGGAAACCCTCCCGACCTGGCGTGGACAGAACGAACAGTCCATGGCATTTGCCGCCGTCGGTTTTGCTAAGGCGATGGTTCGGCGACAGATTATGGTGGTAACCGCCTCGATCGGCCCTGGTACGACTAACCTGCTGACGGCGGCAGGTGTCGCCCATACCAGCCGCTTACCCCTGCTGATGATCTGTGGCGATAGCTTCGCCCGCCGTCGTCCGGACCCGGTGATGCAGCAGGTGGAACACTTTAACGACCCCACCCAAACGGTTAACGACGCCTTCAAAGCCGTCAGCCGCTACTGGGATCGCATTACCTACCCGGAGCAGCTCCTCTCCTCTCTGCCGCAGGCGGTCGCCACGATGCTCGATCCCGGCGACTGTGGTCCGGCGTTTATCGGTATCTGCCAGGATGTTCAGGAGATGGCGTATGACTATCCGGAAGCCTTCTTTCAGCCGCGGGTGCATCATGCGGCGCGCCCACGGGCCGATCGGGTACAGCTGGCCCTCGCCGCAGAACGGCTGCAGCGGGCGGAACGGCCGTTAATCATCGCCGGCGGCGGAGTGCGTTATTCGCAGGCGGAAATCGCCCTCGAGAATTTCGCCAGAGAACATAGGATCCCGGTGGTGGAGACCATTGCCGGCAAAGGCACCTTCACTCATCACCATCCGCTGCACATGGGCCCGATTGGCATTCTCGGCTCCACTTCCGCCAATGAGTTGGCGGCGAATGCCGATGTGATCCTCGCTATCGGCACCCGGCTGATGGATTTTGTTACCGGCTCGTGGACCGTATTCAGCCATGACGCGCAGTTTATTACCCTCAACGCCGCGCGTTTCGACGCGCATAAGCACCAGTCGCTGCCGCTGGTGTGCGACGCTCGTGAAGGACTCAATGACCTACACGCGGCGCTGGGCAGCTGGCGAGCGGACGCGGCATGGCTGGAGAGGGGGCGTCAGGCGTTCGTGAAGTGGAATGCGCTGATCGCCGAAAAACAGGAACCGACTCCGGCAGAAGGTGACCCGACCTACGCCCAGGTCGTGGGTATCGTCAACGCGCAGGCGGCGCCGGAGGACTACATCATCAGCGCCGCCGGCGGGCTACCGGGCGAGCTGGTTAAAGGCTGGCGGGTGAAAAACCCCGGTACTTTCGACTGTGAATTCGGCTTCTCCTGCATGGGTTACGAGCTTTCCGCGGGCTGGGGCGCCGCAATGGCGGGCCTCGATCGCGATGTCTTCGTGATGATCGGCGACGGCACCTACATGATGATGAACTCGGATATCTACTCCAGCGTCCTCTCCGGGCATAAATTTATCCTGATCGTCTGCGATAACGGGGGATATGCGGTGATCAACCGCCTGCAAAACGCCAAGGGCGGCGCATCGTTTAATAACCTGCTGAAAGATTGCCGGGTGCAGGAGCCTTTTCATGTCGATTTTGTCGCGCACGCGCAGTCAATGGGCGCCTGCGCCCGCAAGGTCAATACGCTGGCAGAGCTGGAAACGGCCATTCAGTGGGCGAAAGGAAACGACCGCACGACCGTCATCTCTATCGCCACTCATCCCTATAGCTGGACGCCGGGCGATGCCTGGTGGGATGTCGGGGTGCCCGAAGTCAGCGCCCGTGAATCCGTGAATCAGGCCTACACCGAACATCTTACCGGACGCCAACAGCAACGTGTCGGCTTCTGACAACAATACAACATGCAGAAAAGGTGAACGATCATGAACAATTTCGCAGGCAAAGTCGCCGTTGTCACCGGTGGTACCCAGGGTGTGGGTGCCGCTATCGCTCGTCAGCTGGCCGAGAATGGCGCCAGCGGCATCATTATCTGTGGCCGAAACCAGGATAAAGGGCGTGCCGTCGCCGACGAGATTATGAGTCGTACGACAACCCAGGTGACGTTCGTACGTGCCGATCTCTCTTCGGTAGAAGATTGTCGGGCGGTGATCGCCAAAGCAGACGAGCTATTCAAGCGGGTGGATGTGCTGGTCAATGCCGGTGGAATGACCGACCGGGGATCGATTCTCGATACCACGCCAGAGCGTTTTGACAGCATTTTCGCCACCAACGTACGTGGCCCGTTCTTTCTGATGCAGGAGGCCATCAAAGTCATGCGCCGGGAAAACATTGCCGGTAGCATCGTCAATATCTGCTCTATGTCGTCCCTGGCAGGTCAACCGTTTATTGCCGCCTACTGCTCTTCAAAAGGCGCGCTGGCGACCTTAACCCGCAACACCGCCTACGCGCTATTGCGCAACCGGATCCGCGTGAACGGATTGAATATTGGCTGGATGGCCTCGGAAGGTGAGGACCGTATCATGAAGACCTACCACGGAGCACAGGATGACTGGCTGGAAAAAGCCGCCGCCGCACAGCCCTTTGGTCGTTTGATTCAGCCGGAAGAGGTCGCGCGCGCGGTCGCCTTCCTCGCCAGCGATGAGTCCGGGTTAATGACCGGATCGGTGATTGAATTCGATCAGTCCGTCTGGGGCGGTTACGATCAGTCCCCTGCTCCGGCCGCGCCGCTGTAAACCGGATTGCGTGCCATGAAAAACGCCAGATGGTCAACATCAGGCGTTTTTACCGACAGGGTCTGGCGCCCGCGATCAGGGCCTGGTATTGTTGCTGCGGATCTCTTTCCAGATGCGATCGCAACGCGCTTTCACCGCCTGATCATTGCCGGTGCGGGTCGCCTGAATACATTGCTGGTAATCCAGTACCCGCACGCTTTCCTGGTTTGCAAACTGCTGATGCTGCTTTTCTTGTCTCAGCACGTCCAGCACGCTCTGGCAGGCCTCAACTTTGTCCGGGTTCCCTTCCGCCGTATTGATACAGGCGCTGTAGGCATCTTTTAACTTCGTATCTTCTTTCGGTGCGGGGGACTGCGTACAGGCCACCAGACCCGATGCCATCACGGCGATGAGCAATAGCTTCTTCATATTCGACCTCTCAGGCTTGCGGCAGATTTATACCTGCCGCAACGGCATCAGAAAATAGTGAACGGGGCAATAACCATGAACTTAACGTCACGCTCGTCCTGGAAGATGTTGCCGTAACCGCCGCTCCAGCTTGGGATATCGGAGTGGTTGTCGTATTGGGTGAAGTGCAGTTTGAACAACGTCCCTTTCGCGCGGCCGTCCTGGACGGTGTACATGGCATCGAGGCTATAGGCGGACTCTTCCAGGCGTTTGTCCGGGTTGTAGTAAGCGTCCGGCGCGGACATTTTGCCCGGTTTAGCATCCCACGCGTAAACGTATGACGCGCCGAACGCCCAGCCCGGCATATTCCAGTTTTTCATGTCATACATCGCGCCGAAGAACACCGCCTTTTCACCGTTGGCGTTAAAGTCGGAGCGGTTATCCCACCAGATATCCAGACGACCGTTGGAGGAGGCATAGGTTGGGGTCATACGCTGCAGGAAGTAACCCTGCTGGCCGTCCGCTTTGACCCAGGTGCCTTCCAGACGCAGATCGAGGACATCGGCAACCTTGTAGCCAAAGGTCAGCGCCTGCAGCCAGGCGGTGCCGTCGTAAATATCGTTCGCGCCGCCGTTGCTGACTTTGTCGCGGGTGCCGTAGAACTGGTAGCTGGTATTTAACGGCGTTCCGGCAATATCAAATTTATAGCTGGCTTTGGCAAAGTACTGATCGATATAGCCCTGCGCCTGGCCAAATGCCGCTTCCAGCACAAGGTCATTTTTAAAATCGTATTTGGCGCCTAAAGAGTGCAGATAATCGACTTTGGTTTTCTTGTCATTTTGATAGAAATCATCCATCTCAATGTGCCAGGGCGCTTTATATTCGTTCGTCCACATATAGGAGAAACTCAGCGCACCGGCGTCACCGTAATCAAAATTGGCCCCGGCTTCCGCTCCCTGATAGGTCCCCGGCATAAAGCTCCAGTGCGGGGCCAGCAAAGTTTGCCCGGTCGGCTGAATATAGCCGGCACGCGCCCACGCAGGGCCGAATTTAAATTTGGCCGCCGCCTTATACAGGCTGATCCCGCTCTTATCGCCGGAGTAATCTTCGTCGTAGCCTTTATTGATAGAAGAGAAGGCAATTTCGTTCGGGTGACCGCTTTCGCTACTTTCCGCCATTTCAATTGCGGTAAAGGCAGCCACATCAATACCAAACATATCAGCGGCATAGCCGGACTGGAAATCCAGATTGGCGTTCCAGGTCGAATGGGAAAGGTTGGTTTTGTACTTGTCGCCGTCGGTCACATCTTTCCGGTCACGCTCACGCTGCCAGTAATAGATACCGCCGGTTAATGTGGAATCATCGATAAAACCTGCTGCGCTGGCCTGCGGAACAACGATCCAGCCCGACATCGCGGTGACGGCGGCAATAGCCAACGCCAGCGTACTACGTTTGCCACTAAACGTACGCATGTGCATATCCTCTTTGACGTTTTAAAAACGCGGAGCCAAAGGCAAACCGCGAAAAAATAAATAAGACAGCTAAAAAGTGGTGCGGTAAAAAGCCACATAACCACTATTGATAGACTATTTTTCGTGACGCGAATTATCAATCTCTTTCGCCGATCAAAGCTTAAGATTATGACAAAGCGCACATATTCTATTTCTTTTTGTTACATTCTTAGATGTCATGCGTTTTGCGTGGAAGGGCTTGCTAAATCAAGGAAAAAAGAGGAAATGAAAGCGCTTACAGCTGTTTTAGCGTGCCAGCGTAGATAATAAATTCGTGCAGAAATGACAAGCTGCAAACGGGATTAATTCGCATCGCGAAAATAACCCGATTTAATTTCCTGATTCTGAACTAAAAAAAACGCCGCTGGGTGCGGCGTTTTTTACACTGATAGTACAGCGATAGGACGACAGGAAATTTACTCGCCGACTTTCGCCCAGGTATCACGCAGACCGACGGTGCGGTTAAACACCAGATTGGTTGCGGTTGCATAGCGGCTGTCGAGGCAGAAGTAACCTTCACGCTCGAACTGGTAGGCCTTGCTGGCTGGCGCCTGCGCCAGGCTCGGTTCAGCGAAACCGTGCTTAATCACCAGCGACTCAGGGTTCATCACCGCCAGGAAATCGTCCTCGGCGCCCGGGTTAGGCACGCTGAACAGACGATCGTAGAGACGGATTTCCACCGGCAACGCGTGAGCGGCGCTCACCCAATGGATAACGCCCTTCACCTTGCGGCCATCAGCTGGATCTTTACTCAACGTTTCGGCGTCATAGGTACAGAAGATGGTGGTAATCTTGCCTTCCGCATCCTTCTCCACGCGCTCGGCTTTGATCACGTAGGCATTGCGCAGACGGACTTCTTTACCCAGCACCAGACGCTTGTACTGCTTATTCGCTTCTTCACGGAAGTCGGCACGGTCGATCCAGATCTCCGCGCTGAACGGGACTTCACGGCTGCCCATCTCCGGCTTGTTCGGATGATTTGGCATCGTCACCATTTCACTCTCGCCCCGCGGATAATTTTCGATGACCAGTTTGACCGGATCGATGACCGCCATCGCGCGCGGCGCGTTTTCGTTGAGATCTTCACGAATGCAGGACTCCAGCGACGCCATCTCGATGGTATTATCCTGTTTGGTCACGCCAATGCGTTTGCAGAACTCACGGATGGACCCGGCGGTATAGCCGCGACGACGCAGACCGGAAATGGTCGGCATACGCGGGTCATCCCAGCCTTCCACGTGCTTCTCCGTCACCAGCTGATTCAGCTTACGCTTGGACATCACGGTGTATTCGAGATTCAGACGCGAGAATTCGTACTGACGCGGGTGAACCGGAATGCTGATGTTATCCAGCACCCAATCATACAGACGGCGGTTGTCCTGGAACTCGAGGGTACACAGGGAGTGGGTAATGCCTTCCAGCGCATCGCTGATGCAGTGCGTGAAGTCGTACATCGGGTAGATGCACCACTTGCTGCCGGTCTGATGGTGATCGGCAAATTTAATGCGATACAGCACCGGATCACGCATCACGATAAACGGCGAAGCCATATCGATTTTCGCGCGCAGGCAGGCTTTACCCTCTTCAAAACCCCCGGCACGCATTTTTTCAAACAGCGCCAGGTTCTCTTCTACGCTGCGATCGCGGTACGGGCTGTTTTTGCCCGGCGCTTTCAGCGAACCGCGGTACTCGCGAATTTCATCCGCGGACAGTTCGTCTACGTATGCCAGACCTTTGTTAATCAGTTCAATGGCATACTGGTGCAGTTGATCGAAATAATCAGACGAGTAGCAAACTTCCCCGGACCAGTGGAAACCTAACCACTGCACGTCGTTTTTAATCGACTCAACGTATTCGATATCTTCTTTCACCGGGTTGGTGTCATCGAAACGCAGGTTGCATTGGCCCTGATAGTCCTGAGCAATACCAAAGTTCAGGCAAATAGACTTCGCGTGGCCAATGTGCAGATAACCGTTCGGCTCCGGCGGGAAACGAGTATGAACGGTGGTGTGCTTACCAGTAGCCAGATCTTCATCGATAATCTGGCGAATAAAGTTAGTCGGGCGGGCTTCTGCCTCACTCATCGTGGGTTCCTCAAAGCGTAAACAACATATAACGGCACATGATCTTACAAGCAGGACGTTGAGACAACTATTAGTTACGGAAAATACCTATCTGAAGAAGATTATGGGGTCATTTGCGGTAAAAAAAAGCGGCGGGGGTTTCCCCCCGCCGCTCAGGCATAAACGCTACTCAGGAGCCTTACTTGCCTTTAATCTCATACAGCGGCGTCTGGCCAGCGACAACCTGACCGCTTGCCTGAATCACCAGCGCACTGTAATCATCGCTGTTGCTGCAGACGACCGGGCTAATCATCGAACGGGCGTTGGCGTTGAGGAACGCCAGATCCATTTCCAGAATCGGCTGGCCTGCGGTGACGGTTTCCCCCTCTTCGACCAGGCGTTTGAAGCCCTGGCCGTTCAGCGCAACGGTATCGATACCCATATGGACCACGATTTCCGCCCCGTTTTCCGTTTCCAGACAGAACGCGTGGTTGGTATTGAAAATCTTCACCACGGTCCCGGCGGCCGGAGCCACAACGGTTTTGTCGGTCGGTTTCACCGCCACGCCGTCGCCTACCGCTTTGCTGGCGAATGCTTCATCCGGCACCTGCTCCAGCGCAACGATGTCGCCGGTAATCGGTGACACCAGCGCGGCGATGGTTTTGACATTTGCGACCGCCTGCGGCTTAGCCGTCGCAGCGGCCGCGGCCGGTGCAGCGTTGGCTTCTGCCGCCGCCACGGGTCCCGTCGTTTTCATCGCGTTAGCGATTTTTTCCGCCACGAAGCCGACAATAATCTGTACGCTGGTTTTATTCAGGCGAATGACGCCAGACGCGCCCAGACGTTTCGCCAGCGCTTCGTTGACCAGAGAGGAGTCCTTAACGTTCAGACGCAAACGGGTGATACACGCATCGATACCGGTCAGGTTGTCAGACCCGCCGACGGCTGCGATGTACTGACGCGCCAGCCCCGAGACATCCTGCTCTTTATCACCGCTGACATTCACGTCCTGACCATCCGCTTCGCTACCGGCAACGGCCAGCTCGCGACCCGGGGTCATCAGGTTGAATTTGGTGATGGTGAAGCGGAAGACCACGTAGTAGATAACGAAGAATACCAGGCCCTGCGGGATCAGCATCCACCAGTGGATCGCCAGCGGGTTACGGGACGACAGCACCATATCCACCAGACCGGCGCTGAAGCCGAAACCGGCAATCCAGTGCATGCTGGCAGCGATGAACACGGAGATACCGGTCAGCACCGCGTGAATCACATACAGCACCGGAGCAACGAACATGAAGGAGAATTCCAGCGGTTCGGTGATACCGGTAAAGAAGGCAGCAAACGCGCCCGCCATCATAATACCCAGCACTTTCGCCTTGTTCTCAGGACGCGCGCAGTGATAGATGGCCAGCGCCGCGCCAGGTAAACCAAACATCATGATCGGGAAGAAGCCAGCCTGATAGCGACCGGTGATCCCGACAACCGCTTTACCTGCTTCGATGGACTGAGCGCCGCCGAGGAAGTTAGGGATATCGTTAATACCGGCAACGTCAAACCAGAACACGGAGTTCAGCGCATGGTGCAGACCGACCGGAATGAGCAGACGGTTGAAGAACGCATACACGCCCGCACCGACGGAACCCAGCTTCTGGATATGTTCACCGAAGTTCACCAGACCGTCGAAGATCACCGGCCAGATATACATCATGATGAACGCGACAACGATCATCACAAAAGAGGTGAGGATCGGCACCAGCCGGCGGCCGCTGAAGAAGGAGAGTGCTTTCGGCAGTTCAACGCTGCTGAAGCGGTTATACAGCTCCGCAGAAATGATCCCCACGAGGATCCCCACGAACTGGTTGCTGATCTTCCCGAATGCCGCTGGAACCTGATCCGCCGGAATCTTCTGGATCATGGAAACCGCAGCCGGAGAGCAGAGCGTGGTCAACACGAGGAAGCCCACAAAACCGGTTAGCGCCGCCGCGCCGTCTTTATCTTTGGACATACCATAAGCCACACCAATGGCAAATAGTACGGACATGTTGTCGATGATCGCGGAACCGGATTTAATGAAGAACGCCGCCAGCGCGTTGTCTCCACCCCAGCCTACCGGGTCAATCCAGTAACCGACGCCCATTAATATCGCTGCCGCCGGCAGCGTGGCGACCGGCACCATAAGCGCGCGGCCAACCTTTTGTAGATAACCTAGAATACTCACTTTATTCCCCCTATGAGACCCCGATAAGGCTCATTCAAAGCCACTTTTTTATTGTGTAACCAGGTTGGTTTTTTAACTTACTTGCAAAGTGTGTGGAAAATTAATTCGTATCGCAAATTAAATGCGTATTTTTTGTGACTATAATCACCAAATATCGTATTAACCCCTCCCTTCGACTGGCTAACATCGAAAACTTATTTTATCATTCAAAAAATCAACACGGATTGACCCCGGTTGGCGTAGTGACTGCGATACTCTTAATAGTATGCTGGCGCCAATCCGCCAGGTTCTAATTTAACTATAGAGGTGAAGAATGAGACTGATCCCCCTGATAACAGCTGAACAAGTCGGTAAATGGGCTGCTCGCCACATCGTAAACCGCATCAACGCCTTCAAACCGACTGCCGATCGCCCGTTTGTTCTGGGTCTGCCTACCGGCGGTACGCCTCTGACCGCTTACAAAGCGTTGGTTGAGATGCACAAATCGGGCCAGGTCAGTTTTAAGCATGTTGTGACGTTCAACATGGACGAGTACGTTGGCCTGCCGAAAGAGCACCCGGAAAGCTATCATAGCTTCATGCACCGTAATTTCTTTGATCATGTTGATATTCCTGCGGAAAACATTAACCTGCTGAACGGCAATGCGCCAGACATCGATGCAGAATGTCGTCGTTATGAAGAAAAAATCCGCTCTTACGGTAAGATTAACCTGTTTATGGGCGGCGTCGGCAACGACGGTCATATCGCCTTCAACGAACCGGCCTCTTCTCTGGCCTCTCGTACCCGGATTAAAACCCTGACTCATGACACCCGCGTGGCAAACTCCCGCTTCTTCGACGGCGACGTCGATCTGGTGCCGAAATATGCGCTGACCGTCGGCGTGGGTACCCTGCTGGATGCCGAAGAAGTGATGATTCTGGTGCTGGGTCATCAGAAAGCGCTGGCGCTGCAGGCGGCGGTGGAAGGCAACGTCAACCATATGTGGACCATCACCTGTCTGCAGCTGCACCCGAAAGCGGTGGTGGTGTGCGACGAGCCGTCTACCATGGAACTGAAAGTGAAGACGCTGAAATACTTCAATGAATTAGAAGCTGAAAGCGTCAAAGGGCTGTAAGGTAGTCTCGTCCTGCGGCCCATCCGCGGGACATTTCATTTTTCTGATACACACGCGCCATTGAGCGCCAGCACGGTCAATAGCTTATAGACGAGTGTGTGTAAACCGGGGGTCGTAATGTATGCATTAACCGAAGGTCGGATTTATACCGGCCATGAAATTCTGGATGACCATGCGATTATCGTCGCTGATGGCCTTATCGAACGTATCTGTTCACTGGCTGATTTACCGTCTGAAATTGAGCAACGCTCGGTTAACGGCGCCATTCTGGCCCCCGGTTTTATCGACGTCCAGCTGAACGGCTGTGGCGGCGTGCAGTTTAACGACAGCCCGGATGCGGTCACCGTCGAAACGCTGGAAATTATGCAGAAGGCCAACGAGCGCTCCGGCTGTACCAGCTATCTGCCGACGCTTATCACCTCCAGCGACGAGCTGATGAAACAGGGCGTGCGCGTGATGCGCGAGTACCTGCAAAAATATCCTAACCAGGCGCTGGGTCTGCACCTCGAAGGTCCATGGCTGAACGTGGTGAAAAAAGGCACGCACAACCCAGACTACGTACGTAAACCGGATCCGGCGTTGGTCGATTTTCTGTGTGAAAACGCCGATGTGATCACCAAAGTCACCCTTGCCCCTGAGCGCGTCGGCACCGAGGTGATTCGCCAACTGGCGGACGCCGGGATCGTGGTTTCCGCGGGCCACTCTAACGCCACGCTGAAAGAGGCCAAAATCGGCTTCCGTGCGGGCATCACTTTCGCCACCCATCTGTATAACGCGATGCCGTACATCACCGGTCGTGAGCCGGGCCTCGCGGGCGCTATTTTCGACGAGCCGGACGTTTACTGCGGTATTATCGTCGACGGTCTGCACGTCGATTATGCTAACGTGCGTAACGCGAAACGTCTGAAAGGCGACAAGCTGTGCCTCGTGACCGATGCCACCGCGCCGGCGGGGGCGGATATTGACCAGTTCATTTTTGCTGGTAAAACAATATACTACCGCAATGGACTGTGTGTAGATGAAAACGGTACCCTCAGCGGGTCTGCTCTGACCATGATTGAAGGCGTCCGTAATCTCGTCGAACATTGCGGTATCGCGCTGGACGAAGTGTTGCGTATGGCAACCCTCTACCCCGCGCGCGCGATTGGCGTGGAAAAGCAGCTCGGCAGCATTGCGCCGGGCATGGTCGCTAACCTGACCGCCTTTACCCGCGATTATAAAATCATCAAGACCATCGTTAATGGTAACGAGGTCGTCACTGAGTAAGTAAAGTATGACAGCAGGCGGACATGCTCAAATTGGTAACGTTGATCTCGTAAAACAGCTGAACAGCGCGGCCGTGTACCGGCTAATTGACCAGCACGGCCCCATCTCGCGCATTCAGATCGCGGAACAAAGCCAGCTTGCCCCTGCCAGCGTGACGAAAATCACGCGTCAACTGATAGAACGCGGGCTGATCAAAGAAGTCGATCAGCAGGCCTCCACCGGGGGCCGCCGCGCTATCTCTATTATTGCGGAAACCCGCAACTTCCACGCCATCGGCGTGCGCCTGGGGCGCTACGACGCCACCCTGACCCTGTATGATTTAAGCAGCAAGACGCTGGAAGAAGAACACTTCCCGCTGCCGGAACGCACCCAGGAAACCCTGGAACATGCGCTGCTGAATATCATTGCGGCCTTTATTGAGCGCTGCCAGCGTAAAATCCGCGAGCTTATCGCCATCTCGGTCATTCTTCCCGGGCTTGTCGACCCGGAAAGCGGCGTGATTCGCTACATGCCGCACATTCAGGTGGAAAACTGGGGGCTGGTCGGGGCGCTGGAAAAACGCTTTAAAGTCACCTGTTTTGTCGGCCACGATATCCGCAGCCTTGCGCTCGCGGAGCACTATTTCGGTGCAAGCCAGGACTGCGAAGATTCTATTCTGGTGCGCGTCCACCGCGGTACCGGCGCGGGAATTATCTCCAACGGGCGCATTTTTATCGGCCGTAACGGCAACGTCGGTGAGATTGGCCATATTCAGGTCGACCCGCTCGGCGAACGCTGTCACTGCGGCAACTTTGGCTGTCTGGAGACCGTCGCGGCGAACGCTGCCATCGAACAACGCGTGCGTCATCTGCTTGAGCAGGGCTACCCGAGTAAGTTGACCAGCGATGACTGCACGATTAAAACCATCTGCAAAGCCGCCAATAAAGGCGACGCGCTGGCCTGTGAAGTCATCGAATACGTTGGCCGCCATCTGGGCAAAACCATCGCGATTGCCATTAACCTGTTTAACCCACAGAAAGTGGTGATCGCCGGTGAGATCGTCGAAGCGGAGAAAGTGCTGTTACCGGCGATTGAAGGCTGTATTAACGCCCAGGCGTTGAAGGCGTTTCGCAAAAATCTGCCGGTGGTACGCTCCACGCTGGATCACCGTTCGGCAATTGGCGCCTTTGCGCTGGTGAAACGCGCCATGCTCAACGGTATTCTGCTCCAGCGTTTGCTGGAAAGCTAAGGTGGCTATATAGTTTCGCCTTTCTTCAACGATGTCGGACAGTCCATGACCATTCAAAACGTAATCTGTGATATTGACGGCGTGCTGATGCACGACAATGTGGCCGTGCCGGGCGCTGCTGAATTTATCAAACGTATTCTTGCAAAAGATATGCCGCTGGTGATGTTGACCAACTACCCTTCCCAGACCGGGCAGGACCTGGCAAACCGCTTCGCGACCGCCGGTATCGAGGTACCGGATAGCGCCTTTTATACCTCTGCCATGGCCACCGCTGACTTCCTGCGCCGCCAGGAAGGCAAAAAGGCCTACGTGGTCGGCGAAGGTGCGCTGATTCACGAGCTTTATAAAGCCGGCTTCACTATTACCGACGTCAATCCTGACTTTGTTATCGTCGGCGAAACCCGCTCATTTAACTGGGATATGATGCATAAAGCGGCCTTCTTCGTCGCCAACGGCGCGCGTTTTATTGCCACCAACCCGGACACCCATGGCCGCGGTTACTACCCGGCCTGCGGCGCATTGTGCGCCGGAATCGAGAAGATCTCCGGGCGCAAACCGTTTTACGTTGGCAAACCCAGCCCATGGATTATCCGGTCGGCGCTGAATAAAATGCAGGCGCACTCCGAGCAGACGGTTATCGTCGGCGATAATCTGCGTACTGATATTCTGGCCGGCTTCCAGGCTGGCCTGGAAACTATTCTGGTTCTCTCCGGCGTCTCAACGCTTGATGATATCGACAGCCTGCCGTTCCGGCCATCGTGGATCTACCCGTCCGTGGCGGAAATTGATGTTTTCTGAATAAAACCACGTCTCAGGACGTGGTTTTTCATTTACCCGCTTACTGAAAAAAACTTCATTTAATAAAAACGGCCTGATACTGAATATTCATCAATAAAGACGCTCAAAACATGCTCTTTTTTTAATATTCAACAATCGTCATTGCGTTTTTTCTTACACAGGCCGTAAATCCCTTGCGCCCCACTCTCCTTTACGGCATTTTCTTACCCATGCACTGAGACTTCGCAATAAGACGAGGTCTACGCAACATCACAACACGATAGGGTAATGGAGAAGGTTATGTGTTCAATTTTCGGCGT
Source organism: Klebsiella sp. BIGb0138 (assembly GCF_004342285.1). Lineage (GTDB taxonomy): Bacteria > Pseudomonadota > Gammaproteobacteria > Enterobacterales > Enterobacteriaceae > Klebsiella. The sequence goes on along the minus strand of NZ_SMCV01000003.1, from coordinate 530,822 downwards.
ACTGGATATTAAAACTGACGCGGTCGAACTGCGTAAAAAGGCTCTGGAGCTTTCCCGCCTGATGCGCCATCGCGGGCCAGACTGGTCCGGCGTCTATGCCAGCGATAAAGCGATTCTGGTTCATGAACGTCTGTCTATCGTCGACGTTAACGCCGGTGCCCAGCCGCTGTACAACGAACAAAAAACCCATGCGCTGGCGGTCAACGGTGAAATCTACAACCACCAGGCGCTGCGCGCCGAATACGGCGATCGCTATACCTTCCAGACCGGTTCCGACTGTGAAGTCATCCTCGCTCTGTACCAGGAAAAGGGCGTGGAATTTCTTGACGATTTGCAGGGGATGTTTGCCTTCGCCCTGTACGACAGCGAGCAGGACGCGTATCTGATCGGCCGCGACCATATCGGGATTATTCCTCTGTATATGGGCCATGACGAGCACGGCAACTTCTACGTCGCCTCGGAAATGAAGGCCCTGGTTCCGGTGTGCCGCACCATTAAAGAGTTCCCGGCCGGCAGCTACCTGTGGAGCAAAGACGGTGAAATCCGTCAGTACTATCAGCGCGACTGGTTTGACTATGACGCGGTTAAAGACAACGTCACGGATAAAAACGAGCTGCGCCAGGCGCTGGAAGAGTCGGTCAAAAGCCACCTGATGTCCGACGTGCCTTACGGCGTGCTGCTTTCCGGCGGCCTTGACTCGTCGATTATCTCTGCCATCACCAAAAAATTCGCCGCTCGCCGCGTTGAAGATCAGGAGCGCAGCGAAGCCTGGTGGCCGCAGCTGCACTCGTTCGCCGTCGGTCTGCAGGGCTCGCCGGATCTGAAGGCGGCGCAGGAAGTGGCAAACCATCTGGGTACCGTGCACCACGAGATCCACTTCACCGTGCAGGAAGGCCTCGACGCCATCCGTGACGTTATCTATCACATTGAAACTTACGACGTGACCACCATCCGCGCCTCCACGCCGATGTATTTGATGTCACGTAAAATCAAAGCGATGGGCATTAAGATGGTGCTGTCAGGCGAAGGGTCTGATGAAGTGTTCGGCGGTTATCTCTATTTCCACAAAGCGCCGAACGCCAAAGAGCTGCATGAAGAGACCGTGCGTAAACTACAGGCGCTGCACATGTTTGACTGCGCCCGCGCCAACAAAGCGATGTCGGCCTGGGGCGTGGAAGCGCGCGTACCGTTCCTCGATAAGCAGTTCCTCGACGTCGCGATGCGCATTAACCCGCAGGACAAGATGTGCGGCAACGGCAAAATGGAAAAACATATTCTGCGCGAATGTTTTGAATCCTACCTGCCGGCCAGCGTCGCATGGCGCCAGAAAGAGCAGTTCTCTGATGGGGTGGGCTACAGCTGGATTGATACTCTTAAAGAGGTGGCGGCAAAACAGGTCTCCGACCAGCAGCTGGAAACCGCCAGCTTCCGTTTCCCGTACAACACGCCGTCTTCTAAAGAAGCGTATCTGTACCGCGAAATCTTTGAAGAACTGTTCCCGCTTCCGAGCGCGGCGGAGTGTGTGCCAGGCGGCCCGTCCGTTGCCTGTTCTTCCGCCAAAGCGATTGAATGGGATGAAACGTTCAAAACCATGAACGATCCGTCAGGACGCGCCGTTGGCGTACACCAGTCCGCTTATAAATAAATGTTTTGCACCATCAACGGGCCCTGCGGGGCCCGTTTTTTTATTGCTTTATTTGCCGCTGAAAAGCGATAAATAACCAATAATTGCCGATTATTGCATCACGCTGTTCGCAACCTAACCAAACAGTCACATTCCAGCGATTTTCCTTGAAAAAGGGGTTGACGCTCGCAGGCCCAATACGCATAATGCGCCCCGCAACGCCGATAAGGTAACGCGAAAAAAAGATGGCTACGTAGCTCAGCTGGTTAGAGCACATCACTCATAATGATGGGGTCACAGGTTCAAATCCCGTCGTAGCCACCATCTTTTTTTGCGGGAGTGGCGAAATTGGTAGACGCACCAGATTTAGGTTCTGGCGCCGCAAGGTGTGCGAGTTCAAGTCTCGCCTCCCGCACCATTCACCCAAAGCGTTGCGCGGATGGGGTATATCCAGGCTGTAAGATGGTCATCAAGGCTGCCGTAATAAGTTTGTAGATAACCTCTTCTGAAAGTAAAAGATTTTTTTGTTGGGGTATCGCCAAGCGGTAAGGCACCGGTTTTTGATACCGGCATTCCCTGGTTCGAATCCAGGTACCCCAGCCATTTTCTTCGATGTTTGCGGTTCACCGCGACGGTTATTGGGGTATCGCCAAGCGGTAAGGCACCGGTTTTTGATACCGGCATTCCCTGGTTCGAATCCAGGTACCCCAGCCATCGAAGAATATGATAAAATTGGCTACGTAGCTCAGCTGGTTAGAGCACATCACTCATAATGATGGGGTCACAGGTTCGAATCCCGTCGTAGCCACCATATAAAGGGCTTATTGATTCATTTCGATAAATCCAGAAAGAATTGTTGGGGTATCGCCAAGCGGTAAGGCACCGGATTCTGATTCCGGCATTCCGAGGTTCGAATCCTCGTACCCCAGCCAATTTAAAAAAGTCGTTCACACTGTGGACGCACCCGTTGGGGTATCGCCAAGCGGTAAGGCTCTGGTTTCTGATACCAGCATTCCGAGGTTCGAATCCTCGTACCCCAGCCATTTAATAGCAAAAAAGCTCGCTTCGGCGAGCTTTTTTGTTTTCTACGGGCGAGCGTATCGTCCCGGTTGCGCTCCCGGCTAAGCCAGCCGGGAAGCGCGGATTACAATCCTAACGCGTACTTCAGGGCCTGACGCTTTAAAACGCCGGCATGAGCCGCCGCCATTAAGCCGATATTGCGCAGCACGCGCACCGGCGCCAGATCGTTACTGAACCCGGCATAAAACAGATCCATTCCCGACTGCATTATAAAATTGTCCGCTCTGCGACGCGCCTGATAGCGTTTAAGCACCGCCAGGCTGGCCCAGGTTTCGCCATGACTTTTCGCCTCAGCCAGAATATCCAACAGCGCATCAACGTCACGATAGCCAAGGTTAACCCCCTGCCCCGCCAGCGGATGAATGGTATGCGCGGCATCGCCCACCAGCGCCAGCCCCGGTTGCACATACTGCAACGCATGGCGACGGGTCAGCGGAAACGCGCCGGCGCTGAGCGGCGTAACCTTACCCAGACGGGAGGGGAAATGATGGGCGATCTCGCGCTCCAGCTGCGGCATGCTCATCCCCTGCAGCTGACGAATACGGGCCGGCGTGTCGTACCACACCAGCGAAGCCCAGTTGTCGAACAGCGGCAGAAACGCGCGCGGTCCTGAGGGCGTGAACTGCTGCCAGGTACTCTCGCCGGGAGAGCCCGCGCACTGCACGCCGATCAACATGCAGGATTGCTGATACTGCCAGGCATGAACGCCAATGCCGGCCAGCTGGCGCACCTGCGAGTTTGCGCCATCGGCGCCGATAACCAGCCGGGCGCAGCACTCACCGCCGTCGCTCAGGCGCAGCGTGGCGTGCGTCGGCTCCCGACACATCGTTTGTAACGAGGCGCCAACCTGCAGCGTGACGGCCTCATGCGCCGCCAGCGCCTGCCATAGCGCCAGCTGCAGGACATGGTTTTCTACCATGTAACCCAGTTCCGGCAGCTTCAGCTCAGCGGCGTCAAAGGTCACATGCGCATCCTCCCACTCCCAGGTCTCCAGCCGACGGTAGGGATGCGTCCGCATCGCCCGTACCGCCTCCCAGACGCCGAGGCTCTGCAGCAGCGCCACGGAAGAGGCGCTGATTGCCGAAATCCGCACGTCCGGCGGCGCCGACGCATCAAATGCCGGCGGTGCCGATGGTTCAATAACCGTCACCGTAAAACCGTGTTGCGCCAGCCCCAGCGCCAGGGCTCCGCCAACCATTCCGCCACCTACAATGGCGACATCTGTTGCATGAATTGTCATGGCCGTTATCCTTAAACCCGAATCCGTTAAGTTTACCGGATTTTTCTCCGCCTTGCGGGGATAACGCTCGCACTGGTCAGGGCGCAACCAAAGCATTACAATACGCGCCCTGCAATCCTGGCTTTATACCCGTCGACCTTCACATTGCAGATTCATTCCCGGTGAAGAAAATGACTTTGGGTATATATACTTAAGCATGAGCAAGTCGATGACAAAAAAACTCCATATTAAAACCTGGGGCTGTCAGATGAACGAATACGATTCATCAAAGATGGCCGATCTGCTGGATGCCACGCACGGATATCAACTGACCGAAGTGGCTGAGGAAGCGGATGTGCTGCTGCTCAATACCTGCTCAATCCGTGAGAAGGCACAGGAAAAAGTTTTCCATCAGTTAGGCCGTTGGAAGCTACTGAAAGAGAAGAACCCCGATCTGATTATCGGCGTCGGCGGTTGTGTCGCCTCTCAGGAAGGGCACCATATCCGTCAACGCGCCCACTATGTCGATATTATTTTCGGGCCGCAGACGCTGCATCGTCTGCCGGAAATGATCAATTCAGTGCGCGGCAACCGCAGCCCGGTGGTGGATGTCAGCTTCCCGGAAATCGAAAAATTCGACCGTCTGCCGGAACCGCGCGCCGAAGGCCCGACGGCTTTCGTCTCGATTATGGAAGGCTGCAACAAATACTGCACTTACTGCGTGGTGCCCTATACCCGTGGCGAAGAAGTCAGCCGTCCCTGCGACGATATTCTGTTTGAAATTGCTCAGTTGGCGGCCCAGGGCGTACGTGAAGTCAACCTGCTGGGGCAGAACGTGAATGCCTGGCGCGGCGAGAACTACGACGGAACGACCGGCAGTTTCGCCGACCTGCTGCGTCTGGTGGCGGCGATCGACGGTATTGACCGTATTCGCTTTACCACCAGCCACCCGATTGAGTTCACCGACGACATCATTGATGTCTATCGCGACACCCCGGAGCTGGTGAGCTTCCTGCACTTACCGGTGCAGAGCGGTTCCGACCGGGTGCTGAACCTGATGGGGCGTACCCACACGGCGCTGGAATACAAAGCGATTATCCGCAAGCTGTATGAAGCGCGCCCGAATATCCAGATTAGCTCCGATTTTATCGTCGGCTTCCCTGGTGAAACCAACGAAGATTTCGAAAAGACCATGAAGCTGATTGCCGATGTCAATCTCGACATGAGCTACAGCTTTATCTTCTCCGCGCGTCCCGGCACCCCGGCGGCGGATATGGTCGATGACGTCCCGGAAAAGGACAAGAAGCAACGCCTGTATATTTTGCAGGAGCGCATCAACCAGCAGGCTATGGCCTGGAGCCGCCGCATGCTCGGCACCACCCAGCGCATTCTGGTCGAGGGCACCTCGCGCAAAAACATCATGGAGCTTTCCGGGCGCACCGAGAACAACCGGGTAGTCAACTTCGAAGGCACCCCGGATATGGTCGGTAAGTTTGTCGATGTCGAAATCGTTGACGTCTACACCAACTCGCTGCGCGGTAAAATTGTGCGCACCGAAGAGGAGATGGGGCTGCGTATCGCGGAATCTCCGGAATCGGTCATCGCGCGCACCCGCAAAGAAAACGACCTCGGCGTAGGGACTTATCAGCCGTGATCCACTCTGGCCTGCCGACCCCGGCAGGCCTTGTATTTCCCCTCCCTGGCCCAATATTCATAGCAATGCTTGCGCCATATTCCGATGACGTGAATAATTTCCTTACTGGCCGGAGACGTTTGCTGTCCGGCAAAACGCGTAAAGAGGAACAGCTTGAACATAGAAACCCGTGAAATTACCCTGGAGCCAGCGGATAACGCACGCCTGCTGGGGCTGTGTGGCCCGTTTGACGACAACATCAAACAGCTGGAGCGCCGATTGGGCATCGAAATCAATCGCCGTGACAATCACTTTAAACTGACCGGGCGCATGATATGCGTGAACGCGGCGGCAGATATTCTGCGCAGCCTGTACGTCGATACCGCGCCAATGCGCGGACAGATTCAGGACATTGAGCCGGAACAGATCCATCTGGCTATCAAAGAAGCTCGCGTGCTGGAACAGAGCGCCGAGAGCGTGCCGGAGTACGGCAAAGCCGTCAATATCAAGACCCGACGCGGCGTCATCAAGCCCCGTACGCCAAACCAGGCGCAATACATCGCCAATATCCTCGACCATGATATTACCTTCGGCGTCGGCCCGGCCGGGACCGGGAAAACCTATCTGGCGGTTGCCGCGGCGGTAGACGCGCTCGAACGCCAGGACGTACGTCGTATTCTGCTGACCCGCCCCGCCGTTGAAGCCGGGGAAAAACTGGGCTTCCTGCCCGGCGATCTGAGTCAGAAAGTCGATCCGTACCTGCGCCCGCTGTACGATGCGCTGTTCGAAATGCTCGGCTTCGAGAAGGTCGAAAAACTGATTGAGCGCAACGTTATCGAAGTCGCGCCGCTGGCCTATATGCGCGGCCGTACGCTGAACGATGCCTTTATTATTCTTGATGAGAGCCAGAACACCACCATCGAACAGATGAAAATGTTCCTGACCCGTATCGGCTTTAACTCGAAGGCGGTGATCACCGGCGACGTTACCCAGATTGACCTGCCGCGCAGCACCAAATCCGGCCTGCGCCATGCCATTGAGGTGCTGGCAGAGGTCGATGAAATCAGCTTCAATTTCTTCCATAGCGAAGACGTGGTGCGTCACCCGGTGGTGGCCCGTATCGTTAATGCGTATGAAACATGGGAAGAGGCTGACCAAAAACGTAAAGCAGACCTGGCCGCCGAGCGCAAACGCGAAGCCCAGGAACAGGAGCAGAAATGAGTCAGGTTATTCTCGATTTACAGCTGGCTTGCGAAGATAACGGCGGTTTGCCGGATGAAGCTCAGTTTCAACGCTGGGTCGATGCCGTCATTCCCCAGTTCCAGGAGGAGTCGGAAGTGACCGTCCGCCTGGTCGACGAAGCCGAAAGCCACGAGCTGAATCTGACCTATCGCGGCAAGGATAAGCCGACCAACGTGCTGTCATTCCCCTTCGAAGCGCCGCCGGGGATCGAGCTGCCGCTGCTTGGCGATCTGATTATCTGCCGTCAGGTCGTTGAGCAGGAGGCCGCAGAGCAGGGTAAACCGCTGGAAGCGCACTGGGCGCATATGGTGATTCACGGCAGTCTGCACCTGCTGGGTTACGACCATATCATTGATGAAGAAGCGGAAGAGATGGAAGGCATCGAAACAGAGATAATGCTTGCTCTGGGCTATGAGGATCCGTACATTGCCGAGAAGGAATAGCCTGCCGCCGGTTTAACCGGCGGCGCGCGCCCATGCCGTCCGGCGCTGAACATACGCGCGACGAGCGACAAATTAACTGACATGAGAACCCACACGACGCCATGAGCGACGACAATTCACACAGTAGTGACACAGTAAACAGCAAAAAGGGATTCTTCTCCCTGTTACTCAGCCAGCTTTTTCACGGAGAACCGAAAAACCGCGATGAACTGCTGGCGCTGATCCGTGATTCCGGGCAAAACGATCTTATCGACGAAGATACCCGCGATATGCTCGAAGGGGTCATGGATATCGCTGACCAGCGCGTCCGCGATATTATGATCCCCCGCTCGCAGATGATTACCCTGAAACGCAACCAGACGCTGGACGAGTGCCTCGATGTGATCATCGAATCCGCCCACTCGCGTTTCCCGGTCATCAGCGAAGATAAAGATCACATTGAAGGGATTCTGATGGCCAAAGACCTGCTGCCGTTTATGCGCAGCGACTCCGACGCTTTCAGCATGGAAAAAGTGTTACGCCCGGCGGTTGTCGTGCCTGAAAGCAAGCGGGTGGACCGCATGCTGAAAGAGTTCCGCTCCCAGCGTTATCATATGGCTATCGTGATTGATGAGTTCGGCGGCGTCTCTGGTCTGGTGACCATTGAAGACATCCTCGAACTTATCGTCGGCGAGATCGAAGACGAATACGATGAAGAAGAAGATATCGATTTTCGTCAGCTGAGCCGCCATACCTGGACGGTACGCGCCCTGGCCTCCATTGAAGACTTCAACGAAGCCTTTGGCACCCACTTCAGCGATGAAGAAGTGGATACCATTGGCGGGCTGGTGATGCAGGCCTTTGGCCATCTGCCGGCGCGCGGGGAGTCGATCGACATCGATGGTTACCAATTCAAGGTCGCCATGGCGGATAGCCGACGTATCATCCAGGTTCATGTCAAACTTCCTGACGACGCACCGCAGCCGAAGCTGGAAGATTAATTACACGGGACGATTAGCCTAAATGGTATTTGCCTCACTTATCGAACGCCAGCGCGTACGCCTGCTGCTGGCGCTATTATTCGGAGCCAGCGGAACGCTGGCTTTTTCTCCTTATGATATCTGGCCGGCGGCGATTATTTCGTTAATCGGCCTGCAGGGATTAACCCTTAATCGTCGTCCGTTGTCAGGCGCCTGGATTGGCTTTTTCTGGGGGATGGGGCTATTCGGTTCCGGCGTCAACTGGGTCTACGTCAGTATCGCGCAGTTTGGCGGCATGCCGGGCCCGGTCAACGTGTTCCTCGTGGTGCTGCTGGCGGCGTATATGTCGCTGTATACCGGGCTGTTCGCCGGCCTGCTTTCGCGTTTATGGCCGCAAACCAGCTGGGTTCGCGTCGCTATCGCCGCCCCGGTCGTCTGGCAGATAACCGAGTTCCTGCGCGGTTGGATCCTGACCGGCTTCCCGTGGCTGCAGTTTGGCTACAGCCAGATTGACGGCCCGCTGAAAGGGCTCGCGCCGGTAATGGGGGTTGAAGCCATTAACTTCCTGTTGATGATGGTCAGCGGCCTGCTGGTGCTGGCCCTCGTGCAACGTCGCTGGAAACCGCTGATCGCCGCCGCGGTGCTGTTCACCCTGCCCTTCCCGCTGCGCGACATCCAGTGGTATCAGCTGCAGCCGCAACGTGCGACCCAGGTATCGCTGGTACAGGGAGATATTCCCCAGGCGCTGAAATGGGATGAAAATCAGCTGGTCAATACGCTGAAGACCTATCTGGAGCTGACTCAGCCGCATATGGGAACATCCCAGCTGATCGTCTGGCCGGAATCGGCGATCCCGGATCTGGAAATCAACCAACAGCATTTCCTGAGCATGATGGACGATCTGCTGCGGGCGAAAAACAGTTCGCTGATTACCGGCATCGTCGACGCCCGCCTTAACCAGAAGAACCGTTACGACACCTACAACACCATCATCACCCTCGGTAAAGACAATCCTTATAGCTACGACTCCAAAGATCGCTACAACAAGAATCATCTGGTGCCGTTCGGTGAATTCGTGCCGCTGGAGTCCATTCTGCGCCCGCTGGCGCCGTTCTTCGACTTACCGATGTCCTCCTTCAGCCGCGGTCCGTACGTGCAGCCGCAGCTGATGGCGCATAATATGAAGCTGACGGCGGCGATCTGCTACGAAATTATTCTCGGCGAGCAGGTGCGGGATAACTTCCGTCCGGATACCGACTACCTGCTGACCATCTCAAACGATGCCTGGTTTGGTAAGTCGATCGGTCCGTGGCAGCACTTCCAGATGGCGAGGATGCGAGCGCTGGAGCTGGCCCGGCCGCTGCTGCGCAGCACCAATAACGGTATTACCGCCGTCATCGGCCCACGCGGCGAAATTCAGGACATGATCCCGCAGTTCACCCGCGCGGTGCTGACCACCAAAGTCACCCCGACCACCGGCCTGACGCCGTACGCGCGTACCGGTAACTGGCCGCTGTGGGCGTTGACCGCGCTGTTTGCTTTTGGCGCACTGGTGATGAGCCTGCGTCAGCGCCGCCGCTAAGCCTTTTCTTTCTGCGGATTGACCTCCGCTCTGCCCCGGCGGACGCCTGTCGCCGGGGTCACCTCCCCCCGTTCACCCCAAACTGGCACGACCATTGCTTAATATACTCAGGTAGCGATGCCATCCCGTCCGGGTATAACCCGGTTGCACCGACACGGAACGGGTGACGCTCCACTTTGGTGCAATGAACGATTTTTGCCTTTAAATGGTGCGGAGTAGTTCGCAAAAATAAACAATATAACAGCAAAATCTTTACATTAAGCCAAACTAAATGCTAACAAACACATACAAATGCTGCACGTATATATGGCAGCCATAATAACGCACACACACATTCACAATGGGTATCAATAGCGTCAGTGACGCTGCGGATAAGGAGTTGGATATGCAATTACGTAAACTGGCTACAGCAATGCTGGTTATGGGTATGACCGCCGGTCTGGCGCATGCGGAAGATGCCGCCCCGGCAGCAGGCAGCACCCTGGACAAAATCGCCAAAAACGGCGTGATCGTCGTGGGTCACCGCGAATCCTCCGTACCGTTCTCTTACTACGACAATCAGCAAAAAGTGGTCGGTTACTCCCAGGACTACTCCAACGCTATCGTTGATGCCATCAAGAAGAAGCTGAATAAACCTGACCTGCAGGTCAAACTGGTTCCGGTCACTTCGCAAAACCGTATTCCGCTGCTGCAAAACGGTACCTATGACTTTGAGTGCGGCTCCACCACCAATAACCTCGAGCGTCAGCAGCAAGCGGCTTTCTCCGATACTATTTTCATCGTCGGCACCCGCCTGCTGGCGAAGAAAGGCGGTGCGATTAAAGACTTCCCGGATCTGAAAGATAAAGCGGTGGTCGTCACTTCCGGCACCACCTCGGAAATTCTGCTGCATAAGCTGAACGACGAGAAGAAAATGAACATGCGTATTATCAGCGCGAAAGACCACGGCGACTCCTTCCGTACTCTGGAGAGCGGCCGCGCGGTGGCCTTTATGATGGATGATGCGCTGCTGGCCGGCGAACGCGCGAAAGCGAAGAAACCGGATAACTGGGAAATCATCGGTACGCCGCAGTCGAAAGAGGCCTACGGCTGTATGCTGCGTAAAGATGACCCGCAGTTTAAAGCCCTGGTAGATGAGACCGTCGCCCAGGCCCAGACCTCCGGCGAAGCCGCGAAATGGTTCGATAAGTGGTTCAAAAACCCGATTCCGCCGAAAAACCTGAATATGAACTTCGAACTCTCTGACGACATGAAGGCGCTGTTCAAATCACCTAACGACAAAGCTCTTAACTAATTAAAAAAACAAGGGGCGGGAAATCCTGCCCTCCCGATCGTTGTGATAGCACGGACAGACTATACGGTGGCTGGTCGTTCCCCAGCCGCCGCGAATACCGAAACAGGCTGAACAATGATCTTCGAGGGTAGCGCTGCTACCCTTTTTTTTCCAGGAGTCATTTATGTCAATAGACTGGAACTGGGGTATTTTCCTGCAACAGGCCCCGTTCGGCAACACTACCTATCTGGGCTGGCTATGGAGCGGCTTTCAGGTCACCGTCGCCCTGTCGGTCACCGCCTGGATTATCGCTTTTTTCGTTGGTTCACTGTTTGGCATTTTGCGTACCGCCCCCAATCGCTGGCTATCGGGCATCGGTACCTGCTACGTCGAACTGTTCCGTAACGTCCCGCTGATCGTTCAGTTCTTTACCTGGTATCTGGTGGTGCCGGAACTTCTGCCGGAAAACCTCGGCATGTGGTTCAAGTCCGAGCTGGATCCCAATATTCAGTTCTTTCTCTCTTCGATGATGTGTCTGGGCCTGTTTACCGCGGCGCGCGTATGCGAACAGGTTCGCGCCGCCATTCAGTCGCTGCCGCGCGGACAGAAAAACGCCGGGCTGGCGATGGGCCTGACGCTGCCGCAGACCTATCGTTACGTGCTGCTGCCCAACGCCTATCGCGTGATTGTGCCGCCGATGACTTCCGAAATGATGAACCTGGTGAAAAACTCGGCCATCGCATCGACCATCGGGCTGGCCGATATGGCGGCGCAGGCGGGCAAGCTGCTGGATTACTCGGCCCACGCCTGGGAATCCTTTACGGCGATTACCCTTGCCTACGTGTTTATTAATGCGGTGATTATGCTGGTGATGTATGTGGTTGAACGCAAGGTCCGCCTGCCGGGCAATATGGGGGGCAAATAATCATGTACGATTTTGACTGGAGTTCCATCGTTCCTTCCATGCCCTACCTGCTGGCCGGGCTGGTTATCACCCTGAAAATCACCGTGACCGCCATTATTATCGGTATCGTCTGGGGGACGCTGCTGGCGGTTATGCGCCTGTCGAGCTTCCTGCCGCTGGCGTGGTTTGCCAGGACTTACGTCAACGTGTTTCGCTCCATCCCGCTGGTTATGGTGCTGCTGTGGTTTTATCTGATTGTCCCCGGCTTTCTGCAGAACGTGCTGGGCCTGTCGCCAAAGAGCGATATCCGGCTGATTTCAGCCATGGTGGCCTTCTCGATGTTTGAAGCGGCCTACTATTCGGAAATTATCCGCGCCGGTATTCAGAGTATTTCCCGCGGCCAGTCCAGCGCCGCGCTGGCGCTGGGGATGACCCACTGGCAATCCATGAAGCTGATTATTTTGCCGCAGGCGTTTCGCGCCATGGTCCCGCTACTGCTCACTCAGGGCATCGTACTGTTTCAGGATACCTCGCTGGTCTACGTCCTGAGCCTGGCCGACTTCTTCCGTACCGCCTCCACCATCGGCGAGCGTGACGGAACCCAGGTCGAGATGATCCTGTTCGCAGGCGCCGTTTATTTTGTTATTAGTCTCAGCGCATCGCTGTTGGTCAGCTGGTTGAAGAAAAGGACTGTGTAATGATTACCCTGAAAAACGTTTCAAAATGGTATGGTCACTTTCAGGTGCTGACCGACTGCTCCACGGAAGTGAAAAAAGGTGAAGTGGTGGTGGTTTGCGGGCCTTCTGGCTCCGGGAAATCGACGCTGATTAAAACCGTTAACGGGCTGGAGCCGATCCAACAGGGCGAGATCACCGTTGACGGCACCCAGGTGAACGATAAAAAAACCAACCTCGCCAAACTGCGCTCCCGCGTGGGGATGGTGTTCCAGCACTTTGAACTGTTTCCACACCTGTCGATTATCGACAACCTGACGCTGGCGCAGGTGAAAGTGCTCAACCGCGATAAAGCCGCTTCCCGTGCCAAGGGCCTGAAGCTGCTGGAGCGCGTGGGCCTCTCCGCCCATGCAGAAAAATACCCGGCGCAGCTCTCCGGCGGCCAGCAGCAGCGTGTGGCCATCGCCCGGGCGCTATGTATGGATCCGATTGCCATGTTGTTTGACGAACCGACGTCAGCGCTGGATCCGGAGATGATCAACGAAGTGCTGGATGTCATGGTCGAGCTGGCGAATGAAGGGATGACGATGATGGTGGTCACCCACGAGATGGGCTTTGCCCGTAAGGTGGCCAACCGGGTAATCTTTATGGATGAGGGGAAGATTGTCGAAGACGCCGACAAGGAAGCGTTCTTCGCCAACCCGCAATCCGAACGCGCAAAAGATTTCCTCGCCAAAATCCTGCATTAATCCTGCGGCGCGCGCCGTTCGGTGCGCGCCCGCTCCCCTTCCCCGCGGCGATCGACCTCGCTCATCAGGGTTCAAAAGGACGACGCTGGAACTGATCGTGGCCGCATTTCGGGCAGCGCGGCAGCACGTCCGGGGTATAGACCGCCAGATGAAAATGACAATGCTCGCATACCAGATTCCCCAGCCCCACCACTTCCCCACTGTGGTACACCCCGTGATGGTTAAGATCCTGGAACACCTCGCGCCATTCCAGCTGGGTTTTATCGGTAATATCCGCCAGCTCCTGCCACAGACTTTCCTTTATCACGCGCATAAATACGCTGTCCGACAGCTCATCCTGACTCTCTTCATAGCTGCGCGCGAACTCTTCGAGATCGCGTCTGACCGCGGTGGTCAGTGACTCCACTTCGCGCTGCGTTAACTCACCGGAGTGGCTCATTTTCACCCGCGCCTGCTCCACCAGAGTGTCAATATCGCGCTCTCCATTGCGTAGCCGTTCACTGAGCGTCGACACCAGTTCACGGTAGAATTGAGCAACCTTGTTCATCATTTCGCCTCCGCTGTGGTTAACTTCTTCTAATAATAGACGTTATTTGCCATCTGCTTTGCCAGTTGGCCCACAGAGTCGCTAAATATTCTCCGCCGCTTTTGCCGATGTTAATGTGCGAAAGGCTGTTTTGACGTGGGCGTTTGGGCTATGCTATGCCGATCTGATAACACATCCATTGGCTACATTTGTAGCTGTATTGAAAACAGGACCACTGGCTGCCATGCAAGAGCAATACCGCCCGGAAGAGATAGAATCGAAAGTCCAGCTTCACTGGGACGATAATCGTACATTTGAAGTCACTGAAGACGAGAGCAAAGAGAAGTATTACTGCCTGTCGATGCTTCCTTATCCTTCTGGCCGACTACACATGGGCCACGTGCGTAACTACACCATCGGCGACGTCATCGCCCGCTACCAGCGTATGCTGGGCAAAAACGTTCTGCAGCCCATCGGCTGGGATGCGTTTGGCCTGCCTGCAGAAGGCGCGGCGGTAAAAAACAACACCGCCCCGGCCCCGTGGACCTACGACAACATCGCCTACATGAAAAACCAGCTGAAAAAGCTGGGCTTCGGCTATGACTGGAGCCGTGAAGTGGCGACCTGCACCCCGGAATATTACCGCTGGGAGCAAAAATTCTTCACCGAGCTGTATAAAAAAGGGCTGGTGTACAAGAAGACCTCGGCGGTGAACTGGTGCCCGAACGACCAGACCGTACTCGCCAACGAACAGGTTATCGACGGCTGCTGCTGGCGTTGTGATACCAAAGTGGAGCGTAAAGAGATCCCGCAGTGGTTTATCAAAATCACCGCCTACGCCGACGAGCTGCTGAACGATCTGGATAAGCTGGATCACTGGCCGGATACCGTGAAGACCATGCAGCGCAACTGGATTGGTCGCTCTGAAGGGGTAGAAATCTCCTTCAACGTTAACGAGTACGCCGACAAGCTGACCGTCTACACCACCCGTCCGGATACCTTCATGGGCTGTACCTACCTGGCCGTTGCCGCGGGTCACCCGTTGGCGCAGCAGGCGGCGGCGACCAACCCGGAGCTGGCTGCGTTTATCGACGAATGCCGCAACACCAAAGTCGCAGAAGCCGAAATGGCGACGATGGAGAAAAAAGGCGTCGATACCGGCTTTAAAGCGATTCACCCGCTGACCGGCGAAGAAATTCCGGTCTGGGCGGCAAACTTCGTGCTGATGGAATACGGCACCGGCGCCGTCATGGCCGTTCCGGGTCACGATCAGCGCGACTACGAATTTGCCAGCAAATACGGCCTGAACATTAAGCCGGTTATCCTGGCGGCGGACGGTTCGGAACCGGATCTGTCCGCGCAGGCGCTGACCGAAAAAGGCGTGCTGTTCAACTCCGGCGAATTCAACGGCCTGAGCCATGAAGCCGGTTTCAACGCCATCGCCGATAAACTGGCGGCCATGGGCGTTGGCGAGCGTAAAGTTAACTATCGTCTGCGCGACTGGGGCGTTTCCCGTCAGCGTTACTGGGGCGCACCGATCCCGATGGTGACGCTGGAAGACGGCACCGTAATGCCAACCCCGGACGACCAGCTGCCGGTTATCCTGCCGGAAGACGTGGTCATGGATGGCATCACCAGCCCGATCAAGGCCGACCCCGAGTGGGCAAAAACCACCGTAAACGGTCAGCCGGCGCTGCGCGAAACCGACACCTTCGATACCTTTATGGAATCTTCCTGGTACTACGCGCGCTACACCTGCCCGCAGTACGACGACGGCATGCTGGATCCGAAAGCGGCCAACTACTGGCTGCCGGTCGATATTTATATCGGCGGGATCGAGCATGCGATCATGCACCTGCTGTACTTCCGTTTCTTCCACAAACTGATGCGCGACGCGGGCATGGTGAACTCCGACGAGCCGGCGAAACAGCTGCTGTGCCAGGGGATGGTGTTGGCTGACGCCTTCTACTACGTGGGTGAAAACGGCGAGCGTAACTGGGTCTCCCCGGTGGATGCCAGCGTTGAGCGTGATGAGAAAGGCCGTATCGTCAAAGCCTACGATCCGCAAGGTCGTGAGCTGGTCTATACCGGCATGAGCAAAATGTCCAAGTCGAAGAACAACGGCATCGACCCGCAGGTGATGGTTGAGCGCTACGGCGCGGATACCGTGCGCCTGTTTATGATGTTCGCCTCTCCGGCAGATATGACCCTCGAATGGCAGGAATCCGGCGTAGAAGGGGCTAACCGCTTCCTGAAACGCGTCTGGAAACTGGTTTACGAGCACGCGACCCAGGGCGCGGTTGCCGCACTGGACGTTGCCAGCCTGAGCGAAGATCAGCAGGCGCTGCGTCGCGATGTGCACAAAACCATCGCCAAAGTCACCGATGATATCGGCCGTCGTCAGACCTTCAACACCGCGATCGCCGCGATCATGGAGCTGATGAACAAACTGGCGAAAGCGCCGCAGGAAAACGAGCAGGATCGCGCGCTGATGCGTGAGGCTCTGCTGGCGGTGGTGCGCATGCTCAACCCGTTCACCCCGCACGCTTGCTTCACCCTGTGGCGGGAGCTGGGCGGTGAAGGCGATATCGATAACGCACCGTGGCCGGTCGCCGACGAAAGCGCGATGGTTGAAAATACCACCCTGGTGGTTGTCCAGGTTAATGGTAAAGTTCGTGGTAAAATTACCGTTCCGGTCGATGCCACCGAAGATCAGGTGCGTGAACGTGCTGGTCAGGAACATCTGGTCGCGAAGTATCTCGACGGTGTAACCGTACGTAAAGTGATCTACGTTCCGGGTAAACTGCTCAATCTGGTCGTTGGCTAAGCGCAGGAGGAAGCGTGCGATATCTGGCAACATTGTTGTTATCTCTGGCGGTGTTAATCACCGCCGGATGCGGCTGGCATCTGCGGAGCACCACCCAGGTGCCCACCGCGATGAAAACCATGATCTTTCAGTCGAGCGATCCGAATGGTCCGTTGAGTCGTTCACTCCGCAATCAGCTGCGCCTGAATGGGGTCGAACTGATCGATGCCAGCACGCTGCGTAAGGATGTCCCTTCTCTGCGTCTGGATTCATCGTCGATTCAGAAAGACACGGCCTCCATTTTCCAGGACGGCCGTACGGCTGAATACCAGATGGTGATGACGGTTCAGGCCAGCGTACTGATCCCGGGTCATGATATTTATCCGATCAACACCAAGGTCTACCGTTCGTTCTTCGATAACCCGCAGGCGGCGTTAGCGAAAGATGCCGAGCAGGATATGATCATCCAGGAGATGTACGACAAAGCCGCAGAACAGCTGATTCGTAAGCTGCCAAGCGTCCATGTTGCCGATGTCGAAGCCACGAAAGAGGAAGAGAAGACGGTCGCCCCGACTGCCGCCTCCGCGACCTCTGGCAACCGCGTCTCCACCACGCTGGGTAACTGATGATTCGGTTGTACCCTGAACAACTCCGCGCGCAGCTCACCGAAGGGCTGCGCGCGGCCTATTTACTCCTCGGGAGCGACCCTCTGCTGCTGCAGGAAAGTCAGGACGCGATTCGCGAAGCGGCTACGCCTCAGGGCTTTACCGAACACCATACCGCGACCATCGACGCCAGTACCGACTGGCCCGCCCTCTTCTCGCTTAGCCAGGCAATGAGCCTGTTCGCCAGCCGTCAGACGCTACTCCTCGTCCTGCCGGAAAACGGCCCCAACGCGGCGATTAACGAACAGCTCGCCACCCTGGTTGGCATGCTACACGATGATTTGCTGCTGATTGTTCGCGGCAATAAGCTGACTAAAGCGCAGGAAAACGCCGCCTGGGTCACCGCCCTGGCCAGCCGCGCGGTGCAGGTCAGCTGTCAGACGCCGGAACATGCGCAGCTGCCGCGCTGGCTGGCGGCACGGGCAAAACAGCATCATTTGCAGCTTGATGACGCCGCCAGCCAGCTGCTGTGCTATTGCTACGAAGGCAACCTGCTGGCGCTGGCGCAAGCGCTGGAACGACTCTCCCTGCTGTGGCCGGATGGCAAACTCACGCTGCCGCGCGTCGAGCAGGCGGTGAACGACGCCGCCCACTTTACGCCCTACCACTGGGTGGATGCGCTGCTGGCCGGCAAAAGCAAACGGGTGCTGCATATCCTGCAACAGCTGCGTCTGGAAGGGAGCGAGCCGGCGATTCTGCTGCGTACGCTTCAGCGCGAGCTGCTGCTGCTGGTTAACCTGAAGCGCCAGTCGGCCCAGACGCCGCTGCGCGCTTTGTTTGATAAGCATCGGGTGTGGCAGAATCGTCGTCAGCTGCTCAGCGACGCGCTGGCGCGCCTCAGCAATGACCAGCTGCGCCAGGCCGTAACCCTGCTGACCCGCGCGGAAATCACCTTTAAGCAGGATTACGGCAGCGCCATCTGGCCGGAATTAGAAAGTCTCTCTTTATTGCTCTGCCATAAAGCGTTGGCGGACGTGTTTATTGATGGTTGATATGACTCAGTTGCAGGCAATGTACGGCGGCACCTTCGATCCGGTGCATTATGGTCACCTCAAACCGGTCGAGATTCTGGCAAACCAGATAGGCCTGAGGAAAGTGATTATTGTGCCGAATAATGTGCCGCCACATCGCCCGCAGCCTGAGGCGACCGGCGCCCAGCGTAAACATATGCTGGAACTGGCCATCGCCGATAAGCCCCTGTTCGTGCTTGATGAGCGCGAGCTGCAGCGGCAGACGCCCTCCTGGACCGCGCAAACCCTTGAAGAGTGGCGACAGGAGCAAGGCCCGAAGCGGCCGCTGGCGTTTATTATTGGCCAGGACTCGCTGCTGACCTTCCCGACCTGGCACAATTACGCCACGATTCTCGATAATGCGCATCTGATCGTCTGCCGACGCCCGGGGTATCCGCTGGTCATGAAGCGTGATGAAGATCAGCAGTGGCTGGATGCGCATTTAACTCACGACGTTGAACTGCTGCACAGCCGCCCAGCCGGCGCGATCTACCTGGCGGAGACGCCATGGTTTGATATTTCAGCCACCCTGATTCGTCAGCGCCTGGAGCAGGGTGAATCCTGCGCCGATATGCTGCCCGCCGCGGTGCTGGAGTATATCCACCAGCAAAAGCTCTATTGCTAACCCTTCGCTAAGGCAGCCCCGGCCGCGGATCTGCCAGCGCCGTGTCGTTTGGCTTATACTCAGCATCATTCACGTTGCCAGAAGGCCTTACGATAGTGAGATTATGGTTAGTTCGTCATGGCGAAACCCAGGCCAATGCAGCCGGCCTCTATAGCGGACACGCCCCTACCCCGTTGACCGAGCGCGGCGTCATGCAGGCGCAAACCCTCGGCCAACGCTTGCAGGCGGTGCCGTTCGACCTCGTGTTGTGCAGTGAGCTGGAACGGACCCAACGTACCGCCAGCCTGCTCCTCGGCGGCCGCGAAATTCCCCGCCAGATTGTCCCTGAACTCAATGAGATGTTTTTCGGTGATTGGGAAATGCGCCACCATCGGGATTTACAGCGTGAAGATGCGGAAAACTATGCCGCCTGGTGCGCGGACTGGCAGCATAGCGCGCCCACTAACGGCGAGGACTTTCAGACTTTCGCCCGCCGCGTCGACACCGTTGTGGATAAGCTGCCGCAGTACCAGCACCTTGACCATCTGCTGATCGTCGGCCATCAGGGGGTTCTGAGCCTGCTAATCGCGCGGTTGCTACAGCTGCCGGCGGCGGCGATGTGGCATTTCCCTATCGCGCATGGCGCATGGAGCGCATTCGATCTGCGCCATGATTTCGTCACGCTGCGGGTACTAAATAGCCAGGCCGTCTGGCAGAGGGAAGAAGAATTCCGCGCAGACCATTGACAGGTCAGAGCAGGCTGTTATTCTCCGCAGCCTGAACGCATCCGCCAATCCATGCAGGCAGAAATTGTTTTACAAAAATGGCGATGCAATCGCGGGCGATGGATGGGATGATAGCCGCCTTCAACGCCTGTCGGCCGACATTTATCCCGACTTTTACACCAGTTCAGGTATACTGTCAGGCTGTTTATTATTATCAAACTTCACTCACCCAGGGGGAACTCTTGCAGGGTAAAGCACTCCAGGATTTTGTTATCGACAAAATTGATGACCTGAAAGGTCAGGACATCGTTGCCATTGACGTTCAAGGCAAATCCAGCATTACAGATTGCATGATTATTTGCACCGGCACCTCCACGCGCCACGTCATGTCCATCGCCGACCACGTGGTGCAGGAGTCTCGCGCCGCCGGTATGCTGCCGCTGGGCGTTGAGGGTGAAAGCGCCGCCGACTGGATTGTTGTCGATCTCGGCGATGTCATGGTTCACGTCATGCAGGAAGAGAGCCGTCGTCTGTACGAGCTGGAAAAACTCTGGAGTTAATGCGTGAAGCTGCAACTGGTGGCCGTTGGCACCAAAATGCCGGACTGGGTGCAGACCGGCTTTAGTGAATACGTGCGCCGTTTTCCAAAAGATATGCCGTTCGAGCTGCTGGAAATTCCCGCCGGTAAACGCGGTAAAAATGCGGACATCAAGCGGATCCTCGAAAAAGAGGGCGAAATGATGCTGGCGGCCGCGGGCAAAAACCGCATCGTGACCCTGGATATTCCGGGGAAACCGTGGGATACGCCGCAGCTGGCGCGTGAACTGGAACGCTGGAAACAGGATGGCCGCGATGTCAGCCTGCTCATTGGCGGCCCGGAGGGCCTCTCTCCGGCGTGTAAAGCAGCAGCGGAACAGAGTTGGTCGCTCTCCACGCTCACCTTGCCTCATCCGCTGGTACGCGTACTGGTCGCTGAGAGCCTGTATCGGGCGTGGAGCATTACCACCAACCACCCTTACCACCGTGAATAATGATGACCAGGGTAGACTAAGCAGCGAATGAAATTACAGAATTCTTTCCGCGACTATTCGGCTGAATCCTCGCTGTTCGTGCGCCGGGCGCTGGTCGCTTTTTTGGGGATTTTGCTGCTTACCGGCATACTGGTTGCCAATCTTTATAACGTGCAGATCGTTCGCTACACCGACTATCAGACGCGTTCCAATGAAAACCGCATCAAGCTGGTTCCCATTCCGCCAAGCCGCGGCATTATCTATGACCGTAACGGCACGCCGCTGGCGCTGAACCGCACCATCTACCAGCTGGAGATGATGCCGGAAAAAGTGGATAACGTGCAGCAAACGCTGGATGCCTTGCGCGATGTGATCGATCTGACCGACGATGATATTGCCGGCTTCAAAAAAGAGCGCGCGCGTTCCCATCGCTTCACCTCGATTCCCGTCAAGGTGAACCTCAGCGAAGTACAGGTCGCCCGCTTCGCGGTTAACCAGTACCGCTTTCCCGGCGTCGAAGTCAAAGGCTATAAACGCCGCTACTACCCCTATAACTCCGCCCTTACCCACGTTATCGGCTACGTCTCAAAAATTAACGATAAAGACGTCGAGCGCCTGGATAAAGAAGGCAAGCTGGCGAACTACGCCTCAACGCACGATATCGGCAAGCTCGGTATCGAACGCTACTATGAAGATGTCCTGCACGGTCAGACCGGTTATGAAGAGGTTGAAGTCAACAACCGCGGCCGCGTCATTCGTCAGCTCAAAGAGGTGCCGCCGCAGGCCGGGCGCGATATCTATTTAACCCTCGATCTTAAGCTGCAGCAGTATATCGAGACGCTGCTGGCCGGTAGCCGCGCCGCGGTGGTGGTCACCGACCCGCGCAGCGGCAGCATCCTCGCGCTGGTTTCCACCCCAAGCTACGACCCGAACCTGTTCGTTGACGGGATCTCCAGCAAAGATTACTCCGGCCTGCTGAACGACCCGAATACCCCGCTGGTCAACCGCGCGACGCAGGGGGTCTATCCGCCGGCGTCGACGGTGAAGCCCTATGTCGCGGTATCGGCGCTGAGCGCGAATGTCATCACCCGCAATACCAGCCTGTTCGATCCCGGCTGGTGGCAGCTGCCCGGCTCGGATAAACGCTATCGCGACTGGAAAAAATGGGGCCACGGACACCTGAACGTCACCAAAGCGCTGGAAGAGTCGGCGGATACCTATTTCTACCAGGTTGCCTATGATATGGGGATCGACCGCCTCTCCGAATGGATGAGTAAATTCGGCTACGGTCACTATACCGGCATCGATCTGTCGGAAGAGCGATCCGGGAATATGCCCACCCGTGAATGGAAGCTGAAGCGCTTTAAGAAACCCTGGTATCAGGGCGACACCATTCCGGTTGGCATCGGCCAGGGCTACTGGACCGCAACGCCGATTCAGATGAACAAAGCGTTGATGATCCTGATTAACGACGGCGTGGTAAAAGTGCCGCACCTGCTGCAAAGCACCGTTGAAGATGGCAAACAGGTGCCGTGGGTGCAGCCGCACGAGCCGCCGGTCGGCGATATTCACTCCGGCTTCTGGGAAATCGCCAAGGATGGGATGTTTGGCGTGGCTAACCGCGGCAACGGTACCGCGCATAAATACTTCGCCAGCGCGCCTTATAAAATTGCGGCGAAATCCGGTACGGCGCAGGTCTTTGGCCTGAAGGCCAATGAAACGTATAACGCACACAGAATCGCCGAACGTCTGCGTGACCATAAACTGATGACGGCGTTTGCCCCTTATAACAACCCCCAGGTTGCTGTCGCTATCATTCTTGAGAACGGCGGTGCCGGCCCGGCGGTCGGTACCATTATGCGCCAGATTCTCGACCACATTATGCTGGGTGATAACAACACCAATCTGCCGAGTGAAAACCCGGCGGTAACGGCGGGGGAGGATCAATAATGACTGATAATCCGAATAAAAAATCGCTATGGGATAAAATCCATCTCGACCCGACGATGGTGCTGATTTTGCTGGCGCTGTTGACCTACAGCGCGCTGGTTATCTGGAGCGCCAGCGGCCAGGATATCGGGATGATGGAGCGCAAAATTGGCCAGATCGCCATGGGCGTGGTGATCATGATCGTCATGGCGCAAATTCCGCCGCGGGTGTATGAAGGCTGGGCGCCCTATCTCTACATCTTCTGTATTATCCTGCTGGTGGCGGTCGATGCCTTCGGCGCCATTTCCAAAGGCGCGCAGCGCTGGCTCGATCTCGGCGTCGTTCGCTTTCAGCCGTCGGAAATTGCCAAAATCGCCGTGCCGCTGATGGTAGCGCGCTTCATCAACCGCGATGTCTGTCCGCCTTCGCTGAAGAATACCGCCATTGCGCTGGTGCTGATTTTCCTGCCCACCCTGCTGGTCGCCGCGCAGCCCGACCTCGGCACCTCTATTTTGATCGCCCTGTCAGGCCTCTTCGTGCTGTTCCTCTCCGGATTAAGCTGGCGTCTGATCGGCGTGGCGGTCGTGCTGGTGGCCGCCTTTATCCCGATTTTATGGTTCTTCCTGATGCATGATTATCAGCGGCAGCGCGTGATGATGCTGCTTGACCCGGAGACCGACCCGCTGGGTGCCGGCTATCACATTATCCAGTCGAAAATCGCCATTGGTTCCGGCGGCCTACGCGGCAAAGGCTGGTTGCACGGTACCCAGTCGCAGCTGGAATTCCTGCCGGAGCGCCATACCGACTTTATCTTCGCGGTGCTCGCCGAAGAGCTTGGCCTGATTGGGGTTCTGGTGCTGCTGGCGCTGTATATCCTGCTTATTATGCGCGGGCTGTGGATCGCCGCCCAGGCGCAAACCACCTTCGGCCGGGTCATGGCCGGTGGTTTAATGTTGATTTTATTCGTTTATGTCTTCGTAAATATTGGTATGGTGAGTGGTATTTTACCAGTGGTGGGGGTACCGTTGCCGCTGGTCAGCTATGGGGGCTCAGCCCTGATCGTATTGATGGCCGGGTTTGGTATCGTGATGTCGATCCATACCCACAGAAAAATGTTGTCGAAAAGCGTTTAAGGGGTTCGCGATGCGTAAGCAATGGCTGGGGATCTGCATAGCAGCGGGGCTGCTGGCGGCATGTTCGGGTGAAGACGTTCAACAGAAAACGGTCAGCACTCCGCAGCCGGCAGTGTGTAATGGCCCGAGCGTGGAAATCAGCGGCGCCGATCCGCATTATGAGACGCCGAATGCGACGGCGAATCAGGATTATGAGCGCGATGGCAAGCGCTATAAAATCGTCCAGGATCCGTCTAACTTTACCCAGACCGGTCTGGCCGCCATTTATGACGCGGAACCCAACAGCAACCTGACCGCCTCCGGCGAAGCCTTCGACCCGACGCAGCTGACCGCCGCGCACCCTACGCTGCCGATTCCCAGCTATGTGCGGGTGACTAACGTGGCGAACGGTCGGATGATCGTGGTGCGGATTAACGATCGCGGGCCGTATGGCAACGATCGCGTCATTTCGCTCTCACGCGCCTCCGCCGATCGTCTGAACACCTCGAATAACACCAAAGTGCGCATCGATCCGATCATCGTCGCGCCGGACGGCTCGCTCTCAGGCCCGGGAATGGCCTGTACCACCGTCGCGAAACAAACCTATGCCTTACCGGCGCGTCCGGATCTTGACGGCGGCACCAGCGTCTCGCCCGATCAGCCGACGCAAGCCGACGTTCGCCCGATCAGCAATTCGACGCTGAAGCCGGAAGATAGCGTCGGCGCACCGGTAAACAGCAGCGGCTTCCTCGGCGCGCCGACGCCGCTGAATAACGGCGTGCTGGAAAGCAGCGAACCCGTCGTTCAGGCGGCCCCGGTCACCGCTCCCGGCTCTATTCAAGGCAGCGTAACCCCTGCAGCGCCTGCGGCGGCTGCCGCAACGACCGCGGTCGCCGCCTCCGCGGCCTCCGCCAGCGGCGACTTTGTCGTGCAGGTCGGTGCCGTCAGCGATCGGGGCCGCGCGCAGCAATATCAGCAGCGCCTCAGCCAGCAGTTTTCCGTGCCTGGCCGTGTTGTGCAGAACGGCGCGGTGTGGCGCATTCAGCTAGGTCCGTTCGGCAGTAAAGCGCAGGCCAGCACCGTACAGCAGCGCCTGCAAAGCGAAGCGCAGCTGCAATCATTTATTACTCACGCCAACTAAACACGCAGGACCGTTGTCCGCGGGACTATGCGCATGACAAAGTCATTAACAAAGTCATGCGCAATGTCGGATGCCGGTCCACAGAGCATTTGTTATAGTAGGGCACTTTTTTAACTTCATCACGGATGCCGTTGTTCACACCATGAAGACCTCTTTCACCGCACGTTTACTCGTTACGGCCCTCTCCGTTGCAGCACTCTCTTCCGCTGCCCACGCCGATGACCTGAATCTCAAAACCATGATCCCAGGCGCCCCGCAGATTGATGCCGAATCATGGATCCTTATCGATTACAATTCGGGCAAAGTGCTGGCGGAGAATAACGCCGATGCCCGTCGCGACCCGGCAAGTCTGACCAAAATGATGACCAGCTACGTTATCGGCCAGGCCATGAAAGCGGGTAAGTTTAAAGAATCCGATCTGGTCACGGTGGGTAACGATGCGTGGGCGACCGGCAACCCGGTATTCAAAGGCTCTTCATTGATGTTCCTTAAGCCTGGTATGCAGGTCCCGGTTTCTCAGCTGATCCGCGGGATCAACCTGCAGTCCGGGAACGACGCCTGCGTGGCGATGGCCGACTATGTCGCCGGTAGCCAGGATGCATTCGTCAGCCTGATGAACAGCTATGTCAACGCGCTGGGCCTGAAGAACAGCCACTTCCAGACCGTTCACGGCCTGGATGCCGAAGGTCAGTACAGCTCCGCGCGCGATATGGCGCTGATTGGCCAGGCGCTGATCCGCGACGTGCCGAACGAATACACCATCTATAAAGAAAAAGAGTTTACCTTCAACGGCATTCGCCAGCTGAACCGTAACGGTCTGCTGTGGGATAACAGCCTGAACGTCGACGGAATTAAAACCGGCCACACCGACAAAGCGGGTTATAACCTTGTGGCCTCCGCCACCGAAGGCCAGATGCGCCTGATCTCCGCCGTGATGGGCGGTCGTACTTATAAAGGCCGTGAATCTGAAAGCAAAAAGCTGCTGACCTGGGGCTTCCGCTTCTTCGAAACCGTTAACCCGCTGAAAGCCGGCAAAGAGTTCTCTTCTGAACCGGCCTGGTTTGGCGATAGCGATCGCGCCTCGCTGGGGGTCGACAAAGACGTTTATCTGACCATCCCGCGCGGCCGGATGAAAGACCTGAAGGCCAGCTACGTCCTGAACAATACCGAACTGCACGCGCCGCTGCAGAAAAATCAGGTGGTCGGTACCATTAACTTCCAGCTGGATGGCAAGACGATCGATCAGCGCCCGCTGGTGGTCCTGCAAGAAATTCCTGAAGGTAATTTCTTCGGCAAAATGATTGATTACATTAAGTTAATGTTCCACCACTGGTTTGGTTAAAAATCGAACGCTTGAAAGTGTGATTTACATCCCCATATACTTACTATCTAAGTAACCTGATAACTCCCACCCCTGTGGGAGTTATTATTTTTTGTCGTAACACCGGAGCTGACATGAAAACCAAACTTAACGAACTGCTTGAATTCCCTACTCCATTTACTTACAAAGTAATGGGGCAGGCGTTGCCTGAGCTGGTTGATCAGGTGGTGGAAGTGGTACAGCGCCATGCGCCTGGTGATTACTCCCCGCAGGTAAAGCCGAGCAGCAAAGGTAACTACCACTCGGTCTCCATCACCATCAACGCGACCCATATCGAACAGGTTGAAACCCTGTACGAAGAGCTGGGCAATATCGACATTGTCCGGATGGTGCTGTAACCCATTCCGCGACCCGGCCCCGTGCCGGGTCATCTCTCTCCCCCCGCTTTGCTGTGATATACTCGCCCCCCTAAGTCACTTCTCTCTCTGCGGAGACGTTGTTTTGCAGCATAACAAAATCCTTATCCGGCAACTTGGCCTGCAACCTTACGAACCAGTCTCGCAGGCGATGCACCAATTTACCGACGCCCGCGATGACGCGACGCCGGATGAAATCTGGCTGGTCGAACATCATCCGGTCTTTACTCAGGGCCAGGCGGGCAAAGCCGAACATGTGCTGGTTCCGGGCGATATTCCGGTGATTCAAAGCGATCGCGGCGGCCAGGTGACCTATCACGGCCCGGGGCAACAGGTAATGTACGTGCTCCTGAATCTCAAGCGCCGCAAGCTGGGCGTGCGCGAACTGGTGACGCTGTTAGAGCAGACCGTGGTCAATACGCTGGCGGAGTATGGGCTTGAATCCCACCCGCGCGCCGATGCGCCCGGCGTGTATGTCGGCGAGCAAAAAATCTGCTCCCTCGGTTTGCGCATCCGTAAAGGGTGTTCCTTCCACGGCCTGGCGCTGAATATCGCCATGGACCTGTCGCCGTTTCTGCGCATCAACCCCTGCGGCTACGCCGGAATGGAGATGGCGCAAATGCGTCAGTGGCGGCCGGATGTTCAGCCGCTGGAGGTAGCTCCACATCTGGTCGCTAACCTGCTGACCCTGCTGGGCAACCCGCCGCACGAATTTATTGCCGCAGCATAATGCTCGCCCGCCTTGCCGGGGCGCGACAGTTTACCCGTCGCGCGCAGGAGCCGTTGCCTGACAAGAAGCTCGACGCGGCTCTACCGGCATTTAAACAATAAAGCACGTGAGGATAAGCATAAAACAACAACTATTTTACAATTTGCCGAACAGGTAGGCTGCTTTCTGTCCCATTTCAATGGTATACTGCCTGTCCTTAATTCAAAAATAGTTGATAAATACAACATTTCCTTGAATTGATTCGCTTTCCTTCGTGACTCGCAACTGGAACACGCACGCTATGAGTAAACCCATTGTGATGGAACGCGGTGTTAAGTACCGCGACGCCGATAAAATGGCCCTTATCCCGGTGAAAAACGTGGCAACTGAGCGTGAAGCTCTGCTCAGAAAACCGGAATGGATGAAAATCAAACTTCCGGCTGACTCGTCCCGTATCCAGGGTATCAAAGCAGCGATGCGTAAGAACGGTCTGCACTCCGTGTGCGAAGAAGCTTCTTGCCCGAACCTTGCGGAATGCTTCAACCACGGAACAGCAACCTTTATGATCCTCGGCGCGATTTGTACCCGCCGCTGCCCGTTCTGTGACGTTGCACACGGCCGTCCGGTTACCCCGGATGCCAATGAGCCGCAGAAACTGGCGCAGACTATCGCCGATATGGGTCTGCGCTATGTCGTGGTCACTTCCGTTGACCGCGACGATCTGCGCGATGGCGGCGCCCAGCACTTTGCCGATTGCATCAGCGCTATTCGTGAGAAAAGCCCATCGATTAAGATCGAGACTCTGGTCCCTGACTTCCGTGGACGTATGGATCGGGCGCTGGATATTCTCAAGGTGACTCCACCGGACGTGTTTAACCACAACCTGGAAAACGTGCCGCGTCTGTATCGCCAGGTTCGTCCAGGCGCCGATTACAACTGGTCGCTGAAGCTGCTGGAGCGTTTTAAAGAAGCGCACCCGCAGATCCCGACCAAATCGGGTCTGATGGTCGGTCTGGGTGAGACCAACGCAGAGATTATCGACGTCATGCGCGACCTGCGTCGCCACGGCGTGACAATGCTGACTTTAGGCCAGTACCTGCAGCCAAGCCGTCACCACCTGCCGGTTCAGCGCTACGTCAGCCCGGATGAGTTTGAAGAGATGAAAGCCGAAGCGTTGGCAATGGGCTTCACCCATGCCGCCTGCGGTCCGTTCGTTCGTTCGTCTTACCATGCCGACCTGCAAGCCAAAGGGATGGAAGTGAAATAAGTTTCGCCTCCCCCGACCGCTGCGTGGAACACCTCACGCAGCGGTCCGTTTATCCCCCACTTCACCGCTTTCTTTGCCGCCTGCCCCACTTATCTGGTAACACTTGCTTGCACTTTTTTATACTGCGCCGATTGCAGGCAATAAAAAGAGGCCGCAACGGTCGTCGTTGCAGCCTCTTTCACCTTCAGACTCGCGCCTGTCGGTTAGCCCCTCCCGTCGTCGGGGAAGGCGCCGTTAATTACTCTTTATGAGAGAGCTTCTGTGCCGGAGTTTCTTCTTCCGCACTGGTTTTCTTCGCGCTATCGTCATCGTCGTTCATGGCTTTCTTAAAGCCTTTGATAGCGGAACCCAGGTCTCCACCCAGCGTACGTAGTTTTTTGGTACCAAACACTAAAATAATCAGTGCTGCGACAACCAGCAGTTTGGTAATACTAATCTCACCCATAGCTAACCTTCTTCTCTAAAACAAGCTGCGAATACGCCATCATACACGCGAACAATTAACGGCTATTTGACGCGCGGACACAATAGCAATCTGTAACAAGGTGAATCAAGCCTTGTTTAAAAAAACATCACAATAATTGCGGTGGCGCAAAACGACGGTTCTGCAACACCGGCAAACGCTCGCGAACCTGGCGCAGTGCGTCCAGCGAAATATCGGCCATGATCAGCTGCGGCCTGTCCGCCGCTCCCGCCAGCGTCGTTCCCAGGGGGTCGATAATACGGCTCTGGCCAATATTACGCGTTCCGCACTCGCCAGCCGCCACAATATAGCAGGTGGTATCCAGCGCTCGGGCGGCCAGCAGCGTGGCCCAATGATGCTCCTTCAGCGGTCCTCGTACCCATGCGGTGGGTAAAACCAGCACCTCAGCCCCCTTAAGCGCCAGCGCTAACGCCAGCTCGGGAAAGCGTAGATCGTAGCAGGTCATCAGCCCGACCTGCACGCCGTTGACGTCAATCAGCGGGGGGATGTGTTGCCCGGCATCAACCAGCCGTGACTCCTGCATATTAAACGCATCGTACAGGTGGAGCTTCTGATATTGGGCAATCACCTCACCCTGGCGTATCGCCACCAGCGTGTTGCTCGCACGACCGTCGCCAGACGGCACGTGTAACGTCAGGATCGTGGTCAGGTTATTATTCCGGCTCTCCTCGCGTAGCCGCTGCATAAAGCCGCCGTCTATCGCCTGCGCCGATTTTACCGATAAATCCGGGTCATTGTCGTCACGAGCCAGCAGGGCTTCCGGTAAAACCAGCAATGCAACTCCCAGCCCGGCCGCCTGCTCCATCAGCGTCACGCAGGTTTGCGCATTGATTCGCCAGTCTGGCGTTACAGCAAATTGTCCAGCAGCAACCAACATCTTCGTCTCCCGTCAGGTAATTCGTAGCCAGCCACGTATTTTGCGCGTTAAACTTAAATCCCTATATTAACCAAATAGCAGGGAACGACAGTGTCACAACTACTTTTAGCCGTTTTTGTCGGCGGCGGTACCGGCAGCGTATTACGCTGGTGGTTAGGAATGAAGTTCAATCCGATGCATCATGCCATACCCATTGGCACACTCACCGCCAACCTGCTGGGCGCGTTTATTATTGGTGCCGGGCTGGCGTGGTTTAATCGCCTGACGGATATTGACCCGATGTGGAAGCTGCTGATCACCACCGGTTTCTGCGGCGGTCTGACCACCTTTTCCACGTTTTCCGCCGAGGTTGTCTTCCTGCTGCAGCAGGGCCGCATCAGCTGGGCGCTGCTGAACATTCTGGTCAACCTGCTGGGTTCATTCGCCATGACCGCCGCAGCATTCTGGCTCTTTTCTCACGCCGCCAGCCGCTAGCAACAGGCGAAAAAAAACCCGCTAAACGCGGGTTTTTATATTCTACTGACGCAAGGCTTAGATAGCGTTTACGTTTGCAGCAGAAGGGCCTTTGGCACCGTTAGTGATTTCGAACTCTACACGCTGACCTTCAGCCAGAGTTTTGAAACCGTTGGACTGGATTGCAGAGAAGTGTACGAATACATCTTTGCTGCCATCTTCCGGAGTAATGAAACCGAATCCTTTGGACTCATTAAACCACTTAACGTTACCTTTAATCTTAGACATCAAAATTACCTTTATATGAAAAAACGACACTAATACTGTGTCGGACACCAGTACATCAATTGTGGTGCCTTTTGTCCAGTCCAACTTTGCTAAAAAGTGACAAAAGTCGCTATCTTTTTTAGGAGGTCACGCTTTAGTTGTTGTTTTTCCACAGGACAAACGGTTTATCTCATTTGTGGCTAAGTTATGCCAAATTTAAAACTGAAAGCGGGCCCACGCAAAGTAGACGTTGCCGTTATTGTAGGTCCCCGGGATATAGGTCATCTGAAAAGTTGCGGGGCCATAACCGATTGATGCCAAAGGTAATACCACCGGAATCGGGATGTACTTCCAGTTATCACGCGCCGTCACGCCCAGCGTGTAGCCCAGCCCAAGATGAAAATTATCGTCCGCCAGCGGACGCCAGGTTTTTTCCCAGCCATAGCCGCCGATAGGCTCCCATTTGTTAAAGGAGTCCTTAAACGCCATCAGATACAGGCCATGCCAGTTGCCTTTCTCATCCCAGCGCGATGCGCCGAACCCCGCCCCCCAGGGACGCTCGTTATACTTGTCGGTCTTTTCTTTGTCGTAAGCAAAGCGGGCATGCCAGGTAATCGCGGGCACATACAGATCGTAGTGTTCAGGCTGCTGCCAGGTTTGCGCGACGTTATCGCTTAAGGTGTCGTAACCGTCGCGAATCGTCGAAGAAAATGACGCGTTAGCCGGGCCACAGGCGAGCAAAAACCCCAGAAAACCAAAGGAAAACAGTACGAACTGACGTAGTCTTAACACTTCTCTATTACCAATATCTATATTAAAGCGGATTAAAGTAACAAATATAATCTTAATATAACCTTAACGACATTAGGCAAAATCCTGATTTACGCGCAAAAAGGACCGTTCTTTTCCCCCTGCGCTTTTGTGATGGCCGCCGCCTCTCTGACGATCGTTAGCGGGATCTCATCGATTTATTGATTTGCATCAGCATGTTTAGCCAATTTATTAGGCACATTCGCTCACTTAATTTTTTCATCAGCTTATTTATCAGCATATTCTTTGGGTTAAGGGCTTAGGGGTAAATCATGCTTACGCTAGTTGAGATCCTTATCGGGATTGTGGTCATTGTGGGCGTCGCCCGCTATATCATTAAAGGCTATTCCGCCACCGGCGTGCTCTTTGTGGGCGGCCTGACGCTGCTTATCATCAGTGCGTTAATGGGGCATAAGATTTTACCTGGCGAAACCAAAAGCACCGGCTATTCCGCCACCGATATTATCGAATACGTCAAAATCCTCCTGATGAGCCGCGGCGGCGATTTGGGCATGATGATCATGATGCTCTGCGGATTCGCCACCTATATGACCCACATCGGCGCTAACGATATGGTGGTGAAGCTGGCCTCAAAGCCGCTGCGCTATATCAACTCCCCCTACCTGCTGATGATTGCCGCCTACTTCGTGGCCTGCCTGATGTCGCTGGCCGTCTCCTCGGCCACCGGCCTTGGCGTCCTGCTGATGGCGACCCTGTTCCCGGTCATGGTCAACGTCGGTATCAGTCGCGGCGCCGCGGCGGCGATTTGCGCCTCGCCGGCCGCCATTATTCTCTCGCCGACCTCCGGCGACGTGGTACTGGCCGCGAAGGCGGCAGAAATGCCGCTGATCGATTTCGCCTTTAAAACCACCCTGCCGATCTCCATCGTCGCGATTGTCGCTATGGCCATTGCCCACTACTTCTGGCAACGCTATCTGGATAAAAAAGAGAACGTGGTTCATGAAATGCTCGACGTAAATGAGATAACCACCACCGCGCCATCTTTCTATGCGCTTCTGCCCTTTACGCCGATTATTGGCGTGCTGATTTTTGATGGCAAGTGGGGGCCTGAGTTGCATATTATCGCTATCCTCGTGCTCTGCATGCTGCTGACCGCCGTGCTGGAATTCTTGCGCGGCTTTAATAGCAAAAACGTTTTTGCCGGGCTGGAGGTCGCTTACCGCGGGATGGCCGATGCCTTCGCCGGCGTGGTCATGCTGTTAGTCGCCGCGGGCGTCTTTGCTCAGGGCTTGAGCACCATCGGCTTTATTACCAGCCTGATCTCGATTGCCACGTCGTTTGGCTCGGCGAGTATTATTTTAATGCTGGTGCTGGTCATTCTGACCATGCTGGCGGCGATGACCACCGGCTCCGGCAACGCGCCGTTTTACGCCTTCGTCGAGATGATCCCCAGGCTTGCCCACTCGTCCGGCATCAACCCGGCTTACCTGTCGATTCCGATGCTGCAGGCCTCCAATCTCGGCCGTACCATTTCGCCGGTCTCTGGCGTGGTGGTCGCGGTGGCCGGGATGGCGAAAATCTCCCCCTTCGAAGTGGTGAAACGGACCTCGGTGCCGGCGATCGTCGGCCTGCTGGTGGTGATTATCGCCACCGAAATTCTGGTGCCGGGCACCGCAATTCAATAAACGCGAAAAGGCGCCAGCAGGCGCCTTTTTTATGCTTTAATAATTTCCTGTAAATTATTGCCATCCACTATCAGGAATAAAAATGTTCAGGAAGGATTTCGTCGCCATTGCCCTCTTGCTAACGGCAACTCAGGCCGGCGCTGAACCGCTTGTCGCCACGCAATATGGCGACTTTGACCGCTACGTACTGGCGCTATCCTGGCAAACGGGATTCTGCCAAAGCATGCATGACAGCAACCGCACCGAGCCGGAAGAGTGTCGTCTGCAGCAGGAGACGCCAGACAAAGCCGACTTCCTGACGGTACATGGTCTGTGGCCCAGCCTGCCGAAATCCATCGCCGCCCGCGGTGTCGACGACCGGCGCTGGATGCGTTTCGGCTGCGCCACCCGCCCCGTGCCCAACATGCCGGAGGTGAAAGCCGGGCGTAAATGCCAGGCCGCAGAAACCGGGCTGTCGCTCGAGATAGCGAACAAACTCAATAGCGTGATGCCGGGCGCTGGCGGGAATTCATGCCTTGAGCGTTATGAATATGCAAAACACGGCGTCTGTTTTGGCTTTGACCCGGATAACTACTTCGGCACGATGGTCCGCCTCGGCGGCGAAGTGAAGCAAAGCGCGCTCGGCGTTTTCCTGGCGCAGCACTACGGGCAGAGCGTGAGTCGCGAAGCGTTTGATGCGGCGGTAGCGCAGGCCTACGGCAAGCAGAGTGTGAAGGCCTTCAAGCTGACCTGCAACGGCAACCCGGCCTATTTGACCGAGATGCAAATCTCCATCAAGGCGACGGCCATCAATACGCCGCTGACGGCAGACGCCTTCCTGCCCCAGCCTCATCCAGGCAACTGCAGTAAGCAATTTGTCATTGATAAAGTCGGCAGTTAACGATGCGGCGGCACAGGCCGCCGGTTTTACCAGCCCCCAGGCGCCCCTTGCGGCTATCATCGCTGATTGTGCGTTTAATCACTTCAAACCACCGGCAAGTCTCAGTATGATGGGATGACATTAACCCTTGCCCTTTTTCGGTGAGGGTTTTCTTTTACGGACAGGTTCCTGGATA
Source organism: Klebsiella sp. BIGb0138 (assembly GCF_004342285.1). GTDB lineage: Bacteria > Pseudomonadota > Gammaproteobacteria > Enterobacterales > Enterobacteriaceae > Klebsiella. The sequence goes on along the minus strand of NZ_SMCV01000003.1, from coordinate 496,607 downwards.
ACACGGAGTATGCGATGACCAGACCCGCAATCATCATTAATGAGCTCGATGCCGAGCGTATCGACAGGCTGCTCGAGCAGCCGGCCTTTGCTAATTCCCCGGTCGCAGATGCGCTGAACGACGAGCTGGATCGCGCGCAAATGCTGGCGCCGGAAGCAATGCCGCATGACGTCGTGAGCATGAACAGTAAAGTCAGGTTCCGCGATTTAACCAGCGGTGAAGAGCGCGTGCGGACGCTGGTGTTTCCCTCGCAGGTCACCGATAGCGCAACGCAGCTTTCCGTGCTGGCCCCCGTCGGCGCCGCCCTCCTTGGGCTAAAAGTCGGTAGCGCCATTCACTGGCAATTACCGGGCGGCGCGGCGGCCCATCTCGAAGTGCTGGAACTGCTCTACCAACCGGAAGCCGCAGGCGAGTTTCATCGTTAATCCCCCCGCTGCCTGAGGCGTCTAACGCTTTATTCAGAGGATGTCCACGCATCCTCTTTCTGTCTCTTTCTTCTCCCTGTTTCTGACAAAAGTTTACGCCCCCTTGCGCCTGAACTGACAGTTTTGCGACCTGAATGACACTATATCTTCCTATAATATGTTGATATAGAAACAGTCGAACAAGGAGGAATGCATATGTATAACACTATCATTATGCCCGTTGACGTTTTTGAGATGGAGTTAAGCGATAAGGCCGTCCGCCATGCGGAGTTTCTGGCCCAGCAGGAGGGGATTATTCACCTGCTCCACGTCCTGCCTGGCTCGTCCAGCTTCACGATGAGCCGCTTTACCGCCGACCTGCGCCGCTTTGAAGAGCATTTGCAGCATGAAGCGGAAACCCGGCTAAAAACCATGGCGGGTCATTTCAGCATCGATCCGGCGCGGATCAAAATGCACGTGCGTTTTGGGAACGTACGCGACATGGTCAATGAACTGGCGAACGAAATTAAAGCCGATGTGGTGGTGATTGGTTCGCGTAATCCCTCTATCAGTACCCATCTGCTCGGTTCGAATGCCTCAAGCGTCATCCGCCATGCCCATATCCCGGTGATGGTTGTCAGGTAACGCAGGCCGATAAAAAAAGAGGCTACCCGTGGGTAGCCTCTTGCATATGCAGGTGTAGTCTTACTTTATTATGCGGTTTTGGTACGAATCAGATAATCAAACGAGCTCAGCGAGGCTTTCGCGCCTTCGCCCGCGGCGATAATAATCTGTTTGTACGGTACGGTTGTGCAGTCCCCGGCGGCAAACACGCCCTTGACGCTGGTTTCACATTTCGCATCGATGATAATTTCACCCATACGATTGCGCTCGATTGCGCCTTCCAGCCAGTTGGTGTTTGGCAGCAGGCCAATCTGTACGAAAATCCCCGCCAGTTCGACGTGATGTTCGTCGCCGCTGACCCGGTCACGGTACTGCAGGCCGGTCACTTTGCTGCCGTCGCCTTTCACTTCAGTGGTCTGAGCGTTAAGAATGATATCGACGTTTTTCAGGCTGCGGACTTTATCCTGCAGAACCTGGTCGGCCTTCATCTCTGGCGCAAACTCCAGCAGCGTCACGTGCTCCACCAGCCCAGCCAGATCGATCGCCGCTTCAACGCCGGAGTTACCGCCGCCAATAACGGCGACGCGTTTGCCTTTAAACAGCGGGCCGTCGCAGTGCGGGCAGTAGGTAACCCCTTTGGTCCGGTACTGATCTTCGCCCGGTACGTTCATATTGCGCCATTTTGCCCCGGTGGCAATGATCACGCTACGCGCTTTCAGCACCGCCCCGGAGGCGGTTTCAATCTGATGCAGGCCGCCTTCTACCGCTGCCGGTACCAGTTTCGCTGCGCTCTGCGAATCAATAACATCCACATCATAGTCGCTGACGTGGGCTTTTAACGCCCCGGCCAGCTTCTGACCTTCCGTTTTCGGTACCGAGATGTAGTTTTCGATATCAACGGTATCCAGCACCTGGCCGCCGAAGCGTTCGCCCATCAGACCGGTACGAATCCCTTTACGGGCGGAATAGACCGCCGCGGCAGCGCCCGATGGGCCGGAACCGACAATCAGCACATCGTAGGCATCGCGCTTGTTCAGCTCTTCCGCCGCCCGTTTTTCCGCGCCGGTATCAACTTTAGCGACAATCTCCGCCAGCGTCATACGGCCCTGACCAAACTCCTGACCGTTCATAAAGACCGCCGGCACGCCCATCACGTTGCGGTCGGTAATCTCGTTCTGAAAGGTCCCGCCGTCGATAGCCGTATGCTTGATATTTGGGTTCAGCACCGCCATCAGGTTCAGCGCCTGCACCACATCCGGGCAGTTGTGGCAGGAGAGCGAGTAGTAGGTTTCAAACTCGAACTCACCGTCCAGATCGCGAATCTGCTCCAGCAGCGACTGGGTTTCTTTTGACGGATGGCCGCCGGTCCACAGCAGCGCCAGCACCAGAGAGGTAAACTCATGCCCCAGCGGAGAGCCGGCAAAACGCGGACCCTGCAAAGAGCCAGGATTGGCGATCAGGAAAGAAGGCTTGCGGACAGGCAAGCTGTTGTCTTCTTTAAAGGTCACCTTCGGCGAAAGTTCGGCGATTTCAGCCAGCAGTTCCTTGATTTCTGCCGATTTTGCGCTGTCATCCAGCGTGGCAACCAGCTCAACAGGTTTCGTCAGCTTCTCAAGGTAGGCCTTGAGCTGGGTTTTCATGTTAGTGTCGAGCATTTTTAATCTCCTGCTTAAAAAACATCATCATGCAAACGGCCTCGTTCAGGCTGCCTGAATACGCTTGCATCATGGTGCTGGAATAAAACGGGCGCAAACGCGCCCGGATATGAGGCAAATTCCCACTATTTCTTGTCACAGGAAGGCGGCAGGCTTATGAAGCCCCGGGAACTTACAGGGGTAAGTGACCGGGGTGATAAGCGTAGCCAACGCACCTGTGGCATGAAAGACGCCGGAATTTTTAGATTTTACCAACCAGGTCCAGGGATGGAGCCAGAGTCGCTTCGCCTTCTTTCCATTTAGCCGGGCAAACTTCGCCTGGGTGGGAAGCAACGTACTGAGCCGCTTTGATTTTACGCAGCAGGTCAGAAGCGTCACGGCCGATACCCTCAGCGGTAACTTCGATAGCCTGGATGATGCCCTGCGGGTCAACGACGAAGGTTGCACGGTCTGCCAGGCCTTCATTTTCACGCATGTTGTCGAAGTTACGGGTCAGCGCGCCAGTCGGGTCGCCGATCATCGCATATTTGATTTTAGCGATGGTTTCAGAGCTGCTGTGCCATGCTTTGTGGGTGAAGTGGGTGTCGGTAGAAACGGAATACACGTCTACGCCCAGTTTCTGCAGCTCTTCGTAATGGTCTGCAACGTCGCCCAGTTCAGTCGGGCATACGAAGGTAAAGTCAGCCGGATAGAAGAAGAAAACGCTCCAACGGCCTTCGGTGTCTTTCTCGGTAACTTCGATGAATTCACCGTTTTTGAATGCCTGGTTTTTGAAAGGTTTGATTTTAGTGTTAATTAAGGACATCTATACTTCCTCCGTGTTTTCGTTGAGGTCTAAGTTAACGAACTTTTGCCGATTCGACCAATGCGTTTGCATTATCAAATCAATCAGCGATATCTAACAACCGCAACAAGACAGCTTTGTGAATCTGTCGCGGCGATCGCCATGTTTCGCCACTTTTCGCATCCCCTGGAGCGGAAAGTAAAAAGGCCGCCTTATTCAGGCGGCCCCGTTACCTGAAATACCCACAGGTAGGTTCAGTGCCAGACAGGCTGGCTATGTGTTGCGCTCTACATTACCTTAATGTCACAGCAGGGCCGATTACACCATCCGCCCCCCCAAAGGGCAATCCGTCTTTGGGCAGGTCATACCTATAGCTGTAATAGGCTGCGCCATCTGTTCACCCTATCCGTTGATTTAACAAGGAATAGTCATGTTAAAACGTCTGTTTTTGCTCTGTTTTTTACCCCTCTGCAGCTATGCTGAGGAGCTCCCCGCTCCCGTAAAAGCGATAGAAAAACAGGGTATTACCATTATTAAGCCCTTTACCGCGCCGGGTGGGGTAAAAGGCTGGCTGGGTAAATATCAGGATATGGGGGTTGCCATCTACCTGACCCCCGACGGCAAGCATGCTATTTCGGGCTATATGTATGACGAAAATGGCAACAACCTGAGTGAACAGCTGTTCCAGAAAGAGCTCTACACGCCGGCGGGCCAGGCGCTGTGGCAGAAAATGGCGGCCGCCAGCTGGCTGCTGGACGGTAACAAAGAGGCCCCGGTCATTCTGTATGTCTTTGCCGATCCCTTCTGCCCGTACTGCAAACAATTCTGGCAGCAGGCTCGCCCATGGGTAGAAGCGGGCAAAGTGCAAATTCGCACGCTGCTGGTGGGCGTCATCAAACCGGAAAGTCCGGCGACGGCGGCGGCGATTCTCAGCACCCGCGATCCGGCCAAAACCTGGCATGACTACGAACAATCCGCCGGGAAAATGACAATCGCCATCCCGGCGGATCTCTCTGCGGAAAAGATGAAGATCGTCAGCGATAACCAAAAGCTGATGGATGAGCTGGGAGCGAATGCGACACCTGCCATTTATTATATGAATAAAGAGAACATGCTGCAGCAGGTCGTCGGCCTGCCGGAAGCCGATAAATTACCGCTCATGATGGGTGAAAAATAACCGCTTATTCTTATCTTCACCGCCAGGCTCCCGGGGATAAAAGAGCCTGGCTAAATTCCTTGCGGTAATATACATTCGACTGTGGTCGATTAAAAAGGCTCAAATAATTCATCAAGCCAATAATAAAGCACAACAAAATATAATTAACAGATAATTTATTCTTTTATCTCTGACTGCAACCGGATGTTAGCCATGGCGAATCTTTACGGCCTCAAAAAATTCGATCTTAACTTGCTGGTTATTTTTGAGTGCATCTATCAACACCTGAGCATCAGCAGAGCGGCAGAAACGCTGTTTATTACGCCCTCCGCCGTGAGTCAATCCCTGCAACGCCTGCGCAATCAGCTCAACGACCCGCTGTTTATTCGTTGCGGAAAAGGAATCACGCCGACGACGGTGGGCATCAATCTGCATTATCAGCTGGAGAAAAGTCTTCACCAGCTCGAACAGATGATTAATCTCAGCCACGATTCTGATTTAACAACCCGCTTTGTCATTTATAGCCCGCAGCTCTTTATGTCCCCCGAATCCACGCGCTTGATTCAGGCGATCTACCAGATTCCCAATCTGCAGGTGGAACACCACGAACTTCAGCTCAGCGCCGGGTCGGTTGAAAGCTTACTCTCATACCGTAAGGCCGATCTGATCTTGAGTTTATCCCCGCTGTCCCACCCGGAGACCGTATGCCAGCCCTTCCACGAGGTTAGGATGGCGCTGGTTTGTCGCCAGCACCACCCGCGGGCGGCGCTATTGACCTCTTCCGAGGCCATCGTCCAGGAGGGTTTCACCTGTTACCTCACCAATGAGCCGGGAGTCAAAGCGTTCCATTCGCAGATAAAAAAGCTCTTTCCTGCGCGCACCATCGCCTTTCGCAGCGACTCGCTCATCGCTATTCTCAATATGATTAATCAAACTGATTTGATCGGTTTTATCCCTGAAACCGTCTGCCGACATCCCTTTTTTAATCGCGGGCTGAAAGTCCTTCCGCTTAATATTCCTCTGCCTTCATTGATGATTTATCTCATTTACCATCATACGCAGATGGGCAGCCCTGTTTTCGCCTCTCTCATTGAAAAAATAACTATTTCCTGAACAGACGTCACGTTTAAACAATTCACCACATAAATATCAAAAACCAATATATATAAATACCAAATACAAAAACAACTAAAAATGACGACCGTTATTTTCTGGGGTAGCATATTATTGAACCCGCATCGTCAATTGTATTCAAGGAATAGTGGTCGTGACATTAATCAAGTATCCATTACCAGAATCCGTTCTGCAGGCCGCGGAGCAACGAATCGAATGGGTAATGGCTAATTTCCCGCGTCTGTGCGTCTCTTTTTCCGGAGGCAAAGACTCTACCACCATGTTGCATCTGACCGCGCTTTGCGCCCGGCGGATGGGACGTAAAATCAGCGTGCTGTTTATCGACTGGGAGGCGCAGTTTTCCTGCACCATCGCCCATTGCGAGGCGCTTCGGCAAATGTATCAGGACGTGATTGAACAGTTTTTCTGGGTGGCCCTGCCGCTCACCACCCAAAACTCGCTCAGCCAGTTCACCCCGGAATGGCAATGCTGGGAACCCGGCACTGCCTGGGTCCGGCAACCTCCGCCACACGCCATTACCGATCCGCACTATTTCCCTTTTTACTGTCCGGGCATGAATTTCGAAACCTTTGTCCGCGAATTCGCCGACTGGTTTGCACAAAACCGCCCCGCCGCCGTGCTGGTGGGGATCCGGGCAGATGAGTCGCTTAATCGCTTTATGACTATCGCTTCACAACGCAAACAGCGCTTCGCCGACGACAGGCCGTGGACGACTTCCGCGCCGGGCGGCCACGCCTGGTATATCTATCCGATTTATGACTGGAAAACCGCCGATATCTGGACCTGGTTTGCCAAAAGCGGGCTTGCCTACAACCCGCTCTACAACCTGATGTATCAGGCCGGCGTACCGCTGCGCTACATGCGCATTTGTGAACCTTTCGGCCCGGAGCAGCGCCAGGGGCTGTGGCTTTATCACGTGCTGGAGCCTGAGCGCTGGGCCACGCTGTGCCAGCGCGTGAGCGGCGTGCGCTGCGGCGGCATCTATGCCGGGTACGATAATCAGTTTTACGGCCATCGCAAGCTGGTCAAACCCGATCATCACACCTGGAAGAGCTACGCCCTGTTTCTCCTCGACAGCATGCCGGAAAAAACGGCCGAGCATTATCGCAATAAAATTGCCGTCTACCTGCACTGGTATCAAAAGCACGGGATGCCGGAGATTCCTGACAGCCAGAAAGCCGATACCGGGGTGAAAGATATTCCTTCCTGGCGGCGTATCTGTAAGGTACTGCTGAATAACGATTACTGGTGCCGGATGCTCTCCTTCAGCCCGACAAAATCCCGCCACTATCAGCGCTACCGCGCACGAATGAGCCAAAAACGTCAGCAATGGGGAATCTTATGCGACAACAGTTAAGCGAAGACATTGCGCGCTATCTCGGCGCTCTGCAGGGTGCGGAAAGAATCGCCGCGCTGAATGAGCTGCGCCAGCTATTGCATCACTATAGCCCGTTCCGGTCGCAGCCCGTTGATTGTGTCTTATGGGTCAGGCAGGAGCGCGTTTCCCCCAATGATTACAACCCCAATAATCTCGCCCCGCCGGAAAAGCGTCTGCTGCGCACGTCGCTGAATACGAACGGTTTTACTCAGCCTATCGTGGTGCTCAAACAGGCGGATGAGCAGTACACCATCGTTGATGGCTTCCATCGCCACCTGCTGGCAAAAGACAAAGGACGGTTAAGCACGCAGCTAAACGGCTATCTCCCGGTCAGCTGCCTCGCGAGCGATAGCGCCACGCGCGATACCTTAATGGCGGCAACCATTCGCCATAACCGGGCGCGGGGCCGCCATCAGATCCATGCCATGGCGGACATCGTGCAGGAGCTGGCGCATCTCGGCTGGAGCGATGACAAAATCAGTCAGGAGCTGGGGATGGACGCCGACGAAGTATTACGCCTGAAACAAATTAACGGGCTGCTGGAAATGTTCAGCGACCGGCAATTCTCTCAGGCGTGGACCGTGAAATAGCTACAGCCGGCACAGGCGCTCCGCCGCGGCGAGCAGCGTCGCCGGCTGTTTCGCAAAGCACAGACGGATCAGCTTGTGCGGGAACGGATCGGCGCAGAAGACCGACAGCGGAATGGCCGCCACGCCCACCTCGGTGGTCAGCCAGCGGCAGAAGCTCACGTCATCCAGATCGGAAATCGCGCGGTAGTCAGCCAGCAGGAAGTAGGTGCCCTCGCAGGGCAAGATCTCCAGACGGCTGGCGCGCAGGGCATCGATAAACAGGTCGCGACGCTGGCGGTAGAACTCCGGCAGCTGGCGATAGTGTTCCGGTTCGTGGCGCAGCATGTCGGCGATAGCCAGCTGAGCAGGTGTGTTCACCGCAAAAGTCAGGTATTGATGCACCTTGCGCAGCTCGCCGCTTATCGCCGCCGGCGCCACGCAGTAGCCGACTTTCCAGCCGGTCATGTGGAAGGTTTTGCCAAATGATGACACCGCCACCGCCCGCTCGCGCAGCTGAGGATGGGCCAGCACGCTGGCATGCCCCTGCGCGGCAAAGCAGATATGCTCGTAGACCTCATCGCTGATCACATAAATTTCGCGATCGGCAATTGCCTGCCACAGCGCGGCAAAATCCTCACGCTGCCAGACCGTCGCCGAAGGGTTATGCGGCGTATTGAGGATCACCAGCCGGGTGCGTTCGCTAAGCGCTGCGGCAAACGCCTGCCAGTCAACGCGAAAGTGCGGCGGCTGCAGGGCAATGCGTTGCAACACGCCGCCGGACAGTTCGACCGCCGGCGCATAGCTGTCGTAGCTGGGGTCAAAGCAGATAACCTCATCGCCGGGGCGCACCAGCGCGGTGATCGCCGCGTACAGCGCTTCCGTGGCGCCCGCCGTCACGGTAACCTCGCTATTCGCATCCGGACGATAGCCGTACAGTTCTGCGGTTTTATCGGCGATCGCTTCACGCAATGCCGGAACGCCGGTCATCGGCGCGTACTGGTTAGCCCCTTGCGCGACATGAAACGCCAGGCGCTCCTGCAGGTAGCGCGGCCCGTCAAAGTCCGGAAATCCTTGCGATAAATTTATCGCCTGGTGCTGCTGCGCGAGGGCGCTCATCTGCGTAAAAATGGTGGTGCCCAGCGAAGGGAGTTTACTTTCAGGAATCAGTGGGTTATTGCTCATTTTATAATTACCGATTGTAATGCTGTTGTTGAAGCCACTATAACACGATGTTAATATTTGGCAATCAAGACGCTTAGACGTCTAAATGATAATGTTATGTCGGTTACCGCCTGAAGCAGCCAACATCACGGCGCACCGCCCACTCTGGAGAGACCATGATCCGCGCTATCGTGACCGATATTGAAGGCACCACCAGCGACATTCGCTTTGTACACAACATTCTGTTTCCGTATGCCCGTGAACGCATCGCAGGGTTTGTCAGCGCCCAGCAGTACGCTGAGCCGGTGCAGACGATCCTCGATAATCTGCGTACGGAAATCGGCAACCCCGCCGCCAGTAGCGCCGAGCTGATTGATACGCTGCTGGCCTTTATGGACGAAGACCGCAAGTCGACGGCGCTGAAGGCGCTCCAGGGCATTATCTGGCGCGAGGGCTATGTTAACGGCGACTTTACCGGCCATCTCTACCCGGACGTTTTGCCGGCTCTGGAAAAATGGAAATCTCAGGGAATTGATTTATATATATATTCCTCCGGCTCGGTGGCGGCGCAGAAATTGTTATTTGGCTACAGCGATGAAGGTGATATTACTCATCTGTTCAACGGCTATTTCGATACCCTGGTAGGCGCGAAGCGCGAAGTGCAGTCCTACCGTAACATTGCTGAACAACTGGGGCACCACCCTGCCGCCATCCTGTTCCTGTCCGATATTCATCAGGAGCTGGATGCCGCGGAAGCAGCCGGTTTTCGCACTATCCAGCTGGTACGTGGCGACCGTGACCCTGCCAGCCATCATCCGCAGGTTCAGCGTTTTGACGACATTCACCCGGAGCAGATCCCAGCATGAGCGCATTAACAATTTATTCAGATCAGGACGCGGCGACCGCCATCTGGCACAGCACGGATGGCGATGAAATTCAGCAGCAGTTAAACGCCAAAGGCGTACGCTTCGAACGTTGGCAGGCCGACCGCGATCTCGGCGTCTCCCCGACGCCGGAAACGGTGATTGAGGCCTATCAGCACGCGATTGACAAACTGGTCGCGGAAAAAGGCTATCAGAGCTGGGACGTGATCAGCCTGCGCGCCGATAATCCGCAGAAAGAGGCGCTGCGCACGAAGTTCCTCAGCGAGCACACCCACGGTGAGGACGAAGTCCGTTTCTTCGTCGAAGGCGCGGGGCTGTTCTGCCTGCATATCGGCAACGAAGTTTTTCAGGTGCTGTGTGAGAAGAACGATCTGATTTCCGTACCGGCCGACACGCCGCACTGGTTTGATATGGGTTCAGAGCCTAACTTCACCGCGATTCGAATTTTTGATAACCCGGAAGGCTGGGTGGCGAAATTTACCGGCGACGACATCGCCGACGCTTACCCGCGGCTGGCGTAACCTCCGGCATACTCCCCGGCGGCGCCCCCCGCGCCACCGGTTCCTTACCGACTACGGCATTTCCACGCTGACGAACGTCGGCGGGTCGAAGGCGGTAATCGGCGGCAGCGGTTCACGCCACGGCGCGATCTCCACCCGACAGGTCTGGGCGCTACAGCCCTGACCCAGGCGCGAACTGCCGCGATCTTCGGTCAACACGTTCGGGTTGCCATGCTTGTCCAGCGATCCTTTGACTTTAGGATCCAGCGGATCGTACCAGGCCCCCGTTGACATCTGCACCACCCCCTTGAGGATCTGCTCGCTGAGATGCACCCCGGCGAGAATCGCCCCGCGGGCGTTATACACCTTCACCACGCTGCCTTCGGTAATACCCCGCGCCTGTGCATCCTGCGGATGCATCCACAGCGGCTCCCGGCCCTGAATTTTCGTCGCCCGGCTGACGCTGCCGTGATCGTACTGGCTGTGCAGGCGGGTGCGCGGCTGGCTGGAGAGCAAATGCAGGGGCCAGCGCTCGGCCTCTGCCTGCTGCCGGGCCGCCTCTTCTGTGTCCCACCACGGGTGGCCCGGGCATTCGCGATAGCCAAAAGCGGCTATCGTTGCCGAGTAGAGTTCAATTTTGCCGGAGGGGGTGGATAGCGGATAGCGCTGCGGGTCGGCGCGAAACTCCGCCAGAAAGACCTGCGGTTTTTCCGGGGCGCGATATTCCAGCACGCCCTGTTGCCAGAACTCATCGAACGAAGGCAGCTCAATCCCCTCTTCCTGCGCCCGCGGCCGCGACGCTTCGTAAATCTGCCGTAGCCACTGGCCGGCGTCCCGCCCTTCGCTAAACCGCTCGCCAACGCCGAGGCGCGCCGCGAGATCGCAGAAAATCGCGTAATCGTCGCGCGCCTCGCCCACCGGCGGGATCTGGGCGCTCATGGCGATCATAAAGCCGTCGTGACCGCCGCTGCCGATATCTTCACGCTCCAGCGAGGTGGTCACCGGCAGCACGATATCGGAGAATTTGGCCTGCGCGGTCCAGTACTGTTCGTGGACCACCACCGTTTCCGGCCGCCGCCACGCTTCACACAGTTGGTTGAGATCCTGATGGTGATGGAACGCGTTCCCCCCCGCCCAGTACACCAGACGGATATCGGGGTAGCGCAGATGCTGGCCGTCAAACTCGTACTCCTCACCGGGATGCAGCAGCATATCCGCCAGCCGCGCCACCGGGATCACGCTCCTGACCGCGTTTTCCCCGGCCGGCAAGCGCGGGCCGGAGAAGGCTTTACGCGGGGCCCCTGCCAGATTGGTGCAGGCGTAGCCGAAGCCCAACCCGCCGCCCTGTGTGCCAATTTGCCCCAGCAGGGCGGTCAGCGCCACCGTAGCCCAGTAGGCCTGCTCGCCCTGGCGCGCGCGTTGAATGGACCACGAGATATTCACCATCGTGCGCTGGCTGGCCATCATCCGCGCCAGAGAGACGATCTGTTGTTCAGCAATACCGGTAATCGCCGCCGCCCAGCGCGGCGTTTTCGCTACCCCGTCACTCTCCCCGAGCAGATAGGCGCGATACGGCTCAAAGCCTACCGTATGGCTGGCGACAAATTGCGCATCGTACAACGATTCCACGATCAGTACGTGGCACAGCGCCAGCAGCAGCGCCGTATCGGTGCCCGGACGGATCGCCAGCCACTGCGCGCTTTCCACGGCGCTCAGATCGTTACGTACCGGGCTGATGTTAACAAAGCGCGTCCCCCCTTCCTGCATTTTATCCAGCCAGTGCTTCAGCATATGGTCGTTGGCGCCGCCGCCGTTGACCTGCGAATTACGCAGCGGCAAACCGCCGATGGCGACAAACAGCTGGCACTCGCGCGCCAGCTCAGAGAAATGAGTATGCTGGCGATGCAGCGGACTGAGCGGCCCGAGCACATGCGGTAAAATGCGCTCCCCGGCGGCGCTACTGTAGGTATTGGTGCTGGCGGTGTAGCCGCCGAAGGTTTTCAGGAAACGATGCAGCTGGCTCTGGGCATGGTGAAAACGTCCGGCGCTGGCCCAGCCGTAGGAGCCGCCAAAAATCGCCTCGTTACCGCAGCGCGCCTTCACCGAAGTCAGCTCGCGGGCCAGCAGGTCAAGCGCCACCTCCCAGCTCACCTCCACGAATGGCTCTTTGCCACGCCCCTCGCGGGAAGCCGGGCCGTTTTTCAGATAGCCTTCCCGCACCGCCGGACGGCGAATGCGCGTATTGCCGGTGACGGCATCGGGGAGCGACTGACCGATACGCGAAGGATGCTTATCCCAGGGGACCGGCGTGACCGCATCGATATGGCCATCGCGGGCCTGTACCTGCCAGGTTCCCCAATGCATCACGGTCAGATTATGCTGTTTTCTCATAGTGCCTGTTTTCTTCTCGCCCGATAAAGAGCGCTATCATAGAGCGCGATCCTCGGGAAGATAAAACGCCACCCACCATATAATATGCTGGGTATATAGCAATTAACGCCCCACACCGCTCGCCCCGACGGCTTATTTACCAGATATCACACCACTTAAATCATAATAATTAAGCAGCAACGATTATTTGTACTAAAAATAGTAGCTCAGTCGTTATATCCACAATATAAAAGAGGGTTAATTTTTGCATCATGAAATATTTTCAGCTTACCAATGATAAAATTAAGTTTTCCTCGGCTAATCCTGCGATATAACATTGTTGGAATAACTTAGACATATTTCGTATTTGAGGTTGCGTGCTCGTTATTGTCATGCTACGACTCCGCAGCCACCTTCATCACAGGATCATAATAAGAATGTCGCAGAGAAAAAAATTATTACCCGCCGCACTGGGTCTGCTCTCGCTCGTCTCCATTAGCGCATCGGCCGCTGAAGCCCTGTCGCTTCAGGGGAAAACCATCGGCGTCGCCGTGGTTGGCACCCAGCACTTCTGGGATCGTGAAGCCTACAAAGGCGCAACGGAGGAGGTGGAAAAACTCGGCGGCAAGGTCATTGGCGTCGACGGCGGCCGCGATAATCAGGTCCATGCCAACAACCACGATATTTTACTGTCACGCAAGGTCGATGCGGTAATTAGTATTCTCGGCGACAGCGCGGTTGAGCCTAAATTTAAAGCCCTGCGCGATGCCGGCATTCCGGTATTTACCGTTGACCATGTGTCAAAATATTCGGTCAATAACACCACTTCCGACAACTACACCCTGGGTTCGACCATTGGCCGCTATATGGCGGATGAATTAGGCGGTAAAGGCAACGTTGCCGTATTCAATGCATTCTCCAGTTCACTGCGTATTTGTGGCATTCGTTACGATCAGTGGAAATATGTCCTTAAGGATTATCCGGATATTCATATTATTCAGCCGGAGCTGGCCGAACAGTTTGCTAACTCCCCGGAAGACGCACGTAAGAAAACCCTCGAATTACTCAGCCAGTATCCTAAAGGCAAACTCGATGCGATTCACGTCGCCTGCTGGGATCAGCCGGCTATCGGTATCGTTCAGGCTCTGGAAGAGACCGGCCGCGACAAAGACGTGAAGGTCACCGCTATCGATGCCGGTCCGGAAACGCTGGAGATCATGGCGGAACCCGACAGCCCGTTCGTCGCTAACGTGGCTCAGCAGCCGCATCTGATTGGCCAGACCTCCGCCGACAACGTCGCGCGCTACTTCGCCAAAGAGAAACTGCCGCTGCAAACCTTTATCCCGGTGGTCCCGGTAAAAGGGCCGCAGGAGGCGAAAGCGGTCTATAAACAGCTGGGATATGGCGAACTGCAGTGATCAATCAACACCTCGGCGGGGCGCTCCCCGCCGCTGGTCTGGTCATGAATCAGATCAGCAAAAAGTTCGCTAACGTCACGGCATTAAATGCGGTCACCCTGCAGCTCAAACCCGGTGAGATCCACGGTCTGATCGGCGAAAACGGCGCCGGGAAATCGACCCTGATAAAAATTCTCGCCGGAGTTTACCAGGCCGATAGCGGCACCGCCACCCTCGAAGGTGCAACGCTGCCGCTCGGCAACCCGGCGGCCATTGAGGCGCTGGGCATCCGCGTTATCCATCAGGAACTCAACCTGATCCCCCACTTTACCGTCGCCGAATCGGTGTTTCTCGGCCAGGAATACCGTACCCGCTGGGGAACCCTCGACAGACGTCGGATGAATGCCGCCACCGAGACTTTTTTTCGCGATAACTGGCAGTTGACGATCGATCCGCGCCGGCTGATCCGCCATCTGAGCCTTGCCGAACGCAAGCTGGTGCAGATTGCCCGCGCGCTGATCGACGGCGCCGCCAGGCTGGTGGTATTCGATGAACCCACCGCCCCGCTGGAGGCCCAGGAGGCGAGCCTGGTGTCGTCGGCGATTCTGCGGCTGCGGGAACAGGGGATCGCGATTCTCTACATCTCCCACTACCTCAACGAAATCGCCGCCCTCTGCGATCGCGGCACCGTTCTGCGCAACGGCGAAGTGGTGGGTTACCCGGACAGCGCCCTGCTGCAGGATACCGATGCGCTGATCAAAATGATGGTCGGTCGGGAAATCGAACAGCTCTACACCCCACGACAAACCCGCGCGCCGCAAACCGATGCCGCCGCGCCATTGCTCTCGGTTCGCCACCTCAGCGATGGCCAGCAGCTGCACGATATTAGCTTTGATATTCAGCCGGGCGAAATCGTCGGCATCGCCGGATTACTGGGCGCAGGTCGCGACGTACTGGTCGATCTCCTCTACGGCCTGCAGCGCGTCGGCAGCGGCGAGATTCGCATCGACGGGCAAGCCAAACGCATTCGTACGCCGAAACAGGCGATCCGCGCCGGGATGGCGCTGGTGCCGCGCGACCGTCGCCATCAGGGCCTGATCCTACCCTTCTCCACCGCCGATAATATCAATCTCGCGTCGCTGTCGGAGACCGCGACGCTGGGCTGGGAACACCGCGGCCGGGCGCAGCAGAAGGCGCAGACGTGGATAGAACAGCTCTCCATCCGTCCCGGACGCCCGGAATTAGCGGTGCGCTTTATGAGCGGCGGCAACCAGCAAAAAGCCATTCTGGCCCGCTGGCTGGGTACCGACGCGCGGCTGTTTATTCTCGATGAACCCACCCTCGGGGTCGATATCGGCGCCCGCAGCGATATCTATCAACGTACCCGTCAGCTGGCGGATCGCGGACGCGCGGTACTGGTCTCCTCCAGCGACGCGCCGGAGCTGCTGGGATTATGCGATCGGATCCTCGTGATGTGGCGCGGCACGCTGGTGGCCAATCTCGCCACCCAGGGCCTCACGCTCGACGCGCTGCTGGCGACGATTAACGGTGGACAGGAACAACAGATATGAGTGCTGGTATCCAGCGTCGCGCTCTGCCGGGCATGACGACGCTTATCGAAAAATTTCCGCTGATTCTCTTTTTGGCGCTGCTGGTCTGGCTCAGCCTCCAGTCGCCTTTCTTTTTAAGCTGGCAGAATATCAGCATGATGCTGGTGCAAAGCGTCCCGCTGGCGATTCTCTGTTTCGGCCTGGTGTGCGTGATTGCCGTCGGCGGCGATGACGTGGTATCCGGCGGTATCGACCTCTCGCTTCCCGCTATCGCCGTCCTCGGCGTCGCGCTGCTGAGCCTCGGCATGGTCGAATGGAACACCCCGTATCTGCTGCTGTTACTGCTGCTGATCGCGGTATGTCTCGCCTGCGGAGCGGTGAACGCCATCCTGGTGCTTGCCGCCGGCCTGCCGCCGCTGCTGGCGACGCTCTCCACCTCCGTTGCTTTTACCGGCCTGACGGATCTGCTGACCGGCCAGCGCCGCATCGCGGTCAACGACCCGCTGATGGTCGCTTTTCGCGACAACGCGGTGCTCGGGGTTCCCTGGCCGCTGATCTATCTGCTGGCGGTGTTCATCCTGTTTCAGCTGCTGGTACACCACTCGCGCTTCGGCCAGCACTTACAGGCGGTAGGCGGCAACCGCGATATGGCGCAAATGAGCGGCCTCAACGTCCGCCGTCTGACCATTATGGTCTGGCTACTGGCGGGGATCGCCGCCGGACTGGCGATTTTACCGCTGCTCAGCCAGGGTTCCGGCAGCTCCAGCGGAACCGCTACGCCACTGCTGCTGGAAACCGTGCTGGCGACCTTTATCGGCGCGGCCTTCTCACGCCGCCGCGTGGTCACCATCTGGGGCGCGCTGCTCGGGGCGGTACTGGTGAACGCGCTCTCCAACGGCCTTGGCCTGCTGGGGGTGAATATCTTCTGGATGGGCGCCATCAAGGGCGGCCTGATCCTCATCGTACTGGCGGCCTCGGCGGTCAGACATCAAGGAGGCCGCTGATGAGCCAGCTGACGCTCAAATCCTCAGCCAGCGGGGCGGGTAGCCGCCCGCTGGCGTGGCTGTCGCGGGCCGGGTTCGGCATTATCACCCTGCTGGCGATCGCCCTGTTTGGCTGGGCCAACCCGGTCTTTCTGACGCTCGATAACTGGGCGAACTTACTGCAGGGAAGCGCCATTCTGCTGATCGTGGCGATGGCGATGACCTTAATCGTCAGCGCCGGCGCCATCGACCTTTCGGTGGGCGTGGCGCTCGATTTCGGTGCCGCCTTTGCGCTGGTGGCCTTAAAAACCTGGCACCTGCCGTGGCAGGCGGCGGTGGGCTGCGCCCTGCTTGGCGGGGTGATTATCGGCCTGCTGAATGCCTTCCTGATTCTTATCTGTCAGATTCGTCCGTTCCTGGCCACCCTTGGGACCTGGTTTATCGCCAGCAGCATGGAGCGGATTTATACCGATGGCGGCGGCTCCATCTCCTACCGGAGAATGGCCCCTGAATATCATGACCTCGCGGTCGGGAATATCGCCGGCGTTCCAACCCCGGTGGTGATTGTCCTCGCGCTGTGGCTGTTGGCCTGGCTGGTTACCGAACGCACCCTGTTTGGCAAATATGTCCGCGCCATCGGCCAGAACGCCGAAGCGGCGCGAATCTCCGGGATCCGTGACCGTCTGACCCTGCTGTGGGTGCTGGTGGCGGCCTCAGCGCTCTGCGCCGTCGGCGGGGTGATTCTCTCCGCCAACCTGCGCCAGTTTACCCCGCTGGCCGGCCAGGCCTATTTGATGGATGCCATCGCCGCGGTGTTTATCGGCACCGCCTTTAATCGCCACGGGCGGGTCAGCATCGCCGGCACCCTCGGCGGCGTGCTGTTTCTCGCCATCGTCGATAACGGCCTGAATCTGATGGGGCTTAACTACCTGGTTAAAGATGCGCTGGTCGGCGTCATTCTGGTGGTGGCCCTCGCGCTCTCCTTCTGGCAGGCGCGTCTGCGCCAGCAGCATCGTTAAACGGAGCTTTAATGGCAGCTTTTGACGCCGTATTTGTCGGCCTGACTATTCTGGATATCGCCGGTCGCCCGGTGAGCGACATCCCGCCGCGCGGCGGGGTGGCCTTTATCGAGCAAATCCGGCTGAACCCGGCCGGTACCGCCGCAGGCGCCAACATCAACGCCGCGAAACTCGGCGTGCGTACCGCAGCGGTCGCCTGCCTCGGCGAAGATGAAAAGGCGGATTTTATTCTCGCCAGCTATCGCCGCCTGGGAATCGATTGTTCATTGATTCAGCGAACCTCACGGCTGGAAACTTCGGCGACTATTCTGCCGATCCGCCCCAACGGCGAGCGCCCGGCCCTGCACTGCCGCGGCGCCTCTGACGCCCTGTTCGTCAGCGAAGAGCAGTTCGCCGCGATTCTCGACTGCCGCTTTCTGCATCACGGCGGCAGCGGGCTGCTGGCGGCCATGGATCGGGGCCAAAGCGCGCGTCTGCTGGCGGCGGCGAAAGCCCGGGGAATTGTCACCAGCTTCGATTTAATCGCCCCGCATGAGAACACGCTGGAACTGCTGCGCCCGCTGCTGCCTTCGGTGGACTATTTTATGCCTTCGCTGGAAGAGGCAAGCTACCTTAGCGGACGCACCGATCCCGCCGACATCGCCCGCTTCTTCTTCGATCTTGGCGTCGGCAACTGCATTCTGAAGGATGGCGAAAACGGCTCGTGGCTGCTGAGCGGCGACGGCGGCGTCGAACATATCGCCCCGTGGCGCGTTAACGCGGTAGACACCACCGGCTGCGGCGACAGCTACTGCGGCGGTTTTATCGCCGCCCTGGCCCGTGGGCTGAGCGTAAAAGCGGCTTGTGAAGTGGCATCGGCGGTCGCCGCGCTGGTGGCGACCGGATTGGGATCAGACGCCGGGGTTGTCGACTGGGATCATACCCTGGCGTTTATGGCGGCCAACCGGGCCGGATAATCTCCGGCCCGCGGCTTAGCGCCACTGATAGAGCAGCGGTTCGCCAGCGACATAGCGCTGGAGGTCGGCGGCAATCATCGCCGTATGCTTAGCGATGCTCTCCCGGGTGGCGCCGGCGATATGCGGCGTGATGATCACGTTATCTAACCCGGTGATAAACGGATGGTCGCGCCACAGCGGCTCACGGTGGTAGACATCCAGCGCCGCGCCGCCGAGCGGACCGTGGCGCAGCGCGTGAATCAACGCCTCTTCATCCACTACCGCGGCGCGCGAGGTGTTAATCAACAACGCTCCGGGCTTCATACTGTTCAATAGGGCGGCATTCACCAGGCCGTCGCTGTGCGCGCCGCTGCTCAGATGCAGGCTGACAATATCCGCTTCGCGGAATAACGCCTCCAGGGTGGTTTTCCGCAGTCCCGGTTCGTTGATATCTTCGCCGGCGACAAACGGGTCCACCACCAGCACCGCCATACCAAACGCCCGCGCAATACGCGCCACGCGGCGACCGATATTGCCATAGCCAATCAGCCCCAGCGTTTTGTTGCGCAGCTCGCTACCTTTAAACACTTCATAGGGGCTCTCGGGGCTAACGTCCCAGACCACATCGCGGCGCAGTCCGGCCTGAGTGGCCACCGCCGCGTTCTCTGCATTGGTGAACGCCCCGCGCTTCAGCGCGGCGTGGGCCTGCGGAATATGCCGCGCCAGGCTCAGCATCAGCCCGATGGTCAGCTCCGCCGCGGCGTCAGCGTTACGACCCGGCGTATACAGCACGCGGATATTCCGCGCCTGCGCCGCTTTGGTATCGATATTGACCGGATTGGCGCGGGTACAGGCAATCACCTTCAGACGCGGGCAGGCCGCGATCACCTCTTCCGTAACATCGTCATAGCTGGTGACCAGAACATCGGCATCGTGCGCGAGGTCAATCAGCTGGCGCGCGCTCAGTTTCGGTTTGCCCAGCGCCCATCCTTCCACCAGCAGCTCGCCGAGTTGCTGGAAGGCTGCGAGATCGCCGGAATGTTCGGCGGTAAAAACGATTTTCATGAATAGGGTTCCTGAGAAAGACGTTGAAGTGCATCCTGTCGGGCTTGCCAGACGGGCAGCATCTGCTCGCGCAACAGCCGGTAAACCGGGTACAGCGCGGCGTAGCGGGCGTGAGCCTGCGAATCGGGCTGATAGCGGGTCTGCTCCAGCTGCGGATAGTGCGCCAGCCCATCGACGCTACGGGCCGCCAGTATCGCCGCCCCGCGGGCGCTGAGTTCATTAAAGGCGCTGGAGACCACCGTGCGGCCGGTGCAGTCGGCAATAATCTGCAGCCAGGTGGCGGACGCCGCGCCGCCGCCGGTCAGGTACAGCTCTCCCCCGCGGGGATATCCCTGCAACGCATCGACAATCGCGTAGGCCAGCCCCTCAAACACCGCCCGCTGCAGCTCGGCGCGGGTGGTGTGCTGACTAATGCCAAAATAACCGGCCCGCGCATCGGGGCTGAAAAACGGCGCCCGTTCGCCGTTAAGATAGGGTTGCCAGAACACGCCGCCGCTGCCCGGCTCGACGGCGGCGATAGACTGCTCCAGCAGCTGGAGGTCCGCCGTCAGCGAAATATGCTGTTGCAGCCAGTCGATATTCGGCGTGCCGGCCTGCATCGGGAAGAGATTGATAAAGCTTCCCGACTCGGTGTGAGTCACGTAGCGCGTGCCTTCATTCACCGTCTGGCGGCCGTGGCAGACAATCCCGGTACAGCAGGTAGTGCCAAGAATCGTGTAGATATCGCCATCGTTGACCGCGCCGCAGCCCAGCGCGGCGCTGCATACGTCGAGCGCGCCGGCGGCCACCGGCGTGGCGGCAGGTAGCCCGGTCAGGGCGGCCACCTCATCACGCAGCGTGCCTGCCGGCGCATCGGGAGCCAGCCGCGGCGGGAACAGGTGCCGCAGATCGGCCAGCCCCATTTCGTTAAGCACGACTTCGGACAGCTCGCCGCTCTGCTGATTAAGCAGCGAAGTGCTGGCGTCGGTAAAATCAAGCGCCGCCACGCCGGTTAAGCGAAAACGCACCCAGTCTTTGGCGAAAAACAGGTAGCTGGCCTGCGCCAGCCGCTCCGGTTGATGCTGCTGGAGCCAGCACAGCTGCATGCTGGTATTGCACGGTTGCAGATGGGTGCCGGTGTCGGCGAAAAAGCGCCGGTCGAACCCCGGGCGGCGTAACAGCTCGCTCATCAGCGCGCGGCTGCGGGTGTCGCTCCACAAGATCCCCGGGCCAACCGGTTCGCCTTCGGCATCGCTCAGCCAGACGCCTTCGCCCTGCCCCGCAAGCCCAATCGCCCGCAGACGTCCGGCCTTCAGTTCCGGCTGCCGGGCAATCTGTTGCAAAATGGCAATCACCGATTGCCATAGTTGCGCCATATCCTGCTCGGCAAAACCGTTCGCCGACAGATGCGGCCCGGTATTCGCCGCCGCGCTGGCTCGCGCCTGAAAGTGCTCATCAAACAGCACCGCCTTCACCCGCGAGGTACCAATATCGATTCCCAGATAAAAATCCATGCCTGATCCGATCGCTGAGATAAACTTAGTCACGCTCGTAGCGGCGACGCAGCAGCTCGCACTCGAACAGGAATTCCAGCCCTTCCAGCTGGCGTCGCGCTTCTTCGATATCTTTCCCCCAGCAGGTCAGGCCGTGGCCGCGCAGCAGAAAGCCATAGCGCAGCGGGCGGGTCTGCGCATCATCTTCGATACGCGCCGCCAGGGCATCAATATCCTGATCGTTATCGAAAATCGCCACCGGTACGGTATCGAGGTGGCTGCGTTGTCCGGTCAACGTTTTCTGCATTTCGTAACCTTGCAGCGCCAGGGTATCTCCCTTCTCAATTCGCGACAGCACGGTGGCGTTGACGGTGTGTACGTGCAGAACGACGTTAGCCTCCGGGAACAGGCGATAAACCAGCGTATGCAGGCCGGTTTCGGCAGAGGGCTTACGCCCGGAAGGGGCCCGGTTAGTGGCAATCTCAACCTGCAGGAAATCGTCGGTGGTCAGGCTGCCTTTATCGCGCCCCGACTCGCTGAGCCAGCACCAGGTCTCATCCTGGCGCACCGACATGTTGCCGCCGGTCGCCGGCGCCCAGCCTTTCGCGCCGATCCAATGACAGGTGGTGACCAGTTGCGCGAGTCTTTCTTGCCACATAGCAGTTCCTTAATTTAGCGATGATGTATTTAGCCGTCTAAATGGCTATTTACCCGATACTAACACCGCCCGCGCGACGGAACAATATTTCCCATCAGGCAACTTAAAGACACCGTTATGCTCGATATTCATATAAAACCCCAGCTTTTAACAATCAAACAACTGAAGGTTTGCATGATGGCAATATTACCGCTGGCAGGAGCGTGTTAAGGCAGTGATTCATACTGCAAAAGATGGGGGGAAAAGAAGAGCGGAGCGCCGGGAAGCAACGAAAAAAACGGCGACGGCGCGCCGCCTCCCTTTACCGTCGCCAGGCGGTTCACCCGGCTGGCCTCAGCTGCAGAGGCCTTTCGGCCAGCGGTTTTGTAAAGTGAAATATGAAGAGTTCATGAGTCGCTCTGCGGGGCGAACGCCCCGGCGGCCACCTGGGCTGGGGTCACCACCCCGCTGTCCAGCACCCAGCCGTCGATTAAGGCGGCCGGCGTGACGTCAAACGCCGGGTTGTAAACCGGCGCATTCTGCGGTGCCCACTGCACGGAACCGAAACTCCCGGCCACCCCGGTGACCTCCGCTGCCGCCCGCTGCTCAATCGGAATCGCCTCGCCGTTCGGACAATGGCGATCGAGGGTGGTTTGCGGCGCCGCCACGTAGAACGGAACTCCGTGGTATTTCGCCAGCACCGCCAGCGAGTAGGTGCCGATCTTATTCGCCACATCGCCGTTCGCGGCGATACGGTCGGCCCCGACCCATACCGCATCCACCTGCCCTTTGGCCATCAGGCTGGCGGCCATCGAATCGGTAATTAGCTGGTAAGGCACGCCCAGCTCCCCCAGCTCCCAGGCGGTAAGCCGGCCGCCCTGCAGCAGCGGGCGCGTCTCATCAACCCAGACGTTTGCCACCAGCCCTCGCTGATGAGCCAGCGCAATCACCCCCAGCGCGGTACCGACGCCGGCCGTCGCCAGGCCGCCGGTATTGCAGTGGGTTAACAGGCGACTGCCCGCTTTCACCAGCGCGCAGCCGGTCTCAGCAATGCTGGCGCACAGCTGTTTATCTTCTTCAATCAGGCGCAGCGCTTCCGCTTCCAGCGCCAGGGAATAGTTCTCTTCTGCCAGCGCCAGCTTCATGCGATCGAGGTTGTTCATCAGGTTAACCGCCGTCGGACGCGCCGCGCGCAATGTGTCCAGCGCCTGCGCCAGTTCATCCCGGCTGAGGCCGCGTTGCGCCAGAAGTGCGAGCAACAGGCTGGCCGAAAGGCCGATTAACGGCGCGCCGCGCACCCGCAGCGCGTGAATATGGTCCACCAGTAACGCAACGTTATCCGCCGCCAGCCAGCGTTTTTCCTGTGGCAATGCCTGCTGATCAAGAATAAAAAGCTGATTTTCGCTTACCCGCAGGCTGGTGGTCTGTAGTGTCTGCATATCGTTAAATCCCTGTTGCGTTGTTGTATTACATTGTGTCAGGATGAAATCCAGAAGTATAGACGTCTGAACGGCTTAATCAGAACTTTTGAGGATCGAGGCAATGTCGCAATACCATACCTTCACCCCCGGCGATGCCGTGGCTTACGCACAACAATTTGGCGGCATCGATAATCCGTCGGAACTGGTGTCCGCGCAGGAAGTGGGGGATGGCAACCTCAACCTGGTCTTTAAGATTTTTGATACTCAGGGCGTCAGCCGCATTGTCGTTAAGCAGGCCCTGCCCTACGTCCGCTGCGTGGGCGAATCCTGGCCGCTGACCCTCGATCGCGCCCGTCTTGAGGCGCAAACGCTGGTGGCGCACTATCAGCACTGCCCGCAGCACACGGTGAAAATCCACCATTTCGATCCCGAGCTGGCGGTGATGGTGATGGAAGATCTCTCCGATCATCGCATCTGGCGCGGCGAGCTGATCGCCAACGTTTACTATCCGCAGGCCGCGCGTCAGCTGGGAGAATACCTGGCGCAGGCGCTGTTTCACACCAGCGACTTTTATCTCCACCCGCATGACAAAAAAGCTCAGGTGGCGCAGTTTATTAACCCGGAGATGTGCGAAATCACCGAAGACCTGTTCTTCAACGACCCTTATCAGGTTCACGAGCGCAACAACTACCCGGCCGCACTGGAAGCCGACGTCGCCGCCCTGCGCGACGACGCGCAGCTCAAACTGGCGGTGGCCGCGCTGAAGCAGCGTTTCTTTTCGCATGCCGAAGCGCTGCTGCACGGCGATATTCACAGCGGTTCCATTTTCGTGGCCGAGGGCAGTTTTAAAGCCATCGACGCGGAATTCGGCTATTTCGGCCCGATAGGTTTTGATATCGGCACCGCCATCGGCAACCTGCTGCTGAACTATTGCGGCCTGCCGGGGCATCTGGGCATTCGCGATGCCGCCGCCGCCCGCGAACAGCGTCTGCGCGATATCCAGCAGCTGTGGAGCACCTTCGCCGAGCGCTTCCAGGCGCTGGCGACGGAGAAAACGCGCGATGCGGCGCTGGCTTACCCCGGCTACGCCTCGCTGTTCCTGAAAAAGGTCTGGACCGACGCGATTGGCTTCTGCGGTACCGAGCTGATTCGCCGCAGCGTCGGGCTGTCCCACGTCGCCGATATCGACACGATCCAGGATGACGCGATGCGCCATGAATGCCTGCGTCATGCAATCACGCTCGGCAAAGCGCTGATCGTGATTGCCGAACGTATTGAGAACGTCGACGATCTGATCGCCCGCATTCGTCAGTACAGCTGAGCCCCGTAGGCCATAGCACCCCGGTAGCGCTACGCTTACCGGGGCTCGCGATCCCTTACCCCAGATATTCGATCACCGACAGTCCGCCGTTATAGTCGGTGCTGTAGATGATCCCCTGCGCATCCACGAACACGTCGCACGACTGAATTACCCGCGGGCGACCCGGACGGGTATCCATCATTTTCGCTGGGGCGGCAGGCACCAGCGCGCCGGTCTCCACCGGCCGATAGGGATCAGAAATATCGTAGGCGCGCACGCCCGCATTCTGGTAAGTGGCGAAGATCAGCGTTGAGCTGATAAAGCTGCCGGGACGGTTTTCATGCAGGTTATGCGGGCCAAAGTGCGCCCCTTTCGCCACATAGTCGGTCTCCTGCGGCTGCGGGAACGTCGAGATACTCACCGGGTTGGTCGGCTCGCGGATATCAAACAGCCAGATCAGTTTTTCACCGTCCTGCTGGTTATCGAGTACCGCCTCATCCAGCACCACCAGCAGATTACGCTGCGGCAGCGGCAGCGCCGTATGGGTGCCGCCGCCAAACGGCGGGCTCCAGTTACGGTGACTAATCAGCTTCGGCTGAGTCCTGTCCTTCACGTCGAGCAAGGTCAGGCCGCCGTCACGCCAGCTGCCGTAGGCGGTATCCCCGGCGATAATGGCGTGATGCAGCGCGTAACGTTTCCCCTGCGGCCAGCTCGGCTGCTCCCCCGCCGCCTGATGCATCCCCGGCAGCCACCAGCGCCCGGCGACCTCCGGCTTACGCGGGTCGGCCAGGTCAATGGTCAGGAAGATATAGTCGCTGAACCCGTCAATCAGCGCGGAAACATAGGCCCAGCGGCCGCCGACGTACCAGATGCGATGAATACCGATGCCGTTGAGCGACAGAAAGCTGATTTCCCGCGGCTGTTCGGGACGGGAAATATCAAAAATACGCAGCCCGGCGCTCCAGCCGCGATCCTGGACATCGCTAACCGTTTCGCCGACCGAGCGGGTGTAATAGACCTTCTCATCGGCAAAGCGGGTATCGGCAAACAGGTCGCGGGCGTTGATCACCAACAGTAAATCATCATGGGCCTGCAGATGAACGTTCCAGGTGCCTGCCGGCGCGGCGATGTAGTTCACCGTTTGCGGATGCCGCGGATCGCGCACGTCGACAATCGAAAAGCCCTGCGACACCATATGGCCGATGTAGGCGTAGCCGCGGTGAACCATCAGCTGAACGCCGTCCGGCCGGCCGCCCTGATCGCTATGCCCGATCAGCCGCATATTGCGGCTGTAATCGGGACGCGGAAGTGCCGTCGCCATCGCTGCTCCTTAGCCTTTGTTTTTCGCTTCCAGCGTGGCGAACCACGGCGCGATAAAGTCCTCGGTCTGCCCCCAGCCCGGGATAATTTTCCCCAGGGACGCGACGTTGACCGCCCCCGGCTGCGCCGCCAGCAGCGCTTGCGGAATAGCTGCCGCCTTGAAGTCATAGGTAGCAGGGGTCGGTTCGCCGGCGATTTTATTCGCCACCAGACGGACGTTAGTCGCCCCGATAAGTTTCGGATCCACCGCGACGCTGACCTTCCACGGGCTGCCTGATTCACGCATCAGCTGCAGATCCTGGTTGGAGATATCGATACTGTAGAGTTTAATTTCGGTCCGCCCGTTCTCCTTCAGCGCCTTATAGGCTCCCTGACTGAAGGCATCCCAGGTCCCCCAAATCGCGTCAATTTTGCCTTTCGGATACTTGGCTAAAATCGCCCCGACCTTATTGGCGGTATCGCCCTGCACATCGGAAGAGACGGCGCCAATCGATTCCAGCTCCTTAATCCCCGGGTTTTGCTTGAGCAGCGCCTGATAAGCCACCTGACGGCGTTCCATCGGCGGGAAACCGGCAACCCACAGCTTGATAATATTGGCTTTGCCGTTGAAATCTTTCACCAGCTGGCCAAAGGAGAGATCGGTTAGCGAGGCGTCATCCTGCTGGGACACGGTAACCCCCGGGATCTCGCCGCTGATGGCGGTATCGAACACCGCCACTTTAATCCCGGCATCCACCGCCTTCTTCACCAGCGCGGTGGCATACGGGTCGCGCCCCTGGGAGAGAATAATCCCGTCGTATTTCTGGCTAATCGCCTGGTTAACGAAATCCTGGAATTTGGCATCATCACCGTTGCTGAGGAAGGTGCTCATCTTAAAACCGAGCTTTTTGCCCTCCTGAATCGCGCCGGAGACAAACTGGGTGGTGTTATCGTCAGAGCCGAGGTTACGGATCACCGCAATCCGGATTGGTCCGTTATGTTCGGCGATAGCGGCCGGTACCGGCGCAGGTGTTTCAGCCCAGGCCGCCACGGAATTCAACAGCCCCAGCGCAATAACAGACAGCGTGATTTTTTTCATGTGTATACCCTGTAAATGATTAAGTGCGGCGCTGAAAATAAGTCAGTGCTAACGCGCCAGCCAGCACCAGTCCTTTAATAATGTCCATCGCGTAGTACGGCACCGACAGCATCACCAGACCGTTGGAGAGGACGCCAAGAATCACCGCCCCCACCAGCGTCCCGAGGGCGTTCGGTTTACCTGACCCCGCCAGGGAGAAGCCGATCCACGCCGCCGCCACCGCATCCATCAGATAGCCGCCGCCGGCATTAACCTGTGAAGAGCCGATACGCGAGGCCAGCAAAATCCCGCCCAGCCCGGCCAACAGCGAAGCGATAACGTAGGCCGCCACTTTATAACGGGTGATACGCAGGCCGGAGAGCCGCGCGGCTTCCGGATTGCCGCCGATGGCGTACATCCGTCGCCCGTGGGTGGTGAAAGAGAGCGCCAGCTGCGCGACCAGCGTCACCACCAGCATGACGATAACGATGGTCGGCACCTGCCCCAGCGAGCCAAAGGCTGCCGGAATCGTCCCTTCAGCCATATCGCCGCCCGGCATGACCATGTTCTCGGTAATGGACCCGCCGTAGCTGTAGGTCATAGCCACGCCCTGAATCACAAACAGGCTGGCGAGAGTGGCGAGCATGTCGGGAATACGCAGTACCACGATTAAAAAGGCGTTAAACAGCCCCACCAGCGTACACAGCGCGAGGGTGAGCAGAATCGCTTCCGTGGTGCCGAAGCCGTGCCAGACAAACAGCGAAATCACCAGCGCGTTAGCCAGCGAGGCGGTTGACCCTACCGAGAGGTCGAAACCGCCAATGGTCAGCGAGACGGAGACGCCGATGGCAATCACCGTCACGATGGCGATAGAACGCAAAATGTTGATGATATTGAACGGGTCAAGGAAGTTGTCCGCGGCGAGGCCAAATACGGCGATCAACAGCACCACGGTCAGCAACATGCCCCATTTATAAAGAAAATCAAAAAATCGCTGACGGCCCGATGCCGTCGCGTTCACTGCCAGGGCCTTGCTCACGCTGCTGCTCCTCCGGTGGAGTAATAAAGTAGAGTCTCTTCCCGGGCCTCAGCGCCCGGAATTTCTGCCACAATGCGGCCATCCCACAATACACAAATACGGTCGCACAACCCCACCAGCTCCGAGAATTCGCCCGAGGCGTAAATCACCCCTTTGCCCTCTCGCGCCAGCCCGTCGATCAGGTTGAACAGGTCGGTTTTTGCTTTTACGTCGACGCCTTTGGTCGGCTCATCGAAAATCAACACGTTGGCGTTGCCGCGCAGCCACTTGCCGATCGCCACCTTCTGCTGGTTGCCGCCGGACAGACGGCGTAGCGTCTGGGCCGGGCCGGTGGTGCGAATGCCGATACGGGCAATCACCTCCTCCGCCCAGCGCCATGCCTGGCGGTGGCCAAACAGGCTCCAGCGCGAAAAGCTATTATCGGCGCTGACCGCCAGGTTCATGCCGATCGGCTCTTCAATAAAAATGCCCTCTTTGCGCCGCTCTTCCGGCACCAGCGCCAGCCCGCGCGTCACCGAGTCCGCCGGGTCGCGAGGCCGCCACGGCTGGCTATTCAGCTCCCCGCGGGTCAGGCGGCTTTTACTGGCGCCGAACAGCGCTTTGCACAGCTCGGTTTTCCCCGCCCCCGCCAGCCCTGCGATCCCCAGGATTTCCCCTTTGCGCAGGCGTAGCGAGATGTCCTGCAGTAGCCCCTCGTCGTGCAGACCTTCCACCTGCAGCAGAATCTCCTCGCCGTGCGGCGGGCGCCGCGCTGGAAAAATGTCGCTCAGCTCGTGGCCGAGCATCTTCTCAACAATCTGCTCGCCGCTGAGATCCGCCATCGGACCGCTTTCAATCAGCCGACCGTCGCGGAGTACCGTCAGGGTGTCGCAAATGGCCTTCAGTTCATGAATACGGTGGGAGATAAACACCACGCCAATCCCCTGCTGCTGCAGACGGCGCACCACCGTGAACAGCCGTTCGCTTTCATGCCGGTCCAACGGCGCGGTGGGTTCATCAAGAATGAGAAAACGACAATGGTGCGACAGCGCGCGGGCCAGCAGAATTTGCTGCTTCTCCGCCAGCGTGCAGCTATCGATGGGACGCCGCACGTCAAGGGCGACGTCCAGCTGGGCCAGCGCCTCGCGCGCCTGTTCGCGCACCCGCCGCCAGCTGAAGCGCTGAGCCGGCTCCGCGAGGCGATCCAGCATAATGTTTTCCGCGATACTTAAGCCCGGCACCAGCGCCACGTCCACCTCCTGCTGCACCAGATGGATCCCCAGCAGCTTAGCATCGCGCGGCGAGCGAATATTCACCGGCTGGTTATTGATAACAATCTCACCTTCATAGTGCGCGTGCGTCCCGCATAGCACCGCCATCAGCGTCGATTTCCCCGCGCCGTTCGCGCCGGTCAGCGCGTGCACCGATCCCCCATGCAGGGTGAACGCCACGTTGCTGAGCGCCCGAAAGCCGGAAAAGGCGAGGTTAATGTTGTTCATCTCAAGGCGATTCACTGCCATCCCCTGCTACCCTTTACGATTAATATTCTGATTTAACGAATTTTTCACAGCTGACCTTGACTGACAACTGCGTAAAAGGCATAAGATAAAACGAAATAATATTAGCCATCTGGATGTCCAGACATAACATCAGGTTAGCGAAACGAGAATAAGGACAGCGTTCATGAGCAACAGCGATATCCGCGTGGTACCCGGCCCCGCCAACTATTTTTCCCATCCCGGCAGCCTGGCGCGCCTGGCGGATTTTTACAGCGCAGAGCAGCTTTCCCGCGCGCTCTGGATTTACGGTGAGCGCGCGATCGCCGGCGCTGAGCCCTTCCTGCCGCCAGCGTTCCACGCCGTCGGTGCCAAAAAGGTGCTATTTAAAGGGCATTGCAGCGAAAGCGACGTGGCGCAGCTGGCGCAGACTGCCGGTGATGACCGCGCGGTGGTCATTGGCGTCGGCGGCGGCGCGCTGCTGGATACCGCCAAAGCCGTGGCCCGGCGCTTAGCTCTGCCGGTGGTGGCAATCCCCACCATCGCTGCGACCTGCGCCGCCTGGACCCCGCTGTCGGTGTGGTACAACGACGCCGGGCAGGCGCTGCATTTTGAAATCTTCGACGACGCCAACTTCCTGGTGCTGGTAGAGCCGCACATCATCCTCCACGCCCCGGCGGAGTATCTGCTGGCGGGGATCGGCGATACGCTGGCGAAATGGTACGAAGCGGTCGTGCTGGCGCCGCAGCCGGAAACGCTGCCGCTGACCGTACGGCTGGGGATTAACGGCGCGCTGGCGATTCGCGATGTGCTGCTGGAAAGCAGCGAAACGGCGCTGGCCGATCGGCAGCGCGGTGAACTGACCCAGGCGCTTCGCGACGTAATCGACGCTATTATCGCCGGCGGCGGGATGGTGGGCGGTTTAGGCGAGCGCTATACCCGCGTCGCCGCCGCGCACGCGGTACATAACGGCCTGACGGTGCTGCCGCAGACCGACAAATTTTTGCACGGCACCAAGGTGGCCTACGGCATTCTGGTGCAGAGCGCTCTGCTCGGCCAGGACGATGTTTTAGCCCAGCTGGTGAGCGCCTGGCAGCGCTTTAACCTGCCCACCACGCTGGCGGAGCTCGACGTGGATATCCACAACCCGGTCGAACTGGATAAGGTTATCGCCCATACTCTGCGTCCGGGGGAGTCGATCCACTTCCTGCCGGTCGAGCTGACCCCGCAGACCCTGAAGGCGGCCTTTGAGAAAGTGGAAAACGTCCGTCGGCAGGTGCATTAACGGCTAAAAAAACGCGGAAACGGCCAGCGGGCCGCCGCGCCGGCTCAGGCGAGAGCCGGAGGGACGGGGGAGTGAAGGACTGAGGGAACGGTTTAACAGCACTTTGCGCCGCCTTTACCGCCATAGCGCGCGTCCTGACGCTCGCGGAAAAATTCTTCATAGGTCATCGGCGTCTGCTCGGGATGCGTCTGGCGAATATGCTCGACGTAGTTATCGTAATCGGGCACGCCAATCATCATTTTTGCCGCCTGGCCCAGATACTTCCCGGCTTTGGAAAGGGTATCAAACATGTTGGCCTCTCAGAACAGCCCCTTTCCGCAGGCAGAAAGGGGCTAAGTGTTAATGTGCGCGCTTCACCTGGGTCACCAGCTGCTCAGCATTGGCAGGAAGCGGCTCGTACGGCGTCTCTTTTGACGTAGGTTGCTCCTCTTTCAACGCCGCCAGCGCGGTTTTGATTGAGAACAGCGCCAGTACCACCACCACCACCATAAAGAAGATGGTTAATCCCGCATCCAGTCGGTTGTTAAAGACCAGCTGCGCCAGCTGTGATTCGGTGTACTGGCCAGGAATATTGCCGCTATCGATCATCGCCTGGAACTGATTGGCAATCGCCAGGAAACCCACCTTCGTATCCGGGCTGAACGACTTCTGCCACCCGGCGGTCAGGGTACAAATCAGCAGCCAGGCCGTCGGCAACAGGGCGACCCACGCATAGCGCTCGCGTTTCATTTTAAACAGTACCACCGCGCAGAGCATCAATGCCATACCGGCCAGCATCTGGTTGGCGATACCAAACAGCGGCCACAGCGTGTTAATCCCGCCGAGCGGATCGACCACCCCTTGATGCAGGAAGTACCCCCAGGCCAGTACGCACAGCGCGGTGGCCAGCAGGTTCGCCGGCAGCGAGTTGGTTCGCTTCAGCCCCGGACTCACCACCCCCAGCAGATCCTGCAGCATAAAGCGCGCCGCACGGGTGCCCGCATCCACCGCCGTCAGAATAAACAGCGCTTCAAACAGAATGGCGAAGTGATACCAGAAGGCGACATCCATCAGCCCCCCCAGCGAACCGTGCAGGATATAGGCCATCCCGACCGCCAGCGTTGGCGCCCCGCCCGCCCGGGAGATAATCGACTGCTCGCCCACTTCGCTGGCTATCTGGCGCAGCGTTTCCGGGGTGATGCTAAAGCCCCAGCTGCTCACCACCTGCGCGGCGGAAGCGACGACATCGGTGGCGCCCGCCGGCACGAGGACCGCCATCGGGCTGTTCATGGCAAAGTAAACGCCCGGGTCGATAACGCAGGCCGCCACCAGCGCCATAATGGCGACGAAAGACTCCATCAGCATACCGCCATAGCCGATAAAGCAGGCCTGGCCTTCGTTCGCCAGCATCTTCGGCGTGGTGCCGGAGGCGATCAGCGCATGGAAACCGGAGACCGCGCCACAGGCGATGGTAATAAACAGGAACGGGAACAGGCTGCCGGACCATACCGGGCCGCTGCCATCAATAAATTTCGTCAACGCCGGCATGGTCAACGTCGGGCGCATAATCAGGATGCCGATCGCCAGGCCGACGATGGTGCCGATTTTCAGGAAGGTCGACAGGTAATCACGCGGCGCCAGCAGCAGCCATACCGGAAGAACGGCAGCGATGAAGCCATAGCCCACCAGAATCCAGGTCAGCTGTACGCCGGTGTAATCAAACCACGGCGCCCACGTTGGGCTTTCCGCCACCCATCCGCCGGACACAATGGCGAACACCAGCATCACCAGACCGATCACCGACACTTCGCCAATGCGCCCCGGGCGCAGGTAGCGAATGTAGATCCCCATAAAAATGGCCAGCGGAATGGTGAAGGCGACGGTATAGGTCCCCCACGGGCTGTGGGTCAGGGCTTTCACCACGATCATCGCCAGTACCGCGAGGATAATCACCATGATCATAAAACAGGCGACCAGCGCCAGCACGCCGGCGGTCGGCCCCATCTCCTCTTTCACCAGCTCGCCAAGCGAGCGCCCGTCGCGGCGGGTGGAGACAAACAGTACCATAAAGTCCTGCACGGCCCCCGCCAGCACCACCCCGGCGAGGATCCAGATCATCCCCGGCAGGTAGCCCATCTGCGCCGCCAGCACCGGCCCCACCAGCGGCCCCGCGCCGGCAATGGCCGCAAAATGGTGACCGAACAGCACTTTCTTATCCGTCGGGACATAATCGAGCCCGTCGTTATGCCGCACGGCGGGCGTCATCCGCGTCGGGTCAACCGCCAGTACATTGTTGGCGATGTAGAGTCCATAGAAACGATAGGCGATCAGATAAATACAGACTGCCGCCACGACAATCCATAGCGCATTAATCTGCTCACCCCGGTTTAAGGCGATGTAGCCGAGGGCAAAGGCTCCGACAACGGAGAGCAATGTCCAGATGAGGTATTTCCCTGAATGATTCATCGTTGTGTTCCACAGGTAGGGTAATCAGGATGTTACATTTTGTTTCTAGAACACAACGCCGGGTTTAACAACATTGAAACCGTACAGATGTCGTGCAAAGGCAGGGATTTATCTCACATTGCTAGCGAGATCACTTCTGAGGGGAAAATGGAATGTATCGCCCGCAAGAAAGCGCTACATGATACATCGTCAGTCCCCCCCTCCGGATCGCGGCGTAGGGGGAGCGAGCAGATTATTTAGCCGAGCACCGCGGTGCCCAGGCGGCAGGTGCAGCAGCGACGGCCCCGCTCGTCGAACACCGCAATTTCCCAGCTCTGGCCCTGGCGCCCCAGATGCAGCGGGCGGCACTCGCCGCGTACGCGACCGCTGGAGACCGCCCGATGGTGGGTGGCATTCAGTTCGGTGCCCACCACGCACTGACCCTCTTCGGTCATCAGCCAGCCGGCCATCGACCCAAGCGTCTCCGCCAGCGCCGCGGACGCGCCGCCGTGCAGCAGGCCAAACGGCTGGTGGGTACGGGCATCAACCGGCATTTCCGCTTCCAGCAGCCCCTCTTCCAGCCGGGTGTAGATAATGCCCAGGTGGGCCACCATCGTATTCTCGCTGGTGGCGTTAAGCGCATCCAGCGTCAGCTGACGTTTCCAGACCATTTATGCCCCCAACGTCGAGCCGCCGTCGACCACGATATCCTGCAGCGTAATATGGCTGGCGTGACGGGAGGCGAGGAACAGAATCGTGCTGGCGATCTCCTGCG
This sequence comes from Klebsiella sp. BIGb0138, assembly GCF_004342285.1. GTDB lineage: Bacteria > Pseudomonadota > Gammaproteobacteria > Enterobacterales > Enterobacteriaceae > Klebsiella. Next base: position 462,834 of record NZ_SMCV01000003.1, on the reverse strand, counting down.
GACGGGCAATTTTCCCCAGCGGAATACCGAGTTTAAACTGCTCGCCGAAACCACGGATACGCCGCTGCTCGGCATCATCGCTAACCCACAGCGTGCGCTGCATATCGGTATCGGTGGAACCCGGTGAAACCAGATTACAGCGCACTCCGCTTCCCGCCAGCTCCAGGCCAACGGTCAGCGTCAGGCTTTTCAACGCCGCTTTCGATGCGCCATAGGCGCTCATCCCGATGCGTGGCGTATGGGCCGCGTCAGAGGCCACGGTGACAATCGCCCCGCTCTGCTGGCGACGGAACTGAGCCATCGTCTGCTGAAACAGGTTAAACGCCCCGCCTACGTTGACGGCAAAGGTCTGCTGCCAGTCCTGCAGACTCAGCTCATCGGTCGCGCCCATGCGCAGAATGCCCGCCGCGTTAACCAGCACGTCGAGACGCGCCATGCCGTTCAGCAGCCGCCCGCACACCTCAGCCACCCGTTCCGGGTTGGCAATGTCCAGCGTTTCCGTGGCGAACGGGTAGGTCTCCCCGTCAAAGGCGAGATCGAAACCGGTCACCTTCGCGCCGGCCTCAACGAACGCCAGCGCCGTCGCGTAACCAATGCCTTTACCGGCGCCGGTGACCCATACGGTTTGCCCCTGAAAATCCAGCCCGGCCATTATTTCACCTCACGGGACAGCAGCGCCCACCAGGCATCGATCGTCGGCTTTTTCGCCAGCGCCACGAAGTCGATATCGCCGTGCACTTTACGCCAGCGCGCGGCCAGCGCCATCATGCGCACCGAGTCCAGCCCGTAGTCGATCAGATTTTCATCATCCAGCGGCTCGTCGGACTCATCCAGCAGCGGCAGAATCAGCGCCCGCAGCGCCGTTTTGGATGCCGGAAGCGGCAGCAGCTCTTCGGTCATCACCACCCGGCCGGAACGCCCGGCGACATATTTCAGCGCCATCAGGTGCTCCTCACGGCTAAAATCCGCCAGCGCGTCGGCAACGAAGAACGGCTTAATATCGCGCATAAAGGCGTCGGTGGCGGTGGTCATGCAGCCGATATGGGCATAGACGCCGGTGATGATCAGCTGGTCGCGGCCGGTCTCTTTCAGCATCTCTTCCAGCGGCGAACGGTGGAACGCGCTGTAGCGCCACTTCACCAGCACGGTGTCGTGTTCATCCGGCGCCAGGGCGGCAATCACCTGCTGCTGCTCCGGTGAGCGGGTCAGACCCGGTCCCCACATATCATTGAGCAGGGCACGGTCTTCATCGCTTTGCTCTTTCGGCTGCGCGGTGTAAAACACCGGAATGTTATTCTGTTTGCAGAAATCGCGCAGCGCGGCAATGTTCGCCACCACTTTCGCCATCATGGCGCTGTCTTCCCCCCAGAAGTTGAGGAAATATTCCTGCATATCGTGGATCAACAGCGCGGCGCGGGACGGCTCAAAAGCCCAGTTGACTTTGTTCGCCGGGATATCGCTGGCTTCCGGCAGCGCGTAAGCCTGTAATTTAGGGATGGCCATTCTGTCTTCTCCTTCAGCCCGGCTCGCGTGCGGCCAGCCACTGACGTAATTGTTTTTTATCCACTTTACCTACCGGCGTCAGCGGCAGTGCATCAACGCACTCCACGCGATCCGGCAGTTTAAATTCTGCCACGCCCTGTTCGCGCAGGAAGCGGCGGACCGCGACCGCACGCAGCGGCTCTTTCACCACCAGATAAGCGCAGCTCTTCTCGCCCAGCAGGCTGTCCTCCATGCTGACCAGCGCGGCATGGATCACCGCCGGGTGACGCAGCAGCAGGTTTTCCACCTCTTCCGCCGCGATCTTTTCGCCGCCGCGGTTGATCTGATCTTTTTCACGCCCCTGCACGGTGATATAGCCGTCCTCGTCGATCGAGATCAGATCGCCGGAACAGTAAAAACCGTCGGCATCAAACGCTTCTGCGTTGTGCTGCGGGCTTTTGTAGTAGCCGCGGAAGGTGTACGGCCCGCGGGTCATCAGGCGTCCGACTTCTCCACGCGGCAGCGGATTACCATCGGCATCCGCGACCCACACTTCATCATCCGGGCACATCGGACAGCCCTGGGTATTGATGATGCGTTCCGGGCTATCGTTGAGGCGGGTGTAGTTCACCAGCCCTTCCGCCATGCCAAAGACCTGCTGGAGCTGGCAGCCAATCTCCGCCGGAATGCGTGCCGCCAGCGTCGCTGACAGGCGCGCGCCGCCAACCTGCAGCAGCGTCAGCGAACGCAGCTGGCCGTTCCCGGCGCCCTCGCGGATCGCCTGTAACCACAGGCTGACCGCAGGCGGCACCAGCGAAGCCACGTTGATCTGATGTTGTTCAATCAACGGGAAACACAGCGTCGCGCTCGGATCGGCGGCCAGGATCACCCGGCCTCCGGCGAGGAAGACGCCGAGCGAACCCGGTGAGCTCATGGCATAGTTGTGGGCGGCGGGCAGCGCGTTGAGGTAGCGCGTGTCGGCGCTGATAGCGCAAATTTCGTTACTGCGACGGATACTGTAGTCGTAGTCGTTATGGGTGCGAGGGATCAGCTTTGGCGTCCCGGTACTGCCGCCGGAGAGCTGGAAAAAGGCCACTTCATCGGCAGGAGTCGGATTGGCGATAAAGTTATCCGCCTGCTGCTCGATGGCTGCCGCCAGGTCATATTCTCCGCGATCGTTACGCAGCAGCACCACCCGCACCGAGCCATGCTGTTCGACAAAGGCATTAAGGAAACTGTCGTCGGCAAACAGCCCATGATCGCGATCGGCAATCAGCAGCGCGGGTTCAATTTGCGTCGCGTAGGCGTTCAGTTCGCTGCGCTGATGGCTGAACAAGGCATTGACCGGCGCCACCCCAATCCGCAACAGCGCGAAGAAGGTCACGTAAAATTCGGCGACGTTACCCAGCTGCACCAGCGCGGTTTCACCGCGTTTCAGCCCCATACGCTGCAGCGAGGAGGCCAGATTATCCACGAGCTGGTTGAACTGACGATAGCTGTAGTGCCTGTCCCCGTCGATAATGGCGACGGCATCGCTGTCGGCGTGACGGGTAATCAGATTGGTTAACGGCAGATCCTGCCAGTAACCTTTCTCACGGTAGCGGGCGGCAAAACTTTCCGGCCAGCGGTTAAATTCAATCATCATCGCCTCTTAATTCAAGCCGAATACGTTCAGCATGGTAGTCAGTTTGACGCCGGTTTCGCGCCACTCTCCCAGCGGAGAGGAGGCCGGGACAATGCCGGCGCCGGCAAACAGACGCAGCGTACGCTCGTGCAGGCGGGCGCAGCGAATCGTCACCACCCATTCGCCGTTGCCTTCGTCATCGCACCAGCCGACAATGCCGCCGAACAGCTGGCGATCGAACGGCTCCAGCTCGGCAATCAGACGTTTCGCCACCTGGTGCGGGAAGCCGCTCAGAGCCGGCGTCGGGTGGAGCAGGCAGGCCAGCGACATGGCGTTCTCCGGCGCCAGCGCGGTGCCTTCAATCGGCGTCGCCAGATGCCATAGCGTCGGGGTGGTGACCAGCTGCGGGGAGTCCGGCAGCGACAGCTGACGGCAGCGCGGAGTCAGCACCGTTTTCATCGCCTGCGTCACCAGTTCGTGCTCATGGCGATCTTTACCTGAAGCCAGCAGTTTGTTGCCCGCTTCGCGATCCAGCACGTCATCCGGCTGACGGCGGGCGGAACCGGCCAGCGGCAGAGAACTGAAACGCTCGCCCTCTTTACGCAGCAGCAGTTCCGGGCTGGCGCCCAGCAGCACGCCGCCGTCCGAGAGCGGCACATGGAAGTTAAAGCTGGCCGGGTTTTGCGCGATCAGACGTTCAAGCAGCGCGCCGCTGTCCACGCGATCGCGGGTGGTGATATCGATTAAACGCGACAGCACGACCTTGTCCACTTCCGGCGTGGCGGTCAGTTCAGCGGCGCGTTCAACCATCGCCATAAATGCATTCTGCTCAGGAATTTCCTGGCGCTGAACGATATCCATTGGCGGCGTCCGGGAGGAAGCATAGCGTGCCGACTGCTGTTTCCCGGTGCGGGAGAAATTTTGCCAGCTCTCGGGGATAAACAGTTCAGACGGCTGGTTGGTATCAAACGGAATCGCCCCGACCATCACCGGTTTGCGGATCCCGGCAGCCTTCGCTTGCGTAAACGCGGCCGCCATTTGCTGCTGGAATTCCCCGCTCAACAGCGCGCCGTCGGCGGCCGGATGGGAAAAACGGCGAAAGCAGCCTGAAGTACTGAAACTGCGGTACGGCGACATAAAGAAGAAGCTTTCCGCTGCCAGGGTCATATTCTTTTCCTGTATATCCTCGGCCAGTGACGTTTCCATATCATCCTCCAAAAAAACGATAAAGATATTACGAATAATTATCATTTATATTTTGGTTGGCTAACCTAAAAGGTATTGCCTGCCATGTCAACCGTACAAACGACATGTTGTGCTACTTAGGCTTGCATCCGCGCGATACAAAGTTGAAAATGAGACGCATTTATCTCAACTTAATCAGGATGCGAATTCGTGAATTTGTCCACTTTGTGTCGCCGTACCTTCCTGGCCTGCGGGCTGGCGCTTTTAGGAATTACCTCAGCCCTGGCGGCCGACTGGCCGCGCCAGGTGACCGATAGCCGCGGCACGCACACGCTGGAAAGCAAACCCCTGCGTATCGTCTCCACCAGCGTGACCCTCACCGGCTCACTGCTGGCGATTGACGCGCCGGTGGTTGCCAGCGGAGCAACCACGCCGAACAACCGCGTGGCGGACGACCAGGGGTTCCTGCGTCAGTGGGGCGCCGTCGCGAAGGAACGTAAGCTGGCGCGTCTGTATATCGGCGAACCCAGCGCGGAAGCCGTCGCCGCACAGATGCCGGACCTGATCCTGATTAGCGCCACCGGCGGAGATTCCGCGCTGCCGCTGTACGACCAGCTCTCTACCATTGCCCCAACGCTTATCATTAATTACGACGATAAAAGCTGGCAGGGGCTGCTGAGCCAACTGGGGCAAATCACCGGTCAGGAAAAACAGGCCTCGGCGCGCATTGCTGAATTCGACAAACAGCTCGCCGCGCTGAAGCAACAGATGAAACTGCCGCCGCAGCCGGTTAGCGCGCTGGTTTATACTGCCGCCGCCCATAGCGCCAACCTGTGGACGCCGGCGTCGGCGCAGGGTCAGATGCTTGAACAGCTGGGCTTTACGCTGGCGACCTTACCCGCCGGGCTGCATGCCAGCCAGAGCCAGGGGAAACGCCACGATATCGTCCAGCTGGGCGGAGAGAATTTAGCCACCGGCCTCAACGGGCAAAGCCTGTTCCTGTTCGCCGGCGATAGCAAAGACGCGGCGGCAATTTACGCCAACCCGCTGCTGGCCCATCTTCCGGCGGTCGAGAACAAACGCGTTTATCCACTGGGCACGGAAACCTTCCGCCTCGACTACTACAGCGCCATGCTGGTGCTGCAGCGTCTCGCCACCCTCTTCGGCTAATGCCTGTTCCCGGCGGGCACCGCGCTTTGCCGGGCGACTCACCCGCCAATCATCTCTCTGTGACCCGGATCAGGCGTTGACCCCGCTATCCGGGCTAGCGGTTTCAGACCTCGGCGACCGTTTCAGGACGCCTGAAGCGGCGCAGCTCCCCCAGCAGCCCGATCAGCATCACGCCGACAATAACCAGCGCCCAACCGCTGGCGCTCGCCGAGGCGACCGGCGTCATCATCGCCCCCAGCCCACCCAGCAGCGCCGCGCCGATGGCATCGCCGGTGACGTTCTGCGCGGTCCACAGGCCGTTGATCCGCCCGAGCATCGCTTCCGGGGTTTGGGTCTGAATCAGAGTGTACTGCAGCAGCGAACTGATCGCGCTCAGCCAGCCAAACAGCGCCAGGCACAACGCCCCCAGCTCCCAGAACGGCATCAGGCTGAACAGCGCGATGGCAAAAAACGACCCGACCGTGGTCATCAGCATCAGGGCCCCCGGTTTAGCGGTTTGCGCCAGCTGACCGCTGGTCAACGCCCCCAGCGCCGCCCCCAGCGGAATCGCGGCATATAGCAAACCAATCTGCGAGGCCGACATCTGCCAGCCGTCGGCCAGCGCCGGATAAAGAACTCGCACCGCGCTGGCCATGGTTAACAGACCGCCCAACAGCGCAATACCACCAATCAGCGGACTATTGAAGAGGAATTTCAACCCCGCCAGCAGCGACTTCAGCGGATGTTCACGCTGCTGCGGCGGCGGTGGCAGCAGCGGCAGACGCAGCAGGGTCAAGGTGGTGATAAACGTTCCGGCCGCCGCCAGGCCATAGTTCCAGGCGACGCCGCCGGTCGCCAGCAACAGGCCGCCAATCATCGGCGAAATCACCGACCCCAGACGCACCGTCAACATGGTGATGGCGCCAGCCTGCATCAGATTCTCGCGCCCGACCAGCGCCGGCGTCGCCGCCAGCAGCGCCGTCACGCCAAGCGAGGCAAAGAAACCGTCCCAGATACCCAGCAGATAGATGGCGATTAACGACGGCTCGGGCAACAGCGCATTGAGACACAGGCCGATAAACCCGACGCCGCAGGTTCCCCGTGCCAGCAGAATCAGGCGTTTACGCTCATAGCGGTCTGCCAGCACTCCGCCGACCATCAGCCCGATAAACATTGAGCAGCCGGTCAAGGTTACCGATAGCCCCACCTGCCAGGTGGAGTGGGTCATCATCTGGATCTGCACCGGGATCGCCACGCCCAGCAGGCCAAGCGACAGGATTGAGATAAAACGAGCAATAAACACGGCGCGAAACGCCGGGTGAGTTTTCAGCAGGCTGAGGTTCAGCAGCCGGGATTGTCGGTTCATGACAGCGCCTTGTGATTATTTCCATCTCCGCGTTATCCTTCAGGCTGCGTCGCTGTCGGCGGCAATTCCATAGCCCGCTCATACGGTTAGCTGTACTTCCAGGCAGGGGAGCGTTTGCCGCCGCGATGCATTCTGAATGATCTTGCGTATACCATTCTGGTGGGCGGCCATGCTAACATAACTGCATAGAATCGATAACGATAATTACTATCATTATCAAGCCAGGGATGTGAATTATGTCGTTTTCTACGACCACGGTGCGCGCCGTTGCCGTACCTGGTCTGTTGCTCGTCTTAGCCGTTGCGATTGCGCTCAGCCTGCTCGTCGGCGCCAAACCTCTTCCACTGAGCGTCGTCGTGGATGCCTTTTCCGGCACCTGTCAGAGCGCCGATTGCACCATCATACTTGATGCCCGACTACCGCGAACCCTCGCGGGGCTGCTGGCCGGCGCTGCGCTGGGTCTGGCAGGCTCGCTGATGCAGACCCTGACCCGCAACCCGCTAGCCGACCCGGGTATTCTCGGCGTCAACTCCGGCGCCAGTTTCGCCATCGTGCTCGGCGCGGCGCTGTTTGGCATCCATTCGCCGCAGGAGCAGCTGCTGATGGCCTTCTGCGGCGCCTTTGCCGCCTCGCTGCTGGTGGCCTTTACCGGCAGCCAGGGCGGCGGCCAGCTCAGCCCGGTGCGTCTGACGCTGGCGGGGGTGGCGCTGGCGGCGGTGCTCGAAGGGCTCTCTAACGGTATTGCGCTACTCAACCCCGATGTTTACGACCAGCTCCGCTTCTGGCAGGCCGGCTCTCTGGATGTGCGCACGCTGCAAACGCTGAAAATCGTCCTGCTGCCGGTGCTGATCGCGTCCGCGGTGACGCTGCTGTTAAGCCGGGCGCTGAACAGCCTGAGCCTCGGCAACGACACCGCCACCGCGCTCGGCAGCCGGGTTGCGCGCACGCAGTTTATCGGCCTGCTGGCGATTACCGTTCTTTGCGGCAGCGCCACGGCGGTCGTCGGCCCGATCGCCTTTATCGGCCTGATGATGCCGCATATGGCGCGCTGGCTGGTGGGCGCCGACCATCGCTGGTCGCTGCCGGTCACCCTGTTGGCTACCCCTGCCCTGCTGCTGTTTGCCGATGTGCTGGGCCGTCTGCTGGTTCCCGGCGAGCTGCGGGTCTCGGTGGTCAGCGCCTTTATCGGCGCGCCGGTGTTGATTTGGCTGGTCCGCCGCCAGCCGCGTGGAGGTGCAATGTGATCGCCCCTTCCCGCCGTCTGCTGCTCAGTTGCCTGATTCTGCTGGCCGCCAGCCTGCTGGTCTCCCTTTGCGGCCTCGGCAGCGGTCTGGTCCCGCTAAGCGTCGATCGGGTCATTTCCGCCCTGCTGGGCGATGCGCCGCGTAACATCACCATGGTGGTCACCGAATGGCGGCTGCCGCGGGTGCTGATGGCCCTGCTGATCGGCGCGGGGCTTGGCGTTAGCGGAGCCATTTTTCAGTCGCTGATGCGCAACCCGCTGGGCAGCCCGGATGTCATGGGGTTCAACACCGGCGCCTGGAGCGGCGTGCTGGTGGCGATGGTGATCTTCGGCCACAACCTGACGGCGATCGCCCTCGCGGCCATGGCCGGCGGCGTGCTGACCGCGCTGGTGGTCTGGCTGCTGGCCTGGCGTAACGGCATCGAGACCTTTCGCCTGATTATCATCGGGATCGGCGTTCGCGCCATGCTGGTGGCCTTCAATACCTGGCTGCTGCTGCGCGCCTCGCTGGAAACCGCCCTCTCCGCCGGGCTGTGGAATGCCGGGTCGCTCAACGGCCTGACGTGGGGTAAAACCTGGCCCTCCGCGCCGCTGATTCTGTTGATGCTGGTCTGCGCGGCGCTGCTGGCGCGGCGCATGCGGCTGCTGGAAATGGGCGATGATACCGCCTGCGCGCTCGGCGTAAGGGTTGAGCGCTCCCGCCTGCTGCTGATGCTGGTGGGCGTGGTGCTGACCGCCGCCGCCACCGCGCTGGCCGGGCCGATTTCGTTTATTGCCCTGGTGGCGCCGCATATTGCTCGCCGTCTGAGCGGCACCGCGCGTTGGGGGCTGACCCAATCGGCGCTGTGCGGCGCGCTGCTGCTGGCGCTGGCTGACTACAGCGCCCAGCGTCTGTTTATGCCCTATCAGCTTCCGGTGGGTGTGGTCACCGTCAGCATCGGCGGTATTTATCTCATCGCGTTGTTAATTCAGGAGTCCCGCAAAAAATGACCGCAGTCTCTCCCCGTTTGCGCGGCGACCAGTTGACCCTGGCGTACGGCAAAAAGATCATCGCCGAATCGCTGAATGTGACCATCCCGGACGGTCATTTCACCGCGATTATCGGCCCCAACGGCTGTGGGAAATCAACCCTGCTGCGAACCCTGAGCCGCCTGATGACTCCGACCAGCGGTCACGTTTACCTCGATGGCGAACAGATCCAGCGCTATGCCAGTAAAGAGGTGGCAAAACGCATCGGCCTGCTGGCGCAAAACGCCACCACGCCGGGCGACATCACCGTTCAGGAGCTGGTCGCGCGCGGTCGTTACCCGCACCAGCCGCTGTTTACCCGCTGGCGTAAAGAGGACGACGAGGCGGTGAACAAAGCGATGAAAGCCACCGGTATTCGCGACCTGGCGCAGCAAAGCGTGGATACCCTTTCCGGCGGCCAGCGGCAGCGGGCATGGATTGCGATGGTGCTGGCCCAGGAAACCGCCATCATGCTGCTGGACGAGCCCACCACCTGGCTGGATATCAGCCATCAAATCGATCTGCTGGAGCTGCTGAGCGAATTGAATCGCGAGAAGGGCTACACGCTGGCGGCGGTGCTGCACGACCTCAACCAGGCCTGCCGCTACGCGACGCATTTGATTGCCCTGCGCGACGGCAAAATTGTCGCCGAGGGGGCGCCGAAAGAGATTGTGACCGCGGAGCTGATCGAGCAGATTTACGGCCTGCGCTGTACGATCATTGACGATCCGGTGGCGCATACGCCGCTGGTCGTGCCGCTGGGGCGGCGTTAAGCGCCTCTTTTCCCACCGGATCTTAAGCATGAAAAAACCCCGGTCGCGCTGCGCTTACCGGGGCTACGGGATGGTGCGGTCGGGTCGGATAGCCCGGATAAGGCGTCTGCGCCGCTATCCGGGAGCAAGATGAACTAACCCAGAATGTCCCGCATGACCGGGCCAATCGCTGCAAAGGCCTGCGGCGAGATGATCTCCACGTGAGCGCAGTCCTGGCTAAAGACCTCCAGTTCACCGACCCAGGGTCCCCACGCCACGTGCGGATCCATCCCCGGCTGGCGCGTTTTTTCCGCCACAAACAGCGTCGCTTTACCATCAAACTTCGCGCTGTGGGCGGTGGTCAGCAGACGCACCGCATCGGCATAGTTGCCCTCGATAACGCTGAACAGTTCGCCGGATGCCTGCCCCTGCTGGGCGGCGAGGAAGGCTTCGCGCTCGCGGTCAATCTCCGCCAGCACTTCCGGATCCAGACCGTTAGCCTCTTTCTCCGCCCAGTTCTGCGTCTCCGGCGGCCAGGTATCCAGCAGCCCGAGGAACGCCACCTCTTCGCCGCGCTGGCGTAAACGGGCGGCAATGCCCTGCGCCAGCGTCCCGCCGAGGGAATAGCCAAAGAGGTAATACGGCCCGTGCGGCTGCTGCGCCAGCAAGGTTTGCAGGTGCTGCTCGCACACCTCATCGAGATTAGCGGCGCGCATCATCGGCCCTTCCGGGCGCGGCGACTGAATGCCGGTAATCGACCAGCGCGGGTTGAGGTAGCGCGCCAGCACGCTGAACTGCCAGGCAAAACCCGATGCCGGATGGAAACAGAACAGCGTCGGGCCGTCGCTGTCACGCAGCGGCAGAATCGCATCAAAGCCCAGGCGCTGCGCTTGTTCATCGCTGAGATCGGATGCCAGCAGCGCGCTCAGTTTCCCGACCGTAGAGGCCACCATCACCTGCCCTGGCGTGACCTGACGATCCAGCTCGCGACCAAGCTGCGCCGCCAGGCGCATCGCCAGCAGCGAGTGACCGCCAAGGGCGAAGAAGTCGGCTTCGATGTCGTTCACTTCGCAGCCCAGCAGCCGGCTGAACGCCTGCGCGACCGTAGCTTCAATACCCGGCTCCGGCGGACGACCGCCGCGCGCGTTGTCCAAGGTCGGCAGCGGTAGCGCTTTACGATCCAGTTTGCCGTTGGCGCTCAGCGGCAGCTCCGCCAGCTGTATCAGCACCACCGGCACCATATGCGGCGGTAGCTGTTGCGCAAGCCGCGCTTTCAGCGCCGCGGTATCGAGCGGCAGCCCTGATTCTGCAACCAGGTACCCCACCAGCTGGCGGGCATCGCCGCCGGTCGCCGCCGCCTGATTAAAGACGCAGGCATGGGTCACCGCCTGGGCGACGTCCGGTAATGCCGACATCACCCGATCGATTTCCCCCAGCTCAATGCGCTGTCCGCGAATTTTCAGCTGATCGTCGCTGCGCCCAAGATACTCGACCGCGCCGTTATCCAGCCAGCGCGCCACGTCGCCGGTACGGTACATCCGTTCGCCTGCGGTATACGGGTCGGCAATGAAGCGCGAGGCGGTCAAATCCGGGCGTCCCAGATAGCCCTGCGCCAGCTGGATCCCGGTCAGGTAGAGATCCCCGGCCCCCCCCGGCGGCACCGGACGCAGGGTGGCATCGAGTATACGCAGCCCGGTATTCCAGACCGGCCAGCCAATCGGCACGCTGCTGCCGGTGACCGCCGCCAGATCCGCCCCACAGGCCGGGTACCAGCTGACGTCCACCGCCGCTTCGGTCGGGCCATAGAGGTTATGCAACGGCGCGCCGGTCAGGGTCTCCCATTCGCGACACAGGCCGGTGGGTAACGCTTCGCCGCTACAGAAAACGCGTTTCAGCGTCCGGCAGCTCGCGACGTTGTCCGCATCCAGCGAGGCGACAAACGCCGCCAGCATTGAGGGGACAAAGTGGGTGGTGGTCACGCCGTAATGGGCGAAGAACCGCTGCATCGCCAGCGGATCGCGATGCGCTTCCGGATCGGCCATCACCAACCGTGCGCCGGCGATGAACGGCCACCAGAACTCCCAGACCGACACATCAAAGCTGCACGGCGTTTTTTGCGCCACCACATCCTCGGCGGTGAGCGGATAGTGGTTTTGCATCCACAGCAGACGGTTAACGATCGCCGTTTGCCCGACCATCACCCCTTTCGGACGGCCGGTGGAGCCTGAGGTAAAGATAATGTAGGCGGTGTGTTCCGCCCGGGAGAGCGCCAGCGGAGTGTCATCATCCGCCGCAAGCGGCCGCTGATAACACAAGGTTTCAAGACCCGGAATATCGCTAAAGCGGGCCAGCTGATCTTCCGCGGTAATCAGCAGCGAAGGACGCGCGTCCTCCAGCATCATACGCAGGCGGTCGTCCGGATAGCCGGTATCCAGCGGCAGCCAGGCCGCGCCGGCCTCGACGATCCCGTGCAGCGCCAGGGTGAGGAACGCCGAACGCGGCAACGCCACCGCCACGCTATCGCCGGGCTTCACGCCGCGATCGCGCAGCAGCCGGGCCAGCGCCACAACCTGCTGGCGCATTTCCCGGTAGCTGAACTGCCAGGTCGCGTCCGCCAGCGCCGGGGCATCCGGCGTTTTCGCCGCCTGCTCCGCCACCAGCGCGCTCAGCGTCGTCACCGGCAGCGCGACGCCGGTATTGTTGACCTGCGCCAGTCGTTCCGTCTCGTGGTCTGACAGCAGATTGGCCTCGCCACAGCGCAGCGCCGGGTCGGCGGCAAACTGGGCCAGCAGCGCAGATAAACGCGCCACGTGCGTTCGCAGCGTCGCTTCGTCATAGCGCTCTTTATTCGCCAGCACTTCCAGCGACAGGCCGCCGGACTCATCCGGGAACAGCGCCAGTTCAAGGTCATTCACCGGACCGGTCGCCAGGGTGTGGGTCACCGCCTGCACGCCGTCGATATCGAGGACATAATCAAAGACTTTGACGTTTAATACCGGGCCAAACAGCGGCTCATCGCCGGCCGCCTTGCCGCTATCGCGGACGATCTGTTCGGCATCATAGCGCTGGTGGCGGCGCATTTTTTTCAGCTGCGCGGCCAGACGCAGCGCCAGCTCCGCCAGCGTCTCTTGCGCATCAATATTCACCGCCAGCGGCAGGACGTTAAGCACCGGTCCGCTGGCGGTCAGCGCCGCCGATCCCATCCGACGCATAAAGATAAAGCCTGCGGCGTAATCCATCCGGCTGCATAAGCGCCCGAGCCAAAGCGTGGTGAGCGCCAGCGCCAGGTCGGCACGCTGGCACTGCGGGGCGCCGGCGGCCAGACGGCTGAACAGACCGGCATCCAGCTCCAGCTTCAGACGCCAGATATCGGTGCTGGTCGCGCGCCCGGCTAGCGGCGCGGCAGAGAGCGACGCCGGCGACGGCAGCATTTTACGCTGCTCCATCCAGAACTGCTTATCGCGCTGCCAGGCATCGCTGCCGTAATAGTGCTGGTACTCCTCCACCACCTCGGCGAAGGGAGTAAAGGGAGAAGGCGGTGTCTCTTCGCCACGCTGCCAGGCGCGATAAATCGCGGCGATCTGGCGGGTAATCGCGGGGAAACTGAAGCCATCGACCAGTAAATGGTGATAACGCTGATACCAGTACCAGCAGTCATCGGCCACGCGCAGCAGCTGGTGACAGACCAGCGGATTCCCGCCATCGACGCGCAGATTCTGGCCGAGGTCGGCCTGCATTAACGCCAGCGCGGCGCCGTGCGGGTCGCTCGCTTCGCGCAGATCGCCATATTCAGGTTCGGCGAAGGCGCGGTGCTCATCGACCCACTGCCAGACTTCGCCGTTATCTTCGCAAAAACGCATGCTGAGGGTGTCGGCCTGCGCCAGCCCGGCGACAATCGCTCTGCCCAGCAGCGCCGGGTCCAGATTGCCGCGCAGTTCAACATAGTGGGCCACGCTCCAGGCGCCGGGCAGCGTAGAGAGACGCTCCGCCATCCAGATCCCTGCCTGTGCCGCCACCAGCGGTAAACGAGTGCTCATGATCGGCTCCTTGAGGTCGCATGGTGCGCGGGGGTGAGGGTTGACCAGTTCGCCGCCAGCCAGGTATTACACGCTTCTAAGGACTGCGGCGGGCATTCCACCGCCCAGCCTTGCGGCAATGCGCAGTGGTGCGGCCACAGGCTGTACTGCTGTTGTTCGTTGCGCAAAATGTAAAACTGCCCTTGCGGATTATCGAAGGGGTTGCTGAATTGCATACCAAACTCCTGTCTTTACTCTACATCCTGCAAGCAATCCCGGCGGTGGCTGCCGCCTCGATGCATCCCGAATGATGTTGAGTCTGAAGCGCGCTCTGCTATTGCGCGCGGCTCAAAGGCTGCCACAGCTGGATTAACCCTGCTGTCAGCCCGCCGCGCCAGCAAAGCGCATCGTGCCCGCCGTCAACCTGACGCCAGAAAATCGTCTGCTGTGTCTGCTGTAGTTGTAATAAAAGCGCCTGATTGGCGCGAAAAATAAGCGGTTCACGCTCACCGGCTTCCAGCCAGATTCGCAAACCGCGCGGATGAATCTCCCCCTGGCTCAGGCGTTCAATCAGCAGGCCCGTCTGCGCGCCGCCGCGATGCGGCCACCAGTAGGAGCCCGACTGACTCAGGACGCAGCCAAACCGTTGCGGCCAGTACAAAGCGGCAAACATCGCCGCCAGGCCGCCAAAGCTCTGCCCGGCGACAACGGTACGATCGGCGCGATCGCTGAAGGGAGCGATGCGGCGCACCTGAGGCAGCAGCTCTTCCTGTAGCGCCAGCCAGAAATCACGATTGCAGGGCAGCTCCCGGCCGCGATGGACGTTATCAATGACATCGATCAGCAGATAGACCGCCTGCGGCAGTTTAGCGTCGTGCGTCAGTCCGGCCAGCGCAGGCCAGACCGGCATGCTTTCGGCCCAGAACTGGCCATCCAGCAACACCGCCAGCGGGCGCTCTTCAGGCGCGTCATCGCCGGTGGCGTAAACCCATACCCGCCGCGTATTGCCAAGGCGCGGGCTGTGCCATTCGATACAGACCGGCGGTTGATAAAGCGCATCGCGCCGCGACCAGCCCGGCTGTTCCGGCGCCTGCGGCAGTTCCAGCGCCGAGACCGCATGGCCGCGTCCCCCCTTCCAGCTTTGCGGGTTTAACGGGTCGGCAATGGCGCGCGGCAGCAGCTTGCGCCAGCCTTCGCGCAACAGGGTGCGATCCGGGCTGCCGCCGGCGAAAATCTCGGGGGCGAAATCGTCATCACGATCGGAGGGAATAAAGCAGTAGCTGCCGCGCCAGGTGGGTGATAGCGTGGTTTGCCAGTGCCAGACATCGGTGCCGGGCACCCGCTGTAGAGTTTGCGGTACGGCATTTTGATGATGGTCGGTGACGCCGGTGATATAAATCCACACCCGTCGGGTCGCCGAGGTCGCCTCGCTGCCCGCCGGATCCCGCCACCAGAAGGTGACCCGACACGCATCGTCCAGCGCCTCAGACCGTGGGCCCGTTATCCCCTGCCACCAGTCATCACTTCCTGTCTTTAGCATTCCTTCATTAACCTTATGTTTATCGTGATATTTATCAATAAACGTAATATTTTGTTGATAATATTATTGATAACTATTTTCATTTGCAATAGCGTATTAGCGCACTTTTGGAAGCGTCATATCTAATTAAACAGGTCAGCGCGCGCGTACGGCTCCAGTGATGGCGTCGCCTTCGCACCCGACTGACAACATTTATGTGGCAACATTTATGCCGCCTCCTCTCCCGGTGGGAAGGGGTTAACGGGGATAGCGGCAACGAAGAGCAGGACTTACTAAAATGAATAACAGGATCAAATCCCTGGCGTTACTGGTCAATCTGGGAATTTATGGGGTCGCCTTCCCACTGTGTGCGGAAGAGACCAGCACCGGCAAAAAAACGGCCCCCGAGGAAACGATGGTCGTCACCGCCGCCGAGCAAAACCTTCAGGCGCCGGGCGTATCAACAATCACCGCCGATGAAATTCGTAAACGTCCGCCGGCGCGCGATGTCTCCGAAATTATTCGCACCATGCCGGGGGTGAACCTGACCGGCAACTCCACCAGCGGCCAGCGCGGTAACAACCGCCAGATCGATATTCGCGGCATGGGTCCGGAAAACACCCTGATCCTGATTGATGGCAAACCGGTCACCAGCCGTAACTCCATCCGCCTCGGCTGGCGCGGCGAGCGCGATACCCGCGGCGATACCAGTTGGGTGCCGCCGGAGCTTATCGAACGCATTGAAGTCATTCGCGGCCCGGCTGCGGTACGCTACGGCAACGGCGCCGCCGGCGGCGTGGTCAACATTATTACTAAAAAAGGCGATAGCGAGTGGCACGGTTCATGGAACACCTACATGAACGCCCCGGAGCATAAAGATGAAGGCGCCACCAAACGCACTAACTTCAGCCTCAACGGCCCGCTGGGCGGCGATTTCAGCTTCCGCCTGTTAGGTAACCTCGATAAAACCCAGGCCGATGCGTGGGATATCAACCAGGGCCATCAGTCAGAACGTACCGGTATTTACACAGATACTCTGCCTGCCGGTCGTGAAGGGGTCGAGAACAAAAATATCAACGGCGTCGTGCGCTGGGATTTTGCGCCGATGAACTCGCTGGAGTTTGAAGCGGGCTACAGCCGCCAGGGTAACCTGTACGCCGGGGATACGCAGAACACCAACACCAACGACCTGGTGAAAGAAAACTACGGCAAAGAGACCAACCGTCTCTATCGCCAGACCTACTCGGTGACCTGGAACGGCGGCTGGGATAACGGCATCACCACCAGCAACTGGGCGCAGTACGAGCACACCCGCAACTCGCGCAAAGGCGAAGGCCTGGCCGGGGGCACGGAAGGTATCTTCAGCAGCGATCGGTTCTCCGATATCGACCTGTCCGACGTCATGCTGCACAGCGAAATTAACCTCCCGCTCGATTTGTGGGTCAATCAGAACCTGACGCTGGGTACCGAATGGAACCAGCAGCGTATGAAGGATAACGCCTCCAACACCCAGACCTTTATGGGCGGCGATATCCCGGGTTCAACAAGCACCGGCCGCAGCCCGTATTCACAGGCGGAAATCTTCTCGCTGTTCGCTGAAGACAACGTTGAGTTGACCGACTCCACTATGCTGACCCCGGCGCTGCGCTTTGACCATCACAGCATCGTCGGCAATAACTGGAGCCCGTCGTTGAACCTGTCGCAGGGTCTGGGCGATGACTTTACCCTGAAAATGGGCATTGGCCGCGCCTATAAAGCGCCGAGCCTGTACCAAACCAACCCGAACTACATCCTGTACAGTAAAGGCCAGGGCTGTTACGCCAGCGCCACCGGTACCGGCTGCTACATGATGGGTAACGATGACCTGAAGGCGGAAACCAGCATCAACAAAGAGATCGGCCTTGAGTTTAAACGCGACGGCTGGCTGGCGGGCGTGACCTGGTTCCGTAACGACTACCGCAACAAGATTGAAGCCGGCTATGCGCCGGTTGGCCAGACCGGAACGGGTAAAGTCCAAACCGATATTTACCAGTGGGAAAACGTGCCGAAAGCGGTGGTAGAAGGCCTGGAAGGGACGTTGAACGTCCCGGTTAGCGATACCGTTAACTGGACCAATAACATCACCTGGATGCTGCAAAGTAAGAACAAAGAGACCGGCGACCGCCTGTCGATTATCCCGGAATATACCCTCAACTCGACCCTGAGCTGGCAGGTATATGACGATGTTTCCGTCCAGTCGACCTTCACCTGGTACGGCAAGCAGCAGCCGAAGAAGTACAACTACAAAGGTCAGCCGGTTACCGGCAGCGAGAAGAACGAGGTTAGCCCCTACAGCATCCTCGGCCTGAGCGCGACCTGGGACGTCACCAAATACGTCAGCCTGACCGGCGGCGTGGATAACGTCTTCGATAAACGCCACTGGCGTGCGGGTAACGCCCAGAGCACCGGCGGTGATACTGGTTATATGTACGGCGCAGGCGCCGCCACCTATAACGAATCGGGTCGGACCTGGTACATGAGCGTCAACACCCACTTCTGATTGCGTGGCTGAACCCGGCCTCCCTCTTCCTCCGGAGGGCGGCCGGGGACTTCTGAATGACAGGATAGATACCACAACATCTTTCGGCTGGAACCAACGAGCATCGCCCTTTCCCTGCCAACTGAAGTATGATGGCTGGATGCAGACTATATACGCCACTTTCTCCTTTGCCGGTCATCAGCTCCATCAGGTTGATTTCGACCCGGCGACCTTTCAGCCTCATGATCTCCTGTGGTTACCGCATTATGCGCAGCTCGCCAACAGCGGCCGGAAACGGCAGATGGAACACCTCGCCGGCCGTATCGCCGCCGTTCATGCCCTGCGTGAAGCGGGAGCAACAGGCGTTCCGGATATCGGCGAACAGCGCCAACCGCTGTGGCCCGCCCCGTGGTCCGGCAGCATCAGCCACTGCGATACTCGCGCACTAGCGGTGGTTTCCCCCGCGCCGGTAGGCATTGATATTGAAAGAGTATTAACGCCCGCGCTGGCCACAGAGCTGGAAAGCAGCATCGTCAGCGCAGCGGAAAGCGCGGTGCTGCAAGCCAGCGGGCTGCCCGCTGAGCTGGCGCTGACGCTGGCGTTCTCGGCGAAAGAGAGCGGGTTTAAGGCCCTACCCCTCTCTCAGCAGGCGGGATTGGGATTTATGCACTTTCAGATAACAGGCATAACCGACGATATCGTTACTTTACAGGTAGCAAAGCAGCGCCAGCGGCTACGGTGGTTAGCAGAGGGCGCACACGTTATCACCCTCTGCAGCGCATAAGATGCACGCAAGGAAAGAACCCGTACGGTAAACCCGCACGGGAAAATGAGCCAGAGTCAGCACAACGTCTGCGCCAGTGTGGCAATCGCCTGCGCATCAAAACCGTGGTACTGGCGCATCCAGCCCCGGTCCGCCGCCGCCGCGTATTCGCCATCTGGGATCCCCAGCCGTTTCAGAGGGATGCCGACCCCCGCTTCCGCCAGCACCTCGGCCACCAGACTCCCCAGACCGCCATTCACGTTATGCTCTTCAACCGTAATCACCGCCTTGCTGCCCTTCAGCGCGGCGAGTAATGCTGCGGTATCACAAGGACGAATCGAAGGCACGCCAATCACCTTAGCCTGAATGCCTGATTCAGCCAGTGTTTGCGCAGCATCGACAATTTCATGCACCGTCGAGCCGGTGGCAACCAGCGCCAGATCATGGCCTTCACGCAGCACGGTTACCGCGCCGGGCACAAAACGATAGCTTTCATCGTACAGTTCCGGGAGCGCTTTACCATCAAGGCGGATATAAACAGGTCCCTGATACTGAATGGCATAGTCGATGATCTGCCGACATTCGCGCGGTGACGACGGCGCGTAAATCTGAATATTGCCAAACCCGCGCATGATCGCCAGGTCGTCAATCGAATGGTGGGTACTCGCCAGCGGGCCATAGCTGGCTCCCGCATTCAGACCAAATAATTTCACGTTGGTGTTGTTGTAACAAACATCGACTTTAATCTGTTCATTGGCGCGGGAAATTAAGAATGGTGCGGCGTTACAGGTCACCGCCACCTTCCCCCCCAGCGCCAGACCGGCCGCCATCCCCACCATACTTTGCTCAGCGATACCGACATTAACCAGACGGTCAGGAAAGTGTTTAATAAAAGGGGATATTTTCGCCGTCGACGTTGAATCGGCGACAACCGGCACCAGATCAACACCGTTTTCGACGGCCTCAATAAACGCTTGAACCATCACGTTCGCCAGGTGTTCTGCATTACTCATCTTTCAGTTCCTCCAGTGCCAGTTCAATCTCCTCACCTTTCGGTACCCGGTGGTGCCATTCCGGACGCCCCTGGATAAAGGAGATACCGGCGCCTTTCGTGGTATGTGCAATAATGACGTTAGGTTTTCCTTCCTGCCGTAGCCCTTCCAGGGTTGCCACCACCGAGGCCATATTATTTCCCTGACACTCGGTTACGTTCATACCGAAGGCCTTCCATTTATCGGCGAGCGGATCGGTATTCATAATTTCGCGTGTTGGCCCGGCCAGCTGGAGATTGTTCTTGTCGTTGATAATAATAAGGTTATCAAGGCCATAATGCGCCGCAGCCAGCGCGGCTTCCCAGTTGCTCCCCTCTGCCAGTTCACCATCCCCGGTGATTAAAAAAATGCGGCGGGGGCTGTTGCTCTTTTTCGCCGCCAGCGCCAGCCCCACCGCAACAGGCAAACCATGGCCCAGCGCCCCGGTATTCAGCTCAATGCCGGGCGTTTTCTGGCGAACCGGGTGGCCAGGAAGATGAGAATTGGCGTGTTGATAGGTGCTCAACCAGTCCACCGGGAAGAAACCCGCCTCAGCCAGTACGCAGTAATAGCACCCCACCGCATGGCCTTTGGACTGGATATAAATATCACGCTCATCATCGGCAATGCGTTCCGGGGAAACATTTAACACGCGGAAGTACAGCGCGGTGAGTAGCTCCACCTGCGACAGGTCGGCACCGGTATGACCGCCAGCCGGGCTGTTGGCATTCAATCGGACAATGTGGCGGCGTACAGCGCGGGCCTGACGCTCAAGTGCCTGGACATCGTAGTTGTAGGGATTCATTTAATACCTCTGAATTTAATTTCAACTTGGAATATTTATTCCGTAAGGGACTAAAAAAACCAGACATCCCCTGGCAGGGCATCGTATGACTTGCGCCGCTACACCAAACTCAGGAACATTCTGCCTCCTCACCATCAGGCATACCGGCGCCTGGATAATTTTTCAGTTGATCTGAAACCATAATGAATATATATTCAATGATGATTCTTTATTCAATTATGCCGCGACGAGGCTGTTTTTGTCCATAGCTGTTTTAGAGGATTGATAAAAGTTAGAGTCTCATCACACTTAACTGTCTTTTTTTTTCGCGTATGATAAAAACCTCTAACATAATGGCTGCACGTTAATGATTTTCGGGGATATATATGGCTAAGCAGGATGAACAACGGCTATTAGTTAAGATTGCCACTCTTTACTACCTTGAAGGACGAAAGCAGTCCGACATCGCTCAACTTCTCTCGCTTTCTCAGTCATTTGTCTCCCGCGCCATCACCCGTTGTCAAAAAGAAGGGGTCGTTAAAATTAGCGTGGTTCAGCCATCAAATATTTTCCTGAATCTTGAAAAAGGGATTGAGGATCGCTACGGCATTAAACAGGCCATCGTGGTGGATACCGAAGAAGATGCGAGCGATCACACCATCAAACGCGCCATTGGCTCCGCTGCGGCGCACTATCTGGAAACGCGATTACGGCCAAAAGATCTGATTGGCGTCTCTTCATGGAGCTCGACCATTCGGGCCATGGTCGACGAAGTCCACGCGCAGAGCCTGAAAGCCAACGGCGTGATCCAGCTGCTGGGCGGCGTCGGGCCGAATGGCAATGTGCAGGCGACAATTCTGACCCAGACCCTCGCCCAGCGCTTAAACTGCGAAGCGTGGCTGCTGCCTTCGCAAAGCATCGAAGGCTCCATGGAAGAGAAAAACCGTCTTGTCGCCAGCCATGATGTCGCCGATGTGATAGCGCGCTTTGATGAAGTCGATATCGCCATCGTCGGGATTGGTATCCTCGAACCTTCACAGCTACTGAAAACGTCAGGCAACTACTATCACGAAGATATGCTTCAGGTGCTGGCGGAGCGCGGCGCAGTGGGCGACATCTGCCTGCACTATTACGATAAAAACGGTCAGGCCGTGTTACGCGATGATGAAGATCCTGTTATCGGCATGGCGCTGGAGAAAGTCAAAAAATGTCCCAATGTCGTCGCCCTGGCTGGCGGTAGCGATAAAGTCGCCGCCATCAAAGGCGCCCTCTCCGGCGGTTATATTGACGTGTTAATTACCGACTACCCGACCGCCAGACTGCTCGTCACGGGCTGATTCCGCGGCAAAACGTCTTTTCTGCTGCCTTTGCGCTATCCCGATAAACGCAGAGGCACGTCAAATAAACTCTTATATTTCAATCTTATAAACCGCTAAAAAACGGCACTCCTTCAACATAAGCCCTGCATTTGTCGATCCCGATAAGTGTGATTGCCAGCACAATTGATAACTTTTCCTCTAGCCCCACGGAAGGTTTCTGGCTAAGGTATTAAATAAATAATCACTATCGAATATATATTCAGTGATTAAAAAAGTGATAACAGAATGTCACATTATGGCCTGCTAAGCAGCAATGCGATAACGAGGAAGTTCGCCTTTCCCGCAATGCCAGGACGAAGAGTGACTCAGGAGACGATCTAATGCTGGCAACACAGAAAGAGTTCATCATTGCGCTCGATGAAGGCACCACCAATGCCAAAGCGGTGGTACTTGACGGCCATGGCAACGTTATTGTGAAGTTTTCTCAACCCTTAGCGATTCAGACCCCCTGCGATGGCTGGGTAGAGCAATCAGGGGAGGCGTTGATCGCGGCCTCGCTCAACGTGATTGCGCAGGCCATCAGCCACGTGGGCGCAGAAAATATTGCGGCGTTAGCCATCAGTAACCAACGTGAAACGGCAATCGGCTGGTATCGGCAGAGCGGCAAACCCATTAATGCCGCCATCACCTGGCAGTGTACCCGTAGCGCCAGCTTCTGTGAGACGCTGCGCCGCGACCACAAAGAGCAGCACATTAAGGCCATCACCGGGCTGCCGATCGCCCCGTTATTTTCCGCCTCCAAAATGCGCTGGCTACTGGAGTCGGTCCCAGAAGGTCGCTCTCTGGCTGAGTGCGGGGAGATTTGTCTCGGCACCATCGATAGCTGGATCCTGTGGAATCTGACGCAGGGCGCCGCTTTTAGCTGTGACTATTCCAATGCCGCCCGAACGCAGCTGCTCAATTTGCATACCGGGCAGTGGGATGATGAGATGCTGGGGTTGTTTCAGATCCCGCGCGCCGCGCTGCCGGAAATTAAACCCTCCAGCGGTTTATTCGGCTACACCCGGGGGCTGGCCGCCATTCCTGATGGCATCCCGGTGATGGCGATGGTTGGCGATTCACACGCTGCGCTGTTTGGTCACGCCTTAGGGGAGCAAGGCTGCGTCAAGGCCACTTACGGAACGGGTTCCTCCGTCATGGCGCCGGTGAAATCAGCGCAGTGCGATATCGATGCCCTGGCCACCACCATCGCATGGCATGATGGTGAAAGCCTCACTTACGGGCTGGAAGGCAATATCCCGCATACCGGCGACGCCGTAGCGTGGATGGCTGACAGTACCGGGTTAAGCGAACTTTCCGCCAGCGAGCTGGCCCACGAGCTCAACACCCTACCGGCCTCCGTCGACTCGACGCTGGGCGTCTATTTTGTGCCCGCGCTAACCGGGCTCGGCGCCCCGTGGTGGGACGATAGCGCACGCGGCGTCATTTGCGGTTTAAGTCGTGGGGTGAAGCGCGCCCACCTGATTCGCGCGGCGCTGGAATCAATCGCGTACCAGATAGCCGATGTGGTGGTCGCGATGCGTCAGCATGAGGATTTCAGCTTATCGGCGCTGATGGTGGATGGCGGACCGACAAAAAATGACTGGCTGATGCAATATCAGGCAGACCTGCTGGGTTGTCCGGTGATGCGCAGCGATGTCCCCGAGCTTTCTGCTATCGGCGCCGCCCTGCTGGCCCGTAAGGCCATTTATCCGGGCACGCTGATTGATTTAAAAGCCTTTTTAACCCCACACAGCGAATTCCGCCCCGATATGGCACGCCATCTGCGTTTACACAAGAGATGGCAGGAGTGGCGCTATGCGGTGGACAGAACATTATGGAAACCGGCGCCGTCCGCCTGACGTCCCACCAGGGATCCCATTGCGCGACGAACCTGAGTCATTCACTAAAGGAGGATTCCGGCCCATAACACTGATTTTCAGGCCTTGCGTTGTTTCACCGTACCCGACAATAACAACAGAGAGAGAACATTGTCATGAAATTACGTTTAACGCTTTTAACTGCTGCGACCCTGACCGCTTTTTCTTTTACCGCACAGGCGGTGGAAAAAGGGACTATTATGATTATGGTTAACTCGCTGGATAACCCCTATTACGCTTCTGAAGCCAAAGGTGCCAGCGAAAAAGCTAAACAGTTGGGATATAAAACGACCATTTTGTCACATGGCGAAGATGTAAAAAAACAGAACGAACTTATTGATACTGCCATCGGTAAAAAAGTTCAGGGAATTATTCTCGATAATGCTGACTCTACCGCCAGCGTCGCCGCCATTGAAAAAGCGAAGAACGCGGGAATTCCGGTTATCTTAATCAACAGGGAAATCCCGGTCGATGACGTGGCCCTTGAACAAATTACGCATAATAACTTCCAGGCCGGTTCGGAAGTCGCCAACGTATTTGTCGAGAAAATGGCGGAAAAAGGAAAGTATGCGGAACTGACCTGCAACCTTGCCGATAATAACTGCGTAACCCGTTCTAAATCCTTCCATCAGGTTATCGATCAGTATCCGGATATGGTCAGCGTCGCCAAACAGGATGCGAAAGGTACCCTCATCGACGGCAAACGTATTATGGATAGCATTCTGCAGGCTCATCCTGATGTCAAAGGGGTGATTTGCGGTAACGGTCCTGTCGCTCTTGGCGTCATCGCCGCGCTGAAAGCGGCGAACCGCAGTGATGTGGTCGTGGTGGGCATCGACGGCAGCAATGATGAGCGTGATGCCGTCAAAGCCGGAACGCTACAGGCTACGGTGATGCTGCAGGCCCAGGCCATCGCCGCACAAGGGGTTAACGACCTCGATAACTACCTGCAAAAAGGGGTAAAACCGGCGAAACAGCGCGTGATGTTCCGCGGCATCCTGATCACCAAAGATAACGCAGATAAAGTTCAGGACTTCAATATCAAATCCTGAGTTCGGGTTGTTGCGCCCCTGCGGGGGCGCAGAGGAGAGTCTCATGTATAAAAAAACCTGGCTGGCAGTGGCCGTTCTGGCACTCGGAGGCTGTCGTATTGTCTCTCAGCAAGAGCTGGCCGATCTTAAATCCCCGCCCAATCCGCACATGGCGCATATCGACCAGACGTGGCAGGAGAAAATCGTCCCGCAGGTCGTGGCGCAGGCCCGTCCCGCAGAGGAATTAATGACCGCCCTGCATGCGGCCAAAGATATCGATAGCGCTTGCAAAACCCTGGGCTATCGCGCTCAGGAAGAAAACCCATGCATCTTCTTCGTCAAAGTTGAAGGGCAGATTAATAAAATCGATGCCGCCTCGCGCAGTGGAAAAATGACGATACAGGATCCCGCCGGCAGCAACATCGTGGTGCAAATTGGCCCAACGCTGCGCGGAACGCAATTACGCGACGGCTATAACGGTGCCAGCTATCAGGACTTTAACGATCAGGTACTGTTTGGTGAATATAGTCGGGCCATTAACCAGCAGGCGGTAAAAATGATCCACGCCGCGCAAATTAAATCCGGCGAAACGGTTCAGGTCTATGGCGTATTCTCCGCCTGGGATATCCCGCAAACCGTCCCTGACATTACCCCCGCGAAAATCGTTCGCCTGGGAGGACAATAAGATGCTGGCGCAAGAAATCGTCGCTCCTCAACCAGTCGAAGCTGAAGTTATTATCGAAACCCGTGGCTTATCTCGCGTTTATCCCGGCGTGATCGCCTTAGATAATGTCGATTACCGGGTCTATCGAAATAAAGTTAACGTTCTGATCGGAGAAAATGGTGCGGGCAAATCCACCATGATGAAAATGCTTGCTGGTGTCGAGTCCCCCTCCTCCGGAGAAATTATTCTGGATGGTTCCCCTGTTTCATTAAATTCTACCCATCAGGCAGAAAAACAGGGCATCAGTATTATTTTCCAGGAGCTGAATTTATTCCCCAACATGAACGTCATGGATAATATATTCATGGCTAATGAGTTTTTCCAGAACGGGAAAATCAACGAAAAATACCAGTATGAGTTAGCCAAAGCGCTGCTGCAAAGGCTGGAGCTTGATGTCGATCCTTATACCCCGCTCGGGGAACTCGGTATTGGCCACCAGCAGCTGGTTGAAATTGCACGCGCGCTGTCCAAAGACACGCGCGTCCTGATCATGGATGAGCCCACCTCTGCGCTCAGCCAGTCGGAAGTCAAAGTACTGTTTAACGTCATTGAACAGCTTAAACGCCGCGGCGTCACCATCATTTATATCTCCCATCGCCTGGAAGAGCTGATGGAAATTGGCGACCACATTACCATTTTCCGCGATGGCCGTTTCATCAGCGAACGTACCGTCAGCGAAGCCAGCATTCCCTGGATCATTGAACAAATGGTCGGCGACAAGAAAAAGCATTTCGACTACCGACCCGCCCCGAAAGGCGACCCCGTTCTGGCGGTGGCAGGACTGACCGCGCTTCATCATAGCGGAGGCTACAAACTTAATGACGTGACCTTCACCCTGTGTAAAGGGGAGGTGATCGGCATTTACGGCCTGCTGGGCGCCGGGCGCACCGAGCTGTTCAAAGGGCTGGTCGGCCTGATGCCCTGCCAAAATGGCGACATCCACCTCAACGGTGAAAATATTGCTCAGGCGCACTTTCAGGCGAGACTGAAAAAAGGGCTGGCGCTGGTTCCGGAGGACCGACAGGGTGAAGGCGTCGTACAGATGATGTCGATTCAATCCAACATGACGCTCTCTGACTTTAGCCTGCAAGGTTTTCGTCGCGCCTGGAAATGGCTGAATCCGCATAAAGAGCAGGCCAGCGTTAAAGAGATGATTCGCCAGCTCGCCATCAAGGTCAGCGATCCCGAGCTTCCCATCACCTCATTAAGCGGCGGCAACCAGCAAAAAGTGGTGCTGGGCAAAGCGTTAATGACGCAACCACAGGTCGTTTTCCTGGATGAGCCGACCCGCGGCATCGACGTCGGGGCGAAAACGGATGTCTATCACCTCATCGGCAAAATGGCTCATCAAGGGCTGGCGGTGATGTTCTCCTCTTCGGAGCTGGATGAAGTGATGGCTCTGGCAGATCGTATTTTGGTGATGGCCGATGGCCGTATTACCGCCGATTTACCGCGTCATGCGGTTACCCGCGAAAAATTGATCGCGGCTTCAACACCTCAAGATTAATCAGGCTGGAACCCATCATGAACCAGAAATATATGATTTATATGTACCTGCTGAAGGCCAGAACGTTTATCGCTCTGCTGCTGGTTGTTGCGTTCTTCAGCGTGATGGTACCCAACTTCCTGACCACGTCTAACCTGCTGATCATGACCCAGCACGTGGCGATTACCGGCCTGCTGGCCATTGGGATGACGCTGGTTATTCTGACCGGGGGTATCGATCTTTCGGTGGGCGCCGTAGCCGGGATCTGCGGCATGGTTGCCGGAGCGTTATTAACGAATGGTCTGCCTCTGTGGAACGGCAGCGTCATCTTTTTCAACGTTCCGGAAGTCATCCTGTGCGTCGCCATTTTTGGCGTGATTGTCGGTTTTATTAATGGCGCCGTCATCACCCGCTTTGGCGTGGCTCCTTTTATCTGCACCCTCGGCATGATGTACGTCGCCCGAGGCTCCGCCCTGCTGTTTAACGATGGGAGCACCTACCCCAATCTCAACGGCATGGAAGCGCTGGGCAATACCGGTTTCGCCACGCTGGGCTCCGGTACCGTACTGGGGATTTACCTGCCGATCTGGCTGATGATCGCCTTCCTCGTGCTGGGTTACTGGCTGACGACGAAGACCCCGCTGGGCCGCTATATCTACGCCATCGGCGGCAATGAATCCGCCGCCCGTCTGGCCGGCGTGCCGATTGTTAAGGCCAAGATCTTTGTTTATGCCTTCTCCGGGCTTTGCGCCGCTTTCGTCGGGCTGATTGTCGCCTCGCAGCTGCAAACCGCCCACCCGATGACCGGCAACATGTTCGAAATGGATGCGATCGGCGCTACCGTTCTTGGCGGCACCGCGCTGGCCGGCGGCCGTGGCCGGGTAACCGGTTCGATTATCGGCGCCTTCGTGATCGTCTTCCTCGCCGACGGCATGGTGATGATGGGCGTTAGCGATTTCTGGCAGATGGTGATCAAAGGCGTGGTTATCGTCACCGCCGTCGTCGTCGACCAGTTCCAGCAAAAGCTGCAGAACAAGGTCATCCTGATGCGCCGCCACGAAGAGAAGCTGGCCGCCATTCCACCGAACGGCGTCACCTCCAGCTAACGGCCTGACGCATTCACTTATTCCGCCGGGCCCTGGCGCCCGGCTTATCGAAAGGGAAAAAAACATGCAACGAGATTTCCATAACAAAACGGTTGTTATTACCGGCGCCTGCCGCGGTATCGGTGCGGGCATTGCAGAACGCTTCGCCCGCGATGGCGCCAATCTGGTCATGGTGTCCAACGCCGAACGGGTTCATGAAACCGCCGAAACGCTACGCCAGCGCTATCAGGCCGATATTTTGTCGCTGCAGGTCGATGTCACCCATGAAGCGCAGGTTCAGTCCCTCTATGCACAAGCCGCGGCCCGCTTTGGCACTATCGACGTCTCGATTCAAAACGCCGGCGTGATCACCATCGATTATTTCGATCGCATGCCGAAAGCGGATTTCGAAAAAGTGCTGGCGGTTAACACCACCGGCGTCTGGCTGTGCTGCCGGGAGGCGGCCAAATACATGGTTAAACAAAACCACGGGAGTTTGATCAATACCTCCTCCGGTCAGGGACGTCAGGGGTTTATCTATACCCCACATTACGCCGCCAGCAAGATGGGCGTGATCGGCATTACGCAAAGCCTCGCCCACGAGCTGGCGCCATGGAATATCACCGTTAACGCCTTCTGCCCCGGCATTATTGAAAGCGAAATGTGGGACTACAACGACCGCGTGTGGGGCGAAATTCTCAGCACCGAGCAGAAGCGCTACGGCAAAGGTGAGCTGATGGCGGAATGGGTTGAAGGCATACCGCTGAAACGGGCCGGTAAACCGCAAGATGTCGCCGGGCTGGTGGCCTTTCTCGCCTCTGACGATGCGCGCTATCTCACCGGGCAAACCATTAACATTGATGGCGGCTTAATTATGTCGTAATGCCCGCCAGGGTATTGACCACAAGAGTAATCACTATGATCGCAAAAGATTTTGCTCAGCAGCTGTTTAATCTGCAGGACCGCGTCGCCTTCGTCACCGGCGCCGGCAGCGGCATCGGCCAGACGATCGCTTACGGCCTTGCCAGCGCGGGCGCCCGGGTGGTGTGCTTTGATCTGCGCGAAGACGGCGGTCTCGCACAGACCGTCAGCAATATCGAGGCTATCGGCGGACAAGCCTGCCTGTACACCGGCGATGTACGCCAGCTCAGCGAGCTTCGCGCCGCCGTCGCGCTGGCTAAAAGTCGCTTTGGCCGTCTCGATATCGCCGTCAATGCCGCCGGCATCGCCAACGCCAACCCGGCGCTTGAAATGGAAACGGCGCAGTGGCAACGGGTTATTGATATCAATCTCACCGGCGTCTGGAACTCCTGTAAAGCGCAAGCGGAACTGATGCTGGAATCCGGCGGCGGCTCGATTATCAATATCGCTTCGATGTCCGGCATTATCGTTAACCGCGGGCTCGAACAGGCGCATTACAACAGCGCGAAAGCCGGCGTGATTCATCTTTCCAAAAGCCTGGCGATGGAGTGGGTAAATAAAGGGATTCGCGTCAACTCCATCAGCCCGGGTTACACCGCCACGCCGATGAACACTCGCCCGGAGATGGTGCATCAGACCCGCGAGTTTGAAAGCCAGACCCCCATGCAGCGGATGGCGAAAGTGGAAGAGATGGCCGGCCCCGCGCTGTTTCTCGCCAGCGATGCGGCCTCATTTTGTACCGGGGTGGATTTGGTGGTCGACGGCGGATTTGTCTGCTGGTAATCGGCCCTATCCTGACGGACGTACAAAAATGCGGAGGATCCTCCTCCGCATTTTTACTCTTGCCCGCCGGCATCCGACATTTCCCGGCGTTTTACCCCGTCGATTTAACCGGACCACGCCGTTTGCCGAAAAGCGTCAGTCTGGCTACATTCCCGGGAAGGTCACGCTGTTCCCCGGCGCTTCGCGGTGCAGGTGGATAAAGTTCAGGTGGCGCTCGTACTGGTCGAGAATATCGGTAATCACCTGCTCTTTGCTGTAGTCCATCAGGTCATTGCCCTGGCTGCCCTCCAGCAGGAACGTCTCCAGGCGATAGTAGGTCGACTTGCCGCTGCGCGCCCGATAGGTAAAGCCCGGAATCGAATACTGCTGCGGCCAGATTTGATAGACAAAGTTCTGTTCATCGCCCATATGCACCAGCAGATCGAGATGACCGAGATTATCCCCCTCTTCCGGCGGCAGGCTTTTCAGCTCGACGTAGGCGCCGCGCAGCTTCAGCTCCTGGGCAACCTCTTCCATCGCCGGGAAGCAGACCGTCTCCATCATCTGGCGGGTATAGCGCGTCCCCGGGTAGTTCATCAGTCGCGACAGACGCTTCTTCCAGCTCAGGCGATCCTGCACGCCGAGCGGACGCGGCGCGGTATCGCGGTTGGCGCTCTCGCGGCGATAATCTTCCACCTTCAGCGATTTATAAAGCCCGGCCATCACGAAGAAGATCACGAAACTGAACGGCAGCCCCATGATCACCGTGGTGTTCTGCAGCGCCGAAATACCGTTAGTCATCAGCATCCCGATAGTCAGCAGGCCGATCGCCACCGACCAGAAGATGCGCAGCCAGTTCGGCGCATCGCTGTTGATATCCTTGAGCTTCGAAGTGAAGTTCCCCAGCACCAGCGCGCCGGAGTCGGCAGAGGTCACGTAAAACAGCAGGCCGGTAATGGTGGCGACCGAGGCGCTGAAGGTAAACGCCGGATACTGCGCCAGCAGATTATAGAAGCCGCGCTCCGGGTGGGCCATCGCCTCTGCGGCAAAGGCGGCGTTGCCATGGATAATTTCATACAGCGCGCTGTTGCCGAACACCGACAGCCACAGCAGAGTGAAGGTAAACGGAATAATCAGCGTCCCCAGCACAAACTGACGAATGGTCCGCCCGCGCGAGATCCGCGCGAGGAACAGGCCGACAAACGGCGACCAGGCCACCCACCACGCCCAGAAGAACAGCGTCCAGTTGTTCATCCACTCCACCGGGCGGTCGAAGGCGAAGCTATTGAGCGTCATGCCCATAAAGCGGTTCACGTAGTCGCCGACGTTCAGCACCAGCGCGTTAAGCAGGAACTCGGTATCGCCCATAAACAGGACGAACAGAATCAGCCCCAGCGCCAGCACCACGTTCAGCTCGGAAAGAATACGAATCCCTTTATCGACGCCGGAGGTCACCGAGATGGTGGCGATGATCACCGACAGTACGATCAGCCCCGCCTTCGCTGCCAGCGAGTCCGGAATATCAAACAGCACGTTCAGGCCGTAATTGAGCTGCACCACGCCGATACCGAGGGTGGTGGCGATGCCAAAAATGGTGCCGATCACCGCCGCGATATCAACGCTATGGCCGATGGGTCCGTTAATCTTTTTACCGAAGATCGGATACAGCGCGGAACGGATGGTGAGCGGTAAATTATAACGATAGCTAAAGTATCCCAGCGCCATTCCCATCAGGGCATACATCGACCAGCCGGTCAGGCCGTAGTGGAACAGCGTCCAGACCATCGACTGGCGCGCGGCCTCCATCGTCTGCCCCGCCCCTTCCGGCGGCTGCATATACTGAGTGACCGGCTCGGCGACCGAGAAGAACATCAGGTCGATGCCGATACCGGCGGCGAACAGCATCGCCGCCCAGCTCAGGACGCTAAACTCCGGTTTCGAGTGCTCAGGCCCGAGCTTCACCGAACCGAAGCGCGAGCAGGCGATGCACACCACAAACACGATATACAGCGTCGCTGCCAGCAAATAATACCAGCCAAAAGTCTTCGAAACCCAGTTCAGGGTACGGCCAATCCAGGCCGCGGAAAAATCGCTGAAGAAGATAGTCATCAGGGAAAACAACAAAATCAGTCCGGCGGAAGTATAAAAAACCACCGGATTGATTTTGTCCTTTTCTCTGCTCGGCGAAAGGTCTGTCATCCAGTATCCTCACTGTTTTTGCAACTATTGAAATCCAAAACGGTAACAATTAAGACACATTTTATATTGAACGTCCAATCAAAAACCGCTTTAATAGATAAACAAAGCTGATGAATGGAACCAACGAAATGCCCAAACTGGGGATGCAACCGATACGCCAGCGGCAGCTCATTGACGCTACCCTGGAGGCGATAAACGAGGTGGGGATGCATGATGCGACTGTCGCGCAGATTGCCCGACGGGCAGGCGTATCGACCGGCATCATTAGTCACTACTTTAAGGATAAGAACGGGCTGCTGGAAGCGACGATGCGGGATATCACCGGCCAGCTCCGGCTGGCGGTGCTGAGCCGTTTGCAGGCCCTGCCCGGCGCCAGCGCCGGCAAACGGCTGCGGGCCATCGTGGCCGGCAACTTCGACGACAGCCAGATCAGCGGTGCGGCGATGAAAGCCTGGCTCGCCTTCTGGGCCAGCAGCATGCATCAGCCGATGCTCTATCGTCTGCAGCAGGTGAGCAGCAAGCGCCTGCTGTCGAATATCGTGTATGAATTTCAGCGCGAACTGCCGCGCGAACGGGCGCAGGAGGCCGGATATGGCCTCTCCGCCTTAATCGACGGGCTGTGGCTACGCGCGGCGCTGAGCGGTAAACCGCTCGATAAAGCCCGCGCCGAAACGCTCGCCGACCATTTCATCAGCCAGTATCTGCCACCGACTTCTCAATAATGGAGGAAACCATGTCCCGAATGGCCGAACAGCAGCTTTATATCCACGGTGGTTACGTCCCTGCCACCAGCGGGAAAACCTTCGAGACCATCAACCCTGCCACCGGGGAAGTGCTGGCGACGGTCCAGGCTGCGGGTCGCGAAGACGTCGACCGGGCGGTAAAAAGCGCCCAACAGGGGCAAAAGGTGTGGGCGGCGATGAGCGCCATGGCGCGTTCGCGTATCCTGCGTAAAGCGGTGGATATTTTGCGCCAGCGTAACGACGAGCTGGCGCGTCTGGAGACGCTGGATACCGGTAAACCGCTGAGCGAAACCGCCGCGGTCGATATCGTTACCGGCGCCGACGTGCTGGAGTATTACGCCGGCCTGATCCCGGCGCTGGAAGGCAGCCAGATCCCGCTGCGCGACAGTTCATTTATCTATACCCGCCGCGAGCCGCTGGGCGTGGTTGCCGGCATCGGCGCGTGGAACTACCCGATCCAGATCGCGCTGTGGAAATCGGCGCCGGCGCTGGCCGCCGGAAACGCGATGATTTTTAAGCCAAGTGAAGTGACCCCGCTGACCGCCCTCAAACTGGCGGAGATCTACCGCGAAGCCGGCCTGCCGGACGGCGTCTTTAACGTCCTGCCGGGGATCGGCGCCGAAACCGGGCGGTATCTGACTGAACACCCGGATATCGCCAAAGTCTCGTTCACCGGCGGCGTCGCCAGCGGCAAAAAAGTGATGGCAAACTCTGCCGCTTCGTCGCTGAAGGAAGTCACCATGGAGCTGGGCGGCAAGTCGCCGCTGATCGTCTGCGACGATGCCGACCTCGACCTCGCCGCCGATATCGCGATGATGGCCAACTTCTACAGTTCCGGCCAGGTCTGCACCAACGGCACCCGGGTGTTTATCCCGGCGCGCGCGAAAGCGGCGTTCGAAGAGAAAATCCTCGCCCGCGTGGCGCGGATTCGTCCCGGCGATCTGTTCGATGAGCACACCAACTTTGGTCCGCTGGTCAGCTTCCCGCACCGCGACAACGTCCTGCGCTATATCGAGAGCGGTAAGCGGGAAGGCGCGCGTCTGCTGTGCGGCGGCGGCGTGCTGCAAGGCGACGCCTTCGCCAGCGGCGCGTGGGTTGCCCCGACCGTCTTTAGCGACTGCCATGACGAGATGACCATCGTCCGCGAAGAGATCTTTGGCCCGGTGATGTCGATTCTGACCTATGAAGACGAGGCGGAAGTGATTCGCCGCGCCAACGCCACCGAATACGGTCTGGCGGCAGGAGTGGTCACCCCGGACTTAAATCGCGCCCACCGCGTGATTCATCAGCTTGAAGCCGGGATCTGCTGGATCAACAGCTGGGGCGAATCCCCGGCGGAGATGCCGGTCGGCGGCTATAAGCACTCCGGTATCGGCCGCGAAAACGGCGTCATGACGCTCCAGAGCTACACCCAGGTAAAATCCATCCAGGTTGAGATGGCTCAGTTTCACTCCATATTTTAACCAGGAGGTCATTTTTGCAGTTTGACTACATTATTATTGGCGCCGGCTCCGCCGGCAACGTACTGGCGACACGGCTGACGGAAGATCCGCACACCACCGTTCTGCTGCTGGAAGCCGGCGGTCCGGATTATCGCTTTGATTTTCGCACCCAGATGCCGGCCGCGCTGGCCTACCCGCTGCAGGGCAAACGCTACAACTGGGCCTATGAAACCGAACCTGAGCCGTATATGAACCACCGCCGCATGGAGTGCGGACGCGGCAAAGGTCTCGGCGGATCCTCGCTGATTAACGGCATGTGCTACATCCGCGGCAACGCGATGGATCTCGACAATTGGGCCGCCGCGCCGGGCCTGGAGAGCTGGAGCTATCTCGACTGCCTGCCCTACTACCGTAAAGCGGAAACCCGCGACATCGGCGCGAATGATTATCACGGCGGCGACGGCCCGGTGAGCGTCGCCACGCCGAAGCAGAATAATAACCCGCTGTTCCACGCGATGGTGGAAGCGGGTGTGCAGGCGGGCTATCCGCGCACCGACGACCTGAATGGCTATCAGCAGGAAGGGTTCGGGCCGATGGATCGTACCGTCACTCCCCAGGGCCGCCGCGCCAGCACCGCCCGCGGCTACCTCGACCAGGCCCGCGGGCGCCCGAACCTGACCATTCGTACCCACGCCATGACCGATCATATTATTTTTGCCGGCAAACGCGCCGTCGGGGTCGAATGGCTGGAGGGCGACAGCACCGCGCCGACAAAAGCGACGGCCAGTAAAGAAGTGCTGCTCTGCGCGGGCGCTATCGCCTCGCCGCAGATCCTGCAGCGCTCCGGCGTCGGCAACCCGGATCTGCTGCGCCAGTTTGATATCCCGCTGGTTCACGACCTGCCCGGCGTCGGCGAAAACCTGCAGGACCATCTCGAGATGTATCTGCAGTATGAATGCAAAGAGCCGGTGTCGCTCTATCCGGCGCTGCAGTGGTGGAACCAGCCGAAAATCGGTGCCGAATGGCTGTTCGGCGGTACCGGTATCGGCGCCAGCAACCAGTTTGAAGCCGGCGGGTTTATCCGCAGCCGGGAAACGTTCGCCTGGCCGAACATTCAGTACCACTTCCTGCCGGTGGCGATTAACTACAACGGTTCGAACGCGGTGAAGGAGCACGGTTTCCAGTGCCACGTCGGCTCTATGCGTTCGCCAAGCCGCGGCCACGTGCGCCTGAAATCGCGCGACCCGCACGAGCACCCGGCGATTCTGTTCAACTATATGTCCAGCGAGCAGGACTGGCAGGAGTTTCGCGATGCGATACGCATCACCCGCGAAATCATGCACCAGCCGGCGCTGGATAAATATCGCGGACGCGAAATCAGCCCCGGCCTCGACTGCCAGAGCGATGCCGAGCTGGATGAGTTCGTGCGCAATCACGCCGAGACCGCTTTCCACCCGTGCGGTACCTGTAAAATGGGCTACGACGAGATGGCGGTAGTGGATGGCGAAGGCCGCGTGCACGGTCTGGAAGGCCTGCGGGTGGTGGATGCGTCAATTATGCCGCAGATTATCACCGGCAACCTGAACGCCACCACCATCATGATTGGCGAGAAGATGGCGGATGCCATCCGCGGCCGCCAGCCGCTGCCGCGCAGCACGGCGAGCTATTATGTCGCGGGCGATGCGCCGGTACGCCGGTAACACGCTCACCTCCTCTCCCCGCGGGGAGAGGTCAGGTTGCCTCGGCAAACGACGCGCTGAAGACCTCCAGCCGCTGCCTCCCCTGAGTATCGAAATTCTCCGTCGCCAGCCACGCGCAGGCCAATCACCGCGAACGGCACCAGCGCCTCAATCGTTCACTTTTCCCGCCGCCCAGTGAGCGGTGGCCGCCACGTTTGCCGGACAGCTGCTGGCAAGCCATGTCCAGCCGCCCTCATCGCCGAGCGCGTAGGCCGCAAACAAATCAGCGGCGTGGCGCGTCACATCCAGCGGCTCAAGCCGGCAAAACCGCCCGCAGAGCGGCGCACGCTTCAGGAGCCTCGCGCCCTGCCAGCCCGCGACAATATCATTCACCGTCTGCCCGTACTGATTGGATTGATTTCCGCCATACCGACACCGCATTGAATTGTAATAAATTTGTTATGGCAAGAAGCGGTATGGACAAAAAGCGCGCGGCGCTTTTTTTATTCATAACCCGAAGATATGAATTATTCTTTTTATGCATAAGGTTATCCGTATTTTGACTTTACGGCTGCGAGGAAGCGGCCTAACGTAGCGAAGCATAAATAATCAAAACAACATTTTTCAGGGATTGCTCATGACCAAAAAACTGCTCTCATTCCTGGTGCTGACCGCGCTCTCCGCCGCCGTCCATGCCGCTACGCCGCCGACCACTCTGGTTGTCGCCCAGGGCCTCGACGATATCGTCAGCCTCGACCCGGCGGAAGCCAACGAGCTTTCCAGCATTCAGACGGTACCGAGTCTCTATCAGCGCCTGGTTCAGCCGGATCGCGATAACCCTGAAAAAATCACCCCGATTCTGGCGGAAAGCTGGCAGGCGGACGCGGCAGCGAAAACGCTGACCATCAAGCTGAAAGCGGACGCCAGGTTCGCCTCCGGTAACCCGCTGCGCCCGGAAGATATTATTTTCTCCTACACCCGCGCGGTAACCCTGAATAAGTCCCCCGCTTTTATTCTCAACGTCCTCGGCTGGCAGCCGGATAATATTGCCAGCCAGCTGAAAAAAGTGGATGACCACACGCTGCAGCTGCGCTGGAGCGCCGACGTCAGCCCGGCGGTGGCGCTGAATATCCTCTCGACGCCGATCGCCTCGATCGTCGATGAGAAGCTGGTCGCCCCGAACGTGAAAGACAATGATTTCGGTAACGGCTGGCTGAAGATGCACTCCGCAGGCAGCGGCGCGTTTAAAATGCGCGTCTATCAGCCGCACCAGGCCATCGTGCTGGAAGCCAACGACAGCTCGCCCACCGGCGCGCCGAAGCTGAAAAGCATCATTATTAAAAACGTTCCCGATCCGGCCTCCCGCCGCCTGCTGATTCAACAGGGCGATGCCGACGTGGCGCGCGATCTCGGCGCCGATCAGATCGCCGCCCTGCAGGATAAACCCGGCGTCAAGGTGCTGAGTATCCCGTCAGCCGAGCAGAATTACCTGGCCTTTAACACCGGCAACAGCGCCAACCCGCTGCTGAAAAACCCGGCCCTCTGGGAAGCCGCGCGCTGGCTGGTGGACTACGACGGCATCACCAAAGATCTGCTCAAAGGGCAGTATTTCGTTCATCAAAGTTTCCTGCCGGTCGGCCTGCCGGGCGCGCTGGAGAATAACCCGTTTAAATTCGATCCGGCGAAAGCCAAAGCGATCCTCGCTAAAGCCGGGATTAAAGATGCGCACTTCACCCTTGATGTGGAGAACAAACCGCCGTTTATCACCATCGCCCAGTCGATGCAGGCCAGTTTTTCCCAGGGCGGCGTGAAGATTGATCTGCTGCCGGCGGCCGGCAGCCAGGTGTATGCCCGCGTGCGGGCGAAACAGCATCAGGCGGCGATCCGTCTGTGGATCCCGGACTATTTCGATGCCCACTCCAACGCCAGCGCCTTCGCCTGGAATGATGGTAAATCCAGCACCGTCGCCGGTCTGAACGGCTGGCAGATCCCGCAGCTGAATCAGGAAACGCAGGCGGCGCTCGCCGAGCCGGACCCGGCAAAACGCCTTGACCGGTATAAAAAAATGCAGGAAGAGCTGCAGCGCAGTTCGCCGTATGTGTTCGTTGACCAGGGCAAAACCCAGATCGTGGTACGCGATAACGTGAAGGGTTATCAGCAGGGCCTGAACGCCGATATGGTCTGGTATGATCGGGTAACCAAGTAACGCGCTTTTTGTCGTCCGGAGAAGGCTTTTCGCCGCCAGCCGGGGCAAGCCCCGGCTGGCGCTGCGCTTCGCCGGCTACCGGCACAAACCGACCGGCTTAACCAACGGAATTCACATGTCAGTTGTTTTACCCACCAGAGCAGAGCGGCGCAGCAGGCGTCCTCTGCTCGCGCTGTTTCAGGGGCTGCTCACGCTGGCGCTGACCCTGCTCGGCCTGCTGCTGGCGACGTTTGCGCTTTCGGCGCTGTCGCCGGTCGACCGGGTGCTGCAAATCGTCGGCGACCATGCCAGCCAGTCCACCTACGATCAGGTTCGCCACCAGCTCGGCCTCGATCGGCCGCTGCCGGTCCAGTTCTGGCACTATCTGGTCAATCTTGCCCACGGCGATCTGGGCATCGCCAGTTCCACCGGCCAGCCGGTGCTACACGATCTGCTCGCCACCTTCCCCGCCACCCTCGAGCTGGCGACGCTGGCGCTGATCGTGGGCACCCTGCTGGGAGTCATTGCCGGCGTGCTGTGCGCCCGCTACGTCGGTTCCCCGGGGGATCTGGCCGTCCGTACCTTTACCCTGCTCGGCAACTCGGTACCCATTTTCTGGCTCGGCCTGCTGATGCTGGCGCTGTTCTATGCCCGATTGCAATGGACCCCCGGACCGGGGCGACTGGACGATATCTATCAATATACCGTCGAGCCGCGTACCGGCTTCGTGCTGATTGATACCTGGCTCTCCGGCGATAAAGAGGCCTTCAAAAACGCCGTCGGCCACCTGGTGCTGCCGGTGCTGCTGCTGGGATACTATTCTCTGGCCAGCATCACCCGTCTGACCCGCTCCGCCTGCCTCAGCGAGATGAATAAAGAGTACATCCTGCTGGCGCGCGCCAAAGGCGCCAGCGAGATGACGATCCTGATTCACCACGTGTTGCCGAATATTCGCGGCACCCTGCTGACGGTTATCGCTCTGGCCTGGACCTCGATGCTGGAAGGCGCGGTGTTGACCGAGACCGTCTTCTCGTGGCCGGGAATTGGCCGCTACCTGACCACCGCGCTGTTTGCCGGGGATACCACGGCGATCATGGGCGGCACGCTGCTGATTGGCGCGAGTTTTGTCCTGATCAATAACCTCACCGATCTGCTGGTGCGGTTAACCGACCCGAGGGTGCGCTGATGCCGACTTATCTGTTCTGGCGTCGCCTGCGCCGCTCCCCCGCCGCCTTTTGCGGGCTGGCGATGATTACGCTGTTCCTGCTGGTGGCGCTGTTCGCCCCGTGGCTGGCGCCGCTCGATCCCAACTGGCAGGATGCCGCGGCCCGTCTGCAAGGCCCCGGCGCCCGGCACTGGCTCGGTACCGACAGCTACGGCCGCGACCAGCTCTCGCGCCTGATTTACGGCGCGCGTCCGGCGCTGGGGCTGGTGGCGCTGGTCACCCTCATCACCCTGCCTGCCGGTCTGCTGGTAGGCATTCTTTCCGGCTACTACGGCGGCTGGCTGGAGCGTATCCTGATGCGTTTTACCGACGTGGTGATGTCGATGCCGCGGCTGATTCTGGCCTTTGCGTTTGTTGCCATGCTGGGGCCGGGGCTGGTCAACGGCGCGCTGGCGCTGGCGCTGACCACCTGGCCCGCCTATGCCCGCCAGGCGCGTAGCGAAATTCAGCGCCTGCGCCATAGCGATTACCTCGCCGCGGCGGAGATGATGGGCATTCGCGGCTGGCGGCTGCTGATCGGCCACATTCTGCCGCTGTGCCTGCCTTCCGCCATCGTGCGCCTGGCGCTGGATCTCGCCGGGATTATTCTCGCCGCCGCCGGTCTGGGCTTCCTTGGCCTCGGCGCCCGTCCGCCGATGGCGGAATGGGGGGCAATGATCGCCGATGGTATGCAGGTCATTTTCGATCAGTGGTGGATTGCCGCCGCACCCGGCGCGGCGATCCTGATCGCCAGCCTGGCGTTTAACCTGCTGGGCGACGGCCTGCGCGATATTCTGGAGCCGCAACATGACTGATACCCGCCTTGACGTACAAGGATTATCTATCGACTACCCCTCCGCCCGGGTAGTGAATAACGTCAGCTTTACTCTCGGCAACGAACGTCTGGCGCTGGTGGGCGAATCCGGCTCGGGGAAATCGATGACCGCCCGCGCCCTGATGGGGCTGGTGCGCAAGCCGGGCGCGGTCAGCGCCACGACGCTGAATGCGCTGGGGCGCGATCTCCTGACCCTTAACGATCGCGGCTGGCGCGCGCTTCGCGGTAACGATATCGCCATGGTGTTGCAGGATCCGCGCTATGCGCTGAACCCGGTGCAGAGTATTCAGGCGCAGCTGGAAGAGGCGCTGACCCTGCATCAACGTCTGAACCGTCGCGCGCGGCTGGAGGCGGTGAAAGCCGCCATTGCCGCCGTCGGCCTCGATTTACCGGTGCTCAGCCGCTATCCCGGCGAGCTCTCCGGCGGCATGGGGCAGCGGGTGATGATCGCCATTGCCCTGCTGAATAACCCGAGGGTGCTGATCGCTGACGAACCCACCTCGGCGCTCGACTCCCGCCTGCGCAATCAGATCCTCAAGCTGCTGGTTGAGCAGTGCGAACAGCGGCAGATGGCGATGCTGCTCATTAGCCACGATCTGCCGCTGGTGGCGGAACACTGCCACCGGGTGCTGGTGATGTATCGAGGCTTACAGGTGGATGAGATGGCGGCGCGCGAGCTGCCGCTGGCGACGCATCCCTATACCCGTACGCTGTGGACCTGCCGCCCCGCTGCCAGCACTTACGGCCAGATGTTGCCCACTCTCGACAGGAATCAGGATCTTACGGAGGCGACCCATGGCGCTGGTTAATCTCGACTCACTCCAGGTGATTTTCGCAGCAAAAACGGCGGTCTCCGCCGCCAGTTTCCGCGTGGAGGCCGGAGAAACCTTCAGCCTGATCGGCGCCTCGGGCTGCGGGAAATCGACCATTCTACGGGTTCTCGCCGGTCTGCAGCGCGACTGGCGCGGCAAGGTTGAGCTGTTCGGCAAAGCGATGACGCCCGGGGTGCGCTTTCAGGGCGAGCTGCGGCGTAATGTGCAGATGGTATTTCAGGACCCGTACGCGTCGCTGCACCCGAATCATACCCTGTGGCGAACCCTGGCCGAGCCGCTGAAAATCCACGGCATCGGCGACATTTCGCAGCGGGTGAATACCGCGCTGGAGCAGGTGGGGCTCCCCGCCGACGCCGCGCGCCGCTACCCGCATCAGCTCTCCGGCGGCCAGCGCCAGCGCGTGGCTATCGCCCGGGCGCTGCTGCTCCGTCCGCGGATTCTGCTATTGGATGAGCCGACCTCGGCGCTGGATATGTCGGTGCAGGCGGAGATCCTCAACCTCCTGAACCGGCTGAAGCAGGAGCACGGGATGACCTATCTGCTGGTCAGCCATGATGCCGATGTGATTGCGCATATGTCGGATCGGGCGGCGCTGATGGCCGAAGGGGTGATTCAGCGCTTCTTCGACCGCGAAGCGCTGATACAGGGCGAACACCGGATGGCATGATAAGCCAGCCATCCGGGAATAACCGGCGGCTTATTTCGCCAGGTGGGTAAAGCGTGCGAAGACGTGGTCAAAAATCGCCAGCCCTTTCTGTACCTGCGCGGCGCTGATGGTGCATGGCGGCACCACGTGAATGCGGTTTTCCACCACAAATGCCAGCAGCCCCGCGTCGGTTAACGCCCCCTTCATCGCCGCCATATCCGCCGCGGTTAACGGCGTTTTTTGCGTCTTGTCGCTCACCAGCTCCAGCGCCTGGAACAGACCCCGCCCGCGCACATCGCCGATGATGGCGTATT
Organism: Klebsiella sp. BIGb0138; assembly: GCF_004342285.1. Lineage (GTDB taxonomy): Bacteria > Pseudomonadota > Gammaproteobacteria > Enterobacterales > Enterobacteriaceae > Klebsiella. Next base: position 421,067 of record NZ_SMCV01000003.1, on the reverse strand, counting down.
TCGCCGCCAGCGCTTCCAGCCCCGGGCGCAGGACTTCATTACCTACCTGCGCGGCGTTTTCCACCACCAGCTCTTCTTTCATCGCATCGATGGTGGCGACAATCGCCGCCATCGCCAGCGGATGGCCGGAATAGGTTAAGCCCCCGGCAAAGAAATGGTCGTCAAAGTAACGGGCGATCGGTTCGCTAATCAGCACCCCGCCCGCCGGAACATACCCGGCGTTGACCCCTTTGGCGAAGGTGACCAGATCCGGCACCACGCCATCCTGTTCAAAGGCGAACCAGCTGCCGGTACGCCCAAACCCGGCCATCACCTCGTCGAGGATCAGCACGATGCCAAACTCATCGGCCAGCGCCCGAACGCCCTGCATATAGCCATCGGGCGGCACCAGGATCCCGGCGGTACCGGGAATGGACTCCAGCAGGATCGCGGCTATCGCCGTGGGGCCTTCGCACTCAATGATGCGCCGCAGGTGCGCCAGCGCGCGCTGGCACTCCTCTGCTTCGTTCGTCGCATTAAATTCGCTGCGATAGAGGTAGGGGTTAAAAAAGTGCACGTGGCCGCGCGAATATTCGTTCGGCACCCGCCGCCAGTCGCCGGTGGCGGCAATCGCGCTGCCGGTGTTGCCGTGATAGGAACGATAGGCCGACAGCACTTTATCGCGCCCGGTATACAGCCGCGCCATGCGGATGGCGTTCTCGTTGGCATCGGCCCCGGCATTGGTGAAGAACACTTTGCTGAAGCCTTCCGGCGCCAGCGCCACGATGCGCTTCGCCGCCTCGCCGCGGGCAAGGTTGGCGGTGGCGGGGGCAATCGTCACCAGCGTTTCCAGCTGCGCCTTCATCGCCGCCAGCACGCGAGGATGCTGATAGCCGATATTGACGTTAACCAGCTGACTGCTGAAATCAAGGTAGGTTTTCCCTGCATAATCCCATAGCTCGCAGCCTTTGGCCCCGGCAATCACCAGCGGGCTCAGGTTGCCCTGCGTCGACCATGAGTGAAAGACATAAGCGCGATCCAGTTGGCGTACTTCGTCGTTGCTTACCGTTACGTCGTTGTCTATTGCCAGCTTCATACCCTGCCCTCTGATGTCGTTGTTGTTGTCACCATCATTGGTCCCGTGGCGCCAAAAGGGATAGAGCCAGTGCGTTGAAAACGTTGTGACACCGTGTCACAACGTCATGTCGCGACTGTCCCTGTGCCCGTGCGTCCGGCGTTTTTATAGTGGGGAGGATAACGAGCACAGGAGAATGAAATGACGACCAAGAACGTGGTGTTTATTACCGGGGCGACCTCCGGTTTTGGGGAAGCGGCGGCACAGGTGTTTGCCGACGCGGGCTGGTCGCTGGTGCTCAGCGGGCGTCGCCTGGCGCGCCTGGAGAAACTGCAGGACCGCCTCGGCCAGCAGGTGCCGGTGCATATTATCGAGCTTGACGTGCGCGACAGCGATGCCGTCGCGGCGGCGGTGGCGGCGCTTCCCGCCGGGTTTGCCGATATCAAGACGCTGATTAATAACGCCGGACTGGCGCTGGCGCCGCAGCCGGCGCAAAAGGTGGATCTGCAGGACTGGAAAACGATGATCGATACCAACGTTACCGGCCTGGTCAACGTCACCCACGCGCTGCTGCCGACGTTAATTCAGCACGGCGCCGGCGCCAGCATTATCAACATTGGCTCTATCGCCGGCCAGTGGCCCTATCCGGGCAGTCACGTCTACGGCGCCAGCAAAGCATTCGTCAAACAGTTCAGCTACAACCTGCGCTGCGATTTGCTCGGCACCGGCGTGCGGGTGACCGATCTCGCCCCGGGGATTGCGGAGACCGAATTCACCCTGGTACGCACCAAAGGCGACCAGGCGGCCTCCGATAATCTCTACCGCGGCACCACGCCGCTGAGCGCCCAGGATATCGCGCAGCAGATGTACTATATCGCCACCCTGCCGGATCACATGAATATCAACCGCGTGGAGGTCATGCCGGTGCGTCAGGCCTGGCAGCCGTTCGCCATTGACCGGGACTAACGCACCACCAGCCCGGGCGGCGACCCGCCCGGGCTTTTTAGCGGCTAACGGCTGCTCTGCAAAAACTGACGTACTCGTTCTGAATCGGGGTTGTTGAAGAACTTCTCCGGCGCCGCTTTCTCAATCAGCAGGCCTTTTTCGAGAAACACCACCTCATCCGAGACCTGACGGGCGAACTCCATCTCATGGGTCACCACCACCATGGTGTAGCCCTCTGCCGCCAGCGCTTTCATCACCCCCAGCACTTCATTCACCAGTTCCGGGTCCAGCGCCGACGTCGGCTCATCAAACAGAATCACCTCCGGCGACATCGCCAGCGAACGGGCAATCGCCACCCGCTGCTTTTGCCCGCCGGAGAGGGTAATCGGCCAGGCGTCCGCTTTGTGCGCCATGCCGACCTTCTCCAGCTGCCGCAGGGCGATGGCGTGGGCCTCATCGCGCTTCATCCCTTTCACATGCAGCAGCGCTTCGCTGACGTTCTGCTGCACGGTCAGGTGCGGCCACAGGTTAAAGCTCTGAAACACCATCCCCACCCGTTCGCGAATCTTCGACAGCTGGCGATGGGACATCGCTTTGCCATTGTGTTCATCAAAGCCCAGGCGCTGGCCGCCGATATGAATTTCGCCGCGATCCGGCTGTTCCAGCCAGTTCATACAGCGCAGCAGGGTGGATTTCCCCGAGCCCGACGAGCCCAGAATACTCACCACCGAGCCCTTTTCAACCGTCAGATTGATGTCACGTAACACTTCAACATTATCAAACTGCTTGGAGACGTTTTTGATGCTAACTGCAGTCGTATCAGGCATGACTCATTCCTCTTTTGATTCCCCAGGCGCTCAGTCGCTTAATCAGCAACTCCAGCAAAATGCTGATCGCCCAGTAAAGCGCAATGGCGACGATAAAAGCGTTAAACGGGATGAACCAGGTCGCCTGGACGCTGTTGGCCGCAGCGGTAATTTCCTGAACGGTGATAATGCTGAGAAACGCGGTATCTTTCAGGCAAATAATCAGCTGGTTGCCCATCAGCGGCAGCGCCGACGAGACGATATTAGGCAAAATAATCCGGCGGAATATCTGGTAACGTGAAAAGCCCTGCGCCACCGCCGCCTCAATATAGCCGGCGGAAAAGACCCGCCGCTGGCTGCGCAATATTTCAAAGAAATAGGCGCCGTGGTAGATAATCAGCGCCAGCAGACCCGCGGTCCAGGCCTCCATACTGATCCCCACTTCCGGCAGGCCGTAATAGAGCAGATAGGCAAGAATTAAAAAAGGGATCGCGCGCATCAGGCTGACAAAACCAATAATCAGGCGGTTAAGCAGCTTCTTCTGATATTCGGTCAGGTAACACAGCACAATTCCCAGCGCCAGCCCCGCCACGGCGGCGAGAATAAAGAGCTCAAGGGTGGCGAATAACCCGGCGATAAAGCTGTCGCGCGCTGACCAGATAATGGCCCACTGATTCATAGCTCCTCCTGTTGTTATCGTGCCAGGCGTTTCGCTTTCCGCTCCGCCATCCCCTGCAGCTTCAGCAGCAGGCCGATAATCACCACGTACAGCAGACCCGCCGCAAGGATCGGCGACAGGGGTTCATAGGTCACGGATGAGATGCGGTTGGTCACGCGGGTCAAATCAACCACGCCGATCACCGCGATCGCCGGGCTGCCTTTAATCAGGAACGACATTTCGTTGACCAGCGCCGGCAGGCTCTCGATCCACATCTGCGGCAGCATGATGTAGCGAAAATAGGTCCAGCGCCGCATCCCTACGGACTCGGCCGCTTCGCGCTGTTCGCGCGGAAACGTGCGGAACGCGTTGCGCCAGATTTCGGCGTTAAAAGCGGAAGTGTTGAGGGTCAGCGCCACAATCGCCGCCACGTTTTTGTCGAGATTAATGCCCACCGTCGGCAACGAGAGAAATAAAAACAGCACCAGGGTGACCAGCGGCGTGGCGCGGGCAAGGCTGATATACACCACCAGTAGCTGATCGATAACCGGGATCCGCAGCATCCGTACCAGGGCGATCAGCAGGCCAATCACCACCCCAAAGGCGATGGCGATGGCTGAAATCCAGAGGGTCGTCCATGCGCCTTCAATCAGTAACTGCCAGGAAATTGCATCCATGTGGCCCTCCTTCGCATTAACAGGCGGCGGTGACCCGCCGCGAAATGTTACAGACCCGCCAGCTTATGGAACTGTTCCGGGCTGGTAATCGCCTCCGTCGGGAGAGTGTCGTAGGTTTCGCCGAACCATTTTTTCTGCAGCTCCGCAAGCTTGCCGGTTTCACGCATATGATTGATAAACTTGGTCATATAGGCCAAAAGCTGCGGGGAGTTTTTCGGAATGGGCCACGCCATATAGCCCGGACCGGAAACCGCCAGCCCTTTGGCGAAGACCTTCGGTTTGGCTTTCGCCAGATCGTTAACCGAAATCACCACGTTAATCACATAGTCGAGACGTTTATTGGCGAGATCGGCGTAGGCTTCCGGATAGGAGGGATACTCCACCACCGGCCCCAGCTTGCCGCCGGTTTTCTCCAGCATCGCCTTCAGCTCAGGCAGCCGCGCCAGCAGCGCGCTGCCCGCCTGTACGCCCACTTTTTTGCCGCTCAGGTCGGCGATGGTATCGAGTGAATTATCCCCAGCGCGTTTCACGAAGTAGTGCTGCGCCGAAGCCCATGGCGGCGTGAAGTCAAAGACCTTCAGGCGGTCATCGGTGATCACCGCGCCGGTTAACGCCATATCGTACTGGCCGGTTGAGACCGCCGCTAACAGTCCGGTCCACGGCAGAATGCTCTGTTCGACGTGGAATTTCGCATACTTGCGCAACTCCTCCAGCATATCTTTGTTGAAGCCGTCGGCCTGGCCGTTACTCATAAAGTTAAACGGCGCGTAGTCGTCTTCAGTCGCGACCTTCAGGGTGCCGGATTTTTCGATTACCGGAAGATCCGCTGCCGCGGCGTGATAGGTAAAGGCCATCGCCATAACGGCGCCCAGACACATTGAAGCCAATGATTTGTTCATCAATCCACCCTAATTAATTCGCCAGACGTGTTCATTCCCGAACATGAAAAGGTTTTGCAAAATATGTGCCGACGGAAGTTCCGGTCCGCGACTGATGAATGCGTTTTTACTGTAGGGAGCGTTTTTGTTTTCCGGATAGAGCCAGTTTCACCACGCCAGTGTGTCAGTCTCCCTCAGGATGGTATGGAATTTGCTGCAGTGTAGGGAGTGTGTGTTCACGTAAGGAGCCCCGCATGATTCGTCACCTTTTGCACGTCGAGTTCGACCAACGTCGCGGTTTGCAGGAACAGGTGCGGGAGACGTTGGTTAACGCCATTCTGAGCGGTATTTTCGCCGCCGATACGCCGCTCCCCTCCTGCCGCCAGCTGGCCAGCCAGCTGCGGGTGTCGCGCAATACCACGGCGCTGGTGTTTGAGGGTCTGGTCAGCGAAGGCTATCTGATCAGCCGGCCGCGCAGCGGCTACTATCTGCACCCGGATTTTCAACATTCCACGACCGCCGTCGCGGTTCAAAGTGCACCCGATGACCCGAGCGCTGCACCACGCTGGGGCACCCGGCTGCAAATGACCCCCAGTCAGCAGGAGTCGATTCTGAAACCCGCCGGCTGGATGAACTACCGCTATCCGTTTATCTATGGTCAGCCGGATACCCGCCAGTTCCCGTTGACCACCTGGCGTTCCGCGGCCAACTGGCTCCACGGCGGCGTACGCGATCCGGCCTGGGTGGTCGATCATATCGACCAGGACGTGCCGATGCTGATTGAACAGATCCGCACCCGGGTGCTGCCGAAACGCGGTATCGTCGCCGCGGCGGATGAAATTCTGATTACCCTCGGCTCGCAGAATGCGCTGTATCTGCTTACTCGCCTGCTGATGTCGCCCGCCACCCGGGTCGGGGTGGAGAACCCCTGCTTTCGCGAGGCGATCAACACCTTCCTGCTGGCGGACGCCGATATCGTGCCGCATCCGGTGGACGCGGAAGGGATGGTGCTCAACGATACGCCCTGCGATTACTATTACGTGACGCCCGGCCACCAGGTGCCGACCGGCGTAGCGATGAGCCAGGCGCGGCGCGGCCAGCTGCTGGAGCATGCGGCCCGCCACGATGCGGTGATTATTGAAGATGATTACGACTCGGAAAGTAACTTTACGCTCAACCCGCTGCCGGCGCTGAAAGCAAGCGACCGCTGCGGGCGGGTCATTTACGTCAGCAGCCTGTCGAAAGCCCTGTCGCCAGGGCTGCGGCTGGGCTTTATGGTGGCCGACCCGGACCTGATTGATGAGGCGCGGGCGCTGCGGCGGCTGGTTTATCGCCATCCGCCGACCAATATCCAGTACCAGATGGCGCACTTCCTCGCCCAGGGCCATTACGAAACCCATCTGCGGCGCTATCATTACGACTCCGCGCAGCGCTGGGAGCGCCTGAATAGCGCGCTACAAAATTACCTGCCGGAGTGCCGGATTATTCCCGGCAGCGAGCACGCCAACGCCTTCTGGCTGGCGACGCCGGAGCAGATCAATACCCAGCAGCTGACCTGGCGCGCCGCCCACGCCGGGGTGCTGATTGAGCCCGGCGCACGCCATTTTCTCAACGCCACCCCGCCGGATAATTTTTTCCGCATGGGTTTTCACGCCATCAATCCCGATGCGATAGAGCCCGGGGTGGAGGTCCTGTGCCACCAGCTGGCGCAGATGGGATAGCGGCGCGTTGCGCCTTATCCGGACGACCCGCCCCGTGGCCCCTGGAAGCACACTCCGTAGCCCGGCCAGGCGCAACGCCAGCCGGGGGATCCTTTCTCCAGGTTACGCCACCCGCGCGTATTGCAGCATGACCTGCAGCAGCACGTTCGCGCCGGCGGTAACGTGTTCCGGCGAGGCATATTCGATTTCGTTGTGGCTGATCCCATCTTTGCAGGGAATAAAGATCATTCCCGTGGGAGCCAGATAGCTCATATACACCGCATCATGCCCGGCGCCGGAGACAATCTCCCGCGATGGATAGCCAAGCAGTGCCGCCGCGTCGGCAATGGCCTGCCGGCAATCGGGATGAAACGGCGCCGCGGGATAGTGGCTGACCTCGTTCAACTGCACCGTCAGCCCGCTCTCCTGCTGCACGCGGGCGATAAAGGCGCGCAGCTGGCGGTCCATGTCATCCACTGCCGTATCGCTGATATTACGCATATCAATAGAGAACGTCACTTCGCCCGGCACCACGTTGCGGCTGTTCGGATAGACCTGCACCATCCCGACGGTGCCGCGCCCCTCTTCGCTGCCCCCGGCAATCGCCACCACCTCCTGCATAATACGGGTCGCGACCTGCAAAGCGTCCTGGCGCAGGCGCATCGGCGTCGGCCCGGCGTGAGACTCCTGGCCCGTGACCACGCAGTCGTACCAGCGGATGCCTAAAACGCCCTGCACCACGCCGATGATTTGTTGTTCATTTTCCAGGATCGGCCCCTGTTCAATATGGGCCTCAAAGTAGGCGCCGATCGGGTGGTCGCCCGGGGTCTGGCTGCCGATATAGCCAATCCGCGCCAGCTCGTCCCCCACCGTTTTGCCCGCGGCATCCTGCGCGGCATAGATCGTTTCCAGCGGGAAGACGCCGGCAAATACGCCAGAGCCCATCATCACCGGGACAAAACGCGACCCCTCTTCGTTGGTCCAGAACACCACTTCCATCGGCGCCTCGGTCTCAATATGCAGATCGTTAAGCGTGCGCATCACCTCCAGCGCCGCCAGCACGCCGTAGTTGCCGTCAAATTTGCCGCCGGTGGGCTGGGTATCGATGTGGCTACCGGCAACGATCGGCGGCAGCAGCGGATTACGCCCTTCACGGCGCATAAACACATTGCCGATTTTATCGATGGCGACGCTGAGCCCGGCCGCCTGCGCCCAGCCAATCACTAAATCCCGTCCCTGCCTGTCGAGATCGGTAAGGGTCAGGCGACAGCAGCCGCCCTTCGGCGTGGCGCCGATTTCCGCCAGCGTCATCAACGAATCCCATAACCGCTCGCCGTTAATACGCCAGCCGGCGGTTTCTGCAACCGGGGTAAAAAGGACCTCACTGCTCATCTTTGTCTCCTTGTGCGAACGCAACGGCCAGCTCCACCAGCAGACGATCGCTGCCGCGCGGCCCTAAAAATGAAAGCCCCAGCGGCAGGCCGCCGACCTGGGCGACCGGCAGCGTCACCTGCGGCCGCCGGGTCATCACCGAAATCAACAGCAGATCGTGGGCAAGCCGGCGCGTGGACTCAATCTCATCGGCCTGCGCCGTCAGCAGCGGCGCGCCGTCGGGCACGGTCGGCAGCACCAGTACCGCGTCGCCCAACTGCGCCTGCCACCAGGCGCTAAAGGCCTCTCGCTGCTGGCAGGCGGCGTCATATTGCGCGGGGGTCACCGCTTTCCCCCACAGGAACCGCTCACGCACATCCGGCCCCAGCTGTAAGCCATCGCGCTCAATGATCTCGCCCTGCGCCTGCCAGGCCTCATATCCTTGAATCTGACGAAAGGCGAGATAAATCGCCTCACTGTCCGGGAGCGGCGCGTTCAGCGGGGCGATGGCGCCAAAAAAGCGCCCGAGTCGCTGGCAAACCGGCAGCCATGCCTGCTGGCTACGCAGCGGCTGGCGGGCAAAGAGCGCATCATGACTCACCAGCTTCACGGCGGTCACCGCCGGGGGGGAACTGTCCAGCAGGCAATCGGCGACCGCGCGAAAAACCTCCGGCGTGCGGGCGAAGAAGCCGCAGGTATCCATCGTTGCGCACAGCGGCTGACAGCCGTCGAGAGACAGGCGTCCGTGCGTGGGACGCAGGCCGAACAAACCACAGTAGCTGGCCGGCGTGCGCACCGAGCCGCCGGTATCGGTACCGAGCGCAAAATCACACACCGCGTTCGACACCGCCGACGCAGAGCCCGAAGAGGAGCCGCCGGGAATGTGATTCGGCGCGGCGCCATTGCGCGGGGTACCGTAGTGAACATTGTGGCCGCTCATCGAGTAGGCCAGCTCGCTGGTATGGGTTTTGCCGATAAAGCGCGCCCCGTTATCCAGCAGCGTCTGCACCACCGGGGCAGTACGTTGTTTAATGCCGGAGCGCGCCAGAATATGCGGGTTGCCGCCGCCGGTCGGGTAGCCGGCGACGTCAAACAGGTCTTTCACGGCAAAGGTCATCCCGCTCAGCGGCCCGCTCAACGCGTGCACTACCGGATGCGCCGGATAGGGCATAAATGCGTGATTCTCATCCTGCATGCGTATCTCCTCCTTTATTCTTCAGGCGTAAAGCGCCGGGGCGGCGACGGCCGACGTCAGCTCGCGCCAGCGATGGCAGCTCACCACATGACGCGGACCCGCCGCTTCGGTCTGCGGCAGGGTTTGCGTACAGACCGGTCTCGCGTGCGGGCAACGTTCAGCGAAAGCGCAGCCGGCGGGCAGACGGGACAGGTCCGGCGGCGAACCGGGAATGCAGTGCAAGGCATCGCCTTTTTTCAGCCCCTCTTTGGGACGGCTGCCCAGCAGCACCTGGGTATAGGGATGACGGGGACCGGACAAAATATCCGCCATCGCGGCCTCTTCAACGATCCGCCCGGCGTACATCACCGCCACCCGGTCGGCAATCTCCACCGCCGCGCCGATATCATGGGTGACAAAGATAATCGCCAGGCCGCGCTGCTTTTGCTGCTCGCGCAGCAGGATCAAAATCTGGATTTGCACCGTGGCGTCGAGGGCGGTCGTCGGCTCATCCGCCAGCAGCAGCTGCGGATTACACGACAGCGCCAGGGCAATCATTGCCCGCTGGCGCATCCCGCCGGACATCTCATGCGGATAGGCGTCCAGCCGCCGTTCCGGACTGGGGATCCGCACCTGGCGCAGCGCTTCCAGCGCCCGTTCTTTTGCCGCCTGACGCGACAGGCCTTCATGGCGGCGCAGCCCCTCGACGATCTGCTGGCCGACGGTGTACACCGGGTCAAAGGCCAGCAGCGGCTCCTGAAAAATCATCGCACAGCGCGCGCCGCGATAGCGCCGCAGCTGCGAGGCGTTCATGCTCAGCACCTCCTCCTCCCCGACCCGCAGCGTCCCGGAAAGGACGCTGCTTTTTGGCGGATGCAGACGCATCAGCGCCCTCAGGGTGACGCTTTTGCCGGATCCCGACTCGCCGATCAGCGCCATCACCTCCCCTTTGCGGACATCAAAAGAGACGCCGTTAACCGCATTCACCGTCTGTCCATCGCGGCGAAATTCCACCCGCAGATCGCGGATATGTACAAAAGCGTCATGCGACATGGCTCACCTCCTGTACGGCAATGACGCGGTGCCAGGGCGAGGTCGGTTGCGCCATCAGGCAGGCGCTGTGGTGGCCGTCGCCCACGCTCTCCAGCCGGGGTTTCACCTGCGAGCAGACCGCTTTGGCATGCGGGCAGCGGGTGTGAAACCGGCAGCCGGCTGGCGGAGAAATAGGGCTCGGCGGGTCGCCGTTCAGCGGGGAGATCAGGGTCCGATTCTCGGGATCCATCGACGGCATCGAGCTCAGCAGGGCGCGGGTATAGGGGTGAGCCGAGGCGGTGAACAGCTGCTCCGCGGGGCCAATTTCCACCACTTCGCCGAGATACATCACCAGAATGCGATCCGACAGCCAGCGCACCACGTGCAGGTCATGGCTGATAAACACGTAGGTCAGCTCAAGGGTGCGCTTGAGCTCCTGCAGCAGCTGCAGCACCTGCGCCTCCACCGATTTATCCAGCGCCGATACGGCTTCATCAAGGATCACCAGCCGCGGCTTCATCGCCAGGGCGCGGGCGATATTCACGCGCTGGCGCTGGCCGCCGGAGAGCGCATGCGGATAGCGGTGGGCAAAGCGTTCAGGTTCCAGGCCGACGTGGGCGAGCAGGTAGCGCGCGTATTCGCTGGCCTCTTGAGCGCTCACCCCGTGCACGCGCTGGCCGAAGGCGATGCTCTCCTCCATCGTCATACGCGGGTTAAGCGAAGCGTAGCTATCCTGGAACACCATCTGCACCTGGCGGCGATACGCTTTCATCGGCAGGCGCGTTGACCCCACCGCCAGACCGTCAAAGATCAGCTCGCCGCTATCCTGATGCAGCAGCTGCATCAGCAGCCGCGCCGTCGTCGATTTGCCGCACCCCGACTCCCCCACCACGCCCAGCGTTTCCCCTTTCAGCACCGTAAAGCTGACGTTATCCACCGCCTGCACCACTTCACGGCTTTTTGCGCCGCCGGCGCGAAAATATTTCAACAGGTTATTGACCTTCAGCAGCGGCTGGGCCGGCCCTCCGAGATCGACATTGAGAAAAGGTTGCATCGCTTACTCCTTAATCGCCATGGCCGTGCGCAGGCGGTCGGCGAGGATATTGAACGAAATGGAGGTGATAAAAATCATCAGACCGGGTAAGGCCGCCACCCACGGCTGGGTGTAGATGGCCGTGCGTAAGGTGTTGAGCATCAACCCCCATTCCGGCTCCGGCGGGCGCACGCCGAGGCCGAGAAAAGAGAGGCCCGAGGCGAGGATCATGCACACGGAAATCAGCCCGGTAGAGAAGACAAAAATCGGCCCCAGCACGTTGCCGAGAACCTGCACGCGAATAATGGTAAAAGCGCCGGCGCCGGTCGCCCGGGCGGCCTCGATATAGTCCATATGGCGGACCTGGGCGGTGACGCTTTCAGCAATTCGCGCCACCTGCGGCACAAACACCAGCGTCAGCGACAGCAGCGCGTTACCGATCCCCGCCCCCAACGCGCCGGAAAGCGCAATCGCCAGCAGCACCGAAGGGAAGGCATAGAAGACGTCGACGGTACGCATAATCAGGGTATTGGTTTTACCGCCCGCATAGCCGGCAATAATGCCGATGGCGCCGCCGATAAAAAAGGCGAACACCACCGGGACAATCCCCATAAACAGCGACAGCCGGGCGCCGAGAATCAAACGCGAAAGCATGTCGCGCCCCAGCTCATCGGACCCCAGCGGGAAGCCCTCGCTCCCCACGGGCTTGAGGCGTAAAAACATCGATGTCTGATAAGGATCTTTCACTATCAGCCAGGGGCCGAACAGCGCCAGCGCCAGCAAAAACAGAATGAGGGTTCCGACGATCAGACCGCCGGGATCGCGCACTAAGCGGTAAAACACCCCGCGCCAGTAGCCCTGCCGAGGGGGTCGGGTCGGGGAAGCCGGTGCCATTTTCGTCGTCGCGGTATCCACCATGGTCAGCTCCTCTTAATTCGCGGATCGAGGGTGGTTTGCAGAATATCCACCAGCAGATTGAGCAGCACAAAGAACAGCGCCAGCACCCAGATGGTGCCCTGCAGCAGCGGCAGGTCGCGCTGGAAGATGGCGGTATTCAGCAGCAGGCCGGTGCCAGGCCAGGAAAAGACCGTTTCGACGAGGATCGAGCCCCCCATCAAATACCCCACCTGTAGCCCCATCACCGCCAGCGCGGTCGGCGCGGCGTTTTTCACCACGTGCAGGAAGATGCGCGACTCGTTGAGCCCGCGGGCGCGCAGGCCGACAATAAACTCCTGGCTGAGAATATCGGCCACCTGCGACCGCACCGTGCGGGCAATAATCCCGGTCGGGATCACCGACAGCGTAATCGCCGGCAGCAGCATAAACTGCAGATGCTGCTGGTCCCATTGCCAGCCGCCGCCGCCAATCGGCCCACCGCCGGTGGCCGGCAACAGAGCAAATTTGACGCTGAAGACGATGACCAACAGCATACCCAGCCAATAGTGCGGCACGCTGACGCCAAAGACCGACAGTAGCGAAGCCAGACGGTCAATGATGCTGTTGCGAAAGTAGCCGGCGACGAAGCCAAACAGGCTGCCCAGTACAAAGCCGATGATGGTTGCCAGCAGCGCCAGGCGCAGCGAGTAGCTGACGGCGGTCATCACCTCGTCGATCACCGGCCGTCCGGTCGCCACCGACATCCCCAGATCGCCGTGCAGCGCCCGCCACAGCCAGTGTACAAACTGCAGCGGCAGCGGTTTATCGAAGCCATAGGCCTGCATTAACGTCTGACGCAGCGCTTCGGAGGCGTCCGGCGGCATCACCGAGACCAGCGGATCGCCCGGCGCAATCTGCACCAGCATAAAACAGATCAGCGCCACCCCGAGCATCGTGGGAATGGCCAGCAGAATGCGGTATAGCAGCGTATTGATCATCTTTTTCCCCTGGGTGATTACTCTTTCTTGCTCACCAGACTGAGATCGATAAACCAGCTCTGCGGCTGCACCACGCCGGTCACCGCAGGCGAGATGGCGCGCGGCCCGACATCATGAGCGACAAACAGGAACGGGACCTGATCCACCAGCGCCGCGTGCAGTTCCCCGGCGGCTTTATCCATCTCCGCCGGGGTAAAGGCGTGCTTCACCGCCGTCGCCAGCTTTTCCGTCTCCGGCGTCGAGAAGTAACCCCAGTTGGTGGCGACCGGCGGGAAGGCTTTGGCCGTCGAGAAGCGGATCATGCCAAAGTAAGGATCGTTGACCGCGGCGCTGACGTTGATCGCATCGATCCCCTTCGCCGAGGGATCTTTTGCCCCAAGACGCCAGTTGGTGAACAGGGTGTTCCATTCCGTCACTTTGATATCGACATTAAAGAAGCAGCTTTTCAGGCTCTGCTGGATATATTCGTTCATCGGCAGCGGCTGCATCTGCCCGGAGCCGGAGGCGGAGGTCGCGACCGTCACGTGCAGCGGTTTTGCGGCGCTAAATCCGGCTTCGCTCATCAGCTTGCGGGCGGTATCCGGGTCATATTTGATCTGGAAAGTGGGTTTGCCGCGCCACGGGCTGTCGGCTTCATACACGCCGGTCGCCTCGGTCATATAGCCGCCGAGATAGCTTTTGAGCTCGGCGCGGTTAAGACACAGGTTGGCGGCCTGGCGCACGCGAATATCTTTCCACGGCGAGCCCTCTTCAAAGGAGAATTGCCACGGCCACAGATGCGGCTGGGTATTGGCGTAAATTTTAAAGCCCTGGGCTTTAATCTGATCGACCGAGTCCGGCGCCGGGGCCTCAATCCAGTCCACCTGTTTTGAAAGCAGCGCGGCGGTGCGGGCGTTCGCTTCCGGCAGCGGGATCAGCACCACTTTATCGACGCGTGGAATACGCTTTTTATTCCAGTAATCGGGGTTTTTATCGAGAATAAGCTGCTGACGTGGGACCAGCTTTTCCATTTTGAACGGGCCGCTGCCCACCGCATGCGCGGCGAACTCCGTCCACGCCTGCTTACCGCGTGCCGCCGCGTCGCCGGTGGCGGCCGGTACCGCGTCATACAGCTTCTGCCACGCCGTCGGCGAGACGATAAACAGGTTGGTGATGTTGTACGGCAGCAGCGCGTCCGGCTCGGAGGTGGTGAGCGCCACCGTACGATCGTCGATCTTTTCCGCGCCGGTCAGGGTGGGCATCCGCGAGAGGGTGTTGCCAATTTGCCCTGGCGCGTATTGCGGCGCATTTTTATTGAGCACCTTGTCGACGTTCCAGACGATGGCCTCGGCGTTCACCTCGCTGCCATCATGAAACTTCACTCCGGGACGGAGGGTAAAAATCCAGCGACTTTGATTCTGCGGGTCAACGTGCCACTCCGTCGCCAGGCCCGGAACCAGGCCACTGGGCTTTTCGCCCTGTGAAAGATCCCACTCGACCAGCGCATCGTACAGCGGGATACCGGTAAAGCGGTTGCCTTCATACCCCTGATCGGGCTGCCCAAGCGTCAGGGGAATATCGGCGGCGGTCATCGCGATCCGCAGGGTGGAGGCATTGGCCTGTAGGGAGGCAAATAGCGCCAACGCGCCGCTCACAGCAACGGCGAGATGACGTTTGCGTAAAAGTACGGTGTTATTTAGCATCACATTGTCCCTGTTAAATAAAAGTCGTTATTTAACAGGCAAGATGCATACCAGTTTATCAACGCTAAAAATAAGTGTTAAAGCGCTTATAAAATAAGCACAGCCTATTATATCCAAATGATTTTAATTGAAAAAATAAACAAACCTTATCTTAGCGCACCACCAGGGTGAAACAGGTTGCAGAATTGCACCAGGCTATTTATTGGCGCACCGCAAAGCCCGATAATAATAACGTAGCGTCACTTTATATAAATTAATCTGCTCATTTTCGTACCATTATCCGCCCCGGGCGATCCCAACTATACTTCGTTTATACCCTAAATCATTCGAGTTGCGGGAAGGCGGCGACGCAGGGAGTCCGCAGGAGCGGGCTCCAGTAAGCGACGGGAGTCTGCGGCAAATCTGTCCGCAACAGATTTGAACGCCGCGTCGCGGCGGTCCGTAAGGGCGAGGCTCATGGATGAGCCGGGTAACAAAGCCAACCCGCATACCACTTAAGGTATGACGGGGATATCGCGATAATCATCCGGGAGTTACCATGCCATTACCCGACTTTCACCGTTCCGATCCCTTCACCCTGGGGATTGAACTGGAGCTGCAGGTGGTCAACCCGCCGGGATACGACCTGAGCCAGGACTCTTCGCTGCTTATCGACGACGTGAAGGCCGGGCTCAGCGTCGGTGAGGCTAAACATGACATCACCGAAAGCATGCTGGAAATCGCCACCGGGGTTTGTCGAGATATCCACCAGGCCGCGGCGCAGCTGGGCACCCTCCAGCAGGCGGTTTTACACGCTGCCGCCCGGCACCATCTGCAAATCTGCGGCGGCGGAACCCACCCCTTCCAGACCTGGCAGCGCCAGCAGATCAGCGATAATCCGCGCTATCTGAAAACCGTGGAGCACTTCGGCTACCTGGCGCAACAGGCCACGATATTCGGCCAGCACGTCCACGTCGGCTGCCAGAATGGCGATGAGGCGATCTATCTTTTGCATGGCCTGTCGCGCTTCGTCCCGCACTGTATTGCGCTCAATGCGGCATCACCGTGGCTCGACGGCGCCGACAGCGGTTTTGCCTGTTCGCGCCTGAATCTGTTTGCCGCTTATCCTGACAACGGGCCGATGCCGTGGGTCAACAGCTGGCAGGAGTTTACCCGCCTGTTTCGCCGCCTCAGCTATACCAGCATGATCGACAGTATGAAGGATCTGCACTGGGATATTCGCCCCAGCCCGCGCTTTGGCACCGTGGAAGTACGGGTGATGGATACTCCGCTCACTCTCGCTCAGGCGGTCAATATCGCCGGCTTCATCCAGACGCTTGCCTGCTGGCTGCTGACGGAGAGGCCGTTTAAACCTCACCCCGATGACTACCTGCTTTATCCTTTCAACCGCTACCAGGCCTGTCGCTACGGGCTGGAGGGCATTAATACGGATGTGCACAGCGGC
The DNA here is from genome assembly GCF_004342285.1 of Klebsiella sp. BIGb0138. Lineage (GTDB taxonomy): Bacteria > Pseudomonadota > Gammaproteobacteria > Enterobacterales > Enterobacteriaceae > Klebsiella. The sequence goes on along the minus strand of NZ_SMCV01000003.1, from coordinate 404,739 downwards.
GAGCAGCGTCAGCTTCGCGAGGAGATTTTGCAGCTAATCCCCCGCATCATGCCCTACGCCGACACGCTCAATGCCGCCAGCGCCCTTGAGGCGATCGCGCGCCAGCTGCAGCAGGAGAAGAGCGAAGCCCGACAGATGCGCGAGTTTGTCGCCGGCGGCGGCTCGCTGATCGGCCTGGTGCGGAAACACTGCGAAATCTGGGCAGCGTAGTCGGGCAAAAAGGTATACTGCGGGCAATATTGATTTCGCCGCCCCGCTTCTGTTTGCGGCCCATCAGGAACGTTCTCATGACCTTGCGCCTTTCGCCGCTGCTGCCCGCGCTGCTGCTCCCCCTGTCCGCACTGGCCGGCGGGAAATGTACCCTCACCGACCCGTCGCTGACGCTACAAAGCTATACCGTCAATCCGCAGCGCGAGCGCATCGTGATGTACTGGCAAAAGGAAGACGGCAAGGCCTGGGGTTCGCTGCGCGCGCTGCTGAGTGATATCAATCAGAAGGGGCGCGTACAGATGGCAATGAACGGCGGGATTTACGATAAGGCCTACGAGCCGCTGGGGCTGTATATCGAAAAGGGCGAGCAAAAGGTGGCGCTTAATCGCGCCTCCGGCGGCGGCAACTTTTTTATTCGCCCCGGCGGAGTGTTTTATCTTCAGGGCCAGCGGGCGGGGATCGTCCGTATCGACAAATTCAAGCGCACGCCGGAGATGGATTACGCCGTGCAGTCCGGGCCGATGCTCATTGAAAATGGCGCCATCAACTGGCGGCTGAAACCCTCGGCCAGTTCGCGCAAGCTGCGCAATGCCGTCGGCATCACCCGCCAGGGCCAGGTGATATTTATGCTCAGCGCGCGCGAAACCAACTTCTACGACTTCGCCTGCTACGCGCAGGCGAAGCTTAACGTCCGGCAGATGCTCTATCTCGATGGCACCCTTTCAAAGATGTACCACAAAGGCGGCGGCGTACCGTGGCAGTATCACCCGTTCGTCACCATGATTGCGGTGGAGACGAAACAGTAAATGAACCCACCCCGGTCAGAACACCCGGGCCGCGGCGTCAACGCCTGACTCCGGGCGGCACAACGCCAGCCACGGAGAACCTATATCCGGCGATGGCCCCACTCGCGTAAACGCTGGAACAGCACGAACAGCGACGGAATAAACACAATACCAATCACCGTCGCCACCAGCATGCCGCTGAACACCGTGGTGCCGATAATCCGCCGGCTCTGCGCCCCGGCGCCGGTGGCGAGCATCATCGGCAGAATGCCGATGATAAAGGAGACCGCGGTCATCAGCACCGCGCGAAAACGTCGGGTCGCCCCTTCGCGGGCGGCATCCGTAATCGACAGCCCCTCTTCGCGCCTGGTTCTGGCGAACTCGACGATCAAGATCGCATTCTTCGCCGCCAGGGCGATCAGCAACACCAGGCCAATCTGCACGTACACATCGTTGGCGTAACCGGTCCACCAGAGCCACAGCAGCGAGCCGCCGATCGCGAACAGCACCGACAGCATCACGCTGGCCGGCAGCGTCCAGCTTTCATACTGCGCGACGAGGAACAGCCACGCCATCGCCACCGCCGCCAGCACAATCCACATCGCCTGGTTGCCGGTCTGCTGCTCCTGCCATGAGATCCCGCTCCACGCATAGTCATACCCGGCAGGCAAATTCGCCAGCAGAATGTGCTCCATCGCGGCCATTGCCGTACGGCTGCTGACGCCTTGCGCCGCGGAGCCGCTTACCGACACCGACGGAAACTGGTTGTACTGCTGGATAAACGGCGCCCCGACGGTGGGGGTGATGGTCACCAGATTACTCAGGCGCACCCGCTCGCCGTGATTGCTGCGCACATACAGCTCGCCAATCTGCGCCGCCCGCTCGCGCCACTGCATCTCGTTTTGCATCACCACATGGTAGACCCGGTTATTGATGCTAAAATCGCCGGCGCGGGTGCCGCCAAACGCCGTTTGCAGGCTGCTGAAAATCCGCGATACCGGCACGTCCAGCCGCGCCGCCTGATCACGGTCGACGCTAAGCGTCAGCTGCGGGACGTTGCTGCTCCAGGTGGTAAATACCTGGCTCAGCTGCGGATGCTGGTTGGCCCTCTGCAGCACCTGCCGCGTCACCTGTTCCAGCTCCGCTGAAGATTGCCCGGCCTGCGCCAGGATGCGCAGGTTAAAGCCCGAGGCGTTGCCCAGCCCGGGCAGCGTCGGCGGCGCAAAGGCCATAATGTTCGCTTCCGGCAGCCCCAACAGCTGGCCCTGCAGTTTACCCATCACCTCATCCAGCGGCGGCCGCAGATGCCAGTCCTTCAGCATCACCGAAATAAAGCCGCCGTTGGCGGCGCTGGTGCCGTTGAGGATATTAAAGCCCGATACCTGAATCACATCCTCCACCGCCGGGTTAGCCAGCAGCAATGTACGCGCCTGGGCCATAACCGCTTCGGTGCGCTCCAGCGACGCCGCCTCCGGCAGCTGCACGCTGGCAAAGAAATAGCCCTGATCTTCCTGCGGCAAAAAGCCCCGCGGCATGGTACTAAAGCTGAACGCCACCAGCCCGGCAGCGGCGACCGTCGCCAGCAGCGCCAGCCACGGACGGCGATTCATCCGCCCGACGAGCGCGCCATAGCCGTTGCGCAGGCGATCCAGCCCCTGATTAAACACCCGCCAGATAGCGGCCGGCTGCGCCGGTCGCGGGCGCAGCAATAGCGCGCACAGCGCCGGGGTCAACGTTAACGCCACAATGCTCGACAGGGTCACGGCGGTTGACAAGGTCACGGCAAACTGACGATACAGTTCGCCGACAATCCCCGGCAGCAGCGCCACCGGCACAAATACCGCCAGCAGCACCAGCGTGGTGGCGATAACCGGCCCGGCGATCTGCCGTAATGCCTGGCCGGTGGCCGCCACACGGTCCAGACCTTCCGCCAGATGGGTTTCAACGCTCTCGACCACCACGATGGCGTCATCCACCACCATGGTCAGGGCGAGAATAATGGCAAACAGACTCAAGGTATTGGCGCTATAGCCCAGCAGATAAAGCACGGCAAAGCTGCCGATCAGCGACACCGGGATCGCCAGGGCGACAATCAGCGTCGCCCGCCAGCTCTGGAGGAATAGCGAGACCACCACCACCACCGCCAGCAGGGTCAACACCAGCGAAACGCCAATTTCTTTGATCGTCGCCGCCACAAAGCGGGTGGTATCGAATTTTACCTCCCAGGTCAGATCCGCCGGGAAGCGGCTATGCAAACGCGTCAGTTCGGCGCGTACCGCACTGGCGACCTGCAGGGCGTTGGCGGTGGGCGTCGGATAGATGCCGAGATAAGCGGAGTCTCTACCGTTCAGCTGGGCGCCGGAGCTGTAGCTGCGCGCACCGAGCTCGATGGTCGCCACTTCAGAGAGACGGACTAACTGGCCGCGTTCGCCGCTGCGGATAACAACCTGAGCGAAGCTCTCCGCATCACTCAGGCGGCCCAAACCGTTTATGGTCAGCGTCTGCTGCTGGCCATTGAACACCGGCGGCGTCCCCACCTGCCCGGCCGCCCCCTGCACGTTCTGCTCGCGCAGCGCCTGGGATATATCATCGGTGGTGATGTTCAGCGCATTCATGCGATCCGGCCGCAGCCAGATCCGCATGCTGTAATCGCGGGCGCCGAACATCTGCACCTCGCCCACGCCAGGCAGACGGGCCAGCGCCTCGCGGACCTGGGTGCTGGCGTAGTTGCTGACGAACAGCGGCGAGAGCGTCTCCAGCGGCGAATAAAGGCTGACGCCCATCAGCAGGTTGCTCGCCCGCTTGCGCACCTGCACGCCGTTCTGCTGCGCCTCGGCCGGAAGCTGCGCCACCGCCTGGGAGATGCGGTTTTGCACGTCAATCGCCGCCAGATCGGCATCGGTACCTGCCGCAAAGGTCAGGCTCAGGCTGTAGGCCCCCTCATCGGAACTGGTGGACTCCATATACAGCATATGATCAACGCCGTTGAGCTGGGTTTCCAGCGGCGCGGCGATGGCCTCCGCGACGTCCGCCGCGCTGGCGCCCGGCCAGCTGGCGCTGACATTGACCACCGGCGGCGTAATTTGCGGATATTGCTCGACCGGAATCAGCTTCAGCGCCAGCGCGCCGATAAAGGTTATCAGCAGGGCAATCACCATCGCAAAACGCGGGCGACGAATAAAAAACGTCAGCATCCCCTCTCCTTCCTTATTTCAGCAGCTGAACGGCTACGCCGTCACGCAGGCGCTGGGCGCCTTCCGTCACCACGCGCTCGCCCGCTTGCAAACCATCCGCCACGACAAACTGCTGCCCCTGCTGCCCGTTGAGGGTAACGCGGCGCAGCGCGGCGGTATTGTCCTGCGACACCACCCAGCTATAGAACCCCTGCGCATCCTGCTGGACGGCGGCGGCCGGGATCATCAGGCTCTCCTGCCGCTGCCGCGGGCGGAAGATCACCGGTACGCTACCGCCCGGCAGCAGGCGATGCTGCGGGTTGGCGAATTCGGCGCGCAGCACCACGCTGGCGGTGCGGGCGTCAATCCGGTTATCTACCGAAGTCAGCCGCCCCTCTTCCCACTGGCCGTTGGGCGCAATCTGCGCCAGCCACGCCTGCTTCAGCGCGCTGATATCGGCATGCTGCCCGGCTTTGCTGTAAAAAGCGGCCTCATCTAATGCGAAAGAGACGCGTATGGGATCAAGCTGCACAATATCCACCAGCGTGCCGCTACCCGGCCCCACCAGGCTGCCGACGTGAAAACGGCTGTGGCCGATGCGCCCGCTCACCGGCGAATCGATACCGGTGTAATCGAGGGTGATTTGCTGCGCCGTAACGCGCGCCTTCGCCTGCTCAACGGCGGCGGCGGCGACATCGCGCTGCATCTGCGCGGTATCGACATCGTTGCGGCTGATGGAGTGGTTATTTTTCAGCTGCTGGTAGCGGTTCAGCAGTTGTTGAGCCTGACGCAGCGACGCCTGAGCGCTTTTGAGTTCGGCCTTCGCCAGCGCCAGCGCGGCGCGGGGCTGGGCGTCATCAAGGGTAAACAGCCGTTCACCCTTCCTGACGTATTGCCCGTCGTGGAAATGGCGCTGCAGGATCGTACCTTCGGTACGGGCGCGGATCTCCACTTCATGAATGGCTTCAATGCGGCCGGGGAGGCGATGCTCCTCAGCGTGCGGCAGCAGCTGGACCGCAGCGGCGCGTACCGCAACGGCGGGAGCGGCGGCGGCCGTCAGGGCGCAGCCTGCCAGGCCAACGGTCAGAAAGACCAGACGCAGAATGTTTCTCATCGGGATTCCTTGCTGGGATGGCTGCATCCCTCCCCGACGGAGAGGGATGCAGGAAGGGTCAGACAGCTTTACGTAACGGACGGGTCAGACGTTTCTCAACTTCCACCACCAGGAACATCACGACGCCAATCGCCAGGGTAATAAACCAGTAGCGCAGCGGCAGGGATGCGGTGCCGAACATGGTCTGCATAAACGGCAGGTAGATAATCGCCAGTTGCAGAAGCAGGAGCACGCCGCTGACCAGCCAGATACCTTTGTTACGCAGCAGGCCGCGATTCAAAGAGAAGCTCTCGCTGCTGCGGCAGTTAATCATGTACACCCACTGGGCGGTCACCAGCATCTGCAGCAGCACGGTGCGGATAAACTCGGCGCTGTGGCCGCGTGGCGCCAGCCAGGCCTCAAGCATAAAGGCGGCGACGGCAATCATGGTCCCGACGAACGCCACGCGCCAGACGGCGAAGGCATCCATCACGTGCTGGCCGGTTTTACGCGGCGGCCGGTGCATCACATTGCGCTCAGCGGCTTCAAAAGCCAGACCGAAGGAGAGCGTGGCGGAGGTTGCCATGTTCATCCACAGAATCAACACCGGCGTCAGCGGGATGATATTCCCCGCCAGCAGGGCAATGATAATCAGCAGCCCCTGCGCCAGGTTGGTGGGCATAATAAACAGGATCGTTTTCTTCAGGTTGTCGTATACGCGACGCCCCTCTTTCACCGAGCTGGCGATGGTGGCGAAGTTGTCATCCGTCAGCACCATATCGGCCGCCTCTTTGGTCACTTCGGTGCCTTTGATCCCCATGGCGATGCCCACGTCAGCCTGACGGAGCGCCGGGGCGTCGTTAACGCCGTCGCCGGTCATCCCGACGATTTCGCCGCTCTCCTGCAGCGCTTTGACCAGACGCAGCTTATGCTCCGGGCTGGTGCGGGCAAAAATATCGTATGCAACCGCCGCTTTCGCCAGCTCAGCATCATCCATGTGCTCCAGCTGATAGCCGGTCATCGCCTGGCTGCTGTTGGTGATCCCCAGCATCTGGCCGATGCTCATCGCCGTCTGCGGGTGATCGCCGGTGATCATCTTCACGCGGATCCCCGCGGTCTGGCAGGCGTGGATAGCGTCAATGGCTTCAGGGCGCGGCGGATCCATCATCCCGGCGATGCCGAGGAATACCAGGCCCTCACGCAGATCGTCATGGGTCAGCTCGGTACGCCCGGCGTCGGCCGGTTTACTGGCGGCGGCGACCATTCGCAGCCCCTGGCTGGCGAAGCGCGATATCTGCTCCTCCCAGTACTGGCGCTCGAACGGCGCCGCCCCCTGTTTCGTCATCTGCTGGCGGCACATCGTGAAAATGACGTCCGGCGCCCCGGTAATCAGCACGCGCTCTTCGCCGGCGATGTCCTGGTGCGTCGCCATATACTTGTACTGTGAGTCGAACGGAATTTTGGCTACCAGCCGGGTCGCCACCGGCGGCAGTTTGGCTTTCGCCGCCAGCACTTTTAATGCCCCTTCGGTCGGGCCGCCGGTGATCCCCCACAGGCCGCGCTCGTCCTGCACCAGCTGGCTGTCGTTGCACAGGTCGATGGTCCGCAGCCAGCTTTCCAGCACGCTTCCCGCTTTAATCTGTACCGGCTCATCGCTGCCTTCCAGACAAATGTTGCCCTGCGGCTCGTAGCTGTCCCCTTCGACGCGGTAGCAGCAGTCGGCGGTAATAATCGCTTTGACCGTCATTTCGTTCATCGTCAGGGTACCGGTTTTATCCGAGCACACCACGGTCATTGCCCCCAGCGTCTCTACCGTCGGCAGCTTGCGGATGATGGCTCGTTTACGCGCCATCGCCTGCACCCCGAAGGAGAGAATAATGGAGATAATCGCCGGCAGACCTTCCGGGACCGCGGCGACCGCGAGGCTAATCAGCGACAGCAGCAGCTCCCCCATTGGAATATCGCGCAGCGCCAGGCTGAAGGCGAACAGCGCGGCCATCATGGCGAGGATAATGGCGAAAATCGCCTTCCCCAGCTTATCCATCTGCACCAGCAGCGGGGTGCGATGCTTCTCAATCCCCGACATCATCTGGTTGATGTGCCCGAGCTCGGTATCCTGCCCGGTCTCCGTCACCACGCCAACGCCGCCGCCGGCGCTAATGGTGGTGCCGGAAAAGACCATGTTAGTGCGGTCGCCCAGCGGCAGTTCCCCCTGCAGCGCGGCGGTCATTTTATCGACGACCGTCGACTCCCCCGTCAGGATCGCCTCTTCCACCCGCAGGTTGTGCGTTTCAATCAGGCGCATATCCGCCGGTACGCGGTCGCCGGCGCGCAGAATGACGATATCTCCCGGTACCAGATCGCGGGTGGGGAGGGTCTCGTGTTTGCCGTTGCGCTGTACTCGCGCGTTGCTGGAAAGCATGTTGCGGATGCCCTGCAGGGATTTTTCGGCGTTACTTTCCTGGACGTGGCCGATCAGAGCGTTAATTACCGTCACGCCAAGAATGACCAGGGTATCCACCCAGTGGCCCATCACCGCGGTCAGCGCCGCCGCTGCCAGCAGGACAAAAATCAGGACATCATTAAAATGGGCCAGAAAACGCAGCCAGGCCGGCCGACTTTTCTTTTCCGGCAGAGCGTTAGGCCCACAGGATTTCAGGCGTTCAGCGGCCTCGGCAGAGCTCAGCCCGTCGACGCGGCTCTGTTTCTGCGCCAGCACCGCTTCAACGGTCTGTCGATAGGCCGGCGACGACGCGGCGGCGACGGCTGGAGGGGTATTATGTGGGTTTATCATTTTGGTCAAAATAAAGTTTCCTTTTAAATTCCGTGAGTCGGAAAGCCTGAAATCATTTCTGGCCAATGAATGAATATGATTTTATTTAGCGCGATAAAAATTGATCTAAAACAATTTTCAACCTCTCGCAATATTTAAAATCTGTGATAAGTTAATTCTGAGAACAACTATTGCAGAATATTAATAAACATAAATTAAACGAGGTCGATTATGTTTGGAATCTATCGCGGACGCCGGCTGGCGCTGTACATACTGCTCGCTATCGGTATTGCCACTTTAGTAGGATATAGTACTTATAGTTTTGTAAAGTTCATGATTTAATTATGACATTAACTGACGTTATATTGTCATTAACTTAATCACAAATAATACCAAAAAGATTAACAAGGGAATGGGAACATATAATATCAGGGTAATGACTAATGACGGAAAACAATAACGCAGGAAAGTATATTGCGTTAAATGTCCTTTTCCCGGACAATATGTTTTTTAACTGATGATTAACAAGTAATGAAACATCCGCTCGAAACGCTGATCTCTGCCGCCGGCATTTTATTGCTGGCCCTGATCTCTTGTTTGCTGCTGCCAGCGCCTTCCCTTGGGCTGACGCTGGCGCAAAAACTGGTTGATACCTTCCATCTGATGGATCTCAACCAGTTTTATACCCTGCTCTTCTGCCTGTGGTTCCTGGCGCTAGGTGCGATTGAATATGTGCTGCTGCGCTGGGTCTGGCGTCGTTGGTTTTCCCTTGAGCGTTAAGCCGGTAAAATCGCGCATCCCTGCGACCAGCGCCTCGCACCAGGCGGCGTAGTCGTGGCCGCTGGAGGAGGGGTGGAAGCTGACGCGATAGCCTTTATCGCGTAGCACCCGTTCAAACTCAAGGGTATTACGATAAATTCCGCCGTCGGGCCCCGAGGTCTCGAACCTGCCCGCCTGCAGCCAGAAACGCAGCGGATAGCGCGGCGACTTCTGATACTGCCGCGTCAGCCAGCTGGCCTCTTCGCCCTGGGGAGCCCACCAGTAGGACCCCGACAGGCTAAGGACGTTGGCAAACTGACGCGGATAGCGCAGCGCCACCCACGATGCGGCCAACCCGCCATAGCTGGAGCCCGCGACGACGGTTTTTTGCCGGGTTAAATTCAGCCCCTGCTGGCGCAGCCACGGCAGCAGTTCATGCGCCATAAAGTCGGCAAAGAAGGGATTTGGCGGCAGCTCTTTCGCCCGTCGCGGGTGATCGAGGCTATCGATAAACACCACGTTAACCGGCGGCAGGAGATGATTGGGGATCAGGCCGTCCAGCACGTTGGCGAAGTGGTATTCATCCTGATAGGTTTTGCCATCGAACAGCATTAAGGTCCAGCGCGCGGGCTGCGACAAACGCGGGCGATAGATCATCACTTCCCGGGTATTGTGCAAAAAGTCGCTGTGCAGCTGATGCCGGGTCAAAGTGCCATAACGCAGCGGCTGCGCCATGCGCTGCGGCGTGCAGTACCGCGCAGGATTGAGCGCCAGCAGCGAATAGCGGTTCCAGCGATCGCTGGCGCGGTTAACGCTCTGCGGATTCAGCGGATCGGCCTGGGCGCTGACCAGAATCGCCCGCCGCTGTTCGCGGCCGTTTCCCTCGATCAGCGGTACGTCCGGCGCCAGTTTGTACTGCATCAGGGTATCTGCCGGCACCACATAGCTGCGAAACCAGACATCAGAATGAGCGAGGCGAAACAGCGGGTCGTGATCGCCCGCCGGTGAACCAAGAATAAAGACATTCTGACTCGCGCCGCGCCACAGGAAGGTGACCCGCTTGTGGCCCGCATCCACCGCTTCGACCATCGGCGTCCCCTCCTGTTCACGCTCCCGCCAGAAGCTCGCCGTCGAACCGCCCGCCGCCAGCTCTTGCGTCAGCTGCTGCAGGCGGGGACTGACCGGATCCAGCGCCTGGTTTTTGGCCAGCGCGGTGGTCTCTTTCATCCGCCAGCGGAAACGCCAGCTCGCCCCCTCCTCACCGTGCAGCACCAGCGCCGATGACCGGTTTACCGGCAGAGAAAACAGCAGCGTCTGTTCCCCGTCCGGCGGCCCACCCGCCAGCAGGGTACGCAGGCGACGGTTGTTTTCATCCAGCAGCCGGGCATCCGTGACGCCGGAAATCGTCGCCGTGACGTAGTTCTCGCCCAATGTCGGCAGGTCAAAACAGACCTCTCCGCTGGCATCGAATCGTCCCTGTAGCTCCCCCTGCAGCGAGGGAGACTCGCAGTTCATTGCTGCTGCCGGTAGCGTACTCATGCCCATCAGCAGACCACTCCATGCCGTCTTCATTGCCTGATTTACCCGTGTAAAAATTTGTTAATAACGCTAATGCAAATGGTAATGATTTGCAATAACATCAGTTTCGCTCGTGACAGCCATTAGATTTTTCTGATGGGGAAAATGGATGATTATGGCAATTTAAACCAAGGATACAGCGAAAAATATGTTTAAATATAATAAGATAACAAAACTCTGGTTAACAGGTCTTGCCGTGGCGACACTCGCAGGACAGGCGCTGGCGGCGGAGGAGACTCTCGTTGTCAGCGCGGGCAGTAATGAAGACCCCACCGCCCCGGTCAAGGGCATCGTGGCGACGAAAACCCTTTCAGCCACTAAAACCGCCGCCGAGCTGGTGAAAACCCCGCAGTCGGTTTCCGTGATCACCCGTGACCAGATGGCAGCGCTGGACGTCACATCGGTCTCCCAGGCGCTGCGCTATAGCGCCGGGGTGTTCACCGAGTATCGCGGATCGTCCAACCGCAACGATGAAGTCTTTGTTCGCGGCTTCAGCTACGTGCCGAAGTTTCTCGACGGCCTGAGCTATGGTGCCACCGCCTCGTCACAAACCGGCACGATGGATCCGTGGCTGCTGGAGCGCGTCGAGCTGGTGCGCGGCCCGGCCTCGGTGCTTTTTGGTCAGGTCAACCCCGGCGGGCTTATCAGCATGACCAGCAAACGCCCCACCAGCCAGCCGGTGCATGAAGTGCAGTTCCGCACCGGTAATCACCAGCTGGCGGAAGGCGCTTTTGATTTCGGCGGCCCGCTGAGCGATGACGGACGCCTGCTCTACCGCCTGAACGGCATCGCCCGCACTCAGAACAATCAGGTCGACGACTATAAAGAGACCCGGATGGCGATCGCCCCGACGCTGACCTGGTACCCCAACGACGCCACCCGTTTCACCCTGCTGACCAGCTATCAAAAAGATCCCGATGCCGGCTATCGCAACTTCCTGCCGCACTACGGCACCGTCAGCAGCGTCGATGGCAGCTATATTCCGCGCGACTTTAACGTCAGCGACCCCAGCTACGATCAATCCTGGCGCGAGCAGACCCTGGTCGGCTACGAATTTGAGCACCAGCTCAACGATACGCTCACTCTGCGCCAGAACGCGCGCTATGCGACGATCAAACAGAAATATCGCTATCTGGTGTATACCAACAGCGCCGCCAGCAGTTCAGTGCTCTCGCGTCGCGCCCAGCATGAAGAGCGGCAAACCGACGAGTTTGCCATCGATAACCAGCTCGAGGCGCAGTTCGCCACCGGCGAGTTGACGCATACCGCCATTGGCGGGCTGGATTACAAAACCAGTAAGGATAAGCAATATCTCGGCCGCGCCGGTGGGTCGCAGTACGATCTCGACTGGCGTCATCCGGTCTATGGCGTGAAGGTCGATGAAAGCACCTTCAGCACCGCCAGCGATGAACAGCAGAATCTCGATCAGCTGGGTCTCTATCTTCAGGATCAGCTGAGCTGGGAAAACTGGGAGCTACTGCTTTCCGGCCGCTACGACTGGGCGGAAGTTCGCACCAGCGACTTTACCGATAACAGCCGCACGCAGAAAAACGACAGCAAGTTCACCTGGCGTACCGGCCTGCTGTACGCGTTTGATTTCGGCCTCTCGCCCTATATCAGCTACAGCACCTCGTTCGAGCCCAACCTGCAAACCAACCGGGCGCCGGGCGTGGAGCCGTTTGCGCCGAGTGAAGGGAAGCAGGTGGAAGCCGGCGTGAAGTATCAGCCGACCCCATCGGCGCTGATGACGCTGGCGATGTATGACCTGACCCAGAGCAACGTGGCGACGTATAACAGCGCGGCCGGGTGGTTTGAAAATAGCGGTAAAGTGCGTTCGAAAGGCATTGAAGCCGAGGCCCACGCCACGGTCTTTGATAACCTGAATCTGATCGCCTCTTACACCTGGACCGATGCCGAAACCGTCAGTACCACCGTCGCCGGGACCGAAGGCAAAACGCCGGCGCGTATCCCGACGCATATGGCCTCGGCCTTCGCCAGCTATACCCTACCGAACGGGGCGCTGAAAAGCCTGACCGCCGGCGTGGGGATGCGCTATATCGGCACCAGCTACGGCGACGCCAAAAACACCTTCAAAGTGCCGGCGGTGGATCTGTATGACGCCATGGTCAGCTATGAGCTGGGGGAACTGAATTCGGCGCTGCAAGGAGCCAAAGTCCAGTTCAACGTCAACAATATCGCCGATACCAAATACGTCGCTTCATGCGCCAGCGATAGCGCCTGTTTCTACGGCATTGGTCGCACGGTAACCGCCACGGTGAACTACGCCTGGTAACCAAGCGGTCCGCCGGTCTCCTCCGGCGGACGCGCCTCAGTGGGCGCGATTGTGATTTTCTTTCCGGTAGGCGCCCGGCGGCTGATGAAAGGTGCGGGTGAAAATGCGGGTAAAGGTTTGCTGGGAATCAAAGCCGTATTTCAGGCAGATATCATAGACCCGCTGATCGGTATCGCGCAGGTCACGCGCCGCCAGACGCAGTTTGCGCTCGCGAATATAGCGCCCCAGACTCTCCCCTTTATACTGTAAAAAGAGTCGTTGCAGATGCCATTTTGAATAACCGGAGTGGCGAGCAATATCATCAATACGCAGCGGTTGATGCAAATTATCATCAATCCATCCGACGATAGTCTCAATCACCTGAGCGGAAATAGTCATAAGTCCTCTCTCCTCTTGAACCAAACTGGCGATTAGCGCCACCAGGCATTAAACGATTGTCTCTTATCGGCGACCCAAACCGGCTCGCCCAGCATCGGCGTTAACAGACGCCACGGTCGTTGTTCGCTGGCCGCCGCCAGCCGTTTGTAGGGGTCGTCCCAGCTATGTTTCGCCAGTACGAAGCGCCCCGCATGCCCAGGCAACACCGCACGAGCGCGCAGATCGTCGGCGGCCTGCGCGGTCTCATCCGGCATCATGTGAATGTACTTCCAGTCCTGGTCGTACTGGCCGTTCTCCATAATCGCCAGATCCACCGTTCCGAACTGCTCGCCGATGGCTTTGAAGTGCGGGCCGTAGCCGCTATCGCCGCTGTAGTAAATCTTCTGCTGCGGGGTCACGAACATGAAGCTCGCCCACAGCGTCTGATTACGCTTGAGCCCGCGCCCGGAGAAATGACGGGCGGGCAGCACATGTACGGTCAGTTCGTCGCTGACCGGCAGCGCCTGATTCCAGTCAGCCTCGCTGATGATGGCGCCATCCATTCCCCAATAGCGCAGGTGGGAACCCACGCCGAGCGGCGTCACCACGCGTTTGATTTTCGGCATCAGCGCTTTGATGGTCGCGTAATCGAGGTGGTCATAGTGATCGTGCGAGATAATCAGCAGGTCGATCTCCGGCATACGCTCCGCACTCCACGGATACTCTCCCGGGAAGGCTTTATTGATGAAGGAGAACGGCGCGGCATAGTCGCTGAATACCGGGTCAATCAGGATACGTTTGCCCGCCAGCTGCAGATACCAGGAGGAGTGGCCAAGCCACACCATCGCATCCTGCCCGGACGGCAGGCTGGCAAGATCGGTCTTCACCAGCGGCAGCGGCTGCGCAGGACGGGCATTCTCGCGCTTAGCGACCAGAAACTCCCACCACGCGGCCAGCATGTTTTTCTGCCCGGTGAAGCCCGGTGTTGGCAGCTGATTATGAAACTGGCCGTCATGATAGTGCGGCGACTGTTCCACCAGACTGAGCTGCGCGCCCTGCGGCGCCCGACCAAACCCGGCATTTAACACAAACGGCAAAGCTGTTGCTGAGGCTAATAACATGATGGCGACCACGCTGAAAATGACACGGTTCATAACCTGACCAGATGAAACGCTCGATCCTGAACGTTTGGTGATAAAACTTGATTATGAGTGAGTAAGCACTCATTATTAAGATGAATATGAAAGTCGTCAAGACGATTTTCAAATTTTGACATCCACCGTTGCAGTGCCGTCCCCAGGCATGGTTAGATCGGGGTTTCATTTCGCGTGAGGTAAAATGCAGTGGCTCGTCCTAAGAGTGAAGATAAAAAGCAAGCGTTACTGGAGGCCGCAACCGCCGCCTTTGCCCAATCAGGTATCGCCGCCTCAACGTCGGCGATTGCCCGCAGCGCCGGGGTCGCCGAGGGGACGCTGTTCCGTTATTTCGCCACCAAGGATGAGTTGCTCAACGAACTGTACCTCACAATCAAGTCCGGATTAGTGCAAGCCATGGTGTCCCGGCTGACGCCAAACGAAAAGCGGCCCAAAGAGAACGCCCGTAACATCTGGCACAGCTATATCGACTGGGGCATTCACCACCCGATGGAGCACAAAGCGATCCGCCGGATGGCGTTGAGCGAAAGGATCACCGACGAAACCCGTACCCGGGTCAAAGAGATGTTTCCCGAGCTCAACGAAATGTGCCAGCTGTCGGTCAAAGAGATTTTTCAGAGCGATGCCTACCGCGCCTTTGGCGATGCGCTGTTTCTTTCGCTGGCGGAAACCACCATCGAATTCGCCAGCCACGATCCCGAGCGCGCCCGCGAGCTGATCGCCCTGGGTTTTGAAAGCATGTGGCAGGCGCTCCACGAGCAGGTCGCCTGATGGATCGCGCCTCGCTGCACGCCAGCGCTCACCGCATCGCGCTGGCATATCCGTTTACCGAGCACTGCTGGCCGTTTGGCCCGGAGTACGACGTGTTTAAAGTCGGCGGGCGCATTTTTATGCTCACCATGACCCTTCGCGGCCGGGCGCTGGTCAATCTGAAGGCCGACCCGCAAAAGTCGCTGCTGAATCGGGAGATTTACCGCAGCATTGAGCCCGGCTACCACATGAATAAAAAGCACTGGATTACCGTCGTGCCCGGCGACGATATCAGCGAAGACCTGCTGGCTGAGCTGATCGATGATTCCTGGAATCAGGTGGTGAACAAACTGGCGAAAAAAGTTCAGCTGCGGCTGCGCCCGGAGAGATTTTCAGGTTAGCGCGATAAGTGTTATCGCATTTTTGTCTCTTATCATTTCCCTGCCTTCGCTGTACTCTTCCCCCACTCAACGCAGCCGTAACGGCTGTAAGCACCTATTATCCAGAGAATAAACCGTGAGGAACAGTTATGGATATCGTCTCCGTTGCCTTAAAACGTCACTCCACGAAAGCCTTTGATGCCAGCAAAAAGCTGACGGCTGAAGAGGCGGCGAACCTGAAAACGCTGCTGCAGTTCAGCCCGTCGAGCACCAACTCGCAGCCATGGCACTTTATCGTCGCCAGCACGGATGAAGGAAAAGCGCGGGTCGCAAAAGCCGCCAGCGGCACCTATGTTTTCAACGAACGTAAAATCCTTGATGCTTCTCACGTCGTGGTTTTCTGTGCCAAAACCGCTCTCGATGACGCCTGGCTGGAGCGTGTGGTAGACCAGGAAGAGGCCGACGGGCGTTTTGCCACCCCGGAAGCCAAAGCCGCTAACCATAAAGGCCGCCTGTTCTTTGCCGATATGCACCGCAAAGATCTGCATGACGACAGTCAGTGGATGGCGAAGCAGGTATACCTGAACGTCGGTAACTTCCTGCTGGGCGTGGCGGCGATGGGGCTGGATGCGGTACCGATCGAAGGGGTCGATTTCGCGATCCTCGATGCGGAGTTCGACCTGAACGCGCAGGGCTATACCAGCCTGGTAGTCGTTCCGGTCGGCCATCACAGCGTTGAAGATTTCAACGCCGCCCTGCCGAAATCACGCCTGCCGCAGGCGACGACCATTACCGAGATTTAATCTCCCTGGGCACGCCGCTCGCCGGCGTGCCAGATTCTTTCCGCGTAGCGGCCAAGCACGGCCAGCGACACTGCCAGAATCAGGAAGAACACCACCTTATGCATGCTCCCCCAGAAATATTCGAAGAAGCGGGTGTAGAGGTTTAGGGCGAGGAAGGTCAGGCCAAAACCGCGAAGCATTCCGTCATCGGTTTTCAGACTGATATAAATACAGATTCCCGCCGCCACGCCAAATAACAATGCCCACGGCAGCAGCGACATTTGCGAGAGGCTGTAGCCGCTATCGGGATCGAAATTGCCAAAAATCGACAGAATCCATAGCGCAATAAACAGATAGGTCAGACCCATGGCTTTACTGACGGTAAACAGCCGACGCTGCCGCAGCCGCTTTTGTAGCGCAAAACAGAGTGCCAGCAGCGCGCCGCCAAACAGCACGAAGCGAATCGGATAGCTCATGCCCAGCCAGTAAGCGCCCCACCCCGAGACATAGCCGGTTTCCGCCCCAAACCAGTTGCCGAGCGCCAGCAGGAAAAATAGCCACACCAGCCCGGAACGGGCAACGAAGCCGATAGCGCCGTAAATCGCACAGCCCGCGAGGAATAACGGAGCGATATGGCCGCTGCCGTTATCGAGCCGCTCGCCGAGCTGCCAAAGCGCCAGCGCGGTAAACACGACGCCAGTGAACAAAATCGCCTCGTTGCTGTAGCGCCACGACGATTCTCGCCGCTGGCGGCGAAACCCCCACAGGTAACAGGCCAGAGCAATCACCGCCGGCAGGGCGATACGCGCCAGCGCCGAGTCGTTGAACAGGCTCACCAGCCAGTCGATCAGTTGGCTATCGGCGAACAGACTGGCCAGAGCAATCAGCAGGCAGGCCAGCGCGGTCCAGAAAGCGTAACGGCTCAGGCGCTGCCAGTCGAAGGTAGAGCGAGTTAAATGCGCGCTTAAATGCTGCAGCATCCGCTCATCAATGACGTTATCTTGCCGCCAGCGACTCAAGGCCTGGCGAATAACTTTTTCCTGCTGGCGAGTGACTTTCATCTGGCGTCATATCCCTACGGCAATATCGCGTAAGTATGACACGGAAAAAGCGCCGCGGCATGTTGAACCAGACCGGTCAAATATTCACCATGGCGGCGCTAAAATACGCTAACCTAAAACTCCGGCAGCATAGCCGGCAACCCCCAGGATAAAAATCGCCAGAATCATCAGCAAGGCATTCACTTTCCTGCGTAATAGTGATGCGACAAACAGCGTCAAAATCAGCGGCAGCACCCCAGGTAAAAGCTGATCGAAAATGTTTTGCAGCGTGGTTGTGACCACCTGTCCATCGGCCGCGGTTATTTTTGACACCACGACGGGAACATTGATCGTTGTCCATTTGCACACCAGTGCCCCCATCACAAACAACCCCAGAATCGATGCCCCCTCGGTCAATTTTTGCAGACGGTTGCCGCCCAGTTCACTGAGGATTTCTCGCCCTTTCCGATAGCCGTAATTGAGACCATAGTATTTCAGCGCCAGGCGAATCAGGTTAAATAAGACAAAGAATAAAATCGGCCCAAGAACGTTACCGGTCAGGGCGATTGACGCCCCTAAAGCCGCGAGGACCGGACGTACCGTTCCCCAAAAAATGGGATCGCCAACGCCGGCAAATGGCCCCATCAGACCAATCTTCACCCCGCTAATCCCTGAGCCGGTAATCGCGGCACCATGCGATTTTTCTTCCTCCATCGCTGCGGTGACGCCCAGAATCGGCGAGGCGACATAAGGTTGGGTATTAAACCATTCCAGATGACGTTTCAACGCCTCGGCACGTTCGGGCCCCGGTCCATAAAGACGTTTAATCGCCGGAATCATAATAAAGCAGATCCCCAATGCCTGAGCACGTTCGAAGTTAAATGAGCCAAGCAGAATATTGGATCGCCAGAACATGCTGCGAAGATCGCCGCGGGTCAGCGTTTTTTTCATTTCATCAGTTTGCATTATTCACCTCAGGCATCGAGATCGTCATCATCAGAGACAGTAGCCGGAGCCGCTGAGGCTACCGCGGGTACTCTGCTTTGATATTTCGGATGGATTTGCATCCACAGCAGCGCAATCACCAACCCCATACCGCCGAAACCAACCAGGTTGAAGGAAGTAAACGCCGCAATCAGGAATCCGCCAAAAAAGAACGGCATCAGATATTTCACATTCATCATATTGATGACCATCGCATAGCCCACCACGACCACGATACCGCCACCAATTTGCAAACCACGCGTGACCACATGAGGGATATTGGTTAAAATCGACTGCACCGTTTCAACGCTCATCATCAGCACCGCCAGAGTCGGTAACGCAACGCGCAAGCCCTGTAACACCAGCGCGCTGACGTGCATTAGCTCGATACCACGCGTGCTGCCGCGCTCGGCATATTTATCCGCCCGGTGAATAAAGAAGACCGTAATCGTGCGAATAAAAATCGTCAGTACCTGACCGGCCGCCGCCAGTGCAACCGCGATCGCGATTCCCTCCCCGACCCCCTGCCCGGTGGTAATCACCAGAATAGTGGCAATCACCGACGCGATCGCGGTATCAGGTGCCATGGCCAGGCCAACATTCATCCAACCGAGCGCCATCATCTCCAGCGTACCGCCAAGAATGACTCCCGTCGTCATATCCCCCAGGACGAGGCCAACCAGCGTACACGCGATCAGCGGGCGGTGAGTTTGCCCTTCATCCAGTACACTCCCCATTCCTGCCAGGGCCGCGATGATCACTAACGCCACAATTTGCCATGTGTCCATAAGTCCCCCCTCACAGTTTGTCCATTAAATTAACCTGGTTATCAGATGGCAGCTGTCGAAGCTCAAGGTTGACCCCTCGCGCGTTAAGCTGGCGGAAGGCGGTAATATCGTCCGGCGCCACGCTGACAGAACGCGTAATTTGCTGTCGCCCTTCTTCAAAAATCATCCCACCGACGTTGATGCTGTCGATTTTCACACCGCCTTCAACAAGGCGCAGCACATCTCCGGGACGGGCAAAAAGCAAAATCGCCGTCGCCTCCCGATATTTTTCGCTATGCCAGGCGCGGATCATCTTATCTACCGTTACGACGCTGGCCTTCATTTCGGGAGGAGCAACAGAAATCAGCAATGCTTTACGCATTTCATCCGCCGCAATAATATCGGAAACAACGATAATACGTTCTGCGGGAAAAGATTTTACCCAGCGGGTAACAACTTGCCCATGAATAAAACGATCGTCAATTCTTGCCAGTACTATATTCACGTTATAAATCCTCTTCATCCGCCTCAGCAATAATAAAGTCAGTACGTAACCGAACAATCCCCTCCGAGCCTGATTGCTTTGCCAGCTCAGCTAATACCGCAAGCGTTGTCACCCCATCCCTTTCGATTAAAACATTCACCAGCATAGGTATATTTACGCCAGTGACGACTTCACATTTCGTCATATATTTACTATATAAAGCAGCAGCATTAAATGGGCTGCCTCCGGAAAAATCGACAAGAAAAAGCACCGCGCCAGAGAGTGTTAAGTTTTTTATCTTCTGCACCAGGGAGTCAATATTTTCACCCGGTAAAAAATCAACGGCAAAAAGCTGATGCTGTTCGCCAATAATCATTTGTACCGTCTCGCATAATACATCAGCGCTACGACCATGAGTCACTATCACCACTGAAATAGCCATAATATCTCCGGATTTATTACTCCAGGTTGGCGTGAAACTGCCACAGACTATGAATATCAAGCCGTTTCTTTGTAATCATCATCATCGCGATGGTATCCCCCAGCAGCAGCAATGATTGTTCAAACAGGCTGGTCATCGGCTGCTGCGAAGGTATCTCATCGTCGCAGTGCTGCTTACCCTGAACGGGAATACGCACAAACAGATCGCAATATTCCCGCATGGAACTCTGCGGATTCGCCCCGATATGAACGACCGTGGCCGCAAAACCCTTCGCTTTTTTAGCAACCCCCAGTGGCAAAAGCGTCTCGCCACTTCCGGAACCAACTATCAAGAGGTCATTAGCCGTAATTGCCGGTTCAGTAATTTGCCCGACAACCACGGTATTGATGCCAAGATGGGACCATCGTTTAGCAATCGCCTGTAAGGAAAGTAGCACCCTGCCGACTCCGACAAAAAAAACCTTATCCGCTTTCTCTATAGCTAAAATAAGCTGTGAGACTTGTTCAATATCGATTCTCTCAAGAGTCTGACTAATTTCCCGCACAATAATACGTTCCGAGATAAGATAATCCATTGCAGACTCCATTACATATTTAAAATGAGATCGGCTAACGCTTTTCGGTTTTCCGCAAGCGTATATCCAGAGCGATACAGGCTGGTGCTACCAAGAACCAGATTATCAGCTCCGGCGGCGAGCAGTTGAGGAATGGTGGAGAATGAAACCCGGCCATCAACCTGAATAGCAGGACGACGTTCGAGCCTGCTGATATATTCAGCCAGGCGTTGAGTCTTCTCTATGGCGTAACTCACCTGCTGCTCATTCTGATTATCGGCATAACCCGGATTAATTAACATCAGCAGGACGTTATCCAGCTGCGGTAAAATATACTCCAGCACGGATAATGGTGTTGCCGGATTAAGCGCGATACCGGCTTTAACCCCCTGCGCTCTGATCATATTGAGTAACCGTTCAACATGCAGACTCGATTCATAATGAAAAGAGATTTGCTGCACGCCAATATCCAGCACTTTCTTGACGAAAAACTCATTATTTAACGCCATGATATGAATATCAAAATCCAGGTCGGTCAATTCCCTTAACCGTTTAATCGTATCCAGCCCCAGCGGCATTGCCGGGCTAAATGCGCCATCGATAATATCGATATGCAGCGCATCAACCTGGACGGATTCCAGTTCACGTATTGAGGATTTTAAGTCCGCTAAGTCAGCACACATCACTGACGGAGAAAGCCATATTTTTCGGTTCACATTATCCCCTGCACCTATTTTTTCGCAATACAACACAAGCAAACGCAATACATAATCGCAATATCATCGCAAACAAACGCAACAACAAGCGCAGAGATCGCAAAGTATCGTCTGGATCACAATTAATAAAATTGTGATCCATTGTGAAAAGACAGAAATGGAGAGGTCTGGACATCCGCTCAGCAAGCGCTTCCCCGCCGGAAAAGCATTCTGCAAGGCCCGTCGGCAGGAGAGGCTACCTGCCAACCGACCGCAAGCAGACGGCGAATAAGCATGGTATTATGCGCGACATGGTTGGGATTCATTGGGTTTTAACGCGGTCAACAAGGGTAAGAGATGGCAAATTCGTTAACCATTGAAAGACGGAATAAGCTGGCGCAAATACTGATTGCGGAAGGTAGCGTCAAGGTTGGCAAAATCGCAGAAATGTTCGGTGTCTCGACGGAAACGATTCGCAAGGATCTGATTTATCTTGATAAAAAAGGCATCGCAACCAAAGGCCACGGTGGCGCGATTGCCTCTGGCAATATTCTGGCTATCGAACAGCCCCTGGCGCAGAAGAATACCGAACATTTACAGCTTAAGGATCAAATAGCCCAGCTCGCCATTCAACTGATTCCCGATCGGGGCGTGGTGATTCTCGATACCGGCAGCACCGTTCAGTGCGTTGCCAAAGCGTTAACGAGCAAAAGCAAACTCACCATTATTTCTAATGCGATCAATATCATCCAGCCGCTCAGCGGCACGGATAACGACGTTTTTCTGGTCGGGGGAAAACTACGGCCAAATAGTCTGGCCTTAGTCGGCATGTGGGGAATTCATGCTTATCAGTCCATCAATGCGGATATTGTCTTTCTGGGGACGGATGGATTGAAAAATCGTACAGGCCCCTGTACGGCCTCTTACGAGGAGGCGGAAATCAAGGCCGCGATGGTAAAAAGCTCCCGCCTCAAGGTGGTGGTGAGCGATAGCACCAAATTCACCAGCTCAGGTCTATTCCAGTTTTGCGATTGGTCTGAAATAGACTACTTCATTACCGATAGCGCCATCCCGGAAGAAGAGCTCAACCATTTGTCTAAACTGACGGAAGTCATCGTGGTCGATTGAGTGGCTCGTTCCGTGATTTAACACGATGCCCTTCAATCCTGCTGATCAAGCCATGCCAGCGCCCGCTCGCCGGCCTCATCCATCGGCAGATAGACCAGCAGCCGCGAACCGTTGCGCGGTGCGGAATACCAGTACATCTGCTGCAGGCTGAAGCGCCCGAGCTGCGGATGGTTGAAATTTTTGACCTGATTTTCCACGCCGCGCACCTCATACCGCTGGTGCCACAGCGCTTCAAACTCGGCGGAGGCGGCGAAAAAGCGCGCCAGCTTATTTTCCCACAGCGGATCGCCCCGGTGCTCGGCCATCGCCGCGCGGAAGTAGGAGACAAACGTCGGCAGCACATCGCGGTTTTCGATGCGGCGGCGCCAGGTATCATTAGTCAGATAGAGATAAATACAGTTGCGATCTTCTTCGGCCAGCGCGGCGAAATCCACGCCCATCAGGCGGCAAAAGCTGTCGTTCCACGCCACGATGTCGAAGCTGGGTTTCTGGATGCTGGCGGGCTGCGGCATCAGGCTATCAAGCAGCCGCCGGGTTCCGGGGCTTATCCCCTCGCAGACCGTGATCTGGGGCGCTTCCGGCGGCGTCAGCCCGGCCAGCACAAACAGGTGCCGCGTCTCCAGCGGGCTGCACTGTAGCGCGTTCGCCACGCCCACCAGTACCGCTTCTGACGGATTGACCTCCCGCCCCTGCTCCAGCCAGGTGTACCAGGTGACGCCGACGTCCGCCAGCATCGCCACCTCTTCGCGGCGCAGCCCGGGCGTGCGCCGCCTCCCGACCCGCGGTAGGCCCAGACGCTGGGGATCGAGGCTTTCACGCCGGGCGCGCAGAAAGGCTCCCAGCTGCTTGCGGCTATCATCGGGCGCGATCGGCCCCGATTCACGTTGCGGCATCCCCGTCATATCCCCTCCAGCATGGTAGTACCAATACCAGTATAGACAGGAACTGGTACCCGTTTAATTTATCGGTAATGCTACGACCATCCGCTGAATGACGCAATGGAGAGATCCGATGAATTCGTCTGCTGTTTCACCCGGCCGCGCCGGTTTACTCCTGCTGTTGACCGGCCAGATGCTACCGCTGATCGACACCTCAATTACCAACGTGGCGCTGGATTCGATCACCCATTCGCTGAATGCCAACGCTACCCAACTGGAGCTGATTGTCGCCCTCTACGGCGTCTCTTTTGCCGTCTGTCTGGCGATGGGCAGCAAGCTTGGCGACAACTATGGCCGCCGTCGTCTGTTTATGTGGGGCGTCGCGCTTTTTGGCCTCGCCTCCCTGCTGTGCGGGATAGCGAACTCCATCAACGCGCTGCTGGCGGCGCGTACGCTGCAGGGGGCCGGGGCGGCGCTGATCGTGCCGCAAATACTCGCCACCCTACACGTCACCCTGAAGGGGAGCGCCCACGCGCGCGCCATCAGCCTGTATGGCGGGATCGGCGGGATTGCCTTTATCGTCGGGCAGATGGGCGGCGGCTGGCTGGTCTCGGCGGATATCGCCGGCCTCGGCTGGCGTAACGCCTTCTTTATCAACGTGCCGATCTGCCTGCTGGTGCTGGGCTTTAGCCAGCGCTATGTGCCGGAAACCCGGCGCGAAGCGCATTCGCGCATCGACTGGCAGGGCACCTTTAGCCTGGCGCTGATCCTCTGCTGTCTGCTGTTTCCGATGGCGCTGGGCCCGGAGCTACACTGGCCGTGGTCGTTACAAATCCTGCTGGCGGCGGTGCTGCCGCTGCTGGCCTGGATGCGGGTAAGCGCCCTGCGTAAACAGCAGCGCGGTGAACAGCCGCTGCTGCCGCCACGGCTGCTAAAGCTGACCAGCATCCGCTTCGGGATGGCCATCGCCCTGCTGTTCTTCAGCGCCTGGTCGGGTTTTATGTTCTGCATGGCGCTGACGATGCAGGCCGGTCTGGGGATGGCGCCGTGGCAGTCGGGCAACAGCTTTATCGCCCTTGGCGTGGCCTATTTTCTCTCCGCGCTGTACGCGCCGAAGCTGATTGCCCGCTACAGTATGGGACGCATTCTGCTGATGGGTCTGGTGGTGCAGATAGCGGGTTTGCTGCTGCTGATGGCGACCTTCAATCACTTCGCCAGCCATACTTCTACGCTGGCGCTGGTGCCCTCTACCGCGCTGATCGGCTACGGTCAGGCGCTGATCGTCAATAGCTTCTACCGCATCGGCATGCGTGATATCAGCGCCTGCGATGCCGGAGCCGGGAGCGCCATTCTGAGCACGCTCCAGCAGGCGACGTTAGGACTGGGGCCGGCGATTCTGGGTTCGCTGTTTTTAACCCTCGCCCAGCGCAGCGGCGGCGACTATCCGCAGGCGCTGATCGACTTTCTGGCCGTCGAAGCAGGGATGATGCTGCTCTTAGGGGCCATTGCCCTGCGGCTGCGTCATCATCTGAATATCCGTCCGGTGGCTACCGCCTCGTAATTCACATTGGCGTCACGTCTGATTTGCATAATATACATCCAGCGGTCATCATAACCGCTGGATGTACAGGAGACGTTATGCAGGAATTAATATCGCAAATTGCCGCATCAGGCATCAAAATTACCGCCACTACTTCACTCATCATTATCTTCGGCATTATTTTACTGACGGCGATCGTCATTCATTTCATTCTGCATAAAGTGGTATTGCGCACCTTCGAAAAACGCGCGCAGGCCAGCAACCATTTGTGGTTGCAGATCATCACGCAGAATAAACTGTTTCACCGGCTGGCCTTTACCCTGCAAGGGATTATCGTTAACGTCCAGGCGGTACTGTGGTTACAAAAAGGTAGCGAAGCCGCGGATATATTAACCACCGGCGCCCAGCTGTGGGTCATGATATATGCCCTACTGTCGTTCTTTTCGCTGCTCGATGTGATCTTTAATTTATCGCAAAAGCTGGCCAGCGCCTCTCAGCTGCCGCTGAAAGGGATATTCCAGGGGGTTAAACTGGTCAGCGCCATTATCGTCGGCATTCTGGCGATCTCCTTACTCATCGGCCAGTCGCCGGCGATTCTGATCAGCGGCCTCGGGGCGATGGCTGCGGTACTGATGCTGGTGTTCAAAGACCCGATTCTTGGCCTGGTGGCCGGAATTCAGCTCTCAGCCAACGACATGCTGAAACTCGGCGACTGGCTGGAGATGCCGAAATACGGCGCCGATGGCGCGGTCATCGATATTGGCCTGACCACGGTAAAAGTCCGCAACTGGGATAATACCATTACCACCATTCCCACCTGGTCGCTGGTGTCCGACTCCTTTAAAAACTGGAGCGGTATGTCGGCCTCAGGCGGCCGCCGTATAAAACGCAGCCTGAATATTGATACCACCAGTATTCATTTTCTTGCTGAACAGGAACAGCAGCGTTTAATTCAGGCCCGGCTGCTCAAACCTTATATGGATTCACGCCATCAGGAAATTAGCGAATGGAACCAGCAACACGCGGAGGATCGTTCAGTATTGAATCTGCGTAAGATGACTAATATCGGCACCTTCCGCGCTTATTTGCAGGAGTATTTACGCAACCACCCGCGACTGCGCAAAGATATGACGATGATGGTCCGCCAACTGGCCCCGGATGCCAACGGTTTACCGATTGAAATCTATTGCTTCACCAACACGGTGGTGTGGGCGGAATATGAGGGCATTCAGGCGGATATTTTCGACCACATTTTTGCGGTGGTCGACGAATTCGGTTTACGTATTCATCAATCCCCCACCGGCAACGATATTCGTGCGCTGACGGGCGCGGTCAGCAGCTGATCCTCAGGCGCTGGCGCGGGCAATAACGCGCCAGTCCATCATCACCCGCTCGGCGGCGGCATCCGGGTTGTCGATTTTTTTCAGCAACAGCGTCACCGCCGTGCGGCCAATCTCTCGCGAAGGTTGTTCTACGGTGGTCAGCTGCGGCGAGACCATCTCCGCCAGCTCCGTGCCATCAAAGCCCATCACCGCAATATCCTCCGGCACCCGCAGCCCCGCCTGGGCGATCGCGCGCAGCGCGCCTGCCGCCAGAGAGTCGGCGACGGCAAATACCGCATCCGGTCTCTCGGTTAACGCCAGCAGCGTTTCCATTGCCGCTTTACCGGCGGCGGCGCTGAGATCGCTGGCATAGGCCACATGCTGATAGCCCAGCCCCCGGACGTGGAGCACGTCTTTATAGCCGCGCTCGCGCAGGCGGGCGTAGCGATAGCTGAGATCGTGGTTAATCAGGGCGATTCGCTGGCGACCGCTCTCCGCCAGCCGCGTCACCGCCCCCTGCGCGGCGTCAATATCGTTAATTCCGACGCAGGAAATTGTGCCGGCGTCAGCGTATTCCGCGCACTGCACCCACGGCGCGTCGCCGATCATCATCGTCAGCTCCGGCAGACTGGAGAGCGCATTCATGGTGATAATACCGTCCACCATTTTTCCCGACAGCAGCTGCAGCCCGGAGGTGGAACGCGCCAGGTCCGAACCGGAGTTACACAGCAGGATCCGGTAGCCATGTTTCTCCGCCTCTTCTTCGATACCCTTCACCACTTCCGCGCAGAACGGGTTGGCGATATTCGATACCATCACCAGAATCATGTAGCTCCGCGCGGTGCGCAGCTGGCGAGCCAGCAGATTAGGTTGATAGTTGCTCTCTTTAATCGCCTGCAGTACGCGTTCGCGGTTCTTCGGTTTGACCGTATCGCTGTTATTCAGCACCCGCGATACCGTCGCCACCGAGACCCCCGCCAGGCGAGCGATTTTCTGAATTGACATAGAGACTGCACTTCCTGCGATGAAGGTGATAGTGCGCAGGCTATCATAAATAAGCCGGGATGCGCAGCGGCAGAAGAGCGCCGCCGCGCGGGTTGCCGCCCTCGTTAATGTGCCGCGAAGCTATTAATTATCAGGGCTATTTTCCCCGCTCGTTACGAGGGATGATTTTACAGGTACACCAGACACCGCCCGCCAGCCGCGCAGGTGCGGTGACAAAAACAGTATCTTTTCACTTATTAATACGTTAGGGATGATGCCATCAATGAATAGCAAACTCGTGTTTCTCGCCCTCGGCTGCTCGCTGGCCGCGCTCAACGGCTGCACCGCGTCCAAATCGTCACCGGAGCGCCACGCCTACTATTTTGTCGCCCACCGTTCCGATTTTGTCGGCGGCAATTTTGCGGTGAATCAGCAGGAGAACTACCGCTTAAATCTGCCGACCTTCAGCGAAGCCTATCAGCGCGGCAAGCAGGACCGGACGGCGGGGGTCAGCGAAAGCGATGCCCGTCGCAACGCCGATGCGATTAAGCAGCAGGTGGCCAAGGGCGCCCAAACGCAGCACTCATTTACCGGCAACGCCGGCGATAAGTGGAGCAACGAGATGGAGAACAAAGACGCCGTCCTGTTCGGGAATGAACTTTCCGGCGCCTATCTGGATGGTTATCTCGGGGTGAAGTAAGACGCCCTGCGCCACCGCCGGTGGCGCAGTATCCTCCGGCTAGCGCCCGACGCGGACCCAGCGCTGCTGCTGATGGCTTTGCACAATCGCATCGATGATATACATCACATCCGCCCCTTCATAAAATGAGGCAAAACGCCGCAGGTTTTCTGGCGGCATCTTTCCGGCGCGTACCGCCTGGTAGAAGTACAGCATCATATTTTTAAAGGCGTCCGGCCAGCCTTCACTATGCCCGCCGGGGAAATGCGCGCTGGCGGCAACATCGTGCTGCATCAGGCTCGGGTCATCGCTGAGCATCTGGTTCGGCTGCGCGCGCTGGCCAATCCACAGCCGCTGCGGGAGCTCCTGATCCCACGCCAGCGAGCAGACGCTGCCGTTGATTTCCACCGCCAGACG
Source organism: Klebsiella sp. BIGb0138 (assembly GCF_004342285.1). Classification (GTDB taxonomy): domain Bacteria; phylum Pseudomonadota; class Gammaproteobacteria; order Enterobacterales; family Enterobacteriaceae; genus Klebsiella. The sequence goes on along the minus strand of NZ_SMCV01000003.1, from coordinate 376,739 downwards.
GTTCTTTCTTCCGGCGCTAACCTGCGAGACGGTAAAGCAGCCCTTGCTGCCATCATCAAAGCGAAACAGCACCGACCCCATATCTTCCGTATCCACCGGGCGTTCCTGATAACCCGCCTTCTCATCCTGCAGGCCAAAGGTGGCGTGGCCGGCGAGCGGGGCATGGCGCGTCGGCCAGACGATCGCCAGATCCGCCATCACCTCGGTGATGCGGCGGCCGGTTATAAACTGAACCGTATCGCACCAGTGGGAGCCGATATCCGCCACCGCCCGCGATGCGCCGCCCAGCGCGGATTCCACCCGCCAGTTGTAATCGCTTTGCCGCAGCATCCAGTCCTGTAAATAGCTGCCGTGCGCCGAGAACAGCCGTCCGATCTGCCCCTCGCGCATCATGCTGGCGGCCTGCTGAACCATGGCGAACTGGCGGTAGACAAAGCTCACGCCATGTACCACGCCGGCGCTTTCCGCCAGCGTCACCAGCTCACGCGCCTCATCCGGGCGCATGCACAGCGGTTTTTCCGAGAAGAGATGCAGCCCGGCGCGCAGCACCTGACGATTAATCTCAGCGTGCAGATGGTTCGGCGTGCAGTTATGCACCACCTGCAAGCCGGGATGCGCCAGTAGATCCTCAACCCGCCCGTAGGCATGGGCCACATTCAGCTGCCGCGCCTTTTGCTGCGCCTGCGCCAGATGGCTATCGCATAGCGCCACCACCTCGATATCGCCCACCCGGCGCAGGGCTTCAATATGCGTCGGGCCGATAAACCCGCTGCCGATAATCCCGACCTGAATCATCCCGGCCCCCCGCTTCCCGCCGCAAAATCATCAAACGCCCGCCCGGAAACCGGAATGATATGGCGACGGATAAACTCGCTGCCCTCCCGCGCCCCGGTCTCGGCCTCTTTCAGGCAGCACTCCCACTCCAGCACCGCCCAGCCATCAAAGTCGTATTCGGTCAGCTTGCTGAAAATACTTTTGAAATCAATCTGCCCGTCGCCCAATGAACGAAAGCGCCCCGCCCGCTGCAGCCAGGGCTGGTATCCCCCGTATACCCCGCAGCGGCCATCGCGGCGGAATTCGGCATCTTTGACGTGAAAGGCTTTGATGCGCGAATGATAGATATCGATGTACGCCAGGTAGTCCATCTGCTGGAGGTGCAGGTGGCTGGGATCGTAGAGCATATTGCAGCGCGGATGGTTCTCCACTCGCCGCAGGAAACGCTCAAAGGTGACGCCATCATGTAAATCTTCCCCCGGGTGGATTTCGTAACACAGATCGACGCCCTGCTCGTCGAAAGCGTCGAGTATCGGCCGCCAGCGCCGCGCCAGCTCGTCAAATGCCTCCTCCAGCAACGGCGCGTTATGCGGCGGCCAGGGGTAAAAATAGGGCCACGCCAGCGCCCCGGAAAAAGTGGCATGGGCCGATAATCCCAGGCGCCCGGAGGCGACCGCCGCCTGCTGCACTTTTTCCACCGCCCACCGCTGGCGCGCCTGCGGGTTACCGCGCAGCGCAGCGGGGGCAAAGGCGTCAAAAGCCGCGTCATAGGCCGGATGTACGGCCACCAGCTGGCCTTCAAGATGGCTGGAGAGCTCGCTGATGGTCAGGCCATACTCCGCCAGCCGCCCGCGAATCTCATCGCAGTAGGTCTGGCTCGCCGCCGCCCGTTCGACATCAAATATGGCCGGATGATTACACGGGATCTGCAGCGCCTGATAGCCAAGGCCGGCGGCCCAGGCCGCAATCCCTTCCAGGGTATTAAACGGCGCCTGCGGGCCGATAAACTGCGCCAGAAAAATCCCCGGTCCCTTGATCGTTTTCATACTTCCTCCCGATTGTTATTGCGGCTCTTTCTCGTTGTACTGGAAAGAGAAAAGGAAAATCAGCGCGATAAGCGCCGCGGCTACCGCCGGGATCCACCAGAAGGTCACCCACGCCTGCGGTACCGCCTGCCCGGCCACCAACTGGTGATACAGCGCCCCGGAAATTTGCGAGCCCAGCAGCATCCCGATGCCGTAGGTAAACATAACGATCATACTTTGCGCCTGGCCTTTGACCTTGTCGCCCGCGACGCGATCGGTATAGATAAAACCGACGACAAAGAAGAAGTCATAGCACACGCCGTGCAGCAGAATGCCGAGATAAAGCAGAAAACGTCCCTCTTCGCTGACGCCGAGGGCAAAGAAGGCATAGCGCACAAACCACGCCGCCATCCCGACCAGCAGCATGTATTTCACCCCCAGGCGACGAAACAGCAGCGGGATCACCAGCATAAAGGCAATTTCGGACATCTGGCCGAACGCCATCGCCGTGCTGACATCAGCCACTCCGGCATCCGCCAGATAGGAGGCGGTGAAGGCGTAATAGGTACCCAGCGGAATGGAGATCAGGGTGGCGCAGAGCGAAAAGATAAAGAAATGGCGGGTCTTCAGCAGCGCAAAAGCATCGGCGCACAGCAGATCGCGAAATTTCACCGGTATGCCTTTCGCCGGCGCCGGGGTATGCGGCAACGTCAGACTATAGAGAGCCAGCGCCACCGAGCACAAAGCCGCCAGCTTGAAGATCGCCGTGGTATCGGAAATCCCGGTTACGCCGATACAGATCCCGGCGACGATCCAGCCGATGGTGCCAAAGACACGCACCACCGGGAAAGTTTTATCGACATTGTTCAGACTGTGGAAAGCAATATTGTTGGTCAACGCCAGCGTCGGCATGTAGCACAGCGTATAGCCGAACAGCAGGCCGATGAGCAACGCGCCATTTTGCGCGACCAGCGCCTGCGGGACAAACCACAGAATAACCGCCCCCGCCAGGTGCATCGCCGCCATCACCTTCTGTGAGGCAAAGAAGCGGTCAACCAGCATCCCCAGCACAAACGGCGAGAGAATCGAGGCGATGGGCCCGGCAGAAAACGCATCGCCAATCAGCAGCGACATCTCGTAACGCGTCATCACCAGGCCCAGGGTCACCGACCAGCTTCCCCAGATAAAAAACTGCATAAACATCATTAACGACAGGCGCGGCACCAGAAACCGCTGCTGCACGCGGGCACTTTCACGACCTTCAGTTGTTGATACCATTTTGACCGCCCTCAAAAAGTAATCGATTACAAACCGCTTCGAAATGAAAAGTAATCGATTACAAAAAGAAGTTCCTCCGCGAAATACGCTAAGCGCGAAGAAGATCACAATAAAAGGCAAGATCGCCCCGACGAACGTCAGGGCGACAGGGCGTCACGCCGGGCGGCGCAGCAGCTTAAAGACGATAAACAGGACCAGGATCCATACCGGCAGTAAAATTGCCGACAGACGCATGCCGTCGATGGTGCACATCAGCACCAGAATCAGCGCGAGAAAGGCGATGCAGAGATAGTTACCGCCCGGCGCCAGCAGCGCTTTAAACTTCGACTCCCGCCCTTTACGGCGCTGCGCGGCGCGGAACTTCAGGTGCGCCATGCAGATCATAATCCAGTTCAGTAGCAGCGTCGCTACCACCAGCGCCATCAGCAGGCCCAGCGCTTTTTGCGGCAGCAGATAGTTCAACAGCACCACCAGCGAGGTAATCACCCCGGACAGGATCAGCGAATTCACCGGCACGCCGCGCTTGCTGATGCGGGCGAGAAACTTCGGCGCGTTGCCCTGCACCGACAGACCGAACAGCATCCGGCTATTAGAGTAAACGCCGCTGTTATAGACCGACAGTGAAGCCACCAGAATGACGAAATTCAGCGCGGAAGCCACCACGTTACTGTCCATATTATGGAATATCATCACAAACGGGCTGCTGTCGGATTTGATTTCCACCCACGGGTAGAGCGCCAGCAGCACCACCAGCGAACCGATATAAAACAGCAGAATACGGTACACCACCTGGTTTACCGCTTTCGGAATGCTTTTTTGCGGATTCTGCGCTTCGGCCGCGGTAATGCCAATCAGCTCCAGGCCGCCGAACGAGAACATGATCACCGCCAGCGACATCACCAGGCCATGCCAGCCGGTGGCGAAGAAGCCGCCGTGCCGCCACAGATTATCGAACCCCGCTTTGCTGCCGCCGTGGCCGCCAAACAGCATCCACAGGCCAAAGCCGATCATGCCGATAATCGCCAGCACTTTAATCAACGCAAACCAGAACTCCGCTTCGCCGTACAGACGAACGTTAACGAGGTTAACGGCGTTGATGATCGTGAAGAAGGCCGCCGCCCAGACCCAGGTCGGTGCCTCCGGGAGCCAGTACTGCATATAGATACCGGCGGCGGTCAGCTCCGCCATCCCCACCAGCACGAACATCACCCAGTAGTTCCAGCCGGAGAGAAAGCCGGCAAACGGGCCCCAGTATTTATACGCAAAGTGGGCAAAGGAGCCGGATACCGGCTCTTCCACCACCATTTCGCCAAGCTGGCGCATGATCAGAAAAGCGATGATCCCGGCGACGGCATAGCCGATCAGCACGGCCGGTCCGGCCATCTGAATCGCCGGCCCGATGCCGAGAAACAGCCCGGTACCGATAGCGCCGCCAAGGGCAATGAGCTGAATATGTCGGTTCTGTAAACCGCGATGAAGCGTCGGGCCGCGCTCCGCTGTGGCATCTGACTGCGTTGACGCGTCTTTCACGTCGATCCCCTGTTAGTTTTTATGAAGGGGCACCTTTTAACACTTCTGCTCGCCCGACTTCAAGTTACAGATGCGCCGGGGAGCGACAAGCGGAGAGGGTTAACAGGGGAGAGAAAGGGCGAGCAGCTGCGGCCCGCCCCGCTTTACGCTTAGAAATCGTAGCTCATTGAGACCTTGACGGTACGCGGCTGCCCCTGGAACAGATAGGTGCCGGTATCATCAACACCCTGCCAGTAGTTCTCATTGGTGACGTTATCCACGCCCGCACGAACCACCATCTGGTTTTGGTTCTGATTAAGCGACAGACGGTAGCGCACGCCCAGATCGAGAGTGGTGTAGCTATCGAGTTTTTTGCTGTTCGCCGCATCGGCATACTGCGAACCGGTATGGTTCACCCGCGCCGTCGCCGTCAGCCCCTCAACCGGCTTGATGTCATATTCCGCGCCCAGCACCGCATAGAATTTAGACACCCCGATGGCATCTTTACCGTCGTTGACGCCGCCGGCGGTTTTGGTCTGCTGCGGATCCAGCCACTGCACGCTGCCGTTCAGGCGCAGCCCCAGTACCGGCTCGCCAAAAACGTTCAGCTCGGCGCCGCGGTTACGCTGCTCGCCATCCAGGCCGTAGCGGCCCCTGGCGTCAGAGATCGCGTTGGGCTTAGTAATTTCAAACAGCGCCAGCGACCCGCCGAGAGTGCCGTAATCCATTTTCACCCCCACCTCATTCTGTTTCGAATGGGCGATCCCGGTGCTCTGCCCGGCGTTTGCCGCGGTGTTCGGCGCCACGCTCCCTGGCTGCAGAGCTTCGGTATGGTTGGCATACAGCGACAGCGTGTCCCACGGTTTGTAAACCAGCCCTACCGTCGGCGTCCAGCGGCTCTGGGTATAACGCGAGGAGGTCTCTTCCACCCCGGTGCTGTTACTGTAGTTACGCACCACCACTTTCTGATGACGCGCGGCGGCGGTGAGCAGCACTTTGTCGTTAAAGAAGCCCAGGGTGTCGCTCAACAGCCAGCCCTGAGTACGGCTGCGCGAAGTGGTCAGCGGATCGAAGTAGTTACCGCCAAAGTAGGCGTTGTCCGGCATCGCCACATCGTGATTGTCATAGATGTTAGTAGCCGGGTTGTTGGCCGACATCCGCCAGGCGGTAGCGTCGGTTCTGACCTGCGCGGCATATCCGACGTTGACCTGATGCGAAATGGCGCCGGTGGTGAAATTGCCGCGTACGCCGCCCATCCCGCTAATGGCGTCGATAATGCGGTTAGTATCCAGACGACCGACGGTGGCATCGCCGTTTTCATTAACCAGCTTCGGCGCGCTATAGATGCCGGTTTCATGCGAGTGCTGGCCGCCGAGGGCGCCGTATAACGTCCAGCTGTCGGTCAGGTCATATTCGCCTTTCGCCATGCCGAATTCGCTTTCAATGTCGCTGTAGCCCCACTTCTGGCTATAGTTCTTACGGCTATCCGGCAGCGCAGGCACGACGTCGACGCCGCTGATATTGACCCCCATCGTCCCGCCGTGGAAGGTTTTTTTCTGATAGCCAAAATCGAGCGAGGAGCGGAAACGATCGCCGCGATAGTCCAGCCCCAGGGAGGCCAGCGTGGTTCGGCGCCGGTCATTATCCACCGCGCCTTCGCCTTCGCGGTGCACCAGATTCACCCGGGCGCCAAACTGGTTATCATCGCCAAAACGACGGCCCACGTCGAGACTGCCGCCGACCTGAGAATCGCTGGTGTAGTCCACGCCAACGCGGGTGGTCGGCATCTCTTCCGCCCGTTTAGGTTCGAGGTTGATCATCCCACCGACGCCGCTGCTGGCCACGCCGTTCAGCAGACCATTCGCCCCTTTGAAAACCTCGACGCGTTCCAGCATCTGCGTATCCATCACCTGGCGCGGCACCACGCCGGCCAGGCCGCCCATGGTCATATCATCGCCATCAAGCTTAAAGCCGCGAATGCGGTAGGTTTCCGCAAAGTTGCCGTACCCCTGCACCGTCTGGACGCCGGCGTCGTTGTTGACCACATCGGCGATGGTTTGCGCCTGCTGGTCCTGAATCATCTTCGCGGTATAGCCGATGACGTTAAACGGTACGTCCATCGCCTTTTGTTCGCCAAGCATGCCGAGACGGCCGCCGTGGGCGATTTGCCCGTCAAGGAACGCCGGAACCACCAGATCGCCGCCGGCTTTAAAATCGCTGCCTTCGGTCGCCTGCACGACCATGACCTCTTCGTTTTTCTTGTTGTCGCTGCTGCTGTCCGCCGCTGCCGCGGCGTGGGTGATGGCGCCAATCGTTAACGCCAGCAGCGTTTTACGTAGCGGGAAAGAGGAATAAGAGGTGGTGTACATAATGAGTCCGTGATGACGATAAATGAAACCAAGGGCCCGTTGCCGGGCCAGAATTTTTATTGGGCGCTCAGGTCGATGCGGGCAACGCTGTCCGGACCTTTGGTCGAGTGATCTTTGTTGAACGGCTGTTTGACGGTGACAAACAGCGTCTGACCATCCGCTGAGAGCAGCAGGCTGTTCGGATTAACCGGGATATCCCACTGCTTTTTCTGCGCATAGGTGGTGCCGTTGAGGCTGATAACCTTGCCGGATTCACGCTGAGAGATATAAATTTCATTGCGTTTCGGGTTGAACAGCACCGCCAAAGAGTCACCCACCTCCAGCTGCTTAATCACTTTGCCGCTGTGAATATCCAGCACCAGGGTGGTTTTCGCCTTCGAGTTATCGGTCACAAACAGGCGCCCGGTCTCGCTGTCTTCCGCGATGTTCAGCAGCAGCGCCGGTTTGTCGCCCAGCGGTTTCCAGCGTTGTTCAATCCGGTTGCTGCGCGGATTAATCACCAGGATCTCGCCGCTGCCGTTGGCGGCGTACAGGCGGCCGGTTTGCGCGGAATAGTGCAGCCCGGTCATCCACTTGCCGGTGTTTTTAATCCGCGTTTTCAGCTTCAGGGTGGTGGCATCCACCACCCAGATTTGCGCCGGGTCGGCGACGGCGCCGACGTACAGGGTATTATCCAGCAGCAGGATCTGCCGCGCGCCGTAAGGCAGGCCCTTTTCATTACGCTCGCTAAACAGCAGCCGTTTTTTGACTTTACCGGTTGCGGTGTCGATGGCGCTGATGCCGCCGTCAAGGGAGTTCGTGACAAACAGCGTTTTGCCATCCGGCGTTATCTGTACGGCGAAATTTTTCAGGTCGGTATAGCTCAGACCGAGGGTCTTCAGGGTCTTCGGGTCGAGCTTGTAAACGGCCCCGCCCTGCACATCTTTAAAACCTTCGGCGCTTGCCACGTACAGGGCGTCGCCCTGCGGGCTGAGCGCCATTTCATACAGCCCGTCAGCCAGTTCACGTTTTAACGGTTGTCCGACGGTGGCTGCGCTTTTCTCGACAGCGGCAGGGATAGCAGGAGTGGAGCGGGTGGCTGCGCAGCCGCTTAAGACCGCAGAAATCGCCAGGGCTAATGCCGGGATGGTGTATTTCATTGTAGAAATCCTTAACAAAATCAATAACCCGGTGGTAGCTCCGTGCCGATATTGTTATTTTCCGGCCTTGTAACGCTGAGCCCCACCCTACGCCTTCGCTGTTTCCTTGTGAACGACTCACTGGCGCAGGTTATTCCATACTCAGCCTGCAAACAAAAAGAAGAATGAGAACTATACTCATTATCTTATTGAGCGCAAGCCTAATCGCGCCCGGGATAGGCAAAAGCGATAATCCACTGATTTCCGGACATTAAGTTGCGAAGCGCATCCGCGAATGTGCCGCTGACCACCGCCTCGCAGGAGCAAACGGCTTCTCTCAACGACAACGTCTATGCCTGGCAGTGTCTGGACGGCGTGGAGAAAGGGCTGACGGATGTCGGGTTGCCACAATCTGCAGGTGGCCGACGATCTGACGCTGTTTGTCTGGCGCGAAAAAATCATTCCAACACGGGGGGATCCCGATCGATCTGCAACAGGCGCGCACCGACGGTAAGATCATGGGCTATCAGGGAAGCGATTTTGCCGCGCTGAGCAATTTCCCGCAGGGAGCCAGCGCGCAAATGCTGAATATGACACACCACGTATCATCGGGGAAACGCCGGAGCCTGAAGGCTCCGGCACGAGACGATCAGGCGCTGGCAATCTCCAGGCGGGCGAGCTGAGCGGCATTCAGCGTCAGATGCGCCGCCCGCGCAAAGCTCTCCACCTGGGACACGCTGGTCGCGCTGGCGATCGGCGCCGTGACCCCTTCGCGGCTCATCAGCCAGGCCAGCGCCACTTCTGCCGGTTTGGCATTGTGCTGGCCGGCGACCTCTTCCAGGGTGTCGATAATGCGTATTCCGCGCGGATTAAGATATTTACCGATGCCGCCACCGCGCTGACTCTGCGCCAGATCGGACTGCTGGCGATATTTACCGGTTAAGAAACCGGAAGCCAGGCTGTAATAGGTGACAACGCCAATCTCACGGCTGATGCACAGGTCGCAAAGCGCGCCTTCGAACGCGGAACGGTGATAAAGGTTATATTCCGGCTGTAGCACCTGCCAGGCCGGCAGCCCCTCTTTACGCGCTACTTCCAGCGCGGTGGAAAGCTGCTGCGCATCAAGGTTGGATGCCCCCATCGCACGAATTTTTCCCGCCTGCTGGAGGGCCTGAAAAGCGTCCAGGGTCTCGGCGACCGGCGTTTCCGGGTCCGGCCAGTGGGCAAAGTAAAGATCGATATAATCGGTATTCAGACGGCGCAGCGAATCGTCCACCGCCTGTTGGATCCAGGCTTTTTTCAGCCCTTTTTGCCCGGGAAGCCCTAGATCAGAGCCTACCTTAGTGAAGATTTTTACCTTATCACGCATGGCAGGCCGCGCCTGGAGCCAGCGGCCGATAATGGTTTCAGACTCTCCCCCCTGATTGCCATCCGCCCAGCGGGAGTAAACATCCGCGGTATCAATGGCATCAAAGCCGTGGTCGACAAAAGCATCAAGAATGGCAAAACTGGTTTTTTCATCGCAGGTCCAGCCAAAAACGTTGCCGCCGAAGACCAGCGGGGCGATGGAAAATCCGGTTTTGCCCAATGGACGTGTATTCATGCCGTGCACTCCTTATCGCTTATATTCTGTATCCTTCGATACACCGCGAGGGCTGATAAAGGACAATCACTGGATAGTCAGAAAAGGAATCTTGCGGCGGGCCGGTTGATGCCCGCCGGACGCATTACCACATTATGTCCCGGAATAGACGTCAAAGCTAAAATATTTGCCCGACAGTTTTTTATAGGTTCCGTCGGCAAGAATTTTGGCAATCGCACCGTTAATTTCCTGACGCAGGGCTTCGTCATCTTTGCGCAGACCAATCGCCGCGCCGGCGCCAAACAGTGTATTATCCTGCAAACTTCCGCCGACAAAGGCGAAGTCTTTACCCTGCGGCTGCTGCAGGAAGCTGTAGTCGGCCATCATCCCGGAGAGTACCGCGCCATCGATACGCCCGGACTCCAGATCCCGCACCACGCTGTCGGCGCCCTGGTAGGCCACAATGTTAATCCCCGCCGGACGCCAGTGCTGATTGACGTACGTCTCCTGCGCCGAACCTTGTTCCACGCCGATGGTTTTGCCTTTGAGCTGCTCAGGCGTATTACCGGTCAGCGTATTTTTGCGCGCCACGAGGAACACCGGGCCGTTATACAGCTTATCGCTGAAGGCGATCTGCTCTTTGCGCTTCTCGGTCATGTACATACCGGAGAGAATGGCGTCGAATTTGCGCGCCTTCAGCGCCGGAATAATACCGTCGAAGTTGCTTTCCACCCACACGCATTTCGCCTGCAGCTGCTGGCAGATGGCGTTGCCTAAATCAATATCGAAACCCGCCAGCTTGCCCTGCGGGTCTTTCCATTCAAACGGCGCAAAAGTGGGATCGACGCCAAAACGAATTTCCTTTTGTTCTGCGGCCAGCGCCGATGTTGACGCCATCAGCGCGACCCACAGCAGAAGAGATTTTTTCATTATTTACGAGCTCCAGAGATCAACGGCAGTGTGTTTCAACTAACCGGGCGAAGAACGACGCGCCGGTGGTAATAATGTCATCGTTAAAGTCATAGCCTGGGTTATGCACCATGCAGCTCCCCTTGCCGCCCTTCTCGCCGTTGCCCAGCAGGAAATAGCAGCCCGGACGCGCCTGCAGCATAAAGGCGAAATCCTCGCTGGCGTTCATCGGCGAAATCGCCGGCAGCACCTGCTCGCTGCCAAAAACTTCCAGGGCTAGCGCTTTGGCGAAGGCGGTTTCGTCCGCGCTGTTGGTCAGCACCGGATAGGAGTCATAGACCTCAATCTCGCTGGTTGCGCCGTAGCTTTTGGCGGTGAACCCGGCGATCTCGGTAATGCGTCTAATCAGCAGATCGCGCACTTCGGGCTTCATCGCCCGCACGGTCAGCTCCATCACCGCACTTTCCGGGATCACGTTGGAAGCGATCCCCGCCTGGAAGGTCCCGACGGTCACCACGGCGGTTTCCCCCGGCGGCACGTTGCGGGCCACAATACTTTGCAGCGCCATCACCAACGCGGAACCGGTCAGAATCGGATCGACCGCACGGTCAGGATGAGCGCCGTGGCCGCCATAGCCATGGATGGTGATCTTGACCGTATCGGCCGAAGCCATAAAGTTGCCGGCATAAAAGCCCAGCTTGCCGACCGGCAGCCCCGGCATATTGTGCAGGGCGAATACGCAATCGCACGGGAAGCGTTCAAACAGACCGTCTTTAATCATCAGGTCGGCGCCGCCGATAGCCTCTTCCGCCGGCTGGAAAATCAGATGTACCGTGCCGTTAAACTGGCAGGCCGGCGAGGCGATATATTTCGCCGCCGCCAGCAGAATGGTGGTGTGGCCGTCATGACCGCAGGCATGCATTTTGCCCGGCACGGTGCTGGCCCACGGTAATTCGGTGGTTTCAAAGATCGGCAGCGCATCCATGTCGGCGCGTAGCCCGATGGTCCGCGGCGAGTTGCCTTTGGTTAAGGTCCCCACCACCCCGGTTTTCCCCACATCGCGGGTCACCGTATAGCCCCATTCCGCCAGTTTCCCCGCCACCAGCTCACTGGTATTAAACTCTTCCAGACTTAATTCCGGATGGGCATGCAAATAATGACGGATCGCAATCATTTCTTCTTCAGCTGCTTTAATTTCGGGAATCACAAAATCGGTCATGCCGGTCTCCGGGAAATAGAATCAATATTCTGCATAATTCAGGCATCAGACCACGGGCGGCCAGGTCAGTGAAAAAGCCAGCACACCTGCAGATTAACGTATGGCGAAGATACTCAGACTCCATAACTTATCTGGATAAGCGTTGAATGCAAGCAAGATTTCTGATTTCTGGAACCGGCCTCATCTCATTTACTAATGATTATTCAGAGAGTTACCCGGCATAGCGCCAGATGAAATCCAATGTGTGTCGGCAGGAGAATAAGCCAAAGAGGCCATGCTATTAAGTAAGCCATTAACAGTGAAATAGACTAACCTAAGGGCTATATTAAAATATAAACATTTAAATAAGAGATTATTAACACATGTTTATTCTACAAATATCACACTGAGAACAGCATATTTATGATCGGTGCGGAAACCAACGGCGCGGCGAAATATAATGATACCGGGTTCGCACCGGCCGCCGCCCCGGCAAACGGCGTCGCCAACGAGATCTCTTCGCTGCCGTCGAAAGTAAGGCGTACGAACTTACCGGGAAAGGCCTTACCGTGCAGGCAGTGGTCAACGGTGATAAGTCCTGCCCGGATGACGGGCTGAATAAAAAAGCGCATCACTCCGCAGGGCGTCCCCTCTCCCGTGACGAGAGAGGAGCTCATGGTGGTCAGATGTCGTGGCAGGGGGATCAGCGACTCAGCGCGCCGTTCACCAGAATAGAGGTAATGATGCCGGTGGCTGCCGCAATCAGGACATAGTTGCCGTTAATGTATGACCAGTGCTGACCCTGAGGGGGCCGCGGCAGGCCGCGATCGTTCCAGTCACTGATCCGATAGTCATTGCCGCGGAAATGCTCCGGTGCCGGCTGCCCTTTACGGAAATCGTTGCCGTTCCAGGTAAAGCGATCTTGTTCGTGGCGATCCGGATGGGACTGGCCCTGCGCCCGGCCGTTGCCGTGATTGCCGCGATCCGCGCCACGGTTATCGGCATACCCCTGCGGGCCATTATTACCCGGCCCCTGCTGACGATTACCGTCCTGACCACCGTGGCCAGCGCCCTTCTGCCACTCCTGCTGCTGGCCAGGGTTGCGGTTGTCATTCGGCCCTTCGGCATACGCCAACGAACTCAATACGCAGGACACGATCACAGCCAGAGAAATCATCTTTTTCATTGTACACCTCCTGATATATCTCCTTTTGTACCGCCGCAATGTGGAGAAACAGTGAATATCAGGATAACCAGGACGATTCCTGGCAGGCTGGTGAAGCGTCTCCGACGCGAAAAGGATAACCAGGCGAGAGAGGCAGGAAGCAGAGGGATGAGATCATGAGGAACAAAAAAGGCCGCTTTCGCGACCTTTTTATAACGAACCGGCAGTGATTATTCAGTGACTTTATTTTTTAAGTCTTCAGCACCCTGCCTGGTTTTATCCCAGCCTTTGGCGGCGCCTTCTTTGGTTTTATCCCACCCTTTTTCGGTGGCGGCCTTGGTTTTATTCCAGCCTTTTTCGGTCCCTTCTTTGGTCTTGTCCCAACCCTTCTCGGTCCCTTCTTTGGTCTTATTCCAGGTTTTCTGCGCGCCTTCGCTCACCTGGCTGCCGACGCTGTCGCTTTTACCTTGCGCCGCGTGTTCCGATTTCAGCTTCAGCTCATCGCCTTCGTTCTGAGCCTGGTGCAGTTTTTCCTTCGCGGTATTAGCCCCTTCATGGGCCGCCGCGACGGTGTCATCAGTAGCGTGTGTTGTCGCAGCCAAAACAGGGGCTGCTACCAGAATCGCAGATAACGCAATCATTGCTTTTTTCATAATTTCCTCTCTAACGTGCTTAATGTTATGAGTCGTCACCATCATGGCAGAAGATTCTGGTGATGACTTTAGGGATAGTTCTTAAAACCATCCTTTGCGCTTCCCATCGGCTTTTCAGACTAGTCCACCGCCGCGCCTCTGGCAGCCCGTTAGCCCTAACAAGTTTGTTACATTTTATGAAATTCCGGCCTCATATACCTGCCGTTTATTTTCAGCCGCGAATAATTATCAAAATCATTATATTTATAAATTCGCAAACGGAACTCACCTTATGGCAAGAAAATCAGTAAGCTCATTTATTTTTACAGCCTTGATCGCAGCCCCCTTTTTCAGCTACGCCACGCAGTATCCCCTCACGGTAACCGACCTCGACGGCCGCAGTATTACCCTCCAGCACGAGCCGCAGCGCGTCATTCTGCAGGATGGACGAGACCTGATGACGCTGGCGCTGCTGGACCGCGATAACCCTTTTCAACGGGTCGTGGCCTGGAATAACCTGGCAAAGAAACAGGACGTGGCTACCTGGGAAATGCTAAAGCACAAGTGGCCGCAGTCGGCGACGATTCTTGATATGGGTTTTAGCGACAAAGGCAATGTCGACCTCGAAAGCGTCCTCTCCCGCCAGCCCGATCTGATGATTGCTCAGCTGCGCGCTAAGCCCGCGCTGACGGAAAGCGGCGTTATCAGTAAGCTCGCTGCGCTGAATATTCCGGTGTTATTTGTTGATTATGAAGTGAATCCTGCCAAAGATACCGCCCCAAGTATCGATCTGCTTGGCCGGGTGCTCAACCGCGAGAGCCAGGCCAAAGCCTATACCGATTACTATCGTCAGCACCTGCAGGCAATCCAGCAGAAAACGGCCACCCTGTCGCCGAAAGCCACGGTGTTTGTCGAAGCGTTGGCCGGGAACAGCGACGCCTGCTGCTTTACCCACGGTCACAGCGGCTGGGGTGGTCTGGTGGAAGCGGTAGGCGCCAATAATATTGGCTCACAGGTCCTGCCAGGCGCCTCCGGTTTTGCGGCGCTGGAAAAAATTATCAGTCTGAAACCCGATGCTTACATCATGACCGGCTCGAAACGCGGCAACAGTCAGGTGCTGCCGTTAGGTTACCAGGTCAGCCAGCAGGCGGTTAACGCCCAGGGGCAGAAGCTGCTAGCGCGTACCGGCGTCAGCGAGATCCCGGCGGTGCAAGCGCAGCGTGCCTACGGAGTTTACCACCATTTCTACAATCATCCGTGGAATATCGTCGGCATGGAATATCTGGCGAAAGATATCTATCCGCACTCTTTTAGCACCCTGAACCCGGACGAGACCTATCGCTACATCGTGCGTCACTTCACCACGTTGCCCGATCTGCCGTTCGTCTTCTCCTGGAAACAAGGTGAGTAAACGCCCATGAGTGCGACCACAGAACCCGCCATCGACGCTCTGAAGCTGGAAGCTGATGAGGTGATGCTAAACTATCGCCGGATCCTGCGCCGCCGCATCGCTTTTATGCTGCTGTTACTTCTGCTGATCGGCGCTTCGCTGCTGCTCGACTTCATGATGGGGCCTTCCGGAATGCCGCTGCATACGCTGTGGCAAACCCTGACGGACCCCGACAGCGCGAACGCCGGAACGCGGGCGATCGTCTGGGATATTCGTCTGCCTTACGCCCTGATGGCGGTGGTGGTAGGGCTCGCGCTCGGTCTCGCCGGCGCGGAGATGCAGACCATCCTCAATAACCCGCTCGCCAGCCCCTTTACCCTTGGTGTCTCTTCGGCGGCGGCGTTCGGCGCGGCGCTGGCCATCGTCCTCGGGATTGGCATTCCGGGGATCCCCAGCCAGTGGTTTATCTCCGCCAATGCCTTTATCTTCGCCCTGCTGGCGGCTCTGCTGCTGGATGGAATTACCCGCTGGACCCAGGTGGCCACCTCCGGGGTGATCCTGTTTGGTATCGCGCTGGTCTTTACCTTTAACGCGCTGGTGTCGATGCTGCAGTTTGTGGCTAACGAAGATACCTTACAGGGGCTGGTGTTCTGGACCATGGGCAGTATCGATCGCGCCTCATGGCAAAAGGTGGGAATTTTACTGGCCGTGCTGGCGGTGGTCATGCCGCTCTCGATGATGAGCGCGTGGAAACTGACCGCGTTGCGCCTCGGCGAAGACCGGGCCATCAGCTTCGGCATTAACGTTCGCCGCCTGCGGCTGACCACGCTACTGCGCATCAGCATCCTGTCGGCGCTGGCGGTAGCCTTCGTCGGCCCGATTGGTTTTATCGGCCTCGTCGCCCCGCATATCGCGCGCCTGATTTTTGGCGAAGATCATCGCTTTTATCTGCCCGCCAGCGCCTTCATCGGCGCCCTGGTACTCTCGCTGGCGTCGGTGGCGTCGAAGAACCTGATCCCCGGCGCCATTATTCCGGTGGGTATCGTCACCTCGCTGGTCGGAGTCCCCTTTTTCCTGAGTATTATTTTACGCCACCGGGGGAACGTATGACCCAGTATACCGCTGCGCCGCCGGGGCTGGCGCTCACCCGCTTCAGCGCCGGCTATCCGAAACGTCAGGTTATCCGCGATCTGACGGTCCCTCACCTGCCGTGCGGTCAAATCACCGCCCTTCTCGGCCCTAACGGCAGTGGAAAATCGACCCTGATGCGGGCGATGGCGGGCCTCGGTCCGTCGACGGGGGAATTGTCGCTGGCCGGGGAAAATCTGCTGGCGCTGCCGTTCGCCCGCCGCGCGGAAAAAGTGGTTTATCTGCCGCAAACGCTGCCTGCGGGCGTCCATCTGCACGTACTGGAGTCGATTATCGTCGCCCAGCGCGCCGCCGGGGGTTTTATGCGCCCGGATAAGCAGGCGGAGGTGATGTCCCTGCTGCGCCAGCTGGGTATTGAGCACCTGGCGTTGAGCTACCTTGACCAGCTTTCCGGCGGGCAGAAACAGCTCGTCGGTCTGGCCCAGTCGCTTATCCGCCAGCCGGCGTTGCTGCTACTGGATGAACCCCTCAGCGCCCTGGATTTGAACTATCAGTTTCACGTGATGGATCTGGTGCGCAGGGAGACCCGCAGCCGTAATATCATCACCCTGGTGGTGGTCCACGACATTAATATCGCCCTGCGTCATGCCGATCATGTGTTGATGCTAAAAGAGGGACAGCTGCTGGCCGACGGAGCCCCTTCGCAGGTCATTACCCCGGAGATACTCGCCGCGGTATACGGCGTACGCGGGCGTATCGAACCCTGTTCGCAGGGGATCATGCAGGTGATTATCGACGGTCTGGCCCGGACGGCGGCGTAAGCTTGCCTCCGGCGCCGCGTCAGTAGAGCTATTTTTTTGCCCTGCCTCGCACTTTCTCGATCGCCGCGTTCCGATCGTCAGCAAGCTATGTTTTAATAAGCTAAACCGGTTTAATTTAGTTTAGCATTGAGGTGAAATCAGCATGAATGCAAAAGTATGGGTTCTTGGGGATGCGGTTGTCGATCTGCTGCCGGAAAGCGGAGGACGCCTGCTGCAGTGCCCCGGCGGCGCGCCGGCCAACGTCGCGGTGGGTATCGCCCGCCTGGGTGGCCATAGCGGGTTTATTGGCCGCGTCGGCGACGATCCCTTTGGCCGCTTTATGCAGCAAACGCTCAGCCAGGAGCAGGTGGATATTCGCTATATGCAGCGCGATGCGCAGCATCGGACCTCTACCGTGGTGGTCGATCTCGACGATCAGGGCGAAAGAACCTTTACTTTCATGGTTCGCCCCAGCGCGGACCTGTTTCTGCAGCCGGAGGATCTCCCGGCGTTTGCCCCAGACCAGTGGCTGCACGTCTGCTCTATCGCGCTGAGCGCCGAACCGAGCCGCAGCACCACGTTCACCGCGATGGAACAGATCAAACATGCCGGGGGGCGGGTCAGCTTTGACCCGAATATCCGCCCCGATCTGTGGCAGGATGTGGAACTGCTGCACGCCAGCCTCGATCGAGCCCTCACGCTGGCCGACGTGGTGAAACTTTCCGAGGAAGAGCTGGTGTTCATCAGCGGCAGCCACGATCTTGAGCAGGGGATCGCCACCCTGACCCAGCGCTATCGGCCCGCGCTGCTGCTGGTTACCCAGGGCAAAGCGGGCGTGCTCGCCGCTTTCCAGCAGCAGGTGACGCGTTTTGCGGCCAGGCCGGTGGTCAGCGTTGATACCACCGGTGCCGGCGACGCCTTCGTTGCCGGGCTGCTCGCCAGCCTGGCCGACCGCGGCATGCCGACGGATGCGGCGACGCTGGAACCCGCCATTGCGCTGGCGCAAACCTGCGGAGCGCTGGCGACCACCGCCAAAGGCGCCATGACCGCCCTGCCCTACCAGCGCGATCTTAACCGTCAGTTCTGATTCTCACGGGCCGATATTGCGGCCCGCTTTGTTATCTCCGCCACACTGATTAAACCGGTTTAGCCAACATAACCCACGCCGCCGCGACGGGCGCAATCCGCACCGTCAGCTGCGCAAAAATAATCATGCATTCAGAGGGGATTATGGATTTTCAGCAGATTTCCCGCTCGCGGCTTCCGCTTCTGGGGGGTAAGGACAATATTGCCAGCGCCGCACCCTGCGCCACGCGGCTGCGCCTGGTTCTGGTGAATGGCGCGCTGGCCAGGCAGCAGGCCATCGGCAAAATTGAGGGGGTAAAGGGGTGATGAGCTGCCGCTGCTTCCCGCGCTATCCCGCGCAGATCGTATTCAACGGCGCAGCGCCCGATGACATTCTGCTACTGGCCGCTGCGTCCATGCATGGTAGAATAAGCGTTTTAATTTCAGGCGCATGTTGCCGTGATGAAAACCAAACGCGTTACCATTAAAGATATCGCCGGGCTGGCGGGGGTCTCAAAAGCGACCGCCAGCCTGGTGCTGAACGGTCGCGGCAAAGAGCTCCGTGTCGCCCGGCAAACCCGCGAGCGGGTGCTGGCGATTGCCCGCGAACAACATTACCAGCCCAGCATCCACGCCCGTTCGCTGCGCGATAACCGCAGCCATACCATCGGTCTGGTGGTACCTGAAATCACCAACTACGGTTTTGCCGTCTTCTCTCACGAGCTTGAAATGCTCTGTCGCGAAGCCGGGGTGCAGCTGCTTATCTCCTGTACCGATGAAAACCCGGCCCAGGAAAACGTGGTGGTCAATAATATGATTGCCCGTCAGGTTGACGGTCTGATTGTCGCCTCCTGCCTGCACAACGACGCCGATTATCGCAAACTTAGCGAACAGCTGCCGGTGGTGCTGTTTGACCGCTGCCCCAGCGAAAGCCCCCTGCCGCTGGTGATGACCGACGCCATCAGCCCGACGGCGGATCTGATTTCGCGCATTGCCCCCGGGCACAGCGATGAGTTCTGGTTCCTCGGTGGGCAGCCGCGCCTCTCGCCGTCGCGCGACCGCCTGGCGGGCTTCACCCAGGGGCTGGCAAACGCGGGGGTCGAGCTGCGTCCCGAATGGGTGATTAACGGTAACTATCATCCGAGCTCCGGCTATGAGATGTTCGCCGCGCTGTGCGCGCGTCTCGGTCGCCCGCCGAAAGCGCTGTTTACCGCCGCCTGCGGCCTGCTGGAAGGGGTATTGCGCTATATGAGCCAGCACCATTTACTGGATTCCGACATTCACCTGGCGAGCTTTGACGATCACTATCTCTACGACTCGCTGTCGCTGCGTATCGATACCGTCCAGCAGGACAACCGCCAGCTGGCGTGGCACTGCTATGACCTGCTCAGCCAGCTTATCGACGGGAAAACGCCGGATCCGCTGCAGCGCTACCTGCCGGCGACGCTGCAGATCCGCCACCGTTGACCTGCGCAAGGC
Source organism: Klebsiella sp. BIGb0138 (assembly GCF_004342285.1). Taxonomy (GTDB): domain Bacteria; phylum Pseudomonadota; class Gammaproteobacteria; order Enterobacterales; family Enterobacteriaceae; genus Klebsiella. The sequence continues at coordinate 357,357 of NZ_SMCV01000003.1, read as the reverse complement.
GCTTAATTTAGCGCCTCGTTGCGCAGCCAGCTCTGCAGCAGCTTACCGTTGGGCGTCATGTCGCTGTCGTGACGCACGCAGAGGTAGTAATCCCGGCCATCCTCAATCGCCGCGTCGAAGATTTTCACCAGCTCGCCGCTTTTCAGATAGGGGGCGATTAACGGTTCGCGCATCAGGGCGCAGCCGAGGCCGGCCTGCACGCCCGCAAGGGTCAGCAGACCGTCTTCAAACAGCGGCCCGGTTGAGCGCGGCGGGCGTTTTACCCCTTGCTGAACAAACCACTGATTCCACGTGGTGCGCTCCTCATCATGCAGGAGCGGCATCTGCAGTAGCTGTTCCGGGGTATCAATATGGCCATGCAGGCGGAGAAACGCCCGGCTGCATACCGGCACCATCCTGCCGGAAATCAGTTTTTCGCTCTGATACCCCACCCAATGCCCGTCGCCAAAACGGATAGACATATCCGAGGCATCGCTGAGGTAGTTGCGGTGGTTGGCGTAGAGCACATTGATTTCGGTCTGCGGGTTAGCGTGAACAAATGACGGCAGCCGGGGGATGAACCAGCCCATGCCGAACAGCGGGATCAGGCTGATGGTGACCTGCTGGGTCTGGGCCTGATCGACCAGGTGCTCGGTGGCCTGGCGCAGCACATTAAACGCCGCGCGGATCGAGCGGTAGTACTCCCGCCCCTGCTGGCTGAGCGTCAGCCGCCGCCCCGCTCTTTCCGTCAGCGGAATTTGCAGATACTCCTCCAGCACCTTCAGCTGGTGGCTTACCGCTGACGGCGAGATCGCCAGTTCGCGTGCGGCCTGGGTCACGCTGCCCAGGCGAGCGATAGCTTCAAATGCCCGCACCGCACGTAGCGGCGGATCGTTGTTCAGCAGGCTTTGCGGAGCCGCTGCCTGCTCGCTTAATTGTTCTGTTTTTTTCATATGTTGATTTTCTTAGTGCAAAACGCCCGTCATCTCATTATTTAATATTATTAAAAATCATAATGATAGTTAAATTCACAATCATCATAAGAAAGAATATATCCGTATTTTACAATTTAATTCATTTGTAAGAGGGTAGCGGTAATTTGAGCACATTGTCGGGTACTTCAGTTGGACACTCTCATACAACAACTTATCAACGGGGTCATGCTCGGCAGCATCTACGCCCTGATCGCACTCGGCTATACCATGGTGTATGGCATTCTGCGCATTATTAACTTTGCCCACGGCGATATTCTGATGGTGGGCGCATTAACCACCCTTTCCGGGATGAATGCGCTGCATGCCCATTTTCCCGGCCTGCCGCCGCTGGCCCAGCTGGCGCTGGCGCTGATGCTGGCCATGGCGGTGTGCGCGCTGCTGGCGATGGCGGTAGAGCGCTTTGCCTATCGTCGCCTGCGTCATGCCCCGCGTCTCGCCCCGCTGATCTCCGGGATCGGCGTATCGGTGCTGCTGCAGACCGTCGCCATGATTATCTGGAGCCGCAATCCGCTGATGTTTCCGCAAATTCTGCCGATGGATCCGATCGCCATCACTCACGGCAGCGAGGCGCATCCGCCGGCCATTATCACCGTCACCGGTATCGTTACCGTCGCGCTGGCGCTGGCGGTCATGCTCGGTCTGTGGCTGCTGGTGGAATTTACCCGCCTGGGCCGCGGCATGCGGGCGGTGGCTGAAAACCCGCGCATCGCCACGCTGATGGGGGTCAACCCCAACGCCATTATCAGCCTCACCTTTGCCATCGGCGGCATCTTCGCGGCGCTGGCCGGGGTGATGATGGCCAGCAACTACGGCAGCGCCGGTTTCTCGATGGGCTTCCTGCCCGGGATTAAAGCCTTCACCGCCGCGGTGCTCGGCGGGATCGGCAATATTCGCGGCGCGATGGTCGGCGGCCTGCTGCTGGGGATTATCGAATCGCTGGGCGCCGGCTATCTCGGCGATCTGACCCATGGCGTCTTCGGCAGCAACTATCAGGATATCTTCGCCTTTATGGTGCTGATTCTGGTGCTGGTCTTCCGTCCCGCCGGTTTACTTGGCGAGCGCGTGGCGCACCGGGCATAGGAGACAATCATGACCACAGTACAATTAGATGCTCCCGCCGTCTCGCGCCGCTTCTGGTCCGGTATGGCCCTGTTTATCTGCGCATTGCTGATCGCCCCGATAGTGGCCAGCCAGCTCGGCGGCAACTACTGGGTGCGGGTTATCGATTTTGCCCTGCTCTACATCATGCTGGCGCTGGGACTGAATATCGTGGTCGGCTACACCGGCCTGCTGGATATGGGATTTATCGCCTTCTACGCCGTAGGGGCCTATCTCGCCGCTCTGCTCGCCTCCCCACATCTGCTGGAGGCGTTCCCGGGGCTACAGACCTGGTTGCCCGACGGCCTGCATACCTCGTGGCTGCTGATTATTCCGCTTGCCGCGCTGGTCGCCGCGGGCTGCGGCATCCTCCTCGGCGCGCCGACGCTGAAGCTGCGCGGTGACTATCTGGCGATTGTCACGCTCGGCTTCGGTGAAATCATCCGCATCCTGATGCGTAACCTCGACCGCCCGGTCAACATCACCAACGGCGCCAAAGGGATCTCTGGCGTCGATACGCTGAATCTGTTCGGCCTGAAGTTTAGCGGCGTTTATCACTGGTTCGGTTTTAAAGTCCCGGCGCTGTGGCTGTGGTACTACCTGCTGATGCTGGTGATTGTGGCGATTATTTTCGTCTGCCTGCGCCTGCAGCACTCCCGTATCGGCCGCGCCTGGCACGCCATCCGCGAAGATGAAGATGTTGCCCGCGCCATGGGCATCAACGTGCGTAACTACAAACTACTGGCCTTCGCCATTGGCGCCTCGTTCGGCGGCGTTGCCGGGGCGCTGTTCGGCGCCTTCCAGGGGTTCGTCTCCCCGGAATCCTTTACCCTGCAGGAGTCGATTGCGGTACTGGCGATGGTGGTCCTCGGCGGCATGGGGCACATCCCGGGGGTGATCCTCGGCGCCGTATTGCTCACCGCGCTGCCGGAACTGCTCCGCAGTCAGGCCGCGCCGGTACAACAGGCGCTGTTTGGCGAAGTGCTGATTGACCCGGAAATTCTACGGCAGCTGTTCTACGGCCTGGCGCTGGTGCTGGTGATGCTGCTGCGTCCGCAGGGGATCTGGCCGGCACGCCGTCAGGGAGCGAAAGCATGAGCCTGTTAAGCGTACGTAATATGTCGAAACGCTTCGGCGGCCTGACGGCGGTCGATAACGTGTCGCTGAGCATCAATCAAGGCGAAATTTATGGCCTGATTGGCCCCAACGGCGCGGGGAAAACCACCTGCTTTAACCTGATTACCGGGCTTTATCCGGCGGACAGCGGCGAGTTCGCCATCGCCGGTCGGCCCTATTTTCCGCACAATATCGCGAAGGTGACCGCGGCGGGCATCGCCCGCACCTTCCAGAACGTGCGGCTGTTTAATGAGATGTCGGTGCTGGAAAACGTGATGGTCGGCCGTCACGTGCGTACCCGTAACGGACTGTGGGCCGCACTTAGCCGCCACCCGCGCGCGCGCGCCGAAGAGGCGCAGACCCGTGAACTGGCGTGGCACTGGCTGGAATATACCGGCATCGCGCAGTTTGCCCACTACCGCGCCTGCGACCTCGCCTACGGCCACCAGCGGCGGCTGGAAATTGCCCGCGCGCTGGCTACCGACCCGCGTCTGCTGGCGCTGGATGAACCGGCCGCCGGGATGAACGCCGCCGAGAAGATGGCGCTTGGCGAGCTGCTGTTGCGCATTCGCGACGACGGTAAAACCCTGCTGATGATTGAGCATGACGTCAAACTGGTGATGGGCATTTGCGATCGCCTGATGGTTCTTGATTACGGCAAAACGCTGACCAGCGGCACGCCGGATACCGTACGCCGCGATCCGGCGGTGATCGCCGCCTGGCTTGGAGGAAGCGCCCATGTCTGATCTGTTAACCGTCACCGGCCTTGGGGTGCACTACGGCGGCATTCAGGCGGTACGCGATGTCTCGTTCAGCGTTAAAGCGGGCGAACAGGCCACCTTGATTGGCGCCAACGGCGCGGGGAAAAGCTCCACCGTCCGCGCCATTACCGGGCTGGAACCCTTCAGCGGCGAGATTCTTTTCAACGGCAAAGCGGTCCGCAAATGCCGGGCCGAATCCCTGCTGCGCGAGGGCCTGGTGATGGTGCCGGAAGGTCGCGGCATTTTTACCCGCATGAGCGTACTGGAAAACCTGCAAATGGGCGCCTGGCTACGCCGCGATCGCGCGGCGGTCCGCCAGGAGATGGACGAGATCTTCACCCGGTTTCCACGTCTTGCCGAGCGTCAGCATCAGCTGGCCGGGCTGCTTTCCGGCGGCGAACAGCAGCTGCTGGCGCTGAACCGCGCCCTGCTCAGCCGGCCGCGTCTGCTGATCCTCGACGAACCGTCGATGGGGCTGGCGCCGCTGATGGTCGAGAACGTTTTTCGCGTTATCGCCACCCTGCGTCAGCGCGGCGTGGCCCTGCTGCTGATTGAGCAAAACGCGCGCCTGGCGCTTGAGGCCACCGACAGCGCGTGGGTCATGGACAGCGGCAGCATTGTTGAGCGCGGCGCATCGCAGGCGCTGCTGGCCGACGACCGTATCGCACAGATTTATTTGGGCGAAATGCCCGCTTAACACACCAACCAGCATCAGGGAAAAATAATGAAAACAGTAAACATCAGTGCGCTTAGCGCCGCTATTCTGCTCAGTGGTTTTGCCTCATCTGCCGCGTGGTCCGCGGCCAGCGAGACCGTCATTATCGGCCTGGCAGGCCCGCTGACCGGCCCTTCCGCGCGTATCGGCAAGGATCTGGAAAACGGCGCGCGGCTGGCCATTGACGATATCAACAAGCAGCACCCGACGATCGGCGGCAAAGCGGTGACCTTCAAGCTGCAATCCGAAGACGACCAGTCGGACCCACGCACCGCGGTAGCCGTGGCCCAGCGCCTGGTGGATAGCGGCGTCGCCGGCGTGGTCGGCCACTGGAATACCGGTACCAGTATTCCCGCCGCCCGCGTCTATCATGATGCGGGTATTGCCCAGGTGGCGCCGGTGGCCACCGGGCACGCCTATACCAGACAGGGCTTCGATACCAGCTTCCGGGTGATGGGTCACGATGACGACGGCGGCCAGTTCGCCGGACAGTACGCGGTGCAAACCCTCAAGGCGCAACGCATTGCGGTGATTGATGACCGCACCGCCTTCGGCCAGGGCCTGGCCGACGAGTTCATTAAATCGCTGGCCGCCCAGGGGATAAAAATCGTCGACCGTCAGTATGTCGATGACAAAACCGTCGACTTCAGCGCCGTGCTGACGGCTATCCGCAGCAAAAATGCCGATCTCATCTTCTTCGGCGGCGTCGACAGCCAGGCGGCTCCGCTGGCGCGGCGTATCAAACAGCTGGGTATGAACGCTACCCTGATGGGCGCCGGCGGCTTCGTCAGCCAGACCTTCCTGCAGCTGGCGCAAAAAGAGGGCGATGGCGTGGTGGCGCTGGAGCCGGGACTGCCGGTTGAGCAGATGCCGGGCGGTAAGGCCTTCGAGCAGGCCTATCAGGATCGCTATCACACCCATATCGAGCTCCACGCGCCGTTTGCCTACGACGCCACCCGCGTTCTGGTGGCGGCGATGGAAAAAGCTGACTCCGTCGATCCGGCCGACTATCTGCCCGCGCTGCGCGCCATCAGCTATTCCGGCGTCACCGGGCCAATCGCCTTTGATAAAGAAGGTAACCTCAAGTCGCCGACCTTTACCGTTTATAAGGTCGTTGAAGGTAAATGGCAGCCGCAAACCATACTCGGCGGTGCCAAAACGCAGTAACGCAGTGAGGCAATGTGATGAGTGATAATAATGAGCTGGGCATTCTCGCCCGCCGCAAAATTGAAGCAGAAATTATTAAGCCGATTTATGACATCCTGGTGCGCGAGATCGGCAAGGCGCGCGCGCAGGCGGTGATTGGCGAAGCTATCGAGAACGCCGCGATCGAGGCGGGAAAAGCGTTTGCCAGCAAAGAGCCCAACGGCGCGGACATCCGCAGCTTTGTCGCCCTGCAGTACCTGTGGGAAAAAGACAACGCCCTGGAGGTCAAAGTACTGGACGCCGACGACCAGCAGTACAACTACAACGTCAACCGCTGCCGCTACGCCGAGATGTATCACGAAATGGGGCTGGGTGAGATTGGTCATCTGCTCTCGTGCGCCCGCGATGACAAATTTATCGTCGGCTACGCGCCGGACGTCGAGCTGACCCGCACCACCACCATCATGCAGGGCGGGTCGTGCTGCGACTTCCGCTATCGCGTAAAAAAGGACAAACCATGATCACCGTCAATAGCGAACGCCTGTGGTCGACGCTTAACGAGATGGCCCTCCTCGGCGCAACGCCGGCGGGCGGCGTGACCCGACTGGCGCTGAGCGCAGAAGACCGGCAGGCGCGTAATCTGCTGCGCGAGTGGGCGCGGGAAGCCGGTTTTCGCTGCGACGTGGATAGCATGGGTAACATGTTTATCCGCCGGGCGGGTCGCAATCCGGCGCTGGCGCCGGTTTTAACCGGTTCGCACGTCGATTCGCAGCCCCTTGGCGGCCGCTATGACGGGATTTATGGCGTGCTGGCCGGGCTGGAGGCGCTGCGCAGCCTCAACGACCAGGGCGTAGAAACCGAGCGCGATATCGTGCTGGTGAACTGGACCAACGAAGAAGGGGCGCGTTTTGCGCCAGCGATGCTCGCCTCCGGCGTCTGGTCCGGGCAATTCAGCGAAGACTGGGCTCTCGCCCGTGAAGATCGCGACGGCATCAGCGTCGGCGCGGCGCTGGAGGCTATCGGCTACCGCGGCGCACGTCCGGCGCAGGCCTTTCCGCTCCACGCCTGCTACGAAGTCCACATTGAACAGGGGCCGATTCTGGAAGAAGAAGGAGTTGATATCGGGCTGGTGCATGCGGCCATGGGCCAGCGCTGGTTCACTATCACGCTGGAAGGCTTCGCGGCCCACGCCGGGACCACGCCGATGGGCAGCCGTCGCGATGCGCTGACCGCTTTCGCCAGGCTGGCGCTGGCGGTAGAACAGATTGGCATTGCCCATCAACCGGACGGCCGGGCTACCGTTGGCATGGTGCAGGTGACGCCGGGGTCGCGCAACGTGGTGCCGGGGCGTGTCGAATGCAGCGTCGAATTCCGCCATCCGCAAAGCAGCGCCCTCGAGGCGATGGAGCAGGCGTTGCATCGCGCCGCGGCCGAACTGGCCGGGCGCGGCGTCCCGGCCGAAGTTGAGCGGATATTTGACTACGCCCCGATCGCTTTCGACGCGCAGTGTCTGGCGCGCAGCGAACAGGCCGTCCGGGCGCTCGGCTACAGCGCCAGGCGGATGGTTTCCGGCGCCGGGCATGATACCTGCTATATCAGCAAAGTCGCGCCCGCCAGTATGATCTTTATCCCCTGCGAGAAAGGGATTAGTCATAATGAAGCGGAGAATATTCACCCCGACTGGGCCGCAAAAGGGGCGAACGTCCTGCTGCACAGCGTTTTGCAGGCCGCCAGAGAGCCGTAATCCCGCGCGCCTGACAAACAAAATGGCCCGCAGTGGCAACACGACGGGCCATTTCTGGGATATGACTTAGTGTTTTTTACGGTTGCGGCGCATATCGATAGTGACCGCCGCCACAATAATAATGCCCTTAATGATATCCTGGACGTAAGCATCGACGCCGACGAAGGTGAAACCGCTTTTGATCAGGCCCAGAATCATCGCGCCGATCAGCGTACCGGTGATGCGCCCCACCCCGCCCATCAGGCTACTGCCGCCGATAACCGCGGCAGCGATAGCATCCAGCTCATAAGACATCCCCATGCTGGACTGCCCGCTGCTGACGCGCGCCGCCAGCACCACCCCGGCAAGACCAGAAAGGGCGCCGGCGATGGTATAGACGATCACCAGATACTTATTCACGTTGATGCCGGACACTTTGGCCGAGGTCATATTGCCGCCGATGGCGTAGACATATTTCCCGTAGCGGGTATGTTTGAGCGCCACGTGGAACAGGGCGGCGATGACGAAGAAAATGATCACCGGCATCGCCCCCTGACCAATAGAGGTAAAACTATCCGACAGGAAACTGATTGGATTGCCCTGGGTGTAATACTGCGCCAGGCCGCGTGCCGAGACCATCATCCCGAGGGTGGCGATAAACGGCGGGATCCCGGTACGGGTGACCAGAAAACCGTTGGTTAATCCGCAGATCAGCCCTACGCCAATCCCGGCGAAAATCGGGATCACCGCCGGCAGGTTAACCAGCGACGGAAACATCGGCGACAGGCTATCGGAGGTTTGCGCCAGACTGGCCGCCACCACTGCCGCCAGGGCGATCACCGAGCCAGACGAAAGGTCGATCCCGGTGGTGATAATGACCTGGGTGACGCCAACGGCGATAATCCCGATAATGGCGACCTGCAGAACAATCAGCACCAGCCGGTTGGTATTCAGCAGGAAAGACTGGTCGCGGACGTACCAGCCGGCAATTTCAAACGTCAGGGCGATCGCCAGCATAACGATAAATATACCGGTATCTTTCGGTAGCTTATGTCGCAAACTATCCAGGAAAGAAGGTCGCTCATTTGCAGATGCTGCAGTCAATTTCATATTGCTCATTCTCTACGCCTCAATGGGATGCCAACGACAAAATGGTTTCCTGATCGGCCTCGTCTTTATCGAGGATGCCGGTAATACGTCCTTCGTGCATGACCATCACCCGGTCGCTCATGCCAAGAATTTCCGGCAGTTCGGAAGAGACCATAATCACCGCGACGCCGCGGTTCGCCAGTTCGCTAATCAGGTGATAAATTTCCGCTTTCGCTCCCACGTCGATGCCGCGGGTCGGTTCATCGAGAATTAATATTTTCGGCTGGGCTAACAGCCAGCGGGCAATCAACACCTTTTGCTGGTTACCGCCGCTCAGGTTATTAATAATCTGATCCATGGTCGGCGTTTTAATATTCAGGCGCCGGATCTGCTCCATGCAGTCTTCCGCCATCTTCATATGTTTGACGAACCCGCTTTTGCCAATATATTCCGGCATATTGACGATGCTCATGTTCTCCATCACCGACAGCACCAGGAACAGCCCGGACTTTTTGCGATCCTCCGTCAGCAGCGCCATCCCTTTTTCAATCGCTACCGAGGGCGAGTCGATGGTGACCGGTAGGCCATCAATCAGCACTTCACCGCTGTCGAAATGCGCCATGCCAAACAGAGTTTCCATCACTTCGCTGCGCCCGGCCCCGACTAATCCAGCCACGCCGAGAATCTCCCCTCGCCGGACGCTGAAACTGACGTCTTCGAAATGGCCTTTCCGCGACAGATTGCGCACCGTCAGGACTTCCTCCCCGATGGTGTTATTAAATTTAGGGAATAGCTGGGTGAGTTCGCGGCCCACCATCTGGGTAATTAACGACTGACGGGTAAACTCTGTCGTCTGTTTACTCCCCACCCAGGCGCCGTCGCGGAAAACGCTGATTTCATCGGTGATGGTGAAAATCTCATCCATCTTGTGGCTAATGTAGATAATGGCTTTGCCCTGCTCGCGTAAATCGCGAATGATGGTGAACAGGTGCGCCACCTCCCCTTCGGTCAACGCCGAGGTGGGCTCATCCATAATCACAATATCCGCGTTCCACGATACCGCTTTGGCAATTTCTACCATCTGCTGGGCGGCGATGCTCAGATCGCCCACCAGCCGGTCGGCGGAGAGACGGATATTCAGTTTATTGAGCAGCGTCTGGGTCTGACGGGTAAGCTGACGATGATCGACAAAGCCAAACTTCATTGGCTCGCGGCCCAGCCAGATATTCTCCGCGACCGTCATGTGCGGCACCAGATTCAGTTCCTGGTGGATCATCGAGATCCCCGAGCGCAGCGCGTCCATAGTGTCCTGAAACTGTACCGGTTGGCCCTTCACCCGAATGGCACCTTTATCGGGACGATAAATCCCGATCAGGCACTTCATTAGCGTCGATTTGCCGGCGCCATTTTCCCCCATCAGGGCGTGCACCGTTCCCGGGCGCACGCGTAATGAGACGTTATCGAGCGCCTTCACGCCGGGAAAGAACTTGCTGATACCTTCGGCTTCAAGTGCAAAAGCGTTCATAGATCAACCTCCGTACCGCGGGTCCTGGAATGATTATTTTTGATTACGACTGATAAACTCAGACATATTCTCTTTGGTAATCAGCTGGAAAGGGACATCGATGACTTTTGCTACTGTTTCACCGTTGGCCAGTTTGATGGCGGCGTCAACCGCCCCGACTCCCTGACCTTTGGCATCCTGGAAAACGGTGGCGATCATCTTGCCGTTTTTGAGCATCTGCAGGGCATCCGGCGTGCCATCGACACCGGCAATCAGAATATGATTTGGGTTGCTGCCCAGCGCCTGCAGGGCACCAATAGCCATTTCATCGTTGTTGGACGCAATCGCCTGGATATCTTCACCGCTGGTCATCCAGTTGCTCACCACGTCAACGGCGTCGTTACGCATAAACTTCGCGGTCTGCTTCTGGACGATTTTAATATCCGGATACTTCGCCACGACTTCTTCAACGCCTTTAGTTCGGTCGCGGGTGGATTCATTCGCCAGATCGCCCAGCAGAATCGCCACGTTACCCTTGCCGTTCATCGCTTTCGCCAGCGCTTCCATCTGCAGGCGTCCCGCGAGCACGGAGTCTGAGCCCACAAAGGCCATTTTGTCCGTCAGTGGAACCTGTGGCCGGCGGTTAACAAACACCAACGGGATGCCGGCTTTGCTGGCCTGATCGATAATCGGTTTCACCGCATCGGTATCAACCGGGGCGACAATAATGGCATCGACGCCCTGACCGATGAAGTTCTGAACCTGTTGTAGCTGTTGCGATACATCCCCCTTGGCATCTTCCACCTGCGATTTCACACCGTCTTTTTGCATCTCTTTCTGCATGGCGGTACGCAGAATGGTCAGGAAGTTATCATCGAACAGCGCCATGGAAACCCCGATGGAAATATCTTTTGCCATGACCGCAGCGGGTAACATACAGACTAACAAAGAGGCAATAATCGTTTTCTTGATGTTCATAGTTGATCCTTAAGGGTCAGTGATATGCCAGTTCATTGCGATAAAATGAAAAATTCGTTTCGTTAAGCGGCGGTCTGTCACCGGTCGTCTCCACCGCCAGCAGCGACGCAGCCACGCGGATTAAAACGGCTGAATTCAATTGATTTGTAATGAATTATCAAAACAGCAGTTCATTAATCATGCATTTTATCGCCAGTCACATTTCAGTTGTTTTATTTCATTAACAACACATATGAAACTTTTATAATTAAATAACTGAAATGAAAATTTTAAAACCACTCGATAACAGAACTTTGACAGATCTCTAACATTGCTGCATAAACGAGCGAAAAATGAGAGGCCACCGACAGTTTGCGCACAAGCCAACGGCCTGGCACTGGCATTGTGGGCGAAGCGATTACCCATAGTTATAAAGAGGATATTTGAAACATTAGTCCCGTTATTCCGGGTAATGAGAGCAGGGTGCAGGGGTTAGCGCGGAGACGCTGACGATGAAGAACACCGCCCGCAGGGGATGTTCTTCATCGGTAAGCGATAAGCAGAGAGTTGAGGATATTCTACGGGGTGATTTTCAATTCCAGCTCATAGCCGCTGGTTTTTCCCTCATCGCGCGCTCCCCCCATCTGGTAAACACGCACCGTATACTTTCCGCCGGTTGCCAGACGTTGCTCAAAGGCACCTTCGGTCATCGAACCGTTAAAAATCGTCTCGTTTGCCGGGTTGATAACGTTGAAACAGGGATGAGGCCATTTGCTTTTCATACTGACGTGCATCATCTGCCCCTCCTTCGCCACCAGCGTATAGTCTTTCACATCGGCACCGCTGACCGCGTTTTTGATGGTCGCCCCATCGGTTCCTTTAGCGAAGTGAACCGGTAGCGTATTGATTTTATAATTTGCCATTGACCATAGCGGTGTGAATAAACAACCTGCGCAGATCAAACCACCAACAATTAACTTTAAATTTTTCATTTAATTAACACCTTCTGTTTTAATACAGGGTGTTATATCACATCAGGTATGCGGACAATATTCCCGGGAAACCGGTTGCCACTATTTTCCTCTGATGCTTTGACTCTCTGCCTCGCGGTGGAGTAAATCAGCATAAATCGCGCTTAATATCCCGCCCGGACGAAACTGTTTTTTGATCCACTGGGTCACCTGCCCGGTGGCCGCATGCTGGGTTGCCAGCAGCATCCCCGAATCCTGACGCGGGTTATGAATCTGGCGGATAATCAGCCTGTTTTCCGCCATCGCCTCATTGACCATATAGTCCGGCAAAAAGCCGATTCCTTCACCGAGGATCTGGCACTGGCATTTGGTATTAAAGTCCGGGACCAGAATCGCCTCCTGACCATGTAAAAGCCAGCCCACTTTCTTATTGATGGTGCTGGCGGTGTCCTCGACCATAATATTGGGATAGAGGCGCAGCTGGCTTTCCGATATTGGCTCCGGGATAAAGGCCAGCGGATGATCCGGGGCAATAGCAAACACCCAACGGATAGCGCCAATTTCGGTGTAATCAATACCGCCGCCGTCAAGCAGCGTATCCGGCGCGCCAATCGCAATATTGGCCTGGTTGTTGATTATCGCATCCCAGACGCCGTTATACACCTGCGTCGTCACGGTAATCTGGCAGGTTGGAAACTGTTTTTTGAGCACCTGCAGCAGGCGTGCGGTATGTCGCGGGGTATACAGCAGCTGATTAATGCAGATGCGCACCCGCGCTTCAATCCCCTGGGAGATGGTATCGATGCTGCGCTTAATGGCGTGGAAATCATTGAGCAAATCGGTGGCCTTGCGAAAAAGATAGTAGCCGGACTCGGTCAACTCAATACTGCGGGTATTGCGGGTAAACAGCACCACGTCCAGCCCCGTCTCCATGCGCTTAATGGTGTAGCTGATGGCCGATGTCGTCAGCCCCAGCTCATCCGCGGCCTTACTAAAGCTGCCGAATCGCGCCGCCGTGGTAAACGCCAGCAGATTTTCTTCAGTAAAAATTGAGTTCATGCGCCCGCGCCCTGTCTCATTAACCCACCCTCCATTCGGCCCTGCCGTTGAATGTATGCGCCGTTGCGATCGTCAGGCAATCATTTTTGAATAACTTTTAACACCCTACGGACTATTTTCCGCCACGCGCACAATGAAGATCCTCTGCCGGCACAGGACTCAGGGCTGGCTTTTAGAGGTCGCTTCACTCAGCTTACGCCCGCTATATTCCGAAATCAGTCCGACGCAGTTACCGGCGAAAAAGCCCACCAGGGTCACTGACCAGTTCAGCCCGGAGGCAAAAAATAAGGTCATCCCGAGGAAGCCGCCGGGGATAAAAGAAGTGAGCGCAAACCGTCCCTGCCAGACAATCACCGCGGAGAAGGGTACCGTGGTCACCACGCTCGCCCAGAAGTTCGACATCCCGCTGCCCGATGCGATCCCCGCCGCCGCCTGTGCGGCGAGAAACGCCCAGACCGCGCCAGAATAGTTAACAAACAGGCTCTTGATGAACCCTTCTTTACCGCCGCCTGCGGCATAAAAACTGCAAAAGGCGACGAAGCCAATCGTTCCGAGCAGACCCCAGCTCGGATCAAGCCCAACCAGCGAGGAGATCAGCTGCCAGACCCCGGCACAAATGCCGACAGTAACCCCCGTTGCGGTGAGTCCGTTCATCTCTCCCTCCTCATCATCTTAGCCGTTGCTGAATATTGATTTCGTCAGGCAACTGTATACAAAGAAACCCCGCTTGTACTGAGGACTATCGCGGCAAAGAAACAAACATTGCACTACCGCACAGCCTGTATCGACTATTAAAAATTATTCAATAATCAGGACGTTTATGGCGAATAAATTTTAACCGGGTTCTTTTATCTATTTTTCATTGCTATTCTCAATTCAGCCCCAAAATCACCGTGGCAAACTATCAGGAGAAAATAATGTCCAGGGAAAATCTGAACGCTGAATTTCTATTCGCTGCAGAACACGGCCATTTAACAGAATTAAAATCCTGCCTCGCTCAGGGCGTTGATATTAACGTCAGCGATCGCCAGGGGCGAACGGCAATTACATTAGCCAGCTTATTTCAGCATTATTCCTGCGTGACCCAGCTTATCGCCGCGGGCGCCGATATCAATAAGCAGGATCAGACCTGCTTAAATCCTTTTCTGTTGAGCTGTCTGAATAACGATCTGACGTTATTACGCTTAATTTTGCCGGCGAATCCCGATCTTAATCGCCTGACCCGTTTTGGCGGCGTGGGCCTGACTCCCGCCTGTGAAAAAGGCCACCTCAGGATCGTGGAAGCGCTGCTGACGGATAGCGAAATAAACGTCAACCACACCAATTTTGTGGGCTGGACGCCGCTGCTGGAAGCCATCGTCCTGAATGACGGCGGGGCGACGCAGCAGGCTATCGTTAAGCTGCTGCTGGCCCACGGCGCGAACCCGCAGATGACCGATAAATATGGCAGAACCCCGCTGGAGCTGGCGCGGGAGAAAGGCTTTGAGGAGATTGCGCAGCTGCTGATCGCCGCTGGCGCCTGATACAGGAGAGCGGCTATCGATACCCCTCAACGGCGGTGTGTGCAAGCGCTAACTGCGGATGAGAGTTTTCTCTCTGAGCGCGGCAGCGGACGGGTTGAACAGGTCTTTTCCCGGGCGGTAAACCTGTTGATTCCCGGACAGCAGCGTCTGCTAACGCTGCTGTGCCAGGGCTACGATAATGCGCCCAATAGCTGTCGGTTAGCGTTCACACACTTAGATGACCTGTTTCGACCGGGTGAGACGGTGCGGTTTCTGGATTCAGGAGTCGCAATTGGCGATGACAAATGGATAGCAACCTCATCCTGCGGCCGCTGGCAGATGGCGAAACCCGCGCTGGATGGCGACCGTTTGCAACGCATTCCCTGGCAGCGATGGAGTCAGGCTATCCATCAGCAGCTACATGCGCATGAAACGTTATTTCTCTACCGCGGCGATAATCCGTTTTATCAGGAAATCGCCAGGCAATTACAACACCGACGCGCCGCGCTATTCGCCGCGCTAAAACAAGGACGCAATATTACCGAGGCGGTGGCCCGCATGGTGGGGCTGGGTATCGGTCTGACGCCGTCGGCAGATGATTATCTGGTGGGCCTCAGTATTATTTTATTTATTCATCATCACCCGGCGGAAAAATATAAACCCGCGTTTTTATCGGCGCTGCAATGTGCCAGAAAAAATACCACCTTATTGAGCGCGATGACCTTAGAGGCCGCCATCAATCAGCGCTATCGGGAAAATATTGCGGCACTGATTGATGGCCTGATGAATAACCCGGACCGTTTTCCCGGACGGACGATTAACGCTATTAAAAATATTGGCTCGAGTTCCGGCTGCGACATGCTGTATGGCATCGCGGATGCCTGCGCGCTGAGTCAAATATATGGAGGGAATGATGTCAGTCAAAATAGTGGTTAAAAAGAATACGTATTTTGATTCTGTTTCGTTGATGTCGATATCCACTCGCGCCAATCAACTCGACGGCGTTGAGCAGGCATTTGTGGCGATGGCCACCGAAATGAACAAAGGGGTGCTGAAAAATCTGGGCCTGCTGACGCCGGAACTCAGCGAGGCCAAAAACGGCGATCTGATGATAGTGATTAAAGGCGTCGAGGGGGCCGACGGCGGGCAGCTCCTCGCGGACATTGAAGCTCTGTTCAACCATAAAGCCGCAGGCGGCGCGTACGAAGCCCGCTACGCCACCCTCACCAGCGCCAAAAAGCATCTGACGGACAGCAATCTGGCGGTGATCTCGGTCAACGGGCTGTTTGCCGCCCGCGAAGCGCGTCAGGCGCTGCAAAACGATCTCAACGTGATGCTGTTTTCCGATAACGTCTCCCTCGACGACGAGCTGGCGCTTAAACAGCTGGCTCAGCAAAAAGGGCTGCTGCTGATGGGGCCGGACTGCGGTACCGCCATCATTAACGGTACCGCTCTGTGTTTTGCTAACGCGGTACGGCGCGGCAATATCGGTATCATCGGCGCCTCCGGCACCGGGAGCCAGGAGCTGAGCGTACGGATTCATGAATTCGGCGGCGGGATCTCACAGCTTATCGGCACCGGCGGTCGCGACCTGAGCGAGAAAATCGGCGGTCTGATGATGCTGGAGGCCATCCGAATGCTGGAAGAGGATCCGCAAACGGAAATCATCGCTCTGATATCCAAACCCCCTGCTCCGGCGGTGGCGCGTAACGTGCTGGCGCGCGCGCGCGCCTGCCGCAAGCCGGTAGTCGCCTGTTTCCTCGGGCGCGCTGAACCGCCGGCGGATGAAAGCGGCCTGCAGTATGCCCGAGGGACTCTGGAAGCCGCGCGAAAAGCGCTGCTCCTCGCGGGCATCAAGCCGGAAAATCGCGATCTGCCGCCGCGCAACCCGGCACCGATCGCCGACGCTCGCGCCTGCCTGACGCCGCAGCAAAAATACCTGCGCGGCCTGTTCTGCGGCGGAACCCTGTGCGACGAAACCCTGTTCGCGGTACTGGAACAGCATGCCGGGGTCTACAGTAATATCCAGCCCGATCCGGCCTTCCGTCTGCAGGACATCAACCGCAGTATCAAGCATACCCTTCTCGATTTTGGCGATGACGATTTTACCAACGGCAGGCCCCACCCGATGATCGACCCCACTCACCGCATCCAGCGCCTGCTGCAGGAAGCCCGCGATCCGGAAGTGGCGGCGATCGTGATGGATTTTGTCCTCGGATTCGGATCCCATCACGATCCGGTGGGCGTCACGATCGCCGCGATCGGCGAGGCGCAAGCCATTGCCGCCGCCGACGGGCGTCATCTGCCGATCCTCGGCTATGTGCTGGGAACCGACATCGACACGCCATCGCTGGAGCAACAGCGCCAGATGCTGCGCGACGCGGGCGTAATTCTGGCAAACAGCAGTACCGAGACCGGCCTGCTGGCGCGCGAATTAATCCGTAAAGGGGAGAATACCTGATGAGCCAGTCACTATTTAGCCAGCCGCTGAACGTTATTAATGTCGGCATCGCCCTGTTCAGCGAAGACCTGAAAAAGCAGCATACCGCGGTGACCCAGCTCGACTGGACGCCTCCTGGCCAGGGCAATATGCAGGTGGTCAACGCCGTGGACAGCATTGCCGACTCGCCGCTGGCAGAGAAAATCGCCGCCGCTAACCAACGGGCGCTGGAGCGCATTGTCCAGTCGCACCCGGTGCTGACGGGCTTTGATCAGGCGATTAACGTCGTGCCCGGTATGACGGCAAAAACCATTCTCCATGCCGGGCCGCCGGTGAGCTGGGAAAAAATGTGCGGGGCGATGAAGGGCGCGGTCACCGGGGCGCTGGTGTTTGAAGGGTTGGCGCAGGATCTTGACGAAGCCGCCGCACTGGCCGCTTCCGGCGAGATCACCTTCTCACCGTGCCACGAACACGACTGCGTCGGTTCGATGGCGGGCGTCACCTCCGCCTCGATGTTCATGCACATTGTCGAGAATAAAACCTACGGCAACATCGCGTTTACCAACATGAGCGAACAGATGGCGAAGATCCTGCGCATGGGGGCCAACGACCAGAGCGTGATCGACAGGCTGATCTGGATGCGCGACGTCCAGGGGCCGATGCTGCGTGACGCCATGAAAATTATCGGCGAAATCGATCTGCGCTTAATGCTGGCGCAGGCTCTGCATATGGGCGACGAGTGCCACAACCGCAATAACGCCGGCACCACCCTGCTGATTCAGGCGTTGACGCCGGGCATCATCCAGGCCGGCTATCCGGTTGAACAGCAGCGCGAAGTGTTTGAATTCGTCGCCAGCAGCGACTACTTCTCCGGCCCGACGTGGATGGCGATGTGCAAAGCGGCGATGGACGCCGCCCACGGCATTGAATACAGCACCGTGGTCACCACCATGGCGCGCAACGGCGTTGAGTTCGGCCTGCGGGTCAGCGGCCTGCCGGGAGAGTGGTTCACCGGCCCGGCGCAGCAGGTTATCGGCCCGATGTTTGCCGGCTATCAGCCGGAGGATTCCGGTCTTGATATCGGCGACAGCGCGATTACCGAAACCTACGGCATCGGCGGTTTCGCCATGGCGACGGCGCCGGCTATCGTTGCCCTGGTCGGCGGCACGGTTGAAGAGGCTATTGATTTCTCCCGCCAGATGGGGGAAATCACCCTCGGTGAAAATCCGAACGTCACCATTCCGCTGCTCGGATTTATGGGTGTGCCGACCGCTATCGATATTACCCGCGTCGGCAGCAGCGGCATCCTGCCGGTGATCAACACCGCGATCGCGCACAAAGACGCGGGCATCAGCATGATCGGCGCCGGGATTGTCCATCCGCCCTTCGCCTGTTTTGAAAAAGCGATTCTCCGCTGGTGTGAACGATACGCCGTGTCACCCAGCCGATAACCCGGATAAAGCGTCAGCAGCCGTCCGGGATTTTTCCCCGGTCGCGCTGCGCTTACCGGAGCCATAGCGATAACAACAATAAGACCATCGCCCTCTGTAGCGGATACCAACACTATGAAAGAACTCGTGGTCGTTGCCATTGGCGGCAACAGCATCATCAAAGATAACGCCAGCCAGTCGATTGAACATCAGTCTGAGGCGGTTAAGGTCGTGGCGGACACGGTGCTGGAGATGCTGGCATCGGACTACCATATCGTCCTGACTCACGGTAACGGCCCGCAGGTCGGGCTGGATTTACGCCGCGCGGAAATCGCCCATGAGCATGAAGGCCTGCCGTTGACGCCGCTGGCCAACTGCGTTGCCGACACCCAGGGCGGCATCGGCTATCTGATTCAGCAGGCGTTAAATAACCGCCTGGCCCATCGCGGCGAGCAAAAAGCGGTGACCGTGGTCACTCAGGTCGAGGTGGATAACAACGATCCCGGCTTTGCCAATCCCAGCAAACCGATCGGCACCTTCTTCAGCGCCGCCCAGCGGGATGAGCTACAGCGGGCTCACCCGGACTGGCGCTTTGTCGAAGATGCCGGGCGCGGCTACCGCCGGGTCGTCGCCTCGCCGGAACCAAAACGTATCGTCGAAGCGCAGGCCATACAAGCGTTGACCCGACAAGGGTTCGTGGTGATTGGCGCCGGCGGCGGCGGTATCCCGGTTGTCCGCGACGCGCAGGGGGATTATCAAAGCGTGGACGCGGTCATTGATAAAGACCTGTCAACCGCCCTGCTGGCCCGCGAGATCCATGCCGACATCCTGGTCATCACCACCGGCGTTGAGCAGGTCTGTATCCATTTCGCTCAACCCAACCAACGGGCGCTGGGCACGGTCAACGCCCGCGACATGACCCGCTATATGCAGGAAGGCCATTTCCCGGCGGGAAGCATGCTGCCCAAAATTGTCGCCAGCCTTGCGTTTTTAAAACACGGCGGCAAACGGGTGATTATTACCTCGCCGGAGTGCTTACCCGCCGCGCTGCGCGGGGAGACCGGTACCCATATTGTGTACGACTGAGACAAAAGGAAGAAACATGAATAAAGACCATAGCCGTCGCGAATTTCTCAGCCAAAGTGGAAAAATGGTCACTGCCGCCGCCCTGCTGGCCGCCGCGGCGCCGGCCGTCTATGCCGGCAGCAGTAATACGCCCGTCACCGCCTGCGGGCCGAAAGGGATGATGAACCCTGAGGATAAGCATTACTATCTCGATAACGTCCTGCTGGAAAGCGGCTTTGAGTATCAACATGACGTGGTCGTACACACCCGTACCGAGCTGCAAACGTTGGAGATCGGCGCCGGTAAGATCATCGCCGTGCGCAGTAATAAAAGCCATCCTGACGCCACCCTTCCCCACTACGATGCCGGTGGCAAGCTGATGCTCCCGGCGATGCGCGATATGCACATTCATCTGGATAAAACCTTTTACGGCGGCCCGTGGCGTTCGCTGAACCGCCCGGCAGGCACCACCATTCAGGATATGATTAAGCTTGAGCAGAAGCTGCTGCCGGAACTGCAGCCCTACACCCAGCAGCACGCCGAAAAGCTGATCGATCTGATCCAGTCGAAAGGGTCGACGATCGCCCGCAGCCACTGCAATATCGAGCCGACCTCCGGATTGAAGAATCTCGAAAACCTGCAGGCGGTGCTGGCGCATCGCCAGGCAGGCTTCGCCTGCGAAATCGTCGCCTTCCCGCAGCACGGTTTACTGCTGTCAAAATCAGAACCGCTGGTACGCGAAGCGATGCAGGCCGGCGCGCACTACGTCGGCGGGCTCGATCCTACTCACGTCGATGGGGCGATGGAAAAATCCCTCGATACGATGTTCCAGATAGCCGTGGATTACCACAAAGGGGTCGATATCCACCTGCATGAAACCAGCCCGGCGGGCGTTGCGGCGCTGAACTACATGGTGGAAACCGTGGAGAAAACCCCGGAGCTCAAAGGCAAACTGACCATCAGCCACGCTTTTGCGCTGGCAACGCTGGACGAACGGCAGGTTGACGCCATCGCCAGCCGCATGGCGGCCCAGCAGATTACCATCGCCTCCACCGTGCCGATTGGCACCTTACATATGCCGCTGCAGCAGCTGCGCGATAAAGGGGTGTTTGTGATGACCGGGACCGACAGCGTGATTGACCACTGGTCGCCGTATGGCCTCGGCGACATGCTGGAGAAAGCCAATCTCTATGCCCAGCTCTATATTCGCCCGAACGAACAGACGCTCTCCCGCTCGCTGGCGATCGCCACCGGCGACGTGCTGCCGCTGAATGATAAAGGCGAGCGGGTGTGGCCGAAAGCGCAGGACGACGCCAGCTTTGTGCTGGTTGACGCCTCCTGTTCCGCCGAAGCGGTGGCGCGCATTTCTCCCCGCACCGCCACGTTCCATAACGGCCAGATGGTCTGGGGTAGCGTGGGCGCGTAATCTCCGACGCCTGCTGCCGCGCGTTTTATTGCCAAAAAGGATGATTAACATGAAGAAATACCGCTTGCTGGCTGCCCTGACCCTCTGCATGGCAGGCAGCGCCGCTGCCGCCGGACTGACGGTGCCGACGCTCTCTCTTGAGCAGGCCAACAGGCTCGCCGACGCGGCCATTGCCGCCTGCCAGGCCAGAGGCTACCCCGTGAGCGTCACCGTGGTTGACCGTTCCGGCGTGACCCTCGCCTCCCAGCGCATGGATAATGCTGGTCCGCATACCGTGCAAGCCAGCTTCCGGAAAGCCTGGACCGCGTTATCCACGAAAACCGCCAGCGGCAAAGTGATGGAGAGCGCGCAGAAAAATCCCGGAGCGCAGCATATGTCGGATATCCCAGGTTTCCTGCTGCTGGCCGGCGGCCTGCCGGTTAAGGTCGACAGCAAGGTGATTGGCGCTATCGGTATCGGCGGCGCCCCCGGCGGCCAGCTCGATGAGAGCTGCGCCCAGGAAGCGCTCGATAAGACGCGGTGATTCACACTCCCCCGGTCGCGCTGCGCTTCCCGGGGGCTACCGACCCGGCGCCATCCGGAGATCGTCCATACGGCGCGTAAGGATAAAAAAGCCCCCTGGCTCTGACGAGCAAGGGGGCTTTGTTTTCACAGAGACCTATTTCTGCGGACGCATTGCCGGGAACAGAATAACGTCGCGGATGGTGTGGCTGTTGGTGAACAGCATCACCATACGGTCGATACCGATACCCAGGCCCGCCGTCGGCGGCAGGCCATATTCCAGCGCCGTCACGTAGTCTTCGTCGTAGAACATCGCTTCATCGTCACCGGCCGCTTTCGCGTTGACCTGCTCCTGGAAGCGCTGGGCCTGATCTTCGGCGTCGTTCAGTTCGCTGAAGCCGTTGCCGATTTCACGACCGCCAATGAAGAACTCAAAGCGGTCGGTAATCTCCGGATTCACGTCATTGCGGCGCGCCAGCGGTGAAACCTCGGCCGGATACTCGGTGATAAAGGTCGGCTGAATCAGATGCGCTTCCGCCACTTCGTCAAAGATTTCAGTGACGATGCGGCCCAGACCCCAGCTCTTCTCAACGTTAATGCCGATGGACTCAGCGATGGCTTGCGCCGCATCGAAGTTATCCAGATCCGCCATCTCGGTTTGCGGACGGTATTTCTTGATAGCTTCGCGCATAGTCAGTTTTTCAAACGGCTTACCGAAGTCAAAAATCTGGTCGCCATACGGCACCTGTGTTGTACCCAGCACGGTTTGCGCCAGGGTGCGGAATAGCGCTTCAGTCAGCGCGATCAGATCCTTATAGTCCGCATACGCCATGTAGAGCTCCATCATGGTGAACTCGGGGTTATGACGGACGGAGATCCCTTCGTTACGGAAGTTGCGGTTGATCTCGAACACGCGTTCGAAGCCGCCCACCACCAGGCGTTTCAGGTACAGTTCCGGCGCGATACGCAGGTACATGTCCAGATCCAGCGCGTTGTGATGGGTGATGAACGGACGGGCAGACGCGCCGCCGGGGATCACCTGCATCATCGGGGTTTCCACTTCCATAAAGCCGCGGGCCACCATGAACTGACGCATCGTGGCAAGGATCTGCGAGCGAACTTTAAAGGTGTGGCGCGATTCGTCGTTGGCGATCAGATCCAGATAGCGCTGGCGATAGCGAACTTCCTGATCCTGCAGGCCGTGGAATTTGTCCGGCAGCGGGCGCAGGGCTTTGGTCAGCAGGCGCAGTTCGCTGCAGTGGATAGACAGCTCGCCGGTTTGGGTTTTGAACAGCTTACCGCGCGCGGCAATGATGTCGCCGAGGTCCCATTTTTTGAACTGCTCGTTGTAGACGCCTTCCGGCAGATCGTCGCGCGCAACGTACAGCTGAATACGGCCGCCGACGTCCTGCAAGGTGACGAAAGAGGCTTTCCCCATGATGCGTCGGGTCATCATGCGGCCAGCCACAGAGACGTCAACATTCAAGGAGGTGAGCGTTTCGTTATCCTTGTCATCGAATTCGCTGTGCAACTGGTCAGAAGTATGGTCACGGCGAAAATCATTCGGGAACGGGATACCCTGCTCGCGGAGCGCAGCCAGCTTTTCACGACGGCTTTTCAGTTCATTATTAAGGTCAATTGCCTCATCGGCACTTTGTGCTTGTTGTTCAGACATGTTGGTTCCTCATAACCCTGCTTACAAACTTGCTTCGATAAATTGACCAGGCCAGCTATCCAACGCGGCCTGGCGAGTGCGGGTCCCGACACCAGTGCGCAGTCGGTCTCCGGCATCACCGCCAAAAATCGCACGATAGAATCTTAACTAACCTGGCCTCACTTCAGGCTGATCTCACTCAGCACCAGGAAAACTAAAGTTTTTTCATTCGCTGGCTCGCCATATCGCCAGAATATCCTCCTCCCGACAGCTAAACGATGCAAGGAGCAGACTTACGCCAGCTCCGGGAAATTCCCCGGTCGCGCAGCGCTGACCGGGACGACGGGTTCGAACCGACCCGGATAAGGCGCTAGGCGCCGCCTCCGGGAAGATCGCCGGTGGCAGTACGGCGTTTGCCCACGCAACAGGCCGCCCCGAAAGTCAAAATGACCATCACCGCCACGCAGCCCAGCGTCCACTCGCCCATTTGTGAAAAGAAGTGCTGATAGGCGCTGATTGCCGTTTCGCCGATCTGAGATTCGATGGTTTCCTGCGCCACCAGCCCCGCCAGCCAGTTGGCGACCGCGCCGGTCGCCAGCATGTAGATCCCGGTCAGCACGCCGGTCACCGCCGGCATATTCAGACGGGTGATCTGCGCCATTGCCACCGGGTCGATAAACAGCTCGGCAAAGCCCATCAGCGCCAGACCACCGACCATCAGCCCCAGCGAGGCCTGACCATCGACGGCGCCGCGACGGGCATTGAGGGCCAACAGCATAAATCCGCAGCCCATCAGCAGCAGACCAAAGGCAAATTTCAGCCAGACGTGAACCACGGAACGGGTGTTGCCTTCCGGGCGCAGCAGCCAGGCGAGAACCACGCCTGCCGCCATCACAGCAATGGCATTCACCGACTGAAACAGCGCGGTCGGCACGGCGATATTGAACAGCTGGCGGTTCACAAAGCGATCGATAAACAGGCTGATCGAACTCCCGCCCTGCTGCGCCAGCACCCAGAACAGCGTACCGGCCAGCATCAGCAGGACGATTTGCCACAGCGCGCGCCGGTGCTGCGGGGAAGAGATCATCATTCGCGCGACCATTTGCGCGGCAAACACGCAGACGATAGCCAGCAGATAGCCAGACCAGTTATTTTCCAGCAACAACGTGAAGAACACCGGCGCCACGCCCAGCATCACCACCAGCCAGCCCCAGGTGGGCAGTACAAACTTCACCGTCCGCAGCGCCCGCTGGTCGACGCCGCGGGTATGGCTGAAATGGCGATGACCGCTGAGGAAGATCAGCAGCCCGATAAACATGCCGATACCCGCCAGCGCAAAGCCAATGTGCCAGCCATACCACTGCGCCGCCAGGCCGCAGGCGATAGGCGCGGCGATCGAACCGACGTTGCCCGCCGCGTAAAGCAGCGAAAAGCCGCCGTCGCGACGGGGATCGTCGCTGGCATACAGTTCGCCGAGCAGGCAGCTGATGTTGGATTTGAACAGACCGTAGCCGCAAATAATGATCGCCAGCGCGAGGTACAAACTCCAGGTGGCATCGGATTCAACGCCCAGCACTACGTGGCCGAGGGTCATCAACAGCGCGCCGGCAATCACCGCCGTGCGATTGCCAAGCAGGCGGTCGGCAAGCCAGCCGCCGAGAATAGGGGTAACGTAAACCAGAGAAGCGTAAGCGCTGAACAGACTGATGGCGTGGCTGTCATCAAAACCGAGCTGATGGGTGAGATAGAGAATGAGTAAGGCACGCATGCCGTAAAAGCTGAAATATTCCCAGATTTGGATCGCGACGATGTAATAGATCGCGCGCGGCTGTGAGGGTGTTTTCATGAGGTCTCCTTGCAGCGTGAAAAAGGGAAGTGGCAAGCCACTTCCCTGGAGCTTCAATTACTTGTTGTTTTCTTCTTTCAGCACCTTGACGGTGTAACGACCATCGGCCTGACGATATGCCCCGTGGATATCGGTTTCGAAGCCCGGGTAATGGGCGCCGATTTCGCACAGCATCTGCAGGAACTCCAGTACCGGACGGCTCTCTTCAGTGATCATTTCACCCGGCATCACCAGCGGAACTCCCGGAGGATACGGCAGGATCATGTTGGCGTTGACGCGGCCCACCATCTCTTCGAGATACACCTCTTCGGTTTGCCCGTGCAGCTCTTTCTGGAAGGCAACGTACGGCGTCACCATCATGGTCGGCAGCACTTCGAATGCGCGGAACATCAGATCCGGCAGGTTGTGATGCTCAATCAGTTTGTGAATGTTCTGCGCCAGTTCCTGAACGCGCATGTTTTCATAGAATTCAGGATCTTCACGGTACAGCGACGGCAGCATGTTTTTCACGCGCAGGTTCAGGTCGAAAGCGCGTTTAAAGTCGGTCAACGCGCGCAGCAGGCTCAGCGCTTTGGTTTTGTCGATACCGATGCTGAACAGGAACAGCAGGTTGTACGGGCCGGTTTTCTCGACCACGATGCCGTGTTCGTCGAGGTATTTCGCCACGATGCTGGCCGGAATACCGAACTCATCCATGGTACCGTCTTTCTTCATCCCCGGGGTCAGCAGAGTGACTTTGATCGGATCGAGGTACATGTGTTCGTTATCGATGTTTTTGAAACCGTGCCATGCGCTGTCGGAGCGCAGCGGCCAGCATTCCGGGCCATCGATATGTTCCGGCTGCCAGACATCGAAGAACCAGCCTTCCGATTCACCTTTCAGGCGTTTGATCTCTTTACGGAACTTAATAGACCGTTCAATTGAGCCATCAATCAGACGCTTACCGGCGTTGCCTTTCATCATCGCCGCGGCGGTTTCGGTGGAAGCCACCACGCCGTAGTGCGGAGAGGTGGTGGTATGCATCATGTAGGCTTCGTTAAAGGTCTCTTCGTTGACATCTCCTTTTACGTGGATCATCGAAGCCTGGGAGAATGCCGCCAGCAGTTTGTGCGTGGACTGGGTTTCGTAAATCACCTTCCCTTCCACACGGCCGCCGCTCATCCCGCATTTACCGGCATAGATTGGCGAGAAGTTGGTGTAAGGCACCCAGGCGGAGTCAAAGTGGATGGATTTCACATCCAGCGTTTTCTTGATGAAATCGGTGTTATACAGCAGACCATCATAGGTGGAGTTGGTGATAACCGCGTGTACCGGCCAGGTCGCATTCGGCGTCTCTTTGACCCGTTTGGCGATGGTCGCCCGCTGGAATTCACTCTGCGGAATGCCGCCGAGGATCCCGTAGGCGTTACGGGTTGGGCGGAAGTAAATCGGCGTAATATCGCTCATCATCATCAGATGGGTCAGCGATTTGTGGCAGTTACGGTCGATCAGCACGGTGCTGCCGGCCGGGGCGGAATACATGCCGACGATTTTGTTGGCCGTCGAGGTACCGTTGGTCACCATGTAGCTGCGTTCAGCATTGAAGACGCGGGCGATGTACTCTTCCGCTTCTTTGTGCGGGCCGCTGTGGTCAAGCAGAGAACCCAGTTCAGAAACCGAAATCGAGATATCTGATTTCATGGTGTTGGAACCAAAGAAATCATAGAAGATGCTGCCGACCGGGCTTTTCTGGAAGGCGGTACCGCCCATATGGCCCGGGGTGCAGAAGGTGTATTTGCCTTCGCGTACGTATTTGAACAGCGCTTTGGTCAGCGGCGGCAGAATGGTGTCGATGTACTCATCGGTGTTCTGTTTGATTTTATCGGCGATATCATCGGCGGCCCCCAGCGCATATTCGAAGAAACGGACCTGCATCCGCAGATCGTTGAGGCTCACATCCAGCGTGGAGTAGGTGTTAGCGAAGGCGTACAGCGGCATATATTCGTTCAGTTTGCTGATTTCTTCGCACAGTTCGAGATTGTATTTATCCCAGTCGAAGATCACCCCGCACAGACGAGCGTTGTTTTCGATAAGTTTCAGTAAATCTTCGCGGTCGTTCGGATAGACAATACGGAAGTCCAGGCGTTCAAGGGCGCGATGCAGTTCACGGATAGGCTCTTCTTTAAAGTAGACGCCCATGTGATTCATGATTGCGATAACGTTCATAGTCGAATCTCCAGATATGCAGAGCCCCTCCCGTCACGTGGTGACAGGTGCAGGAAGGAGCTCCAGGAAAAAGGGTTACGGATTAATGCGCGCTGGCGGCAGAGCTGTCAGTGGTGTCGTTTTCGTGCTGACGCTGGTGCATTTTGCGGCCGTAGAACATCAGGATAATCAGGCTGACGATAAAGGTGCCGGCCAGCTCGAAGGAGCTTGCCCCCATCAGGGCGATGAAGCAGAACGCGCAGCCCAGCACGGAACAAATCAGGCTAACCAGGTTGCGAATGTTGATGCCTTCGAAGCGAATCAGGTCAACGCAGGAGTAGAAATAAGGCAGCATGGTCAACAGGACGGCGATACCGGTCAGTTCACCGAACAGGTCGGAGGCTTTACCCCCGCTGGAGTTCATCAGAGTAATCAGCACCATCAGCGCAGTCATTTTCACCGCCGCCAGCAGCAGGCCTTTTTTCGGAATACCGTTGCTATCAACTTCGCCATACACTTTCGGGAAGTTGCCGTCGTTAGCCGCACGGACGCCGGCCTGGCCCACCAGCATCATCCACGAGCCCAGCGAAGTCAGGCAGGCAAAGGCGGTGAAGGCGGAAACCACCGGAGCGGCCCAGCCGCCAAGGATGGTGGAGGCACTGATGGCGAACGGCGCGCCGGAGGCTGCCATCTGAGCCGCAGGGTACATCCCGGCGATAACCTGCGTCGCGGCGATATACACCACGCCCGCCATCGCGGTGCCCAGCATGGTTGCCAGCGGAACGGTACGTTTCGGGTTTTTCACCATCCCGGTGCTGACGGCGGCGGATTCAACGCCGACGAAGGCCCACAGGCAGAGCAGAATACTTTTGATCACCGCGTGGCTGTCAGGCGTACTGGAGGTGTTCCAGTTTGCCTGATAGGTCGCTGCGTCAAACCAGTGCCAGCCGATGACCGCGGTCATCACCACCGGAATTAATACCAGTACCAGGCCAATTGTGGTCAGACGGCTTACCCAGGTCCCGCCGAGCATATTCACGAAGGTGAATATCCAGACGATGGCAATACAGGCGATACCCGCCGGAATAGGGTTATTCAGAATCGGGAAGAAGGTAGAAAGATAAGAAACGGCGGTAATCCCGATAGCCAGGTTACCGATCCAGTTGGCATGATAATAAAGCACGCCGGTCTGGAAACCGAACGCCGGTGATATTTCCCCGGCATAGGCAATTGGCCCCCCCTGCTGTGGATTCTTGGTTGCCAGTCGGGCATAAACATAAGCCAGAGACATGGCGCCAATAATAGAAATCACCCATCCCCAGATAGCAATACCACCGATGCTGGCGAGGTTCGCAGGTAATAATGCAATACCGCTCCCCATCATATTACCAGCGACCACGCCGGTACAGGCAAATAGCCCTATCTTCTTGGCAGAACTCATGTTTGCTTTTCTCCTAAGTTTATTTTGGAGGTACAGATCATGATAGCGAACCTTTTATTGACCCGACCAACTGCCAACCAGCTTAATGACTCACCGAAAATAAATCCTAAAGATAAAGTGAAATAACAGCAAACATCAGACAAATGATATTTTGACCTTTTTCAATTAACATATCAGGATGACATGTTGATATCATAAAAAGATAAACATCGTTTACTTACATGAGGTTATGGCGAGAGTGCGGTGTTGAAATTGTGTTATATCGCGGCCAGTAAATGTCAAATACATATAACAAACTGCGCCTTCATGAGAAACATAAGTTTAACCTCACCATACTCAAAACCATGAGCATGATGAGGGTTTACTTATTCTGAAGAGAGGAAGTTATCGAGATAAGGGACCACGCGGGTCAGCGAGGTCTGAAATACCGCATTTTCGATCCAGTAAAAAGTGTTCTCTCCTGGACGCAAATTAAATGCGGTGAGATAGGCATCCGCGGCTTCGCGGTTCTCCCCTTTCATTTCGTAGACTTTACCCAACAGGACGTAATTCATCCACGACATTTCCAGATCGATACCGGTATTAATCGCAGTATAGGCTTCATCGACTTTCCCCTGGCCTAATAAATCCACCGTTTTAATCTGGTAAAATATCGCCATATCTTTGATCCCCGGCATATCGCCAACCCGGGTGATTTCGGCATACAGCGCGCTGAGCTGTTCTTTATCCAGCGGCTGCTGCGAATGGCGTAATACATCGACCAGCGTTTTTTCCGCATACGCGTAGGTAAAGTCCGGAGAGTCTTTAATCACATCATCAAGCAGCGCGCTGGCTTTGCCTAAGGAGTCGACATCACCATTCATTAATAGCTGATGCGCCTGGTAGAAGTGGGTAAGCGCGGTACTGTGCGAGGGTTGATACTGTCTCAGCATCTCCTGCATACGCGCTGGCCACGGCTGCTTGAGCGCCTGCGATAAGCTGCTCAGCAGATCGTTTTGAATCGACAGCTGGTTATCGCTGGTGATGAAATAGCGCTTGTCCATCATCGTTGAGCCGTCGGCGTTATCCACCATCTGCACCGACATAAAACACTGCTGGGCGCGGTAGTGCCGCTGATTGACGAACTCAATCGTCAGCGTTTTGCCTGAACTGCTGGGCTCATTAATGTTGTAGTTGGTTTTGTCATGCACCATAAAGGTGGAGAAGGTATTCAGCGAGGTGGTCACCAGGCTGCCCAACCCCACCGCATAGGAGTGCTGCGATGCCCAGTTGGTGCAGGAGTTGCCTTTCAGCAGGTGGATATCGATATCACGCGGGTTCAACAGCAGACGCGCCTTATTGACCGGTGGCCGCGACTCGATCGTCGACAGCGCAACCAGCGCCACGCAGCTTGCGAGCGCCAGCAGGAACAGGATCCACACCCAAAACGTGGCGATGCGTTTGCGCTTTTCTGGTTTCACCGACGCCGGCTGGACCGGCGCGGCCTCAGCGGCTGAGGCCGGAGCCGTGGGCTCCGCGACAGGGGCCGCTGGCGTAATAACCGGCGCGGGTTCTTCCCCCTCTTCCGTACACCAGATCACCGGGACCGTAAGCTTATAGCCACGCTTTGGCACCGTCGCAATATATTCCAGGCTACCTTCATCGCTATCTTTCAATGACTTACGTAACTCAGAAATGCTTTGCGTCACGACGTGGCTGGTCACCACGTTACGCGTCCAGACATTATCGATAAGCTCGTCTCTGCTGAGCACTTCATCAGGGTGGCGAGCGAAGAAAACCAGAAGATCGATTAAACGCGGTTCAAGAGTTAGCTGACGCCCCTTCCGACTGATTTGGTTGATAGAGGGTGTAACCAGCCATTCTCCCACGCGAACAACAGGTTGTTGCATAAAAAAGAGCCCAAAACGAAAAGGGAAGGGCGGGATGATAACACATTTCCCCTACCTATTTATGATAGGGGTCATTACCTTTATCACGTTATATCGCTCTGCATTTAAACGTCTTAACCAGTTTTTATTTCTAAACAAAATGAGCAATAGTCTATTAACATCTGTGTCATTTCTTATGGGATAGCCAGGGTCTATTCTGCGTCCATTACCTCGTTCAACGCCTGATCAGATAGGCTATAAATGGAGACGCATGATGTTATTTGACCATTATTCTCTGCCGGCAGTGATGCTGAAAAACCGGATTGTGATGCCCCCGATGACCCGCTCCCGCGCCGGAGCAGGCAATGTGGCCACCGGGCAAATGGCGGAGTATTACGCACAACGCGCCAGCGCAGGATTGATTATCAGCGAAGGCACGCAGATTAGCCAACAGGGCCAGGGCTATGCCTGGACGCCTGGCATTTACAGCGTACAGCAGATCGCGGGCTGGCGAAAAGTGACCGATGCGGTGCATCGCGCCGGCGGGACGATGTTTGCCCAGCTGTGGCATGTGGGCCGCGTCTCGCATACCATTTTACAGCCAGACCACGCCGCGCCGGTTTCCTCATCGGCGATTCAGGCGCAAGGGGTCAAGGTGTTTGTCGATGTCGAAGGCCGTGGCCCGGAAAACGGCGTCGGCGAGATGGTGCAGCACTCCATGCCGAGAGCGCTGACGAGAGAAGAGATTGCGGCCATCGTTGCACAGTATGCTCAGGCGGCCCGCAATGCGATGGAAGCCGGGTTTGACGGTGTGGAACTGCACGGCGCCAATGGGTATCTCATTAACCAGTTTATTGATTCCCGCGAAAACCAGCGCGACGATGAATATGGCGGTTCGCTATCCCATCGCCTGCGTTTTTTACGCGAAGTCGTAGAAGCCGTCGCGGCGGCCATTGGCAAAGAAAAAGTTGGGATCCGTCTCGCGCCGTTGACCACGCTGATGGGGTCGAAGGATGATACTCCGGAAGCCACCTATCTGGCGGCTGCCAACGTGCTGAATGAGATTGGTATTGCCTATATTCATATCGCTGAAGCCGACTGGGATGACGCGCCGGTGATGCCTGCGGCGTTTAAAGAAGCGCTGCGCATGATCTTCCGCGGCACGCTGATATACTCCGGGAAATATACCGTTGAGCGGGCGCAGGAGGCGCTGGCGAACGGCTGGGCCGACCTGATTGGCTTTGGCCGCCCGTTTATCGCCAACCCCGATCTGCCCTATCGCCTGCAACATCAGCTCCCGCTTAATCAGCCGGTTAAAGAGACGTTCTTCGGCGGCGGTAAAGAGGGCTATCTCGACTACCCTGCCATAGCGGTGAAACAGGCGCGCTGATATTCGGCTGCAGGCGCCATAAGGTCGCACAGCGGTAAACGCCGGTTGGGCACAGCAGCCTCCGGCATCAAACGCTTCGGCAATGCATTTCACATCTTAAACGTGGTTTATGGTTTAAGATGTGAATTAACGATGAGCAACAGGGCATTTCATTTATTGCCAGGCATACGTAAGAGTTAATAGACATTCATTCACCGCTTAAATAAGTTTTACCGGTGAAACCTGCTGCGGGAAATTTGCGCGACAGGAGGCTTATTCCTGACCATTGTCGTCCTTCCAGTCCTCTGGCTTCCGAGCCGCCTGCCCTCTTTACTGTGCCGTACTGTGACCGAGCCAACGTCCTGAGACACGACTGCGGGCAACAGACTGTACAAATATCGGGAAAAGTCCATACTCAACGCATAAATGAGCCAATATTTTTGCAATATTAATTTGGCAGAAGTGATGTCGGGTAGCAAAGTTTATAAAAAGGAATACAGACCGATGAAATACAAATTAGTTAAGCAGGTTTTACATGATGATGTGTTAAGAAACAGCTTCATTAATTTGGCCATTAAGACCTTTGACCTCTCTTTTAAGGATTGGTACAAAAAAGGTTACTGGACTGAATCATACATTCCTTATGCTTTTGTCGATCATAATAACGTGATTGCCAATGCTTCCGCGAATATCATCGATCTGCTGTGGCAGGGCCAACGTAAGCGCTATATCCAGATTGGCACCGTGATGACCGAAACCGATCATCGCGATAAGGGGCTGGCTAGCAAGTTGATTAATCAGATCCTCGTGGACTGGCAAGATCGGGCCGACGGCATTTTTCTCTTCGCTAACTCCACCACCATCGATTTCTATCCCAAGTTTGGTTTTGAGCAAACCGATGAGTACCAGTATACCCTACCAGTCATGCCGACGCCCGGGGATTTCCGCAAGCTCAATATGGACAAAGAGAGCGATGTCGAGGTGCTCAAACACTATTATCATAAATCTAACCCGTTTGCTCAGCTCTCGGCATACAATAACTTCGGTTTATTGATGTTTTACTGCTCGGCCTTTATGAAGCACTTCGTCTATTATTCGGAAAAAAATAATGCCGTGGTGATTGCGCTGCAAAACGATCATACGTTGATTTGCTTTGATATTTTCTGTGATGGCGAGAATTCAATGACGAAAATCGTTAATGAGCTCGCGGCAGAGCATACGCAACAGGTGATGTTAGGCTTTACGCCGAAGGAAGATCGCCCTGGTGAGTATGAAAAGATAGAAAGCGATGATTTTCTGTTCATCTATTCGGCTAAAGAAAATATCTTTAAAGGCCGGAAGATGATGTTCCCTACGCTCTCGCATGCCTGAACGCAGCAGCAGCCCTGCCCGTAGTGCCAGTGCCGCCGGCTGGCGCCGCGGCGAAAAGACGGCAGCACAACATCTTTCAGGATGCCTGCGGGCAGCGTGAAAGATGATGGGAGTCGGCTTTATTTAGAGATGACAAACAATGCCTTACAGCGCGGACACAGCAACGCCGCTCCGCTTTTAATTTTTCTCACCGGCTGCCGCGATTTATGCCCGCATTCCGGACAGGTTACCGTAGCCTCAGAGGTGGAAGTAAAACGCTTCACTGCGTTGTCGAAGAATGACATAAGCTTTACCTGCTTAATGAATGTGGTCTATCATACCATCAACTGATTAAAAAACACACAAACATAGCGCTATTGTTCCGCGGATGGGGTAAGGTGGTACCTCCACCTGCAGAAGAGACGACTCATGTCATATTCCAGTGGACTTAGGCACTTCAAAGAACGCCCCGTTGAGGTTAAATGCCCGGAATGTTCACACGTCACCGAGCAGAAAGCCAGAGATATGCGCAGAGATAACCCATTGCAATGCGCCTATTGTAGCCTGATATTTCTCCCCTCAGATTGTTCTTGTATCGGCGGATAGCGGGCTGGTCAGAAATATAAATAATCAATCCAGATTATTTATTTTGCAGACGAGTAGCGAATCATGAAAAAACACAGTGAAGATATTCTTGATGGGTATGTGATCGAAACGCAGTTTCGCGGTGAGAAGTCACATCCTGTCTGTATTCATCGGGTTAAATTCACCAACGGTAAATTTGCCCTGATTCGCAGCGTCGCGAACGGCTGTTTTATTCCCGGCACAGTGCTCAGAAGAGAAAAGCCGGGCTGGTTGATGAATAATGCCAACATCAATTTACTTCCCTTTGAATACATTAGCGAAATTGAGTCTGAAAGGCGTTTTCAGGAAGATTAACCCGGTTTAGGGTTATTTTTCTCCACCCAGTTTCCGTCACGGTCCTTCACCACTTCGATAAACTCATCCGCGGGTGAAGGCGTTCCGCCTTCATCTTCCCATTCATTTACGGAGTGCTGCCACTCTTCCTGGGTAAGGATTTTTCCGGTAATGGTGCTACGTAAATAAACTGTCATCATTCCCCTCCTGTCAATGTATCGCGTTTCCCCTTCATTATAGGTGAAAACGGATAAACGCTCGTCGCTCAGGTCATCGTTCGCCGACAAAGCGGATATAGCCGTCGATCGCACGATCTTCATCTATAATTAAGTAAGCAGTTGCCTTATCTCTTTTGCCCTCTGCCTCTGGCATCGCGCTCTCTGGAAAGTCGTCGTGGAGTCAAACATCTTCCTTATGGCTATCAGGAGGTATCTCATGTCATTAGTGACCGCGGCCCCTGGCCCGCTTATCAGATAACCATCAGCAGAGCGACAGAAATAGCGGTGGTACAAGCCTATGGCATCAGGCGTTTATAAGCGCCATTTCTGGATGCATTCACTAATAATGATATAATTTCCATATTAAATATTACGGAAAAGATAAAAATAAGATAAATGGTACGAGTCGTAATTTAGCCATAATACGATGAATGAGATATGGTAATGTTCTTTCATATCCGAATGACTACGGACGAAAAAGAGAAAAGAAATGACCGAAAAATCAACAACCCATGCGCAAAATTGTCGTACCGATATCGGGATTGGAAAACAGATTACCGCCAGCGTACAAGGTTATGTCGATGGCCGTCGCTATATGATTGACATTACTGTCCATCCTGTCGAAATTACCTTCGATTTTGGTGAAGAGAAAATAAGAGACGCCTCTTATTTTAGTTCTAAAAATCAGGAGATGGTGTGGGTAGCCGCCAGAAAAGAGCTGACCATCTCCGATGAAAGGGGTTCGTTCACGATTGTGTTTTAATACCCGCAGCGCTGGCTAAGCGATGGCGCCAGACAAAGTTGGCCGTAGTGGCAAATAGCGAGCCGGCGAGCGCTGATTATCCAAAAGCAAAGAGCATCAAGCCTCTCCGTTAATGTTGATAAAACGAGCCGTCGCTATGCCCTGCCCCAATGCGGCCCGCTTCAATGAGAATTTCATCGATAAGATCCTCGAGACACGCCGAACCATGGTTCTCACAAATCATATGAACCTGCTTCAGGATCTCCTCCTGGGACATCTCGCCACGCAAAGCGGACATCAGCATGACCGATGCCCAGCGTCGAACTTCCGGGTGCGTAATCATATGGTTTTACCTCAAATCGGGACACACTCATCTCAATTATAGGCACCGGGCAGGGGTTCATCCGTTAAAACATGCACAGCCTCCCTATCCTCCGCAAGGATAAGGATTTAAAAGCGTTCCCGGCTGGCTGGCGGCCTTTCCTGGCCCGGCAACTACAACAGTTTTACCGCCGCGTTTTGAATATCGGCTGACGTTAAATCGCGATCGGAAGCGACGTGTACCACGCGGTGATCGCCGGTTAAGGAAGGAAACTCAGCGGACATGATCTGCAGATGCGTTTGTTCGCCATTAGGATACTCACGTAATATTGTTGTTACGCCCAGCATTATCGTCACGACGACTGCTGGTGCTGCATTGAAAAAAACAATAACTTTCTTCATGAGTTGACCGCCTGGGTGCAAGAGCAATGATGGCGATGCCACACATTGGATAATGAAAACAAAAAAGCCCCGCTCCGGGGCATTTTTAGGTTATTTCCGACATTCCATCGACGCTGCGCCGCTGGTGATGTAAGGAGCAATATTGTCAAATGTAATCATGGATGTTTTACAAAAGATACATTTTGCGCCAAATGGATTTTTTTCAGACACATCGTAGTTGGATGTTCTGTATTGTGACCCATGACAACATGGGCACCTGAAATGAATGTATTCCGTCATAATGCTAGCCTTTATGTGCGACAACATTCACTACCGCAGGGACAAGAGGTTATACTCTGGTGAAAACGCTTTCTGTGGTTTTCAAGGTCAAGGATAGTGTCGAAATCACCGGGTAGCACAGAAGACAAAGATGCAAATGCGCTCTGCGTTCGTTCTTTTCATGATTAACCTGAGGTTTTTCACCTGCTTAATCATTATTTCCCGGTAGTGATTTCCTTTACAATGTTGTTAGTTTTTTTATTAGCCCTTGGGCATATCAGGTCTGTAGAAAATTTATCACAGAGAAAATACCCAAAAGGAGATATCAGAAGATAAAAGCGATGAGAAAATTCAGAAACTGTTGCAGATAACTTTTAAGACTCAAACCGTTAAAGTCATTAACGCACATTAACGATATATTGGCAAGGCTTATTTTTTCACGTTTTTTTAACCCTGGTGCTGGCAAAAAAATCTATGCATATACTGACTGATACTGACACATTTTCCTGTTATTTAATAACTTAATCATTGCCGCGGGGCCCACGCGTGGCCTGTATTATGCTACACTACCTTTCCCGGAGATTTTTGCTATGAAATCGGAAGACACCCTTGATTGGTACCCTGCGCAGCTCCCGCCCGTTAAGATAATTCTGGGTAATGCCGTGCTTGAAGTCGGAAAGCTCGGTCGCCCTATCAATGCCAGAACGTTACGTGAGTATCTTCAGGTACTGCAACGGACCCAAAAGCGCCGCGATGA
The DNA here is from genome assembly GCF_004342285.1 of Klebsiella sp. BIGb0138. Lineage (GTDB taxonomy): Bacteria > Pseudomonadota > Gammaproteobacteria > Enterobacterales > Enterobacteriaceae > Klebsiella. The sequence continues at coordinate 320,552 of NZ_SMCV01000003.1, read as the reverse complement.
TAAGATTGCTCTGCAAACGGCGATCGATGTTCTGGCGGATAATCAAAGAGTAAACGGAAAATTATAACCACTCCGGCCGTTGTGCCGGTTTATCCTTCACGCACGGAGGTTATCATCTTCAAATCAATAGCCTTTTTAGTTATTTCATCGAATAAAAATTAAAGAGTATCTTTAGTGGATAAAAAGGCGCATTGTCGTAACTGGTCAGCAACGAACAATAGAGTCTCGTTCCAGGGAAATGTCATTTTATGTCAATGAACACTGGAGATTGTACTCTGGATATTTTCATTGAGGTTGTCAACATGAAAGCGGCGAACACTTTTTTTTGCTTTCCCTCACAGCTACCGACGGTCAGGGCTATTATCGGAGATGCGGTACTGGAGACCATCAGAGCCGGAGTGCCGATCAGCGCCGGTTCGCTATTAAGCTGCCTGAAAAGCCCACAGGCGAAAAAAACCTGGGCAGATAAACACGTGCCGTTACAGTTGGCAATCGATGCTCTGGAAGAGAGCTTGTCGATTGATTTCAAGAAAATATAACATCCACCATTCGCAACGCTAAAGGTCCTCACCATGTTTATTACCTTATTAATTTACCTCGGTATTATCGGCTCCATCGCGGCGCTGGCTCTATTTTCCTTGTCGATACTATGGATTGCTGTTTCAAATAACCCGGACGCAACGGATATATAAATTTCATCTATACTTAATATTCGTGCAGCTGTTAAATCTTAGATATTTTATCCCTTCCTCTTGATATCATGTTTATAAACTGATTTCGCAACTGCTTCAGCGTGTTAACATCACCGGCTGAGCAACCCTATGAATATTCAGATTAAAAAATGGTTTAATCCCGCACATCGTGTTGAGCTGAATCCTGTCGCCCCCCCCTCCATAAATGCCCACACAATCAAGACCGAACTCTTTTCAACGCTGCAAATGGAGAGGTATGGGCAAAAGCTGGCGCGCTCGCATAAGCTATCGCCGGTCAGATTGCCCTACTATCTGCTTAAACGGCTTGATGAAAATGAAGCGGTGATTACCCGGAATTGCTACATGCTCAATAGCGGTAATAAAACCAGCATCATGCCTGCCGGCGAGTGGCTGCTGGATAACTATTATCTGATTGAGGAACAAATTCGCGTCGTTCGTCAGCATCTGCCGAAAAACTTTGGCAAAGGGCTTCCCCCTCTGGCCTCCCCGCATCATTGCCCGCGGATTTATGATATCGCCTCTGAGGCGATCGCCCATGGCGACGGCCGCTGGGACATCGCCAGTATGACCAGCTATATCACCGCCTATCAGCAGGTCACATCGCTGACGCTAGGCGAACTGTGGGCGCTGCCCGGCATGCTGCGTCTGGCGCTGATTGAAAATCTCCGCCGGGTGAGTATGGAGGTGGCGAAAGCGCAGGAAGAACGTAATCTGGCAGACCTCTGGGTGACGCGCATTTTTGACTGTGCGGAAAATACCCCCGCCGATTTAATTATGGTGATCGCCGATATGGCGCGCGCCAGCCCCCCGCTGAGCAGCGCATTTGTCGCCGAACTGGTCCGCCGTCTGCAGGGGCGCGGCAACATGCTGACGCTGCCGCTGACCTGGGTGGAGCAACGCCTTGCCGAACACGGCATTACCACCGACGCGCTTATCCATCGCTTCAACCAGCAGCTCGCCGCCAGCCAGCTCTCGGTGAGCAACAGCATTGCCGGTCTCAGGCTGCTCAGTGAAACAAACTGGGCCGATTTCGCTGAAGCCATGAGCGTGGTGGAGCAAACATTGCGTGAGGATCCCGCAGGCGTCTATCCGCTGATGCACTTCGATACCCGGGACCAGTACCGGCACATTATTGAGACCCTGGCCCGACACAGCCTGTTCAACGAAGCGGAAGTCGCCGACCGCGTGCTGGCGCTGGCGCGGACTGAACCCGCCGCCGCCCCGGGCAACCACATTGGCTATTTTCTGGTCGGCGATGGTCGCCCACGCCTCGATTTGCTGCTATCAACGAAGATGTCGTGGCTTACCCGGCTGCAAAATAATTTAAACGGTATCCCGCTGCTGCTGTGGCTGGGAAGCCTGAGCCTGGTGACTACCGCGCTGGCCGCCTTGATGGTGCATGACGCTCACCAGCAGGGGATGAGCTGGTTTTTGCTACCGGTCGCCATCCTGTGGATCATCGTGTTCAGTCAGCTCGCCAGCGATTTGCTCAGCGATGCGACAACCCGTTTTCGCACGCCGGTGCCGCTGCCGCGCATGGATTTTTCCGCGGGCATCCCGGCCGAATATGCCACCATGGTGGTTATTCCCTGTCTGCTCACCGGCCGGGAAAGCCTCGACAAGCTGCTCACCAGCCTGGAGATTTGCTGGCTGGGTAATCAGAGCGATAACCTCTGTTTTGCCCTGCTGAGCGATTTTCCTGACGCCGCTCACCAAAGCTCGCCGGAAAACGAGGCCCTGCTCGCCTGGGCCGTCTCACAGACGCAAAACCTGAACCGACGCTATCCGGCCAGACGTCCCCTTTTCTATCTGCTGCATCGAACGCCTGAATGGAATCCTCAGCAGCAGGTATGGATGGGCCATGAACGTAAACGCGGTAAACTGGCGCTGCTGAACAGCTGGCTGCGTCAGCCAGAGCTGCAGTTCTCCACCATGACGCAGGCGGAGCCTCATGAACGACCAGATTCCATCCGGTATGTGATTACCCTCGACAGCGATACGGTCCTGCCGCGCGATACGGCGCATAAGATGATTGCCACGATGGCGCATCCGCTCAATCGTCCGCTGTATGACCCCGAACGTCAGCGGGTAGTCAAAGGCTACGGGATCCTTCAGCCCGGCCTTGCCGAGGAGATGCCGCCCGGCGGGCAGGGACGCTACGCCGCCATTTGCAGCGCGGCTGCGGGAAATAACCCCTACGCGATGATGTCTTCCGATATCTATCAGGATCTCTTTGGCGAAGGCTCGTTTGTCGGCAAAGGTATTTACGATATCGATACTTTTACCCTGGTGATGAAAGATACCTGCCCGGAGAACCTGGTGCTCAGCCACGATTTGCTGGAAGGGTGCTACGCCCGCTCGGGGCTGCTAAGCGAAGTGTTATTTTATGAACAATATCCTAATAACTATCTGTCTGACGTCGCGCGGCGCATTCGCTGGATCCGCGGTGACTGGCAGCTTCTCAACTGGCTGAGGCCGCGCGTTCGAAAAGCAGACAACCGCCGGGTTAAAAACCCGCTCTCCGCGCTTTCCCGCTGGAAACTGTTCGATAATCTGCGACGTAGCCTGGTCGCGCCATCGCTGCTGACCCTGCTCTTCTGCGCGCTACTGTGGACCGCGAACCCGCTTTACTGGCTCAGTATGCTGGCGCTGGTGTGGCTACTCCCGACCCTGCTGGCGGTGGCCCACGATCTGCTGTATAAACCGGCGCGACGCGCCATCGGCAAACACCTCTCGCTGGTCGCCGCCGGCGCGCTGAAACGCCTTTCGCGGATCGGCTTGAACTTCATCACCCTGCCCCACGAGGCGGGATATTCGCTGTATGCCATGGCGGTGACCCTATGGCGTCTGGGAGTTAGCCAACGCAACCTTAGCCAGTGGTCCAGCTTCAGCCTGCAGAACGAGCGGTCAAAATGCTCGCCGCTGCGCTTTTACCGGGCAATGTGGTGCAACATCGCCTGCGCGGGCGCCCTGACGGCGCTGGCCTTCCACTTTTCCCCCTGGCTGTCGACGATAGCGATCCCCATCAGCCTGCTCTGGTGCCTGGCCCCGCTGCTGCTCAGCGGCTTAAGCCGCCAGCCAGTGCGCAGAACTTTCTCCGCGGATAAAGAGCAAACCCGGCTGCTGCGTCAGAGCGGCCGTGAGATCTGGGCCTTTTTCGAAACCTTTGCCACGGCAAAAGAGAACTGGCTGCCGCCGGACAACTACCAGGAAATACCGCAGCCGGTGATTGCGCATCGCACCTCGCCGACCAATATTGGCCTCTCCTTGCTGGGCAACCTGACGGCGTGGGATTTTGGCTATATCCCGTCCGGCGAAGTCTTACAGCGGATCACCCTCACGCTCGATACGCTGGATAAGATGGAGCACTACCGGGGGCATTTGTATAACTGGTACGATACCCGTACCCTCGCCCCCCTCTCTCCACGTTACGTTTCCAGCGTCGACAGCGGCAACATGGCCGGGCATTTATTGACGCTGAAGGCGGGATTATCGGCGATGCGTAATCAGCCGGTCCTCAACGGCACGCAGGTGCTGTCCGGGCTGGACGATACGCTGGGAATTCTGGAAAAACGCTGGGGGCCGCGGGCGCCAACCGCGCTGCGGTTGTTGCGTAAACATTGCGCCAGCGCCGCCGCCCTGCCTCCCGCCCGGCTATGGCATGAACTGAAAAATATGCGCAATCAGTGCAACCACCTGCACAGCCTGTGTCGTCATGAGGACGCGCGGGTGCTGCGCTGGATAACGCATTTACAGCATCAGCTGGTCCTGATGTGCCACGAATGGTCGCATCTGCTGGGCTGGCTGCCGGCGGATTACGGCTCTCAGCCGCTGCCTTCGCTCAGCTGGCTGGCGCAGGCCAAACACACGGGGGAAGGCACGCCATCCGCATCCGCCATCGGACAGGCGCGCCTGCGGCTGGATATCATCGGCGAGCTGGAGCAGCGCCTCAGCGAACATGCGCGGATGGATTTTACCTTCCTGTACAGCGAAGTGACCAACCTGCTCAGCGTCGGCTATAACTGCGACAGAGATCAGCTGGATAAGAGCCACTACGACCTGCTGCCTTCCGAAATCCGTCTGACCAGTTTTCTGACCATTGCCACTAACCAGCTGCCGCAGAAAAGCTGGTTCTCACTCGGGCGTCTGTTTACCACCATCGATAACGAAACCGCGCTGATGTCGTGGAGCGGGTCGATGTTTGAATATCTGATGCCAAATCTGGTGATGCCGACCTATCCCGGCAGTCTGCTCGACGAGATGAGCCAGTCAGCGGTGAAACGCCAGATCGCCTGGGGGAAAGAGCTCGGCATCCCGTGGGGCGTTTCGGAGTCCGGTTACTATGCGTTTGATGTGCTAAAAAACTACCAGTATCAGGCCTTCGGTGTTCCGGGGCTCGGTCTACGCCGCGGGCTTGCCGACGATGTGGTCATCGCCCCCTATGCGACCTTCCTTGCGCTGATGGTCGAGCCGCAGAAAGCCTGTGACAACCTCTTCCGGCTTGAAAGCATCGGCGCCAGGGGGGAATACGGCTTTTATGAAGCGCTGGACTATACCCCTTCGCGCCTTGCCAGCGGGCAACGCTGCGCGGTGGTTCATTCGTGGATGGCGCATCATCAGGGCATGACGTTTCAGGCGCTGTCGCACGTGCTGCTGAACGCGCCGATGGTCGAGCGATTTATGTCGAGCACCGCGTTCCGTTCGGCCAGCCTGCTGTTACAAGAACGCGTCCCGGACGCGGTGGAGCTCTACAGTCCTCGACGCCATTTTGAGTCCCATGAAGGGGGGCTGAAACCCGTGCACTATGAACCGCGGATATTTACCAGCGCCGACAGCGTGGTGCCGGAGGTTCAGCTGTTATCCAACAGCCATTATCACCTGATGTTGACCCATACCGGCGGCGGCTACAGCCGCTGGAATGACCTGGCGCTGACGCGCTGGCGCAGCGATGCCACCCGCGATAACTGGGGCGCGTTCTGCTATATCAGCGATCCGCAAACGGGGGAAACCTGGAGCAATACCTGGCAACCGACCGGCACGGATGCCAGCAAATACGAGGTCATTTTTACCGAAGCCGGCGCCGAATTTAAACGTACCGATGGCTCGATCAACGTCAAAACCGAAATCGTGGTCTCACCGGAAGACAATATTGAGCTGCGTCGGGTCACTCTGCTGCACCGCGGCCGCCAGCCGCGCGCCATTGAGCTGACGACTTACGCCGAAGTGGTTCTGGCGCCTGCCGCCGGCGATCTGGCGCATCCGGCATTCAGTAATTTATTTATTCAGAGCGAGCTGTCGCCCGCTCATGAGGCGATCCTTTGCCATCGTCGCCCTCGCGCGCCGGAAGAGCGTTCGCCCTGGCTCTTCCATATGATGGTGGTCCATGGCATCGCGCATAAACCCGCCTCATTTGAGACCGATCGCGCCAGTTTCATCGGGCGTGGCCGAACGCCTGGCAACCCGCAGAGCGCCCGCCAGAGCGGGCCGCTGAGCAATACCGTCGGGGCGGTGCTCGATCCAATCATGGCGATCCGCCAGTCTCTCGTTTTACCGCCCGGCATCCCGGTGGTGATTGATATTGTTTATGGCGTCAGCGAGTCCCGCTCCGCCAGCCTGGCGCTGGCGGAAAAATATCGCGACCGCTCGATTGCCGATCGCGTCTTTGAACTGGTGTGGTCGCACAGCCATATCCTGTTACGACAAATCAATGTCAATGAAGACAATGCCACTCTGTTTAACCGTCTGGCCGGCGCCATACTCTACCCGGGGCCAGAGCTGCGCGCCGATGAGCAGATCATCAGCCGCAACCGCCGGGGTCAGTCCGGCTTATGGGGATGGGCTATTTCTGGCGACCTGCCCATCGTGCTGTTGAATGTGACCAGCGACGACAGTCTCGACTCGGTGACCACGCTGATTCTGGCGCATCATTACTGGCGGCTGAAAGGCCTGGCCGTTGATTTAGTGATTCTCAACGACAGCCAGAACGGCTATCGACAGGTGCTGCAGAATCAGATTATGGATCTGATTCACGCCGGTTCCGAAGCCAGCCTGATGGACAAACCGGGCGGTATTTTTGTGCGTAATGGCGAGCACCTCTCGGCGGAAGACCGGATATTGCTGATGAGCGTGGCGCAAATTTATCTGGACGATCGGGCGGGCGGGCTACAAGAGCAGCTTAATCATCGCATTCAGCTGGCCGCCACCTCGCAACAGCAGCTGGTCCCCCAGCTTAAGAGCGAGAAAAACCAGCATATTCCCTGGACTCCCGATACCGGGCAGCTCTCCTGTTTTAACGGGCTGGGCGGCTTTTCTCAGGACGGGCGCGAATATCAGATTGTGCTCAGAGAAAACCAGCCCACTCCGGCGCCGTGGGCGAACATCCTCGCGAACAAGGATTTCGGCAGCGTCATTTCAGAAGCCGGCCAGTCCTATAGCTGGTATGAAAACGCCCACGAATATCGCCTGACACCGTGGGAAAACGATCCGGTCAGCGACCGCAGCGGGGAGTCCTTCTACCTGCGCGATGAAGAAAGCGGCGTCGTCTGGTCGCCCACCACGCTGCCGGTTCGCGGCCAGGGGGATTATCTGACCCGCCACGGTTTCGGTTACAGCGTCTTTTCGCACCGTCAAGACGGGATTGACAGCGAACTGACCGTTCTGGTGGCCGAACACGCGCCGGTCAAACTGGCCCTCCTGACGCTCAGCAATAATTCTGGCCGCACGCGAAAACTCTCGGTGACCGGCTATGTCGAGTGGACGCTTGGCGAGTCGCGCACGCGTTCCGCCCTGCATATCATTACCCACCCCGCAGGCGTAACGGGAGGATGCGGGATTCTGGCCAACAACTTTTATAACAGCAGCGGTTGCGAACGTACCGCGTTCTTTGCCGTCAGCGGCGTACACTGTTCTGTGACCGGCGATCGCCGGGAGTTTCTTGGTCGTAATGGCTCTCCCGCTCAACCGCTGGCTTTAGAGCAGCACCGGCTCTCGGATAAAACCGGCGCCGGCGTCGATCCCTGCGGGGCGGTACAGTCGGCCACCACCCTGATCGATGGCGATCAGCGCACCTTTATTTTTGTCCTTGGCGTGGCGGAGGATCAACAGCAGGCCAATACGACGATCGCCCGCTATTTAAATGAGGAGGCGGTCCGCGAGGAGCTGAGCAACGTTCACCGCTACTGGCACGATAAGCTGGATAACGTGGTGGTCAATACCCCGGATATCACCGTGAATCTGCTGGTAAACGGCTGGCTGATGTACCAGACCCTCTCCTGCCGCATCATGGCGCGCAGCGGTTATTATCAGTCCGGCGGCGCGTTTGGTTTCCGCGATCAGCTCCAGGATACGATGGCGCTGAGCCACAACGCGCCGGAACGGCTGCGTGAGCAGATTTTGCTCTGCGCCTCGCGCCAGTTTATTGAAGGCGACGTCCAGCACTGGTGGCATCCACCTGCCGGCAACGGCGTGCGCACGCGCTGCTCGGACGACTATCTCTGGTTACCGCTGGCGGTGTGCCATTATGTCGAAACCACAGGCGATATCAGCATTCTCGAACATCGCGTTGCCTACCTCGAAGGGCAGCCGCTGCCGCCGGGTGAAGAGTCGCTCTATGAAACCCCGGCCGTCAGCGCCACCCAGGAAAGCTTATGGCAACATTGCGTAAAAGCCATTCGCCATGGCCTGCGGTTTGGCCAGCATGGGCTGCCGCTGATGGGGGCGGGCGACTGGAATGACGGCATGAATCTGGTGGGGCTTGAGGGCAAAGGCGAAAGCGTCTGGCTGGGATTTTTCCTGTATGACATTTTACAGCGCGTTGCCGACCTCGCTGAACACCACCAGGATCGCGATATAGCGACACTTTGCCGCACCGAGGCGACGCGTTTACAGCAAAGCCTCGAAGCGTCGGCCTGGGATGGGCAATGGTATCGCCGGGGATATTTTGATAACGGCGACCCGCTGGGCTCCGCCAGCGCGCAGGAGTGCCAGATCGACGCCATTGCCCAGAGTTGGTCGGTACTCTCCGCTGCCGCCTCTCCGACACGTCGCGCTCAGGCGATGCAGGCGCTGGATAAGCAACTGGTGGATAGCGAAACGGGGCTGATAAAACTGCTCACGCCGCCCTTCGACGGGCGCGGCCCGAACCCGGGCTACATCCAGGGCTACCTGCCCGGCGTGCGGGAAAACGGCGGGCAGTATACCCATGGCGCGATCTGGGCCATTATGGCTTTTGCGCGTATGGGAGATACCGAACGAGCCTGGCAGCTGTGGTCAACGATCAATCCGCTGAACCATAGCCTGGACGCCGAGGCCGTCGCGCGCTACAAAGTAGAGCCTTACGTGATGAGCGCCGATGTCTACAGCGTAGCCCCGCATGGCGGCCGTGGCGGCTGGAGCTGGTACACCGGCTCTGCAGGCTGGGCCTATCGTTTACTGACGGAAGAGCTGCTGGGGATAACACGCCACGGCACGACACTGCGAATCCACGCCCGGCTTCCCGACAAGTGGCCGGCGATTAGCCTGACCTATCAGCATGGCGACACTCAGTACCACATTACCGTCACCCGTGGAAATGAAGCGTATCGTCTTACGCTGGATGGCGTGGTGCTGCCGGATGACAACATCCCGCTGCTGTCGGACGGGCAAAGCCACACGGTCGATATTATTCAGAAGTAGACCGGGATCTCCCGCGTATTAACGATTAGCGTTAATACGCGGATAGGAGCTGCGGACGTTAAGGATGATATCGCGGACTGAGTTTAATCACATCTGGCCCGACGGTTATTTATAGCCGATAATCTCTGAATGTAAATCACCGCCCCTTTAATTTAAAAAAACCTCAACAACGGCGAAATATCTTATTTAATTATCCGGCTACCACATGAAATTAAGCAATATTGTTTATAACTTGATGTTTTCTTTATTAAATTGTATGATTATCGCAACAATATTCTTAATATGATGAAGGCTGTTAAATGTTCGACGTAAAAATCCGTGAAGTTAGTCACGAACTATCTGCCAAAGAACGGAATGTTGCCAATTACATCATTGAAAACAAACAGTCATTAAAAAGCATGAGTATTCAGATGCTTGCCAAGGTGAACGCGGTAAGTACCACCACCATTCTGCGCTTATGCCACAAGCTCGGTTATCAGGGGTTCAGCGATCTTAAAATTGATTTAATGACCTCATCCAGCACCACAAGCAATAATAAATTCCTTCAGGAAGATATTAGTCTCGATGATTCAGTTGAAGCGGTGAATGCTAAAATTCTGCAGATCGAGAAATCATCCATTGATGAAACGCATGCTATTACCAACGCCAACACGCTCCATGAAGCCAATGTTCTGATCCGCAAGAGCCATAAAATCGTTATTTATGGCGCAGGCAGTAGTGGTCTTGTCGGTAAAGAGCTGGAATATCAGCTGATTAAAATTAAAAAAGATGTAAGCTGCCATCTGGACTATAGCATCCAGTTTAGTATTGTTAATACCTTAGATGAAAATGATTTGCTGATTATTATCTCGCATTCTGGTGAGAACCAGGAGGGCGTCATGCTACTCACTCTGGCGCAGCAGCTCGGGGTGCCTTCCATTGCCATCACGAAAATGGGACAAAGCCGTATTTCCGCTTTGGCTGACCTCGTCTTGCATACGGTTTCAACGGAAAGCGTCTCACGCCTGATTCCGATTCGCTCCAAAATGTCGCAACTGGCGGTGATTAACATGCTGGTGACGAATCTGTTCGTCCAGCAATATGACGAGCGCTTACTCAAACAGATCCAGATGCGCGCCGAGCGTTTTTATCGTCAAAACCATAAACCCTGAAGCCCATTGCTACGGGGACCGCGCCCGTGTAAGGATCGCATCCCCCGCCACGCCAGCCTGGCGCACTCTGCCGCCGCGTCCTGTATTCGCCTTTATTCTAAAATCCCCGGTTAGCAAACGTCCCCTCTGTTGAGACCGCAAGCCGCCTCAGCGATAAAGAGCGATCGTTATCACATATCAGTCAAAATATCGTTTCATAGTGTTTCTTTCACCTGAGAGTAATAGTATTACTATCATTAAATACAATGTTAGTAACAATGTCACAGAGAAAGGAAAACTATGCCCGCAGAACTTCCCGTCATCTTAATCAGCCACGGTCCCTTTGCTCAGGGAGCCCTCACCTGTGCAGAGATGCTCATGGGTAAACAAAGCAATGTTGCCGTTATTTCCATCCAGGAAGATAGCAATATAAACGATGTGCGTGCGCAGTTGGCTGCGACCTACCATACGCTGAATAAAGAACACGGTGTTCTCATTCTTGTCGATATGCTGGGTGGCTCGCCCTGTAATTTAGCCAGTGAACTGGTGTTAACCTATGATGATATTGTTTTATTCTGCGGGTTTAACATTCCCACGCTACTCGAAGTCTTTAACAACCGCGATCTGCCTTTATCTGCGGTTAGCAAACTGATTGAAGAGGTATTTCCGGAAAGTTGTTTTAACGTCGGGAATATTTTAAACGAACAGCCTGAGCAATCAACCGAACTTTAAGGGGGAATACCATGCCAGTAAATGTTGCAAGAATAGACGATCGCCTTATCCACGGTCAGGTAATGACGACATGGGTAAAAAATCATGATATTGAGCAGGTGCTAATCATTAACGATAAAGTGGCAAACGATAAAGTCCAGCAATCCGTACTGACCATGTCGGCGCCGCCGGAGTTGAAAGTCCTCATTTTTGGGGTACAAAAATTCATTGATGTGCTGAAGAAAACGGAAATAAAGAAACGCACCATGCTGTTATTCACCAACAGTGTTGATGTGAATATGCTGGTGGAAAATGGTTTAACTATTACCACCTTGAATGTCGGGGGCATGCGAATGCAGGAAGGCCGAAAAAGTCTGACCCGCGCGGTTGCCGTGACGCCGGAAGAAGAAGAAGCATTTAAGTCGCTGATCGCCAAAGATATTGCTGTAGAAATACAAATGGTGCCTAAAGACCCCGTCGTTGAGCTGCGTACCCTGCTTAAATAAGTGCATAAGACATTTATTTTATAATAAATGAGGAATATTAAATGTTAATTGAAGCACTTTTAGTCGCAATCTGGGCGGGTATTTGCTCAATGGATGATGTGGGTCCACAAATGCTTCGCCGACCTCTGTTAACCGGCACGGTTGCCGGTATTATCATGGGTGATATGGTCCAGGGACTCGCCATCAGCGCCACGTTGGAGCTGATGTGGATGGGGATCGGCAATGTTGGCGCCTATTCCGCCCCTGACATTATTGCCGGCTCCATCATCGGCGTAGCTTTGGGTATCGCATCCAAAGGGGGGATCGCCGCAGGGATTGCGCTTGCTGTCCCGGTCTCTATTTTATGTCAGCAGCTACTCATCATATGGCGTTCTTTCGCCAGCTTCCTGAACGTCTGGGCGGATAAATCTATCCATAACGGCGACTACAAGGGGCTGATTAAAGTACATTACTTTTCCACACCGCTGTGGTTTTTCATTCGTGCCGTACCCTGTTTTCTGGCGATCTACTTCGGCGGCGATCTGGTGAGTAAAATTTTGGCGGCAATACCCGAAAATATCTTAACCGGTATGGGCGTCGCCTCGAAAATGATCCCGGCCGTCGGCGTATGTATTCTGCTATTGATGTTATTAAAAGGCCGGATGTGGTTTTTCTTCTTGCTCGGATTCATTCTGACTACTTATTTAAAACTGCCGATTATCCCGATTACCTTTATCGCCCTGGCGTTTGCCGTTTTGTATGATATGGCTTACACCAATGGGATTAACAATACTAAAAACACGCCTCCGGACGAAAAAAATCCCGTCGCCACATCTGAAGAGGAGTACGATCTATGAACACAGCAAAGACCGCTACAGAGGTGAGTGAAGAACCGGCTTCTCTCGAGAGAAAACTCAATAAAAAAGATCTAAATCGTATTTTTTGGAATCTTCAGACAATGTCATTTTCATATAACTATGAAAAGCTGCAAACTATCGGCTTTGCGCATTGTATGATTCCCGTTCTTGATAAATTGTATGAACAAGCCGATAAAGAGACACGAATCAGAGCGATGCAGCGCCATTTCGAGTTTTTTAACTCGCAAATAAACACCGGGGCGCTGATTTTAGGCGTAACAGCCGCACTGGAAGAAAAAACAACTGAAGAAGAAAAAGATGCCGTTGTTTCTGTTAAAGCCGGACTGATGGGACCGCTGGCAGGTTTAGGCGACAGCCTGCTAAAATTCACCTGGCTACCCATTTGCGGCAGCATCGGTGCGGCTTTTGCTCTGCAGGGCAACCTCATTGGCCCCATCCTGATGTTCCTTTTATTTAACATCGTCAATATTGGCACCAAATATTTCTTTATTCACTATGGCTATAATAAAGGTGTCGATTTAATCGAGCAGTCAAAAAATTCAAACATCATTCAGCGCATCACTAACATCGCCAATGTCGTTGGGGTTATGGTACTGGGTTCACTCATCGCCACGACGGTTAAAATATCGACGCCGTTGGTTATTGCGGTGGGCGAACAGTCCATCAAAGTTCAGGAGATGTTTGATAAAGTCACCCCTAACTTATTAACCCTGCTTTTTTCTTTGGGCGTGTTCTTCCTCGTCAAAAGGCTTCGTGGGAAATATACCGTGTCACTCATTATCGCCATGATGGTACTGGGCGTTATTTGTTCGACTTTCGGTATTTTAGCATAAGGATTAAAAATGAGTTTATGTCAGCTCCCGTCAGTATTAAGAAAAAATAACCATCATCTCACACTGTCTTTTACCGCAGCGACGGATAACGCGGTGCTTTACTGGACCACCGAGAATGATGTCAAAACAAAAGACCGCCATCTTATTACTCGGCATGCCGTTAGCCCCTATGAGCTTGAGGATCCTTTGCAGGCCGAACAACGGGTCTATTTTATTCTGGAGCACAGCGGCCAATCCGTCCTGTTCGCCGAGCGCACGTTGCCGGTTTCCGGGTTAAACAACTTCAGGGATTGTGGTGGCTACCCCGCAGCCGGTGGGAAAACCGTTAAATGGGGCATGTTATTTCGCTCCAACCATTTATACAACCTCGATCGCCAGGCTTTGGCCTACATCAAACGCCTGAACATTCGCTCGATTATCGATTACCGAAGCGAAAATGAAATCGCTAAAAGCCCGAACTGCCATATCGGTGAAGATCGAACATATCATTTGAATGCCACTGCACAAACGGCAGAACTGGCCGCACAGTTTTCTGCGGAACCCAGCAATGAGGATCGCGCATTAATTGAAAGCGTGATGCGCGACATCCCCGCCGAATTAATCAACGGCCGAGGTGAGCAGGTTTTAGAGCAATATCGTCACTTTGTGACCAGCGAAACGTCTAAGCAGGCATTTAAGGAAATGATTAATGTCCTGCTCGATCCGGACAACGCGCCAAATATCCAGCATTGCCGTGGCGGAAAAGACCGCACGGGTTATGGTGTTCTTCTGGTGCTCGCAATGCTCGGCGTTTCCGAAGCAGATATCATTGCCGATTACATGCTCACTCAGGCCAACCGCATGGAACGTAATCTTATAAAAATGGCAGCTTACCGCAAAATAACGGATGACGAGGCTGTCCTTGATTATCTTCACACGTTAATCGACACCCGTGAATCATTTATTATCGAAGTATTTAACACGATCAAAGCCCATTCCGGTAGCGTAGCTAACTATATCCACAACGAGCTGGGTTTTTCACCGCAGGATTTTTCACAGCTGCAACAGAATTATTTAACCGATAGTCCTTACTATATCGAATAACACAATCTGAAAGAAAATTAACCAGTAAAAAGGATCCGCTCTTTTTTCAGGACACGCTGCCAAAATAGATCATCAGGAACGGAGCACCATAGTCAGATACATCTGCCGCGGGAAGCTTCGTGCGCCTGTTAACATCGCTAAGATAAACGCTTCACCGACAATCCCGTTCAACCCGGGAAAGAAGATCCTTCAGACCAGTCGCCAACACAGCTCTGCCGTGGAGAGCCCCCCATGGCAGCGTTTCCTGTATTGAGCCTCAGACAGAAACGAATTTCTGCTGGCATATCTGAAAATCACAGCACCAGAACATCAGCGGCTTTTTAAAAGCGGCTAACGTGACTGCAACCCGCGGAGCACTATTCTGATTCTCTCTTTTATACTTTCCAGCTGTCGTCGACGCCCTTCAGCCAGGCATTTTTGCTGACCGTTCTCGTCCGTATCCACAATCCAGCGCCGTGGAATAAGCGCACCGAAAACAATATCCATCAACATCCCGGCGCAGGCCCCTACGTCGTCAATAACGATCCTTCCCTTTTCGTTTTCTTTATCCAGCCATTCCATCAGCATTTCACGCGATCGAATGGTTTTACTTTCGTACAAATAGTCAGATAGCTCAGGGAAAAGCACCGACTCCCGGGTCATCAGCTTAAGAATCGCCTCTCTCTCGGCGGCTTCCTCTTCGGTGATATCGAGGCGAAAGATAAGAAACAGGGTTTCTTCTAAAGACAGGACTTCGTCGTCCGGTCTTGGCAGGTCGAGAAAAAGGGGGCGATATTTTTTTATCACCGCGGCAAATAAATCCATCTTATTGTCGAATACTTCATAGAGCGTTCTTTTCGACACTTTTGCACGGCGGGCCACTTCCGCTGTTGACGTCTGCGCAAAACCCAGTTCAATGAATGCGCGGTAAGCCCCTTCGACGATCGCCTTTCTGCGCTCGTCAGACCCTGCGGCACGCGGGCGCCCACGACGGACAGACGAGGAATTTGCATTGTTATTCATGTGACATTCCTGCTTCGAAACCTTCTTCTCACATTACGGTACTTGACCAGTACCAAAATGTGTATCAACATAGCCACCAATTGTCACAGACAATCATACCCTCCGCAATGTAATGGATTATTCCGCCATAATCTGACCGAGGATTACCATGACCAGCCAACCGCAATCCACCTCTTCACCTGTTCGCGACCCCAGGATTCTGCAGGTGTTAAAGCGCATGAACAGTGAGCGAAAACGTCCGGCGCCGGAACTGTTCGCCGGGTCCCCGGCACACGATCCTGAGCAGTTTGCCGATTATGGTTTTTCGATCCATCCCGAACAGGGAGATCTTATCTATTTACTCTGCCGGGCAATGAAAGCGACCCGGGTGGTTGATTTTGCCACGTCGGTCGGCATGTCAGCGATCTACTTTGCCGCGGCAATGCGCGATAACGGCGGCGGAAAAGTCATCGGCTCGGAGCTGGTCGCCGCGAAGGCAGAGACAGCCCGCCGTAATCTGGCGGAGGCTGAACTCGACGCTTTTGTCGATATTCGTCTGGGGGATGCGAGAGAGACGTTGAAAGATCTCGGCGGCCCCGTCGATTTCGTTCTGATTGACGGCTGGCCGCTGGCTGAAGGTCCAACGCTCGCCCGGCAGGTTATCGAGGTCGTCGCGCCGCAACTACGGGTGGGAGGTTATGTCATGAATGATAATGCCGAACCCGATTTTCTTGCTTACATCCGCGACCCGGAAAATGGATTCATCTCCCTCACCTTACCCATCAAACGGGGTACCGAGCTGGCGTTGAAAATAAGGTAACCGGCATGCTGAACCGACGTTCATTTTTGACGGCGACACTTGGCGCCACGATGGCGGCTGGCCTGGCGCCGCTCGCTTTTGGCGGCCCCAAAGCGGCTTTCTCATTTCGTGCCGGAGCCGGCAAAGCTGAGATTACGTTCAGCGCTATGGCCTGGCCGGTTGATGGTTTTTCCAGCCAGCACGATCCGCTGGCGATTCGCGTTCTGCTGCTGGAGTTCTCAGGGATCAGGTACGCGATTGTGGTGGTTGAACTCACGTCGCTGTCCGAAGAGATCATCGGCGACATGAAAACGATGATTGCGCAAACCGCCGGTGTGGCGGCCGATAATACGCTAATCTGCGCCAGCCACACCTTCTCGGCGCCGCATGTCTTTCCCACAGCTCATCTGCCGCCGGATACCGACAAAGCGCAAAATCAGGCGCTACACCATCACCTGAACGCCGCCCTCGCAAACGCGCTCTCCCGGGCGCTCAGAAACCTGCAGCCCGCGCGCATCGGCTATCGCTCAGGAGTGAGTCGGGTAAATATTAATCGGGATCGGCAAAGTGAACATGGCTGGTGGCTGGGCGCGGACGATAATGGCTTCGCCGACCCCTTCCTCGGGACGATCCGCATTGATACCCGGCAAGGTAAGCCACTTGCCGCGCTGTTTAATTATGCCGTCCAGTCATCCGTGACGGAAAATAGCCAGAGCGCGGCAGGCGGCAAGGCGATTTCTGCCGATCTCGCCGGAGCAACGTCACGGTTCGTTGAGGAACAGATGGGCGACGGGATGGTTGCGCTTTTTCTGGTCGGCGCCGCCGGCGATCAGGCACCGCTGTTTCAGGCGATGCAAACGGTCGTCAATACAGACGGTTCGGTCTCCCTACAGAGCAATAATATCGATCCCTACGCGTTACTCAACCTACTGGCCGAACGTCTTGGGTACGACGTCGTGCAGCTTCTCAACCGTACTGCCACGGCGAAACCTCACCAATGGCACCTGACTCGCCAGACGGTGACAGTTCCGGCCGTCGTCTTCTCACCGCAAAATGCCGCCAGAATGCCGGTCAAAATCTTCCGTTTCCAGCCTGACGGCGCTATCGACGTCCCGATAACGATAATGCGGCTCGGCGATATCGTCTGGATCGGCCTGCAGCCTGAACTCTCAGCGATCACCGGCGCGATCATTCGCCAACGCTCTCCGTTCCCCGCGACCATCATCTCAACGATGGTTGAAGGATCGGTAAAATATATGCCGGATGCGCGGAGCTACGACAGACTAACCTATGAAGCGAGAAGTTCGCCTTTTGCCCAAGGGGCAGCAGAAAAAGTGACCGATGAAATTTTACAGACGCTAAGGCAACTTCGCGCGCAAGGAAAAGGAGAATAATCATGGCGACACGCCGGGAATTTCTGTTTATCGCTGCTGGTATGAGTATCGGCCTTACGCTCGGTCTGCCGGTTTTCGCCCGCTCAGGCCCCCGACTGATGAAGAGCATGGCGATCGCCCGTGTCTACGGGGACGGCATTCGCCTGGTGGGCATTGAGTTGCACTATAGCCAGCCGATAGCCGGAGGTAGCCTGAGCCCTGCCGATTTCAGCGTGACGGATCGGACCGTCATCTCCGTTTTCACCAGCCGCTCCGCCGACCCGGAAGAGCGTTCATCTGCAGGGGATTACGTGATAATCATGCTATCTCCTGATGACAAGAACGCACCGCTCGCCGAGAAGATAACCACCGGAAAAACGCCTGGAGATGCCGCGCTGGCAGGAAAGCCTCCGCAGGGCGGCCCCGGTAAAGCTGGCGATATTCCGGTGTATGACACCCGCCACCGCAATGCTGAAGCGACGTTTATCCAACGCGGCGAGCTGCTGACCACATCGGGAACGCCCCTGCCTGCCGAAAAGGCACAATTAACTACCCAGGGCGCAAAAAATCTTATTGTTGATGAGTTTAAACAATTTGAATTTCACGATCCTCAGACCGGGCGCGTACTGAAATATAATTTATTTATCCCTGAGGCCGCACGCAAAGCGTCAAAACAGAAGTGGCCGCTGGTCCTGTTCATGCACGATGCCGGCGCTACCAGCGATGTTGTCCGCACCACCCTTTATCAGGGTCTCGGCGCCATTTGCTGGGCCTCGCCTGAAGACCAACAACAACGCCCCTGCTTCGTCCTTGCCCCGCAGTTTGAGGAAATTATTGCTGATGATGACTCACATACTTCAGCCATGCTGGAAGTAACCATCAATCTCATTAATCACCTTTGCCGCACCAATCCGGTCGATCGCTCACGTCTCTATACCACGGGGCAATCCGGCGGCTGCATGATGTCCATCGCTATGGATATCAAATATCCCGATTTTTTTGCCGCTTCGCTGCTTGTCGCCGGGCAGTGGTCTCCCGACCTGGTGAAACCCCTCGCCCGGCAGAAATTGTGGATCATTGTCTCCCAGGATGATGATAAAGCCTGGCCCGGGCAGAACGCCATTATCGGGGTTCTCGAGAAGGAAGGCGCAAAGGTGGCCCGGGCCGTCTGGGAGGGGAACTGGGATAAGCAACAATTCAGCGATGCATTCCGCAAGCTGGACGCCGAGCACGCGCCTGTAAATTACGTCACCTTTAGCAAAGGCAGCGTTCTCCCCCCGGGAGATAGCAGACAAGGGGCTTCCGGGCACCGAAATACCTGGCGTATCGCGTATTCCATCGAGCCGGTGCGGGAGTGGATATTCCGACAGCATAAATAATGAGACAAGCGATATGGCCCCTTTCTCACCGGGCCATATCGCTATTTCCCGCCGCGGCGGGAAACATAATCCCGCGGAGCTTCCCCGGTATAGATCTGACGCGGGCGGTAAATATTGAGCGGCGCTTCGTGCATCTCATTCCAGTGCGCCACCCATCCCAACGTGCGCCCTACCGCGGTAATCACCACAAACATCGAAGGGGGCAATCCTATCGCCTTCAGGATGACGGCAGTATAAAAATCGACGCTGGGCGAGAGTCCGTTCTCAACAAAATACGGGTCGTTCAACGCCACCTCTTCAAGAGTCATCGCCACCTGAAGTAGCCGATCGGACATCCCCAGCTCCGCCAGCACCCGATGGCAGGTTTCACGCATAATCGCGGCACGAGGATCGCGATATTTATAGCGTGAATGGCCAAAGCCCAGACGGCGAAAAGCCTGTGGGTCCCTTTTCGCCCGGCTCATGAAAGCCGGCACCTGGTCTGCGGTCTCTATTTCCCCCAGCATACGCATGCTGGCCTCGTTGGCACCGCCATGCATTGGCCCCCACAGCGAAGCCAGACCGGCGGCCACACAGGCGAACAGATTCGCCCCGGAAGATCCTGCCGCTCGCACCGTGGTCGTGGAGGCGCACTGCCCATGGTCAGCATGCAGCACCAGAATCTGGTTCATCGCCTGTTCAATGACCGGATTAACCTGGTATTTTTCCGCCGGGATCGCAAACAACATATGCAAAAAATTTCCGGCATACGAGAGGTCATTTTTGGGGTATACCGCCGGCTGCTCGATGGAAAATTTATAGCTCATTGCCGCAAGAGTGGGCATTTTGGAGAGCAAACGCGTGGCGGCCAGAGCGCGGTGCTCAGGGTTTTCAACATCCAACACATCGTGGTAGAACGCCGCCAGCGCGCCAACCATGGCGCACATCAGCGCCATCGGATGGGAGTCGCGACGAAAGCCGCTGCACATTTTCGACATCTGTTCATGCACCAGCGTATGGCGGGTAATTTTTTCGCGAAAGACCTGATAGCTCGCCTCATCGGGCGCCTCGCCGTACAGCATAATCCAGGCGACCTCCAGGAACTCGCACTCCCGGGCCAGTTGTTCAACCGGATAGCCGCGGTGCAGCAGAATGCTGTTGTCGGTATCAATATAGGAAATAGCCGACTGGCACCCCGCGGTGTTTTTGAAACCGGGATCGAAGCTATATATCCCGGACGGAGCCAGATCGCGGATATCAACGCTCACCTGCCCAAGCGTCCCGGACACCGTATTCAGGGGAATCGCCTGCTGTTCATCTAAAGAAAGTATTAACGGTTTCGTTCCCATCCTGTAAATTCCCCCTATGCGGCAAGCCTGTTAGTAACCTGAAGCGATTCTCCAGGCAGAATTGCCAACATAGCCAGTGTGATGCGGCTATTCTTTGATATAAACAGCCAAAAGCGCCATAAATACGGGTTTTACCTGTACTCACCCGGCGCTCTCTCCAGTAAGGACTATTGTGTTAGCTAATACGCTTATTTTTATCGTCGCCGCAATCCACATCTACATTCTGATCCTTGAGATGTTTTTATGGCAGCGCAAGGCGGGTCGGAAGGCATTTAACCTGAGCGCGGACTTTGCACGCGACACCCGGGTGCTGGCCGCCAATCAGGGCCTGTACAACGGTTTTTTAGCCGCCGGTTTGCTGTGGGGGCTGTGGGGCGCGGAGAACGGATTTGAGTTTAAACTGTTCTTTCTGAGCTGCGTACTGGTGGCCGGAGTTTACGGCGCCGCGACCGCCAGCAGAAAAATACTTTATGTGCAGGCGCTTCCGGCCCTGGCGGCGCTGATTGCCATGGGCGTCAGCTAATCTGGATGGTTCAGAAGACCGCGTAGCGAACGGGGGCCCGGGGAGGTCGGTGGGGGATCATAGATAGCGTTCAAACTGCCACGCGGCAAAGGCCACCAGCACAAACAACGCGATCGTCACCAGCCCCAGCAGACGACGCCCGGTGTACAACAACGCCCCAGCCGCCACGGCGATAAGCGTTAAGGTCACCGGCCAGCAGGCCAGCGCGGTAAGGTAAGCAATTATCAGGTAATCCTTTATCATGCTATCAGTTCCTTGAGCGAGTCGTGGCATTCAGAAGATCTCTGCCCGGCTGAGCGCGTCAGTCATCCCCGGCCAGAGATCGCCTCGTCATACCAACATGCTCCAGCCCGCTTAGCAAGAGGCCAGACCCGCGACGGCAGGCGAGTCTGGCTCATCCCGCACGGAGTCAGGATTTTACAAACGCCAGCAGGTCCGGGTTAATCTGCTCAGGGTGGGTAGCAAACATCCCATGCGACAGCCCCGGGTAAGTTTTCAGCGTGCCGTGTTTCAGCAGTTTAATCGCCTTACGCGCAGCGTCATCAATTGGCACCACCTGATCATCTTCGCCATGCATCACCAGCACCGGCACCTCGATGGCTTTCAGATCCTCGGTAAAGTCGGTTTCAGAGAAAGCGGCGATACAGTCATATTGCGCTTTCGCGCCGCCTGCCATGCCCTGGCGCCACCAGTTATCGATCAGACCCTGGCTGACCTTCGCTCCCGGGCGGTTGAAGCCGTAGAACGGGCCCGACGGCACGTCGATAAAGAATTGCGCGCGGTTGCTGGCCAGCGCAGCACGAAAACCGTCGAATACCGATAACGGCAGCCCTTCCGGGTTCGCGGCCGTTTTTAACATAATTGGCGGCACCGCGCCCATCAATACCGCCTTCGCCACGCGCCCTTTTTCCGCCCTGGCGACATAGCGCGCCACCTCGCCGCCGCCGGTGGAGTGACCAATATGGATGGCATTTTTCAGATCCAGCGCGCTGACGAGCTCAGCGACGTCGGCCGCGTAGGTATTCATCTCGTTGCCGGTATCGGTCTGATCGGAACGTCCGTGGCCGCGGCGGTCATGGGCTATTACCCGATAGCCCTGAGATAAAAAGAATAACATCTGGTTGTCCCAGTCGTCGGCGCTTAACGGCCAGCCGTGGTGAAAGACGATGGGTTGCGCATTTTTGGGACCCCAGTCTTTGTAGAAAATACGGGTACCGTCTTTGGTGGTGATGATGCCGTTGCTCATGGAAATATCTCCTGTCGGTGATGAGAGTGATGTCATGCCCCGGGCGAAAGGCGAGAGTGCAAGCCCGATACCGGCTGACAGCGTGCCACTGAGGATCAGCAGGCGTCGCCGTGAAATCGCAAACTGTTCAGGTACTGAGTGTGGCATACGTACTCCTTATCGTTCAGATCATCGCTGTTGTTGTCCGATGGGGCTATTGTCAGGAAATACGGCGAGAGATAGAATTGTCAAAAATGACACTATAAGAGTCAAAAGTGACAAATGAAAAAATCTGTTGAAAATACGGTTGTGGCCGAGATTGGTCTGCTGATCTATCCCGATTGCCAGCTGGCGGCGGTCTATGGATTGACGGATATGTTCAGGATCGCGGCGGACTGGGCGGTGAGCATTTCCGGCGAGGAACAGGTTCGCGCTATCCGGGTGTCGCACTGGCAGGTCATGCCAGACACCCATACCGTGGAATGCGTCTGGGACAGCCATCCGGAGACGCCGCATCGTCTGAGCCACGCCATCGCCCCGCCCAGCCTGGTCATGCCGGCCCGGATGAGGCCCATGACGGCGCCCGCCGCCTGGATGAGCGCCCTGTACCATGATGGCGTCACGCTGTGTTCGGTCTGCGCGGGGGCCTTCGTGCTGGCGGAAACCGGGCTGATCGATCATCGCCGCGCCACCACCCACTGGGCGTTTGCGCAGACGCTGTCGGAACGGTTCCCGGAAATAGAGGTAGCGGCGGAAAATATGGTTATCGACGATGGCGATATCATCACCGCTGGCGGCATTCTGGCCTGGACCGATCTCGGCCTGACGCTGATCGAGAAACTGTTGGGAACCGGGACAATGCTGGCCACGGCACGGTTTTTACTCATTGACCCGCCCCGCCGCAAACAGAATACCTACTCGGCGTTTATCCCTCATTTCGAGCACGGCGACCGCGAGATTCTGCGCGTCCAGCATCATCTGCATGCTCATTATTCCGCGCACCAAAGCATTGATGACATGGCGGAGCTGGCGAGAATGACTCCGCGCACCTTTCTGCGCCGATTTCAGAAAGCGACCGGCGTGCGGCCAACGGAATATTTGCAGCAGGTCCGCATCATGAAAGCGCGGGATGCTCTGGAGCTATCGGGGCGCTCAGCGGACCGGATTGCCTGGGAAGTGGGATACACCGACCCGTCAGCGTTCCGCAAGATTTTCCGTAAAATCACCGGTGTCACCCCCAGCCAGTACCGGGAACGTTTTGGGCTGGAATAAGGGGCTACCGGCGCCTGACGCCGCCTTCGGCATATTCCCGTGCGTTGGCGGTTTAGGGTGGGAAGCATCGCACGGCGTTAATGCTATGACGCGGTTTACTCAGGCAGTCAGCCAGTCCCCCCCACTCTCGGCGGGCTAATAATGAGCCACTGTGCCAGCCCCACCAGCAGCGTCCCGACAATAAAGGCGCTATCCACCGTCTCCCCCAGACACAGATAGCCCCACATCACCGCAAATGGCGGGATCATAAAGGTCACCGAAAGCGAGCGCAGAGGACCAATATCGGCGATCAGACGAAAGTAAAGGAGATAACCCACAGCGGTGCAGACCACCCCGAGAATAATGATTGCCCCCCAGGGGGATAATTGTTGCCATTCCACTGCCGGGCCGTACCAGCATGTCCAGATGAAAAAAGGTAACA
The DNA here is from genome assembly GCF_004342285.1 of Klebsiella sp. BIGb0138. GTDB lineage: Bacteria > Pseudomonadota > Gammaproteobacteria > Enterobacterales > Enterobacteriaceae > Klebsiella. The sequence continues at coordinate 296,745 of NZ_SMCV01000003.1, read as the reverse complement.
GGAACAGCGTCGCGCCGATCTGACTGCCAAAGGCAATCAGCCCTGACGCCATACCGCCTTGCTGGTGGATCGCTCTGCGGGTCAGAAACCCAGCCAGTCCGTAGCAGGCAGTGGCTACCAGGCACGCCGTGACTCCCGCCAGCATCGCCGGACCGCCAGAGCTGGATTCCGGATGAGCTATCACCGCCACGCCGACGGCGCCCAGCGCGGCACCGCTGCCTTTGCGCAAGTTAAGCGGTTCGGCGAAACAGAGCGCGCCGATAAGCACGCCCATTAACGGAGCAGTCGCATTAAGTGTTGCGGAGTAGCCGGCAGGTAGCCATTGTGCCGCGAAGCAGTACATTAAAAAAGGGATCCCGGAGTTGATGATCCCAAGCTTCAGCACGACGGCTAATTTACCATGAAAATGCCATGCAGCGCCGCGGACAAGCAAGATAAGCGCAAGGCCAATGCAGGCGAAAAGTACGCGCAAAAAGGCGCTATTGATTGCACCGAAAACCGGGGTGGTGATACGCATAAACAGAAAGCTGGCCCCCCATAGTGCAGCGAGCAACAGCAGACGGCAGTAATCGCTAAAACGCATAATAAACTCCAGATGGGCACAAGCGGATCGCTACTGTAAAACCGGCGTGCAACGGGCGACAAACGCGTTATTCTTAGACGATTAAGTTTTTCTAAACTCAGGAAGCGTCGGAATGAAATTGCCTCCGCTCAATGCATTGCGCTGCTTTGAGGCCGCTGCGCGTCTGCTCAGCTTGAAGTTGGCCGCTGATGAGCTTTGCGTCACCGCCAGCGCCGTCAGTCAGCAAATCGCCCGCCTGGAGGCGACGTTGAATATCAGCCTTTTCCTGCGGACGCCGCGCCAGCTAAGGCTGACGGAGGCTGGCGAAATCTACCTGCGGGTAATCCAACCCGCATTCCGTCAGATTGCCGCCGCGACGCAACGTCTACAACAGCAACCGGGCCTGGAAAAAGTGACGATCAGCTGTACCAGCGGTTTTGCGATTCAATGGCTGCTACCGCGACTAAAGGATTTTGAAAGGCGCCATCCGGAGATTGAAATACAGATTGGCACCACCAATCGGCGGGTGGATCTGCTCAGCGAAGGGATTGATTTTGCCGTTCGTCACGGCAGCGGCGTTTATCCCGGCCTGCTGTCATATCGTCTGCTGGATGATGAACTGACGCCGGTCTGCAGCCCACGGCTGATCGCACCGCAGCAGAAGCTCTCCTCCGCCCGCCAGCTATTGCAGTTGCCGCTGCTGCATGATGAGCATCGTCTGGACTGGATGCTGTGGTGTCAGATAGCCGGTATTGAGGATAAAAATGCGGCGCGCGGTCCGGTGTTTGTCGATTCGAATGGCGTGATTGAAGCGGCATTAGCCGGGATGGGAGTGGCGCTGTTACGGGCTTCTCTGATTGCGCCCGCACTTGCGCAGAAGCGCCTGATTATTCCGCTGGCGCTACCGGTCGCGTCATCGATAGCCTATCATCTGGTATATCACGAATCAGCGCTGTTATCGCCAGCCAATCGCTGTTTCCACGACTGGCTGCTCAGTATGCGTAAACCGTGAGTCGAACGCTCAGGTGCCGGGAAAGCAGAGGGCATTCGCAGCTTCAAGGGAGCGGGCACTCTGCGGCCTGAAGCATCAGGCCGCGTCTTCCGATGAGATCGGATCATGGCAGGTTTATTAACGACTAAACAAGCCTGCCGCTGTACAAGCGTGGTAGAACCGACATTCATCGCTTCACTGGCTTGTCGATAGGAGTAGCCCTTATCAACAATCAGCTGTGCACATTCCAGCCTGAACTCGGGGGTGAAAGTACGCTTAGTTTTCTTGTTCATTAAGTCACCTGTTTTGTGTTGAGGTGAGAATATCACCTTTAATCAGGTGGCCAAATTTACTGTGCCACTACAATCTGGCCTATATCCTTATTAAGCACCACGTACCGTTTATCCACTCAGCCTCAGAGCCGAGGTGAGAGATTTTAGACACGGGTTAACCAATACCAGTGCGACGAAACCAGCCGTCGCTTGCGGTTTTCGACCCTCGCCAGGCTGAACATTGGTGCGAACGTCGCAGCAATATCCGTCGGAGACATCGACTGCTCGCCAGGGGCATTGTCCATCACCCACATAAGATGGGTAGCCCTTTCGCGGAGTAGCCTCCCCAGCGTGGCCACGTAATGTGCCTGCCCGTCGCGATCCAGACAATGAAAGCAGCCGATATCCACCGACAGATCAAACGGCCCGGTCACGGACGTCATTGTCCGGACATCATCAACAAGGAATTGAGGTCGCACCTGGTCATTGGCCACTCGCTCTTTTGCCTTTTTTATGGCCAGCGCCGAAAAGTCGACTCCGGTGACCTCTAATCCCAGACCAGCCATATAGCGCGAAATTCGGCCGACGCCGCAGCCGAGCTCCAGGGCACGGGCCGGAGTGATCCTGTCGATGAGCTCCTTTACCTCACTGGGAATGCGAAAGTCGCCCCATACAGTGAAAAGGGCTGCGTAGGCTTTATCGAACTCATGGCATGTCGTCGGGGCTTTCATCAAATTCTCCTGTTACATGGATCTTGGAACCAGCCAATTTTTTATATAGCATACTATAAATAAATCCGAATGGAAGATAGCATGCTATGAAAAATCATGACAATACCTGGAACCCTAGCGAACAGCCGACATTCTGGATCAATCATGCTTCGCGGTTGCTTATGCGGGATTTTGAAGCTCGTCTTCGCCCACTTGGCTTTGGAATGGCCTACCTTCCCGTGATCACCGCACTGGAGGAAAATGGACCGCTTCAGCAAAAGCAGCTCGTCGAACTCATCGACGTCGAGCAACCAACGATGGCCGCGCTGCTCTCCAGGATGGAGCGAGACGGCGTGGTTGTCAGAACGCCTCACCCGCACGATCGGCGATCCAGTCGTTTTGAATTATCGGTTACAACCAGACAGCGCGTGCCGGAAGCAAAACAGGTACTTACAGAGATCGCCGAAGCGGCGGTTCGGGGATTTAGTCCTGATGAGCGCTCGGCCTTGCTTTCCGCCCTGCGCCGTGTTGCCGTTAACCTGGGAGAGATGCGGGTTAAGCATCCCTCAGCGCCGGCGGCGGAGTCAGACTCGAATTCCTGAGCACCGTCATTCTGGTGACCAGCCTCGTCCGGAGGTATCCGCATATTCCTATGCGGATACCATCAATTTCGATGCGAACCACCGCGGGAACCCTTTTCTGCTTTACCCGTTGGGCGATCCTCATGCTTTATGTAACGTCCAAACTGACGCGCTACGATGAGCAGCAGCCAATCTCGGTAAGGTACGCAACTATCAGATAATCTTTCATCATGAACCTTTTTTGGGCCCAGTTGTTTTCGTGCTGACTGGCAACCTGAATGCCTCTCCGTTTGGCCGGGCGATACCCATGAGCTGTTGTGTCTCCCTCGCCGCTTTCTGCAGGCAGCTAAAACTTGTTTCTCTGGCTGGCGGGCGTTTTGCTTTCTCCAGACATTTATCACGCCGGCGACCAGCCTTTACCCTGATGAGGTTATCCGTACTTAAATACATGACTTCAGCCCACCTAACGGCAGCCCGACGGTATAATCCCCGCGCTTCAAGAGATTAGCCCGGCGTAGGGCATCCATAGCCTGTCCTTGTTGCCCTGCTTTACCTCCTGGGCGTACCATTCTGGCACTGAGCACACTGTCCGCAATGACCTGACAGCCTTGCTGTGTACCGCCATCCTGACCAGTCCACTGATTAAGTGCATATTGCCTGCCACACTGACAAGATCGCCTTTACGGTGTTTGGCCAGAGCATCAGCCTGCTTACCAAAGGCAATGACACCCAGCCAGAAAGTAGCCTCTCCGTTATCTGTCCTGCAGGAAATGGGGGGATGGGAGAGTATCGAGATGGTACGCCGTTATGCTCACCTGGCACCGAACCACTTGACCGAACACGCACGGAAAATTGACGCCATTTTTGGCGCTAGCGACACAAATACGACACAAGGAGAAAATCAGGCTGGGCTGAAATTAGCGTAAGATATTGATTTTAAATGGTACGCCCTACAGGGTTCGAACCTGTGACCTACGGCTTAGAAGGCCGTTGCTCTATCCAGCTGAGCTAAGGGCGCACTGAGGAAGCGGGAGCTTCGCGGAGTGAAACCGCCTGGAATTATACGGTCAACGCTCGGTGAGTCAATGCATTTTGCCACGAAACTGTTGATGCGTAACTGACTTGTCTACATATCCTGCAAAGGTTGCTCAAGGATTACTCAGCGCCTGTTTTCAGCATGTTGTGCATTTGTGGCAATAAACCGCCAAAATCCCCCATTTAGCCCCTGATACCCCTTTATTTAACGGTGTCTTTAGCCTTCTGTTCGGTCAAAGAGGGATAAAAAATCAAACGAGGACTGACAGCGAGGCCGGCTTCTGACAAAATATCCGCATCCCCCTTTCGTTACGATACAGATGGAATCCTCTCTCTGATGGCAGCAAAAATTATTGACGGTAAAACGATTGCGCAGCAGGTACGCTCTGAGGTCGCGGAAAAAGTGAAGGCCCGTACTGCGGCCGGCAAACGCGCTCCGGGGCTGGCCGTCGTGCTGGTCGGCAGCAACCCGGCCTCGCAGATTTATGTCGGCAGCAAGCGCAAGGCGTGTGAAGAGGTGGGGTTCATCTCCCGCTCATACGATCTCCCGGAAACCACCAGCGAGGCGGAGTTACTGGAGCTTATTGATACGCTGAATGCCGATAACACCATCGACGGCATTCTGGTTCAGTTGCCGCTGCCCGCCGGCATCGACAACGTGAAAGTGCTTGAGCGCATTGCGCCGGACAAAGACGTCGACGGTTTCCACCCGTACAACGTTGGCCGTCTGTGTCAGCGCGCACCGCGCCTGCGCCCGTGTACGCCGCGCGGAATCGTCACGCTGCTTGAGCGTTACAATATCGACACCTATGGCCTGAACGCGGTGGTTATCGGCGCATCCAACATCGTGGGCCGCCCGATGAGCATGGAGCTGCTGCTGGCGGGCTGCACCACCACCGTTACCCATCGCTTTACCAAAAACCTGCGTCAGCATGTCGAAAATGCAGATCTGCTGATCGTCGCGGTCGGTAAGCCGGGCTTTATTCCGGGTGAGTGGATCAAAGAAGGCGCCATCGTGGTTGACGTTGGTATTAACCGCCTGGAAAGCGGCAAAGTGGTCGGTGATGTGGTCTTCGAAGACGCCGCCGAACGCGCTTCTTACATTACGCCTGTACCCGGCGGCGTCGGCCCAATGACTGTCGCAACCCTGATTCAGAACACCCTTCAGGCATGCGAAGAATATCACGACATTCAGGAGGCCTGAGATGGCGAATTTTTCTCTGGGTAAACACCCGCACGTTGAACTGTGCGATCTGCTGAAGCTGGAAGGCTGGAGCGAAAGCGGCGCGCAGGCGAAAATCGCCATCGCCGATGGTCTGGTTAAGGTTGACGGTGCGGTAGAAACCCGCAAACGCTGCAAAATCGTCGCCGGTCAAACGGTGAGCTTTGAAGGCCAGAGCGTCACCGTTACCGCCTGATTAGCACCATGAAAAAAATGCCGCCCCGCCAGAAGGCGGCATTTTTGATTGGACAAACGACTTATTGCTCGAGAGCAACAGCGCTGACGTGATCAATATCACTCAACATACTGTAAAGCTCATGCAAGGTCGTTCGCTTTCTTACCGTTAGCTTGAGATTGACTTCAATTTTATTTTTCTTGATATCGCGGATCGTCATCGCGTCAATAATGTTTTTCTGCTGATTAAGCCTCGCCATAAGCGACGGCAGCCCCTCTTTCTCATTGAGTATCAAACGAACTTTAACCCTCCCCAACTGCTGGTGCGTTAACTGCAGTAAAACAATATACGGGCTGATCTTTATCGCCAGCAGGAACAATGCCGTCGCTAGCAAGGCATGGAAATAGAAACTGGCGCCACAGGCTATGCCCACTCCCGCCGAGGCCCAAACAATCGCCGCGGTGGTCAATCCTGAAATCGCATCGTCGCGACGATGCAAAATCACCCCGGCCCCTAAAAAACCGACCCCGCTAATAATCTGCGCCGCCAGACGCATTGGATCGCTGCGAATATTGGCAGAAATCTCCGCGTAGTACTCTGCAGACTGGATAGACACCACTGTAAGCACGCAGCTGGCAACCGCAATAATCACGCAGGTTTTGAAGCCGACGGGTTTCCCCTTCGATTCTCGCTCCAGGCCAATCACGCCCCCCAAAACAAATGCCGCAACTATCTTAGCTATAGTTTCCAGACGTAGCGGCCCTAACTCATCCAGCAGAGATAACAAGCTATCCATGTTTATTTCCTATAACCGCGGCCCCTTGCGCGCGAGCCAGGGTTTGACCGGTTTCATCGCTACCGGGACTTTCTTTTTGGATAAATCGTCTTTGAAGAAAATAATGAAGAAGGCCGAGACCACGCCGGCAATAATCGCGGAGAAGAACCAGAAACTCTCCCACTGAGGTAATGCCTGAGGCCCTTGTTCGGTAACGGTATTATTGAAGATTTGCCCGCAGATGGTCGAGGCGAACAGCAGGCCAAAACCATTAGAGACGATAAACCGCAGGCTCTGCGCCTGAGCCTTGATCTCAGGCCGCGCTTTGCGGTCCACGTAGATATCGCCAACGGTGAAGAAGAAATCCCAGCAAAAACCTTGCAGCATCAGGCCAATCAATACAAACATCATATTGGAGTCAAGTGCCGCCTGCGAGAAGAACATCGAGCGAATAATCCAGCATACTGCCCCCATCATCAGCGTTACCTTAAAACCGGCTTTCAGCAAGAAGAAGGAGAGCAGGAACATAAAAATGACCTCACAGGCGATCCCTACCTGCATCATTGAAGCCGCGTTATTAAATCCGAGGGCTTTCAGGAACACCGGGATATAGGCGGAATAAGCCGTTTTAGGAATCATCAACACAAAGATACTTAGCATCAGAATGGAGAAGTTGCGATCCTTGAACAACGAGAGTGCATCCAGGCATAGCAGATCGCGCAGGGTGAAAACGCGCCCTTTGGCCTTTGGTGGGGTATCAGGCAAGGTAAAGCAATACAGCCCCAGTGCGACACCAGAAGCCGAAGCAATGTACCAGGTCATGGTATCGTCTGAGTACCCCATCTGCCCGATGATGAAACCAATCGCCATAAAACCAAAAGTACCGAAGACGCGAATCAATGGAAAATACTTCACGCCGTTAATGTGGCTAAAGCTAATGCTGTTGGCCAACGCGGTTGTCGGATAGAACAGTAATCCGACGAAGAAGATCATCAGCAACGTCATGGCGGTGTTATGTGCTTCGATGAACTGCGGTACGCACAGGATCACTCCTGCGTTAATCAGATGCAGGATTGCCATCACCTTCTGGGAAGCAAAGAAGCGATCCGCCACCATACCGATAAATAACGGCGAGAGGATCGTCGCCAGCCCCAGCAGGGCATAAGAAGAGCCGATAATCGTCGCCATGCCATAGGTGCTCAGCACCAGGCCCATCGTCATATTCCAGGCCCCCTGCATGAAGTACTGCACAAACATCATAATCAGCAGACGAGGTGTCTTGTTAAAATCCATGAGCTCGCCCCTATTACAGATTAATGGTCAGGCCGTCATAGGCGACGGTGATGTTTTTATCACGGCAAGCGGCCACCAGTTCTTCATGCAGCAGTTTGCCGCTGTGGGAAATATGTGACACCACTATCTGACTCTCAGCATACAAACACGCCATCCCCCGAAGCTTCTCCTGAGCCGCAAAAACCGTCTCGAGGCTCATATGATTGTCGGTACAATCATCGCCGTTCCATCCGTAAGTACACTCCAGTACCGTGAGATCTAATTTTTTCCCCTCTAACCATTGCCAGGTGAGCGGTGGAAACCAGCCAGAGTCATGGCCATAGAATATTGTTTTCCCACCCTTTTCTATGACATACACGTAGCATAATTCCCATCTGGCATGGTTAGCCAGCAGCGGAGTTATCTTATAACCATGACTTTCTACGGTGACGAATGGCACCAGGCAGTGGAAAGCAAAACGTTGTGTGCTGTAGCCCGGCAGGACAGCGGCACAGCCGTTAATGGCGCGGTCATTACCAAAAATTTCCAGCGGATGTTCAATGTTAAAACCATAACCCTCCATCCGGCTAAACAGCTCACCGACGTTGAAATGATCGGGGTGGGTATGGGTAAAAAGCAGATCGGTCAATCCAGCAGCATCCAGCCCGTCGCGCAGCAGCTGCTGGCTAAACTCCGGGGCGACATCAATCAACATGACATCATCAATAATTGCTGAGGAGTGGGTACGTATGTCTTTTCCTTTCAGGGTACGCGCCTGTTGGCAATGCTCGCAGCGGCAAAACGGATTCGGGATCCCTTCAGAGGCAGCCGATCCCAGAAAATGTATCTTCATTTTTTATCCTTTTTTATTCAGTTAGTTACTGATTTATCGTTCTTTAACACTCGGTTCAATCATTGCGATCGAACCAAATTGGAACGTGTCAATAATATAATTGAGAATAAAAAATGAACAACCGACATAAGTCACATTGGTGACAACCTTCAAATTATTTTATTTAAATTTAATTATATCAATTAATTATTTAATTATTCTTTTCACCCCTTCCCTCTCCAGAACCTCCCTGAGATGCGAATTTCACGTCGATGTATGAGTATTAATAATTGACAAAAACCAATGGAACGATCCAATAATCAGGTGTAATGGAAAATGAAATAGCAGAGACTCCATGCCGGTGTTAGCATCAAATCAGGCAGGTCAACGTGATGATAAAAATGGCGACTATCAAGGATATAGCAAAGCTGGCAGGGGTTTCACACGGCACCGTTTCCAACGTGCTGAACGGACGCGGCAATGTCAGTGTCGAAAAAATTGAAGCGGTCAAACTGGCGGCGCAGAAAATGGGGTATCAGATCAACGCCCAGGCTCAGTCCCTGCGCACCAGTAAAAGCAGCGGCATCGCGCTGATCCTCCCCAATCTCAATACCGAACAATATCACCAGCTTTATCGGGGACTACATCAGTCTTTACGCTCATCTCTTGCTGGCGATCTGGATCTTTATATCACTGACGATCTCCCTTCCGCTGAAATGAACATTCTGCAAACCCTGGCGGCACGATCTTACCAAAGCGTGATTACCGTTTCTTGTCTGGACGACAGCAATGTTTATTACCAGATGCTACGGATACCCGATGAGCAAATTCTATTTGTCTATCGTCATCCTTTGTCGGCGAAGGTCAGATTTAGCCTCGATTTCTCTCAGGCAGCGCAGGCGATCGCTGAGGCGATTGCCCATCAACGGCCTCAGCATGTGGGAATACTCTGTGAACCACTGGGTTATACTAATAGCCACATTTTTGTCACATCATTGAAGAACTCGCTGGGGCGGCTGAGCCCATCAACCCGCTTAACGGTGGTCCCGTCGCCAGCCAGCGAATGCCACACCGCGGCTTTTACTTTTTTTGACGACCAGCCGCCGCAGATACTGGTGGCGCAAGATAGCGATAAAAGCCGCTGCTTGACCCAGGCAGCCTGGATGGGTAGCGCAGGTCCCTGTCCGCCGATCTGGCAACTAAGCGATAACGAACCCGCGGTCATAACCAATCAGTATTGCTATCAGATGGATTATGCCCGGCTTGGGTTGGAAATCGCCCGATATCTCGCTCAGCCGCATTCACAACCTTACGAACAGGTCCTGACCAACCGCGGATTCACCCTTTCTGTAGAGCCAACTTCAGCCACTCCCTATCAGGGAGAGACGCTGAACATGCTCATTCTGCCCAGCCCATCGACGGATGCGCTGAGGAAGCTATTGCCACATTTCTATCGTCAGACCGGCATCAAGGTGAACCTCGCCGTTTATCCCTATGACGAAGTGTTTGAGATCCTCTCGAACCTGCATCGGCATCCTTATTACGATCTACTGCGAATCGACATGGCCTGCTTCCCCTGGTTCGCGGAAAAGGCTCTCACGCCGCTGGCGGAAATCTCGCCGGAGCTCCCCGCCCTACTGGATAATTTTTCGCCAGAGATCGGCCATCATTTCAGTCAGATCGAGGGGAAAGCCTATGCGTTACCCTTTGATGCCAGCACCCAGCTGCTGTTCTATCGTCGCGATCTGTTTGAAGACCCGACGATCAAGCGCATGTTCTATGAAGCATCAGGAAAAGAACTGAAAATTCCCGCTACTTTTGCCGAATTCGATGCGACTGCCGCTTTTTTCACCGCCATTCATCAAGCAGGAGATCCGCAACGGCCGGTCGGCACTGCCACCACCTTAGGCAGTTCAGGGCTGATAGCCAGCGAATATCTGCTGCGCTACTACGCCCTCGGCGGACGATTAGTGCATAAAGACAAACCGGTTCATCTGGAGCCTAATCTGGCCATCGCGGCGCTGGATCAATATCTCGAACAACTGGCAATCACTCGTAATCTGAACAGTGAATGGTGGAGCACCTCGGTGGCGCAGTTTGAGCAGGGGCAACTGGCGATGCTGATCATGTACATGAACTTATTTAATGACGTCGCTCACAGCCCATTATCGCCCTCTATCGGCTATGCACCGGTACCGGGTAATATGCCGCAATTCGGCGGAGGTTCCTTGGGGATGTCGCGCTACAGCAACAAGAAGGCACAGGCGGCACGGTTTTTTGACTGGCTCTATTCCGCTGAAATTACTGAACAGCTGGTACTGCTAGGCGGTAACAGCGCCCATCGCAGCATTTATCAAAACCAACGCATACTGCATCTTTATCCGTGGTTCAATTTACTGCGGGATAATCCTGGCACCGGTATTCGTGAATCCCGCGGCGTGCAGGGGGAGTTGTTTAACCTTCGCCATGCGGAGACCATCATCGGCCAGGGGGTGACAAACGTGGTGAACAAAATGATGAATCCTCAGCAGGCCATTGACTACATCAATCAACGCTTATTCAGCGAAGCGCAGGCCTGAGGTATAAAAAAGCCCGTTCCATTCTACAGCGCTATCAGTGGCAGAATGGGTACGGGCTCCGGCATTTCTTATCGCTTACTTACGGCGCCAGGTGGTTCCCTGCGGGCCGTCTTCCAGCACAATCCCCATCTCGTTCAGACGGTCGCGCGCGGCATCTGCCGCCGCCCAGTCCTTCGCTTTACGCGCATCCAGACGCTGCTGAATCAGAGCTTCGATTGCTGCCACTTCGCCATCATCCGCCTGCGCACCGCTTTGCAGGAACGCATCCGGTTCCTGCTCCAGCAGCCCCAGCACGCCGGAGAGTTTGCGCATGTGCGCCGCCATGGCGTTGGCGGCGGCGACATCTTCCGTCTTCAGACGGTTGACTTCACGCGCCATATCGAACAGCACGGAATAGGCTTCCGGGGTATTGAAATCGTCATCCATCGCTTCAACAAAGCGCGCTTCAAAAGCTTCGCCGCCGGCTGGCGCCGCTGATTTGTCGGTCCCACGCAGCGCAGTGTACAGACGTTCGAGGGCAGAGCGCGCCTGCTTGAGGTTTTCTTCACTGTAGTTCAGTTGGCTACGATAATGGCCGGACATCAGGAAGTAGCGGATAGTCTCTGCATCGTAGTACTGCAGCACGTCACGCACGGTAAAGAAGTTGCCCAGCGATTTCGACATCTTCTCGCGATCAACCATCACCATGCCGGAGTGCATCCAGTAGTTCACATATTCGCCATCGTGCGCGCAGGTGGACTGGGCAATCTCGTTTTCGTGATGCGGGAACATCAGGTCCGAACCGCCGCCGTGAATATCAAAATGGTTACCCAGCTGTTTGCAGTTCATCGCCGAACATTCAATGTGCCAACCCGGGCGCCCGTTGCCCCACGGAGAAGGCCAGCTCGGCTCCCCCTCTTTCGACATTTTCCACAGCACAAAATCCATCGGGTTACGCTTTACGTCGACGACGTCAACGCGCGCGCCGGCCTGCAGCTGGTCCAGATCCTGGCGCGACAGCTGACCGTAGTTCGGATCGGTCGGGACCGAGAACATCACGTCGCCGTTGTCCGCCACGTACGCGTGGCCGCGCGCAATCAGCTGTTCGGTAATCTCAATAATCTCCGGAATATGGTGCGTCGCGCGCGGTTCGAGGTCCGGGCGCAGAATATTCAGCGCATCGAAGTCATGATGCATTTCGGCAATCATGCGATCGACCAGCGCGACAAAGCTTTCACCGTTCTCATTAGCGCGCTTAATGATTTTATCGTCGATGTCGGTAATGTTGCGGACATACTTCAGCTTATAGCCGAGAAAACGCAGATAGCGGGCAACGACGTCGAAAGAGACGAAAGTACGGCCATGGCCGATATGACAGAGATCGTAAACGGTAATACCACACACGTACATGCCCACTTCCCCGGCATGGATAGGTTTAAACTCTTCTTTTTGGCGCGTCAGTGTATTAAAAATTTTTAACATCGAAGATTCCGTGTAGACGTGTGTGGATATAGGTCGCGTATTCTAACCTTAATTCAACCCCGAAGCAGCACACAATGCAAGGTGATCGAACCCTGCGGTTATGCTATAACAGCCCCTTATGTCACGCCCAACTTTGGGTTTAGCACCACAATTATCGGAACAGGATGCAAAAATGGTTACTTTCCACACTAATCATGGCGATATCGTAATCAAAACGTTTGACGACAAAGCGCCGGAAACAGTTAAAAACTTCCTGGACTACTGCCGCGAAGGTTTCTACGACAACACCATTTTCCACCGTGTTATCAACGGGTTCATGATCCAGGGCGGCGGTTTTGAGCCGGGCATGGAGCAGAAAACCACCAAATCCCCGATTCAGAACGAAGCCAACAACGGCCTGAAAAACACCCGCGGTACGCTGGCAATGGCCCGTACTCAGGCGCCTCACTCCGCCACCGCGCAGTTCTTCATCAACGTTGTCGATAACGACTTCCTGAACTTCTCTGGCGAAAGCCTGCAGGGTTGGGGCTACTGCGTATTTGCCGAAGTTGTTGAAGGCATGGACGTGGTCGACAAAATCAAAGCGGTTGCTACCGGCCGTAGCGGCATGCATCAGGATGTGCCGAAAGAAGACGTTGTGATCAAAAGCGTCACCCTCAGCGAGTAATTCGTGGCGACACTTTTTATTGCGGATTTGCATCTGCAAACAGAAGAACCGGCGATCACCGCCGGTTTTCTGCGCTTTTTGCGTGGAGAAGCCCGCGAGGCCGATGCGCTGTACATCCTCGGCGATCTGTTTGAAGCCTGGATCGGCGATGACGACCCAAACCCGTTGCATCAGGAAATCGCCTCTGCGCTGAACGAGTTAACCCGCTCGGGCGTCCCCTGCTATTTCATTCACGGTAACCGTGATTTTCTCATAGGCCAGCGCTTTGCCCGCGCCTGCGGTATGACGCTGCTGGCGGAAGAAAAGGTGCTCGAGCTGTACGGTCGCCGGGTACTGATTATGCATGGCGACACGCTCTGCACCGATGATGCCGGCTATCTGGCCTTTCGCGCCAAAGTGCATACGCCGTGGATTCAACGTCTGTTCCTTGCCCTGCCGCTGTTTATTCGCCGTCGCATTGCCGCGAGAATGCGCGCCGACAGCAAGGCGGCCAACAGCAGCAAGTCGATGGCGATTATGGATGTTAATCCGCAGGCCGTGGTTAATGTCATGGAAAAACATCGGGTGCAATGGTTGATTCATGGCCATACCCATCGCCCTGCCATCCATTCATTAAACGCCAACGGCGAACCCGCTTTTCGCGTGGTCCTCGGGGCGTGGCACAGCGAAGGCTCAATGGTCAAAGTCAGCAAAGACGACGTCGAACTGATTCCTTTCCCGTGGTAATTTTCCGCGTTTTTTCACCTTATCTCAGGTGACGCAACCGTTTTCCTTGCCAGAAGATCATGTTATTCTCTGTGGCCTCTAAAGCAGTGTGAAGCACACCCACAGGAGTTTTAAGACGCATGTCTTCCCGCAATAATTCGGCGCGTATCGCCATCGTGATGGGGTCCAAAAGCGACTGGGCTACCATGCAGTTTACCGCAGAAATCCTTGATGCCCTGAACGTGCCGTACCATGTTGAAGTGGTCTCCGCACACCGCACGCCCGATAAACTGTTCAGCTTCGCCGAAGGCGCGGAAAGCAACGGTTATCAGGTGATTATTGCCGGCGCGGGCGGCGCGGCGCATCTGCCGGGCATGATTGCGGCGAAAACGCTGGTGCCGATCTTAGGCGTTCCGGTACAAAGCGCGGCGTTAAGCGGCGTAGACAGTCTTTACTCCATCGTCCAGATGCCGCGCGGGATCCCGGTCGGCACGCTGGCCATCGGCAAAGCCGGTGCCGCCAACGCGGCCCTGCTGGCGGCGCAGATTCTGGCTCAGCACGATGCTGAACTGCATCAGCGCCTGCACGCCTGGCGTCAGGCCCAGACCGATGAAGTGCTGGAGAATCCGGACCCGCGGGGTGCGGCATGAAGCAGGTCTGCATCCTCGGCAACGGCCAGTTAGGCCGTATGCTGCGTCAGGCCGGCGAACCGCTGGGTATCGCCGTCTGGCCGGTCGGCCTTGAGGCCGATCCTGAAGCGGTGCCGTTTCAGCAAAGCGTGATCACCGCAGAAATCGAACGCTGGCCGGAAACGGCGCTCACCCGCGAGCTGGCGCGCCATCCGGCGTTTGTTAACCGCGACGTATTCCCGATTATTGCCGATCGTCTGACGCAAAAGCAGCTGTTCGACAAGCTGGGGCTCGCCACCGCGCCGTGGCAGCTGCTGGCGGATAAAAATGAGTGGCCGGCGATATTCGCGCGTCTCGGCGAGCTGGCCATCGTGAAACGCCGCGTCGGCGGTTACGACGGTCGTGGCCAATGGCGCCTGGCTGAAAGCGACATCGCCCAGCTGCCAGATGATAACTACGGCGAATGTATCGTTGAGCAGGGTATCAACTTTTCTGCCGAAGTCTCGCTGGTTGGCGCCCGCGCGCGGGATGGCAGCACGGTATTCTATCCGCTGACCCGCAATCTGCATCAGGACGGTATTCTGCGCGCCAGCGTCGCCTTCCCGCAGGCCAATGCCCGCCAGCAGGATCAGGCTGAAAACATGCTTTCAGCGATTATGAACGAGCTGAACTACGTCGGCGTGATGGCGATGGAGTGTTTCGTCACCGCCGACGGCCTGCTGATTAACGAGCTGGCGCCGCGCGTGCATAACAGCGGCCACTGGACGCAGAACGGCGCCTCCATCAGCCAGTTCGAGCTACATCTGCGGGCGATCGTCGGATTACCGCTGCCGCCGCCGGTGGTAAACAGCCCGTCGGTGATGATCAACCTGATCGGCACCGGGCTTAATTACGACTGGCTGAAGCTGCCGCTGGTACATCTGCACTGGTACGATAAAGAGGTACGTCCGGGGCGCAAAGTGGGTCACCTGAACCTGACCGATAGCGATACCGACCGCCTGAGCGCGACGCTGGAAGCGTTGAAACCCTTACTGCCGCCCGAGTACGCCAGCGGTGTTTTCTGGGCACAATCTCAGTTGACCTCTCTCTCCTGACCCATTCAGGTTGCAGAACCGCCGCCAGCGCATCTGCAGCCTGCATGCGAACGGCTATTTGCCGGGGAATTGATCTTCCCCCTTCCCCGGCATACATTCAGGCGCGTAGAATCCCCTCCTTGCTTTAAAGATTTTCTCGCTTTAAAGATGCATTCCGTTTGACTTCAGAAGGATGACCCATGACAAATGGGACGGATTACCGCACCATTCTCACGGCGGATACGCCACTCATTGACGTCCGCGCCCCGGTCGAATTCCGCCAAAGCGCGCTCCCCGCAGCGCTTAACCTACCGCTGATGAATGATGAGGAACGCGCAGCCGTCGGTATCTGCTATAAACGCCAGGGAGCTGAAGCGGCTTTAGCGCTGGGCCATCGGTTGGTGAACGGCGAACTGCGGGACAGCCGCATCGCGGCATGGCGTGAAGCCTGCCTACGCTATCCTCAGGGCTATCTGTGCTGCGCGCGCGGCGGCCAGCGTTCCCACATCGTGCAGCAATGGCTGCGCGAATCCGGCATCGATTACCCGCCGATCGTCGGCGGCTATAAAGCGCTGCGCCAGGCCGCCATGCAACTCACCGAAGAGCTGGTCCAGCGGCCGATCGTGCTGATCGGCGGCTGCACCGGCAACGGTAAAACCCAGCTGGTCTGTTCACGTGCCGATGGGATCGATCTGGAAGGCCTCGCCCACCATCGCGGTTCATCGTTTGGCCGCACGTTGCGCGAACAGCACGCGCAGGCAACATTTGAAAACCACCTGGCCGTGGCGATGCTAAAAAAAGCGCGGCAGCACAGCCGCTGGGTGCTGGAAGATGAAGGGCATACGATCGGCGCGAATCATCTGCCGGAATGTCTGCGTCAGCGAATGGCGCAATCGCCGCTGGCGGTGGTCGAAGACCCGTTTGCTATCCGTCTGGAACGCCTGCGGGAAGAGTATTTTGAACGTATGCACCGCGACTTTATCGCCGCTTATGGCGAGGAGAAAGGCTGGCAGGAATACAGCGAATATCTGCATCACGGCCTGTTCGCCATTCGCCGTCGCCTGGGACTACAGCGTTTTGCCCAGCTCACCGCCCTGCTCGACGACGCGCTGGCGAAACAGTTGCGCAACGCCAGTAGCGAAGCTCATTTCAGCTGGCTGATTCCGCTGTTGCAAGAATATTACGATCCGATGTACCGCTATCAGCTCAGTAAAAAAGCGGACAAAATCATCTTCCGCGGTACCTGGTACGACGTCGCCTCCTGGCTGGCGCGCTGACCTGCTGCTCCCGGGCCGCGGTTTACGCCTTGCCGGGCTACCTCTTAAGCCGTCGTTCTTGTAACCCGGCTAAGCGCAGCGCGAACCGGGGATAAACGGCATCGCGCTGCGCTGAGGGTGATGGCTTAGAAGTCGTAGCGCAGACGCACCAGATTCATATCGCCCAGGTTGTCGGTGCTGGAGGTAAAGACGTGCTCGTAATCGACGCGGAAACCATAATCCAGCTGGAAGCTAATCCCCAGACCGTTATCAATTCGCTGATAGTTGCGGCCATTCACGTACTCCAGGCGATCGCCCATAAAGTACGGCTGAACAGATTTAACCGCGTACTGACCAACCGGGAAGGTATACCCGGCGAAGTACTCAATCCCCCAGGCATCTCCGGCGAAGTAGTTGTCGACGTCGGCTTTTTTGGTGGTCAGGAAGTTCTGATACCAGCCGCCGCCGAAGGAGAAGGTCCAGTTATCCGGCGTCCAGCTTAGCGCCGTACCCACGATATTCTGATCGTAGGATTTATTATCCGCGCTTGACGGATCGCGCATTTCGGCACGGGTGTAGTTCCACGCGGTACCCCAGGTCAGATCTCTGGTGATGTGGTAATCCGCGCCCACCGAACCGCCGCCTTTACGCTTATAGCGCAGGCCATTACCCGGCAGATATTCGCTATCCTCGAACAGATAAGAGGCATAAAGATCGACATCGCCAACGGTTTTCTTATATTTCAGCATATTACGAGAGCGATACGAACCATCGTAGTCGCCGTTAATCCCGTTGCCCGGCGCCTGGGCGACCATGTCGTAATCCCAGATATCGGTTTTCACCCCGACCACGTCGTAGTAGATACTGTTTTGCTGACCGTAGGTTAAGGTCCCCCAGGTGTCGCTCTTCAGCCCGGTATAGAGCATACGGCGCGAGGTATTATTGGCGCCTTCCGCATAGTGGTTATCCCAGTCAAACAGCGCCGGAATATTCACCCCCAGCTCGTAATAGCTGATCCAGCTAATATCATCAAACAGATAATAATCCGCGGCGAAGCGGAAACGGGTGCCGCCATCGAAGCCATTACGCTTATAAGAACCTTTGTCACCGTCACCGGACATCATGTTGAACTGTGGACGAATACTCCCGCCGACGGTGAAATTCAGGCGGCTCAACGGATCCCCGGCCTGCGGGTCTTGTTTCAGCAGCGTGATCTCAGCCTGGGATGCGAAAGAGGTTAACGCCAGGGTCGCGCCGATCGTCATCGCCAGCGCTTTTATTTTATGTGCCATGCTTTCTCCTCGAGTAATAAGCAACCTTATAATTCCTGGTTGAATATTAACTGCGATTTGATTCGCCGTGTTGTCGGTTTTTTAATGTTTAGTGCTCTTAAAAATCAGCAACTTATCATTTTGTGCGCTTAAAAAAAAAGCGCCGGTGATTTCACCGGCGCGTCATCAAAATGCAAAATAGCTAGTGGCTGAATTGACGAAACAGCGCCTTGCCCTTCAATAGGCGCAGCCCCAGCCAGCCGCCGCATAATGACAGCAGGAAGGCGCCGCACAGCGGCAGCATCACCCACAGTCGCCAGTCCGGCGTCCACGGAAAATCAAAAACTTTGGTTTGCAGCATCGCCAGCGCCACCTCCGCCCCTATCGCCGCTACCAGCCCGGAAACCACGCCCAGCAGAGCGAACTCGGCCCACAGGGTGGTACGCAGTAGTGATTTCCCGGCCCCCAGCGTCCGCCAGACCACCAGCTCCTGATAACGCTGACGCATACCGACCTGAACCTGAGCCAGCAGCAGCAAAATGCCGCAGGCGGTCACCAGCACCACCATCACCTCCAGCGCCCGGCTGACCTGGGTTAATACCTGGCCCACCTGACGAAGAATCGCCCCAATATCCAGCAGGCTGACGGTGGGGAATTCACGGTTAAGCTGCGTCAGCAGCGTACTGCCATTATCCCAGCGGAAACTGGTCAGCCAGCTCTGCGGCTGCCCGTCGAGCGCGTTCGGCGGGAAGATAAAGAAGAAGTTGGGCCGCAGGCTCTCCCAGTCCACCTTGCGCACGCTGGTGACTTTGGCGCTGAAGTCCTGGGTATCGCCGGTAAAGGTCACGCTATCTCCGGGCTTAATCCCCAGCCGCTGCGCCAGGCCTTCCTCAATAGAGACCTCCCCGGCTTTCGGCGGCCAGCTTCCGGCCACCAGCGGATTATGATCCGGCCGCTCGCTGCGCCAGGTCAGGTTCAGCTCACGGTTCAGCGCCTCGTCCTTGCTCCCCTCCGTCGCCTGACCGTTAATCTGCGTCAGACGGGCGCGAACAATCGGGTAAAACTCGCTCGCCGTCACCTGGTGCCCCGCGAGGAAGGTTTTCACCGGCGCAACCTGATCCAGCGCAATATTAATCAGAAAGTAGTTGGGGCTTTCCGGCGGGAGCTGCTGCTGCCAGCGATCCAGCAGATCGCCACGCAGGACCAGCAGTAAGGCTAACAGCATAAACGACAGCGAGAAAGCCGCCAGCTGGCTTAGCGTTGACCACGGTTGACGCAGCAGACGGTTCACCGCGAGGCGCAAAGGCAGCGCTTTCAGCGTCACCCGCTTCAACACCCACAGCAGACCCCACCCCAGCAGGCCGCACAGCAGCGCCAGCACCACCGCCCCTGCCAGGACCGCCCACAGCAGCGGGCTGCCGCCCATCAGCCAGGCCAGTAGCAGTACCACCACCCCGCACACCAGCGGAATATAGAATTTCAGCGGCCAGACGTTGGCGACGATATCCTGGCGCAGTACCCGCAGCGGCAGCGTCGCCAGCAGCAGCCGATAGGGCCGCAGCCCCACCAGCAGTGAAATGACCACCATCGCGCCGATGGCCCATAGCCACGGCCAGCCGCTGGCAGGCGGCAGAGCGGCCGGCAGCACCGGTTTCAACATCACCAGCAGGATCTGCTCCAGCCCCGCGCCCATCGCCCCACCGGCCACCACCGCCAGCGTCAGTAGCATCAGCCACTGGCCGACAATAAGCTTACGCAGCTGCGCTCGCCCGGCGCCGAGCGTTTTGAGGATCGCCACCAGATCGTAGCGGCTGCGGCAGTAATGACTCATCGCCACCGCCACCGCGGCGACCGCCAGCAGCAGGGTCAGCAGCGCGGACAGCAGTAAAAACTGCTGCGAACGCTCCAGCGATTTGCCTAAGGCGCTGTCATCCTGCTCCAGACCAATCCAACGGTGCTCCGGGCCCAGTTTGGGCAACAGCCACTGCTCATAGGCCGCCAGCTGCGGCGCCGTTCCGGCGAACTTATAGCGCCAGGAGACCCGACTCCCGGGCTGTACCGCGCCCGTTCTGGCGACATCGGCGGTATTCATCATCAGCCGGGGCGCCATCTGGAAGGGGTTAAACCCGGCATCCGGTTCCTGGGTCACTTCTCCGGCAATGCGCAATCTGGCATCGCCCACGTCAATGGTATCGCCGGTTTTTAAATTCAGCAGCGCCATCAGACGCGGCGCCAGCAGCACGCTCCCGGCCTGCGGTTTTAAGCCCGGCGGCTGGGTTTCCAGTTTGCCGTACAGCGGGTAGGAATCGTCAACCGCCTTGACGTCCGCCAGCTGTGGCGTATCGCCGGCAAAGGTCATGGTGGCGAAATTCAGCTGCTCCCCGACCGTTAGTCCGCGCCGACGCGCTTCGTCAATCCACGCCGCGGGCACCTCACGCGAGCTGCGCAGCGTCCGGTCCCCGGCCATAAATTCGCGGCTCTGCTGGCTCAGCCCCTTTTCCATGCGATCGCTTATCGACCCCAGCGCCAGCACGCAGGCCACCGCCAGGCTCAGCGCCAGCCAGACGATCAGCAGCGAAGGCGAGCGCCATTCGCGCCAGAACCAGCGGGCAATCATGCTTCCTCCTGCAGCTGGCCGTCCACCAGCCGCAGGCGCCGGTCGCAGCGCGCCGCCAGCAGCGGATCGTGGGTCACCAGAATCAGCGTGGTGCCGTGTTCGCGATTGAGAGAGAACAGCAGATCGGCGATTTTATCGCCGGTGTGTCGGTCAAGGTTGCCGGTCGGTTCATCGGCAAACAGCAGTTCAGGCCGGCCGTTAAAAGCGCGAGCCAGCGCCACCCGCTGCTGCTCGCCGCCGGAAAGCTGCGCCGGCAGGTGGTGAATCCGTTTGCCCAGCCCCAGCTGCTCCAGCAGCGCCCGGGCGCTTCCCCGGCTTTGGTTGTCGGTCTCGCCGCGGAGCAGCGCCGGAAGCTCGACGTTCTCCAGGGCATTCAGGGTCGGGATCAGCATAAATGACTGGAAAACGAAACCGACGTGCTGCGCCCGCAGCCGCGCCCGCGCCTCTTCGTCCATGTTATGCAACGGCTGCCCGAGTAAAGCGACTTCGCCGCTGCTGCCGTCGTCCAGCCCGGCGAGAATGGCCAGCAGCGTCGACTTGCCGGAACCCGACTCGCCAATCAGGGCGATGGTCTGCGCCGGTTTGACAACCAGCTCAACTCCGGTAAGGATGGAGAGCTGATGCTCTCCCTGACCGACGGACTTCTTAAGATGATGAACTTCAAGTATGTTTTCCGCTGGCATTTGCCTTTCCTGTTTCTGATTTTCTTTGCCTGCCGTGCCATGGCGGCAGACAAGCTGTTAGTTCTCGGCGATAGCCTGAGCGCCGGCTATCGGATGGCGGCCAACGCCGCATGGCCCGCGCTACTCAATGATAAGTGGCAGTCAAAAACCCCGGTTATCAACGCCAGCATCAGCGGCGACACATCGCAGCAAGGGCTGGCAAGACTGCCGGCGCTGCTCAAACAGCATCAGCCGCGCTGGGTACTGGTGGAGCTGGGCGGCAACGACGGGCTGCGCGGTTTCCCGCCGCAGCAAACGGAGCAGACCCTGCGTAGCGTTATTCAGGATATCAAAGCGGCCAACGCTCAGCCGTTACTGATGCAAATTCGCCTGCCCGCGAACTATGGGCGCCGTTATAATGAAGCCTTTAGCGCGATGTATCCGGCCCTCGCCAGGGAGTTTGATATCCCTCTGCTGCCCTTTTTTATGGAGGAGGTCTATCTGAAACCCCAATGGATGCAGGATGATGGCATCCATCCTAATCGCGATGCCCAGCCTTTTATTGCCGACTGGATGGCAACCCGACTGGCTCCCTTAGTTAATCATGACTCCTGATTCTCCGGAGTCGCTTGCAGGTAAAGTTATGCAAAAATCGGTTTTAGTTACAGGATGTTCCAGCGGTATTGGCCTTGAAAGCGCGCTCGATCTCAAACGCCAGGGTTTTCATGTTCTGGCCGCCTGCCGCAAAGCTGACGACGTTGCGCGGATGCAGGAACTCGGCCTGACCGGCATTTTGCTCGATCTCGACGACCCGCAAAGCGTTGAACGCGCCGCGGCGGAGGCGATCGCCCTGACCAACAATCGCCTGTATGGTCTGTTTAATAACGCCGGGTATGGCGTTTATGGCCCGCTGTCCACCATCAGCCGCCAGCAGATGGAGGCGCAATTTTCAGCCAACTTTTTTGGCGCCCACCAGTTGACGATGCTGCTGCTTCCCGCGATGGAGCCGCACGGCGAGGGGCGTATCGTGATGACCTCCTCGGTGATGGGGATTATTTCCAGTCCCGGTCGCGGCGCCTACGCCGCCAGCAAATATGCGCTGGAAGCCTGGGCCGATGCCCTGCGCATGGAGCTACGCTATAGCGGCATCAAGGTCAGCCTGATAGAGCCCGGTCCCATTAGCACCCGCTTTACCAGCAACGTCAACCAGACGCAGCACGATAAGCCCGTGGAAAACCCCGGTATCGCCGCGCGCTTTACGCTCGGCCCGGAAGCGGTGGTGGAAAAAGTACGCCATGCTTTTAGTAGCGATAAACCTAAATTGCGCTATCCGGTGACCGTCGTGACCCACGCCGTGGCCTTGCTCAAACGCCTGCTGCCCGCGCGGATGATGGACAAAATTATCCAGGGTTGAGTTGAAGCTCCGGCTGCCGCCCCCATGTATACCCAAAATCGACTAAAGAGATGCGCTCATGTCAGTACAGAATATTATCAATATTACCGAAGCTAACCTGCACCAGACGCTGGAGCAATCCGTGACGGCGCCGGTGCTGTTTTATTTCTGGTCAGCGCGCAGTCAGCACTGCGAGCAGCTGACACCGGTCCTCGAAGGGCTGGCTGCGCAATATAACGGTCAGTTCACGCTGGCGAAAGTTGACTGCGACGCTGAGCAAATGCTCGCCTCGCAGTTTGGTCTGCGTTCAATTCCGACGGTTTATCTGTTCCAGAACGGCCAGCCGGTAGACGGCTTTGAAGGCCCGCAGCCGGAATCCGCTATCCGCGCGCTGCTGGACAAAGTCCTGCCGCGTGAAGAAGAGCTCAAAGCCCAGCAGGCGCTGGCGCTGATGCAGGAAGAGAAGTATCTCGAGGCGCTGCCGCTGCTGAAAGAGGCATGGCAGCTGTCGAACCAGGACAGCCAGATTGGCCTGCTGCTGGCGGAAACGCTGATCGCGCTGCAGCGTTCTGATGAGGCCGAAACGGTGCTGAAAACCGTTCCGCTGCAGGATCAGGATACCCGTTATCAGGGGTTGGTTGCGCAGATTGAGCTGCTTAAGCAGGCGGCCGACACGCCGGAAATTCAGCAGCTGCAGCAGCAGGTTGAGCAAAACCCGGACGATGCGCCGCTGGCGGCCCAGCTGGCATTACAGCTGCACCAGGTCGGGCGTAATGAAGAGGCGCTGGAGCTGCTGTTCAGCCATCTGAAGAAAGATTTAGCCGCCGGCGACGGCCAGGTGCGGAAGATGCTGCAGGAGATCCTTGCCGCGCTCGGCACCGGTGACGCATTAGCCGCGAAGTATCGTCGCCAGCTCTATTCGCTGCTGTACTAATCCCCTTATCCGCGTTAATCCCCCGGTCACGCTACGCTTACCGGGGCGACGGGCGGCATCGGCGGATAGCCCGGGTGGCGGCATGCGCGCCGTCGCCCGGGGAACCGTTTACGCGTGTTTTTTCAGCTGCGTCACCACCAGCTGATGGCGGGCGTTAAAGAACTTGCGGTAGGTCAGATAGCCGGCGATGATCGTCGATAAGCTGGCGGTCGACAGCAGCATAAACGTCACCATAATCTGATACTTAATCGCTTTCACCGGGTCAATGCCGGCAAAAATCAGCCCCGACATCATCCCGGGTAAACTCACCAGCCCCACCGTTTTCGCCGAATCAATCGTTGGGATCAACGAGGCGCGAATACTGTCGCGAATCAGCCCCGCGGCTGCCATTTTCGGCGTCGCCCCCAGGCTGAGCTTCTCCTGAATCTGCTGCTGCTCGCTGCTGAAACGCTGCCCCATATTGTTGTAGCATAGCCCGACCGCCACCATCGCGTTGCCGGCCACCATCCCGGCGATCGGAATCACCTGCATCGGCACAAAGGCAATCGAACCAGAAAACACCAGCACCGCCAGCGTCAGCCCGGCTCCGGTGGTGATCGCAATAAACGACGACACAAACGCCTTATCGATATATTTACTGCGTTTCTGCGCATTCCACGCGGCGTTAAAGCAAATAAACAGCACCATGAATAGCGTCAGCAGCGCATGATTCACATGGAAGATATATTTCAGGACGTAGCCGACAATAATCAGCTGTACCACCGCCCGACAGATACTCCAGATGATATCTTTTTCCAGCGCCAGCTTTTCCCGGTAGCTGACGATAATCGCCACCAGTACCAGCACCATCGAAAGCGCCAGCGATTCGTTGGTAATATTATGCCCGTTCATGAGACACCTCCGCCGCGTGGCCACCTGCCGGTTGCAGGGTAATCACTTCATCCGCATGGGCAATTTCATTGCTATCATGGGTGACCCACAGGACGGCAATATTTTTTTCCGTCGCATAGCGATGAATAATATCGTTTACGTTGCGTTTATTGCTGTCATCCAGCGCGCTGGTAATTTCATCGAGCAGCAGTACCTGCGGCAAAAATTGTAAATTACGAATGAGCGAAACCCGTTGTTTTTCTCCCCCCGACAGCTCATTAATCGATTTTTCCAGCGTATTGTCAGCCAGGCCAAAGCGCTGCAAATCGGCGATCAGCGCCTGCGGATCCGGCTGTTTATTACGGATCTGCCAGGGGAAAATCAGATTGTCATAGACCGAGTCGCCAAAGAGCACCGGGGTTTGCGCACAGTAGGAGACCTGCTGGCGGTAGCTTTCCGGCGACAGCGTATTAATATCCTGACCGGCAAAAAAAATCTGTCCCGAGGTGGGGCTAAGCAGCGAGGCGATAATTTTCAACAGAGTGCTTTTCCCGCAGCCGGAAGGCCCGGTAATCAGCTTAAATTCGCCCGCCTGCAGCTGGAGGCTAATATTATTAAGAATGACCGTCTCGTCAATGCGAAAGCCAACCTCATCAAGACGCAAAATAGCGTTATTTTCCTTCATTATTGTTCCACTTTTTTCCCACAAGGCAACGAGTTTACCCCAGTTTCCTTTCACCAGGATGAGGAGAAAGATATACTCAATTTAAACATGCGTCATTTTTTCTGGCGCCTCATCAGGCAATAAAACAGGAGGTTTTTTGATGCTGATTTTTATCCCTATTCTCATTTTCGTCGCGCTGGTCATCGTGACCGCGGGGGTGAAAATTGTCCCCCAGGGCTACCAGTGGACCGTCGAGCGTTTCGGTCGCTACACCGTGACCCTGCAGCCGGGCTTAAGTCTGGTGGTGCCGTTTATGGATCGCATCGGCCGCAAGATTAATATGATGGAGCAGGTGCTTGATATTCCCTCCCAGGAGGTGATTTCACGTGATAACGCCAATGTAACCATCGATGCCGTGTGCTTTATTCAGGTCATTGACGCGCCGAAAGCGGCTTATGAGGTCAGCAATTTGCAGCAGGCGATCGTTAACCTGACGATGACCAATATTCGTACCGTCCTCGGCTCAATGGAACTCGACGAAATGCTCTCCCAGCGCGACAGCATCAATACTCGCCTGCTGCATATTGTTGATGAAGCGACCAACCCATGGGGCGTCAAGATTACCCGTGTTGAAATTCGCGACGTCCGTCCGCCGGCAGAGCTTATCGCCTCGATGAACGCCCAGATGAAGGCCGAACGAACCAAACGCGCCTATATTCTTGAAGCCGAAGGGATACGTCAGGCCGAAATCCTCAAAGCCGAAGGGGAGAAGCAGTCGCAGATCCTCAAAGCCGAAGGCGAGCGACAGTCGGCATTCTTACAGGCCGAGGCCCGTGAGCGTTCCGCGGAAGCGGAAGCCCGCGCCACGCAGATGGTCTCTTCGGCGATTGCTTCCGGGGATATCCAGGCGATTAACTACTTTGTCGCGCAGAAATATACCGATGCGCTGCAGAAAATTGGCTCAGCCAATAACAGCAAAGTGGTGATGATGCCGCTGGAAGCCAGCAGCCTGATGGGATCGATTGCCGGTATTAGCGAACTGCTTAAGGAAAGCGCTGGCGAACGGAAAAAATCATGATGGCACTCATTCTCGCTCATCCGCATATTTTCTGGCTGAGCCTTGGCGGACTGCTGCTGGCGGCGGAGATGCTCGGCGGCAACGGCTATCTGCTGTGGAGCGGCATCGCGGGCGTCGTCACCGGGCTATTGACCTGGATGCTGCCGTTCGGCTGGGAATGGCAGGGGGCGCTGTTTGCCGCGCTGACCCTGCTGGCCGCCTGGCTGTGGTCGCACTGGCTACGCCGGCAGGTCAAACGCCAGCAGCCGGTTGACGCCCAGCTAAACCAGCGCGGGAAGCAGCTGCTCGGGCGTATTTTCACCCTCGAGACCGCATTGGTTAACGGCCATGGCAACGTCCGCGTCGGCGACAGCTCATGGCCGGTGGTTGCCGATGAGGACCTTGCCGCAGGCTGTCATGTGGAAGTCATCGCGGTCGAAGGCATTACGCTACGGGTCAGGGCCGTTCCTCCCCGCCTCTAAACCTGCGCCTTGCGATGGCAGCAGCCGGAGAGATTGTCGATAATCGGGCACTCCGCGCCGTCATCGCCGGGGCAGGATTCCGCCAGCGCCAGCAGATGCGTGCGCATATTTTGCAGCTCGCTGATATGGCGCTCAATATCCGCCACCTTCTCCAGCGTTCTGCGCTTAACGTCCGCGCTATGTCGCGACGGATCGTTGAACAAAAAAATCAGCTCCCGACACTCCTCGAGATTGAAACCGACCTGCCGCGCCTGGCGCAGTAAAGTCAGCTCTTCCAGGTGCCGTTGGCCGTAGCGGCGATAGCCGTTTTCGCTGCGCAGCGGCGGCGTGACCAGCCCCTTCTCTTCATAAAAGCGAATCGCTTTACTGGTTAAACCGGTTTTTTTTGCCACATCGCTGATATTCATTTTCCCTCCCCACTGCGGCGTCTTCTGCTCTCTATTGTAGGGCTAATCTCGCCATCCCCCACCCTTTCCTTGATGAATAAATATAAGCCATATCTTTCATCAGGTTAATGTTTCCCCTGCTCCCCCCTGACGCGATATCCATCACAAAAAATAACTTACCTCGCGTGAGAAATTGACCCACATCAAAGGTGCATTCTGTTTACACCTTAGTGACTGGACGCGCAGTTGATAAAACCCTATAAACGCGAATGCGATTAATTATCATTACAATTAAAGGTTACTTTGATGATGCCAGGAACATACCTGGGGAGCCTGCGCCTCTCCCCCCTCTCGTTATTTGTTGCCGCTACCGTTGCGGCGGCAAGCCCGACCATCTCAGCGCAAAATACCGGCGAAGAGACGCTGGTCGTTACCGCTAATCGTGCGGAATCCAGCCTCTGGGAGAGCCCGGCGACGATCCAGGTGATTGACCGCGCCACGCTGGATAAATCAACCAGCGTTTCTATCGCCGACGATCTGCAGGATATTCCCGGGGTTGAGGTGACCGACAACGCGCTGGCCGGCCGCAAGCAAATTCGTATTCGCGGCGAAGCCTCTTCCCGGGTGCTGATTTTGATCGACGGTCAGGTTGTCAGCTACCAGCGCGCCGGGCAGAACTACGGCGCCGGGCTGCTGATTGACGAATCGGCTCTCGAGCGTATCGAGGTGGTAAAAGGCCCGTACTCGGTTCTTTACGGCTCACAGGCCATTGGCGGCGTCGTCAACTTCATCACCAAAAAAGGCGGAGATAAGCCGCTCGCAGGCAGTATCAAAGCCGTCTATAACTCGGCCACCGCCGGCTGGGAAGAGTCTGCCGCCGCCTGGGGCAGCATCGGCAGCTTTGACTATCGTATCAACGGCAGCTACTCCGATCAGGGCGATCGCGACACCCCTGACGGCAGGTTGCCCAATACCCACTTTCGCAATAACGCTCAGGGCGTCTGGCTGGGCTACCATCTCGATCGCCATCAGTTCGGCCTGTCGCTCGATCGCTACAAAACCGCGACGCAAACCTGGCTTAGCGATGCCGATAACCAGTATGACGAATTCAGCGTCCGCATCCCGAAACTGGAGCGCGAAAAGGTCGGGGTATTCTATGACTATGCTGCCGACGGCGATTACCTGAAGAAAATTCATTTCGACGCTTACACCCAGACCATTGAGCGTAAATTTGAAAACCGGGTCAAGACCACCCAGCCGATTCCCAGCCCGCTAATTCAGGCCCTGACGGTCAGCAATCAGACCCATACCCAGGATAAGCAGTACACCCAGGGCGTCACGTTACAGAGCAACTTCTCGCTGCCGGCGAACAACGAGCTGGTTCTCGGCACCCAGTATCAGCATGACAAGGTGAAGCAGGACTCCAGCAGCAGCACGCGCCAGACTGCCGCCACCGGCTTCTTCGATATCCAGAGCCACACCCTGTCGCATATTGAAGCCCAGCAGAGTAACACCTCATTGTTTGCGCAAAACGACTGGCATTTCGCCGACGACTGGACATGGACCGTTGGCGCGCGTCAGTACTGGCTCTCCTCGCGACTCGATCGTAGCGACAGCCTGAGCGACGGGGCCCGACAGTCCTCCGCTGGAAAATCGGCACATGACGATGAGTTCGTCACCTCCACCAGCCTGCGCTATTCCGGTTTTAAAGATATTGAACTGCGCGCCGCCTATGCGCAGGGGTATGTCTTCCCGACGTTAACCCAGCTGTTTATGCAGACGTCTGCTGGCGGCGGCGTGACCTACGGCAACCCCAATCTGCAAGCGGAACACTCCAATAACTATGAGCTGGGCGCCCGGTATAAAGGGAATATGTGGCTGATTGACGGGGCGATTTACTACTCCGAAGCCAAAGACTATATCGCCAGCCTGGCCTGCTCAGGAAACGCGATCTGTAACGGCAACAGTAGCTCCTCACGCGGTGAATATTACTACTACGACAATATTGACCGCGCCAAAACCTGGGGCATGGAGCTGACAGCGGAATACAACGGGTGGGCCGTATCTCCCTATCTGAGCGGCAATATTATTCGTCGTCAGTACCAGGGCGCGGCCCTCAAAACCTGGGATACCGGCGAACCGACGCTGACGGGGCGAGCGGGCCTGAAACACACGCTGCTGATGAATGCGCTCAACGTTTCTTCCGATCTCTTCGTTCGCGCCGCCTCCAGTGCCAAAGATAACACCGGCAGTAAGGAGATTAACTATCCGGGCTGGGCCACCCTTAACCTCGCCTTCACGACCGAGTTTGGCCCGCAGGATCAGTATCAGGTCAACCTGGCGCTCAATAACCTGACCGACAAGCGCTACCAGACCGCCCATGAAACGATTCCTGCCGCAGGTTTTAACGCCGCGGTGGGCTTCGCATGGAATTTCTGACGATGAAGAGACTTATCGCAACCTTACTGGCTCTCGCCTGCGTCTGTAGCGCGCAGGCCGCCGAACGGCTGGTCGTCGCGGGCGGTTCGCTAACCGAACTTATCTTCGCGATGGGAGCCGGCAACCGCGTGGTCGGGGTAGATGAAACCACCTCTTATCCCCCGGAAACCGCCGCGCTGGCGCATATCGGCTACTGGAAGCAGCTCAGTAGCGAAGGCATTTTGTCCCTGCGCCCGGAGCGCTTTATCACCTGGCAGGATGCCGGGCCGCAAATCGTTCTCGACCAGCTACGCGCGCAACAGGTCAACGTCGTCACTCTGCCGCGCGTACCGGCTACGGTGGAACAGATGTACGCCAATATTCGCGAGCTGGCAAAAACGCTACAGACGCAGGAACAAGGCGAAGCGCTGGTGAACCGTATCCAGCAGCGCCTGGAACGGGTCCAGCGCAGCGTGGCGGCGAAAAGCGCGCCGGTCAAAGCGCTGTTTATTCTCTCCGCTGGCAGCAGCGCGCCGCAGGTCGCCGGTAAAGGCAGCGTCGCAGACGCCATTCTGAGCCTGGCAGGCGCCCGGAATGTGGCGACGCACAGGCAGTACAAAAGCTATAGCGCGGAATCGCTGATTGCGACCAATCCGCAGGTGATTGTCGTGACTTCGCAAATGGTCGATGGCGATCTTAATCGTCTGCGCACGATAGTTGGTCTAACCCACACCGCCGCCTGGAAAAATCAGCGTATTGTCATCGTCGATCAAGCGCTGATCCTCGGCATGGGCCCTCGCGTCGCCGACGCAGTTGAGTCCCTGCACCAGCAATTTTGGCCTCAATAGATGGATTTGATGTAGACGTATGAATACTCACAACGCGCTGGATCTCACCCCGCATTTTGCGCTGGAGGGCAACCAGCCATTTAAAGATCGTCGCGCCACCATGCCGTGGCGCGGCGCGATCCCGATAGCCAAAGAGCAGCTGTCGCAAACCTGGCAAGCGGTCATCAGCCAGAGCGTGCCCCGGCGTAAAAGACTGGTGTACTTACACATTCCCTTTTGCGCCACCCACTGTACGTTCTGCGGTTTTTATCAAAACCGTTTTGCGGAGGATCATTGCGCCCGCTATACCGATGCTCTGCTGCGGGAAATCGCCATGGAAGCCGACAGCGCGCTGCACCAGTCGGTCCCCATCCATGCGGTTTACTTCGGCGGCGGTACGCCGTCTGCGCTGTCGGCGCGGGATCTGGCGAGGATCATCACCGCGCTACGTGAACAGCTGCCGCTGGCGCCGGATTGTGAAATCACGATTGAAGGCCGGGTGCTTAACTTTGACGCGAACCGGATTGACGCCTGTCTGGATGCCGGCGCCAATCGTTTTTCCATCGGCATTCAGTCCTTCAACAGCAAGATCCGTAAGAAGATGGCCCGCACCTCCGACGGCCCGACGGCGATAGACTTTATGCAGAGGCTGGTGAAACGCGATCGCGCCGCCGTGGTGTGCGATCTGCTATTCGGCCTGCCCGGCCAGAATGCGGCGCTGTGGGGAGAAGATCTGGCGATCGCCGGCGATATTGGTCTCGACGGCGTCGATCTCTATGCCCTCAATGTGATCCCTCATACGCCGCTGGGCAAAGCCGTGGAAAACGGCCGAACCGTGGTCCCTTCTCCGGCCGAGCGGCGCGACCTTTATCTTCAGGGCTGTGATTTCATGGACGATGCGGGCTGGCGCTGCATCAGCAACAGCCACTGGGCGCGCACCACGCGTGAACGCAACCTTTACAACCTGTTGATTAAACAGGGTGCCGACTGCCTGGCATTTGGCTCCGGCGCGGGCGGTTCGGTCAACGGCTACTCGTGGATGGTCGAACGTAATCTCGCGGCCTGGCATGAATCCATCGCCGCCGGGAAAAAACCGCTGATGATGATGATGCGGACCGCCGAGCGCGGTTACCAGTGGCGCCACACCCTACAGGCGGGCGTTGAAACGGCGCGCATTCCGTTGGCTGAACTGACGCCCCATGCCGAAAAGTTAGCCCCTTTACTGAGCCAATGGCACCGGGCGGGACTCACCCGCGATGCCTCTACCTGCCTGCGTCTGACCAACGAGGGACGTTTCTGGGCAAGCAATATTTTGCAGTCTCTTGATGAACTGATTCAGGAACTTAATGCGCCGCGTATTGCGGTCGGGAAACCCTAACAGGAGTATTTATGAGCCATGTTTCTTTGCAGGATTTTTTAAAGACTGAGCCGGACGGCACGCTGGAAGCGATCGCCGAGCGGTACAACACCCCCCTTCTGGAGGTAGTGCGAAACCTGCCTTCTCTGACGCTGGTCTCCGGCGACCGGTTTGACACCGTCTGGGAAACCGTCTGCGAATGGGGCAAAGTCACCACCCTGGTCCATACTGCGGATGTCATCCTCGAGTTTACCGGCGAGCTGCCTTCCGGCTTCCACCGCCACGGCTACTTCAATCTGCGCGGCAAAAAGGGCATGACGGGGCACATCAGGGCAGAAAACTGCACGCATATCGCCTTGATCGAACGTAAATTTATGGCAATGGATACCGCCTCCATCCTTTTCTTTAACAAGGCAGGCAGCGCCATGTTCAAAATCTTCCTTGGTCGCGATGAGCACCGCCAGCTACTGAGCGAACAGCGCAACGCTTTCCATACCCTGGCCACCGCTCTAAAGGAGCATGCCTGATGACGCCGTGGTTACTCTTCGGCGCCGGCGGCCGCGGCGTGGGGGCCAACACGCTGGCACGCGCGCTGGCAGAACGCCGCCCGGTGATTGCCGTGGTACGCCAGCCGCAGGCCGCCGCTGAGCTGCAACAACAAGGCGTGCTGGTTTTCAACGGCGATGCCTGCGATGCAAGCATCGTGGCCAGCGCCTGTCGGGCCGCCGGGGCGGATGCCCTGATCATCTCCTCAATGGGCGGATCGCAGGATTACCTGGCGCACCGTACCGTTATCGATGAAGCCGAAAAAGCAGGCATCCGGCGGATGATTCTGGTGACCTCGCTGGGCTGCGGCGACGGCTGGCCCTTCCTGTCGGCACGCGCGAAGGCCGCTTTTGGCCCGGCCGTGCGCGAAAAAACGCTGGCGGAAAGCTGGCTGCAAACCAGCACGCTGGAGTACGCCATTCTTCGTCCCGGCGGGCTGCTCAACGGTGAAGCGACCGGCAAAGCGCTCAGGATACAGAATCGGGAGTGCCACGGCTTCGTGCGCCGCGCGGATGTCGCCGCCCACATTGCTGAACTGGCCGCTGCGCCCGCACTCAACAACCAGATCTACAGCCTGGTTGAACCTGAACTGAAACCGGCGTAATCCCCTCACGGCGCGGAACATCCGTGCCGTAAAGACGTAATGGAGTTTCGCGTGCTCAAGGATTCACTCTCTTCCGTCAGCGTGCTGGCGGGTCTTTCACTGCTCCTGATCGCACTGGTGCTGCTCGGCGCCAGCCAGGGGGCGCTGCACATCAGTTTCAGCGCCCTTTTCGCGGAGGAGTATCGTGCTATCTGGCTGAACATTCGCCTGCCGCGGGTTCTGCTGGCGGTACTGGTCGGCGGCGCGCTGGCCACCGCGGGGGTCATTATGCAGGGCCTCTTTCGTAACCCGATGGCCGATCCCGGCCTGCTTGGCGTCAGCAGCGGCTCTGCGCTGATGGTCGGGGTGGCGATTGTGCTGCCGTTTTCGTTTCCCGTGATTCTGGCGCTGTATGAGCAGATGATTTTTGCCGTGGCGGGCAGCCTGGTGGTCTGTACGGTAATCTTCCTGATCGGCCGGCGCCACAGCCACGGCGGCATGATGCAGCTATTGTTAGCCGGTATCGCCATCAACGCCCTGTGCGGCGCGGCGATCGGCGTGCTGAGCTATATCGGCGATGACCAGCAGCTTCGCCAGCTCACCCTATGGTTGATGGGCAATCTTGGCCAGGCCCAGTGGCCTACGCTGCTGGTAGCCGGTTCATTTGTCCTGCCGGCGATTGCCGCCACGATCTGCCTCGCCGGAACGCTGAACCTGCTGCAGCTTGGCGATGAAGAAGCGCACTACCTCGGCGTCAACGTCAAACGTAAACGCCAGCAGCTGCTGTTGCTCAGCTCGCTGCTGGTCGGCGCCGCCGTATCGGTAAGCGGCGCGATCGGCTTTATCGGGCTGGTGATCCCGCACCTGATTCGCCTGACCACAGGGGCAGATCATCGCTGGCTGATCCCCTGCGCCACTCTGGCCGGCGCCTGTTTACTCCTGCTGGCCGACACCCTGGCCCGCACTCTGGTACAGCCTGCGGAAATGCCCGTCGGTTTGTTGACCAGTCTGATCGGCGGCCCCTATTTTCTGTGGTTGATATTACGCAGCCGGAGGCCGTCATGATCGAGGCGCAAAATCTGGTTTATATCGCCGGGGGCCGGCGCCTGACCGATGATGTCTCCCTGACCTTAGCGGGTGGAGAGATCGTCGCCATTCTCGGGCCGAACGGCGCGGGAAAATCCACGCTGCTGCGCCAGTTAACGGGCTATCTGAAACCGCACAGCGGGCGCTGCGCGCTGCTGGGTAAACCGCTGGCGGAATGGTCGATAAGCGAACTGGCAAAGCGCCGCGCGGTGATGCGTCAGAATAGCCAGATGGCGTTTCCTTTTCGCGTGCAGGAAGTGATCCGCATGGGCAGGCATCCCTATCGCACACATCATTCCGCCGATGAAACGGAGTACATCATGGCGCTGTGCGGCTGCCGCGAGCTGGCCTCCCGCGACTACCGACGGCTCTCCGGCGGCGAACAGCAGCGGGTACAGCTGGCGCGTCTGCTGGTACAGCTCTGGGAGCCCGTTCCCTCCGCCAAATGGCTGTTTCTCGACGAACCGACCTCCGCGCTGGATATTCACCACCAGCAGCACCTTTTTCGCCTGCTGCGTCAACTGGTGCGCGAGCGGCAGTTCAACGTCTGCTGCGTGCTCCACGATCTCAATCTTGCCGCGCGCTACGCCGATCGTGTCGTGCTGATGGAAAAAGGCAGGGTTGTCGATAATGGTCAGCCGCAGGCGGTACTGAAACAGCGGGCGCTGAACGCACTCTACGGCGCTGACATCACGGTGTTAAACGATCCATCGAGCCACTCACCGCTGATCGTCCTCGATCGGTAAAGCCTGTGGGGCATCGATTCCGGTGCTCCATTTTCTGTAACAATTGCCTGCTATAAGTGATCGCTTTCGCAATCCTGACTCGTTCACCTTTCAATTCTACGCGGGTAGATTTATTAATTTGCGACAGAAACAGAATATCTACGCGAGTAGAACATGAAGAGTCTAAACCGGCGATTTTTGTCGACAGCTAACGTCAAGGAGCTCTAATGAACACGCATTCATCCGCCGTTCCCCTGACTGACGGCCAGCAGGCCGCGCAGGAACGACTGGAAACCCCCGAGGGGCGCCGCGAATTCTGGCGAGCGACATTTTCCTGCTGGCTAGGCACCACGATGGAATATGCCGATTTTGCTCTGTATGGCCTTGCCGCAGGCATTATCTTTGGCGATGTCTTCTTTCCGCAGGCCACCCCGGTGATGGCGCTCCTTTCCAGCTTTGCCGCCTACTCCGTTGGCTTTATCGCTCGCCCCATCGGCGCACTGCTGTTCGGCTGGATCGGCGACCATCACGGCAGGAAAATCGTCATGGTCATCACCATTGGATTGATGGGCATGTCGACTATGCTGATCGGCCTGATCCCCAGCTACGCCCAGATTGGCATTTGGGCGCCGGTATGCCTGGTGATCCTGCGATTTTCTCAGGGGCTGGGAGCCGGAGCCGAACTTTCAGGCGGAACCGTTATGCTGGCTGAATATGCCCCGGTAAAGCGGCGCGGGCTGGTTTCCTCCATCATCGCGCTGGGCTCAAATAGCGGAACATTATTGGCATCACTGGTCTGGCTAATCGTTCTGCAAATGGATAAAGACGCCCTGCTAAGTTGGGGATGGCGCATTCCTTTTCTCTGCAGCTTCCTCATCGCCGCTACCGCATTGTTTATTCGCCGCCATATGCGTGAAACGCCGGTCTTTGAACGGCAAAAAGCGCTCCTGCAGGCCGAGCGCGCGAACGCGCTTCGCCTGGGCCAGGAAATGCAGCGCCGCGACACCCGTAGCTTCTGGCAACGCACCCGGGCGTTCTGGACGATGGTCGGCCTACGTATCGGTGAAAATGGCCCCTCTTATCTGGCCCAGGGATTTATCATTGGCTATGTCGCCAGGGTGTTGATGGTTGATAAATCGGTCCCGACCGTTGCCGTGTTTATCGCTTCGATTCTGGGGTTCGCCATTATTCCCCTGGCGGGCTGGCT
This sequence comes from Klebsiella sp. BIGb0138, assembly GCF_004342285.1. Taxonomy (GTDB): domain Bacteria; phylum Pseudomonadota; class Gammaproteobacteria; order Enterobacterales; family Enterobacteriaceae; genus Klebsiella. Next base: position 260,863 of record NZ_SMCV01000003.1, on the reverse strand, counting down.
TTCCGATCGATTCGGCAGAAGGATCGTCTATCGTGGGTTCTGCCTGTTGCTGATCCTGTACGCGTTTCCGGCATTCATCCTGCTGGATTCCCGTGAACCGTGGATTGTCATCCCGACGATCGTGAGCGGCATGGCGCTCGCGTCACTGGGTATTTTCGGCGTTCAGGCCGCGTGGGGTGTGGAGCTTTTCGGGGTGGCCAACCGCTATACCAAAATGGCCCTGGCGAAAGAGCTGGGCTCGATTATGTCTGGCGGTACCGCACCGCTTATCGCCTCGGCGCTGCTCTCATTTTACGGACACTGGTGGCCTATCGCCGTCTATTTCGCGCTCATGGCCGCGATTGGTCTGGTTACCACGTTCTTCGCACCCGAGACGCGCGGACGGGATCTCAACTTACCCGAGGATGCGATTTGAGCCCAGGAACGCGGGATGCGCGTTCTTTAGCAAAGATTTTTGTCGCATAAGGCCTTATGCTGTCTGGAAAAAGAACGCTCAGAGCTGAGTCAGGTAGGAACCTCGTGACCCAATCACATTCACCACGCGTAACACGTTCTGATGTTGCAAAAGAGGCGGGAACGTCTGTCGCCGTCGTGAGTTACGTTATTAATAACGGTCCGCGCCCCGTCGCGGAGGCGACCCGCCAGCGCGTATTGCAGGCCATTAAGAAAACCGGTTACCGACCAAATGGTATCGCGCGCGCCCTGGCTTCCGGAAGCACGCAAACCTATGGCCTTATTGTACCTGACGTCTCTAACCCGTTTATTGCCTCCATGGCGCATGCCCTGCAACGCGAAGCGTTTGCTGATGGCAAAGTTCTCCTGTTGGGCGATGCCGGCGACAGCAGCGGGCGTGAGCGTGAACTGATTAACAATATGCTCCACCGTCAGGTCGATGGGCTGATCTATACCAGCGTTGACCGGCATCCTTACATTGAGCTGATTCAGGCGAGCGCTACCCCCTGCGTCATGCTGGATCGCGTCGATCCGGGGCTCAATGTCAGCGTGATTCAGGTCGATGAGCAGCTGGCGGCCTGGCAGGTGACGAAACATCTGATTGATCACGGCTACCGCGACATTGGCATTATTTGTGGTCCACGTGAAATGTTGAATACCCAGGATCGTATCCGAGGATGGCAGCTGGCGTTGCAGGAGGCATCGCTGGCGATCAATCCCGCCTGGATCTTTTCGACCAACTATACCCGCGCGGGAGGTTATGAAGCCGCCAGACGGATGTTGCAAGGGCAACCGCCGCGCGCGCTGTTCGCCACCAATGAACAGCAAGCCCTCGGTTGTTTACGCGCGCTGGCAGAACACGGGCTGCGGGTGCCGCAGGATATGGCGCTGGTCTGCTTTAACGCAACGCAAGAATCGGCTTACAACGTACCGTCGTTAACCGCCGTCCGACAACCCGTTGATGAAATGGCCCGTGCGGCAATCAACATGTTGAAAAACTGGGACGGAGAGGTGCGCCGCGTTGAATTTGCGTTCTTTTTACGAGTGGGAGAGTCGTGTGGCTGCCAGGGACATGAAGTACAACCCGAGACAAGATAAAAATCAATCCATGCGCCTGATTATCGACTGCGACCCGGGCAATGGCGTTCCCGGAGCCAATATCGATGACGGCCTCGCGCTGGCACTCGCCATTGCCGCGCCGCAAATCACCCTCGAGATGATAACGATCGTCGCAGGTAATACCCCGGTAGCAACCGGATATGCCGTCGCCAAAGATTTCGTTCAACAATCCGGGATTGCCGTTGCGGTCTATCGCGGCGCGGCGCGCGCGCTCAGAGAGGATCCTCAGCCATGGCGCGAAAAACTCGATCATGGCGTCGATCGATTTGGCTTACGCCAACTATGGTCAGATGTCCCTGCTCCGCCGGCGTGTCCGGAGGCCAGGCCTCTTGCGCCTGAAGCCATCGGGGAATGGATATGCCGCCATCCCGGCGAGATCACCCTGGTTGCAACAGGCCCACTGACGAATGTGGCTATGGCGCTGCAGCTTTATCCGCAGATGGTGCAGGCGGTGAAAAATATCGTAATAATGGGCGGGGCGTTCAATGTTCCGGGCTACATAAAAGACACCAATTTTGGGCTGGATCCTGAAGCGGCTCATGCCGTGCTCACCTGCGGCGCGCCGATCGCCCTGGTGCCAATGGATGTCACGACAAAAACCCAAATGCGCCATGCCGATTTGGATCGTCTGGCGCAGAGGGACAACGCGCTTAGCCGCTATCTGGCGCAAACCATTCGACCGTGGATCAGCTACTCAATGCAGACCCGTAACCTGCCAGGATGTTGGATCCACGATGTTCTGACGATTGCCTGGTTACTCGATCCCTCTCTCGCCACCACGACAGAGGACTATCTGGACGTCTCTCTCGAAGGCCTCACGCGCGGTATGACCTGCCGCTATGGACGGGAGGCATTGCGCCTGGACGTGGGGATCCCTGAACCCAAAGGCGCAATGGTAAAAATTCTGCAAAGTATCGATAACCATCAACTGCTTGCGCTGATTGAACACTATATTCACCATTACCGGGCCTAGCGTCGCAGTTCAGCAACCAGCGGCCTTCGCACGCTGCGCGGGCCGACGTTTTCCCACCACAGGACTTTCCCCGCACCGGGCAGCCACCTTTCTGCTATCGCGGAGGAACACTGAAGACGCGCGCATAAAATAAACCCTTGACCCTCCCCTTGCTGGAAGGTTTAACCTTTATCACCGTGAGTTCATCCCTGTAATAAAGGAGTATGTCATGTCCCAAACCATCGATCTGGCCCTCGACGGACTGTCCTGCGGTCACTGCGTCAAACGCGTGAAAGAAAGCCTCGAACAACGTCCCGACGTTGAGCAGGCGGAGGTGACCGTTAGTGAAGCGCACGTCACCGGTAGCGCCAGCGCAGAAGCACTTATCGAAACCATCAAACAGGCCGGGTATGGTGCGGAGTTAAGCCACCCAAAGGCTAAACCGCTGGCAGAATCAACAATCCCGTCGGAAGCACTGACAGCGGCCTCCCCTGAGCTTCCGGCAGCCCATGACGAGGATGACAGTCAACAGCTGCTGATCAACGGCATGAGCTGCGCCAGCTGCGTCTCCCGGGTACAAAACGCGCTGGCCGCGGTACCGGGCGTGGTACAGGCACGGGTAAACCTGGCGGAACGCACTGCGCTGATTATGGGCAGCGCGTCCGCTGCAGAATTAGTCCAGGCGGTGGAGAAAGCAGGCTACGGCGCGGAAGCTATCGAAGACGATCTCAAGCGTCGCGCACGCCAGCAGGAAACCGCTATCGCCATCATGAAACGCTTCCGCTGGCAGGCCATCGTCGCCCTGCTGGTCGGGATCCCGGTGATGGGCTGGGGGATGATCGGCGATAATATGATGGTCAGCGACGCTAACCGCTCGCTGTGGCTGGCTATCGGTCTTATCACCCTGGCGGTGATGGTCTTCGCCGGCGGCCACTTCTATCGCAGCGCATGGAAAAGCCTGAAAAACGGCACCGCCACCATGGACACGCTGGTGGCGCTGGGAACCGGGGTGGCGTGGATCTACTCGATGAGCGTCAACCTGTGGCCGCAGTGGTTCCCGATGGAGGCGCGCCACCTTTACTATGAAGCCAGTGCGATGATTATCGGTTTGATTAATCTCGGCCATATGCTGGAAGCGCGCGCCCGCCAGCGCTCGTCAAAGGCGCTGGAAAAACTGCTCGACCTGACGCCGCCGTCGGCGCGGGTCGTCACTGAAGAGGGTGAAAAAAGCGTCCCGCTGGCCGAGGTTATGCCGGGGATGACCCTGCGTCTGACCACCGGCGACCGGGTCCCGGTTGACGGCGTAATAAGCGAGGGGGAAGCCTGGCTGGATGAAGCGATGCTGACCGGCGAGCCGATCCCGCAGCAGAAAGGCGACGGTGAAACGCTTCATGCCGGTACGGTCGTGCAGGACGGCAGCGTTCTGTTTACCGCCAGCGCCGTCGGGAGCCAGACCACCCTTGCGCGTATTATTCGCATGGTGCGCCAAGCGCAAAGCAGTAAACCGGAGATCGGCCAGCTGGCGGATAAAATCTCCGCCGTCTTCGTACCGGCGGTGGTCGCTATCGCCCTGTTCAGCGCGGCAATCTGGTACAGATTCGGGCCGGCGCCGCAAATTGTCTACACCCTGGTGATCGCCACCACGGTGCTGATTATCGCCTGCCCTTGCGCGCTGGGGCTGGCGACGCCGATGTCGATTATCTCCGGCGTCGGGCGGGCGGCGGAATACGGCGTACTGGTTCGCGATGCCGATGCGCTGCAGCGCGCCAGCCAGCTGGATACTCTCGTCTTCGATAAAACGGGTACGCTGACCGAAGGCAAGCCGCAGGTGGTGGCGGTAAAAACCGCGGCCGGCATTGACGAAGCGACCGCGCTGCGTCTTGCCGCGGCGCTGGAGCAGGGCTCCAGCCATCCGCTGGCGCGCGCGATTCTGGATAAGGCGGTGGGCAGCCCGCTGCCGACGGTGAATCACTTTCGCACCCTTCGCGGACTGGGCGTCAGCGGCGACGCCGACGGTCACGCGCTGCTGCTCGGCAACCAGGCGCTGCTTAACGAACACAGTATTGCCACCGGGGCGATGGAAAGTGAGATTACCGCTCAGGCATCGCAAGGCGCCACGCCGGTCCTGCTGGCGATAGATGGCCAGCTCGCCGCCCTGCTCGCCATTCGCGATCCGCTGCGCAGCGACAGCGTGGCCGCGCTGGCGCGCCTGCATCGACAGGGCTACCGTCTGGTGATGCTGACCGGGGATAACCCGGTCACCGCCAACGCCATCGCCAGAGAGGCGGGGATTGATGAAGTTATTGCCGGCGTGCTGCCGGACGGCAAAGCCGATGCCATCAAACGTCTGCAAAGCCAGGGACACCAGGTCGCGATGGTCGGCGACGGCATCAACGATGCCCCGGCGCTGGCACAGGCCGATGTCGGCATTGCGATGGGCGGCGGCAGCGATGTGGCCATTGAAACGGCGGCGATCGCCCTGATGCGCCACAGCCTGAACGGCGTCGCCGATGCGCTGGCGATTGCCAAAGCCACGCTGCGCAATATGAAGCAAAACCTGCTGGGAGCCTTCGTTTATAACTCGTTGGGTATTCCGATTGCCGCCGGGATCTTATGGCCGCTCACCGGAACCTTGCTTAATCCGGTGGTCGCCGGAGCCGCCATGGCGCTCTCCTCGATTACCGTGGTCAGCAATGCTAACCGGCTGCTGCGCTTTAAGCCGAAAGACTAGATGTTGTCACCCATACGCGCTAGCATGAGGGCTTCACACTACGGAGCGCGTATGGGCCTGTTAAACCGGATAAAAATGCTGTGGCGAGCCGCCGTCGGCTCGTCTTATTCCTGGCCCGCACTGGATATTACCCTTCCCGGAGAGCGCTATTTGCATCTGGTTGGCAGTATTCATATGGGCACCCGCGACATGTCGCCCCCACCCGCCAGACTGCTAAAAAAGATTCGTCAGGCCGATGCCCTCATCGTTGAGGCGGACATTACCGGCAACGAAACGCCCTTCAGTAACCTCCCCGTTTACCCGCCTCTGGCTGAACGCTTAAACGCGGAACAGCTCGGCGAACTGGAAGCGCGAGCCGCCGAACTGGGGCTGTCGACGGCGCTGTTTGACAGCCAGCCGCTGTGGCAGGTAGCCATGGTGCTGCAGGCGACCCAGGCCCAGAAGCTGGGACTGCGCCCGGACTATGGCATCGATTACCAGCTGCTGATGGCGGCGCGCGAGCACCGCGTACGGGTGATGGAGCTGGAAGGTACCGACAGCCAGATAGCGCTGCTGCGCGATCTCCCGGATGGCGGGCTGGCGCTGCTGGAAGATACGCTGACCCACTGGCGCACCAACGCCCGTCTTCTACAGGTGATGATCGGCTGGTGGCTGGAGCAGCCGCCGGCCAAAGGCGCGACCGCGCTACCCACCACCTTTAGCCAGTCGCTGTACGATGTCCTCATGCACCAGCGCAATCTGGCCTGGCGCGAGACGCTGCTGGCGCTGCCGCCGGGGCGCTACGTCGTCGCCGTCGGCGCGTTACATCTATACGGTGAAGGGAACCTGCCCGATATGCTGACGTAAAAAAATGGCCAATATTTCTATTGGCCCGTCAAAGAGGAATTTCATCATTATTATTATCCCGAGATTTGCACCTCGGATCGTTCGATTGTCGCTCAAAGTGACCATCACTGCCAATACTATTGCGCAAGATGGTACTATTTTTTACACATTCATCAGGCGTATGCTGACTGCACGTGAGATCGGTTAGTAAGAAGGATAGCTATGACTCCCGCCGTTAAGTTACTCGAAAAAAACAACATCCCTTTTAAGGTCCACAGCTACGATCACGACCCCAGCGAAACCAACTTCGGCGACGAAGTGGTGCGTAAACTGGGACTGAATGCGGATCAGGTTTATAAGACGCTGCTGGTGGCGATAAACGGGGATATGAAGCATCTGGCCGTGGCGGTGACGCCGGTTGCCGGCCAGCTGGATTTGAAAAAAGTGGCCAAAGCCCTGGGGGCGAAGAAGGTGGATATGGCTGACCCGCTGGTCGCCCAGCGCACCACCGGCTATCTGGTCGGCGGGATTAGCCCGCTTGGGCAGAAAAAGCGCCTGCCGACGCTGATCGATGCGCCGGCGCAGGCGTTTACCGCCATCTATATTTCCGGCGGCAAACGCGGGCTGGATATTGAGCTGGCGGCCAGCGATTTAGCGCGGATCCTCGAGGCGAAATTCGCCGATATCGCCCGCCGCGATTAAGCGGCTGCGTCCCCGGATAGCGGCCTGTTGCGCCTTATCCGGGAGCCGGTTCGCCCGATCGATAGCCCGCTATGAGCAGCGCGACGCGAATCGCGCGACTCCGGTTACTGCCAGCTGACCTCGCCTTGCGGCTCAAAGGCAGCCGCGTCCAGCGGCGAGTTCTTCTGGATATACTCCTTCAGCACTTCGGCATCGATAAAACCGGTATTCACATACCCCGGTTTATTGTCGATATGCGGATAGCCATCGCCGCCGCTCCCGTTGAAGCTCAACGTTGCCATACGGTAGGTCTTCGTCGGATCGACCGGCTCGCCTTTAATTTTCAACGCATTCAGCTTGCCGTCTTTCGCCACGAAGCTGACATTGGCGAATTGCGGATAGGCGCCGGAGTCCGGCTTCATCTGCGCTACCGCGGTCAGGTACTCCGTCACTTCCTGGCCATTCATATCGACATACACCAGCACGTTACCGAACGGCTGCACCTTCATCACATCCTTATAGGTAATATCCCCGGCTTCGATGGAGTCACGAATACCGCCGCCGCTCATCACGGCAAAATCGGCATTGCTGCGCGCCATTTGCGCCGCCAGCAGCAGGCGCCCCATATTGGTCTGCACGAAACGAACCTTGCTGCGATCGCCCTCAAGATGGCCGTTCACGCTGCCGATTTTAACCTGCAGCTGCGCTTTGCCCTTATTCTGGAACGGCGTCAGCAGCGAAAGCATCTGCGGGTTCTCCGGGATTTGCGGCGTATAGAGCACGCGTTCGCTCTGGCCGTTATCGTAGGTGACCTTCTTCTTCAGGTTGACCGGAATCAGCTGATAATGCACCAGCTTCATCTCGCCGTTGCGGAACTCAAAATCCGCGCGCCCAACGTACTTGCCCCACTCATGGGCCTGGACAATCCAGATCCCATTCTGTTTGTCCGGCGCGCAGGGCGTACCCGGCACGTAATCGACCTGCTTTTTATTCTCCGATGCCATACAGACCGGATCCTGCGAATGACCGCCGACAATCATCGCCAGCGAGCCGGCCGGCAGGCTGCGCGCCATTTCCACATCTCCCGGCGCGTTAGAACCGTGATTGCCGTTGTCGTAATGGCCCATGTGGGTGGTCGCCAGAATCACGTCCGGTTTTTCATTCTGCTGCAGCTCCTGGATAACCAGTTTGGCTTCATCCGCCGGTTTGCGGAATTCAATATCGGTAAAATACTCCGGGTTACCGATCTTCGCCGTGTCATCGGTCGTCAGGCCAATCACCGCAATGTTTAACCCCCCGCGTTTAAACAACGCCCAGGGTTTAAACAGGCGCTCGCCGGTGCTCTTCTGGTAGATATTGGCGGAGAGGAACGGAAACTTAGCCAGCTTTTCCTGCTGGCGTAATACGCTCAACGGATTATCAAATTCGTGGTTGCCGACCGCCATCGCATCATAACCAATCAGATTCATGCCGCGAAAATCCGGTTCGGCGTCCTGTAAATCAGATTCCGGCACCCCGGTATTAATATCGCCGCCGGACAGCAATAGCACGCTGCCGCCCTCGGCTGCGACCTCTTTACGAATACCGTCCACCAGCGTTTTTTGCGCCGCCAGGCCATATTCACCGTAGTCATTACGCCAGAAATGGCCGTGGTGATCGTTGGTATGCAGGATGGTGATCTTATAGGTTTTGTCCTGCTCATAGGCCTGCGCGGATAAGCTGCCCAGCGACAATGCGGCGAATAACGCCAGCGCGACGCCGCGTTTTAAATAGTGCATCTTTCTCTCCCTGACTTAATAACAAGTGCCGAAAGTATAGCGAGTTACGCCATGAGACAAATAGGTTTTCAGAATTGAGACTTCCTTCAAACCTGAGGGACGGGTATGTTAGTCAGATAATAATTCCACCTGCATCCTCTATATCACTTTGTATACCTGAACCATTCAAGTTGCCGGCAGGTGGCAAGTGAGCCAATTCCGATAAGCGATTCGGGTGAACAAACGTAACCAATGCACCTGCAACCTGAAGTATGATGGTATAAGTGAACCTATGACAATGAATCAGACCATTCAACCCGTATCCGGCCCCGCGTCTGCGCCGCCAAAAGCACGCACCTCGTTTGGTATTCTGGGCGCCATCAGCCTTTCCCATTTGCTAAACGACATGATCCAGTCGCTGATTCTGGCGATTTACCCGCTGCTGCAGTCGGAGTTTTCTCTGACTTTTGTGCAAATCGGGATGATCACCCTCACCTTCCAGCTGGCCTCGTCGCTGCTCCAGCCGGTTGTCGGCTACTGGACCGACAAACACCCGATGCCGTGGTCGCTGCCGATCGGAATGTGCTTCACCCTCAGCGGCCTGGTGCTGCTGGCGCTGGCCGGAAGTTTTGCCATGGTGCTGCTCGCCGCCGCGCTGGTTGGTACCGGTTCTTCGGTCTTCCATCCGGAATCGTCGCGCGTGGCGCGTATGGCCTCCGGCGGGCGCCACGGTCTGGCCCAGTCGCTGTTCCAGGTCGGCGGCAATTTTGGTAGTTCGCTCGGCCCGCTGCTGGCGGCGGTCATTATCGCCCCTTATGGTAAAGGCAACGTGGCGTGGTTCGTGCTGGCCGCGCTGCTGGCCATCGTCGTGCTGTCGCAAATCAGCCGCTGGTATGCCGCCCAGCATCGGATTAATAAAGGTAAACCGCAGACGGTCATCGCCAACCCGCTGCCGAAAAACAAGGTGATTCTGGCGGTAAGCATTCTGCTGATGCTGATTTTCTCGAAATACTTCTATATGGCGAGCATTAGCAGCTATTACACCTTTTATCTGATGCATAAATTCGGATTATCGGTGCAGAATGCGCAGGTCCACCTGTTTATCTTCCTGTTCGCCGTGGCCGCAGGTACGGTGATTGGCGGGCCTATCGGCGATAAGATCGGACGTAAATATGTGATTTGGGGCTCAATCCTCGGCGTAGCTCCCTTTACCCTCGTTTTGCCGTACGCCACCCTTGAATGGACGGGGATTTTGACCATGATTATTGGTTTTATCCTCGCGTCGGCGTTTTCAGCCATTTTGGTCTACGCCCAGGAGCTGTTACCCGGCCGTATCGGCATGGTTTCCGGTCTGTTTTTCGGCTTTGCATTTGGTATGGGCGGCCTTGGAGCCGCCGTACTGGGGCTGCTGGCTGACCATACCAGTATCGAGTTGGTCTACAAAATCTGCGCTTTCCTCCCACTTCTCGGCATATTGACGATATTCCTCCCTGACAACCGTCAAAAATCATGATTATCCGGCGGCTAAAGTGAAACTTTGGTCGCCGGAATCCCTTACCCTATAGGCGCTCCCCCGCATTACCTGCTGCTGTTTTCCGATCTGTGCTTTTTTGCGGGCTAATTCCACTTTTCTGCAGAATTCAACAATTATTCATAAACAAAACCGTTAAAACTGTCATAAACTATTACTCGGTTTTTGGTTTAATACCGAAAATGGATTGGCTCACCACACGCAAGGAGACGGAATGCACCACGCAACACCGCTTATCACCACCATTGTCGGTGGGCTCGTACTCGCTTTTATTTTTGGCATGATTGCCAATAAGCTCCGTATTTCTCCTCTGGTGGGATATTTATTAGCGGGCGTGCTATCCGGTCCTTTTACCCCTGGTTTTGTTGCCGATACCAAGCTGGCGCCTGAACTGGCCGAACTCGGCGTCATTTTGCTGATGTTTGGCGTCGGGCTGCACTTCTCGTTAAAGGATTTGATGGCGGTAAAGTCCATCGCCATTCCCGGCGCGATTGCCCAGATAGCCGTGGCAACGCTGCTAGGTATGGCGCTTTCTGCGGTGTTGGGCTGGTCGCTGATGACCGGTATCGTTTTTGGCCTGTGTCTGTCAACCGCCAGTACCGTGGTGCTGCTGCGCGCGTTAGAGGAACGGCAACTCATTGATAGTCAACGAGGGCAAATCGCCATCGGCTGGCTGATCGTCGAAGATTTAGTGATGGTGCTGACCCTGGTTCTGCTGCCGGCCGTCGCCGGGATGGCGGAAAAAGGCGATGTCGGCCTGGCCTCGCTGGCCGTCGATATGGGCATCACTATCGGCAAAGTCATTGCCTTTATCGCCATTATGATGCTGGTAGGCCGCCGCCTGGTGCCGTGGATTATGTCCCGCAGCGCCGCCACCGGCTCCCGCGAACTGTTTACCCTTTCGGTACTGGCGCTGGCCCTTGGCATCGCCTTCGGCGCGGTTGAGCTGTTCGACGTCTCCTTTGCCCTCGGCGCCTTTTTCGCCGGTATGGTGCTGAATGAATCCGAGCTCAGCCACCGCGCCGCGCACGATACCCTGCCGCTGCGCGATGCGTTCGCCGTGCTGTTCTTCGTCTCCGTCGGCATGCTGTTCGACCCGATGGTCCTGCTGGAACAACCGCTGGCGGTACTGGCCACGCTGGCCATCATTATCTTCGGTAAGTCCGTGGTCGCCTTTTTCCTCGTGCGAATGTTCGGCCACTCGCCGCGTACCGCCTTGACCATCGCCGCCAGTCTGGCGCAAATCGGTGAGTTCGCCTTTATTCTTGCCGGGCTCGGTATGGCGCTGAATCTGCTGCCGCAGGCCGGGCAAAACCTGGTGCTTGCCGGGGCGATCATCTCGATTATGCTCAACCCGGTGCTGTTCGCGCTGCTGGAAAAATACCTCGATAAAACCGAGACTCTCGACGAGCAAACCTTCGAAGAGGTGCTTGAGGAAGAGAAACAGATCCCGGTTGATATTTGCAACCACGCGCTGCTGGTCGGGTTTGGCCGCGTCGGCAGCCTGCTGGGTGAGAAGCTGATGGCGCAGGGGATCCCGCTGGTGGTCATCGAAACCTCACGCACCCGCGTGGACGAGCTGCGCGCGCGCGGTATTCGGGCGGTGCTGGGCAATGCCGCCAATGAAGAGATCATGAATCTGGCGCATCTGGACTGCGCCCGCTGGCTGCTGCTGACCATTCCTAACGGCTACGAGGCGGGAGAAATCGTCGCCTCAGCGCGCGAGAAATGCCCGAATATCGAGATTATCGCCCGGGCGCATTATGATGATGAAGTGGATTACATTACCGAACGCGGCGCAAACCAGGTGGTGATGGGCGAGCGAGAAATCGCCCGCGCGATGTTGCTGCTGCTGGAAACGCCGCCGGCGGGTGAAGTGGTCACCGGCTAAGCACGGCCCCCGAGGTTGCCATATGGCCTCCCCTGATATGGGGAGGTTACCATTCAGCCTCTTCGTCCACCCACTCCCCCTTCATGACGCCAAAGGGGCGATGAGCTTAACGCTCCCAGTAGGCCTCTTCCAGGCTATCTTCCCGCTCCGGCAGACCGCGGGTTAAACGCGGCGAATGCTGATTCAGCACCTGATAGCTCACGCGGTTAGCGTATTTGCACACCTGCGCCAGCGACGAGTAGGTCAGCCACTTACACTTGTGTTTGCTGGAGTTCGGCACGTTATTACGGTGATAGTTATTGGCGGTAATATCATGCAGCAGCGCCGCCAGCGCGCCATCGCCCGCTCCGTTGGTATTCATGATTTTTTCAGGCCCGCCCATGTACGGCGCGATATGCGAGTAAATCCGTAGCGGGTTAACGCAATCCTGGTGGCGCATCGCCCGGCTGAACTCATACTGGTTGAATTCGGCGATCGCCCCCGGCAGCAGCGGGTGCTGCGTTTTACGTTTGGCTTCATCTTCAGTGAAACTGGCCATATACAGGCCGGCAGGCCCGGCGGTACACAGCACGAGGTCAACCCACTCCAGCGCCTTATCGGACGCCAGCAGCGGATCGGAAAGCCCGGTCAACGCTTCCGCCTCTTCTTCGTTCATTGCCAGGATAGAGACATGTTCCTTCAGGAACTGCTGCCACCACGCCGGGTTGTCGGCAATCACATATTTGGTTCCGAGGGTCAGCACCACCGGTACGTCATGCTTTTTGGCATATTCGATGGCTTTCATCGTCGCATCCGGCATCGGCTCGCCCGGTTTACAGCGCACCAGATAAGAGGTCAGCACCAGCGCAGACGCGCCGGCAATCACCGCTTCCGGGATGCTTTCCGGGCGCAGCTTATTCATATGCCCCGGGCTGATGGCGAACGTCCGCTCGCCGGAGTCGCTAATCAGCGTGAAGCAGCGGCCAATCGCCCCATCCACCCCTTGCAGGTAGTTCAGATCGGTACGACTGGAGGTGTTGCACAGATAGCGATAGGCGTAGCCGCCGATTTCGATGTTGCTGCACATGACGCCAAGCAGAACCGAGCGGTCATCTGCCAGCACCGAATAGTTGTGCATGGTGTTACCGATGGTGCCGCCGGCAAACTGATGGGTGATCAGGTTATTCCGTACCAGTTCCTGATAGAGCGCCTCGGCGACATCATCTTCAATCACCAGCGAATGGCCGGCGCTTAAGCCGTAACGCACGATAAACGCCTCGTCTACTTTCGCCTCAATATCGACCAGCGTTTGATCGATACCGACCACCCACGCGATATTAGAGTCGGTTTCCGGCTGCGTTTGCTGCAGCAGCGGATCGCGGGCGTTAACGGGAAAGTAGTGTTTGGATTTGCGTTTACCGGGAAATTTCATAGTGGCGATTTAATGGCAGTGAACAAGCGGGGAATAATAGCATACTCCCCGTGCCGCACGCGATTAGCGATAAGACGCCGTCAGGTTCACCATCATTTCAATATGCGCGTCGTCGGCATTGAGCGCCGGGATATATTCGTATTTCTTCCCGCCGGCGTCGAGGAACACTTCCCGGTTCTGCACGGCAATCTCCTCCAGCGTCTCCAGGCAGTCGGCGGCAAAGCCCGGACAGATAACCTGAATATGCTTCACGCCCTTCTCACCCAACATTTTCAACGTCTCGTCGGTGTAAGGCGTCAGCCACGGCTCGCGGCCAAAGCGCGACTGGAAGGTCATCATCGCGCGATCCGGTGGCAGGCCCAGCGCCGAAACCAGCTCCCGGGTGGTATCGCGGCAGCGCTGCGGGTAATCATCCCCTTCATGGGCAAAACGCTGAGGGATACCGTGGTAGGAGAGCAGCAGCACATCCGGTTCGCCGTGAACGGCAAATGAGGTACGGACGCTGGCGGCCAGGGCAGCGATATAGCTGGCATCGTCGGCGTAATCGCGAATAAACGAGATCCCGGGAATCGCCCGTTTTTTAGCCAGAATTCGCGCCAGTTCATCCCATACCGCCGCCACGGTGGAGCAGGAGTACTGCGGGTACAGCGGCAGCACCACTATATGGCCAACGCCCTGCGCCAGCAGTTCATCCACCGCGCTTTCCAGCGCCGGTGAGCCATAGCTCATCCCTAAAGCCACGGGCGTATCGGGTAAACGCGCGGCCAGCGCCTGCTGCTGCCGGCGGCTGTAAACCATCAGCGGCGAGCCCTCTTCCATCCACACGGACTGGTAAAGTTTAGCGACCCGCGGCGCGCGCAGCGGCAGAATCACCCCGCGCAGCAGCGGCCACCACAACAGACGCGGCGTATCGACCACCCGTTTGTCACTGAGGAATTGTCGCAGATAGCGCTTCACCGCATCGGGCGTGGGCGCATCGGGAGTGCCTAAATTGGCTAACAAGATACCTGTTTTCGTCTGATGCATTACCGCCTCTTAACCATTTGAATCGCTGACAATTGTAGCTGAAATGGCGCTAAACGGAACCAATCATAGAAAAAGGTAGAATGAGAGGTATTCTCATCCCGCAGCGGCGGGATGAGAACCAACGGGATTAACCGAGGATTTTTTCCAGTTCAACACGGACTTCAGCAACGGCTTTTGTACCGTCAACTTTGGCGTATTTGGTGTTGCCCGCCTGCGCCTCCTGCTGATAGTAACCGATCAGCGGCGCCGTCATCTGATGGTATTCCACCAGACGCTTACGTACGGTCTCTTCCTGGTCATCTTTACGCGTGGTCAGCTCTTCGCCGGTCACGTCATCTTTGCCTTCAACTTTCGGCGGATTGAATTTGATGTGGTAAACACGGCCGGAAGCCGCATGGACGCGACGACCGATGATACGGTCAACAATCAGGTCATCCGGTACGTCAAATTCGAGGACATAGTCCACGGCGATGCCCGCTTCTTTCATCGCGTCAGCCTGCGGAATGGTGCGCGGGAAACCGTCCAGCAGGAAACCGTTACGGCAATCTTCCTGAGTGATGCGCTCTTTAACCAGCGCAATAACCAGCTCGTCGGTCACCAGCTTGCCGGCGTCCATGATATCTTTCGCCTGTTTGCCCAGCTCGGAGCCGGATTTCACCGCGGCGCGCAGCATGTCACCAGTAGAGATTTGCGGAATTCCGTATTTCTCCATGATGAACTGAGCCTGAGTTCCTTTACCCGCGCCCGGAGCGCCAAGCAGAATAATACGCATTACGAAAATCCCCTCAAAAGTCGATTCAATTTTTCAAAAACGCTAAACCATACCACCAGAACGCAGATGGCTCAAGGAAGGCGGAACGGCTGAAACGGTTAATGGAGGGTTTATTTTGCTTGAAAGGCGGATTTTACGCCATCAGAGGAAGCGCCCTCACCCGCTCCGCTCTCAGAGCGAGAGGGGCGAGTGAGGGCCTGCGGCTGAGGAGATTACGACGCCAGCAGCTGGTTCATACGACGGATAAACTGGTTCGGGTCTTCCAGCGTACCGCGTTCGGCCAGCAGGGCCTGATCGAGCAGCAGTTCAACCCATTCGCCGAAGTGGGTATCATCCTGAGTATCCGCCGCGCGTTTCACCAGCGGGTGAGCCGGATTCAGTTCAAAGATGTACTTCACTTCCGGTGCAGACTGGCCCGCAGCGGCAAACAATTTCGCCATCTGGGTGCTCATTTCATCCGCATCGGTGGTGACGATAGCCGGGGTATCGGTCAGACGATGAGTCAAACGAACCTCTTTCACCCGTTCGCCCAGCAGCGTTTTCACCCGGTCAACGAACGGCTCCAGCGCCTTTTCGGCCTCTTTGGTGCTTTCATCGACGTCATCCGCCAGCTTATCCAGCGACTCGTCGGCTTTCGCCACCGACTGGAACACCTTGCCGTCGAACTCGGTCAGGTAGCTCATCATCCACTCGTCGATACGGTCAGAAAGCAGCAGAACTTCGATGCCTTTCTTACGCAGCAGTTCGAGGTGCGGGCTGCTCTTCGCCGCGGCGTAGCTGTCCGCGGTGATGTAGTAAATCTTCTCCTGCCCTTCTTTCATGCGGGAGACATACTCTTCCAGCGACACGGTCTGCGCGGCGGAATCGGTATGGGTAGAGGCGAAACGCAGCAGCTTAGCAATAGTCTGCTGATTCGCGCTGTCCTCCGCCGGGCCTTCTTTCAGCACCAGGCCAAACTGCTGCCAGAAGGTCTGATATTTTTCCGCGTCGTCTTTCGCCAGTTTTTCCAGCATCTGCAGCGCGCGTTTGCTCAGCGCGGTGCGCAGGTTGCGGGTGACGCTGCTGTCCTGCAGGATCTCGCGCGATACGTTCAGCGGCAGATCGTTGGAATCCACGAGGCCGCGGACGAAGCGCAGGTAGTTCGGCATGAACTGCTCGGCCTCATCCATGATGAAGACGCGCTGCACGTACAGCTTCAGACCGTGCTTATGATCGCGGTTCCACATATCCCACGGCGCCTGGGACGGGATGTACAGCAGACTGGTGTACTCCTGCTTCCCTTCCACGCGGTTGTGGCTCCAGGTCAGCGGGTCGCTGTAGTCATGGGCAATGTGTTTATAGAACTCGTTGTATTCGTCGTCTTTGATTTCCGACTTATTACGCGTCCACAGCGCCTGGGCTTTGTTGATTTTCTCCCAGGAGATCACGGTTTCGCCGTCAACTTCTTCGCGTTTTTCGATCTCAACCGGCAGCGCGATATGGTCGGAGTACTTACTGATGATCGAGCGTACGCGCCAGTCGTTGAGGAAATCGTCCTCGCCTTCGCGCAGATGCAGGGTTATTTCCGTCCCGCGATCGGCTTTGGTGATATCGGCGACGGTATAGTCGCCTTCGCCAGCCGATTCCCAGAACACGCCGTTTTCCGCGCTATCACCCGCCGCGCGGGTGCGCACGGTGACTTTATCCGCCACGATAAACGCCGAGTAAAAGCCGACGCCAAACTGACCGATCAGCTGGCTGTCTTTCGCCTGGTCGGAGCCCATCGATTCGAGGAAGGACTTCGTCCCGGACTTAGCGATCGTCCCGAGATGGTCAATCACCTCTTCGCGGTTCATCCCGATACCGTTATCGGCGATGGTCAGAGTACGGTTGTCTTTATCAAAAGAAACACGTACGCGCAGCTCACCGTCGCCTTCGTACAGATCCGGCTGGGACAGCGCGCGGAAACGCAGCTTGTCGGCCGCATCGGAGGCGTTAGAAATAAGCTCGCGCAGGAAGATTTCTTTATTGGAATAGAGAGAATGGATCATCAGGTGCAGAAGCTGTTTTACTTCTGACTGAAAACCACGAGTTTCTTGTCCTTTCATCTAGCTCAACCTCAACAATGCCATTTTTAATGGTAAACAAAACAGTTGAACAGGAAGTGGGGACAGAGAGGGATATTTTCAAGCGAGAACCGAGAAAATTGCGCCAGGCGCGAAATCATTCAGGCGACATGCCCGGTCGCTGGCATCAGTAGGTGACCGGGTTCGGCAGGGCAGCCTGCCGCCTGAATGATGAGAGTTTCGTGGGTTAAAAACGGATCTTATGCCGCCCGGCGAGAGAGTGCGACAGCGTGGTGCCGTCAACCATCTCCAGCTCGCCGCCTACCGGCACGCCGTGGGCGATACGGCTGGCTTCCACGCCGTACTGCGCGCAGAGTTCGGCAATGTAGTTCGCGGTCGCTTCCCCTTCCACCGTCGGGTTGGTGGCGAGGATCACTTCCTGCATCGATTCGTCGCGCAGCCGCTGCTCCAGACGGTCAAGCCCGATGTCATCCGGCCCAATCCCGTCAAGCGGCGACAGGTGGCCCATCAGGACAAAGTAGCGGCCGGAAAACTGCCCGGTCTGCTCAATGGCGTAGATGTCCGCAGGACTCTCCACCACGCAGATCTGGCCGTTTTCACGGCGACGCGGGTTGCTGCAAATATTGCACACCTCCTGCTCGGTGAAGGTGCGGCAATCGGCGCAGTGGCCGATTTCCGACATCGCGCGCGTCAATGACTGCGCCAGACGCATCCCGCCGCTACGATCGCGCTGAAGTAGCGTAAACGCCATGCGCTGCGCTGACTTCGGGCCCACGCCCGGCAGACAGCGCAATGCTTCCATAAGCTGAGTTAACAGCGGGCTGGTTTGCATCAGAATGGCATCTTAAAGCCAGGCGGCAGCTGCATACCGGAGGAGACGGAGGCCATTTTCTCCTTCTGGGTCTCTTCAATGCGGCGTGCCGCATCGTTGAATGCCGCAGCCACGAGGTCTTCCAGCATGTCTTTGTCGTCTTCCAGCAGGCTGGGATCGATCTCCACGCGACGGCAGTTGTGCGCGCCGTTGATGGTCACTTTCACCAGACCGGCGCCGGATTCCCCGGTCACTTCCAGCTGAGCGATCTCTTCCTGCATCTTCTGCATTTTGTCTTGCATCTGCTGGGCCTGCTTCATCAGGTTACCCAGGCCGCCTTTTCCACCAAACATAGGCTTCTCTCTCAGTAAGTCATCGTTAAGGATGCTGACCGCAAGTCAAACTTGCAATCAAATGGGGCGAATACTCTCTTCATCCAGGTCCGCATCAAAGAAGCGACGCAGCGTCTGAATGTTGTTATCCGCAATAATCGCTTCGCGCGCTTGCGCAAGCTTCTCTTCGTAAATTGCCTGCCGCCACTCCAGCGGCGTGCGCATCGCAGGATTATCATCTTCCACGATGGTCAGTTCAACCGCTGCGCCATACAAAACGCCCAGCGCTTCGGCCAGCTTTTGCTGCGCGCCGGCGGAATTCAGATGCCGCTGGCTCGGACGCAGATGCAGGCAGATCCGCTGACCGTCCTGCTCTTTCCATGCATTGAGCGCGACCTGCTCCACCAGCTTCGGCACCATCAGCTGGTTGACCTCTGCCGCCCAGCTGTCGCGTTCGACCG
Organism: Klebsiella sp. BIGb0138; assembly: GCF_004342285.1. Lineage (GTDB taxonomy): Bacteria > Pseudomonadota > Gammaproteobacteria > Enterobacterales > Enterobacteriaceae > Klebsiella. Next base: position 242,044 of record NZ_SMCV01000003.1, on the reverse strand, counting down.
CTTCAAGCGCCAGTTTTGCCGCCAGCTCCGGCGTTTTTTCGTGCTCCAGCGCTTTCTTCAGCGCTTTCGGCGTCGCGACCTCTTCTTTCACCGCTTCGACAACGGTCGTCGCTTTCCAGCGATAGGCCTCTTTTTTAGCCGGCGCCTTTTCCTGCGCCGCGGCGGCAGGCCGAGCCTGCACGCGCTCGGTAATCGAACTCAGACGCTCCAGCGCAGCGTTATTCACCGGCCGCGCGCGGGATGCGGCTGCCGGTTCACTCTTTTTTGGGGTGGGCGCCCCCTGGCTACGCTGCAGCTGGCTTCGCGCCGCCAGTACCTGACTGGTGGTCTGCGGCAAATTCTGCGGCGGCTGCTGGGCCGCCGGAGCCTGGACCAGTGCGGCCTGCGCAGGGGCGCTGGCTACCGCCGGCAGCGGCTGCACCTCGGGCTCCGGCAGCGGCATGCGCGGATGGAAGGCCAGCGCTCGCAGCAGCGTCATTTCCACGCCCATGCGCCTGTCCGGCGCATACGGCAGCTCTTTGCGGCCCATTAACAGGGTCTGATAATACAATTGTACATCGGCGGGCGGCACGGTGCGCGCGAGTTCACGCATTCGCTGCTCCACCGCGGCCATATCGGCCCCCAGCGCTGACGGTGACAGCTGAACCATCGCAATTCGGTGCAGCAGGCTCTGCATTTCAACCAGCAGCGCCTCCCACTCAACGCCCCGCGAAGCCGCCTCGTTCACCCCGGCCATCACCCGCTCTCCGTCGGCAGCCACCAGCGCCTCAATCAGCGCAAGAGCCTGATCGTCGTCGAGGGTGCCGAGCATGGTACTGACCGACTCCGTCGTCAGACGGCCGTCGCCGCTGGCAATCGCCTGATCGGTCAGGCTTAACGCATCGCGCAGGCTGCCGTCCGCCGCACGCGACAGCAGCTGCAGCGCGCGGGATTCAAAATCAATCCGCTCTTCGCCAAGAATATGTTCAAGCTGATGACGGATCTGTTCGACATCCAGCGCCTTCAGATGGAACTGGAGACAGCGCGAGAGGATCGTTACCGGCAGCTTCTGCGGATCGGTGGTCGCCAGCAGGAATTTGACGTGCGCGGGCGGCTCCTCCAGCGTCTTTAACAACGCGTTGAAGCTGTGGCGCGACAGCATGTGGACTTCATCGATCAGATAGACCTTAAAGCGACCACGGGCCGGCGCGTACTGGACGTTATCCAGCAGGTCGCGGGTGTCCTCGACTTTGGTGCGGGAAGCGGCATCGATCTCAATCAGATCGACAAAGCGCCCCTGTTCTATTTCACGGCAGTTATCGCAAACGCCGCACGGCGTGGCGGTAATACCGGTTTCACAGTTCAACCCTTTCGCTAACAATCGCGCGATGGAGGTTTTCCCCACGCCGCGGGTGCCGGAAAAGAGATAAGCGTGATGAATGCGCCCTAACGATAAGCCGTTCGCCAGTGCGGTCAGCACATGTTCCTGGCCGACGACGTCAGCAAAGGTTTGTGGGCGCCATTTACGGGCTAAGACCTGATAACTCATGGGCTGGCTCTGAAACGCTGGAAGGTGAAATCACGAGGAGGTAATGCTATCACAGCCCCGCCGGATCGGCGAGGCTATGTATCGGGAAATGCTTAGTGGCCCGGGAACGGCACCAGGCTGTAGCAGTGAATCCCCTGTTTCTCCAGGCGCTGTTCGCCGCCCAGATCGAAGAGATTGATAATGAAAGCGGCATCATGGACTTCGCCACCGAGGCGGCGAATCAGCTTGACGGTGGCGTCAATGGTGCCGCCGGTCGCCAGCAGATCGTCAACAACGAGGACTTTATCGCCTTCCTTGATCGCATCGACGTGGATTTCCAGCCGATCGGTGCCGTATTCGAGCTCGTAGCTCTCGGCAATCGTTTCGCGCGGCAGCTTACCCGGTTTACGTACCGGCACAAAGCCCACGCCCAGCGCCAGCGCCACCGGGGCGCCAAACAGGAAACCGCGCGCTTCGGTACCCACCACTTTGGTGATGCCGGCGTCTTTATAGCGCTCGGCCAGCAGTTCAATGCTCAGTGCATAGGCCTTCGGGTCTTCCAGCAAGCTGGTGACATCGCGGAAAAGAATACCCGGTTTTGGATAATCCTGAATGCTTTGGATACTGTTCTTTAGATATTCAAGCTGCTGTGCTGTTGCGGTCATAAGTTTATGCCTGATAAAAACGGTGTTACTCACGGGCAGGCCAGACGGGTCAAAGAAACCGTTGTTTAACCTTTGACCAGGCGTACCCGCGCTCGAAAACGCTCGAATTTACTGTCTGTAAGCCACAATTGCAACACTCATTATGGCGCATCAGTGCTTTTGTTGCTTTGCGTCAACCACCGGAATACGCCACATAAATATCAGCAGGCAGGCCAGAATGACCAGCAACATGATGCGAACCCACGTAAGCTTAACCAGCCACAGTGAAATGGCGAAGGTCAGCAGAATCATCACTATTGCCCGCGGTTTGGCGCCGGGCGGCATCGCACGATATTGCTGCCAGTGGCGAAGATAGCCGCCGAACCACGAACGATACAGCAGCCAGTGGTGAAAACGCGGCGACGAACGGGCGAAACACCAGGCCGCCAGAAGAATAAACGGGGTGGTCGGCAATAAAGGCAAAAAGACGCCCAGCGTCCCCAGCACTACCGCCAGCCAGCCAATGATGATTAAAATAATACGTGGCATAATGCGAATCGTTATCAGGCAGAGAGGGCTACTGTAGCACAGTTGCTTATCTGGGTAGGGAGGAGTTATTTGAAAACAACCCGGCTTTTACACACGCTGGAAAATCAGCTGGCCCAGCTGGCGGCGCAGGTTGCCCCGCTGGCACATCATGCAACGCTCAGCGCCCGTTTCGACCGCCAGCTGTTCCGTACCCGCAGTACGCTGATGCGGGCCTATCTCGAGGAAGCCCAACAGCATTTTGCTGAGCTGCAACAGGCCGTCGCCCGACAGCAGCTGCCGCAGGTGGCCTGGCTGGCGGAGCGGCTGGTCGCGCAAATCGCCGCCCTCAGCCGGGAAACGGCCACCTGGCCGCTGCGCAGCTGGGATAGCGCGTCACCCGGCCTGAACCGCTGGCAGCGGCGGCGGCTACAGCATCAGGAATACGAGCGCCGCCTGCTGGCGATGAGAAACGATCGCCAACGTCAGTTGACCCAGGCGACAACGCTTGCTGAACAGCAGCGGCTGGCGAAAGAGGTCGACGCCTACGCCGGACGTTTAGCGCGCTGTCGCGATGCGCTGGAAAAAATTGAAGGCGTGCTGGCACGCTTAACGCGCTAACCGAAGGAGGGAATATGTCGCTGGAAAATGCCCCGGACGAAGTCAAACTGGCCGTCGATTTAATTATGCTGCTCGAAGAGAACCAGGTGTCGGCGCAAACCGTGCTGGGCGCGCTGGAGATCATCAAACGCGACTATGAAAACAAACTCAATAGCACGGAGCCATCGTCAACAGGGAACGATAGTCGCTAGCCTGTGGGCATTAACGGGGCGGCACAGCGGCCGCCCCTGAGGAAAGTTAACCTACCGCCGGGGACGGGTCATCCCCTTTCACCTCACGCTTCAGTTCCGTCACTTCATCCCCTTTTTCATTACGCAGATGAACTTCCAGCTGGTTGAAGGCGATGTTGATATTGTTGTCACGGCAGAGGCGATCGATCGCGCGGTTCAGTTCATCAACCGTGTAGCTGCGGTCGCGGAGTTCACGCACGTACAGACGCAGCTCATGATCCAGCGTGCTCGGCCCGAAGGTGGTGAAGAACACCGATGGCCCAGGCTCCTGCATGACTTTCGGATGCTCATGCGCCGCCTGCAGCAGGACTTCTTTGACCTTGTCCAGATCGGAGCCGTAGGCCACGCCAAGACGAATCACCACCCGGGTCACGGTGTCGGACAGCGACCAGTTGATCAGCCGCTCGGTGACAAACGCTTTGTTGGGAATGATCACCTCTTTACGGTCAAAGTCGGTAATGGTCGTCGCGCGGATGCGAATCTTACTGACGGTGCCGGAGAAGGTACCGATCGTGACCGTATCGCCAATGCGTACCGGGCGTTCGAAAAGGATAATCAGGCCGGAAACAAAGTTACCGAAAATCTCCTGCAGGCCGAAACCGAGGCCGACCGACAGCGCGGCCGCCAGCCACTGCAGTTTGTCCCACGAAACGCCCAGCGCGCCAAATACCGTCATCGCCCCGATGGCGATGATCGCGTAGTTCAGAATCGAGGTTATCGCGTAGGAGGTGCCCTGGCGCATATTGAGCCTTGAGAGGATCAGCACCTCCAGCAGGCCCGGCAGGTTGCGGATCAGCGCCCAGGCGACCATCGAGGCGACGATCGCAAACAGCAGGCTGCCCATCGTCACGCTTCTCACCACGCTGACGCCCGCTTCGGTGCCGTTGTAGTGCCACAGCGTAATACTGTCGAGATAGGCGAATACGGTAATCAGATCCGACCAAATTGCCCAGAACAGCACGCCAAACAGCGCAACCATCACCAGCATGGTGATGCGCAGCGTTTGTTGGTTGACCTGTTCCAGCGCAATCGTCGGCTCTTCCAGCGGTTCAGCCCCTTCGGCCCCCTCTTTAACCATATTCTGCCGGCGGGCCAGCGCGCGACGCCAGGCAATACGCCGCGCAGCCACGCTCAGACCGCGTAACACGGTCTGGTACAGCAGGTTCCACAGCATCACCAGATAGACGGTTTCAATCCAGCGGCCGGCAAGACGCAGAGTGGTATAGAAGTAGCCAGTCGCCGTCAGCACCATTAGCGCCACCGGTACGATAGAAAGTACGGTGACGGTAAGCAGACGCAGGCTGTGCGACTCTTTATCGCGCCAGCTTTCGCGGCACATCGGCCACACCAACACCGCAATCAGCAGCAGGTTGAGGAAGATAACAAACTGCCCCAGCACGTCATCCATCAGATTCAACGGCGACAGTTCGGAGACCACCGACCAGAAATTCAGCGGCAGCAGCGCCAGGCTGACGCGGACAATTTGCCGACGCCAGTGGCTGGTCAGCTGCGGCGGCATATTAAAGTGGCTGACCGCCACGCCGTCTTTTTCCAGCACCTTCCAGCACAGGCCGAACACCAGCCAGAACAGAGCCAGCTTTTTACTGTAGGCCCACAGCAGCTCGCTGATATTTAGCTGCATGGTCAGCAGGATCAGCCCTACCGCCAGAATCAGCAGCACCACCGGTAAGGCCCTGATGAGATCGATCAGAATCGCTTTCGGCGTATGCAGCTGGGTGTCATTACGAAGCTGCCCAACCTGTGACGCCAGCCGGGCCTGGTAGCCACGTAACCATTGCAGACGCCAGCGGATCAGGCCGGCAATCAGCAATAACGGCAGACCGGCCAGGAAGGCAATAAACACCGCCGGCCACGCTTTCTCCCAGTTTACGGTGATTTTCATCGCCTTAAACTGTCCTTTCAGCGCTTCCGGGAAGGACTTAATCCACTCCCAGTCCATCGGTTTGTTACTGTTGACCCAAAAAATCTGCTGCGTGAGGATCGCTTTCAGGTTGCTCGACACGCTCATTAACTGCTGCTGGTTAATCTGCAGGTTAATCGCCATCATCAGCTGGTTGCCCAGCTGCTTGTTAAACTGATCGAGCAGTTCGCGGCGCATGTCCACAACGTCCAGCAGCGCGTCATGCACATCCGGCGTCACTTCGTCGCTATGCCCTTCTTCCAGCTTATCGACGAACGCATCGCTCTGGAACAGCGCATCGCGCTGCTGATTCACCTCAAATTGTTCAAGGCGCAGATCGGCAATGCGGTTGGTCATATCTTCCAGCTCGTCCGCCGACGGTAGCGTCTGCTGCTGCTGGTAGAGGATACGTGACAATAGCAGGCTGCCTCTGAGAACCGAGATTTGCTCTTTGATGTCCCGCTCAGATTGCAGCGCCCGGTCAAGCCAGTTTTTGACCTTAATGTTGCGCTGCACCAGCTGATTGCCGCTTTCCGTCGCCGAGATCAGCTTCTGACTCAGCTGATGGTTAATTTCCAGCTCCTGCTTCACCAGCGGATTTGCCTGGATACGCGCCGTTTCATCCGGCGTCACCGCTTCCTGAGCCGTTTTTTCGGTCAACGTCAGACGCTTGCTGTTAACGGCTTCCTGCAACAGCTGCAGCTGATGTTCGAGGCGATTGCTGTTGGCACTGACGTAATCACGTTGCTTTTGCAGCGTATCCTGCAGCACGGTATTGCCTTCAAGACTTTTGCGCTGCTGCTCAATTTGCGCATTCAGCAGCGCCTGCTGCGCCAGCAGCACCCCCTGCTGGCTCGGGCGCAGCGCTTCATCGCCCGCCACCGTGGTACCATTCAGGCGGTTGCGTATCTGCTGCAGCTGCTGGGAAGCCGAATACATCGCGTTTTGCACGCGCTCCGGCTGCGTTTGCAGGGAGACCAGCTGGCTGTTGTAGGTCGCCAGATCGGTCTGCGCGGTTTGCAGATCGTCCAGGGTCTGAGTGACGCGGGATTCAAGCTGACGTAAAGACAACGTGCTGAGCGTTTTGCGCGTGACCTCATCGTCAGGCACGTCGCTTAACGCATTCAGGCTGTCTACCGCCTGCCGCATTTTCGCCGGAGCCTGTTCAACCTGTTGACGTAGTTGGGTCGTTTCCGACTTTATCCGCTCAATTTTATCGAGCGCCTCGAGGGTCTGTACCAGGTCCTGCTGAACCAGCTTATCCTGCGGGGTCAGTTCTTTTTGCTTATTTAGCGTATTAAGCTGATTCTGGACATCAGAACGTTCGGGCATATCGGCGGCCAGGGCCTGATTAAGGCTAAGGCAGCTAACAAAAAACAGCAGTACAATGACAAGAGCGGAAGTGGCATATCGCCAACGGATAGTATGCAGCATAGTGTTAACATGAGTGGTTGCAAAAGCCGGAGAATACCGGGGGTCGTCGCAGCCCGCAGAATAGCATTTCTGCTACCGCGCGAATAGCTGCGGACGTCAGCAAAAACTCACCTTTTTTTATTCTGGCCGTTCAGTTATGTCTCAACGGCCGACGGGGCCCGGAGCGAGGGGCAGAACTGATACATTTCCAGAAGAATGGCAACGTAGTCGCGCGCCTCTTTGGCCAGATCGAATGAATCCGGCGCGAAGAGCCAGTTTTCCATCAGACCGGAAAGGTAGCTGCGCATTAAAATCGCGGCGCGGCGGGTCAATAAATCAGCCGGGAGCATATGGGCTGCAATGCATTCATGGAGCGTTTGTTCGATACGATCGTAGCTCTCGAGAGACAGGCTCTGCTGTGCTTTCTGGACCACCGCCATTTCGCCGACAAATTCGCATTTATGGAAGATGATTTCCATCATTAAGCGTCTGCGCTCTTCTGTCACCGTGGCTTCAAGAACATGAACTAATATCTCGCGAACAACTGAAAGTGGATCGTTGGGGAATTTTGCCCGATACTCAACTTCAAGATCGCTAATACTAGCTTCCGACAGCACCCATATTTCATTAAATAAATCTGATTTATTCTTGAAATGCCAGTAGATAGCCCCCCTCGTGACCCCCGCAGCTTTTGCAATTGCTGCCAACGAGGTAGATGATACGCCTTGCTGCGAAAACAAACGCAGAGCAACATCCAGAATGTGTTGCCGGGTTTCAAGTGCCTGTTGTTTGGTTTTTCGTGCCATAGGTCGATGACTTTACAGAGGTTGCGTTTACATACATTTATGAATGTATGTACCATAGCATGACCATAATAGAAACACAGTAGTGGGTTTGTGGTCGTTTGAGCCACTGAACAATTTGAAATTGGACACTCGAGGTTTACATATGAACAAAAACAGAGGGTTAACGCCTCTGGCGGTCGTTCTGATGCTCTCAGGCAGCTTAGCGCTAACAGGATGTGACGACAAACCGGCTCAGCAAGGAGCCCAGCAAATGCCGGAAGTCGGTATTGTGACGCTCAAATCCGCACCTCTGCAAATCACCACTGAGCTCCCGGGCCGTACCAGCGCCTTTCGGGTGGCGGAAGTCCGTCCTCAGGTGAGTGGCATTATTCTAAAACGTAACTTCACCGAAGGCAGCGATATTCAGGCCGGCGTGTCCCTTTATCAGATCGATCCGGCGACCTATCAGGCCAGCTACGAAAGCGCCAAAGGCGACCTGGCCAAAGCGCAGGCCGCGGCCAATATCGCCCAGCTGACGGTTAAACGTTATCAGAAACTGTTAGGCACCCAGTACATCAGTCGACAGGATTATGACACTGCCGTCGCCGACGCACAGCAGAGCAATGCTGCCGTTGTCGCCGCGAAAGCCGCCGTTGAAACCGCGCGCATCAACCTGGCCTATACCAAAGTGACCTCGCCTATCAGCGGGCGTATTGGTAAATCGGCGGTTACCGAAGGCGCGCTGGTGCAGAACGGTCAGACGACCGCGCTGGCAACCGTACAGCAGCTGGATCCTATCTATGTAGACGTGACCCAATCGAGCAACGATTTCCTGCGTCTGAAACAAGAGCTGACAAACGGTACGCTGAAACAAGAAAACGGCAAAGCGAAGGTCGAACTGGTGACCAACGACGGTCTTAAGTATCCGCAAAGCGGTACGCTGGAGTTTTCTGACGTCACCGTTGACCAGACCACCGGCTCTATCACGCTACGCGCCATCTTCCCGAACCCGGATCACACCCTGCTGCCAGGGATGTTCGTTCGCGCACGCCTGCAGGAAGGGACTAACCCGGATGCGCTGCTGGTTCCGCAGCAGGGTGTCACCCGTACGCCGCGCGGCGATGCCAGCGTCATGGTGGTGGGTGAAGGCGATAAGGTCGAAGTTCGTCAGGTCACCGCAACGCAGGCGATTGGCGATCAATGGCTGGTCACCAGCGGCGTGCAATCCGGCGACCGCGTCATCGTAGCCGGACTGCAAAAAGTAAAACCAGGCGTGCAGGTAAAAGCGCAGGAAGTAGCCTCTGACGATAAGCAGCAAACCGCAGGTAACGCTCAGTCAGAACAAACCAAGTCTTAACTTAAACAGGAGCCGTTAAGACATGCCTAATTTCTTTATCGATCGCCCGATATTCGCATGGGTGATCGCCATAATAATCATGCTTGCTGGGGGACTGTCGATCCTGAAGCTGCCTGTCGCGCAATATCCAACGATTGCGCCACCGGCGGTCTCGATCACCGCAACCTACCCCGGCGCTGATGCGAAAACGGTACAGGATACCGTTACGCAGGTTATCGAACAGAACATGAACGGTATCGATAACCTGATGTACATGTCCTCCAACAGCGACTCAACCGGTACGGTTCAGATCACCCTGACCTTCCAGTCCGGTACGGATGCGGACATCGCGCAGGTTCAGGTGCAGAACAAACTGCAGCTCGCCATGCCGCTGCTGCCGCAGGAAGTACAGCAACAGGGCGTGAGCGTGGAGAAATCCTCCAGTAGCTTCCTGATGGTTGTCGGCGTGATCAACACCAACGGCACCATGACGCAGGAGGATATTTCCGACTACGTTGGCGCCAACATGAAAGATGCGATCAGCCGTACGTCCGGCGTGGGTGACGTTCAGCTATTTGGTTCCCAGTACGCGATGCGTATCTGGATGGATCCGAACAAGCTGAACAACTTCCAGCTGACGCCGGTGGATGTGATCAGCGCCATTAAAGCGCAGAACGCCCAGGTTGCAGCCGGTCAGTTGGGCGGTACGCCGCCGGTGAAAGGCCAGCAGCTGAACGCCTCCATCATTGCGCAGACCCGTCTGAAATCCGCTGACGAATTCAGCAATATTCTGCTGAAAGTGAACCAGGATGGTTCGCAGGTTCGTCTGCGCGACGTGGCGAAAGTCGAGCTGGGTGGTGAAAACTACGACATTATCGCGAAATACAACAACCTGCCGGCTTCCGGCCTGGGGATCAAGCTGGCGACCGGGGCGAACGCGCTGGACACCGCCAACGCCATTCGCGCCGAACTGGCAAAAATGGAACCGTTCTTCCCGTCAGGGCTGAAGATTGTTTACCCGTATGACACCACGCCGTTCGTGAAAATTTCTATTCATGAAGTGGTCAAAACGCTGGTAGAAGCGATCATCCTGGTGTTCCTGGTCATGTATCTGTTCCTGCAGAACTTCCGCGCCACGTTGATTCCAACCATCGCGGTGCCGGTTGTACTGTTGGGGACTTTCGCCATCCTGGCCCTGTTTGGCTTCTCGATAAACACCCTGACCATGTTTGGTATGGTGCTGGCGATAGGCCTGCTCGTCGATGACGCCATCGTGGTGGTGGAAAACGTCGAGCGCGTGATGGCGGAAGAAGGGCTGCCGCCGAAGGAAGCGACCCGTAAGTCCATGGGACAGATTCAGGGCGCGCTGGTCGGTATCGCGATGGTCCTTTCTGCGGTATTTATCCCGATGGCCTTCTTCGGCGGCTCCACCGGGGCGATTTACCGTCAGTTCTCCATCACTATCGTGTCGGCAATGGCGCTGTCGGTACTGGTCGCCTTGATCCTTACTCCGGCGCTGTGCGCCACGATGCTGAAACCTGTTGCGAAAGGCGGTCACGGCGAGCACAAAGGCTTCTTTGGCTGGTTTAACCGCATGTTCGATAAGAGCACGCATCATTACACCGATAGCGTAGGCAGCATTCTGCGTAGCACCGGTCGTTATCTGGTGCTGTATCTGATCATCGTTGTCGGGATGGCCTGGCTGTTTGTTCGTCTGCCGAGCTCGTTCCTGCCGGATGAAGACCAGGGCGTCTTCCTGAGCATGGCTCAGCTGCCTGCAGGCGCAACGCAGGAACGGACGCAGAAAGTTCTGGATGAGATGACGGATTACTATCTCACCAAAGAGAAAGCTAACGTTGAATCCGTGTTCGCGGTTAACGGTTTTGGCTTCTCAGGCCGCGGCCAGAACACCGGTATCGCGTTCGTGTCGCTGAAGGACTGGAGCGAACGTCCGGGCGCAGAGAACAAGGTGGAAGCCATCACCGGTCGTGCGATGGCTCGCTTCTCGCAGATTAAAGATGCGATGGTCTTCGCCTTTAACCTGCCGGCCATCGTTGAGCTGGGTACCGCTACCGGCTTTGACTTCCAGCTGATTGACCAGGGCGGTCTGGGCCATGAAAAACTGACTCAGGCACGTAACCAGCTGTTTGGCGAGGTTGCGAAACACCCCGATCTGCTGGTCGCCGTGCGTCCGAACGGCCTGGAAGATACTCCGCAGTTCAAGGTGGATATCGATCAGGAGAAAGCGCAGGCGCTGGGCGTATCCATTAGTGACATCAACACCACGCTGGGCGCAGCCTGGGGCGGTAGCTACGTCAATGACTTCATCGACCGCGGCCGCGTGAAGAAAGTGTACATTATGTCCGAAGCGAAATACCGTATGCTGCCGGAAGACATTGGTAACTGGTATGTTCGCGGCAGCGACGGACAGATGGTGCCGTTCTCGGCCTTCTCTACGTCGCATTGGGAGTACGGTTCACCGCGTCTGGAACGCTATAACGGTCTACCGTCGATGGAAATCCTCGGCCAGGCGACGCCGGGCAGGAGTACCGGTGAAGCGATGGCGTTGATGGAAGAGCTGGCCGGCAAACTACCTGCGGGTATCGGCTATGACTGGACCGGCATGTCCTACCAGGAACGCCTGTCCGGTAACCAGGCTCCGGCGCTGTACGCCATCTCGCTTATCGTGGTGTTCCTGTGTCTGGCGGCGCTGTATGAAAGCTGGTCCATTCCGTTCTCGGTTATGCTGGTTGTTCCGCTGGGGGTTATCGGCGCGCTGCTGGCGGCAACGTTCCGCGGTCTGACAAACGACGTTTACTTCCAGGTCGGTCTGCTGACCACCATCGGCCTGTCGGCGAAGAACGCGATACTTATCGTCGAATTCGCGAAGGACCTGATGGAAAAAGAAGGCAAGGGTCTGGTCGAAGCGACCCTGGAAGCGGTACGTATGCGTCTGCGCCCGATCCTGATGACCTCGCTGGCATTTATCCTCGGCGTTATGCCGCTGGTGATCAGCTCCGGCGCAGGTTCCGGCGCACAGAACGCCGTCGGTACTGGCGTAATGGGCGGGATGGTGACCGCGACGGTTCTGGCGATCTTCTTTGTTCCGGTATTCTTCGTGGTGGTTCGTCGCCGCTTCAGTAAGAAAACCGAAGATATCGAGCACAGCCATCCGACTGGGCATCATTAATCTCTCCTCTCAGGGCCGCATTTGCGGCCCTTTTTTCTGCCGTACGCCAGACTGACTCAGGAGACGTTGAGGAACTTTGCCGGATGGCGTATATTAAAGCGCACACATTGCCACTGTTTGTTTTACAAGCTGATATACAATTTCTGGTGATAAGCATTACGCCGTTCTTATCAGATTATTCTTTCTCAGGTTTAATCCTCAGCCCCTCTAAGAATATTCTTAACGCCCGATGTTATCCGAGGTTGTGTTCTGAAGTGGTGCAAAAGAACCTGCTAAATCAATGATACATAAGCTTTGCTTTCACTTTGCCAGTGTTTTGATATGTTCTGGGATAATAAATCTGGATATTTTTAAGATAAATTAACGGCGATAATTGTAATTTTTCGTAATAGCACGGTGAAATCTTTTTAAGAGTGGATTATAGTTAAATCAACAGGATTACAATGTATGTGTCAGGTCTGTTAGTCGTGTTCATCCCACAACGGTGCTTGTTAGTCGTCGTTTAAACCACTCAAAAGGGGATGTGTTATGGACGAATACTCGCCAAAAAGACATGATATCGCACAGCTTCGATTTCTTTGCGAAACCTTGTATCATGACTGCCTTGCAAACCTGGAAGAGAGTAACCACGGTTGGGTAAACGACCCAACGTCGGCTATCAATCTTCAGCTTAATGAATTGATCGAACACATTGCCACGTTCGCGCTTAATTATAAAATTAAGTACGCTGAGGATAATAAACTGATCGCTCAGCTGGACGAATACCTGGACGACACCTTTATGTTGTTCAGTAGTTATGGCATTAACACGGTCGATCTACAGAAATGGCGTAAATCGGGAAATCGGTTATTCCGATGTTTTGTCAACGCCAGCCGGGAAAATCCGGCAAGTCTTTCTTGTTAGTATTATTACAATCAAAAGGTGAATTTATGTCTGCTGAACCATTAACCAAAACAGACTATTTGATGCGTTTGCGTCGCTGCCAGACAATTGATACGCTGGAACGCGTAATTGAAAAGAATAAATATGAACTTTCCGATAACGAACTGGCGGTATTTTACTCAGCGGCCGATCATCGTCTGGCTGAATTGACCATGAATAAACTCTACGACAAAATCCCGACGTCGGTCTGGAAATTCATTCGCTAATTCATTTCACGTATCAGTAAGATGGTTAATCGAGCCCCTCCTCCTCATTCTGGGTATAAATGTGACATTACTCGCATAAGTTGCTAAACGGCGTTTATGAAACCGGTTTCTTTTTTATACTGTGGCGCTCCCCTCTAAAAGGAAAGCCTCATGAGCGAAGAGAAACGTAAAATGATCGCCGGCGAGCTGTATCAGGCAGGAGATGCCACTTTACGGGCCGACCGCCTGCGCGCCAGACAATTGCTGCATCGCTACAACCATTCCGCCCCGGATGAACGGGAATGGCGAACAATATGTCTGACAGAGCTATTTGGTCAGGCGGGTGATGCCTATATTGAACCCACTTTCCGCTGTGATTATGGTTACAATATTTTCCTCGGCGCTAATTTCTACGCAAACTTTGATTGCGTGATGCTCGACGTCTGCCCGATACATATCGGCGATAACTGTATGTTAGCGCCCGGCGTCCATATTTATACCGCCACTCATCCATTGGATGCGGCGGAACGCAACAGCGGTAAAGAATACGGCAAGCCGGTCACTATCGGTAACAATGTCTGGATTGGCGGCCGGGCGGTGATTAACCCCGGGATCACGATTGGCGACAATGCGGTCATTGCTTCTGGCGCGGTGGTGGTGAAGGATGTTCCGGCAAATGCCGTAGTCGGCGGCAACCCGGCGCAGATCATTAAGATGCTGATCCCGGAAAAAACCTAACTGTTATGCTTTTCTGCAACCGATCTGTTACTTCCCCGTGTGCTACCCGCAACATAAAATAGCCTTCAGGCTGGGCCTTAGGAGAATTCGGGGAGCACTATGACAGAAATACAGCGACTGCTGACCAACACGATTGATGAGCTCAATGTGAAAGAGAAGCGCGACAACCGCCCGCGCTTTAGTATCAGTTTTATTCGCAATCATCCGTGGCTGTTCGTCGCAATGTACGCCGCATTCCTCGCGACCTTTGTCGTCATGCAGCGTTCAGAGACGCTGGCAGATTCAGTCTGGCTGCTGGTCGTCCTGTTTGTCCTGCTAAACGGTTTCTTCTTTTTTGATGTCTACCCGCGCTATCGCTACGAAGACATCGACGTGCTGGATTTCCGCGTCTGCTATAACGGGGAGTGGTACAACACGCGCTATGTGCCAGAACAACTGATTGAACGCATCATGCAGTCGCCGCGGGTTGCCGGCGAACAGAAAAGCCAGCTGCAAAAAATGGTGGCGACCAAAGGTGAGCTCTCTTTTTACGATGTGTTCAGCCTTACCCGCGTCGATACTGCCCGATAAGCCGATTCAACGTGCGGATCGCCGGAGTAAAATGCGAGGCGGACGTGTTGCCATACCCCAGCACCAGTCCGCTACGTGCGCGTTGCGCATCGAGATAAAAACGGCTTAACGCCGCCGGGGCCTGCTGAAACTGACGAGCCCGCTCGGCCACCGCGCAGTCGTCTATTCCGTCGATTGCCACTGTCAGATGCAGGCCGCCGCCGCCGCCGATAATATCACACGAGTGCGTCAGCTCCGTCTCCAGCACCTCCCGCAGCTGCAGCTGTCGCTTGCGATACAAACGCCGCATCGCCGCCAGATGACGCGCGTAATGCCCCTCTTCAATAAACAACGCCAGCGCACGCTGCTCGGCGCGATGGCCACCGCGGAGCAGCGATCCAACCACGCCCTGCGCCGCTTCGGCTAACGCCGGAGGCATCACCACGAAACCCATACGCAGCGCCGGAAACAGCGTTTTACTGAAGGTTCCGAGATAGACCACCGGCGCATGTTTTATCATTCCTGACATCGCCGGAACCGGCTCGCCGCTGTAGCGAAATTCGCTATCGTAATCATCCTCAACGATCCAGGCGTCATGTTGCCGCGCATACTCCAGCAGCGCCAGGCGCCTGCCGGCGCTCATCACCACGCCCCAGGGATACTGGTGTGAAGGGGAGGTGAAGATCAGCCGCGGGGGTGCGCTATCATGAACATCCGGGCGCATTCCCTCACTGTCCACCGGCATCCCCTTTATCCGCAGCCCGGCCTTCAGGAAAACGCTCTTTGCGCCTGCGTAACCCGGATCTTCCACCCATGCCGTGTCGCCAGCCACGCTCAATAGATGAGTACAGAGATTGACCCCTTCGAGCGCGCCTTCGGTAATCACGATTTGGCGGGCAGCGCAACGGATGCCGCGAGACAGGGCCAGATGACGAACAATCGCTTGCCGTAGCGCAGGTTCACCCGCCGCATCCCCGTACCCGAGCAGCGCACTTCCCTCCTCACGCAGCACCCGATCGAGCAACCGTCGCCAGATGGGCAGCGGAAAGTAGTTGATCGCCGGCGTACCCGGGGTAAACGCCAGCGTCGGCGAGTCGCGGCGGGTGCCGGGCGGTAACGCAAGCAGCCGCTCAGGCAGCGCGATAGTGAACGGCGAAACCTCACTCTCACCCGACGATGCCAGCGTTGCTACGTGGCTTCCCTGACTGCTACGTAGCAAATAACCCTCCATTGCCAGCTGATCCAGCGCCCCGTTAATCGTATTACGCGACAGGTTTAGCCGTAGCGCGATCGCCCGCGAGCCGGGTAAACGACTGCCTGCCGCCAGCTCCCCTTGCAACATGGCCTCTCGCAGCGTGCGATACAGCGTCCGCTGGAGGGTCTCTTCTCCCCGCCTCTGCAGGGCATGTTCCAGTAATGTGAAAAAGGCATCGTCAGGGATATTCATCGCAGCTCCTCGTGGCACCATAAAAACATACCTTGATGGCACTTTTTATGGAACCAGTAAAACTTTAGTCTCAGGATATATCCCCCCACAAGGAAAACCCATGAATCAGCAAAACCTGTTTGGTCAACCCGTCGGCGAGGCCCTGCCCGACTGGCAGCCGCGTGCTTATCCTGAACGGCACGTTCTGCAAGGACGTTTATGTCGCCTCGAACCTCTGACCACCGGGCATGCCAGCGCCCTCTTTGCCGCTTATCAACTGGCCCCGGATACCCGCAGCTGGACCTGGCTACTGCGCGAGCCGGACAGCAGCGTTGAGGAATTTAGCGCCTGGATCGCCGGCGTAGAAAAGCTTGCCGACCCGATGCATTTTGCCGTGATCGATGAACAGACCCGCCGGCCTGTCGGCTCTTTGGCGCTGATGCGTATTGATGCGCAACATGGCGTGGTCGAAGTAGGACACGTGCATTTTTCGCCGCTGCTGAGCCGCACGGCAATGGCGACGGAAGCGCACTGGCTGCTGATGCGCTATGTCTTCGATACCCTCGGCTACCGCCGCTATGAGTGGAAATGCAATAGTCTGAACGAGCCTTCACGCCGGGCGGCGCAGCGGTTGGGGTTTCAGTTTGAGGGGCGTTTTCGTCAGGCATTAGTGATAAAGGGGCACAACCGCGATACCGACTGGTTTTCGATAATCGACAGCGAGTGGCCGCAAATTGATAAGGCGATGCAGCGCTGGCTGGCCGCCGGGAATTTTAGCCCCGATGGCCAGCAGCATCACACGCTGGAGAGTTTCCGCGCACGGGTGGACTAACGTCTTTTCTTGCGCCCCTGCACGGCTTTAAAGCGAGGGTTGCTCTTACAGATAACGTACAGCCGTCCTTTGCGTTTGACGATCTGGCAATCCGGGTGGCGCTGTTTCGCACTGCGCAATGAGTTGAGTACCTGCATCCTTAGTTCCTTTTCGCATCAATAAAACCGCCAAAACGCTGGCGGAAACGCGCAGTGCTACCTTCATTGTTGAAGGTTTTCTGCTTGCCGGTGTAGTACGGGTGCGACTTGGAAGAGACGTCGATGGTGACATACGGATAGGTCACCCCTTCCAGTTCAATCACTCGTTCGGTCTTAATCGTCGACCCGACTTTAAAATATTCATTCGCGCTGGTGTCATGGAACACAACGGTACGATAATGCGGATGGATATTGGCTTTCATGATAACCCCTACGGATATGTTATAACATAACAATAAGATTACGCCGCTAAAACGCAAAGATCAACCATGAGAAGTGAAGGGAGTCAAACGACGGGCGGAGCGAACCGCCCGTGAGGTATTACGAGTTCAACTGATGGGCAAGCGCCGGGCAGAAAATCGACGTCGCCTTCGGCGAGCGCTTCTGTAGGGTCTTTGATGAGCGCCATAAGCGCGCCGGATGCGCATTAAAAGCAACATCTGGCTGTCATGATCGCGTTTTACACTGTCAATGGATGCCGATCGCGCATGCGGTCAGCATTCCAGCTTCAGCCCTCGTTTTAACCGTATCGTTCAGCGCCTCGAACGCCGCGGATCATCCGTAATTAGCCCGATATCGCCATTATTTGGCCATATCGGGCCTTTTTTATATCCAATAATAATCCTTGCTCCGCTATTGGATATTCCCCTCTGACATACCGATATACACATGACGACCGGCATCGGGCGAGTCTGGTGTCAGGAGGTTGATACTCGCCCTTATTGTGCCTATCGCCTTCAGCATCTGGCTGGTTCCCCGTCAGGTAAAAATGCCGTTTTATCGCGAGCAGGATAGCCACGCTTCACGCGAGCGAACGTACGCCGGCTATTTTTATTCCCCATGCCGGACAGAACGAACTGATTACCCACGTAACCGAAGATATAGGCAACTGTGGCCTGCTTTATGCTCAGAGATAGCTGTACAGCCCGGCGCTGCCAAAAGAGAAATTTATTCTGTGGGCGGAAAATAACCTCAAAACAGATTGGACTACGCTTAAGGTAAATCCATGACGGGAGGAGTCTCTGATGCAGAAACAACCCTGGCCTTTACATGATGTACGTCACTGGCTGGAGCCCGGTGCCGTGGTCTTAATCAGCAGCCGCTGGCAGGAGCACAACAATATCATGACCCTCGGCTGGTATACGGTGCTGGAATTTTCCCCCTCGCTGGTGGGGTGCATGATTTCCGCCGGCAATATCAGCTTCGGGATGATTCGCCGCAGCGGTGAGTGCGTGATTAACCTGCCGGATGCGGCGATGGCAGAAACGGTCGCCAGAATTGGCAATTGCGATGGCGACAGGCTGGATAAATTCGCCGCCTTCCAGCTCACGGCAGAACAAAGCGAACAGGTCGCCGCGCCGTCGATTGCGGAATGCCACGCCAGTTTCGAGTGCCGGCTTTTCGACGACGTGCTGGTAGATAACTATAACTTCTTTATTTTTGAAGTGGTTGCGGCAAGAGTGAAACCAGAACCCCAATGGCCGCAAACCCTGCACTATGCTGGCGGCGGTCTGTTCCGTACCGATGGCGACGTCCGGGATTATAGTCACCTGTTTACTAAGGTTTCCTGACGACGGCCGCTATCATCGCCGAACGGGAGCCGTGCAAGCGCCGTCCCCAGAGTCAATGAGGACGGCGAGGATGAATTATTCATCTAATAACGGTGAGAAACCACCGAAAATCATCCGTTTGCCGTCAAACGGCATGCTGTCGCCTAACGCCTTCATCCGTGGGTCGGCCATCATAGCGGCATTGGCGGCATCCCGAACCTCTTTTGACGGATACTCAATCCAGCTGAAGACGACCTCTTCGTCCTCTGCCGCCTTCACCGCCAGACGAAAATCGGTGAGCTGACCGGCCGGGACGTCATCGGCCCAGCACTCCACCACGCGTAGCGCACCAAACTCTTTAAACAGCGGTGCGGCCTTTGCTGCCAGTTCGCGATAGGCCTCCTTATTTTTCGCGGGGACGGCAACGACAAAACCATCAACGTACTTCATGAGCACGATCTCCGAAGTGAACAGCGCGACCGGAGAACCCGGCCGCATCTGCAAGGATCAGTTTAGTCCTCATCTCCGATGACCGCGGATAATCAGGAGACCACTTCGCCGGGGCGGGCTCGCGCTTTACCGGTAGCCGGTTGACGGAACCACGGTAAACACAGCTGAATCAACGGCCCGATGGTTAAGGCATACAGCACCGTGCCCACGCCAAATGTGCCCCCCATCAGCCAGCCAATCACCAGCACCGACACTTCGATCGCGGTACGGATCCCCCGCAGCGACCAGCCGGTTCGCGCATGTAGACCGGTCATCAGCCCGTCACGCGGTCCGGGGCCAAAACCGGCGCCAATATACATGCCGGTGGCCAGCGCATTCAGCACAATGGCCCCGACCAACATCAGGCTCCGCACCGCCAGCGACTCCAGCGGCGGCAAAACGGCCAGGGTCGCATTGGCCGCCAGGCCCAGCACAACCACATTGCTGACGGTCCCCAGTCCCGGCATCTGACGCAGCGGGATCCACAGCAGCAGTACCGCAGCGCCGGTCAGAATCATCACCGTGCCAAAATCCAGGCCCAGCTGTTTACCGACGCCAAGATGGAAAACATCCCACGGATCGGCACCGAGGTTGGCATGAACAAATAGCGCGGTCGACACGCCGTACAGGACAAGACCGATATAGAGCTGCGCTAATCGACGTAACATTTTTTACCTCTGGATGATTGCGGACCTTGTCATCATCAGCAAAAATGGATTGATAATTAATGGCCAGTTTTGGAAAAGTGGATCGCTATGGTATCTCGTCGCTTTGGTACTCAATCGCTGGTGCGTCTGCTGGGCCACTGGCAGGAGTCTTCTACCCGAACGCCGCTCTGGCGCCAGCTGGCAGAAGCGTTGCGCCTGCTGATCCTCGATGGTCGCCTGACGCTGGAAACGCGGCTGCCTGGGGAAAGGGAGCTGGCAATGGCGCTGAATGTGAGCCGCACCACCATCGCCAGCGCGCTGGGTCAGCTACGCGAAGAGGGCTATCTTTACAGCCGTCAGGGTAGCGGTTCGCGCGTGGCGCTACCGGAGCGGCCGGGAGCCATCTCCGACGCGGCGCTCGGCTCGTCATCGGTGAATCTGGCTACCGCCGCGCTGAGCGCCGGGCCGGAAATCCATCAGGCCTATCACCAGGCGCTGACGGTGATGCCGCAGCATCTGTCCCATACCGGGTACGATCAGCTCGGATTGCAGGTGTTACGCGAGGCGATCGCCCGCCGCTACTGCGAGCGAGGCCTCCCCACCCGCAGCGATGAAGTGATGGTGGTGAACGGCGCGCTGAGCGGTTTTGCGCTGGTGCTACGCCTGCTTACCGGGCCAGGGGATCGGGTGGTGGTCGATGCGCCAACTTACCCGATGGCTATCAGCGCGATCCAGGGCGCCTCCTGCCGGCCGGTCAGCGTTGCCCTCCCGCAGCAGGGCTGGGACTGCGACGGACTGGCGGCGACCATTGCGCAAACGGCGCCGCGACTGGCCTGGCTGATGCCTGACTTTCACAACCCGACCGGCCGCTGCATGGACAGCGTCACGCGTCAGCGGGTGGCCGACATCGCCGCACAAACGCGGACCACGCTGGTAGTCGATGAGACGATGGTGGATTTATGGTACAACGCCCCGCCGCCGCCGCCTCTGGCCGCCTTTAACGCCGATGCGCCGGTTATTACCATCGGTTCCGCCGGAAAAAGTTTTTGGGGTGGGTTACGTATTGGCTGGATCCGCGCCTCTTCACGTACGATTGCTGCGTTAGTTCAGGCGCGCGACTCACTCGACCTGGGTTCGCCGCTGCTTGAACAACTGGCCTGTCGCTGGCTGCTGGACAATGAGCAAGCGCTGTTGCCTGCGCGCAGGGAGATGCTGGCGGCACGCCGGGATATGTGCGGCGCATTGATGGCCGAGTACTTCCCTCACTGGCGTTTTACTTCGCCGGAAGGCGGGCTCTCTTTTTGGGTGGAATTACCGGGGATGCTGGCGACGTTATTCTCTGCCAGGGCCGAAAGTCGCGGGATTCATATTGGTACCGGCACGCGCTTTGGCCTGGCGGGCGCCTTTGATCGCTATTTGCGTTTACCTTTCACCCTTGCCGATGAGGAGTTACGCAGCGCATTCACCACCCTGCAGCCCGTGTGGCATAGCCTGGCGCAACAGAATGAAAATACACGAGTACGTAAAATCATATAATAAAATATCGACGGGCTGGGTTCAGCCCGTCAAAAATCATCATCCATGACGCATATGAGATGTTTTTTATAAATTGCGCTTTATCATCTCATTGCTCTATGTCAGTTCGATGACATAAATGGGTGGATTTCATTAATGCTGGCGTGGAATGGGGAAGCTTTTTAGCGAAATAATAAAGCCATTTTCATCTTTTTTTATTTTCGCTCCGGTATCACACCAGTCGGAGGCAATGCGAAAGAACTCATCACTACCGATATTCCAGTTGAGGCGAACATGCTTCACATATCCTGAACGCAACAGGTCACAGGCTTCGCTATAGTTGCTGGCTGTAGAGAGTTGTTGTTTCATTTTTTCTTCTTCAGAATTTTTCTTAACGCTTTGATTTCTTTAGGGGTTAATGGAGAAGCTTCTTCTTCGGTATGCTGACTATCGATATCATCTTCCGAAACCCCCGCCTCACCTGCCGAATCTGCTATTTCAAACGCCAGCAGCAGCAGTTTCTCTGTTGCAGTGCCCAGATTCTCGTTATTTTCTTCCGCATAATGACGCAGCTTTTCTTTCAACTCTGCATCGATTTTAACGTTCAGAACTACTGTGGTCATCGTCATGCTTCCCGTGCAATAAATTTATCATAATTAATACACGAAGTTAACAAATTGATCCAGACATATTATTTACGCCTGGCTATCCGGCAATAAATGCCCATAACTAATTTGCCTGCTATTTGTGACATGAAAATGACATTAATATGTCAGTATTATTTCAAAATTATGACATATACTTTTTATAGTATAAAAAAGAGTTGTTTTTAGAACCTGGCGGGTCGTTGGAATTGCCGTACGGCGCAGGCGGGATGCGAAGTACCAACGGATCGCGATAATACCTTATCAACAATAAGGCTAAAATGAGTATTGACTAAGCGTGGGAAAATTTGCCAGCGGGCGTGGAATATGCCCTTGACGTCGCCTGAACATCGGCGGGCCCCGGAATTGGGTGGGGGCCCTGCCAGCTACATCCCGGCACACACGTCGTCTGCTCTGGCTGCTTCCTTCCGGATCTGACCTGGTAAACAGAGTAGCGTTGCGGGAGAACCAACAGAGCCCCCATTGAGAGCGTTGTTATCCAACGCGCAAGCGCATTATCCCGGGAGTACCGGTGAATTGCAAGCTAACCCCGACCGGATGCTGGTTTATTGTGCAAAGCCGGGCATAAAGTTTGCTATATGGCCTTAGCACGGCCTTTTGAGACGCTCAGCAACGCCTCACGCACGCCCTGTACACTCCGTCTGCCAGCGCTTATCCTGAGCCTTTGCGCTAAACAGGACGCACGATGGATACTCACGACACATTTCCTCAGCGGGTGTGGCAGATTGTGGCCTCCATTCCGGAAGGCTATGTCGCCACCTATGGTGACGTTGCGCTGCTGGCGGGATCGCCGCGCGCTGCCCGCCAGGTCGGCGGCGTACTTAAGCGTCTGCCCGAAGGCTCAACGCTCCCCTGGCACCGGGTGGTCAACCGCCACGGCGATATTTCCCTGACCGGCCCGGATCTGCAGCGCCAGCGTCAGGCCCTGCTGGCTGAAGGCGTACAGGTTTCCGGCAGCGGCCATATTGACCTGCAGCGCTATCGCTGGATTTATTAAGGGCAAAAAAATGCCCCTGAGCAGGGGCATCGGCGCGTTTACTGGACGGCAGCCGGGCTGCTATCGCTGGCGACCGGGACAGCCGTTTGCTGTACCGGCACCAGAAGCAGGTCGGCCCGATTCCCTCCACCGTTCACTACCGTTTGTACGGTATCGGTGATAAACATCATCTGACCGTTAACCGTAATGGCCGAACTCAGCAAAATGCGGGCATTCGGTTTAATATCCGCCGGGTTGTACGGCAGGACAAAGTTATACGGCGGCTGCTGGCCTTCGGTACGTACGGTTTTCTGCGCCAGGACATGCGCTGGTGCATCGGCCAGCGACGCATCCGATAAGGTGACAGTCAGTACCGCATCCGGCGGTAAGGCGACTCTCTGCCGGATCGAGATAGTCCCTGATACATTAGGCTGCTGTTGTGAAGAAGTCAGTGACGCAATGCCATAAGGATCGGGGGCGGCTGCGTGATTATTCGCCGTAGCGCTGTGATTATTCGCGCAGGCGGTCAAGGCAGTTGCAACGGCTAAAGCACTTAACAGATAGGCAAATTTCATTATGTTCTCCTTTTCATCCCTTTATACACCGGAGCATGTCCTACCGACTGGCGGGTAAGAACATTTGTATCGTGCATAAGTGTGGCACAGATCTCAGTTCTCTTCCTGCAAACAACCCGTTATTCAGATTATTACACCCATCGGACCACTTGCGATTCCAGGTTATACTTGGCCTCAATACGCGCTGCGCGAAGCAGTCATCACTGATTGAGGGTAAATATGAGTCAGGCACTAACCAATCTGCTGGCATTGTTGAATCTGGAAAAAATTGAAGAAGGGTTATTCCGCGGGCAGAGCGAAGATCTGGGACTGCGTCAGGTTTTTGGCGGCCAGGTCGTTGGCCAGGCGCTGTACGCCGCCAAAGAAAGCGTGCCTGCCGAGCGTCTGATTCACTCGTTTCACAGCTATTTTTTACGCCCTGGCGACAGTCAAAAACCGATTATTTATGACGTCGAAGTGCTGCGCGACGGTAACAGCTTTAGCGCTCGCCGGGTGGCGGCGATTCAGAACGGTAAGCCGATTTTCTATATGACCGCCTCTTTCCAGGCCCCGGAACCGGGCTACGAACACCAGAAATCGATGCCTGACGCTCCCGCGCCGGACGGACTGCCGTCCGAGACCGATATCGCCCGTAAACTGGCGCATCTGTTGCCGCCGCAGGCGAAAGATAAGTTCCTCAGCGATAAGCCGCTGGAGATTCGCCCGGTTGAGTTCCACAACCCGCTGAAAGGCCATATTGCAGAACCGACGCGCCAGGTCTGGCTGCGCGCCAACGGCGCGGTGCCGGATGATATCCGCATCCATCAGTACCTGCTGGGCTACGCTTCCGATTTTAACTTCCTGCCGGTCGCGCTGCAGCCACATGGCGTCGGCTTCCTTGAGCCGGGCATGCAGGTGGCGACGATCGATCACTCCATGTGGTTCCATCGCCCGTTCAACATCAATGAATGGCTGCTGTATAGCGTAGAGAGTACTTCCGCCTCCAGCGCCCGGGGCTTTGTACGCGGTGAGTTCTATACTCAGGACGGCACCCTGGTGGCCTCGACGGTGCAGGAAGGCGTCATGCGCAACCGTCATGCGTAAGCCAGGCCGCCGAAACGAACAAAGCCTCCCGATGGGAGGCTTTGCTGCTACAGGAGACAACGTAATTTATCAGGCGTTGTAGGCGTTTTCGCCATGGCTGTTGACGTCCAGACCTTCGCGCTCCTGCTCTTCCGGTACGCGCAGACCGACGGTCATATCCGCCACTTTGTAGCCGATGTAGGCCACAATGCCGGACCAGACGATGGTGATGGCGATACTTTCCAGCTGCACCAGCAGCTGATGGCCCATGGTCACCCCTTCCGCATAGCCGACGCCGCCCAGTGAGGTTGCGGCAAAGATACCGGTCAGAATACAGCCGACGATGCCGCACACGCCATGCACCCCGAAAACATCGCACGGGTCGTCAACGCGCAGCCAGCGTTTCAGCACCGTTACCCCCCACAGACCCGCAAGGCCAGAAGCGAGACCCACAATCAGCGCGCCGCCAACCCCAACGAAACCACATGCCGGCGTAATGCCAACCAGACCGGCAATCGCCCCGGAACAGGCGCCTAACAGAGACGGTTTACCGCGGGTCGCCCACTCGCCGAAGGTCCAGGCCAGAATCGCGGCGGCTGTCGCCACGACGGTGTTAACGAAGGCCAGGGCAGAAATTTCGTTCGCCGCACTCGCTGAACCGGCGTTAAAGCCAAACCAGCCAACATACAGAATCGCGGTACCGGTGAAGACCATCGGCAGGTTATGCGGTTTGAACGCTTCTTTGCCAAAGCCGACGCGTTTGCCCATCATATAGGCTCCCACCAGCCCGGCAACGGCGGCGTTGATATGCACCACGGTGCCGCCGGCAAAATCCAGCGCGCCATGCGTCGCCAGCAGACCGCCGCCCCACACCATATGCGCAATCGGCACATAGGAGAGCGTCATCCACACCACCACAAAAATCAGCACCGCGGAGAAGCGGATGCGCTCCGCCAGCGCGCCAACGATCAGCGCCACGGTGATACAGGCAAACGAGCCCTGGAAAGCGACATGGATGTACTGATAGAAGGAGCCCATCAGCGCTGTTAGCTCAATATTTTTCAGCAATACCCAGTTGAAGTCACCGAAGAAGCTGCCACCGGTACCGAACGCCAGGGTGTAGCCGTAAACGACCCACAGGATGCACACCAGCGCGAAGGTGACAATCACCTGGGTCAGCATGGAGAGCACGTTTTTACCGCGAATCAGGCCGCCGTAAAACAGCGCGATGCCCGGAATGGTCATAAACAGCACCAGCGCGGTGCAAATCATCATAAAGGCGTTGTCGGCTTTATCTGCCACTGCCGGCGCGGCCATCGCCAGCCCCGGAAGCAGCGCCAGCGCACCCAGACCTGTTTTCATTGTTGCTATCTTCATTTTCTCGATCCCCATCACTGTGTGGTCTGGACGTTACAGTGCCGCTTCGTCGGCTTCGCCGGTGCGGATGCGAATAACGCGTTGCAACTCGGCGACAAAAATTTTGCCATCGCCAATTTTTCCGGTGTAGGCCGCCTTACTAATCACATCAACGACCTCATCAAGCTGATCGTCGGCAATCGCGACATCAATCTTCACCTTTGGTAGAAAATTGACGCTGTACTCGGCACCACGGTATAGCTCGGCATGGCCTTTCTGGCGGCCGAACCCTTTAACCTCAGTGACCGTCAGGCCCTGAATGCCGATAGAAGATAACGCTTCACGCACATCTTCCAGTTTGAATGGTTTGATTACCACGGTAACCAGCTTCATAAGTCCCCTCCGCTCGAAATTCGTAATGGCAGCAGCTAACACACAGGGAATAAAGCAAGGGCTATGCCAGAAATGAAAAAGGGCCGCTAAGCGGCCCTTTTAAGCAAGAAAACAGGCGAACGGAGACAGAAGATGACGCAAAACGGGCAGCCACGGCCAAAAACGCACCATCATAGTGCATTGCGGGTTGCATTTTTGCACCACGCTAAATCGCGCCGCAGCGACTGCCTGCTTATGGTGCATCAGGCGATAAGCGACTCTTCCTGCGCGCTGGCCGCCAGTTCCTCACCCACCAGCTGCAGTTGATACATTTGCCAGTAGCGTCCTTTTGCCGCCAGCAGCTGCTGATGGTTTCCACGCTCAACGGCCTGCCCGCGGTGCAGCACCAGAATGGTATCCGCCTCAACGATCGTCGACAGACGGTGCGCGATAACCACTAAGGTGGTGCGCTGGCGAACTTTCGCCAGCGCTTGCTGAATCGCCTGCTCGGTGCCGGAGTCGATATTCGCCGTCGCCTCATCGAGGATCAGTATCTGCGGGGTCTCAACCAGCACGCGAGCCAGCGCCAGAAGCTGCTTCTGCCCGACGGAGAGCGTATTCCCCTGCTCGCCCAGCTGGGTGTAGATCCCCCCGCTCATCCCACGCGCCAGCTCGGCCAGCTGCACGGACTCCAGCGCTTCCCAGACCTGCGCCTCGCTAATGTCGCGGCCAAGGGTGACGTTGGCATAAAACGTATCCGCCAGCACCACCGGATCCTGTTGCACCATCGCCACGCCCTGGCGCAATGCGCTGTGGCTTAATGAGGAGAGCGGACGGCCATCAATCCGAATTTCTCCCCTGCTCAGCGGGTAATAGCCCATCATCAGGCTGGCGAGCGTGCTTTTGCCGCTGCCGGTGTGCCCCACCAGCGCCACGAACCCGCGGGACGGAATGTCGAGATTAATATCCTGCAGCACCAGGCGATCGCCGCGATAAGCAAACGAGAGATTCTCTACCGACACCGCGCCGCTGCGCAGCGGCGCATTATCCTCTCCCCACGCCTGGCGTGGGCGATCCATTAGCTCGAAGACGCGCTCGCCGGCCACCACCGCCTGCTGCAGCATCGACTGTTGGGTCGTCAGCTCAATCAGCGGCTCATTCAGGCGCCCCAGATAGCTGATAAAGGCATACAGTACCCCGACTTCGATAGAACCTGCCGAGCTAAAGCCAAACAGCATCAGCAGCCCGCAGAGCACCAGCGATGAGAACAGACTCAGCAGCGGGCGAAGCAGGAAACCGTCGAGGCGCAGGGTTTGCATCCGCGCCAGATAGTGAGCATAGCTGGCTTCACGCATCCGTTCGCCGAACCGCGCCTGCTGGCGGAACTGCTGGATAACGCCCATGCCGTTAATGACTTCATTAAAGCCATCGTTAATATCCGCAAGCCAGGCGCGAACCCGGCGTACGATGGGCGTGCTGTAGCGCTGATAAATCATCATCACGATCAACACCGCCGGGAAGATAGCCAGCGCCACCAGCGCCATTCGCCAGTCGAGGCTGAACATCGCCACCAGCATCGCGCCAATCAGCGCGGCGCTGCGCAGTACCGTCGCAACCACCGTGACATACAGATCGCGAATCACTTCGGTGTCGTTGGTGACGCGGGAGATCAGTTGCCCGACCGGCTGGGTATCAAATTCGCTGAGCGGCTGACGCAGCGCCGCATCCATTACGTCGCTGCGCAGCTGCTGGACCACGCCGACGGCGGCACGGTTAAACAGCAGCGACTGATTGTAGTGCAGGGTCGCCGCGAGGATCTGCAGCCCAATATAGGCTGCGGCAAGACCGCATACCAGCTTCAGAGACAGCGAGTTCCTGGCGACCATATTATCGATAAAGTAGCTGATCAGCAGCGGACCGCTCACCTCGGCCGCCGCGGCAATCCACATCATGACGACCGCAATGATCAACGGTTTACGCCACGGAGAACCGTAGGCCAGCAGGCGTTTTAAGGTGGGCCAAAGTTCGGAAAAACTACGCATCAGCGGCCTCCTCATGTTCCTGCGGCGCATCGTCGAGCGCCGCTTCCAGCTGCTGATAACGATACATATCGCGATACCAGCCGGGCTGAGCGCTCAGCGCATCATGGCGACCGCGCTGGGCAATATGCCCATGCTGCATGACCAGAATCTCATTAGCTTCGGTCAACGCCGACAGGCGATGGGCGCTGATGATCACCGTCCGCCCCTCTCCCCACTGGCGCAGGTTATGCAATATCTGGTGCTCAGTCCGGCCATCAACCGCCGACAGCGCATCGTCAAGAATCAAAATTTCCGCCTCCAGCAACAGCGCGCGGGCAATGGATATGCGCTGTTTCTGCCCGCCGGATAGCATCACGCCGCGCTCGCCAACCTCGGTGTCGTACCCCTGGGGCAGACGCAGAATATCTTCATGCACGCTGGCAAGCCGCGCGACATGCTCAATTTGCTCCTGCGTCGCCTCGGGCCTGCCGAGAGCGATATTGCTGGCGACGGTATCTGAGAACAGGAACGGCGTCTGGTTCACCACCGCCAGTCTGGCGCGCCAGCTATCGAGCTGCAGGCGGGTCAACGGAATATCGTGGAAACGAATATCCCCTTGCGTGACGTCGAAATGGCGTTGGATCAGCGCCAGAATGGTGCTTTTCCCCGCTCCGGTCGGCCCGCAGATGCCCAGCATTTGCCCCGGCTGCAGCACAAAGTTCACCTTTTCCAGCGAAGCTTTGTTCGCCTGCGGGTAGATAAACTCACGCACCGCGACGTTAAGCGCCCCGCGCCCTTCCGGGGCGCTTTCGCTACCATCGTTCACCGTCGGCGCCTCTTCGAGCATCGTCCGAATTCGGCTATAGGCCGCACTGCCGCGCTCAACGATGTTAAACATCCATGCCAGCGCCAGCATTGGCCAAATCATCAAACCGAGATACATCACAAAACTGGTCAGCTGGCCGAGGGTCATGTTGCCCTGCAGCACCATCCAGCTCCCTCCGCCGATCGCCAGCAGATTGGCGGTACCAATCGCGATATAGATCGTCGGATCGAAGCGCGCATCGATACGCGCCACGCGCATATTTTTTCTGCCGGTATCCGCCGCATCGGCAGAAAACTGCGCCGACTGCCGGTCTTCAAGGCCAAAGGCCTTAATCATGCGGATACTGGTCAGGCTTTCCTGCGTCCGGTCATTGAGGCTGGAAAAGGCCGCCTGCGCAACGCGAAAACGCTCATGCAGCGCATCGCCATTACGCTTAATCACCAGGGCCATCACCGGCATCGGCAGCAGCGCCAGCAGCGTGAGCTGCCAGCTGATTTGCGTCGACATGACAATCAATACCGCACAGCCCATCACCAGCGAATCCACCAGCGTCAGGACGCCTTCACCCGCCGCAAAGACCACCCGGTCCACATCATTGGTCGCGCGGGCGATCAGATCGCCGGTCCGGTGGCGCAGGTAAAAGGCCGGATGCTGGCGGCTGAGCTGACGATAAAAGTCCTCCCGCAGCTCCACGGCCAGCTGATAAGAGGCGCCAAAAAGCAGCACGCGCCAGACATAGCGCAGCAGATAGACCATCACCGCGATCAGAACCAGCAGCCCGATCCACATCCACACCTTCTCTGCGGTGTAATGTTGTCTGGTGACGCCGTCGACCACGATCCCCACCACTTTAGGCGGGACCAGCTGTAAGACGGCGATAATGGCCAGCAGGGCGACGGCGCCGAGATAACGGCGCCACTCCCGGCGGAAGTACCAGCTAAGTTGAGCAAATAATCGCAAGCAGTTAAATCCTGAGTGTAGAAATCGTCGCGGCAAAAGCCGTTAATCAATGGGCAAGGCAGTGGTGTATTTTATCTGTTCCATGGCGAAACTCGAAGTGACATCGGAGAGCCCCGGTACGCTGTTCACCAGCCGTTTATAAAAATCGTCATAGCGTTTCATATCCGCCACCTGCACCCGCAGCAGATAATCATACTCTCCCGCCATCCGCCAGAAGCCGAGAACCTCCGCCATCTGCGTGACCTCGCTGACGAAACGGCAGTACCACTCGCTGCTGTGATGCTGGGTCTTAATCAGCACAAAAGCCGTCAGACCGAGCCCAAGCTTTTCGGCATCCAGCAGCGCCACGCGCCCGCGCAGAATGCCGTCATCTTCAAGTCGCTTCAGGCGTTTCCAGCAGGGTGTGGTGGTCAGATTAACGGCATCAGCCAGCGCCTGCAAAGAGAGGGTGCAGTCTGTTTGCAACAAAGAAAGCAGCTTTCGGTCAATTTTATCTAACATAGGGCGCCTCGGGAGAAAAATTTACTCCTTTAATTGTAATTGAAAGGCTAAATAGCAACAATTTTTCCTGTGAGTTCCGCTAAGCTGGGCACAAAATGACAAACAGGAAATGACGATGAATAGCGCCTGGGTAAAACACGCGATGAGTGAAATCAACGCCGATTATCAGCGATCCGCCGATACGCACCTTATTCGCCTGGCGCTGCCGGGGTTCCCTGGAATTCAGATCTACCTGAAGGATGAAAGCACCCATCCCACCGGCAGCCTGAAACACCGCCTGGCGCGCTCGCTGTTCCTTTACGGCCTGTGTAATGGCTGGATTAAAGAGGGGACGACGATTATTGAGTCATCTTCCGGCTCGACCGCGGTCTCTGAAGCCTATTTTGCACGGCTGCTAGACCTGCCCTTTATCGCCGTAATGCCCTCCTGCACGGCGAAACGTAAAATTGAACAGATTGAGTTTTATGGCGGTCGCTGCCACTTTGTCGACAGCGCCTGCGAAATTTATGCCGCATCCGAGATGCTGGCCCGCGAGCTGAACGGCCATTATATGGATCAGTTCACCTTCGCCGAGCGCGCTACCGACTGGCGCGGCAATAACAATATTGCTGACAGCATCTTCCGTCAGATGACCCATGAACCCCATCCGCAGCCCTCTTATATTGTGATGAGCGCGGGCACCGGCGGCACCTCGGCAACGATTGGCCGCTATATCCGCTGCCAGGGCTATGACACCCGGCTGCTGGTGGTTGACCCACAGAATTCGGTCTTTCTCGATTACTGGCAAAGCCGCGATGCCAGCCTGCGCAGTCCGGTCGGCAGTAAGATTGAAGGGATTGGCCGCCCGCGCGTCGAGCCGTCATTTATTCCTGACGTCGTCGATGAAATGCTGCGGGTGCCGGATGCCGCCAGCGTCGCCACCGCCCTGTGGCTGGAAACGCTGCTCGGGCGTAAGGTCGGCGCTTCGACCGGCACCAATATGTGGGGCGTGCTTGAGCTTGCGATAAGGATGCGCGCGGAAGGCCGCTCAGGTTCGATCGTCACTCTGCTGTGCGATAGCGGCGAACGCTATCTGGAAAGCTATTACAACCCGCAGTGGGTGGCGAGCCATATCGGTGATATCGCGCCGTGGCAGGCAAAAATTGCGCAAATGGTGAAGGCGCAATAAAAAAAAGCCAGACACCGCGGTGTCTGGCTTGCTGGAAGCGTCTATTTATTCGGGGGAATAAGGAAGATCAGGGTTATCCAGCCAATGAGTTAAAAAATGGGAGACCGCCTCATGACGGCAGTCTCCGATAACCGGTAAATGCGGCAGTTCAGCTTTGAGCTGCGGCATCGCGTTGCCCATAATGACGCCACGCCCGACGCTGCCAAGCATCTCGCAATCATTCATCGCATCACCAAACGCCATACAATCCTGCATGGACAGGCCAAGATGCTGGCTCAGCACCGCCAGCGCCGCGCCTTTATTACAGCCAGTTGGCAGCACTTCCAGACAATCGAACGCGGAAAAACAGATATGGGCGCGATCGGCAAGCGCTGCGCTCAGCTGCACTTCTAGTCGCCGGAGATCTTCATGATCGCCACAGAAGCAGACCTTGGTGACTTTATCGAGCGGCATCCGCTGCGGATCGACAATCTGATAGCGGAAACCGCTAAAGACGTGCGCCTTGAGAAGGTCGGGAATTTCCTTGCCGGTAAACCAACCGCCGTCATTAAACACATGCATGCTGGCCGCGGTCTCCCAGCGGCGGTGCAGCACCACTTCCGCGACGCCCGGATCAAGATCGCTGCGGTGCAGCTCCTCCCCATCCAGAGAGTGAATACGCGTGCCGTTGCCGGTAATTAAGTAGGCATCCAGCGAGAACTCGCCGATCACATGGCGCATCTCCAGCGCATGGCGTCCCGTGGCAAAGGTCAGGGTGATGTCGCGCTCACGCAGACGCTTCAGCGTTGCCAGCGTCGACGTTCCCAGACGATGGTCCGGCAGCAACAGCGTGCCGTCCATATCAAATGCCGCGAGTCTTGCCATGTTCTGCTCCCAGGAAGGGGGGTGGATTTTGCTTGTGTTCCAGTATTGCCTGATATATACGGAAGTAATAGTGAATAGATATTTTTTATTGTTCCGGGTTTATAAACGGCGCCCGCGCCGACCGCGAACGAGCGAATCCCGGGAGCTTACTCCAGGCAGTGGCCGGGGTGAGCGACCGTAGCCAACGCAGAGGCAGGTTGAAGGACGAAGTGTAATATGAGATTACTGAATCGACTAAACCAGTACCAGCGCCTCTGGCTGCCCTCCTCCGGCGCGCCGCAGCAGGCCACCGTCGGTGAACTGGCTGAACGCTGTTTTTGCAGCGAACGCCATATTCGCACGCTGCTGCGCCAGGCTCAGCAGGCCGGCTGGCTAAGCTGGCAGGCCAGTTCCGGTCGCGGAAAGCGCGGCACCCTCACTTTTCACAAAGCGCCGGAAACGTTGCGTAATGAAATGATGGAACAGGCGCTGAATAACGGGCAGCAGAAAAATGCGCTGGAGCTGGCGCAGCTGGCGCCGGTGGAACTTAAAGCGCTGCTGTCCCCGTTTCTTGGCGGCCAGTGGCAAAATAACACGCCCACGCTGCGTATTCCCTATTACCGCCCGCTTGAAGCGCTACGTCCCGGTTTTCTTCCCGGACGGGCGGAGCAGCATCTCGCCGGACAAATTTTTTCCGGCCTGACGCGCTTTGATGCGCAAAGTACCTCGCCGATAGGCGATTTAGCCCACCACTGGCAGGTGTCGCCGGACGGTCTACGCTGGCATTTTTATATCCGCTCGACGTTGTTCTGGCATAACGGTGACCCGATAGAAACGCCGCAGCTTCGGCAACGGCTGCTGATGTTGCTCAAGCTGCCGGCCTTACGCACGCTGTTTGCCAGTATTAGCCGGATTGATATCACCCATGCCCAATGTCTGACCATCACCCTGCACCGCCCGGATTACTGGCTACCGTTTCGCCTGGCGAGCTACTGTAGCGTGCTGGCGCACCCCGACGATCCCAGCCTTGGCAGCGGCCCGTTCCGCCTGAAGCTGTTCAGCCCGGAGCTGGTCAGGCTGGAAAACCATCCGCGTTATCATCTGAATCATCCCCTGATCCAGGCCGTAGAGTACTGGATCACCCCCCAGCTGTTTGAACAGAATTTGGGCACCAGCTGCCGTCACCCGGTGCAGATCACCATTGGCGACCCGGACGAGCTGACGAATCTTCGTCAGGTCAGTAATAGCATTAGCCTTGGCTTTTGCTATTTGACGCTGCGCCAGAGCCGTCGGCTCAGTAAAGCCCAGGCTCAGCGGCTGGTGTCGTTGATCCACCGTTCTTCACTGCTGGAAACGCTTCCTCTGGACGAAGATCTGATCACGCCCAGCAATGCAGTGCTACCCGGCTGGTCAATACCCCAGGGGCCGGAGAATCAGGACGTTCCGCTGCCGGGGAAACTGACGCTGCTGTACCACCTTCCCGTCGAACTGCATGCGATGGCACAACAGCTTCGCCAGCGGCTTGCCGCCCTCGGTTGCCAACTGACACTCATTTTTCACGACGCGAAAAATTGGGAGGGTTGCCAGGATCTGGCCCGGGCGGATTTGGTCATGGGCGATCGCCTGATTGGTGAAGCGCCGGAATATACGCTGGAACAGTGGCTGCGCTGCGATACGATGTGGCCTAATTTGCTGACCGGGGCGCAATATGCGCATTTGCAGGCGACGCTCGATGCCGTCCAGGCTCAGCCGGAAGAACGTAGCCGTAACGAAGCGCTGCGCAACGTCTTCAACATTCTGATGGATGATGCCATCATGACGCCGCTGTTTAATTACAATTATCGCATCAGCGCCCCGCCGGGCGTAAATGGCCTGCGGCTCAATGCCCGCGGCTGGTTTGATTTCGCCAGCGCCTGGCTGCCGGCATCAGCGCCGTGATGAAGCTGGTCGCCGCGCTCATCAAGCGCTACCATATCGCTTTCACTTCGATAGTCAGGAATTGCCATGAAACGCGCCGTAGTTGTCTTCAGCGGAGGACAAGATTCAACGACCTGCCTGGTGCAGGCTCTGAAACAGTATGATGAAGTGCATTGCGTCACTTTTGATTATGGACAACGCCACCGCGCGGAAATTGACGTGGCTCGCGAGCTGGCGCTGACGCTTGGCGCCGTCGCTCATAAGGTGCTGGATGTGACGCTGCTCAATGAGCTGGCGGTCAGCAGCCTGACCCGCGATAACATCCCGGTACCGGACTACGCGCCGGATGCCAGCGGGATCCCTAATACTTTCGTTCCCGGGCGTAATATTCTGTTTTTAACCCTGGCGGCGATTTATGCCTATCAGGTCAAAGCGGAAGCCATTATTACCGGCGTCTGCGAAACCGATTTTTCCGGCTATCCGGACTGCCGCGACGAGTTCGTCAAAGCGCTCCACCACGCCGTTAGCCTGGGTATGGCGAAGGATATCCGCTTCGAAACCCCGCTAATGTGGCTGAACAAAGCCGAAACCTGGGCACTGGCGGACTACTGGGGCCAGCTGGAGCGGGTACGTCGCGAAACCCTGACCTGCTATAACGGCATTAAAGGTGACGGCTGCGGGCAGTGCGCCGCCTGTAACCTGCGCGCCAACGGCCTGCATCAGTACCTGGCCGATAAGGTCGGCGTGATGACGGTGATGAAACAAAAAACCGGGTTGAAATAAACCCTCTGCACCACGCCCCCGCTCGCGCTGCGCTTAGCGGGGCTACCAGATGCTGCAGCCGGTAGACCGGATAAGGCGCTTGCGCCGCTATCCGGGAACGCCCCCCGCTCGCGCTGCGCTTAGCGGGGCTACCAGATGCTACAGCCGGTAGACCGGATAAGGCGCTTGCGCCGCTATCCGGGAACGCCCCCGCTCGCGCTGCGCTTAGCGGGGCTACAGAATGCTACAGCGATGCATTCTTACATCTCCATCTGTTCCAGCTTCTCACGCAGTTCACCGTCCAGCGGCAGCGCTTTCTGGGTTTTTAAATCAATGCAGACAAACGTAATTACCGCATCCGCCACCACTTCACCTTCAGGATTTAGCGTGACCGTCTGGTTTAAGGTGCCGCTTTTACCATTAAGCTGCTGCAGGTGGCTGGTCACGGTTAACACATCCCCCAGTACCGCCGGGCGACGGTAGTTGATATTTATGTTCACCACCACAAAGGCGATGTTACGTGCGGTCATCCAGTGAAATGCGGCACTGTTCTCCAGGCCATCCCAACGAGCCTCCTCAAGAAACTCAAGATAGCGAGCGTTGTTAACGTGCTGATAAACATCCAGATGATAGCCGCGAACTTTGATTTGTGTCTGCATAGCGCAAGTGCCTTAGTCTTATTGTCATATTGAGGTCAGAGGTCACACCACTGGTGTAACCTCTTTAGTCTGGCAAAAATTTGCGGCTGTGCAAGCCCCATAGGTAAATTACAACGTCAAATGCGACAGATTTCTCTCAACCAGGGAATGCCCCATTCCGGGAACCTGCTTGAGATCGTCCACGGTTTTAAACGGCCCATATTCTTCACGATAGCTGACAATGGCCTGCGCTTTTTTCAGGCCGACGCCGTTCATCGCCTGCATCAGCTCCTCCGCACTGGCGCTGTTGATACTGACCCTGGCAGCGCCCGGCATGGGGTTGAGCGTCTCAGGCGCTTTATCCTGCGGCGCCTGTACGCTCTCCTTTGCCGCCGCGGCTTTACCGCTGGTCGATGCCGCCAGCGCCATCTGACTTCCCGCCGCACAGAACAGTACGGTGGCGGCAATCATCGTTGTGATACCTCGTTTCATGCTGTGATCTCCTTGTGTGTTGACAGCAAGGCTACGATAACGAGCAAGAAACATGAGGACAAAAGGCAAAACAGAGAAATGGAAAAGGCCGCGAAAGCGGCCTTTGGGGATTACATCACGTTACTGAGCTTTGCGAAGCGCCGCGAAATTATTGCTGCTGGTCGACGATATCGCCGAGCTTAATTTTCGCTGATTTACGCAGGTTGCTCATCAGCGCTTCGAAAGCAATCTGGGCATTGTTCTGCGTAATACCTTGCACCATGGCTTTTTTCTGCGCTTCCGGCATGTCGCCTGCTTTCACTTCATCCAGCGCCAGCAGCACAACGTTACCTTTCATGTCACTCCCCACGCCGTAGCTGGCTTTCCCCTGCTGCGGCAGCGGCAGGGCAAATGCCGCCTGACTTAATGGATCCTGACCGGTACGTGCCAGCGTCTGCGCTGCGCTGAAGCTTAAGCCCGCCGCTTTCATCGCCTCGTCACCTTTGCCATCCTTCAGCGCCGCCAGCAGCTTGTCGGCATCCAGCTTCGCCTGCTGTTCAGCTTTGGTGTGCTTCACGATATCGGTAACCTGCGCTTTCACTTCCGCCAGCGGTTTCACCGCTTCCGCTTTATGATCGCTGATGCGCAGGACAAATGCGCGATCGCCATCCACGGTGATGATATCGGAGTTGCTGCCCGGCGTACCGTTTTCGCCCACCAGACCGCCGTTGAAGATCGCGTCGGAGACCGGTTTAAAGTTCAGCTCTTCCGGCAGGTTGTCATGACCAAACCAGCCGGTTTCAACCACTTTCACATTCGCAGCCTGCGCAGCGCCTGCCAGAGATTCGTTATCGTTGCTGGCCGCGTCGCTCACTTTCTGTTGCAGCGCGTAGTAAGCATCCAGCGCTTTTTCCTGCTTAACTTTCGCCGCAATATCATCGCGTACTTCGGCCAGCGGTTTAACCTGTGCCGGCTGCACATCATCAAGACGCACCACCAGGAAACCGACGGAAGATTTAATCACGCCAGACAGCTGGCCTTTTTCTTTCAGACCGGCATCTTTCAGCTCAGGTACCGTCGCGGCATCGTCCATCCATCCCATATCGCCGCCGTTGCGGGCAGAAATAATGTCGGTAGATTTTTCTTTCGCCAGGGTGGCGAAATCTGTGCCTTTTTTCAGCTCATCCACCACCGCCTGGGCATCCGCTTCGGTTTTCGTCTGAATCACGCTGTAACGATTACGCTGCGGTTGCGTGAACTGATCCTGGTGCTGGTCATACCATGACTGAATTTCTGCGTCAGAAGCGTTCTCCTGCATGCTAGCGGCATCCATTTTGATGTAGCTAACGCGGAACTGCTCTGGCGCCATAAAACGCGCCTGGTTCTGCTGGTAGTAAGCGTTGATTTCCGCATCGGTCACCGTCTGTTTCGCCGCCAGCGCATTCACATCGATGGTTGCTTCACGCACCACGCGCTGCTGAGAAACTAACGCCGCCAGCTGGTCAGATTCGCCCGGCAGCATAAAGTCGGTACCGGCAACGGCATTAATCAGTTGCTGAGTGGTCAGCTGGTTACGCAGCGCCTGCGCGTACTGATCGGTGGTCATGCCCATTTGATTCACGATGCCGCCAAAGCGTTCGTTATCAAATTTGCCGTTAGTCTGGAAAGCCTGAGTCTGGAAGATGGCTTGTTTTACCTGATTGTCGCTGACGCTCAGACCAAGCTCACGGGCGTACTGGTCCAGCAGCGATTCATCGATAAGACGGTTCAACACCTGCTGACGCATGGTTTTCATGTAGTTTTCGTTGGCCGCCAGTTCAGAGAACCGATCGCCAAGCTGCTGCTGCATGCGGTTACGTTCGCTGGCAACGGCATTTTCAAACTGCGAGCGACCAATCTCCTGGTCATTAACTTTCGCGGCATAGTTGCTGCTGCCGCCAATCAGGTAACCACTCACCCCGGTCAAAATGAACGAGACAATGATAATACCGAAAATAATCTTGAGCACGACGCTGTTGGCGGCCGTGCGTAGGTTGTCCATCATGGTGTAACAACGCTCCGCTGTAGATGACTTTAGCTCGCGCAGCATAGCACGTGATGGCTGCCGCGCGTGAGGGCCTATTTTGACAAGAAAACGGGGTGATTGTCAGCCCACAAGTGCGCACAAACACCGATAAAGTCGAGTTCCGGACAAATAAAAAAGGCACATCTCACGATGCGCCCTTGTACTTCGTCACATTCCCTGACGGGAAGCCGATCAGTTTACCGCGTCTTTCAGCGCTTTACCGGCACGGAACCCCGGGACTTTAGCCGCTGCAATGGTAATTTCTTTACCGGTTTGCGGGTTGCGGCCTGTACGGGCAGCACGCTCTTTCACAGCAAAGGTACCAAACCCGACCAGCGCAACGTCATCCCCAGCCTGCAGAGATTCAGTAACAGAAGCAATTAAAGCATCTAACGCACGTCCGGCTGCAGCTTTAGAAATGTCCGCACCCGCAGCAATTTTGTCAATCAGTTGAGATTTATTCACTGTTCTCTTCCTCTCTTTATAATTTATATCGCACCAGAATCCTTCGTGGTGCGACCGCGCAGCAGTTATATCAGGACTGTCATGCCCTTACAACAGAGTTGTAGATGACCCCCTGCCAGCGATCTAAGTTAGCTACACAAAAAAAGGCTGGCAAGTACGAATTTACTTACCAGCCCTATTTTTATTAACGCAATTTGCGCGAAGTCACTATTTCGCCGTCACAACCTGCATGCCGAAAGGCTCGTTCTGCAACGCAAGTGTCAGAACTTCTTCGATTCGTTTCACCGGATGGATATCTAAATCGGCGATAACGTTATCTGGAATTTCTTCAAGGTCGCGTTTGTTTTCATCAGGAATCAGAACAGTCTTAATACCACCGCGATGGGCCGCCAGCAGTTTTTCCTTCAAACCGCCGATTGGCAATACCTGTCCACGCAGGGTAATTTCCCCTGTCATCGCGACATCGGCACGTACCGGGTTCCCCGTCAGACAGGAAACCAGCGCGGTACACATAGCGATACCGGCGCTCGGGCCATCTTTCGGCGTCGCCCCTTCCGGAACGTGAACGTGAATATCGCGTTTTTCGTAGAAGTCCGGGTTAATACCCAGCTTATCCGCCCGCGAACGTACCACGGTCAACGCAGCCTGGATCGACTCCTGCATCACTTCACCCAGCGAACCGGTATAGGTCAGCTTGCCTTTACCCGGTACGCAGGCGGTTTCAATGGTCAGCAGATCGCCGCCCACCTCCGTCCACGCCAGGCCGGTAACCTGACCGACGCGGTTTTCACTATCCGCGCGACCGTAGTCATAGCGCTGCACGCCGAGGAAATCATGCAGATTATCGCCGTTAATGGTGATGTGCTTCAGGGACTTATCCAGCAGCAGCTGTTTAACCGCTTTACGGCACAGTTTGGAGATTTCACGCTCCAGTCCACGCACGCCCGCCTCACGGGTGTAATAGCGAATAATCCCGACGATAGCGCTGTCCTCAACGGTCAGCTCGCCTTTCTTCAGCGCATTACGCTCAATCTGCTTCGACAGCAGGTGACGTTTGGCGATGTTCAGTTTTTCATCTTCGGTATACCCGGAGAGACGAATCACTTCCATGCGGTCCAGCAGCGGCGCCGGAATATTCATGGAGTTAGAGGTCGCCACAAACATGACATCGCTGAGATCGTAGTCCACTTCCAGATAGTGGTCGTTAAAGGCCACGTTCTGTTCAGGATCAAGAACTTCCAGCAGTGCCGAAGCCGGATCGCCGCGCATGTCGGAGGACATTTTGTCGATCTCATCCAGCAGGAACAGCGGGTTTTTAACCCCCACTTTCGCCATTTTCTGGATCAGTTTGCCCGGCATAGAGCCAATATAGGTACGACGATGGCCGCGGATTTCCGCCTCATCGCGCACGCCGCCCAGCGCCATGCGTACGTACTTACGTCCGGTCGCTTTAGCGATAGACTGGCCCAGCGAGGTTTTACCTACCCCCGGCGGCCCGACCAGGCACAGGATCGGCCCTTTGAGCTTGTTAACGCGGCTCTGCACTGCGAGATACTCAAGGATACGATCCTTCACGCGCTCCAGACCATAATGGTCAGTATCGAGGATCTCCTGCGCCTGTCGCAGATCTTTTTTGACCTTGCTACGCGCGTTCCACGGCACCTGCACCATCCAGTCGATGTAGCCACGTACGACGGTCGCTTCCGCCGACATCGGCGACATCATCTTCAGCTTTTGCAGTTCCGCTTCGGTTTTTTCTTTTGCCTCTTTCGGCATTTTTGCCGCGTCGATCTTGCGCTTCAGCGCTTCGTTCTCGTCCGGCGCGTCATCCATCTCGCCAAGCTCTTTCTGGATGGCTTTCATCTGCTCATTCAGATAGTACTCACGCTGAGATTTCTCCATCTGCTTTTTCACACGGTTGCGAATACGCTTCTCAACCTGCAGCAGATCGATTTCTGATTCCATCATCGCCATCAGATATTCCAGACGTTCGTTAACGTCGGACATCTCGAGCACGGACTGCTTATCAGCCAGCTTCAGAGGCATGTGCGC
Organism: Klebsiella sp. BIGb0138; assembly: GCF_004342285.1. Taxonomy (GTDB): domain Bacteria; phylum Pseudomonadota; class Gammaproteobacteria; order Enterobacterales; family Enterobacteriaceae; genus Klebsiella. Next base: position 201,107 of record NZ_SMCV01000003.1, on the reverse strand, counting down.
AGCGATGGTATCTGCCAGACGCGCGGGATCGTCGATGCTGTTCAGCGACGTCAGCACTTCCGGCGGAATTTTTTTATTCAGTTTGATATAGCCTTCAAACTGACCGATTGCGGTGCGCACCAGGACTTCTTGTTCGCGTTCATCGATCGCCGGCGATTCGAGGTACTCCGCCTTCGCGGAAAAATGCTCGCCATTGTCAGATAATGCGGAAATGCGTGCGCGCTGCAGGCCTTCAACCAGCACTTTGACGGTGCCATCAGGCAGCTTCAGCATCTGTAAAATTGACGCCACGGTCCCGACGGTGAAAAGATCATTTACACCCGGCTCATCCGTCGAAGCTTCTTTCTGCGCAACCAGCATGATTTTTTTATCATGGTCCATAGCCGCTTCAAGACAACGGATAGATTTTTCCCGCCCTACAAACAGGGGTATGACCATGTGCGGATAAACCACCACATCGCGCAACGGCAATACGGGGATTTCAATGCGTTCAGAACGCTCAGGATTCATAGAGCTCTCTCTTAGTTTAAAGTCCGCCAGGTAGCCGACGGCACGATTCTTGATCGCGTCGCCGTTAATATGTAATCCAGTATATGGGGATGTATTCCACACATTCAACGGCGGGAATGCAGGAAAAATAAAAGGGGGGATAAAATCCCCCCTTTTTAGTTAACTACTTGAGCGATTTGGCTAATTATTCACCAGACGCCTGCTGCGCTTCCGGTTTGCCATAAATCAGCAACGGCTTGCTTTGCCCGTCGATGACCGAAGCGTCAATAACCACTTTTTCCACATCTTCCATCGACGGAAGATCGTACATGGTATCAAGCAGAGCCGCTTCTACGATGGAACGCAGGCCACGAGCGCCGGTTTTACGCGCCATCGCTTTCTTGGCGATAGCATCCAGCGCTTCGTCACGGAACTCCAGCTCAGCGCCTTCCAGATTGAACAACGCCTGATACTGTTTGGTCAGGGCATTTTTCGGCTCTTTCAGGATCTGAATCAGCGCTTCCTCGCTCAGCTCGTTAAGGGTCGCCACCACCGGCAGACGGCCGATGAACTCAGGAATCAGACCGAATTTGATCAGATCTTCCGGTTCAACCTGGGACAGCAGCTCACCTTCGCTCGCTTTGTCAGATTTGGCTTTCACCGTCGCGCCGAAACCAATACCAGAACCGGTCTCTACACGATGGGAAATGACCTTATCCAGGCCGGCAAATGCGCCGCCGCAAATAAACAGAATCTTGGAGGTATCAACCTGCAAGAACTCCTGCTGCGGATGCTTACGCCCGCCCTGCGGCGGCACCGCGGCAACGGTGCCTTCAATCAGCTTCAACAGCGCCTGCTGCACGCCTTCGCCGGAGACATCGCGGGTAATCGACGGGTTATCCGATTTACGGGAAATTTTGTCGATTTCATCGATATACACGATACCGCGCTGCGCTTTCTGCACGTCGTAGTCGCATTTCTGCAGCAGCTTCTGGATGATGTTTTCAACATCCTCGCCCACATAACCGGCTTCGGTCAGGGTGGTAGCGTCAGCCATGGTGAACGGCACATCCAGCAGACGCGCCAGCGTTTCCGCCAGCAGCGTTTTACCGGAGCCCGTCGGCCCGATCAGCAGAATGTTGCTTTTCCCCAGCTCAACGCCGTTGCTGGTATCGCCATTGCGCAGACGTTTGTAGTGGTTGTATACCGCCACTGCCAGCACTTTCTTCGCCGGTTCCTGGCCGATAACGTAATCGTCCAGGTGGTGGCGGATTTCGTGCGGAGTCGGCAGCGCGCTGCGCTCGCGATGCGGCGCGACTTCTTTAATCTCTTCGCGAATGATGTCGTTACATAAATCAACGCATTCGTCGCAGATATACACGGATGGCCCGGCGATCAGCTTACGCACTTCATGCTGGCTTTTGCCGCAAAAAGAGCAATACAACAGTTTGCCCGAACCATCTTTGCGTTTATCTGTCATGAGTCCAAACCTCTTATTAAGTTCTTTGTGCCGCACACGACGACGCAAATGCCATTCTCAGGCGCAAGCCGCTTATCAGCGTTGTGCCGCCCTACTTCAGACAAGTATAGCGGCACCCTTACGCCAGGGGCATCAATTACGATGGGTCAAAATGGAATCGACCAGGCCGTATTCCACCGCTTCCGATGCTGACAAGAAACGGTCACGCTCGGTGTCGTTCTCGATCTGCTCAAGGGATTGACCCGTATGGTGTGCCATCAGTTCATTCATTCGGCCTTTCACTTTCAGGATCTCGCGGGCGTGAATTTCAATATCCGTCGCCTGCCCCTGATAGCCGCCCAGCGGCTGGTGGATCATCACCCGGGAATTCGGCAGGCAGAAACGCTTGCCCTTCGCCCCTGCGGTCAGCAGGAAGGCGCCCATGGATGCCGCCTGCCCCATACAGATGGTGCTCACGTCAGGCTTGATGAACTGCATGGTGTCGTAAATCGACATCCCGGCGGTGATCACCCCGCCCGGAGAGTTAATGTACAGATAAATGTCTTTTTCCGGGTTCTCTGCTTCCAGAAAAAGCATCTGCGCCACGATCAGGTTCGCCATGTGGTCTTCCACCTGGCCGGTCAGAAAGATAACGCGTTCCTTGAGCAGACGGGAATAGATATCAAAAGAACGTTCACCGCGCGAGGTCTGTTCAATGACCATCGGCACCAGGGCCATATGGGGTGCAAAGTTATCTCGTTCGCCACTGTATGACATTTCCGTCTCCTGGATTAATTTTGAATAAACCTGCTGCACTGATTGTAACCTTATGGACGGATTATCAGCCAGAGCCTTCTACCCGTCATCATTCAAATTACCTGCATATTGGCAGCCTGAACGACTCGGGATAGCCACGCTGCGTCATTATGCATGATTTCACGCGTGCAGTGCCGTCTCCTGGTAATGGGGACGATGCCATCGTAATTCAAGCATAACAACCTTTTGCCGTAACGCTATCATTGATATCGCGTTTTCGCACTCACGCAGAAGCTATCGTTGCGATAAAAAAAAACCCGTAGCCTCGCGGCAACGGGTTTTATCTGAACCTTAAACCGGGGGCGAAATTACGCCTGCTGGTTCATCAGCTCGCTGAAAGTGGTCGCTTTTTCAGACACTTTCGCTTTTGCCAGAACGGCTTCCACAGCCTGCTCTTCCAGCGCAACGTTACGCATGTTGTCCATCAGTTCGTTGTTTTTGCTGTAGAACTCAACAACTTCTTTCGGATCTTCGTATGCAGAAGCCATCTCTTCGATCAGGCCCTTAACGCGCTCTTCGTCAGCTTTGAGCTCGTTGGTGCGAATCACTTCGCCCAGCAGCAGACCGACAACCACGCGGCGTTTAGCCTGCTCTTCGAACAGCTCGCGCGGCAGTTCCAGCGCCTGGTTCTCGTTACCACCGAAACGCTGAGCAGCCTGACGACGCAGAACGTCGATTTCGCTGTCGATCAGGGCAGACGGAACGTCGATTTCGTTAGCTTTTACCAGACCTTCGATGGCCTGAGACTTAACGCGGTTACGCACGGCGCCTTTCAGCTCGCGATCCATGTTTTTACGCACTTCAGCGCGCAGACCTTCTACGGAACCATCTTCAACGCCGAAACGTTTGATGAATTCAGCAGTCAGTTCCGGCAGTTCACGCTCTTCCACTTTCTTCAGGTTGATAACGAATTTAGCCGCTTTACCTTTCAGGTTTTCTGCGTGGTATTCTTCCGGGAAGGTCACGTCGATAGTGAACTCTTCGCCCGCTTTGCGGCCTTTGATACCGTCTTCAAAGCCTGGGATCATACGCCCCTGGCCCATCGCCAGTACGAAGTCAGACGCTTTGCCGCCTTCGAACTCTTCGCCGTCAACAGAACCGGTGAAGTCGATGGTTACGCGATCTTCTGCATCCACAGCGCCGTCTTTGTCTTTCCAGGTAGCCTGCTGCTTACGCAGAGTGTCCAGCATGGTGTCAACGTCAGCTTCGGTCACTTCAACAACCGGTTTTTCAACTTCGATCGCTTCCAGACCCTGCAGTTCAACTTCCGGATACACTTCGAACTCTACCGCGTAGGTGAAGTCTTCACCCAGCTTGTATTCGCCCGGAACGTAGTTCGGCGCGCCAGCCGGATTGATTTTCTCTTTGATGATCGCGTCAACGAAGTTACGGCTCATCAGGTCACCCAGCACGTCCTGGCGAACGGATGCGCCATAACGCTGAGCAACAACATTCATCGGCACTTTGCCTTTACGGAAGCCGTCAATGCGAACTTTTTTCGCTACGTTGACCAGCTCGCTTTTGACAGCATTCTCGATGCTGTCAGCGGCGATAGTAATCGTTACACGGCGCCCAAGGCCCTGAGTGGTTTCAACTGAAACTTGCATCTTGTTACCTCAAAAAAATCACAGTGCTCGGTCAACTCTGGAAGCGCGTGTAAGTTGCTTCGCAGAACCGGGATGCCCTCTTCAATCAGAAACACATTCCCTGTCGTCAGAATCATCCCGAAGACATTCATATAAGACGCGGCATTATAGCGGCATCACTTTTGTGAGTCGAGAACGGTTGTCGCCCACTGCTGCGGCATTTTTCACATTTCCCGCGCAAATTTGTCTGTAAAAGTGCCGACAGCGCACATTTTCCAGGCAAAACAAAACGGCCCGTAGGCCGTTTTTTGATAAATCTTCACGCAACATACTGGAAAAGCTCCAGCGGTTGCAAATGGGATTTTTACGCGATGCTTCCTGCCCCGCGGCATGGAGGAGACGCAAAGACAGTGTCCTGAAGCCCTTCCCACTCTTTGATCGTATAGGTATGCAGCGCCAGCGCATGCACGGTGCTCGACAGCTCCTCGGTCAACGTACCGTAAATCATCCGGTGACGGTTAAGGAAACGCTCACCGGTGAAACGATCGCTGACCAACACCACTTTAAAATGACTTTCAGAGCCCGCTGGGACATTGTGGCGATAACTTTCATCCACGACTTCGAGATACACGGGGTCGAACGCTGCCCTAAGTTTTGCTTCGATCTGTTCACGTATCATCATGAATTTTCTCCTCCGACAACGCTGAGATGCCGCCATTCCTTTTAAATGTTAGCCGCTTTTACCGCTTCCATTACGGGAAAACAACAAAAAATTAGCATTCCTCTGATATTTTCATTCAAAAGTATCGAGTTTACTCACTGAGTCCCCCAGAACACCCGCCTGAATCGCGAGAAAAATGGGGGGAGACGATAAAATGTACAACGCGATGAATTTACATACGTTGCCACTTCCCCTTGCCGTTGGCGATGTTATGATGGCGGGAATTTTCCTCATAACAACACCATGCGTTGAGACCCTGAACATGTTTAAGAAAATTATTTTCCCGCTGGTCGCGCTGTTTATGCTGGCCGGATGCGCCACGCCGCCGACGACCATTGATGTATCGCCGAAAATGAGCCTGCCGCAGCAGGACCCGAGCCTGATGGGCGTCACCGTTAGCATCAACGGCGCGGATCAGCGTCCGGACCAGGCGTTGGCGAAAGTGACCCGCAATAACCAGCAGGTGACGCTGACCGCCTCCCGCGACCTGCGTTTCCTGCTGCAGGAAGTGCTTGAGAAGCAAATGACCGCCCGCGGCTATATGATTGGGCCGAACGGCGCCGTCGATCTGCAGATCATCGTCAACAAACTGTATGCCGATGTTTCTCAGGGCAACGTGCGCTACAACATCGCCACGAAGGCGGATATCGCCATCATCGCGACTGCCGCGAACGGTACCAAAATGACTAAAAACTATCGCGCAAGCTATTCTGTTGAAGGCGCCTTCCAGGCCTCCAACCAGAATATTGCCAATGCTGTGAACAGCGTCCTGACCGACACCATCGCCGATATGGCGCAGGACACCAGCATCCACGATTTCATCAAGCAAAACGCTCGTTGATTCGTTCGCCAACCCGGCCTCACGTCGGGTTGGCGCAATAAACCATGTCCAACCACTACTTACGCATTTTTCAGCAACCTAAATCAGCCATTTTGCTGATCCTCGGTTTCGCTTCCGGTTTGCCTCTTGCCCTGACTTCCGGCACGCTGCAGGCGTGGATGACCGTTGAAAATATCGATCTGAAAACCATCGGTTTTTTCTCGCTTGTCGGCCAGGCTTACGTGTTTAAATTTCTCTGGTCGCCGGTCATGGACCGCTACACGCCGCCGTTTCTTGGCCGCCGCCGCGGCTGGCTGCTGACCACCCAGTTTCTGCTGCTTATCGCCATTGCCGCCATGGGGTTCCTTGAGCCCGCCAGCCAGCTCCGCTGGATGGCCGCGTTAGCGGTGGTCATCGCCTTCTGTTCCGCGTCACAGGATATTGTCTTTGACGCATGGAAAACCGATGTCCTGCCGGCAGAAGAGCGCGGCGCAGGGGCGGCCATCAGCGTGCTGGGCTATCGCCTCGGGATGCTGGTCTCCGGCGGCCTGGCGCTATGGCTGGCCGATCGCTGGCTCGGCTGGCAGGGAATGTACTGGCTGATGGCCGCGCTGCTGATCCCCTGCATCATCGCTACGCTGCTGGCACCGGAACCAAGCGACGTGATCCCGGTACCGAAGAGCCTCGAACAGGCGGTTGCGGCGCCGCTACGTGATTTCTTCGGGCGTAACAATGCCTGGCTGATCCTGCTGTTGATTGTCCTTTATAAGCTTGGCGACGCCTTTGCCATGAGCCTGACCACCACCTTCCTGATTCGCGGCGTTGGTTTTGATGCCGGAGAGGTCGGGATGGTCAATAAAACGCTGGGACTTTTCGCCACCATTGTTGGCGCGCTGTACGGCGGGGTATTAATGCAGCGTCTGACCCTGTTCCGCGCCCTGCTGATCTTCGGGGTGCTGCAGGGCGTCTCCAATGCCGGCTACTGGCTGCTGTCGATCACCGATAAACATCTTTATTCGATGGCGACGGCGGTATTTTTCGAAAACCTGTGCGGCGGGATGGGCACCGCGGCGTTTGTCGCCCTGTTAATGACGCTGTGCAATAAATCGTTTTCCGCCACCCAGTTTGCCTTACTGTCGGCGCTATCGGCGGTCGGGCGCGTGTATGTCGGCCCGATTGCCGGTTGGTTTGTCGAAGCGCACGGCTGGCCAACCTTTTATCTCTTCTCGGTGATTGCGGCCGTGCCGGGGATTGTGCTTTTACTGGTCTGTCGGCGCACGCTGGAACACACCCAGCGCACCGAAAGCTTTATGCCACGCACGCACTACCCGCGGGCTTACGCTCTGGCGCTATTGATCCTCGCGGCCGGGTGCCTGATGCTGGCGATATGGCTACTGTTACTGGTGCTGAATGCCATGGACTACACCGCCTTTTCCTTCCTGCCCGGCATGCTGGAGATCGCAGCGTTAACGGCCGTAGGCGGTATTGTGCTCGGAAGTCTGCTGGATTATCTGGCCTTGCGGAAGACCGCGCTGATTTAGCGCCCGATCGGGATGTTATTAGCCGTTGTAATCACTCAACGTAATTATAACGGCTTATTAACGATTCTATATTCTGCATTTTTCATTTGTTGTTTTGTGCGCTTAACATTTTCGGAAATTATTGACTCCTTTTATTCAATTCATTAAATAATTTAACCGATTCAGCAAAAGTGATTAAATATCTCCCGCTGGCGATGTCTGTTATTTGATAATTAATTGTTAATTAGTTGTGTTATTTTCCCGGTGTTTATGCTCATTAGCCTATAAGCCCATCAATTCTTATCGCTTTCGTTATAGATCCTGCATATATCGGGCTTTGCAAGCGTCTGCGTCACACCCGGTTACATATGTGACAAAGCAAGCAGAACCCGCTAACACAGAACTGACACAGCTCCAATCATGTTTACAGTAATGCAACCTTCCCGTAAAATGCCCGTACACTTTAAGCGCCACCAGATTCCGTGGAATTGAGGTCGTTCAATGAGACTTAGGAAATACAATAAAAGTTTGGGATGGATGTCATTAATCGCAGGTACTGTATTACTCAGTGGTTGTGATTCTGCGCTCCTTGACCCAAAAGGACAGATTGGACTGGAGCAACGTTCTCTGATACTGACGGCCTTTGGCCTGATGATGATTGTCGTTATTCCCGCCGTCTTGATGGCTGTAGGATTTGCCTGGAAGTATCGCGCGAGCAATAAAGATGCGAAGTATAGCCCGAACTGGTCACACTCCAACAAAGTTGAAGCTGTGGTCTGGACGGTTCCTATTCTGATCATCCTGTTCCTGGCCGTTCTGACCTGGAAAACCACTCACGCACTCGAGCCAAGCAAACCGCTTGCTCACGAAGAGAAACCGATCGTCATCGAAGTTGTTTCGATGGACTGGAAATGGTTCTTTATCTATCCGGAACAGGGTATTGCTACCGTCAACGAAATCGCCTTCCCGGCGAACGTGCCGGTACACTTCAAAGTGACCTCTAACTCCGTGATGAACTCGTTCTTTATCCCACGTTTAGGCAGCCAGATTTACGCAATGGCCGGGATGCAGACTCAGCTGCACCTCATCGCGAACGAAACTGGCACTTATGACGGCATCTCCGCAAGCTATAGCGGCCCGGGCTTCTCTGGTATGAAGTTCAAAGCTATCGCCACGCCGGATCGTGCAACATTCGATCAGTGGGTAGCGAAAGCGAAACAGTCACCGAACACCATGGACTCCATGGCTGCCTTCGACAAACTGGCTGCGCCTAGCGAATACAACAAAGTGGAGTACTTCTCTAACGTGAAACCTGATTTGTTCAAAGATGTTGTTAACAAATTTATGTCTCACGGTAAGAGCATGGATATGTCCCAACCTGAAGGCGAGCACGCGGCGCACGACGGGATGGAAGGCATGGACATGAGCCACGCGGAAACCGCTCACTAAGGGACCGAGGAAGAAAACGATGTTCGGAAAACTAACACTGGATGCAGTGCCCTACCACGAACCTATTATCGTGATTACGGTGGCTGCAATCATCATTGGGGGACTGGCGCTTCTGGCGGCAATCACTTACTTCGGTAAGTGGTCCTACCTTTGGAATGAGTGGCTGACTTCGGTCGACCACAAAAGACTCGGTATCATGTATGTTATCGTAGCAATCGTGATGTTGCTGCGTGGCTTTGCTGACGCCGTTATGATGCGTAGCCAGCAGGTGCTGGCCTCGGCCGGGGAAGCAGGCTTCCTGCCGCCTCACCACTACGATCAGATCTTTACCGCCCACGGCGTTATCATGATCTTCTTCGTAGCGATGCCGTTTGTTATCGGTCTGATGAACCTCGTGGTTCCGCTGCAGATCGGTGCGCGCGACGTTGCCTTCCCGTTCCTCAACAACCTGAGCTTCTGGTTCACCGTTGTCGGCGTGATTCTGGTTAACCTGTCCCTGGGCGTCGGTGAGTTCGCGCAGACCGGTTGGCTGGCCTATCCGCCGCTGTCGGGAATCGAGTACAGCCCGGGCGTCGGGGTCGATTACTGGATCTGGGCGCTTCAGCTCTCCGGTATCGGTACAACGTTAACCGGTATTAACTTCTTCGTGACAATTATCAAGATGCGTGCCCCTGGCATGACGATGTTCAAGATGCCAGTATTTAGCTGGGCATCTCTGTGCGCCAACATCCTGATTATTGCCTCCTTCCCAATCCTGACCGTCACCGTCGCGCTGCTGACCCTGGACCGCTACCTGGGCACCCATTTCTTTACCAACGAGATGGGTGGCAACATGATGATGTACATCAACCTGATTTGGGCCTGGGGCCACCCGGAAGTGTATATCCTGGTGCTGCCGGTATTCGGTGTCTTCTCCGAAATCGCAGCGACCTTCTCGCGTAAGCGTCTGTTTGGCTACACCTCGCTGGTATGGGCAACCATTTGTATTACCGTGCTGTCGTTCATCGTTTGGCTGCACCACTTCTTCACCATGGGTGCGGGCGCGAACGTCAACGCCTTCTTCGGTATTACGACGATGATTATCGCGATCCCGACCGGGGTTAAGATCTTCAACTGGCTGTTTACCATGTACCAGGGCCGTATCGTCTTCAACTCAGCGATGCTGTGGACTATCGGCTTCATCGTAACCTTCTCTGTTGGTGGTATGACCGGCGTGCTGCTGGCGGTACCGGGCGCGGACTTCGTCCTGCACAACAGTCTGTTCCTGATTGCCCACTTCCATAACGTTATTATCGGTGGTGTGGTATTCGGTTGCTTCGCAGGTCTGACCTACTGGTGGCCAAAAGCCTTTGGCTTCACGCTGAACGAAACCTGGGGCAAACGCGCTTTCTGGTTCTGGATCATCGGCTTCTTCGTGGCATTTATGCCGCTGTACGTGCTGGGCTTTATGGGGATGACCCGTCGTCTCAGCCAGCAGATTGACCCGCAGTTCCACCCGATGCTGGTTGTTGCGGCATGCGGCGCGGCGCTGATTGCATGCGGTATTATCTGCCAGCTGACTCAGTTCTACGTCTCCATCCGCGATCGCGATCAAAACCGCGACCTGACCGGTGACCCGTGGGGCGGCCGTACTCTGGAGTGGGCAACCTCTTCTCCTCCGCCGTTCTACAACTTCGCCATCGTTCCGCAGGTCCACGAGCGCGATGCGTTCTGGGAAATGAAAGAAAAAGGCGAAGCGTACAAGAAACCTGCTGGCTATGAAGAAATTCACATGCCGAAAAACAGCGGCGCGGGCATCGTTATTGCTGCCTTTGCCACGGTGTTTGGTTTCGCGATGATCTGGCACATCTGGTGGATGGCGATTGCAAGCTTCGTCGGTATCCTGGTGACCTGGATTATTAAGAGCTTTGACGAGGACGTGGATTACTACGTGCCGGTTGCAGAAGTCGAAAAACTGGAAAATCAGCATTTCGATGAGATTAACAAAGCAGGGCTGAAAAATGGCAACTGATACTCTTGCGCATAATGCCCACGCGCACGAACACGGGCACCACGATACAGGGCCGATGAAGGTATTCGGCTTCTGGATCTACCTGATGAGCGACTGCATTATCTTCGCCACTCTGTTCGCAACTTATGCCGTTCTGGTGAACGGCACTGCTGGCGGGCCGACCGGTAAAGATATTTTCGAACTGCCGTTTGTTCTGGTTGAAACCGCGCTGCTGCTGTTCAGCTCCATCACCTACGGCATGGCGGCTATCGCCATGTACAAAAACAACAAGAGCCAGGTGGTTTCCTGGCTGGCGCTGACCTTCCTCTTCGGGGCAGGGTTCATCGCGATGGAACTCTATGAATTCCATCACCTGATTGTTGAAGGTATGGGCCCGGATCGCAGCGGCTTCCTGTCAGCGTTCTTCGCGCTGGTCGGCACCCACGGTCTGCACGTGACCTCCGGTCTGATCTGGATGGCGGTGCTGATGGTACAGGTTTCTCGTCGCGGCCTGACCAACACTAACCGTACCCGTATCATGTGCCTGAGCCTGTTCTGGCACTTCCTGGACGTAGTGTGGATCTGCGTGTTCTCGGTTGTCTATCTGATGGGGGCAATGTAATGAGTCATTCTAGCGATCATAACGGCGCTTCTCACGGCAGCGTAAAGAGCTACATGACAGGTTTTGTCCTGTCGATCATTCTGACGGTGATCCCGTTTGCTATGGTTATGAGTGGCTCCGCATCGCATGCGGCTATTCTGGGGACTATCCTGGTCACCGCTGTTGTGCAGATTGTGGTACACCTGGTGTACTTTCTGCACATGAACAGCAAATCTGACGAAGGTTGGAACCTGACCGCATTTATCTTCACCGTAATCATCATTGCTATCGTTGTTGTAGGCTCCATCTGGATTATGTGGAACCTGAATTACAACATGATGATGCACTAAGAGCGGCGTGTATGTTTAAGCAATACCTGCAAGTAACGAAACCTGGCATCATTTTTGGCAACCTGATCTCCGTGATCGGCGGTTTCCTGTTGGCCTCCAAGGGCCACATCGACTATCCGCTGTTTGCATGGACGCTCCTTGGGGTGTCCCTGGTGGTCGCCTCGGGTTGTGTATTCAACAACTACATCGACCGTGACATCGATCGTAAGATGGAACGGACGAAAAACCGGGTGCTGGTCAAAGGGCTGATCTCGCCACAAGTTTCGCTGGTATATGCCACCTTGCTGGGTATTGCTGGCTTCATGCTCCTGTGGTTCGGCGCTAATCCCCTGGCCTGCTGGCTGGGGGTGATGGGGTTCGTGGTTTATGTCGGCGTCTACAGCCTGTACATGAAACGCCACTCCGTCTATGGCACGCTGATTGGTTCTCTCTCCGGCGCCGCGCCGCCGGTGATTGGCTACTGTGCGGTGACCGGTAATTTTGACAGCGGCGCGGCGATTCTGCTGGCTATCTTTAGCCTGTGGCAAATGCCTCACTCCTACGCCATCGCGATTTTCCGCTTCAAGGATTATCAGGCGGCGAACATTCCGGTTCTGCCGGTGGTGAAAGGCATTTCCGTGGCCAAAAACCATATTACGCTGTACATCGTGGCTTTTGCCGTCGCTACGCTGATGCTCTCCCTGGGCGGCTACGCCGGGTATAAATACCTGGTGGTCGCCGCCGCGGTGAGCGTCTGGTGGTTGGGGATGGCGCTGCGCGGTTACAAAGTGGCGGATGATAAAGTCTGGGCGCGTAAGCTGTTCGTCTTTTCTATCGTTGCCATTACCGCGCTGTCGGTGATGATGTCCGTCGACTTTATGGTGCCGGATTCACACAATCTGCTGGCCTACGTCAGATAAGATTGTCGCTCTGACAAACCCCGCTGAGGCGGGGTTTTTTATTGCCGTTTCTTCATCCCTTCACCCGCATCGCCTGTCAGCGATAGCGCAACCCGGTGCTCGCCGGAGCATTATCGCCATCATCTCGCCGCCGGGAACGCGCGCCGTGACCAGCCGCCCCAGTACAATGCAGTCGCTGTTTTTTACCCATAAAGGACAGTAAAAAAGAAAATAAATTTCAAAATAAAATAAAATGAAAATATAAAACCACTCAAAAGCCACCTCACATTTACGATCTTCCTGTTACCCGCCGCTTAATGCACCACTAAAAACAGGGTTAATACGCTGATTTAATAGACGATAAATCTTCATAACATTAACTCAGTAAATTTTATCGCACACCTCTGTTCCTCATCATTTTTCGATCCCTCTCGCATAAATAAAAATTTAATTCCATATAATGACAAAATGAAATTTTCAATACCAAAGCCATTCTGCAGGATAAGGTGCCGTTGCTGGAACCGGCGCGTTCCTGATGAGGAAAGAGACTATCGGCGTCTTCCTTCTTCGGCAGCGGCGTGGCTCGCAATTTTTCAGACATCCGTAGTTTCTTTTATTTAAAGGAGAACACCATGTTAAACGGCATGAAACCCCTGTCCCGCTCCCTGCGTTGGGGCATGGTCGGCGGCGGAGCCACCAGCCAGATCGGCTACAGCCACCGCTCGGCCGCGCTGCGCGATAATGTCTTTACCCTGCTGGCTGGCGCGCTCGATATCGATGCCGAGCGCGGTCGTCAGTTTGGTCAGCAGCTTGGGATCGCGCCGGAACGCTGCTACGCCGATTATCAAACGCTGTTCCGCGAAGAGGCGCTACGCCTGGACGGTATTGAAGTGGTGTCGGTAACCACGCCGAACAATACCCATTTCGCCATCACCAAAGCGGCGCTGGAAGCCGGACTGCACGTCATCTGCGAAAAACCGCTCTGCTTTACCGCCGCGGAAGCCCAGCAGCTGCGGGAGCTGAGCATCAAGCATAACAAAATCGTCGGCGTCACCTATGGCTATGCCGGGTATCAGATGATTCAGCAGGCGCGCCAGATGATTGCCGACGGGCTGCTCGGGCAGATTCGAATTATCAATATGCAGTTTGCCCACGGTTTTCATAATGAAGCCGTCGAGCTGCAGGCGGAGTCGACCCGCTGGCGCGTTACGCCGAAGTATGCCGGACCAAGCTACGTGCTGGGCGACCTGGCAACGCATCCACTCTTTGTCGCCGAAACGATGGCGCCGCACCTCAACATTCGCCGTCTGATGTGTTCCCGCCAGAGCTTCGTGCAATCACGCGCGCCGCTGGAAGATAACGCCTTTGTGCTGATGGAATATGATAATGGCGCCATCGGCTCAATGTGGACCAGCGCGGTGAACAGCGGGGCAATGCATTCGCAAAAGGTGCGTATCGTCGGTGAAAAGGCGAGCATTGAGTGGTGGGATGAACGTCCTAATCAGCTAAGCTACGAGGTGCAGGGTGAACCGGCCCGCGTTCTCGAACGCGGCATGCCCTATCTGAGCGCCGAAGCGTTAGCCGAAGATCGTATCGGAGGCGGCCACCCGGAGGGGCTGTTTGAGGCGTGGGCAAACCTCTACCGGCGCTATGCGATAGCCATCGATGCGATGGATCGGGGCGATCGCGAGTTTCTGCAAAACTTCTGGTACCCGGACGTTGAGGCGGGCCTGCACGGGGTATACTGGGTAGAACAGTGCGTGAAATCCGCCGACGCCGGCAGCCAGTGGGTGGACTTCAATTTACAATAAATGCCGTAGGCCAGTGGGGGTCTCTCCACTGGTTTCTGTGTTCCTTCCGCGCTTATCTCATCATGCAACACAGCCGTAATATCTGTTAAACAAACATTTATTTACGCTTCTGGCTGCCACCACTACACTAGTCGCAGTTTTTAGATTGAGGTGGTAATGAACGATAACAAAATGACGCCAGGTGAACTGCGCGCAACCTGGGGTCTGGGGACCGTATTCTCGCTGCGTATGCTCGGCATGTTTATGGTTCTGCCGGTTTTGACCACCTATGGCATGGCGCTACAGGGCGCCAGCGAGGCGCTAATTGGCCTCGCTATCGGTATCTATGGTCTGGCTCAGGCGGTATTTCAAATTCCGTTCGGCCTGCTTTCCGACCGCATTGGTCGTAAGCCGCTGATCGTCGGCGGCCTGTTGATCTTCGTTATCGGCAGCGTTATCGCGGCGTTGAGCGACTCCATCTGGGGCATCATCCTCGGCCGCGCGCTGCAGGGTTCCGGCGCCATTGCCGCAGCGGTCATGGCGCTACTCTCCGATTTAACCCGCGAACAGAACCGCACCAAGGCGATGGCCTTTATCGGCGTCAGCTTCGGCGTCACTTTTGCTATCGCCATGGTGCTGGGGCCGATTATCACCCATCAGCTGGGCCTGCACGCGCTGTTCTGGATGATCGCCATCCTGGCGGCGATCGGTATCCTGCTGACGCTATGGGTGGTGCCCAACAGCCATAATCATGTGCTGAACCGTGAATCAGGGATGGTCAAAGGCTGCTTTAGCAAAGTCCTTGCCGAGCCAAAGCTGCTGAAGCTTAACTTCGGCATTATGTGCCTGCACATCATGCTGATGTCCACCTTTGTGGCCCTGCCTGGTCAGCTGGAGGCCGCCGGTTTCCCCGCCGCCGAACACTGGAAAATTTACCTGGTCACCATGCTGATTTCCTTTGTCTCAGTGGTGCCGTTTATCATCTATGCCGAAGTGAAGCGCAAGATGAAACACGTGTTCCTGTTTTGCGTCGCGCTGCTGCTGGTGGCCGAAATTGTCCTGTGGGGCGCAGGCGGCTATTTCTGGGAGCTGGTAGCGGGCGTTCAGCTGTTCTTCCTCGCCTTTAACCTGCTGGAAGCGCTGCTGCCTTCCTTAATCAGCAAAGAGTCGCCGGCCGGCTACAAAGGGACCGCCATGGGCATCTATTCGACCAGCCAGTTCCTTGGGGTAGCGATTGGCGGCTCACTCGGCGGTTGGGTTGATGGTTTCTTTGATTCCCAAACCGTGTTCCTGCTCGGCGCGCTGCTGGCGATGCTGTGGCTGCTGGTTGCCGGGACGATGAGCGAACCGCCGTACGTCAGCAGCCTGCGGGTCGAAATTCCCGATGATGTGGTGGCCGATCGCGCGCTGCAGGAGCGTCTGCAGAGTACAGATGGCGTCAAACAGGTTCTGGTGGTGCCCGACGAACGTTCGGTGTATATCAAAATCGACAGCAAGGTGACCAACCGCTTTGAAATTGAGCAGGCCATCAAAGGGGTATAAAAAAAGCGGGGAACTCCCCGCTTTTTTATTGGCCGACGTTTACAGATGATACGCCTGCGCAGACCCGGCTTAGTCGCGGAAGTTTTTGAACTGGAACGGCTGTCCCAGGTCGCCGCCGCGCACCAGCGCCATAACCGCCTGCAGGTCGTCGCGCGCCTTACCGGTGACGCGAATCTCTTCGCCCTGAATTTGCGCCTGCACCTTCAGCTTGCTGTCTTTGATCAGCTTGACGATTTTTTTCTGCGTCGCGCTCTCAATCCCCTGCTTCAGTTTGGCATCGACGAACCAGGTTTTCCCGCTGTGCACGAACTCATCCGGCACTTCGATAGAACTGCCTTCAATGCCGCGTTTTAACAGCTTAGCGCGCAGAATATCCAGCAGCTGGTTAATCTGGAAATCAGATTCGCTGAGGACCTTGATGGTCTCGTTTTTTTCGTTCAGTTCGAAGCTCGCTTCAACGTTACGAAAATCAAAACGCGACTCCACTTCACGGGTCGCATTCTCTACGGCGTTTCGAACTTCCTGAAGATCGACTTCAGAGACAATATCGAAAGATGGCATCTTTTCCTCTCCTTCTGTTTCTTTTGCGTTGCATAATACCCGCAACGCGACATAACTCAACTGGTTATCCGGCAAGCATAGCCGATGATGCCCTGCTCAATGCCCGGCCAGGGCGCAGATGAGAGGGCTGCAGCCGTCAGAACAACGAGTATATACTTTAGCTATGAATGCCTGAGGTAGTCGCAGGTGAGGAGGAATAATGAAAGTAACCGTACTCGGATGCGGTGCACTGGGGCAACTCTGGCTCACCGCGCTGTGCAAACACGGACATGAAGTCCAGGGCTGGCTACGGGTTCCACAACCCTTCTGTAGCGTCAACCTGATCGAGACGGACGGCACTATTTTTAATGAATCGTTAACCGCTAACGATCCCGATTTTCTCGCCAGCAGCGACCTGCTGCTGGTAACGTTAAAAGCCTGGCAGGTCTCCAACGCGGTAAAAAATCTCGCCGAAACTCTGCCCGTGACATCGCCGATTCTGCTTATCCATAATGGCATGGGCACCGTCGATGAACTCAAAGGCGTCCGGCAGCCGCTGCTGTTGGGCTCAACCACCCAGGCCGCGCGCCGCGACGGCAACGTTATCGTTCATGTTGCCAACGGCACCACCCATATCGGCCCGGCAAAAGAGTATCCCGAGGATTACAGCTACCTTGCCGATATTCTGCAAAGCCTCCTGCCGGATGTCGCCTGGCACAATAATATCCGCCCGGCCGCGTGGAGCAAGCTGGCGGTCAACTGCGTGATTAACCCGCTGACCGCGCTAAAAGAGTGCCGCAACGGCGATTTACGCGACTATCCGCAGGAGGTAGCCACCCTCTGTGGCGAGGTAGCCGCGGTCATGGAGCGCGAAGGTATTCATACTTCAGCAGAAAACCTGCTATTTTATGTCCATCAGGTAATTGAAAGTACGGCAGAAAATATCTCTTCGATGTTGCAGGATATTCGCGCGCAGCGACACACGGAAATCGACTATATCACCGGTTTTCTGCTGAAGCGCGCCCGCGCCCACGGCCTTGCCGTACCGGAAAACGCCCGCTTGTTTGAACTGGTAAAGCATAAGGAGAATGAATATGAGCGCGTCGGCACTGATTTGCCTCGCCCCTGGTAGCGAAGAGACCGAAGCGGTCACCACGATGGATTTATTAGTTCGCGGCGGCGTGCAGGTTACCACCGCCAGCGTCGCCAGCGATGGCGGCCTGACCATCGTCTGCTCGCGGGGGGTCAAACTGCTGGCCGATGCGCCGCTGGTCGAAGTCGCTGACGGTGACTATGACATGATCGTCCTTCCCGGCGGCATTAAGGGCGCGGAATACTTCCGCGATAGCCCGCTGCTGGTAGAGACGGTCAGGCAGTTTCATCTCTCCGGGCGGATTGTCGCCGCGATCTGCGCGGCTGCCGCTACCGTGCTGGTTCCGCATAATCTTTTCCCGATCGGCAATATGACCGGCTTTCCGGCGTTGAAGGAGCAGATCCCCGCCGAACAGTGGCAGGATAAGCGTGTGGTCTGGGACCCACGGGTCAACCTGCTCACCAGCCAGGGGCCGGGAACATCGATTGATTTTGCACTTAAAATGATCGACCTGCTGGTGAGTCGCGAAAAGGCCCATGAGGTCGCTTCACAGCTGGTGATGGCGGCGGGAATTTATAACTACTACGAAGCCTGATTTGCCGAGGCGGTCGCCCGGACAAGGCAGGAGAGCCTTATCCGGGATGACCGTGATTGTTCGCGCTTTACGGGCGGTAAACCTTCACGTTCTCAAAGCCCTGCTCGCGCAGATACAGCGCCTGCAGACGGCTCATCACGCCACGCTCACACCACAGCAGCCAGGTTTTGCTCTGGTCAAGCTCGCCAAATTTGGTGCTCAGCTTGTAGAACGGTAAGGAAACCACGTCGACACCCTCTACCTTAAGCGGCTTATCATCCTGCTCGTCAATAGAGCGAATATCGAGAATCACGTCGTTCGGGCCAAACCCGGTCACGGTCTCAACTTCCACCACGTCCTGCTGGGTCTGCTGGGCGATTTCGCGAATATCCACGTTATTCGCCTCCTCAACCACTTTATCGAGGATGCTGAAGTCGAAATTTTCCTCTTCCGCTTCAATCTTCGCCTTCACCGCTTTCACGGTCGGGCTCTTCGAGATCACGCCGCAATACTCCGGCATGGTGCGGGCAAAATCTTCGGTACCGATTTCCCGCGCCAGGTCGATGATGTGCTCTTTATCGTGAGAAATCAGCGGACGCAGGATCAGCGTATCGGAGACATTGTCGATCAGACGCAGGTTGGTCAGGGTCTGGCTGGAGACCTGGCCCAACGCTTCGCCGGTAACCAGCGCCTGCACGCCGTAGCGCTCGGCCACTTTCGATGCCGCGCGGACCATCATGCGTTTCAACACCACGCCCATCTGGCCGTCGTCGACTTTTTCGAGGATCTCGCCCACTACCGGCTCGAAATTAATCGCCACGAAGCGCACGCGGTGGGAGCTGCCGAAGCGGTTCCACAGATAGTGCGCCACCTGGCGAACGCCGATTTCATGCGCCGCGCCGCCGAGATTAAAGAAGCAGTAGTGCACGCGACAGCCGCGACGCATCAGCATGTAGCTGGACACGCCGGAATCGAAACCGCCGGAAATCAGCGATAGCACGTCTTCCTGGGTGCCGATCGGGAAGCCGCCGATCCCTTCATAACGCCCTTTCACCAGCAGCAGACGATCGTTTTCAATTTCCAGATTGACCGTAACATCCGGGTCAGTCAGCTTCACGCGCGCCGTTTCAATATGCTGGTTCAGGCCGCCGCCGACGTAGCGTTCCACCTCGATAGAGGTAAATTCATGCTTACCACGACGTTTTACGCGCACGCAGAAGGTTTTGCCTTCCAGAGCCTCGCGCCACAGCGGCAGCGTTTTCTCAAAAATATCGTGCAGGGAGGTGAACGGAACGTCTTCGACTTCCAGAATATGGTGGATACCTGGGATTCGGGTCAGCGCGTCGCGAATAATCGGACGCTGATTTTCGTCTTTCGCGCGAACTTCGATATGATCCCAATGACGAACGACGGCAAGCGTCTCATCATAGTTTTTGAGAACGTTACGAATGTTCCCGGTTAAGATTTTAATGAAGCGCAATCTCACGGATTGGCTTTTGATGGTGATTTCCGGGAACAATTTAATGATAAACTTCATGGCGACAATAGTTCGTTGGCAAGCCCGATGGGGCTTTAAGCAAAAGTTGTACTGCAGTGCACCGCGGTGCCTGCATCCAGGGAGCGCAGTATATCACCATTGAGTGCATTACGCCTCGCATTGCGCGTTTTACACAAAATCATTCAGGTTCGCTCAAGGCGGCAGGCGCGCGCCGCGGGTTGCCACCATCGGCTACGGCGCCGCGAAAGAATGACGTGTATATTTGCTTAACCACGTGACCTGGTTACCATATTGGTGTCGCGACATTACAAGAGTCTATATTCACTATGCCAAAGAAAAATGAGGCCCCGGCCAGCTTTGAAACCGCCCTGGGCGAGCTGGAGCAGATTGTTAACCGTCTGGAAAGCGGCGCTCTGCCGTTAGAAGAGGCGCTCAGCGAATTTGAGCGCGGCGTGCAGCTCGCGCGTCAGGGGCAGAGCAAACTGCAGCAGGCCGAGCAGCGCGTACAAATTCTGCTGGCCGACAGTGAGGATAGCCCGCTAACGCCTTTTACGCCGGACGCTGAATAAATGGATTTCTCGCAACAATTACAGACTTGTGTTGAACAGGCCAACGAGGCGCTGCGCCGTTTTCTCGCACCGCTGCCTTTTCAGAACACTCCACTGGTTGAAGCTATGCAGTATGGCGCATTATTAGGCGGCAAACGCCTGCGCCCCTTCCTGGTTTATGCCACCGGCGAGATGTTCGGCGTCAGCCGCACGACGCTGGATGCGCCGGCCGCCGCCGTCGAATGCATACATGCTTACTCTCTGATGCATGACGATCTGCCCGCCATGGACGATGACGATCTGCGTCGCGGTTTGCCGACCTGCCATATTAAATTTGGCGAAGCGAACGCAATTCTCGCCGGAGACGCGCTACAAACGCTGGCGTTTTCTATACTGAGTGATGCGCCAATGCCCGAAGTGCCGGACAGCGATCGCCTGGCGATGGTCTCCGAGCTGGCGCACGCCAGCGGCGTGGCCGGCATGTGCGGCGGACAGGCGTTGGATTTGCAAGCAGAAGGCCAGCAGGTAGACCTGCAGGCGCTGGAGCGTATCCATCGCCATAAAACCGGCGCGCTCATCTGCGCGGCGGTGCGCATGGGAGCATTCAGCGCGGGTGAACGCGGCCGTACGGCCCTGCCGGCGCTCGATCGCTTTGCGCAAAATATCGGTCTCGCCTTCCAGGTCCAGGATGACATTCTTGACGTGGTAGGGGATACTGCGACCCTTGGCAAACGTCAGGGAGCCGACCAGCAGTTAGGCAAAAGCACTTACCCCGCGCTTCTGGGACTGGAGCAAGCCCGCAAAAAAGCGCATGACCTGATAGAAGACGCCCGCCGGTCGCTCAATGACCTGGCCGCGCAATCTCTGGATACTACGGCACTGGAAGCGCTCGCGAATTACATAATTCAGCGCGATAAATAAACAATAAATGAGTCTCTGATGAGTTTTGATATTGCCAAATACCCGACCCTGGCGCTGGTGGATTCCACCCAGGAGTTGCGTTTGTTGCCGAAAGATAGCCTGCCGAAACTGTGCGACGAACTACGGCGTTACCTGCTGGACAGCGTCAGCCGTTCCAGCGGGCATTTTGCCTCCGGCCTCGGCACGGTCGAACTGACCGTGGCGCTGCACTATGTCTATAATACCCCGTTTGACCGTTTAATCTGGGACGTCGGCCACCAGGCCTACCCGCATAAAATTCTGACCGGGCGCCGCGATAAAATCGGCACCATCCGGCAGAAAGGCGGGCTGCATCCGTTCCCGTGGCGCGGCGAAAGCGAATATGACGTCCTGAGCGTCGGCCACTCATCGACCTCCATTTCTGCAGGCATTGGGGTGGCGATTGCCGCGGCGAAAGAAGACAAGCAGCGTCGCGCGGTCTGCGTCATCGGCGATGGCGCCATTACCGCTGGCATGGCCTTTGAAGCCATGAACCACGCCGGCGATATTAAACCCGACCTGCTGGTGGTCCTCAACGACAACGAAATGTCGATTTCCGAGAACGTCGGCGCGCTGAATAATCATCTGGCGCAGCTGCTCTCCGGCAAGCTGTACTCGACCCTGCGCGAAGGCGGGAAGAAAGTCTTCTCCGGCGTACCGCCGATTAAAGAGCTGCTCAAACGCACCGAAGAACATCTCAAAGGGATGGTCGTTCCCGGTACCCTGTTTGAAGAGCTGGGCTTTAACTACATCGGCCCGGTAGACGGCCACGATGTGCTCGGTCTGGTTAACACGCTGAAAAATATGCGCGACCTGAAAGGGCCGCAGTTCCTGCATATTATGACCAAAAAAGGTCGCGGCTATGAGCCGGCGGAAAAGGACCCGATTACCTTCCACGCGGTGCCTAAATTCGATCACACCAGCGGCGTGCTGCCGAAAAGCAGCGGCGGCCTGCCCTCCTATTCGAAAATTTTCGGCGACTGGCTGTGCGAAACGGCGGCGCAGGACCGCAAGCTGATGGCGGTCACCCCGGCCATGCGCGAAGGTTCCGGCATGGTCGAGTTTTCCAGGAAATATCCCGACCAGTATTTCGATGTGGCAATTGCCGAGCAGCACGCGGTCACCTTCGCCGCCGGGCTGGCGATCGGTGACTATAAGCCGGTGGTGGCGATTTACTCCACCTTCCTGCAGCGCGCCTACGATCAGGTGATTCACGACGTTGCCATCCAGAAGCTGCCGGTCCTGTTCGCCATCGACCGCGCCGGTATCGTCGGCGCCGATGGGCAAACGCACCAGGGCGCCTTCGATCTCTCCTTCCTGCGCTGCATCCCGGAAATGGTGATCATGACGCCAAGCGACGAGAACGAGTGCCGCCAGATGCTGTATACCGGCTATCACTATAACGACGGTCCCAGCGCAGTCCGCTACCCACGCGGTACGGGTACCGGCGCCACGCTGGAACCGCTGGCTTCGCTGCCCATCGGCAAAGGCGTCGTTAAGCGCAGCGGCGAAAAAGTTGCGATCCTCAACTTCGGCACCCTGCTGCCGGAAGCCGCCCAGGTGGCGGAAAAACTCAACGCCACCCTGGTCGATATGCGTTTCGTGAAGCCGCTGGACCATGCTCTGATTTTGCAGCTGGCCAGCGAACACGACGTGCTGGTGACCCTGGAAGAGAATGCCATTATGGGCGGCGCGGGCAGCGGAGTGAACGAGCTACTGATGGCGCACCGCCGCGCGGTTCCGGTGCTGAATATCGGCCTGCCGGACTTCTTTATCCCGCAGGGGACTCAGGAAGAAGTGCGTGCCGATCTCGGACTTGATGCCGCCGGCATCGAAGCCAAAATCACGGCCTGGCTCGCATAACCCTCGCAACGGCTCCTGCTATGCTTAAAAGAAACCTTTTTTAGCGCATAGCAGGAGCATATCAATGCAATACATCACGCCAGAATCAACCAACCTGCGGGTTTCCCGATTGTGTCTCGGCTGCATGACCTTTGGTGAGCCGGATCGGGGTAAACACGCCTGGACCTTGCCTGAAGAGAGTAGCCGCCCGTTGATTCAGCGCGCGCTGGAAGGCGGCATCAACTTCTTCGATACGGCCAACAGCTACTCAGACGGCAGTAGCGAAGAGATCGTCGGCCGCGCGCTGCGCGACTTCGCCCGTCGCGATGAGGTTGTGGTGGCCACCAAAGTTTATCACCAGGTCGGCGATCTGCCGGAAGGCCTCTCCCGCGGGCAAATTCTGCGTTCTATCGACGACAGCCTGCGACGTTTAGGCATGGAATATGTCGACCTGCTGCAAATCCACCGCTGGGATTACACCACGCCGATCGAAGAGACGCTGGCAGCGCTGGATGAGGTGGTAAAAGCGGGTAAAGCGCGCTATATCGGCGCCTCATCGATGCATGCCCGGCAGTTTGCCCAGGCCCTCGAGCTGCAGCAGCGTAACGGCTGGGCGCGCTTTGTAACCATGCAGGATCATTACAACCTGATCTATCGCGAGGAAGAAAACGAGATGCTGCCGCTGTGCCGGCGCGCCGGCGTGTCGGTGATCCCGTGGAGTCCGCTGGCGCGGGGCCGCTTAACCCGCCCGTGGGGCGAAACCACCGCGCGTCTGGTGTCCGATGAGTTTGGCAAAACGCTCTACAGCGCCACCGATGAAAACGATGCGCAGATTGCGCAGAATCTTGCCGACGTGGCGGAAGAACTGGGAGCCAACCGCGCGCAGGTGGCGCTGGCCTGGCTGCTGAGCAAACCCGGCGTCGCCGCGCCGATCGTCGGGGCATCCCGCCAGGAGCAACTCGACGAACTGCTGGGGGCGGTGGATTTAACGCTAACCCCCGAGCAGGTGGCGAAGCTGGAAGCGCCGTACCAGCCGCACCCGATTGTCGGCTTTAAATGATATTGCCGCCCCGGGCGACCCGCCCGGGGAACGACACTCCGGTTGCGTAACGCCGCCGGAGTACCGGCATCAGAAAAGGCCGATCGGCCAGTGGTGGCCAATCACGTACAGCACCCCTGCGGAAATCACCCCGGCGACGATATCGTCGACCATAATTCCCATCCCACCGTGAATATTGCGGTCAAACCAGCGAATCGGCCACGGTTTCCACATATCGAAAATACGGAAGATCGCGAACCCGGCGGCCACCCATTGCCAGTCGAGGGTCGGCAGCGCCATCAGGGTTATCCACATACCGACAAATTCATCCCAGACGATGCTGCCGTGATCGTGGGTGCCCATATCCTTCGCCGTGCGATGGCAGATATAGACCCCGATACAGATGCTCATCATCACCACCAGCGAATAGAGCTGCCAGGGGAGAAAGGTCATCAGATACCAGAACGGAATCGCCGCCAGCGAGCCCATCGTACCGGGCACGACGGGACTTAAACCGCTGCCAAAACCGGTCGCCAGCAAATGCCAGGGATTAAGCATATTGAGCCGGCTTTTTGCCACATCTTTACTACGCACCAAAATGATCGTACCCCTTTAAATCCAGCTGAACCGGCTTGCCGGCCTGCAGCAGCTGCAAACCGTCCGCTTCGGCTCCCACCTGCCCAATGCAGGTAAAGCGCGCGCCGAGCTGGCCGATTGCCACATCGAGCGCGCCGCGGTTCAGCTCCGGGACGGTAAAGCACAGTTCATAGTCTTCGCCGCCCGCCAGCGCCCAGCGCAGCGCCTGCTCCGGCGCAACCTGGCGCAGCAGCGCATCGGATAGCGGCAGCGCGTCGAGATCGATCCGCGCGCCGCAGCCGCTGGCCTTCAGGATATGGCCGAGATCGGCAATCAGGCCGTCGGAAAGATCGATAGCCGAGCTGGCCAGATCGCGCAGCGCCTGACCTTGCAGTACCCGCGGCAGCGGGCGTAAATGGCGCGCCAGCAGATAATCGGCGTCGGCCGCCGATTCCACCACCAGCCGATCCTGCAAAATAGCCAGCCCCGCGGCGCTATCGCCGGGGGTGCCGGTAACATAAATCCAGTCGCCGGGTTTCGCCCCGGAGCGCTTCAGGGCGCGTCCCGGCGGCACAAAACCGTGAATACCCAGGGTCATTGACAGAGGACCGCGGGTCGTATCACCGCCGATCAGCTGCATATCGTAATAATTAAGCTGCATGAACAGGCTGTCGCTGAACGACTCCAGCCACGCTTCGTCCGCCTCCGGTAGCGTCAGCGCCAGCGTCAGCCACGCCGGTTCAGCGCCCATCGCAGCGAGATCGCTCAGATTGACCGCCAGCGCCTTATAGGCAAGGTCTGCAGGATCGATATCAGGTAAGAAATGGTTGCCCGCCACCAGGGTGTCGGTGCTGATTGCCAGCGTTTTTTTATCGGGAATATTCAGGAGAGCGCAGTCATCGCCGATGCCGGTTTCTACATCGAGACGCCTGCTTTTTACGCGATCAAAATAACGGGCAATCAGGGAGAATTCGCCGCATGCCATACGTTATGCCTCAGCAAAAGAAAAGAATAAGGCCGGACCCTGCGTGGATGACATCCCGCGAGACCCGGCCTGGAGTTTACTTTTTGTTGGGACGAATTGCCGGGGCTGCTTTGTCCAGCACGCCGTTAACAAACTTATGGCTATCTTCGGCGCCGAAGGTTTTCGCCAGTTCGATAGCTTCGTTGATCGCCACTTTGTACGGGACATCGTCACGCTTTGACAGCTCGAACAGGGCGATACGCAGTACCGCTTTTTCCACCTGGCCCAGCTCTTCCAGCAGACGGGACAGGTACGGCTTCATCAGGCCGTCGAGGTATGCGCTGTTAGTCGCCACTCCGGACAGCAGTTCGCGGAAATACAGAACGTCGACATCTTTAACATCTTGTTCCGCCAGGAACTGGTATTCAACATCGGCGATGTCGTTCTGGGACAACTGCCAGGAGTAAAGCGCCTGGACAGCACACTCACGGGCGCGGCGACGAGCAGCAGGTTTCACGGAATTCCCCTTACAAAAAAATCAGGCCTTGATGGCTTTCAATACGTTAATCATTTCCAGCGCGGTCAGCGCAGCTTCTGCGCCTTTATTACCGGCTTTGGTGCCAGCGCGTTCGATGGCTTGTTCAATGCTTTCTGTGGTCAGAACACCAAAGGCTACCGGGATTTCGCTGTCCTGCGCGACATGAGCGAGGCCATTGCTTGCTCCGCCAGCCACATATTCAAAGTGCGCGGTACCACCACGAATCACCGTACCCAGCGCAATAACCGCGTCATATTTACCGGTTTTTGCCAGTACGCCAGCCGCCAGCGGCAGCTCATACGCGCCTGGAACCCACACAACGGTAATATTTTCATCTTTTACCTGACCGATGCGCTTCAGTGCGTCAAGCGCCCCTTCCAGCAGGCTGTCATTGATAAAGTTGTTGAAACGCGCAATGGTGATGGCGACGCGAGCGTCCGGGGTAGCAACGTTAGCTTCAATAATGTTCATACTCTTCCTTCGGGTTCATATGGCCCCGCAGGGGGGCGGATTTTATCATAATAATTTGTGCGCTGCTTCCCTTTCGACCAGGGAGATCATGCGCCCACTAAATGCAGGCAAACATCCGGGCCTACATGACGTATCTCATTGAATTTGAAATGGGGAGCTGCGGCCAGTTTCTCAAGGCCCGGCAGCTCGCATAGCCCGCGCGCGTCACTGCCTAATAGTTTAGGCGCAATATAGACGATAAGCTCGTCCACCAGCCCCGCCTGCAAAAGCGCGCCGGCCAGCGTCGGCCCCGCCTCCACCCAGATGCTGTTCACCTGCTGTTTGCCAAGCTGCATCATCAATAACACCAGATCAAGGTGGCCGTTATGTTCCGGGATCTGCAGGGTGCGCACGTTTTCCGGCCATTGCCGATCGTCAGCCTGGGTACGGGCAAAAAGAGTCTCTCCCGCCTGCTGCACAATGCGGTGCTGCGGCGTGACGCGGTTGTGGCTGTCGATGACGATCCGCAGCGGCTGACGCAGGTTTTCCCGCGGGTACAGCGCCTGGGTATCGGGGTCCAGTTCTTCCCAGCGCACGGTCAGTGCCGGGTCGTCCGCCAGAACGGTGGCGCTGCTGGTCAAAATAGCATGGCTCCGGGCGCGCAGACGCTGTACGTCGCGCCGCGCCTGCGCCGAGGTGATCCACTGGCTTTCGCCGCTGGCCATCGCCGTGCGCCCATCCAGCGAAGCGCCCATTTTGAGCTGAACATAAGGGAATCCGGTGCGCATCCGCTTGAGAAAGCCTTTATTCAGCGCTTCAGCTTCGCCCATCATCAGGCCATGGCTGACCGCAATTCCTTCCTGCTGCAGACGATACAGACCGCGCCCCGCCACCTGCGGGTTAGGATCCTGCATCGCGGCAACGACGCGGGTGACGCCCGCGGCAATCAGCGCTTCGCAGCAGGGCGGCGTACGGCCATGATGGCTGCAGGGCTCCAGCGTTACGTAGGCGGTCGCCCCTTTGGCCTTGTCGCCGGCCATGCGCAGCGCATGCACTTCCGCATGCGGCTCACCGGCGCGATAGTGAAAACCTTCCCCGACGATGTCACCGTCTTTCACGATCACACAGCCGACATTCGGGTTCGGATGGGTCGTAAAACGCCCGCGCTGCGCCAGCTTGAGCGCTCGCGCCATGTACATTTCGTCATGCATGGCTTAATCCTGTAAGCGGGCGATTTCTTCGCCGAATTCTTTAATATCTTCAAAACTGCGGTAGACCGAAGCAAAGCGAATATAGGCCACTTTATCGAGCTTCTTCAGCTGTTCCATCACCAGGTTGCCGATCATTTTGCTGGGCACTTCGCGTTCGCCGGTGCCGCGCAAATGCGTCTTGATATGGTTGAGCGCCATTTCAACATCGTCAGCGCTGACCGGACGTTTCTCCAGGGCTTTCAGCATCCCGCTACGCAGCTTATCTTCATTGAAGGGTTCCCGCACATCGTTGCTCTTGATCACCCGAGGCATTACCAGCTCTGCCACCTCAAAGGTGGTGAAACGTTCATTACAGACCAGGCACTGCCGCCGACGACGCACAGAAGAGCCCTCACCCACCAGACGAGAGTCGATCACTTTGGTATCTACGGCGAAACAGAAAGGGCAATGCATAGCGCGTCCTGACAGGAAGTTAAACTGACGGGTAGTTTACCGCGAAGTGACCCGACAACAAAGAAAGAGCTTTTGAGACAAAGGATCTATGCCTGGTTAATCTGAACTGGCTACCATTAATTATTCTCTGTTAACGGAATCCCCTACCATGACAAGACGTTATTTTAAGCTGGCCATTGTGGCGAGTCTCTTTACCCTCAGCGCCTGCGCCCAGCAAAGTGCAGTTCGCCAGATGGACCAAAGCGTGAGTACGTTGAGCAAAGAGATGACGCAGCTTAATCAGCAAACGGTGAAGATTACCCAGCAAAACGCCCTGAACGCAAAGTCCAGCAGCGGCGTCTATCTCCTGCCCGGCGCCAGAACCCCGGCGCGCCTGCAAAGCCAAATCGGGACATTGCGGATGTCGCTACGTGATATCACCCCTGACGCGGGCGGCACTCGCCTGACGTTACGTATTCAGGGTGAATCGAACGATCCGCTACCGGCGTTTAGCGCCACCGTCGCCTCCGGTGAGCTCAGCGGCACGACGGAAAACTATCAGGAAGTGAACGTTCAGGATCAGCTGATCAGCGCGCCCGCCAGCACTCTGGCCCCCAGCGATGTGGACATCCCGCTGCGCCTGAACGGCGTCACGCCGGATCGGCTCGGCTTCGTGCGCATTCACGATATCCAGCCCGCCAACCCGCAGTAAAGCGCTGTCGCCGGGTGTCGCTGACATCCGGCCCTCCCCCGCGAAAATTCATTCACAATTTTTCCGTTCGGTTCAGTAAAAATTGGCCGCACTGATGAATTTCAGTGGCATTTTGTCAAGAAATGCATAGAATCGTGAACGCAATCGATTACGTATGTTTCTGTTCTGTGAAACAACACGTATTTTTGTGAGCAATGATTTCTATAATAGACCCCCACAGAAATACGAAATATTTAGCAACGCTTCGGCAACGTTTCTCACGCCTTTTGGCTTAATTTAAACAGTGGCATCATTATGAAAAAAACATTACTGGCAGCAGGCGCCGTTCTGGCGCTGTCCACATCGTTCACTGCTGGCGCGGCAGAAAACGACAAACCGCAGTACCTGTCTGACTGGTGGCACCAGAGTGTAAACGTGGTGGGTAGCTACCACACGCGTTTTGGGCCGCAGATCCGTAACGATACCTACCTGGAATACGAAGCGTTCGCCAAGAAAGATTGGTTCGATTTTTATGGTTACATGGATGCGCCAGTATTCTTTGGCGGTAACACCGACGCGAAAGGTATCTGGAACCACGGTTCACCACTGTTTATGGAAATTGAACCGCGCTTCTCCATCGACAAACTGACCAATACCGATCTGAGCTTTGGTCCGTTCAAAGAGTGGTATTTCGCCAACAACTATATCTACGATATGGGTCGTAACGCCTCCGGTCGCCAGAGCACCTGGTACATGGGTCTGGGTACCGACATCGATACCGGCCT
Organism: Klebsiella sp. BIGb0138; assembly: GCF_004342285.1. Lineage (GTDB taxonomy): Bacteria > Pseudomonadota > Gammaproteobacteria > Enterobacterales > Enterobacteriaceae > Klebsiella. Next base: position 171,376 of record NZ_SMCV01000003.1, on the reverse strand, counting down.
GCCGATGAGCCTGTCCCTGAACGTGTATGCGAAATACCAGTGGCAGAACTATGGCGCGTCCAACGAAAACGAGTGGGATGGCTATCGCTTCAAAGTGAAATACTTTGTTCCGCTGACCGACCTGTGGGGCGGCTCGCTGAGCTATATCGGCTTCACCAACTTTGACTGGGGTTCCGATCTGGGCGATGACAACTTCTACGACCTGAACGGTAAGCACGCGCGTAGCAGCAACTCCATCGCTTCCAGCCACATCCTGGCGCTGAACTATGATCACTGGCACTACTCTGTCGTAGCACGTTACTTCCACAACGGCGGCCAATGGGCAGACGACGCTAAGCTGAACTTCGGCGACGGCGACTTCAACGTCCGTTCTACCGGCTGGGGTGGTTACTTTGTTGTCGGCTACAACTTCTAATCCTGCCTGACGATAAAATCCGGCGGCGCCGCGCCGCCGGAAAAAAGCCGCTCCCGGCAATAAGACTGCCCCGCCAGACCAGGCTTAACACTTCACCTTACGTAAAAAATCGCTCAATGAACGGTCGGCACCTTCGCGAAAACGCCGCTCCGTGGCAACGATCCGCAGACAGCGGTCGAGGCGAAAACAGCGATAGTCGTTGCGCAGTTCGCACCAGGCCACCAGCATCCAGCGTTCGCCCCAGAAGAACAGACCCAGCGGCATCACCTCCCGCTGCGACCGCTGCCCGGCCTCGTCACGGTAATCCAGTGCCAGCACCCGCTGCGCAGAAATCGCCTGGTGGATGAGATCAAAATCACTTCTGGAATAGGGCTGATTGCCGAGATCCGGGGCAAAAATCCGCGTCTGCTCCGCCTTGCGACGGCTCTCTTCCGGCAAAATTGCCAGCACCTTTTCCTGCGCCGACTCCAGCTCTCGCGACAGCGAATCGCCGCCCCAGGTTTTAAGCACACGGATAGCCACCATCAGCGCTTCCGATTCACGATGGGTCAGCATCAGCGGCGGGAGATCAAAGCCCGACATCAGCCGGTAGCCGCTGCCGGCCTCCCCTTCGACCGGAACGCCGGAAAGCGATAAATCGCGAATATCACGGTAGATCGTGCGCTCCGACACGGCGAGCCGCTCCGCCAGCAGCGCGGCCGTCGTCAGCCGCCTGCCGCGCAGAATTTGTACTATCTGAAATAAACGATCGGCGCGTCGGGTCATGTTCCTTTCACATCGTTCTGCGGGTTAAGCCGGCTGGTGCAGCCCAACGCGGTTACCTTCGCTGTCGGTAAACAGGGCGATGGTCCCGATATCGTGCGGTAGCACTTCCGGGCCAAAAACCTTGCTGCCGCCGGCTTGCTCCAGGCGCGTTAAGGTTGAGGCAATATCGGCAGTATGCAGATACACCACCACGCCGGTACTGGCAGGGGTGAACATTTCACCTTTCACCAGCGCACCGCCGGTTGCCGGATGGGTATACGGAAACACCGCATTCTCAATGCCAGAGATGGTTTCCTGACGGAATTCAATAGCCAGTAACTGCGAGTAAAACTTCATCGCGCGATCCATATCGACGACCGGAATTTCAAACCAGTTAATCACATTATTCATACATCCTCCTGTCCGTTGTGTAAGTTCACAAGGAGTGTATGACAGGGCTCCTGACAGCATACTGTCAGGAGTGTTTTACGCGCCCTCTGCTGCCTGCACCAGCGCGCGCGACGGATCCAGCAGCCACGGGCGGAAATAGCCCACGGTGTTGGAAAACGGCAGCACCTCCTCGGGCAGGGCAATGCCCAGCTGCTGGCGAATATAGGCGCGCCGGGCGAGGATCCGCTGCCAGAGCCGCGGGTAAGCCTGCGCCAGCTCATCGCGCAGCGCCGCATCCGCTAACGCCACCGTATCTTCGCAACTTGCCCCGCCATAGCCGGCCCGGGACGGGATAATGTCGATCTGCAAAAGCATACCGCTGCGCAGGCAGGCGCTGGAGTCCGGTCCGATGGGTGAACACAGCCACTCTTCGTCAGCCACCAGATGCCCGGGGTTCAGGTGCCAGCGATACTCCGCTTTCGGCAAAACCCGCTCGATCAGCGCATACATCTCGCCGCCGCGCATCCCGATACGCAGATTTTCCAGCCAGCTGACCACCGCCCGAAAATAGGGCTTCGCCACGACTTCCAGATAATCCGCGACCTCCGGTGCCAGCTCCGTTTCATCGTGGACCACATATGCCGCACGGCTGCTTAAGCCGCCTTTATAAGCAGTAGTCAGCGAGAACTTATCGCCACGCGTGATGGTTTTATCACCGGGGTAGAGGTTGGCATGAGCAAAGCGCTGCCCCGTGGCGGCAATCATCACCACGCTGTTGGGCTGGCCTTCCGCAGCCAGCAGCGCGCCGATCTGCTTTTCCGTTTTCCCCGGCGCGATGGCGTTGAGTGCGGTCAGGATCGCCGTTGATGCCAGGTTGGCGCCGTATTCGTAATGGGCCAGCTCATTGGCGGAGTTAACCGTTCTCACCCCGCCGTCCGGCGCAATAAATATCCCGGTGGCGTTGCGCAGTACCGCCTGCGGTCCGGCGGCCTGGCGAATGGCATCAACGATAAAAGCCGGCAGGTCAAACATCTGCGCCCGGTCGTCAGCGTGGCCGGTAAACAGCTTCCACCCTGCCAGCCCCAGTTTTTTCCCGGCGCTAACGCCGGCGTCCTGCAACAGCTGCGACAGAGGCTGGTCATTGGTCATCGGTTGATTCGGCAACGAGAACCACGGCGCATGGATCACCCGGTTTTCCAGCCGGGCGCAGGCCGCCAGCTTGAGGTTTTCATTGCCCAGCACCAGCACCGTCTCCCCCGCGCCGTGCAGCACCAGCAGCGCCTCTTCAAAACGAGGAATAAATCCGGTGAGATACTCAAAGTTGCCGCCATGCTCTTTATCGGCGTAGACAATCAGCGTGTCAAACCCGTGCTGGCGCATGTGCGCAAGCACTTTGGCTTTGCGCTGACGTAGGGTTTCATCGCTGAGGGTGACGGAAGGCAGGTCGTGCCAGACGTCAGGTTGGGCTACTGGGGAAAGGGTGATGACGGCCATCGGCAGATCTCCATGTCATTAAACGCTGTGCAGGGAGAGTAACCAAATTTGCGGGGAACGGTAATAAAAAAATCCCGGCCTTGCGACCGGGATGACATTAACAGAACGTACCTGACTTACGGCAGAATTGACGGCTGATCCGCCCCTTCTTTCTCAACTTTCTGCTGCAGCATATGCTCGCGCTTCATGCCCAGCTTCAGCGCCAGCGCGGACGCTACGTAGATAGAAGAGGCCGTACCGATAGAGACGCCGATCAGCATGGTCAGCGAGAAGCCTTCCAGCACCGGGCCGCCAAAGAGATACAGCATCAGGATCACCACCAACGTGGTACCGGAGGTAATCAAGGTACGATGCAGCGTCTGGGTCAACGACACGTTGAAGATCTCATACGGCGTACCGCGGCGGATCTTACGGAAGTTTTCACGGATACGGTCAGAGACCACGATGCTGTCGTTCAGCGAGTAGCCGATCACCGACATCAGCGAGGCCACGATGGTCAGGTCAATTTCGATATGGAACAGCGACAGGATGCCCATAGTAATGACCACATCGTGCGCGAGGGCGATAACCACCCCGGCGGCCAGACGCCATTCAAAACGGAAACCGACGTACACCAGGATACAGATCAACGCCGCCAGCAGCGCCATCGCGCCGCTTTGCGCCAGGTCTGCCCCGACGCTTGGCCCCACGAACTCGATACGTTTCACCGTCGCGTTCTGGCTGGTCGATTCGTTAATCACGCTAATGACCTTACTGCCCAGCTCCTGGCTGCCGTTGGCATCGTGTACCGGCGGCATACGCACCATGATATCGCGGCTGCTGCCGAAGTTCTGCAGCTGCGGCTCTTCAAAGCCCGCCTTCTGCAGCGCGTCGCGCATCTGGTCCATGTCCGCGGGTTTTTCGAGGGTAATTTCAATCACCGTCCCGCCGGTGAAGTCCAGACCCCAGTTAAACCCACGCACGCCCATCACAATAATGGCGGCAATCAGCAGAAAACCGGAGATGCCGAAAGCCCAGTAGTCCCAGCGCATAAAGTCATAGACTTTACGGCCGTGGTTCAATTGTTCAACAGTATATTCCTGTGCCACAACGCACTCCTCAGATAGACAGCTTTTTAACGCGCTTGCCGCCGTACAGCAGGTTCACGATGGCACGGGTGCCGACGATAGCGGTAAACATCGAGGTTGCCACACCGATACCGGTAGTAATAGCAAACCCTTTAATGGCACCGGTACCGACCGCGTACAGGATGATAACTTTGATCAACGTCGTGATGTTAGCATCGAAGATCGAGCTGAATGCGCCCTTGTAACCTTCATCAATCGCCTGCTGAACGGAACGCCCGTTGCTCAATTCTTCTTTAATACGCTCGTTGATCAGTACGTTAGCATCGACCGCCACCGCAAGGGTGAGCACGATACCCGCAATCCCCGGCATACTCAGCGTGGCCCCTGGCAGCAGGGACATGATACCGACGATCAGAACCAGGTTCGCCACCAGCGCCGAGGTCGCAATCAGACCAAATTTCTTATAGAAGAAAATCATGAACAGGATAGAAACGACCAGACCAGCCAGACACGCTTCCAGGCCCTGTTTGATGTTCTGCATCCCGAGGGTTGGACCGATGGTACGCTCTTCAACGATCTGAATCGGCGCAATCAGCGCACCGGCACGCAGCAGCAGCGAAAGCTGACGCGCTTCGTTCGGGTTGCTGATACCGGTGATACGGAAGCTGTTGCCCAGGCGCGACTGGATGTTGGCGATGTTAATCACCTCTTCCTCTTTCACCAGAACCGCACGACCGTTGGCATCTTTCTTACCGCTGTCTTTGTACTCCACGAACAGGGTCGCCATCGGCTTACCGATGTTGTCCTTGGTGAAGTTAGACATGATGTTGCCGCCTGCGCTATCCAGAGAGATGTTAACCTGCGGCTGGTTGAACTCATCCATGCTCGACGTCGAGTCGGTGATATGGTCACCGGTCAGAATCACGCGCTTGTAGAGTACAACCGGGCGACCTTCACGGGTATCTTTCACTTCGGAGTCGCCAGGCACGCGGCCCGATGCGGCAGCGGCGCTGTCAACGTTGCTGTTGACCAGACGGAATTCCAGGGTCGCCGTGGCGCCGAGGATCTCTTTCGCCCGCGCGGTATCCTGAATACCCGGCAGCTCAACCACGATACGGTCGGCGCCCTGACGCTGAACCAGCGGCTCGGCAACGCCCAGTTGGTTAACGCGGTTGCGCAGTATATTAATGTTCTGCTGTACGGCGTATTCGCGGGCCTCTTTCATGCGCTCATCGCTCATCACCGCTTTCAGGGCGTTATTTCCCTGGCTGGAGATGACCAGATCGCGGTGGCGCGGGCCCAGCCAGGAGATGGCCTGATCGCGTGCTGCGCTATCGCGAAAAGCAATGCTCAGACCAAAATTGTCTTCCTTACGCACGGTGGAGTAAGGGATGCCTTTTTCACGCAGTTCGCTGCGCAGGCTGTCGATATTTTGTTCCTGCAGTTTGCCCAGCGCAGTCTCCATATCCACTTCCATCAGGAAGTGTACGCCGCCGCGTAGGTCAAGACCCAGCTTCATCGGCTCAGCATGAATGGCCGCTAACCAGCGCGGGGTAGCCGGTGCAAGGTTCAGCGCCACAACGTATTTGTCACCCAATACGCCCATCAGCACTTCACGTGCGCGTAACTGGACATCGGTGGTGTCGAAGCGCGCAAGAATGGCGCCCTCTTCCAGTGCCACAGACTTAGCGGTAATTTTTTCTTCTTGTAACGTTTTCTGGACCTGGATCAGCGTTTGCTCACTGGCGGCGACACCGCGCGCGCCAGTGATTTGAACGGCCGGATCCTCACCATACAGGTTGGGGAGCGCATACATCAGGCCGACGATGATCACGACGACCAGCATGATGTACTTCCACAAAGGATAACGGTTTAACACGGCAGTTCCCTTAGGGAAAAGTGGATTACAGCGCCTTCATGGTGCCTTTCGGCAGAACGGCAGCTACGAAGTCACGTTTAATAACCACTTCAGTGGTGTCATTCAGTGCGATAGCAATGTATCCGCTTTCCGCCACTTTAGTCACGCGACCGACCAGACCACCATTCGTCAGCACTTCATCACCTTTCGCGATGGAGTTCATCAGGTTTTTATGTTCCTTGGTGCGTTTCTGCTGTGGGCGCAGGATCATGAAGTAAAAAATCAGACCGAACACCACCAGCATCAGAATCAGAGACATCGGGCTACCCTGCGCCGCGCCACCGGTTGCTGCTACCGCATCAGAAATAAAAAAGCTCATTCAAATTCCCTCATTATTAAAATTAATCAACGTTCAAAGGTGGAACAGGTCGCCCCTGACGTTGGTAAAAATCGGTCACGAAGCTCTCTAATTTACCCTCTTCGATAGCCTTGCGTAAACCAGCCATTAAACGCTGATAGTAGCGCAGGTTATGAATGGTATTGAGGCGCGCGCCCAATATTTCGTTGCAACGATCGAGATGATGCAAGTAAGCCCGTGAATAATTGCGACATGTATAGCAATCACACTCCGCATCCAGCGGCGCGGTGTCGCTTTTATGCTTCGCGTTACGGATTTTCACCACGCCGTCGGTGACGAACAGGTGACCGTTGCGCGCGTTGCGCGTTGGCATGACGCAGTCGAACATGTCGATACCGCGGCGTACCCCTTCAACCAGATCTTCTGGTTTGCCGACGCCCATCAGATAGCGCGGTTTGTCCGCCGGAATCTGCGGGCAAACGTGCTCCAGGATACGGTGCATGTCTTCCTTCGGCTCGCCGACAGCCAAACCGCCGACAGCGTAGCCATCAAAGCCGATATCTACCAGACCTTTAACCGAGATATCACGTAAATCTTCGTAAACGCTGCCCTGGATGATGCCGAACAGCGCGTTTTTGTTGCCCAGCCCGTCGAAACGGTCGCGGCTACGCTGCGCCCAGCGCAGGGACATTTCCATCGAACGTTTGGCATAATCCCAGTCCGCCGGATACGGCGTACATTCGTCGAAGATCATCACGATGTCGGAACCGAGATCGTACTGAATCTCCATCGATTTTTCAGGATCGAGGAAAATAGGATCGCCGTTGATCGGGTTGCGGAAATGGACGCCCTGCTCGGTAATCTTCCGAATATCGCCGAGGCTGAAGACCTGAAAACCGCCGGAATCGGTCAGGATCGGCCCCTTCCACTGCATGAAGTCATGCAGATCGCCGTGCAGCTTCATGATTTCCTGGCCAGGCCGCAGCCACAGGTGGAACGTGTTGCCGAGGATAATTTGCGCGCCGGTGGCTTCAACTTCTTCCGGCGTCATCCCTTTTACGGTGCCGTAGGTGCCGACAGGCATAAAAGCAGGTGTTTCAACCACACCGCGATCAAACACCAGCCGGCCGCGGCGGGCGCGGCCGTCGGTGGTATCCAGTTCAAATTTCATCTTCACTCCTGCGTCAGAAAAACAGTCTGACGTTAAACACTCATGCCGCGGACTGACTCCCCGACATGCTCAAAAATAGCCTGCGGATTGTACGTGATAAACATCGCGTCCCCGTAGCTAAAAAAGCGATATTTTTGTTCTACCGCAGCCTGATAGGCATTCATGGTGTGCTGATAGCCGGCAAAAGCCGACACCAGCATAATCAGAGTCGATTCAGGGAGATGGAAGTTGGTCACCAGCGCATCAACCACTTTGTACTGATATCCCTGATAGATGAAAATCTGCGTGTCGCCGAAGAACGGTTCAATGAGGTCGTTTTTCGCCGCCTGCGCCGCGCTCTCCAGCGAACGCACGGAGGTGGTGCCTACCGCAACCACGCGGTTGCCGCGCGCTTTCGCCGCCAGCACGGCATCGACAACCTCCTGCGGCACTTCGGCGTATTCGGAGTGCATAATGTGGTCTTCAATCGTCTCCACGCGCACCGGCTGGAAGGTCCCCGCCCCGACGTGCAGCGTGACGAACGCCATCTCGATGCCTTTCTCACGCAGCTTTTCCAGCATCGGCTCGTCAAAGTGCAGGCCTGCGGTCGGTGCGGCGACGGCCCCCGGCCTGGCGCTGTAGACGGTCTGATACAGCTCGCGGTCGGCATCTTCATCCGGGCGGTCGATATACGGCGGCAGCGGCATATGGCCGATGCTGTTGAGAATATCCAGCACCGGACGCCGATCGTTAAATTCGACTTCAAACAGGGCGTCGTGGCGCGCCACCATGGTGGCGCTGATGCTTTCATCATCGCCAAGCAGCAGTTCCGCGCCCGGCTTCGGCGCTTTAGAAGCGCGAATATGTGCCAGAATACGTTTATCATCCAGCATGCGCTCGACCAGCACTTCAATCTTGCCGCCGCTGGCTTTACGGCCAAACAGACGCGCCGGGATCACGCGGGTATTGTTAAAGACCAGCAGATCGCCAGGGTTGAGCTTATCGAGCAGATCGGTGAAAGTACCATGCGTCAGCGCCCCCGTCGGCCCGTCTAACGACAGCAGGCGACAGCGACTGCGCTCCGGCTGTGGGTAGTGGGCAATCAGTGATTCGGGTAATTCAAAGGAAAAATCGGTAACGCGCATGACGGTGGCTCAGACTAAATAAAGAGGCGGGTAGTCTAGTGCCGGGACGTGCTCCCTGCAACCGTTACCACCCCCGCGCGGAGATAATCCGCGAAATAATACGCGTCGTCTGGCGATAACCCCTGCGGCGTGAGTGAATAGCGAAGGTCCTTCGGGGCGCGGCCGCCGACGGCCCGCATCGCAGCCGGGCGTATGCCCGCAAGGGAGTCGGCGCAACCGAGCGCGACCATGACCCCAGGAAGACAACGCCCATGCAGCCTGAAACACACAGAGTATAACGATGAATTTTTTGGCACACCTGCACCTCGCCCATCTTGCCGACAGCTCGCTGCCCGGTAATCTGCTGGCGGATTTCGTCCGCGGTAACCCGCAGGCGGACTATCCGGCCGATATCGTCGACGGCATTTTTATGCATCGCCGCATCGATGTCATGACCGATAATCTGGCGGAAGTAAAACAAGCCCGCGAGTGGTTTCGCCCGCAAACCCGTCGCGTGGCGCCGATCGCGCTGGATGTAATGTGGGATCACTTTCTTTCACGCCACTGGGAGCGGATTGCACCCGATATGCCGCTCAGTGAATTTGTGCGCTATGCCGAAGCTCAGGTGACAACCATTTTAGCGGATTCGCCACCGCGATTCGTCAATCTCAACGCCTATTTGTGGTCCGAACGCTGGCTTGAACGTTATGAGGATATGGCGTTTATTCAGCGTGTCCTCAACGGCATGGCCAGCCGCCGACCACGTCTCGACGCCCTGCGCGACTCCTGGCAGGATCTGGACGCCCATTACCACAGTCTTGAACAGCAGTTCTGGCATTTTTACCCGCGTATGATGGCCCAGGCCAAAAAACATGAGTTATAAATGATTGCGCTTTCTTATAAAAAGTCTATTCTGAACGGCGTATTCCAACATCTATTGATAGGTAAAACCTATCTCATTGATTGTCAACGTCACGTTGAGTTCGCATGAACCAATCCCTATACTTGCCCGCGTTGCGTTCCAATTAACCTTATTATTAACAGGAGAATCATATGGTTCTGGTCACTCGTCAGGCTCCGGATTTTACCGCGGCGGCAGTTTTAGGTAACGGCGAAATCGTTGAGAAATTCAACTTCAAACAACACACCAACGGTAAAGCGACCGTCCTGTTCTTCTGGCCGATGGACTTCACCTTCGTTTGCCCGTCTGAGCTGATCGCCTTTGACAAACGTTACGAAGAGTTCCAGAAGCGCGGCGTGGAAGTGGTTGGCGTCTCCTTCGATTCCGAATTCGTCCACAACGCATGGCGTAACACCCCGGTAGACCAGGGTGGTATTGGTCCGGTTAAATACGCGATGGTTGCTGACATCAAACGTGAAATCCAGAAAGCTTACGGTATCGAACATCCGGACGAAGGCGTGGCGCTGCGCGGCTCGTTCCTGATCGACGCTAACGGCGTCGTTCGCCACCAGGTAGTTAACGACCTGCCGCTGGGACGTAACATCGACGAAATGCTGCGCATGGTTGACGCGCTGCAGTTCCACGAAGAGCACGGTGAAGTTTGCCCGGCGCAGTGGGAAAAAGGCAAAGAAGGGATGTCCGCCTCTCCGGAAGGCGTTGCAAAATACCTGACCGAAAACGTCTCCAGCCTGTAATCGGTTGACGTTGTGAAAAAGGCCCGCGAATGCGGGCTTTTTTTGTTTTCCTCGCGGAATGTCCAGGGGTTAAAACGCAAAGCAGGAGCAGCCCAGCACGCCCCAGAACGCCTGCTCGTCCGCGACCGGGATCGACGACTGGCGGGCGATATTGTGCTGGTGCCCGTGCACGCCGCAGCTGCCGCAGCACTGATGCATTTGCACGACGGCGCCGATTTTGGCCGCCGCCGGCGCTGCGGAACGATAGTGACCCGGAACCTTAACCACCGGAGACCAGTCAGGCAGGACCGGAATCGGCGGCGGCGCCAGCGGCGAAAAGTGCCCGGCGGCATACACCACTTTGCCGTCAACGACCGTCAGCACCGACTCAATACCTTTAATCTCCTCTTCCGGCACGCTGAAATAGTCTTTTGATAGCACCACGAGGTCGGCAAGCAGATCGTTCTCGATTCGTCCTTTCTTACCCTGTTCACTGGAGAACCAGGCGCTGCCCGCCGTCCACAGCTCCAGCGCCACGTCGCGCGGCAGACGGTTGCTTTCGTCATACATCGCCATACCGCCCACGGTGCGCCCGGAGACCAGCCAGTAGAGCGCGGTCCATGGGTTATAGCTCGCCACCCGCGTGGCGTCGGTCCCCAGCCCCACCGGGACCTCCAGCGCCAGCATTTTCGCCACCGGCGGCGTATGCCTGACCGCATCCTGGCCGTAGCGGTCGACGAAATATTCGCCCTGGAACGCCATCCGGTGCTGTACCGCAATGCCGCCGCCGAGCGCCTTCACCCGTTCAATATTGCGTTCGGTAATGGTTTCCGCGTGATCAAAGAACCAGTGCAGACCGTTAAACGGAATATCGCGGTTCACCTTCTCAAAAACGTCCAGCATCCGGCTGATGGACTGGTCATAGGTTGCGTGCAGGCGGAACGGCCAGCGGTGTTCCACCAGATGGCGCACCACCCGCTCCAGCTCATCCTCCATCCCTTCGGGCAGGTCCGGGCGCGGCTGCAGGAAATCTTCAAAATCCGCGGCCGAGAACACCAGCATCTCGCCGGCGCCGTTGGCGCGGAAAAAGTCGGTCCCCTGCCCCGGCTTGAGCATATCGGTCCAGCGGGCGAAATCGTCCAGCTCCTGCTTTGGCCGCTGGGTAAACAGGTTATAAGCGATGCGTATGGTCATCTGCTCCTGCGCATGCAGCTGTTCAATAATTTGATAATCTTCCGGGTAGTTCTGGAAACCGCCGCCGGCGTCAATGGCGCTGGTCAGGCCGAGCCTGTTCAGCTCGCGCATAAACTGGCGCGTCGAGTTGACCTGTAGCTCCAGCGGCAGCTTCGGTCCCTTCGCCAGGGTGGCGTAGAGGATCATGGCGTTAGGTTTGGCGATCAGCATCCCGGTCGGGTTACCGTGGCTATCGCGGACAATTTCGCCGCCGGCGGGATCCGGCGTCTCTTTGCCGTAGCCCACCGCCTTCAGCGCCGCCCGGTTCAGCAGCGCGCGATCGTAGAGATGCAGGACGAATACCGGCGTATCCGGCGCCGCCGCATTGAGTTCGTCAAGGGTTGGCATGCGCCGTTCGGCGAACTGGAATTCACTCCAGCCGCCCACCACGCGCACCCACTGCGGCGACGGTGTGCGATCGGCCTGCTCTTTGAGCATCCGCAGCGCGTCCGCCAGCGACGGTACCCCTTCCCAGCGAAGCTCGAGGTTGTAGTTCAGCCCCCCGCGGATCAGATGCAGGTGGGAATCATTCAGTCCCGGGATCACCGTATGCCCCTGCAGATCGACGATCTGCGTCCCCTCCGCGGCAAAGCTCATGATCCGATCCCGGCTGCCGGTGGCGAGGATCTTACCCTCGGCGATCGCGACAGAATCGGTCAATGGGTTGTTTCGATCGAGTGTATGAATTCGTCCATTCGTCAGGATCAGTGTGGCAGTTTGCGACATAACGCTCTCCTTCAGGAGGCCGGCTCAGTTTTTCTTTAACCAGCCGGCAAACAGGCGGGTCACGATGGGCATCCACAGCCAGACCACCAGCGCGACCACCCAGGCATCATTAATCAAATGCAGCAGCAGGCTTCCCCGCCATGCGGGCAACAGCATCCCGGTCAGCCAGGGCACCAGGTTGGTGCTGGGAAAAATCACCAGCAGCGTCAGCAGAAACTGTTTCCAGCGCAGCGGCTGACGGACGTTCACCGCCGGTGGGGTAAACCAGAATGCCGCTTCGGTGCGCACTTCCGTGCGATCGCCTTCATTGAGCAGCGGCGCAATTTCCGCCACCAGTTCGCGGCGCGTTTCCGACTGCGTCCAGGCGTAGAGATGTTCAATGGTGTCGAAGTGAATGATGATGCTCCAGAGATTCTGCCCGGCCGCCGGGCGAATCACGTTTGCGCCAAGATGGCCAGGAAACTCCGCCGCGACAGGCATAATTTTCCCGAGCCATTGCTCATAGCGTTCCCCATCCTCGGGATTGAGTACATGGCTTATCACCAGGGTCACCGATTTCTGTTGCGTCATGACCGGACTCCTTGCTGCAGCACAACGGGCGAGCGTTAACCCACCCAGGACAGGCGATCAGGCCTGGCGTTGCGAAGCGCCGTGCACCATCGTATAGGCATAATCCACGCCCATACCGTAAGCGCCGCTGTGTTCGCGCACCAGATCCATCACCGCGTCGTAGGTCTCTTTGCGCGACCAGTCGCGCTGGTATTCCAGCAGAACCTGCTGCCAGGTCACCGGTACGGCCCCGGCCTGCACCATACGGTCGATTGAGCGCTCATGGGCGTCAACCGACGTGCCGCCGGAGGTATCGGTCACCACATACACTTCATACCCCTCCTCCAGCGCCATCAGCGCCGGGAAGGTCAGGCACACTTCGGTCCACAGCGCGGAGATAATCAGTTTTTTCCGCCCGCTGGCTTTCACCGCTTGCACAAAAGCGGCATCTTCCCAGGAGTTCATTGAGGTTCGTTCAATTGGTTTAACCTGCGGGTGTACCGCCAGTAATTCCGGCCAGATATAACCACTAAAGCTTTTTGTTTCTACCGAGGTATAAATAACCGGGACATTAAAAATCTTGCCGGCTTTGGCCAGCGCAACGGTATTATTTTTAAGCGTCTGGCGGTCAATATTGGCTACCCCAAAAGACATTTGCGGCTGATGGTCAATAAAGATAAGCGTGGAGTTAGTTGGATCGATCAGTTCCCGAATAGACATGACATACCCTCTTAATCAATAAGTTAAAGAGATATAACGGCTACTGTTGTGGGTCTGAATCGTGACGGATAAAGCCTGATGAGTATAGTCAGTTATTTCTAACGAGTTATTAAAGAAATTTTCTGTTGTATGGTGAAAATAAACAGCTATATGGATAATGGATTTCGGGCTAAGGGAGGAAAATCAACGTTGATGCCGCCTGAAAGGCGCCGGCGAGATGGCTCAAGAATCTGTTATTACCCGGCATGCTGTTGGACAAAAAATTACGCCAAAGGGTTCTAAATTATTCACTGGTATTGCCCCTCTGGCTTCGGTAAAACTGAGCCATTCTTGTTTATCGGGTAAGTAATGGATGCGCTTAAACCTTGATGTCCTGCTGATTCTGGATGCATTAGAGACCCATGGCTCTTTCGCCGCCGCCGCAGAGTCGCTGTATAAGACCCCTGCCGCGCTGAGCTATATGATCCAGAAGCTGGAAAGCGATCTGAATATCACCCTGCTCGATCGCAGCGGCCACCGGGCAAAATTTACCGATACCGGCAGAATGGTGCTGGAAAAGGGGCGCCTGTTGCTCAACGCAGCGAAAGATCTGGAAAAACAGGCGCGGCAACTGGATGCCGGCTGGGAGCGGGATCTGAATATCGCGCTCGACGCCTCGTTCCCCTTCGCACGTCTGCTGCCGTTGATCGACGCCTTTTATGCGCAAAACCCGCAGACCCGGCTCAACTTTACCCACCATACGTTGGCAGGAGCGTGGGAAGAACTGACCCGCAACGGCGCGGATATTATTCTCGGCGCCATCAACGAACCGCCCACCTCCGCCGAATGGTCGTGGAAAATGGTCGGCACGCTGGATAATATTTTCGTCGTCGCCCCCGGCCACCCGCTGGCAGAGACCACCCAGCCGCTCGGCAACAAGCAGCTGAGCCTGCATCGGGCGGTGGTGATCAGCGACAGCGCCCGCTATTGCCAGGCGCTCAACAGCAACCTGCTTACCGAGCAGTCGCAAATTCGCGTCGATGATTTCGCCAGCAAAGTGGCGCTGCTGCGGGCCGGACTGGGCTGCGGTTTTCTGCCGCGCCATATTGCCCAACCGTGGCTGGATAGCGGAGAACTGGTGCAAAAACCCGTCCTCTCCTGTCGAGAGAAAGATCTCGCCTATCTTGCCTGGCGTAGCGATAACGACGGGCTGGCTCAGCGCTGGTGGCGGGAGGCTATTCTCCAGCCATCGTTTCTGAGCCAGCTTTATCCTTAACGACCAGACCACACGCTGGCGGAAATCGCCGGTAGCGTCAGCACCCCTTCGTGCCACGCGCCGGCGCCCTCTTTCAACAGCCATTCGCTGACGTCCAGCAGCGGCGAATCCTCAACGACCACCTCGCAGGCTTCGCCGCGGTTGATGGCAACCAGCACGCGCTGCTGTTTATAGACGCGCGCAAAGACCACCACGTTGTCTTCGGCATAAATCACCTGACAACCGCCGTAACGTAACGCCTGGTTGGCTTTACGCAGTTTCGTCATGCGCTTATACAGCCCCAGCAGGACGTTATCCTGCAGAGCGGGATCCCACGGGAAGGGTTTGCGGCAGAAGGGATCGTTATTACCGTCAACCCCCACTTCATCACCGTAGTAAATACAGGGTACGCCTGGCCAGCAGAACAGCCACACCACCGCCAGCGGCAGCCGCGCGACGTCTTTCCCCAGCAGCGACTTAAAGCGCGCGGTATCGTGGCTATCGAGCTGGTTAAACATCCGCAGCTGCTGCTGATGCGACAGCCCGGCGCGATAGTTATCCATCCAGGCGACGCAGGTTTGCGCATCGATGTGCTGCGGATCGTAGGAGATATCGGTATTCGCGAGGAAGCCCCACAGCGGGAAGGTGAAACCGCGATAGTTCATGGCGGCATCTTCGGCGTCCGCCTGCAGCCACTGGCGCGCATCGCCAAAATGTTCGCCGAATACAAAAGCGTCAGGCTGGGTCTGCTTCGCCGCCTGGGTAATGCCGGCAATATGCCGCAGGTTATTCCGCGCCCCGCCCCCTTCGCCCAGCATATGCACCACGTCCAGCCGCCAGCCGTCCATGCTCCACGGCGCTTTCAGCCAGTGGCGGACAATACTGTCCTCCCCGGCATAGATCTCATTGATCAGGCTCGTCGATTGATAGTCCAGCTTAGGCAGGCTGGAATAGCCCAGCCAGCTATGCGCTTCCCCCGCGGGAGAGATGGTAAACCAGTCGCGCCACGGCGAGTCCGCATGGTGGCAGGCGCCGCCGCTGCCGCGCTGGTGGCGGTCGAACCAGGCGTGCGAATCGCCGGTATGGTTAAACACCCCGTCGAGAATCAGGCGCATACCTTCCCGCTGGGTGTTGTGCCGCAGGCGCAGCAGCGCGGCATCGCCGCCAAACTGCGGATCGACGCGGCGATAATCTTCGGTATCGTATTTATGCACGCTGGGGGCGACAAACACCGGATTCAGATACAGGGCGGTCACCCCAAGCTGTTTAAGGTACGGCAGTTTCTCGCTGATGCCGTCAAGGTCGCCGCCATAAAAGGTGGAACCGCCCGCCTCGCCGGTCAGCGGCTCGTCCCACGCTTTGTGCACGATATCCTGCCCGGCGGCATGATGATGATAGACCCGATCCTGCCCCTCCTCCCGCGGCTCGCTGCGCGCAAAGCGGTCAGGGAAGATTTGATAAAACACCTGGTCGGCCACCCACTGCGGGCCGCTATCCGGCAGGTCGACGGCAAACTGCTCCAGGCGCGCCGGCGGGAAACGGTTAAAGCCCTGCGGGGTGAACCAGCGCTGGCGGTCCGCCCACAGAAGTTTGAAGCTATAGCGCCGACGAGGCTGGCCGCTGGCAAGGCTTATCTCGCCGCGCCAGGCGACAACGCCCGGACGAGGCTCCTGGCGTAGCCGGTGCATCGGCAGCGAGAGCTCTTCATTATCTTCTTCGCCGCGGAGCGTCACCCGCTGCGGCAGATCATCGCCGCTTAACCATAATGTGATCAACAGTCGTTCCTGCTGCTCCTTGATAAACGGAGCCACAGGCAGGTGCCATGCCTTCAACATCGTCATTCCTCTCTCTCCAGAATGGGCACACCTTGCCACAGCGCGCGGGCATATGACTCATCATCACCGCAATTATTGGGGGAGGATAATGGGGGTGGAGAAAACGCCTGCCGGATAGCGCATAGCGACCCGGCAGGCGAAGGGGAACGTTACTGCGCCTGCGCCAGCTGGCGGTCGCGGCGGATTTTAAACTGCCAGCCAACCAGCAGCAGTACAATCCACGCGCAGCCGACGTACAGCGAGATGCGGGTATCCGGGTGGTAGCCAATCAGCGCAATAATAAAGACCAGGAACGCCAGCCCTACCGCCGTTGTGGCCACCCCGCCAGGCACTTTAAACTTCAGCGCTTTCGCCTCTTCCGGCGGCAGCCGGCGGCGGAAGGCAATCTGCGACAGCAGGATCATAATCCACACCCAGACGGTGGCAAAGGTCGCCAGCGACGCAATCACCAGGAAGACATTTTCCGGCATGATGTAGTTCAGATAGACCGCAAACAGCAGCGCGACGGTCATCACCAGCACCGTCACCCATGGAATACCGTGACGCGAGGTTTTGGCGAAGATCTTCGGCGCGCTGCCCTGCTCGGCCATCCCGTGCAGCATACGCCCGACGCCAAACACATCGCTGTTAATCGCCGACAGCGAAGCGGTCAGCACCACAAAGTTGAGGATGCTGGCGGCAAAGGCAATGCCCATATGCTGGAAGGTCAGGACGAACGGGCTGCCGTCGGTTCCGACCTGGTTCCACGGATAAATGGACATGATCACGAACAGCGTGCCGACATAGAACACCAGGATCCGCATCGGAACCGAGTTAATGGCGCGCGGAATAGATTTCTCCGGGTCTTTCGCCTCACCGGCGGTAATGCCGATAATTTCAATCCCGCCGTAGGCAAACATCACCATCTGCAGCGACATCACCATTCCCAGCCAGCCGTGGCTGAAGAAGCCGCCGTTGCTCCATAGATTATGGATGCCGGTGGGCTGACCGCCGTTGCCGATCCCCCAGATGATGATGCCGAAACCGGCAACGATCATGATGATAATGGTGGCGACTTTAAAGAAGGAGAACCAGAACTCCAGCTCGCCGAAGACCTTAACGCTCATCAGGTTGACGGCGCAGATAATCAGCACCACGCTGAGCACCCAGATCCAGTGCGGCACCGTCGGAAACCAGACGCCCATATAGATGCCAAAGGCCGTCACGTCGGCAATCGCCACAATCAGAATTTCAAAGCAGTAGGTCCAGCCGGTGATATAGCCCGCCAGCGGACCGAGGTAGTCCTGCGCATAGCGTGAAAATGAGCTGGCGGCCGGGTTATGTACCGACATCTCGCCCAGGGCGCGCATAATGATGTACGCCGCCGCACCGCCGATAATATAGGCTAACAGTACGCTCGGGCCGGCCATCTTAATGGCGTCAGCCGAACCATAGAACAGGCCGGTACCGATTGCGGAACCCAGGGCCATAAAGCGGATATGCCGGGTACTTAGCCCGCGCTTAAGCTTGTTACTACTTTCCATCGTATTCCATGCCGTTTTTCTCTTTTAGCCTTCGCGAGGGCAAAAAGCAAAAGAGGATTACCTGAAAAACAAAAAACCACGGGACCCGAAGTCCCGTGGCTTAACACTGATTATAAATGCCGGTTAGTGTGCGCTGGAGGTCACCTGACGCCCTGCCGCACGATCCCAAATAACCGCCAGAACCACCATCACCGCGGTAGGCATCAGCCAGGCCAGACCCTGCTCGGCCAGCGGCAGACGCGCGGTCCAGGCGGGCAGCAGATCCGCAAACGCCGACGATTTAATGCCGTCAATGATACCAAACATCAGGCTGATAAACATGGCCGGCGCAATCACGCGGGACGAATTATGCCACCAGTTGCGGGTAAAGCTTAATACCACCAGGGCAATACAAGGCGGATAGATAGCCGTCAGCACCGGAATAGAAATCTGAATCAGGTGGCTCAACCCGAGGTTGGAGACCGCCATCGAGAAAATCCCGAGGATAAACACCAGTGAACGATAGGATAACGGCAGGTACTGCGCGAAGAACTCCGCACAGGCGCAGGTCAGGCCCACGGCGGTGACCAGACAGGCGATGAAAATCAGCGCCGCCAGCATGAAGCTGCCCGCACCGCCGAAGGTGTGCTGAACGTAGGCATGCAGAATGGCCGCGCCGTTAGCGGACTGATCCACCAGCGTCGCGCTATCAGAACCGAGGCGGAACAGCGCCAGATACAGCAGCGTCAGGCCCACGCCGGCCATCAGCCCAGCCCACACGGTGTAGCGGGTCAACAGGCGCGCTTCGCTCACGCCACGGGAACGCGCGGCGTTAACAATCACGATCCCGAAGACCATCGCGCCGAGGGTGTCCATGGTCAGATAGCCGTTGACGAAGCCGTTAGAGAATGGCGCGGTACGATAGGCCTCCAGCGCGTCGCTGATCGGGCCGGCCGGCCAGATAATCGCGGCAACGGAGAGAATAATCAGGGCGATAATTTTCAGCGGCGCAAGGAAATTGCCCACGGTATCCAGCAGCTTGCCCGGATAGAGAGAGACCAGAATCACCAGCGCGAAATAGATTACGCTGTAAACCATCAGCGGCAGCGCGCCGTCGCCGGTCAGCGGAGCAATCCCCACTTCAAAGGAGACCGTGGCGGTACGCGGCGTGGCAAACAGCGGCCCGACGGCCAGGTAGCAGACCACAGCCAGCAGGATACCGGCGACTTTGCCGATCGGCGTGCTCAGGCTTTCCACGCCACCGCCCACCTTCGCCAGCGCCACGACCGTTAGCACCGGTAACCCCACGGCGGTAATCAGGAAGCCAATAGCGGCGGTCCAGACGTGTTCACCTGCCTGTAAACCGACCATCGGAGGGAAGATAATGTTGCCTGCGCCAACGAACAACGCGAAGGTCATAAAGCCCAACGCGATGATGTCGCGAGATTTTAACTGATGGGTCATAAATTCATTACTGCCTGTGGATGTGGTGTTGTTAAAAAACGGGAAATACCGTGCCTTCCCCTGGGGATGATACAGCGGCGGTTGCCGGCAAACTCAGCGAGATATGCTCCCGAAGCGGCGTGGGAAAGAATTGTTTTTTGAATTACCACGCAAAAACAGTCTGTCTGCGACTGTATGGGGGGCAATTTAAACGCTTATAACGTTTTAATGCAAGGAGGGATCGCAAAAGCAGATGATTATGCTAACTCTATTTTTAAGGTTGGAATTATTGACCATGCTGATGGAAAACACATGGCTAATCATGCGAACAAAAAAGCAGCAGGCGTTCATTAATTACGCGACTAAAAAGCGGCTGCAAACGAAAATGACCAGCCGAAGCTGGTCATTGGCAAGTCATGTTGACATCGCTGCGGTCAGGCGCTTTTTTTGGCAATTAAACGTTCCGGCAGTAAGAAACTAAAGCGCGTCCCTTTGCCCAGCGTACTCTCTATCTCCAGACGGCTATCGTGATGGTTAACCGCATGTTTGACAATCGCCAGCCCCAGACCGCTGCCGCCGGTTTGTCGTGACCGGGCTTTATCCACGCGATAAAAACGTTCGGTCAGCCGCGGAATATGCTCGGGCGCAATGCCCGGCCCGTTATCTTCAACGCTAAACAGCGCGCCATGCGGCGCCCGCTGCCAGCTAACGGTAATCTCCGTTCCTGCGGGGGTATGGTTAACCGCGTTGTATACCAGGTTGGAAATCGCGCTACGCAGCTGCTCTTCGTTGCCCAACACCTGCAAGGATTCATCAACCAGGAAACGCAGCGTCTGCTTCTGCTGGCTGAGCGTCTGCGCTTCGCGCTCCACCACCCGCAGCATCATCGGCACGTCGATTCTGTCATTCATCGCCAGCACCGGCGCCGCTTCAATGCGCGACAGCGTCAGCAGCTGCTTGACTAACCCCTCCATGCGCTGGGTTTGTTCACGCATGGTATGCAGCGCTTTTTCGCGCGTTCCCCCTTCCAGCACCTGCTCCTGCATCATCTCCAGATATCCCTGCAGCACCGTCAGCGGCGTGCGCAGCTCGTGGCTGACGTTGGCGAAAAAGTTCCGCCGCGCGCCTTCGAGCTGATGCATCTGCGTAACGTCGCGCGCCACCATCAGCCACTGCTTGTCGCTGTAAGGCATCACGCGGATCTCGAGATGGCGAGCCGTATTCAGCACCAGATTGAGGGGTTTTGAGAAATCCCTGTTTTTGAGGTAGTTGGCGAATTCAGGGTAGCGCAGGAGATTGAGAATATTTTGTCCGCTATCGTCCGGCCAGCGCAGATTGAGGATCTGCTGCGCCAGACCATTACACCAGAAGATGGCCCCCTCCTCCGTCGTCAGCACCACCGCATCGGGCAGCGACTCGGCGCCGCTGCGAAAGCGTTTGATCAGACTTCCCAGCTCGCGTCGGCGCTTTTTATTGCGCATCTGCATCTGGTGGAGGCCGTAGAGCAACGGTTCCCAGCTGCCTCTTCCCGGCGGCGGGGTCATACTCCGATCGACCCATAGCCACCATGAAAGACGCAGCAGATTCCAGAAATGCCAGATAAGAAGCCCGGTCACTGCCGCCAGTAAAAACCACGGCAGATAACCCAATAATGCCCCGAGAATCAGGGCCGGGATACAACATAAGAAAAGCTCAAGCGCCAGCCTTTTCCATGACAGCCGTTCCAGCACGGTTCACACTCCTGTCGAGATTCAGAAACGGGCGGAGAAACGATATCCCGTACCGCGGACCGTTTGTACCATCCGGTCGTGGCCGCTATGTTCCAGCGCTTTGCGCAGACGGCGAATATGCACATCCACCGTTCTGTCTTCTACATACACGTTGGTTCCCCAGACGTGATTCAGCAGCTGTTCGCGGCTGTAGACGCGTTCCGGGTGGGTCATAAAGAAGTGTAATAATTTAAACTCCGTCGGCCCCATGTCCAGCGGACTTTCGCCGGTCATCACGCGATGCGATGAAGGATCGAGGCTCAGCCCCTGCATTTCAATCACTTCTTCCACCGCCATCGGCGAAATTCGCCGCATGACGGCTTTGATCCGCGCCACCAGCTCTTTTGGTGAGAAAGGCTTGGTAATGTAATCATCGGCGCCGGTTTCGAGACCGCGTACGCGATCTTCTTCTTCACCGCGGGCGGTCAGCATCACCACCGGAATATCACGGGTCATCGCTTCACGCTTGAGCAGTTTAATAAACTGCAGGCCCGATCCTCCCGGCAGCATCCAGTCGAGGAGAATCAAATCAGGCCAGGGTTCATTGAGTTGATTCACCGCGCTGTCATAATCTTCCGCCTCGACGGGCTGAAAGCCGTTTTGCTCCAGAACAAAGCAGACCATTTCGCGGATTGGAGCTTCATCTTCAACGACCAGAATTCTTCTCGCCATTATTTACCCTGTATTTTTTAGCCATCAGTATAGAGTGCGGCGTCATTATGCGTCAGTTTTGTGACAGATTTATGAAGAAAATGACCGTTTGATGATAGCGGATTTTGAATCATGACAAGGACTAACAACCGATCCTCGTGGTGTTAAGGGGGCAACCGGGGGATGACGCGTATATAATGCGCCCATGCTTTTTCGTTAGGGAAGAATTATGCGCATCATCCACACCTCCGACTGGCACCTTGGCCAGAATTTTTACAGCAAAAGCCGTGCCGCCGAACATTCGGCCTTTCTCGACTGGCTGCTGACCAGCGCGCAGGAACACGAGGTCGATGCCATTATTGTCGCTGGCGATATCTTTGATACCGGTTCGCCGCCGAGCTACGCCCGCGAACTGTATAACCGCTTTGTGGTCCAGCTGCAGCAAACCGGCTGTCAGCTGGTGGTGCTGGCGGGCAATCATGATTCGGTCGCCACCTTAAATGAGTCGCGCGATATTCTGGCTTTTCTGAAAACCACGGTGGTAGCGAATGCCGGCCATTCGCCCTTTATTCTGCCGCTGCGCGACGGTACCCCCGGGGCCATATTCTGCCCGGTGCCTTTCCTGCGTCCGCGCGAGCTGGTCACCAGCCAGGCTGGACACTCCAGCGGTGAAAAGCAGCAGCAGTTGCTAAGCGCCATCAGCGACTACTATCAACAGCAGTATCAGGAAGCCTGCGCCCTGCGCGGCGATCGTCCGCTGCCGATTATCGCCAGCGGCCACCTGACCACCGTCGGCGCCAGCAAAAGCGATGCGGTGCGCGACATCTATATCGGTACCCTCGATGCCTTTCCCGCCAGCCATTTTCCGCCTGCGGACTATATCGCGCTCGGCCATATCCACCGGGCGCAGGTGGTCGGCGGCGGCGAACACATTCGCTACTGCGGTTCGCCGATCGCCCTCAGTTTTGATGAAACCGGTAAACCTAAAAGCGTCAACCTGGTGACCTTTAGCGCAGGACATCTGAGCGAGGTGCGTCCGCTGCCGGTCCCGGTCACCCAACCTCTGGCGGTGCTGAAAGGCGATTTCGCCAGCATCAGCGAACAGCTCGCTCAGTGGCGTGACGCCCCGCAACAGCCGGTCGTCTGGCTGGATATCGAAATCACCAGCGACGAATACCTGCATGATATTCAGCGCAAAATCCAGGCCCAGGCCGACGATCTGCCGGTCGAAGTGCTGCTGGTGCGCCGCAGCCGGGCCCAGCGCGAACGCATTCTGGCGGGAGAGCGGCGCGAAACGCTCAGCGAACTGCAGGTGGAAGACGTTTTTGAGCGCCGTCTGGCGCTGGAAACGCTGGAAGAGGCGCAGCAGCTGCGCCTGAAGCAGCTGTTTAACGAAACGCTGCAGAGTCTGCACGGGGAGGAGCACCTGTGAAAATTCTGAGCCTGCGCCTGAAAAACCTTAATTCGCTGAAAGGCGAATGGAAAATCGACTTCACCGCCGAGCCGTTCGCCAGCAACGGGCTGTTCGCCATCACCGGGCCGACCGGCGCGGGGAAAACCACCCTGCTGGACGCCATCTGCCTCGCGCTGTATCACGAAACGCCGCGTCTGAGCAGCGTCTCGCAATCGCAAAACGATCTGATGACCCGCGACACCGCCGAGTGTCTGGCGGAAGTGGAGTTCGAGGTCAAAGGGACGGCCTATCGCGCCTTCTGGAGTCAGAACCGCGCCCGCAACCAGCCGGACGGTAATCTGCAGGCCCCGCGCGTCGAGCTGGCGCGCTGCGACGATGGCCAAATCCTGGCCGACAAAGTGAAGGATAAGCTGGAACTCACCGCGTCGCTAACCGGCCTCGATTACGGCCGTTTTACCCGCTCGATGCTGCTCTCTCAGGGCCAGTTTGCCGCCTTTCTCAATGCGAAACCCAAAGAGCGCGCCGAGCTCCTTGAGGAGCTGACCGGCACGGAAATCTATGGCCAAATCTCGGCGCAGGTCTTTGAAAAACATAAACTCGCCCGCGGCGAACTGGATAAGCTGCAGGCGCAGGCATCGGGCGTGCTGCTGCTGAGCGACGAGCAGCAGCAGGCGCTGCAGCAAAGTTTGCAAGTACTTACTGATGAAGAACGTCAGCAGCTGGCCGAGCAGAGCCAGCTGCAAACGACGCAGCAGTGGCTGCTGCGTCGCCAGGAGCTCACCGCGGAACAATCTCAGGCCGAAACGCAGCTCGCGGCGGCGCGGCAGGCGCTGGAGGAGGCCCAGCCGCAGCTCTCCGCTCTGCAGAAGGCCCAGCCGGCTGAACAGCTACGCCCGCTGTGGAGCCGACAGCAGGAACAGACCACCGCGCTGGCACACACCCGTCGTCAGGTGGAAGAAGTAAATGCTCGCTTACATCAGCGGCTGCGCCTGCGCGCGGGCATTCGCCTTGCGGCGGGGCAGCAGATAGCCCGTTTACAGGAGGCGCATCACGCCCTCCACGGCTGGCTGAAAGAACACGATCGCTATCGCCAGTGGGGAAATGCGCTGGCAGGCTGGCGGGCGGTCTTTCAGCAGCAGGCTCGCGACGGACAGCAGTATGCCCTGATACAGCAGCGTCAGGCCGATGCCGCCCGCAAGCTGGCCGAACTGCCGACGACGACGCTGGCGCTGGATGCCGGACAGGTGACCGCCAGCCTGGCGCAGCATGCCGCCGCCCGCCCGCTGCGCCAGCAGCTTGCCGCCCTGCACGGGCGTCTGTTGCCGCTCCGTCAGCGCCTGCAGCAGCTGCAAACGCTGGCGCAGGCCCGCCGCGCGGAGCAGGAAAAGCTGGAGACGGCGCTGAATCAGCGGCGTCAGGCCTATAAAGAGAAAAATCAGCAGTTCAGCGATGTCAAAGCCATCTGTGAGCTGGAAGCGCGGATCGCCGGGCTGGAAGAAGAGCGCGCCCGCCTGCAGCCCGGCGCGCCTTGCCCGCTCTGCGGTTCCAGCGAACACCCGGCCGTCGCCGAATACCGGGCGCTGGTTCCCGGCGTTAACCAGGCTCGCCGCGAGGCCCTGGAACGCGAGGTCAAGCAGCTGGCGGAAGAAGGCGCCCAGCTGCGCGGCCAGCTGGAGGCGCAGCTGAAACAGCAAGGTCAAGAAAAAGAGGAGCAGGACTCTCTTCTCCAGCAGGAGCAAGTACTTACATCACAATGGCAGGCCACCGTCAGCGGATTAAATATTACACTGCAACCGCAGGACGATATTCCCGGCTGGCTGGAGGCGCAGCAGGAGCATGAACAGCAGCTGTACCAGCACCAGCAGCGGCTGGCCTGGCAGGCCCAGCAGCTGGAGTGCCAGCAGCAGTTACAGCAGATCCAGCGCGAGCTTGAGCAGCGTCATGCCCAGCTGGCAGCAGAGCTTGCGCCCTTCGCCCTCAGCGTCCCGCCGGCCGAGCAGGCGGCGAACTGGCTGACGCAGCGGGAAGAGGAGACGCGGCGCTGGCAGGAGCAACAAAATGAATCCGTCGCTCTGCAGGAGCAACTTCAGCAGCTGACCCCGCTGCTGGAAACCCTGCCGGAGAGCACAGAGAGCGCCGAACCCGCGCCGCTGACGGGCTGGCGTCAGGTGCATGACGATTGCCTGGCCCTGCAAAGCCAATGGCGTACGCTGTGCGAGCAGGAAAATCAGCAGCAGGAAGCGTTGCGCACCAGCGAAAAGCAGTTCACTGACGCGTTAGCCAGCAGCCCGTTTGCCGATCGACAGGCCTTTCTTGACGCCCTGCTTGATGAAGAGACGCGCCAGCGCCTGCAGCAGCGCCAGCAAACGCTGGAAAATCGCTTACAGCAAAGCAATGCCCTGGCCGTACGCGCGCGCGAAGCGCTCAGCCAGCATCAGCAACAGCCGCCGGCGGATGCGGATATCACCCGGCCGCTGGAACAGGTGCAGGTCCGTCTGCAGCAGCTGGCGCCGCTGCTGCGGGAAAATAGCGCCCGTCAGGGGGAAATACGCCAGCAGCTGAAGCAGAACGCCGAAAATCAGCAGCGTCAGCAGGCGCTCCGCCAGCAGATGGAGCTTGCCACCCGCCAGCTGGAGGACTGGGCGTGGCTCAATTCGCTGATCGGCTCTAAAGAAGGCGATAAGTTCCGCAAATTCGCCCAGGGACTCACCCTGGATAACCTGGTCTGGCTGGCAAACCACCAGCTGAATCGTCTGCACGGGCGCTATCAGCTTCAACGCAAGGCCAGCGAAGCGCTGGAGCTGGAGGTCGTGGATACCTGGCAGGCGGATGCGGTACGAGATACCCGTACCCTTTCCGGCGGCGAGAGTTTCCTTGTCAGCCTCGCGCTGGCGCTGGCGCTGTCCGATCTGGTGAGCCACAAAACGCGCATTGATTCACTGTTTCTTGATGAAGGGTTCGGCACGCTCGATAGCGAAACGCTGGATACCGCGCTGGATGCCTTAGATGCGCTCAACGCCAGCGGCAAAGTGATCGGCGTGATCAGCCACGTCGAAGCGATGAAGGAACGCATTCCGGTGCAGATTAAGGTGAAAAAAATCAATGGATTGGGCTACAGCCGGCTGGATAAAGCCTTTGCGGTGGAGTAGGTAAGCACCGTTCCCCGGGTCAGGCAGCATGCCGCGACCCGGGGCGCCGTCAGCCGGTTACAGCGGCCACAGCCAGGCCGCGCCGCGCACGCCGCTGGAGTCACCGTGAACCGCTTTGCGAATCGGCGTCTCGCACTCGCCGCCGAACACCCACGGTTTCACCAGGTTGGGCACCGTCTGATACAGACGTTCGACGTTGCTCATCCCGCCCCCCAGCACAATGACGTCCGGGTCGAGGATATTCACCACGTGGGCCAGCGACTTCGCCAGACGCATCTCATAGCGCGACAGGGCCAGCTCGGCCAGCGGATCCTGTTCTGCGACCCGCCGCATAATCTCATTTCCCGTTAGCGGATGGCCGCTCAGACGCCGATAGTCGGTGGCGAAGCCGGTGCCGGAGATAAAGGTTTCAATGCACCCTTGCTTACCGCAGTAACACGGAACTTCCGCCCGGTAGCGCAGTTCATCCTCATCCATCCACGGTAGCGGGTTATGCCCCCACTCGCCCGCGGTACCGTTGCCGCCAATGTGGGAACGGCCACTTATCGCCACTCCCGCGCCGCAGCCGGTGCCTATAATCACCGCAAACACGGTCTGCGCCCCGGCGGCGGCGCCGTCTACCGCTTCCGATACCGCCAGACAGTTGGCATCATTCGCCAGTCGCACGTCACGGTTTAAGCGCTGACTGAGGTCTTTATCAAACGGCTGACCGTTGAGCCAGGTGGAGTTGGCATTTTTTACCACTCCGGTATACGGCGAAATCGACCCCGGAATCCCGACGCCCACGCTGCCGCGTTCTCCGGTTGCCTGCTCCGCCATCGCCACCAGCGCGGCGATATTGTCGATCGTTTGCCGATAATCCTCCCGCGGCGTCGGCAGACGGTGGCGAAAGAGCTGTTCTCCCTGGTCACTCAGGGCAATGACTTCTGTTTTTGTACCACCCAGATCAATACCAATACGCACTGTACGCTCCTCTCCCCGATTAACAATGCAAGCATAGCGACAATTCGCTATCATGCCCGCTGGATTTAACGATAACGCCGTGGAAATTATCATGCTGTGGTTCAAAAATTTAATGGTTTACCGTCTCAGCCGCGACATTTCATTGCGTGCCGGGGAGATGGAAAAACAGCTGGCCGAGCTGACTTTTACCCCTTGTGGTAGCCAGGATATGGCGAAAACCGGCTGGGTCTCGCCGATGGGATCGCACAGCGATGCGCTGACGCATACGGCTAACGGCCAGATCGTGATCTGCGCACGTAAAGAAGAGAAGATCCTGCCGTCGCCGGTGATCAAACAGGCGCTGGAAGCCAGGATCCTCAAGCTGGAAGCCGATCAGGGCCGTAAGCTGAAAAAAACCGAGAAAGATGCGCTGAAAGATGAAGTGCTGCACTCGCTGCTGCCGCGTGCCTTCAGCCGCTTCAGCCAGACCATGATGTGGATCGATACCGTCAACGGTCTGATCATGGTGGATTGCGCCAGCGCCAGGAAAGCCGAAGATACGCTGGCGCTGCTGCGTAAAACCTTAGGATCGCTGCCGGTCGTCCCCCTGGCGCTGGAAAACCCGATCGAGCTGACGCTCACCGAGTGGGTCCGCTCCGGAACCGTGGCGCAAGGCTTCCAGCTGCTGGATGAAGCCGAGCTGAAAGCGATGCTCGAAGATGGCGGCGTGATCCGCGCGAAGAAACAGGATCTGGTCAGCGATGAAATCGCCGTTCATATCGAAGCCGGTAAAGTGGTGACCAAGCTGGCCCTTGACTGGCAGCAGCGTATCCAGTTCCTGATGTGTGACGATGGTTCAATCAAACGGCTGAAGTTTTGTGACGAACTGCGCGACCAGAATGAAGATATTGACCGGGAAGATTTCGCTCAGCGCTTCGACGCCGACTTTATTCTGATGACCGGCGAACTGGCGGCGTTGATTGCCAGTCTGGTGGAAGCTCTGGGCGGAGAAGCCCAGCGTTAAGATCGGGTGACGATAATAGGCATGCCTTCCCGCCGCGGCAGGAAGGCTGCTGATTACAGATAGCGGCACAGATAAGAAGTCGGCTCAGCCACCTGCAGATGGAACTCGCTGCTGCCCGGCACATTGAATACTTCACCGGCGGTATAAACTTTCCACTCGGTTTCCCCTGGCAGCAGCACATTCAGCGCGCCGCTAACCACCGTCATCTCTTCTGGCTGGGCGGTACCAAAGGTATATTCCCCTTCCGCCATCACCCCGACGCTTGCACGGCCGGTACTGCTGCTGGTGAAGCCAATAGATTTCACTTTTCCATCGAAGTATTCATTGCTTTGAAGCATAAACAAACCCTTATGATCTTTTGTTGAAACCTCAATATAGGGGGCGCTCCTTGCCCCTGTCACGCAAAATTACTCGATTACGCCATGTTAAACTAATAGTTCTGCGGCCAGTCGCGAAACCAGCACGTTTGACAACAGAACCGGCACATCCAACGCTTTTTGCAATACGTCCCGGTGATGCTGATGGTAGCCCAGACAATCCAGC
This sequence comes from Klebsiella sp. BIGb0138, assembly GCF_004342285.1. Lineage (GTDB taxonomy): Bacteria > Pseudomonadota > Gammaproteobacteria > Enterobacterales > Enterobacteriaceae > Klebsiella. The sequence continues at coordinate 142,407 of NZ_SMCV01000003.1, read as the reverse complement.
ACCAGCACATCGGCCCCCTGCTCCAGCAGTTCACGCCCGGCGCTCAATAAATCGCTATCGCTGCCGCTGCTCGGGTTGGCTAACGCATAGTACGGTGCGTTTTCTAAGGACAGCCATTTTTGCCGCTGCATGGGCAGCACTTCCTCGACGGGAACAATCACCCCCACCTGATGACCATCAACAATCGACGCCACCAGAGGCGGAATAATCCGCTGCGGTTCCAGTAATATGGCATTGTGCGCCGTCAGGCCACTGAGCATGTCGAAATTCAGCAGCAGGATGACGTCATATTCTTGCCTGTCGAGCATCGCGATAACATGCTTTAAATCGCGCTCGACCTTCTGCCGCGAGACCTCTGCCGGCTGGTTATCATTTAATAACGTCAGCAGGCTTTCGTCGCCGGAATCAACGGCATAATCTTGCATCACATCTTCACGCGTCATTTCGCCTAACAGGCTAATATGGGTGATCTGTTCTTCCCTGATATGTTCGGTTAAAAGCGGCAGAACTTCGGCCACCGGTACCACGCCAACGCTTAAAATTGCCATCGTTGTACTCATATCACGTACCTTTTCACTACCACTGCTTCAGCACAGGCTTACTACACACAACATCCGCCCCCCTGTTGACTAAAAATCAACCGACCAGAAGCGTAGCAGCTTCGCGCCGCCGTTGAATGTAAAGATTGAAGCGACCTCAGGTGGGTGCCTGAAAAATCCGTACCTTAGGTATTCATTAGTATGGGTGATGAATTGAAAATGTGATGAAGGCCCGGTATTCCGCTGTGCAAAAGAATTCCGGGCGCGAGGGATTATGATTTATCGGGGTCTTCATAGCGCCGTTTGGCATCCAGCGCTTCCTGCTCAGTTGGGTGTTCGCTGATCAGTGAATCGGGGGTCGGGAAATCGGCACGCAGCTGATACCAGGTCTCCCCCTGGCCCCGGGTACCTTTCTCAACGGCAACGACACGCGCTTCTCTCGGATATGGCGGTTGGGTTGGCATAGCTCTTCCTTCTTCGACCATCAGAGCTATTAAGTATAGGGGCCTCTACGCCGTTTACCGTCAGTAAAGTCTTAACTCGCCGGGCGAGGCATCCCTCTACTCGCGTGCCGCCTCGACGCATTGAGCCTCTTGCGGGGCTGAGACACCCGGCAACGTCGCCATAATTTGCCTGACGACCTCATCCGGCGTCGCCGTCGCATCGATAATATGATGCGCCGTGGCCCGATACAGCGCTTCCCTTTGCGCCAGCACCTCGCCGACTTCATCACGGACCGGTTTGCCGGTCAGCGTCGGGCGTTGCTCTGTTTTAGGGTAGGCTTCAAGGCGAACGATCAGCGCCGAAACCGAGGCCTGGAGGTAAATAACCACGCCATTTTCCCGCATGAACTGCCGGTTGCCTTCAGCCAGAATAATGCCGCCGCCGGTCGCAACGACCGTGCCCGGCTGCGTGGCGGCTTTCAGCGCCTCTGATTCCAGTTCACGAAAACGATCCCAACCTTCCTGTTGGACAATCGTCGCGACCGTACGCTGTTCACGCTCCTGCAGAGCGTGATCGGTATCGGTAAACTGGTAATTACGCGCCCGCGCCAGTGCATGGCCGACCGTCGTTTTACCACAGCCGCGTGGCCCGATGAGAAAGATTGGCAATGTCATTACCTAAGACCCCCTGGTTCCGCATGTCGCGGGAAAATGAATACGAAAAGTAAGCAATGATACCTGCAAAAACGTTGCACAATAACCGTAAAATAAACGTTACATTAATCTAAAAACCCCATTCCACCACAGAGAGCAAAAGGATTTTTCGTGTAAACTTATCATTGCATCAAGTGTTATGCCAGATTTACTTATTTCCGCGGGTTATTTTTCAATCATTGGCTGGCGTAAACGGTAACACATTTAGGTATAGCTTTACGCGACAACATATTTACAAACCGGGCCATTCGGACGCACTCTGACGCTAAATGACCTATGTGACAGAGGAATGTACCATGCAATCTGAAGAACAACGCCTTATTGATGGACTGTTTTCCCGGCTGAAAGAAGCCGGGACGCAGAGCGCTTCGCGCGATGCCAGCGCTGAGGAGCGGATTGCGCAACATATCAAAGAGCAGCCCGCGGCCCCTTACTATATGGCGCAAACGATCCTGATTCAGGAGGCGGCGATCAAGCAGCTAAACGATCGTATCCAGGCGCTGGAAAGCCAGGTGACGCAGCTGCAGGCGGCAAAACCGAGCAGCGGCGGGTTCCTTTCCGGCCTGTTTGGCGGCGGCCAGTCCCGCGTCTCTGACCCTATTCCAGGGGCAGAGCAGTACGCTCGCCCGCAGGCGAATGCACAGCCGCAGTATGCTCCGCCCGTACAGCAGCAAAACTACGCCCCGCAGGCGGCGCGTAGCGGCGGCGGCTTTATGGCCGGCGCGCTACAAACGGCAGCAGGCGTGGCCGGCGGCGTGGTGCTGGGCAATATGCTGACCCATATGTTCAGCGGCTCGCATCCGCAGGAAATCGTCAATATTATCGAAGAGCAGCCGCAGGCCGATCTCAGCCAGACCCCGGATGCCAGCGCTGCCGACGCTCCGTTCCGTCAGGAAGATAACCCGTTCTTCGCGGATAATAACACCCTGAATTCCGACTTCGACGCCGGTTTTGGCGCTGATGACTATTTCAGCGGCGATGACGATAGCTGGGTTTAACCCTGCTGGCGCGTCGTCTCCAACAGCCACTTCTCCAGCGCGGCGGCGAACTGTTGCCGGTCGCGCTGCGATAAACTATCCGGGCCGCCGGTCTGCACGCCGCTGGCGCGCATGGTCTCCATAAAATCACGCATCGTCAGCCGCTCGCGAATAGTGGCGTCACTGTAGCGCTCGCCGCGGGGGTTCAAGGCTGCGCCGCCTTTGGCCAGCACCTCCGCCGCCAGCGGGATATCGGCGGTGATCACCAGATCGCCCGGTTCGCACAGGCGAACAATTTCATTATCAGCGACATCAAAACCCTGCGGCACGCGCAGCGTGCGGATAACCCGTGACGGCGGCACCCGCAGCGGCTGGTTGGCGACCAGCGTCAGCGACGTTTGCGTGCGCTCCGCGGCACGGAACAAAATCTCTTTAATGACGTTCGGACACGCGTCCGCATCTACCCAAATAGCCATTCCGGCTCCTGTCGACGAAAAGGGAGTCATCATTGTCACCTGCTTTTGTCCCCCATGAAAGCGCCAGAGTGATAAGCTAGACAACTCACGACAAAATAAGCAAAGGGGAACGGTGATGGAGAAGAAAATTGGCTTTATCGGCTGCGGCAATATGGGTAAGGCCATTCTGGGCGGGCTGATCGCCAGCGGACAGGTACAGCCGGGTCAAATTTGGGTCTATACCCCGTCCCCGGACAAGGTCGCTGCCCTGCATAACCAGTACGGCATCAATGCGGCGCAGAGCGCGCAGGAAGTCGCCCAGGTCGCGGACATTGTCTTCGGCGCGGTGAAGCCGGGCATCATGGTGAAAGTGCTGAGCGAAATCGCTTCCAGCCTGAATAAAGACTCGCTGGTGATCTCTATCGCCGCCGGCGTCACTCTCGATCAGCTGGCGCGCGCGCTGGGCCACGATCGCAAGATCGTGCGCGCCATGCCGAACACGCCGTCGCTGGTCAACGCCGGCATGACCTCCGTTACGCCTAACGCGCTGGTCACCAGCGAGGAAATCGCCGAAGCGCTGACGATTTTCCGCTGTTTCGGCCAGGCGGAGATTATCTCTGAGCCGATGATCCATCCGGTGGTGGGCGTCAGCGGCTCCGCGCCAGCCTATGTGTTTATGTTTATTGAGGCGATGGCCGATGCCGCGGTGCTCGGCGGAATGCCGCGCGCCCAGGCCTACAAATTTGCCGCTCAGGCGGTGATGGGATCGGCGAAAATGGTTCTCGAAAGCGGCGAGCATCCGGGTACGCTGAAAGATATGGTCTGCTCGCCGGGCGGAACCACTATCGAAGCGGTGCGGGTGCTGGAAGAGAAAGGCTTCCGTTCTGCGGTCATCGAAGCGATGGTGAAGTGCATGGAAAAATCAGAGAAGCTTAGTCGCGCCTGATCCTGAAAATAAACCACGGGTGAGGCAGAGCTCACCCGTGCTCATTACACTTTTCGCTACACCTGTTTTTTCAGGCAGGCGCTCATAAATTTCTGACGATCGTCCCCTTTCAGGGACTGCTGGGTTGCCTGACCATTACATTCGCGCATTTTTTGCTGCTGCGGCGTCAGCCCCTTCCCCTCCTGCGCCGGTGCATCTTTCTTCAGACACTGGCTCATAAACGTTTTACGCTCGTCCCCTTTCAGCGACTTCGACGAGGCCTCTTTGTTACAGATCGTCATTTTTTGCTGCTGAGGAGTGGGCGTTTTTTCCGCGGCGCTCACCGCAGTCACAAAGATCACGCCAAAAAGTAGGGATACCAGTAATGTTATTTTCATCGCACCACCCTTCTGTAAGTCGATCTCTGTAAGTCTGGTCGCTGATGGGAAAAAAACCAGCCGGCGGCGATAATTCACCGCCGGCGTTGGCTTATTTCAGGCCCAGAGCGGCTTTCATGGTGTAGAACAGATCGGTCTGATCGGTTAATCCCACCACGTTAGCGGCATGCGGACCGTAGGCGGCGATGCGCAGCTGCGTGCCGGTGTGCTCCATCGACTCTTCTTCCGAGTTGCCGTAGCTGATAACCATCACGGAACCGTCTTTGGTGGTCAGCGCCTGAGTCAGACCCGGCGCTTTGGTCTCGGCGGGGATAATCTGGCTGGAGTGCGCATGGTCAGCGGTGACCACCACCAGCGTATTGCCCTCTTTTTTGGCAAACTCCAGCGCTTTTTGTACCGCTTCATCAAGATCGACGGTCTCACCAATCTGACCGCAGGGATTTGCCGCATGGTCCTGTTTGTCGATAGAAGCCCCTTCAACCTGCAGGAAGAAACCCTTCTCGTTGCGGCTCAGCAGGTTAATCGCTTTCTCGGTCATCTGTGCCAGCGTCGGAACGGAGGCGTCGCGTTTGCTATTCGGCGTGCAGGTAACCGCAGGTTTATCGATGTTACCGTGGTAAGAGGCTTTCGGCCCTTCCCAGCGAACCGGCATATTACCGTCAGAGAACAGGCCCAGCAGCGGCTTGTTCTGGTTAGCTTCGTCGATTGCCGCCAGCGAGCTGGCATCGGTCACAATCTGATAGCCGCGAGCGATGGCCTGATCGTGCAGGGTTTTTCCCTGCCATTCGCCGGCGGTGGCGGTTTCGGCGAAGGTTTTCGCGCCGCCGCCTAAGGTCACGTCCGCGCGGGCATTCAGCAGCTGTTCGGTAATGGAGCCCTTACCGCCTTTTTCCAGCGCATTGTCCGGGCATTTTTCGCTGGTTACGCTCGGGCCATAGCATTTACGTGAGGTGACGTGCGCCACCAGCGCCGCTGGCGTGGCATCCTGCAGCTCCGCCGTGGAGACGTTGCCGGTGGCAAAGCCCGCCGCCTTCGCCAGTTCAAGGATGGTCTGATGATCTTTTTCGTGGATATCGACGCCCAGCGCGCCATTATAGCTTTTCACACCGGTGGTCCAGGCGGTAGCGGACGCGGCGGAGTCGGTCACATAATCCGGTTTGCCGGTTTTCTTATCCAGAGAATAATGGGTGTACTGGCCGGTCAGCGGCAGCGCATCAATGCCTTTAAAGAAACCGCCCGCGCCTTCAGCATAATTGCGCGCAGCCGTAATTTCTGAATCGCCCATTCCGTCGCCAATCAGCAAAATAATATTCTTCGCCGGTTTGTTGATTAACGAGGCCTGGAGCGCGGCGGTCTGGTCGCCGCTTAACCGACGCGCGCCACCGGGGGCGGTGATATCGCCCTGAGCGGCACGATTCTCCAGAACCGGAGCGGCGGTGGTTTCGGCATGAATAGCCGGGGAACCCAGCAGAGGTATCAGGGCAATAAACAGGGCGCTTAATTTCACTTTTGTCGTCTCCATGTAAAAATACTTAAAAAACAAAACGAAGGAGACTTTATAAAAGTGAGATGACAGTAAAATGACAGCATCCATGTCCTGTCACAAGAACTAACTACGCGGATGCCGCAACAGCTTTTTTATATATTGCTGTAACAGCTGGGCGTCACGATCGTCTACCAGCGGGCCAGGGCTGGCCTGTTCAATCGCGTGCTCAATATCGTTAATTAGCGCCTGCTGCGCGTCCTGCGCCATATGACGCAGCAGCGCCGTCACGACTACCTCCAGCGCCTCAACCTGCACCGTCAATTCCTTTGCTTCCTCTTCCTTTTGCGCAAGGTTGACCAGTAGTTCGGCAATCAGATTCTTCATAGCACGTTATCCTTATGCGGGTTCCATTATTTGCTAGTTATGTCATACATCCGCCGTCGGATACCAGTATTATTTTTTAAAAATGATTATTCATCCCGGAATATAATAAGCGAAACGTTTTGCTCATTCTGCGCACGCCCGAGGAATAAACTCAGCACCAGAACAATACTGGTCATAACTAAATTCAATAGATAATAATAAAAAGGCATATTGCTATTCGGGTAATAACTATAGCGTATCACCATAATATATCTGATAGGCCAAATTCACGCTGTCTGGCGCGTCTTTACCGGCCAGACGAGCAATGATTATTTCACTTGCCGTTTTGCCGATGTCATAACGCGGGGTAATGACGCTGGCGATTTTCTGCAGACGCGCGCGACCGATTTCCAGCCCGTGGAAACCGGCAATGGCGATCTCCTGCGGTACCGATTTTCCCTGGGCCTGGCACTCCAGCAGCACGCCGACCGCAAGATCGTCATTGGTGCAAAAAATAGCGTCAATCTCCGGATGCGACTGCTGCATCTGCAGGAACATCTGGCGGCCAAGCGCGACCGAGGAGATGGTGCGCGGCGTCATATGATAGGCTTTCAGGCCATAGGCCGCGACGGCGCGTTCGGTACCGCGAAAACGGCTCAAATCGCGGGGATCGTCCATCGAACCAAAAAAAGCGATATGCCGCTTGCCGCTTTCCAGAAACGCATGGCTCATATCCCAGGCGGCTTTCTCATTATCAAACCCCACCTGAATATCGAGCGGCTCACCGCCAAAGTCCATCAGTTCAGCCACCGGAATACCGCTGGCGCGCACGTACTGGATCATGCGCTCACTGTGCTGTTTGCCGGTCAGGATCAGTCCGTCGATATTATACGAGAGTAAATTGAGCACTTCGCGCTCTTCACGCTGCGGATCGTAGCCGTAGTTGGCAATCAGGGTCTGATACTGATGCGCGGAGGTGACGGACTCAATCCCGGCGAGCACGTCGGCGAAAATCTGATTACGGAAGGAGGGGATCAGCACGCCTATCGTTTTACTGCGCGCGTTGAGCAAAATTTCCGGCGCCCGGTTAGGGATATAGTTGTTCTCTTCCATGACCTTAGCAATCAGCTCACGGCTGCGCTGCGATACCTGGCTCGGGTCGCGTAAATAACGGCTGACCGTCATTTTATTCAGCCCGGCCAGGTTCGCGATATCCTGTAATGTCATCCGGTTGTTTTTCATCGGGTTCTCTACGGCAAACGACGCATATGCTCGCAGAGAACCTTAACACAGCAGCTTCGTTTCTGTTAACCCGCAAGCTTCTTTGTTGTGATTAGAGGAGAGGCGCGTTCATCGTTGGCGCGTACGTGGTACATCAGCACCACCGAAGCCAGCAGAGCGATAGCCATAAAGGTATAGGACACGCCGGGTCCGCCCATCACGCCATTCAGATAGCCCACCAGCCAGGCGCCGAGGAACGCGCCGAGCGCGCCGAAGCTGTTGATCAGCCCCATCGACACGCCGGAGACGTTGCGCGGCAGCAGCTCCGGAATTAACGCAAAGAACGGGCCGTACGGCGCATACATGCAGGCGGCGGCGATCACCAGCAGCGCATAAGAGAACCAGAAGGACTGGTTGCCAATCATCCAGGAACCGAAGAAGGCAATGGCGGCAATCAGCAGCAATGGCCAGATGAACAGCTTACGATTCTGGAACTTATCCGACAGCCAGGAGACCGTCAGCATCAGGCAAATGGCCGCCAGATACGGGACCGCCGCCAGCCAGCCGACCGCCACGATATCCATCTGCGCCGCATTTTTCAGAATCGAAGGCATCCACATCATGAAACCGTACACCCCGATGCTCCACAGCGCATGGACGGCGCAGAGCATGACCACATTGCGCGAACGCAGCGCCTCGCCATAGTTGCGTACCGGCTTGATATGGCTCTGTTCGCTGTCCATCGCCTGCTGCAGGGTCTGTTTCTCCTGCGCGTTAAGCCATGAGACCTCGGACGGCTTGTCCCGCACCAGAATCCACCAGCAGATCGCCCACAGCACCGCCGGAATACCTTCAATGATAAACATTTCACGCCAGCCCCAGGCCTGGATCAGGTAGCCGGAGACGATGGACATCCACAATACCGTCACCGGGTTGCCAAGGATCAGGAAGGTATTGGCCCGCGAACGCTCGGTTTTGGTAAACCAGTTGCTGATATAAATCAGCATCGCCGGCATCACCGCCGCTTCCACCACCCCGAGAATAAAACGAATCGCCATCAGCATCGGAATATTGCTGACAAACCCGGTCGCCGCCGCGCAAAAGCCCCATAAAACCAGGCTGCAGAAAATCATTTTACGTACGCTGCGTTTTACCGCATATATCGCACCGGGAACCTGGAAAAAGAAATAACCCAGAAAGAATAACGCGCCAATAAGCGATGCGGTCCCTTTGGTAATGCCTAAATCACTTTCAATTCCCGCTGCGGCGGCAAAACCATAATTCGCGCGGTCGAGATAGGCCAGACTATAGGTAATAAAGATAATAGGCATTAAATACCACCAGCGACGCGCTGGTAATTTCGCGAGCATTTGCATATGCCATCCTCAGATTATGTGCATAATCAAACTGGTTTAATTATTTTATTATTCGTCGTCTTTCCGCGGGTTAAGACCGCAGACGAGAAAGACGACGAGCGCTTCACACGGCGGCAAGCATCCCGCCATCGACAAACAACAGGTGGCCATTCACAAAATTTGCCGCCGGGGAGGCCAGATACACCGCAGCGCCAATTAATTCTTCCGGTTTCCCCCAACGCGCGGCCGGAGTACGCTGATATAGCCAGGCGGAAAACGCCTCATCATTGACCAACGGCGCGGTCATTTCTGTCGCGAAATAACCCGGAGCAATCCCGTTGACCTGAATATTATATTCCGCCAGCTCGACGCACATGCCGCGGGTGAGCATTTTGACCGCCCCTTTCGATGCGGCATACGGCGTAATGGTCTTGCGACCTAATTCACTCTGCATCGAACAAATGTTAATTATTTTCCCCGCCCGACGCGCCATCATATATTTGGCCACCTGCTGCGAAACGAGGAACACGCCCTTCTGGTTGACCTCAATCACCCGATCCCACTCCTCCTCAGGGAATTCGCTAAACGGGTAACGACGCTGAATACCGGCGTTATTGACCAAAATATCAATCGCGCCGATCTCCGCCTCAATGCGGGCGATCGCCTGTTCAACTTCCGCCGAACGGGTGACGTCAAAAGCGACCCCTACCGCACGATAGCCGAGGTCCACCAGCGCCTGCGCCGCGCGATCCGCTTTCTGTTGCGTCCGGTCATTGATGACGATCTCCGCCCCGTACTGCGCCAGGCCTTCGGCCAGCAGGTTACCGATGCCGCGGGCTGAACCGGTGATCAATGCGCGCTTGCCGGATAAATCGAATAGATTCTTCATAAAATCTCTTTTTTAAGTACTGTTATGCGTAACTGTATACGCGTAACAGTAGACATTTAAAGAGGGAGAGACAGAGAAATGATTAATTTGTGATCAGTGCGACATTTACGCAAAGAGAGGCGCTGGATGCGGCATCGGCGCCTGGCGCGCCAATGCCGGGAAAGAAGAGACTAGGCGGCGCGACGACGGCTGCGGCGCAACATCACGGCCAGCTGCCAGAGGTTGATCAACACGATAATCGCGGTGGCGATAAAGACCCAGCGGAAGCCGGCCATCGCCGATACCGATGCGCCAATCAACGGCCCGACAACATTTCCCAGATACATAAACGACTGGTTGTAACCGAAGATACGCCCGGTGACGTTATCGCTGCTGTACTTGAGCAACAGGGTTTGCACCGCCGGCAGCATCGCCCCGTCGGCAAAACCCAGCAGGAAGCGCAGGACGCCGAGCTGCAGCGGCGTGGTCACGAACGACATGGCAAAAAACATCACCACCGCGCAGCACAGCGTCGCCAGCAGAATGCGCGCGGTGCCAATCCGATCGCCGAGTTTCCCCAACCGCGGCGCGGAGATCAGCGCGGAAACCCCGGGCACGGCGGCAATCATCCCGGCGAGAAACGCAATATTGTTGCTGTCCGGCGCCATCGATTTAATAAACAGCGCCAGAATCGGGCCAATGGAGCCGTTGCAGAGCTGAATCACCAGGGTGGTGAAAAACAGGCTAATCATCAGCCCCGGATAGGGTAGCGAAGCGAACACCTCTCTGCCGCTTAAACGATCGGCTTTGCTGGTCTGCGGCCGTACTCCCTCTTTAATCAGAAACAGCGTGACGAGGAAGCTCACCGTCAGCAGGATCGCGGTGATAAAAAAGACCGCCCGCAGGCCGACATGGTCGGCAAGGAAGCCGCCCAGCAGCGGCCCGCCGATCACGCCGCTAATCTGCGCCGTCGATAGGGTGCTGAGCGCCCAGCCGCTGCGCTCGCGCGGTACCTGGGAGGCCACCAGCGCCATGGCGTTCGGAATATAGCCGGAGGTCAGTCCCATCACCGCGCGCAGGATAAAAAGCTGCCAGACGTTGGTGGCGAAGGCCTGCAGCAGAATGGCCACCGCCATCCCCAGGGAGGCGCGCAGCAGCATCAGCTTACGCCCTTTACGGTCCGCCAGGCTGCCCCACATCGGCGAAACGATGGCCGAAACGAGGAAGGTGACGCTGAACGTCAGCCCCGACCACATCGATAAAGCCTCATGAGAGGTCACGCCCAGTTGGGAAACATAGAGCGGTAGAAAGGGGAGAATTTGGCTAATCGCCAGGCCGGTGAAAAAGCAGCCAAACCAGACGGAGATGAGATTGACCTTCCAGGATTCCATAACTACACGTATTCATTAATTTTTTGTGAATTATTACCTAGCTTAGCAATTTCCATCCGTCGACGTATTACCAGAGATGCGCTGGCGATGAGTTTAGTGTTTTATGACATTTGACTCCCATCGGGCGAACAATTTCGTGGTGAAATGCCACATAAGCAGTACGTTATCCCTAAGTTATCGCCCATACGGCGTGCGGTACGAGGAGATCCGTTCAAAAGCAGAAACGCTGCCCGCGCATCCCGAGATGGAAATGGTTGGCATGAGCGGCATTATATTCCGGCCCCAGCGCGTTGCCGAAGTAGTGGCAGCCGTTCGCCAGCAGCGTTTGCAGCCACGGATGATATTCCGCGTCCGGCCAGCCCTTCAGCACGCTGATGCGGCGGCCATCGGCTAAGCGAAAGCCGCTGATATCCAGCGCCTCCGCCGTCGCATGTTCGCTGCGCGGCGCGTTCTGGCGATGATAGATGTTGCGGCAGGCAAAGCTGCCAAGATGATCGATTTGCCGGAGATCGCTCGCCAGCATCCGGCGGGTCAGCGGTTTCGCCTGCTGTTCAACGTACAGCGCGCTGCTTAGCGCCAGCGAACAGCTGGCGAGGAAACTGCTGCTCAGTTTGACCGTGCCGAAGTCGCGTACCCGCACCACGTTTTCCAGCGGGCACGCGCCCCCGCTGTCGGCAGCGGGCTGGCTGGAGATGAGCCGTCGACGATTCGCCTCCTCCAGCAGACCGGCGCACTGCGCGGGCGTCAGTCGCCGCAGCTTGAACTGGCTGATAGTCCCCGGCGGGTCTTCCAGACGGAGCGGCGCCAGCGGATTATACGACGGGGGAAGATAACGATATCCGACGTAGCCGGCCGCCAGTAGCGCCAGCACAGCGATAAGACCCTTTCCTTTCACGCCGCCTCCCGTCGCTTTGCAATGTGAATATTATGGCAGCCAGGCGGCGCTTACACATGCTATGTTATGCGTTTTGTTGTCATCAGGATGGAAGTTGAAATGGCTAAGATGAGGGTTGGGATCGTTTTTGGCGGTAAGTCGGCAGAACACGAAGTGTCGCTGCAGTCGGCGAAGAATATCGTTGAAGCGATTGATAAGACGCGCTTCGACGTGGTTCTGCTGGGGATTGATAAACAGGGGCTCTGGCATATCAACGACGCCGGTAACTATCTGTTAAATCCGCACGATCCCGCCCGTATTGCGCTGCGTCCCTCTGACGTCACTCTGGCGCAAATCCCGGGCCGCAACGCACAGCAGCTGATCGATGCCGACAGCGGCCAGCCGCTGGCAGCCATCGACGTCATTTTCCCGATTGTCCACGGTACGCTGGGTGAAGACGGCTCGCTGCAGGGCATGCTGCGGATGGCTAACCTGCCCTTCGTCGGTTCCGATGTCCTTGGCTCCGCGGCCTGCATGGACAAAGACGTCACCAAACGTCTGCTGCGTGACGCCGGCCTCTCTGTTGCCCCGTTCGTCACCCTGACCCGCGCCAACCGCCAGCAGTTCAGTTTTGCTGAAATTAAAGAAAAACTGGGCCTGCCGCTGTTTGTGAAACCGGCAAACCAGGGTTCTTCGGTTGGGGTCAGCAAAGTGAATAGCGAAGAGCAGTACCAGCAGGCGGTGGCGCTGGCCTTTGAATTCGACCACAAAGTGGTGGTTGAGCAGGGGGTTAAAGGCCGCGAGATCGAATGCGCGGTATTGGGCAACGACTTCCCCCAGGCCAGCACCTGCGGCGAAATCGTGCTGAACAGTGAATTCTATGCCTACGATACCAAGTACATTGACGATCAAGGTGCCAAAGTGGTGGTTCCTGCGGCCATCGATAGCGAAGTCAACGACAGCATCCGCGCTATTGCCGTGCGTGCCTACCAGACGCTGGGCTGTAGCGGAATGGCGCGGGTGGACGTGTTCCTGACGGCAGATAACGAGGTTATCATCAACGAAATCAATACGCTGCCAGGCTTTACCAATATCAGTATGTATCCAAAACTGTGGCAAGCCAGCGGCCTGGATTACACCAGCCTGATCAGCCGCCTGATTGAACTGGCGCTGGAGCGCCATGCGGCAGACCGCGCGCTGAAGACCTCGATGAATTGATGGTTTCCCCCCGGGTTGCGGCGCGCGGCGTCGTACCCGGGCTAACGGAAGAGATCCCCACAGCCCGGTAAGCCAGGCGCAGCCGGGGAAACCGGCCCCTTACGCTTCCTCAACCTGGCGACGGCGGATAATTTTTCCCGCAATCCAGAAGCTGATCACCCAGGTGACCAGACCGACGGCGTAGGATTGCCAGCCCTGAGTCTCCAGCCCCAGCAGCCCCACCACCCCGTTCAGAATAAAAATCAGCCCCAGCGCAAAGGCGTAGTAGTGCCAGTCCCAGCGAATTTTTTCAGTGAGCTTCATAACCACTCCGACAACAAAAAAAACATCTTCGCACACCCGGAATCCGCGGTCTGTAGCCCCGCGGAGAATTATCAAACATTGAGATATTGCTCTAAATTCGACAAAAATTGTCGCCAGCCGACACAATGAGGAAAACAGGAATATTCCTGGGTGGAAATTACCAGCAATCCGATACTGCCAACCTCCGGCCGCTGCCAGAATGATCGCTAAGTAGCAGGTGTAAAACCCGCAGGTCAGTGAAGTTCGGAGGGTCAAATGGCAGAGTTCGCCTTTTCAAAATCAATTATCGGCGGCAAAAAGAGAGGGCCACTCACCAGCAGCAATATCGCCTACGCCCTGTTCGTGCTGTTTTGCTTCTGGGCCGGGGCGCAAATGTTGAGCATGCTGGTGCATGCCCCCGGCGTGTTCGAACACCTGATGCAGGTCCAGGACAATGACCGTCCCCGGATTGAGATCGGCCTGGCGGTGGGCACCCTGTTCGGCCTGATCCCCTTCCTGGTCGGCTGCATGCTGGTCGGGGTGCTCGGGCTGATCCTACGCTGGCGCAACAACCGCTAGTTGCGCGCCATGCAGCTGGCGCGCCGTTCATCAACGCGTTTGGCAAACCAGGCGGTTGTCAGATTACGCGTAATTTTCGGGCTCTCAAGCTGAATTCCCGGCAGCATCTCCCGCGGTAACGCCTTGCCCGCTTTCTTCTCCGCCAGACGATAAACCTGCTGGTACAAATCGGTTTTTTCAAACGCCAGGCTATCGCCCTTTTTCAGCTGGCGGTGGATATCATCATCGCTCATCGCCAGCTGCCCGGCTAACCGCCGCACCGCCAGCTCGGTCGTGCCTGCTTCATCGCTGTCATAACGAATTAAATCGCCGTCCAGCGCCAGCCTGACGCCGGTCGCTTTACTGACCGCATTCTGGAATGCGGCGTTGCGGCTGGCGTACCAGCCGGCGTTGAAATCGGCAAAGCGGTACAGCGGTACGCTGTAGTTGGCCGGGTAGTTCAGCAGATGATAGGTGCCGAACCACAGGCCGCCGCGCAGGCTGAACACCTCCTGGCGCACGGTGCCGTTGATTTTCCACGGATAGCCGTCGGTATGCTGCTGGGCAAACGCAATACTCACCTGCATCGGGCCGCCGGTATGCACCGGATTGAGCGAGCCAAAGAGCTTCTGCCCCATCGGCACCATGCCGATAAAATCATCAAACACGGCGCTGAGCTGCTTTTCGGTTTTTACGCCATCCAGGCGCTCACTGTAGCTTTTGCCATCAGGCGACGGAATTTTTAGCGCGGTATGCACGAGGAAAACCGGGATGTGCATCTTCTCCGCCCGGCGGTCTATCTCCTGCCAGGCGATTTTATTCAGCCCCGGCACCAGCGGATCGGATTGGTAGTTCGATTCCTGCTGCGCGACGGCCAGCACCGAACAGACGTTCTCTTCCGTCGGCGCCAGCTTCTGGCTGGCGAAGGTTTTCGCGATCGCCTGCGCCCATTGCTCGCGGTCTTTGACGCTGGCGGGCATTTTTTGCCGCACCACCGCCGCCACATCAACGGCCTTTTCGCCTTTTTTCACTACCGGAGCCTGCTGGCTGGTACAGGCGCTCAGCACCATCCCGGCCAGTAACGTCAGGGCGCATGGCGCGATCCGTGGCCCCGCTGTCGCCCTGCTCTTTCCTTGTCTATGCGTCATCCTGCAATCTGCCTCTGCAATTAGGTTGAGGTATCCGTCATTAATTCAGCGTTTGCGTTACCGGCTGCAGCTCTTTGCCATCGAGCTCGCGTTCAAAGCTGCGCAGACGTTTGTAGATCGACATCAGTTCCACCAGCGTCGTCCACGAGCTAATCAGATACTGGAACGAACCGCGCACCTGACCAAATACGTTAGTAATCTGCGTCATCAAACCGAGGGTAATCGTACCGGCAACGATCGACGGAAACAGCAGGAACAAGCCGAAAACGTTATCCACCTGCAGATAAAGAATACGGGCGATGTTGAAGTACATGTAGTGGAAATAGAGTCGGAAATAGTTGCGCCGCACGGCGCTGAACAGCTCGCGTACCGTCGGCGGCGTGGCGCGGGATTCATCATCTTCGCCATAGACCAGCTCTTTACGATACGCCGCCTCCACCCGCTGGTTTTTAAATTCCAGTCCCGGCAGCTTAATCCCCACCACCGCCAGCAGGCCGGTCCCCATCAGCGACCACACCACCGCGGCAATCACCAGGCCATACGGCAGATGGCCGACAATCGGCAGGTCCGGCACATGCGCGGACAAGGTGACCAGCACCGGCAGGAAGGCAATCAGCGTCATCACGGCGTTGATAAAGCTCACCCCCATGTCCTCAAGCGTGGAGGCAAAGCGCATAGTGTCTTCCTGCACACGCTGGGCGGCGCCTTCGATATGGCGCAGGTGATGCCAGTGCGCCATATAGTGTTCGTTCATCGCGGTACGCCAGCGGAAGACATAGTGGCTGACGAAGAAGTTATTCATAACGCCAATAATCACCGCAATGATCGCGATGCCAAGGAACACGCCAATCTCCTGATAGAACTGGTTGATACTGACTTTGTGCGGCGTGGCCAGCGCGGTCTGAATCAGATCGTAGAACGGAGCGTACCAGGCGTTGATCGCCACCCCGACCTCCACCAGAAACCAGGTAACGAAGATAATCAGCGAGGTGCCGAGGATGGACCAGTACTGCCAGCGGTGCGGGCTATAAGTAAACCAAAACAGGGCAAAAACGCCGACGCAGAACACGTAGTAGGCGTAAAACAGCAGATAGTTCAGCGACCAGAACCGCGCGGCGCTGATGGCCACATTTTGCGAGGCTCCGGTTAAACGCAGCAGCCAGTCGCCGCCGCCCGCCTGCCAAAAGATCACTGCCAGCAGCGACCAGATAAAGGCAGAGAGAAAAAACGGCCCTGGTTTAGGGAAAAAAGATTTAAACATCATGCACTCCTGCTAACTTCTTTATCGTTATGGTTATGCTGTGTACCACAAAAACGCCCGCCGCATAACGGGTGCGGCAATGAAAGGCGACCGGATGATGAGACCGAATATCAGCAGCTTAGTTCGTCTGCCATGCGCGCAGAATTGTTTCCACGGGTTTCACATGTAAAGGATTGCCAGGGACGGTCAGCGTACGCCAGACCTCGTTGTAGTGGGCGATTAGCGTTTTCGCCTGCGCCGCGGGACGGTTGGCGGTGGTGTGCGCATCTTCGGCAACGGTGATGGCATAACCCCGGCTGGCGCCGTTCTTGATGGTGGTATCGACACAATAGTCGGTGGCGCAGCCGCAAATCACGAACTGGCCGACGTTCAGGTCGCGCAATACCTGCGTAAGACGGGTTTTATAGAACGCATCGCAGGCGGTTTTGGTGACATAAAGCGATCCTGCCGGTTGCTCCAGCTCCGCCAGCAGGGCAAAACCTTCGCTGCCCTCTTCCAGGCCGCCGTCCTCGGCGTGTTGAATAAAAATAACGCGATCTGCGGCGCGTATCAGATGGTTAATTTGTGCGACGCAGCGCGCACGCTCAATGCGCGGGGTCGCAAAGACGCCATTTTGCATATCTACTACCATTACCACCCGTTGAGCCGTCATATCTCTCTCACCATCCGCTTAAACAAACGCTAATCATACCCGCCCGCCGGGTAAAGCGGATATCCGGATGCGTAAAAAAGTCCTTTTTACGCACCGTTACGTTTTTCCGCAAAATATTGACGTTATTCCCACCTTGCTCTGCCTCGCTTCGTAGTATAAATACGCCTTATATCTCTTCTCATTTTTATGGATACCCCAGTTGAAACGTAGTCTGCTCATTTTTGCTGCGCTGTGCGTGGCGTCGTGGACATCGGTCCAGGCTGCTCAACCGATCGTTGACCCGGAATTTGCCTCCAACGTGGTCGATCGTTACGCCAACCATATCTATTACGGCAGCGGCGCCACCGGAATGGCGCTGGTGGTTATCGACGGTAACCAGCGCGTATTCCGCAGCTTTGGCGAAACGCGCCCGGGCAACAATGAGCATCCGCAGCTGGATTCGGTTATTCGCATTGCCTCGTTGAGTAAACTGATGACCAGCGAGATGCTGGTGAAAATGCTCGATCAGGGCGTCGTGAAGCTTAACGATCCGCTGAGCAAGTACGCGCCGCCGGGCGCGCGGGTGCCGACCTACCAGGGGACGCCGATTACGCTGGTTAACCTGGCGACGCATACCAGCGCCCTGCCGCGGGAGCAGCCGGGCGGAGCGGCGCATCGTCCGGTCTTCGTCTGGCCGACGCGCCAGCAGCGCTGGGCGTGGCTGTCGACGGCCTCGCTGAAAACGGCCCCCGGCTCGCAGGCCGCCTACTCAAACCTGGCGTTTGACCTGCTGGCGGACGCCCTCTCCACCGCCGCGGGTAAACCTTATCCGCAGCTCTTTGAAGAGCAAATCACCCGCCCGCTGGGGATGAAAGACACCACCTTCACGCCATCGCCGGATCAATGCGCCCGCCTGATGGTCGCCGAGAAAGGCGCCAGCCCGTGTAACAATACGCTGGCGGCGATCGGCAGCGGCGGCGTTTATTCAACCCCTGGCGATATGATGCGCTGGATGCAGCAGTTCCTCTCGTCCGACTTTTATACCCGCGGGCGACAGGCTGACCGTATGCAAACGCTGATTTATCAGCGTAGCCAGCTGACCCGGGTCATCGGTATGGATGTGCCGGGGAAAGCCGATGCGCTCGGTCTCGGCTGGGTCTACATGAAACCCAAAAATGGTCATCCGGGAATAATCCAGAAAACCGGCGGCGGCGGCGGATTTATCACCTATATGGCGATGAACCCGCAGGCGAACGTCGGCGCCTTCGTGGTGGTCACCCGTTCATCGCTGACCCGCTTTAGCAGCATGAGTGACGGTATCAACGATTTGGTCAGCGAACTGAGCGGCGGACAGCCGGCGGCAATACCAGAATCCTGATAAGATCGCGGGATGGCGCGCCGAAGGATGAGCGCATTAATGCTTCCTTTGGCGAAACATCCCGGCGCTATTTCGGTTAGACTATTTGCTTTCATTTCACAAAATCAGGCAAACCATGACAGATTTAATCACTCGCCCCCGCCGCCTACGTCAGTCCGCTTCGCTGCGCGCCATGTTTGAAGAGACAACACTGAGTTTGAACGACCTGGTGTTGCCGATCTTTGTTGAAGAAGAAATCGACGATTACAAAGCCATTGAAGCCATGCCCGGCGTGATGCGCATTCCGGAAAAACAGCTGGCCCGTGAAATTGAGCGAATTGCCAATGCCGGTATCCGTTCGGTAATGACCTTCGGTATCTCTCACCATACCGATGCGACCGGCAGCGATGCGTGGAACGAAAACGGCCTGGTCGCGCGGATGTCGCGGATCTGTAAGGATGCGGTACCGGAGATGATCGTCATGTCCGATACCTGCTTCTGTGAATACACCTCGCACGGCCACTGCGGCGTACTGTGCGACCACGGCGTCGATAACGACGCGACCCTGGTGAACCTCGGGAAGCAGGCGGTCGTTGCCGCCGCGGCCGGCGCCGACTTCATTGCGCCATCCGCCGCAATGGATGGCCAGGTGCAGGCGATTCGCCAGGCGCTGGACGCCGCCGGGTTTACCAACACGGCGATCATGTCCTACTCCACCAAATTTGCTTCTTCGTTCTACGGCCCGTTCCGTGAAGCGGCCGGTACCGCGTTGAAAGGCGATCGTAAGACCTACCAGATGAGCCCGATGAACCGCCGCGAAGCGATTCGTGAATCCCTGCTGGATGAAGCCCAGGGCGCAGATTGCCTGATGGTAAAACCGGCCGGCGCCTATCTGGATATTCTGCGCGATATCCGCGAGCGCAGCGATCTGCCGATCGGGGCCTACCAGGTCAGCGGTGAATACGCGATGATCAAATTTGCCGCCCAGGCGGGCGCCATCGATGAACAGAAAGTGGTTCTGGAAAGCCTTGGCGCCATTAAACGCGCCGGCGCGGATCTGATTTTCAGCTATTTCGCCCGCGATCTGGCCGAAAAGAAAATCCTGCGTTAATCCCCTCGTCTTCCCCGGTCGCGCTGCGCTGACCGGGGCTGCTGTCCCGACCGTTCCCTGGCCCGCCGATACCGAATATTCACTTAACTGCAATATAAGCGACATTTCCACCTTCTACTGTCTGGGCAGGACGGAGGAGGAAGCGCTATGTTTAGTCTCGACAATGTACTCGACGACCTGTGGCCTCAGGCGAGGCCTGCCCCCTGGCAAAAGAAACTGTTAAAAAAATTACTGCATGAGGATGAGTTTCAACAATTTGCCGCTCGCCATCGCCACCTGAAAGGGCTTGATACGGTCGAACAGGTGCTGGAACATCTCAACATCCGCTGCGCCATTCCGGCGCACGATCTGGAACAAATCCCCGAACACGGCCCGCTGGTTATCGTCGCTAACCATCCCACCGGCACGCTTGATGGCCTTGCGCTGCTCTACGCCGTCTCCCGGGTGCGCCGCGATGTCAAAGTGGTGACCAATCGCCTGCTGACCCATCTTGAACCGCTCAGTTCGCTGTTTATTCCCGTCGACAACATCAACGGCCGCACCGCCAAAGCGGCGCTACAGCAGATGGATCGGCAGCTGCAGAACGGCGGAGTGCTGATCTTTTTCCCGGCGGGCGAGGTCTCGCGCGTTACGCCCCGGGGGATCCGCGATAAAAAATGGCACTCCGGTTTTATCAAACTGGCGAATAAATACCGCGCTCCGCTGCTCCCGGTTTGGATTCGCGCGCACAACAGCGCGCTGTTTTACGCCAGCGCCCTGGTGTCAGCTAACCTGCCGCTGCTGCTGCTGATGCAGCAAATGTTCCGCCGGCGCAACAGCAGTCTGCCGATCGGTATTGGGGAACAGATTGCCTGGTCCGCCTGGCACTGCGCGCAAACGCCGGCTCGCGAACTGGCGGACCGCTGCTATCGCCACGTCGAACGGCTGGGCAAAGGGCTGCCTGGGCTCTTCAAAACGGAAAGCGCCATTGCCCGCCCCGAAGATCGCGCGCTGCTCAAGCGCGAGCTTAGCCGGACGGAGTGTCTGGGGCGCACGGCGGATGGCAAAGTCATCTACCTGTGGCAGCGCCATGGTCAGGACGATGCGCCGCTGCTGCGTGAGCTGGGTCGTCTGCGGGAAATTGCCTTTCGCGCGGTCGGCGAAGGCAGCGGCAAGCGTCGCGACGTCGACAGCTATGACGACGATTACCTGCATCTGATTCTGTGGGATGAAGACGATCTGGAAATCGTCGGCGCCTATCGCTTTATACCTACCGCAATGCAGCGGGAAAAACGCGGTCTGGAAGGGATCTACAGCTACAGCCTGTTCCATTACGACGACCGGATGAATGATATCCTCACCCACGGCATTGAACTGGGACGCAGCTTTATTCAACCGCGCTACTGGGGCCGCCGCGGGCTGGATTATCTGTGGTCGGGTATCGGCGCTTATCTGGCGCGCTACCCGCACTACCGTTACCTGTTCGGCCCGGTTTCCATTTCCGGCGGCCTGCCGCCTGCGGCACGCGATCTGCTGGTGGCCTTCTATCGCCTGTGGTTCCCGGCCAGCCATCCGCTGGCGGAATCTCGTCGGCCCTACCCCGCCTCGCTGCCCGATGTGCTGGCGCAGTTCGGCGGGGAGGATTACAGCGAAGACCTCACGCGGCTGAAGTCGCTGCTGGGTAACCTCGGCTGCGCCATTCCGCCACTGTATAAGCAATATTCCGAGGTCTGCGAACCCGGCGGGGTGCAGTTTATCGACTTCGGCAGCGACCCGGACTTCAACAACTGCGTCGATGGCCTGGTGCTGGTGGATTTAACGTATCTGAAGGCCAACCGCTATCAGCGCTACATCGGGGCGCATCTGTAACCTGAACCCCGGCCTGCGGCGCGTGGCGCCTGAGCCGGGCTACGGCGGGCTTTAACCGGCGCGATAATAGGGCTTATCGCCGAGGATCGTCGCCCGATGCATAATCCGCCGCTGCGGCAGGTAGTCCGCATTGGCGTAATGCTGCGTCACCCGGTTATCCCAGATCGCCACGTCGTTGGGCTGCCAGCGCCAGCGTACCTGAAACTCAGGCTTCGTGACGTGGGCGAACAGGAAGCCCAGCAGCGCCTCGCTCTCTTTTTCCGTGACGTCGACAATGCGGGTCGTGAACCCTTCGTTGACGAACAGCGCCTGCTTGCCGGTCACCGGATGGGTACGCACCACCGGATGTAGCAGCGGCGGGTTCTTGGCCACCGCCTCCAGCCAGCGCTGGTGCTCCTCTTCCGTTTTGCGGTATTTGTACTCCTGGAACGATTTGCGGAAATCATGCTCCGCCCGCAGGCCGCTTAGCAGCTGGCGGAAAGGTTCGGAAAGCGCCTCATACGCCGCCACGCCGCTGGTCCACAGCGTATCGCCCCCGGTGGCGGGCAGCTCTTTCGCCGCCAGAATCGCCCCGGCCGGCGGGGTCGCGATAAAGGTGACATCGGTATGCCAGTTATCGTTATCCGGCGGATTATCGTCATGGGTATCCAGCACGATAATCTCATCGACGCCCGGGGCATGGGGGTAGACCGGGTGAATATGCAGGTCGCCAAAGCGCAAAGCGAGATCGCGCTGCTGCTGCGGGGTGATATTCTGTTCACGCAGGAATACCACCTGGTGGCGCAGCACCGCGTGATACAGCTGTTCAAACTGATTATCGCTCAGCGGACGGGTCAGGTCCGCGCCGGCAACCTGCGCGCCAATATATGGCCCCAGTGGGGTAATGCTCAGACGTTCACTCATTGTACTTCTCCATGCCAGGGCGTCAGGCGGCGCTGCAACGCGCGCAGTCCCAGTTCTAACAGAAAGGCGATTATCGCAATGACCGCAATCCCGGCCAGCACCACATCGGTCGCCAGGAATTCACCGGCGGATTGCACCATAAAACCTAAACCACGGGTGGCGGCGATAAGCTCCGCGGCCACCAGCGTCGACCAGCCCACGCCCAGCCCAATGCGCAAACCGGTCAGAATTTCCGGCAAGGCACCGGGTAAAATCACCAGCCACAGCACCTGCGCGCGGCTGGCGCCTAAAGACTGCGCGGCGCGAATACGTACCTGCTGGGCGCTTTTTACCCCCGCCAGCGCCGACATCGCCACCGGCGCGAAAATCGCCAGGTAGATCAACAAGATCTTCGAGGTTTCCCCGATGCCGAACCAGATCACCATCAGCGGCAGATAGGCCAGCGGCGGTACCGGGCGATACAGTTCGATCAGCGGATCGAGGATCCCGCGCGCCGTCGGGCTCAGGCCCATCGCGATCCCCACCGGGACGCCGATAACCACCGCCGCCGCCAGCGCGATCACGATCCGCGTCAGGCTTGCCGCCAGATGCTGCCAGAGGGTGGCATCCATAAAGCCCTGCGGGCCGGCAATGGTAATCAGCTTCTGCAACACCTGACCCGGCGGCGGGAGGAATAGCGGGCTAATCAGCTGCAGAGCGGCCACCGCCCACCAGATCGCCAGCACGACCGCCAGCGTCGACAGGCTCAGCGTCAGCTGACGGGAGAGCGGCCAGCGCCACTTCAGCGCCCGCTGACGCGGTTTGTCGTTAATCACCACGCTCATGAGAAAGCCTCCCGTTGTTCAAATACCCGGCTCAGGACATATTCACGCTGTTCGATAAACTGCGGGTCAGATTTAATGCTGCGGCAGGACTCTCCGGCCACGAAACGCCGGCCAAAATTCAGCGGTAACCGCTCCAGCACCTGGCCCGGTCCCGGCGACAGCAGCACCAGTTCAGTGGCCATAAAGACGGCCTCTTCAATATCATGCGTAATCAGCAGCACCTGTTTGCCGGTCTCATGCCACAGGCCGAGCAGCAGGGTCTGCATCTGTTCGCGGGTAAAGGCATCCAGCGCGCCAAACGGTTCATCCAGCAACAGCAGCTGCGGATTTGCCGCCAGCGCCCGGGCAATCCCCACCCGCTGCCGCTGGCCGCCGGAAAGCTGCCAGATAAAGCGTTTTTCCGCCCCTTCCAGCCCGACCTTTTTCAACATCTGCGCCGCCGTTTCGCGACGGCTGGCTTTGTCCACGCCCGCCAGCTGTAGCCCCAGCGCGACGTTATCCTGCACGTTGCGCCACGGCAGCAGGCCTTCGTGCTGAAAGACCACGCCTCGCTCGGCGCCCGGGCCCTCAACACGCTGGCCTTCGAGAGTGATGCTGCCGTGCTGATAAGGCACAAATCCGGCAATCAGGTTCAGTAGCGTGGTTTTACCGCAGCCGGATGGCCCGAGGACCACCAGCAATTCGCCGCTGTCCAGCGTCAGGTTGATATCTGCCAGCGCCGGTTTACCGCCGTAGTCGGCAGAGAGATGCGAGATTTGCAGCATCATGGCCTCCTTTACTTCACAAAACGGTCGGTGACGTACTGGCTGTAGTCGGCGCCGGCGGTCGGCACTTTACCCTGCTCTTTGAGGAATTTAGCGGTGTCGACGATCGCTTTGTTCACCGGGCCGCTCAGCTCCTGCGCCTGCTGGGCGGCGGTCAGATAGGTATTCCCCTTCACCAGACCCGGGACGTCGGCCTCCGGCACGCCGCTCAAACGCGACAGCTTGCTGATATTCTCCGGCTGTTTCAGCCACTCATCGGGGTTCGCGATGTACGGCTGCTGGGCGTCGATGGCGCTCTTCGCAAAGGCTTTCACGATCTCAGGGTGTTTATCGGCAAAATCTTTGCGCACCACCCAGACGTCAAGAGTCGGCGCGCCCCACTCGCCCACCTGCGACGAGTCGGTCAGCACCTTGCCCTCTTTTTCCAGCTCATTCACCGCCGGTGCCCAGACGTAGGCGCCGTCAATATCGCCGCGCTGCCAGGCGGCGATAATCGCCGGCGGCTGCAGGTTAAGAATCTGCACCTGCCCCGGCTTAATGCCCCAGTGTTTGAGCGCCGACAGCAGGCTGTAGTGGGTGGTGGAGATAAACGGCACCGCGATACGTTTGCCGATCAAATCCTCCGGTTTTGTGATGCTCTTTTTCACCACCAGCGCTTCGGAATTGCCGAGTTTCGAGGCCAGCAGGAAGACTTCAATCGGCACCTGCTGGCTGGCGGCTACCGCCAGCGGGCTGGAACCGAGATTGCCGATCTGCACATCGCCGGAAGCCAGCGCCCGCACGATGCTTGCGCCGCTGTCGAATTTGCGCCAATCAACGGTCGCGCCGCTCGCTTTGGCGAAGGTGTTGTCCGCCTGCGCGACTTTCGCCGGCTCGGCAGAGGTTTGATAAGCCACGGTGACGTTAACCGCCTGCGCCTGAAATGCGGCGAATGCCAGTGCGGCGAAAAGTGTGAAACGCGATGTGAGTGCCATAGTGTCTGCTTCCCCTGAGTTGTTATGGGTGCAGTATTTCCGGCCTGATGTGTTTGATGAAGTAATTAAAAATTCTGGTTAATAGCCAATCGTTTTTAGATAAATACCGGCAATCGTTATCTGTTTTTCACAAAAAGCGTCAAATGCGCCAGCGCCCGGCCATTCGTCGCAGCGCGGAACGCCGCCGGGAATGAGAAAGAAGTATGACGGTTTTGTTACACGCATTGCATAACTGCATCTGGCCGATTGCCAGCACAGCGCCAGCAGGCATCATAGGATCATGATTCGGCAAGAGAGAAACAACATGATTCGGGTGGTGCTGGTCGATGACCATGTGGTAGTGCGTTCCGGCTTTGCGCAATTACTCAGCCTCGAAGAAGACCTCGATGTTGCGGGCCAGTACAGCAGCGCGGCGCAGGCGTGGCCTGCCCTGCTGCGCGATGACATCAATGTGGCGGTGATGGATATCGCCATGCCGGATGAAAATGGCCTGAGTCTGCTAAAACGGCTGCGCGCACAGAAGCCCGGCTTTCGCGCCATCATTCTCAGTATCTACGACACGCCGGCATTTGTGCAGAGCGCGCTGGACGCCGGGGCCAGCGGCTATCTCACCAAACGCTGCGGGCCGGAAGAGCTGGTGCAGGCGGTGCGTTCGGTCGGCATGGGCGGGCACTATCTCTGCGCCGACGCTCTGCGGGCTCTGCGCGGCGGCGAACAGCCGGCGCCGGCGCTGGGGGGACTGACTCCCCGCGAGCGCGAGGTCTTTGACCTGCTGATTAAAGGCAACAGCGTGAAGGAGATCGCCTATACGCTCGACCTCAGCCATAAGACGGTGCATGTGCACCGCGCCAACGTATTGAGCAAGCTGCAGTGCCACAGCACCATTGAGCTGGTGCATTTTGCCCTCGATCACCAGCTGCTCCCGGGGCATTAATGTCGCGCAATCTTCGCCATGGGGTGATCTCGCTGTTTATCGTACTGGCCTGGGGCAGCGGCTGGCTGATGCTGTGGACCCTCGGGTTTTACCTGACCCACAACGGTCAGCAGGCGGCGCTTTTTCTACCCCACGGCGTCTACCTGGCGCTGCTGATTCTGCTTTCACGCCGCTACTGGCCCGCGCTGGCGCTACCGCCAGCGGCGATGCTGTTCTGGCTGCACGGCGAACAGCTGCTGAGCGGCTATGCTCTGCTGGCCGCACCGTTCATTCCCCTGTTTCCCGCCGCCCTTGCGCAGACCTGGTGGCACCGTTTTCCCCTTTACTGGCAGCGGTTGACGCTGCTGCTGGCCACGGTGACGGCGACCTCATTACTCAATACCGCCCTGCTGTCGCCGTTTGTGGCTACCCCGGTGCTGCTGCCAGGTCTGGCTTCGTTTACCGGCGGCGTGCTGCTGACGCCGTTCGTCTATCTGATCTTTGAATTTTTACGTCAGCAGCATCGCTATAACCTGCTGGGACTGGATACCAATAACCCGCCGCTGCGCACGTCGTTAATTATCTGGTGCAGTTTGTTCTTTATTATCGGCATCGCTACCCAGGTGGTGCTGTCGCCGGAAATTGAGCGCCTGCTGCTGATCGTGGTATTTCTGCCTAACGTAGTGATGGCGTGGAAGTTTGGCTGGCAGGGCGGCGTACTCGCCGGTCTGTTGGGCAGTATGATGATTACCATCGCCCGCCAGATTGGCGTGGGATTCAGCAATCTGGTGGAACTGGAGATCTTCCTGGCCACTCAGTCACTGCTCGGCATCGGCCTGGGGATCGCCATCAGCCGTCAACAGCATCTGGCGCAAAACCTGCATCATTACCGCCAGCGGCTGGAGAGTGAGCTGGCGGCGCGGCGGGCGCTAACCGAACAGTTGATCCACAGCGAAGAAGACACGCGCAAAAGCCTGGCGCGTGAACTGCACGACGAAATTGGGCAGAACATCACGGCCATCCAGATCCAGTCGCAGCTGGTCAAGCGGGCGCGCGACCCGGCGCAAACCCAGGCGGCAGCCAGCCAGATTAACGACCTGGCCCGGCGGATCCATCACTCCACCCGCCAGCTGCTGCGTCAGCTGCGCCCACCGGCCCTTGACGAACTGTCGTTCGAGGAGGCGCTGCAGCATCTGCTCAATGAATTCGCCTTTGCCGAACGCGGCATTCGCTGCCGGTTTATCTGGCAGCTGACCACCACGCCGGAAAGCGAAACGCTGCGCTTCACGCTGTACCGGCTGTTGCAGGAGTTGCTCAACAACATCAGCAAACACGCCGGAGCCAGCGAGGTCGCGATTACCTTGCGCCAGCAGGATAACGTTTTGCATCTGGAAGTGGAGGACAACGGCGTGGGCATTAGCCCCGGCAACCCCCCCGGATTCGGCATTCAGGGGATGCGCGAGCGCGTTAACGCCCTCGGCGGCGAGCTGACGCTGGAGTCGCAGCGCGGTACGCGGGTAATTGTTAACCTGCCCACAAATTTGCAACAAACCGCCTCGTAACCAGGAAAAAGTCTTAGCCACTCCGGACTTTCTCTCATCCCCTTTCGTTTTCCCTTCCTTATAGTCAGCAAAACGGAGACGACTATGCCCCCAGGCGCGACCAGTGAAATCCAGCAACGCTACCGGACGCTACGTTCACGACTGCTGATGTGCATGGTTATTGGCTACGCCGCCTTTTACCTGACGCGCAAAAGCCTTAACTACGTGCTTCCCGCGCTGCAAACCGATCTCGGGCTGGATAAAGGCGCTATAGGACTGTTGGGCTCGCTGTTTTATCTGACCTACGGCCTGTCGAAATTTGCCGCCGGGCTGTGGCACGACAGCCACGGGCAGCGCTGGTTTATGGGCGTCGGACTGTTTGCCACCGGCCTGCTGAACGTGGTGTTTGCCTTCGGCGAGTCGCTGATGCTGCTGCTGGCGGTCTGGACGCTGAACGGATTTTTTCAGGGCTGGGGGTGGCCCCCCTGCGCCCGCCTGCTGACCCACTGGTACTCGCGCAATGAGCGCGGTTTCTGGTGGGGATGCTGGAATATGTCGATCAACATCGGTGGGGCGATCATCCCGCCGATCAGCGCCTTTGCCGCCCACTGGTGGGGCTGGCAGGCGGCGATGCTGGCGCCGGGGGTAATCAGCATGGCGCTGGGGGTCTGGTTAACGTTGCAGCTGAAAGGAACGCCCCAGCAAGAGGGATTGCCATCGGTTGGGCACTGGCGCAGGGACCCGCTGGAGCTACGTCAGGAGCAGCAAAGCCCGCCCATGGGTCTGTGGCAGATGCTGCGCACCACCATGCTGCAAAACCCGATGATCTGGCTGCTGGGGGTCTCTTACGTGCTGGTTTATGTGATCCGCATTGCCCTTAACGACTGGGGCAATCTCTGGCTGACGGAGAGCCACGGCGTCAACCTGCTCAGCGCCAACGCCACGGTGATGCTGTTTGAAGCGGGGGGCTTGCTCGGCGCGCTGTTTGCCGGTTGGGGCTCGGATTTGCTGTTCAGCGGCCAGCGGGCGCCGATGATTTTGCTGTTCACGCTGGGGCTGATGGTCTCGGTCGCCGCGCTGTGGCTGGCGCCGGTCCATCACTATGCGCTGCTGGCAGTCTGTTTCTTTACGGTGGGCTTTTTTGTCTTTGGCCCGCAAATGCTGATTGGCCTGGCGGCGGTGGAGTATGGGCACAAAGCGGCGGCGGGTTCAATTACCGGTTTTCTCGGCCTGTTCGCCTATCTGGGGGCAGCGCTGGCGGGCTGGCCTCTGTCGCTGGTCATTGAACGCTACGGCTGGTCGGGCATGTTCAGTTTGCTCTCGGTCGCCGCGGTACTTATGGGTTTATTGCTGATGCCGCTACTGATGGCGGGCATTACTACCTCTCCCGATCAAAGGATAAAACAATGAAAAAAACGCTGGTCACAACCCTGATGGCTTCCGGCATTGCGCTGGCGACGTTAAGCGGCGCGGCGCACGCCAAAGGCCGTCTGGTGATTTACTGCAGCGCCACGAACGAAATGTGCGAGGCAGAAGCCAAAGCCTTCGGCGACAAATATGATGTAAAAACCTCATTCATCCGCAACGGCTCCGGCAGTACGCTGGCGAAGGTCGATGCTGAGAAGAAAAACCCGCAGGCCGACGTCTGGTACGGCGGCACGCTCGACCCGCAATCCCAGGCGGGGGAAATGGGCCTGCTGCAACCCTATAAATCCCCTAACCTCGAGCAGGTGATGGAGAAATTTCGCGATCCGGCGAAGCTAAAAGGCAACTACTCGTCGGCGGTCTACGTCGGCATCCTCGGTTTTGGCGTCAACACCCAGCGCCTGAAAGAGAAAAACCTGCCGGTGCCGAAATGCTGGAAGGATCTGACCAAAGCGGAATACAAAGGTGAAATCCAGATTGCCGACCCGCAAAGCTCCGGCACCGCCTACACCGCGCTGGCGACCTTCGCCCAGCTGTGGGGTGAAGACCAGGCCTTTGACTACCTGAAACAGCTGAACGCCAACGTGTCTCAGTATACCAAATCCGGGATTGCCCCGGCGCGCAACGCCGCCCGCGGCGAAACGGCAATTGGCATCGGCTTCCTACACGATTACTCGCTGGAAAAAGAACAGGGCGCGCCGCTGGAGCTGATTTCTCCGTGCGAAGGTACCGGCTACGAAATTGGCGGCGTCAGTATCCTGAAGGGCGCGCGCAACCTCGACAACGCGAAACTGTTCGTCGACTGGGTGCTGTCGAAGGATGCCCAGGAGCTGGCGTGGCAAAAGGGTAAGTCCTATCAGATCCTGACCAACACCACCGCCGAAACCTCGCCGAATTCGCTGAAGCTCGACGATCTGAAACTGATCAACTACGACATGGATAAGTACGGGTCGACCGACGTCCGTAAGGCGCTGATCAACAAGTGGGTCAGCGAAGTGAAGATGGGTAAATAAGCCCACATTTTCTGCCCAATGGGCGGCAGACATTTTCCGCCTGCTCGCCGGCGGGTATGCGGTTATTGCCGGGTAAGCGTCACCCCTTGCCCGGCCTGAACATCCGGAAAGCTTATGGCACACACACTTGCACTCCGTCCCGCTAAAAAACGGGATGCGATATTCCTTTGGGTTTTGCTGGGCTGGCTGGCGTTCGCGCTGCTGCCGAGCTGGAGCCTCGATTACGGCCTGCTGGAGTCGACGAGCGATGAAATTCTCGCCGCCTACGGCTGGTCACAGTTCAATATCAGCGCCTTGTGGTATTTGCTGCCGAGCCTGCTGCTGATTCGCCCGTTCCTCGAGGCCGGACGCGAGCCGCGCAGCCGCCACTATTTCGACGCCGGCTGGGCGTTCCTGTGCATGGCGTTTATCGTCATCAGCGCCACGATTGAAGGCCGTGGCTTAGGCTACGCCACCATCGTGCTGTTTGTGGCATTGGGCGCGATCGTGACCCTGGCGCTGACCCGCCTCGAATGGCTGGGAGGCGACCGTTTCGTCATCGGCGCGCTGGTGGTGATTGTGGCGCTCATCGCCATCTTTATCGTCTGGCCAAGCATCGCGATTTTTATCCCGATGTTCACCAACGATGCGGGGGAATTCGCGCCGCTGGCGTTTATGGCGGTACTTGCGCAGGCGCATATTGTCCAGGTCATCATCAACTCGATCCTGCTGTCGATCGCCGTCGGCGTCGGCTGCACCTTCTTCGGCCTGGTGCTGGCCATCTACACCACCCGTATCGCCAGACGCAGCGCCATTATTGGCCGCATCTTCTCGATTCTGCCGATCGTCACGCCGCCGTTTGTCGTCGGCCTGGGGGTGACGCTGATGATGGGGCGCTCCGGCTACGTCACCGAATTTATGGTGGCGTGGTTCGGCCTGAGCAACACCAACTGGCTGTACGGCTTTACCGGCATCTGGCTGGCGCAGGTCCTGGCCTTTACCCCGATGGCGTTTATGATCCTCGACGGCGCGATCAAAACCATTCACCCCTCGCTGGAAGAGGCGTCCTACACCCTGCGCGCCAGCCGCTGGCAGACCTTTAACGGCGTTTTTGTCCCGCTGCTCAAGCCGGCGCTGGCTAACGCCTTCCTGATTGTGATTGTCCAGTCGCTGGCCGACTTCAGTAACCCGCTGGTGCTCGGCGGCAACTTCGACGTGCTGGCGACGCAAATCTACTTCTACATCACCGGTTCACAGCTCGATTACCAGGCCGCCAGCACCCTCGGCGCCTTCCTGCTGCTGTTCTCTCTGCTGGTGTTCTGCATCCAGTACATGTGGATCGGCAAGCGCTCTTACGTCACGGTATCCGGTAAATCCTACCGCGGCGAGGTTCAGCCGCTGCCGGTCACTCTGGTATGGAGCGTGATCGCGCTGCTGGCGGTGTGGATCGCCTTTAACGCCCTGCTCTACGGCAGCATTTTCTACGGCAGCTTCACCGTCAACTGGGGCGTCGATTACACCCTGACGTTGGATAACTTTATTAAACTATTCGGCCAGGGGATGAGCGACGGAGCATGGCCTTCCCTGCTCGATACGCTGCTCTACGCCGGGATTGCCGCCCCTATCACCGCCGCCTTCGGCCTGCTGATCGCCTGGATCGTCGTTCGCCAGCAGTTTAAAGGCAAAAAGACGATCGAGTTCACCACTATGCTGTGCTTTGCCGTCCCCGGCACCGTGGCGGGGGTCTCCTATATTCTCGCCTTTAACAGCGCGCCGGTGTACCTCACCGGAACGGCGGCTATCGTCATTATCTCGATGGTGATGCGCAACGTGCCGGTGGGGATCCGCGCCGGGATCGCCGGCCTGGGGCAGATTGATAAATCGCTGGATGAGGCCTCCCTGAGCCTGCGCGCCGGTTCACTGCGCACCATCACCCACATCCTGCTGCCGCTGCTGCGCCCGGCGATCCTCTCGGCGCTGATCTACAGCTTCGTGCGCGCCATCACCACCGTTAGCGCCATCGTGTTCCTCGTCACGCCGGATACCCGCGTGGCAACGGCCTACATTCTCAACCGCGTGGAAGACGGCGAGTACGGCGTGGCGATCGCCTACGGCTCGATCCTGATCGTGGTGATGCTGGCGATTATTTTCATCTTTGACTGGCTGATCGGTGAAGCGCGAATCTCCCGTTCAAAAGCCAAAAACCAGGCGTAATGGAGCGCACTATGAGTCAGAAAAATTTTGTTGAGCTGCGCAACATCAGCAAACGATTTGCCAGCAACACCGTTATCGACAACATCAATCTCATCATTCCGCAGGGACAA
This sequence comes from Klebsiella sp. BIGb0138, assembly GCF_004342285.1. Lineage (GTDB taxonomy): Bacteria > Pseudomonadota > Gammaproteobacteria > Enterobacterales > Enterobacteriaceae > Klebsiella. The sequence continues at coordinate 110,324 of NZ_SMCV01000003.1, read as the reverse complement.
ATGGTGACCCTGCTCGGCCCTTCCGGCTGCGGAAAGACCACCATTCTGCGGCTGGTCGCCGGGCTGGAAAAACCGAGCGCAGGGCAGATTTTCATTGATGGCGAGGACGTGACCCATCGTTCTATCCAGCAGCGCGATATCTGCATGGTGTTCCAGTCTTACGCCCTGTTTCCGCATATGTCGTTGGGCGAAAACGTCGGCTATGGCCTGAAGATGCTCGGCGTGTCGCGCGCCGAAGTGAAGCGCCGGGTGAAGGAGGCGCTGGCGATGGTCGATCTCGACGGTTTTGAAGAGCGCTATGTCGACCAGATCTCCGGCGGCCAGCAGCAGCGCGTGGCGCTGGCCCGCGCGCTGATCCTCAAACCGAAGGTGCTGCTGTTTGATGAACCGCTCAGCAACCTTGACGCCAACCTCAGACGCAGCATGCGCGACAAAATCCGCGAGCTGCAAAAGCAGTTTGATATCACCTCGCTGTACGTCACTCACGATCAGAGCGAAGCCTTTGCGGTTTCCGACACCGTACTGGTGATGAATAAAGGGCATATTATGCAGATCGGCTCACCGCAGGAGCTCTATCGTCAGCCGGCCTCGCGCTTTATGGCAAGCTTTATGGGCGACGCCAACCTGTTCCCGGCTACCTTCAGTCAGGAATATGTTGATATCTACGGCTACCGTCTGCCGCGCCCTGCGCACTTTGCTGCCGGGGGCTCCGGCACCCTCGGCGTGCGTCCGGAAGCGATCACCTTAAGCGATCGCGGAGAGGAGAGTCAGCGCTGCGTCATTCAGCACGTGGCCTATATGGGGCCGCAGTATGAAGTGACGGTGGTATGGCAAGGGCAGGAAATCTTATTGCAGGTGAATGCCACCCGCCTGCAGCCGAACGTGGGCGAGCACTATTACCTCGAAATCCATCCGTACGGCATGTTTGTTCTCGCCGAGGCGGCGTAATGCGTTGCCGGGTACTGCGGCCCGGCAACCCTCAGCGGCGCGCGTTTAAACCGGCAATATCCTGCGGCGTGGTACGACAGCAGCCGCCAATCAGCTTTGCGCCGGCCGCCAGCCACTGCGGCAGGTAATCGTGCAGGCGGGCGCAGTTTTCTCCGTGGCGATGCCAGGTTTTGCTCTGCGCGTCGTAGTGCTCGCCGGAGTTGGGATACACCACCAGCGGCAGCGCGGTCAGACTCTGCAGATGCGCCAGCGCGGCGGTCGCACTCTCCAGCGGGATACAGTTTATCCCCAGCGCCACCACCTGCGACGAGTCCGCCAGTGCGGCCACCACCTCCCGCAGCGGCGTGCCGTCGCTCAGGTGTCCGGCGTCGCGCAGGGTAAACGAGAACCAGGCGCGAGCGCGCGGATAGTCGGCGAGCAGCGCCGCCAGCGCGCGAATCTCGGCCAACGACGGCAGGGTCTCACAGGCCAGGAGATCCGCCCCGGCGTCCAGCAGGGCTTCAATCCGCGGCCGATGGAACGCCTGAAACGCCTGGGCAGTGCGCTGGTAATCGCCGCGGTATTCAGAACCGTCGGCAAGATACGCGCCATAGGGCCCGACCGACCCGGCGACCAGCAGCGTGCCCGCCCGCGGGTTTTCCGCCAGATACGCTTCCCGCGCCTTCCGCGCCAGCTCAACGCTGGTGCTAATCAACGCCTTCGACCGGGCCTGGTTCAGCCCGCGGGCGGCAAAACCGGCCGGCGTCGCCTGGTAGCTGGCGGTGATCGCCACCTGCGCCCCGGCGCGAAAGTAATCGAGGTGTACATCGCGGATCAGCTGCGGGTTTTCCAGCAGCACCTTCGCCGACCATAGGCTATCGGCGAGATGACAGCCGCGCGCTTCCAGCTCCGTCGCCATCGCGCCGTCAAGCAGCACAAAGGGCTGGCTGGCAAGGAGCGCGGTTAACGGGTTACTCTGCGACATGTTGAGACTCCTGGGTCAATGTCCGTGAACGAGCCAGATAGTACGCACCCTAACCCAGCGCCAATGACGCCGCCCAATGACAGCATGATCAGATGGCGCGTTTTCATGATGCGCGTTAACTACCCATCGGCTTGTTGCGTTGTCTGCATATGAACTTCTAAACGTATGGACATCCAAACATCCAAAAGAGGTCCGTTATACCCTGCCGCGCCATAAAATGCAAAACGCCCTGCACCATTCCGTCATGCGATCGTCGTGCATCCTGCCCCATTTTTGCCCACCCGCCGCCGTCGGCCGGGCCAGCGGCGCGGGCGACATTCTGGCATCCTCCTTGCAACTCTCGTTCATCTTGATCCGCTGAGGTATTCACGATGACAGGGCAAACCACGACATTAAAAAGAACGCTCGGCAGCTTCCGTTTATGGGGCATTGCCGTTGGGCTGGTCATTTCCGGCGAGTATTTTGGCTGGAGCTATGGCTGGTCGCAGGCCGGGACGCTGGGCTTTATGATTGTGGCGCTGGCGATTGCCGCCATGTACTGCGCCTTTATTTTTAGCTTTACCGAGCTGACGACCGCGATTCCCCATGCCGGCGGGCCGTTCGCCTACGCTTACCGCGCCTTCGGCCCCACCGGCGGCTTTATTGCCGGTTTTGCCACCCTGATTGAGTTCGTCTTTGCGCCGCCGGCCATCGCCATGGCGATCGGCGCCTATCTCAACGTTCAGTTCCCGGCGCTGGATCCGAAATGGGTAGCCTGCGGCGCCTACGTGGTCTTTATGACCCTGAATATTCTCGGGGTCGGCATCGCGGCCACCTTCGAACTGATTGTCACCCTGCTGGCGATTTTCGAGCTGCTGGTGTTTATGGGGGTGGTTGCGCCAGGCTTCTCATGGAGCCACTTTACCGCCAACGGCTGGGCCGGGGCGGAGAGCTTCAGCGGCCTGGCGCTGCCGGGGATGTTCGCGGCGATCCCCTTTGCCATCTGGTTCTTTCTGGCGATTGAGGGCGCGTCGATGGCCGCCGAAGAGGCCAAAGATCCGCAGCGCACCATCCCGCGCGCCCTGGGGGGCGGCATTCTGACCCTGACCGTGCTGGCGATCGGCGTGATGGTGTTCGCCGGCGGCGTCGGCGACTGGCGCACGCTGGCCAATATCAATGACCCGCTGCCGCAGGCCATGAAAATCGTGGTGGGCAGCAGCAGCGGCTGGCTGCATATGCTGGTATGGCTGGGGTTGTTCGGCCTGGTGGCCTCGTTTCACGGCATCATTATGGGCTATTCCCGGCAAATCTACTCCCTCGCGCGGGCCGGCTATCTGCCCGCCAGCCTCGCGACCCTCAACCGCCGCACCCGCACGCCGCATCTGGCGATCCTCGCCGGCGGCGTGGTCGGGATTGCGGCGATTTTTTCCGACTCGCTGATCACCATCAGCGGCATGCCGCTGACCGCCTGCATCGTCACGATGTCGGTATTTGGCGCTATTGTTATGTATATCACCTCGATGGCGGCGCTGTTTAAACTGCGCCGCAGCGAGCCCAGGTTGATCCGGCCGTTCCGCGCGCCGCTGTACCCCTGGGCGCCCGCGTTTGCGCTGGCGATGGCGGTGCTCTGCCTGGTGGCGATGGTCTGGTATAACCCGCTGCTGGCGCTGATTTTCGCGGCAATGATGCTGGGAGGCTACCTGTGGTTCCGTAAAACCGCGGCCTCCCGCGAACGCGCGGCGGTGGATCCGCAGCTGCGCGCAGTCTCCTGAGGAGTCGGCATGTATAAAACCACGCTATCAGGCCAGGTCTGGCGCTTTGATAGCCTGAAGACATTAATGGCCAAAGCCTCCCCGGCGCGCTCCGGCGATGCCCTTGCGGGCATTATTGCCGATAGCGCCGAGGAGCGCATGGCGGCGAAAATCGCGCTGGCGGACGTCCCGCTGAGCGAAATTCTGGCGAATCCTCTCATCCCCTATGAACAGGATGAGGTGACCCGGCTGATACTCGATACCCACGATAGCCAGGGTTTTGCCGCCATTCGTCACCTGACGGTGGGCGATTTCCGCGACTGGCTGCTGGATGACGCCACCGATACCGCCACTCTGCAGCGGGTGGCGCGGGCGATTACGCCCGAGATGGCGGCGGCGGTCAGCAAATTAATGCGCAATCAGGATCTGATCCTCGCCGCCAGCAAGTGCCGGGTCACCACCCGCTTTCGCAATACCCTTGGTCTGCCGGGGCATCTTAGCGTGCGCCTGCAGCCCAACCACCCGACCGACGATCTGAAAGGCATCGCCGCCAGCATGCTCGACGGCCTGCTCTACGGCGCGGGCGACGCGGTGATCGGCATCAACCCGGCCAGCGACAGCCTGCCGGTGCTGGCGCAGCTTAACCATATGCTCGACGATATTATTCAGCGCTTCGCCATCCCTACTCAGTCCTGCATTCTGACCCACGTCACCAACACCCTGCAGCTGATCGAGCGCGGCGCGCCGGTCGATCTGGTGTTTCAATCGGTGGCGGGGACCGAGGCGGCCAACAGCGGTTTCGGTATCAATCTGGCGCTGCTGCAGGAAGCGCGGGAAGCCGCCTTGAGCCTCAACCGCGGGACGCTGGGCAACAATGTGATGTATTTCGAGACCGGTCAGGGCAGCGCGCTTTCCGCCAACGCCCATCACGGCGTGGATCAGCAGACCTGCGAAGCCCGCGCCTACGCCGTCGCCCGTCATTTTGAGCCGCTGCTGGTCAACACGGTGGTTGGCTTTATCGGCCCGGAATATCTCTACGACGGGAAGCAAATTATCCGCGCCGGTCTGGAGGATCACTTCTGCGGCAAGCTGCTGGGGCTGCCCCTCGGCTGCGACGTCTGCTATACCAACCACGCCGAAGCGGATCAGGATGATATGGATACTCTGCTGACCCTGCTGTGCACGGCCGGACTGACCTTCCTGATTGGCGTTCCGGGCGCGGACGATATCATGCTCAACTACCAGAGCACCTCGTTTCACGATGCGCTGTACGCCCGGCGCCTGCTGGGCTTAAAGCACGCGCCGGAGTTCGCCGCCTGGCTGAGCAGAATGCAGATTATCGACCCGGACGGCGCGCTGCGTCTGACCGATGCCCGTCACCCGCTGCTGTCCGTCCTGCCGCAAGGAGAATCGGTATGAATCGCCCCGACGCCTGGAATCCGCTACGTGAATTTACCGCTGCGCGTATTGCTCTCGGCCGCAGCGGCGCCAGCCTGCCGACTCGCGAAGTGCTCAATTTCGGCCTCGCGCACGCCAGAGCGCGCGATGCCATCCACCAGCCGTTTGCCAGCGAGCGGCTGGAACCCGAACTGGCGGCAATGGGCCTCTCAGCGTTAACGGTCCATAGCGCCGCCGGCGATCGGCATATTTACCTTAACCGCCCCGACCTGGGACGTCGTCTGGATGACGCCAGCCGCTCCGGTCTGGCCGCCAGCGGCGCCCGTCCGGCCGACCTGCTGCTGGTGATTGGCGACGGGCTTTCCTCTTATGCGGTGCACCGGCAGGCTCTGCCGCTGATACGCGCGCTGCTGCCCTATCTGCGCACTCTGGGGATCAGCCTGGCGCCGGTAGTGCTGGCCCATCAATCGCGGGTGGCGCTGGGGGATGATATCGGGGAAACCCTGCAGGCCAGGGCGGTGGCGATGTTAATTGGCGAGCGGCCGGGGCTCTCTTCGCCGGATAGCCTTGGCGTCTATCTGACCTGGCAACCGCATCGCCAGCGGCTGGAGTCGGAGCGCAACTGTATTTCGAATATTCGCCCGCAAGGGCTGAGTTATGATGCCGCCGCCTTCAAGCTGGCGTGGCTGCTGGAGCAGGCTTTTTTACGTCGTCTGACCGGCGTACACCTCAAGGACGAAAGTGACAATCCGGCGCTACATGGCAAGGTGAAACCGTTGGGGATTCAACCGGGTTAAAGATTAAAGCTGCTGGAGGCTGCGGCCTGTCGTCCCTTTCGCCGCAACCTCCAGCAGCCTCGCGCTACACAAAGCACACCTCGTTCCAGTAGGCTTCACGCGTCCTGCGTCGCTCAGTATGTTTTATCATGACGAAACCACCGTGTTTCAACATTGCCAATATCCACGCCGTACAGGCTGGCGACCGGTAATATTGCCTCCATCATCCGTTGGGTATCCTGCTGCCCGGCCTCACCGGTAGATAAAAAAGCCAGCCAGCGCGTGATTCGTTGCCATAGTGCTACTTTCATTTTTCCTCCGTCGGGAAGCGATTTGTCTGGCTACATTTCAACCACAGATCCTCCGCTGCGGGAAATATCAATTCCGGGTTTTCAATGCCGAAAGACGCATATTACGCAGCGCTCCCCGGATAGCGGCGCGACGCGCCTTATCCGGCCCCCCCTGATCCATCGCCCCGGTCAGCGCACCGCGGACGGGGAATACCCATGAGTTTGTTAAGTTCTTTTTCGTTATAGATAAGAACTTTTTCTTCTTTGCCGGGGGCGGCCCATTTGTGGGAGCGTGATAGCCACAAAACAAAAACAGGGATTCAGGGGAAATAATCATGCGCATTGCAAAAACAAAAATCGCGCTGGCGCTGGGAATTCTGGCGCTGACCGCCCAGGTTCAGGCAGACCAGCTGGCAGACATTAAAGCCGCAGGGGTGGTGAAAGTCGCTACCTTCGACGCCAATCCGCCGTTTGGTTCCGTCGACCCGAAAACCCACCAGTTGGTGGGCTATGATGTCGATTTCGCCCAGGCGCTGGCAAAATCGCTCGGGGTAAAACTGGAGCTGGTGGCCACCAACCCGGCCAACCGTATTCCGCTGCTGCAATCCGGTAAAGCCGACCTGATCGTCGCCGATATCACCATCACCCCGGAACGCGCACAGGTCATTGATTTTTCTACGCCGTATTTTGTCACCGGCCAGCAATTCCTCGTCCCGGCAAAATCAGCGGACCAGCTCGACAGCTACAGCAAAGCGCGGATCGGCGCGGTAAAAGGCACCACCGGCGAACAGGCGCTGCACCAGCGTTTCCCGCAGTCGCGCGTGCTCTCCTATGACGATATTCCGCTGGCGCTGACCGCGCTGCGTAACGGCAACGTTCAGGCCATCACCCAGGACAGCACCATTCTTGCCGGTCTGCTGGCAGAGGCCCCGGACAAAGCCAACTTTAAAATCCTCCCTGATTTGCTGAGCAAAGAAGAGATCGGCGTTGGCGTGAAGAAAGGCGAACCGGCGCTGCTGAAGGCGGTGAATGATGAGCTGGTCAACCTGGAGAAAACCGGCCAGGCCGCGAAAATCTATGACGTCTGGTTTGGCCCGGCCACCAAAACGCCTCAGCCGCGTGCGTTTACCATAGAAGCTAAATAATATGTTATCGGGTCTGTTTTCACGCTCCGCGGCTTCGTCCGCGGATTTTTCGCATCTGCAGCGCGCCAGCATTGAATTCCGTAAAGCGGCAAAAAGCTACGGCGATCATCAGGTATTGAACGGCGTGGATCTGCAGGTGGATCCCGGGGAAGTGGTGGCGATACTCGGCCCCTCCGGATCGGGGAAATCCACCCTGATTCGCCTGATCAATCAGCTTGAATCCCTCAGCGGCGGCGAGATCCTGATCGACGGCAAACCGACGAGCCAACTGACGGGCAGCGCCCTGCGCCAGCTGCGCAGCCGCGTGGGCTTTGTGTTCCAGCAGTTCAACCTCTATGCCCATCTGACGGCGCAGGAAAATATCACCCTTGCGCTGGAACGCGTGCACGGCTGGGCGAAACACGCCGCCCGTCAGCGGGCGCTGGAGCTGCTGCGACAGGTCGGGCTGGAAGATAAAGCCCGGCAAATGCCGGCCCAGCTCTCCGGTGGCCAGCAGCAGCGCGTAGCCATTGCCCGCGCCCTCGCCTCCTCGCCGCAAATTATTCTTTTCGATGAACCGACCTCGGCGCTGGATCCGGAAATGATCGGCGAAGTTCTGCTGGTCATGAAGGCGCTGGCGCACAGCGGGATCACCATGCTGGTGGTCACCCATGAAATGCAGTTTGCCCGCGAAATTGCCGACCGGGTGGTGTTTATCGACGGCGGCGACATTCTCGAAGTGGCGCCGCCGGCGCAATTTTTCGCCCATCCGCAGCACGCCCGCACGCGTCGCTTCCTGCAAAAGGTGCTCAATCCGCTGCACCAGGAGAGTCTCGGGTGAGCCCTGTTCTCGACTGGCACGGCGTACTGAGCGGGCAGCCTCTGCAGTGGATCATCTCCGGCTTTCTGACCACCGTATGGGTCAGCGTCGCCGGGATCATACTGGCTACCGTGCTGGCCGTTCTGCTGCTGGCGCTGCGCTTAGGCGGCGGCAAAGCGGGCCGTGGGCTGGTGGCCTGCTGGGTCTCGCTGTTTCGCAATACCCCGCTGCTGGTTCAGCTGTTGTTCTGGTATTTCGCCGCCTGGAACCTGCTGCCGCTGGCGGCGCGGGATTTTATCAACGCCGATCGTCCATGGTCGATTCTGCCGGGTAACGTCTGGTGGCTGACGCCGGAGTTTCTCTGTTCGATGTGGGGACTGGGGGTGTTTACCTCCGCATTTCTGGTGGAAGAGATCGCCTCCGGGCTGCGCGCCGTCAGCCACGGCCAGTGGGAAGCGGCCCTCTCCCAGGGATTTACTCCATGGGGCGAGCTGCGCCATATTCTGCTGCCGCAGGCGCTGGCGAACGCCTGGCAACCGATCATTGGCCAGTACCTGAATCTGATGAAGCTTTCATCGCTGGCCAGCGGTATCGGCTTTGCGGAACTGACCTACCAGGTGCGGCAAATCGAAAGCTATAACGCCCATGCGCTGGAGGCCTTCGCCGTCGGCACGGTACTGTACCTGGCGCTCGGCGTGGTGATGGGGATAGCGCTGTCGCGTCTCGGCCCGGGCAAAACCCAGCACAGGAGCACCCAGCATGAACGCTAATCTGGCGGTGATCGCCGATAACCTCGATTACCTGCTGTGGGGACGGCTGGCGGATGGCATTCCCGGCGGCGTCGCGCTGACCCTGATGATGGCGATCGGCGCGGCGGCGCTGGCCCTACCCGTCGGGATTCTGCTGGCAGGCGCGGCCTGGCGCTACGGCGGCCTGGTGCGCCGGCTGCTGTTTCTCTGGGCGGAGCTGATTCGCGGCATTCCGCTTATTTTCGTCATTTTTTGGCTGTGGTATCTGCTGCCGATGCTCACCGGAAGCGACCTGCCGGGCGCGGTGACGGTGACGCTGGCGCTGGCCTGGTTTACCGCCGCGTCGGTGATGCACTCGGTGCTCGCGGGTCTGCAGTCGCTGCCCGCCGGGCAGTATGAGGCGGCGCGTACTCAGGGCTTTTCCCCGGGGCAAACGCTGCGCTTAATCCTGCTGCCGCAGGCGCTGCGCAACGTGCAGCCGTCGCTGGTGGGGATTTTTATCAACCTGCTGAAAGACACCTCGCTGGCGTTTATCGTCAACGTGCCGGAGCTCACCACCGTCGCCGGTCAGGTGAACAACCGGGTGCAGATCTACCCGCTGGCGATTTTCGTCTTCACCGGCGCGGTCTATTACCTGCTGTGCTGCGGCCTGAGCCTGCTGGCAAACCGCCGCTTTACCAGGCGTAACGCTGACAGGCGCTACGCAGGCGGGTAAGAAACTGCTGCGCGTTCGCGGTCAATGCCGATTTTTGCGACCACACGGCGCAATACTGCGCCGCCGGCAGCGAGGAAACCGGCAGGGTCACCAGCTTATCCCCGAGCTGGAGCGGGTGACTCATAGCCCGGGCGACAATGGTCAGATAATCAGACTCCAGCACCATGTTGAGGCCGGTGATCACCGAGTCCGTACGCAGCGGGGTGATCGCCACCTGGCGATAAAAATGAATCAGCTCGTTTTGCAGCTGCTGGTAGTAGCCCATCGGCGACTCCGGCAGCAACCATTTCGCCCGCCGTAAGGCCATCAAATCGCTTTCATTCGCCAGCGGATGCCCTTTACGCGCCACCACGCAGAACGGCGCGGTAAACAGCGGCTCGATCATCACCCCTTCCGGCGGCCGCATCGGGTCCACCGAACCGATCGCCAGATCGATTTCGCCGCTGCGCACCCCGGGCAACAGGGAGGAGAGCTGCCCCTCCTTTAGCGTCAGCAGCATCTGCGGCAACGCCTGCTTAAACCCCTCCGCCACCGCCGGAAACACCGTCAGCGCGATCAGCGAAGAAAAGCCTACCGTCAGGCGGCCGTGGGTCACCTGATTGATTTGTTCAACCTCGTCCGCCGCCCGGCGCAACTCCTCCAGCACCCACTCCGCGCGCTGCGAAAACGCGCTGCCCGCTTCGGTGAGCGTGATCCCCTCTTTGCTACGCAGCAAAAGTTGCGTGCCGAGGGTCTGCTCCAGCTCACGCAACGTCCGGCTGAGCGCCGGCTGCGACTGACCCAGTTCACGTGCCGCCGAACGGATGCTGCCGCTGCGCGCCACCTGCCTTAGCGCCTGCAGATGGCTCACTTTTGGGAGATATTTCACCGCCAACCCCTATCAGAAAAAAGCATCACCTATAGAAAAATTATATCTTCCCGCCGTTGCAGTAAAGCCCCAGGATGCGGATGGGGTCTCCCGCACACACAACACACACTAATGAGACAAAAGGCGGAAACAAAAATGAAAAGTCAGTCTCAAATGATCTTCTTGCTGTTTATTGGCTACGTATTCGTTTATATCGATAAAACCGTCACCGGCTTCGCGCTGCTGCCGATCGAAAAAGAATTTGGCCTCAACGCGGAACAGCTGGGCTACATCACCGGTATCTTTTTCCTCGCCTACTCCCTGTTCCAGGTCCCGGCGGGCTGGTTGAACGACCGGATTGGCTATAAAACGATGCTGGTACTGTCGCTGTCGGCGCTGGGGATTTTCGCCCTCTGCTTCGGCGTGCTGGGCCTCAGCTTTGGTCTGCTGCTGCTGTTTCGCTTTCTCTCAGGGGTGGGCCATTCCGGCTACCCCTGCTCATGCGCGAAAGCGGTAGTCAGTAATTTCAGCGTCGAAAAACGCACCTTCGCTCAGTCAGTTCTGCTCTCCTCCGCCGGTCTGGCGATGACTATCGGGCCGATTATCGCGGTGAACGCCCTGTCGCTGCTGGGCTGGCACCGCTCATTTGCCGCCCTCGGAGCGCTGGTCTGCGTCACTGCCGCCCTCATTGCCTGGCGGGTACCGCGCCGCCCGCCGGCTCCCGCAGTCGCGAAGAAGGCATCCTCTGGCGGCGCGCTGTGGCGTAACCCTACGGTTATCCTGCTGTTTATCTCTATATTCTGCGTCAACATTCCCAGCTACGGCCTGATGGCGTGGCTGCCGAAATTCTTCGTCCAAAGCATGGGCATGTCGCTGTCGGCTTCAGGCTATGTGGTGGCCGCCGGCGGCCTCGGGATCTGGGTTTCATCGCTGGGAACCGGCTGGCTGGTGGGGAAATATTTTCTTCATCGTGAACCGCTGGTGATCGCCGTCAGCGCCCTGCTCAGCGCCGCCGCCATTTTCGCGATTTTTCATGCCGGGACGGCGCTGACCGCCAGCCTGCTGCTGTTCGTCGGCGAGATCTTTTTAATGGCCACTTTCGTTACCGCTTTTACCCTGCCGATGAAGCGGCTGCCGGAGAACATCATGGGTTCAGCTATCGGCCTGATTAATACCGGCGGCACCCTTGGCGGCTTTGTTTCGCCGATCGTGATTGGCTATCTGGTGGCGAAAACCCACAACTATGCCAGCGCGTTCCTGTTTCTGTCACTGGCGATGGTCTGCTCGGCGATAGCGGTGCTGCCGCTGATGAAACGCAAAACCGTCGCCGGCCTGCCCGTTGCTGATTGAAGGAGAATCTGATGAATCACGCCACCGAACTGCTGATTTCCGCCGCCGCCGAAGAGGCGCTGCGCTGGCGTCGCCACATCCACGCTCACCCGGACCTCTCTTTCCAGGAGAAGCCGACCGCCGATTACATCGCCCGCGAGCTGGCGTCGTTTACCGGGCTGGAGATTAGCCGCCCGCTGGATAATAGCGTGATTGCCGTGCTGCGCGGCCCGCATCCGGGCCCGACGTGGGCGCTGCGCGCCGACATTGATGCCCTGCCGCTGCAGGAAGAGAGCGGCGAGAGTTTCTGTTCCACCGTGCCTGGCGTGATGCACGCCTGCGGCCACGACGCCCATACGGCGATGCTGATGGGGGCGGCAAAAGTGCTGTGCCAGCTGCGCGATAACCTGCACGGCAACATTAAATTTATTTTTCAGCCGGCGGAAGAAGTGCCGCCGGGCGGCGCGCGGGAGCTGGTGGAGCTGGGGGTGGTCGACGACGTGGAGCATATTTTCGGTCTGCACGTTTTCCCCACCAGCCCGGTCGGCACCCTGACGCTGAAAGAGGGGGTCTACGTCGCCTCCAGCGACAATTTCGATATCACCATTCGTGGCAAAGGCGGTCATGGCTCCATGCCGCAGCACTGTATCGACCCGGTCACCATCGGTGCGGAAATGGTCGGGGCATTGCAGCAGATCGTGGCGCGCAATATCGACCCGGGTACGGCGCCGGTATTGACCATCGCTACCTTCCAGGCCGGTGACAGCTACAACGTCATCCCTGACAGCGCCCGCCTGGCCGGCACGCTGCGTACCCATAACCAGCAGGTCCGCGAAGCGGTGCCGCAGCTGATGTCGCGCATCATTGACGGGATTGCCGCCGCCCACGGCGCGAGCTGCGACATTCGCTGGCAGCAGGGTTACGCCGTCGGCCACAACCACGACAGCACCAACGCCATCGCCCGCGCCGCTATCGAACGCCACTTCCCGGCGGGGACCCTGAAGCTGGAGGATCGGCCGCTGTTTGGCAGCGAAGATTTCTCCTCCTATCAGGAAAAGGTTCCCGGTACCTTCCTGTTTATCGGCTGCGGCAACAAGGAAAAAGGGGCCGTCTGGAACGTGCATAATCCGCATTTCCGCATCGACGAAGATGCCCTGGCCGTCGGTATCAAAACCCACATTGCGCTGGTCAGCCCGCTGCTGAACGACGAATAAAGGGCTTTTTCCGCATCTGACGCGCTGCGCCAGATGCGGCTTCCACCGCTTTTCCCCGCGCTATCGCCGGCGCAATAATCTCGCCGTTCACTATTTTTTCGCCTTACCGTCATCTAACGATCACATAAAACGCCATTAATAGTGCCAGTTTAATGACGAACCTGGACGCTCTTATGAATAGTTCTCTTGCCGCGGTAACCGACATCGATTATCCGCATTTGCTTCAGCCGAATACCGTCCGGCAGCGAAAAGTCTTAAGCGTGCGCAACCTGAATAAGTCTTACAACGCACAACAAGTCGTGCTGGATAACGTCAGCTTTGACCTTCATGCCGGCGAACTGGTGGGGGTTATCGGCCGTTCCGGCGCCGGTAAATCGACCCTGCTGCATGTGCTGAACGGTACTCATAGCGCCACCGGCGGCGAGATCCTCAGCTACCCGGAAGTGGGCATGCCGCATGACGTGGCGAAACTCAAAGGCCGCGCGCTGAACGCCTGGCGCAGCGAGTGCGGAATGATTTTCCAGGATTTTTGCCTGGTGCCGCGCCTCGACGTGTTGACTAACGTACTGCTGGGCCGCCTGAGCCAGACCTCGACGCTGAAGTCGCTGTTCAAAGTCTTCCCTGACGCCGACCGCGCCCGCGCCATCGCGCTGCTGGAGTGGATGAATATGCTGCCGCATGCGCTGCAGCGGGCGGAAAACCTTTCCGGCGGCCAGATGCAGCGCGTCGCGATTTGTCGCGCGCTGATGCAGAAGCCCGGCATTTTGCTGGCCGATGAACCGGTCGCCTCGCTCGATCCGAAAAATACGCAGCGCATCATGGACGTGCTGCGTGAAATCAGCGAACAGGGCATCAGCGTGATGGTGAACCTGCACTCGGTAGAACTGGTGAAAGAGTATTGCACGCGGGTTATCGGCGTAGCGAAGGGCAACATTATTTTTGACGACCATCCCTCACAGCTGAACCAGGATATCCTGCACCGGCTGTACGGTGATGAAATTAGCCAATTGCATTAATTTCCACTCACACGGACAAAATAATGAAACAATACATCACTGGCGCAGTTCGTTTCTCCGCAGCGGTCGCGGGAATGATGATGGCATGGCAGGCAGGTGCGGCGGAGCAGCCGAAAGAGCTAAACCTGGGGATCCTCGGCGGGCAGAACGCCACCCAGCAGATTGGTGATAACCAGTGCGTAAAACAGTTTCTCGATAAAGAGCTGAACGTCGACACCAAATTGCGTAACTCTTCCGACTATTCGGGGGTCATTCAGGGTCTGCTGGGCGGGAAAGTCGACGTGGTGCTGAGTATGTCGCCGTCGTCATACGCCTCGGTTTATATCAATAACCCGAAAGCGGTCGATATCGTCGGGATCGCCGTGGATGATAAAGATCAGTCCCGCGGCTACCATTCCGTGGTGATTGTCAAAGCCGATAGCCCGTATCAGAAGTTAGAAGATCTGAAAGGTAAAGCGTTTGGCTTTGCCGATCCGGACTCCACTTCCGGCTTTTTGATTCCGAACCAGACCTTTAAACAGCAGTTCGGCGGTACCACGGATAATAAATATAACAACTTCTTCTCCAGCGTGACCTTCTCCGGCGGCCACGAGCAGGACATTCTTGGGGTGCTGAACGGGCAGTTCGCCGGGGCGGTAACCTGGACATCGCTGGTCGGCGACTATAACAGCGGCTACAGCGTCGGTGCCTTCAACCGCCTGATTCGCATGGATCACCCGGATCTGATGAAGCAGATCCGCATCATCTGGCAATCGCCGCTGATTCCGAACGGCCCGATTCTGGTCAGCAACGCGCTGCCGGCTGATTTTAAAGCCAAAGTCGTCGCCGCGGTCAAAAAACTGGATACCGACGATCACGCCTGCTTTATCAAAGCGATGGGTGGTACCCAGCATATCGGCCCGTCTAGCGTCGCCGATTTCCAGCAGATTATCGATATGAAACGCGAGCTGGTGAGCGCCCGTTAATCCCGCCCCAACGCCGCCTCCGGCTGGTAATGCGCGAGGCGGCGGCATGCTGAAGACCCGTCGACGTATGAATATATCGAATAGCGAATTTGAACGTTACTACCAGCAGGTACGGGCGCGGCAAAAACGCGATACTTTTAGCTGGTCCCTGCTGTTGCTGGTGCTGTACTTCGCCGCCGGCAGCGCCGCCGAATTTAATCTTTTTACCATCTGGCACTCCCTGCCGAACTTCCTTGATTACATGTTTGAGACCCTGCCGACGATCCATATCCGCGATCTGTTCGCCGATTCTCATACCAAAGGCTCGCTGGCCTACTGGGGCTATCGCCTGCCGATTCAGCTGCCGCTGATCTGGGAAACCTTGCAGCTGGCGGTGGCCTCTACGCTGGTGGCGGTGGCTATCGCCACCCTGCTGGCGTTTCTGGCCGCCAGCAACGCCTGGTCGCCGCCGCCGCTGCGCTTCGCCATTCGCGTGATGGTGGCGTTTTTACGCACCATGCCAGAGCTGGCGTGGGCGGTGATTTTCGTGATGGCTTTCGGCATTGGCGCCATCCCCGGCTTTCTGGCGCTGATGCTGCACACCATCGGTAGCCTGACCAAACTGTTTTACGAAGCGGTGGAAAGCGCGCAGGACAAGCCGGTACGCGGGCTGATGGCCTGCGGCGCCTCGCCGATACAGCGGATCCGTTTTGCGCTGTGGCCACAGGTTAAACCGATTTTTCTCTCCTATGGTTTTATGCGCCTGGAGATCAACTTCCGCTCATCCACCATTCTTGGGCTGGTGGGCGCCGGCGGGATCGGTCAGGAACTGATGACCAACATCAAACTGGATCGTTACGATCAGGTCAGCATCACGCTGCTGCTGATCATCATCGTGGTGTCGCTGCTGGATATGCTGTCCGGTCGCCTGCGGCAGTGGGTACTCGAGGGGAAAAAATGAGTCGTCAATGGCAAAGCCAACCGGATGTCGCCGCCAGCCGTCGACAGCACCGGGAATTGTATCAGGCCCAGGGGCGCTATTTGCGTTACGTCGGACTGCTGACCCTGGCCTGCGTGCTCTATTATGCGTGGTTTTTTACCCGCTTCGGCATCAGCGGCGAGCAGCTTACCACCGGGCTGCAGCAAATCAGCCGCTACCTGATGCGGATGTTTGTCTGGCATGACTTTTTCAACTGGCCGTTCCGCTACTATTTCACGCAAATCGGCATCACCCTGGCGATTGTCTTCGTCGGAACCCTGACCGCGACGGTCATCGCATTGCTGCTCTCTTTCCTCGCGGCGCGCAACATAATGCGCGGCTTGATTCCCGGGTTTATCGCCCTGCTGATGCGCCGCCTGTTTGACGTGCTGCGCGGTATTGATATGGCGATCTGGGGGCTGATTTTTGTCCGCGCCGTGGGCCTCGGGCCGCTGGCCGGGGTGCTGGCCATTATCATGCAGGACACCGGGCTGCTCGGGCGGCTATATGCCGAAGGACATGAAGCGGTTGACCGTTCGCCGGGGCGCGGGCTGACCGCGGTGGGCGCAAACGGTCTGCAGAAGCACCGCTTCGGCATTTTTACCCAATCCTTTCCGACGTTTCTGGCGCTGAGCCTGTATCAGATTGAGTCGAATACCCGTTCGGCGGCGGTGCTGGGCTTCGTCGGCGCGGGCGGTATCGGCCTGATTTATGCGGAAAACATGCGTTTGTGGAACTGGGACGTGGTGATGTTTATCACCCTGCTGCTGGTGGCGGTGGTCATGGTGATGGATACGCTCTCCGCCTGGCTGCGCCGCCGCTATATTGGCGGCCACGTGGTGCCGCTGTTCAAAGCGAATTAACCCGCTCCCCGGTCGCGCTGCGCTTACCGGGGCGACGGATGACTGCGGCCGCAGGGATTCGCTCAGAGCCGCCATTCCAGCACCGGCCAGCGGTGGGTGGCATTCGCCGCCGCCAGCTGCGGGCAGGGATTGACCAGCCAGACGTGGTCCGCGTGCAGGCACAGCGGCAGGTCGTTAATCGAATCAGTATAGAACGTCACCTCGCCGCTCTCATGCGGCCAGGCTTTCTGCCACGCCGCCAGCCGCACCACCTTCCCCTGCTGGTAGCTTGGCGTGCCGGCAATCACCCCGCTATAGCCGCCATCCGCCATCTCCACATCGATGCCTAACGCCTGCTCAATCCCTAGCGCCGACGCCACCGCGCGCACCAGCAGGCTCACCGAGGCCGAAATCACCAGCATCTGCTCGCCTTGCGCCCGCAGGGTCTGCAGCCGATCCCACGCCTGGGGATAGACGCGCGGCAGGATCTC
Organism: Klebsiella sp. BIGb0138; assembly: GCF_004342285.1. GTDB lineage: Bacteria > Pseudomonadota > Gammaproteobacteria > Enterobacterales > Enterobacteriaceae > Klebsiella. Next base: position 93,148 of record NZ_SMCV01000003.1, on the reverse strand, counting down.
CTCGCGCACGCAGCGGGCAACCAGCGCATCGACTTCCGCCTGCGGCACGCCGATCAGCGGCGCCTGGATTAAGGCAACATAGTCGGCAATATTCATTTCGCCGCGATCGTAATCGTCTATCAGCATCGCTTCGCGCGCCAGATAGTCCGGATCGCTCACCCAGCCTTCCCTCACCAGAAACCGGCTCCATATCGTGCTGCTGTCACCCTTAATCAAAGTATTATCCAGATCGAATATCGTCAGATTTTTGGCCATCGTTCATGTTTCCTCATCAGCAAAATGGGTTCAGCAGAGCATGCTTAACCAGGATGACAGCAGAATGACTCTCCCTGTCGGCCAGGCAAAGGGTAGCAAAAAGCGCCAAAAAGAGGTCAGATTAATGGATCGGCGGCGATATGCCACCACCGTGATGGCTGCGCCGCTGCCGCGAAATTTATCCCTGGACGCTCATCACCAGCAGCACCGTCATCAATAGCAGCGGGTATATTCGCGCGTGCCAGCGGTCCGGCAGGCGCCCGAGCCAGCGGGCCGCCATCCTCAGGCCCAGCCAGCTCCCGGCCACCAGCAGCCCCGCGGCCGAAAGCCAGATATCGCCGATAAATCCGCCGGGTAAACGCGTCGGCGACAGCCATGCCAACACCAGCCAGGTTAGGGTGGCGCTCGCCGCCAGCGGCAGCGTCAGCAGGTTAGCCATCGCCGCCGCCTGCGCCATCGCCGCGCCGCGCCGACGTATCAGCGGGACGGTCATCACGCTACCGCCGACGCCGAGAAACGCGGCAATCAGGCCAATCCCCCCGCCCGTCGCCAGTTCACGCGCCGCCGTCGGAGCGGGCCGCGGCGTGGCCGGAGCCATAAACCCCGGTCGCAGGTAGCAGTCGAGGATCGTCGCCAGCAAATAGGCGATAAATAGGCCGCGGATCCACTCCCCTTTTACCGACAGCGCCAGCACAGCGCCGGCTATACCGCCGGCGGCGATGCCGATGAACATCACCCGCAGAGGACGCCAGCAGAGGGTTCCAGCCCGCAGATGACGCCAGGTCGCCAGCAGCGCCGCACAGAGCATTACCAGCGCGGAGGTCGCCACGGCAATCTGCATCGCCTGCGCGCCAATATCGCTGTGCATTCCCCAGATCGCCGTCACCAGTAAATAGATAAGCGGTACGGTGACAAAACCGCCGCCAAAACCAAAGAGCCAGGTCGTCACCCCACACACCACGCCGCAGAAAAAAAGCCAGCACATCATCGGATACTCCTCCATTCAGAGCAGTCACGATATAGAATAACCCCATGGCTGACTTACGATTAAAAGCCATCATCTTATGAATTTCAGCCAGGATCATGATTCATGCGCAACATTGCCGTTAACGATGTCGACCATCTCCCGCGCCGGGTGCTGGCGCTGGGCAGCGATTACCCGGCCAATACCCAGCTGGCGCGCCACAGCCACCGCCGGGCGCAGTTTCTCTATGCCATGAACGGGCTGATGAAGGTGGAGACGGATGATGGTCACTGGCTGGTTCCGCCGTACAGCGGCGTGTGGATCCCGGCCACTAAACCGCACCGGGTGTGGATGCCGGGGGTCAGTACCCACAGCCTGTACATTGAACCGGAGGCGGCGCCGCGCGCCGGTGAACGCTGCGAGGTTGTCCAGGTCTCGCCGCTGCTGCACCAGCTGCTGCTCAGCGTCTGCCAGCTGCCGCTGCTGTATAACGAAAGCGGACATGACGCGGCGCTCATTGAGCTGGTTCTGTACGAACTGAAAGCCGCGTCGCCGCTGCCGATGTTTACCCCCCTGCCGCAGAACGCGCAGCTGGCCGCCTTGTGCAGCGCTTTTTTGCAGCAGCCGGATATTCACATCGCTCCGCAACGGTGGGCCGCCAGGCTTAATAAGAGCGTTCGTACCTTCAACCGTCATTTTCGCCAGCAGACCGGGATGGCTTTTCGCGACTGGCGCCAGCAGGCCTGCCTGATGTACGCCCTGACGGCGCTGCGCGAAGGCAGAACGATTACCGACGTGGCGCTCAGCCTGGGATATGAACATCCGGCGGCCTTTACCACCATGTTTCGTAAAACGATCGGCCAGGCTCCCGCCGCCTTTGTCCGCCAGATGAACGGCGGCCCGGCCTGACGCCGCAGCCGCCCTTTCGCTCGCGTGGGTTAGCGCACCGCGCTCTGTAGCCAGTCCAGCAGGCTTTCCACGGAAAGATCCGCCGGGGCCCGCGCCGTCGGCTGACCCGCTTTCAGGATCAGCAGCGTAGGTAAGCCGCGGACCCCCAGGGTTGTCGCCAGTTGCTGATGACGGTCGGCATCCAGATAGCGTGTCTCCAGCGCCGCAAGGTGGCTGGCGAGGGACTCATGCCGCAGCAGCTGCCACAACCTGCGGCAGTGGACGCAGCGTTCGGCCCCGACGAACAGCAGCAGCGGAGATTCAGACTCGCCGGAGAGCTCGCTGTCCGCGTTCAGCGGCGTGAAGCGGCTCTCCGCCACGCGGAACAGTTTCGGGCTGCGGCGCAGGGTATCGTTGTCAGTCGCCACGCACAGCGCATCGGCGCTTTTACTGTAGGGCCGCACGCCGGCGACGCGCACCACGCTTTGCGCCGGCCCCGCGGGCGCGGCGCCGGGCTGGCGTAAAGTCCGCACGTCAACCGCCGCAATCGGCACTTCGGACGGCTGCGCCAGCTGCGGGATCCAGGCGTACGGAATACGATAGGCGCGGTAAACCATGTTGTTATTCAATGTCTTGCCCCAGAACGGCGAAATATACTCCCAGACAATTTCATGATCGCGGGTCACTTCAAAAATACGTCCGTTGGAGCCTTCGTTGATGAGGGTATTGCCGTTTTCCAGGCGCTGCATATTGCTGATATACGGGCTATAGAACCGATACGAGTCGGTTGGCTGCGGGAGATCCGCCTCATACGGCGAGTAGCGCCATTCGATATCGAGCGTCACCGGGTTGATCTCGAGGATCCGCGAATAGTCGCGCCAGGCGTTTTTCACCCCATCCGCCGACGCCGGATTGGGGGCGCCGTACCCGGCCCAGCCGCCGTTATCGAAGATCAGAATATTGCCCGCCCCCGGTAATCCCTGGGGGATCATATGCGCGTGGTGCTGGCCGATAATCCACCCCAGATGCTTCAGCTGCGGCGTGCTGTAGTCCGGGCCAAGCTGCCAGACAATATTGCCGCTCTGTTTATCAATGATGGCGATGATATTGGACTCGCGGGCATCCCAGATGATGTTGTCAGGATGGAAGCGCGCGTCGCCGGCGTCATACCATTTGTTTGGTCCCAGCGCCGACATGGAGTTGATGTGCATCCAGTCGCCCATCCCGCCGCCGCTGGCGCGCATATTGGGGTTATTACGCAGCGCCGCGCGCGCCGCGTCGTCAAAGCCCAGCTCGTGAAAATGATCGCTGCAGCGCCATTCCCACACCACATTGCCCTGCCAGTCGACCTCGATGATGGTGTCATCGAGCAGCAGCTTGTCGGAAATCGCTTCATTCACCAGGTTGGTGTGGGCCAGAATTAAGGTGTTGCCCCCGTCAACCTGCGGCTCGAGCCCCGGGGCGTAATAGCCCACCGGATTTCCGGCACGCTGATAATCATGGTGTGCGCGCGCCATCCAGCGCGGCGCGTGACCCGGGTCGCTCACCTGTTCATAGCGGTCAAATTTCCAGGTGATATTGCCTTCCCAGTCCACCTGAATCAGATCGAGCATATCCTGCATCCCGTAGCGGGGATCGCGTTCGCCGCTGTGGCCCAGGATCGCCCCCCCGGGCAGGATCTTATTCGGGAAACCGTGCAGCTCGGGCCATTCGCGAACCACGTTGCCATTCATATCAAGCAGAATCGCTCCGCGTTCGGTGGCCTGAAAAACGGTATAGCCGCTCCACGCGCGCTGCGGATCGTAGATCGTGGCGCCGGTCGGGTAGACGGAAGGATGTCCCATGTTGTCACTCCTTAAATAGTCAAATCAGGCACAAGTAATCAAGGTACGAATCTGCCGGCAGGCAGCGGAAAACGACTCATCATCGCGCTGGCGCGGGTGGGGTAACGCCAGCGTCACCACCTCACGGATCCGCCCCGGGCGGGGAGAGAGCACCACCACCCGGTCGGCCAGCGCCACCGCCTCTTCCACATCGTGGGTCACCAGCAGCGTGGTGGTCCCCGTACGGCGATGAATATGCAGCAGCTCCTGCTGCAGGGTATGGCGCGTCAGGGCATCCAGCGCGCCGAAAGGCTCATCGAGCATCAGAATTTGCGGCCGGGCGATCAGCCCGCGGGCAATCGCCACCCGCTGGGCCATCCCGCCGGAAAGCTGGGCGGGCAGCGCATGGGCGAACTCCGTGAGCTGTACGCGTTCCAGCATTTCCAGCGCGCGCTGGCGCTTCACCCCGCGGTTCAGCTTTTCATCCGCCAGGCCAAGCATCACGTTGTCGATCACCGTCAGCCAGGGAAACAGCCGCGGCTCCTGAAAGACGATGCCGCGCTCTTTGCCCGCGCCGCGCACCGGCTCGCCGTTAACGCGGATTTCCCCCTGCGTCACCGGCTCCAGGCCAATCAACATCCGCAGCAGCGTGGACTTGCCGCAGCCGCTGCTGCCGACCAGCACCACCAGCTCACCGGCGGCGATATCGAGGCTGAAATTGTCTAATGCCGTCACCTGTTGCCAGGATTTATGCACATGGCGAAAAGAGACCAGGGTCGAGTCGGTCATCGTTGCTCCCGTTGGCGCCAGCGGGTGGCGCGAGATTCCAGTAAACGTCCGCCTTTATCCAGCGCGGCGCCGGTGATACCAATCAGCACCATGCCGCAAAGAATGGTCGGCATATCCAGCAGCTGCTGGGCATTAATCATCAGGCTGCCGATACCGGTCCCGGAGGACATGAAATATTCCGCGCCGATATTGCCCAGCCACGCATAAATCAACGCCAGGCGCAGGCCGGCAAATATGCCCGGCGCCGCCCCCGGTAAAATCAGCGCCCGCAGACGGGTCAGCGGACCAAAGCGCAGCACCTTCGCCACTTCATCGAGCTGCGGATCGCGCTGGCTGACGGCCTGCAAGGTGCTGAAAAACATCGGGAAGAAGGACGCCAGGGCGATAAACACGATTTTGCCGCCGTTATCGTTGCCCACCCATGCCGTCAGCAGCGGCAGCCAGGCAAAGAGCGCAATATGGCGCAGGACGTTCAGCGTCGGGGTCAATATCTGCCCGGCGCGCGGACGCAAAGCCAGCAGTAATCCGCACAGCAGCCCGGCGGCGATCCCCAGCGCGCCGCCGGCAAAGGCCCGGCCGAGGCTCGCCAGCATCGCGGCAGGCAGCTCGCCGCTGGCCGCTCCGGCAATAAAGCGCTGCGCCACCGCCAGCGGCGAGGAGAATAACGCGCTGTCGATCCAGCCCCAGCGGCTGGCCAGCTGCCACAGCACCAGCAGGATCAGCGGCAGCTGGAATGCATGCCAGCTGGCCTGCGGCTTCCAGGCCAGTCGCCCGGTAGCGGGCTGCGGCCAGAAGACCAGCCGGGCATATACCCGGTTCGTCGCCCACTCCATCAACAACCCGCTCAGGCCCACCACCGCGATGGTGACGAAGACAATATCCAGCTGAAACAGCTGGCGGCCCCAGACCATCAGGTAGCCGATCCCTTCAGACGAGGCCAGCAGTTCGACAACGATCAGCGAGACCCAGGCCTGAGATAGCGCCAGCCGCAGGCCGGTAAACCAGCCCGGCAGACTGGCGGGGATAACCAGCCAGCGCAGCCGTTGCCAGCGGGAAAAATTCATCACCTGCGCCGCTTCCCCCAGCGCCTGCGGGATGCTGGTTACCGCCATCTGGGTATTGATGGTCATCGGGACAAGGGTTGTTTTGACGATAACCGCCAGCTTCAGGCCGTTATCGATGCCAAACAGCACCATAAACAGCGGGATCCAGCCCAGGGTGGGGATCTGCGCGAGGGCATAAAATAGCGGCTCTATCCGCTGGGCCGCGGCCGGTAGCAGACCAAACAGTGCTCCCAGCAGGGTCCCCGCCGCCACGCCCAGCAGCAGCCCGACGGCCAGATGCTGAAGGCTAAACCCCCACTGCGCCAGCAGATCGCCGCTGAGGAGCGACAACGCGGTATCGGCGACGACCGCCGGAGCGGGCAGGATTTGTTCCGGCATCCAGCGCTCCACGGCGGCGATGTGCCACACCAGCACTAACAGCGCGGGCAGCAACAGGGGCCAGCCGTTTAGCCTGATGGCAGGCCAGGTGAACCGGCGTGTTTTCAAGATCATCTGCGACATAGCAGTCCGTTGTGGGTGAAATCATCGCCCTATCACATCGCGCCTCGCCGCCTCCCGCCATTGCGTTTGCTGAATAATCCCGATGCAGCAAATGCATCTCAGCCTGGCGGACAGGCGGGCCCTGATTTAGCTTATTTTTGCCTTTGCTCTGCGAATAAAAGCATTTAACAGCACGCGCCAGGCCTCTTTAGGGTGAGAAAAAACTCAGGGAGTCACCACCAATGATGAAAGCCTTTTTTACCCGTACAGCGCTGGCGCTGGTCGCCGCGATCGCACTGATGGCCAGCGCGCAGGCCGGGAGCCTGCACACCATTCGCATTGGCGTTCCGGATCAGAGCGCCGGCAGCAAACCGTTCATTGAAGGGCCGGTCGGAATGGCGTTTATCCGCCATCAGCTGGAGGCGGTGTTTAAACCGCAGGGCGTGGAGGTCCAGTGGCAGTTCTTTAAGGGCGCCGGACCGGCGGTGAATGAAGCGCTGGCCAACCAGCAGCTCGATTTTGTCTATCTCGGTGACCTGGCGGCGATTATCGGCAAAGCCAACGGCCTGCCGACCCGCCTGCTGCTGGGCAGCCGCGGTTCGGAATCTTACCTCGCCGCCACCCGGGCATCGGGAATTAAACAGCTGGCGGACCTGAAAGGTAAACGCGTGGCGGTGTATCGCGGTACCGCAGACCAGCTGGCCTTCGATCGCGCCTTGCAGACCGTCGGGCTTAGCGAACGCAATATGCAGGTCATTAATCTGGACTGGAGCGCCGGGAAAGCCGCGCTGGCGGCCGGCCGGGTTGATGCGGTATGGGGCGGCGTCTCGCTGCTGGCGCTGCGCGGCGACAAAATTGACGTGGTGGTGAAAAGCGGTGATTCCGGTCGCCAGAATACGACCCAGGCGGGTTTTCTCGGAACTCAGGCGTTTATTCAGACCTGGCCGCAGGCCACCCAGCAAATTATCGATGTGCTGGTGAAAAACGCGGCGGAAATCAGCAACCCGGCGAATCGCGAGGCCTGGTCGGCAGAGATGGCGCAGCAGAGCCAGATTCCACAGGCGCTGTTCCTTGAGGATCTGCAGCCGCAGGATCTCAACTTCAGCACCTCGCCGCGTATCGACCCGTTCCTGACCGACAGCTTCAGCAGCAGCGTTGAACAGGCCAAAACGGGCCGCCTCATTCGCAACGCCTTTACGGTGACGCAGTGGGTCGACGGGCAGTTTGTCGAACAGGCGCTGAAGACGCAGCGGCTGGAAAACCACTGGCCGCAGTACGATGCCAAAGGCCAGGCGGAGAACGCCGGCTAAGCCTCCTCCTCCGGCGCCAACAGCGGGTTCTGATGCTGGCGGTCGGTATGCAGGATAATATCGATAAATCGGGTGACCAGCGGCGAAAGCACGGCGTGAATCGGGGTGATCACCGCAAACCGGGTCTGCATCAACCGCCACTCTTCCGGGAGGTCGCTGAGCTCAAGCTTCACCAGGCGATGGCTATGCTGGCACAGGGCGAAACCGTCTTCGCTGGCAAAGCTTATCGCCTGGGTGCGCGCCAGCGTCGACAGCAATGCATAGACGTGATCACACTGAATCGCCGGGGTGAAATCCTGCTGCTGACTGAGGGTCGCCAGCACTTTTCGCACCCCCGGGGGCAGATAGGGCGCGGCAAAGGGGTAGCGCAGCATCGCCTGAATAGACACCGGCCCCTGCCGCGCCAGAGGATGATCGGCATGGCAGATGAAGAAACAGCGCTGCGGGCTCAGCGGCTGGACTCGTAGCTGCGGATCCAGCTCCGCATGCCAGCTATCGGCCACCACGAAGGGAAACTGCTGGGTCGTCAGCGCATGATGCAGGGCAAACCAGTTATCAACCTGAAAACGCACCCTCGCCTGCGGGAGATGGTGGTGAAACTCGCCGATGGCCGCCGGAATCAGGCGCGCCGCGGGCGCCGGGCCGCAGCCGAACGCCACCTCGCCATCTTGCGTATCGTCAGCATCCCCCAGCAGACTACTCAGTTCGACGTTAAGTTCCTGAAAACGACGGGCGTAGGGCAGCAGCTTTTGCCCGTGTAGCGTCAGCGTCGGCAGTTTATTCTGCCGGTCGAATAAGGGATGGCCGACGCTCTGCTCCAGCGCCTGAATACTGCGGCTGAACGCCGATTGCGACAGGCATACCGCCTCGGCGGCGCGGTGAAAACTACCGTATTCAACCAATGCGACAAAATTGCGCAGCTGGCGAAAATCGAGATGCATAAACTTGCCTCACAGGGACCTTGAGCGGACAAAGTACTGGACGTCGCCCCCAGCGCGCAATGGCCGAATGATGAGGATCTTTCACCTTCTGCGCCGGCAATAAGGCAATTAACATCAGATGTGTCTTATCTGCGGTCGCGAAATAGTGTTTCATGATGAAATAATTTATTAACAAACTGCATTACATCCAACCCGCTTATATTTAACCGCGTGAATCAAGAATGTGAAGCCGGAAGTTTAATCTACGTAAGGTTTCGTAAATTTTTCAGCGAACCATTCTGACAATATGGCGGATACGTTATAAATGACCACGGCCCATTCTCCCTCACGAAAAATAACGATATGACGCCTAAACTTGCTCACGCTTTATTATTAGTCCCCTTTTTGCTTTTGGCAGGATGTTCATCCCCGGCGAAACACCCGAAAACCGTAGCCCATCATGCCAACGCCCCGATCGACAGCGGTTCAGATGACCTGATTCCGGTGCTCGCCGCGCTGCACGACCAGATGCACACCTGGCACGGCACCCCCTACGAGTGGGGCGGTACCGATGAAAGCGGGGTCGATTGCTCCGGTTTTGTCTGGCGTACGCTGAAGGACCGCTTCAACCTGCCGATGGAGCGGGTTACCACCAAAGAGCTTCTGCATATGGGAGAGCGAGTGAAGCCGCAGCAGCTGCGTCCCGGAGACCTGGTGTTCTTCCGGATTAAAGGCGGCATGCACGTCGGCTTCTATGATACCAACCAGAACTTCCTCCACGCCTCCGCCAGCCAGGGCGTCATGCGCTCATCGCTGGACAATCCGTACTGGAAGTCGGCGTTCTATCAGGCGCGTCGCCTGCCAAAGGAGTATAACGCGCAGATCACCATGAATAATGACAACCTGCACGTCGCCAAAAATCGCTGATGATGCACAATAAAAAGCCGCGGCCCTGGCGCCGCGGCTTTTTTGATCCTTCCCGGTATCATTTACGCCATCCTGGCATCAGCACCATCAGAACTGATAGGTCATCCCCAGCGCCACAATGTCGTCATCGCTGAGACCGAGTTTATTATCGCTCTTCAGCTGGTTGATTTTATAATCCACGAAGGCGTTCATATTTTTATTGAAGTAGTACGTCAGGCCGACGTCAATATAGTTGACCAGATCTTCGTTACCTACGCCTTCAATATCTTTGCCTTTGGACAGAACATAGCCGAGGGACGGACGCAGACCGAAGTCGAACTGGTACTGCGCGACCGCTTCAAAGTTCTGCACCTTGTTGGCAAAACCGCCGCTGATTGGCGTCATTTTGCGAGTTTCGGAATAGATGGTCGCCAGGTAAATATTGTTGGCGTCATATTTCAGGCCGGTCGCCCAGGCTTCCGCTTTTTTACCCACGCCGCGGGCCAGCAGGTTCTGGTCATTGGTACGGTCAGAGTTGGTATAGGCCGCGCTGATGGCGAAATCGCTGCCGCCGAAGTCATAGCTTAAAGAGGTGCCGAACCCGTCGCCGTTCTGTTTTTTGGCGTCACGGCTTTCGTTTTTACCCTGATATTGCAGGGTCAGATCCAGGCCATCCACGACGCCAAAGAAATCGGTATTACGGTAGGTTGCCAGGCCGCTGGAACGCTTGGTCATGAAGTTATCGGTCTGCGCAGAAGAGTCGCCGCCGAATTCCGGGAACATATCGGTCCAGGCTTCCACATCGTACAGAGCGCCGAGGTTACGACCGTAATCGAAAGAACCGAAGTCTTTCAGTTTCAGGCCGGCAAACGCGAGGCGGGTTTTCTGGGTGGAGTCGCTTTCGGTTTTATTGCCGGAGAATTCAGATTCCCAACGGCCGTAACCGGTCAGCTGGTCGTTAATCTGGGTTTCGCCTTTAATACCGAAACGCACATAGGTCTGGTCGCCGTCTTTGCTATTATCGTCGCTGATATAGTGCATCGCTCTGACTTTGCCGTACACGTCCAGTTTATTGGCGTTTTTATTATAAACTTCCGCTGCCGGTGTAGCCGAAGAAGCGATAAGACCCATCATCATTAATGCCAGTGAGCTCTTTTTCATTATTCAGTCCTGGTGATTTATTTATACGCGCTAATCAATTCCGGGCGAAGGCCCCGTGAAAAACAGGAGGTTTTTTAACGCCCGGATATTAAAAATTTATGACAAAGTGGAACTTTTTATAAAAAAGAGTATTTAGATGTTTCTGTCATTAATTCGTCACCTGAATTCTCCAGAATGCCCGATCTCGCGCAATAAAGTGGTTCGCCCGGGCACGCCAGTGTTGGCAAGTGGCCTGAGTCCTGTTACAACATCAGCTTGATATCGATATTCCTTTTGAACGGCAGAGAATCATGAGTGATAGCCAGACGCTGGTGGTAAAACTGGGCACCAGTGTTTTAACGGGCGGATCCCGTCGCCTGAACCGCGCCCATATCGTCGAATTAGTGCGCCAGTGCGCACAGCTGCATGCTATGGGCCATCGTATTGTCATTGTGACCTCCGGGGCGATCGCCGCCGGACGTGAACACCTTGGCTACCCGGAACTGCCGGCGACCATCGCGTCGAAACAACTGCTGGCGGCGGTAGGCCAGAGCCGCCTGATCCAGCTGTGGGAACAGCTGTTTTCTATTTACGGCATTCACGTTGGCCAGATGCTGCTGACCCGCGCGGATATGGAAGACCGTGAGCGTTTCCTTAACGCCCGCGATACCCTTCGCGCGCTGCTGGATAACAACATCGTGCCGGTCATTAATGAGAATGACGCCGTGGCGACCGCCGAGATCAAGGTCGGCGACAACGACAACCTTTCCGCGCTGGCGGCGATTCTTGCCGGCGCCGATAAGCTGCTGCTGCTGACGGACCAGCCGGGTCTGTTCACCGCCGATCCGCGCAATAACCCGCAGGCCGAGTTGATTAAAGATGTCTACGGCATTGATGACGCCCTGCGCGCCATTGCCGGCGATAGCGTTTCCGGTCTCGGGACCGGCGGCATGGGTACTAAGCTGCAGGCCGCAGACGTCGCCTGCCGCGCGGGTATCGACACCATTATCGCCGCCGGTAACCGTCCCGGCGTGATTGCCGACGTGATGGAAAACGTTTCGGTCGGGACGCGCTTCCACGCTCAGGAATCGCCGCTGGAAAACCGCAAACGTTGGATCTTCGGCGCCCCGCCGGCGGGTGAAATTAGCGTTGACGCCGGCGCTACCCAGGCGATTCTGGAACGCGGCAGTTCCCTGCTGCCGAAAGGCATCAAAACCGTGACCGGCAACTTCTCGCGTGGCGAAGTTATCCGCATTCGCAATAGCGAAGGCCGCGATATCGCCCACGGCGTGAGCCGCTACAACAGCGATGCGCTGCGCATGATTGCCGGCCAGCACTCGCAGCAGATTGATGCCATTCTGGGCTACGAATATGGCCCGGTCGCCGTCCATCGTGACGATATGATTATCCGTTAAGGAGCTGAAAATGCTGGAACAAATGGGCATAGCTGCCAGGGCGGCCTCTTACCAACTGGCGCAACTCTCCAGCCGTGAAAAGAACCAGGTGCTGGAAAAGATTGCCGATTATCTCGAAGCGCAGAGCGAAGAGATTCTGCGCGCCAACGCCGAGGACCTGGCGGAAGCGCGCGCCAATGGCTTAAGCGAAGCGCTGCTCGATCGCCTGGCGCTCAACCCGGCGCGTTTGCGCGGGATTGCTGACGATGTCCGTCAGGTTTGCAATCTGGCCGATCCGGTCGGTCAGGTGATCGACGGCGGCCTGCTGGACAGCGGCCTGCGTATCGAACGCCGCCGCGTGCCGCTGGGCGTGGTTGGGGTGATTTACGAGGCCCGTCCTAATGTGACCGTTGATGTGGCCTCTTTATGCCTGAAAACCGGCAATGCGGCGATTCTACGCGGCGGTAAAGAGACCTGGCGCACCAATGCCGCCACGGTGAAAGTGATTCAGCGGGCGCTGCAGGAGTGCGGTTTACCGGCGGCAACCGTCCAGGCTATCGAGAACCCGGATCGCGCGCTGGTCGGCGAGATGCTGAAGATGGATAAATACATCGATATGCTGATCCCGCGCGGCGGCGCCGGGTTGCATAAGCTGTGCCGCGAGCAGTCCACGATTCCGGTGATCACCGGCGGGATTGGCGTGTGTCATATCTATATTGATGATTCGGCGGACATGGCTGAGGCGCTGAAGATTATCGTCAATGCCAAAGTTCAGCGGCCAAGCGCCTGTAACTCGGTAGAAACCTTGCTGGTGAATCAGCATATCGCCGAGCGTTTCCTGCCTGTCCTGAGCAAACAGATGGCCGAAAGCGGCGTGACGCTGCATGCCGACGCCGCCACCCTGCCGGTTTTGCAAAACGGCCCGGCAAACGTCGAGCCGGTGAAGGCGGAGCAGTACAACGATGAGTATCTGTCGCTGGATCTGAACGTGAAAGCGGTCGCGGACCTGGATGAGGCCATCGCGCATATACGCGCCCATGGCACCCAGCATTCTGATGCCATCCTGACCCGTACGCTACGCAATGCTAACCGCTTTATCAACGAAGTGGACTCTTCGGCGGTGTATATCAACGCCTCTACCCGCTTTACCGATGGCGGCCAGTTTGGTCTCGGCGCGGAAGTAGCGGTCAGCACCCAGAAGCTGCACGCGCGCGGCCCGATGGGCCTGGAAGCGTTAACGACCTATAAGTGGATTGGTTTCGGCGACGATACCATTCGTGCTTAATACTAAGCGGGTGATGCAAAAGTAGCCGTTTGATTCATAAGGCCATTGACGCGTCACCCACTTAGTTTTAACCTTTTACCCCGTGACTCACATTCGTGAACATGTCCTTTCAGGGCCGATATAGCTCAGTTGGTAGAGCAGCGCATTCGTAATGCGAAGGTCGTAGGTTCGACTCCTATTATCGGCACTTACACAAAAAATTCCATAAAAAACAATAAGTTACAGAGAGTTTCGATCTCAAGCACGATCTTTTTTTAAGGGATTCTATGACCAACAGTTGCCGCTATGGTTAACAGTGGCTATTCAGGGATGTTAGCACGTAGCGGCCTGTAGTTGTAAAGCTCGAACAGGTACAAAGCGTGAACAGTCCACACGAACCGCTATTAATTCGAAGCCAATGACGCAGCCAGCGTCTCTAAACCATCCCGAAGCAGATTGATCACACACATTTAAGCCCGATGTGTGGCCCTATCAGCCACGTAAACAGGTGAATAGTGGTAATGCCCCGGTAGCTACAGATCCGGCTCTGCCAGCGTTTCGCTCACGCTCCGAAAGGTACACGAGCACCCTGATAAGGTGCGATCCTTCTGACAATCTGATGAAGTCGCTACGCTCCGCTTGTCTCCTTACCACTAACGGGGCTTTATGGCTGCTATTGTCTGAAATCTGATAAATAGCAGAAACATCATGCGATCGTTAATCTTATATCGTCGCAATGTCTTGGCACCACCCAGAATATAAGAAAGGGGAGATGGAGTCTGCCGAAAAGTTTCGGCTGGATTGCTGTAAAGGTCATCAGTATGATTGCTTGCACAATCAGCGATTGAGAAAAAACTTCTGGGAGATAAGGGACAAGACTGTATGAAAGTGACTGATGAGGCTTTGTTACGTTCAGGGTTTACGCAGCCCGAATTGCAGAAGATAAAAAGCAATATTGAAAAATATGGAGGAACGCTTGGAGAGGCCATAAATGATCTCGCCAGGCGATTTGTTACCTTGGCGGGAGTGGTGGCTGTATGCACCTTTATCCTATTGCTACTTATCGTCTTCAGCTCACCTGATAGAGCAGTTGCATGGGGGCTGGCGATGATCTTTGGGGTTGCCATTATGTCCTTCGCACAGCCGCCGGTAATTTCCTATAAATCCTGGCGTTACCGAAAAACTATCAAGGATTAACTGGTTCCATTTTCTGTTGTCAGTAGGTCGAAAATCACTTTTGCTTTAACACCATAACCGACAATCTTCATTGTTAGTTTAGGAGTGCTCATTGTGCTGACTTTGCGATAGTAATCGTGTGGAAGCCAGCGGAATAATCTCCAGGCTCCAGTCTTTCGAGCGAGTCCTACAATGCTGTATATACTGGCACCAAGAGTAACACCATTATAGAGAGCCAAGCCCGTGTTAGGATTAAATCCCATGAACTGGGCAGTATGCATCGCGGAGTCAGCAATTATACCTTGCGAGGGTTTATGTCCTGCTGGCTGATCAAAGTTGAGCACTTCTTTCGTTAATCCGTTCATTCCATCGGCAATCAGGACTGCCCCAGCCAGCATACCAATCGGCCCCATAGTGGATAACATCATAAAGCCACCAAAGAGAACCACGCCTGATAGCACCACATTTACAGCGGATATAACATAACCAACGATTTTATTATTTTCTCGAACAAATTCTATCTTTGCATAAAGTTGTGCGGCTCTGGTCCTTAACAGGCGATCTTGTTCTTGCAGATTATCCGTTTCGGCACGCAGATTTTTGATGTATGCAATGCATTCTTCGTCTGTTTTGGCTCGTCGTGCTGCCGCGAACTCCTTTTCTACGACCTGCTTTATCTCTTCGACAAACTTGATACGTGTAAGACCATCTTGCAAATAGAATGCTGACAGCCGATTTGCTGTTTCGACGAGTTTCCGGGCTTCAAGATTCACCATGGTATCTGACCATGTTGAGCAGCGCGATATCCATTAAAGACTCCTTCCCAAAATGGGTCTGGTCATTTTACGTGCAATAAGGTCGAAGACAACAGGAAATACTTTCACAACCCGCCCCCGTGGGGGTCCCATCTCTTTATCCTCCCAGTTTACATCCTCATGCTGAAAATACCCCTGGCTCTACGTTCTCACTACTGAGCAGATAAATATCTCCATCACTCAAAATTGCAGCAAATTTAAAATATCTGACCGGTTTTTGATAGCCTCGAAAGGACTTCCTTTTGAGACACCCTGCCAACTAAGGGCTGATTGTAACCATATGAGCAATCAATTATCTTAAAAGCCACTTCATAACCCCTAACACAGACGGTAAGAGCATGTTACATACAGCTGACCTGCTCCACTTGTTGCTTGTACCACTAACGGGGCTTTATGGCTTCTATTGTCCAAAATCAGGCCTGTTTTAGGATTAATCACACAAGTATCTGTTTACCATTTCTAATATCATCGATATGGCTAATGTCTATGGGGGATAGCGTGGATACCACAGAAGAATTGAACGGAACCTACTATTACGCCGGGCAATCAAATCTCACCGCTTCAGAACTCTTTTTCATGATCTTTTGTGAAAAGGTTGTTGATCAATTAGGTCTAGGCGTAACTGATTTTTCTTCTGTTGTTGCTATTGTATCAGGGCTAAACACTCTCCCCACAAGGGCAAAGCCTAAAGGCGCAGAAAAGGGAACCTCTTATGCGTCGAGAGCCTCAAGAGCCGTATTCAAAAAAGCAAAATTCCCGTTTGGCATGAAACTGCCCTCAGTGATTGGCGGCTATCCACCCTCCACTATTAGGATTCGAGCCGTTGCTAATATAGGGACATTTACAGGGCGAGCAATCCCTGTTGTAGGCTGGATTGTCTTAGCCTACGATGTATCTCAAATTACCTATCACACAATAAGTGATTACAACGCGATAGCACGAGGTAATGACAAATTATGGTAGAGAACATTGAGGAGCAGGTGCATACGCTGATCCGTAAATATGCAGGAACGTATGTATTTAGCTCAAAGAAAGTTCCGCTTACCCCAGAAACTGATCTGGATACAGATTTGGATATTGATGAACTCGAATTAGAGGATTTGATGAACGAGTTTTTCACTACGTTCAATATTGAGAGAGGAGCTTTTGATATTAAAACATATATCCCTGATGCTCCTATTTTATGGAATCCATTCAAGAAGACACAGCCTATCCCTGTACCTGATTTCACTGTAGGAATGTTGGTTGAGTCGGCTAAAGCCGGGCGCTGGCTCTATGACTGATCATCCGTGTCGAACGTCTTCGAAAAGGGACAAGACTGCGAGCGCGTCACTAGCGTAAACAGATAAATGCTGTTTTCGTAGGTACAAAGCCGCTCCCTTCCCTTCAGCTCTTGTTCATCGGGGTTGCTCAAGGTTATCTTACCTGCAAGGGTTGCCAGCGGCAGCAGGGCCAGCACTCCCATGGTAATGCAAGCATACCCATTTTAGTTCCACGCACTTTTTGAGATTTCCGGTTTTTCCGCCATCAGTCGGTACTCTTCCGGCGTCAGGTTGTTTAATGATGAATGAGGTCGTTGCTGGTTATATTCCCGTCGCCAGTACTCTATCTTCTCCTGAGCATCTTCCAGTAACAGGAACCAGTGCACATTCAGACATTCATCACGAAGGCTGCCATTAAATGACTCGACCAACCAGTGCATTGTCTGTGGGCTTTCCAGACCGTGAGAAGTCCATCGTCACCTTATTTTCATAGGCTCATTGTTCCAGAGATTTGGAGATAAATTCGCTGCCATTGTCCGTCTGCAACCGGAGTGGTACACAGCGCTTCATTTGCTTCAGACGCTCCATAACGGTCACCACATCCTCACCACGTAACCCCTGTCCAATCTGGATCGCCAGACATTCCCGATTAGAATTATCGACTATAGTCAGCGCGCGGATCCGGCGTCCGTTGAACAGATTATCAGCAACAAAATCCATGCTCCAGCACTGATCTACTGCGCTCACTTCCGAACGGACGCGCCGATGTCTGGCAGTGACATGTCGGCGGAGTCGTTTTGTCCGCAGATTCAGCCCTTCCAGACAGTAAATCCGGTGTTTTCTTATGATTTATTAACCAGCCTTCCCGTCGTAAAAGAATATGAGTTCCCAGACATCTGCTGTTCCCTCGCTACGTTGGCGCTAAGTATCGCGTCATGTTATGACCATTCAGTCAAAAAACATATGACATTTTAAATTATCATTTAATATAATAGTTTCAATAAATTAAGAATAAAAACATCTTGAAAAACTCAAAAAAACAACATCAAGATCACTATTTTGTCACATTTTAATTGACTGATCGGCCATCAATAAATTACCTTTCGGTCGTAAAATGTATTTTTTATCGCCACTCATTACCCGTGACAAGGTATGAGTTTTTCATTTCAGTGATGTCGTAATTTCAAGCAAGGGGTAAACATGTTTGTGAAGAAAACAGGTATTGCCGGCGCTGTAATGTTGGCCTTATTAGCATCAACACCGGCCTTCGCGGCTGAGAAAGAACCCGTTGTCGGTGTGGTTGCCATTGATCTGCAAAACTCATTTTTTGTCCGTATGAGGCAAGCAGGTGATGAAGCGGCGAAAGATTATGGCGTTAAAGTCATTTGGCAAGGCTCCGAAGGTAGCCTTGAAAAAGAAATCTCCAATATTGAAAACTTTGTCAATCAGGGCGTTGATATCATTTTGGTCGATCCGCTGGACCGCGCCGCTATCGCCACCGCGGTGCAAAAGGCAAAAGCAAAAAATATTCCGGTTATTGCGATGGGCAATAAAGTCGACGGTAACTGGAATTACAATACGCTGTATCCCGATTATTCAAACATGAGTACCGTTGCCCGCGCATTAGGTCAAAAACTTGGCGGTCAGGGTGAAGTCGCATTACTGATTGGCGGCAAAGGTAACTATGTCTCCGATACGCGGGAAAAAGCCTTTCGCGATGTGATGAGTAAAGAATTTCCGGGCATTAAACTGGTCGGTGTAGAGGCCACAAACTGGGACAGCTCGCGTTCCGCGGATGCTATGCAAACCTGGCTCTCAACCTACCCGAACCTGAAAGGCGTCGGCTGTTTTGCTGATTCGATTTGCGTCGCGGCAAAAACGATTGCTGATTCAAACGGCCGCCAGATCTCCTTTGTCAGCTATGAAGGCGACCCCGAAATGTTCCCTTATGTCAGCGATGGTTCGAACGTCGTTGATGTATTAAACGGGGCATCTCGTGTCGGGTACTGGAATATTGCCGTGGCGGCGCGTCTCGCCAAAGGCGCGAAATATCCGGTTGATTTATACATGCCAACCTATTTTGTCACCACGGATAAAACGGCCGGAGAATTAAAAGCTAAAGGTTTGACTTTCCCTTATATCACGCCAGAAAAAGCCGCAATCGTCGCGAAAGATTATCGTGCTGAAATGGCGCCGTCGAAGCCTGATTCTGCCATGACGGTCTCTGAAAAATAAAATAAACCGTAGCTCGGTGCATAGCCGAGCTTTGGAGTATTCCGTTATGTTGCAAAATCGTAAGTCGCTGCCTTTTTTTTCTGGCTTAAACGGTAAAAAATTAAACCAGGAAATTATTTTATTTATGCTGATTGTTATGGCTATTGCTATCTTTGGCATAGTGACGCCGGGTTATTTATCGCCGGGTAATTTGTTAAATATTGGCCAGCAAACTTCAGTTATCGCTATCGTCGCGTATGCGATGACGGCGGTGATTATTTGTAAGGGTATTGATATTTCCGTCGGCAGCGTCCTGGCTGCGAGCGGCATTTTGACGGCCTTGATTATGCAGTCGACCGGTATTCCTGGTTGGTTAGGTATTATTGTGGTGATTGCCATCGGCGCGGGTTTTGGCCTGCTAAATGGCACGCTGATTAGCCTGATTGGTATCAGCCCTTTTGTGACCACGCTGGCGGTTTATGCTTTTGCCAGAGGCGTCGCCCTCAGTTTCTCAGGCTCACAATCTATTGCCGTCGACTCGGCGTTGTATCTCTGGTTTGGCCAGACAACTATCGCCGGTATCCCGGTCAGCTTATTAATCGCCGCGCTCTTCGCCGTACTTTGGATGTTTTTACTTAGCCGCACCATATTTGGCCGCTGGATCTATGCGACCGGCGGCAATACAGAAGCCGCCCATGCTTCATTAATCCCGGTGCGCGTGACCACCACGCTGATTTACGTCTTTGCGGGCGCCAGCGCGGGCGTTGGCGCGTTATTAACGACCGGCCGGGTGGGATCGGCGCAACCTTTGGCAGGATTAGGACTAGAATTTGCCGCGATTACCGCCGCGATTATTGGCGGTGCGAGACTTGCCGGCGGCCAGGGGTCCATATTAGGAACCGCCTTAGGCGCCTTATTACTCGGGGTGATCAACACCGGCCTATCCTTTCTACAGGTCTCCCAGCAGGTCAATTACTTTGTCACCGGTGGCTTCGTGCTGATTGCGGTGTTACTTAGTCAGCGTAGTCTTTTGAAAAATATCAATATTAAATCCTTGCTGTCGGCAAAACGCTCGGCCCATCCTGACGCGGCGGCGAGCGTCCAGTCGGCACACAGTTTTGAGTTAAAAGGCATCTCAAAGATTTTCCCCGGCGTTAAAGCACTGTCCAATGTGTCGCTGCGGCTCAATCGTGGGGAGGTTGTGGCCTTGATGGGGGAAAATGGGGCCGGTAAATCAACGTTGGTTAAAATACTCTCCGGGATCTACCACCCGGAAGAGGGGGAAATATGGCTGGATAATACCCGGATCAATTTAAAATCTCCTGCCGATAGCCGCCAGGCGGGTATTTCGGTCATCCACCAGCATTTCAGTCTGATTCCTGAATTAACCGTGGCGGAAAACTTAGCCCTCGCGCAATCGACGCTGCCGCGCTATTTCGGCATTTCGCTTAATCGTCGCGCAATGCGGCAACAGGCCCGCGCCTTGCTCGCTGAGCTACAGCTGGAAATCAATCCTGATGCCAAAATTGCCGATCTCACTATTGGGCAATGCCAGATGGTCGAAGTGGCAAAAGCCATGATGGCAGATGCCTGGCTGATTGTGATGGACGAACCGACCAGCGCGTTAACGAATCCTGAACGCGATCAGCTCTATTTATTAATTGCACGCCTGTTGAAAAGACGCTGCTGTGTTCTCTACATCTCACACAAAATGCAGGAGATCTATACCCTCGCCAGTCGCGCCGTGGTGCTGCGGGATGGACAAAAAGTGGGCGAGGCCGCGCTACCTGAAACAACAGAAGCTGCGTTGATCAATATGATGGTGGGCCGTGATATCGGCAACGTTTTCCCCTGGCGTCAGGCAGAACCTGGCGACACCTTGCTCAGTATTGAAGATCTCTCAATGGGCAGTCTGCTACAGAATATCAATATCTCCGTCAAACGAGGCGAGCTGGTGGCGTTGACAGGACTGATGGGCAGCGGTCGCACAGAGTTAATGCGCTGCATCGCGGGCTTAGACCATTTTCATCACGGGAAGATACGCGTTGATCAATCGCAAATCACTTCTGGACATGCCCGCAGAGCCAGCCAATTAGGCGTCGCCTATGTTCCTGAAGATCGTCATAAAGAAGGTTTCATCGGCTGTATGTCTTTGAAGGATAACCTGTCTCTTCGCTGGATTTTGCATAACAGCTTCGTTGGCATCCTGCGCCGGTCAGCCATCGATAAATTAGCGAAGCAGCTGATTGCCCAACTCGGCGTCCGTCCTGCGGATCCCGAGAATCCGGTGAGCAGTTTATCGGGCGGTAATCAGCAAAAAATCGTCATTGGTAAATGGCTGGCAACCAACTCACGTTTGTTGTTGTTGGATGAACCCACTAACGGGGTTGATGTCGGCGCTAAATTTGAAATTCACAATCTCATTGCGCAATTAAAACAGCAGGGAATGGGCATTTTGATGGTTTCCAGCGAGCTTCCCGAAGCGCTTGGCGTGGCTGACAGAATCATTGTCCTCAGTAAAGGACGGATTGCCGGGGAACTTCCCCGGGGCGCCACGGAAGAGCAGGTGATGAGCCTGGCCTTTAAATACGTTTAAACAGGAAGAAATCATCATGAAATCATCGCATTCATGGATAGGCATGGTGTTGAACCTGGCACCGATACTGCTGCTGATCGTTTTACTGCTGCTCTTCGCGGCGGTAGATAACAGGATCGTTTCATTAAACAATCTCGTCATCGTGATGTTACAGGCAACCACCATTGCGCTGATGGGATTAGGCCTGTTTTGGATCCTGCTTACCGGCGAAATTGATTTATCCGCCGGTCACTTAGTCTCATTTTGCGCGGTGACCATGGGAACGTTGCTGTCATCGGGGACGGAATTAATTCCTACCCTGCTGATTGGGCTGCTGGCGTGCCTGGCATTTGGAGTCTTTAACGGGGTAATGGTCGCTGTTTTAAAGTTACCCTCTTTTATTGCCACTTTGGCCACGATGCTGATTCTGCAGGGTGCCACCTTAATGGTCGCGAAAACCGGCACCATCCTGGTGATGAATCCCGTGCTACGTCGCTTCGGCGCCTTTACCTCTTCATGGGGGCTACCGCCCACCGTCATCTTTGTTGGCATCACCGCTTTGCTATGTGCCTGGATTTCCCGCCGCACGGCATTTGGTCTGAAAACCTATGCGGTCGGATCGTCGCTGGAACGAGCGGAACTCGCCGGTATCTCCGTCGTAAAACAGAAGATTGGGGTATTTGCGCTTTCATCGGTGTTTGTTTTTATGACGGCCGTGGTGTTTATTTCCCGCGTCCCGGTGGTGAACCCTAACGTTGGCGGTGTAAACCTCCTGCTGGATGCCATCGCGGCGGCGGTGATTGGGGGGACCAGCCTGTTTGGCGGTCGCGGCTACGTTAGCGGGGTGGTTTGCGGAGCGTTGATCATCAGTTTACTCACCGGCGCGCTGCGTATCCTCGGCGTCGACCCCTCAAGTCTCGATCTCTATAAAGGGGCAATCATCATCGGCATTCTCCTTCTCGATCGGTGCATCAACTATTTCCGTTTGCAGCGTAAGCAGGTAACTCAATGAAAGGGATAAACTTTGATGTCGTGGTTGTCGGTGCAGGTGTGGTCGGCTGCGCGGTCGCGCGCCGCTTTGTCCTCGAAGGCGCCACCGTTCTCCTGATTGAAAAGGGCGGCGATATTCTCTCCGGCGCCAGCAAAGCCAACAGCGCTATCTTACATACCGGATTCGATGCCCCGGTTAACAGCGACGAACTCGCCTGTATGCAAAGGGGGTATCGCGAATATCAGGCTATCCGGGAACGGCTTAACCTGCCGATATTACATACCGGAGCCGTGGTTGCCGCCTGGGATGAAGATGAATTTCGCCGCCTGCCTGCCATCATGGCGCAAGCTAAACAAAACGGCGTCAACGACGTAGAAATGCTCGATCGCAAGCAGCTACTGGAACGAGAGCCTCAGCTCGCGCCGCATGTTTTAGGCGGGCTCTTAGTTCCCGGGGAGCATGTGATCGATCCCTGGAGCGCGCCCCTTGCCTATCTACGCCAGGCGGTTGATAACGGCGCCGTGGTGATGTGCGATACGGAATTGCTATCGGCAGTACGACAGGAAAACTGCTGGCTGTTAACCACCAATCAGGGTGAGTTTCGCGCCGCGACCGCGATCAACTGCGCCGGGGTGTGGGGCGATAAAGTCGAAACCCTGCTGCTGGGCCAATCACGCTTTACCATCAAACCCCGCAAGGGGCAGTTCGTGGTCTTTGATAAAGTGGCTTCGCGCCTGCTAAGCACCATACTGCTGCCGGTACCGAGTGAACGCACGAAAGGAATTGTGCTGGTCAGAACCATTTTCGGCAATCTGCTGGTGGGCCCGACCGCGGAAGAGCAGGATGACCGGCAGCACGCGACGGTTGAAAAAGAGACGCTAGAACAGCTGATTGCGAAAGCCGTTTCGCTTATCCCTGCCTTGTCTGATGTGCCCGTCACCGCAGTTTATGCCGGGCTTCGTCCGGCCACAGAGCGCAAAGAATATCGTCTCTATCATGATGCGGAAAAGGGTTACCTTGCCGCGGGAGGGATTCGCTCGACCGGTCTGACCGCCGCGCTGGGTCTCGCCGCATACTTATTTGACCTGTATAGCGATCGTCCAGGCAAAAACCTGACGCCTTTAGCTGAGCCCGTTTGTCATCCCGTTCCTAATCTCGCCGAACATTTACCACGCGACTGGCAGCAACCCGGCAATGACGAGATGGTTTGTCACTGTGAACGAGTCACGCGTCGTGAAATCGACGCGGCATTAAGCGGCCAGCTCCCGGCACGAGATCTTGGGGGATTAAAAAGAAGAACGCGGGCCTGTATGGGGCGCTGCCAGGGTTTTTACTGCAGTAGCCGCGTCGCTGAATTGAGTCGCGAAAAGTGGGGCGATTTATTGATAACAGGGGACGTCGATGAAGAATAATATAGTTGCCGATGTATTCGTTATTGGCGGCGGTCCAGCCGGTATTGCGGCTGCGGTGGCGCTGAAACGCCAGAACGTTGGCCGGGTCATTGTTCTTGAACGGGAACCTGAAGTCGGCGGCATACCTCGCCATTGCGGCCACTCGCCTTTCGGTATGCGCGAGTTCGGCCGTGTGTTGCAGGGAAGTGAATATGCGCGACGTTTAGCCCAGCTGGCGGAGGCTCACAACGTTGAGGTGATGGCCAATACCACGGTTGTCAGTATTGAACCCAACGCGACGCTGGTGGTCAGTACCGCGGAGGGGATACGGCAACTCCAGGCCCGGCGCATTATTATGGCCACCGGCGTACGTGAATCGCCGCGTTCCGCACTATTGGTCTCCGGCGATCGCCCAACGGGCATAATGAATACCGGAGCATTACAATCCTGGGTCTATCTCCGGGGGCTACAGCCGTTTAAACGGCCCTTAATTGTCGGAACGGAGCTGGTGTCGCTCTCCGCGCTGCTGACCTGTCGCCACGCGGGAATTAAACCGGTCGCCATGGTCGAGAGCCACGGCCGTCCTACCACCCGGCGTCCCTTTATGCTGCTACCCCGCCTGCTGGGGGTACCGGTAAATTATCAATGTGAGATTATGCATATCGATGGGGTAAAACGGGTAGAGTCGGTCCGTATACGCCAGCGAGGCGTTGAGCGCGATATCTCCTGTGACGGCGTGTTATTTACCGGACAATTTATTCCTGATTCGGCCCTCATTCGCGCCAGCCATCTGCGCCTGGATCCCGCGACCGGCGGTCCGGAGATCGATCAGTTCGGCCGCTGCAGCGACCCTACCTACTATGCGACAGGCAATATGTTAAGAGCCCTGGAAACCGCAGGCTGGTCTTTCCGTGAAGGAAAACTGGTTGGCGAAATGGTCGCCAGCGATCTCGCCGCGAAAAAAGCGGCTCCACCCGCGGATATCGCACTGCAGAGCGGCGATGAGGCGATCAAATGGCTGGTACCACAGCGTATCGTCAGCAGGGATATTGGTCAGGGTATCGACAGGCTCCAGCTTCGCGTCCTGAAGCCCGTACAGGGTGAACTGCAGCTGATTCAGCAGGGGCAGATTCTTTGGCAGAAAAAAAGGAGCCTGTTGCCGGAGAGACGGATCCTTATTCCACTATCGCAGCTGAAAAATTTGCACTCTGCAGAACCGATTACGATTGCCCTAAAAAATAAAGAGTAACCGACTTAGCTTATGAAAATAATGGCCACGCTTATTAAGCTGAAGCAAATATGATATTAAACACCGTGGCCCAGAGTTCTGCTCTGCACATACGCGCGGCCATCACGAAAACGGATGGCAGGCGCGATGGGACTTGCTCATTTTTATTGCACTATTTTCCAGGAGTTATTGATTATGCGGCCTGAGCAGCGACGCACCGAAATCCTCGCGCTGGTGAATGAAAAGCGAAAAGTCACCGTAGATTTTCTGTCGGAAAAATTCAGCACTTCGCGAGAAACGATCCGCCGGGATTTAACGGATTTAGCCATTAGCGGACAACTGCGTAAATTTCATGGCGGCGCAACCTCTCTCGATACCCTGCACGAGGGCAAATTTAGCACCCGACTGACGGAAAGCGCCCATGAAAAAAAGATGATTGCTCAGTTTGCGGCAACCTTATTTCACCAGGGAGAGTCGCTCTTTATTGATACGGGTACCACGACCCTGGCATTTGCCCGCGAACTGGCCATCAGCACCACCGAACTCACCGTTCTGACCAATTCGGTATCTATTACCCAGATATTTGCCGGCAGCGATCGCAATCACCGCGTTTTCCTGATTGGCGGTCAGTATCGCGAGGAAGAAGCAGAAAACATCGGACCCATCGCCGTGGAGCAAATCAAGCAGTTCCAGGCCACGCACGCCGTCATAACCGTTGGTGCTCTGGATACTCATGGCGTAATGGACTATGACCTGGAGGAGACTGAAATCGCCAGGACCATGGTTGCCAAAGCCGATCAGGTCACGGTTCTGGCGGATAGCAGTAAGCTTGGGCGCACGGCGCTGTTCACCGTGTGTCCTCTGGATAAGGTCGATCGCATTATCACCAGCGGGGATCCTGAGCCCGGCTTACAGGCCGCCCTGAGCGATGCGGGCGTTGAAATCTTTAACGCCGCGGTACAGGGGGCAAAAGAGGCCTGAGGCGAATTTAGCGTAGAAATAGTCACCGGCCGGAAAGGTGAGGTAAGAGAAGCGTGTATCCAAAACAGCCCATTGATTAGCGGAGGCCTGATGCATAAACACATCATGACATTTGATATTGGAACGACCTCCCTGAAAGCAGCCTTGATGAATCGAGCGGGTGACATCGTGGCCGAAGGCAGTGCGAGCTATCGCGTTTCGCACCCGCAGCCAGGGTGGGCTGAACAGGATCCTGATGAAATCTGGCAACAAATTTGCGTTGCCAGCCGGCAGGTGATCGATCGTAGCGGAGTGAGCAGCAGTGAAATCAGCGCGCTGATTTTTGTTGCGCCGTGGAAAAACATTATCGCGCTCGATTCCCAGGGTCGCCTGCTGCATAACAGCATTATCTGGATGGATGCTCGTGCCCATGAGCAGTCTGAGCGGCTGAATCATACCCTCGGTCAGGTTGTCGGTAGCGGTCAGGAGTACTGGCCGCGGTTGATGTGGCTAAAAGAGCGGCACCCCGCGCTATGGCAGCGTACGGCGCATATCGTCGGCCTAAATACCTACTTTAAATTTCGCGCGACCGGCAAACTGTATACCGAACCTTCGGATGACTTTATTCGTTCTGAGAATCCGCAACTACACGCCTGGTACCAATCGATTCTTGAGGCGGCGAACCTGGCAGGGGATATCGATAAATTTCCCCCGGCCCGCGCGGCAACCGACATCGTTGGCTCTCTGACCCCCCGCGCGGCGCGGCAG
Organism: Klebsiella sp. BIGb0138; assembly: GCF_004342285.1. GTDB lineage: Bacteria > Pseudomonadota > Gammaproteobacteria > Enterobacterales > Enterobacteriaceae > Klebsiella. The sequence continues at coordinate 66,571 of NZ_SMCV01000003.1, read as the reverse complement.
CTGGGTATCGCCAGCGGTATACCGGTTATCAGCGGTTTTGGCGATCTGGTGGCCATCACCTGGGGAGCGGACAAATCACAGCTGAATGACGCCCATATCTATTTTGGCACATCATCATGGCTGGTAAACGTCATCCGGCAGCGTTCGCAGCTCGCCGCGCCACTCTATTTTTCGATCAATGCGCAGCAGGAAGGCGCCGTCTATCCGCTACAAACCGGGTGCTTAGCGCTGGAGTGGATCATTGAGCAGGTTTACCGCGCCGAACGTGAGCAGATGGGTCATGACATCTACCGGCTTATTCAGCAAGAGGTGAGCCAAGTCCCCCCGAGCTGTGAAGGGCTTATCGCGGCCCATTGGCTCACCGGAGAGCTCACTCCTTTTGCCAAAAATGCCAAAGGCTTATTTCTCAATCTTACGACGCGCCACGATCGCCGTCATATGGTCCGCGCCATGATGGAAAGCGTCTGCTTCACCCACCGCCATAATATGGCGACATTAGAAAAACTGACCGGTCAATCTCGCGAAAGTATTCGCGTTGTCGGCGGCGGAGCAATGAGCGCGGTCTGGATGCAAATGCTTGCCGATATCCTGCAAATTCGCGTAGAAGTCCCGGCCTCTCCTCGCTATAGCGGCACCCTGGGCGCCTATTACTGCGCAGCTCGAGCCTTGGGCTGGCATGAAGAGGTCGCGACGCTCGCCCAACGGAACTCTTCCCGGCAAATATTTACGCCCAATCCTGCCTGGCGGGATGTTTATCAAAAAAATTACGCTATCTATATGCAGCTCTATCCGGCGTTGAAAGATATTTATAATCAACTGAATGGTGAACACTAATGAAAGTGCTGATTACTGAATTTAGGCAGGAAAGTAACTCATTCAATCCGCAACAATCGACACTGGCATTTTGGCAACAAAACGGTATTTACCAGGGGGCCGAAGTCAGACAGCATTTTGCCGGACAGCCTTGCGCGATAGGTGGTTTTTTACAGGTTCTGGATCGGTCTGAACATCGGCCAGAGGTAGTTTGCGGCACGGTGATGTCATGCCAAAGCGGCGGGGTCGCTGAACAGGCGGTTATGGATCACTATCTGGCGCAGCTGCTCCCGCAAATCAGTGAGAATCTGCCCCTCGACGGGGTGTTTATCTCTTATCATGGCGCGCTGGTCACCACCGGCTATGACGATCCGGAAGGCGAAATTACGCGGCGAGTCCGGGAACTGGTCGGCGACGACGCGGTCATTGCCATTGCCAGCGATCTCCATGCCTATATCTCGGAAACCCTGATTGATAACAGTGACGTGGTCCTGGCTTATCTCACCTATCCGCACGTTGACTACTTCGAAACCGGCGTGCGCGTCGCCACTCTGGGGCTGGAGTGCATCACCGCGCAGCATAAACCCGTCACCGCCTGGGTACCGGTACCGATGATTGTGCCCGCGGCCTCTTACAGCACGTTAAAAGGGCCATTTAAAGCGATTATTGATTTCGGTAACGTGCTTAAAAACGATAAAAAAATCATTGATTTCTCGGTTTACCAAATGCAGCCCTGGCTGGATATTCCTCACCCCAACTCGGCCGTCGTGGTGGCCGCCGATTCGCCCGAGGACGCGGCAAAATATGCTCGTCAGCTGGCGCAAATGCTCTATGACCAGCGCCATGCATTTAGCGTCAAACTGATGCCGATCGGCGACGTTATCACCCGCGCCAGCGATCCCGATGAAAAAAAACCGGTGATCCTGGTGGATTCCGCTGACTCTTGTAATGCAGGAGCCGCTGGCGACAATATGGCCGCAGCAGCCGAGATCCTGCTCTCAGGTAGCGGATTACGTGCCGCCACCGTCGTCAATGATGAGCAAGCCGCACGCCAGGCACATCGTCTGGGCGTGGGGGCGACGGCTGAATTTACCTTAGGTGCATCCCGCGACAAACGTTCGCAAGCGATTAAGGTACAGGCCTATGTCAAATCCCTTCATGACGGCGTTTTCAGGCAAGAAGGGCCTGCCGGGCGCGGAATGATTCAACGCATAGGCGCGACGGCGGTGCTCAGCGTGGGAAATCTCGATATCGTCGTCTGTGAATGGATGGCCGGAAATGGCGATCCGCAACTCTATCGCGCTCACGGTATCGAACCGACGCTGTACGATCTGCTGGTGGTGAAAGCGTCAACATCATTCCGCGTGGCATATGAAAAACTGGCCGGTGTGATTTATGAAGCCAATACTCCTGGCTCAGCAAGTTCCGATCTCACCGCTCTGCCTTTTGAAAAGCTCCCGCAAACGCTCTATCCGTGGACAGATAACGAACTGACAGAGTGGCCGGTGAGATTTGCCCATCAGGTGTCTCAGTAGGTAACGCGATTCCTCACGACGAGGCCTGTTCGAAGGCCTCCACTCAGGATGAAGCCCCTCAACCACAAGTGAGAATAATTATCGTTTCCTCTTGTGTATGATATCTCTTTGGTCTGATAATACTTCACCATCATTTCCTGATTTCCAATGACTAATATGACCAACCACCACGCCGCCACGCCGTCGCGACAATCATTCCTGGTTGAAGACTTCTTCGATTTTGGCGAGCGTTATGGGATCGACTACCGTTTCCCGGCGCTGACGTCGCGCTACGATTGCGATAAATATCGGCGCATTGTCGTACGGGGGAGCGTGGAAGAAACTCTGCTGCCATCCGGTATTCAACTCACCCATTCCCACGTGCAGGTTATGCAGCCGTATGAATCGACCTCGCTGCGTAGTTCACCGATGTACACGCTGATCGTTCTGGAGGGTTGCTTACGCATCCGGCTGGGCGAACAGTATTTTATCGTGCGTCCGGGAACGGCGTTAACCACTCGGCTGGGCGAGCAATGGGTGATGAACGTCAGTCATCTGGCGGATGCGCAGTTGAAGACCATGGTGCTGGGGTTCTCTCCTGAAACCCTGCAGCTATCGTCAGCGGTGGCCGAACTGCTTTCCGTCTGGGGACAGATGAAACGTCCTTGTTGTCTATGGTCGGTACCGGAGTATTTACTGACCAGCATCCATGCCGCCCTGGCGTGCCAGGCCCCGCTCATCACGCGCCGGCTGCTGTTGGACGGGGTGGCGATGCAGGTACTGGGGTATGCAATGAGGGAGGAATGTCCGGTATCGCCGCAGTTCTCCGCCAGCGAATGGGGGCGGCTTGAAAGCGTGCGCCAGCGGCTGGAGCAGCAGCCGCAGCAGGAGCATACGCTGTGCGATCTGGCGCGCAGCGCGGCCATGAGCTCCAGTAGCCTGAGCGCCAAATTCCGTCAGGCGTATGGCGAGTCAGTGTTCGATTACCTGCGTGACTGTCGACTAGCACTGGCGTATCACCACCTGCAGCAGGGTTGCAGCGTCCAGCAGGCGGCCTGGATGTCCGGTTATCAACACGCCACCAATTTTGCCACCGCTTTTCGCCGTCGCTACGGTATCGCGCCAAGCGCGATACGCAATAGCTAACCCTCTTTTGTTGTTACTCATACATAACTCATCGCCGCGCATAGCCTGTGGATAGTACGCCGCAGCGATAATGGTGCCTCCTGTACTTTAAATAATGAGGTGTTGATAATGGGAATCGCCTTTATCCTGAAACGTTCTGTTCTTCTGTGTGGTCTGGCAGTCACCTTCCCGTCCTGCGGCTTTGCCGAAGATAGCATGACGGTTATCGGCTCTACGGCGGACTTTGCGGATGCCCCGACCAGCGGCTATACCGCTACCAGCAGTAAAGGAGCGACCAAAACAGACAAACCGTTAATCGTCACCGGGCAGTCGATTTCAGTCATAACCCGTCAGCAGATGGAAGATCAGGGCGCTTTAACGGTTAATGAGGCGCTAAACTACACCGCCGGCGCTTTCACCAACTTTGCCGGAGCGGCGACACGCTATGACACGGTGTCTCTGCGAGGGTTCCACGGTAGCGACGTCGACAACGTTTTCCTCGATGGCCTGCGGCTGATGAGCGATGCCGGTAGCTATAATGTGTTACAAATCGACCCGTGGTTCCTGGAACGTATCGACGTGATTAAAGGGCCCTCCTCTGCGCTGTATGGCCAGACCGTCCCCGGCGGTCTGGTGATGGAAACATCCAAAAATCCGCTGTTCACGGAACAGGGCCATATCCGCTTGCTGAGCGGCAGCAATAACACCCAAGGAGCCGCTTTTGACTACACCAACGCGATTAACGAACGGCTGGCGTTTCGCCTGACTGGTCTGACGCGTTCCAGCGATACGCAGTACCAGCACACGCGTGAAGAAAAATACGCCATTTCGCCGTCGCTGCTCTGGCAATCCGGTGAAAATACCTCTCTGCTGCTGCGGGCCTATCTGGAAAAAGCGCCTTCCGGGGGTTACCACAGCGCGGTTCCGGGCGAAGGCAGCATTACCGAACATAACGGCTATAAGCTGAGCAAGGGTTTCTATGATGGCGACAGTAGCCTCGATCAGTTCAAACGCCGTCAGCAGATCTACAGTCTGGCGTTTGCGCACCGCTTTAACGAAACCTGGGCATTCCGCACTAACGCCAGCTATTCCCACGCGAATGTCGATCTCGATCAGGTGTATCAGATCGGCTGGGACGCCAGCAATTCGGATCTGTTGAATCGCTACTACTCCGGCTCGCGATCGTCCCTCGACGCCTGGGCGATCGATAATCAACTGGAAGCGGACTTCAACACCGGCGATCTCCAGCATAAAGTCGTGCTCGGCGCGGAATACCATCAGTACAAAAACGATCTCAGAGACGCGAGTGGCTATGCCAATCAGCTCAACGCCCGTACCGGGGAAACCGTAGGCCCCCGCTATGGTTACGACTTCTATGGTAGCCAGCGGCGTTACTATCAGACGGGGATTTATCTGCAGGATGAGATAGCGTGGAACCGCTGGCACCTGGATCTTTCTGGCCGCTATGACCGCATTGTGTCACAGACGGATACCGACGCCACCGACATAAAACATCGCCGTCAGGACGACCATGTCGGCGGCCGCGCCTCGCTGCTTTACGCCTTCGACCACGGTATCTCACCTTACATCAGCTACAGTCAGGCCATTACGCCACAGTCCCTGTCCGGGCAGGACGGCAGCATCCTCAAGCCCACCACCGCAGAGCAGTATGAGGCCGGGGTGAAATACCAACCGATCGGCACCAGGGATCTCTACAGCATTGCGATATACGATCTGACCCAGAAAGACGTGGGGAACCGCATCGTACGCGAGGCTTACTACGAGCCGGTCGGGAAAGTGCATTCGCAAGGGATTGAGCTGGAAGCGCATAACCAGCTGACGTCAAATTTGAGCCTCATCGCCAATTATACCTTGAACCGGGTACGCTTTAAGGACGCGGTTGACGGCAACGATGGCCACACGCCGTACCTGACCCCCAATTCGATGGCTTCCGCCTGGGGGCGCTACCAGTTTGATTATGGTTTGTCCGCAGGCGCAGGCGTGCGCTACATTGGTAAACAGTGGGCGGATAACGAAAACAGTACCCGTTTAGCGTCTGTCACGCTGATGGATGCCTCCGTACGCGCCGATCTCGGCGCCTGGAACAGCAGCCTGAAAGGAGCCTGGCTACAGGTGAACGCTAATAACTTGACCGATCGTAAATATGTGGCCGCCTGCTATGGTACCGGCTATTGCTACTGGGGAGCGGAACGTTCAATTGCTGCCACCGTGGGTTACGATTTCTAATCGTTATCGCCTTGAGCTCTTCTATGACCAGGGTATCCGTACCTGCAGCAGGAAGGGCCATTAAGCAGCCTGGGATTTCGGGAACACGACCATCTGCAGGAGTGGCAGGCAAAAAATCCTCAGGCACCAGCCATACCACGCCCGAGACGAGCGGTTAAAGCTCAAGGGCGCTTTAGGCAGAAAAATAGGCTTCATCCCCCGGCGACTGCTGTCGCCGGGTAGTATGCAGGCTTAGTCCACCGTGCCGCGTGCGACCAGCGCCACGGCGCGAATCGGCGACGCCGACCCTCCTTTTATCTTCAGAGGCAGCGCCAGGAAAATAAACTGATTCGGCAGCTGACGCAGCTGGGTCAAATTTTCAATAATCAGGATCTCGCGATTAAGGAACACGTCGTGTGCCGGGTAGCCCTCGTGGACGAAGGCATCGATGGTCATGACGTCGGTGCCTACGGCGCGGATCCCTTTATCCGCCAGATAGGTCGCCGCCTCGCGGGAGAGGCCCGGCCAATCGCGCAGAAAAGCGTGGTGGTTCGGCCGTCGCGCCCACCGGTCTTCATAGCCCGTATAAAAAATCACGATATCATCGGCTTTAATCGGCCGATTTGCTTGTTCCCACTGCTCGATATGCGAACGGGGCAGCGAACTGCTGGCCGGCGCCATCGACATATCGATTTTTACCGCCGCGCTGAACAACGTCAGCGGCGCAACGTGGTCGATAGTCTTGCCATCGCGAACAAAATGGGCGGGCGCATCCACATGGGTGCCGCAATGCTCGCCCAGGCTAATCTGGTTCAGAAACGCCTCATCTCCCTTATGCAACGATTCAACACCGTTGATAAAAAAACGGGGATGCGTTGGCCAGACGGGCATATCTTCTTCCAGCGCATGCGTAAGATCGATAATACGATAGTGCGTTAACAGATCAAGAATACTGCTGGTCATCTTATAAACCTCATCAATTAATGAACCGCTTTACTTACCGTCTCTTTGACCAGATACAGCGGGATACACCCCAGCACCAGTACGGCGGTGATTGCCAGATAATGCGCGGTGAAGCCGAAATCAGTAATAATCCAGCCGGCGATCGGCGCCACCAAAAAGCCGGCGCTGCCAACGGCCAGGCCAATCATCAGCCCCATACTGGACGCCGCCGATTTCGGCGCTGAATCAATCAGCAGCGCGTAGACCACCGGAAACGGCGAATTGCGGAACAGCCCCCATGCGATCAGAATGATCCAGCCGCTGGTCGCCGAGGTGATAAAATTGCAGGCCAGCGTCGCAGCGATCCACCCTGCCGTGATAATCCACAGGCACATCTTGCGGCCCTTAACATCAGAAAAACTTCCCCAGCCAATTTGCCCAAGCCAGCCGGTCAATCCGGAGGCGCCGGAAATGATCGCCGCCGTTGCCAGATCCAGTCCCACTTTCTGAGTAAGCTGCAACGTCAGGAACGTTGAAATCCCCATTTCCGCCCAGATGAAGCAAAAAATAATGGCGATGGCCGCGAGGCAATTGCGGTTTTTTAAACATGCCAGCCCGGCCAGCAAGGACTGTCGGAACGAAGGGCGTTCACTTTGGCTGACATCATCGGGCGGAGTCATCCCATTTTCCGCAATCCAGCTATAAACCTTATCCTGGCGCTTTCTGGTGGCAATACAGAGCTGAATGATAATAATCGGAATGCCGAGCAGCGGGATAAAAAGGAAGGCATTACGCCATGACGACGTCAGCGCAATCACCAGCCCAATCAGCACCGGTCCGATAAACTGCCCCAGGGGAAACCCGGTATGGTGTACGCCCAGCGCAAAGCCGCGGTTTTCCTTCTGCCACCATTCGCCAATCAGGGCGACATTGATCGGCTCCGATCCCCCGCTTCCCAGCCCCATGAAAACACGCAGCGCCTGGAACAGACCGTAGGAGCGGCTAAAGGCACTGGCGACGCCGGCCACAATCTCAATCAATACCGCGACGATCCAGCTCCAGGCGCGCTTGTAACCGGTGCCAATATAGTCTGATGCAAACCCGAGGATCAGCGCGCCGAGAAAAGTCCCGACGAAGCTTAGCGAATTCAACCAGCCCGCCTGCAGCGTCGTCAGATGGAACTCATTAATAATGGCTGGCATGAGCGTCGGTAGGATCAGCCGGTCAACCGAGTTCATCAGGATAGCCAGCGTCGTGACCAGCAGCATCAGCCACGAGACCGGATGGGCGCGCGGCAGAAATTTAAACAGACCTTTTTGGGGCGCAGCCGCAGCTTCTTTTTCTATTACATTACTCATAAAACCCCTCGCGTTGATTCACGGCATCGTACCGCGTTAAAAAGCAGACAGGTTGAATACTCCCGATGGCATCCGCTGATACGTTCCCGTCATGCATGAACGTGCTCTACTGCGTACGTTTGCCGCTATTTTTCAGTTTTCTATCCGGGCACGAGTGCAAAGCCGCCGGCGCCTGCAGCTCTCTTTGCGCGCCGTTCGCTATAACGTACCGATCGCGATAATTCTTGTCGGATCATCGCTGCCTTAACGCCAGCCGGTAAAAAAGCCCAGCTTAATGATGATTTTCAGTAGGTTATAATTATCCCCCTTTAATTAAAGGACTAATGGTCAGGCCATTAAAGCGATAAATTTACCCGCATCTGCGGGTTTAACGTACGTCTCAAGTTTCCGAAGGCGTATCAGGTCATGTTGATGTTAACAAAAAGTAATCAGTACATTTTTGTTAACCATCTGATTACATCAAAGCCACCGTATTGCCAAACAGCGGAGTAAAAAAATGCTGCTGAACCGATTAAATGATAAAAAATATCGCGATGAACGAAGGCTGCCTTAGACCCGCGACACGCAAAAATGTCTCGCTTCCGGCCGCCCTGCCTAACGTTGATTTTTTCGCTCAGCGTGCGATTATGCGGCTACTCAATGGGGATCATGCCGGCGTTTTCGCCGACGATACGCCCTGCTTAAGCGAGGAAAGCCGAAACACAGGCAATATCAAATATGACGAGTAGATAAGGACAGAAGGATGAGTTCAGGAGAGATTATCAGCATCGTTGCGATCCCGCTGACAGCGCTGCTTTCGTTTTCCCTTTTTATTATCAGTACCGCCAGGATCCCAAAAACCCGGCGCAAAAAAATCAGCGCCGCCGTCGCGAAGGCCAACATTGGCGAAAATTTTTTCCTGCGCCTCAAGACTTTTTGGCTAAACTATTTTTTCACCTGCTTTGGCCGCCGCTTTCTTGCTAAAAGACAGCTAATAACTATTCCGCTATTTTCCCTGCTGTTTTCCGCATTTCTTTTTATCATCTGGTTCCTGTATGCGCTGTTCTTTCTCAACCCGCAGCATATTATTCCTACCCGTCTCCCGGTCGCCATTCGCGTCGCCGTACATGACTATTACCATTTTGGGCTCGGATACACCCTGCTGCTCGATGCGATTGTTATACAGCTCAGCCGATTTTATATTTTATCTATCGAGAAGCGTGGCTTTACGTTTAAATCATCCATACTTTATTTTATCAGCGCTATTATATTGGTCCTGCTGAGCCTTTCCGCGATTATTCTGCAGCTACAGCGAGAGGCGACCGATGCGCTATATACTGGTCTCGGCCTCTATTTTGAAGCGCGGGAATATCCGGTCTTCAACCCCGTTGATATTATCGCCTCATCTCTCAATCTGATTCATAATCACACGATGATTCACTTCACCTCAAAAGGCCCGTATTCCACCTATTTCGTGCCACAATCAGTGATGCTCTACTGCAGTGTATTTTCGCAACTGGCACTGTTTTTTATTATTCTGTCATGTTCGAGTATCAAACTTCTGGCTGGCATTAAACTCTTTTCGCTGCAGGCGCTGAATAAGATCGGCACGCCCACGCTGACCGCCTATGGATTATTAATCACGACGGCGCTGATTATCCTTTTGTCGATAATCAGTATCTTCGCCATCATAGCAATCGCTTAACGCTCGGGGCCCGGGCGCGGCGGGCCGCTTTGCGCCATCAGCCCTGGCCGAAAATAGCGATGACCGCATCCAGATGCTCTTTCATGGCCTTTTTCGCCGCCCGGGGATCGCGCGCCTCAAGCGCGGTAAGGATAGCAAGGTGTTCAATTTCAGAACGATGGGGCATATCCTGCGGCGTATAATGCAGCTGCAGCGCGCGGAACATCGTGCCGTATCGGTGCCCCAGCAGGTGGGCGATAATAAACGCATACGCCGGGTTACCGCTGGCCTGGGCGATTCGAATATGAAACAGCCGATCGCCGGGATGCGTCGCGGAACCCTGTCGGTTATCACGGCAATTCTGCTCATAGGCCTGGCGAATGGTGGCCAGCTCTTCATTTGAGGCATGACGCGCCGCCAGCGCCGCGGTCTCAGGCTCAATGAGTCGCCGGGTTTGCAGCAGGGAAAACGGCGGCAGCTCAGCGGTAAAATCGAGCTCGATATTGAGTTCGTCATCCACATCCGTCCACTGGTTTCGCCCCGCTCGCGCCATCACCGGCTCCTGCGGCTGCGCCACTGGCTGTGGTGAAGGCTCGCGCACGATGACGCCGTTTCCCACCCGCACGTCCACCAGCCCGATCACCTCCAGAGCGATCAGCGCTTCACGTACCGACGCCCGGCTCACCTGCAGCTGGCTGGCCAGCTCACGCTCCGCCGGCAGGCGGCTGCCGGGAGGAAACTCTTTATTATCGATTAACGTCTTGAGCTGATCTGCTATCTGCCTGTAAATCCTTGGGTTTTCTAATTTTTTTATCGGCATCTCTCACCTGCGACGTTTTATCAGTTAAGCGATTCAGCTTGCATTTATGCGACAAAAATCTTGCTGATTACAAATAGACATGTAAAGAATTGGTTAAATAAAAAAGCGTTCAGCAGGATATACATCGCACATCTTAACAAAAACAAACGGGCGGAAAGCGCTTTTTTTTATGCGCTCAATGGCCTGACCATTAGACCTTAAATTTTACCCATCGCTCGAGGAGCAAGCATGAACCTGACAGGCAAAAGAGTGCTGATCACTGCAGCCGGACAAGGGATCGGTTTTCATTCTGCGACCCTATTCGCTGGACATGGTGCCGAGGTCATCGCCACCGATATTCATATTGACGCGCTCAGCGGCATTCCGGGCGTCGAGGCCAGGGTACTGGACGTAACCAATCCGCAGGCTATTGTGGAGACCGCCGCCGCCATCGGCCCGATCGATGTCCTGTTCAACTGTGCGGGCGTGGTACACAGCGGGGATATCCTCTCCTGCAGCGACCGCGAATGGCAGTTCGCCCTCGATCTCAACGTCACCGCGATGTTCCACACCATTCGCGCCTTTTTACCCGCTATGCTCGAACAGTGCAGCGGTTCAATCATCAACATGTCTTCGGTCGCCTCCAGCGTCAAAGGGGTCCCAAATCGCTTTGCCTACGGCGCCTCTAAGGCCGCAGTGATCGGCCTGACCCGTTCCGTTGCCGCCGACTACGTCGCCTGCGGAATTCGTTGCAACGCCATCTGCCCCGGTACGGTGGAATCCCCGTCCCTACGCCAACGTATCGCTGCTCAGGCCGCCGCAGAAGGCCGTAGCGAAGAGGCCGTTTACCAGGCATTCGTCGCCCGCCAGCCCATTGGCCGGATCGGAAAAACGGAAGAGATCGCGCAGCTGGCGCTGTATCTGGCATCAGATAGCAGCGCCTTTACCACCGGCACGATCAATATTATCGACGGCGGCTGGAGTAACTAACCGCCTGGACTTTGCATCAACACAAGGATTTTGCCATGAAATTGCTACGTTACGGACCCGCAGGCAAAGAGCGCCCTGGGTTACTGGACGCTCGCGGTATGCTACGCGATCTCTCGGCGCACGTTGACGACATCAGCGGTGAATGTTTACACCCCGCCACTCTGAACAAGCTACGTCAGCTGGACCCGAACGACCTGCCGCTCGTCGCGGGTGAACCGCGCATCGGCGCCTGCATTGGGCGGATCGGCAAATTTATCTGTATCGGGCTGAACTATGCCGATCATGCGGCGGAAACCGGGGCAGCCATCCCGCAGGAGCCGGTGGTCTTCAACAAATGGACCAGCGCCGTCGTCGGACCGAATGACGATGTGGAAATCCCCCGCGGTTCGCTGAAAACCGACTGGGAAGTCGAACTCGGCGTGGTGATTGGCACTGGCGGGCGCTACATCAGCGAAGCCGATGCGATGTCGCACGTGGCTGGCTACTGTGTAATCAACGATGTCTCAGAGCGCGAATACCAGATCGAACGCGGCGGCACCTGGGACAAGGGGAAAGGCTGCGACACCTTTGGCCCCACCGGGCCATGGCTGGTCACCGCGGACGAGGTGCCCGATCCGCACCAGCTGGATATGTGGCTGGAGGTGGACGGCAAACGCTATCAGAACGGCAATACCCGTACCATGATATTTACCATCCCGGAAATCATCAGCTACCTGAGCCGCTTTATGAGTTTGCAGGCAGGCGACGTTATCTCTACCGGTACGCCCCCCGGCGTAGGTATGGGGCAAAAGCCGCCGGTCTATTTACGCGCCGGACAGAAGATTCGTCTCGGTATCGCCGGCCTCGGCGAGCAGCGACAGAAAACCGTACAGGCTTAATAACCATACTCTTTTCCCCTTTAGGACACTGGAGCCGTAGCTCATGACCACTATCACTGCAGTCCGCGTAGAAGATATACGCTTTCCAACCTCGCTATCGCTTGACGGCTCGGATGCCATGAATCCCGATCCCGACTATTCTGCCGCCTACGTCATTTTAGAGACAGATAACGCCGCGCTTCGCGGCCACGGTCTAACGTTTACCATCGGCCGCGGCAATGAAATCTGCTGTACCGCTATTCGCGCGCTTGAACATTTACTCGTCGGCCGTCATCTTGCCGATATCACTGCGGATATGGGAAAGTTCTGGCGCGATTTGACCAACGACAGCCAGCTGCGTTGGATCGGGCCTGATAAAGGGGCTATCCATCTTGCCACCGGCGCTCTGGTCAACGCCGTCTGGGATCTGTGGAGTAAAGCCCAAGGCAAACCGCTGTGGCGGCTGGTGGCGGAGATGTCCCCCGAGGAGCTGGTGCGCTGCATCGATTTTCGCTACATCACCGACTGCATTACGCCACAGGAGGCGCTCGTGCTGCTGCAGCAGCGGGCGGAAGATAAAGCCCTGCGCATGGAGAAACTGCAGGCTGAAGGCTACCCCTGCTATACCACCTCGGCGGGCTGGCTCGGCTACCCGGATGATAAACTGCGCCGCCTGTGCCAGGAAGCCGTGGACGCAGGCTTCGATTATCTGAAACTGAAAGTCGGGCGCGATCTGGAGGACGATATCCGCCGGGTGCGCATCGCCCGGGAGACGATCGGCCCCGACCGTAAGCTGATGATCGATGCCAATCAGGTCTGGGAGACCAACGAAGCGATCCCCTGGGTTAAGGCGCTGGCCTTCGCCAATCCGTGGTTTATCGAAGAGCCGACCAGCCCGGACGATATCGAGGGGCATCGCCGCATCCGCGAGGCCGTCGCGCCCATCAAAGTCGCTACCGGCGAAATGTGCCAGAACCGCATTATGTTCAAACAGTTCATCATGCGTGAGGCCATCGATGTGGTGCAAATAGACGCCTGCCGCATGGGCGGTGTTAACGAGGTGCTGGCGGTGATGCTGATGGCGGCAAAATACCAATTGCCGGTTTGCCCGCATGCCGGCGGCGTTGGGCTATGCGAGTACGTTCAGCACCTGTCGATGATCGACTACCTGTGTATCGCCGGGACGCATACCGGTCGGGTAATCGAATATGTCGACCATCTGCACGAACATTTTATCAATCCTTGCGTGATCAAGGGCGCAGCATATATGCCGCCGCAGGCGCCAGGCTTCTCAATTGAGATGTATCCCGCCTCCATTGAGAAATACCGCTACCGCGCCGGATAAACAGCAGCCTGGTGGTGAGTCCGTTCGCATCCGATGACCCGACGCCCCGTCCCCCCGGATTGAAGAGATACCTTGGTCCGGGGAAACGATCTGCTGTGCAACCCGCCACACCGCCTTTTCGCCTCTGCTGACTGCGCCTTCCATCCTCGCCACCCCATTGACAGCGCCAACTGTAACGTTACACTAAACCGCTATGGCGGAGTCATTCCATCAAAGAAAGCGATGCGGGATGAGGCTTGCAGACTCCGCGTCAGGAGGCCTGGATGAGACCCGGGGTCTATCACTCGCCCATTGCTGCAAAGGAGATGTATGGCAAATATTCGTGATGTCGCGAAACATGCTGGCGTATCTGTCAGTACCGTATCCAACGTACTCAATGGTCGTACCGATCAGATGCGCGAAGAGACCTTGACGCGTATTCAGCACAGCATGCAAACGCTGAATTACTTCCCTAACCGTGTCGCCCAGCAGCTTAAAACGGGTCAGGCCAAAATGATCGGCCTGCTGGTGCCGTCCATCGTTAACCCCAGCTTTGCCTCCCTGGTCCGCGAGGTGGATCTTGCCGCCAAAAAGCGCCATTACCGGGTGCTGATCGGTAACACCTACCGGCAAATCGAAGAAGAAGAAGCCTTTCTGGAAGATATGTTCGCCCACGGGGTGCGCGGCATTATCGTGGCCGCCTGCGATATTGAAAAAGCGCATTTTTCCCGGGCCGCCGCGCAGGGCATGATGATGGTCAACTACGACGGTCGGATGCCGGCCAGCGCCGTATCCGGCGGCCTGGCTCTCGACAGCGTCTCGATGGATAACGTCGAAGCCGGGCGCATGGCGACAGAACATCTGATTACCCGCGGGTGTCGGCATCTGACCTTTGCCACCGTCGCCGGTATGACCCCCAGCCGCGCGCATAAAATCGAAGGTTTTCTCAGCGCTGTACAGCAGCATGGCTTATTGCAGGAAGGGACGATCGTCGAAGAGAAAACAATGGCGGCCTATGGCGACACTGAAATGACCGAGCTGGGCCGATCGCTGGCGCAAAAAATCTGCCGACAGGCGCACCGCCCCGACGGGATCGTCGCCATTAATGATGCGCTCGGCATTGGTTTAATGGCCGGTCTGCACGAAGCCGGGATCAGCGTCCCGGGGGAGATCTCTATCATCGGTATCGATAATATTCCGTTATCCGGACTGGTCTATCCGCGATTGAGCTCGGTGATGCCGCCGCTGGCCGAGATGGCGGAGGTCATGGTGACGCGGCTAATTGAACGCATAGAAAACCCGGCCCTTCCGCCACAAGAGTTTTTGTTTCCCCCGGCTCTGGTGTGTCGCCAGTCGGTACGAGACGCCCCCTGAAAGCGGAGCCGGAGAAGAGCGATCGACTCTTCTCCGTCACTCACAGCACCGTCGGGCCAACGGTCAGCAGAATATTGGCAAAACGCCGGGTTTCGCCAGAGGCGATGGCTAACACCGTGTCCGATGATTTCGCCAGCGCGTAGAACGCCTCGCGCTCGACATACTCCAGTTCACTCGCCGCTGTCAGTAAATGGCGATATTCCCCGGCGATGGTATTATTAAAATCCGCCGGGCTGGACATCAGCCGCGCTTTTTCAATACTGATATAGCCGAGTATTTTTTCCAGAATCACCACGCTGCTGATTAATCCTGGGGAAAAATTAAGATAAATAATACGGGCCCGCGGTGCGGTGTTCGTCAATAAAGAATAATTGGCATCGGCAAGCAGAATCTGGGCTTTATGGCCACACTGCGCCAGCGCCTGAAGTAAATCCGGGTGAATAATATCTGACCTGATCATCAGTAAGCTCGCTTAAATTGGGCGGGGACATCCCCGCCCTGAGGTTTATGCCCGGTAAATACCGCCGTTAATATCGAGGGTTGCCCCGGAGATAAAGCCATCATATTCGGAGGCGAGGAAACAGATCGCCCGGGAAACATCTTCAGGCGTACCGGCTCTTGCCAACGGAATGTCCGCGATGGTGCGGTCGGCTGACGCCTGCGTGGTATGCTGGTTATGAAAACGGGTCCCCAGAATCAACCCCGGCGCCACGGCATTGACCCGAATCCCAAACTCGCCCAGCTCGGCGGCAAGGGAGCGCGTCCACGTCAGCACCGCGCCTTTGGTCATCGAATAGACCAGGGAGCCGGAGTGTCCGCCGGAGCGCCCGGCTAATGAGGCCAGATTGACGATACTTGCGCCGTCCGGCGCGGCTTTTAACCACGGCAGCGCCGCCTGGGTGACATTGAGCATAGTGGTCATATTGACATCAATCACCGTACGCCAGAACTGCGGGTCGATCTCTCCGAGCCATTTACGGGCAATAATTCCACCGACGTTATTCACCAGAATATCTATCCCGCCTAAAAACTCCGCCGCTTCGGCAACGCAGCGCGCCGCATCCGCCTCATTCGTTAAATCGGCATACCCGCTGGCCGCTTTACCTCCTCGTTGTTGCGCAATCGCCATTAATTCCCGGGGGCCCTCTTCACCGCTAAAATAGTGAATATAAATATCGCATCCGGCTTCAATCAGCTTTCTGGCGGTCTCTTTACCAATACCTTGCTCCGCGCCGGTAATAAAGACTTTCTTTCTTGTTAACGATCCCATGGCCTGCTCCTTTTATTTCGCATAAAGCGCTAGCGGCATAGTCTATTTATCACTCGCGAGATATTCAGGGCGTGGACATCCCCACCCGCAGGCGTGTTAAATAGCACCGTCTGAGCGCGACTTTATTGATTGACAGAACGCCCCGCGGCGGGACGTATCAACACCGCAACTGCATCAGATACTGCATTCGCAATTAATAACCGGCCAGCCCCGGCAGCCAGGTAGTTAAGGGGGGGACCATCGCCACGATAATTATGCCGACAAACACCACCGCCAGATATTTCGCCATTGGCCGGATAACATGTTTCATTTCCACGCCGCAAATTGCGCAGGTGGTGTACAGCCCGAGCCCGATCGGCGGTGAAAAGAGGCCAAACCCCATGGCCAGAATCATAATGATGCCGAAATGGAGTGGGCTGAACCCCAGCTGAACCGCGATAGGCACCAGAATCGGCGCAAAGATAATCAGCGCCGGCGCGCCTTCGAGAACCGCACCGAAAATAATCAGGATGACGATGGTTAAGAGCAGGAACAGCCAGGCCCCCTGTTCAACCCCAATACTCACCAGTAATTCAGCGATTTGCTGCGGGATCATCTGTATCGTCAGCGCATAAGAGAGGCTGGTGGCGCAGGCGACGATAAACAGTAGCACCCCGGACATGGCGGCGATATCGATGAACATTTTCACCGTCGCTTTAAACGTCAGCTCGCGAAAGGCAAGGCGGCCCACTACGATGGCGTAAATCACCGCAAAGGCGGAAATCTCCGTCGAGGTGGCAATCCCCATCATCACGCCGCGGCCAATCATAAAAATCATCACCAGCCCCACGGCGGCGCCAAGATAGAGCTGCGTGCGCGGACGTAAGACGGGATAGGCTTCGCTGACGTTGATTTTGCCGCCAAAACGGTTAGCGGCAATCATCAGCAGCACCAGTAAACAGGCCGCCGGGACCAGACCGGCAATAAACAGAGCGCCAATCGAAATGTTCGCCACGAAGCCCATGACAATCAGGTTAACGCACGGCGGAATGGTTTCCGCCATCACCGCCGAGGCGGCGAACACGCCCGCCGCTTCTTCGCCGTCCTGCTTCGCCCGGCGTACAGCGGGCATCAGCACCCCGCCCACCGCGGCCACATCCGCCAGCTTCGAGCCGGAGATCCCGGAGAAGAAGGCCATCGACAGTACGGTGGTCATATTTAAACCGCCGCGAAAACGTCCCATTCCCCGGACGATAAGTTCAACGAGGCGCGTCGACATCCCGTTGATCTCCATGGCGGCGCCGGCAAGCAGGAAGAACGGAATCGCCAGCAGCACAAAGTGATCCACCCCGGCGGCGACCTGCTGCGAGAAAAAGACAAACGGCAGGGAGGGATCGCAAATGAAGAACACCATCGCCGACATGCCGAGGGTGAAGGCAATCGGCACGCCGGCCAGGATACCGAGAACGAAACAGATCAGCATCAGCCCTGCCGCGGCGCTGGCGGGGTCGGCCATCAGCGACAGTTTCAGATAGCCTATCGCCGCCAGCGCCACGATCCCCAGCCCGCTGAGCAGCACCACCCGCAGCCGTTCGCGCAGCGCAAGTTCCAGTGCCGCCACCATCATCACCAGCGAGCCAATCAGCACCGGAATAACGTAGATCGTCTGCGGTAGCCCGCTCTCTGTGGTTTGCAGCCGCGCCGCCTGCACCAGGTCATAGCTGGAAAGCACCAACCCAACCGAGACCAGAAACAGGATCCAGCGGCTGGCGTGCACCACGTAAGGTCGAATCCGTTCCGGCAGAAAACGCAGGAATAGATCGACGCCAATATGACCGCCTTTCGCCGTTGAAGTCGCCACCCCAAAAAACACCAGCGCAATCATCAGCGCCCGCGCCACCTCTTCCGCCCAGTGGATGGGGGAGTGCAGCGCATAGCGCCAGATCACGGAGGCAAACACCACCAGCACGTTGATAAACAACACCAATGCCCCGGCCCAGGCGGTTAGGGTGGTTAAAAACCGGCTCAGCTTGCCCAATAGCGTAAGGGCAACGCACTCATCCTTTGCTTTAGCTTTAATCGAGATATCTGCCATGTTGAGTTCTCTCCACAAGGTTGGCAAATCTCACCGCTTGCGTCAGCCAGAGCGCGGCCGGGCAAGCGGCGCGGATCATGACGGGTCTTTCGCCGCTGCGGTGATGTCGTCAACGATAGGCTTCATATCCGGGTACTGGCTGAGGAATGCCTGCCATACGGGCTGGACCTGCTGATAGAAGTACTGGCGGTCAATCTCACGGAACGTCACGCCTTTAGCGGCAAGATTGTTGATCGCTTCCTGCTCTTTTTTACCGGCCTGCAGGCGTTCGTAATCCGTCGCCTCTTTGGCTGCCGCCAGCACATCGGCACGCAGATCCGCTGGAATTTGCTCAAAGCTCTTTTTATTCATGGCGATCATCAGCGGGTTGTAGCTATGGCGGGTCAGGGTGCCGTTTTTGACAATTTCATAATATTTGCTCGCATAAATCGTCGGGGCATCGTGCTCCACGCCGTCGATCACCCCCATCTGCAAACTGGAGTAGACTTCCCCTCCCGGCATGGGGATCGCCACCGCTCCCATGTGATTCAGGGTGGCAATGAAGTTAGGCACCGGCAAAACGCGAATTTTGAGGTTTTTTAAATCTTCCGGTTTTTCAATGACCTTTTTGGTGTAAATGTTACGGGAACCTAAGTTATAGCCATAGCCAAGCACCATGACGTTGGCCTTATCCCGCATCAGCGCCGAGAGTTTTTCCCCCGCTTTGCCATCCAGCGTACGCCCGACCTGGTCGTAATCCTTAAATAAATACCCGAGATCCAGCACGCCAATTTCCGGCACCAGCGTGGCCCAGATTGAGGTACCGGAAATCATCATGTTAATCGCGCCAATCCGGACCTGCTGGGTGGCATCCGCCTCTTTGCCCAACATCCCATTGGCGAAATAATTGAGCTTTATCTGCCCTTTCAGTTTCGCGTTGTTGTTGAGGTTTTCCTGAAAACGACTGAACCAAATATAATGCGCGGAGGAATCGTCCGCCGGCAGAGAAGAGTAAACGCGGAAATTAAGCGCCGCATGAGCCAATGCGCTCAGCGCACTCCCCGCCAGCAGGGCCGTGCTCAAACAGGCGCACGCTAAAATACGTCTGGCCGAACAAAACTGTTTCATTTTCATCATAATTATCCTTTCACGTACCGTTGAGGTGTCTGTAGCACCTTTGGGCCTCGCTAAATCGCCAGGGTCTTCACTTATAATCGGGTAGTTAACTTCTTCTGTAACGTTTTAGTGTAACGTTACAGAACGTATCCGCCTCCCCGCATAAAAGCAAGTTGCTTCCCGGGTTGATGGCCTGCGATGTGTTAATTTTGTGGCTGATATCGCGAAATGAGCGCGAGGGTTTACACCATCACAACGAGGCATCGCTGTTTAGTCACTGTTTAGCCGCCGCTGCCACGCGGCTTCGGCGTCTACACTTAACGGGTGAGGAGTGCAAGGCCAGCGCGGGCCGCCCGGGTAATCCGTGTCTACCCTCGCGCAGCGATCGCCGGTAAACGTGAAGGCTATCGCAAACGCGACTTTTCATTCTCCGCTACGCTGGAGCACTTCGTTCGCCCGTTAAACGTTCTGAAACAGGAAATGACCATGCAACTTACTGATTTAACCTTGTTCCGCCAGCAGGCATTTATCAATGGTGAGTGGCGAGACGCCATCAGCGGCGATGTCATCGCGGTGAGCAACCCGGCCAACGGCCAGCAGCTGGGATCAGTGCCGAAAATGGGCGCCGAAGAGACCCATGAGGCCATCGATGCCGCCAACCGCGCCCTTCCCGCCTGGCGTGAATTAACCGCCAAAGCGCGCGCCGCGATCCTGCGCCGCTGGTTCGATCTGATGCTGGAAAACCAGGACGATCTGGCGCGCCTGATGACCCTGGAACAGGGTAAACCGTTGGCCGAAGCGAAGGGAGAAATCAGCTATGCGGCCTCGTTCATCGAGTGGTTTGCCGAAGAGGGTAAACGCATCTATGGCGACACGATTCCCGGCCATCAGGCTGATAAACGGCTGATCGTGATTAAACAGCCCATTGGCGTCACCGCCGCGATCACCCCGTGGAATTTTCCGGCGGCGATGATCACCCGCAAGGCCGGGCCGGCATTAGCCGCTGGCTGCACCATGGTGCTGAAACCCGCCAGTCAGACGCCTTTTTCCGCGCTGGCGCTGGCCGAGCTGGCGCAGCGCGCCGGGATCCCTGACGGAGTGTTCAACGTGGTGACCGGTTCCGCCAGCGCGGTCGGGAATGAACTCACCGGCAACCCGCTGGTACGCAAACTGTCGTTTACCGGTTCAACGGAAATTGGCCGTCAGCTGATGGCGCAATGTGCCCAGGACATCAAAAAAGTGTCGCTGGAGCTGGGCGGCAACGCGCCGTTTATCGTCTTCGATGATGCCGATCTGGATAAGGCGGTGGAGGGCGCGATGGCCTCCAAGTTTCGTAACGCCGGGCAGACCTGCGTCTGCGCCAACCGCCTGTATGTGCAGGACGGCGTGTATGAACGCTTTGCCGAAAAACTTCAGCAGGCGGTGGAAAAACTGCACCTCGGCGACGGCCTGCAGGCGGGGGTGACGACCGGGCCGTTGATCGATGAGAAAGCGGTTGCCAAGGTACAAGAACACATCGCCGATGCCATCGGTAAAGGCGCGAGGGTGATAACCGGCGGGAAAGCGCATCAGCTGGGCGGTAATTTCTTCCAGCCAACCATTCTGGTCGATGTTCCCGCTGATGCGAAAGTCGCGAAAGAAGAGACCTTCGGTCCGCTGGCACCCCTGTTCCGTTTCAAAGACGAAGCGGATGTTATCCAGCAGGCCAACGATACCGAATTCGGTCTGGCCGCCTATTTCTATGCCCGCGATTTGAGCCGCGTCTTCCGCGTCGGTGAAGCGCTGGAGTACGGCATCGTCGGTATCAACACCGGACTCATTTCCAACGAAGTCGCGCCGTTTGGCGGGGTGAAAGCTTCCGGTCTCGGGCGCGAAGGTTCGAAGTACGGCATCGAAGATTACTTGGAAATTAAATACATGTGTATTGGTCTGTAAGCACATCGGCCGGGGCAGCGTCGATCATGGCGCCGGGGCTTCCCGGCCGCCGGCCGCCGGCGCGCCCTCTGCGCCTTCACCGCGCAGCACGTCGCGAAAATGGGTCACCAGCGGGCGTCGGTTAGCTTTATGCCACGCCGCCCACAGCTGCGTGGAGTAGCCCATCCACGGAATTTCACGCAGCGCGACGCCTTCCGGCGCATTATGCCGCAGGCTGTTTTGGATTAGCGCCAGGCCGAGACCCGCCGCCACCAGCCCAAGCGCGGTTAACGGCTCTCCCGCTTCCAGGCGAATATCCGGGTTAAAGCCCGCTCTGACGCAGGCGGCCACAAAATCATCGCGCGAATGCGCATCATCGTTATGGATCACCGCAATCCACTGCTGATCGGCCAGTTGCTCCGGCAACACGTTTTTCGCCTGCGCTAACGGATGGCTTTGCGGCAGCGCCAGCAGCATGCGGTCATCCAGCACCTGAATATATTCCAGATCCTGCTCGCCTTCCGACGGCGGCATATCCACCAGCGAAAAATCCAGGCTGCGCTGGCGTAAACCTTCAATCTGCGTGGCGGGAGGCTGGCTATAGAGCGCGATATGTACATCCGGGCGCGAAATACGCAGCGTGCGCAACGCAGTAGAGAGCACACCGGAGTGCATGGCATTTTCGATATAGCCAATACACAGCCCGCCGTCTTCGCCCCGCCCTAACCGCTTGCCCAGCGACTCCAGGCGGCTGGCGTGGGTCAGTAGCGAGCGCGTTTCCGCCAGAAAGGTTTGCCCGTCAGCCGTCAGGCGGATGCGCTGCTGGTTACGCTCGAACAACATCAGGCCCAGGCGCTCCTCAAGCTGGGCAATCTGGCGGCTCAGCGGCGACTGCGAAAT
The DNA here is from genome assembly GCF_004342285.1 of Klebsiella sp. BIGb0138. Taxonomy (GTDB): domain Bacteria; phylum Pseudomonadota; class Gammaproteobacteria; order Enterobacterales; family Enterobacteriaceae; genus Klebsiella. The sequence goes on along the minus strand of NZ_SMCV01000003.1, from coordinate 44,333 downwards.
ATGCAGACGCTCGGCGGCGCGGCCCACGTGCTCTTCTTCGGCAACCACTACAAAGTATTTCAACTGGCGTAAATCAATCATATTAGACCTCGAAGGACTTAAGTCAGGCGAATTATGTCCTATCAAGTCACAACATCGCAAGTTATTGTGATCCTCGTCACAGGGATGAAGCATAAATCCCCTGAATGAACCCCTCCCATAGCGGGAAAAAATATTGAGGACATCTTAATGAGCATTAGACATATTCTTCCAGGCAACATCGGTTTAGGCGGCGCACCGCTGGGCAACATGTACCGCGCCATTCCCGAAGAAGAGGCCCATGCCACCGTTAGCGAAGCCTGGAAACTGGGTATTCGCTACTTCGATACCGCGCCGCTGTATGGCTCCGGTCTTTCCGAAATCCGTATGGGCGAGGCGCTTTCTCAGTATCCGCGCGATGAATTCGTTCTGAGCAGCAAAGTCGGCCGCATTATGCTGGATGAACTGGAAGATCCGGCAACCCGCGACTTCGGTGAGAAAGGCGGTCTGTTCGAGCATGGGCGGAAAAATAAAATTCTCAACGACTACTCCGCCGACGCCACCCTGCGTTCGATCGAAGATAGCTTAACGCGTCTGAAAACCGACCATCTGGATATCGTCTGGATCCACGATCCGGCGCAGGATTTCTACGGCGATAGCTGGCTGGAGCAGTTCAATATTGCCCGCACCGGCGCCTTCCGCGCCCTGACCCGCCTGCGTGACGAAGGGGTGATTAAAGCCTGGGGCCTCGGCGTGAACCGCGTGGAGCCATGCGAACTGACGCTCGCGCTCGACGAACCCAAGCCAGACGCATTCCTGCTGGCTGGCCGCTACTCCCTGCTGGATCACAAGCGCGCGCTGCAGCGCCTGATGCCGGAAGCGCTGGAACAGAATGTCGATATCGTCGTCGGCGGCCCCTATAGCTCCGGCGTCCTGGCGGGGGGCGACCACTTCGAATACCAGCTGGCATCGCCGGCGATTCGCCAGCAGGTTGCGCAGATCCAGGCGCTTGCCGCCCGCTTCCAGGTTGATGTGAAGGCCGCTGCGCTGCAGTTCGCGCTGGCTAACCCGGCGGTTGCCGCGGTGATCCCGGGCTCCAGCCGTCCTGGCCGTATGGCGGAAGATCTGGCTGCGCTGCAGGTCGCTATCCCGGCAGAATTCTGGGACGAAATGCGCCGGCAGAATCTGGTTGCCAGCAACGCACCGCTGCCGACACGTTAATTTTTGCGGGGCCGAAAGGCCCCTTCCAGAAGATGGGAAATAGCATGAAACTGGATCTTTCCAATAAAGTCGCGGTGGTCAGCGGTTCCACATCCGGTATCGGTCTTGGCATCGCCAAAGGGCTGGCGCAGGCGGGGGCCAACGTCATTATCGTTGGTCGCCAGCAGAGCAGCGTCGATAGCGCGATGGCCGCAGTGACCAGCGAGCTGCCGGCCGCGCTGCTGCGCGGCGTCGTCGCCGATCTCAGCACCGAGCAGGGCGTTGCCACACTGTGCGCGGCGCAGCCACGGGCCGATATCGTCATCAACAACCTCGGCATCTTCAACGATAAGGACTTCTTTAGCGTTCCCGACGCGGAGTGGATGCACTTTTATAACGTCAACGTGCTGTCCGGCGTACGGCTGTCGCGCCACTACGCCGGGGGAATGGTCGAACAGGGCTGGGGACGCATTATTTTTGTCTCGTCGGAGTCCGGCGTGGCGATCCCTGCCGACATGATTAATTACGGCGTGACCAAAAGCGCCAATCTGGCGGTGTCGCACGGCCTGGCAAAACGCCTGGCAGGTACCGGCGTGACGGTGAATGCCATTTTACCCGGCCCGACCTTTACCGAAGGCTTGCAGACGATGCTGGCGGATGCCGCCGCGCAGTCGGGCCGTAGCCCGCGCCAACAAGCCGATGAGTTCGTTAAAACCGCGCGTCCGAGTTCCATCATCCAGCGCGCCGCGGATGTCGAAGAGGTGGCGAATCTCGCGGTTTATCTCGCATCACCGCTTTCTTCCGCGACCACCGGCGCCGCCCTGCGCGTCGACGGCGGTGTCGTCGACACTCTGGCAATGTAAATCTAATCAACTGAAATTAAGAGAGAAAATAATGGCTACGACCACTGTATCGATTGAAATCCCGGCCTCTGCCGACAGCGTATGGCAGCTGATGGGCGGCTTTGACACCCTCCCTGACTGGCTGCCGTTTATCCCGCAAAGCGTTATCACAGAAGGTGGACGTGTACGCACCCTGACCACCGCCGACGGCGGTACCGTTATCGAGCGCCTGGAAGCCTTCGATAACCGGCAGCGCAGCTATAGCTATTCGATTATTCAGGCGCCGTTCCCGGTTGCCGATTATCTGGCGACGATCTCGGTTCACGCCACCGCCGATCGCGATATCAGCCGCGTGGAATGGAGTGGAAGCTTTACGCCGGTCGGCGTCAGCGAAACAGAAGCCGAAGCGCTGTTCTTCACCATTTATCATGACGGCCTGCAGGCGCTGAAAAACAACTTTTCCGCCTGAGCGCATGATGCCATCCGGGGTGCGTCGGCCTCTCCGCCGCCCCCTTCTTTATGAACAAAAGTAGAAAAGTATATTGTCCGTCGCTTTCTTTTTCCGCCGGCGGCTGCGCTTTACTATTTACGACATCAGGCAGTTCCACCGTAAAGGAGTGCCTTACATCACCAATGACAGGATAATGAACATGAAAACGATGACCGCTTTTCTTGCCGCAAGCGTACTTTCCCTGCTCGCCTTTGGCGCTTCCGCGCAGACCGTGACGGCCACAGGCAATACTCTGGATTCCGCAGAAGCGGCAATTGCCAAAAAAGCGAAAGAGCTGAATGCCACCGAGTATAAAATCACCAGCGCCCGGATGGGGAATAAAGTGATGATGAGCGCAGAGCTCGATAAATAAGCTGGCCGTATCCGCGGCCCGTCTTAACAATGTTGCCGTCGCAAGCAGCCAACATTGTCACGACGTGGTCTGGCAAAAAGCGCTCTCAGGGGAAGCGGTTTTTCTTCCCCTGACCCGTTCACCGGATGTTGCCATCACCGCCGCCGATGAACGACATATCGCCCGGCAGGGGTAACCGGACGGATAGGGCAGATATCAGGCCCGCAGCCTGATGGGTTCACTAAAGTCGTCGGCGGGTTCCAGCTTCAGGCTGAATGTCGCCAGCAGCGCGTTAGCTCGTTCGCGGAAATCACGCAGCGTTTTTTCCAGTTTCTCGCTCACTTCAGGGTCGTCGATAGCGACCGGTCGCCAGACCCCTTCTTTATCGAACAAACCAAACTGATAGCTGTAAGTAAAGCGTGATTCCTGCGCTTCCATCTCCATCCACCATCCCCAGAACTCCCGTTTTTCCGGCGCCGGTTTGACATTGACGCAGACTGCCAGGCAATCGAAAAAGAAGCGGTTGTCTTCACACTGCTCTTCGCGAATATAGGGGCCAAGAGCCGTGAATTTCTTAATCAGCTTACTCTTCAGGTGTCCACTCGGTAACGTCATTGCGATCTCCTTTAGTGATGCAACTGTTTTACCAAATCAATAAAATTTAGCAATATATTAACTAAATCTATGGTTGATCCAGCGGGCAATCTGTCGCAATGCGTGATCGAAATTGCGATAAATGGGCTTAAATGGGATCTCCAGCAGTTTGCCATCGGCAGATGACGAGGTGATTAAACGAGACTCCTCTTCCGGGCTGAAAGGATCGTTTTTCCAGAAGCCGGATAGCATCGGCGTCGGGCAGCGGCGCCCCAGAAGCCCCTGGGTTTTTAATGAATAGCGGTTCAGTTCGACGCGCAGCGCCTCGTCGGAAGCATCATGCATCCCCAGGCGCGACGCCAGAACGTCGAGATACATTTCCGGAACCCGGCCCTGATGCAGCGGATCCACCAGCAGGTTGTGCACCACCGGACCGAGACAGGCCACCGCTTTTAAACGCTGTGGCTCCAGATAGCCCAGACGCACGGCGATATTGGCGCCAAAACGGAAACCAAAGGTCGCCACCCGGGTATGATCGACCCACGGGACGTTCGGTAAATGCCTCAGCACATGTTGATGCAGCTGGCTGGTTTCCTGGGTTAGCTTCCATTTCGACGAGAGGCCGATCGAGGGCATATCCAGAGTCAACATGGCGATCCCCAGCGGCGCGAAGTAGTTCTCATACAGGCTGTAGTTGTCCGTCTGCAGCGCATCCAGGCCGCCGCACATCAGCACCACCGGGAACGGGCCTTCACCTTTCGGCATATGTAAAAAACCGGTCACCGGCGCGCCGCCGGGAATCGGGAACTCCAGCTCGCGCAGTTCGCCCGGCAGGCGTCGGGCCGCCTCTTCATACGCGCGATAGGCCAGCACCTGCGCCTGTTCGGCCAGCTCATCACCTTTAATATGCGGGTAGGCAGCAATACTGTAGAGGTTCGACGCCCGCAGCCAGTGACGACCGCTCGCTATCGGATCGTCTTCCTGGCCGGCCTTCTGCTGCCAGGCCATCGCCTGCTTAGACCATTCAAAAATCCAGTTGCCGCCGCGATACCCCACCACGGTGTCGTAAAGTTCCGGATCCGTACGCTCCGCATCGCTCATGACAATGCGTGCCTGCACGTCAAGGATCTCCTGCGGCGACACGCCGCGCCAGGCCCACATCAGACGATTGATCAAGCGATACCAGTGGTCGACGTTGCTACCGTCGAGCGCAGAGTGGATCGGCTGTGGCGCACCGGAGGCAAACCGGCGCACCAGCGTCGAGGTTTCGGGATGTTTGAATCGAGGTTTAAACAGCGTTTCGCTAAGGTTAGCCTGGGACATGTGCAGCCTCCATCATGTTGCCACTCAGGCTATTGTAACCTGCATACGGGTAAAAAAAACCACGCCCGGCATAACCGGGCGTGGTAAATAGCACTGACCTTATCAATTAACGACCTGAGATCGGCGGTACGAACACCACGCCCATATCCCACGGTTGTTCAATCCAGGTATCCTGAGGAATATCAACAACATAATCATCAACCAGCGGACGACCCGCCGGTTTAGCGAAAATGGTGACAAAATGTGCTTTTGGGTACATTTCGCGAATAGCGACGGCGGTACCGCCGGTGTCGACCAGGTCATCGATCACGATGAAGCCTTCACCATCACCTTCAGCACGTTTCAGGACGGTCAGCTCGCGCTGGTTGTCATGGTCGTAGCTGGAGATGCAAACGGTATCAACATGACGAATACCCAGTTCACGCGCCAGCAATGCGCCCGGCACCAGACCGCCGCGGCTCACGGCAATAATGCCTTTCCATTGTTCAGAAGGCATCAGACGATTGGCCAGTTTGCGGGCGTGAATCTGCAACATGTCCCAGGTGACGACGTATTTTTCGCTCATGTGAAGTGTCCCAGCCTGTGTTATACGGCTTAAATGATGTTCGAGGGGGAAAATGGTTGCGCGAGATTATAGAGATCTGACGCGCTAAAAACCAGTGTTAAGCGGCCATAGCGACGCTTTTTGCGTTGTTTACACTACCAGTCCGCGTGGAAAGTGGTATTCTCAACCCCACTGCGCAAGCCTGCGCTTGTGGTACTTTTTATTGCTAACCCTCGACCTGTAAAAGACTTTTGCAGGCGATCGTAAGGAGACTCATCGTGTCTGAATTGTCTCAATTATCCCCGCAACCGCTATGGGATATTTTTGCCAAAATCTGCTCCATTCCCCATCCGTCCTATCACGAAGAACAACTCGCTGAACACATCATGGGCTGGGCAAAAGAAAAAGGGTTACACGCAGAACGCGACCAGGTTGGCAACATTCTGATTCGTAAGGCGGCCACTGCCGGTATGGAAAACCGTAAACCGGTTGTTCTGCAGGCGCACCTCGACATGGTTCCGCAGAAAAACAACGATACCGTGCATGACTTTACCAAAGATCCGATCCAGCCATACATCGACGGCGAGTGGGTCAAAGCGCGCGGTACCACCCTCGGTGCGGATAACGGCATCGGTATGGCTTCCGCACTGGCGGTGCTGGCCGATGACAGCGTGGTTCACGGTCCGCTGGAAGTGCTGCTGACCATGACCGAAGAAGCCGGTATGGACGGCGCATTTGGCCTGCAGGCGAACTGGCTGCAGGCCGATATCCTGATTAATACCGACTCTGAAGAAGAGGGCGAAATCTATATGGGTTGCGCCGGCGGTATCGACTTTACCTCAAACCTCGCCCTGAGCCGTGAAGCGCTCCCGGCGGATTTCCAGAGCTTTAAGCTGACCTTAAAAGGGCTGAAAGGCGGCCACTCCGGTGGTGAAATCCACGTGGGTCTGGGCAACGCCAACAAGCTGCTGGCCCGTTTGCTGGCAGATTATGCCCAGGAGCTGGATCTGCGTCTGGTGGATTTCAACGGCGGCACCCTGCGCAACGCGATTCCGCGTGAAGCGTTCGCCACCATCGCCGTCGCGGCTGATAAAGTCGATGCGCTGAAAGCGCGGGTCAATGCCTTCCAGGAAATTCTGAAAAACGAACTGGCGGCAAAAGAGAAGAACCTGGTGCTGCTGCTGGATGCCGCCGCCAATGACAAAGCGGCGCTGACGGCGCAATCCCGCGACAGCTTCGTGCGTCTGCTGAACGCCACGCCAAACGGCGTGATCCGCAACTCTGACGTGGCCAAAGGGGTGGTTGAAACCTCCCTGAACGTTGGCGTCGTCACCATGACCGATGACAATGTCCAGATTCACTGCCTGATCCGTTCGCTGATCGACAGCGGTAAAGACTATGTTGTTAGCATGCTGGATTCACTGGGTAAACTGGCGGGCGCGAAAACCGAAGCCAAAGGCGCATACCCCGGCTGGCAGCCGGATGCGAACTCACCGGTGATGCATCTGGTGCGTGAAACCTACCAGCGTCTGTTCAACAAGACGCCGAATATCCAGATCATTCACGCCGGTCTGGAGTGCGGCCTGTTCAAGAAACCGTATCCGAATATGGATATGGTCTCCATCGGGCCAACCATTACCGGCCCGCACTCCCCGGATGAGCAGGTGCATATCGAGAGCGTTGGCCAGTACTGGACGCTGCTGACTGAACTGCTGAAAGCTATTCCGGCGAAGTAAGCTCCTGCCAGAAAAGAGAGCCCGGGTGGCGGCGCGTTGCGCCTTATCCGGGCCCTCTCACCTTCGCCATCAGATAATTGATAAACCTCTCGCCACGGGCTTCCACCTGCTGTTCTTCCACCACCCTGAAACCATGACGCTCAAAGCACGGTTTCGCCGTGATACTGGCCTCAACCGTTAGCGTCCTCTGCGGTATCTGCACAAACAGTTCCCTGAGCAGCGCGCTGGCCACGCCACGACGGCCGTAGTCCGGCGCGACAAACAGTAAGTCGATATGGCAGCCCACGGCGGTAATAAACCCAACGACCTGCTGGTCAAGCACCGCCACTCCTATCCAGGAGTGCTGTATTTTTTGCCGCCAGCGCGCCTCATCGACCTGCGCCCAGGCGGCAATTTGCGCCGGAGAATAATCGTGGCAGGCGGTCTCCCGGACCGCGCGTAGAAAAATGGTGACCAGGGCAGAAAAGTCGTCTGCCCGGTATGGCCTGATAATCGGCATCGTCATAATCCCAGTACCAGCTGCCGCTCCAGCTGGGGATCGAGCAACGTCACATGTAGCCCCACCAGCCGCACGCCGCGGCCGCCCCGCCGTTCATGCCAGGCTTTGCAGGCAGTGGCGAGCAAATCATCTTTATTCAGCCGCGGCCAGACGTGTTCCTGAGTGGTCTGCTGAAAATCATTGAATTTCAGTTTTACGCCCTGGCGGGCAATCAGCAGATCCGGCTTGACCTTCACCAGCCGTCTCTCCAGCTCCTGATACAGGTTCTCGATAATCGCCTCACACTCGGCCCATTCGTGGATATCCGCCACCAGCGTACGCTCGACGCCAAGTGATTTACGCTGCCGCGTATTGTTGATTTCCCGCTCATCGATCCCCTGACTGCGCTCCCATAAGATCCGGCCAAATTTACCAAAGCGGCGGAGCAGCATCGCCAGATCGCTTTTCTGCACATCCTCGCAGGTACGCAATCCCATATTTTCCAGTTTTGCGGCAGAAACTTTGCCCACGCCGGGGATCTTTGCCAGCGGCAGCGTTTTCACAAATTCCGCCACCTGGTGCGGCGCAATCACAAACTGGCCGTTGGGTTTATTCATATCGGAGGCAATTTTCGCCAGAAACTTTACCGGGGCGATACCGGCAGAGGCGGTCAGTTGAAGTTCGTCATAGATCGTCTGGCGGATCTCTTCCGCCATCAGCGTGGCTGAACCTTGACAGTGTACGCTGTCGCTGACGTCAAGAAACGCCTCATCCAGCGACAGCGGTTCAATCAGCGAGGTATAGCGCGAGAAAATTTCCCGGATATGGGACGACGCCTCTTTATAGGCGTCAAAGCGCCCGGGAAGCAGCGTCAGATGCGGACAAAGTTTAAGCGCCATCGCGGTTGGCATCGCGCTGCGCACGCCAAACTGACGCGCCGGATAGTTGGCGGTGCTGATCACGCCTCGCTGCACCCGGCTACCGCCGATGGCGATGGGGATATCCCGCAGCGCCGGATTGTCACGCATCTCGACCGCCGCGAAGAAGCAGTCCATATCGACATGGATGATTTTACGCATAGTTAGCCCTCACCTACCACTGGACAAGTATACAGCACAACTCTGTCAGATGAGAAGAGAGCGACCCCGGCTCGGCGTAGGGTCCTTTTTTGTTACGTGGAAAATAAGAGGGGACAGGAGATATCGCCCGGCGCCGCTGCGCTCGACCGGGCGACAGAAGGAGGCGTAATCAGAGGATCCGCCTCTGCTGGCGCTGCGCTTCGCGGGCCATGCGTTTTTTCCGCGCATCGCACGGCTCAGGACAATCACAGATCTTTTCCAGCCCGAGCGCGGCAATCCCGCCGCAGCTGCCCTGGATGCTTTTGCGTCTAACCAGATACCCCAGAGACATGCCCAGGATCACCAGCGCGAAAATAACAAAGGTTGCCACGAACACCGTCAACATCATCAACCTCCAAAGTCATCCAGCATGATGTTTTCATCCTCGACGCCGAGCTCTTTCAGCATCTTAATAACTGCCGCGTTCATCACCGGCGGCCCGCACATATAAAACTCGCAGTCCTCCGGCGCCGGGTGATCGCGCAGATAGTTCTCATACAACACGTTGTGAATGAAGCCGGTGTGACCGGTCCAGCCATCTTCCGGCTGCGGATCGGAAAGCGCCACGTGGAAGGTAAAGTTCGGATTTTCACGGGCCAACTGGGCAAACTCATCGTCGTAGAACATTTCGCGCAGCGAACGCGCGCCGTACCAGAAGCTGATTTTACGCGTGCTGTGCAGGCGCTTGAGCTGATCGAAAATATGCGAACGCATCGGCGCCATACCGGCTCCGCCGCCGATAAAGACCATTTCCGCTTCGGTATCTTTGGCAAAGAACTCGCCGAACGGCCCGGAAATCGTCACCTTATCGCCGGCTTTCAGCGACCAGATATACGAGGACATGATCCCCGGCGGGGCGTCCGGCACTTGCGACGGCGGCGTGGCGATACGCACGTTGAGCATAATGATGCCCTTCTCATCCGGGTAGTTAGCCATCGAGTAGGCACGCAGCGTTGGCTCTTTAACCTCGGAAACATAGCGGAAGAGGTTAAATTTATCCCAGTCCGCGCGATACTCGTCCGGCACGTCGAAGTCAGCATACACCACCTTGTGCGACGGACACTCGATCTGGATATAGCCCCCGGCGCGGAACGGTACGGCTTCGCCGTCCGGCACACGCAGCTTCAGTTCTTTAATGAACGTCGCTTTGTTATCATTGGAGATAACCTCGCACTGCCATTTTTTCACGCCGAAGATCTCTTCCGGCAGTTCGATCTTCATGTTTTGCTTCACCGCGACCTGACAGGCCAGCCGGCAGCCCTCTTTCGCCTCACGTTTGGTAATATGGGAAAGTTCGGTCGGCAGGATATCGCCGCCGCCCTCTTTCACCATCACCCGACACTGGCCGCAGGAACCGCCGCCGCCGCAGGCGGAGGAGACAAAGATCCCGTTGCTGGATAGCGTATTCAGCAACTTATCGCCCGCTGGCGTGTGGATCTGTTTATCCGCCTCGTTATTGATTTCAATGACCACGTCACCGGCGTTGACCAGCTTCGAGCGCGCCGCCAGGATCAACCCTGACAGTACCAGCACGATCAGCGTGAACATGACGACGCCAAGAATAATTTCCATACTTTCCGCCCTTATAGCTGCACACCGGAGAATGACATAAAGCCCAGCGCCATCAGACCCGTGGTAATAAAGGTGATCCCTAACCCGCGCAGACCGGCGGGCACATTGGCGTATTTCATTTTTTCACGGATCCCCGCCATCGCCACAATCGCCAGCATCCAGCCGATACCAGAGCCGAAGCCATACACGATGGACTCCGGGAAGTTATAGTCACGCTGCACCATGAAGGAGACGCCGCCAAAAATCGCGCAGTTCACGGCGATCAGCGGCAGGAAAATCCCCAGCGCGTTGTATAACGCCGGGAAATATTTATCGAGGATCATCTCGAGGATCTGCACCAGGGCCGCAATAACGCCGATAAAGGTAATAAAGTTAAGGAAGCTTAAATCGACGCCTTCCACCAGCGCCCCGTCACGCAGCACCAGGTTATAGACCAGGTTATTGATAGGCACCGACAAACCCAGCACCACGGTGACCGTCAGGCCGAGGCCAAAGGCGGTCGAGACCTTTTTCGAGACCGCCAGGAAAGTACACATCCCGAGGAAGAAGGCCAGCGCCATGTTTTCCACAAACACCGCGCGCACAAACAGGCTGATGTAATGAGCCATAATCGGTTACTCCTTTTCCTGCTGTTCAGGCTTCCAGCTACGCAGCGCCCAAATCAGCAAACCGATGATGAAGAAGGCGCTCGGCGCCAGTAGGAACAGGCCGTTCGGCTGATACCAGCCGCCGTTTTGCACCGTCTCCAGCACGGTGATGCCAAACAGTTTGCCGCTGCCGATAAGCTCGCGCAGAAAGCCGACCATCATCAGGATTGCGCCATAGCCCAGACCGTTGCCAATACCGTCCATAAAGCTGGCCAGCGGCGGCGACTTCATGGCATACGCTTCGGCGCGCCCCATCACGATACAGTTGGTAATGATAAGCCCGACAAATACCGACAGCTGTTTAGAGGTCTCATAGGCAAAAGCGCGCAGCAGCTGGTCCACCACAATCACCAGCGAAGCAATAATCGCCATCTGGACGATAATGCGCACGCTGTTGGGAATATGGTGACGGATCATAGAGATAAACATACTGGAGAATGCCGTCACCAGCGTCACCGCAATGGTCATCACCAATGCGGTTTCCAGTTTGGTGGTCACCGCCAGGGCCGAACAGACTCCCAGGACCTGCAGCGTGATGGGGTTATTGGCCAGCAGTGGCCCCACCAGCACGCGCTTCATTTCTTTCATATCGCCCAGTTCAGCCATTATTCAGCCCTCCCTCACGAACTTTTTTCAGCAACGGGCCAAACCCCATATCACCCATCCAGAAATCAAAGCTATGCTGCACGCCGTTCGAGGTCAGCGTCGCCCCGGACAGCCCATCAACGGCATGGACATCGCCCGGACGCGCCCTGCCCTTCACCACTTTCAGCGCCGGATGGCCGCGATCGTCAAGCACCTGCTTGCCGACAAACTGCTGACGCCAGTTGGGATTTTCCACCTCCCCACCTAACCCCGGCGTTTCGCCGTGATCGTAGTAGGTAATCCCTTTCACCGTACGACCGTCGGTGTCGAGGGCGACAAAGGCGTACATCACCGACCACAGGCCGTTGCCATAGATGGGCAGCACCACTTCCTGAATCTGCCGCTGCTCATCGCGCACCAGGTAAATTTCGACAATATTACTCCGGCGTTTAATGCCTGCCGGGTCCTGGCTGACATCCAGCGCGATACTTTGCTGTGGGTCTTTCAGCGCCTGCGCTTGGTTGAATTTGCCCGGATCTTTATCCAGCAGTTCGCCGGTGGCTAAATTCACCAGCCGCGGGGAAATACGGGCAGCAAAGACGGAAGCCACCTCATCCGCGCTCATCTCCGGCTGCATCAGCCCGGCAACCGCGAGAATATTGCGTTGTTTATCCAGCGCACGTTGCTCCTGCTGGCGCGACTTCAGACCCACGGCGGACCCGGCGACCACGATGGAGCACACCAGGCAAAGCACCAGCACCACCAGCAGCGTTTTGCCGATGCTATCGTTACTTTTCTTCTCAGCCACGCGACTTCCTCCGCTTAATATTGGCCTGCACCACCAGGTAATCGAACAGCGGCGCAAAGAGATTGGCGAAGAGGATCGCCAGCATCATCCCTTCCGGATAGGCCGGGTTGACCACCCGAATCAGCACACACATCACGCCGATCAGCAGGCCATAGCTCCATTTCCCTTTATCCGTAAACGATGCAGACACCGGGTCCGTCGCCATAAACATCATGCCGAAGGCAAAACCGCCGAGCACCAGATGCCAGTACCACGGCATGGCGAACATCGGGTTAGTGGCCGAGCCGATGAAATTAAACAGCGTCGCCGTCGCCATCATGCCGATCATCACCCCGGCAACGATGCGCCACGAGGCAATGCGCGCGAAGATAATGATTGCGCCGCCAATCAGGATCATCAGCGTCGAAACCTCGCCGATGGAGCCGGGAATATTGCCAAGGAAAGCCGCCATCCAGCTGACCGGCTGGCCGCTGGTCACATTCACCAACGCCTCGCCGCCGCCGCTTGCCCACTGGGACAGCGGCGTCGCGCCGGAGAAACCCTCCGCGGCGGTCCACACCAGATCGCCGGAAATTTGCGCCGGCCAGGCAAAGAACAGGAAAGCGCGCCCCGCCAGCGCCGGGTTGAGAAAGTTACGCCCGGTCCCGCCGAAAATCTCTTTGGCAATCACCACGCCGAAGGTAATCCCCAGCGCCGCCTGCCACAGCGGCAGCGTAGGCGGGACAATCAGCGCGAAGAGAATCGAGGTGACGAAGAAGCCTTCATTGATCTCGTGCTTACGCACGATAGCAAACAGCACTTCCCAGAAGCCGCCGACGATAAAGACGGTCATGTAGATGGGCAGGAAGAACACCGCGCCCAGCGTTATCATGCTGATCCAGCCCGCATCGGCGCTGAAGCTGACTCCCAGCCACTGCGCGAGGCTGTAGTGCCAGTCTGCGGCGATCACCTGCTGCAGCTGCTCTGCGCCGTACAGTTTATGCAGCGCCGGCAGGGTTTGCAGGCCGACGTTATACATCCCCCAGAACATCGCCGGGAAGACGGCAAGCCAGACCAGAATCATCATACGCTTGAGGTCAATAGCATCACGAACGTGAGCGGCGCCGCGCGTCACCTGGCCCGGGGTGTAGAACAGCGTCGCCGTCGCTTCGAACAGCGGGTAGTATTTTTCCAGCTTGCCGCCGTGAGTAAAGTGCGGCTCAAGTTTGTCAAACAGTTGCTTTAAGCCCATCACTTATCCTTCCTGCTCAATCTGGGTTAACACGCTACGCAGCGCCGGGCCGTATTCATACTTGCCGGGACAGACGTAAGTGCACAGCGCCAGGTCTTCTTCATCCAGTTCCAGGCAGCCCAGCGCCTGCGCGCTATCGCTGTCGCCCGCGAGCAAATCGCGCAGCAGTATGGTGGGCAGAATATCCAGCGGCATTACCCGCTCATAGTTACCAATCGGCACCATGGCGCGCTCGCCGCCGTGGGTATCGGTCGAGAAGTTAAACAGCTTGCGCTTGAGGAAGTGGCCCAGCGTGGTGCGGGTAATGGAAAATTTGTCTTTCCCCGGCATCACCCAGCCAAACAGTTCCTTGTCACGCCCCTCTTTGACCACGCTGACCTGCAGATGAAAACGCCCGAGGAAGGCATGAGGCCCCTGCGCACGGCTGCCGCTCAGGACCGAGCCGGAAATGACCCGGTTTTCACCTTCCTGTAGCTCGCCAGCCAGCAGTTCATCAAGGCTAACGCCGCTGCAGGTTTGAATCAGCCGCGGCTCTTTAACCTGCGGGCCGCCGAGCGCGATCACCCGTTCGCTACACAGTTCCCCGTCGAGGAACAGCCGGCCGATGGCGATAACATCCTGATAGTTAAGGTGCCAGACCTGTTTGCTGAGGCTGACGGGCTCAAGAAAATGAATGTGAGTACCCACCAGCCCGGCAGGATGCGGCCCGGCGAACTGGTTAAAGGTCACCTGCCCTGACGGGTGACCGCCCAGCTTACCGCCGCTGGCCTGGCAGACATGAACTTTGCCCGCCGTCAGGCGGGTCAGTATGGTGAGGCCGGCGTCGAAGGCCTCGCGCCGGGCGCGAATCAGCGGCTGAGGATCCGCCGCCAGCGGCTGGGTATCGATGGCGGTAACGAATATCGCCGCCGGCACGCTGCCCGGCGCCGGGGTTTTACTGAACGGGCGAGTACGCAACGCCGTCCACTGACCGGATTCCAGCAGCTGTTGCTGGACGGTTTCCCGCGCCAGCCCCGCCAGCTCGTCGGGCGCATAGCGGGAAAACTGCACGGCCTCGTCGCCGTCGACATCAATCACCACCGATTGCAGAACCCGACGTTCGCCGCGATGGATAGCGCTAATGACCCCGGCGGCAGGCGCGGTAAAGCGGACGCCAGGGTTCTTTTTATCTTCGAACAGGGTTTGCCCTTTTTGCACCCGGTCGCCTTCGCGGACCGCCATTGAGGGGCGCATACCGACATACTCTTCGCCCAACAGCGCGACGCGTTTAACCGCGACGCTCAAAGTGATCTGCTGTGATGGCATGCCAGCTATGGGCAAATTCAGCCCTTTCGTGATTTTAATCATATCGTTAGCAGGTATCCGTAACCTAAACCCCGGCATCAGGCCGAGGCCAGCAACATTGATGGGAAATCAGAGAAAAAGGAAAAGCGAGGTCCTGGTGATTCACCAGACGGGAGAGAAGCATCCTTTCTTACCCTGATCATTTAGCGGCGTAAGTGTAACATTTCGTAAGCGGAGGCTATAGGTAAACCACGATTAACTCGCTATAAAATGAGACATGTTGCGCAAAGTTCTCACTGCGCTTTGACGCCAGATTGGTTATAAAGGAAAACTAAATTGTAAACGCGGTGCGGCCGCGCTTG
This sequence comes from Klebsiella sp. BIGb0138, assembly GCF_004342285.1. Taxonomy (GTDB): domain Bacteria; phylum Pseudomonadota; class Gammaproteobacteria; order Enterobacterales; family Enterobacteriaceae; genus Klebsiella. The sequence goes on along the minus strand of NZ_SMCV01000003.1, from coordinate 29,149 downwards.
CGAAAAACTGCCGTGATGCTAATGTGAGCGCTCTAAATCCAGAAAAGTCTGATTTCGGGTATCTCTTGCCGTCCTGGCAATGTGGTTTTTGATTTATCAAGGAACAAGCAGTATGCGCAAAATCGCATTCTTTATTGCGATGCTTCTGTTGCCGTGCGTTTCATTTGCTGGGCTACTCAGCAATAACGGCCCGACGACGCCGGTTAGCAAAGAATATAAGCAACAATTAATGGGTTCCCCGGTTTACATTGAGATCTTCAAAGAAGAGCGCATGCTCGATCTTTACGTCAAAATGGGCGAAACCTGGCAACTTCTCGACAGCTACCGGATCTGTAACTACTCCGGCGGCCTCGGACCGAAACAGCGTCAGGGCGACTTCAAAAGTCCGGAAGGGTTTTATAACGTGACGCGCAATCAGCTAAAGCCTGACAGCCGTTTCTATAAAGCCATTAATATCGGCTTCCCGAATGCTTACGACCGCGCGCATGGTTATGAAGGTAAATACCTGATGATTCACGGCGCCTGCGTATCCATCGGCTGCTATGCGATGACCGATACCGGCATCGATGAGATTTTCCAGTTTGTCACCGGCGCGTTAGTGTTCGGCCAGCCCAACGTGCAGGTCAGCATCTATCCCTTCCGCATGACCGATGCCAATATGGAACGCCACAAGTACTCTTACTATGCGGATTTCTGGAAACAGCTGAAGCCCGGCTACGACTATTTCCAGCAAACCCACAAGCCGCCTGTTGTCTCGGTGATGGATGGCCGTTACGTGGTGAGCAAACCGCTCAGCCATGAAGTTATTCATCCGCAGCTGGCGTCAAACTACACGGTCCCCCAGGCAAAATAGCGCCCACTCACCTGGCATAATCTTATTCCAGGTCTCATTGCCGGTCAGCGGCTGAGTGGCGATAACGGTGACCACATCATCAGGTGTGGTCTCTCGTTGAAAGTCGATTTCCACATCCTGATCCAGCAGCGTTGCCACGCCAAACGGCGCCCGGCGCGTAATCCAGTGCAGGTTCGTCGAGCAAAACGCCATCACATAGCGCCCGTCCGACAGCAGCATATTGAACACGCCTTTTTCCCGCAGCTCACCCGCCAGCGTCGCGATAAACCTGAACACGTCCACCATATCGTCCGGCGTGCCCGCATAGCGCTCGGTCAGGCAGTGCAGGATCCAGCAGAAGACTTTTTCGCTGTCGGTCTCGCCGATCGGCTGAAGATTCCCCGTCTCCAGAGACTCATAGCCTTCCAGCTGACCGTTATGCGCGTAGGTCCAGTTGCGCCCCCACAGTTCGCGGGTAAACGGATGGGTATTTTCCAGGGCGACGATACCGCGGTTAGCCTGGCGAATATGGGCGATGACCGAGCACGATTTGATCGGGTAGTCCTGTACCAGCTTCGCTATTGGCGACTGAAAACTGGGCTGGGGATCTTTGAATGTGCGACAGCCTTTACCTTCATAAAAGGTAATGCCCCAACCGTCTTTATGGGGACCGGTTCCTCCACCGCGCTGGACCAGCCCGGTAAAGCTAAAGCAAATATCTGTTGGCACATTCGCGCTCATCCCGAGCAATTCGCACATACATCACCTCACACCACTCAGCTTAAACACAAAAGGCGTTATTACCGCCGCCGCTCTGAACACGGCCAGCGCGCAACAACCGTAGCGAATGTACGCGAGGGTTTGCGCGCTGGCCCGGTGCAAAATGGCAAACAGAGTCGCCTTTTAAGCCTTCACCATCTCTTTTTCGATCAGCATAATCAGAATATGAATCACTTTAATGTGAATTTCCTGAATGCGGTCGGCATAACCAAAATGCGGCACGCGGATTTCAACATCGGCGGATCCCGCCATTTTACCGCCATCTTTACCGGTCAGGGTAATCACTTTCATCCCCTGCGCACGGGCAGCGTCAATCGCTTTAATCACGTTACCGGAGTTGCCGGAAGTGGAGATCCCCAGCAGCACATCGCCGGCGCGACCGACGGACTCGACGTAGCGGGAAAAGACGTACTCGTAACCAAAATCGTTACTGACGCAGGACAGGTGGCTGACATCTGAAATCGCAATCGCCGGATAGCCGGGACGATTCTCACGATAGCGCCCGGTCAGTTCTTCCGCAAAGTGCATCGCATCGCAGTGGGAACCGCCGTTGCCGCAGGAGAGGACTTTGCCACCGGCCTTAAAGCTATCTGCCAGCAGCACCGCGGCACGCTGGATGGCGTGAATATTGGCTTCGTCCTGCAGAAAGTTAGCCAGCGTTTCCGCCGCTTCGTTCAGTTCGTTACGAATAAGATCCTGGTACATGAGGATAATCCTTCAGTATTGGTGGAATAACCCTGGCAGTGTACCGGATAGCCGCCGGGGCGAGAAGCAGCAGGCGCGCTTATCCGCCGGGGTTTTGATTTTACGTGCCGCTTTTACGTACAACAATGTGAGCAAGGTTGTAATTATTTTGTAAACACATTGCTAAAACAAATTACATCCACTACAACCATATCATCACAAGTGGTCAGACCTCCTACAAGACAGGGAGCATTTCTCTATGATGATTTTGAGTATTGTTGCAACCGTTGTTCTGCTCGGTGCACTCTTCTATCACCGAATCAATCTCCTGCTCAGCAGTGCGATTTTACTCGCCTGGACCGCCGCGCTTAGCGTGGCCGGGCTGTGGAATATCTGGCTGCTGGTACCGCTGGCGATTATCCTGCTGCCGTTTAACTTCGCGCCGATGCGTAAGTCGATGATGTCGGCACCGGCATTTCGCGCGTTTCGCAAAGTGATGCCACCGATGTCGCGCACCGAAAAAGAAGCGATTGACGCGGGCACCACCTGGTGGGAAGGCGATCTGTTCCGCGGTAACCCGGACTGGCAAAAGCTGCATAACTATCCACAGCCGCGCCTGACCGCCGAAGAACAGGCGTTCATCGACGGCCCGGTAGAAGAAGCCTGCCGCATGGCTAACGACTTTGAAATTACCCATGAGATGGCCGATCTGCCGCCGGAACTGTGGGCGTATCTGAAAGAGCATCGCTTCTTTGCAATGATCATTAAGAAAGAGTACGGCGGCCTCGAGTTCTCCGCTTACGCTCAGTCCCGCGTGCTGCAAAAGCTCTCCGGCGTTTCCGGCATTCTGGCGATCACCGTCGGCGTACCGAACTCTTTAGGCCCGGGCGAACTGCTGCAACATTACGGTACTGAAGAACAGAAAAATCACTATCTGCCGCGTCTGGCCCGTGGCCAGGAAATTCCATGCTTTGCCCTGACCAGCCCGGAAGCGGGTTCAGATGCCGGCGCGATTCCGGATACCGGCGTCGTCTGCATGGGCGAATGGCAAGGCGAGCAGGTACTGGGCATGCGCCTGACCTGGAACAAACGCTACATTACCCTGGCTCCTGTCGCGACCGTGCTGGGACTGGCCTTTAAACTCTCTGACCCGGATCGTCTGCTGGGCGGGGAAGAAGAGCTGGGGATTACCTGCGCGCTGATCCCAACCACCACGCCCGGCGTGGAGATTGGCCGTCGCCACTTCCCGCTGAACGTCCCGTTCCAGAACGGACCAACGCAGGGTAAAGACATTTTCGTACCGATCGATTACATCATCGGCGGCCCGACGATGGCCGGTCAGGGTTGGCGGATGCTGGTAGAATGCCTCTCCGTGGGCCGCGGTATCACCCTGCCGTCTAACGCCACCGGCGGGCTGAAATCCGTGGCGATGGCGACCGGCGCTTATGCCCACATTCGCCGGCAGTTCAAAATTTCTATCGGTAAAATGGAAGGTATCGAAGAGCCCCTGGCACGCATCGCCGGTAACGCGTATGTCATGGATGCCGCCGCTTCGCTGATTACTTACGGGATCATGCTGGGAGAAAAACCGGCGGTGCTGTCGGCTATCGTGAAATACCACTGTACCCACCGCGGCCAGCGTTCAATTATTGACGCCATGGATATCACCGGCGGTAAAGGCATTATGCTCGGTGAAGGTAACTTCCTCGCCCGCGCCTATCAGGGTGCGCCGATCGCCATCACCGTGGAAGGAGCCAACATCCTGACCCGCAGTATGATGATCTTCGGTCAGGGGGCGATTCGTTGCCATCCGTACGTACTTGATGAGATGGCCGCCGCGCAGAACAACGATGTGGACGCGTTCGACAAGCTGCTGTTTAAGCATATCGGCCACGTCGGTAGCAATAAAGTGCGCAGCTTCTGGCTGGGCCTGACCCACGGCCTGACCAGCAGCACGCCGACCCGCGACAGCACTCGCCGCTACTATCAGCACATGAATCGTCTGAGCGCGAACCTGGCGCTGCTGTCCGACGTCGCCATGGCGGTGCTGGGCGGCAGCCTGAAGCGTCGCGAGCGGATTTCCGCCCGCCTCGGCGATGTCCTGAGCCAGCTCTATCTCGCCTCGGCGGTACTGAAGCGCTATGACGATGAAGGGCGCAATGAAGCCGACCTTCCACTGGTTCATTGGGGGGTTCAGGATGCGTTGTATCAGGCGGAGCAGGCGATCGACGATCTGCTGAAAAACTTCCCGAACCGTTTCGTCGCTGGCGTAATGCGCCTCGCCATCTTCCCGACCGGCCGTCACTACAACGCGCCGTCCGATAAGCTGGACCATAAGGTGGCGAAAATCCTGCAGGTGCCGAGCGCCACGCGTTCCCGCATCGGCCGCGGCCAGTATCTGACCCCGAGCGAACATAACCCGGTCGGTCTGCTGGAAGAGGCGCTGCTTGATGTCATGGCGGCCGACCCGATCCACCAGCGTATCTGCAAAGAGCTGGGTAAAAACCTGCCGTTTACCCGCCTGGATGAACTGGCGCGTAACGCCCTGACCAAAGGTTTAATCAATCAGGATGAGGCCACGATCCTCACCCGCGCGGAAACCAGTCGCCTGCGCAGTATTAACGTGGATGATTTCGCGCCGGATGAGCTGGCGACCAAACCGGTAAAGTTGCCGGAGAAAGTCCGCAAGATTGAAGCGGCCTGAATCATAAATTAATCACATCACGATCGGGGCGGGGGTTTTCCCCCGCCTTTTTTTGCCCCGCTTTACCCCCCGACTTCGCACAAATCATTTTCCGAATTAGCGCGATAGGCTGTCAATCGGCCAGCGCCACGCACCGCAAATTCCCGCTCAATAATTAAAATACCTACGTGGATCACGTTTCCTCCCAGTAACTCGGTTCAGCCTGCTGAACAAGGCGTATTTTCCGCTTTCCAGAGTGGATAGGCTTTATATCAACGAGAAACAGGAGCCGTTATGGGCGGTAAAGGATGTAATTCATTAATCCGGGCAGAAAAAATCCTGACCTACATTGCATATGTCGGAGCAGCCAGCTTTATGGAGCTGCTAAAAGAATTTCAGTACCCGAAAAGTAGCCTGCTGAATTTATTAAATGCCATGGTCGACTGCGGTTTTTTAATAAAAAGTGAGCGTAATCAATACTCGCTTGGCATAAAAAATTACGAGCTCGGGTGTCAGTCGCTGCACCGGAAAAACATATTTGAGGTGACGAAGCGCCCGATGCAGGAGCTTTCGTTGAAAAGCGGACTGGTCTGCCATTTAGGGGTTATGGAGAGTTATTCCGCCATTTATCTGGATAAAGTCGAGAGCCCGGATTCCGTGCCAACTAAAAAAAGCTGGATCGGTAAAAAATTAGAATTGCATATCACCGCACTCGGTAAGGCGCTGCTGGCCTGGAAGCCGCGAGAAGAGATAGATTATTTTCTCGATGTCTTAATTCTGAAAAAGCACACGCAAAACACCTTCACCGATAAAAAGTTATTTCGTGAAGAGCTACAGAAAACGCGCCTCAGGGGATGGGCGATAGATAATGAAGAATCGACCTATGGAGCGGTATGCCTGAGCATGCCTATTTTCGATATGTATCATCGCGTAAATTATGCAATTTCATTATCGGGAGACCCGATAGTTTATGCGGGAAAGAGGATCGATAGTTATCTCGAACTGCTCAGGCAATGCGCCGATCAGATCTCGCATGGTCTGGGTTATAGAACCGAAAATGAATATTTAAGAAAAGGAAATTGATCTAATGAAAAAATTCAGGGGAATTATTCCACCGGTCTCCACGACACTCGATAACGACGGCAACATTGATAAAATAGCCTTAACAAAGGTCGCCGATTTTCTTATTAAGAAAGGCGTCGACGGCTTGTTTTATCTGGGAACCGGCGGTGAATTTAGTCAGATGAACGCCGGACAAAGGATGGACTTTACCGAGGCGGCAATTGCGGCGGTTGGCGGACGCGTTCCGGTATTAATTGGCGTTGGCTCCCCCTCCACTGACGAAGCGGTGAAACTGGCAAAACACGCCGAAACCTGCGGCGCGGACGGCATCGTTATTATTAACCCCTATTACTGGAAAGTTGCCGCCAGCAATTTGGATGACTATTACCATCGCATCGCCAGCAGCGTCCGCCTACCGGCGATCGTTTATAACTTCCCGGACCTCACCGGCCAGGATCTCACCCCTGCTATCGTCAAACGGCTGGTACTGCAAAATGAAAACATCGTCGGTATTAAAGACACTATCGATAGCGTCGGCCACCTGCGGGCGATGATTAACACCGTCAAAGCCGTGCGCCCCGAGTTCTCCGTGTTCTGCGGTTTCGACGACCATTTACTGAATAACCTGCTGCTGGGCGGGGATGGTGCTATTACCGCCAGTGCAAACTTCGCGCCGGAACTGTCCGTAGGCATTTTTAGCGCCTGGCAAGATGGCGATCTCGCAACAGCGGCGGCGCTCAATAAAAAATTGCTGCAGCTACCCGCTATTTACTCCCTGGAAACACCATTTGTCTCTCTTATCAAATATGCCATGCAGTGTGTGGGGCTGCCGGTAAATACCTACTGCCTGCCGCCGATTCTGGATGCATCGGAAGAGGCAAAGGCGCGAGTTCGCGAGCTGCTGGCCTCGCAGGGCATTTTAAAATCATGAGGAGGCATTCGATGTCCATTGACGATATTTTTGCTAGCAATAACCCGGATATCTACCGCGTCAGAACCCACGCACCGGGTCCGCAGGGCGAGCTGCCGCTGACCCCGGATATGCTAATCAACCGCCCTAGCGGCGATATTTTTGGCATGACTATGAATGCCGGGATGGGCTGGTCGCCGGATGAGCTGAATCAGGATGGAATCCTGTTGCTTAGCACGCTAGGCGGGCTGCGCGGGCCGGACGGCAAACCCGTCGCGCTGGCGCTTCATCAGGGACATTACGAGCTGGATATCCAGATGAGAGCAGCGGCGGAGGTCATAAAAAACCATCACGTGCTGCCTTACGCGGTGTATGTCTCCGATCTCTGCGACGGACGCACGCAGGGTACTACCGGTATGTTCGATTCATTACCTTATCGTAATGATGCCTCTATGGTGATGCGCCGCCTGATCCGTTCCCTACCGGGAGTTAAAGCGGTGATTGGCGTGGCAACCTGTGATAAAGGGCTGCCAGCCACTATGATGGCGCTGGCCTCACAGCATGATAAAGCAACGGTATTGATCCCCGGCGGGGCCACGCTGCCGGCTTTACATGGAGAAGATAACGGCAAGGTGCAGACTATTGGCGCGCGTTTTGCCAACGGCGAATTATCGCTGCAGGACGCTCGTCGGGCGGGCTGTCAGGCCTGCGCTTCATCGGGCGGTGGCTGCCAGTTCCTCGGAACCGCAGGCACCTCGCAGGTCGTCGCTGAAGGCCTCGGCCTCGCGATTCCGCATTCTGCGCTGGCGCCTTCGGGCGAACCGGTCTGGACGGAGATCGCCAGGGCATCAGCGCGGGCCGCGCTGCAGCTAAGCCAGAAAGGCATCACGACTAAGGATATCCTCACCGATCGCTCTATTGAAAACGCCATGATGGTCCATGCGGCATTTGGCGGCTCCACCAATCTCCTGCTGCACATCCCGGCGATTGCCCATCAGGCGGACTGCCATATTCCGACGGTGGAGGACTGGATACGTATTAATAAACAGGTACCGCGCCTGGTCAGCGTACTGCCCAATGGCCCGGTTTACCACCCAACCGTACGGGCCTTTATGGCTGGCGGCGTACCTGAAGTGATGCTGCATCTGCGCCAGTTGGGTCTCCTGCATGAGGATGTCATTACCGTAACGGGCAATACGCTAGGGGAAAATCTCGACTGGTGGGAGCGCTCCGAGCGTCGGCAGATATTTAAACATCTGCTGCTCAGTCAGGAGCAGGTTGATCCCCAGGAGGTCATCATGTCTCCGCAGCAGGCGCAAAAACGCGGGTTAACCTCCACGATTACCTTCCCGGTCGGAAATATCGCTCCGGAGGGCTCGGTCATAAAATCCACGGCTATCGACCCCTCGGTCATTAATGAAGAAGGTATTTATTATCATAAGGGCGTGGCGAAGGTGTACCTCTCGGAGAAAACCGCTATTTATGATATCAAACATGAAAAAATTAAAGCGGGCGATATTCTGGTTATTATCGGCGTAGGGCCATCCGGCACCGGGATGGAGGAAACTTATCAGGTCACCAGCGCGCTGAAGCATTTATCCTATGGGAAGCATGTTTCGCTTATTACCGACGCTCGATTCTCCGGTGTTTCCACCGGCGCCTGTATTGGCCACGTTGGCCCGGAGGCTCTGGCAGGCGGCGCTATCGGGAAATTACGCACCGGGGATCTTATTGAAATTAAAATTGACTGCAAACAACTCCAGGGAGAAGTCAATTTCCTGGGTCTCGCTAATGTTCAGGACATCCCCTCACGAGAGGAGGCTACCGTTATATTAAACAGCAGAAGCAGCCACCCTGATTTATTGCCCGATCCTGATTTACCAGATGATACCCAACTCTGGGCGATGCTCCAGGCGGTGAGCGGTGGCACCTGGTGCGGCTGCATCTACGACGTTAATAAAATAAGCTCTGCGCTGCACCAGCACATGACTAAATCCTGAAGAAATAATTAAAACCATTGTTACATTATTAATGAGAGGACGTTATGCCACTATTAATTGTTGTGGCAGGTATCGCTGTACTCCTGCTTTTAACCATAAAAATAAAACTCAATACTTTTGTTTCATTAATTATTGTCTCGCTGGCCGTAGCTATTGCCAGCGGCATGGACCTGAATAAGGTCGTCGCTTCTGTCGAATCCGGGCTAGGCGGCACGCTTGGTCATATCGGCTTGATATTCGGTTTTGGCGTAATGCTGGGACGGCTATTATCCGATGCCGGCGGCGCGCAGCGTATTGCATTGACCATGCTGAACTATTTTGGTGTCAAAAGGCTGGACTGGGCGGTAGTAACTTCGGCATTTATTGTCGGTATCGCGCTATTTTTCGAAGTCGGTTTAATTCTGCTGGTACCGATTTTATTCGCCATCGCCAGGGAAGCTAAAATATCACCGATGTATATGTGCGTACCGATGCTATCGGGTTTGTTAGTGGCGCACGGTTTTCTGCCGCCGCATCCCGGCCCTACCGTCATCGCCAGAGAATATGGTGCAGATGTTGGTGTCGTGCTGATTTATGGTATTATCGTGGGCATTCCAACCTTTATTCTCTGTGGCCCGCTGCTGAATAAAGTATGCCAACGGCTGATCCCGGAGGCATTTACCAAAGAAGGCAACATTGCTTCCCTTGGGGCGACAAAGAGCTTTACCGAAAGCGAAATGCCGGGGTTTGGGATAAGTTTTCTGACCGCCATGCTGCCGGTTATCCTGATGGCCCTGGTCACCATTATGCAAATGGTCCGGCCAAAAGACGCAGGCGATCCCGGTATGCTCTATTCCGTGTTCCTTTTTTTGGGAAACTCGACGATCGCGATGCTGATTTCGCTGCTGTTCGCCATTTGGGCCATGGGTCTCGGGAGAGGAAAAACGATTCCGGAACTGATGGACTCCTGCGGGAAAGCGATTGCAGGCATTGCCGGTCTGTTATTGATTATCGGCGGTGGCGGCGCATTCAAACAGGTGTTGATTGATTCCGGCGTCGGCCAGTATATTTCGACGCTGGTGGCAGGCACGGATATCAACCCCATTCTGATGGCCTGGGGAGTAGCGGCCTTTTTGAGGATTTGTCTGGGCTCCGCAACGGTTGCCGCCATCTCCACCGCCGGTCTGGTGATCCCTCTGCTGTCTGCACACCCAAACACAAACCTGGCCTTGATTACTCTTGCAACGGGAGCAGGCTCCTGCATTTGCTCTCATGTAAATGACGCAAGCTTCTGGATGATAAAGGATTTCTTCGGCCTGACCATCAAGGAAACTCTACTGTCCTGGACGCTGATGTCAACAATGTTATCCCTTTGCGGCCTGATCTTTATTATGCTGGCCAGCATGGCGATTTAAACCGCACGGCCATGCTTCACGCAGTGCCCCTTAAATTCCCCCTCGCGGGCCAGGGTTTACGGGGCACCGCCGTATAGCCCCCCCTGAAGTAAAAAAGCCGCGTAAATAAATTCGCGCGAGCCCGTCTTTGCGGCTTTTCGCCTCATGCGCCCTTGTACCTCTGACGCTCTCTTTCCCGCACAAATCGTTTCCAGCATTAGCATTTTTTTAACAAAATATTCCTCTCACCATCCTGCGGCTGATATGGTATTAAAATAATGATAACGCCCTAATGATACTGGAGTTCACCACCGTGCCTGGCCTGAAAATTACGTTGCTGCAACAACCTCTGGTGTGGATGGACGGTCCCGCCAACCTACGCCATTTCGATCGTCAACTGGAAGGTATTACCGGGCGTGACCTGATTGTTTTACCGGAAATGTTCACCACCGGCTTCGCTATGGAAGCGGCAAAGCAGTCGATGGCGCAGGAAGAGGTCGTTGACTGGATGCGGGCAAAAGCGATGCAAACTCATGCCCTGATCGCCGGTAGCGCCGCGCTGCAAACCGAGCGCGGGCCGGTTAACCGCTTCCTGCTGGTGGATCCCGACGGCGCCACGCGCTTCTATGACAAGCGGCATCTGTTCCGGATGGCCGGAGAACATCATCATTATGAGGCGGGCAGCGAACGGGTTGTTTTTGAGTGGCGCGGCTGGCGGATTCTACCGCTGGTCTGCTATGACCTGCGTTTCCCGGTGTGGTCACGCAACCATAACGACTACGATTTAGCGCTGTACGTGGCCAACTGGCCCGCGCCGCGCTCGCTGCACTGGCAGTCGCTGCTGGTAGCCCGGGCCATTGAAAACCAGGCCTACGTCGCCGGTTGTAACCGCGTCGGCACCGACGGCAACGGCCATCATTATCGCGGCGACAGCCGTATCATCAGCCCACAGGGAGAAATTCTGGCCACCGCCGAGCCCCATCAGGCCACGCGCCTTGATGCCGAGCTGTCGCTGACGGCGCTCACCGAGTATCGCGAGAAATTTCCCGCCTGGCAGGATGCGGATCCTTTTACCCTCGGGTAAAGCGAGATCCAAAAGGGGGCGCTATTCGCCCCCTTTTTACGCCACCAGGATTTAGCTCACCAGCGCCTGCCCGTCCTTGCGGCTTTCGGTCGCGGCGACGTAATGGCCCTCCGGCAGGCGATAAATCGCCTGTGCGCCGCCGAAGTTGTAGTCCTGCAGCGGGTCCTCCACCACAATCTGATGCCCGCGCTCGCGCAGCCCCGCAATCACGTTGCGGCTGAAGGTCGATTCAACCACCACCTCCCGCCCCTGCACCACCCGCCAGCGCGGCGCGTCGATCGCCGCCTGCGGGTTTTGTCCATGCAGCATAATGCGCAGGGCCATCTGCATATGCCCCTGCGCCTGCATCGGACCGCCCATCACGCCAAACGACATCAGCGGCTTGCCATCGCCATCTAACGCAAAACCGGGAATGATGGTATGGAACGGCCGCTTGCCGCCCGCCAGCGCGTTCGGGTGGCCGGGATCGAGCACAAAGCCGCAGCCGCGGTTTTGCAGGCTGATGCCGGTATCAGGGACCACGACCCCGGAGCCAAAGCCCATATAGTTGGACTGAATAAACGACACCATCATTCCGCTGGCGTCGGCCGTCGAGAGATAGACCGTTCCGCTCTGGGTCGGAGAACCGTAGGTAAAATCGGAGGCCTGCTGCGGATCGATCAGCGCGGCGCGGGATTTCAGATACTCGTCGCTTAACAGCGTCCCGGCAGCAAACTCCATATGATCTTCGTCGGCAACGTAGCGATCGAGGTCCGCCAGCGCCAGCTTCATTGCCTCAATCGACAGATGCAGCGACTGTACCGAATCGGGGTCGTAGCGACCGATATCACACTGTTCGAGGATCCCGAGCGCAATCAGGGTGGCGATCCCCTGGCCATTAGGCGGCAGCTCCTGTACCGAACCGCCGGCAAAATCACGCGACAGCAGTTCGACCCAATCGGCGCGGTGGTTAGCCAGATCGTCCGCCGTCAGATGCGCGCCGTGCTCCCGGGCGAATGCCGCAATCTTCTGCGCCAGCTCGCCGCGATAGAACGCCTCCCCATTGGTTTCGGCGATCAGCGCCAGGGTTTTCGCCTGCGCTGGGTTACGGAAAATCTCGCCGACCCGCGGCGCGCGGCCTTGCGGCGCAAAGCAGGCGCTGAAGCCCGGCTGATCTTTCAGTTTGTTATAGCCCCGCTGCCACAGGTGACCAATCAGCGGCGAAACGGGAAAGCCGTTACGCGCATAGTCAATGGCCGGCTGCGCCAGCGTGGTGAGCGGCAGCGAACCGAAGCGTTCCGCCAGCGCCACCCAGCCGGAAACCGCGCCCGGGACGGTGACCGCATCCCAGCCGATTTCCGGTACCGCGCCTTTGCCGGCGAACAGATCGGCATGCCAGCTGGCGGGAGAGCGCCCGGAGGCATTCAGGCCATGCAATTTTTCACCGTCCCAGATAATGGCAAACGCATCGCTGCCGATACCGCAGCCGGTCGGTTCCACCACGGTGAGAGCCATCGCGGTGGCAATCGCCGCATCAACCGCATTGCCGCCCAGCTGCAGCATCCGCATCCCCGCCTGCGCCGCCAGCGGCTGCGACGTCGCCACGGCGTTGCGCCCCATCATCGGTGGGCGACGTGAAGCATAACCGGTCGAGAAATCAAGCGCTTTTGTCATTATGACTCCTTAGTCATGGCGCGGATCGAGCGCATCGCGCAGCCCGTCGCCGAGTAGATTAAAACCCTGTACCGCCAGGAAAATAGCGACGCCGGGGAACACAGACATCCACGGCGCCTGTTCAAGAAAACCTTTTGCCGTATTGAGCATCGAGCCCCAGGAAGGGTTCGGCGGCTGCTGGCCAAGGCCGAGGAAAGAGAGACTGGCCTCGGCGATAATTGCCGAAGCAATCGCCAGCGTGGCCTGCACCAGAATCGGCGACATCACGTTAGGAAGGACGTAGCGCAGAACGATCCACCGGTCCGGCAGGCCGATGGCCCGCGCGCCGTCGATATACTCTTCGTTACGAATGGCGATCGTCTGGCCGCGGGTCAGACGGGCAAAGATCGGCATCGCCGACAGGCCGATGGCGATCATCGCGTTACTCAGGCTCGGTCCTAAAAATGCGCCGAGGGCGATCGCCATGATCAGAAACGGACAGGCGAGCAGCGCTTCGATAAAGCGTGATATGACGCCGTCCCAGATCCCCTGAAAATAACCCGCCACCAGCCCGAGCGGAACACCGATAACCACCGCGATAAGTACCGACATACAGCCGGCCATCAGCGAGGTGCGCGCTCCCCAGACAATCCGCGAGAGAATATCGCGCCCCAGCTCATCGGTGCCGAACCAGTACATCTCCGATGGTGGCTTACGCACCATCAGAAAATTGGCCTTGACCGGATCGAACGGCGCGATCCACGGCGCCAGGAGCGCAATCAGCACGAAGATGCCGACCACCACCGCGCCGATCACCGCGCTTTTATTGGCGAGAAATTTCTTCAGTACCCGGTTTTGCGCACGCGGCTTGACGAGCGCCACGCTCTGCGTTGTGAATTCCGCCATGGTTAGCCTCGCATTTTCGGGTTAATGAGGAAGTAGAGCACATCGGCCAGCAGGTTGAGCATCAGGAAACCGATCGCCACGATCAGCACCACGCCCTGCACCACCGCGTAATCGCGGTTAAACACCGAATCGACGATCATCTTGCCGAAGCCGGGAATGGTGAACACCTGCTCGGTCAGGACCGCGCCGCCCAGCAGCTCGCCAAACAGCAGCGTGGTCAGCGTGATGACCGGCACCAGCGCGTTGCGAAAGGCATGCTTTAAGATCACCGCTTTTGGTAGTAGCCCTTTTGCCCGCGCGGTACGTATATAGTCCGCTTTCAGCACCGCGATCATCGAAGCGCGGGTGTGGCGCATCAGCGTGGCCGCCAGACCGGTCCCCAGCACCGCCGCCGGCAGCAGCAGCGTGCGCAGATTTTGCAGCGGCGCCTCGCTAAACGGTACAAATCCGGAGGCGGGCAGCCATTGCAGATTGACCGAAAAGACCAGGATCAGCAGGATCCCTAACCAAAAATGCGGTATTGAGATCCCCGAGATCGCCACGAAGTTCGCCCCGTGATCGATCCAGCTGTTTTTGTTCACCGCCGCCAGAATCCCCATGCTGATGCCGACGATCAGGGCAATAATCATTGCCAGCAGCGACAGTTCCAGCGTCACCGGCAGCTTGCTGGCGATAAGCTGCGTCACCGGCTCATGAGTACGTAACGAGACGCCGAGATCGCCTTGCAACGCGCGGGTCAGCCAGTGGTAGTACTGCACCGGGATCGGCGCATCGAGGTTTAACTCCGCTCGCAGCTGGGCAATCACTGCCGGATCGCGCTCCTCGCCCGCCATGGCGATCAGCGGGTCGCCGGGCAGCAGTTTCTGTAGCCCAAACACCATCATGCTCACCAGCAGCAGCGTCGGTATCGCGAGCAGCAGCCGTTTGCTAATCAGTTCCAGCATGGTTTCTCCTCACGCCTCGATTATTGCGTCAGCGACAGACCCGCTACGCGTACGATGCCGTCCGGGTAAGGTTTAAAGCCCTGTACTTTTTTGTTGAGCCCAAAAATGCGCGGCTCAAAGTAGAGATAGGCGATCGGCATGTCGGTTTGCAGCTGGTGAACGACCTTGTCATACAGCGGCTGGCGAACGGCCTGATCGTTGCTCAGTCGCGCCTGAGTCAGCCATTCATCGACCTGTCCGTTGCTGTAACGGCCGTCGTTGAGGGTGCCCTTGCTATGAATAAAACCGTAGATACTGCCGTCAGGATCCGGGCGTCCCGACCAGCCGGAGAAGCTCAACTGGTAGTCACCGCTCTGCTGGCGATCGAGCAGCGTGGCAAACTCGGTCATCTGCAAATTGAGGTTAAAGCCCGCTTCGGCGACCATCGCCTGCAGCACCTGTCCCACCTGCTGCGAGGTCGGGTTATTCGGTACCAGCAGATTGACGTTCAGCGGCGTGGAGACTCCCGCGGCTTTCAGCAGCGCCTGCGCTTTTTCCACATTACGCGGCGCAACCGGAAGCTTGACGTGATACGGGCTAACCGGCGAGAAGGCCTGATTTGCCGGAGTATATAGCCCTTCGAATACCACCTGGTTAAGCGCATCGCGGTCGATAGCTAAGGAGAAGGCTTCACGAACGCGGGTATCTTTAAACGGATCGTTGGCCGCTACTTTGCCGTTATTAATGTTGAAAGTGATACCCTGATAGCCCAGCCCCGTGACTTTAGCGAGCGCCAGTTTGCTGTCGGCTTCAACGGTTTTTACGTCGCTGGCGGCGATACCTTCCGTCAGCTCGAGATCGCCGGCGCGCAGGTTAGCCAGCCGGACCGAAGCATCGGGGATCGGCAAATAGATAAGCTTGTCAAAGTGGTAGGCGCCTTTATTCCAGTAGTTGTCAAAACGGCTCAGGACGATACGATCCTGAGAAACCCGGCTGTCGAATTTGTAAGGACCGGAACAGACCGGATGAGCGGCAAAATCCGCTTTTTTCGCCGCTTCCGGCGCCATCATCGCCCCGGCGCGATCGGTCAACTGCATCAGCAGCGCGGCATCCGGCGTTTTCAGATGCACAGCGATTTGCAGCGGGCCGGTCACCGCCACCGATTCGATCGAGGAGATCTCGCTTTTGCGCAGTGAGCCTTTCAGCGTCAGCGCGCGATCGAGGTTATATTTTGCCGCTGCGGCGTCGAACTTCTCGCCGTCGTGGAAGGTGACCCCGTCGCGCAGGTTCATGGTCAGCGTTTTACCGTCATCGCTCCACGACCAGTCCGTCGCCAGCCCCGGCACGATCTTGAGATGCTCATCGACGTCCACCAGCCTGTCGCACAGCGAGGCGAAAACAAAGCGGCCGTAGTAGGTGCGCGCCAGATGGGGATCGAGCATATCGGGATCCGCCCCCAGGCCGATGCGCAGTACGCTCTCTGCATGCGCGGGCAGCGCCGCGCCAAGCAACATAACACTTCCCAGAACGGTCAAAAGAGAATTACGCATTGTCATTATCATGAGTTCCTTGCAGCAAGGGATGAGTGAGTGGCCGCGTGTTCAAACAGCGCGCGGCGGCGCAGAAATGCGGCGGACGGCGGAGCAATCTGGATCACGCTGCGATCGCGGTTGATCTCCTGCCAGCGGTGGCAGGCGATCTGCCGTCCGCCGTCAAGCAGCTGGTTAATCGGTTCGCTTTGCCGACATTGATCGCTGACGTACGGGCAGCGGGTATGGAAACGGCAGCCCGTCGGCGGGTTGGCCGGATTAGGTAGATCCCCCTGTAGCAGCGGAGCCTCACGCTGCACGCCCGGTTGCATTTGCGGCGCCGAAGCGATCAGCGCCTGGGTATACGGGTGCAGCGGCGCATCGAAGATCTCATCGACCGTCGCCAGCTCAACGATTTGCCCGAGGTACATCACCGCCACGCGGTCGCTCATATGGCGGATGACCGCCAGTCCGTGGGCGACAATAATCATCGTCAGGCCAAGCTGATGCTTAAGACTCTCCAGCAGATTCACCACCTGCGCCTGGACGGAAACGTCCAGCGCCGACACCGGTTCATCGCCCAGCAGCAGCTTAGGCCCGGAGGCCAGCGCGCGGGCGATACCAATACGTTGGCGCTGGCCGCCGGAAAACTCATGTGGATAACGGTCGGCCCATGCCGCCGGTAGCCCCACGGTTTTCAGCAGTTCAGCGACGCGGTAGTGCCGATCGGCCTTTTTCATATTCTGATGTAGCCACAGCGGTTCGCCGACGATCTGCTCCACGGTCATCCGCGGGTTCAATGACGCAAAGGGATCCTGGAAGATGATCTGCAGCTCGCGACGCAGCTGGTTGAGTCGGGTTCCCGTCGCGTCAGTAATTTCCTCGCCCTGCCAGAACACCCGCCCCTCGCTTGCGGCCAGCAGACGCAGCAGCAGGCGGCCAAGCGTCGATTTCCCCGAACCGGACTCGCCAACAATCGCCAGCGTTTCCCCCGGCATAACCGCCAGCGACACCCGATCGACGGCGGTGACATGACGCGCCGGCGCGAAGAGTTTTTTCGGCCCGGGAAACCATTTACTCAGATCGCGGGCTTCAAGAATGGGTAGGGTCATGCGATTTCTCCCAACGCAATATGCTGCTCCAGCGGAGCACGGAAACAGGCGACCTGGTGGCTGGCGCCTAAGGTCTGTAATGGCGGCTTCTGCTCATGACAGCGGACCTGCGCGAACGGGCAGCGGCTTGCAAAACGACATCCTTTCGGCATCGCTTCCGGCAGCGGTACGGAGCCCGGGATAGTCGAAAGCGCCCCTTTCCGGGCGCTGAGGGAGGGAATCGACCCCATCAGACCGATGGTATAAGGGTGCTGCGGGTCAGCGAAAATCGCCTCGACGCTCCCCTGCTCCACCACCTGTCCGGCATACATCACCGCGACCTGCTGGGCGACTTCCGCCACCACGCCTAAATCGTGGGTAATCATCAGTACCGCGGTGCCGGTCTCTGCTTTCAGGTCATTCAACAGCGTCAGGATTTGCGCCTGGATCGTGACGTCCAGCGCGGTGGTCGGCTCATCGGCGATAAGCAGCCGCGGATGGTTAATTAACGCCATGGCGATCATCACCCGCTGGCGCATCCCGCCAGAGAGCTGATGGGGATACGCCTTCAGGCGCATTTCCGCCGCCGGGATCTGCACTTTTTCCAGGATCTGCAGCGCGGTTTTCATCGCTGCCGCGCGCGGCATCTTCTGGTGGCGCATCACCGCTTCACTTAGCTGATCGCCAAGGGTGAAAGCGGGATTCAGCGAAGTCATCGGTTCCTGAAAAATCATCGCCAGCTCGTTGCCCCGCAGATCGGCATATTCCCGCGGCGACAGCTTGCGCAGATCGTGGCGGCGAAACTGCATCTCGCCGCTGACAATTTGCGCGCTGGCGGGCAACAGCCCCATCAGCGCCAGCGAGGTGATGCTTTTCCCACAGCCGGACTCTCCCACCAGCGCCAGCGTTTCCCCCGCCTGGACAGTGAGGGAAATACCGTCCAGCACGCTGACCGGCGAACCGGCGAATTTAACGTTGAGGTTTTGCAGGCGCAGTACCGGCACGGCTTCCTTAAAGGGGATCGTCGTCATGGCGTGTATCGTCCTCAAGATGAATGGCCTGGATCAGGGCATTTTGCAGGGAGAGCAGATGCTCGCGCATCGCGGCGGCAGCTTCATTGGGCTGGCGTTGAATAATGGCGTTGATGATGGCGTGGTGGTGAGAGTTATAGTTGTTAACGCGTTCCGGCGTACGCGCCAGCTCGCGTAAATGCTGCCAACCCGGTTCGCGGCGAACGGCATCAATGGCGTCAAACAGGCCCAACAGCAGACGATTGCCGGCAGCTTCGGCAATGGCGCGATGAAACGCGCTGTCCCACAGCTCGTTAAGGTCGCGATCGTCAGGGCTGACCTTATTAATCCGTTCCAGCAGGCGCTGCATCAGCGCAAGATTTTCCCCGGTAGCGCGCAGGGCTGCGAGGCGAGCCAGTCCGGGTTCGAGCTGCAGACGCGCCTCCATGACCTCCAGCAAATTGGTTTGCTGCACCAGCCCCTGAAGCACCAGCGGCTCAACGGGGGCCGCAGGCCCAATAAAGGTGCCCTTCCCTTGTTTGCGCCAGATGCGCCCCTCCTCTTCCAGGACGTCCAGCGCCCGACGAATCTCGCGTCGCCCTACGCCCAGCGTCTCCGCAAGTTCGCGTTCGGTGGGCAGCGGTACGCCTGGGGTCGATTCATGCTGATTGATAAGCCCGCGCAGTTGCTCCAGCGCAGTGCTGGAATTTGCCAGAAACGGTGACGCCTTTTCCATATTGGTTCGCCTGCTTTCATCATTTCTTTGGTTTTATTAACAATAAGTTATTGATATAGATGTGTACCTGAGACCATAGAGATCAAGCAATTTCCGAACCAATCATCTATTGGTTCGGAAATTATTTGAAATATCTGGATAAGGCCATGAATAAAGGCAGGTTTATTATTACGATTTTGTTGCGTTAGGGGAGCGGATAATGACCATGCCAGAGGGCGAGCGCACAAAAACGGTGCATTACATGCACCAAAACTGATCACATGTTAAATAATTGCACCTAGATTATTAACTTTTTGTTAATAGAAAGCATAAGGGAAATGGGTGGGGGGCTAAAACGACGAAAGCCTGAATCATTGCTGATTCAGGCTTTCTGAATAGTGGCGGAACGGACGGGACTCGAACCCGCGACCCCCTGCGTGACAGGCAGGTATTCTAACCGACTGAACTACCGCTCCACTTACTGTTCCCCTGGGAACGAGGCGAATATTACGGACTCCCCGTAACGCCGTCAACGCTTTTTCTTCACTTTTGAATCGTTTGCTGCAAAAATCGCCCACCCGGCTATTTTTAGCGCATATTCCAGCGAATCAGGCGCGCCACAGGCAACTGCCACCCTTCTTTTGGACCAGATCGAGGCGGGATTCATGGTTCGCGATCTCTTCATCAGAGGCATAAACCACCCGCAATTTACTGGCAGCACGGACAACGCGCTGTATTCCCATTTCTCCCGTCTGCTGCTGCCCCTCGCCTTCCATCGAAAATGCCATCGTCGTCTGACCGCCGGTCATCATCAGATAAACGTCGGCCAGAATCTGGGCATCGAGTAACGCCCCGTGCAGCGTTCGTTTGCTGTTATCTATTTCATAGCGTGAACACAGCGCATCGAGGCTGTTACGCTTGCCGGGGAACATTTTCCGCGCCAGCGCGAGGCTATCGGTTACCTTGCAGAAGGTATTGGTTTTCGGAATACCGCGATTCAGCTTGCTGAATTCATAATCCATAAAGCCGATATCGAACGACGCGTTATGAATGACCAGTTCCGCGCCGCGGATATAGTCCATAAACTCTTCAGCCACATCGGCAAACACCGGTTTATCCATCAGGAACTCATCGGCGATTCCGTGAACGCCGAACGCTTCCGGATCCACCAGCCGGTCCGGCTTCAGATAAACGTGGAAGTTGTTGCCGGTAAGGCGACGGTTAATCACCTCCACCGCACCGATCTCGATGATCTTATGTCCTTCGTAATGCGCACCGATCTGATTCATACCGGTGGTTTCCGTATCGAGAACAATCTGTCGTGTAATTGCAGTGCTCATATCAGTCATTTATGTCAGACTTGCCGTTTACATATCGATTTCAATTACAGGAAGTCTACCAGATATGCTTAAACAGGTAGAAATTTTCACCGATGGTTCGTGCCTGGGAAATCCAGGCCCCGGCGGTTACGGTGCGATTTTACGCTATCGCGGGAAGGAAAAAATCTTTAGTCAGGGTTATCACCTCACGACCAATAACCGGATGGAGATGATGGCGGCAATTGTCGCTCTGGAAGCGCTGAAAGAGCAGTGCGAAGTGATACTCAGCACCGATAGCCAGTATGTGCGCCAGGGGATCACCCAGTGGATTCATAACTGGAAAAAACGCGGCTGGAAAACCGCTGACAAAAAACCGGTTAAGAATGTCGATCTCTGGCAGCGCCTGGATACCGCGCTCGGCCAGCACCAAATTAAATGGGAGTGGGTCAAAGGCCACGCCGGACATCCGGAAAATGAACGCTGCGACGAGCTGGCTCGTGCTGCCGCCTCTAACCCGACGCAGAGCGATATCGGTTACCAGGCGGAAAACTAATTCTCCCCGTTGCGCCACTGCTGCGTGGCGCCAACGGTCTGCCGTAGCGGCGTTTTCGCTTTCCCTGATTTCAGCGGGTTTAAGGTCAGCGGGATCGTACGCTTACGGGCGACGATCAGCTGCAGACAGCCCAGCGCCGGCAGATGAGTACTCAGCAACTTACCGCCGTGCCTGGACCAGGGCAGCACCTGGTAGCGGCCATGGTGCAGCACTTCAAAATTCAGCAGCGCCAGCCAGTCCAGCTGGCGCATCAGCGTAAACATCCGGCTATTGTAGGGCGCGGTTTTACGCAATACCGGCACCAGTTTACGCAACCCCATCAGGCTCACGGGGTTAAAGCTGGTCAAAATCATCCAGCCGTCATCAATCAATACCCTGTCCGCTTCACGCAGCAAACGATGCGGGTCGCTGCACCAGGGCAAGGTATGCGCCAGCAGGCAGGCATCGACCGATTTTTCCGCAAAGGGCAGATGTAGCGGGTCGGCTTTCACCTGAATAGGGTTCCCCTGCAAAGAAACGTTCACCTGATGCGAGATAGCACAGGATTCCGTATTGATTTCCGCGCTCAGATTGCCAATCTTAAGTAAATGAAAGCCATATAATTTAGCCAGCCACGGTTTCATCTGCCGTTCCAGCGATTCGCGATAGTATTCGCCCCAGGGCATACTGGACCAGTGCTCTGGCGCTGTAACTGTCTGAGGTATCCTTGCCGGCTTCATCGTAACCTTCCGCTACGCTTTGAGAGGTAATTTATGAATCTTATCAGCATTCCCGCCTTCCAGGACAACTACATCTGGGTTCTCAGTGCGGATAACGGCCGTTGTCTGATCGTCGATCCCGGCGAAGCGGCGCCGGTACTGGCCGCCATAGAGGCTAACCGCTGGCAACCCGAAGCGATTCTGCTGACCCACCACCACCACGATCACGTTGGCGGCGTAAAACAACTGCGCGAAAAATTCCCCGGACTCGTTGTTTACGGACCGGCAGAAACCCAGGATAAGGGAACGACCCACCTTGTCGCCGACGGCGATCGACTGACTATTTTGGGCCGCGAATTTTCTATTTTTGCCACGCCGGGTCACACTTTAGGACACATCTGTTTCTATAGCGCACCTTATCTATTCTGTGGCGATACAATGTTTTCCGGCGGCTGCGGCAGGCTGTTCGAAGGAACGGCTGAGCAGATGTATCAATCATTTAAGAAAATAAATGCCCTTCCTGAGGATACTCTGATTTGTTGCGCACATGAGTATACTTTAGCAAACATGAAGTTTGCCTTGAGTATCCTGCCTCATGATGTGGATATAAGCGATTACTATCATAAAGTTAATGAGTTACGCGCGAAAAAACAAAAAACACTCCCCGTAACTCTGAAAAATGAGCGCCGCATAAATATATTTCTACGCACAGATGATAATGATTTAATTAAAGAAATTTCAAAAGAAACAAATTTGCAACACTCTGCACAGCGATTTGCGTGGTTAAGGTCAAAGAAAGATGACTTCTGACATTTAACGCTTGTCATTCGTAGCCTTCACCGTTATTCTTGCTCGTCTTTTAAGCAACTATTGACACACACATGAAGGCACGAGCGATTTTACTCGCCTCCGTCCTGCTGGTGGGGTGCCAGGCGTCTAAGCACGATGGTAACGTCCAACAGCACGCACAGAGCCTTTCTGCAGCTGGTCAAGGGGAAGCAGGTAAGTTCACAAGTCAAGCGCGCTGGTTAGATGATGGAACCTTCTACGCGCAAGACCAGGATCTGTGGACTTCCATAGGCGACGAGCTAAAGATGGGAATTCCGGAAAATCCCCGGATTCGCGAACAAAAACAGAAGTATTTACGTAATAAGAGCTATCTCCACGATGTAACTTTACGGGCAGAGCCGTATATGTACTGGATAGCCGGGCAAGTTAAGAAACGTAACATGCCAATGGAACTGGTATTACTACCCATAGTGGAGAGCGCTTTTGACCCGCACGCAACGTCTGGCGCCAATGCCGCAGGCATCTGGCAGATCATTCCGAGCACCGGGCGCAATTATGGTTTAAAACAGACCCGCAGCTATGATGCGCGTCGTGATGTCGTCGCCTCTACAACGGCGGCGCTGGATATGATGCAGCGTCTGAACAAGATGTTCGACGGTGACTGGTTATTAACCGTCGCCGCGTACAATAGCGGTGAAGGCCGGGTACTGAAAGCAATGAAAGCGAACCGTTCGCGTGGGAAACCCACCGATTTCTGGTCGCTGCCATTACCACGGGAAACCAAGGTCTACGTACCTAAGATGCTGGCTTTGAGCGATATTCTCAAAAACAGCAAGCGCTATGGCGTAAGACTGCCGACGGCAGACGAGAGCCGTGCGCTGGCGCGCGTGCGCCTCGACAGTCCGGTTGATATTAGCCAGCTGGCGGATATGGCAGGCATGCCTGTCGGCAAGCTGAAAACGTTCAACGCCGGCGTCAAGGGTTCTACCCTCGGTGCAAACGGGCCAAAGTACGTGATGGTGCCACAGAAGCATGCCGCTCAGCTGCGTGAATCTTTGGCCTCAGGTGACATTGCCGCCGTACAGCCTACCCAGCTGGCGGACAACACGCCGTTGACCAGCCGTAGCTACAAGGTGCGTTCTGGCGATACGATTTCCGGAATTGCTTCCCGGCTCGGCATATCGACCAAAGATCTGCAGCAGTGGAATGGTTTGCGTGGTTCAGGTCTGAAAGTGGGCCAGAACCTGGTGATTGGCGCAGGAAGCAGCGCGGAACGTCTTGCCAGCAACAGCGATAGCATTACCTATCGCGTGCGTAAAGGCGACTCGTTATCGAGCATTGCCAAACGTCATGGCGTCAACACACGTGATGTGATGCGCTGGAACCGCGGCACCGACGATCTGAAACCCGGCGATCAGCTGACGCTGTTTGTGAAAAACAGCGACAGGCCGGACTCCTGATACATCGGATAAAAACAAAGGCACCGTTTAACGGTGCCTTTTTGCTTTATACCGCTTTATGCGCTTCAAACATAATCGTATCGCTGGTAAATGAGCCGTCTTCCTGCAAGGCAAAATAGGCTTTTACCTCTGCGGACGCACTCTCCTGATACAAGCGAATTGCCTCCACCAGCGGTGCCGGCGTGCGCATCCGCGCCACCCACGAGGCAAACTCCAGCGGCAGACGGTCGGTCAACAGATGATTGATAACCAGCCCGGCCTCATTCGCCAGCGCCAGCCACTCGCCGCTGGCGTAGTTGCGGACATGGGAAGTATCGCGCAGCGCTTCAACCGTTTGCAGCCAGACATCGCGCACCGGGTGGCCGGGCGACATCACATCCATAATCATCATCACCCCGCCAGGCTTCAGGACGCGTTTTACCTCCCGCAATGCCTGACCCACATCATGCCAGTGGTGAGCAGAATAGCGGCTTATCACCACCTCAAAGCTGGCATCCGCAAAAGGCAGCGTTTCCGCATAACCTTGCTGAGTCACAATATTCGAGAAACCTTTATCCTGCGCGGCCTGGGCGACAACCTCCAGCATCTGGCTGGATAAATCATAGGCCGTCACCTTTGCCACCTGCCCGGCCGCCGTAAAACTGGCATGACCCGCGCCACATCCCATATCCAGAACATGCGCATGGGGGAAATCAGCCAGCCGCTCGGCCAGGCGTTGCAGATCGCGTCCGGATGCATGGACCGCGCTGGTCAGGTAAGCGCTTGCCTGCGAGCCAAACTGCTTTTCGACGTTGTCATGATGAGAGCGTGTTGTCATTGGGTTGTCCTTCGGTTGTTTGAATAATAAAGGCGGCACCATGCTTACACAGGCCCGCCCCATGGCAGGCCTGACATACCTCTATTAATCAGGCTTGCCGGGACTGAATTCGACTAGTAGCGGGTTGTGGTCGGAGGCGCTGGTCACCAGCACGGAAGCGTCGTGAACGCTTAACCCCCGATAGAAGACAAAATCGAGCGGGCGACCAAACGCACGACGGCGCTGATCGTCCGGAAAGCGCACTTCGCGCAGCGCCATTTCGCGCGCAAAGCGATAAAGCGCATTCATTCTTGGGCGACTCCAGGTATTAAAATCGCCAGCCATAATCACCGGGCCGCTGTGATGAGCAATCTGGTCGCCGATGGGCAACAGCTGTTTACTGTAAACATCCACGCCCCAGCTGAAATTCACCGCGTGGATATTAACGACCATCAGCAAACGCGTATCCGGCAGCGGATAGACGGTGACCAGGGCCGACTTCGCCAGCCGCAGAATCGGCTCGCGCTCGCGTAACGGACAGCAGTAAACAGGATGGGCCGAAGCCAGGGTCATCACGCCGGAGGGATGCTGCGGCAGGACCAGAGCAGGTACCTGATCGGCAGCCAGGTAATTCGTGGTGGCGAATCTGACCAGTTCAGGAGTGGTTTGCGCTTCCTGTAACAGCACCAGATGGGCATCTTTACCAAAGTTTTTGAGAACCGACTTCCACTCAGCGCGCTGCTGCTTAAAGATATTCCACACCAGGACGCGGATTTTTTCATCCGCGCTTAACGGGACGCCGGCAGGAAATGCCTGGCCAATGCTTGCAAACGACCCCGGAGGCAAAATTCTCTCCGCGGGCTGTCCGGCGACATAGCGCATAGCATAAGTATTCTTTCGCAATTTAGGCATCAAACCTCGATAACAGGAAACCAGCCCGACTGCGGCTGGTTCTTCTGTTATAGGGACTTTCTTAGGCACTTTCAATGCAATTCGCGAGAAACCTTTACCCTTCGACGGAAACGGCCTTTGCCGGGCGGGAGTTATCCAGACGGCCGCTCAGCGCCACCAGCAGCAGCGCGACTAACACAATCACCGCGCCAATCCACGGCGTCTGAGCCAACCCATAGCGCTCGACGGTTTGACCACCAATCACTGAACCCAACGCGATACCGACATTAAAGGCGGCAATGTTCAGACCAGAAGCGACATCGACCGCGCCTGGCGTATATTGCTCGGCTTTTTGCACGACATAGACCTGCAGTCCCGGGACGTTGCCGAAGGCAAAAATGCCCATCACCAGTACCGTAGCCAGGGCTGCGTACTGAATGCTGGCGGTAAACTGGAATACCAGCAGAAGGACGACTAACGCCGCAAAGATAGCCTTTAGTGCCGCAACGGCGCCATGTTTATCCGCCAGCTTACCGCCCCAGACGTTCCCAATCGCGACCGAGATCCCATATCCCAGCAGAATCCAGCTCACCGTTGCGGGGCTAAAGCCCGCCAGCTCCTGCATCATTGGCGCGAGGAAAGTAAACGCGGTAAAGACGCCGCCGTAGCCCAACGCGGTGATGGCATAGATAATCAACAAACGCGGATGTGTTAATACTTTTAACTGATCGGCCAGGCTAGCGCTGGCGCGGGCAGGAATATTATTGGGTACCAGAATCAGGCTACCGATCAATGCAATCACGCCGAGGATCGACACCGCAAGGAAAGTTTCACGCCAGCCAAAGTGCTGCCCGATAAAGGTCCCAATCGGTACGCCGGTTACCAGCGCCACGGTTAAACCACCAAACATAATCGCGATTGCCGAAGCGGCTTTTTCTTTTGCCACCAGGCTCGTCGCAATGGTTGAGCCAATTGAAAAGAATACCCCGTGCGCCAGACCGGTAAGCAGGCGCGCAAAGATCAGCGTTTGATAGCCCGGCGCCTGCCAGGCCAACAGATTACCGGCGGTAAACAGCACCATCAGCGCCAGCAGCAGCTGTTTACGCGGCATACGCCCGGTCAGCGCGGTGAGTACCGGCGCGCCAATCGCTACGCCCAGGGCATAAATAGAGACCAGCAGTCCCGCCGAAGGCAGCGAGATAGCCAGCTGTTCAGCGATGGTGGGAACCAGACCCACAATCACAAATTCAGTGGTGCCAATCGCAAAGGCACCGATGGTCAAGGCAAGTAACGCCAGTGGCATAATTTACTCCGTATCATCAGGATTTAGATGACACGTAGTATGAAGCGATGTTTAAATAACAAAAACTATCAAAGTCTCAATATAATTTTGCTACAGGTGCAATAATGAGAGCCACTTCAGAAGAGATTGCCATCTTTGTCGCCGTAGTTGAAAGCGGCAGCTTCAGCCGGGCAGCAGAGCAACTGGGACAGGCAAATTCTGCCGTCAGCCGGGCGGTGAAAAAGCTGGAAGGAAAACTGGGCGTCAGTCTGCTGAACCGGACAACCCGCCAGCTCAGCCTGACTGAGGAGGGAGAGCGCTATTTTCGTCGTATGCAGGGGGTATTACAGGAGATGGCGGCAGCGGAGAATGAACTACTGGAAACCCGGACGACGCCGAGGGGATTGTTGCGCGTTGATGCCGCCACGCCGGTGATGCTGCATTTCCTGATGCCGCTGGTGAAACCTTTTCGCGAGCGTTATCCGGAAATGACTCTGGCGCTGGTTTCTTCAGAAACCTTCATTAACTTGATCGAACGTAAGGTTGATGTTGCCATCCGTGCCGGCACATTGACGGACTCCAGCCTGCGCGCTCGCCCGCTCTTCAACAGCTACCGGAAAATTGTCGCCTCGCCGGAGTATCTCGCTCAGCATGGTACGCCAAAAAACGTCGCCGACCTCAAGGATCATCTCTGTCTGGGCTTTACCGAACCGGCATCGCTGAATACCTGGCCCGTCTCCTGCTGCGACGGCCAGCTGTTGGAAGTGAACTGTGGGATCTCGTCGAACAGTGGGGAAACCATCAAACAGCTATGTCTGGCGGGCAATGGCATTGCCTGTTTGTCAGATTATATGGTGGATCAGGAAATTGCTAACGGGCAGTTTGTGGAACTGCTGGCAGAGAAGCGTCTGCCGGTGGAGATGCCGTTTAGCGCCGTGTACTACAGCGACAGAGCGGTCAGCACGCGAATCAGGGCATTTATCGACTTCCTGAGCGAGCACGTAAAACAGCTCCCGCAGGAGCTGTAGCATCGGTAACTTCCCGGCTAACGCCTTCGCGACGCCAGCCGGGATTTATCCTGATCTATCCGATCAGTCCCACTCAGGCGCCAGGCCTTCCGGGCTTACCAGACGATCGTTGCAATCCAGCGCGGCTATCGCTTGACGATCGGCCTCATCCAGCGTCAGATCCTGAGCTTTCAGGTTACTGGCCAAATTGTCACGCTTGGTTGATGAAGGAATGACCGCATAGCCTTCTCCCATAGCCCAGGCCAGAATCACCTGCGCCGGTGTCGCATTATGTTTTGCCGCAATCCCGGCAATCACTTCATCTTTCAGCGCCTTGCCATAAGCCAGCGTCATGTAAGAGGTGATATGGATACCGTGCTCGCGTGCCCAGTCCACCACTTTGCGGTTCTGCAGGTACGGGGAGAGCTCGATCTGGTTGGTGGCGATGTTGTCTGCGCCCACGGCGGCGATAGCACGCTCCATCAGCGGAATCGTAAAGTTAGAGATACCAATCTGACGGGTCAGGCCCAGTTTTTTTGCTTCCAGCAGCGCCGGCATAAACTCTTCGACAGCGACGGCATCATTCGGTGACGGCCAGTGGATCAGCGTCAGGTCGACATATTCCGTACGCAGTTTCTGCAGGCTCTCTTTCAGGCTCGCAACCAGCTTGTCTTTGCTCAGGTTTTCAATCCAGATTTTGGTGGTGATAAACAGCTCATCACGCGCCACGCCGCTCTCGGCGATCGCCTGGCCGACGGCGGCTTCGTTATCATAAATCTGAGCGGTATCGATCGTGCGATATCCCAGTTCCAGAGCCGTTTTCACCGATGCGATAACGACATCATCTTTCAGACGGAAGGTTCCAAGACCAAATGCAGGGATTGCCATAAAATTCCTCGTTATTTCGTAATGTTGGTTGATTGAGGCCATTATGGTTGATGTGGCGCAGGGGAAAAAGATCGATAAATGCAGAGGATTTTTGCTAAATCAGCAAAAATAGAGCAGCAGGAAAAGAAAAAGCCCCGAGCAAATGCTCAGGGCTTTTAATAAGTGGCGGAACGGACGGGACTCGAACCCGCGACCCCCTGCGTGACAGGCAGGTATTCTAACCGACTGAACTACCGCTCCACCGAATTTTTC
>NZ_SMCV01000002.1:735312-777168 GCF_004342285.1 Klebsiella sp. BIGb0138 | reverse complement strand
AAGCGCCTCTCCCTCGATGCGGCGCTGGCATCCGGTCATGTCAAAGAGCAGGATCTGGTGCAGCCGTTTATCGCAGGGCTGGCGGATATCGTCGACATGGCGGCGATTCAAAAAGCGGGCCTCAGGCTTGGCGTCGATCCGCTGGGCGGGTCCGGTATCGAATACTGGAAGCGTATCGCTGAGCACTACAAGCTGGATCTGACCATCGTTAACGATCATGTCGATCAAACTTTCCGCTTTATGCATCTCGATAAAGACGGCGCGATCCGCATGGACTGCTCTTCGGAGTGCGCGATGGCCGGCCTGCTGGCGCTGCGCGATAAGTTCGATCTGGCCTTTGCCAACGACCCGGACTATGACCGTCACGGCATCGTCACGCCGGCGGGGCTGATGAACCCGAACCACTATCTGGCGGTGGCGATTAACTACCTGTTCCAGCATCGTCCGCAGTGGGGCCAGGATGTCGCCGTCGGTAAGACGCTGGTCTCCTCGGCGATGATCGACCGCGTGGTGAACGACCTCGGCCGCAGGCTGGTGGAAGTGCCGGTGGGCTTTAAATGGTTTGTTGACGGTCTGTTCGACGGCAGCTTCGGCTTCGGCGGGGAAGAGAGCGCGGGCGCCTCGTTCCTGCGTTTTGACGGCACGCCGTGGTCGACCGACAAAGACGGCATCATCATGTGCCTGCTGGCGGCGGAAATCACCGCCGTGACCGGTAAAAACCCGCAGCAGCACTACGACGAACTGGCCGCCCGCTTCGGCGCGCCGAGCTATAACCGGCTGCAGGCTTCGGCTACTTCCGCACAGAAAGCGGCGCTGGCGAAGCTGTCGCCGGAGATGGTCAGCGCCAGCACGCTGGCGGGCGACCCGATCACCGCGCGCCTGACCGCGGCGCCGGGCAACGGCGCATCGATTGGTGGTCTGAAAGTGATGACCGACAACGGCTGGTTCGCCGCCCGTCCGTCGGGTACGGAAGACGCTTACAAGATCTACTGCGAGAGCTTCCTCGGGGAAGAACATCGTAAGCAGATCGAGAAAGAAGCGGTGGAGATCGTCAGCGAAGTGCTGAAAAACGCGTAACTTCAGTCAGAAAACCGACCTGTTCCGCATGAATAGCGGTGGTTTAAGCGTTGGTTAACTCTGGAAAGGGTTTTAGAGAAGGGTTCCCTGTTTCTTGCGGAACCCTTTTTCATGGCCATCGCCCAAGCCGGAAGACAACGCTGCGTCCAGCCCTCTGAAAACGCCCTATGGCATAAACCGGTAGCCAATCCCCGTTTCGGTCAGTAAATGCTGCGGGCGCGCCGGATCGACTTCCAGTTTTTGCCGCAGATGCCCCATATAAATCCGCAAATAGTGGCTGTGCTCTACCGCGTTGGGGCCCCATACCTGATTGAGCAACTGGCGCTGGGTGAGTACTTTACCGGGATTATTCAGCAGCGCCGTAAGCAGGCGAAATTCAATGGGCGTCAGGTGAATTTCTTGTGCGCCGCGCGCTATCCGGCGGGCGGGAATATCAATCTCAATATCCGCGAAACGCACCACCGGCTCGTCGGCCTGCGTGCCGACATGACGGCGAAGTGCGACCCGTAGTCGCGCCTGCAGCTCGCCGATACCAAAGGGCTTACTGAGATAGTCATCGGCACCGGCATCAAGAGCGGCAATTTTATCGTGCTCCTCGGTGCGCGCGGAGAGTACGATAATCGGCATCTGGCTCCACTGGCGCACTTCGCGAATAAACTCATTGCCGTCGCCATCGGGCAGGCCGAGATCAAGGATCGCTAAATCCGGTTTGCGGGTCGCGGCTTCAATAAGGCCTCGCTGCAGGGTATTGGCTTCATAGACGCGCATACCGTCGGCTTCCAGCGCGCTGCGCAGAAAGCGGCGAATAGCCTGTTCATCTTCGATAATGAGTACGTTAATCACCATTCCTCTGTTCACTCTTGCGGCCGGCAAGCGCACCGGGGCGCAGCTAACGCTTTACCCTGGCGACAGGTTACGCCGCGCCATTCCATTCATCCAGCTCAGGAGGGACTTCCGCTGGCAGTGTAACACGGAAGCAGGCGCCGCCCTCCGGACGCGTTTGCGCGCCGATCGTACCGCCGTGGACCTCGACGATAGCCTGGCAGATTGCCAGCCCCAGCCCAACGCCGGGAATGGCTGACTCTTTATGGCCGCGGGCGAATTTATCAAAGATAGCCTGTTCCTGGCCTGCCGGGATCCCGGGACCATTATCCCAGATGCTCAGGATCAGCTGGCGCTCATCGGCCTGCGCCGCGATACCGATCTGCGCCTGCGGGCCGGCATATTTCAACGCATTCTCCACAAGGTTGATCAACACCCGTTCAAACAGCGGGCCATCGACGTGTACCAGCAGCAGCGGATCCGGCAGCGCGAGCTGAATACGTTGCCCGCCAGGGCCCGGCTCCAGCATCCGTAATGCGCTACCGACCACCTCTTCGAGAGTGAGCCACTCTTTATGTAAATTAAAACCGCCGGACTGGATGCGCGCCATATCCAACAGGTTGTTGACCAGCCGCGTGGTATTGAGGACGTGCTGGCGAATTTCGTTCGCCTGCGGAGCATGCCGGGAGCCTTCGCTGGCTAAATCGAGGGTCAGAATTTCCGCCTGGCCAAACAGGACGGTTAGCGGGGTGCGAAGATCATGCGACAGCGCCGCCAGCAGCGAGTTGCGCAGACTTTCTCGTTCGCTGTTGAGCCGGGCCCGCTCTTCGCTGGCGGTCAGCGTCAGCCGCTCCAGCGCGCTGGCGGCCAGCAGAGTAAAGGTCTCCAGCAGGCGCTGCTGTTCGGGAATCATCAGCTGCCGCAGGTTATCCGGCTCAACCACCAGCACTCCCCAGCTACGGGCGGCGCTTTTCAACGGTAAAATTTGGTAGGGAACGCCGGGCAGCGTATCGGTGCCGGCGCCAGCGGGCTGGCCCTTATCGAAGCTCCAGCGCGCAATGGCATCGTCCCAGGCGCTCAGGCCCGGCTGATGGGTTAACGGATGCAGTTTACCGCTATCATCGGGTAGCAGTAGCTGGCCGCGGGCCTGGAAGGTGGAGGCGATAAAGCGTTCGCTGGTCATGGCGATATCTTCTTCGCTGCGCCCGATCGCCAGCGCTTGCGACATCTCATACAGATGACGGGTGCGTTGCTCGCGATAGCGCGCGACGCGGGCCTGGTAGCGGACGCCGGCGGTAAGATTACCGATAACCAGACCGACGGTAAGCATGACCCCAAAGGTCAACAGATATTGCACATCGGAAACCGCCAGCGTACCGCGGGGGGCGATAAAGAACAGATCGAAGCTCAGCACGTTGATAATCGTTGCCAGCACCGACGGCCAGCGACCGTAGCGCAGCGCGATGATAACCACGCCGAGCAGATAAATCATCACCAGGTTGGCGGCTTCAAAGGCCACCAGCCATTGCATCGCCACCAGCGTAATCACCGTACACAGCGCCAGGGCGACGCAGCAGCCCTGGATCTGCAGACGCCATTTCTCCAGCGTTGTCCGGCTGTCATGGCTTCGGACGGGCGGCGGATCGTTTTTTTCATCCATAGCGATCACCACCAGATCGAGATCCGGCGCAAAGCGAGCCAGGCGATCGGCGAACCCCGTACGACTCCACCAGCGGCGTCTTCCGTGGCGACCGATGACGATTTTGCCAAGGTTATGCTCGCGGGCATAGTGCAGCACGGCTTTCTCTTCAGACGGATCGGCGAGGGTGGCCGTTTCTGCCCCCAGCTCCTGCGCCAGCCGCAGCGCGGCAAGAATCGCCCGCCGTTTCGTCTCCGGCAGGCGATGCAGGGAAGGGGTTTCTACATAGATCGCATGCCAGACGCCGCCGAACCTGGCCGCCAGTCGCGCGGCGGCGCGCACCAGCTTTTCACTGCCGGTGTTGTGGCCGATGCAGAGCAGGATGGCATCGCGGGTATGCCAGACTTTCTCCTGGCCCAGACGGTCGCGCCAGGCGCGCATCTGTTCGTCGACCCGGTCTGCGGTGCGGCGTAGCGCCAGCTCACGGAGGGCGATCAGATTCCCTTTGCGAAAGAAGTTCTCGATGGCCCGTTCCGCCTGACCGCCGATATAGACCTTACCTTCATTCAGCCGCTGGCGCAGATCGTCGGGAGGCAGGTCGACCAGCATCACATCATCGGCGGCGTCAAAAAAGGGGTCGGGGATGGTCTCACGCACCTGGACACCGGTAATGCCGCTGACGACATCATTGAGGCTTTCCAGGTGCTGGACGTTAACGGTGGTAAAAACGTCGATACCGGCCTCGAGAAGCTCTTCGACATCCTGCCAGCGTTTAGGGTGGCGTGACCCCGGCGCGTTGCTGTGCGCCAGCTCATCCACCAGAATCAGCGCCGGGCGGCGCGCCAGCGCGGCGTCGAGATCGAATTCGTGGACGTAGCGCCCACGATGAGAGAGTCGGCGCGCGGGGAGAGCGCTGAGCCCCTCCAGCATGGCGGCAGTTTCTTTGCGCCCGTGGGTTTCCGCTACGCCGACCAGAATATCCAGTCCCTGAGCGCGCAGCCGCTGTGCTTCCGCCAGCATCGCCCAGGTTTTACCGACGCCGGCACAGGCGCCAAAAAACACTTTTAGCTTGCCGCGATGCGGTTCGCCGGTATGTTGCAACAGGCGGTCCGGGTCGGGACGCAGCGGCTCGTCACTCATTTTACTTATCCTTCAGGGCATCCAGCGCCATATTCAGCTGCAGTATATTTACCACAGGTTGGCCGAGAAAACCGGCCAGCGGTTTTTGTGTCGCCTCGTTCACCAGTCGGGTGACCTGTTCAACGCTGATATTGCGGGCTTGGGCGACGCGCGGCGCCTGCCAGAGCGCGGCCGCCGGCGTCAGATTATTATCCAGACCGCTTGCGGAGGTGGTGACCAGTTCGACCGGAACGCGCGGGTCGGCATCCGGATTGGCGCGACGCAGGGCCTGAACGCGTGCACCGATGGCGGTATCCAGCGCCGGGTTGCTGACGGCGAGGTTGCTGCCGCCGGAGGCGAGCGGATTATAGGGCGTCGGCGCGGTTGCCGACGGGCGACCGTGGAAATAACCCGCGGCGGTAAAGTTCTGGCCAATCAGGCTGGAGCCGCGGACTTCACCCGCGATGCGGATAAGCGAGCCGTTGGCCTGCTGCGGGAACCACCATTGCCCCAGCGCGGTGGTCAGCAGCGGATAAACGCCGCCGGTGACCAGGGTTAACAGAATAAAGAGCGTCAGTGCCGGTCGAATAAATGACATGGAATTTTCCTCACAGCAGCCCGGTCAGGGTCAGTAACAGATCGATAGCTTTAATACCGATAAACGGCACCAGCAGTCCGCCGGGGCCGTAGACCCACAGATTACGGCGCAGCATGGCCGAAGCGGACAGCGGGCGATAGCTCACGCCCTTCAGCGCCAGCGGGATCAAGAAGACGATAATCAGTGCGTTGAAGATAACCGCGCTGAGTATCGCCGATGCGGGCGAATGCAGGCGCATGACGTTGAGCATGGCGAGCTGCGGGTAAACGGCGGCAAAGGCGGCGGGAATAATGGCAAAATATTTCGCCACATCGTTGGCGATACTGAAGGTGGTCAATGAACCGCGGGTCATCAGCATCTGCTTACCGATATGCACCACCTCAATCAGTTTGGTCGGGTTAGAGTCGAGATCCACCATATTGCCCGCCTCTTTGGCCGCCTGGGTGCCGGAGTTCATCGCCACCGCGACATCGGCCTGGGCCAGCGCCGGGGCATCGTTGGTGCCGTCGCCGGTCATCGCCACCAGGCGCCCTTCGGACTGATACTGGCGAATCAGCGCCAGCTTGGCTTCCGGGGTGGCTTCGGCCAGGAAATCATCCACCCCCGCTTCGGCGGCTATGGCCGCCGCGGTCAGGCGGTTATCGCCGGTGATCATCACCGTTTTGATCCCCATTTTGCGCAGCTGGGCAAAGCGCTCTTTGATCCCGCCTTTGACGATATCTTTCAGGGAAATAATTCCCAGCACGCGCTCGCCTTCTGCGACCACCAGCGGCGTGGCGCCCAGACGGGCGACCTCTGCAACCTGTTTGTCGACGTCCGCCGGGAAGCGGCCGCCGTTAGCCTCGACGTGGCGACGAATGGCGTCCACGGAGCCTTTACGGATCATCCGCCGATCGATATTAATCCCGCTCATACGCGTCTGCGCGGTAAAGGGGATAAAGGTGGCGTGCAGCGACTGCAGATCCCGTTCGCGCAGATTAAAGCGTTGTTTCGCCAGCACCACGATACTGCGTCCTTCCGGCGTTTCATCCGCCAGCGAAGCGAGCTGCGCCGCGTCGGCCAGCGTTTTTTCTTCCACGCCGCGGGCGGGCAGAAACGCGGAGGCCTGACGGTTACCGAGAGTTATGGTGCCGGTTTTATCCAGCAGCAGGACATCGACATCGCCCGCCGCCTCCACCGCGCGTCCGCTGGTGGCGATGACGTTGGCGCCCAGCATGCGGCTCATCCCGGCCACGCCGATGGCCGACAGCAGGCCGCCGATAGTGGTCGGTATCAGGCACACCAGCAGCGCCACCAGCACCGTCACGCTGACCGTCTTCCCGCTCCAGGCAGAGAACGGCCAGATGGTGGCGGTGGCCAGCAGGAACACCAGCGTCAGGGCGATCAGCAGGATCGTCAGCGCAATTTCATTCGGCGTTTTACGACGCTGGGCGCCTTCCACCATGGCGATCATCCGATCAAGGAACGTTTCCCCGGGGTTTACGCTACAGCGGATCACCAGCCAGTCGGAGAGAATGCGCGTCCCGCCGGTGACCGACGCAAAGTCGCCGCCGGATTCACGGATCACCGGCGCGGACTCGCCGGTGATGGCGCTTTCATCCACCGAGGCGCCGCCTTCAATGACCTCCCCGTCGCAGGGGATGATATCGCCAGCTTCCACCAGTACGACGTCGCCTTTGCGTAAGTCATCGGCCGGAATAGGGTCGACTGGCGCATCATGCTGCGGGGCGCGCAGCTTACGGGCAGAGGCGGTCTTTTTTACCCCTCTCAGACTGTTGGCCTGCGCTTTGCTACGCCCCTCCGCCATCGCTTCGGCGAAGTTGGCAAACAGCACGGTAAACCATAGCCAGAGGCTGACGGCAGCGGTAAACGCGGCGCTGCCCGCTACCTGCCCGCCGGCCATGGCGATAGCAAGAAGGGTAGTGATCAGGCTGCCGATCCAGACGATAAACATCACCGGGTTACGCCGCTGCACCATCGGGCTGAGTTTTTTCACCGCGTCCAGCAGCGCCTGACGCATCAGCGTCGGCTCCAGCAGGGCTAATTGTTTGCGATTCATAACAGGTTGCTCCGCATCGCTTAAAGTAAGGAGAAGTGTTCCGCCAACGGGCCGAGCGTCAGTGCGGGAATAAAGGTCAGGGCGCCTACCAGCAGCACGGTGCCGATCAGCAGGCCGATAAACAGCACATCGTGGGTGACGAGCGTGCCGGAACTGGTGGGTTGAATTTTCTTCTTCACCAGCGAGCCGGCGATGGCCATCACCGGTACGATGACCGCGAAACGACCGATCAGCATGCAGAACGCCAGCAGCAGGTTCCAGAACGGCGTCGCTGCCCCCAGCCCGGCGAAGGCGCTACCGTTGTTATTGGCGGCGGACGTCACGGCGTACAGCACTTCGCTAAAGCCATGCGCGCCTGGGTTAAATATTCCCGCGCGCCCGGCATCGGTCATCATCGCCAGCGCGGTACCCAGCAGGACCAGGGTCGGCGTGACGAGGATCGCCAGGGCGATCATTTTCATTTCGCGCACGTCAATTTTCTTGCCGAGGTATTCCGGCGTACGGCCGATCATCAGTCCGGCGATAAACACCGCCAGCATGACAAACAGCAGCATGCCGTACAGGCCTGAGCCTACGCCGCCGAACACCACTTCGCCGATCTGCATCAGCCACATGGGGACCATCCCGCCCAGCGCGGTAAAGGAGTCATGCATCGCGTTCACCGCGCCACACGAGGCGGCAGTCGTAACCACCGCGAACAGGCTGCTGGCCAGAATGCCAAAGCGACTCTCTTTGCCTTCCATATTGAGGCTGCTATCCGCCCCCAGTTTTAGCAGGTGCGGGTTGCCCTGAGTTTCCGCCCACATCACGACCGCGGCGCAGACGATGAAGATCAGCGTCATGGCCCACAAAATGGCGTGCCCCTGGCGACGATCGCCGACGACCTCGCCAAAGGCAAAGCACAGCGCCGCAGGGAGCAAAAAGATCGCCAGCATTTGTACCAGATTGCTCAGCGCCGTGGGGTTTTCGAACGGGTGCGATGAGTTGGCGTTAAAGAATCCGCCGCCGTTGGTGCCGAGCATTTTAATCGCTTCCTGCGAGGCTATCGGCCCCATAGGCAACGACTGATGCACGCCTTCCAGCGAGGTGAAGGCCTGGTAGGAGAGCAGGTTTTGCGGCACGCCCTGCTGAATAAAGAACAGCGCGATCGGCAGGGAGAGCGGCAGCAGTAGCCAAAGGGTAATGCGGGTGAGATCGACCCAGGCGTTCCCCAGGGTCGAAACCTGCTGGCGCGACCAGGCGCGGATGAAGGCAAAAATCACCGCGATGCCGGTTGCCGCAGAGAGGAAGTTTTGTACCGCCAGCCCGGCCATCTGGCTGAGATAGCTGAGGGTGCTTTCACCGGCATAGGCCTGCCAGTTGGTGTTGCTGACGAAGCTCACCGCCGTATTCCACGCCAGATCCCAGGAGAGGCCGGGCAGATGTTGAGGGTTGAGCGGCAGCGAGCCCTGCAATATCAGCAGGGCGAACAGCGCGACCAGCCCGAGCGTATTAAACAGCAGAATGGCGAACAGATACTGGTACCCGCTCATCTCCTGCGCGCGGATCCCCGCGATCCGCCATATACCGCGTTCGATGCCGGCAAGGCCCGGCAGCGGGGTATCGTTGATCATTCTGGCCAGCAGCGTCCCGGTCAGACGCGCCAGTACCAGCACCAGCAGCAAAAAACTGGCGATAAGTAACAATCCTTGTGCGGCCATCAGAATGCCTCCGCATTGATCAGGGCATAGACCAGATAAGCCAGCAACAGGAATACCAGCGCCACGCCAGCGATTACACCTGCACTCACAATCCACCTCCGGGGGTATTTACGATTTACCGGGAGGATAGGAATTTGGCTGCAAAGATTTTGCAAAAATCAGCAGAGGCGGTGTAAAAAAAATATAAAAATCACCAAAACCACAATTTAACCAATGGTTAGTATTAATTTAACCGTTTCGTAACTTAGTTACCGGATGAATGTAAATAAAGGCTAAATTACCTGTTTTTAGTGGTCGGATGAGTAGTAAAATTACACGCAAAGCGGTATTATTTTAACCAGAGAGACATTCACACTTTTACCGGCGTTGATTGCCGGCCTGACAAAGGGGAGAGAAATTATGGCGTTGTACAAAACCTATCCTGCTCATGTTGTTTTCTTACGTCGCGCTTTCGCCGTCGTGGCTGGCGTAGTGGCGCTTCCGGTGATGCTGTTCTGGAAAGACCGGGCCCGCTATTACAGCTGGCTGCACCGCGTCTGGGCGAAAACCAGCGAACAGCCGGTATGGATGGCGCAGGCGGAAAAAGCCGCCGCTGACTTTTACTGATCGCTACCTCCAGACTGCATAACCGCCGGTTCTCCGGCGGTTTTTTTTTGCCCGGGTCGACGACCTCTGCTTGCGCCTGCGCGCCTCCTGCAACACTCTATACCTGAATTTCCTGATACTTACCCCGCGGACTACGGGTTTCTAACGCGGCCGGGGGTATCGAATCCATGAATGTTACTGATTGCAGGAGTTTTATGGCCACCCATCTGGTCTGGTTTCGCGCAGATTTACGCATCCATGATAACCTGGCGCTCGCGGCGGCCTGTCGCGATCCGCATGCCAGCGTGCTGGCGTTATTTATCGTCACGCCGGGTCAATGGCAGCAACACGGTATGGCGCCGCGTCAGGCGGCGTTTATTGCCCACCACCTGCAAAGCCTGAACGCCGTGCTGGCCGAGCGGGGGATCCCGCTGCTGGTGGCTGAAACGGCTGATTTCGCGGCCAGCGTTGAATGCCTTGCCCACTACTGCGCAGAGCAGCAGGTCAGTCATCTGTTTTATAACTACCAGTATGAAATCAATGAACGCCAGCGCGATGCGGCGGTGGAGAAAGCGCTGAGTGACGTGGTGTGCCAGGGGTTTGACGATGCGCTTTTACTGCCGCCCGGCAGCGTGCTGACCGGTAATCGTGAGATGTATAAGGTATTTACCCCGTTCAAAAATGCCTTTCTGCGCCGGCTGGGCGACGCGTTACCTGAATGCGTTGCCGCCCCCAAAGTTCGCGCCAGCGGGCCGCTGACGCCGGCGCCGCTGCCGCAAATTCGCTATCCACAAACGGCGTTTGATCCGCAGCTGTTTGCCGCTGATGAAAAAACGGCGATCGCCCGGCTGCGCGTTTTCTGTCAGCAAAAAGCCGCCAGCTACGACCAGCAGCGCGATTTCCCGGCCGAGGAGGGCACCAGCCGGCTTTCGCCCTGCCTCGCCGTTGGCGTCCTTTCGCCGCGCCAGTGTCTGCATCGTCTGCTGGCGGAGCAGCCCGGCGCGCTTGACGGCGGCGCGGGGGCGGGGTGGTTAAATGAGCTGATCTGGCGTGAGTTTTATCGGCATTTGCTGGTGTTCTACCCGGGGACAGGTAAAGGGCGTCCGTTTATTGCCTGGACCGATAAAGTGGCGTGGCGTGACGATGCGCCCGGGTTACAGGCGTGGCAAAGCGGGCAAAGCGGATTCCCGATTGTCGATGCCGCGATGCGCCAGCTCAATGCGACGGGCTGGATGCATAACCGCCTGCGGATGATCGCCGCCAGTTTCCTGGTGAAGGACCTGCGCATCGACTGGCGTGCGGGCGAGCGCTATTTTATCAGCCAGCTGATAGACGGCGATCTGGCGGCGAATAACGGCGGCTGGCAATGGGCCGCTTCGACCGGAACCGATGCCGCGCCTTATTTTCGTATTTTCAATCCCACCACCCAGGGCGAGAAGTTTGATAAGGCGGGACGCTTTATCCGCCAATGGCTGCCCGAGCTGGCGGCAGTGCCGGAGAAAGCGCTACACCAGCCGTGGGTCTGGGCCGATAAGCAGGGCGTGACGCTGGCGTATCCGCGCCCGCTGGTCGATCATAAGCAGGCGCGGCTGGAGACGCTGGCGGCCTGGGAGGCGGCCAGAAAGGGGCTTACTCCACCGCCAGAGGGCGGCGCTTAACCCGCAGAGAGTGATACAGCCAGATTGCCAGCACCAGGCCGACGCAGGCCAACGCGCCCCAGGTAATCTGGCTGAACACGTTAATGTAGGCATCAATGGCGTAGCTGGTCGCCCCGGCCTCATCGAACGACCCCTGTGAAGTCCGATCGGCAATGACGCCCGCCAGATAGTTGGCGATGGCGCCGGAGAGCAGCATATAGATCCCGGTCAGTACGCCGGTGACGCCAGGGATCTCAATTCGGGTGATTTGCGACATCGCCACCGGATCGATAAACAGTTCGGCAAAGCCCATCACCGCGAGGCCCAGTACCATCAGCGGCATCGACGATTGTCCGTAAGCGGCCGACCAGCGCGCGCTGAGGGTCAGAATGCAGAAGCCGGCGCTCATCAGGCCCAGACCCAGCGCAAATTTCCCCCAGATCCGCACGGTACGATTGCCGTTGATATGCTCTTTGACCAGCCAGGCCAGTACCATCCCGCAGAGCATGACTGCGAAAGCGTTCACCGACTGGAACATGGCGGTCGGCACTTCATAACTCATGATGTGACGATTAACGAAGCGGTCGATATACAGGCTGATGGAGCTGCCTCCCTGCTGGGCGAAGGCCCAGAACAGCAGGCTGAACCCGGTCAGAACGATAATCAGACGCAGATCTCTGCGCTGTCTGGCCGTCTGCGCCCGCAGATAAATTCTTGCCAGCACCAGCAGACCAATAATCGTCGCGACAATCAGCGCATACACCGACCACTCTTTCCAGAACAGAACGGTAATCAGCAGCGGGGCGGCGGCCAGCAGCACCAGCAGCCAGCCCCAGTTCGGCAGCACAAAGGGACGCGCGAGCAGCGCCTCGCGATTGACGCCAGAGGTATGGCGAAAATGGCGACTCCCGCAGAGGAAAATCACCAGCCCGGCAATCATCCCAATGGCGGCGAGGGCAAAGCCCATCGCCCAGCTGTACTCTTCCTGCACGTATCCGCAGGCGATCGGCGCGACGATCGAGCCGATGTTTCCCGCCGCATACATCAGCGAGAAACCGCCATCGCGGCGCGGATCGGTGGGGTCGTACAGTTCGCCCAGCAGGCAGCTGACGTTAGATTTAAACAATCCGTAGCCGCAGACGATGATGGCGAGCGACAGATAGAGGAAGGTTGGCGCTATTTCGCTGGCGCCGAGCACCAGATGGCCGATGGCCATTAATACAGCCCCGAGCATCACCGCCATCCGGTTGCCAAGCAGTTTATCGGCCAGGTAGCCGCCGAGAATCGGCGTGACGTAAACCAGGGAGCAGTAGGCGCTGAAGAGGGCGTAGGCGTGGTTATCGTCATACTTAAGCTGATTGGTGAGGTACAAAATCAGCAGCGCCCGCATACCGTAAAAACTGAAATATTCCCAAATTTGCAGCGCGACAACGTAATAGATTGCACGCGGCTGCGATGATTTTGTGTTCATGTAACGCTGAGTTCCCGCCATAAAACGAAAGACGATCTTTCTGCATGAATAGCGCTTTACTAGTGATATTCATGGTATTAAAGGCTTTCTGATTATTTAATATGCTGCAATAGTGCATAAATATACACGAATGCGCAAAGGGAGGGATAGACAATTTGCGGGATTAAGCTAAAAGTCAAAGTAGCGTATCCGCGGCGGTGCGCTATCGACGGCCTGCGCGGATCTCGTTATGTTATGTAGGCCTTCGCAAAAATGATGACCTGATGGAGCGGCAATGAAAAATAGCGAACTGGAACAACTGATTAACGAAAAGCTTAATAGCGCGGCATTCAGCGATTACGCGCCAAATGGCCTTCAGGTAGAAGGGCGGGAAACGGTGCAAAAAATCGTCACCGGCGTTACCGCCAGCCAGGCGCTGTTAGATGAGGCCGTACGCCAGCAGGCAGATGCGGTCATAGTCCATCATGGCTACTTCTGGAAAGGCGAATCGCCGGTTATCCGCGGGATGAAACGCCAACGTCTGAAAACCCTGCTGGAGAATGATATTAATCTC
Source organism: Klebsiella sp. BIGb0138 (assembly GCF_004342285.1). Taxonomy (GTDB): domain Bacteria; phylum Pseudomonadota; class Gammaproteobacteria; order Enterobacterales; family Enterobacteriaceae; genus Klebsiella. Next base: position 763,908 of record NZ_SMCV01000002.1, on the reverse strand, counting down.
TACGGCTGGCATCTGCCGCTGGATGCGCACCCGGAACTGGGTAACAACGCCCAGCTGGCGCAGCTCCTGGGCATCAATATGATGGGGGAAATTGAGCCTCTGGTGCCGTGGGGGGAACTGTCGATGCCGGTTTCCGGGCTGGAGCTGGCCTCGTGGATTGAGGCGCGCCTGGGGCGTAAACCGCTGTGGTGCGGCGATACCGGGCCGGATAAAGTCGCCCGCGTAGCCTGGTGCACCGGCGGCGGCCAGGGCTTTATCGATAGCGCGGCGCGCTTCGGGGTGGATGCGTTTATTACCGGCGAAGTGTCAGAACAAACCATCCATTCCGCACGCGAGCAGGGGCTGCATTTTTATGCCGCCGGACACCACGCGACCGAACGCGGCGGGATTCGCGCCTTAAGCGAATGGCTGTCGGAAAATACCGATCTCGATGTGACCTTTATTGATATCCCTAACCCGGCCTGATGAGAGAGAGAAAAGTGCAGCGAGCGCGTTGTTATTTGTTAGGTGAAACAGCTGTCGTGCTGGAACTTGACCCGCCGGTTTCGCTGGAGAGTCAAAAGCGCATCTGGCGCCTGACCCAGCGGCTGACGGGCCATGAAGAAGTGCTGGACGTGATACCGGGAATGAACAATATCACCGTTGTACTGCGCCGTCCGCAACAGATGGCGTGGGAGGCGATTGAGCAATTGCAGCGCTGGTGGGAGGAGAGCGAGGCTCTCGAACCGGAGTCGCGGGAGATGATGATTCCGGTTATCTACGGCGGCGAAGACGGGCCCGATCTGGCGGAGGTGGCGCGTCACAGCGGGCTGAGTGAAAAACAGGTGGTGGAACTGCACTCCTCGGTGGAGTACGTGGTCTGGTTCCTCGGCTTCCAGCCGGGATTTCCTTATCTCGGCGGTCTGCCGGAGCGGCTGGCGACGCCGCGCCGCGCGGAGCCGCGACTGCGGGTCCCGGCGGGTTCTGTCGGTATCGGCGGGGCGCAAACCGGGGTCTACCCTCTGGCGACGCCAGGCGGCTGGCAGCTGCTGGGCCGCACGCCGCTGGCGCTGTTCGACGCCACGCGCCGCGAGCCGGTGCTGTTGCGATCCGGTGACCGGGTGCGCTTTGTGCCGCAAAAGGAGGGCGTATGTTGAAGATGATCCGCGCCGGGATGTACTCGTCGGTACAGGACGGCGGACGTGAAGGACAACGGCAGTCGGGGATCAGCCTCTGCGGCGCGCTGGACAGACCCGCACTGGCGATCGCCAATCTGCTGGTCGGCAATGCGGCGCATGCGGCCGCGCTGGAGATCACCTTAGGCCAGGTGGATATTCAGTTTGAACGCGACTGCTGGTTTGCGCTGACCGGCGCCGCCTGCGAGGCGACGCTGGACGATAAGCCGGTGTGGGTTGGCTGGCGAATGGCGGCGAAGGCCGGGCAGCATCTGGTACTCAAAAATCCGCAATACGGTATCCGCAGCTACCTCGCGGTGTCCGGGGGAATTGATGTCCCGCAGGTGCTGGGATCGCGCTGTACTGACCTGAAAGTGGGCATCGGCGGGCTTGAAGGCCGCCGCCTGCAGGATGGCGATCGGCTGAAGCAGGGGAAAACATCCCGGCGCTTGCGCGTTTCACGAGGCGTTAAACAGCTGCCCATCGGCAATCGCATCCGCGCCTTACCGGGGCCGGAATACCATGAATTTGATAGCGCATCCCAGGGCTCCTTCTGGCGTTCTCCGTGGCAGCTTAGCCCGCAAAGTAACAGAATGGGATACCGTCTGCAGGGCCAGCCGCTGGTGCGCACCACCGACCGGGAAATGCTGTCGCACGGTCTGCTGCCGGGCGTGGTGCAGGTGCCGCATAACGGCCAGCCGATTGTGCTGATGAACGATGCGCAGACCACCGGCGGCTATCCGCGCATCGCCTGTATTATCGAAGCCGATATGTACCAGCTGGCGCAAATTCCGCTGGGCCAACCGATTCACTTTGTTCCGTGTACCCTGGAAGAGGCGTTGAAAGCCCGCGCCGACCAGCAGCGTTATCTGGCACAACTGGCGTGGAGACTGAGCGATGAAGATTGATTTGAATGCCGACCTGGGTGAAGGCTGCGCTAACGATAGCGCCCTGTTGCAGCTGGTCTCTTCCGCCAATATCGCCTGCGGTTTTCACGCCGGCGATGCGCTGCTGATGCATCAATGCGTGCGCGAGGCGCTGAAAAACGGCGTCGCCGTGGGGGCGCACCCCAGCTTCCCGGACCGGGAAAACTTTGGCCGTACTGCGATGCAGCTGCCGCCGGAGACGGTCTATGCCCAGACCCTGTACCAGATCGGCGCGCTGGCGGCGATAGTCCGTGCCGAAGGTGGAGAACTCCAGCACGTCAAACCGCACGGTATGCTCTATAACCAGGCGGCGAAAGACGCGCCGCTGGCGGATGCGATTGCCAGGGCCGTGCGCGATTTTAACCCGCAGCTGATTCTGGTTGGCCTGGCGGGGAGCGAGTTGATTCGCGCGGGGCAGCATTACCAGCTCGCGACGCGCCAGGAGGTGTTTGCCGATCGTGGGTATATGGCCGACGGCTCGCTGGTACCGCGCTCCCGGCCCGGGGCGCTGATCGACAGTGAAGAACAGGCGTTGGCGCAGACGCTGGAAATGGTACAACACCACCGGGTGCGCAGCCTGACCGGCGAGTGGGCGCACGTGATTGCGCAAACCGTTTGTCTGCATGGCGACGGCGAGCATGCGCTGGATTTTGCGCGCCGTTTGCGGGCGGCTTTTGCCGGGAGAAATATTCAGGTTAGCGCTGAAATAGAAGAATAAAACAAAAAAAGTATCAATTATTTAACACAACACACAACCAACAGGGAGTTAATCATGGGAGAGTCGATATCTCTCTGGCCGCTGATCGGTATTGCCGTGATAGTGGTCGGATTCATTTTACGTTTTAATCCGGTTTTAGTGGTGATCATCTCGGGGATTGTCACCGGCGTGGCGGCCCATATGCCCATCGCCACCATTCTGGAAAAGCTGGGAGAGGGGTTTCTTAACACCCGTAACCTGCCGTTTATTCTGCTGCTGCCGCTGGCGGTTATCGGCCTGCTGGAACGGCACGGCCTGAAAGAGCGCGCCCAGGCGTGGATCGCGAAGATCCACAGCGCCACCGCCGGGCGTTTGTTGATCGTCTACCTGTTCGTGCGTGAAACGACCGCCGCGCTGGGGTTAACCAGCCTGGGCGGCCATCCGCAAATGGTGCGTCCGCTGCTGGCGCCGATGGCGGAAGGGGCGGCGGAGAAAAAGTTTGGTCCGCTTCCGGGCAATGTCCGCTACCGCCTGCGGGCGATGTCGGCGGCGACCGACAACGTCGGCCTGTTCTTCGGCGAGGATATTTTCGTCGCCTTTGGCGCGATCATTTTCATGCATAACTTTATGCTGGAGTCGGGCGGCATCCAGACCGAACCGCTGCATATTGCCCTGTGGGGGATCCCGACGGCGGTTTGCGCCTTCCTGATTCATTCCGCCCGCTTGTGGCGTCTCGATCGCCATCTGCAGCGCGAGCTGGATAAGGTCAACGCCGGTCAGGCGAAAGGCGGTGCGGTATGAATTTCCAACAAACCTGGCTTTACTGGCTGGCGGGCGTCGTTCTGCTGGCGGTCGCGGTGATGTCATGGCGCGATAAAGCGAACCCGCGTCGTCTGACCACCGGGCTGTTCTGGGGGCTGTATGGCCTGCTGTTTCTGCTTGGCGACTGGACTTATCAGCTGGTGGACGATAAGCGTACGGTCAATATCGCCGTGGGCGTCGCCGTCGTGGCGCTGGCGCTGATTGCCGGTTTTGGCGGCGTGCGTCTGGGGCGCTATCATCAACGCACTCCGGAAGAGCGTACCGCCAGCGCGACGCGCCTCGGCAACCGGCTGTTTTATCCGGCGCTGGCGATCCCGGTCGTGACGGTGATTGGGGTACTGTTGTTCAATAACTTACCATCGTGGCAGGGATGGGTCTTTGGTCCGGGTAATCATGCCACGTTGATTACGCTGTTCTCGATGACCGTCGGGACGCTGATCGGCCTGATGATGGCGATCCGCATGACTCACGAGCAAGTCACGCAGCCGCTGCAGGAGGCAAGACGCCTGCTGGATTCGGTGGGCTGGGCGTTTATTCTGCCGCAGATCCTGGCGGTCCTCGGGCTGCTGTTTACCTCTGCCGGCGTCGGCAGCAGCATCGCCTGGCTGACCGAACATTATCTGGCGGTGGACAGCCGCTTTATCGCCGTGGCGGTCTATACCCTCGGCATGGCGCTGCTGACCATGGTGATGGGCAATGCGTTCGCCGCCTTCCCGATCGTGACGGCAGGGATCGGGATCCCGATTCTGGTACTGCAGCACGGCGGCAACCCGGCGGTGATGGCGGCCATCGGTATGTTCTCCGGCTACTGCGGAACCTTGATGACGCCGATGGCGGCTAACTTCAACATCGTACCGGCGGCGCTGCTGGAGCTGCCGGATAAAAACGCGGTCATTAAGGCTCAGGTACCGACCGGCTTACTGCTGCTGCTCGTCAATGTGTTCCTACTCTATTTCCTGATGTTCCTGTAAGGAGGAAAGATGGCTGGCGTATTAATTACCGGTTTTGAACCCTTTGGCGGCGAGGCGCTTAACCCTTCGTGGGAAGTGGTCAGGCAGCTTGATGGCGCTATCATTGCCGGCGAGCGGGTGGTGACGAGACAGCTACCCTGCGTGTTTGGCGAAGCGCTGACGGTGCTGAATGCCGCCCTCGATGAGTTTGAACCGACGCTGACAATCGCCGTCGGTCAGGCGGGAGGACGTGTCGACATCACCGTCGAACGTGTGGCGATCAATGTCGATGATGCGCGTATTGCGGATAATAAAGGCCAGCAGCCGATCGACGTGCCGATCGTCGACGGCGGCCCCGCCGCCTGGTTCAGCAGCCTGCCGGTGAAAGCGATCGTCGCTGCGCTGCGCGAGCAGGGGATCCCCGCGTCGGTGTCGCAAACGGCGGGGACGTTCGTGTGTAATCACGTGATGTATGGCCTGCTGCACACGCTCGCGGGAAAAGCCGGGGTTAAAGGCGGCTTTATCCATATTCCGTATCTGCCGCAGCAGGCCGCGGCTCACCCCGGTGAGGCGAGTATGGCGGTACAAACGGTACGGGCGGCGCTGGAGACCGCCATTGCCGTCTCCCTGCAGCAGGAGGGGGATGTGAAAATGGTCGGCGGGGCGACGCACTAACAAACAGAAGGACGTTATTATGCCGGAAGGTCCGGAGATCCGCCGTGCGGCGGATAGCCTGGAGGCGGCGATCAAAGGCGAACCCCTTACCAGGGTGTGGTTCGCCTTTCCGCAGTTACATGTTTATCAATCTCAACTGGTGGGACAGCGGGTGACGCATATCGAGACCCGCGGTAAAGCCCTGCTGACCCACTTCTCCGGCGGTTTAACGCTGTACAGCCATAATCAGCTGTACGGCGTCTGGCGGGTGGTCGACGCCGGGGAGCAACCGCAGAGCAATCGCGTGCTGCGGGTCAGACTGCAGACGGCGGAGAAAGCGATTTTGCTCTACAGCGCATCGGATATTGCCATGCTGACCCCCGAGCAATTAGCTATACATCCGTTTTTGTTGCGAGTCGGTCCCGACGTGCTGGATATGGCGTTGACCGCAGAAGTGGTCAAAGCGCGCCTGCAGTCGGCAACCTTCCGCCGGCGGCAGTTTTCCGCTTTGCTGCTCGATCAGGCGTTTCTGGCGGGGCTGGGGAACTATTTACGCGTCGAAATTCTCTGGCAGGTGGGGCTGAGCGGGCGGCATACGGCATCAGAGCTGGACGATAGGCAGCTGGATGCGCTGGCTCATGCGCTGCTGGATATTCCCCGTCTGTCGTATCACACCCGTGGGCGGGGGGATGAGAATAAACATCATGGCGCGCTGTTCCGCTTTAAGGTTTTCCACCGCGAAGGGGAGATCTGCGAGCGCTGCGGTGGGGTGATTGAGAAGACGATGCTTGCGTCGCGGCCGTTCTACTGGTGTCCCGGCTGCCAGCATTAAGCACTTTTAGCCAATAGAAAACGCGCCGGCAGGCGTAATGGCGATCGGCTAAAGATTCATTGACCGCTTCTGTGGCGACATCACAATCCGTAATCTCATCGGGATTACGGATTTTTTACGCGGTTCAGCCCGCCTCTCAGCCAACCTCTCTTGCGGGCGAGCCTGTCACCTACCTGGGCAAGCCCACGATAAACCATAAAAAAGGCTGGCCACCTTAAGTGACCAGCCTTATCCGCAGGCGCGTTTTTGGGTTTCAGATCCGGACTTAGTCTTTGGTGACGTCGGATTTGAAGTCGCGTTTTTCGTAGCCGGTATACAGCTGACGCGGACGGGCGATTTTCATGCCATCGCTGTGCATTTCGTTCCAGTGCGCAATCCAGCCCACGGTACGCGCCATCGCGAAGATCACGGTAAACATGGAGGACGGAATGCCCATCGCTTTCAGAATAATGCCAGAGTAGAAGTCGACGTTCGGGTAAAGTTTCTTCTCGATGAAGTACGGGTCGTTGAGCGCAATGTGCTCAAGCTCCATCGCCACTTCCAGCAGATCGTCTTTGGTGCCCAGCTCTTTCAGCACTTCGTGGCAGGTTTCACGCATCACGGTGGCACGCGGGTCGTAGTTCTTGTACACGCGGTGGCCAAAGCCCATCAGACGGAACGAGTCGTTCTTATCTTTCGCGCGACGGACAAATTCCGGAATGTGCTCAACGGAACTGATCTCTTCCAGCATCTTCAGGGCTGCTTCGTTAGCCCCACCGTGCGCCGGTCCCCACAGGGAGGCGATACCCGCGGCGATACAGGCGAACGGGTTCGCGCCAGAAGAACCTGCGGTACGGACGGTGGAGGTTGATGCGTTCTGTTCGTGGTCAGCGTGCAGGATCAGAATACGGTCCATAGCGCGTTCCAGTACCGGGTTAACCTCATAGGTTTCGCACGGCGTGGAGAACATCATATTCAGGAAGTTGCCCGCGTAGGATAGGTCATTGCGCGGATAGACGAAAGGCTGACCGATAGAATATTTGTAACACATTGCTGCCATTGTGGGCATTTTAGACAGCAGACGGTAGGCGGCAATTTCACGATGGCGCGGATTGTTGACATCCAGCGAGTCGTGATAGAACGCAGCCAGCGCACCGGTAATACCGCACATCACCGCCATCGGGTGAGAGTCGCGACGAAACGCGTGGAACAGACGGGTAATCTGCTCGTGGATCATGGTGTGGCGGGTGACGATGGTTCGGAATTCTTCGTACTGGGCCTGATTCGGTTTTTCACCGTTCAGCAGGATATAACATACTTCGAGGTAGTTGGACTCGGTCGCTAACTGATCGATCGGGAAACCACGGTGGAGCAGGATACCTTCATCACCGTCGATAAAAGTGATTTTAGATTCACAAGATGCGGTTGAAGTGAAACCAGGGTCAAAGGTGAATACGCCTTTTGAACCAAGACTACGAATATCAATAACATCCTGACCGAGCGTGCCTTTTAGCACATCCAGTTCAATAGCAGTATCACCGCCTAGGGTAATTTTTGCTTTAGCATCAGACATTTATGGTCTCCTTAGCGCCTTTATTGCTTAAGACTGCCGGGTGTGGATTTGCCTTCGGCTCGTGTCTGATGACGTTACCAGTTTGTTATGTTGCACACAGCTCTGTGTCAGCGGAAATTGCAGGGTACAGAGCAAAGGCGCTTGATGGCACGTCTTCAGCCTACGACGAAACAGCAGCAAATCAGCGTTTTAGCAGTCCGAATTTGAAAAATCTGTATACCACTAATAACTGTCCTGATTACATCGGTCAATACCGTCACACTGTTGCATAACTTATTCTCAGGTGAAAGAGTGACCCCATAACTTTTGAGCATTATTGCATTTATCTGGTAATGGTTGTAACAAGAATGTTTAATATTTGTCAAATCAGGTGATTAAAATTTAAAATAATGTTGTTATCGTGACACCGATCACTGTTCCGGACAAAACCCGACAAACTATATGTAGGTTAATTGTAATGATTTTGTGAACGGCCTATACTGCCGCCAGGTCTCCGGAATACCCTGCAATCCCGAGCCACCCAGCGTTGTTTGGTCACGTTTTAGCTCTTGAAAAGGGGTTTTATCATGACTACAGGTTATAGAAAGGACGCTGTCTGACCCGCAAGCAGACCGGAGGAAGGAAACAATAAGAACAGCATGTGGGCGTTATTCATGGTAAGAAATGTGAAAAAACAAAGACCTGTCAATCTGGATCTGCAAACGATCCGGTTCCCAATCACAGCGATAGCGTCCATTCTCCATCGCGTTTCCGGTGTCATCACCTTCGTGGCGGTCGGAATTTTGCTTTGGTTGCTGGGCACCAGCCTCTCCTCTCCCGAAGGTTTCCTTGTCGCGTCATCCATCATGGATAGCTTCTTTGTGAAGTTCATCATGTGGGGCATTCTGACCGCTTTGGCTTACCACGCTGTTGTCGGTATTCGCCATCTGATGATGGATTTTGGCTACCTGGAAGAAACCCTCGAAGTAGGGACACGCTCCGCTAAGATTTCTTTTGTTATTACTGTCGTGCTTTCACTTCTCGCAGGAGTCCTCGTATGGTAAGCAACGCCTCAGCACTGGGACGCAACGGCGTACATGACTTCATTCTGGTTCGTGCTACCGCCATCGTTCTGACCCTTTACATCATCTACATGGTTGGCTTTTTTGCCACCACAGGTGAAATTTCCTGGGAAGTCTGGACGGGCTTTTTCTCCTCCGCATTCACTAAAGTCTTCACCCTGCTGGCCCTTATCTCCATTCTGATTCACGCCTGGATCGGGATGTGGCAGGTATTAACGGACTACGTTAAACCACTGGCCGTGCGCTTAATTCTGCAACTGGTTATCGTTGTCGCGCTGGTGGCTTACGTTCTTTATGGATTTGTTGTGGTGTGGGGTGTGTAATGAAATTGCCTGTCAGAGAATTTGATGCAGTTGTTATTGGTGCCGGTGGCGCAGGTATGCGCGCGGCGCTGCAAATTTCCCAGAGCGGCCAGAGCTGTGCGCTGCTCTCTAAAGTGTTCCCTACCCGTTCCCATACCGTTTCCGCGCAGGGTGGCATCACCGTGGCGCTCGGTAATACCCATGAAGATAACTGGGAATGGCATATGTACGACACCGTAAAAGGGTCGGACTATATCGGCGATCAGGACGCTATCGAATATATGTGTAAGACCGGCCCGGAAGCGATTCTGGAGCTGGAACACATGGGGCTGCCGTTCTCTCGTCTGGACGATGGCTCCATCTATCAACGTCCGTTTGGCGGCCAGTCGAAAAACTTCGGCGGCGAGCAGGCGGCACGTACTGCGGCAGCGGCTGACCGTACCGGCCACGCGCTGCTGCACACGCTTTACCAGCAGAACCTGAAAAACCATACCACTATTTTCTCCGAATGGTATGCGCTGGATCTGGTGAAAAACGCCGATGGCGCAGTGGTCGGTTGTACCGCGCTGTGTATCGAAACCGGTGAAGTGGTTTACTTCAAAGCCCGCGCGACCGTGCTGGCAACCGGCGGCGCTGGCCGTATCTATCAGTCCACCACCAACGCCCACATCAACACCGGTGACGGCGTCGGGATGGCGATTCGCGCCGGCGTGCCGGTGCAGGATATGGAAATGTGGCAGTTCCACCCGACCGGTATCGCCGGGGCAGGGGTTCTGGTCACCGAAGGCTGCCGTGGTGAAGGCGGTTATCTGCTGAACAAGCATGGCGAGCGTTTCATGGAGCGCTATGCGCCGAATGCGAAAGACCTGGCGGGTCGTGACGTGGTGGCGCGTTCCATCATGATCGAAATCCGTGAAGGTCGCGGCTGTGACGGCCCGTGGGGTCCGCATGCGAAACTGAAACTGGACCATCTGGGTAAAGAAGTTCTCGAATCCCGTCTGCCGGGGATCCTTGAGCTCTCCCGTACCTTTGCTCACGTTGACCCGGTTAAAGAACCGATTCCGGTTATCCCGACCTGCCACTACATGATGGGCGGTATACCGACCAAAGTGACCGGCCAGGCGCTGACCGTGAATGAAAAAGGCGAAGACGTGGTGATCCCGGGGCTGTTCGCGGTAGGTGAGATCGCCTGCGTATCGGTACACGGCGCTAACCGTCTGGGCGGCAACTCGCTGCTTGACCTGGTGGTCTTCGGCCGCGCGGCGGGCCTGCATCTGCAGGAATCTATCGCCGAGCAGGGCGCGCTGCGTGATGCCAGCGAAGAAGAAATCGACGCTTCTCTGGCACGCCTGAACCGTTGGAACAACAACCGCGACGGTGAAGATCCGGCCGTTATCCGCAAAGCGCTGCAGGAGTGCATGCAGCACAACTTCTCGGTATTCCGCGAAGGTGATGCGATGGCGAAAGGGCTTGAGCAGCTGAAAGTGATTCGTGAGCGTCTGAAAAATGCGCGTCTTGACGACACCTCCAGCGAGTTCAACACCCAGCGCGTTGAGTGCCTGGAGCTGGATAACCTGATGGAAACCGCTTATGCAACGGCGGTCTCTGCCAACTTCCGTACCGAAAGCCGGGGCGCGCATAGCCGCTTTGACTTCCCGGAACGTGATGACGAAAACTGGCTGTGCCATTCCCTGTATCTGCCAGAGTCGGAATCCATGACGCGTCGTAGCGTCAACATGGAACCGAAACTGCGTCCGGCATTCCCGCCGAAGATTCGTACTTATTAATGCGGAGACAGGAAAATGAAACTCGAGTTTTCAATTTATCGCTATAACCCGGATGTAGACGATGCTCCGCGTATGCAGGATTACACCCTGGAAGCGGAAGAAGGTCGCGACATGATGCTGCTGGATGCTCTGATGCAGCTGAAAGAAAAAGATCCGTCGCTCTCTTTTCGTCGTTCCTGCCGTGAAGGGGTATGTGGCTCCGACGGTCTGAACATGAACGGTAAAAATGGTCTGGCGTGCATCACGCCGATCTCCGCGCTGAATCAGCCGGGTAAGAAAATTGTCATCCGTCCGCTGCCTGGTTTGCCGGTTATCCGCGATTTGGTTGTAGACATGGGGCAATTCTATGCACAATATGAGAAGATTAAGCCTTACTTGTTGAATAATGGGCAAAATCCTCCGGCTCGCGAGCATCTGCAGAAGCCCGAGCAGCGTGAGAAACTCGATGGTCTGTACGAGTGTATTCTCTGCGCATGTTGTTCAACCTCTTGCCCGTCGTTCTGGTGGAACCCGGACAAGTTTATCGGCCCGGCTGGTCTGCTGGCGGCGTATCGCTTCCTGATTGACAGTCGCGATACCGAAACCGACAGCCGCCTGGAAGGGTTAAGCGATGCTTTCAGCGTATTCCGCTGTCATAGCATTATGAACTGCGTCAGTGTATGTCCGAAAGGGCTGAACCCGACGCGGGCCATCGGCCATATCAAGTCGATGCTGCTGCAACGTAGTGCGTAAGTAACCCGGTCGTCCCGGATGGCGCTATCGCTTATCCGGGCTACCCGAGGCAGTAGCCCCGGCAGCGTTTGTGCCGCCGGGGATATGGCAGGAAATCTTTAAAAACCGCCAAATATGTACCAGTAATCAAGGCGTTCAGAGCGAGGTAAGGCGGCAACTGAACGCATCCCCGGGAGCATAGTGAACTATGTGACCGGGGTAAGTGAAGGCAGCTAACGCAACCGCAGCCTGAACGCCGAAGATTAATGGCAGTTTTTAAAGGTTCCTTCGCGGACGCAGAAGCCACAACTCGTCCGCAACAAGTGAACCCCGGCACGCACAATTGATGTGCGTGGTAGTTTCTACGGCGAAATAAGCATATAAATGCTTAAGGGATCACGATGCAGAACGGCGCAATGAAAGCCTGGCTGGACTCTTCTTACCTCTCTGGTTCGAACCAGAGCTGGATAGAACAGCTCTATGAAGACTTCTTAACCGATCCTGACTCTGTTGACGCCAACTGGCGTTCTATGTTCCAGCAGTTACCTGGCACCGGAGTCAAACCGGATCAATTTCATTCGAAAACGCGTGATTATTTCCGTCGACTGGCGAAGGATGCCTCACGTTACACTTCTTCGATTTCCGACCCTGACACCAATGTGAAGCAGGTTAAAGTCCTGCAGCTCATCAACGCATATCGTTTCCGTGGCCACCAGCATGCGAATCTCGATCCGCTGGGACTGTGGAAGCAAGAGAGAGTGGCGGATCTCGATCCTGCATACCACGATCTGACCGAGGCCGATTTCCAGGAAAGCTATAACGTAGGCTCTTTTGCTATCGGCAAAGACACGATGAAACTGGGCGACCTGATCGCGGCGCTCAAACAGACCTACTGCGGCGCTATCGGCGCGGAATACATGCATATCACCTCAACCGAAGAGAAACGCTGGATTCAGCAGCGTATTGAATCGGTTGCAGGCAAAGCCAGCTTCAGCGCTGAGGAGAAAAAACGTTTCTTAACCGAGCTGACGGCAGCTGAAGGTCTGGAACGTTATCTCGGCGCGAAATTCCCCGGGGCAAAACGCTTCTCGCTGGAAGGCGGCGATGCGCTGATCCCGATGCTGAAAGAGATTATCCGTCACGCCGGCAAGAGCGGCACCCGTGAAGTGGTGCTGGGCATGGCGCACCGCGGTCGTCTGAACGTGCTGGTTAACGTACTGGGTAAAAAACCGCAGGATCTGTTTGACGAATTCGCCGGCAAACATAAAGAACACCTCGGCACCGGCGACGTGAAGTACCACATGGGCTTCTCCTCCGATATGGAAACCGAAGGCGGACTGGTTCACCTTGCGCTGGCGTTTAACCCGTCGCACCTTGAAATCGTCAGCCCGGTGGTTATCGGCTCCGTACGCGCCCGTCTGGATCGCCTCGACGAACCGAGCAGCAATAAAGTGCTGCCGATTACTATTCACGGCGATGCCGCCGTTACCGGCCAGGGCGTGGTTCAGGAAACCCTGAACATGTCCAAAGCGCGCGGCTACGAAGTGGGCGGTACCGTACGTATCGTTATCAACAACCAGGTGGGTTTCACCACCTCGAACCCGCTGGATGCGCGTTCCACGCCATACTGCACCGATATCGGTAAAATGGTTCAGGCGCCGATCTTCCACGTTAACGCGGACGATCCGGAAGCCGTAGCGTTCGTCACCCGTCTGGCGCTGGATTTCCGTAATACCTTCAAACGCGATGTCTTCATCGACCTGGTGTGCTACCGCCGTCACGGCCACAACGAAGCCGACGAGCCGAGCGCGACTCAGCCGCTGATGTACCAGAAAATCAAAAAACACCCGACGCCGCGCAAAATCTATGCTGACAAACTTGAGCAGGATAACGTGTCGACGCTGGAAGATGCCACCGAACTGGTTAACCTTTACCGCGATGCGCTGGATGCCGGCGAATGCGTGGTGGAAGAGTGGCGTCCGATGAACCTGCACTCCTTTACCTGGTCGCCGTACCTCAACCACGAGTGGGATGAGAGCTACCCGAGTAAAGTTGAGATGAAACGTCTGCAGGAGCTGGCGAAACGCATCAGCACGGTGCCGGACAGCATCGAAATGCAGTCTCGCGTGGCGAAGATTTATGGCGATCGTCAGGCAATGGCCGCCGGTGAGAAGCTGTTTGACTGGGGGGCCGCGGAAAACCTGGCCTACGCCACGCTGGTAGACGAAGGCATTCCGATTCGTCTCTCCGGTGAGGACTCCGGCCGTGGGACCTTCTTCCACCGTCACTCGGTTATCCATAACCAGGTGAATGGTTCGACCTACACCCCGCTGCAGCATGTTCATAATGGCCAGGAGCACTTCAAAGTCTGGGACTCCGTTCTGTCTGAAGAGGCGGTACTGGCGTTTGAATACGGCTATGCCACCGCTGAACCACGCACCCTGACTATCTGGGAAGCGCAGTTTGGTGACTTCGCCAACGGCGCTCAGGTGGTTATCGACCAGTTCATCAGCTCCGGCGAGCAGAAGTGGGGCCGTATGTGTGGCCTGGTCATGCTGCTGCCGCACGGCTATGAAGGTCAGGGCCCGGAGCACTCCTCCGCGCGTCTGGAACGCTATCTGCAGCTGTGCGCTGAGCAGAATATGCAGGTCTGCGTACCGTCTACACCGGCCCAGGTTTACCACATGCTGCGTCGTCAGGCGCTGCGCGGGATGCGCCGTCCGCTGGTGGTGATGTCGCCGAAATCGCTGCTGCGTCATCCGCTGGCCGTTTCCAGCCTCGATGAACTGGCTAACGGCACCTTCCTGCCGGCCATCGGTGAAATCGACGATCTCGACCCGAAAGCCGTCAAGCGTGTGGTGCTGTGCTCTGGTAAGGTTTATTACGACCTGCTGGAACAACGCCGTAAGAACGACCAAAAAGATGTCGCTATCGTGCGCGTAGAGCAGCTCTATCCGTTCCCGCATCAGGCGGTACAGGAAGCGCTGAAGCCTTATGCCCACGTGCATGATTTTGTCTGGTGCCAGGAAGAACCGCTCAACCAGGGCGCGTGGTACTGCAGCCAGCATCACTTCCGCGAAGTGATTCCGTTTGGGGCCTCTCTGCGTTACGCAGGCCGCCCGGCCTCCGCCTCTCCGGCGGTAGGGTACATGTCCGTTCACCAGAAACAGCAACAAGATCTGGTCAATGACGCGCTGAACGTCGATTAATTAAAGGATACATAATGAGTAGCGTAGATATTCTGGTTCCCGACCTGCCTGAGTCCGTAGCTGACGCGACCGTTGCGACCTGGCATAAAAAACCGGGCGATAGCGTCCAGCGTGATGAAGTGCTGGTGGAAATCGAAACTGACAAAGTGGTACTGGAAGTACCGGCATCAGCGGACGGCATTCTGGATGCAGTGCTGGAAGATGAAGGCGCCACCGTGCTTTCTCGCCAGATCCTTGGTCGCCTGCGTGAGGGCAATAGCGCGGGCAAAGAGTCCGCCGCGAAATCCGACGCCAAAGAGTCCACCCCGGCTCAGCGTCAGCAGGCGTCTCTGGAAGAGCAGAGCAACGATGCCCTCAGCCCGGCGATCCGTCGCCTGCTGGCTGAACATAATCTTGATGCCAATGCCATTAAAGGCACCGGCGTCGGTGGCCGTCTGACCCGTGAAGATGTTGAGAAACACCTGGCCGCGGCGCCGGCGAAAACCGAAGCGAAAGCGCCGGCAGCGGCGGCAGCAGCACCGGTTGCTCAACTGGGCCACCGCTCGGAAAAACGCGTGCCGATGACCCGTCTGCGCAAACGCGTCGCCGAGCGTCTGCTGGAAGCGAAAAACTCTACCGCCATGCTGACGACCTTCAACGAAGTCAACATGAAGCCGATTATGGACCTGCGTAAGCAGTACGGCGACGCGTTCGAAAAACGTCACGGCATCCGTCTGGGCTTTATGTCCTTCTACGTGAAAGCGGTGGTTGAAGCGCTGAAACGCTATCCGGAAGTGAACGCCTCGATCGATGGCGATGATGTGGTGTACCACAACTACTTCGACGTCAGCATGGCGGTCTCTACGCCGCGCGGTCTGGTGACCCCGGTTCTGCGCGATGTGGATCTGCTGGGTATGGCGGACATCGAAAAGAATATTAAAGAGCTGGCAGTGAAAGGCCGTGACGGCAAGCTGACCGTAGATGACCTGACCGGCGGCAACTTCACCATTACCAACGGCGGCGTATTCGGTTCTCTGATGTCCACGCCGATCATCAACCCACCGCAGAGCGCCATTCTGGGTATGCACGCCATTAAAGATCGCCCGATGGCGGTCAATGGCAAGGTAGAAATTCTGCCGATGATGTACCTGGCGCTCTCCTACGACCACCGTCTGATCGATGGACGTGAATCGGTAGGCTTCCTGGTAGCAATCAAAGAGCTGCTGGAAGACCCGACTCGTCTGCTGCTGGACGTGTAGTGATAATGGCCCGGAAGCGTTCAGCTCTCCGGGCCAATAAAAACATCATCTGCGCTGGAGGCTTTGCGCCTTACAGACTCAATGATAACGATTACCTGAAGGATGGACTGAACACATGAACTTACATGAATATCAGGCAAAACAACTGTTTGCCCGCTATGGCTTACCGGCGCCGGTGGGTTATGCCTGTACTACTCCGCGTGAAGCAGAAGAAGCCGCATCAAAAATCGGTGCAGGTCCGTGGGTAGTGAAATGTCAGGTTCACGCTGGTGGCCGCGGTAAAGCGGGCGGTGTGAAAGTAGTTAACAGTAAAGAAGACATTCGCGCATTTGCTGAACATTGGCTGGGCAAACGCCTGGTGACCTACCAGACAGATGCTAACGGCCAGCCGGTTAACCAGATTCTGGTTGAAGCCGCGACCGATATCGCTAAAGAGCTGTATCTGGGCGCGGTGGTCGACCGTAGCTCCCGTCGCGTGGTGTTCATGGCCTCCACCGAAGGCGGCGTGGAAATCGAAAAAGTGGCGGAAGAAACGCCGCACCTGATTCACAAAATTGCGATCGATCCGCTGGCAGGCCCGATGCCTTACCAGGGGCGCGAGCTGGCGTTCAAACTGGGCCTGGAAGGTAAACAGGTTCAGCAGTTCACCAAAATCTTCATGGGGCTGGCGACCATTTTCCTTGAGCGCGACCTGGCGCTGATCGAAATCAACCCGCTGGTTATCACTAAGCAGGGCGACCTGATCTGCCTCGACGGCAAACTGGGCGCTGACGGCAATGCGCTGTTCCGCCAGCCGGATCTGCGTGAAATGCGCGACCAGTCTCAGGAAGACCCGCGTGAAGCCCAGGCGGCACAGTGGGAACTGAACTACGTTGCGCTGGACGGCAACATTGGTTGCATGGTTAACGGCGCGGGCCTGGCGATGGGGACCATGGACATCGTTAAGCTGCACGGCGGCGAACCGGCTAACTTCCTCGACGTGGGCGGCGGCGCAACCAAAGAGCGCGTTACCGAAGCGTTCAAAATCATCCTTTCCGACAGCAATGTTAAAGCCGTGCTGGTGAACATCTTCGGCGGTATCGTGCGTTGCGATCTGATTGCTGACGGCATCATCGGCGCAGTGGCGGAAGTCGGCGTGAACGTGCCGGTAGTGGTACGTCTGGAAGGTAACAACGCCGAACTGGGCGCGAAGAAACTGGCTGACAGCGGCCTGAATATTATTGCAGCGAAAAGTCTGACGGACGCAGCACAGCAGGTTGTTGCCGCAGTGGAGGGGAAATAATGTCAGTTTTAATTAATAAAGACACTAAGGTTATCTGCCAGGGTTTCACCGGTAGCCAGGGCACATTCCACTCTGAACAGGCGATCGCTTACGGTACCCAGATGGTTGGCGGCGTAACCCCAGGTAAAGGCGGCACTACGCACCTGGGCCTGCCGGTGTTCAACACCGTGCGCGAAGCCGTGGAAGCGACCGGCGCCACCGCGACCGTTATCTACGTTCCGGCACCGTTCTGCAAAGATTCCATTCTGGAAGCTATCGATGCGGGCATTAAGCTGATTATCACCATTACCGAAGGTATCCCGACGCTGGATATGCTGACCGTGAAGGTGAAGCTGGATGAAGCTGGCGTACGTATGATCGGCCCGAACTGCCCGGGCGTTATCACGCCGGGCGAGTGCAAAATTGGCATCATGCCGGGCCACATTCATCAGCCGGGTAAAGTGGGCATCGTTTCCCGCTCTGGCACCCTGACCTATGAAGCGGTTAAGCAGACCACCGATTACGGTTTCGGTCAGTCTACCTGCGTCGGCATCGGCGGCGACCCGATCCCGGGGTCAAACTTCATCGATATCCTGAAACTGTTCGAGGAAGATCCGCAGACCGAAGCGATCGTGATGATCGGCGAGATCGGCGGTAGCGCGGAAGAAGAAGCGGCGGCGTACATTAAAGATCACGTGACCAAACCGGTTGTCGGTTACATCGCCGGCGTCACCGCGCCGAAAGGTAAGCGTATGGGCCACGCAGGCGCCATCATCGCCGGCGGTAAAGGTACGGCGGATGAGAAATTTGCCGCGCTGGAAGCGGCGGGCGTGAAAACCGTGCGTAGCCTGGCTGATATCGGCGAAGCGCTGAAATCAATTATTAAGTAAACCCTCTCTGCTCACGATGAGCAGTTAAATGTCCGATTTCGACATGGTTGGCCACCGTCAGGTGGCCTTTTTTATGCCTGTCTCTTCCGGCGCCGGATGAAGGTCGGGCGCGTCTGCGGCCTCCGCCATCTTCGCTCGTACCGAAAAACCTTTCCTATTGTATTGATTTAACACCTTTTTATTAAAATAATTCGCGGTTATTTACCGGGTAGCAGAGGAAATGATTCTCATCCCTGTTTTTTTATAATGCCAAAGTCCAAAATAAAAATGCTGTATTAATTGATGTGCCCACCGGGAAAAATACTCACAGACGTCTACCATTAATCAGATCGCTATTTTTTTCATCCTACGCGCCTTAAAGTTAAATCATATTACCTATACTTCGCATATCTCTCTTTTCAGTAACTATTGCAGGCATACTTTAAACATGTATTTAACATTAAATTCACCATTATTCTTTGTTGGGATACATAATTAACATAGAAGAGAAAAATTGATTTATATCAATATTTAAGGCTTGGAAAAGATCGCAAAAAAACGTTAAATTGTCGCAAATCAAATTGGCCTAAACCGGTCATTTTCGCTATATATTGATCACCGTCGTAAATGTAAAACTGATTCAATAAAATCCTGTTTATTGTAAGGTTATTGCAGCGTAATATATCGGGGAATCAATTGGGTTTTTCGTTAACGTATTTGTAACCTTTGCGAGGAGCTGTTTCATCTGGCGACGAAACGGTAACGAAGCGGGAAGCAAGTTATTTTGTATTGGGGCATGCGTATGAATCCAATGAGCAGGGTTCATTCTCGGAGTCTTCATGCGATGAGCAAGGAGTCATAATGTTAGATATAGTCGAACTGTCGCGCTTACAGTTTGCCTTGACCGCGATGTACCACTTCCTTTTTGTGCCACTAACGCTCGGTATGGCGTTCCTGCTGGCCATCATGGAAACGGTCTACGTCCTTTCCGGCAAACAGATTTATAAAGATATGACCAAATTCTGGGGCAAGTTGTTTGGTATCAACTTTGCGCTGGGTGTGGCAACCGGGTTGACCATGGAGTTCCAGTTCGGGACAAACTGGTCTTACTATTCTCACTACGTGGGCGATATCTTCGGTGCGCCGCTGGCCATTGAAGGTCTGATGGCCTTCTTCCTCGAATCTACCTTTGTAGGTCTGTTCTTCTTCGGTTGGGATCGTCTGGGCAAAGTTCAGCACATGGCGGTGACCTGGCTGGTGGCCCTGGGTTCCAACCTGTCGGCATTGTGGATCCTCGTCGCTAACGGTTGGATGCAAAACCCGATCGCCTCGGATTTCAACTTCGAAACCATGCGTATGGAAATGGTCAGCTTCTCCGAGCTGGTCCTGAACCCTGTCGCGCAGGTGAAATTCGTCCACACCGTCGCCTCCGGCTACGTCTGCGGCGCGATGTTCGTGCTGGGGATCAGCTCTTACTATATGCTGCGCGGCCGCGACTTCGCCTTCGCTAAACGCTCCTTTGCCATTGCTGCCAGCTTCGGTATGGCGGCGATTCTTTCGGTTATCGTGCTCGGGGATGAGTCCGGTTACGAAATGGGCGACGTACAGAAAACGAAACTCGCCGCGATCGAAGCCGAATGGGAAACGCAGCCCGCGCCGGCTTCCTTCACCCTGTTTGGTATTCCGGACCAGGATGCGCAGACTAACCACTTCGCTATCCAGATCCCTTACGCGCTGGGTATTATTGCCACACGCTCCGTGGATACGCCGGTCATGGGTCTGAAAGACCTGCTGGCGCAGCACGAAGCGCGTATTCGTAACGGGATGAAAGCTTACACCCTGCTGGAAGAGCTGCGCGCTGGCTCAACCGATCGGGCGGTTCGCGATCAGTTCAACGACGTGAAGAAAGATCTGGGCTACGGTCTGCTGCTGAAACGCTATACCCCGAACGTCTCCGACGCGACGGAAGCGCAGATTGCGCTGGCGACCAAAGATTCTATTCCTCGCGTTGCTCCGCTGTACTTCGCGTTCCGTATCATGGTGGCCTGCGGCATCCTGATGCTGGGGATTATCGCGGCGTCCTTCTGGACCGTTATCCGCAATCAGATCGGTGAGAAAAAATGGCTGCTGCGCATCGCGCTGTATGCGATTCCGCTGCCGTGGATTGCTATCGAGTCCGGTTGGTTCGTGGCGGAATATGGCCGTCAGCCGTGGGCGATAGGTGAGGTACTGCCGACGGCGGTGGCGAACTCGTCGCTGACCGCGGGCGATCTGATCTTCTCGATGCTGCTGATTTGCGGTCTGTACACCCTGTTCCTGGTAGCGGAGCTGTACCTGATGTTCAAATTCGCACGCCGTGGACCCAGCAGCCTGAAAACCGGTCGCTACCACTATGAGCAGTCTTCCACGACTACTCAGCCGGCACGCTAAGACAGGAGTCGTCAAATGATCGATTATGAAGTATTGCGTTTAATCTGGTGGCTACTGATCGGCGTTCTGCTGATTGGGTTTGCCGTCACCGATGGTTTCGACATGGGGGTGGGGATGCTCACCCGTTTCCTCGGCCGTAATGACACCGAGCGTCGAATCATGATCAACTCCATTGCCCCGCATTGGGACGGAAACCAGGTGTGGCTGATCACCGCGGGCGGCGCGCTGTTTGCCGCGTGGCCGACGGTCTATGCCGCGGCGTTCTCCGGTTTCTATGTGGCGATGATCCTGGTGCTGGCCTCCCTGTTCTTCCGTCCGGTCGGGTTTGACTACCGTTCGAAGATTGAAGACACCCGCTGGCGTAACATGTGGGACTGGGGCATCTTCATCGGTAGCTTTGTGCCGCCGCTGGTGATTGGCGTCGCCTTCGGTAACCTGCTGCAGGGCGTACCGTTTCATATGGATGAATATATGCGCCTGTTCTATACCGGCAATTTCTTCCAGCTGCTGAACCCGTTTGGTCTGCTGGCCGGTATTGTGAGCGTGGCGATGATCCTGACTCAGGGGGCAACCTATCTGCAGATGCGTACCGTCGGCGAACTGCACCTGCGCGCCCGCACGACCTCCCAGGTCGCGGCGCTGGTGACCCTGGTGTGCTTCCTGCTGGCAGGCGTCTGGGTGGTATACGGTATCGATGGTTATGTGGTGACCTCGGCTATCGACCACTCCGCACCGTCGAACCCGCTGACAAAAGAAGTCGCTCGTCAGGCTGGCGCATGGTTAGTTAACTTCCAGAATATGCCTGCGCTGTGGGCTATCCCGGCGCTGGGCGTCGTTCTGCCGCTGTTGACTATCCTGACCTCGCGGATGGAGAAGGGCGCGCTGGCGTTTGTCTCTTCTTCCGTGACCCTGGCTTGTATCATCCTGACCGCGGGGATCGCCATGTTCCCATTCATCATGCCATCCAGCACGATGATGAACGTGAGCCTGACCATGTGGGATGCGACCTCCAGCCAGAGAACGCTGAACCTGATGACCTATGTTGCGATTGTCTTCGTGCCGATTATTCTGGGCTACACCAGCTGGTGTTACTGGAAGATGTTTGGCCGCATTACTCGTGAAGACATCGAAAAGAACACCCACTCGCTGTACTAAGGGAAGGAGCTATATATATGTGGTATTTCGCATGGATTTTGGGAACGCTTCTTGCCTGTGCCTTTGGGGTCATTACCGCGCTGGCGCTTGAGCAGGTAGAAGCCAGCAAAGCAGGTAAAGAAGAACACTGATGAGTCAGATTATCACAACGCTATATGTGATAATGGATAAGCGCCCGCTAAGGGCGCTTTCTCTGCTGATGGCGCTGCTGCTGGCAGGCTGCATCTTCTGGGACCCGTCGCGCTTTGCGGCTAAGACCAGCGAACTGGAAATCTGGCATGGTTTCCTGCTGATGTGGGCCGTTTGCGCCGGCGTTATCCACGGGGTGGGATTCCGCCCGCGGGCCATCCACTGGCAAGGTATTTTTTGTCCACTTATCGCTGATATTGTCCTCATTACAGGGCTGTTTTTTTTCTTCTTTTGAAAGAGAAGAGAATAAGAGAACTCTGTTAACCTCATGGGCTTGCATAAGCCCATAAAAATTTACTCGCCGTTTACTTTCTCCCATTCCAAAGCACGTTCCCCGCGCGTATAGTAGCGAAGTTTGAAAGCACTAATCTTTTTTTGCATTACCGGGATGTAAAGTGAATACAACGCGATATACAACGGCATTTTTGATGCATCGCGGCGGCCAGTACGCGAATCACCGGGAGCTTACAAGAGTAAGTGACGGGTGTGAGTGGACGAAGCCAACACAGAGGCAGCAGGAATGAATAAGTATATGTTTCGATGGCCGGTGCGTGTCTACTATGAAGATACCGATGCCGGTGGTGTGGTTTACCACGCCAGTTACGTCGCTTTTTATGAAAGAGCACGCACCGAGATGCTGCGTCACCATCACTTCAGTCAGCAGGTTTTGCTGGCTGAGCGAGTTGCCTTCGTGGTTCGCAAAATGACGCTGGAATATTTTGCGCCCGCCAGACTCGACGACATGCTCGAAATCCAGACGGAAATTACCTCGATGCGAGGCACCTCTTTGGTTTTCACGCAGCGAATCGTCAACGCCGAGAATACAGTTTTGAACGAAGCTGAGGTTCTCATTGTGTGCGTTGATCCACTCTTAATGAAGCCTCGTGCGCTTCCCAAGTCTATTGTCGCGGAGTTTAAGCAGTGACTGACATGAATATCCTTGATTTGTTCCTGAAGGCAAGCCTTCTGGTTAAACTTATCATGTTGATTTTAATTGGTTTTTCTATCGCTTCCTGGGCTATCATTATTCAGAGAACGCGTATCCTCAACACGGCAAGCCGCGAGGCGGAAGCCTTTGAAGACAAATTCTGGTCGGGAATTGAGCTCTCTCGCCTGTACCAGGAAAGTCAGAGTCGTCGCGATAACCTGGTGGGGTCTGAACAAATTTTCTATAGCGGCTTCAAAGAGTTTGCCCGTTTGCACCGCGCCAACAGCCATGCGCCGGAGGCCATCGTAGAAGGGGCGTCGCGTGCAATGCGCATTTCAATGAGCCGGGAGCTGGAAACGCTGGAAACGCATATCCCGTTCCTGGGAACCGTCGGCTCCATCAGTCCGTATATTGGCCTGTTTGGTACCGTCTGGGGGATCATGCACGCCTTTATCGCTCTGGGCGCGGTCAAGCAGGCGACCTTGCAGATGGTAGCGCCGGGTATCGCCGAAGCGCTGATCGCCACGGCTATCGGCCTGTTTGCGGCAATCCCGGCGGTTATGGCCTACAACCGTCTGAACCAGCGCGTGAACAAACTTGAACTGAACTACGACAACTTTATGGAAGAGTTCACCGCGATTCTGCACCGTCAGGCGTTTACCAGCAGCGAAAGCAATAAGGGGTAAGCCATGGCCAGAGCACGTGGACGCGGACGTCGCGAACTGAAGTCCGAGATCAACATCGTTCCGCTGCTGGATGTCTTGTTGGTGCTGTTGCTGATCTTTATGGCGACGGCGCCGATCATTACGCAGAGCGTAGAGGTCGACCTGCCGGATGCGACAGAATCGCAGGCGGTCAAAAGTAATGATGAACCGCCGGTGATTGTTGAAGTTTCCGGGGTAGGGCAGTACAGCATCAAAGTTGGCCAGGAAACCCTGTCGCAACTGCCGCCGGAGCAGGTGATTGCCGAAGCGAAGCGCCGACTGGAGGCGAATGAGAAAGCGGTGTTCCTGATCGGCGGTGCGAAAGATGTACCTTACGATGAAATTATTAAAGCGCTTAACCTGTTGCATAGCGCAGGGGTTAAATCGGTTGGCTTAATGACCAAGCCTATTTAATCGCTTCAGATTTGTGCGCCCGCCGGTTCGCTGGCTGTGAGAGTTGAATCCTCGCGGCCAGCGAGAATAGCGGGAACAGGCGAACAGTTTTTGGGAACCGATAGTGTCAAAGGCAACCGAACAAAACGACAAGCTTAAACGAGCGATCATAGTTTCAGTCGCGCTGCACATCATTCTGATCGCGCTGCTGATCTGGAGTTCGTTCGATGAGCATCTGGATACCTCAGCCGGTGGCGGCGGAGGCTCTTCCATCGATGCGGTAATGGTTGATCCCGGGGCGGTGGTGAATAACTACAACCGCCAGCAGCAACAGCAGGCCAGTTCGCGCCGCGCCGCCGAGCAACGCGAAAAGCAGGCTCAGCAGCAGGCAGAAGAGCTGCGTGAAAAGCAGGCCGCGGAACAGGAGCGTCTGAAGCAGCTTGAGCAGGATCGCCTGCAGGCGCAGGAAGCGGCCCAGCAAGCGAAGGAGCAACAAAAACAAGCTGAAGAGGCGGCGGCGAAAGCGGCGGCAGCGGCGAAGGCCAAAGCGGACGCTCAGGCGAAAGAAGCCCAGCAGGCGGCAGAGAAAGCCGCTGCTGATGCCAAAGCGAAGGCCGATGCCCAGGCGAAAGCGGCGGAAGCTGCGGCAGCAAAAGCCGCAGCCGATGCGAAGAAACAGGCGGAAGCCGAAGCGGCGAAAGCGGCTGCCGACGCTCAGAAGAAAGCGGAAGCTGAAGCGGCGAAAGCGGCCGCCGAGGCCCAGAAGAAAGCCGAAGCTGACGCGGCTAAAAAAGCGCAGCAGCAGGCCGAGAAAAAAGCCCAGCAGGAAGCGGCTAAGCAGGCGGTGGCCGAGAAAGCCGCTGCTGAAAAGGCTGCTGCTCAGAAGGCCGCTGCTGAAAAAGCTGCCGCTGACAAAGCCGCAGCCGCCGAGAAAGCAGCGGCTGAAAAAGCGGAAAAAGCCGCCGCAGCTAAAGCTGCCGCAGCCGAAAAAGCCGCCGCAGATAAGGCTGCTAAGGCCGCTGCGGCAAAAGCGGCTGCAGCGAAAAAAGCGGCCGCCGCGAAAGAGGCTGACGGCGTTGATGACCTGCTCGGTGACCTGAGTTCAGGTAAGAATGCGCCGAAAGGCGGCGGGGCGAAAGGTCAGGGGCAACCCGCGAATGCCGCTGGAACGTCGGGTAGCAATGGTGGAGCATCTGGTGCCGATATTAGCGCCTATGCGTCACAAATTCGTAATGCTATTCAAAGCAAGTTGTATGGTGCAGACCTGTATGCAGGTAAGTCTTGCGTATTGCATATTAAGCTGGGGGCTGATGGTCAACTGCTTGATGTTCAACAAGAAGGAGGTGACCCAGCGCTTTGCCAGGCTGCGTTAACCGCCGCTAAAACTGCACGGATTCCTAAACCGCCTAGCCAGGCTGTTTATGAGAAGATAAAAGATGCCAAACTGGACTTTAAACTGTAAGGATTCTCCCCGTGCAAACGGGGAAAAACAAACTATGGTAGTCACTGGGTTTCGGTAGTTTTGTGTATTTGAGTTTGTTAACATTCTGCTAAATTATCGTGGGCTTTCCGCCCGGATAAGGGAGATATGATGAAGCAGGCATTACGAGTAGCATTTGGTTTTTTAATGCTGTGGGCGGCGGTGCTGCACGCAGAAGTACGTATCGAGATCACCCAAGGGGTGGATTCGGCACGCCCAATCGGCGTTGTGCCGTTCCAGTGGGCGGGGCCGGGGGCTGCACCTGAAGATATCGGCGGTGTCGTGGCGGCTGACCTGCGTAACAGCGGCAAGTTCAACCCACTGGATCGCTCGCGTCTGCCTCAGCAACCGGCTACGGCGCAGGAAGTACAGCCGGCGGCATGGTCCGCGCTGGGTATTGATGCCGTGGTCGTAGGCCAGGTCACGCCAAACCCGGACGGTTCGTACAACGTGGCTTACCAGCTGGTGGATACCGGCGGCGCACCGGGTACGATTCTGGCGCAGAACTCTTATAAGGTCACTAAACAGTACCTGCGCTATGCGGCACACACCGCCAGCGATGCGGTATTTGAAAAGCTGACCTCGATTAAGGGCGCTTTCCGTACCCGTATCGCGTACGTTGTGCAGACTAACGGCGGCCAGTTCCCGTATGAGCTGCGCGTATCCGACTATGATGGCTACAACCAGTTTGTCGTCCACCGTTCACCTCAGCCGCTGATGTCACCGGCATGGTCTCCGGACGGTTCTAAACTGGCTTACGTGACCTTCGAAAGCGGTCGTTCTGCCCTGGTGGTCCAGACTCTGGCTAACGGTGCAGTGCGTCAGATCGCCTCGTTCCCGCAGCATAACGGTGCGCCGGCTTTCTCTCCGGACGGCAGCAAACTGGCTTTCGCCCTGTCGAAAACCGGTAGCCTGAACCTGTATGTGATGGATCTGGGCTCGGGTCAGATTCGTCAGGTGACCAACGGTCGCAGCAATAACACCGAACCAAGCTGGTTCCCGGACAGCCAGAACCTGGCCTTTACTTCTGACCAGGCCGGTCGTCCGCAGGTGTATAAAGTCAGCGTTGGCGGCGGTACTCCGCAGCGTATCTCCTGGGAAGGTTCGCAGAACCAGGATGCGGACGTCAGCAGCGACGGTAAATTTATGGTAATGGTCAGCTCGGCCAACGGCCAGCAGCACATTGCCAAACAAGATCTGGTAGCGGGTGGCGTACAAGTTCTGTCGTCAACGTTCCTGGATGAAACGCCAAGTCTGGCACCTAACGGCACTATGGTTATCTACAGCTCTTCTCAGGGGATGGGATCCGTGCTGAATCTGGTTTCTACAGATGGGCGTTTCAAAGCGCGTCTTCCGGCGACTGATGGACAGGTAAAATTCCCTGCCTGGTCTCCGTATCTGTGATAATAAATAATTGATTATTAAAGGAATCAAAGAAATGCAACTGAACAAAGTGCTGAAAGGGCTGATGATCGCTCTGCCGGTTATGGCAATCGCGGCATGTTCTTCTAACAAGAACGCCAGCAACGACCAGAGCGGTGAAGGCATGCTGGGTGCCGGCACTGGTATGGATGCTAACGCTAACGGCGGCAACATGTCTTCTGAAGAGCAGGCTCGTCTGCAGATGCAGCAGCTGCAGCAGAACAACATCGTTTACTTCGATCTCGACAAGTACGATATCCGTTCTGACTTCGCTGCAATGCTGGATGCACACGCTAACTTCCTGCGTAGCAACCCATCCTACAAAGTGACCGTTGAAGGTCACGCGGATGAGCGCGGTACGCCGGAATACAACATCGCTCTGGGTGAGCGTCGTGCTAACGCCGTTAAGATGTATCTGCAGGGCAAAGGTGTTTCTGCTGACCAGATCTCCATCGTTTCTTACGGTAAAGAAAAACCTGCAGTACTGGGTCACGACGAAGCGGCTTATGCCAAAAACCGTCGCGCCGTACTGGTTTACTAAGAGAATTGCATGAGCAGTAACTTCAGACATCATCTGTTGAGTCTGTCGTTACTGGTTGGCATAGCGGCCCCCTGGGCCGCTTTTGCTCAGGCGCCAATCAGTAGTGTCGGCTCAGGTTCGGTCGAAGACCGGGTCACTCAACTCGAGCGTATTTCTAACGCTCACAGTCAACTTTTAACCCAACTTCAGCAACAGCTCTCCGATAACCAGAGTGATATTGATTCTCTGCGCGGTCAGATCCAGGAAAGTCAGTATCAGCTTAACCAGGTCGTCGAGCGCCAGAAGCAGATTCTGCTGCAGATTGACGGTCTGAGCAGCGGCGGTGCGGCGGCAGGTGCGCAGACCCAGACATCCTCGGCTTCAGGCGATCAGGGCGCATCCGCGACTACGGCGGCGCCAGGGGCCTCTTCAGGCGCGCCAGCGATGACCGGAGATGCCAATACTGATTACAATGCGGCGATTGCGCTGGTGAAGGATTCGTCCCGCCAGGATGATGCGATGGCGGCATTTCAGAATTTCGTCAAAAAGTACCCGGATTCAACCTATCAACCGAACGCCAACTACTGGCTCGGTCAGTTGAATTACAATAAGGGGAAAAAAGACGATGCAGCCTACTATTTTGCTTCCGTGGTGAAGAATTACCCTAAATCGCCGAAAGCGCCCGATGCGATGTTTAAGGTCGGCGTGATTATGCAGGACAAAGGTGATACCGCGAAGGCGAAGGCCGTTTACCAGCAGGTAGTCAGTAAATTTCCTGGCACCGACGGCGCAAAACAAGCTCAGAAACGTCTTAACGCCCTTGGCTGATTATGGCATGACCAGAAATCGCATTATTTCTGGTCTTGTCGGGTGAAACCTAAGCAGTCAGATGTTTTTTATCGAAATACTTGTTGCGCTGAATTCTTAAATCAGTAATATATGCCGCCGTTGCCACGGGATATCAAACAAGCCTGCAGCGACGAAAAAAGCGGGTCGTTAGCTCAGTTGGTAGAGCAGTTGACTTTTAATCAATTGGTCGCAGGTTCGAATCCTGCACGACCCACCAATCGTTCTGGTGGAACGCGATAGTAAAACGTGAAGGATAACGTTACGTCAGTAACGGTCAGTAACGGCCCACCGCTTACTTAGTAAGCTGTAGTATCCAGCGCAGTATCGGGTGATTAGCTCAGCTGGGAGAGCACCTCCCTTACAAGGAGGGGGTCGGCGGTTCGATCCCGTCATCACCCACCACTCGGGTCGTTAGCTCAGTTGGTAGAGCAGTTGACTTTTAATCAATTGGTCGCAGGTTCGAATCCTGCACGACCCACCAGTTTTATACTGGTGACGAGT
>NZ_SMCV01000002.1:0-735305 GCF_004342285.1 Klebsiella sp. BIGb0138 | reverse complement strand
GCGGGTCGTTAGCTCAGTTGGTAGAGCAGTTGACTTTTAATCAATTGGTCGCAGGTTCGAATCCTGCACGACCCACCAGTTTTATACTGGTGACGAGTGAAGAAGAATTCAGACAGTACCCGAGCGGGTCGTTAGCTCAGTTGGTAGAGCAGTTGACTTTTAATCAATTGGTCGCAGGTTCGAATCCTGCACGACCCACCAGTTTTATACTGGTGACGAGTGAAGAAGAATTCAGGTAGTACCCGAGCGGGTCGTTAGCTCAGTTGGTAGAGCAGTTGACTTTTAATCAATTGGTCGCAGGTTCGAATCCTGCACGACCCACCAATGTAAAAAAGCGCCCTAAAGGCGCTTTTTTGCTATCCACGGGGGACAAAATTCGCACCTGCAGCAGGTTCGGGTCGAACGTAGTGAGACAACGGAGCCGCTTGCGGCGACGGCCCGTAGGGCGAGGCGAAGCCGGGTCATCCTGCACGACCCACCAATGTAAAAAAGCGCCCTAAAGGCGCTTTTTTGCTATCCACGGGGTACAAAATTCGCACCTGCAGCAGGTTCGGGTCTCACGTAGTGAGACAACGGAGCCCTTGCGGCGACGGCCCGTAGGGCGAGGCGAAGTCGGGTCATCCTGCACGACCCCATGGAGGATGCCGCTTTTTGCTATCCGCTGTTTTTCCACCACAAAAATAGCTCCCTCTTTCTTTGGCTTCATTCAGGTATAAATTCCTCACGACAATTTCTGTACAATCGGCTATCTTGTTTAGCATATAAAACATCATGACCGTTATGATGCCCTGTGTGGGCATATTTACGGTTTTTGAGTTAAGCCAGTAAAACGAGATTGCATGATGAGCGTAATGTTTGACCCTGAAACGGCGATTTATCCATTCCCGCCTAAGCCATTGCCCTTAAGTCGCGATGAAAAGCACTTTTATCGGGAAAAGATTAAACGTCTGCTGCGTGAGCGCGATGCGGTGATGGTCGCCCACTACTATACCGATCCTGAAATTCAGCAACTGGCAGAAGAGACCGGCGGCTGTATTGCGGACTCTCTGGAAATGGCTCGTTTCGGCGCTCGCCACACGGCATCAACATTGCTGGTTGCCGGGGTCCGCTTTATGGGAGAAACGGCAAAAATCCTCAGCCCGGAAAAAACGATCCTGATGCCCACGCTAAACGCCGAGTGCTCTTTGGATCTGGGCTGTCCAGTTGATGAATTCAATGCTTTTTGCGATGCGCATCCCGATCGCACCGTGGTGGTCTATGCCAATACCTCGGCGGCGGTAAAAGCGCGCGCTGACTGGGTTGTTACCTCCAGTATCGCTGTTGAACTTATCGAACATCTGGATAGCCTGGGCGAAAAAATTCTTTGGGCGCCGGATCGTCATTTAGGGCGTTACGTGCAGCGACAAACCGGCGCGGACGTACTCTGCTGGCAAGGGGCCTGTATTGTCCACGATGAGTTTAAAACTCAGGCGCTGACGCGAATGAAGGCGCTGTATCCCGATGCTGCCATACTGGTGCATCCTGAGTCGCCACAGTCGATCGTTGAGATGGCCGATGCGGTCGGCTCGACCAGCCAGCTGATTGCCGCCGCCAGAACGTTGCCTCAGCGCCAGCTTATTGTCGCCACCGATCGGGGGATCTTCTACAAAATGCAGCAGGCGGTGCCGGAAAAAGAGCTGCTGGAAGCGCCGACGGCGGGAGAAGGGGCGACCTGCCGCAGCTGCGCCCACTGTCCGTGGATGGCGATGAACGGCCTGAAGGCCATCGCTGAAGGGCTGGAGCACGGAGGCCTTGAACACGAAATCCAGGTGGATACCCAGCTGCGCACCGGGGCATTAATTCCGCTTAACAGAATGCTGGATTTTGCAGCTACACTACGGGGATAACTGACAAACGGCGTCATCATACGCTCTGGGGAAAATATGGATTTTTTTAGTACACAGAACATTTTGGTACATATACCCATTGGGGCCGGGGGATACGACTTATCATGGATTGAGGCGGTCGGCACCCTTGCCGGGCTGTTGTGTATCTGGCTGGCGAGTCTGGAAAAGATCGGCAACTATGCTTTTGGGCTGATCAACGTGACGCTGTTCGCCATCATTTTCTTTCAGATTCAGCTCTATGCCAGCCTGCTGCTCCAGGTATTTTTCTTTGCCGCTAATGTTTATGGCTGGTACGCATGGTCGCGGCAAACCAGCGACCATGAGGCCGAGCTGCAAATTCGCTGGCTACCTTTGCCCTGGGCGCTCGGCTGGCTGACGGCTTGCGTGGTGGCGATTGCGCTGATGACGGTGTTCATCAACCCGGTCTTCGCATTCCTGACCCAGATTGCGGTGACGGTGATGCAGGGCCTGGGGCTGCAGGTGACGATGCCGGAGCTCCAGCCGGATGCGTTCCCGTTCTGGGACTCCTGCATGATGGTGCTGTCGATCGCGGCGATGATTCTGATGACCCGCAAATATGTCGAAAACTGGCTGCTGTGGGTGATTATCAACGTCATCAGCGTGGTGATTTTCGCCCTTCAGGGGGTGTACGCGATGGCGCTGGAATATCTGCTGTTGACCTTTATTGCCCTCAACGGCAGCCGCATGTGGATGAACAGCGCGCGTGAGCGAGGTTCTCACGCGTTATCTCGTTAATGATGGTGCTGATGGCCATGCCCGGCGTGCGTCAGGTTAAGACGGCATTCCGGGCCGCTACAGGGCTGATACTCCATCTGCACGGTGACATGTTCAATAGCATATTTATGCTGCAGAAAGGTTTGAATACGATTCAGCAGGCCGTCGTGATCGTACGGCGGTACCACCTGAACATGCAATGTCATCACCGTTTTTTCGCCGACCAGCCAGACGTGAACATGATGGACATCGCGAACCTCCGCAACGGAGCGATGCAAATCGCGTTTTAGCCCCTCGACATCTAACGAGCGCGGGGCCCCTTCCAGCAGCTCGTTCATGCTTTCCTGCAACAACCGCCAGGCGCTACGTAACACCAGGCATGACACCAGTACCGACAAAATCGGGTCAATCGGCGTCCAGCCGGTGGTCAGAATCACTATCGCGGCAATAATTGCCCCAACCGAGCCCAACAGGTCGCCGAGGACATGCAGCGCGGCGGCGCGAACGTTGAGGTTCCGCTCCGCGCTGCCGCGGTGCAGGATCCAGAACGCCAGGATATTGGCCAGCAAACCGGCAACGGCAATGACCATCATCGTGGCGCCGGCGACAGGTTGGGGATGGTTAAAGCGTTGCACCGCTTCCCAGACGATAAGAATGGTGATCACCACCAGCGCAATCGCGTTGACGAAAGCCGCCAGCGTTGTCAGACGCAGCCAGCCGAAGGTATGGCGGGTGTTGGGCGGGCGGTTGGCGAAGCGGACCGCCAGCAGGGCGAACAGCAGGGCGGCTGAATCGGTCAGCATATGGCCGGCATCGGCCAGCAGCGCCAGCGAGCCAGAGAGTACTCCGCCGATGGCTTCAACCAGCATAAAACCGGCGGTGACGATGAAAGCCTGCAGCAGCCGGCGGGCATTATTATCTTCCGACGGTGAAGGAGAAGTATGAGAGTGCGCGTGGGCCATGGTGCCATCCCCTGATAATTATCATTATTACTGTATGACATCATACCGCTTTTCGGTTAACAAAATGAAAAAGGAGAGCCGTAGCTCTCCTGATGTTAAACCTGGGGGTTACTGGGTGGTACCGTCGGTTTTGCTGCTGTCGCCCTGGGGACTATCCGGGCAGCGGCCGTCTTTGCACATCGAGTTTTTATGCGCTTCGTCGCTGGTCATCCCGCCGCTATTGGCAGGTGAATCTTCGGAATGGAGCATCGTCCCGCCGGAGTTGATTTTATTGTTATCAACGTTATTCGGCGCTACGTTTTCACGGGCATCGGGGGCGACCTGCCCGGCATCGGCGGCGGCGTTTGCCTGCCCGTTATTGGATTGCGCGCCGCTATCTGCCGCCAGGGCAGCGCCACTGGCCAGAGTGAGGGCGGAGGCTAAAAAGAGGGTGGTGAGTTTGGTCATTTTCATCGGATGCTCCTGTTATGGTCGAATTGTCGGATAGCCGCTTCCAACAGTGCATTTGCCTGAGTGGTGACACGCTCTGGTTAAAGACCCTACATCAAAGAGTTACACCAGCATGGAATACTAATTATTTGCGTAAAATATGGCTTTAACAGTTAAAAATTATAGCTTAAGGATTATTATTCGCTACTTTATGGCGTTTTTAACCCTATTTCCAGGATTAATCTGTCGCGACTGTAAAATCATGTTTACACTTTTTCGGCGAAGAGATAGATTGGAGGGATTGCATTTAAATAGATAAGATGGCAACGCTGGAAAGAACATGAATTATCAGAACGACGATTTACGTATTAAAGAGATCAACGAATTATTACCTCCCGTTGCGCTCCTGGAAAAATTCCCCGCTACCGAAAACGCCGCAAATACCGTGGCTCATGCGCGTAAAGCGATCCATCAGATCCTCAAAGGCAACGACGATCGTCTGCTGGTGGTGATTGGCCCGTGCTCAATTCACGATCCTGCTGCGGCAAAAGAGTACGCCGGGCGTCTTCTGGCGCTGCGTGAAGAGCTGAAAGGGGAACTGGAAGTGGTGATGCGCGTCTATTTTGAAAAACCGCGTACCACCGTCGGCTGGAAAGGGCTGATTAACGATCCGCACATGGATAATAGCTTCCGCATCAATGACGGTTTGCGTATTGCGCGTAAGCTGCTGCTGGAGATTAACGACAGCGGGCTGCCTGCGGCGGGTGAATTCCTCGATATGATTACCCCACAGTATGTTGCCGACCTGATGAGCTGGGGAGCTATCGGCGCGCGTACCACGGAATCGCAGGTGCATCGTGAACTCTCTTCCGGCCTCTCTTGCCCGGTGGGCTTTAAAAACGGCACTGACGGGACCATTAAAGTGGCTATCGATGCGATCAACGCCGCCGGCGCGCCGCACTGCTTCCTGTCAGTGACCAAATGGGGCCATTCGGCGATTGTGAACACCAGCGGTAACAGCGATTGTCATATCATTCTGCGCGGTGGTAAAGAGCCGAACTACAGCGCGAAGCACGTCGCGGAAGTGAAGGTCGGTCTGGCGAAAGCGGGCCTGCCGGCGCAAATCATGATCGACTTCAGCCATGCCAACTCCAGCAAGCAGTTTAAAAAGCAGATGGAAGTAGGGGCGGACGTTTGCCAGCAGATTGCCGGCGGTGAGCAGGCGATTATGGGGGTGATGATTGAAAGTCACCTGGTGGAAGGGAATCAGAATCTGGAAAGCGGCGAGCCGCTGACCTACGGTAAGAGCGTGACCGATGCCTGTATCGGTTGGGAAGATACCGATCTCATCCTGCGCCAGCTGGCGGACGCGGTGAAAGCCCGCCGCGGCTAATGCGTTGCGTCGCCCGGCCCGGCGTCGCGACGCCGGGCTGAGGGCAATAAAAAAGCGTGGACGACTCCACGCTTTTTTTATGGCTGGCGAAAATTACTTCGCTTTACCCTGGTTGGCTACCGCTGCGGCTTTGGCGGCGATTTCATCCGCGTTGCCCAGGTAGTAGTGTTTGATCGGTTTGAAGTTTTCATCGAACTCATAAACCAGCGGCACGCCGGTCGGGATGTTCAGTTCGAGGATTTCATCTTCGCCCATGTTGTCCAGGTATTTCACCAGCGCGCGCAGGGAGTTACCGTGAGCGGCGATAATCACGCGCTCACCGCTTTTCAGGCGCGGCAGAATGGTTTCGTTCCAGTAAGGCACAACGCGCTCAATGGTCAGCGCCAGGCTTTCGGTAAGCGGCAGCTCTTTGTCGGTCAGTTTTGCATAACGCGGATCGTGACCCGGATAGCGCTCGTCATCTTTGGTCAGCTCCGGCGGGGTAATGGCAAAACCACGACGCCACTGTTTTACCTGCTCGTCACCATATTTTTCCGCAGTTTCCGCTTTGTTCAGACCCTGCAATGCACCGTAGTGACGCTCGTTCAGCTTCCACGATTTTTCTACCGGCAGCCACGCTTGATCCAGTTCGTCCAGCACGTTCCACAGAGTGTGGATGGCACGTTTCAGCACAGAGGTATAAGCAAAGTCGAAGCTGAAGCCTTCGTCTTTCAGCAGTTTACCTGCCGCTTTTGCTTCACCAACGCCTTTCTCGGACAGATCGACGTCGTACCAACCGGTGAAACGGTTTTCATTGTTCCATTGGCTTTCGCCATGACGGACCAGTACCAGCTTAGTTACAGCCATTCTCTCACTCCTCAATACACGCCATCTTCCGCGCTGCCTCAACGCTGGCAACCGGTGCGCTCCAGGATGGCATAGATGTCTATGCTCCCAGGAATTCACCCGGCTGCCGGCCCGACGCAACCCGAATGCTGTGGTGTATGCGTTTTATTGATTGATTACTATTCTCATTATATTGCCGTAATTTGAGCCACGGCAACGCTTATCCCTAACCATAGCGAAAATAGTGGCTCAGTGTAAGATGCTTGTAAATCGGCGGTTATCTTTTTGTCTGTAAGCGGCGTAATTTGCAGCAAAATGGCGAAAAAAAGCCCTCCGACAGGAGGGCTGGGGCATTATCCGGCGATGAACTGGTATTCAGTCAGGCTGACGTATTCCTCGCCGGGGCGCAATACGCAGTCTGGCTGTGGCCATTCCGGGTGATTGGGAGAATCCGGCAGGAATTCGCTTTCCAGCGCCAGACCCTGCCAGTCGGCATAAGGCCGATCCGTGCGCGACGGGGTGCCGCCGAGATAGTTACCGGAATAAAACTGCAGGGCGGGGGCGGAGGTATAGACCGTCATCTGCAGTTTTTCATCCTGCGACCAGACATGGGCGGCCGCCTGGCGAACATCGCCTTTGGCCTGCAGCAGGAATGCATGATCATACCCTTTCACTTTCTGCTGATCGTCATCGCGGAGGAAGTCGTCCGCCAGCACTTTCGGCGTGCGGAAATCAAAGCCGGTCAGCGTGACGTTTTGCAGCTCGCCGCCCGGGATGCCATCGCTTTCGACCGGCAGATATTGGTCGGCGAAAATTTGCAGCCGATGATTGCGGACATCGCTCAGCTGACCATCCAGATTGAAGTACACGTGGTTGGTCAGATTGACCGGGCAAGGCCGATCGACGGTGGCACGATACTCAATGGCGATGCGATTATCTTCGGTCAGACGATAGTGCGCCGTGGCGTTGAGGCTGCCCGGAAAGCCCTGATCGCCATCAGCGGATGCGAGGGCAAACAGCGCCTGATGTTCGTCCGCGCGGACAATCTGCCAGCGGCGTTTATCAAAGCCATCCGGCCCGCCGTGCAGCTGGTGGCCGGCTTCGCTCGTGGGCGTCAGGGCGATAGTCTGGCCATCCAGCGTGAAGCGGCTGTTGGCAATTCGGTTGGCATACCGGCCCACCGAGGCGCCGAGATAGGCCGCCTGATGGTTATACTGTTCCGGGGTCGCGCAGCCGAGCAGCGCTTCGCGAACCTCGCCATCGGCCAGCGTTATGCGAGCCGATAACAGCGTGGCACCCCAGTCCATTAGCGTCACTTCCATCCCGGCGTCATTACGCAGGGTGATCAGATTCCACGGCTGGCCGTCCGGCGCGCGTTCGTTGGTTTGATTCAGCACTGGCCAGCCCCCTGTGACGGTTTGCAGACGTAGAAGGTCTCTTTAATGCCGGTTTCCGCTTCATACCGGGCCGCAACGGCCTGCTGAACGGTATCCACCAGCGCTTCCGGTACCAGCGCCACAACACAGCCGCCGAAGCCGCCGCCGGTCATGCGAACGCCGCCTTTATCGCCAATGGCGGCTTTGACAATCTCGACCAGGGTATCAATTTGCGGGACGGTAATTTCGAAATCATCGCGCATCGAGGCGTGAGACTCGGCCATCAGCTCCCCCATACGCTTCAGGTCGCCTTTCTCCAGCGCGCTGGCGGCTTCGACGGTGCGGGCGTTTTCGGTCAGTACGTGACGAACGCGTTTCGCTACCACCGGGTCCAGCTCATGGGCAACGGCGTTGAACTCGGCAATTTTGACATCGCGCAGCGCCGGCTGCTGGAAGAAACGCGCGCCGGTTTCGCACTGTTCACGGCGGGTATTGTATTCGCTGCCGACCAGGGTACGTTTAAAATTACTGTTGATGATCACCACCGCGACGCCCCTGGGCATCGATACGGCTTTGGTACCTAAAGTACGGCAGTCAAGCAGCAGCGCATGATCTTTCTTACCCAGTGCAGAGATCAACTGGTCCATGATGCCGCAGTTACAGCCCACGAACTGGTTTTCCGCCTCCTGACCGATGAGGGCGATTTGCGTCCCGTCCAGCGGCAGATGGTACAGCTGCTGGAAAACGGTACCGACCGCCACTTCCAGCGAGGCGGAGGAGCTTAAACCGGCACCCTGCGGCACGTTGCCGCTGATCACCAGATCCGCGCCGCCAAAATGGTTATGGCGTTTTTGCAGATGTTTCACCACGCCGCGCACATAGTTTGACCACTGCTGGCTGTCGTGGCTGACAATCGGCTTATCCAGGGAGAATTCATCGCTCTGATTTTGGTAGTCAGCGGCAATCACCCGCACGATGCGGTCAGCCCGCGGCGCGCAGCTGATGACCGTCTGATAATCGATCGCGCAAGGGAGTACGAAGCCGTCGTTATAGTCGGTATGCTCACCGATCAGATTGACGCGACCCGGTGCCTGAATAACATGGCTGGCGGGGTAGCCGAATTTTTCAGCAAACAGGGTTTGGGTTTTCTCTTTCAGACTCATTGTTATTCTCCGGATTCGCGAAAAT
Organism: Klebsiella sp. BIGb0138; assembly: GCF_004342285.1. Taxonomy (GTDB): domain Bacteria; phylum Pseudomonadota; class Gammaproteobacteria; order Enterobacterales; family Enterobacteriaceae; genus Klebsiella. The sequence goes on along the minus strand of NZ_SMCV01000002.1, from coordinate 726,511 downwards.
GAACGTCGCTGACGGCCCGCAGGCGCCCGGCGGCTTGTTCCGCCGTCAGATCGCGCTGGGTTTCGGCCAGCATTTCGTAGCCGACCATAAATTTGCGCACCGTCGCGGAACGCAGCAGCGGCGGATAAAAGTGGGCATGTAGCTGCCAGTGATTATTGTCTTCGCCATTAAACGGCGCGCCGTGCCAGCCCATGGAGTAGGGGAATGAGCACTGGAACAGGTTGTCGTAACGGCTGGTCAGCTTTTTCAGCGCCAGCGCAAGGTCGCTGCGCTGCGCTGCGGTTAAATCGGTAAGACGTTGCACGTGCGCTTTCGGCAGCAGCAGCGTCTCAAATGGCCACGCCGCCCAGTAAGGCACAACGGCCAGCCAATGTTCAGTTTCGACCACCGTCCGGCTGCCGTCGGCTAATTCACGCTGCACGTAAGCCACCAGCATTGGCGAACCCTGTTCGGCGAACCAGGCTTTTTGCAGGCGATCTTCGCGTTCGGCTTCATTGGGCAGGAAGCTGTTGGCCCATACCTGGCCGTGCGGGTGCGGGTTGGAGCAGCCCATCGCCGCTCCTTTATTCTCAAAAACCTGCACCCACGGGTAGGTTGCGCCCAGATCGGCGGTCTGCTCCTGCCACGTTTTAACCACCTCTTCCAGCGCTTCGACGCTCAGCTCGGGCAGCGTTTTGCTGTGATCTGGCGAGAAGCAGATGACCCGACTGGTGCCGCGCGCGCTCTGGCAGCGCATCAGCGGATCGTCGCTTTCCGGAGCATCGGGGGTATCGGTCATCAGTGCCGCGAAGTCGTTGGTAAACACGTAGGTCCCGGTGTAGTTCGGGTTGGTGTCTCCCGTGACGCGGGTATTACCCGGGCACAGGAAGCAATCCGGATCGTGCGCCGGCAGGGTTGACCTGGCCGGCGTTTCCTGCGCCCCCTGCCAGGGGCGTTTGGCGCGATGCGGTGAAACCAGAATCCACTGCCCGGTTAACGGGTTATAACGACGATGCGGATGGTCGACGGGGTTAAATACGTTCATGACGGTTCCTTAGTCTGGATAACCCTGCGGATGACGAGACTGCCAGTGCCAGGTGTCCTGCGCCATTTCGTCAAGGTTGCGGGTCACGCGCCAGTTCAACTGCTGGTCAGCTTTTTGGGCGTCGGCCCAGTAGGCCGGGAGATCGCCATCGCGACGCGGAGCGAAATGGTAGTTTACGGGTTTGCCACAGGCTTTGCTGAAGGCATTAATGACGTCAAGGACGCTGCTGCCAACGCCTGCGCCGAGGTTATAGATATGTACGCCAGCTTTGCCAGCCAGTTTTTCCATCGCCGCGACGTGGCCGTCGGCGAGGTCCATGACGTGGATATAGTCGCGTACGCCGGTACCATCAGGGGTGGGGTAATCATTGCCGAAGACGGCCAGCGATTCGCGACGGCCCACGGCCACCTGGGCAATGTAGGGCATCAGGTTGTTCGGAATACCCTGCGGGTCTTCACCCATGTCGCCTGATGGATGCGCGCCGACCGGGTTGAAGTAGCGCAGCAGCGCAATGCTCCAGTCGGGCTGGGCTTTTTGCAGGTCGGTGAGGATTTGCTCAACCATCAGTTTGCTTTTGCCATATGGGCTTTGCGGCGTACCGGTGGGGAAACTTTCGACGTAAGGGATCTGCGGCTGATCGCCGTAGACGGTTGCCGAGGAGCTGAAAATAAAGTTCTTCACGCCGGCGGCGCGCATGGCGGAGACTAATTTTAGTGTGCCGGTTACGTTATTGTCGTAGTATTCCAGTGGTTTGGCGACGGATTCGCCGACGGCCTTCAGGCCGGCGAAGTGGATCACTGCTTCTATCGCGTGATCGTGCAGGATTTCCGTCATCAACGCTTCGTTACGAATATCGCCTTCGATAAAGGTGGTTTTAGCCCCGCCGAGACGCTCCATGACCGGTAATACGCTGCGCTTACTGTTGCAGAGATTATCGAGAATAATCACTTCATGCCCCTGCTGTAACAGTTGCACACAGGTATGACTTCCAATGTAACCGCTACCACCCGTAACCAGTACTTTCATGATTCGCTCCAATAGGCTTATCGTATGTGAAGAAGATAGCATACCAAAGAAGTCAAAAGTGTGACACAGGGCAAATTGGTGGAATCGTTTACACAAGGGTGAGAAACAGAAGGTTTATGAGTATTTTTGTTTTAAAACATTACGTTATTCGGTGTTCCTGACATTTTTCTGAAAAAAACAGGGAGCCGCGGACCCCCTGTTTTGCTTTAGTGCACGAGTGTACCGACCTGATAAGTGTAACCGTCTCCACTCTTCACAAACTCCAGACGGTGGGTAATGCAGTCCGGCGCGTCTTCCGCATGATGGGAGACAAACAGCAGCTGGGTGGCCCCTTCGCTAATCAGCACATCGACAAAACGGCGCACCAGCTGTCGGTTGAGCGGGTCCAGACCCTGCAACGGTTCGTCAAGAATCAATAGCGTCGGGTGTTTGACCAGCGCCCGGACGATCAGCGCCAGCCGCTGCTGCCCCCAGGAGAGGCTGTGGAATGGCGCATCGGCGGTACGCTTGTCGATACCGAGGATATCCAGCCAGTTTTGCACCAGATGGCGTTGCTTATCGGAAACGGCCTGATAAATGCCGATAGAGTCGAAATAGCCCGACAGAATCACGTTGCGCACCGTGGTGCTGACGCGGTATTCAAGGTGCAGGCTGCTGCTGACGTAGCCAATATGCTTTTTGATATCCCAGATGGTTTCACCGCTGCCGCGACGGCGGCCAAACAGGGTGAGATCGTTACTATACCCCTGCGGATGATCGCCGGTGACCAGGCTAAGCAGGGTCGATTTTCCGGCGCCGTTGGGGCCGACGATCTGCCAGTGCTCGCCGGGATTAACCGTCCAGCTCAGGTGCTCAATGATCGGCCGATCGTTATACGACACCACGCCGTCATTGAGGACGATGCGCGGCGCGTCGGCTTCAAGAGCGTGGCGGGCGGCGGGGGCATCCGGCTCCGGCAGGGTCATGCCGTCGAGTTTTTCGCTGTGCGCCAGCTGGGCAATCAGCGCCTGTTGCAGCAGCGCCTGCTTTTCACCGGTTTCGCTCAGGGTGCAATCCGCCAGTACTCCGGCAAACTGAACAAATGGCGGTATTTCATCGAACCGATTGAGCACCAGCACCAGCGTGATGCCCGCGTCGTGCAGCGTTTCAAGCAGCCCGGCAAGCTGTTGACGGGAGGCGACATCAAGGCCGTCAAAGGGTTCGTCGAGGATCAGCAAATCCGGCTGCGCCATCAGCGCCTGGCATAGCAGCGTTTTACGCGTCTCGCCGGTAGAGAGATATTTAAAGCGACGCTGGAGCAGGCTGGTAATGCCAAACAGTTCGGCGAGGCGTGCGCAACGGACGGCGTCTTTGCACTCATCCTGGATGATCTCTTCCGTTGTGCGGCCGGTGTCTTCTTCGCCGGGACTGAGCAAATCCGTATTGTTGCGCTGCCACTCGTCGCTGACCAGCTTCTGCAGTTGTTCAAATGAGAGGCGGGTCATGCGGGAAAAGCGGCTTTCACGCTGGCCGGAGAGCAGGGTGAGTTCACCGGACAGCGCGCGGGCCAGCGCGGATTTCCCGCTGCCGTTGCTGCCGACAAAAGCCCAGCTTTCGCCAGCGCCAACGGCGAGGTGTTCAATCGTTAACGTTTTTGTGTCGCTCAGGCGAAACGTGCCTTGCGAAATTTGCAATGATGACATTGTGTATCCCACTTTTTGCAGCGATTTACCACAGGGATACGACGTCACGCGCGGGTTGTCAATCCCGTCAGCATAACGTGGCGAGAATGATGCGATCCGCATTGAAATATGCTATCGCCTCAGCACCTTCTGCCAGATCACGGGTCTGATCCACGGGTAAGGTTGCGCACAGGCTCTGACCATCCGGCAGCGCCATCAGGACTTCACACTGTTCAGCCCCATATTCAATATGGCTGATGCGCCCGGCGAGCTGATTGTCGGCTGCTCCGGCGACGGCCGGATCCTGAGTGATGCCCACCCACGGGGCTTTTAGCAGCACCAGCACTTCCTGACCCTCGTCGAGGCCCAGGCGATCGGCGCTTTGGGCGGTGATGGCAACTTTGAAGCGGGTCTGGCGATCGGCGAGTAGCACTTCGACATGCTGCTGCACCTGCTGGTGGTCGCGGCCGGTGATGGTGCCGAACCACTGGTTACGCGCGCTGGTTTGCAAAGAGAAGCGCGAGATGGCGGCCAGCAGGCTGTCGAGGGGCAGGGCGTCGTCATCGCTCAGCACGTCGAAGGCTTTCTGTTGAATTTGCGCCAGCAGATCGTAAAGCTGAATCAGCCGCTGGCCGTAGCGGGTCAGCACCGCGCCGCCGCCGCCTTTACCGCCGGTGGCGCGCTCGACCAGCGTCTGCTCGCTGAGCTGATTCATTTCATTGATCGCATCCCATGCGCTTTTATAGCTGATGCCCGCGTTTTTCGCCCCCTGGCTAATGGAGCCGGTACCATCGATCTGCTTTAGCAGGGCGATGCGACGGGGATCGGCGAACAGGCGCTGCTGTAACTTAAGGGTCAGAAGAATTTCGGCCTGCATAATAATATCCTGGCAAAAAAGGGTATTGTGACCGATAGCGGTCATCTTGCAAGATACATCTGTCGCCCGGCTCCGCCGGCCACCGCACAAATGGGGCGTGTTTTTCCAGCTGAAACGGTTACAATAAACTATTCGTACTTTCTGGAGCCCATTATGTTAGAGCTATTGAAAAGTCTGGTTTTTGCCGTTGTCATGGTCCCTGTGGTGATGGCGATCATCCTGGGCCTGATTTACGGTCTGGGCGAAGTGTTCAACATCTTCTCCGGCGTCGGTCACAAAGATCGCGGCCAGCACAACAACTGATTTCCCAACGCCCGGTTTTACCGGGCGTTTTTATATATCCCGCTCTTTTGATCCTCCTCTACTTACCACCAATTCGCGCTGGGAAAACCCTTGTCTTATCGTTATATTAGCCCCTACATAACGCACTCACAGGAGTTTCAGATGGCACGTCAATGGTTACGCTTGTTTGCCGGAGCGACATTAACGCTCTCCGTTGCTGGTCACGCGCTGGCGGAAGAAGGAAAGATCACCGTTTTTGCCGCGGCATCGTTAACGAATGCAATGCAGGACATTGCCAAAGAGTATAAGAAAGAAAAAAACGTCGAGGTGGTCTCCTCGTTCGCCTCTTCATCGACGCTGGCCCGGCAAATCGAAGCGGGGGCGCCTGCTGACCTGTTTATCTCTGCTGACCAGAAATGGATGGACTACGCGGTCGAGAAAAAAGCGATTGATACCGCCTCGCGTGAAACGCTGCTCGGCAATAGCCTGGTGGTGGTGGCGCCTAAAGCCAGCGCTCAGGGAGAGATCGCGATCGACAACAAAACCGACTGGACCAGCCTGCTGAAAGGCGGCCGCCTGGCGGTTGGCGATCCGGAACACGTCCCGGCGGGCATCTACGCTAAAGAAGCGCTGCAAAAACTGGGCGCCTGGGAAACGTTGTCGCCTAAACTGGCTCCGGCGGAAGACGTACGCGGCGCGCTGGCGCTGGTTGAACGTAACGAAGCGCCATTGGGGATTGTTTACGGCTCCGATGCGGTTGCCAGCAAAGGGGTGAAAGTGGTGGGGACCTTCCCGGAAGATTCGCATCAGAAAGTGGAATATCCGCTGGCTATCGTCGATGGGCATAAAAATGCGACGGTGAGCGCGTTTTATGACTATCTGAAAGGGCCGCAGGCGGCAGCTATCTTCAAACAATACGGATTTACGACCCGCTAATGTTCTTAAGCGATCCCGAATGGCAGGCGGTATTGCTCAGCCTGAAAGTCTCCTCCCTGGCGGTGGTATTAAGCCTACCTTTTGGGATCTTTATCTCCTGGCTGCTGGTCAGGCGTAATTTCCCCGGCAAAGCGCTGCTCGACAGCGTTATCCACCTGCCGCTGGTGCTACCGCCGGTGGTGGTGGGCTATCTGTTATTGATTGCAATGGGGCGGCGCGGGTTTATCGGCAGCTGGCTGTACGACTGGTTCGGTCTGACCTTTGCCTTTAGCTGGCGCGGCGCGGTACTGGCGGCGGCGGTGATGTCGTTTCCGCTGATGGTGCGGGCCATTCGTCTGGCGCTGGAAGGCGTCGACGTTAAGCTCGAGCAGGCGGCGCGAACCCTGGGCGCCGGGCGTTGGCGGGTGTTTTTCACCATTACGCTACCGCTGACGCTGCCGGGCATTATCGTCGGTACGGTGCTGGCCTTCGCCCGTTCGCTGGGGGAATTCGGCGCCACCATTACCTTTGTCTCCAATATTCCCGGTGAAACGCGGACCATCCCTTCGGCGATGTATACCCTGATTCAAACCCCGGGCGGTGAAAGCGCCGCCGCGCGTTTATGTCTGATTTCGATTGTGCTGGCGCTGATTTCGCTGCTGGTTTCTGAATGGCTGGCCCGTCTCAGCCGGACGCGGACGGGGAAATAGCGATGCTTGAACTCAATTTTACCCAGACGCTGGGCAACCACTGCCTGAGGATCAATGAAACGCTGCCCACCAGCGGGATTACCGCCGTTTTCGGCGTTTCCGGAGCGGGAAAAACCTCGTTGATTAATGCCATCAGCGGCCTGACCCGCCCGCAGCAGGGGCGGATTGTACTCAACGGCAGGGTGCTCAATGATGTCGATAAGCGTATCTGCCTGGCGCCGGAAAAACGGCGTATCGGCTATGTTTTTCAGGATGCGCGCCTGTTCCCACACTATAAGGTTCGCGGCAATCTGCAGTACGGCATGGCGAAAAGCATGGCAAGCCAGTTTGATAAGCTGGTGGCGCTGCTGGGGATTGAGCATCTGCTTGAACGCCTGCCCGGCGGGCTTTCCGGCGGTGAAAAGCAGCGGGTCGCCATCGGCCGGGCGCTATTAACCGCCCCCGAGCTGCTGCTGCTCGATGAGCCGCTGGCATCGCTCGATATTCCGCGCAAACGTGAACTGCTGCCATACCTTCAGCGCCTGGCGCGTGAAATCCATATCCCGATGCTTTACGTCAGCCACTCGCTGGACGAGATTCAGCACCTGGCGGATAACGTGCTGGTGCTGGAAGGGGGCGTGGTGAAAGCTTTTGGCGACCTTGAGGCGGTGTGGGGCAGCAGCGTGATGCATCCCTGGCTGCCGCAGGAGCAGCAGAGCACGATTCTCAACGTCTCGGTTGCCGCCCGGCATCCGCACTATGCGATGACCGCGCTGGCGCTCGGCGAGCAGCAGCTGTGGGTCAATCACCTTGACCGGCCGATCGGCGAGGCGGTGCGCATTCGTATTCAGGCGTCCGATGTGTCGCTGGTCCTGCGGCCGCCGCAGCAGACCAGCATTCGCAATATCCTACCGGCGCAGGTGGTGCAGTGCATGGAAACGCACGGGCAGATCGAGGTACAGCTGAACGTCAGCGGCCGTACGCTATGGGCGCGCATCAGCCCGTGGGCCAGAGATGACCTGGGGATTACGCCAGGCCAATCGCTGTATGCGCAGATTAAAAGCGTGTCGATTACCGCCTGATCACAGCAGATGGCGGTTGATAAAATCGGCAATACTGTTGCTTTCGTTGTCGCCGATGACGACGTTGGCGCGGGCTTTGACTTCGTCAACCGCATTGCCCATCGCCACCCCGGTACCGGCGGCTTCCAGCATGCTGAGGTCATTATAGTTATCGCCGAAGGCCACCACCTCCTGCATCGACAGCCCCTGAGCTTCCACCCACTGCGCCAGGCGCTTGCCTTTACTGTTGCCGGCGCGGGCGATATCGACCTGATCGTGCCACGACCATTCGCACTCCAGACCCAGCGTCTGCCCCACCTGCAGGGCGAACCGCTGCAGTTTAGGAATGTCCTCATCGGTGAGGGCAAACTTCCATACCGCCTTGACGTCGCGTGCGGCCTGCGCCAGCGAATCGACCTGGGTAAACACCGGGCGTTGCTCGGCGGGCAGCGACTGCGCCCAGCGGGTCGTGCGAATAACGTGCCCGGTCGGGCGTTCATACAGCATCGCGTCGTCAACGTACATCAGGCCGTGAATATCGTGCTCGGCCAGCATCCCGGTCAGGCTCAGCGCTTTATCTACCGGCATCGGATCGGACTGCAGAACCTTTTTTGCCTGATAATCATACAAATAAGTGCCATTACAGCAAATTGCAGGTGTATCCAGAGCCAGTGCCTGATAAAAAGGATGGATAGCGACGTGATGTCGGCCAGTGACGACGATCGCCTGGAACCCTGCCGCTCTGGCGCGCGCCAGCGCTTCCAGCGAGGCGGGCAGGATCGTTTTGTTGGAGGTGAGCAGGGTGCCGTCTAAATCCAGTGCAATCACGCGTGGGGTCATGTGTTGTTTCCGGTTAATGGTGAAAAAATTGCCTGGCATGATGGTACACCGCTCTCTCTCAGGGGCAAATTTTTCAGCATCTACCGTTAAAAGAGTCTATACATTGCATCAAAGAAGCAGCTTGATGAATGAAATGTATACGTTTTTCCATGTGCAGTGAGGAAAGGAGCAGTCATGAAACAAACCGTTTATACCGCCAGCCCGGAAAGCCAGCAGATTCATGTCTGGAGCCTGGATCTTGAGGGGCAGCTCAAACTTGTGCAGGTTGTTGACGCCCCAGGCCAGGTTCAGCCGATGGTGGTGAGCCCGAATAAAGAGTATCTCTACGTCGGCGTGCGTCCGGAGTTTCGCGTCCTGGCTTACCGCATTGCGCCAGATAACGGCGCGTTGACCTTCGCCGGCGAGGCGGCGCTGCCGGGCAGCCCGACGCATATTTCAACCGACCATCAGGGGCGTTTCGTGTTCAGCGCCTCCTACAACGCCGGTTGCGTGAGCGTGACGCCGCTGATTGATGGCCTGCCGGGGGAAACGGTGACCGTTGTTGAAGGGCTGGAAGGCTGCCACTCGGCCAATATTTCCCCGGATAATCGTACCCTGTGGGTACCGGCGCTGAAGCAGGATCGCATCTGTCTGTTTAACCTCAGCGATGACGGTTTCCTGTCCGCGCAAGACCCGGCGGAAGTGACCACCGTTGAGGGGGCTGGCCCACGTCATATGGTGTTCCATCCCAATCAGCAGTACGGTTACTGTGTGAACGAACTGAACAGCTCCGTCGACGTGTGGGAGCTGAAAGATCCGAATGGCAATATTGCGCGTGTACAAACGCTGGATATGATGCCTGCTGATTTTACCGATGTACGCTGGGCGGCGGATATTCACCTGACGCCGGATGGCCGCCATCTTTATGCCTGCGACCGTACCGCCAGCATTATTACCGTCTTCAGCGTATCCGAAGATGGCAGCGTGTTGTCGGTTGAAGGCTATCAGCCGACCGAAGCGCAACCGCGCGGTTTTAACCTCGATCACAGCGGTAAATACCTGATCGCCGCCGGGCAGAAATCGCATCATATCGCGGTCTATGAGATTAGCGCAGAGCAGGGGCTGCTGACCGAGAAAGGGCGTTACGCCGTGGGCCAGGGGCCAATGTGGGTGGTGGTTAACGCTTATTAAGCCGCGCCTCGCCGTGGCTAATGCTGGTCACTTAAGGTGGCCAGCAGGTTTTTGGCGTGATGCCGGTAAACGGCGGTTTGGGCGAAGTGCGTTTGTCGTTCGTGCTGTGGAATATTCCACCGCCCGAGTGATGAGACCGTGCTTTCGCCTCCTAAAAAGAAAGCCTTGCGGCATGCTATGAACATGGCGGATGGCCCGACCGGACATCGTTGCTGAACGTGCAGATAACGTCAAAAAATTATCTCCGTAGCGGCGACCCGCCACCGAAAACGCGTCTACTCCAGCGCCACCCAGCGCCTGCCGACAATGACCGTCAGCGCCACAATCGTCGCTATCGCCGCCAGATGCGTGACAAAATCCAGCGCATGCAGATGTACCGGATGGCAAAACGCCAGCAGGCTGACCGCCAGACAGGCAATTCCCAGCCCCGCCATCGCCAGGCTACGCACCGGATGCAGCGACCGGCTACGACGCAGGCTGGCGATCATCAGCGCCATCATCGGCGTACTGACCACCAGTAAAAAGATAAAGCAGGGCACGCTGTCATTATCCGCCGTCAGCGGTGGCTGATGCGGGATGCTGCTGATACTCAACCCCAGCCACATCACCCCAATGGGGAGCAGGGCTTTCCAGCTGAGGTGACGGCGGCCGGCAATACTCATATTGAAGGCGCTGAGAATGGCCAGCGTGCCGAGTAAAAAAGCCAGCAGCAGCTGGACCACCGCCCACGGGGCGCCGGGCTGCGACCAGTCGGTCGGGCTGCGTTGGACCAGAAAACTGGCGGCGATGGCGCAGGGAAGCGCGGCGGCCAGCCATGCCAGCACGCGCCAGCCGGTAGGGCGCAGCCGTTTTACCGGCCGCATGCCGCGCCCCAGTTTTTCAATCAACAGGTCATGATCGGTCATGATGAGCTCCAAAGCGGCGCAGATTTTTCAGCGCCCGATGCAGCAGCGATTTCACCGCTGCGACACTCAGATTGTGATGCGCGGCGGCCTCCGTCAGGCTCATTTCGCGCAGATGAACATGCTCCACGATAGCTTTCTGGCGAGAGGGGAGCTGGTTCAGGTACCCCGCCAGTTCCTCCCGACTATCCCACCGCGGCGGTTCCGGGGCCGTCGCCGTTTCCGGCAGCGTCTCTTCAGGGATTTCCCAATGCTGATAGCGCCCGCGGCGGCGCAGCGCATCGATGGCGCGCGCCGCGATAATCGCCATCAGCCAGGGTAAAAAAGGGAAGGCCGGATCGTAGGTATGGCGCACCCGATGCACCGTCAGCAGGACATCCTGAATCACGTCTTCGACTAAGGCCTCATCGGCGATGCGTTTACGTATCTGCGAACGAATCACCGGCACCAGCGCCTTAAGTAACCGGGTGTAGGCGCGCTGATCGCCCGCCTGTGCCTGTGCCATTAGCGCGGGCCAGCTTTCGCGCGCGCTATCGTTGGTTTCCATAATCCGCCTTGTTGCGTTTACACCTTTTTGCTGGTCGCCTGATTCAACGCGTTTACGACGATGCCCGGCGTCAGAACCTGCGGCAGTACTTTGGGCGGCCCGCCGTCGGCCGGGTAAACCACGTACAGCGGCAGACCGCCCTGGCCAAACTGATTCAGCGCATCATCGACATCCGGGTTAAATTTAGTCGAATCTGCGATCATATACAGCGTGCCGGTTTTTGCCAGCGCCTCTTTGACCGCCTGAGTCGAGAGCGAGGTTTTCTCGTTTACCTGACAGGTGATGCACCACGAGGCGGTGAAGTTAACAAAGATAGCCTGGCCGTGGCCGCGCCGGGACTCAACCGCCTGCGGCGTCCATTTTTCCGCGGCGACGTCGGCGCTAGTCCGGGCGCCCGGCTGCGCTGAGTCCGGATCAATCAGGCCGACCAGCGGGGCGATGACCGCCAGCGCGAGCGCCGCCGTGACGCCAAACAGAACCTTATGCCCTTTGCCCTGATAACGCCGCTGCTGCGCGATACCGTATAGCCAGGCGGCAAAGCTTAGCACCACGGATGCCGCCAGCAGCGTGGCCAGCGCGCCGCTCCCGGCCTGCTGCGCCAGCACCCATACCAGCCAGGCATACGCGCCAAACATCGGAAACGCCAGTACGCGTTTGAGTATATCCATCCACGCGCCCGGACGCGGCAGGAGAGTGGCCAGCGCCGGAAACAGCGAGACCAGGGTGAACGGCGCGGAAAAACCCAGCGCCAGAGCGAAGAACACTGCTAATGCCGTGGCCGGGGGCTGCACCAGCGCATAGCCGATGGCGCTGGCCATAAACGGTGCCGCACACGGGGTGGCGACGATAATGGCCAGCGCGCCGGTTAACGCCGAGCGGATAAAGGCGCCGCGTCCCATCTCCAGGGCGCCAACGCGCTGTGCCGCCAGCCCGACCTCGAACACGCCGAGCAGGTTGAGCGCCGCACCGAGGATCACCAGCGCAAGCAGGGCAATCACCAGCGGAGACTGCAGCTGGAACCCCCAGCCGACGGCGAGGCCCCCGGCGCGGGCCGCCAGCAGAATACCCGCCAGCGCCATCATGGTGATCATCACGCCAAGTAAAAATGCCAGCCCTTCGCGACGGGCGCTGGCGGCATTATCCGGGTGACGCAGGAGCCCGAGCGCTTTCAGGGAGATGACCGGAAAAACGCAGGGCATAAAGTTGAGTATAATGCCGCCCATAAAGGCGGCCAGCATGGCGGTTATCATCGCTGGCCTCTTCGCTTAATGAGTTTGCGGATGTGCAGCGTCGTACTGTTTCACCGCCGCCAGGGTTTTCTCGATATGAGTCTCCGGGTTTCGGTCCGTGTAGCTGAGCAGAATGTTGCCATCGGGGGCAATCACGTACGAGGTCCGGTCGGACAGGGTCTTGCCTTTCATCTCCATCAGCGTTTGATACTGCGCCGCCACTTTGGCGCCCGGGTCTGCGGCGACCGCGAACTTATCGCGGCACTCCAGTTTCGAGAAATCACTCACCTGGTCGGTGTTACCGGCGGTCACGCCAATCACGGTGGCCCCCATTTTTGTAAAGTCATCGGTGGCTTCGGCAAAATCATGAGCTTCAATGGTGCAGCCCGCGCTGAAGGCGGCCGGGAAGAAATAGAGCACCACCGGACCTTTTTGTAATGCCTGCTGCAATGAGAAAGTGATCGGTTTACCGGCTAAGGCGCCCTGCAGTTCGAAAGCGGGGGCCTTGGCGCCGACGGGCAGCGCCGCAGCGGCGTTGAACGCGGTGGCGGACAGGCCCAGCGCGACGGTCATGGTCAGAGTACGAGCGAGGTTTTTCATACGTTTCATTATCAGCTCCTGCGATGTAAGGGAGTTCCGGTTGGGTGACTCCACTATTCAGTTCGCCGCAGTGAGGGGAAAAGTTTCGCTGGGGAAAAAATATTTAGCAGGTCACCGGGAGGGCGGGTTACGCCAGCAGACGCTGTAACTGGCGCGCGTTCGTGTGCAATTGCGCGCCAGGGTTGCGGCCAAGCAATACGAACTGATACCCCCGGTTGCGCCACCAGGCGATATTCATCCCGTGCCGCTGCTCAGCGTTAATCGCCGCGCTGCTCTGCTGACGATCCGGCGAGATACACAGCGCCATCGGGCCATATTCGGCGTGAATCCACGCAATTTGCGTAATGGTGGTGCTGTCATAGCGCAACATGCGAACCATTTTCAGCTCCGCGCCCGGCAGGGTGAGCTGCTGCTCGCTGAGAGTTAAACCGATGTCCTCGGTGGTACGCGCCAGGCCTCGTTGCAACACTGCGGGTGAACTGTCCATGTCGAGCAGCGTTTCCGTGCTGTAGAGCGACATGTAGCGGGCTTCAAGATCGCGAATATTTTCACTGTCGTCAGGCGCGCTCGCGCCTGGCCGCGCCAGGTAGCCTAATCCGCTGCCGATCAGCAAAAAACTGAGCGAGGCGGCAATCATGGCGCGGCGGCTAAACTGCGGATGGGAGACGTCGCCATCCGCGGCGGGCAGCGCCGCCAGCTGCGCGTCGAGCCGGCTCTGCATCCGTGCCACCGGGGCTTCATCGAGCAAGGGGGCAAAGGCCTGCGGGTAATGTTGATTGTTGCCCATCAGCTCGGCGATGCGCCCGGCCAGCAGCGGGTCGTCCCGGAATGCGGCTTCGAACCGGCGCGCATCGGCCTCACTCATTTCGCCATCCAGCCAGGCGACGATCGCTTCATCGCCGTAAGGCGGGGTAAAACATAACGATTTCAAGAGGGTATCTCCTTGGCTGAGGGTGGGGCCGCGACCGTTTTTGCCAGCGTAGCGCGCGCCGCCGCCAGCCGGCTCATCACCGTGCCGATGGGGACTGACAGCGTGTCCGCCGCCTCCTGATAGGTAAATCCTTCAACATACACTAAGAATACGGTATTGCGCTGCGCCTCAGGGAGTGCGGCGACCCGTTGCATAATCTGCTGATAATACAGGCGATCCTCGCTCATTTCGCGGCTGTCGGGCGCCGTCAGCTCTTCACTATCCACAAATCCCTGCCCCATGCGTACGTGGCGCGCGCGTAGCTCTGAGATCCAGATGGAGTGCAAAATGGAGAATAACCACCTGTCTATACGCGTCCCGGGGGTAAACTGCGCGCTCTTTTCGAGCGCGCGTACGCAGGTCGACTGAACCAGCTCTTCAGCAATATCGCGGTTGCGCGAGAGGATCAGTCCATAGCGCCAAAGGCGCGACAGATGAGCGGCAAGCTGTGAGCGAACTTCACTGGTTGTAATTTTCTTACCCTCGCGGCGCTATTCAGGATTCAGGATGTCCGTCGATCGCGGCGCGTAAATCCCGGTACTCCTCGCAGCCCTGTCCGCAAATTCCGGCGATGACCTGCAGCTGTTCCTGCGCCAGATCCCGGCGGCCTTTAATCATCCAGGCCTCGCCAAGATATTCGCGCGCTTTCGCGTAATTGGGCGCCAGCGCCAGCGAACGCTGATAATAGCCGATACCTTCATCCGTACGTCCAAGCTTGCGGGTCGCATAGCCGCGGTAGTTCCAGGCCTCGGCCGTATTGCGGTTCTTCAGGGAATCCAGCAGGTTTAACGCCGCCTGATATTCGCCTTTTTTAGCCAGGTGGTAGGCGTAGTTGGTCTTATCCTGATCGCTAAGGCTGCTGGTTTTTGCCGGTACGCATTTTTTACTGACGCTGTCGTAAATCTGTCCATTGGGGCAGTCCGGGGTTTTGCTCTCGGTGCTATTATCGCCCATGGCAAAGGTCTGCGATGCATAGAATAAACATAGCAGTGCCGGGACCATTAAGCGGCGTGCTGTGGGCAGGAAGGGGGAATATAGGGTGTTCATCTTCGTCTCCGTGGCGGCGAAACAGGGAGCCAGGCCACATCCGGCGTAATACGGCGAATGAGGGCGACAGGCCATGATGTTCTGACAATGCGTAAACGTATGAGCGGGGATTTTTATTCGTTCACCCGCAGTTTTTTTTGCAGCCAGCAGAGAAGAGGGGGCGGCAGGCCAGGCGGTCGCCGCTGGAGGAAGCCAAGGGGGAGTGCCTCCCCCTTGATCAAACGTTACTGCCTGGGCTCAGCAACAATGACGCTGCCCACGCCGCGGTTATTGTATTCCCACATGCGGTTGAAGCTGGCGTCGTTGAGGTTACGCTGCGGATTGCCTTTTTCATCCGCGGTGCCGGTATTAGCGCTGAACGCGCGGTTAGAGACCGCCGCATCGGCCCACGGCTTAGCCACATTGAAGCCTTCATTGATGACGCTATCGCGGATCACGACCTGACCATTGGTCGCGCTGTCGACATCCAAAGAGCGCCCCAGCTGCGCAACGCCATCGCCGGAAGCGGTAAAGCGGCTGTTCACCGCCAGGAAACCGTAGGTGACGCTTTTCAACGTCGCCGGTGCGAAGACATAGCCTTCTTTCTGCGTGCGGGAATTCACCACCCGGAAATCGGTGTTATCAAATACGACGGCGCCGCGGCCGGCAACGATATCGACGTCGCCTTCAATATAGCTGTTGCTCACCAGGGTTCGGGTCTGGCGATCGTTCTGCAGACGGTTCTGTACGCCGCTGTTGGTGACGAAGAAGGTGTTCTGACGTCCCAGGATGTTGACGTTGTTAATCTGTACCTTGTCGCCATCGCTGCGTAGCGCCACGGCCTGGTGCGTTCCGGCATCCACGCTATCGCCGAGGTTGTTGGCGATGGTCAGGTTCTGCAGCTGCAGGCCGTTATTCTGCGACCAGAATACCGCCGAGCACATGACGCCCACGGTGGCGGTACGTTTGCTCTGGCAGCTATCGAACATATACCACGCAGGTTTACCCGGCATGTATTTCCCGGCCGGGTTCACCAGGTGGCGCCAGGTGTTGGTATCCATCTCGGAATCAATGGCCTGGCTAATTTTGACATCCAGCGGTTTTTCGCCGGTACCGTACAGCGTTATCGCTCCGGGCGCAGCCGGCACATAGACGGTACCGGTATATTCCCCGGGCTGAATGGCAATAAACTGGCGACGGTCGGAGTGACGCGCGATGGCCGCATCGACGGCTGCCTGAATCGTGGTGTGGGTCACGCCCTGGCCGCCCGCCGGGCCGACAACGAAGTCAGGCTGGGCTGGCGGGCTAATGGCCGCCGGAGTCCACGCCGCGGCGTTGGGATCCAGAGACTGGAAATAGCTGGCGGCGGTGAAATTTTTGGCTTCATCGGCCGTTAACACAGGGCGAGAGGCGGTGCCCGGCGCAGTCTGCGTGGAGGGCTGTTGATCGGCAGGGGTTGAACTACAGGCGGACAACGTCACGCCGAAGGCCAGTGCCAGCGTCAGGCGGGAAACTGAGAATGTGTTCATGTTGCTCCGGGCAAGAATCAATTAACAAGACCTGTGATACTCCGGGTTGCCTCTGCGTTCGCGCGTTCATGGCTATTCACCGCGCAGCAACCCGAATTATGTGGGGTGTAATTATACAAAAATCATTCCCGCAGCGTGAACCTTGCAAGGAATGAACGGCGTGTATAAGTCCTTTAAAACCTGCTTTTTATACTAAGTTGAGCGAAACGGGAAGATGCTGAGCGAAAAAGTTGCCGCAATTGTGGCAGGCGCTGGCTCCTGCCCTCGCGTTCAGTCACAAAAAAATAACAATTACGCCAGCTGGTGTTGACATTCAGTGCGTAATGAAAATAAATGTCTATACAACCCATGACAAGTTAACTGCTATGACTGAAGCCATTTCCGATCGCGTTATCTGGCGAAATGCCCGCCTTGCCACCCTGACTCCGCATGACTCGCGGCCTTATGGCCTGCTGGATAAACATGCGCTGCTGGTCCGCCACGGCCGTATTGAAGGTATTGTGCCTGAAAACGATGCCCCTGCCGGGCGCAGCGTTGATCTTGGCGGCAGACTGCTGACGCCGGGGCTGATTGACTGTCATACCCATCTGGTTTTCGGCGGCAGCCGGGCCCAGGAGTGGGAGCAGCGTCTGAACGGCGTTTCCTATCAGACGATTAGCGCCAGCGGCGGCGGGATTAACTCAACGGTACGCGCCACCCGCGAGAGCAGCGAAGCGCAGCTGTTGGCGCTGGCCCAACAGCGGCTGGATCGCCTGCTGCGTGAAGGCGTCACCACGCTGGAAATTAAGTCCGGCTATGGCCTGGATCTGGAGAACGAGCGCAAAATGCTGCGGGTGGCGCGTCGCCTGGCGGAGAACAATGCGCTAGAACTGTCGCCGACGCTGCTGTCCGCCCATGCCACGCCGCCGGAATATAAAGACGATCCGGACGCTTATATTACGCTGGTCTGTGAAACCCTGCTGCCGGTGCTGTGGCAGGAGGGGCTATTCGAAAGCGTCGATGTATTCTGTGAAAACGTCGGCTTCAGCCCGCAGCAAACCGAACGCGTGTTTCAGGCCGCTCAGGCCCGCGGGATCCCGGTCAAGGGGCATGTCGAGCAGCTTTCGTCCCTCGGCGGCGCGCAGCTGGTGAGCCGCTATCATGGCCTTTCCGCCGACCATATCGAATATCTGACGGAAGAGGGGGTGGCCGCGATGAGCCGCAGCGCCACGGTGGCGGTTCTGCTGCCCGGCGCGTTCTATTTCCTGAATGAGACCCGTAAACCGCCGGTCGATCTGCTGCGGCAATACCAGGTCCCGATGGCTGTCGCCACGGATTACAACCCGGGCACCAGCCCGTTCGCCAGCCTGCATCTGGCGATGAACATGGCCTGCGTCAAATTTGGCTTAACCCCGGAAGAGGCGTGGGCGGGGGTTACCCGGCATGCCGCGCAGGCGCTGGGGCGTCAGCACAGCCACGGTCAGCTGGCGAGCGGGTTTGTCGCTGATTTTGCTATCTGGGATGCAGAGCATCCGGTTGAAATGGTGTATGAGCCGGGACGTAGCCCGCTCTGGCGCCGCGTGGTGCGAGGAGAAATGCAATGACGTTGTGGCAACCTACGCCCGCCGATATCTGGCAAGGGCGTGACGACAGCGCGGAAGCCGCCAACGCGCTGCGCCTGTTCCAGACCATGGCGCGGGCCGAGCGCTTTGCGCCCGCGGCGCAGCCGGGAGACATCGCCCTGTTGGGATTCGCCTGTGACGAAGGCGTGCGGCGCAATCGCGGGCGCGCCGGGGCCGAAAAGGGGCCTGAGATCTTACGCCGGGCGCTGGCGAATATGGCCAGCCACAGCGGGCACGATCGCTGTGTGGATATGGGTAACATCGTGGTCGTCGGCGAGGCGCTGGAGGAGGCTCAGCAGGCGCTGCGTGATGCGGTGGCGGCCTGCCAGCGCGCGGGCAAACGTACGCTGGTGCTTGGCGGCGGACATGAAACGGCCTTTGGCCATGGCGCGGGGGTGCTTGATGCCTTCCCCGATGAGAAGGTCGGAATTATCAACCTCGATGCCCACCTCGATTTACGCATTGCCGGGCAGGCGAGCTCAGGAACGCCGTTCCGCCAGCTGGCGCTGGAGTGCGACGCGCAGCGGCGCGGTTTTCATTATACCTGCTTCGGGGCCAGCCGCGCGGCGAATACCCAGGCGCTGTGGGATGAAGCCGCGCGCCGTCAGGTGCGGGTGATTGAAGATCTGGACGTTATCGAGGCTTTTGAATTACGCGTAATGCCGGAAATCGCCCGCAATATCGCCCTGTACGATCGGCTCTATCTGACCATCGATCTGGACGTGCTGCCGGGGCGCGACATGCCGGCGGTGTCAGCGCCAGCGGCGTTGGGCGTGCCGCTGGCGACATTGCTGCGCATCGTCGAGCCGCTGTGCCGCAGCGGCAAGCTGCAGGCGGTCGACCTGGTGGAGTTTAATCCGCAGTTTGACATTGATAGTCAGGGCGCCCGCGCAGCGGCCCGGCTGGCATGGCAAATCGCCCATTGGTGGCGCTGACGATTCAGTATATTCTGATCGTTTCGCCGCCCATTGAGTATAAGGAAAGCCAGGCTATGTTTTCACAGCAACCTCGATCTGCGCCTGCACCGTTCTATGAAAAGGTGAAGCAGGCGATCAGCGAAAAGATTCAGCGCGGCGTCTGGCGTCCGCATGACCGCATTCCTTCTGAGGCGGAACTGGTGGCGCAATTTGGCTTTAGCCGGATGACCATCAACCGGGCGCTGCGTGAACTCACGGATGAGGGCTTACTGGTGCGTTTGCAGGGCGTGGGCACGTTTGTGGCGGAGCCGAAAGGGCAGTCGGCGCTGTTTGAAGTTCGCAGCATCGCCGACGAGATTCTCTCCCGCCACCACCAGCACCGCTGCGAGGTATTGCTGCTGGAGGAGACCGAAGCCGACCTTATCCAGTCGGCCGCGCTGAACGTCGCCGAGGGGACGCGGATTTTCCACTCCCTGATGGTGCATTTTGAAAACGATATTCCGGTACAGATTGAAGATCGCTGCGTCAACGCGACGGTGGTGCCGGACTATCTGCGCCAGGATTATACCGTGACCACGCCGCACGATTATCTGTCGCTGATTGCGCCGTTAACCGAAGGCGAGCATATCGTGGAGGCGGTGCAGGCGAGCGCCAAAGAGTGCGAGCTGCTGCAGATCCACGCCCATGACCCATGTTTGCTGATTCGCCGCCGTACCTGGTCAACCACGCATATCGTTTCCCACGCCCGTCTGCTGTTCCCGGGTAGCCGCTACCGGCTGCAGGGCCACTTTGCCTCCTGACCATCCCTCGCGTCAGCAAAAGCGTGATTGCTGACGCAATATAACAAAATTGTATCATTTCTGTTAAATCCTGGCTTGCGTAGGCTTGTATAGACAAGTATATGTATTTACGTAAACAACGTTAATTGTCAGGAGAAACCCCGATGTCGCAAAGCAAATATCGCCAGCAGGACGTACGTGCGCCGCGAGGCACGACGCTGAATGCGAAGAGCTGGTTGACCGAAGCCCCGCTGCGTATGTTAATGAATAACCTCGATCCCGATGTGGCCGAGAACCCCCATGAGCTGGTGGTCTATGGCGGTATCGGGCGCGCGGCGCGTAACTGGGAATGCTATGACGCTATCGTGAAGGCGCTGAAAAACCTGGAAAGCGACGAAACTCTGCTGGTGCAGTCCGGTAAACCGGTGGGCGTGTTTAAAACCCATGAAAACTCACCGCGGGTGCTGATCGCTAACTCCAACCTGGTCCCGCACTGGGCAACCTGGGAGCATTTCAACGAGCTGGACGCGAAAGGGCTGGCGATGTATGGCCAGATGACCGCCGGCAGCTGGATCTATATCGGTAGTCAGGGCATCGTGCAGGGCACCTACGAAACCTTCGTCGAAGCCGGACGTCAGCACTATCAGGGCAGCCTGAAGGGGCGTTGGGTATTAACCGCCGGTCTGGGCGGTATGGGCGGCGCGCAGCCGCTGGCGGCTACTCTGGCAGGAGCCTGCTCGCTGAACATCGAATGTCAGCAGAGCCGGATCGATTTCCGCCTGCGGACCCGCTACGTTGACGAACAGGCCACCTCGCTGGACGACGCGCTGGCCCGCATCAAGAAATACACTGCGGAAGGCCGGGCAATCTCTATCGCTCTGTGCGGCAACGCCGCCGATATCGTGCCGGAGATGGTTAAACGCGGCGTGCGCCCGGATATGGTCACCGACCAGACCAGCGCCCACGACCCGCTGCATGGCTATTTGCCGAAGGGCTGGAGCTGGGAAGAGTATCAGGCCAAAGCGGAGTCCGATCCGCAGGGGACGATCCTGGCCGCCAAACGCTCCATGGCCGACCACGTCCAGGCGATGCTGGCCTTCCACGAAATGGGGGTCCCGACCTTCGACTACGGCAACAATATTCGCCAGATGGCGCAGGAGATGGGGGTCGGCAACGCGTTCGATTTCCCGGGCTTTGTCCCGGCCTATATTCGCCCGCTGTTCTGCCGCGGCATCGGCCCGTTCCGCTGGGTGGCGCTCTCCGGCGATCCGCAGGATATCTATAAAACCGACGCTAAAGTTAAAGAGATCATCAAAGATGATACGCACCTGCACCGCTGGCTGGATATGGCGCGCGAGCGCATCAGCTTCCAGGGGCTGCCGGCGCGTATTTGCTGGGTGGGTCTGGAGTGGCGCCAGAAGCTGGGGCTGGCGTTTAACGAAATGGTCCGCAGCGGCGAAGTTTCCGCGCCGATCGTTATCGGTCGCGACCACCTTGATTCCGGCTCCGTCGCCAGCCCGAATCGTGAAACCGAAGCGATGCGCGACGGTTCCGATGCGGTTTCCGACTGGCCGCTGCTGAACGCCTTGCTGAATACCGCCAGCGGCGCGACATGGGTGTCGCTGCATCACGGCGGCGGCGTGGGTATGGGCTTCTCCCAGCACTCCGGGATGGTTATCGTCTGTGACGGTACCGACGAAGCGGCGGCGCGTATCGCTCGCGTCCTGCATAACGACCCGGCGACCGGGGTGATGCGTCACGCCGATGCCGGCTACGACATCGCGATCGAGTGCGCGGCAGAACAAGGACTGAATCTTCCTATGGTGGCAGCAACGCAGGGGCAACGCTGAAATGAAAAGCTTAACACTTATTCCTGGTCAACTGACTCTGGCGCAGCTGCGCGAGGTATATCATCACCCGCTGAGCATCACCCTCGACGAGCGCGCTTTTCCGGCGATTGACGAGAGCGTGGCCTGCGTCAACGCGATTCTGGCGGAAGGGCGTACCGCTTACGGTATTAACACCGGTTTTGGCCTGCTGGCGCAAACGCGCATCTCTACCGACGATCTGGAAAATCTGCAGCGTTCTCTGGTGCTCTCCCATGCCGCAGGCATTGGCGAGCCGCTGGACGAGGCGATGGCGCGCCTGATTATGGTGCTGAAGATTAACAGCCTCTCCCGCGGCTTCTCCGGTATTCGTCTGAGCGTGATTCAGGCGTTGATTCAGCTGGTGAACAAAGGCGTGACGCCGTGGATCCCGGCCAAGGGTTCGGTCGGCGCGTCCGGCGATCTGGCGCCGCTGGCGCACATGTCGCTGACGCTGCTGGGCGAGGGGAAAGCGCGCGTCGACGGCGAGTGGATGCTGGCGGGGCAGGCGCTGAAAAAAGTCGGTCTCGAGCCGATTACGCTGGCGGCGAAAGAGGGGCTGGCGCTGCTCAACGGCACGCAGGCATCGACGGCGTTTGCCCTGCGCGGCCTGTTTGAGGCGGAAGATCTGTTTGCATCTGCGGTGGTGTGCGGGGCCTTAACCACCGAAGCGGCGCTGGGCTCGCGTCGGCCGTTTGATCCGCGTATTCATGATGCCCGCGGCCAGCGTGGTCAAATTGATGCCGCCGCGCTGTACCGCCATGTGCTGACCGACGACAGCGCGATTTCGCAATCGCATCACAACTGTAGCAAAGTGCAGGATCCGTATTCTCTGCGCTGTCAGCCGCAGGTGATGGGGGCCTGTCTGACCCAGATTCGTCAGGCGGCCGACGTGCTGCTGATTGAAGCCAACGCGGTATCGGATAATCCGCTGGTCTTCGCCAGCGAGAACGAGGTGATTTCCGGCGGTAACTTCCATGCCGAGCCGGTGGCGATGGCGGCGGATAATCTCGCCCTGGCGATTGCCGAAATCGGCTCGCTGTCAGAGCGGCGGATTGCGCTGATGATGGACAGCCATATGTCGCAGCTGCCGCCTTTCCTCGTGAAAAACGGCGGCGTTAACTCTGGTTTTATGATTGCTCAGGTCACCGCGGCGGCATTGGCCAGCGAGAATAAGGCGCTGTCGCATCCGCACAGCGTTGACAGCCTGCCGACTTCGGCAAACCAGGAGGATCACGTCTCGATGGCGCCAGCCGCCGGTCGTCGCCTGTGGGCGATGGCGGACAACACCCGCGGCGTGCTGGCCGTAGAGTGGCTGGCCGCCGTCCAGGGGCTGGATATGCGCGAAGGCCTGGCCAGCAGCCCGCTGCTGGAGGAGGCGCGTCATCTGCTGCGCGAACGGGTCTCGCATTACACCCAGGATCGTTTCTTCGCCCCGGATATTGATAACGCTATTGCGCTTCTGGCGGCGCGTCACCTGACGCGACTGCTACCTGCCGTATTACCCAGTCAGCTCTGATCATCGCTGTTTTCTGTACCCGCGTCGGGGGGATATCTTCCCCCCGGCCGTCCTACGCGCATATTTGTCGTCATACAAAAATTATCAGGACACTCGCATATGCAACAACAACCCTCAAAGCCACACCTGCTGCGCGGGCTGAACGCCCGCCATATTCGTTTCATCGCGCTCGGTTCCGCCATCGGTACCGGGCTGTTTTATGGGTCGGCCGCCGCCATCAAGGCCGCGGGACCGGCGGTTCTGTTAGCCTACCTGATTGGCGGCGCGGCGGTATTTATCGTCATGCGCGCGCTGGGGGAAATGGCGGTGCGCAACCCCGTTTCCGGCTCCTTCGGCAGCTATGCCCGTCAGTATCTCGGACCGCTGGCCGGGTTTATCACCGGTTGGACCTACACCTTTGAAATGGTGATTGTCGCTCTGGCCGACGTCACCGCGTTTGGCATCTATATGGGGCTGTGGTACCCCGACGTCCCGCGCTGGATTTGGGTGCTGAGCATCATCTTTTTCATCGGCGCGATGAATCTGTGCCACGTACGCATTTTCGGCGAGATGGAGTTCTGGCTGTCGCTGATTAAAGTGGTGGCGATTATTGCGATGATCGTCGCCGGCGGCGGCATCATCTTCTTTGGCTTTGGCCATGCGTTCCCGGCGACAGGGCTGGAGAACTTGTGGCATCACGGCGGTTTTGCTCCGAACGGCTGGCAGGGGATTATCGCTTCGCTTGGAATAGTGATGTTCGCCTTTGGCGGGGTGGAAATTATCGGCGTTACCGCGGCTGAAGCGCAGAATCCCAGGAAAGTGATCCCGCAGGCGATTAACACCATCCCTCTGCGCATCGTGCTGTTCTATGTCTGCACGCTGGCGATTCTGATGGCGATTTTCCCGTGGAACAGTTTTGGCGAGCAGGGCAGCCCGTTCGTGCTGATTTTTAGCGGTCTGGGTATTCCGGCTGCGGCGACAATCCTCAATATCATCGTTATCAGCGCCAGTATTTCGGCCATTAACAGCGATATTTTTGGCGCCGGACGCATGATGTACGGCATGGCGAAAGAGGGCATGGCGCCGAAAAGCTTCCAGCGGATTGCCAGCAACGGCGTGCCGTGGATGACGGTAGTGGTGATGGGAGTGGCGCTGCTGGTGGCGGTGGTGCTGAACTATCTGATGCCGGAGCAGGTCTTCGTGCTGATTGCCTCCCTGGCAGCGTTTGCCACGGTGTGGGTGTGGCTGATGATCCTGCTGGCCCACTTCGCCATGCGGCGCGGGCTGTCGGCAGAAGAGCGCCGACAGATTGAGTTCCCGGTGCCGTTCTGGCCGGTCGCGCCGCTGCTGACCCTGCTGTTTATGGGGCTGGTGATTGCGGTGCTGGGGATGGTCGAAGAGACGCGCATTGCGCTGATCGCCGGACTGGTCTGGCTGGCGCTGCTGACGGTGGTGTGGTACGCGAAAGTCAAAAAAAGCGCGGCGCTGCCGGTGGCTGAGCAGTCATCTTCGAGCTGAAGGACTCCCCGGTGGCGCTGCGCTTACCGGGGCGATAAAGGTACTGTCACATCGCCCGGGTAAGGCGTAAGCCGCTACCCGGGGAAGGGTGACGAGAAAAGGTCAGATAAACAGGGCGGTGATGGATGCGCTGCCCAGGGAATGGAAATGGACGTTAAAGCCCACCATCGCGCCGCTTGCGCCCTCATCCACATCGATCTTGTCGACATCCAGCGCATGTACGGTAAAGATATAGCGATGGCTTTCCCCCTTCGGCGGCGCTGCGCCGCCATAGCCGGCCTGGCCGAAGTCGGTGCGGGTCTGGATGGCGGTTGCTGGCAGCGGCGCCAGACCGGAGCCGGCACCCTGCGGCAGTTCGCGCGTTTCCGCCGGCAGATTGGCGACCACCCAGTGCCACCAGCCGGAACCGGTCGGTGCGTCGGGATCGTAACAGGTCACCACAAAGCTTTTGGTGCCGGCGGGAACTTCGTCCCACGCCAGATGCGGCGAAATATTGTCGCCGTCGTAGCCCATGCCATTAAAAACCTGACGATGGGGCAATTTGCCGCCATCCTGCAGGTCGTGACTGATTAATTTCATACCGTCTCCTCAGGGATAATCTACTGATTAGCAAAGAAGTGTAGTCCGGTTGACGGCCAATTTCCGCTGCTTATTCGCTAAAAAATGTTTCTTCCTGCACCGCCGCGTTGACCGCCTGGGTCAGGCGCGTCAGCTGCTGCGCGGTGATGACATAGGGCGGCATCAGATAAATCAGGCGACCGAACGGACGGATCCATACTCCCTGCTCAACGAAGAAACGCTGCAGCGCGGCCATATTCACCGGACGACGCGTTTCCACCACGCCAATGGCGCCCAGTACGCGAACATCGGCCACCTGAGGAGATTCCCGCGCCGGCGCCAGTTCGGCGTTAAGCTGCGCTTCAATGGCCGCCACCTGGCGTTGCCATTCGCCGCTCTCCAGCAGGCGCAGGCTTTCTGTCGCCACCGCGCAGGCCAGCGGATTGCCCATAAAGGTCGGGCCGTGCATAAAGCAGCCCGCAGCGCCATCGCTGATGGTCTCCGCGACCCGTCGGGTGGTGAGGGTGGCCGACAGGGTCATAGTCCCACCGGTCAGGGCTTTACCGAGACAGAGAATATCCGCCGTAATCCCCGCATGTTCACAGGCAAACAGCTTGCCGGTCCGGCCAAATCCGGTGGCAATCTCATCGGCAATCAGCAGGATGCCTTCCCGGTCGCACATCTTGCGAATGCGCTTCAGCCACTCGGGGTGGTACATCCGCATTCCGCCCGCCCCCTGCACAATCGGTTCGAGAATCACCGCCGCGATCTCCTGGCGATGGGCTGCCATCAGCCGGGCAAACGACACCATATCCCGCTCATCCCATTCGCCGCCAAAGCGGCTTTGCGGCGCCGGGGCGAACAGGTTATCCGGCAGATAGCCCTGCCACAGGCTGTGCATCGAGTTATCCGGATCGCAAACCGACATCGCGCCGAAAGTATCGCCATGATAGCCGTTGCGGAAGGTGAGAAACCGCCGGCGCGGTTCGCCTTTTGCCTGCCAGTACTGCAGAGCCATTTTCATTGCCACTTCCACCGCGACCGAACCGGAGTCGGCGAGGAATACGCACTCCAGCGATGCCGGCGTCATCGCCACCAGCTGGCGGCAGAGCGCGACCGCCGGAGGGTGGGTGATGCCGCCAAACATCACGTGCGACATCTGGTCAATCTGCGCTTTCATCGCCGCGTTTAACCGCGGGTGATTGTAGCCGTGAATCGCCGCCCACCACGAAGACATGCCGTCGATTAACTGCTTGCCGCTGGCGAGGGACAGCTCGCAGCCGTGGGCGGCAACCACCGGGTATACCGGCAGCGGGGAAGTCATGGAAGTGTAGGGGTGCCAGATGTGGCACCGATCGAAGGCGAGATCGTCCGTTGTCATAAGTGACTTGTAAACCATTTTGAAAAGTTTTAGGTTTACGAGTATAAACCGAACCGACAATTAACAAAACCCTTTGGAGAGGCCAATGGCTCACCACGCACGCTGGACAATGTCGCAAGTTACTGAGTTGTTTAATAAACCGTTGTTAGACCTGCTGTTTGAAGCCCAGCAGACGCACCGCCAGCACTTTGATCCGCGCCAGGTCCAGGTCAGCACGCTGCTGTCGATTAAAACCGGCGCCTGCCCGGAAGACTGCAAATACTGCCCGCAAAGCGCGCGCTATAAAACCGGTCTGGAATCGGAGCGCCTGATGGAAGTGGAACAGGTGCTGGAGTCGGCGCGGCAGGCGAAAAATGCCGGTTCAACCCGCTTCTGCATGGGGGCGGCATGGAAAAACCCCAACGATCGCGACATGCCGTACCTGGAACAAATGGTCAAAGGCGTCAAAGCGTTGGGGCTGGAGTCCTGTATGACGCTCGGGACCTTGACCGACAGCCAGGCGCAGCGGCTGGCGGGAGCCGGACTGGACTACTACAACCATAACCTGGACACCTCGCCGGAATTCTACGGCAATATCATCACCACCCGCACCTACCAGGAGCGGCTGGATACCCTCGACAAGGTGCGTGACGCCGGGATCAAGGTCTGCTCGGGCGGGATCGTCGGCTTAGGCGAAACCGAGAAAGATCGCGCTGGCCTGCTGCTGCAGCTGGCTAACCTGCCGACGCCGCCGGAGAGCGTGCCGATCAACATGCTGGTCAAAGTGAAAGGCACGCCGCTGGCCGATAACGATGACGTCGACGCCTTTGATTTTATCCGCACCATCGCGGTGGCGCGGATTATGATGCCGACATCGTACGTGCGTCTTTCCGCCGGGCGCGAGCAGATGAACGAACAGACGCAGGCGATGTGCTTTATGGCCGGGGCGAACTCGATTTTCTACGGCTGCAAGCTGCTGACCACGCCGAACCCGGAAGAGGACAAAGACCTGCAGCTGTTCCGCAAGCTGGGCCTTAACCCGCAGCAGACGGCGGTGCTGGAAGGGGATAACGAACAGCAGCAGCGTCTGGAACAGGCGCTGCTCAACCCGGATACCGAGGAATATTACAACGCGGCGGCGCTATGAGCTGGCAGCAACGGATCGAGCGGGCGCTTGGCGAACGGCGGGAGGCGGACGCGTTTCGCCAGCGCCAGCCGGTCACCCAGGGAGCCGGGCGGTGGCTCGCCCGCGAAGGCCAGCGCTGGCTGAATTTCTCCAGCAATGACTATCTCGGGCTGAGCCAGCATCCGAAGATTATCGCCGCCTGGCAGCAGGGGGCGGCGCGTTATGGCGTCGGCAGCGGCGGCTCCGGCCACGTCAGCGGCTACAGCGAGGCGCATCGCGAGCTGGAAGAGGCGCTGGCTGACTGGCTGGGCTACCCGCGCGCGCTGCTGTTTATTTCCGGATTTGCCGCCAATCAGGCGCTGATTGCCGCGCTGCTTGCAAAGGACGATCGCATCGTCGCGGACCGGCTGAGCCACGCTTCGTTGCTTGAGGCGGCCAGCCTCAGCCCGGCGCAGCTCAGGCGTTTTGCGCACAACGACGTGCAGCAACTCGGCGATCTGTTGGCAAAGCCCCTGACCGGCCAGCAGCTGGTGGTAACCGAAGGGGTATTCAGCATGGATGGCGACAGCGCGCCGCTCGGCGATATCGCCCGTACCACCCGGGCGGCTGACGGCTGGCTGCTGGTGGATGACGCGCACGGTATCGGGGTGATGGGCGATGAGGGACGCGGCAGCTGTCATGCCCGGAACGTCCGCCCGGAACTGCTGGTGGTGACCTTTGGCAAAGCCTTTGGCGCCAGCGGGGCGGCGGTACTCTGCGACGATGCGCTGGCGGACTACCTGCTGCAGTTCGCCCGCCATCTGATTTACAGCACCGCCATGCCCCCGGCCCAGGCGCTGGCGCTGAGCGCGGCGCTGGCGGTTATCCGCAGCGATGACGGCCAGCAGCGTCGGGAAAAACTGGCCAGCCACGTGGCGCAATTTCGCGCCGGCATGGCCAGCTTCCCCGGCGAGCTCAGCGCCTCAACCAGCGCGATTCAGCCGCTGATCGTCGGCGACAATACGCGGGCGTTGCGACTGGCGGCAAGCCTGCGCGAGCAGGGCTGCTGGGCGACGGCGATCCGCCCGCCGACGGTGCCGGCCGGCAGCGCGCGGCTGCGCCTGACGCTCACCGCGGCGCATGAGTCCACCGATATCGCCCGTCTGCTGGAGGTGCTGCATGGCGGCGGTGAATAAACGCGCGGTGGCCGCGGCCTTTGGCCGGGCGGCCACCCACTATACGCAGCACGATGAGCTGCAGCGGTACAGCGCGGAGCTGCTGCTGCGCCGGCTGGCAAGCCGGGCCTTTGCCGAGGTGCTGGATGCCGGCTGCGGCCCCGGCAGTATGAGCCGCTACTGGCGCGATGCCGGAAGCCACGTCACGGCGCTGGACCTCTCGGTCGAGATGCTGGCGCAGGCGCAGCGTGGGGGTTGCGCCCACCGCTACGTGGCGGGCGATATTGAGTCGCTCCCGCTGGCGGATGGCTGTGTCGATCTGGCGTGGAGCAACCTGGCGGTCCAGTGGTGTGACAGTCTGGCGCGGGCGGTGGATGAACTCTGTCGGGTGGTGCGTCCCGGCGGCAGGGTGGCGTTCACCACGCTGCTGGCCGGTTCGCTGCCGGAACTTAATCAGGCCTGGCAGGCGATTGATGCCCGCCCGCACGCCAACCGCTTTCTCAGTGAGCAGGCGGTGCGCGAGGCGCTGGCCGGACGACGGGTTAGCGGACAGGTTCACGCCGTCAGCCTGCCGTTCGCCGATGCGCTGAGCGCGATGCGTTCGCTAAAAGGCATCGGCGCGACTCATCTGCATCAGGGACGCAGCGCCGCGCCGTTAAGTCGGGGCAAACTGCGCGAGCTCCAGCTTGCCTGGCCAAAACAGCAGGGGCTGTGCCCGCTGACGTACTATCTTTTTACAGGAGTCATTGCACGTGACTAAACGTTTTTTCGTCACCGGAACCGACACTGAAGTCGGGAAAACCGTCGCCAGCTGCGCCTTACTGCAGGCGGCTAATCTATCCGGGCTGCAGAGCGCGGGCTATAAGCCGGTGGCCTCCGGAAGTGAAGATACGCCGCAGGGGCTGCGCAACGACGATGCGCTGGCCTTGCAACGTAACAGCAGCGTGGCGCTGAGCTACGCCCAGGTTAACCCCTGTACCTTCGCTGAACCGACCTCTCCGCATATTGCGAGCGCCGATGAAGGCCGCCCGATTAGCGGGGCCGCGCTCTCCGCCGGGCTGCGCGAGCTGGAAAAGCTGGCCGGGTGGGTGCTGGTGGAAGGGGCGGGAGGCTGGTTCACGCCGCTCTCCGATACTCTGACCTTTGCCGACTGGGTGCGGGACGAACGGCTGCCGGTTATTCTGGTGGTGGGCATCAAACTGGGCTGCATCAACCATGCGCTGCTGACGGCCCAGGCGGTGCGTCAGGCGGGGCTGCCGCTGGCCGGCTGGATCGCGAACGACGTCCAGCCGCCGGGCAAGCGTCATGCCGAATACCTGGCGACCCTTAAGCGCCTGCTCCCGGCGCCGTTGCTGGGGGAGATCCCGTGGCTGGCGGACGCGCCGCAGCGCGAGGATCTCGGGCAGTATCTGGACCTTAACGCGCTGGATCTGGCGTCATCCACTGCGCCAGCAGCGGCTCATCCAGCTGGATAACGTTGCCCTGCGCCACGCTGCGGCCGCGATGAAGCAGGCAGAACCGGTCCGCCACCCGGCGAATAAACGGCAGGTGCTGTTCGGCAAGCAGCACCGTTAACCCGATATCGCGATTCAGCCGCACCAGCAGGTCCCCCAGCTTTTGCATGAAGTGATGCCCGCTGCCGCGCGAAGGCTCATCAAGGATCAGCAGGCGCGGTTGAACAATCAGCGCCCGGGCCAGCGCCAGCTGGTACTGGTCATCTTCCGAGAGCATCGCCCCTTTGTGCTGGCGCAGAGCGTACAATTCGGGAAATAAATCGTAAATCTCGCCCTTCACCGCGGCGCCGGGGTTCCCCCCGGCCGCCAGCGCAATATGCAGATTCTCCTCCACGCTCAGCTGGGAAAAGATGCGCTTGTCCTGCGGGACGTAGCCGATGCCAATAATCGAGCGGGAGTGGGCGGAAAGCGGCGTGAGATCGCAAGGCGGGGCCCCGATGTCATGCCAGGTCATCGTGCCGCTGGCGACCGGGAGATGCCCGGTAATGCAGTTTACCAACGTGGTTTTCCCCATCCCCTGCAGCCCCATCACGCAGGTGCACTCCCCTGGCCGGAGTTCAAGGTCGACATTCCATAGCGTGTGCTGACTTCCGTAGTACTGATTAACTGCGTGTAGACTCAACATAGACGTTTTCTCCTTTTTGGGGATAGCGAGCGACATGAAGATTCTGCAAATCTCTTGCCAGGAAAAAGATGTTTCGGTGTTTTCTCGCAAAGACAGGGGGCGCAGGGCATCACAGCGGCGGGTTAACGAGGCGGTTGCACTTTCCCGGTGCCAAAGCGCATGAAATTTGGTGCAGAAAGCAACAAAAAGGTGGCCGTCCTTAGCTGATAAATATCAAAAATAATTCGATAATTTTTTTTAGCCGGCCGATTTTTGCCGGCGGGCGATTTCTGCCGGGTGGCAGACCTCATGGCCTGCAGAGACTTATCCACTATTCCTGTGGATAACCTTGTGCATTAGAGTTAGAGAACTTGCGGTAAGCTAGAGATTACGCGGCCTGCGGCTGAATTGGCGCGAAACCCATCTTTTGTTTAATTTCATTTAATATCAATTAGTTGAATAAAAGCAATGGCTGTAAGGAAAGTGTCACCTGCTGCCATAAAAGATTCATTACCCTGCTTGACAAATGTTAAATCCTAAATCTTTCTGGGGATAACCCCACTGACTGGCGGATTATTCCGCAAGGCGGCCTGTTTTTAGCCCAAAACGATGGGTCGCTCGCCGGTATGGCGTATAGACAATAATGCGATACTGGTTTTATATCCAGTGTTATTTATTGGCAAAAGCTGGCGTGGAGGGTAGAATTAAACACCTGCCGCATACGGCCAGGCGCGTCATCCTTCTTCAGGGCCAGAGATATGAGTAAAACGTTCACGCTGCATTCCGCATTCCGTCCCTCTGGCGATCAGCCAGAAGCTATTCGCCGCCTCGAAGAGGGGCTGGAAGATGGCCTGGCGCATCAAACGCTGCTGGGGGTAACCGGTTCAGGTAAAACCTTTACCATCGCTAACGTCATTGCCGACCTGCAGCGTCCGACGATGGTGCTGGCGCCGAACAAAACGCTGGCGGCCCAGCTGTACGGTGAGATGAAAGAGTTCTTCCCGGACAACGCGGTGGAATATTTCGTCTCCTACTACGACTACTATCAGCCTGAAGCCTATGTCCCGAGCTCGGACACCTTCATCGAGAAAGACGCCTCGGTGAACGAACATATCGAGCAGATGCGTTTGTCGGCGACCAAAGCGCTGCTGGAACGGCGTGATGTGGTGGTGGTGGCCTCGGTGTCGGCGATTTACGGCCTCGGCGATCCCGACCTCTATCTGAAAATGATGTTGCACCTGACGACCGGTATGCTGATTGACCAGCGGGCGATTTTGCGCCGTCTGGCGGAGCTGCAATACACCCGTAACGATCAGGCCTTCCAGCGCGGTACTTTCCGCGTGCGGGGGGAAGTCATCGACGTCTTCCCGGCTGAGTCTGACGATATCGCGCTGCGTATCGAGCTGTTCGATGAAGAAGTTGAGCGTCTGTCGCTCTTTGATCCGCTCACCGGGCAGGTGGAATCAACCATTCCGCGCTATACCATCTATCCGAAAACGCACTACGTTACGCCGCGCGAGCGGATCGTGCAGGCGATGGAAGAGATTAAAGTCGAACTCGCCGACAGGCGGAAGGTGCTGCTGGAGAACAACAAGCTGCTGGAAGAGCAGCGTCTGACCCAGCGTACTCAGTTCGACCTCGAAATGATGAACGAGCTCGGCTACTGCTCCGGTATCGAAAACTACTCGCGCTATCTTTCCGGGCGCGGGCCGGGCGAGCCGCCGCCGACGCTGTTTGACTACCTGCCGGCGGATGGGCTGCTGGTGATCGACGAATCCCACGTCACGATCCCACAAATCGGCGGGATGTACCGCGGCGACCGGGCGCGTAAAGAGACGTTGGTCGAGTACGGCTTCCGTCTGCCATCGGCGCTGGATAACCGCCCGATGAAGTTTGAAGAGTTTGAGGCTCTGGCGCCGCAGACGATTTACGTCTCGGCTACTCCCGGGCCCTATGAGCTGGATAAATCCGGCGATGAGGTGGTCGATCAGGTGGTGCGCCCGACCGGGCTGCTTGACCCGCTGATCGAGGTGCGCCCGGTGGCGACCCAGGTCGATGACCTGCTCTCGGAAATTCGCATCCGCGTCGCGATCAACGAGCGCGTGCTGGTCACCACCTTGACCAAAAGGATGGCGGAGGACTTAACCGAGTACCTTGAAGAGCACGGCGAGCGCGTGCGCTATCTGCACTCGGATATTGATACCGTTGAACGTATGGAGATTATCCGCGACCTGCGCCTTGGCGAGTTTGACGTGCTGGTGGGGATTAACCTGCTGCGTGAAGGGCTGGATATGCCGGAGGTGTCGCTGGTGGCGATTCTGGACGCCGACAAAGAAGGCTTCCTGCGTTCAGAACGTTCTCTGATTCAGACGATTGGCCGTGCGGCGCGTAACATCAACGGCAAAGCGATTCTTTACGGCGATAAGATCACCGCCTCGATGGCGAAAGCCATCAGTGAGACCGAGCGTCGTCGTGAGAAACAGCAGCGTTATAACGAAGAGCACGGTATCACCCCGCAGGGTCTGAATAAGAAAGTGGTCGATATTCTGCAGTTGGGCAGCAACCTGGCGAAAACCAAAGCGAAAGGGCGCGGTAAATCACGCTCGCCGGTTGAAGCGGATGCTCCGGCGGCACTGACGCCGAAGGCGCTGCAGCAGAGAATTCACGAGCTGGAAGCGCAGATGATGCAGCATGCGCAGAATCTGGAGTTTGAAGAGGCCGCGCAAATCCGTGACCAGCTGCACCAGCTTCGCGAGCTGTTTATCGCCGCATCGTAGCGGCAGGCCGCGGAGAGGCGGTTCCGGGGCGGCCAGCGCCGGGTG
Source organism: Klebsiella sp. BIGb0138 (assembly GCF_004342285.1). GTDB lineage: Bacteria > Pseudomonadota > Gammaproteobacteria > Enterobacterales > Enterobacteriaceae > Klebsiella. The sequence goes on along the minus strand of NZ_SMCV01000002.1, from coordinate 692,847 downwards.
ATGGCGGTAAGATTTTGCCTTATCGTTGCGTTTGATGGCAGGCTTAGAGCCTATCCCATTAGGGCTATTTTACTTGCCATTTTGACGCTGGTCAGTGCTCGAAATCCTCACGTACTACGTGTACGCTTCGGTTTCTCCGCGCTGTCCGTGGTCAAACTGTCTGCGACAATAACGGCTACTGATAGGCTCTTAATGTCTGCTTAATCTTGCCAGGCGACACTGTCCTCATTCTGCTGAGGATAGTGTTATGCAAAAATTAAACTTCCGTGAGTATCTCGGCGTTGCCTGCGCCTTTGTGGTGGTTGTCGCCTTTTTCCATCAATGGGTGCTGACTTTCTAACGCGAAGGTTTAGGAAACAGAATCCAGCCCCGGACTCCGGGGCCCGGCTGGCGGTTATGTAAAAAGAACTGCGCCTCGTGTAGCTGAACGATGCGGGTGACGATACTTAACCCGAGGCCAATTCCGCCATAGCGGCTGTCCATGCGGACAAAGGCTTTGCTTAATTCGCCGCTTTTCGCTTCATCAATCCCCGGCCCTTCATCTTCCACGGCCATCACCGGCGTCGAACCTGCCTGTATCGAGATCTTCACCGTCGACCCCGTCGGGCTATAGCGGTGCGCGTTCTCCACCAGATTGCGCAGCACCACGCGCAGCAGCGTGGCATCGCCGGAGACGATAACCTCTTCATCGGGACAGGAGAGCGCCAGCTTTTGCTGGCGCTGCTCCAGCATTGTTTCCAGCTCGTTCTGCAGCGGCTCGACCACATCCTCCAGCAGGGGCACGCGCTGATAGCTCCCGGCGGAAAATGACTGGCCGACGCGGGCAAGCTGTAGCAGCTGAGAGATACTGTTGGTCATCTGGTCCAGACGCTGGATCAGCGGCGCGACCTCGACGCTGTGCACTTTCGCCAGCAGCTCGAGATGCAGGCGGAGCCCGGCTAACGGCGTACGCAGCTCATGGGCGACGTCGGCGGTGAACAGACGCTCGCGATCGAGCGTCATATTCAGACGGGAAACCAGCTGATTAATGGCCGTCGTCACCGCCGTGACCTCCGGAACGGAGTCCGTCAGCGTAATTGGCTGCAGGTTATCCGGGGTTCGGCTTTCCAGCTCGCTTTGCAGATTCGACAGTGGGCGGGTGATTTTTTTCACCGCCAGCAGGCTGATATACAGCGCCAGACCGATGATTAACAGGCTGGGTACCAGCAGGCTGGCCACCGCCTCGCGCACTTCGTGCTCGACGTGCTTTTGATTGTTATGCCCTTCTATGGCGCTCGCCACCAGCAGCTGTATCTGCTCTTTACTTTCATGCCATAGCCAGAAGACGCTGATCAGCTGACAGACCACCAGAATGGCGCCAATGGTCAACAACAGCCGGTGACGCATCGTCCATGTTTCACTTGCGAACAGAGCCATAGCGTTCTTCCGTTTCTGAGTTTTTCACCAGCATATAGCCAAACCCCCTGACGGTACGAATTCGGGCTTTGCCGACTTTTTCACGCAGGTTGTGGATATGCACCTCCAGGGTGTTGGTAGCCGGTTCATTATCCCAGCTATAGATATCGTTGTAGAGAATTTCCCGGTGCACCGGACTGCCCGCTTTCATCATCAGACGAGAGAGCAGGGCGTACTCTTTTGGCGTCAAATCCAGCGCCTCTTCGCCGAGCCAGACCTGGCGTCGGCTGATGTTCAGGCGCAGGTCGCCGACGGCCATTTCGTTATCCCCCTGATTGTTATGCCGGCGCAGCAGGGCGCGGATGCGGGCATTCAGCTCTTCCAGCGCGAAAGGTTTCACCAGATAGTCATCGGCGCCGGTATCAAGACCGCTGATGCGGTCTTCGAGAGTATCGCGGGCGGTGAGGATCAGCACCGGCTGGCTGAATTTCTCCCGGCGCATACGCGCCAGGAAGTGCAGCCCGTCCTCATCCGGCAGACCCAGATCTAAGACAATCAGGCTGTAGTGATTGCCGGCGAGGGACAGGGCGGCCTCGTGCGCGCTGGCGACGCCATCACAGACGTACCCTTCGCTTTGCATCGCCAGAATAAGTCCTTGTAACAGGAGTGCATCGTCCTCAATGACTAAGATTTTCATCTGTCTGCCTCGCTTCTGCATGGCGTTAAAATATCGTCTGTTGCCCGGTACTGCTGGGTATTCACCCCGAATAGCCCGAGCAGAGTGGAGAACAAATTATCCTGCGAATAGGGCTCCGTTTTGGCACGCTGCTGCAGGCACCGGCTGGAAACGCCGTAGCGCTGCTGATAATCCGGCGACAGCCAGATCAGCATCGGGACGTGTTTTTGCGTCACGGGGGCGATTGACCACGGTAGCCCGTGCAAATAGACCCCATCCTCGCCCAGCGACTCGCCATGATCAGAGAGATAAACCAGGCTGGTGGTAAATTTATCCTGCTTTGACTGCAGTATTTTTATAGCTTTATCAACTATATAATCGACATACAGTAGCGTATTGTCGTAGGTATTCGTAAGCTGTTGCTGCGTACAGCTCTGGATTTCGTTGGTCTCGCAGGTCGGCGTGAACTTTTTGAATTCAGGCGGATAGCGGTTGTAGTAGGTCGGACCATGGCTACCGATAGTGTGCAGAACGATAATGCCGTCGTGCTGCAAATTATCGATGTCATGTGCCAGATTATGGAACAGGACCTCATCGTAGCATTCCCCTTCGATGCACTGTCCACTCAGGTGCAGATCGGTGACGTTCTGGTGCGGAACGCGATCGCAGGCCCCCTTACAGCCGCCGTCGTTTTCGTTCCACAGTACCTGAATACCGGCCCGTTGCAGAATATCCAGCACCCCTTCCTGATGGTGCGCCAACTCTTCATCATAATGCGCGCGCGGCATGTTGGAGAACATGCAGGGTACCGATACCGCCGTCGCGGTACCGCACGAGGTGGTATTGGCGAAGTAAATCACCCCATCTTGCTGCAACCGCGGGTTGGTATCGCGCTCGTAGCCGCCCAGGGAAAAGTTCTGCGCGCGCGACGTTTCGCCCAGCACCAGAATGGTCAGATTCTTGCGCGCGCCGCTACCCATTTCCGGCTTCTGTACGGCATCTTCGCCGATTTTCACCAGCGGCAGGTTGTCCATCTTGTTGTGCGCGTACCACGAGTTGATCGCCACGATGCTGTTCGACGGGCTGAGGGATTTCACCAGTTCTTTGTTATTGCGAAATACCGAGGCGTAATCTTTATAAAACAGCGCGGCGACCACAACGATCAGTAAAGCCGAGACGGCGATATTCAGCAGGCGCACGGCGACGTCGCGCCACAGGGTGCTGGGTCGGCTGATTTTTATCCACCAGGCTATGGCGACCATCAGGAAGCCGGAAAGTCCCAGCGTCAGCACCATTTTTCCGGACATCAGGGCAAAGCTTTCCGCCGGGGTGGTATCGAGGATATTGGTGATCATCGCGCGGTCGATGATCACCCCGAAGGTCCAGATAAAGTACTGTGCTGAGGCGCTAAGCAGAATAAACAGACTGATGACGATGCGGTCGAGCCTGAGGAACGAGGCCAGCGTAGTGAGGATGTTCATCACGCTGAAGGCCACCACCGGCATGCTGAGAAACACCAGCCAGTTATGCACGCCGTTGACCGGCAGCAGGGTGAACGCCTGGCGATAGAAGGCGAGATTCAGCAGCAGGCCGACATACAGCGCAAAAAGAAGCAGATAAACCGTGCGGCTCATGACCGGCCGACGTAAGGGAAATAGCGACATAGCAAAAATCCTGCGGAAAAGATGTTTGCCATGCTGCCACCGTTATTTTAAGACAACCTTAAGATTTTAAGGAACCCGCCGGATACGCGGCCGACGGCAAGAGATTAAGACTTAACCTAAGATCTGAATCGCCTTTTCCAGCGCATTGCGTAACAGCATCCGGTCGTGGCGATAGGGGACATCGCTGGCATCCAACGGCGTCTGAACGATCGCCCGGTTTTCAAGACCGGTGATATCGGTTTTCGGCCCGATAACAACGGCGTCAATCACCCGCTTGCCGATATACTGCTCCATAATCCCGACCCGGTCCGCCAGCGTCAGATTGGCCGCCGGACTGTGCTCTTTACCGAGGTTATCGATAAATACCATGGCCGCCGGCGTTCGGCGCAGGGCCTGCGCCATCTCATCAAGCAGCAGTATCGGCAGCAGGCTGGTGTAAAAACTGCCCGGGCCAATCAGGATGAGATCGGCTTCGGCGATCGCTTCCACCGCTTCACGGGTGGTGGGGACCGGCGGGGTGAGCATCAGCTCGCGCGGTACGCAGGGGAGCCGATCGATATTCACTTCGCCGTAAACTTCATGGCCTTCGTGGTCAAGTGCCATCAGATCCACCGGCTGTTCCGACATCGGGATCAGGAAAGCGTCCACTTTCAGCAGGTTTCTGATTAAATTTATCGCCTCTAACGGCCTGACGCTTAAGTGATCCAGCGCCTTTAACATCAGATTTCCGAGGTTATGGCCGGAAAGTTCACCATTACCGGCAAAACGGTACTCAAACATCGCCGATGCGATGCTGGGTTCGGCAATAAGTTGATTAATACAGTTGCGCATATCGCCCCAGGCTATGCCGCCCTCCGAGCGACGAATTCGCCCTGTAGAACCGCCGTTGTCGGTGGTGGTGACGATACCGGTCAGACGCGATCCAAGCGATGAGAGTGACGACATCACCCGGCCCAGACCGTGGCCTCCGCCGAGTGCCACAACGCGATCCAGGTCGGCGAACGTACGAGTGCGCATACAGATTCCTTATCTCCAGTGAACGAGCTCACAGTAACCGATCTACCCCTAAAAGACGATGCCCGGATCCCGACAAAATGACCGATATCAATGCAAAAGGATGATTTTTAGCTATTCTGTAGCGAAAATGCACGATCGTGTCGATATATACCTGATTATATAACGAAATCGGACATGGCGGAACCGTCATTTCCGCGCTATCATCGGCATAAACCAGTTAACACTCTAGCCTCTGTGCCTGTGTCATAAGATATGGTGCTTTGGCCGTGACAGCCTCGCTTGTCACCAGGGCGTGGGAAGAAATGACCGCGTCTCCCGTACTTGGAAAGGTGTATATGGCCTCACAGCTTACCGATGCATTTGCGCGTAAGTTTTATTACTTGCGCCTGTCGATTACCGACGTGTGTAACTTTCGTTGCACCTACTGCCTGCCGGATGGTTACAAACCCGGCGCCGTCACGAACAAAGGCTTTCTCAGCGTTGATGAAGTGCGCCGCGTCACGCGGGCGTTTTCTGCCCTCGGGACCGAAAAGGTGCGCCTGACCGGCGGCGAGCCTTCGTTGCGCCGCGATTTCGCCGATATCATTGCCGCGGTAAGGGAAAACCGCGCGATCCGCCAGATTGCGGTCACCACCAACGGCTATCGCCTGGCGCGTGACGTCAAGCTCTGGCGCGATGCCGGGCTGACGGCGATCAACGTCAGCGTGGATAGTCTCGACGCCCGTCAGTTTCACGCCATCACCGGGCAGGATAAATTTCAGCAGGTGATGGACGGCATCGACGCCGCCTTCGCCGCGGGCTTTGCGAAGGTGAAGGTCAACACCGTGCTGATGCGCGATGTTAACCATCACCAGCTCGATACCTTCCTCGCGTGGATCAAACCGCGCCCGATTCAACTACGCTTTATCGAACTCATGGAGACCGGCGAGGGCAGCGAGCTGTTCCGCCGCCATCACATTTCCGGCATGGTGCTGCGCGATGAGCTGCTGCGCCGCGGGTGGATCCACCAGCTTCGCCAGCGCAGCGACGGCCCGGCTCAGGTCTTTTGCCACCCGGATTACTCCGGTGAGATTGGCTTAATCATGCCGTATGAGAAAGATTTCTGCGCCACCTGTAACCGGCTTCGCGTCTCGTCTGTCGGCAAACTGCATCTGTGTCTGTTCGGCGACGGCGGCGTGGCGCTGCGCGATCTGCTGGTCGAAGACCAGCAGCAGGCGGCGCTGGAGGCGCGTATTTCCGAAGCGTTAACCCATAAAAAACAAACCCACTTCCTGCACCAGGGCAACACCGGTATTACGCAAAATCTGTCGTATATCGGCGGATAATTTATTCTAAAGGAGCGATCAGATGAGTCAGGCTAGCGCTGAGTTTATCCCGACCCGAATAGCTATTCTTACCGTTTCCAGCCGGCGTGGCGAAGAGGATGACACCTCCGGCCACTGGCTGCGCGATGCGGCGCAGGAAGCGGGCCACCGCGTTGTCGATAAGGCGATTGTGCAAGAGAACCGTTATGCCATCCGCGCCCAGGTATCGGCGTGGATCGCCGGCGACGATGTACAGGTGGTGCTCATTACCGGCGGTACCGGGTTTACCGAGGGCGATCGGGCCCCGGAAGCGCTGCGTCCGCTGTTCGACCGCGAAGTGGAAGGCTTTGGCGAAGTGTTTCGCATGCTCTCCTTCGAGGAGATTGGCACCTCGACGCTGCAATCCCGGGCCATTGCCGGCGTGGCGAACCACACGCTGATTTTCGCCATGCCCGGTTCGACCAAAGCCTGTCGTACCGCGTGGGAGAATATCATTGCCCCGCAGCTCGATGCCCGCACGCGTCCGTGTAACTTTGTTCCCCATCTTAAGAAATAAGCTATGTCACAACTGACCCATATTAACGCCGCCGGCGAGGCGCACATGGTGGATGTCTCCGCCAAGGCGGAGACGGTGCGCGAAGCGCGCGCGGAAGCCTATGTTGCGATGCAGGCGGCGACGCTGGCGATGATTATCGACGGCAGCCACCACAAAGGCGATGTTTTCGCCACTGCCCGTATCGCCGGCATTCAGGCGGCAAAACGCACCTGGGAACTGATCCCGCTGTGTCATCCGCTGATGCTGAGCAAAGTCGAGGTCAATCTGCAGGCCCAGCCGGAACATAACCGGGTACGGATCGAGTCGCTGTGCCGTCTGACCGGGAAAACCGGCGTCGAGATGGAAGCGCTGACCGCCGCCTCCGTGGCGGCGCTAACGATTTACGATATGTGCAAAGCGGTGCAAAAAGATATGGTGATTGGCCCGGTGCGTCTGCTGGCGAAAAGCGGCGGCAAATCCGGTGACTTCAACGCGGATGAGACTCATGATTAAGGTTCTGTTTTTTGCTCAGGTGCGCGAACTGGTCGGCACCGACGCCCTGACCCTTGAGGCGGGCGACCTGGCGACGGTGGAAGCCGTGCGTCGCCAGCTTATCACCCGCGGCGATCGCTGGGCGCTGGCGCTGGAAGAGGGCAAACTGCTGGCGGCGGTAAACCAGACGCTGACCCCCTTTGACCATCCGGTCGTCGCCGGTGATGAAATCGCCTTCTTTCCACCGGTTACGGGAGGCTGAGATGACGGACACTCGCATTGTCGTCAGTCATGAGCGTTTTTGCGTGGGCGACGAGTATCCGTGGCTGGCCGAACGTGATGAAGACGGGGCGGTGGTGACCTTTACCGGTAAAGTGCGTAACCACAATCTTGGCGATAGCGTGAAGGCGCTGACGCTGGAGCACTATCCGGGGATGACGGAAAAGTCGCTGGCGGAAATCGTCGACCTGGCGCGCGAACGCTGGGCATTGGGGCGGGTGACGCTGATTCACCGTATCGGCGAAATGTGGCCAGGCGAAGAGATTGTCTTCGTTGGCGTCACCAGCGCGCACCGCAGCAGCGCCTTTGCGGCCGGGGAATTCATTATGGATTACCTGAAAACCCGCGCGCCGTTCTGGAAGCGCGAAGCGACGGCGGAAGGCGAGCGCTGGGTGGATGCGCGCGATAGCGATCGCCAGGCGGCAGAGCGCTGGTAGTGTGGTACGCTTAGTAAGAGAAAACTTGTTAATCAGGAGATAGTCATGGACAGATTCCCTCGTTCAGATTCCATTGTTCAGGTCCGCGGCGGTTTGCAGACGTATATGGCCCAGGTCTACGGCTGGATGACGGTCGGGCTGCTGCTGACGGCGTTTATTGCCTGGTTTGCCGCCAATACGCCGGCGGTGATGATGTTTGTCTTTTCCAGCAAAATAACCTTTTTCGGCTTGATTATTGCCCAACTGGCGCTGGTATTCGTGCTCTCCGGGATGGTACAACGCCTGAGCGCGGGGATGGCGACCACCCTCTTTATGCTCTATTCGGCGCTGACCGGGCTGACGCTATCCAGTATCTTCATCGCCTACACCTATTCGTCGATTGCCAGCACCTTTGTGGTCAGCGGCGGGATGTTTGGCGCGATGAGCCTCTATGGCTATACCACCAAACGCGATCTCAGCGGCTTTGGTAATATGCTGTTTATGGCGTTGATTGGTATCGTGCTGGCCTCGTTGGTCAACTTCTGGCTGAAGAGCGAAGCGTTGATGTGGGCGGTCACCTACATCGGTGTGGTGGTGTTTGTCGGCCTGACCGCCTATGACACCCAGAAGCTGAAAAACATCGGCGAGCAGATCGATACCCGCGACGGCTCAACGCTGCGTAAATACGCCATTCTTGGCGCGCTGACGCTGTATCTGGACTTTATCAACCTGTTCCTGATGCTGCTGCGTATTTTCGGCAACCGCCGTTAAAATCTCCGGCCCGGGCCGCGGCGGCAACGCCTTGCCCGGGTAACCGTCGTCTCTTCCCGTCACTTATCCATCCGCCAGCTTGCGCTGATTTTTCGCCCGTAACTTCTTCGCCTGACTCTCCAGCAGCAGATAGCCGACGGTGGCGATAAGCAGCGGCAGGAAATAATAGAGCACGCGATACGCCAGCAGGGCGGCAATAATCGCCCCGCGGGCGATCTGCTGATCGCTGAGCATCGCGATAAATACCGCCTCCAGCACGCCGATCCCGGCGGGAATATGCACAATAACCCCGGCAATACTGCTGACCAGCAGCACCCCCAGCACCAGGAAGTAATCGACCTGCTGCGCCATCAGGAGCCAGATAATCGCCGCCATCACCAGCCAGTTTACGACGGAAAGCGTCATCTGCAGCAGCGCGAATCGCCATGAGGGCAGGACCAGCCGCTGACCTTTAATGGTCATATGCCGCCGGGTGGCAAACGCACAGGCCCACAGATAGAGCGCGGCGGCGGCCAGCAGCACGATGCCAATCACCCGCAGCGTGCCCTGGCTGATGTACCAGTGCGCCGGGAGCTGCACCAGACTGGCGGTAAAAATCAATCCGCCCAGCAGAATGTATCCCAGCCAGTTGGTGGTGATGCTCAGGGAGAAAATGCGGGTAATGGTGCCGCCGCTGAGGCCAAGGCGGGAATAGAGCCGGTAGCGCATGCCGATGCCGCCGATCCAGGTACTGAGGGTCAGATTAAAGGCATAACAGATAAACGACACCAGGATCACCTGCCGCTTCGCCAGCTGATGCCCGCAATACGCCCGGCCCAGCAGATCGTAGCAGCCATAAATCAGATAGCTCACGATGGTCAATCCGACGGCGCCGAGCAGCGCGAGGCGGTTGTAGTGGCGGATAACCTTCCATACCTCCTGCCAGTCGACTTTTTGCGCGTAGACCACCAGTAAAACCGTGACGGCGATAAAAAATATCGCGGTGAGGATCTTTTTGACCATCCGCCAGCGAGGATGTGATTTCGCCATCAGGGTTTCACCTCCTGATTTTGCGCATCCAGCTGATCCTGGGTTTCAATTTCCGGCTGTACCGGCGGGCTGACCCGTGACAGATGCGGCGTGTGGGCCGGCAGCCAGCCGACCCATGCCGGGAAGTGGCGCAGGAAGTGGAAGGCCAGCACGCTTTTACCCAGGTTCCACCAGCTGCGTTTTGGCAGCATTGATTTATCCACCTGTTTACAGTCCCGGGTGATTAAGCCGTTGAGGTTGTCGCGCAGGGTCTGGTTGAACTCGCGGTCGTGGATAATCAGGTTGGCCTCCAGGTTTAATGAGAGGCTGAGCGGGTCGAGGTTACTGGATCCGACGGTGGCCCAGTGATCGTCTGCGAGGGCGACTTTGCCATGCAGCGGGCGGCGGCGATACTCAAATATCTGCACCCCTCCTTTGACCAGGTAGTGATACAGCAGGCGGGCGCCGACTTTGACGATGGGGATATCGGGCTCGCCTTGCACAATCAGCTTGACCCGTACCCCGCGTCGGGCGGCGTTGCGCATGGCGTGCAGCATCCGATAGCCAGGGAAAAAGTAGGCGTTGGCGATAATCACCTCGCGGCGCGCGTTGGCCAGCATCTTCAGATAGTGGCGCTCAATGTCGTCGCGATGATCGTGATTATCCCGCCAGATAAACAGCGCCTGCGCTTCACCGGGGCTGTGATTAACCTCCGGTCGGTGGCGACGGCGGGGCCACATACGCCGCGTCGTTTCGCTGGCAGGGAGATTTTCCAGCTCAAATCGCAGAATATCCAGCACCACCGGTCCCTCAACCTGCACGGCATAATCCTGTTTTGCCTCCGGGCCGTAGCTGGTCATGTGTTCGGCAGAGTAATTAATCCCGCCGACGAACGCCGTCGTATCATCGATCACCACGATCTTGCGGTGCATGCGGCGAAAGAGGTTGGTGCGCATGCCAAACAGCCGCGGACGCGGATCGTAGTAGCGGAAGATCACCCCAGCAGCGCTCAGCTGGTGCACGAAACGATCGCTCAGGTCGGGGGAGCCGTAGCCGTCGAGCAGGACTTCGACCTGGATCCCTCGCCGCGCCGCCTTTAGCAGCACCGCATGAAGCTGCCAGCCGACCTCGTCCTCAAACCAGATAAAGGTTTCGAGAATCACTTTGTGCTGCGCGCGCGCAATGGCCGCAAACAGGGCCGGATAATAGTTATCGCCGTTCTCCAGCAGCTGGATCCGGTTTCCTTCCTGCCAGCGACATTTCATAGATGAATCTCCACGCTCAGCGGCGCATGATCCGACAGGTGACGCCATCGATGAAGCTCCAGCGCCGCCGGCTGGCTGGCATGCGCATTTTTCACATAGATACGGTCAAGGCGCAGCAGCGGAAAACGCGCCGGGAAGGTGCGCGCCGGGCGGCCGTATGCGCGGGTGAAGATCTCCTCCAGACCGGCCTGCGCCTTCAGCGGCCGGTTGGCCTGCTGCCGCCAGTCGTTAAAATCACCGGCCACCACCACTGGCTCTCCGGCGGGCAGGTCGTTGACCCGTTCGGCGAGCATCGCCAGCTGGGCCGTTCGCTGCTGCGAACTCAGCCCCAGATGAACACAAAACAGGTGCAGGGTTACGTCGCTTTCCGGCGGCACAATCCGGCAGTAGAGCAGGCCGCGCTTCTCGCTCTCGCCCACGGAAATGTCGAGATTTTCGTAATATTGAATGGGAAAGCGCGAGAGCACGGCGTTGCCGTGGTGCCCCTCCGGGTAGACCGCGTTGCGCCCGTAGGCGTATTCGCTCCACATCGTATCGGCCAGAAACTCATAATGAGTGCTGTCCGGCCAGTTTTCGACATGCAGAGGATGAATTTCATGCGCGCCCATGACCTCCTGCAGACAAACAATGTCGGCGCTGACGCTGCGTACCGCATCACGCAGTTCCGGCAGAATGAAGCGTCGGTTAAACGTCGTAAAGCCTTTATGGGTGTTAATTGTCAGCACGTTTAACGAAAATCGCGGCATTTGTTCAGCCATATTTCTCCAGTCAATGTCACTTTCCTGAATGAAATAGTGTAGTAGGTGTCACAAAAAGATGCGGTGATACGGAATTTTCCGTAAAGTGCGGTACTCTGAGTTACAGATAAAGATCCTTCAGGAGAGAAGCCATGAAGTGGCAACAACGTGTACGCGTCGCAACTGGCCTCAGTTGCTGGCAGATTATGTTGCATCTACTGGTCGTGGCAGTACTGGTGATGGGTTGGATGAGCGGCGCGCTGGTACGCGTCGGATTAGGGTTATGCGTGCTGTATGGCGTCACCTTACTGTCGATGCTGTTTTTACAGCGTCACCATGAAGAGCGCTGGCGTGATGTCGGGGACTTCCTTGAGGAGCTCACCACCACCTGGTACTTTGGCGTGGCGGTTATCGTGCTGTGGCTGCTTTCGCGCGTGCTGCACAATAACCTGCTGCTGGCCGTTGCCGGGCTGGTGATTCTGGCAGGCCCGGCGGTGGTGTCCTTGCTGGCGAAAGATAAGAACCGCTACTCTAAGTTCGGACTGCATCAAGGCGGCAGCGCCGCGAATCCCCCGAAGCATAGATAATAGCTATGTGAGCGGGTGAGCGAGGAAGCCAACGCAGAGGCAGCCCGCACGATGACGGTTATCCCCTAAAGCGTTTGGCTTGCATCAAGGCGGCAACGCAGCGAATCTCCGGGAGCATAGAGAGCTATGTGACCGGGGTGAGCGAGGAAGCCAACGCAGAGGCAGCCCGAACGATGACGGGGATCAGGCAATCTTTCTGCGAAACATCGCATACGCCGCTGAGCCCGTCGTGGCCGCTATGACCAGTAGCGGCCACAAACTCCCCCACACAATTTCCAGACTCGCATCCTTTAAATAAATCTGCTTGGTGATATCGGTAAAGTGGCGAATCGGATTTATCCATGTCACCTCCTGCAACCACTGCGGCATGTTCTCAACCGGCGAGACGTAGCCGGAGAGCAGAATCGCCGGCATCATAAAGACGAAGACGCCGATAAAGGCCTGCTGCTGGGTGGAGCACAGGGAGGAAATCAGCAGTCCGAACCCCACCAGCGACAGCCCGTAAATCACCATCGTCAAGTAAAACAGCAGCAGCGAGCCGGCGAAAGGGATCTGATACGCCCAGATCCCGATGGCCAGCACGATGCTCGCCTGCAGAGTGGCGACAATCAGCGCCGGTATCGCCTTGCCGACGAAAATTTGCCAGGTCGCCAGCGGCGACACCAGCAGCTGATCGAGAGTGCCCTGCTCACGCTCGCGGGCCACCGACAGCGAGGTGACGATCATCACGCCGATGGTGGTGATCATGGCGATCAGCGACGGTACCACGAACCACTTATAGTCGAGGTTGGGGTTATACCAGTTGCGCACCACCAGTTCGCTGTTATTGGGCTGCGCTTTCCCTGCGAGCAGCTCCTGCTGATAGTTTTTGACGATCTGCTGGAGATAATTGGCGGCGATTTGCGCGCTATTGGAGTTGCGACCATCCAGCAGCAGTTGCAGCGGCGCGGTTTGCCCATGATCGAGATGGCGCGAGAAATCCGCCGGGAAGCGGACCAACAGCAGCGCTTTTTGTTCATCAATGGTCGGGCGAATCTCCTGCGGGCTTTTGAGGATCAGAATGTGGGTAAAGGCTTTGGCGCGGGCAAAACGCTGGGTCAGTTCCACCGCGTGGCGGCCGTTGTCTTCGTTGTAAATGGCGATGGTGGCGTTGGTCACTTCCAGGGTGGCGGCGAAGGGAAACAGCAGCACCTGAATCAGCACCGGCATAATCAAAATGGCGCGGGTTTGCGGCTCGCGCAGCAGCGATTGCAGTTCTTTGCGAATCAACGTCCATAAGCGATGGAACATCTTGGTCTCTCTCAGCATGGCCCGCCGCTCCCCGTCGTGCGCATCCGGGTGAGCCGCCCGCGGGCGCGTTAATCCAGGCGACGTTTGGTTTTCAGCCACGTCAGGCCGATAAACATCACCGCCGAAGCGATTAAAAACAGCACGTTCACCAGCAGTACCACTGGTATATTGCCGGCCAGAAACAGGCTTTGCAGGGTGCTGACGAAATAGCGCGCCGGGATCACGTAGGTCACCGCGCGGATCACCGCCGGCATACTGTCGATCTGAAAAATAAACCCGGAGAGCATAATCGACGGCAGAAAAGCGGCGTTCAGCGCGACCTGCGCGGCGTTAAACTGGTTGCGGGTGATGGTTGAAATTAACAACCCCATCCCCAGGGTGCTGAGTAAAAACAGGCTGGTGATAAAGAACAGAATCAGCAGCGAACCGCGAAACGGCACGCCGAGAATAAAGACTGCCACCAGCATGCACAGCAGCATTGCCAGCATGCCGAGAAAATAGTAGGGGATCAGCTTACACAGCAGTAGCTCAACGCGGGTAATTTCCGTCGACAGCAGCGCCTCCATGGTACCGCGCTCCCACTCGCGGGCGACCACCAGCGAGGTGAGGATCGCGCCGACCACGGTCATAATGATGGTAATGGCGCCGGGGATAATAAAATGCTGGCTGATGGCCGCCGGGTTGAACCAGTAGCGCATCTGCACGTCAATCAGCGGCTCGAAGGTTTCACCGCGGTCCTCCGCGCGCTGCTGCTGCCAGATTTGCCAGATCCCCTCCACGTAGCCCTGGGCAAAGTTGGCGGTGTTAGGCTCGCTGCCGTCGGTAATCAGCTGCAGCGGGGCGCTATCCCCGGGGCGCGCCATCTTCTGGTCAAAATCCACCGGGATCACCACCAGCGCGCGAATGCGCCCGGCCTGCATCATCTGAATCAGCTGCTGGCGATTATCGCTGAGGGTGGCGTCAATATAGGGGGAGCCGGTCATCGCGTGGACGAAATCCAGCGCCTCTTCACTGTGTTGTTCCAGCAGGACGCCGACCCGCAGCTTGCTGGAGTCGAGGTTGATCCCGTAGCCGAAGATGAACAGCAGCAGCAGCGGGATTACGACCGCAATCAGCCAGCTGCTGGGATCGCGGACGATCTGCCGCGTCTCTTTGACGCACAGGGCGCGTACGCGCCGCCATGACAGCAGTTTAGCGCTCACCGGCATTCTCCTTATCCCAGTCGTGAATCAGGGTGATAAATGCCTGTTCCATGGTGGGATCGGGCTGTTCATCGTTTGCCGCCAGCGCTTTCAGGGCATCCGGGGTGCCGCTGGCGATAAGCTTACCGTGATAAACCAGACCAATGCGGTCGCAATATTCCGCCTCATCCATAAAGTGGGTCGTCACCATCACCGTTACCCCTTTATCCACCATACTATTGATATGCAGCCAGAACTCGCGGCGGGTGAGGGGGTCAACGCCGGAGGTCGGCTCATCGAGAAACAGAATATCCGGCTCGTGCATCAGCGAGCAGGCCAGCGCCAGGCGCTGTTTGTAACCCAGCGGCAGCTCATCGGCGGCATGGCCGGCGATGTTTTTCAGGCCAAACGCCTCGCTCATGCGGGCGATCTTTTCGTTTTGCTCCCGGCCACGCAAACCGTAAACGCCGGAGAAGAAACGCAGGTTTTGCTCCACGCTAAGGTTGCCGTACAGCGAAAACTTCTGCGCCATATAGCCAAGATGCTGGCGCGCTTTGCCGGAGCTGATTTTCAGGTCCATCCCCAGCACCAGCGCTTTGCCGGAGGTGGGGACCAGCAGGCCGCACATCATTTTAAAGGTCGTGGATTTACCGGCGCCGTTAGGGCCCAGCAGGCCAAAAATCTCGCCTCGCCTGACCTGGAAGTCCACGTGGTCGGTGGCGGCGAAGTCGCCGAACTTTTTGCTCAGGCTTTGCGCTTCAATGACCGTTTCATCGCCGCTCCCCTCGACGCGATGAATAATCTCGCCCAGCGGCGATTCGGCGGTCGCGGCGCCGCCCAGCAGATCGATAAACGCGTCCTCAAAGCGCGGGGCGGTTTCGGCCACCTCCAGCGGCGGCAGGCCGCTATTGTGCTGCACCTCCGCCATGCTGGCCTCTTTTTTCAGGATCAGACGTACCGATTTGCCCTGAATGACGCCGTCGCTAATCTGCGGCAGTTTCAGCGCCCGCTGCAGGAGGCGACGGTTATTCTCCTCACGACTGGAAACCAGGAAGCTGCGCCCGGCCATCGTTTGGGTCAACGCCTTTGGCTCCCCCTGATACAGCAGTTGGCCTTCGTTCATCAGCAGCACATCGCGGCACTGTTCCGCTTCATCAAGGTAGGAGGTGCTCCAGAGGATCAGCATCCCGTCGCCCGCCAGTTCATGCACCATTTGCCACAGCTCGCGCCGGGAGATCGGATCGACGCCGACGCCGGGCTCATCAAGCAGCAGGACTTTCGGTTCGCCCACCAGGGTACAGGCGAGCCCCAGCTTCTGCTTCATCCCGCCGGAAAGCTTACCCGCCAGGCGGCCGGTAAAGGGGCCAAGAGAGGTGAACTCCAGCAGGCGGGCGAAGGTTTTTTTCCGCGCCTCGCCGGTGACGCTGCGCAGGTCGGCATACAGGGTGAGGTTTTCCATGACCGTCAGATCTTCATACAGCCCGAATTTCTGCGGCATATAGCCGAGCACCGCGTGCAGGGCGCTATCGTTGGCGATCGGATCGAAGCCGATAACGCTGGCGGTGCCGCCATCGGCCTTCAGCAGCCCGGCGAGCATGCGCATCAAGGTAGTTTTTCCGGCGCCGTCGGGGCCCACCAGCCCGGTGACATAGCCCGAGCGGATAGTGCAGGTGAGCGGCGCCACGGCCGGGCGGTCCATCCCGGCGAAGCGGCGGGTCAGCCCGTCGAGCGTGATGAGGTCCTCATTCATGTCCGTTCCCGCGGCTAAAGGTGACGGTCACCGGCATCCCCTGACGCAGCGCGTCGTCCGCATCGGTAACGACAATGCGCAGGCGGTAGACCAGGTCGGTACGTAAATCGGGGGTTTCAACGGTCTTCGGCGTAAATTCAGCGCTCGGGGAGACGAAGCCGATTTTGCCGTGATAGGGCTGATTCGGGCGGCTATCGGTGTACAGCAGGACTTCACGTCCCGGTGCCGCCTGGCCGAGATTTTTTTCGTCAATGTAGGCGCGGACCCATACCGGATGGGTGAGCGATAGCGTCATCACCGTGCCGCCGGCGCTGAGCATGCTGCCGGGCTCAACGGCGCGGGTCATCAGAGTACCGTCGGCGGGGGCGATCAGCGTGGTATCGTGCAGATCGAGCTGCGCCTGCGCCAGGGCGGCCTGCGCCTGCTCAAGGCTGGCTTTGGCCTGGGCGATTTCCTGCGGCCGGTTGCCGGCGCGATACTGACGCAGTTTATCCTGGGCTGATTTCAGCGTCGCCTGGGCCTGATCGCGGGAAGAGCGGGCATTTTCGAGATCGTTAAGCGAAATGGCGCTGTTCTGGCGCAGCCCAAGCTGGCGCTGGTAGAAGTTCTGCGCGTAATCGTAGGCGGCCTGCGCCTGTTTGACGGCGGCGGCGGCCTGAGCGATCTCTTCCGCCCGGTAGCCGGCCATCATCAGGTCATACTGCGCCTGCGCGGTGGAAACATTGGCTTGCGCCTGCTGCAGGGCGTTCTCGTAGGGCGCGCGATCCAGCTGGCCCAGGGTCTGCCCGGCCTGAATGGCATCGCCCTCATCGACGTTTAACGCCGCCAGGCGGCCGCCTACGCGGAAGCTCATATTGACGGTACGAATATCGACGTTGCCATACAGGGTCAGCTCCCTCTGTTGGCTGCTTTGATACCACCACCAGCCGCCGCCGACGGCGGCAATCAGCAGCAGCGCTAACAGGACGATGATGACGGGTTTTTTCATGATCCCAAACTCCTTTGCGATAACCCTTGCAGAACGAAATCGATATGGCAGGCGATAACCTGATAAATTTGCTCGGTTTTCTCTTCGTCGAACTGCGCCCAGCCGGTACGCAGCAAAATAGTTTCTCGCCCAAGGCGGAAAGCCAGAATCTCGCCCAGCAGCGCATGCGTGTGCAGAATCATCTGCGTGTCATCGGCATCAAGGCCGGTAAACGCGGCGATTAAACGGGTCAGATAGCGGTGCAGCGGCGCGATGACCTGGTCGTGGATTAACTGGTACGCCGCGGTGGGAGACAGCTGCTCGCGAGAGATGAATTTACTCAGATTGACCGTATCATCCTGGGTCAGCAGCAAAATCATATTCTGGCAGGCGCGCAGAATCAGCGTGCGAATCGCCGACTTGTCCAGCGTCGGCGCGGCAAGGAGCGTTTCCGCCGCCTCGGCATGCGGGCGAAAATTGTGGCTGATAAAATCGGCAATCCACTGCGCGCAGGCGAGATACAGGTCGTCTTTCGAGCCGAAATAGTAGGGGATGGCGGCGATATTTTGCCCGGCCTGGGCGGCAATATCCCGGGTGGTGGCATGCAGTCCATATTCGCCAAACTGGGCGATGGCTGCGGCAATCAGCTGACTTTTGGCTTGTTCGCCTTTGGTGGTGACCGGGGAGGTATTCATCGCGCGCACCAAAAAATTAATCAATCGATTGATTAATAGTATGTCCGGTTCGCGAAACTGTCCACCGTGGCTGATACTCTATTCAGCCTGCGTGCCCACCGGCTGGTGTCGCCGGGCGGACGAGGATTATGCGGCGGAAAAACCCCGCAGGGATATTTTATGCGCTATGTCACAAAACCTGCTAGACTGCGCCCCTTCATGGCATTGTGGTTTTTGCCATCTCTTTCGCAATAATCTCCCCGAAAACTACGCCTGTAACGGGCCGGGGCGGTTTGGAGTTGTTATGTCTTTTGATTCCCTTGGCCTGAATTCTGAAATCCTGCGCGCGGTCGCCGAGCAGGGTTACCTTGAGCCAACCCCAATTCAGCAGCAGGCGATCCCTGCGGTGTTGCAGGGACGCGATCTGATGGCCAGCGCCCAGACCGGCACCGGCAAAACGGCAGGCTTTACGCTGCCGCTACTGCAGCATCTGATTCAGCAAGAACCGCATGCCAAAGGCCGTCGCCCGGTGCGCGCGCTGATCCTCACGCCAACCCGTGAGCTGGCGGCGCAGATCGGTGAAAACGTCCGGGATTACAGCAAGTACCTGAATATTCGCTCTCTGGTGGTCTTCGGCGGCGTCAGCATTAACCCGCAGATGATGAAGCTGCGCAGCGGCGTCGATATCCTGGTGGCGACCCCCGGGCGTCTGCTGGATCTCGAACATCAGAACGCGGTCAGCCTGGATAAAGTGGAAATCCTGGTGCTGGATGAAGCCGACCGTATGCTGGACATGGGCTTTATCCATGATATTCGCCGCGTGCTGGCGAAGCTCCCGGCGAAACGCCAGAACCTGCTGTTCTCTGCGACCTTCTCCGACGAGATTAAGTCACTGGCGGAAAAGCTGCTGCATAATCCGCTGGAAATCGAAGTGGCGCGCCGTAACACCGCTTCCGAGCAGATAACGCAGCACGTCCATTTCGTTGATAAGAAACGCAAGCGTGAACTGCTGTCGCAGATGATTGGTGAAGGCAACTGGCAGCAGGTGCTGGTCTTTACCCGCACCAAACACGGCGCCAACCATCTGGCAGAACAGCTGAATAAAGACGGTATTCGCAGCGCGGCGATTCACGGCAACAAGAGCCAGGGGGCGCGTACCCGGGCATTAGCTGACTTTAAATCCGGCGGCATTCGCGTGCTGGTGGCCACCGATATCGCCGCCCGCGGCCTGGATATCGAAGAGCTGCCGCACGTGGTGAACTATGAGCTGCCGAACGTTCCGGAAGATTATGTGCACCGTATCGGCCGTACCGGCCGCGCCGCCGCCACCGGCGAGGCGCTGTCGCTGGTCTGCGTCGACGAACATAAACTGCTGCACGATATTGAACGTCTGCTGAAAAAAGAGATTCCGCGGATTGCGGTTGCCGGCTATGAACCGGATCCGTCGATCCGGGCGGAACCGATTCAGAACGGTCGTCAGCAGCGCAGCGGCGGCGGCCGTGGTCAGGGGCAAGGCCGCGGTAGCCAGGGCCAGGGGCGTAACGCTCAGGGCCAGGGGCGCAGCCAGCAGTCCGCGCCGCGCCGTACCGACGGTGAAGCGCCGAAGGCCGGGGCTAAACCTTCACGTCGTACCGGCGAGGCGAAACCGGCCGGCGAGCAGCAGCGCCGCCGTCGTCCGCGTAAACCGGCGGCGGGCGAATAACCGTCGTACCTCGCTCTTGCGATCCGGGCAATCTCCTGCCCGGATCGCGCGAGGCCGCAGCATCGCCCGGATAAGGCCTTTACCCCGCCACCCGGGCTTCTTCTTTTGCTTACGCCACGCCTGCTGGCATCGCGATTTTCCGCCAGACCCCGAGCCGCATTCCACTTTCCGCAGAAAGAAACTCCTCCTGTCAGGCAAAAAGTGTCACAATAGTGGCTGTTTATACAGTATTCAGGTTTTCTCATGGCTTTGACCGCTGCGCTAAAAGCGCAAATCGCCGCCTGGTATAAGGCGCTTCAGGAACAGATTCCGGACTTTATTCCCCGTCCTCCGCAACGGCAGATGATTGCTGACGTGGCGAAAACGCTCGCCGGAGAAGAGGGCCGCCACCTGGCCATTGAGGCTCCTACCGGCGTCGGGAAAACCCTGTCGTATCTGATTCCCGGCATCGCCATCGCCCGTGAAGAACAGAAAACGCTGGTGGTGAGTACCGCCAACGTCGCGCTGCAGGATCAGATCTACAGTAAAGATTTACCGCTGCTGCGCAAAATCATTCCCGATCTGCGTTTTACCGCCGCCTTTGGCCGCGGGCGCTACGTCTGCCCGCGCAATCTGGCCGCGCTAGCCAGCACCGAGCCGACGCAGCAGGATCTGCTGGCGTTTCTCGATGACGATCTGACGCCGAATAATCAGGCCGAGCAGAAGCTGTGTGCCACCCTGAAGACCGATCTCGATAGCTACCGCTGGGATGGTCTGCGCGATCACACCGATAAACCTGTTGATGACGGGCTGTGGAGCCGCCTGAGCACCGACAAAGCCAGCTGCCTGAACCGTAACTGCCACTATTACCGCGAATGTCCGTTCTTCGTTGCCCGGCGAGAAATTCAGGAAGCGGAAGTGGTGGTGGCGAACCATGCACTGGTCATGGCGGCAATGGAGAGCGAAGCCGTGCTGCCGGAGCCGAAAAATCTGCTGCTGGTTCTGGATGAAGGTCACCACCTGCCGGATGTCGCCCGCGATGCGCTGGAGATGAGCGCGGAAATTACCGCCTCCTGGTATCGGCTGCAGCTGGATCTGTTCAGCAAGCTGGTGGCGACCTGCATGGAGCAGTTTCGGCCTAAAACCACGCCGCCGCTGGCGAACCCCGAGCGCCTCACCAGCCATTGTGAAGAGCTGTATGAGCTGATCGCCACGCTGAATAATATTCTCAATCTGTATCTGCCCGCCGGCCAGCAGGCCGAGCACCGTTTTCCGATGGGGGAACTGCCGCAGGAGGTGATGGCGATCTGCCAGCGGTTGGCGAAACTCACTGAAATGCTGCGCGGGCTGGCGGAGCTGTTTCTTAACGATCTCGGCGAAAAGACCGGCAGTCATGATGTGGTGCGTTTACACCGGGTGCTGCTGCAAATGAACCGGGCGCTCGGCATGTTCGAAAGCCAGAGTAAGCTGTGGCGGCTGGCGTCGCTGGCGCAATCTTCCGGGGCGCCGGTCACCAAGTGGGTCACCCGCGAGCTGCGCGACGGCCAGGCGCATATCGGGTTTCACTGCGTCGGGATCCGCGTCAGCGACCAGCTGGAAAGATTGCTGTGGCGAAGCGTACCGCATATTGTCGTCACCTCCGCCACCCTGCGTTCGCTAAACAGCTTTGCCCGCCTGCAGGAGATGAGCGGGCTGAAAGAAAAGGCCGGCGATCGCTTTGTGGCGCTGGATTCCCCCTTCAACCACGTCGAGCAGGGCAAAATTGTGATCCCGCAGATGCGCTACGAGCCGCTCATCGATAACGAAGAGCAGCATATTGCGGAAATGGCGGCCTACTTCCGCGAGCAGGTTGAGAGCAAAAAGCATCTGGGGATGCTGGTGCTGTTCGCCAGCGGCCGGGCGATGCAGCGTTTTCTGCAACATGTCACCGACCTGCGTCTGCTGCTGCTGGTGCAGGGGGATAAGCCGCGTTACCGGCTGGTAGAGTTGCACCGCAAACGGGTGCAGGACGGCGAACGCAGCGTCCTGGTGGGGCTACAGTCGTTTGCCGAAGGGCTGGATTTAAAAGGCGAACTGTTAAGCCAGGTGCACATTCATAAAATTGCTTTCCCGCCCATCGACAGCCCGGTGGTGATTACCGAAGGCGAATGGTTGAAAAGCCTGAACCGCTATCCGTTCGAAGTGCAAAGCCTGCCGAGCGCCTCTTTCAACCTGATCCAGCAGGTTGGGCGTCTGATCCGCAGCCATAGCTGCTGGGGCGAAGTGGTGATTTACGACAAGCGTTTGTTGACCAAAAATTATGGCCAGCGTCTACTGAACGCACTGCCCGTTTTTCCGATAGAGCAGCCGGGCGTCCCTGAGGTTATAGTAAAAAGCAAAGCAAAACAGACGCGCCGCAGGCGTCGTTAATGGTGCAGTGTCGACGATGTGAGCAGCTTAGAAGGAGTCTTCAATGGACTACAGCAAGATCATTAAAGAAGTCGGGCGGGGCAAAAATCACGCTCGCGACCTGGATGTGGAAACGGCCCGCGCGCTTTATACGCGGATGCTCGATGGCGAGGTCGCCGAGCTGGAACTGGGTGGGATTTTAATTGCTCTGCGCATTAAAGGCGAAGGCGAAGCGGAAATGAAAGGCTTTTATGAGGCCATGCAGCAGCAAACGTTGCGCCTGACGCCGCCTGTGGCCCGGCCGATGCCGGTGGTGATCCCCAGCTATAACGGCGCGCGTAAGCAGGCTAACCTGACGCCGCTGCTCGCCGTCCTGCTGCATAAACTCGGCTTTCCGGTGGTGGTGCATGGCGTCAGCCACGATCCCACCCGGGTGCTGACGGAGACGATTTTTGAGCTGATGGGGATCCCGGCGACCCGGCATGCGGGACAGGCTCAGGCGCGGCTGGACGGCCACGAGCCGGTCTATATTCCGGTTGGCGCCTTCTGTCCACCGCTGGAGAAACAGCTTGCCCTACGCTGGCGAATGGGCGTGCGTAATAGCGCGCATACGCTGGCGAAACTGGCGACGCCGTTTGCTGAACAGGCGGCGCTGCGCCTGGCGAGCGTCTCCCATCCCGAATATGTCGGCAGAGTCGCGAAATTCTTTGCCGAAATAGGGGGGCGGGCGCTGTTAATGCACGGTACCGAAGGGGAGGTGTATGCCAATCCACAGCGTTGCCCGCAGATTAGCCTGATTGATAGCCACGGCGCGCGGGTGCTCCATGACCGCCAAAGCGATACGCCGCAGGGGGACCTTGCGCTGCCGGAGTCAAAAGATCCGCTGGTGACGGCGCGGTGGATTGAGCGCTGCGCGGTGGGAAGCGAGCCGTTGCCGCAGTCGCTGAGAATTCAGCTGGCATGTTGCCTGGTCGCTACCGGGGAAGCCACCTCGCTGGAACAGGGGCTGGCTAAGGTAGCAGAGCGCTGGTAGCCGCCCGGCTATCCGGGCGATAAAAAACCGCTAAAAAGCTTCATCAGCGGTTAGCGTGGCGTGTCGCAGGTACAAGACGGCGCGAGCAAAAGCATTTTTTGCCGCCGCGCCGGGTGGCCGGTTTTTATGGCTGCCGCTGAAAAGCGTGCAGCATAAAAATGGCGGCGGTGTGGCAAGGGGCCGATCGCCTGAGGTTCCCGGCGGCCAGTACACGTCTCCATGCCATTGATCGGCGGCGGGTGATCGGCGGCGGACAATATCAACGCATGCCACAGCCGCCGTGAACGGAATTATCCGCTGCACCTGACTCATTTACCTTCGCCCACACCGCCTCCAACAAGAAACCCATCGCCGAATGCGGCGCATAAAAAAAGCCCGTCCGGTGGCACGGACGGGCAAAACAAGGGTATTAAAGGGTTTTTCAGGGTTAATACAGGTGGAGCAGCGATTATTTGTAGATAACCGCGGTACCGCTAACTTTGTTATTGGTGTTAGCGGAGGTGATGCTGTAACCGGTGGCGCCCGCGGCATTCGCTTTCGCCGCCAGTTTGGCTTCCAGGCCATCCAGCGTCGTTGCGCCTTCCGCAGACACAACGCCGATTTTATTCATGCTTTCAGCCTGAGATGGAGTGACCGGTTGAGCGGCGAAAGCACCAAAGGACAGAGCAGATAGGGCAATAGCAGCGGCAGCATATTTAATGGTTTTCATGATTAATCTCTCGCAGGTTATTTTGTTAAGAGGACGATGTTCCGTCGATGTGATAAGTATCACGTTTGTTCGCGAGATATAAAATCGAAGGAAATTAACAGTCTTTATCGAATTTTTTGAATGACTATTAATTTATTGAATATTAATAAATTATTTTTCTGTTCGTGTCCCCGCGGGACGGTAGAGAGGGGCAGAAACTTTTCAGGGCACATTTTGCCACTTTTTTCGCCGGAAAACGTGCGCGAAAAGATAATCCATGCTGTGGTAATGAACGGTAAATGAAGGTCAGCGTAGCTGGCTATCCTTGGATCCGCGGCGATTATATCCTGAAAATGTATTGTTATGTAAATCTTTATCCTGCTGGCACTTCACGCAGAATCTGACCCCAGGAATCGCCTTGCGCCGGGCCTCGGGAATCGGCTCTCCGCATTCATCACAAAATTTGTTGCTCTCCCCGCTGGGAAGGGCGTTTCTCGCCCGCGCGACCGCATCGTCAATGGTGCTGTCGATCTGATCCTGAACTGCGCCATCATTTGCCCAACCTGATGCCATGATGCACCTCCTCACTGTTGTTACTGTCAGTATAGAGAAGATGGGGGCAAAAAAGGGTCAGGCAAGGGATCAGATTTCCGACCAGTCCCGCAGCAGGTTATGGTACAGATTCAGCAGCGATAGCACCTCATCACTTTCGCCGTGGCGGCTCTTCAGGGTTTGAATATTACGATCCAGCTCAAACAGCATACCGCGGCGCTTGTCGTCCCGGACCATTGACTGGATCCAGAGGAAAGAGGCCACCCGCACGCCGCCGGTGACTGGCGTCACGCAGTGCAGACTGCTTGAGGGGTAGAGTACCAGGTCGCCCGCCGGGAGTTTGACCGCATGCTGACCGTAGGTGTCGTTCACCACCAGCTCTCCGCCTTCATAGCTCTCCGGCGCGCTGAGGAACAGGGTGGCGGAAAGGTCGGTACGCATCCAGCCGCCCTGGGCCTGACTACGGACCGCGCCGTCAACGTGAAAACCGTAGGTTTCACTCTGCTGATAGCGGTTAAACAGCGGGCTGGAGAGGGTTTTAGGCAACGCGGCGGCGAAGAATAGCGAGCTGCGGTTGAGCGCGGCGAGGACCTTATTCTGCAGTTCAGCGTACAGAGGCGTGCGGGTGTCGACCTGCTGGTTTTTTTTCACCTGCGCGCCCTGATCGCCGGTGGTAGCTCGCCCGTCAACCCATTCGGCCTGCTGCAGCTGCGCGCGAAAATCATCAACTTCCTGCGGGCTGAGAACGGCGGGAATATGGTACATCATCGTGGTGTCTCCTGAGAAAACGGGGCGTTGCCGCCCCGTGTGTGGATTAGAAATGGACGTTGGCGGTCAGCAGGAAGGTCCGCGGTTCGCCTGGGTGATAACGGTAGCCGCTCTTGTTGATTGAGGCGACATAATTGGTATCGAACAGGTTATAGACGTTCAGCTGCAGATCGACGTTTCGGTTGATACGATAGCCCACTTTAGCGTCGGCCACCCAGTAGCCTTCGGTGTAGGACGGCGTACCGACGGCGCCGTCGCTGCCGCGATGCATGCTGCCGATGTAACGAGCGCCTGCGCCAAGGGCGATCGCATCGGTTGCCTGGTACTGGCTCCAGAGGGTAAAGGCGTGCTCCGGCGTGTACGGCAGCGCGCTGGTGCCATCCTGGGAGATGTTGGCGCCTTCACGGATGCTGGCGTGCTGCTGGGTGTATCCGCCGATGACCTGCCAGTCCGGCGTGATATTACCGGCCAGCGACAGCTCATAACCTTCGACGCGTTTTTTACCGTACTGCGAATAGGTGCCGTCGTCGTTTTGCTCGACTTCGTTCTCAATATCGGTACGGAAAACCGCCGCCGTCAGCAGCAGACGCTTATCCATCAGCTCCCACTTGGTGCCGACTTCGCTGGTCTTCGCTTTCTGCGGTTTGAAATCGGTACGGTTGGCGCTATTCCCGGTACCGCTCTGAGCCAGGGCGAAGTTGTTGCCGCCCGGGGGCTGCTGCGAGATCGCGTAGTTAACGTAAACGTTGCCGTTATCGGTCAAGTGGTACAGCGCGCCGGCTTTCCAGTTCACCAGATTGCCGCTCGTTGAGGTATCTACCGTGGTGACCGGCGAGTTCACCGCGACGCCGGCCGGGCAGGCAACCGCGCCGCGGCCGGTGCCGCCGCACAGGCTCGCGCTGTCGTATTTAGTCTGGTAGTTATCCAGACGAATGCCGCCGTTAAGCTCGAAATCACGGGTAATCTGCAGGGTATCGAAAGCATATACGCCGAAGGTGTCCGTCCGCCCGTTGGCATTGGCGCCGCTGCGGTTCAGCCCGCCAATAGAGATATCGCTATTGGGGTGGTAAATATTGACCGCCGGAGGCGTGATGGGATAAACGCCGTAGTTGGTCTGGGTTTCCCGGGTCAGCTCGAAGCCGGCGCTGATGTCGTGCCCGATCGAGCCGGTGTAGAACTTCGAGGTCAGGTTGGTCTGGTTGGTCAGAATTTTATTGCTGACGTCTTTGGTGTTCGCCAGGCGCGACCAGGTCCAGTCTCCAACATCCGGGCCACTTTGCGTGATGTTAGTCGCGCCGCCCATCACCGCCGTCAACAGATAATCCTGCTTTACGCGCGACCAGCGGGTGGTGTTGCGGATGGTGGTATTATCGCTCAGGTCATGCTCAAAACGCATGGTCACCGTATCGGTGGTGGAGTCGTCGTAATCGGAATTGGTACCGTAGAAGTTGCTGGTGGCGACTTTGCCGGAGTGATTGAGCGCCGCCGTGCCTGCCGTAGGGGCCGAGTATCCCGGCAGACCGATGGTTGGGATACCGCCATCTGGCGTGTTGTGCTGGGTCACGTGCAGATAGTTCAGGTACAGACGATTCTCCGTGCCGAGACCAAACGCCGCCGATGGCGCGACGCCGTAACGTTCATTTTTGACGTTATCGCGGCCGGCATCGTGGGTTTTCTCACCCATCAGGTTCAGACGCACGGCGCTGGTTTCGCCGATGGCCTCATTGATATCGAGCGTGCCGCGGCGCAACCAGGCGCTGCCGGCGCTGACGGAGGCATCGATACCGGAGTCCAGGCGCGGCTGCTTGCTGATCATATTGATTGAGCCGGTAGGGGCGCTACGGCCGTAGTCAGACCCCGACGGGCCTTTAATCACTTCCACCTGTTCAGTGTTAAAGGTATCGCGGGTCACGCTGCCGATATCGCGGACACCGTCGACATAGATGCTGTTAGACGTATCGGCCCCACGCATATAAATGGAATCGCCGGTCGATGAGCTACCGTTTTCACCTGCATAGAAGGCCCCGACGCCAGGGACGTTTTTTAGCGCATCGGTCAGGTTGGTCACGCCCTGATCTTTCATCACCTGATCGGAGACGACCGTTACTGTACGCGTGGTATCCGCGAGCGGGCGGGAGAATTTAGGGTCGGCGGATTGCGTGGGGGCATACAAAGAGGGAGCCTGCGCTTCCACCACCAGCGTTTCACCGCTATTTTTTTCACTGCTGTCTGCGGCCAGCACCTGTCCTGTCGGCGACAGGCTCAGACACAGACCGGTAAAGATCGTCAGCGAGCTAAAACTGCTGAAAGGTAAATTCTGTTTTTTGTCCATTTCAATAAGCAACTTATAGTTTTAATTTAAGCCATTACGGCCGCAGGCCCAGCGATGCCGGGTCCCGACCACTGCAGGTGATTTGTTAAAATAACAATGCGTTTGATAATGATTTTGATAACCATTATCAAATAACGGCAAATTTCTATCACTCATTGATAAAAAAATAAATACATTTCTTTACGTGCATTACATTTTTTCTACATAAACGGCGGGCGGCTGGCTCACCATGAGAGTCGGAGGCCCGATGGTCACCGACCCGTTTAGCCGCGGCTTATTTATAGATAATGGCGGTCCCGGACATTTTATTGGCGCTGTTGGCGGAGTTGATACGCCAGGCGATCGCCCCTTGTTCATGCGCTTTTTGCGCCAGTTTTGCCTGCAAATCATCCAGATTGCTGGCGCCTGAGGCCGAGACGGTACCGACCGGGCGCAACGGACCGCTTTCGGGAATAGTGGGGGAAGGGAGTATCTCGGCCGGGGCCATAAACGAGCTGGCGGCGAGCGCGATGGTGATGAGTACCAGCACATTTCTTCTCATGAGCATATCCTCATTAACCGCATGGGACATACTCTAAGTTTAGGCCTTTGCCGCAGGATAGACAGGATAAAAAACTGAAGGCAAACAACGACTTTTTTGCATGAACGGCGCGATAATCTGCTGCCCGGCCGGCCGTTTGCGCAGCAGGCCGGGCAGAAGGGGGCGCGGTCAGGCGGGGTTAGCGCGCGTCCGGGCGGATCAGGTCAAAACGCAGACTTTCATCAATCGCGTAATAGGCGCTCGGGCCGCCGGCACGGAGAATCGGCTGGGCCTTCGCGGTCTGATACACGCCATTCTCCAGCAGCGATTCGTCGATATGGACCGCCACCACTTCCCCCAGCACCAGCCAACTGTCGATGGGGGCGCCATCGGCGGTGGTCAGGCGAATGCATTGGGATAACCGGCACTCGAAGTTCACCGGACTCTCCGCTACCCGAGGCGCGGCGACGAGGCGACTGTCTGCGGGGGTCAGCCCGGCGCGGACAAACTCATCTTCGTGACGCGGGATACTGGCGGAGGTCTCGTTCATCGCTTCAGCCAGCGGGCGGGTCGCCAGATTCCAGACAAATTCTTTGGTTTCGACAATATTCTGTACACTGTCTTTCCATCCGCTGCTGGCAAAACCGATAATGGGTGGCCGATAGTTAAAGCAGTTGAAAAAACTGTAGGGAGCCAGATTGCGCTGTCCCGCCGTGTCCAGAGACGCAATCCAGCCGATCGGGCGCGGCCCGATAATTGCGTTAAGCGGGTCGTGCGGCAGGCCATGTCCTTGTGAAGGTTGATAGAAATACATAGAACACCCGTAACCGAATAGGAGATATCCAGACTCCCTTATTTACCGCGCCGCCGTCAACGGGTATCTTACGCGGCTGTTCAAAGGAGATTGCCATGAAAGCCCAGAAACCGGGGTTACACCCGCGTAACCGTCATCATCAACGTTATGATTTGCCCGCGCTATGCCAGGCTCATCCGGAGCTGGAGGGCTTTATCACCCTGAATCCGCTGGGCGAACAGACCATCGACTTTGCTAACCCGCTGGCGGTGAAGGCGCTGAATAAGGCGCTGCTGGCGCACTTCTACGCGGTAAAACACTGGGATATTCCGGACGGCTTTTTATGCCCCCCGGTACCGGGAAGGGCGGATTATATCCACCATCTGGCCGATCTGCTGGCGCTGGATACCGGGACGATTCCCGACAATGCCACCATCCTCGATATTGGCACCGGGGCAAACTTAATTTATCCGCTGATTGGCGCGCATGAGTACGGCTGGCGTTTTACCGGCAGTGAGATTAACCCGGAAGCGCTCGCCAGCGCCCAGGCGATTATCAGCGGCAACCCGGGGCTGAGCCGTCAGATTCGCCTGCGTCGCCAGAAAGAGAGCGGGGCTATCTTTAGCGGCGTGATACATAAAAACGAGTGCTACGACGCCACGCTATGCAACCCGCCGTTCCATGACTCGGCGGCCAGCGCGCAGGCGGGCGGCGAGCGCAAGCGCCGTAACCTGGGGCTTGGGGCAGACAGCGTGATGAATTTCGGCGGCCAGCAGCAGGAGCTGTGGTGTGAAGGCGGCGAGGTCGCGTTTATCACCCGGATGATTCGCGAAAGCCAGCAGTTTGGTCGTCAGGTGAAATGGTTCACCTCGCTGGTCTCCCGCGGCGATAATCTGCCGCCGCTGTATCGTACCCTGACCGACGTTGGCGCAGTGAAGGTGGTGAAAAAAGAGATGGCTCAGGGGCAGAAGCAGAGCCGTTTCATTGCCTGGACCTTTATGGACGAAGCGAAACGTCGCCGCCCGCTGTAGCCGTGAGCCGGCGCAGTGACGACGGCCGGGCGGTCTGTGCCGCCCGGGCCTCACGCTAGAGCGTCGGTTCTGATGGCGCCGGAGGCGCCTCGGGGGAGGCTGTCGATGCCGGTGCCGGGAGGACCTGGTAAGTTTGTACCGGCGCCCGTACCCCGGCGAGGTCGAAGTGTTTTTTCACCTGGGTGTCGAGGGCGAAACGGACCGTCCACTGCTTCAGCGGCAGGGTGGTAAAGGTCACCCGCAGGGTAAACGCCGTATTGCTGAGGCCGACCAGCCCGGCAAATGACGGTTCGCCAATCACCAGCCCACGAATCTCCTCCTGAGCCATCACCGCGGCAACCGCATCTTTCAAGGCCTGCCCGGCTTTTTCCAGATCTTCATGTCTGTCGACATCGTAGTTGGCGACCACCGAACCGATGCCGCGCACGAAGTTGGCGAAGGTGGTGATCGAAGACCACGGGATAATATGGTACGCGCCGGTATCCTGGCGCACGCCGACCGAACGGATCGACATCCGTTCCACCGTCCCGGTTAACGGCCCGATGGTGACCAGATCGCCGGTATTCATCCCGTTCTCAAACTGGATAAAAATCCCGGTGATAATATCCTTCACCAGCGTCTGGGCGCCGAACGAAATGGCCAGCCCCAGCGCGCCGGCGCCAGCCAGCAGCGGCGCGATATTCACCCCCACTTCGGAGAGCAGGATCATCGCGGTGATGGTGCTGATGATTACCGCCAGCGCGTTGCGGAATAGGGTCAGCAGCGTGCGCGCGCGGGCGCCCGGCAGCGGACGGCCGTGGATGTCGGAGGCGAGGCGGTTTTCAATCAGGCTGGCGAGCAGCGTCCAGCCGATGGCGGAAAAGAACAGGATCAGCGCGATGCGGATCAGCACATCCACCGCTTTTTGTCCGGCGCCGTTTTGCATCCAGTTCCAGAAATCAAACAGCCCCCACGCGCTGAGCAACAGCATGATCGCCACGGCAACCACCAGAATACGCGCCACCTTGAGCGAGGCCGAGATCCAGCCGTTCAGCCGTTTTTGCAGCTCCGGGTAGTTACGCTGGGTGTGCGGCGACAGGGTGATGGTTTTGGCTATCCAGCGCGATAGAATGCCGGAGACCAGCGCGGCGGCGCCGATAATCGCCAGGCTGCGTACCGTGGCCCCCATCATAAACTTCAGGCTGTTGCCGGGATCGAAGAGGGAAAAGAAAAACAGCACGATAAAATAGGCGCAGGCCAGCCAGTGCCAGATCAGCGCGAAGGCGCGGATAAACAGGCTGAAGAAGGTCAGCGAGCGATCCGCCAGATGGAGCAGCTCCTCGGTAATCAGTTTCTTATTATGGAAGATCAGATACAACGCCCACAGGGTGATACAGAGCATGATTATCACGTTGGCCAGCGCACCAACCTGCACATTGACCTGGTTGGAGATAATCGGTACCGCCACGATAAGACCGTAGCCAATCAGGCTGCTCAACGCGCTGAGACGGAGGTTCCAGTATCTGGCGCCCTCATCGCTGAGGTTAAAGGGGCGCAGCTCCGCCACCCGCGGGCAAAAAATCAGGCGCAGAATGGCTTTAAAGAACTCAATCAGGGCGAAGGCGTTGAGGAACAGGCTTTGCTGAAAGGCGATGGTGCGGCTGCCGCCGTTAAACCGGTCGCTGAGCATCTGGCCGATAAACAGCGTGAGCGCCAGCAGGAGCAGGTCGAAAATAAACGCGCCGGCGATGGTGGCCGGCAGCTGCAGCCAGTTGCCGCGATCGTGGTTTTTCCGTCGTCCCCATTGGCCCATTTTGCGATACAGCGGCAGGGCGGCCAGGCGCACTAACCACCAGAAGGCGAAGACCAGCGCGGCCAGCAGCAGGAAGTGGCCCGCGGCGTTGCGAAAGGTATCGGCATGAAAGGGTTTATGCGCCGAAGCGGTGATATTGCGCCACAGCTGAGAGAAACGCGAGGCGAAGCGTTCGCCGTACTCGCGGCTGATTTGGGTGACATTTTCCAGCACCGTACGTTCATCTTTCTCTTCCGGCGGCGTCAGTTTCGGCGCGCTGGCCGGCGGCGGCGTGGCGGCGGCGGTGCGCAGCTGGTCGATCAGCTCCTGGCGTGCGGCATCGTTATCCAGTACGTCGGCCAGCGCGGCATAGGCGGCTTTCTTCTTCGCAAGATCGGGTTCACTGCTGGCGGAGCGATCGGCGGTGGCGGTCGGGGCGCCGGGTAGCGCGGCTGCCGACAGCGGGGCGGTAAACAGCGTTGCAAGCAGTAACAGGATCCACGGCACAGGCGCCTCCCTCTCATTCCAAAACCATTAAGTATAGAAGTTGATGGGCGGAGGGGGGCGGTGAGATGAGTCTGGAAAGCGGCCCCCCGCGTTGGGGGAGCCGTTGTTGACGGTCAGGCTACGTGCTGGAGGAATTCGCGCAGACGCGGGCTCGGTGGGTTCCTGACCAGCTCCTGCGGGTTACCATCTTCCGCAATGCGCCCTTTATCAATGAAGATCAGCCGGGAAGCCACCTTCTCGGCAAAGCCGATTTCGTGGGTGACGATGACCATCGTCATGCCTTCTTCCGCCAGATCCTGCATAACCTTCAGCACTTCGTGACGCAGTTCCGGGTCCAGCGCCGAGGTGGGCTCATCAAACAGCATCATTTTAGGTTTCACCGCCAGCGCACGGGCGATCGCCACGCGCTGCTGCTGGCCGCCGGACAGTTCAGAAGGATAGTGGTGGGCGCGTTCCGCCAGACCCACTTTCTCCAGCAGATCTTGCGCCAGTTTCTCTGCCGCCTCTTTTTTCGCGCCGCGTACGCGCAGCGGCCCGAACATGACGTTCTCCAGCGCCGTCAGGTGCGGGAAGAGATAAAACTGCTGGAACACCATCCCGGCTTCCTGGCGGATCAGGCGCTCGTCGACCTTCGGGTCATTGACCTTCAGGCCATCGACAATCAGCTCGCCGCTGGTGATCTCTTCCAGTTTGTTGATGCAGCGCAGCAGAGTTGATTTTCCGGAGCCGGACGGCCCGATGATCACCACCACTTCGCCCTGGTTGATCTTCAGATCGATATCATGCAGCACCTTGGTTGGGCCAAAGTGCTTGGAAACGTTTTTAAATTCAATCACAGGATTTTCATCCTTCTTTCAAGACGACGCAGAATGAAGCTCAACACCAGGGTGATGATCAGATAAATCACGGCAACGGCGCTCCAGATTTCCAGCGCGCGGAAGTTACCGGCAATAATCTCCTGGCCCTGGCGGGTCAGTTCGGCGACGCCGATGACGATAAAGAGCGAGGTATCTTTGATGCTGATGATCCATTGGTTGCCCAGCGGCGGCAGCATACGACGCAGCGCCAGCGGCAGGATCACGTGACGAATGGTCTCGCGTCGGGAGAGACCAAGGGCCAGACCGGCTTCGCGGAAGCCTTTATGGATAGAGAGCACCGCGCCGCGGGTAATTTCCGCGATATAGGCGCCGGAGTTAATCATGATGGTGACCACCGCCGCGGAAAACGGGTCGATGCGCAAATCATTAAACGCCATTGGCAGGGCGAAGTAGATAAACATGACCTGCACCACGATCGGGGTGCCGCGAATGATCTCAATGAACACTAACGCGATGTGGTTGGCGATCCAGCCGCCAAAGCAGCGGGCGAAACCGGCGACGAGGCCGATAATCAGGCCGCCAGCCAGGCCGAGGACGGAAATCCACAGCGTCATTTTGGCGCCTTCCAGCAAAATCGGAATGGCGGGCCAGATGGCACTCCAGTCAAACTGCATAATTCGTTCCTGTTACCGTGTCGAAAAACAGAGGACAACCTCTGCGAAAAAATGACTCAGGCCTGCGGTGAGGTGATTCCCGGAGCGAGGCAACGGCCTTGTCCGGGAGACCAGACCACAGCAGGCCTGTAAACGAGCGACGCCGATTATTATTTCGGTTCAGTACCGAACCATTTTTTATAAATTTCGTTGTAGGTGCCGTTTTCATGCAGCGTCTTCAACGCGCCGTTCACTTTCTCGCGCAGCTCGTCGCTGCCTTTCGGGAAAGCGATACCGTAGTTTTGCGCTTCCAGCGACTCACCTACCGCTTTGAACTGACCGTTGCCGGCAGTTTTGATGAAGTAGAGGATGTTCGGGGTGTCATGCAGAACCGCATCGGCGCGGCCGGTACCCAGCTCCATATAGGCGTTATCGATATTCGGGAACTGGCGCAGATCCTTGGTTTTGATGTTCGCTTTTGCGTAGTCAACGGAGCCGGTGCCGCCTTTAACGGCGACGACTTTACCGTTCAGATCCTTCACGTCTTTGATGTCGTTGTTATTGGCTTTCACCATCACCAGCAGACCGCTCTTATAGTAGCCATCGGAGAAGTCGATCGCTTTCTTGCGTTCTTCAGTAATGGTAATACCCGCCAGCGCGAGGTCGATGTTCTTGGTTTGCAGCGCCGGGATGATACCGCTGAAATCCATCGGCTTCAGGGTGTAGTCCAGTTTCAGCTCTTTGGCGATGGCGGCCCACAGGTCAACATCGAAGCCGACGTACTTATCGCCTTGTTTAAATTCAAACGGCACAAACGCCGTATCAGTCGCCACAATCAGTTGTTTTTCAGCGGCCTGGGAAGAAACCGCAAAAGCCAGGGTCAGTGCAGCCAGTGAAACTTTAAATACAGACTTCATAGCATTTCCTTTTTTATCCACGGGACGATCCCCTGCGAGAACGACTAACCATATGAAAAAATCGTGCCAGTTTTACAACTTATTGTTTTATAACAAACGAAGTCGGTCCTGTTGCACGGTTTCGGTTATAGAGAACGGTAAATGCACCGCGATGGGGCGTCATTTTGGTGCGCCATAAACGCGCCGTATAACCAGCACATTTTTAACGCAAACACCGATGGTAAAACAATCTCGCTGTAACGATTGTGTGAGGTGATTATTACAATTGATTTACTTTAGTACGTATTTTGTACATTGGTGTGCACTGAAATAGTGCGTTGCGGCGAGCGAAGAAAAAATGGAGGGCAAAGGTGAGGATCATCTGAAAAAAGAAAGGCCGCCAGCCAGGCTGACGGCGATACAGGACGATCAGGCAATATTGGCTTCGATGAACCACAGGAATTTATCCAGGTCGCGGGAGGCGGCGGTAAAGATATCCGCAGTATCCTCGTCTTTTGCTTCGTCGATCGCTTTACGTACGTCATTGGCGACAATCGCGTAACGATCGGCCAGCTCTTTCAGGTGGTCCTGCACGTTGTGAATATCCAGCGGGTAGCTTTTCAGCGGCGTTTTGCTGTTAATCACCTGGGTGGTGCCGAGGGCGACGCCGCCCAGCTGTACGGCACGTTCTGCCATGGTGTCGAGATGATCGGTAAGCGCCGTACGGAAACCATCGAGCATTTCATGGACGGCGATAAAATTGGCCCCGCGCATATTCCAGTGAGCCTGCTTGGTGATCAACGACAGGTCGATGAACTGAATTACCTGGCGATTCAGCAGCTCGACGGTAGCCTTTTTCTCATTGTCTGCGACATCGTTGCGGGTATAGAGCAGATCGGACGCTTTCGTTTTAACCAGTTTTGCGGTACTCATAGTTTCATATCCTCTTGATATTTATACTCGTCATACATCAAATTTGAATCAGATGGAGCGCTTGTCCCCGGTAACTAATGGCATTAAGTATAGCAACGGATAGGAAAAGGGGGGTGGTGGTAGTCTCTATCGGTTTGATAGCGCAGGTGGGTTAGCTATTTTGAAAAATTCGTGAAATCAAAAGATTAGTCGGTGGCGGTTCTGCACGACACCCGGTGGCCGTGCAGAACGGAGGGGAGGATTTAGCGGATATCCACTTTTTCGATTTTACTTTCTCGCTGCATCGTCAGCGTCGACCCCATCGAGGCCAGGATAATCGCCCCGAGCGCCAGGGTTTGCGTTAAGGTCAACGTCTCGCCAAGGAACACCATCCCGGATAGCGCAGCCAGCGCGGGCTCCAGACTCATCAGGGTACCGAACGTTTTGCTTGGCATACGGGTGAGGGCGATCATTTCCAGTGAATAAGGCAGCGCGGTGGAGAGCACGGCGATAGCCACACCCAGCGGCAGAAGCGACCACTGGAACAGCGTATCGGTGGCCTGCAACATCCCCAGCGGAACAAAGATCGCCGCCGCGATAAGCGACCCCATGGCCACCGTTGCCGGGCCGTGCTCCTCCCCGGCGCGCTGTCCGGTCAGGATATAGACCGCCCAGCAGGCTCCGGCGCCGAGCGCCAGCAGCGCGCCGGGCAGATCGACCTGTGAGACATCTTGCCCCAGCGGCAGCAGGAACCACAGCCCCAGCACCGCGAGGATCACCCAGACAAAGTCGGGCGGACGTCTGGCACCAAACAGCGCTACCGCCAGCGGCCCGGTAAATTCCAGCGCCACCGCGATGCCAAGCGGGATGCGTTGGATAGATAAGTAAAAGAGATAGTTCATCGCCCCCAGCGCCAGGCCGTAAAAGAGCAGCGGCACACGCTGCGCTGCGGTGAAGCGCAGTCGCCAGGGCTTGAAGACGATCGCCAGAATTAAGGTACCCAATGCCAGGCGTAGGGCGGTCACGCCAGGAGCGCCGACTAACGGGAACAGCGATTTCGCCAGCGATGCGCCGCTCTGGATAGACACCATCGCGATTAAAATAACCAGTATCGGCAGCCATGCCGGAACTTTACGGGACGAGCCGGGCATCCTTTCTCCTGTCAGAATTTGTCAAACGCGGTAAAGGTTCCAGTGTAAATGAATAACCCAGCTACGGTTTATCTATTGTTGAAAAAAACGCGGGCAGGAAGCGTACAATGCGGCGAGATGCGAAGATAAACCTCTCTGTGGATTAGGAATTATCTGGATGCACGTCCGGCGGGTTATGGGCCTTAATAAGAGGATATTCGCTAAAAACGGTTGTTTTCCAGTTTGTTATAGAATTGTGGAAACTTTTGGTTACATGAAAAGCTATGTTAGACAGTGTAAAGTGAAAAGAGTTTCCCCAAAGTTTTTGATATATTTAAGACTTAGGACTTATTAGAAACACATTTGAGGTGGTTATGAATAAAATTGCACGTTTTTCAGCACTGGCCGTTGTTCTGGCTGCATCCGTAGGTACCGCTTTCGCTGCAACTTCTACCGTTACCGGTGGTTACGCGCAGAGCGACATGCAGGGTGAAGCCAACAAAGCAGGCGGTTTCAACCTGAAGTATCGTTACGAGCAAGACAATAGCCCACTGGGTGTTATCGGCTCCTTCACTTACACTGAAAAAGACCGTACCGAAGCCGGCGTTTACCAGAAAGGTCAGTACTACGGCATCACCGCGGGCCCGGCTTACCGTCTGAACGACTGGGCAAGCATCTACGGCGTAGTGGGTGTTGGTCACGGTAAATTCCAGGACAACAGCTACCCGAACAAGCACGACATGAGCGACTACGGTTTCTCCTACGGCGCGGGTATGCAGTTCAACCCGATCGAAAACGTTGCCCTGGACTTCTCCTACGAGCAGTCTCGTATTCGTAACGTTGACGTCGGCACCTGGATTGCTGGCGTAGGTTACAGCTTCTAATCACTCCGGTGATATAAAAAATCCGCCTCATTGGGGCGGATTTTTTTTGCCTGCAGCGAGCGACGATTCGCCGCCGCTAGCGGGGGGTGAAGAGATCGCTACCCAGATGGGTATAGTCCACCTTCTGCAGCTGGAAGTTAGTGATATAGACTGGCCCGGCTTTTTGCTCCGAGATAAAACGATAGCGCGGCGTAATTTCTGCGGCGCTGATTCCGGTCCACTGGGAGAAGAACCCCAGGAAGTCGTTGGCGGAGCGACGGGCTTTAATGATCTTATGCGCTTTATCGTCGCTGGACAGCACCATAAACGGAACCTGGAAATTCTGCTGAAACTTATCGTCGTGCGCCAGGTACTGAACTGCTTTGCCGCGCTCTTTAAAGGCCAGCCCGTGATCGGAAAAATAGGTCATCGAGAAGCTATCGCCGGAGTTTTGTAACTGACGGTAGAGCTGCCCCAACAGACCATCGGTTTGCGTCATGCTGTAGAGGTAGCAGGAGGTCTCTTTCGATTGCACAAAGACGGTATATTTTCCTTTGGTGCGGTCACAGGCCTGCGGGTGAGAGCCCATCAAATGCAGGACGATCAGCTGCGGCTGGGTCCGCTGAACCGAAAGTACCTGCTCTGTCAGCTTTAACAACTGCTCATCCTGGGTATTTTTGTTCGCTTCAAAGTCGCCATTTTTGAGGAACTGCACCTCATCCGCGCGCCTGGCAATACTGGCGATCGCCGTATCGTATTCGCCAATCTGCCCCTGATTCGAGAACCACCACGTCTGAAAGCCCGCGCGGTTGGCCAGAGTGACAAAGTTATCCTGATACTGCGGCTTGCCGTCTACTACCCGGTTAAGCGTTAAGCCGAGGGATTTTTGCGTTGAGCCGCTGGCGGCAATGTAGTCATTGAACAGATAGCCGTTGACCGAGCTGGTAAACGGGGTGTTGTCCCAGTGGCCGCCAAAGGCGCCGAGAGCATCGCGGCGCGCGCTTTCGCCGATCACCACAACATACAGATGATACTTCGGCTTGACCGCCAGCACGTGCCAGCTGTCTTTCATATTCGCCAACTGGGCCATCCGCGCCTGTTCATCCAGCACTTCATTGTTATTCACCACCACGTCCTTGACGAAGCGCAGCGCGGGATAGCCGGTATCAATCACTTTGAAGACCCCACCCCAGGCCAGGTTCTGCACCGGCTGGAGAAAGAAAATACCGATGCTGAACAGCAGGGCGACTATTTCCAGTTTATTCCAGCGCTTGCGCTCTTCCGCTTTGCGGTGCACGGCAGTGACGCCCAGCGCAAAAATGAAGACCGCCAGCAGGTAGTTGTACCAGGGGAAGATGGTCAGGATCTCCGTCGATTCTTCGACGTTGGTGGCATGCAGCGCCAGCAGCGTGTTGAAGTTGGGGGCGCCATACGCCTGGCCAAACGGATAGTAGAGTGCCGCCAGCAGGGAATAACCGCCCACCACCACCTTTTGCGCCCGCGGGAAACTGCGCCATAGCAGATGTAGCACGCAGGTAAATGCGACGGTATAAAGCAGGCTAAATTCGTAGCCAAGGGCGAGGTTAATCAGCAGAGACTGTAAAAAATAGAATCCTGTCCATGGGTTGGGAACCAATCCACGGGCGACCAGCGTTTCTTTCAGGGTGACATTCATAGTTAATAATCAAAAAGACGCCATGTGCATCCCCTGGCATCAAGGGGTAAAACCTGCTGGACAGTGCCGGAAGAGGGTCTCTGCGAGCCGCAGTAGTGGCAGGGCTGACAAAAGATAGGGCCTGCAAATGATAAGGTCAACCGGGCATAACGGATTGTTTTGGGAGAATGCTTACAAAACTTGAAAAAAGTGGCGGGAACGCGGGGAAACTAGCCAGTCTGGCAGCGGATTATGACGAAAAAATGAAGCGGCGTACCGCGACGCCGCTTCAGGGGTTGGATTTGTCCTGGCGATTTTTGCCATTAATCATGTCGCACAGCATGCCGATCAGCATCAGGCGGACTTTAAAGGGAGAATGAGTAAACACGGCTAAGCACCTCTTGAATTCGTTCATGGGACCTCCTGTAATTTCGCCCTTCGCTCCTTGAAGGATGTCTGCATTACATACAGATATAGCACAGGCTATATCTTATAGCTATGGCTAAAACGTTAATTTTTTGTGCTACGGGCCCAATCATTTACAATGGTGATCTTTTGAGATGATGCGTAATGCGTCACCAGGTATGAGGAAGCACAATGAACCGTCGCGTGGGTAAACCAATAACAAAAAAAGTGACGCAGCTTGTTAATGTTGAAGAACACGTTGAGGGGTTTCGCCAGGTGCGTGAGGCGCATCGCCGGGAGCTTATTGATGACTACGTGGAGTTGATTTCCGATCTGATTCGCGAAGTAGGGGAAGCCCGTCAGGTCGATATGGCCGCGCGTCTGGGGGTTTCGCAGCCGACGGTCGCCAAGATGTTGAAACGGCTGGCCAGCGTCGGGCTGATTGAGCAGATCCCGTGGCGCGGCGTGTTTTTGACCCCGGAAGGCGAGAAGCTGGCGCACGAGAGCCGTGAACGTCATCAGATTGTGGAAAACTTTTTGCTGGTGCTGGGGGTCAGCCCGGAGATTGCTCGTCGCGATGCCGAAGGGATGGAGCACCACGTGAGCGAAGAGACGCTGGCCGCCTTTAATCAGTTCACCCGGAAATACGGGCCGCGCGGAGAATGAGTCTCCCCTTTGTCCAGTCGTTGATCCGCGATCGCTTTCTCCATCTGCTGCTGCTTATCGCCTGTGGTTTAAGTTTCTTTGTACCGTTCGCGGCAAAAGGCTGGCTGCATGCTATCGACTGGCACACCATTATCACCCTGAGCGGGCTGATGCTGCTGACCAAAGGGGTTGAGCTGAGCGGCTACTTCGATGTGCTCGGGCGTAAAATGGCGCGTCGCTTTGCTACCGAACGACAGCTGGCGATCTTCATGGTGCTGGCGGCGGCGCTGCTGTCGACGTTTTTAACCAACGACGTGGCGCTGTTTATCGTCGTGCCGCTAACGCTGACGTTGAAAAAATGGTGCGCGATACCGGTTAACCGCTTGATTATTTTCGAGGCGCTGGCGGTCAATGCCGGCTCCTTACTCACCCCCATCGGCAATCCGCAAAATATCCTCTTGTGGGGGCGGTCCGGCCTCTCTTTCCCGGCGTTTATCGGTCAAATGCTGCCGCTGGCGGCGGCAATGATGCTGACGCTGCTGGCGCTGTGCTGGTGCTGTTTTTCCGCAACCCGCCTGCATTTTCAACGCGGCGACCGGGTACCGGCATGGCAGCCGAAGCTGGTATGGGGCTGCCTGGCGTTTTATCTGATTTTCCTTACCGCCTTAGAAATGCAGCTGGCGCTGTGGGGGCTGGGGCTGGTTGTGATCGGCTTCCTGGTGCTGGCGCGGTCGGTGATTATCTACGTTGACTGGTCGCTGCTGCTGGTCTTTATGGCGATGTTTATCGATGTTCATCTGTTGACCCAGCTTCCCGCGCTTCATCTGGCGCTGAGCGGCGTTGGCCAGCTCTCTTCCGGCGGGCTGTGGTTGACGACGATTGGCCTGTCGCAGTTTATCAGCAACGTGCCGGCCACGATTCTGCTGCTCAACTATGTTCCCCCTTCAACGCTGCTGGCCTGGGCGGTCAACGTCGGCGGTTTTGGCCTGCTTCCCGGCTCGCTGGCCAATGTAATTGCCCTGCGTATGGCGTCAGACCGTCGTATCTGGTGGCGTTTCCATTTTTATTCCCTGCCAATGCTGCTGTGGGCGGCGCTGGTGGGCTACGCGATACTGCATTTCAGCGCCTGATTTTCAGAGAATTGGGCAAGAAACAGACAGAATCACCCCATTCGGACTCTCTCCTGCCGGCGTATAACTATAACGCTGAGGTATAACATCCTGATGAGGAGAGTCCCATGCGTTATCAAAAACTAGGCAATACCGGTCTGTTTGTTTCTGAGCTGTGTCTCGGCACCATGACCTTTGGCGGCGAAGGCGGCATGTGGGGGAAAATTGGTCAACTGCGCCAGGCCGAAGCCGAACAGCTGGTGGGCAGCGCGCTGGATGCGGGAATTAACTTTATCGATACCGCGAATATCTATTCTGAAGGACGCTCGGAAGCGTTAACCGGCCAGGCGCTCAAAAACCTGAAAGTCCCGCGTGAAAACGTGGTGGTTGCCACCAAGGTCTTTGGTGAAACCGGGACGGCGGGCGTCAATTCCCGCGGCAGTTCGCGCTATCACATCATGAGTAGCGTCAAAGAGAGCCTGCAGCGGCTGCAGCTCGATCATATCGATCTTTATCAGCTGCACGGTTTCGATCCGGCGACGCCCATCGAGGAGACGCTCTACGCGCTGGATAATCTGGTGCAGCAGGGGCATGTCCGCTATATCGGCGTGTCGAACTGGGCGGCGTGGCAAATCGTCAAAGCGCTGGGGATTTCCGCACGTCTGGGTCTATCGCGCTTTGCCTCTTTGCAGGCGTA
Organism: Klebsiella sp. BIGb0138; assembly: GCF_004342285.1. Classification (GTDB taxonomy): domain Bacteria; phylum Pseudomonadota; class Gammaproteobacteria; order Enterobacterales; family Enterobacteriaceae; genus Klebsiella. The sequence continues at coordinate 650,993 of NZ_SMCV01000002.1, read as the reverse complement.
CTACACGATCGCCGGGCGTGACCTGGAGCGTGAGCTGGTACCGATGATGCGCAGCGAAGGGGTAGGGTTGATGGTCTGGAGCCCGCTGGCCGGCGGTCTGCTCAGCGGTAAATACGATCGCGATGGTCAGACGGCGGCGGGCGGTCGGCGGCAGGAGTTTGATTTTCCGCCGGTGGATAAGGATCGCGCGTTTGATTGCGTGGACGCAATGCGCGTCATTGCCGACGCCAGAGGCGTATCGGTGGCGCAGATTGCGCTTGCCTGGCTGCTGCATCAACCGGCGGTCAGCAGCGTGATCATCGGCGCCAAACGAGTCGATCAGCTGACGGATAATATTGCCGCCACCGCGATTCGCCTTACTGAAGAGGAGCTCCAGCAGCTGGATGCCGTGAGCGCGCTGCCGCGGGAGTATCCGGGGTGGATGCTCGAGCGCCAGGGTGAGTATCGCCGTAATCAGCTTAAAGATTAATTTTCCGCGATCCTCAACGGCGGGCACTGTCCCTGATGCTGGTCACTTAAGGTGGCCAGCTTTTTTTATGGTTTATCGTGGGCCTGCGTAGGTAGATAAACGGTGGTTCAGGCGCAAGCTGAAGCGCTTGCGGGGGAATATTCCCGGGCACCCACGTAAGAAAACAGCTTTCGCCTGAACCACCATACAAAAGAAATTCTCTGCTTCACGGCGACGTCAGGTACGGGCTCACCTGTCAGGTATGTTGAGAACCGGCTCCTTAACCGACCGGCAGCAGGCTCTGTCCCGCCGTTTTCTTCTCCTCTTTTCGAAATCGCTCACAAAAACGACATAACTCTTTTGCCTGATTGGTCATTTCATTCTATATGACTAGTCATGATTTTTTAATGACTAGTCATAGCAACGGAGCGAACGATGAAGACACTGGCGAAGGATTTTTTATGGGGCAATTCAGTTTCCAGCATGCAGACGGAAGGCGCATGGAATGAGGGCGGAAAGGGGATGTCGGTATACGACATTCGCGAAGCTTCAGAGTTTGCTTCGGACTGGAAAGTGGCGACCGACTCCTACCATCGCTACGAAGAAGACTTTGATTTAATGCAGGATCTGGGCATGAATTGCTACCGCTTCCAGATTTCATGGAGCCGCGTGTGTCCGACCGGCGATGGCGAGTTCAACGAAGAGGGGATCGCGTTTTACCACCGCTTTATTGACGGGCTGATTGCCCGCGGCATCGAGCCGATGATTTGCCTGTACCATTTCGACATGCCGCTGGCGCTGGCGAATGAGTATAACGGCTTTATCGATCGCCGCGTGATGGCGGCGTTTGTGCGCTATGGCAAGAAAATGATCGACTGCTACGGCGATAAGGTGAAGTACTGGCTGACCTTCAATGAACAGAATATTTTCCATATGCCGATCGCGTTTCGCATTGCCGGCTACCTGCACGGTGATGAAACGCTCCGCGAGCTGTATCAGATCCAGCATTACACCATGATGGCGCACGTCCATCTGACCGCGTACCTGCACGCTACCAAACCCGGCAAGCTGATGGGAGGGATGCTGGCGCATCAGCTTATCTACCCGGCTACCTGCCGGCCGCGCGATATTTTTTGCGCTCAGCAGCATGATGAGTTCCTCAACCAGAACCTGCTGCGGGTATATGCCGGCCAGGGCTACAGCCCGGAGGTGATGGCGGTAGTGGCGCGCGAAGGCTTTGGGGATATCTATCGCGAAGAGGATTTAGCCCTGATTGCGCAGAATAAAAATGACTATATGGCGTTCAGCTACTATGCCAGCCGCACGCTCAGCAGCGATCCGATCCCGGAAGGTACCGAGGTGAACTACTACATGCAGTTCGGCGATAAGGATAACCCGTACCTGCAGTCTACGGAGTGGAACTGGCAGATCGACCCGCTCGGTTTTCGTACCATCATCACCCGCTACTACAACGACTGGCGCCTGCCGGTGTTCCCGATTGAAAACGGCATCGGGGTGATTGAGTCCTGGGATGGCGAAAACATGATTGCCGACGATTATCGCATCGCCTATCACCGTGACCATATCAACGCCATGAAAGAGGCGATTTTTGACGATGGCGCGGAGGTGATCGGCTATCTCGGCTGGGGGCTTATCGACATCCTCAGCTCGCAGGGCGATATGCGTAAACGCTATGGCGTGGTCTACGTCAATCGCGAAAACCACGATCTGAAAGACCTTCAACGGGTACCGAAGAAAAGCTATGCGTGGTTGAAACGGGTGATTCACAGCAACGGCCAGGAAATGTAAGCCGGCGGGTCGAACTGGGTTAACGGGTCAGTGATGAAGAGGATTCTGCAAAATGTCTGATAACACAACATCCAGTATGCAGTCTTTGACCGATCGCTTTGTTGAATTTTCCGCGCGTATCGCCAACCAGGTCCACCTGCGTTCGCTGCGCGATGCCTTTGCCGGAGTGATGCCGATTTTCATTCTGGCCGGGCTGGCGGTGCTGGTGAATAACGTGGTGTTTCCGTGGATATTCGTCGGCGACACGCTGGCGCACTTTAAGGTATGGGGCGATGCGATTATCAACGGAACGTTGAATATCGCCGCGCTGCTGATTGCGCCGATGATTGCGTGGTCGCTGGCCCGTAACAAAAACTTCGCTAATCCGGTTTCGACCGTCGTCATCGCGCTTTGCAGCTTTATTATTATGATGCCCATGCAGGTGGAGCTGGTGCCTGTCGGCGGGAAAGCCACGGTCAGCCTGACCTCGGTGCTGACCTTCGCCAACATTGGCTCTACCGGGATTTTCGCCGGGGTACTCATCGGCCTGCTGGCGACCGAGATCTTTATGCGCATCGCCGGCATCAAGCGTCTGGCGATTAATCTCGGCGAGAACGTGCCGCCGGCGGTGGGGCAATCCTTCTCTTCGCTCATCCCGGCCATTCTCACCCTGTCGCTGTTTGCGGCGCTTGCCGCGCTGCTGAATAACCTGCTGCATACCGATCTGATTCATCTGATCACCACGCTTATCCAGCAGCCGCTGCGGCTGATTAATACCAGTCTGCCGGGGACTATTTTTATCTACAGCTTTGGCAACTTCCTGTTTACTCTGGGTATTCATCAGTCGGTTGTCAACAGCGTGGTGCTGGAGCCTTTCCTGCTGATTAATACCAATGAGAATATGCTGGCCTACGCCAGCGGTCAGCCAATTCCGCATATCATTAACAACATCTTCGTTCCGACCTTCGGCATGGTTGGCGGTACCGGGAGTACCATTTCGTTGCTGATCGCCATCTTCCTCTTCTCGCGTCAGCGGGCCTCAAAGCAGGTGGCGCGTCTGGCCATTACCCCGGGGTTGTTCAATATCAACGAGCCGGTGATTTTCGGTCTGCCGATCGTTTTCAACGTGCCGCTGATGATCCCGTTCGTGCTGCTTCCCGCCATCGGCATCTTTTTCGCCTGGCTGTGCACCACGCTTGGGCTCATGTCGCGCTGCGTGGTGATGATCCCGTGGACGACGCCGCCGGTCCTGAGCGCCTGGCTGGCGACGGCGGGGGACTGGCGGGCGGTGGTGGTGCAGTTGATAATCATCATCTTTGGTGTATTCTTCTACCTGCCTTTCCTCAAGATTTCCGAGAGAGTGGCTTTAAAAAACAATGGGATAAATGAATAATAAGGAACGGGCAATGGCGGCGAAGTATCTTCTGATCGCGCGGGAAATTAAAAAGCGGATTATCAGCCGGCAGTATCCCGCCAGCACGCCGTTACCGGACCAGTTTGCGCTGGCGGCGGAGTTTAACACCAGCCGGATGACTATCCAGCAGGCGATACGCCAGCTCATTGTGGAAGGGCTGATCTACACCCGTAAGGGGCAGGGCACCTTCGTACGAAAAAATTTTCTTCAACTTTCGCAGTGGGATCTGCCCGGCAGCGACTATTTTGGCGCCACCAAAACCTGGGCGCATCTGGGGACGGTGAGCAGCCAGGTGGTGCGTTTTGAGCTGCGTTTTCCCAGTGAAAAAGAGCAGGCTTCGCTACTGATTAATGCCGACGCCCCGGTTTATGACTTCGTGCGTCTGCGGCTGCTCAACGGCGAACCGATGTCGCTGGATGCCACGGTGATGCCGGTGAATCTGGTTCCCGGCCTGAACAAAGGTCATCTGGAAAGCTCGGTGTTCCAGTATGTCGAAACCCTCGGGCTGAAGATCATGGGATCGTATCGCGTGGTGCGCGCTATTAAGCCAGGGGAGCTGGAGCAGCAGCATCTGGTATGTGACGCCAGCGATCCGGTGCTGGAGGTTGAGCAGGTGATTTACCTGGAGGACGGTACGCCGCTCGAATATGCCCACTGTCACTACCGCTACGATCACGGCGGCATCGTTATCGTTAATAACGGCTGACCTGAAGCGAAAATAAAAAAGGGCGAGGTGTTAACCTCGCCCTTTTTCGGCATAGTGCTCAGGATCAGTTCAGACGAACCGGCATACCGGAACGGTTCTGAACGGCCTGCTCCACAACGCTCTGATCGACGTCGGACTGGCTGGTGACCGACTGTACTGCTTTGGTCAGCGTAATCGGTACGACTTCGTCGCCCTGGAACTGCGCTTCGGTGGTGGACAGCGGGTTATGGACTTCAACATAACGGCTACCGTCTGGCTCAGTGGTGGCTTTCACCGGCTCATCGATAAATTCGACGCGGGTACCGACCGGCACATTTTCAAACAGGAATTTAATGTCTTCGTTGCGCAGACGGACGCAGCCGTGGCTGACGCGCAGGCCAATACCGAAGTTAGCGTTGGTGCCGTGAATAGCGTACAGGCGGCCAATATACAGCGCGTAGAGACCCATCGGGTTGTCAGGGCCGGCCGGAACAACGGCTGGCAGCGGGTTGCCTGCGGCAATATATTCGGCGTGCATTTTCGCCGTCGGCGTCCAGGTCGGGCCCGCTTTCTTACGTTCTACTTTGGTGACCCATTTGATCGGCGTATCTTTACCCAGCTGGCCGATACCAATCGGCAGCACGATGACGGTATTGGTGCCTTTCGGGTAGTAGTAGAGACGCATTTCCGCGCTGTTGATAACGATACCTTCATGAACGGTATCCGGCAGAATCAGCTGCTGCGGGATATTCAGCACGGTACCGCCTTTCGGCAGGTAGGTATCCACACCCGGGTTCGCTTCCAGCATGTTGGACAGACCCATCTGGTATTTAGCCGCGAAATATTCCAGCGGCTGTTTATTGTCATCAGGAACCGTGACGACCTGGTTCTGACCAATCAGTCGGCTACCGTCAGTCGGCAGCGGATAAGTGACGGCGGATGCGGTATTGCAAAAGCCCACAATGGCGAAGGCGGCCGCTAAGAGTGTCGATAATTTCATATTCATCATGTCGTGTGCAGTGTCAAAGCCACACAGGCCTTTGTCAGATTATTCAGGGAGTAGATAGGAGCGCATTATATGTGCATTCCAGGCAACAGGGAAATCAGATGTGTACGAAATCACACTTTTTTGCCAGTTGTTTCAAGTGTCGTTCGCCGCCCTGGCCGCGGGCGGCAAAACGTTGAATGCCAAAAACCGGCGGCTACCCTTCAAGAAGCCTTGCCCGCAGCGCCTCTCTCGCCTGCGGCGTGAGCTGATACTCCTGTTCCAGCCACGCCTCAACGCTGGGGTAACGTTCATTAATCGCTGCCAGCGCCGCCGAGAGATACGACTCATGCACCGTCATGATCTCTGCCAGGTTCTGCCGTCCTCGCGGGGTCAGATCATTGCCGAGCGTGTTGAGCAACCAGGCTTCAACCTCGTGTAGCATGCCGTGAGTGAGGAGATACTCCTCCATCACCGTATGGCTATCGCAGCCCAGCGCGAGCAGGGTCAGCGCGCAGCCGACGCCGGTACGGTCTTTCCCCACCGCGCAGTGCTGTAACAGCGCGCCGTCGTAAGGCTGCATCAGCCATCCGGCAAGCTGGCGGTAGGCGGGGTTGTTGAACGGCAGCTGGCGATAGAGCTGCAGCATAAACTGCTCGCCGTTAAGCGCATTCAGCGTCGCGGCGTTAAACTCCGTCACTTTGGCGTTGACGGGGGATGCGAGCGGGTTGGCGGGGGCATTGAGATAGCGGGTTCGTTGATTCAGCTTGTCGGGGCTGCGCTGCACTTCGTGCGGGTCGCGGTAATCCAGCACCCGGGTCAGCGGAATCGCCTCCAGACGACTAAGATCCTCGTCGGACATCATATGCAGCGCGCCGGAGCGCAGTAACTTTCCCCGGCGCACGCGTCGTCCGTCGGCGGTGGGCAGGCCGCCAAGGTCGCGAAAGTTGATGCCGCCCTGCAGCGATAAGAAGGCCGGATGGCGGGAGTGTGTGGTCATAGGTTCCTTCCAGATTCAGAGAAAAAACGGGTTTCAGGCAGATGAATCGCGCAATATAAGAGAGACCGTACCACAAGCGCGGCCCGGGATTTTATTGCAAACCGTGAAAAGTGTTGGCTTTGCTGGCATAATGTCCGATGTATCACACTTCTCATTCTCTTTTTTCAGGATAACCCCGTGCTAGTATCCAGCAACGTCACCATGCAGTTTGGCAGTAAGCCGCTGTTCGAAAACATCTCCGTCAAATTTGGCGGCGGCAACCGTTACGGCCTGATTGGCGCCAACGGTAGCGGTAAATCCACCTTTATGAAAATCCTCGGCGGCGATCTTGAGCCAACGCTGGGCAACGTCTCTCTCGACCCGAACGAACGTATCGGTAAACTGCGTCAGGATCAGTTCGCCTTCGAAGAATTCACCGTGCTGGATACGGTCATCATGGGCCACGGCGAGCTGTGGGAAGTGAAACAGGAACGCGACCGCATCTATTCTCTGGCGGAAATGAGCGAAGAAGACGGCTATAAAGTGGCCGATCTGGAAGTGACCTATGGCGAGATGGACGGCTACTCTGCCGAAGCGCGCGCCGGTGAACTGCTGCTGGGCGTGGGGATCCCGGTTGAACAGCATTACGGCCCGATGAGCGAAGTCGCTCCCGGCTGGAAGCTGCGTGTGCTGCTGGCGCAGGCGCTGTTCTCAAACCCGGATATTCTGCTGCTCGATGAACCGACCAACAACCTCGACATCGATACCATTCGTTGGCTGGAGCAGGTGCTGAACGAGCGCGACAGCACCATGATTATTATTTCGCACGACCGTCACTTCCTGAACATGGTCTGCACCCATATGGCGGATCTCGACTACGGCGAGCTGCGCGTTTATGCCGGTAACTACGACGAGTACATGACCGCGGCGACGCAGGCTCGCGAGCGCCTGCTGGCCGATAACGCCAAGAAAAAAGCGCAAATCGCCGACCTGCAATCTTTCGTCAGCCGCTTTAGCGCCAACGCCTCTAAATCGCGCCAGGCGACTTCCCGCGCCCGTCAGATTGATAAAATCAAACTGGATGAAGTGAAAGCCTCCAGCCGTCAGAACCCGTTCATTCGCTTCGAACAGGATAAGAAACTGTTCCGTAACGCGCTGGAAGTGGAAGCGCTGGCGAAAGGCTTCGACAATGGCCCGCTGTTCAAAGGGGTTAATTTACTGCTGGAAGTCGGCGAGAAGCTGGCGGTACTGGGGACCAACGGCGTGGGTAAATCCACCCTGCTGAAAACCCTGGTGGGCGAACTGGAACCCACCAGCGGTAGCGTAAAATGGTCTGAAAACGCGCAGATTGGCTACTATGCGCAGGACCATGAATACGAATTTGAAAACGATCTGACCGTCTTCGACTGGATGAGCCAGTGGAAGCAGGACGGCGATGATGAGCAGGCGGTGCGCAGCATCCTGGGCCGTCTGCTGTTCAGCCAGGACGATATCAAGAAGCCGGCAAAAGTGCTGTCCGGTGGTGAAAAAGGTCGCATGCTGTTCGGTAAGCTGATGATGCAAAAACCGAACATTCTGGTGATGGACGAACCGACCAACCACCTGGATATGGAATCGATCGAATCGCTGAACATGGCGCTGGAGATGTATCAGGGGACCCTGATCTTCGTCTCTCACGACCGTGAGTTCGTCAGCTCGCTGGCGACCCGGGTAATCGAAATTACGCCGGAACGAGTGATCGACTTCACCGGCAATTACGAAGATTACCTGCGCAGCCGCGGTATCGAGTAATTCTGCCGGCGCGTCGCGCCTGAGCGGATCGTCCGTAGTGAACCCCGGCAAGCCTCAGGCTGCCGGGGTTTTTTATGCCGGTTTAGCCGATGGCCCACTCGCTGGCGCGTTCACCGTTGATCAGCAGCGCGCGTGTTTCACCTGCCGGTAAGGTCACTTTCAGCGCCTTCCACGCCGGGCGATAATGACCGCGCGGGCTGATCTGCAGGCTGATGGTGCTGCCGTCACAGATCATTTTCCACTCCAGCCACAGCGCATCGTCCTGTTGATAGCCCCAGCTTTCGCCGTCGTCCTCAAACAGCAGGCCCTCTGATGACCCCACGCCTTTCAGCGGGAACAGCCTCAGCTCGCGGCGATCGTCCTTCGCCGCGTCCACATGAGCGAGGCGTTCGCTGAGCGGCAGGCCGGCCCCGGCGCGGACCAGCAGCGGCAGTTTTTCCAGCGGGGCATCCAGGGTGATCCACTGCCCGCCGGAGAACCACTCTCCGCGATAAAAATCGTACCAGCCGGATCTATTATCCGGTAGCCACACCCGACGCTGACGCTGGCCCGGCTCCACCACGCTGGCGACCAGCAGATCGCGGCCGAGGAGAAAATCATCGCACTCGGCGAAGGTCTGCGGATCGTGCTCGTGGTCGAGGAAGGTCGGGCGCAGCATCGGCTCATCGTCGGCATGCGCCTGCCACAGCAGGGTATACAGGTAGGGCAGCAGACGATAGCGCAGTTCAATAGCGCCGCGAATCGCGGGGGTGACGGCCGGATACATCCATGCTTCATTCACCGTCCGATCATCGTTCCAGGAGTGGATCGTAAAACGCGGGTGCATCACGCCGTTCTGGACCCAGCGTACGAACAGTTCGGCATCCGGTTTGTCGCCGGAGAAGCCGCCAACGTCATGGCCCACGTTATACAAACCGGACAAGCTCATTCCCAGCCCCATGCGGGTGTTGTAGCGCAGGGTCTCCCAGCTGGTGCGGTTGTCGCCGCTCCAGGTCTGGACATAGCGCTGCATCCCGGCGCAGCCGGAGCGCGAGATCAGATACGGCCGTTTTTGCGGCGCAAAACGCTGCTGGGCTTCTATTGAGGCGCGCATCATCAGCAGCGGCATGACCGGACGGATATGCTTGATGGCGATGTCGCGACCAAAGCCGTGGCAGCGGGCTTCGCCATCCCAGACTTCAAATTCGTTGTTATCGTTCCAGGTCGAATCGATCCCCATCTCCAGCAGCTGGCGGGTGACGCCCTCCTGCCACCAGTTGACGGTTTGCGGGTTGGTGAAGTCGAGATGCGACCCTTCGTCGTCCCAGAAGCTGGAACGTTCCGGCGCGTCCGTTTCCGAATCGCGGATAAACAGTCCTTGCTCCGCGACTTCGCCATAGCGCGGATGGTCCTGTAACAGACACGGTTTAATGTTGGCCGCCAGCCTGATGCCGGCGTCATGGAAGCGTTGGCTCATCACTTTTGGCTGCGGCACCTTGTCATAGTTCCAGTTAAAGACGTAGCGCTTGTCGTTGATGGAGGTATAGCCGGACGAGAGCTGGAAGGAGTCGCAGGGAATCGCATGCTCTTCGCACAGACGAATAAAATGCATCAGCTGATTTTGCGCATCCGGCGCGTCGGTGTAGTGCATGGTGGAACCGCTGTAGCCGAGGCTCCATTTGGGGCCGAACAGCGTTTTACCGGTCAGACGGACGAATGCTTTGGTGACGTCCAGCGCCCGTGGTCCGGTAAACAGGTAGTAATCGATATCGCCGGCTTCCGCCTGCCAGCGGCGATAGGCGGTGTGGTAGTTATCAATTTCATTGCCGAGGTCCAGCCAGCAGCTGCTCAGGTTGTCGTAGAACAGGCCGTAGCTGATGTCGCCGCGCTGGGTGAGGGTAAAGGGCACATGCTTGTACAGCGGGTCGGTGCTGAGGGCGTTGTAGCCCATCGCATCGAGGTTGCGCATCTCATAGCGCCTGCCGTTGCGCTGCAGGTCGCCGGCCTTCTCGCCAAGGCCGTAGAACCGTTCGTCCTTACGGCGGCTGAGATAGTGCGCCACGCCGTCGCCGTGGGCGTTCAGCAGGTAGGCGCTGGTGGGACGGTCGTTGACCAGCGGCTGCCACTCGCCGTTGTCGTTGCGATAGCTCCACTCCAGCCACAACGGCTGGTGGACGGTCACCCGCAGCTGTCCGGTGGCTACCGTCAGGCTGTCCGGCTGCTGTTCCAGCGTCCAGGCGGGAAGGGTGAAGCCGCTCAGGTCGTCGCGCGGACGGCCTTCCCACGGAACGTCCTGCTGCGGGGCAATGCTCCAGGTGCGGTCCAGCGCCAGCTCACCCTTGCGCCTGAGCAGGACGCGGAACAGGTTCTCTTCCAGTACATACAGGCACAGGGTGTGTTGCCCGTCGACGGTCAGCTCCACGTGGTGGGTAAGCTGTTGGTGTAATGTCCAGTGTTTAAGCGTTTTCATCTTTGTATCCACTCTCAGGCGCGTTTGGCGCGACGTTCAGCAATAAAAGTCACCAGGAAGATGGCGCCAATCAGGTCAAAGAACCCCATGGCGATAAATAGCGGGTTGAAGCCGATCTTGTCGGCGGTCACCCCGATGAGCAGCGAGAACAGGAAGCTGGCGATCCAGGCGGCGGAACCGCGCATGCCGTTGACGGTCGCCATCTGGCCTTTATCAAAGGATGCCACCACCAGCGCGCTCAGCATGCAGGAGATGATCTGGTGGCCGAAGCCGCCGATAGAAATCAGAATGATGGTGATATAGGGGTCGCGGGTGATGGCGACGAGCGCCAGCGAAATCATCAGGAATGCGCCGGTCACCGAGCTGGCGACCACCGAGTTAATCTGCGTGCAGCCGAACCAGCGGGTATACAGTCTGGTCAGATAGCCGCTGGCGACGCTGCCGAGGTCGGCGGCGAGGAACGGCAGCCAGGCGAACATGGCGATCTGCTTGAGATCCATCCCGTGCTCTTTCGCCAGGTACAGCGGTACCCAAAAGCTCAGCACCGCCCAGGCCGGTTCGGCCATAAAAGCCGGAATCGCAATACCGTAGAAGCGCTTATTTTTCGATACGGTTTTCAGCGCGGTAAAGAACGGCAGTTTTACCGCCGCCGGTTCATTATCCTGGCGGATGTACTCCAGCTCTGCTTTGCCGAGGTTGGGGTGCTTTTCCGGGGTGTGGTAAAACGCCCACCACAGAACCACCCACAGCAGCGCCAGCGCCCCGGTGAACATGAACGCGCCCTGCCAGCCGAAAGAGGCGTGGGCGAAATAGATAATCGGCGGCGCCAGCATGGCGCCGATGGAGAAGCCGACCCCGGCCCAACCGGCGGCAATCGGCCGTTCAGATTTCGGGAACCATTCGCCGATGGTTTTGGCGTTGGCCGGCGTGGCGGCGGCTTCTGCCCCACCCATAAAAAAGCGCAGGATCGCCAGGTGCAGCCAGCTACCGGCGCCGGCGTGAGCGATACAGGCGATCGCCCACAGCGTGGCGCAAATCATAAAGCCGAGCTTCAGGCCGATCACGTCGATAAGCCAGCCGCACAGCGGCTGGAAGAGGGTGTAGGCGAGCTGAAACGCGCCGACGATCCATGAGTACTGTTCGGTGGTGATGCCGAGGGTGGATTTCAGTTCCGGGGCGATAATCCCCAGAGAGTTGCGGGTAATGTAGTTAACGGTGACGCCGAGTAAGAAAAGGATCAGCATCCACCAGCGTAAGTTTTTTACCACCCGGCGGGCTTTGCTGACTGCCATATCGTTGTTGAGGCCTTGGCTCATAGAACGCTCCACAAGATTTTTTGTGTAGGGGGAAATGACCGTCTCAATCCGTAAGTTGTCATACCTGTTTTTTTAATATGTTGAATAATATTGTTTTATTTGTTTGGTGGTCCGAGGGTTTTTAGCGGAAGCTATCGGACCAATTGAGGTTAAGATAGAAAATTAGCCGACAGTAGCGTTATTTATGAAAGCTTTTTCATAAGATGGCGGAATGCTCACGGAAGATGCCAACGGTGGCTTGATAAACTGGGTTTTCAGTTGGTGAAAATTCTTTCATTTGCAAAATGGAGCTGGATCACAAAATGGATAAAAAGCTAAAAATCGCCGAAATCGCCGCCCGGACGGGGATGTCGGCGAGTACGGTTTCCAGGGTGCTGGCCGGAAAAGCGAACACCAGCGAGAAGGCGCGCCAGACCGTGCTGACCTGCGCGCGCGAAATGGGGGTGATGGATGGCATCGCCGCCGGACGCATGCTGCTCAATAGCCTGGTGGTGTTTGCGCCGCAGCGGGCGTTCGACGAGCGTTCCGATATCTATTACTACCGGGTTATCCAGAGCATTCATCACGCGCTGGCGGCGCATGAGGTGCGCCTGCGTACCTGTGCGCTGGAAGAGAACGACAGCGATGCCAACCTGTTTCTGGCGCGCATGAATGAGCCGGAAACCGAGGCGGCCGTCCTGCTCGGTATTGACGATCCGCATATTCACGATCTGGCGGCGGACCTGGCGAAACCCTGCGTACTGATCAACTGCCGCGATGAGGGAATGCGCCTGCCGTCGATTGCGCCGGATCACCGGCTGATCGGCCAGTTTGCCGCGCAGTATCTGTTTGATATGGGGCATCGGGCGGTGCTGAACGTGATGTGCCTGCGGCGCTACACCATGGAGCTGCGGCTGGTGGGCATCAAGGAGGCCTGGCGCGCGCGGAATCTGCGGTTTAGCGACGGGCGGGATCTGCTTACCGTCGCCAGCTTCAGCGCCAGGGAGACGGAAGAGCGGGTAGGGGAATGGCTCGATGCGCAGGCGGGGAAACCGCTGCCGACGGCATTTCTGGTGGGCGGCGATTTTATGGTCGCCGGCACCGTCAGCGCATTGCAAAAGCGCGGCCTGCGGGTGCCGCAGGATATATCGGTGATGAGTATCGATGGCTTTAATCTGGCGGCGATCCAGGATGTGCCGCTCACCGCGGTACACGTCCCACGCGATGAGCTGGGTACCGAAGCGGTCCATATGCTGCAGCAGCGGCTGCTCCGTCCGGATGCGCCGCGGGGTTCACTGCTGCTGCACGGTACGCTGGCGGTGCGTGACTCGGTACGGCGGATACGGCCGGATAACCGCCATACCGCCGTAGTGCAGGCCGGGCTCTATGACGACTAAACGGGGATACCCAGCGCCCGTTTACCGTGAACGTTGAGATCGTCCAGGGTAAAACGTTCCTGCCAGTCGGCCTCGTAGTCTTCACGCGGGAAGTCACCCGGCGAAGCGCCTTTTTCCAGCGCCAGTTTGACCTTCTGCGCGTAGGCGAGGTTTTTCTCGCACATCGGCGCGGCGGGGATATACATCACGTTGCCCCAGCCCTGCTGGTTTTCAACCGGGGCAACCGAGTGAATCACATCGCAGTGCCACCATACCGAATCGCCGGCGTTGAGCGCCGGAATCGAGCTCAGCGCTTTCATCAGCAGCGGGTGCCATTTCTGTGAAATCGGCAGCACTTTGCCCGGCGCCACGCCGCACAGCTCGTCTTCCGGCACGTCGTCAAGCAGCGGCCGCAGCAGGACATAGGCCATCGCTTCCGGAATCGGCACCACGTGCAGCAGTCCCTGACCCGGAATCATATCCGAGAGTGCGGTCCAGCCCTGGAAGGTACGGAAGACGGAACATTTGGTGGTGTTGTCGACGGTATACTCTTCCACTTCGGTGCGGTGCGCCGCATCCCACGGGTCGTAGGCTTCAATATTGCCGTTAAAAACGTTGGCAAAGACGCGTTGGTAGGCCGGCAGCAGCCAGCGCTCCAGCGCTCCGGAATCGGTGTGCGCGCCCAGCCCTTTTGAGGTGGTGCCCGGCGGGCGGCGGCGAATACGGTCCGGGTAAATGACGCTGACGTCAGGATCGAACCACTGTTTGCCGTCATGGTTAAAGGTCCACAGGCGGTTGAGGAACGATTGCACGGCCGCCATTTCATCGCTCTGCCGCGCCTGCATCTGCGCCTGGGACCAGTAAATCGGGTAAATTTCCGGGCGTGAGGCGTCGAGTGAGCCGAAGAAGGTATCGCCGGGGCCTTTGTAAACGTCATCGAAATGGTTGTGGTCGAGATACTCCAGCATTGCGTTATCCCAGGCCAGCGCGCGCTCGCGTGAAAAATGACCTTTGATCACCGCGCAGCCGCGACGCTTGATGGCTTCGCGCTGGGCGGGGCTGACCTTACCCTGGGCAATATCGCTAAATGGGATCACCGGCCAGACCTCTTCGCCGCGGGCCTTCAGCGCCTCGATCTCTGCCAGACGCGCGCTAATCCGCGCCGTTAGCTTATCGAACACCGCCTGCACATCGCCGATTTGCCCGCGCAGATGCTGTTTCATTTGTCGAATTGCCGCTTTGTGGTCGGCAGGTAATGTTTCGTGGGTATAGATAGCAGCCATGGTGACCTCACTCATCTTTCATTCGAAAGTATTAAATCTTACAAACGTTAATTTAAGTTAAATTTAAGTTAATGCAAGTTTAAAAATTAAAGGGAGTGCACAAAATGGAAAAAACCGGGGCGGAAGGCCCCGCTGAGCGATCAGACGTCGAAGGGGGAGGCGTTATCCAGAACGGCCTGAATGACCTTTAGCGCGCCGTGGTGATTATTGTCATCGGTCGCATACTGCGAGATAGTTTTGATGCTTTCGGCGGCATTGCCCATGGCGAATGAGTATTTCACCAGCTTGAGCATTTCCGCGTCGTTGCCGCTGTCGCCAATGGCGACGCACTCCTGCGGCGAGACGTGCCAGCGTTTCAGCAGGCGACTGATGCCGTTCGCTTTATGCAGGCCGGGAATGATTAAATCGACGAAGCCGAAACCGCTGGTCACCGGCTTCATGATGCCATCCAGCGCAACGTGCAGTTTATCGATCAGCTGCGGGATCTCGCTATCCGGCAGATTGAGCGAAAACTTAAACAGGGTGTCGTCGATTTGCTGATAATCGCTGATGCGCTGCAGGCGGTGATAGTGTTTTGCCATCAGGGCGACAAACGCATCGGGGGCTTTATCGCTGACGTAGGCGCTCTGCAGGCCGCAGGCGACAAAGTTCAGCTGGCTATCTTTCAGCAGCTCGCCAATGACCACCTGGGATTCGTGGCGCGTCAGCTCGCCGTGAAACAGCTGCTTGCCGTGCTCATACACCAGCGCCCCGTTCTCGGCGACGAAAGAGATCTGCTGTCGGATTTCAGGGAAAAAGGAGATCAGCTGGTAGTACTGGTTGCCGCTGGCGACAACGAATTCAATACCTTGCTGCTGAAGTTGCGCGAACTGCGCAAGAAAACGCGGGCGGTCATACTGCTTGGCGTCATTGAGAAAAGTTCCGTCCATATCAGTGACGATAACTTTAACGGTCATACCTGTGCTCCTGGCTTAACTGCGACCAGTAACATTCTAATTACAATGTGACCCAAAGCACAAATTTATTTCGAATGAAACTTCATCCGCCTCGTTGCGCTCCAGATAGGTGGGTTGACTCCGCTAGCGGCTGACAATGTACGGGAGAAAATTCCCGGGTTGCGGCGCTAACGCCTGACCCGGGCTACCACGGCGCGCAAATGGCCGTGAATCCGTAGCCCGGCTCAGCGCAGCGCCAGCCGGGGCTTTTACTTACAGCGTAGGCCTGGTACGGGCGATGAACTCGTCTCCGGGTTGCGGCGCTAACGCCTGACCCGGGCTACCACGGCGCGCAGATGGCCGTGAATCCGTAGCCCGGCTCAGCGCAGCGCCAGCCGGGGCTTTTACTTACAGCGTAGGCCTGGTACGGGCGATGAACTCGTCTCCGGGTTGCGGCGCTAACGCCTGACCCGGGCTACCACGGCGCGCAAATGGCCGTGAATCCGTAGCCCGGCTCAGCGCAGCGCCAGCCGGGGCTTTTACTTACAGCGTAGGCCTGGTATGGGCGATGAACTCGTCTCCGGGTTGCGGCGCTAACGTCTGACCCGGGCTACCAGCCAGCAAATGGCCGTGAATCCGTAGCCCGGCTCAGCGCAGCGCCAGCCGGGGCTTTTACTTACAGCGTATGCTCGGTGCGGGCGATGATATCGTCCTGGGCATCCGGCGACAGGGCGGTGAAGAAGGCCGAATAGCCGGCGACGCGGACCACTAAGTCGCGATACTGGTCAGGGTGTTTCTTCGCTTCCAGCAGCGTTTCGCGCGAGACGATGTTGTACTGGATATGCCAGCCTTTATGCACCTCGAAGAAGGTGCGCAGCAGCACCATCAGCTTCTGTTTATCGGACTCGTTCTCCAGCGTCGCCGGATTGAGCTTCTGATTCAGCAGTACGCCGCCGAGAATCGACCCGGTGGGGAGTTTACCGACGGAGCCGATCACCGCGGTGGGCCCGAGGTGGTCAGTCCCTGACGCCGGGCTTGCCCCTTCCGCCAGCGGGGAGTGCGCTTTGCGCCCATCCGGGGTGGCCATCGTCTGCGCGCCAAACGGTACGTTTGCCGAGATGGAAGAGGTCCCGGCGTAGTAGTTACCGCCAATCGGGCCGCGGCCGTAGCGCGGGTTATGATATTGCTTCAGCTCATCGATATAGGTCTGATACGCGCGCGCCAGCAGAATATCCACGCTGTCATCATCGTTGCCGTACTTCGGCGCGCCGTTAATGAGGCGTTGGCGCAGCTGTTCGTGGGTCAGTCCGGCGAAGTCCTCCGCCAGGGCTTGCGCCAGCTGCTGCTGACCGATCGCGCCCTGCTCAAACACCAGTTTTTTCACCGCCACTAAGCTGTTGCCGAGGTTGGCGATACCGACCTGCAAACCGGATACCCAGTCGTATTTCGCCCCGCCCTGCTTAATGCTCTTCGCCCGCTCGATACAATCATCCACCAGCGCCGAGCACAGAATGTCGTGGACGTTCTCTTCCAGCATGGTATCGACCACGTACTCGATCTCGATAGATTTGCGCGTGTAGTAGCGAATCTGCCTGTCCCAGTCCTCCAGCACCTGGTCGAAGCTGGCGAAGTTGCCTTTCGACAGCGCGCGCTCCTGCGGCAGAAACACCTGGCCGCTGGTGGCATCGCGGCCGCCTTCGAGAGTGGCCAGCATCACCCGGGCGAAGTTAATAAAGCTCATCCCGGTACAGCGATAGCCCCACTTGCCGCCGACGGCGGTTTCGATGCAGCCAATGGCGGCGTAGTCGTAAGCGTCCTGCGGCTCAATGCCGAGCTTGATGAATTCCGGAATAACGATTTCGTCGTTATTGAACGCCGGCATGCCGAAACCGCAGCGGATCACCTGCACGCAGGCATCGAGGAAGTCATTGCTCATCCCGGCATGGTAACGCACGCTGAGGTTGGGCTGGGTGGAACGCAGGCGGCCGCAGGATTCGAGGATCGCGTAGGAGAGCGGGTTCACCGCGTCCTGCGGCTTGCCGTCGACCAGATTCTGTCCGCCGATGGTGACGTTCTGGTACAGCGGGCTGCCCGCAGAGGCTTTGGAGTGCGAGCCGGAGCGGATTTTGTTCACTTCCAGCAGCTTCAGCCAGCAGCTATGCAGCATTTCAATCGCCTGCTCACGTTCCAGAGAGTGCTGCAGTTCGACGTCGCGGCGATAGTACGGGTACAGATACTGGTCCATTCGGCCGAAGGAGACCGAGTGGCCGTTGGATTCGATTTGCAGGATCAGCTGGATGAAATAGCACAGCTGCAGCGCCTGCCAGAAGGTTTTTGGCGGTTCATGGGCGATAATGGCGCAGTTTTCGGCGATGGCCAGCAGCTCGTCGCGACGGGCTTCGCGCGTTTCTGCGGCGGCCATCGTCCGGGCCAGCGCGGCAAAGCGTTGGCAATGTTCGCTCACCGCTGCCAGAACGATATCCATCGCTTTCAGGAACTGTTCGCCGTGTAAATCTGCCAGCACGGTGAGGTTAATCCGCGAGCGGCGCTCGGCGACTTTAGCGCGCAGGCCATCGAGACCTTTTTCCAGCAGCAGGGGATAGTTAACCGCCAGATGAGCGTCGCCGGAGGTCATGTTGCCTTCGGCTTTGATAATCCCGGTCGCCAGCAGCGCTTTTTGCTCATCGCTGAACATCCCGTAGCAGCGGTCCTGGACGGTTTGTCCGCGCCACCACGGGCAGATTTCATGCAGAACGCGCTTGTTCTCTTCGCTGACCGCGAAGCCCGCGCCCGGGCGATCGGCGAGGTCATCGATCTCTTTTTCTATCCAGCTGACGGTATATTCCGGGAAGATCGGCGCCGCGCGGACTTCGCTCGCCTGGTTGCCGACGATCAGCTCGTCGTGCTTGATCCAGATGGTGCGCTCCGCCAGGTGATGGGCCAGCGCCAGCGCGCGACGTACCGGGAGCGGCTTATCCAGATGCTGCTGATAAGCGGTGGTGTAATGCTGCGCGCGTTCGGTGCATACCGGCGGCTTAACAATATGCACCAGCGCCATTTTGTGCGCCTGAATGCGGGCGCTCAGCGTATCCAGTTTCAGAGTGGTCATGAGTTTATCCTCGTAAAGTAGCCGTTAAACCTTTGCTCTGAGCATAGTGCTGCGCGAAGGCGAGCAGCTCGGGGGCAGCAAGCGGTTTGTCCGGAGCGGTATAGGGCTGACTGAGTAACTGGTATTTGTTCATTCCCAGCGTGTGGTACGGCAGGAAATGAATCTCTCCGACCTGCAGGCGGTCGGCGGCAAAATCGGTTATGGCGGTAATCGCGGCTTCATCGGCGTTAAAGCCCGGAATGAGCGGGACGCGGATGATGATTTTCTTCCCGGCCTGCGCGACGCGCTGCAGGTTATCCAGCACCCGGCGGGCGCTGCCGTCGGTCCACGTATTGAAAATGGCCTCATTCACATGCTTGAGATCGGCGAGGAACAGATCGATCCACGGCAAAGAGGGGGCCACATACTTCCACGGTACGTGCAGGCACGTTTCGACGGCGGTATGGATCCCGGCCTCATGGCTTTTTCGCAACAGCGGCAGCGCCAGTTCAGGGCTCATAAAGGGTTCGCCGCCGGAGAGAGTGATCCCGCCGCCGCTGCGATCGTAAAAGGGCTTATCGCGTAGCACTGCGGTCATAATCTCGTCCACGCTTTTCTCTTCGCCACAGACGGTGAGCGCGGTAGTCGGGCAGCATTCGCGCAGCCGCGCATAGTGGTCATCGGTGAGCTTTTCACGATGGATAATCAGGCCATCCAGCTTGCGGGTTATCACCTCCGGCGCCGCCTGCTGGCACAGGTCGCAACCGTCGAGGCACAAACGGGCGTCATACAGCAGGTCCGCCGTACGGGCGCGGCTTTCCGGGTTCTGGCACCAGCGGCAGCCCAACGAGCAGCCTTTAAGGAACACCACGGTGCGGATCCCTGGGCCGTCATGGGTGGAATAGCGCTGAATATTGAAGATCATGATGAGCTCTCTCTTTGCATATGAAGATTAAATAACTTTCGAATGAAAGTTATATTGATGCAAATCAACAAGCATGGCGGAGAAGCTGGCAAAGAACGGGAAAGGTGTTGCAGGTCACAGATTAGCCGGCGACCGCCGCCGCCGGAAGGCAGTGGCAGGTTAGCGGCTTGCGCACACCTCGCACTGCGGATTGCGCGGCAGTCTCATTTCTCGGAACTGGCAGGTCATCGCATCATAGATCACGATTTTCCCCGCCGCGGGCGTGCCGTAGTGGGTGAGAACCTTGATGGCTTCCATCGCCTGCAGGGCGCCGATGATCCCCACCAGCGGGGCCATCACACCGGCCTCAACGCAGGTAAGGGCGTTATCGCCAAACAGACGGCTCAGGCAGCGATAGCACGGCTCACCCTCCTGCCAGGTGAAGACGCTGATCTGGCCTTCCATACGAATAGCCGCGCCGGAAACCAGCGGCGTGCGGTGCTGAAAGCAGCCGGCGTTAAGCTGGTTGCGGATGGCGACGTTATCGGTACAGTCAAGCACCAGATCATGGGCGGCGATTTGCGCCCACAGCGCCGGCCCTTCCAGCAGAGCGTTAAGCGGCGTGAGCTGAACATGGGGATTGATCCGCGCCAGCGCCTCGCGGGCGGAGTCGACTTTCGGCTGGCCGAGAGTCGCATCGCTGTGCAGGGTCTGGCGCTGCAAATTGGAGAGTGACACGCTATCAAAATCCAGCAGCGTCAGCTGCCCGACGCCTGCCGCCGCCAGATACTGCGCGGCGGCACAGCCGAGCCCGCCGAGTCCGACCACCAGCACCCGGGCGGCTTTCAGCTGCTCCTGACCGTCAAAATCAAAACCGCGGAGGATGATTTGCCGGTTGTAGCGCAGCATCTCCTCATCGCTCAGCTCCACGCCCATTACAGCCCCCCGAACAGATGGTTGAAGGGCTCGACTTCAACCCATTCGCCCGCTTCGACATGACCGCGTTCGCGTTCGAGGACGATAAAGCAGTTGCCGAGGCTGAAGGAGCTGAAAATGTGCGACCCCTGATGGCCGGTGGATTCGACCACCAGTTCACCGTCCGGATTGCGTTGCAGGATGCCGCGCTGGAAGTCGAGGCGCCCCGGCGATTTTTTCAGGCGTGCGGCGGCGCGAACCCGCAGGCGCATCGGCTGGGCCTGCGCGGTATTACCGCTCAGTTTCGCCAGCAGCGGCTGCACCAGCTGGTAGAAGGTGAGAGTTGCGGAGACCGGGTTCCCCGGCAGGCCGCAGAACCAGCTGCTGTTCAGCTTACCGAAGGCAAAAGGTTTACCCGGCTTGATGGCCAGCTTCCAGAAGCCGATTTCACCCAGCTCGTCGAGAATATCTTTGGTGTAGTCCGCTTCCCCGACGGAGACGCCGCCGGAGCTGATCACCACGTCAGCCTGCTGGTCGGCCTTGATAAAGACCTCCCGTAGCTTTTGCGGATCGTCAGGAATAATGCCGAGGTTGATGACTTCGCAGCCCAGCTGCTGAAGCATCAGGTGCACGGCAAGGCGGTTGGTATCGTAGATTTGCCCGTCGCCCAGCGGCTGGCCCGGCAGCTGCAGCTCGTCGCCGGTGGAGAAGACCGCCACCCGGACCTGACGAACCACTTCGACCTGGGCAATCCCCAGCGACGCCAGAACCGGCAGCTCGGCGACGGTTAAACGGGTCCCCGCCGGGAAGACCACCGCTCCCCTGGCGATATCCTCACCACGGCGGCGAACGTTTTGCCCGGCTTTGACCGGGGCAATGAAGCGAATGCCGTCCGCGGTTTGTTCGGTCTCTTCCTGCATCACCACCGCATCGCAGTCCGCTGGGACCGGCGCGCCGGTCATAATACGCAGACAGCTTCCCGCGGGCCAGGCGCCATGGAACGGCTGACCGGCGAACGCTTTACCCGCGACCGGCAGAGCGGCGCCATCGGCGAGATCGGCCAGACGTACGGCATAGCCATCCATCGCCGAGTTATCAAAGCCCGGAACGTCCAGCGGCGAAACGAGATCATGGGCGGTCACGCGCGAAAAGGCCTGCAACAGCGGTACGGTTTCCACCGCATTCAGCGGCGTTATACGGTTGAGCATCTGAGTCAGGGCGGTGTCGAGCGGCATCAGTCCGGCGGTAAAATCCATGGGTTGCTCCTGCGGGCAAAACATCAAAACGCCTATTATGGCAGAAAAGCGCCGGCGGCTATATGCCCTCCGGAACAGGCTTTACATCACCGCGCGCGCTTTCTATATTCAAAAATTGTATAGGACAGTAAGCACGATAATGATATTTATACACAAAATCATTCAGAGCGCGTCGAAGCGACAGCAACATCACCCCGGGATGGTGCGGGTGTTTGTTGCGTCGCAGGCGGCCGTTCACAGGATGCCGTGTAGAGGCACTTTATCGTTTAAGGATCGCTGAATGGGCAAGGCGGTAATAGCAATTCATGGCGGGGCGGGGGCCATCACGCGCGCGCAGCTGACGCCAGAACGCGAACGTCAGTACGTGGCGGCGCTGTCGGCGATTGTCGACAGCGGGCAGAAAATGCTGGCGGCGGGAGCCAGCGCGCTGAATACGGTGACCGAAGCGGTGCGCCTGCTGGAAGAGTGCCCGCTATTTAATGCGGGTATCGGTTCGGTATTCACCCGCGATGCGACGCATGAGCTGGATGCCTGCATTATGGACGGCAACAGTCTCCACGCCGGGGCGGTCGCCGGGATTAAACATCTACGTAACCCGGTGCTGGCCGCGCGTCTGGTACTTGAGCAGAGTCCGCATGTGCTGCTGATTGGCGAAGGGGCAGAGGATTTTGCCGCCTCTCACGGCATGGAACGGGTGGCAAACACGCTGTTTTCAACCACCGAACGTTTACTGCAGCTGCAGCAGGCGCAGTCGGATGACGAGATTGTCCTCGATCACCACCTCGCCCCGCTGGACGAGCGCCAGAAAATGGGTACCGTCGGCGCGGTGGCGCTGGATTTGGCCGGTAATCTGGCTGCCGCGACCTCTACCGGGGGGATGACCAATAAACTCCCCGGCCGCGTTGGCGACAGTCCGCTGCCCGGGGCCGGTTGTTACGCCAATAACGCCAGCGTGGCGGTCTCCTGTACCGGTACCGGCGAAGTCTTTATGCGTACGCTGGCGGCCTACGATATTGCCGCGTTGATGGAGTATGGCAACCTGAGTCTGTACGACGCCTGCGAACGCGTGGTCATGGAAAAACTGCCGGCGCTGGGCGGCAGCGGCGGGCTGATTGCGATCGACCGGGAAGGTAACGTGGTGCTGCCGTTTAACAGCGAAGGCATGTATCGGGCGTGGTGCTATGCGGGCGATACGCCTACGATTGGTATTTATCGGGAATAAGGGGAAGGACGTTGCCGCAGAGTCAAGAAATCGATGCCAGCGATGTGCTGGTGGTGCGCGATCTGAACGTGGCGTTTAGCCAGGAGCAGCAGACCTTTTCGGCGGTGCGTCATCTCTCGTTTACCCTGCGGCGCGGCGAGACGTTAGCCATCGTCGGGGAGTCCGGCTCGGGTAAGTCGGTGACCGCGCTGGCGCTGATGCGTCTGCTCGATCAGGCGGCAAGCCAGGTCAGCAGCGAGGGGCTGTGGCTGCGCCGCCGCAACGGCCAGGTGCTGGCCTTGAGCGAGCAGTCCGCCGCCGGGATGCGCAGCGTGCGCGGGGCCGATATGGCGATGATTTTTCAGGAGCCGATGACCTCACTGAACCCGGTGTTTACCATCGGCGAACAGATTGCCGAGTCTATCCGTCTGCATCAGGGGCTGGGGCATGAAGAGGCGCTGCGCGAAGCGAAAAAAATGCTCGACCAGGTGCGTATTCCCGAAGCGCAAGCGATGCTCTCGCGCTATCCGCATCAGCTCTCCGGCGGGATGCGCCAGCGGGTAATGATCGCCATGGCGCTGTCGTGCCGACCGGCGGTGCTGATCGCCGATGAGCCGACCACCGCGCTGGATGTGACGATCCAGGCGCAGATCCTCCAGCTGATTGCCGTGCTGCAAAAAGAGATGGCGATGGGGGTGATTTTTATTACGCACGATATGGGCGTGGTTGCCGATATCGCCGATCGGGTGCTGGTGATGTACCGCGGAGAAGCGGTGGAGTGCGGGGCGGTGACGGAGATCTTCCGCGCGCCGCAGCACCCTTATACCCAGGCGCTGCTGGCCGCGGTGCCGCGTTTAGGTTCGATGCGCGGCAGCGATCTCCCGCGTCATTTCCCGTTATTACAGCAAACCGCGCCTGACGAGGGCGAGCAGAATACCGTCGTCGCCGGGGAGCCGATTCTGAAAGTGCGTGACCTGGTGGCGCGTTTCCCGCTGCGCAGCGGCATTCTGAATCGCATCACCCGCGAAGTGCACGCGGTGGAAAAAGTCAGCTTTGACCTGTGGCCGGGGGAGACCCTGTCGCTGGTCGGCGAATCCGGCTGCGGGAAATCAACCACCGGTCGCGCCCTGTTGCGGCTGGTCGCGACGCAGGGCGGGACCATCACGTTTAACGGCGAGCGCATCGATACGCTCGCCAACAGCAAGCTGCAGGCGCTGCGCCGCGATATTCAGTTTATTTTTCAGGATCCGTATGCGTCGCTCGACCCGCGACAAACGGTCGGCTATTCGATTATGGAGCCGCTGCGCATCCACGGTATGCTGGAGGGCGATGCGGCGCGCGAACGCGTCGGCTGGCTGCTGGAGCGCGTCGGCCTGCTGCCCGAACACGCCTGGCGCTACCCACATGAGTTTTCCGGCGGCCAGCGCCAGCGCATCTGCATCGCCCGCGCCCTGGCGCTCAATCCAAAAGTAGTGATTGCCGATGAGTCGGTCTCGGCGCTTGATGTCTCGATCCGCGCGCAGATTATTAATCTGATGCTCGATTTACAGCGCGAAATGGGCATCGCCTTTCTGTTTATTTCGCATGATATGGCGGTCGTTGAACGCATCAGCCACCGCGTGGCGGTGATGTATCGTGGTCGCATCGTGGAGATTGGCCCACGGCGTGCCGTATTTGAAGACCCACAGCATCCTTATACCCGCAAACTGATGGCCGCCGTTCCGGTCGCCGACCCGACGCATCGTCATCCGCAGCGCGTGCTGCTCTCTGATGAGCTGCCGGGCAATATCTATAAGCGGGGAGAAGAGGTAACCAGCGCGCCGTTACTCCAGGTGGGGCCGGGACATTTTGTCGCCAGGGAACCCGTCGCCGATGTGCTGGGAAGATAACAACAACATCCATAATGCAGGATTTCAGGAGAACAACATGACACAACGCGTATCACGCAAATGGTTGCTGGCGCTGGGCATCGCGTCGGCGCTGGCGGCAAGTCCCGCTTTTGCCGCCAAAGATGTGGTCGTAGCGGTCGGTTCTAACTTTACGACCCTCGACCCCTATGATGCCAATGACACCTTGTCCCAGGCCGTCGCCAAGTCGTTCTATCAAGGGCTGTTCGGTCTTGATAAGGATATGAAGCTGCAAAACGTGCTGGCGGAAAGCTACACCATCTCCCCGGACGGGCTGGTCTACACCATCAAGCTGCATTCGGGGGTCAAGTTCCAGGACGGCAGCGATTTTAACGCCGAAGCGGTGAAGGCCAACCTCGATCGCGCCAGCAATCCGGACAATCACCTCAAGCGCTACAACCTGTATAAAAATATCGCCAGTACCGAAGCCGTTGACCCGACGACGGTAAAAATCACCCTCAAACAGCCGTTCTCGGCGTTCATCAACATTCTTGCCCACCCGGCAACGGCGATGATCTCCCCGGCGGCGCTGAAAAAGTACGGCAAAGAGATCGGTTTCCATCCGGTGGGCACCGGCCCGTATAAGCTGGATACCTGGAATCAGACCGATTTTGTGAAGGTGACAAAATTTGCCGACTACTGGCAGCCGGGCTTGCCGAAGTTGGATTCTATTACCTGGCGTCCGGTGGTGGATAACAATACCCGTGCGGCGATGCTGCAAACCGGCGAAGCGCAGTTTGCCTTCCCGATCCCCTATGAGCAGGCCCCGGTGCTGGAGAAAAACAGCAAGCTGGAGCTGGTGGCCAGCCCGTCGATCATGCAACGTTACATCAGCATGAACGTCACGCAAAAGCCGTTTGATAACCCGAAAGTGCGGGAAGCGATCAACTATGCGATCAACCGCCAGGCGCTGGTGAAGGTTGCCTTCGCCGGCTATGCCACCCCGGCCACCGGCGTTGTCCCACCTTCCATCGCCTACGCCGAGACCTTTAAACCGTGGCCGTACGATCCGGCGAAAGCCCGCGAGCTGCTTAAAGAGGCCGGTTTCCCTAACGGGTTCAGCACCACGCTGTGGTCATCGCATAACCACAGCACCGCGCAGAAGGTGTTGCAGTTCACTCAGCAGCAGCTGGCGCAGGTAGGAATTAAGGCGCAGCTGACGGCGATGGATGCCGGGCAGCGTGCGGCGGAAGTGGAAGGCAAAGGGCAGAAAGAGAGCGGAGTACGCATGTTCTACACCGGTTGGTCGGCCTCAACCGGCGAAGCCGACTGGGCGCTGTCGCCGCTGTTTGCTTCGCAAAACTGGCCGCCAACCCTGTTCAACACCGCTTTTTACGCCAACCCTCAGGTGGATAAGGACCTGAATGATGCGCTGAAAACTACCGACGTGAAGGAAAAAACGCGGCTCTACAAAGACGCGCAGGATACGATCTGGAAAGAGTCGCCGTGGGTTCCGTTGGTGGTGGAAAAACTGGTGTCGGCGCACAGCAAGAGTCTGACCGGCTTCTATATCCAGCCGGATACCGGCTTTAGCTTCGAGCAGGCGGATTTAGCACAGTGATAGCATGTACCCTGGCCCTCTCCCGCCGCGGGGGAGGGCAGCGGGCCACGCGGCTACGCCTGTTATCCTCGTCCCGACGCAGTGAGGGCGGAAGTCAGGAGGGGCGATGCTTAATTATGTGATTAAACGCCTGCTGGGGCTGATTCCTACGCTGTTGATTGTCGCGGTGCTGGTGTTTCTGTTCGTGCATATGCTGCCCGGAGACCCGGCGCGGTTGATTGCCGGACCGGAGGCCGATGCGCAGGTAGTGGCGATGGTGAGCCAGCAGCTGGGGCTCGATCGGCCGCTGCACGTCCAGTTCTGGCACTACATCACCAGCGTGCTGCAGGGGGATTTTGGCATCTCGATGGCGTCGCGTCGTCCGGTGAGCAGTGAAATCGCCAGCCGCTTTATGCCGACCCTGTGGCTCACGCTCGCCAGCATGAGCTGGGCGGTGGTGTTTGGTATGGCGGCGGGCATTGCGGCGGCGGTGTGGCGCAATCGCTGGCCGGATCGTCTGGGGATGGCGCTGGCGGTCACCGGTATTTCGTTCCCGGCCTTTGCGCTCGGTATGCTGTTGATGCAGGTCTTCTCCGTTGAGCTGGGCTGGCTGCCGACGGTCGGCGCTGACAGCTGGCGGCACTACATTCTGCCTTCCCTGACCCTGGGGGCGGCGGTGGCGGCGGTGATGGCGCGTTTCACCCGCGCCTCTTTCGTCGATGTGCTGCATGAAGACTACATGCGCACCGCGCGGGCGAAAGGGGTCAGCGAGACGCTGGTGGTACTGAAACACGGCCTGCGCAACGCGATGATCCCGGTGGTTACCATGATGGGGCTACAGTTCGGTTTCCTGCTCGGCGGGTCGATCGTGGTAGAGAAGGTCTTTAACTGGCCCGGCCTTGGGCGACTGCTGGTGGATTCAGTGGAGATGCGCGACTATCCGGTGATTCAGGCGGAGGTTTTGCTCTTTTCGCTGGAATTTATTCTTATCAATTTAGTGGTGGATGTGCTGTATGCCGCCATTAACCCAGCTATCAGGTACAAGTAAGGTGCGATTGCTCAACTGGAGAAGGCAGGCGGTTATCAATGCCATGCCGGGGCTCAAACCCGGACAAATACGCACGCCGTGGCACGAATTCTGGCGGCGTTTTCGGCGTCAGCCGGTGGCGATGGGAGCCGGCGTTTTTGTCCTGCTGCTGATTGCGGTGGCGGTGGTCGCCCCGTGGATCGCGCCGTTCGATGCGGAAAACTATTTCGATTATGACCGGCTGAATGAAGGCCCGTCGATGATGCACTGGTTTGGCGTCGATTCGCTCGGGCGCGATATTTTCAGCCGGGTGCTGGTCGGGGCGCAGATTTCACTGGCGGCCGGGGTGCTGGCGGTGCTGATCGGCGCGGCGATAGGCACCGTGCTCGGACTGCTGGCCGGGTATTATGAAGGCTGGTGGGATCGGATCATCATGCGTATCTGTGACGTGCTGTTTGCCTTCCCCGGGATCCTGCTGGCGATTGCGGTGGTGGCGGTGATGGGCAGCGGGATGTCGAACGTGATTATCGCGGTGGCCATTTTTTCGATCCCGGCCTTTGCCCGCCTGGTGCGCGGCAACACCCTGGTGCTCAAGCAGCAGACCTTTATCGAGTCGGCGCGCAGCATTGGCGCCAGCGATGCCACGATTCTGTTCAGCCATATCCTGCCCGGCACGGTGTCGTCAATCGTGGTCTATTTCACCATGCGTATCGGGGTGTCGATTATCTCCGCCGCCAGTCTCTCTTTCCTGGGGCTTGGGGCGCAGCCGCCGACGCCGGAGTGGGGGGCGATGCTCAATGAGGCGCGGGCGGATATGGTGATGGCGCCGCACGTGGCGCTGTTCCCGGCGATTGCGATTTTTCTGACGGTGCTGGCGTTTAACCTGCTGGGCGACGGCCTGCGCGATGCGTTGGATCCGAAGATCAAGGGGTAGCGGAAGATTCCCCGCCGGCGCGGCGCTTATCGGGGAGCGCGGGCGGGGCGATGTGTGGTTTTGCTCGCCCGGATAAGCCGCATCGCGGCGTTATCCGGGAGCGGGACGATGCCGGAATTAAACCCGGCTGCCCCACAGGTCGTATTCGTCGGCGTGTTCCACTTTCACCCGCACCACGTCGCCAGGTTTCACCCCGGTTTCGCCGTTCAGATAGACCGCGCCGTCGATTTCCGGAGCGTCGGCCATGCTGCGGCCGATGGCGCCTTCTTCATCGACTTCGTCGATCAGCACCATTACTTCGCGGCCCACCTTCTCCTGCAGACGTTCGGCGGAAATCTGCTGCTGCAGCTGCATAAAGCGATTCCAGCGCTCTTCTTTCACCTCTTCCGGCACCTGATCCGCCAGTTCGTTGGCGGTAGCGCCTTCAACCGGGCTGTACTTAAAGCAGCCAACGCGGTCGAGACGCGCCTCTTTCAGGAAGTCGAGCAGCATCTGGAAATCTTCTTCCGTTTCTCCCGGGAAGCCGACGATAAAGGTCGAACGCAGGGTCAAATCGGGGCAGATTTCACGCCACTGCTTGATGCGCGCCAGCTGACGATCGGCCGAACCCGGACGTTTCATCAGTTTCAGGATCCGCGGGCTGGCATGCTGCAGCGGGATATCGAGGTACGGCAGGATTTTGCCTTCCGCCATCAGCGGGATCACGTCATCGACGTGCGGGTACGGGTATACGTAGTGCAGGCGTACCCAGATGCCGAGTTTCGCCAGCTCTTCGCACAGGCTGACCATGCTGGTTTTCACCGGCATCCCGTCGTGGAAGCCGGTGCGGTGTTTCACATCCACACCGTAGGCGGAGGTATCCTGAGAAATGACCAGCAGCTCTTTTACCCCGGCATCGGCGAGACGTTTGGCTTCTGCCAGCACTTCGCCAATCGGACGGCTCACCAGGTCGCCGCGCATCGACGGGATAATGCAGAAGGTGCAGCGATGGTTGCAGCCTTCGGAAATTTTCAGATAGGCGTAGTGACGCGGCGTTAGCTTCACGCCTTGTTCCGGCACCAGGCTGAGGAACGGATTGTGCTTCGGCTTCGGCGTATAGTGATGGACGTGCTCAAGCACCTGCTCATAGCTATGCGGGCCGGTGATCTCCAGCACTTTCGGGTGCACTTCGCGAATCTGGTCTTCTTTCGCCCCCAGGCAGCCGGTCACAATCACTTTCCCGTTTTCTTTTAACGCTTCGCCAATGGCTTCCAGCGACTCCTGCACGGCGCTGTCGATAAAGCCACAGGTGTTGACGATAACCATGTCGGCGTTGTCGTAGGTGGGCACCACGTCATAACCTTCGGTACGCAGTTCGGTCAGGATGCGTTCTGAGTCCACGAGGTTCTTCGGGCAGCCCAGAGAGACAAAGCCGATCTTCGGCTGATGCGTTACATTGCTCATAGCTTAAAAAGTATTCAATTATTGGAATGGTCGGGGCACAGATTCTACAGAGATTGGCGGGAAAATTGTACTGCTATCTCCGCTTGCCGCAGCGGGTCGCGGATCCGCCGGGAAACGCTTTTCCCGGGCAGTGAAAGCGGGCAGGATGACGGGCGCGGCATTAAAATCCGCTGGCGTGCGACGGCCCCGTATAAAGGGCGCCGCTGCGCATAGGCCTTTCGCGTACCTTTAGCGCCGGCAATATGTATATCGCCAGCGAACAAGACCGGGCAGCACGTACGCCCGGAGAGGCTGATTGAGTCCCGGTTTAGCTCTGCTGTGATAACGTGCTGTTTTGCTCCCGACGTTTCCTTGTTGTGTCCCTGGATTTGTGCATGTTTAAAAAACGAAATTGCGTATGCGGTATTTCACTGATGGCGGCAGTCGCTTCAGGTTATGCCGCAGAGATTAATTTATATTCTATTAATACGGGTTCCTATGTCTATCATTTGACGGGGAATCATGGTCAATATAACGAGAATTTTAATAACCGCTTTGTCTCTGTTGAGCGGAAGTTTTCGCCAGAGTCTAAATACAGTGCATTAGTCGGCACGATGAAAAACAGTTTTGATGACCGCTGCCTGTCGTTGGGGATGAGAAGAGACTGGGCTTCCGGGCAAAACGGTTGGACATTTAAAGGTGTCTACGCCTATACCGGAGAATTCTTTTTTAAGGCGTTCAGCCACTGCGGTGATTCAGGAACCTACAGGACGGCAAAGAAATTAACCGGGGTCGGTTTTTCGCCCTATCTTTACCACGGACTGCAATATAACTTTAGCAATTATTTTGCCGTTGAAGGGGGGATGATTGTCCCGGCGATATTTGCCATGAGTATGCAGTGGAGCTTTCGTTAATGACCGCGATGTGGCCGCCGCACAATACGCCGCCGGATATTTAAACCACGCCACAGGGCGGAAAAAAGAGAGTATGCGTTGAATGGGGATTCATGAATCCCGGAGACCTTCACGCCATCCTGGAGCAAAGGCTGCCGGAGAGGTTAATTAAAAAGTGAATATTCACGCTGAGCGCCAGCATGATCAGCATGGTGACAAGGAACAGAATGCCGGAGCGCAATGTTTTTATTTTTTTCTCATTGCTGCTTAAATCACGGTTGTTGCGTATTTTATTACGCTGATACAAAAAGATAAGGCATAGCGCGATATACGCTAGCGGCGAAAAAATATGAAGATAATGATAGGGCCAGAGTAATAACTCGCTGGTGCCCATGGCAATGAGCCAGGCAATGATGAGGATCATGCTGTTTTCCGCAGTTGATAAATGATTTTTACACTATTTTCGGGTGAAGAAAAAATACGCTGAAAAAATGATATCCAGGAAAATCCACAGCCCGCTAAGAAACAGTATGTGCTTGAATGCGCCAATCCAGAAGGCCGCATCGCGGGCAAACCTGTGTTCGGCGAAGGGCGCTGCCGAACTAAAATACAGGACATACATGCTGACGGCTAACATGACAACATTCATTATGATGAATAATGTAAAAATAATGCTGCCAGTATGTGCTTTTTTACTTTTTTTAAATTTCATAGCGACCCTGTTTTTTAGTGGTTAAGTCAGGCAATAATAACAACAAGACTTTAAACGAAAAATAAACATGGCGGTCTGCGGAGCGCTATCCATATCCGGATATAGGTTGTTACGCTCATCGGTGGTTATTGTAGGGGGTGATGTTGTGCGTGGTGGGGCGTGGTCTCTACAGACTGCGGGGAAGGGCGCGAGGATTGGTCCATATCTCTTTAGGTTGATTGTGAGTTTTAAGCTGCGATGAATGGAAGAAATAAGCATTATGACTGACGAAGTCTTGATTAATATGATAGATAAAAACAAAAATGCATGCGGCTAACGAAAATATCAATATAAGTATTTTCATAGATGCTCCTGATATAGGTGGCAAGAAGGGCTATTTTGCTACGTGTGACCAGGCATGTACACGATGGAAAATAATTTTTGTGCGTTCTGTTTTAGTGTTGTTTATATTTAACGCCTGACCAGGTGTGCTGTGTTAAATAAAAATAAAGCGGAATTTATTAAATTGTTAGTGAGTTTTAATAAGATACTTGATTCTGTTATCAAGATGCGAAACTTAAATTTTAACTGATGTTAACGCATGGATTGTTGATATCAGGTTTATTTTTCATATGCATACTGATGCACTGCTTATCCTCTGCACAAAGAACGGAAATTTTTTTCTCTATACCGGATATTAATCACCCTATGAACGAGCAAATGAATAAACGACCACATCGTTTTGTCTTCACGACGGCCCTGCTGTTTATATCCCTGCACGCGGCTTCGGCGCATAGCCAGAAAAACTATATTATTGAAGCATTTCCAGCGAGAGAAGGTACGGCAATCGCGGCGGATGGACAGAAAAAATACATTAAAAGCTTTGATCTGGTGCTGATCAATGAAGGGCATCCGCTATTAATGACCGAATCAGGGCAGTGCTACCGGGCATATGATGAGAATGGCAATAGTTTTGCTGAGTGGCGAGTGCAGCCGGAACTTTTGGGGCATATTGATGAAGGCGTGGAAACCGGTGAGATTACCTTTGCCAGCGGTAGCCGTGCGGTATACCGGGCAACGTTCGTTCGGTTGAGTACCGATTGCGCTAAGTAAAGCATCCGAAACGTTGTCTACCTGGACCTGACGCCGGTCGCCCGCGCCCGGGGATTCGCGGCGCTGCGCCTTGATGCAACCCGGGTTATTCAGGATATAGATGGGCAATGAATAATCGCAGTGACGCTATGAGATTCTGATTTTTACCTGTGCGCCGGTGCTGTGTTTTCTTATCGTTTATTTTATGCAAAGTATCATGATGAGATAATTGGTTTCTCTGGTGTTAATTAAGCATGAATTTAAAATTAAAAAGTAATATCGGGGTTATTATTCTGATCATTCTCGTCGGCATCTATATTTTTGCGTTGGGTGAGTGCTGGAACTACCTTCTGGATAGCCACTGGATTGCTCTCGTCGACTAAAAGTCGCCATCGCTTGTCTTTGGTGTTACCCCATGGTCCGACGTCTGCCCTCTGTTCAGCGAGTCCGTCGTTTCCCGACGCCATAAGCGTGCAGCGCGCCAGGATGACTTTCCGTATTGGATCGCCCGTCGGCTGGATTTCGCGCTTTGTTTAACAATGTATTTACATTGTAAATGATGTTAATTAACCAGGAATTATTGACCTCGCGCATCATTTTGTACAAAAAATAACCATATCATATCTGTGGTAAAGGATGACAGAGGAGGAAACCTGATGAGCGTTGACAGACTGTATCGTCACCTTCTGAATAAGCTGATTAATGCCCACATTGATCTCGATGCTTATTTGCAGTTGCGCAAAGCGAAGGGCTATATGTCAGTCAGCGAAAATGAGCATCTGCGTGATAACTTGTTCGAACTGTGCGGTGAAATGCGTGAACACGGGCTGCGGCTGCAGCACGTTATTGCGCCGGAAGAGAGGGACGCTCTCCGTCTTGCAGGTGGAGCCGTTGCCTCTGCGGCGGTGTGCCTGATGAGCGGGCATCATGATTGTCCGTCTTATATTGCGGTTAACGTAGAGACGCTAGAACGCTGCCTGGCTGAATTGTCGCTGAATATTCATAAACTGAATAAGCTGGCGCCACTGTCCCACGTCTGAATTCAGGGGGAGGCGAGCTCCCCCTGCTTAATGTTATGTAAAAATCCCGTCCTGTTTCGTCCCGCTGGCTACCCTTATCAGCATTGCTGCCAACAGGAGGATGCCATGCGCCAGATTGCCACCGTAGTGACCCTTGCCGCGCTGTTGTTTCCCGCCCTGACCTATGCCGAAAAGGTGCGCGTTGACGTATTGCAAAACCAGCTTGACCATCCGTGGGCGCTGGCGTTTCTGCCCAATGACCAGGGGATGCTGATCACTCTGCGCGGCGGGGAACTGAAGCGCTGGCGCGAGGGAGACGGTCTCTCGGCGCCGATTGCGGGCGTGCCGAAGGTATGGGCCAACGGCCAGGGGGGGCTCCTGGATGTGGCCCTGGCGCCGGATTTTGCGCAATCTCGCCGGGTCTGGCTGAGCTACGCCGAAGCCGGCGATGACGGTAGGGCCGGCACCGCGGTGGGTTTTGGCCGCCTGAGTGACAACCTACAGCGGCTGGAAAACTTTCAGGTCGTTTTCCGCCAGCAGCCGAAGCTCTCTACCGGCAACCATTTTGGCGGGCGGCTGGTGTTTGATGGCAAAGGGTATCTGTTTATCGGGCTGGGCGAGAATAACCAGCGTCCGACAGCCCAGGATCTGGATAAGCTGCAGGGAAAAGTGGTTCGCCTGACGGAGGACGGCAAAGTCCCGGCCGATAACCCCTTTGTCGATCGGGCCGGAGCAAGAGCGGAAATCTGGTCTTACGGTATCCGCAACCCGCAGGGGATGGCGATGAATCCGTGGAGCCAGACTCTGTGGCTCAACGAGCACGGCCCGCGCGGCGGGGATGAGATTAATATTCCGCAGAAAGGCAAAAATTACGGCTGGCCGCTGGCGACGCACGGCATCAACTACAGCGGGCTGGCGATTCCCGAAGCGCAGGGTACCGCGGTAGAAGGTACCGAAGCGCCGCTTTTCTTCTGGCAGCACTCCCCGGCGGTGAGCGGTATGGCTTTCTACGATGCGCAGACCTTCCCGCAGTGGCGGCATAAGCTGTTTATCGGGGCGCTGAAGGATCAATCCCTGATTGTCCTGCGGGTGAACGGTGACGCGGTGAGCGAAGAAGAGCGTATTCTGCGCGACCGCGGTAAGCGTATCCGCGATGTACGCGTCGGACCCGACGGCTATCTGTATGTCTTAACCGACGAGTCCAACGGCGAGCTGCTGAAGGTGAGCCCCGGGAGTTAGCCTCAGGTCACCGGAATCATCACCACGTTGCGCCACGCCTGGCGCTGGTTGAGCTGCTGATACCAGCGCTGCAGATGCGGGCGCGGCTGCCAGCTATCGACAATCGTCATCAGGTTGTAGACGAACGGCGCAACGGCAATATCGCCGAGGCCAAACGCGTCGCCGGACAGCCAGGCCGACGTCGCCAGTTCGTCATCAAGGATAGCAAACAGCGCTTCGCAGGTGGCGATACCGGCGGCAATCGCCGCCGGGTCGCGTTTTTCCGCCGGCGTTCTGACCAGCCCCATTAACACCGGGCGGTGGGCCGGGGAAAGCGAACCGTTTGCCCAGTCCATCCACTTGTCGCTCTGCGCCCGCTGCCGCGGAGCGTCTAGCCACAGACGGCCGTGGCCATACTCGGCGGCCAGATAGCGAATAATGGCGTTCGACTCCCAAAGCACGAGGCCGTTCGCATCATCTTTGAGCAGCGGCACCAGGCCATTTGGGTTCATCGCCAGATACTCCGGGTCATGATTGAGGCCGAACTCCAGCCCCGCGAGGATTTGCTGATAGGGGAGCGCCAGCTCCTCCAGCACCCAGCGTACTTTCTTCACATTGGTCGAATTATTCCTGCCCCATAGCGTAATCATCTCTGTTCCTGCCTTTTATTGAGCCGTCGTTGCAGCATGGTGAGCAATCATGTTGGAATAGAGATAATATTTAGGCAACCACGATCAAAAAAATTGCTCTGTTTTCAGCAGGGAGCGAGGTTATTGCGTAAACTTTAAAAACTTTACCAACTCGCTGTTTCTTTAAGGTCATTTGTACGCTTTACTCACCGGCTGCTGCTGCGCCGAGAGAGTGTTGCGGCATATTTTGTTTGGAAAGGATACTTGGGTGGCTCTTATGACGCATGATGCTTTTTCCCTTCGCGGCCTCGCGGCAGGCTGCGCACTTCTCGTTCTCGCGGCGCCTGCGGTACAGGCAGCGGAACAACTCCCCGATGCCCCATCGATTGATGCGCGAGCCTGGATCCTGATGGACTACGCCAGCGGCAAAGTACTCAGCGAGGGCAACGCCGATGAAAAACTCGATCCGGCGAGCCTGACCAAGATCATGACCAGCTACGTGGTCGGCCAGGCGTTGAAAGCGGGTAAAATTAAGTCCACCGATATGGTGACCGTCGGTCGCGATGCCTGGGCCACCGGCAACCCGGTGCTGCGCGGTTCATCGGTGATGTTCCTCAAGCCGGGGATGCAGGTATCGGTCGAAGACCTGAATAAAGGGGTGATCATTCAGTCCGGCAACGATGCCAGCATCGCGATTGCCGACTACGTGGCGGGGAGCCAGGATGCGTTCGTCAGCCTGATGAACGGCTACGCCCAAAAAATGGGGCTGACCAATACCACCTTTATGACCGTGCATGGACTGGATGCGCCGGGGCAGTTCAGTACCGCGCGCGACATGGCGCTGCTGACCAAAGCGATGATCCATGACGTACCGGAAGAGTACGCTATCCATAAAGAGAAAGAGTTCACCTTCAACAAGATTCGCCAGCCGAACCGCAACCGCCTGCTGTGGAACGCCAGCCTCAACGCCGATGGCGTGAAAACCGGCACCACCGCCGGCGCAGGGTATAACCTGGTCTCCTCTGCAACTCAGGGCGATATGCGTCTGATTGCCGTGGTGCTCGGGACGAAGACCGATCGTATTCGGTTTAATGAATCCGAAAAACTGTTGACCTGGGGCTTCCGTTTTTATGAAACCGTGACGCCGATTAAACCGGACGCCACCTTTATCACCCAGCGCGTCTGGTTTGGCGACAGCAGCGAAGCCAAACTCGGGGCGGGAGAAGCCGGCTCGATTACCCTGCCGCGCGGGCAGCTGAAAAACCTGAAAGCCAGCTATACCCTGAAGGATCCGCAGCTGACGGCGCCGCTGAGCAAAGGGCAGGTGGTGGGAACCATCGACTTTAAGCTCAATGATAAAACCATCGAGCAGCGTCCGCTGATCGTCATGGAAGCGGTCAACGAAGGCGGTTTCTTTAGCCGGATGATGGACTTCGTGCTGATGAAACTGCACGGCTGGTTTGGCAGCTGGTTCTCGTAAGCCTCTGACCGCGCCCCGCGGGGCGCGGTCAGTACAGCAGTGAAATTTGTTTTTCTTTCGCCAGCGCGAGCAGATCGTCGTCCGGAGAGACATCGCTGGCAATCACGTCAAACTGCGATAAATCGCCCATCCGCGCCGGCCTCACCTTGCCGAACTTACTGTGATCGACCACCAGTACATGGTAGCGCGCGCTGCTCATCGCCCAGTGCTTAACCGGCAGCTCTTCGAGGTTATAGCAGGTTGCGCCCTGCTCGCAGTCGATGCCGGCCGCAGAATAGAAGGCGATATCCGGACACAGATGGCTGAGGGTGTCGCGCAGGCTTAGCGGTTTAAAAATCGCGTTGCTGGCATGGAATTCCCCGCCGCATAAAATAGCCCGGCACTGCGGTTTTTCCTGCAGCGCCAGGAAGGTGTTCAGCGAATAACAGACGCCGGTGAAGGGCAGGGCGTTATCGATCGCGTCGATGATCCACGGCGTGGTAGTCCCGCAGTCAAAAAAAGCCATCTGATGCGCTTCGAGCAACGCGGCAGCGTGGCGGGCAGCGCGGCGTTTCTCATCCACCAGGCGGGTTTTCTGGTCGCTGAGCAGGTAATGGGTCGCGCTGCGGGGCTCGAGGACAATGTAGCCGCCTAACAGCACCACCGGCCCGTTATGGCCGTTCAGATCGCGACGAATGGTCATTTCTGACACGCCCAGCAGCGACGCGGCCTCTTTTAAATGAAGCTTATCGCTGCGCTTGAGCGCCTGAATGAGCTGGCTGATGCGTTCATCACGACGTGTTTCCATATTCCCTCTAAGCTGAAATCGCCCTGCATCGGCAGGGCGTCAGGGGCAATTTTACCTGCCGGAAGAGGGTTAGTCACGCACCCAGCCTTTACGAATCGGCAGGGAGAAGCAAAGACGATACAGCTGCTGCAAATATTGATACAGCGAGCTGCCGCAGGCCTGCCATAGCAGCTGAGCGCCCAGACAGCCGCACATCCCGGTCAGCAGGCCGCCCAGCATATCCAGCGGCCAGTGTACCCCGAGATAGACCCGCGACCAGGCAATGGCGACGGCGGTCGCCATCAAGGCGGCGCCAGACCACAGGCGGTGCCAGAACAGGAACGCCAGCGCAAAGGTAAAACTGATGGTGCCGTGATTGCTGGGGAAGGAGTTATTCGGCGAGTGGTGCAGGAACTGATAGCCCGCGCCGGCGACGAATGGGCGGTCATGCGGAAAAAGGAAACCAAAAATCCATGACAGGCTCAGGCTTATCGCCAGCGCCAGCATCACTTTAAAAACCAGCTGACGCTGATGGGGTCCCCACAGCCATAGCGCGGCGGCCAGCAGGGGCACAATCAGAATCACATCTTTGGCAATCAACGTCGCCAGGCGTATGACCCACGACGGCGAAGCGGGCGTGGCGTTGATTAAGGCAAATAGCGCGTAGTTGATATTTTCCAGCATACTTCCAGGCTCTTGTTATCCGATAGCAATAAGCCGCCCACCTTAAGAGTCGGTGGCGATGAGGTAAAGCAGTATTGTCTTAATTATCAGCTTGTTAAGAACCTACCGCGGGGCGGTATCTTCGCAAACAGGCCACAGAGTCTGAGTATATCGTCTGTAACCTAATTGAAATATAAACGAAATATAGACAGGCCTATTTAAAATGGCGGCGGCGTGGACGGTCAGATGGGGAACCGGGAGCTATTTTTAATCGTCACTCATAATTCACTATCTCCCCAGCCAGACTTTCATTAAACTTTGCGCGATTTTTATTTTAATAAGAGATGGCATGCAGAATTATTCGCTTTCAGGCAAACGCCTCGGACGGCAGGCGCTGCTTTTCCCGCTGTGCCTGGTGCTATACGAATTTTCCACTTATATCGGCAACGACATGATCCAACCGGGCATGCTCTCGGTGGTGGAAGAGTTCCAGGTGGGCAACGAATGGGTACCTACCTCCATGACCGCCTACCTCGCCGGCGGCATGTTTTTGCAGTGGCTGTTAGGGCCGCTGTCGGATCGCATTGGCCGCCGCCCGGTCATGCTCACCGGGGTGGTGTGGTTTATTGTCACCTGTCTGGCGACGCTGCTGGCGCAGACTATTGAACAGTTCACGCTGCTGCGCTTTTTACAGGGCATCAGCCTGTGCTTCATTGGCGCGGTGGGCTATGCCGCGATTCAGGAGTCATTTGAGGAGGCGATGTGCATCAAAATCACCGCCCTGATGGCTAACGTTGCGCTGATTGCACCGCTGCTTGGCCCGCTGGTGGGGGCGGCGTGGGTGCATATTCTGCCGTGGGAGATGATGTTCGTGCTGTTTGCCGTACTGGCCGCCGTCGCCTTTTTTGGCCTGCAGCGCGCGATGCCGGAAACCGCGACCCGCATGGGTGAGAAGCTATCGATGAAAGAGCTGGGCCGCGACTATGGCCTGGTTCTGAAGAATCTGCGCTTTGTCGCCGGCGCGCTGGCGACCGGCTTTGTCAGCCTGCCGCTGCTGGCGTGGATTGCCCAGTCGCCGGTGATTATTATCAGCGGGGAGCAGGCCACCAGCTATGAATATGGCCTGTTGCAGGTGCCGATCTTCGGGGCGCTGATCGCCGGCAACCTGGTGCTGGCGCGTTTAACTTCACGGCGCACGGTACGCTCGCTGATTATCCTCGGCGGCTGGCCGATTATGGCCGGGCTGCTGCTCTCCGCGGTGGCGACGGTGGTCTCTACCCACGCCTATCTGTGGATGACCGCCGGACTCAGCGTCTATGCCTTCGGGATTGGTCTGGCGAACGCCGGGCTGGTACGCCTGACGCTGTTTGCCAGCGAGATGAGTAAAGGAACGGTGTCGGCGGCGATGGGGATGCTGCAAATGCTGATTTTTACCGTCGGTATTGAAGTCAGCAAGCATGCGTATGCCCTGGGCGGCAGCGGGGTCTTCAGCCTGTTTAACCTGCTCAGCGGCGTCCTGTGGCTGGCGATGATTATCTATTTTCTCAAGGATAAGTCCGTGGGGAACTCCAACGACCCGCAGGCATAGCGTCAGGGCTGGCGGGTGCGGCGAGGCTGGCCGCACCCGGCCGGCATCAGGCAAACGGCGCTTCGCGATTCAGCACTTTATCAATAATGTGCAGTACCCCTTCTTCATTGTTATGCGGCGCATCGTATCCGGCGACGGCTTTAACCGGCGCGGCGGCGTTGGCCATCGCAAAACCAAACCCGGCATGTTGCAGCATTTCGATGTCGTTTCCGCTGTCGCCGAAGGCGACCACTTCATGATTATCAATGCCCCAGCGCTCCTGCAGAATGCGCAGGCCGTTGGCCTTGTGGATCCCGGGAATGATCAGGTCGATGCTGCCGTAGCCGGTGGCTACGGCAGTCACCATAGCGCCTAATGCGGCATGCAGCTGCGGCTGGAGGTGCGGGATCAGCCGGTCGGGAACGTTGAGGCCGAATTTCAGAATCACGTCGTCA
This sequence comes from Klebsiella sp. BIGb0138, assembly GCF_004342285.1. Taxonomy (GTDB): domain Bacteria; phylum Pseudomonadota; class Gammaproteobacteria; order Enterobacterales; family Enterobacteriaceae; genus Klebsiella. Next base: position 610,898 of record NZ_SMCV01000002.1, on the reverse strand, counting down.
ATCGCGGCAAAATCATCCACCAGCTGCAGGCGATGATAATACTTCGCGGCAACCGTCTTCAGCGCGTCGTTATAGCGATTGAGCGTCCAGGCGCTGCGTTTGCCGCAGGCGATAATGTCAATATCTTCCAGCGTGTGCAGGTAGTCGACCACGGTGTGGAAATGGTCCTTCGGTAACTGGCAGTTGAAGACGTCAACTCCGGCGCTCACCACCCAGCCGCCGTTTTCCGCGACGAAGGAAATCTCGTGGGCAATTTCCGGGAAAAACGAAATCAGCTGATAATACTGGTTGCCGCTGGCGACCACGAAGCGAATATCCTGCTCGCGCATCCGCTGATACTGGCTCAGGAAGCGCTGGCGATTATAGGTTTTGGCATCGTTTAAGAAGGTGCCATCCATGTCGACTGCAATCAGTTTAATGCTCATCAATTGTTCTCCATGACCGGTTCATGCTGTGGCCTGGCCACCGCCCGGGCGACCAGGGCAGCCACCAGCACCAGACCCAGCACCACCATCATGGCGCTGCGCAGGCCGAAATGTTCGCCGAGGAAGCCCAACAGCGGCGGCCCGACAAGAAAGGCGAGGTAGCCGGTTATCGCCACCACGCTGACGCGCTTCGGCGCATCCGGCCCGGTGTCGCTGGCGGCAGAAATGGTCAGCGGGAAACCGAGCGAGGCGCCGAGTCCCCACAGCAGCACGGAGATACCGGCCACCCACGGGTTGTCGACGAAAATGATCAGACCGATGCCCAGCGCCCCCATGATGGCGCTGGCGCGGACCACCGTAACCCGGCTGTAGCGATCGATAAACCAGCCGCCGGTGAAGCGACCGAGGGTCATCCCGAGGGTGAAGCCGGCGTAAATTAACGAGCCGGAGGTCGGACTGAAGCCGTGGCCGTCAACCATCAGCAGCGGCAGCCAGTCGTTGGCGGATCCCTCCGCAAAGGCCATGGCCAGCACCACCACGCCAATCAGCAGCAGCTGGACATCGCGCCACACCGGGAGACCTTTTGCTTCGTGATGGGCGGTTTCGGGCGCGTTCTGGCCGGTGCCGTCCGGAATGGCGCGAATGGCGATAGCGATCGGCGCGATCGCCACCAGCGCCGCCAGCAGAATATGCGGCGCGGCGGGCAGGCCAAAGCCGGTCACCGCCATACCTACCCCGGCGCCGAACAGCGTGCCGAAGCTGTAAAACCCATGCATCATCGGCAGGACGGTTTTATGCATTTCCCGCTCAACGGCGGCGCCTTCGACGTTAATCGCCACTTCCGCCGAGCCGAAGCTGGCGCCAAAAATAGCCAGACCGAAGGCAAACAGGGCGGCGGAGGTGAGCCACAGCGCCAGGCTGAGCACCATCATACCGACGACTGCGCAGGACATGGTGGTGCGAATGACTTTGCGGGTGCCGAAGCGTTTAACCAGCCACGCAGAACAGAGAATACCGCTCATCGAGCCAATCGACAGACCAAACAGGACGATACCCATTTCCGCCGTCGATAGCGTCAGCAGATCGCGGATCGCCGGCGTACGGGTGGCCCAGGAGGCCATCAATAAACCGGGAATAAAGAAGAACATAAAAAGTGCCCACAGCCGAAGCCGCAGGGCTCTGCGGGAGGTTTGCGTTGTCATCCGTTAACGTCAGTGAATGAGAAGATGGAGACAACAGTAGCAAGGTTGTGTACATTTGTACATATTCTTCGGAATGCCCGTTCCCTCAACGCCAGCATGGCCCGGGCAACGGCATTGCCGCCGGAGCGCAGCGCGAATGACTGCCAATAAGAGGAAAGATATGGCCCGTCGACCGAACGACCCGCAGCGCCGGGAGCGCATTTTGCAAGCGACCCTGGATACCATCGCCGCCCACGGTATTCACGCGGTAACCCACCGTAAAATCGCCAGCTGCGCCGAAGTTCCGCTCGGTTCGCTGACCTACTATTTCAGCGGCATTGAAGCGCTGATTGAAGAGGCGTTTCGTCTTTTTACCCGCGAGATGTCGGCTCAGTATCAACAGTTTTTTACCACGGTCAGCAGCCGTGAAGAGGCGTGTGATGCGATTGCTGAGCTGATCTTCAGCGCCCAGGTGACCACCGCGCGAAATATGGAGCTGATGTATCAGCTGTATGCGTTTTGCAGCAGCCAGCCGGCGCTGAAGGCGGTGATGCAGCACTGGATGCGGCGCAGTCAGCAAACGCTGGAGCAGTGGTTTGCAGCGGAAACGGCTCGTGGACTGGATGCGTTTATCGAGGGCATGACCCTGCATTTTGTCACCGATAGCGCGCCGCTCTCTAAGCAGGCCATCCGCCTGATGGTCGGACGCCTGGCGGGAGAGGCGAACGCGCCATAGCGCGCAGCGCGTCATGCGCATTGACCGGTCCGTCGCCCGCGCGCGCCGCACGGATTTCGCGGGCAGCCCGATCCAGCTTATTCTGGTTGCGCGCGCCGGGATATATCCGCGCCCCTCGCGGCCATGACATGTGCCGCGGCGCTGCCAGGTGCGCCGCTCCCGCCGAAGATAACCGCGACCTTGGTTTGCGCCAGCATCGCGTTTCCTCTCAGCGGTCTGGGTCCGTCAAAAGTACGGGCAATAATCGGGGGATGCAAATGGCGGGGGCAAGGCGTCCGCGATTGGGCATCTGGCAACGGAAAGTGAACAGCCTGTGCAGGCGAGGTTGAGCAGGGTTGGGAGGATTGTTCTGCACGCAAATGGCAGGCAACAAAAAACCCATCAACCTTGAACCAAAATGGCGGGGTTGATGGGCTCCACAAAATGGGGACATCAAAGAAAAGCAGTGGCACTACTTATGACTGATGCCTGAGAGAAAAGTTCTGCCTCTCGCCATTTTTTTCTGAAATATTTACTGTAGCCCTGGCCAGATGATGACTATCAGCGTCCCCGCGAGGGTGAGCAGCACGTTGGCAATCGCGTAAGTTCCCGCATAGCCCAGCGCCGGAATGTTGCTGCGCGCGGTGTCGCTGATGATTTCCATCGCCGGGGCGCAGGTACGCGCGCCCATCATCGCGCCAAACAGCATCGCGCGGTTCATGCGCAGCACATAGGCGCCGAACAGGAAACAAATCACCACCGGCACCAGGCTGACAATCAGACCCGCCGCCAGCATCTGGCCGCCGACAGCCCCCAGACCGTGCCCGATGCCGGATCCCGCGCTCAGGCCGACGCCGGCCATAAATACCATCAGACCGAACTCCTTCACCATATTCAGCGCCCCCTGCGGGATGTAGCCGAAGGTCGGGTGGTTGGCGCGCAGGAAGCCGAGCATAATCCCGGCGAACAGTAGCCCCGCGGCGTTACCGATGCCGAAGCTAAAGGAGCTGAACTGGAAGGTGATCATCCCGATCATCAGCCCGACGATAAAGAAGGCGCAGAAGGCGAGCAGGTCGGTGACCTGGCTGTGGATCGAGATAAAGCCAATGCGATCGGCGACGGTTTTGACCCGCCGCGCATCGCCGCTGACCTGCAAAACGTCGCCCTTGTTGAGCACCACGTTATCGTCGATCGGCATCTCAATCTGGCTGCGAATGACGCGGTTTAAGAAACAGCCGTGGTCGGTCAGCTTCAGCTGCGCCAGGCGGCGGCCTACGGCGTTATGGTTTTTGACCACGATCTCTTCGGTGACGATGCGCATATCCAGCAGGTCACGGTCGAAAACCTCTTTGCCGTTACGGAAGCTGGGGTCGAGACGGGCGTGCGCGTCCGGGTAACCCACCAGCGCGATATCATCACCTTTCTGCAGTACCGCATCGCCATCCGGGTTCGCCAGAATCCCGTTACGGCGAATACGTTCGATGTAGCAGCCGGTCTGACGATAGATCCCCAGCTCACGCAGATTTTTCCCGTCAGCCCAGGCCACCAGCTCCGGGCCGACGCGATAGGCGCGGATCACCGGCAGATAGACTTTGCGTTTAGAGTCGGTATCGAGCCCGCGTTCACGGGCGATTTGCTGGGCGCTGGTTTGCAGATCCTGATGCTGCAGCTTCGGCATATAGCGAGCGCCGACGATCAGACTGACGAGGCCAATCAGATAGGTCAGGGCGTAGCCGAGGCTCAGGTGGTCAAGGGACAGCGCCAGCTGGTCGCTGGGCAGGCCAAAATGGCGGAGCGTATCGCCCGCGCCCACCAGCACCGGCGTTGAGGTCATCGCCCCGGCGAGCATCCCCGCCGTCAGGCCGATGTCCCAGCCGAACAGTTTACCCAGCCCTAACGCCAGCAGCATCGCGCTGCCAACCATCACCAGGGCCAGCATCAGATAGTTTTTGCCGTCGCGGAAAAAAATAGAAAAAAAGTTGGGGCCAGCTTCGACGCCGACGCAGAAAATAAACAGCATAAAGCCCAGATTTAGCGCATCAGTGTTAATACTGAAATGCTGCTGGCCTAATAATAATGAAACCACTAAAACGCCAATAGAATTACCAAGTTGTACCGACCCGAGGCGCAGTTTCCCGAGACAAAGCCCGAGGGCAAGTACAACGAATAATAACAGGATGTAATTCCCGTTTAACAAATCTGCGACGTTTATATTCACGAAAGCCAACTTCTCATTTACTAGTAAGTTGTTGAAGGAAAGGGTTATTTGGTCTAAGGTTGCTCCAGTGTTCGCGTTGTCCCGAACCCTATTCTGGCATCCCGTTATAACCGGTAAAAATAGAGTCGGTAGTTTAATCCTTCCTGGATGCTGCGGCTAGTCACAATCTTTTTTACCTCGACGGGGCCAAATTGGCATGGATTGCCGGAATGCTTTATCTGACTGGACGAAATGAAATGGGTTGGAGGCAGAATCAGGAGGATGTTGTGAAATCTGAGCGTGCCTGGATCGGTATTACCTGCGGGTTCTTGTTGTTTATTGTGGTGTGCTTATCGCTGTTACTGCATATGAAAGGCGTCTTTCGCGCCGGTGGCAATCCTGAGGTCGGGCTGCTTTTTTTTCTGTTGCCCGGCGCGGCTGCAAGCTGCCTCTCGCCAGGGCGACGGGTAATGCTCCCGCTGGCGGGAGCTATTCTGGCGGCCCCGGTCTGCCTGCTGGTGATGCGGCTTTTTTTTGCGACGCAACGTACGTTCTGGCAACAGCTGGCGTGGTTATTTAGTGCGGTATTCTGGTGTGCGCTGGGGGCGTTGTGCTTTTTGTTTATCTGCGCCTGGTTAGACACCAGGCGCAAGCACTCGTCAGAGGAATGAGCCGGCTCAGGCGAACAGACCGAGATTCTCTTTCGCCCACGCTTCAAAATCCGTGCAGCCGCCGATATGTTTTTGATCGACAAAGATCTGCGGCACGGTCTCAACCGGCTTACCTACGGTCTTTTCCAGATCGCTCTTGCTGATGCCTTCAGCATGAATATCCACGTAGCGGTAGTTAAAATCATCACGTTCGTTGGTCAGTTTTTCCGCCAGCTCTTTGGCGCGAACGCAATACGGGCAGCCTGGACGACCAAAAATAACGGTAAACATGCTTTCTCTCCTTAAACTCTCAGCCGGATGGCGAATGGCGGCTATGATGCCCCGTTATACCGGTGAGTAAAAGAAGGTTCTGCCTTTTTCTCCGATGGTTTAAGGCTATGTTTGATAAATGTCTTCGTGGTTAAATCACTATACTGTCCCTGCTGCGCGGCGATCGGCCGATCGATCGCGCGGCCCACATTGACCGGAGGAGAGTTATGCGATCGCCCGCCATTTTGCCCAAAAGCGTTCTGCTGGTAGAGATTATTGGCATTGTGCTGCTGACCCTGGCCTGGCTCTCGCTGAACCAGTATTTGCGCCTGCCCGCGCCGTTTTCCGGCCCGACGGCCGCTCTGCTGATGATTTTCCTCGGCATCCTGCTGATGCTGCCGGCCGCTATCGCCTTAATGTGGCGAATGGCAAAGATCGTCGCGCCGCAGCTGACGCAAACGAAAAAAACACCTTCTTCACCACCAGACAGAGAACAACGAGATGACGCCGACCATTGATCTGCTGCGCAGCCACCGTTCCATTCGCCACTTTACCGATGCGCCGATCGACGATGAACAGCGCGCGGCCATTATCGCCAGCGCCCAGGGAGCCTCCAGCTCCAGTTTTTTACAATGCAGCTCAATTATTCGCGTCACCGATCCGCAGCTTCGCCAACAGCTGGTGACGATGAGCGGCGGGCAGCAGCACGTCGCGCGTGCGGCAGAATTTTGGGTATTTTGCGCCGATTTTAACCGCCTGCTGCAAATCTGCCCGGACGCCCAGCTGGGGCTCGCCGAACAGCTGCTGCTGGGGGCGGTGGATACCGCAATGATGGCGCAGAACGCGCTGGTTGCCGCAGAATCGCTGGGGCTCGGCGGCGTCTATATCGGCGGGATCCGCAACAGCATCGACGCGGTGACCGAGCTGCTGAAGCTACCGCAGCACGTGCTGCCGCTGTTTGGCCTGTGCCTGGGCTGGCCGGCCGATGATCCGGACGTGAAACCGCGTATGCCTGCGGCGCTGCTGGTGCATGAAAATGCCTATCAGCCGGTGGATGATGCGGTTCTGGCGCAGTATGACGAGCAGATGGCGCAGTACTATCTGTCGCGCGGCAGCAACGCGCGCCGCGATACCTGGAGCGACCATATCCGTCGCACTATCATTAAAGAAAGTCGCCCGTTTATTCTCGAATATCTGCATAAGCAGGGGTGGGCAACGCGCTGATTGCGTGTACACTGCACCTGCTTGCCGTCCCGTCATTCGCTGGACAGGGCGGTCGTGGCGCAATTAACATATTGCAGGCCCGCCGGAGCGGGCCTTGTTGCAGAGGTGCAGGGTGAAAATTGCCATATTATCCCGGGATGGAACGCTTTATTCATGTCGTCGCCTGCGCGAAGCCGCGCACCAGCGCGGCCATCAGGTGGAAATCCTCGATCCGCTATCCTGCTATATGAACGTGAGCCCTGTCGCCTCATCGATTCACTATAAAGGCCGCCAGCTCCCGCATTTCGATGCCGTGATCCCACGCATCGGCTCCGCGATTACCTATTACGGCACCGCCGCGCTGCGTCAGTTTGAACTGCTGGGCAGCTATCCGCTGAATGAATCGGTGGCGATCACCCGCGCCCGCGACAAGCTGCGTTCGCTGCAGCTGCTGGCGCGTCAGGGGATCGATCTCCCGCTGACCGGCATTGCGCACTCTCCGGACGATACCAGCGATTTGATCGCCATGGTCGGCGGCGCGCCGCTGGTGGTGAAACTGGTGGAGGGCACCCAGGGCATCGGCGTGGTGCTGGCGGAGACGCGGCAGGCGGCGGAGAGCGTGATCGACGCCTTCCGCGGCCTGAACGCGCATATTCTGGTTCAGGAGTATATCGCGGAGGCGAAAGGGCGGGATGTTCGCTGCCTGGTGGTCGGCAATGAGGTCGTGGCGGCGATTGAGCGCCGGGCGAAAGAGGGCGATTTCCGCTCTAATCTGCACCGTGGCGGCGTGGCAACCGTCGCGACCATTAGCGAGCAGGAACGGGGGATGGCCATCCGGGCTGCGCAAACCCTGGGGCTGGACGTCGCCGGGGTTGATATCCTGCGGGCGACCCGCGGGCCGCTGGTGATGGAGGTCAACGCTTCACCAGGCCTGGAAGGTATTGAAACCACCACCGGGATAGATATTGCCGGGCGAATGATCGCCTGGATTGAGTGTCAGGCGACGCCGGAATTTTGCCTGAAAATGGGCGGATAATCCGCATCGGATACACTTTCATGGTATGCGCCGCGTTTTTTGCGTAAGCTATGGCGTCGTTTTTCCACAGTAAGAGGTCACAGGTCATATGGATTCACTGGTCGTTCCGGGTCTGGATACGCTGCGTCATTGGCTCGACGAATTAGGCATCAGCTTTTTTGAATGTGATTCCTGCCAGGCATTGCACCTGCCGCATATGCAGAATTTCGACGGCATTTTTGATGCTAAGCTCGATCTGGTTGACAACGTGGTGCTCTTTTCCGCCCTTGCGGAAGTGAAGCCTTCGGCGTTGCTGCCGCTGGCTGCGGATCTCTCGGCGATTAATGCCAGTTCATTGACCGTAAAAGCCTTCCTCGATATTCAGGATGATAATCTGCCAAAACTGGTGGTGTGCCAGGCCTTGTCCGTTGGCGTTGGTATCTCCTTTGAACAGTTTGGCTGGTTTGTGCGCCAGAGCGAAGAGCAGATCTCGATGGTTATCCTCGAAGCGGCGGCCAATCAGGTGCTGTATAAAGCCGAAGAGGAAGAGTACGCCGCTGAGGATATTCAGCACCATTTTCTTCACTAAACCTGTCGATGAATAGCGCAGCCACTACCATAGCGGCTGCGTATTACGCGCTTTTATTCTGCTATTAACCTTTCCTTACGGAATTTTTCACCGCTATTCTGCCGCTTTTGGCTTATCACGTAGACCGTTATTGCCTAAAAAATTGATAAAAGGCGTTTTTTTAGCTGGGCTATAGCCTCTTATTCTGGCTACAGTTATTCTGACGATGCTTCCAGTTGCGGGCAACCATTCCGGGAGAGGTCCTCTCTCCTTTTCTTTGGCAATGAGAAAATATGCATGATTATTGCATGCAGACAAGTGCGTATATTAAGCCCGCTTGTTAACGGGCATTGAGAAGGAATAAGAGATATGACCGCCTTTGGTAAAAAATGGTTAACAGGTCTGATTACAGGTGCGTTGATGGCCGTCTCTGCCGGTTCACTCGCCGCTGAACAAAAAACCCTGCATGTTTATAACTGGTCTGATTATATTGCCCCGGATACGGTGGCGGATTTCGAAAAAGAGACCGGTATTAAAGTGGTGTACGACGTTTTTGACTCCAACGAAGTGCTGGAGGGCAAATTAATGGCGGGCAGTACCGGTTTCGACCTGGTGGTACCGTCAGCCAGCTTCCTTGAGCGCCAGCTGGCGGCGGGCGTATTCCAGCCGCTGGACAAGAGCAAACTGCCGAACTGGAAAAATCTCGACCCGGAAGTGTTACAGCTGGTTGCGAAGCACGATCCGGAGAACAAGTACGCGATGCCGTATCTGTGGGCGACCACCGGCATTGGCTATAACGTCGATAAAGTGAAAGCGGTGCTGGGCAAAGACGCGCCGCTCGATAGCTGGGATCTGGTGCTTAAGCCGGAGAACCTCGAAAAACTGAAAAGCTGCGGCGTCTCTTTCCTTGATGCACCGGAAGAGATCTTCGCCACCGTGCTGAACTATCTCGGCAAAGATCCAAACAGTACTCAAGCCAATGATTACACCGGCCCGGCAACTGACCTGCTGCTGAAGTTGCGGCCTAATATCCGCTACTTCCACTCCTCGCAATACATTAACGACCTTGCCAACGGCGATATCTGCGTCGCCATCGGCTGGGCGGGCGATGTCTGGCAGGCGGCAAACCGCGCTAAAGAGGCGAAAAACGGCGTCAACGTTTCCTACTTTATTCCCAAAGAAGGAGCGCTGGCGTTCTTTGATGTCTTTGCGATGCCGGCGGATGCCAAAAATAAAGATGAGGCCTATCAGTTCCTTAACTATCTGATGCGCCCGGAAGTTATCGCCAAAATCAGCGACCAGGTGTATTACGCCAACGGTAACAAGGCCTCTACGCCGCTGGTCAGCGAAGCCATCCGCAATAATCCGGCTATCTACCCACCGGCTGACGTGTTCGCCAAGCTGTTTACCCTGAAAGTTCAGGATCCGAAAATCGACCGCGTGCGTACCCGCGCGTGGACCAAAGTCAAAAGCGGCAAATAAAACCTGACGGCCCGGTTCGCCGGGCCGGAAAAGGTGTTACTCAGCCGGGAGATTGCCATGCCCGGCCTGAGCAGACGCGAAAGTCACGTGTAGCGAAAATATGCACCAGGATGGTGCACCTGCACTGTAAAGCACAATGTATGGCAACCGGGCCATACGGTGGTTAGTTTTTTGCCGGAGAGCACCCGAGTGAATGACGCAATTCCCCGCCCACAAGCGAAAACCCCGAAAGCGCTGACCCCGCTGCTGGAAATCCGTAACCTGACGAAGTCCTTTGACGGGCAGCACGCCGTCGACGACGTCAATCTCACGATTTATAAAGGCGAAATTTTCGCCCTGCTGGGCGCATCCGGCTGCGGAAAATCGACGCTGCTGCGCATGCTGGCCGGCTTTGAAGAGCCAACCGCCGGGCAAATTATGCTGGACGGCGTCGACCTGTCGCGGGTACCGCCGTATCAGCGCCCCATCAATATGATGTTTCAATCCTATGCGCTGTTTCCCCATATGACGGTGGAGCAGAACATTGCCTTCGGCCTGAAGCAGGACAAGCTACCGAAGAGCGAAATCACCAGCCGGGTGCAGGAGATGCTGGCGCTGGTGCATATGCAGGAGTTTGCCAAACGCAAACCGCATCAGCTGTCCGGCGGCCAGCGTCAGCGCGTGGCCCTGGCCCGCAGCCTGGCGAAACGTCCGAAGCTGCTGCTGCTCGATGAGCCCATGGGCGCTCTGGATAAAAAGCTGCGCGACCGCATGCAGCTGGAAGTGGTGGATATCCTCGAGCGCGTGGGGGCGACCTGCGTGATGGTGACCCACGATCAGGAAGAAGCGATGACCATGGCCGGGCGTATCGCCATTATGAACCGCGGTAAGTTCGTGCAAATTGGCGAGCCGGAAGAGATCTACGAGCATCCGACGACCCGCTATAGCGCCGAATTCATCGGTTCGGTCAACGTCTTTGAAGGGCTGGTCAAAGAGCGTCTGGAAGATGGCCTGGTGCTGAGTTCGCCGGGGCTGACGCATCCGCTGAAGGTCGATCCCGACGCTTCCGTCGTCGATAACGTCCCGGTGTGGGTCGCCCTGCGGCCGGAAAAAATCATGCTCTGCGACGAGCCGCCGGCGAATGGTTACAACTTCGCGGTCGGGGAGGTGATTCATATCGCCTACCTCGGCGACCTGTCTATCTACCACGTACGGCTGCAAAGCGGACAGATGATCAGCGCTCAGTTGCAGAACGAACACCGCCACCGCAAGGGCACGCCAACCTGGGGTGATGAAGTCCGTTTGTGCTGGGATGCCGACAGCTGCGTTGTTCTGACGGTGTAAGGAGAGGGCGATGAGTACATTAGAACCACCGGCCGGGGCGAATAAAACGGGCGGTTTTGCGCGATGGCTGACGCGCCTGCAGATGGCCCATGGCCGCAAGCTGGTGATTGCGCTGCCGTATCTGTGGCTGATCCTGCTGTTCCTGCTGCCGTTCCTGATCGTGTTTAAAATCAGCCTCGCGGAGATGGCGCGGGCGATCCCGCCCTATACCGATCTGTGGGCGTGGGCGGATGGCCAGCTCTCGCTCACTTTGAACCTCGGCAACTTCCTGCAGCTGACCGACGATCCGCTCTATTTTGAGGCCTATCTGCAGTCGCTGCAGGTGGCGGGGATCTCAACCTTCTGCTGCCTGCTGCTGGGTTATCCGCTGGCATGGGCGGTGGCGCACAGTAAACCGTCAACGCGAAATATCCTGCTGCTGCTGGTGATCCTGCCGTCATGGACCTCATTCCTGATCCGCGTCTATGCGTGGATGGGGCTGTTGAAAAGCAACGGCGTACTGAATAATTTCCTGCTCTGGCTCGGGGTTATCGATCGGCCGCTGGAGATTCTGCATACCAATCTGGCGGTCTATATCGGTATTGTGTATGCCTATCTGCCGTTTATGGTGCTGCCGATCTATACCGCGCTGACGCGTATCGACTACTCGCTGGTCGAGGCCTCTCTGGATCTGGGGGCCCGGCCGCTGAAAACCTTCTTCCAGGTGATTGTCCCGCTGACCAAAGGCGGGATTATCGCCGGTTCGATGCTGGTCTTTATTCCGGCGGTAGGGGAGTTCGTGATCCCGGAGCTGCTCGGCGGCCCGGATAGCATTATGATCGGGCGGGTTCTGTGGCAGGAGTTCTTTAATAACCGCGACTGGCCGGTTGCCTCTGCGGTGGCGATCGTGATGCTGCTGCTGCTGATCGTGCCGATCATGTGGTTCCACAAACACCAGCAAAAACAGATGGGGGAGCACGGATGAATGAGTTGCCGGTAGTCCGTTCGCCGTGGCGAATTTTAATCCTCGTTATCGGCTTCACCTTTTTATATGCCCCGATGCTGATGCTGGTGATTTACTCGTTCAACAGCTCGAAGCTGGTCACGGTGTGGGCCGGCTGGTCAACGCGCTGGTACAGCGAACTGTTCCACGACGATGCCATGATGAGCGCCGTGGGGCTGAGCCTGACCATCGCCACCTGTGCGGCGACGGCGGCGGCGATCCTCGGCACCATCGCGGCGGTGGTGCTGGTGCGGTTTGGCCGCTTTCGGGGGTCAAACGGCTTTGCCTTTATGATTACCGCGCCGCTGGTGATGCCGGATGTGATCACCGGGCTGTCGCTGCTGCTGCTGTTTGTGGCGCTCGGGCACGCCATCGGCTGGCCGTCGGATCGCGGTATGTTGACCATCTGGCTGGCGCATGTGACCTTTTGCACCGCCTACGTGGCGGTGGTGATTTCATCGCGGCTGCGTGAACTGGACCATTCTATCGAGGAAGCGGCGATGGACCTCGGCGCGCCGCCGCTAAAGGTCTTCTTCATTATTACGCTACCGATGATTATGCCGGCGGTGATCTCCGGCTGGCTGCTGGCGTTTACCTTATCGTTGGACGATCTGGTCATTGCCAGCTTTGTCTCCGGCCCCGGAGCCACCACCTTACCGATGCTGGTCTTCTCCAGCGTACGTATGGGGGTGAACCCGGAAATCAACGCCCTGGCGACCTTAATCCTCGGCGTCGTGGGGATTGTTGGTTTTATCGCCTGGTATTTGATGGCGCGCGCAGAAAAGCAGCGGGTACGCGATATCCAGCGTGCAAGACGGGGCTGAAGCCCCTAAAATCTACGGTAAGACTGGTATCGGCGTCGCGAGCAGGCGACGCCGTTTTCATGGAAGACGTTTCCGTTGGCATTGTTTACTAAAACTCGTTCATCTCATGCCCGGCTTAACGTGCCTGCGCTGGTGCAGGTCGCGGCCTTTGCCATTATTTTGATCCGCGCAGTGGACCTGCTGATGATCCTTAATCAGCTGGGGGTAAATGGCATAGCGGAATTTATTCACCGCAGCGTGCAGACATGGAGCCTGACGCTGGTGTTTCTCTCCAGCCTGCTGCTGGTGTTTGTTGAGATCTGGTGCGCATTTTCTCTGGTAAAAGGGCATAATCTGGCGCGGTGGATCTTTCTGCTGACGCAAATTATGGTCACCGGCTATCTTTGGGCGGCGTCATTGGGCTATGGCTATCCGGAACTGTTCAGCATTGCCGGTGAATCGAAGCGGGAGATTTTACATTCGCTGTTCATGCAAAAGCTGCCCGATTTGCTGGTGCTGGCGCTGCTGTTTATCCCGGCGTCGTGTCGCCGCTTTTTCCGACTGCAATAACGGTGATACAATCCCCGCCCCTGATTTTTTGAAGGTCTTCTTATGCACTGCGCACTCTATGACGCGGGCCGCTGCCGCTCCTGTCAGTGGCTGGAACTGCCGTTAACACAACAGCTCGCCGGTAAAATGGCTGAGCTCAGAACGTTGTTGGCAGACAGCCCGGTGGCGACATGGCATGAACCGGTCTCCGGCCCGGAGGCCGCTTTTCGCAATAAAGCCAAAATGGTGGTCAGCGGCAGCGTCGAACGTCCGCTGCTGGGGATGTTGCACCGTGACGGCAGTCCTGAAGATCTGACGGCGTGTCCGCTCTATCCCGCCAGTTTTGCGCCGGTTTTTGCCGCGCTGAAACCGTTTATCGCCCGCGCCGGGTTAACGCCCTATAACGTCGCTCGCCAGCGCGGCGAACTGAAGTATCTGCTGCTGACCGAAAGCCAGCAGGATGGCGGGATGATGCTGCGTTTTGTCCTGCGTTCCACAACGAAACTTGCGCAGCTGCGCGCCGCGCTGCCGTGGCTGCAGGCGCAGCTGCCCCAGTTGAAGGTCATTACCGCCAATATTCAGCCGGTGCATATGGCGATTATGGAAGGCGAAGAGGAGATTCTCCTCAGCGAGCAGGCGGCGCTGGCGGAAAACTTTAACGGCGTGCCGCTGTGGATCCGCCCGCAGAGCTTCTTTCAGACCAACCCGGCCGTCGCCAGCCGGCTGTATGCCGCCGCCCGCGACTGGGTGCGCCAGCTGCCGGTGAATCATATGTGGGATCTGTTCTGCGGGGTGGGCGGTTTTGGCCTGCATTGCGCCACGGCGAAAATGCGGTTGACCGGGATCGAGATTGCGCCGGAAGCGATTGCCAGCGCGAAACAGTCTGCCGCCGAGCTGGGCCTGAGCAACCTGCATTTCCAGGCGCTGGACTCGACGCAGTTCGCCACCGCCGGGGGAGAACTTCCTGACCTGGTGCTGGTGAACCCGCCGCGCCGCGGGATTGGCGGCGAACTGTGCGACTATTTATCGCGTATGGCGCCCCCCTACATTATCTATTCCAGCTGTAATGCCAGGACGATGGCAAAAGATATCGCTCAGCTGCCGGGTTACCGGGTTGAGCGGGTGCAGCTGTTCGACATGTTCCCCCACACCGCACACTATGAAGTGCTGACGCTGCTGGTTCGTGAAGTTTAAACAAAATGTGAACTCTTAGGGCGGGGGAAATCAGGTAAGCTTGGCGGATAACGGCGTGAATATTAGCGGAGCGATACCGATGGTCAAAAGAATCCTGCTGGTCGAAGATGATGACGACATTGCCACTTTGCTGCGCCTGAATCTGCAGGACGAGGGGTATCAGATTGTCCATGAAGCGGATGGCGCGCAGGCGCTGGCACAGCTGGAAAAGGGCGGCTGGGATGCGGCGATCCTTGACCTGATGCTGCCCAACGTTGATGGCCTGGAAATTTGCCGGCGTATTCGCCAGATGACCCGCTATCTGCCGGTGATTATCATCAGCGCCCGCTCCAGCGAAACCCACCGCGTGCTGGGGCTGGAGATGGGGGCCGACGACTATCTGGCAAAACCGTTTTCGGTGATTGAACTGGTGGCGCGGGTCAAAGCGCTGTTTCGTCGTCAGGAGGCGATGGGGCAGAACCTGTTGATGGATGCCGGGCGGATTGAGTGCCACGGCCTGAGCATCGATCCGCTGTCGCGGGAGATCAGACTGCGCGGCGAGCCGGTGGATTTAACGCCACGCGAATTCGACCTGCTTTACTACTTTGCCCGCCATCCCGGCGAGGTCTTCTCCCGCCTGGCCTTACTTGACCGCGTCTGGGGTTACCAGCACGAGGGCTATGAGCATACGGTCAATACCCATATCAACCGCCTGCGCAGCAAAATTGAACGTGAGCCGACAGAGCCGGAAATCATTCTGACGGTGTGGGGAAAAGGCTATAAATTCGCTCCTGAGCGCAAAGGGGAAGGGCAATGATGCGGCGGCTGAGCCTGAGTCAGCGTCTGGCGCTGGTGTTCACTTCGCTGCTGCTGCTTTGCGCGGCGGCCGTTTGTGCGGTTCAGCTATACAGCAGCGCGCAATACGGTAACGCGATGGTGCAGCGTCTTTCTGCCGGGCTGGCGCAGCAAATTGTGGCCCGTGAGCCGCTGCTCGATACCCACGGACAGGTCAATCGCCAGGCGCTGAAACCGCTATTTGACCGGCTGATGGTCTTTAACCCCAGCGTTGAGCTGTACCTGGTTTCTCCTGACGGCGAACTGCTGGCCGATGCCGCGCCGCCGGGCCATATCAAGCGCCAGCGTATCGACCTGTCGCCGGTGCAGACGTTTCTCTCCGGGGGGAGCTGGCCGGTGTACGGCGACGATCCGCGCAGTCCGGACCGGCAAAAAGTGTTCAGCGTCGCGCCGGTGAATATTGACGGCCAGCTGCGCGGGTATCTGTATATTATTCTGCAAGGGGAGACCTTTAATGCACTGGCGGCCAGCGCCTGGCAGAAGACGCTGGGGAGTCTGCTGATCTGGACGCTGCTGCTGGTGGCCCTGTTCGGCCTGCTGGCCGGTGGGCTGGCCTGGTTCTGGGTGACGCGCCCGGTGCGTCAGCTCACCGCGCAGGTAGGGATCCCTGGAGAAGACAGCATGGAGGCGATCAGGCTCCTGGCGGCGCAAACGCCGGAGCCGCATCCCGGTAATGAAGTGGCGATTTTGCACAATCGCTTTATCGACCTCTCCCGACAGATTGCCGGGCAGTGGGAGCATCTGGCCGATAGCGACCGCCAGCGTCGGGAGTTTATCGCCAATATTTCTCACGACCTGCGCACGCCGCTGACCTCGCTGCTGGGCTATCTTGAGACGCTGACCCTGAAAGCCGACCGGCTGAGCGCGGAGGAGAGCAAACGCTATCTGAATATTGCGCTGCGGCAGGGCAACAAAGTCCGCTATCTTTCGCAACAGCTGTTTGAGCTGGCTCGCCTGGAGCATGGCGGCATCAAGCCGCAGCCGGAGAAGTTTGTGCTGGCCGAGCTGGTGCAGGACGTGGCGCAGAAGTTCGACCTGGCGATTGCCACCCGTCATATTCGCCTGCAGCTGGCGCTGGCCGGCGGCCTGCCGCCGGTGGTAGCGGATTTATCGATGATGGAACGGGTCTTGACCAATTTGCTGGATAATGCGATTCGCCATACCCCGGATGGCGGCAACATCAGCCTGACGGCGCGTCAGCAGGGCGCGCAGATGGTGGTCGAGGTCGCGGATAGCGGCCCCGGCGTTGCCGGTGAACTGCGGGCCACGCTGTTTGAACGGCCTTCGGTGCTGGAGCCAGGTCAGGGGAGTGAATCGCGGGGCGGGTTAGGGCTGATGATCGTGCGGCGGATGTTGCAGCTGCACGGCGGCGATATTCAGCTGCAGGATGTGCCGGCAGGGGCCTGCTTCCGCTTTACCCTGCCGCTGCGTTTGTAGCTTCCCCCGGCCGGGGCCGAATACAGCGCCCGGGTCAGTAAAAGATTATTCCGGGAACCACTGGCTGCTGATTTTCTGATAGGTACCGTCGGCTTTAATCGCCTTCAGCGCGCTGTTCAGTTTTTCCAGCAGGGCTTTGTTATCCGGACGCACGGCGATGCCAAGGCCGGTACCGAAGTATTGCGGATCGGTCACTTTTGGCGTCGCCACGCCCAGCTGCGGGTTGGTTTTCAGCCACTCATTCACCACTGCGGTATCGCCGAATACCCCGTCAATACGGCCGTTTTTCAGGTCAATAATCGCATTCTGATAGCTATCGTAGGCCACGGTTTTGACTTCCGGATGTTTGTCCTGCAGGTATTTCTGGTGAGTGGTGCCGTTTTCCATACCAATACGTTTGCCTTTCAGGTCGGCAAAAGAGTGGAACGCGTCTTTTTTGGCAATCACCAGCGCCGAGTTTGCGTAGTACGGCTCGGTAAACGCCACCTGCTTGCTGCGCTCCGGGGTAATGTCCATACCGGAAATCACCGCATCATATTTTTTAAATTTCAGCGCCGGGATCAGGCTGTCGAAAGCATGATTAGTAAAAGTACAGTCGGCCTGCATTTGTTTGCACAGCGCTTTTGCCAGATCGAGATCGAAACCGACGATCTGATTGTTGGCGTCCATGGATTCAAAAGGGGGGTAGGTTGCCGAAACGCCGAAGCTGATCTTCTCTGCGGCAGCGGCGCCAAAGGCGAAAGAGGAAAGCAGTGCAGCCAGAACTAACTTTTTCATCGTGGAACTCCCGTCGGTCAATCTTATGATGTTGTGCCGTGTCTGCGGCTGATTTTTACAATGCCATTAAATGAATTTATATTCAATAATTTGGTATAAGTATTTTTTAATCAATAAAAAAGACGGGCTATGTAGCGACATGCCCGTCTTTATATTTGATAGTTATGCATTCTCGGCGCGCGTTTAATCCGGCGTCTCAACCTGCTTAAACGCAGACAAGCGTTAATTCCGCCGTTCAAACGCCAGCGCTTTACGCTCCACCAGCCGCATCAGTAAGGTCAGCAGCCCGTTGACGATCAGATAGACGATACCGGCCGCGCCGAAGACCATCACATCGTAGGTTCGTCCGTACAGCAGCTGGCCGTGCCCCATCACTTCCATCAGGGTGATGGTGTAAGCCAGGGAGGTGCTTTTGAACACCAGCACCACCTCGTTGGAATAAGAAGAGAGGGCGCGTTTAAAGGCATACGGCAGCAGAATCGCCAGCGTATCTTTCTTGCTCATTCCCAGGGCGCTACAGGACTGCCACTGGCCGTCAGGGATCGCGCGAATCGCGCCATAAAACAGCTGGGTGGTGTAGGCCGCGCTGTTTAGCGACAGGGCGATCAGGGCGCACAGCCAGGGTTCAGAAATCAGATGCCACAGTAGCGGATACTCCTGTAACGAGGGAAACTGCCCGGGGCCGTAGTAAATCAGGAAGATCTGCACCAGCAGCGGCGTGCCGGTAAACAGGGTGATATAGACGCGAACAATCCACACCAGTACCGGCGTTTTTAGCGTCAGCACAATGGTAAAGATTAGCGACAGAATCAGCGCCACGACGATCGATGCTGCGGTCAGCGTCAGGCTGGTGTGCAGCCCTTTCAGCAGTTCGGGTAAATAATCGAGCATCAGCCTGGTCTCCGTTCGAAGCGCGTCGCACGTTGGTCAATACGTTTCAGAATGTACTGACTGAGCAGGGTGATGACCAGATAGATCGCCGCCGCGATGATATACCAGTTGAACGGTTCCTGGGTGCGGGTGGCGATACTTTTGGTTTGCAACATCAGATCGTTGACGCTGATTAAGCTCACCAGCGCGGTATCTTTCAGCAGCACCAGCCACTGGTTACCGAGGCCCGGCAGCGCATGACGCCACATCTGCGGCATCACCAGACGGAAGAAAATCGCCCCTTTCGCTAGCCCCAGCGCCTGGCCGGATTCCCACTGCCCCTGAGGCACGGCCTTCAGCGCGCCGCGCAGAGTTTGCGAGGCGTAGGCTGCGTACAGCAGGGACAGGGCGACGGCGCCACAGAGGAACGGACTGACGTCGAAGTTCTCAATCTGCATCTGCACCGGAATCTGCACCACACCCAGATTGATGGTGAAGCCGTCAGAGAGCGTGAGCAGCAGCTGCGAGGAGCCAAAATAGATAAACAGGACCACCAGAATTTCCGGTAGCCCGCGCAGAACCGTCACCACGCCGGTTGCGAGCCATGCCAGCGGACGCCATTTCACTGACTCCAGCACGGCGAACAGCATCGCCAGCACAAGGCCGATGATGAGCGCGCAAACGGCAAGGCCGACGGTCATCCCGGCGGCACTTGCTAATGGGAAAATTTCGTTCATTGAGCGTTACTTCTGAAACCATTTGCTGTAGATGGTCTGGTAGGTCCCATCTTTTTTCACTTTTTCCAGCGCCGCATTAAATTTCTGCTGCAGCTCGGTGTTGCCCTGACGCAGCGCAATCCCGAGACCGGTGCCGAAGTAATCTTTATCCGTGACTTTATCGCCAACCGCCGCCAGCTTCGGATTGCTTTTCAGCCACTCGGTGACGACGGCATTATCGCCAAACACGGCGTCAATACGGCCATTTTGCAGATCCAGCTTCGCATTCTGGTAGCTGTCGTAAGGCACGGTGGTGATTTCAGGATGTTTGTCGTTAATGAATTTCTGGTGGGTGGTGCCGTTCTGAACGCCGACTTTTTTGCCTTTCAGCTGGTCGATGCTGGTGAATTTACCCTGCTGACCGACAAACAACGCGGAGTTCTCATAGTACGGGGTGGTGAACAGCACCTGCTTTTCACGCTCAGGCGTAATGTCCATCCCGGCCATCACCGCGTCGAAGCGGCGGAACTTCAGGCTGGGGATCAGGCTGTCGAAGGCCTGATTGGTAAAGGTGCAGGTCGCATCAATCTCTTTACACAGCGCGTTAGCCAGATCGACGTCGAAGCCGACAATTTTGTTGTTGGCGTCAATCGATTCAAACGGAGGATAGGACGCCTCGGTAGCGAAACGAATGGTCTGGGCTGCGGTAGCAGAGAGGCTCATACCCGCCAGAATCGCGGCAATCAGTACTTTTTTCATCGTCAATTCCCCGAAAAACATCAATGTGAAAGATAGTTTTTAAACGCGTCAGTCTGCGGATGCGTAAAGCAGCTGGCATCCCCTTGTTCAACGATATAGCCGTTTTCCATATACACCACGCGGCTGGCGGTTTTGCGCGCCACTTCCACTTCGTGGGTAACGATAACCTGCGTAATGCCGGTGCCAGCCAGTTCGCGGATAATACTGACGATCTGGGCGGTAATTTCCGGATCGAGCGCGGCGGTGGGTTCGTCAAACAGCAGCACCTGAGGCTCCATCATTAGCGCCCGCGCAATGGCGACGCGCTGCTGCTGGCCGCCGGAAAGGTGCAGCGGATAACGATCGCTGTAGGGCTTAAGGCGCAGCCGCTCCAGCAGCTTTTCGGCGCGAGCCAGAGCCTGCTCTTTGCTTAGGCCCAGCACGCGGCAGGGGGCTTCAATCAGATTTTGCACGACGCTCAGGTGCGGCCACAGATTGTACTGTTGGAAAACCATACCTACGTTCTGGCGCAGCTCACGAATGGCTTTGTCGGAAGGCGCTTTGGTAAAGTCAAAGTGGTTACCGGCGATATGTAACGTCCCGGAGCGCGGCATTTCCAGCAGGTTGAGTACGCGAAGCAGCGAGCTTTTCCCGGCGCCACTGGGGCCGAGCAGCACCAGCGTTTCCCCCTGCGGGCAATCCAGCGTGATGTCGAACAGCGCCTGGTGTGCGCCGTAGAAGCAGTTAATGCCGTTTAGTTTAATACTCATCTGGGCTGTCTGATTCGAATAGCTATTGAGGCCGCAAATACTACCTTTGACAGAATAGTTATGCAATATTTATGCGTTAAAAGTTAAATCTAAACCACATTTACCTCTAAACTTAGCACAAAATATGGGTTCGTGGGGTAGGGGGGAACAAATGTCGGTATAACCTGGAGAAATACCGACATTTTACCGGAGTTATCGTTTCAGCGCCGTGGGTTCAACGCCCTTATCCCCGTTTTTCAAGACTCTGTTGCAGCGATCCCGCCGGCGCGTGGGCGTTTATGCCGAGATAGCGCACATCATCGACTACCCAACACTGCCCTTCGTGAATCATCAGCACTTCATCTTTCCAGCTTTGGCTACCCTGGGTAAACCCGACGCGCAGAGGGATATTGCGGGCGTCGCGGTTCGGGATCGTCGAGGCGCTGGCGACGCTGGCGCTATCGGCCGGGGTCGCAGAGCTGGAGAAGGGGTTAGATTGCAGCAGGGAGCCGCGCGCCGGGTCGCGCTGCGCATCGTTCAACAGCTTCGCCAGATCGTCGCTCAGATAAGGGCGCAACGCCGTCAGGTCGTGATTACGCTGCTGAATCTGGTCGTCGTAAAACTTCTGCGCCACTTCATCTGGCCCACCTTCGATGCAGCTGCCGCTGCGCGGGCCGTTATCTTTATAGGCTGGAGTGACGGTGGTACAGGCGCTCAGCGCCAGCGCGCAGGGGAGCATTAAAGCAACGAGTTTGTAGCGCATAATGATTTCCTTATAAGCTCACTACGTTAAAATATCCATTCAAGCATAGCGTATCGATACGGGAATGTGCTTGACTCTCAGAGCTAACACCTTGAACGCTAAAGAAGGAGCTTTATGATGCAATTTTCAACGACTCCCACCCTCGAAGGACAGCCTATCGTGAAATACTGCGGCGTCGTGACCGGAGAGGCGATCCTCGGCGCGAACGTTTTCCGCGACTTCTTCGCCAGCATCCGCGATATCGTCGGTGGCCGCGCGGGATCCTATGAAAAAGAGCTGCGCAAGGCGCGGGAGATCGCGTTCGGGGAGATGGGCGAGCAGGCAAAAGCGCTGGGCGCCAACGCGGTCGTCGGTATTGATATCGATTATGAGACGGTAGGCAAGGATGGCAGTATGCTGATGGTCACCGTCAGCGGTACGGCGGTGCAGACCCGGTGACGATGCGCTCTGGCCTGAGCATAGCGATGCTGGCGCTGCTGCTGGTGGGCTGCTCGGCGGAAAAGGGAATAATCGACCGTGACGGCTACCAGCTGGATACCCGCCATCCGGCGCAGGCGGCCTACCCGCGCGTGAAGATCCTGGTCATCCACTATACCGCCGATGATTTCGACGTTTCGCTGGCAACCTTGACGGATAATCAGGTCAGCTCCCACTACCTGATTCCGCAAACTCCGCCTGTGCATCACGGCAAGCCGCGGATCTGGCAGCTGGTGCCGGAAGAGGATCTGGCGTGGCATGCCGGCATCAGCTTCTGGCGCGGCAGTACGCGAATTAACGACACTTCTATTGGTATCGAGCTGGAAAACCGCGGCTGGCAAAAGAGCGCGGGAGGGAAAAGCTTTACGCCATTTAATCCGCCGCAGATTGCGGCGCTGATTCCGTTGGCAAAAGATATTATCGCCCGCTATCACATCGCGCCGCAAAATGTGGTGGCCCATGCCGATATTGCGCCGCAGCGCAAGGACGATCCCGGGCCGCTGTTCCCGTGGCGCCAGCTGGCTGAGCAGGGCATCGGCGCCTGGCCGGACGCCGACCGGGTGAGCTTTTATCTGCAGGGGCGTCCGTCGTATCAACCGGTCGACAGCGCTGAACTGCTCGCTATACTGGCCCGCTATGGCTACCAGGTTACGCCGGAGATGACTCCGGCGCAGCAGACACGGGTGATTATGGCCTTTCAGATGCATTTCCGTCCGGCGCGCTGGGATGGGGTTGCCGATGCTGAAACCCAGGCCATCGCCGAAGCGCTGCTGGAGAAGTATGGCCAGGCGTAAACCGGCGTTAGCGGTGCAGCTTCCCGTGGTCTTTCAGCCAGGCGGCGGTACGGACAATCCCGTCGTCTAAGGTGACCACCGGTTGATAGCCCAGTTCTTCCTGCGCGCGGGTGATATCAAGAGTAAAGTCGAAGTTCAGCTTGGAGACGCCGTAGTGGGTGAAGGCGGGCTCTTTGGCGGACTTATTGCCAAAATGTTCCATACTGCGGGCGATAATATCCAGCATCGGGTAGGGCACCGAGCGAATCCGGCATTTGATACCCAGTTCATCAATCAGCTTCTGCACGATGCTGCGCAGGGGGCGCGGTTCGCCATTGGTAATGTTCCACGCGCGAGCGGAAGGCAGATGGTCACACTGGGGCTGGCTGGCGAGCCACATTGCATGCACCGCATTTTCATAGTAGGTCATGTCAACCAGCGCGCTGCCGCCGCGGGGCAGCAGGACGCTGCCATAATGTTGCATCATCTGCGCCAGGCGCGGGATAAACACCTTATCATGGGCGCCGAACAGACTTTGCGGCCGCAGAATGGTGAAGCGGGTGTTGGGGTTCGCCTGCGCCAGCAGGTTGATGACCTCTTCACTTGCCGCCTTGCTGCGCGCAAACTCATTGGCAAAACGCTGCGGGCGAAACTCTTCTTGCACATCGCGATGATGGTGATAGTCGAAATAGAGCGACGGAGAGGAGATATGAACGAAATTGCGTACGCCCCAGGCAACCGCCCATTCCCCCAGGCGACGGGTGGCCCGGACGTTGGCGAGATCGAAGGCCTGCTGCGTTCCCCACGGCGAGGTAAAGCTTGAGCAGTGCCACAAGGTATCAATACCGGCGAGCATGACCTTGGCCTGCGATGAAACCAGTTCGGTTAAATCAGCAGGCACAAACTCGGCGCCCATTTTGCTCAGCAGCTTGCCCATCGCTTCGTTACGCCCGGTCGCTCTGACGCTGATGCCTTTATGACGCAGATATTCCACCGCGTTGCGGCCTAAACCGCTGGTCGCACCGGTAACCAGTACCTTCATATCAACCTACTGTCCCAGAAAAGAATTTCGTGCGCATTTTTCCGTGATTCTCCTCATGTTGCAATGAGAATGATGCGAGAATGCCACACATAGTGCCTATTTGCCTGTGATTTGTTCTGCCAGCCGGGCAATGCGCCGCGCCATGCCGCGAAAGATAAACAGATGGGCCGGGATCATCAGCAGCCAGTAGAACAGCCCGGGCATACCATGAGGATGCCACCAGGCGCGGACATCCAGCTCGCGGTGGTCGCCTTTATCGTTCAGGGTGAAACTCAGGCGCCCAAGGCCCGGCGCCTTCATGCCGAATAATAAGGTTAGCTGCTTTTCCGGTTCGACAATAATCACCTTCCAGCTGTCTACCGTATCGCCGGTTTGCAGTTCGGCGCGAGCCGGGCGACCTTTCGCCAGCCGATGGCCCACCAGCAGATCCATCGCCGCGCGGATCTTCCACAGGACATTGCCAAAGAAGTATCCCTCTTGCGCGCCGAGCCGGTTGACCACCTGCCAGATGGCCGCCGCGCTGGCGGGGGTACTGACCGTACAGCCGGCCTGTTTCGGATAGTAGCCATACTCCGGCCGCCAGCGGGCAAACGCCTGCGCGTCATAGCCCCAGTCGCTGGAGTTGGCCAGCTGCTGCTCCTCTTTTAGCGTGCGGCGCACGGCCTCATCAAAAGAGATTAACGGTTGGGGGATCAGCGCGCGCAGGGCCCGATCGTCGGCGATCAGGTCGTGTTTCAGGCCCTGAATCAAGGCCCGGGCGGTGGTTGGCGGTACCGAGGTGATGACGTTGAGAAACCACACCGAAATCCAGCGGGTGGGGAAAGGTATCGGGATCAACAGGCGGTGCCTGCCGCTGAGCGCCATGAAGCGGGTGAACTGCTGTTGATAACTTAACACTTCCGACCCGGCGGCTTCGAAAACGCGGTGCTCGCTGGCCGGATGGCGCAGCAGCTGCAGCAGATAATAGATCAGGTTTTCCCGATCGATTGGCGTGGTTCGTGAACGAACCCAGCGCGGCGGCGTCAGGATCGGCAGGTTATAGACCATATCCCGCATCACTTCAAAGGCGGCGGAACCGGCGCCGATGATAATTCCGGCCCGCAGCTCGGTGACCGGCACGCCGGATTGCCGCAGGGTGTCGGCGGTCACCTGCCTGGCGCGCAGATGGTCGGATTGCTCCGCCTGCGGTACCTGCAGAGAGCTGAGGAAAATCAGCTGGCGCACCGGGGTGGCGAGCAGCGCATCGCGAACGTTAACGGCGACCCGGCGCTCATGGGCGATAAAGTCGCCCCCTTCACCCATGCCGTGGACCAGGTAATAAACCGTATCCACCTGCGCCAGCAGGGGGGCAAGCCCCTGCGGGCGATTGAGGTCGAGCGCATGACAGCTCACCCCGGGAAGATGCCGTTTCTTCAGCCTGGCGACATGGCGTGCCGCGGCCAGTACCGTATATCCTTGCTCGCTCAACGCCTGTACCAGATGCTGGCCGATATAACCGCTGGCGCCGAGCACCAGAATTCGTTGCGCCACGCCAGGCTCCTTAGCGCTGCAAAAATGCCTGCCAGTGGCTGACGACTTCCGCCAGCTGCTGACGGCTGACATCAAGATGGGTGACCAGACGAACGATCGGCGAAGCGTTGATCAGCACCCCGCGCTGTTGCATAAACTCACCCAGCGCCTGGGCATGCTCTTCGCCGACGCGGACAAACAGCATATTGGTGTCATGACGGGTGACGTCGGCGCCAAGCGCGCTGAGCTGGCTGGCCAACCACGCGGCGTTATCGTGATCGTCTTTTAAGCGTTGCACGTTGTTTTGCAGCGCATACAGGCCCGCGGCCGCCAGAATACCGGCCTGACGCATTCCGCCGCCGACCATTTTCCGCCAGCGGGTTGCGCGGCGGATGTATTCGTGACTGCCGACCAGCAGCGAACCGACCGGCGTGCCGAGTCCTTTTGAAAGGCAGATGGTAAAGGAGTCGCAATATTGCGCGATGTCACGCAGTTCGCAGCCGTATTCGACCACCGCATTGAAGATACGCGCGCCGTCAACGTGGAGCGCCAGATTGCGCTGGCGGGTGAATTCCCATGCCGCTTTCAGGTATTCGCGCGGCAGGACTTTACCGTTGTGGGTATTTTCGAGGCTCAGCAGACGGGTCGGGGCAAAATGGATATCGTCAGGCTTAATCTTCGCCGCGACTTTATCCAGCGGCAGAGAGCCGTCGGCCGCGGCGTCGATCGGCTGCGGCTGGATGCTGCCCAGGACCGCCGCGCCGCCCGCCTCATACAGATAGTTATGTGCGCCCTGGCCGACGATATACTCTTCGCCGCGCTGACAGTGGCTGAGCAGGCCGACCAGGTTGGCCTGGGTGCCGGTGGGCAGGAACAGCGCGGCGTCTTTGCCCGCCAGTTCGGCGGCAAAGCGCTGGAGCTCATTAACGGTCGGATCGTCACCATAAACGTCGTCGCCGACCGGGGCGGTCATCATGGCCTCCCGCATGGCGGGGCCAGGGCGGGTTACGGTATCACTGCGTAAATCAATCACGGCATTTCCTTATAAAATGATGAGGTTACCCGCCATCATCCGCATTTAAGTCCGCAGGCGCAAATCATGACGGGGAAGGCTATCTGTTTTACCTGAGCCAGTTGGTTTTCGCCAGTTCGATCACCTCATCCCCGCGTCCGCTGATAATGGCGCGCAGCATATACAGGCTGAAACCCCTGGCCTGTTCCAGTTTGATCTGCGGCGGAATCGCCAGCTCCTCTTTGGCGACGACGACATCGACCAGCACCGGGCCATCGGTGCTGAAGGCGGTTTGTAGCGCCTCATCGACCTCGCTGGCTTTTTCGACGCGGATCCCTTTGATCCCGCAGGCTTCGGCGATACGGGCGAAATTGGTCTCATGCAGCTCGGTGCCGTCGGTCAGATAACCGCCGGCCTTCATCTCCATCGCCACAAACCCGAGCACGCTATTGTTGAAAATCACCAGTTTCACCGGCAGTTTCATTTGCGCCAACGAGAGAAAATCGCCCATCAGCATGCTGAAGCCGCCATCGCCGCACATCGCCACCACCTGACGCTCAGGCGCGGTGGCTTTCGCGCCGATCGCCTGCGGCATCGCGTTGGCCATCGAACCGTGGTTAAACGAGCCGATCAGGCGGCGCTTGCCGTTCATTTTCAGATAGCGCGCGGCCCACACGGTCGGCGTCCCGACATCGCAGGTAAAAATGGCGTCATCAGCGGCGAAGTGGCTAATCTGCTGCGCCAGATACTGAGGATGGATCGCCTTATCGCTGGGCTTCGCCAGATCGTCGAGGCCTTTGCGCGCCTCGCGATAGTGCTCAAGCGCTTTATCGAGGAATTTACGATCGGTTTTCTCCTCCAGATGCGGCAGCAGCGCGCTGAGGGTGGATTTGATATCGCCGACCAGCGCCATATCAACTTTGCTGTGCGCGCCGATACTGCCGGGATTTATGTCGATCTGAATAATTTTCGCCTCGGTGGGGTAGAAGGCCCGGTAGGGGAACTGGGTCCCCAGAAGTACCAGGGTATCGGCGTTCATCATGGTGTGGAAACCGGAAGAGAAACCGATCAGCCCGGTCATGCCGACATCATAGGGGTTGTCGTACTCCACGTGCTCTTTACCGCGTAGGGCGTGGACGATCGGCGCTTTTAATGTTGCCGCGAATTGTACCAGCTCGGTGTGCGCACCGGCGCAGCCGCTCCCGCACATCAGGGCAATATTGCTGGAATAGCGCAGCACCTGCGCCAGCTTTTTGATCTCCTCTTCCGGCGGGGTGACCACCGGCAGCGGGGCGGAATACCAGTGGCTGCTGGCGCTCTCCGGCGCCGCTTTCAGGGCGACATCGCCGGGCAGCACGATCACCGAAACGCCGCGGTTAATCACCGCTTTACGCATGGCTATCGCCAGCACCTGGGGGATCTGTTCCGGCGTGGAGACCAGTTCACAGTAATGGCTGCATTCGCGGAACAACTCCTGCGGATGGGTTTCCTGAAAATAGCCGCTGCCGATTTCGCTGGAGGGAATATGGGCGGCGATGGCGACCACGGGGACGTGGTTGCGATGGCAGTCAAACAGGCCGTTAATCAGATGCAGGTTGCCAGGGCCGCACGAGCCTGCGCATACCGCCAGCTCACCGGTCAGCTGGGCTTCAGCGCCCGCCGCAAAGGCGGCGACCTCTTCATGACGCGTCGGCATCCATGCAATGGTACCCATCCGGTTGAGGCTGTCGCTCAGGCCGTTGAGGGAGTCGCCGGTGACGCCCCATATGCGTTTCACGCCGGCCTGTTCAAGGGTCTTCGCGATGTATGCCGCCACAGTTTGTTTCATGGTTGTCCATCTCCTTTTTGTGATAACGACTACAAGCTTAGATGAAACTGGCGGTTACGCCCGCGATATCCTCTCATTTTAAGTGGCTTTTCTTTGGTGCCAGGTCGGCATAATCTGGCTACACACAAAGTGGTAAACAGGAATCATTTCAGATGGTTAAATCACTGTTAAATGCTGTTAATAAAATGCTGTCTCACGACGATGTCGGCAAACTCTTGTTACGACTTGCGGTCGGCGGGCTGATGCTGTTTCACGGTCTGCATAAACTGTTTGCGGGGGTGTCAGGGATTAGCGGCATGCTGGTGGCGAAAGGATTGCCGGGGTTTATCGCTTATGGGGTGTTAGTGGGAGAGGTGGTGGCGCCTTGCCTGCTGATTGCGGGGATCCTTACCCGCCCGGCGGCGCTGGTTCTGGCATTGACTATGGCGGTGGCATGGCTGATGGTCGGCACCGGTCAAACCTTTATGCTGGATGCGGTCGGAGCCTGGGCAATTGAGAGCCTGGTCTACTTCTTTATCGGCGCGTTGGCGATCGCCTTTCTCGGGGCGGGGCGTTTTTCGCTCGCCGGGAATTCGGCCTGGCGGTAAAGCGCGTGCCGGGTGGCGCATTGGCGGCGCCATCCGGCAGCGCTTAAGCTATGCCAGCACTAAATCGCTCTGCGGATGACAGGAGCAGGCCAGCACGTAGCCGTCGGCGATTTCCGCAGCGCTCAGCGTCATGGTGCTGTTGACCGTGTAGTCGCCGGAAACCACTTTCGTTTTGCAGCAGCCGCAGACGCCGGCGCGGCAGGCGGCGGTAACCGGAACGCTGTTGCTTTCCAGCGCCTCCAGCAGGGTACTACCGACCGGGGCATAAAACGTCTTCGCCGGCTCTAGCTTGCTGAACTTCAGCCCTTCGCTGGCCGCTGCCGCCACCGGCGTAAAGAACCGCTCTTTAAAGAAGCGCGTCACGCCCAGGGCTTTCACTTCTTTTTCGACCAGCTCCATGTACGGCGCGGGACCGCAAGTCATCACCGTACGCGAGGTCAGATCCGGTACGCTTTGCAGCAGTTCGCTGGTCAGTCGGCCGGCCACAAATCCGTGGGGAGCATTATTTTCGGCGACCAATGTCACCGGATATTCACGCCATTGGTCGGCAAAAATGACATCTTCCGGTGAACGAACGTTAAAGATCACCTGCACGTCGGCCCCGGGACGGTACTTCGCCAACCAGCGGCGCATCGACATAATCGGCGTCACGCCGCAGCCGGCAGCCAGCATCAGGAATTTATCGTCTGCTTTGTCTTCACAGGTGAAATCTCCCATTGCATCGGACAGCCAGAGATAGTCGCCGCGTTTCACTTCCCGGGTTAACCACTGCGAACCCGCCCCGCCATCAATCCGGCGAACGGTCAGCGTAATGTATTCGCTGACGCCCGGCGTTGAAGAGAGGGTGTAGGCGCGCAGCGTATCCGCCGAATGGCGCACGCTGACCAGAGCATACTGCCCGGCGCGGTAGGGATAATAGTCGTGACACAGCAATGAAATAGTCCAGACATCCGGCGTTTCCTGATGGATGTGATGAACCTGCATCCGCCACGGGCACTGATGGGTTGGCATCGTCATTCCATTACTCCTTATGCGCTCAGCAGCAGCTGCATGTCTTGTTCAACGGTAGTCACCGAACGCAGGCCAAATTTCTCATTGAGGATCGCCAGCAGATCCGCCGTGAAGAAGCCCGGTGCCGTTGGGCCGGTGACGATGTTTTTCACACCCAACGACAGCAGAGTCAGCAGAATGACAATCGCTTTCTGTTCAAACCACGAAAGCACCAGGGAGAGCGGCAGGTCGTTCACGCCGCAGCCCAGTTTTTCCGCCAGGGTGACCGCCAGAATAATCGCCGAGTAGGCGTCATTGCACTGACCGGCATCCACCAGACGCGGCAGGCCTTCGATGTCGCCGAACTCCAGTTTATTGAAACGGTATTTGCCGCAGGCCAACGTCAGGATCAGACAGTCGTCCGGCACGCTGGTAGCGAAATCGGTAAAGTAGTTACGTTCGCCACGTGCGCCGTCACAGCCGCCGACCAGGAAGATGTGGCGCAGTTTTTCACGGCTCACCAGGTCGATCAGCGTATCCGCCGCGCCTAACAGGGTCTGACGGCCAAAGCCAACGGTGATCAGGTGGGGAATTTCGCTATACGGGAAACCGGCCATCTGCTGAGCCTGGGCGATGACCGGGGCGAAGTTGTCGCCTTCAAGATGGCTCACGCCCGGCCAGCCAACGATGCTGCGGGTCCAGATCCGGTCATCGTATGCACCAACGGTGGGGTCGATGATGCAGTTAGAGGTCATCACGATAGGCCCAGGGAAACGGGCGAATTCCACCTGCTGATTCTGCCAGCCGCTGCCGTAGTTACCGATCAGATGTGTGAATTTGCGCAGTTCCGGGTAGCCGTGCGCCGGCAGCATTTCCCCGTGGGTATAGACATTGACGCCGGTACCTTCGGTTTGCTCCAGCAGGTTATACAGATCCTGCAGATCGTGGCCGGAGATCAGGATGCACTTACCTTCGGTGGCTTTCACGTTCACCTGGGTCGGCGTCGGGTGCCCGTATTTGCTGGTTTCACCGGCGTCCAGGATGCTCATCACTTTGAAGTTCATCTGGCCGATTTCCATTGAGCACGCCAGCAGCGCGTTCAGATCGGCAGGCCAGGTGCCCAGCCACGCCATGATTTTGTGGTAGCGGGCGTAGATATCATTGTCATATTGGCCGAGAACGTGGGCATGTTCCATGTAAGCCGCCGCCCCTTTCAGGCCGTACAGGCATAGCAGGCGCAGGCCGAGAATATTCTCGCCGATGGCGGCTTTATCTTTATTCGGCGTAAATTCCGCCGCCTGACGCTGCAGGTCGCCGAGGTCGTCGCTCACCAGCTGCAGGTCAGCCATCGGGTTGTCTGTGGCGGCACCGGCATCGATATTCAGGCACTGCGCTTTCAGCGCTTCGCGCAGGGCGATAGCTTCACGGGCGTAGCCGACAATACGTGGCGAATCGAAGTTAACGTTGGTCAGCGTGGAGAAGAAGGCGCGCGGGGCAAAGCTATCGACATGGTGATCGATAATGCCATATTCACGGGCCTTGATTGCCCAGGCTGACAAACCTTGTAGGGAAGCGATCAGCAGATCTTGTAGATCGGAAGTTTCAGCCGTTTTACCGCACATACCCTGCGCGTAAGAGCAGCCGTTTCCTGCCGGAGTACGGATGGTTTGTTCACATTGCACACAAAACATGGTCACACCTTTTAAAGTTATATTTAATATACATGTTTAAGGTTATGCCGGGGTAGAAAGGGATAAAAGGTATTTCTGATACAATTTAAAGGGAGATTGATTTAGCGCAAATTTGGCGGCGGCGGGCTACCGCTGCGGAGGTAGAGAGTCTCTTTATCGAGAAGACATCGAGAAGACAAGGGTGATAAAAAGTCTGTCCCCGGCGACATTGTGAAGATGGTCGCCGGGAACAGCGCAGGCTCTATCAGGCCGAGAACATAGCGATCAATACAGGCACCAGCAGGCTCAGAACAAAACCGTGCACGATGGCGGCAGGGACGATCTCCACCCCGGCTGAGCGCTGTAATACCGGCAGGGTAAAGTCCATCGAGGTGGCTCCGCACAGTCCTAATGCCGTGGAGCAGCTGCGACGAACCAGCCCTGGAATCAGCATAATGGCCAGCAGTTCGCGGGAGAGGTCATTAAAGAAGGCGGCGCTACCGATAACCGGTCCGTAAGATTCGGTCATCAGGATCCCCGACAGCGAATACCAGCCAAACCCGGAGGCCATCGCCAGCCCGGCTTTCAGCGGCAGGTCGAGAATAAAAGCGTTAATGACGCCGCCGAGCATCGAACTGGCCACCACCACCACGGCCACTATCATGCCCCGACGATTAAGCACAATTTGCCGTAGGGTCATGCCGTTATTTCGCAGCTGAATACCAATCAGGAACAGCAGGAAGATCAGCGTATATTCGCTGGCCTCTGTCGCATGCTGTAAAAATGACAAACCGCTCAGGCCGATGAGAAAACCAATAAATACCACGCCACACAGCTGCAGTGACTCCATTGCCATGGCCACCCGGGAAGGTAATTTCTCCTGCCGATGCTGGTTGCGCCACGGCATCTTCTGCTCCAGCCACATTAATGCTGCAATATTGCACAGCAGTATAACCACCACGCTGACCACCGCATAATGAAGAATGGATAGCAGGTTGCTGGATAAATTATCGAGGAAGGCCAGGCTAATCCCCATGAAAAAGAGGATCACGTAAACAATCCCGCTCAGCAGTCGTGTAATAAGTTTAAGTGCCGAGGGATGACGCAGAGGAATAAGATAGCCGACGACCAATGGCAGCAGAATGATTAATAATCCCGAAAACATGAACGATGTGGTCCTTGCAGAATGAGGAAAGCGCCACTGACACTACCCAGGTCAGGGAACCGAGTAAAGCTGTACTCCAAAAGAAAGGCCCGGCATTGCCGGGCCTATGGTGAAACCACAAGGCTAATTACCGGCGTTTTTCCAGCAGGGTGCGATACAGCACGCCGCCGAGGATACCGCCGATGATTGGCATCACCCAGAATAACCACAGCTGCTGCAGCGCCCAACCGCCCTGGAAAATCGCCACCGCGGTGCTTCGCGCCGGGTTCACCGAAGTATTGGTCACCGGGATGCTGATTAGGTGGATTAAGGTCAGCGCCAGTCCAATCGCGATTGGCGCAAAGCCCGCCGGGGCGTTTTTATCCGTTGCGCCATGAATAACCAGCAGGAAGCCACAGGTCAGGACAATCTCAATCACAATGGCGGACAGCATCGAATAGCCGCCCGGAGAGTGTTCAGCGAAGCCGTTGGCCGCAAAGCCGCTGGCCGCCGCATCGAAGCCGGCTTTACCGCTGGCGATCACGTACAGAATAGCGGCTGCAATAATCCCGCCAACCACCTGGGCGATAATATAGCCAATCACCTCTTTCGCCGGGAAACGCCCGCCGGCCCACAGACCTAAAGTTACCGCCGGGTTAAAGTGGCCGCCGGAAATATGACCGACGGCAAACGCCATCGTTAATACGGTTAAACCGAAGGCCAGCGCCACGCCGGCAAAACCAATTCCCAGCTCCGGGAATGCGGCTGCCAGCACCGCGCTACCGCAGCCGCCAAACACCAGCCAGAATGTACCGAAACATTCTGCCGCTAATTTTCTGAACATAACCACCTCAAATAATAATGTATATAGGCATGCGTTGTGATGCCGTTCTTTATTTATCAACGTAAAGGATGAAGATAAAAATAAAGCGACGCTATTCTATGGACAATCCCCATCAAGCACCAGACTAAAAAATTAGCGATAATCTGATTTAGGGCCAGGCAATCTTAATCCTTTCGCCAATGATGATTCCAGAGAAGTGTAGAACATAAATAATCAAGATCACCACCGCGCGGAATGAATTCTTTTTAAAGCGCGGAGCGCAATAAATAATCCTATCGCCGAAGCTTTAACCGAACCGCTGCCGGTAGCGGTTTTTGTCCGGAGTGTCATGTTACGCCATGTCTCGCTATACTGCTGATAACTGAAGGAGAAAGTGGTCGCTGAGCGGAGGGGATATGCATCTTGAACGGGTAGAAATCGTCGGTTTTCGCGGTATCAATCGTTTATCGTTGATGCTGGAGCAAAATAACGTTCTGATCGGTGAGAATGCATGGGGTAAATCCAGTCTGCTGGACGCGCTGACGCTGCTCTTATCCCCGGAATGCGAGCTGTACCATTTTGTCCGGGATGATTTTTGGTTCCCGCCTGGCGATGTCCAGGGGCGCGAACATCACCTGCATATCATTTTAACCTTCCGCGAGAACGAACCAGGCCACCACCGGGTGCGGCGTTTTCGCCCGCTCAGCGACTGTTGGGTCCCTTGCGAAGATGGTTTCCAGCGTATCTTTTACCGCCTGGAAGGCGAGCTGGCGGACGACAGTAGCGTGATGACGTTGCGCAGCTTTATCAACGGCAAAGGCGAAGCGCTGGAGCTGGAAGATATCGATGAAAAGGTGCGCCATTTAGTGCGGCTGATGCCGGTTTTGCGCCTGCGTGATGCGCGCTTTATGCGACGCATCCACAATGACAGCGTCCCGCACTCGTCGCAGATAGAGATCACCGCTCGCCAGCTGGATTTTCTCTCCCGCGAGCTGGTGAACCACCCGCAAAATTTAACCGATGGCCAGATCCGCCAGGGGCTATCGGCGATGGTGCAACTGCTGGAACACTATTTTGCGGAACAAAGCAGCGCGCAATCTCGTCACCGGCTGATGCGCCGTCACTCCCATGATGAACAGCGCAGCTGGCGCTATCTGGACATTATCAACCGGATGATTGATAAACCCGGCGGCCGCAGCCATCGGGTGATCCTGCTGGGGCTGTTTTCGACCCTGCTGCAGGCGAAAGGGACGGTGAGGCTTGACCGCGACGCGCGGCCGCTGTTGCTGATCGAAGATCCGGAAACCCGCCTGCACCCGATTATGCTGTCGGTGGCCTGGCATTTACTCAATTTACTGCCGCTCCAGCGCATCACGACAACCAACTCGGGTGAACTCCTGTCGCTGACCCCCGTGGAGCACGTTTGTCGGCTGGTGCGCGAATCGTCGCGCGTTTCGGCCTGGCGGCTCGGGCCTGGCGGAATGAATGCCGAAGATAGCCGACGGATCGCTTTTCATATTCGCTTTAACCGCGCCTCCTCGCTGTTTGCCCGCTGTTGGCTGCTGGTGGAAGGCGAGACCGAGACCTGGGTGATCAACGAACTGGCCCGTCAGTGCGGGCATCACTTTGATGCTGAAGGGGTGAAGGTGATTGAGTTTGCTCAGTCAGGGCTGAAGCCGTTAATTAAATTTGCCCGCCGGATGGGCATTCAATGGCACGTGCTGGTCGACGGCGATGAGGCAGGGAAAAAATATGCCGCCACGGTGCGCGGCCTGCTTAATGATGACCGCGACCTTGAACGCGAACATCTGACCACGCTTCCGGCGCTGGATATGGAACACTTTATGTATCGCCAGGGTTTTAACGATGTTTATCATCGGGTGGCCCAGCTGCCGGCCAACGTTCCGATGAATATGCGTCGGGTGATCACGAAAGCTATCCATCGCTCATCGAAACCGGATCTGGCGATTGAAGTGGCGATGGAGGCCGGGCGCCGCGGCGTTGAGTCGGTGCCGACGCTGTTGAAAAAAATGTTCTCCCGCGTGCTGTGGCTGGCGCGCGGTCGGGCGGATTAGTCCCCGGCCGGCCGGGAGAGCAAAAGTGCAGGGCGAGTCAAATACAGGGTTATGTTTTCGCTATATCCAGATAGAATCACCACCTGGCGCTGCGGGTTAAAACATCAGGAATTTTTATGAAGCTCAATGGAAAACGCAGGAAAGTCTGGTGGCTGCTAGCCATTGCGGTACTGGCCGTGGCCGTCTGGGGATGGCGGATCTTAAATGCGCCGCTGCCGCAGTATCAGACATTGGTGGTGCGTAAAGGCGATTTGCAGCAGAGCGTGCTGGCAACCGGCAAGCTCGACGCCCTGCGCAAAGTGGATGTCGGAGCCCAGGTGAGCGGGCAGTTAAAAACGCTGCGCGTGAATATTGGCGACAAAGTCCAGAAGGATCAACTGCTGGGGGTTATCGATCCCGAGCAGGCGGAAAACCAGATTAAAGAAGTTGAGGCCACGCTGATGGAGCTGCGCGCCCAGCTCAATCAGGCGCGTGCCGAACGTCAACTTGCCGCCGTCACCTTAGCGCGCCAGCGGCAGCTGGCCCAGCGTCAACTGATTTCACGCCAGGATCTGGATACCGCGGCGACCGATTTGGCGGTGAAAGAGGCGCAAATCGGTACCATCGAGGCGCAGGTCAAACGCAATCAGGCGACGCTGGATACCGCAAAAACCAACCTCGATTACACCCGTATTGTCGCGCCGATGTCCGGCGAAGTGACGCAAATTACCACCCTGCAGGGGCAAACGGTGATTGCCGCTCAGCAGGCGCCGAATATCCTGACGCTGGCCGATCTCAGCACCATGCTGGTGAAGGCTCAGGTCTCGGAAGCCGATGTCATTCACCTGCGTCCCGGGCAAAAAGCCTGGTTCACGGTGCTGGGCGATCCGCTGACCCGCTATGAGGGCAGCCTGAAGGATATTTTACCCACCCCGGAGAAGGTCAACGATGCCATTTTCTATTACGCCCGTTTTGAAGTGCCGAATCCGCAGGGCATTCTGCGCCTTGAAATGACCGCCCAGGTGCATATCCAGATGGCGGAAGTCAAAAATGTCATCACGATTCCGCTGAGCGCGTTAGGCGATGCGATCGGCGATAACCGCTACCACGTGCGTCTGCTGCGTTCCGGCGAGGTTAAAGAGCGGGAGGTGACCATCGGATCGCGTAACGATACCGATGTGGCGGTGGTGAAAGGGTTAGAGGAAGGCGATGAGGTGATCGTCGGTGAAAGTCATGCCGGGACGGCAAAATGACGGCGTTGCTGGAACTGCGTGATATCCGCCGCAGCTATCCTTCCGGCGGCGGCAGCGTGGATGTACTTAAAGGCGTCACGTTGAGTATTGCCGCCGGTGAAATGGTGGCTATCGTCGGCGCCTCCGGTTCCGGTAAGTCGACGCTGATGAATATTCTCGGCTGCCTCGATAAGCCGACCAGCGGCACCTACCGCGTTGCCGGGACGGATGTCGCGCAGCTTAGCGGCGATGAGCTGGCCCGCCTGCGGCGGGAACATTTTGGCTTTATCTTCCAGCGTTACCACCTGCTGTCACACCTGACGGCGGCCCAGAACGTGGAGGTGCCTGCGGTGTATGCCGGCACCGAGCGACGGCGACGCCTGGTGCGGGCGCACGAACTGCTGGTGCGGCTGGGGCTTGGCGAGCGCGCGGAGTACCAACCGTCGCAGCTCTCCGGCGGTCAGCAGCAGCGGGTCAGTATTGCCCGCGCCTTAATGAACGGCGGAGAGGTCATTCTGGCCGATGAGCCCACCGGGGCGCTGGACAGCCGTTCCGGTGAAGAGGTGATGGCGATCCTCCATCAGCTGAAATCCCAGGGACATACGGTGATCATCGTCACCCATGACCCCCAGGTGGCCGCGCAGGCCGAGCGGATCATTGAGATCCGCGATGGCGAGATTGTGCGTAATCCACCGGCGAAAACGGGGACCGGCGGCGTGGCGCGTCAGCTGAGCCGCGAGGAGCCTTCCGCATGGCGCCAGTTCAGCAGCGGCTTTCGTGAGGCGCTGGTGATGGCCTGGCGGGCGATGGCGGCCAATAAAATGCGTACCCTGCTGACCATGCTCGGCATCATCATTGGTATCGCCTCGGTGGTGTCGATTGTGGTGGTCGGCGACGCGGCAAAACAGCTGGTGCTGGCCGATATTCGCGCCATCGGCACCAATACTATCGATGTCTATCCCGGCAAGGATTTTGGCGATGACGACCCGCGCTATCAGCAGGCGCTGAAGTATGATGACCTGCTGGCGATCCAGAAGCAGCCGTGGGTGAGTTCAGCGACCCCCGCGGTGTCGAAAAGCCTGCGTCTGCGGGCGGATAATATTGATGTCGCCGCCAGCGCCGAAGGGGTAGGGCCACAGTATTTTAACGTCTACGGGATGACTTTCAGCGAAGGTAATACCTTCAACGAGCTGCAGCTCAATAGCCGGGCGCAGGTGGTGGTTCTGGACAGTAACGCCCGGCGTCAGCTGTTTCCGCATAAAGCGCGGGTGGTCGGGGAAATCATCCTGATCGGCAATATGCCGGCCACCGTCGTGGGAGTGGCGGATGAGAAGCAGTCGATGTTCGGCAGCAGTAAAATCCTGCGGGTCTGGCTGCCGTACACCACCATGGCGGGAAGGGTGATGGGGCAGTCATGGCTGAACTCAATTACCGTTCGCGTGCGGGAAGGCTATGACAGCGCCACCGCCGAGCAGCAGCTGCTGCGTTTGCTCGAACTGCGCCACGGTAAAAAAGATGTTTTCACCTGGAATATGGACAGCATCTTGAAAACGGCGGAACGGACCACACATACATTACAGCTGTTTCTGACTCTGGTCGCGGTTATCGCTCTGGTGGTGGGCGGTATCGGCGTGATGAACATTATGCTGGTGTCGGTGACCGAACGAACCCGTGAGATTGGGATTCGGATGGCGGTCGGGGCGCGGGCCAGCGACGTGCTGCAGCAGTTTTTGATCGAGGCGGTATTAGTCTGTCTGGTGGGGGGCGCGCTGGGGGTGACGTTATCGCTGATGATAGCCTTCATCCTGCAGCTGTTTTTGCCCGGCTGGGAGATCGGTTTTTCACCGCTGGCGCTGGTCACCGCATTTTTGTGTTCGACGCTGACCGGCGTGCTGTTTGGCTGGCTTCCGGCGCGCAATGCCGCTCGTCTCGACCCGGTGGACGCGTTGGCTCGCGAGTAGAAACAAAAAAATGCCAGTCAGAAGGACTGGCATTTTACGGGCAGGATGTACACAATGAAGCAAAAGAGTTATGCAGCCGCTTCCGCTTCCACAGGAACAATCACGCTGGCGTGATTGCCTTTCGGCCCCTGGTGAACATCAAACCGAACGGCTTGTCCGGCTTTTAGCGTTCTGTAACCATCCATCTGGATGGTGGAGTAATGGGCGAAAATGTCTTCGCCGCCGCCCTCAGGGCAAATAAAGCCGAACCCTTTGGCATTGTTGAACCACTTAACAGTACCCATTTCCATACTTCGACATCCTTCGTAAATCTTTATAAGTAAGATGGAATGAACCGGTGGTGGAGTGACGAGTTGTTCAAATGCTCGCCAACTCTCGCCAGTACAATTTAGAGAAATACGGAAATGCGTCAAGCGATTGACGGTAGTGGGAGGCGAAAAATGCGTCAAAATTTGAAGCAGTTAACGCTATTGCCGGGGAATGTGACAGACATCGCGGATGGAAGTAATAGATGATAGTTATCTATGATCTATTGTAGATTTGTGGTGTGCATAGCCTCTGGTCATCGACAGGCCGCCGCCTGTTGGCAACAGCAACCGATGATGAACACTGACGATGAGTAAGAGAGATTGGCTGGACTTCGATCAGCTGGTAGAAGACGAAGTTCGTAATGAGCTTAAACCACCATCGATGTATAAAGTGATATTGGTCAATGATGACTACACTCCAATGGAGTTTGTTATTGACGTGTTACAAAAATTCTTTTCTTATGATGTAGAACGTGCAACGCAACTGATGCTGACGGTTCACTATCAAGGTAAAGCGATTTGTGGGGTATTTACCGCAGAAGTGGCGGAAACCAAAGTCGCGATGGTGAATGAATACGCGAAGGAGAACGAGCATCCATTGCTGTGTACGCTAGAGAAAGCCTGAAGACAGGCATGAAAATTGGGGGAGGTGCCTATGCTCAATCAAGAACTGGAACTCAGTTTAAATATGGCTTTCGCCAGAGCGCGCG
Organism: Klebsiella sp. BIGb0138; assembly: GCF_004342285.1. Taxonomy (GTDB): domain Bacteria; phylum Pseudomonadota; class Gammaproteobacteria; order Enterobacterales; family Enterobacteriaceae; genus Klebsiella. The sequence goes on along the minus strand of NZ_SMCV01000002.1, from coordinate 571,337 downwards.
AGCACCGTCATGAGTTCATGACCGTCGAGCACTTGTTGCTGGCTCTGCTTAGCAACCCCTCGGCCCGCGAAGCGCTTGAAGCGTGTTCTGTGGACCTGGTGGCGCTGCGTCAGGAACTTGAAGCCTTCATCGAACAGACCACACCCGTTCTACCCGCCACGGAAGAAGAGCGCGACACTCAGCCGACGCTGAGTTTCCAGCGCGTGCTGCAGCGTGCGGTCTTCCATGTACAGTCCTCTGGCCGCAGTGAAGTGACCGGCGCCAACGTTCTGGTCGCGATTTTCAGCGAGCAGGAGTCCCAGGCGGCCTATCTGCTGCGTAAACACGAGGTCAGCCGTCTTGACGTCGTGAACTTCATCTCTCATGGTACGCGCAAAGACGAGCCGAGCCAGTCTTCCGATAACAGCGGAAGCCAGCCCGGCAATGAAGAGCAAGCAGGCGGGGAGGAACGTATGGAAAACTTCACCACCAATCTCAATCAGCTTGCTCGCGTCGGCGGTATCGATCCGTTGATCGGCCGCGAAAAAGAGCTGGAGCGCGCTATTCAGGTTCTGTGCCGCCGGCGTAAAAATAACCCGCTGCTGGTGGGGGAATCCGGCGTAGGTAAAACCGCGATCGCCGAAGGGCTCGCCTGGCGTATTGTCCAGGGCGACGTGCCGGAGATCATGGCCGATTGCACGATCTACTCGCTGGATATTGGCTCTCTGCTGGCGGGAACAAAATACCGCGGTGATTTCGAAAAACGTTTCAAAGCGCTGCTCAAACAGCTTGAGCAGGATACCAACAGCATTCTGTTTATTGATGAAATCCACACCATTATCGGTGCGGGCGCCGCTTCCGGTGGGCAGGTCGATGCCGCCAACCTGATTAAACCGCTGCTTTCCAGCGGCAAGATCCGGGTGATGGGGTCAACCACCTATCAGGAGTTCAGCAATATCTTCGAAAAAGACCGGGCGCTGGCTCGTCGTTTCCAGAAGATCGACATTACTGAGCCTTCCGTGGAAGAGACGGTGCAGATTATCAATGGTCTGAAGCCGAAGTACGAAGCGCACCACGATGTGCGTTACACCGCGAAAGCGGTTCGTGCGGCGGTGGAGCTGGCGGTGAAATACATTAACGACCGTCATTTGCCGGACAAGGCGATTGACGTCATTGATGAAGCGGGCGCGCGGGCGCGGTTAATGCCGGCCAGCAAGCGCAAGAAAACCGTTAACGTGGCGGATATCGAATCCGTGGTTGCGCGTATTGCGCGTATTCCAGAGAAGAGCGTTTCGCAGAGCGACCGCGATACGCTGAAAAACCTTGGCGAGCGCCTGAAAATGCTGGTCTTTGGTCAGGGCAAAGCGATTGAGGCCTTAACCGAGGCGATCAAGATGGCGCGTGCCGGACTGGGGCATGAGCACAAACCGGTGGGTTCCTTCCTGTTTGCCGGGCCGACCGGGGTCGGGAAAACCGAGGTGACCGTGCAGCTGGCGAAAGCGCTGGGGATTGAGCTGCTGCGTTTTGATATGTCCGAATATATGGAACGTCATACCGTCAGCCGCTTGATTGGCGCGCCTCCGGGCTACGTGGGGTTCGATCAGGGTGGGCTGCTGACCGATGCGGTGATCAAACATCCGCACGCGGTGCTGCTGCTCGATGAGATTGAAAAAGCGCATCCGGACGTCTTTAACCTGCTGCTGCAGGTCATGGATAACGGTACGTTGACCGATAACAACGGCCGCAAGGCGGACTTCCGCAACGTGGTGCTGGTGATGACCACCAACGCCGGCGTGCGTGAGACCGAGCGTAAATCGATCGGTCTTATCCAGCAGGATAACAGCCCGGATGCGATGGAAGAGATCAAGAAGATCTTTACGCCGGAGTTCCGTAACCGTCTCGACAACATTATCTGGTTCGATCATCTGTCCACCACGGTGATCCATCAGGTGGTGGATAAGTTTATCGTCGAGCTGCAGGTTCAGCTGGATCAGAAAGGTGTGTCGCTGGAAGTGAGTCAGGAAGCGCGTGACTGGCTGGCGGAAAAAGGCTATGACCGGGCAATGGGCGCACGTCCGATGGCGCGCGTAATTCAGGATAACCTGAAGAAACCGTTGGCTAACGAGCTGCTGTTCGGGTCGCTGGTGGATGGCGGTCAGGTTACCGTCGCCCTGGATAAAGAGCAAGGCACGCTGACGTATGATTTCCAAAGTGCGCAGAAGCATAAACCGGAAACCGCGCATTAAAGCGGTTCTCTGATAGTAAAAAACCGGCCCGTGGGCCGGTTTTTTTATACCCGCCGTTTTAGCAGATAACCGATATGAAAAGACCGGGAATTATCCCGGCCTTCAGCATCTGACGCCACGAGGGCGGAAAACTATCAGCGACTACGGAAGACAATGCGGCCTTTGCTCAGGTCGTACGGGGTCAGCTCAACAGTCACTTTGTCGCCCGTCAGAATGCGGATGTAGTTTTTACGCATTTTACCGGAAATATGCGCAGTTACCACGTGACCGTTTTCCAGTTCTACGCGGAACATTGTGTTAGGCAACGTGTCAAGTACGGTGCCCTGCATTTCAATATTGTCTTCTTTGGCCATCTAGTCCTCTGGGGTATCACTACCGTAGTTTTGAACCGGCAAGATAATGCCGAAGTTCAGCGAGTAAGTAAAGTTTTACGTTTGTGTGCTTTATCTTTCAGGCTCTCTTCGCTTACCTGGTCACATAGTTATTGACGCTGCCAGGCGCTTTGTTGTGCCTTCCTGACGCATCCTAAATTATTAAGGGTATAAGTCATTGAAGTAGTTTTGGCGCATTGCCCGGAATTCACACGGATAAGCCGCATGACAGGCGCAAACGTAAAGGGGAGTGACAGAACGATGGGCGTTATCTGACTCTTATTATTCCCATAACGGCGGCGGGGCAACAGGCAGAAGCTACTCTACTGCGCAATTATACCATCACGGTGAAAAATGTGCTGAAAACATTTACACATTGCCGGTAAATAGCACCCTGGGCACCCAAAATCTTTCCGGCAGACGGAAGGTCCGCAATATCGCCAGGCTATCGAGATAATCGCGGCGGGGGATTTCGCTCGCCCCCAGCGATGCCGTATGATTATTCAGCACCTGGCAGTCAATTAATTTCCCGCCGTCGCGCATAAACGCCTGGCAGAATACCAGCAGCGCGGTTTTCGAGGCATTTTCCGCGCGGCTGAACATCGACTCGCCGCAAAATAGCGCGCCTTGCGCCACGCCGTACATCCCTCCCACCAGCGTATTGCCGAGCCACACCTCGATCGAGTGCGCATGACCCAGCTCGTGGAGCTGGTGATAGGCCTTCACGATGCTGGGCGTAATCCAGGTCCCTTCATCACGATTGTCGGCACAGCCCGCGATAACCTCGCCGAAGGCATGGTTCAGCGTGACGCGATAGGGAGAGCGCTGATGGAAACGTTTCATGCTGCGGCTGAGGTGAAACCGTTCAGGCCACAGCACCGCGCGCGGATCGGGAGACCACCATAAAATAGGGTCGCCCGGAGAAAACCAGGGGAAAATTCCGTGCTGATAGGCCATCAGCAGGCGCGCCGGGCTAAGATCGCCGCCGAGCGCCAGCAGGCCATTCGGTTCGCGCAGGGCGCCTTCCGGGGAAGGAAAGGCAATGGACTGACGGGAAAGCTGAACCAGACGCATTTTAACCTCAATACGCACCAGGCAATTGTTCAATATATTCGCTGTCTTACAAGCGTACATCAGCCCCGTGGTCCCACCGTGGCCACAGGCCAGTGCCTGACTCCACGGGGCCGCTTTCAGCACGCCTGAAACTCATAGAGTATATACGCAAAACGTTGTACAGCACCTTCAGACAAGCGGTCTACAGACGCTGCTTAAACTGGTAGTAACGCCCCTGTTCGGCCAGCAGTTCCGCGTGACTACCTTGCTCAATAATCTCGCCGTTGTCCATGACAATTATCTGATTAAAACGCGCCAGGCCGCGCAGACGGTGGGTGACCATCAGCACGGTCTTCTCGCTCATGACCTCAGCGAGTAAATCCAGAATCTGGCTTTCCGTCGTGGCATCGAGACCTTCGGTGGGCTCATCAAGCAGCATCAGCGGCGCGTCGTGCAGCAGCGCACGGGCGATGGCCAGTCTGCGGAGTTCGCCGCCGGAGAGCTGACGGCCACCTTCGCCGAGCCAGCTATTGAGACCGCCGTCTTCCAGTAGCTTATCCAGCCCGACGCGTTGCAGGGTGTTCATCAACTGGGTATCGCTGGCCTGCGGCGCCGCCAGCAGCAGGTTGTCGCGCAGCGTGGCGCTAAACAGGTGCACGCGCTGGGGGACAACGCTCATCGCCTGGCGTAGGGTCGCTTCGTTGAGCTGGGTTAACGGCCGATCGTTGAGCAGAATCTCTCCCTGCGCGGGATCCCAGGCGCGGGTCAGGAGTTGCAGCAGCGTGGATTTGCCGCAGCCGGTGCGCCCCAGAATGGCAATATGCTCTCCGGGGGCGATCTGCAACGAGATGTTTTCCAGCGCCGGCGTGGTCTGCTGCGGATAGCTGAAGGAGACCTGATTAAAGGTCAGCGCAACCTGCGCAAACTGCCGATCGGCGCCCTGTACGAAGGAGACCTCCGGCTGCTGTTCGGTAATTTGCGTAATCCGTCGGGCGGAGGCGATGACCTGCCCGAGGTGCTGAAATGCGCCGGTGACCGGGGCCAGCGCTTCAAAGGCCGCCAGCGCGCAGAAGACAAACAGCGCAATCAGCGCGCCGGGCTGGCTATTGCCACCGACGCCGGCAGAGGCGAGCCACAGCATGGCTACTACCGCTATCCCGCTCACCAGCAGCATCAGCGCCTGCGATAGCGCCGTCAGCTCGGCCTGGCGACGTTGCGCATCCTGCCAGTGCAGTTCGGTCTTTTCCATCTGGGCGCGGTAGCGGTCGCTGGCGCTGAACAGCATCAGCTCAGCTTGTCCCTGCAGCCAGGCGGTAAGCTGCTGGCGGTACTGCCCGCGCATTTGCGTCATGCTTTCACCGGCCGGTTTACCCGCCCGATAAAACAGCGGCGGCAGGATCAACAGCGTCAGCAGCATAATTCCCCCCAGCGTCAGCGCCAGCGTGACGTCGAGAATGCTTAAGCCCGCGCTGACCACCACAATGACCACCAGCGCTCCCACCAGCGGGGAAATCACCCGCAGATAGAGATGGTCCAGAGTATCAACGTCGGCGACCACCCGGTTGAGCAGTTCGCCCTGACGAAAACGCGCCAGCCCGGCAGGGGAGAGCGGCAGCAGCTTGCTGAAGGTGAAAACGCGCAGATGTTGCAGGACGCGGAAAGTGGCGTCGTGGCTGACGAGGCGTTCGAAGTAGCGACCGGCGGTACGAATAATTGCCGCGCCGCGCACGCCTGCGGCCGGCAGCATATAGTTAAAACTGTAGATCCCGGCGACGCCGACCACGGCGGAGGCCGATAAGAACCACCCCGACAGCGTCAGCAGGCCGATGCTGGCCAGCAGGGTGACGATGGCCAGCACCACGCCAAGCGTCAGCAACCAGATGTGCCGTTTATACAGCGCCAGATAGGGTAATAATGCGCGCATTTAAATCTCCTCCGGACGGTGGGCCAGCAGCCCGGCGAAAGGACCGCCGGCGGCGGCCAGCTGCGAATAAAGCCCCTGTTCGACAATCTGTCCATCCTGCATCACCCAGATCGCATCCCAGTCGGCGAGACCTTCCAGCTGGTGGGTCACCATCAGCGTCGTTTGTTGTGAAGAAGCGTGAAAAAGCGCCTGCATGACCCGCTGTTCGCTATGCGCATCGAGGCTGGCGGCGGGTTCATCCAGCAGCAGCAGACGGCAGGGCATCAGCAGCGCCCGCGCGACGGCAATTCGCTGCGCCTGGCCGACCGACAGGCGAGCGGCCTGATCGCCAACCAGCGTGTCAATACCTTGCGGCAGCTGGGCCACGAATTCGCTCACCCAGGCTTTATCCAGCGCCAGCTGGAGCTGCGATTCGCTGGCTTCCGGCGATGCCAACAGCACGTTATCACGCAGCGTGGCGGCGGGGAGCTGCGGGTTTTGCCCCACCCAGCTCAGCAGGCGATGCCAACGGCTGGCGTCAAGATCGCGCAGTTCCACGTCGTTGACCATCAGCGAACCCTCGTAGGGGAGAAAGCCGGTTAAGGTATTCAGCAGCGAACTTTTACCGGATCCGCTTTTCCCTACCAGCACCACGCGCTTGCCGGCGGGAAGAGTAAAGTTGAGCGGACCCGCCAGCACTTTGCCTTCAGGTGATTTAACGATTAAATCGCGGGCTTCGAGGCGAATCAGCTCATTGTCGCTGAGTACCTTTTCACCGCGTTTCGCCTGCGCCAGCGGCGTTTCCATAAACGTTTTCAGACTATCCGCCGCGCCAATGGCCTGCGCCCTGGCATGGTAGAACGTGCCTAAGTCACGCAGCGGCTGGAAAAACTCCGGTGCCAGGATCAGCGCCAGAAAACCAGACATCAGGGTGACGCCGGCACCGTAGTGGCCGAAATTCAGCTCTCCGAGGTAGGAGAAACCGAAGTAGACCGCCACCAGGGCAATGGAGAGCGAAGTGAAAAACTCCAGCACCCCGGAAGAGAGGAAGGCGAGACGCAATACTTCCATCGTCCGCTGACGGAAATCCTGGGAGGCCTCACGAATGTTATCCGTTTCCGCGGCGCCGCGATGAAAGATGCGCAGCGTTTCCATGCCGCGCAGGCGGTCGAGAAAATGCCCGCTCAGGCGGGCCAGCGCCAGGAAGTTACGCCGGTTAGCATCCGCGGCCCCCATCCCTACCAACGCCATAAACAGCGGAATCAGCGGTGCGGTGCCGAGCAGAATCAGCGCGGCGGCCCAGTTAATCGGCAACAGGGTGAGGACGATCAGCAGCGGCACGCAGGCCGCCAGCGTCATCTGCGGCAGGTAGCGCGCGTAGTAATCGTGCATATCGTCAATTTGTTCGAGTATGAGCGTCGCCCAGCTCCCGGCCGGTTTACCCTGAATCCACGCGGGACCGGCCTGCTGCAGGCGATCGAGAACCTGACGGCGAATCTCATAACGAATGTGTTGCCCGGCATAGAAGCCCACCCGCTCGCGCAGCCATACCACCCAGGCCCGGAGAACAAAAATCAGCACCAGGACGATAAACGGCAGTACCAGCGCCGTCGCCGGAATATTCTCCATAATCATGCGGTGCAGGATCCGCGCCAGCAGCCATGCCTGAGCGACGATCAGAAGGCCGCTAATGACGCCCAGCGCGCGGGAAATCATCAACCAGCGACGGGAGAGAATGCTTTGCTCTTTTAACCAGCGGGTTAACTCTTGTTGACGGGTTTTATTCATTGCGCACTTAGCAGGTGTAGTTATGAGGTTTTTGGGCCACGCAATGTTACAACGAGGAAAAAATAAAGGCGACTTTTCGTCGCCTTCTTTACCTTTGTTACTGACTTGTAAAGATTATTTGCACGCGTCGGCTAAACCGTCAAGATAGCGCTCAGCGTCCAGCGCCGCCATACAGCCGGTGCCTGCGGAGGTGATCGCCTGACGATAGATATGGTCCATCACGTCGCCCGCGGCGAAAACGCCCGGAATGCTGGTCTGGGTAGCATTGCCGTGGATCCCGGACTGCACTTTGATATAGCCGTTTTCCAGCGCCAGCTGACCGTCGAAGATCGCCGTATTCGGGCTGTGGCCGATAGCGACAAACAGACCCGCCACTTCCAGCGATTCGATATTGTCCGCGTTTTGCGTATCACGCAGACGCAGACCGCTCACGCCCATCTGATCGCCGGTCACTTCTTCCAGCGTGCGGTGGGTGTGCAGCACGATGTTGCCGTTTGCCACTTTGTCCATCAGGCGGTTGATGAGAATTTTTTCGGCGCGGAAGGTATCGCGACGGTGAATCAGGTGCACTTCAGAGGCGATGTTAGAGAGATACAGAGCCTCTTCCACCGCGGTGTTGCCGCCGCCGATGACCGCGACTTTCTGGTTGCGGTAGAAGAAACCGTCGCAGGTTGCGCAGGCGGAAACGCCGCGCCCTTTGAAGGCCTCTTCCGACGGCAGACCCAGATAACGCGCTGAAGCGCCGGTGGCAATAATCAGCGCGTCACAGGTGTATTCACCGCTGTCGCCGACCAGGCGGAAAGGACGGTTCTGCAGATCGACGCTGTTGATATGGTCGAAAATAATTTCGGTATCGAATTTCGTCGCATGCTCATGCATACGTTCCATCAGCAGCGGGCCGGTCAGATCGTTTGCATCGCCGGGCCAGTTTTCCACTTCGGTGGTGGTGGTCAGCTGACCGCCTTTTTCCATGCCGGTAATCAGCACCGGCTGCAGGTTTGCGCGCGCTGCGTAGACGGCAGCGGTGTATCCCGCAGGTCCAGAACCAAGAATAAGCAGTTTACTGTGTTTGGTCGTGCCCATGAGATCCCCATAATTTATTGGCATACATTGGCTTGGATTGTAGGGAATTTGTTGGCGTAAAAAAAGAGCGCAGCGGTTTTGTTAACGATATGTGCAATCGGGGGCGCCGATGAACTGGCGATTTTACGCACGAAGAATATAACTAATTCTACTGTCAGCGGGACAATTATAAGATGAAAACATGAGGATCCACGGGGGTGGATAATGAATATCTGGCATCTTGTACTAAAAATCGATGTTTTGCTTTGACAATCCCCTGTGCTTTTGCGAAAACATTCATGGAAGACAAAAAGCAGTGTTTCGCGTGTGGCGAATTTTCATGCACGCAAATGCCATTTTTATCCGGGTCAGCGAAATCTACGCATGGTGTGGACAGACGCCATGCGTGATGTCGGTGACTGCCGTCAGGCAACGGGCTTCTCACGTACCCCTGGGTTACCCAATGTCGTATACGGGTAATAACAGGATGGACTCGGGCAGTGAAGGCTCTGAGTCGGAACAGGAGTAGGGAAGGAATACAGAGAGACAATAATAATGGTAGATAGCAAGAAGCGCCCTGGCAAAGATCTCGACCGCATCGATCGTAACATTTTGAATGAACTGCAAAAAGATGGGCGTATTTCCAACGTCGAGCTTTCTAAACGGGTGGGACTTTCACCGACGCCTTGCCTTGAGCGCGTGCGTCGGCTGGAAAGACAGGGTTTTATTCAGGGCTATACGGCGCTGCTCAACCCGCATTATCTGGATGCATCACTTCTGGTATTTGTTGAGATTACTCTGAATCGTGGCGCACCGGATGTGTTTGAGCAATTTAACGCCGCTGTGCAAAAACTTGAAGAAATTCAAGAGTGTCATCTGGTATCCGGTGATTTCGACTATCTGTTGAAAACCCGTGTGCCGGATATGTCAGCGTATCGTAAATTACTGGGCGAAACCCTGCTGCGCCTACCGGGCGTGAATGACACCCGTACCTACGTGGTAATGGAAGAAGTCAAGCAAAGTAATCGTCTGGTAATTAAGACGCGCTAACACGGAACAGGTGCAAAATCGAAGTAGTTTGATTACACTCCTGTTAATCCATACAGCAACAGTGCCGGGGTGACCCGGCACTGTTGTCCGTTTTAGCAGCAGGCAGGAAACAGCCTGATACCTGGAGAGCCTTTTTTGAGCCAGGAATACACCGAAGACAAAGAAGTCAAACTGACCAAGTTAAGCAGCGGGCGCCGACTCCTTGAGGCGTTACTCATCCTTTGCTCCCTATTTGCCATCTGGCTGATGGTAGCCTTACTCAGCTTTAATCCCTCGGATCCTAGCTGGTCGCAAACGGCCTGGCACGAGCCTATTCACAACATAGGCGGAATACCGGGAGCCTGGCTTGCCGATACGCTATTTTTCATTTTTGGCGTAATGGCCTATACCATCCCGGTGATCATCATCGGCGGCTGCTGGTTTGCCTGGCGTAATCAGGCCAACGACGAGTACATCGATTACTTTGCCGTCTCGCTACGCTTAATTGGCGCGCTGGCGCTGATTCTGACCTCCTGCGGCCTGGCCGCCATCAATGCCGATGATATCTGGTATTTCGCCTCGGGCGGGGTGATTGGCAGCTTGCTGAGCACCACTCTGCAACCCTTGCTGCACAGCAGCGGTGGAACCATCGCGCTGCTCTGTATCTGGGCGGCGGGGTTAACTCTGTTTACCGGCTGGTCCTGGGTGAGCATCGCCGAAAAACTCGGCGGCGGTATTCTTTCCGTCCTCACGTTCGCCAGCAATCGCACCCGTCGCGACGATACGTGGGTGGATGAGGATGAATATGAAGATGATGAAGACGAATATGACGAATCTGCCAAACCGCAGGAATCCCGGCGCGCGCGCATTTTACGCAGCGCCTTAGCGCGTCGTCAGCGCCTGGCGGAGAAATTCAGCAATCCGATGGGGCGCAAGACCGATGCCGCGCTGTTCTCCGGTAAACGGATGGATGATGCCGAAGAGGACGTCCAGTTCAGCGCAAACGGGGCGCCAGTCGCGGCGGATGATGTGCTCTTCTCCGGCGCCAGCGCGACGCGTCCGGCAGAGGCAGACGATGTGCTGTTCTCCGGCTCCAGCGCAACGCGCCCGGGGGATTTCGACCCCTATGACCCGTTATTGAATGGCCAAAGCATTGCCGACCCGCTCGGTACGGCGGCGGCGGCCACCGCGGCGCCGCAGACGTGGGCCGAACCGGTAGCCGGTCAGGCGCCGTTGCAGCAGCCTGTTTATCAGCCCGCACCGTCGCAGGCGCAGCAGCAGGTATATCAGCCGGAACAGGCGCCGGTTTATCAGTCCGCACCGTCGCAGGCGCAACAGCAGGTGTATCAGCCGGAACCGGCGCCGGTTTATCAGCCCGCACCGTCGCAGGCGCAGCAGCAGGTGTATCAGCCGGAAGCGGCGCCGGTTTATCAGCCCACACCGTCGCAGCCGCAGCAGCAGGTTTACCAGCCGGAACAGGCGCCGGTTTATCAGCCCGCACCGTCGCAGCCGCAGCAGCAGGTGTATCAGCCGGAACAGGCGTCGGTTTATCAGTCCGCACCGTCGCAGCCGCAGCAGCAGGTGTATCAGCCGGAACAGGCGCCGGTTTATCAGTCCGCGCCGTCGCAGCCGCAGCAGCAGGTGTATCAGCCGGAACAGGCGCCGGTTTATCAGCCCGTGCAGCAGCCTGTTTATCCGTCGGAAGCTGCTCAGCAGACCTATTATCAGCCGCAACCCCCCGTTTCTTCAGCTGCCGTAGAGCCTGAAGCGCCGCAGGAAGAGGTGAAGCCGCAGCGTCCGCCGATGTATTATTTTGAAGAAGTCGAAGAAAAACGTGCGCGCGAACGTGAGCAGCTGGCCGCCTGGTATCAGCCGATTCCAGAACCGGAAAGCCCGGTCGCGACGCGCCCCATGACGCCTCCGTCCTCTTCCCCGGTCGATGCCGCTGCGGTAACCCCGCTTGCGGCCGGCGTACACCAGGCCACCGGCGCTGGCGCGACGGCTGCCACCGTGGCTTCTGCGGCGTCATCTGCGGCGCCGGTGTTCAGCCCGGCGTCCGGTGGGCCGCGCGCGCAGGTGAAAGAGGGGATTGGTCCAAAACTGCCGCGCCCTAACCATGTTCGCGTTCCGACACGTCGGGAGCTGGCTTCGTATGGGATTAAGCTTCCGTCGCAGCGGATGGCGGAAGAGCGTGCGCGGAAGGCGGAACTCGATCAGAGCTATGACGATGAACCGTTAACGGACGAAGAAGTGGATGCGCTGGAGCAGGATGAACTGGCGCGCCAGTTCGCCGCCACTCAGCAGCAGCGCTATGGTGAAGCCTACCCATCTGAGCAAGAAGAAGATGATGACTCGGCTGCTGAAGCCGAGCTGGCCCGGCAGTTTGCCGCTTCCCAGCAGCAGCGCTACAGCAGCGAGCAGCCGCAGGGGGCAACGCCATTCTCGCCTGCTGATTATGACTTCTCGCCGATGAAGGCGTTGGTCGATGACGGCCCAGGCGAGCCGCTGTTCACTCCGATGCCGGAAACACAGCCGCCGGTACAGCAGTACCAGCAGCCGGCACAGCAGCCGCCGGTCCAGCAGTACCAGCAGCCGGCACAGCAGCCGCCGGTCCAGCAGTATCAGCAGCCGACACAGCAGCCGCCGGTCCAGCAGTATCAGCAGCCGACACAGCAGCCGCCGGTCCAGCAGTATCAACAACAGCCGGCTCAACACCCGCAGCAAGCCCCTCAGGGCCACACGCCGCAGCAGACAGCCGCCGTGCAGCCGCCGCAGGATAGCCTGATTCACCCGCTGCTGATGCGTAACGGCAACAGCCAGCCGATGCAACGGCCGACGACGCCGCTGCCGTCGCTGGATCTGCTGACGCCGCCGCCGAGCGAGGTCGAACCGGTGGATACCTTCGCGCTGGAGCAAATGGCGCGCCTGGTTGAGGCCCGTCTGGCTGACTTCCGCATCAAAGCGGATGTGGTGAACTACTCGCCAGGTCCGGTTATCACCCGCTTCGAGCTGAATCTGGCGCCGGGCGTGAAGGCCGCGCGTATTTCAAACCTGTCGCGCGACCTGGCCCGCTCCTTGTCCACCGTTGCGGTGCGCGTCGTGGAGGTGATTCCAGGTAAGCCGTACGTCGGCCTGGAACTGCCGAATAAAAAGCGTCAGACCGTTTACCTGCGTGAAGTGCTGGATAACACCAAATTCCGCGATAACCCATCGCCGCTTACCGTGGTGCTGGGTAAAGACATCGCTGGCGATCCGGTCGTTGCCGATCTGGCAAAAATGCCGCACCTGCTGGTTGCCGGTACCACCGGTTCCGGTAAATCGGTCGGCGTGAACGCCATGATCCTCAGCATGCTCTATAAAGCGCAGCCGGAAGATGTGCGCTTCATTATGATTGACCCGAAAATGCTCGAACTGTCGGTCTATGAAGGGATCCCGCATCTGCTGACGGAAGTGGTCACCGATATGAAAGACGCCGCCAACGCGTTGCGCTGGAGCGTGAACGAGATGGAGCGTCGCTACAAGCTGATGTCGGCGCTGGGCGTGCGTAATCTGGCAGGTTACAACGAGAAGATTGCCGAGGCGGCGCGAATGGGGCGTCCAATTCCGGATCCTTACTGGAAGCCGGGCGACAGTATGGACGCCGTGCATCCGGTGCTGGAAAAACTGCCGTATATCGTCGTTCTGGTGGATGAATTCGCCGATCTGATGATGACCGTGGGTAAGAAAGTCGAAGAGCTGATCGCGCGCCTGGCACAAAAAGCGCGTGCGGCGGGGATTCACCTCGTGCTGGCTACCCAGCGTCCGTCCGTCGACGTGATTACCGGCCTGATCAAGGCCAATATCCCGACGCGTATCGCCTTCACCGTGTCGAGCAAAATTGACTCGCGTACCATCCTCGATCAGGGCGGCGCGGAATCACTGCTGGGGATGGGGGACATGCTCTATTCCGGGCCGAACTCAACCATGCCGGTACGTGTCCACGGCGCCTTTGTGCGTGACCAGGAGGTCCATGCGGTGGTACAGGACTGGAAAGCGCGCGGCCGTCCGCAGTATGTTGACGGCATCACCTCCGACAGCGAAAGCGAAGGCGGTGGCGGCGGCTTTGACGGTGGCGAAGAGCTGGATCCGCTGTTCGATCAGGCGGTCAACTTCGTGACTGAGAAACGTAAAGCGTCGATTTCCGGCGTACAGCGTCAGTTCCGCATCGGTTATAACCGTGCCGCGCGCATTATTGAACAGATGGAAGCGCAGGGTATCGTCAGCGAGCAGGGCCATAACGGCAACCGCGAAGTGCTGGCGCCGCCCCCCTTCGAGTAAGTGCAAAGTTGGGTAAATAAGCGCAAAATCAGCCTATTCTTCTGTCCCGCCGCGCCAGGCGGTCCTACATTAGGGGCAGAAGAGGCTCCCGCGTCGGGAGTGACGCACATTAAGGAATAACAATGAAAAAACTCGCAATCACCTGTGCATTACTGTCTGGATTTGTTGTCAGCCAGGTTTGGGCGGATGCCGCCAGCGACTTGAAAAGCCGCCTTGATAAGGTGAGCAGCTTCCACGCGAGCTTCACCCAGAAAGTGACCGATGGCAGCGGCAATGCCGTCCAGGACGGCCAGGGCGACCTGTGGGTCAAACGTCCCAATCTCTTCAACTGGCACATGACGCAGCCGGATGAGAGCATCCTGGTTTCCGACGGCAAGACGCTGTGGTTCTACAACCCGTTTGTGGAGCAGGCGACGGTGACCTGGCTGAAAGACGCCACCAGCAATACGCCGTTTATGTTGATTGCCCGTAACCAGTCTAACGACTGGCAGCAGTACAACATTAAACAAAATGGCGACGATTTTGTCCTGACGCCGAAAAGCGGCGGCGGCAACCTGAAGCAGTTCACCATCAATGTTGGCCGCGACGGTACCATCCATCAGTTTAGCGCGGTGGAACAGGACGATCAGCGCAGCAGCTACCAGCTGAAGTCGCAGCAAAATGGTGCGGTCGAGGCATCTAAGTTCACCTTTACGCCGCCGCAAGGGGTTACGGTGGACGATCAACGTAAGTAGAGGCGAATGTGAGCAATCTGCCGCTCGATTTTTCCGACAATGCGTTTCAACCTCTGGCCGCCCGCATGCGGCCAGAAAATTTAGCGCAGTACATCGGCCAGCAGCATCTGCTGGCGCCGGGTAAACCTTTGCCGCGGGCGATTGAAGCCGGGCACCTGCATTCGATGATTTTATGGGGGCCGCCAGGCACCGGGAAAACCACGCTGGCCGAAGTGATTGCGCGCTACGCCAGCGCCGACGTCGAACGTATTTCGGCGGTCACCTCCGGAGTGAAAGAGATCCGTGAGGCCATCGAGCGCGCCAGGCAGAATCGCAATGCCGGCCGCCGCACCATTCTGTTCGTCGACGAAGTCCATCGTTTCAATAAAAGTCAACAGGATGCCTTCCTGCCGCATATTGAAGATGGCACCATCACCTTTATCGGCGCGACGACGGAAAACCCCTCGTTTGAACTCAATTCCGCACTGTTATCCCGGGCGCGGGTTTACCTGCTGAAATCGCTAACCAGTGATGATATCGAACAGGTGCTAACCCAGGCGATGAACGATAAACATCGCGGCTACGGCGGGCAAAATATTGTTCTGCCGGACGACACCCGACAGGCCATTGCCGGGCTGGTCAACGGCGACGCCAGGCGCGCGCTCAATACGCTTGAGATGATGGCCGATATGGCCGAGACCGATGCCTCCGGCAACCGGGTGCTGCAGGCCGAACTGCTGACCGAAATCGCCGGGGAACGCAGCGCCCGTTTTGATAATAAAGGCGATCGTTTTTACGATCTGATTTCCGCGCTGCACAAATCCGTTCGCGGCAGTGCGCCGGATGCTGCGCTGTACTGGTACGCGCGAATTATCACCGCCGGCGGCGATCCGCTGTATGTCGCCCGTCGCTGCCTGGCGATCGCTTCGGAAGATGTCGGCAATGCCGATCCGCGGGCTATGCAGGTGGCTCTCTCTGCCTGGGATTGCTTCACCCGCGTGGGGCCGGCCGAGGGCGAGCGTGCCATTGCTCAGGCCATTGTTTATCTGGCCTGCGCGCCGAAGAGCAACGCGGTCTATACCGCGTTTAAAGCGGCGCTGGCCGATGCCCGCGAGCGCCCGGATTACGACGTGCCGGTACATCTGCGTAATGCGCCGACCCGGCTGATGAAAGAGATGGGCTACGGGCAGGAGTATCGCTACGCCCATGATGAGCCGAACGCCTATGCCGCCGGGGAAGCGTATTTTCCGCAGGAAATGGCCCAAACACGCTATTATCAGCCAACAAATCGGGGGCTGGAGGGGAAAATTGGCGAAAAGCTCGCCTGGCTTAGCGAACAGGATCAAAATAGCCCCATAAAACGCTACCGCTAACAGAGGCGTTGCGGTAAGGTTATCAGGATATTCCGGTGGTCGTAGTCTGCGGCCACTTTTCTTTTTTAATTCGATAAGCACAGGATAAGCATGCTCGATCCCAATCTGCTGCGTACCGAGCCAGACGCAGTCGCTGAAAAACTGGCACGCCGGGGCTTTAAGCTGGATGTAGATAAACTGCGCGCTCTGGAAGAGCGTCGTAAAGTTCTGCAGGTGGAAACTGAGAACCTGCAGGCGGAGCGTAACTCCCGATCGAAATCCATTGGCCAGGCGAAAGCGCGCGGGGAAGATATCGAGCCATTACGCCAGGAAGTGAACAAACTTGGCGAACAGCTGGATGCGGCAAAGGCCGAACTGGACGTGTTACTGGCGGAAATCCGCGACATCGCCTTGACCATCCCGAACGTTCCGCACGATGACGTTCCGCTGGGTAAAAGCGAAAACGACAATGTTGAAGTCAGCCGCTGGGGTACCCCTCGTGAGTTTGATTTTGACGTTCGCGACCATGTGACGCTGGGTGAAATGCATGGCGGGCTGGATTTTGCCGCTGCCGTTAAGCTGACCGGTTCCCGTTTTGTGGTGATGAAAGGCCAGCTGGCCCGTCTGCACCGCGCGCTGGCACAGTTCATGCTGGATCTGCATACCGAACAGCACGGCTACAGTGAAAACTACGTACCGTATCTGGTCAACCAGGAAACGCTGTACGGTACCGGCCAGTTACCGAAATTCGCCGGCGATCTGTTCCATACGCGTCCGCTGGAAGAAGAGGCGGACAGCAGCAACTATGCGCTGATCCCCACGGCGGAAGTGCCGCTGACTAACCTGGTTCGCGATGAGATCATCGACGAAGACGATCTGCCGATCAAGATGACCGCCCACACGCCATGCTTCCGTTCTGAAGCGGGATCCTACGGGCGTGACACCCGCGGTCTGATCCGTATGCATCAGTTCGACAAAGTGGAAATGGTGCAGATCGTCCGTCCGGAAGATTCTATGGCGGCGCTGGAAGAGATGACCGGCCATGCGGAAAAAGTGCTGCAACTGCTGGGTCTGCCGTATCGTAAAGTGGCGCTCTGCACCGGTGACATGGGCTTCAGCGCATGCAAAACCTACGATCTGGAAGTCTGGGTTCCGGCGCAGAATACCTATCGTGAAATTTCTTCCTGCTCCAACGTCTGGGACTTCCAGGCGCGTCGTATGCAGGCGCGTTGCCGCAGCAAGTCTGACAAGAAAACGCGCCTGGTACACACCCTGAACGGCTCTGGCCTGGCGGTAGGGCGTACTCTGGTTGCGCTGATGGAAAACTATCAGCAGGCCGACGGTCGGATTACGATCCCGGAAGTTCTGCGCCCCTACATGCGCGGCCTCGAATTTATCGGCTGATTTTTCTACCTGCTTCTCAAAAGCGCCTTCGGGCGCTTTTTTTTTATCCTCTTATTGATGCCGGGCAATAATCCATCTGGTGAATACCTCCATACTCCCTTTGAGTTAAATCAGCACAAAAAACTATAAAAAACAAAATTCGTTATATAAACACCTATATAACGATTGTCAGTATATTGTGAGCAACCAAAGCGAGTATCCATGAAAATTAAAGCCCCCGATGCTTTACTGGCTGCCGAAGTCAGCCGGCGTGGTTTAATGAAAACCACGGCGATTGGCGGTCTGGCGATGGCCAGTAACGCATTGACGTTACCCTTCACACGCATTGCCCGCGCCGCCGATGGCCTGGCGCCAGTCGGTGAAACGGTCACCTGGAGTGCCTGTACCGTGAACTGCGGTAGCCGTTGTCCGCTGCGTATGCATGTTGTGGATGGCGAAATTAAATACGTTGAAACCGATAATACCGGCGATGATAACTATGACGGGCTGCATCAGGTGCGCGCCTGTCTGCGCGGGCGTTCAATGCGTCGGCGGGTCTATAATCCGGACCGGCTGAAATACCCGATGAAACGCGTAGGCAAACGCGGTGAGGGTAAATTCGCGCGGATTAGCTGGGAAGAGGCCTTCGATACGATTGCCGGCAATATGCAGCGCCTGATTAAAGATTATGGTAACGAATCTATCTATCTGAATTACGGCACCGGAACCCTTGGCGGCACCATGACCCGCTCCTGGCCGCCGGGAAAAACGTTAATCGCGCGCCTGATGAACTGCTGCGGCGGCTACCTTAACCACTATGGCGACTACTCTTCGGCACAAATTGCCGCAGGCCTGAATTACACCTACGGCGGCTGGGCGGATGGTAACAGCCCGTCGGATATCGAAAACAGCCAGCTGGTAGTGCTGTTCGGAAATAACCCTGGCGAAACGCGGATGAGCGGCGGCGGGGTGACGTACTATCTTGAGCAGGCGCGGCAAAAATCCAACGCGCGGATGATCATCATCGATCCGCGCTATACCGATACCGGCGCAGGCCGTGAAGATGAGTGGATCCCTATTCGTCCCGGTACCGATGCCGCGCTGGTTTCCGCGCTCGCCTGGGTCATGATTAGCGAAAACCTGGTCGATCGCCCTTTCCTGGATAAATACTGCGTCGGTTACGACGAAAAAACCTTACCTGCCGATGCGCCGGCTAACGGACACTACAAAGCCTGGATCCTCGGGCAGGGCAGCGACGGCGTTGCCAAAACTCCGCAGTGGGCATCAACGATCACCGGGATCCCGGTCGAGCGTATCGTGCAGCTGGCGCGTGAAATAGCGACGGCGAAACCGGCTTATATCAGCCAGGGGTGGGGGCCGCAGCGCCACGCGAACGGCGAAATCGCCACCCGCGCGATCGCAATGCTGGCGATTCTGACCGGTAACGTGGGGATCAACGGCGGTAACAGCGGCGCGCGTGAAGGGTCATACGACCTGCCGTTTGAGCGTATGCCGACGCTGGAGAACCCGGTACAGACCAGCATCTCGATGTTTATGTGGACCGATGCCATTGAACGCGGTCCGGAAATGACGGCGCTGCGTGATGGCGTACGGGGCAAAGATAAGCTGGATGTCCCGATCAAAATGATCTGGAACTATGCTGGCAACTGTCTGATTAATCAGCATTCTGATATCAACCGTACCCACGACATTCTGCAGGATGATAAGAAATGCGAGATGATCGTGGTAATCGACTGCCACATGACGTCATCGGCGAAATACGCCGATATCCTACTGCCGGACTGCACGGCGTCCGAGCAGATGGACTTCGCGCTCGATGCTTCCTGCGGCAATATGTCCTACGTGATCTTTACCGATCGGGTGATTAAACCACGTTTTGAATGTAAAACGATCTATGACATGACGACGGAACTGGCCAAACGCATGGGCGTGGAGCAACAGTTTACCGAAGGTCGCACCCAGGAAGGCTGGATGCGCCATCTGCATGAACTCTCGCGCAAGGCGATTCCTGATTTACCGGACTTTGAGACCTTCCGTCAGCAGGGGATTTATAAACAGCGCGATCCGCAAGGGCACCATGTCGCCTATAAAGCCTTCCGCGACGATCCGCAGGCCAATCCGCTGACCACGCCGTCGGGTAAAATCGAGATTTATTCCCAGGATCTGGCGAAAATCGCCGCGACATGGCAGCTACCTGACGGCGATGTGATCGATCCGCTGCCGATTTATACCCCGGGTTTTGAAAACTACAACGATCCGCTGAGCGCAAAATTTCCGCTGCAGCTGACCGGCTTTCACTATAAATCCCGCGTGCATTCGACCTACGGCAATGTTGACGTGCTGAAGGCCGCCTGTCGCCAGGAGATGTGGATGAACCCCCTCGATGCGAAACAGCGCGGCATCGCCAATGGCGATCGCATCCGTATTTTCAACGGCCGCGGGGAAGTGCATATCGAAGCTAAAGTCACGCCGCGGGTGATGCCTGGCGTCGTCGCGCTGGGCGAGGGGGCCTGGTATAACCCGGACGCAGGACGCGTGGATCAGGCGGGGAGCATCAACGTGCTCACCACCCAACGCCCGTCGCCGTTGGCGAAAGGTAACCCATCGCACACCAACCTGGTCCAGGTTGAGAAGCTGTAAGGAATAACCGATGACAACTCAATATGGATTTTTTATCGATTCTGCTCGTTGCACCGGTTGTAAAACCTGCGAGCTGGCCTGTAAAGACTATAAAAACTTAACCCCGGACGTCAGTTTCCGTCGCATTTATGAATATGCGGGCGGCGACTGGCAGGAAGATAACGGCGTCTGGCATCAGAACGTCTTTGCCTATTACCTGTCCATTGCCTGTAACCACTGCGAAGACCCGGCCTGCACTAAAGTGTGCCCGAGCGGGGCGATGCATAAACGCGACGATGGTTTTGTGGTAGTCGACGAAGATGTATGTATTGGCTGTCGCTATTGCCACATGGCCTGCCCATACGGCGCGCCGCAGTACAATGCGGCGAAAGGGCATATGACCAAGTGCGATGGCTGCCACGAGCGTGTTGCTGAGGGGAAAAAACCGATTTGCGTCGAATCCTGCCCGCTGCGCGCGCTGGATTTTGGCCCCATCGAGGAGCTGCGCAAGAAACACGGCGAGCTGGCTGCGGTTGCGCCATTGCCGGCCGCGCATTTTACCCAACCCAGTATTGTCATCAAACCGAACGCCAACAGTCGTCCGTGTGGTGATACAACCGGCTATCTGGCCAACCCGAAGGAGGTCTGAAATGGGAAGTGGATGGCATGAGTGGCCGCTGATGATCTTCACGGTCTTTGGCCAATGCGTGGCGGGCGGTTTTATCGTCCTGGCCGTGGCGCTGATGAAAGGTGGCTTAGCGAACGAGCAGCAGCAGCGCGTGGTGCTGAGTATGTTCGGCTTATGGGTGCTGATGGGGATTGGCTTTATCGCCTCGACGATGCACCTGGGATCGCCGATGCGCGCCTTTAACTCGCTAAACCGCGTTGGCGCATCGGCGCTGAGTAACGAAATTGCCAGCGGCGCGCTCTTTTTCGCGGTGGGCGGTATCGGCTGGCTGCTGGCAGTGGTGAAAAAGCTGCCGGTTGGGCTGCGTAGTCTCTGGCTGGTGGTGACGATGGCGCTGGGCGTTATCTTCGTCTGGATGATGGTGCGGGTATACAACACCATTGATACCGTACCAACCTGGTATAGCGTCTGGACGCCGCTGAGCTTCTTCCTGACCCTGTTTATCGGCGGCCCGCTGTTGGGTTATCTGCTGCTACGCGTGGCGGGGGTTGACGGCTGGGCGATGCGCCTGCTGCCGGCCATTACGCTGCTGGCGCTGGTGGGCAGCGTGATGGTGGCCTTGCTGCAGGGCAGCGAACTGCCGACCATTCATAGCTCAATTCAGCAGGCTGCCGCTTTGGTGCCCGATTACGGGTCGCTGATGGCCTGGCGTGTGGCCGCGCTGGTGCTGGCGCTGGCGTGCTGGGTGGTTCCGCTGCTGAAAGGGTATCAACCTGCCGTACCGCTGTTAGGCCTGGCATTTGTGCTGGTGCTGATTGGTGAGATGGTGGGGCGCGGGGTGTTCTACGGTCTGCATATGACGGTGGGAATGGCCATCGCCAGCTAACCTGGATATTGCGCCAGGATGTTCACTTCTGGCGCAATAAAAAATGCTGTCGATTCATGAAATTTTTCTACTGATATTCCTACCGCTATTTTCCAATAAATTAATAAAAACAATGGAATAATATAAAGAATAATTCTGTTGTCGTTCCGCTGGATAAAAAACTTCTATCGTTGCCCGTGAAACCGCGTCCTGCCTGATTTCTGGTGGATTGACAATGTTTATAGCGGTGGCATGATGCGCACGAAATCTAAACTTCCTCACGGTTACATCCATGTCCATCTACACCCGGCCGGTGCAAATGTTGCTCTGCGGCCTGCTTTTGTTGACGCTGGCGATCGCGGTTTTAAATACCCTCGTCCCGCTTTGGCTCGCCCATGAAAACATGCCTACCTGGCAGGTCGGGATGGTCGGTTCGTCCTATTTTACCGGCAACCTGGTCGGCACGCTGCTGGCCGGATGGGTCATTAAGCGTCTGGGATTTAACCGCAGCTATTACCTGGCGTCGCTGATCTTTGCGGTGGGCTGCGTCGGGCTTGGCGTCACTATTGGCTTCTGGACCTGGTTTAGCTGGCGTTTTATCGCCGGCGTGGGCTGCGCGATGATTTGGGTGGTGGTGGAAAGCGCGCTGGTTTGCAGCGGTACTGCACGCAGCCGTGGTCGTCTGCTGGCGGCCTATATGATGGTTTACTATGTGGGGACCGTGTTGGGCCAGCTGATGGTCAGCAAGCTGCCGACGGATCTGATGAGCGTGCTGCCGTGGGTTACCGCGCTGGCGCTGGCGGCGATTCTGCCTTTGCTGTTTACGCACGTGGTGAATCAAAGCGATGAACAGCATGAACCTGCGCGCATCTGGCCAATGCTCAGGCTGCGTCAGGCTCGTCATGGCGTTAACGGCTGTATTATCTCCGGAATTGTCCTTGGCTCACTGTATGGCCTGATGCCGCTGTGGTTGAACCACCAGGGGGTGAGCGACGCCGGAATTGGCTTCTGGATGGCGGTGATGGTCAGCGCGGGTATTCTTGGCCAGTGGCCGATTGGGCGGATGGCCGATCGCTACGGTCGTCTGCTGGTGCTGCGCGTGCAGGTGTTTGTGGTTATTCTGGGCTGCCTGGCGATGCTGAGCGGCGCCGCCATGGCCCCGGCGTTGTTTATCCTCGGCGCATCCGGCTTTACGCTGTACCCGGTGGCGATGGCCTGGGCCTGCGAAAAAGTCGAACGTCATCAGCTGGTCGCGATGAATCAGGCGTTACTGATGAGCTATACCGTCGGCAGTCTGCTTGGGCCAACGTTCACCGCGATGCTGATGCAGAATTTCTCCGACAATCTGTTATTTATCATGATCGCCAGCGTGTCGTTTATTTACCTGCTGACGCTGCTGCGTAAAGCGGGGCACCATCCGACGCCGGTGGCGCACGCGTAAGTTTTCTGCGGGCCTTCGCTACGGTGATAATAAAAGGGGACAAAGTCCCCTTTTATTCTTTGCCGCCAGCGACGAGCGCAGCAAGCTGGTTCTGATGTCCTACCCTGGTGAGCTGACGCAGCCGATCCTCCTCATCCAACCAGCAGACTAACCGCTGGATAGTCTGAATATGCTGTTTACTATCGGCCGCGGCCAGGACGATAATCAACCGTACCTCGGGATGACCGGGGAACTTCACCGCCTCAGCGCAGCAAACCAGAGAAAGAACGCTGTGCGGGCTCAGGACCCCTTCATCCGGACGGGCGTGCGGGAGTGCAAATTCCGGACTGAGTATGTACCAGGGGCCGTTTTGCTCGGTGGCGCTAATGATGGCTTCCGTGTAGTCGGCGCTGATTTTCCCCTGCTGCGCCAGAGGGTGGCAGGCCAGCCTAATGGCGCTGCGCCAGTCCAGGCTCCGCTCCGTATACTGACAAGCGGCAAATAATTTCTCATCCATACAGGATCCTCAAATAGCGAGCCGGCCACTGCGCGACCGGCTCGTGCGCCGGTCAGCGAAGCGCGTGATACAGCGCCTCGCCGGAGATGCCGTATTTTGCCTTGAGCTGTCGGCTGTTGCCCGACTCGGTGAAGGTATCCTGCGTTCCCAGACGCGTCAGGCGCGCAGGATGGGCCGCTTGCGCCATGGCTTCGGCCACCTGACCGCCAAGGCCGCCGTTTACCGTGTGATTCTCAAGGGTGGCGATATGCGGGCAATTTGCTACCAGCGCATAAAACGCCTGCTGGTTAAAGGGTTTGAGCTTCGCCACGTGGATGAGCTTGCCTTTCTTACCGCTGGCCACCAGCCTTTCATAGCCTTCGCTGGCCTGTTCCAGCACCGTGCCTTCAAAGAGAATGGCGAAATCATTGCCGCTACTGGCGATGGCCGCAATATCGGTGACCCGCGGAACCACGCTCTTATCGCGTACCGGCATCGGTTCACGCGCCACGCGGATATAAACCGGGCCTTTGATTTTTGCCGCCTGCTCAAAGGCGTCGGCTATTTCTTCGGCATCGGCCGGCGTCAGGATCGTCATGCCTGGCAGCACCCGGGTCAGGGCAAGATCCTCCAGCGCGTGGTGCGAGGCGCCGTCCGGCCCGTCATCCATGCCCGGATGGCTGCCGACCAGCTTGACGTTGGCTTTGGCATAGCAGGCCTGGCGCAGCTGGGTCCATGCCGTCCCCGTCACAAACATCGCAAAATTGACATAGTAGGGGATATAGCCCTCAAGCGCCTGACCCACGGCAAAACTCATCGCTGAACCTTCCGCAATGCCCATTTCAAAGAAGGCCTCCGGGTAGCGCGCCTGAAACTGGTCGGTGCGGGTTGAACTGGCTAAGTCACTATCGATAGCGACGACCGGGTAGCCTTTTTCTTTCAGGGCAATCAGTGCATTACCGATCTCATCACGCGGTGCTTTCATCACTGTAACTCCTCCATTGCCTGCTGGTATTGTTCTGTGGTCGGGGTTTTTGAGTGCCAGTCGCCGTTATTTTCCATGTAGCTGACGCCGGAGCCCTTGGTGGTATGGGCGACGATGGCGACGGGCTTGCCTTTCAGATGGCGGGAGAGCATCAGGGTGTCGGCTACCTGGTGCATATCATTACCGTTATGCAGCTCCAGCACGTGCCAGCCAAAGCTGCGGATCTTATCCGCCAGCGGCTCGAGATTAACTACCTCATTGACCGGATCGTGAGAAGAGAAGCCGTTGTAATCGATGATCGCGACCAGATTATCCATTTTCATATGCCCGGCCTGCTGTAAGGTTTCCCAGATTTGCCCTTCATGCATTTCGCCATCACCGATGATGGCAAACACCCGATGAGGATCGTCGCGCCGTTTTTTAGCGGCCGCCATACCGAAAGCAATGGAGAGTCCCTGGCCGAGCAAACCGGTCGTCGCGTCGACATCCGGGAGCGATTTTATGCTGGGGTGCCCCTGCAGGCGCGAATTGATCTGGCGGAATGTATTGAACTCGCTGCGTTCGATTTTGCCTTTTTGGTAAAGCATGGCGTACTGCGCGGCAACGGCGTGCCCCTTGCTCATAACGACGCGCGCGCGGGGCGAGGCCGCCAGGTCAACCTCCTGATAATAGAGCCAGGTGAGGATATCGATTATCGATAGGGCGCCGCCCGGGTGGCCAATGCCGGACTCATAAATCATGGTGACGATATCGCGGCGAGCGGCGAGCGCATGGGACTTCAGTTCATCAATGTTCATGTTGTTTCCTTCTTATGGCAGCATTTTGCCGATGTAGTACACAACCAGGCCCAGGGCGACAAAGTCGGTTTCCGGGAAGCTGGTTCCCGACAGGCCGACGGACTCCATGATGGGGTAAATCAACGCAGGGCCGATACCAATCAGGATCCCGGTGACGAAGCTGCCGGCGATAGCCCCTTTCCAGCCGCCCGAGGCGTTACCAAATACCGCCGCGGTGGCGCCGATAAAGAAGTAGGGGATCGCCACCGGAATAATGACGGTTTGCCCGAGGATCGCCAGAAAGCCCATGACCACCAGTCCGCCGACAAAAGAAGAGATAAATCCCAGTACTGTGGCGGTTGGTGCATACGGGAAAACCACCGGGCAATCGAGGGCGGGTTTGGCGTTGGGAATGAATTTCTCCGAAATGCCGAGGAAGGCCGGGACAATTTCTGACAACAGCAGGCGTACCCCAGTAATGATGATGTACAGCGACGCGGTGAAAGTGAGCGACTGGAACAGAGGGTAAACCAGCCAGTGCATTCCGCCCGCGGCGGCGGTCACCGCCTCTTTCCCGGCGGCGAGCGCCGCAATGTAATAGAAAATACTGACCGAGATCGACACGGAAACGATGTAATCTTTAAAGATCCCAAGCCAGCCGGGCAGATTCAGCTTTTCGGTCGACTGCTTAGGATCGCCTACCTTTGAACCGATCCACCCGGATGCCGCATAGGCCAGCGTCACGTAGTGCCCCATCGCAATTTCATCATTACCGGTGATTTTCCTCATCCACGGCTGGGCAATTGCCGGGTACAGGCAGGCGGCCAGCCCGAGCAGGATAGAACCGACAATAATGGTGGTCATGTCGCTATAGCCGAGCGCTTTCAACGTGACGGTCAGCAGGGCGGAGAGATAGAGATTGTGCTGCCCGGTGAGAAAAATGTATTTGAAGGGGGTAACGCGAGCAAAGAACAGGTTCCAGCCAAAACCAATCACCATAATCAGCGAAACGCACATCGCGAATTTAGTTTGTGCCAGACCGGTCAGCGCTTCCGCCAGCGGCATGACGCCTTTCAGACCAAATCCATCGCTGAATAATGTTTGAAAATTACCGAGAGAGGTCACCGCCAGTCCGGCCCCGCCGGCAAAAACCAGAAAGCCGACAATCGTTTTGAACGTCCCGGAGAGAACCTTTTCAATGGGCTTTCGTTGGATCAATAAGCCAATTAATGCGATAAAACCAACTAAAAGTGGGGTGACGCCCAGAATGTCGAATACAATAAATCTGAGGAAATCCATATTGCCTCCGGGAGAGGTTAGTTGTCCTGGATTACGCGGGTAAGCGCTGATTCCATTTCTTCACTGTTCATCAGGTCGGTGATACCGATAGCTTTAAACCCGGCAGCTTCGACTTCATCGGTGAGATCGCGCATCGTGATGACGAAATCAATATCTCGCCAGGTTCTTAAACCTGAGAGGACGTCGTGTTCCAGCTCGATATCCCAACCGTGTTTATCGATGATTTTTTGTGCTTTTATTTTGAGCATTAAGGAACTGCCCATACCGGTACGACAGACGATGAGACCTTTCATGAGATGTTCTCCTGTTTGTAAAAATAATTATTTTTATTTTTTTGCATGAGATAATAATTATTATCTTTAGCGCGGGACGAAAGATGTGACTGTGTTTGCATTTTGAGCAAGAAAGGCAAAAAATGAGCCAGATAGATAATAACTTATTGATAAACATACGGAATGGGTCTTCGGAACTCAGCCCGATACTGGAGAAGGTTGGCCGCTTTATTGCGGAAAATCCTGATTTTGTGATGCGGCATACCATTTCAGAACTGGCTGACTCTGTTGATACCAGCGAGGGCAGTATTACCCGTTTTTGTCGGGCGTTTGGATTTAAAGGTTTCTCAGATTTCAGAACGGCGCTGGCGGTTGAGCAGGGCGCTGCGCGTTCGGAAGAGGGCGATGATGAAGACATGGCGCCGGTGCTGGCGAGCATTCGCGACAGCAATGCCATTATCGATGCCCAGGAGCTGCAAAGCGCGGCGGTTTGGCTGAATGCGCTGAATAATATTGCCATTTATGCTGTAGGTACGGCGGTGCCCGTCGCTCTGTTTCTACAAATGAATTTAATCAACATGGGGAAAGTCGCCAGCTTCGTCGATCGCTCTTATCCGGCGGCGATTCCCATGTCAACCGATCGGCAAAAGACGGGAATTATCGTCGTTCATACCGAACAGGCATCGGCGGATATGATGCAGGCTTTGACGCTGGCAAAGCAGCAGGGGGTGAAAATATTGTCGCTTACGCGCGGTACTTTTACGCCGCTGGCCCGTTTATCGGACTGGAACCTGCAGGCCGCCGTTGCTTTACAAGGGGAAGGTGAATCCGGATTTGCCGAAATTGCCGGCGCAATGATGGTTGCCGATCGGATGCTCCACGCGCTGGAGGAGCAGGATGAACGCTATGCGGAGTATCGTAAAGCGCATCAGAAACGCATTTTCTCGATTGAGAGTGTGGCAAATAAACTGTCGCAATACTTTATGTCGTGATGCCGGCAGACGCGTTTTTCGCCCGGATAAGACGTTTTGCGCCCTATCCGGGGAACACTCTGCGTAACCGGGCAATGTATCTATCGCCGCCGTCGGGTTAATACATGACCTTATGGCCATACTGCTCGAGAATACCTTTTACCCGGTCCATGGTCTCTTTCTTCGGCGGATGCACGCCATCCAGCTTGTACTCTTCGCCCATGGCCACCCACTTATGTTTACCTAACTCGTGATACGGCAGCAGTTCGATTTTTTCGACGTTGCCCATATCGCGGGTAAACTCGCCGAGGCGATGTGCGGAATCATCATCATCTGACCAGCCGGGAACGACCACGTAACGAATCCACACTTTGACGTTTTTATTCGCCAGGTAGCGGGCAAATTCCAGCGTACGGTGGTTAGAGACGCCGACCAGATTCTGGTGGATCTCATCGTTCATCTGCTTGAGGTCAAGCATCACCAGGTCGGTGACTTCCAGCAGCTCATCGATGACCGGATCGTAGCGGCGGACAAAGCCGTTGGTATCGAGACAGGTATGGATGCCTTCTTCGTGGCAGGCGCGGAACCAATCGCGGACGAACTCCGCCTGCAGAATCGCCTCGCCGCCGGATGCCGTGACGCCGCCGCCAGAGGCGTTCATAAAGTGGCGATAGGTCACGACCTCTTTCATTAAGCTTTCGACGGTCACTTCAGTGCCGCCGTGGGTATCCCAGGTATCGCGGTTATGGCAATACAGGCAGCGCATCAGGCAGCCCTGGAAGAAGGTGATAAAACGGATCCCTGGGCCATCGACAGTGCCACAGGATTCAAAGGAGTGAATACGACCAATAGTTGACATTGCGGTGATATCTCCAGATTCGGCCCGTCCGGGGCCTGTGATGCACAGCTCAAACCGGCTGTGTTAAGTCTGTTTTGGCGGTTATCCATTCAGTATAGATAGCGGACAAAAGAGACTGCGGCAGGGAAGGTGTTAAAAAGGCCCCACTTGCGTGGAGCCTTTATTGTACGCTTTTTAAATCGCGATTTCAGTCACACCCATTACATGGTCTGAGTGAAGGTACGCGTAATAACGTCCTGCTGCTGTTCTTTAGTCAGGGAGTTAAAACGTACTGCGTAGCCAGATACGCGGATGGTCAACTGCGGATATTTTTCCGGGTTTTCCATGGCGTCGAGCAGCATTTCACGGTTCATCACGTTGACGTTCAGGTGCTGACCGCCTTCGATAGATGCTTCGTGGTGGAAGTAACCATCCATCAGGCCAGCCAGGTTGGTCTTACGAACTTCGTCGTCTTTACCCAGTGCGTTCGGAACGATAGAGAAGGTGTAAGAAATACCATCTTTCGCGTAAGCAAACGGCAGTTTAGCGACGGAGGTCAGAGAGGCAACAGCGCCTTTCTGGTCACGGCCGTGCATTGGGTTAGCGCCTGGTCCGAACGGCGCACCAGCGCGACGACCGTCTGGGGTGTTACCGGTTTTCTTACCATACACCACGTTAGAAGTAATGGTCAGAACCGACTGCGTCGGGATAGCATTGCGGTAGGTGTGCAGTTTCTGAATTTTCTTCATGAAACGTTCAACCAGGTCAACCGCCATGTCATCAACGCGAGAGTCGTTGTTACCAAACTGCGGATATTCGCCTTCGATTTCGAAGTCGATAGCCAGACCGTCTTCGTCACGAATCGGTTTAACTTTCGCATATTTGATAGCAGACAGGGAGTCAGCCGCAACGGACAGACCCGCGATACCGCATGCCATGGTGCGCACCACGTCGCGGTCGTGCAGCGCCATCAGGGATGCTTCGTAGCTGTACTTGTCATGCATGTAATGGATGATGTTCAGCGCGGTGACGTACTGTTTAGCCAGCCAGTCCATGAAGTGATCCATGCGTTCCATCACTTCGTCGAAGTTCAGGACATCGCCTTTGATCGGTTCAGATTTAGGGCCAACCTGCATTTTCAGTTTTTCATCAACGCCGCCGTTGATCGCGTACAGCATGGTTTTCGCGAGGTTAGCACGGGCACCGAAGAACTGCATTTGCTTACCAACAACCATCGGGCTAACGCAGCAGGCGATAGCGTAGTCATCGTTGTTGAAGTCCGGACGCATCAGGTCATCGTTCTCATACTGCAGAGAAGAGGTATCGATAGACACTTTAGCGGCGAATTTCTTGAAGCTCAGCGGCAGTTTTTCAGACCACAGAATGGTGATGTTCGGCTCCGGAGACGGCCCCATGGTGTACAGGGTGTTCAGGAAGCGGAAGCTGTTTTTGGTGACCAGAGTACGACCGTCAACGCCCATACCACCGATGGATTCGGTTGCCCAAATCGGGTCGCCGGAGAACAGTTCATCATATTCCGGAGTACGCAGGAAACGAACCATACGCAGTTTCATGACCAGGTGGTCAATCATTTCCTGAGCGTCTTGCTCGGTGATTTTACCGGCTTTCAGGTCACGTTCGATGAAGATATCCAGGAAGCTGGAAGTACGGCCGAAGGACATTGCCGCGCCGTTCTGAGATTTAACGGCAGCCAGGTAACCGAAGTAGGTCCACTGGATGGCTTCCTGAGCGGTCGTTGCCGGACCGGAAATATCGTAGCCGTATTTGGCGGCCATTTCTTTGATCTGGCCCAGAGCACGGTGCTGCTCGGAGATCTCTTCACGCAGACGGATAGTCGCTTCCAGGTCTTCGCCGCTTTCCAGTTTATCCTGCAGAGACAGGAACTGAGCGTATTTGTCTTTCATCAGGAAATCAATACCGTACAGCGCAACGCGACGGTAGTCACCGATGATACGACCACGGCCATAAGCATCTGGCAGGCCGGTCAGAACGCCTGATTTACGGCAGTTCAGGATGTCTTTGGTGTAAACATCAAACACGCCCTGGTTATGCGTTTTACGGTATTCAGTGAAGATTTTTTTCAGCATCGGGTCCAGCTCGCGATCGTACGCTTTGCAGGAACCTTCAACCATTTTGATACCACCGAACGGGATGATTGCACGTTTCAGCGGCGCTTCAGTCTGCAGACCCACGATTTTCTCAAGTGCTTTTTCGATGTAGCCAGCGTCATGAGAAGTGATGGTGGAGGCAAGGGAAGTGTCAAAATCAACAGGCGCGTGAGTGCGGTTTTCCTGTTTAACACCTTCCATTACGTTGTCCCACAGCTTGGTGGTCGCCTCAGTTGCGCCAGCCAGGAAGGACTCGTCACCTTCGTACGGGGTATAGTTTTTCTGGATAAAGTCACGGACGTTGACTTCGTTCTGCCAGTCACCTTTCGCGAAACCTTCCCAGGCTGTGGCTAACTTTTCATTAAGCTCGGACATGTAACACCTACCTTCTTAAGTGGATTTTTTATTTACTGCCTGAAACGGCCCTTAGTGATGGTCGTCGCCACGCAGGTAAATGACCCAGTATGTCAACCCAACCAGCAGACCACCGCCGATAATGTTCCCGATAGTGACCGGGATCAGGTTATCAGTGATGAAGTTCATAACGGTCAGGTGAGAGAAATTTTCCGGAGTGGAACCGATAGCGGTCCAGAATTCCGGGCTTGCAAAGTCGCGGATTACGATCCCCATCGGGATCATAAACATGTTAGCGATACTGTGCTCAAAACCGCTGGCAACAAACATGGCCACGGGTAAAACCATAATCATGGCTTTGTCCATCAGGCTGCGGCCGGAGTAGCTCATCCACACCGCCAGACAGACCATCAGGTTTGCCAGGATCCCCAGGCACACGGCTTCAATAAAAGTATGGTGCATTTTGTGGTCAGCGGTTTGCAGGACGTTGAGGCCCCAACCGCCGTTGGCGGCCATATACTCGCCAGACAACCACATCAGTAAGACAAACAGCAAAGCGCCTATCAGGTTACCAACATAGACGTTGAGCCAGTTTCGCGCCAGTTGACCCCAGGTAATTCGCCCGCTGGCTTTCGCCACGACGATCAGAACGGTCGAGGTAAACAGGTCTGCACCGCAAATGACGCAAAGAATCAGGCCGAGTGAAAAGCAGATCCCTCCGATCAGCTTGGCAATACCGAAAGGCATCGCGGCAGTACCGGTCGTTGCAGTGATATAGAAGACAAAAGCGATGGAAATGAAAACACCAGCGGTAATCGCCAGATAAAATGTCTTCATCGGGTGCTTTGTCGCTTTATAGATACCTGCTTCTTCGGCAACTTTCGCCATGGCAGCAGGGAGTAAAAGATCAAAAGGGTTGTCAGCTTTCACACTAACTCTCTCTTTATATAAGTTGGCGGTGAGATACTAACAAAGCATTATAGAAGGGAAATTGATGTAGATCATATCCCACCGGAACTATAGGCCCTGTCAATGTATGGTTTTCATTTTTTTCATGGTTAACTTTATGTTTTTTATGAGGAAAATAAATTTTAAAATTTACAACTTATGTTGATTTTTTTCATTTCTGCGCGCAAATGACGGTTAATTAAAATGGGGTATTTTTATTAAAATTAACAACCATAAAGTGCTGCGTAAATTTTTTTTACGCGAAATTAACTTTGCAACTACAAATAAGGCGGGGCGGTGCGTAAGGATAAAAAAACGGAGCCGTAATCGGCCCCGCTGGTAGAGTGCTCAACCGCGAAAGGCGGTCTTATTTTGCCCAGAATGCGGCTTTTGCACGCTGCAGTTTTTCATAAGCTTTCAGCAAGGACTGGTGAGCCGGGAAAGCGTGCAGATCGCTATCGACCGCCTGCAGACCGTAGAACGGCGCTTCACCGCTCAGCGCGGCGCTGGCGGCTTCTACCGCATCGGCACCGTACATACGGACAAAGGCATTCAGGTACTGTAACGGTTCGCGTTCTTCTTCCTGGCTCAGTAACAACAGCGTCTGCAGGCAGCGGTAGTAGTTCGCGCGTTCTGCACTGAAGATTGAGGCATTGAATTCAATGGTCCATTCTGTCCAGATCAGCGCCTGTTCCAGATCGCCGCCCGCCAGCGCCAGCATCGCCTTCAGCTCACCAATGCGCAGCGTATACCAGCCGTTGTCTTTGCCCGTCGCCAGACCCAGCAGTTCGCGTACGCGGGTAAAATCGTCATTACCTTCATCGTCGAGCTGTTCAATCAGCGCGAGATAATCTTCTTTCTCCCACTCACTGCCCGGCAGGGAAAGCAGGGTTTCGCGCAAATGGCTGCCCATGCTGTTATTCGCCAGCCACAGATCTTCTGCCGGATAAATGTCAGACATCCCCGGAACGATGATGCGGCAAGCGTAGACGCTCAGATGCTCGTAGTCAGCGATGTAAACTTCTTTATCTTCTTGTTTGAAGATGGCCATCAGGGTCGCGAACTCTTCTTCCGTCGTACCGGAGAAGTTCCAGTCGACGAACGGGTAGTCGGCATCCTGCTTGAACATATCCCAGGAGATTAAACCGCTGGAGTCAATAAAGTGGGTTTCAAGGTTGGCATGCTCGGCGACCTCTTCATCATCGAAGGTCGGCGGCGTGAAGACATCGAGATCTTTCAGGCTGCGGCCTTGCAGCAGCTCGGTGACGGTACGTTCCAGCGCGACGCCGAAATCCGGGTGGGCGCCGAAGGAGGCGAAGCAGGTCCCGTTCGTCGGGTTAAACAGCACCACGCAGATCACCGGGTATTTGCCGCCCAGCGAGCCATCGTAGGCAAAAATCGGGAAACCCTCCGCTTCCAGCTTATTGATGGATTCCACCACGCCCGGGTAGCGCGCCATCACCTCAGCCGGGATTTCCGGCAGGCTGATGCTTTCAGCGATAATGCGGTTTTTAATGTGACGCTCAAAAACTTCCGACAGGCCCTGAACACGCGCTTCATTCGGGGTATTACCCGCAGACATGCCGTTAGATACATACAGGTTGCCGACGATATTCATCGGAATATAGACGGTTTCGCCATCGGACTGACGGGTGAACGGCAGGCCGCAAACCCCGCGCTCATCGTTACCTGATTGCAGATCTACCAGCATGCTGGCGGTCAGCTGATCGTCAGGATCGTAGAATGCGCGCAGGCGTGGATCCAGCAGGCCCTCCGGCACGTCGTCGTTTTCAGTCAGCGGGAACCATTTTTCGTTCGGGTAGTGAACGAACGGCCCGTTGGCGATCGTTTCGCCCAGCCAGAAGTCGGCGAAGAAATAGTTGGTGGACAGACGTTCGAAGTATTCGCCCAGAGCAGAGGCCAGCGCCGCTTTTTTGGTCGCGCCTTTACCGTTGGTGAAGCACAGCGAACACTCTTTATCGCGGATATGTACTGACCACACGTGGGGTACCGGATTCAGCCATGAGGCCTCTTCAATATCAAATCCGAGGTCGAGCAACTTCTGCTGGAAGCGAGCGATGGAGTCTTCCAGGGCGGCGTCTTTGCCGGGAATAAACGTTTGAGTCATGGCGATCACTTTTATCGTACGTAAAGCGCGCAATGATACGGCTTTTAGATGACCGGCGCTATCTCCATCGTCTGGCTATCCTTACTGACACCCGATAACTGTTCAGGCGTTAACCATGAAGGCATTTGATTGGCATCGTATGGCGTTGGATAAAGTGCCAGTGGATTTTTTGGCTGAGGTGGCGCTGCGCAGCGTGTACACCTTTGTACTGGTCTTTATTTTTCTTAAAATCACCGGCCGACGCGGTGTGCGGCAGATGTCGCTGTTTGAAGTTCTCATTATTCTGACCCTCGGTTCCGCGGCGGGCGATGTCGCTTTTTATGATGATGTCCCGATGCTGCCGGTGCTGGTGGTCTTTGTCACCCTGGCGCTGCTTTACCGGCTGATTATGTGGCTGATGGGTAAAAGCGAGAAGCTGGAGGACTTACTGGAGGGCAAACCGATCGCGGTCATCGAACAGGGTGAACTGGCCTGGGAAAAATTACAGGCGGAAAACATGACCGAATTCGAGTTTTTTATGGAGCTGCGGGTCAACGGTGTTGAACAGCTGGGTCAGGTCAGGTTGGCTATTCTGGAAACGAACGGACAAATTAGTCTCTACTACTATCCTGATCGAGACGTTAAAGCCGGCCTGTCCATTTTACCTCCGCCGCACAACGCGAGCTTCGCCACCATTCCGCGCGACGATGAATATGCCTGCGTACGTTGTAGCGCAGTTCTTAGGCTACGCGCCGGGGATAAACAATTATGTCCGCGCTGCGCAAATGCAGAATGGTCGCGGGCCAGCCGGGCGAAAAGAGTCACCTGACAGCAATTATGTCGGTTTTATGACGTCAAGCTGGCAGATTCTTTTGTGTGACGGCGGCCGCATTTCGTGGCCGCTTAGTTTTACTCGTTGCGGTGTGTGTCACTGAATGATAAAACCGATAGCCACAGGAATAACTTATGCTCGCGATGGTTCGCGGGCAGACAACATAGCAACGTGGTGAGGGGAAATGGCTCAGGTCTATAACTTTAGTTCGGGCCCGGCAATGCTGCCGGCGGAAGTTCTCAAACTGGCACAGCAGGAATTGTGTGACTGGCATGGTCTGGGTACGTCGGTCATGGAAATCAGTCACCGTGGCAAAGAGTTTATCCAGGTGGCCGAGGCGGCAGAACAGGATTTTCGCGATCTGCTCAATATCCCTTCCAACTACAAAGTTTTATTCTGCCACGGCGGCGGTCGCGGTCAGTTCGCGGGCGTTCCGCTGAACCTGCTGGGTGATAAAACCACCGCAGACTACGTCGATGCGGGTTACTGGGCGGCAAGCGCGGTTAAAGAAGCGAAAAAATACTGTTCGCCCAATACCATCGACGCCAAAGTGACGGTTGATGGCCTGCGGGCGGTCAAACCGATGAGCGAGTGGCAGCTGACCCCTGGCGCGGCGTATCTGCACTATTGCCCGAATGAAACCATCGACGGTATTGCGATTGATGAAACGCCGAATTTTGCTGACGACGTGATTGTTGCGGCCGATTTCTCCTCCACCATTCTTTCTGCGCCGATCGACGTCAGCCGTTACGGTGTTATCTATGCCGGCGCGCAGAAAAACATTGGTCCGGCGGGCCTGACGCTGGTCATCGTACGCGAAGATCTGCTGGGCAAAGCCAACGTCGCCTGTCCGTCAATCCTTGACTACACCGTGCTGGATGCCAACGACTCGATGTTTAACACCCCGCCGACGTTTGCCTGGTACCTGGCGGGCCTGGTGTTCAAATGGCTGAAAGAGCAGGGCGGGGTGGCCGCAATGGACCAGATCAACCAGCAAAAAGCCGATCTGCTCTATGGCGTTATCGATCGCAGCAGCTTCTATCGTAACGACGTGGCGGCGGCCAACCGTTCCCGTATGAACGTGCCGTTCCAGCTGGCCGACAGCGCGCTGGATAAACTGTTCCTTGAAGAGTCCTTCGCCGCGGGCCTGCACGCGCTGAAAGGCCACCGGGTGGTTGGCGGTATGCGTGCCTCTATCTATAACGCGATGCCGCTGGCGGGCGTGAAGGCGCTGACCGACTTTATGCAGGACTTTGAACGTCGTCACGGCTAATCACGGTCTTGCTTTTCATCCCCGCAGCTGGCCTGCGGGGTTTTTATTCTGTTTGTTTGAGAGTTGAGTTTGATGGAATCCCTGACGTTACAACCCATTGCGCGAGTCGATGGCACCGTGAACCTGCCTGGGTCAAAAAGTGTCTCTAACCGCGCTTTGCTGCTGGCGGCATTAGCCCGTGGCACTACGGTGCTGACCAATCTGCTGGACAGCGACGATGTACGCCATATGCTGAATGCCCTGAGCGCCCTGGGAGTTCATTACGCCCTGTCAGCCGATCGTACCCGCTGTGAAGTGACCGGCAACGCCGGTCCGCTGCGGGCCGGTAGCGCGCTGGAGCTGTTCCTCGGTAACGCCGGGACCGCGATGCGTCCGCTGGCGGCCGCGCTGTGCCTGGGAAGCAACGATATCGTGCTGACCGGCGAGCCGCGGATGAAAGAGCGCCCGATTGGTCATCTGGTCGATGCTCTACGTCAGGGCGGCGCGCAAATTGATTATCTGGAGCAGGAAAACTATCCGCCTCTGCGCCTGCGCGGTGGTTTTGCCGGCGGCCAGGTTGAAGTGGACGGCAGCGTCTCCAGCCAGTTCCTGACCGCGTTGCTGATGGCCGCGCCTCTGGCGCCGCAGGATACTACGATCGCCATTAAAGGCGATCTGGTTTCCAAACCGTATATTGATATCACCCTGCATCTGATGAAAACCTTTGGGGTTGAGGTCGAGAACCAGGCTTATCAGCGTTTTGTCATCAGCGGCAATCAGCAGTACCAGTCGCCGGGCGATTATCTGGTGGAAGGCGATGCCTCTTCGGCTTCCTATTTCCTCGCCGCCGGGGCGATCAAAGGCGGTACCGTAAAAGTGACCGGCATCGGTCGCAATAGCGTGCAGGGCGATATCCGCTTTGCCGACGTGCTGGAAAAGATGGGGGCCACCGTCACCTGGGGTGAAGACTATATTGCCTGCACTCGCGGTGAGCTGAATGCGATTGATATGGATATGAACCATATCCCGGATGCGGCGATGACCATCGCTACCGCGGCGCTGTTTGCGAAGGGGACCACCACCTTACGTAACATCTATAACTGGCGCGTCAAAGAGACCGACCGTCTGTTTGCGATGGCGACCGAACTGCGTAAAGTGGGCGCCGAAGTGGAAGAGGGTGAGGATTATATCCGCATCACGCCGCCGCTCGAACTGCAGTTTGCCGAGATTGGCACCTATAACGATCATCGCATGGCGATGTGCTTCTCGCTGGTGGCGCTGTCCGATACGCCGGTGACCATTCTCGATCCGAAGTGCACGGCGAAAACCTTCCCGGATTACTTCGAGCAGCTGGCGCGGATCAGTACGCTGGCTTAACGTTCGCCGACGCAAAAAAGTAAAACATTGTCATCTCCCGGGCTGATGTTCCATCGGCCCGCTATAATTGCGCAATTCTTCTGCATTACATTTCTGGTAGTCCGTAATTTGCAAGCAATGCTCACTTTCCGGCGTATAGATGCGTATAATGCGCGGCGTTTATATTCTATGCGCCTTGCTGAAGGAGAAAAAGATGACGGCAAATATTCCGGTAATCACCATTGATGGGCCTGGCGGCGCGGGTAAAGGCACGTTGTGCAAGGCAATGGCGGAAGCGCTGGGCTGGCATCTGCTGGATTCCGGTGCTATCTATCGCGTTCTGGCCCTCGCGGCGCTGCATCATCATGTTGATGTCGAATCGGAAGAGGCGCTGGTGCCGTTGGCCGCGCATCTGGATGTACGTTTTATTTCCACCGACGGTCATCTGGAGGTCGTGCTGGAAGGCGAAGACGTCAGCGCTGAAATCCGTACCCAGGAAGTGGCGAATACCGCCTCGAAAGTGGCTGCGTTTCCGCGCGTGCGTGAAGCGTTACTCCGTCGTCAGCGCGCTTTTCGTGAATTGCCCGGCCTGATTGCCGATGGACGTGACATGGGAACCGTGGTGTTTCCCGATGCGCCGGTGAAAATTTTCCTTGATGCATCCGCGCAGGAGCGTGCCCACAGACGCATGCTGCAGTTGCAGGAAAAGGGCTTTAGTGTTAACTTTGAACGTCTTTTGTCCGAGATAAAAGAGCGTGACGATCGCGACCGCAATCGCAGCGTGGCGCCGCTTGTCCCGGCCGCTGATGCTTTAGTTCTCGATTCGACTGAACTAAACATTGAGCAAGTTATTGAAAAAGCGCTACACTATGCGCGCGAAAAATTGGCAGTCGCCTGACCGTTAAACGGTGAAGCGCCAGGCCTCCGAATTATAGCAGTACCCCCGCAGCAATGGAGTGTTAGCGGGTATGTTAAACAACCCCATCCGGCATGGAGCCAGGTGGACGTTAAATATGAAACCTGAAGATTAAACATGACTGAATCTTTTGCTCAACTATTTGAAGAATCCTTAAAAACAATCGAAACCCGTCCGGGTTCCATCGTTCGTGGTGTTGTTGTTGCTATCGACAAAGATATCGTACTGGTTGACGCCGGTCTGAAATCTGAGTCTGCCATTCCGGCAGAGCAGTTCAAAAACGCCCAGGGCGAGCTGGAAATCCAGGTCGGTGACGAAGTTGACGTTGCCCTGGATGCAGTAGAAGACGGCTTCGGTGAAACCCTGCTGTCCCGTGAAAAAGCTAAACGTCACGAAGCTTGGATCACGCTGGAAAAAGCTTACGAAGAAGCTGAAACTGTAGTCGGTGTTATCAACGGCAAAGTTAAAGGTGGCTTCACTGTTGAGCTGAATGGTATTCGCGCGTTCCTGCCGGGTTCCCTGGTTGACGTTCGTCCGGTTCGCGACACCCTGCACCTGGAAGGCAAAGAGCTTGAGTTCAAAGTCATCAAGCTTGACCAGAAGCGTAACAACGTTGTTGTTTCCCGTCGTGCCGTTATCGAATCCGAAAACAGCGCAGAACGCGATCAGCTGCTGGAAAACCTGCAGGAAGGCATGGAAGTCAAAGGTATCGTTAAGAACCTCACTGACTACGGCGCATTCGTTGATCTGGGCGGCGTTGACGGCCTGCTGCACATCACCGACATGGCGTGGAAACGCGTTAAGCACCCGAGCGAAATCGTCAATGTTGGCGACGAAATCACGGTTAAAGTGCTGAAGTTCGACCGCGAGCGTACTCGTGTATCTCTGGGCCTGAAACAGCTGGGCGAAGATCCGTGGGTAGCTATCGCTAAGCGTTATCCGGAAGGTACCAAACTGACCGGTCGCGTGACCAACCTGACCGACTACGGCTGCTTCGTTGAAATCGAAGAAGGCGTTGAAGGCCTGGTTCACGTTTCCGAAATGGATTGGACCAACAAAAACATCCACCCGTCCAAAGTTGTTAACGTTGGCGACGTAGTGGAAGTTATGGTTCTGGATATCGACGAAGAACGTCGTCGTATCTCCCTGGGTCTGAAGCAGTGCAAAAACAACCCGTGGCAGCAGTTTGCGGAAACCCACAACAAGGGCGACCGTGTTGAAGGTAAAATCAAGTCTATCACTGACTTCGGTATCTTCATCGGCCTGGACGGCGGCATCGACGGCCTGGTTCACCTGTCTGACATCTCCTGGAACGTTGCAGGCGAAGAAGCAGTACGTGAATACAAAAAAGGCGACGAAATCGCAGCGGTTGTTCTGCAGGTTGACGCAGAGCGTGAGCGTATCTCTCTGGGCGTTAAACAGCTCGCAGAAGATCCGTTCAACAACTGGGTTGCACTGAACAAGAAAGGCGCAATCGTCAACGGTAAAGTCACTGCAGTTGACGCTAAAGGCGCAACCGTAGAACTGGCTGACGGCGTTGAAGGTTACCTGCGCGCTTCTGAAGCTTCCCGCGACCGCGTTGAAGATGCGACTCTGGTTCTGAGCGTTGGCGATGACGTTGAAGCTAAATTCACCGGCGTTGATCGTAAAAACCGCGCAATCAGCCTGTCTGTTCGTGCTAAAGACGAAGCTGATGAGAAAGATGCTATCGCCACTGTTAATAAACAGGAAGATGCAAACTTCTCTAACAACGCAATGGCTGAAGCTTTCAAAGCAGCTAAAGGCGAGTAATTTTCGTCATTCAGGTTACAACAACCTGAATTATGACGAGTTTACTTGACAGATTGCAGGATTCGTCCTGTAATCAAGCACAAAGGGCGGCTACGGCCGCCCTTGTTTAAAGCAGTTAGCTAATTTTGCCTTGAAGGAAACCGGAGGAATAATGACCAAGTCAGAATTGATAGAAAGACTTGCCAGCCAGCAATCTCACATTCCTGCGAAAGCGGTCGAAGATGCTGTTAAAGAAATGCTGGAACATATGGCCTCAACGCTTGCTCAAGGTGAGCGCATTGAAATCCGCGGTTTCGGCAGTTTCTCTTTGCATTATCGAGCACCTCGCACCGGGCGTAACCCGAAAACTGGCGATAAAGTCGAACTGGAAGGTAAGTACGTTCCGCACTTTAAGCCCGGGAAAGAATTACGCGACCGCGCCAATATTTACGAAGAGTAAGTCTCGCAGAACGGCGACAACGTACTCTGACAATAAAAAAAGCACCGCAGAAGGTGCTTTTTTTATGCCTGCTATTTGTCCCTCCTCACAAAAAAACATCCTCTTTGCGGCAAGCCGAACGTTTCTGCGGAAGCAAAAATCCGGGCTAATCGAACGGTGACTGACGAGCCTCTGGCTTAGCGTGATACTTCTGGTTAACAGGGAGGGCGCTATGCGTTTGCCACAGCTTGCCGGGTGCGCGATTTGCGGGATGTTACCGCTGTTGTTATTACCTGATTTACCCACGTTGGCCACCGTACAGGGCACCGTTGTCGGCGCTCTGCTGGTCGCGCTGTCCCGCAGAACCGTTGCCCGCTATCTGGCACTGACAATGCTGTTTTTCGCGTGGGGCGTACTCCACGCGCAGCAGGCGCTATGGCCGACTCAGGCGTTAGCGGGCGGTTCCCGTCAGATAGAGGTTGAGCTGAGCGCCGTGGACGGGGAGACCACGTTCCAGGGAAATATCACCCGTTTAAACGGGCGGCGCCTGTCTCCCGCACCGGGCGTTACGTTTTACGGCCGTTCTCTTCCCGAGCCACCGTGCGCCGGGCAGCGCTGGCGAATGACCGCCCGGATTCGGCCGATCCATAGCCAGCTCAATGAGGGGGGCTTTGACGGCCAGCGTTACGCCCTGGCCCAGCATCGCGCTTTAACCGGGCGCTTTACCTCCGCTGAGGCGCTCGACCTGAACTGCAGCCTGCGGGCGCGCTATCTGGCGTCGTTAGAGCATACCCTTACCGCATTCCCCTGGCAGTCGGTGATATTAGGGCTCGGGATGGGGGAGCGTCTGGTGGTGCCGGGAGAGATAAAAGTCCTGATGCAGGAAACCGGAACCTCGCATCTGATGGCGATATCCGGCCTGCATATCGCGCTGGGGGCATTGCTGGGTGGGTTAGCGGTACGTGGCCTGCAATTCTTTTTGCCCTGCCGCTGGATAGGCTGGCAGATGCCATTACTCACGGGCCTGGTCTGTGCGTTATTTTATGCCTGGCTGACCGGGATGCAGCCGCCGGCCCTGCGGACCTGCGTCGCGTTAGGCGCGGGGGTTGGCCTGCGCTTATCCGGCAGGCGCTGGTCGCCCTGGCAGATATGGGGATGCGGTATCGCCGCGATTTTATTCGCCGATCCGCTGGCGGTGTTGTCCGATAGCCTGTGGCTGTCGGCATTTGCCGTCGCGACGCTGATTTTCTGGTATCAGCTGGTGCCGGTGTCATTACACGCCTGCCGCTGGCCGCTGCGCCAGATACTGGCTTTATGCCACCTGCAGTTCGGACTGATGTTCCTGCTATTACCTCTCCAGATCGTCCTCTTTCACGGCATGAGTATGACTTCCTGGGTGGCGAATCTTGTTGCCGTCCCGTTAGTGACCTTTGTTATCGTGCCCCTCATTCTGGGGGCGATGGTGGTACACCTCTGCGGACCCGTGCTGGCCGAGATGGCTTTGTGGCTGCTGGCCGACCGGCTGCTGGCGGGGTTATTCTGGTTTTTGCGTCTGCTGCCACAGGGCTGGCTCAGCCTGGATTTCCGCTGGGCAGGGGTGAGCGTCCTGCCGTGGCTGATACTTCTGGTCTGGCGCTTTCATGCCTGGCGTTCGCTCCCGGCTGTCTGTCTCAGTAGCACCGTGCTGCTGAGCTGGCCCTTCTGGCGCCACCTGCCACAGGATGAATGGCGGGTGACGATGCTGGATGTCGGGCAGGGGCTGGCGCTGGTTATCGAGCGCCAGGGCGCGGCTATCCTTTATGATACCGGGCTGGCCTGGCCCGATGGCGATAGCGGTCGGCAGATTATTATTCCCTGGCTCCGCTGGCATAACCTGCGTCCGGAAGGCATTATCCTGAGCCATGAGCATCTCGATCATCGCGGCGGTCTGAACTCGCTCCTCGAGGCCTGGCCCGGGCTCTGGGTCCGCAGCCCTCTGGACTGGGCGGGGCATCGGGCATGCCGCCGCGGTGAAAGCTGGCAGTGGCGCGGGTTAACTTTTCGCGCGCTATGGCCACTGCCGGGGAGCAGCGCAACCGGCAATAATCGCTCCTGCGTGGTGCGAATCGATGATGGAAAGCGCAGCATTCTGCTGACCGGAGATATTGAAATTCCAGCGGAAAGGGCCATGTTGAGCCGCTACTGGCAGCATCTTGCGTCTACACTTATCCAGGTTCCGCATCATGGCAGCAATACCTCTTCTTCGCTAGCGCTATTGCAGCGAACCGGAGGTGCGGCGGCGCTGGCCTCTCTGTCCCGCTATAATGCGTGGCATATGCCTGCAGAAAAGGTTATTCAGCGCTATCGGCAACAGGGCTATCAGTGGTTCGATACGCCGCATCAGGGGCAAATTACGGTGAGTTTTTCCGCAGAGGGTTGGCAAATCCACGGCTTACGAGATCAACTTTTACCGCGTTGGTATCATCAGTGGTTTGGCGAGACCGCGGATAACGGGTAGAATATGCGGCTATTTCAACACAAGCTGGTTTATTGAATGCAGAACGATAAAGACCTCTCCACGTGGCAGACCTTCCGCCGACTCTGGCCGATTATTGCGCCGTTTAAAACCGGACTGATCGTGGCGGCAGTCGCGTTAGTGTTTAACGCGGGTAGTGATACCTTCATGCTATCGCTTCTTAAACCGTTACTGGATGATGGTTTTGGTAAAACGGATCGCTCAGTGCTGCTCTGGATGCCGCTGGTAGTGATCGGCCTGATGGTGCTGCGCGGCGTCACCAGCTATATTTCAAGCTACTGTATCTCCTGGGTTTCCGGCAAAGTGGTTATGACCATGCGTCGCCGACTGTTCAGCCATATGATGGGGATGCCGGTTTCCTTCTTTGACAAGCAGTCGACAGGGACTCTGCTGTCGCGTATCACCTACGACTCCGAACAGGTGGCGTCATCCTCTTCCAGCGCGCTGATCACCGTGGTGCGCGAAGGGGCTTCGATCATCGGCCTGTTTATCATGATGTTCTACTACAGCTGGCAGCTGTCGCTAATTCTGATCGTGTTGGCTCCTATCGTCTCAATGGCGATTCGCGTGGTATCCAAACGTTTTCGTAATATCAGTAAAAACATGCAGAATACCATGGGGCAGGTGACCACCAGCGCTGAACAGATGCTGAAAGGGCATAAAGAAGTGCTGATGTTCGGCGGCCAGGCGGTAGAAAGCAGCCGTTTTGATAAGGTCAGCAACAAGATGCGTTTGCAGGGGATGAAAATGGTCTCCGCGTCGTCTATCTCCGATCCGATCATTCAGCTGATCGCCTCGCTGGCTTTGGCGTTTGTTCTGTATGCCGCCAGCTTCCCCAGCGTGATGGAAACCTTGACCGCCGGTACGATCACCGTCGTCTTCTCTTCCATGATTGCCCTGATGCGCCCGCTGAAATCCCTGACTAACGTCAACGCCCAGTTCCAGCGCGGGATGGCCGCCTGCCAGACGCTGTTTGCGATCCTTGATTCCGAACAGGAAAAAGACGAGGGTAAGCGGGTTATCGAGCGTGCGAAAGGCAATCTCGAGTTCAACAACGTCACCTTTACCTACCCGGGCCGCGATGCGCCGGCGCTGCGTAATATCAATCTGAGTATCCATGAGGGTAAAACGGTCGCGCTGGTGGGGCGTTCGGGGTCGGGTAAATCGACTATCGCCAGCCTGATCACCCGCTTTTATGATATCGATGAAGGGCAGATTACGCTGGATGGGCACGACCTGCGCGAATACACCCTGGCTTCTCTGCGCGATCAGGTCGCGCTGGTATCGCAAAACGTCCATCTGTTCAACGATACGGTGGCGAATAACATCGCCTACGCGCGCACAGAAGAGTACAGCCGTGAGCAGATCGAAGAAGCGGCGCGGATGGCCTATGCCATGGACTTTATCAGCAAAATGGATAATGGCCTGGATACGGTTATCGGCGAGAATGGCGTCCTGCTTTCCGGCGGTCAGCGTCAGCGTATTGCCATCGCGCGGGCGCTGCTGCGTAACAGCCCGATCCTGATTCTGGACGAAGCAACCTCGGCGCTGGATACCGAATCCGAACGCGCCATCCAGGCTGCGCTCGACGAACTGCAAAAGAACCGCACTTCGCTGGTGATTGCTCACCGCCTGTCAACCATCGAGCAAGC
The DNA here is from genome assembly GCF_004342285.1 of Klebsiella sp. BIGb0138. Lineage (GTDB taxonomy): Bacteria > Pseudomonadota > Gammaproteobacteria > Enterobacterales > Enterobacteriaceae > Klebsiella. The sequence goes on along the minus strand of NZ_SMCV01000002.1, from coordinate 526,681 downwards.
CGACGAAATTGTGGTGGTGGAAGAGGGTCATATCGTTGAACGCGGTAGCCATGCCGATCTGCTGGCGCACCGCGGCGTATATGCCCAACTGCATAAGATGCAATTTGGCCAATGATTGCGCGTATCTGGTCCGGTGAGTCGCCTTTATGGCGACTTCTGCTGCCGCTCTCCTGGCTTTATGGCCTGGTGAGCGGGCTGATTCGCCTCAGCTACCGGCTGGGGCTGAAGAAGGCCTGGCGGGCGCCGGTGCCGGTGGTGGTGGTGGGCAACCTTACCGCAGGCGGCAACGGCAAGACGCCGGTGGTCATCTGGCTGGTGGAGCAGCTACAGCAGCGCGGGATCCGGGTCGGCGTGGTGTCGCGCGGCTATGGTGGTAAAGCGCCGGGCTACCCGCTATTGCTCAGCAATCGCACCAGCACCGCGGAAGCGGGCGATGAGCCGGTGCTGATTTTCCAACGCACCGGCGCGCCGGTTGCCGTCTCGCCGGTGCGCAGCGAGGCGGTGCAGGCGCTGCTCGCCGCCCATGATGTGCAGCTGATCGTCACTGATGACGGTCTGCAGCACTATAAGCTGGCGCGCGATAAAGAAATTGTCGTCATTGATGGCGTGCGCCGTTTTGGTAACGGCTGGTGGCTGCCGGCCGGGCCGATGCGTGAACGCGCTTCCCGTTTACGCAGCGTCGATGCGATCATCGTCAACGGCGGCGTCGCGCAGCCGGGAGAGATCCCGATGCAATTGCGTCCCGGGCTGGCGGTGAATGTGTTAAGCGGTGAGCGACGTCAGGTGGCGTCATTCGCTAATGTCGTGGCGATGGCGGGAATTGGTCATCCGCCGCGCTTTTTTGCCACTCTGGAAAGCTGCGGCGTGCAGCCGGTGAAAACCGTCGCGCTCGCTGACCATCAGGCATTAACTCAGGCGGGCGTGTCCGCCCTCGTGACCGCGCAGCAAACGCTGCTGATGACCGAGAAAGACGCGGTAAAATGTCGCGGGTTTGCCGAAGCGAACTGGTGGTATTTACCCGTCGACGCCATCATGACGGATGCACGCGCACAGCGCTTGCTGACGGATCTGGTGACGCTGGCGCAACGTTAGTGCTGCCACGCTGGCTTTCACCGACGCTGTGCCGCAGTCCTTTACGGAGAACCTGCATGTCGGTATTAGCACTGTCACTCAAAGAAGCCCGTCATCTCCACCTTGCGGCGCAGGGGTTACTGAAAAAACCCCGACGTCGTGCCCGCGCCGGTGACATTCTGCAAACTATTCAGCAGATGTCGCTGCTGCAAATCGATACCATTAACGTCGTGGCCCGCAGCCCCTACCTGGTCCTGTTTAGCCGCCTTGGCAGCTACCCGCAAGGCTGGCTGGAAGAGGCGCTGCGCGCCGGGGAGCTGATGGAATACTGGGCCCATGAGGCCTGTTTTTTGCCGCGTAGCGATTTTCCCCTGATACGTCATCGGATGCTGACGCCCGATAATATGGGCTGGAAGTACCGCAAAGCGTGGATGGCGGAACACGCCGAGGAGATTCAGCAGTTGCGTGAGCATATTGCGCAGAATGGCCCGGTACGTTCGGCCGATTTTGCACATCCGCGCAAAGGCGCCAGCGGCTGGTGGGAGTGGAAACCGCACAAACGCCATCTGGAAGGGTTGTTTACCGCCGGGGAAGTGATGGTGGTGGAGCGACGCAATTTTCAGCGGGTATATGACCTGACGCAGCGGGTGATGCCGCACTGGGACGACGCGCGCGATGCATTGTCACAGGCGCAGGCGGAAGAGAGAATGTTGCGTAACAGCGCCCGGAGCCTGGGTATTTTCCGCCCACAGTGGCTGGCCGATTACTATCGGCTGCGCCGGCCCGCGTTGCCGAATCTGCTGGCCAACTGGCAGGAAGAGGGGCTGGTGGTGCCAGTGAAGGTGGAAGAGTTAGGCGAGATGTGGCTCCACCGCGAAGCGCTCGGGCTGCTGGAATCGGCGCCCGGCGGTAAACTCTCCGCCAGCCACAGCGCCGTGCTCTCGCCATTTGACCCGGTGGTCTGGGACCGGAAACGCGCCGAGCAGTTATTCAATTTTAGCTATCGTCTTGAGTGCTATACCCCGGCGCCAAAGCGGCAGTATGGCTACTTTGTTCTGCCGCTGCTGCACCATGGCAAACTGGTGGGCAGAATGGACAGCAAAATACATCGCAAAACCGGGGTGCTGGAAGTGTTCTCGCTGTGGCTGGAAGAGGGGGTCAAGGTGACCCCAGGCCTGGAAAAGGGGCTGCAGCGGGCGCTTGAAGAGTTCGCCCTCTGGCAGTCGGCCCGGCGAATCGCCATCGGGCGTCTGCCGCCGATGCTCTTTGCCGACCGGCGTGAGGGCTGGGAAATCGAACCGGCCTGAGCCGCAGGCCACGTCCCGCTCAGCGCGACCGCAAACGGATCCCTGAGTTTGCCATCATGTGCTATGCTGCTGCGGAATCTATTCGGTCCATCAGGAGGAATCATGGATCACCGTTTACTTGAAATCATCGCCTGTCCTGTCTGCAACGGTAAACTCTACTACAGCCAGGATAAGCAAGAGCTGATCTGCAAAATTGACAGCCTGGCCTTTCCTTTTCGTGACGGCATCCCCGTGTTGCTGGAAACCGAAGCCCGCGCGCTAGCCGTGGGAGAAAGCCATTCATGAGTTTCGTGGTCATCATCCCTGCGCGCTTTGCCTCCACGCGCCTGCCGGGAAAACCTTTACAGGATATCAACGGTAAGCCGATGATCGTTCATGTGCTGGAGCGCGCGCGCGAGTCCGGCGCCGAGCGTATTATCGTGGCGACGGACCATGAAGACGTTGCCCGCGCCGTCGAAGCGGCCGGGGGGGAAGTGTGCATGACGCGTGCGGATCATCAGTCCGGTACCGAACGTCTGGCTGAAGTCGTGGAAAAATGCGCCTTCAGCGATGACACCATCATCGTCAATATTCAGGGCGACGAGCCGATGATCCCGCCGGCGATTGTCCGTCAGGTGGCTGACAATCTGGCGGCCAGCAGCAGCGGGATGGCGACGCTGGCTGTGCCCATTCACGATGCCGAAGAGGCGTTTAACCCGAATGCGGTGAAAGTGGTTATGGATGAACAAGGCTACGCCCTGTACTTCTCCCGCGCCACCATTCCGTGGGATCGCGATCGCTTTGCCAAATCCCGTGAGGCCATCGGCGATTCTCTGCTACGCCATATCGGTATTTACGCTTACCGCGCCGGCTTTATCCGTCGCTATGTCAGCTGGGCTCCCAGCCCGCTGGAGCAGATCGAAATGCTGGAGCAGCTGCGCGTGCTGTGGTACGGCGAAAAAATCCATGTCGCGGTGGCCGAAGTTGTCCCGGGCACCGGCGTTGATACACCGGAAGATCTGGAGCGCGTTCGCGCAGAGCTGCGTTAATCCCTCTGTCCCCTCCGTCGGGAGGGGATATTTCCACGTTTTTTTTCCATATTTTTTCCGCTAATTTTTGATCTTACCCGATGACATCCCCGCGGCTGGCGCTCATTATAAAACCAGTAGTATTCACAGGGGCAATCAATAATGGAACAATTGCGAACCGAACTGAGCCACCTGCTGGGGGAAAAACTCAGCCGCGTGGAGTGTGTCAGTGAGAAGCCCTCGTCGGCGCTGTGGTCGCTATACGATGCGCAGGGAAATCCGCTACCGCTGCTGGCGAGAAGTTTCACCACTCCCGGCGTTGCCCGCCAGCTGGCATGGAAAATCTCAACCCTGGCGCGGAGCGGCACCGCGCGCATGCCGGTGGTCTACGGGGTGTTGACCCATGAAGAGCATCCTGGCCCCGACGTGTTGCTGATTGAGCGGCTGCGCGGAGTATCGGCAGAAGCGCCGGCCCGTACGCCGGAGCGCTGGGAACAGCTGCAGGAGCAGATCGTGGAAGCGCTTCTGGCATGGCATCGGCACGATAGCGGCGGCTGCGTCGGTATGGTCGACAGCACCCAGGAAAACCTGTGGCCGAACTGGTACCGTCAGCGGGTTGAGATGCTGTGGAGTACCCTTAATCTGTATCAGGATACCGGCCTGACGATGCAGGATAAACGAATTTTGTTCCGCGCCCGCGAGTGCCTCCCGGATTTATTGCAAGATTTTAATGATAACTGCGTGCTGGTACACGGCAGCTTCACGCTGCGCAGCATGCTGAAAGATGCGCGCAGCGATCAGCTGCTGGCGATGGTCGGGCCGGGCATGATGCTGTGGGCGCCGCGAGAATATGAGCTGTTCCGCCTGTCTGACGGCGGACAGGCGGAACAGCTGCTGTGGCACTATCTGCGCCGCGCGCCGGTGGCGGAGTCCTTCCTGTGGCGGCGCTGGCTCTATCTGCTGTGGGACGAGGTGGATAACCTGGTCAATACCGGGCGCTTTGACCGCGGCCGCTTTGATTTAGCGGCGAAATCAATCCTCCCCTGGCTTGCCTGACGCTCCTTTCAGCCACTGCCAGATGCGCCCCAGCGTTTCATAGCCTACGCGATCGCTGTGCATCAGCCAGAAAGGCGAAGGGATTGCCCGCTCCCACGGGTTGAGCGGCGACTCCACCGCCAGCTGGTTGGCGGGCGCTGGCAGAGGGTTCAGCCCGGCATGACGGAAGAAAATCATCGCCCGCGGCAAATGTGATGCGGAGGTCACCAGCAGGAACGGCGCATCGCCGATCGTCTGTTTCACCGCCGCGGCTTCTTCCTCGGTATCTTTCGGCCGATCGAGTACGATAATCTCGCTGCGCGGCACGCCAAGGCTTTGCGCGACCCGCGCGCCGGCCTCCGCCGTGCTGACCGGGTTGGTTTTCGCCGCGGCGCCGGTAAAGATCATCTTCGATCCCGGATTCTCCTGCCACAGCCGTATCCCCTCGGTCAGTCGCGGCAGGCTGTTATTAATCAGGTTTGAGCTGGGAGCCCACTGCGGATTCCACGTATACCCGCCGCCGAGCACCACCACGTACTGAACGTGCTGTGTACCGCGCCATGTCGGATAGGTCTCTTCTATCGGTTTAAGTAAACCGTCGGCCACCGGTTGCAGGCTGAGCAGCGCCAGCAGTAGCCAGCCGACGCTGACGCAGGTCTTGCCGGTGCGTTGAAAACGACTGAACCAGAGCAGCGCGATACCCACCGCAATCAGCAGCAGCAGCAGCGGAAGCGGCAGCATCATGCCGCCAATATACTTTTTCAGCGTAAAAAGCATGCCAGATGGCTCCTTTTTTAACCATATAACCAAAGTTATGCCCGGATCTTATAACAGATCGCTTCATTCTCAGCGTGGGTATGACAAAATAGCGGCTTTGTGGTGGCAGGTGGAGTCGTTCGTGCAGGATCGTAATTTCGATGACATGGCTGAAAAGTTTTCGCGCAATATCTACGGCACCACCAAGGGCGAACTGCGTCAGGCGATCCTCTGGCAGGATCTGCAACCGTTGCTGAGTCAGCTTGGGCCCGGGCCGCTGCGGGTTCTTGACGCCGGCGGCGGGGAAGGGCAGACGGCGGTGCGAGTGGCGGAAATGGGCCACCACGTGACGTTATGCGATCTTTCCGCTGAAATGGTGGCCCGCGCCCGGCAGGCGGCTGCCGATAAAGGTGTGATCGACAACATGCATTTTGTACAATGCGCGGCTCAGGATATTGCGCAGCATTTGGAAAGCCCGGTCGATCTGATACTGTTTCATGCGGTACTGGAATGGGTGGCCGAGCCGCAGGAGATGTTGCGCACGCTGTGGTCGGTGCTACGCCCCGGCGGCGCGTTGTCGCTAATGTTCTACAATGCTAACGGTCTGCTGATGCACAACATGGTCGTCGGGAACTTCGACTACGTACAGCTTGGCATGCCGAAAAAGAAAAAACGCACGCTATCGCCGGACTATCCGCGTTCCCCGGAGCAGGTGTATGGCTGGCTGGAAGAGCTGGGCTGGCAGATTACCGGGAAAACCGGCGTGCGGGTGTTTCATGATTATCTGCGTGAAAAACGCAAACAGCGCGACAACTTTGCGGCGCTGCTGGAGCTGGAGACGCGCTACTGTCGCCAGGAGCCGTATATCAGTCTGGGGCGTTATATTCATGTCACCGCGATTAAGCGCCAGGCTCAGAGCTGCAGATGCAAGGATAAAGTATGAGTGAATTTTCCCAGACAGTCCCCGAACTGGTTGCCTGGGCCAGAAAAAATGATTTTTCTATTTCGCTGCCGGTGGACAGACTCTCTTTTCTGCTGGCCGTTGCCACGCTGAACGGCGAGCGGCTGGAAGGGGAAATGACCGAGGGAGAACTGGTGGATGCGTTCCGCCACGTCAGTGATGCGTTTGAGCAGACCAGCGAAACCATCAGCCAGCGCGCCAATAATGCGATTAACGACATGGTGCGCCAGCGTCTGCTGAACCGCTTTACCAGCGAAAGTACGGAAGGCAATGCTATCTATCGTCTTACGCCGTTGGGAATCGGGATTACCGACTACTATATTCGTCAGCGCGAATTTTCTACGCTGCGTCTGTCGATGCAGCTGTCGATCGTGGCAGGCGAACTGAAGCGCGCCGCCGACTCGGCCGAAGAGGGCGGGGATGAGTTTCACTGGCATCGTAACGTCTTTGCGCCGCTGAAATACTCGGTGGCTGAGATTTTCGACAGCATCGACCTGACCCAGCGCATCATGGATGAACAGCAGCAGCTGGTCAAAGATGATATCGCCCAGTTGTTGAACAAAGACTGGCGCGCGGCGATCTCCAGCTGTGAGCTGCTGCTGTCGGAAACCTCCGGCACCCTGCGCGAGCTGCAGGATACGCTGGATGCGGCGGGCGATAAGCTGCAGGCTAACCTGTTGAGAATTCAGGACGCGACGATTACGCGCGACGATCTGCATTTTGTCGACCGTTTAGTCTTTGATCTGCAAAGTAAGCTGGACCGCATTGTCAGCTGGGGGCAGCAGGCTATCGACCTGTGGATCGGCTACGATCGCCACGTGCATAAGTTTATCCGTACCGCCATTGATATGGATAAAAACCGCGTGTTCGCCCAGCGTCTGCGTCAATCGATCCAGACCTACTTTGATGCGCCGTGGGCGTTGACCCACGCCAGCGCCGATCGTCTGCTGGATATGCGTGATGAAGAGATGGCGCTGCGCGACGAAGAGGTCACCGGGGAACTTCCCGCCGATCTGGAGTACGAAGAGTTTAACGAAATTCGCGAGCAGCTGGCCGCGCTGATTGAAGCACAGCTGGTGGTCTATAAAGACAAAGGGGTGCCGCTGGATCTCGGTCTGGTGGTGCGCGAATATCTGGCGCAGTATCCGCGAGCTCGCCATTTCGATGTGGCGCGAATTGTTGTCGATCAGGCGGTACGCCTGGGCGTCGCGCAAGCAGATTTCACCGGACTGCCGGCAAAATGGCAGCCGATTAATGATTACGGAGCCAAGGTACAGGCGCATGTCATCGACAAATATTGAACAAGTGATGCCAGTTAAACTGGCGCTGGCGTTGGGCAATCCGTTATTTCCGGCGCTGGATAGCGCCCTGCGAGCAGGCCGCCATATCGGTCTGGACGAACTGGATAATCACGCATTTTTGATGGATTTCCAGGATTACCTGGAAGAGTTTTACGCTCGCTATAACGTTGAACTGATCCGCGCGCCGGAGGGATTCTTCTATCTGCGCCCGCGCTCCACCACGCTGATTCCGCGTTCGGTTCTGTCAGAGCTGGATATGATGGTTGGCAAAATCCTTTGCTACCTCTATCTCAGCCCGGAACGCCTGGCCAATGAAGGAATCTTTACCCAGCAGGAGCTCTACGATGAGCTGCTGACCCTGGCGGACGAAGCCAAACTGCTGAAGCTGGTAAACAACCGCTCCACCGGTTCCGACCTCGATCGCCAGAAGCTGCAGGAGAAAATGCGCGCGTCGCTCAACCGCCTGCGCCGTCTGGGGATGGTGTGGTTTATGGGCCATGACAGCAGCAAATTCCGCATTACCGAGTCGGTCTTCCGCTTCGGCGCTGACGTCCGCGTCGGCGACGATCCGCGCGAAGCGCAGCTGCGGATGATTCGCGATGGCGAAGCGATGGCGCTGGAAAACCACCTGCAGCTCAATGATGAGAATGAAGAGAATCAGCCGGATAGCGGGGAGGAAGAGTAATGATTGAACGCGGTAAATTTCGCTCGCTAACGCTGGTTAACTGGAACGGTTTTTTTGCCCGGACTTTTGATCTGGATGAGCTGGTCACCACCCTTTCCGGCGGCAACGGCGCCGGGAAATCCACCACCATGGCGGCCTTCGTCACGGCGCTGATCCCGGACCTGACCCTGCTGCACTTCCGTAACACCACCGAGGCTGGCGCCACCAGCGGCTCGCGCGATAAGGGCCTGCACGGTAAGCTGCGCGCCGGGGTGTGTTATTCGGTGCTGGACGTTATCAACTCGCACCACCAGCGGGTGGTGGTGGGCGTGCGTCTGCAGCAGATCGCCGGTCGCGATCGTAAAGTGGATATCAAACCCTTTGCGATTCAGGGACTGCCGACGTCGGTGCAGCCAACCCAGCTGCTGACGGAAACCCTTAACGAACGCCAGGCGCGCGTTCTCAGCCTCAACGAGCTGAAAGATAAGCTTGAGGCGATGGAAGGGGTACAGTTCAAGCAGTTCAACTCGATCACCGATTATCACTCGCTGATGTTCGATCTGGGGGTGGTGGCCCGTCGTCTGCGTTCTGCCTCTGACCGTAGCAAATACTATCGCCTGATTGAAGCTTCGCTGTACGGCGGGATTTCCAACACCATTACCCGCTCGCTGCGTGACTACCTGCTGCCGGAAAACAGCGGCGTGCGTAAAGCGTTCCAGGATATGGAAGCCGCGCTGCGCGAAAACCGTATGACGCTGGAGGCGATTCGCGTCACCCAGTCCGATCGCGATCTGTTTAAACACCTGATCAGCGAAGCGACGAACTACGTGGCGGCGGACTATATGCGTCACGCCAATGAACGTCGCGTTCATCTGGATAAAGCGCTGGAATACCGTCGCGAGCTGTTCACCTCGCGGTCGCAGCTGGCGGCAGAACAGTATAAGCATGTCGATATGGCCCGCGAACTGCAGGAACATAACGGCGCGGAAGGCGACCTGGAAGCCGATTATCAGGCCGCCAGCGATCATCTGAACCTGGTGCAAACCGCTCTGCGTCAGCAGGAGAAAATCGAGCGCTATGAAGCGGATCTCGATGAACTGCAGATTCGCCTGGAAGAGCAGAATGAAGTGGTCGCGGAAGCGACCGATCTGCAGGAAGAGAACGAAGCCCGTGCGGAAGCCGCTGAAGTGGAAGTGGATGAGCTGAAAAGCCAGCTGGCCGATTATCAGCAGGCGCTGGACGTGCAGCAGACCCGCGCGATTCAGTACAACCAGGCCCTGCAGGCGCTGGAACGCGCGAAAGCGCTGTGTCACCTACCGGATTTAACCCCGGAAAGCGCCGGCGAATGGCTGGAAACGTTCCAGGCGAAAGAGCAGGAAGCGACGGAAAAAATGCTGTCGCTGGAACAGAAAATCAGCGTGGCGCAAACCGCGCACGGTCAGTTTGAACAGGCTTACCAGCTGGTGGCGGCAATCAATGGCCCGCTGGCGCGTAATGAAGCCTGGGATGTGGCCCGCGAACTGCTGCGCGATGGCGTCAACCAGCGCCATCTGGCCGAGCAGGCCCACGGCCTGCGCAGCCGTCTGACCGAGCTGGAGCAGCGTTTGCGCGAACAGCAGGACGCCGAGCGCCAGCTGAGCGAATTCTGCAAGCGTCAGGGCAAACGCTACGAGATCGACGATCTGGAAGCCCTGCATCAGGAGCTGGAAGCGCGTATCGCCTCCTTGTCCGACAGCGTCTCTTCCGCCAGCGAACAGCGCATGAATCTGCGTCAGGAGCTGGAACAGCTGCAGTCCCGCACCCAGTCTCTGCTGCGTCGCGCGCCGATCTGGCTGGCCGCACAGAACAGCCTGAATCAGCTCTGCGAGCAGAGCGGCGAGCAGTTTGAATCAAGCCAGGACGTCACCGAATACCTTCAGCAGCTGCTGGAGCGCGAACGCGAGGCGATCGTTGAACGTGACGAGGTCGGCGCCCGTAAACGCGCGATCGACGAAGAGATCGAACGTCTCAGCCAGCCGGGTGGGTCTGAAGATCCGCGTCTTAACGCGCTGGCCGAACGTTTTGGCGGCGTCCTGCTGTCTGAAATTTATGACGATGTCAGTCTGGAAGATGCGCCGTACTTCTCCGCGCTGTACGGCCCGTCGCGTCACGCGATCGTGGTTCCCGATCTGGCGCAAATCGCCGAACAGCTTGAAGGGCTGGAAGATTGCCCGGAAGATCTCTATCTGATCGAAGGCGACCCGCAGTCGTTCGATGACAGCGTATTCAGCGTTGATGAGCTGGAAAAAGCGGTGGTTGTGAAGGTAGCGGATCGTCAGTGGCGCTATTCGCGCTTCCCGACGCTGCCGCTGTTTGGCCGCGCCGCGCGTGAAAGCCGCATTGAGAGCCTGCACGCCGAGCGTGAAGAGCTGTCAGAGCGTTTTGCCACCCTCTCGTTTGACGTTCAGAAAACGCAGCGTCAGCATCAGGCGTTCAGCCGCTTTATCGGCAGCCATCTGGCGGTGGCCTTCGAGGATGACCCGGAAGAAGAAATCCGTAAACTGAACGGCCGTCGCGGCGAGCTGGAGCGGGCGCTTAGCGCGCACGAAAGCGATAACCAGCAGAACCGGGTGCAGTTTGAGCAGGCGAAAGAGGGCGTTTCGGCGCTGAACCGTCTGTTACCGCGTCTCAACCTGCTGGCGGACGATACGCTGGCCGACCGCGTGGATGAAATTCAGGAGCGTCTGGATGAGGCTCAGGAAGCGGCGCGCTTTATTCAGCAGTATGGCAACCAGCTGGCGAAGCTGGAGCCGATCGTTTCGGTGCTGCAGAGCGACCCGGAACAGTTCGAACAGCTGAAAGAAGATTATGCTTACTCGCAGCAGACGCAGCGCGATGCGCGTCAGCAGGCGTTTGCGCTGAGCGAAGTGGTGCAGCGCCGCGCGCACTTCAGCTACTCCGATTCGGCGGAAATGCTCAGCGGCAACAGCGATCTCAACGAAAAACTGCGCCAGCGTCTGGAGCAGGCGGAAACGGAACGTAGCCGCGCCCGCGACGCGACGCGTACTCATACGGCGCAGCTGAACCAGTACAATCAGGTGCTGGCGTCGCTGAAAAGTTCGTATGACACCAAAAAAGAGCTGCTGGGCGATCTGTATAAAGAGCTGCAGGATATCGGCGTACGGGCCGATAGCGGCGCGGAAGAGCGCGCGCGCGCGCGTCGCGATGAGCTGCATAGCCAGTTAAGCAACAACCGCGCCCGCCGCAATCAGCTGGAAAAAGCGCTGACCTTCTGTGAAGCGGAAATGGACAACCTGACCCGCAAGCTGCGTAAGCTCGAACGCGACTATTGCGAAATGCGTGAGCAGGTGGTTAGCGCCAAGGCGGGCTGGTGCGCGGTCATGCGTCTGGTGAAAGATAATGGCGTCGAGCGCCGCCTGCATCGCCGCGAGCTGGCCTATCTCTCGGCCGATGAGCTGCGTTCGATGTCGGATAAGGCGCTCGGTGCGCTGCGTCTGGCGGTGGCGGATAACGAACATCTGCGCGACGTGCTGCGCGTCTCAGAAGATCCGAAGCGTCCTGAGCGTAAAATTCAGTTCTTCGTTGCCGTTTATCAGCATCTGCGCGAGCGTATTCGTCAGGACATTATCCGTACCGACGATCCGGTTGAGGCGATTGAGCAGATGGAAATCGAGCTTAGCCGCCTGACGGAAGAGTTGACCAACCGCGAACAGAAGCTGGCGATCAGCTCCCGCAGCGTCGCCAATATCATCCGCAAGACTATCCAGCGCGAGCAGAACCGTATTCGTATGCTCAACCAGGGACTGCAGAGCGTCTCCTTCGGCCAGGTCAACAGCGTGCGGCTGAACGTCAACGTGCGGGAAACCCACTCGACGCTGCTGGATGTGCTGTCCGAGCAGCATGAACAGCATCAGGACCTGTTCAACAGCAATCGTCTGACCTTCTCTGAAGCGCTGGCGAAGCTCTATCAGCGCCTGAATCCGCAGATCGATATGGGACAACGGACGCCGCAAACCATCGGCGAAGAGCTGCTCGACTACCGCAACTATCTGGAAATGGAAGTTGAGGTTAACCGCGGCTCCGACGGCTGGCTGCGCGCTGAGTCCGGCGCGCTGTCAACCGGTGAGGCTATCGGGACCGGGATGTCGATCCTGGTGATGGTGGTGCAGAGCTGGGAGGATGAATCACGTCGCCTGCGCGGCAAAGATCTTTCGCCGTGCCGTCTGCTGTTCCTTGATGAAGCGGCGCGCCTCGATGCCCGATCCATCGCCACGCTGTTTGAGCTGTGCGAACGTCTGGAGATGCAGCTGATTATCGCGGCGCCGGAAAATATCAGCCCGGAAAAAGGCACCACCTATAAACTGGTGCGTAAAGTGTTTAATAACCATGAACACGTTCACGTCGTCGGCCTGCGCGGTTTCGCCGCTCAGCTGCCGGAAACGTTGCCGGGAACGGCTGACGCCTCTTAACGGGCGGTGAATCAGCGGAGAAAAGGGCGACAATGTGTCGCCCTTTTTGTTATCCAATTGGTAGGGTAAGGTTGTATAATCTTTAAACTTCTTTACATTTGGTAAGGCAAAAGCGTTTACGCCTTTATATACTGTGAGTAAGCCCCATTTTTGTGGGTGGCAATGTGTTAACAGGGGGCAAGGGATGTTGCTAAAAAAACGGTATGGTCGTCAATGGTCAGCGCTGAGTTTGAGCCTGGCTTTTGCATTTGCTCCACTGTTCAATGTCCAGGCCGAAGAGCCTGAAGTGGTACCTGCCGACAGTTCCGCCACGATTGGTGAACTGTCTTCTGCGCTGAGCCAAAGCGCGGGTCAGTCTGCGACGGTCGCGAAAATGGCCGGCGAGCAGCCGCTGGCTACCGATGCGGCAGCGAAAAGTCGTGCCGATATTACCGCACTACTGCCGGCGGGTTATCAGCCGGTGTTTATGAATCCTCTGGTGTCGCTGTACGCGGCCAGGGATATGAAGCCGATGTGGGAGAACCGCGAGGCGGTGCAGGCGTTCCAGCAGCAGCTGGCCGAAGTCGCGATTGCCGGTTTCCAGCCGCAGTTCACCACCTGGGTAAGCCTGCTCACCGATCCGGCGGTGAGCGGTATGGCGCGTGATGTCGTGCTTTCCGATGCTATGATGGGCTATCTGCACTTTATCAGCGGCATTCCGGTTCAGGGGAACCGCTGGCTGTATAGCTCCAGACCTTACACCATGTCGACGCCGCCGCTGTCGGTCATCAACCAGTGGCAGCTGGCGCTGGATGACGGTTCACTGCCGCAGTTTATTGCCGGACTGGCGCCGCACCATACGCAATATGCGGCGATGCATCAGGCGCTGCTGTCGTTGGTGGCGGATTCGCGTCCGTGGCCGCAACTGACCAGTACCGCATCGCTACGTCCTGGCGAGTGGAGCAACGATATCGGCGCGCTGCGTGAGATTTTACAACGTACCGGCATGCTGGATGACGCTGAGAAGATAGCTTTGCCGGGGGACGTCGTCAGCCCGTCGGCGGGGAAGAAAAATAAAACGGCTGCGCGCGGCGTTTACGATCGCCAGCTTGTTGCGGGCGTTAAGCGCTTTCAGGCGTGGCAAGGGCTGGGTGCCGATGGCGTCATTGGCGCCTCCACGCGCGACCTGCTGAACGTTTCCGCGGCGCAGCGCGCCGGGGTGCTGGCGCTGAACATCCAGCGTTTACGCCTGCTGCCGGGCAAGCTCTCCACCGGGATCATGGTGAATATTCCGGCCTTTTCGCTGGTCTATTATCAGGACGGCAGTCAGGTGCTGGCATCGCGAGTGATCGTCGGGCGCCCGGATCGTAAAACGCCGATGATGAGCAGCGCGTTAAATAATGTGGTGGTGAATCCGCCGTGGAATGTGCCGCCGACGCTGGCGCGCAAAGATATCCTGCCGAAGGTGCGTAATAATCCAGGCTATCTTGAGCAACATGGCTATACGGTAATGCGCGGCTGGAACAGCAAAGAGGCCCTCGATCCCTGGCGCATTGATTGGTCAACGATCACCGAGAACAATCTCCCGTTCCGCTTCCAGCAGGCGCCGGGGGCACGTAACTCGCTGGGGCGTTATAAGTTCAATATGCCCAGCTCCGATGCTATCTATCTGCACGATACGCCGAACCACAATCTGTTCCAGAAAGACGTGCGCGCGTTAAGCTCCGGCTGTGTGCGGGTCAATAAAGCTTCTGAACTGGCGAATATGCTGCTGCAGGATGCCGGCTGGAACGATACGCGGATTTCCGATGCGCTTAAGCAGGGCGATACGCGGTATGTGAATATCCGGCAGAATATCCCGGTGAATCTCTATTATTTAACCGCCTTCGTTGGCAGCGACGGCCGCATGCAATATCGTACAGATATTTACAATTACGATCTCACCGCGCGATCTGGCGCACAAATTTTGGCGAAAGCTGAACAATTAATCAGGTAAATGAAGTAGTTCACCCCATTTCGTTGTCCTAACTGTGGGTGAAAACAGGCTCTGTTCCTCTACAGAGCCTGTATTTACTGGGGTTAGGCTACCTTGACGTTGGCAATAATGCCCGGTAAGGTGCCTTTCGTGCGCCAGAAGTGCATATATTCGATTCATTTACTTGTAGACCTGATTATCATGGACAAATTTGACGCTAATCGCCGCAAATTGCTGGCGTTAGGTGGGGCTGCGCTCGGTGCCGCCGCCATTCTGCCTGCGCCGGCATTTGCCACCCTCTCGACCCCCCGACCGCGTATTTTGACGCTGAATAACCTGCATACTGGTGAATCACTCAAGGCGGAGTTTTTCGATGGCAGAGGCTATATTCAGGATGAATTAGCAAGGCTTAACCATTTTTTCCGTGATTTCCGCGCGAATAAAATTAAGCCCATCGATCCGAGTTTGTTCGATCACCTCTATCGTCTGCAGGGATTGCTTGGCACGAATAAACCTGTCCAGCTCATCTCTGGCTATCGTTCCCTCGATACCAACGATGAACTTCGTGCACGAAGCCGTGGTGTAGCGAAACATAGCTATCACACCAGGGGGCAGGCAATGGATTTCCATATTGAAGGCATTTCGTTAAGCAATGTTCGCAAAGCGGCGTTATCTATGGGCGCAGGTGGTGTAGGATACTACCCACGTAGCAACTTTGTGCATATTGATACCGGTCCGGTAAGGCACTGGTAACGAAAGGAGCATCATGAACTATCGTATTATTCCGGTTACCGCGTTTGCTCAGAACTGTTCTTTAATCTGGTGCGAACAAACCCGGCTTGCAGCGCTGGTCGATCCTGGCGGTGACGCTGAGCGAATCAAACAGGAAGTAGCGGCAGAGGGCGTCAGCCTGATGCAGATTTTGCTCACCCACGGTCATCTCGATCATGTCGGTGCGGCGGCCGAGCTGGCACAGCATTATGGTGTGCCGATTATCGGGCCGGAAGAAGAAGATCGGTTCTGGCTGGAAGGGCTGCCGGCGCAAAGTCGGATGTTTGGTCTGGAAGATTGTCAGCCATTGCAGCCGGACCGCTGGCTCAATGAAGGCGATGTGGTCAGCGTAGGGAATGTTGCTCTGCAGGTGCTGCACTGTCCCGGGCACACGCCAGGGCACGTGGTCTTTTTTGATCCGGCATCCCGGCTGCTGGTTTCCGGCGACGTCATTTTCAAAGGTGGAGTAGGGCGCAGCGACTTCCCGCGCGGCGACCACGGTCAGCTGATTGATGCGATTAAGCGCAAATTACTGCCTTTAGGCGATGATGTGACGTTTATTCCCGGTCACGGGCCGATGTCGACGCTGGGCTATGAGCGTCTGCATAACCCTTTCCTGCAGGATGAAATGCCCGTCTGGTAATGCTCCTCGACGGAAAATATAAACAAGGCCGCGCAAGCGGCCTTTATTTTTTGCCAGCGAGGCTATTACAGCACGGCGACAATCGCTTCACACAGCGGCGCCATGTTGTCTGGCGTCATACCGGCGACGTTGATACGCCCGGAAGCCACGGCGTAGACCCCGAACTCTTCACGCAGACGCAGCACCTGCTCTTTGGTCAGGCCGCTGAACGAGAACATCCCGTTTTGCTTGATGATGAAAGAGAAGTCGCGAGTGGCCCCTTTTTCCTGCAGGGTATTCACGAACAGCAGACGCATGCGCTGAATACGCTGGCGCATATCGGTCAGCTCTTGTTCCCAGATAGCGCGCAGCGCGTCGTTGCTGAGAATCGTCGCCACCACCGAAGCACCGTGCGCCGGCGGGTTGGAGTAGTTTGCCCGGATGGTGGATTTCATCTGGCTGAACGCGCGGTCAACGGTTTCCTGGTCGCCAGCCACCAGCGTGCAGGCGCCGACGCGCTCGTTGTACAGACCGAAGTTCTTCGAGTAGGAGCTGGCCACCAGCAGCTCTTTATGCAGCGCGGCAAACGCGCGCAGCCCTTCAGCATCCTCTTCCAGACCACGGGCAAAACCCTGGTAGGCAAAATCGAACAGCGGCAGCCAGCCTTTTTCGACGGACAGCTGCGCCAGCTGTTGCCACTGCTCCAGCGTCGGATCGATACCGGTTGGGTTATGGCAGCAGCCATGGAACAGAACCACGTCACCGGCCTGCGCCTCATTGAGGCTTGCCAGCAGACCGTCAAAGTCGAGCGCGTGGTTGGCGGCATCGTAATAGGCATATTCACGGACTTCCAGACCCGCGGAATTGAACACGCTTTTGTGATTCGGCCAGCTCGGATTGCTCACCCAAACGCGCTTAACGTCGGTATTCTTCGCGAGGAAATCCGCGGCAACGCGCAGGGCACCGGTACCGCCAGGCGTCTGTGCGGTACGGGCGCGCTTATCGTTGATAATCGCATTGCCTTTACCGAACAGCAGCTCCTGAGTGCAGCGACCAAATTCCGCAATACCATCGATACCGAGATAGTTTTTGGTGGTTTCATTTTCCAGCAGATACTGCTCTGCTTTTTTTACGCTGGTCAGGACCGGGGTTTTACCCGTTTCATCTTTGTAAACACCAATCCCGAGGTTAATTTTGGTAGGGCGGTCATCGGCACGAAACAGATCGGCCAGGCCCAGAATAGGGTCGGCAGGGGCGGCAGTAATGTTCTCAAACATGACGAGGTTCCATTGTGATTACTGAAGGGAATTCCGCTATCAGGGTAACGGCAGATGAACTAATTGCCAACCGTTTGCGACAAAAAGCGCGAAGGTTTTCGAAAGTTACGATCTTTATCTCAGGAATAGAGAAAAGCAGGACCGAAGTCCTGCTTTTTAGGCATATCACGAAGGGGTGTACTGCAGATTAGAACTGGTAAACGATACCCACGGCGACGGTGTCGTCGGAGTTCACGCCCAGCTTGTTGTCGCTGTCAATCTGGTTGATTTGATAGTCAACATAGGTGGACATGTTTTTGTTGAAGTAGTAGGTCGCGCCGACGTCGATGTAGTTGATGTAATCTTCATCGCCAATGCCGCCTTCAATATTTTTCGCTTTAGATTTGTAGTAAGCGATGGACGGACGCAGGCCGAAATCGAACTGATACTGCGCAACGACGGAGAAGTCCTGAGTTTTGTTGGCAAAGCCATCCGTAATGCGGGTCGCATTGCGGGTTTCGCCGTACAGGGCTGCGAGGTAGATATTGTTCGCATCGTATTTCAGGCCGGTTGCCCACTGCTCAGCTTTATCGCCTTTGCCGCGTGCCAGAGCCTGCTGTCCGTCGGTACGGTCTGCTGCGCCGTAAGCGCCGACAATGCCGAAGCCATCGACTTCATAGCTCAGAGAGGTTGCCCAGCCATCACCGTTCGCACGGGACGGGTTATCTGCGTGCTCGTTTTTACCCAGGTACTGTACGCCGAAGTTCAGACCGTCAACCAGACCGAAGAAGTTGCTGTTACGGTAGGTTGCCAGGCCACCGGTACGACCGGCGAAGAAGTTATCGCTAGGGCCGGTGTCGCCGCCAAACTCAGGCAGCATATCGGTTACGCCGATGGCGTCATAAACCAGGCCGTAGTTACGACCGTAGTCGAAGGAGCCTGCATCGCCGAATTTCAGACCGGCGTAGGCCAGACGGGTTTTGTTACCGGTCTGAGCGTCGCTACCTTCCGTATTATTACCCTGGAAGTTATATTCCCACTGGCCGTAACCGGTCAGCTGGTCGTTGATCTGCGTTTCCCCTTTAAAACCCAAACGGGCATAGGTTTGGTCGCCGTCATTATCTTTGTTATCAGAGAAATAATGCAGACCTACGGTTTTGCCGTACAGATCGAGCTTGTTGCCGTCTTTGTTATAGATTTCCGCAGCGTTTGCTGCGCCGGCTACCAGCAGGGCAGGGATCACCGCTGCCAGAATATTGCGCTTCATCATTATTTATTACCCTCATTAATATTTTTATATGAACACTTGCCACTGCCGCCAATAAATTCCGTCAATAAAAATTTACAGAACTATTGATGATAGTTTGGTGTCTGAAGGCATCTTTCCATCCACGCCACCGTTTCGCTAGCCGGAAAATGCTACCAATGTCGCATATGAGTAACAATACGAAAATGTATGTAACAAAATATGTATTTTTAGGAACTTTGTGAACTCAATCAAAATTCCGTTCCGGTTTGCTCGTAAAATAAACTAACCTTATATATCTATATGAATTAATTATGATTAATTTAGATAAGGCGGCTTTTGTGCATTTTATGTCTGCATTTCGCTTTTTTTTCGCTCAGCTTTTGTCTTCACACCTTGTGCGGTGGGTGCTTAAAAAATGAACAGAATAATCAGGCATTTCGCCAATATATGAACATAAGATGCGATTTGTCGGCTGTGGAGGGGGCGAAATAGTGAGTAACATAAATGTGAACTTGAAGGGTTGATGTTTAAATTTATTAGTATTCGTTAACATTAATTGACATAAAAAAAGGCCAGCTTACGCTGGCCCTTGGCGATGATCAGAAAAAACAATCAGAATGTGGCGCTACGCGGCGTACGCGGGAACGGAATCACATCACGCACGTTCTGTACGCCGGTGACGTAGGCGATCAGACGTTCAAAGCCCAGCCCGAAGCCGGAGTGTGGTACGGTGCCGTAACGACGCAGGTCGCGGTACCACCAGTAGTCTTCTTTATTAAGACCCATTTCCGCCATGCGCGCGTCCAGCACGTCCAGACGTTCCTCACGCTGAGAGCCGCCGATGATTTCACCGATGCCCGGCGCCAGGACATCCATTGCCGCGACGGTTTTACCGTCTTCGTTAAGGCGCATATAGAAGGCCTTAATGTCTTTCGGGTAGTTTTTCACCACCACCGGCGCTTTGAAGTGCTCTTCGGCCAGATAGCGCTCATGCTCGGAAGAGAGATCCACGCCCCAGTAGACCGGGTTTTCAAACGGCTTGCCGCAGTTCTCCAGAATCGTCACCGCGTCGGTGTAATCAACCTGAGCGAAGTCGGCATTAATAAAGCGTTCCAGACGAGAAACGGCTTCTTTATCGACGCGCTCGGCGAAGAATTTCATGTCATCCGCCCGCTCTTCCAGTACCGCTTTGAAGACGTACTTCAGCATGGCTTCAGCCAGGCCAGCGACATCGTTGAGGTTCGCAAAGGCCACTTCCGGCTCCAGCATCCAGAATTCCGCGAGGTGACGGCTGGTGTTAGAGTTTTCAGCACGGAAGGTTGGGCCGAAGGTATAAATTTTCGACAGCGCGCAGGCATAGGTTTCGCCGTTCAACTGGCCGGATACGGTCAGGAACGACTCTTTGCCGAAGAAATCTTTATCGAAATCCACTTTGCCCAGATCGTTACGCGGCAGGTTCTCCAGATCCAGCGTCGATACGCGGAACATTTCGCCAGCGCCTTCGGTATCCGATGCGGTAATCAGCGGCGTAGAAACCCAGAAGAAGCCCTGCTCGTCAAAGAAACGATGCAGCGCCTGTGCCAGGGTATGACGCACGCGGGCGACGGCGCCAATCAGATTGGTACGCGGACGCAGGTGCGCGACTTCACGCAGATACTCGATGCTGTGGCGTTTAGCGGCCATCGGATAGGTATCCGGATCTTCTACCCAACCGGTCACTTCAACATGGCTGGCCTGGATTTCAAAACTCTGACCCTGACCCTGGGACGCCACGATTTTACCCGTAACGATGACCGAACAGCCGGTGGTCAGGCGCAGTACTTCCTGATTGTAATTGGGCAGAGAATTATTAATAACGGCCTGTACAGGATCAAAGCAGGAACCGTCATAGACGGCCAGGAAGGAAAAGCCAGCTTTTGAATCTCGGCGGGTACGTACCCATCCGCGCACGGTGACTTCGCTGTCAACGGCAACACGGCCCTGGAGTACGTCGGCTACAGGCACAACGCTCATAATAGTCTCTCTATTCGTAGTCCAATAAAAAAATCGATATCCCCCGGCAATCGGGGGATATCTATGTTACCTGTCATCTTCCATCAGACAAGTAGATTTCGCACCGGGAGAGAGAGTTTTCGGAAATAAATAAAGAACAAGGAGCCAGAACGGCTCCTTATGGTGATTAACTGGCCTTTTTCACCGGCGGCAGATCGAAGGCTTTACGCAGCGCGCGCACGAATGCTTTATCGTGGCAGATGGTTTTGCCCGGACTGTCGGAGAGCTTGGCGACCGGTTTTCCATTGCATTCCACCAGTTTTATAACGATATTGAGCGGTTTAACCTGGGGGATGTCGCAGGTTAAACGGGTACCGATGCCAAAGCTGAGATTGATCCGCGAAGAGAAGTGGCGATACAAATCAACCGCTTTCGCCAGATCGAGATTATCGGAAAAGACCAGTACTTTACTCATCGGGTCGATACCCAGTTTCTGATAATGGGCAATGGCTTTCTCACCCCATTCAAACGGGTCGCCGGAATCGTGGCGCAGACCCTGATAACGGCTGGCGAACTCCGGACCGAAGTCGCGCAGGAAGGCATCCATGGTAATACAGTCAGTCAGGGCGATGCCGAGCCGATCGGGATACTCTTCCAGCCAGGCCGCCAGGGCCGCGCGCTGGCTGCTGGCTAAATTGGGGCTGATTTGCTGATGCGCCTGGAACCATTCATGCGCCTGGGTACCCATTGGCGTCAGATTCAGGCGTCGAGCCAGATCGTAGTTGCTGGTGCCGCTAAACCACGGCTCCTGCTGTAAACGTGCAACAATGGCCTGCTGCACTTCACGGGAGAAGCGTCGGCGGGTGCCGAAGTCCATCAGACGGAAGCGACTCAGATCGAGGTCCGCCGTGATATGTGCGAAGTCGGCGAGCTTGCGCTCAAGCGTGTCGAGCGCTAAATCGACGCTGATTTCGGGCGAGCGGTAGCGATGGACCAGCTCGCTAATGACTGCCAGCAGCGGCACTTCCCACATAATGACTTCACGCCAGGGGCCGGACAGGCGGATATTCAGCTTGCCGTTGTCGTTGCTGACGATGACCTGCTGCGGGTCATAGCGGAAATCACGTAGCCAGTCGAGATAGTCCTGAGAAAAGAACGGCAGGGTGGACAACCACTGATATTCATCGTCCTGCAGCTTCAGGTCACGCATGGTTTCCACCTGCTCGCGAATTGCATCGGCGTAGATACCGAGCAGATCGTCCCCGCGGCAGCGGAACTCCGCCGCAACGTGTACGTCGTGATAGCGGTGGAAGACAGCCTGCTGCATATGCAGCTTGTAAGCATCCGTATCAAGCAGCGAGTGCAGTACAGGAGAAGTGAATTGTGTCATGGTGCGCAGTAGCGTCCTCTCACTGGAGCGTTTCCATCAAAACCGAAGCAGAAAAAAGGAGGCGGAGTATACCTTTATTACCCGACTCTGTCCCGCAGTGACGGTCGATGGCGACGCTGACGGTCATTTGCGAGGCCTAGTTTAATATATTGAACAGGGATCACACCACAAGCTTTGCGCCGGGTCGAGTGCATTTCGTGCCTCTTGTGTTATCAATATGTAGCAATTTTCGTGTTTGACGTTGAAAAGATGAAGATTCTGCATAGCGCGATCTACACAACAGGAATAGACTGGGTTCGACACTTTATGGAACATGCTAAAGGTTTTTTATGACACAACAGCCCCAAGCCAAATACCGCCACGATTACCGTGCGCCGGATTATCTGATTAGCGATATCGATTTGACCTTTGACCTGGATGCCGCGAAAACCGTTGTCACGGCTGAGAGCAAAGTCTCCCGTCACGCGGCTGCGTCTGATGTGCCATTGCGTCTGGATGGCGAAGACCTGACGTTGGTCTCCCTGCAGGTCGATGGCCAGCCGTGGAGCAACTATAAAGAAGAAAATAACCAACTGGTGATCGCTGGATTGCCGGAACATTTCACCCTGACGATCGTCAATGAAATCAGCCCGGCGGCCAATACCGCGCTGGAAGGGCTGTACCAGTCCGGCGAAGCGCTGTGTACCCAGTGCGAGGCGGAAGGCTTCCGTCATATTACCTGGTATCTGGATCGCCCGGACGTGCTGGCGCGTTTTACCACCAAAATTATTGCCGATAAAACGAAATATCCCTACCTGCTCTCCAACGGCAACCGCGTGGCGCAGGGCGAACTGGAAAACGGCCGGCACTGGATCCAGTGGCAGGACCCGTTCCCGAAACCATGCTATCTGTTTGCGCTGGTGGCCGGTGACTTCGACGTGCTGCGCGATACCTTCAAAACCCGTTCCGGGCGTGAAGTGGCGCTGGAGCTGTTCGTCGATCGCGGCAACCTCGATCGCGCGCCGTGGGCGATGACCTCCCTCAAAAACTCGATGAAATGGGACGAAACCCGTTTTGGTCTCGAGTACGATCTCGACATCTATATGATTGTCGCCGTCGACTTCTTTAATATGGGGGCGATGGAGAATAAGGGGCTGAACGTCTTTAACTCCAAATACGTTCTGGCGCGCACCGATACCGCAACCGATAAAGATTATCTCGATATTGAGCGGGTGATCGGCCACGAATATTTCCACAACTGGACCGGCAACCGCGTCACCTGCCGCGACTGGTTCCAGCTGAGCCTGAAAGAAGGGCTGACCGTCTTCCGCGATCAGGAGTTCAGCTCTGACCTTGGCTCGCGTGCGGTCAA
The DNA here is from genome assembly GCF_004342285.1 of Klebsiella sp. BIGb0138. Taxonomy (GTDB): domain Bacteria; phylum Pseudomonadota; class Gammaproteobacteria; order Enterobacterales; family Enterobacteriaceae; genus Klebsiella. The sequence continues at coordinate 503,525 of NZ_SMCV01000002.1, read as the reverse complement.
CCGCATTAACAACGTGCGCACCATGCGCGGCCTGCAGTTCGCCGAAGACGCCAGCCCGATGGCCCATCCGATTCGCCCGGATATGGTCATTGAGATGAATAACTTCTATACCCTGACGGTGTATGAAAAAGGCGCGGAAGTGATCCGTATGCTGCACACCCTGTTAGGGGAAGCCAACTTCCAGAAAGGGATGCAGCTGTACTTTGAACGGCATGACGGCAGCGCCGCGACCTGCGACGATTTCGTCCAGGCGATGGAAGATGCTTCCAATGTCGACCTGTCCCATTTCCGTCGCTGGTACAGCCAGTCCGGTACGCCGGTGGTCAGCGTTCATGATGACTATAACCCGGAAACGGAACAGTACACGCTTACCATCAGCCAGCATACGCCGCCGACCGCCGAGCAGCAGGAGAAGCTGCCGCTGCATATTCCGTTCGATATCGAACTGTATGATAACGAAGGCAAGGCGATCCCACTGCAGAAAGGGGGGCATCCGGTCCATCACGTGCTGAACGTGACCCAGGCCGAACAGACTTTCGTCTTTGACAATGTCTACTTCCAGCCGGTACCGGCGCTGCTTTGCGAATTCTCCGCACCGGTGAAGCTGGAGTATAAGTGGAGCGACCAGCAGCTGACGTTCCTGATGCGCCATGCGCGCAACGACTTCTCCCGCTGGGATGCCGCGCAGAGTCTGCTGGCGACCTACATCAAACTGAACGTTAACCGCCATCAGCAAGGGCAACCGCTGTCGCTGCCGATTCACGTCGCCGATGCGTTCCGCGCGATCCTGCTGGATGAGAAGATCGATCCGGCGCTGGCGGCCGAAATTCTGACGCTGCCTTCCGCGAGCGAAATCGCCGAGCTGTTTGCCATCATCGACCCGATCGCCATTGTGGCGGTACGCGAAGCGTTGACCCGCACGCTTGCGAAAGAGCTGGCGGACGAGTTCCTCGCGGTTTACCACGCCAATAAGCTGGCGAGCTATCGCGTGGAGCATGGCGATATCGGCAAACGTTCACTGCGTAATACCTGCCTGCGCTATCTGGCGTTTGGTGATGCTGAACTGGCGGATAAGCTGGTCGTCGCCCAGTATCAGCAGGCCGACAACATGACCGACGCGCTGGCCGCGCTGTCAGCAGCGGTCGCCGCGCAGCTGCCTTGCCGCGATGCCCTGATGCAGGAATATGACGATAAATGGCACCAGGACGGCCTGGTCATGGACAAATGGTTCATCCTGCAGGCCACCAGCCCGGCGGATAATGCGCTGGAAACGGTGCGCGGCCTGCTGAACCACCGTTCGTTCAGCATCAGCAATCCGAACCGCGTGCGTTCGCTGATTGGCGCGTTTGCCGGCAGCAACCCGGCGGCATTCCACGCCGAAGATGGCAGCGGGTATCAGTTCCTGGTGGAGATGCTGACCGAGCTCAACAGCCGTAATCCACAGGTGGCCTCGCGCCTGATTGAGCCGTTGATTCGTCTGAAACGCTATGACGCCAAACGTCAGGCGCTGATGCGCGCGGCGCTGGAGCAGTTGAAAGGTCTGGAGAATCTCTCCGGGGATCTGTTCGAGAAAATCAGTAAAGCGTTAGCGTAAATGCCTTATCCGGGCTACCGATCGCAGGATCCGTAGCCCGGAATCGGGCGTTTAACCGTGACTAAACAAGCGCGGCGCAGGTTCATTCTTGCCGCGTTTCATCACCCGGTTCAGCACTTCCGCTTCCAGCTCAGCCAGTCTGGCTGACCCGGTACGGCGCGGTCGTGGGATATCGACGACTAAATCCAGTCCAATCTTGCCTTCTTCAATTAACAGCACCCGGTCGGCCATCGCCACCGCTTCGCTCACGTCGTGGGTCACCAGCAGTACGGTAAAACCGTGCTCCTGCCACAGGGAAACGATCAAATCCTGCATTTCCAGGCGGGTAAGGGCATCCAGCGCGCCCAGCGGTTCATCCAGCAGCAGCAGGCCCGGGCGGTGAATCAACGCGCGAGCCAGCGCCACCCGCTGTTTCTGCCCGCCGGAGAGCGCCGCCGGCCAGTCGCCCGCGCGGCTTTCGAGGCCAACGCTGGCCAGCGCCTGGAGCGCGGCCTCGCGCCATGAGCCTTTTAGCCCAAGTCCGACGTTATCGATGACCGTTTTCCACGGCAGCAGCCGTGAGTCCTGAAACATCATGCGGGTATCGTCCTGGATCTGCGCCAGCGGCGTCGCACCCGCCAGCAGCTCGCCGCCGTTAGGTTTTTCCAGCCCGGCCAGCAGCCGCAGCAGGGTGCTTTTACCGCCGCCGCTGCGCCCGACTACCGCGACAAACTGCCCGGTAGGAATATGCAGGTCCAGCTCATTAAGAATGGTGTTCTCGCCGTAGCGTTTGGTCACGCCGTTCAACAACAGCGGGATCCCTGGGTTCAGACGGGCAGTGGTCATGCGTTGGCCTCCTGAAGGTGATAAGCCGGGTTCCAGCGAAGCCAGACGCGTTCCAGTAGCTGGGCGCTGAAGTCGGCCAGTTTGCCAAGAATGGCGTAGAGAATGATGGCTACCACCACCACATCGGTTTGCAGAAATTCCCGCGCATTCATCGCCAGATAGCCGATCCCGGCGTTGGCGGAGATGGTTTCGGCCACGATCAGCGTTAGCCACATCAGACCAAGCGCAAAGCGGATGCCGACCATAATCGAGGGCAGGGCGCCGGGCAGAATGACGTGGCGGAATAAGGCGAAGCCGGACAGGCCATAGCTACGCGCCATCTCCACCAGCCCGCGATCGATATTACGGATGCCGTGCCAGGTATTGATGTAGATCGGGAACATGGTCCCCAGCGCGACGAGGAAGATTTTGGCGCTTTCATCGATGCCGAACCATAAAATAACCAGCGGAATCAACGCCAGATGCGGGACGTTACGCAGCATCTGAATCGAGGTATCCAGCAGGCGTTCCCCCCAGCGTGACAGGCCGCTAATCAGGCCCAGCACCAGCCCGATGGAACCGCCGATAGCGAAGCCCAACAGCGCGCGCCATGAGCTGATAGCCAGGTGTTGCCACAGCTCTCCGCTGGCGGAGAGCGTCCAGAAGGCTTTCAGTACCCCCTCCGGAGAGGGGAGAATACGGGTCGATAGCCAGCCCACCGAAGAGGCGATTTGCCAGACGATGACGGTCCCTACCGGCAGAAGCCAGGGAGCGACCCGCAGCAGCAGTTTTTGCGCCGATGTTGCCATGACCTGCTCCTTAACTCTGCGCCGCTTTACGCGGGATAAATTCATTCGCCACCGCTTCGCCCTGCTGACGCAGGCTATGCGGCTGCGGGATCGACGGAATATTGACATCCAGCAGGGGGAACAGCAGCTCCCCGACGCGATAAGCCTCTTCAAGATGCGGATAGCCGGAAAAGATAAAGCTATCAATACCGAGGGCGGCATATTCGTTGATGCGTTCGGCCACGGTGGCCGCATCGCCCACCAGCGCGGTACCCGCGCCACCGCGCGCTAACCCCACGCCGGCCCACAGATTGGGGCTGATTTCGAGCTTGTCGCGCTGGCCATTATGCAGAGCCGCCATCCGGTGTTGCCCCACCGAATCGGTTTGCGCAAAGGCAGCCTGCGCCCGGGCAATGGTCTCATCATCAAGATGAGAAATAAGACTCTCCGCCGCTTGCCAGGCCTCTTCATTGGTTTCTCTGACAATGACATGCAGACGAATGCCGAAGCGTACCTGGCGGCCAAGCCGGGCCGCTTTTTCACGGACCTGGGCGATTTTTTCCGCCACCTGGGCCGGAGGCTCCCCCCAGGTAAGGTATAAATCAACCTGCTCAGCGGCGAGATCCTGCGCCACTTCGGAAGAACCGCCGAAGTAGAGCGGGGGGCGCGGCTGCTGCAGCGGCGGGAATAACAGCTTCGCGCCGCGTACGCGCTGGTGTTTACCGTGGAAGGTGACCGTTTCGCCTTCCATCAGGCGGCGCCAGATATGGGTAAATTCAGATGAGGCTTCGTAGCGTTCGGTATGGTCGAGGAATACGCCGTCGCCGGCGAGCTCCTGCGGATCGCTGCCGGTCACCAGATTAAACAACGCCCGACCGTTGGACAGGCGGTCGAGGGTGGCGGCCTGGCGTGCGGCGACCGTGGGTGACATCACGCTTGGGCGCAGGGCGACGAGGAACTTCAGACGCTGGGTGACCGGAATCATCGAGGCGGCCACCAGCCACGCATCTTCACAGGAGCGCCCGGTCGGGATCAGGACACCGGTAAAACCGAGACGATCGGCGGTTTGCGCGATCTGTTGCAGGTAGCCGTGGTCGACCGGGCGAGCGCCTTCTTCCGTACCAAGATAGCGACCATCACCGTGGGTCGGTAAAAACCAGAACATATTCAGACTCATGATTTCGCTCCTTGTGCGGTTGCGGGATGCCAGATGCGGTCGCGGATATCGACTTTTTTTGGTACCAGCTTGTTCTCGTAAAACAGGTCGGCGGTTTGCTGCTGGCGGGCTGCCGTTTCGGCGCTGACCGGCGTAATGATGGTGGGCGGGCGATGGTCCAGATAGCTGGCGATCACCGCTTCAGGCAGGCCCATGATTTTTGCCAGCAGGGCAATGCTTTGCGGGCGCTGGCTCTGCGTCAGGGCGTCGGCCTGGCTGAAGGTCTCGAGCACGCCGGTAATAAAGGCACCGTTTTTCTCGGCGTAGGGGCGAGAAGCCAGATAGAAAGAGCCGGTTTGTTTCAGGTCGGTGCCATCCTTCAGCACCCGGGCGCGACTTTGCTGCAGGGCCGCGGAATAGTACGGATCCCAGATAGCCCAGGCATCGACATTGCCCTGCTGGAACGCGGCGCGGGCGTCGGCGGGGGCGAGATAGACCGGCTGAATATCGCTGAATGTCAGGCCCGCCTGCTGCAGCGCGCGCAGCAGCAGATTGTGTGAACTGGAGCCTTTCTGGAAGGCCACCTTACGTCCTTTTAACTCAGCCACGTTTTTGATCGGGCTGTTTTCCGCCACCAGAATCACCTCTGCTTTCGGCTTCGGCGGCTCGGCGCCGACGTAGAGCAGATCGGCCCCGGCGGCCTGAGCGAAAATGGGCGGTATATCGCCAGTACTGCCGAGGTCAATACTGCCGACGTTTAATGCTTCGAGCATCTGGGGGCCAGCGGGAAACTCCACCCAGGAAATTTTGGTGTTCGGGTAGCGTTTTTCCAGCAGCTGGTAACTTTTAGCCAGCACCATACTGACGCCCCCTTTTTGGTAGCCGATGCGCAGCGCGTCCGGCGCGGATTCTGCCGCATGGCCCAGGGCGGAGAGCGTCAGCAACCCGCCAAGCGCCAGGGCACGCAGGGGATTAAGCATGTTCCACCCCGCGAATCGTGTTCAGCGCGGGAGCACGGCTGCTCGGACGGTGCAGCGCCTGCCAGAAGGTCTCCAGCGCCAGATCGAGGCGTCCTTGCAGGTTAGGCGTGAACTGCGGCTTGTGCTGATAGTCGGTTACCTGGCTGTCATCGGCAAAGACGCCGTGGAGGATCTCCTGGGCTTTCAGGGCATTGAGCACCGGTTTCAGCGCATAATCTACCGCCAGCATATGTGCGATGGTGCCGCCGGTGGCCAGCGGTAAGACGATTTTACCTTCCAGCGCCCGTTCCGGGAGCAGGTCGAGCAGCGTCTTCAGCGCGCCGGAAAATGAGGCTTTATAGACCGGGGTGGCGATAATCAGCCCATCGGCGCCCGCCAGCTGTTCGTTCAGGGTATGCAGCGCCGGGTTATCGAAACGGGCATAAAGAAGGTCTTCCGGGGCAAAATTCTGCAAATGCCAGTGGCAGACTTCAACATCAGCGGCGGAGAGCGTCTCTCTGGCATATTCCAGAAGCGCGCTGGAACGGGAAGGGTAGCGCGGGCTACCTGCTAGTGTAATGACACGCATTTTCTCTCTCCTTATAACCAAATGTTTGCATTTATCTATAATTGATAACATTTGATGGCAGTGTGACAGAGCCGATTTATTTCCCTAAATGATTTTTCCACCCTTGTTTTGTCAGAATTTGCATAACGCGGGCGTGAAAAGTAAACGTTTGCGCTGGATGTGACATTTTTTGTCGCAGGTCAATTCCCTTTCCGTCGTCGATCGAACATAATACGCCCCCGGTTTGCACACCGGGAATCCAGGAGAGTTCATGTACTACCCCTTCGTTCGTAAAGCTCTTTTTCAGCTCGATCCTGAGCGCGCTCATGAAGTAACCTTTCAACAATTACGCCGTGTATCAGGTACGCCGCTGGAAATGCTGGTCCGCCAGAAGGTGCCGTCTAAACCGGTCACCTGTATGGGACTCACGTTTAAGAATCCGCTGGGTCTGGCCGCCGGGCTGGATAAGAATGGCGAGTGCATTGATGCGCTCGGCGCCATGGGCTTTGGGTCAATTGAGATTGGTACCGTGACGCCGCGCCCGCAGCCGGGTAATGATAAGCCAAGGATCTTCCGTCTGGTGGATGCCGAGGGTTTGATCAACCGCATGGGCTTTAATAACCACGGTGTTGATAACCTGGTTGAGAACGTAAAAAAGGCGCATTTTGACGGTATTCTCGGGATTAATATCGGCAAAAATAAAGATACCCCGGTTGAGCAGGGTAAAGATGATTATCTGATTTGTATGGAAAAAGTCTATCCCTACGCCGGTTATATCGCCATTAATATCTCTTCGCCGAATACGCCGGGGCTGCGTACCCTGCAATACGGTGAGGCCCTCGATGATTTACTCTCCGCGATTAAAAATAAGCAACTTGAGCTGCAGCAGAAGCATCAGAAATATGTTCCTGTGGCGGTGAAGATCGCGCCGGATCTTTCTCCTGAGGAATTGATCCAGGTGGCCGATAGTTTAGTCCGGCATAATATTGATGGCGTCATCGCCACCAACACCACTCTGGATCGTTCGCTGGTGCAGGGGATGAAATTCTGTGATGAAACCGGTGGTCTTAGCGGTCGTCCATTGCAATTAAAGAGTACGGAAATTATCCGTACGCTGGCGATGGAATTAAATGGTCGCTTGCCGATTATCGGCGTTGGCGGGATTGACTCGGTGATTGCGGCTCGGGAAAAGATGGCTGCCGGCGCCAGTCTGCTGCAGATTTATTCCGGATTTATTTTTAAAGGCCCCCCGCTGATTAAAGAAATTGTTACCCATATCTAATCTTTTCCCCCTCTGATACCCCCCAGGGCTTTATTTCCGGCCCTGGTTGTTTTATATTCCTTCATTGTTGCTTATTTAGACATTTTAGTCTTTTCTTAATTTTGGAATTATTCTGTTGCAGGATGTCATGGCATTACAGACGGAAGTGAAAGAGGACGGGGGAACAATGCGAATTAAACCTGACGATAACTGGCGTTGGTATTACGATGAAGAGCACGATCGTATGATGCTCGATCTGGCCAATGGTATGTTGTTCCGTTCGCGTTTCGCGCGTCGGATGTTAACGCCTGATGCTTTTTCACCGTCCGGGTTTTGTGTCGACGATGCTGCTCTTTATTTCTCATTTGAAGAAAAATGCCGCGATATAGAATTATCTAAAGAGCAGCGTGCGGAATTAGTCCTTAATGCGCTGGTAGCGATTCGTTTTCTGAAACCGCAGATGCCGAAAAGCTGGCATTTCACCACCCACGCTGAGTGCTGGCAGCCGGGCAGCGGCGATGCCGCCAGCGCCTGGTTGAGCGACACCGGGCAGCAGGTCAATCTGCTGGTGGTGGAGCCGGGTGAAAATGCCGCGCTGTGCCTGCTGGCGCAACCGGGGCTGACGCTCGCCGGACGAACGATGCAGCTGGGGGATGTGATTAAAATCATGAACGACAGACTGCAGCCGGCACCGGGCGTGGCCAGCTACAGCCTGGGTCAGGCGGTTTAGAAACACGTTCCCGCGCTCAAGGCGCCAGCCGTAAGGCGGTTTTCGGCACGCAGCTACAGCACAGAATCGTGCCATCCGAGGCCTGTGCGTTCTTCTTCAGCGGGCTGACTTCACCTTCCTCCAGACGAATCCGGCAGCTGCCGCAGATGCCCGCCCGGCAGGAATAGGCAATACGTATACCCTGTTGTTCCAGCTGCTCCAGCAGCACCTGCTGGTTGTTTCCCTTAAAATGCTGCCCCTGCCATTCGATGTCGACGGTGGTACTCTGCTGCGGGGTCAGCGCCAGCGTATCGTCGCTATCGCCTGCGCCATAGGCCCTGGCCGGACCGCGGGTCAGGATTTCCACTTCATCGCCAGCGCGCACCACGCCGCTGTTACGGGCAATCAGATTCTGGCCGAAATCGACATCGCCGTTATCCAGCGCGGTCCGGAAGCGTTGCAGCGTGGCTAACGGTTCGCCGGAAGGGTGTTTTTGTCCGCGCTCCGGACTGACGGTGGTTAGCACGCAGCGGCTGCAGGGCTTCGCGACGTCAAAAACGACCTCGCCGATGCGAATCACTTTCCAGGTGTCTTCTTCCCAGGCCGCGGCGCCGGTCACTACCAGATTGGGGCGAAACTGTTCCATGCGCACGCCGGCCGGGCAACGGTTTTGCAGATCGCGCAGCGAGGCTTCATTGGTCAGCAGGTAGGGGAAACCATCCGCGAAGGTGAGAGGAACGGCATCATGGCGCTTAACCCGGCGGGTGAGCTGCGGCCCCAGCCAGCGGAGCTGAACGTCGCGGTTGAAGAAAGCGCTGAGCCATTGGTTGATCGCCGGGGGGGCGATCAGGGCGGTAAAGTGGTTACCCCACACTTCGGTAGGCTCGCCCTGCGGGGCAAAATCGCTGAAACGCACGATCGCGCTGCTGCCGTCGACCGCCGTCAGGTGAATCCCATCATGCAGCGGCGCGGGGGTAAACTTCACCATCTGGGGGAACTGACGGGCGGTAATAAAGGTGCCATCGGTTTCCGTCACCATAAACGCGCGATCGAAAGCCAGGCCGCTGATATCGGCAAACGCGTGCGTCAGGCCAATTCCTCGCATGGATTTGACAGGGTGAATAAAAAGTCGCGATAGCGTTATCATGCGCAGCCTCTGGGCTTAAAAATAAGCCTTTAACTTTATGACATAGGGCGCATATTGGCTATAATGCGCAACAATTTTCTTTTAGTAAAAGTGACGATATGAATTCTCTGTTTGCCAGTACGGCTCGTGGCCTTGAAGAGCTGTTAAAAACTGAACTGGAAGCACTTGGCGCGATGGACTGCCAGGTAGTCCAGGGCGGGGTCCATTTTCAGGGAGATACGCGCCTGCTGTATCAAAGCCTGATGTGGAGCCGACTGGCTTCGCGCATCATGCTGCCGCTCGGTCAGTGTAGCGTGTATAGCGACCTGGATCTTTACCTTGGCGTTCAGGCCATTCCATGGACGGAGATTTTCACCCCCGACGCCACTTTCGCCGTGCATTTTAGCGGGCTGAACGAGGAAATACGTAACAGCCAGTACGGGGCGTTAAAGGTCAAAGATGCGATCGTCGATAGCTTTACGCGCAAAAACCTGCCGCGTCCCAACGTCGATCGCGAACATCCCGATCTGCGGATTAACGTCTGGCTGAATAAAGAGACGGCGCACATCTCGTTGGATCTCAGCGGCGAAGGTCTGCACCTGCGCGGTTACCGCGATGGCACCGGTATGGCGCCGATCAAAGAAACGCTCGCCTCGGCGATTGTCACGCGTTCTGGCTGGGTTCCCGGGACGCCACTGCTCGATCCAATGTGCGGTTCCGGTACCTTGCTAATCGAAGCCGCGATGCTGGCGACCGATCGCGCACCGGGCCTGCATCGCGGGCACTGGGGCTTTAACGGCTGGCTGCAGCACGATGAGGCGGTGTGGAAAGAGGTGAAAGCCGAAGCGCAAACCCGCGCCCGTAAAGGGCTGGCGGGGTATGAATCGCGCTTCTATGGCTCCGACGTTGATGCCCGCGTGATTGAACGCGCGCGCAGCAACGCCCGTCGCGCCGGCGTCGGCGAGCTGATCGCATTTGAAGCAAAAGATGTCGCCCAGCTCAGCAATCCGCTGCCGAAAGGCCCTTACGGTACCGTAATCAGCAACCCGCCGTATGGTGAGCGTCTGGAAAGCGAGCCGGCGCTGATCGCGCTGCATAGCCTGCTTGGCCGGACGATGAAAAGCCAGTTTGGCGGCTGGAACCTGTCGCTGTTCAGCGCCTCTCCGGAACTGCTGAGCTGCCTGCAGCTGCGTGCGGACAAACAGTTTAAAGCGAAAAACGGCCCGCTGGACTGCGTGCAGAAGAACTACCACCTTGCGGAAAACGAAGGCGGTGGTGCGGTATCGCTGGCGGAGGATTTCGCTAACCGGCTGCGCAAAAATCTGAAAAAATTTGAAAAATGGGCGCGTCAGGAAGGGATTGAATGCTATCGCCTGTACGATGCCGATCTCCCGGAATATAACGTCGCCATCGATCGCTACGGCGAGTGGGTGGTCGTCCAGGAGTATGCGCCGCCGAAAACGGTCGATGCGCATAAGGCGCGTCAGCGTCTGTTTGATATTATTGCGGCGACTATCTCCGTACTCGGCATTGCGCCGAACAAGCTGGTGCTGAAAACCCGCGAGCGGCAGAAAGGCAAAAATCAGTACCAGAAAATGGCCGAGAAGGGCGATTTCCTTGAAGTACAGGAATATAACGCGCGTCTGTGGGTCAACCTGACCGACTATCTGGATACCGGCCTGTTCCTCGATCACCGTATCGCGCGCCGCATGCTAGGCCAGATGAGTAAAGGGAAAGATTTCCTTAACCTTTTCGCCTATACCGGCAGCGCCAGCGTACACGCCGGCCTCGGCGGGGCGCGTTCCACCACCACCGTGGATATGTCCCGGACCTATCTCGAATGGGCCGAGCGTAACCTGCGCCTCAACGGTTTGACCGGGCGCGCGCATCGTCTGATGCAGGCTGACGTGCTGGGCTGGCTGCGCGAGAGTACCGAACAGTTTGATCTGATCTTTATCGATCCGCCGACCTTCTCTAACTCGAAGCGCATGGAAGATGCCTTTGATGTACAGCGCGATCACCTGCGTCTGATGACGGATCTCAAACGTCTGCTGCGCAAAGGCGGCACGATTATGTTCTCGAACAACAAACGCGGTTTCCGTATGGATCATGACGGGCTGGCGCAACTGGGGCTGCAGGCGCAGGAAATTACGCAAAAAACGCTGTCTCAGGATTTTGCCCGTAACCGTCAGATTCACAACTGCTGGCTGATTACCGCAGCCTGAAAGGAATAAAGAATGTCATTAATTAGTATGCATGGTGCCTGGCTCTCCTTCAGCGATTCTCCGCTGCTGGATAATGCCGAGTTGCATATCGAAGATAACGAACGCGTCTGTCTGGTCGGGCGTAATGGCGCGGGTAAATCCACGCTGATGAAGATCCTCAACCGTGAGCAGGGTCTTGACGACGGGCGTATTATTTATGAACAGGATCTGGTGGTTGCCCGTTTGCAGCAGGATCCGCCGCGAAATATCGCCGGCACCGTATACGACTTTGTTGCGGAAGGGATTGAAGAGCAGGCGGCCTATCTGAAGGGCTATCACGATGTCTCGCGCCTGGTGATGACCGACCCGAGCAGCAAAAATTTAAATGAGCTGGCGCGCCTGCAGGATCTGCTGGATAACCTGGGACTGTGGCAGCTGGAAAACCGCATTAACGAAGTTCTCGAACAGCTGGGTCTGGATGCCAACGCCGAGCTGGCGTCGCTGTCCGGCGGCTGGCTGCGTAAAGCCGCCCTTGGCCGCGCGCTGGTCAGCGGCCCGCGCGTGCTGCTGCTGGATGAGCCGACCAACCACCTGGATATCGAAACTATCGACTGGCTGGAAGGTTTCCTCAAGACCTTCAAAGGCACCATTATTTTCATCTCGCACGACCGTTCCTTTATTCGCAACATGGCGACGCGGATCGTCGATCTCGATCGCGGTAAGCTGGTGACCTATCCAGGCAACTACGACCAGTATCTGCTGGAGAAGGAAGAAGCCCTGCGCGTGGAAGAGCTGCAAAATGCCGAGTTTGACCGCAAGCTGGCGCAGGAAGAAGTCTGGATCCGCCAGGGTATAAAAGCGCGGCGTACCCGTAACGAAGGCCGCGTTCGCGCCCTGAAGGCAATGCGTCGCGAACGTGGCGAACGCCGTGAAGTGATGGGTAGCGCGAAAATGCAGGTGGAAGAGGCGGCGCGCTCGGGTAAAATCGTCTTCGAAATGGAGAACGTTGACTACCAGGTTGGCGGTAAAGTACTGGTTAAAGACTTCTCCGCGCAGATTCAGCGCGGCGACAAGATTGCGCTGATTGGCCCTAACGGCTGCGGCAAAACCACGCTGTTGAAACTGATGCTGGGCCAGCTGCAGGCGGACAGTGGACGGGTTCATGTCGGCACGAAGCTGGAAGTGGCCTACTTCGATCAGCATCGCGCCGAGTTGGATCCTGATAAAACGGTGATGGATAACCTGGCCGAAGGCAAGCAGGAAGTGCTGGTCAACGGTAAGCCGCGCCATGTGCTGGGCTATTTACAGGACTTCCTGTTCCATCCGAAACGGGCGATGACGCCGGTGCGCGCGCTATCCGGCGGAGAGCGTAACCGACTGCTGCTGGCGCGCCTGTTCCTTAAGCCAAGCAACCTGTTGATTCTCGATGAACCGACCAACGATCTGGATGTTGAAACCCTCGAACTGCTGGAAGAGCTCATCGATGGCTATCAGGGCAGCGTCATGCTGGTCAGCCACGATCGGCAGTTTGTGGATAACACCGTGACCGAATGCTGGATCTTCGAAGGCGAAGGGCGCATTGGTCAATATGTCGGCGGCTATCACGATGCCCGCGGGCAGCAGTCGCAGTCGTTGGCGCAAAAACAAGCGGTGGCGAAAAAAAGTGTCGAAGTCGCTCAACCGAAAGCAGAAAGTGTCAAACGAGCGCCTGGCAAACTAAGCTATAACCTGCAGCGCGAACTGGAGCAGCTGCCACAGCGGCTGGAAGAGCTGGAAGCTCAACTGCAGACGCTGCAGGAGCAGGTTGCCGATCCTGCTTTCTTTGGCCAGTCCCATGATCATACGCAGCAGGTGCTGGCGCAGCTGGCCGAAGCGGAACAGGCGCTGGAAACCGCCTTTGAACGCTGGGAATATCTTGAAGGATTAAAAAACGGCGCATAAGCTGAGGAGTTTTCATGTGCGATCATCATCATGCTGCGCGGCATATTCTGTGCCCACAATGTGATTTGCTGGTGGCTTTGCCGCAGCTGGAGCATCGCCAGAAAGCCGCGTGTCCGCGTTGCGGGACAACGCTGACAACGTCATGGGACGCGCCCCGGCAGCGTCCCACCGCCTATGCGCTGGTGGCGCTGTTTATGCTGCTGCTGGCGAACCTGTTCCCGTTTGTCAACATGAACGTCAGCGGCATCAGCAGCGAAATCAAGCTGCTGGAGATCCCGGACGTTCTGTTCAGCGAGAATTACGCCAGCCTCGGAACCTTCTTTTTGCTCTTTGTGCAGCTGGTACCGACGTTTTGCCTGGTGACGATTCTGCTGCTGGTCAATCGTGTCCATATGCCGCGGGGAGTGAAGGCATTTTTGGCGCGCATTCTGTTCCATCTCAAAACCTGGGGCATGGCGGAAATTTTTCTCGCCGGGGTACTGGTGAGCTTCGTCAAGCTGATGGCGTATGGCGATATCGGCGTCGGCCTGAGTTTCGCGCCCTGGTGTTTGTTCTGCCTGCTCCAGCTGCGCGCGCTGCAGTGCGTGGACAGGCGCTGGTTATGGGACGATATTGCGCCGATGCCGGCGATTAAACCGCCGCTGCGGATTGGCATGCCGGGGATCCATCAGGGCCTGCGCTCATGTTCATGCTGCACCGCCGTTTTAGCGATTGATGAGGCCGTTTGTCCGCGTTGCCAGACCAAAGGTACGGCGCGCCGCAAACACAGTCTGCAGTGGACGCTGGCGCTGCTGTTGACTTCATGCATTCTTTATCTCCCTGCTAATATCATGCCGATCATGATTACTGATTTGCTGGGCGATAAAATGCCCTCCACGATCATGGCCGGGGTGATCCTGCTGTGGAGTGAAGGGTCGTATCCGGTGGCGCTGGTGATATTTATCGCCAGTATTATGGTGCCGACGCTGAAAATGCTCGCGATTGGCTGGCTGTGCTGGAACGCCAACGGTAATGGTCAGCGCGACCCGGAACGCATGCATCTGATTTATGAAGTCGTGGAGTTTGTTGGCCGCTGGTCAATGATTGATGTTTTTGTCATCGCTGTACTCTCGGCGCTGGTGCGCATGGGAGGGTTGATGAGTATCTATCCTGCGATAGGGGCGGTGATGTTTGCGCTCGTTGTTGTCATGACAATGTTCTCAGCCATGACCTTTGACCCTCGTTTGTTGTGGGACCGTGAACCAGATTCAAGCCATGAGGAAATGCAGCAGCATGGAAAATAAGAGCGGAGAAGCAAAAGTGCAAAAGGTGAAGAACTGGTCACCGGTATGGATCTTCCCCATCGTCACTGTGCTTATCGGCGCGTGGATTCTTTTTTATCACTACAGCCATCAGGGGCCGGAGGTGACGCTGATCACCACCAATGCTGAAGGGATTGAAGGTGGTAAAACCCGGATTAAAAGCCGTAGCGTCGACGTTGGCGTGGTGGAAAGCGCTACCCTGACGGACGATCTGACGCACGTTGAGGTTAAAGCCCGTCTTAACTCCGGTATGAAGAAGCTGCTGCACGACGATTCCGTGTTCTGGGTCGTTAAACCGCAGGTGGGACGTGAAGGGATCAGCGGGCTCGGAACCTTGTTGTCCGGGGCCTATATTGAGCTGCAGCCGGGTTCGAAAGGGGGGGAACCCGCCAGGTATCCGCTGCTGGATTCTCCGCCGCTGGCTTCACCGGATGCGAAAGGGATCCGCATTCTGCTGGAAAGCAGTAAAGCCGGCCAGCTCTCTCCTGGCGATCCGGTGCTCTTCCGCGGCTATCGCGTTGGCTCGGTTGAAACCAGCACCTTCGATGCGCAAAAGCGCAGCATCACCTATCAGCTGTTTATCAATGCGCCAAACGATCGTCTGGTCACCTCCAACGTTCGCTTCTGGAAGGATAGCGGTATCGCGGTCGATCTGACCTCGGCGGGGATGCGCGTGGAGATGGGCTCACTGGCCACCCTGTTTGGCGGCGGCGTCAGCTTTGATGTTCCGGAAGGGCTGGAGCTGGGCGAGCCGGTAGCGGACAAAACGGGCTACCACCTGTTCGACGATCAGAAGAGTATTCAGGATTCTGTCTTTACGCAGCACGTTGATTACGTGATGTTCTTTAAAGATTCTATCCGCGGCCTGCAGCCGGGCGCGCCCGTGGAATTCCGCGGCATACGTTTAGGGACCGTCGGTAAAGTGCCCTTCTTTATACCTGGACTGAATCAGCGCCTGAATGATGACTATCGCATTCCGGTAGAGGTGCGTATTGAACCTGGACGGTTGATTAACCAGCTTGGCAGCAACCCGGATATTCCTTCTCATATCGACGATCTGATCAACCGCGGCCTGCGGGGATCCCTGAAAACAGGTAACCTGGTGACCGGGGCGTTGTATATCGATCTCGACTTCTATCCGAAAGCGCCTCCGCGCGGCCAGATTCGTGAGTTTGGATCTTATCCGATCATCCCAACGGTCAGCGGTGGCCTGGCGCAGATTCAGCAGCGCCTGATGGATGCGCTGGATAAGATTAACAATCTGCCGATCAACCCGCTGCTGGAACAGGCGACCAGTACTCTGGCGCAGAGCGAAAAAACGATGCAGCATGTGCAAGCGACGCTGGATAGCCTGAACAAGATAACTTCAAGCCAGTCTATGCAGCAGCTGCCGGGCGATATGCAAAATACGCTGCGTGAGCTGAACCGCAGTATGAAGGGCTTCCAGCCGGGCTCTGCGGCATACAACAAGATGGTGGCGGATATGCAGCGACTGGATCAGGTTCTTCGCGAACTGCAGCCGGTACTGAAAACGCTCAATGATAAGAGCAATGCGCTGGTATTTGAGGCCAGGGATAAAAAAGATCCTCAGCCGAAGGGAGCGAAATAATGAAAAAATGGTTAGTGGCGGCAGCGGTGTGTGCGTTAACGGCGTGCAGCAGCGGTGGGGAGAGTAAAACCTACTATCAGCTGCCCGTTGCCCAGAGCGGCGCGCAAAGCGCCGCCCACCAGAGCAACAAGCTGCTGTGGGTTGAGCAGGTGAGCATCCCGGATTATCTGGCAGGCAACGGCGTGGTTTATCAAACCACGGACGTGCAGTACGTCATTGCCAATAATAACCTGTGGGCCAGTCCGCTCGATCAGCAGCTACGCACCACGCTGGTGGCGAATTTGAGCAACCAGCTGCCGGGCTGGGTGGTCGCATCGCAGCCTCTGGGCAACGACCAGGATACGCTCAACGTCGCGGTGAACGGTTTCCATGGCCGTTACGATGGGCGGGTCATCGTCAGCGGGGAGTGGCTGCTGAAGCATCGGGGCCAGCTGATTAAGCGCCCGTTCAATATTGAGCTTAAGCAGCAGCAGGACGGTTATGATGCGATGGTGAAGACCATGGCTCAGGCCTGGGCTCAGGAAGCGACCGCGATTGCCAGCGAGCTGAACCGTCTGCCATAAGTAAAATGAATGAAAATTAACAGCCGCGGTGGTCTGAAAAACCACCGCGGCTTTTTTATTTTCTCGTCAGGTTGTTACTTGTCCCGGTTCACAGTTTTTGTACAAATGAACTTTCATGTAGCTCACAATTATGACAATGGCGTGAATTTTGCGCATTGACGTTGCCTCAGATTCGCGGTATTCGTTAACCGTGGTTGCATATTTAGTGACCACTGTTTTCTTTTCCACCAGATCAGATAATGAGGGAAACGAGGCATGAAGAGACAAAAACGAGATCGCCTGGAACGGGCACATCAGCGTGGATATCAGGCCGGGATAACCGGAAGATCGAAAGAAATGTGTCCCTACCAGACCTTGAACCAAAGGTCCTACTGGCTAGGAGGCTGGCGAGAAGCCATGGAGGACAGGGTACAAACTGCCTGACTGTCTCTTTAAAAAAGAAGCCTCCGCAGAGCGGGGGCTTCGCCTTGTTTACAGCATTACAGCTTATCAGAACGCGGAAGTGTCCTGGAACAGGCCTACTTTCAGATCGTTGGCGGTGTAGATCAGACGATCGTCAACCAGTACTTCGCCATCCGCCAGGCCCATAATCAGACGACGGTTAACAATGCGTTTGAAGTGAATACGGTAGGTCACTTTCTTCGCCGTCGGCAGTACCTGGCCGGTGAATTTCACTTCACCCACGCCCAGCGCACGGCCTTTGCCTTCGCCGCCGAGCCAGCCCAGATAGAAACCAACCAGCTGCCACATGGCATCCAGACCCAGACAACCCGGCATTACCGGATCGCCGATAAAGTGGCAACCGAAGAACCACAGGTCCGGGTTAATATCGAGTTCTGCTTCAACATAACCTTTATCGTAGTTACCACCCGTTTCGGTCATTTTGATGACGCGGTCCATCATCAGCATATTCGGCGCTGGCAACTGCGGGCCTTTCGCACCAAACAGTTCACCACGACCAGAGGCAAGAAGGTCTTCTTTTGTATAGGATTCGCGTTTATCTACCATTGTTTTCAGTAAGCCTTATTTTGAGTTCGGGACGCAGGATAGCTAACACGTGTAAGCTGAACAAGTCCGATCAGTTAGAACCTGAACCACCTAACCAGCGTAGCGGCCACGGAAAACGATGGCGATTCTCTTGCTGGGTCGCCTGCGCAATCCGTTCCTGAATGGTTTGCCGTAAAGTTTGCCCTTCGCCATCCCATAGCAGCTGGGTCAAAATGGGTAACGCTTCAGTGACATCTTCCACCGCCCAGATGAAAAACTGTTCTTCCGCCACCGCCTGCTGCAGGTCTGCTGACAGACTCAGGTGGCGAATATTCGCCGCTGGGATGATGACGCCTTGTTTACCGGTCAGCCCGCGCTGCTGGCAAATGGCGAAGAAGCCTTCAATTTTCTCATTGAGCCCACCGACCGGCTGTACGCGACCAAACTGATCGACTGAACCGGTAACGGCAATGCTCTGATGAATCGGCACGCTCGCCAGGGCGCTGATTAAGGCGCATAGCTCGGCCATGGAGGCGCTATCGCCGTCCACTTCACTGTAGGATTGCTCGAAGGTCAACGAGGCGGTGAAGGGGAGCTGTTGCTCGAGTTCCAGTTCGGACATCAGAAACGCCTGCATGATCATCATACCTTTGGCGTGAATGTTGCCGCCCAGCTCCGCCTTACGTTCAACGTCGATAAACTCACCATCACCGATGTGGACTACGCAACTGATACGCGACGGCTCGCCAAATGCGCGCGGGTGGCCAGGGAATTCGATCACCGACAGGGCATTAATCTGGCCGATGCACTCGCCTTCGGTTTCAATTAATATCTGTTCCTGCAGGATTTCATCCTGCATCCGCTCGGCGAGATAACCCTCACGCCACTCGCGGCGGGCCAGCATGGTCTGCATCTCTTCTGCCGTGATCTGCTCGCCTTCGCAGAAGGCCGCGGCTTCACGCAGCTGGCGCGCAATCCACAGCGGAGATAGCGGCAGCGTCTCCTGGTCGCCGGTATAGCGTGCGCCTTCCTGAATTAACAGGGGCCAGGCATCAGCGGCCGGTCCCGGCAGTTCAAGCTGTCGGGCGTTTTGCCATACCCACTGACACCATTGTTTCAGCGTCTCGCCATCCGTGATTTGCAGATTATCTTCGTATTCGCTGTAAATCGCCTGGGCAGAAAGCTCAGGCTCCATCTCCTGGAAATCGGCCAGGGCGTCACGCTCGCCAACCAGAATCACCTTCAGGCTGAGCGGCATGGAGGGAATGCTAACCGGCAGAGGACGGGATTCATCGATGGATAGCCAGTCAAAACGCTGGCGGGTGACCATATTTTTCAGGCGCATCCATAGCAGCGGCTGAGCGAGTAGCGCGCGCAGGGAGATAATCAGCACGCCGCCGTTGGTGCGGTGAACCAGCCCCGGCTGCAGGGATATTTCACCGTTAAACTGGCGAACGCAGCCAAAAAGCTGTTCGGCTTCGATCCAGTCGGCAGATTCAACCGGCGCGGTGCTGGCAAAATTATCGTCGGCAGTCTTCGCCGGCGTGAGGGTAACGTTTCCGCCATTGATCTGGTAGCGAACACCGTACAGCGGTGCTGCAGGTTCATGTAAGGTGCGTGTTTCCGTCGTCAGCCATTGCAGATATTCGGGTTCTTCCGGGGCCTTAACCAGCATGAATGATGAAATGGTCGGAGTCACCAGAAGCTGCTCCAGACCATAGAATAAACGGGGCTGCAGTTCGCCTGAGAGGGAAGCCTCTGCCTGGGCTAAATCGGCTTGTGCAAACAGCGCCTGATAACTTTCCGTATCAGGAGCGAGGTCGTTTCGGGTAAGTTTCGTAATGGTCAAAGTCGCTGTTTTTTAGTCAGATGTAAAACGCGCGATTATACCTTATGCCGCGTCTGAGCACACGGCTGATTGTGTTTGCGGTGACGATAACCCGGTTACGTGCATCACGAATGATGATTTATTCTCAGCACATTGGGAAAAAACTGATATCCTGAAATGAGTTACACGGTCACATTGAGATCGCAATGAAATATCAACAACTGGAAAACCTTGAAAGCGGCTGGAAATGGAAATATCTGGTAAAGAAGCACCGGGAAGGTGAGCTGATTACCCGCTACATTGAAGCCAGCGCTGCGAAAGCCGCGGTCGATGTCTTACTGACGCTCGAAAATGAACCTGTTCTGGTGCATACCTGGATTGAGCAGCACATGAATCCGGAGTTAATGAACCGGATGAAGCAGACTATCCGCGCGCGTCGGAAGCGACATTTTAACGCCGAGCATCAGCACACGCGTAAAAAGTCGATCGACCTGGAGTTTGTTGTCTGGCAACGTCTGGCTGGGCTTGCGCAGCGGCGTGGCAAAACGCTGTCCGAGACCATCGTACAGCTGATTGAAGACGCGGAGCATAAAGAGAAGTACGCCAACAAGATGTCCAGCCTGAAGCACGATCTACAGCTACTGCTGGGCAAAGATTCGTAACCGGAAGCAGGGCGCAGGATTGTCGTCGGCTCAGCTGTTAGCGTTAACGCCAAAATTTAGTTAAAAAAAACCCCGCATCAGCGGGGTTTTTTATCGGTAGTGAAACTTAAGCCTGCGGCTGAGTTACTACGTCTTTGTAACCTTTAACTTCGATCTCTACGCGACGATCCGGGGCCAGGCAGTCGATCAGTGCAGCGCGAGCTTTCACGTTGTCACAGGTGTTGCCGGTAACCGGGTTGGATTCGCCCATACCACGTGCGGAGATTTTGCCAGCCGGGATACCTTTAGAAACCAGGTAATCAACAACGGACTGAGCACGTTTCTCAGACAGCTGCTGGTTGTAAGCGTCAGAACCGATACGGTCGGTGTAGCCCAGAACCACTGCAGAACCGTCTTTCGGATCCATGTTGCTCAGTTGGGTGTACAGCTGATCCAGAGCCTGCTGACCTTCCGGTTTCAGGGTAGATTTGTTGAAGTTGAACAGAACGTCAGACTTCAGGGTGAAGTGCTTAGTAGTCACTTCCGGAGCCGGAGCCGGAGCCGGTGCAACAACCGGAGCTTCTTCCTGACCGAAACGGTAGGAAACACCCAGGCTCAGCATGCCGTTATCCGGACGAGTACCAACGGTACCTGCGTCACCGATGTTGTTAACCCACTGGTATTCCAGACGGGTAGCGATGTCACGAGTAACAGCCCACTCTACACCACCAGCAAATACCGGGGATACGCCAGTGTCGTGTTCGCTACGGGAAACGCCGGTAGAAGCGTAGTTGCCCTTAGCATCTGCACGCCAGACCATACCACCCAGACGGGTATAGATGTCCAGATCGTCAGTGATCGGGTAACCCAGTTTAGCAGTCAGCTGAACGCCCTGAGCTTTGAAAGCACCGTTGTCTACGCTGCCTTTATAAGCCATACGGCCCAGCCAGTCGTAACCCATTTCAAAACCGAGGTACGGGTTAACCTGATAGCCACCGAACGCACCAGCACCCAGCTGATCGTTACGGGTAGGGCCGTTGTTGCCCTGGAAGCCGTTACCGTAGAAACCGGTATCGTGATACTGGGACCAGCCCAGTTTACCACCTGCATACCAGGTGTTATCTTTCGGAGCGGCCTGCGCTACGGTAGCGAAGCCAGCCAGTGCCACTGCAATCGCGATAGCTGTCTTTTTCATTTTTTGCGCCTCATTATCATCCAAAATTCGCCATGAAGGTACAAAAGACCTCACGGTTAAATCCTTCACCCGGGGCGTGACTTGTTGTTAACTATGCTGATACATGCAGCGTAAGCCGATCACCCCTGGCGATGTAAAGTCTACAACTTAGTTCGAAACTTACAAGTGTGAACTCTGTCAGGCATATGAAAAAAAAGGGTTGTATACACAACATTTAACAAATATGGTTGATTTTTATTCAGCAAATAAAGCCGCGAGACCGCATCAGACAGGCATTCCGGCAAAAATAACCCCGGTCAAAAAATGGCTTTTGGCGAAGCAAAAAAAATTCCAGGATTAATCCTAATTTAGCTTAATGGTACAAGTTAGAGTGAATTTTTAGCCCGCTGAGTTGTCTCCCATGCTGGCTCGTATTTCCCACCGGGCGCATGATGAACCCCATCGCATGACCTTCTTCCGCCGCGATAACCAGGCGTTCATGCTCTTCCGCCGTCAGCTCATCTGCCAACCAGCCGATCACTACGCTATAATTGCCGGTACGCAGCGCGCGGATCATTGATTCCAGAGTGTTGTAGGGAGACAGCTGGCTGATCTGCATAACTTTCGATAGTGGCAGGCCGGAAGACTGGACCCATTCGCGACTTAACTTCTGCTTCGGTGTTAACCAGAGCTGCCAGCGAGACTGCTGGCCAAGCTGTTGTAATAAAGGCAGCAGGAGGAGTTGTGTCATCATCGGCTGATCTTCACGGTAGACAATTTCACTAATCAGCCCGCTGGCTGGTTGTTCGACGACGTCATGCGAGTGGCGACGTACTGAAGCAGAAGTCAGTGATGAACGATTTGCATAAGCTGAAGTCAACATAGTCTGTCCCGCCTGTGGGTTACTGTATGCATATACAGTATATCCAGCAGGGGAAAAGATCAACCTCATTTCTCATCTTGTTGGTCAATATTCATACATGAAGCAGTGCCCGAACCGTGCCAACCCGTGCTGGCGTTGGGAGAGGAGAGATGTAAATTTTTTCTGGCCAGTCGTCGGGAGGGGGAGTTTACCGCCCGAACGAATTGAGCGCCGGTGCCAGCCCCGCCGATAGCCCATCTATTCACCTGAATCTCACTCACTACGGCTTGTCTATTTTTCCACTTATATATTTGCCATATCGGGGCGCCAGTTTCCTGAAAGCCCCTCGCAAAATGATGAGTTAATTGAGATGAACGGCAAAATCATCTTGCCGCAATAAAAGAAGTCACTTATTTTCTATATTAGCGGATCCGTTCATAAATTATCCTCTATTTGCATGATTAACAAAGGAATAATCATGAAGAAAATTTCATCTTTACGGTTCCATCAATTTCAGGAATGTTTATCTTCATTAGGTAAAATAAGCTGTCGTCCATTATTTGGCGGTTATAGCCTGGCGATAGAGGATACGGTTTTTGCCATGGTGGCGGAAGGCGAAATCTATCTTCGGGTTTGCGAACAGAGTGCGGCCTACTGCGGGGAGCATGCGAATCCCCCTTTGACGATGCGCAAAAATGGCCGTCCGGTGTCGCTGAAATACTATCAGATTGACGAAACGCTTTGGCGCGATAGCAAAATGCTATTCAACCTGTCGGCGTGCTCGTTGCAAACCGCGCGTAATGAAAAGAGGCGACAGCGTGATGGCGGGAGGTTGAAAGACCTGCCAAATATTAGCTTTCACATGGAGCTACTGTTGATTAACGCAGGCGTCACTGATGAACAGACCCTACGTCATCTTGGCGCGGAGAAGGTCTGGTTGAAATTACGTGAGTTGAATAAGGCCCTGACGCTAAATGTTCTCTATTCGCTGGAAGGCGCGATCGCCGGCGTTCACGCCGCGGCGCTCCCGACGCAACGGCGTCAGGAGCTCAAAGAGTGGGCTGGTGCCCAACCCCGGAGGTATTGATGTTTACTCAGGGTGAACCGCTACCTGCTTTTGCAGCCGGCAGATTTCCGGTAACAGCGCCAGTAGCAGACCGACCTGCTGGAGCACCAGCGGTTCTTTACTGTCGGCGCGCGGCTCGAGATGTTGGATCCGGGTTTGCAAACTGCTGAGTGCCTGCTGCACCCGCTGTTCGTCGGCTGGCGTGTGGTGCAGCCCATCATCAACATAGCAGACGGCATCATCAAGGAGAGCCAGTATCTCCGGGGTAGAGAGTTTTTCCCGGTGCGCGCCCAGCGCCGAAATATAGCTGGTAAACGTATGGTTCAGGCACAGTAAACGGAATGCCGTTTCGCGCAGGGTCGAGTCTGCGCGCGGTTCCGTCGACAGGTTAGAGACCACCGAGGCGAGTTCACCATCCCGGCTGTGTGCATCCCGACGTGCAACGCGGTAGGCCAGGCGGTTATCGCGCCCCTGATGATACTGTTCGAGGATAGCATCCAGGTAGCGGCAGTTGGCATTGAGCGCCTGGTCCAGCGCGCGCGGCAAATTGCGGAACTTCCAGTCCGGCCAGATAAAGCTCACCGCCGCCCAGGCGATAGCACAGCCAATCAGTGTATCGATGATGCGTGGCAATGCCACCTCGAACCCTTCTCCCAGCAGGTTAAAGCACAGCAGGACCAGCAGGGTGATAAACATCGTCGCGTGGGCATACTGTACGTTGCGAAACGCAAAGAACAGTACGCCGGTCAGGACAATCAGCAGCAGCTGGCCTTCAACTGACGGTACCAGCAGCAGTATCGGCAGGCCAATCGCTACCCCGATCAACGTCCCGATAATCCTCAGCGCCAGCCGATGGCGGGTGGCGTTATAGTTCGGCTGACAGACAAACAGGCTGGTCAGGAGGATCCAGTAACCATGATCTAATCCGGTGAACTGAATAAACGCATAGCCTGCGCACAGCACTAACGACATCCGCACGGCATGGCGAAACAGGGCCGACTCCGGCGACATATTGCGCCGCAGGCGTAGCCAGATATCACTGAAACCGCTGAGCCTGTCGTCTGAGAGCAAGCTTTCGGTATTGCTGGTTGATGGCGTAATCGTTTGTACTGACTCAATGGTCGCCAGCTGCGCATCAATCGCGCGTAAATTATTCAGCAGGAAGCCGAGCGCTTTCACCTGTTCCGCTGGCGCTCCGCTGGCCCGAACGCGATCGAGGGCGGCATCAAGGTGCATAAATGCCCGTTCAAAATGGGCATCGTGCTGATAAGGCTCGCGTAAAAGAATTGCGCGGGAGAGTTTCTGACACGCCTGCGCCTGCATCGACAGCATCCGCTGGAAGCGAAACATCACATCGCTATAGCGGAAATGATCGCGCAGCGTCTGATACTGAATATGCGATGAGCTGGCGCGCTCATGGATGTCCTGGGCAACAAAATAATACTGCAGCGTTCGACGGGTGCCGCGCTGCCCGCGGTCGCCGCGCAGGCGAGTCAGCAGCGAGGTTTTCGTCTGATTGAGCGTTGTGACCAGCTGGCCATTGGCAATGGCTAAATCGTAGAGCGGCGCCTGACTTTCATCTTCAATATCCGGGTCAAACAGGCGGGACTTGAGCTCCAGGTAACGTGCCAGCTGCTCATAGCTGCGCGCAAGATTGTCCTGAAGCGGGCGAATCGGGAAAATGATGTGCCCGGCCAGCGTCAGGAGGTTGTACCAGACGGCCCCGGTCAACAGGAACAGCGGTTGCAGATACCAGCGATCGTAGAGCGTCACCCCTAGCATGGTATAAATGGCGATCAGCAGGGCGCCGAATGCGATCGTGGCGTAACGCTGTCCCAGCCCGCCGAGCAAAATGAAGCCGGTGGTGGAAAGCGTTAAACCGAGCGCAAACAGCCAGGGCCAGGGAAAGAGCAGTTCCACCGAGGCGGAAGCAATAAAAAAGCACACCAGGGTAATGGCCAGATTGCGTAACCGTCCGGTGAGGCGATCGTCGAGGTCGGTCAACGCGGCGGCAACGACCCCAAGCGTCAGGGGGATGGTCAGTTTTACTTCGCCGAGCCACCATGGAACGGCGGTCGTGCCGCACAGGGCGATAAAAATCCTGGCGTTGTATAACCAGGCGCTGTTCCATGTATAACGGCGTAGCAGGGGGCTAAGCATGATCGTATTCCGCCCGGTTACTGAAAGCGACGGCGTGCATTCGCCTCACGCGCGGCGCGGGCCGTTTCGACGGAAACTACTCTGCGCCCCACCGGCCACAGGGCAATGGCGGCGATTTTAAAGTTGGCAATACCGACCGGGATACCGATGATCGTCAGACACTGGGCGATGCCGCTGAAGATGTGCATCAGGCACAGCCACCAGCCAAAAAAGATAAACCACAGTATATTCAGGATGGTGCCGCCGGCATTCAGCAGGCTATTTTTCCCCTGCGGTTCGAGTTCGTCGACATGAATTGCCTCGTTACCATAGGGCAGAAGAGACAATCGGGTAATTTCCCAGCACGAGCGGGTTAACGGCAGGGTGAAGATCAGGACGATGCTGACCAATGTCGCCAGCAGCCAACCCAGGGTGGTGGCGAAACCGCCAAGTATAAAGTTCAAAATATTCAGAATGGTACGCATAAACCCTCTGTTCAGTCCTGGAGATAATAAGACCTGACCATTGTAACGTTTTTTACGCTGGAGCACCTGGTCGCTGGCGGTTAAACTTAAAAACATCCAACCTGATTGAAATTCGGCATTATATGGAACTTAAAGCGACAACATTGGGCAAACGCATGGCACAGCACCCTTACGATAGGGTGCAACTGCTTAATGCCGGAGTAAAAGTTTCCGGCGATAACCATGAGTATCTTATACCTTTCAATCAGTTATTGTCAGTTCATTGTAAGCGTGGCCTGGTCTGGGGCGAGCTGGAGTTTGTGCTGCCGGACAGCAAGGTTGTGCGTTTGCATGGCACCGAGTGGAACGAAACGCAGCGTTTCTTTCATCATCTGAATACTCTCTGGCAGCAGTGGAGCGCGGAAATGAGCGACATTGCGGCTGATGTTCTGCGCCAGCAGCTGGCGGAAGTCGCTCGTTCCAGCGCGGAAGGGAAGTGGTTGACCCGCCAGCAGGTCGCTGACGTGCAGAGTAAAATACGCCGTGCGCTGAAAGGGCTGCCGATGCCCACCAGCCGGCTTGACGCTTTCGAGAACTGCCGTGAGCTGTGGCAGCAGTGCCAGAGCTGGTTGGGTGATACGGAAGAAGCCCGGCTTGCGCATAATCAGGCTTTTACAGCGTCGATGCTGGAGCAATACCGCGGTTTTTTTGCCGGAGTCGAATCATCGCCGCTTAATCCGGCGCAGGCGCGGGCGGTGGTTAACGGCGAGCGCTCTTTGCTGGTGCTTGCCGGCGCCGGCAGCGGAAAAACGTCGGTGCTGGTGGCGCGTGCCGGATGGTTGTTAACGCGAGGCGAAGCCGCGCCTGACCAGATCCTGCTGCTGGCATTTGGGCGCCAGGCGGCCCAGGAGATGGATGAGCGCATCCACGAACGGTTAAGCAGCGAAGAGATTACGGCACGCACTTTCCACTCTCTGGCGTTGCATATTATTCAGCAGGGCAGTAAAAAAGTGCCGGCCATCAGCAGGCTGGAGAGCGATAGCGCCGCTCGTCAGGCGCTGTTGCTGAAACACTGGTGCCTGCAGTGCCAGGAGAAAAAGGCGCAGGCCAAAGGCTGGCGCCAGTGGCTGGAAGAAGAGATGGCGTGGCAGGTACCGGACGGTGAATTCTGGCAGGACAAAAAAATACAGCGACGGATATCCAGCCGCCTCGATCGCTGGGTCAGCCTGATGCGCATGCACGGGGGATCGCAGGCGGAGATGATCGCCGGCGCGCCAGAAGAGGTGCGGGATCTGTTCGGCAAGCGCGTCAAACTGATGGCGCCGCTGCTTAAGGCCTGGAAAACGGCGCTGAAAGACGAAAACGCGGTCGATTTTTCCGGCCTGATACATCAGGCGATTAATATTCTGGATAAGGGGCGTTTTGTCAGCCCGTGGAAGCATATCCTGGTGGATGAATTTCAGGATATCTCTCCGCAGCGCGCCGCCTTGCTTGCCGCACTGCGCCGGCAGAACACGCAGACCACGCTCTTTGCCGTGGGCGACGACTGGCAGGCTATTTACCGCTTCAGCGGCGCGCAGCTCTCCCTGACCACCGCCTTCAACCACTATTTTGGCGAGGGGGATTGCTGTGCGCTGGATACCACCTACCGCTTTAATGGCCGTATTGGTGAAGTGGCGAACGGTTTTATTCAGCAAAACCCGCATCAGCTAAGCAAACCGTTGAACAGCCTGACGGCCGGAGATAAAAAGGCCGTGACCTTGCTGGCTGACGATAAGCTCGACGAGCTGCTCGATAAGCTTAGCGGCTATGTGAAGCCGGAGCAGCGGATCCTGCTGCTGGCGCGCTACCATCATCTGAAACCCGATGCGCTGGAGAAAGCGGCGACGCGCTGGCCGCATTTGCAGCTCGATTTTATGACTATTCACGCCAGTAAAGGGCAACAGGCGGATTACGTGATTGTCCTCGGGCTGCAGGAGGGCGACGATGCCTTTCCGGCCCCGGCCAGGGAATCCATCATGGAGCAGGCGCTGTTGCCGCAACCGGAAGATTTCCAGGATGCGGAAGAGCGGCGGTTACTGTATGTCGCCATCACTCGCGCGCGTCTTCGCGTCTGGTTGCTGTTCAACAAGGCGCGGCCTTCGCCGTTTGTCGAAATATTAGAAGAGCTTGATGTTCCTGTGGCGAGAAAACCGTAATCGCTGGCGGCCGGTCCGCCAGCATGGCTTACTTCAGGCGGTCGGCGAGATAGCGTTGATAATCCGGAATCAGGATATCGAGCGGTTCGCTAAAGTGCGGAGACAGAATAATAAAGTCGGCCGTTGAGGCGTTTGTCGCTACCGGGATATTCCACACCGTTGCCAGGCGCAGCAGCGCTTTGACGTCCGGGTCGTGCGGTACGGCGTTAAGCGGGTCCCAGAAGAAAATCAGCACATCGATTTTGCCTTCGGCGATCAGCGCGCCGACCTGCTGATCGCCGCCCATCGGCCCGCTCAGCATCGCATTTACCTCAAGCCCGGTTGCGCGGGAGATAAGGTTACCGGTGGTACCGGTGGCATAAAGCTCGTGCTGAGCCAGCAGCGCCTGGTGGCGCGCCACCCATTTCATCAGCATATCTTTGCAGTGATCGTGAGCAACCAGCGCGATATGTTTGCGCGCAGGTAACGTACGTGTCGTCAGTTCCATAATTTCATTCCACATTTTGACCAGCAGACAGATTACTGGAAGTGACTGCGGCTGCAAGTGCCGCGGTGAAAATTTTTGACGTATCCGTTAATCAGGAGGAATGGCTCGTTTACCCGGATTAGCTTACACTTGGCCTAAATAGCGGGAGGAAAATATGACAGAGAACGATATCGCAGACATTCTCACCTCAACACAGACGATTGCGCTGGTGGGGGCGAGTGACAAACCCGATCGTCCCAGCTATCGGGTAATGAAATATCTTCTGGAACAGGGGTATCACGTGATCCCGGTCTCGCCGAAGGTGGCCGGCACGACGCTGATGGGGCAGAAAGGTTACGCCACCCTTGCCGATGTACCGGAAAAAGTGGATATGGTTGATGTTTTCCGTCATTCCGACGCGGCGTGGGGCGTCGCGCAGGAGGCGATAGCCATTGGGGCGAAAACGCTGTGGTTACAGCTGGGCGTGATTAATGAGCAGGCCGCCGTCCTGGCGCGCGACGCGGGGCTGAACGTGGTGATGGATCGCTGCCCGGCGATTGAAATACCGCGCTTAGGGCTGGCGAAATAAACAAAAAACCCCGCCATCGCGGGGTTTTTCACATTAGTTACGTAATCGCGGTGCCTGCAGCTGCTGGCGAATCGTTCTGGCCAGCTCATCCATGGACGGCTGCTCCGGGTGTTCATCGCTGGCTTCGCTGCTCAGCTGCGCTTCTGCAAGATAAGTGTGGATCGGCTGGCCGTCCTCATCTTCCATGACCACATGATACCAGGGCGACGCCCGCAGTTCGTCATTGGCGGCAATTTCATCCTCTTCCGGTTCCGCGAGCGAGTATTCTGGATCGATATCAACGACCACGCCGAGGTAGCCCAACAGCGTATGGCGGACCTGCTGGCCGATACCGAATTTGCTGGCAATCATAGGCACCTCCTGGGAAACATATTACCTGCTATATGCGGGCAATGTTCCGCTTTTCAAGTTACATGATGCGACAGGCAAACCCTTTCAGATACAGCCCTTCCGGGTAGGTTGCAATCACCGGGTGATCGGCAGCCTGACGGAACTGTTCTATAAATTGTACATCACGTCCGGCATCAATTGCGGCATCGGCAATGATTTTCTGAAATAAATCGGTCGCCATTAAGCCAGAGCAGGAGAAGGTCAGCAGGATGCCGCCGGGATTCAGCAGCTGGATAGCCAACATATTGATGTCTTTATAGCCGCGGCAGGCGCCCATCAGCTGGCTCTTGTTCTCAACAAATTTCGGTGGATCCATGACGATAACATCGAACTTCTCCCCCTGATCGCGATATTTGCGCAGCAGTTTAAAAACATCGTCGCGGACAAATTCGGCTTTCGACAGATCCAGTTTATTCAGCTCAACGTTTTGTCTGGCGACGTCCAGCGCTTCCTGCGACGTATCGACGCTGATGACCTGGCGGCAGCCGCCGATCAATGCAGAGACGGCGAAACCGCCGGTATAGGAGAAGCAGTTCAGTACCCGTTTGTCGGCAACGTAGCGGCGGGTCGCCAGGCGGCTATCGCGCTGGTCGAGGTAGTAACCGGTTTTGTGACCGCCCTGAATATCGACCAACAGCTGCATGCCGTGTTCGGCGATCGGCAGCAGCGCCGGCGGCAGTTCGCCGGTAACCAGACCCTGCGCCAGCTCCAGACCTTCTTTTTTACGTACCGCGACATCGCTGCGATCGTAAATGGAGCAGGCCGGGAACAGGGTTTGTAGTGCGCTGACGATGGCTGCGCGCTGGTACTCGGCCCCGGCGCTCAGCAGCTGCAGCACGAAAAAGTTGCCAAAACGGTCAATCGTCACCCCCGGAAGCCCGTCGGACTCACCGGCAATCAGGCGGTAGCTGTCAAGACCGTCGCGCGCCGCCAGCCATTCACGCCAGCTCTGCGCCTGTTGCAGGCGGCGCTCGAAAAAGGCGTTGTCGATAGCTTCGTGACGATCGAAGCTCCAGACGCGCGCGCGAATCTGTGAAGAGGGTGACCAGGCGCCGCGGGCCAGCCATTTCCCCTGAGAATCAACGATGTCGATGGTTTCACCGGAGCGGGCTTTCCCTTCCAGACGGGCGACGGCGCCGGAGAAAATCCAGGGGTGACGACGCAGCAGAGATTTCTCGCGTCCTTTGGTTAACACTAAGCGGGGATAAATGGAGTCTGTCATGGGG
Source organism: Klebsiella sp. BIGb0138 (assembly GCF_004342285.1). Taxonomy (GTDB): domain Bacteria; phylum Pseudomonadota; class Gammaproteobacteria; order Enterobacterales; family Enterobacteriaceae; genus Klebsiella. Next base: position 472,912 of record NZ_SMCV01000002.1, on the reverse strand, counting down.
CTACCTTTAAGCAACGGGAATGTCGGCACCGAAAAATGGCGCGTAGGTTAGCACAAGTGACCGGCGCAAGCATCATTCCGCCTGCGTCGGCGGGTGAGCGTTTCGGCACAAAACGCAGGCGCTTCGGCACAATAAAAACCTGCGCTCGATCTTACAGTGTTTCCTCACCCAACGGAGGAAAATACGATGAAAACAGGATCCTGGTTAGCGGCTATCATGATGGCGATGAGCGGTACCGGCGCGGCGGCTGCACCGTTTCGCGTCACCAGTAGCGACATACGTGAAGGTGGCACTCTGGCGATAGCACAGCGGTTTAACGGTTTTGGCTGCAGCGGCGACAATATCTCACCGCAGCTGGCCTGGGAAAATGCGCCGCCGGGAACCCGGAGTTTTGCGGTGACCGCTTATGACCCGGATGCCCCCAGCGGCAGCGGCTGGTGGCACTGGACGGTAGTCAATATCCCGCCAGCGGTTTCTCAGCTGGCGGCTGGTGCCGGGGATAAAAATAGCGCTACACTGCCTGTCGGCGCGGTTCAGGGGCGGAATGATTTCGGCTATGCGGGATTCGGCGGAGCGTGCCCACCTGCCGGGGACAAGCCTCACCGTTACCGCTTTACGGTGTGGGCGCTGGATACGCCAGCATTACCGATAGATGCCCAGGCCAGCGGCGCGTTAGTTGGCTTTCAGCTGCACGGCCATGCCATCGCCAGCGCGCAGTTGACGGCGATGGCGGGGCGCTAAACGACCTCAAGAGAACGAAGATGCGGAACATTCATTTTCATCACAGCGCGTTATCGGCGGCAGAAATTACCTCCCGACGATTATATAAACTGCATCGCGTCAGGCTGTTTTCACCGGCGCTGTGTCGGGTTAATCGCGGGAGTAAGATTATCGTACAGGGCGTCAGCCAGATGCTGGCGACGCCACAGCAGCTGATCATTCTGCCCGCTGACGTCGAACTGGAAGTGATTAATCAGCCGGATAGCGGGCTGTTTTGTTCCGATCTGCTTTCGCTGACGGCAGACCTGCTGGCGGATTTTAAAACCCGCTACATGAGCGAGCCGCAGCCCGGCCGCCTGACTTCATTATGTGCGCCGATAACCCCTGAGCTGGCGTTTATGTGGCAAAACGTGTTGCAGACGGTTCGCGGCGAATTATCGGCGGCGATGCAGCAGCATCAGACGATGGGGTTACTGCTGGCGTTACAGCAGGCAGGGTACGCCGGGCCGCTGTTGAGTGAAAGACAGCAGGATCTGACTGGTCAGGTCCGGCAGATTATTATGCTGTCGCCCGCCGAAACGTGGAGCGTTTCCCGGGTGGCGAAGATGTTGTTTGTGGGGGAGTCGACGCTACGCCGTCGTTTACGTCAGGAGTCGCAAAGCTTTCGCCAGATCGTCGAAGAGGTGCGCATGGCTCATGCACTAGGTCAGCTGCAATCGACGTCGCTGCCGATAGGCGAGATCGCTCTCAACAGCGGCTATCAGTCCGGTTCTCGATTCAGCGCGCGTTTTCGTCAGCACTATGGTCTGCTGCCGAAGCATGTACGTTGACGAGAATTTGCTATTCTCAGCGTAAGGGGTTGCCCGGAAAGGGGGGAATATGGCGACAGTATGCACAATGGCATGGGTTTATGGTTCCGTGCAGGGCGTTGGGTTTCGCTACTCGACGCAGCGGGAAGCGCTACGTTTGGGGCTGACGGGTTACGCGCGTAATCTTGATGATGGTAGCGTGGAGGTGCTGGCCTGCGGAGAGGAGGAGCCGGTCGCGGCGTTAGTGGCCTGGCTGAAGGCCGGCGGACCGCGCAGCGCGCGGGTTGACAGGGTGAATACCGAGCCCCATCAACCCAGCAGAGAGTGGCAAAAGTTTGCCATTCTTTATTAGATGCACTTTACCGGTTTAGGCAGGCCGGCAATTTTTGTCGCCTGCTTCGCCGGGCCTTTCGGGAACAGGCGGTAGAGATAGCGACTGTTGCCTTTCTCTTCGCCAAACTTGCTCGCCATCGCCTTCACCAGCATACGGATCGCCGGCGAGGTGTTGAATTCCAGATAAAAGTCGCGCACAAAGCGCACCACTTCCCAGTGTTCAACGGAAAGGGTAATCCCTTCCTGCCCGGCGATGACCGCGGCCATTGCTTCGCTCCACTGGGTGGTATCCTTCAGATAGCCTTCGCTATCGGTCTCTATTTCGTTGCCTTCAAAGATAAACATAATTCGTCACATACCGCTCAAACTGGCGGCAGTGTAGCAAAAAATAAGGCCCCGCATAAGCAGGGCCTGAGAAGAACAGGAGAGCGGTTAGTCTCTGCTGGCGAAGCCAAGGATGCTCAGCAGGCTGACGAAGATGTTGTACAGCGATACGTACAGGCTCACCGTTGCACGGATGTAGTTCGTTTCACCGCCGCGGATGATGTTGCTGGTTTCAAACAGGATAGCGCCTGAAGAAATCAGGATAAACACCGCGCTGATCGCCAGATGCAGAGCCGGCAGTTGCAGGAAAATGTTCGCCACCATACCGATCAGCACCACCACTACGCCCGCCATCAGCATACCGCCGAGGAAGGACATATCTTTACGTGTGGTCAGCACATAGGCCGAGCAGCAAAAGAACACCAGAGCGGTCCCCCCCAGCGCCAGACCGATCAGATCGCCCATCCCCGCTGACAGGTAAGCGTTGAGCATCGGCCCGAGGATATAGCCCAGGAAGCCGGTAAAGGCGAACGCCGCCAGAATGCCGGTCGGTTTATTCGCCAGTTTGTAAGTCAGGAACATCAGACCATACATACCGACCAGGGTCAGAATCAGTCCCGGAGAGGGCAGCATCAGTACCGTGCTTGCCGTTGCCGTAATGGCGGAAAATGCCAGCGTCAGACTGAGCAGGAAATAGGTGTTCCGCAGCACTTTGTGCGTGCTGAGCAGCGATGAACGGTCACGCGACGACGTAATAATACGATCCATGAGTCACTCTCTTATGACAGATGTAATTAATAATGAAGCATAAAAAAACCACGCCTGAAGCCATAGGGCTTTTACCCATCTTTACGTAGACCTCAAGGTAATGATGCAGCATATTATTCTAATAAATGATGGTAAGGCGGTGTGTTTGTGCGTTTAGCGTCAGGAACCAGATCGGAATCTGATAGGTTACTGAAAAATATTGCGTTATCGCCATTCTGTGGCTAAGTGTGGAGAGGGTACAAATGAAGTGTAACAAAGGCAAGGGATATGAAATTACAAAAATACAATCACCTCACACGCGCATTACTGGCCATCGGGTTACTCGGTACGACGTTCACGGCTTTCGCCGCGCAGGTGCCGCCGGGAACGGTGCTGGCAGAGAAGCAGGAACTGGTCAGAAATAACGGCAGCGAACCGGCATCTCTGGATCCGCATAAAGTGGAGAGCGATGTTGAGTTCAATATCATCAGCGATCTCTTCGAGGGGCTGGTCAGCGTCTCGCCGCAGGGCGAAATTCAGCCGCGGCTGGCGGAGAAGTGGGAAAATAAAGATAACACCGTCTGGACGTTCCATTTACGCCCCGGGGCGACCTGGTCAGACGGGACCGCCATCACCGCGCGGGATATTGTCTGGAGCTGGCAACGTCTGGTTTCCCCGCTAACCGCATCGCCTTATGCCAGCTACCCGGGCAATATGCATATCGTCAATGCGCAGGATATTGCGCAGGGCAAAAAAGCGCCGGAGACGCTGGGCGTCAGGGCTATCGATGACAGCACCTTTGAAGTGACATTAACCCAGCCGAACGCGGCGTTTTTAGCGATGCTGGCGCACCCTTCGCTGGTCCCGATTGATAAAGTGCTGGTGACCCGCTTTGGCGAGCAGTGGACCAAACCGGAACATATTGTCACCAGCGGGGCGTATAAACTTTCCGCATGGGTGGTCAACGAGCGGATTGTGGCCGAACGTAACCCGCGCTACTGGGATAATGCTCATACCGTCATCAATAAAGTGACCTGGCTGCCGATTCATTCGGAAGCGGCTGACGTTAACCGCTATAAAGCCGGTGAAATCGACATCGTTTATACGGTGCCGATTAACCAGTTCGCTCAGCTCAAAAAGACCATGGGCGATCAGCTGAACGTTTCGCCGCAGCTGGCGACCTACTATTACGAGTTCAATACCACCAGAGCGCCCTTTAACGATCCGCGGGTCCGACTGGCGCTGAATATGGCGCTGGATAAAGACATCATCGCTGAAAAAGTGCTGGGGCAGGGGCAGCGTCCGGCGTGGTTGATCAGCCAGCCTGATATTGGCGGCGTAAAACTGCAAAATCCAGATTATGCCAGCTGGCCGCGCGATAGACGTATAGCCGAGGCCAAAAAGCTGCTGAGCGAAGCCGGGTACAGCGACAGTCATCCGCTGGTATTCAATCTGCTGTATAACACGTCGGAATCACATCAGCGGGTGGCGATTGCCGTCAGTTCGATGTGGAAGAAAAACCTCGGCGTAGAGGCGAAGCTGCAGAATCAAGAGTGGAAGACGATGCTCGATACCATGCATACGCATAATTTTGATGCGGTGCGCTACGCGTGGATTGCTGATTATGACGATGCCGCCACCTTCCTGAATAACTTCCGCACCGGCGATAGTGAAAACACCAGCCAGTACAGCAACCCGGCCTATGATGAAGCGTTAAAAAGCGCGGCTAAGGCGCCGGATGTTGTTACCCGTGGCCAGTTCTATCAGCAGGCCGAGGATCTGCTGGGGAAAGATGTCCAGGCGGTGCCGGTTTATCATTATGTTCGTACCCACCTGGTGAAGCCGTGGGTGGGAGGATTTACGCCGGATAAGCTGGGCTACTATTTCACGAAAGATATGTACATCAAAAAACATTAACCATCACCCGCCCGATTGGCGTTGATTTTTTACGCAAACTGCCTGTATTTCAGACGAATAACGCATTTTTGGTTGTTTTTAAGGCAGTTGAACAAAATCGGGCTTTACAGGCTACGCCGAGGTGTTTATAGTGCGCCCCATACCGGAAGCGTGGCCGAGCGGTTGAAGGCACCGGTCTTGAAAACCGGCGACCCGAAAGGGTTCTAGAGTTCGAATCTCTACGCTTCCGCCAAATAAAAAAAGGGGTTACCGACAGGTAACCCCTTTTTGCTTTTTGTCGTTTAACCCATGAGCTAACGTAATCTGCAGGTGTAGTAAAGCCGCTACCTTGACAGGGGATTATGTTCCGTCGGTCGATAGTTCATTCCCGGGTAAAAAAACCTCTTCACTTGCGACTTCCCTCCCGCGGTGGTATCTCCTGGCTATTGCCAGCGTTCATCCACTGGTTATTTCCCGGTTCTTTTCCCCTCATCTCCGTATTTAATGTGAAACTTATCACAAAATGAATACGCCGATTTTTTGGCAAAATACACACTTTTTAAAAAATAGAGCCTAACAAAAAAGATAAATAAAAACATATGGTTAAAAAATTTGGCTTTAAAAACGCTCTAAATATTAGTGATTATTATCACAATTTTTTATGTATTTTTAACCTGTCAATAACCTTTTGAGCCCTGAAATCTCACAAATATGTGATGGGGTTCAAAAAAAATAATATGCCCACTATTAGAATCGATTTCACCTTAAGAGCTGAGTAAATAACCTGAGGGCACCATGAAAATTGGTTTGGTAATTAGTGGTGGCGACGTCAGCGGCATGAATAATTTTCTTTTTCAGATCAATCGAATGACTGAAACAGAAATTGTTATTTTTGATGGTGGTATTAATGGTTTGATCGGCAACTGTGCCAAGGAAATATCAACCAGAGATTTAGTCGATTTTTCAATCTCCGCCGTGCCGTTAGTTTCTTCCGGCAGAAAAGAGGATAAATGCAGAAAATCTGACTACGAAAAAATAGTTAAAAATATTCGTAGTAAAAAACTGGATTGTCTGATTATGGGAGGCGGCGATGGTTCATTTCAGTTTCTAAAGAATCTGAGTGGCTACGGTATAAATTGTTACGGAATCGGTATGACGATTGATAATGATATTGCCGGTAACAGTTATACAGTGGGGTTTTCTACCGCCTGTGAACAGGTTATTGCTGAGGTCGCCAAACTACGTAATACCGGGCGCGGGCTGCCGGGGCGTGTATTTATGATTGAGCTGCTAGGGGGATACTGCGGCGAACTGACGCTTCAGGCCGCGCTGAAAAGTAATGCCGATATTGCCTTAATTCCTGAAGCCATATGGGATATCGACGAGCTGGCCAGTCGTATTAAATGTAAAATAAAACAGCAGAATAGCGTGATAATCCTCTGCTCAGAAGGCTACACCAAAGAATATACCCCAGGATTCCAGGGGGCGATTGATACTATGATTGGCAAAATCGAGCACAAGATTGGTATTCGTATCAGAAAAACGATTTTAGGATATGGTTTAAGAAGCGGGATGCCAACCGGCGAGGAAATTATTGAAGGTGCAATATTAGCTGAAGAAGTGGTGAGATGTATCAACAGCGGTCTGACTAATAAAATCATAGTTATTAATAACAACAATAGAGCGATTCCGCTCGATCTTGAAGATTCTGAAAGACGTTTAGTAGATCAAGAAAGCGACATCTACAAACTGGCTAAACTAACTCAACTTATCTGAGGTATTTAAAATGCTTAAAGTACTCTGCGTATGTGGCTGTGGCCTTGGCTCAAGTTTTGCTATTGAGATGAGCGCGAAAGCAGTATTAAAGAAGTTACAGATTGATGCCGATATCGATCATACGACGGTTTCTGAAGCATCATCTTTTAAATATGATTTCATTCTTACACAAAAAATGTTTGCCGATATTTTAAATGCCGACGCCAGCGAGGAACAAAAGAAAAAAGTTATCATATTAAATAAACTGACGGATAAGAATGAGATAGAAGAAAAAATCCTTGCTTATATGAAAAACAAGTAATCGTGAGGTGTTACGTGGACGCTATTATTCATTTTATAGTCAAAGATTTTTTAGGGCAGGCTTCGATACTGATTGCGCTTATTGCAATGCTGGGTCTGATCTTACAGAAAAAATCGCTCGGGAAAACGGTTGAAGGGACCTTTAAAACCCTGCTTGGCTTCCTGATCATGATGGCCGGGATCAATATCATCGTCGAGGCGCTGACCTTCCTCAATGATATCTTCACCCAAGGCTTTGGTATGAAGGGGTATATCACCGACGTCGCTGCGATTGCCGGGGTGGCTAACCGTGAGCTGGGCTCGGAAGTCGCGCTTACACTGCTGGTCATTTTTGCCGTTAACATCCTTATCGCCCGTATTACACCGTTTAAATATATCTTCCTGACCGGTCAGGCTCTGCTGTGGATGGCAACCATTGGTACCGTCATTGGTTATAAAGCCGGGTTAAGTGGGGCCTCTCTGATTCTAACCGGTGGAATCTTTGGCGGCATCATGGCGGTGCTGATGCCGGCAATCGCGCAGCCTATCGTGCGTAAGATCACTGATTCGGATGATATTGCATTGGGACACTTCTGCACCATTGGCTATCTGGTGCAGGCGGCAGTGGCCAAAGTGGTCGGTAAGAACTCCCACTCAACCGAAGATCTGCAACTGCCTGATAACTTTAAGTTCCTGCAGGATACCTACCTGTCGATGGCGGTGATTATGGTGCCGATGTATATCATTCCTGCAATCTTCGCCGGTTCGGGTTATATCGCGCAGTTCGCCGGGGATACTAACTACATTATGTACTCCTTTATGCAGTCAATGCAGTTTGTTGCCGGTGTATTCGTGCTGTACAGCGGTGTACGTTTACTGCTGAACGAACTGGTACCAGCCTTCCGTGGTATTGCCATGCGCCTGGTGCCGAATGCCAAACCCGCTCTGGACTGCCCGGTACTGTTCCCCTACGCGCCAAACGCGGTCATCGTTGGCTTTCTCGCCACTACCGTGGGGTCAATTATCGGCATGATCGTCTTTCCGATGTTCGGTCTGGCGATGATCCTGCCCGGCCTGTTAACCAACTTCTTCGCCGGAGGGGCTGCCGGGGTGTTTGGTAACGCGATGGGTGGCAGAAAAGGGGCCATTATCGGCGGCGTGGTACACGGGTTATTTATCACCCTGCTGCCCGCCATTCTGGTGCCGCTGCTGGAGTCCTTCGGCTTTAAAGGTGTGACCTTCAGCGACTCTGATGTCATCAGTACGGGGCTGGTATTAGGCCATGCTTTCCAGAATGACTGGTCATTCGTCATCGGCTTTATTGTCTTCGTCGTCCTAATTGTCTGGTTTGCTAACAGAAAACTGAGCAAGTAATCGTTAATTAAATTAACTGATATCCCCCGGCAGAAATAACGTAGTAACGCACCAGGAGGCAATATGTTTTCATCATTAAAAAAACTCTTTAATTCAGGTAAGGTGCAGGGGAATACCTATGACGCTGAGGCCGAGAAAGTCAAGCTTGAGTTATCACAGTTAGAAGCCGCACTGGCTGAAAACCCGGCGGATAATGCAACGCAAAAACTGTTAATGGTGAAATATAACCAGGCCATCAAAATTTACGCTGCCAGCAAGGACTACAGAAATTGTGTTGATGATGTTTTCGTTAAAATTGACGAATTAAGGAACACTATCCGCAAAAATATATGAGGTTGTATGAGTATTAAAGACTTTCTCTCGGAGAACCATTGTATTCAGGTCAGCATTGAAGTTCATTCATGGCATGAGATAATTGAAATAGTGGCGCAGCCATTAATTACCGGCGGGTTTGTCACCCGTGATTATCCCACCGCGGTAATTAATAATACGGAGGAATTTGGTGCCTATTACGTCTTTGATGAAGGTATTGCTATTCCTCACGCAAGACCAGAGTGTGGGGTAATAAAGAACTGTTTCAGTATGGCAACGTTAAAAGTACCGATATCAATTCATGGCAGCTCGCCGGTAGATATTGTGGTGATGTTTGCTGGGGTCGACAGCAATACCCATATTACCGAAGGCATTGCCTCGATAGTGGAACTGCTGGAAGATGAGACGACATTAGCGCAAATCAGAAACGCTACCTCTGTAGATGAAATACTGAGGTTATTATGAGGAAACTGATTTTAGTGAATGGTATTCCCGCGTCAGGGAAAAGCTCGGTGGCAAAAAATATTTCTCTGCATTTTAATGCGCCAGTGTTGAGTATCGATGAAATTAAAGAGCCCTTTATGCTTCAGTTTGCCGATATTATTGACCGACCATTAAATCGTAAGCTCGGGTATGCCGCATATGAAGCTATGTTCAGGATTGTCAGGAGCGCGCCGGAAAATTCGCTGTTTATATTAGATGCCTGGTTTGGTTTTCGCGACAGGTCAGTTCTTGAAGAATACCTTGCGATGGCTGGATGCCAGAGTGTTATTGAAATATGGAATAAGATCTCGGCGGAAAATGTGGCTGAGCGCTATAAATCACGGTGCTCCTGTCGGGTGAAGGGGCATCCGGGGGAAGAGTATATTCCGGAATTAATGCGACTGGCTGAGAAAGCACAGCCAATGGCGTTAAGTGATGTCTATATCGTTGACCAGAATAACCTCAGCGATGGCCACGATCTGATGACATGGATTGGCCAGCGTCTGCACTGCAATTAATTTTAATACTGTTAATCTCCTATAAGAGGGTATATATGATGAATATAATGACCACCGCTGAGCGTCGCGGCTATCAAATGATTTGCGATGCTACAGGTTCAATGATGGTTGTCGCCTGCGATCAGCGCGGAGGAATGCGGACGTTATTAGCGGCAACCCCTGAAGCGCAAAAAGAGATCAGTAACGAAACGCTGGGTAAAACGAAATATGATATTACCCGCTATCTTGCCTCTGAAGCGGGCTGTGTATTAGTCGACCCTCTCTGTGCCGTACCGGGAATTGTCGATGAAGGCGTACTGCCACGTAATACCGGTCTGCTGGTCGGCCTGGATGCGTCCGGCTGGGAAACCTCAGAGCAGGGATATCGCATCTCTACGATGGTGGAAGGGATTAATGCGCGCAAAGTTCGCGAACTGGGCGCTACCGGCGGGAAAATTATGATCTACCTGCGTTCCGATATACCGGATGCCAATACCGCCAACCTTGCGACGCTGAGGGAGGTCATTGCCGACTTCGCGCGTGAAGACCTGCTACTGGTCGTGGAGTTCCTGACCTACCCGTTGGAAAATGAAAGTAAGGAAGAATACCAGCGTAGAATTCCGCAGCTGATTCAGGATGGCTGTAAGCTATGCATTGAGTGCGGTTCAAAGGTACTGAAAATCCCTTATCCGGGAACGGAAGAAGCTTGCGCAGCGGTGACGGAAATCTGTGGCGATATTCCGTGGGCGGTACTGTCTGCCGGAGTCGACCATGCCACCTTCCTGAACCAGGTTGAGATCTCCCTGCGCAACGGCGCATCCGGAGTGATTGCCGGACGCTCGCTTTGGAAAGACTGCATTTCTCTTGACCGTGATGTTTCAAAAGAGAAACTGTCTTCAATAGCGGTTTCCCGTCTGCGCGATATCCAGCAACTGCTGGTCAAATACAGAAAGCAGGTACAGGCTGCTTAAATCTTAGTCTGTGCGGTCGCCTGCCGCCACCGGCGGCGACCGGATCCTAACGGGAAAAATAAAGATGGCCAGAGCACCTGAACTGGTAATATTTGACTGTGATGGCGTGCTGATTGATTCCGAGATTATTGGTATCAATCTGACTCTGCGGCTGCTGGAAAGCCACGGAGTGACGATAGGGTTTCACGAGTTTGCCAGCGAGTTCAGCGGACTTTCATGGGACGAGCTGATCGATAAGGTTCGCGATCGGCAGGGCGTTGCCGTGCCGGCTTCGATCAACGGTACGTTCTATGCGTTGTTGCAGGAGGAGTTTGCACAAAAATTGACGCGAACCGACGGTACATTGGAGGTTCTCCGTTCGCTGGACTTTCCAAAATGCATCTGCTCCAACTCCTCCAGCAGCCAGATTGACTATGCGTTGACCCTGGTTGGCCTGAAGCCGCTTTTTCCTGGCGGCGTTTTTTCCGCCGTCGATTTAGGGCCTGGACGCGCCAAACCCCAGCCTGATATATACCTGCATGCTGCAAGAGTGATGAATGCGGCCCCAGAAAATACGCTGGTGATTGAAGATTCCGTCCATGGGGTAACCGCAGCCAGCAGGGCGGGCATGGCGGTTATTGGCTACATTGGGGGGGCGCATACTTATCCTTTGCATGGTGAAAAACTGCGGGCGGCCGGCGCAGGGGTAATTATTCAGTCGATGTATCAGCTCCCGGCGGAAATTGCCCGCTTTATCAGCCAGCGCGATATCCGCTGAGTGGGGTTTAATGAACGGACAATTCACGTCACGTTGGCGCGGATCTTACATCACCCACCGTGGTTTTTAGCGACTTTCGCTAATGCTTCAGGAATAAGTACATCCATTTTACTTTCCAGTTGTTCATAGGCCTGCCGCGGTTTTCCGTAAGGGTCCGGTAAATCGGCATGCTGTCCCTGGGCATACTCGGTTAACGTGAAGACATGATCCCGCGCCTGAGGATATTCAGCCAGAATCTTCTCTTTATGCGCGGCGGTCATCGTTAATACGACCTGTGAGTCTTTAATATCGTCGGCCGTCAGCTGCTTTGCTCTGTGCGCGGAAACATCAATACCGCGTTCTTTTAATACGGCGACGGTGCCTGCCTCAGGCTGGGTTTCCTGGGGATTAACCTTCACGCCCCTCGACTGAACATGGATATTAAGATGTTCAGCCTGAATAAGATGAGAGGCTAACGCTTCGGCCATTGGGCTACGACCGGTATTGCCCGTACAGACGAAGGTGACCAGGGGGGCAGCGGCAAAGGAAAGGGTACTGAACAGCGAAAGCCCTGCTGCAAAAAACATGCTAATTTTTTTCATATTCATCCCAGGTAAAATCAATTAAAAGAGCACGGAATAAAAAGCGGCCTTATAACATCTGCCTGCGAGTAATATCATATCGTTATAAAAAAGATAAAAGATCGGTAACGTATAGTTGATGCTTTGTTTATGACTTTTTCTTATTTCTCTGCCGTGTCACTTCATCGCCATAACATCGCGGATTCCCGGCGAGAGTTTCAGATTAGGCATACTTTGACATGTTTCGCCCATCGTCCACGATATCCAGAAGCATTGTCAGGCGATCGGCTTGATCCACGGTGAAAAACGCTACCGCGCACGCCTGGATGGGAATCTCATGTTGATTATAGGCGACGGACATCTTAACTTACCCCAACGTAAAGATTGTCATCTGACGATTGTGCACACCGTGCATTTTCATCTGCATCCGTTTGAGCGTTCCAGGAGAACATGTGGCAAAAACAGTTGAACAGCAGGGAACCCAGTACGAGTTGCTGAAATCTATTGCCGAGGGCATTGCGGCCCTTTTCTTCCCGAGCGTGGAAGTGGTTATTCATAATGTGACTACCGGTAAGGTGGCCTACATTGCGAATAACCTCTCCAGACGGAAACCGGGCGATGATGCTGGCCTGGAAGAGATGGAAATGAGCAGCCTTGAACGGCTGACCGGACCTTACGAAAAGCTCAACTGGGATGGTAAAAAGATGCGTTCTGTCAGTATTGCCGCAGGTCGCGAGGGCCATACCGATTATCTTCTATGTATCAATCTGAGCACGGCCATTTTTGAAGAAGCCAAAAATGCTCTGGAACTCTTTCTTTCTGCCTCCCGACTGAGGCCCCAGCCCGCCGAGTTGTTCAAAGATGACTGGCAGGAAAAGATCAATACATTCCTGCATGACTGGATACGTCAGCAAAATACCACGCTGGCGTTACTGACCAGAGAGCAGAAGAAGCGTTTAGTTATCGCTTTACACCACGAAGGGGCGTTCAGGGCGAAGAATGCGGCTGACTATATTGCCAGCGTGCTCTCTCTGGGCAGAACGACCGTCTATAAATATCTTCGTGAACTGAAAAAGTCATAATCCGCCTGCAACGACCCCGTTAAATCCCTTTCACCCTGACAATCTCCATAGGGATTTCTTATTCCTCCCGGCGACTGGTTTTTGTCAGAGGCCCGCTAATTTTTATTTAATTCAAATTATTCAATGGCTTGATGTTTATTTTCGCCAGTATTTATGTTTAATCCGGGCGGCAGTCTGCCTCTGCTATGCCGGGTTTATACATTGTAAACAATTTGTGCATAGTGTACTTTTTAGTTCATGTAGTGCGAATTTTCACCATCGCCAGCCAGACTGGCCAGCTGGATACGCTATGAAACCTGTCGGAATTCCCGTTGTTAGCGCCGAAAAAACGGCGCAGATACTTCCCCGGATTGATGTTGTCGGCACGCTACGTCAGGCGTTTATCGGTCTGGCCAGGGGCGCCGTGGTGCAACCGGCACAAAACGTGGTGCTGTTGCCCGATAACCAGGGGGATTTCATCAACTACCTGGCGGTGGATATGACCAGCAAGGTGCTGGGTGCAAAAATATCCCCATATCTTGTCACTGCCGGCAGACCGATTATCACTGCCTGGACACTGCTGATGTCGACGGAAACCGGTATGCCGCTGATGCTGTGCGACGCCTCGCTGCTGACTATTGAGCGAACGGCGGCCACGACGGCGCTGGCGATAGATTATCTTGCGCCGCAGACTGCAAAGAAACTGACGCTGATCGGCACCGGTCCCGTTGGCCTGGCCCACCTGCGGCAGGTCGTAAACCTCAGGCAATGGGAGGCGATCGGGATCTATAGCCGTAAATCCTCCCTGGAAGCGGATGCGTTAGCCGCGGATTTGGCACTCCCCGCCGGGCGTATCAGCGTGCACACGTCGCTGGATGAGGCGGTACAGGATACCGATGTTCTGATGCTATGCACCTCTTCCGCCACACCGGTGATTGACCCATCGCAATTGACCAGACCTTGCCTGATTACCTCGATCGGCACCAATGCGCCGGGGGCGCACGAGGTCCCACCTGAATCGCTAGCCGGCATGGAGGTCTACTGTGATTACCGGCAAATCACCCCTTTGCAGGCCGGGGAAATGGTGCTGGCGGCGTCCGCTACGGGCTGGAACCACAACGACATCAAAGGCGACCTGGCAGAACTGTGCAGTGGCGCCTGCGAGAAACCCACTTTTCGGCAGCATGTCTTCTTTCGCTCGGTTGGGCTGGGTCTGGAAGACGTCGCGATTGCCTGTCAGCTGATGAACAACCTACAAGCTCAGGATAAATAAGATGCAAATAAGAACTTTTGGCGTAGAGCAGTGGATGAATGAGTGGGAAACGCGCTGTGAATATAACCTGGCGGAGACCTGCGTTGAATCGCTAACGATGCGGGAACTGCTGGCCATGAGCGGCAGAACCGAGGATGTGCTGCGCGATATGCTCGATATCAAAATGACGTACGGGGAGATAACCGGTTCCAGCCGTCTGCGCGGCATCATTTCTCAGCAATATGAGAAGCAATCTGCGGAGAATATCCTGATGACCCACGGCGCGATTGGCGCCAACGCGCTGGTCTATGAAACCCTGGTTGAGGCGGAGGATACGGTAATTTCCGTTTTGCCCACCTATCAGCAGCATTATTCCATCCCCGCCAGCTATGGCGCTGAAGTGAAAATTCTCCCCCTCCGGGAAGAAAATCACTTTCTCCCCGATCTGAACGAACTGCGCGGGCTGGTTGATCATAAGACCCGTCTGATTGCCATCAACAATCCGAATAATCCGACTGGCGCGTTGATGGATGCTGCTTTCCTGCGGCAGATTGTTGACATCGCGCGTGAAGCCGGCGCCTGGCTGCTGTGCGATGAGGTCTACCGCGGCACCAATCAGCACGGCGATGGTTATACCGCGGCCGTGGCCGATCTCTATGAAAAAGGCATCAGCACCGCCAGCATGTCAAAAGCCTATTCGCTGGCCGGATTACGTCTGGGCTGGATCGCCGGGCCTGTTGAGCTGCTAAAAGCCGTTGAAGTTCATCGTGATTACAACACGATCAGCGTGGGGATCCTGGACGATTATTTTGCTTCTCTCGCGCTGGAAAATCGCGACCAGATTCTGGCGCGCAATCAGAAAATGCTGCGCGAGAACCTTGAGATCCTCGATCGGTGGGTACAATCCGAGCCTTATATTAGCTATATCAAACCCGATGCTGGCACCACGGCGTTACTGAAATATGATTTGCCGCTCAGCTCGCGGGAATTCTGTATCAGCCTGCTGGAAAGATATGGGGTCATGTTCACCCCGGGCGACGCCATGGATATGGAAGGCTATCTGCGAATCGGTTTCGCCAATAATCAACAGATATTGCAAAAAGGCTTATCGCGGGTCTCTGCATTTATTAAAGAAATAGCGCAAGAACGTGCCGGAGAGTAAAGGCGCATCGCTGAAATAACCCTTACACAGCAAACCGTCATGCTCATTGATTTAAAATGAGCATAATCTGGAGTGATGGTATGAAAAGAATTTTAGCTTTAGGTGTTATGTGTTGCTCATTATCGTCGATGGCCGCAGTCACGGAGCAGATTCGCTATGGTGTGGAACCCAATTACGCGCCTTTCGAATATAAAACTCAGGACGGTAAACTGGCTGGGTTTGATATTGATATCGGGCATGCGCTTTGTGAAAAAATGAAGATTCAATGTTCGTGGGTGGAAGTGCCTTTTGATGCGCTGATCGCCGCTCTGGATGCGAAAAAATTCGATGTGATTAACTCTGATTTTAGCGCGACGGCGAAACGGGCGCAGATCATCAATTTTTCGCATATGTTGTACGATGTTTCTCGTCGGCTGGTGGCGCGCAACGGAAGCAATTTACAGCCGACGCCGGCGTCGCTGCGCGGGAAAACCATCGGCGTGACTCAGGGCACCATTGAAGAAATCTTTATCAAGAAGCACTGGGTTCCTCAAGGGGTTAATATTCAGGTGTATCAAAATCAGGATCTGGCCTATGCCGATCTGGTGAACGGCCGCGTGGATGCGTTACTTCAGGGCACCCAGTCGGCGGAAACGGCGCTGCTGAGCCGGCCGCAGGGCAAGGACTTTGGCTTCTCAGGCCCGCCGGTAATCGATGAAGAGACGCTGGGCAAAGGGGTATCCTTAGGCTTCCGTAAGGAGGATACCGCGCTGCTGCAGCGTTTTAATCAGGCGATTGCTGAACTGCACGCCGACGGCACGATCGAAAAAATCAGCCGTAACTATTTCAAGGAAGGGGTGATTTTCTTCCCTCATAATAAGGTCGATGGCGATGCAACCCACTAAATATACCCCGGTGTTACAGGAAATAGCCCGTGAGGTCCGGCCGATCGTATTGCGCTATTTCAGAAGCGAACTGTCGGTAGAGATCAAAGAGGATAACAGCCCGGTTACCGAAGCGGATAAACGCGTTGAGATAAAAATCCGCGAAATTGTCGCGCGTCATTTCCCGCAGGATGCGATCTGCGGTGAAGAGTTTGGCGGCGAACCCGGCGACGCCGCGACCTGGATAATCGATCCGGTCGATGGCACTAAGGCTTTTGTCTGCGGCTTTCCTCTGTTTGGCACGCTAACCGGAATAATGAAAAATAGCCGTATGGTCGCGGGAATGATCTCTGTTCCGGTCACCGATGAGCTGTGGCTGGCTGAAGAGTCAGGCGCCACCACGCTGAATGGTGTGGCGGTACAAACCAGCCGCTGTCGGTCGCTTAGCGCAGCGAGGATATGCACCACCTCACCCGATGATTTTGCTGCCGCGGCCTGGCCGTATTATCAACGGTTAGCCGCCGCCTGCCAGATGCAGCGCATGGGGGGAGGGTGTTATGCTCACGCGATGCTGGCCAGCGGTCATGCCGATTTGGTGGTGGAATATGGTCTGGGCCCCTGGGATTTCTTACCGTTGATACCGGTGGTCGAAGGGGCGGGGGGAATTATCAGCGACTGGGCCGGGCAGCCGCTGAACTTTCATTCCCGCGGCGATGTGCTGGTCAGCGCCAATGCCGAACTGCATGCCTCAGCGCTGAATTATTTACGTGAGTACCGCTATTAATACCTGCCATCCGCCAACCAGCGGGGCTGACGATGAACAAACAGCTTAAGCCTGTTCGCCGGTTAAAACCGCACAATAACCGGCATTTCACGATAAGCATGCTATCCCGGGTCATATTCTGCGGGCCAAATGAGGAGCGGCAGGCGCCGGTTAATTGCCGGCTTTAATGCACACTATCACTTTTGTGTGCTAAAAGGGTAAGGCGGCTTTTCATCAAAAGGAAAGAGTATGGTTACTCAAAAACTGGTTGAAACCTACATGTTAGTTAGCGATCAACAATCACGGGTAAAGTACGAAGTTTTTGCAGGTGATGAGGACCTCTACGCGCTGGTGACGGTTTTCGGGGATGACCCCGATGTTCATATCGTCGGATATGACTCCTTAACGCTGAGTGATTCGGAAGATATTCGATCGCAGATTGAAGAACACTTTGCGGCCACCTACCCGTAACGCGGCACGCCTTGATGGTCAGGCTCGTCGCCAGCCGTCGACAAGCCCCGCTGCTGCGGGGCTTTTTTACGCCCTTTATGCCCAGGTGATTTGTCCGGTATTGAGGTTGGCGCCGTTCAGTTCATCGCGGCAGAAGCGTCAATGGGTAACGCGAAACCGAACACGTCAGCTGGGGTTTATACGCTGCCGGCAGGCAATGGAACGAAGCAGAAACGAACATACAACGGTAAACTGGCTGAAGTTAATGATGCGGTAAAAGTAATGGATGCCGCTATTGCGGAAGAGAACCGTAATGGAAATATCCACCGTATGGTTGTTATCTGGGCCAGTTATATGGCAAGTGCTTATGCCGTAGCGGTGTCGGTTTTCGAAGGAACAGCGTAACTGATGGTGTCGTGGCTGATTAACGAGACCGGTAATAAAATGACTTCAGACCGATATATGATTGTCTGCGTCTTAATTTAATTGCAGACGATCGGTTTCTTTGAAGATACGGGTGATAAAACGCTGGGATAAGACAGGAATGTATATTGTCTAGCTACTTCCTTATATTGTCTGTGGTCTTATATGTCAATATAGAATAAATATTCATTGATAAAAAAGCCGAATTTTTTAATCCGGATTAGAAAATGAAGTCACCGATAGTCTACTTTAATTGAAAAAACTGAACTGATGATATTTAAACATTCTGTTCAAATCAGCTTTTCTGCTCTAAACGACGACCCGGTGGCTGAGGCAAAACAATATCTTGTTGCACGGAATGGACGATACCGCCCTATAGCAGGCAGGATGAACATCATAGGATCCGCCCTGTCCTGATGGCACCATGTTCGTCCCTGGCCCATATACCCCAACATCAAGGGGGAGCGATCCTTACGGCATCCCCGGATGTTGAACTGCACCCGGCGCTCGTAGTTCGGAATCCATCAGGATACTGCAGGCATACTCTGAAACCGCCATCACAGATTCCTTATTTACATCCCCTCACTACTATCCTCATTAACTCATTGTTTATTAATATTTATTATGTCTGGACAACAGAGTCTTAGGACAAGGGGTTCCCATTTTGTTTCGTGACTCATCTCTCATTTTATTCATTTTTCGGATTGTCACGCTTGATAACCTGGTGGTGAAGTGTAGTTTAAATCATAACTTCACAAATAATTGTGAAGAAGGAAAGTACATCACAAACTAGTTTTGAAGGATCCACCCTCATGTCGGAATTGAAATTTGCCACGCGTTTAAACTCTTTTGCCTCAGGGGCGAACCTCTATTGGCCGGATCTTCAGGGAAAACCCTCTGTGCTGCAGATGATTGCCCGCGCCGGTAAGGTAAAAGGGTTAACCCATCTTGATTTGAACTATCCGCAACACATCACGACTGATATTCAAACGCTGCGCCTGGCCATTGAAGATGCAGGACTAGCGGTCAACGGTATGCAAATGCGCTGGGATGCACCGCAATTTAAAATCGGGGCATTTACTAACCCTAATCCGCAGATCCGCCGCGAAGCCATTGAGTTGACAAAACGCGGAATTGATGCCGGGCGCGAATTTGGATCACGCCTGATGACGCTGTGGATGGGGCAGGATGGCTATGATTACTGCTTCCAGGCCGATTACAAAAAAATCTGGGACGATGCGGTGAGCGCAGTCCGTGAAATTGCCGAATATGCGCCGGACGTCGATATCAGTATCGAATACAAACCGAATGAGCCGCGTGCTTACAGTATTTTCCCCAATGCCACGACATGCTTACTGGCGGTAGAAGAAGCTGGCTGTCCGAATCTGGGGATCACGCTTGATTTTGCTCACGTGCTGTTTGCCAATGAAATTCCAGCTTACGCTGCGGCGATGGTAGCGCGCCGTTCACGTCTGCTGGGGCTTGATCTCAATGACGGTTGGGGAAAACGTGACGATGGGTTGATGGTGGGCTCGGTCAACCCACGTGCCACGCTGGAATTTCTCTGGCAGATGCAGCGCGATGGTTATCAGGGGGCCTATTACTTTGACACTTTCCCGGATGCCAGTGGTCTGGATCCGGTTCGTGAAGCTGAAATCAACATTGCGACTGTTACCCGTCTACTGAAACTTTGTGAACAACTGAATGGCAATGATGAACTGGCAGCGGCCATCAGCCGCCAGGACGCAGTTGCCTCTCAGTGGATAGTTAATGACATTATGCTGGCCAGATAGCGCAAAGAATTAGCAAAAATTAAAAATGTACCCTGATGCGAAAATTAAAGGCTGAAAAATGAAAAAGCTCATACTCTCTGTACTCGCCTCTTCTTTACTGTGCTCGATGGCTTACGCCGCTGATTTAGCCCCGCTGAAATCGGATACTGAACCGGATCGCACAGACTGGACGCAACTCAGCAGCAAATATGGCCCTATGCCGAAAGTCGACAGCAAACTTAAAATTGGCGGCGTATCGAAAACGCTGACCAATGAATACTGGCGTTCACTCGGCGAAGGTTATCAGAACGTCGGTAAAAAATATGGCTTCACCGTAGCTTACCAGGCTGCCGCAAATGAAGACGATCAACTGGGTCAGTTATCAATAGCGGAAACGCTTATCTCCCAGGGATTTAACGGGCTGCTGGTATCACCTCAGACTGATATCAACCTCGAACCCGCTCTGGAAAGTGCCACCAGCAAAAAAATTCCGGTGGTCAATGTT
The DNA here is from genome assembly GCF_004342285.1 of Klebsiella sp. BIGb0138. Lineage (GTDB taxonomy): Bacteria > Pseudomonadota > Gammaproteobacteria > Enterobacterales > Enterobacteriaceae > Klebsiella. The sequence continues at coordinate 452,823 of NZ_SMCV01000002.1, read as the reverse complement.
AACGATGCGGTGATGCCAAATGCACCGTATTACGTCGGGAACGTGCAGAAAGATAACGGTGTGCGGGTGGCGAAATGGTTCATCGAACATCATCCGCAGGGCGGTAAAGTTGCAGTGATCGAGGGGCAGCCTGGTGTCTATGCCGCTGGCCAGCGAACCAGCGGTTTCAAAGAGACGCTACAGGTCAACGGCAAGTTCAATATTGTTGCCAGCGTACCGGCGAACTGGAGTCGTGAACAGGCGTTTAATGCGGCCTCAACAATCTTGCAGCAGCATCCCGATCTGATTGGTTTTTACGCAAATAACGACACCATGGCGCTGGGCGTGGTGGAAGCGGTTCGTTCGCTGAATAAAGCCGGGCAGGTGGCCGTATTTGGTACCGATGGTATCTCAGATGCCTATGCCTCGATTAAACGTGGCGAACTGACGGGCACGGTGGACAGCTTCCCGATACTGACGGGGGAAGTCGCAATGGAAGTTATGCTGCGCCTGATTGATGGTCAGGAAATTTCCCGTGTGGTCTCTACGCCTCAGGCTTTGATCACGAAAGATAACGCGGATGCTTTTTCGACCAAAGATAACGATAAGCTGCGTCAGCTGCTGGCTCAACAGTAAGTCAGGCGGAGGGTGTATGGAACAGTATCGCTTAACGATGCGTGGGATAAGTAAGACATACGGTAATGCGGCGGCATTACAGGACGTGGACTTTTCGGTCAAAGCTGGAGAGGTTCATGCCCTGATTGGTGAAAACGGCGCAGGAAAATCCACGCTGTTAAATATTCTTTCAGGCGTACGAGAGGCCGATAGCGGCGAGATTAGCGTGAACGGACAGCCCGTTCAGATGAAGAATCCGCTCAGCGCTCGTCATGCGGGTATTGCCATGATTCACCAGGAATTACAGCATGTTCCGGAACTCTCCGTTGCGCAGAATATGTTTCTTGGCCGGCCGCTTACCAAAGCAAAAGGCCTATGGGTGGATAAACACGCTCAGCTGGAAAGAGCGAAGCTGATTCTCAAACAGCTGGATCCGACAATTGATCCCAATGAGCCGATCAAGAACCTGAAAGTCTCACAGCAGCAGATCGTGGAGATTGCTCGCGCCATGCTGGACGATGCAAAAATCATCGCCATGGACGAGCCGACATCCAGTCTGACGCCGAGAGAGTTTGACCGGCTGGCCGAACTGATTTCGGATCTGAAGTCTATGGGGGTATCGCTTATCTATGTTTCTCATAAGATGAACGAAATTTTCAAAGTCTGCGACCGGGCCACCATTATGCGGGATGGCAGGCAGGTTGGGGTGGTGAATATTTGTGATGAGGATGAAGAGAGCATCGTCTCAAAGATGGTCGGGCGCAAGATTGAGAAACTTGAGCACAACTCTTATGTGACCGAGCGTGAAGTTCTTCGCGTTGAGAATCTCTCTCGTGGTGGCGCTGTGCGCGATGCCAGTTTCACCGTCCGTGCCGGTGAGGTGCTCGGTATTGCGGGTCTGGTCGGAGCCGGGCGTACGGAACTGATGAAACTGATTGCCGGTATTGATAAACGTAGCAGCGGCAACGTGTTTGTTAACGGTAAGGCCGTACGCAATCATAACGTCAGTGCCGCCATCAGCTCAGGTATCGGCCTGGTGCCTGAAGACCGCAAGAAAGAAGGGATTATTAAAGAACGTGCGGTGAAGATGAATATGGCGCTGCCTTCAATGCGTAACTTCACCATTTCGGGAATGATCAGTAAAGTTAAGCTTAACCAGGTTGCGCATGAAGTGATGAGCGATTTGAAGCTACGACCACTGAATATTGATAAAACGATTGGCACATTAAGTGGAGGTAATCAGCAGAAAGTTATTATTGGACGCTGGGTTGCCGCAGATGCTCAGGTTTTTCTGTTTGATGAGCCAACCCGGGGAATTGATATCGGGGCAAAATCAGAAATTTATAATCTGATAGAAAAACTGGCCCGTTCAGGCAAAGCGATTGTTGTTGTCTCTTCAGAGATGACAGAGATTATTCGTATTTCAGACCGCGTACTGGTTATGCGTGAAGGGAAGATTACTAAGGAACTGAAGGGTGATGCTATCACGGAAGATAATATTGCACGCTTTGCCATTAAAGATGTCGAAGAGACCATTTGACTTTGTTATCCGTATTAATTTGAAAGGCCATAATCATGATTTTACAAAGTAATTCCCGGCCCGAAAAGCTTCGTGCGCTGCCGTTTAAATTTAACCTTCGCGATGCTGGAACCTTAATTGGTTTGCTTATTATCATTATTACGTTTTCTTTTTTATCACCGGTGTTTTTCACTATCCCTAATTTGCTGAATATTTTACAACAATCATCCATTAACGCATTAATTGCGCTCGGGATGACCCTGGTAATTATCTCCGGAGGTATCGATCTTTCGGTTGGTCCGACCGCTGCATTATCGGCGGTTTTAGGGGCAACCATGATGGTAGCGGGAGTCCCCGTGCCGTTGGCCATTCTGGCAACGCTGGGTATAGGGGCTATCTGCGGCGTCTTTAGCGGTTCGCTGGTTGCCTATGCTGGATTGCAACCCTTCATTGTTACCCTCGGGGGGCTGTCGTTGTTCCGTGCTATCGCGCTGATTTATACCGGCGGCAATCCGGTATTTGGTATCCCAATGGAATTCCGTAGCCTGATTAACAGTGAAATTTTTGGCATTCCAACGCCTATCGTTATTGTTGCCGTTATTGCTCTGGTGCTGTGGACCGTTATGAATAAAACTCCGTTAGGAGAATATATTCTGGCCGTCGGCGGCAATGAAGAAGCTGCTCGCGTTGCCGGCGTGCCGGTGAAAAGAACCAAAGTCACGGTATTTGTTATCTCAGGCACTCTTGCGTCTCTGGCTTCCCTTATCCTGATTGGCCGACTAGGTGCGGCAGAGCCGACGATTGGTAACCTGTGGGAGCTGGACGCCATTGCCGCTGCGGCTATTGGCGGCGCGTCTCTGATGGGAGGGAAAGGTAGCGTAGTAGGTACAATTATCGGCGCAATCATTCTTGGTGCGCTACGTAATGGCCTGACGTTACTTAATATCCAGGCTTTTTACCAATTGCTTGCGACTGGTCTTATTATTATCATAGCGATGTTGATTGACAGAGCGACCAGAGGCAAGTAATGAAGCAGGATCCACGAGCCATTGGTGCTCAAATACGTATGCGACTGCCCCAGCTGACACCTTTAGAACGCCGTGTCGTTGAGGCTATCATTGCCCGAACGGACATTACTGAGCAGACCTCGTTAAAGGAAATTGCCCAGGAAAATAATGTTTCAGAAGCAATGATTGTCAAAATTGCCAAAAAGCTTAACTTTTCGGGATTCAGGAATTTCAGAACCGGTTTGATTTATTACAACCAGTCTGAAGTGGCAAGTTTACATGCGGAAATTGAGCCCGGTGACTCATCGGAACAATTGTTGTCAAAAGTATTCAGAACCTCTATTCAGGCTATTGAAGAAACGATGTCAATACTGGATATTGCTGAATTTGACCGCGCTGCGGATATTATATTTAAGGCACGTCATATTGATTTATATGCGGTTGGGGGGTCGGCTACAGTAGCACGGGACTTATCGCATAAGTTATTAAAGATTGGTATAAAATCGACAGTATATGACGATGCCCATATTATGTTGATGTCCGCCGCAGTGTTGTCAGACGACGATGCTGTACTGGCAATCAGCCATTCCGGTGCGACGCGTGCCGTTAACGACCCGGTAAAACTGGCGGCTCGTAATGGGGCCAAAGTGATTGCGATTACGAATTATGCCGAATCGCCTATTGCGCGTAATGCGCATGTGGTACTCAATTCAACTTCTCAGGGATCGCATTTGTTAGGGGAAAACGCCGCGTCACGCATTGCCCAACTGAATATTCTGGATGCATTGTTTGTGGCTATTGCCAAGAAAGATCTGAAGCAGGCGGAGAAGAATTTGATGAAAACCCAGCATGCGGTTCAGGACCTGCGGGAATATTAACCATGAGTAAAATTGTTGTAGCGGGGAGCCTTCATTACGACATTATGCTGGATGCGCACCATCGTCCGGAGAAAGGGGAAACGGTAATAGGCTCAGGCTGCGCTTACAAATTTGGCGGTAAGGGAGGAAATCAGGCCATTTCAGCCGCCAGAGCGGGCGCTGCTGTCGCGTTTATTGGCGCGGTGGGAGCAGATGCACAAGGACAATTTTTGCTGCAGACGCTGCGTGATGCCGGAGTGGACACCGGGGCTGTCGTGGAAATTAGCGGTGCCCCTTCGGGAATGAGCGTCGCTATCTCCGATGCTGATGGGGACTATGGCGCGGTTGTTGTCTCGAATGCGAATCAACGTATTCCGGCAGGACTCTTTCAGCAGGAGAGCGTCTGGCAGGATGCCAGGATGCTGGTATTGCAAAATGAGGTTCCGGAAACGATCAATCTCTGTGCTGCAGCGGAAGCTAAAAAACGTGATATTCCCGTATGCATTAATGCTGCCCCGGCAAGAGAACTGAGTTCTGAACTGGAAAATTGTATCAGTTTGCTGGTGGTCAATGGCATCGAAGCGCGTGATATGAGTGGCATTACGGTGAGCGATTTATCCTCAGCTCTTCGGGCGGCAGAATTATTGGCCAGGCGCTTCCCCCGGGTGGTTGTCACCGCGGGCGAACATGGTGTGGCGTTTTGTGAAGCAGATCAAACCGGGCGGACTTTACCGGCCAGGAAGGTCAAACTGGTGAGTACGCATGGCGCTGGTGATTGCTTTATGGGGGTATTGTGCACCAGCCTGATGAGAGGGGAAAACTTTGAAGAGGCAGTATCTAACGCGAACGAGGCGGCAGCAAGGCATGTCTCCCAGTCTCAGGCATAGATAGATTCATTGTAATGAAAACAGAGGAGGGAGATTTCCCCCTCTGTTTTCATCTCAGGGTCTGAAACATTATTCCTGTATCAAGATATAATCGCAGGAGTTAGTGGTATTAACTCACCAGCAACTCCCCTGTGCGCCCCGCATCCTGTCCGGCAAGCCGCACGACCAGCCCCCCTGCGCTGGCGAATCTATCCCAATGGCGCGCATAGACGATGCCGCCAAACCTCGCGACCAGCGGCGTGAGCCGGTCGGTGAGCGGGTCAAGGATCTCGGCAACTACCTCTCCAGCCTTGACCTGTGCTCCCAGCGGGCAACGATACAGAATGACTCCCGAATGCGGAGCGTGCAGGTATTCGCACCCCGCCAGCGGAGTAGCCGCATTGATCAGGGGGGGAGGAGGACTGGCTTCGCCGGCAATATATCCCCCGGCGATTAAGGCCTGAATAATGGCATCCGCATCTTTTGCCGCCTGCTCTGATGACACATCGCGTACGCCGCGAAGTTCTACGGTTACAGGCAACAAACCGCGCGGCAGAGGATACGTCTCTCCAAAGCGTTCCTTTAGCGTCAGCCAGGGCTCGCAGCAGGCTTCATCAAAAGGTTCGCCTCCGGAAATTTGCGCCAGCAGCTGGACCTCGCTCCCCAGCCAGCGGGCCAGAGGTTCGATATCAGGCCAGGCGTGCGGCATCGTATAAAGATGCGCCAGCGCCTCCCAGTCGCAATGCAAATCGATCATTAAGTCCGCCTGGCTTGCCATGCGCATGAGGATAAAACGCTGAGCGTCCAGTTCGGTTTTTGGCGCGCTATCCCGGTAATACCGCTCGATAGCGTCGCGGATAAGGCGTTTGTTTTCCGCCTCATTGGGGGTAAGACGACCGGTAAGCGCTTTAACCAGCTCTGCGCCCAGCATGGGGAATTTACGGTTAAAGTCCTGACCGCTGGCGGTGTGAAAACGGCCCAGATGCGAGCCGTGCCAGTGTTGCCCGAGGGCCAGTGGGTTAGCCACCGGCACCAGGGTGAACGCCGCTTTCAACTTTCCGTCGTTTTCCAGCTCAATGAAGCGCTGTTTAAGATGCCAGGCGGTCGCGATGCCGGGTATCTCGTCGCCGTGAAGGGCGGCCTGGATATAAACCTGTTTTTCGTTCTCCCCGCCAAAATGGTAGCTGATGATTTCACGCTGGGTTCCCAGCGTGGCGCTAAGCAGGGGATGGTGTTGTTGTTGCATGGCGTAAACTCAATTCCTGATTCGGCGCTACTGCTGAATGGAAATATCGGTAGCAAAGTACTTCTTCTGAATGCGTTCGAAGGTGCCGTTCTTTTTGATTTCCGCAAAGGCGTTATCCAGCGCGGTTTTCAGCTCTTCATCACCTTTGCGCAGGCCGATTGCCGTTCCCGGGCCGATAATCGGATCCTCAACGATGGGGCCGGCCAGCTCAAAGTCTTGCCCTTGCGGTTGTTTCAGAAAGCCGATGGCGGCCTGGGCGGCATCGGTGAATACGGCATCCAGACGGCCGGACACTAAATCGCTCTCCACCTGCGCCTGATCGCCATACGCAGTAACCGTCACACCAAACGGCTCCCATTTCGCTTTTGCATAACGCTCCTGAACCGTACCTTGCTCAACGCCGACGGTTTTTCCTTTCAGCGAACCGGCCTCCGGTAACAGGCCTGTGCCTTTACGGGCGAGCAGCTGCGCATGGGTATCGTAGAGCGGAACGGTAAAATCGATCTGCTTCAGTCGCTCTTCAGTGATCCCCATATCGGAGAGAATCGCATCGAACTTGCGCCCTTTCAGGGCAGGGATCATGCTGTCAAATTGACTTTCCACCCACACGCAGCGGGCCTGAATTTGCGCGCAGAGCGCGTTACCCAGATCGATATCGAAACCGACTAATTTACCTTGCGAAGTTTTGGATTCAAACGGGGGGTAGGTGGGGTCAACGGCGAAGCGAATCTGTTCAATTTTTGCCTGAGCGCCAAATGCGCAACCGGCCAGGATCGCCATCGTCAGGGTCTTACGGAAACGTGTGGAGAGTGTTGTTGTCGTCATAATATCTTCTTGTATTGTGATGTTGTCACTTGCAGAGTACCTGCGGTTACTCCCGTTGACAATTCGCAATGCCGCCTGAAATGGCGATCTGTGTGTCGGCTGGCGGCGAAAACTATGTCTCCCCGTGGCTGGCGCTCACGGTAGAGAGGGGCAATTATTGCCTTCTTTGGCGGCGTCGAAGGCGACCTGATGAAGCTATAAAAAGGTATTAGGGTTGAGCTGCGCCGATGGTACGACGACGCTACGCGAACATATACATTTTGTTCACGCCGGGCGGAAAATCCTCGCCCGGGAGAAAAAATAATCGCCGGCGGGCCGCGAGCAATGACAGCGGCCGTATCTTACGCGCAGGCATCTCGACGGCAGGATCACGCGTCGCGCGATCCCAGCAGCGCCCGCAGGGCATGCTCCAGCTGGCGGGCATTGTCCTCCACCGCGATCCATTCAGGCTGCAGCATGTCACCCTCCGTGGCGGCGGACTGAGGCCGCGTTCCCATACTGGCCTGCGGGTCATCTGCCGTGAGCGCGACGACGGCGGATTGCCTGGCCAGCACCATGCAGCTGTCCGATAACCACTGGCAATATGCCATGACTGCGGCGGGCGGCGGCGTGTGCGTGTGCGAGGTGGCCCGACCGAGGCTCTCCGCCAGCAGGAGCGCCGTGGCATAGGCGCGTACGGCATGGCGATCGTAACGGCGCGTGACCAGCGCGAGCCGGCCGGCATTGAGCCGACCGCGCAGCGACCAGCGTTTGCTGACCTGCGCTTCGGTCACCGCGGCGCGCAGGGCCGCCAGAGACCCTTGCGCCTGCGACAGGTGGCCCAGCGCCGCCTCAGCGGCCTCGCCGCTTTGCGCCTCGCAGGCCCTGAGCACCCGATCCAGGCCATTGCCGATCTGACGCAAGAAGTCAGAGGTGGCCCGTCCGATATCCTTGAACGGATTCGACGTAAACAGCACCTGGCTGAACAATAGCCCCACCGCGGCCCCCAGCAGGACGTCCAGCAAACGCGTGCCGCCGGCGGTATCCGGCCCCATGGCGAGGACCAGCGCCACCGACACGCCGGCCTGGATTGGCACCACCGGCGCCGGGCCGATGACGGCGCCCAGCAGAATCGCAAAGAACATGCCGACGCTCATACGCACCAGCGGGTGAGTATCGGGGAACTGCCACATCAGTTCTCCCATCACAATACCGAGCGTGCAGCCAATCACCAGGTTGCGGGCTTGTTTGAGGTGGCTGGGTAAGCCCGGGGCCAGACACACCACCGCGGTGACGATCGCAAACGTGGGATGCTCGTGCCCCCACAGCCATCCTGCCAGCACCCACGCCAGCACGCAGGCCAGTGCGGTGGCCAGCGCATCGCGCGCGGCCAGCCGGGCCCGTGAAGGCAACGTAGTGATAACCTGGCGCCAGGCCAGGCGTAGACGAACCAACCAATGCACCAGAGAACTCCTTAGCGACGATGGGTATGATGATTGCCCCGGTCGGGCAGGGGACTGACGATTGGGGCACCTCATGGCGCTGATAAAACGGCAGGCCGGACTTTGCCCCTGATAACGCCCTTTATACCCGGTCGTTATTTTATTTGTAAACGCTCAGGGGAGCTTCCCCTGGCGATTGGCCGCGCCGCGAAACGATGTTTTCACACTCTCCCCGCGCGGACCGAGGGACTATCACCGTGTCAGCCAGAATTCGCGCTGTAATGCCAGGGTCTCGTCTTCGATCTCCGCCACCGGTCCGACAAGCGAAATCGTTTTCTGCCCATGGCTGAAGATATAAGAAGCCGGAATGCTCATCGTCGGATTTTCCTGGTGGCTTCCCGTACAATCCAGCAGCTTTTCCTCGCTCATGCCGTACACCACTTTACCGATATTCGCCCAGTAAATCGTCCCGGCGCACATACAGCAAGGCTCGACCGCCGTATAGAGCGTGCATCGCCAGAGATATTCCGCGGGATAATTGCTGGCGGCAATGCGCGCCAGCGTCGATTCCGCATGGTTTACGGTATCAATGTTGCACTGCGTCAGCAGCACGGTGTCGCCATCAGGGGCGACCAGTACCGCGCCGAAGGGATGTCTACCCAGCGCGATAGCCCGGCGGCCCACCTCGTTGGATAACCTGAGAAACTGTATGTCGGTTGGGGTAATCAAAGCGATGTCTCCGTTTTGAGTGTGCGGCGATGAAGCAACGCATTGAGAAGAACTGCGGTGAAGCCGCCGATAAAAATTCCACTGTCCAGAAACAGTTTTACGGACGCCGGTAGCTGCTGAAAAAGCGCAGGGAATGCGACGGGAAGCACGCCGCTTGCAATAGACACCGAGACGATCAGGACATTTTTCTCATCGCCAAAATCGACGTTTTTGAGTTCCTGCACGCCCGCTGCCAGCGTCATGCCAAACATCAGCACGGCCACGCCACCGAGCACCGGATTCGGGATCATCGCGACGATAGCCCCGAGCTTAGGAAACAGCCCCAGCAATACCAGAATGAGACCCGCGGCGATCAGTACGCGTCGGCTGGTGACTTTGGTCAGCATGAGCAGGCCGGCATTTTGTGAGAAAGCGTTATAGGGGAAGCTGTTCAGGCAGCCGCCGACCATGGTGGAGAGCCCATCGGCGCGGATCGCATCTGCCAGGCGCTGTGATGTGGTCGGCTGTCCGATCAGCTTATCAATCAGTAAAATGTTGCCTGTGGTCTCGGTCATCACAATCAGCATCGACAGACACAGCACCAGGATTGGCGCGACAGCAAAATGCGGCAGACCAAAGGCGAAAGGCAGGCTGAAGCCAACCCAGGAGGCCCCGGTCACGGCACCGAAATGAGTTAAGCCGCACAGCCAGGCGCCCAGCGTCCCGGCCAGCAGCCCGAACAGGATACTGAAGTTGCGCATTACCCCGTGGGTATTGCAGTAGAACAGCAGGGTGACGGCGAGAGTGGCAAAACCGAGCAGTAAATTCTGCGGTTGGGCAAAGTCTGGCGCATGCGGATTACCGCCCCCCAGCCAAATTGCCGCTGCGGGCATCAGTGAAATGCCAATCAGGGTGATCACGCAGCCAATGACGATCGGTGGGAAAAAACGCACCAGGCGGCTAAACACCGGGGCCACCAGCAGAGTGAACAGGCCGCAGGCAATAACCGAGCCGAAGATGGTGGCGATGCCGTATTGTTGCCCAATCATAATCATCGGCGCCAGTACGATAAAAGAGCATCCCTGAATCAGCGGTAAGCGACTGCCGAAACGGCCAATGCCCACCGCCTGCAGCAGCGTCGCCAGCCCCGAAGTGAGCAGGCAGGCATTGATTAGCGTAATGGTTTCGCTACTGCTCAGTTGCAGCACGGCCGCCAGAATCAACGGAACGGTGACCGTGCCGGCGTACATCACCAGCACGTGCTGGAGCCCAAGAGAAGCGATGCGTTTTATGGTCAGCGGGTTGGTCGTGCTCTGGTTTTCTAAAACGGTAGCCATGTGAATCCCCTGAAGAGTGCCCGAAGGAAGCGATGGCCAACTATATGTGGGTAAACGTGATATAAGTTAGTCAGCTGTTTTCAGTTTTTTTGAAATCTGGGGGGCTGAAGTGAAGTATTCATTGGAACAACTTATGGTATTCGAGCAGGTTGCGCGGTCCGGTTCGTTTTCTGCCGCCGCCCGGGCGCTGAAGCGTTCGCAGTCGTCGGTGAATATGGCAATGAGCAACCTTGAGGATGAATTCAATCTCCGGTTGTTCGAGCGTTCCCCCCGACAGATCACCCTGACCGGGGAGGGGACCGTATTACGTGAATACATCAAAACCGTCCTTGAGCAATGCAATGTGCTGGAGCAAAGAGTGGGGGCTTACAATGTTCAGACTGAAGCCTGCATTACGCTGGCGATTGAGGTGCCATACCCGACTATAGCCCCGGTTTTATATGAATTTGCTATGACATTTCCTCAGGTGGATATCCATATCCGCGAGCCCCATCAGGGGAATGTGACCGGTCTGGTGAGCCGAGGAGAAGTGGACGCCGGGATCGTGATCGCCCGCATGGTTGATAGCGACCGCCTCCAGTTTGTCCAGCTGGGAAAGGTCATTATGGTCCACGTTGTTAGCGCATCGCACCCGCTGGCGGGGCAGGGCCCGGTCTCTTTTGCGGATCTGCATCGCTGGCGGCATATTACCTTCGGCCCCCAGGAACAGCACATTGCCACCACGGAATATCTTGGCAGCCCGATGCTATGGCGCGTTGAGAGCTATAACGCCATGATTGCGGCTGCCATCGCGGGGCTGGGCTGGGCCTCTCTGCCGCGTTTGTTCATTGGCAAAGAGCTCCATGAGGGCACGCTCGTTGAACTGCGCCAGCAGGAATATCCTCATACGGACTGGGAGGTTGGCGTGGATTTATTGTGGTCGAAAAAGAAGAGCGTCGGTAAATCCCTGAACTGGTTACGGGATCGTCTCATCCAGCACAAAATTTTCGAGCAGGATAATAGCGGTAATCGAACGACTTTATAATAAATGACGTGATATTAATGACTCATGGCTTTAATCATCAAGCCGTTAAAAGCGGGCTTCACTATCAGGGCTCGCAGGCATCATGACAGATCTCTTTTCAGACGCCGGATCCGAATGAGGCTGTATCACCGGCCAGGAGAAGAAATAACCCGCCTTAATATTAAGCCTATATTCTGACGAACGGCAAATAACGCTTGTCTCCTGGGCCTCTTGCTCATCCCTTTCTCGACGCCGGCAAATTCCCCTCATGTTGTTCTCGCTGAGGGGGGATTATTCCTAATATGCGCCTCTCAGTTCCATTAAACTCCGGCTATTGTTGCAAATGCTAATGGTATTGTTAATCATTATCATTAGCATTCGTTATTGGGATTTTATCTGGCAAGGTTATTACAGAGACCGCAAGGAAAGAGGGCGCGATTGATCAACGGAACTCTTTTCTCGCCGGCGAGCACAGGCTGACGCCATCAGGATGAGGCACCAGGTTTTGTCTTCAGGAATAACCGACACAGCAAAACTCGCCGATCGGTCTCTGCACCCGGCGGATGCGTACAGGGCCAGAACGGCGCCAGGCAGCACGGCACCGTTTCTGGTGGTTCGTGGACAATGACGCTCAGGCGTTACCGGTAGTCGGGACAGGGAAAGCCCGGTTCGCCAGGGAGGTCACCGGGACGCCGGCGTCCTCTCTCTGGCGAAACTCACTCTGACGCAGGCGCACAGGTCGGGCGGCGGCCTGATGAAAAATATATCGCCGCCCTGGCCGCAGAGCGACTGCGTCAACTTCCAGACTTCAGTTAGTCAAGCGGAGAGGGATTTTCTCATGCGTATTCTGTTTGTGGGCCCACCTTTATATGGGCTGCTGTACCCGGTGTTGTCTCTTGCTCAGGCTTTTCGTGTCGATGGTCACGAAGTCTTGATCGCCAGCGGCGGGAAATTTGCTCAGAAAGCAGCAGAAGCGGGGCTGGTGGTGTTTGACGCCGCGCCGGGTTTTGATTCGGAAGCCGACTATCGCCGGCGGGAAGCGTTACGAAAGGAAAGCAACCTCGGTACTAAAATGGGCAACTTCTCTTTCTTCAGCGAAGAGATGGCCGATCAGCTGGTCGAGTTCGCCGGACACTGGCGGCCTGACCTGATTGTCTACCCCCCGCTGGGAGTCGTCGGGCCGTTAATTGCCGCAAAATATGGCATTCCGGTGGTGATGCAAACGGTGGGATTCGGGCACACCCCCTGGCACATCAAAGGGGTAACACGGTCGCTCACCGATGCTTACCGGCGCCACGGCGTCGACGCGCCGCCGCGGGATATGGCGTGGATCGACGTGACGCCGCCGAGCATGAGCATTGTGCAAAATGAGGGAGAGCCGATCATTTCCATGCAGTACGTTCCCTACAACGGGGGGGCCGTCTGGGAAGCGTGGTGGGACCGGACGCCAGATCGCCAACGCCTGCTGGTGAGTCTGGGTACCGTCAAACCGATGGTTGATGGCCTGGATCTGATTTCATGGGTCATGGATTCCGCCGGCGAGGTGGATGCCGAGATCATCCTGCATCTGTCAGCGAATGCGCGTTCTGATTTGCGCACACTGCCGCCAAATGTGCGCCTTGTCGACTGGATCCCAATGGGGGTCTTTCTCAACGGCGCCGACGGGTTCATTCACCACGGAGGGGCAGGCAACACCCTGACCGCCCTGCACGCCGGGATACCGCAGATCGTGTTTGGCCAGGGGGCCGATCGTCCGGTCAACGCCCGCGCCGTTGTGGAACGCGGGTGCGGAATCATTCCCGGCGACGGTGGGCTGACGAGCGGCATGATCAACGATTTCCTCGGCAACCGCGATCTTCGCGCCGCTTCCGCGGCGGTCGCCGCGGAGATGGCGGCGCAAGCTACGCCGTGTGAGGTGGTTAAAAACCTGATCGCCATGTTGCAACGCGGCTGATTGCTCTTTTTGATGCGATGCGTTAGGGCGATCGCGCCTGTCCTGCTCCTGCGATGGGGCTGCAGAAGCTCGCCCTGACGCGATGTTTAAACGGATCTTTCCGGCGGCGGTTCGTCGCCTGTGCTAATGGATCTCATTTATCGATGAAGGAGGCTTGATGCCTGCATCACACTCTCCCATGCCTGCCCGCTCCTGGATAGTTCGTCTTGCCGGCGTGTGTTGGGAACGTAAGAAACTGAGCCTTATTGTGGTGGTGGCCTCGGTGGCGACGATCGTTCTTGCCGCCTTGACGCCGCTGCTGACCCGCCAGGCGGTTAACGATGCGCTGGCGGGCGACCCGACCCAACTGCCATGGCTCGCCTGCGGCCTGCTGCTGATTGCGTTTTTGGACTTCGTCGGCAACTACGTGCGCCGCGGATACGCCGGAGAACTCTCTCTTTGGGTTCAGCATACCCTGCGTGGAAGGGCCTTCGACAGCATCCAGAAACTGGACGGCGCCGGGCAGGATGCCCTGCGCACCGGACAGGTGATTTCGCGTACCAACAGCGATCTGCAGCAGATGCATACCCTGCTGCAGATGTGTCCTGTTCCACTCGCGGTGTTCACTTACTACGTCGCCGGTATCGCGGTGATGCTATGGATGTCGCCGGCGATGACGCTGATCGTCGTCGGCGTACTGACCTCTCTGGCCGTTACCGCGCTACGCGCGCGTCGCCGAGTTTTTGCCCAGACGGGGCTAGCCTCTGACAGACTGGCCCACCTGACGGAACATATGCGCGAGGTTCTGACCCAGATCTCGGTGGTTAAGTCATGCGTGGCGGAACTGCGCGAGACGCGCTGGCTGGATAGCCAGTCGCGGCAGATGGTTCGCGTACGCATCGGCGCTGCCATCTCCCAGGCGATGCCGGGCGCCACCATGCTGGCGCTGCCGGTGGTGGGGCAAATCGTGCTGCTCTGTTTCGGCGGATGGTCGGTGATGAACGGCCGCATCGACCTGGGAACGTTTGTTGCTTTCGCCAGCTTCCTGGCGATGCTAACCGGGCCAACCCGTGTGCTGGCTTCATTTCTGGTCATCGCGCAGCGCACGCAGGCTTCGGTAGAACGCGTTTTCTCCCTGATCGACACCCGGTCGCAGATGGCGGACGGGACGCAGTCTGTGAGCGGGCAGGTCGTCGGACTGGAGCTGGAGCAGGTTGGTTTCCACTATGGCGGCGGCGCGGGTGTTCTGCAGGATGTCTCATTTTCCCTGCGCGCCGGCGAGACGGTGGCGGTGGTGGGCGCGTCAGGTTCGGGCAAATCAACGCTGCTGATGCTGCTCGCGCGCTTTTACGATACCACCGCCGGAAACGTGTGGCTTAATACCACGGAGGGGCGGCAGAATCTTCGCGATCTCAAACTGGCAGAGCTGCGCCGCGCTGTTGGCGTCGTGTTTGAGGACGCTTTTCTGTTTGCCGGGACGGTGGCGGAGAATATTGCCTACGGTCATCCGCAGGCGACGGACGAAGACATCCGCCGCGCCGCCGACGCGGCCGGGGCGACCGCGTTTATCTCCGCATTACCGCAGGGGTTTAAAACCCGCCTCAGCGAGCGCGGCACCAATCTCTCCGGTGGGCAGAGGCAGCGTATTGCGCTGGCCAGGGCGTTAATCTCTGCGCCGGGCGTGCTGATTCTCGACGATACCACCTCGGCGGTTGATGCCGGCACCGAAGCGGAAATTAATACCGCACTGGGGCGCTATGCGGACGATCGGCATATGCTGCTGGTGATCGCACGTCGCCGTTCAACGTTGCAGCTGGCCCGCCAGATTGTGGTACTGGACAAAGGACGGGTGGTGGATATCGGTACGCAGGCGGAGCTTGCGGCTCGTTGCCAGACGTTTCGCGCGCTGATGTCAGGCGCAGGCGATTTTCTGGAGCCGCCCCCGGCTTCGCATGCCGAACTGTGGCCGTCAGCGCCCGCGGTGGACGACAATGAGGCACCAGAGATGCCGTCTGCCGGAGAGAAAGGCTTTGTGGCGCGCATGACCAGCGTGCCGGAGAACGCAGTGCAGCGGGCGCTGGCCGGTAAGGGGAAGCGGGTCGCGTCGCTATTGTCGCCTGTCGCATGGATGTTTGCTATTGCCGCATTGCTGATCGCCATTGATTCAGCGGCGGGCGTCGGCGTGCTGGTGCTCTTGCAGCGCGGCATTGATGCCGGCGTCGCCGCCGGAGATCTGTCCACGATCGGTATTTGCGCTTTGCTCGCGCTGTGTCTGGTGACCGTCAGCTGGTGTTGCTATGCCCTGCAGACGGTGTTTGCGGCGCGCGCGGCGGAATCGGTGCAGCATACGGTGCGCTTACGCAGCTTCGGACATCTGCTGCGGCTTGCCCTGCCTTATCATGAGAAGAATGTCGATTCCCGTCTTACCCGTATGACGGTTGACGTCGACGCGCTTGCCCGGTTCCTGCAAAACGGACTCGCCGGCGCGGCAACCAGCCTGGTGACGATTGTCGCCATTGCGGCGGCGATGTTCTGGCTCGATCCGATCCTGGCCTTGACGGCATTAGGCGCGGTTCCGGTCGTTATTCTGGCAACGTGGATCTACCGTCGCCTGAGCTCCCCAGCCTATGCCCAGGCGCGTCTTGAGATCGGTAAAGTCAACAGTACGTTGCAGGAGAAGGTATCCGGACTGCGGGTCGTGCAGTCTCACGGTCAGCAGGCGCAGGAGTCGGCCAGGCTGCAAGCGCTGTCGGATCGCTTCCGCGCCACCCGTGTGCGGGCACAAAAGTACCTTGCCGTCTACTTCCCCTTCCTGACCTTTTGTACCGAGGCGTCCTACGCTGCCGTCCTGCTGGTGGGCGCTACCCGCGTCGCCGACGGCGAGATGACCGCCGGCGTGCTGGCGGCGTTCTTCCTGCTGCTGGGGCAGTTCTATGGTCCGGTACAGCAGCTGTCGGGTATTGTGGACTCCTGGCAGCAGGCGACGGCCAGCGGTAAACATATTGATGAGCTGCTGGCGACCGAGGGCGCGGAGTCGGTCGAGCCGTCAGCGACGCCGTCGATCAGCGGCGCGCTTCATCTGGAGTCGGTGACGTTCCGCTATCCCGGCGGTGAGCGTCCCGCGCTGGATAAACTCACCCTTGCGATCCCGGAAGGCACGGTGGTGGCGGTGGTGGGGCGCAGTGGCGCGGGCAAGTCCACCCTGATCAAGCTGATTGCCGGGCTCTATGCGCCCACCGGTGGCCGGATCCGCGTCGGCGAACGCGGCGTCGATGAGATGTCGCTGGCTGATTACCGCGCCCAGGTGGGGCTGGTCGATCAGGATGTGGCGTTGTTTAGCGGCGATATCGCGGAGAATATCCGCTATGCGCGGCCGACGAGCAGCGATGGCGAGGTGGAAAACGCCGCGCGGCGGGCCGGTCTGTTTGACATCGTTCGTTCGCTGCCGCAGGGATTCCGGACGCCGGTCAATAACGGCGGCGCCGATCTGTCGGCGGGTCAGCGCCAGCTCATCGCGTTAGCCCGCGCTCAGCTGGTCAATGCGCACGTTCTGCTGCTTGATGAAGCCACGTCCCGGCTGGACCGGGCTAGCGAAGAGACGTTAATGACCTCGTTGTCCGAAGGCGCCCGCACCGAAGGGCGAACGGCGCTGGTGGTGGCACATCGCCTCACCACCGCGCGCCGCTGCGACCGGATTGCCGTCCTCGATAAGGGGCGCATTGCTGAATACGGCACGCACGATGAACTGATCGCGGCGGATGGTCTCTACGCACGCCTGTGGCATGATAGCGTTGGTCGCGACGGCATGGGCGGCCCGGCGTGCGAAACCGCGGGGGAAATGGTGGGATAAGCGTTCCGCACGGAGCGATAATTCCGCCACCTTAGGCATCAATAAACCAGGGTGACCGTTCTCTGAACGGCCACCCTGGTGCACAGAACAACACACCTTTTGAATGATAGGGAATGCTGAAAATGAGACACACCCCGCCCGTCGCGCCAGCGGATGTTGGTACCGCCGCCGCTCTTCTCAGGCAACTGGCCGAGGGCTCCCCACTGGACGTCTCTGAGTTCTGGCGCGACGTTGACGCGATGAATATGCCGCTGGTCACGGAGGTGGCCGGCGATCGCAATGCCCGCGAGGTGACTTTTCTGTGGCGCGCGGAGAGGCCGTTACAGGGGGTTTACGTGCGCCTGAACCGCGTGACGGATAAGTCCGACGTTGATAAAGGCCTCATGCGCCGCCTGCCGTCCAGCGATATCTGGATCTTAACCCTGCGCCTGCCGGCGACCTACTGCGGATCATATACGATCGTTGAAATTCCGCAGGGGACCCCGGCCGACGCGCTTTCCCAGCTGGGAGGGCGCTTCTCGCCGCTCTCCGGGCAGGCCGACCCGCTGAATAAGACGCCGGGGATTAACGTGCGAGGCGTCGAGCGGGAGTCCGTACTGGCCCTTGACCAGGCGCCGGCGCAAGATGAATGGGCGCGGGGGCCGCATTGTTTTTCCGGCAGCCTGAGCGTTTCCCAGCGCGCTATCGCCGGACGGAAGCGCCGCGTACGCCTATATCTACCGGATGTTCCCGCAGCCCAGCCTCTTGGCATGCTGGTACTGCCGGATGGCGAAACCTGGTTCGATCACGTCGGCGTGGCGCCGGCGATTGACGCCGCGATTAACAATGGCCGCATTCCTCCCGTGGCGGTACTCGGCGTGGATAACGTGGATGAGCGCGATCGTACCGAAATCCTCGGTGGACGCCGCGAGCTGGTGCTCGACATTGCCTGCCGCCTGCTGCCTGAGGTTATGGCGGAACAGGCGCATCGCTGTTGGGCGGGCCGTTCGCAGACCGTTCTGGCGGGGCAGAGCCTGGGCGGCGTGACCGCGTTGATGGCGGCCCGTCATGCGGCGGATACCTTCGGCCTGGTACTGTGTCACTCTCCATCGATGTGGTGGACGCCGGACGGCAGCGGTCGTCCTTTTCTGTTTTCCTCCAGCGATATCTCCTGGGTGAGCGAACATCTGCTCTCCGCGCCTCCGCAGACGGTGCGCGTTAGGCTATGCGTCGGATCCTTAGAGGGCTCGACGGTTCCGCACGTGCAGCAACTGCACCAGCGGCTGCTTGCCGCGGGCGTCGATAGCCGCTGCGCCATTTATACCGGCGGTCATGATTATGCATGGTGGCGGGGCGCCCTCATCGACGGCCTGGCCCTGCTGTCGTCGTAAGGGGTTCCGCGGACCCTGACAGGTCACGCAACAGAATGGTGTATTCCCGGAAGCGGGCTGAGTGAGGATTAGCCTGTCGTGATGGCAGAAGAGCGGCGGCAGGGGAGACCCGTCCGCCGCCTTATCTGTCACGCTATGCTGTTATCAGAAGTGCAGTCCCACCTGCATGTAGTAGGTACGCCCGGGTTCGTTATAGGTATTTGCCCCGGCGCCCCACAGCCAGGCGCCCGTGGTGGCGTTGCCGGTACTCTGGGCGTTACCTTCGCGGAAGTGGCGCTTGTCGAACAGGTTATCGATCCCCGCCGTCACGTCGAGGTTCTTCGTCACGGCATAGGTTGCGCTCATCCCCACCAGCGCATAAGGCGATACCTGACGGGTTTCGCTGCCTGACGTTGGAACTCCCTGATAATTATATTTTTTCGGTTTCTGCCGACCGTACCATGTCAACATCCCCTGCACTGACAGATCGTTGGTGGCCTGCCACTCCAGCGTCGAGTTGATGGTGTATTTGGGAATCACCGACAGGTAATCGCCGTTCTGCTTGTTTTTGTTCTCGATAATATAGGTGAAGTTGTTGTTCATCTTCAGCGTGTCGGTGATCGGGAAGTTGAAGGTTCCTTCCAGCCCCTGTACGACCGCTTTGGGCACATTTTCCCATTGATAGATATTGGCGGTGCCGTTGTTGGTTGTTGGCGTGTAGCCGGCTTCAACCTTGTCATGATAGTCGTTACGGTACCAGGTCAACCCGGCCTGCACGTCGTCATGGTTGTATTCAATGCCGATCTCTTTATTGACGCTGGTTTCCGCTTTCAGGTCGTTGTTACCCTGCAGGTAGCAGGCGCCGCCGCCGTAGCAGCCCTGGCCTTTACTGTAGAGCAGGTAGTTAGGGTTGGTCTGATACAGGTTTGGCGCTTTCCACGCCCGGGCGATGCCGAGCTTCAGCGTGAAGTCGCTGCCCAGCTCCTGGGAGAGGTTCAGCGCCGGGCTCCAGTTACTGCCGCTGATGTTCTGGTGGTTGAAGCGGATGCCTGGGGTCAGGCGGGTCGTGTCGGTCAGCTCGATGTTATCTTCGGCGAAGATGCCATAAATATCGGCTGAGCTGTATTTGCTCCGATCGGTGTCGGCAATCCCGGGAACCGAGCCGCCGCCGCTGGTGGATTCGGTATTCGATGCGGGATCTTTCATCGCCTGGTGGTTAAACTCCGCGCCGAGGGTCAGAGTCTGGTTGACCCACAGATCAAGCGGGATATTCACATCCGAGTGCAGGTTGGTGTCATACAGCGTAATGGTCGAAAACCCTTCATTGGCAGGGCTGAAAATCCCCGCGATACCGCCGGAAAGGCCCTCGTTGAGTCGGGTATTACGCGTTTTTTCAAACTGCACGTAGTTATTGGTGGTGACGCCGCTGTCCCAGGCGCCGGTATATTTCAGGTTAAGGGTCTGGCGGTAGAGAACGTTGGTTTCTTTGCCGTAATATTTTTTCACCAGCGCATTGCTGTTGGTGTTTTGCGTGTCACCGGCGTAGAGGTTGCCCTGGCGACTGTAGCCCGCCCCCAGCTCCAGCGCCTGCATTGGCATAAATTCCCAGCGCAGAACCGAATTGATGTCCTTATTGATAAAGCCTTCACGGCCGGAAGGATAGGTACCGGCGTAAGTCCCGGTACGCGGAGTCGTATGGCTTTCGTTGATATCCTGGGCATCGGCCTGGGTTTTATTCCAGTTACCGTAGAGGCGCAGGGTCAGGTTATCGGCCAGCGCGCCGCTTAAGCTGCCGTTGTAGCGTTTGGTGCTGCCTTCAGATTTATGCTGCGGAACGTTGTAATAGGTGTTGAAGCTGCCGTGCCATTCGTCCGTGGCGGGCTTAGTGATGATATTCACCACTCCGCCCATTGCGCCGCTGCCGTACATTGCTGCAGCCGGGCCGCGAATGACCTCGATGCGCTCGATCATTTCCGGCGGCACCCAGTTGGTATCGCCGCGGGTATCGCGTTCATCGCTCCAGCCGTAGCGCACCGAGTTGCGGCTGGAGACCGGCATGCCGTCAACCAGGATCAGAGTATTTTCGGGGCCCATGCCGCGGATATCAATCTGGCGGTTATTTCCGCGCTGCCCGCTATTTGAGTTACCCGTGAGGTTAACGCCCGGCATGGTGCGGATAATTTCAGCGACGTCGCGCTGAATGGGGTGTTTTTTGATGGCCTCGCTATCAATGATGGAGACCCCCGGCGCCTGCAGCGTTTGCTCTTTGGCCGTTACGACCATGGTTTCGTCATTATTTTGGCTTTTGTCGCGGAGAACCTGTTTTTCATCAGGGTGACTGCCGTTTGGTTGTGCTGCTTTCTGGTCCGTCGCTGTATTGGCTTCATCTGCCTGTACCGCAGGAATTGCCAGACACCCCGCGATGAGCGATCCCAAAAGCGAGTATTTAAATGTATTTTTTATCATAATATTAACCACTTGCCATTGTTAAGAAAAAAAAGACGCGCAAATAATTTATTGGCAATGGTTATCATTTGCAACAAATTAATGATAATCATTATCGTTTGATCGGCGGGAGAGTGCGGAGATTTTCCGCAACCGGGTATTTAACAGATAAAAATCTGCCTGATATTTAAAGAAAATTAGCAGAGCTGCACCGGTGCAGAACAGGGAAGAGGAGATGAAACACCGCGTCCTGCATGTTGCATCAGGTTTGCTGCATAAGCTGTTCTGGCATACAGGCAATCTGCGGCAGCGGGGGGCATCCGTGCAGCCAGAATTGGGCCTGGATAAACGCGATCGCTACGATCGGCATATATCGCATGGGTCTGGCATTTCTCTAATGCTCTGAACCATCCTCAGAAATGCACTCAGAGGAAGGTCGCCAGGGATTTGTAACGTTTACAGGAGAGAAGTGGTTTACATTGCGGGTACCGTCAATGATCTGGATGACTCACGCCGATAATTCAGCATGAATGCTTCGACTTCTATCGCATCGTCGGCGTGAGGCGCCTTAGAGGATGAGTAAGAGGCGCTGATGATGAACGCCATACCGAGCCTGCCAGGTTCATAACTTATGATTGCTTAATGAGAATGATATTGAAGCCTTCCCACCGCCGCTACCAGTCAGTTCTCGCTCAATAACTTCGTTCTGATGTTTTAATACCCCTCTTTTGCGAAGGAGAACCTGAATCTGTTAATAGCTCAGGTAACCAGGCATGTTTTATTTATGTCACCCCTCATTGTTGTGGATGTATAAAAACCAGGCATGTTGTGGACGTTAAAACATGTATTTTCAAGCTGTGTTTTAATTGGCTTACCCTACCAAATATGGGGGTGTGATGTCAGGGGATGATTTTTTGGGATTATTCTCATTTTATGTAAATGGATATTTCTGACTGGGGTGTTGATTAATTTTAAATTAATTAATGGCCAATTAAGTGTTAATAATCAATTGGTTGAAAATTGATTATGATGGCGCCAGTCGTTTGTTTAAATCGGGTTGAGGCAGCGGCTTCGCGCGCCGGGGAATCCATTAATGAGATAAATCCTAAATGTTGTTGCGCTGTAATGGAATTGTGTTCTCGATCTATTTGTTGAGTTGAATTGACCGTCTCGTTCTGTAAAATTGTGTGGCGATAGTTAATGAAATGTAATGGTTGACAGGGGCTTTGTACGCAAAGACTCGTGCGGTAGCCATGTCTGTTGCCAGCAAAAATGACCTTTTGCCTTCGGTGGATAAGGATATTAAAACGACCTGTTGGCCGCTAAAAATATCTTTATATAATAATAGAGTTGCGATGGAAAAGCAGATGAAAATGCGAATGTTTGTAGCCGCCATAATTGCGGTCGGCCTGGCTGGGTGTGAAGCTCCGCCGAAGCCACAAATTACCGATGATACAATTGAAACGAGCCAGATTAATGGCGTGACGCTAACCCACCGACATATCGTTGTGCCGCCGACTGAATTCACGCCGATTAACGCTGCATATCGTGCGCTATATTCCGCCGCGGTTATGAGTCGTCCAGGATATGGCGGGAAAGTGATTGTTCAGTTAGTTCCAGGCGCAAACTATATTGCCCTCGGTCAGGCGGAAGGCTCATGGATTGCATTGGCTAATGATGGTCAGACCGATCTTATCGGCTATGCTCCGGCCAATGCCGTCGTGAAAAGTGAGCTCTATGATAAAACCATAAACGAGCAGTCAAAGCGCCCAAAAGCGCGCAAGAAAGCGACCTGCGTGAACGTTGATGGTAATACCAAAGCCTGTAAAAACGGCAATAATGGTACCTGGATTCTGGATTAATCCCGCCTTTACGAGCGACACCGTATGAACAATAACTCTTATTTTCGCCGGGGCTTTCTGGCGTTTTATTGGTTTATTTTTGCATTGATTAGTGGTTGTGGCTCGTCTTCACACAGCGACCCCGCCCGATACAATCTTCGATTTCAGGCCCACCCGCAAATTAACAGTTCTGCGCCGTTGAAGGTCAGAGTGTTATTGCTGAAATCTGATGCTGAATTCATGTCCTCAGATTTCTACTCCTTACAGAATAACGCGCAGACGGTACTGGCTGCCAACCTGCTTAATAGTGATGAGTTTTTCCTGATGCCGGGGCAGCTATCCAGGACCCTGAGCGGGCAAAATTCGTCAGAGGTGCGTTATATCGGGGTTATGGCGGAATACCAGTCTTTAGATGGTAAAAAGTGGCGCATATCCCTCCCCCTTCCCGATCCGGGTGAAACACCTTTCTGGCAGTTCTGGAAACTGTCGACGAATGAACTGCAGGCAAGTCTTTATCTTGACGTAAATGGGATCCGCGTCGTCAAGCAATAACGCGAGTTCTTACAGGAAATTAGCATGAATAAAGCAGAAAAAGTGGTCTGGACAGAAGGTATGTTTTTACGTCCGCATCACTTCCAGCGGGCGGAGAGCTACCTGCAAAACCACATTCGCGAGTGGGGCGGCCTGCAGCGGGCTTATCTTTGGGGCTTTCTCGATTTTGAGCTGGATGAAGCCATGTTACGCCAGGGATGCGTCGCGCTGAGCTCTGCCAGCGGTCTGTTACCTGACGGAACGTTCTTCCAGTTCCGCGACAGTCGCCAGGGACCGAAGCCATTGACGGTCGCGGATAATACTGCCGGTGAAAAAGTGGTTCTGGCGCTACCGGTGCGCCGCAGCGGACGTGAAGAGGTTATCTTCAGCGAAGAAAAGGATTCGCTGGCGCGTTTTCTCGCCTTCGAGCAGGAGGTGGCGGACGATAATGCGCTCTCCGTCGGTGACGCTACCGTACAATTTGGCCGTCAGCGTCTGCAACTGATGCTGGAGAAGGATTTAACGGCTGAATGGACCGCGATTGGCGTCGCCTTTATTGTTGAAAAACGCAATGACAATCATGTTCGTCTGGACAATGGCTATATCGCGCCCATGCTAAACGGCACGAATCATCCGCTACTCTACGGCATGGTTAACGATCTGCACGGTCTGCTGGCCCAACGCAGCCAGCAAATCGCCGGTCGTCTGCGCCAGCCCGGGCGGTTTAATACCTCGGAGTTAATTGAATTTACCTTGCTGTCGCTGGTGAACCGTCATCTGGGACACCTCGCACATCTTAAAAACCTGCCGCTGATTCACCCCGAAGCACTGTGGAATAGCTGGCTACCCTTTGCGAGCGAACTGGCGACCTGGACCGCCCAGAGAACGCTGGAAGGGACATTACCGGTGTATGACCACGACGATCTGGCGAGTTGTTTCGGCAAGCTGGTGCTGCTGTTGCGTCAGGGGCTATCGATGGTGATGGAAGAAAATGCGATTCAGCTACCGCTGACCGAACGTTCACATGGCCTGAATATCGCCACCGTTCCGGATACCAGCATGGTGCGTGAGTTCGGCTTCGTCCTGGCGGTAAAAGCCAGCGTACCGGGAGAAATGCTGCAAACGCACTTCCCTGCGCAGATGAAAGTCGCACCGGTGACTAAAATTCGCGATCTGGTACAACTCCAGCTGCCTGGGCTGATGCTACGCGCGATGCCCGCCGCGCCGCCGCAAATTCCCTGGCACGCAGGTTATAACTACTTCGAGCTGGAGAAGGGGGGGGAGCTCTGGAGTGAAATGGAAAAATCAGGCGCTTTCGCTCTTCACCTTGCGGGTGAATTCCCGGGCCTTGATATGGAGTTTTGGGCTATCCGTAGTCCGACAGAATAATAAAGCGAGCGCTCATTATGCAGGAACAACAGGCCCCCGGTAGCAACCCCTCCGGTAGCGGAACAAGTGGCAATAATCCCCTGGTTGCGGCCGCCAACCCTTTGCTAAATGCGATACCACAAATCCGCCACTCCGTATCCCATGACGATCAGGCCGGGCTGCGTCAGCGGCTGATTGACGAAATCCGTCGTTTTGAAGTGCGATGTCAGCAGGCCGGATTGCCCTATGAAGTGATCGTTGGTGCTCGCTACTGCCTGTGTACCGCCCTGGATGAAGCGGCGGCCCTCACTCCGTGGGGAAGCCGCGGGGTGTGGTCCGGCGGCGGCCTGCTGGTGACCTTCCATAATGAAACCTGGGGCGGGGAAAAATTTTTCCAGCTGCTGGCGCGGCTGTCGCAGAACCCCCGCGAACACATCAATCTGCTGGAGCTCATCAACTACTGCCTGCTGCTCGGCTTTGAGGGGCGTTACCGGGTAATGGATAACGGCCGCACGCAGCTGGAAACCATTAAGCAGCGGCTGTGGCAGATGATCTGCGGCGTGCGCGGTAACTATGCGCCGCCGCTTTCCGTGCACGGTGAAGACCGGCCGGTACTACGCAAATTGTGGCGACCTGTCGTGCCGCTTTGGGCCTGCGTCGCCCTGGCCGGATTTGTCGCCTGCCTTTTTTACATCATTCTTAACTGGCGATTGGGTGACGGGACCAACCCGGTACTGGCGAAAATTTATCAAACCCCGCTCCCGGAAGCCTCTATCCAGCAGCCGGCGGAAAAACTACCGGCGGTGCTGAACCTGCGCGGCTTCTTGCGCCCTGAAATCGATGCAGGGCTGGTGGCGGTACGCGATGAAGCCGATCGCAGCGTGGTTATCCTGAAGGGCGATGGACTGTTCGCTTCCGCCTCGACGGTCGTACGCGATCGCTATGATAGGGTTATTGATCGCGTCGCGCAGGCAATGGATAACGTCAGCGGGCGAATACTGGTGGTGGGATACAGCGACAACGTGCCGATTCGCAGTGCGCGTTTTGCCTCCAACTATGAGCTCTCGCTGGAGCGTGCCCGCTCGGTACAGAAACAGCTGCAAAAACACCTATCGCAACCTGAGCGGGTGAAAGCCGAGGGGCGCGGTGAAATGAACCCGATTGTCCCCAACACGACCCCTGAGAACCGCGCCCGTAACCGCCGCGTGGAAATTACTCTGCTGGTGTCGCCAGATAACACCCAGGCTGAGCTGAACGGATTGCCCCAAGGAAATTAAGGATGCTGACACTTCTCCTTTCCATACTGACCAACCGACTGCTGTGGGGCTTCCTCGGCGCCACGGCTGTTGCGGCGGTAATCTGGATGATTGGACCGCTGCTGTCCATCGTCGATACCCGGCCGCTGGAATCTGAACAAAACCGCGCGATTACCATTGCGGTGGTCTACCTCCTCTGGGCGCAAAGCCATATTGTTCCACGCCTGTACAATGCCTGGCTCAATCGCAAACTGATGGACAATTTGCAGGAAGAGGGCAAACAGCCGGCATCTGGGGAGCCACAGCAGCGTCTGAACAGTGAGGATCAGATCCTCGCTGAACGGTTTGACGAAGCCGCGCAGATGCTGAAAAAAGCCCATTTCAGCAAAGCCGGCAGTAGCCATGCGCAATGGACCCAGCGTTTCAGCACCCAATATCTTTATCAGCTTCCGTGGTATGTGATTATCGGCGCCTCCGGCTCCGGGAAAACGACCGCACTGGCCAATTCAGGGCTGCAGTTCCCGCTGGCCGACCGCTTTGGTAAAACGGCGCTGCGCGGAATTGGCGGCACTCGTCACTGCGACTGGTGGTTTACGAACGAAGCCGTTTTGCTGGATACCGCCGGGCGTTACACCACCCAGGAGAGCGAGCAGGCTCAGGATGCCGCTGAATGGCTGAAATTTATCGGGCTGCTGCGCAAATATCGCCGTCGCCAGCCAATCAATGGTGTGGTGGTGACGATCAGTATTTCCGACCTGCTGAGCCAGTCAACAGAAGCATCGCGGCAGCAGGCGGTCAACCTGCGCCTGCGCCTGTCGGAGCTGCATGAGCAGCTTGGGATCCGCTTCCCGGTATATGTGCTGGTGACCAAGGCGGATCTCTTAAAAGGCTTCCGCGCCTGGTTTGCCGGCTACGATAAAGCGCAACGCGATCAGATTTGGGGGTTCACCTTTCCCTGGGAGCAGGCAAAACTGGCCGACTTCGATCTGATGGGCAGCTTTGCGCAGGAGTTTTCTTTGTTGCAACAGCGGCTGGAGGCCGGCCTGCCGGAAACCATGCTGAAAGAGCATGATGCAAAAACCCGTGCCGAAGCGTGGCTGTTCCCGCAGGAGTTTGCCGCCTTGCGTCCGTTGCTGGCTGACTATCTGAGTACCGTTTTTGCGCGGTCCAATTTCGAAACGGAATTCTCCCCGCGCGGCATCTATTTCGCCAGCGGGACGCAGGAGGGGCTGCCGTTCGACCGGGTGATGGGCGAACTTAATCGCTCGCTCTCACTACCCGAGGTGAATGAGAACGACAGCTGGGATTCGGTCAGCAAAGAGGCACCGATCCCCGGCGGGAAAGGGCAGAGCTACTTTATCAAGAATCTGCTGCAGAACGTGATCTTCCAGGAGGCGGGCATTGCCGGGCAAAACCGCTGGTGGGCCCTGCGCAACCGGGCGTTAATCTGGTCCGGGTATGCGGTATTGGCCGCACTGCTGGTGATTCTTTGCGGCCTGTGGTTAACCAGCTATGGCAAAAACAAAGCCTATCTGCAGGAGGTGCAGGCTAAGGTCCCTCCGCTGGAGCAGCAAAGTAAACAGCTGCAGTATCCTGGCCAGAACGACCTGTTTGCGATGCTACCTCTGCTCAACGGGCTGATTGCGCTTCCGCAAAGCGCCGGGTTTGATGTTAACGATCCGCCGCTCACCCGTCGTATGGGGCTGTATCGCGGCTATGACGTTAGCGACGCTGCGCAGACGCTTTATCAGAAAGCCTTGCAACAAATGCTGCTGCCTCAAGTCGCAATGCGCATAACCACCTGGCTGCGTAATGACAACGGCAGCGATGTGGAATACAGCTATGAGGCGTTGAAAGCCTATCAGATGCTGTATCAACCCAAACAGTATGACGGGAAGTTCCTGCTTTCCTGGATCATGCTGAACCTGCAGCGCAATTTACCGCAGAACATCACCCAGGCGCAGCTACGCCAGCTTGAAGGGCACCTGGCTCAGTTGCTGGAGCCGCAGATACAGTCTTCGCCGTACGCAAAAGACGATGCTCTGGTCGCCAGGGAGCGCGCGCTCATTAACCAGCAGCCTTTATCGACCCGCGTTTACGGGCGGCTCAAGCGGCTGCTGGAACATGACGACAATCTTAAACCGATCTCTCTGGCCACTCTCGGCGGCCCGCAAAGCGAACTGGTGTTCTCGCGTAAAAGCGGGAAATCTGTCAGCGACGGCGTGCCGGGGCTGTATACCCCGGATGGCTACTGGAAGGTATTCAATCAGCAAATCGATAACGTCACCAGCGCCCTGCACGATGATGATGCATGGGTACTGGGCGCCACGACGGCACAGGAAGATAAGCCACAGACCGACAATGCGGTCCGCCAGCTGTATATCCGCGATTTTATTGCCAACTGGGATAGCTTCCTTGCCGATATTCAGCTTAATAACAGCGCCGATCTGTCGTCGCGGATTAATACTGCTCGTCTGCTTTCAGCCAGCAATTCGCCGTTACGCCGTCTGGTGATCAACCTGAGTCAGGTATTGACGCTGTCGCGAGCGGAGCCGGATGCCGGGCAGGGGGCAAAAGAAGAGACGGGGAACCGGGCAACCCGTACCCTTGAAGCGCTGTTCCGCAACGATGACAACCGTTCAGCGCAAGGCGCCGCTATGGCCCAGACGCCGGAGCAGCTGGTTACCGAACATTATGCGCCCCTGATCGAACTGGCTCAGCCGCTGGAAAAAGGCAGCAAAACTATCGTGTTTGATGACTTTCTCAAGCAGGTGGATGAGCTGTATCGCTACCTGACCGCGGTGCAGGATGCGGCTAATAGCGGAATGCAACCGCCGGGCGGCGAGGCGATCGGTCGCTTACAGGCCAGCGCCGGGCGTCTGCCGGGCGGGTTACAAACGATGTTCAGTAAGATGGCGGTCGGTGCCAGCAGCGATACGCAGCGCCGCGATCTCGACAACGTCCGCAAGCGTATTAATGTTGAAGTCGGCGGCTTTTGCCGTCAGGCGATTGCCGGTCGCTATCCGCTGGTGCGCAACGCCAGCAGTGAAGTGACGCCGGATGACCTGGCCCGGATGTTCGCGCCGGGTACCGGGATGATGGACACCTTCTTCCGGGACAATCTGACCAACAAAGTGGATACCACTCAGGCCAACTGGCGCTTTATGCCGGGTATTGACGGGAAAACGTTGCCGGGAAGCGAAGGGTTGCTGCGTCCGTTCCAGCAGGCCCAGTCGATTCGCGACGCGTTTTTTGCCAACGGTGCGACCACGCCGTCATTCAAAGTGACCGTACGCACCATCAGGATGGATAACCGCATTCTTAACCTGACCCTGGATGTCGACGGCCAGCAGCTGCGCTACAGCCATGGCCCGCAGGCGGTGCAGATGATGAGCTGGCCTGGCCCTGGGGGGACCAACCAGGTGCGGATGCAGCTCGGCCTTGCCGATGGCACCACCTCGACGCTGGTAACCGGCGGTGCCTGGGCGCTTAACCGTTTCTTTGATAAAGCACGTACTGCGCCGGGCAGCAGCAGTTTAAGCCGTCAGGCGACGTTCAACGTTGATGGCTACGCGGTCACGCTGGAATTTGCGCCGAACAGCATTCGCAATCCGTTCCAGCTTCCACGTTTCTCATGTCCATAACCGCAAGGAAAGCCGAATGACGAACTCCCCTGCGATGAGCTGGTACGGAAAATTACCCAGTGCCGGCGATTTTTTACAACGTCGCTTCCCGGACATCCTGGTTCGCCAGTGGTCGCAATGGTTCCAGGTTGGCCTGCTGGCCTGGCAACAGGAGCAGCAGCGTAGCGGTAAGCGGCAGTTCAGCAACGCGCCGGTATGGAATTTCATCGTACCGCCGATGCTGAGCGGGCAAATGGTTCAGATGGGTTGTCTGATCCCTGGCCGTGACAGAGTGGGGCGCCAGTATCCGATCTGTGCGCAGATAGCCTTTAATCCGCTGTCCTGGTCACCACAAATACTGGCGCAGGCCGGGGGATGGTATCAGCTGGTTGGACGTATTTTGCTCCATGCCGTCCGCAATGGTTTCTCCGCCGAGCAGTTGGATCAGGCGCTGCTGGCCATTCCGGCTCCGCGAATGGTGGCCCCGGAACAGCGCTCGGAAATCCTGGATGTGATCGGCTATGAAACCGGTGACCAAAGCCCCCTTGGCTGGCAACAGGCGGCGGAATGTTTCGATCCGCAGCGACAGACCAGTTTCTGGTGGACCAACCGCGGAGACGGTTACCCGCTTTATACCCATGTTCACAGCGGAAACCTGACCGGGCAGCTGTTTACGCTGTTATTCGACCCCGCCGGTGGGGCAAGACCGGGGCGGCATGGTCTCTATCCGCCGATGTTTGAATAAGCAGGTATGCAATGAATATTGACGATTTTCTCGCTCCGGTATCGCCGGAGCAGCCCTGCGGGGACAATCTGGAATATGACGCCGATTTTCAGGCCATGGAACAGGCCAGCCAGGGGAAAGCCGAGCAGCAATTTGGCGACACCATTATTCCGGCCGAGCCGGCGGACTGGACCACGGTAGAAAAGCTGGCCGTTAGCCTGCTGGGGCGGACCAAAGATCTGCGCGTCATGCTGGCGTTAACCCACGCGTGGACCAAACGCCGGGGGCTGGCCGGCTACGCGGATGGCCTGCTGCTGGTGCAGCAGGCCCTGTCGCTCTACTGGCCGCAGATGTATCCGCTGCTGGAGGAGTTCGGCGAGACCGATCCCTTTTATCGTATCAACGCCCTGGCAGGAATGAGCGACAAATCTGAGCTGACCACTGCGCTGCGTAACGCCATGCTGTTGCGCAGCAACGGCGATGAGCTGACGCTGCGCGATGCGCAGGCGCTGCTGGATGGCAGTAAAACAGAATGCGCCGGTTATCCCGGCGGGCGTTCGCGATTGATTGATGAACTGGCGCGTGGCGGCCAGCCGGGAATTGAGGCCATCCTCGCCATTCATCAACGTCTGCAGACCATTCGTGAACTGCTGGTGGGCTATCTCAGCGAAAGCGGAGTCCCGGAAATGGAACAGTTGCAAAAGACCGTCGGCGTGGTCGCGAGCGCCTGCCAGGTGACTGACATCTCGGCCTTTCATTCCCCGCGTGAAGAGCTCGTTGTCAGTGAACAGGCCGTGACGCCTGGCGCATCAACGGCGCAGTCGGCTGTCGATTGGCGTAGCGCGCAAATCACGACCCGCGCTGAGGCCCAACTGATGCTGGAAAAGGCGAAGCAGTATTTCTCCCAACATGAACCCAGCCATCCTGCGCCCTTGATGATTGAGCGGGTTCAACGGCTAATTGAACTTGATTTTATGGACATTATTCGCGATCTGGCGCCGGACGGCGTCCATCAGCTGGAAAATATTTTTGGACGTCGCGACTGACGCATCCAGGTATTATGGCGACAGGCATAAGGTCTGACGCTCAACCTTTACCGCGCATCTTCGATGGAGAACATCATGGCAATAAGTAAGAGTGGGCAGAAATTTATCGCACGTAACCGTGCCCCCCGCGTACAGATCGAGTACGACGTAGAGATTTATGGTGCGGAACGCAAAATCCAGCTTCCGTTTGTGATGGGCGTCATGGCCGATCTGGTCGGTAAACCGGTAGATAACCAGCCTTCTGTCGATGAGCGTAAGTTTCTGGATATCGATATCGATAACTTCGACGAACGCATGAAAGCCCTGAAGCCGCGCGTGGCGTTCCAGGTTGACAATACGCTGACCGACGAGGGCAAGCTGAACGTCGATCTGACCTTCGAGAGTATGGATGACTTTCTGCCGGATGCTATTGCCCGCAAGGTTGAGCCGCTGAACAAGCTGCTGGAAGCGCGAACTCAGCTCTCCAACCTGCTGACCTATATGGACGGTAAAAACGGTGCGGAAGAGCTGATTGCTAAAATTTTGCAGGATCCCACGCTGCTCAAATCCCTGAGCCAGATGCCGAAACAAGATGACAGCGCGAAAGGTAGCGAGGAGTAAGCGATGAGCAACCCGACTCAACAACATGAACACCAGTCCGGCCAGGCGTTCAGCCAGGATGAATTCAGCGCGCTGCTGAGTAAAGAGTTCCGCCCGAAGACTGACCAGGCGCGCTCGGCAGTGGAAAGCGCGGTAAAAACGTTGGCGCAACAGGCGCTGGAAAACACCGTGACGTTTTCCAACGACACCTACCGTACCATTCAGAATCTGATTGCCGGGATTGACGAGCAACTCTCCCGCCAGGTGAACCAGATTATCCATCACGACGAGTTCCAGAAGCTGGAAAGCGCATGGCGCGGGCTGAATTATCTGGTCAGCAACAGCGAAACCGATGAGATGCTCAAAATCCGTTTTATGAGCATCTCTAAACAGGAGCTGGGCCGTACCCTCAAGCGTTATAAAGGGGTGGGTTGGGATCAGAGTCCCATCTTCAAAAAAGTTTATGAGCAGGAGTATGGCCAGTTCGGTGGCGAACCGTTTGGCTGCATCGTCGGCGATTATTATTTCGATCATGGTCCGCAGGATGTGGAGCTGCTCGGCGAAATGGCACGCATTGGTTCGGCCGCTCACTGCCCGTTTATCACCGGTACCGCGCCGGGCGTCATGCAAATGGAGTCCTGGCAGGAGCTGGCGAATCCGCGCGATTTGACCAAAATTTTCCAGAACACCGAATACGCCGCCTGGCGTTCGCTGCGTGAATCGGAAGATGCCCGCTACCTGGGGTTGGTGATGCCGCGTTTCCTCTCCCGGCTGCCATACGGTATTCGCACTAATCCGGTGGATGGTTTTGATTTTGAAGAGCAGACCGACGGTGCGGATCATAACAACTACGCGTGGGCGAACTCTGCCTATGCGATGGCGGCCAATATCAACCGCTCGTTCAAAGAGTTTGGCTGGTGTACCTCTATTCGCGGCGTGGAATCCGGCGGTGCGGTGGAAAATCTGCCGTGTCATACCTTCCCGAGCGATGATGGCGGAGTCGATATGAAATGCCCGACGGAAATCGCTATCAGCGACCGTCGCGAAGCGGAGCTGGCGAAAAACGGTTTTATGCCACTGATTCATCGCAAAAACTCAGATTTCGCAGCCTTTATCGGCGCGCAGTCGCTGCAGAAACCGACGGAATACCACGACGCCGACGCCGCCGCTAACGCACGCCTGGCAGCCCGTCTGCCTTATCTGTTTGCCTGCTGCCGTTTCGCCCACTATCTGAAGTGTATCGTTCGCGACAAAATCGGTTCTTTCCGCGAACGCGACGATATGGAGCGTTGGCTGAATGACTGGGTGATGAACTACGTCGACGGCGATCCGGCGAACTCCTCGCAGGAGACCAAGGCGCGTAAACCGCTGGCCGCTGCGGAGGTCCAGGTCGCCGAGATTGAAGACAATCCGGGTTACTACACCGCCAAGTTCTTCCTGCGCCCGCACTACCAGCTGGAAGGGCTGACGGTTTCCCTGCGTCTGGTGTCGAAGCTGCCGTCGCTGAAGACGAAAGATGCGTGATAACTGCCGCCGGGAGACCATGCCCGGCGCTGGCTTTATAGCATGGAAGTTTGAGGGGAAATATGATTGCGCGACCTTCGTTCGTTGCTGCCTGGGCGGCGGCGACACGTATTTACGATGCAAATGATTCTATCGGCAAAGTTAAGCAAGTTATCGGTGGTAAGGTAAGGCACAACTTCGAAATACCGGAAGAGAAGGGCGGGTGGTCAAACAGTTGCGCCGTTCGCATGAGTTATGTTCTGAATTATACCGGGCACTCCGTGCCGCGTATTTCAAATCTCACGGTATCCGGTGCTGATAACAAATGGTACTTCTACCGCGTAAAGGATGTCATTGCCTGGCTGACTCGTCAGTGGGGTAAACCTGACATGATCGTGAGTTATCCGTCTTTACCCGTTCAGCAATTGGCCAACAAAAAGGGCGTAATCCTGTTTGAGGTACAAGGCTGGAGTGACGCCGCGGGGCATGCCACATTCTGGAATGGTTTAACCTGTTCGGATCACTGTTATTTCAATGCGCCGGATACAAATTACACAACGACCAAAGCCAATTTTTGGGAGTTGCCATGAAAAAAATAATTGCTAGTCTGCTATTGCTTACCAGTTCAGCCTCGGTTTATGCAACTGACGATCCGGTGTTATTTTTAAAAAAACTCCCTTATAAGCAGGTCGTCAAAGACGTTGTTCTTTCTCGCTGCCTGGCGCAAGTCTCTGATGATAAAAGCCAGTTTTCTGTGGATGCTGCCCGTAGTGGTAATGCGTTACTGGAATGGGTGCCTTTCGATATTGATAATGGTAATGACAAAATTAATATCCTCATTGATAAATACAAAGGGGCAACCAATGCGTTTCATTCCGAGAGAAAACCAGCAGTACAAGGTGTGACCTTAAACTGTTTACGCCTTTATCACAGCGATGAGCTTAATGAACTGGTGCCACAATTAATTATTGGAAATCCTGAACACACCTGGATTCAGGATAACCCGAAAGAATAAAGACTTCACATTTCTTAATCTATTTAGAAAGGAGTGTCAAGACTGTCAAACGACATCAGCCGTTTGATTTGAGGCAGAGGTAAAATATGGATGGTTTTATTCAGCCCCATGCTTTCCTGTTTGCCATATAAGCGCTTTTTCGAAAGCAATAATTGTCATTAACGAAGAGTAGATATTATGGCTATTGATATGTTCCTGAAGATCGAGGGTGTTACCGGTGAATCGAAAGATTCTAATCACACCGGCTGGACTGATATTACCTCTTTTTCCTGGGGAGCTTCCCAGCCGGGTAATATGAGCGTTGGCGGCGGCGGCGGCGCGGGTAAAGTGAATTTTAACGATCTGCACGTGAACGCGCTGATTGATAAATCCACGACCGCTATCCTTAAGCACTGCTCCAGCGGAAAACACCTGACTAAACTTGAGCTCTCCGTGTGCAAAGCCGGTGGCCAGCAGGTTGAGTACGCGCGAATTACTCTGGAGGACGTGCTGGTGACCTCCGTGCAGTACACCGGTGCCGACAATGGCGATACCGTTGGTGTGACCTATGCTTTCCAGGCTGCGAAAGTCAAACAGCAGTACTGGGAACAGACTTCAGCAGGCGGTAAAGGTGCTGAAAGCAGCTCTGGCTGGAATATCAAAGAGAACAAAGAAGCATAATTGCTGGTCGGGCCAGGGATTTTCCCCGGCCCTTATCTGCCGGCAAGGAAGATAACATGGCAAGTTTGCAGGAGGGGGCGTTCGGCCTCTGACTATCGGTGAAATCGCGTTGGCACGATCTGTTTTCGGTGACGCAATAAAATACTCCGAAGTAAAAGTGCATAATAAAAGCTATCTAAATACCCGGCAATGTCACCAATGGCGCGGTATTCCATGGCAAGCCGGGGAATATGATGTTGCGCTTAAAGTGACGGGTAAAAACGAATCGATTCGCTACGCCGCTCGGTTTGTATTAGAAAAAAACACATCAGGGCAATTTAACATTTCACAGAGTGAATAGTATTTGTTACCCCCAAACGCCGCCGTTCTTATTTCGAGAGCGGCAGCGTTTGAGCGCTAATCATACCAGCAGGAATACGCTATGCGATTCACGATTATTTCGACCAAAGACGGTCACCAGCCGCCGCAGAGCAGCTGCGATTTTTATGCCCCGGGCGGCACTATTGGCCGCGGAAGCGACAATAATCTGGTGCTGCCGGATAACGACCGCGCCATTTCACGTCTGCAGGCGATTGTTCACGTGGCGGCCGACGGCGAATGCCGGATCACCAACCGCGGTAACGTCACCCGGGTGGTGCTCAACGATATCCCGCTGGAGCGCGGGCGCCAGGTTGAACTGCAGGACGGCGATCTCCTCTCTATTGATGAATACCGGATTAAAGTGAGCGATCTGCTTCAGGACACCCGGCCGATGAGCCATATGGCCGCTGGCGAACCGCCACAGGTGAACGCTCGTCCGGTTACAGAATCAACGCCGCAATCTGTGCGTGCCAGGACGGAGAGTATGCCGACGGCGGTGCCAGCGGAAATCTGGGACAGCCTGATGCAGGAGTTTTCCATTTCCGACAGCATCTCCAGTAACCGGGTGAAACCGCAGCCAGCGGCGGCGCATAATCCTTTTGACGAGCCGCAGGCCGCGGAACGTAACCCGGAAGATCCGCTGGCGATGTTCAACGACAGCGAATCGCCGTTTGTCCGTGAAAACATGGCGACTGACAAATTGTTTGCTGATGACACGCCGTTTAACAGCGACGGCATCTTTGCCGATCTCACGCCGACCACGCTGGTCCCGCCGGTGGAATCATCGGTCGAACCGATGATCAAAGGAAGCGAGGAAGAGCTGGATCCGCTGGCACTGTTTGCCGGGGGGGCGACGACGAAAGCGGCGCGTAACGACGATCCGCTGGGGCTGATGGGGGGGGCGCCGCTGACGCCGGTTGAAGCTTTTAGTGCGGCAGAAACGCCCCTCGCGCCACAGCCTGAAGCTTCCTCGGAGCCGGATGCCGCTTTTGACTCCCCGCTGTGTATGCAACAACCGTCGCCGAAGCCGCCTGCCGTGCAGCAGCAAGAGCAGTTGCAAGATGCGCTTCACGCCTCGCCGACGCCGGGAGAGCGCGAAGCGGCAGAGGCTATTCCGTTGCCTACCCCGCAGGCGGTGGTGCGCCACGCCGCGCAGACGCCGAAAG
Organism: Klebsiella sp. BIGb0138; assembly: GCF_004342285.1. Lineage (GTDB taxonomy): Bacteria > Pseudomonadota > Gammaproteobacteria > Enterobacterales > Enterobacteriaceae > Klebsiella. The sequence continues at coordinate 416,191 of NZ_SMCV01000002.1, read as the reverse complement.
GGCGCCTGCGCATCGACCCCGTAAGCAACGCGTCACCGGCTGACTCCCGGCAGCAGCCTGCAAACGGCGATGTTCTGCAGGGCGAATTACTGGAAGCGCTGCTGGAAGGAATGGGGCTGGGGGATATGCAGCCGGTCCCGCAGTTCGACCGCGAAAATATGCGTCAGCTGGGACAAATGCTAAGCATGTTCTCCCAGGGGACCGTAGCGCTGCTCTCCTCCCGCTCGATTCTGAAACGCGGCGTCAAAGCCGATATGACCATGGTGCTGGATGATGCCAATAATCCGTTCAAACTGCTGCCATCGGGGAAAACGGTACTGATGCAGATGTTTGGCGCGCGGATGCCGGGCTTTATGCCGCCGAAAAAAGCGGTGCGCGATGCGCTGATCGACCTGCAGGCGCACCAACTGGGGATGATTTCCGGGATTCGCGCCATTATCGCCGCCATGCTGCAATCCTTTAATCCGGAGCAACTGGAGGAAGAGGCGAAACGCGATGGCGCCACCTCGCGGCTGGCGCTCCCGGCAAGCCGCAAGGCCGCGCTGTGGGACTATTTTGTCCGTACCTATGGTGAAACCGCCGGTGAGATTGAAGATGATTTTCACACCCTGTTTGGCGAAGCGTTCCTCTATGCGTATGACATGGAAGTGAATCAGTACAAGGACTCACAGAGCGGATCGGAAGAATAATGGACATTACAACGGCCTCACTTTCCCGCCAGGGGACGCGCGCCAGCAACCAGGATCAGACCGGGGAAAACGTCGGCGATCGTTCCGCCTGCTTTGTGGTGTGCGACGGCATCGCCGGCCTTCCCGGGGGCGATGTTGCCGCGGAACTGGCGCGGAATGCCATTCTGACCCGTTTTGATGGTGAAAATCATCTCAATGCGCAGACCATTCGCGAATATGTCCAGGCGGCGAATCGCGCCATCCTCAACGAGCAGCGCGCGACGCCGGATTACCGGCGAATGGGGACCACGCTTGTCAGCCTGTTTATCGATCGTGATTACAAGCTGGCCTACTGGGCACACGCTGGAGACAGCCGTCTGTACCTGTTTCGCCGCGGCTGGCTATACCACGTCACCACCGATCATAGCCTGGTGCAACAGATGAAAGATGCCGGGCACCAGACCGACGAAATCAACAGCAACCTGCTGTATCGGGCGCTGGGCATGGCCAGTGAAGGGCCGGAAGCCAGCTATAGCGATGTCGTGCCGGTGGAAGATGGCGATGCCTTTTTACTCTGTACCGACGGTTTCTGGCACTGCGTGGGGGAAGAACAGATGAAATCATCCCTGCAGATGGTGAACACCCCGCAGGAATGGCTAACCTTGATGAACCAAATTATTCAGAAAAACAACGAAGGCGCTCAGGCTTCGCAGGATAACTACAGCGCCGTGGCGGTATGGATGGGGAGTCCGGAGGAGGCGACGTTATTGCATTCGCTCTCGGACGCCGCTCAGTTTTTCCCTCTGCGGGATTGATACAGGCTTACAAGGATTTTTATGAAACTTTGGTTAATGGGCGCGGCGCTGCTCGCCGTCACCGGCGTTACCCAGGCGGAAAACTACCGGATCGTGCAATCGCCTTCGCAAAAGCTGGACGTCTGGATCGATAACATTCAGGGCAACGCCCCGCAGAACTGGTGTGCCAACGAACTGGCGCTGCGCATTGTCGCCAATGGCAACAAAAACGTGAAGGTACTGGCCAACTTTTTGCCGCGGGTAGGTACGCTGCTGGAGCATCAATGCGCGCGTTTACAGCAGGTGAACTGGACGCTGGTGGACGCCAGTAACGGACATATTGCGCAGGGGACCGCGGCAAAAAATAAAAAATGGGCGGTGCAGGTCTCCGCCGATACTGCGGCTGCGCCTCCTCAGGCGCCTGCCGCCCCGGCGCTATTGCCGCCAGCAGATAAAGCTGAAGCGCTCTCTGCCGCCGCCGACCGTACGCCGTGGCAGGAGTTTACCCTGATAGACGGCTGTCGTCTGCGAACCTTCTGGCAGGATAGCGCGAATGCTCCGGCGCTGTTCATTCCGGCGGGCGCGTCGGGAAGCTGCGAGAAAGGCGGTTGGTTGACGGGACGCTATGTGATTAGCCAGCTGAACGACGGCGCGGAGAAACAGAGTACCGTCACCTTTGTCCATGGCTTCCCGGTCATCGGGCTCAATGAGGCCGTTGAACCGAACAAGCTGCTGATTACCGCCGTGAATAATCAACGCATGGTGGTCAGTCACGAACAGGCCACCCAGAGCTGGATGATTCTGCCCTACGTTTCCGCGCAGAACGGCTGGCGGATGGACGGCACGCTGGCGATTGAAATTTCTGCTGAACAGGCCAACGACGCCGCCCGCCTGCAGGCGCGCGTTGATGCGGTGCGCAAAGTCTGGACTCCGTGGCTGGCACCAGAGACCAAATTAAACGTGGTGCTCATCGATGGGCTGCATCCTCTGTTACGTAACCCGGCGGCGAGCGCCTACCGCGCAGCGCATTAAGGAGCGCCTATGAACACGCTTTATCAACGGCTGGCGGGCGAGTCCGTCGCCTCTGCGCTACAGCGCCTGGAAAATGAGATCAAAGCGCATCCCGCAGACGCCGATCTGCGGGCGGCGTTTGTGCAGTTTCTGTGCCTCAGCGGTAACTGGTCGCGAGCGCAGAGGCAACTGAAAAGCTGGCTGGCGCTGAAACCGCAGGCCCGGCCTACCGTTACCTTGCTGGAACACACCCTGCAGGGGGAACAACAACGCGCTGAAGTGCTGGCTGGCCGGGCGCAGCCACACATGCCTGAACACCCGTGGCCGTGGCTGGCGACGCTGGTCTCGGCGCTGGCTCAGCCGCCGGAAGCGGCTCATCAGCAGCGGCTTCATGCGTTTGAAGAGGCGGAAGCTAACCCCGGCGAACTCGGGTTCCCGGAAGGTCAGGCGCAGCCGTTTGCCTGGCTGATGGACGGCGATGCCCGTCTGGGGCCGGTTTGCGAGGTTATTGTTAACGGTCGTTACTTCTGGTTGCCGTTTAGCGCCATCGCGGAGATCCGTTTTCAGGCTCCGGCCAGCGTTACCGACCTGGTGTGGCGGCATGCGCTGGTGCGTTTGCGTGATGGCAGCGAACAGGTCTGCCAGATCCCGGCGCGTTACCCTCTGACCCCGGCATCAGAAGAACGTTTTATGCTGGCCCGGGCGACGGAGTGGCAGGCGCTGGATGAGGAGGGGATGTTGTATCAGGGACACGGACAGAAAGTGTGGCTCAACGATAGCGCAGAGTTCCCGCTGCTGACGTTAGAAGTGGTGACCTTTGAATGAATAAATCGCTTCGCGATGGCGATGTTCTGCTCAGCGGCTGGCAGGCGCGCAGTAAAAAAGAGACGGTGGGCGCACGGGATAAAATGCAGCCTTCGCTGCTTGATCGCCTGACGGACAACCACCCGCAGACGCAGCAAGAGTCGGTTAACAGCAATTTGATTACCCACACGACCTTGCGTCGTCACGTATTGCGCGATCTTCAATGGCTATTTAACACCATCAACCATAGCGACCCGCAGACGCTGGCCGAGCTGGCGCACGTTCGCCGTTCGGTTGTCAACTTCGGCGTTGCGCCGCTGGCCGGGAAGCGGATGTCGGATATTGAATGGCAGGATATTCAGCGCAAATTAACCGAAGCCATTCTCAACTTTGAACCGCGCATCCTGCCACAGGGGCTGCAGGTGCGCTGCGTTTCCGATCCCCGCTCGCTGGATCTGCATAACGTGCTGTCCATCGAGATTAAGGGGCGTTTGTGGTGCGTACCGTACCCGCTGGAGTTTTTGTTTCGTAGCGATGTGGATCTTGAGAATGGTCATTTTGAATTAAAAGACGCGGGGTAACGATGGAAGGCAAACTGCTTGAATATTACAACCGCGAACTGGCCTATCTGCGCGAAATGGGCGCCGAATTTGCTGAGCGCTACCCTAAAGTCGCCGGGCGACTGGGAATGCGCGGTATCGAGGTCGCGGATCCTTACGTTGAACGCATGATGGAGGGCTTCGCCTTCCTGACTTCGCGCGTACAGCTGAAAATGGATGCCGAGTTCCCGCGCTTTTCTCAGCGCCTGCTGGAGATGATCGCCCCGAACTATCTGGCGCCGACGCCATCCATGGCTATTGCTGAACTGCAGCCTGACGGCAATAAAGGCGATCTGAGCAAAGGCTTCGTGGTACCCCGCGGCACCATGATGGACAGCCAGACGCTGAAAAAAAATGGCGTTACCTGCAGCTATACCACCGCCCATGACGTGACGCTGCTGCCGCTGCGTATCGAAAAAGCCGAACTGGGCGGGCTCCCGGCGGATGTGCCGCTCGCCGCGCTTGGCATGAGCCAGCGTGGGGCGACCAGTGCGCTGCGCATTCGCGTCTCCTGCGACGGGGCGCAGAATCTTGGGCATCTTGATTTTGACCGTCTGGCGTTTTTCCTCAGCGGCCCGGACATTGAAGCTCTCAGTCTGCTCGAACTGGTGATGGCGCACCAGGTGGGCTGCCTGTGTCAGACAACGGGCAGCGAGCCGCGCCGCCTGACGCTTGGCGATGACGCCCTGCAGCAGGAAGGATTTGCTGCCGATCAGGCGCTGCTCCCGGAAGATCTGCGCAATTTTGATGGCTACCGCTTGCTGCATGAGTATTTTGCCTTCCCGGCGCGCTTTCGTTTTATCAGCGTGAATGGGCTGGGCGAGCTGATAGCCGGCTGCGGCAACGAAAAATCCTTTGATATTATTATCCTGCTGGATAAAACCGACGAACGGCTGGAGCAGGTGGTCGATGCCAGCCACTTTGCGCTACATTGCACCCCGGTGATTAACCTGTTTCCCAAAATCGCCGCCCGCCAGAAGCTGAGCGATAGCCAGCATGAATACCATCTGGTGGTCGATAACATTCGCCCGCTGGATTACGAAATCTATGCCGTCAGAAAAATCCACGCCAGCGCCGACGGCCAGCGCGACGACCGCGAGTTCCGGCCGTTCTGGAGCTCCTGGAGCGGTGACGGCGGAAATTACGGCGCTTATTTCTCCCAACGTCGTGAACAGCGGGTGCTATCGGAACACGCGCTGCGCTACGGTACCCGCACCGGCTATACCGGCTCGGAGATTTTTGTTTCGCTGGTGGATGAGCAGCATGCTCCCTGGCAGGAGGCGTTGCGCTATATTACCGCCGAAGTACTGTGCACCAGTCGCGATCTGCCGCTGGTACTACAGCAGGAGCTAGGCCAGTTTGTGCTGCCGGACTCATTGCCGGTTAAGTCATTGAAAATGCGCAAAGGGCCAACGCCGCCGCGTCCGGCATTGGCTGAAGGGTTGAGTACGTGGCGGCTGATCAGTCAGCTGCAAATGAACTATTTAAGCCTGATGGATAGCGACAATGGCGAAGGCGCAGCCGCCCTGCGCCAGCTGCTGGGGTTGTATGCCAGCCTGGCGGAAACGGCGATTGCGCGGCAGGTTGAAGGCGTACGCAGCTGTGTGCTGGAGCCGGTACATCGGCGGGTGCCTGAGCCGGGGCCGATTGTTTTCGCCCGCGGCATTGGCATTACTTTAACCGTCGATGAACGCGCATTTTCCGGCTCCAGCCCGTGGTTGTTTGGCAGCGTGATGGAACGCGTTTTTGCGCGGCTGGTATCGCTGAACAGTTTTACCGAGTTTACGCTGTGCAGCCAGCAGCGTGGCGAGATAGGTTACTGGGCGCCGCGGATGGGCAAAAGGGCGCTGATATGAGTGACCCGCAGGCAAGCACCACCACCATCCATCGTCTGACGCCATTAGCCGAGAATTTCTGGCGTGGGGTGATGGCCGCGCCCTGGCAATATGATCTCTTTCAACTGCTGCGGCGGCTGGATGCCCAGGGAGGGGAACGTTACCCGTTAGGCCGCGCGCCGCTGCCAAAATTTGAGTCGTTGCGTATTGGCCAGACCCCGTCCATGGGCTTTGCGCCGGCGACGTTGGCTTCTGCCAGCAAGCGTGAAAACAGCGCGCTGCACGATATTTCAATTCTGAGTTTTGGCCTGTTTGGCCCTAACGGGCCGCTGCCGGTGCATTTGACCGAATATGCTCGCGAACGCATCCATCACCACCAGGATGACAGCCTGAGCGCCTTTGCAGATCTGTTCCATCATCGCCTGACGCTGCTGTTTTATCGTGCCTGGGCGGATGCACAGCCGACAGTTTCTCTCGACCGGAAAGATAACCCACGCTTTGAACGTTATCTGGCGGCGCTCATCGGTATGGGGCAACCTGGACAGATGGAAAAGGGCAAACTCAGCCCGCATGCGCGTTTTACCTATGCCGGGCATCTCACCCGCCACAGCCGCGACCCGGAAGGGCTGGAGAAAATTCTGCGCAGCTACTTTAAGGTGCCTGTGCGGATTATCTGCAATGTTCCGCAGTGGATGCCGTTGAGCCCGCGTGATCGGGCGCAACTGGGGGCCGGACGTCGGCTGCCGCGTCTTGGCGTGTCGGCATTTCTCGGCGTGGCGGTACGCGATGTCCAGCATAAATTTCTCCTCGAAATCGGGCCGCTCAGCGCCGATGAATATGCCCGCTTCCTGCCGGGAGAAGCGCAAATTAACGCCTTACGCGACTGGGTTCGCCAGTATCTGGGCATTGAATACCAGTGGGATGTCCGGGTGCTGATTCGCGCCGCCGAGGTCTCCTCAGTGGTGCTCGGCGGCGGTGGCCGACTGGGTTACAGCACCTGGCTTGGCGTACAGCCAGCCCCCGCACCGCGAGGTGACTTAGTGTTTAGCGTGGAGATGTCGCAGACGTGACGCCTCCTTCTCTCTGACGCCCCTTTTTAATGTTATCAATGGAACCGAACATGTCAGAAATCAGCCGTGCCGTCCTTTTCGGCAAACTGGATACGCTGTTATTTACGTCGCTGGAAAGCGCCACCGCCTTTTGCAAACTTCGCGGAAACCCGTATGTCGAGCTGGTGCACTGGCTGCATCAGCTGATGCAGCAGCAGGATGGCGATCTGCAGCATATTGTGCGCCGCTTCGCGCTTGATGAGCAGGTGCTGACCCGGGATATCCTTAAGGCGCTGGATGCCTTGCCGCGCGGCGCTAGCTCGGTGTCCGACCTTTCCGAACACATCGACAGCGCCGTCGAACGTGCCTGGGTTTACGGCTCGCTGAAATATGGCGTCAACCGAATTCGCGGCGGTCATCTGATTATCGGACTGCTGAAGACCTGGAATCTGGCCAATGTCCTGCAAGGGATCTCGTCGCAGTTCAACCGGATCAATGTCGAAGCGTTGAGCGAGGACTTTGATACGCTGCTCTCTGCAAGCAAAGAGAGTCAGCCGGCGGGGCCGGAGACCGGCGATAACGAGGCGCTGCCGACGGCTCAGGGGACACTGGCCCGCTACGGACAGAATCTCACCGAACGGGCAAGGGAAGGCAAAATCGACCCGGTTGTCGGGCGTGACGAAGAGATTCGCCAGATGGTCGATATTCTGATGCGTCGCCGCCAGAACAACCCATTGCTGACCGGCGAAGCGGGGGTGGGGAAAACGGCTGTTGTCGAAGGGCTGGCGCTGCGCATCGCCGCAGGCGAGGTTCCGCAATCGTTGCACAATATCCAACTCTGGCTACTGGATATCGGCATGTTGCAAGCCGGGGCGGGGATGAAAGGTGAATTTGAAGCCCGTCTGCAGGCGCTGATTACTGAAGTGCAGTCCAGCCCGACGCCGATCGTGCTGTTTATTGATGAGATCCATACCTTAATCGGTGCGGGCGGTCAGCAGGGAACCGGCGATGCGGCGAATCTGCTGAAACCGGCTCTGGCTCGGGGGCAACTGCGGACCATCGGCGCAACCACCTGGGCGGAATACAAAAAGTATATTGAAAAGGATCCGGCGCTGACCCGCCGTTTCCAGACGGTACAGATCCACGAACCGGATGAAGAAAAAGCGCTGCTGATGCTGCGTAGTACCGTTTCACCTTTGGAGATGCACCATCGGGTTCTGCTGCTGGATGAGGCGGTAAGCGCGGCGGTTAAACTGTCACATCGCTATATTCCGGCGCGACAGCTGCCGGATAAAGCGATAGCGCTGCTGGATACCGCCTGCGCCCGGGTCGCCGTCAGCCAGAGCGCCCCGCCGCCGCCGCTGGAGGATTGCCTGCAGCGTATCGCCGCGCTGGACGTGGAGATTGACATCGCCGAGCGGGAAACCCGGCTGGCGATTGGCGACAACCATCGCGTTGAACAGCTGCGGCTGACTCGTCAGCAGCAGGAGGCGGAGCGTGAAGCGTTGACCCTACGCTGGGAGCAGGAGCGGGCGCTGATCAATGAGGTGATCGCTCTTCGCGCCGGGCTGCACGAGGCTGAGCCTGAGGCGCAGCCCGCATTGCGTGCTGCCCTGGCGGAAAAACAGCAGGCGCTGCAAGCGCTGCAGGGCGATATGCCGCTGTTGTTCGCGGCGGTTGATGAAAACGTGGTGGCGGCCGTAGTCTCCGACTGGACCGGGATCCCGCTGGGGCGGATGGTGAAAAATGAGATAGACGCCGTACTGAGCCTGGCCGATACCCTTAATCAACGGGTGATTGGCCAGCGCCATGGCCTGGAGCTGATCGCCCGACGCGTTCGCACCTCGCGCGCTCGCCTTGATGACCCGAATAAACCGGTTGGGGTGTTTATGCTTTGCGGCCCTTCCGGCGTCGGGAAAACCGAAACCGCGCTGGCGCTAGCCGAGTCGCTATATGGCGGTGAACAGAATGTGATCACCATTAATATGAGCGAGTTCCAGGAAGCCCATACCGTTTCTACCCTTAAAGGTGCCCCCCCGGGCTACGTTGGCTACGGGGAAGGCGGGGTTCTGACCGAGGCTGTCCGCCGTCGTCCCTATAGCGTGGTGCTGCTTGACGAGATTGAGAAGGCCCATCCTGACGTGCATGAAATTTTCTTCCAGGTCTTCGATAAAGGCTGGATGGAAGACGGTGAAGGGCGGCATATCGACTTCCGCAATACCATTATTATCCTGACCTCAAACGTCGGGACCGAGCTGATTAGCGCCATGTGCGCTGACCCGGATCTGATGCCTGAACCGGATGCGTTAAGCGGCGCGCTGCGCCAGCCGCTGCTGCAGGTATTTCCTCCGGCGCTGTTAGGCCGCCTGCTGGTGGTCCCGTACTATCCGCTTAGCGACGACATGCTGGGCCAAATCGTCCGCCTGCAGCTGGCGCGCATTCAGCGCCGTCTGCAGGAGAACCACCGTATTACCGCCAGTATCGACGATAGCGTGGTCGCGCAGATCGTTGAGCGCTGTACCGAGGTGGAATCCGGCGGGCGGATGGTCGATGCCATTTTGACCAATACCTTACTGCCGCAGATCGGCCAGATGTTGTTAACCGCCAGCCGCAACAACGAGCGATTCCGACATCTGCGCGTGAGCTTTGAGCAGGGCGAGTTTCATTGTCAGTTTGCCGCGTAACGCAATCATTAAGTGAGTCTTTAACCATGACGGATCACGAAAACCACCGAACTGTCCTGAACGCGCTGCCGCTCGGGTATCGTTTTAACGAGTTTGAAATTAAGGAAGTGATTGGCGGCGGCGGCTTCGGCATTGTGTATCGCGCCTGGGATCATCAGCTGGAACGCACCATCGCGATCAAGGAGTTTATGCCATCGTCGCTGGCGGTGCGGAATGAGGATATGACCCTTGCGCTGCGCAGCGAGCGTTTCAGCAAAGCGTTTTCCGCCGGTCTGAACAGCTTTATTCAGGAGGCGCGCCTGCTGGCGCGTTTTAACCACCCGAACCTGGTACACGTGTTGCGCTTCTGGGTACAGAACGACACCGCCTACATGGGGACGCTATTTTACAGCGGCAGCACGCTCTCGCGCCTGCGGGAGACGCAGCCGGAGCTGATTAACGAAGCCTGGATCCGCCGGATGCTGCCGATGCTGTTCGGCGCCATCAAGACGATTCATGACGAAGGGTATCTGCACCGGGATATCTCCCCGGACAACATTCAGATTCAGGATAATGGTCTGCCGGTGTTGCTCGATTTTGGTTCCGCGCGCCGCACCATCGGCAACCTCGCTGATGAAACGGAAACCATGCTCCGCCCGGGCTATGCGCCTATTGAACAGTACACCGATGATAACGAAAGCGAACAGGGGGCATGGACCGATATCTATGCTGTCGGCGCGGTGCTGCATACGCTGATTGTCGGCTCACCGCCGCCGGTCAGCGTGGTACGTAGCATTCAGGATAGCTATCAGCCTCTGGCGGAACGCCAGCCGGCAGGCTATTCACAGGCGCTATTGCAGGCGGTGGACAAAGCGCTGGCGCTGCGCGTCGAAGAGCGCCCGCAGTCGATTGCGGCCTTTGCCGAGCTGATCGACATGTCGGTATCGAATGTTGACGATGTGCTGACGGTGAAGAAACCCGGCACGATGTTGGCGCTGGTGGAGGAAGAAGGGGAGCCCGTCGTCAATAGTTGGCGTCGTTATAAAGTCCCGGCGATGGTGGCTGCGGGGGTTGTCGTTGGCGTCATTGCCGGAGGGATGCTGTTCAGCGGTGGTCATGAGGCCCCGGCGGAACAGACCGCCAGCGCCCGGCAGGCACCGCAGCAAGCCCGGCCAGTGGCATCACCCCAGGCGAAGGCGGTAACAACGCCTGCTGCGCCTCCCGCCGCGAAAGACGCTGCGCCTCCCGCCGCGAAAGACGCTGCGCCAGCGGCCGTGGAGGCGGCGCCGGTTGCTCAGATTTATGTCCGTATGCGCGAAGGCGAGAAGCTGAAGCTCAATGGCGAAGTGAAAAGAGCCCTCCCGGCAAGTAATGGTTTTGCCTCGCTCAGGCTGGCGCCAGGCCGCTATGAGATTGTCCTGCAGGGCAACGGGCAGACTCGTTCGCAAAGCCTGAACATTGCGAAGCCGGGGACCTGGCTGATTAATCCGTCTCGTTAATCTCTTGTGCCATGTCGTGCGCGCGTGGCCAGTTAATCTGGATGTTGCTTATGTTTAACCGAATTACCGTTCAGCTCCCGGTGGAGGGGCTGCTTTTCTGGAAACTCTCCGGCCGTGAGGCGATGTCCGGGTCGTTTGCCCTGACTCTGACGCTGCTCGGCACCGATGCGCGTATCGACCGCAGTACGCTGTTGGGCCAGGCGGTTACGGTGACCATTCCCACGCAAAATCTGCTCACCTCCCGCTACATCAATGGCAAGGTGACGCGCGTGGCGGTGAGCGCGACCGAGCTGTCCGGCACCCGTTACGCGGTCTATCAGCTGACGGTTGAGCCGGATCTGTGGCCGATGAAGCGCGACCGTAACCTGCGTATTTTCCAGGGACAGACGGTACCGCAGATAGTCAAAACGCTGCTCGGCGAATATCAGGTGAATATTGAAGACCGGCTGAGCGGCAGTTATCGGGTGTGGGACTACTGCGTGCAGTACCAGGAGAGCAGTTTCGACTTTATCAGCCGGCTGATGGAGCTGGAGGGGATTGCGTATCACTTCCGGCACGAGGCGGACAAGCACACCCTGGTGCTGACCGATGCGGCGGAGCAGTATCAGCCGTTCAGCGGCTACGAGGTGATCCCGTATCACCAGACGTCGTCGGGCGGGAGTACCGATGAAGAGGGGATTGGCCAGTGGGCGCTGGAAGACAGCGTGACGCCGGGGATCTACAGCCTCGATGACTACGACTTCCGCAAGCCCAACGCGTGGCTGTTCCAGGCCCAGCAGAACCCGGCCTCACCGTCGCCGGGGAGCATTGACGTGTACGACTGGCCGGGGCGCTTCGTCGAGCACAGTCACGGCGAGTTCTACGCCCGCATCCGCCAGGAGCGCTGGCAGGTGGAGCATCAGCAGATCCGGGCGACGGCGACGGCGATGGGGATCGCGCCCGGCGCAACCTTTACCCTGAGCAACGCGCCGTTTTTCAGCGACAACGGTGACTACCTGACCACGGTGGCGGAGTATACCTTTGAAGAAAACCGCTACGCCAGCGGCGACGGTGGGGCGACGGTACACCGCATCGACTTTACGGTGATCCCGGCATCGGTGGCCTATCGCCCGGCGCAGGCGACGGCGTGGCCGCGGACCTACGGCCCGCAGACGGCGAAGGTGGTGGGCCCGCAGGGCGAGAGCATCTGGACGGATAAATACGGGCGGATCAAGGTGAAGTTCCACTGGGATCGTCTGGCGAAAGGGGACGACACCAGTTCATGCTGGGTGCGCGTATCGAGCGCGTGGGCGGGTCAGGGCTACGGCGGGGTGCAGATCCCGCGGGTGGGCGATGAGGTGGTGATCGACTTCATCAACGGCGACCCGGACCGGCCGATCGTCACCGGACGGGTGTATAACGAAGCGAGCATGCCGCCGTGGGCGCTGCCAGCCGCGGCGACGCAGATGGGGTTTCTCAGTCGTTCGAAGGATGGCTCTGTCGACAATGCCAACGCCCTGCGTTTTGAAGATAAAGCAGGCCATGAGCAGATCTGGATCCATGCCGAAAAAAATATGGATACGGACATCGAACATTCTGAGACCCACGACGTGGGGGTGGACCGCAAAAAAACGGTCGGACAAGATGAAAATATTACGATAAAGCGCAATCTAAAATCTTCTGTCGGTAATAATGAAACGCATAATATAGGTAATAAACACATTATAAATGTTGGTAAAGATCAAACGGCGTTAACCCTGGATAAAGAAGGTAATGCGCTGCTTGAATCCGTGACCAGTATTAAGCTTAAAGTGAAAGACAACTATATTCTGATTACGCCTGATGCAATTGAAATAAAAGTCGGGGAAGGCAACCTTACGGCTGAAGCGGTGACACAGGCCATATTCAAAGGTGACGAATTGACATCGCTGGGCGACGGTGTGAATACCGAGTTGAAGGCGAATAACACGGTGAGCATAGTGGGTAGCAATCTTACCGATATCAAAGGCGCGCTTGTGAAAGTTAACAGTTAATTTGCCTACAGAGAACGCGATTATGGGAAAACCTGCCGCCAGAGCGCGTATTGACACAAGTGCGCATACTGGCCCAATTCAAAGCGGAAGCCCGAATGTCATTATTGGCGGATTTCCGGCGGCACGGAAAGGCGACCCGCTTTCATGCTCTCAGCATGGGCAGGGGAGCATCGTCGGGGGGTCAGCGACGGTATTTGTTAATGGGTTACCTCTCGCCCGGCAAGGCGATAAAACGCTTTGTAATACCGCCGGTACTCCGGCAGCAGCGGCGGTCAAACCCGCGCCTCCGCAATACTGGGGAGGAACGCTGGCGAAACAGGCGGGTGAAGATGGCGCCATGCATGGCGATGTTTTTGATGCCCGGGTTCTTGGCGCTTACGCGAGTCTGGAAGATAAAACCGGATTAGGGAAACCGGACACGGCGACTGCGGGCTTTGCCCTGGCAGACATCACCGTCGGGAATATGAAAAGCCAGTCTCTGGCGCGCGGCGAACTGCACACCAAATTGGCTGTCGCCAATGCCAGTGGCACGCTGGTGGTCGATCAGGCCGATTATGCCGGATTAAACGCCAGCGCCTCCGCGACAGGGATGCAATATGGTGCGACGGGCGGTCTTGGAAAAGAAGGTACCCTGTATGGGGGCGTCGGCGGCGATTTTACCGTCGGCACCGCCGAAGCAAAGGCCGTCAGTGAGCTATACAACGGGAATAAAGGGCGCTATGGCTTTAATGCTGAATTAGGGGCAGAAGCCGCCGGAGTTAAAGGAGAGGGCACGGGCAAAGTCGATCTTCTCGGCGTGATTGTTGCCGATGGCAAAATCGGGGGCAGTGTCGGCAGCGCCGGCGCCTCTGCGGGGGTGGCGGCGTATATCGATGAAACGGACTATTCCCTTAACCTGCGGGCTGCAGGCGAGGTCGCGCTAGCGCTTGGGCTCAAAGCGGATGCGAATATCAAAGTGGCGCTCAAACCTATCATTGACTGGATTTATGATGACGATGATAAAAACAACCCGCCCCCCGCCGTTGGGGACGGCGATGGTGTGATTAAGACGGGGTGTGTTACAGTCCTGGTAGGAGATTAAAATGTGTAAATGGGGAACGTGGTAATGAATTGGTTTTTCTTTATTCTCTTTTTGATTCTGACGTTGGTGCTGATATGGAATGGGAAAGATCAGTTCAGCAAAAAACAGTGGTTCAGGACGGGCTTAATGCTGCTCCTGGTGCTGGTTGCGACGGTGGTCATCAGTTTTATTTTTAAATATCTGGCGCAGTCCTTTTCATTATTTTCTGTGGCAACGGCGAAACAGTATTCGATCATCTTTTCAATGTCATTGCTGTGTCTCTGGGGATTAAAAGTCGTCGTGGTTCTGCTTTGTACTATTTTTGCCGGGATTATGGGCGGCCATAAAACGCACAATGCGCAAAATTATGAAAAGTTATCCTCGGTATCACGTGTTGTCGCCCCGAGCTTACTTATCGTTGCAAAAGGCTTAGTCTCTTTGGGCAGCGTGCTGATATTTTCAGGTTTATGGCTTAAATAAGTACTATGGTTGAGGGTGTACGATGGATACTGAAAAAAAATATCTTTTCCCTCTCGAATTGCAGGAGCAGGCGCAAGCGGTTCGGGATGGCTTTTGGAAATGTCTCTACACCTCTGCAGAAAAAGAGATGTTGCATTACTGGATCCTGCTTCCGCAGAGCGTTAAGCCCGTTGAGCTGCGGCCCGTTGTTTTTCAGGACGTCGGGCTAACCAACATCGGGCGCTACATCACCGAGGATACCTCGCCCTACGTTGAAGTCTGGGCGGCTTATGAGCATTGCCGCTGGGAAATGAATGCATCAGACTGGCTGATAAATAAGCTCGATTTGATGGGCGAGAAGATTCTGCACCAGCGGATCATCACGCACCCCTCCGGCAGCGGAAAATTTGCTGATATTCTGACCAGTAAAACGATGACCTCAGGTGATGAAGTTGTTTCACGTTATAGCGTGCAAAAAGATTACAACCCCATAAATGGCGGCGGTAATTACTTTTTAATTAAAACGTCTTGTGCCGCCCGGGATTACAACGCGCTTGCCAATCAAATCTTGCTGATTGCGATCAACTGGGACCTGATGCATCGCAGCAATATGATGCTTGCGGAACTGTTAAAAACCGTCAGCCTGAGTAAAAAAAATGATAGTGGGTTTAAAATTCCTGATTCATGGCAGGTGAGCACGCTGGCTGATAATCGTCTGGTGATAGAACACACGTTTAACGAGATTAATCATGGAGTGATTAATCTCTGTATCTACCGGCAGGATGATTATCACAGCGAAGGCGATATTTTCAAGGTCGCCACTGCACGCTTTAATCAGCACGATCGCGCAGTCTCACTGTCTGCAACGGATATTGTTAGCGTCCCTAACGAGATCAATACCGCCTTTACGGGCGATATCTATACCTGTTCAGGAGAAGTGGTAAGCGCTGCTGAGAATGTCCGGGCGGCTTATCAAATGTGCATTTTTAAAATTAATGATTTGTGGTGTTACGTTGAGGTTGTCGGCCCTCATCGCAATCATCAAAACTACTATTTTGAAGCCAATATACGCTGCCAGGAAATCATTCTGTCAACGTTTCGTATTGAAAAAAGCTAAGTGTTTCTACCGTAGATAGCGGCGATCAAAAAAGCCAGCCAATCACTGGCTGGCAAATACTCGGATAGAACTACATTTTATGGTTGGTGCTAAGTCTGTGCTGAACACCTGTCCGGAAACGGCGCTGCGCGCCACGCCATACCCGGACAGCTGGTCAGCACGTGTGACGTGGCGAGGTCAGCGGGGGGAGAGCCACTTCCTGCAGCTGTAAATAAAGGCGCTGGAACGCTGCGTTAAGGCCGCAATTTCCCGGGGCGTCATGCCATTGCGCAGATATTCAACGATGGCCTGCCGGTCGGCGGCAATATTATGCCGACAGTTATATTTTGCGCTTTCCTGCTCCAGCCGCCGCTGTTTCAGCAGCGCCGCAATCTCAGACTGCTTGTGTCTGGCCTGGGCCTGGACTTCCTCGTCGCCGAGTTTTTCTATCTCAGCCCATAGCGCGAAGGCGCGGCGTAATAAACCCTTTTCCTGCAGGCTATCGGCCTGAAGCCGTCTCTTCTGTGTGGTATTCATAATGGCGCCCGGCGTTTTGGGTTATGATGTATTTGTCATACAAATATGGCGGAAATGGATTAATAAGTGAAATGAATAATTTTTATTAAGAACATGACTAACTGGAATGATTTCTTATCTTATTGATTTAAATGTAATTAGTTGGCTATGTTCAGGAGAGAGAAAGACGCGATGCCTGAAACGTCAGCGTTGATTTGCAGGCATCGGCGTAGCAGAAAGGTTATAAATCAATCACTAAGCTGGCGGAGCGGCTGCGGGAGCAGCATAGCGCGATATGCTGCGCGCCGGCGCACTTTTCTGCCTCTGACTGCACCGTATCGCGGTGGTCCACCTCTCCGGCGATCACCGGCGTCAGACAGGCGCCGCAAATCCCCATTTCACAGGAGAGCGGAACGGCAACGCCGTTTTCCTGCAGCACCTGGGCGATGGTCTTGTGGCCCGGAACCGGCCAGCTTTCCCCGGAGGAGGAGAGGGTCACGGTAAAGATCCCATCCTCTCCTGCGCCGGCGCTGGGCGGCAGCGGTTGAAAGGCCTCGCTGTGTACCTGCGCCTCGTCCCAGCCTTTTTCCGCGGCCGCCTGACGCACGGCGGCCATAAATCCCGGCGGCCCGCAGAGGTACAGACGCTGGTCGGCCTGCGCCTCGTTCAGCATCGCCGCCAGATTGACCCGCGGGCTGTGCCCTTCGCTGGAGCAATGAATCATCACACTCCCTTCCGGCAACGTCCTCGTCATTTCAGCAATAAAGGCGCCATTTTCCCGGCGTTTAACATAGTAATGCAGCGTAAACGCTATCCCTTCGTTTGCCAGCTGTAGCGCCATCGCATACAGCGGAGTGATGCCGATCCCGGCGGCCAGCAGGGTCACGTGGCGTGCGCGCTGCAGCGCAAACAGATTGCGCGGCGGCGAGATCGCCAGCGTCTGGCCGGGGCGCAGCGTCTCATGGATATAGCGCGACCCGCCGCGGGAATCGCTCTCCCGCGCCACGCAGATCAGATAACCCTCCGTCGCGGTGTGCGAGCCGGTTAACGAGTACTGGCGGATAATCCCGCAGGGCAGGTGGACGTCGATATGCGCTCCCGGCTGCCAGTCGGGGAGCGGTGCGCCATTTGTTCCTGTCAGCCTGATGGCGAGGCAGTTATCCCCCTGGCGCCACATGCCGTCGACCATCACCTTCAGAACGTCACTCATGACTCTTCTCCCTCTTTACACCAGGAAAAACTCACCGAAGCCCATCTTCTTCAGGCCGCGCCGATAGGCAATGGAGCTGCGGTCGGCGGGGATATGCGCTTCGAGCGTCAGATCCAGCGGCAGCCTCTCCGGACGCTGGGTCTCCACCATCAGCCGATCCTCTTCAAATACCCGCAGGTTGAAGGCATAAACCTCCTCCTCCGGCACGTGCAGGTCGAAATTGCGCGCGATGGGGGCAAACATCCGCGTCACCCGTGACGAAACCGGCGAAGCGGCGTTCATGATCACCAGCCTGGCTTCACCGGGAAAGTGGATGGTCAGGGTGGCGGTAAAGGGCAGGTGCATTTCGAAGTGACGTAGCCACTGAAACCCTTCCGGCGCGCGGAACCCGGCGCTGGCCGGATAGTTGCCGACCGAGCTCCAGTAGTCGGCGACAAAACCGAACGGCGTCTCCTGCGGATTGTAGGTCGGCACCACCTGGTTATCCGGATCGGCGAAGGTCTCGGTATGGATCCAGGCGAAGTGGGCGACGTCAAGAAATCCCTCAACCTGGCGTCCGGCGAAGCCGTTCACTTCAAACGCCGGGCAGGTGAGCTGCTGAAAACCGTCATCGTGCCAGTGGGGCATCGTCGGCAGCGGCTGCGGATTTTCCGGGTCGAAGGCCAGGCAGGTCCAGATCAGCCCGTAGCGTTCCTCTACCGCGTAGCTGGTCAGGTGCAGCTTCGCCGGCACCGGCTGGTCCGGGCTGGAGGGGATGCGGTTGCAACGGCCATCTTCACCGAAGCGCAGGCCGTGATAGGGGCAGACGATCCCTTCTTCATCATGAAAGCCCAGCGTCAGCGGCACGCCGCGGTGCGGGCAGACATCGCGGGCGACCACCACCTGTCCCTTGATGCGATAAATCACCAGCTGTTCATCCAGCAGCGTAGCCTTCACCGGCGCGGGGCCGATATCACAGGCGCGGGCGACCGGGTGCCAGCATTTCGCCAGGCGTAGCCAGTCCTCCGGCTCGAAGGTGCAATGGGCGGGTGGGGTGGGCTGTGGTCTGTTCATGGTCTTCCTTCCTGCTCACATAAATTGATTTGTTTAATTGTTGTGAGTTTATTGTTGTCATATTAGGGTGTTGACATCCATCAGCATTAATTCACTAACCCGTTGCAAAAAAGAGTACAGGTGAGGTATGAGTCCATTTTCGCGTTTTGCGCTCTATTTTTCTGAAGTCGCCCGCAGCGGCAGCCTGCGCCGGGCGGCGGAAAAACTGCATATCTCGGCGTCGGCGATTAACCGCCAGATCCTGCAGGCCGAAGAGGCCTTCGGCACGCCGCTGTTTGAACGGCTGCCGGAAGGGCTGCGCATGACCACCGCCGGGGAACTGCTGTATGACAATCTGCTGCGCTGGCAAAAAGAGTTTCGTCTGACCCGGCAGAAGTTTGATGAACTGCAGGGGCTAAAGCGCGGGACGGTCAGCGTCGGGATGGTGCAGGCGCTGGCGGAGGGCAGCTTTGCCGCGGCGCTGGCCGAAATCATCGGCGTCTGGGACTGGCTGGAGCTGGTTTTACAGGTGGCGGACAGCCATACGGTCAGCGAAAAAGTGCGCCAGGCCGATCTCGATTTTGGCCTGATTCTTGACCCGGAAGGCCAGGCGGGGCTGAGCGTGCTGGCGTTTGTTGAGCTGGAGATGGGGGTGGTGCTGCGCCCGGATCATCCCCTTGCCGGCTCGACGGTGCTGTCACTGGGGGAGCTCAGCGAGCAGCGCCACATCCTCCCCGGCGCGCCGCTGATTGTTCATGACCGGGTGGGGATGCTGTATCGCCACTATGATTTTTCCCCGACCAACGCCATCAGCTGCAACGATATCCGGTTGATTAAATCGCTGGTGCTCAAAGGTAGCGGCGTGACGGTGCTGAGCCTGCTGGATGTGCTGGACGAGGTAAAAAGCGGGCAGCTGGCCTTTATTCCGCTGCGCAATAAGCTGCTGCGGCCGCTGACGCTGGCGCTGTGCACGGCGCCATCGCGCCAGCTCTCTCGTCCGGCGCAAATGGCGATTCAGAAACTGACGGCGGTGATGGAGGAGATGCTGGCCGTCCGCGAGCTTCAGCCTAACGGGCCGCCCTGAATCGTCTCGCACAGGCCGTTGATAATGCGCTCGCCGGTCTCCTCTTTCAGCTCCTGATACCAGGCCTGAGTCAGCGCCATATCTTTGCCGTGGGTGATATCGCAGCGCTTGCGCGCCTTGAGGATCAGGTCGCGAACCCGCTCGCAGCGCAGCGCCTCATACTGGCGCAGCGCGGAGACGATATCCTTGTTGTCGCGGAAAATCGCCCCCAGTACCACCGCATCCTCCATCGCCGCGCAGCCGCCCTGGCCGATATCCGGCGTGGTGCTGTGTCCGGCGTCGCCGAGCAGCGCCACCTTGCCGTGCACCAGCTTGTCGAACGGTTCAATATCGTGAATTTCAATACGGTTGGTGGTCTCCGGATTGAGGGCGGCGATCAGTTTTTGTACCGGCGGCGCCCAGCCGCTGAAGTAGCGGGTCAGATCCGCGCGCAGGGTACTGCGATCCTCGGCCAACCCGGCGGGCAGCGGAACATCAAAGAAGAAATAGAAGCGACCGTTGGCCACCGGCATCAGCGACACGCGTTTGCCCTCGCCGACAAAGGTTGTCCACTGATCGGCAGGGGCGATGCTTTCATCGATCTCCACCAGACCGTTCCAGTTGACGTAGCCGGCGTAGCGGCGCTCGGGCGTATATCCGAGGACATAAGGCCGCAGGGCCGAGTGGCTGCCGTCGGCGGCAATCAGAAAATCGCCGTGGGCCGTCGTGCCGTCGGTAAACCACACGGTCACGCCATCGGCGCTTTCTTCCGCGCGGGTCACCCGTTTGCCGAACTGCACGGCGTCACGTCCCCAGAAATCGAGCATTTCCCCCTGCAGTTCGCTGCGTGAAACCGGGCAGGGACGGCCCCGGGTCCGTTCAACCAGCGGCGCCAGGCTAAAGCGGGTCAGGATCTCACCGCGCTGATACTCCTGATAGGCCAGATAATGCATTGGGCCGCCGTAGGTTTCGATAATCTCGCCCATGCCCAGACTGTGCATACATTTCACGCCGTTGGGCCAGATGGAAATCGCCGCGCCGACCGGTTTGATCTCTTTCACCGCTTCAAACACTTCGCAGGTTATTCCCGCGTTCTTCAGCGCTACCGCTGCACTCAGACCGCCAATACCGGCGCCGATCACTAATGCTTTCATTCTCTTCCCCTTATGTTGCGTCGTTATGGGGTTGAGCAATTTGCGTACCAGATCGGCCGGGGCGCGAAAATCGGGGGTGGGTGGCCGAAATCGCGCAGGGGTTGCATCGTAATGGTGCATTATCAGGTCATTGTTGCCTTTTTATGAATCAAAAATTTCCATATTTAATTTTAAGAACCTAACGTTTCAGTGGCGTCAGAAAGACGTTGCAGGAGATAGCAAAAGAGCGTCGTTTTTAGTTCATTGATAAATAATGATTAATTTTGCCTTTAACAACAATTTTCCCGCGAAAGGCGACTCTGGCCTGCTTTGTGCACCAGGCAGATAACGCTTATTCACAACGGGATGTCATAACATGTCTGATGACCAGAACAGCAGCTTACTTTACGGCCTGGAGCAGCGGATCCCGCCGCTTCCGGCCTTCTTCAGCGCCCTGCAGCATGTGCTGGCGGGGCTGGTAGGAATAATCACCCCGCCGCTGATTATTGGCGCTACGCTGGGGCTCGGCGAATGGCTGCCGTATCTGATCAGCATGTCGCTGCTGGCCTCCGGTATTGGCACTTTTCTGCAGTCCAACCGCATCTGGGGCATCGGCGCCGGGATGATCTGTATGCAGGGCACCAGCTTCGCCTTTCTCGGCGTCGCTATCGCCGGAGGGATGTGGGTCAAGGCGCAGGGCGGCGGTCCGCAGGATATTATGGCGATGCTGTTCGGCGTTAATTTTGTTGCCGCACTGGTGCCGGTTATCGTCAGCCGGTTTATTGAGCCGCTGAAGAAGCTGTTCACCCCGATTATTACCGGGAGCGTGATTGCGCTGATTGGTATCAGCCTGATCAAAGTCAGCGTCATTAACTGGTGCGGCGGCGAACAGGCGAAAGATTTTGCCAGCCCGGGCAATATTGCGCTGGGGGCCGGGACGCTGGGGGTTATTGTGTTGCTGAGCTGCGCCAAAAACCGCTGGCTGCGTCTCTCCTCCGTGGTGGTGGGGATTGCCGTCGGCTGCGCGGCCGCGGCGCTGAGCGGCAAGTTTCATCTCAGCCCGATCGGCGAGAGCTGGTTCCGCTTACCGGCGCTGTTCCCCTTTGGCTTCCAGTTTAACAGCGCGATCTTTTTACCCATCGCGCTGGTCTCGCTGGTGTGTATTCTGGAGGCGGTGGGCGATCTGACCGCCAATTGCCTGATCTCCCATCAGTCGATTGATGACGGCGCGTTCCGCTCGCGGCTGAAAGGCGGGATCCTCGCCGACGGTATCAGCTGCATGGTGGCCGCCATGCTTTGTGCATTTCCGAATACCACCTTCGCGCAAAATAACGGCGTGATCCAGATGACCGGCGTCGCCAGCCGCTACGTCGGGCGCTATATCGGCGCGATCCTGATTATGCTGGGGCTGTTCCCGCCGTTTGGCGAGATTCTGCGGCAAATCCCCACCCCGGTATTAGGCGGAGCCACCATGGTGATGTTTGGCTGCGTGGTGGCGGCGGGGATCCGTATCATTACCCAGACGCCGCTCACCCGTCGCGATATGCTGATTGTCGGTCTGGCGTTTGGTTTTGGTCTCGGTATTGAAGCGGTTCCGGCGTTTCTCTCTCACTTCCCGCCGATCGTCGGCAACCTGTTTGGCTCGGCGGCGACCAGCGGCGGGCTGGTGGCAATTGTCCTGAATCTGGTTCTTGCGGAAGAAAAAACCGCGGTAGCGGCGGTAACGCCAGGGAGCAATGATGATCGCGCTCAATCACTTTAATCAACTGGCGCACGCGGACGCCGTGCGCCTTCTGGAACCCTGCGTGGCGATTCCCGCGTGGACCGCGGCGCTGGTGGCGGGACGTCCGTACCCAAGCCTTTCCGCGCTGACGGCCTGCGCACAGGAAAGTATGCGGGGCTGGGGGGAGGCGGAGCTGACGCAGGCGCTTAGCGCCCATCCGCGGATCGGTGAGAAAGCGGCCGGGGAGCAGGCGCACGCCGCGCTGTCGCGCCAGGAACAGTCGGCGGTCAACCCCGACGATGCGCTGCTCGCCGAGGCTTTGAAAGAGGGAAATGCCCGCTACGAAGCCCGCTTTGGCCGGGTTTTCCTGATTCGCGCCAAAGGGCGCAGCGGGGAAGAGATCTT
This sequence comes from Klebsiella sp. BIGb0138, assembly GCF_004342285.1. Classification (GTDB taxonomy): domain Bacteria; phylum Pseudomonadota; class Gammaproteobacteria; order Enterobacterales; family Enterobacteriaceae; genus Klebsiella. The sequence continues at coordinate 393,560 of NZ_SMCV01000002.1, read as the reverse complement.
GCAGGCGCTGACCCAGCGCCTGCAGCACAGCGAGGCGCAAGAGGTTCAGGCGGCGCTGGCGCAATTACGTGAAATTACCTTATTAAGACTGACAGGAGTCGTTGGCCCATGAATACGCTGAGCACCCATATTCTCGATATTTCGACCGGTAAACCCGCCGAAGGCGTCGCGGTGAGCCTGCTGCGGGAGGGGCAATGCCTCGCCGCCGGCGTGACCGATAGCCATGGCCGCATTGGCGAGCTGGCGCCCGGCGCGCTCGGTCCCGGCGCGTATCAGCTGGTGGCGGAGCTGGGGGCGTGGTTTGCGCGCGACGGTCGCCGGACGCTGTATCCCCGGGCGCAGATTGATTTTGTTATCGATGAACCGGCGGATGACCATTTTCATCTGCCGTTTTTGATCGCCCCCGGCGGCTGGTCAACCTATCGGGGGAGCTAGTCTGAACCCTGCGGCCCGGCTCAGGTCGTCACGCCTGCGCCGGGCATTACCATCAGATATCCCCCTGCCATACGCGCTCGCCATTGACCCATGTCTCGCTGATATTGCGTTCATCGCCTAAGGTCATCAGCACAAACAGCCGCTCAAACACCTCCTGACAGCGGCCGATCCGCAGTTTTTGCAATGGCGTTACCGCGGGGTCGATAACCACAAAATCGGCCTCTTTACCGGGCTGGAAATTACCGATCTTGTCATCGAGACGCAGGGCGCGGGCGCCCCCCAGCGTCGCATGATAAAACGCTTCGCTGGCGCGCAGACGGTAGCTCTGGAGCTGCGCCACCTTGTAGGCTTCGCCGAGGGTACGCAGCATGCTGAAGGTGGTGCCCGCGCCAACGTCGCTGCCGATGCCGATGCGCACCTTCTGCTGCCAGCTGGCGGGCAACCGGAACAGCCCGCTGCCGAGAAACAGGTTTGAGGTCGGGCAGAAGGCGATCGCCGAGCCGGTCTCATGCAGGCACCGCCACTCCTTGTCCGCCAGATGGATCCCGTGGGCAAACACGCTGCGCTCGCCGGTCAGCTGATAGTGATGGTACACATCCAGGTAGTGCTCATGCTCCGGCCACAGACTCTTCACCCACGCTACTTCATTGAGGTTTTCGCTCAGGTGGGTCTGGAGCCAGGTATCCGGAAACTCTTCCCGCAGCCGCTGAACCGCCGCCAGCAGCTCCGGCGTGGAGGTGGGGGCAAAGCGCGGGGTGATGGCGTAGCCGAGGCGGCCGCGCTGGTGCCAGCGCTGGATCAGTTCGCGGGTCTGCCGGTAGCTCTGTTCGGCGGTTTCAGTCAGATAATCCGGCGCATGGCGGTCCATCATCACCTTGCCGGCCAGCAGGCGCATATTCAGCCGCAGGGCTTCGTTAAACAGCGCATCGACCGACTCCGGGTGCAGCGTACAGAAGACCAGCGCGGTGGTGGTGCCGTGGCTCAGCAGCTGGTTGACAAAAAATTGCGCGATCTCGGCGGCGTAGGCTTCATCGGCGAACTGGCTTTCCACCGGGAAGGTGTAGGTGGTCAGCCACTCCAGCAGCTGTTCGCCGAAGGCGCCGATCATTTCGGTCTGCGGGTAATGGACGTGCGCATCGACAAAGCCGGGCAGCAGCAGCTTACCGCGCAGGTCGGTGTAGCCCTTGCGCGGATGCAGATACGCCTCGCCCTCCTGCCACGGCAGCAGCGCCTGGATTTTGCCCTCGTGAATAAACAGGATGCCATCGTCAAGATAACGCGCATGGCGGGCGATATCGTCAGCGCTCTCGGCCGGTTGGGCAATATCAAAAAACGCGCCGCGTAGGGCGGTGTGGTATTCAATCATGGTGCAGCCTTATCAGTTCCGTGAAGACAGACTTATAGAGCAAGAACAATGCCAGTTTGCCTGAAGTGAACAGGCCGCGGCGAGGACCGCGGCCGGAGGGGTTACTCTTTCTGGGCCACGACGTCGGCGTGGAAACGTGACGCGCCGGTGGCCTGACGCTCGTCGCGGGCAATCCAGCGATAGGCGACGCCGCTGAGGAACACGCCGATAAACCAGCTGAAGTTGGCCACTTCATGCAGGGCCGGGATAAAGCTGATGATCAAACCGATGGCGACCGAAGGCAGCAGGGCGGCAATCGCTTTTGGGTTAAAGCCGTTGCGATACCAGTATTTGCCTTTCGGCGAGTCATCAAACAGGTCGTCCACCGAAACCTGTCCGCGCTTAATCAGGTAGAAGTCGACGATCAGGATGCCGAACAGCGGGCCGATAAACGCGCCTAAGACATCAAGGGTGTAGTGAATCAGTTCGGGCGAGTTGAACAGGTTCCACGGCGTCAGCAGAATTGACCCTACCGCGGCGATCATCCCGCCGGTACGGAAGCTGATTTTCTGCGGCGAGCAGTTGGAGAAGTCAAACGCCGGTGAGACAAAGTTGGCGACGATATTGATCCCGATGGTGGCGGTAATCATTGTCAGCAGGCCAATGGCGACCGCCAGATCGTTACCCACGCGGCTGACGGTTTCAATCGGGTCGGTAATCATCCGGCCGAACAACGACTGGGTGCCGGAGACAATCACCACGGTGACGATCGAAAACAGCAGGAAGTTGAACGGCAGGCCCCAGCGGTTACCGCGACGGATTTCGCCCATGCTTTTCCCGTAACGTGAGAAGTCGCCGAAGTTCAGCAGCGGGCCGGAGAAATAGGAGACCACCAGCGCGGTGGCGGTGATCATCTGCCAGGTCTGCTCGCCGGCGGTCAGCGATTTGCTGGCCAGGGTAAAGGAAATGCCGTCGAATCCGGTTTTGTATACAATCCAGCCCGCCAGCGCCAGCATCACCACGTAGACCGCCGGTCCGGCGATATCAATAAAGCGCTTAATGGCGCTCATTCCGTGCCAGAAAACCATCGCCTGCAGCAGCCACATGGTGGCGAAACATAGCCAGCCGAGATGCGACAGGCCAAGGAAGGTGGCTGCGGTTAATGTCGCCAGCGCAGGCCAGAATTTGAGCAGCACCAGCATCAGCGCGTTGGCCGCCAGATAGGTCTGAATGCCGTACCAGGCGAAGGCGATCAGCCCGCGGATCACCGCCGGGATATTGGCGCCGAAGACGCCGAACGCCTGGCGACAGATCACTGCATAGGGCACGCCCGCCATCTGGCTGGGCTTCGCCACCAGGTTCGCGCACAGCTGGACAATGCAAATCCCCACCAGCAGACAGAGAAGCACCTGCCAGCTGGCCAGCCCGAGGGTGAAGAAACTCGCCGCCACCACATAGCCCCCCATGCTATGCACATCCGACATCCAGAAAGAAAAGATGTTGTACCAGCTCCAGTTCTGGTCGCGCGTCGGCGCCAGATCCTCATTACACAGCCGTGGACTGTAGCCGACGGTGGAGTCAGCGCCCTTAACCTGATGGGTATTTTGTCTATTTGGCATGAAACCTGCTCCTCTGAATGAAAACCCTTGTACGTTGCTGACAGCAGCTGTTGCAGGATTCAGGCCAGAATGGTTAATTTTGTATACAAGAAATTTATTTTATGTATACGATTGGATATCAAAAAGTAAATCCGGAGTGGGTGAATGCGTAATGAAAACCGTCTGCAGGCCGCGGCAGAACTGCATGACAAGGATGAATCCATCTATCAGGCCCTGATGACGGCGATTGTCGAACATCAGCTGCTGCCAGGCAGCAAATTGCCGGAAGAGGCGCTGGCGGAGGCGTTTGGCGTGAGCCGGACCGGGATCCGTAAAGTGCTGCAACGACTCAATGCTGTGCAAATGGTGACATTAACGCCCAAACGTGGTGCACAGGTGGCCAGCCCGACGGTGGAAGAGGCGCAGGAGATCTTCCGTACCCGTGCGCTGCTGGAGGTGGCGAATCTGCCCGAGGTGCTCGCCCGCTGTCAGCCGCCGCATCTGGCGGCGCTGGAGGCGATTATTCACCAGGAGCAGCAGGCGCATGAAGCCTACGATGGCCCGGCGGCGATCCGCTACTCCGCCGATTTCCACATCCAGCTGCAGGCGATATCCGGTAACCAGGTGCTGACCGAAATGGTTACCCGCCTGAGTCAGCGTTCTTCCCTGGTGATTGCCGCCTGGGGGGCGCCGTGGCGCCAGGGCTGCCGCTGCGACGATCATCAACAGCTCGTCGGCCTGCTGCGGGAAAAAGCCCTGCCGGCTCTCAGCGCCGCGTTGACGCACCATTTTGAACATATCGTCGCCAGCTTGTGTTTTGAACGCGCTGGCGAATGCCTGCCTGATTTCGCCCGGCTGTTTGCCGGTTACAAGGAGCCGTAATGGCCGCACTCTGTATACAAGTGATTAATCCCAACACCAACGTCGGGATGACCGAAACCATCGCCACCGCCGCTCGGGCGGCCGCCGCGCCGGGGACCGATATCGTCGCGGTCTGTCCGCAGGACGGCGTCCCGTCCATCGAAGGTCATTTTGATGAGGCGATTGCCGCCGTCGGCGTGCTGGAACAGATCAAAGCGGGGCGCCAGCAGGGCGTGTCGGGCCACATCATCGCCTGTTTTGGCGACCCGGGGCTGCTGGCCGCGCGCGAGCTGGCGCAGGGGCCGGTGATCGGCATTGCCGAAGCGGCGATGCATATGGCGACGCTGGTGGCGACCCGCTTTTCCATCGTCACCACGCTGCCGCGCACGCTGATTATCGCCCGCCATCTGCTGCAGCAGTATGGTTTTCAGGACCACTGCGCCGCGCTGCACGCCATTGACCTGCCGGTGCTGGCGCTGGAAGACGGCAGCGGCCTGGCGCAGGAGAAGGTGCGCGCGCGCTGTATCCGGGCATTAAAAGAGGACGGCTGCGGGGCCATCGTGCTGGGCTGCGGCGGGATGGCGACGCTGGCCCAGGAGCTGACCCGCGAACTGCAGGTGCCGGTGATCGATGGCGTCAGCGCGGCGGTGAAGATGGTCGAGTCGCTGGTGGCGCTGGGTCTGTCGACCAGCAAGCGGGGAGACTTAGCGTTCCCGGAGGCGAAAACGTTGAGCGGTAAATTTCAGGCATTGAATACATTTTCAATTTAAGGGGTGGGAGATGACGTCAGCAGAACAGAATTACCCTCGCGACCTGCGAGGATACGCCGGTCAGCCGCCGCACGCGCAGTGGCCGAACCAGGCGCGCATCGCCGTGCAGTTCGTACTCAATTACGAAGAGGGGGCGGAAAACCATGTCCTGCACGGCGATGCGGGATCCGAACAGTTTCTCTCCGATATTATCGGCGCGGCCAGCTATCCCGATCGCCATATGTCGATGGACTCGTTATATGAATACGGCAGTCGCGCCGGATTCTGGCGCATCCATCAGGCGTTCCGCGCGCGCGGGCTGCCGTTGACCGTGTTTGGCGTCGGGATGGCGCTGGCGCGTCACCCGGAAATCGTGGCGGCGATTAAAGCCGCCGACTACGACGTGGTCAGCCACGGCTGGCGTTGGATCCACTATCAGCATATGGATATCGACATGGAGCGCGAGCATCTGCACAAGGCGGTGCACGTCTTAACCGACCTGTTCGGCAAGCCGCCAACCGGCTGGTACACCGGGCGGGATAGCCCCAATACCCGTCAGCTGGTGGTTGAGCACGGCGGTTTCGATTACGACAGCGACTACTATGGCGATGATTTACCCTTCTGGACCGAGGTGCAGTGCGGCGACGGTTCGCGCAAGCCGCATCTGATCGTCCCCTATACCCTCGACGCCAACGACATGCGTTTCGCCACCGCCCAGGGCTTCAACACCGCCGAGCAGTTTTACACCTATCTGAAAGACAGCTTTGATGTGCTGTACGCCGAGGGGGAGCAGGCGCCGAAGATGATGTCGATCGGCATGCATTGCCGGCTGTTAGGCCGCCCGGGGCGCTTCCGGGCGTTGCAGCGTTTTCTGGATTATGTGCAGGAGCATGAACGGGTGTGGGTCTGCACCCGTCAGCAGATCGCCGATCACTGGCGGCAGGTGCATCCATACCGGCCTTAGTGTCGGTTTCCCCGGCGCCAGCGGCTGACTCGGGAAACCGGGTCGGCGGATTGTGCGGTAGCCCGGCTATGCGCAGCGTCAGCCGGGCGAGGCGCGGGGTTAGCTCAGCAAACTGACCTGCGCGGCGACAATGCGCCAGCCAAACGGAAAACGGACCCAGGTTTGTTGCTGGCGGCCGATGCGATCGCTGCCTGCGCGGGTAAACTCGGTGCTGCACACCGCATAATCCTCGCCAAAGGTGGTGATCACCGTATGGCGTAATTCGCGCTGTAGCCCCGCCGCCGGGCGAGCGGCGCGAAAGGCGCGAATTTCATCGATCCCGTAGAGGTTCTCCCCGGCGCCCAGGCGCACCGTGCGCTTATCGTGCCAGAACAGCTCATCCAGCACTTCAATGTTGTTGCTGATCAGAGCCTCTTCATAGCGATAAAAGGCCGCCGTGACTTCGGCCAGCACCAGCGGCCGGTTAATATTATCCTGATTCATCATGCTGCTCTCTCCGCAGGTCGGGCATCGCTGATGCCCATTGCTTCCAGGACACGCGCCGCGCGCAGGCAGGCCTGTTCATTAAACGGCGCGGCAATCAGCTGCACCCCAATAGGCCGTCCCGCAGCGGTGCGTAGCGGCACCGTAACTACCGGCAGCCCTAAAAAAGAGATCGGCTGGGTGAGCATGCCCATGCTGGCGCGAATCGGCAACGCCTGGCCGTTGATTTCCATGGTGTGCTCACCGATGACGGTGGCGCTGCACGGCGTTGCCGGGGCGATCAGCACATCGGCGTGGGCAAATAGGGTTCTTGCCGCCTGGCGGGCATGGCGGCGAAAACGCTGCGCCTGCAGGTACCAGGCGGAGGGGATCATCGCTCCGGCCAGCAGACGTTCCCGCGAATTCGGTTCAAAGCGCTCCGGTTCGCGCCGCAGCGCCGGCAGGTACTGGTTGCCCCCTTCGGAGGCGCTGATAATAAACGCCGCCGAACGCGCCAGTTCGGCTTCGGGGAACAGATGCTCTTCCCGGGCATCGAGGGCCTGGGCGACGCGAGCCACCGCGGCACGCGCATCGTCATCGCACCAGTGGGTAAAATAGCCGCCGAGCACCCCGCAGCGCAGCCCTTCCGCACCGCGCTCCAGCAGGTGGCTGGTGGGGGCAACGGCGCGATCGGCCTGAAAATCATCGTCAGGATCGCGCCCCTGCAGGATATCGTATACCGTTGCCAGATCGTCGACGTGACGGGCAAACGGGCCAATATGGTCGAGGCTGGCGACGAACGGGTGGCTACCGGCGCGCGACAGACGGCCAAACGTCGGTTTCAGGCCAAAGATCCCGCACAACGAGGCTGGAACGCGGATCGAGCCGTTAGTGTCGCTACCCAGCGAGAAGTGAACCAGCCCGGCGGCAACCGCCGCCGCCGAACCGCCGGATGAGCCGCCGGCGATGCGTTGCAGATCGTGCGGATTATGCGTGGCGCCGTAGTGGCTGTTTTCCGTGGTAAACCCGTAGGCGTAGGCGTCCATATTCAGCATTCCGGAGAGCAGGCCGCCCGCGGCGTGGATCTGGCGGACCGCCCAGCCGTCCACGGCGGCAGGCGGCTGGGCACTGAATAGCCGGGCACCGGCGAGAGTCGTTTCACCGGCGACATCAAACAGGTTTTTTACCGCATAGGCGATCCCCGCCAGCGCGGGCAGCGGCTGCTTTGCCCGGCGCAGGGCGTCAATATGATCGGCTTCGGCGAGCATCCGCCGTTCGGTGATCTGGGTCCAGGCGTTGAGCTGGGGGTTAACCCGCGCAATATCGTCCAGGGTACTGCGGGCCATCTCCCTGGCGCTCAGCTCGCCGTCGGCCAGCGCGCGCTGAATATCGGCGATAGTCATCTCATTGAGCTTCATGCTTTGTACACTCCGGCAATCTCCAGGCGCTGATCGAGCGGGTAGGCCATCAGCGGTTCGGCCATCGCGGCAATGCGGCTGAACTGCAGCTGCAGTTCGCCGCGGCGGGCGTCGTCCAGCTCCAGCGCGAGGATCTGTTCCATTTGCGCCAGGTAGGTATTCCAGTCGGGGATCGTGGTCTTCATGGTTAACTCCTAATATCCGGCGGCTGCGCCGTTACTGCGTGGATCGGCGGCCCCTTCAAACAGGCCGTTGGGGTGGCGGACGATGGCGCCGGCGTGGCCCATGGCTTCGCTGAAATCGGGCAGGATCTCGACGTCATGACCCAGCTCCCGCAGGCGGGCGATGCTCTGCGGCGTAAAGCGCCCCTCCAGCTTCAGCGAGTCTGAGGTTTGCCCCCAGGTGCGACCTAGCAGCCAGCGCGGCCGGGAAATACTCTCCTGCAGCGGAACGCCCTGCAGGACATAGCGGGTGAAGATGGCCGCCTGGGTTTGCGGTTGCCCGTCGCCGCCCATCGAACCATACACCATCACCCGGCCATCGCGGAGGCGGGCGGCGGCGGGATTGAGGGTATGGAACGGCTGTTTACCGGGGGCCAGCGCCAGCAGGTGGGCGGGGTCGAGGCTGAACGACGCCCCGCGGTTTTGCCAGACAATCCCGCTATCCGGCAGCACGACGCCGCTGCCGAACTCATGATAGAGACTTTGAATAAAGGAAACCGCCAGCCCGCTGCTATCCATCACCCCCATCCACACGGTATCGCCGGGGCCTTTCCCCGCTCCCCACGGGGCGGCGCGCTGGTCATCGACCTGCGCGGCCATCTGCTGCAGCGCCTGCGGATCCAGCAGGCTCTGCATATCGACAGCAAGATGTTGCGGGTCGGTGATATGGGCGTCGCGCAGGGCAAAGGCCAGCTTGGTGGCCTCGACGATCCGATGCACGGTCTGCGCGTCATCGGCTTGATCCATTGCCAGCCGATCGGTAATACCGAGGATCGCCAGCGAGACCAGCCCCTGCGTCGGCGGTGCCAGGTTCCACAGCTCCCCGTGCTGATGCGCAAGTTTCAGCGGCGCAGGGCGGCGGGCGTGATGCCGCTGCAGGTCATCGAGGGTGATGGGGAGCCCATATGTTGCCATCCCTTCAGCCAGTCGCTCCGCCAGCGGACCGCGATAAAAGCTATCGAGACCCTCTTCGACCAGCCGCGTCAGCGTGGCGGCCAGCGCCGGCTGATAAAAACGGCTGCCGGTTTCCGGCGGCTGGCCGTTGACCAGGAAGGTCTCCGCGAAGCCCGGCAGGTCGTGGAGTTCGGCGAATTTACTGGCGGTGGCGCTGGACTGAGACGCGGTTACCGGCGCGCCATCGGCCGCATAGCCGATCGCATCTTCCAGCAGGCGGCCCAGCGGCAGCGCTTTCCCGGTCAGCGAGTGCGATACTTTCAGGGCCTCATCCCAGCCGCTGACGGTACCGGCGACGGTCAGCGCCGCCTGCGGGCCGCGGTGCGGAATATGCGCCAGTCCGGCATAGGCCTCCGGCGTCGCCAGAGAACCCGCCGCGCCGCTGGCATCTATGGCGATGGGCTCGCCTTCCGGCGGCACAATCAGCCAGAAACCATCGCCGCCCAGGCCATTCATATGCGGGTAGACCACGGCGATAGTCGCCGCGGCGGCCACCATCGCCTCGATTGCGCTTCCGCCTTCGCGCAGTACGGCAAGCGCGCTTTGGCTTGCCAGATGATGGGGGGCGACAGCCATCCCGTGGGCGGATACATTACTCTGCATGGGTTGTCCTCATGATCCAATCGTGCAATGAGGTTTGCAAAAGCTGTTCCACTTTGAAAGTAAAGTTTCAGCTATCCAGGCAGCGGCCTTTTTTCTTAAACTGGCATGCATTGTGAAAGGGCTTACATGTCTATACCCGGCATACGACAGGTTGCATGGGTGTTGGTTTTCCTCGCTCTCCCCCCGTCACTTACGGGAGCAAGCTGCCGGGGATTCCCGCATCGCCGCGTGATTCGACCTTTGGCCTCACCCCTGCGGGGCCAGCGCGCGCTGTTCAAAACGGTTAACCGTTTTACCCTGTAAGCCGAGGTATTGAGGGGATCGTTTGATGAAACAAAAGTTACAGAGGCTTTATGGAACAACTTGATGAACGCCTGAAAGGGCAATATGCGTCATTGTCGCCTCAGGAACAGCGGGTGGCGGATTTTATTTTCGATCACTTTGACGACCTGATTAGCTATAACAGCGCGGAGCTGGCGCAGCTGAGCGGGGTATCCAAAGCCACGGTGAGCCGTCTGTTTAAGCGGCTGGGGTATGAAAAGTATAAGGATATGCGCGACGAACTGCGCACCTTACGCCAGAGCGGGATGCCGCTCACCGATCACCGCGACGCGGTGCAGGGTAACACGCTGCTGGCGCGCCATTATAAACAGGAAATGGCGAACCTGACGCAGTGGGTCAACGCGCTTGACGCGCAGCAGTTTGCCGAGGCGATTAGCGGCATGGTCAAGGCCCGGCGTATCGTCATTATCGGGATGCGTAACGCCTATCCTGCGGCGCTGCACCTGCGTCAGCAGCTGCTGCAGGCGCGCGGCCAGGTGCTGGTTCTGCCGCAGCCGGGACAGAGTTTAAGCGAAGAGCTGGTGGATCTTTCGCCGGACGATCTGGTGGTGGTGATGGCGTTTCGCCGCCGTCCGCGCATTATTCGCCCGCTGCTGCAACAGCTGCAGCTGCACGGCATTCCGGTGCTGTTGATGTGCGAGCCGCAGGCCTACAGCCTGTTTCCGCTGGCGCGCTGGCAACTTTGCGCGCCGCTGGATAGCGTTTCGGCCTATGACAGCTACGGCGCGGTTAACAGTTTAATTAACCTGCTGGCGAATGCGTTCCTGCATGAAATTCTCGATAAAGGTCGCCCGCGGATTCACGAAATCGCCACCCTCTATCAGCAGCTGGATGAACTTGAGCAGCGATAATGGGGCCTCAGGCTGGTGCTTTGCATTGTTTTGGTGCAATAAAATAGTGGGGAAATGACCGCCATTTTCTCACTTTTTTTCGCTATATCTTGTTTCTTCTCTTTTTTCTCACGCTTTTCAACGCCCCCCTCTCATTTTTTGTATCTGGCACATTAGTTGCAGAAGTTTATTTAAAGAATCTTTTGTTTCATACTAACGTAACGGGTAAACATCATGAAAAAACTGCTGATCGCACTGGCCGGGGCCGCTTGTCTGTTCACGCAAATCACAGCGGCGAAAGCCGACCAGCTGCAGGATATCGAAAAGCGCGGCGTGATTCGCATTGCGGTTCCGCAGGATTTCCCGCCGTTCGGTTCGGTGGGGACCGATCTCCAGCCGCAGGGCTATGACATCGATATGGCGCGTTATCTCGCCAAACAGATGAAGCTCAAGCTGCAGCTGGTGCCGGTGACCAGCGCCAACCGGGTGCCTTACCTGCAAACCGATAAAGTGGATCTGGTGATCTCCAGCCTCGGCAAAAATGCGGAACGCGAGAAGGTCATTGATTTTAGCCGCCCCTATGCGCCGTTCTTCCTTGGCGTATTCGGCCCGAAAGGGGAAGAGCTGAAAGATGCGGCGGCGCTCGGCGGCAAAACCGTCGGCGTCACCCGTGGCGCGGTGGAAGATATGGTGCTGACCAGCATTGCGCCGAAAGAGGCGCAGATTAAACGCTATGAAGACAACAACACCACGCTGTCGGCTTATCTGTCAGGCCAGGTGCAGTACGTGGCGACCGGTAACCTGGTGGTGGCGGCGATTTCCCGGCAAAACCCGGCTAAAGCGCCGGTACCGAGCTTTATGCTGAAAGATTCGCCGTGCGTGATCGGCCTGAAGAAAAATGAGCCGGCGCTGAAAACGAAAGTCGATGCGCTGATCGAGCAGGGAATTAAAGACGGCACCCTGAACAATTTGTCCCGGCAGTGGCTGAAAGCGCCGTTGCCCGCAGACTTTGCCGCATAAGGCCTGCGAATGACGGAACAACTTCATTTTTCTGAGCTTTGGCCGCACTGGCCGGAGCTGCTGGCGGGGCTGTGGGTGACCATTCAGCTGACGGTGCTGGCGACGGTCGGCGGCCTGGCTATCGGCATCTTTGGCGCCGCTATTCGTAGCGGGCGCGCCACCTGGTTCAGCCGTCTGTGGGGCGGCTACGTGGAGCTTATCCGCAATACGCCGTTTGTGGTTCAGCTGTTTTTCATCGTCTTCGGTCTGCCTAACCTGGGGCTGAAGATGACGGCGGGCGAAGCCGCGCTGCTGGCGATGGTGGTGAACCTTGGCGCCTACAGCACCGAGATCGTTCGCGCCGGGATCCAGGTGACGCCAAAAGGCCAGTGGGAAGCCGGCCGCGTACTGGGGCTCAGCCGCACGCAGACCTTTATTCAGGTGGTGCTGCCGCCGGCGCTGCAGCGGATTTACCCGGCGCTGGTGAGCCAGTGCATTATCGTGATGCTGGGGTCGTCGGTGGTGTCGCAGGTTTCTTATGAAGAGCTGACCTTTGCCGCCAACCTGATCCAGTCGCGGACGTTTCTGAGCTTTGAGGTCTATCTGGTGACGACGGGGATCTATTTAGTGCTTTCGATAACAATGCGTCAGCTGCTGATGGCGGCAGGACGGAAATGGCTGAGGGTCCAGGCATGATCACCACCTTTACCGATTGGGACATCGTCCGCAACCTGCTGCTGGCCGGGCGCTGGACGGTGCTGCTGTCGCTGGTGGCGTTTATCGGCGGCGCGCTGGTGACGTTGCCGCTGCTGCTGCTGCGCCTCACCGGCGGACGGCAGGTTAAGCGCCTGATTCGCGGCTATATCGAGCTGTTTCAGGGCACGCCGCTGCTGATGCAGCTGTTTCTCGCCTTCTTCGGCGTGGCGCTGTTCGGCATTGACGTCTCGCCGTGGACCGCCGCGTCGCTGGCGCTGACCTTCTACACCAGCGCCTTTTTACTCGATATCTGGTTCGGCAGCATCCGCGCGTTGCCGAAAGGGCAGTGGGAAGCCTCGCGCTGTCTGGGGCTCAGTTTCGCCCAGACCCTGTATCGCGTGGTGGCGCCGCAGGCGCTGCGCATCGCCATCGCCCCGACCGTCGGTTTTGCCGTCCAGGTGGTGAAAGGCACCGCGCTGGCCTCGATTATCGGCTTTGTCGAGCTGACCAAGGCCGGAACGATGCTCACCAACGTGACCTATCAGCCATTTAAAGTCTTTGCGCTGGTGGCGCTGGGCTACTTCATTCTGTGCTACCCGCTGTCCCGCTACAGCCGCTATCTGGAGAATAAATTCAATGCCTCTCATCACCATTAATCAGATGCAGAAGTACTACGGGGATAACCACGTGCTCAAAGGGGTCGATCTGGATATCGATATGGGCGAGGTCATCTCGATTATCGGTCGTAGCGGCTCGGGGAAAAGTACGCTGCTGCGCTGCATCAACGGGCTGGAAGGGTACCAGGAAGGCAGCATTAAGCTGGGCGGAATGACCATTACCGATCGTGATTCACAGGCGCGGGAAATCAGCCGCTCCATCGGGATGGTGTTCCAGAATTTTAATCTGTTTCCGCACATGACCGCGCTGGAGAATGTGATGCTGGCGCCGCGGCGGGTGCTGAAAAAAAGCGCCGCGGAATGTCGCGATCTCGCCCGGCGCATGCTGGAGAAGGTGGGGCTGGGCGACCGCCTGGACTACTATCCCTCCAGCCTCTCCGGCGGCCAGCAGCAGCGGGTGGCGATTGCCCGCGCGCTGGCGATGTCGCCAAAAGTCTTACTCTGTGACGAGATTACCTCGGCGCTGGATCCTGAACTGGTGGGCGAAGTGCTCAAGGTGCTGGAGCAGCTGGCGGCGGAGGGGATGACGCTGATCCTCGTCACCCATGAAATGAATTTTGCCCGTGAAGTGGGCGACCGGGTGGTGTTTATGCATCAGGGGCGGGTCTGGGAACAGGGCGACAGCAAAACGCTGTTTGCCAACCCGCAGACTAACGAACTGAAGCAGTTTATCTCATCCGTGCGCGGCCTGAATTAATCAAAGGAATCTAAGATGGATATCGCTCAATTTTCGCAAATCAATCCGCCGCAGCGTCTGCTGATGGGACCGGGGCCGATTAACGCCGATCCGCGCGTGCTGCGCGCCATGTCGAGCCAGCTGATTGGCCAGTATGACCCGGCGATGACCCACTATATGAATGAAGTGATGGCCCTTTATCGCGGCGTGTTTCGGACCGATAACCGCTGGACGATGCTGGTGGACGGCACCTCGCGCGCCGGGATCGAGGCGATCCTGATTTCGTCAATTCGCCCCGGCGACAAAGTGCTGGTGCCGGTATTTGGCCGCTTTGGTCATCTGCTATGTGAAATCGCCCGCCGCTGCCGGGCGGAGGTCCATACCATTGAGGTGCCGTGGGGCGAAGTCTTCACCCCCGACCAGGTTGAAGAGGCGATCAGGCGCGTGCGCCCGCGTCTGCTGCTGACGGTGCAGGGCGATACCTCGACCACCATGCTCCAGCCGCTGGCGGAGCTGGGGGAGATCTGCCGCCGTTACGACGTGCTGTTCTACACCGACGCCACCGCGTCGCTGGGCGGCAACGCCCTGGAGACCGACGCGTGGGGTCTGGATGCGGTATCCGCCGGGATGCAGAAATGCCTCGGCGGCCCGTCCGGCACCTCGCCGATTACCCTCAGCGCGCGCATGGAGGAGGTGATTCGCCGCCGCAAATGCGTGGAGGAGGGCATTCGTACCGACGCCCATCTCGATGGCGTCGATGAGATGGTTTACTCCAACTACTTCGACCTCGGCATGGTGATGGATTACTGGGGGCCGGAGCGCCTGAACCACCATACCGAAGCCACTTCCGCGCTGTTTGCCGCCCGCGAATGCGCCCGGCTGATTCTGCAGGAAGGGCTGGATAACGGCATCGCCCGACATAAGCTGCATGGCGATGCGTTGGTCAAAGGGATCCAGGCGATGGGGCTGGAAACCTTCGGCGACCTGAAACATAAGATGAACAACGTGCTGGGGGTGGTGATTCCGCAGGGGGTCAACGGCGACCAGGTGCGGAAGCTGATGCTGGAAGATTTTGGGATTGAGATCGGTACCTCCTTCGGCCCGCTGCATGGCAAAGTGTGGCGTATCGGCACCATGGGCTACAACGCGCGTAAAGATTGTGTGATGACCACGCTCAGCGCGCTGGAGTCGGTGCTCAACTATCTGAAGTTCACCACCACCCAGGGCGCGGCCATGCAGGCGGCGTGGGACCATTATCGCAGCGAGAGCCCGCTATGAGCCAACCAGCACGCCAGCAGGCGGAGAGTTCGGAGGCCGCGGCACGGGTAATGGCCCGCGCCGATGAGCTGGCATCGATCAGTGAAACCCCTGAGGGGCTGACCCGGGTCTATCTTTCACCGCAGCATCTGCAGGCCAATCAGCGGGTGGCCCGCTGGATGATGCAGGCGGGCATGACCGTCTGGCAGGATAGCGTCGGCAATATTTGCGGGCGCTATGAAGGGCAGCAGGAGGGGGCGGCGGCCATTTTACTCGGCTCTCACCTGGACACGGTGCGCAACGCCGGGCGATATGACGGCATGCTCGGCGTCCTGACGGCCATTGAAGTGGTGCATCACCTCCATCGCCAGGGTCGCCGTCTGGCGAAAGCCATTGAAATTGTCGGTTTCGGCGATGAAGAGGGGACCCGTTTCGGGATTACGCTGCTCGGCAGCCGCGGCCTGACGGGAAGCTGGCCGGAGGGCTGGCTGGCGCAGACCGATGGGGATGGCATCAGCGTGGCGCAGGCGATGGTTAACGCCGGGCTCGACCCGGCCCGTATTGGCCTGGCGGCGCGCCCGGTAGCGGATATTGCCGCCTATCTGGAGCTGCACATTGAGCAGGGTCCGTGCCTTGAGCGGGAAGGGCTGGCGCTGGGCGTGGTGGAGGCCATCAACGGCGCGCGTCGCCTGAACTGCCGCTTTACCGGCGAGGCGGGGCACGCGGGGACGGTGCCGATGAGCCATCGCCGCGATGCGCTGGCCGCTGCTGCCGAGTGGATGATGCTCATTGAAACGAGCACCCGCCAGCAGGGCGGCAACCTGGTTGCCACCGTCGGCACGCTGCGCTGTTCGCCCGCGGCGGTCAACGTTATCCCTGGCGAAGTGGCGCTGACGCT
The DNA here is from genome assembly GCF_004342285.1 of Klebsiella sp. BIGb0138. Lineage (GTDB taxonomy): Bacteria > Pseudomonadota > Gammaproteobacteria > Enterobacterales > Enterobacteriaceae > Klebsiella. The sequence continues at coordinate 377,575 of NZ_SMCV01000002.1, read as the reverse complement.
GGATATTCGCGGCCCGCACGATCGGCCGCTGGACACGCTTCTGAGCTCGCTGCTGGCGGGGGCGCGAGAGATTGCCGCGCGTCGTCACCTGCAGTTCGGGGCGGAAGAGTTCTACCGCATTGCGGCCACCGCCTGCGATTCGACCTTACAGGCGGTGTTAACGCAGGCGGTACGCGACGTGCAGGGAGCGTCTCTGTCGCTGCCGAGCGGCGCAGGGCATGATGCCATCGCCATCGCCGAACGTTGGCCGGTCGGTATGCTGTTCGTGCGCTGTAAAGGCGGCGTCAGCCACCATCCGGCGGAGTCGGTAACCGCCGCTGATGTTGGGCTGGCGATTGCGGCATTCGGCCGGGCGGTGCAGACGCTGGCGGACAGCGAGTAATCCGTTGGCGCGGCGCAAGATAAACCCCGCCGGGATGGTGGGGCCGCCAGCCGCGCCACTGACTTCGTCGCCATGGATGGGGAGCCCGTTGGAATTATTCCGCGGGGTCAGTCTATTCTTGTGGTCAGCGATCCGTGACGCCGTTAAGTTTTCTCCGCATTATTATTTAACCCTCAGAACATTATCGTTTTTATTCGCCGGGCATCGGCAGGCGACTATGCTACTTTTTGAAACTTTGTGGTTGTTGCCGCATTAACGTGCCGTACGTCGACGCGCGTTCTCAATCGTTGAACGATGAGCCTCAGGACGCTTTGATCAAGAAAGTCGATCGGGCGCTGAACGCCGCCAGGCAGAGCGGCCGCGGGCGGTATGGGCCTCGTTCTGAGGCCGGAACTATCCCTGCTGCGCGCTGCGGCAGTGACGGCGATATTCGGAAGGCGAGCGCTCGGTGTAACGCTTAAATACCCGGCAAAAATAGTTGCTGTCGACAAACCCGCAGTTGTGGGCGATCTCTTTGACCTTTAAGTCATAGCCGCGCAATAGCTTCTTGGCCTGCTCGAGGCGGACGCTGGTCAGGTATTCATTAAAGCCGACGGAACCTGATTTCTGGAAAATATGCGAGAGATAATTCGGCGTGATGTGAAAGCGCTTCGCTACCGATTCGCGGGTGAGCGGCTGGCGGAGATTCTCCTCGAGATAATCCTGCACCGCCATAAACAGATCGCGACTGCGGCTGACCCGCATTTCAAGTCCCACCAGCTGCTCCAGGCAGTGGCTAAGCAAAGCCGACACCACCAGCCTGGCGGTGACCGGGTCCGGCTGCAGGCAGATTTCATTCAGGGCCAGCAGCAGATAGGAGCCGACGCGGGGGCCAAGACGGGCGACGTTTTGCTTCCCGGTACGCAGCTGCTTGCCATCCCAGCGCTGGATACAGAACCCCAGCTTTTGCCTGCCGAATAAGATACTCAACGTTGAGGCCGGGCCGGTCCACTGCGGTAGCGTCCATTTTCCCGCCTGCACATACAGCACCTGCGAGGTGGACAGCAGCGCATCGGACAACGGTAAACCGTGCTCCCGCAGCTCGCCTTCGAGCACGATCTCCAGACGCGGAAAAGGGACCTTGTAAGCCAGCTCCGGGACGGAAATATCCGGCTCAGGGAATCGGACCTGCAGTTTCTCTTTCTGATGGACCAGGCGATTCAATATGTCCGGCAGATCTTCAATCATCCCATAACCCCGAATAAGAACTATTATCCTGTTGATTATAATCTATTTTATAACGGCTAACCTCTTATGGATCGCTTTACGCGGAGCGGATTAGCCCGCATCCGGCAGGCGAGCGGTAGAATTTGATGGTAGTCACACTTTGCTCTCCCGCGTACGGATGTCCAGTTTTTCGTAGGAATCGCCTCATGTATTTCCCCTGGCCGACGTTTAGAGTTTATTTCGTGTTATCGAAAGGTTAAGGAAAATAACTATGGAACCACAATCTGCCGTTTATCTCGATGCGCTCGGCGCCAATATCGCGCTATCCACAAAGATGAAACACGAGCTGGATACCCTCGGATATACCGTTGTGCCGCATGTCGCTGACCCGGAATGGCTGGCAGCGATGCGCGACCTTATCGACGCTATCGTCGAGCGAGAGGGGGATAATCTGGCCATCGAACACCATCAGGAGGCCACGGCGACGCGTATTGCCAATCTGATTAACAAAGGGGCTATCTGGGAGAAAGTATGGTCCCACCCGCTGGTGCTTTCGGCCTGTCGCTATGTGTTCCAGGGAGACTTTAAAGTCTCGAGTCTCAATGCGCGAGAAGCGCTGGTTAACGGTGGTCACCAGCCGCTGCATGCGGATTGGAAAAAGCCGCGCCCGGATTTTCCGAAAGTGCATCTGGTGAATACCATCTGGGCTATTGATGATCTCAGCGCCGAAAATGGCGCGCCGCGGATCATCCCCGGGACGCACCTGCGCCCGGAACTGCCGGAAGATGTGCTGGACGACCCGGAACTGGCGCATCCTGATGAAGTGGTGTTTGTCGCCCCGGCGGGCAGCGTGATGATTTATAACGCCCATACCTGGCACGGCGGGACCTGCAACAGAATCGGCAGCAGAAGGCGCGTGCTGCATGGTTTATATATCGACAGACAGGATACTGCCCAGCAGGATCAACAGCGCTGGATTAGGCCGGAAACCGCAAGCCGCCTGACGCCTGCGCAAAAATGGTTGCTTGATGTCGAGTGAATCGGCAAAAGGCCAGGCTGGTTCAGGTAAACCAGCCTGGCTCAGCCGGTGCTCAATCAGGGGATATCGACGCTGACCACCGGCTTTTTCATCACCTGTTTAATCGCCTCCACGATGTGCTGCGGCTGGAGCAAAAACGTTTTGATGCTGGTTTTCACCGTTCGGACGCCGCAAAACCGCTGGCCGTCGTCGATTTCAATATCGGTGACCAGCAGGACGACATCGGCATGGGCAATATCGTCGGGCGTAATTTTATGCTCAATGCCTAACGCGCCCTGAGTCTCGATTTTGATCTGCCATTTCTCATGGTGAGCCAACTTTTCCAGACGTTCCGCCGCCATATAGGTATGGGCCACGCCGCTTACGCAGGCGGTGACGGCGACAATCTTGAGTTCCATAGCATCCTCCGGATATTAACCACCGATGGTTACGCGAAAACCGGCTTGTTCGGCCATGGTTTTAAACACCGCTATCTCTGACGCCGACGGCGGACTTATCTTCGCCATCGCCCACGTTTTGCCCAGCAGCTGATATTTCGGTTCGCCATACTGATGGAACGGCAGCAGGTGAATATCGGGCAGTTTAAACGGCGCCAGGAAGGTCAGAATATTGTTGAAATTCTCTTCGCTCAGGGTAAACCCGGGAATTAACGGCACTCTGGGGATAACGCGAACACCGGCCGCCGCCAGTTGGCTGAAGTTGGCTAAAACGCGCGCGCTGTCCATCGATAGCCGTGCCCGGGCCTGCTCCGGGTCGATGATTTTCAGGTCAAACAGCACTTCATCGCACTCGCGTGCAAGCGCGTAAACTCGGCTGAAGGCCGCGTCACCCGCGGTTTCTATCGCCGTGCTGATCCCCCACTGCCGCAAGGTGTGCAGAAAGCGGCTGGCGAATCCGGCCTGCATTAACACCTCGCCGCCCGAGAGGGTGACGCCGCCGCCGGAGGTGCGGAAGAAGATCTCATCTTTTAGCACTTCTTCGAGTAACGCTGCGTGGGTGACATCGCGACCAATCTGCTGCCACGCGCCGGAGGGGCACTCATCCACGTCTTGCTGGCAACGCGCGCAGTGCAGGCATGTGCTTTCCCGCCGCACGGTTTCGATTTTTGCTGAAATAGATTCCGGATTGGCGCACCACGGGCAGGTATGCGGGCAGCCTTTAAAAAAAATGACGGTTCTGATCCCCTGACCATCGTTCAGAGAGTAGCGCTGGATATTGAAAATGCGCGCCCTGTCGGCGCGCGTATCCATAACCTCACAGCTGATGCGTGGTGCGGTGGATAATGTCATCCTGAATCTCCTTTGATAGCTCGACAAAGAAGGCGCTATAGCCCGCGACGCGTACCACCAGTCCGGCGAAATCCTGCGGACGCCGCTGCGCTTCGCGCAAGGTGTCGGCATTGACCACGTTAAACTGAATGTGCTGAAGCTTCAGCTTGGTGAAGGCCTGTAAAAAATCCGCCAGCTTATGCAGCCCGCCATCCCCGCTCAGGGTCGCGGGGGTGAACTTTACGTTGAGCAGCGTGCCGTTGGAGAGCAGGTAGTTATCCAGCTTGCTGACCGATTTCAGTACCGCCGTTGGCCCCTGAGAGTCCTGGCCGACCATCGGCGACAGCCCACCGTCGGCAAGCTGCTCGCCGGCCAGACGGCCATCCGGCGTGGCCCCGACAACGGAGCCCAGCGGTAGGTGCGCCGATACGGTGTACGACCCCGGAGTGAAATGTCCGCCGCGCGGGTTGCGGTACTGTTCAACCTCTTTGCAGTAAAACCGCAGCAGGTCGGCGCTGATATTGTCGACTTTATCGATATCATTGCCATATTTCTCAAAACGATGAATCAGACGGGCGCGAATTTTTTCACCTTCCGGCGTCTGAAAATTGGCTTTGAGGACCTGGAGCAGTTCATCGAAGCTAAGGCGTTGCTGGTCAAAAACCATCCCTTTCAGCGCATGCAGCGAATCGCTGAGGTTGGCGATACCGATCCCCTGAACGCCGGAGAAATTGTAGCGTGCGCCGCCTTCGGTGATATCTTTGCCGTGCTGAACGCAGTCCAGCACAAATGAGGAGAGCAGGGGAACCGGCGCCTGGTCCCGGTGGCCGAGATCGCAAATATTGCTGCCTTCGACCATCAGCCTGATGTAATAGCGGATTTTAGCGCGGATCTGCCCAAGCAACCCTTGCCAGCTGATATCGGCATTGCCTTCATTTTCCAGCATCACGATCTCCATCACCTTCAGCAGGTTGAACATCGCAATATCATGCAGGCCGTAGGTGCGCCCGGGGATGGAGAGTTCGACGCAGCCCACGACGGCATAATCTCGCGCATCTTCCAGCGAGACGCCGCGATTAAGAAATGCCGGGATGACCACTTCATCGTTGAAAATTTGCGGGATCCCGGTGCCTAAACGGATCGTTTCCGCCGTTTTGTGCAGGAACGGGCGGTCGATCAGTTCATTGACCCGAACCCCGAGGTTAGGCTGCGGCAGCCTGACGTTCTGATAGGCGTCAAGCGCGAGGAAGGAAAGCACGTTGACCGCGCTGCGCCCGGTTTCGCTCAGGCCGCCGAGCAGCGCGGTATAGCCGGTCGGGAACCCGGCAAAATAGCGGGCGCTGCTGGATGAGCGCAGCAGAACGATATCGTTGCATTTGACCCACAGCGATTCGAGCAGCGCTTTCAGGAACGCGGGATCCTGGCCGCGATTTAGCGACGTCTGGTAGAACGGCAGCATATATTGATCAAAACGCCCCAGTGAAATAGAGCTGGCGTTGGACTCGTATTGCAAAATGATGTTCATGTACCAGAACAGCTGGCAGGCCTGCCAGAAATCTTCCGGGCGATGTACCGCATTATGGCGCGAAATGTCGGCGATCGTCTCCAGCTCCCGGCGGCGCTGCGGATTATCGCAGCCGCGGGCCATCTCGTCGGCAAGCGTGGCGTAGCGCAGCATATGGCGCTGCGAAGCTTCTAGCACGATCAGCGCCGCCTGATAAAAGTGGTTCTGCGGATGCCGGCGGGTCAGGGTTTGCATTTCCGTCACCAGCGCCGCCAGCCCCTTATTTAACAGCCGGGGATAATCAATAATGATATGGCCCTGGCCCTTGTCGGTTTGGTTGATGCTGAAAATCTGCGTGCTTACCGCCTCTGTCACTTCGGCGGTCATCCGGCCATTAATAACGTCTTTCATCGAGCGTTGTTCCCAGTAGGGGAACAACTCTTCACGATAAATGCGCTTATCCTCTGCGCTGATGGCGAAGCGATCCTGGGCCCGGGTCGGGAACTGCTCCAGCTCGTTGAGTAGCCAGTAAGGATCCATCTCCGGCGAGACGATCCCGGCGCGCGGTTTGATGGTGCGGTTTCCGGCTATCAGTTCGTCGTCACGTATTGAAATCTGGACATGGTCAAGGATCCACGCGGTGGCCTTCGCCCGGCGAAGCATCACCGGCTCGCCCCCGGTCTGTTTATGACTTGCGGTGTATAGCAGGGCGCGCTCAAGAGAGATTTCCCGGGGTTGGGCAAACAGGCTGTCTATTAAACGTTGGGTGCGATTGGTCATGACTCACTCCATGTAAGCGCCTCTCTCAGCAGGCTAATTGGCCCATGCGATGATGGCGCCTGCTGAGCCAGGCGCTGAGTCTTGCGCAGCTTCGCCGCGCGTTATTCAGGCCTTCTGTGCAAGGTGGCTATCGATTTTGTTCATGATGGCGTCGGCGCGTTTCACCGCATCGCTGATATTGACGCGGACGATGGTTTTACCGGTGAAACGTTCTTCGAACTTGATACCGATATCTTTGGTCAGGATAACCATATCGGCGCTGGCGACATCGTCCGCCGACAGCTCGTTCTCAATGCCGATGGAGCCCTGGGTCTCCACTTTGACCTGCCAGCCTTTGGCTTTGGCGGCGCTTTCCAGCGCTTCAGCGGCCATATAGGTGTGGGCAACGCCCGACGGGCATGCGGTAACGGCGATGATTTTAGTCATAGAATTTTCCTTCCAGCGTTTCAGTTAATTTCGAAATCCAGATCCAGCTCGTCGTCGGCCCTGGCTTCTGACGCTTTCTTTTTAGTCAGCGCTTTGAGCATGATGACGCTGGCGGCGCTGACAAATGCCCCGACCAGCAGGCCAACGATAAACCCGCCTTTCCCCTCGACGACCGGCAGGACAATCAGCCCGCCCCAGCCGGCGTAACACTGAACGCCAAGCAGAGCGGTCGCTGCACAGCCGCTGGCGGCGCCGATCATGATTGACGGGATAACGCGCAGCGGATCGGCGGCGGCGAAGGGGATCGCCCCCTCGGAGACGCCGACGCAGCCCATCACCAGCGCGGCTTTCCCCGTTTCACGCTCCTCCGGGGTGAAGTATTTGCGGCCAATCAGGGTCGCCAGGCCCATGCCCAGCGGCGGGACGGCGATACCGACCGCCGCGATGGCGACCACGCTATAGACCCCTTGCGAAACGCAAATCAGCATGAAGGCGTAGGCCACTTTATTGACCGGGCCACCCATGTCGAAGGCCAGCATCAGGCCCATGATGATGGCGAGTAGCACGATGCTGCCCTCGCGCATCCCCTGCAACCAGCTGGTCAGACTGACGGTTAGCGCGCCGATGGGTTCACCCAGACCCCACATCATGATCCCGGCGGTAATGAAGGTGCCGACGATCGGGATGACAAAAATTGGCATCACGGAGCGCAGCACTTTATGCACCGGGATCTTCTTCAGGTAATAGACCACCAGCCCGCCGATCATCCCGGCAATCAGGGCGCCGAAAAAACCGGCGCCAAAGCTGTTGCCAACCCATGCGCCAATGGCGCATGGGGCCAGCGCCGCGCGGTCGGAAATGGAATAGCCGATATAGGCCGCCAGAAAAGGCACCATCAGCGTCAGGCCGGCGACGCCAATATCAAACAGTTTTTTCAGGTTGGGATCGGTTGCGGCGTCGGGGACGGCACCCTTGCCGTATAACATCACGGAGACCGCGAGCAGGATCCCGCCGGAGACAACAAAGGGAATCATGTGTGAGACGCCGGTCATGAGATGCTGGCGTGTATTTTTTAGTATTTGCACCAGTTCGTTCATTGCTTGCTCCTGAGCGGGATATCGCTCGTGACAGTATTGATGCCTCAACAGTAGGAAAACGGCGGCGGAGAAAATAGTAGAGAAAAAGTGCATTTACTGGATATTTGTAAGATGCGAATGAAATTGCGATCCACCTCAAATCTTCATGTTGTCGGGTGATAGTTGCGGCAGAATGCCCGATTTGTGACGCGGAACGAAAAAAAGAGCGCTGTGTACAATTATCCAGTAATTGAGTGTTTTTTCGCGTAGTCCCGGCGACGCGCTTTCATTACTTTTGAGTCATTAACCTATTGCTCAGGAGAGAGGCGATGGCTCAGGTCATTAACTTCATATGCGATTTGCCCAATGGCGTACACGCCCGCCCGGCCAGTCTGGTGGAAACGTTGTGTAATACATTTTCATCTTCTGTTGAGTGGTTGAACCGCCGCAGCGATCTCCGCGGCAATGCCAAAAGCGCGTTGGCGATTATCGGCACCAACACCATTAAAGGTGATGAATGTCAGTTAATTATCAGCGGTGACGATGAACAGCAGGCCTTTACTACGCTGTCGGCATTTATGCAGGAGCAATTTCCCTACTGCGACGCGCCGTTGCCGGCGGGGGACAGCATGGATATTCAGCCGATACCTGAATCGCTATCCCGTCTCAACCCGACCTTATTTCATGCGCTGCCGGTGTGCGCCGGCAGCGCGGGCGGCACGCTGACCCATCTGAAAGCGTTTGATCTGCGCGACTCAGGAACGCTGCCCGCTGCCGGGAATATTGAGCAGGAGCAGGCGCAGCTGGATAAAGGCCTGCAGCTGCTGGTCAAAAATATTGAACTGCGATTGCTGGATAACGACGGAACCGCCAGCGCCATTCTTGATGCGCATCGCTCGCTGGCGACGGATGCTTCCCTGCGTCAGCATCTGCTCGGCGGGTTGCTGACCGGCCTGAGCTGCGCGCAGGCGATCGTCGCCAGCGGCGAACATTTCTGCGCGCAGTTCCGCGACTCCGGCAACCGCTATTTACAGGAGCGCGTGCTGGACGTGCGCGATATCTGTTTCCAGCTGCTGCAGCATATTTATGGCGAGTCCCGCTTCCCGGCACCGGGTCAGCTGACTGAGCCCGCTATTTGCCTTGCCGACGAGCTCACGCCGGGTCAGTTTCTTGAGCTGGATAAAACGCTGCTGAAAGGGCTGCTGCTGTGCTGCGGAGGGACTACCTCGCATACGGTGATTCTGGCGCGTTCGTTTAATATTCCAACACTGGTTGGCGTTGAGATGGCGGCGCTGCAGCCGTGGGTCGGCCAGCCGGTGTATATCGACGGCAATGCCGGGCTGGTGGCGGTCAATCCGGATGAGGCGCTCACGCGCTACTATCGCCAGGAAGCCTGGGTTGCGGCGCAAATTCGCAGCCAGCAGCAGGCGTGGCTGGATAAAGAAGGGCTCAGCAAAGATGGCATGCGGCTGGAAGTGGCGGCGAATATCGCCCACTCCGTTGAAGCCGCCGCGGCCTTTGACAACGGGGCGCAGGCGATAGGGCTGTTCCGCACCGAAATGCTGTATATGGACCGCCCCAGCGCGCCGTCAGAGGACGAACTGTATAACATTTTCTGCCAGGCGCTGGAGCCGGCTAACGGCCGCAGTATCATCGTCCGCACCATGGACATCGGAGGAGATAAGCCGGTGGCGTATCTTAACATTCCGGTGGAAAACAACCCCTTCCTCGGCTATCGCGCGGTGCGTATTTACGAAGAGTATCAGGCGCTGTTCCGCACCCAGCTCAGGGCCATTCTGCGCGCCTCGGCGCACGGCTCGCTGAAAATTATGATCCCGATGATCTCCTCGATGGAAGAGATTCTGTGGGTGAAAGACCAGCTGGCCGACGCCAGGCAATCGCTGCGCGATGAGCATATCCCGTTTGATGAAAAGATCCCGTTCGGCATCATGCTGGAAGTGCCCTCGGTGATGTTTATCATCGACCAGTGTTGTGAAGAAATTGATTTTTTTAGTATCGGTAGCAACGACCTGACGCAATATCTGCTGGCGGTGGATCGCGATAACAGCAAGGTGACCCGCCACTACAATAGCCTGAACCCGGCATTTCTGCGCGCGCTGGACTATGCCGTACAGGCGGTGCATCGCCAGGGTAAGTGGATTGGCCTGTGCGGCGAGCTGGGGGCGAAAGGTTCGGTCCTGCCGCTGTTGGTCGGACTGGGGCTGGACGAGCTGAGCATGAGCGCGCCGTCGATACCGGCCACGAAAGCCCGTCTGGCTCAGCTGGACAGCCGGGCCTGTCGCCAGCTGCTGAACCAGGCCATGCAGTGTCGCACCTCGCTGGAGGTGGAACATTTACTCGCCCGCTTCCGTATGACTCAGCAGGATGCGCCGCTGATTACCGCGCAGTGCATCACCCTGAACAGCGACTGGCGCAGCAAAGAGGAGGTGATGAAAGGCATGACCGACAATCTGCTGCTGGCGGGGCGTTGCCGCTATCCGCGTAAGCTGGAGGCCGATCTGTGGGCCCGCGAGGCGGTGTTCTCCACCGGGTTAGGCTTCAGCTTTGCGATACCGCACAGCAAATCAGAGCATATTGAGCAGTCGACCATCAGCGTGGCGCGCCTCGCCCAGCCGGTGGCATGGGGCGATGATGAGGCACAATTTGTGATCATGCTCACGCTGAACAAGCACGCGGCCGGGGATCAGCACATGCGCATCTTCTCGCGTCTGGCGCGGCGCATTATGCATGAAGCGTTTCGCCGTGCCCTGGTAACCGCCGACAGCAGCGAGGCTATCGCCACGTTATTGCAGCATGAGCTGGAGCTATAGTTCCCCCCGGCGGCGCGGCGCCACCGGGGATGCAGGTTATTGCAGAATCGCCTGGCAAATGGCTTCGCTGACCTGCCGGGTAGAGGCATCCCCTTTCATGTCCGGCGTTTTCGGGCCGCGGGCGATAACCTGCTCAATGGCCGCCAGAATGCCATTATGCGCCGCCTGGTAGCGCGCGTCGCCCGCGCCGAGGAAATCGAGCATCATCGCGCCAGCCCAGATGGTGGCAATCGGGTTGGCGATGTTTTTACCATAGATATCCGGCGCTGAGCCGTGTACCGGCTCGAACAGCGACGGGAAGGTGCGCTCGGGGTTCAGGTTTGCCGAAGGGGCGATACCGATGGTGCCGGTGCAGGCCGGGCCGAGGTCGGACAGAATATCGCCGAACAGGTTTGAGCCGACCACCACGTCGAAGCGTTCCGGCTGCAGGACGAAACGGGCGCACAGGATATCGATATGCTGCTTGTCCCAGTGAATATCGGGATAATGGCGGGCCATGGCCTCCACCCGCTCATCCCAGTAGGGCATGCTGATCGCCAGGCCGTTGGATTTGGTGGCCGAGGTCAGCGTTTTACGCGGGCGGCTCTGCGCCAGTTCAAAGGCGTAACGCAGGATCCGGTCTACGCCGCGGCGGGTGAAGACCGACTCCTGAATCACCAGTTCATGCTCGGTGCCGGGGTTGACGCGACCGCCGAGGGAAGAGTATTCGCCTTCGGTATTTTCACGAACGACATAGAAATCAATATCCCCGGCCTGTTTGCCCGCCAGCGGGCAGGGGACGCCGGGAAACAGGCGCACCGGACGCAGGTTGACGTACTGATCGAACTCGCGGCGAAATTTGAGCAGCGACCCCCACAGGGAGACGTGATCCGGCACGGTGTCGGGCCAGCCGACGGCGCCGAAATAGAGAGCATCAAAGGTTTTAAGCTGTTGATGCCAGTCGTCGGGCATCATTTTGCCGTGGCGGGCATAATAGTCGCAGCTGGCCCATTCAATCTGCTCAAAGCTTAATGCCAGATCCCAACGTTGCGCCGCGGCTTGTAATACGCGAATGCCCTCAGGAAGCACTTCTTGACCAATCCCGTCTCCGGGGATGGCGGCAATACGATAGGTTTTCTTCATACCGGTTCTCACTTATCAACCATCAAAATTGACTTCCCCCTTATCCTATAATTGACTGCTTCATAATTAATCACGCTAACTGGTGAAACATAAAACACAGATCATGAACAATCTGCCGCTGCTAAATGATTTACGCGTGTTTATGCGGGTTGCCCGTCGCGCCGGATTTGCCTCCGTCGCCGAAGAGCTCGGCGTTTCTCCCGCCTTCGTCAGTAAACGCATTGCGTTGCTGGAGCAGACGCTGAATGTGGTATTGCTGCATCGCACCACCCGGCGGGTGACCATTACCGAGGAGGGGGAGCGCATCTATGAATGGGCGCAGCGTATTTTGCAGGATGTGGACCAGATGATGGATGAACTGTCCGATGTACGCCAGGTGCCGCAGGGTACGCTGCGGATTATCAGCAGTTTTGGCTTCGGCCGCCGGGTGGTCGCCCCCGCGCTGTCGGCGCTGGCCCGTCAGTATCCTCAGCTGGAGCTGCGTTTCGATGTCGCAGACCGGCTGGTGGATTTGGTGAACGAAGGCGTCGATCTCGATATTCGCGTCGGTGATGATATTGCCCCTAATCTGATTGCCCGCAAACTGGCGACCAACCAGCGGATTCTCTGCGCTTCGCCGGCGTTTCTGGCCCGCTATCCGCAGCCCAGGCAGCTCAGCGATCTGGCGACCTTGCCCTGTCTGGTGATTAAAGAGCGCGATCGGCCCTTTGGCGTGTGGCAACTGCATGGGAAGGAGGGAGAACAGGCCATCAAGGTGACCGGCCCGCTCTCCTCTAACCACGGGGAGATCGTGCATCAGTGGTGTCTGGATGGGCAGGGCATCTCTTTGCGATCGTGGTGGGACGTGAGTGAGAATATTGCCAGCGGGCATCTGGTGCATCTGCTGCCAGAGTATTATCAACCGGCTAACATCTGGGCGGTATATGTCTCGCGGCTGGCGACCTCGGCGAAAATTCGAACCACGGTGGAGTTTTTACGTCACTACTTTCAGCAGCACTATCCGCAGCAGTGTGTTGCCAGCGGCGACGTCAGGTAAGGTCGCGTCGCCGAGGGCAGGCGCCGTCGGCGACGCGGGGAGCGTTAATCCCGGATGACGTTTTGCAAAATGGTCAGCGCGCTGGCGAACTGCGCATCGGGGATGGTTAACGGATAGAGGAAGCGAATCACGTTGCCGTACTGGCCGCAGGTCAGCAGCAGCAACCCCTGTTCCAGCGCCCGTTGCTGAATTTTCTGCGCCAGCGCTGGGCAAGGTTCGCCGGTCGCCGGGTCAACGAACTCAGCGGCAATCATCGATCCCACGCCGCGCACTTCCGCCAGCCCCGGGCACCCGCTCTTCGCCTCATTGAGGGCGGCGGTTAAACGCTCCCCCAGCCGCCGGGCGCGCGCGCAGAGCGCTTCCTGGTCGATGATGTCCAGCACCGCGTGGGCCGCGGCCACCGCCAGCGGGTTACCGGCATAGGTCCCGCCCAGGCCGCCCGGCGCGGGCGCATCCATGATCTGCGCGTTGCCCACCACGCCGGACAGCGGCATGCCACCGGCCAGGCTTTTGGCCATCGTCAGCAGATCCGGCCTCTCGGCATAATGGTCCATGGCGAAGAGTTTGCCGGTACGGGCAAATCCGCTTTGTACCTCATCGGCGATCATCACAATCCCGTGCTCATCGCAGATGCGGCGAATGGCGGCGACCAGCTCAGGCGGCGCCACGTTAAAACCGCCTTCGCCCTGTACCGGCTCAAAAATAATCGCGGCGACCTGACTGGCTGCAATATCGGCTTTAAACAGGCGTTCGATAGCGGTAATTGCATCCTGGGTGCCGATCCCCTGCTGAACTGAGGGATAAGGCACGTGATAAACGGAACCCGGGAAGGGGCCAAAGCCCAGCTTATATGGCGCGACTTTGCCGGTCAGCGCCATGGTCATATAGGTGCGCCCGTGGAAGCCGCCGCTAAAGGCGATAATCCCCGGGCGCCCGGTGTGGGCGCGGGCGATTTTAATCGCGTTTTCTACCGCTTCTGCGCCGGTAGAAAAGAAGGCGGTTTTCGCCGGGCCGGTGACCGGGGCCAGTTCGTTAAGCTTCTCAGCCAGTGAAACATAGCTCTCGTAGGGGACAATCTGATAGGCGGTATGGGTAAAGCGCTGCAGCTGTTGCTGCACCGCGGCGACCAGCGCAGGGTGGCGATGCCCGGTATTGAGCACCGCAATCCCGGCGGCAAAATCGATATACTCCTGGCCTTCGACATCGGTCAGCGTCGCATTTTCAGCGGACCGGGCGAAGAACTGACACATGACGCCCACCCCGCGTGGGGTGGCGGAAAGACGACGTCGATGAAATTCGCTGTTGCTCATGGTTAATACCCTTAGTTAAACATCATTACCTGGACCTGCGGGCAAACTTACACCCCGAGACGGTCGCGCAAGCTGTAGTACGCCGCGCCCATCGCGGTAAACGGAATACGCAGGCTCCGGCCGCCCGGGAACGGATAGTGCGGCAGGTTGGCAAAGGCGTCGAAGCGCTCGGCGTCACCGCGCAGCAGCTCGGAAATCAGGCGGCCGGCGAGGTGGGTACAGGTCACGCCGTGGCCGCTGTAGCCCTGCATGTAATAGATGTTTTTGTCCAGGCGGCCGAACTGCGGCATCCTTGAGAGCGTCAGCAGGAAGTTGCCGGTCCAGCGATAATCGATTTTCACCCCTTTCAGCTGCGGGAAAGTCTTCAGCAGCTTTGGCAGAATCAGGCGTTCGACGTCATCCGGGTCGCGGGCGCCGTAGACCACGCCGCCGCCGTACAGCAGGCGGTTATCGCCGGTCAGACGGTAGTAGTCCAGCAGGTAGTTACAGTCTTCCACGCAGTAGTTTTGCGGGATCAGCGAGCGGGCCACGTCCGCGGACAGCGGCTCGGTGGTCACCACCTGGGTGCCGCACGGCATGCTGCGTTTTGCCAGTTCCGGCTCGATTTTATCGCCCAGGTAGGCATTACCGGCGACGATGACGTAGCGCGCGGTCACCTGACCGTGGGCAGTGGTGACCACCGCCGGGCTGGTGTGCTGAATCCGGGTGACCGGCGACTGCTCGTAAACCCGGCCGCCGTTCAGCCGGATGGCATCCGCCTCGCCGATGGCCAGATTCAGGGGATGAATATGGCCACCGCTGCGATCGAGCAGGGCGCCGGTATAGCGATCGCTGTTTACTTCGCGGCGAATGGCGCTGGCGTCCAGCAGCTCCAGCTGGCTATTGCCGTAGCGCTCCCAGTTCGCCTTCTGCTCTTCCAGAGTCTCCAGCTGTTTGTGGTTCAGCGCGACAAACAGACCGCCGGGCCGATAGTCGCACTGAATCTGATAGCGCTGGATGCGTTCGCGGATGATCTCGCCGCCTTCGAACATCATGCTGCCGAGCATTTTGGCCGCATCCGGGCCGTAGGTTTTTTCAATGACGTCGATATCGCGGCTGTAGGAGTTAACCAGCTGGCCGCCGTTGCGTCCGCTGGCGCCGAAGCCAATGCGCGCCCCTTCCAGCAGCACCACATCGTAGCCCATTTCGGCCAGATGTAGCGCCGAGGAGAGGCCGGTATAGCCGCCGCCGACAATGCAGACGTCGCAGCTGATCGATTCATTCAGCGCCGGAAAGGGGGCGTATTTGTTGGCGCTGGCGGCGTAATAACTGGTGGTATGTTCGGTCATGATTAAGACTCCAGAGTCATCCAGATCGTTTTCAGTTCGGTGAATTTTTCCAGCGCGTGCAGAGACTTATCGCGTCCGTTGCCGCTTTGCTTATAGCCGCCAAAGGGGACGGTCATGTCACCATCGTTATAGTTGTTTACAAAGACGGAGCCCGCTTTCAGGCGGCGGCTCATGCGGTGGGCGCGGGAGAGGTCGCGCGTCCATACCGCCGCGCCAAGGCCGTAGTGGCTGTCGTTGGCCAGCCGCAACGCCTCCTCTTCTGAGGCGAAGCGGGTAACCACCAGCACCGGGCCGAAAATCTCTTCCCGGCTCAGGGGGGAGGCCGGATCGACATCGACGAAAATGGTCGGGCCGACGGCGGCCGGCCACGGGTTTTTTCGCCCGTCGACCAGCAGTGTACTTTGACTTTCACCGACGCGAATAAAGCTGTGCACGCTGTCGGCATGGGTGTTATCGATCAGCATACCCATGGTGGTGTTCGGGTCGAGCGGGTTGCCCGGCTGCCAGTGGCGAGCCTGTTCCTGCAGGCGGCGGAGAAACTCATCGGCGATGCTGTCTTCAACCAGCAGGCGGGTCCCGGCGATGCACACCTGGCCCTGGTTATAGAAAATGCCGCCGGCGGTGGCGTTGACCGCTGTTTGCAGGTCCGGACAGTCGGCAAAGACGATGTTGGCGCTTTTTCCGCCGGCTTCCAGCCAGACGCGTTTCATATTGCTGTCGCCGGCATCTTTTAATAGCTGCTTGCCGGTACGGGTGGAGCCGGTAAAGGTGATGACCTCGACGTCCGGGTGCAGCGACAGAGCCTGGCCTGCTTCGTGGCCAAACCCGCTGATCACGTTCAGTACGCCGTCCGGCAGCCCGGCCTCTTTCGCCAGGGCGGCAAGACGCAGGGCGGTAAGCGGAGATTTTTCTGAAGGTTTCAGGATCACGCTGTTGCCGGTGGCCAGCGCCGGGCCGAGTTTCCAGCAGGCCAGCAGCAGTGGGAAGTTCCACGGAACCACGGCGGCAATGACCCCCACCGGCTCGCGGACGATCATCGCCAGCTCACCGGCGCCGGTCGGCGCGACTTCGCCATACACTTTGTCGATAGCTTCCGCATACCAGCGGATGGCGCGGGCGGCGCCGGGGATATCGTCGCGCAGGCTGTGGCGGATCGGTTTACCGGTATCCAGGGTCTCCAGCAGCGCCAGCTCTTCACGATGACTTTCCATCAGGTCGGCCAGCTTATTGAGCACCGCTTTACGCTGCGCCGGCGAGGCCTGCGACCAGTCGCCGCGATCGAACGCTTCGCGCGCGGCCTTGACGGCAAGCTCGACATCGGCTTTTTTCCCGCGGGCAACGTGCGCCAGCGTTTGCTGGGCGGCGGGGTCGATGGTTTCAAAGGTGGTATTATCGACAGCAGAGCAATATTCGCCATTAATAAATAACCGCGTTTCTATCTCGATGCTTTTCGCTTTATCCTGCCACCAGGACAGAGGTTTGAAATCCATATAAGACTCCTTAATCACATAATCGAATAGTGGGCATGACAGACAGCACAGGGCGTAGGGCGTCCCCGGAGTCAGATACCGTCTTAAGCGCGTGTATATTTGCGCGGATTATTGCGGCCAGCAGGAAATAATCTTCCGCACAACGCTGTGTATTATTTGCGTGTTCTTCGCTCCGCCGGAAACAGGGCATCCGACGGAGCAGGCCTGAAGAAAGCCTGAAATATTCTCAGGCTAAAAAATCAGAATGTGGTGGGAGTATGGGCACTGATAATTCGGCAAACGCCTGCCGAGGTATTACTGAAACTGTGCGGTATGCCGGTGTTGATGGCATAGCTTTGCCCAGCAACCAGGTGGTACGCCTGGCCGTTAATCACCAGCACGACTTCACCTTCCAGTATGGTGCCTATCTCTTCACCTTGATGCTTGATCCTCTCCCCGGTTGTGGTTCCAGGCTGGTAAGTTTCAAAAATCATCGCCAGCGTACGGTTCGGATTTCCGTTGTGCACCAGTTTCATCGAAACCCCTTGACTGCCGATTTCGATAAGATCGTCCTGATTAATAACCACCTGCGGTTCATCAGGTTTTTCTGGTTCAGAAAAGAATTCCGAGAGCGACAGCCCATAAACTTTCAGCAGCTTTTGCAGCGTACTGATGGCAGGACTGACTTTGTCCTGTTCTATGGTACTGATGGCACTATGTGTTAACCCAGACAGTTCGGCGGCACGACGTTGTGAGAGACCCAGCTGTTGGCGGATCGCTGACAGACGTTTTCCTGGCGCCAGTCCGTCATCGCTCATATTTGCATTTCCTTAACTGTAATGGTCAGAGCCGCTGCTTTTCAGCAATGTGCTTCTGACAGGCGGTGATAAAACCTTCAAACAACAAACGCGACAGGGCGTATTCGCTACTGTTCCATTCCGGGTGCCACTGCACACCCAGCGCGAACGGATGGTCATTGACGCTGACCGCCTCTGCCAGACCGTCTGAAGAGCGGGCTTCGACGCGCAGACGCGAGCCTACCGTTTTTGCTCCCTGCCCATGTAGCGAGTTTACCCAAAACGTGTTGCAGCCCGGTATTAACTGAGAAAGTAATCCTCCTTCCTGAACCTGCACTTCGTGAGAAGGCGCATATTGCTGTTCTACCGGCAGTTCAGGATCTTCGCGATGTTCGAGGAGCTGCGGCTGCTCGAAAAGACGACGATACAGAGTCCCGCCGGTGGCGACAACCAGTTCCTGTAACCCACGGCAGATGGCGAAAATGGGGATGCGCCTTTCGAGTGCGGCATTAATCAATGCCATGCTCAGAAGATCACGCCCGGGATCGGCGTCAGGCTCATCGCCGTTTTCACCATAAAGGTGCGGCTGCACATTGCTGGGGCTGCCTGGCAGATAAATTCCGTCCAGTTTCGGTAACAGCGCGGCAAGCAGTTCTGGCTCCGCCAGCGCGTGCGGCAGGGCAATCGGCAACCCTCCGGCGTTAATAATGGCATTCAGGTACTTTTCTTGCAGGGTCTGGGTCTGGTGACCCTTCAGCCTGTTCCTGCACATCACGACGCCAATAACTGGCTTGTACATTATATTTTCCATGATCGCCCTCACAAAGTGGACTAAATTATGACCATTTAGGGTATCAAATGGCCATATCGTTCAATATTTTCTCAATCTAGCAGCGCAAATAGCCGTTTGCAAACTTAATTTAACATTTGACAAACAATTTATTTGCATACACATTCGAATGGTGGGCATTATATTTAACGGCAAGAAAGCCTGAGTCCGAAACCAACACAACGGCGGTGAATAATGGAAACCAATATCGTAGAAGTTGAGAATTTTGTTCAGCAGTCAGAAGAGAGACGGGGCAGCGCATTTGCGCACGAAGTGAAACGCTACCTTGAACGCTATCCGAATACACAGTATGTCGACGTGTTATTGACCGATCTGAACGGCTGTTTCCGCGGCAAACGTATTCCGGTCTCCAGCCTGAGCAAGCTGGAGAAGGGCTGCTACTTCCCGGCGTCGGTTTTTGCCATGGATATTCTCGGCAATGTGGTGGAAGAGGCGGGCCTGGGTCAGGACATGGGCGAGCCGGATTGTACCTGCTTACCGGTGCCGGGAACCTTAACCCCTTCCGCTGCCGATCCAGAGTCTATCGGCCAGCTGCTACTGACGATGGTTGATGAAGATGGCGCTCCCTTTGACGTTGAGCCGCGGAACGTACTGAACCGCCTCTGGCAGCAGTTGCGCCAGCGCGGATTGTTCCCCGTGGTAGCGGTAGAGCTGGAGTTCTATTTACTCGATCGGAAACGCGATGCCGAAGGCTACCTGCAGCCGCCTTGCGCACCGGGGACCGGCGATCGCAACACCCAAAGCCAGGTCTACTCCGTTGACAACCTCAACCACTTCGCCGACGTGCTGAACGATATTGATGAGCTGGCCCAGCTGCAGCTGATCCCGGCCGACGGCGCGGTCGCCGAAGCGTCGCCCGGTCAGTTTGAAATCAACCTGTACCACACCGATAACGTGCTGGAGGCTTGCGATGATGCGCTGGCGTTAAAACGCCTCGTGCGTTTAGTGGCGGAGAAGCATAAGATGCACGCCACTTTTATGGCGAAGCCTTATGAAGAGCATGCGGGTAGCGGGATGCACATCCATATCAGCATGCAAAACAATAAGGGTGAAAACGTGCTGGCGGATGACGATGGCGAAGATTCAGCGCTGCTGAAACGCGCGCTGGCCGGGATGATTGACCTGATGCCGGCGTCGATGGCGCTGCTGGCGCCAAACGTTAACTCCTGGCGTCGCTTCCAGCCGGGAATGTATGTTCCGACTCAGGCCTCGTGGGGACACAATAACCGGACGGTGGCGCTGCGTATTCCCTGCGGCGATCGCAATAATCATCGCGTCGAGTACCGCGTGGCGGGGGCAGATGCCAATCCATACCTGGTGATGGCGGCCATCTTCGCCGGGATCCTGCACGGACTGGACAACACGTTGCCGCTTCAGGAAGAAGTGGAGGGAAATGGCCTCGAACAGGAAGGGTTGCCGTTCCCGATTCGGCAAAGCGATGCGCTGTGGGAATTTATGCAAAACGCTAGCCTGCGCGAGCGCCTGGGTGAACGTTTCTGTCACGTTTACCACGCCTGTAAGCACGACGAATTACTGCAGTTTGAACGACTTATCACCGAAACAGAAATTGATTGGATGTTGAAAAACGCCTGATCGGCGCCCCGCAAGGGGCCGACAGGTTTGATCGACAGGTAGCATCATACGGCCTGAGCGGAGCCTGGTCGAACGTTTTGCTGGCAGCCCAGCCATTTCCCGGATGTCGCGTAAAGGAGCGCAGGCGGCAACGGGGCTTCAGTTAACGACACAGTGTGTGACGAGGAAATGAGATGATGCAGATGTTCAAATACCCGCAGGGAGAAGGGGGCCATGAAGGCCGTAATGAATGCCGTAATGAATGCAAATCCACCGCCGCTCGCCGGTACGTTTTAGCCGATGGTCCCCGTTTTACCCCCTTGCTAAGCAGGTTTGTTACCCGGTCATTGCGCCCACAAACCCTCGTTGGCATGGGGGGACACGTTCATGGCTGCTAATTCCGATTCTGTGATGTCATCCGCAGATGGCAAGCCGCGTCTGCGCAAGTCGCTCAAACTGTGGCAGGTGGTGGTGATGGGGCTAGCCTATCTCACCCCGATGTCGGTGTTTGATACCTTTGGGATTGTGTCGGGAATCAGTAACGGTCACGTACCGGCCTCCTATCTTCTGGCGCTGGCTGGCGTGCTGTTTACCGCCATCAGCTACGGTAAGCTGGTGCGTCAGTTCCCGGAAGCGGGGTCGGCGTATACCTACGCGCAGAAGTCGATCGGCCCGCACGTGGGTTTTATGGTGGGCTGGTCATCGCTGCTGGATTATCTCTTTTTGCCGATGATCAACGTCTTACTGGCGAAGATCTATCTGTCCGCGCTGTTCCCGGAAGTGCCGCCGTGGATGTGGGTGGTGGGCTTTGTCGCGATTCTGACGGCGGCGAACCTCAAAAGCGTCAACCTGGTGGCGAACTTTAACACTCTGTTCGTGCTGGTACAGATTGCGATCATGGTGGTGTTTATCTTCCTGGTGGTGCAAGGGCTGCATAAAGGTGAAGGGGTCGGGACCGTCTGGTCGCTGCAACCGTTTATCAGCCAGAACGCCCATCTGATCCCGATCATTACCGGGGCGACAATCGTCTGTTTCTCGTTCCTCGGCTTTGACGCGGTGACTACGCTGTCGGAAGAAACCCCGGACGCCGCGCGCACTATCCCGAAAGCGATCTTTCTGACCGCGGTATACGGCGGGATTATCTTTATCGTCGCCTCTTTCTTTATGCAGCTCTTCTTTCCGGATATCAGCCGCTTTAAAGATCCCGATGCCGCGCTGCCGGAAATTGCGCTGTACGTTGGCGGGAAACTGTTCCAGTCGATCTTCCTCTGCACCACCTTTGTGAATACCCTGGCGTCGGGTCTGGCTTCGCATGCCAGCGTTTCCCGTCTGCTGTATGTGATGGGGCGCGATAACGTCTTCCCGGAGCGTATTTTTGGCTATGTGCACCCGAAATGGCGTACCCCGGCTCTCAATGTGTTGATGGTCGGCGCTGTGGCGTTGTCGGCGCTGTTCTTTGACCTGGTGACCGCGACGGCGCTGATTAACTTCGGTGCGCTGGTGGCCTTTACCTTCGTTAATCTGTCGGTGTTCAACCACTTCTGGCGGCGTAAAGGCTATAACAAAACGGGGAAAGATCGCGTGCACTACCTGATTCTGCCGCTGATTGGCGCGGCGACGGTGGCGGTGCTGTGGGTGAATCTGGAAGTGACGTCGTTGACGCTGGGTCTGGTGTGGGCGGCCGTCGGCCTGCTGTACCTGACCTGGCTGACCCGACGTTTCCGTCAGCCTCCGCCGCAGTTTGATGGTAGAAAAGCGGAGCAGGCCTGGGAGTCGTAGCGCAGGTGGTCACTGAATAAAGAAAAGCAGGCAACATGCCTGCTTTTCTTTTGTCGCTATAGCGTCTCTATAGCAGAGCGGAGATTATTTTTTCTTCTTGTGAAAAGGCAGCTGGCTGGCGCGACGCTCCTTGACGTATGACACCAAACTGTAAAGCGCAACCCCCAGCAAAATGACCGCAGCGAGAAGGAGAATAATACCGGACATACACAATCCTGGGCCCTGGTTGAAAACGATGCACTCTATAAATACGCGGCTAAGATAGCATCGGGATATGTCTGAAATATGACTCTTCCATCGGTAAAACCTAACAAACGCGCCAGGTAAACCTGTTGTTTTGTCGGGCGGGGTAACACTCCGTTAAGTGATTTTACAGACGCGCGGCCTCCAGGCTGTTACTCTCCACGTGAGTACGAATTGTCTGAGAATAATGAATGCGTAATAAACATGTCGTCAGCCTGATTGGGCTGACCCTCATCCTGGCCTCCTTTACCACCCTGGCGGAGTCAGAACGTCAGCAAACCCGCGAACGGATCATGGATCAGGTGCTGAAACCCTGTGAAGGCAAAAAAGCCGGTGACAAAGTGGTGATGGTCGATCGCCGTGGCGGTGAACATGAAGCCATCTGCACGTTGACGGCGGTCCCGCTACCGGAGTAACCGCCGCCATCGGCTACAGGTTTGCCGTACCGCCATCAACCCGCAGCTCGCTACCCTCGACATCGCTGGATTCATCAGATGCCAGATATCGGGCTTTTGCCAGCTACTGCGGCGTGCTCATCCGCTCAAACGTTACGATGAGCGATAGCGCGGCGCAGGCTGCCCGGTGCGCGCGGTGCTAAACAGCGCCAGCCGCGCCTGGTCGAAGTTCTCCCACAGCGCCAGCTCGTGGACCGGCGGTAAAGTGACGTTTTCCCCCTGATCCAGGCCGCTGAGCGCGGCGTCCACCAGATCTTCCGTCGTCATCACCGAGCCGGCAGGCAGCGCGTCAAGGGCGACGCCGGAGGTCGGCCACAGGTCCGTCGCCGTCGCCGCCGGGAGAACGACCTGGATACGCAGGCCGCTGTCGGCAAACTCCTCCTGCAGTCCGCGGGTAAAGCTGAGAACCCACGCTTTGCTGGCGCTATAAACGGCGCTGCCGGGCAGGGTATGGAGCGCGAGAATCGAGGCGATATTGATCAGCGTCCCCTGACGGCGCGGGCTGAAGGCGGCCAGCGCCGCATAGCTCAGACGCAGCAGGGCGGTGGTGTTCAGGGTATGAATGGTCTGGTGTTCGCTCACGTCGGAGGCAAGAAATCCGCCCATTTTCGCGGTTCCGGCGTTATTGATAAATAACGCAATCGTCGGGTCCGACTGCAGGCGTTGTTCAACGGCGCGAATACCGCTTTCTTCACTCAGGTCAGCCTTCAGCACGCTGGCCTGAATGCCATACTGGCTTTGCAGTTGGTCCGCGAGGGCCTGCAGGCGTGGTTCACGCCGGGCGACCAGGATCAGGTTGTAACCCCGGGCGGCGAGGCGCCCGGCATAGACAGCGCCGATGCCGGAAGAGGCGCCGGTAATTAAAGCGGTTGGGGAGTACGTAGTCATGGTGAAGCCTCAATTAATATGGTTGCATTATTAAACCAAATTCAGCATGAGATAATTGGTTTAATAATGCAACCAATAGCGCGAAATTTTTTTGTTATATCAGCAGATCAGAATTGAATAATTATTTAAATCAATCTGTTGTTGGCAGTCGGGCGGTGATCTCATCGGGGCGGAGCGCGCGGCCATCGGCGGCCTGCAGCACCAGTTTGCGCAGCGGCTGGCGCGAGAGGGTATCGATCAGCACCGTAGCGGGCTCATCGGCAGTAAACAGATACTCATCGGCCCATTGACCGAGCGCCACCAGCACGGTTTGCAGGCCGCGCCCTTTTTCAGTGAGCACGTATTCCTGCCAGGCGCTGCCGTCAGAGGCGGGCTGGAGCGTCAGAATCTCTTCTTCCACCAGCATTTTCAGCCGCCCGGCGAGCATATTTTTGGCGATGCCGAGGTTTTTCTGGAATTCACTGAAGCGCCGGGTTCCACGCAGGGCGTCGCGGACGATCAGTAATGACCACCAGTCGCCGATAACATCAAGGGAGCGGGCGATAGGGCAGCAGCTGTTTTCCAGACGGGTACGTTTCACGATGACTCCTGTAGCTTCAATGGTTTTATTATAAAACTATTTTGCCGGACAGGGAAAAGTTTCTGTCGTCACCTCAGTTTGCGAGCTATTACCCGGAAAAATGTCATAAATTTGTCACAATAAAGGCGATGATAATCACTGACTGAGGGTTAAGGGATGAGAAAGAGTCTACTCGCTGGCATTGTCGCAGGCGCCGTACTGGTATCCGCAGCGGTCCAGGCACAGGAACAAGCGGCACCGCAGGGCTATCAGCTGCAGCAGGTGCTGATCATGAGCCGCCACAACCTGCGCGCGCCGCTGGCGAATAACGGCAGCGTGCTGGAGCAGTCAACGCCGAAATCATGGCCAGAGTGGGATGTTCCCGGCGGTCAGTTAACCACCAAAGGTGGGGTGCTGGAAGTTTACATGGGGCACTATATGCGTGAATGGCTGGCGCAGCAGGGGCTGGTTACCAGCGGCGAGTGCCCGCCGGAAAACGCGGTTTACGCTTATGCCAACAGCCTGCAACGCACGGTGGCCACCGCGCAGTTCTTTATTACCGGCGCCTTCCCGGGCTGCGGCGTGACGGTGCATCATCAGCCGCAGATGGGCACGATGGACCCGACGTTTAACCCGGTGATTACCGATGATTCCGCGGCCTTCAGCGAAACAGCCGTGCAGGCGATGGAAAAAGAGCGGCAAAAAATGCCGCTTACCGACAGCTACAAGCTGCTCGAAGAGATGACCGACTATCGCAATTCGCCTTCCTGTAAGGAGAAGCAGCAGTGCTCGCTGAGCGACGGAAAAGACACCTTCAGCGCCAAATATCAGCAGGAGCCGGGCGTCTCCGGGCCGCTGAAGGTCGGCAACTCGCTGGTCGATGCTTTCACCCTGCAGTATTACGAAGGGTTCCCGCAGGACCAGGTGGCGTGGGGGGAAATTAAAACCGACAAGCAGTGGCAGGTGCTGTCGAAGCTGAAAAACGGTTATCAGGATAGCCTGTTTACCTCAACGGAAGTGGCGCGCAATGTCGCTAAGCCGCTGGTGAAGTATATCGACAACGCGTTGGTCGGCGATGCGGCACAAACGGCGAAGGTGACGCTGCTGGTCGGCCATGACTCGAATATTGCCTCGCTGCTGACGGCGCTGGATTTCAAACCCTATCAGCTTCATGCGCAGAACGAGCGTACGCCAATCGGTGGCAAAATCGTCTTTCAGCGCTGGCATGACAGCGGCGCGAATCGTGAGCTGATGAAGATTGAATATGTTTATCAAAGCACCGCGCAGCTGCGCAACGCCGAGGCCCTGACGCTACAGTCGCCGCCGCAGAAAGTGACCCTGGCGCTCAACGGTTGCCCGGTGGATGCGAACGGTTTCTGCCCGATGGAGACATTTAAGAAGGTGATGAACGACGCGGCGAAATAAAAAGTGGGCGGGCCATGGCGGCCCGCCCACTTATTGTTCAGGTCTGCCCGGTAGGCATACCGGGCACGACGAGTCAGACGTTTTTACGCTCGATAGTCTGCTCACCCCAGAAAAGGGAATCTTTATCCGTTTTCGCGAAGGCCAGGGGCAGGACCTCATCGCTGCCTTCTTCCCAAATTTTCTCCGCGAGCTTTTCATCATATTCGGCTAATTCGAAAATCGCTTCGGCGATCTCTGGAGAAGTGTTTCGTAAACTTGCCCATTCACCCACGTGATGGGCTTTCGCTTCTTGAGTTGGCATGCAAATCCTCCTGCTGAAGGTTAGCCGTGTAGTTTAACTGCCAGGCCTGCGACATGTTCACCCTGATAACGGGCAATCGCCAGCTCTTCCTGGCTTGGCTGGCGGGAACCGTCGCCTCCGGCGATAGTGGTCGCGCCATACGGCGTGCCGCCGCGAACCGTCGACACATCAAAGAGCTCCTGCGCGCCGTAGCCAATGGGAACAATCACCATCCCATGATGGGCAAGCGTAGTCCAGGTTGAGGTAATGGTCTGCTCTTGTCCACCGCCGGTACCGGTGGAGCTGAATACGCTGGCAAGTTTGCCGTACAGCGCGCCGGAGGCCCACAGACCGCCGGTCTGGTCGAGAAAGGTGCGCATCTGTCCGGACATATTGCCGAAACGGGTCGGGGTACCAAAGATGATGGCGTCATACTCTGCCAGTTCCTGTGGCGTGGCGACGGGCGCATTTTGCGTTTTCCCGCCTGCTTTGGCAAAAGCCTCAGCCTGCATAGTTTCCGGCACGCGCTTCACGACCACCTCAACGCCGTCGACTTTGTTCGCCCCTTCGGCGACGGCATGAGCCATGGTTTCGATGTGTCCATACATTGAATAATAAAGCACCAGAATTTTAGCCATTTGCATCACTCCTCGGTTGCGTTATAGGCCAGCCAAACGACTGACTATCTTTAAAGATAAGGCCTCTGGCTAAGAGTGCAAATCTAACAATCATTTATTTGATTTATAACAAAATTGCAAACAACACGTTTGTAGCAAAAAGATACATCTTCGGCGCCGCGCTTTTCGTCAGGCATAAGAAACGGTTAGCGCGACGCTGGCGCAGCAAGCTCCCTTTGACGTGGCAATTTATTGCAGAATGTTACTATTTACCTGGCGAACGGGTTTCATTCACTACGCTTAAAAGCACGCGCGACGAAAATGGCCAGGCCATCGGCCGCATAATGGCGGCCTCGTACTGCGCGTAATGCAAGATGATGTCTAACCAAGTGGAGGTCAGTGATGGCAAACCATCGTGGCGGTTCCGGCAACTTTGCCGAGGATCGTGAAAGAGCATCAGAAGCAGGTCGTAAAGGTGGTCAGCATAGCGGGGGGAACTTCAAAAACGATCCTCAGCGCGCCTCGGAAGCTGGCAAAAAAGGGGGCAAAAACAGTCACGGTAACCGCCACAGCTGACGGATACGCGGACTGTCTGTGATGTGGTTTTAATCTCCCGGGCGCCAGCCACATCCACCTCGCCGCCGGCATCCGCCGGCGGTTTTTTCTTCCCCGGCCGCGTGCGGCGCAACCGGCGAAAAGGTGGCTCAGACGGTGGCGTTGGACTGTTCCGCCAGCGCGGCCCGGCGGTTGAGCAGCGCGTGCAGTAAGATCGCGCCAAAGGTGGCCGTCCCTATGCCGCCAAGGGTGAAGCCGCCGATCGACAGGGCGAAATCCCCGGCGCCTAACACCAGCGTCACGGCCACCATAATCAGATGGCTGTTGTGGCTCAGATCCACCCGGTTCTGCAGCCAGATGCGCGCGCCCGCGACGGCAATCAAACCGAAGACCACGATCGATGCCCCGCCGATAACCGGCCCGGGAATGGTGTGGATCAGCGCGCCAAACTTCGGCGAAAACCCGAGCAGAACGGCAATGAGCGCCGCGGCAACGAAGACCAGCGTGGAGTAGACTTTGGTCACCGCCATCACGCCGATATTTTCCGCGTAGGTGGTCACGCCGCTGCCGCCGACCGTGCCGGAAAGCATCGTCGCCAGCCCGTCGCCGACAAACGCCCGCCCCATATACGGGTCCATATTGCGCCCGGTCATCCCGGCCACCGCTTTCAAATGCCCGAGGTTTTCGGCCACCAGAATCACCGCCACCGGCGCAATCAACATGACCGCCTGGCTACTGAACGTCGGCGTGGTGAATTGCGGCAGTCCGAACCAGGCGGCCTGTTCCAGTAAGGTGAAATCCAGCGGTTTCCCTAACCTGAAGACGTTGGCCAGCAGCGCATACAGCACGCAGGCAACAATCAGGCCGACGAGAATCAGCAGCCGCTGGATCATCCCGCGGGTAAAGACCGCCACCAGGCCGATACACAGCACCGTCAGTACCGCCATCCAGCCGTCAAAGGCGGTTGCCGAGACGCTGCGCACGGCAATCGGCGCCAGATTCAGGCCAATGGCCATCACCACCGCCCCGGTCACGACCGGCGGCATCAGGCGTTCAATCCAGCGGGTACCGACTTTCATCACCACGACGCCAATCAGGGTGTATACCAGACCGCAGGCGATAATTCCGCCGAGAGCGACGCTGAGGTGCGGGTTCAGCCCCTGGCCGTTAAACCCGGTAATGGCGATCACCACCCCGACGAAGGCGGCGCTGGAGCCGAGATAGCTTGGCACCCGCCCGCCGGTCACCAGGAAAAACAGCAGCGTGCCGATGCCGGACATTAAAATCGACAGATTGGGATCCAACCCCATCAGGATCGGCATCAGGACGGTGGCGCCAAACATCGCCACCGCGTGCTGCACGCCCATCACCATAGTCTGCCCGAGGGAGAGACGTTCATCGGGGGCCACCACGCCGGATGCGGCGGAGGGGGAGGTCAACTGCCAGCGAGGAAAATCGAAAAGTGCCATGATGATATCCCGGGTTTGAGGTTAACAGGCTGGACGCATAAGCGTGTGGTAGCCGCGGTCGAACCACATCAGTCCGCGCGGCTCCGGATGTCTGACGACGGCGGCGACTTCACAGAACAAAATGTCGTGGGTGCCGACGCTGACTATCTGGCTGATGCGGCAGTCGAAGCTGACCAGCGCATCGGAGAGCCGCGGGCAGCCGGTGAGACCGGTTTGCCATTCGGCGGCGGCAAACCGTTCCGCCATCGGCGTCTTGCCGCCAAAAAGATTCGATAAGGATTCCTGCCCCGCCGCCAGAGTATTGACGCACAGCGCCTGATGCTGGCTGAAGGTCGGCCATACCGAGGCGGAGCGGTTCAGACAGACCAGCAGCGTCGGCGGGGTATCGGTGACGCTACAGACCGCGCTGGCGGTAAACCCGGCGCGGCCCGCCGGGCCATCGGTGGTAATCACGTTGACCGCCGCGCCGACCTGGGCCATGGCGTCACGAAAACTCTGTTTATCCGCTACGGACATGGGATCTCCTTACGCCAGCTGGCAGGCATCATCAAAGGACAGGCGCGGCAGGCGGCCATACAGTTTGGCTGCGTCGCCATAACCAATATTAATCAACAGGTTGCTTTTCCAGCCGCTGTCGGCAAAGAACGCCGCATCGACTTTATCGCGGTCAAATCCTGACATCGGGCCGGTATCCAGGCCAAGGGCGCGGCAGGCGAAAATGAGATACGCCGCCTGCAGAGAGCTGTTGCGAAAGGCGGTCTCTTCCGCCAGCTGTGGGCTGGAGGTGAACCAGCTGCGGGCGTCGCCGTGGGGGAACAGCTCCGGCAGACGATCGTAGAAGACGCGATCCCAGGCGAGGATGGCGGTCACCGGCGCGCTCAGGGTTTTTTCAAGGTTGCCGCTGGAGAGCGCCGGGCGCAGTTTCTCCTTGCCCTCCGGCGTGCGGACAAAGAGCACGCGCGCGGGGCAACAGTTGGCGGAGGTCGGCCCCATTTTCATCAGGTCATAAACTTCATGCAGCAGGCTATCGGTGACCGGTTTATCCAGCCAGCCGTTATGGGTCCGGGCGTGATTGAACAGGGTGTCACGCGCGCTTTGGCTAATGCTTTCGCTCATAGATTTTCCTTATGTGGGGCCAGCAGAGTGGCCAGGCCGTCGCATAAAATAGCGTTGAAGGTTCCGGCATCGGTGACGTTGCAGGCATGACCGCCCCAGGTCATCTCCACCCGCTGACTGCCCGCTATCGCCTCCTGTAAGGTGCGCGAGCAGGAGGCGGGCACCAGCAGATCGTCATGGGCGCTGATAATCAGCGTCGGGCAGGTCACCGCACAAGCCTGGCGGGAAAAATCGGCCTGCTTCAACGCCTGCAGCCGCTTCAGCAGATTCTCCTTGCCCTGAAAGTGGCTGAGGGCGAGAGCATCTTCCGCCTCCAGCCGCGGCATCCGCGCGGCCATCCACTCCGCCGGGTAGAGGAATAAAGGCTGCGCTTCGACCCACGCCTGGGCGCCGCCGGCATGCAGCAGGCGTTCGCGCACCTGGAAGCAGCGGCGGGTGTGCGGCGAAAGGGTCAGCCAGCCGTTGACCAGCACCAGCGCGCTGACCGCCTGCGGCCGATCCAGCGCCAGCTGTAAGCCAATAAGCGCCCCCAGCGCATGGCCGACCAGCGCAAAGCGCGAGATGCCGGCCTCCTGCAGCGCGCGCCACAGCTCCTGGGCCATGGTCGCCATGCTATAGCCGGCGGGCAGCGGGCCGGCATTCTCACCGGTGCCGTTGTGGTCGTAGGTCACCAGCTGATACTGTTCCGCCAGCGCCGCGCGCTGCGGTAGCCAGTAGCTGCCCGCACCGCCTAAGCCGGCGCTCATCACCACCACCGTCGCGCCATCATCGGGGGCGGGGGAGATATTCAGCTTCATGGCGTCGGCTTCCCGATGTGGGCGACCGTCGCTATCTCCACCAGCGCCTCCGGCTTGACCAGCCCGCACTGAATGCAGAAGCGCGCCGGTTTATCACCGGGGAAAAATTCGGCATAGACTTCGTTAATCGCGGCGTAGTTTTTCCAGTCGGTGATAAAAATGCTGTTGAAGGTCACATCCTCCAGACTGCCACCCGCCGTTTCGATCACCGTTTTGATCGTGTCGAGAACGTGGCGGGTTTGCGCCTTTGGGTCGCCGATGTGGACCACGTTATTTTGCTTGTCAAACGGCAGGGTGCCGGAGACATACACCACCCCATCGGCCAGCGTGCCAGGGACGAAAGGGGCAATCGGCGTGGTGGTGCCGGGCGGAATAATCACCTGTTTAGGCATAACGTTTCTCCTCGCTGAAAGGGAGTGGAGCGGCAGGCTGGAGCGCCTCGCAGAAGCTGGCGACGTCGCTGACCCAGCCAAAGAAGGTCTCAATGTTGAATAGCGCGGCCTGCTGGGCGAAGGCCGGTCCGGCCTGATGGGTGGCGTCTTCCAGCACGACGCCGAAGTATTCGAGGAAGAAGCCGTCGCGCAGGGTCGATTCCACGCAGACGTTGGTGGCGATCCCGGTAAAGACCAGGTGACGGATGCCGCGGCTGCGTAAAATGCTGTCCAGCGGGGTGTTGAAAAAGCCGCTGTAGCGCGGTTTCGGCAGCACCACGTCGCCGGGCTGCGGCTGCAGTTCATCGACCAGCTGATAGTCCCAGCCGCCCTTGGCCAGCAGCTTACCCTGTAGTTCAGGGCGCTGGCGCATAGTCTTCAGGGCGTTGGATTTGTGGTAGTTCGGCGAGCCCGGGCCGCCGGCTTCCCTATATTGATCGTCCCAGCCGTTCTGGAACCAGATAATCAGCATGCCGGCGGCGCGGGCGGCGGCGACGGCGGTATTAATATTGTCGATAACCGGCCGGGTGGCGGAGACATCAAACCCGGCGAGATCGAGATATCCCCCCTGGCTGGCGTAGGCGTTTTGCATATCAACAACGATCAGCGCGCTATTTTGCGCCGGGAAGCTCAGGGATTCCGGACGGGCGGACAGGGTAATCATCAGGCAACCTCGCGGGTAACGGTGGCAATATGGTCGCGGCAGCGCATCAGCGGTTGAATACGCTGGCCGAAGGCTTCAATGCCGATCAGGAAATCGTCAAACGTCAGCAGGACGCCGTCGGTGCCGGGGACGGAGGCGACGTCGTCGAGCATACGGGCGACGCTGGCGTAGGAGCCCACCAGCGTTCCCATGTTGATATTGACCGCCGAGGTCGGATCGGCCATCTGGCGGACGTTGGTGTCGCTGCCGGAGCGGGTGTCTTTCTGGCTTTGCTCGGTGAGCCACGCCAGCGCTTCGTCATCGGCTCCCGCCTTGTAGTGCTCCCATTTGGCGCGAGCGGCCTCGTCGGTTTCGTCGGCAATCACCATAAACAGCACGTACGACCCGACGTCGCGGCCGGTTTTTTCCGCCGCCTGCATCATCCGCGCGGCGGTGGGGGCAAAGGCGGTCGGGGTATTGACCCCTTTACCGAAGCAGAAGTTGTAATCGGCGTACTGCGCGGAGAAGGCCATACCCGCGTCGCTTTGCCCGGCGCAGATCACCTTCATCGGTTGTGACGGCTGCGGGCTGACGCGGCAGTCGTTCATGGTGAAATAGTCGCCTTTAAAGTCGCTATGCCCGGTGCCCCACAGGTCGCGCAGTACCTGGACATATTCGGTGAGATAGTCGTAGCGGCGGGCGAAGTAGTCATCGCCGGGCCAGATGCCCATCTGCTCATATTCCGGTTTTTGCCAGCCGGTCACCAGATTGACGCCGAAGCGGCCGCCGGAGATGGAGTCAATGGTCGAGGCCATCCGGGCGACAATCGCCGGCGGTAGGGTGAGCGTCGCGGCGGTGGCATAGATCTGGATCCGTGACGTCACCGCCGCCAGACCGGCCATCAGGGTGAAGGATTCGAGGTTATGCTCCCAGAATTCGGTTTTTCCGCCGAAGCCGCGCAGTTTGATCATCGACAGGGCGAAATCAAAATGGTAGTGCTCGGCTTTCTGGACGATGGCTTTATTCAGCTCAAACGTCGGCATGTACTGCGGGGCATGGGTGGAAATCAGCCAGCCGTTATTACCAATCGGAACGAAGACACCAATTTTCATACGTACCTCTCTGCAGTCGTTGAAGAAGGCGCGCGGCGTTGCATCCTGCATCTCCCTGGGTCACCTCGCAGGAAAGATAAAGCAAAGGGGATGCCAGTTTTACAAAAATCAATGTTATTAATGTGTTGCGTGTTAGTTGCTGAATATGGTGGTGAAAAAAGTGGACTGGATGGTCAAAAAGAGTGCACGAAAAAACGGCAGTCATGCGCAATTGGGGTGCATAAGGTCGTGTCGGCGTTGGGCTTTTGCTATGCTGATGGCGTCGAAAGAAGGAGATGAGGTATGGCACAGGGCGCCGTGAAAAAAACCGGAAAACGTTCGCAGGCGGTGAGCGCAAAAAAAGAGGCTATTCTGGCCGCTGCGCTGGATGCTTTTTCGCAATTTGGTATCCACGGCACGCGTCTTGAACAGGTTGCGGAGCTGGCCGGGGTATCGAAAACGAATTTGCTCTATTACTACCCGTCGAAAGAGGCGCTGTATATTGCCGTGCTGCAGCAGATCCTGACTATCTGGCTGGCGCCGCTGCGGGCCTTTCGCGAAGATATCAGCCCGCTGGTGGCTATCCGCGAGTATATTCGTTTGAAGCTGGAGGTGTCTCGCGATTATCCGCAGGCATCGAAGCTGTTCTGCCTGGAAATGCTGCAGGGGGCGCCGCTGCTGATGGGCGAACTGACCGGCGATTTGAAAGCGCTGGTGGATGAAAAGTCGGCGATTGTCTCCGGCTGGATCGACAGCGGCAAGCTGGCGCCGGTCGACCCTCAGCATCTGATCTTTATGATCTGGGCGACCACCCAGCATTACGCCGATTTCGCCACGCAGATCGAGGCGGTCACCGGCGCGACGCTACGCGATGAGACGTTCTTTCAACAAACCGTGGAGAACGTCCAGCGGCTGATCATTGAAGGGATCCGGGTGCGTTAATTCGCCGGGGGAAGCGGGCAGCTCTGATCGCCATCTTCGCACTGCAGCAGCGAGGCGAGGAACGACTCCCGTTCGACGGTTTTGTCCGCCATGCACTGCGCGATCAGCATCGGCTGGACGCTTCCGCCTTCGGCGGCGGAAGCGAGGAAGGCGCAGTCGGCGTCACGCAGCGCGATCCACGTATGCTGCGCCTTTTTCAGCAGCTCCAGCTGTTTGCCCGGGGCGCGTTTCAGCGCTTCCTGATAGGTCTGATTCAGTTTTTTATCCGCCGCCTGATACTGCGCCGCCGCGCACTGATTCATCTCCGCCTGATTACTGGCGTTGGCGCATTCGTCCGCCAGCGCAGGCCCGCTGACCAGCAGGGCGGTAAGGGCAAGTAAAGTACGTTTCATTGATCCACTCCCATAAAAAAAGCTCCCGTTGGGGGAGCTCTAATTAACCATAGCCTGCATCCGCTGTCATTAGCTGACGTTGACGCCGACCGCTTTCCCGGGGGGCGGCGCCGGGGAGGGTTTTAGCCGATGGTCATCAGGCTGGCGTTACCGCCGGCGGCCGCGGTATTGACGCTTAGCGAGCGTTCAATGTACAGGCGTTCCAGCAGCAGGTTGGTTTCGCCACGGGCGAAGCCCTGAACGGAGACAATCGCGCCATCGCGGGCCGCAACCTGCTCACACAGTTCGCGCAGCTGGTCGGAATCGCCGTGGTAGATCACCGCATCGAAGGTCTGCGCGGTTAGCGTCTCGGCTTTGGCAAAGTGGATCCGTTCGCTCACTTCGCGCGGCAGCTTTTTCGCCAGCTCGCGATGCAGGGCATTATCCGGCCACAGGATTTCACATCCGACGGCGGTGACCGCCGCCAGCTGGATCAGCGCATCCTGCTCATTATCCGCCACGCACAGGACGCGGTCGCGCGGAATAAAGGTCAGGGTATTGCGCTCGCCGGTCGGGCCAGGCAGCAGACGCTGGGTGCCAGCCTGCGCCTGCTCGCTGTACTGCTGGCACAGCGCCTGCAGTTCCGGACGACCCGCCGCCCACTGCTGCAGGGCGTTCAGCGGTTTTTCCAGCAGGGTTTTCAGCTGCGCGTCCAGCGGACGTTCGGCATCCTGGCGGGCGAGCGTGGTTCCCACGGCGTTTTGCGGGCGGCTGGAGAGCAGACGGTACAGATAGAGCGGGCCGCCGGCTTTCGGTCCGGTACCCGACAGACCCTCGCCGCCGAACGGCTGTACGCCAACGACGGCACCGACCATATTGCGGTTCACATACAGGTTACCGACCTTCGCGCTGCCGGTCACCTGGGCGATGGTCTCGTCGATGCGGGTATGCACCCCGAGAGTCAGGCCGTAGCCGGATGCGTTGATCTGCTCAACCAGCTGATCCAGTTCGTTGCGGTTGTAGCGCACCACGTGCAGGACCGGACCAAAGACCTCTTTTTTCAGTTCATCGAAGCTCTCGAGTTCGATAAGCGTCGGCGGGACGAAGGTTCCGCTTTGCCATTCCCGCGCATCGTCGCTGTTCTCGCGTACGGCCTGGAAGACGCTGCGGCCTTTGGCGCGGAGCGCCTGGATATGTCGTTCGATATTCTCCTTCGCTTGCGCATCGATAACCGGGCCGATATCGGTGGTCAGACGGCCTGGGTTACCCATCCGGCATTCGCCCATCGCCCCGCGCAGCATGGTCAGGGTATGGTCGGCGATCTCTTCCTGCAGACAGAGAACCCGCAGAGCGGAGCAGCGTTGACCGGCGCTATCGAACGCCGAGGCCAGCACGTCGACCACCACCTGCTCGGTGAGGGCGGAGGAGTCGACGATCATCGCGTTCATTCCGCCGGTTTCGGCGATCAGCGGCGTCGGACGGCCCTGGGCATCCAGACGCGTGGCGATAGCGCGCTGCAGCAGGGTGGCGACTTCGGTCGAACCGGTGAACATCACGCCGCGAACGCGTTCGTCGCGGGTTAGCGCCGCGCCGACGGTTTCCCCGCGGCCTGGCAGTAGCTGAATAACCCCCGGCGGCACGCCGGCTTCCAGCAGAATCGCCACCCCCTGAGCGGCGATCAACGGCGTCTGTTCGGCGGGTTTCGCCAGGACGCTGTTGCCGGCGGCTAACGCGGCGGCAATCTGGCCGGTGAAAATCGCCAGCGGGAAGTTCCACGGGCTGATACAAACGACCGGGCCCAGCGGGCGGTGGGTCTCATTATCAAAATCGTCGCGTACCTGACCGGCGTAGTAGTGCAGGAAGTCGACCGCTTCGCGCACTTCGGCGATGGCGTTACTGAAGGTTTTACCGGCCTCACGCACCAGTATGCCGATCAGCGTCTGGGTCTGGTCTTCCATCAGAACCGCGGCACGTTCAAGGATCGCGGCACGTTCCTGCGGCGGGGTGGCGAACCAGATCGGGGCATTATTGACCGCGCTGGTCAGCGCCAGCTCGACTTCTTGCTCGCTGGTCTCACGCACGTGACCGACGATATCTTTGGGCTCGGCCGGGTTAACCACCGTCTGCAGCTCACCTGCGATAACCGGATGCTCCAGCACCGGCAGCGCCTGCCATTTATGCAACGCGCTGTTCAGCAACGAGGAGGAGAGGGAGGCCAGACGATGTTCGTTGGCCAGATCCAGACCCGCGGAGTTGCTGCGGCCCGCACCGTACAGATCGCGCGGCAGCGGAATCTTCGGATGCGGCAGACCGGCCTGACCCTCCTGGCGGGCCAGTTTTTCCACCGCGGCGACCGGGTCGGCGACCAGTTCATCCAGCGGCAGCGTGGTATCGGCAATCCGGTTGACGAAGGAGGTGTTGGCCCCGTTTTCCAGCAGACGACGCACCAGGTACGCCAGCAGCGTTTCGTGGGTGCCCACCGGCGCGTAGATCCGGCATGGGCGGTTCAGTTTGCCATCGGCTACTTTACCCACCACCTGCTCATACAACGGTTCGCCCATGCCATGCAGGCACTGGAATTCGTACTGACCCGGATAGTAGTTTTGCCCGGCGAGCTGGTAAATCGCCGCGAGGGTGTGGGCGTTGTGGGTGGCGAACTGCGGATAAATCAGACTCGGCACCGCCAGCAGTTTCTTCGCGCAGGCGAGGTAGGAGACGTCGGTGTACACCTTGCGGGTATACACCGGGTAGCCTTCCAGTCCGTCCATCTGCGCGCGTTTGATTTCGCTATCCCAGTAGGCGCCTTTAACCAGACGGATCATCAGGCGACGACGGCTGCGGGTGGCGAGGTCAATCAGGGAATCAATGACGAACGGGCAGCGTTTCTGGTAGGCCTGAATAACGAAGCCAATGCCGTTCCAGCCGGCCAGCTCGGGCTCAAAGCACAGCTTCTCCAGCAGATCGAGGGAGATCTCCAGACGATCCGCCTCTTCGGCGTCGATATTGATCCCGATGTCGTACTGACGTGCCAGCAGGGTTAACGATTTCAGGCGCGGGTACAGTTCTTCCATCACCCGGTCATACTGCGCGCGACTGTAGCGTGGATGGAGAGCGGAAAGCTTGATGGAAATACCCGGGCCTTCATAGATGCCGCGGCCGTTAGAGGCTTTACCAATCGCGTGGATGGCCTGCTGGTAGGAGACCATGTAGGCCTGGGCATCGGCGGCGGTGAGCGCGGCTTCGCCCAGCATATCGTAGGAGTAACGGAACCCTTTCTCTTCCAGCTTACGGGCGTTTGCCAGCGCTTCGGCGATGGTTTCGCCGGTGACGAACTGTTCGCCCATCAAACGCATCGCCATGTCGACGCCTTTGCGAATCAGCGGCTCGCCGCTTTTGCCGATGATCCGGTTCAGCGAGCGCGACAGGCTGGTTTCGTTATGGGTTGAGACCAGTTTGCCGGTAAACAGCAGGCCCCAGGTGGCGGCGTTGACAAACAGCGACGGGCTGCGGCCGATATGCGACTGCCAGTTGCCGTTGCTGATTTTGTCGCGGATCAGGGCATCGCGGGTGGCTTTATCCGGAATACGCAGCAGCGCTTCCGCCAGACACATCAGCGCCACACCCTCCTGGGAAGAGAGGGAAAACTCCTGCAGCAGGCTCTGCACCATCCCCGCGCGGCCGCTGGCGGTTTTTTGATTGCGCAGCTTTTCCGCCAGCTGATAAGCCAGCTTATGCGCCTGTTCGGCCAGCGGCTGCGGCAGGCGCGCCTGCTCCAGCAGCATCGGCACGGCGTCGGTTTCCGCGCGGCGGTAAGCGGCGGTAATGGCGGCTCGGGTCACCGACTGCGGCAGGATCTGCTCGGCAAATTCAAGGAACGGCTGATACGGTTCATCGACCGGGCTGGCCGCGTCATCGCTTTCATTGGCCGCGCCGGAGAGCAGCGCCGGCAGCTCGGGCAGCGTCTCGTCGTTTTCCAGCTTTTCCAGATAGTTGAAGATGGCTTGTTTAATCAGCCAGTGCGGCGTGCGGTCGATCCGGCTCGCAGCGGATTTAATCCGTTCGCGGGTCGCGTCATCAAGCTTAACACCCATGGTGGTGGTGCCCATGCTTAAAACTCCTGTTATCAATCGTTGGTCTCTTATGCGGTTGCGTGGAAATATCCACTATGTTGCAACTTTGTGCAACCTTGTTGATCGTGACTTGTGCGGCAGGCTGCAAAATGCGCTGAATGTTAAATTTAATCGATGGTTACACCGAAATTTAACCTTTGTCCAATAGGGTATTTATCTGCGTCAGTTAACAGTTTTATCAGGTGCAACCGATAAAAACGTGAGAGAGTGCAACCTATGACAAAATGAAGTTTGGTGATGGCGGGAATTAGTGTAAATGCTGTGTTAAATCGTTTGTGAAATGCCAGCGCTTCCGTCAGGATACGGTCGCCCAATACAATCCTTGTGCCATTACCCCGTTCCGGTAGTGGAATAAAATGACAAAGCAGGACGTTGTCGACAAAAATATCTGGAGATTTTACATGGCTATTAGCACCCCCATGTTGGTGACTTTTATTATTTATATCTTTGGCATGGTACTGATCGGTTTTATTGCCTGGCGATCGACAAAGAATTTTGATGATTATATTCTTGGCGGGCGGAGCCTGGGGCCATTTGTCACGGCGCTGTCCGCCGGGGCCTCTGATATGAGCGGCTGGCTGCTGATGGGATTGCCGGGAGCGATATTTCTCTCCGGTATTTCCGAGAGCTGGATCGCCATCGGCCTGACGCTCGGTGCATGGATTAACTGGAAACTGGTTGCCGGTCGTCTGCGCGTTCATACCGAGGCGAATAATAACGCCCTGACGCTGCCGGATTATTTCACCGGTCGTTTCGAAGATAACAGTCGGGTGCTGCGGATTATTTCCGCGCTGGTTATTTTGCTGTTCTTCACCATTTATTGTGCCTCCGGTATTGTGGCCGGCGCCCGTCTGTTTGAAAGCACTTTTGGTATGAGCTATGAAACTGCTCTGTGGGCCGGGGCTGCGGCGACCATTATTTATACCTTCGTGGGGGGATTCCTCGCGGTGAGCTGGACCGATACCGTTCAGGCCAGCCTGATGATCTTCGCGCTGATCCTGACGCCGGTGATGGTCATTATATCCGTCGGCGGTTTTGGCGATTCGCTGGAGGTTATTAAGCAGAAGAGCATTGAAAACGTCGACATGCTCAAAGGACTGAACTTCGTGGCGATTATTTCGCTGATGGGCTGGGGGTTAGGCTACTTCG
Organism: Klebsiella sp. BIGb0138; assembly: GCF_004342285.1. Taxonomy (GTDB): domain Bacteria; phylum Pseudomonadota; class Gammaproteobacteria; order Enterobacterales; family Enterobacteriaceae; genus Klebsiella. The sequence goes on along the minus strand of NZ_SMCV01000002.1, from coordinate 338,639 downwards.
GGCAGCCGCATATCCTGGCGCGCTTTATGGCGGCGGACTCGCATCATAGCATCGTGCATGCGCGTCGTATCAGTATGACCTGGATGATCCTCTGCCTGGCGGGCGCCGTGGCGGTCGGTTTCTTCGGTATCGCCTGGTTCAATAACAACCCGGCGCTGGCGGGAGCGGTCAACCAGAACTCAGAACGCGTATTTATCGAACTGGCACAAATCCTGTTTAACCCGTGGATTGCCGGTATCCTGCTGTCGGCGATTCTGGCGGCGGTGATGTCGACGTTGAGCTGCCAGCTGCTGGTGTGTTCAAGCGCGATTACCGAAGACCTGTACAAAGCCTTCCTGCGTAAAAACGCCGGCCAGAAAGAGCTGGTGTGGGTCGGTCGGATGATGGTGCTGGTGGTGGCGCTGGTGGCGATTGCGCTGGCGGCCAACCCGGAAAACCGCGTCCTGGGTCTGGTGAGCTATGCCTGGGCGGGCTTTGGCGCCGCGTTTGGCCCGGTGGTCCTGTTCTCGGTGATGTGGTCTCGCATGACGCGTAACGGCGCTCTGGCCGGGATGGTGATTGGCGCGCTGACCGTCATTGTCTGGAAGCAGTTCGGCTGGCTGGGGCTGTACGAAATCATCCCTGGCTTTATCTTCGGCAGCATCGGGATCGTGGTCTTCAGTCTGCTGGGTAAAGCGCCGTCCGCGGCGATGCAGCAACGTTTCGCCGAAGCGGATGCCCATTATCACTCGGCTCCGCCGGTACGGGTCACCGCAGAGTAAATACCGCGCTTCTCCTTCAGGCCCATATTCTGCGCCATGCTGGTCACCTAAGGTGACCAGCATTTTTTATGGTTTATCGTGGGGTCGCCCAAAGCACCGAAAAAAGACATCCTCGCTTAGCGGCACTGCCAGGTACTGGCCCGCTCAGCGATCCTTAACTTCTCCCCCTCTTGCTAATTGCCTGAAAATACGCTGATATCGTGGCACAAAAAAACAATGAGGATAGCAAAATGAGGTTCAGACAAGGGGCGCTGGCGCTGATGCTGGCAGGCGTGCTCGGCGGCTGTGTGGCGCCGGCAAAAAACAGCGCGCCGGTTCCGGCCGCCGCCGCGGCGTGCCCGGCGGAAAATGCCATGGTTCAGACTACCCTCTATTTCGGGCTGAGCCGCCCGGCGGGGAAAGATATTACCGCTCAGGAGTGGCAGCAGTTTGTCGATCGGGATGTGACGCCGCGCTTTCGCGCGGGGTTGACGGTGTTTGACGCCCGCGGGCAGTGGCTGGGCAATGACGGGACGGTTGCCCGCGAGCAAAGCAAAGCGCTGATGCTGATCCATGGCGCAGACGGCCGCAGCGAAGAGGGCATTGAGGCGTTACGCAATCGCTACAAATCACGCTTCGCGCAGGAATCGGTGATGCGTGTTGACCAGCCGGTCTGCGTTCACTTCTGAAAAAATGGCGGGGCTCCCCCGCCGTTTCGTTTACAGCACCAGCCCGGCAAAGCTGGCGGAAAGCAGGCTGACCAGCGTCGCGCCGTACACCAGGCGCAGGCCGAAGCGGGAAACGATATTGCCCTGCTGCTCGTTCAGGCCTTTAATCGCTCCGGCAATAATGCCAATTGAGGCGAAGTTAGCGAACGATACCAGGAACACCGACAGGATACCCAGCCCGCGCGGGGTCATACCGGCGGCGATTTTTTGCAGCTCGATCATCGCCACGAATTCATTAGCCACCAGCTTGGTCGCCATAATGCTGCCGGCATTCAGCGCATCGCTCAGCGGAATACCGATCAGCCAGGCCAGCGGATAAAAGACATAGCCGAGAATTTGCTGGAAGCTGAGGCCAAATACCGTGGCAAACAGGGCGTTAATGGCGCTGATTAAGGCAATAAAGCCCATCAGCATCGCCAGAATAATCATCGCGACTTTGAAACCGGCGAGAATGTATTCGCCGAGCATTTCAAAGAAGCTTTGTGATTCGTGCAGCTTCTCCAGCTTAATCTCTTCTTCGCTACCCGGGCGCGTCGGATTAATAATCGACAGGACAATAAAGGTACTGAACATATTAAGGATTAGCGCCGCCACCACATATTTCGCATCGAGCATGCTCATATAGGCGCCGACAATCGACAGCGACACCGTCGACATAGCGGTTGCCGCCATGGTGAACAGACGGCGAGAGGAGAGGTCGCCGAGTACCCCTTTGTAAGCGATAAAGTTCTCCGACTGCCCAAGGATCAGCGAGCTGACGGCGTTAAAGGACTCGAGCTTGCCCATGCCGTTAACTTTGGACAGCAGGGTGCCGATCGCGCGGATAAAAATCGGCAGAATACGCCAGTGCTGGAGAATACCGATCAGCGCCGAGATAAACACAATCGGGCACAGCACGCCGAGGAAAATAAACGCCAGCCCTTTTTCGCTCATGCCGCCAAATACAAAATTGCTGCCCTCGGCGGCAAAGCCCAGCAAAGAGGTGAAAAAGTTTGAGATATTTTTAACTATCCACAGGCCGCTTTCGGCGTGGAGAAAAAAGAATGCCAGGATAATTTCAATAATAATTAACTGGATAATATAGCGAATACGGATTTTTTGTCGGTCATAGCTGGCGAGCCAGGCAAGGCCGAGAATAACCGCCAGCGCCAGCAGGAAGTGCAAGAATTGTGTCATGTTGTTCATTTCAAAGGTCAATAAGGCCGCTATTTAGCCATAGCCGCTACGTCCGGTAAATATCTGCGGCGAAAAAACCGTTGTTGCTGCCGCTCAATGACGCGGCAGGCAGATAATCCCATAAGTAATTATTTTGCAGCGATTAATTTACAACTCGTCACCATTCTCTCTACATTTCACTTGTGTTTCTCATTATTGTAATGATAATCACTATCAGAAATATTTACCTATCTTTGCATCCATTGACTGCGATTCACATTGAAGGGTGTCGGCATGTTTGTTCCATTTCTCATTATGTTACGCGAAGGTCTGGAAGCGGCGCTGATCGTCAGCCTGATTGCCAGCTACCTCAAACGCACCCAGCGTGGCCGCTGGATTGGCGTCATGTGGATCGGGGTGATTCTGGCGGCGGCGCTGTGCCTGGGGCTGGGGATCTTTATCAATGAAACCACCGGCGAATTTCCCCAGCGCGAACAGGAGCTGTTCGAAGGCATCGTGGCGCTGGTGGCGGTCTGCATCCTGACGTGGATGGTATTCTGGATGCGCAAAGTTTCCCGCAACGTTAAGCAGCAGCTGGAGCAGGCGGTCGATAACGCGCTGCAACGCGGCAACCATCACGGCTGGGCGCTGGTGATGATGGTCTTTTTCGCCGTGGCGCGGGAAGGGCTGGAGTCGGTGTTTTTCCTGCTGGCGGCATTCCAGCAGGACGTTGGCATCTGGCCGCCGCTTGGCGCGATGCTGGGTCTGGCGACGGCCATCGTCCTCGGTTTTCTGCTGTACTGGGGCGGTATTCGTCTCAATCTCGCCGTGTTCTTTAAATGGACCAGCCTGTTCATTCTGCTGGTGGCGGCCGGGCTGGCCGCCGGGGCGATTCGCGCATTCCATGAGGCCGGGCTGTGGAACCACTTCCAGGACGTTGCCTTTGACCTGAGCGGCGTGCTGTCGACGCATACCCTCTTTGGGACCCTGCTGGAAGGGATCTTCGGTTATCAGGAAACGCCGACCATCAGTGAAGTGGCGGTGTACTTTATCTATTTGATTCCGGCGCTGGTGCTGTTCGCGCTGCCGCCACGTAGCAATACAGCCACCTCGCGTACCGCCCCGCTTAAGTAGGGTGGCGCAGGATACATCGTTACAACATACTTACCGAAAGGGATGATCATGATGACTCATTTTCGCCGTAATGCGCTGCAGTTTGCCGTCGCAGCGTTGTTCAGCTCTGCCTTTTGCGCTCAGGCTGCGGATATCCCGCAGGTAAAAGTCACCGTTAACGACAAACAGTGTGAGCCGATGAACGTGACCGTGAAAGCGGGTAAAACACAGTTCATTATTCAGAACCACAGTCAGAAAGCGCTGGAGTGGGAAATCCTCAAGGGCGTGATGGTGGTGGAAGAGCGCGAAAACATCGCCCCTGGCTTTACGCAAAAGCTGACCGCTAACCTGCAGCCGGGCGAATACGACATGACCTGCGGGCTGCTGACCAACCCGAAAGGGAAGCTGATTGTGACCGGCGCGGCGACCAAAGATGCGGCGAAAGCCAATGCGCTGTTGAGCCTCGGCGAGGCGATTACCGCTTATAAAACCTACGTGACGGCGGAAACCGCGCAGCTGGTCAGCGGTACGAAAGCCTTCACCGACGCGGTGAAAGCGGGCGATATCGAAAAAGCGAAAGCGCTGTATGCCCCGACGCGTCAGCACTACGAACGTATCGAGCCTATCGCTGAGCTGTTCTCTGACCTTGACGGCAGCATCGATGCCCGTGAAGACGATTATGAGAAAAAAGCCGAAGACCCGAAATTCACCGGCTTCCACCGTCTGGAAAAAGCCCTGTTTGGCGACAACAGCGTCAAAGGGATGGACCAGTATGCCGACCAGCTGAACAGCGATGTGCTTGAGCTGCAAAAACGCATCAGCGAGCTGGCGTTCCCGCCGTCTAAAGTGGTAGGCGGCGCCGCCGGCCTGATCGAAGAAGTGGCGGCCAGCAAAATCAGCGGCGAAGAAGATCGCTACAGCCATACCGACCTGTGGGACTTCCAGGCCAACATCGACGGCGCACAGAAGATTGTCGACCTGCTGCGTCCGCAGCTGCAAAAAGAGAACAGCGCGCTGCTGGCGAAAATTGACGCTAACTTCAAGAAAGTTGACGGCATCCTCAGTAAATACCGCACCAAAGACGGCTTCGAGACCTACGACAAGCTGACGGATGCGGACCGCAACGCGCTTAAAGGGCCGATCACCACGCTGGCGGAAGATCTGGCTCAGCTGCGCGGGATCCTCGGGCTGGACTAAGTCGATGGCACAACAGAAGCAACGCGACGTGAATGAACCTTCACGTCGTCGGTTATTAAAAGGGATCGGCGCGCTTGGCGGCGCGCTGGCCATTACCGGCGGCTGTCCGGTGGCGCACGCGGCGAAAGGTAACAGCTCTCCAGGCGTGTTGTCGCCGGATGCGCGCAGCGAGGCGCAGCCTTTTTACGGCCAGCATCAGGCCGGCGTGCTAACGCCGCAGCAGGCATCGATGATGCTGGTGGCCTTCGATGTACTGGCCAGCGATAAAGCGGATCTGGAGCGTCTGTTTCGTCTGCTGACCCAGCGGATTGCTTTTCTGACCAAAGGCGGTCCGGCGCCGGATACGCCGAATCCGCGGCTGCCGCCAATGGATTCGGGGATTCTCGGACCGTGGATTTCCCCGGATAATCTGACCGTTACCGTCTCGGTCGGCCATTCGCTGTTCGATGAACGCTACGGGTTAGCCGACAAGGCGCCGAAAAAGCTGCAAAAAATGACGCGCTTTCCCAACGATGCGCTGGACGCCGCGCTCTGCCATGGCGATCTGCTGTTACAAATTTGCGCCAATACGCAGGATACGGTGATTCACGCGCTGCGCGATGTGATTAAACACACCCCGGATCTCCTCAGCGTGCGCTGGAAACGCGAAGGCTTTATCTCCGATAGCGCCGCGCGCAGTAAAGGCAAAGAGACGCCGGTTAACCTGCTGGGCTTTAAGGACGGCACCGCAAACCCCGTCAGCACCGATAAGGCGCTGATGGATGAGGTGGTGTGGGTTACCGCTGGCCAGGGCGAACCCGCGTGGGCGACCGGCGGCAGCTATCAGGCGGCGCGTATCATCCAGTTCCACGTCGAGTTCTGGGATCGCACGCCGCTGAAAGAGCAGCAGACCATTTTTGGTCGGGATAAACACAGCGGCGCGCCGCTGGGCATGCAGCACGAGCACGATGTGCCGGATTATAGCAAGGATCCGGACGGCGACATTATCGCGCTGGATAGCCATATCCGTCTGGCCAATCCGCGCACGCCGCAGACGCAGTCGAGCCTGATGATGCGCCGCGGCTACAGCTATTCCCTGGGGGTAACCAACTCCGGGCAGCTGGATATGGGACTGCTGTTTGTCTGCTATCAGCACGATCTGGAGAAAGGTTTCCTGACGGTGCAAAAACGCCTTAACGGCGAGGCGCTGGAAGAGTATGTCAAACCGATCGGCGGCGGCTACTTCTTTGTATTGCCCGGTGTCATCGATAACCAGCACTATCTGGCTCAGTCTTTGCTCGAAGCCTGACGTACCCTGCCCGTAAGGGCAGGGCGTTTTCTGCTGTTTTTCCATTCTTTTTTTGTATTTCCTGCCTTGTGTTATTTTTCTGTAATCTAAATGACGGAAACTCTCTTCAGCTGTTCGGGGAATTATTTGTTGCGCTTGTGTAAAAAATAAGTTGCATTAAGAATATTTTTTGATGTACTTATTACAGACGCGGTAGTTCCCGGCAGTGATGTCGTTTCACTATGGAGATCGCGAATGGTAGGGTCCTGTACCGGACAACGCAAAACAACACACCGCACTCTTCAGCGCGGAGGACACACCTCCGGCAGCGACTTCGTCAGCGTAAAGTCACCTCCTTCCACCACCACAGAACAACCGAACCCTGACAGGGTACGCGGTGCGCGTAGCCGTGACTCATTGTCAATTCAACAGGCAAGCAATGGCTTAAAAGGAAGCCAAACCTCAATCGTTTGTGCGCATAATCGCGTCGATGCTGACGCGTGTGATGTAAACCAACAACGCAAGGTGCTATCCATGGGAAGACAAAAAGCAGTGATCAAAGCTCGTCGTGAGGCAAAACGTGTGCTGAGACGCGATTCGCGCAGCCATAAGCAACGCGAAGAAGAATCGGTCACATCGCTTGTGCAAATGAGTGGCGTAGAAGCAATTGGCATGGCGCGGGACAGCCGTGATACTTCTCCAATTGAGGCGCGCAATGACGCTCAGGCGCATTATTTGCATGCCATCGACAATAAACAGCTGATTTTTGCTACGGGCGAAGCCGGGTGCGGGAAAACCTGGATTAGTGCGGCGAAAGCGGCCGAAGCCCTGGTACATAAGGATGTGGACAGGATTATTGTTACCCGTCCCGTATTGCAAGCCGACGAAGATCTCGGCTTCTTACCGGGAGATATCGCCGAGAAGTTCGCTCCCTATTTCCGCCCGGTTTATGATGTGCTGGTGAAGAGGTTGGGCGCTTCCTTTATGCAATACTGCCTGCGGCCGGAAATCGGCAAGGTGGAAATCGCGCCGTTCGCCTATATGCGCGGACGTACATTTGAAAATGCCGTCGTGATTCTGGACGAGGCGCAGAACGTGACGGCAGCGCAAATGAAAATGTTTTTGACCCGCCTCGGGGAGAACGTGACGGTCATCGTCAACGGCGACATTACCCAGTGTGATTTACCCTCTGGCGTGAAGTCCGGCCTGGTCGATGCGCTGGCGCGTTTTGAGGAAGACGAAATGGTCGGTATCGTCCGCTTTACCGCCGATGATTGCGTCCGTTCGATGCTCTGCCAGCGAACGCTGAAAGCCTACTACTAACCGTTATCTGTTGTGCAAAGCCCGGGAAACCCCGGGCTTTGTTATTTTGACGCGGCGGGAACGCCGGCTTCGAAGCGATAACCCCCGTTAGCCTATCGCCCCCAGCGCATCTTCGCTGCCCTGTTTTTTCGGCAGCAGGAACAGGGTGGCGAAAATATCCAGCAGGTACAGCAGGGCCAGCAGCGTGATGGCCGCGCTAAAGGACCAGTGGCTGACGAACAGCCCAATCACCAGCGGGCCAAAGCCGCCGACGCCGCGCCCCAGGTTAAACAGGACGTTTTGCGCAGTAGCGCGCACTTTGAGCGGATAGGTATCCGAGATCAGCGCCCCGTAACCGCCGATCATCCCGTTCACAAACATCCCCATAACCGCCCCGGTAAACAGCATGATGGTCGGATCGCGCAGCTGAGCGTAGATAATCACCATCACCACGGCGCCCACCTGATAAATCAGGAAGATTTTCCAGCGCGAGAAGCGATCCGCCAGCACGCCAAACAGCCAGATGCCGAAGGTCATTCCCACCACGGTGACCGCTGTCCAGAGCCCGGATTTGGTGAGAGAAAAGCCAAAACTGGAGGACAGATAGCTGGGCATCCAGATCATCAGGCCGTAGTAGCCAAAATTCTGCACCGAACACAGAATGAGGATCCCGATACTGGCCTTCGAGGTAGTGCGGTCGGCGAACAGCATCCTGAGACGGGTCGCGAAGGAGACCTCCTGGGTGACCGCGATATCTTTGGTAAACGCGTCGGGTTCCCCCATGCCGCGGCGAATGGCAAATGAGACCAGAGCGGGCAGCAGCCCGACCAGGAACATCCCGCGCCAGCCGATGATATCCAGCAGAAGAGGGGTGATAAAAGCGGCAAGCAGCACGCCAAGCTGCCAGCCGATGCCGACCCATGCCGAGGCGCGATTGCGTTTACTGGCGGGCCAGACTTCGGCAATCAACGCCATACCGATGCCGAACTCACCGCCTAACCCCATCCCGGCAAGGGTACGATAGGCCAGCAGATCCCAGTAGCCCTGCGCGACCGCACAGAGGCCGGTAAAGACCGAGAACATCAGAATCGTGAAGGTCAGGACGCGAATACGCCCCAGGCGATCGCTGAGATGGCCGAAAAAAATCCCGCCCAGTACCGCGCCAACCAGCGTCCAGGTGACGAGGGAACCTGCCTGAGAGGCGCTGAGCGCCAGTGAAGCGCTGATGGCGGGCAGCATGAAACCCAGGATCAGCAGATCAAAGCCATCCATTGCATAACCGCTGATCGCGGCGACCATCGCTTTAGCCGGCGTTACGCCGCGTTTGTTTAGTGGGGAAGAGAACTTCATGTCCAGGCCTTAGGGTTAAAATTGTGCGCCAAGTATAAATTTGTCAGCGGCCGCAATCTACAGGCAAGGGGGGATAAGGTCAGGAGATGCCAGCAAAACCGGCGCAAAGTCAGGATATCGCCAGATACCTCGCTGTGCCGATGGATCATCATGAATAATAAAGGAGATACTGGCGTACCTCCTTCGGCTGGGGAACGGAGCGAATTAGCCTGCCAGGCGACGATCCAGATTCATCAGAGTTTGCGCGACGACCGCTGCGCCATTCGCCAGCTGTTGTTCGGTAATCGATTCTTCCGGGCAATGACTTCGCCCGGCCAGGCACGGGATAAAGACCATCCCTACCGGACCCGTCGGCGCAACATAGACGGCGTCGTGGCCTGCACCGCTTGGCAGATGTCGATACGCGAGCTGTAAACGGCCCGCGGCTTCTGCTATCGCCTGCATCACGATATCGGAGCAAGGCGTCGGGCTGGCGCGGCTCACATGCTCCAGCGTGGCGGATAGACCCAGGCTTGCCAGCGATGATTCACCCATTTGCATGATGTCTTCAGGGAAAGTGTCCAGAACCTGCTGGCTGTCGCTGCGGACTTCAAGCATCAGTTCAACCCAGCCGGGAACCGCGTTGGGCGCGTTCGGAGTCATCGCGATACGGCCAATCGTTGCCACGACGTAGTGCGGGTTGCCGCTTCGGGCGCTAGCCGCCTGATGTACCAGAGTTATCACCTGTGCGGCGCCGACTAAAGCATCCCGGCGTACATCCATCGGCGTGGTGCCGGAATGGTCCGGCTGGCCGTGCACCAGTATCCGCACGCGGCGGATCCCCACGATATGCGTCACTACGCCAATGGGTAGGTCCGCGTTTTCCAGTACCGGACCTTGCTCAATGTGCAGTTCAATATATGCCGCCGTGCTGCCTGAGGTACGTATCGGCGCCGTTAATAGCTCGGGTTTCGCGCCAACCCGTACCATCGCCTCCGCCAACGTTTCTCCGGCATGGTTTTTAGATGCTAGCATGCCGCTATCGAGCGATCCGGAAAAAGCTCGGCTGCCAACGCAGGAAATACCGTAATCACTCGGCTCTTCCGACAAGAAATCGATCACTTCCAGCGGATGTTCAAGCTGTATCCCCCGTTCCTGGAGGCTGAATGCGATCTCGATGCCGGCCAGGACACCGATAATGCCATCATAACGTCCGCCGCCAACCACGGTATCACTATGAGAACCGATTACCAGCGGTGGCAGGTCAGGGCGTCGCCCGGCCCGGCGACCGATCAGGTTACCCCCCGCATCAAGAGCGACGCTCAGGCCAGCTTGCTCCATTTTGAGCTTTAACCACTGGCGGCCTTCGCTGAATAACGGCGTAAAGGCCCGGCGGGTCCATGGCACATTCGGTAGCGTAATGGTTGCTAACGTATTGGCGTTGGTCCACAGGCGGGCGGAATTAATGAGATCGCGATCGTGGACGATTTCATGGTGTGGTGTTGTCATGATGTTCTCTTCTTTAGGCGACCCGGCGTGGGCGGAGGAACTGGCCATCGCCGGCCTGATTGACGATTTTGCCGTGGTGAAAGACCTGCATACCGCGGCACCATGTCTGTTCAATGCGCACGGTAAACGCCATGCCGGCGAATGAGCTCCAGGTCACCGCCGACAGGCTGCCAGAGGGATCGAAACGATAGCTTTCAGGATTCAGAATGACGAAATCGGCATCCTTCCCGGTAGCAAATGACCCCTTACGGTCATCCAGCAGGAAGTGTTGCGCCGGATTGCGACACAACAGCTGAACAACCGTGGTGGGCGAAATCCCGCGCTGCTCACATCCGGTCCACAGCGCAGGTAATAACGTTTCCAGTCCCGGTCCGCCGGAGGCGTTTTTGAAAATATTCGCATCGCTTTTACGCTCCAGTCCCCAGCTGACGTGGTCAGAAGAGACAAATGTACAATCCCCTTGCGCAATATGGACCCATAATCGTTCGGACTCGGATTTTGGCCGAATAGGGGGGTAATGTTTGGTTTTTGCCCCTAGCCTTAAAGTGTGTTCTTCATGGTTAAGCATCAGATACTGAACGCAGGTTTCGATAGAGACCGGATAGCCGGCATTTTTGTACATTTTATAAATCTCAAATCCGCGCGAGGTCGAAACGTGAACCGCATGCGCGCGGGCGCCAGTTACCGCGCCAATTTCATACAGCTGCGCGGTCGCCAGGTTTTCGATCAGGGGAGTGTGAGCACGCATGAATGCGTCCCAGCCGGTATTGTTTTCCGCCATCATGCGTTGGATATTTTTGCGCGTCATTTCCTGCATCTGGTTGTGTACCGCGCAGGCTAAACCGCTTGGGGCGATCAGCTGAAATGCATACTGCAGGTCGTCTTCCTCAACCCGAGGGAAGCGGCCGGGCATCGCCTCGAAAGTCGAGAATTTAAACGCGCAGACGCCGCCTTCAATCAACCCTGCCGCTGCGTCAAAACCCTGCTTGTGGTTGAGCGTACCGAATAGCGCTACGTCTACATGGCAGTCGCGTTCAATTTCAGCAATTTTATTGTCCAGCAGGCGGCGACTGGCAACGGGCTCAGGGTCGTCGTAAGGCATATCCACCATCACCGTCACCCCTCCCGCTGCGGCTGCGCGTGAGGCCCGGCCGAGTCCCTCCTGATTGGCCTGGCTGCCTGAGTGTACCTGCCCATCGATCACGCCGGGGATGACCCATTTGCCGCTGGCGTCGATGGTTCTCTCTGCCTGCGGCGGCTGGCCGCTGCCGGTGGCGATAATTTTCCCCTCGTCGATAGCTATCCAGCCATCAGGCGTGATGCTGTCGGCATCGACCAGGTTTCCCTTTACCACGATGTCCCATTTTTTCTGCACAGCCATGACCAACGCTCCCTTATAACTTTTAGCGAAAATTTTGCATAAAAATGCATATGTGACCGATGAGTAGTCGGGCCCTTTTCCAAAGTCTGCGTCTAGTGTAGGGTGGCTGTATGTATTATGTCTTATGCTTATTTATCACTCATGCATAACATTGTGTTAACTTTATTGAGGGTGCAATGCGCTTAAATCTCAAACAAATTGAAGTCTTTCGCGCCATTATGTTGACGGGTTCAATCAGCGGCGCGGCAAAACTATTACATGTTTCTCAGCCGGCGGTTTCGCGCTTAATCAGCTATACCGAACAGCGTCTGGGGTTATCGCTGTTTGAACGCATAAAAGGACGGCTTTATCCCACTCCGGAAGCGCGGCATCTGTTTATCGAGGTCAACTCGGTCTATCTCGGCGTGCAGCGGGTCAATGAAGTTGCAGAAGATCTGATTCAAAACCGGATGGGGCATCTGAGGATTGCCTGTAGCCCGAGCCTTGGGCAGGGTTTAATTCCCAATGCCATTGCCAAATTTCACCGAACGCTGCCGGACGCCAGGGTGATTTTGCATACCATGATCCCCGATGTTTTACTTCAGGCAGTCCTGACCCAGCAGGTGGAATTAGGGATTGCCTTTCTGCATGAAGGTCATCCGAACGTGCAGTCCCGGGTGCTGTATGAGAATCATTTAGTGGTGGCGCTCCCGGCTACTCATCCGCTTACGGCAAAAAACATTATCAATGTGGAGGATTTGGTTGGCCAACCGTTTATTGGCTATGGCTCAGATATCCCCATTGGCCAGATTGTCCGCCAACTCTTTAATAATGAAGGTATTGTTGTACGTCCCATCGTTGAATCACAGCAGATTCACGTGGCTTGTGCTTTGGTTCAGGCGGGGGTCGGCATCGCCTTGATTGATGAAATTACCGCCAGCGGCCCGGTATGGACAAACGTCGTCTTTCGTCCCATTTCACCCACGGCTAAAACGCCCATTAGCATCATCCACGGGATGTATGAACCGCTTTCACGATTAGCTCAGGAATTTATCACCACCCTGGAATCTATTCAGGTGCACTGGTCGAGATAGCCTGTTTTTTATCCCCCTCACACTTTAGCGTTGTTTCACATCTTTTCTGGTCAAGCACAACGGCTTTGAATTTTTCGACCGTTAACATTTTGTTATACGCCGTGGCCAAAAAGTAATATGACATTTTGACCAGGTGCCCTCTAGTATCGAACAAAGGCCGCAATGATTATTCATTAATTATGCACTTTGAGGCCGGATTACTGGTTCTGTACTTCTGGAGGAATAGCAATGGGTCGAATTTTAACGCTGGCTGATGTCGAAGCCGCGGTGAAGGGTGGGTCAGTGTTTGCCTGTGGCGGCGGCGGTTGGGTCGAACATGGGCTGGAGTTGGGCAAAATGGCCGTCACCATTGGTCGTCCTGAGCTGGTCACGATGGAAGAGGTTGCCGACAGTGCCTGGATTGCCACCGCCGCAGCCATTGGTGCGCCTGGGGGGCTGACCGACTGGGAAATGCTCGGTGTCGACTATGTTAAAGCCGTCCAGCTGGTACAAAAAGAGCTGGGGGAGCCCATTTATGGGCTGATTATCGGGCAAAACGGGATGTCCAGTACGCTAAACGGCTGGCTACCGTCCGCTATTCTCGGTACTAAAGTGGTCGATGCGGTGGGGGACCTGCGCGCCCATCCTACTGGCGATATGGGGTCATTAGGCCTTGCTTCCAGCACACAACCCATGATTCAGGCGGCCGTTGGCGGCAACCGCAAGCGTCATGCCTATATTGAGCTCGTCGTCAAAGGCGCGACCGCCAAAGTCTCCCCCATATTGCGTAAAGCCTCGGATATGTCCGGTGGCTTTATCGCCAGCTGCCGTAATCCGATCCGTGGTTCTTATGTGCGCCAGCATGCCGCACACGGCGGTATCAGCCTGGCCCTCTCTCTTGGTGAAACCATTATCTCCGCCAGTAAAAAGGGCGGCAGCGCGACGATCGATGCAATTTGCAACCACACCGGGGGGCAGATCATCGGTAGCGGTAAAGTGACGCAAACCACCCTGCAATATACCGATGAGGCTTTTGACGTCGGCATTATCGACGTGGGTCAGGGAGAAAACCTGCGTCGCATACATGTCATGAATGAGCATATGGCGGTGGAGGACAGCCATGGCCAGCGCATTGCCACCTATCCCGACATCATTACCACCCTGGATATGCAGGGCAACCCTGTCAGCGCAGGGCAGCTTAAACCGGGCCTCGAAATTGTGATTTTTCACCAGCACCATAGCCAGATCCCGCTCTCTTCATCGGTTACCGATCCTGCGGTTTATCCGCCCGTCGAGAAGGTTTTGGGTATCGAATTGTTCAGCCATATTCAGCAAGGAGCCCTAAAATGACCAGGACCTTCAGCGTGACTTCGGGTAATCAGCTGCGCTGCTTAGGCTGGCGCCAGGAAGCCTTGCTCCGTTTGCTGGAAAATGTACTGGCCGTCGGGGAAAAACCTGACGAACTGGTGGTCTATGCCGCATTAGGCCGCGCCGCGCGCGACTGGCCTTCACACGATGCGATTGTGCAAGCGCTGCAAACCATGCGTGAAGATCAAACGCTGCTGGTCCAGTCCGGCAAGCCGATCGGCCTCCTGCAAACCCATGTCAACGCACCGCTGGTTATTATGGCCAATTGCAACATGGTCGGTCAGTGGGCCAAAGCGGACAATTTTTATCGTTGGGAAAAGGCCAATCTGATCTGTTGGGGGGGCTTAACCGCCGGCGACTGGCAATACATCGGTTCACAAGGCGTCATTCAGGGTACCTATGAGATTTTCTCACGCATTGCGGAACGGCACTTTGATAATGACCTGGCCGGGCGCTTTATCCTTACCGCCGGTCTGGGGGGGATGGGCGGGGCTCAACCGTTGGCAGGTACCATGGCCAGAGCGGCTATTCTCACGGTAGAGGTCAACCAAAAGAGTATCGACAAGCGCTTGAAAAACGGCTTTCTGCAGTATCAGGCGCAGGACCTTGAACATGCGCTGACGCTCATTCGCAATGCGCAGCACGATCGCCAACCCATTTCAGTCGGTTTGCTTGCCAACGCTGCCGATGTTTATCCTGCTATTTTGGCGAAAGGTATCATCCCCGATATCGTCACCGACCAGACCGCTGCCCATGATTTAGTGTACGGCTATGTGCCTTCAGGTTACTCGCCGGAACAGGCTGCCGCCCAGCGGGAGAACGATATTGATGTGTTGATGGATGCCAGCCGTCGTTCGATCGTCCAGCATGTCACCGCCATGCTGGGGTTTATGGATAAAGGCGCCGTGGTGTTTGATAACGGCAATCTTATCCGCACCCACGCCCATCAAGGCGGCGTCGAACGCGCCTTTGAGATCCCCATTTTTACCGAGGCCTTCCTGCGCCCGCTGTTCTGCCGCGCTATCGGACCATTCCGCTGGATCGCCTTGTCCAATAACAGCGATGACATCAGGCTCATCGATAACTATTTATTAGATCGTTTTGCCAATAACAAAATTGTCAGCAACTGGATCCGTCTGGCCCGTGAGAAAGTGCCGTTCGAAGGTTTACCCGCGCGAATCGCATGGCTTGGCCATGGCGAGCGAACGGAACTGGCGCTGGAGGTGAACCGCATGGTTGCCGATGGCCGTCTGAGTGGGCCGATTGCCTTCACCCGTGACCATCTGGATGCGGGGGCAATGGCCCATCCCAACATTATGACTGAAAAGATGAAAGATGGCTCAGATGCCATCGCCGACTGGCCGCTACTCAATGCTCTGGTGAATTGCGCCTCAATGGCGGATCTGGTGGCTATTCATTCCGGCGGCGGTGGATATAGCGGTTATATGACCAGCTCCGGAGTGACGGTGGTGGCCGATGGCTCAGATGCCGCGGCCCAGCGCCTGCAGCTCGCCATGACCAATGATACCAGTACCGGCGTGATGCGCTATGCCGATGCGGGATATCAGGAATCTCTGGATGAAATAAAAGAAAAATCAATTCCTTATATTAATTTATCGTCGGCCATCTAGCCTTGCGTATGAGGTCATTATGACAAAAAGCACGATTTCTCCCTTGACCGCTCGGGTGTGTCAGTCCGTACCGGGACAACGCAATAAGGGCTATAAAGCGATTGCGGCTGCATCAATCGGTAATGCGCTGGAATGGTACGACTTTTCCATCTATGCCTTTTTTGCCGTCTACATCGCGCAGAACTTCTTTCATCAAGCCGATGCCGGGGCGCAGTTGTTCGAAGCCTTTTTAGCGTTTGGGCTCGGTTTTGTGATCCGTCCTCTGGGGGCGCTGGCTATCGGGGTCTATGGCGATCGGGTAGGGCGCAAAGCCGCGCTGACGCTGACAATTATGACGATGGCCGTGGGAACCGCCATCATTGCGTTTGCGCCACCCTATAGCGCCATTGGCATTGGCGCACCGCTGTTGATTCTGTGTGGCCGGGTATTGCAAGGCTTCTCCGCTGGAGGGGAAGTGGGCGGCGCGGCGGCCTTTTTGGTCGAGCATGCTCCGGCCGAAAAGAAGGGACAGTATGCCTCCTGGCTACAGGCCAGCATGGGGATCTCCAACATCTTTGGCGCGCTGGTCGCCACCGTGGTGACGTTGACCCTCAGCCATGAACAGATTGGCGATTGGGGCTGGCGCATACCGTTTATTATCGGTCTGTCTATCGCGCCAATTGGTTTGTGGATGCGTAAAACGCTGGAGGAGACGCCGCTATTTGTTCAAGAACAGGCCCGCCGTCAGGCAGAGAAGATCCAACCGGTGATGCCGCTGCTACAGCTGTTTAAAACGCACAGCAACGCGGTATTACTCGGTACCGGTCTGTCTGTTCTGTGGGCCGTTAGCGTCTACTCGTTGATCATCTTCATGCCGATTTATGTCCAACGTCAGCTGCATTTTGAGAGCCACCAGGCCTTCCTCGCGGCGCTGATTGGTAACTGCTTTATGGTGGTGGGCTGTGTTGTCGCAGGCAGCTATTCCGATCGTATCGGCTCGCATAAGTTACTGATGGTGGGGGCCGGCTTGTTGCTCATCTGCAGCTATCCACTGCTGCTGTTGCTTGATGCTTCGCATACCACCGGGACGCTGATTCTGGTGCAAAGCCTGTTCTGTATCCTGGTATCGCTGTTCGTTGGCGTGGCTCCTCTGGCGCTGTCTGAACTTTTCCCCACCGATGTTCGCGCCAGCGGGATGTCGGTTTCTTACAACCTTGCGGTGACCCTCTTTGGCGGCTTTGCTCCGGCAGTGCTGACCTGGCTGACCGAAAACATCGGAACGCGGTTCGCCCCGGCGTGGTACGTCATGATTGCCAGTATTCTGGCGATGATTGCTTTAGTCAGGATTGAGCGTCAGAAGGCCAGAGGAAAAGATTAACCAACCGATATAAATATAAAAATAGTAATTAATCCATTTCCTGACTCATACAGCATCACCAATAATAAGAGGGTTTTCTCTATGCCAGCAAAGTTCTCCCTTTCGATGATTGCCTTGCTCACGCTGAGCTACAGCCAGCTGAGCAGGTCTACCGTCACTCTCGATGGACACACCATCACGCCAGCCATTATTGCCAGCGTGGCGGATGGCGAAACGGTCGCTATTTCTCCAGCCGCTACCGACCGGGTAAAAAAAGCGCATCAGGTGCTGATTGCAGCGGCGCAGAATGGACAAAAAATATATGGCCTGACGGTGGGCGTCGGTTTGAATAAAGACCGTCCGATGGTCGATGTCCACGGTAAACTGACCGATGAAGTGATCGCGGCGTCAAAGAAATTTAATATTGGCTTGCTGCACGCCCATTCGGGGGGCATCGGTGAACCAATGAGCCAGCGTGCGGCTCGTGCGACAATGGTTACCCGCTTAAATACCTTGTTAACCGGCGGCGGTGGCGTGCAGCCTGAAGTCATCGACGCCTATGTCAGCTTTCTCAATAAGGGCATCACGCCGCTTATCCCGTGTGATGGTTCAATCGGCGAGGGGGACATTACGGTTATCAGCCATATCGGCCTGGCGATGATAGGCGAAGGCGACGTGTACTATCAGGGGAAAAAAGTTCCGGCACAACTCGCACTGGACCATAGCAAAACGTCGGTTGTTGTCCCTTATGCCAAAGACGCATTAGCCATTTTAAGTTCGAATGCGTATTCTGCGGCCAGCGCCGCGCTGGCGCTGAATTCCCTGGCTCATCTGCTGCCCCTTAATTCCTTGATTTATGCCACCAGCCTTGAAGCGTTGAACGGTAACGTTTCTCCTTTCCTTGAAATACTCTGGCCTTGCGTTCCTACCCTGAAGTGGTGGCGATGGGTCAACACCTGCGCACCCTGCTGGCGGGCTCCAGCTTGTGGGAACATGACGACAGCCGTCCGTTGCAGGACCCGCTGAGCTTCCGTTCCGGTGTCTATTTACTTGCCGAACTACAGCGCAGCTATCAGCTGGCCTATGACCAGCTACTGATACAGCTCAATAGTTCGGATGACAACCCCGGTGTCGCTATCGACGTTGCCGCGCCATCGGACCGCCCGCAGGATCGTCTGGGCTATGTGGATCAAGATGGGGTGAAAGGTGCCGTATTGCCAACCGCCAACTTTGAGCCCTTGCCATGGGTTATCTCCTTCGAACAGCTCAGCCTGGCGCTGGCCCACAACTCGTTGGCCAATGCTCAGCAGGTCGTAAAACTAAATAATCCATCATTTACCGGGCTTACACGTTTTCTCGGTACGGAGAATACCGTTCATGCCTTTGGGGCGATGGAAAAACCGGTGATGTCGCTGGCGATGCGCAATAAAGCGTTGGCGATGCCGGTATCGCTGGATTACATGCCGGTTGCGGGCGATATTGAAGACATCGCGACGAATGCACCAGAGGTCGCGCAGCGTCTGCAGAGACAAATCGATAACAGCTATCAGCTTTTGGGCATTTTACTGGTCCATGACGCACAGGCGATTGATTTGCGTAAGCAGAAGAAAAACGGTTTCACCATGTCGCAGCCGACCAGCGTGTTATACGATGCGCTCAGACGCCAGGTGAAATTTATGGATAGCGACCACCCGCTCAGCCCGGACTTCGCCGCGGCGGCACAGGTTGTGAAGGCATTCGATATGCAAGATGTGACGAAGAAATAGCCATTCGTTTTCCGGTCGCCAGACATCGTGTTGCGTTTAAATAAGCGCCAGTTTCTGAATGAGGGCCGTCCTCTCTTCCGGGCGCCTTTTAACCATTCCGCTTTTTTGATGTATGGCCCGGCGTCGGCTTCGTGCGTTGAATGAAAACAAGGCATAGACAGCAGGGGAGCGCCATATACTGCATGTATATGGCGTTACCATTAATTGATGACTATTTGGCCTGGAGCCAGAATGTGCCGGAATAAGGGAAATTCAATACGTTCTTATGAATATTCTCAATATCTGTTTCCGGATCCAGATCTGCAAATAAGGCCGGGTGCAGGAATTTTGCAATAACTTCAACAGCCATGATATTCAAGGGACTATCGTAGTACTGATGATAAATCGCCAGCACCCGTTTATTTTGCATCGCATCAAGCGTTTCTATTCCTGTGCGTTTGATCAGGTGATCCAATCGCTGTTCAGTTACTTTCGTATCAGCATCATAGCCCAGAGGAATACCGATACTTTGTTGGAAATTACTACTCCAGTCTGCGCCCGTCATGATGTAGTAGGATGGGTTTGAAGTAATAAGCTGCTCCAGGCTCATGGTACCGTTTTTCCCGGCAAACAATGCGCTGCCGACGTTAATACCGCCAGCAGTCGCAATGAACTCGCCGAAGCTTCCTTTACCGTAGGTAAAACAGCATTCATCGCCGGTCATGCCGGCATGGCGTTCAATAAAGACTAACGGCTTTTCTTTTTCATTTAACCCTGCGGTACGCTGACGTATCAGCTTGAGCCGCTCTTCATAGAAACGAGCCCAGGCTTCGCTGTGCTGCTCATCACCCAGTACTTTACCAAGAAGCCTGATACTGGTGATGCTGTTGGTGAGCGGGCGTAGGCGAAAGTCGATAAATAATACCGGAATGCCTATCGCCGCAAGCTGATCCAGCACGCGGCTTTCTTTTAGTTTACTCACTACGCCAAAGTCGAAAATGATCAGATCGGGATGCATCTGAGCGGCGCGTTCAACACTAAAATCAGTGAGATACGCATTTTCGAGCATCGGCAGCTGTTTTAGCTGGGGGTATTTTGCCAGATAAAGTGAGTACAAGTCCGGCGCTTTGGTTTTGAGGGTGTTATCCCAGGCAATAAGCTGAGCAAACGGATTCTGCGGATGCACAATCTGTAACGCCTGAATCGCCCGGGCGTCCGCCAGAATCACCCTTTTTGCCGGCTGCTGAAGTGTGACCTCCCGCCCGGCAATATCGGTCACCGTGACCGGAGATGCCTGCAGGTTCGCAGCCGACAGTAAAAGCAGACAACCTAATACCCTACGCCACAAAAATTGCTGTCTCATTTTCTTAATCCGTATACCCGTAGCCGTGAGACAGCCCAGCCTGGTTGTCTGGGGTGTAAAACAACATTCGGTTCTTAAAAATTAGTTTACATTTCTATGTATTGCTAACTATTATCATTCCGTTTCTCATAATGCAAATCGTTCATAATTCAAATTGTGTTCTTTTACAGGGGATCTTCTTGATGTCTGGTCACTTCCGGCACTCGTTGCTTGCGACTGCTATTGTTTTAGCGCTACCGACCTGGGCTGCTGATAAAAATGATAACGCTTCATCAACCGATCGTACGGATACACTGACGGTTGTGGGTAACTGGCTTGATTCGCCGGATTACGACACTATTGTTCTCGATCATGCTGGTGCCAGAACCATTGTGACGGAGCAGCAGGTAAAGGAAAAAGGCGGAGAGACGATTTCTGAAGCACTACGCGGTATTCCTGGCGTACAGGTTCAGGAGAATAACGGGACCGGCGGTAGCGATGTGTCATTGAACGTTGGCGTTCGCGGACTGACCTCGCGTCTTTCTCCTCGCTCAACGATCATGATGGACGGCGTGCCGCTCTCTGTTGCCCCTTATGGCCAACCTCAGCTGTCAATGGCTCCCCTCTCAATGGGAAACATTCAATCCATTGATGTTATTCGTGGTGGTAGCGCCGTCCGCTATGGACCGCAGAACGTCGGCGGAGTGATTAACTTTGTCTCGAAGGATATCCCGGAGGCGTTCGGCGGCGCGGTGAGCGCGCAAACGGAAGGGGCGTCCCACGGTGGGTTAAAAACGTTGACCAGCGCTTCCGTTGGTGGAACGGCGGAGAATGGTCTGGGGGCCGAGTTGCTTTATTCTGGTCTGCACGGGCAGGGATACAGAGAAAGCAATGACAATACCGATATTGACGATTTTATGCTGAAAACGCGTTATCGTTTCACCCCTAAGGACGAACTGACCGGTAACTTTCATTATTATAATGCCGCAGCAGGTATGCCAGGCGGTCTGACGAAAGAGCAGTACCAGCAAAATCCCTTCCAGTCTGTTCGGCCGTTCGATCAGTTTGCGGGTCGCCGTCAGGATATGTCTTTCAAATATCGCCATCAGGAAGAGGATAGCCAGTTTGAAGTGCTGACCTATTTCACCAAAAGTTTCCGGACCAGCGATATTCAGACCGATGGCACCGGGGCGCAGGAAGGACAGAGTCGCCTGGCGGCAGCCCCGCGTCACTACACCACCTGGGCCATCGAGCCTACTTATTCTCATTTGTTCCGGTTTTGGGATATGGCTCATGAGGTCACCCTTGGCTATCGTTACCTGAATGAGACATCGGATGAAAAAGGGTATCGATCTGACTGGTACGATCCGGCAACCACCACCTCAGCGCCGAATTCCAAAGCCAATTATTATCAGCATACCTCGGGCGGTACCGCGGCCAATGCGTTTTATATTGATGATGCGATAAACGTGGGGAACTGGACGATCACGCCAGGGCTGCGCTATGAAAGTATCCGTACGCATGTGAATGATTCTTTTGCCGATATTGCCCGAGAAAAATCGTACAGCGAACCTTTGCCCTCAGTCAACGTGATGTATCACCTGTCTGATAGCTGGAAACTATTTGCGAATGCCAATACCTCTTTCGGGAGTTTACAGTATTTTCAGCTGACGCGCGGTGGCAATCATGGGCAGCCGGCTCCAGGTCTACAGCCTGAAAAGGCCCGTACCTATGAAGTGGGTACCCGCTATGACGATTCATTATTCAAAGCTGAGCTGACCGCCTTCTACATTGATTTTGATAATCAGCTGCAGTACATCAACAATACCATTGGCTGGACCACGTTAGGCGCCACTAAGCATGAAGGCGTTGAGCTGGCCCTGAACTATGATCTCAGCGAGTTAGCCAATAGTCTGGACGGCCTGAGTGTCTACACGACCTATACCTATACCCGCGCCGTATCCGTCAGCGGAGAGTTTTCGGGTAAAGATCTGCCATTCTATTCCCGTCAGGTACTGACGGTGGGCTCCCGCTATGCGACGGGCAACTGGGTCTGGAACGTTGATGGCTATTCACAATCTCGCCAGCATTCTCCAGGATCATCCGATGCCGGGAATGGTTATATCACGCAGGAGAGCGATGACGGCCAGTACGGTGATATCGCGGGCTATATGGTGTGGAATATGCGCGGTGAATATGACATGGGACCTGCATGGTCAAATCTGAAGCTGGGCGCCGGTGTCAAAAACCTTTTCGATCAGCGTTACTACACGCGCTCGACAGATAATAACTACGGGAAATATGTCGGCGAACCGAGAACGTTCTTTGTGCAGGCGTCTCTGGCATTTTAAAGCGTTAGCCTTCGCGGTGTAGAGGATACACCGCGAAGAGGTTAGTTTAGAAAGAAGAGCTTGCCTGGGGTTCGATAAGACCATCAATAATGGTATAGGGATAGCCGCGCGAGCAGAATTCAATTCTGCCTTTTACACCGTAGACGGTGGCGAGATTGGCTTCCGTAATCACCTCATCAACCGCGCCATTGGCGACCAGCTCGCCCTGTTTCAGCATCAGGATGTGATCCCCATGACGCAGTGCGGTATTGATATCGTGGACCACGACTACGGTAACAATATTACGCCGACGCGTTTCCTGAGCCACCAGACTCATGACGTGAAATTGATGGTTCAGATCCAGAGCGCTTAAGGGTTCATCCAATAATAATAAGGAGGGCGCGCGAATCAGCGACTGGGCCAGGCCTACCAGCTGTTTTTGCCCGCCAGAGAGTTGATCCAGATAGCTCAGTGCCAGATGTTCAATCCCCAGTTGACGCAGGAGCGCCATCACTTCTTCCTGCTGCGCAGAGGTCTGTACCCCTCCTGATGCCCGCTGCGCGACAATGACCGATTCCAGTACATGAAGATGGACCCCGGCCGGTAACGTCTGCGGCAGATAAACCACTTTTTCCGCTCGCCGGGAGAAAGGCAGGGTCTTCAGATCGGTATCATCCAGCCATAATTCGCCGTCAGAACTATTCAGACCTGCCATCGCCCTCAGCAGGGTGGATTTACCGCTACCGTTAGGGCCCAGTAAAACCGTGATTTTACCGCGCGCCAGATGGGGCACGGTGAGATCGCGAATTATCTGGCGCCTGGGGTAACCTGCGCTGAAGTGGGAAAGGCGCAAACCCGTCTGTACAGGCTGAGTCATACGTTACTCCGATGGCGTAGAATAATACTCAAAAAGAAAGGGACCCCAACCAGCGATGTCACAATCCCTACCGGGATAATGACCCCTGGAATGAGGTTTTTTGATGCGACTGAGGCGAGCGATAATACCAGAGCGCCGGTGAATGCGCTGCCCGGTAAGTAAAAACGATGATCTTCACCAAAAATCATGCGCGCAATATGCGGTGCAACGAGGCCGATAAAGCCGATAGGACCGACAAATGCTACGGCAACGGCGGATAAGATACTAATACGCAATAATGTCGTCAGACGAAGACGGCGTACGTTAATACCAAAGCTGATCGCACGATCTTCTCCTAGCCTCAGTGCGGTAAGTTTCCAGGAACTCATCAGCGATAGCGGTAAAATAAATAACAGGATAAGACACAGGATACCGACTTTTTCCCATGAGGCGCGGGCAAGGCTGCCCATCGTCCAGAAAACCAGCCCCTGCAGCGTATCCTCACTGGCGACAAACTGAAGCATTGACACCAGGGCATTAAAGGTAAACACCAGGGCGATACCAAAAAGTATCACGCCAGAGGTAGCGACATTTGTCCAGCGGGTAATTCCGTCCAGCAGCAGGGCGGCCAGGAGCGCAAACACAAACGCGTTTGCCGAGATAAACCACTGCTCCGGAACGCCCGGAACGCCGATCCCAAGCACTATCGCCAATGCTGCGCCGAACGCCGCCGCTGAGGAGACGCCGAGTGTAAAAGGGCTGGCTAAGGGATTGTTGAGGATAGTCTGCATTTCGGCGCCAGCCAGGCCGAGCGCCAGGCCAACAACAATAGCCATGAGCGCATAAGGTAACCGGATATCCCAGACGATGACTCGCGTACCCGTATTTACCGTCTCAGGGGAGACCAGCGTTTGCCAGATGGTATCCAGTGTTAATCCGGAAGGACCCATGGTGAAATCCAGCAGTAAAGACGCCAGGATGAGCATCAGCAGTATTACCATAATCAGAATACGGCGACGCAAAATACGCTGATATCCATTGATAAGCCCCATGCCGTCGGTGCTTATCTTTTGTTTATCCGTTTTGATGGTTATATTCATGAGTCACTAACGAACCTTGTTTGCATTGAAATAATTTAAAAAGGAATGGGTGATACCCTGAGGTATTTTTCTCATACGCGTGATTTTTAAGCTTATCCACCGGAGTTTGGATCCAACAAAGGAATGCCGGTTAACGATGGCTCTGAGCATACTATCCACGAGCGGTTGATACCAGAACATCCTCCTGGGCTTCTTCATCACTGAAGGCCAGCTCATAAGATGTTCATTGATGGGGAAGTCGTCATAGTAAATGTGGGTATTAACAACGACCCTCAGCCGGGGGAACCGAATACCATCAGCAATAGGCTCGCGCTGAGTATCCGCGGTGGAGTCGAACCTTCAGGCTTATTCGGCTTTGTTCGTGAGGTTATCTTATCCTCATTTTTAATAATAATCGCACAGTGCTTAAATGGCTGAGAAGATAAATCATTCATTTCCCTGACGCTATTTGCAGAGTATTGCCTTATTTATTTTAATGCGTATTAAACGATGAGTCAGGTGACGTTATGCCGCCAACGTTGAGAGAGCAAGAGGACGCTTTATCTTTTACCCTCCTGGTTCTGCCATCGGTGGATGGTCTCTCTTCGGGATGGTATCTGAGCGATACGATGAGAGAACCCTGCGTACCGTTAAACGGGGATCAGGGAGAGGGGAACCATTAGCGGTACCTCAGGAGAAGCGGGAGCGTCCTCCCGCCAATCCAACCTTGCGAATACTCCCGGATAATGCGCGGTATGGTGCCGCAAATACTGTCGTCGTGAGAAAACGCTGACGAGATATTTTATGAAACGGTTTATGCCGTTACCCGTTATAATACGTAGAATCAATCAGCATCCGTTCTGGAACTGAGTCGTTATATCAGGGCGGGTTCCCCGTGCCGTTCTCGATCAGGCAATCGAATAACCTGCGTCAACCAGAAGACCATGACCGGAAACGAAAGAGGCGTCATCAGAAGCTAAAAACGCCACGACGCTAGCCACTTCTTCCGGTAAGCCTGCCCGACCAGCTACGGTTGCAGCGGCGAAATCATTCTTCGCGTCGCTGCCCGGCCAGATGCGGTCCTGGAACGGGGTGTCGATGATGCCAGGATTAACGGCATTAACGCGCACGCCCTGCTTGAACCATTCAATGGAAGCGGTTTTGGTCAGCCCAAGAACAGCATGCTTACTGGCGATATAGAGGCCGGCGTTGGCAAAGCCGATCACCCCTCCCATTGACGCATTGTTGATGATGACGCCGCTGCCCTGGGCCAGCATCGCTTTGGCTTCATGTTTCATGGACCAGAAGACGCCGCGCACGTTGGCATTAAAGATGGTGTCATAGACTTCATTTGATTGCTCAATGAACGGCGTAAACTCACCTTCGGTACCTGCATTGTTAAAGGCTATGTCGATTCGGCCATAGGTAGCGCACGTTGCGGCGACCAGATCGATCACCTCTTTTTCAACGTTGATATCCGCCACAACGGCCGTTGCTTCGAAACCTTCGCTTTTGATTTCAGCGACAAGCGCGTCGATTTCGCTACGTCGACGAGCGCTGGCGACCACCCTGGCGCCACGGCGGGCCAGTTCGATAGCTGTGGCGCGGCCAATACCAGAACTTGCTCCGGTAACCAGCGCGACTTTTCCTGACAGGGTTTGAGAAGCGGTTTTGATAGTCATCGATTTCTCCAGATTGATAGCATCAGATCGTTAAGCCAGAGAGAACTTTCTCTCATATGTCTTGCACCACATTCTGGAGTTTTCGATTGATATGATAAAGTAGGTAATAATTGCCACTATGATGAATGAGGTTCACTAATGGATGCTGCCGAGATGATTGAACTGACCGTGTTCGCGTCGGTGGCGAAGCATTTAAGCTTTCGTCGGGCTGCCATAGAAAGAGGCACATCCTCCTCCGCAGTGAGTCATTCAATTCGTAGTCTTGAGACTCGTGTGGGCGTGCGTCTTTTTCATCGCACTACCCGTAGCGTCTCGATGACTGAAGCAGGGCAGGTGTTGTACGCAAAGCTACAGCCGGCACTAGTCGATATGCAAAATGCCCTGGACGGACTGAACTCATTTCGCGCTTCGCCTTTCGGCACCGTCAGAATTAATGTCCCCAGTTCACTGGCGGTATTCGTTCTGGGTGAAGCCATGGAGCTACTGGCACATAACACCGGGCTTAAGCTGGATGTTGTCGCCACGGATGCTCTGGTGGATATCGTCGAAGAGGGATTTGATGCCGGGATCCGCTTCGGTGAGCGTCTGTCACAGGATATGATCGCCGTTCGGCTCAAGCCGAAATTCCGCTTTGCCGTTGTGGGCTCGCCGGGCTATTTCGCGACGCATCCGGCTCCCGTCACGCCACACGATCTGCAACAGCATGCCTGTATTCGCTATGCTTTTCCCAGCGGGAAGATTTTAAACTGGGAGTTCGCAAAGGAAGGGAAAATGCTAGAGGTCGATGTGACCGGTCCCTTGACGACGGATAGCCAGGAATTGATGGTGGATGCCGCAGCGCGTGGGCTGGGGCTCGCCTATATATGGGCAGACCGTGCCGCACCCTATGTCTACGATGGCCGGTTGCAGCGCTGCCTGGAAGACTGGTGTACCATCGAGGAAGACCTGTTTCTCTATTTCTCTGGTCGTAAGCATCAAACGGCGGGACTGAGGGCTATCATTGATGCGCTGAAGGCTTAGGCTTAGATAGCCACGGCCTGGCCTGCAAGAGCAGCCGCGCACTCTCATAGCGTGCGCGCTACTCTGCACTGCCCGGTAAGTACTATCCGTTACTGACTGCTGAATGACTCCGGGAAGTCGGTCGCCTCCGAAACTTCGCGCCATTCAACAATATCTTTCTCTACCGCAGCCACTTTTTGCAGAGCATAGTCATTTGCTATCTGGCCAGCAAATAAATGCAGGGGGGCCTTCTGCACTTCGGCGGCCTGAATTATCAGTAAGGCAACCTTAGCAGGATCGCCAGCCTGCGCGCCGGCAAATTCGTTGAGATGTAAATCCAGTAAGTCTTGCGCAGCCGTATATTCCGGGATGCTGCGCTTCGCAACGACTAAGGAGCCTGAAGACAAGAATTCGGTACGTACCGGGCCGGGATAAACGACCGTTGCCTTAATGCCAAATTCGGCAACTTCAGCGGCCAGGGCTTCAGTAAGCCCGGCAATGGCGAATTTGGTGGCGGCGTAAACCCCCCATCCCGCATAACCGCCCTGGAAACCCGCGATGGAACCCACGTTAAAGACATGGCCTGAACGTTGGCGACGCAGGTGGGGCAGCACGTGACGAATAACATGTGATGGTGCGATGACGTTGACGTCAAAGTTACGACGTAATTCTTCGTCAGATATTCCTTCTAAGGTGCCCTGCAGACCATAACCGGCATTATTCACGACCACATCGATGCGGCCAAAATGAGCAAGGGTTTTTTCGATGCTATCCTGTACGCTGCGCTCATCAACGAGATCGACCTGCAGCGGAAGAAACGTATCAGAAGCCGGGCCAATCTGCGCGACGAGTGAAGTCAGCGTACGAGATGTGGCGACAACGTTAGCACCGGTTGCCAACAGCTTGCGTGCAAGCGATAGACCAATTCCTTTTGACGCACCGGTGATATACCAGGTTTTTGCAAGTTGACTCATAAGTTTTAATCCTGAATAGCGGTTTTTCGATAATAGTCATGCAGGCCGGAATGGCTCTGTCCCAGCGATGCCGCAGAAGTAAATTGCTGAATATGTTATTGGAAGAACCCTAACGGCATCGGTTGATTAAGTATTAGCTGGTGGTCTTGTCATTACAATGCACTATCGACCATTTATCCTGCATAAAAGTCCACGCCGGTGTTAAGGGGGCGTTGGAATTATGCATCAAGGTATTTCCTGGCATTTATAAACAGACCCATTAAGTTTGTCCGGATGGGAATGTGCTGATGATTATTACTGGGGAAAACGTATCCGCGGAGCGGTAACTTTCGGCTAAAAAAGAGAGCACCAGACCTGTTGTCACTGGGGCTATCATTATTGTATATGCACAATTCGCGATTGTGTTAGTTTGCCGAGTTGTTATGATGAGGTCTACAACATAAAGAGTGTTAGTATTTTTATTGGATCGCTCACGATGAATATCCCGAATGATTTTGCCCCACAATTAGACGCCAGAGAGACGCTGACTCAGGAGTTAATTTCTATCATTAAACGATTTTCTCCGATTGACGGAGAACACAAGGTTGCGATTCCTTCACTGACTTTTTTCCGTTTTTCATCGCCGTCAAAAGAAGAATCGACGTTAAGTAAGGTTGCGCTCATTTTTGCGGCCCAGGGGAGTAAAACGATTAAGGCTGGTGAGGAATGCTATGATTATGATTCCAGACGTTGCCTGGTCACCTCCGTTGATATGCCGATAAGTGGCCGGGTGATAGAGGCGAGTCAGGACAAGCCATACCTCTGTTTTTCTTTCGAGATCGATATGACAGTGGCGGCTAACCTGGTCTCGGCAAAAGAGTTCCCCGTGCCGGATGAGCCTTCTGCTGGCCCGGGAGTGAGTACCGGTGATTTATCAATCGACCTGCTGGAGGCCACCTGTCGTCTGGCTCGCTTGCTGTTAACGCCAAAACATATCCCCATGTTAGCGCCTCTCATTGAGCAAGAAATAATTTATCGGATATTGATGAGTAACCAGGGCATGCGTCTGCGACATTCAATGGTCAGGGACAGCAGCTCATACAAAATTACCCAAGCCGTCAATTGGCTCAAAGAGCATTTTAATGAGCCGGTGCGCATTGAGGCACTTGCAAGACATGTCAATATGAGCACATCGTCACTATATCAACATTTTAAAGAGGTGACCTCGTTGAGTCCATTACAATATCAAAAACGCCTGCGTTTAATGGCGGCCCGGGCTCGTTTACTCGAGCGTGCGAGTGATGTCGCTCTGGTCGCTTCCGCGGTAGGTTATGACAATATTTCTCAATTTCATCGCGAATATAAAAAACTATTTGGCGCGCCGCCTGTTCAGGACGCGAAGCGTCTTAGAAAGGGCGGGGAATACGCTTAAATAGTAAAAGAAAATGAATGTGGATATGCGGGTATGCAGTAGCGTGAGGGAAGGTTGTCAATTGTGACAATAGCTATTTAATGCGGGAAGGTTTTACCGCAGTGTTGCATTTTCAGCCATATCGCCGGCTTTTCCGTTTGCTAAGAAAATAAAAGACGCTGCCGCTACGCGTACCTCATTCCCGTAATACGGGAAGGTGCATTATTTGCTGTGGTTCTTCGCGCGATGATGAAATCGCCAGCGTCCAGCGTAGATTTGGATTTTTGTGCACTAATGTCGTAGGTATCGACAGCCGCCTCTCACCATTTTAGTGGATACTCCTCCCGTGAATGGTATGGAGCCCCTTTTTCCCAAAACCGTATGTCCGGGGCGAGTGAGAGCATTTATCGAGAATTATTATGAAAAACGTATTAATTATTAATGCATTCCAGTTCTACGAGGGGTTCTCCAGAGGGGAGCTGAATAAGACCATGGCCCATGTGATCGAGGAAGAAATGGCGCGTCGGGGCTACAACGTTCAGACAACGCATATTGAGCAGGGTTATGGTGTTGAAGAAGAGGTTAAAAAGCATGTCTGGGCGGACATCATTGTATTGCAGACGCCCGTCTACTGGTTTGGTGCTCCCTGGATTTACAAAAAATATGCCGATGAGATATTCACCCATGGTCTGCTCCAGAAAAGGCTGATTGTCGACGACGGGCGTACGCGTGAAGACCCCTCCAGGCAGTACGGCACGGGCGGTAAGATGCAGGGGAAAAAGTATATGCTTTCTTTGACCTGGAATGCTCCACGCGTGGCGTTTGATAATAAAGATCAGTATCTGTTTATGGGGAAATCCGTCGATGACGTGATGATCGCCAACACCGCCAACTATCGTTTCTGTGGTGCGGAGGTTCTCCCGTCCTTTTCCGCTTTCAACGTCGTTAAGGACCCACAAGTGGATGAGTATATCGCTCAGCTGCGCGACCATCTGGAAGCGCTCTTTCCGGTTCATGCCACCAGCGAGTGCGTAGGGTAGGCGATCGACTATGGCTAACCGACAACAATCCGCGGAGAAAGTCGCGATGCGCCAGATTGCAGCCGCCAGGGCTTATCGAATTCTTGAGTCCGGCCCGATTCTCATGGTTTGTACCCACGATGGCGTGCGTCCAAACATCATGACCATGGGGTTTCATATGATGATACAGCATGCTCCACCGCTCATTGGCTGCGTTATTGGTCCCTGGGATCATAGCTTTGCCGCACTGAACAAGACCGGGCAATGTGTTCTCGCGGTGCCGGGAGCCGATCTTGCGCGCACCGTGGTTGACGTGGGTAATTGCAGCGGTGTGGCAGTCGATAAATTCGAATGTTTCGGTCTGGCGACGGCCAGGCCGGCCAAAGTAAACGTCCCGCTATTAAGTGACTGCCTTTACAACATTGAGTGCGTCATGCATGACAACACGATGGTCGACAAATACCAGCTTTTTATCCTTAAGGCCGTCGCGATATGGTCTAACGATTCGCGCAGGGAACGACGTTATTTGCATCACCACGGCGATGGTACCTTCACAGCTGACGGTGAGCGCTTCGATCTGCAAGACCGCATGACGCAGTGGAAGCAGTTCCAGGTCGATCTCTAACAACATCATCTTTTGGCGTTACGGATATGATCCAGACCCGATATGCATTCATTATCAAAGCCCCCGGCTATAACCGGGCTACGCACGCGGCGCAGATGACATCGCCAGAGTTCGACGCCCAATTTATCGGCGTGAACGACGCCGACGAAATGCTGTCCGCCGCCGAAGATCTTGTCGCTGATGGTATCCAGATTATTGAATTATGTGGCGGTTTTACACCGCAGGAAGCAACAAAGCTGCGCCGTCACTTCCCCGGCATTGATGTTGGGCTTGTGACTTATCCATAGTACAACCGATCGGTAAAACAGTTCTTTCCTTACGATTATTCGGCTGGAGATACAACATGCAATATAAAACGCTGGGTAACACCGGTTTACTCGTTTCCCGTCTGTGCCTGGGGACCATGACTTTCGGTGACGGTTCTGGTGTTTACAAACACATCGGTGCCGCCGGGCAGAAAGAGGCTGATGATATCGTCAAAGCCGCTTTCGAGGCTGGGGTCAATTTTTTTGATACCGCCGACGTTTACTCTGACGGTGGTAGCGAGCAGGCGTTGGGGCAGTCTTTCAAAAACCTGGGTCTTTCCCGCAAAGATGTGGTGCTGGCAACCAAAGCCTATAGCCGCATGGGACAGGGGCGGAATGATGTCGGCGCATCGCGTGGCCATATTATGGACGCCGTTGACGCCAGCCTGAAACGCCTTCAGACCGACCATATTGATCTGTACCAGATCCATGCCAATGATACGATCACGCCGATTGACGAGACCCTGCGAGCGCTTGATGATTTGGTGACCCAGGGCAAGGTCCGCTATATCGGGGTTTCGAACTGGCAGGCCTGGAAAATTGCCCGCTCGCTGGGGATTTCCGAGCACAAGAATCTGGCGCGTTTCGAAACGCTGCAGGCCTATTACTCGCTCGCCGGTCGCGATATAGAACGTGAGCTGGGGCCGCTGCTGGAGGCGGAGAAGATGGGACTGCTCGTCTGGAGCCCGCTTGCCGGCGGTCTGCTTTCCGGCAAGTTTACCCGCGACCACCAGAAGCCAGAGGATTCACGCCGTTCTGAGTTCGACTTCCCGATTGTTAATCGGGAAAGAGCCTGGAATATTATTGACGTTCTCATTCCTGTCGCACAGGCGCATGGCTGTAGCCCTGCTCGTGTTGCCCTGGCGTGGCTGTTGTCCCGACAGGTTGTCACCTCGGTCATCATGGGGGCGAAACGCCTCGATCAGCTTGAGGATAACCTCGCCGCCATCGATCTGGTGCTGACAGATGACGAGCTGCGCCAGCTGGATGCAGTCAGCATGCTGCCACCGGAGTATCCGGGCTGGATGCTGGATACCCAGGGAGCAGATCGACTGGGACCGGTCGATCTATGGTCAGCAGCCAGCGCTTCCTGACCCTCACATAAACTTCCTGCCACAACATTTTCTACCGGATCCAGGCCCTGGCGCTTCGGATCCGTTCCCTGTGCTGAATCCTGACTTCTCTACATGATGAGAGCGGTATCGTCGTCGGTACCCACGCATCCTGGGGGGCTCATCCCTTTGCTCGCTTACGGGAAGTTTCTCCGGTACCGTCTGGGTTAAATGATGCCCTTGATGACGCATCGGAGGTTCGCCTGCGGTTACTGATGGGTTCACGCAGATGTCGCTTCTCACGGCTTCGACGGTACTTTTCTCTACAAGATCGTGAAAACGTGTTTGCTGCTTCGTCAGGTTTGAGCTTGCCATCCTTTTTTTTCGCTTCTGAAATGACCGCCTACTCACTCATTTAATGGGGTGTATATGGCAAGACCTTTAAGCGACGAAAAACGTAGGGCTCTCCTCGACGCCGCTCTTGACGTGGTGTCAGAGGTAGGGCTGTCGGCCTCTACCGCCCGGATAGCCAAACAGGCAGGCGTGGGTGACGGGACGTTATTTGTTTATTTCCCTACCAAAGAACAGCTCTTTAATCATCTTTATCTTTACATAAAGAATGATTTTAGGAAGACATTTGAAATTGATACTTCCCGGGCTGTGCAAATGGAGCTCAGGCGATTTTGGGATGCGTATATTGCCTGGGGAATGAAGTTTCCTAAGAAATACATGGTTTCTCGATATTTAAATTCCTGGGACAAACTCCAGGCTGAGACCCGAAAGCTGTCATGGGAAATGTTTGTCGATTTTAAAACGTTAGTGAACACGGGCATTGAAAAAGAGATATTACGCAATCAGCCAGAAGAATTTATTGGCCAATTGGTTGACACAATCGCAAATATGGTTATCGAACATAGTCAAGGTCATCCCCAGCAGATAGGCCAGTGGCAGGCACTGGGATGGCAGGCTTTCTGGAATGCCGTGCGTACTTAGCGTCTTCAGGCAAAGCTATCTTTTACTGTAACTAGCAGGTGAATATATGTCTGAAATTATCCTTCATCATTTCGACGCGTCGCCATTTGCGGAGAAAGTTCGTCTCGTTTTTGGATTAAAGAATCTGATTTGGCAATCGGTTCAGGCAGAATTGATAATGCCTAAGCCGAAACTAACAGCCCTCACCGGTGGATACCGAAAAACACCGGTAATGCAAATTGGCGCCGATATTTATTGTGACTCCCGACTGATTGTTGCTGAGTTAGAAAAACGTTTCCCAACACCAACAATTTTTCCTGGTGGGAGTCAGGGACTTGCTCTTGCCCTCGCTTGCTGGAGCGATCGCGATCTGCATATAGCCAGTTCTGGCTTAGCTATTGGTTCAAATATCCATCAATTCCCTGCAGCGTTAATGCGCGATCGGCAGGCATACTTTCGTGGTTTTATGGATGTTGAGAAACTGGAGTCGGATATCCCCTACCTGACGACGCAGTTACGTGCTCATATTCATCGGGTGGAACAGCAGATCTCAGATGGTAGACATTTCCTGTTAGGTGACGAGCCAGGCTTAGCAGATTTTCATGCCTATGTTGAGATCAAAACAGCTCTTGCTCACGTACCGCATGCAGAATCGCTATGTGGACAGTTCCCCCATTTAAGCGCCTGGATGGTACGCGTTCAATCAATAGGTAACGGACAACGTAGCGAAATCACGTCGGACGATGCGCATGCCGTCGCGCGTCGTGCGACGCCCATGCCAGAAAGATTCGTTGATCCCACCGATGCTCTTGGGTTTATTGAAGGTGAAACGGTAACTATTACACCGGACGACTATGGGCGTGAGCCCGTCACCGGGCGACTGGTGACGCTTACTATTAACGAAGTCGCTATTGAACGACAGGATCCGTTCGCAGGGACGGTGGTCGTTCACTTCCCACGTCTCGATTTTCGTATTTCAAAAAATGGATGAGCGGCCAATTTACTGACAATAAAAACGCGCATATTGATAAATAAATCATTCTGTAAAGCTAACCCGGTCAAAGCCACCAGAATGACCCCCAACAGGCGCTGGTTGTACAAAATGGCGTTCAGCGCTATGGCAATGTGCTGACCATGACTATGCTGACCCCGGGGAATGACGTTTACTACGCTGTGGGGAGGGGGGGACAACAGGCGAAAAAAAAGCCCGTGACTGCGTACGAGCTGTTCTTAAAATATGGCGGTGAGGGGGGGATTGACTCGCTGCGCTCGCCGTTACCCGGCCCATCCCTGGGCCTGGCCCCTGCGGGGCCAACGCAGGCGTTGTTCAAAAATGCTCCCGCCATTTTTGTGCGGGCAGCCCGCTCACGGGTTCGCGGTCTGTCCAGCTGGCTGCGCCAGCTGTCGAACCCCGGTCGGGGCTTCTCATCCCCCCCCTGGTGGGTACAACAGGCGAAAAAAAAGCCCGTACTTTCGTACGAGCTCTTCTTAAAATATGGCGGTGAGGGGGGGATTCGAACCCCCGATACGTTGCCGTATACACACTTTCCAGGCGTGCTCCTTCAGCCACTCGGACACCTCACCATATTGTTTCGCTGCACACCTTGGGTGGGCAACGGGGCGCTACTATAGGGAGTTGCGCGAAAACGGTCAAGCAGTATTTATTCTTTCTTTACCGTTCGGTCAAGCATTGAACACCGCCCCGCCGTAAACCGGCAGGGCGGTGATTTTAACGCTGTGAATCAAGCTGTTCGCTATTCTTCACCACTTCCTGAGCTTTGCTATAGCTCTCGATCAGTAGCTGGTAGGCCGGGAAAACTTTGGTATACACCTCCGCCCACTCGGCGGCATCCGGGCGGTTCCATGTGCGCTGCAGCTCGGAAGCCACCGCCGCCGTATCCATCGGGATAACGCCTGCCTGAACGACGCGAGCCAGGGTTATCTCCTGCGCCATCTTGCTGTAGGTGCCGGAAGCATCGATGACCGCGAAGACTTTATAGCCATCGGCAACCGCGGCGATGGACGGAAATGCCATGCAGACGCTGGTAATAGTACCTGCGATAATCAGCGTGTTACGTCCCGTCGCTTTCACCGCGGCAACGAAATCTGGATTATCCCAGGCGTTAATCTCACCTTTACGCGCAATATATTGGGCATGAGGCGCATTTTCGTGGATCTCCGGGATCAGCGGACCGTTCGGCCCCTGCGGTACAGAGGCCGTAGTGATAACCGGTATCCCTGCCAGAGAGGCCATTTTTGCCAACGCGGCGGCGCGAGCGCGGAGTTCAGGCATTGGCATATCACCCACGGTCTGGAACAATCCACTCTGATGGTCAATCAACAACATGGCGGTGTTGTTAACATCAATCACCGGACGAGAACCGTTAAAGTTTGCTGGGGCGGACATATTATTCACCTCTGTCGTTTCAGATCTGGCCAAAACGGCCGCTGTTAAAATCGCGTACCGCTTCCGCGATCTGTGCTTTCGTGTTCATCACAAACGGACCGTAGCCTACGATAGATTCCTGTAACGGCTCACCGGCCAGCAGCAGCACCCTGGCGTTAGCCGCGGCGTGGAGATGAATTGCATCTCCTTTTTGGCTTAACACCACCAGTTGGCCTTCACGTACAGCGTCACTGCCGTTGACGCTGACCTCTCCTTCGAGAACCACCAGCGCGCTGCTCCAGCCATCAGGTTGCGTGAACGTCACGTCATGGCCCTGATTTAACTGCGTATCCCAGACGTTCAACGGCGAGAAGGTATGCGCAGGCCCGGCAACATCGCCGTAGCTGCCGGCGATCACCCGGACATTGCCGGCGCCATCCGGCAGGGCGACATCAGGAATGACATCCGCCGTAATACTCTGATAGCCGGGGTGGGTCATTTTGTCTTTGGCTGGCAGATTGACCCACAGCTGTATCATCTTCAGTTCCCCGCCGCTGCGGGTAAATTCCGCTGAATGGAACTCTTCATGCAGGATCCCGGCACCCGCCGTCATCCACTGCACATCGCCGGGGCCGATGACGCCGCCTTTACCCGTCGAGTCACGGTGTTCAACTTCCCCGGAATAGACGAGGGTGACCGTCTCAAATCCACGATGCGGGTGCTGGCCGACGCCGCGTTTACCGCTACCCGCCGGGAAGCTATGCGGACCGGCATAGTCCAGCAGCAGGAAGGGGCTCAGCTGCTCGCCATGTGTGGTGTAAGAAAACAGCGAGCGAACCGGGAAACCGTCGCCCACCCAGTGCTGCGCCGGCGCGGTGTAAACTCCTGTAATCTGTTTCATTTCTTGCTCCTGTGTCTCTGTTGCTGATGTCAGTAAGCTTATATGTGTGACCAATAGTCCGGTAGATAGCAAAAATGGCCTATACTGTTCTGAAAATGGAACAATGGAGGAAGGATGCAGGATCTCAACGACTTAGCCTGGTTTGTCCAGGTGGTGGACCATGAAGGGTTTGCCGCCGCCGGAAGAGCGCTCGATCAGCCAAAATCAAAATTAAGCCGGCGGATAGCTCAGCTGGAAGAACGCCTCGGCGTGCGTTTAATTCATCGCACCACGCGACAGTTTGTGGTGACCGAAGTCGGGCAGGCCTTCTATCAGCACTGCAAAGCGATGTTAATAGAAGCCGAGGCGGCGCAGCAGGCGGTTGAAACCCTGCGTGCTGAACCGTGCGGCAGCGTCAAACTTACCTGTCCGATCACCTTATTACATGCGCACGTCGGGCCGATGCTGGCGCGGTTTATGCTGCGTTACCCGGGGGTGAACGTCCTGCTGGAGGCGACGAACCGCCGGGTTGATGTCGTCGGCGAGGGAATAGATGTCGCGATTCGCGTACGCCCGCGCCCGTTTGACGACAGCGATCTGGTGATGCGTGTCCTGGCTGACCGCGGCCATCGGCTAGTGGCCAGTCCGGCATTAATTGCCGGTATGGGCCGGCCTCATGCGCCATCCGCGCTCAGCGCGTGGCCTGGTCTTAGCCTCGGGGCGGGCAAGCATCAGCACAAATGGCAGCTGATGGGGCCCGCTGGCGCGCGGGCGGAAGTCTATTTTACGCCCAGAATGGTGACCACGGATATGCTGGCGCTTCGTGAGGCGGCGGTTGCCGGCGTCGGGGTGGTCCAGCTGCCGCTATTAATGGTGCGCGATCAGCTGGCGGCGGGAGAACTGGAGGTGGTGCTGGATGAGTGGCAGCCGCAGCGGGAAGTGATTCATGCGGTATTTGCCTCCCGCCGCGGTCTGCTGCCCTCGGTAAGAGCGCTGGTGGATTTTCTCAGCGAAGAGTATCAGCGAATGGAAGAGGATTGATGGCAGGGCCAGCGCTGCGCCAGCCCTGATCTCCATACAGAGCGATTATTTTTGCTGCCTGAAAGCGATGACCGTATCCCATGCGGTTTGCTGCAGGGCGCGGGCCGTCTGTTCGCTCATATCGCTGTCCACAGGCAGGGCGCCGCCTATCGGTGATTTATTATACAGGGTCGCGAACAGCACGCAGGCCGTCAGATAAGTACCGGCCAGAGACGGGTGGTTGCCGTCGCTATGGTATAAATTTATCTCCGGATGCTGCGCAATGGCGCGCGCAAACGCGAGGCCGACAGGGGCAACGTACCCCTGGGTCTGGCGAGCGATATCCAGATAGGCTTTTTCCAGTTTATCCGTCTGCTCCGGTTTATTTTTGCTGGCCCACGTCATGAACCAGACGACCTTTTCATTTGCTTTATGCGCCATATCCGCCATTTTTATCGCCGATTGCTTAAAGTCTTCCCGGGTGGCGGCTTTTTTGGTAATGGCTTCCGTCGAGTTTCCCTGGAAGACGACCACGTCCCATTTTTGCAGGCCGTTTTGAAACTCCAGATTGGGGATATGCCAGCCTAAGTGCCCTGTCGAGATGGTAATACCGCGGTACGCATAGCCTTTGCCGCGATCGGGCAGCAGCGAACGGGCGAGATCGCGCAGGCGAGTATTCACGTTGTTATTGTAATGGGTGTAAGAGTTGCCATATATCGCCACGGTTTTGTTTGCACCGCTCATCGTCGACCAGGGCGTCGGGGCAATCACGGTCTCAGCCTGCGCGAGGGTTGACAGACACAGACAGCCGGCCAGTAGATAACGTGCTTTTTTCATATTGCTGATCCTCAAAAGTCGTAGCGCAGTCCGGCGATGAAGGCATCGTCATGGATTTGCTTATTTTTATTGGCCAGTTCCTTCACATAAGTCAGGGATAGCCAGGTATCTTTCGCTAGCGTTAATTGTGTTTCCGCACGCCAGCCCCGGCGTTCGGCATATTTCTTACCATTTTCATTCAGCGTGCTATATCCTCCCAAAAATCTGACTTTTTGATATTTCCATGAAGCTAAGGAATCGAAGCTGGTATAATCATTGTCAGCTTTCTTATCGCGCGCGATCGTGACTTTACCCACCGTGGCGGCGAAAGAAATATCGCCATAATCGAGCTGTAGCCCGCCGGTATATTGCGTATGCTTTTTCCGCCCGTCCGTCGTTTTTACCCCGTCTTTGCGCTTATATTCGCTGGAAGAGAGGGCTGGCGTTATTTTCAGGTCGGCTAACGACCAGGTTTTTCTGTAACTTGCCATCATGCCGTCATCCAGAGCATTAGTATCGCTATTACCGTTGCCCATGACATATGCCAGCTGGATCTGGTGTCCGTCAAACTCGCCGTTCCATTGAATGGTACCGTCCTGACGGTTAAACTGGTAGGAGCTATCTATCGTCGTGATTCCGTAGTTATAGACGTTCGGCGTAAAGTTTTTATAACGGTCGGTCATTCTCATGACCTGATAGAGCGGGTTTTTGGTGCGCCCGCCGATCAATTCACCGTAGCGGGCATGGGCCAGACCGAGCCAGGCATAGCGGGCA
Source organism: Klebsiella sp. BIGb0138 (assembly GCF_004342285.1). Lineage (GTDB taxonomy): Bacteria > Pseudomonadota > Gammaproteobacteria > Enterobacterales > Enterobacteriaceae > Klebsiella. The sequence goes on along the minus strand of NZ_SMCV01000002.1, from coordinate 299,285 downwards.
TCAAGATCTTTCTCTCCGGTTTTATTATCGTTTTTTTCCGTCCTGACCTGCCATTCAACCCGACCGACAATTTTGGTATCATCGAGTACGTCTAATTTGTGGGTTAAATAGAGTCCAAGACGTCCTCCAAGCTGGCTACGTGAATCGTCTTCGGCAAATGACGCGTCGCCATGGGCAAGTTGCCATTCTAACCGACCATATATATCCAACGTATTCTTTTTATCTTTATAAACATTGATTGCAGAGGCGGAATAACTGGCGGTCATGAATGTAATAAGGATGATTGCTTTCGTTGTTGTGTGCATAGAATCCCTCGGGCCAGATAAAATGTAGCGGTAACAGGTTATGTTCTATTGTTGGGCGTGCGCTGTTTTTTTAAACCTGAACGATGATGCGCGGTAGGGGAAACTTTTTTTCTCATGGCCAATTGTGATATTAAACACAAATTACCGTCCAGGGCGCTATTAAAAGCGGTGTTTTATTCCTCACGGAATTAGTGAAATGATTATTTTAAAAGAACCGAGGGCGTAAAATTGGGGGGATTTGTTAAGTCGCTCACATTCCCGCAGGGGGAGTCTTGAGGTCCGGCGGGAAATAAATTTTCCCATTTTTCCTGTTAATTATTTAACGCACAATCAGCCGCAGAGAGAAAACCATTCAGTTGTGCCAACCGGGCCATACTGTCGGTAGAGGCGTAACCCATACAGGAGTTGATGATGCGAGGTAGTCAAAGTTCGGTATTTGATTCAGAACTGTATTCTTCTCTGTTTACCCAAACGGAGATGAAAGTTATCTGGTCGGATGAAAACCTGATTAGCTGCTGGCTAACGTTTGAATCGACCGTCGCGCGCGTGCAGGCAGCGCAGGGGATAATTCCCCAGCAGGCGGCAGATGATATCGCCGAAACCTGCCGGACGCTTTCACTCGACTGGGACCGACTGGCGCAAGAAACCCGCAGCGTCGGTATGCCAATCAAGCCGCTGATCGATCAAATTGCCGATGCGGGGACGCCGCAGGTGAAAAAATACCTGCACTGGGGCTGCACCACCCAGGATCTTCTGGATAGCGGACTAGCGATGCGTCTTAGTCAGACGCTGACGCTGCTGCGGCGCCAGACGATCGCGCTGGGAAACGCGTTAAAAGAGATGGCCGTGGAGCATAAACACAGCGTCATGGTCGCGCGGACTAATTCGATAGACGCCTCAGCGACCACGTGGGGACTGCAGGTGAGCGGCTACCTGGGGGAAGTGACGCGGCATTTGCGGCGCCTGGATAACCTGTTTGCGACGGCAACGACCGGTTTATTTGGCGGGGCGGTGGGGAATCTGGCGTCGGTTGGCGCGCAGGGACTGGCTATCCGCAACCGTTTGATGAGCGAGCTGGGTCTAAGCTGTCCGTCCGGGGTCATGAATGCCAGCCAGGATAACGTCGTTGAAGTGGTACAGTTTTTCGCCCTCGTTCATGGCACCTTGTGTCGCATTGCCAATGACGTGGAGACGCTGGGCCGTACGCCGATTGCGGAGCTGCGTGAAGGGGAAGGCGGGGGCGGCTCCAGCGCGATGCCGCATAAAACAAACCCGCGGGCCAGCAATATGATCCAGACGCTGGCCCGGATGGGCTGGATGTATTCCTCTGGCGGGCCAAATCTTCTCGATCAGCATGACGTACGTTCTGCCTCCGTCCGGGTGCTGAACTGGACGCTGGTGCCGGAAGCCGCGCTCTGTCTTGCCACCAGCCTTGAGCGTGGCGAACGCCTGATTCGTCACCTGGAGGTGGATACCGCCAGGATGCGTGAGAACTTCACCGCCTCGCACCACTTTATCATGTCGGAATCCGTCTCTATGAAGCTGGCAGAAAAAATTGGCCGCAGTGAGGGATACAACATGTTGAAAAGCCTGTTAAACCAGGCGGACGGATCGCAAAATCTTTACGACACCCTTATGGGATGCCCGGCCATCAGAACTCTCCTGTCAGAAGAGGAGATCCGCCACGCCTGTGAACCGGCCAGCTGGCTGGGCAGCAACGATATATTAATTGATGAGGCCATTTGCGCCTTCGATCGCCAGCTATCTCCCCCGGCCAGCGGGCAGGGCTAATGCGTTATTTTCGGCTCATCCGGTAGCCCGTCAGGTACCGGATGAGAAGGTTTCAAAAAAGACGAAAAGCTCTTCCAGCTGTTCAAAATTACCTTCGCCGCCACCTTTTTCATAGGCCAGATGAAGGGTGAGTTCAATAAAGAAGAAACCAATGATCCGGCTTTTAAACACCGAGCGGGTATCGCTCGGTAAAACGAACTGCAGATTGCAAAACTTCCCGTAGGGATTGGATTCAGAATTGGTGATCAGCACCACCAGCGCCTTCTTGCTGCGAAACCATTCTGCGATGCGTAACGCGGTATTATTAAATCGATAATAGGAAAAAACGATCAGCACATCATTATCTGCCAGGTTCAATAGTGATTTGGGGAGTTCTCCGGCATCCAGAGATAATAGCGTGACGCGGTCGCGAAAATACTTTATGAGAGTGACGAAGTGCGTCGCCATCGCATGAGATGACGAGGGGCCGACGACAAATAATTTCCGGTCGTTATCCAGAATAATATCGATAAAATGGTTAAGGCTTTTGATATCGATGCTGTCTTTGAAACTCGTAAAAAGCGTCGCCACGTTATTATTGAACTCCGTCACGACCTGCTCCGTGGCGACGTTGTCTCTGACCGGCGAACGTGTTGCCAGCTGATACGGTGAAATCATCTTTTGCGGCGACAGGGACTCTTCGACAACCCGCCGGAACGCCGCATAACCGGTAAACCCTATTTTATTTAAAAAACGACCAATCGTCGCTTTACTGACCGCCGCGTTGTTAGCGACATCGACAATGCCATGATACGGGATTTCATTAAAATGCTCACGGATATAGTTATCCAGACGCTGTTCTGACTCGGTTAAAACAGATAAATGCGCGGTGTTAATCTTATATTCTTCCAGCGTTAAGGGTGATTTAATTGACATTTTATAGACCCCGGAAAAGTTATTTCGTTATGAAATATCGCATATTTAGATGGATAAGTAAGTATTTCGCTAATCCAATAACTCTGGACACTTCGCGTTATGGGATCATGCGCACAATTTGCTGTGGGAAAATCATTTTCTCATTTTTTACCGGTACGGCGAAATTTACTCTGTTGGTATCTGAAACACAACCCACGACCAGAAACGAAGCATTTCTCTATCTTACCCGGCTTCATAAAAGGACATCATCCATGATCGCATTTATAATCGCCATTGTGATTACCGCTATTGCCGCATGGTTAATTATCAAGAACGTTCAGCCTCAGACGGTCCTCCTGCTGGCCGGGCTGGCGCTGCTAACCATCACCGCGCTATTTTATCCTGAACAGAGCATCTTGTACGCTAACGCCAAATCGACGGGATCGATCTGGCTCGATATCTTCTCCTTCGCGAAAGAGTCGCTGGCCACCCAGGTCGCAGGGATAGGGCTTATCATCATGGCGGCAGGGGGCTTTGCCAGCTATATGGACCACATTAAGGCGTCGAATGCGATGGTGAATGTCTGCATTCGTCCTTTACAGGTGATTAAAGCCCCCTATGTGATTCTCGCGTTGGGATATATTTGCGCTCAGCTCCTGCACGTGGCGATTTCCAGCGCCGCCGGGTTGGCGATGCTGCTACTGGTAACCTTTTTCCCCGTACTGGTGCGCCTTGGCGTGAGCAAAGCGGCGGCGGCGGCGATGATCGGTCTGTGCGCGTTTATGGATCTGGGCCCCGCGGTCGGAACCGCCAACCTCGCGGCTAAACATGCTGGCATGGAAGCGGCGGTCTATTTTGCCCGCTACCAGATGCCGGTGGCGATCGCCGTGATGCTGACGGTTGCGGTACTGATTTATTTCACCGCGAAATATTATGATAAAAAAGAAGGACATTGCCCTGGCGAACCGTTAGCGCAGCACGCGAGTGCTCATGACGCCGAGCGGCAGGCGCCGATATTTTACGCCATTCTCCCGGTTTTTCCCGTCATACTGGTGCTGGTATTCAGCCCGTTGGTCATCACATCAATTAAGGTCGATGTGGTCACCGCGATGATTGTCGGCACGCTGCTGGCGTTTGTCTGCGAACTGGCGGTGACACGGGATTTTCGCGCGAGCTGCAAGGGCGTGCAGAGCTTTTTTAAAGGAATGGGCAGCATGTTTACCAGTATCGTTTCACTGCTGGTCTGCGCCGATATTTATGCCCAGGGAATGCAAAAAATTGGCGCTATCGACTATTTACTCGACGCCGTACAGAACGCCGGTTTTGGTTTCGCCAGTATGACGCTGGTGATGACCGCGCTGGTTGGGGTGACCGCCGTGCTCACCGGCTCTGGCGTCGCGGCCTTCTTCTCCTTCTCCGGTATGGCCCCTTCGATTGCCAGCACGTTTGGTGAGAGCGCGGTGAAGATGATTCTGCCGATGCAAATGATGGCCGGCATGGGGCGCGCCATTTCTCCGGTCGCCGGTATTATTATCGCCGTCAGTAAGGCGGGAGAGTGCTCGCCTTTTGCCATCGTACGGCGGACGCTCATTCCCGCTATCGGCGGCATTATCGCCATGCTGGCAACCAACTATCTCATGTTCTGAATATCAACGTCGTGCCACTTTACCCACTGGACCTTGTTATGGACAATGCAACAAGAGAAAACCCGCTTTATATTCCGTACGCCGGTTCGCTATTGCTGGAGTCGCCTTTATTGAACAAAGGGAGCGGCTTTACACAGGCGGAACGGGATAATTTTAATCTGCATGGTTTGATCCCGGCGACGGTTGAATCGATTGAAGAGCAGGCGCAGCGTGCCTGGCTGCAGTTTCAGGATATTAAATCGGATATTGCCCGGCATATTTATTTACGCAATATTCAGGATATTAACGAGACGCTATTTTATCATCTGGTCGAAGGTTATTTACCGGAGATGCTGCCGATAATTTATACTCCGGTAGTCGGGCTGGCCTGTGAACATTTTTCTGCGATGTACCGGCGCCCGCGCGGATTGTTTATTTCGTGGGAAGACCGCTATCGCATCGATGATATTCTGCACAATGCCTCCCGCCAGAATGTCCGGGTTATCGTGGTAACCGACGGCGAGCGTATTTTAGGACTGGGCGATCAGGGAATGGGCGGCATGGGGATTCCGATCGGCAAATTATCCCTGTATACGGTCTGCGGGGGGATCGCCCCGGAATATTCGTTACCCATTTTTCTTGATGTCGGCACCAATAATCCCCGGCTGTTAAACGATCCGCTGTACATGGGGCGGCGGCATCCACGTATCACCGGCGAGGAGTATTTTGAGTTTATCGACCTCTTTATTCGCGCGGTGAAACAGCGCTGGCCTGAGGTCCTGCTGCAGTTCGAGGATTTTGCCCAGCAGTCGGCAATGCCGCTGCTGGAGCGCTATCGTGATGAACTGTGCTGCTTCAACGATGATATTCAGGGGACCGCCGCGGTAACGCTGGGGGCGGTAGTGGCCGCCAGTCATGCCACCGGGCGGCGGGTCAGTGAGCAAACGGTGGTGTTCCTCGGGGCCGGCTCGGCGGGATGCGGCATCGCCGAGCAGATTGTGACGCAGATGGTCGCGGAGGGGCTAAGTGAAACGCAGGCCCGGGCGCGTATCTATATGGTTGACCGCGCTGGCCTGCTAACGGAGGAGCAGACGGATCTCCTTGCTTTCCAGGCGCGCCTCAGTCAACCGCTCAGCCGGCTGAAGGGCTGGCAGTGCGAACAGGGTAATTACGGGCTGCAGGAGGTGGTTCGCCACGCCCAGCCGACGATTTTGATTGGCGTGAGCGGCCAGCCTGGTCTGTTCAGCGAAGCCGTGATAACGGAGATGTATCGTCATTGTCGGCGGCCGATTATTATGCCACTCTCTAATCCGGACTCTCGCGTGGAAGCCCGGCCGGAAGATATTCTGGCCTGGACCGAAGGGCGGGCGATCGTCGCTACCGGTAGCCCCTTTGCGCCCGTTCAGTGGCAGGGGGAAAGCTACCCGGTTACGCAGTGCAATAATGTTTATATCTTTCCGGGGATTGGGCTTGGCGTGATGATAAGCGGCGCGCGGCGGGTAACGGACGGGATGCTGATGGCGGCAAGCCGGACGCTGGCGGAGTACTCTCCCCTGGCACTTCACGGTACCGGTCTGCTGCTGCCCGATATTTCGCAGATTCAGTCGCTCACCCAGAAGATCGCGGTTCGCGTGGCGCAGGCGGCGCAGCAAGACGGCATTGCCGCCGAGCTGCCAGAGGAGAGCCTGTGGGCGCGCATTGCGGACAACTTCTGGCGCCCGCGATATCGGCAGTACCGGCGCACGCCATTTTGAACCCGCCGATTCTTTTACCCGGGCGGTGAGGGCCACGCGCGGCGGCGATGATATTGACGACATCACGCCGCCGCTCATAAATGCTGAAGATGCCTGCCGCGCGACGGTAGGCCCTTTCCAGAAACGGCGGTGTGGTCATTTTTCCCACGCTCTTTGGCGTGAACCCGGCTAACCCTGGCAAAAAGCTGAAACAAACAAGCGGCCTCGTTTGCTGCGCGAACCGCAGTATAAAATTCCGCCTGTCCTGCTGGTAGCTCATGTGCGGATATGATGTGGCTTTATCTCCGTCTGTACTCTCCCGGGGCCGTCTACGCTGCGGTCACGTATTCTCCGCAAAGAATTTTTATGACCGATAAAGGGCGGTCAATTATTCCCCTGCCAGGTTATCTCTTTACGCGCTCTGGAGTATACATGGGTAAATAGCGATTAAGCCGAAGCGGTGTCTGAGAATAATAATGTGTTGTAGAAAGGCGGGCGCGAAGAAAAAAGGCAATCAGTCGGATGATATGATTGCCTTAAAATGGTGTACATCACCGGTTGTATCTAACGACAACCTTTTTTAAATGAGTATCTGGCTCTTGTTTTCATCCGGAGAGAGTGAGTTGCGGGCCAAATTCATCGTCAGTAAGCGTAGGCGCGAATAGCGGCGAGGAGAAGGGGAATAAATGGGAAACAGTTTTGCATTTGCCGGGCGCAGCTGGCGGATGCTTCTGAACGATCTCCCCGGGCCGTTGCAGGTTAATAAAACTGCTTTGTCGGTTCTGGCGAGGAATTAAAGCAACACAGTTTTGCCGACATAGTTCTTATTCCATCCAATAATACAGGTTAAAGTAACATCGTGGTTGAAAATCAATATCGCTTTGTCGCAAACCACCTATTTATATTATTGAGGAGCAGCAAAATGACCGATTCAATTGTGGAACGTCATGATATTCTTCCTGCAGATGTAACAGCCGATGCCGTCTTTTATGAATACTCAAAAGCCGCCAATCCTATCGGGGCTAAGATCATTTCACGCGTGCCGTATCATACTTTCCCGGCTTCATTGTATGAAAGTGGCGAGACCCGCGTGATTCCTCTGGATCTCTCCGACAGATTAAATTGTGTCGGTCCGGCAACTGGCCCGGGGTTACTGGCTAATTTTATTCGCATCAATGGCGGTGACAGAATTGCGCTGAATCCGCTTGCGACTTCACAAATTGTTTATGTCATTGATGGTTTCGGCGTAGCGGAACATGACGGGAAAAACATCCCTCTGGATAAGGGCTCTTTCCTGGCATTCCCGGGGGGAATTCCGACCACGCTCAGGGCTGTGACGACCTTAAAACTCTATTATGTTAATGACGCGCCGTTGCTTTCTTATCTTGGCGTTGGCCAGGTAACGCCACGCTTCTCCGCGACGCTGTATGGCGCCGAACGTGCGGAAGAAGAGCTGCGTAAAGCCGCAGCAGATAAAGACGCGGGTAACCGTAGCCGAATTTCCGTGCTGTTGGGGAATAAGCACTTCCCACATACTCGTACGGTTACCCATGTTCTGTGGGCAATGTTTGGTACGCTGCCCGCGAATTCCGTGCAAAAACCGCATCGCCATCAGTCTATCGCGCTGGACTATATCGTTGATTGCCCGCAGGGATGCTACTCGCTGGTGGGCACTAAACTCGATGAGCAGGGTAATATTGCGGATGCCACCCGGGTGGATTGGGAACCGGGAATGTCTTTTGTTACCCCTCCGGGTTACTGGCACGCGCATATCAATGAATCCAGCGAAGCTGCCAGGCTTATCCCTATTCAGGACGCCGGTCTGCAGACCTGGCTGCGTTCGCTGGATATTCGCTTCAGCTAAATGAAATCACCGCCTTAGAAGAATAAGGCGGTGGAATGGATGTCACTCATCACCCTGCCAGCGCGGCGCCGGCCGGGTGTTTTTTTTATGAAGCAAGCCATGCGGTAAAACGATATGCTGACTGTTCACGATCGCGCCAGAGGCTCCTTTGGCTATGGCCACAGGCGCGGGAGGTTCATTCGAATGCTAAGGTAATATACGATGAGTGACGCAATAATGCCTGGTTCAGAGCAGGATAAACCGGCCGCTTTGTCATTAAATATAGGCAATAAAATAAGGCGCCTGCGGCAATCACGAGGCATTTCGTTAAACGATCTGTCTAAATTGTCAGGTATTTCAAAGGGCGCGTTATCTAAACTGGAGTCAGGTCACTCAAATCCCCGGGTCGATACGCTGGATGCTATCGCCGCCGCCTTACGCCTGCCCATTGGCGATTTGCTGAGCGGCAGCAATAAGCTATACCCTTATTTTGAAAGATATCGGCCTGCGCCGGGCGATTATTCACAAACGATGAAATTCCGCATCGGGCCGGGAAATACCTCCGAGATATGGCTATTGCAAATGAATCCGCAAGTGACCATTAACAGTCCGGGCCATTCTGTTGGCACCCATGAACATATTATGGTGCATAGCGGTGTTTTGCTATTACGGTTTAGCCCGAACGAGGCCATTACATTACGAGCGGGGGATTTTTACGGTTTCTCCGGGGAGGTTGCGCATGCTTATATCTCTACTGAAACGGCGATTAGTGCAACGGTGGTGATGTCGCATCTGGATCCGGGTTAATGGCCTGCGCCGCGATCGGGTGAGATGCGTCAGGTAAGGAGTCTGTCTCCCGGGCCTTTGTTCACTTAAAGAAACGAAACCTGCGGTCTGATAATCATGCGGTAAAAATTTTTATAAATAAAAGATATTTAATTCAGTAGGTTGATGTCCGGGTAATGAAATTATTCACCTGGGATCGGGAAACCTATTGTTCTGCTTTGTGGGTAACTGTATTCTTATTTCGAACAGCCGCGTTGGATCTTCCGCGTATCAATTTGCCGGAAAGATAAGCAAGATCGCGCGGTAAACCACGGGCAGCGATACCGCGATTCTCTTTATAGTCCGCCGGTATCTCTTTTTCAGCAATAAATCTAACCTGGCAGGCTCAGCACCGTGCTGCCTGTTTCCCGGCTATTTTTATTATATATTAAACTCGTTAGTGTCAGAGCACTATGATGGAGATGATTAATGCGTAAAGTTAATTTAAAAGAAAGCTTTGATCTGTTCAGCGATCGCTGGAGTCCGAAAATTGTCGGCGATATCAACGATGCGTATGTCAAACTGGCTAAATTCTCCGGAAAGTTTGACTGGCATCATCATGAACATGAGGATGAGCTTTTTCTGGTTATCAGCGGTCGTTTACGGATGGGGTTAAGAACAGGGGATATCGATCTTGAACCGGGCGAGTTTATCATCGTGCCTAAAGGAACCGAACATTGTCCTGAAGCGCTTAGCGAAGAGTGTTGCGTCGTTTTGCTTGAGCCAAAATCGACCCTTAATACGGGTAATATCGTCAATGAGCGTACCGTGCATGCCCTGGATAAATTGTAATCACTGTGCTTGTCGTTTCGCTTCTGGCAGCATATCAGCGAAATATTTTATTACTTTATAAAAATATCTGCTCTCGGCAATAGAAAGTTATAGTTGTCGCCTGGCGGACCATGATTGCCGATAGCTCCTGTATTTCTATGAACGACTCTGCGAACAAACATAATATTGTTCCCGGGACGTGGGACTTTGTTACGGACAGGGGGTTTTACTCATCTCATGAATAGATATTGAGATTAAAGAAATATATGTCCCGCACATTTTCTCATCCCTGCTGATTATTCCGTTAGCGGGTGGCGTTGCGGCTGTTTTTCTGTCGCGGTGGGGCTATCGAGCCAGTAAGGTTTTTCACCGATCTCAGCAATCATAAAGTCGATAAATGCTCTTACTTTCGATGATACTGTCTTTTTATGGGGGTAGGCTAACCAGATATCAGTAGGTTCGCGTCCCGGCTGAAAGGTAATTTGCGGGAAGACTTTTACGAGTTCCCCTGCTTTTAATGCATTAAACGCCAGCCATTCCGGGAGAACCACAATACCTTGATTATTTTTGGCCCGTTCCAGCAGAACTTCTTCTTCCCGTGAAATGAGACGCGGTAGCCGGTGAGTTCCGGTTTCCTGCCATTCACCTTTTCCTTCCCTCCAGTACCAGCCGATTTCGCTGGGGATGAAAAACGCGCTGGCGATAAGTTGTTGAACATGTAACGGGAAGCCTGGCCTATGCAAACAGGAGGGGCTTGCATAGGCCGCATAGCTATGCGTAGCCAGTTTACGCGCGCGAATCGTTGACTGATTTAACGCGCCAAAACAAATAGCGAGGTCGGTTTCGGTGCCAATCAGGCTCTCCTGGCCGGTGCTGTAGCGCAGATAAATATCGATATCCGGATAGCTAAGAAAGAACTTATCTATCAGTTTCAGTACGTGGTGACGACAAAAGGCACCGGGAACCGTTAGTTTTAATTGCCCTGAAGGGTGCTGATTTAATGCCATAGTGGCGGCTTTGGCTTCTGCCAGATTATGCAATAACTCTTTGGCTTTCGGAAAAAATAACGTACCAGCCTCGGTCAGACTTAATCCGCGGGAGGTTCTGTTGAATAGCGTAATATGCAGATGCTCTTCCAGTCCGGAGATGTGTCGTGATACGGTCGATCTCTTTATCGAGAGCTCGCTGGCAGCACGATTAAAACTCTGCAGTTCTGCCACGTGGATAAAGGTTTGCAAAGCTGAAAAGTAGTTCATAGACACCCCGACATTATTTATGATGAGATACAATGGCATCGATGGCACCTTTCCTGAAGTGCTATTTTTGGATAACACAATTGCATAATTATGCCACCTGCGAAATGCTTCTTAAGAAAGCGGAAAAGGACCAAGACAATGAATTATTTTGCTGCGATCAGAACGTTTGTTAGCGCTGCAGAATTGAAAAGTTTCAGTGCCGCCGCGAAGGAACTGAATATCGAAACCTCAACCATCTCCCGGCATGTCGCCGATCTGGAAGAGGATCTGCATATTGCACTGTTCAATCGTTCAACGCGCGGTTTGACGCTAACCGAAGCGGGGAAGCTTTTCTATTCGCATGCCACTCGTTTATTGGCACAGTGGGAGGAGGCGAAAAATTCGACTTCGGCGCTCAACAAGCGGCCTGCGGGTATGTTGCGCATCAGCGTCCCGAGCGCCTTTGGCCGCATGCATGTGATGCCCTTCGTGGAGGAGTTTCTTCAGCTCCACCCGGAAATCTCCCTGGACATGACTTTCAACGACGATGTGCAGGATCTGATCGAATCTCGCATCGATCTGAGCATCCGCATCGGCATACTACCGGAATCGACTATGCATGCGCGGAAACTGGCTGCACAGAAACGTTATGCCTGGGCGAGCCCGGACTGGATAGCACGCCATTCGCCCGCAGATCTGCTGCCTGGTCAGCAGATGTTGATGTTTTCGCGGCTCCACGGCGAAGGCTGGTATGCCCGTAAAGAGGGGGCCGGGGATGACTGGGCTCGAATATCGATGAACTCCCGGCTTATTGCCAACGACAGCGAAGCCCTGCTTTATGCGTGTCGCCATGGATCTGGAATAGCCGTGCTGCCTGACTGGCTGGTCTGCAATGATTTGCGACAACATCGCCTGCAGCGCGTTTTTCCCGAATGGGAATTCAGCATGCTGCGCGCCGAAACGGCTATCTGGATTGTTTATCCGCGTAAAAGGATCGTTTCCAGCAAGGTCCGGTCGTTTATCGACTTTCTGGTGGCGAAAATTGGCACTCCGCCGCTCTGGGAACGACTATAGCCGGAGGCAAGTTAAAAACCGGGTTCCGGTTGCATCCGCCTGAACCCAGGTTTTGTTCACCGGTGCATAAGAAAACCGCGCCGCGTTATGGGCTGCTTGTGGAGTTTATAACCGGCTATTAATGCCACAATCCTGCCAGCAGTGGCACAATCAACGCCGTGAGTAAGCCGTTCAGACCAATACCAATCGCGGCAAATGCAGCGGCTAATCCGTTCAATGGCGCGATTTGCGCTGCGGCTACGCCACTACCGGCCACCCCTGCGGCAAAACCGTGCGCTCTCCAGTCGTTAATTTTAAACCAGCGTAGGATCGTTCGTCCCACCACGGCCGCGACGATACCGCCAGCAATCGCCAGCGCGGCGGTCAAGGCGGGCACTCCACCGACTTCCTGCGCCAGCGCGATAGCGATCGGGGTGGTCACCGACTTGGAGGCCATCGACAGAGCCACGGTGCGTGCGCCGCCAAATAGCCATACCAGCAGCGCGCCGGTGATGGTGGAAGTCAATGACCCCGCCAGTAGCGCAAGTCCAATAGGCCGAAAGCTACTTTTAATATGTGACATGTTCAGCGCCAGCGGTACCGCCAGCGATACGGTCGCTGGCCCAAGCAGAAAATTGATAAACCGGGCGCCTTTGAAATAGACGGCATATGGCGTCCCGGTAAGTTTCAGCAAGATGGCCATCAAAATAATGGCCAGCAGTACCGGGTTTAATAACGGTGAATTTCCTGAAAGTTGCTGTACCTTTTTCCCTGCCATGAAACATAACAACGTCAGCGTCAGCCACAGCAAAGGACTTAATGCCATCGGCGTCCACAAAGCATGAATAGTCGACATTATTGTTGCCCCCGGAGTTCTATCGATTCGCTCAACTGCTTATTTTTTCGTGAAAAATGATGCATCACCAGTCCGGTGACCACCAGTCCAAGGATGGTTGAAAATACCAGACCAATGAGAATAGGTAACCAGTATTCACGAAGTATGCCGCCTTCCGTAATAATCCCGACACCGGCGGGGACAAACAACAACCCCATATTATTTATCAGGCCCTCGGCGAGCTGTTTTAATGCACTATCAGGGGCGCTTGCTAACTTGCTTGTACCGCGAAGGATGAGAATGAGCGCCAGAATAAACATGCCAATGACCGGCCCTGGTAACGGAAGATGGAGTAAATTCCTCAGTAGTTCACCTGTTAATTGGGCGACCACCAATAACGCAAACGCATTTACCATGATATTTTCTCAATATTAACTTTATTTAAGGATAATGATTTTAAGTCCGTGCGATATTTATCTCCGGGCCGGGAGAATACGTTGTCTATGGCTTATATTCAGCCCTGGCCTGATGGGCAATATACTACAGGGGATCGTTTCGCGGACAATGTCCCTGGATGCAAAACTGTGTTGCGCTTTAACTTAAAGGGCCGGGGAGACGAGATTCTTGTCCCCCGCTATTTATGCAAAACTGAATTCCATATATTGCGTTTCTCTGATTGTTCGAAAAAGGCATACTGGCTACGGTATCAGCGAACGGGAAAGCGTTAAGACGTCGTTGCCGGATTGTCCCGCGAAGAGGAGAACCCTGGCCGGCCGGGCTCACTCGCATACCCGCTTCACCTGCGACAGTTATTTCAATACCAAGGATATGAATATGAGTACCAATACGATCCGGCGCCGATGCTCAGTTGCGGCCGTCATTTATGAACTCCTTAATCCAATACCATATGGTTTTTTCTGCGCGGCGTTAATTTTTGATGTTATTTATCTCTATAGCACCAACGTTATGTGGGAAAAGAGTGCGGCCTGGTTAATTGCGCTGGGGCTTATTTTGGCCATTATTCCCCGGCTGATTAATCTTTTTCAGGTGTGGGTCGGGCAGTCATCGCCGGCCCTCTCCGCGGTGAAGATCAATTTCTGGTTAAACGTTGTTGCCATCATTTCAGCAATCCTCAACGCCTTTGTGCATAGCCGCGATGCCTACGCCGTGGCGCCGCAGAACGTGGTTTATTCTGTGATTACGGTTGTGTGCTTGCTGATCGCCACGCTGGTTTTATCCTGCAGCGGGGAAAATAGTCGAGGTGAACGCCATGAATAAATTTTTCCTGATGGTGCCGCTGGCCTTCGCACTGTCTACCGTTCTTAGCGGCTGTGATGAAAAAGCGCAACTGACGCCAGACCAGCAAATCGGCCCCGATCCCATTCTACCGAAAGCGCAGGATTTCCTCGTGCCGCCGATGCAGGTCCCTTCCGGGGTGGGCTGGAAATCAGGGATGGTCCCCAAAGTAGCGGCCGGGCTGAAAATTGAGAATATCGCCAGCGGCCTGATGCATCCGCGCCAGGTTTATGTATTACCGAACGATGACGTTCTGGTGGTAGAAAGCAATAGTCCGGGAAGCGAACCGCTGACCACGCCGAAACAGCTTATTGCCGGCATAGTAAAAAATCAGTCAGGTAAAGGCGGAAAAGGCGGTAACTCGATCACCCTGCTGCGTAAAGGCCCTGGCGGTTGGGAAAAACATCTGTTCCTTCAGCATCTGCATTCGCCTTTTGGCGTACAGCTTATCGGCGATAACCTGTACGTCGCCAATACCGACAGCATCATGCGTTTCCCTTACCAGACGGGGGAGACCTCGATTAGCGCGCCGGGAACTGAACTTGCCGATCTTCCGGATAAGATCAACCACCACTGGACCAAGGCGCTGTTAGCCAGTCCGGACGGGAAAAAGCTGTACGTCGGGGTCGGTTCGAACAGCAACATCACCGAAAATGGCATCGATGTCGAGTATCGACGAGCCAACGTGCTGGAAGTGGATGTCGCCACCGGCGCCAGCCGTATTTTCGCCAGCGGTATTCGTAACCCCACGGGCCTGCAGTGGGAACCGCATAGCGGCAAGCTCTGGGCGGTGGTCAATGAGCGCGATGAGATCGGCGCGGATCTCGTGCCTGACTATATGACGTCGGTACAGGACGGGGGATTCTACGGCTGGCCGTGGAGCTATTTTGGCCAACATGTCGATCGCCGCGCCCGACCGCCGCGTCCGGACATGGTGGCGAAAGCGATTAAGCCGGATTATGCGCTGAGTTCGCATGTGGCGCCGCTGGGGCTACTGTTCTATACCGGCGCCATGTTGCCGCAGAAGTACCAGGGCGGGGCCTTTATCAGCGAGCACGGGAGCTGGGATCGCTCGCCGCTGAACGGTTACCAGGTCTCATTCGTCGCCTTTAAAGATGGCAAGCCGGTAGGTAAACCCGAAACGGTGGTCAGCGGCTTTGTCTCCGATGATGAGAAAGAGCTGTATGGCGCCCCGGTTGGCCTGGCTCAGGACAATGAGGGCGCTCTGATCATCGCTGACGATGTCGGCAACGCCGTCTGGCGCGTGACGACCCGGTAAACACAGCGCCAGGGTAACCAGACAATGCTCTTTGTTGAAGACCGTTGCGCTGGTTATCTTTTTACCCGCGAGCGCCGGCGCGTCGGCTAAATATCTTTTGTAGGGCCGAATCCATCGCCGCTTTTTTTCGGAATGCCGTATGCCTGAATATGTCTATCTGTTCTCACAGAAACGCAGCTGCTGGTTCATCATTGCCGGCAGCGCGTTATTAATGGGCGCGTTGATGTTATTTTTTGCCGCCTGTGGCCTGATTGCCGCTGACCGCATCGGGTATGAGGAATACGCGCTATGCGGCATCGTGGTTGCCGGCATGGTCGGCGCTTATGCCCCCGAAAGCCGCCTGCGCTACGGCGCGCTGGCGCTGTGGTTTATCAGCACCTTCGAGGGGGTACGCCTCTCTCTGGAGCAGTTTCTGAGCCCGGTTTCTGCCGTGGAAGAGCTGAGTGACGGTATGCCAAAACTGCTGCCGGTCTGGCTTATATCGCTGAATGAATTTATGCACGGCAATATCCGGAATCCTATTGCCAGCAATCCCGACAGGTATTTTCTACCGGAAGAGATAGCCAAATGGCTGCTGTTATTTTTTACCTTTCATTTGGCGATCGCCATTCTGACCACATTTTCCCAACTCTCTTCTTTCAAATCCGCGCGTTGATATTTTTTAAGGAAATAATGCATATCCAAACCAGTATTCTGATTTCAATTTTGTCTAAACTCGCCAAAATATATCCATGCTGTGCGGACGAACATCGCTATCAGCAGTATGTTGCTGAGGAAGCCAGCGAGGCGATATTTATTGGTCACTTGCTGTATCTGGCAGAAAAGGGCCTGATTGAGACCGATCTGCACTGGGACCTGGAACGTCGGCAATATCAGCTGAATCCGGGCCTGTTGCGGATTAACTGTTATGGCCTCGACCTGCTGAAAGAGCAGGCAAGAGGGCTGTAGCCATGCGCCGCCGCTAAGGCGACGTTTCCCCGCGGTTTTCCGCATGAGCTGGCCAACGCCAGGGAGCAATGAGCGGCAATTTTCGCGCGCATTGCTCCGCTTCTCCTCCCCGCTGGTCGTTAGCTCCAGCCCTCCAGACGCATCGCCGAACGAATAAGACGCTGCTCTTCCAGCTCAATGTCATGGAGATTTTTTTTCACATTCATGACGTGATCGCGGGCGGCACGCTGGGCGACTTTGGGCAGCCGCTGCAGTACGGCGTGGTAAACCCGTGCGTGCTGTCTGTCGATCTGTTTTTTCTGCGCCGGACGGTGATACAGGTTATTCACGCAGGCAAATACCGAATTGAGCATCAAATCGGTCAGCGACTGGAGGGTGAAAACCAGTACCTGGTTGTGCGACGCCTGGCAAATCGCCAGGTGAAAGGCGTGATCGAGGCGGGCATGTTCAATGAGGGTAATTTCGTTGTCGCCTTCGCTGGCGGCCAGCATTTTCTCATAACATCGGGTGATCAGCACAAAATCAGCCTGAGTGCCTAGCTGGGCGGCAAGCCTGGCGGATTCCCCTTCCAGCAGCGCGCGCACGTCGAGCAGATCGTACAGGGTGCGTGGTTGAGAGTTAAACAGGTGTATGAGCGGCGTGGTGTCCTGCATTTTGTTCAGACGGGCGACGCGGGAATCGCGGCCCTGGGCGGTTTCGATAATCCCGCGGCCGCGCAGCACGGTAAGCCCTTCACGCAGAGCCGAACGGGAGAACCCGAGCTTCTCACACAGGCGACGCTCTGAAGGAAGTGGCTGTCCGACTTTTAACACGCCATCAACGATCAACCGTTCGATACTTTCCGCAACAACTTCACAAATAGGGCGACGAGTCGAGCTATGTTCATCTTTCATAAACGGACCTCGGTTGCTGGTAGGACCAATTTTGCTGTTATGTTCTTATCGTAATAGTTACATACCGGAAGTTTTATTATCACAGTCATTTAACACCAAATTAACCATTGCGCGTCAATCATTGATGAAAAAAAAGTGGTCTGACCGCCAGATAAAGTGATAGACGGCAGGTCATTCCCCACCTAAAAACTGATCGCAGAAGCAGCGGGCAAACGAACTGCTGCCACATAACACGATTACAAAGTGAACCCTACTCATGAATATCTTATACGACGAGCGCCTTGATGGCGTTTTACCCGATGTCGAGCGGACATCGGTATTGATGGCACTGCGTGAGCATGTCCCCGATCTGGATATTCTCCACACCGATGAGGAGATGATTCCCTACGAATGCGACGGCCTGAGCGCCTATCGTACGCGGCCGATGCTGGTTGTCCTGCCTAAGCGTATCGATCAGGTGATCGCTATCCTGGGTGTTTGCCATCGGCTACACGTCCCGGTGGTCACCCGCGGCGCGGGAACCGGTCTTTCCGGCGGCGCCTTGCCGCTCGAAAAGGGCGTATTGCTGGTCATGGCGCGGTTTAATGAGATCCTCGATATCAACGTCGCCGGACGCCGGGCGCGGGTACAGCCGGGCGTGCGTAATCTGGCGATTTCTCAGGCGGTTGCGCCTTACGATCTCTATTACGCTCCCGATCCCTCTTCCCAGATTGCCTGCTCTATCGGCGGTAACGTTGCGGAAAACGCCGGGGGAGTACACTGCCTGAAATATGGCCTGACCGTACATAATCTGCTCCGACTGGAAGTGTTAACCCTCGAGGGCGAGGCGCTGACGCTCGGCTCCGACGCGCTGGATTCCCCCGGTTTTGATTTACTGGCGCTGTTTACCGGTTCTGAAGGCATGCTGGGGGTGGTGACCGAAGTCACCGTTAAGCTGCTACCCAAACCGCCGGTCGCCCGGGTGCTGATGGCCAGCTTTGACTCGATCGAAAAGGCGGGTCTGGCCGTCGGCGATATTATCGCCAATGGCATCATTCCCGGCGGTCTGGAGATGATGGATAACCTCTCTATTCGCGCCGTGGAAGATTTTATTCATGCCGGCTATCCCGTCGAGGCGGAGGCCATTCTGTTATGCGAGCTCGACGGCGTGGAGTCCGACGTGCAGGAGGACTGCGAACGGGTCAACGAGATCCTGCTGCAGGCAGGCGCGACAGAGGTCCGCCTGGCGCAGGATGAAGCCGAGCGTATCCGCTTCTGGGCCGGGCGCAAGAACGCCTTCCCGGCGGTGGGGCGCATCTCGCCCGATTACTACTGTATGGACGGAACCATCCCGCGCCGCGCGCTACCGGGGGTGCTGGAAGGCATCGCCAACTTATCGCGTCGCTACGAGCTGCGGGTGGCGAACGTCTTCCACGCCGGCGATGGCAACATGCATCCCCTGATTCTGTTTGATGCCAACACGCCTGGCGAGTTCGAACGCGCAGAAATCCTCGGCGGCAAAATCCTTGAGCTTTGCGTGCAGGTGGGCGGCAGCATCACCGGCGAACACGGCGTCGGCCGTGAAAAGATCAATCAAATGTGCTCGCAGTTCAACAGCGATGAAATTACCACTTTCCATGCGGTAAAAGCGGCTTTCGACCCTGACGGTCTCCTGAACCCTGGTAAGAATATTCCCACGCTGCACCGCTGCGCAGAATTTGGCGCCATGCATGTTCATCATGGCCATCTGCCTTTTCCTGAACTGGAGCGCTTCTGATGACAGGCGAATGTAATTACAGCAAAGAGCTGCTGGAACAGGTGAACGATGCCATCGGCAATAAAACGCCGTTAGCGATTCAGGGCAGCAACAGCAAGACCTTTCTGGGGCGTGAGACTTGCGGCCAACTGCTGGATGTGCGTTATCACCGCGGCATCGTTAACTACGATCCTAAAGAGCTGGTGATTACCGCCCGCGCCGGCACGCCGCTGGCGGAAATTGAAGAGACCCTGGGCAACGCGGGGCAAATGCTGCCCTGTGAGCCGCCGCACTTTGGCGCTGGCGCAACATGGGGCGGGATGGTGGCCAGCGGCCTGGCCGGCCCGCGGCGGCCATGGAGCGGGGCGGTGCGTGATTTTGTGCTGGGGACCCGCGTCATTACCGGCCGCGGCAGGCATCTGCGCTTTGGCGGCGAGGTGATGAAAAACGTCGCCGGATACGATCTCTCGCGGCTGATGGCGGGAAGCTACGGCTGCCTCGGCGTGTTAACCGAAGTCTCCATGAAGGTGCTGCCTAAGCCACGGGCGACGATGAGCTTGCGTCTTGAGCTTAACCTGCCTGTGGCGATGGGCGAGATCGCCAAGTGGCAGCAGCAGCCGCTGCCGATCGGCGCGCTATGTTATTACGATAATGCGCTGTGGATCCGTCTGGAAGGGGGAGAAGGTTCGGTGAAAGCGGCGCGCGAGCGGCTCGGCGGCGAGACGGTCGCCAATCAGTTCTGGTGGCAGCTCCGCGAGCATCAGCTACCCTTTTTCCGCCTGCCGGCGACGCTGTGGCGAATCTCGCTGCCGATCGATGCACCGGTTATCGGCTTCCCGGGCGAGCAGCTGATCGACTGGGGCGGCGCCCTACGCTGGTTGAAATCCGACGCCGATGCAGGGCTGATTCGCCTGATGGCCGCGGAGGCGGGCGGCTACGCCACCCGTTTTAGCGCCGGCGATGGCGGCTTCTCACCGCTTGCCGCGCCGCTACTGCACTATCACCAACGGCTAAAAATGCAGCTCGACCCTCACGGCGTGTTTAATCCGGGGCGGATGTACGCGGAAATATAAGGATTAATCATGCAAACCAACCTTAATGAAGAAATGCGGCACAACGCGCGCGCCGACGAGGCGGAAAGCATCCTGCGCTCCTGCGTTCACTGCGGCTTCTGCACGGCAACCTGTCCGACCTATCAGTTATTGGGCGATGAGCTGGACGGGCCGCGTGGGCGAATTTATCTGATCAAACAGGTCCTGGAAGGTAACGAGGTCACGCTAAAAACCCAGGAGCATCTGGATCGCTGCCTGACCTGCCGTAACTGTGAAACAACCTGCCCGTCGGGCGTGCGCTATCACAATCTGCTGGATATCGGCCGCGAAATCGTCGAAGAGAAGGTGAAGCGGCCGCTGCCGGAACGCATGCTGCGGGAAGGATTGCGGCAGATCGTCCCGCGGCCGTCGGTTTTCCGCGCGCTCACCCAGGTGGGTCAGGTGTTCCGCCCGATGCTGCCCGCGGTGCTGAGGGCCAAGCTACCCGCGGCGGCGGCGGTGGCGAAAGCGCGCCCGCCGCAGCGCCATGCGCGCCGGGTACTGATGCTGGAAGGCTGCGCGCAGCCCACGCTGTCGCCCAATACCAACGCGGCGACGGCCCGGGTGCTGGACCAGCTTGGCATCAGCGTGCAGCCGATTGCCCAGGCCGGCTGCTGCGGCGCGGTGGATTATCACCTGAATGCGCAGCAGAAGGGGCTGGCGCGCGCAAGGCAGAACATTGATGCCTGGTGGCCGGGGATTGAAGCGGGGGCAGAGGCCATTTTACAAACGGCCAGCGGCTGCGGCGCTTTTGTTAAAGAGTATGGCCATCTGCTGAAAGACGATGCGCGGTACGCGGAAAAAGCGCGCCGGGTGAGCGAACTGGCGATTGATTTAGTTGAGCTGCTGCGCAATGAGCCTTTGGAAAACCTGCGCATACGCGGAGACAAAAAGCTGGCATTCCACTGCCCCTGCACGCTGCAGCATGCGCAGAAACTCAATGGCGAGGTCGAAAAGGTGCTGATCCGGCTGGGATTCAGTTTAACGGCGGTCCCGGATAGCCACCTGTGCTGCGGTTCGGCAGGCACCTATTCCATTACGCATCCCGAGCTGTCGCGTCGGTTACGGGATAACAAGATGAACGCGCTGGAAAGCGGGAAACCCGACCTGATCGTCACCGCGAATATCGGTTGTCAAACGCATCTGGCCAGCGCCGGGCGGACGCCCGTGCGCCACTGGATTGAAATGGTAGAAGAAGCCCTTGAACAGGAACAGCACAATGAAGACTAAAGCGATCCTCAGCCAGCAGCTGGCTGCCCCGATAATTGCCGCGGGCCATGAAGAAGCATTGAAACATAACTGGTCGGTTGCCCTGGCGGTGGTGGACGACGGAGGCCATCCGCTGGCGTTAACCCGCATGGATAGCTGCGCTCCAATCGCCGCCTATATCGCACAGGAGAAAGCGCGGACCGCCGCGCTGGGCCGCCGTGAAACGCAGGGATATGAAGAGATGGTGAATCATGGCCGCACCGCGTTTGTGACCGCGCCGCTATTAACCCCGCTTGCAGGCGGCGTGCCGATTATCGTTGATGGCCAGGTCATCGGCGCGGTAGGTGTGTCCGGCTTAACCGGCGCGCAGGATGCCCAGGTGGCGAAAGCGGCGGTCGCGGGTCTGGTAACGGCAACGAACGAGTCATAAGGAGCGGAATATGAGTGAGATGATAACCCAGGGCACTTTACGCGTTGACGCCGATTTTAAGCGCTTTGTTGATGAGGAGGTCCTGCCCGGCACCGCCGTGCAGCCCGCGGCGTTCTGGCGCGATATCGAGGCGTTAATCCACGACCTGACCCCGGAAAACCGCAAACTGCTGGCGGAGCGCGATCGTATTCAGGCGGCGCTGGATAACTGGCACCGCACGTTTCCCGGTCCGGTGAGCGATAAGGCCGCCTGGAAATCTTTCCTCCGCGAGCTGGGGTATCTGGTGCCGCCGCCGCCGCGCGTCGAGGTGGCGACAACCGGTATTGACGAAGAGATTAGCGGGCAGGCCGGACCGCAGCTGGTGGTGCCGGTGATGAACGCCCGCTATGCGCTGAATGCGGCGAATGCCCGTTGGGGCTCCCTGTACGATGCGCTGTACGGCAGCGACATTATTCCCCAGGAGACGACGTCCGGCAGCGGTTACGATCCGGTTCGCGGCGCGCAGGTGATCGCGTGGGTTCGCCGCTTTCTTGACGAGACGCTGCCGCTGGAAAGGGGCAGCTACCACGATGCGCTGGGCTTTACCGTGGTGCAGGGGCAATTGTGTATTCAGCTGCGTACGCAAGGCGAAACGACGTTACGCACCCCGGCGCAATTTATCGGCTATCGTGGAGAACCGGCGGACCCTGAGGTGATTTTGCTCAAGAATCACGGCTTGCATATCGAACTGCAGATTGATGCCGGGGGGCGAATCGGTCAGGGCGATCCGGCGCATATTAATGATGTGATTATCGAGTCGGCGATCAGCACCATTCTTGACTGCGAGGATTCGGTCGCCGCCGTCGATGCGCAGGATAAAATAGTGGTGTATCGCAATCTGTTGGGGCTGATGACCGGAACGCTGCGGGAGACGATCGTTAAAAATGGCCAGCAAATCGTGCGTCGGCTCCATGACGATCGCCGCTACACCGCCGCCGACGGCTCGGCCCTGACGCTGCCGGGCCGCGCTTTGCTGTTTATCCGCAACGTCGGCCATTTAATGACCACTCCCGTTATCCAGGATAGCGCTGGCCACGATATTCCGGAAGGTATCCTCGATGGCGTCATGACGGGCGCGATCGCCTTACATGACCTGCAGCGCAGGCAAAATTCGCGCGCCGGTAGCGTATATATCGTCAAACCTAAGATGCATGGCCCGCGCGAGGTGGCGTTCGCCAACCTGCTGTTTACGCGTATCGAGGCAATGCTGGGGATGGCGGAGAACACGCTGAAAATGGGGATTATGGATGAGGAGCGGCGGACATCGGTCAACCTGCGCAGCTGTATTGCCGAGGCCCGTCACCGGGTGGCGTTTATTAACACCGGCTTTCTCGACCGCACCGGGGATGAGATCCATTCGGCGATGGAGGCGGGGGCAATGCTGCGTAAAAATCAGATGAAATCGACCCCGTGGATTCAAGCCTACGAACGCAATAACGTTCTCTCCGGCCTGTTCTGCGGCTTACGCGGCCAGGCGCAGATTGGCAAAGGAATGTGGGCCATGCCCGATATGATGGCCGCGATGCTGGAACAAAAGGGCGAACAGCTGCGCGCCGGGGCCAATACCGCATGGGTGCCTTCGCCGACGGCGGCAACGCTGCATGCTCTGCATTACCACCAGATCGATGTCCGCAAGGTGCAGGCCGATATCGCAGGGGCTGATTTTAGCGCCGAGTTCGCGTCGCTGCTGGACGATCTGTTGACGGTACCCGTAGATGAAAAAGGCGGCTGGTCGGCGGAGGAGATTCAGCAAGAGCTGGATAATAACGTGCAGAGTATCCTTGGCTACGTCGTGCGCTGGGTTGAGCAGGGAATCGGCTGCTCTAAGGTGCCGGATATCCACAATGTGGCGCTGATGGAGGACCGCGCGACGCTGCGCATCTCCAGCCAGCATATCGCCAACTGGCTACGGCACGGCGTGCTGAGCCGGGAGCAGGTGCAGGCCTCGCTGGAGAATATGGCGCAAGTCGTGGATAGGCAGAATGCGGGAGACGCCGCCTATCGACCGATGGCGACGGATTTTTCCGCCTCCAGCGCGTTTAAAGCGGCCAGCGATCTGATTTTTCTCGGCGCGGAACAACCGAATGGCTATACCGAACCGCTGCTGCATGCCTGGCGTTTACGCGATAAGCAGCATGCATCGCGCTGAATAACGGATAGAGACCTCGCGGCGCCATCAATGGCGCAATAAAAAATAAAAAGCCCCCGGCGATATTCTCTGCTGGGGGTTACTGCAGATAATGCGGTAGCGCGACGATGCGCTTTTTATGCTGATGATCTGAGCGGCGAACCGCACGCTGAGGTCAAAATAAAAATAAAGAAACTCGCGCAGTTTTATTTTGTGACTGACGCCGGGTGGTATGAAGAACATGGACATCTTAATCTCCTTCTGCGCATTCGTGTGCTGAAGAACTCCTCTTACCAACATATATCAGGTGTGCTGGCAGGTATCTTTATGAGTCGTAACGGCAAAATATATTAAATTATATTTGCAGTTGCTCAGGATGCCCGAAACATACCAGGTATATAAAATAATTAGAGACTGAAAATATGCTTACCTGGAATCAAATGTATACACCGTCAGGCAGTCTGGGGGTATCAGCACTGATCGCCTTAATACCGATTATATTCTTCTTTATTGCCCTGGCGGTATTAAGATTAAAAGGTCACGTCGCCGGGACGATTACCTTAATATTATCGATGGTGATTGCGATTTATGCTTTTCATATGCCGGCCAAAATGGCGTTTGCGGCCGCTGGCTATGGCTTTTTGTACGGTCTATGGCCGATCGCCTGGATTATTATCGCCGCCGTTTTCCTGTATAAACTGACGGTGATCAGCGGCCAGTTTGATATTATTCGCAGTTCGGTACTGTCGATCACCGATGACCAGCGTCTGCAGGTTTTGCTGATCGGTTTCTCTTTCGGCGCGCTGCTGGAGGGGGCCGCCGGTTTTGGCGCACCGGTGGCGATTACCGGCGCGTTGCTGGTCGGGCTGGGGTTCAGACCCTTATACGCCGCTGGCTTATGTCTGATTGCCAATACGGCGCCGGTGGCGTTTGGCGCTCTCGGCGTGCCGATTCTGGTCGCCGGGCAGGTGACAGGGATTGATCCATTCCATATCGGCGCGATGGCCGGGCGCCAGCTCCCGCTGCTATCGGTGATGGTGCCTTTCTGGCTGATTGCGATGATGGACGGCTGGAAAGGCATTAAGGAGACATGGCCCGCGGCGCTGGTGGCCGGCGGCAGCTTTGCCGTTACGCAGTTTTTTACCTCTAACTATATTGGCCCGGAGCTGCCGGATATTACCTCGGCGCTGGTCAGCATTGTTTCACTCTCGCTGTTCCTCAAGGTCTGGCGGCCGAAAAATACCGAAGCGTCGCTGAGTATGGGACAGTCCGCCGGGGCGATGGCGCTACAGAGACCGATTTCTACCGGTCCCGTACCTTCTGAATACCATTTTGGGCAAATTCTTCGTGCCTGGTCGCCGTTTTTGATTCTCACGCTGCTGGTGACGATCTGGACGATGAAATCCTTTAAAGCGCTGTTTATTCCCGGAGGGGCGCTGTACTCCCTGGTCTTTAATTTCCAGATCCCGCATCTGCATCAGCTGGTCATGAAAACCGCGCCGATTGTCGCACAGCCAACCCCGATGGACGCGATATTCAAGTTTGATCCGCTCTCGGCCGGGGGAACCGCCATTTTTATTGCCGCGATTATCTCGATGTTTATTTTAAAGGTTGAGGTAAAAAAAGGCGTCAGGGTATTTGGCGAGACCCTGGTCAGTTTAAAATGGCCCATATGGTCGATTGGCATGGTGCTGGCCTTTGCCTTTGTGACCAACTACTCCGGGATGTCGACCACGCTGGCGCTGGTGCTGGCCGGAACGGGCGTGATGTTTCCCTTTTTCTCACCGTTCCTCGGCTGGCTGGGGGTCTTTCTTACCGGTTCTGATACCTCTTCTAACGCGCTGTTCTGCTCATTGCAGTCTACGACGGCGCAGCAGATTCATGTTTCAAATACGTTGCTGGTGGCGGCGAATACCAGCGGTGGCGTAACAGGAAAAATGATCTCTCCGCAATCCATCGCCGTCGCCTGCGCCGCGACGGGAATGGTGGGGAAGGAATCTGAACTGTTCCGTTTTACCGTTAAGCATAGCCTGATCTTCGCCTGCATTATTGGCATTATTACGTTGCTCCAGGCATATGTATTTACGGGGATGCTGGTTCATTAATGTCATACCGCGTCGGGTATTCTGCTGAAGATTACCCGACGTATTTTCGGGCTGAGTCAATTAATCCTGACTGTGTGAGTGATTTAACATCAATATGAGGTTTATATGTCTTACGATAAGCAACGTTCAGCGCTGGATTATCATCAATATCCGCTACCGGGGAAAATAAGCATTGCCCTGAGTAAACCGGCCGATAATGCCGAGCATTTAGCGCTGGCGTATAGTCCGGGCGTCGCTGAACCGGTTCGGGAAATTGCGCGGGATCCGGAAAACGCCTGGCGTTATACCGGCAAGGGCAATCAGGTGGCGGTGATTTCCAACGGTACGGCGATTCTGGGATTAGGCGATTTAGGTTCTTTGGCCAGTAAACCGGTAATGGAAGGTAAAGCGCTGCTGTTTAAACGCTTTGCCAATATTGATGCGATTGATATTGAAATTAATACCAAAGACCCGGCGCTGTTTATTCAGACCGTGGCGCAGATCGCCGATACGTTTGGCGGTATTAATTTAGAAGATATTAAAGCGCCGGAATGTTTTGAGATTGAACGGCTGTTAAAGCAATCTTGCGCCATTCCGGTGTTTCATGACGATCAGCACGGCACGGCAATTGTTACCGCCGCCGGCATGCTGAACGCGCTGGAAATTCAGGGGAAAACCCTCGCCAGCGCCAAAATTGTCTGCCTGGGCGCCGGCGCGGCGGCCATCGCCTGCATGCGGCTATTACGCCAGCTTGGCGCCCGGGCGGAGAATTTGTATATGGTCGATCGCGCCGGGGTGATCTATGCCGGGCGTGCCGGCGTTAACCGCTTCAAGGAAGAGTTTATCAATAACAGCGGCCCACGCACCCTGCGGGAGGCGATGCAGGGCGCCGATGTTTTTTTGGGGCTATCCGGAGCGGATCTGCTTGGCGCGGAGGACCTGCGCGCGATGGCGGAAAAACCGGTGGTGTTCGCCTGCTCTAACCCGGAGCCGGAAATTGCGCCAGCGCTGGCGCACGCCACGCGCAGCGATATGATTCTGGCGACCGGACGATCCGACTACCCTAACCAGGTGAATAACGTTCTCGGATTTCCGTTTATTTTTCGCGGGGCGCTGGATGTTCGTGCCCGGGATATTAACCAGCCGATGATGATTGCCGCGGTGCATGCTCTGGCGGCGTTGGCAAAAGAGCCGGTTCCGGAGGCCGTGCTGCGCAGCAGCCAAAGCGGGGCGCTGACGTTTGGGCCAGAGTATATCTTACCGAAACCGATGGATGAGCGGCTGTTGGGACGAATCGCCGGCGCGGTGGCCCAGGCCGCGGTGGCCAGCGGCGTCGCGCAGTTGGATTACCCGGCGCATTATCCGTTATAAGGTAAAAAAAGCGGCGCGAGAGCATCGCGCCGCAGCCCCATAATGGGCAAGACCCCGCAATCAGCTATCGGGCTGAGTAATAAGAATCGCCCGGAAGTCGTTAACATTAGTGCGCGTCGGTTCGGTGACAATCAGATCGCCCAGCGCGGAAAAGTAGCCGTAGCCGTTGTTGTTATCCAGCTCATGGCGCGCGCTGAGGCCGATCGATGCCGCCCGCTGCCAGCTTTGTGGCGTCATGATCGCCCCCGCGTTGTTTTCTGAACCGTCGATGCCGTCGGTGTCGCCGGCCAGCGCCCAGATCCCCGGCTGTCCTTTGAGCTCATTGGTCAGGCTTAACAGAAACTCGGCGTTGCGCCCGCCGCGCCCGCTGCCGCGCACGGTGACGCTGGTTTCACCGCCGGAAAGAATCACCGCTGGCGCGGCAATCGGCTGACCATATTTTTGAATTTGCCGCGCAATCCCCGCGTGTACGCGGGCGACTTCACGGGATTCTCCTTCCAGGTCGCCGAGGACGATCGGCGTGATGCCCGCGGCTCTGGCGTAGCTGGCGGCCGCGTCGAGGGCCATTTGCGGCGTGGCGATCAGCTGATAGTGGCTGCGCGCCAGACGCGGATCGCCGGGCTTAACGGTTTCAGATTGCGGGTCTGACAGCCACTGTTGAACGTGTTCGGGGATCTGAATGGCGTAGCGTTTGACGATCTCCAGCGCGTCAGCAGAGGTGGTGGCGTCTCCCCACGTCGGGCCGGAGGCAATAACCGCAGGGTCATCGCCAGGGACGTCGGAAATGGCGTAGGTGTAGACGCTGGCTGGCCAGCAGGCCGCCGCCAGGCGTCCTCCTTTGATGGCGGAGAGATGCTTACGCACGCAGTTTATTTCACTGATGCTGGCGCCGGAGCGTAGCAACGCTTTATTGATCTGTTTCTTATCTTCGATAGTGATGGCCGCGCAGGGAAGGGCTAGCAGCGATGAACCGCCGCCGGAAAGCAGGAAAATAACCCGGTCTTCTGCGGTGAGGCCGCTGACCATCTCTAATACGCGCCGAGCGACGCGTTCGCCGGCGTCGTCCGGGACCGGGTGCGCCGCTTCAACCACTGCAATTCGCTGGCAGCTGACGCCATGTTTATAGGGGGTCACGACCAGGCCGGTGAGCTCTCCTGGCCACTCTTCCTCCACGACGGCCGCCATCGCGGCGGCGGCTTTACCGGCGCCGATCACCAGCGTTCTGCCGCTGGCGGGAGCGGGCAGGTAGGGCTTCAGGGTCTGACGCGGATGAGCGGCGGCGATGGCGGTGGTAAATAATCCCGTGAGAAACGATTGGACATTGAAGGACATAGCGATCTCCTGTACGCGCTGCCCGACGGCTGCAGCGCGAATGGCGTCTTATTTTTACGCTTTATTTGACATGTGCCCGATGGGCGTAGGGTACGTCAGTAAGGGCTCTTCTTTCAGCAAAAGCCGGCGGGTTTCCCGCATCCGGCATACGCTTCAGGAGGAGAATTGTTGCCTATTTCTGACCGTCAATGGTGAAATTCGCCATATGTTCGAGTCCTTTTACCAGCGCCGAGTGATCCCACTCCGCGCCGCCCAGCGCAACGCAGGTGCTAAAGACCTGCTGTGCATTGGCCGTGTTGGGCAAATTCAGGCCCAGCTCTTTTGCGCCAGCCAGCGCCAGATTGAGATCCTTCTGGTGCAACGCGATACGAAACCCGGGGTTAAAGGTCCGTTTGATCATCCGCTCCCCGTGGACTTCGAGAATTTTTGATGAGGCGAACCCGCCCATCAACGCCTCGCGCACTTTGGCCGGATCGGCGCCATTTTTCGCCGCAAAAACTAACGCTTCCGCCACGGCCTGAATATTGAGCGCGACGATGATCTGGTTGGCGACTTTGGCGGTTTGTCCATCGCCGTTGCTGCCAACGTGAGTGATATTTTTGCCCATCGCCTGTAGCAGCGGTAGCGCGCGCGCAAAGGTGACCTCATCGCCGCCCACCATGATTGACAGGGTTCCGGCCTGTGCGCCGACCTCGCCGCCCGATACCGGGGCGTCGAGATAAGCGGCGCCCAGCGCGTTTACCCGGGCTGCGAACCCTTTCGTCGCGCCGGGTGAAATTGAGCTCATATCAATCACCACCTTACCGCTGCTCAGCCCCTGAGCGACGCCGCCATCGGCAAAAAGCACCTCTGCAACCTGCGGCGTATCCGGCACCATAATAATGATGAATTCGGCATCCCCGGCCACCGCTTGCGGTGTCGGCAGGGCGATGCCGTGTTCGCCCAGCAGCTCGGTGGGTGCCGGCCGGTGATGTTCAGAGAACAGCAGGGTGTGACCGGCTTTTTGCAGATTCTGCGCCATCGGTTTGCCCATGATGCCGGTTCCGATAAATCCAATACGTGCCATAATCGCGGTCTCCGTTAAGAAATAGTGTGCGTTTTCATCCAGCCCAGACCGGCTTCGGTCGTCGTGGCGGGTTTGTACTCGCAGCCGATCCATCCCTGATAGCCAATCGCTTCCAGATGGGCGAAAAGAAACGGATAATTAATTTCGCCGGTTCCCGGTTCATGCCGCCCCGGGTTATCCGCCAGCTGGACATGATTGATGAGCGTCAGGTTTTCCTGCAGCGTTCTGGCTAAATCGCCTTCCATAATCTGCATGTGATAAATGTCATACTGGATAAACAGATTAGGATGGTTAACCCGGGAGATGATTTCCAGCGCCTGGCGGGTGTGATTAAGGTAAAAACCGGGGATGTCGCGGGTATTCACCGGCTCCATAACCAGCTTGATGCCCGCCTGCGCCAGTTTGTCGGCGGCATAACGCAGGTTGTCGATAAAGGTTGTCGCGATGACCTCATCGTCGTAGCCTTGCGGCTTAATGCCGGCCAGGCAGTTAACCTGGTGATTCCCCAGAATATGGGCGTAAAGAATCGCCTGCTCGACGCCATCGCGGAACTCCGCCACCCGCTCAGGCAGGCAGGCGATGCCGCGTTCGCCGGCGTTCCAGTCGCCGGCAGGCAGGTTAAATAGCACCTGAGTGAGCCGATGCTCATCGAGCTGCGTTCTCAGCTGAGCCGCGCTGTAATCGTAGGGGAAGAGATATTCCACCCCCTTAAAACCGGCCCTGGCGGCAAGAGAAAAGCGTTCGATAAAATCTACTTCGGTAAACAACATGGACAGGTTTGCAGCAAAACGTGGCATCGTGTGCTCCTTGTTTTTACGGGTCAGAGACGCTAATCAGTTAAATGGCGGAACCGAAGTGGGCGCATCGGCCGCACTTTCCGCCAGCTCTTCAAACTCATTGATCGCGTTGATTTCCGTTCCCATCGCAATGTTGGTGACACGCTCGAGAATAATTTCCACCACCACCGGGACGCGATATTGCCGCATGAGCTCCTGCGCCTGACGCAGCGCCGCCGGAATCTCGCCGGGGTTGAATACGCGCAGCGCTTTACAGCCGAGACCCTCCACGACCGCCACGTGATCGACGCCGTAGCCGTTAATCTCCGGCGCGTTGATATTTTCAAACGACAGCTGGACGCAGTAGTCAATATCGAAGCTCCGCTGCGCCTGGCGGATGAGCCCCAGGTAGGAGTTATTGACCAGAATGTGGATATAGGGGAGGTTGAACTGTGCCCCGGCAGCCAATTCCTCGATCATAAACTGAAAGTCATAATCGCCGGACAACGCCACCACCTGGCGCTGCGGATCGGCTTTGACCACCCCCAGCGCCGCGGGAATCGTCCAGCCTAGCGGGCCGGCCTGACCACAGTTGATCCAGTGGCGCGGCCTGTAGACGTGTAAAAACTGCGCGCCTGCAATTTGCGACAAACCGATGGTGCTGACATAGCAGGTTTCCTGACCGAAGAATTTATTCATCTCTTCATAGACGCGCTGGGGTTTTACCGGCACGTTGTCGAAATGGGTTTTGCGGTGCATCGTCCGTTTACGCGCGGCGCATTCGCTGGCCCAGGCGCTGCGATCCTTGAGTTTGCCCGCGGCCTTCCATTCGCGGGCCACCTCCAGGAAACGCTCCAGGGCAGCGCCGGCATCCGAGACAATGCCAAAATCGGGGGTGAAGACCCGGCCGATTTGCGTCGGTTCGATATCGACATGAATAAAGCGGCGACCTTCGGTGTACACCTCCACCGAACCGGTATGGCGATTGGCCCAGCGGTTACCAATGCCGCACACCACATCGGCGGCCAGCAGCGTGGCGTTACCGTAGCGATGCGCGGTTTGTAATCCCACCATTCCGGCCATCAGCGGGTGATCGTCAGGGATCGTGCCCCAGCCCATAAGGGTGGGAATAACCGGAATGCCGGTCATTTCCGCAAAGGCGACCAGCTGTTCGCTGGCGTCGGCGTTGATAATACCGCCGCCGGCGACGAGCAGAGGCCGCTCGGCTGCGTTAAGCATCGCCAGCGCTTTTTCCGCCTGGGCCCGGCTTGCCGCCGGGCGGTGTACCGGTAATGGCTCATAGGTGTCGATATCGAATTCAATTTCCGCCATTTGCACATCAAACGGCAGATCGATCAGCACCGGCCCCGGACGCCCGCTGCGCATTTCGTAAAATGCCTTCTGGAAGGCGTAAGGAACCTGGCCCGGCTCCATCACCGTCGTCGCCCATTTGGTCACTGGTTTGACGATGCTGGTGATATCGACAGCCTGAAAATCTTCTTTATGCATTCTGGCGCGTGGCGCCTGGCCGGTGATACACAGCAGGGGAATCGAATCTGCGCAGGCCGAATAGAGCCCGGTGACCATATCGGTACCTGCCGGGCCGGATGTGCCGATACAGACGCCGATATTGCCGGCGTTGGTGCGGGTATAGCCCTCAGCCATGTGTGAAGCGCCTTCCACGTGACGAGCCAGTACATGGTCGATACCGCCGATTTTCTGCATCGCGGCGTACAGGGGATTAATCGCCGCGCCGGGTACGCCGAAAGCCGTATCCACCCCCTCGCGCCGCATTACCTGGACAGCGGCTTCGATTGCTCTCATTCTGGTCATGATTAACTCCTGATAGTCGATATTTTAATTATCGTCTTCAGCATAAAATAGGCTATATGTTACTTGAATGACCTAAAATCGGTTTCTGTCGATACTGGAGGTATGGGGTGGGGCGCTACACCGAGCTGAATACATTTGTGCAGGTCGCGGAGAAGGGGAGCTTTGCGGCGGCCGCTGTCAATGAAGGCGTGACCCCGGCGATTCTGGGGCGGCGGCTGGACGCGCTGGAGAGGCGGCTGGGCGTCAAGCTGATGCATCGTTCAACCCGCGGACTCAAGCTTACCGAAGCCGGCGAACGCCTGCTGGAACGCGCGAAAACCGTGCTGCATGAGTTCGATGAAGTTGAGGGCGATATCAGCAACAGCAACCTGGCGGTGAACGGGCAGCTCTCCGTATCGGCGCCGGCGGCATTTGGCCGTCGCCATATTGCGCCGCATGTCTACGCTTTCAAACAGCGCTACCCGGAGCTTAATCTTAATTTCAACTTCACCGATACGGTTCTCGATCTGGTCAATGACGGTTTTGATATGAGTATCCGTATCGGCGAGATTCTGGATCCCACCTATGTGGCGATTAAGCTATTTCCAAACCAGCGGGTGGTGTGCGGTACCCCGGAGTATTTTTCCCGCTGCGGTATGCTGCACTCGCTTGATGATTTAGCAAAACATAACTGTCTGGCCTTTAGCATGCAGGGCGGGCAACAGCGCGGCTGGACGTTTCAGAACCAGGGCCGGCAGGTGGCGATTAAGGTTCGCGGCGACCTGGCATGTAATGATGGCGAGCTTTTACTGTCGTGGGTAAAACAGGGGTTGGGGATTGGTTGGCGTTCGACCTGGGAGATTCATGGTGAACTGCAGCGCGGCGAACTCATTACGGCGCTGGATGAGTATGCGTTGCCGGCATACAACATCCAGGCCGTTTTCCCCCAGCAACGTTATCTGCCGGCGAAGGTGAGATTATTTATCGATTATCTCAAGGCGCTGTATCAGACTCCGGGGTATTGGGACAAGACTTATCCATTAATCTGAAACCGTTGTTCGGGTAGAGATAGGGATGCTGCGTGTATCGGCATGCGCAACGATACGGGAAACTGTTACCGGAACTCGCAGGCATGTCTGTTATTCCGGGGATGGTGTAATTGCAGGCTGTCCAGCTGGCTGCGCCAGCTGTCGAACCCCGGTCGGGGCTTCTCATCTCCCCCCTGGTGGGGTACAACATGCGAAAAAAAAGCCCGCACTTGCGTACGAGCTCTTCTTAAAATATGGCGGTGAGGGGGGGATTCGAACCCCCGATACGTTGCCGTATACACACTTTCCAGGCGTGCTCCTTCAGCCACTCGGACACCTCACCATATTGTCGTTCCCTTGCTGCCGGGAACGGGCGCTAATTTAGGGAAATACGTATCTCTCGTCAATCAACTTTTTCAAAAAAACGTGCGTTTAGCCAAACTTCGCGCAACTTGCTTTTTAAATGCGCGACAATCGATTTTTTTGCCACCACTCTCTTTTTATCTGACAGCAAAGTGAAATTTGTTATGCTGGCAACCTAATAGAAAACAACAAGTAAAATACGACGCTTGGCTTAGCCTGGGTAAAGCGTCAGCGATCAGGAGTCACTATGGACATTATCTTTTATCACCCGACGTTTGATACCCCGTACTGGATTGCCGAGCTGGAAAAACAGCTGCCAGGATCGCGCGTTCGCGAGTGGAAACCCGGCGACAACCACCCTGCTGACTACGCGCTGGTGTGGCATCCCCCGGTAGAGATGCTGCAGGGACGCGACCTGAAAGCCGTCTTCGCCCTGGGGGCCGGCGTTGACTCCATTCTGAGCAAACTGCGTGAGCACCCGGAAATGTTGCCGCTGTCGATTCCGCTATTCCGCCTGGAAGACACCGGCATGGGCCTGCAGATGCAAGAATATGCCGTGAGCCAGGTATTGCACTGGTTCCGCCGCTTCGATGACTATCAGGCGCTAAAACAGGAAGCTCGCTGGCAGCCGCTGGCGGACTACCGCCGTGACGAGTTTACCGTCGGGATTATGGGCGCGGGCGTACTCGGGGCGAAAGTCGCCGAGGCGCTACAGGCGTGGGACTTCCCGCTGCGTGTCTGGAGCCGGAGCCGCAAATCCTGGCCGCAGGTGCAAAGCTTTGCCGGGGCGGAGGAACTGGGGGAATTCCTCGGCGGTACGCGCGTGCTGATCAACCTGCTACCGAATACGGCGGAAACCGCCGGTATAATTAATCAGCAGCTGTTGGCGCAGCTTCCGGATAACAGCTATGTTCTCAATTTGGCCCGGGGCGTTCACGTCGTCGAAGACGATCTCCTGGCGGCGCTGAACAGCGGTAAGCTTAAAGGCGCGATGCTGGATGTCTTTAGCCGCGAACCGTTACCGGCTGACAGCCCGCTGTGGGCGCATCCTCGGGTGGCGATGACGCCGCATGTCGCGGCGGTGACGCGTCCTCAGGAAG
Organism: Klebsiella sp. BIGb0138; assembly: GCF_004342285.1. Taxonomy (GTDB): domain Bacteria; phylum Pseudomonadota; class Gammaproteobacteria; order Enterobacterales; family Enterobacteriaceae; genus Klebsiella. The sequence continues at coordinate 264,395 of NZ_SMCV01000002.1, read as the reverse complement.
CCATTACCTATATTGCCGGGACCATTGGCCAGCTGGAGCGGGGCGAAACGGTGAACGGGCAGGTCGATCGCCAGCGCGGATACTAAGAGAAAACCCCGCTGAGGCGGGGTTTTTGCTCATCATACGCCCTGATACCTGCTATTCTTGCCACAAACAGAGAAGGAGAATGTGATGTATCCTGTTGACCTGCACATGCATACCGTCGCCAGTACCCACGCCTACAGCACCCTGCACGATTATATTGCGGAAGCAAAGCGTAAGGGGATCAAACTTTTCGCCATTACCGACCATGGTCCGGATATGGCCGATGCGCCGCACTACTGGCATTTTGTCAATATGCGCATCTGGCCGCGGCTGGTGGACGGCGTCGGCATTTTGCGCGGGATTGAAGCCAACATTAAAAATATCCACGGCGAAATCGACTGTTCCGGCCCGATGCTCACCTCACTGGACCTGTTCATTGCGGGTTTCCACGAGCCGGTCTTTCCACCGCAGGACAAAGCGACTCATACCGAGGCGATGATCGCCGCGATGGCCAGCGGCGCGGTGCATATTATTAGCCATCCGGGTAACCCTAAATTCCCCGTCGATATCCCGGCGATTGCTGAAGCGGCGGCGAAATATCAGGTGGCGCTGGAAATCAACAACTCATCCTTCATTTCTTCCCGCGTGGGCAGCGAAGATAACTGTCGGGCCATTGCTGCCGCGGTGCGCGATGCCGGAGGTTGGGTGGCGTTGGGCTCCGATTCGCACACGGCATTTACCCTCGGTGAATTCAGAGAGTGTCGTAAAATCCTTGATGAAGTGAACTTCCCGGAGGAGCGGATCCTGAACGTTTCTCCGCGTCGGCTGCTGGATTTCCTCGAGTCTCGCGGGATGCCGGCGATTCCTGAATTTGCTGACCTTTAATTTGAACAACTGGAATAAATGAATGAACGAGTTTTCAATCCTCTGCCGCGTGCTGGGCTCTTTGTACTATCGCCAGCCGCAAGATCCGCTTCTGGTACCGCTGTTTACCCTGATTCGTGAAGGGAAACTGGCGGCGAGCTGGCCGCTGGAGCAGGATGAGCAGCTGGAGCGTCTGCAACAAAGCTGCGACGTGCAACCGCTGGCCGCGGACTACAACGCGCTGTTTGTTGGCGAAGAGTGTCGCGTTCCTCCTTATCGTAGTGCCTGGGTCGAGGGGGCGAGCGAAGCGGAAGTGCGCGGTTTCCTCAGCGCGCACGGGATCCCCACCGGAGAAGGCAACGCGGACCATATTGGCTCGTTGCTGCTGGCCGCTTCATGGCTTGAAGACCATGCCCCGGAGGATGAAAGCGAAACGCTGGAAACGCTGTTTGCCGATTACATTCTGCCATGGTGCGGCACTTTCCTCGGTAAGGTCGAGGCCCATGCCGAAACGCCATTCTGGCGCACGATGGCGCCGCTGACGCGCGATGCGATCTCGGCCATGTGGGATGAACTGCAGGAAGAAACTGAAGAATAAAGTGTGATGCATCTCGCATAATAAATGCAATTGATATTCTGATGTTGCATGTAATGTGCTCCAGATCGCATTTGAGCGCCGCGTATCTGCTATGATACGCGGCATGAACATACTTCTCGCAATCGCAATCACCACAGGCATTCTCTCCGGTATTTGGGGATGGGTGGCGGTCGCGCTCGGCCTGCTGAGCTGGGCGGGCTTTCTCGGCTGTACGGCCTATTTCGCTTGTCCGCAGGGCGGGCTGAAAGGCCTGCTGATTTCAACCTGCACGGTGATGAGTGGGGTGGTGTGGGCGCTGGTCATTATATATGGCAGTGCGCTGGCGCCGCATCTCGAGATCCTGGGCTACATGATGACCGGCGTCGTCGCCTTCCTGATGTGCATTCAGGCTCGGCAACTGCTGCTCTCTTTTGTCCCCGGTACCTTTATTGGCGCCTGTGCCACCTTTGCCGGTAACGGCGACTGGCGTGTGGTGGTGCCTTCGCTGGCGCTGGGGCTGGTATTCGGCTATGCGATGAAAAATAGCGGGCTATGGCTGGCGGCGCGAGCGCGCAAGCAGAAATCATCTCTGGGCAATGAAACGCCCGACCGGGTATAAGCTGACTCGCTCCGCACGCATAAACAGGGCCTCGGGCCCTTTTTTTTTACTCCCCGCCGTTAATGTTCCGTAACATACCCTTGCTATTCTGCACATTGATTATCAGTGACATGCGCACGCCCAGGCTTTCGTCCCAGAGGTTATCGTGCCATATTATCCGCTATGCTTTATGTAAAGACGTTTGCCGACAGGAGGCGAAATGACGGTTAAACCTGAGGTTATTCTCGGCGACATCACTACGCTGCACGTCGATGTTATCGTCAATGCCGCTAACCCCTCGCTACTTGGCGGGGGCGGGGTCGATGGCGCGATTCACCGTGCCGCCGGGCCGCAACTGCTTGCCGCCTGTCAGGTCGTTCGCCAGCAGCAAGGAGAGTGTCCGCCGGGGCATGCGGTGATTACGGCCGCGGGACAGCTGCCGGCCAGCGCGGTTATTCACGCCGTCGGGCCGGTCTGGCACGGGGGCGATCGGCAGGAGGCGGAGCTGCTGGCGGATGCCTATCGCAATAGCCTGCTGCTGGCGGCAGCAAATAACTATCGCTCGATTGCCTTCCCGGCAATCAGCACCGGCGTTTATGGTTATCCTAAGCAGGCGGCTGCGGAAATCGCCGTGCAGACGGTGAATACCTTTCTGACGCGCTACAACCCGCTGGAGCGGGTCTGTTTTGTCTGTTTTGATGAGGAAACGGCCGCTATCTACCGTCGCCTGCTGGCGCCGCAGTGAGGACGCTGGAAGGACGGGGCAGGCCGATCGCCGCCTGAAACAAGCGGACGATCGGCCTGGCTCAGCTGGTGGAAACCTGCGGTTTAGCCGCTTTTTGCTGGAACTTCCCCGAAAAAAGAAAGCGTAGCAGCGGGATGCGCAGATGAATTTCATACAGCACGACGGCAATACCCACCACGAAGATTAAACCGGCAATAAATCCTAAGGCGTTGGATTTAATCGCCGGCGCGATCCAGGCGCCGTAGAGCAGGGTCAACGGGTGGTGCACCAGATAAATAAACAGCGAAGCGTTCACAAAGTAGGTCACGCGCGCGGACTGGAAGTTGAGCAGACGGTGGCCGAGAGAAAACACCACGTTCACCATCCACAGGCCGAGCACCATGGTAATGATCGATTCGGTTTCGTACATCCAGCCCTCACCGGAGCCGTACTGCTGATTCAGGCGGTAGGCGATAAAGCCCAGCAGCGCGCCGACAAAGCACCATGGCGATGGGGTGGTGAACATCGTTTTCAGACGCTGATTGATAAACACCTGCGCGCCGAGAATAAAAAAGGGCAGGTAAAACAGCGTTTGCATGACGATAAAGTTAAACAGGCCGTTGCTGAGCAGCGGCGCATATAGCACAAACAGCGTGCGGCGGATCACTGCGTACAGCACGCCAAGCGCCAGAAAAATCATCGACAGCTGGCCTAATGTGACGGTGTCACCGAAGCGGGGGGTGCCTTCACTTCGGCGACCGGTCAGCCACTTAAAGAGCACCACGCCCAGCGAAGTCAGGACCACCAGCACCAGCAAAAACCACAGGTGCGAAATCAATTCCCACGCCAGGGTATTAAATTTGTCATAGCCCGAGAGGCTGTGCCAGCTATCGGCCTTGCCGTTGACGTACTGCAGCATAATAAACTGCGGGAGGGTCAATAGCGGAATGGCGGTCAGCATCGGAATACCTACACGCTCAACGCGCACTTTCCACCATTTTTTGAGCGGATAGCGCAGGAACAGCATGTAGGAAAAATAACCCGAAATGACGAAGAAGACCTGCATGCGGAAAGCATGAATAAAGTCGTTAAACAGGGTCAGCCCCCAGGACGGATCGACGCTATTCACATGCCAGCTGTGACTGGAATAGATCAGCGAGATGTGAAACGGAATCCCCAGCAACATCAACCATGCGCGGATGCTGTCGAAGAAATATTCACGTTGTACTGGCGTATTATTCATACAATATCACTACATTCTCAGACAATTCGTCTTATCACTCAAGGTGATAACGTTTAAATTCTCAGCAACCCTACATCAACTCTGGATAACTGTCTCCAGGATAAGTACGCAAAGTGCAAATGTGGCAGTTAACTGTCTATTACCTGCGCCGCTAAGGTGAACAAAGCAGGGATTATGTTGTCGGATTGCCTGAATTACCATTAAAATAGATCGGATCGATTTAAGCACACAAAGGGGGAAGTGCTTACTTATATGAAACTTAAACCACAGATGATGAAAATGCGCTGGTTAAGCGCAGCCGTAATGTTGTCCCTGTGTACTTCATCTGCATGGGCGTTTAGCATTGATGACGTTGCAAAAGAGGCCAAAGCGTTAGCCGGGAAAGGCTATGAAGCGCCGAAGAGTAACCTGCCCTCCGCTTTCCGCGACATGAAATACGCGGACTATCAACAGATCCAGTTTAATCACGATAAGGCTTACTGGAACAACCAGAAGACCCCGTTCAAACTTGAGTTTTATCATCAGGGCATGTATTTCGACACGCCGGTCACCATTAACGAAGTGACCGCCAGCAGCGTGCGTAAGATTAAATATAACCCGGATTACTTCAATTTTGGCAGCGTCCAGCATGACAAAGATACGGTGAAAGACCTGGGCTTCGCCGGTTTCAAAGTACTGTACCCGATCAATAGCAAAGATAAGAACGACGAAATCGTCAGCATGCTCGGCGCCAGCTACTTCCGCGTTCTGGGTCAGGGCCAGGTTTACGGGCTATCCGCTCGCGGCCTGGCTATCGATACCGCACTGCCTTCCGGCGAAGAATTCCCGCGTTTTCGTGAGTTCTGGATTGAGCGTCCAAAAGCCACGGATAAACGTTTGACGATTTATGCACTGCTGGATTCCCCACGCGCCACCGGGGCATACCGTTTTGTGATCATGCCGGGCCGCGATACTGTCGTAGACGTACAATCGAAGGTGTACCTGCGCGATAAGGTCGGCAAACTGGGCGTGGCGCCGCTGACCAGCATGTTCCTGTTCGGGCCGAATCAGCCTTCTCCGGCGACCAACTACCGTCCGGCGCTGCACGATTCTAACGGCCTGTCGATTCTGGCCGGCAACGGCGAATGGATCTGGCGTCCGCTGAATAACCCGAAACACCTGGCCGTCAGCAGCTATGCGATGGAAAATCCGCAAGGGTTTGGCCTGCTGCAGCGTGGCCGTCAGTTCTCCCGCTTTGAAGATCTCGACGATCGTTATGACCTCCGTCCAAGCGCGTGGATCACCCCGAAAGGCGATTGGGGCAAAGGGAAAATCGAACTGGTTGAAATCCCAACCAACGATGAGACGAACGATAACATCGTGGCCTACTGGACGCCGGATCAGCTGCCGGATCCGGGTAAAGAGATGAACTTTAAATACTCGATTACCTTTAGCCGCGATGAAGACAAGCTGCATTCACCGGATAACGCGTACGTTATGCAGACCCGTCGTTCCACGGGCGATGTGAAGCAGTCAAACCTGATTCGCCAGCCGGATGGCACGATTGCGTTTATCGTCGACTTCACCGGCGCTGAGATGAAAAAACTGCCGGCGGATACCCCGGTAACGGCGCAGGCGAGCATCGGCGACAACGCAGAGATCGTTGAAAATACCGTGCGTTATAACCCGGTCACCAAAGGCTGGCGTATGATTCTGCGCGTGAAGGTGAAAGATCCGAAGAAAACCACGGAAATGCGCGCTGCGCTGGTCAATGCTGACCAGACGCTGAGTGAAACCTGGAGCTATCAGCTGCCTGCCAATGAATAAGATAACGAAGTACATTGACGCGTTGCCGCTGTCGGATGCTGAAAAAGCCGCGCTTCCTGACACGAGCCTGCAAGCCGTACACGAAGCGCTGGATGCCGAACATCATACCTTTACGCGTGAAGACGATTCCCCGCTGGGGTCTGTCAAATCGCGGCTGGAGCATAGCTGGCCGGGTTCTCTGGCCGGCGATCAGCTGATTAAAGATGATGAAGGGCGTACCCAGCTGCACGCGATGCCGAAAGCGCAACGCTCCTCTATGTTCCCGGACCCCTGGCGTACCAACCCGGTTGGTCGCTTCTGGGATCGGCTGCGTGGGCGTGACGTCACGCCGCGCTATCTTTCTCGCCTGACTAAGGAAGAGCAGGAGAGCGAACAGAAGTGGCGTACCGCCGGTACCATCCGCCGCTACATCCTGCTGCTGCTGACGCTGGCGCAGACGGTAGTGGCGACCTGGTATATGAAAACCATTCTGCCGTATCAGGGTTGGGCGTTAATCAATCCGGCGGACATGGTTGGGCAGAACCTGTGGGTCTCCTTCATGCAGCTGCTGCCGTATGTGCTGCAGAGCGGGATCCTGATCCTCTTTGCGGTGCTCTTCTGCTGGGTCTCCGCGGGCTTCTGGACCGCGCTGATGGGCTTCCTGCAGCTGCTGATGGGGCGCGATAAGTACAGTATTTCCGCCTCTACCGTCGGTGATGAGCCGCTAAACCCTGAACACCGCACCGCGCTGATCATGCCTATCTGTAACGAAGACGTCGATCGGGTGTTCGCCGGGCTGCGTGCGACCTGGGAATCGGTGAAAGCGACGGGCCAACAGCAGCATTTCGACGTTTATATCCTGAGCGACAGCTACAACCCGGATATCTGCGTGGCTGAGCAGAAGGCGTGGATGGAGCTGATCGCGGAAGTGCAGGGCGAAGGGCAGATTTTCTACCGTCGCCGGCGCCGTCGTGTGAAGCGTAAAAGCGGCAACATTGATGACTTTTGCCGCCGCTGGGGCAGCCAGTATAGCTACATGGTGGTGCTGGACGCCGACTCGGTGATGACCGGTGAATGTCTGACCGGGCTGGTGCGTCTGATGGAAGCTAACCCGAACGCCGGGATTATCCAGTCATCGCCGCGCGCCTCCGGGATGGATACCCTGTATGCCCGTTGTCAGCAGTTCGCGACCCGCGTTTACGGCCCGCTGTTCACGGCCGGTCTGCACTTCTGGCAGCTTGGCGAATCGCACTACTGGGGTCACAACGCCATTATCCGCGTGAAGCCGTTTATCGAGCACTGTGCGCTGGCGCCTCTGCCGGGTGAAGGCTCCTTTGCCGGCTCGATTCTGTCGCACGACTTCGTGGAAGCCGCGCTGATGCGCCGCGCCGGTTGGGGGGTGTGGATCGCCTACGATCTGCCGGGTTCCTATGAAGAGCTGCCGCCGAACCTGCTGGATGAGCTCAAGCGCGACCGCCGCTGGTGTCACGGTAACCTGATGAACTTCCGCCTGTTCCTGGTGAAAGGCATGCACCCGGTGCACCGGGCGGTGTTCCTGACCGGCGTGATGTCCTACCTGTCGGCGCCGCTGTGGTTTATGTTCCTTGCCTTGTCGACCGCGCTGCAGGTCGTGCATGCGCTGACCGAGCCGCAGTACTTCCTGCAGCCGCGACAGCTGTTTCCGGTATGGCCGCAGTGGCGACCGGAGCTGGCCATCGCGCTGTTTGCCTCCACCATGGTGCTGCTGTTCCTGCCGAAGTTGTTGAGTATTATCCTGGTGTGGTGCAAAGGCTCGAAAGAGTACGGCGGATTTATCCGCGTCACGCTCTCTCTGCTGCTGGAGGTGCTGTTCTCCGTGCTGCTGGCCCCGGTGCGTATGCTGTTCCACACCGTGTTTGTGGTCAGCGCGTTCCTTGGCTGGGAAGTTGTCTGGAACTCTCCGCAGCGTGATGATGACTCCACGCCGTGGGGTGAATCCTTTATGCGCCACGGTTCGCAGCTGCTGCTGGGCCTGGTGTGGGCGGTGGGGATGGCGTGGTTGGATCTGCGCTTCCTGTTCTGGCTGGCGCCGATTGTCTTCTCGCTGATCCTGTCACCGTTTGTGTCGGTGATTTCCAGCCGGGCGACCGTTGGTCTGCGCACCAAACGCTGGAAGTTATTCCTGATCCCGGAAGAGTACGCGCCGCCGCAGGTACTGAAGGATACCGATGCGTATCTGACCATGAACCGTCAGCGTTCGCTGGACGATGGCTTTATGCACGCCGTGTTTAATCCATCGTTTAACGCCCTGGCGACGGCGATGGCAACCGCGCGCCACCGTCACGGCCATATCCTGGAAATTGCCCGTGAACGCCACGTCGAGCAGGCGCTGAACGAGACGCCGGACAAGCTTAATCGCGACCGTCGTCTGGTGCTGCTGAGCGACCCGGTCACTTTGTCACGCCTGCACTATCGCGTGTGGGCTGCGCCGGAGAAATACTCTTCGTGGGTAAGCGCGTATCAGCAGGTGACGCTCAACCCGCAGGCGCTGAAAATAAAGTAAGCCGTACGTGAAGGAAAATACCGGCAATATTGCCGGTATTTTTTTATCTGAGAACTGAGGTAGCAGATGAGAATTTTACTGATTATCGCCATGACGCTGGTGCTCAGCGGCTGCGGCAGCATTATTAGCCGCACGGTGCCGGGGCAGGGACACGGTAACCAGTATTACCCCGGCGTGCAGTGGGACGTGCGTGATTCGGCATGGCGCTATATCACCATTCTCGATCTGCCTTTTTCACTGGTCTTCGATACGCTTCTGTTACCGCTGGATGCCAGTCACGGGCCCTATAATTAACTAGCGTTCATCCCACTCGTCGGCGGCGGTCTGACCCTCTTCGGTGTCCAGAGAGGGTTCCAGCTGGAATTCACCTTCGTCCCATTCATGCAGCGTATTCTCTTCCAGCCACTCCTGGCGTAGTTCAATTTCGTCGTAGTCACCGTCAAACACGCTCTGTGCCGCCTCGCCGCTTAACATCGGCAGGCATTCGCCTTCCCCATCCTCGTCGGCAAAAAATTCGGCTTGCCAGGCAATATCACCGTCCTGCAACACGTACTTCTGGATATTCAACTGCTCAACGTTGGCACTCTCCTCGTCGCTATCCGGATTATTGACAAGGAACTCTTCGCGGGCCGCATCGATAGCTTCTTCGAGCGTGGCATAGAAAATCGAATCCTTTGGCATAGCTAATCCCCTAAGAAGAATGAGAAATGGTCACGATTCAATCTATAGAAGGCGCTGAGCATTGCGTCAAGGGCAACAGCCCTTGACGCAATTAATTTACCGACCGATCGCCAGGGTCCGCTTCCTGCGCGGGTTCCCCAGCAGAAGGGCGCCGCAGGCTGAGGGTGGAATAGACCGCGTTGAACAGTACCACGGCGGCCGTGACGAAAAACACGGCCCGGAAGCCATAGCTGGCGGAAACCGACGCCCCGATCAACGGGCCGGTGACGTTGCCAATATCGCGAAATGACTGGTTATAGCTGAAGATGCGCCCGGCGACCTGACTGGTGGAGTTGTAGACCAGCAGCGTTTGCACGGCAGGCAGCAGCGCCCCGTCGGCGGCACCGAGCAGAAAGCGCAAAATGCCGAGCTGCAGCGGGGTCTGGACGAAGGACATCGGAATCAACAGCAGAACGGAGAGGATCAGCGCCACGATAAGGATTTTTTCCGGCCCGATACGGTCCCCCAGCCTGCCGAGGCGCGGGGCGCTGAGCAGGGCGGCAACCCCGGGAACGGAGGCGATCATCCCACTGAGAAAGGCAATATTATTGACGTCACCGGCGAGGTCTCTGACATAGAGCGTCAGTATCGGGGCTATCGAACCGGTGGCGACCTGAATGATCATGGTGGTGACGAACAGGCTCAGTACCAGTTTCGGACTCTTCAGCGAGGAGAAGACATCCCGGGCGTGAAGCATCTCTTTTTTGTTGACCGGCTCGAAGCGTTCACGGATCAAAAACAGCGTCAGGATAAAGCATGTTAGCAGTACGCTGGCGGTGAGAAAGAAGACGCTGCGCAGCCCCCAGTGGTCAGCGAGGAAACCGCCGGCCAGCGGCCCCAACAGCGCGCCGCTGACGGCGCCCGTTGACAGGGTCCCCAGCGCCCAGCCGCTTTTCTGCCGTGGGATTTGGGTGGCAATCAGGGCGTTGGCATTCGGAACAAAGCCGCCCAACAGCCCGAGCAGGGCCCGCAGGATCAGAAACTGCCAGATATTTTGCGCCAGTCCCATCAGCAGCATGACGATGGCCATTCCAAGGGCGGAACGCAGCAGCATAATCTTGCGCCCCTTACGGTCGGCGAGACCGCCCCAGAATGGTGAAGCGACCGCGGAGAACAGGAAGGTGATGCTGAAGACCAGCCCTGACCACATATTCAGGGCGCTATGGCCGGTCACGCCAAGCTGCTCGACATAGAGCGGAAGAAAAGGCATAACCAGGCTAAACGCCGCGCCGGTTAAAAAGCAACCCAGCCAGGCGACGGTGAGATTTCGCTTCCAGTTGATCGGGGTATCAGCAGACGACATAGGCTTCCATTGGCCTGTCAGGCAGGTCAAAAAATGAAAATATGAGCCTGCTAATTATGCGCCTGAGAAATGATCATCGCAATGGGCGGGGGCGTTTAAAACCGCGGCGAGGGTCTGCGCCTCCGGCAGGTATCGGGTTGCCGGAGGGAAGGTGGTGAAAGCCATCGCGCGTTAATAGCGCGACGGGACTCCCGGCGGCCGGGTCTTAAAACGGCGATGCAGCCACATATATTGTTCCGGCGCCATCAGAATGCACTGCTCGACGATTTTGTTCATCCAGGCGGCGGTCGTTTCCGCATCATCCAGCGGCGGGTCGCACTCCGGCGGCAGAATAATCAGCTCATAGCCTTTGCCGTCAGGTTTACGCCGTGGGACGAAGGGGACAATACAGGCTTTCGACATTTTCGCCAGCATCCAGGTCCCCGATGTCGTCGCTGCCTGTTCGACGGCGAACAAAGGCACAAATACGCTGGCGCCGGGGCCGTAGTCGTGGTCCGGCGCGTACCAGAGCACGTCGCCTTTTTTCAGCGCCCGAATCATCCCCTTCAGGTCTTTACGGTCGATCATGTCCTTATTGGAACGTAAGCGTCCCCAGGTCTGCAGCCAGTCGATGACCGGATTATCATTCGGACGGTAGACGCCAATGCCCGGTTCGTTGATACCAAACATTCGCGCCCCCATCTCGAGGGTGAGAAAGTGGACGCCAATCAGCAGAATACCGCGATTTTGCGCCTGTACCGCCCGAATATGCTCGACGCCGATGGAATCAGTCCAGCGCGCAATGCGGCTGGTAGGCCAGAACCAGGCCATCCCGGTTTCCATTAACCCCATCCCGACGGATTCAAAGTTCTGCACCACCAGCCGGTGGCGTTCCTCTTCGCTCTTCTCCGGAAAGCAGAGCTCCAGGTTCCGATACGCGATTTTGGCGCGACGTTGCATAAAGCGCAGCGCCAGGCGGCCAATCGCCTTGCCAAGGCGGTAAATCAGCGGATAAGGAAGCTGAACAACCAGCCACAGCAGGCCAATACCTAGCCAAAGCAGCCAGTAGCGCGGGTGTAATAACGCCGCGGAGAATTTAGGTAAATGGGTCATCTTATACCTGTTCAATTAAGCAACTTGTTCTATTATCGCATTTTTTAGTGCATCAGCCAAAACGACTGTCCCAGGTGGCATTTATTGTTAAACGGTAGCGAAGGTGGGTGAGTGAAATGTAGCGCAAAATGTGGGGATGTAAATTAACGCCGTTTGCTATATGATGCCGGCCGTTTATTTTACTCATTTCCTATGTCGAGCAGGTACACCATGCCAGTGTTACATAACCGCATTTCAAATGAGACGTTAAAAGCGCAGATGTTAGCCGAGAGCGAACCGCGTACGACGATCTCTTTTTATAAATATTTCACCATTGTGGACCCGAAAGCGACGCGCGATGCGCTGTGGCTCGCGCTCACCGAACTAAACGTCTTTGGCCGCATCTATCTGGCCCGCGAAGGTATCAACGCGCAAATCAGCGTCCCGCAAAGCAAGGTCGAAGCTTTACGCGAGTTCCTGTACGCCTTCGATCCGGCGCTGGATGGCCTGCGCCTGAACATCGCGCTGGACGACGATGGCAAATCCTTTTGGGTGCTGCGCCTCAAAGTCCGCGATCGCATCGTGGCGGATGGGATCGACGATCCGACGTTTGATGCTTCCGACGTCGGGGATTATCTGAAGGCGGCAGAAGTCAACGCCATGCTGGATGACCCCGACGCGGTGTTTATCGACATGCGTAACCACTACGAATATGAAGTGGGGCACTTTGAGCAGGCGCTGGAAATCCCGGCGGACACCTTCCGCGAACAGCTGCCGAAAGCCGTCGAAATGATGCAGGAACATAAAGACAAAAAAATCGTCATGTACTGCACCGGGGGAATCCGCTGCGAGAAGGCCAGCGCCTGGATGAAGCATAACGGCTTCAACAAAGTCTGGCACATCGAAGGCGGTATCATCGAATATGCCCGTCGCGCGCGTGAGCAGGGGCTGCCGGTACGTTTTATCGGCAAGAACTTTGTCTTTGATGAAAGGATGGGAGAGCGCATCTCCGAGGATGTGATTGCCCATTGCCATCAGTGCGGCGCGCCGTGCGATAGCCATACCAACTGTCTGAATGACGGTTGCCATCTGCTGTTTATTCAGTGCCCGAGCTGCGCCGAAAAGTTTGCCGGATGCTGTAGCGAGGCCTGCATGGAAGAGCATAAGCTGCCCGAGGAAGAGCAGCGTAAGCTGCGGGCCGGGCGTGAAAATGGCAATAAGATCTTCAATAAGTCACGCGGTCGGCTGAACACCCGGCTGGGGATCCCGGATCCTGCGACATCAGAAAAACCATAACCAGATAAGATCGACGATCGCCAGCAGCAGCCACAGCGCGAGGTAAATCATAAAGTGCTCGCGGACGTTGTTGACCAGTAAATCATACAGGCGACGCATAAAATCTCTCTGTGATGAACGGCCTCCATCGAGGCCGTTTTTTTGTCTGTCGGTTGGCGGCCCGCCACGCGGGCGATTACGGCTGAAAGCGTGCCAGCGAGAAGGGGGCCAGGTCAAATGCCGGCGTCTCTCCGCGCGCAAACTGGGTGGCAATCTCGCCGAGCACCGGCGCAAATTTAAAGCCATGGCCGCTTAGCCCGCTAATCAACAGCGTGTCAGGGTGGCCGGGCAGCGTATCAATAATAAAGTCCTCATCCACCGTGTTGTCGTAAGTACAGGAAGCGCCGTGCAGGCAGCCGCCGATACCGGGCAGGACGTTGCGCAGGAAATTGAACGACTCGGAACCGTCCGTGGCGACTGTGCCGAACGGCGTGCGCTCCTCAGGGGCGGAGATAAGCTGCCCGCCGTTGTGCTTACCGATTTTCAGTTCATTGTCTTCTGCCGGAAAACCATAGTATTGATCGCCGTTGGGCAGTTCGCCGGTAAACGCCGGGAAGTTGTTTTTGCGACTGTAGCGGCCGTCGGCCTGGAACCAGGCAAAGATTTTACGTACCGGCTGAACCGGCAGGCCCGGAAGCAGACGCGTGACCCACGTTCCGGCGCTGACCAATAGCTTCTTGCCGCGGTAGTGGCCGTCAGCGGTTTCGATAGTCACGCCGTCCGGGTGGTGGTGAATGGCGGTAACCGGGCAGTTAAACAGCTGCGCGCAGCCTGCCTCGCGGGCGAGGCGAATCCAGGTTTCGATGGCCAGTTCGCTGCGCAATACCCCGGACGCCGGTTCGAATATTCCGCGGTAATCTTCCGGGACGCGAATCTCCGGCCAGCGGGCCATAATGGCCGGAGCATCCATCTCTTCAACATCGAGCTGAAACTGGCGGGCGCTGTGAGCGACGTTAGCGAGGAAAGGGGAATTTGCCGGGCCGAGGTTAATCACCCCGGTACGTTCAAAGACCGCCTCGCCGCTGGTGACGGCGAGCTCGTCCCACAGCTGCTGCGCGCGGAGTACCAGCGGGACATACTTTTCGCCCTCGCCATAGGCGTGGCGGATAAGACGCGTGTTGCCGTGGTGACTGCCTTCCTGATGCGGAGGCCGGTGGGCGTCGGTCATCAGGACGTTAAGTCCGGCACGGCGAGCATAATAGCCGGCGGCGGCGCCCGTGGAACCGCTACCGATAATGATGAGATCGTATTGCATGATATGTTCCGGTTTTTTGCTTTATTAGCAGGGTAATTAACAACCTGCACTTATACAAGCCCGAAAATAAATCAGGCACCCGCGGGTGCCTGTTTAGTGTGAGTATATCGATAGCGGCATAATTTTTTAATGCCTGCGGTACTCATTTGCCTGGTATTCACCTGATTCTATCTTCGCAATACCTGCTTCCAGAATAGAAATAAATTGACGTGCGACTTCCGTCGTTAGCCATAGCGTCTGGCCAATTTCAGCTTCGTTACTGCTTTCATGAGTGGGGTTTTGGTAGTGCAGGCGCAACATCATGGCATCGTAGCTATCAACGGTGCTGATGTCCCATCCGACGAGGGGATGGGTCTGGATGACTTCATTATTCTTTTCCATCATAACCCCTTATTCATATGTTAAAAGACAACAATTCTCGAGGTTTAATGCATATTTTTTGAAGCAAGTTAATTATATCAGGAGTTAAGAATAAACTCGAGAAATTAAATCCAGCGGGGCAGATCTTCCCCTGGCTGATGCTTTTTTGCGCAAATTTAGTCCCGCGGGGCATTATTTTTTAAGGAAATAATCAGAAGAATAAAGAAAAGTCTGAGTCTGCGGTAGGGATAAAAAAGCCGGGGCGACCCGGCAAAAAAAGCACAATGAGGGAGCAAATTGAATTTGCTGTATCTGACGCTCTTGCGACGGCCTGCACGCCTGGCAGAATCACCCGGCTGACTTCTGTCACCTCAGCGTGAAAACTGCGCGGGCGCTGTCAGGCTGGCCGCAAGAGTCAGGATACGTCATGGATAAACCAGTCATCAGCGCTTTCCCAGGTTTCCTGCAGGATTTCGCTTATCCGGTCTTTATCTTCTTTCAGGCCGCCAATGACGGACAAATTGTTACTGCTGGCAAAGCGCACCGTGACCTGGCTTGGGTTAGCCGGGAACTGTTGTTCAATACGCCGCGAGAGTTCGGTGTTTAGCGCTTCTAACGCGCCGCTGGGTAAAGCTGTGGATTTGGCGATAGACACTTCGATGCGCATGATGGCCCCCTGTGTAGTATACTGGTTATTTATACAGTATCAAATCTCTGTTTACAACAGGGGGCAACGCTTTTATTTTTTCATGGTCCAGCGCAGGGTTTCGCCGGCGAGGAACGGCACCAGAGTATCGTCCGGCAGCGCGATGCTGTCAGCCACGGTACTCTCTTCCCGCACCAGCTCAACGAAGGTCTCATTAACCGGCAGGCCGTAGAAGCGCGGGCCATTCAGCGAACAGAATGCTTCGAAGTGCTGCAGGGCATTCATCTCTTCAAACACCGTGGCGTAGCTGCCCAGCGCGGTTGGGGCGTTAAAGCAACCGGCGCATCCGCAGCTGGCTTCTTTACGATGACGGGCGTGCGGCGCGGAGTCGGTGCCAAGGAATGCGCGGGTAAAGCCGCTGGCGACCAGCTCACGCAGCGCCTGCTGGTGGATATTACGTTTCAGAATCGGCAGGCAATAGAGATGCGGACGTACGCCGCCAACCAGCATGTGGTTGCGGTTGAACATCAGGTGCTGCGGGGTAATGGTCGCGGCCAGCAGCTCATTGCCGTCACGGACGTACTCGGCGGCATCTTTGGTAGTGATATGTTCAAACACCACCTTCAGACCCGGTAAACGCTGACGCAGGGGTTCCATCACCGTTTCAATAAAGCGCGCTTCGCGGTCGAAGATATCGATATCCGCATGGGTCACTTCGCCGTGAACCAGCAGCGGCATCCCCAGTTTTTCCATCCGCTCAAGCACCGGCATAATGGTATCAACGCTGGTGACACCGTGGCTGGAGTTGGTGGTGGCATTGGCGGGATAGAGTTTTGCTGCCGTGAATACGCCGGCCTGGAATCCACGTTCCAGCTCCGCGGGATCGAGCGTATCGGTCAGGTAGCAGGTCATCAGCGGGGTAAAGTCATGCCCGGCGGGGACGGCATCGAGGATACGCTGGCGATAGGCGATGGCGGCGTCAACGGTGGTGACAGGTGGCACCAGATTCGGCATCACGATCGCCCGGCCATAGAACTCACTGGTGTAAGGGACGACGGTTTTCAGCATCTCGTCATCGCGCAGATGGATATGCCAGTCGTCAGGGCGGCGGATTTTCAATACCTGGGATTGTGCTGTCATGGAAGGCTCCGGCTAATAGGGTCAGTCATCAGGGCTGTTTTTGCCGGGCACTAAGGATAAGCGTAAACGTTTTCCTTTGCATCAACTTCCGTAAAAAAACGGGCGCCGCAGCGCCCGGGCTCTTAATTGGTGAACGGGATAATGATTTCTCCCGGTTTCACCTCAATACCTTTCGCATATTTTTTCGCCAGCGCCTCGCCGGTGCTGGCATCTTCACGCAGCACGTAGGCCGGCTGCTGGTTGAAGTAGCTGCGCAGGGACTGATTCAGATACGGGATCAGCGTCTGCACGACGGACTGCAGCTTTTCAGGCGCCACTTTCGCATCGACCACTTCCATCTCCTGCAGGAAGATGGCGCCTTTCTCTTTATTAAACACCGGCAGCGCCTTGAGCTTCAGATCAATGGTGGCCTTCTGGTTGCCGAATAACGAGTTCAGATCCAGATTGGCGATGCCGCTCAGCGTCACCTTGTTCGGCTCTTCCCGGCCAATAGCGCTGGTCAGATTGTGTAACTCAATATGTGCATCCGCTACGCCCGGCAGGCCGATGTCCTTGGCGAAGTGGTTACGTTTCTGCAGCGCCTGGTTAATTTCCTGCTCGCTAACGGAATATTGCGTTAGCTGGTTACAGCCGCTCAACAGGCCGCTGACGATCAGCGCGGCCACGATAAACATCTTTTTCATTGGGTTCCTTAACGGTCATGCCATGGGCTCATCCTGACATAAAGCAGCATGGCCTGCCAGCGTTGGGCGTACCAGCGGAAAATGCTGAAAATGCGTCTGACCCCGAAGGTAAAGTCAGGTACGCGATTCGAGCATCCCGGAGGTCGATCGCTTCTGACTAAATTGCCACCACAGGGCGATAAAGGTGATCAGGCCGATAATGCTCAGCATCAACCACGGCAGCTCCGGCTGGTTCACCGCTTTACCGGCGTCGAACAACCAGCCGCCGCCGGCGTAGCCAAACGCCCCGCCAAAGGCCAACCCCAGGCGGCTAAACCCCATGTAGCTGCCGCGGGCACGGGCATCGGCCAGCGATGCGCCAAGGGTTTCACGGGCCGGTTCGGCAATGATAGAACCCATGTAGAAGAGACAAATCAGCGTAAAGAGCTGCTGTAAATTGCTGGTTAAGCCAATGGGCAGCATGGCTAAGGTCATGACCAGCAGGCCGGCCATCAGCCGGTGCTCCAGACGAAAGCGCTGTTCGCTCCAGCGCGCGATGGGATACAGCAGGGTGAGCGAGAGGGTCGCTTCGATGGCATACATCCATTTCACCGCGCTGGGGGAGCCGGCGATGTCGTTGACCATAATCGGCAGCATCAGCATCACCTGAACCGCCAGCATATAATAGCCGGTGAGCGTCAGCACGTAGGTGACAAAGCGCCTGTCGCGCAGCACCCGGCCCAATCCCTCACGGACCGGCGTCTTCACCGTTGACAGTTTCCACGCCGGGAGATACCAGGCGTTGAAGGCGGCGCAGGCGACGAACAGCGCCGCCCCCACGCAGCAGACAAGGCGGAAGTCATATTGCAGCAGCCAGCTGCCGAGCAGCGCGCCGATAACCGCCCCGGCGCTGTCCTGCATCATCAGGATGGAAAAGAAGCGCCCGCGCTGATGCGGACGCACCAGTTTAACCACCAGCGCCGCGCGTGGCGGATCGAATAACGTACCGCCGAGTCCTGAGAGAATACATGAGAGCCACAGTACCCAGGGCTCATGCGCGACGGCCATCGCCGCGAAACCGCCCGCGCGCATTAACATCCCGGTGACGATCATCGGCTTGGCGCCAAAGCGATCGGCCACCGCGCCACCAAAAATGCCCAACCCCTGCTGGACCAGTTGACGCAAGCCGAGGGCAATCCCGACCATCAGCGCCGCCCAGCCCATCTGGTCGACAAAACGAATGGAGATCAGCGGAAAGACAACAAAGAAGCCGAGGACGACCAGCATGTTGTCGACTAACAGGAAATATTTACCCAGGTTCCTTGCCTGCGATACGCGGGACATTTCCCCTCCAGGGAAAAGAAAGAGTTGCCCGGATAGTGTGCGGGGAAGGCACTGACTTTCCCAGCTTCCTTGCGATAATATTTTTTTATCAAAATGCAAGATCGATAGAGTCTATTCATCGAAAAGGGGAGATGGTGCAGAAAATGGTATGTTGCTGTTTTCACACAACCGTTCAGGACAGGTATAGTGAAAGGAGCAGGGTGATAAGTCAGGGGAACAGGAGAAGGGAATGTTTGGCTATCGCAGTAACGTACCCAAGGTGCGTTTGACGACGGACAGGCTGGTGGTTCGGCTGGTTTACGATCGTGACGCCTGGCGTCTGGCCGATTATTACGCGGAGAATAAAGGGTTCTTAAAACCCTGGGAGCCGGTGCGCGACGACAGCCACTGCTACCCCTCCGGCTGGCAGGCGCGTTTGTCGATGATTTCGGAGTTTCACAAGCAGGGCTCGGCGTTCTATTTTGCGCTGCTCGACCCGGAAGAGAAAGAGATTATCGGCGTGGCGAATTTTTCTAACGTGGTACGCGGGTCGTTTCATGCCTGCTATCTCGGCTATTCCATCGGCGAGAAGTGGCAGGGGCAGGGACTGATGTTTGAAGCGCTGACCGCAGCGATTCGTTATATGCAGCGCACGCAGCATATCCATCGCATAATGGCCAACTACATGCCGCATAATCAGCGTAGCGGCGATTTACTGGCGCGTCTTGGTTTTGAAAAAGAGGGTTACGCCAAAGATTATCTGCTGATCGATGGGCAGTGGCGCGACCATGTACTGACGGCGTTGACGACAGCGGACTGGACTCCGGGTCGCTAAGGAGAAAGCATGAAATATCAGTTAACCGCACATGAAGCGCGGGTCATTGGCTGTTTGCTGGAAAAGCAGATCACCACGCCGGAACAGTACCCATTGTCGGTTAATGCGGTGGTCACCGCCTGTAATCAGAAAACCAACCGTGAACCGGTAATGTCGCTGAGCGAAAGCGATGTTCAGGAGGTTCTCGACACGCTGGTCAAACGCCATTATCTGCGCACGGTCAGCGGGTTTGGCAACCGGGTCACCAAATACGAGCAGCGCTTTTGTAATTCCGAGTTCGGCGATCTGAAGCTGACCCCGGCGGAGGTGGCGGTGGTCGCCACGCTGCTGCTGCGCGGCGCGCAGACGCCGGGCGAGCTGCGCAGCCGCGCCCAGCGAATGCATGAATTTAGCGATATGGCTGAAGTCGAGAACGTGCTCGACACGCTGGCCAGCCGTGATGACGGCCCGTTCGTCGCCCGCCTGCCGCGCGAGCCGGGGAAACGCGAGTCCCGCTATATGCATCTGTTCTGCGACGATATGGATTCGCTTATCACCGCCGTTGAGGCCGTGTCGCCGCCTACCGATGACCTTCAGAGCCGTGTTGAGGCGCTGGAAGATGAAGTGGCGGAGCTTAAAACGCGGCTGGATTCACTGCTGGCTCACCTGGGAGATTAACCGTGACGGCGACATTACGCGTGGGAGTGGTAGGGCTGGGGGGGATCGCCCAGAAGGCCTGGCTGCCGGTGCTGGGGGCGGCGGACGGCTGGACGCTGCAGGCGGCCTGGTCGCCGGGTAAAGAGAAGGCGCTACGGATCTGCGACACCTGGCGTATCCCCTATGCCGGGTCGCTGGATCGGCTGGCGGCACAGTGTGATGCGGTCTTTGTACACACTTCGACGGCCTCGCATTTTGAGGTGGTCAGCCGCTTGCTGAACGCCGGCGTGCATGTCTGCGTCGATAAACCGCTGGCCGACAAACTCAATGAGGCGGAGTCGTTAGTCGAGCTGGCGGCCCGGCGCAAGCTGACGCTGATGGTGGGCTTCAACCGCCGCTTTGCCCCGCTGTACCGCGAGCTCAAAGCGCAGCTGGAGCGTGCCGCGTCACTACGCATGGATAAACACCGCAGCGACAGCGTGGGCCACGATCTGCGCTTTACCCTGCTGGATGATTATCTGCACGTGGTGGATACCGCCCTGTGGCTGGCGGGAGGAAAAGCCCGCCTGAGCGGCGGGACGCTGCAGACCACCGCCCAGGGGGAGATGCTCTATGCTGAACATCATTTCAGCACCCCGCAGCTGGAGATCACCACCAGTATGCACCGCCGCGCCGGTAGTCAGCGCGAATGGGTGCAGGCGGTTACCGACGGCGGGCTGTATGAGGTCCGGGATATGCGTGAGTGGCAGGAAGAGCGCGGTCAGGGCGTGGTACAGCGGCCGGTGCCCGGCTGGCAAACCACGCTGGAGCAACGAGGGTTTGTCGGCTGCGCGCGTCATTTTATTGAATGCGTGCAAAATCAGACGGTTCCCGAAACGGCTGGCGAACAGGCGCTGCTGGCCCAGCGCATCGTTGATAAACTGTGGCGCGAGGCCATCAGTGAATAATTCGTTGTAACATCTGGGAGTAGTAATTCATTACGAACCCGGTAGACTATCGCCACTTTCCAGCGCCCGCTATCGCGGGCGTTTTACTTCAGGGTTGTGGAATAACACGTTAATGAACCTATTAAAATCACTGGCGGCTGTCAGTTCGATGACCATGTTTTCACGCGTTCTGGGGTTTGCGCGTGATGCTATCGTTGCCCGCATTTTTGGTGCCGGGATGACGACGGATGCCTTTTTCGTGGCTTTCAAATTACCGAATTTGCTGCGACGCATTTTCGCCGAAGGCGCCTTCTCGCAGGCCTTCGTGCCGATTCTTGCCGAATATAAAAGTAAGCAGGGCGAGGATGCGACCCGCGTCTTCGTGGCCTATGTCTCGGGTCTGCTGACGCTGGTTCTGGCGGTTGTCACGGTCCTCGGGATGCTGGCAGCGCCCTGGGTTATCACCGTGACCGCTCCAGGGTTCGTCGATAGCCCGGATAAATTTACGCTGACCACCCAGCTCCTGCGGATCACTTTTCCTTATATTCTGCTGATTTCTCTGGCATCGTTGGCCGGGGCAATTCTCAATACCTGGAACCGTTTTTCCGTTCCCGCCTTCGCGCCGACCTTCCTCAACGTCAGTATGATCGGCTTTGCGCTGTTTGCCGCGCCGTACTTTCATCCGCCGATGCTGGCGATGGCGTGGGCCGTTACCGTCGGCGGCGTGCTCCAGCTGGCCTATCAGTTGCCGCATCTGAAAAAAATCGGCATGCTGGTGCTGCCGCGCATCAACCTGAAAGATGCCGGCGCGATGCGGGTGGTCAAACAGATGGGGCCGGCGATCCTCGGCGTTTCCGTCAGCCAGATCTCCTTGATCATCAACACTATCTTCGCCTCATTTCTGGTTTCTGGTTCGGTATCGTGGATGTACTACGCGGATCGCCTGATGGAGTTTCCGTCCGGCGTGCTGGGGGTGGCGCTGGGGACGATTCTGCTGCCCTCGCTGTCCAAAAGCTTCGCCAGCGGTAACCATGACGAATATTGCCGCCTGATGGACTGGGGTCTGCGCCTGTGCTTTCTGCTGGCGTTGCCGAGCGCGGTGGCGCTGGGGATCCTCGCCAAACCGCTGACCGTCGCCCTGTTCCAGTACGGGAAGTTCAGCGCCTTCGATGCCGCCATGACCCAGCGGGCGCTGGTGGCTTACTCGGTCGGGCTGATGGGGCTGATCGTAGTGAAGGTGCTGGCGCCGGGTTTCTACTCGCGTCAGGACATTAAAACGCCGGTTAAAATCGCTATCATTACCCTGATTATGACCCAGGTGATGAACCTGATCTTTATCGGTCCGCTCAAACATGCCGGCCTGTCGCTGTCCATCGGTCTGGCGGCCTGTCTCAACGCCGGTTTACTGTACTGGCAGCTGCGTAAGCAAAAAATCTTTACCCCGCAGCCCGGCTGGTTCTCGTTCCTGCTGCGTCTGGTGATCGCGGTGCTGGTGATGTCTGCTGCGCTGCTGGGCATGATGTATATCATGCCGGAATGGTCGCAAGGCACCATGCTGTTCCGCCTTGTGCGGCTGATGGCGGTCGTGGGCGTAGGGGTCGTGGCCTATTTCGCCACTCTGCTGCTGCTGGGCTTCCGGGTGAAAGAGTTCGCCCGACGTACCGTCTGAGGACGGGACGCCGGACTGAAAGAGACCCGTTCCGCTCTGCGGAGCGGGTTTTTTATCGGGTTGCGCGCTGGGCAGACTGCAGGCGCGCGCTTTCCCGCAGGCGAATCGCAAGGGCGATGGCGCCGGCAACCACGGCCAGGATCACCACGCCGTTCCAGCCGGCCGCAACATACAGCCTGCTGCCGAGCACGGAACCGAGCGACATTCCGATAAATACCCCGGTGAACAGCAGCGCGTTCAGGCGGCCGCGGGCCTGGGGCTCCAGGCCATATACCAGGTTCTGATGGGCCACCAGGCTGGACTGCAGACCAAGATCGAAGCCGATGGCCGAGAGGCCAATCAGGATCAGCTGGCCGTGCGGCGGCAGGGCTGGCATCAGCAACATCAGAGCGAAGGAGACCGTCACCAGCGCCGCACCTAACTGGGTAACTTTTCCGGCGCCGTATTTGTCGGCCAGCCCGCCGGCCAGCGGCGCTGCCAGCGCGCCGGCCGCGCCGGCGATACCGAATCCACCGGCAACGGCGCTGCCCATCTGATAGTGGGCGAGCAGCATCACCGCCAGCGTTGACCAGAAGGCGCTGAAGGCAATGGATAAAAAGCCCTGCGCCAGCGCCGCCCGGCGCAGCGCAGGGTAGCGTTTCCAGAGCTGCGCCATGGATTTCATCAGCTGCGGGTAGCTTAACGTTGAATGAATTTCAAAGCGAGGCAGGATGCGCCACATCAGCAGGCCAATTAACGCAATACTGACCGCCGCCGCCTGATACATCACCCGCCAGCCGAACAGCGCGCCGACGAGGCCGCTGACCGTTCTGGAGAGCAGAATTCCCAGCAGCAGCCCGGTCATCACCGTCCCGACCATTTTCCCTTGTTTTCCCGCCGGCGCCAGAATCGCCGCCGCCGGCACGATATCCTGCGCCATGGTTGCCGCCATGCCGATCAGCAGGCTGACAACCAGCAGCGAAGTGAGCTGTCCGGTCAGGCTACACAGCAGCAGCAGGACTGCCAGCGCCGCGCTTTTCAGTAAGATCAGCATCCGGCGATCGTGGCGGTCGCCAAGCGGCAGCAGAAACAAGATGCCCAGCGCGTAGCCTGCCTGGGTCAGGGTAGGGACTAATCCCATCCCTTCCACGCTGAGGTGCAGGTTGGCGCCCATCAGCGGCAGCAGGGGCTGGGCATAATAAATAGAGGCGACGCTAAAGCCAGCGCCGAGAGCGAGTATAAAAATAATCCAGCCGGCCTGGCGGGTGGATAAAGGCGTCGGTGTCATGATGCAGTCCTCGAAGATGAGATGGCGCTATTCTTTCCCGATTACGGCTGGCGCGGTAGATAGCGCGGTGGTAAAACGGTTATACGTAATACGTATAGAGACAAGGATAATGAAGAGGCAGGAGCGTATAGATCGTATTGAACTGATGCGGACCTTTATTCGAATCGTTGAGGCCGGTTCGCTTTCTGCCGCCGCGCTACAGCTGAATACCACCCAGGCGACGGTGAGCCGACGCCTGCAGTCGCTGGAAAGATTGCTCGGCGCAAAGTTAATTTTGCGCACCACCCATGCCATGAAACTGACCGACGACGGCGAGCGCTGCTATCAGCACGCGCGCCAGGTGGTGGATGCGTGGATGGCGCTGGAGGACGATCTGAGTATCGCCGACGACCGTCCGGTCGGCGTCTTACGGGTGCGCGCCCCGCACGCGTTTGGCCAGCAGCAGCTGCTCGATCCGCTGGTCAGTTTCCTGCAGCGCTATCCGCAGCTGGCGGTGGAGTGGATGCTGAATGACAAAACCGTCGACTTCCTCAGTGACAATATCGATTGCGCTATTCGGGTCGGCGCCGAGGTCGATCCGGCGACGGTGTCCGTGCTGCTGGCCGAGGTGCCGCGCAGTCTGGTGGCGGCGCCGGCATTGCTTTCGCGCTACCCGGCGTTAGCCATGCCCGAGGATCTGTCACGCCTGCCGTGGGTGGCGATCAGCACCTTCTATCAGCATGAGGTGAAGCTGCAACGCCAGCAAGATAACCGGGAATTAACGTTCGGTATTGTGCCGTGCCTGAGCACCGATAGCGTTTATGTGGCCCGCAATACGGCGCTGGCGGGGCTGGGGGTGGCTATCGTATCAAGCTGGGCGGTAGCGGAAGATATTGCCGCCGGGCGGTTGATTGAGCTGTTTCCATCGTGGCGAGCATCTGCGCTGCCGGTGCATCTGGTCTATCCGTGGGCGCGGTATTATCCCACCCGTTTGCGAAAGTTCCTCGACCTGATGCGCGAGGTGATGCCGCAGGTGGCCGGGATGCAGCGGCCGGAAGGGGAATAAAAAAACCGGCCAGAGGCCGGTTTTTTTATGACGCGTCGCGCTTACTCGAGAGGCTGCGGACGGGTAGGTTCCGCGGTGGCCTGATGCGTAGCGCTGTGGCCGCCGGCAGCGCCTTTACCATCAAAGGCGAAGGCCGGGCGAACCCAATCGCTATGACGCGGTGCTTCTGGCTCATAGGCCGGAGCCGGCGCACGGGTCATCGGCGCGGTGGCATGGCGGTGAGACACGATAACGGTCTCTGCAACCGTTGCCGTGGCGACAACCGGCGCAGTTTCAGCAACCGGCGCAGTTTCAACAACCGGTGCTGTTTCAACTACTGCCGCAGTTTCCACTACCGGCGAGGCTTCAACAACTGGGGTTGTTTCCACCACCGGCGCTGCTGCAACCACTGGCGTCGGCTCGACAGCCTGCGGCGCCGAAGTCTCTTGCGCTTCAACCGCTGGCGTTTCGTCCTGCACAACAACGTTGTTTTCAGCTGTGGCTGCGCTCTCGGCGATGGCCGTTTCCGGCTCCGCTGCGGCTGACGGTTCAACTACGCTTTCAGCCGCTACAACGGTTTCTTCAGCGATAACGTCTGCTTCACTGGCCGCCGGCTGTGCCGGTTCGGCGGTAGCAGGAGCCGCTTCGCTGACCGCAGGTGCGGTAGCTTCCGCAATGACGGGTTCCACCGCGGCAACCGACGCAACGATCGGCTCGACGGTTTCGGCAACGGATGCCTGAACCTGCTGCTCTTCCTGCTGATCCTGCGGACGAACCACCGGGTAACGGATCCACACTTTACCGGACGCCATTTCCGGCGACGCGCAGGCGACGGCCAGCGGCATCGGTGACTGGGTCGGGTAACGCTCATCGCGGTAGCGACGACGACGCTGGCCGCTCACGCGCAGATGGCGCGGTGAACGACGGGAGCGACGCGGCATACCGTTGGCTTCACGAGACTCGCTGCTGTCGTCATGATCGGCAGCGGTTTCAACAACCGCAGGCAGGTCGACTTTTGCCAGCTCGGTACGCGGAGCCACAGCGTCTGGCAGAGCGACGGCGACGGTTTCCACCACCTGTTCAGTCGTTTCGACCGCGGCAGACGCGACGCGCACCTTCTGGGCGAGCTGACGCGGCTTACGACGCGCCATGGTCTGCACGCGCTCTTCCTGCTCGGTTTCCTGCTGGACAACCGGCTCCTCGCGAGTTTGTGCTTTTGCTTCCTGCGGCGCCTGACGCTTCTCGTCGTTACGACGACGGTTACGTTCGCGACGCGGCTGCTGTTCGTCGCGCGCCTTGCCTTTCTCGGCATCATCGACCGCGGTCTGGCGAGATTCACGCGGCTCGACGTTCTGCTGCTGTTTCTCGCGGCGGTTACGGCGGTTCTCCTCGCGAGATTCACGAGACTCACGGCCTTCACCATTTTCAGCACGGCTGTCGCGGTTATCACGATTATCGCGGCCTTCGCGATTATCACGACGATCGTTGCGATCGCGACGATTGTTAGCCCGCGGTTTACGCCGTTCTTGCTGGCGTTCCGGTTTCTCTTCGGCTTTTTTCTCTACCTGAGGTTCGGCCGGTTTCGCCTCTTCTGCGCCGGAGAAGATAACTTTCAGCGCGCCAAAGAAGCGAGAGAGCAGGCCCGGCTGCGCCGGTGCGGTAGCCGCAGGAGCCGCTGCCGTTTTCGCAACCGCAGGCGCCACGACAGGCGCTTCCTGCGCAGGCGCAGGCGGCACGTCCGGCATCACAAAGGTGGCCAGGGCCGGCTGCTCAGGGCGTTTACGCTCGGCGGGTTCTTCGTCAGCCGGCAGCGCCATCTCTTCTTCGTGCAGTTTCGGCAGCAGATAGCTCAGGGTTGAGGTCTCTTCGCCTTTGCGTACGCGCAGAACGGAGTAATGCGGCGTTTCCATCTGATCGTTCGGCACGATGATCACGCGCACGTCGCCCTGACGGGTTTCGATAGCGCTCACCGCCGCGCGTTTTTCGTTCAACAGGTAGGAAGCAATCGGCACGGGTACGATAGCGTGAACTTCCTGGGTGTTCTCTTTCAGCGCTTCTTCTTCAATCAGACGCAGGATAGAGAGCGACAGGGATTCGTTATCGCGCACGGTGCCGGTACCGCTACAGCGCGGGCAGACGTGATGACTGGATTCGCCCAGCGACGGGCTCAGACGCTGACGCGACATTTCGAGCAGACCAAAGCGGGAAATGTGGCTGATCTGAATACGCGCGCGGTCCTGACGGACGGCTTCGCGCAGGCGGTTTTCAACCGCACGCTGGTGACGGACCGGCGTCATGTCGATGAAGTCGATGACGATCAGACCGCCGAGGTCGCGCAGACGCAGCTGACGGGCAATCTCATCGGCCGCTTCGAGGTTGGTATTGAACGCCGTTTCTTCGATATCGCCGCCGCGGGTGGCGCGAGCGGAGTTGATGTCGATTGCGGTCAACGCTTCGGTGCTATCGATAACGATAGAACCGCCGGACGGCAGGCGAACTTCACGCTGGAAGGCGGACTCGATCTGTGACTCGATCTGATAGTGGCTGAACAGCGGGATTTCACCGGTGTACAATTTAATTTTGCTGCTGAAGTCCGGACGCCCCAGGGCGGCAATGTGCTGGCGAGCCAGCTCAAGCACTTTTGGGTTATCGATAAGGATTTCACCGATATCCTGACGCAGGTAGTCACGGAAAGCGCGCACGATGACGTTACTTTCCTGATGGATCAGGAACGGCGCCGGGCGGCTTTCAGCAGCTTTCTGGATCGCTTCCCAGTGCTTCAGACGGAAGCTCAGGTCCCACTGCAGCGCTTCGGCCGATTTGCCGACGCCTGCGGTACGCACGATAAGCCCCATGCCGTCAGGCAGCTCAAGGCTGGCCAGCGCTTCTTTCAGTTCGGTGCGGTCGTCACCCTCGATACGGCGTGAAATACCGCCTGCGCGTGGGTTATTCGGCATCAGCACCAGATAGCTACCCGCGAGGCTGATAAAGGTGGTGAGCGCGGCGCCTTTGTTGCCACGTTCTTCTTTATCAATCTGCACAATGACTTCCTGGCCTTCACGCAGCACATCCTTAATATTCGGACGACCATGGGAGTTGTAATTGGCAGGGAAGTATTCGCGGGCGATTTCTTTGAGGGGGAGGAAACCATGACGCTCGGCGCCGTAATCAACAAACGCGGCTTCAAGGCTAGGTTCAATACGGGTAATTTTGCCTTTGTAGATGTTCGCTTTTTTCTGTTCGTGCCCGGGGCTTTCGATATCCAGGTCGTACAGGCGCTGCCCATCAACAAGGGCGACGCGCAACTCTTCCTGCTGAGTTGCGTTGATTAACATTCTTTTCATCGTAACTTACTCATTATTCTTACATTGACGACTAAGCTGCGGGCAGAGTATTGCCTTACCGGGGAAAACCGATGGCCTCGTGTCTGTTTCACGTCGCCAACCTCACGGTTGTCGCGCGCTTAAGAGGCGCAGAGTGTCGGTCGCCTGTATTTCAAACGGAAACACAGCGCAATTAGCAGGGGAACAGCCTGGGATGTATCACCAGAGAAGATTCCATTTATACACGCCATTTTTCAGGTTGCTTCTGCGTTGGCTACGCTCGTTCACCCCTGTCACTGACT
Source organism: Klebsiella sp. BIGb0138 (assembly GCF_004342285.1). Taxonomy (GTDB): domain Bacteria; phylum Pseudomonadota; class Gammaproteobacteria; order Enterobacterales; family Enterobacteriaceae; genus Klebsiella. The sequence continues at coordinate 236,241 of NZ_SMCV01000002.1, read as the reverse complement.
ACTGCCAGCTCCGGGGATTCTCTCTTTCGCCGCCTTGACGCATCCTGAATAATTTTGCGTATATCTCGTCGTCTTTCACATTGCAGGCGTGGTGGCTTAACCTGCTCACCTCAATCAGCGGACTGAGAAGAGCACCCGGGAATACCCGGAGTCGACGCCTTCCTGCGACGTGAAATCCATAGAGGCCTGTACCGGTAAGGACTGCAACCCGCAGCCCGCTAACTGTCTGAAAGATCAATACGTCTTACGCCATTGCTGCGTGGATGATCGGTCAGACAAAATTGGTCATTCCGCTAATTTCTTGTTCTAACAAGATTCAACACGGAAAACGGCATCATTATTCCATTGCTAACCTTGTTATAGCAAGTTGACTTTTACCTTTTATCACCCGGTTACTCACAGTTTTTTCACCAACGCATACAGATTGTTCTAATAACAAACAAAACGACGATGAAGCATTCGATGAAAACCGGATAATGATAAATATAAGCATATAAAAATGAGTGGCGCTAATGCGTCGGGCTATTTAGAATCGCGCACCATGAAAACTGAGACTCCCACCGTAAAAATGGTTGCCATTACCGCCGATGAAGCGGGGCAACGCATCGATAACTTTTTGCGTACGCAGCTGAAGGGCGTACCGAAGAGCATGATTTATCGCATCCTGCGTAAAGGCGAGGTGCGGGTAAATAAAAAACGCGTCAAGCCGGAATACAAACTGGAGGCGGGTGACGAGGTTCGTATCCCGCCGGTTCGGGTTGCGGAACGCGAAGAGGAGGCCGTCTCCCCGCATCTGCAGAAGGTCGCGGCGCTGGCGGATGTGATTCTGTATGAAGACGACCATATTCTGGTGCTGAATAAGCCCTCCGGCACCGCGGTGCACGGCGGCAGCGGCCTGAGCTTTGGCGTTATTGAAGGTCTGCGCGCGCTGCGCCCGGAAGCGCGCTTCCTTGAGCTGGTGCACCGCCTGGACCGTGATACCTCTGGCGTACTGCTGGTGGCGAAGAAGCGTTCCGCGCTGCGCTCGCTGCATGAGCAACTGCGTGAGAAGGGGATGCAAAAGGATTACCTGGCGCTGGTGCGCGGTCAGTGGCAGTCGCACACGAAAGTGGTGCAGGCGCCGCTGCTGAAAAATATCCTGCAAAGCGGCGAGCGGATCGTTCGCGTCAGTCAGGAAGGGAAACCGTCAGAGACCCGTTTTAAGGTAGAAGAGCGCTATCCGCATGCGACGCTGGTGCGCTGTAGCCCGGTTACCGGGCGTACCCATCAGATCCGCGTCCATACGCAACATGCCGGCCATCCGATCGCCTTTGACGATCGCTACGGCGATCGTGAATTCGACAAACAGCTGGCGGGCACCGGCCTGAATCGCCTGTTCCTGCATGCTGCCGCGCTGAAGTTCACTCATCCCGGTACCGGAGAGGTGATGCGCGTTGAAGCGCCGCTCGACAACCAGCTGAAGCGCTGCCTGCAGGTTTTGCGCAATACGAAGTAACCTCCACGGCGGACGTTATGTCCGCCGCTGCCTCTCAACGCGTCGCTTCGCTGAGGCGTAGCGCGACGCTTTTCTCTTTGATGGGTAAATTGACCAGCGCGGCGAGCAGCGCCAGCGCGATATCCAGATACCATACCCAATCAAGATTGCCGTTGCGCGCCATCGCCAGGCCGCCGAGACAGGCGCCAAAGAAAGCGCCAATCTGGTGGCTGAACAACGTGAAGCCAAACAGCGTGGCCAGGTAGCGGGTGCCGAACAGCTTGCCGACAATACCGGCCGTCGGCGGCACGGTGGCGAGCCAGGTAAAGCCGATGGCGGCAGCGAAGAGATAGAAATCGAGTTCGCTTTTGTCGGAAGCCAGGAACAGGCCAATCAGCACCGCCCGTGAGGCATAGAGCACGGCAAGGATATATTTCATGCGATAGCGTTTGCCGAGCAAGCCGGCGAAGATGCTGCCTGCGATATTGCATAAGCCTATCAGCGACAGGCTGGCGGCGGAAACCGAGGCTTCGTGACCGCATAACGTGACCTCACCCGGCAGGTGGGTAGTTAAAAAGGCGACATGGAAACCGCAGGTAAGAAAGCCGATATGTAATAACAGGTAGCTGGGATTGCGGAACGCGGCATGGATCTGCTGCTTCAGTCCCGGTTCGGCTTCAGCGTGGGCTCTGGGCACCGGTTTCTGCACGCCATCGCGGCACAGCAGCCAGGCGGGGAAGAGGGTCGCCAGCGCGGCGACGGCGAGAAAAATTAACCCCGAAGCCATACCGCGCAGGCTGACAATGAGCTGTACCAGCGGGGCAAAAATAAACTGCCCCAGCGAGCCCCCGGCGTTAATCAGGCCGCTGGCCATCGATCCTTTATCCGCAGGCAGGCGGCCGGCAACGATGCCAATCAGTACGGAAAAACTGCCTGCCGCCGCCCCCGCCGGACTGAGCAGCCCCTGCGCCAGAGTGAGTGAGGAGAAGGAGGTCGCCCACAGCGTCAGCAGTTGTCCAAACGCTATCAGCAGCGCGCCGATGATCAACACCCCCAGCGCGCCGCGTTTATCGGCCCAGGCGCCGAACAGCGGCTGAAATGCTCCCCACATCAATTGGCCGATCGCCAGCGCCATGCTGACTTCAGCGATATTCATTGTCGTTTCGCCCAGCAGGGGGTGGACAAACAGACCGACGGTCTGGCGGATCCCCATCGTGATGAGCAAGATCAGACTGGCAAGCACAATGGGCAGCCACGGACGGGCAGCAGGTTTTGGCGCGAGTGAGTCCACGGGCCTTATCTATCAGTAGAGAAGAAGTAAAATGAGATTACTGGCTGGCGTGAAAAAAAGCTATGCCGACGACGGGGGCCAGAGCGGGGAGCTCAGGCCCGGGAGAATGCCGTGCTAATACAATAACGGGTTACACCCTTCGCGACGTAGCATCTGGCATAGCGCAATCAGCGGCAGGCCCACCAACGCGTTGGGATCGCGGCCTTCCAGTCGGTCGAATAACGTAATGCCCAACCCTTCGCTCTTAAAACTCCCGGCGCAGTGCAGCGGGTTTTCTTTGCGCACGTAGGCCTCTATTTCCTGCTCGCTTAAATGACGGAAATGCACGTCGAAGGGTTCGCATTCGGTTTGTAAATGCCTGTTTACGGAATTATAGAGCGCCAGTCCGGTGTAAAACGTGACAATCGTGCCGCTGGCCTTTCGTAATTGCAGCCGGGCATTTTCTTCTGTCAACGGCTTACCGGTTATTTCGCCATCAAGAACGCAAACCTGATCGGAGCCAATAATTAAATGATGAGGGTAGATTCCGGCGAGGATTTGCGCCTTCGCCTGCGCCAGGCGTACCACCAGCTGACGGGCAGATTCGCCGGGGTGGGGTGTTTCATCCACATCAGGCGCTGCGCATTCAAAAGGCATGGCCAGTTTTTCCAGCAGTATTCGCCGCCAGGGCGATGTAGACGCCAGGATAAGATCAGACATATTTTTTCATCCACATATAGCGCTTCGAAGAGCATCATTTTAAACTATGGGCCGCAATGTGTGCGAATAAATGGCGAAAGGCAACCTGAGGCTGCCTTTTTCTTTGACTCTATGACATTACAAAGTTAATATGCGCGCCCTATGCAAAAGGTAAAATTACCCCTGACTCTCGATCCGGTCCGCACGGCTCAAAAACGCCTCGATTACGAAGGTATTTATGCCCGTGAACAGGTTGAACGTGTAGCCGATTCTGTAGTCAGCGTGGACAGTGATGTGGAATGCAGCATGTCGTTCGCTATTGATAATCAGCGCCTTGCCGTTATTACCGGCGATGCAAAGGTATCAGTAACCCTCGAATGTCAGCGTTGCGGGAAACCGTTCCCCCATCATGTTCACACCACGTATTGTTTTAGCCCCGTCAGAAATGACGAACAGGCCGAAGCACTACCGGAAGCGTATGAGCCGATTGAGGTTAACGAATTCGGTGAAATCGACCTGCAGGCGCTGGTTGAGGATGAAATCATTCTCGCCCTGCCTGTAGTTCCGGTGCATGATTCTGAACACTGTGAAGTGTCCGACGCGGACATGGTCTTTGGTGAACTGCCTGAAGAGGCACAAAAACCAAACCCATTTGCCGTATTAGCCAGCTTAAAGCATAAGTAATTGAGGAGTAAGGTCCATGGCCGTACAACAGAATAAACCAACCCGTTCCAAACGTGGCATGCGTCGTTCCCATGACGCTCTGACCGCAGTCACCAGCCTGTCTGTAGACAAAACTTCTGGTGAGAAACACCTGCGTCACCACATCACTGCCGACGGTTTCTACCGCGGTCGCAAGGTTATCGCTAAGTAATCACGCACTACTCCATGGATTCCACGTGGCAAGAAGGCGCAAGCGAGAGAATCACCAGCAGCATAGCTATCACTATGCGACTGGGGTGAACAAGCGCAGTCAACATACTTGCCGCGTGAAAGACAAAGAGTAAAAGCGTGATGAAGCTTAGCGAGGATTTCCCCAGGTAACTGGGGAATAACCAAAGCGAGCAGCGACGATACCTTGACACGTCTAACCCTGGCGTTAGATGTCATGGGGGGCGATTTTGGCCCATCCGTGACAGTGCCTGCAGCACTGCAGGCACTGAACTCTAATTCGCAACTCACACTTCTTTTAGTCGGCGATCCCGACACCATCACGCCATTACTTGCCAAAGCTGATTTCGAACAACGTTCGCGTCTGCAGGTTATTCCTGCGCAGTCAGTTATTGCTAGTGATGCGCGGCCCTCGCAGGCGATCCGCAGCAGCCGCGGAAGCTCAATGCGCGTGGCGCTGGAGTTAGTGAAAGAGGGGCGGGCGCAAGCCTGCGTCAGCGCGGGGAATACCGGCGCGCTGATGGGACTGGCGAAATTGTTGCTCAAGCCCATTGAGGAGATTGAGCGTCCGGCGCTGGTGACGGTACTTCCGCATCAGCAGAAGGGCAAAACGGTGGTACTTGATTTAGGCGCCAACGTCGACTGCGATAGCACGATGCTGGTGCAGTTCGCGGTGATGGGAGCGGTACTGGCGGAAGAGGTGCTCGGGATTGAGAATCCTCGCGTCGCGCTGCTGAATATCGGCGAAGAAGAAATGAAAGGCCTCAGCAGCATTCGCGATGCCGCCGCGGTTTTGAAAACGCTGCCGTCCCTTAACTATATAGGCTATCTTGAAGCCAACGAATTATTGACGGGCAAAACCGATGTGCTGGTTTGTGATGGATTCACGGGCAACGTCACATTAAAAACTATGGAAGGTGTTGTCAGAATGTTCCTTTCGCTGCTGAAATCACAGGGTGAGGGCAAAAAACGGTCGTGGTGGCTGCTGTTATTGAAGCGTTGGTTACAAAAAAGCCTCGCCAGGCGATTCAGTCACCTCAACCCCGACCAGTATAATGGCGCCTGTCTGTTAGGATTGCGCGGTTCCGTGATTAAGAGTCACGGTGCTGCCAATCAGCGCGCCTTCAGCGTGGCGATAGAGCAGGCAGTGCAGGCGGTGCAGCGGCAGATTCCTCAGCGGATCGCCGCTCGCCTGGAATCTTTATACCCAGCAGGTTTCGAACTGCCCGCGGGCGACAGAAACGGGAACTCCCGAGCGCAAACCGGGACGAACGAAGAAGAGTGACGCCCCGGCGGTTCCAACAGGCGGGTATATTACCCAAGAGTGACTGAGCGTACATGTATACGAAGATTATTGGTACCGGCAGTTATCTGCCTGAACACGTGCGTACTAACGCCGATCTGGAAAAAATGGTAGATACGTCTGACGAGTGGATTGTCACTCGTACGGGTATCCGTGAGCGTCGTATTGCGGCACCGAATGAAACCGTTGCGACGATGGGGGTTGCCGCGGCAAAAAACGCGCTGGATATGGCGGGTGTTAAACCGGAGCAAATTGGTCTGATTATCGTTGCGACCACCTCGGGTACTCACGCGTTTCCAAGTTCGGCTTGTCAGATTCAGTCTATGCTGGGTATCAATGGCTGCCCGGCTTTTGACGTGGCCGCTGCGTGCGCGGGGTTCACTTACGCACTGAGCATCGCCGACCAATATGTGAAGAACGGCGCGGTAGACTACGCGCTGGTGATTGGCGCTGACGTGCTGGCGCGTACCTGCGATCCGACCGATCGCGGCACGATCATTATTTTTGGCGATGGCGCGGGGGCCGTCGTGCTCGGGGCTTCTGAAGAACCGGGGATTATCTCTACACATCTGCACGCGGATGGCCGCTATGGCGAGCTGTTAACGCTGCCGAACGCCGATCGCGTCGAACCGGAAAACCCGATCTATCTGACGATGGCGGGCAATGAAGTGTTTAAAGTTGCCGTGACCGAGCTGGCGCATATTGTCGATGAGACGCTGGCGGCGAATAATCTGGAGCGCAGCGCGCTGGATTGGCTGGTGCCGCATCAGGCTAACCTGCGCATCATCAGCGCGACGGCGAAGAAACTGGGGATGTCGATGGATAATGTGGTCGTGACGCTTGACCGTCACGGTAACACTTCCGCCGCCTCCGTCCCTTGTGCGCTGGATGAAGCGGTGCGCGATGGCCGCATCCAGCGTGGTCAGCTGATTCTGCTGGAAGCCTTTGGTGGCGGTTTCACCTGGGGTTCCGCGCTGGTTCGTTTTTAGGATAAGGATTTAAACATGACGCAATTTGCTTTTGTGTTCCCGGGACAGGGTTCTCAGGCGGTGGGGATGTTGTCTGATATGGCAGCGGCTTATCCGGTTATCGAAGAGACTTTCCGTGAAGCCTCCGCGGCGTTGGGTTACGATCTGTGGGCGCTTGCCCAGCAGGGCCCGGCGGAAGAACTGAATAAAACCTGGCAGACTCAGCCTGCGCTGCTGACCGCTTCCGTGGCGCTGTATCGCGTCTGGCAGCAGCAGGGCGGGAAAGCGCCTGCGCTGCTGGCAGGCCATAGCCTGGGGGAATACTCCGCGCTGGTTTGTGCCGGAGTGATTGATTTCGCCGACGCCGTGCGTCTGGTTGAAATGCGTGGCAAATTTATGCAGGAAGCGGTGCCGGAAGGTACCGGCGCCATGTCGGCAATTATCGGCCTTGACGATGCGTCTATTGCTAAAGCCTGTGAGGAGTCCGCTGAAGGTCAGGTGGTTTCTCCGGTTAACTTTAACTCTCCGGGCCAGGTGGTGATCGCCGGTAACAAAGAAGCCGTTGAACGTGCGGGGGCCGCCTGTAAAGCCGCTGGCGCCAAACGTGCGCTGCCGCTGCCGGTTAGCGTCCCGTCCCACTGCGCGCTGATGAAGCCGGCGGCGGAGAAACTGGCTGTTGAACTGCAGAAAATCACCTTTAACGCGCCGACGATTTCGGTGGTGAACAACGTTGATGTGCAATGTGAAACGGCGCCAGACGCCATTCGCGACGCGCTGATTCGCCAGCTGTACAGCCCGGTTCAGTGGACCAAAACCGTTGAGTTCATGGCTGCCCAGGGCGTAGAGCACCTGTATGAAGTGGGACCGGGTAAAGTCCTCACCGGTCTGACTAAACGTATTGTTGACACCCTGACCGCTTCTGCGCTTAACGAGCCTGCAGCGCTGTCTGCGGCGCTTGAGCAATAAAAGAGGAATACCATGAGTTTTGAAGGAAAAATCGCGCTGGTTACCGGTGCAAGTCGCGGTATCGGCCGTGCCATCGCTGAAACACTCGTCGCCCGTGGCGCGAAAGTTATCGGTACTGCCACCAGCGAGAGCGGTGCGCAGGCGATTAGCGATTATTTAGGTGCCAATGGTAAAGGTCTGCTGTTGAATGTGACCGATCCAGCATCTATCGAATCTGTTCTGGGAAATATTCGCGCAGAGTTTGGTGAAGTTGATATCCTGGTTAATAATGCCGGTATTACTCGTGATAACCTGTTAATGCGAATGAAAGATGATGAGTGGAACGATATTATCGAAACCAACCTGTCATCAGTTTTCCGTCTGTCAAAAGCAGTAATGCGCGCTATGATGAAAAAGCGTCACGGTCGCATTATTACTATCGGTTCTGTGGTCGGTACCATGGGAAATGCTGGTCAGGCCAACTACGCTGCGGCGAAAGCGGGTCTGATCGGTTTTAGTAAGTCGCTGGCACGTGAAGTCGCGTCCCGCGGTATTACCGTAAACGTTGTTGCTCCGGGCTTTATTGAAACGGACATGACGCGTGCGCTGTCTGAAGATCAGCGTGCGGGTATTCTGGCGCAAGTTCCAGCGGGTCGCCTCGGCGATGCAAAAGAAATCGCCAGTGCGGTTGCGTTCTTAGCTTCTGACGAAGCAGGTTACATCTCTGGTGAAACCCTGCACGTCAACGGCGGAATGTATATGGTCTGACCGAGATTTGCGCAAAACGCTCAGGAACCGCGCAGTCTGTGCGATCCTGAATACGGTTTTGTGCAAAATGATTTGCGTTCTGAGGCCAAACGGCCTCAAAATAGCGTAAAATCGTGGTAAGACCTGCCGGGATTTAGTTGCAAATTTTTCAACATTTTATACACTACGAAAACCATCGCGAAAGCGAGTTTTGATAGGAAATTTAAGAGTATGAGCACTATCGAAGAACGCGTTAAGAAAATTATCGGCGAACAGCTGGGCGTTAAGCAGGAAGAAGTCACCAACAATGCTTCCTTCGTTGAAGACCTGGGCGCTGATTCTCTTGACACCGTTGAGCTGGTAATGGCTCTGGAAGAAGAGTTTGATACTGAGATTCCGGACGAAGAAGCTGAGAAAATCACCACTGTTCAGGCTGCCATTGATTACATCAACGGTCACCAGGCGTAAGTGAACATCTCCAGGCGGTCATTCGACCGCCTGAGTTTTATCTTTTTTTGTCCCACAAGAATCTATTTTCCCTCCCTGGAGGACAACCGTGTCTAAGCGTCGTGTAGTTGTGACCGGACTGGGCATGTTGTCTCCTGTCGGCAATACCGTAGAGTCTACCTGGAAAGCTCTCCTTGCCGGTCAGAGTGGCATCAGCCTGATCGACCATTTCGATACTAGCGCCTATGCAACAAAATTTGCTGGCTTAGTAAAGGATTTTAACTGTGATGACATCATCTCGCGTAAAGAACAGCGCAAGATGGATGCCTTCATTCAATATGGAATTGTCGCTGGCGTTCAGGCCATGCAGGATTCTGGTCTTGAAGTAACGGAAGAGAACGCAACCCGCATCGGCGCCGCTATTGGTTCCGGTATTGGCGGGCTCGGCCTGATCGAGGAAAACCACAGTTCGTTAACGAACGGCGGACCTCGTAAGATTAGCCCGTTCTTTGTACCGTCTACAATTGTTAACATGGTGGCCGGGCATCTGACCATCATGTTTGGTCTGCGTGGACCGAGCATTTCCATCGCGACCGCTTGTACTTCTGGCGTACACAATATTGGTCAGGCTGCGCGTATGATTGCGTATGGCGATGCTGACGCAATGGTGGCCGGCGGTGCGGAAAAGGCCAGTACCCCGCTTGGCGTGGGCGGTTTTGGCGCAGCGCGCGCGCTGTCTACCCGCAACGACAATCCACATGCGGCAAGTCGTCCGTGGGATAAAGATCGCGACGGCTTTGTGCTGGGCGATGGCGCGGGTATGGTGGTGCTGGAAGAGTACGAGCACGCCAAAAAACGCGGCGCGAAAATCTACGCGGAAATCGTCGGCTTTGGTATGAGCAGCGATGCTTATCATATGACGTCTCCTCCGGAGAATGGCGCAGGCGCGGCCCTGGCGATGGTTAACGCCATTCGCGACGCCGGGATTGAACCAGGACAGATCGCTTACGTCAATGCCCACGGCACTTCGACGCCGGCAGGTGATAAAGCAGAAGCGCAGGCCGTTAAGTCTGTCTTCGGCGATGCCGCCCGTCGTGTGATGGTCAGTTCGACCAAATCAATGACCGGGCACCTGCTGGGCGCCGCCGGGGCGGTAGAGTCTATCTACTCCATCCTGGCGCTGCGCGATGGCGTGGTTCCGCCAACCATCAACCTGGATAATCCGGATGAAGGTTGTGACCTCGACTTCGTGCCGCACGAAGCGCGTCAGGTCTCCGGTATGGAGTACACCTTGTGTAACTCCTTCGGCTTTGGCGGCACCAACGGTTCGCTGATCTTTAAAAGGGTCTAAGCGCGTCAAGCTCGTTACAACGTCATGACTCAGGCCTGCATAAAATGCGGGCCTTCTTTTTTCTTCAGCTTTCTCTGCTTGTCCTGCGTATTTCATCCTGAGACACTGACGGGCCACCGATAAGGAGCCACTATGTTCTTGATTAATGGCATTGAACAGGACACCCTGGCCGCTAACGACCGGGCCATCCAGTTTGGGGATGGGTGCTTTACCACCGCACGCGTTGCGGGGCGTAAAGTACAGATGTTGCCAGCCCACCTTCGCCGTTTGCAGCAGGCCTGCGAAAAACTGATGATTCCCTACACCCGCTGGCAAACGCTGGAGGAGGAAATGCGCCGCCTGGCGCGAGCGCATGACGACGGCGTGCTTAAAGTCATTCTGACGCGCGGCGCAGGCGGACGCGGCTATAGCGGCGCGGCGTGCCAGGCTCCCACGCGGATCCTCAGCGTTTCACCTCTTCCGGCGCATTATTCCCGCTGGCGCGAAGAGGGGATTACGCTGACGCTCAGTCCGCTACGGCTGGGGCGTAATCCGGCTCTGGCAGGGCTGAAGCACCTGAACCGGCTGGAACAGGTGCTGATTCGGTCTCATCTTGAGCAGACGGATGCCGATGAGGCGCTGGTTCTTGACAGCGACGGGTGGCTTACGGAATGCTGTGCCGCGAATCTGTTCTGGCGCAAAGGAATGACGGTGTTTACGCCGCGTCTCGATCAGGCCGGAGTGAACGGTATTATGCGCCAGCATTGTCTTGCGCAGCTGGCACCATCGCCATTTCGCGTTGTCGAAGTCACAACCGGTTGTGCTGCGTTGCGTGATGCCGATGAAGTGCTGATTTGCAACGCGCTGATGCCGCTGGTGCCGGTTCGCAGCTGGGACGACACCTGTTGGTCCTCGCGAGAGCTTTATCATTTTTTAGCCCCACTGTGTGAGCTGTCTGGTTAGTCATGAAGAAAATGTTACGTTTTATCCTGCTGGTGTTAGTGGTGCTGGGCATTGCTGCAGGCGCGGGCATGTGGAAAGTTCGTCAGCTTGCCGACAGCAAGCTGCTGATTAAAGAAGAGACGATCTTTACGCTGGAAGCTGGTACCGGGCGTCTGGCCCTCGGTGAGCAGCTGTATGCCGACAAGGCGATCAACCGTCCGCGCGTCTTCCAGTGGCTGCTGCGCCTGGAACCGGAATTATCCCACTTTAAAGCCGGTACTTACCGTTTCAGCCCGCAAATGACGGTACGCGAGATGCTGCTGCTGCTGGGCAGCGGCAAAGAGGCCCAGTTCCCGCTGCGTTTTGTCGAAGGAATGCGGGTGAGTGACTACCTGCGCCAGCTGCGCGACGCCCCGTACGTCAAGCATACGCTGGCGGACGATCGCTACGAGACGGTGGCGAAGGCCCTTGATCTTGAACATGCTGACTGGGTGGAAGGATGGTTCTGGCCGGATACCTGGATGTATACCGCGAATACCAGCGATGTGGCGATCCTCAAACGCGCGTATCAGAAAATGGTCACGGAAGTCGGGAAAGCCTGGGAAGGGCGGATGGATAATCTGCCGTATAAGGATCAGAACCAGCTGCTGACCATGGCGTCGATCATTGAAAAAGAGACGGCGGTGCCCGAGGAGCGCGATCGCGTTGCGTCGGTGTTTATCAACCGCCTGCGGATCGGCATGCGTCTGCAAACTGACCCGACCGTGATTTACGGTATGGGGGAGAGCTATAATGGCAAGCTGACGCGTAAAGATCTTGAGACCCCGACGCCGTACAATACCTATGCGATCGGCGGCTTGCCGCCGGGGCCTATCGCCGTGCCGGGGGAGGCGTCGCTGAACGCCGCCGCACACCCGGCGAAGTCGGCTTATCTCTATTTTGTTGCCGATGGCAAAGGTGGGCATACCTTTAACACCAATCTGGCCAGCCATAACCGCTCGGTGCAGGATTATCTGAAAGTACTTAAGGAAAAAAATGCGCAGTAACTATATTGTTATCGAAGGCCTGGAGGGCGCAGGGAAGACCACCGCCCGCAACCTGGTGGTGGAGGCGCTGGAACAGTCAGGGGTCAGCGATCTGGTGTTTACCCGAGAGCCGGGCGGTACCATCCTTGCCGAGAAGCTGCGCAGTCTGGTGCTGGATATCCAGTCCACCGGGGATGAAGTCATTAACGACAAAGCCGAAGTGCTGATGTTTTACGCCGCCCGGGTCCAGCTGGTGGAGACGGTGATTAAGCCAGCGCTGGCTCGCGGGCAGTGGGTCATCGGCGATCGCCACGATCTGTCGACCCAGGCCTATCAGGGCGGCGGGCGCGGTATCGACCAGACCATGCTGGCTACGCTGCGCGATGCGGTATTAGGCGATTTTCGCCCGAACCTGACGCTGTATCTGGATGTGACGCCGGAGGTGGGCCTCAAGCGCGCGCGGGCGCGGGGCGATCTCGATCGTATCGAGCAAGAGTCGCTGGACTTCTTCAATCGGACCCGTGCCCGCTATCTTGAGCTGGCGGCGCAGGATCCGACTATTCATACCATCGATGCGACACAATCGCTGGAGGCCGTGGCGAACGCTATTCGTACGGTCGTCAGCCGGTGGGTCGCGGAGCAACGCGCATGAAATGGTACCCGTGGTTACGCCCGTCATTTGAACAATTAGTCGCCGGCTATCAGGCTGGACGGGGTCACCATGCGTTACTGCTTCAGGCATTGCCGGGGATGGGGGGGGGCGCGTTGATCTATGCCCTGTGCCGCTATCTGATGTGCCGGCAGCCGGAAGGGCATAAAAGCTGTGGCCATTGCCACAGCTGCCAGCTGATGCAGGCCGGTAGCCACCCCGATTACTACACCCTGGCGCCGGAAAAAGGCAAAAGCGCGCTCGGGATTGACGCCGTGCGCGACGTTAACGAAAAGCTCTACGAGCGCTCCCGCCTTGGCGGCGCCAAGGTGGTGTGGATCGGTGATGCCGCGCTGCTGACGGATGCGGCGGCGAACGCCTTATTAAAGACCCTCGAAGAGCCCCCGGAAAACACCTGGTTTTTCCTCGCCTGTCAGGAACCGGCTCGCCTGCTGGCAACGCTGCGTAGCCGCTGTCGCCTCTATCACCTGGCACCGCCGTCAGAATCCTACGGGCTGGCATGGCTGGAGCGGGAAGTGACGATGCCGCAGGATGCGCTGCTGGCGGCGCTACGCTTAAGCGCCAACGCACCTGCTGCGGCGCTGGATCTGCTGCAGGAGAGCCACTGGGCTCCCCGGCAGCAGCTTATCCAGACGCTGGCAAACGTCCTGACCCGCGGCGACTGGCTGGCGCTATTACCGATTCTGAATCATGAACAGGCGGCGGTTCGTTTGCACTGGCTGGCCTCGCTGCTGCTGGATGCTCAAAAACGGCAGCAGGGGATCACTCTGGTGAGTAACCCTGACGCCTGGACGCTGGTCAATCAACTGGCCCAGGCGCTGCCTGTTGCTCGTTTGCAGACCATTGCCCGCGACGTCAGCGCCTGCCGCGACAGTCTGCTGAACGTCGTTGGCGTCAATCGCGAACTGCTGTTAACCGAGCGCCTCCTGCGCTGGGAACATTACCTGCAACCTGGGGCGGTACTTCCCGTATCCCACCTCTGAGCGAGACATTATGTTTTTAGTCGACTCCCACTGCCATCTTGATGGCCTGGATTATCAAACGCTACATAAAAACGTGGACGATGTGCTGGCGAAAGCCGCCGCCCGTGACGTGAAGTTTTTCCTTGCCGTGGCCACGACGCTGCCGGGATACCGCGGCATGCGCGAACTGGTCGGCCAGCGCGACAACGTCGTGTTCTCCTGTGGCGTCCACCCGCTTAATCAGGATGAAGCGTACGATGTCGACGAGTTGCGCAAGCTGGCGGCGGAGGAAGGGGTAGTGGCAATGGGCGAAACCGGGCTGGATTATTTTTACACCCCGGAGACTAAACCACGCCAGCAGACCTCCTTCCGCGATCATATCCGCATTGGCCGAGAATTAAATAAGCCGGTCATCGTACACACCCGCGACGCGCGCGCCGACACGCTGGCCATTTTGCGCGAAGAAAAAGTGACGGATTGCGGCGGCGTACTACACTGTTTCACTGAGGATCGGGAGACAGCAGGTAAATTGCTGGATATGGGGTTCTATATCTCGTTTTCCGGCATTGTCACGTTCCGTAACGCCGAACAGCTGCGCGATGCCGCGCGCTATGTTCCACTCGATCGCCTGCTGGTGGAAACCGACTCGCCGTATCTGGCCCCGGTCCCGCACCGCGGCAAAGAGAACCAACCGGCGATGGTGCGCGATGTTGCCGAGTACATGGCGGTACTGAAGGGCGTTTCGCTGGAGCAGCTGGCGCAACAGACCACCGCTAATTTCGCCAGCCTGTTCCATATTGACCCCTCCCGGCTGTAACCTGCCGATCTGCCTATTATTTTAAGGCTCGTAATTAATAGCCAAAGCGAGTAAAGTTCACCGCCACAAAAGGGGCGGTGAATGGTTTTTGGCAACATCCAGATACAACTTATGTAAGTTGGTGTAAATTTTTCAACGCCGACTGATTGAAACGTGATAGCCGTCAAACAATCATTCCGCCAATTATTTTACTCTGTGTAATAAATAAAGGGCGCTTAGATGTCCTGTCCACGGCACGGTTCTCCCCCCGTGCCAATGCGTGAAAACGTAAAAAAGCACCAAATACTCAGGAGCACTCTCAATTATGTTTAAGAATGCATTTGCTAACCTGCAGAAGGTCGGTAAATCGCTGATGCTGCCGGTATCCGTACTGCCTATCGCAGGTATCTTGCTGGGCGTCGGTTCCGCAAACTTCAGCTGGCTGCCAGCCGTAGTTTCCCACGTGATGGCAGAAGCGGGCGGTTCAGTCTTTGCTAACATGCCGTTGATTTTCGCTATCGGTGTCGCGCTTGGCTTCACCAATAACGACGGTGTATCCGCACTGGCTGCGGTCGTTGCTTACGGCATCATGGTGAAAACCATGGCGGTCGTTGCGCCTCTGGTTCTGCATTTACCTGCTGAAGAAATTGCGGCGAAACATCTGGCGGATACCGGCGTACTTGGCGGTATTATCTCTGGTGCTATCGCCGCGTATATGTTTAACCGCTTCTATCGCATCAAGCTGCCTGAGTATCTGGGCTTCTTTGCGGGCAAGCGTTTTGTGCCGATTATCTCCGGTCTGGCCGCTATTTTCACCGGTGTGATCCTCTCCTTCATCTGGCCGCCGATCGGCTCTGCTATCCAGACCTTCTCCCAGTGGGCGGCTTACCAGAACCCGGTTGTGGCATTCGGTATCTACGGCTTCATTGAACGTTGCCTGGTACCGTTTGGTCTGCACCACATCTGGAACGTACCTTTCCAGATGCAGATTGGTGAATACACCAATGCGGCGGGTCAGGTCTTCCACGGCGATATCCCACGTTACATGGCAGGCGACCCGACTGCGGGTAAACTGTCCGGCGGCTTCCTGTTCAAAATGTACGGTCTGCCGGCCGCTGCTATCGCCATCTGGCACTCTGCTAAGCCAGAAAACCGCGCGAAAGTGGGCGGTATCATGATCTCCGCAGCGCTGACCTCGTTCCTGACCGGTATCACCGAGCCGATCGAGTTCTCCTTCATGTTCGTTGCGCCGATTCTGTACGTTATCCACGCCATTCTGGCCGGTCTGGCATTCCCGATCTGTATCCTGCTGGGTATGCGTGACGGGACATCGTTCTCTCACGGTCTGATCGACTTTATCGTTCTGTCTGGCAACAGCAGCAAACTGTGGCTGTTCCCGATTGTCGGTATCTGCTATGCGATCGTCTACTACGTCGTCTTCCGCGTGCTGATTAAAGCGCTGGACCTGAAAACTCCGGGTCGCGAAGATACGACTGAAGACAGCAAAGCAGGCGCGACCAGCGAAATGGCTCCGGCACTGATCGCGGCGTTCGGCGGTAAAGACAACATCACTAACCTCGATGCGTGCATCACTCGTCTGCGCGTGAGCGTCGCTGACGTGGCGAAAGTTGATCAGGCTGGCCTGAAAAAACTGGGCGCCGCAGGCGTGGTCGTTGCAGGTTCAGGCGTTCAGGCTATCTTCGGGACTAAGTCCGATAACCTGAAAACTGAAATGGATGAATACATCCGCAGCAACTAAGTTGTGATGTGGGGAGACTAAGGCAGCCGAATGGCTGCCTTTTTTACGTCCGGAAGGGCTGCGTTTCGTTAGCCGGTTTGGTCCGCTAAATAGGCGCGCGTAAAGGCAACCCCTTTACGCGCAGACGATCTGTCAGAACTGATAGCTGGCGGTGATGCTGATGTTACGCGGTTCGCCGTAAACAATAGAGCCGTCGATGTTGGTATCGTAGGTTTTGTCGAACAGGTTATTAAGATTGGCCTGTAAGGCAAAGTTTTTGCTGACCTGGTAACGGGTGAAGAGATCCACCAGCGCGTAGCTGCCCTGTTCAGCACGGAAGGTACCGTACGGCGTGTCGGTCTCTTTATAGACGCGGTTCTGCCAGTTGACGCCGCCGCCAACGGTCAGCTCGGGCATCGCCGGCAGGCGGTAGCGGGTGAACAGTTTGACGCTGGTACGCGGCAGGTTCGGGTTTACCGCCTTACCTTCGTTGTCTTCGGCAACGTAGCGGGTTGCGCCAAACGTCATCTGCCAGTTATCGCTAAGCGCGCCGTTAATTTCGAACTCGACGCCTTTACTCACCGTACCATTGACGGTTTTATAGGCGATATCGCCGCTGCTGCCGGCAATCGGCGTCCCGGTAGACTGACCCAGGTTATCCTGTTCGATGCGAAACACGGCTAGCGTGGTCGTCAGACGGCTGTCCATCCAGTCTGATTTCAGGCCAACCTCATAGTTATTCCCGGTGATAGGCGTCAGGTATTTGCCCGAGCCGTCGCGGACGTTCTGCGGCTGGAAGATTGAGGTATAGCTCGCGTATGCCGACCAGTTATCATTGATGTCGTAAACCAGTCCGGCATAAGGCGTGGTGTGATTCTTCTCGGAAGTGTAGGACAGCGTGCCGATACTCCAGTTGGTATAGCGAGCGCCAAGAATCAGGTACAGCGGGTCGGCCAGTGAAATACGCGTTGCGGCATATAAGGATTTCATGCGCGTGGTATCGTCCTGCGCCAGGCTCTGCGCATCCCAATGGGTTTCCGGGAAGCCGCCAGCGTTGTAGGCGTAGAAGCTGCCGATTTCATCCGGGAAGACGTTGGCCCATGCGCTGAAGTAGCGGTTATTTTGCTTGCTGTAGCTGCCGCCCAGCATCAGATTATGCTGTCGGCCAAACAGATCGTAGCCGCCATCGGCGAACAGATCCACGGCATCGACTTTACGTTTCCCGCTGTTCCAGCCGGTCCCGGCAACGTAGTCATAGCCTGGGCCATAGCTGCTGTATGGACCGACCAGCATGCCGGTCTCTTTATTGACATACGCATCCACGTACATTGTTTTGCTGTCGAACTTGACCTCGGAGTGGGTCGCATTCAGGGTCGCCTGCCAGGTATCCGCAAAGCGTTGCTTCAGGGTCACAAAGATTTTATTGAATTCTTTATCGTTATAGGCCCAATCCGGCGCCGTGCTGTGGGCGCGGTCATAGTGAGTTTTGCTGCCATCGGTATTCCAGCGCGGCAGCCCACCCCAGGTCGGACTGTTAACATCAATGCGTTGATATTCATAGCCTGCGGAAAGGCTGGTGGTTTCACCCAGATCGGCATCCAGGATGCCGGAGAAGAACGTTTTCTCGCTGTTGTAGCGATCAAGCCAGGAGTCATTGTTCTGGTAGCCGGCGACAATCCGCGCACGTACGTTGCCATCTTCAGTCAGCGGACTTTGCATATCCGCGACGTAGCGCTGTTTGTTCCAGCTACCGTACTCCGCTGATACGTTACCGGTGAACTCCCGGCTGGTGGCATGTTTGCGAATCATGTTGACGGAGGCCGAAGGGTTACCGGTACCGGTCATCAGGCCGTTTGCGCCGCGCACGACTTCAACACGCTCAAAGAGGGCGGTATCAGAGAGGGCGTCGCCCAGGTTCCAGCGGGATTCAAAATAAGTCGGAATACCATCGACCATATAGTTGTCTATCTCGAAACCGCGGGAGAAATAGCTGCTGCGATCGGAGTCCGCCTGGCTTTTACTGATCCCGAGCGTGTTATCCATTACGTCGCCGAGCGTTTGCAATTGCTGATCCTGCATGCGTTGTTCGCTGATAATACTGACCGACTGCGGAATATCGCGCTGGATCATCGGCATCCGGGTCCCGGCGGTGGTGGTTTTGACGCTGTAATCCTGCTGCTGCGCGTCAGAACCCGTTTCCGTTGTACCTTCTACAATGATGGTATCCTCGGCGGCGTAACCGGGAGTGGAAGAGAGCGCCAGCGCAATACCAACGGCCAGCAGGGATGGCGCGATACGCCGATCCCGGGAATGGAGAATGAGAGACATCATAAGCCCTTAATCAAAAAGTCATTGTTATGTGCCGTGGCTCTATGGCCGCGGTCGTACCTTGTCTGTAAGCGCACCGCATTCATTATGAATACAAATGAGAAATATACGCATTTGTATTTATTGTGTAAACAGAAGTAAGAAGAGGGCAGAAACGGGATTTTACCCTCCTGGCGAAAGGAGCAGGCAACGATATGATTAATCCGTCAGCAGCTAACGCCACTGCGGCATAAGAAAAAGCGCATTCAGGTTGAAAGAGGGGGAGTAACTCGCTCATACTCTTAAACGAATCCTGTGCATCCGCGTTTATCTGCAGAGGTAGGCCAGAGCACGGTATAAAAATTAATAAGGAATCAGTCATGGCAGAAGAAACGATTTTCAGCAAAATCATTCGCCGGGAGATCCCGTCGGATATTGTTTATCAGGATGAGCTGGTGACCGCTTTTCGCGACATTTCCCCGCAGGCGCCAACCCACATTCTGATTATCCCTAATATCCTGATTCCTACCGTCAACGATGTGACCACCGAACATGAACTGGCGCTGGGCCGGATGATGACCGTGGCGGCGAAAATCGCTCGTGATGAAGGCCTTGCCGACGATGGCTATCGCCTGATCGTCAACTGTAACCGCCACGGCGGCCAGGAAGTCTACCATATCCACATGCACCTGCTGGGCGGCCGCCCGCTAGGTCCCATGCTGGCACATAAAGGCTAATCGATGCGCGCAGCTCATTTCGGCACGCTTCTGGCGATAGCGCTCCTGGCCGGTTGCGGTTCTCGCGCGGAAATCCCCGTCGGCGAACAGCAGACTCTGGTGATGGAATCCAACGTGCTGGCGGCGGGAATCAGCGCCGATGCGCCGTCGGTGGCCGCTTCCGAGATTCAGGCCACCGCTACTTCCAGACTGTTTAATGAACGACAGGAGCCGATCACCGTGCATTACCGCTTCTTCTGGTATGACGTGAGAGGTCTGGAAATGCATCCGCTGGAGCCGGCCCGCAGCATTACGGTGCCCGCGCACTCTTCCGTCACCGTGTACGGCAGCGCAAATCTTCTGGGGGCGCATAAGGCCCGCCTGTATCTTTATCTGTAAGGGGTAATTGTGATGATGAAAATGGGTCGCTATGCGTTAATCGCGGCACTGGCGATATTCCTTGCCGGGTGCGTGGGGCAACGCCAGGAGCCTGCCCCCGTCGAGGAGGCGCAGCCGAAACCTCAACAGCCCGCGCAGCCGCAGCCAACGGTTCCGACCGTGCCGGCGGTACCGACCGTGCCCGCGCAGCCGGGGCCGATTGAGCACGAGCAGCAGCCTGCGCAGCCGGTACCGCGCGTGCGTCATTATGACTGGAATGCGGCGGTACAGCCGATGGTTGGGCAAATGCTGCAGGCGGGCGGGGTGAACGCCGGGAGCATTCTGCTGGTCGATAGCGTGAATAACCGCACTAACGGCACGCTAAATGCGGGTGAAGCAACCACGGCGCTGCGTAATGCGTTGAGCGGAAATGGCAAATTTACGCTGGTGTCAGCGCAGCAGCTGAGCGTGGCGAAGCAGCAGCTGGGTTTGTCGCCGCAGGACAGCCTCGGCAGCCGCAGCAAAGCGATGGGGATTGCCCGCACCGTGGGCGCCCAGTACGTGCTGTACTCTAACGCAACCGGCAACGTCAATACGCCTGAGCTGAAAATGCAACTGATGCTGGTACAAACTGGCGAGATTATCTGGTCAGGTAAAGGTGCAGTTCAGCAACAATAAGCTAACGCGCGATGAGGTTTTGTCGCGCTTTTTCCCCGGCTATTCGCCTGTCGTCGATCGGGGCCACGGTGGCCTGAGCGGCGGCAGCTGTATTATCAGCGACGGTGTCCGGCGGCTGGTGCTACGCCAGCCGCACGATCCTCAGGCGTCCGCCAGCGCATTCCTCCGGCAGTACCGTACGTTGTCTCGCCTGCCGGCGACGATTGTCCCTGCGCCACACTTCTATTCCCCCCGCTGGATGGTGGCGGAATATTGCGATGGCGAGATGAAAAGCACCCTTCCGCGCGGCCCGCAGCTGGCAGGCTTATTGTATCATCTGCACCGACAGCCGCGCCTGGGCTGGCGCATCGCGTTGGCTCCGCTGCTTGAGCAGTACTGGCTACAGTGCGATAGCGCGCGCCGTACGCCATTGTGGCTACGCTGGCATAAACGGTTGTTACGGCGCGGCGAGCCCCGCCCCTTACGCCTGGCGCCGCTACATATGGATGTGCATGCCGGCAATATCGTCCATACGAAGGGCGGGCTGCGGCTGATTGACTGGGAATACGCTGGTGATGGCGATATCGCGCTGGAGCTGGCGGCAGTGTGGGTCGAAGGGGCAGAACAGCGCCAGCTGGCGGCAGAATATGCGCGGCTGGCGCACCTCGATGCGCAACTGCTGTGGCAGCAAATTCAGCGCTGGCGTCCGTGGGTAGGGGTGCTGATGGCCGGCTGGTACGAGCGTCGTTGGCAACAGACCGGCGACCGGCAGTTTATCACGCTGGCAGATGAAACATGGTGTCAGTTAGACAAAGAACGAAAAGGATAAGAGAGGTCAGTGTGGGTCCGGTAATGTTGGATGTCGAAGGTTTTGAACTGGATGCGGAAGAGCGTGAGATTCTGGCGCATCCGTTGGTGGGCGGGCTGATTTTATTTACCCGTAACTATCACGATCCGGCGCAGCTGCGTGAGCTGGTTCGCCAGATCCGCGAGGCCTCGCGCAATCATCTGGTGGTGGCGGTCGATCAGGAGGGCGGGCGCGTGCAGCGTTTCCGCGAAGGATTTACCCATCTGCCGGCCGCACAATCTTTTGCGGCGCTGCTGGGGATGGAAGAAGGCGGCGCGCTGGCTGCCCAGGCCGGCTGGCTGATGGCCAGTGAAATGATCGCGATGGACATCGATATCAGTTTCGCTCCGGTGCTGGATGTCGGCCACATTAGCGCCGCCATTGGCGAGCGGGCTTATCATGAGGACCCGACAAAAGCGCTGACTATCGCCCGCCACTTTATTGACGGCATGCATGAAGCGGGAATGAAAACCACCGGTAAGCACTTTCCGGGGCACGGCGCGGTGAGCGCCGATTCGCATAAAGAGACGCCGCGCGACCCGCGCCCTGAAGCCGATATCCGCGCCAGGGATATGGCGGTCTTCCGCACGCTGGTGGCGGAAAACCGTCTTGATGCGATTATGCCTGCCCACGTTATCTACAGCGAGGTGGATCCGCGTCCGGCCAGCGGCTCGGCGCACTGGCTGAAGACGGTGCTGCGCGGTGAGCTGGGTTTTGACGGCGTGATTTTCTCTGACGACCTGTCGATGGAAGGGGCGGCGATCATGGGCAGCTACGCGGAACGCGGGCAGGCATCTCTGGATGCGGGTTGCGATATGATCCTGGTCTGCAATAATCGTAAGGGGGCGGTCAGCGTGCTGGATAACCTGTCGCCGATCAAAGCAGAGCGTGTTACGAAATTGTATCATAAAGGTTCATTTACCCGTCAGGAATTGCGCGACTCCGCCCGTTGGAAGAGGGTCAGCACACAGCTGGAGCAGCTCCATGCGCGTTGGCAAGAGGCGAAGTCGGCATAATGACCTGAAGGGCGTTGTTGTCTGGTGAGGATGCGATGATTATTTATTTACACGGTTTTGACTCGAACAGCCCTGGTAACCATGAGAAGGTGATGCAGCTGCAGTTTATCGATCCCGATGTGCGGTTGATAAGCTACAGTACGCGGCACCCAAAACATGATATGCAGCACCTGCTAAAAGAGGTCGATAAAATGCTGCAGCTCAACACCGACGATCGGCCGCTGATTTGCGGCGTCGGCCTGGGCGGCTACTGGGCGGAACGGATTGGTTTCCTTTGCGATATTCGCCAGGCCATTTTCAACCCGAACCTGTTTCCTGCGGAAAACATGGAAGGCAAGATCGACCGCCCGGAAGAGTATGCCGATATCGCTACCAAGTGCGTGAATAACTTCCGTGAAAAGAATCGCGATCGTTGTCTGGTGATCCTCTCCCGCCAGGATGAAGCGCTTAACAGCCAGCGTTCGGCTGATCTGCTGCATCATTATTATGAAATCATCTGGGATAGCGAGCAGAGCCATAAATTCAAAAACATCTCCCCGCACCTGCAGCGCATAAAAGCGTTTAAGACGCTTGGCTGATAGCCTCCCCCGGCCTGTTGTCTCTCCTGACAACGGGCTTTTTTTATCCATTCCGTGATTGCCCGTGCAAAAAATATGCGGTAAAACTTGATGCATATCAATTTTGGTATGACCAATGACCCGTTCATGGTATTCTCAATTCGCTGAATGGTTTCACTGCGATAACTTGTTGTTAAATAAGAGCTATTTATATAACTTTTAATTAACAATTGGTTAATACTTTTAGGGGGTCACGTGACTACGCCATTGAAAAGAATCGTAATCGTTGGTGGTGGTGCCGGCGGGCTGGAACTGGCTACTCAGTTGGGTAGAAAGCTGGGCCGTAACAAAAAAGCGAAAATCACGCTGGTGGATCGCAATCATAGCCACCTGTGGAAGCCGTTGCTGCACGAAGTGGCGACCGGTTCACTCGATGAAGGTGTAGACGCGCTGAGCTATCTGGCACATGCCCGTAACCACGGTTTCCAGTTCCAGCTTGGCTCTGTGGCGGATATCAACCGTGAAGCCAAAACCATTACCCTGTCCGAGCTGCATG
Source organism: Klebsiella sp. BIGb0138 (assembly GCF_004342285.1). Lineage (GTDB taxonomy): Bacteria > Pseudomonadota > Gammaproteobacteria > Enterobacterales > Enterobacteriaceae > Klebsiella. Next base: position 213,000 of record NZ_SMCV01000002.1, on the reverse strand, counting down.
ACGAGAAAGGCGAGCTGCTGGTTGCCGAACGTAAGCTGCCGTATGACACCCTGGTTATGGCGCTGGGCAGTACCTCTAATGACTTCAACACCCCGGGCGTCAAAGAAAACTGTATTTTCCTTGATAACCTGCACCAGGCTCGTCGTTTCCACCAGGAAATGCTCAACCTGTTCCTGAAATACTCCGCCAACCTCGGCGCTAACGGGAAAGTGAATATTGCTATCGTCGGCGGCGGAGCGACCGGCGTTGAGCTGTCCGCTGAGTTGCACAATGCGGTGAAACAGCTGCACAGCTATGGTTACAAAGGGCTGACCAACGAAGCGCTGAACGTCACCCTGGTGGAAGCCGGCGAACGCATTCTGCCGGCGCTGCCGCCGCGTATTTCCAGCGCCGCGCATAGCGAGCTGACGAAGATTGGCGTTCGCGTGCTGACGAAAACCATGGTGACCAGCGCGGATGCTAACGGCCTGCACACCAAAGACGGCGAGTTTATTAACGCTGACCTGATGGTCTGGGCCGCCGGGATTAAAGCGCCGGACTTTATGAAAGAGATTGGCGGTCTGGAAACCAACCGTATCAATCAGCTGGTGGTGGAGCCGACGCTGCAAACGACCCGCGATGCGGATATTTACGCCATCGGCGACTGCGCCTCCTGCGCGCGTCCGGAAGGCGGATTTGTTCCGCCGCGCGCTCAGGCGGCGCACCAGATGGCGACCTGCGCCCTGCATAATATCCTGGCGCAGATGAAAGGTAAGCCGCTGAAATCCTATGCTTATAAAGATCACGGCTCGCTGGTTTCACTCTCCAACTACTCGACCGTCGGTAGCCTGATGGGCAACCTGATGCGCGGTTCAATGATGGTTGAAGGGCGTATTGCGCGCTTCGTATACATCTCTCTGTACCGTATGCATCAGATTGCGCTGCATGGTTATTGTAAAACCGGTCTGATGATGCTGGTGGGGCGTATCAACCGCATTATTCGTCCGCGTCTGAAACTGCACTGATAGCCGTTGGTTCCGTTCCCGGATTGCGCCGTCAGGCGAATCCGGGCTCGCGGACGATCCGTAAAATGCTGGCCCGGCCGAGCGCGGCGACGCCGGCGTTTCTTCAGAACATCATTCTGTTATTTCCGCTGTATCCTCTCAGATTCCTCTGAATCCCGTCCGTTTGCTACATTTCCTCGCATTTTTCATCCGCTTTCTGATTTGCAAGGTTCCCGGGTGGGCTGCAAAATTGTCTCTATCAGCAACAAGGGAGGATACCCCGTGAATAAATCAATGTTGGCGGGTATAGGGATTGGCGTGGCTGCCGCGCTGGGTGTTGCAGCTGTCGCTGGTCTGAATGTGTTAGATCGGGGCCCGCAATATGCCCAGGTGGTCTCCAGCACGCCGATAAAAGAAAGCGTGAAGACCCCGCGTCAGGAATGCCGTAACGTCACGGTAACCCATCGTCGTCCGGTGCAGGATGAAAACCGTATTGCCGGTTCCGTACTCGGCGCCGTAGCCGGTGGGGTCATCGGTCACCAGTTCGGCGGCGGTCGCGGCCGCAGCGTGGCCACCGTTGTTGGCGCGCTGGGCGGCGGTTACGCCGGTAACCAGATCCAGGGATCGATGCAGGAAGGCGATACCTACACCACCACGCAGCAGCGCTGCAAAACGGTGTACGATAAGTCGGATAAAATGCTGGGTTATGACGTCACCTATAAAATCGGCGATCAGCAGGGAAAAATCCGCATGGAGCACGATCCCGGGACGCAAATTCCGCTGGATAGCAACGGCCAGCTCATTCTGAATAACAAAGCGTAAAAAAGACGTGGAATGCGATTAGCCCCTCAGGCGCTCAGGCTGAGGGGCTTTTTTTATCAGAAGCTCACGGCATAGTTCAGACCAAAGGTGCGCCCGCGTCCTTTGTATTCATACAAAGACGGACTGCCGTAGGTCGGGCTGTACAGCAGCGGCGCGCGCTGGCCCCAGATGGTGACGTAGTCTTCATTCAGCAGGTTTTCGATGCTAAAGGTCAGCTTACCTACCGGCAACGCATAGCTGCCGATAAAGTCCACGGTGTTGTAACCGTCGAGCTTATTGCCGCCCGCATCGCTAATATCGAAGACCTGCTGAGTCTGCACGCGCAGCGACCACGGCTCCGGCGCCCAGCCGACCCAGGCGGTGGCTTTCGATGGCGAGGCGAGGGTGACGTCCCATTTCTGCCAGCTTCCGTCACTCTTCACCTGTGATTTCAGCACGTTGAAGTTAGCCCCGGTACTCCAGTCGCTATCCGCGAAGAAGTAATCGACCGCGCCTTCGACGCCGTAAATCCGCCGCTTGTCAGACTGGACGTCAATGGTCATATCGCTGCGGTTGACGACGATGGTCTTATCCGAGGTGGAGTAATAGGCCGCCAGCTGCGTACGCAGGTTATCACCGGTGTAACGCCAGCCCAGTTCGTAGGAGTTAACTTTGATCCCCTGCAGCGGCGAATCGCCGACGTTGACGCTCGACAGCAGAGGGTAGTTGCCGTTGACCGCCGCCCCGTATTGACCAATCCCGTAGTATTTCCCCGGATCCGGCAGCTCGACGCCCTGCGAGAAGTTAAACCAGGTCTGCTGACGATCGGTGAGATGGGCGACAATCCCGGCGTTAAACAGGAAGTTGTCATAGTCCGTTTTGCCGCCCGGGATGGCATCGGCAGAGTTCACTTTTCCGTTAGCGACATCCTGCTGCTGCGCGTAGCCGACAAAATCATCCACCCGGTTCTCCGTCCACTGATAGCGCACGCCGCCGCTGAGGGTGAAGATATCGTTGAGGTCATAGCTGGTTTGCAGGAACGGCGCGAGGTTGGTGATGCTGTAGCCCGGATAGCGGCCGGTAGTGTAGATCGAATCGTTGTGCAGGCCGCCGGATGCCATCGATGTGTTGAGGTCGAAGAACATCTGGTTAGCGTTAAAGGTTTCGTGATCGGCGTCGAGCCCCCAGGTCAGGTCCCACCCGTTCAGCGGTTGGCTATTGAGGGTGATTTTCGCGCCGTACTGGTCGGTATCCTGCTGTGACGCTGAGAAGCTGCTGACGGCGCCTTTACTTAGCGTCGGGAAAGGATAGAAGGTCAGCGATTCGTCGCGATAATAGACCTGGCTGACCAGATTCTGACCATAGAAGTCGGCATCGGAATATTGCAGGCTAATCAGGTGGCGTTCGGTGCTGGGCACCCGGTCGGAATTCAGACCGTCGGTGGTGTAGGCTTTACCGTCGCCGGTGACTGCCGACATGTTCTTGCCGAGGTACAGGCCGTAATCGTCACCCTGGCTTTTATAATACTGAGTGACCAGCTGCAACTGGCGGTTTTCGTCAATATCGATGGTGCCGGTGCCCATGACGTCCAGACGGTCGGAGTGCTGCAGGCCGGTTTGGGTATTATCAAGGACCAGCGCATCGTTATTGCCATCGTACCAGCCGCCGAAGCGCTGATAAGCCACCGATAAACGCCCGGAAGCGTGGTCGGTACCGCCGCTCACCGCCGCCGCCACGCGCTCATCATGATCGTTGCTGTTGGCAAATCCGCTTTTAGCGCCGAGCTCCAGATCGACCTGGCGCTCCTGCTGGCCTTTTTTGGTCACGATATTAATCAGACCGCCGGTACTGCCGCCGCCATACAGCGAGGTGGCGCCGGAAATGACTTCGATATGCTCAATATTGAACGGGTCGATGGCGTCGAGCTGGCGGCTATCGGTACGGGAGGAGTTGAGGCGCACGCCGTCGATCAGTACCACGATGGCCCGTCCACGCATGTTCATTCCGTAGTTAGTGCGCCCCTGGCTGCTGACATCGATGCCTGGAATCAACTGCGCCAGCACATCTTTAAATTCTTTCCCGCCCTGAACCTGTTGTTCAATTTCCTGGCCTTCGATAACCCAGGTCGTTTGCGCCATCTCGGCGACGGTACGGTGGGTACGGTTGGCGCTAACGATGAGGTTTTCTTCATCCGCCTGTGCGCCAAAGACGGGCAGGGCGGTAGCGAGCAGCAGTGGGTTAAGCACCCAGAGACGCTTGTTCATGCACATTCCTTTTATGAGTTAACTGCATTGTTGTTTTAAGTCATATTGTTTTAGTGCTCGATGCGGGAAGGCATCGATTGTTACAGCCTGAAATAAGCTGAAAAAATTAAATGCGAATTCTGCACGCAGTGATTATTGTTATCAATATCATTTACAACAAAATTCGTAGCTAACGATGTGAAAACATTAGAGAAAGTGGGGTTAACGGCGTAGGAAAGGGACAAACCCGATGGCGGTTACCACCGGGTGGCAAAGCAGATTAGTGCTGGAGGATTTGGGGCCACAGCCGCAGCGTGGTCTCGGCGATTTGCATCAGCTTAGCGAAATCAGCGCCTTCGCGCGCGCTGATAGACATGCCCTGCAGGACGCAGCTTAAGAACTGCGCCAGCTGCCGCACATCGCCGTTTGCCGGCAGCTCGCCGCGCAGCTGCCGCTGCTGCAGGAACCGGGTCAGCGTCTGTTCCTGCATCGCGTGTCTGGACTTAATCGTATTGGCGATATCGGTAGAAGAGGCAGCCAGCGCCGCCGAGGTGTTGATCATAAAGCACCCCGCCGGCGTATCTTTGCTGGTGAAACAGGTGGCGATGGCGGTGAAATAGTCCCGCAAGGCCTGGTCGACCGATTTTTCCTCGGCAAACAGCAGCGCTTCGTGTTTAGCGGCAAAACGCGAAATATAGCGATCCAGGACCGCGCGAAATAGCCCTTCCTTATTGACGAACTCAGCGTACAGCGTCGGAGCTTTTGCCCCGGTCGCCTCCACCAGATCGGCAAGAGAAGTTGCCTCGTAGCCGTGTTGCCAGAAAAGTGCCATGGCCTTATCCAGCGCCGCTTCCTTGTCGAACACTTTAGGTCGGCCACGGCTTTTTTTTGTGCAACTTTGAACGTCAGTTGTCATGATGCCGCTGTACCTATCTTTGTTGGTTTGTTGAAAGGGCATTATAAAAATAAACGCTGCCGGCTACCAGCACAGAACCCGCAAAAATAAATAATTCATATATATATGAATTTTAAGTTGTTTATGAATAAATGAACGGTCGTTATAAAAATCTGTTGACGTGTGATGCAGGTCACATTATTATTTACCTATCGATCGTTAAGTTAATTCTTGCGACCCTACTAAAAAAATCATCTGCATAGGTATAATAATCATGAAAAACATCAAAACGCTGACGCTAGCCGCCGTGCTGAGCTCTCTCTCTTTCGCCAGTTTTGCTGCCGTTGAAGTGCAATCTACTCCGGCTGGCCAACATAAAATTGGTACCGTTTCCGCCTCTGCCGGGACTAACCTGGGCTCGCTGGAAGACCAGCTGGCGCAGAAAGCGGAAGAAATGGGCGCCACCTCTTTCCGTATTACTTCCGTAACCGGTCCTAACACCCTGCACGGGACCGCGGTTATCTACAAATAAGTGTCGTTGTCCCCCTGTCATGCCACTGACAAAACGCGCCCTGACCCCTTTATCAGCGCGCGGTAAGTAAGCAGTACGTTATCCCCTGTTATGCCACAGACGCGAAGCGGAGCTCACCCCTTTATGGGCTCCGCGACGCGTCGCCATATCGTTTAACCTGTTCGTTTTATACCCATAAAAAACGCCTTAACGGGTCATGCTGGCCACTTAAAATGGCCAGCATATTTTTATGGTTTGTTGTGGGCTTGCGTGATGCCGGTAAACGGTGGTTTGGGCGAAGCATAGTATTTGTGGTTCGTGATGTGGAATATTCCATTCACCATGAGTCCCGCATATTTCTGTTTCCGGCGGTGCAGGTGAACGGCCCGGGGCCGGTTTCACCCGACCCTGGGGCTCACCCCTTCGGGGGCGACGTCAACGTCGTTCAAAAACTTTTGTCCATCCGACCGGCATTAGCCTCAAGCGCGGTTTTTTATTTCCATCATGACGCGCTTACAGCGCATATTCGCTGCCGCGATGGTGGCGGGTAACGTCAACCGGCATCCCTGAGCGCAGCTCGATGGCGCGGTTCATCACTTCCTGATTCGTCCCCGATGCCTGCTTAAAGGCTTCCATCGCGCTGTTCAGGATAATCGGCAAGGTCTGCGGATCGTCGTCCAGGCGTTTGGACAACGGCTGATGGATCTCGACCAGCCGCGTCCCGTCTGGCTCAACGGACACCTTCACCGGCGTGTTGATGATATTGACCTTAGTTCCTGGGGTAACTTTATTAAACAGGGTCTTGATGTCGTCGTCGCGCAGGCGGATGCAGCCGGAGCTCACGCGCATGCCGATGCCGAAGTCGGCATTGGTGCCGTGCAGCAAGTAGACCCCGCCGTAAGCCGCGAGACGAATGGCGTGATGGCCCATCGGGTTATCCGGCCCGGCAGGCACCACGGCGGGTAACTCAATCCCCATTGCTTTATAACGTGCCCGAATATTGGCGGTTGGCGTCCACGTCGGGTTAGCCCGCTTGTCGGAGACGGTGGTGACCATCGTCGGCGTCAGGGTGTCGCCGCCCAGCTGGCCGATACCGATAGGGTAGACGGTGACCTCGTTTTTGCCCGGTGGGTAATAATAGAGCCGTAGCTCGGCGAGATTAATAACCAGACCTTCGCGCGGCGCATCCGGCAGCAGAGTCTGGAGCGGAATCGTCAGCACGCTCCCGGCACGCGGAACATAGGGGTCGACGCCAGGGTTCGCCTGCAGCAACGCCAGAAAGCCGACGTTGTACTTTTTGGCGATGGCTTCCAGCGAGCCGCCGTTATTCTGCACGACATGAAACTGGTTTTGCCCGACAACCCGGCTACCGGGGGGCGGTAAAGGCCAGGTGTTGGCGCGCGCGGGGAGCGCCAGTAAGGCGGCGACGGCGATCGTCGCCAGCCAGAGTGAAATACGCGATATAGAGATTATCATAATCAGTAAGGGATTATTTTTTATGCGGAAACAGACATCAATTATCGTGGCGAGGATGTGGGGAAATCCTGGTGAATTGCAAAATATTTGTAAAGTTTACCAGATGTGTCGATGCAGGAGGGCTGGCGGAAAGAGAAGGATACGGCAGAAAACGCCGTATCCTTCGCGGAGATTATGCGGCGGCGTTCTCTTCTAACTGACGCATAAACTGACGCACCCACTCCATCCGCGTTTTACGCTCGCCGAGATCCTGCATAAACTTCAGCCGCGTTGGGCCATCCAGACGGAAGTGCTGCGGTTGTTTTTGCAGCAGGCCAATCAGCCACACCGGGTTGACGTTGTTCTTCTCGTTGAACTCAATCACTCCACCTTTTTCATTGCCTTCCAGCTTACGAATCCCGAGTTTCTGCGCCTGCTGACGCAGACGGGCGATATCCAGCAGGTTTCTCGCCGCATCCGGCAGCGGGCCGAAGCGGTCAATCAGCTCGACTTTGATCTCCTCCAGCTCGTGCTCATTCCTCGCGCTGGCAATCCGCTTATAGAACGAGAGGCGGGTATTCACATCGGGGATAAAATCGTCCGGCAGCAGTGACGGCATTCGCAGTTCGACTTCGGTCTGCTGGCTGGTGAGATCCTCCAGCGAAGGCTCGCGCCCGGCTTTCAGGGCATCAACGGCATTCTCCAGCAGCTCCATATACAGCGAGAAGCCGATGGTGGTCATCTGCCCGCTCTGGTCCTCGCCCAACAGCTCCCCGGCACCGCGGATTTCGAGGTCGTGGGTGGCCAGGGCGAATCCGGCGCCGAGATCTTCCAGCGAGGCGATCGCTTCCAGACGCTTTTGCGCATCGGTGGTCATCGCCTTAGGGTGCGGGGTCAGCAGCCAGGCATAGGCCTGATGGTGTGAACGCCCGACGCGCCCGCGCAGCTGGTGCAGCTGGGCAAGACCGAAATGGTCTGCGCGCTCGATGATAATGGTATTGGCGGTCGGGATATCGATCCCGGTCTCAATAATGGTGGTACAAACCAGTACGTTAAAGCGCTGGTGGTGGAAATCGTTCATCACCCGTTCCAGTTCGCGCTCGCGCATCTGCCCATGCCCGATGGCAACCCGCGCTTCGGGTACCAGTTCGGCGAGACGGTCCGCCGCTTTCTGGATGTTTTCCACGTCATTATAGAGATAGTAGACCTGGCCGCCGCGCAGCACTTCACGCAGAATCGCTTCGCGAACCACCAGCGAGTCGTACTCGCGGACGAAGGTTTTCACCGCCAGGCGGCGGGCAGGGGGGGTGGCGATAATAGACAGGTCGCGCATGCCGCTCATGGCCATATTCAGGGTCCGCGGAATCGGCGTGGCGGTCAGCGTCAGGATATCGACATCGGCGCGCATCGCTTTGATCCGCTCTTTGTGGCGTACGCCGAAGCGATGCTCCTCATCGACGATCAGCAGGCCGAGATCGCGCAGCTTAACTTCGCTTTGCAGCAGCTTGTGGGTCCCGATAAGAATATCGATTTTACCTTCCGCCGCCTGCTCAAGGATCTGCGCCTGCTCTTTGGCGCTACGAAAACGCGACAGCATTTCAATACGTACCGGCCAGTTGGCGAAGCGGTCGCAGAAGTTGTCGAAGTGCTGCTGAGCGAGCAGGGTGGTCGGCACCAGTACCGCGACCTGTTTATGGTTCTCTACCGCCAGGAAGGCGGCGCGCATCGCCACTTCGGTTTTCCCGAAGCCAACGTCGCCGCAGACCAGACGATCCATCGCCAGCGGCTGGCACATATCGCTGAGCACGGCGTTAATCGCCTGGGCCTGATCCGGGGTGGCCTCGAAGGGGAAACCGTCACAAAATAGCTGATATTGTTCGCGATCGTGCTTAAAGGCGAAGCCCGCTTTCGCCGCCCGCTGGGCGTAAATATCGAGCAGTTCCGCCGCCACGTCGCGGACTTTCTCTGCCGCTTTCTGCCGCGCGCGCGCCCAGGCGTCGCCGCCGAGTTTATGCAACGGCGCGCTCTCTTCCGCTCCGCCGGCATAGCGGCTAATCAGGTGCAGCGAGGAGACCGGGACATACAGTTTGGCGTCGTTGGCGTAGGTCAGCATCAGGTATTCGCCCTTGATGCCGCCAGCTTCGAGGGTGGTCATCCCGGCATAGCGGCCGACGCCGTGTTCCAGGTGCACCACCGGCTGGCCGATATGCAGCTCCGCCAGGTTGCGAATTAAGGTATCGGGGTTAATCGTCCGGCGTGAATCCTGGCGACGGCGCGCCACGCGCTCGCCCAGCAGGTCGCTTTCACAAATCAGCGCCAGATTATGCTGAGTATCGATAAACCCGTGTTCAGCCGCGCCAATCATTAAATAGCGGCCGGCGGCAGTTGCCTCTTCCAGCCGCAGTATATGTTTCGGCGCAATTTTAATCCGCCCCAGCACCTCCCCCAGCGCTTCGCGGCGGCCTTCACTCTCGACCGAGAAGATGACCGGGCCGGTAAAGGCTTCGAGAAAACGGCGCAGGTTGTCCAGCGGCGCTTTATTCTGGGCCTGAATCGAGAGATCCGGCAGCTTCTGATAGCCGAGGTTAGTATTGGCCGCTTTGTCAGCCAGCCGCTCGGTTTTTAACTGCACGCGCGGCCATTTTTTCAGCTCGCCGAACAGCTCATCGATACGCAACCACAGCTGTTCCGGCGGCAGCAGCGGGCGCATTGGGTCCACGCCGCGGCTTTCAAAGCGGGCGCGGGTTTCATTCTGGAAACGTTCAGCGCTGGCTTCCAGATCGCCGGTATTAACGATCAGGGCATTCGCCGGGAAGTAGCTGAACAGCGGCGGCAGCGGTTCATTGAAAAACAGCGGCTGCCAGTATTCGATACCGGTCGGCAGCGTGCCTTTACTGACCTGTTGATAAATATGTTCGGCGTCGCGTTTGACCTCAAAGCGATCGCGCCATTGGCTACGGAACAGCTCGATCGCGGTCTGATCGGTCGGGAACTCATGCGCGGGCAGCAGGTTGATGGCTTCCACCTCTTCCAGCGTGCGCTGGCTGTCGACGTCGAACAGACGCAGACTGTCGATTTCATCATCAAAGAAATCGAGGCGATAAGGCCGATCGCTGCCCATCGGGAACAGATCGAGCAGGGCGCCGCGGGTAGCATATTCACCATGCTCCATTACCTGATCCACGTGACGATAGCCGGCGCTATCCAGCTGCGTGCGCAGGCCGTCGCGCGACAGGCGCTGACCTTTTTTCATCACCAGCGCATGGCCGTGGAGGAAATTATGCGGGCAGACGCGCTGCATCAAGGTGCTGACCGGGACGATCAGGACGCCGCGCTGCATGGTCGGTAATTGATATAGGGTCGCCAGGCGGGAAGAGATAATGTCCTGATGCGGCGAGAAGCTGTCGTACGGCAGCGTTTCCCAGTCCGCGAGGCCGATCACCATGCTGTCGGTAAACTGGCGGATTTCATCATTCAGGCGCAGGGCATTTTGCATGTCAGGGGCGACGAGTATTACCGGTCCGCCGTGACGCTCGGCCATTTCTGCAACTAAAGTGGCGCAAGCCGCGCCGGTTAATTCGCCGAGGTGCCGCTGATCGCCGGGTTTGACCGGCAGTGAGTATCGATATTGTTGAGGCATAGCGGTTGTCAGGATCCCTTAGAGCCTATCCCATTAGGCTATTTTATTTGCCATTTGCGCCGGGCGTGTTGAAACGTCCTTCGTACGGCGTGTCGCTGCCGGAATCGAAGCGTTGCCCGCGCCAAACTGGCTGCAACAATGTACGCCTACTAAATAGGCTCCGGGTGATTCGCTCTACGATATAGGGGCAAATCGCTGATATTCAATGTCGATGATTATCCGCGATTGGCCAGAATTCGCCAACCGCAATGACGGCGGGATGTGCCGTCACGGCGAAAGATTCTGATAGATAAGCGCCGGTGAATTAAATATCTAATTGATTTATATTTACTTTTTTACCCCTTCGCGACAAAAACTTACCGTTTCAGTGATTTACGCGTTGTGCTATGCCATATATACTCGTGCATCGGCTATCAGCAACCAGATGGATTACATGTATCAACCTGCCGCACTCTTTATCGGCCTTCGCTACATGCGCGGGCGCGCAGCCGACCGCTTCGGTCGTTTCGTTTCCTGGCTTTCCACCATCGGCATTACGCTTGGCGTGATGGCGCTGGTCACCGTGCTTTCGGTCATGAACGGCTTCGAGCGTGAGCTGCAGAACAACATCCTGGGGCTGATGCCGCAGGCCATTCTTAGCGCCCAGCAGGGCTCGGTTAACCCGCAGCAGCTGCCGGAAAGCGCCGTCAAACTGCAGGGGGTCACCCGGGTCGCGCCCTTAACCACCGGGGATGTGGTACTGCAAAGCGCCCGTAGCGTGGCGGTCGGCGTGATGCTGGGGATCGATCCGGCGCAAAAAGATCCGCTGACGCCGTTCCTTGTCAATGTCAAACAAAGCGATCTGCAGGCCGGGAAATATAATGTCATTCTTGGCGAGCAGCTGGCCGGCCAGCTAGGGGTCAATCGCGGGGATCGGATCCGCGTGATGGTGCCTTCCGCCAGCCAGTTCACGCCGATGGGCCGCGTGCCCAGCCAACGTCTGTTTAACGTCATCGGCACCTTTGCCGCCAATAGCGAAGTGGACGGCTATCAGATGCTGACCAATATCGATGACGCTTCGCGCCTGATGCGCTATCCGCTGGGCAACATTACCGGCTGGCGTCTGTGGCTCAATCAGCCGCTGCAGGTCGATACCCTCAGCCAGCAGGCCCTGCCGCAGGGCACGAAGTGGCAGGACTGGCGCGAGCGTAAAGGCGAGCTGTTCCAGGCCGTGCGCATGGAAAAAAATATGATGGGTCTGCTGCTGAGTCTGATCATCGCCGTTGCCGCGTTTAACATCATCACTTCCCTGGGGATGATGGTGATGGAAAAACAGGGCGAGGTGGCGATTCTGCAAACCCTGGGGCTGACGCCGCGGCAGATTATGCTGGTGTTTATGGTGCAGGGGGCCAGCGCCGGGATAGTCGGCGCGCTGCTTGGCACCGGGCTCGGCGTGCTGCTCGCCAGCCAGTTAAATAATTTAATGCCGATTATCGGCGCGTTCCTTGACGGCGCCGCGCTGCCGGTCGCGATCGAACCGCTACAGGTGACAATTATCGCGCTGGTGGCGATGGTGCTGGCATTGTTGTCAACGTTGTATCCTTCCTGGCGCGCTGCCGCCACTCAACCCGCTGAGGCTTTACGTTATGAATAAGATCCTGCTGCAATGCGACAATCTGTGCAAACGCTATCAGGAAGGCAACGTGCAAACGGACGTGTTGCACAATGTCAGCTTCAGCATTGAAGAAGGGGAGATGATGGCGATTGTCGGGACGTCAGGTTCCGGTAAAAGTACGCTGCTGCATCTGCTCGGTGGCCTGGACACGCCGACTTCCGGCGAGGTGATCTTCTCCGGGCAGTCGATGAGCAAGCTTTCGGCCGCCGCCCGCGCCGACCTGCGCAACCGTGAGCTGGGGTTCATCTACCAGTTCCACCACCTGCTGCCCGATTTTAGCGCCCTCGAAAACGTGGCGATGCCGCTGCTGATTGGCAAACAGAAAGCCTCGGACATTGAGCGTCAGGCGAAAGCGATGCTGCATGCGGTGGGACTTGAACACCGCAGCAACCATCGCCCGTCAGAACTTTCCGGCGGTGAGCGGCAGCGCGTGGCGATTGCCCGCGCGCTGGTGAACAAGCCGCGTCTGGTGCTGGCGGATGAGCCGACCGGTAACCTTGATGCCCGCAATGCCGACAGTATTTTCCAGCTGCTGGGGGAACTGAACGTTGCCCAGCGTACCGCCTTCCTGGTGGTCACCCACGATCTGCAGCTGGCACAACGGCTGAACCGCCAGCTGGAGATGCGTGATGGTCACCTGAACGCGGAACTGACCCTGATGGGGGCCAGGTAATGACTTCTCCGTTATCGTTATTGATTGCCCTGCGCTTTAGCCGCGGGCGGCGACGCGGCGGCATGGTGTCGCTGATTTCGGTGATCTCGACAATCGGCATTGCGCTCGGGGTGGCGGTGTTAATCGTCGGCCTCAGCGCGATGAACGGTTTCGAACGCGAGCTGAATAACCGCATCCTGGCGGTGGTTCCACATGGCGAAATCGAGCCGGTCAAGCAGCCGTGGAACAACTGGAATGAGGCGCTGGCGAAGGTTGAAAAGGTGAAAGGCATTGTTGCCGCCGCGCCTTATATTAACTTTACCGGTCTGGTGGAAAGCGGCAGCAATATGCGGGCGATTCAGGTGAAAGGGGTCGATCCGCAGCAGGAGAGCCGCCTGAGCTCGCTCCCTGACTTTGTGCAGAATAATGCCTGGGCCGGCTTTAAAGCAGGCGAGCAGCAGGTCATTCTGGGGAAAGGGGTGGCGGACGCCCTGCACGTGAAGCAGGGCGACTGGGTTTCCATCATGATCCCCAATTCCGATGCCGAACATCAGCTCCTGCAGCCGAAGCGCGTCAGGCTGCATGTGAGCGGGATTTTGCAGCTGAGCGGCCAGCTCGATCACAGTTTTGCCATGATCCCGATGGTTGATGCCCAACAGTATCTCGATATGGGTAGCAGCGTGACCGGGATTGCGATTAAAGTCACCGATGTATTCCACGCCAACACGCTGGTGCGCGATGCGGGCGAGGTGACCAACAGCTACGTTTATATTAAGAGCTGGATCGGCACTTACGGGTATATGTATCGTGATATTCAGATGATCCGCGCCATCATGTACCTCGCGATGGTGCTGGTGATCGGCGTGGCCTGCTTTAACATCGTCTCCACGCTGGTGATGGCGGTGAAAGATAAGAGCGGCGATATCGCGGTGCTGCGGACCCTGGGGGCGAAAGATGGCCTGATCCGCGCGATTTTCGTCTGGTATGGCTTACTTGCCGGTTCGGTCGGTAGCCTGATCGGGGTGGTGATTGGCGTGGTGTGCGCGCTGAACCTGACCGCTATCATTAACGGCCTCGAATATCTGATTGGGCACAAATTCCTATCCGGCGACATCTATTTTATTGACTTCCTGCCGTCTGAACTGCACTGGCTGGATGTTATTTATGTGCTGGTGACGGCACTGTTGCTGAGTTTGCTGGCCAGCTGGTATCCCGCCCGCCGCGCCAGCCGCATTGACCCGGCGAGGGTGCTGAGTGGCCAGTAATTTATCGTCATAACCGGCTTTACCGGTTAACAAGAGGAATTGCTGAATGTACTACGGATTTGACATCGGCGGCAGCAAGATCGCGCTGGGCGTGTTTGATACCGAACGGCGACTACGGTGGGAAAAACGCGTCGCCACGCCGAAAGAGAGCTATGAAACGTTTCTGCAGGCGGTCGAGGCGCTGGTGCTTGAAGCGGATAGCCGCTTTGACGGCCAGGGAACGGTGGGGATAGGCATTCCGGGAATGCCGGAGACGGCGGACGGCACGCTGTATGCCGCCAACGTTCCCGCCGCCAGCGGCCGACCGCTACGCGCCGACCTGAGCGCCCGCCTGGGACGCGAAGTCCGTCTGGATAACGACGCCAACTGTTTTGTCCTCTCCGAAGCGTGGGACGATGAATTTACGCAATATCCGCTGGTGATGGGGCTGATTCTCGGCACCGGCGTCGGCGGGGGGCTTGTGCTTAACGGTAAATCGATTACCGGGCATAGCTATATTACCGGTGAGTTTGGTCATATCCGCCTGCCGGTGGATGCGCTGGAGGTGGTGGGGCGTGATTTCCCGCTTACCCGCTGCGGCTGCGGCCAACTGGGCTGCATTGAAAACTATCTCTCCGGCCGCGGCTTCGCCTGGCTGTATCAACATTTTTATCAACACGCCTTAACCTCCCCTGACATTGTCGCGCTGTGGCAGCAGAATGACGCGCGGGCGCGTGAGCACGTCGAACGCTATCTCGATCTGCTGGCGGTGTGCCTGGGGAATATTTTAACCATTGTTGACCCGGATCTGCTGGTGCTTGGCGGAGGATTGTCTAACTTTACTGCCATAAGCGAAGGGCTGGCGCAGCGCCTGCCGCGACATTTACTCCCGGTTGCCCGGGTGCCGCGCATTGAGCGCGCGCGTCACGGCGATGCCGGAGGGATGCGCGGTGCGGCCTTCCTTCATTTGACTCATTAATCACAGGGGTAGCTATGTTGTCGCGCCGCTTACATCGATTGAGCCGTTTTCGCCGCAATAAACGCCGCTTGCGTGAACGTCTGCGCCAGCGGATTTTCTTTAAAGAGGATAGGGTGGCTCCGCAAACGATGGAAAAACCAAGGGTAGTGGTGCTGACCGGCGCGGGTATTTCGGCAGAGTCCGGGATCAAAACCTTCCGCGCCGCCGATGGGCTGTGGGAAGAACATCGGGTTGAAGACGTGGCGACGCCGGAAGGTTTCGCACGCGATCCCGCGCTGGTGCAGGCGTTTTATAACGCCCGCCGCCGCCAGCTGCAGGGGCCGGACATCGCGCCCAATGCGGCGCATCAGGCGCTGGCGCGGCTGGAAGAGATATTGGGCGATCGCTTTCTGCTGGTGACGCAGAATATCGACAACCTGCACGAGCGGGCGGGGAACCGCCGGGTGATTCATATGCACGGCGAACTGCTGAAGGTGCGCTGTGCGTGGAGCGGGCAGGTGCTGGAATGGACCGGCGACGTCACGGTGGATGATAAGTGCCATTGCTGTCAGTTCCCGTCGCCGTTACGCCCGCACGTGGTCTGGTTTGGTGAGATGCCGCTGGGCATGGATGACATCTACAGCGCCCTCGCCGAGGCCGATATTTTTATCGCTATTGGCACCTCGGGGCATGTCTATCCGGCGGCGGGCTTTGTGCACGAGGCTCGTCTGCAGGGGGCCCACACGGTGGAGTTAAACCTTGAACCCAGCCAGGTGGGAAGCGAATTTGCCGAGAAACACTACGGTCCGGCAAGCCAGGTGGTCCCGGCGTTCATCGACCAGCTGTTAAAAGATCTCTGATCGCTTAACGCCGCGTTTTTTACTGCTGACGCCGACCAGCGCCGGAGGGCCGCCCGCGGGGGCGATCCGACGTTGTTCGGCCTGCGGGCCCAACCGCGTTTTACCGGCCACGGCGCCGGTCCCGTCTCTGCGGCTTTTCTGCAGCCAGCTGGCTGGTAAAAGCTATCTGCCATCACATTCCGTGCCAGAAGGCGCCGATTGTTGTGCGTGAGCGCAAAAAATTGCCCCTCTTTTTTGGTCGATTGCCCGACTTGCTGCCAGATTTAGGGATAGTTCATTTCAGACACCCTGCTATCAGCCAGTCGCGGAGTATCAGTCATGCATCAACCGATGATGTATCAGGATTTAACCACCCGGGCGTTAATCGAACACGCCGCGCGCTATCATCGCGATACGGAGATTGTCTCGGTCGCAACATCAGGGGAAAAGGAGTCCAGCAGCTGGGGGCAGGTAGCTGAAAATGCGCGGCGTCTGGCGTCGGCCATGACCCGGTTGGCGATCCCCGCGGGAGCCCGCTGTGGCACCCTGGCGTGGAATAACCGCCGCCATCCGGCGATCCGCAGCGCGGCGGCGATTGCGGCGCGCCATCGGCGCTGGGACGAGCGTCCGGTGCTGCTGTGCGTCCGGGAGGAGGGCGGTGAAATCGAAGAAGCGGAGCTGCTGGCCTGGTATCAGGAGCGGGTGCCGAAATGGCAGCTCCCTGACCGGATCCTGTTCATTGATAGTTTACCGGTCAGCGCGACCGGCAAGGTGCTGAAGAACCGGCTGCGCGCCGAATTTGGCCAGATTTTGCTGGGCGACGGGGGAGAGGCGGGCTGAATCGCACGACGTTAGTGCCGTACCTTATGCCCCCTGCGCCAGCGGCAATCAGTCAAAAAGGGCGGAGCGAAGCTCCGCCTGAAAGGATTAACGTCCGGCTTTCAGCTTCTGGTAATACTCTTCATACAGGGCGCTGGCGCTACCGACATCGTTTTGCCATTCGCCTTGCCCGATGGTTTCGGCATCCGGATAGAGCGACTTATCGTTGGCGACTTCCGGGCTTAACATCTTGCGCGCGGTGAGGTTTGGCGTCGGGTAGCCGATGGTCTCAGCTACCTGTTTTGCCACTTCGGGGCGCAGGAGGAAGTTAATTAGCTTCAGCGCACCGTCGACGTTTTTAGCATTCGCCGGAATGGCCAGACTATCCATCCAGAAGATGCCCCCCTCTTTCGGCCATACCACTTCCAGCGGGGTGCCGGACTGCCGGGCGACCCAGGCAGAACCGTTCCACACCATCCCGAGGTTCACTTCGCCTTCCATATACGGGTTCGCCGGGTTATCGGAGTTGAATGCGGCGACGTTAGGCATCAATTTTTTCAGCTCGTTGTAGGCCGCTTCAATCTCTTTCGGGTCGGTGGTGTTGCCGGAATAGCCCAGTTTGCGTAATGCAATCTGGAACACTTCCCGCGCATCGTCGGTCAGCAGCAGGCTGCTTTTATATTCCGGCTTCCACAGGTCGGCCCAGCGGGTGACGGTTTTCGGATCGATCGCCTCGCTATTGACGCCAATCGCCGTGGCTCCCCAGATATAGGGAATCGAATAATCGTTGCCGGGATCGAACGGTTTGTTCAGCATCTGCGGATCGAGGTTGCTGAAGTTCGTCAGCTTGCTTTTATCGATCTTCTGCAACATCCCTTCTTTACGCATCTTATCGACGAAATAGGTGGACGGGACCACCAGATCGTAGGCGCCGTCTTTGTAGGTTTTGAGTTTGGCGTACATGGTTTCATTCGACTCGTAAGTGGAATAGATAACCTTGATGCCGGTCTCTTTGGTGAACTGCTCCAGCAGGCCCGGCGGCACATACTCGGTCCAGTTATAGAAATAGAGCGTTTTGCTGTCGTCCGCATGCGCGGCGCTGATACCCACTGCCAGAGCGCCCGCTGCGAGCAGGTGGCGTGACCATTTTTTCATTTTAACGTCCCCTGAGTTTTATCACGTGCAATCAACTGACTGGCGATGACCATCACCAGCGACAGAACTAACAGAATGGTCGCCAGGGCGTTCACTTCCGGCGATACCCCCACTTTGACCATCGAATAGATCTTCAGCGGCAGGATCTCGTAACCGGGACCGGTCACGAACGACGAGACCACCACATCATCCATCGACAGCGTAAAGCTCAGCAGCCATCCGGCGGCGACCGCCGGCAGCGCCAGCGGCAGAATAATTTTCCGCAGAATCGTCAGCTCGCCGGCGCCAAGATCTTTCGCCGCTTCCAGCATCCGCACGTCGAACCCTTTGAGGCGCGAATAGACCGTCACCACCACGAAGGGCAGGCAGAAGGTTATGTGCGAAAACAGCAGCGACCAGAACCCCAGCTGAATGCCGATCAGCATAAACAGTACCAGCAGGGAAATTGCCATCACGATATCCGGCGACATCATCACGACGAACAGCATTCCGCTAACGAACGGCTTACCGCGAAAACGATAGCGGTAGAGGGCCACGGCGGTCAGCGAGCCGATCAGGGTCGCAAAGGTCGCCGACAGCACCGCCATGGTCAGCGAGTGCTGCGCCGCCTGCAGCAGGCTATCGTTGTTCATTAACAGGCCATACCATTTACCGGTAAAACCCTGCCAGTTAATACCGAAACGCGAACTGTTAAACGAGTTAACGATCAGAATAATAATCGGAATGTAGAGATAAGCGTAAATGGCGGTCATAAAGCCGCCGCGCAGCAGTCGACCGATCATTCGAGCTCCACCTTCTTGTTCAATAACCGCGCCGCGCGCCAGTAAATCAGCAGCATCAGGCCCATCACCAGCGTCAGCGTAATGCTGGTCGCAGCGCCAAACGGCCAGTCGCGGATATTCAGGAACTGGCTCTTAATCACGTTACCGATCAACAGGTTTTTCGCCCCGCCCATCAGGTCAGAGACGTAGAACAGGCCCATTGCCGGGAGCATCACCAGCAGGCAGCCGGCGATAATGCCCGGCATGGTCAGCGGAAGAATGATGCGGACAAAGGTTTGCAGCTTGCTGGCGCCGAGATCTTTTGCCGCTTCCAGCAGCGGGCGATCGAGCTTCTCAATGCTGGAGTACAGCGGCATGACCATAAACGGCAGCAAGATATAGACCAGGCCGATAATCACCGCCGACGGGGTATACATGATGCGCAGCGGCGTATCGATAATCCCCAGCCACAGCAGACACTCATTGAGATAGCCTTTGGTGCTGAGGAAGATTTTCAATCCGTAGATGCGGATCAGTGAGTTGGTCCAGAACGGAACGATCAGCAGAAACAGCAGCAACGGCCGCACCTTCTCCGGCAGCCGGGCCAGAAACCAGGCGAAGGGGTAGCCGAGCGCCAGGCAGGCGAGAGTTGCCAGCAGCGCCATATTCAGCGAGTGCAGCAGTACATCGTAATAGAGCGGATCCAGCAGACGCGCGTAGTTATCCAGCGTAAAGACCATTTTGACGAAACTGGCGTCGTCGCGGGTCAAAAAGCTGGTGCCGATGATCATCAGGTTGGGCAGAAACACGAATAGCACAAGCCAACCCACGATGGTGGCGATCACCCCATTCTGGAATTTACTTGTGTTCTTCATCAGCCAGCACAACCTCCCAGCTTTCTACCCAGTTAATCGCCATCTTCTGGTCCAGCGGGTGGTCAAAATCGGGGTCGTCTTCATTAAAGAATTCGCTGACCATCACCATTTTGCCGTTTTCCAGCTCGACCACCGATTCCAGGGTCATACCTTTATAGTTGCGTTCGCGGATATAGCCGATCAGGCCATCGGCATCGCTGCTGTCGTGGACCTCATCGACGCGCAGATCTTCCGGACGCAGCATAACGTTCAGCCGCTGCCCCGGAGCGACCGGGAAATTCACATAGATATTGCATTCGCGGCCTTCGACGCGGGCGCGAACGCGCTGCTCGTCAAGACGCTCAATCACCGTGGCGCTGAAAATGTTGATCTCGCCAATAAAACTGGCGACGAACAGGTTTTTGGGTTCTTCGTAGATTTCGCGCGGGGTGCCGTCCTGCTCAATTTTGCCATCGCGCATTACCACAATACGGTCAGACATGGTCAGGGCCTCTTCCTGATCGTGGGTGACGAAAACAAAGGTGATGCCGAGTTTGCGCTGCAGCGCTTTCAGCTCGTTTTGCATCTGTTTACGCAGCTTGTAATCCAGCGCCGACAGCGATTCATCCAGCAACAGCAGACGCGGTTTATTGACCACCGCCCGGGCGATAGCGACGCGCTGCTGCTGGCCGCCTGACAGCTGATGCGGCTTACGCTGGGCAAACTCCTCCAACTGGACCATGCGCAGGGCATCGAGGACGCGCGGGGTGATTTCCGCCGCCGGGGTTTTCTGCATACGCAGACCGAAGGCGACGTTTTCGAACACGCTCATGTGGGGAAACAGGGCGTAGCTTTGAAAGACGGTGTTGACGTGGCGGTTTTCCGCCGGAACATGGGTGATATCGTGGTCTTCGAGATGAATTTGCCCGCTGTCGACATTTTCCAGCCCGGCGATAAGACGAAGAACGGTGGTTTTACCGCAGCCAGAGGGGCCAAGCAGGGTGAGAAACTCACCGTTGTTGATGGTCAGATTAAGATCGGCGATGACCGTTTTACCATCAAAGCTTTTGCGAATTCCCGCCAGTTGTACCAGCGGCGAAAGCGAACGCGGTTGTATATTCAATTTTTGACTCTGTCCCATGTAGACGCAGCGGAGGACTGACCGGTGCGGGGTTTGTGGTTAACCACCTTCGGGTTGCACATAATTAATAAGGGCCAGCATTCTACGGCAAACGCTTACGATCGCCAATCCTTGTTGTATAGAGATACATAACCTTTACAACATTACGCTAGTTTATGGATTAAATTCTTATTTGCCGGGTTAAAAATGACCTGACGCAATATTTGTCTTTTCGGGCTTATGAATAATGTTGTCACAAAAGAAGAGGGTGGCTACATGGATAAATTGCTTGAGCGTTTTTTACAGTACGTTTCTTTCGACACGCAGTCGAAACCAGGCGTGCGTCAGGTTCCTGGTACGGAAGGGCAGTGGAAGCTGTTACGCGTGCTGCAGGCGCAGCTGAAAGAAATGGGTCTGGTTAACGTGACGCTAAGTGACAAAGGAACGCTGATGGCAACCCTGCCGGCAAACGTCGCCGGCGATATTCCGGCCATTGGCTTCATTTCCCACGTCGACACCGCGCCTGATTTCAGCGGTAAGAACGTTAATCCGCAAATCGTGGAAAACTACCGCGGCGGCGATATCGCCCTCGGGATCGGCGATGAGGTACTTTCGCCGGTGATGTTCCCGGTGCTGCATCAGCTGCTGGGGCAAACCTTGATTACCACTGACGGTAAAACCCTGCTGGGCGCCGATGACAAGGCGGGTGTTGCCGAGATCATGACCGCGCTGGCGACGCTGCAGGCGAAAAATATTCCTCATGGTGATATCCGCGTCGCCTTCACCCCGGACGAAGAGGTGGGGAAAGGGGCGAAATATTTCGACGTCGCCGCCTTTGATGCCCGCTGGGCCTACACCGTTGACGGCGGTGGCGTGGGGGAACTGGAGTTCGAAAACTTCAACGCGGCGTCGGTGACTATCAAGATCGTAGGGAATAATGTCCATCCGGGCACGGCTAAAGGGGTGATGGTAAATGCGCTCTCGCTGGCGGCGCGCATTCATGCCGAAGTGCCCGCCGATGAAGCCCCGGAAACCACCGCCGGCTATGAAGGGTTTTACCATCTGACGAGTATAAAAGGGACGGTCGACCGCGCCGAGATGCATTACATCATCCGCGATTTTGAGCGCAAACAGTTTGAAGCCCGCAAACGCAAAATGATGGAGATTGCTAAAAAGGTGGGTAAGGGGCTGCACCCGGATTGCTATATTGAGCTGGCCATTGAGGACAGTTACTACAATATGCATGAAAAAGTGATGGCGCATCCGCACGTGGTGGAGATTGCCCGCCAGGCGATGGTGGATTGCGATATTGCGCCGCAGATGAAGCCGATTCGCGGCGGTACCGACGGAGCCCAGCTTTCCTTTATGGGGTTGCCGTGCCCGAACCTGTTTACCGGCGGGTATAACTATCATGGCAAACATGAGTTCATCACTCTGGAAGGGATGGAGAAGGCGGTACAGGTCATTGTGCGCATTGCCGAGCTGACGGCGCAGCGCGGTGGCTGAGAGATTTCCCGGGTGGCGCTACGTTTGTGCGGGCTACATAACGGCATTAAAGCAGTCGGATAGCGCTGTACCTGTAGCCCGGCTAAGGCGCAGCGCGCCGCAAGCCGGGGGGCGGAGGTTAGTCTTCGAAGAACCAGTAGCCGCTGTTAACCAGCGCGGCCAGCATCGCGAGGAACGACGGGTCTTCCAGCGCATCGCCGAAATGATCTGCGTTCAGCGACAGATGCGTTGCCAGGGCGTCCAGAGCCGGGCGATGCGGCGAGTTAATCTGCTCGCCGTTGACGAACACTTCGCCGTCAATACGCAGCACGCGCAGCCCGCCAAGGCGTACCAGCTTGTCACCCTGTTGCAGGGCGTCGTAAATCTCATCGGGCTGATACGGCGGCTCCGCCGGGGCGACGTCCAGCTCATGCCGGGACTGGGTAATAAACTCGCCAAACCATTGCTTAAAATGTTCTGGCTGGTTAATTAGCCCCAGCATCATGTCCCGCAGACGATCCAGCTCAACCGGTAATATATCCGCCGGATGGTCGCGCGCAGGTACGTCCGGATCGGCATAGCGCTGGCTGCCCAGTTCACGCTGCAGAATATAATCGGCAAAGCCGCTGAACAGCTCACGGGCGTTCGGCGAACGATAGCCCACCGAATAGTTCAGCGAGTTTTCCAGCGAATAGCCCTCATGCGGGAAACCCGGCGGAATATAGAGAATGTCGCCCGGTTCCATCTCTTCGTCGATAATGGCCTCGAACGGATCGACCTGCAGCAGGTCCGGGTGCGGACAGTGCTGTTTCATCGGCACTTTTTCACCTACGCGCCAGCGGCGGCGACCGGTACCCTGGATGATAAAGACGTCGTACTGATCGAGATGAGGCCCCACGCCGCCGCCGGGCACAGAGAAGGAGATCATCAGATCGTCAATACGCCAGTCCGGCAGGGCGCGGAAGGGGCGCATCAGCGCCGCCGTCGGCTCATGCCAGTTATTGACCGCCTGTACCAGCAGCGACCAGTTGTTCTCGCTCAGGTGATCGTAGCTTTCAAACGGACCGTGGCTGACCTGCCATTTTCCGTCCTGATGGCTGACCAGGCGGCTGTCGACTTCACTTTCCATCGCCAGCCCGGCCAGTTCGTCCGGGCTAATGGGATCGACGAAATTGGCGAAGCCGCGCTTCAGTACCACCGGGCGTTTTTGCCAGTAGCGTTCGATAAAGTCAGGCCAGTTAAGCGTTAATTGATAATCCATTTTTTTTATTCCACAGCAGGTGTCTGTTTGGGATTATACACGTCATCCTTCAAACTGCCTCTTTGTTGGCGGTGATTGTGCTCCCCGCTCACAAGTTGCCGCTTGCTATGGGAACGGCTCGCTTAGCTTTCCGCATCATCCGGCAGCTGGTGGCCAAAAATCACCTCCATACAGGCTCCGCCAAGCAGGCTATCTCCGGTGAGGATATCGCCATCGTACTGCTCGACGATATCCCGTGCGACGGCCAGCCCCACCCCCTGACCGGGACGTAGCGTATCGGCACGTTGCCCGCGGTCAAACACGGCGCTACGCTGGCTGCGGGGAATGCCTGGACCGTCATCTTCCACCAGAATATGCAGATGATTGTCGTTGCTCTGGCGCACGGAAACTTCGACAAACTCCAGACAATATTTACAGGCGTTATCCAGCACGTTACCCATCACTTCCATAAAATCATTCTGCTCGCCGACAAAACTGATTTCCGGCGAGATATCGAGGGTGATGTTAACCCCTTTGCGCTGATAAACCTTGTTCAGCGCCGACGTTAGCTTGTCGAGCAGCGGAGCGATCGGGTGCAGCTCGCGGCTCAGCAGGGTTCCGCCGCCGCGCATGCTGGCGCGGTGCAGATAGTAGCCGATTTGCTGTGAGATGCGGCTGATCTGTTCGAGCATCACCGGCTCCGCCTCATTGACGCCAATCTTCTCGCTGCGCAAGGAGCGTAGCGTGCTTTGCAGCACCGCCAGCGGCGTTTTCAGGCTATGAGTGAGATCGGTCAGCGTGGTGCGGTACTTGTCATAGCGTTCACGCTCGCTTTTCAGCAGCCGGTTGAGATTGCTGACCAGCCGCGTCAGTTCGCGGGTGGTGTCCGGATTGAGCATTTCACGATGGTGCTCCTCCAGCTCGCGAACCTCTTTCGCCAGCGATTCAATAGGACGCAGGCTCCACCATGCCGCGACCCACAGCAGCGGAATCACCAGCAGCAGATTGGCGACCAGCACGTAAACAAACCAGCTCCAGACCATGTAGGAACGTTTAAGCTCGACCGGAATGGTGTCGACCACCACGATACTCAGCTGCGGCATCTTATCGGTTGCCGGATAGATATTGATCGCCACCGAGTGGGTCATTTCCGAACCGTCGTCCTGCTGGCGGAGGGCATCGAGCTCCTCCTGTACCTGGTGGTTATTGCGCAGCAGCATGCTGCTGCTGCCGACGTCGGACTCGATCTCGTGAAAGCCGTTGCTTTTCAGCCATTCGGGTTGAATGCGTTTTGCCAGCCACGCGACATCGTGCTGCATCCACAGCAGTTTGCCTTTGGCATCGTAAATCAGCGTGACCGTCGGGCTCTGCATGTTGAGATTTTCAGGAATATCGACGTCAATGCGGTTGTTTTCCCACTTCGCCAGCATATAGAACAGGTTGCTCTCGCCGCGCAGCAGGCGGAATGTCGTTTTATCAAAGCTGACGCTGTAGCCGACTAACGCCACCATGCCGTAGGCCAGCGAAAGCACCAGCACCACGGCAGCCGTCGCCAGCAGAAAGCGAACGCGCAGGGAAAGCGGCAAAATATGCCGTAGCGGACCTTTCATCCGCGCAGTTCAAAGAGATAGCCCTGGCCGCGCACCGTAGTAATGACGTCATGCGGATGTTGGGACTGGATTTTTTTCCGCAGTCGCCCCATCAGCACGTCAATAGTGTGGCTCTCGCGCAGCTCGGCATCGGGATACAGCTGTAGCATCAGCGAATCTTTACTGACCACTTTGCCGCGGTTGCGGATCAGCGTTTCCATAATGGTGTATTCAAACGCCGTCAGCTTAATCGGCCGATCGTTGATCGACAGCTCGCGGCGCGATAAATCGACCTGGAAAGGGGGAAGGGAGATCACCTGCGATGCCAGACCGCTGTTACGACGCAGCAGCGCCTGCATTCGGGCGGCGACCTCTTCAATGTGGAACGGCTTGGTGACGTAATCGTCCGCCCCGGCGCTCAGCACTTCGACTTTATCCTGCCAGCCCTCGCGCGCGGTCAGCACCAGCACCGGAACCGAGACCTCGTGGCTACGCCAGCGGCGAATAAGTGACAGGCCATCTTCATCAGGCAGGCCCAGATCGACAATGGCGATATCCGGCACGTGTTCGCCCAGGTAATAATCCGCTTCCCTGGCGTCTTCTGCGGCATCGACCTGGTGGCCTAACTCCTGGAGCTGAACTTTCAGGTGATGGCGCAGTAAAGCGTTATCCTCAACGACGAGTACGCGCATGCCTTTTCTCCCTTTCATTTTCGTTTTGAGTAGTGTAGCGCTGATTATCTATACTGAGTTTAAACAGCTGTTAATGAACGGCTTTCTTTGTCACTCAGCCAGCCGCCCCATTTCGGTCATCCTTTCATTCGACAACAAAAAAGGGATGCCTGCGGTGGGGATATATTGGCAAGTTTAGCCCCACGTTGCCAGCCATACGAGCGCCCGGCCGAATAAACCATCGAAGATGCGCCTGGCGTCAGGGATGAGACGGAATATGTGCCAGCGCTTTTGGTTGACCCTGGCAACGTGTTTTACCTGCGTATTTTGCCCCTTCGTAGCGGCTTAAGAACCGGCCAAACCGAGACTGCGTGAAAAAAGATGGCATGGAAATGACGCCAGAACGCCAGGCGGCGCTGGAGTGGACGAGGCTATGCGGATAGCCCATAGGGCATTGGCGATGCGAAGTCGGCGATGGTCAGCGTCAGTCTCGCCGTTGATGGCGGTAAGTAACCCTCTTTCCGGGGGAAAGAGGGTCGGGAGAGGCTTACTTCAGTTCGTCAACCAGGGTGGCCGCGCGGCCGATGTAGTTGGCCGGGGTCATCGCTTTGAGACGAACTTTTTCGTCTTCCGGCAGCGGCAGGCTGTCGATGAACTGCTGCATACCTTCGGCATCAACGCGCTTACCGCGGGTCAGCTCTTTCAGCTTCTCGTACGGTTTTTCGATGCCGTAGCGGCGCATCACGGTCTGAATCGGCTCCGCCAGCACTTCCCAGTTATGGTCCAGTTCGTCCAGCAGACGATCGCCATTCAGCTCCAGTTTGCTGACGCCTTTAAGGGTGGACTGGTATGCGATCAGCGCATAGCCAATACCCACGCCGAGGTTACGCAGGACGGTTGAGTCCGTCAGGTCGCGTTGCCAGCGGGAGACCGGCAGTTTGCTGGCGAGGTGCTGCATCACGGCGTTGGCCAGGCCCAGGTTGCCTTCGGAGTTCTCGAAGTCGATCGGGTTAACCTTATGCGGCATGGTGGAAGAACCGATTTCACCGGCGATGGTTTTCTGCTTGAAGTGGTTAAGCGCGATATAACCCCAGACGTCGCGATCGAAATCGATCAGGATGGTGTTGAAGCGCGCGATGCAGTCGAACAGCTCGGCGATGTAATCATGCGGCTCAATCTGCGTGGTGTACGGGTTCCACTGGATCCCCAGCGAGGTGACGAACTCTTCGCTGAACTGATGCCAGTCCACTTCCGGGTACGCGGCGATGTGGGCGTTATAGTTGCCGACCGCGCCGTTGATTTTGCCCAGAATTTCCACCTGGTTCAGCTGGCGATACTGACGCTCCATGCGATAAGCGACGTTTGCCATCTCTTTACCCATCGTCGACGGCGTCGCCGGCTGGCCGTGAGTACGGGACAGCAGCGGAACGTCGCGATACTGAATCGCCAGCGCTTTCACCGCGTCAATCAGCTGGCGCCAGTAAGGCAGCACCACTTCATCACGTGCGGTTTTCAGCATCAGGGCGTGGGAGAGGTTGTTGATATCCTCGGAGGTGCAGGCAAAGTGAATGAACTCGGAGACCGCGTGCAGTTCGGCGATATCGACCACTTTTTCCTTGAGGAAATATTCTACCGCTTTCACATCGTGGTTGGTGGTGCGCTCGATGGTTTTGATGCGCTGCGCATCTTCAACGCTGAAGTCAGCAACGATTTTATCAAGGAAACCGTTTGCGTCGGCAGCAAAAGCAGGAACTTCCTTGATCGCTGCGTGCGCGGCTAATTTCTGCAGCCAACGTACTTCAACCTGTACACGGAATTTCAGCAAACCGAATTCGCTGAAAATACCGCGCAGCGCGCTGACTTTATCGCCGTAGCGTCCATCGACAGGGGAAACGGCGGTCAGTGAGGATAATTCCATAGATCACAACTCCGGGGTTAAATGAGCAAGAATTTGTTTGGCCTGGTTAACCAGACGATTACGAGAAAACATGAGCTGCATCCGCCCGCCGCCTACCTGGTGCCAGAGCACGGCGGCGCGAATGCCTGCCAGCAGCGAGGCGCGCACTTTCGCCTGTACCTGCGGGCTTTGCAACACGGCGGGGGAGCCGGTTACCTGAATACGCGGGCCCAGCGGACTGATGACGTCAACGTAGATCCCCGCCATGGCGCTGAGCAGCGTTTCTGATTGCAGATCGAAATGCTCCAGCTGACGACGCAGGCCGGCGATGCGGTTACCGAGGGTATCCATCGCCCCTTTGCTGCCGTCAAGCTTACGTTCCAGCACCATCAGACTTAAAGTGTAGCGGGTCAGCTCGGCGTTGAGGCCCTGACGACTGCCGCTATTGAGCACGCCGAGCAGCGTTTCCAGCCCGAGGCGAAGATTGGCTTCACTGCCACCGAACACCGCCAGCGTTGAATCCGGGTTGAGATCGATGATGCTGTTCAGCGAAACGTGCAGGGCGTCGCTATCGCAATGTCCCTGATGCGCCAGTTGCTGAACCAGACGGGCGGCCTGGCAAATACCTGCCAGCGCCAACGTGATGTCATAATAATTCTTCGCCACACATACTCCTTGTAGACCGCCGGCGATGGGCTGAGCCGCGCCGGCGGTAAAAACCGTCTGTCAGGACTGCAGCGGCAGGCGCTGTTCGATGACGCCGCCGCCGAGACACACTTCGCCGCTATAGAAGACCGCTGACTGGCCCGGCGTAACCGCCGCGACCGGTTCATCAAAGATGACTTCGATACGCTCATCATCCAGGGCATTCACGGTGCATGGGATATCGGTCTGGCGATAGCGGGTTTTCACCGTACAACGCAGGGTGCCTGTCACCGGCTCGCGATCGACCCAATGCAGCTGCTGAGCAATCAGGCCCGCGGACATCAGACGCGGGTGATCGTGGCCTTGAGCCACAACCAGGATATTGTTTTCGACGTCTTTATCGACAACGTACCATGGGTCTTCACTTCCTTCTTTGGTCCCGCCGATGCCGAGGCCCTTGCGTTGACCAAGGGTATGGTACATCAGGCCCTGATGCTCGCCGATGTCGTCGCCGTCGACGGTGACAATTTTGCCAGGCTGAGCCGGGAGGTAGCGGCCAAGGAACTCGCGGAATTTGCGTTCACCGATAAAGCAGATACCGGTGGAATCTTTTTTCCTGGCGGTGATAAGGTCCAGCTCTTCGGCAATTTTGCGCACCTGCGGCTTTTCCAGCTCGCCAACCGGGAACAGGCTTTGGGCGATCTGCTCATGGCCGAGGGTGTACAGGAAGTAGCTCTGATCTTTATTGCCATCCAGGCCGCGCAGCAGCCGGCTCTTACCGTCAACGTCGGCACGGCGCACGTAGTGGCCGGTGGCGATATAGTCAGCGCCGAGATCTTCGGCGGCAAATTCGAGGAAGGCCTTAAATTTGATCTCTTTGTTGCACAGAATATCCGGGTTCGGCGTGCGCCCGGCTTTATATTCCGCCAGGAACAGTTCAAACACGTTGTCCCAGTATTCTGCGGCAAAGTTAACGGTGTGAAGCTCAATCCCGAGCTTATCGCAGACGGCTTGCGCGTCGGCGAGGTCGGCAGCGGCGGTGCAGTATTCCTCACCGTCGTCTTCCTCCCAGTTCTTCATGAACAGGCCTTCTACCTTATAGCCTTGCTGAAGCAGCAACCAGGCAGAAACAGAGGAATCGACGCCGCCGGACATGCCGACGATCACTTTTTTTTGGCTTTCTGACATTGGAATATTCACCACATTGAACTTCAAGGCGGCATATTCTAGCACGCACTAGCGGCTCAGGCACCCCCCTGGTGCGGCCAGTTGAACGCACCGATCAACGACAGCGGATAACGTGAGTCCTGTTGGTAGCTGCGGATACTCTCGGCAACCAGTTGCGAACGCAGGTTCGGGGCATTGAGGATCTCATCGGCGGTCAGCCACAGGCAGCGATCGATATCGCTGTCGTGCGGTTGTGTGGCGCACATATCGTTAAGTTCAATGGCGAACAGGAAACGTAAAAACGGCGTCTGGTCCGGGGCGATCCACTGATGCAGGCGGATAAAGTGCTGCGGCGTGGCGCGGATGCCGGTCTCTTCCCACAGTTCGCGCTCTGCGGCCTCGACCAACGTTTCATCCGCTTCCAGGTGGCCCGCGGGCTGGTTCCACAGCGCTTTGCCGTTAATGGTTTCCTCAACGACCAGAAATTTGCCTTTCGCCTGTACCACGCAGGCGACGGTGACGTGTGGTTTAAACATAGGCATCCTTATTAAAGCGGCTTATTTATGTGGGCGTACATCGCATCCAGCTGTTTCAGACGCTGGTCATAGGCGGTTGTCAGGCAGGATACGTTCCCGCCGCACTGCTGGCGTTTCTTGAGCCAGCTTTGCTGCGCGTCCTGAATGGCGCCGCGACCGCCCATGGCGAGCAGTCCTTGCAGAAACTGGTATTTGGTGGCCATTTCAACATCTTTATCGTTTAGCGAAAGATGGGCGCAAATGGCCTTTTCATCCGCCGCGCGGGCCTTCTGGCAATCAAAGCTCGCCGCGCCGGCGGCGAGTGGGATAAGCAGCGCGAGGGTCAAGAGCAGGGGCTTCATGGCTTATTCTCCTGCGGGATCTCCCGCCATTGGCCGTTGTTGAGGCCGTCCAGCGTATAGCCGCCCATGGCGTAACGGATCAGGCGCAGCGTGGGGTAGCCCACGTGCGCGGTCATGCGCCGTACCTGACGGTTGCGGCCTTCGTAAAGGGTGATTTTCAGCCAGCTGGTGGGAATCGCTTTTCGCTCGCGGACAGGCGGATGGCGCGGCCATAGCCAGTCGGGTTCCGCCACCCGTTCAACCCCGGCGGGCAGGGTGGGGCCATCGTTGAGGGTGATACCGTCACGCAGCGCGGCCAGCGCCTCCGACGTGGGTTCGCCTTCGACCTGCACGTAGTAAATCTTGCCGGTACGCTTACCCGGTTGGGTGAGTTTCGCCTGCAGCGCGCCATCGTTGGTCAGCACCAGTAATCCTTCGCTATCGCGATCCAGGCGACCCGCCGCGTAGACGCCGGCAACCGTAATAAAATCTTTCAGCGTGCGGCGCCCGGCTTCGTCAGTAAATTGCGGCAACACATCATAGGGTTTATTGAACAAGATCACGCGTTTTGGCCGGTGTTCTTTGCGTTGTCTGGCGACTTGTTGTGAGCTGAATCGCTCAACGCGATGTTTTCTAAATGAAGTTTTGTGCATGGTATTTTCAGATCATGGCAATTGCCGCATTATAGCCTAATTACGAATGCCTTTCATGGACGCAAACATTCAGGTAGTATTGACATGCTCATCACAATTTTTTAACAAAAATATTGCTCAAACTGATTCGCGCTACTAGAAGGCGGCACGGACGCGAATCTCCGGTTAACGGGATGACCCGGTGGCGGGAGTGGGCGGATAAAGCCAACGCTCGGTTAGTGTGAAAAGGAAGAGCAGAACCAGAAGCGCTCGAAGGAGAGGTTAATGGAAAGCAAAGTAGTAGTTCCGGCGGAAGGTCAAAAAATCACCCTGCAAGATGGCAAACTGAACGTCCCTAATAACCCGATCATCCCGTTTATCGAGGGTGATGGTATCGGTGTTGACGTGACCCCAGCGATGCTGAAAGTGGTGGATGCCGCCGTTGAGAAAGCCTATAAAGGCGAGCGTAAAATTTCCTGGATGGAAATTTACACCGGCGAAAAATCGACCCAGGTTTACGGTCAGGACGTCTGGCTGCCAGCCGAAACGCTTGATCTGATTCGTGACTATCGTGTTGCTATCAAAGGCCCTCTGACGACGCCAGTTGGCGGCGGCATCCGTTCTCTGAACGTTGCGCTGCGCCAGGAACTGGACCTCTATGTCTGCCTGCGTCCGGTGCGTTACTACCAGGGTACCCCGAGCCCGGTTAAACACCCTGAACTGACCGATATGGTTATCTTCCGTGAAAACTCCGAAGATATCTATGCGGGTATCGAGTGGAAAGCGGACTCTGCGGATGCAGAAAAAGTGATCAAATTCCTGCGTGATGAGATGGGCGTGAAGAAAATTCGCTTCCCGGAACATTGCGGTATCGGCATCAAGCCGTGCTCTGAAGAAGGCACCAAACGCCTGGTTCGCGCGGCTATCGAATACGTGATCACCAACGATCGCGATTCGCTGACCCTGGTACACAAAGGCAACATCATGAAGTTCACCGAAGGCGCGTTTAAAGACTGGGGTTACCAGCTGATTCGCGAAGAGTTCGGCGGCGAACTGATTGACGGCGGCCCGTGGCAGAAGATCAAGAACCCGAACACCGGTAAAGAGATCATCATCAAAGACGTTATCGCTGACGCCTTCCTGCAGCAAATTCTGCTGCGTCCGGCGGAATATGACGTTATTGCCTGTATGAACCTGAACGGCGACTACATCTCTGACGCCCTGGCGGCGCAGGTTGGCGGCATCGGTATTGCTCCGGGCGCTAACATCGGTGACGAATGTGCGCTGTTTGAAGCGACCCACGGTACCGCACCGAAATATGCCGGACAGGACAAAGTGAACCCAGGTTCCATTATCCTTTCCGCCGAGATGATGCTGCGCCACATGCAGTGGTTCGAAGCCGCAGACCTGATCGTTAAAGGCATGGAAGGCGCTATCGCCGCCAAGACCGTGACCTATGACTTTGAACGTCTGATGGAAGGCGCTAAACTGCTGAAATGTAGCGAGTTTGGCGACGCGATCATCGAAAACATGTAATCAGCGATCGCTGATTAACTACAAACGGGAGCCGATCGGTTCCCGTTTTTTTCGCCGACGTTGTTCGCCAGCATGCTGCTCGCGAAACCGTACTCAGGCCTGGCCGCGGCACCGCTTCCCACGCTATTCTGCGCGGTATCCAAAACAGGAACTACTCATTGCCCCATTGATTCAGAAACGTCGCTATCTCATCAATACGTCGCGCGTCGATCCCGGCCTCAAGGGCCATTTCTTGCTGCGCATCTTCACTGATTTCCTCGTTATTCATTAAACGGGTAATCAGCAGCTGAAAATAGCGCGCCAGGGGGGAACGTTCTGACTCGCTCACCGGCTCTGCGGCTTCCGTCGCATACTCATCGGCAATATCATAATATTTCAGCGGTACTTCATTATTCATTCGTCATCTCCAGGATTCAGGTTTACGTCAGTTTGCCGGCGGGGGAAGGACATATATACGGCGCGCTGCCCGCATGATTTCAGACTTTGAGCAGTTTTACCGTAGCATCGATGTCTATCTCATCTTCCGAGAAGATTAACGTCGTTCCCTGGAAGGTAGTGATCGCCAGTTTTTTCAACGAACGCATTTCACCCGGCTGAGCAGCAGCTTTCGGCTTGATGCTACTCATCAGTATGCCGACAGACAGCACCGCATTTTCTTTATCAATGCGGGCGTTGGCAGGCACCTCTTCGCGGTAAACCAGGTAAGACTTGATTGACGTGAGCTTAAGGCGCTCGCCCGCGATATAGATATATTTGCTTTCCGGTATCACTTTTACAGCGTAGGCAGACAAGCCTTTGTTATTGGTAGTGGGCTCGAAAGTCACCGCCGCCTCTTTCTTAATCAGCTCAGGGTTGGCAACCTTAATCACATGAAAATAACGGTTATCCCCATTTTCATCTTTGATAAATCCAAAACCTTTATCTTTAAACCACGTTGTGATCGTTCCGTTCATCGCCATTACCGCCTGGTTAATCGTTTATCTACTCAGTTTTTTGCAGCGCGCAGTGTAAAGCACAATGCCTGCGCAGACTACGTCTTTGGCTTAAGTCTGGATGATAAATTTCCGATGCGCGAGGGAGCATCAGATGAATGCATTAATTCCAGACCCGAATAGTTTCCTCGAACAATTACGTTGACAGGTTTTAGTAGTATGATCAAAACTAAACCGTACAGTTCATATTTGCTGTGAATTTGATGATTTTACTGAGGGCATGCCGGTATGTGCAGCCTTTAACCACAACGTAAGGATTTAAACATGATGACGTTCAGGCAAATCAGTGGGCTGGCGGCTGTCGGTATTTCCCTGCTCATCGCAGGGTGTGCCGGTAATCAACCCGTGCGTTACAGTGGCATCGACTCGGCTTCTAAGCTGACGACAAACACCGATGATAATGCCGATCGCATTCCCTGGCGTTATTCGCCTCTGGTCGACTGGCGTAAGTACAACAACATCATTATCGATCCGGTGCAGATTTATCAGGGTAACGACGGGCAGTTTGACGATATGGCGCAGGCCGATCGCCATGCTCTTGCCGCGTACATGCAAGTGGAGTTCAGCAAAACATTAAGCACACGCTTTAAAGAAGTCAGCAAGCCTGCTGCGAACACCTTGCATCTGAAGTTAACGCTGACGGGGGCGGATACCACGCCACAGGTGGTGGGAACCTTCACTAAATTCGACCTGGCAGGCGGCCCCTACAATATCGTGCAATCGGTGCGTGGTGGCAGGGGACTGATGAGCGGCTCGGTGGATTATGCCGTCGAAATTTATGACGCCAACAGCCATGAACTACTGAAAGCCTACGTTGCCAGGCAGTATCCAAATGCCATGAATATCTCCGCCACTATCGGCTCGCTGAGCGCCGCTGAAGTGGGTATTGAGAAAGGTGCGCAAGAACTGGCGGAAATGCTCCGGTAGCCGCAGCCACCCCGCTCACAGCCGGAAGCTTACTCTGAACCGGCTGTGACTTTTCTCATGAGTCATCTCCGGGCGATACGGTGTTATGAAGACATTCCCGCATCTGACCCTCTGCCCGCACTGCGACAGTGTTTACCTGACACTGCCTTGTGCGCCGGGGGAAATCGCACTCTGCTAGCGTTGTTACGCTGTGTTATGGCGTGGACGCAGGAGAGTGCCCGGTCATGTATTGCCTCTGCTGTTGACGGCGACCATGACCTTAGTTCTGGCCTGTATCTTCCCGGTGATGTCCGTTGGATTTTACGGGATGGCAAATGACATCACCCTGTGGAATGCGGCATGGGCGCTGACTGCTGACGACGGCAACCCCCTTGTCGCTGTCTGTACCGTTTTCCTTCTGGTTATCGCGCCTTTTTTGCAGATAGCGCTGACGGCCTGGCTGCTGAGCTTTGCGCGTTTCGCGCGTCCGGCGCCTGCGTTTATCTTCACCATGAAAGCGCTCAAATGGCTGCATCCCTGGAACATGATGGAAGTGGGCGTGCTGGGATTTCTGGTGGCGGGTATAAAACTTTCGTCACTCCTGGACGTCTCCGTGGGGCCGGGCGGCTGGGCGCTGGCCGTCTCCTGCCTGCTGGTTGTCTTCATCAACAGTCATGACCTGCGTCCACTGTGGGATCTGCTTTCGGTCGAGGAGAAGGGTCGTGACGATTGAAGCGCCTTTTGCTCGCCAGATTCAGGTGTGCCGTTGCCCTCTGTGTAGCCTGGTGTGGGCCGACAACACGACGTACGGCGAGCGTGAAAAATGTCCTCGCTGTCACACGGCGTTGCCCAATCGCCAGGCCGGGTATCCACTCCTGAGCTGGGCGCTGCTGTTAACCGCCATGATCCTGTATGTGCCCGCCAATATGTTCCCGGTGATGCACACAACGTTTCTTGGTCATGGCAGTGAAAGTACCATCCTGTCCGGGGTAGTGGCCTTCTGGCGAAGTGGTTCATGGGGTATCGCGGCGATCATCTTTATTGCCAGCGTGGTGGTTCCCTGTCTGAAATTTCTGGCACTGAGTGTGTTGCTGATCTCAACGTCCCGTAAGAGCCGTTGGGCCAGACGAGAACGGGCCGGACTTTACCGGATGACCGAGTGGATTGGCTGTTGGTCGATGCTGGATGTAGTGGTGGTGGTGTGTGGTCTGCTCCGGTTTCATGCGCTCAGTGAGGCCGAGCCCCGGAGCGGGACTATGTTTTTCGGCCTCGTGGTCATGCTAACCATGCTCTGCGCGCTGAGTTTTGAACCAAAAACATTATGGAAAGATAAGCAATGACGCGTCCTGTTATTACCATGAGAACTGTAATTCACCCCAAGAATATTGTTATATGATTACATTTATCGAAAGTGTAATCAAAATTAATTCGGATGTATTAAAAGCCCTTTTATAGAATTTTCCATTCTGACTCCAGCCACAGATGACCTTCTCATCATAAACATCAAGAACCGTCATCATCGTGAATCGTTTTTTTCTTCTTACAGTCATTCCAGTTAAGAACATGATATTATCCTGACTGAATAACATTATGCTCAGGTGAGAGAAGAATTGTATTTATAAAAAACTCATTTGACTTTCTGAGGTTTTCAATTTTTGGTTTTACTTTCCCGTATAATCTCATTCCTTCCAGCATCATAAACAGGCTCTCCGCCATAACGCTGGCAGGATAGTCTGCCCGAAATGTTCCTTTTTTCTGCCCTTTCAGCAAAATTCGGGTCAGACGTGTTATCAGACCGGAGAACATGTATTCAATCAGATTATGGACATCTTCATCGCCTGGCAGAAGTTCACTGGCGGCAGCAATAGAAAAACATCCCCTGGTTCCCTCAGGTCCAGCGGTAACCTGAGCGAAAAACTCCAGAGTTTGTGCGAGAGCGACTTCAGGTTCCTGCTCTGTTTCTCGCTGTGTAAGGCGGGCAAGCCCTGCATCCATGTACTGGCGCAGCGCGGCGAGGAAAATCGCGCGCTTATCCGGGTAAAGTTTATAAATGCTTGCACTGGCCAGCCCGGATTTCTCTTTAAGATCAGCGATTGACGTAGCCCTGTAACCATTCTCCCAGAATAGCAGCTGCGCTACGTTAAGAAATTCAGTGGGATCAAACTCCCGAGGTCTGCCGACGTTTCGTTTCATGATTCTTCTTCACTAATTGTAGATTGATCAATCTACAATAATAAGTGGCATATCGTAAAGTGATTTTTTGAAGAAATTTATGACAGTTTTGATCGGCCTTCAGAGAAATAAAACAGGTGGTGTATGGGTCTGAAGTCCAATGGAACGGAAGCATACGTTAATAACATAACCATATGATTTTATGTCTATAAAATCCAGATGACGCTTATCTCATGAAAGCACGCGGCAGAGCATTCCAGTCTGCCGTATATTCCGGGCTCAGCATTTCTCTGAGCATCGCGAAACCAGCATCGATACCCTGGCCAGCAAAAAAACACGGCCCTTACCGGCGCGGTTAATCCGATCGACGGCATTCATCAGGGCTTCGCTGTCCGGGCGGGGGGCATATTCATCAAACAGATTCGGTTGTGCTTCACGGCCGGAAAAATCGGCCAGCATGATACCGGCCTTTGCGTACCGGTAGCCGTCACGCCAGATGCACGCAAGCGCACGCTGAGCGGCGGCAATGATGTCCCGGCTGTCCTGAGTGGCCACCGGTAACGTCTCCGTCGCCTGGCTAAGGCCAGCGCCACCAGGGCGCACCATGCCAGATGGGCCGATTTTTCTGTCAGATTCACTGCGGGCTTTTTTCCTTTGTTTAGGGGGCTGAATGTATCTTAACCGGAAGCGGGTTTTATCCGGAATGTGCTCGAGAAACTCCCTCAACCGACAGGCGACATTGATCTCAATACCGCCATTTTTACGCGCGAGATGATTGCGCATGGGCTGCGGGCGCAGGCCACGCCCAGCAGTCTGCTAACGGGGCAATTTTACATCTCGCTCGATTTTTTTGCGGATGCGCCCAGGGTGGACTTTGACGCGACAAAGTGTCCGGTTGAACTGCCGACGGTGAAGGGAGGGCTGACAATCCATCAGGATCAGCTCACGGGGATCGCCGCGAAAATCAATAAAATGCCGCTCGATGAGATTGGGAACAACATGAACAAGACTCTGGTGGAACTGCATAAAACCCTGCGGATGGTGAACAATCAGTCTTTGCCCGCCGCCAACCATCTGATGCAACAGACGCAGCAAACGACACAGGACGCGCAAAACCTGCTGGCGAAAGATTCCCCGTTGATGATTACTCTCCTGCAATCCTTACAGGAGGCGACGCGAACGCTGCGAGCCGTGCGCAGCCTGACAAACCAGCTGGATCGCCGCCCGGAATCGTTGCTACAGGGCCGCGCTGCAGATGCGGTGCTGAACAATGCCCGTCCACTGAAGGAAGGAGAGCGGCCATGAAAACGGTTTTATCATTGCTCATCGGCGTTTCGTTTGTGCTGGCAGGGTGTGCATCTCCCCAGGTGCGCTACCACACGCTGGTCAATGCTGACCCCGTTTCCGGCGCCGTCGCGGCGCCCGATTTTGTGATTGATCTGCTACCCGTTGGGGATCCGGCGCAGATGTTTACCGCCTGGCAGCGTGTGGTTGAGCGTCTGGCAAGACAGATAGGACAGACCGCGACGGGATGGGTGGCGACGGGCACGGCAGCGTGTCTTCGCGACTAGACTGACTCCACCCTCAAAAGATCGGGTTCGATGTGACGAATCCGGTCTTGATATGCCGCTGGCAGGGCAGGAGAGGTGCTACACCGGCTTGTTAACTGCGCCATCCAGAAAGAGTCGTACACCATTCATAACCATCTCACTGACTTTTTCGTCAGAAAAATCGGGCATATCACGCAAGAAAAACAAGACCTCGGTTTCCGCTTTGATCAGCGACGTAAACTGGATGGCACGAAGCATCGGGTTCGACGGTGTCAGTTCACCCCGTTCCATCGCCGCTTTCATCTCCTGCGCCAGCGCCTCCATGCTTTGCCGGATGCCGGATTCCAGAAACAGTTGTCCGATATCGGAATGACCCGCTTCCCCCAATACAACGCGGTAGATCTGCAGCGCCTGGTTATCGCATGCCACCACCCGCAGCATATCTTCCCCAAAGCGGGTGAGCTTTTGTTCCAGGGAGAGCGTCTGGTTTTCCGGCTGAGTCAGCCCGTTCGCCGCTTCGGTGAGAAACCTGGCGCTGTAATTGCGCACAACTGTTTCAAATAACGCCTCTTTTGACGAGAAGTATTTATAGAGCGTGGCCTTGGAGCCACCGGCGCGTCTGGCCACTTCATCCATTGAGGCACGCTCGTACCCAATCTCCAGAAACACCTCGGCGGCGGCGGCTACGATCCCCTCGCGGCGCGCTTGCGTCAGTACTTTCATGTAGAACCCTTAACTGATTAAAAAGTGATGTTTAAAGATAACTATACCGTACGGTACTTACGTTATTATGCCATGCTCGCGCGTTGAATGCCTCGACGGGGATCGCTTAATGGGTATCGGTTACATCCGCCCCGCATCCGGCATTGTTGTCACGTCTGCTGGTGGAAACGTCGCTTAACAGATATTTATATATTAAAAATCATAGGATTAAGATAGTATAATAAGAAGGGATACCGCAGTGCTGGGTAAAATACCGGGTTCGGGTGTTACCGAGCATCTTCATTTTACGCTCTCGCGAACTTCCTTTTCAGATAATGATGAACCATGGGCGAAAGATGAAACGGACAGCTGCGCTGAGTTTGGGACCGATCCTCGCCGTACCGGCACTGGCTATCGATATGCCGCCGCCTGCACCCATCATCTTTACGCCGTGCGTCCGACAAATGAACGTTCCTGCGTGCAAACGTCGCTTCAGGAATTGCGCGTATCGCCTGAGGTTCTCCCTCTGCTGCGCCAGCGGTTTTCCGCGCTAAAAATAGACGGCTGCCGATGGGCGGCCGCTTGTTTTGTTATCTCCGAATGGTAAGGTTGCCATATCACCCGTAACCCAATGTAGTAAATGAAAATATTACTTGTCAGACATGGTGAAACAGAGTGGAACCGCGTCGGCCGCCTGCAGGGGCATCGCGATAGTCCGGTGAGCGAACGCGGGCGTCAGCAAATCGCGGCGCTGATCGATGCCCTGAAGGGCGAGAACATCGAGCGGGTCGTCTCTTCTACCGCGGGTAGAGCCGCAGCGGCGGCGATGCAGATAGCGGCGCATTTTGCCTGTGCGATCCGCTTTGATCCCCGGCTGATTGAACGTGGTTTGGGGCCACTGGAGGGAACGGTCGGCAATCAGCTTAATGCAGACCAGCAAAGGCTGTTTGATGCCATTTATTCTGGGCATCCGCAGGTGACCCCCGAAGGCGGTGAGTCGCTGATTGATGCGGCAGGCAGAACGATGGCCGCGCTGCTTGATATCGGCAGGTCGACGGATGACTGCGTGTGCGTGGTCTCCCATGGACAGGTGATCCAGGCGGTTATCGCCACCCTCCACGGTCAGGGGCCGGAGAATTTTCAACAATACGGGCACCTGAACGGCAGCTACTCGATTCTGCAATCTGCCGACGGGAAGTTGTCCCTGGTAAAATGGGGGATAGCGACCCATCTGCTGAACAGGGGATAAGGCTCTTATCCCCTGATGACCATTAAACCGCGCTTAGTCGCCGAACATCACCGTCCGGCAGCCCGGTGCATATATCACAACCAGTGCAAGGTGGAATGCAGCAGATGAGCGCCGGGAAGGGCTACCACGGGATGGTGCCGCCGATGCTGATCGATTCGGAGCCAAAATTGGGCGACTCACCGCGCTGGATACGATTTCGTTCTTCCCTTGTCGGTTTATACGTTTCGAGCTGGCCCGGTTTGCCGGTGGGGGATTGGCTGCAGCTCAGCCCCTGACAAATTCTGAACGCCTCCGGTGCATCCTCGCCATCCGGCGAAATCCCCCCGTCAGAACACGCCGCCAGAAAAATACACAGGCCTGCGGTGAGTATGCATTTCGTCTTCATAAATCATCCTTTGAGTAAAAGCCCACGGTGAAGTGCTCCATGTGGGCAAATGATGCAAAAAAAGTAAAATATACAGCGGGTTGGTAGCATGTATTGGCATATGATAATAATTATCATTTGTGCTGTAAATCGAATTTATATCGTAGGTTAATGAATTAAAAAGGTTTTAATGGGGGAGTGTCGGAAGGAAGTGTGTGGGGGCGAAGCTAATGTGGCTGAAGAACGCGGCGACCTGACCGGCAGGAGGAGGCGATCGCTCCCCCTGCGGAATCCGCATCAGTCGGTCTTCAGCATACCGAAACTGACAATTCTCGAGCGGCCTTGCTCCTTGGCGCGATAGAGCGCGGCATCCGCGGCGCGCAGCAGGCTGTCGCTTTGCGCGTGCTGCGG
The DNA here is from genome assembly GCF_004342285.1 of Klebsiella sp. BIGb0138. Classification (GTDB taxonomy): domain Bacteria; phylum Pseudomonadota; class Gammaproteobacteria; order Enterobacterales; family Enterobacteriaceae; genus Klebsiella. The sequence continues at coordinate 172,352 of NZ_SMCV01000002.1, read as the reverse complement.
GAAGCTGGCGATGCCGATAGAGACATCGATCTGGCCGATGTCGTCAGGGCCATAGCGTAAGGTCAGATTGCGTACGTTGTTATAAATCTCCTGCGCGCAGGCCTGTGCGGGCTCTTCAGGGGTGGCCAGCAATACCAGAAACTCCTCTCCGCCATAGCGAAACGCCATACCGGTATCGCGGACCGCGCGCTGCACAATCGCGGCCACGTTTTTGATCACCAGATCGCCCGCTTCATGACCATATTGATCGTTGATCGCTTTAAAGTGATCGATGTCGATCATCAGGCAGCTCAGCGGAGTGTTGTTATGGATCGCCAGATTAATTTGCGTATGCAGGGCATCATCCAGATGGTGACGATTGCGCAACCCGGTGAGCGAGTCAAACAGCGCTTTTTCCAGTAATGCGCTGCGCAGGCGCTGATTGGCCAGCGCCAGGCCCAGCGCTTCGGCCATCAGTTCCAGATAGGCGCGGGAAGGGGCCGTGGCCGCGGTCACGTTGCTAAAGGAGAGCAGACCGATGGCTTCGCCCTGGGCAATCATAGGTACGCAAAGCGATTGAGCGCCGTCTGATTCAGGCAGGTGATAGCAGGCGATGTCCGGTTCACCATTAACCGGAGGATGACTCTGCCCACGACGCACGGCCCAGCAGTTATCGGGATAAAAAACCGCAGGTTCGTCGGGAGGAGAAAGCCACCCGGCGACGCAGCGCATCTGCCAGGGATCGGCGTCGAGAATATAGAGTCGCCCCGGTACGCCGGGGGCGATATTGGGGGCGAAGAGTTCGGCGACCTTAATGACATCCTCGTAGGATTCGCAGCCTTGCAGGCGCTGCGTCATGCGGGCCAGCAGTTCCCGAATCGCCCAGTCGGCGTCCCGCTCTTGCTCAAGACGCTGACGCGCCAGCCCATTTTCGCGGAAAATGCGAATCGCCTGGGCCATATCGCCAATTTCATCGATCTGGGTGAAATGCGGCGGCTCGACGGCATAATCCTGCGATGCAAGCCGCTGCACGACATCGCTTAAGCGAACCACCGGATACAGTACCCGGCGCTGCAAAATAAAACCGAGCACAAACAGAAACATCAACGCCGTCAGGCCGACCATCAGTTCTGATAACCTGCGCCAGGTATGCGATTTTTCAGTGGCCTGGACGATGGCGCTGTTGGCCCGACCTTCCAGCATGAGCCGGAAGTGATCGATCTGCGTCTGAACCCGGTCCAGTTCCTGTTCATAGGGTTTACCGTAGAGCAGATTGACGGCCTCTTTTTCTGCCCCGCGGGCGACGTTGTTGAGCGCCGCCTGCTGTTCATCCTGCAGATCATCCGCAACCTGTAGTCCGTCGCGCAGCAGAGCCAGCTCCTGGGGCGTCGCGCCCCGATCTTTGAGCTTCGCCAGACGGCGCTCAATCGAGGTCAGTGAACCAGCCTTCTGGCGGTACTCCTGCAAAACCTGCGGATTTTTGTTAATAACATAGGCTCGCGCAAGATCTGAAAGCGCCCAGGCATCGGTTTCCACCGCTTCGGTCAACCCATCGAATACCTGTCGCTGTTGTACCGCCTGGCGTTCAGCCGTCTCCGCGTTAGAAGCCATCAGCATCGCAATGCCGGAGGTAATAGTCAGGCAAACGGTGATCCCGTAGGCCCAGTTGGTCATGGTGGCGATTCTCACCGTTTTTTCCTTGCGTGCAGATGAATAAAGGATGTTTTTTTTAATTATAGAGCCCTGACCTGCCCGCGGACGGCGGGGGCTAGCGGCATTTTTTACCGATAATGCGGCGGTACAGCGATGCCGCATGCTGGCGTAAGGCGCAAAAGACATCTTTATCCAGCGCGCCATTTATAACATCGTTCTCTATCAGCTGTAACGCCTCCTGATAAGGCATCGCGATGCGATAGGGGCGATCTTCGGTCAGCGCGGTAAAAATGTCGGCAATGGCGATGATGCGATCGGGGAGCTGAAGGTAATCCTGATTCAGATGCAGGGGATAACCGCTGCCATCGAGCTTTTCGTGATGGTTCGCCGCCCAGTTTATGATGTCGCCAAGTTCGTTAAAGGCGCTGAGAATTTCGCCGGTCATATAACTATGCTCGCGCACCGCAAGCCGTTCTGCGGGGGTGAGTTCCCCCTGTTTTTCCAGAATCGTCAGCGGGATATTAATTTTACCAATATCGTGCAAATAGCCAGCAATCTCTATTTTTTGGCACTCTCTTTTCGCAAGCCCCAGCCAGGCGGCGAGCCGGTAGGATATTTCGCCGACCATAAGACTGTGGCTGGCGGTGAAGCTGCTGTAAGTGTCGACAATATTAGCTATCAATAAGCAAATATCTTTCAGACCAGCAATATCGATATACCGATCGTTAATCGGGCCGATAATTTCCAGCATCCTCTGGATATGCCCGGGGTGAAGGTGCTGCCAGAAATGCTCTTTTTGCGCGAGCTGACACAGGGTATGGCAAAGCTGCGGATCAATCTGCTGGTACAGCGAGCGGAAGGTAGCAATGATAACCGCGGGTTGACATTCCACCGCACCATCCCTGGATGACAGCAGACGTTCGAAAACGTCGGCAAAATAGACAATATGCTCTTCCTGGCTCCCGGTATGCGTCGGGCTAAAATGATGATGGCGAATAATCGGCAGGACAGGGGCAAAGGTGGGCAACCCTGCGAGCATTTCCGCGCCACGACCCTGGTGAGGATCTTCAATATTATCAATGTCATTCAGCGAGGTGATAACCCGCTTATCGCCCAGGACGCCGATGTCATGAAGCAGCGCGGCGCAAAAGATCGTTTGCTGCTGCTGGCGCGACAATCGCAGCGCCAGCGCAAGTTCGAGGGCGATTAACGCCGTTCGCTGCATATGCAGCTGTAATTCGGGGTTGATTATCGCTATAACGCGCGTAGTTAGCATCAATGCTGATTTTAAGGCGAGACGCATCGTTTTTCTCCATCCGCATGACCGGGATACTATCGTTTCATTCTGGTCGTGTGTGCCGCGATAAATTAATCGTGATGAGCGATCGCCAGTGCGATATGAAAGGGTGAGCGCGTGAATCCTGCCGTTTTTCCATTTGCCCAGATATGCATTGCCGGAGCGCGATGGCGTCAACGGCGTGCGCAAAAGTGAAAAAGCCTTGAGTGACCGTTAGTTAATCATTTTGCCGGTGAAAAGAAAATACATTGTGGTCCGCGCTCCGGGCTAATCCGCCGTCACGTTGATAGACAATGAACGATATATCGCTCCGGCAAACTGATGGATAACGCACCGGCGGGACTGGCGCTATTTCACCACGCACATCGGGCGGCGCGCGATCGGCTCAGGATGAATTTCGGCCTCAAGCCGGAACACTTCGCGTAACAGCGCGGGCGTCAGCACCCTTTCCGGGTCGCCTTCGGCCTGCAGCTGACCGCGCTCCAGCACCACCAGATGGTCGCAGTAACGGCTGGCCTGGTTGAGATCGTGCAGCACCGCGACCACCGTTTTACCGGCCTGCTGTAGCTCGCGCATCAGCTTCATTAACTCCACCTGATGATTGATATCCAGCCAGGTGGTCGGCTCATCAAGCAACACCAGCGGCGTATCCTGGGCCAGGATTAGCGCCAGAAAGGCGCGCTGCCGCTGCCCGCCGGAAAGGGCGCTGAGCGGCCGTTCGGCAAGGGCGGCTACGCCGGTTCGGGCGAGGGCTGCTTCGACGCGCAGATGATCCTGGGCGGTGAGTCGCCCCCACAGCGGGAGCCACGGGCTGCGGCCATACCCGACCAGTTCGCGCACGGTGATCCCTTCCGGCGTCAGATGTTGCTGAGGCAGCAGCGCCAGGTGGCGGGCCAATTGACGAGGGCTTAAGACGGAGAGCGGGCGATCGTCCAGCCATATTTTCCCCGCCGTCGGCGTCAGCAGCCGTGAGAAACATTTTAGCAGCGTGGATTTACCGCAGCCGTTTGGCCCCAGCAGGGCGGTGACTTTTCCCGCGGGAAGCGTCAGGCTGAGTCCGTCGATAATCCGTTTTGCGCCGTAGCCGGCGGTCAGATCTTCCGTTTTTAGTTCCATTCAACGCATTCTCACAAGTAACCAGATAAACCACGGAGCGCCGATAATCGCGGTTAATACGCCCGCCGGCAGCTCCATCGGGGGATGCAGCGTTCGCGCCAGCAGATCCGCCAGCAGCAGTACCAGCCCGCCCATCAGCGCTGAATATGGCAGCAGATAGCGATGGCTTGCGCCCGTCAAACGCCGCATGAGATGAGGCACCACCAGGCTGATAAAGGCGATCGGGCCGCATACCGCGACGCCCACCGAAGCCAGGGCGACCGCCAGGACCAGGCCATAAACGTTGAGGCGTATGATATTGACGCCAAGCGTTCCGGCACGGTCGTTGCCCAGCGCCAGCAGATCAAGATCGCGACTCAGAACGAGGCTCAACGGCAGCAAAATCGCCAGAATCGGCAGAGCGATGATGACGAATGAACCGTCTCTGGCCCACAGACTCCCGGTCAGCCACAGCAGCGCGTTGTTGATCTCCTGCGGCTGCGACAGCAGGAGATAGTCGGTGATGCTGGCCCAGCATGCCGACAGCGCCACCCCGCTTAACGCCAGGCGCATTGGTCGGGAGAAACCTGCCAGCGCGACCAGCGCCAGCATCGCCGCCATTCCGCCGACGAAGGCCAGAGCCGGCAGCCAGATGGGCGATAATGTCGGCAGAAAATAGAGGGTGGTGACCGACGCCAGGCTGGCGGCGTGATTGACGCCAAGAATATCCGGCGACGCCAGCGGGTTGCGGACGATGCCCTGAATCAGCACCCCGGAGACGGCTAACGCGGCGCCGACAATCACCGCCAGCACCACCCGCGGCAGGCGATATTGCATCAGGACATAATGGAATTCGCTATCGGCGCGCCAGCCGTCGAACAATGCGCGCCAGGGCAGGGCAATCGCCCCCATCCGCAGTGACAACCCGGTTAGAATGAGCAGCGCCAGCAGCAGGAGACAGAACCGCGTTTTCATCCGCTCCTCCTGACCAGCCAGACAAAGCAGGGGGCGCCAACCAGCGCCAGCACCGCGCCCGCCGGCAGCTCTCCAGGCCAGGCCAGCGCCCGGGCGAGAATATCGGCCAGCTGCATACCGGCCGCCCCCAATAGCGCGCTCATCGGAAGTAAGCGTCGGCGATCGTGGCCCACCCACAGGCGGGCGAGATGCGGCATCAGCAGGCCGATAAATGCGACCGGACCGGCCACGCTGACGCAGGCCCCGGTCAACAGCAGCACCGCGAGATGGATAAGTAGCCGCAGGCGCGGCAGGTTCACTCCGAGCGAATGGGCCGCCGTATCGCTGACGTTGAGTAAATTCAGCGCGTGGGCGAAAACCAATACCGCGGGGATAATCAGCAGCGCAAAGGGGAAAAGCTGCCAGAATTCCGGCCAGCGCACGTGAGAAACGCCTCCCGCCAGCCAGAACAAAATCCCGAAGGCCTGATCTTCTGCGAGCAGCAGCGTGAGCCGGGTCAACGCCATACACAGAGCGGAAAGGGCGATACCGGCAAGAATCAGCCGGTTGCGATCCTGCTCATGACGCCAGCCGCCGCCTGCGGTCATCACCAGCAGCCAGCTGATGCCGCCGCCGCAGGCGGCGATTAAGGCCAGCGAATAGCCCGCCAGCGGTGCCGGACTCAGGGCGCTGGTTAACGCCATCGCCAGCGCCGCGCCGCTATTAATCCCGAGCAGTGACGGTGAGGCCAGCGGGTTATGGGTCAGGGTCTGCAGCAGCGTCCCGGAGAACGCCAGGCTCGCGCCAAGCAGCAGCGCCACCAGGCTACGCGGCAGCCGAAGATTAAGCACCAGCGCCTGCGCAAGGGACGGCTTTGCAGGGGCGAACAGAGCCTGCAGGGCCTCCAGCGGTGAAATCGCTATCGCTGAATAACAAAACAGACTCCACCAGAACAGGCCCGCCAGCGTCAGCAGCGGCAGGCCCCAGATCCACGCCGTGGAATGCGAAGGCTTCATGGCGTTACGTCGACCGCCTGATGGTGAACGAGGTTGACCAGATCGCCGGCAATGCGTTCGGCGGCAAAAATGCCGCGCATCCGCGCCCAGCTGTTACTGTCAACGGCGGCCACCTGGTGTTGTTGCTGCGCCTGCAGCATCTGCCATAGCGGGTCCTGCTGCCATTTGCGCACGATACTTTCCGTACGGTAATGCGCGACAAGCAGCCACCGTGGGTTGATAGCCAGCAACTGCTCAAGATTGATGGCCGCCATCGGCGCGCCGCCGATGGCGGCCGGGACCTTCAGCCCCAGCGCGCTGAGGACGCTGCCGGTATAGGTTTCGCGGGAATGCAGGTTGAACTGCTGTTCGCGGGAGGTACCAAAAACGACCTCCGCCCCGGCGGGAAGGCGGCGGGCGAAATCGGCCATCCGCTGGTGGTGCCGCGCCAGGCGCTCCTGCATCTGCGCTTCGCGACCCACGACCTGGCCGATAATGGCCGCCGAAGCCAGATTCCCGGTATAGGTTTCGTTGCGCGATTTCAGCAGCAGGACCGGCGCGATTTGCCGCAGGGTGGCGTAAATTCCCCGGTGTCGGCTGCTGTCGGCGATGATCACATCGGGATGCAGAGCGCTGATGGCTTCCAGGGAGGGCTGAGCGCGGGTACCGACGGACTGCCACGGTTTCAGGTGCGCGCGGACCTCCGGCAAAATACGCGTGGGATCGCTATCGTCGGCAATCCCAACGGGAGAGACGTCGACCGCCGCCAGCGCGTCGGCAAAGGAGAGTTCCAGCACCACGATACGCTGCGGTACCTTATCAAGGGAAAATACGCCGTGTTCATCCTTAACGGTGACGGCAAACGCCGGCAAGCTGCACACCAGCAAACCGGTCAAAAGGAGACGTAAACAGGTCAACATACTCACTCCGGCAAAAGACGATTAAAAACGCCAGCTATCCTCGCCGCCCCAGGGGCGGGGCGGCGACAGAACACCGTCAGAACTTCATCGAACCCTGCAGATACAAGGTGCGCGGCTGACCGGCATAAATGCCTTTGTTGTTATCGTCATATGAGCGGGTGTAATACTCATGGTCGAAAATATTCTTCACGCCGAATGCGAGGTTGAGATTGGCCATCTGCGGCCCGAAATCGTAAGCCACGCGCGCCCCCCACAGCATATATCCGGGAATACGCCCGTTACTGCCGTCCGCACTCTCTTTCACGGTGTTGGCGTTGTCAGCGAACTGGCTGGACTGGAAGTCGCTATTGAGGTTGAACGTCCAGCTGCCTGGCTTATAGTCCACTCCCAGGGTCCCTTTATGCTTCGGTGAGAACGGAACCTGATTACCGTAGGTATCGCCTTTCTCGCGAATTTCAGCATTCACGTAGGCATAGCTGGCATAGACCGACAGGTTTTCCAGCCGTGGATTAAGATCGCCGAGATCGTAGCGGGTTTGCGCTTCCAGCCCGCTGTGGCGGGTTTTGCCGCGTGCGGTGACGGTATCGTTAGTCTGGTTGGAGTCGTACTGATTATTAAAGTTAATCAGAAACAGCCCCATTTCCGCGCTCAGCGCGCCGTTGTCGTAGCGGGTGCCGACTTCCCAGGTGCGGGCTTTTTCCGGCTCCACATTGCCGCTTTGCACAGCCTTGCCAATCTGGCTGTACTGTACGGTGCCGAACGATCCTTCGGTATTGGCATAAAGATTCCAGCTGTCAGTGAGGTGATAAAGTACGTTCAGCGCCGGCAGCGGAGCGTTATAGCTGACCTGCTGGTGAGTGCCTTTCAGACTGTCGTTCTGGTATGACTCGATGTGCTCGAAACGCATGCCCGGGACGATCGTCCAGTTGCCAATATCAATGCGGTCGTCGATATACCAGGCGTGCGCCTCGGTACCGGAACGGGTATCGCGATCGTAAGGGCTGGCGGTGCTCGGCAGCTCGCCGCTGGCGGTAGTGGCGTAGTAGCGCATCTCGTGCGTGGATTCATTGACGTAGCGATAGCCGACGCCGACTTCATGCGCGGATGGGCCGATCATAAAGCTCTGGCTGTAGCGCGGCTCAACTCCGCGGACCCAGTATTCACGCGGGGAAAGCGTGGTGTTTTTCCCCTGATCCAGATAGCCGCTGCGTAGGGTATGGGTATAGAAGCCCTGAATGTTGAACTTATGCTGCGCGTCCGGCTGGAACTGGTAGCCGAGGCTGGCGAGCTGGCGACGTCCCCAGAAACGATCGTTTGGCCGGGTGGACTGCCAGCGGTCGGCATGATAGTCGGCGCGGGAGAGGCCGCCGGGCATATCGGCTTCGCCATCGTAGTATTGCAGCAGGCTGTTAAAGGTATGCACCTCGTTCGGCGCATATTTGCTTTTCAGCATCAGGTCATCAATACGCGTGGCGCTGTGCTCACGCCAGTCGCTGCCGCGGGTGCCGGAATAGAGCAGGGCGGCGCCCAGACCATTATCGGCCGTCCCGCCGAACATCAGGTTGTGGGTCTCTTTGGGATTGTTTTGTGAAGAGGTCGGGCTGAGCTGACCCTCCACACCGCCGGCGATAGCAAAATCCTGCGGAATGGCGCGGGTGACGAAGTTGACGACGCCGCCTACGCTTTGCGGCCCGTAGCGCACGGCGCCGGCACCGCGGACGACGTCCACCGCATCCATATTCCCGAGCGACACCGGAGCCAGCGACAGCTGAGGCTGGCCGTAAGGCGCGAAAGGTACCGGAATGCCGTCCATCAATACCGTGGAGCGGCTGGCGAGGCGGGGGTTAAGGCCGCGAATACCGAAGTTCATCGCCAGGTCGTGGCTACCGGTACCGGTGTTTTCCGGCGCATTGACGCCAGGAATGCGGTTCAGCACTTCGCGCATGGTGGTGGCGCCGGTTTTGGCGAAATCTTCACGGCGGATAACATCGCGGGCGCCGGCGTGTTCAAAGACATCATTTTCCCGCGCATCGCCGAGCCAGTCGCCGACCACCGTCAGCGTCGATTCACTATTGACCGCAGCGGGTTCCAGCGTCCAGGCGTTATTGCCCAGCGATTTGAGCTGCAGGCCGCTGCCGCTGAGCAGCGTTTGCAGACCCGCTTCGACATCATAACTGCCGTGCAGACCGTCGCTGTGTTTACCGCGCGTCAGGCTGGCGTCCGCCGACAGCGAGATCCCGCTGCGGATGGCATATTGGTTAAGTGCGGTGTCTAAATCCCCGGCGGCAATGTCAAACTGTGCGGCGGCAAACGCCGGCGCGACGGTCAGCCCCACGAGCGGCAGCAGGCCGAAACGGATTGCCATTACCAGAGGCATCGGTTTGCGTAAAACGCGAAAAGCTGTCATGTGTTCTCCATGATCGTTTTTGGTTGTCTTCATCTATCAAGTCGAACGAGCAGGGAAAAAGGGATAATGGAGAATGAGAATTTTTTCTGTTTTTTTCTCAGGCGGGAATAACGGTGACCCAATAGCGGGTCGTGAACTGCAGTTTTACCGGCAGCGTCTGCGCGATAATGTGCAGTATCGCGTCGGTATTGCCCAGCGGGAAAGTGCCGCTCAGCCGTAAACCGGCGACGGCGGGATCGCAGCGCAAAACGCCGGGACGATAGCGGGACAAGGTGGCGATCGCCTCGTGTAAGGGTTGGTCGCGGAAACTGAGCACGCCCTGCGCCCAGCTATCCTCGCCGCTGTTAAGCGGCAGGAGGCGGGAGAAGAGGTCGCGGCTAAACCACTGGCTTTCGCCGGCGTGGATAATTTTGCGCTGCCCGTTCGCCAGTCGCACCTCAACGGCATGCTGTTGTACCGTCAGGCGCGTCTCATCGGTAAACTGGCGGACGCTAAACTCCGTCCCCAGCGCGGTGAGCAGCCCGTCGCGAGTCTGGACGCGAAACGGCCGCTGACGGCTGTCCCGGGCGGTGGTGATGGCGATTTCGCCGTAGCGCAGGCGCACCAGGCGCTGCCGCGCGTCGAAACGAACGTCGGCTGCGCTGTCGGTATTGAGCGTGAGCTGGGTGCCATCTTCGAGCGTGCGGCGCAGAACCATCCCTTTTGCCGCACGGTAATCCGCGCGTAGCCCTTCCGCCAGCTCGCTGCGCCACAGCTGCCAGCCGCCGCCGGCGGCAACCAGCAACAGCAACCCTTTCAGCACCTGACGGCGCGCGAGGCGGCTGTCGTTGAGAGTCCGGCTGGCGAGACCGCCGGGGAGCTGCCCCATCTGCTGGCGCAGGTTTTCCACCTGTTGCCACGCCCATTGATTATCGTGGTCCTGCTCATACCACTGCTGCCAGCGCGCTTCCTGCTGCGGGTTGGCGCGGCCATCGCTTAATACCGCATACCAGTGCGAAGCGGAACGCAGCGCCTGACGACGGGATTCACTTAATGTCGCGCCGCTCATAGTCCATGCTCCAGGCGAAAAAGCAGACAATGCTCGGTCGCTTTCGCCACGTACTTTTTCACCGAACTGACCGATACCGCCAGCCGTCCGGCGATCTCGGCATAGGTCAGACCTTCAAGCTGAGAAAGCAAAAAGGCCTCGCGGGCTTTCCTGCTCAGACCATCCAGCATGGCGTCTATCTGTTGCAACGTTTCGAGCTGGCTTTGCTGCAGCTCGGGGGAGGGGGCCAGCTCTTCCGGCAGTTGAGCGATCATCTCCAGCCAGGCGCGCTCCAGCGCGTTGCGGCGAAACAGATCGATCATCACCCGTTTGGCGATGGTACAGAGAAAAGATTTAGGATCGCGGATGGTGATTAAGGATTCACCGCCCATCACCCGCAGAAAGGTATCCTGGGCGACATCGTCGGCATCGAAGGAGGATTGCAGCTTGCGGGTCAGCCAGTTCTTCAGCCAACCATGGTGGGCGTGATAAAGCGACGCAAGCGTCAACGGGGCGGCGGTGGCGGTAGGCTGGGACATAACCGGGTTCGGAACAGGTGGACAATAGGGGATATGTTAATATGAGAATGGTTCTCATTACAATTGAAACCCACCGCCGGCAGCAGAGGAAAACGCAATAGTGACTATAAGTAATTGTTAACTATTTTAATTACATTGCGATCTTTTTCACCTGCGCAGGCGGAAATCTCCAGTACCGGGCGTCAATGCAAATAAAATTCATTCTCACCATTCCCTCATCAATCATAATGATGTATTTATAATGCATCTTTTTGGGAGGTGACGATGAATGCGAGTGACAAAGCCGGCCATACCTTTTTGGCCAGCCTGGGCAAAACCCGCTTACGCCCGGGCGGAATAGAAGCAACGGAGTGGCTGTTTCAGCAGGCCAGTCTGTCATCTGACGGTAAGGTACTGGAGGTAGCCTGTAATATGGGGACCACCTCGGTTGCGTTGGTGAAACGTTTTGCCTGCTGCGTGTATGCCATCGATATGGATAAAGAGGCATTGGCGAAAGCCCGACAAAACATTGTCAGGGAAGGGGTGGATAATAAGGTCATCGTGATGGAAGCCAACGCCAGCCGTTTACCGTTTGCCGATAACACATTCGATGTGGTGATTAATGAGGCGATGCTGACGATGTATGCCGATAAAGCCAAAGAAAAGCTGGTGGCGGAATATTATCGGGTCCTTAAACCCGGCGGTCGGTTGTTGACCCACGATATTATGTATACCGAGAATATGCTGGAAGAAGACGCCAGAATGACGTTGCAGGGCGTAGTGAAATCTCACGTTAGCCCCCTGAGTCGGGAAGGCTGGCAGGGGCTGTTCGCCCGCGGCGGCTTCACGACCTTTCGCTGTCATCACGGGCCGATGTCACTGATGTCGCCGCGGGGGCTTATCAAAGATGAAGGCGTTAAACAGGCGCTAAAAATTGTCTGTAATGGCCTGTTGAAACGTGAGAATCGCCCGCGATTTTTGGCGATGATGCGTTTTTTTCAAAGTCAAAAGCGGCGTCTGAATTTTATCGCCTGTTGTTCAGTTAAAGATGCGACGGCTGGAAGCGATCGTCTGAAATAAATGCATGGAAGAGCGTGAATTCATCTGAGCGTCATTTAATGTCAGTAAAGTAAAATAAGGTAATTCTTAATTCATACGCGATATTGATAATTAGTTTTTCTTATGAAAAGCGGTTAAGGGATATTCCCATTGACCCTCCCGGCAATCAGTCAGAGGCCAATATATTCCGGGCAACGGTATTATTACCTGATTCAGGGAAAACGCGCGATGATGCCGGCAACGCCAGCAGTGAAGGGGGCTGCGCCGGCATCGTGATGGCTAACCGAGCGGCTATTTTGTCATCTGTGTGCTCATCTGCTGAATGATTAGCTTGAGAACGGTTATACTCGTAAATATTTGTAATAAACGACTGAGCTTTATTTTACATTTTGTTACAAGTGTGCGGGTATTGTGTTTTTTTCGGTTGAAGTTGTTTTTTACTTGCCGGAGTGAATTTCACCGGATTACTATTGTCATACTTGCTATACGTACCGCCTAACGACTGATGAAGGGACTTCGTTTTTTCCTTAAGCGCTACCTCATTTCCAGACGTTTACAGGAATAATCATGTCTTGCGCTTTTAATAAAAGTCTTCTGCACCCTCGCAACTGGGGAACCTGGTTCGGCCTCTCAATCCTGTGGTTAATCGTGCAATTACCCTACCCGCTGTTGCATATCATTGGTACCAGCGCGGGCAAGGCGTCACGTCGTTTCCTTAAGCGCCGGGAGCATATTGCCCGTCGCAACCTCGAACTCTGTTTTCCCGACATGGCGCTGCAGGCGCGTGAAAAGATGATCGAGCAAAACTTCATGTCGCTGGGAATGGGGCTTATTGAGACCGGGATGGCCTGGTTCTGGAGCGACGAACGGGTCAAGAAATGGTTTAACGTTGAAGGCTTCGACAACCTGAGCAAAGCGCTTTGCGCCGAACAAGGCGTGATGGTCGTAGGCGTGCACTTTATGTCGCTGGAGCTTGGCGGCCGTACCATGGGGTTATGCCGTCCGATGATGGCGACCTATCGGCCGCATAACAGTCCGCTGATGGAATGGGTGCAAACCCGCGGGCGCCTGCGTTCGAATAAAGCGATGATCGATCGCCGTAATTTATCCGGCCTGGTGCATGCGCTGAAAGCAGGGGAAGCGGTATGGTTTGCCCCGGATCAGGACTACGGTCCTAAAGGCAGCGTTTTTGCGCCGTTTTTCTCGGTCCCTCAGGCGGCAACCACTAACGGTACCTATGTGCTGTCCCGACTCTCCGGGGCGAAGATGCTGAGTATCAGCATGGTGCGCAAAATGGACAGAAAAGGTTACACCTTGCATATCAGCGATGTGCTGAATGATTATCCAGGTGAGGATAAACAGGATGCGGCCAGCTATATCAACAAAGTCATCGAAAAAGAGATTTTGCGCGCGCCGGAGCAGTACCTGTGGGTCCATCGTCGTTTCAAAACCCGGCCGCTGGGTGAAGCTTCACTCTACTAAGTCAACAAGCACGGTAAGCGCTTTCAAAATCACGACAGTTGCGTTAACGTGAGCGCGATCATGTTTTTTGTTGAACGCGAAGGAGTGCAGTGTGTTCGCTGAGTTTGGTGTATTGAATTATCTGACCTATCTGGTCGGGGCGATTTTTATCATTCTGGTTCCGGGCCCCAATACCTTTTTCGTCCTCAAAACCGGCATTGCTCACGGGGTTAAAAAGGGGTATCTGGCGGCGGCCGGGGTGTTTATCGGTGATGCGGTGCTGATGCTGCTGGCTTTTGCCGGTGTCGCAACCCTGATTAAGACCACGCCGGTGCTGTTTAATATCGTTCGCTATCTGGGGGCGATTTATCTGCTGTGGCTCGGTGGTAAGATGCTTTATGCGGTGCTGACCCAGCGGGAAGGGCAGGCCGATGCCGGCGCGGAACCGGGGAGCGCGATTCTGAAACGCTCGCTGACCCTGAGCCTGACCAACCCCAAAGCGATTCTTTTCTATGTCTCGTTTTTCGTCCAGTTCATCGACGTTAACGCCAGAACGCCGGGAGTGGCGTTCTTTATCCTTGCGCTGACGCTGGAAGTGATTAGCTTCATGTATATGAGTTTTTTAATTCTCTCCGGCTCCTTCGTCACCCGCTATGTGAAAACGAAAAAGAAACTGGCGAAAATTGGCAACAGCCTGATTGGTCTGGTCTTTGTCGGTTTTGCCGCCCGTCTGGCTACCCTGCAATCGTAACGGCGCGGCCGGTATTCATACCGGCCCGGCAGTGTTAACCTCTGTATTGTAACAAAAAACCTTCAATTTTTATTGCATTGATGTTACATATACAGCCGATTATCGGTCAGAGAAAAGGGAACCTGGATGATTCTGCAAAAACTTACCAGCAATAAAAACAGTAAGAAATTCTTCCTGGCAATAGGGATTGTGTTTGCCATCGCGCTCACCGTGGTCGGACGCGCGACGTTCGGTGGCGTCGTCAGCGAATACAATATGCCGTACTCAGAATGGAGTACGTCAATGTTCTTCCTGCAAGGGGCGATGGTGACCGTTTACAGCATCGTGTTTACCCTGCTATTTTCTATTCCGCTAGGCTTCTTCTTTTTAGGTTCTGACCGCCAGGACTAAATAAAACAAGGCGAACTCACGTTCGCCTTGTTCCACTCTGCGATCACCAGCCTCGACCGTCATAATGATGGTGGTGGTGCCTGTGGTGATAACCATGATCAACAATGCATCCCGATAACAGCGTGCATAGCGCAAGAATCAACGATAACACGATCGGTTTTTTCATTTCTCACTTCTCCGGTTGCCTGCCGTCCGCTGGCAATGGGCTTGCGGAATCGGCTGAGGAAGTGAGTGTATCGCGCTAACTTATTGAGTGGATAAGACAACTCTGCAATATTGCACGAGTGAAAAAAAGTGTCGCAACGATTACCACCAGCCGAACTGAACGCCAGCGAGGGCGATGATGGCGATGATAATCATCAGCATGGTGCTTTTTTTCATTACGCGCCGCCCGGAGCCGCATAACCGCTGACAAAAAACCAACCGAGAAAAACAACGGCGACGATAAAGATAACCACCGGAAAAAGAATACCCACTCTCATTATATTGCCCCTGAAACTCAAAGTTACGTCTGTTAAACACCGACCCCTTCAGGCGCATCAAGCCTGATTTGCGCTGAGAAAATGCGGGTTCCCGCGGCCTGGCTTGCGCAACGCGGGCCCGGAATAGCGTGGAAAATCCGCCGCCAGCATAGAGGCCGCCTGAAGGATAACCTGGCTATCATACTGGATATTCCCGCATCTGAGTCAATATGAACGTACAATTCCCATCATCGGGCGTTAGCGCCAGCCGATAGGCTGCGATTTACTGCGAAAAACAATCGCAGATGCAACGAAGGTTAGATCATGGGCTGCGGGAACAGCGGTTAGGGGAAGGAAAAAAAAGCCCCGCCGGGGGCGGCGGGGAAAACTCATTGATTATGGAATGATCTGTTCTCTGGTCAGTCTGAGAACAAGCGCTACTCTAAGGGGCAAAAGTGTAGTTAAAATGGAGAAACCATGAAGAATCAGGGCGAATGGGTGCTCTGTGCAAAGAAGGAGTCAATATGAAGTGGATGACCATTATGCTGCCGCTGGCCCTGGCGGGGTGCGCGCAACAACAGGATGCGCCGCCTCCGCCGCAGTCCATCGGTATGGCTAACCCGGCTTCGGTTTACTGTACCCAGCAGGGGGGGAACCTGATCCCGGTACAGACCCCGCAGGGCGTACGCTCAGATTGCAAACTGCCCGGCGGTGAAACGCTCGACGAATGGGCGTTATGGCGGCGCGACCATCCCGCGAAGTCGTAATTGCCCCGCGATCAGGCGAGATTTTCCAGCCAGTTTGCCAGCACCCGCGCGTGATTTTGCCGGGTATCTTTCGCGGCATACAGCAAGGTTAACGGCTGCTGGCGAGCCAGCGCGGCGAGGCGCAGCCCTTCGTCGCGATGGGCATCGAGCTCCTCGCGGTACTGTTGAGTGAAGTGGGTAAAATCGATGGCCTCACCGTGCAGCGCTTTACGCAGCGCCGACGAAGGGGTGAGTGATTTACACCATTCATCGTAGCGCAGCGCCTCTTTTTTGATGCCTCGCGGCCAGAGCCGGTCGACCAGCACACGATAGCCATCGCTGGTTTCTGGCGGATCGTAAACGCGTTTACACTGAATCATCGCTGTTCTCCTTTTGTGCCATCCAGGCAAGCAGCTGGGGTATTTGCCGGTCGGAAAAAACCGTAATGCCGTGCTCGCGCAGCAGAGCGGCGGCAACGCCGGAACCCGGCTTTCTCTGCCCGCTGAAGGTGCCATCATAGATAAACTGGCTGCCGCAGGTGGGGCTGCCGTCGGTCAACAATGCGGCTGCACAGCCGGCTTCCTGAGCGGCCCGCAATGCCAGCCAGGCGGCCAGCTGATAGTGGGCGGTGACGTCATGGCCGTCGCTTTCGACGATGCGCCCGCGATCCCGCATCACATCCGCCCCCTGGGCGTTGAGAATTTCTGCCGGGAGTCGGGGAACCGGCAAACCGGCGGCCAGTTCCGGGCAGTGAATCACCAGCCGGTTGTCGCGCTGCCAGCGGGCCAGCGTTTCGGTGAGCTGTGCTTTATCACTGCCGTTATAGCGCACCTGAAAACCCATCAGGCAGGCGCTGACCAGAATCTTGCTCTTCATCATTCCGTCCACGATATCTCCTCTGCGCTATACAATAGCGCCTCTCAAGGTAAATTGCCCGAACCGAAAGCAACCAAATATGGCGATGCGTCGGACAGTTACGAGATAAAATAAGGATTGTGTTCCGCGCAGGAGATCGCTAATCTGAGGCTCCTTGTGTTGACCGAAAAACGCCCTGACATAAGGACCCTGCTATGAACACCCCCCTGCGTATTGCCCTGGTTGGCGACTACCATCCCGACGTGATTGCACATAAAGCGATTCCCCTTGCTATCGATGATGCCGCCGCCGTGCTGGAACTGCCCGTTCGCTATGACTGGCTGGCAACCAGCGATATTCATCATGCCGACGCCGTTGCCGATTACGACGCGATTTGGCTGGTTCCCGCCAGCCCGTACAAGAACGCCGAGGGCGCGTTTATCGCCATTCGTCATGCCCGCGAAAATAGCGTCCCTTTCCTCGGTACCTGCGGGGGCTTTCAGCACGCGATTATCGAATATGCGCGTAACGTGATGGGCTGGGAAGATGCGGCGCATGCGGAAACCGACACCGAAGGGCGCATGATCATTGCGCCGTTAAGCTGCTCGCTGGTTGAAAAGTCGGATACGATTGAACTGCGCGCGAATACCCTGATTGCCCGGGCCTACGGCCGCGATAAAATCGAAGAGGGTTACCACTGTAACTACGGCATTGCTGACGACTTTGCCCGTGAGCTGGAGCAGGGCGACCTGCGGGTGACCGGCTGGGATGAAGAGGGGGAGATTCGGGCGGTGGAACTGGTCACCCATCCGTTCTTTGTGGCGACATTGTTCCAGCATGAACGCAACGCGCTGGAAGGGCGCCCATCGCCGCTGGTACAGGCGTTTTTACATACCGCGGCTCAATAACCTCAGCATGGCTTAAGGCCGTTCCCGGACGGCTTCACCTCCCCGGACGCGGTGCTGGTCGGGGAGGTGAAGCCGTCAGCCGCGTGGCGGCCAACGGGGAATGGCAACGCGTTACCCGTTAATCTCCCGGCTGCGCCCGGCGAGGGCGCCACACACGGCCATCGCGACGGAAATTAACGCGACGGCAATCAGGGGGATATGCCAGTCGCCGTTGGCGTCATGAATTTTCCCCATCACCGGCGGCCCGCAGGCGGCCAGCAGGTAACCGACCGTTTGCGCCATGCCAGACAGCGCTGCCGCCTGGTGCGCGGAGCTGGCGCGCAGGCCAATAAAGGTCAGCCCCAGAATCATCGTCGCCCCTGAACCGAAACCGAAGATCAGCGTCCACAGCACCGCCTGGCCGGGCCAGAACCACAAACCTCCGGCGCTGACTGCGCACATCAGGGCCACCAGGATCGCGATGCCGCGCTGATCCTTCAGCCGGTGGAGAATCAGTGGGATCGCGATACCCGGGGCGGCGGTCGCCAGCTGGAGTAAGCCATGCAGGGAGCCGGCCTGCGCTTCACTGTAGCCGAGGCTCTGCAGGATCGCCGGCAGCCAGCCGACAACCACATAATAGACCAGCGAGTTGATGCCGAGGAACAACGTCACCTGCCAGGCCAGCGCCGAACGCCAGATCCCACGATTGTGCATCGCGCCGGAACCGGTGAGCGGTGCGGTGGCCTGCTTACGCGCCTGCGGTAGCCAGAACAGCAGCGCGAGCAACGGGAAGGCCATCAGCATAAAGAGCGCGCCGCGCCAGCCAAAACCGGCGAGCGCCAGGGGGACGACCATTGCCGACCCCAGTGCGGCCGCGCCGCCCATGGTGAGCGAGTACGCGCCGGTCATTTTGGCGACATGTTGCGCGAAATCACGCTTGATTAAGCCCGGCAACAGCACGTTACCTAATGCGATGCCGCAGCCGATGATGGCGGTGCCGATAAAAAGCAGAGCGGTGGACGGCAGGGAACGTAATCCAATCCCCAGGCAAATCAGCACCAATGCTAACAGCAGGCTCCGTTCGATGCCCAAACGGCGGGCGACGCCTGCCGCCAGCGGGGAGACCAGGCCAAAGGCCAGCAGTGGTAGGGTGGTTAACATCCCGGTTTGCGCGGTGGTGAGGCCGTACTCCGCGCGAATCGCATCCAGCAGCGGGGCGGCGCCGGTAAAGGTCACCCGCAGGGTGGTGGCAATTAATAAAATTCCGGCAATCAACAGCAGATTACGGCGGCCGGCAGAAGGCAGAACAGAACTCATAGCGATCTCTGACGAGTGAACAGGAGGGCTACAATAGCGCGTTTACCGACTGTTTAAATCAAGCTAAAATGACAGATTATCGCTAAAATCGGACAATGTGATGATTGGACTTGGTCTGGATGGCTATGACCCGGACAGCGGCCACGAAGCGGCCCTCGCTTTTCGCATTCAGGTGGTGGAGGACGAGCAGTTTATCCCCCAGCATCAGCACCGCAAAGGGCAGCTGATCCTCGCGTTGCATGGTGCATTGACCTGTGAGGTGGAAAACGCCATGTGGATGGTGCCGCCACAATATGCGGTGTGGGTTCCGGGGCGGGTGCCCCACAGCAACCGCGCGACGCCGGGAGCGCAAATCAGCTTTTTGTTTATTGAACCCGGCGCGGCGCCGATGCCGCCGCACTGCTGCACGTTAAAGATTTCTCCGCTGGTGCGCGAGCTGATTCTGACGCTTGCCGGGCGTAACGGGGCGCTGTTCGACCAGCCGGCGACGCAAAGGCTGGTGCAGGTGCTGTTTGATGAACTGCCGCAGCAGCCGCAGGAGCATCTGCAGCTACCGGTTTCCGGTCATCCTAAGATTCGCCAGATGGCGGATGTGATGGCGATCGATCCGGCCCGATGGCAGACGCTGGGGCAATGGGCGGCGGAGTTCGCGATGAGCGAACGCAATCTGGCGCGGCTGGTGGTTCGCGAGACCGGCCTGAGCTTTCGTCGCTGGCGGCACCAGCTGCAGCTGATCCTCGCGCTGCAAATGCTGATTCGCGGGCAAACGGTGCAGCAGACCGCGCAAAGCCTGGGATATGACTCCACCACCGCTTTTATCACCATGTTTAAAAAGGGGCTGGGGCAGACCCCGGGGCGCTATCTGGCGAGCCTGACTACGACTTCCCGATAAACAGCGAGATGATCCCGGCGGCAATCAGCGGGCCGACCGGCACGCCGCGAAACAGCGCCACGCCCAGCACCGTGCCGACCAGCAGCCCGGCGACCAGCTGCGGCTGCGACCCCATCAGCGCCACGCCGCGGCCGCCGAGCCAGGAGACAAATACGCCAATGGCAATCGCCAGCAGCGACTTCCAGTTGACAAAAGAGTGGAGCAACGTTGAGGGCGGCAGCGTACCGCTGGCAATGGGGGCCATGACGCC
This sequence comes from Klebsiella sp. BIGb0138, assembly GCF_004342285.1. Classification (GTDB taxonomy): domain Bacteria; phylum Pseudomonadota; class Gammaproteobacteria; order Enterobacterales; family Enterobacteriaceae; genus Klebsiella. Next base: position 152,438 of record NZ_SMCV01000002.1, on the reverse strand, counting down.
GATAGTCAGAATAATAATGCCGATCGTCAGCCCCTGTTTTTCAATCCACGGGAAGAAGACGTTGAGCGGGGTGACGCGGACGATAATTAATATGAGGATAGAGATTGCCACGGTGGTGTTATGACTCACAAAACCCAGCGCGGCCAGCCCCAGAAGAATAAACAGGGTCGTATCGAACATGTCGGGAGATCCTTGCCAGAATAATAAGCCCGTCTACTTTACGCGTAATAGCGTGAGTAAACAGGCTTTTTTTGGCGCCAGAATGTTCTTTCTGGCATCTGCATAATGCCGGGCGACAGGCTGGCGTCAGTCTTCGCGGCGGAAGACCACCAGTTCCGGGCGGGCAATGCGCAGATAATCCTCGGTATTCATGATGATCGACTTCTCCAGCAGACCGGCGTTAAAGGCAATTTCACTGAAGCGGTCGAACAGCAGCGGGTCGGCAATTAGCCGTAAGGCGGGGTGAAAGCTGAACGGCGGAATGGCGCCAAAAACGCAGGCGGTTAGCGCATCGACCTCCGCCGGGCTGGCCAGCGAGGCTTTGCTGCCGCCGATATGCCGCGCGACGCGCGATAAATCGGCCTGCCGATCGGCGGCGAGGATCGCCAGAACGTGCTGGTTGACGCCGTTGCCTTTGACCTTACAGACCAGCGCTTTGGCTCCCTGGCCCAGGGCGGTTCCGCGAATCTCAGAAACGGCCTCGCATTGGCCCACCGCTTCATGCTCCACAACCCGATAGCGCGCCTGCTGTTCTGCCAGTAATTCAAGGAGCTGCTGATGCGTGTTCGACCGTGCCGGCATGTTCATGTTGTCCTTCCCGTGATGGCAAAACGGTAAGCTTAATCCTCTTCCTGGCGGATGAAAACCTCAGCGTGCCGCCGCCGATCGGTTCGATGGTCTGTTGCTGAATGAGGAGGTCAGGGAATATCGCCGCCCGCGCAGGAATTATCGTCGCGACACCCGATGTCCATTTCTTTTTTTAGCCGGCGTTATCCATATTTAATTCATGATCAACTCATTTTATCTTCAATAAAAAATGCTGGCGTGGTGAAAGCAAGAAAATGTTATTAAGCAATCGAACTTTTCTTATTTTATTGAGTCCTTAACAAAACGAATAGTAGGGCCGTTGAGGGTTGTAACGAGATGATGATGATGGAGAAACACGCGGTGCAAGGTTCCCCAGGGAAGTTTAAAAAAATAAGAGAGCTGAACAGGCGCCGTAACTATTTTACCAAAAAAGTTCGCAATGCTATGCGCGTGTATATCGCGAAAACGCTTTGGGATAGACATACGCGTAGCGCAGCGGATTTGTCCTCGGCGAAAACGGTGCTGTTGATGCGTAACGAAGGCGCGATAGGCGACGTGGTCGTGGATTCTGCTCTGGTTAAATGTCTCTATGAGTCGGGGTATGTCGTTGATTTTCTTCTGGCGCAGTCGAACAGCCAGGTGATGCGATATCATCCGGGGATTCGCTATATTTATGAAGCTGAGAATGTGGATTCCGCCAGTTTTCTGCGTAAATTTAGGCACAATGTCCCTAAGTCGGTTATTAATGAGCTGGCGAATAATAAGTACGATATTGTTATCGATCCCTCCCTGTTCGATATTCCCGTACATAGAATGTTGCTGTTACGACAGATAAAAGCAAAGGCGGTGTTAGGCTTTAATAAATGGGCCTCGATTAATCACTATACAAAGTCTTTTGAATTTGATTGCGCAAACTGGCACGTCAGCAAAACATTTGCCCTTATTGCCGACTATTTGCAACTGGAGCAAAGGCATCTGCAGACATATGACCTGCATATTCCGCAGGAAGTTTCCCGGCAGGTCGCTCAGTATCTCGCCAGCGTCGAGGGGCGCAAGGTGGTCATTAATATTTTTGCCGGGCATCCGGATCGCAGTCTGTCGCAGGAGCAACTGGCGATAATCATCAGCCGGCTACGCGAATCTTACCCCGATGTGCATATTATTTTGCTGGATCACCGGGATGAAATCCGCATCCCGTTACCTGAGAGAGTCAGCGTTAACCCCTTTAAGACCCTGCATCACGCGATGGGGTTAATTGCCGGGGCCGATATGATTATCTCGCCGGATACGTCAGTGGTGCATATGGCGGCGGCGTGGAACAAGCCCCTCATCGCTATCTACAAAGATGTCCAGTTGAATAACCGGCTGTGGGCGCCGGGATATGACAACGCGCGGCAGATCGTGGTCAAATGCGGCAAGGTTCACCAGAGCCAGGAGGTTGTCGATCTGGTAATGGCGGAGATTGCGAACGGCGCGCTGAAAAAAGAGCCTGGGCGCGATGAGCTGGTCTGCCAGGATAGGTGATAACCCTTAAGCCGGTGAAGAAACGGCCGACAGCAATCTGCCGGCCGTTAAGTTAATTACTGGCGGTCGTACCCTGCTTATGAAACAGCTCGCGGAAGACCGGGTAGATATCTTCCTGGTCGCGGATATGCTGCATGGCGAAGTTTTCGAAGGTCTCCTGCAGGTGTTCATATTCGCGCCACAGGGTCTGGTGCGCGCGGCGGGTTATCTCTATGTAGCTGTAGTAACGCACCACCGGCAGGATATTTTTCGCCAGCAGTTCGTGACACAGCGGTGAATCGTCCGCCCAGTTGTCGCCGTCCGATGCCTGCGCGGCGTAGATATTCCACTGCGCCGGATCGTAACGCGCTTTCACGACTTCATCCATAAGCTTCAGCGCGCTGGAAACAATGGTGCCGCCGGTTTCCTGCGAATAGAAAAACTCGTGTTCGTCGACCTCTTTGGCCTGCGTATGGTGGCGAATGTAGACCACCTCGACGTTTTTATAGGTCCGGCTGAGGAACAGATACAGCAGGATGTAAAAACGTTTGGCCATATCCTTGGTGACCTGGTCCATCGAACCCGACACATCCATCAGGCAGAACATTACCGCCTGGCTGGAGGGTTCAGGTCGTTTTTCGTAATTCTTGTAGCGCAGGTCGAAGGTATCGATAAACGGCACCCGGTCTATTTTTGCCCGCAGTTCGGCAATTTCCTGGCGCAGCCGTTCTTCTTCCAGCAGCTGTGCCGGTTCACTTTTGGCAATGGTGTCCAGGTCCTCCTCCAGCGCCCGCAGCTCGCGTCGCTTGCCGGCGGTCATCGCCGTGCGTCGCGCCAGCGAGTTCTGCAGGGAGCGAACCACGCTGATATTGGCCGGCACCCCGTTGGCGGTGAAGCCTGCCCGGTGGGTTTTAAACTCGGTAAGCTGCCGCTGCTGGTTTTTCTTCAGATTCGGCAGGGCGAGGTCTTCGAACAACAGATCCAGATACTCGTCTTTGGAGATCTGAAAGACAAATTCATCCTGGCCTTCGCCATCGGCGCTGGCTTGCCCTTGACCGCTACCGCCTCCGCCGCCTCCACCCTGGGGTCGTTCGATGCGGTCATTTTGCACAAAGTGGTCGTTTCCGGGGTGTACGCGGTTGCGCAGCCCGCCGCGACCCTGGTGAAACATCGGCTCGTTGATATCGTCCGTCGGAATGGAGACGGACTCACCGCTGTCGATATCGGTCACCGAACGTTTATTAATCGCCTCGGAGATCGATTGTTTAATCTGCGCCTTATAACGGCGCAAAAAGCGCTGGCGATTCACCGCGCTTTTATTCTTTCCGTTCAGGCGCCGGTCTATGAACCAGGTCATATGCCCTCCTGTACTGCCATTGCCAACTCTGCCTTTCGTCATTCGCGGCAGGGCATTAGCGGCGCTTGCCCACCAGGTCGCTGACCTGAGTCTGCTCATCGCCTGCCTGCCATCGACTGATTACGGGCATACGCAGTTGTTATATGCCCGGTAGTTGTCTCACTACCGGGCTTGTACATCAGGACGATTTACGTACGCGCAGATACCATTCGCACAGCAGACGGACCTGCTTACGGGTATAGCCTTTTTCCATCATACGGTCGACAAAATCGTCGTGCTTCTTCTGCTCATCGGTTGAGGTTTTGGCGTTGAACGAAATCACCGGCAACAGCTCTTCGGTATTGGAGAACATTTTCTTCTCAATAACCGTGCGCAGTTTTTCATAGCTGGTCCAGTTCGGGTTCCGTCCGTTGTTGTTGGCTCTGGCGCGCAGCACGAAGTTGACTATCTCATTACGGAAGTCTTTCGGGTTGCTGATCCCGGCGGGCTTCTCAATTTTTTCCAGTTCTGCGTTCAACGACTCGCGGTCGAACAGCTGGCCGGTATCCGGATCGCGGTATTCCTGATCCTGAATCCAGAAGTCCGCATAGGTGACATAGCGGTCAAAGATGTTCTGCCCATATTCGGAATAGGATTCCAGATAGGCGGTCTGGATCTCTTTGCCGATAAACTCGGCGTATTTCGGGATCAGATAGCCTTTGAGGAATTCCAGATAGCGCTCCGACTGCTCCTGCGGGAACTGTTCGCGCTCGATTTGTTGCTCCAGGACATAGAACAGATGGACCGGGTTCGCGGCAACCTCGGCATGGTCGAAGTTAAATACGCGTGACAATATCTTAAAGGCGAAGCGGGTGGACAGACCGTTCATCCCTTCATCGACGCCGGCATAATCGCGATATTCCTGATAGGATTTCGCTTTCGGGTCGGTATCTTTCAGACTTTCGCCGTCATAGACGCGCATTTTCGAGTAAATGCTCGAGTTTTCCGGCTCTTTCAGGCGCGACAGAATCGAGAAGCGCGACAGGGTCTCGAGGGTGCCGGGGGCGCAGGGCGCATGGGCCAGCTCGCTGTTGTTCAACAGTTTCTCATAGATACGCATCTCTTCGGAAATGCGCAGGCAATAAGGCACTTTGACGATATAGACACGGTCAAGGAAGGCCTCATTGTTTTTGTTATTACGGAAGGTCACCCACTCGGATTCGTTTGAGTGCGCGAGAATAATCCCGTTGAACGGCAGGGCGGAAATCCCTTCGGTACCGTTATAGTTACCTTCCTGGGTCGCGGTCAGCAGCGGATGCAGCACCTTAATCGGCGCTTTAAACATCTCGACGAACTCCATAATCCCCTGGTTGGCGCGGCACAGGGCGCCGGAGTAGCCGTAGGCGTCCGGATCGTTCTGGGCATAGTGCTCCAGCTTACGAATATCCACCTTACCGACCAGCGCGGAGATATCCTGGTTATTCTCATCACCGGGTTCGGTCTTCGCGATGGCAATCTGTTCAAGGATCGACGGCCAGACTTTGATGACGCGGAATTTGGTGATATCGCCGCCGAATTCATGCAGACGTTTGGCGGCCCACGGCGACATAATCGTTCCGAGATAGCGGTTAGGTACGCCGTATTCTTTCTCCAGAATCTGCGCATCTTCCTGCGGGTTAAACAGGCACAGCGGATGGTCGTTTACCGGACTGCGTTCGCCGTTAGCGCTCAGGACGTAGATAGGCACGCGCTGCATCAACGATTTCAGGCGTTCGGCAAGCGAAGATTTGCCGCCGCCCACCGGGCCCAGCAGATACAGAATCTGTTTCTTCTCTTCCAGGCCCTGTGCGGCATGTTTCAGGTAAGAGACTATCTGCTCGATAGCATCTTCCATACCGTAAAACTCTTCAAATGCCGGATAGCGAGCGACAACCCGGTTTGAAAAGAGACGGGACAGCCTTGGCTCCAGGGCCGTATCGACCATGACTGGTTCACCGATGGCCATCAGCAGCCGTTCTGCCGCGTTGGCATAAGCACTGCGATCTTGCCGGCAGATGGTAAGAAACTCCTGCAGTGTGAACTCTTCGTCCTTGGCAGCTTCATAACGCTGGCGATAGTGATCGAATATATTCATGGCATGCCGTCCTTTCGTTTTTAGCACAAGTTGAGAGCCGTTCATATGAATAGTGGGAGCTCCCGGAAGAGGTAAGCTGAGCGACGTTCACCGAATCTCCAGCAACCCTTATGCCAGGTTGGCGGAGCGATATAGATAACGTGCGCCACAATTACCTCTTCTAAATTAAAGCGTAGATGCATTTAGAAAACTTGCATGCCGCCAAAAATCAATTTCAATGACATATCAATAACTCATCCGGAAAAAAGGTGCTTTTTCGCACGTCTTGCCAGGTTGCGTCATGCGGTTGTCATCCTGCTGCAAGTTTGTGGTCATCTGTTGATGAGAGATTGGATGGTTTTATGTAATGACGGGTAAAAAATTTGAGGCATGAGGTGCACGACGTTACACTGCCCTCGCGTATATTTGACAAACGGGAATATGGATTGTGAATAAGATCAAACCTCTGGCACTAGGTGTGTGTCTTGTAGCCTCGGTATCGGCTGCGCACGCTGAAGGGAAGCTCACGTTAGGGGCCGGCGTGGGTATCGTCGAGAACCCTTATAAACAATATGATGCTGATATTTACCCTGTCCCTGCGATTAGCTACGAGAGCGAGAATTTTTGGTTCCGTGGGTTAGGCGGCGGCTACTATTTGTGGAATGACGACGCTGACAAGCTCTCCATTACCGCCTACTGGTCTCCGTTGTACTTCAAGCCGGGCGACAGCGACAGCGAGCAGATGCGCAAGCTGGATCGGCGTAAATCGACCATGATGGCCGGGCTGTCTTACGTCCACAACACGCAGTATGGCTTCCTGCGAACCACGCTCGCCGGCGATACGCTGGATAACAGCAACGGTATCACCTGGGACATGGCCTGGCTGTATCGCTATACCAATGGCAACCTGACTTTAACGCCGGGGATCGGCGTAGAGTGGAATAGCGATAATCAGAATGAATACTACTACGGTGTTTCAAAGCATGAGTCGAATCGCAGCGGGATGCGCAGCTACGACCCGGATAGCAGCTGGAACCCGTATCTGGAACTGTCGGCGAACTATCGCTTCCTCGGCGACTGGAGCGTCTATGGCGCGGCGCGTTACACCCGTCTGTCCGATGAAATCACCGACAGCCCGATGGTGGACAAATCCTGGAGCGGCGTGATCTCCACGGGGATCACCTACACCTTCTGATTGTGCACCAATATGAAGATATTTGTGCATCAAAACAGGGCGTCAGGCCCTGTTTTGCATTACGGTGGTGCAGAGGCATAACGGGAGGGTCGATGATGAAAAGAACATTGCGTTTTGGCGATCGTGCGGCGGTTCCTGCCATCGGGCAGGGCACCTGGTATATGGGCGAAAGCGCGGCCCGGCGGGCGCAGGAGGTCGCTGCACTACGAGCGGGCGTCGAGCTGGGACTGACGGTCATCGATACCGCCGAGATGTACGCCAATGGCGGGGCGGAAGAGGTGGTGGGCGAAGCGATTCGCGGCCTGCGTGACCGGGTGGTACTGGTCTCCAAAGTCTATCCGTGGAATGCCGGCGGGCGCAAGATGATCGGCGCCTGTGAAGCCAGTTTACGCCGCCTGGAGACCGATTATCTCGATATGTACCTGCTGCACTGGCGCGGAGACTTCCCCCTTGAGGAAACGGTTGAAGCGATGGAGACGCTGGTGGCGCAGGGTAAAATTCGCCGCTGGGGGGTATCGAATCTCGACCGCGACGATATGCAGGCGTTGTGGCGGGTCGCCGGCGGCAGGCAGTGCGCCACCGATCAGGTGCTTTATCACCTCGCGTCGCGCGGTATCGAACATGATCTGCTGCCGTGGTGCCAGCAACAGCAGGTTCCGGTGATGGCCTACTGCCCGCTGGCCCAGGCCGGGCGCCTGCGCGATGGTTTAATGCATCATCCGGCCCTCAGCAACCTGGCGCGGGAAAAGGGCGTCACCGTGGCGCAGCTATTGTTAGCGTGGGTAATTAGCCACCAGGGGGTGATGGCGATTCCCAAAGCCGGGAGCATTGCGCACGTTAAAGAGAATGCGGGCGCGCTCGACGTGGCGCTGGCTGAGAAAGATATAGCGGTGATGGAACAGGCCTTTCCGGCACCGGGGCGTAAAACGCCCTTAGACATGGTTTAACGGTGCTGATTTTGTGCGGGCTATCTGCGTGATTCGTTGATGAATATCAATGTTCAGTGGTGATTATCCTCCTAAAGATAAAAGAAAAAGGAGAATAACATGACTGAACCTAACAAGCCTCTGGAAGTGAAACTGGCTTTCCCCCTCTGGAAAGCCGCTCTGACGATACTGTTCGGCGCGATTATCTGGTTTACCCCGCCCCCTGATGGGTTGTCCCTCCACGCCTGGCAAATGTTTGCTATTTTTGCCGCGACCATCTTTGCCATCATCCTTAAGGTGCTGCCTATGGGGGCGGTGACGATGATCGCGCTGATCGTCTCCGCGTTTTTGGGGGTGACGCCTCTCTCGCCGGGTAAAAGCGACAAAGTCGCCGCGTTATCCGGGTTTGCTAACGCTACGATCTGGTTGATTGGTATCGCGATGTTTATCTCCCGGGCGGTGATCAAGACCGGGCTGGGGAAGCGGGTGGCGCTGTGGTTTATTGCCAAATGTGGTTCCAGCATGCTGGGCGTGGCCTATGGTCTGGCCCTGTCGGACGTGGTTCTCGGGCCGGGGATCCCCTCAGCGTCAGCGAGGGGCGGCGGCATTATGTACCCCATTACGCAGTCCATCGCGACCGCATACCAGTCAGAACCTGGCGCGACGGCCAGAAAAGCCGGCGCCTTTTTAATGATCTGCGTTTCGCAGATTGACGCCATTGTCTGTACGATGTTTTTAACCGCGATGGCGGGTAACCCGCTGGTCGCCGAACTGGCGCGCAGCCAGGGCATTGAAATCACCTGGACGACCTGGTTTATCGGGGCTATCGTACCCGGGATAGCCTCCTTGATCCTGTTGCCGCTGGTGATTTATGCGATTTATCCGCCGCAGCTGAAAAAAACGCCGGAAATTCCGGCGATCGCCAGAGAGGAGCTGCGCAAAATGGGGCCGATGTCGCTGGCGGAAAAAATCCTTGCGCTGGATTTTATCCTGCTGATAGTGCTCTGGACCGTGGGCGATATTTTCTTTGCCATTCCCGCTACGCTTTCCGCGTTTATTGGACTGATGGTGCTCCTGGTCAGCAATATCATGTCGTGGAAAAATATCATTGAAGAAAAAACGGCCTGGGACACCATGTTCTGGTTTGCCGTGCTGGTGATGATGGCCAACGCGCTGAATAAATATGGCATGATTAGCTGGATATCGGCGCGAATTGTCGATTATGTCGGTCACTTTGAATGGATAACGGTCTTTTTACTGCTGGTCGTCGTGTATTTCTATACCCGCTATTTCTTCGCGTCGGCGATGGCGCATATTTCCGCGATGTATCTGGCGTTTCTTGCCGTTGCCGTGTCAGTCGGCGTACCGCCGCTTTTCGCCGCCCTGGTGCTGGGCTATACGTCTAACTTGTCGATGGGGCTGACGCAATACTCGGGGGGCCCGGGGCCGGCTCTGTTTGGCTCCGGATATAACACCACGGGTCAGTGGTGGGGCGTCAGTTTCGTGGTGTCGATAGCGTCTATTTTCATCTGGCTGGCGCTGGGCGGCGCGTGGATGAAGCTGGTGGGTTTCTGGTAACGCACCAATGCCGGATGTGTCATCAGTAAAAAAACAGGGCGATTTCGCCCTGTTTTTGATCCATTCCGCATTGCGCGAGAAGGGCGGTGTTATCCGCGTTTTACCACCCGAATAGTCTGCGCCAGGCGCGACGGTTTTTCTTCGCTGGCCGTCTGCGGTTCGGTGACGCAACAGGTTTCGACGCAAACGAAGGTTTTGTAACCGTCATCCGGCATATCGCCCATGCTGACGGACAGGGCCGGGCCCGGGTTCCAGCCGACCACGTTGCTGTGGTGATGATGGACGACGTCGATATTGCGGTTCAGCGCATCGTCGTGAATGACGCTGCAGGCTTCGGCATTCAAATACACCCGATCGGTACGGTCAGGGAAAGTTTGTACGCCATCGCTCAACACGCCTTCTTCGGCATGGTTCACTTTATCGATATAGCGATCGCCAAGGCCGCTGACTTTCACCGCCGCGATATCGCCGACGTTGAAGTAGGTGTGCAGCGCCGAGGTGGTGGTAAATTCGCCGTGCGCTTCCAGCTCGATCTCACAAGTTTTACCCAGTTTGAAACGCGCATAGAGGGTGAATTCGTGCGGCCAGTATTTGCGGGTCTCTTCGCTACTTTGCAGCTCAAAGGTCAGCAGCACGCCGCTGTCGTCTTCGTCGTGGCCTTTCAGCGCCCACGGTAGGTTACGGGCGAAACCGTGAGAAGGGAAGCCCTGCTGTGCTGACGGGCCGAACCACGGCCAGCAGATCGGTACGCCGCCGCGCAGCGCGACGCCGGTTTTGAACGGAGTATTCCCGCTGAGCCACAGGACCTCCTCTTCCCCGGCGGGTTTCCAGCAGAGCAGGTGTGCGCCCTGGAAGGCCACGGAGGCTTTGACCTGGGGGTGGTCAACAACGATCAGTTCGAGATCGTCGAGCCGGCGACGGGAAAGGACTGGCGAAATATCTTCAATAACCGGGAGAGCAAAAATTTTGTTAATCATGGTGCAATCCTTGGTGTGCAGGTACTGAGTTAAGCCATAAAAAAAGGCGACCGAAGTCGCCTTTATGGATCAGGTTCTCATCTCAACTTATTTGGAGATGTGAGCGATCAGGTCCAGAACTTTGTTGGAGTAACCCGTTTCGTTGTCGTACCAGGAAACCAGTTTCACGAAGTTGTCGTTCAGAGCGATACCGGCTTTAGCATCGAACACGGAAGTGCAAACTTCGCCGTTGAAATCGGTAGAGACAACGTCGTCTTCGGTGTAGCCCAGAACGCCTTTCATTGCGCCTTCGGAAGCCGCTTTGATGGCTTTCTTAATTTCTTCATAAGAAGCCGCTTTTTCCAGACGAACGGTCAGGTCAACAACGGATACGTTCGGGGTCGGAACGCGGAACGCCATACCGGTCAGTTTGCCATTCAGTTCTGGCAGGACTTTACCTACAGCTTTAGCCGCACCGGTAGAGGACGGGATGATGTTCTGCGCCGCGCCGCGGCCGCCGCGCCAGTCTTTGTGAGACGGGCCATCAACGGTTTTCTGAGTCGCGGTGGTCGCGTGTACAGTGGTCATCAGACCTTCGATGATGCCGAAGTTGTCGTTGATAACTTTAGCCAGCGGTGCCAGGCAGTTGGTGGTGCAGGAAGCGTTGGAAACGATGTCCTGGCCTTCGTATTTGTCAAAGTTAGCGCCTCTAACAAACATCGGAGTATTGTCTTTAGACGGGCCAGTCAGAACGACTTTTTTCGCGCCAGCAGTGATGTGTTTACGAGCGGTTTCGTCAGTCAGGAACAGACCGGTTGCTTCTGCAACCACGTCAACGCCTGCTTCGTTCCACTTCAGGTTAGCCGGATCACGTTCAGCGGTAACACGGATTTTTTTACCGTTAACGATCAGATGACCGTCTTTCACTTCAACGGTACCGTTGAAACGGCCGTGAGTGGAGTCATACTTCAGCATGTATGCCATGTAGTCAGCGTCTAACAGGTCGTTGATTGCAACGATCTCGATGTCAGAACGTTCCTGAGCAGCACGGAAAACAATGCGACCGATACGGCCAAAACCGTTGATACCTACTTTGATAGTCATATATTCCACCAGCTATTTGTTAGTGAATAAAAGGTTGCCTGTAAAATTACAAAAACCTTACGCAGCGTCAAGCGGAATCGTGTCAATCATTGCGACAAATCAATCCTGAGCATACCTTTGCATGATTGATTTGCCTCACTCTCCCTTTGAGCCCAATTCCATATTGGGGCCGCGCCCGGAATTTTAAAGGTCGTTAAAGATAAAAATGTGATGCAAATCACAATTATCTGGGCTGCCTTTTGGCATCGAATAAGTTTAGAACAAAAGTCCACGCTTCATTGTTAATGTTTTGTTAGAATCGACGGGTAAAGTTGTCCTTTCCACAGTGAGAAGCAAGCACATGGCGAATAAACCCACCCCGGACGAGCTCAAAAAAAATTTGAGCGAGATGCAGTTTTACGTGACGCAGAATCACGGTACTGAGCCGCCGTTCACCGGGCGACTGCTCCACAACAAACGAGACGGCGTCTATCACTGCCTGGTGTGCGACGCGGCGCTGTTTCACTCGCAAACCAAATACGATTCCGGCTGCGGTTGGCCGAGCTTTTATGAGCCGGTCAGCGAGGAGGCCATTCGTTATCTGAATGATTACTCCCACGGTATGCAGCGCACTGAAATTCGCTGCGGAAACTGCGATGCGCATCTGGGTCATGTGTTTCCTGACGGCCCGCAGCCTACGGGGGAACGCTTTTGTGTGAATTCGGCCTCATTAAGCTTCAATGATGAGGATAACGGCGAGCAAATCAAAGGTTAAAGAAACGATTCAGCAAATTATTCCAAAGCGGAGTTGAGCGGACGATGGAAATCGAGCAAATTATCGACAGTATGACGCCGGAAGTGTATCAGCGTCTGGCGACGGCGGTAGAGCTGGGTAAGTGGCCGGATGGCGTGGCGTTAACCGCAGAACAGAAAGAGAACAGTCTGCAGCTGGTGATGTTATATCAGGCGCGGCATAACAGCGACGCTCAGCACATGACCATCGACACCAACGGCCAGATGGTGATGAAGAGCAAACAGCAGTTGAAAGAAGATTTTGGCATCGCCCCGAAGCCGATTGCGACATTAAAGCTGCAGTAAGCCGCCGCTGTGCGGCAGGGATTTCCCCCGGCGGGCCGGGGGAAGCATCGGTTAGTGCTTAATGCCGAGCGAGGTGGCCAGCTGCGTCGCCAGCTGGTTTTGCTCATCGGCGCCATACTCCCAGAACATCGCCCCCGCCAGACCTTTTTGCCTGATGTATTCGGCTTTAAGCGCCACGGAACGCAGATTCTCATATGATAGCGCAAACAGCGCCTGGCCATCAGCCGACTGCACCGACAGCCACGGCACCTTCGCTTCATCATCCCAGTGTTCGCTAAAGCGCTTTTGCGGGTCGTTAAGCAATTTGGCGACAATATCGTTGTACTTCACGTAGGTATCTTTGCTGAGATCGAATCCCAGAGCGTTAAATAGCGCCATCTGCTGTGGCCCGAAGTAAGGCCGGGTGACGGGATTTTTTTGCGCATCCGCTTGACTCCAGTCAATGCCCGGCTCGACGGCCCGTTTCGGCACCCGACCATAGAAACCGATCCCCAAATTCATCTGGCCCGCTTTTAAGCCGGCGGCCAGATAGTTATTGACCACAAAATCCACGCTGTATTTGTCGGCGGCGGCGACCGTCGGCCAACGTGTTGAATCATAGAGATTGGCATTGAAGTACTGGGTGCCATAGGCCATGTCATAGGTCATCAGGTTGATGTAATCCAGTAGCGGGGCGATCGCTTGTACATCCACCCAGCTTTTAGGGCTTTCGGCGTTAGCGCCGACGGCGATGGTCACCAGCTTATGCTGACCGAATGCTGCGCGTAGCTCTTTGAGCAGGGCGGTGAAGTTATCGCGATCGCTCGCCTGGCTCTCCACCAGCCCCCAGGCGCCGTTGACCGGATATTCCCAGTCCAGATCGATACCATCGAGGCCATACTTATGGACGATCTCTTGCGCAGAGCGGATAAACACCGCGCGGGTTTCTTTGCTTGCCGCGGCGCCGGAGAAGCCGCGCGCTCCCCATCCGCCGACGGATAGCAGGACCTTCAGCTGCGGATTCTGCTGACGTAAGACGGGGATTTTCGCCAGGTCAGACTGTACTTTCCCGGATAACCAAATTTGGTGCAGCCGGGCAGGATCTTTCAGGGCGTCGTTGGTTTCGTCTTTTTCGTTGTTGTAGACCAGACCGAACGAGTAATTGAGATGGGTTATCTGGCGCACGTCCAGCTTATCAATATCCCCACCGGGGCCTGCGGTGACGTCACCGCCGCCGTTGAAATAGCCGACGGAGAGCAATGAACCGGCGGAGACTATGGAAGCGCAGAGCAGGGGTAATGCTGCCAGCAAAGGCAAAAGTTTCATCGGTAATCCTCTTTGACATAAAAAAAGCCAACACGCCACAGCAAGGGCGTGGCGAAAAAACAACCCGTTAACATTATCAACAATAATGTGTGGAATCTGCGAGTTAGCTCAATTTATGCGCGTAAGCGAGGCGAGGAAAAAAGGCCCGCAGCGGGTGCTCCGGGCGCGAAGATTAAGCCTGAGTTTCCAGCCAGTCGTCGAGGGTGTACAGCGTGGCGCCAGCGGCGGCCATCTCCATAAAGGCGTGCACGCTATCTTGCGGCTGGATGTTGACTCCGCGGCAGCCGTCGGTAATCACGTTGACGGCATAGCCGAGGTCCAGCGCGTCGAGAACGGTAAATTTAACGCAGTAATCGGTCGCCAGACCCACGACGATAAGCTCGCGAATCCCACGCTCCCGCAGCCAGTCATCGAGCCGGGTTTTCTGCCGGTGCCCATTGTCGAAAAAAGCGCTGTAGCTGTCGATCGCCGGATTTTCGCCTTTGTGGAACACCGCTGCGATCGCCTGCTGCTTAAGCAGCGGATGCAGCGCCGCGCCTTCGCTATTCTGCACGCAGTGATCCGGCCAGAAGGTTTGCGCCAGCCCGTCCAGCTCACCCTGCGTGTAGGGTTCCGCCTGATGCTGGCTGGCGAAACTGCCGTGGTTTGCCGGGTGCCAGTCCTGGCTGGCGACGACGGTTTCGTCGCGGGCAAGGCACCAGTCAATCAGCCGGTTGGCGATATCGATGGTGCTGTCGCCCTCCGGGACGGCGAGGGCGCCGCCCGCGCAGAAATCATTCTGTAAATCCACCAGCAGTAGTGCGCGATTGTTCATCGGGATCTCCTTACTCGTCAGGGGTCAGTTCACCACGCAGGTTTTCCTGCATCAGGCCGCGAATCTCCTCGACGCCCAGATTCTGGCTCAGCAGGTAGTGTAGCTTGGTCAGCGTGGCCTCAACGGTCATATCAAACCCGCTAATCACCCCCGCCTGGGCGAGGGCGTTACCGGTGGCGTAGCCGCCCATGTTAACCTTCCCGGACATGCACTGGGTCAGGTTAATCACCAGGATCCCGCGCTGGCTGGCCTCCGCCAGCACCTGAATAAACTCGCCGTTTTGCGGAGCGTTACCGACGCCGTAGGAGCGGAGGATCAGCGCTTTTACCGGCTGGCGCAGGAAGTTTCTCACCACATCGGCGGAGATCCCGGGATAAATCGTCACCACGCCAATCGGCTGAGGGGTGATGGGGTGCACAATCAGCTCGCCGCTGCCGTGCGGCGCCGGCGGGGTACCGAGGCGGCGAATGTGGATCCCGGCTTCCAGTAAAGGGGCCAGATTGGGCGAGGCAAAGGCATCGAAACCGTCGGCATGGGCTTTGGTGGTGCGGTTCCCGCGATACAGACGATTGTTGAAGAACAGTGTCACTTCATTAATCGGGTAATTGGCGGCGACGTACAGCGCATTGAGCAAATTAATTTGTCCGTCGGAACGCAGTTCGGCTAACGGTATTTGTGACCCTGTCACAATGACCGGTTTACCCAGATGTTCCAGCATGAACGACAGCGCCGAGGCGGTAAAAGCCATCGTGTCGGTACCGTGCAGGATAACGAAGCCGTCGTACTCGTCGTAATGGGTGCGGATATCGTCGGCGATATGCTGCCAGTCTTCCGGCGTCATGTCGGAAGAGTCCATCAGCGGCGCATATTCGTGAATGGTAAAGTCCGGCATCTCCGGGCGATGGAACTCAGGCATCAGCGCCAGCTGGCGCTGCAGGTGACCGGAAACGGGGATATAGCCGTGTTCAGAGCGCTGCATACCGATGGTCCCACCGGTGTAGGCAACGTAAATCGATTTCTTTTGCATATCATCGCTTAGGTTGGACGTAGACAGGCGCAGTATAAAGTGACAGGTAAAAAAATACAGCGTCTGTACCCGTCATACTTCGGGTTATGCGTGCGTTGGCGCATGGGGGATGGGTTCACCCCGGTGACATGGTAAACGGTGTCACCGGGGCTTTGCGCTGCGCAATTAACGGATATTGGCGCAGGTCAGGCAGAAGGCGTAACGGTTTTGCGGGTCGTTAAACGCCGCCAGCTTGTCGCTTTCGGCTTTCAATGTATCGGCGGCAGCGGCAACCGGCGCCGGCAGGTAGGCCTGCAGCGCGGCCGGCAGCGACGCGCGCACCGAGCCGGTCAGGCTATCAAGCACCATGGAGAAGAACGTTGGCTCTTCCTGGTAGTAGTTGATATGCCACTGTTTCAGCTTCGCCAGTTCCGCCGCTTTCGCCACGGCGTCGTCAAAGTCGCCAAGGCTATCGACCAGCCCGTTGGCTTTCGCATCTTCACCCGTCCAGACGTGACCCTGGGCGATCTGGTCGATTTTCTCCGGCGTACTCTGGCGCGCATTGGCGACCAGGGTGATAAAGCGTTTATAGCCATTTTCGATGCTCAGCTGCATCAGCTGTTGCACTTCGGGCGGCAGCGATTTGGTGGTTGAGACATCGGCCAGCGCGGAGGTCGCCACGCCGTCGGTATGCACGCCGATCGAGCCGAGGGTATTTTCGACGGTGTTAATGACGCCGAAGATCCCGATTGAGCCGGTGAGAGTGCTCGGGTTAGCCACGATGTAACTGGCCGGGGTGGAGATCCAGTAACCACCGGAAGCCGCCATGCCGCCCATGGAGACCACTACCGGTTTACCGGCGTCTTTCGCCGCGGCCAGCTCTTCACGAATGACTTCCGAGGCGCTGACGCTGCCGCCTGGGCTGTTGACGCGCAGGACGATTGCTTTGACTTTCGGATCGAGGCGGGCGTCGCGGATCTGCGCGGCGGTGGTGTCGCCACCAACGTTGCCCGGGGTTTCTTCCCCATCCATGATCGCGCCGTTGGCGAAGATCACCGCGATGGCGGCACCCTGTTCGGACGGCGTTTTGACGTTGTAATCGTAATAGCTGATGGCGCGATAGTTGTTATCCGCTTTGCTCCAGCCGAACTGTTTGGTAAGCGCTTTTTCCACCTCGGTGGCGGTCCCCAGTTCATCAACCAGTTTGTTGTCCAGCGCGTATTTCGCCGTATCGCCGTCGACTTTACGCAGGCCGTCGAGGATGCCCTGCGCGCCAGGGAACAGCTGCTGCGCGGTGATCTGACGGTTAGCGGCGATCGTATTCAGGTAGTTCTGCCACAGCTCTCCGATCCAGCGGCTATCGGCTTCGCGCGCGGCAGGTGACATATCGTCGCGGATGAACGGCTCTACTGCCGATTTATAGGTCCCGACGCGGAAAACGTGGGTAGAGACCTTCAGCTTATCGAGCAGCGATTTGTAATACAGGCCGTTGGTGGCGAAACCGTGCAGGTCGACTTCACCCTGCGGCGAGAGCCAGATTTTATTGGCGAAGCTCGCCAGATAATACTGCCCCTGGCTGTAGCTGTTGCCGATGGCATACACCGGTTTACCGCTATCGCGGAACTCGCGCAGCGCCTTGCCGATATACTGCATCGAAGGCTGATCGCCGCCGGCAAAATTCTTCAGATCCAGCACGATACCGGTGATATTCCGGTCATCTTTCGCCTGACGAATGGTTTGCACAATATCAAACAGCGAGTTTTCCTGAAGACGATCGGAGCTGGCGCCAAAGAGCTGACGACCAATGACGCCGAGTTTGCTGCTGGCGGACGGTTTATCGACCACCACGCCGGTAATATCCATCAGCAGCGCGCCGCGCGCGGCATGTTCGGTGGTGTTGCTGCTGAACTGCGCCCAGATGCCGACGCAAACCAGCACCAGCAGCAGGAAAACCAGGTTCAGTGCGAGCTGGCGAATGAAATTGAGTACCCGCCATGTCCATTTAAAAAATCCGGCGAGCAGCCGCCAAAGAGTTCGCATGTATTCTCCCTAACATAATTAAAAATGGGCTAACCGCGTGGGTTGCCGCGTCTGGCTATCCTAAAGAGACGACCGGCGGTTGTCAGCAGGAATCAGCCATCGTGCTGTAACAAAATTCTTGCTCATGTTAATTTTATGAAAAATGACCTCACAGGAGTAACACAGATGGATGCTCTCGAGCTACTGGTTAACCGCCGCAGCGCTTCTCGCCTGGCTGACCCGGCGCCGGTCGGTGAACAACTGGAAAACATTCTGCGCGCTGGCCTGCGCGCGCCGGACCACGGGACGCTGCAGCCCTGGCGTTTCTTTATTATTGCTGACGAAGGCCGCGAGCGTTTCAGCCGACTGTTGGAGAAAGGGGCGATAGCGGCCGGGCAGGATGACAAAGGAATTGAAAAAGCCCGCAGCGCGCCGTTCCGCGCGCCGCTGATTATCACCGTCGTCGCGCGCTGCGAAGAGCACCCCAAGGTGCCGATGTGGGAGCAGGAGATGTCGGCCGGATGTGCGGTGATGGCGATGCAGATGGCGGCGGTGGCTCAGGGCTTTAACGGCATCTGGCGCAGTGGCGCTTTGACCGACAGCCCGGTGGTGCGTGAAGGCTTTGCCTGCCGCGAACAGGATAAAATCGTCGGTTTTCTCTATCTGGGGACGCCGCAGCTGAAAGCGTCGACCACCGTTTCCCAGCCGGACACCGCGCCGTTTGTCGTTCGTTTCTGATGAAAGCAGGGCCCGGCAGGCGTTTTCCGCCGGGCCGTCTCTCAGTCTATTTCTGCCGTTTGGCAAACTCGTCTTTGGCTTTCTGTAACTGCTGCTGGAACGCCGGATTGGTGTGCAGCGTCGCGACGACCGCTGAACCCACGATCCGCGCGGCGTCGACATCGCTCTGCCAGTGGTAGCCGCAGATCACCCGACTTTCACCGAGCTCATACCCGCGCTTGAGAATTTCATTCTGCCGCTGCGGATTGATTTCAGCCAGCACCAGCGCGGTGGCCCAGCCGATAGAGGTGTGACCGGAAGGATAGGAGCCGTTCTTCGCCAGCTTATCCTGTTCTGTGGTATTACAGGTGGCGACGCCGTAGAAGGCAAATGGACGAATGCGCATATACTTCTCTTTCGCGCTACGGGTGGCCAGGTCGCCCGCGTCTTCAATCATGTTGGTGAGCAGTTTGTGTAACGCCGGGGCGTCCTTTTCGGTGATCGGGGAGCCGAACGCGCCAGAGAAGGCGTTTGCCACACCGCCGGCGCTCAGGTTCGCATCCTCGGCGGCCAGCTTGCCGCGCTCGGTGGCGCGCAGCAGACGGCCTTTCTCATACATCGCCTGATCGTTTAGAAAGGCGAGGCTGCCCACTTCCGGCGGCGGCGGGAGCAGCGCCAGGCTGTCGATGGCCTGGGCATTTTTCAGATAGTAGAGATCGGGTTTGGTGGTGGCATCGTTACCGGCTGGAACCAGAGCAAAAGCGCTAACGGAAAAGAGGCTGGCAAGACAAAGGGCGAGAACACGCTTTTTCATCAATATATCCTTACTGTGTGATATGTCCGGAGTAACCGTTTTTCGTTGTCACATTGCTGTCATCTTTCAGTAAAAGTGAAAACGGCGATGAAAAAATTGTTGTCTATCGCAAAATCGCCTATTTGTCTGCTTAATGAGCAACCATTCGCGATTTCAGACTGTCGCACTTACCACTCCGCCGTTTGAGCGCTACCATAGCGGGATTGCAATGACAGGAGATGTCCATGAGCGAGCAAGCTATTCGTTTAACGCAATACAGCCACGGAGCCGGTTGCGGTTGTAAAATTTCCCCTAAAGTACTGGAGACGATCCTCAAGAGCGATCAGGCGAAGTTTATCGATCCGCAGCTGCTGGTGGGTAATGAGACAAGTGATGATGCCGCGGTCTATGACCTCGGCAACGGGACGTCCATTATCAGCACCACCGACTTTTTTATGCCGATTGTCGACAGCCCGTTCGACTTTGGCCGCATCGCCGCGACCAACGCCATCAGCGACGTTTTCGCGATGGGCGGTAAACCGATTATGGCAATAGCGATTCTCGGCTGGCCGATTAATACCCTGGCGCCGGAAATTGCCCGTGAAGTGGTTGATGGCGGCCGTTTTGCCTGCCAGCAGGCGGGGATCGCGCTGGCGGGCGGCCACTCGATCGACGCGCCGGAGCCGATTTTCGGCCTCGCGGTCACCGGCGTGGTGCCCACGGAGCGCATCAAGAAAAACAGCACCGCTCAGGCGGGCTGCAAACTGTATCTCACCAAGCCGTTAGGTATTGGCGTGCTGACCACCGCAGAGAAAAAAGCGCTGCTTAAACCGGAACACCAGGGGCTGGCGACGGAAACCATGTGCCAGATGAACCTCGCCGGCGCGGCCTTCGCCACTCTCGACGGCGTCAAAGCGATGACCGACGTGACCGGGTTCGGTCTGCTGGGCCACCTGAGCGAAGTGTGCCGCGGCGCCGGGCTACAGGCTCAGCTGAACTACGCGGCGATTCCGAAACTGCCGGGCGTTGAAGAGTATATTGCCGCGGGTGCGGTGCCGGGCGGAACCGGGCGCAACTTTGCCAGCTATGGCCATCTGATGGGCGAAATGCCGCCGGAGTGGCGCGATCTGCTGTGCGATCCGCAAACCTCCGGCGGTCTGCTGCTGGCGGTGACGCCGGAGGCTGAAGCCGAGGTGCAAGCGGCGGCCGACAAGTTCGGGATTACGCTTGCCGCCATTGGCGAGCTGGTCACCGCTCGCGGCGGGCGCCCGATGATCGAGATTCGTTGATTACATGCGGCTGTTTATTGCGGAAAAACCGAGCCTCGGGCGCGCCATTGCCGATGTACTGCCTAAGCCCCATCGTAAAGGCGATGGCTACATTGAGTGTGGCAATGGGCAGGTGGTCACCTGGTGTATCGGCCATCTGCTGGAGCAGGCCCAGCCGGACGTGTATGACGGGCGCTATGCGCGCTGGAACCTGCTCGACCTGCCGATTGTGCCGGAAAAGTGGCAGCTTCAGCCTAAATCGTCGGTCAGCAAACAGCTCAACGTCATCAAGCGCCTGCTTGGCGATGCCCAGGAGGTGATCCACGCGGGCGACCCGGACAGAGAAGGGCAGCTGCTGGTGGATGAGGTGCTCGACTATCTGCAGCTGGCGCCGGAAAAGCGCCAGCAGGTACAGCGTTGCCTGATTAACGATCTCAACCCGCAGGCGGTCGAGCGGGCGATTTCCCGTCTGCGCGCCAACAGCGAGTTTATTCCGCTGTGCGTGTCGGCGCTGGCGCGCGCCCGCGCCGACTGGCTATACGGGATCAACATGACCCGCGCCTATACCCTGCTGGGCCGCAATGCCGGCTATCAGGGAGTGCTGTCGGTCGGGCGGGTGCAGACGCCGGTGCTGGGGCTGGTGGTGCGTCGCGATGAAGAGATCGAGAACTTCGTGGCCAAAGACTTCTTTGACGTGAAGGCGCATATCGTCACCCCGAAGGATGAGCGTTTTGTGGCGACCTGGCAGCCGAGCGAAGCCTGCGAGCCGTATCAGGATGAAGAGGGCCGGTTGCTGCATCGCCCGCTGGCTGAGCACGTGGTGGCGCGGATCGAGGGCCAGCCGGCGCGGGTAACCGCCTATAACGATAAGCGGGATTCGGAACCGGCCCCGCTGCCGTTTTCCCTCTCGGCGCTGCAGATTGAAGCGGCGAAACGTTTTGGCTTCAGCGCGCAAAATGTGCTGGATATCTGCCAGAAACTGTATGAAACCCATAAGCTGATTACCTATCCACGTTCGGATAGCCGCTATTTGCCGGAGGAACATTTCGCCGGTCGTCATGCGGTACTGAACGCGATCGGCGTGCATGCTGCGGATCTGCTCCCGCAGCCGGTCGTCAACCCGGAGATCCGCAACCGCTGCTGGGATGATAAAAAAGTCGATGCTCACCACGCGATTATCCCTACCGCCCGCAGCAGTCAGGTGAAGCTGTCGGATAACGAAGAAAAGGTCTACGGCCTGATCGCGCGGCAGTATCTGATGCAATTCTGCCCGGATGCGGTATTCCGCAAATGCCAGATCGACCTCGATATCGCCAACGGTAAGTTTGTGGCGAAAGCCCGTTTCCTGGCGGAAGCCGGCTGGCGCGCGCTGCTGGGCAATAAAGAGCGCGATGAAGAGAACGACGGTACGCCGCTGCCTGTCGTGGCGAAGGATGATGAGCTGCTGTGTGAAAAAGGCGAGGTGGTGGAGCGGCAAACGCAGCCGCCGCGCTATTTTACCGATGCTACGCTGCTGTCGGCGATGACCGGGATCGCCCGTTTTGTGCAGGATAAAGATCTGAAAAAAATTCTGCGCGCCACCGACGGTCTGGGAACGGAAGCCACCCGCGCCGGGATTATCGAGCTGCTGTTTAAGCGCGGTTTCCTGGTCAAAAAAGGGCGCTATATTCACTCCTCCGACGCGGGGCGGGCGTTAATCCACTCCCTGCCTGAGATGGCCGCCCGGCCGGATATGACGGCCCACTGGGAGTCGGTGCTGACGCAGATTAGCGAGAAGCAGTGCCGTTATCAGGACTTTATGCAGCCGCTGGTCGGCACGCTCTACCAGCTGATTGAGCAAGCGCGGAGTACGCCGGTGCGTCAGTTCCGCGGTATCGTCGCCCCGGGCGGCGCGAAGAAGAGCTTCAGTAAAGGGAAAGGCAAAAGCAAAGGGAAAGATAAAAAGCCCGCCGCGGATCCCGCCTCTGAAAATCCGTAATAAAAAACCGCTTAGCCTGATGCTGGTTACTTAAGGTAACCAGCATATATTGATGGCTTATCGTGGGCTTGCGTGATGCCGGTAAACGGTGGTTTGGGCGAAGCATATATTTGTGGTTCGTTATGTGGAATATTTCACAGCATAAGCGAAGACCACCGTTAAAGCGAAATTCCGCCTTAACGGCGACGTCAGGCTCAGACTCGCCTGCCAGATGTGCCGGAAACCAGGCTGAACAGCATAAAAAAATCCGTAATCGCACAGAGATTACGGATTCTTAAACAGCCCCCGGCTGGTCCACCGATCCTTAACCGATCGGCATTACCGCTCAGCCGGTTTCTTATACGTTGTTTGCGCCTGCGTGCTGAGCGACAGGGCGGTCTTAAATCACGCCCTGCGCCAGCATGGCGTCAGCCACTTTAACGAAACCGGCGATGTTGGCGCCGCGCACGTAGTTGGTCTGCTGCGCTTCGCCGCCGTACTCCACGCAGGCGTGGTGAATGTCGAGCATAATGTGATGCAGACGGGCGTCCACCTTCTCCGCTTTCCAGCTCATACGGGCCGCGTTTTGCGCCATCTCGAGGCCGGATGTCGCCACGCCGCCGGCGTTAGCGGCTTTGCCCGGGGCGAACAGCACCCCCGCTTCGAGGAACAGATCGGTTGCTGCGATGGTGGTCGGCATATTGGCGCCTTCGGCAACGGCCTTCACACCGTTAGCAATCAGCAGCCGCGCGGCGTCGACGTCCAGTTCGTTTTGCGTGGCGCAAGGCAGGGCGATATCGACAGGAACGGACCACGGCTGTTTGCCTTCCAGATAGGTCAAACCATACTCGCGGGCATAGTCGGCGACGCGGCCATCGCGGCTGGCCTTAATGGCGCACAGGCGGGCCAGTTTTTCCGGGGTAAAACCGGCTTCATCCACGACGGTGCCGCTGGAGTCGGACGCGGTAATCACCCGCGCGCCGAGCGCCATCGCTTTTTCGATGGCGTACTGCGCGACGTTACCGGAGCCGGAAACCGCGACCCGCATGCCTTCAAAGCCCAGACCATGGCGCTTGAGCATCGCATCGGTGAAGTAAACCAGACCGTAGCCGGTTGCTTCCGGGCGAATCAGGCTGCCGCCGAAGGAGAGCCCTTTACCGGTGAACACGCAGGCGCTGTTGTTGGAGAGCTTACGCATCATCCCGGCCATAAAGCCGACTTCACGGCCGCCAACGCCAATATCGCCTGCCGGGACGTCGGTATCCGGGCCTAAATGACGATACAGCTCGGTCATCAGCGCCTGGCAGAAGCGCATGACTTCACCATCGCTTTTTCCTTTCGGATCGAAATCACTGCCGCCTTTACCGCCGCCCATTGGCAGGGTGGTCAGGGCATTTTTAAAGGTCTGTTCGAAACCAAGGAACTTCAGAATCGACAGGTTAACCGATGGATGGAAGCGCATGCCGCCTTTGTAAGGGCCAATCGCCGAGTTGAACTGCACGCGCCAGGCGCGGTTGACCTGGACCTGATTGCGGTCATCGATCCAGACGACACGGAACTGAATCGCACGCTCTGGTTCAACCAGACGTTCCAGCAGCGAGAGCTGACGATAGCGCGGGTTTTCCTCAAGGAAGGGCCACAGGGTGGTCATCACCTCGCGGACGGCCTGAGCAAATTCGGTTTGATTAGGATCGCGCTGTTGAACGCGGGTGAGAAAATCTTCCAGAGTGCACATCTGATCCATAGATATAAGTTCCCCTTATGGTTGTGGTTGCATGTATACGCGTCATTTTCCAGCGCGCCTCATTTACCGCCCGGAAGCGCGTCCGCGGCCGGCCTGTTGCAAGCTGAATGATTTTGCGTATATTTTTTATTATTCGCCCCTTGAAAAGGGCGTATTTCCGACTATAACACCGGCAATCATCAGGCCAGCAAGGAAAAATTATCCTGACAGGAAAATTTATAATCGGCCGGCGGTCATAACTAAAAACGATGACGCCGCAGGGGAAGCCTTAGCGGAGAAGGTCGTCGGCGCGTTGGGCGATAAAGGCGTGTAGCAGCGGAATATCGGCCGGTGCGAGGTCAAAGGTCAGAGCCTGTTGCGGGGAACACCAGCGCAGCTGGCGATGATAATGCGCGACGGGAACGCCGCTAAAGCGCGGTACCCACCAGGCGTGAAGATGGATCGGCCGGCCGGAGACTTCCCGCTGGTGGCTGGCGATATAGCGTTCGACGTGGGCGGCGATACCCAGCTCCTCCTGCAGTTCGCGGATTAGCGCCTGCGGCTGACTTTCGCCTGGCTCCACTTTGCCGCCGGCAAATTCCCACATTCCGGGCTGATCGGCGTGGTCAGGGCGCTGAGCGAGCAGAATTTTGCCGTCCTGTTCAATAATGGCGGCCACAACATCAAGCTTTTTTGGCATCTGAATCATCGTTTCATGCAGGGCAGAGCAGCAGACAAAAACGGACTCTGCGCCCGGCAGAGCCCGCTGCACGACTTTTAAGGTTTAAATGACGCCCATACCGGCGCGTGATCGGACGGTTTTTCCATGCCGCGAATATCATAATCGATGCCGGTTTCGACACAGCGCTGCGCCAGCGGCGAGCTTGCCAGCAGCAGGTCAATACGCAGCCCGCGGTTATCGTCGAAGCCTTTGGAGCGGTAGTCGAACCATGAGAAACGGTCCTGGCTTTCCGGGTTGGCATGGCGCCAGGTGTCGACCAGACCCCAGCTAAGCAGGCGCTCCATCCATTCACGCTCTTCCGGCAGGAATGAGCACTTACCGGTACGCAGCCAGCGCTTACGGTTCTCTTCGCCAATACCGATGTCCAGATCGGTCGGGCTGATATTCATATCGCCCATGATCAATACCGGATTGTCTTTGTTGAGTTCAGTATCGAGATAGTGCTGCAGATTCTGATAAAACGCCGCTTTTGCCGGGAACTTGGTCGCGTGGTCGCGGCTTTCGCCCTGCGGGAAATAGCCGTTGATCACCGTAACGTTGCCGAAGGCGGACGGAATTTCCGCCATGATGATGCGCCGCTGGGCCTCTTCACCGTCGTCGGGAAAACCGCGACGCACGGAAACCGGCGTCTCTTTGGTCAGCAGGGCCACGCCGTAGTGACCTTTTTGTCCGTGGTAGAACACGTTGTAACCGAGTTTCGCCACCTCTTCGAGGGGGAACATGTCGTCGTGAACTTTGGTTTCCTGTAGGCCAATGACGTCGGGCTGGTGCTTGTCGACGATGGCGGCCAGCTGGTGGGGGCGGGCACGCAGGCCGTTGATATTAAAAGAGACAAATTTCATAGTCGCTGCCACTGTGCAAGGTGAATAGTGCAGGGATGGTAGCAGAAATTCGCCGGGCTGGCTGCCGGAAGCTGTTTTATTGTGCCTGTCGCTCTGATTGGCGGGGCAAGTGGACATATTGTGCACCACGCTGGCGCAGGCTGCGCCAAAAAAGGGCGAATATCTACGATAAATTTCGTAGGGGATCACAAATGCAGAATTATATCTTACCGATGCATAACCTTTCTGATTTATTCACTGTTATCGCCCCTTTATCGGATATTTATTCACTATTTATGCATTTGAATTGCATAGATCATGTCTGTAACTCGTTGATATTTCGTGATCAATCTCGGTTTATGCATTTTTACCTCTGGCTGGCACGAAGCGTGCAATCTACATTTACAGCGTAATAACCCATAATTTTTAACATTATTCATACTTTTTATTTACCGGAAGAGGTCGATATGTCTCAGACAATTACGCGTAGCAACTTTGATGAATGGATGATGCCGGTATACGCGCCGGCGGCTTTTATTCCGGTACGCGGTGAGGGTTCACGCCTGTGGGATCAGCAGGGAAAAGAGTATATCGATTTTGCCGGCGGCATTGCGGTCAATGCCCTGGGGCACGCCAATCCGCAGTTGATTAACGCGCTGACGGAACAAGCCGGGAAATTCTGGCACACCGGCAACGGTTATACCAATGAGCCGGTTCTGCGTCTGGCGAAACAGCTGATCGACGCGACCTTCGCCGATCGCGTCTTCTTCTGTAACTCCGGCGCCGAGGCTAACGAAGCGGCGCTTAAGCTGGCGCGTAAATACGCCCACGATCGTTTCGGTAGCCATAAAAGCGGGATCGTCGCGTTCAAAAACGCCTTCCATGGTCGGACGTTGTTTACCGTCTCCGCGGGCGGCCAGCCGGCCTATTCTCAGGATTTTGCTCCACTGCCGCCGCAGATCCAACATGCCGTTTACAACGATCTCGAATCAGCCCGCGCGCTTATCGATGACAACACCTGCGCGGTGATCGTTGAGCCCATGCAGGGTGAAGGGGGCGTGGTGCCAGCGGACCCGGCTTTCCTGCGCGGTCTGCGTGAACTGTGCGATGCCCACCATGCGCTGCTGATTTTTGATGAAGTCCAGACCGGGGTTGGCCGTACCGGCGAGCTGTATGCGTATATGCACTATGGCGTCACGCCGGATGTGCTGTCGACGGCGAAAGCGCTGGGCGGCGGTTTCCCGATCGGCGCGCTGCTGGCGACGGAAAGCTGCGCCAGCGTGATGACGGTCGGGACACATGGCACCACCTACGGCGGTAACCCGCTGGCCAGCGCGGTGGCCGGAGAAGTGCTCTCTATCGTCAATACGCCGGCGGTATTGAATGGCGTGAAGCAGCGTCATCAGTGGTTTAGCGAACGGCTGAGCGCCATTAACGCCCGCTATGGCCTGTTCAAAGAGATCCGCGGCCTGGGGCTGCTGATCGGCTGCGTGCTGAACGACGAGTATGCCGGTAAAGCGAAGGCCATCAGTACTCAGGCGGCGGAAGACGGAGTGATGATTTTGATTGCCGGCGCCAACGTGGTGCGTTTCGCGCCGGCGTTGATTGTCAGCGAGGAAGAGGTGAAGAGCGGGCTGGATCGTTTTGAACTGGCCTGCCGCCACTTTCTTGCGGGAGTGTCATCATGATGGTGATCCGTCCGGTTGCAGCAGAGGATCTGGCTGGCCTGCTGGCCCTGGCCGGCGAAACCGGCGGCGGGCTGACGTCGCTGCCCGCTGATGAAGAGACGCTGGCGGCGCGGATTGAACGTTCGCAGAAAACCTGGCGAGGGGAACTGCCAAAAAGCGAACAGGGCTACGTCTTTGTTCTTGAAGATAGCGTCAGCGGCGCGGTGGTCGGCATTTGCGCCATCGAGGTCGCGGTAGGGCTGAACGATCCCTGGTATAACTATCGCGTCGGGACTCAGGTCCACGCCTCGAAAGAGCTGAACGTTTACAACGCGCTGCCGACGCTGTTTCTCAGTAACGATCACACCGGCAGCAGCGAGCTGTGTACGCTGTTTCTTGACCCGGCGTGGCGGAAAGAGGGCAACGGCTATCTGCTGTCGAAATCGCGCTTTATGTTTATGGCCGCCTTCCGTGAGCGCTTTAACGAAAAAGTGGTGGCGGAGATGCGCGGCGTGATTGACGAACACGGCTACTCTCCGTTCTGGGAAAGCCTGGGCAAACGTTTCTTTGCGATGGAATTTTCGCGCGCCGACTATCTGTGCGGGACCGGGCAAAAAGCGTTTATTGCCGCACTGATGCCAAAACATCCGCTGTATATCGACTTCTTATCTGATGAGGCGCGGGCGGTGATTGGTGAGGTGCATCCGCAAACGGCGCCGGCCCGCGCGGTGCTGGAGAAAGAAGGTTTCCGTTATCGTAACTATATCGATATTTTCGACGGCGGCCCGACGCTGGAGTGCGATATTGACCGGGTGCGGGCGATTCGGAAAAGCCGTCTGGTGACGGTGGCCGAAGGGCAGCCGGCGCCGGGGGAATGGCCGCTTTGTCTGGTTGCTAATGAGCAGTATCAGCAATTTCGCGCCACGCTGGTCCATGCCGACCCGGATACCGATCGTTTGTTATTAAGTGCCCGCGAACTGGATGCCCTGAAATGTCACGTCGGCGACCGTCTGCGGCTGGTTCGTCTGATCCCGGAGGAGAAAAAATCATGAGTTTATGGATTAACGGCGACTGGCAGAGCGGACATGGCCCGGCGCGCACGAAAACTAACCCGGTTAGCCAGGCGCTGCTGTGGCAGGGCAACGATGCCGATGCCGCACAGGTTGCCCAGGCGGTCAGCGCCGCGCGTCGGGCTTTTCCGGGGTGGGCCAGACAGCCGTTTAGCGTGCGCCAGGCGATTGCCGAAAAATTTGCCGCGCTGCTCGAGGCGCACAAAACGGAGCTGACGGCCATCATCGCCGGAGAAACCGGGAAGCCGCAGTGGGAAGCGGCGACGGAAATCGGCGCGATGATTAACAAAATCGCTATTTCGGTGAAAGCCTACCATAGCCGCACCGGCGAAGCGCATACCGCCATGGGCGACGGCGCGGCGACGCTACGCCATCGTCCGCACGGCGTGCTGGCGGTATTTGGCCCCTACAATTTTCCCGGTCATCTGCCCAATGGCCATATCGTGCCGGCGCTGCTGGCAGGCAACACGCTGGTGTTTAAGCCCAGCGAGCTGACGCCGCAAAGCGGTGAGGCGGTGGTGAAGCTGTGGGCGGAAGCGGGACTCCCGGCGGGGGTACTCAACTTATTGCAGGGAGGGCGGGAAACCGGCGAGGCGCTGAGCGCCCAGCCGGACATCGACGGGCTGCTGTTTACCGGCAGCTCGGCGACCGGTTTTCAGCTGCATCGCCAGCTTGCCGGACAGCCGGAGAAGATCCTCGCGCTCGAAATGGGGGGCAATAATCCGCTGATTGTCGATGAACCGCAGAATATTGATGCCGCCGTACACCTGACGATTCAGTCGGCGTTTATCACCGCCGGCCAGCGCTGTACCTGCGCGCGTCGCCTGTTGGTGAAACGGGGGGCCGCGGGCGATGCGTTTCTTGCACGACTAGTGACAGTGTCACAGCGATTGATTCCCGGCCGATGGGATGCCTCGCCGCAGCCGTTCCTTGGCGGCCTGATCTCCCCGCAGGCGGCGCAAAAAGTCCACCAGGCCTGGCTGCGGCATGTGGCCAACGGTGGGAAAACGCTGCTTGAGCCGCGGCTGCTGCAGGCCGGGACCTCATTACTGACCCCGGGGATCATTGAGATGAGCGACGTGGCAGAAGTGGCCGATGAGGAAGTCTTTGGGCCGCTGCTCTGCGTCTGGCGCTATGACAATTTTGATGAAGCGATCGCCCGGGCGAATGCCACCCGCTTCGGGCTTTCATGTGGGCTGATCTCCGCCGAGCGTGAGAAATTCGAGCGCCTGCTGCTGGAAGCCCGGGCCGGGATCGTCAACTGGAATAAGCCGCTGACCGGCGCGGCCAGCACCGCCCCGTTTGGCGGAACCGGGGCATCCGGCAACCACCGTCCGGGGGCGTGGTATGCGGCCGATTATTGCGCGTGGCCGATGGCCAGCCTGGAGACGGCGGAACTGACGCTGCCGGAAACGCTGAGCCCGGGTCTCGACTTTCAGCAGGAGTCCGCGCGATGAAAGCCTGGGAGGTCAACTTTGACGGTCTGCCCGGCCTGACCCACCACTACGCCGGGCTCTCTTTTGGCAACGAAGCATCGATCCGCCATCGCTACCGGGTTTCCAATCCGCAGCTGGCGGCGAAACAGGGGCTGAAGAAAATGAAGGCGCTGGCGGATGCCGGGTATCCGCAGGCGCTGATCCCCCCGCAGGAACGGCCGAATGTGCCGCTGTTGCGCCAGCTTGGTTTTAGCGGCAGCGACCCGCAGATCCTCGAAAAGGCGGCGCAGCAGGCCCCGGATCTGCTATCGGCGGTCAGCTCTGCTTCCTCAATGTGGGTGGCCAACGCGGCGACGGTGTCGCCGTCCGCCGACTCGCTGGACGGCCGGGTACACCTCACCGTGGCCAATCTGAATGACAAATTCCACCGCGCCAGCGAAGCGTCAACCACCGAAGCGTTGCTGCGCGCGCTCTTTCCCGATGAGCAGCGCTTTGCCGTCCATCCGGCGCTTCCGCAGGTCGCGCTGTTTGGCGACGAAGGGGCGGCAAACCATAACCGGCTGGGCGGCGAGTATGGCGCACCGGGCGTCCAGCTGTTTGTTTATGGTCGCCAGCAGGGCGGCGAGGGCATACCGCAGCGCTACCCGGCCAGACAGACGCTGGAAGCCAGCCAGGCGGTAGCGCGGCTGAATCAGGTGAATCCGCGGCAGCTGATTTTTGCCCGACAGAATCCGGCGGTCATCGACAAAGGCGTATTTCACAATGATGTCATTGCGGTGAGCAATCAGCAGGTCCTGTTTTGTCATCAGCAGGCGTTTGTCGATCAGCCGCAGCTGCTGCGCCAGCTTGCCGAACGGGTGCCGGGGTTTACCCCCGTTGTCGTGCCGGCCAGCGCGGTGACGGTAGAAGAGGCGGTGGCGACCTATCTGTTTAACAGCCAGCTGTTGAGTAAGCCCGATGGCGCGATGCGGTTGATTCTGCCCCGGGAGGCGCAAGAGCATGCCGCGGTCTGGCGCTATCTGAACGGGCTGCTGGCGGAAGATAACCCGATTGATGAACTGCAGGTTTACGATCTGCGCGAAAGCATGGCCAACGGCGGCGGTCCGGCCTGTCTGCGCCTGAGAGTGGTGCTGACCGAAGAGGAGCGGCGGGCTGTTAATCCAGCGGTATTTATGACCGACGCGCTGTTTGCGACGCTGAACGACTGGGTCGAACGCTACTATCGCGATCGTCTGACCCAGGCGGATCTGGCGGATCCACAGTTGCTCAACGAAGGGCGTGAGGCCCTCGACCGGCTGACGCAAATTCTGCAGCTCGGCTCGGTTTATCCGTTTCAGCACTAGTTACGGTTTTCGGTATCAAGGAGGCGTCGTGGACGACTTTCTGGCATTAACTCTGGCGGGGCGTCTGCCCCACCATTTTCACGGTGAAACGGCGCATTTTCGCTGGCACTGGCTCGATTGCGGCATCCTGCAGCTGACGCCGCACGCGCGCTGCGAGCGGTCGTTAGTGCTGTCATCAGGCATTCATGGCAATGAAACCGCGCCGGTAGAAATGACCCATCTCTTGCTCCAGCAGCTGTTTAGCGGGGCGCTCCCTCTGCGCTGGCGTCTGCTGGTGATTTTTGGCAACCCGCAGGCGTTACGGGAGAATAAGCGCTATCTGGATAGCGATATGAACCGGATGTTTGGCGGGCGCTGGCAAACATTTCCCGCCAGCGATGAAACGATAAGAGCGCGTCAGCTGGAGCGGGCGCTGACGCGCTTTTATCGCGCCGCGGACGACACTCGCTGGCATCTCGATCTGCATACCGCCATCCGCGGCTCGCATCACACCCGTTTTGGCGTGCTTCCGGTAAGGGAGGAGCCATGGAACGAGGGATTTCTCAGCTGGCTGGGCGCCGCCGGGCTGGAGGCACTGGTTTTCCACCGCCAGCCCGCGGGAACGTTTACCCATTTTAGCTGCGCGCGTTTCGCCGCGCTCTCCTGCACGCTGGAACTGGGGAAAGCGCTGCCGTTTGGTGATAACGATCTGCACCAGTTTGCCGCCACCCAGCGCGCGCTGATGCGTTTGCTGGTGGGCGATCTGGCGGTGGTTGAGGAGGGGCCGGGTCCGCTGCGTTATCAGGTGGTGCAGCAAATCACCCGCAGCAGTGAACATTTCCGCCTGCATATGTCGGCGCAGACGCTCAATTTTACCGCCTTTAAGGCCGGGACCTTACTGGCTGAAGATGGCGATACCCGCTATGTGGTGGAGAAAGCAGAGGAATTTGTCCTGTTTCCTAATCCGTCGGTGGCGCTGGGGCTGCGGGCGGGATTGATGCTGGAGCGCTTACCGTCGCTCCGTACGTAAAATATCGCTGCCGCTCGCCCGCGCGGCGGCGTTAATTCTCCGGCCGGTGTCTACCTCGCGCACCTTATTTTTTTTGTGCCTTTAGTATTGATTGCAGATTATTCCTGGTTAAATGCTTTATTTTTAATCCCTCGTGTTTTATAATCCTAATAATTTCTTTATAAAACACTCTCTTATATATTTTTAGTTGCAATTATCTCCTTAATTTCCTTATTTTCTCCACAATTGGCGAGAAAATGTTTTTTACACTTTCATTGTTTTACGCTTGCTCTGACTAATTGACGATAAACGTCGTAAAGTTTATCTCGTCAACACGGCAATGCGCCGTAAGAATAACTTAAAGTAAGGACTCGATATGAAGAAGATTACTGCTCTGTTTGTTGCCTCTACTCTGGCTCTGGGTGCGGCTAACCTGGCTCACGCTGCGGATACCACCACCACTCAAACCGATAGCAAACCGATGATGCACCATAAAGGTATGCCTCACGGTCAGCACGATATGATGTTTAAAGGGCTGAATCTGACCGATGCGCAGAAACAGCAGATCCGTGACATCATGAAAAGCCAGCGCGCCAACATGAAACGTCCGTCCCTTGACGAACGCCGTGCGATGCATGAGCTGATCGCCAGCGATACCTTCGATAAAGCGAAGGCGGAAGCGCAAATCGATAAGATGGAAGCGCAGCATAAAGAGATGGCGCTTGCGCGGATCGAGACCCAGAACAAGATTTACAACATTCTGACGCCGGAACAGAAAAAACAGTTCAATGCCAATTTTGAGAAGCATCTGACAGACCGCAAAGCGCCGGAAGGTAAAATGCCTGCATCTGCTGAGTAATTCAGCGCACGGAATGAAGACCGCCGGTCTTGCCCAACATACGCCGACAGGCATTGGGCAGGATCGGCGGTTTTTTTTGTGCTAACAACCGGATGGCGCCAGCGGATGCAGCGTAAAACGGCCGCTCAATAGCGGTTTGCAGAGAATTTTATAGCCATCATGGTCAAAGCCAGCCGGCAGGCGCGTTAAGGCCTGGGCCTGCGCCAGCGTATCCACCGCGCCCAGCCACAGCCAGTTATAAATGACGTGATACTGGGTGAGATCGGGGCCCGTTTCTTCCAGCGCGACGGGGCCGGGCCACGGCCAGCACACCACCTGCATTTTGGCCATCTGCGCCTGCAGCCTCTCGTGATGTGCGGCAAGACTTTCCTTGCCGCAGCAGGCGCCGGCGCAGCGCCCTAATGCCGAACGAAAGCAGGCCCGGCCGCGGCTAAGTGCCTCCAGTCCCAGCAGTCCGTAGCACAGACGATGTTCGTCAGCGAGCGTTTTTAACGCCTGCAGCGCCGCCCGGCGGTTGGCAAACAGGCCATACAGATGATTCTGACGGGAGAAGTCCACCTCGCGGGCATACACCACCTGCGGGCGGAGCGCGTCGAGCTGTAACGAGCACAGCTGTTTATTGCGCCGCAGCCGCTTATTGAATAACGGTTGCCGCTCTTTGATAAGTTGCGCCTCCAGCAGCAGCGCCCCCAGCTCCCCGGCGGTTCGTTGCCAGCTGATGCTTCGCGCCTGGCGCAACATCGCCGCTTCATCCGGCGTACGCAGGTGTGAAAGCACCCGGCTGCGGATGTTCACGCTTTTGCCGATATACAGTGGGAGGGTTTCGCTCTCGCCGTGAAACAGGTAGATGCCCGGCAGCCTGGGTAACGCCTCCAGCCAGGGGCGCAGATGTTCGGGATATTCATAGATAGCCGCCGCTTCAAACTCCAGACGCGGGGCGGATTGCTTTCTGACCACAAAGGCTCCTGGTGCTGTTTATTTATCCAGTATAGCAAGCCGGGCCGGGAGCGAAAAGGGCAAAAAATAACCCCGGCAGCGGCCGGGGTTGGGGAAAGCAGGGAGAAGTTATTTTTTCCAGAAGTCGTCGAAGACGGTAATCGGCGGGCGGCGCTTATGCTCGGTTTTCAGATACCAGCCTTCGATAGTGCTGGCGATTTTCTCGTCCAGCGTTTTGCCTTCCAGATAGTCATCAATATTCTCGTAGGTTACTCCGAGGGCGACTTCATCCGGCAGGGATGGACGATCGTCTTCCAGGTCGGCGGTCGGCAGCTTCTTATACAGATGCTCCGGGCAGCCAAGCAGCGCCAGCAGCTGCTTGCCCTGGCGTTTATTGAGGCGGAAGATCGGGTTGATATCGGTGCCACCATCGCCGTACTTGGTAAAGAAACCGGTGACCGCTTCCGCGGCATGGTCGGTACCGACCACTACGCCTTTGGTCATCCCGGCAATGCTGTACTGTGCCTTCATGCGCTCACGGGCTTTCTCATTGCCGCGAACGAAGTCGCTCAGTTCAATGCCTGCTTCACGTAATGCCTGCTCGCTGGCCAGCACGGCGCCTTTAATATTCACCGTCAGCACCCGGTCCGGCTGGATGAAGGCGATGGCGTCCTGGCAGTCCTGTTCATCCGCCTGGACACCATACGGCAGGCGTACGGCAATAAACTGCAAACTTTGATCGCCGGTTTCTGCGCGCAGTTCATTAATGGCCTGCTGACAGAGCTTTCCGGTCAGAGTGGAATCCTGGCCGCCGCTGATCCCGAGTACCAGTGACTTAATAAAAGGGTAGGTCTGCAAATACGACTTTAAAAAATCCACGCTGCGGCGAATTTCACCCTCAGCATCAATCTGGGGCTGTACGCCCAGCGCCTGAATAATCTCTTGTTGTAGCGTCATCGCGCCCTCCGGGAAGTGAATCTGTTTGGCTGCTATTAAGGGTTAAAACTACCTCTTTGACGGTAAAACGACAAGGATCACAGATTTGACTGGTGCAAAAGAAGGCAATCAATGACATAGGATTTTTTTATTAGAAAGATCTTAAATTTAGGCCATTTGTACCTTCAGCTTGAAAAATAACGGTATTTATTCCAGGCTTACTAACACGCCGAATAAAAGAGGACGGAATATGAACAAGAACTTAGCAGGATTTTTGGGCGCAGCGGCAGTTTTAACCATGCTGGCTGGCTGTACGGCTTACGATCGTACCGCTGACCAGTTTACACAGCCGGTGGTGAAAGATGTCAAAAAAGGCATGTCGCGGGATCAGGTCCTGCAGATCGCGGGTAAGCCGGCTTCTGAAGTAACCATGATCCACGCGCGCGGAACCTGTCAGACCTACATCCTGGGTCAACGAGATGGTAAAATGGAGACCTACTTTGTGGCGCTTGACGATACTGGCCACGTGATGAACTCCGGCTATCAGACCTGTGCGGAATACGACACCGACCCGCGTAACAGCAAGTAGCACATCATACTGAGCTCTACGAAAGCCCGACGTCAGGTCGGGCTTTTTTATGTCCACAGACGCTTATTTAATTGCGCGAATTATTTGAGTGAAATGTGAAGGTAGTCAAAACGCGAGGTCAATGAGAGACAATTTTGCCTCGCCAGGAATTATCCAGCGCCTGAACGATGCCGTATACTCAACGCATAAACAATACTCATCGAATGATGACACGTCTTACCCGGTTGTCAGGCATAAGACGATGCTGAGGCCGCCAGGTCTTACACATTGAGGAAGCGCTCATGGAAAAGAAACACATTTACTTGTTTTGCTCGGCTGGAATGTCTACTTCACTGCTGGTGTCGAAAATGCGTGCGCAGGCAGAAAAATATGCAGTACCGGTCATCATCGAAGCCTTTCCGGAAACGCTTGCCGGAGAGAAAGGGCCGCAGGCGGATGTCGTATTATTAGGCCCGCAAATCGCATATATGCTCCCGGAAATTCAACGGCTGCTGTCAAATAAGCCGGTGGAAGTGATCGACTCTGTGCTGTATGGCAAAGTCGATGGTTTAGGTGTCCTGAAAGCGGCCGTTGCGGCCATTAAGAAAGCTGCTGCACAATAATTTAATTTTAAAACTCGCTAGCCTTTTGGGTTTCCGGTGAAATGGTAACATGCTGCGGCATTA
The DNA here is from genome assembly GCF_004342285.1 of Klebsiella sp. BIGb0138. Lineage (GTDB taxonomy): Bacteria > Pseudomonadota > Gammaproteobacteria > Enterobacterales > Enterobacteriaceae > Klebsiella. The sequence continues at coordinate 116,189 of NZ_SMCV01000002.1, read as the reverse complement.
TCATATTGCCGGTTAGCACAGGGTGAGAGTTTATTTTCCCGTCAAAGAGTAATTTCATACATCATGCCGTAATTATTCAATTACGGCTTTAAAGGGTATTTGCTATGAGTAAAGTGATTGACTCGCTTGAAAAGGTACTCCTTCCTTTTGCTGTTAAAATAGGAAAGCAACCGCACATCAATGCGATTAAAAACGGCTTTATTAAATTAATGCCGCTGACCCTCGCGGGGGCCATGTTCGTATTAATCAACAACGTATTTCTGAGTTTTGGTGAAGGTTCTTTCTTCTATTCAATGGGTGTTCGCCTGGATGGCTCAACCATTGAAACGTTAAATAGCTTTAAAGCCATCGGCGGTAATGTTTATAACGGCACGTTAGGCATTATGTCGTTGATGGCGCCATTCTTTATCGGGATGGCGCTGGCTGAAGAACGTAAGGTCGATCCGCTGGCGGCAGGGTTATTATCGGTGGCGGCATTTATGACCGTGACGCCGTACAGCGTCGGTGAGGCCTATGCGGTAGGCGCCAACTGGCTGGGCGGGCAAAATATTATCTCCGGGATGATCATTGGTCTGGTCGTCGCAGAGCTGTTTACTTTCGTTATTCGCCGCAACTGGGTGATTACTTTACCAGATAGCGTGCCTTCATCGGTATCCCGCTCCTTCTCGGCGCTGATTCCTGGGTTCCTGATCCTCTCGGTGTTCGGGATTATCTCGTGGATCCTCTCCTCCTATGGCAGCAACTTCCATCAGATCATCATGGACTCGATTTCGACGCCGCTGGCGGCGATGGGGAGTGTGGTGGGTTGGGCCTACGTCATTTTCAACTCCCTGCTGTGGTTCTTCGGGGTCCACGGTTCGCTGGCTTTGACCGCGCTGGACAATGGGATTATGACCCCGTGGGCGCTGGAAAACATCGCGCTGTACAACCAGTACGGTTCTGTCGATGCGGCGATTGAGGCAGGCAAACAGTTCCACTTCTGGGCCAAGCCGATGCTCGACTCCTACATTCTGCTGGGCGGTTCCGGTGCGACTTTAGGCCTGATTATCGCCATCTTTATTGCCTCACGCCGCGCTGACCATCGTCAGGTGGCAAAACTGGCGCTGCCGTCAGGTATCTTCCAGATTAACGAACCGATTCTGTTCGGCCTGCCGATCATCATGAATCCGGTGATGTTCATACCGTTTGTGCTGGTTCAACCGATTCTGGCGGCCATTACCCTGGCGGCCTATAGCATGGGGATTATTCCACCGGTCACTAACCTGGCTCCGTGGACCATGCCTACCGGTCTCGGCGCCTTCTTTAACAGTAACGGCAGCGTCGCTGCGCTGTTTGTCGCGCTGTTCAACCTCGGGGTCGCCACGCTGGTCTACATGCCGTTCGTGGTGATTTCGAACAAAGCGCAGAGCACCATCGAGCAGGAAGAGAGCGAAGAAGATATTGCTAACGCACTGAAATTCTGATGTCGAGCGGTACGGGAGGCTTCCCGTACCGTCTGAGAAACGAGGGAATACTATGTTTGATCTGGATAATATCGAAGCGGTAGAGACCCCTGAAAACGACCTCGAAGAGGTGGTGATGGGGCTGATTATCAACTCCGGGCAGGCCCGTAGCCTGGCCTATGCCGCGCTGAAGCAGGCCAAGCAGGGGGATTTCGCCGCCGCAAAAAACATGATGGAACAGTCGCGCATGGCGCTGAGTGAAGCGCATCGCGTGCAGACTCAGCTGATTGAAAGCGATGAAGGCGAAGGCAAAATGAAGGTCAGTCTGGTACTGGTTCATGCGCAGGATCATCTGATGACCTCAATGCTGGCCCGTGAGCTGGTTGCCGAATTGATTGAGCTGCATGAGAAGGTACAATAGGCCATCAACACGATGAGGCAGCCAAAGATGATGACCACAGAGATCAGTACCGCGCGGGAACAGCAGCTGTTTAACGGGAAAAACTTTCATGTGGTCATCTATAACAAAACAGAAAGCGTAAGCGGGCTTCACCAGCATGATTATTACGAGTACACCATCGTGTTAACCGGCCGCTATTATCAGGAGATCAATGGCAAACGGGTGCTGCTGGAGCGCGGGGATTTTGTCTTTATCCCGATGGGGTCGCACCACCAAAGTTTTTACGCCTTTGGCGCGACGCGCATTCTTAACGTTGGCATCAGTAAGCGTTTCTTCGAGAAACACTATTTGCCGCTGTTGCCGTTTGGCCTGGTGGCCTCGCAGGTCTACGCTGTCAAAAGTACCTTTCTCAGCTATATCGAGTCGGTTATCGCTTCGCTGAATTTTCGCGAAACTGAATTTGACGAATTTATTGAACTGGTGTCGTTTTATACCATTAACCGTTTACGGCATTACCGCGAAGAGCCGGCACAGGATGTTATTCCGCAGTGGCTGAAAAATACCGTTGAGGATATGCACGATAAACTTAAATTTGGCGAAGGGGCGCTGGAGCAGATGGTCGAACTCTCCGGGAAAACCCAGGAGTATTTAACCCGGGCGACCCAACGCTATTATGGTAAAACGCCGATGCAGATAATTAATGATATTCGCATCAATTTCGCCAAGAAGCAGCTGGAAATTACCAATTATTCAGTGACCGATATTGCCTACGAGTCGGGGTACAGTAGCCCAAGTCTGTTTATTAAAACATTCAAGAAACTGACCTCATTTACGCCAAGCAATTATCGTAAAAAACTGACCAGTATTAATTAACCCGGAGCGGATTATTCCGCGTCAGGACCTATTCAAGTTAACTGTCCGTATTAATACGGAGAGTAGGCTACGTGCAATTCGTGGCGCCACGAGGGAGAAGATAATGAGCCAGAAATTAAAAGTTGTCACTATTGGCGGCGGCAGCAGCTATACCCCGGAGTTACTGGAAGGGTTTCTCAAGCGCTATCATGAACTGCCGGTAACGGAATTGTGGCTGGTGGATGTGGCGGAAGGCCAGGAGAAGCTCGATATTATCCACGCGCTGTGCCAGCGGATGGTCGAAAAAGCCGGCGTGCCGATGCAGGTCTACAAAACGCTGGACCGCCGCGCGGCGCTGGAAGGCGCCGACTTCGTGACCACGCAGCTGCGGGTGGGCCAGCTGAAGGCGCGCGAGAAAGACGAGCGTATTCCGCTCAGCCACGGCTATCTCGGTCAGGAGACCAACGGCGCCGGCGGCCTGTTTAAGGGCCTGCGTACCATTCCAGTCATTTTTGATATCGTCAAGGATGTACAGGAGATCTGCCCGGATGCCTGGATCATCAACTTTACCAACCCGGCGGGAATGGTCACCGAAGCGGTGTACCGCCACACGGACTTTAAGCGCTTTATCGGCGTGTGCAATATTCCGATCGGTATGAAAATGTTTATTACCGATGTGCTGCAGCTGACCTCGGAAGATGAACTGCATATCGATCTGTTTGGCCTCAATCACCTGGTGTTCGTCCGCGATGTGCTGGTGAACGGCGAGTCGCGCTTTGATGAGCTGCTGGACGGCGTCGCCTCCGGCAGCCTGAGCGCCAACTCGGTGAAAAATATCTTTGATTTGCCGTTCAGCGAAGGGCTAATCCGTTCGCTGCGCCTGATCCCATGCTCCTATCTGCTGTACTACTTTAAGCCAAAAGAGATGCTGGCGATTGAAATGGGTGAGTACTATAAGGGCGGCGCTCGTGCCCAGGTGGTGCAGAAGGTGGAAAAACAGCTGTTTGAGCTGTACAAAAATCCGGATCTGAATGTGAAGCCGAAAGAGCTGGAGCTGCGCGGCGGCGCATATTATTCCGATGCGGCCTGCGAGGTGATTAACGCCATCTACAATGACAAGCAGGCCGAGCACTACGTTAACATTCCGCATCATGGCCATATTGATAACATCCCCGCGGACTGGGCGGTGGAAATGACCTGTACGTTGGGGCGCGAAGGGGCAACGCCGACGCCGCGCATCGCGCATTTCGATGAGAAAGTGCTGGGGCTGATTTATACCATCAAAGGCTTCGAGGTGGCGGCCAGCCAGGCGGCGATGAGCGGTGAGCTGGACGATGTGCTGCTGGCGCTCAATTTGAGCCCGCTGATTCACTCTGACCGCGATGCTGAGCAGCTGGCGCGGGAAATGATTCTTGCGCATGAAAAATGGCTGCCCAACTTTGCAGCGACGATTGAGAAACTGAAACAGTAACGGGAGCGGCTGATGGAACGCGTGTTAATCGTTAATGCCGACGACTTTGGCCTGAGCAAGGGCCAGAACTACGGCATTATTGAAGCCTGTAAAAATGGCCTGGTCACCTCGACAACGGCGCTGGTTAACGGGGCGGCGATTAGCCACGCGGCCCAGCTGAGCCGCTGCGTGCCGGAGCTGGGGGTCGGGATGCATTTTGTCCTGACTCTGGGGGAACCGTTGTCGGCGATGCCGGGGCTGACCCGCGAAGGGCGTCTCGGGAAGTGGATCTGGCAGATGGCGGAAGAGGGGAGCCTGCCGCTGGAGGAAATTGCGCATGAGCTGGTGTGCCAGTATCGCCGTTTTATCGCGCTGTTTGGCTGCGAACCGACGCATATCGATAGCCATCACCATGTGCATATGATTGCCCCGATTTACCCGATCGTGGCCGCATTCGCCCGGGAAAACGGGGTGGCGCTACGTATCGATCGTCAGCTGGCGCAGCGTGACGGCCTGGCGCAGGATGCGGCGCGCAGCAGCGAGGGGTTTACCAGCGAATTTTACGGTGACGCTATTTCTGAGGCACTGTTTCTGCAAACCCTTGATGCGTCTCTCCAGCGTGAAGAGACGTCGCTGGAGGTGATGTGCCACCCGGCGTTTGTTGATAATACCATCATGGGCAGCGCCTATTGCTACCCGCGGCTGACAGAACTGGAAGTGCTGACCTCGGCGTCACTTAAGTACGCGGTTGCCGAGCGCGGGTACCGTTTAGGGACCTACCGCGACGTTTAGCGCGAGGGTTAAAGGGAAGCGCATTGCTTCCCCTGGTTTCACCCGTGCAGCGAATCGCGTGCGATCTGACATCCGCTGAACGGGATCCCGCCCCGCGCTCCGCTATCAGGCAGGAATAGCCGCCGTTTTGCCGGCGCGGGACCACACCCGATGCGCCGCCATCAGCGCGAACAGCGTATCCATCGCCGGAGCGTCAATGGCGTCCGTCTCGACCAGGCCTTCTTCTCCCTGACTGGCGACCTGCAGCAGGGTCTTAAACTGGCGACCGTCGCCCGCCAGCAGTATCGGTTTTAAATGCTTATAAGCCTCCAGCAGGTAGTAATGCAGTTCCCCGCTGTTGCTGAGAAGGGACAAGTCGCCGCCCGGGACGATCACCGCATCGACCGTCAGCGATGGCGAGCCGCTAAAGGTCCCGGCGATAGGCAGCCGCGTGCCGTCATCGGCGATCGCTTCCCCCATCCGTGAATAAAGCAGTCTGGCATGAACGCCTTTCGCCTTCAGGGATTGCAGCAGGGTCAGCACATCGTGCGCTGCCGGGCGCTCGTTGAGCAACACGGCGACAACGCGGCCCTTAATCTCCCCGCCGGGGATGGCATACAGGCTCAGGCTGGGATCCTTTTTCACACCGTTAACGTCCGGCGGCGGCGTGATCTGGCATTGCTCGTCGCTGAGCGTTATGCCTAAATTTTTGCCGACGGCCTGCGCCAGCGGGATATCGATGTGCGCCAGCTGATCGACCACCCGTTCACGGATCCATCCCCGGACCACTTTGCTTAACTCAAAGCTAAAGGCATCGATAATATGCTGTTGCTCAATCGGCGTCTGGCTGCGCCAGAACAGCAGCGGCTGGGCGTAATACTCGGCGAACGAGGGGCTGCGCTGGCGAATTTTCTCACCGTCGACACGCTCGGCGTACGTCTCAAAACCGCCGCGCTTAGGGGCCGGGGGCGTTTCGCGCGGCCAGTTATCGTTGATCGAGTTCGGCTCGTAGTTGGCGGGGTTGGTATCAATATCCATCCGGTGCATGCCGTCGCGCTGGAAGTTGTGATACGGGCAGGTGGGTTTGTTAATCGGGATTTCATGAAAGTTAGGCCCGCCCAGACGGCTAATCTGCGTATCGGTATACGAGAAAAGGCGGCCCTGCAGTAACGGGTCGTTGCTGAAATCTATCCCCGGTACGATATGGCCTGGGTGGAACGCCACCTGTTCATTTTCGGCGAAGAAGTTATCCGGATTGCGGTTAAGCACCATTTTTCCGACCCTCTGTACCGGAACCAGCGCCTCGGGGATCAGCTTGGTGGGATCCAGCAGATCGAAGTCAAACGCCTGTTCATCCTCCTCCGGGATCAGCTGCAGGCCCAGCTCATATTCCGGATAATCGCCGGCTTCTATCGCTTCCCACAGATCGCGGCGATGGAAATCCGGGTCCCGACCGGTCAGCTTTTGCGACTCATCCCAGAGTAAAGAGGCTTTCCCGGCCAGCGGTTTCCAGTGAAAACGGACAAAGGTGGCCTTACCGTCGGCATTGATCAGGCGGAAAGTGTGAATGCCAAAGCCTTCCATGGTGCGATAGCTGCGCGGTAGCCCGCGGTCGGACATCGCCCACATCACGTTATGTAACGTTTCCGGCTGCAGCGAGACGTAATCCCAGAAGGTGTCATGGGCGCTTTGTCCTTGCGGGATAGCCCAGTGCGGTTCAGGCTTCACGGCATGCACAAAATCGGGGAATTTCAGCGCATCCTGGATGAAGAAGATTGGGGTGTTGTTCCCGACCAGGTCAAAAATACCTTCATCGGTATAAAATTTGGTGGCGAAGCCGCGAATGTCGCGCACCGTATCGGCCGAACCGGCCCCGCCCTGGACGGTAGAGAAACGTACGAATACCGGGGTTTTCTTTGCGGGATCGGAGAGGAAATCTGCTTTTGTGACGTCGCTCAGGTTGCGATAGGGCTGAAAATAACCGTGCGCCGCCGATCCGCGCGCATGGACGATTCGTTCCGGGATCCGCTCATGGTCAAAGTGGGTAATTTTTTCACGCAGAATAAAGTCTTCCAGCAGCGTGGGCCCCCGGTTCCCCGCGCGTAGCGAATTCTGATCGTCGGCAATACGTACCCCTTGATTGGTGGTCAGGGGGACGTTTTCGCTGTCTTTGCGCTGATGAGCCAGCGCGTCAAGTTTACGGCTGTGGATATCGGGCGCTTTGAGGCTTCCCGGCGCGCTGGGTTCTTCCCCGGGCGCCGTGGGGTGCGGCGTCGGGCGCCATGATTGATCATCCGGAGCCAGAGAATCCAGACCGGGTTGCGATTCGCTGGCGTCGTGGGGCGCTTTGTGGTTTTGTGATTTATGGTTCTTATCAGACATTGCTCGTCTCCTGTTTTCATTACTGAAAAATGGTCGTTGCGGTACCAAAACCCTTCTAACTATAGAACATCTCACCAGATGAACCGGCTGGAGGCGTGAAAACTATCGCCCGGCGGGGAGAACAGAACACACGTAAGGGGCGACGAAAGGTCAGGCAATCGGCTATGATAGCTGTTTCTGTTTCCCGCTTTGTTTAGTGAATCTATTGGTTATGAAAACACTTCGCCAACAAAACCGCCCTGTCATTAGCTACGTGCCTCGGGTGGAACCAGCCCCTCCGGAACACGCCGTCAAAATGGACGGTTTTCGCGATGTGTGGCTGCTGCGCGGTAAGTATGTCGCCTTTGTTCTGATGGGCGAGCATTTCCGTCGCTCCCCGCCGTTTAGCGTACCGGAAGCGGCGCAGCGTTGGGCCGTGCAGACGCGGCAGGATGGCGAAATGGCCTCCTGACCGGGGCGCGAGAAATAAAAAAAACCGCAGAGGGCTATCTGCGGTTTTTTTGTGCCTGGCGGCTTAGCGATGCGCCAGTTCGGCGTCTTCTTCGCTGTCGAGAATCGTTTTGTCGGTCTGGCGCAGCCATTGGCTGGTCAGGGTACCGGCCGTCATTGAACCGTTCACGTTCAATGCCGTACGGCCCATGTCGATCAGCGGTTCGACGGAAATAAGCAGCGCCACCAGCGTCACCGGCAGACCCATGGCCGGCAGGACGATCAGCGCCGCAAAGGTTGCGCCGCCGCCGACGCCCGCGACCCCTGCGGAACTCACGGTGACGATGCCGACCAGCGTCGCAATCCACAGCGGGTCAAACGGGTTGATTCCCACCGTCGGCGCGACCATCACCGCCAGCATTGCCGGGTAGAGGCCGGCACAGCCGTTCTGACCGATAGTGGCGCCAAAAGAGGCGGAGAAGCTGGCGATAGATTCCGGGACGCCCAGGCGACGGGTTTGCGCTTCGACGTTCAGCGGAATAGACGCGGCGCTGGAACGGCTGGTGAAGGCGAAAGTCAGCACCGGCCACACTTTACGGAAGTATTTCAGCGGGCTCACGCCGTTAACCGCCAGCAGCAGACCGTGAACCACAAACATGATCCCCAGGCCGAGGTAAGAGGCGACAACGAAGCTACCGAGCTTGATGATGTCCTGCAGGTTCGAACCGGCAACGACTTTGGTCATCAGCGCCAGCACGCCGTACGGGGTGAGCTGCATCACCAGACGCACCAGTTTCATCACCCATCCTTGCAGGGTGTCAATGGCGGTCAGGACGCGTTGACCTTTCTCCACGTCATCTTTCAACAGCTTCAGCGCGGCGACGCCGAGGAAGGCGGAGAAGATAACGATGCTGATGATCGAGGTCGGATTGGCGCCGGTCAGGTCAGCAAACGGGTTTTTCGGCACGAAGGAGAGGATCAGCTGCGGTACGCTGAGGTCAGCCACTTTACCGACGTAGTTGCTCTGAATCGCGTTCAGACGTGCGGTCTCCGCGCTCCCCTGAACCAGACCTTCGGCGGTCAGACCGAACAGATTGGTCACCAGCACACCGACCAGCGCCGCAATCAGCGTGGTGAACAGCAGCGTACCGATGCTCAGGAAGCTGATTTTACCCAGCTGAGACGCATTGTGCAGACGGGCGACCGCGCTGAGGATTGAGGCGAATACCAACGGCATCACGATCATCTGCAGCAGCTGTACATAGCCGTTACCGACGATATTGAACCATTGAATGGAATCTTTCAGCACCTGGCTGTCAGCGCCATAAATAAGCTGCAGCGCCAGGCCGAACACCACGCCAATGACGAGGCCGACCAGTACTTTTTTGGCGAGGCTCCACTGCTTGTGGCGGGTTTGGGCCAGCGCAAACAGCAAAACCGCGAACACGACAACGTTCGCTATTAATGGAAAGTTCATCCCCGTTCTCCTGATAGATTTTTATTCCGGCTGGTCTGGTACCAGCTTTAATGGCGCAAGGTTAGCAGAAGAGGCTTTCATTACTTATATTCAAATGGAATTGCTTATAACTATTTTGCTTGTTTTGTCTGTTTATCGCCCGCTCTGGTGACTAATAAAGCGATTGAAGGTGATCTGCAGTGAATTAATCATCCCCGATGACCAGCGCACGGCGCTGTTTTCGGCGATCGTTTGCGGCATCCAGACGGCGTAGACAAACAGCGCCATACACAGCGCCCGCTCCAGCTGGTTGCCTTTACGCGGCGCGAGGATCGGCAGACGAAAACGCCAGCGGCAGGGCCACAGCAGCGGTACGCCTGCGGGGGTGAGCATATCGGCAAGAATATGGCTGAGATAGCCGAGAACCAGCCCCTGGAGGGCATCGGCGGGCACAAACCAGCTCTCGGGTACTTTCAGATAGAATAGCGTCATCGCGCCAAATACCGCCAGCAGGCTATGGGTAAATCCCCGGTGGCCAAACGCGCGGGCCACCGGTTTTGATATCCAGCTTAAGCGCTGCCCGAGAAATGACTTCGGATGGTCGATATCCGGCAGCAGGCAGGTCAGCACCGCGGAGGGGACAATGTGCCACCAGTCGCCCTGTGCCAGTACGGGGGTGAGTTCCGCATTTTTAGCAAATACCGCACAGGCGATAGAAAAGAAGAGATGGCCTTCCGCCGTCATGATAAAAACCCTAAACTGTCAATCCATACAGTATAGGGTTTTTATACAGTGTGTGAAAGAGGTGACGGTGTAACTCTTTGTCACAAAATCATTAACGTGCCAGCCAACCGCCATCTACCGCCAGGGTGTAGCCATTGACGTAATCCGCCGCCCTGGAGGCCAGGAACACCACCGGCCCTTGCAGATCGTCCGCTACCCCCCAGCGCCCGGCCGGAATACGGTCAAGTATCTCCTTGCTGCGATCGGCATCATCGCGCAGCGGCTGGGTATTATTGGTGGCCATATATCCCGGCGCGATGGCGTTGACGTTGATCTGATGCCCGGCCCATTCGTTAGCCAGCAGGCGGGTCAATCCCAGAACGCCGCTCTTGGAGGCGGTATAAGAGGGCACGCGAATGCCTCCCTGGAAAGAGAGCATCGAGGCGATATTAATAATTTTCCCACCGCTGCCTTGCTCAATGAACTGCCTGGCCACCGCCTGCGATAAAAAAAACACCGATTTCAGATTGAGATCAACGACGTCGTCCCAGTCTTTTTCGCTAAAGGTCAGCGCATCGGCGCGGCGAATCGTGCCGGCGTTATTCACCAGAATATCCACATGGCCCATGGCGGCGACCGCAGTCTCCACGATCCCGGTCACTTCATCCTGACGGCTGAGGTCGGCCTGAATCGCGGTGAACCGACGGCCCAGCGCCTGAACCTTTTCGGCGGTTTCATGTGGAATCTTGCGATTGACGCCGACAATATCGCACCCGGCCTGCGCGAGGCCCAACGTCATTCCCTGGCCTAGTCCGGTGTCACATCCCGTCACGATAGCGACCTTACCCGTAAGGTCGAAGGCGTTAAGTACCATATGCACCTCTGTATGCTGATTGCTGCGTTAAACCACGCTGTTTTGCTCAAGCATAGAGGCTGAAGGAGGAAAAAACAATTTAAATTGAAACGGTGTTTTATTTCTTTAATGGCGAGACAGCCTTTGCTCCCTCGCCATGCGGCAGGCGTTTAGCCGAGAAGATCGGCGGCGACAAGTGATTCCAGCGATGTCAGTTTAACGTCTGCGAGAACAAAGCGCGGGTCGTGGCTGTTCTCCCTGGCAGGAACGACGATGGAGCGCATACGCGCCGCTTTGCTGGCGATCATGCCGTTAACGGAATCTTCCAGCGCGACACAGCTCATCGGGTCAACGCCCAGGCTGGCGGCGCAGTTGAGATAGACCTGAGGATGCGGTTTGCTGTAGGGCAGCGATTCTGCGGAGGCAAGGGCGTCGAACTGGTCACGCAGTTCAAACATGGCGAGCACTTTTTCCAGCATCCGCAGCGGCGACGCGGATGCCAGGCCAACTTTCAACCCCTGCGCTTTACATAGCGCTACGGCATCGCGTACGCCGGGCAGCAGCGGACGGGACGCTTCCACCAGTTCAATCGCCCGGCTGATAATCCGGGCGGTGACGTCGTCGCGATCCGGGCCTGGCCATGGCTGTTGGGCAAACCACAGGTCGACGACTAAATCGATGCGCAGTCCCAGCGTGTCGGGCAGTTCGCCGCGGCGGCTGATATCGACTCCGAGGCTTGCGACCACCTCCAGCTCCGCCTGATCCCAGAGCGGCTCGGAATCAATCAGTAATCCATCCATATCGAAAATAGCGGCATGAATTTGTCGCCTGGCTGACATAAGTCCCTCTCCTGTAGCGTAAGTAGATAACGAATTTGTTCTCATGGTATATCATACCGCGCATTATTGGGCGAAATTCGCCGCTGAGGGTAGACTTAGGGTGGATAAGGCGTCTTCAACAAGGGGAATCCATGACGTATCAACAAGCTGGACGCATTGCGGTACTTAAACGTATTTTGGGCTGGGTGATTTTTATTCCAACGGTGATTTCAACGCTGATTTCGGTACTGAAGTTTATGTACGAGCACAGCGAAAAAAAGCCGGGCATTGATGCGGTAATGATGGATTTTGCGCATGTGATGATCGAAATGATGCGCTTCAATACGCCGTTTCTTAACTTTTTCTGGTACAACTCGCCGCTGCCGGATTTTAAACACAGCCTGAATATTGGCTTCTGGATTATCTATATCCTGGTGTTTGTCGGTATGGCGCTGCAGGCTTCCGGCGCGCGTATGGCGCGTCAGGCGAAATTCCTCCGCGAAGGCATTGAGGATCAGCTGATTCTGGAACAGGCGAAAGGGGCGGAAGGCTTAACGCGTGAGCAAATTGCTGAACGTATCGTGGTGCCTCGCCATACCATTCTGGTGCAATATTTTCCGCTGTACGTGCTGCCGGTGGTGATTATCGTTCTTGGCTATAGTTTCTTCTCTCTGCTCGGCTTCCTGTAGAGGAATGGCCCGGCACGCCGGGCACTCTGTTACTCGCCCGGTATCGCGCGCGGCTTACCCTGATTATCCACGGCCACGTAGATAAACAGCGCTTCCGTGGCTTTGTAACGCTGGCCAATCGGCTCTGACGACACCTTCTTCACCCACACTTCGATATTGATGGTGATCGAGGTATTGCCGCGCTTCACGCAGCGCGCGTAGCAGCATACGACGTCGCCCACCGCCACCGGCCGCAAAAAGGTCATCCCGTCGACGCGCACGGTTACCACGCGACCGTGCGCAATCTCTTTGGCCATAATCGCGCCGCCGATATCCATCTGCGACATCAGCCAGCCGCCAAAAATATCGCCATTGGCGTTGGTATCCGCCGGCATGGCCAGGGTGCGTAAAACCATTTCGCCCTTCGGGGCGAGATCTGTTGTAGTCATTCTGTACTCTGTGCTGGTCAAAGAAGATCAGCGCGATGCTACTATGAAAATGGCAGGGAGAAAACAGGGGAATACGCCCGCAGAAGCGGGCGCTGGGGATCAGAAGGAGAGGGTGACGCCGGCGTAATAGGCGCGACCGGGTTCGTTATAGGTCGAAGCCCCTTCGTTTTCGCGATAAATTTGCTTATCGAAAAGGTTGCTGATGCCGGCGTTCAGGCGCAGATCTTTCATCAGCTGATAGTTCGCGCCGATACCGACAACGGAATAGGCGCCGACTTCATTGGTGGCGAGCGAGCCGGTTTCATTGCGGATTTCCGCGTACTGGCGCGGCTTCTGGCGGCCGTACATGGTCCAGTTCACGTTTGCCGACAGCTTGCTGTTCACCTGCCAGTCGAGCATGGTGTTGATGGTATATTTCGGAATGATCGACAGCGGGTTGCCGGTATCTTTGTTTTCCGATTTGATCATATAGGTCGCGTTGGTACGCCAGTTAAGGGTATCGGCAATGAGCGGAACCAGCAGATTTCCTTCCAGCCCTTCCACCACCGCTTTTCCGCCGTTTTGCCACTGCAGTATATTATTCCCGCCGGAGGTATAGCCAAGCACCTCGGTACCGGAGACGATTTTGTTTTTGTAATCGTTGCGGAACCAGGTAATCCCGGCGTTATAGCCGTTGAGGTTAAATTCCAGGCCGAGCTCTTTGTTGATGCTGATTTCCGGGTCGAGATCCGGGTTGCCCAGCAGATAGCAGCTGCCGGTGCTGATGGTGTTCGGGCAGCCGTTACCGCGGGTAGACAGCAGATAGCCTTCGCTGGACTGGTAGAGGTTAGGAGCCTTGAAGACGCGGGCGATACCGGCTTTCACTTTGAACATCTCGCCAAGTTCCTGCGACAGGTTCAGGCTTGGACTCCAGTTGCTGCCAAACTCATTGTGGTAGTCAAAGCGCAGGCCCGGGATAATATTGGTGCCCGGCGTCGCTTCGATATTATCTTCCAGATAGAGGCCGGTAAGGGTGGCGCTGTTTTTGGTGTTGCGCTGCGAAGGATCGCCCGAGGTACCGGGAATGGTCTCGTTGGTGACGCTGGTCGACTGCATCGAAGCCGGATCGTTGAGTTCATCCCGGTTCCACTCCATGCCGAGGGTCAGGGTCTGAGCGGTCAGCCAGTGGAAGGGGAGATTCAGCTCGCCGGTCGACCGCCAGGACTCGAGGCGGCTGGTGGCGTACTCATCGCTGTTGATCATCCCTTCCACGCGCCCGGTCGATCCCTCCTGCAGCCGGGTATTATTGGTTTTTTCGTAGTAGACCCCGGCTTTTGACTGCCCCCAGTCCCAAAGGCCGTTATAGGTCACTCCCCAGCTCTGGCGATACATACGGTTGGTCTCATGGCCGTAGAGATTACTCACCAGGCCGTCGGGACTCAGGTTGCCGTTGCTGTATTGGGTATCGCCAGCGTAAATGTTGCCCTGGCGGCTATAGGCATAGTTAAAATCAACGATCTGCTGCGGCGTCAGTTTCCATGACAGCAGGGCGTTGATATCTTTATTCCGCACCCCTTCGCGCCCGGCGGCATAGGAACCGTTTTGCGCGTGGTTAATGTCCCAGGCGTCAGCGTCGGTTTTATTGATGTTACCGTACAGGCGCATGGTCAGCGCATCGCCGGCCAGCGGCCCGCTGAGGTTAAAGTTAGCGCGATTGGTGGCGCCCTCTTTGTTATTTTCCGGCTGATTGGTGTAAAGCGAGAGCGAGCCATGCCAGTCGTTGGTGGGGCGTTTGGTGATGATGTTGACGACGCCGCCGGCCGCGCCCGAACCGTAGCGAGCCGCCGCCGGGCCGCGCAGAACTTCAATGCGTTCGACCATTTCCGCCGGCACCCAGTTACTGTCGCCGCGGGTATCGCGTTCTCCACGCCAGCTGTAACGTACCGAATTACGCGAGGTAGTGGGAACGCCGTCAATCAGAATCAGCGTGTTTTCCGGGCCCATACCGCGAATATCAATTTGTCGGTTGTTGCCGCGGCTGCCGCTGGCGCTGTTGCCGGTCAAATTGACGCCCGGCATCTTGCGAATAATCTCTGAAAGATCGTTGACCGGCGGGTCCTTAGCGATATCTTCAGCGGTAATGATCGACACGCCAGGCTGTTGCTTCAGCGCCTCTTCAGCCGTGCTGTGCACCACCAGGGTTTCGGTATCTTGTTCTGTTTCTTCAGCAAAGGCATCAGGAGTGAGTAAGCCAGCAAACGCCAGGGCAAGGGGAGTAAGGGCATAATATTTGTGTGGTCTCATTGTAAAAATCCATATCAAATCGTTAAAAAATGAGACTGGGAATATCAATGATAATAATTATCATTACAATATGTGAGGCGCGATCTCCATTAAATCCTCACAATTGGCGCAATTTTCCCTTGTTGTAGCAGAAAGAGTGAATAAAAAAACAGGATGCTCAGATGGCAGAAAGGGGCTTATTGGCGCAGAGGTGGCCTAAAGCCGGGGTATGATAGCGCGAGCGAAATAGCTGGGGAAAACACCGGAAAAGCGACACGCGGGGAGCGATGCGTGTCGCGATAGCGCAGCTTAGTGGTTATCGTCCTGGGGCATGTGGCGATAGATGTAAACGCCGCTCAGCAGGGTGAAAACCAGCGTCAGCGCCGTGAGACCGAAGACCTTGAAATTGACCCAGATATTCTGTGGCAACCAGAACGCGATATAGATATTCGCCAGCCCGCAGAGAATGAAAAACAGCGCCCAGGCGAGGTTCAGACGCGACCAGACCTGCTGCGGCAGGGTCAGCTCTTTGCCCAGCATGCGCTGAATCAGCGGCTTTTTCATGACCCATTGGCTGAACAGCAGCGCGCCGGCAAACAGGGCGTAGATGACGGTGACCTTCCATTTAATAAACTCATCGTTATGGAAGAAAATCGTCAGACCGCCAAAAACGGCCACCAGCACAAAGGTGATCAGCGCCATTTTCTCGACTTTGCGATAGCGTACCCAGGTGTAGATCAGCACGATAGCGGTGGCGATAATAAGGGCGGTGGTCGCGGCGTAGATATCATAGAGCTTGTAGAATGCGAAGAAGACTACCAGCGGTAAAAAATCGAGAAACTGCTTCATACATCGGGCCCGTCGTTCAGGTTGGGCCGGGAATGCTCCCGGCCCAGATTAAGTTTAGTTGCGGATAAGCATATACAAGCGGAACAAATAGATCAGCAACAGTGCGGAAATCAGATTACTGAGGGTATTGATCACCACCGCGCCGACGTTCGGCGTCAGCACCGCGAAGCTGGATGCGAACAGCAGCAGCAGCGTTTTCGCCAGCAGCCAGCCGAGCACCGCCGGAGCGACCAGGCGCATATTGGCCCACACCAGGCGAATGCTGCTGCGCATGGCGCTGAATATCCCCAGCTTGTCCTGCACCAGCATGATGGGGGCAAAGGCGAGGACGATAGCCAACAACACGCCCGGCACCAGTACCAGCATCATGCCTATCTGCACCACAAAGGTGGTGAACAGGATCAGCAGCAGCAGTTTCGGCAGCACCGGCGCGGAAGCGCCGATAGCGCGCAGCGCGCTGACTCGCTGCCCGGCCGAGATCAGCTGAATCATCAGCAGCACGCCGCCGGCAAGAATGGCGTTCCCCACCAGACCGGAGAAGGTCGATGCGGCCGAGGCGCGCAGCAGGATCTGCTGTTGCTCGGGGGTCATATTCTGTACCAGCTCAAACAACCCGGCGCTACCCGCCAGATTATCCCCTTCGCTCAGAATCGAGAGCTGCTCTTCGCTGGGTGAAAAAGCATGGCCAAGGACTACCGTAATTAACGCGCATAACAACGCAATCAGTAAAATGGTGACGAACTGATTACGAAAAAAATTCCCCGTGTCACGGTAGACGGACTTCGCCGTGATAGACATGCACTCTCCTTGAGTATTGCAGGTGTTAACTAGCCGGCGATTGTACCGCAAATCCCTCCTGGGTAGCAGCCTCTGCCGTTGTCAGTCCAGGTATATCTTTGTAAAGAGGGATGAGCGGCGGCAGGCCGTAGCGCGCGCGGGCCCGGTTGCAGGCTTCATTCACCTCGCCGTGTTCACCGGACAGGGCGAATTCGCGGCAGGGAGAGGGGCGATTCGGATAAATCGAGCAGTGCACCGATTGACCGATTTCGCCCTGCAGGGCGGTGCAGCGGCTCTGGCGTTGGTTGGTGCCGCTCATGCAGCGCAGAAAAGGGGTCAGCGGCTCGGTAAGCTGCGTTGGCACAACGCCGCCGGCGTCGTCGGCTTCCGTCCAGTAGAAGGAGACTCGAAAATACGCACAACAGGCACCGCACGTCATGCACGGGTTGATTTCACTCATGATTACACCTGATAAAAACGCATCAACACAGATTGTCGGCAGATAAATTATCCAGACGCCTCGCGGCCGGCAAGAGGAGGCGAAAAATTTTTTTTGCTGTCTGGAAACTGAAAATTGATGCGAAAGTGAGTTTTCCGGTATTGCTATGAAAGTAAAAATTAATCTGGATCAATAAATGTTAAATCTCACGACTTTATGTGATCCAGAACGGATCAAAAGTAACTCGTTATGGGTATATTGACCCGCGCTGAATAACCATAATGAGGAAGTGGATATGAAGAAGTTAGCAGCGGTTGGCATCATTTTAAGTACGCTTTCCGGCAGCGTCTGGGCGCATGAAGCCGGGGAGTTTTTTATTCGGGCAGGTTCGGCCACCGTCCGTCCGACGGAAGGCTCTGATAATGTGTTAGGCAGCCTCGGTGGGTTTAACGTCAGTAACAACACTCAGCTGGGGTTAACCTTTACCTATATGGCGACAGACAATATCGGCGTTGAACTGCTGGCGGCCACGCCGTTTCGCCACAAGGTGGGGACCGGGCCGACGGGCACCATCGCCACCGTACATCAACTGCCGCCAACGTTAATGGCGCAGTGGTACTTCGGTGACGCGCAGAGCAAAGTGCGCCCATATATCGGGGCAGGTATTAACTACACCACCTTCTTCAATGAAGACTTCAACGACACCGGTAAAGACGCCGGGCTGTCCGATCTGAGCCTCAAGGATTCCTGGGGGGCGGCAGGTCAGGTGGGGCTGGATTACCTGATTGACCGTGACTGGCTGATCAACATGTCGGTGTGGTACATGGATATCGACACCGATGTGAAATTCAAAGCCGGCGGCGTGGACCAGAAAGTCAGTACCCGTATCGACCCGTGGGTGTTTATGTTCTCTGCGGGATATCGGTTCTGAGTTTTTGTGCAAAACCCAGCGACAAAACTGGTCATCATATGGCCAGTTTTGTCCGCGTTATCCTGCGCGCATCAGTGTAGCGATCGGTCAGCGTCTTACTGCTATGGCCGGGAAAATCTGCGTGTCATTTCTCTGATAGATAGAGCGCTTGAATATCAGCTGCCTCCTCAAATAATACTTCTTTTATTACTACTGTAAATATCCCGGTAAAATGAACCAGACATCTCAGGATAAACTATATATCCAGATATCCAGGCGATAGTAATTTATTCACCCTAATATTATAGGGGGGTAACGAGAACACCACCAGGTTCATTGTCAGGAGAATTAAGTTCTTCACGTCATTTAATCATCTGCAGATATATCACTGATTGCGCACCTCTTTAGTATTAGGAATAGATGGAGCTTTACTGTATGCAAAGCCTGAAGTGATAGAGTGTGACGCCCGGCGCTGTTGAATAACATTACGCGAAAGCAGGTGCGTAGAAGCGATCGCTGCAGGGAGGAAGATAATTGACAAATACTTCCTCGTAGGATTGGGATGCTCACCTGTGAGCCGTATGCAAGAGCCCGCAGGTGAGCAAGTCGCTATGGTGGCAGACCATAGCCAGAAAATATTACTCTCGCGCTGCTGGTAAAACCATCCATCAGTTAAGCCCGGAAATCACTTTAGGACTTACCTCACTCGATAATCCTGGCGACGTTGGCCAATCGCGCAGCGGGAAGTGGCGGCATCAGACAATAAATCACCCTTGCGGGCGCTGTGACGATCGGGGCTTTATACTGCGTATCCGTGACTGCGGATGAAAAACTCAATGACAAACCTCTGATGCTATTAGATAATTATTGCTTATCATCAGAGAGTGGATTGATAGTAATTTACTATAATTACAGAAACCAAAAACCTTAAACAACCAGGAATGGTAGCTATATGAAGTTTTATGGCATAAGTTATCTGCAAACGCAGTCGAATCTAAATGATTATTTGAAGTATATTATTATCTTCAGCGCGTTGTTTATTTTGATTGTTGTTTTTAGTCTGTATATGCGTCATCGTCTGCAGACTAAGTACCGGGACTTAACGATTATCGCCTTCTTGTTTTTGCTTTTCATTTCAGGTGTTCAATATTCTGATTATACGAACAGTGAAAATATACACTCACAATCATCGCAAATGGTTAATTTTGTCAGGGTATTGGCAAAAGAAAAAAGTGTCAGCATGGATTCTATTTTTACCAGTTCGCTGCAGTTATCGGATGGCGTGATTGTTAAAGTTAATGATCGCTATTATCGGGTGAATTTAAGTGCCGATCAAAACACTTATAGCCTGGTGCCAGCCTGGTTAACCAATCCGGATGCCACTATCATAGTAAAATGAGGAACGAGATGATCATATACATGCCTATTATTATAAAATTGGGACTCGGAATACTGTGTCTGATTGTGCAAATAAATCTCATGGGGAAAGGCAATCTGGCTCCCTCATCTGCAATGGATCAGGTGCAAAACTATGTTCTTGGTGGAATTATCGGAGGCGTGATTTACAATGAATCGATTACCGTACTGCAATTTGTTCTGGTGCTAATTATCTGGACATTGCTGGTGTTTGTTCTTAAGTTTTTAAAAGAAAATAATCGTTTTATTAAGCGAGTTATTGATGGTAAACCCATTACGCTAGTACATAATGGCACGGTTGATGTTAAAGAGTGTCTAAGAAATGGAGTTTCGGCCAATGACTTGATGTTTAAATTAAGAGCTAATGGTGTTTATGAAGTGGAAGAACTGAAGCGCGTGGTTCTCGAGCAAAATGGTCAGTTGACTATTATTCAAAGCGGAGATGAGAACATTCGTTATCCAATAATAGTGGATGGCTTAGCTAATCATGATCTTCTTGAGATTATTAATAAGGACAAAGAATGGCTCGAGGCAAAAATTGCAGAGCAAGGTTTTGGCAAAATCAGTGAAGTCTATTTAGGTGAATATTTGTCTGGCAGAATTAATTTGTATGGATATGAAAGATGATAGCCAGATTAAAGCCTGACTTTAAGTTCTGGCAATTATTGAGAGGGTACTCGTTGTTAAATCATGCGCATGCTATCTGCTATTTATCTCGCTGAGAGGGGCCATCGCGATGGCCGGCAGTTTTTTGTCCGGCGATAACGATTAAAATGTCTTAAAAAATGGGCTTATCGGAGTGTTAGAAGGGTAGCGGTGGTACAGGGAGAACGATGTTAAATGCAATCTTAATCATCATATGGCCAGTTTTCTCACGCTTTCCTGGGCGAAACATTGCCGCGGTTGAGCATAATTTTGCTGATATGGTTCGGTTAAATCTGTGGGTCAGTCTTTGCGCCTGGGGCAGGTGAACAGGCAACGCTCCTGGTTCCTGAAAACCCGGCGGATATTTTATGCCTGTCCTCATCAGGAACAACCGATCTCAGGGGGCACATTCCGCCGGGCGGTAGATTGACGGCCAATTTGGCCTGGCTAATCATGCCGACCGGCGGACTTTGTTATAAATAAGTTATAAATAACGCTTGCGATAAAGAAGGATTCGTGTGACTAATGGAGGGTCGGTTTAGTACACAGACATGATAAAGCGGTTTAGTAAAGCAGTCCTCATCTCAAGTGTTATCCATAGATAATCCTTTCTTTTGAGCCTTCTTATCGTGAGTAATTGTTTTCTGTGCGAAGGCCATTTCGCCGTAAGGCTACTGTTTATAGAAAGGTATTATTTATGTCTAACAAAATGACTGGTTTAGTAAAATGGTTTAATGAGTCCAAAGGATTTGGCTTTATCACCCCTGATAATGGTAGCAAAGACGTGTTTGTGCATTTCTCTGCCATCCAGAGCGGCGGTTTTAAAACGCTGAACGAAGGCCAGAAGGTTGAGTTTACCGTTGAGGATGGCCAGAAAGGTCCTTCTGCTGGCAATGTCTCTGCAATTTAAATGAGTTAAATTCGCCATTAGCTCAACGGGATAGAGCATAGAGCTTCTACCTCTACGGTTCGGGGTTCGAGTCCTCGATGGCGGATCAATCTCTACACACAACCCTGCCTCATGGCAGGGTTGTGTGGTTTCTGAAGCCTGAAATATTCCAGCTGACGGGTAAAGGCCAGAACGACGCCCGTTGGAAATTTAGCTGTCAATTCACCGGTATTGCGCTCAGGCGCTTATTTATTTTTACCCGGTGCCACTCGCGATGACTTTATTGGCTAACGCTGTCCGCCACGCATTGGAAAAATCCTTTTTCTGTGGTGAGTTTTACCCCGATTTTTGTTTATTAGCGAACCTCAGCGCACCAGGCTGAGTCCGCTGTGGATCGCCATATAAATTCCCACGGCGGCAATCAATGCGCTTGAAAAATAAGGGGCTCTTCTGGCAAGCGTGTTCAAACCAGGCCAGCGTTTTGCAACCTGGCGGACGCTAACCGCAGCGCCAACGCCAACCGTAACCAACGTCAGGGCCAGCCCAATGCTGAAACAAACCACCAGGGCTCCTCCCAGGGCCAACGCTTTTAGCTGAATGCAGATTAACATGACCGTAATCGCCGCCGGACAAGGTATCAATCCCCCCGTCAGACCAAACAGCAAAATCTGCCAGTTTGTGGCCTCTTTCCCGCTAAAGCGTTGCTGAATGTCGTTAGCATGCGCCCGTTGGTGGGCGTCCTGATACGCTTTTGAGTTCACATCAAACCCATCGAGCGTGGGGGGGTCATGAGGGTGCCCATGGTCATGGAACTGCAGGGCATAATCGTGAACATGGCCGCGATGGCCCAGAGAAAGACGGACGCTGAAAGCATGTGGTTCAGGAATCGCTGATGCGGATTGCAGGTACTCACCATGATCAACAAAATCAAAAACCTGAGAGGATGTACCTCCTTCACGTTGTGTGACTAATGACACCCCATTGGCCTCCCATTTCCTGCCGCTGAGCGTGCGTAAACGCCAGTGTGGAGGTTGATTCTCGGCAAAAATGGACACTTCAACGCTGCCATGCCCGGTATCGATCACCTTTGATTCATCGTGATGGTGCTGTTTTTCGCTTTCCTGGATAGCAGCAAGCCAGTTTCTCTCTCCATTCCAGGTACGCCAGAACATCCAGAATGCGGTAGCCAGAATGATGACCGCAGAAACCAGCTGCAGCCACGGCTCAGCCGATTCGGCGGTAAATCGCTGGCTGATATACATTCCACCAAAGGCAATGATCCACACGATAGCGGTATGGGAAAGGGTTGCCGCCAGACCAAGCATGGCAGCCTGCCTGGCACTGCCTCTTATGGCGATAATAAACGCAGCCATCATCGTTTTTGAATGCCCGGGTTCCAGCCCGTGGAGGGCGCCTAGCAGAACAGCGCTGGGAATGAAGAACCAGGCATTCCCTTGCTGAAGAAGGGCGGTAAATTCGGGCATGGGAAAGATTCCTGAGAATGTGCAATGTCGGAATTCTACTCCCCCCCAGTACAATATACTACCCCCCAGTAGAATGGTAATGGTATAGTTAAGCACGTTTTTTTGCGTAAGAGATTTCAGTATGTCGCATACAATCCGTGACCAGCAAAAGCTTAAAGCCCGTACCAACAAGATTCAGGGCCAGGTTATTGCGCTGAAAAAAATGCTCGATGAACCGCATGAATGTGCGGCGGTACTGCAGCAGATTGCCGCGATACGCGGGGCGGTAAATGGGTTAATGCGTGAGGTCATAAAGGGCCATCTGGTAGAGCATATCGTTCATGAGGGAGAAGAGACGAAACGAGCGGAGGATCTGGAGGTGGTATTGAAGGTACTGGATTCCTACATTAAATAGACAATCTACACGCCAGTCTGATTGCGTTGGTTCGAGCGCCAGGGCGGCGGCCGTGGCTATCATCAATCCTCGATCTCATACCACTCCCCATTGTGCAAAGCCAGAAGCCGCGATGAAAATCGCTGACGAGAATTCAACACCGGTCGCCGGTACCTGCGCAAAACTGTGGATATTGATGTCCTCGACCGGCTGTGGTCCTGGCGATGTTGACCATTCAGAAAGGTTGTTAAAAAATCCCGCATATAGCGGGATTTAGGATGCTTCAGGCGGTTTCATTTTTTTTCTTTTTGAAGTTTTCATCATTGGTTACATACTGGAAAGCATCTAATATCAATCCTGATATCCTTAGAATATCCTCAGGTTTGTCGAGGTATATTCTTGTACCATCATGCTCAAGTCGGGCTCGTGAGATCTCATTGATTGCAATTGGTGTTAATTCAATAGGTATTTGTATAGACGAACGGCTCTTTTTATCATAATAGCGCACGATCCATCTGTTTGTTTTTCCCTGATAGAGAACACCATAATATGATTCAGTATCTTTAGCCTGAACATCTTTATCGGCACCTATTATTGAAACTATCTTTTCAAAAAGCGAACGCTCATTTGGTGTTGTCACAATGTTTGGATTATCTGGATCAACCACATCGGCTGCGGCGTCAGTGACCGCGACCTCACTGACTTCTTGAGCAGTCGTTTCATCGACGATCTGCGCATTTGCGGAAAGACCGGATACCACCATAGCGCTAACGGAACGTTGTACCGCCTCTCTGACTAAAGGTGTGATTGAGTCAATAAATCGTTGATTGAGTTGACGACCAATATTTGCACGCGATGCAACATATCTTACAAATTCAGAATCAATATCTTTCAGGCTAGAGCTTATAACTTTTGAGAAGGCGGAGATGTATACGCTTTCTTCAGCAAGAGTTCTTAGCGCTTCAGGTTTAAATTTATCATGACGAAACCTAAATAGTTGCTCGGCATCTGCGTCAGTAATGCTGTCCATTCTAATTCTTAAGAATGGTGTTGGGTCCATGATGTTTTTTTCCTGGAGATCAGTGAAAAAACGCCATTCTAATCCATTTGTTATCGCTGAGATTGTTACCTCTGGAGTACAGTTAAAGTAGCGTGAAAGCTGTGGGCAGTGGTTATCAATCTTCTCTTTAAAGGCTTTTGCCTCAATGAACATGACCGGCACCCCCTGGCAAAAGAGAGCATAGTCGACTCTTTCTCCCGCTTTTACACCGGGGAAATCAGCACCATATTCTGCTTTTACTTTCTGCGGATCATACGAATTAAAGCCAAGAGTATCCAAAAACGGTAATATCAATGCCTGTTTGGTTGTTTCTTCAGTTGTGCAATGAATACCAACATTTTTGACATGTTCAATGTGATTTTTAAGTCTTAATTTGAAGTTTTCCATTACCTTCAGTTACCTTTGCGTGTGTAGTAGATTTAAAAGGGCGTTTAACGTGGATGACGGCCCTTAAGGTATTTTTCGACATATTCATCAATTTCTTTTAATCTGCGGCTAAATA
Organism: Klebsiella sp. BIGb0138; assembly: GCF_004342285.1. GTDB lineage: Bacteria > Pseudomonadota > Gammaproteobacteria > Enterobacterales > Enterobacteriaceae > Klebsiella. The sequence continues at coordinate 91,890 of NZ_SMCV01000002.1, read as the reverse complement.
CTCGTAGCATTTGTTTTTGATCGGGCTTTGGTAACTGCCTGAATATATGCAGTAATTTTTTCTCATCATTGCATAAGGACATGCTGTCATCTTTACCAAACATCAGCTCAGCAGGCGCCATCCCTAAAAATTTGGATAAAATTATTGCATCACTGACGCCGATGCAACGTATTCCCGACTCATAATTGCCAATGCGAGATTGAGTCCAGCCGCACATCTCGGCTAGTGCTTTTTGTGAAACCCCTCGCATCCCTCGTGCTTCTTTCAGGCGGGATGCTATCTTTTCGTTTTCTCCTTTCAGCATATAGTGGCGCGTCCTCGTAACCTCTATTCGTGTTCAGGATAAAGCACAAATTGTGTTTTTTCCTGAAGATAGACGGTTTCATAGACATTTTTTGTGAGTGAAATAACAAACTGAAGGATATTTATTTTCTTTGATACGTTGTTAGGTGATTTTTTAAGAATGAAATAGGATAGTTGGGATTCTTTTTTACGTTTTATTTTATATCTCTTCAGCATTCATTCATGATGCTGTCTTTTTTTTGATATGAGACGATCTTCCTGGCGATGGCTGTTCCGGCGTCAAATTCAACACCGGCGTCCTGCCGCGGTGGGGGATGCACTCTGCGGGCTAATCGTCCCGCTCTCTTTCAGGGCGGGTACGCGCTGAAAGAGAGCGGGATGCCGGGTTCACCACGGAACGGTTCTTCCTTGATAATCCAGGTATTCCAGGCCAGGCCTCTGCTGTTTTGCCAGCAGAACGGTAACCAGATGAGGAATCGTCTCTTCGATACTCAGCGGCGCGTCGTCGCCGCCTAGCGCGGTGCGGATCCAGCCCGGCGCCATCACCACCAGCGGATGTGACGGCGAACGGGCGGCAAAACTGCGCATAAACATATTGAGTGCCGCTTTGCTACCACGGTACAGCTCGCGCTGGCCGCTGATGTTATTGGTCAGGCTGCCCTGACCTGAGGACATCACGCCCAGTAATCCCTGTGCAGCCACATGGTGCTGAAGACGTTCAAGCACCCGCATTGGCGCAAGGGCATTCGTCAGCATCACCTGAATAAACTCCTCGCTGGAGACTTCGCCGATGGTCTGCGTCGGATCGCGATTGGTAGTTCCCGCATTGACAAACAGCATATCCAGGCGGTCAGCGGCGAGCTTTGTATCCAGCGCGGCCAGCTGGTCAGCATCACAAATATCCAGCGTTTCCATGCGCACCCGCTCAGGGTGGTCCTGCGCGAGTTGATGAAGCGGAGTGGGATGCTGAATGTCGCGTACGGTGCCGATCACATTCCAGCCATGGCGCAGGAATTCTCCCGCCATGGCGTGGCCGAGCCCGCGTGAAGCGCCGACAATCAGTACTGTCGGACGAACGATCGTGGTCATAATCAAACTCCTTAAGTAAAACGTGAGTCTCTGACTATAGTGATAGGATATATCAGGCGGAAGACGCAGCATTTGCAGTTATAAGATGCAACAAACGCCTTATCTCAATTCAGGAACGCAGATGAACGACCCCGATTTTAATTTACTTGTCGCGCTGGATGTTTTACTGGCGGAAGAGAGCGTCGCGAGGGCGGCACGGCGCTTGGGCCTTAGCGCTTCGGCAATGAGCCGTACGCTGACCCGCCTGCGCGTTGTGACCGGCGACCCGTTACTGGTGAGAGCCGGGCGTAAAATGGTACTAACGCCCCATGCGCAAAGCATAAAAGCGCGAACGCAAAATGTGGTCTTCGAGATGCGATCGGTATTGCACAGCCCGGCTGCGCCGCTCAATCTCCCGACGCTGGAACAAACATTCACCTTGCGGACTAATGAGGGATTTGTCGAAACCTTTGGTCCGGCATTGATTCGCGCCTGTGCGGCGCAGGCGCCGGGGGTGATGCTTAACTTTGTCGCGAAGAGTGAGAAAGACCCGCAATTTCTGCGCGATGGGCGGGTGGATCTCGAGATTGGCGTCCTGAAAAATATGGGGCCGGAAATTCGCCTGCAGGCGCTGTTTCGCGACCGTTTTGTTGGCGTATTCAGTACCACCCATCCGCTGGCGCAGTCTGGAGAGATGAGCCGGGAGCAATACGCTGCCTGCGAGCACGTGATCGCTTCCCGCCACGGAATGGTCCGCGGACCCGTGGATGACGCGTTAGCGCAATGCGGCCTGAGCCGTAAAATTGCCGCTGTGGTACCTGGGTTTGCGGCTGCGTTGGCGGTTGCCTGTCGTTCTCAGCTGCTTACGCTGGTGCCGGCATCCTATCTACGCTATGGCGTGCCCGAGGGCGTGGTTGTTTTTGAGCTCCCGGTTAAAACCCCGGAGATTACCGTTTCACAGATGTGGCATCCTCGCCAGGAGCAAGAGCCTGGCCACAGGTGGTTACGTCAGCAGGTGCTCAGCGTTTGCCAGCAGAGGGCGTGACAAAAAAAAGCCCGCACAAGTGCGGGCGAAAAATACTGGAAGCAATGTGAGCAATGTCGTACCGAATACCTGAGTGTTTTGCTCAACTATTCGGTAATGAGAAAGATAATAGTTCTCATCTAAGATATCAACCCCATCTTTTGTGCGGAAGCGATTTTTTTTAATTAATCACAAAAACGGTGCGTTTCTGGCTGTCATCGCGCGGCCATGCGCTCGCCACCTCGCTCAGCGGAAGGGGAGTGATGGCGATAGTAAAACCGCCCGCCACGGCGGCCTGCAACATTTCACCGGTAGCCGCCAGCAGCTGCGACATCGACAGGCTGCCAATACCGCTGCCCATCAGCTGTAGCGGGGCGGCTCTCAGCACCGCGCCGTTGAGCGCAATTTCAGCGCCGGAAAGCGAGCCGACCTGCACATAGCGCACCGGCGCGTGACCTGGGCTCTGTTTTGCCAGCGCCGGCAACAGTAATTCGGCGCTATGACCCCATAAATAATCCACGACCACATCAATCTGCTGCGCGGCCTGCTCGCTAAACTGCGCGTGCAGCGTCGGATCGTCCGCCGTTAAATGGATGCAAACATCGGCGCCAAGGGCGGCCAGCGCCTGCGCATTCCGCCCGGTAGCAATGACTTTTCTGGCACCCAGGAAACGTGCGACCTGCACCGCAAGCTGCCCGGCGCTGCCGGTCGCACCATTAATCAGCACGGTTTCACCCGCTTTGAACCCGGCGCGTTTAACCAGCGCGGCCCACGCGGACATACCGGGATTAGCCATCGCCGCAGCGGTGGTCTCTTCCAGCCCGTCCGGTATTGGCAGGCAGTTTTCATGGGGGACCGGCGCCCACTGCGCCATGCTGCCCCAGGGCGCAGCAGGGAAGGCAAAATAGACCCGCTGCCCATCGGCAAGCGTTCCGACGCCATCGATGCCGACCACAAATGGTAGCCGGCCGTCGAAACTGTAATGCTTACCGGAGGCGCGACCTTTCACCACATGGCTGATGGCGGCGGCATTCACCTTTACCAGGGCGTGACGGGCATCGGCCTGTGGATGTGTAAAATCGGCCCAGACAGGACCCTGCTGCAGATCGAAAACGACGGCTGCTTTCATAATGTTATCTCCTGAAGGCAATTATGTGTAAAATGCACATAATGGATAACGGCACTATACCCGGTTAAAAAATATATGCAATATGCACATAATGTTTACGACATCACTGATTTCCACGGCGCGCTGCTCGATATTATCAGCGTGATGAATCAGCCCGTCCGTGATGAACAGCTGCTGCAGGCGGCAGACGTTCAGCTCGATCAGATCCTGTTTCCGCTGCTGGTGGCCATCGGGCGCTATGGTCCGGTTGGGGTGGTTGAGCTGGCGGATAGCCTGGGACGGGACTACACCACCGTCAGTCGGCAGGTAAAAAAACTGGAGGCGCAGGGGCTGGCGCTAAAACAGCCTAATGCCCACGATCGGCGGATCAGCGAAGTCACCTTGAGCGAGCAGGGAAAAACAGTGGTTGAACGCATCGCGGTGGCGAGGACACGACTGATGAATCAGGTGCTGGCAGAGTGGGCTGAGGAAGAGGTAGAGGCGCTGTTTCGCCTGACGCGCAAATACGCCGACAGCTTGCAGCGGAAGTAGTCGTCTGGTGTCCGCCTTCAACATCTGGACAAACGCTCGTAACCGAACTGCGGTTTCGAAGATTATAGGCATTGCCGTCCCCCATACTTGTTGTGGCGTATTCCTCAGCCGCAATAATAATCCGTTGGTGAGAAAACAGCAGGGCTTGCGGCCGAGCATTTTGTCGAATTGGATGATAATGGCAAGGCCATTGATAAAAGCCAGAGACAGAGGTCTTTATTTATCACGATGGAGAATGAAAAAGACAAAAGCATAAGATCTTTTATATTACTTATGATGAAATAAAAATCTGACTTTCTTTCATTGGTTTCTTTAGTGAATATTATTCTGTATTTGATAAATACAATGAATGAATATACTTGCTTTCTTTTATGAAAGAACAGATTAATATATTGAATTTTATAACAATAAAATTATTGTCTGATTTCGTTTGATCTCATTGAGGAACAGGAGTAAATAAAATCCAATTAAATTAGCACTAACAAGTATAAGGATTTTGTATGCAAGGTCAGCTCTGTATCACCCTCAGGCAAAGGCAGTCTGATTCGCCCCAAAACATATTTTTTATAAAACGCTGCTGGCGTATTGTTGCTGTTCTGGTCGGATTGTTTATCCTGGTCATATCGCCATATACTCGCGCGGAGCAATCCAGTGCAGCAGTGGAGCAATCCACAGCAGAGGGGAACGTTGGTAACAAGCCATTAAGAAAACTGTCTCCTAAGCAGTTCTATGTGGAAGTGGGAATTCCAGGGGATTACAACATCAGCATACTTTTTGATACAGGATTGTCCGCCAATAAAAGCAGTAAGGATTATCAGCCTGAAATAAAGAAGTTCATGGAAAGGGAGCGTGAGGTTTTCACTTTGTTCAAAAAGGAAGTTGAAGGGGAAATTAATATTTATAGAATTGCGAATGATAAATTTGTTCGGGAAATAAAAATTCCAACAGAAAATGGGAGAGGTGGGAATGAAACTATTTATCTCATTGATCGTGCAGGAACTGGTCGGTACTATGTCAGTTTTTGGCTAGATAAAGGGCGGCACATAATTATTCCCGACATATATAGTCACCATCCGGATTTTGTTGAATATACTTTTAAGTTTGGTCGGGTTTATGGTAAATGATTTTAGAAGGATGCCGTTATGCCATACACAATAACTGTCAAAAATGACTCTTTGTATTGTCATTTGATAGGTGATTTAAATGTAATGAGTGAGTGTTGTAATAAAGTACTTGTTGGTTGTTATATTGAACGGAGTGTTTGAAGGGAGTGGGGTAATGAGATATGATGGTGTTGAGACGAAATATTTATTAAGAAAAAATTCTTCGAAGATGAGTTTTTTGCTTTTGTGCTCACTTGCTTTTGAAATCATTGGATATGCATTGTATAAGAAATCAATATATGGTTATCAATGGGAATTTTATTTCTGCTGTTTTTTCTTTGTTGCGGTTCTGTTTTGTTTTATTTTGATTTATAAGACATTGATCTTCCCCAGTAAGTTGAAACTTGTTTATGGAAGAGGTGATGTCACTGAAAGAGACTGTTGCTCCATTGTTGATTTATTGAGACATGGTGCAGTCGCTTTATCGGTGGTGCTATATGACATCATTTGCATACTTAGAATTATTAATGGTAATAGTATATGAAAGATAGTGAAGATATTGCCTCAATGGATACGGCCGCAGCCATTGCTGATCTTGTTCAGTCTGTTCTTGAGTTGCAATTTAAGTATAAATTTCCGGCCGATGAGCAGTTTTCCAAGGTTATTAGCGGAAAGTTTGGTGCTGTTTTTTCTACCACAAACTTAATGGATAAATATAAAAACGGAACTGATACGGTTAGTGACTGGTTAGGTGTAGGGGCCGATTTAGCCACAATTGTTGCAGGATATACAGCTAATCCCTTTGTTGCCGGAGTGGCGACAGCCCTGGGAATTGCATCATTCCTGACATCAGACACGGCGAAAACTATGGCAGGGATCTGGCTTGATAGTGTGAATAAATATGGGCTTTTTGATGCTGAAACAGGGCGGTTTATTCTTCCTCCTGGTATGTTGGATTCGTTTCTTTCGTCAGAAGGACCCGATATGTCAAACGCGGAAAACCAGGCCAGCCCCATTATTATTGACCTTGACGGCGATGGCATCGAAACCCTATCCATCAGCAGCGGTGTTTTCTTCGATCATGATGGTAATCAGTTTGCGGAAAATACCGGCTGGGTGGCTCCGGACGACGGGTTACTGATATTTGATCGTGATGGCAACGGGCAGATTGATAGCGGCAGTGAACTCTTTGGCAATAATACGCTGCTGAAAAATGGCAAACTGGCGGCCAATGGCTATCAGGCCTTGCAGGAACTGGATGAAAATAAAGACGGGCAGTTGAACAGCAATGACGCTATCTGGGCATCGTTACGTATCTGGCAGGATGGTAACAGTAATGGTCGGGTTGACGAAGGAGAGTTACTTTCTCTCGAAGAGGCCGGTGTGGCTGCCATTGGCACCGGATACAGCACGTCGCAATATGTTGATGAACAGGGAAATGCCCACCGGCAAACCGGCAGCATTACGCATACCGATGGCTCTGTCGGCCAATCGACGGACGTCTGGTTTGCGGCGAACAAGGGATACTCACGCTACACAGGCAATGTCACCCTGTCCGCTGAAATTCAGGCTCTACCGTATATCCGCGGGTTTGGCAATATGGCCGATCTGCATACGGCGATGAGTCTTAATCCGCAACTTATCGCACTGGTTCAGCAGTTTGTGGCCGATCCTCTGGTCGCTAAAGCGTCTGGCCTCATCGAAAAGCTCCTTTTTACCTGGGCTGGCGTAGCGGATATCGCGGAAAACAGTCGCGGGAGCTATATCGATGCCCGCAAGCTTGCGGTTATCGAAACCGCTGCTGGCAGGGGATACCAGAACACGGTTAACGGTACGGTTAACCCTCTGAGCAACGCCGCGGCCTTATTACAGGATGAATACCTCCGTTTTGCTGCCTATACCGAAGCCTGCCTGCTGACCTCAACACTGTATGCCAGCGATTTTGATTTCATTCATCTGCAACTTGACTCCGATCTCAGCGGTTTGACGCTGAACTTTGAAGCATTTGAGGCACATCTGAATACTTTGATGCATACGGATATGGAGCGTTATTTGCGGGTGAGTAATGTCTTGTATGCATATATGGAATACCTGCCATCCTTTGCGGACGTCCGCATGAGATTAGGGATTCCTGAGGCGTTGACATTTATCGGTAGTGACAATGCGGATGTCGTGACGGGAAAAAACACGAACGATGTACTGTGGGGAGGGAAAGGGAACGATACCCTGAAAGGGGGCAGCGGTAACGATACCTATCTCTTTAACGCCGGAGACGGGCAGGACACGATTATTGAGAACAGCGGGACGGACACGCTGCGGCTCGGGGAGGGGCTGCTGGCGGAGCAGGCAGTACTTTCCCGGCAGCGGGTGCAGGGCCATGACAGCCTGGTGCTCAGCTTCCGCGACCGGGCGGACAGCGTGATTATCCGGGGGTACTTCAGTCTGGACAACTATCAGGTGGAGCAGATTGTCTTTGCCGACGGCACGGTATGGGACGTGGCGGCCGTGAAGGCGATGCTGCTGGCGGGAACGGAGGCGGCGCAGAGCCTGCAGGCCTACCGGGAGGGGAGTGAGATCCGCGCCGGGGGCGGAAATGACGTGCTGACCGGGGACAGCGGCAACGATGCGCTGTACGGCGAGGCGGGAGATGACACCCTCGACGGCAGCTTCGGCAACGATCTGCTCCACGGCGGAACGGGCAAAGACACCCTGAAAGGCGGCAGTGGTAACGATATTTACCTCTTTAACGCCGGAGACGGGCAGGACACGATTATTGAGAGCAGCGGGACGGACACGCTGCGGCTCGGGGAGGGGCTGCTGGCGGAGCAGGCAGTACTCTCCCGGCAGCGGGTGCAGGGCCATGACAGCCTGGTGCTCGGCTTCCGCGACTGTTCGGACAGCGTGATTATCCAGGGGTACTTCAGTCTGGACAACTATCAGGTGGAGCAGATTGTCTTTGCCGACGGCACGGTTTGGGACGTGGCCACCGTGAAGGCGATGCTGCTGGCGGGAACGGCGGCGGCGCAGAGCCTGCAGGCCTACCGGGAGGGGAGTGAGATCCGCGCCGGGGGCGGAAATGACGTGCTGACCGGGGACAGCGGCAACAATGCGCTGTACGGCGAGGCGGGAGATGACACCCTCGACGGCAGCTTCGGCAACGATCTGCTCCACGGCGGAACGGGAAAAGACACCCTGAAAGGCGGCAGCGGTAACGATATTTACCTCTTTAACGCCGGAGACGGACAGGACACGATTATCGAGAGCAGCGGGACGGACACGCTGCGGCTGGGAGAAGGGCTGCTGGCGGAGCAGGCAGTACTTTCCCGGCAGCGGGTGCAGGGCCATGACAGCCTGGTGCTCAGCTTCCGCGACCGGGCGGACAGCGTGATTATCCGGGGTTACTTCAGTCTGGACTACTATCAGGTGGAGCAGATCGCCTTCGCCGATGGCACGCTATGGCTGCCGGAGGATGTGCTGAATTATATCGAACACAATATTCCTTTACCGGTCATGGACACCGCGGAAAGCACGGCAGACATTGCGCTGTTGAAGCAGGAGATCTGCCAGTTTCTGGCCTCGGGAGACGTTGATGATGCGGACGATGCCGGGGTTGCTATACCGCTGGCTACCGCGCAAACGACGGTGGAAAGCTAGCGCACAGCCGTTGGCTATTAGTGGAGCTGCGTTATGTCATCGGATGATAATCTATGGCAGGGGTTGCGATTGATCGCCCGCTACCACGGTACGGCGGTGAATATCCGCGCCCTGCGTGAGCAATTTTTTGTCGATACGGAACATCACATCACCCTGCAACTGGTGCGTGCGGCCCGCCATTGTGGCTTTCGTTGTCGCTACTATCCCCGCCTGCGCGTTACTTCGCGCTTACCTCTGCCGGCGCTGGTTCATTTACCCGATCGGGGATATATCGTTCTGTTGGCGGTTAAGGACGGGCAATGGCTGGTTCAGGAGGTCGATCGGCCGCAACCCTCCGTGTACTCGCCTGTGGAGGGGGCCAGGATCGGCGGTTTTTTATTTAGCCAGCGCTTCTCTGTGGAGAAGCTGGCTAACGAGTTTAATCTGCGCTGGTTCTGGCAGGCGTTTATGCAGTATCGCAGGCTGGTGGGTGAAGTCTTGCTGGCCTCATTTTTTATTCAGCTGCTGGCATTGATCACCCCCCTTTTTTTCCAGGTTGTGGTTGATAAAGTTTTGGCCCATCAGAGTCTGACGACGCTGGACGTCCTGGCGCTGGGAATGCTCTGCGTTACCGTTGCTGAAGTCATGCTGGATGGACTCCGAACCTACCAGCTGGCACATACCGCGCAAAGAATTGATGTCACCCTGAGCTCGTTGCTTTTTCGTCATCTTCTGGCTCTGCCGCTGGCGTGGTTTAAGGAACGGCAGGCAGGAGTGACCGTCGCGCGGGTTCACGAACTCAAAACGGTACGGGAATTTCTCACCGGCAGCGCTTTGACGCTCTGTACCGATCTGCTCTTTATGGTGATCTTTTTTGTCGTCATGGCGTTCTACAGTATTCCATTGACCCTTATCGTCATCATTTCACTGGTTTTTTATGCCATTTTATCGGCAATTATCACGCCATCTCTACGCCGCCGTCTCAACGATCAGTTTCGTCAGGGAGCACAAAATCAGGCTTTTCTGGTGGAGAGCATCACGGCGATCGAGCCGCTGAAAGCGATGGCGGTTGAGCATCATATGGTCCGTCGCTGGGATACCCGAATCGCCGCTTTTGTCAGCAGCTGCTTCAGAACGCAGAATTTGGGCAATATAGCCGGGCAGATTTCCCGCTTTATCAGCCGGGTAACCAGCGTGGCGATCCTGTGGTACGGCGCGCAGCAGGTTATTCAGGGCGAAATGACGGTCGGCGCCCTGATTGCCTTTAACATGTTTGCCGGTCAGGTTACCGCGCCGGTGCTGCGCCTCGTACAGCTATGGCAGGACATCCAGCAGGTCTCGGTTTCCATCAAACGGCTGGGGGATATTCTGAATATGCCTACCGAACAACAGCCGGTGAGCGGCATCGCGCTCGCCCAAATGCAGGGGGCGGTAAGGTTCGCCGGGATCAGTTTTGCCTACCATCCCGGCGGCGTCCAGGTACTGAACAGAGTGACGTTATCCGTAAGGCCAGGTGAGGTCATTGGCATTGTGGGGCGCTCTGGCTCGGGGAAAAGTACCCTGGCGAGGCTGATGCAAAGGCTGTATTTACCTTCTGCCGGCCAGATATTTATCGATGGTACGGATATTGCCCATACCGATCCGCAATGGTTACGCCGTCAGGTTGGCGTTGTGTTACAGGAAACTCAGCTTTTCTCCGGTACCCTGCGGGAGAATATCGCCCTTGCCGTGCCGGATGCTTCTCAGGAGGAGGTGATGGCCGCTGCCGCGCTGGCCGGCGCCCATGAGTTTATCAGTGAACTGCCGATGGGCTATGACACACCGGTTGGCGAACACGGCGGGCAGCTTTCCGGCGGGCAGAAACAGCGTATCGGCCTTGCCCGCGCGCTGATAACCGATCCCAAAGTGCTGATTCTGGATGAAGCTACCAGCGCACTGGACTACGAGTCTGAGCGCATTATTCAGCATAATATGACGGAAATATGCCGGGGGAGGACGGTATTTATTATCGCCCACCGCCTGTCCGCCGTGCGGCTGGCCGACCGTATTATCGTGATGGAAAGGGGCGGTATCGGCGAGCAGGGAACGCATGCTGCGCTGCTTGCCGAGAATGGTCTGTACGCGCGTTTATATGCGCTACAGCAGGGGATGGCCGGATGAAGCGCTACCGGGAATTTCTCCCCGCGGTGCTGGAAGTTCAGGATACGCCGCCTTCGCCTGCGGGCAGGGGCATCATCTGGTGCGTGATGTTGACGATGTCCGCGGCGCTCTTATGGGCAGCCTGGGGCGAAGTTGATATTGTTGCCGTGACGCAGGGGAAAATCGTGGTGAGCGAACTGTCGCGCCCGGTGAATGCCGCGGTCACCGCAGAAGTTGCGGCGGTGATGGTGCGGGAGGGGATGCACGTGGCCCAGGGGCAGCCGCTGATCAAATTTAACGACGGCCATTTACAGGCGCAAATAAAAGAGAACCGGCTGCGTCAGCGTATTAACCGGTTTCACATCGCGCGCCTGACATTGCTTGACCATTACTATCATCAGGGGATCGTTGCCGCTCAGCTTCCTCCCGCGTATCAACAAGAGGATGCTGCCCTGGCGGAACAGGCGGCGTTACGGCTAACGGCGGAAATCGAGGCGGATCGCCGTGAAAAAGCGGTGTTTGACAGCAGAAGAGCGGTTCTGCTGGCGCAGCTGGCTGAGGGGCAGGTGGAAAAAGCGCTGGCTGAAAATTTGCTGCCGGTTTTCAGAGAACAGTATCAGGCGCTGGAATCACTGTACCAGAAAAAGCTCACCAGTCGGGACAGCCTGCTGGAGAGCGGGAAAAAATATACCGAGTCCCGCCATCGGGTGGTGGCCGCAGAAACCCGCTTACAGGAGGTGCGTGACAGCCTCTATCAGATAGATGAAGAAGCGCAGGCCAGAACGGCCGATAAAACCAATGCCCTTGCCAAAGAGCGCGCGGAGCGCAGCGATGAAAACCGGGTGCTGGAAACCCAGCTCAATCAGCTCCGGTCCCTGAGCGCACAATACCTGTTGCGCGCGCCGGTTAGCGGAACGGTGGAGTCATTGGTCTTCAGGGATGCCGGCGGCGCCGTGGAGCCTGCGCAGGAGCTGCTGAAGATCGTTCCCGATAGCGGTGAACGGGTAGCGGAAGTCATGGTCAGGAACCAGGACGTCGGTTTTCTACGGCCCGGGCAAAAGGCGGCGGTGAAAATCAGTACCTTTGACTTCACCCGCTATGGCTGGGTGGCGGGTGAACTCCGGCAGGTCTCGGCCGATGCTATTGAGGATCGGGAGCTGGGGCTGGTTTACCGGGCGGTGATTTCCCTGAAACGGCGAACGTTGCTGGTTGAAGGAGAGGAAAAGCCTCTTGAGCCGGGAATGCAGGTCACCGGCGAAATAAAAACGGGACGCAGGACAATCCTGAGCTATCTGCTGAGTCCCGTGATGGAAGCGCTGGATGGGGGGGGTAAACAGCGCTAGTAACGGCTTTCGCGGTTAAAGCCGTTACCTCGTTACTTTATGTCGCGTTCGATTAGCGCGTCGCCGCCTTCAGGCTCTGCACGAATGCTTTGAGCTCGGCCAGCATGGTCTGCGGATCGTTAACGTTGCGCTCGATGATTTTCACGATCGCCGAACCGGAAATCGCCCCGGCGGCCCCGGCTTCAAGCGCGGCGGTCACCTGCTCCGGCGCGGAGATGCCAAAACCCTGCAGCGGCGGGGCGGCGTTGTACTCTGCCAGCTTTTGCACCAGGTGGTGCAGCGGCAGCGCGGCGCGGTTTTCTGCTCCGGTAACGCCGGCGCGCGACAGCAGGTAGGTATAGCCGCGGCCCCAGGAGGCAATCTGGCGCAGCAGGTCATCATCGGCGTTCGGCGGGCAGATGAAGATCGGCGCGATGTTGTGGCGCAACGCCGCCTGGCGGAACGGCGCGGACTCTTCGATCGGGACATCGGCGACCAGCACCGAATCGACGCCCACGCGTTCGCACTGGGCATAGAATTCGTCGATACCCGGGCTGAATACCAGGTTGGCGTACATCAGCAGGCCAATCGGGATAGTCGGGTGTTTGTGGCGAATCGCCGCCAGCATTTCAAAACATTGCGCCGGGTTAACGCCCGCGGCAAAGGCGCGCAGGGTCGCGCCCTGAATCGTCGGGCCATCCGCCAGCGGGTCGGAGAAGGGGATCCCCAGTTCCAGGGCGTCGGCGCCGGCTTCAATCAGCGTATCGATGATCTTCAGCGACAGTTCAGGGTTCGGATCGCCGAGGGTGACGAAGGGAACAAACGCGCCTTCCCGGCGGGTTTTCAGTTGTGCAAATAGCGTCTCATAACGTTCCATCAGATTTCCCCTCGCGCTTTCAGAATATCGTGTACGGTGAAGATGTCTTTATCGCCGCGACCGGACAGGTTAACCACCAGCAGCTGCTCTTTTTCCGGGTTTTCACGCATCATTTTCAGCGCGTGAGCCAGAGCATGGGAGGACTCCAGCGCCGGAATAATCCCTTCATGGCGGGAGAGCGCTTTGAAGGCCTCCAGCGCTTCGTTATCGGTAATCGACACGTAATCGGCGCGGCCGGTGCTGTTGAGGAAAGCGTGCTGCGGGCCAACGGACGGGAAATCCAGACCGGCGGAAATGGAGTAGGACTCTTCAATCTGGCCGTCTGCGGTTTGCATCATCGGCGACTTCATCCCGAAGTAGATGCCGACGCGACCATGCTTCAGCGGCGCGCCGTGCTCACCGGTTTCAATCCCGTGACCCGCCGGCTCCACGCCGATCAGGCCGACGCTGGTTTCATCGATAAAATCGGCAAACATGCCGATAGCGTTAGAGCCGCCGCCGACGCAGGCGATAACCGCATCTGGCAGGCGTCCTTCTTTTTCCAGAATCTGCGCTTTGGTCTCTTCGCCAATCATCCGCTGGAATTCACGCACGATGGTCGGGAACGGGTGCGGGCCCGCTGCGGTACCGAGCATGTAGTGCGCGGTCTCGTAGCTGCCGGACCAGTCGCGCAGCGCCTCGTTACAGGCATCTTTCAGCGTGGCGGAACCGCTGTGGACCGGGATCACTTCCGCGCCCATTAAACGCATACGGAAGACGTTTGGCGACTGACGTTCGACGTCTTTTGCCCCCATATAGATGCGGCACTTCAGGCCGAGCAGGGCGCTGGCGAGCGCGGAAGCCACGCCGTGCTGGCCGGCGCCGGTTTCGGCAATAATTTCGGTTTTACCCATCCGTTTGGCAAGCAGCGCCTGGCCCAACACCTGGTTGGTTTTATGTGCGCCGCCGTGCAGCAGATCTTCACGCTTCAGGTACAGCGTGGTGCGGGTGCCTTCGGTCAGGTTACGGCATTTGGTCAATGCCGTGGGGCGACCGGCGTAGTTTTTCAGCAGGCCGCTAAATTCAGCCTGAAACTCAGGATCTTTCTGCGCGCTAACGAAAGCTTCTTCCAGCTGGCGCAGGGCAGGCATCAGAATCTGTGGGACGTACATCCCGCCAAATTCGCCAAAATAGGGGTTCAGTAAAGTGCTCATTATTACTCCTTAATATGCGCGCAGGGTTTGAAATACCGCGGCCAGTTTGCTGGCATCTTTAATACCCGGCTGCGACTCTACGCCTGAATTGAAATCGAGTCCGGCACAGCCGCTTTTGGCGGCGTCTACACAGTTATCGGCGCCGAGTCCGCCCGCCAGAATGACGTTCCGCAGGTCCTGGCCTTGCAGCAGCGTCCAGTCGAAACGTTGCCCGCTGCCGCCCTGGCCATTATCGAAAAGGTATTTATCGACATGGTGGAGGTTGCGCGGCGGCAGCGTGTCGCTGACGCTGAGGGCTTTCCAGATCTGCACCGACTCCGCGAGGGCCGCGCGCAGGGCGTCGATATAAGCCTGATCTTCGTTACCATGCAGTTGCACGGCGGCCAGCCGCAGGTTTTGCGCCCGGGCAACCACCTCGTCGATCGGCGCATCGCGGAACACGCCCACGTAGCGCAGCCCGGCGGCCTGAATAATCTCCTTCGCCTGGGGCTCGTTGACGACGCGTGGGGAGGACGGCACAAAGATCAGCCCGCCATAAATCGCCCCGGACTCACAGGCGATCTGCGCATCCTGCGGGCGGGTCAGGCCGCAGACTTTATTCTCGCCAAGCAGCACGCGCTTCACGGCGGCATCGAGATCCGCCTGCTCCATCAAGGCGGAACCGATCAGGAAACCGTTGGCAAAATGGCTGAGTTCGCGCACTTCGGCATAAGTATGAATACCGGATTCGCTGATAACCGTCACATCATGATCCAGGCGCGGCGCCAGCTGGCGGGTGCGGTTCAGATCAATCGACATATCGCGCAGGTCGCGGTTGTTGATGCCGACCACTTTGGCTTTCAGCGCGATGGCGCGCTCCAGCTCCTCTTCGTTGCTGACCTCGGTCAGCACGCCCATGTTCAGGCTATGGGCCACGGCGGCCAGCTGGCGATACTGGTCGTCGTTAAGCACCGACAGCATCAGCAGGCAGGCGTCGGCCTGGTAGTAGCGCGCCAGGTAGATCTGGTAAGGATCGATGGTGAAATCCTTGCACAGAATCGGCTGCGGCGCGATGGCGCTGACGATCGGCAGAAAGTCGAAGCTGCCCTGGAAATATTTCTCGTCGCACAGGACGGAGATGGCCGAGGCGTAATTTTTATAGACGCCGGCGATAGCCGCCGGGTCAAAATCCTGACGAATCAACCCTTTCGACGGCGAGGCCTTCTTGCACTCCAGAATAAACGCGGTGCGCGTCCCGGCGAGAGCATCGTAAAAATTACGCTGGGTCGGGACGACGTCGTTCTGAAAACTGGCTAACGGTTGCTGTTGTTTGCGGGCTTCTACCCAAATCGCTTTGTCGGCAACGATTTTTGCTAAAACGGTCTGCATTATTTACCCTCTTGCCGCTAATGCGGTCACTCTGTCATAGGCCGCTCCGCTGTGCAGCACGTCGATGACCTGCTGTGCGTTGGCCTTCAGGTCTTCGTGCCCGTACAAACGCATCAACATGGCCACATTGGCGGCGACTGCGGCTTCATGAGCGGCTTCACCTTTACCTTGTAGCAAGCGTGTCAGAATGTCACGGTTTTCTTCCGGCGTACCGCCAGCCAGCTGCTCCTGATGGTAAGGCGTCAGGCCAAAATCGGTTGCCGTCAGTTGATAACTCTTGATTTCGCCGTTATTCAGTTCGGCGACCACCGTCGGCGCATGCAGCGACACTTCATCCATCCCGCCGCTGTGAACCACCGCCGCGCGCTGGTAGCCCAGCACGCGCAGGGTTTCGGCGATCGGCAGGACCAGCTCCGGGCTGTAGACGCCAATCAATGCCAGCGGCGGATGCGCCGGGTTGATTAACGGCCCCAGCACGTTGAACAGGGTACGGGTCTTCAACTGCTGACGGACCGGCATCGCATGGCGGAAACCGGTGTGATACTTCGGCGCAAACAGGAAGCAGACGCCCAGCTCATCGAGCGCGGCGCGGGACCTATCGGCTGGCATATCCAGATTGATGCCAAACGCCGCCAGCAGGTCGGAAGAGCCTGATTTGCTCGACACGCTACGGTTGCCGTGCTTCGCCACCTTCAGACCGCAGGCCGCGGCGACAAAGGCGCTGGCGGTGGAGATATTGATACTGTTGCTGCCGTCGCCGCCGGTACCGACGATATCGGCGAACAGGTAGTCAGGACGCGGGAACGGGGCGGCATTTTCCAGCAGGGCGGTGGCGGCGCCGGCAATCTCCTGCGGCTGTTCACCGCGCACCTTCATGCTCACCAGCGCGGCCGCCAGTTGCTCCGGCTTGACTTCCCCGCGCACCACCGCAGAGAACAGCTGATGGCTTTCCTGCTGGCTCAGGGTTTGCGCCTGGTACAGCTTTTCGAGAATCGGCTGGATGACGTTGGTCTGTTCGAGCTTTTGCAGCGCCCATGCCAGGGTCTGTTCCAGCAGACGTGCGCCCTGGGTGGTGAGAATCGACTCCGGGTGGAACTGGAAGCCGCAGACGCGATCGGCATCATGACGCACCGCCATGACCATCCCGTTAAAGTTGGCGTTAATTGTCAGCCCGGCCGGAATATTGCTGCCGACCAACGAGTGATAACGCGCCACCGGCAGCGGGTTGGGCAGGCCGGCAAACATCGCCTGACCGTCATGTTCGATGCTGGAGGCTTTACCGTGCAGGATTTCGCCGGCCTGGCCGACGTAGCCGCCGTAGGCTTCCACGATCGCCTGGTGACCGAGGCAGATGCCGATGATCGGCAGCTTGCCGCGCATTCGGGTCAGCAGCTCCGGCATACAGCCCGCTTCGCTGGGGGTACCCGGGCCCGGGGAGAGCATCAGCACCGGGTTGTCCATGGTGCCGATACGCTCAATTAAGGTCTGCGCCGGCACCGAGTTACGGTAAATCACCACGTTATGGCCGTTCGCGCGCAGCTGGTCTGCCAGGTTATAGGTAAAAGAATCGATATTATCGAGCAGCAGAATGTCGGCCATCAGAAAGTCTCCTTAGCGTGGTGGGCCTGGGCGATTGCGCGCAGCACCGCGCGAGCTTTATTGCGGGTTTCATCCGCTTCGGACTGAGGCACTGAATCCAGAACGATACCGGCGCCGGCCTGGACGGTGGCGATGCCATCCTGCACATAGGCGGAGCGAATCACGATGCAGGTATCAAGGTCGCCGTGGGCGGTAAAATAGCCCACCGCGCCGCCGTAGCTGCCGCGACGCTTGCCTTCGGCGGCGGCGATAAGCTGCATTGCCCGGACCTTCGGCGCGCCGCTAAGGGTGCCCATGTTCATACAGGCGCGATAGGCATGCAGGACGTCGAGATCGCTGCGCAGTTCACCGACCACACGCGACACCAGGTGCATCACGAAGGAGTAACGGTCGACTTTGGTCAGGTCGGCGACGTAGCGGCTGCCCGGCGTACAGATGCGCGCGAGGTCGTTACGAGCGAGGTCAACCAGCATCAAATGCTCGGAAAGCTCTTTGTGATCGGTACGCATTTCCAGTTCGATGCGGCTGTCGAGATCGCGATCCAGCGACCCGTCGGCACGGCGGCCGCGCGGGCGGGTGCCGGCAATCGGGTAGATCTCAATCTGGCGGCTGACGGCGTCATATTTCAGCGAGCTTTCCGGCGATGCGCCGAACAGCGAGAAGTCGTTATCCTGCATAAAGAACATATACGGGCTCGGGTTGCTCTTTTTCAGCACGTCGTAGGCTGCCAGCGCCGATGGGCAGGGCAGAGAAAAGCGACGTGAAGGCACAACCTGAAAAATCTCGCCGGCGCGGATGGCGCGCTGCATTTTACGCACCACGGCGCCGTACTCTTCATCACTCTGATCGCAGTCGCAGGTCATCGCTTCGACTTTGGTGACCGGCAGCGGCGCTGGCGGCTCGTTGAGCTGCTGGCGAAGCTGGGCGATACGCTGGGTCAGACGCTGTTTTTCACTCTCCAGCGGGGTGAACAGACTCGACTGGATACGGGTATTTTTAGTCTGGTGGTCGATAACCAGCAGGGTTTCGGCCAGGTAGAAACAGTAGTCCGGGCAGGCGGTGTCGCTCTCCAGCTCGGGCAGGTTTTCGAAACCGGCCACCAGGTCATAGGCAAACAGGCCGCCGAAGAACATCGCTTCGCGCTCGTCCGGCGGAACGATCACCAGCTCCTGCAACAAACGGAAGGCGTCGAAGACGGATAGCGAGCATAAGCGCGCGTCTTCATCCAGCAGGGCGCTGATCGGCGGAAATTTCATCACCCGACTGTTTGGCTGACGCTGGTTTTCGATGCCCACGGGCAGGGTGTTATCGAGTAAATCCAGCAGCGCCGCGCCGTTGGCGGACTGCGCCTGGATAGTGACAGTGTCACCCAGGGCGGTGATGCGCAGCGCGCTGTCCACCAGCAGCAGGCTTTTTAAATCATCTTTACTGTCGATATCCGCTGATTCCAGCAGCAGCGTGGCCGGGCGGGCGCCGCACAGCTGGTGGAACAATGCCGTCGGGTTTTCACGGTAGATGGCGTCGCTGGTGAGAAGCTCGAGTGCCGGTTTTGATGTTTGCATTATTGTTCTCGCCTTTCGGTATAATATTTTGTCCAATAAAAAGCCCGCTCATTGGCGGGCCGGGTATCTGTATGCTGAGTGCAAAACGCGATCACGCCGCCCGATATCAGGAGGTGCGCCACCAGCCGTGCAGAGTGATAACTTGCGTTTTCATCGTGATACCCCTTCATGTGAACTTGCGTACTAGTTAACTAGTCCAGAGGAATAAAGTCAACCCCTGTTTGCAGATTTTCTCCGCGAGTCGTTATGATAATGCGCTAATTTAAGTCCATGTCCAGCAGGAGTCACCTTGAGCGACACTAATTATGCAGTGATTTACGATCTGCACAGCCACACCACCGCCTCTGATGGGCGACTGACTCCGCAAGAACTTGTTCATCGCGCTCACCAGATGCGGGTCGGGACGCTGGCGATTACCGACCACGACACCGTCGCCGCGATCCCCGCCGCCCGCGCGGAAATTGCCCGCGCGGAGTTACCCCTTACTCTGGTGAGCGGGGTGGAAATTTCCACTCTGTGGGAAAACCATGAGATTCATATTGTCGGCTTGAATATTGATATTGCGCACCCGGCGATGACCAGCCTGCTGGAGGAGCAGAAGGCGCGGCGTCAGCTGCGGGCGCAGATGATCGCCGAGCGTTTAGAGAAGGCGCGGATCCCCGGCGCCTGGGAAGGGGCAATGAAGCTTGCTGACGGCGGGGCGGTGACGCGCGGACATTTTGCCCGCTTTCTGGTCGAAGCCGGTCATGCCGGTAATATCGCCGACGTTTTTAAAAAATATCTCGCCCGCGGGAAAACCGGTTACGTTCCACCACAGTGGTGTACAATAAAACAAGCGATTGATGTCATTCATCATTCTGGCGGCAAAGCGGTTATCGCCCATCCCGGGCGTTACGACCTCTCCGCCAAGTGGTTGAAACGGCTGTTGGCCCACTTTAGCGAGCAGGGTGGCGATGCGATGGAGCTGGCACAGTGCCAGCAGGCCCCGCATGAGCGTACGCAGCTTGCCTCGTACGCCGTACAGTTTGGTCTTCTCGGTTCACAAGGTTCTGATTTTCATCAGCCTTGCCCGTGGATCGAACTGGGCCGCAAACTCTGGCTACCCGCCGGCGTTGAAGGGATCTGGCACAGCTGGGAAACGGCCGCAGAATAAAATTGAGAGGGAAGTATGAGCCAGTTTTTTTATATCCATCCGGACAACCCACAGGCGCGGTTGATTAACCAGGCGGTGGAGATTGTGCGTAAGGGGGGGGTGATCGTTTATCCCACCGATTCCGGTTACGCGCTGGGATGCAAAATCGAAGATAAAGGCGCTATGGAGCGTATTTGCCGCATTCGTCAGCTGCCAGATGGCCACAACTTCACGCTGATGTGCCGGGATCTGTCCGAGCTGTCGACCTATGCGTTTGTCGATAACGTGGCGTTCCGGCTGATTAAAAACAACACGCCGGGGAACTACACCTTTATCCTCAAGGGGACCAAAGAGGTGCCGCGCCGCCTGCTGCAGGAAAAGCGGAAAACCATCGGCATGCGCGTGCCGTCGAATCCGATCGCGCAGGCGCTGCTGGAGACCCTCGGCGAACCGATGCTGTCGACATCGCTGATGCTGCCCGGCAGCGAATTCACTGAATCCGACCCGGAAGAGATCAAGGACCGGCTGGAGAAGCTGGTGGATTTGATTATCCACGGCGGCTATCTGGGCCAGCAGCCCACCACCGTTATCGACCTGACCGAAGACGCGCCGGTCGTGCTGCGTGAAGGCGTCGGCGACGTTAAACCGTTCCAGTAACGGACTCCGTATTCCCCGGCAGCATCGCGACCCTGGCTGTCGGGGTCCCCATTCCTGATGCAGGATAACCCCCCCCGCCGCGCTATTTCGCACTGAGTCGAAACAGCCCATGAAGCATCGTCTTTCTGGCGCAAGGGGGGCGTCGCGTCCTGCAAAGCTTGCCGACAGCCGATCCAGCAGGATGGCAATCAGCACCACCACGAAACCACTCTGTAGGCCAGTGCCAATTTCCGGCTGTTGAGTACTGCTCAAAATCTCGTTACCCAGCCCGCCGGCCCCGAATCGACATAGCCATCATGATTGTCATCATGTGGTGTGACAATTTTAGCCGCGCTTTGTATCACCTCGACATCGCTTTCAAGGGCACGTCGCAGGTAGTGAGCAAAGCCCTGTTTAGTGGCGGTGCGGTAGCCCTGTATCTTTCTCTTAAATTCCTCAATATCCATAGTCCCGTTCTGCACGAGAGGGATATACGGGCGGATCTGATTTATGATCACTCCAGCTTGTTTTTGACTGTCAGTACCGAGACTCAGACGTACAAAACTAGTTGAATCATTTAGTCTAAAATTCGTGTAGTATGTGCGCCCACGAATCATAGTGTGTGACAGCTTGTGTGACACGTTGTTTGCCATACTGTGTACCATGAAATAGTTACAGATCAGTGAGTTAAGTTTAAGTTCAAGCTAACTCGTTGTTTTTGAATGCATACCAGACGCCTGGGAAGGCGACACCTTAAGGAAGCTCAATGAGCGAGAAATTACAGAAAGTGCTGGCTCGCGCCGGCCACGGCTCCCGCCGTGAAATTGAAGCTAAAATCGAAGCTGGTCGCGTCAGCGTCGATGGTAAAATCGCCACCCTCGGCGATCGCGTAGAGATCGTGGCTGGTTTAAAAATTCGTATCGATGGTCATCTGATTTCGGTGAAAGAGTCTGCCGAGCAGATTTGCCGCGTGCTGGCGTACTACAAGCCGGAAGGCGAGCTCTGTACCCGTAACGATCCGGAAGGCCGCCCGACGGTGTTTGACCGTTTGCCGAAACTGCGCGGCGCGCGCTGGATTGCGGTGGGGCGTCTGGACGTCAACACCTGTGGCCTGCTGCTGTTTACCACCGATGGTGAACTGGCTAACCGTCTGATGCACCCGAGCCGTGAAGTTGAGCGTGAATACGCCGTGCGCGTGTTCGGCCAGGTGGATGATGACAAACTGCGTCAGCTGTCACGCGGCGTGCAGCTGGAAGATGGCCCGGCGGCGTTCAAAACCATTAAATTTGCCGGTGGTGAAGGGATTAACCAGTGGTACAACGTGACGCTGACCGAAGGGCGCAACCGTGAAGTCCGTCGCCTGTGGGAAGCGGTCGGCGTTCAGGTCAGCCGCCTGATCCGCGTCCGCTACGGCGATATTCCGTTGCCGAAAGGCCTGCCTCGCGGCGGCTATACCGAGCTGGATCTGGCGCAAACCAACTACCTGCGTGAGCTGGTTGAACTGCCTGCGGAAACTACCTCTAAGGTCGCGGTAGAGAAAGATCGCCGCCGGATGAAGGCGAATCAGATTCGCCGTGCGGTGAAACGCCATTCCCAGGTGGGGAACAGCAACAACCGCCGTTCGGGCGGCAGCCGTAGCAACGGCTAATCTTATTAAATCCGGCGGGGTTCCCGCCGGATTTCTCTGCGCTACCTTCCTTACATGTGATTCTTTTCACACTTCTGCATAAAGACAAAAAACAGGAAACGCCCGGACAAATAACGCAAAGTGCGGTTTCCGCTAACGCCATATACTGTCGCCACTGATTACAAAACAGGTCGCCAAAAATGGATACAGCAGGAAAACTATCGGCAAGCTATGTGGTTATCGGCGTCAAAGAGAAAATAGGTTATGGCTTTGGTGACTTTGCCTCAAATTTATCTTTCGGCTTTGTCTCTCTGTTTTTACTCTTTTTTTATACCAATATTTACGGTATCAGTGCGGTACAGGCTAGCCTGATATTTGTTATAGCCCGGGTTATTGATGCGGTCTTTAATATTGCGATCGGCTTTGCTATTGATAAAACCCACAGCCGATATGGCAAGTTGCGTCCCTGGTTATTCTATGGTTCGCTACCATTAGGCTTGTTAACCGTCTTGTGTTTTGTGCCGGTAGGCGGTGAGGCAAAATTTTATTTTGCGCTGATCTCTTATACGCTGTATTGCCTGGCATATACGGCAGTGAATACCCCTTATTCGGCGCTGACCAATCGCCTGACCCAGCACGAAGCTTCCCGTTCATCGCTGTCGGTATATCGGTTTGTGCTGGCTATTGTCGGCTATTTAATTGTCTCAACCACTGCCGACATACTGATTTCACCGTTTACTGATAAGCAGGCAGGCTACGTCTTCGCCGTCTCCTGTTTTGCGCTGCTGGCGACCTTTCTGTTCCTCGCCTGCTTCGGGATGACGACAGAGCGGGTGGGCGAAGAGGAGGAGATGGCCGCTCCGACGCTGCGTGAAATGCTGCGGGCGGTGATGGGTAATGCCCCGCTGCTTAATCTGTCGCTATTTACCGTATTTTTCTATATTGCCTACACCGTGTGGATGGCGATTGCTATCTATTTTATTAAATACATCATTGGTCATGAAGGCTATACCGCAACGTTCTTTATGATTCAGTCTGCGGCTTATATTGTCGGAACGGTGGTTTCAGAAAAAGCGATTGCCCTGATGGGGAAAAAGAAAATGGCCCTGGTGGCCTTACTGATAGGCGTGCTGGGCGTGCTGATGCAGTATTTTGTCGCGGGCCATAATCTGTGGCTAATTATGACCGGGGTGTGTCTCTACAGTATTACTCTGGGGATGGGGTTTGTGGCCATGTGGACGATGATTGCCGATACCGTAGAATATGCCGAATGGCACCACGGGGTACGTACGGAAGGGGCTATCTATGGCTTCTTTAATTTTATTACCAAAATCGCGATGGCCATTGGCGGCGGCTGTGCAGGCTGGCTGCTGGACTACTACCATTATGATGCGGGGAACATTACCGCCGGCGCAATTAACGGGATTAATATTCTGATGACCTTATTCCCGGGCGCGATGTTTGCGATTAGCGCGATATTTGTCGCGTGCTATTCGCTGGATGAAAAAACCTATCGTGACATTGTTCAGAAAATTAGCCTGCGTAAGCAGAATGCGCTTTAGCCGCAGGGAGTCAGAGAGATGAATACCGAATTTAACCCCCTTCTTGCCGCGATGAGCGCAGAAGAAAAGGTCGCGCTGTTGACCGGCAGCGGCCTGTGGCGCACCGCTTCGTTAGCGCAGCATGGTATTGCCGACATCGTGATGACCGATGGCACCTACGGCGTGCGCTACAGCAGCGCGCAAATAGACGGTGATGAAAAATGGAGCATGGACGACTTTATCTCGGTGATCACCCAGACCGCCGACCAGGCCTGCGTGGAAGAACCTGCGGCGAAGGGCGGCAGTGAAGCCCTGTTCAGCGCCTCGCTACCGGCGACCTGTTTTCCCAATGGTTCCAGCCTGGCCTGCTGCTGGGACGTGGAGCTGGTTTATCAGATGGGGCAGGCGCTCGGGCGCGAATGTCAGCAGATGGGCGTCGGCATTTTACTGGGGCCGGGCATCAATATCCGCCGTACGCCGCTGGCCGGACGAGGCTACGAATACTATGCCGAGGACCCGGTAGTCAGCGGGGATATTGCCGCGGCGTTAATCAACGGCCTGCAGCAGGAAGGGGTCGGCGCCAGTCTGAAACATTTTGCGGCCAATAATTCGGAATACCGGCGTACGGAAATGGATTCCATCATCGAGGAGCGGGCGCTACGTGAAATCTACCTTGCCGGCTTCCAGCGGGCGATAGCGAAATCTCAACCGTGGACGGTCATGTCTTCCTACAACCGTCTGAATGGCGTACAGACCTCGCAGGATCCCTTTTTACTGACCCAGGTTCTGCGTGATGAATGGGGCTATGACGGTCTGGTCATGTCCGACTGGTACGGTATTAAGGACCGTCCGGCATCGCTGCTGGCAGGCAACGATCTGGCGATGCCGGAAACCCGTCGCGACAAGCAGACGCTGCTGGCGGCTATTGAGGCTGGCGAGGTGCCGATGGCCGTCGTTGACCGCGCCTGCCAGCGGATGCTGGCGCTGCTGGAGAAGGTTCAGCGCCATCGCCGCCCGGAAACCGAGGCGGATTTCCCGGCTCATCACGCGCTGGCGCAGCAGCTGGCGGCTGAATCTATCGTGTTGCTGAAGAATGACGATAACCTGCTGCCGCTGCGGGCGGAACGCACCCGGCGGATTGCGGTGCTGGGCAAGCCGGCGCAGGAGCCGGTGATTCAGGGGTCTGGCTGTGCCACAACGGTTCCTTATTTACTCGATCGTCCGCTTGATGAAATTTTCGATCTCGCCGGGGATGATTTTAACGTGAGCTGGGCGATTGGCGCCCCGGATGATATGCAAAGCTGTCAGCAGGCGCTGGCCGAAGCGCGAGCGGTGGCTCAGGAGGCGGACGTGGCGGTTATCTTCGTCAGCACCGCCGTCGGTGAAGATGGCGAGAACGGCGATCGTCACGATCTGAATATCCTTGCGGTACATGAACAGCTGATTCGCGAAGTGGCGGCGGTGCAGCCCAATGTGGTGGTGGTGCTGGCGAACAGCGATGCGGTAGTGATGCCCTGGCTTCCCGGGTGTAAAGCGCTGCTGGAAACCTTCTTCGCCGGGCAGGGAATGGGGCGAGCCGTGGCGGAAATTCTGTTCGGCAAGCGCAACCCGTGCGGTAAACTGACGGTGACGGTGCCGAACGCCCTCGAAGAGACACCCGCCTGGCTCAATTATCCGGGGGAAAACCTGCGCCATCACTATGGTGAAGGACTCTTCGTCGGCTATCGCTATTATGATAAACGTCGCCTGACGCCGCTGTTCCCGTTTGGTTTTGGCTTAAGCTATACCCGGTTTACCTACAGCGCGCTGCAGCTCTCTGCGTCACGGCTCGGGGAGGGCGAGACGCTGACCGTCTCTTTCGATCTGACTAACCGCGGCGATCGCGAGGGCAAGGAGATTGTACAACTGTACGTTAGCGCGCCGTCCGGGGAGCTGATTCGCGAAGAACAGGCGCTTAAAGCGTTTACAAAAGTGGCGCTGGCCGCTGGCGAAACCCGCCGCGTCAGCCTGCGGCTACCGGTCAGCGAACTGGCCTGTTATCATCCGGGCCTTGCGGACTGGGTGATTACGCCGGGGATCTGGCAGATTCGGGTGGGGAGCTCCTCGCGCGATCTGACGCTGGGGGCGCCGCTGACGGTGGATTGCCCGCCTCGCTATGCGCCTCTGCGTGACGACAATTCGCTGCAGCAGCTGATTCTGCAGCCCGAAGCGCTGAGTCGGGTGGTGGCGCTGATCGCCCGCAAGAGCCAGCTGCCGCCGGCGCAGATCCGCGAACGGCTGATCCAGCTGGCGCCGGATCTGTTCTGCGGGCTGTTGATTGCGCTGACGGAGTTTTTAGCGCTTGATATCGATCGCGATGAACTGAATACCGTACTTGCCGGGCGTGAATAATCGTCCCGCGCCAGGAGATTACGCATGTTTCCATTTTCCGTCACCCATCCTCGGCCGGCGACAGAGACCGGGCGGCATACGGTGAGCAGCGGCTATGAGCTGATCGCCTTCGATGCGGAAAAGCTCAACGCCTTTGCCGCTGAGGTACGCTACTGCGAGCCTCACTGGCACCCCGCGCCGGAACTGATCGCCGTCCTGTCGGGGCGCTTTTCTATCGCTATCGGTCAGCAGAGCGTGGAGCTGGTTCAGGGCGAGATGCTGTATATCAATGCTGAAGCGGTGCATTCGCTGTGCGCGGAAGAGGCGGCCAGCTCGCTGGTGACGGTTCAGTTTTCTCCCGGGCTGTTTGATCAACTGCATCCTGCGCCGCTGCTCAACTGGTGTACCCGGGGGCGTTCTCAAACGCCGGCGGATCGCCAGGTGCATCGGCGGCTCATCGCACTATTAAACCAGCTGGTTGATAACTCTGCGCCGTTTCAGCGTATCGCGACGACCTACCTGCTGCTGGATGCGCTGGTATGCGCGGGCGAGCCGGCGGCGCAGGTGGCGAGTTCCCTGCGCGAAGAGGCGATGATCAAAAAAGGGATTGATTTCATTAACCAGCACTTTGACCGGCCCCTGACGCTCGGCGAGGTCGCCAACCATAGCGGCATGAGCTATTCGTGGTTCTCCCGGCTGTTCAAGAAGGTGAGCCGGCACAATTTTAAAGAGTATCTGACGCTGGTGCGGCTGAATAAGGCGCGGGCGCTGTTGCGCGACACCCGTACGCCGATCACCGATATCAGCCATAGCTGCGGTTTTCAGGAGCATAAGTCGCTGATTGCCGCCTTTAACAAATACTGCGGTATGACGCCAACCGAGTACCGCAAGCGTTTTGTCTCACGGCAAAATATTCACCAAAGCGCGCTGGCATCAGGCGAGGATTGCCTGTGTCTGCCGCTCAATCATGCGCTGGTCGAGCGTCTGGCGCTTAGTAATCAATCCCCATCTGCGCTTTGATACCGGCATCGAATGCGTGCTTCACCGGCCGCAGTTCGCTGACGGTATCCGCCAGTTCAATGAGCTCGCGGTGGCAGCCGCGCCCGGTGATAATCACCGTTTGCTGTGCCGGGCGATTGCGCAGCGCGGAAAGCACCTCGGCAAGCGGCAAATAGTCATACGCCACCATATAGGTCAGCTCGTCGAGCAGGACCATATCCAGCGTCTCGTCAGCCAGCATGCGTCGCGCATGTTCCCAGACCGCGAGGCAGGCAGCGGTATCGCTTTCACGATCCTGGGTATTCCAGGTAAAACCGGTGGCCATGACCTGAAACTCAACGCCGTGCGGTTCCAGCAGATTGCGCTCGCCGTTGGGCCAGGTGCCTTTAATAAACTGGATAACGCCCGCTTTCTTGCCATGCCCGATGGCGCGGGTTACGGTACCAAAACCGGCGGTGGTTTTACCTTTGCCGTTGCCGGTGAAAACGATCACAATGCCGCGTTCTTCCTGCGCTGCCGCCACCCGGGCGTCCACTTTCTCTTTTACCCGCTGCTGGCGTTCACGGTAGCGTTCATCACTCATTGTGCAATTCCTGGTTTACGCCCCGGTTGGGCGTCGAAGGTCATTCCCGTCTTCCGACGGCTGTCATCGCCCATCAGCCAGAGATAAACCGGCATGATGTCGGCGGGGGTTTTCAATTTTTGCGGATCTTCCGTCGGGAAGGCGTCGGCGCGCATTTTGGTTCGCGTTCCGCCCGGATTAATGCAGTTCACCCGCAGGTGACGGCTCTGATACTCTTCAGCCAGCACCTGCATCATCCCTTCCGTGGCGAACTTGGACGCCGCGTAGGCTCCCCAGTTGGCACGCCCCTGGCGGCCGACGCTGGAAGAGGTGAAGACCAGCGAACCCGACTCGGATTTGAGTAATAAAGGAAGCAGCGCCTGGGTGAGCATAAAGGTGCCGTTGACGTTGACCTGCATCACCTGCTGCCAGACCTCCGGATTTTGCTGCTCCATCGGACAGACGTCGCCCAGCAGGCCAGCGTTATGCAGCACGCCGTCGAGGCGCGGGTAGTGGATGCTTATCTGCTGGGCCAGCTGCTGGCACTCCTGCGGCGTGCAGGTTAACAAATCGAGGGTAAACCAGGTCGCCGGGATCCCGCCGTCCTGTTGAATTTCTTGCGCGACGTTGCGCAGTTTCTCTTCGTTACGGCCGACCAGGATAACGCTGGCGCTGTAGCGGGAATAGGTCAGCGCGGCTTCACGGCCGATACCGTCGCTGGCGCCGGTAACCAGGATGATGCGGTCTTTGAGTAAATGACTCTGCGGTTGATAGTGCACGGCGACTCCTTGGGTGACCTGCTGACGATCACGCTTTGTATTCGGTATCTCACTTTTGCGTTTTATGCCTGAAACAGCCGGGTATTGCAATCAGCGAAAAGGAAACTCTTTTCGGAATTAATATCTTGCAACGATTTCATCGTCGCTGAAAAAACCGGAAGGCGTTGCGCACAGGACACAAAGCGCAGAGACTTCGCTGTGACGGCTGATGTACACTGTGCGTCAACGTCAGTGGTTTGCACAAGGTGAAAACGTGGAATTACTTGCTCAATATGGCCTGTTTTTGGCCAAAATCGCGACAGTTGTCGTCGCAATTGCGGCGATCGCCGCGATTATCGTTAACCTGACTCAGCGCAAGAAGCAACGCGGGGAACTGCGGGTGACCAATCTTAGCGAGCAATACAAGGAGATGCGTGAAGAGCTGGCGGTTGCGCTGCTTGATGGCCCGCAGCAAAAGCAGTGGCACAAAGCGCAAAAGAAAAAGCACAAGCAGGAGGCGAAAGCGGCAAAAGCGCGGGCGAAGTCAGGTACTGCGGAGCCAAACGGCAAGCCGCGCGCCTGGGTGCTGGATTTTAAAGGCAGCATGGACGCGCACGAGGTCAACAGCCTACGTGAAGAGATCACCGCGGTGCTGGCAACGGCGAAAGCGCGCGATCAGGTCATTCTGCGGCTGGAAAGCCCCGGTGGCGTGGTTCACGGCTACGGCCTGGCGGCCTCACAGCTGCAGCGCCTGCGCGATAAGCAGATCCCACTGACTGTGGCGGTGGATAAGGTGGCGGCCAGCGGCGGCTACATGATGGCCTGCGTGGCGAACAAAATTGTCGCCGCGCCGTTCGCCATTCTGGGCTCGATCGGCGTGGTGGCGCAGATCCCCAACATTCATCGTTTCCTGAAGAATAAGGACATCGATGTTGAACTGCATACCGCCGGTCAGTACAAACGCACCTTAACGATGCTGGGCGAAAACACCGACGAAGGCCGGCGCAAGTTCCGCGAAGACCTCAACGACACTCACCGTTTGTTTAAAGATTTCGTCCACCAAATGCGCCCGACGCTGGATATCGAGCAGGTGGCGACCGGCGAACACTGGTATGGCGTGCAGGCGCTGGAGAAAGGGCTGGTGGATGTGGTGGAAACCAGCGACGAGCTGATCCTCGGCCTGATCGACAACCATGAAGTGATCGGCGTGCGTTATCTGCAGCGTAAAAAGATGCTCGACCGCTTTACCGGCAGCGCCGCCGAAAGCGCGGACCGCCTGCTGCTACGCTGGTGGCAGCGGGGGCAAAAGCCGCTGCTGTAAATAATACAACGCGAGGCTCATGCCTCGCGTTGTCGTAATCGGCCCGGTAAACCTGAAAGGCTTAATCGGCCAGGTGATACTTCTCAGACAGCGTATGCGCGAGGTATTTGAACATATTAAATACCGCCGTACTCTTCGCCGTCGGCAGACCTTGCTCATCAAGATAAAACTCGCCGCTGAACACCAGCACCCCGTTACGTTGCACAACGTCGGTGGCTTCGATCCCGGCTAACGTATCTTCATGCTCCCGAATCAGTTTATTGGCTATTGCAAGCAGCGTCTGGCGCTCGATGGGTTGGGTTGTACCTTGCATAATTCACTCCTGTGATTCTTCGGGCGCTAGTTTACGCCGCGTAGCGGGAAGGGGCAAATTTTCCATTTAGATTGCAGGGATAATTGCAAAGGTCTAAGAAACATGACTTTACTGGCAGGATTTGCTTTTGCATGCTAATAAAGTTGCGTAACGAATTTTATCAGGTACAGTGTGACGCTTTCGGCGATCTGGCAACAGATTTGCTTGACATTCGGCCAAAAATTCTTCGTGCTATGTCACCTGACTGAGAAAAAGTCAGTAAACTCAGCTATCTGGTTTTATGGATGTGAAACCGGACGTGCAAAGGGTTGATATCCATCGACGGCGTCGCAACATCTGACGTACGTCGCCAGTGGATGGTGAATCAAAATGTGCGATGTATTCCTGGATGAATCAAATTAGGTAAAGGTGAATATGGGTAAAGCTCTCGTTATCGTTGAGTCCCCGGCAAAAGCCAAAACGATCAATAAGTATCTGGGTAATGACTACGTGGTGAAATCCAGCGTCGGTCATATCCGCGATTTGCCGACCAGTGGCTCAGCTTCCAAAAAGAGCGCCGACTCTACCTCCACCAAAGGGGCTAAAAAGCCTAAAAAGGATGAACGTAGCGCTCTGGTCAACCGTATGGGTGTGGACCCATGGCATGACTGGAATGCACACTATGAAGTACTCCCGGGTAAAGAAAAGGTAGTTTCAGAACTCAAACAGTTGGCGGAAAAAGCCGACCATATCTATCTCGCAACCGACCTTGACCGCGAAGGAGAAGCCATTGCATGGCACCTGCGGGAAGTTATCGGTGGGGATGAAAAACGCTATAGCCGCGTGGTGTTCAACGAAATCACTAAAAACGCGATCCGTCAGGCCTTTGATAAGCCGGGCGAGCTGAATATCGATCGTGTCAATGCCCAACAGGCGCGTCGCTTTATGGACCGCGTGGTGGGATATATGGTTTCCCCGCTGCTGTGGAAAAAAATTGCCCGCGGTCTCTCCGCGGGCCGCGTCCAGTCGGTTGCGGTACGTCTGGTGGTCGAACGCGAACGCGAAATTAAAGCCTTCGTTCCGGAAGAGTTCTGGGAAATTGACGCCAGCACCACCACGCCGGGCGGTGAGGCTTTACCGTTGCAGGTAACGCACAAGAACGACAAGCCGTTTCGTCCGGTTAATCGCGATGAAACCATGGCTGCCGTTGCGCTGCTGGAGAAAGCCAGCTACAGCGTGCTGGAGCGTGAAGATAAACCGACCAGCAGCAAGCCGGGCGCGCCGTTTATCACCTCGACATTGCAACAGGCAGCCAGCACCCGCCTGGGCTTCGGGGTAAAGAAAACCATGATGATGGCGCAGCGTCTGTATGAAGCGGGCTACATCACCTACATGCGTACTGACTCGACCAACCTCAGTCAGGATGCGCTAAGCATGGTCCGTGGCTATATCGGCGATAACTTTGGTAAAAAGTATCTGCCGGAGAACGCGAACCAGTACGCCAGCAAAGAAAATTCGCAGGAAGCGCACGAAGCGATTCGTCCTTCTGATGTCAACGTGATGGCGGAAGACCTGAAAGGGATGGAAGCGGACGCGCTGAAACTGTATCAGCTGATCTGGCGCCAGTTCGTCGCCTGTCAGATGACGCCAGCGCAGTACGACTCTACCACTCTGACCGTCAAAGCCGGCGACTTCAAACTCAAAGCGCGCGGCCGTACCCTGCGTTTTGACGGCTGGACAAAAGTGATGCCCGCGCTGCGTAAAGGCGATGAAGATCGGACTTTACCGGTGGTTAATCAAGGCGAGAGCTTAAGCCTGGTTGAACTGACCCCGGCGCAACACTTTACCAAACCGCCTGCGCGCTTTAGCGAAGCATCGCTGGTTAAAGAGCTGGAAAAACGCGGCATCGGTCGTCCGTCGACCTATGCGTCGATCATTTCGACCATTCAGGATCGCGGCTACGTCCGGGTGGAAAACCGCCGCTTCTATGCGGAAAAAATGGGTGAGATCGTCACCGATCGTCTGGAAGAGAACTTCCGCGATTTGATGAACTACGATTTTACCGCGCAAATGGAAGATCGCCTCGACCAGGTTGCTAACCATCAGGCCGAATGGCGCCAGGTTCTGGACCACTTCTTTGGTGACTTCACCACCCAGCTGGAAACGGCGGAGAAGGATCCGGAAGAGGGCGGCATGCAGCCGAACCCGATGGTATTGACCAGCATCGACTGCCCGACCTGTGGTCGCAAGATGGGCATCCGCACCGCCAGCACCGGCGTGTTCCTCGGCTGCTCAGGCTATGCGCTATCGCCGAAGGAGCGCTGCAAGACCACCATTAACCTGGTGCCGGAAAACGAAGTGCTCAACGTACTGGAAGGCGACGATGCCGAAACCAATGCGCTGCGCGCCAAGCGTCGCTGCCAGAAATGCGGTACGGCGATGGACAGCTACCTGATCGATCCGAAGCGCAAGCTGCACGTCTGTGGTAATAACCCAACCTGCGACGGCTATGAGATCGAAGAAGGCGAGTTCCGCATCAAGGGGTATGACGGCCCGATCGTGGAGTGTGAAAAATGTGGTTCTGAAATGCACCTGAAA
The DNA here is from genome assembly GCF_004342285.1 of Klebsiella sp. BIGb0138. GTDB lineage: Bacteria > Pseudomonadota > Gammaproteobacteria > Enterobacterales > Enterobacteriaceae > Klebsiella. Next base: position 59,203 of record NZ_SMCV01000002.1, on the reverse strand, counting down.
ATGGGACGTTTTGGTAAGTACATGGCCTGCACCAACGACGAATGTAAGAACACGCGTAAAATTCTGCGTAACGGCGAAGTGGCTCCGCCGAAGGAAGATCCGGTTCCACTACCGGAACTGCCGTGCGAAAAATCGGACGCCTATTTTGTTCTGCGTGACGGTGCCGCCGGCGTGTTCCTCGCGGCCAACACCTTCCCGAAATCGCGCGAAACGCGTGCGCCGCTGGTGGAGGAGCTGTACCGCTTCCGCGACCGCCTGGCGGAGAAGCTGCGCTATCTGGCCGATGCGCCGCAGCAGGATCCGGAAGGCAACAAAACGCTGGTGCGTTTTAGCCGTAAAACCAAGCAGCAGTACGTGGCGTCAGAAAAAGAGGGTAAAGCGACCGGTTGGTCCGCCTTCTATATTGACGGCAAATGGACTGAAGCGAAGAAGTAAGCGTTTTACTCTCTCAGAAGGGCCGCCATGCGGCCCTTTTTCCTGTGGATTTCCCGCTGAAATGCGCGTTCTTGCGGCGCCTGGCGCCAGCCTTATAACCGGCTTATTATTTTTCGTTAGTATCTATACACTGTAGATATAAATGATATAGTGGTTATAGCTAATCTCTTTTTTATTATTAAATCGTCTTATACATCATCGTTTTCAGGATGCTTTGTGGCGCCATAACGGCCAGTCGCAGGGATGGCAGGGGCCGTGTAACCCACCAGCAGGCGGCCTGAACGTAAAATGTATGAAGCGGATTCATTTTACGCGTTAACGGATATCAGCCATGAAACTACAGCAACTCCGCTACATCGTTGAGGTTGTTAACCATAATCTGAATGTCTCCTCTACCGCCGAAGGCCTGTATACCTCGCAGCCCGGCATCAGCAAGCAGGTTCGCATGCTGGAAGATGAGCTCGGTATTCAGATTTTTGCCCGGAGCGGCAAACACCTGACTCAGGTGACCCCCGCAGGTCAGGAGATCATTCGCATTGCCCGCGAAGTCCTGTCGAAGGTCGATGCGATTAAGTCGGTGGCCGGGGAGCATACCTGGCCTGACAAAGGCTCGCTGTATGTCGCTACCACGCACACCCAGGCCCGCTACGCGCTGCCGGGGGTGATTAAAGGCTTTATTGAGCGCTATCCGCGGGTCTCCTTGCATATGCATCAGGGCTCGCCGACGCAGATTGCCGAAGCGGTCTCGAAAGGCAATGCTGATTTCGCTATCGCTACCGAAGCGCTGCATCTCTACGATGATCTGGTCATGTTGCCGTGCTATCACTGGAACCGCTCAATTGTCGTCACCCCTGAGCATCCGCTGGCCTCCCGCGGGTCGGTGACGATTGAAGAGCTGGCCCAGTACCCGCTGGTTACCTATACCTTTGGCTTTACCGGCCGTTCCGAGCTGGATACCGCGTTCAACCGCGCCGGGCTGACGCCGCGGATCGTCTTCACCGCCACCGATGCCGACGTGATCAAAACCTACGTTCGTCTGGGACTGGGGGTTGGGGTGATAGCCAGCATGGCGGTTGATCCGGTCTCCGATCCTGACCTGGTCAAGCTGGATGCCAACGGCATTTTCAGCCACAGCACCACCAAAATAGGCTTCCGTCGCAGCACCTTCCTTCGCAGCTATATGTATGATTTTATTCAGCGTTTTGCGCCGCATTTGACGCGAGACGTGGTCGATACCGCCGTGGCTTTACGCTCGAATGAAGATATTGAGGCGATGTTTAAAGATATTAAGCTGCCAGAAAAGTAGCCTTGTAAATAATAATGGCATCCTCGCGGGGATGCCAAAACCTATTATGGTCGATAACCGAAGCGCTAAACCTCGTATAAATCACAATTTTCGTTAACTCCTCGTACCACAATTTCAAATATACCTATCGCGATCAAATTAATGGCGAAAGATATCCATTTCTAAGAGAATTAGCTGGATTAATCGAACGGTCATAATTAAGATTTAATCGTACCTGATAATTTTAGCGATTGGTGGTGATAAAATGATTCGTGATATCGATTATATGAAGTTTGCGATGTCACAGGAAAGTGACAAAACGGAGATTGATCCTGTGTTAAGGAGTAGGGCCTGGAGTGCCGTCATCCTTGGGCTTGCGATGTTCTGGAGTCTCATCGCGCTCGTCGTCTGTAACGTTTGGATCATCAGCTGAGCCTGCATTTTCTGAATATGAATATATGTCATTTTTATGACGGAGAAATCGCAACGAATTATTCACTTTAATATACTAACGGCAACAAGGAGGAGTTATTTCGCCACAGTGTCTTTTAATCAATAATCCATTCTGTTGAACTAATCGTCAATCCACTGGCGATTAGTTCTTTTCCTTTTGGCCTCTCGTATAAATTTCATCCGCGGCTATATCCGATCCATCAATCTCTTTCAACATTCCCCCCTGTTGTTATTCAGCTTTTCTGTCGCTGGTGATTTTACCGATTTTAGCAATTTGGGTTGTTATCAAAGTGTTATGCCTGGTATGTGTTATCTTTAATATTAACCCTGAGGAGGATCAGGGCTTGCCATCCCTGTGATAAAGGAGGAGCTATGTCGTCAACCCTACGAGCAGCCAGCAAGGATACGCTACAGGTCAAAGAGAAAACCTACCATTACTACAGCTTACCGCTGGCCGCGAAACAACTGGGCGATTTGAGCCGTCTACCCAAGTCGCTCAAAGTACTACTCGAAAACCTGCTGCGCTGGCAGGACGGTGACTCGGTCACCGCGGAAGACATCCAGGCGCTGGCGGGCTGGCTGCAGCACGCTCACGCCGACCGGGAGATAGCCTATCGTCCGGCGCGCGTTCTGATGCAGGACTTTACCGGCGTGCCTGCGGTGGTGGATTTAGCGGCAATGCGCGAAGCGGTAAAACGTCTGGGGGGAGATACGGCGAAAGTGAATCCGCTTTCCCCCGTCGACCTGGTGATTGACCACTCGGTAACGGTAGACCGCTTTGGTAACGAAAATGCGTTCGAGGAAAACGTTCGTCTCGAGATGGATCGCAACCACGAACGATACGTTTTCCTGCGTTGGGGGCAGCAGGCCTTCAGCCGCTTTAGCGTCGTTCCGCCGGGGACCGGGATTTGCCATCAGGTTAACCTGGAATATCTGGGCAAAGCGGTGTGGAGCGAAGAACAAAACGGCGAGTGGGTCGCCTGGCCTGACACGCTGGTCGGTACCGATTCGCACACCACGATGATCAACGGCCTGGGCGTACTCGGCTGGGGCGTCGGCGGCATTGAGGCGGAAGCCGCCATGCTCGGCCAGCCGGTATCGATGCTGATCCCGGATGTGGTGGGCTTTAAGCTGAGCGGGAAACTGCGCGAAGGCATTACCGCCACCGACCTTGTGCTCACCGTGACCCAGATGCTGCGCCAGCACGGCGTGGTCGGTAAATTCGTGGAGTTTTATGGCGATGGCCTCGATTCGCTGCCGCTGGCGGACCGGGCGACGATCGCCAATATGGCGCCGGAGTATGGCGCGACCTGCGGCTTTTTCCCGATCGATGCGGTGACCCTGAGCTATATGCGCCTCAGCGGGCGTAGCGATGAGCAGGTGGCGCTGGTGGAAGCCTATGCCAAAGCGCAGGGGATGTGGCGCCAGACCGGCGATGAACCGGTATTTACCAGTACCCTGGCTCTCGATATGGGCACCGTGGAGGCGAGCCTGGCCGGGCCGAAACGCCCGCAGGACCGCGTGGCGCTTGGCGACGTGCCGAAGGCCTTCGCCGCCAGCAGCGAGCTGGAGGTTAACCTGACGCAGACAGCGCGTCTGCCGGTTGACTATACGTTGAACGGACAGCAATATTCGCTGCCCGACGGAGCGGTCGCCATTGCCGCGATTACCTCCTGTACCAATACCTCTAACCCCAGCGTGTTAATGGCCGCCGGTCTACTGGCGAAAAAGGCCGTTGAACTGGGACTTAAGCCGCAGCCGTGGGTAAAAGCGTCTCTGGCTCCGGGGTCAAAAGTGGTTTCTGACTATCTGGCCCATGCCAATCTGACGCCGTATCTCGATGAGCTGGGTTTCAACCTGGTCGGGTATGGCTGTACCACCTGTATCGGCAACTCCGGGCCATTGCCGGAACCGATCGAAGAGGCCATCAAAAAAGGGGATTTAACCGTCGGGGCGGTGCTTTCCGGTAACCGCAACTTTGAAGGCCGAATTCATCCGCTGGTGAAAACCAACTGGCTGGCTTCGCCGCCGCTGGTGGTGGCCTATGCCCTCGCCGGTAATATGAACGTCAATCTGACCCGCGATCCGCTCGGTACCGGTAAAGATGGTCAACCGGTGTACCTGAAAGATATCTGGCCGAGCGGTCTGGAGATTGCGCAGGCGGTTGAGCAGGTTTCTACCGAAATGTTCCACAAAGAGTATGCCGAGGTGTTCGAAGGCACGCCGGAGTGGAAAGCGATTAACGTCGAGCGTTCTGATACCTATGACTGGCAGGAGGATTCAACCTATATTCGCCTGTCACCTTTCTTTGACGAGATGGGCGTGCTGCCCGAACCGGTGGAGGATATTCACGGCGCGCGGATTCTGGCGATGCTGGGCGACTCGGTGACCACCGACCATATTTCACCCGCCGGTAGCATCAAACCGGACAGCCCCGCCGGGCGCTACTTACAGGAACACGGCGTGGCGCGCGCTGACTTTAACTCCTACGGCTCCCGCCGCGGTAACCATGAAGTGATGATGCGCGGGACCTTTGCCAACATCCGCATTCGTAACGAAATGGTGCCGGGCGTGGAAGGGGGGATGACCCGACATCTGCCGGGCAGTGAACCGATAGCGATTTATGACGCGGCAATGCTGTATAAGGATGAAGGGGTTCCGCTGGCGGTCGTGGCCGGGAAAGAGTATGGCTCCGGTTCCAGCCGCGACTGGGCGGCGAAAGGTCCGCGTCTGCTGGGCGTGCTGGTAGTGATCGCCGAGTCATTCGAACGTATTCACCGCTCTAACCTGATTGGGATGGGGATCCTGCCGCTGGAGTTCCCGCAGGGCGTGACGCGTAAAACGCTGGGGCTGAGCGGAGAGGAGCGGATTGATATTAGCCATCTGCAGGCCTTACAGCCAGGCGCGACCGTTCCGCTGACCTTAACGCGGACGGACGGTACGCAAGAGGTGATTAACTGCCGCTGCCGTATCGATACCGCAACCGAGCTGACCTACTATCAGAATGACGGTATTCTGCACTATGTGATCCGCAATATGCTGTAAAAAAAGGCCAGCGTCGGCTGGCCCTTTTTCATGCTGGCGAACTATTTATTCAACAGGTGCCCCATCTTGGCGGCCTTGGTGTCCAGATAGTGGGCATTTTTCGGGTTGCGTCCGACGATCAGCGGCACGCGTTCAACGATGTTAATCCCGGCCTCGGTCAGAATTTCCACTTTTTTCGGGTTGTTGGTCAGCAGGCGGACCTGCTCGACGTTGAGCAGTTTGAACATATCGGCGCACAGCGTAAAGTCGCGCTCATCCGCGGCAAAGCCCAGCTGGTGGTTCGCTTCCACGGTGTCATAACCTTGATCCTGCAATGCGTAGGCGCGGATTTTATTCAGCAGACCGATGTTGCGGCCTTCCTGACGATGGTACAGCAGAATCCCGCGCCCCTCTTCGGCGATATGCGACAGCGCCGCTTCCAGCTGAAAACCACAATCACAACGCAGACTAAAAAGGGCATCGCCCGTTAAGCACTCAGAGTGTACGCGCGCCAGGACGGGCGACTGGCCCGAAATATCGCCGAATACCAGCGCGACATGATCCTGTCCGGTTGCCAGTTCTTCAAAACCCACCATCAGGAAATCGCCCCAGGGGGTTGGCAGTTTGGCTTCTGCCACACGTTTAAGCTGCATGTGATTCTCCAGATTCTGTCAGCACCTGAATGTGCTTCTGTTTGCCGCTATTTTGCCACAATGCCCTGACGTTCTCCTAATTGCGCACGGCTGCCTGCGCGTAAAGCGCACAAACGAACCACTTTCCGTTATGATAGTCGGGTGAACAGATAAGGAGATGAGATGCTGTCGATTGCCAGACGAACCGCCATCGCTGCGGCGCTACTGATCGTTATGCCCGCTGCGGTATGGACATCCGGCTGGAAGTGGCAGCCAGGCCTTCAGGAAGGCTGGTTAACGCTGCTGTACTGGATTACCGAAAGCGTGACCCAGCCGTGGGGCATTATCACCCACGCGCTGTTATGCGGCTGGTTTTTGTGGTGTTTACGCTTTCGTCTGCGCGCCGCCGTGGTGCTGTTTATGATTCTGGCGGCGGCGATTCTGCTGGGCCAGGGCATTAAGTCGTGGATCAAAGGGCAGATGCAGGAGCCGCGTCCTTTTGTGGTATGGCTGGAAAAGACGCAACAGGTGCCGGTCGATCAATTCTACGCGTTAAAACGCAAAGAACGCGCTAAACTGGTGCATGAACAGCTGGCGCAGGAGCGGGAGATTCCCAAATTCCTGCGTAAGCACTGGCAAAAAGAGACCGGCTTTGCTTTTCCGTCAGGGCACACCATGTTTGCCGCCAGCTGGGCGTTACTCGGCGTAGGGCTGTTGTGGCCGCGGCGGCGCTGGTTGACCATGGCCGCGCTGCTGACGTGGGCCACCGCGGTGATGGGCAGCCGCCTGGCGCTGGGCATGCACTGGCCGCAAGATTTGATTGTCGCCACGCTTATCTCCTGGCTACTGGTGACCGTGGCCACCTGGCTGACACAACGTCTGTGCGGCCCGCTCACCCCGCCTGGCGAAGAGGCGCAGGATATTAAGAAACGGACGATAAAACAGGGCTAAAGTTGATTTTGGCGCCAACCGGCCGCATATCCTGTAGAGGTGCCGTGCTTTTCCATTTCACCCCTGCAGCGAAAATGATACTTTATAGGGCTGAACGCGGGATTTCTTCGCTCAACCCACATAACGGGACGTCGTGTGAAATATTTACTTATTTTCTTACTGGTATTAGCGATTTTCGTCATCTCCGTGACATTAGGTGCGCAAAACGATCAACTGGTCACGTTCAATTATTTGCTCGCGCAGGGTGAATTTCGTATTTCCACATTGCTGGCCGTGCTCTTTGCCGCCGGGTTTGCTATTGGCTGGCTGATTTGCGGCCTTTTCTGGCTGCGGGTTCGCGTTTCTCTGGTTCGTGCCGAACGTAAGATTAAGCGCCTTGAACATCAGATTGCACCAACAAACGCCGCGCCGGCCGACGCAGGTGTCCCTGCGGTGAAGGAATAATCATTTATGCTGGAGTTGTTGTTTCTGCTTTTGCCCGTGGCCGCTGCTTATGGCTGGTATATGGGGCGCAGAAGTGCACAACAGTCCAAACAGGACGACGCGAGCCGCCTGTCACGTGACTATGTGACCGGGGTTAACTTCCTGCTGAGCAATCAGCAGGATAAAGCCGTGGACCTGTTCCTCGACATGCTGAAAGAGGATACCGGCACCGTTGAGGCCCATCTGACGCTGGGGAACCTGTTTCGCTCGCGCGGCGAGGTTGACCGGGCCATTCGCATTCACCAAAGCCTGATGGAAAGCGCTTCGCTGACCTACGATCAGCGGCTGCTGGCCGTCCAGCAGCTGGGGCGTGACTATATGGCCGCCGGTCTCTACGATCGCGCGGAGGATATGTTCAAACAGCTGGTGGACGAAACCGATTTCCGCCTCAGCGCGCTGCAGCAGCTGCTGCAAATCTATCAGGCTACCAGCGACTGGCAGTCTGCTATTGAGGTCGCCGAACGCCTGGTGAAGCTGGGTAAAGAAAAGCACCGGGGCGATATCGCTAACTTCTGGTGCGAGCTGGCGCTGCAGCAGATGGCCAACAGCGACATGGACAAAGCCATGACGCTATTGAAAAAGGGCGCGGCGGCTGACCGTAACAGCGCCCGTGTCTCGATTATGATAGGCCGGGTGTGGATGGAGAAGGGCGATTACGCGAAAGCGGTTGAGAGCCTGCAGCGGGTTATTAACCAGGATAAAGAGCTGGTCGGCGAAACGCTCGAGATGCTTCAGACCTGCTATCAGCAGCTGGGCAAACTCGATGAGTGGGAGACCTTTTTGCGCCGCTGCGTCGATGAAAACACCGGCGCCACCGCGGAGCTGATGCTGGCGCAAATCCTTGAGCAGCGTGAAGGTATCGAAGCGGCGCAAAGCTACGTCACCCGCCAGCTGGAGCGCCACCCGACGATGCGGGTGTTCCATAAATTGATGGATTACCACCTCAATGAAGCCGAAGAGGGGCGCGCCAAGGAGAGCCTGGGCGTGCTGCGCAATATGGTGGGCGAGCAGGTACGCAGCAAGCCGCGCTACCGTTGCCAAAAATGCGGCTTCACGGCCCATACCCTGTACTGGCACTGTCCATCCTGCCGTTCATGGTCGACGATCAAGCCCATTCGCGGTCTCGACGGGCAGTAGCGTCTAAAAAAAGCCTCGCTTTAGTTACAACATACTCTTGGTTTTTTATCACTCGCCTACTGAAGCCGCAGAGCCGGTATCGCCGGGCAGGAGGTAAAAAGCAGCCTGTCAATTTCCCGCCATCGCAGGTAGAATGCTGCCCGTTTACCTTTTTTGCGCCAAAGCGGCGCCTATCAACAATTAAGGTCTGGTCATGACGTCTACTGCTTCTTCTTCCCCTCGCGTTGTCACATCCTCTCCCGTTGTTGTTGCCCTCGATTACGATAACCGCGACAAAGCGCTGGCGTTTGTTGACCGCATCGACCCGCGCGACTGCCGTCTGAAGGTCGGCAAAGAGATGTTTACGCTGCTGGGCCCGCAGTTTGTTGGCGACCTGCAGCAGCGTGGTTTTGAAGTTTTTCTCGACCTCAAGTTTCACGATATCCCGAACACTACCGCGCGCGCGGTGGCCGCAGCGGCGGACCTTGGCGTCTGGATGGTCAATGTTCACGCCTCCGGCGGCGCGCGGATGATGACCGCCGCGCGAGAAGCGCTGCTGCCGTTTGCTAAAGACGCGCCGCTGCTGATTGCCGTAACCGTGCTGACCAGCATGGAAGCCAGCGATCTGCAGGATCTGGGTATTACGCTTTCACCCGCCGATCATGCGGCAAAACTGGCGGCGTTAACGCAGCGCTGCGGGCTGGACGGGGTAGTGTGTTCGGCGCAAGAAGCGGCACGCTTCAAACAGGAGCTGGGACAGACGTTTAAGCTGGTCACGCCCGGTATTCGTCCACAGGGCAGCGATGCCGGCGACCAGCGGCGTATTATGACGCCGGAGCAGGCGCAGGAAGCGGGCGTTGATTACATGGTAATCGGACGTCCGGTGACTCAGTCTGCCGACCCGGCTGCGACCTTATGCGCGATCAATGCGTCGCTGAAGAAGGGGGCATAATGGCTGATTCTAATAGCCGTCTGGTCTACTCGACCGAAAGCGGGCGCATCGCTGAGCCGAAGCAGGTTGCTGCGCGTCCGAAGGGGGATGGCATCGTGCGAATTCAGCGTCAGACCAGCGGCCGCAAAGGCAAGGGCGTTTGCCTGATTACTGGCGTTGACCTGGATGATGACGCTCTGGCCAAACTGGCCGCGGAGCTGAAAAAGAAATGCGGCTGCGGCGGCGCAGTGAAAGATGGCGTGATTGAAATTCAGGGGGATAAGCGAGATCTGCTGAAATCCCTTCTCGAAGCCAAAGGCATGAAAGTGAAGCTGGCGGGCGGTTAATAAACAACAAGGCCACGGTAACCACCGTGGCCTTGATTCTTTGCTGGTGCTAAAGTCGGCTAATGCGGGTTATATTTATATGTGGTCTGCTTTAAACCTTACTTACCAACCTGATGGCCAATAATCCCGCCAACTGCCGCGCCGCCGAGGGTACCCAGAGTGCTACCATCGGTTAATACCGCGCCGCCCAGTGCACCGGCGCCCGCGCCGATGGCGGTGTTGCGATCGCGTTTAGACCAGTGGGAACACGCGCTCAGAGACATTACCACCGTAACAGCCAGTACCGCCGCAGCCATTTTTTTGCTCATTGAAGTCATCATAATTTTCTCCTGAATAATCTATTCATGGATACTACTTACTTAAAGCATAGCATGAGGCTATACCTTAAAGTTCTTTTCCATGAAACTTGCGTTGCGCAGGTGTTACTTTAATCACGCAGGTGATAGTCACTTCCTGTTATATCGCTAATATTAATTCTACTTTTTTTTAATTTTACCGGCAGGTAAAAACTCTTAATTGCACCCTCGGAATACTCTCAGACGTGGCGTGGCGCGGCCTGCGCCCACATGGGGTGGCCGCAGGAAAATGAGAAAAGAGGTAAGCAGAGAAACGACAGCAATCAGGAAAATTTAACGATATCGACGATTAAACCACTTTCCGTCAGCTGTTGACGCACGGCATCGTTCAGGCTGTCATCGGTAATGATACGGTTAAAACGGCCCACCGGCCCGAGCGGATAAGGGTGGACGACGCTGAATTTCGAGCTATCGCTTAGCACAATCGCTTCACAGCCTTTTTCCAGGACCGCGTTAACCACATCCGCACGCATCATATCCCGCCCGGTAAAACCGGTCTCCGGCTGCCAGCCATCGATACCGATAAAAGCTTTGCTGAAATGAACCTGCTGAATAAACTGCCTTGTGAGCGGGCCAACCATGCTTTCACTGCGCTTCTGGTAGATCCCACCGAGCAGAATCACTTCCCCCGGCGTCTCTTTAAGCAGATGGGCGATATAGCTGCTGACGGTAATAATGGTGATATCGCCGCGCTCGGCAAGCGCACGGGCGAGCAGGGCGTTACAGCTGCCGTTTTCGATAAATACCGTCTCGCCGGAGGCGACGAGGTTCGCTGCGCGCATCGCCAGCTCACGTTTGATCGAGAAGTGGGTCATCATGCGGGTTTCGACATCTTCGCTGTCCAGCGGAACGGCAAAGCCGTGGGTCCGACGCAGATAGCTCTGCTTTTCCAGCAGATTTAAATCCTGACGAATCGTGACTTCAGAGACTCCGGTCATTTTCGCGAGGTCGGCCACGCTCATGCGGCCTTTATCGATGACCATTTGCAAAATACTTTGTTGTCGGGCGTTCATAGCAACATCACAGTTAGGGGGGCTATTTGGCTGGCAATCGGCGCCAGTGGGCCGGTTGCGGCGATGTGGGCGCTCAGATTTCCCAGGGCGCTTTCGGCTGGCCGGGTTTTGCTTCCGGTTCATCGCTGGCAAGCGCCTGAAGCTCGGCTTTAAGGATCTCAAGATTATGAATCGCGGAGTGATAATCTCCGGCAACCAGAATATCCAGCACGGTATCGATACGTTGGGCGAGCAGGCGGGCATTCAGATCAGACATAGCATTATCCTGGTTACAAAAACGAATGAAATCAATGATGCAAAAAACGGATGAAAAAGAGAAGTGAAAAGATCGCAGAACCTAAATCATCTGTGATAAATGAGCGGGGAAAGGTGGAAAAAATGCGGCTCCCGGGGTCGGGAGCCGCTGAGGAGAGCGATCAGGCGAACGGACGGGCGATAACGCTGCGCGTTTCCATCCGCACTTCGGCAATCTTGACGTCGATAACGTCAGTCACCTTATAGACGGTTTCACCTTTGATCTGCACGGTGCCGTTTTCCTGGCTGCAGACCAGTTCGTCGCGCACGGCGTGGAGGAACGGTGCCGGAATAAAGGCCACGGCGCCGTTATCCACCAGGCGCACGCGCATCCCGCCGCGGCTGATATCGATAATTTCGGCTGCAAAACGGGTGTCGGTACCGGCCTGTGGATTCAGGTAACGGGCGTACAGCCAGTCTCCCACATCGCGCTCGGCCATGCGGTTCAGGCGGCGACGTTCGGCCATCTGCACGGCGATCTCATCCTGTGGGCGAGAGGCCGTTTCACCTTTGATGATGGCTTTCAGCAGGCGATGGTTAATCATGTCGCCGTATTTACGAATCGGTGAGGTCCAGGTGGCGTAGGCTTCGAGGCCAAGGCCGAAGTGCGGGCCAGGCTCGGTGCTGATCTCTGCGTAAGACTGGAAGCGGCGAATGCGGCTGTCGAGGAAACCAGACGGCTGCGCATCCAGCTCGCGGCGCAGTTTGCAGAAACCGTTTAGTGTCAGCACTTCTACCGGATCAACGTGTACGTCGTGGGTCTTCAGCAGGGTTGCCAGCTGCTCCGTATTCGCCGGATCAAAGCCGGTATGCACGTTGTACACGCCAAAGCCCAGCTTGTCGCGCAGAACGCGAGCGGCGCAGATGTTTGCCGCGATCATCGACTCTTCAACGATGCGGTTGGCGATGCGGCGCGGTTCGGCAACAATGTCCAGCACTTCGCCTTTCTCACCCAGCACGAAACGGTAGTCCGGACGGTCTTTGAACACCAGCGCATGGGCTTTACGCCATTCGCTACGGCGCAGACAGACGTCCTGCAGCAGCTTAATCTGCTGAGCGATAGCGTCGTTTTCCGGCTGCCAGCTGCCGGTATTTTCCAGCCAGTCGGAGACGTTGTCGTAGGCCAGTTTCGCTTTTGACTCGATGGTGGCGGCAAAGAATTCGATATCGTCTTCAATGGTACCGTCAGCGGTCAGAATCATGCGGCAGGCCAGAACCGGGCGCACTTCATTCGCCCGCAGCGAGCACAGGTCGTCAGACAGTTCACGCGGCAGCATCGGAATGTTAAAGCCCGGCAGATAGTTGGTGAAGGCGCGGATTTTCGCAGCGTTATCCAGCTTACTGCCTTCGGCGATCCAGGCGGTCGGGTCGGCAATCGCGACGGTCAGATGCAGCTTGCCGTCAGCGGCCGCTGCGACATACAGCGCATCGTCCATATCTTCGGTGCTGGCGCTGTCGATGGTCACGAATTCCAGCGCCGTTAAATCACGGCGTTGCAGACCTTCGTCCTGCATTTCGGTCGCCACGCCGTCCGGCGCTTCTTTTTCCAGATTATGGCGTGCCAGCGTCACCCACCACGGAACAAAATGATCGTCACTGAAGGTGATGAACTGAGTCAGTTCGGCATAAAAACCGCGATCGCCTTTCAGCGGATGACGGCGCATTTCCGCAACGGCCCAGTCACCCTCTTTAAAGTCATGGTTTACGCCGCGATCGGCGCGGCAAGGAATGGCGTCTTTCAGCAGCGGATGATCGGGAACGATAGATAGCCGATCGTCTTTCTTATGCACTTTACCGACGAAACGGGTCAGGAAAGGTTCAATTAATTCTTCCGGTTCGGCGCTTTCACGATCTTTTTCAGTGTGGATCACGGCGCTGATACGGTCGCCATGCATCACTTTTTTCATTTGCGGCGGCGGAATAAAGTAACTTTTCTGCGCATCGACTTCGAGGAAGCCAAAGCCTTTTTCCGTACCCTTAACGACGCCTTCAACGCGAGGAGTCTGAGCATGCAGTTGCTGTTTAAGCTGCGCTAGCAGCGGGTTGTCCTGAAACATAATTAGGTATTTTCGTGGCTAAAAGAGCGGCTGACATTTTTACGCGATAATGCCTGTTGCAGCAAGCGATGTTTGGCATTTTACGTCTGTTGACGAACATTCCCGAGGGCGATTTTCAGACGATTCATCCAGCCACACAGCCCGCACCACGCCAGAATATCGATAACCCGATCGCGCGAAAGCCCGTATTCCGTGAGGGGAGTTAATTGCGCGGCGCTGAACCGGTCAGGCGCGCGGGTTAAAAGTTCTACCGCCTGGGAAACCGCGCGTTCGGCGGGATACCGCTGTTGCCAGAGCGCCAGCGCCCGATCGTCATGACGTAAGGCATCAGCAAATTCCGGCGCCCCTGACCACTGCTCGGCCCAGGCGTTGAAGCAGCTGACGCTACCGTTGATCCGTGCTGCGACCAGCGCCACCAGCGCAGCAAAGGGCTGTCTGGCGCTTAACTGGCTGAGTAACGCGTTCTGGGCCTTGAGTACCGCTTCCTGAGCGGCCAGCAGCGGCGCCAGCTCCGATAAACCCGGATGCAGCTGCCAGTCGGCCAGCAGCGCCTGTCGTTCATCGCTGGCATAGCGTAAATCGCTATCGTTGACGTCGGGCGTCCAGCTCACCGGATGGGCGGAAAAAAGTTCTGCCGGGGCATCTTCTTGTTGCGGCATCCCCGGCATCCAGCGTACCGGGTAGCCGAGGGTGGCGTGAAAGGCGGCGATGGCGCGAGCCTGGAAGCCGACAAAACCAATAATCTGATTCATCAGGATAATGTCGCGGCTGGTCAGCCCGACTTCATCCAGCTGGCTGCGGGAGAGGGCGGTAATCACCGACGGAGAGCCGGCCAACTGACGGGCATATTGGGTGATTTGCGCCAGACGGCGGTTGCTCTCGCGGGAGGAGTCCGGGCCCGGCAGCGGCGCCAGCCGCGCGGCATAGTGGTTGCACAGGCGCTGCACGCCGTACACCTGGGCGACGGTCAGCGCCGTACTCAGGCGGTCGTAGGCGCTGAAGGTTTGCAGGCGGTTAACGACAACTGACGATGGGAAAAGGGCATCGGCCAGACATCGCGCGGGCGCCAGCCACCCGGCGTGCGCATGCAGCCACTCTTCCGGTAATGTCAGGTCGAGGAGAAAACGGTCTTCGACATGGGCGGCTTCCGGGACGAGCGGCAATACATCCACCGGGCAGATTGTTGACTGGGTTTCATGATACCAGTGGTTTTTGCCATAAACGCGGCGTTGCTCCATGGGCGTTCCTTGATGGGTATGTGTCCAGCCGCACTTCCGTGGGCCATATATGCATAACTATCCTGGCGTAACCCTGAAGCAGGAGAAAATATTGATACGTGCTAACAAATAGCTGATTGGAATAACAGGGGGGAATGTGTACCGCGAGATGCGGCGAAGAAGACCCTCCTCACGGGCGTGAGGAGGGAAAGGAACTTATTTCAGTTCCAGTTCGTTCATTGCCGCGATGCTGAAACCGCCATCAACGTGAACGACTTCACCGGAGATACCGGCAGACAGGTCGGAACACAGGAAGGCGGCGCTGTTGCCCACGTCTTCAATAGTCACGGTGCGACGAATCGGGGTTACCGCTTCGCAGTGCGCCAGCATTTTACGGAAATCTTTAATGCCGGATGCGGCCAGAGTCCGGATTGGACCCGCAGAGATGGCGTTGACGCGCACGCCTTCCGGACCCATCGCATTCGCCATGTAGCGCACGTTGGCTTCCAGAGAGGCTTTCGCCAGACCCATCACGTTGTAGTTCGGGATCGCGCGCTCAGCGCCAAGGTAGGAGAGCGTCAGCAGGGCGGAGCCCGGGTTCAGCATCTCGCGGCAGGCTTTCGCCATCGCCACGAAGCTGTAGGCGCTGATGTCGTGGGCGATTTTGAAACCTTCGCGGGTCACCGCGTTAACGTAGTCGCCGTCCAGCTGGTCAGCCGGTGCGAAACCGATCGAGTGAACGAAACCGTCAAATTTCGGCCAGACTTTGGACAGTTCAGTGAACAGAGACGCAATGCTCTCATCTTCAGCCACGTCGCACGGCAGCACGATGTTGGAACCCAGTGCCGCAGCAAATTCTTCCACACGACCTTTCAGTTTGTCGTTCTGATAGGTGAACGCCAGTTCAGCCCCTTCACGGTGCATTGCTTGCGCAATACCGTAGGCGATGGACAGTTTGCTGGCAACGCCAGTGACCAGAATGCGTTTACCGGAAAGAAAACCCATAGCTTTAATCCTTATCGTTATTGCTTATTTTTACTTTAACAATCATTGGGTTAAGATTGTTATTTCAAAATAACTCAAATTTAGCCGAGAATTATATCCCACTGACGACCCCATGTGTCACGCTATTTTCGTGTCTTAACGCGTAATGGCGACCGTACCCCTCCAGTATATCACCGGATAGCAGGCGCCGTTTGGCGCTGTTTGGCCGGGTAAGAAGGTGCTAACGACGGGTAATGCGGGCCAGCAGAAGGCGGGCATCCGCAGCGAGCGGAACCAGTTCGCCCGGCGATAGCGACGACCATACGATCCCGGATCGGGCCTCATAGCGCTTCCCGGCCAACAACCAGCTTCCTGCCAGGACATAGGCCACGCCTTCGCTGCCGGCCTGCTGGGCGGCGGAGATCACGCTGACCTCCGCGGCGGCCCGGGTGCGCTGGGTCATTATGTTGAAATCCAGCCCCGGTGCGACAATCCCTTCGCTGCGCAGCGCCCATTCCCCGCAAAAAGTCCACGGCTGCCATCGCGCCAGGTGGTGGTGGATCCCCTCGCCACGCAGCCAAAGCGGCTGGCCTTCGATTAAGGTAATGACCCGGTCAATACCGATGAAAGGCGAGAACGGCCCGTCGTTTTGTAAGGTGGCGATACTGGCGCGCCAGAGAAACGGCGCATCGGGATCGGGAGAGGCAACGCTGACGATTTCACGTGTTTCACCGCCGCCGTTTTTCCAGGGGGTGACGGAAAGGGAAGAGAGCTGGAAAGGAACGATCATCATACGCTACGCCTTTGCTGACTGCAGGGAGAGGACGCGGCTGGCACCGCGTGATTGTTGATGTAATGTTGCCATATGGTTACTTTTATACATACAAAAATTTACATACCCATCACAAATTCATCATGCTCACGGTGCGTCCGCTTGTCAATGCTTGTATATACATGAGCTGTCATATGAGCGGGCCTGTCGCGATGGGTTCAGGGAAGTAAGGTCCTGAGGTGGTTGAAATACCGGTTAAAGCGAGGAAACTATGTCTTCTTTTTCGTCAACAGAAGGGCAGTCACAGCATCATCAGCAGGGCTTAACGGAAACGCGTTCGATCGATTATATTCCCGAGCGCGAAAGGCATGGACATCCTTTTAGTCAGTTTACGCTGTGGTTTGGCGGCAATCTGCAGATTACCGCGATTGTCACCGGCGCGCTGGCGGTGGTGCTCGGTGGCGACGTCGTGTGGTCGCTGATTGGGCTGCTGCTGGGGCAGGTGCTGGGCGCGGCGGTGATGTCGCTGCATGCGCTGCAGGGGCCGCGTCTGGGCTTACCGCAGATGATTATCAGCCGGGCGCAGTTTGGCGTTTTCGGCGCCGTGGTGCCGCTGGTGCTGGTTTGCGTGATGTACGTGGGCTTCTCCGCCAGCGGCACCGTGCTGGCCGGTCAGGCGATGGCCAGGCTGCTGTCGATTTCCAACGTCGCCGGGATGCTGCTGTTCAGCGCGATTATTATCGTCATTGCGGTCCTGGGCTATCGCGTGATCCACAAACTGGGCAAAGTGGCGAGTATTGTTGGGGTGTTAGCGTTCGTCTATTTGTTCGCGACCCTGCTGCTCTCCGCTAACCTGCAGGCGATCGCGCAGGATAACCATTTCTCGCTGCCGATGTTTTTACTGGCCGTGTCGCTCTCTTCATCGTGGCAGATTGCATTTTGCCCCTATGTTTCCGACTATTCACGCTATCTCCCGAAAAATGTCCCCGGCGTAAAAACCTTTTTTTGCGTCTTTAGCGGTACGGTCCTCGGCACGCAGGCATCTATGACGCTGGGCGTTCTGACGGCAGCCATCGCCGGCAGCGCGTTTCCCGGGCATGAGGTGAGCTTTATTGTCGGCCTGGGAAAAAGCCAGGTGATGGCGATGGTGATTTACTTCGCGATCTGCTTTGGCAAAATCACCTTTACCACTCTCAATGCCTACGGTAGCTTTATGTCGCTGAGCACTATCGTCTCCGGTTTTCGCCGTCAGACCTCGCTGTCGAAGCGGACGCGGATGACTTTTGTGGTGCTGATGGTCGCCATATCGTGCGTGATTGCGCTATTGAGCGAGCCGGCATTTTTAAAGAACTTCACCCATTTCCTGCTCTTCCTGCTGGCGTTCTTCGTGCCATGGAGCGCGATCAGTTTAACCGACTACTACCTGATCTCGGCGGGGGCCGTGGATATTCCCGCGCTCTCCGATCCGCAACAGCGCTACGGTTACTGGAATCTCTATGCGATTACGGTTTATGTGGCAGGCGTGCTTATCCAGCTGCCGTTTATTGAGAACCCGCTGTATCACGGTTCGCTGACATGGCTGTTTGCCGGAAATGATGTTTCGTGGATGATCGGCTGGTTCGGCACCGGCGTGCTCTATTACGCGCTGCGTCGTTTTGACCGCCGGGTGCTGCCGGCGCAAAGCGTATTCCCGGATTAATCTCCCCGGCAGGGCGAGCCTGCCGGGGCGACGGCCGATTATTTTCCGTCTTTACGCCAGGCATCGGCGGTGAGCGCCTCGCCGAAATGCCCGGCAATCAGCCGCCGGGTGAGGTCGTGCAGCGGCGACGCCAGCACATCGGCGGTACTGCCGCGCTCCACCACTTCGCCCTGATGCATCACCAGCACCTGGTCGCTGATATGCTTCATCATCCCCAGATGCTGGGTGACGTAGATATATGAAATACCCTGTTTTTCCTGCAGCTCCAGCATCAGGTTGATCAGCTGCGAACGCATCGACATATCCAGCGAGGCCAGGGCCTCGTCGCAGATAATTACTTTCGGGCGCAGGATCAGCGCGCGGGCCAGCCCCAGACGCTGTTTCTGCCCCGGGGCCAGCATATGCGGATAGTAGCTGACATGGTCCGGCAGCAGGCCCACCATGCGTAACGTCTCGATAATCTGTTTCTCCCGCGCCTCCGGCTCAAGGTCGGTATTCAGACGCAGCGGGAAGTCGAGGATCTGCGAAATCCGCTGGCGTGGATTCAGCGAGGTTGAGGGATCCTGAAAGATCATGCGAATCCGCTGGCTGCGGAACGAGTAATCGCCAAATTCCAGCGGATGATCGTCAATCAGCAGTTCGCCGGAGGTCGGCTCAATCATTCCCGCCAGCATTTTCGCCAGGGTAGACTTGCCGGATCCGTTTTCCCCGATGATCGCCAGCGTCTGCCGTTCACGCAGGGTAAAACTCAGCGGTTTGACCGCTTCCACCATCTGCCGATGAAACCAGCCCGTACGGTAGCGAAAGGTCTTACTCAGATTGCGGACTTCGAGCAATGTTTCGACCATTTCACTCTTTCTCCATGTTCAGCGGGAAATGACAGGCGAACAAATGCGTTCTGGCGCCGGTCAGGCGCGGCGTTTCGATACACTCGCGCTGAGCGTACGGGCAGCGCGGCCCGAGGCGACAGCCGATCGGCAGTTGCTCAAGCAGCGGGATGGCCCCCGGCAGGGTATTCAGGCGGCTTTTATGCGGCAAGGCGCTGCCAAAATCGGGGATTGCGCGGATTAATGCCTGGGTATAGGGATGGTGCGGCGTGGTCACCAGCTCCTCGCTGGGGGCCGTCTCCACCGTTTGTCCGCAGTACATGACGTTGATTTTATTCGCCCATTTACTGAGCATTTGCATATCGTGACTGATCAGCAAAATGGTGGTGTTGTTGTTCTGGTTCAACCGGGTGAGCAGGCGGATAATTTGCGCCTGCGTCGTTGGTTCCATGGCGTTGGTCGGCTCGTCGGCGATCAGCAGACGCGGCTGGTTGGCGAGGGCGATGGCAATCATCACCTTCTGGCACTCCCCGTCGGTTAATTCGTAGGGGAAACTGCGCATGGCATCTTTGTGATCCTTGATGCCAACGCGGTGCAGCAGCTCGATCGCCCGGCGTTTGCGCCAGCCCACGCGCTGCCACCAGCGGCCCTTAAAGGTCCAGCCGGGGATATTCTGCGTTAACTGCAGGCCGATACGCTCGGAAGGGTCGAGACAGGACTGCGGCTCCTGGAAAATCATCGACACGTTGTGGCCAATCAGCTTACGACGTTCGCGATTGGAGAGACGCAGCAGGTCGATATCATCGAAGCGCATGCGGTCGGCGGTGACCCGCCAGTTGTCTTTGGTGACGCCGCAGATCGCTTTGGCGATTAAGCTCTTACCGGAGCCGGACTCGCCCACCAGCCCGCGAATTTCGCCTTCCGCGAGGGTCAGGCTGACGCGATCGACGGCTTTGACCCACCCTTCGTTGGTTTTAAATTCAATGGTTAAATTGCGAATATCGAGTAACGGCATTATTCCACCCCGGCGATAATTGCGCGGCGGATACCGTCGCCCAGCAAATTGACCAACAGGACGCTGATCATAATCGCCGCCCCGGGCAGCATCACCGTCCACGGCGCCACGTAAATCAGCTCCAGCGCGTCGCCCAGCATCGCGCCCCATTCCGGAGAGGGAAGCTGGGCCCCGAGGTCGAGGAAGCCGAGGGCGGCGATATCGAGGATCGCCATCGACAGCGCGCGGGTTATTTCGGTCACCAGCCCGGAGGCGATATTCGGCAGGACCGCAAACCACAGAATATTCAGGGTGGTTGCGCCGTCGAGGCGGGCGGCGATCACGTACTCTTTTTCCAGTTCGTCATGCACCATGCTATAGACCGAACGCACGATACGCGGCAGCAGCGCCAGCCAGACGGCGAACATTGCATGGCCCAGGTTCGGCCCGGCAAAGGCGACGACGATAATCGCCAGCAGCAGCGACGGAATCGACAGCAGGGTATCGAGAATATGGTTCAGCATCGCGGAGAGCAGGCCGTGCGTCGACCCGGCAATGACCCCGAGCGCCAGCCCGAACAGCGTGGCGGCGAAAGTGACGACAAAAGCGCCGCCCACCGTGGGGGCCGCGCCGCTCAGCAGGCGGCTCAGAACATCGCGCCCAAGATCGTCGGTCCCGAGGAAGAAGGACACTTCACCATAGCGCGACCACGACGGCGGCAGCAGCTGGTAGCCAAGAAACTGCTGATCGATACCATAAGGGGCAAACCAACTGCCGCAGATGCACAGCAGCACCAGACCGGCGCAGCCGTACAGACCGATCATCGCGGTGGTATCGCCGTAGAATTTCCGCCATACGGTACGCAGCGCTCCCGGCGGGCGCTTTTCCAGATAAACGCTATCGTAGGGCATACCATTCCTTATGTTTCAACGGGTTAGCCATGGCGCCCAGAATATCTGATATCACGTTCACGGTAATAACCAGCGCACCGATAACCATCACTCCTGCCGAGATAGCGGCATAGTCCTGCTGGCGGATCGCGTTGATCAGCCAGCGGCCCAGCCCCGGCCAGCTGAAGACCATTTCGGTGATCATCGCCAGGGTCAGCATGGTCGAAAACTGCAGCCCAAGACGCGGGATAACCGGCGGCAGGGCGTTGTGCAGGACGTGGCGATGTAAAATCGTCCGCCGCGAAACGCCGCGGGTGGCGGCGGCTTTGACGTAGTTGGTGTCATACACTTCGCTGGTGCTGATGCGCATCAGGCGGATCACTTCGGTGGTCGGCGCGACGGCCAGCGTCAGTACCGGCAGCACCATATGGCGCACGGCGCTGACGATCATTTCATGGCGCCACGGCGAGTCGGAGAGCCAGGCGTCAATCAGCGCAAAACCGGTGACCGTTTTCACCTCGTACAGCAGATCGAAGCGCCCGGAGACCGGGAACCAGCCGAGAGTCAGGGAGAAAAACAGCGTCAGCAGCAGCGCCAGCCAGAAAACGGGGATCGAAAAACCGAGTAGCGCCAGAGCGCTGATCAGGGTATCGGGCCATTTGTTGCGCATGATGCCCGCCAGCATACCGACGGGGATGCCAATCAGCAGCGCAAAGCCAAACGCGAGGATACACAGCTCCATGGTCGCCGGGAAAACCTCTTTTAGCTGCTCTGCAATCAGCTGGCCGTTAATGCTGGAGACGCCGAAATCCCAGTGCAGCAGTCCGCTGAACCAGAACTGCCAGGCGTTCCATAACGAGGCGCCCTGCAGCGGAGCGTGCGGGGTAAAATAGCTCAGGCTGAAGCCGACAAAGGTCAGGAAAAAGAGCGTGACCAGCAGCAGCAGCAGGCGGCGGAGGGTAAAAATAATCATGGTTTTTTCACCTCGTCTTTTTTCTCCCGCGAGACGCCCGCAAAGGAGGCGTTGCCAAACGGACTCAGGATCAGACCTTTCATATCGTAGCGATAGGCCTGCAGACGCAGCGAAGAGGCCAGCGGCAGCACCGGCAGCTCGCGGGCGAGAATATGCTGCGCCTCTTTATAGGCATCGATGCGCGAAGCCAGCTGCTGGGAGCGCAATGCCTTTTGCAGCACCTCATCGAATTCCCGGTTACACCAGTGGGCGAAGTTGGTTTGCGAGGCAATGGCCGCGCAGCTCAGCAGCGGGCGGAAAAAGCTATCCGGATCGTTACTGTCCGTTGCCCAACCGGAAAGCGTCAGATCGTGGTTCATATCCATCAATCGGGCCTCCTGGAAGCGACCCTCTACCGGCACGATAATGACCTTCACGCCAATCTGCGCCATATCCGCCTGAATCAGCTCGGCGGTCTTCAGCGGGCTGGGGTTCCAGGCCTGGGAGCTGGTAGGGACCCACAGCTTAAGCGTCAGTTTTTCCAGCCCCAGCGCTTTAAGCCGGGCGCGGGCTTCCGCCGGGTTGTATTCGGTAATTTTAGCCTCGTTATCGTAGGCCCAGGAGGCGCGCGGTAGCATCGAGGCGGCGGTTTCTGCCGTACCGTAATAAATGGACTGCATCAGACGCTGGTTATTGATGGCCAGCGCCAGCGCATGGCGCACTTCCGGTTTATCCAGCGGCGGTCTGGCGGTGTTGAATGCCAGCCAGGCGATATTCATCCCCGGGCGCAGCGTCAGGCGCAGGCGCGGATCGTCACGCAAAATCGTCAACTGGCTGGCGGCGGGCCAGGCCAGAACGTCGCACTCCCCGGTCAGCAGCTTCGACAGGCGGCCGGTCCCCCCGGAACCCAGATCCACCACCACCTGCGGCATCAGCGGCTTACCGCGCCAGTAGCCCGGATGGCGCTGCAGACGCACGTACTGGCCGGCACGGTACTCCTCCAGCTGGAACGGACCGGTTCCCACCGGCTGGCGGTCAAGTAGCTCCTGACGATCGGTTTTGCTGAGCTGCGCGCCATATTCAGCGGACATCACCGAGGCGTAGTGGGTCGCCAGGTGCCAGAGGAACGAGGCATCCGGGCGTTTCAGGCGAAACTCGACGGTTTGATTATCCAGCTTGCGCACGCTTTCAACGCTGTCGGCGAACTGCAAACTGTCGAAATAGGGGAAGCTGCTGCCGTTGACGCTATGCCACGGGTCGTCACGGTTAAAAATACGACTGAAGGTGAAAATCACATCGTCGGCATTAAAAGCGCGGGTGGGTTTAAACCATGACGTCGACTGAAAGGGCACGTGGCTACGCAGATGGAAGCGGTAGGTGGCGCCGTTATCCAGTACCTCCCAGCTTTCGGCCAGTTCAGGCACCAGACGATAGGTATACGGGTCGACATCCAGCAGCCGATCGTACAGCTGGGCGGCTAAAGTATCGACAATCAGACCGCTGCTGACTTTTTGCGGGTTAAAGGTATTCACCTGACCGTTAACGCAGTAAACAAAGCCGCTATCGCGAATATCGGCATTCGCGGGTAGCGTGGGCGCGGCGATAGCCTGTCCACACAGCAGGGCTGCCGCTGCCAGGAGAGAGGATAATTTCAGGCGCATAATGTTTTTATGGTTATAGAGCAATGCTCTATCTTATTAATATTCAATGACATATTCCATCACCTTAAACGCTCACAGGAACAATGCAGTCGACTGCTACGCAATTGCGCTACTCCAGCGCTGCGCATTCATCGCGCATAACTACTTCGAGTATACCTCGGAAAGCCAGCAGGTGTTTTTATCCGCCATCCCTCTGAATAAACGTACAAAGCTTGCACCAGCGCAAGGCGGAACGATCGTGATGCTTCATCGGGGGCGACGGATTGATATTCATCAAAGACCTGAGGGTATGCTGCTCTTTTAGACGTTTCTCAGCCTGTTTATGCGGCGTGGAGCGGATAATGAAACATGGTATCTTTTTATTGCCGGTTTCTCCAGTTAGCTGTTTATTCCCCGGCGCTTACAGCGGAAGTAAGCGGTTATAACGGGCAATATAGTCTTTGGGGGTAATTTCGATCTCACTGCCGCCGTGATGGGTGGCGACAAACGTTCGTAGCACCATGCCGCTGCGTTTCTCGCTAATTTTCCAGCCCTGCTCGCGATAGGCATCGCGGGTTGAACGGATACATAAATCAGAGAAAATCATCATTACCGAGAGGGCGGGAGAACGATGGCTTTTCATGGTATGGGTCAAACTGACGTGTGCCGCATAGCGACTAAGAGTATGAATATTAACCGGAATCATGTGCGTTTTCAGTCCATTGAACGATGATGGCGCAGACTATAATTCACATTGGCACATCTTACCAGTTACAAATTATTAACTATCACGGGACCCTGGCGCGGCAATACAATGCGGGCCGGTGACCGGAGGCGAGCCCGCATTGCCCGGCAAATTCACCGCGACATGGGGTGTCAGGTGAGCGAATGAGACATCCGCGACAGAGCAAACTTCAGCACCTTATCACCATCAAATGAGGCATAGGGTAAGCTTTCAACGACCGCAATTTGCTGGTCATGGGTTAATGCCTGAGTAAGTTCATTGATTTTGTATTGAATATGCGGCGCAACCAACAGGCCGTGGTAGGCCGGGAGCACGCTCAGGACATTTTCCAGACCCACGGCGCTGATTAACAGATTCACCCCCTGGGCATCCGCTATTTTTTGCATTTTCTTCGCCAGGATGGTCGCTGTTTCGCCAGACAAGCAGCATATCAGTAATTTTTTCACGGTTTGATCCTCGATGGAGTTCCGTGTCTACAGTATGCCGCCTCAGGCGGGGAAAATACGTCCTGCATCAAGGTTGTTGCACATTCCCGCGGGTAATAAAAAAAGTGCCGCCGCGCCAGGTGGCCGCACTTTTTGTGACGACGTCACTTTTTATAATGGCCGTTTCGCAGATCGTCAAGCAGCTGAGGACCGGTCGGCTGCCAGCCAAGCTGCTGGCGGGTCCAGGCGGATGTTGCCCGCAGATCCATCCCGGCAAAGGCGGCAAACCAACCGAAATGCACCGCGGCCTCTTCGCTCGTCAGGGATTGCAGAGGGAGGTGGAGCTTTTCCGCCACGACCTCGGCGATGCGCAAAGAGGCGATGGCTTCTTCATCAACGGCATGATAGCGCATGCCGGTTTCTCCCAGCTCCAGCACCCGACGGTACAGTTCCGCCACATCGCTGACGTGCGCCGCCGACCAGCAGTTGCTACCGTCACCGACGACCGCCACGATCCCTTTTTCAGCCGCATGTTCAATGTAGTAGCTCAATAATCCCTGACGGGTGGTGCCATGAACCTGAGGCAACCGTACCACCCGCACATCGACACCGGCCTCCAGTAGCTGATTGCCGGCCAGCTCGGAGGCGGCGCGCGGGTTAGGGTGCGCGGAGTTAAAGTGCCGTTCGCTGGCGGGCTGCCCGTTGCCCGTATCGCCCATGGCGGTCCCTGAGGTGATGAGCAGCGGGCGGCGGCTGCCTTTCAGCGCCTCACCGATCGCGAGAATGACCCGGCGGTCCTTGTCGCAGTTCGCCACAAAGCGGCTGAAATCATGATCGAAGGCCGTATGGATAACCGCATCGCTGGCCTCAACCGCCGCCAGCAGCGAGTCGGGAGCCTCCAGCGTACCGCGCTGCACCTCGGCGCCCGCCGCCTGCAGCGCGAGGGCGCTGGCATCTGAACGGGCCAGGCCGGTGACCTGATGCCCGGCGGCCCGCAGTTCGCTGAGAATGCGTGAGCCGATAAAACCGGTCGCACCGGTGAGAAAAATTCGCATGATCTACCTCCAGAATGAGTATCCAGGCTATGGTAGTCTTATCGGGATACTATAAAAGTAGAGACATTATCAGGGTATAAATACTAACAGGCTGACGATGACTGACTCTTCAACACATGCACTTGGTGAATTTTTGCGGGCGCGACGCGGGCGACTCGACCCGGCAACGTTCGGCTTTCAGCCCGGCCGTCGGCGCACGCCCGGGCTACGGCGTGAAGAGGTGGCCCAGCTGGCGAACATCAGCCCGACCTGGTACACCTGGCTGGAGCAGGGACGCGGGGGCGCGCCGTCGCGGGAGGTGCTGGGGCGTATTGCCAGCGGCCTGCGGCTGACCACGCCGGAACGCGATCATCTGTTTATTCTGGCATTTGGTCATCCTCCGGAAACCCGGCTGATTGTCTCGGATGATATTACCCCGCGGTTACAGCGGGTTATCGATGCGTTTCCCGTGCCGGCGATCGTCAAAACCGCCACCTGGGACGTTATTGCGTGGAACCATGCCGCGGCCCGTGTGCTGACGGATTACGCCCAGCTGCCGCTGGCGGAGCGCAATATCCTGCGCCGCCTGTTTACCGATAGCCAGGCGCGGAGCGTGCTGGAAGACTGGCAGTCCGTAGCGCGCCTTATTGTCAGCGCCTTTCGCGCCGATGTGGCGCGGGTGGGTAACTCGCCCGATACCGAACGACTGATCGCTGAGCTTTCGGGCCAGAGCGCGGAATTTGGCACCTTCTGGCGGAGCAACGATGTTGCCGGGCATGGCGAAGGCTTTAAGCGGATGCAGCACCCGCAGATCGGTATGATTGAGCTGGAGTTTTCCACCTTTGCCGTTGAAGGGCGCCCGGATCTCAACATGCTGGTCTTTAATCCGGCCAGCGAAGAGAGCCGGATTAAAATTCAGGCGTGGGTGAATCAACCCACGCCCACCTGCGCAGATGATGCCGTTATCCATTCAGCGGGGTGAACTCATACAGCGCCAGGGCGTTACTCTCCAGCGAGTCGACGATCTGCCAGCGGGTATCCGGCCTCTCCTCTGAGACGCTCAGGTCCGGCCTGGCCTTGTGCATTAGCCATTGATAACCCTCCTCGTCCGGGCCGCTGTGGCTGCGAAAGGCTTCAAAGAGCGGGAATAACGCCCCGTGGTGCCGATCGAACAGATGCTGCTTAATCCGCCAGCGTCCCGCTTCAAGACCGGACAGCTGAATGCTGTAGGGCTGACTGAAACGCTGGATAAAGGCCTCTTCGCTGGAGAGCCAGGGGTTGAACACCACCGTATTGCGTAACAGCAACTGATAGTGCCCGTTGTGGCGCAACAGCAGCAGGTTTTTATCATTGACCAGCACTTCCCCCCGCAGCCGTCGCCATAGCCACAGTACCCAGTAAACCGGGCGCGGCAGGCCGTGGAGATAGTGCAGCGCGAGGCTTGAGGTGTCCAGTTTGCCGTTAGCGCGGGCTTCGCCCTGCAGACCCGAGTTGAGCCAGAACCCGGCCAGCCACACCTGATCCGCCAGCCCCAGCAGGTTATCCATCAGCAGCGCGCCGCGGAAGAAGCGGCCGTTGGTGTCGCGGGTGTCGCCGGTCAGGGTGTTCCACGAGAGCAGCCACAGGGGAAGGGTCAGCTGACGCTGGCGCAGGGCGCTGTGGATCTGGCGTAGTTTATGCACCGGGTAGTTTTCGCTTGCGGCCAGCTTACTGCTATCCAGCTGAGCGAGATCCAGTAGTTCGTTGGCGTCGGCCTGGCAGGCGAGGAAATCGGCTTCGCCAGGAATCGGCGATTGCAGCAGGGGATCGTCGTCAATGGCGTTTTCCGGGAAGCGATGCCAGACCCCCAGCTGCGGCTGCGGCAACGAGGCCCGCAGGACCTCGCGCTGCTGCCGCCAGGCGTGCTGGCGCGCCTCTTCGCTGGCCTGCGGCGACCAGTGCCAGACAAACCGCCAGCTGGCGAGGGTTGCCGCAGGGAAATGGTCAGCGGCGAGGCGGAGAAAGCGCTGTAGCAAATCGCAGCGGGTGGTGATCCCGGTATGCAGAATCACCCCCCAGCCCATTTTCGCCAGCCAGCTGAAAATGTGCTGCAGATTATACCAGCAGGCGTAGCCCGCCATCTGCGGATCGTCCCAGCCGGTGGCGAACAGCCGGCTGCTGAGAAAGGGATCGTGGATATCAATGGCGTAGACCGGCAGCGTTTCGTGCAGCCGTTCCAGTTCGTGACGGACATCTTCTCGTAGTAAATCATCCAGTTCACGCACCGTTACCACCATGCGGGTATGGCGTAACGACGCCGCGCGGGCAGGGAGCTGGCGCAGGTCAATCTGGCGGGTCTGCTGCGGGCTCAGCGGCGGCGGCGGGTTGTCCCAGCCGCTGCTCTCCGGTTCATTCAACCGGGCGTACAGACGCTCGACGGCGACCGGCAGCCAGACCTCGGCCCGGCTGGCGCGCGGACGCGCGGCCTCAAGGACAACCTGCGGATGCTGCTGGCGGAACTGGCGCGGCGTTAACCCATGCAGGCGTTTAAACAGGTCGCTCATAATGCGGGTACTGGCAAACCCGTGTTCCAGGGCAATCTGCTGTACCGGTTTACGGGTGGCGATGAGCTGCCCGGCCGCCTTGTTCAGGCGTAACGCGGTGAGATACTGCATAAAGCTCATGCCGACCTCTTTGCGAAACAGACGCGACAGCCAGGCTTCGGAGACCAGTTCCGCTGCGGCGATTTCATGCAGCGAGAGCCGACGCTGGTAGCTGGCGTCGATGCGCGCCACCACCCGGGTAATACGGCGGCTCCAGCTATCCGCCCCGCGCCGGGGGCCGGAGGCAATGGGCTGGCTGAAGCGGGTGGCCAGCAGCAGGGCTATTTCGCTGAGCCAGCGGTTAGCCTCCAGGCGATAGCGGGCCTGGTGATTAACCAGTTCAACGACTAACAGCTGGCGCATCAGGCGGCGCAGATTGGCATCGGCGTCGCGCGTTTCGGCGCTAACCCGGTAGTCGACGGTAAAAAAATCGCCGTCGAGGCGCGTCAGCCAGCCGCCGGAAAGGGTCAGCAGCATGACCGCGTTGGCGGCTGACGCGTGCAGGCTCCAGCGATGGTGGCGGTTGACTATCGTCAGTTCGTCCGGCGATAGCCGCTGTTTCAGGTCGCCGTCGTGCAGCTCAAGCTGGCCTTCGAGAACCCACAGCAGCGTCAGCGCATCGCTCTCCGGCTGACTGTAGTGACGAATGTCGCGCACCGCGACGCCAAAATCCCCTGAATGGTGCTCCACCGTGGTCTCCTCTGCAGGACAAAAAATAACAGGTTATTTTTTGTCATAACCGATTTGTATGAAAAACACTCATTAATAATCCGTCAATATAAAACAAAAAACAGCACTTTAAAGCCAATAAGGCAGCATAAACTCGAAAGTGTCGCGCAAACACAACAAAGGGATAACAAAAATGACGCATCCACTTATTGAGGCATTACAGGTTAATGAAGAGCAGTTTATTGCCCTGCGCCGCCGCTTCCATCAGCAGCCGGAGATCGGCTTCGAAGAACATAAAACCAGCGATGAAGTCGCCCGTCTGCTGAGCGAATGGGGCTATGACGTACATCGCGGTCTGGCGGGGACCGGGGTGGTCGGGACCTTAAAGGTGGGCAACGGCGAACGTCGTCTCGGCCTGCGGGCGGACATGGACGCCTTACCGATGCAGGAAGCGAGCGGCAAAGCCTGGGCCAGCCTGGTCGATGGCCGTTTTCATGGCTGCGGTCATGACGGGCATACCACCACGCTGCTGTACGCCGCGGAGTATCTGGCGCGCACGCGTCAGTTTAACGGCACGCTGCATCTGATTTTTCAGCCTGCCGAAGAGCTGCTGTACGGCGGCCGGGTGATGGTGGAAGACGGGCTATTCGATCAATTCCCCTGCGATACCCTTTTCGGCCTGCACAATATGCCGGGACAGGCGCTGGGCAAAATTGGCCTGCGCGACGGCGCGATGATGGCCTCCTCGGATACCCTGCATATTGAAGTAAAAGGCATAGGCGGCCACGGCGCGGTGCCGGAACATACCGTCGACGCCACGCTGGTGGCCTGCCATATCACCCTCGCACTGCAATCTATCGTCTCGCGCAATATCACGCCATTTGAGGCGGCGGTGGTCACCGTCGGCAGTATTCAGGCCGGGCATGCGCCGAACATCATTAACGATAAGGTGCTGATGAAGCTGACGGTACGCACCCTGAACGAGCAGGTGCGCGAGACGGTCCTGCAGCGGATCCACGATATTGCCGTCGCCCAGGCGGAAAGCTTTAACGCCAGCGCCACGTTGACCCACGTTAACGGCAGCCCGGTGCTCAGAAACGATCCCGTCGCCAATGAGATGGTGCGTAGCGTGGCGACGGCGCTGTTCGGCGCGGAGCTGGTGGGTGAGGTGAAACCGTTTATGGGCAGCGAAGATTTTGCCTTTATGCTCGAGCATAATCCCAACGGTTGCTACTTCACTATCGGCGCCGGGGACGAGGCGGAGCGCTGCATGGTGCATAACCCCGGATACGATTTTAACGACCGGATCCTGCTCAAGGGCGCGGCGCTGTGGTGCGCCCTGACAGAACATTATCTGCGTTAACCATCCGCAACGGGGAGGATCGAATAATGAGTTCCGTATCTCTGGCCGAATCACCGTTTGTGGGCACCGACCGCCTGCTGGCGGGAATTGTTTTGAGCGTTTTGACCTTCTGGCTGTTTGCCCAGTCGGTGATTAATGTCGTTCCGGCGATGAAAAGCAGCCTGGATATTTCCCTCGAGACGCTGACGTTAGCCGTTAGCCTGAGCGCCTTATTCAGCGGCTGCTTTGTGGTCGCCAGCGGCGGGCTGGCGGATAAGTTTGGCCGCATGCGTATGACCCATATCGGCTTGCTGTTAAGTATTATCGGCAGCGCGCTGCTGGTGCTGGCCCAGGGGCCAGGGCTGTTTCTGACCGGGCGCGTTTTGCAGGGGCTGTCGGCGGCCTGCATCATGCCGGCGACCCTGGCGCTGATTAAAACGTGGTATGAAGGCAAGGCGCGGCAGCGCGCGGTAAGCTTCTGGGTCATCGGCTCGTGGGGCGGCAGCGGTTTGTGTTCCTTCGTTGGCGGCGCGATCGCGACCGGCCTCGGCTGGCGCTGGATCTTTGTTTTTTCGATCGCCGTCGCGCTGGCGGCTCTGCTGCTGCTCCGCGGCACGCCGGAAAGCCGCAGCCAAAGCGCCCAGCGGCAGAAGCTGGATATCAGCGGCCTGTTGAGCCTGATTATTTCGCTGGTACTGTTGAATCTGTTTATCAGTAAAGGGCACGGCTGGGGCTGGAGCAGCGGCCTGTCGCTGACGATGCTTGCCGGTTCGCTGCTGTCGGCGAGCTATTTTATCCGCAGCGGGTTGCGCAAAGGGGACGCGGCGCTGATCGATTTTGCCCTGTTTCGTAACCGGGCCTACGGTGCCGCCGTGCTGTCGAACTTTATGCTCAACGGCGCGATCGGCACGATGATGATCGCCAGCATCTGGCTACAGAAGGGGCACAATATGAGCCCGCTGGAAACCGGAGTGATGACCCTGGGATATCTGGTCACCGTGCTGGCGATGATCCGGGTCGGGGAAAAGCTGCTGCAGCGTTACGGGGCCCGGCTGCCGATGATGACCGGACCGGTGGTTACCGCCGTCGCGATCCTGTTTATCTCCTGTACCTTTCTTGATAAGTCGGTCTACATCGTGACGGTGTTTCTCAGCAACGTGCTGTTTGGCCTCGGGCTGGGCTGCTATGCCACTCCGTCGACGGATACCGCGGTTTCCAACGCGCCGGAAAGCAAAATCGGCGTTGCTTCAGGTGTTTACAAGATGGGCAGCTCGCTGGGCGGGGCGATGGGCATTGCGGTGACGGCGTCACTTTTTGCGCTATTTTTACCCCTCGGTATGGCCAGCGCGGCGCAGTATGCGCTGTGGTTTAACGCGGCGCTGTGCCTGGGGGCGATGGTGGTCAGCGCCCTGATGCTGCCGCGTACGCCTCAGAGCTGATGCTTTTTCAGCAGCGCCCGCAGCTGGTGGTAGGTTAACCCGAGCAAATCTGCCGCCTGTTTCTGATTGTACTTCGCCTGCTGGAGGCTGGCCTGCAGCAGGCTTTTTTCTTGCCGGAGCTGGAAGGCGCGCAGATCCAGCGGCAACGCTGGCTCGTCCGGGACGGCGACAGCGGCAGGCGCTGGCTGTTGCTGATGAAAAGGGTTGATGATGATGTTATCCAGTTCGCTGTCGCTGGTGCCGTGGCGATAGACGGAGCGCTCCACCACGTTTTTTAGCTCGCGAATGTTGCCCGGCCAGCGGTAGCCGAGCAGCGTCTGCGTGGCGCGCTCGCTGAAGCCCGGGAACAGCGGCAGCCCAAGTTCCCGGCACATCTGGATGGCGAACTGATTCGCCAGCAGCATGATGTCGCTCTGTCGTTCGCGCAGCGGCGGCAGGTGTACCACGTCAAACGCCAGGCGGTCGAGCAGGTCGGCGCGAAATTGGCCCGCAGCCACCATCTGCGGCAGGTCGGCATTGGTCGCACACACCAGCCGCACGTTGACCTGTAGCGGCTGACTGCCGCCGACGCGCTCCAGTTCGCCATATTCAATCACCCGCAGCAGCTTTTCCTGCACCAGCATCGGCGCCGTCGCCAGTTCATCCAGAAACAGCGTGCCGCCGTCGGCGCGCTCAAACCGCCCCGGATGGCGTTTGCTGGCGCCGGTAAATGCCCCGGCCTCATGGCCAAACAGTTCAGTATCGAGCAGGTTTTCATTCAGCGCCGCGCAGTTGAGAGAGATGAACGGTCCCTGCCAGCGCGATGAGAGAAAGTGCAGACGATTGGCGATAAGCTCTTTACCGGTGCCGCGTTCGCCGATAACCAGCACCGGCTTGTCCAGCGGCGCCAGCCGTGAAACCTGCTCCAGCACCTCGAGAAAGCTGTTGGCTTCGCCGAGCAGGTTATCCTTGTATTCAGCCATGATGAAATTCGCCATTTAGTCGTGTGATTCACCAGGTCACTGTAGCAACCCGCTGTGCAGATAACAACCACATCTTTTAAAATCAACAAGATAAAAAACTGGCACGGGATTTGTATTGGTATCCGCAAGTATCGACGCAGGCCGCGGCCTGATATCAGAACTATGAGGACTTAAATTATGGGTATTTTTTCTCGTTTTGCCGACATCGTGAACGCCAACATCAACTCCCTGCTGGAGAAAGCGGAAGATCCGCAGAAGCTGGTGCGACTGATGATCCAGGAGATGGAGGATACGCTGGTTGAAGTGCGTTCGACCTCGGCGCGCGCGCTGGCGGAAAAGAAACAGCTGAGTCGCCGGATTGAACAAGCGCTGGCCCAGCAGGCCGAGTGGCAGGAAAAAGCCGAGCTGGCGCTGCGCAAAGACAAAGAAGATCTGGCCCGTGCGGCGCTGATCGAAAAACAGAAGCTGACCGATCTCATCGCCAGCCTGGAAAATGAAGCGCAGATGGTTGATGAAACGCTGACCCGGATGAAGAAAGAGATTGGCGAGCTGGAAAACAAACTGAGCGAAACGCGCGCTCGCCAGCAGGCATTGACCCTGCGTCATCAGGCGGCCAGCTCTTCCCGCGACGTTCGTCGTCAGCTGGACAGTGGTAAAATTGATGAAGCAATGGCGCGGTTTGAGTCCTTCGAACGCCGCATCGATCACATGGAAGCCGAGGCGGAAAGCCATGGTTTCGGCAAACAGAAAACGCTGGACCAGCAGTTTGCCGACCTGAAAGCGGACGATGAAATCAGCGCCCAGCTGGCGGCGTTGAAAAGCAAAATGAATCAAAATAACTAATGAAATACGCGCATTCCTTTAGCCGGCGCGGATAAGGCGGTCATCCCGCCAGCGGAGACCGCCACCGACCAGGCAAGCTGAAGGATGACGCGATGCGGCGCTGTCATGCGCCGCCGCTCACTCACTGTAAGGAGTACACATGAGTACGCTTTTTATTGCCATACCCCTGACGCTGTTTGTGCTGTTTGTTTTACCGGTGTGGCTCTGGCTGCATTACAACAACCGCACTGCGAACGGCAGCCTGTCGCAGAATGAACAGCAGCGTTTGTTGCAGTTGACCGATGACGCTAAGCGCATGCGCGAGCGTATTCAGACGCTGGAAGACATTCTGGATGCCGAACATCCGAACTGGAGAGACAAATAATGGGCGGACTGGATCTGAATAAAAAGCTGTGGCGCGTGCCGCAGCGCGGCATGGTCAAGGGCGTCTGCGCCGGGATTGCGCAGTACCTGGATGTGCCGGTCAAACTGGTGCGATTGATTACCGTGCTGGCGATGATTTTTGGCCTGTTTTTCTTTGTGGTGGTGGCGTACATCATCCTGACTTTCGCGCTTGACCCGATGCCGGAAAGCGAACTTTACGGCGAGAAAAGCCCCTCCAGCGGTGAGCTGCTGGCGGAGGCGGACCGCGAGCTGGCGGCCAGTGAACGCCGCCTGCGCGAAATGGAACGTTACGTCACGTCCGATACCTTTACGCTGCGCAGCCGTTTTCGCCAGCTGTAACTGACAACTGAGGTCACGCATGAACATCAATTGGCAGCAGACCGGGCAAAAAGTGAAACCCGGTCTGAAAATCGCGGGTAAGCTGGTTCTGCTGACCGCATTACGTTATGGCCCGGCGGGCGTTGCCGGCTGGGCGGTGAAATCGGTGGCGCGTCGGCCGCTGAAGATGCTGCTGGCGGTGGCCCTTGAGCCGTTGCTCAGCCGTCTGGCGCGCCGTCTTACCCGCAGCATGAAATAAGGCGCCACGGGGAGAGGGCGCGGTATTTTTTGAAAATGGGGTGAGGCGGTATACAAAATGACGGCAGTACAGCGCGCTCTGCGCGAGGATGTCGCGCCGCCGACCACGACGAACTGCCCGCAGAACGACCGCGATATATTCGGCTTATCCTCACCTAATAGCTTATAATCACAGCACTTTCCTTCAACGCATAACGGGATGGCAATGAAGCGACTCAAAACTGAATTCAATGCGCTGGTCAACCGGGGTGTTGACCGGCATTTGCGTCTGGCGGTCACCGGCCTGAGCCGCAGCGGGAAAACCGCCTTTATCACCGCGCTGGTGAATCAACTGCTGAATATTCATTCCGGGGCGCGACTGCCGTTGTTGAGCGCGGCGCGCGAAGAGCGCCTGCTGGGCGTCAAACGCGTTCCGCAGCGTGATTTCGGCATTCCGCGCTTTACCTATGACGAAGGGCTGGCGCAGCTGTATGGGGCGCCGCCGGTCTGGCCGACGCCCACCCGCGGGGTGAGTGAAATCCGTCTGGCGCTGCGCTACCGCTCCAGCGAATCGCTGCTGCGCCACTTTAAAGACACCTCTACCTTGTACCTGGAAATCGTCGATTATCCGGGGGAGTGGCTGCTCGATTTACCGATGCTGGCGCAGGATTATCTCAGCTGGTCGCGACAGATGACCGGTCTGCTGCAGGGGCAGCGTGAAGAGTGGTCCGCGCGCTGGCGTCAGCTGTGCGCAGGCCTGGATCCGCTGGCCCCGGCGGAGGAAAACCGGCTGGCGGAGATCGCCGCCGCGTGGACGGAGTACCTGCACGCCTGCAAACGTGAAGGGCTGCACTTTATTCAGCCGGGGCGCTTTGTGCTGCCCGGCGATATGGCCGGCGCGCCGGCGCTGCAGTTTTTCCCGTGGCCGGATGTTGACGCCATCGGCGAGGCGAAGCTCGCCCAGGCGGATAAACACAGCAACGCCGGAATGCTGCGCGAACGCTTTAAATATTACTGCGAAAAAGTGGTTAAGGGCTTTTACAAAGACCACTTCCTGCGTTTTGACCGCCAGATTGTGCTGGTGGACTGCCTGCAGCCGCTGAACAGCGGGCCGCAGGCCTTCAACGATATGCGTCTGGCGCTGACTCAGCTGATGCAGAGCTTCCATTACGGTCAGCGAACCCTGTTCCGCCGTCTGTTTTCCCCGGTGATCGACAAGCTGCTGTTTGCCGCGACCAAAGCCGACCACGTCACCGTCGATCAGCACGGCAATATGGTTTCCCTGCTGCAACAGCTGATTCAGGACGCCTGGCAAAATGCCGCGTTCGAAGGCATCAGTATGGACTGCCTGGGGCTGGCGTCGATTCAGGCGACGCAGAGCGGGCTGATTGAGGTCAACGGCGAGAAAATCCCCGCCCTGCGCGGCGACCGGCTGAGCGACGGCCAGCCGCTGACTATCTACCCCGGCGAGGTGCCGGCCCGCCTGCCGGGTCAGGCGTTCTGGCAGCAACAGGGGTTCCAGTTTGAGAACTTCCGCCCGCGGGTCATGGACGTTGATAAGCCGCTGCCGCATATTCGCCTGGATGCCGCGCTGGAATTTTTGATTGGAGATAAATTGCGATGAGCGAACCGTTAAAACCGCGTATCGACTTCGACGGACCGCTGGAAGCGGCGAAAATAGATGCGCTAAAATCTGCCCGCGCTTTTGACGACCTGGAGGCGGAAAAGTTTGCCCCGGCGCGGCTCGATGCCCTGGAGGAGGAAGACGGAGCGGCGGAAGCGGTAGTGGAATCGGTACTGCGGCCGAAACGCAGTTTATGGCGTCGGATGGTCAGCGCCGGGCTGGCTATTTTTGGCGTCAGCGTGGTGGCGCAGGGCCTACAGTGGACCCTGAGCGCCTGGCAGACCCAGGACTGGATTGCGCTGGGCGGCTGTGCCGCCGGGGCGCTGATTATCGGCGCCGGCGTGGGCTCGGTCGCCACCGAATGGCGGCGGCTGTGGCGCCTGCGCCAGCGCGCCCATGAGCGCGATGAGGCCCGGGACCTGATGCACAGCCACGCGGTCGGGAAAGGGCGGGCGTTTTGCGAGAAACTGGCGCAGCAGGCCGGCCTGGACCAGGCGCATCCGGCGCTGCAGCGCTGGTACGCGGCGATTCATGAAACGCAGAACGATCGCGAAGTGGTCAGCCTGTATGCGCAGCTGGTGCAGCCGGTGCTGGATGCGCAGGCGCGGCGGGAAATCAGCCGCTCGGCGGCGGAATCAACCCTGATGATCGCCGTCAGCCCGCTGGCGCTGGTGGATATGGCGTTTATCGCCTGGCGTAATTTACGCCTGATCAACCGTATCGCCGCGCTGTACGGCATTGAGCTGGGTTATTACAGTCGTCTGCGCCTGTTCCGCCTGGTGTTGCTCAATATCGCCTTTGCCGGCGCCAGCGAACTGGTACGGGAGGTGGGCATGGACTGGATGTCGCAGGATCTGGCGGCCAGGCTGTCGGCCCGTGCGGCGCAGGGCATCGGCGCCGGGTTACTGACCGCGCGCCTGGGGATTAAAGCGATGGAGCTGTGCCGGCCGCTACCGTGGATCGCCGAGGATAAACCGCGACTGGGGGATTTCCGTCGCGAACTGATCGGCCAGCTGAAAGAGACCCTGCAGAAAAGCAAAGCCAGCGCGGAGAAGTAATTCCGTTTATCGCCGCCGCGGAGAAGCGACGGCTTTTTACTATCCCTGACGCTGAAATGCGTCGCTGAAGGTATAGCTTTACGCCACAACGGCCGTTTTTCCGCCATGCTGTCAATAATTGTTGACAGCTATCTTCACGCCAGCAAATAACTGTCCTATTATTCATCCGTCATTGGCCTTTTTAGGGTGAAAACTCCCATGCGTCTTGAAGTCTTTTGTGAAGACCGTCTTGGTCTGACTCGTGAATTACTCGATTTGCTGGTGCTCCGCGGGATCGATCTGCGCGGCATTGACATTGATCCTGTTGGCCGAATTTATCTCAATTTCGCCGAGCTGGAGTTTGCCAGCTTCAGCAGCCTGATGGCGGAAATCCGTCGTATCTCCGGGGTGACCGACGTGCGTACCGTGCCGTGGATGCCGTCGGAGCGTGAACACCTGGCGCTCAGCGCGCTGCTGGTGGCGATGCCGGAGCCGGTGCTGTCGCTGGATACCAAAGGCAAGGTCGAGCTGGCGAACCCCGCCAGCTGTCAGCTGTTTGCGCAGAGCCAGGAGCGGCTGCGTAATCATCCGGTGGCGCAATTGATTACCGATTTTAACATCCCGCGCTGGCTGGAGAGCGGCCCGCAGGAGTCGCACAGCGAACATGTGGTGGTCAACGGGCAGAACTTCGTCCTGGAGATCACCCCGGTCTATCTGGAAGGCGAACACGGTGAGCGGGTGCTGACCGGAGCGGTGGCGATGCTGCGCTCCACCGTGCGTATGGGCCGTCAGCTGCAAACCATGACGACGCAGGATACCAGCGCCTTCAGCCAAATCCTTGCCGTTGGCCCGAAAATGCGCCATGTCGTCGAGCAGGCCCGCAAGCTGGCGATGCTCAGCGCGCCGCTGCTGATCGTCGGCGACACCGGCACCGGTAAAGATTTGCTCGCCCACGCCTGCCATCTGGCCAGCCCGCGGGCCAGCAAACCCTATCTGGCGCTGAACTGCGGATCCATCCCGGAGGATGCCGTCGAAAGCGAGCTGTTTGGCGATGCCATTCAGGGGAAAAAAGGCTTCTTTGAGCAGGCTAACGGCGGCTCGGTGCTGCTGGATGAAATTGGTGAAATGTCGCCGCGGATGCAGACCAAGCTGCTGCGTTTCCTCAATGACGGCACCTTCCGCCGGGTGGGCGAAGATCACGAGGTTCACGTCGATGTGCGGGTGATCTGCGCGACGCAGAAAAACCTGGTCGAGCTGGTACAGAAGGGGCTGTTCCGCGAGGATCTGTACTATCGCCTCAATGTGCTCACCCTCTACCTGCCGCCGCTACGCGACTGCCCGCAGGATATCATTCCGCTGACTGAGCTGTTTGTCGCCCGCTTTGCCGACGAGCAGGGGATCCCGCGGCCGAAGCTTTCCGCCGATCTCAGTACGGTCCTGACGCGCTATAGCTGGCCCGGCAACGTTCGCCAGCTGAAGAATGCGGTGTATCGGGCGCTGACCCAGCTGGAAGGCTTTGAGATACGGCCGCAGGACATCCTGTTGCCGGACCACGATGTCGCCTCGTTACCGGTCGGCGAAGAGGCGATGGAGGGGTCGCTGGACGATATTACCCGCCGCTTCGAGCGCTCGGTGCTCACCCAGCTGTACCGCAGCTTCCCCAGCACGCGCAAGCTGGCCCGGCGCCTCGGAGTATCGCATACCGCGATTGCCAACAAGCTGCGCGAATATGGCCTGAGCCAGAAGAAAGGCGAAGAGTAGTTCTCCCCACCGGCTGCGCCCGCGGCCGGTGTCTGCTTTGTGCAAAAGGGGGTTCTGCCTGGCGCGCAATTCTGTATATACTCCGTTTTTATTCATTTTTTCCAGGAATACGGATGTCAACTTCGCCTGGTCATCTGCTTCAGTGGATGAAACTGCTGGCACTCTCTGCCGGGCTCTCGTTTGTGTTGTTCTGGTTTCATCTGCCCGCGGCGCTGCTGCTGGGGCCGATGATCGCCGGGATAACCTTGAGCCTGCGCGGGGCGAATATTCGCGTCTCCCGTCCTTTTTTTATTGCCGCGCAGGCGATTATTGGCTGCATGATTGCCCGCACGCTGACCCCCTCTATCTTTGGCGTCCTTCTCGGCCACTGGCCGCTGGTCCTGTTGATTCTCGTCTCCACGCTTGTCGTTAGCGCGCTGGCGGGGTGGCTGCTGGTGCGTTACAGCGCGCTACCCGGGGCGACCGGCGCATGGGGAAGCTCGCCGGGCGGCGCGTCGGCAATGGTGGTAATGGCCCAGGATTACGGCGCCGATGTGCGGCTGGTCGCCCTGATGCAGTATCTGCGGGTGCTGTTTGTCGCCGGGGCGGCGGCGCTGGTGGTGCGTTTTGCTTTAGGCGGCGATGCCCAGGCGCTGACCCAGCAGATCGTCTGGTTTCCGCCGATCACGTGGCAGCTGCCGTGGACGCTGCTGCTGACGGGGGCGGCCGGCTGGCTGGGGCTGAGAATGCGTTTCCCTTCCGGGGCGATGCTATTCCCGATGCTGGCGGGCGCGGTGGTGCAGGGGGAAGGCTGGCTGATGCTGGAACTGCCGGAATGGCTGCTGGCGCTGGCTTATGCCGCCATTGGCTGGAGCGTTGGGCTAAAGTTTAATAAAGAGATCTTCTTGCTGGCCCTGAAGACGCTGCCGCAGATTATCGCCTCCATTATCGGTCTGATCCTGCTCTGCGCGCTGATGGCCCTGGGGCTGACGCGGGTGCTGCCGCTCGATTTTATGACCGCCTATCTGGCCACCAGCCCCGGCGGGCTGGATACGGTGGCGATTATTGCCGCCGGCACCCGGGCTGACATATCGTTTATCATGGCGATGCAGACCTTGCGGCTGTTCACTATTCTGCTGACCGGCCCGGCGATTGCGCGATTTATTTCCCGCTATGCGCCGCGGAAAGAAAAAAGCCTCCGCTAAACGGAGGCTTAGCATAGCCGGGTAAGGGAGGCCGCTCCTGACCCGGCGAGTAGGGCGCGATTAGCCTTTCAGCGAGGCCAGCGCCGCGTCGTAGTCCGGCTCTTCGGTGATTTCGTTGACCAGCTGGCTGTAAACAACCTGGTCATTTTCATCAATAACCACCACCGCACGCGCGGCCAGACCGGCCAGCGGGCCAGCGGAGATCGCGACGCCGTAATCTGCCAGGAACTGCGGCGCGCGCAGGTTGGACAGGGTGACGACATTGTTCAGGCCTTCCGCGCCGCAGAAGCGCGACTGGGCGAACGGCAGGTCGGCAGAGATGCACAGCACAACGGTGTTATCCAGCTCGGATGCCAGTTGGTTGAATTTACGTACCGATGCCGCGCAAACGCCGGTATCGATGCTCGGGAAAATGTTCAGTACTTTACGTTTGCCGGCGAACTGGCTCAGCGCGACGTCAGAGAGATCTTTGGCGACCAGCGTAAACGGCTGCGCTGTCGCGCCTGCCTGCGGAATGGTGCCCTGAACAGAAACGGGGTTGCCCTGGAAATGCACGGTTTGTGACATGTTTATCTTCCTGTTTACATATAGTTAACGTCACGGGTAGTGTATGACATCCGTTATCGGCACGGCAAATCCTATTTAATGTTTCCCCTGGAGGAACCTGGGAATGCGAAACCTGCGAGTCTATGAAGAAGCCTGGCCGCTGCATACGCCTTTTGTGATTGCCCGCGGCAGCCGCAGCGAGGCGAAGGTGGTGGTGGTGGAAGTGGAAGAGAACGGGGTGAAGGGCGTGGGGGAGTGTACGCCGTATCCGCGCTATGGTGAGAGCATTGCCTCGGTGATGGCCCAGATCCTTACCATCGGCGAGCAGCTGGAAAACGGCGCGACCCGCGAACAGCTTCAGCATCTGCTGCCGGCCGGGGCGGCGCGCAACGCCGTGGATTGCGCATTATGGGATTTGCAGGCCCGCAGCGTGGGTAAAACCCTTCCACAA
The DNA here is from genome assembly GCF_004342285.1 of Klebsiella sp. BIGb0138. Lineage (GTDB taxonomy): Bacteria > Pseudomonadota > Gammaproteobacteria > Enterobacterales > Enterobacteriaceae > Klebsiella. Next base: position 18,268 of record NZ_SMCV01000002.1, on the reverse strand, counting down.
CTGCTTGGCGTGGCGCTTCCCAACCGGGTGGTGACGGCGCAGACGGTGGTGATTGGCACAGCCGAACAGATGGCGGCCAGCGCCGCGGCGCTATGGCAAAAGGGCGCCAGGCTGCTGAAGGTGAAGCTGGATGACCATCTGATCAGCGAGCGGCTGATCGCCATTCGTAATACGGTGCCGGAGGCGACGCTGATTGTCGATGCCAATGAATCCTGGCACAGCGATGGCCTGGCGGCACGCTGCCAGCTGCTGGCGGATATTGGCGTGGCGATGCTGGAACAGCCGCTCCCGGCGGATGCCGACGATGCGCTGACGAACTTTATCCACCCGCTGCCGATCTGCGCCGATGAGAGCTGCCACACCCGTGCCAGTCTGCCGAAGCTGCGCGGGCGCTATGAGATGGTGAATATCAAGCTTGATAAAACCGGCGGCCTGACCGAGGCGCTGTTTCTGGCGCAGGAGGCGGAACAGCTGGGGTTTGAACGCATGCTTGGCTGCATGCTTTGCACCTCGCGGGCCATTTCCGCGGCGCTCCCGCTGGCGCCGCTGGCCCGCTTTGCCGATCTGGATGGCCCGACCTGGCTGGCGGTGGATGTTGAACCGGCGCTGCATTTCAGCACCGGGGTACTTCACCTTTGAGTATGCCAGTGCAGCAGGTCAGTCATCGCCGACAGGTGCTTTTCCGTGGCCTCGTCGGCTGAGATGGGCGGAAACTCGGCGGTAATGCAGGGCAGGCCGATATCGGCGCACCAGCTGCCAAAAGATCCGGGAGTTTCGTAACCGACGCTGCTCACCAGCGGTAGCGCAAAGGCGTCGGCCAGCCACTGACCCAGCTCGCTGTGACCGGGATCTTCAATGCAGGCCAGGGGATCGTGAAACGACACCACCCACGCCGGGTGGATCTGATGGATCAACTGGCACAGGGCCTGCGTCTCCGGTTCTGAGGCGGGTTTTTCGCCGGTCAGCAGGACCACGTCGCGCTGTTCCGCCGCGCTATTCCAGCGATAGACCGTTTCCCCTTCCTTCCAGTTAGCCGCCGGAAAATTGCGGTTAAGATCGACGCCGCGGGCGTTGGCGCGTAGCCCCAGCTGGCAGCCGTCAGGGTTCACCGCCAGGACGACGTGATGGCGACGCAATTCCGGTTTTAGCGTGCGTAGCGCACAGGAAAGCGTCACGATCGAGGAGTTTTCATCGCCATGGGTACCGGCAAGAATCAGGCCGCTGCGGCTGTCCGCCAGCGGTGCCGGGAACCACAGTAGTGGCGCGCCAAGGTGTGACTGACCATAGCGTTGGGTGCCGGGCGGGAAGGCACCGCGCAGAGGGCGGGGACGAGAAACGGGCATAGGGCATCCTGTTAGCAGGTTATTTTCTGCAGTGTTGTGTAAAAGCGCCCCGGAATCAAATAGTTTCCTGAGGCGGTTAAATCAGAATACAGGTCAATTTTCTATCACAAGCCGTTTGCAATTTCAGGTGATGAAACAAATAATTATCGCTCTGTCAGCTCTGGTTTTTTTATTTTAAAGGGGATCTCATGAAGTATCCTGTCACATTGACATGCGGCGCGCTGTGGTTAGCCAGCGTTTCTTCTCTGGCCTGGGCGGCGGATGTTCCCCCGGGAACCGTATTAGCCGAAAAGCAGCTGCTGGTACGGCATATTAAAGATGAACCCGCATCATTGGATCCCGCTAAAGCCGTTGGTCTGCCGGAAATTCAGGTGATTCGCGATCTTTTCGAAGGGTTAGTCAATCAGGACGCCAAAGGCAATATTATCCCCGGCGTGGCGACCCGCTGGCAGAGCAACGATAACCGCGTCTGGAGCTTTACCCTGCGTGATAACGCGCGCTGGTCGGACGGTTCGCCGGTGACGGCGCAGGACTTCGTCTACAGCTGGCAGCGGCTGGTCGACCCGAAAACGACCTCGCCATTTGCCTGGTTCGCCGCGCTGGCGGGGATAACCAATGCGCAGAATATTATCGATGGTAAAGCGGCGCCGGATACGCTGGGAGTGACCGCCGTGGATGCCCGCACCCTGCGCGTACAGCTGGACAAGCCGCTGCCGTGGTTCAGCAAGCTGACGGCCAGCTTCGCGTTTTATCCGGTACAGAAAGCCAACGTCGAGAGCGGCGCCAACTGGACGCGTCCGGGTAGCCTGGTTGGCAACGGGGCCTATGTCTTAAAAGACCGCGTGGTAAACGAAAAACTGGTGGTCGTTCCGAACGGCCACTACTGGGATAACGCGAAGACGGTTATCCAGCAGGTGACTTTCGTGCCGATCAATCAGGAGTCATCGGCGACGAAACGCTACCTGGCCGGCGATATTGATATCACCGAATCTTTCCCGAAAAATCTGTACCAGAAGTTGCTGAAAGATATCCCCGGGCAGGTGTATACCCCGCCGCAGCTGGGTACCTACTACTACGCGTTTAACACCCGGAAAGGGCCTACCGCCGATGAACGCGTACGTCTGGCGTTAAGCATGACCATCGATCGCCGTTTGATGGCGGAGAAGGTGCTGGGGACCGGAGAAAAACCGGCATGGCACTTTACGCCGGACGTCACGGCAGGCTTTACGCCGGAGCCATCGCAGATGGAAAGTATGAGCCAGGCCGAGCTGAATGCCCAGGCGAAGGCGTTATTGCAGGCGGCAGGTTACGGCCCTGGACGCCCGTTACAGCTGAAGCTGCTGTATAACACCTCGGAAAACCATCAGAAAATTGCCATCGCGGTGGCGTCGATGTGGAAGAAGAACCTCGGCGTCGACGTCAAGCTGCAGAATCAGGAGTGGAAAACCTATATCGATAGCCGCAATACCGGTAATTTCGATGTCATTCGCGCGTCGTGGGTTGGGGATTATAATGAGCCTTCCACCTTCCTGTCGCTGCTGACCTCCAGCCATAGCGGTAACATCTCCCGCTTTAACGATCCGGCCTATGACAAGATCCTGAGCCAGGCAGCACAGGAAACCTCGGATAAAGCGCGCAACGATGATTACAATGCGGCGGAAAAAATCATCATGGGTAAAGCGCCCATCGCCCCGATTTACCAGTACACCAACGGGCGGTTGATTAAGCTGTGGCTGAAAGGGTATCCGATTACCAACCCGGAGGACGTGGCCTATAGCCGCACGATGTATATTGTGAAGCATCAGTAGACATCTGCGGTTATTTCCTGAATCCCATCATGGCGCGGTTTACCGCGCCATTCTTTTTTTGCGGCCTTAGCCATTCACAACCTGCAACGCTATTGTGCATAAAAAAGAGGCGAGTGGTGCATGAAGTCACTGAGCGAGGTAATACGCAATCGTCAGCCCTGGAATATATACCGTTGATGAGCAGAAAAATAAATGGCTTATCTATACCCTAAATAATTCGAGTGGCAGGAAGGCGGCCCGTAAGGGCGAGTCTCATGGATGAGCCGGGTAACAAAGCCAACGCGCATGCAACCTGAAGTATGACGGGGATGGGTAATATTCATTATTGGCTTTACTTATGCTTAATATCGCTATTGCGCCATGACCTGACATATCCGATAGAGAAAATGGTGATGTGATGTCTGCGGCGATAACTATCGTTAATGTCAGGTCACAGGAGTTAAGCGGCATGAACCCAGAGAAGATGCCGGCAGTCGTCTCAGCCGTTTTTGTCGCGCTTAGCGTCGTTTTTTAAACGTAAACTGCTGTTTTTTTCTGTCCCTGATGTAGGAAACGAGAGAAAAAACAGCAACCAGAAGTAATACTATTGCCAATACTAAAAAGAGTAAGTTTGCCATGTGGTTTATTCCCGGGGAAGTTTATGGACATTATTGCTTTTATGAAATGGAATCTACTCCTGGATTAAGAAAAATCCTAATGAAATATTTTGAGAGCTCAGAAGAAAAGTATTTTTAATACTTCTGACGTCTATTTTGTGGAGTTTAATGCTAATGCCCCCGAAGTGGTATAGCATGTTATGGCAATAGGGAATGGATTTTTTACTTAAAAACACCGAACCTACTATTATTTAGCAGAAGTTTAGCAGAATGTAAAAAGGTTGTTGCTGGCAGGGACTATCTGACTAAAAAGTAAATGGAAACCGACAGGAAGTCGGCGATGGAAAGCTTAAGATGAAGAGAGACAGCAGACACCAAAGGATGCCTGCTGCAGGGGCTTATTTAGCGCAATACACACGCGCATCGCGCGGAGTATAAATTCCTAAGGTCACAAAACCGAGCAGCCCATCGACAAACGTCTGCTGGACTTCGGTACGTACCACTTTATCCGCACCACCGCAGACCTGAGCGGCGTCGATTTGTTTTGACTGGCCGATCCCGCTGACGAAGAAGTGGTGGGTTGTGACCTGCTGAGGCGCAACGGCAATACCTTGATTCACGGAGAAGGTTTGTTGCGCACAGCCAGAAATTGCCGTTGCTGCCAGAATCACCATCATTAACTTTTTCATTTTATCTCTATCCTTGTTGAATTAACCCTGATTCAGGGTAGGTGAATTCTATACATTAAACGGTCCGCTTCACAACCGACCTGTTTTGTGGGGGGAGTCCGCTAACTCGTTCCTGTTGGAGCCGACGTTAGCGGTTTGAGTATGCAGATATGCCGATGCTGTAGGGGGGCGAAGATCATCGGACAGGGGGGACCAGCAGGCTGCTCCGTCGCTGCGCGCTATTTTGCCTGACCGGCGTTCAATCAACGTTGTTGAAGTAGTCCCGTGCAACCGTTTCGACGCGCTTTGCATCGAGACCCGTTTTTTCGCTAATCAATGCAATGAACGGTTTGAATTTTTCGGTCATCACGTTGCCGCCATCCCAATGGGCGACGTAGAAACGACACTGGTAGCGATAAAAATGGAGGGTGGTCTCTCCTAACGTGTAGTACATAAGCATCTCCAGTTCAGTCTGTCGGGTATATCGCCACTATGCCGGGATGACGATGACCCATAACGGTCGGCTTTACAGAGACTATCCTCCTCCCAATCAGCGAAAATTTCCACAGATGCGTCTTACTCTTTGCCATTTTTCTGCTCACTTCTTCTGCCTGCGGTTTTGTCCGTGGAGAGGTTCGCTGGCTGAACGGTATGTTATGTCGCCCGCTCCGACGACGGTATTCTTTGCTCCTGCGCCCGGTTTGTCTTGCGGCCTGGTCCTGCAATTAGTCTAAAAGAGTCGTTATCAAATCAGCGGCATACGTAACCGATACGCCGTTATCACGCAAGCAGCTCTTGATTTCCATCGCCGATCGATAATACTGTATATGTATACAGTATTACTGATGGTGATTATCATGTCGTTTTTCACACCTACCGAGCTACGTCAGATCGTGGCATTGCCCTTGTTCAGCGATCTTGTTTCATGCGGCTTTCCGAGCCCGGCACAGGATTATGTTGAGCGACGCATTGACCTGAATGAACTGATGATTCAGCACCCGAGTGCGACCTATTTTGTGAAATCCAGCGGTGATTCAATGATTGACGCCGGAATTGGCGAAGGGGATTTACTGGTGGTGGATAGCTCCCGTCAGGCTGAGCATGGCAATATCGTTATTGCTGCGGTCGATGGCGAATTCACCGTTAAGCGCCTGCTGCTGCATCCCGTTGCGATGCTTAAGCCTGAAAACAGCGCCTATGCGCCGATCGTGATTGGCCGCGAAGACCGTCTGGACATTTTCGGGGTGGTGACCTACATCGTGAAGTCTGCGAGCTGATCATGTTTGCGCTGTGCGATGTGAATTCGTTCTATGCCTCTTGTGAAACCGTATTTCGCCCGGATCTGAAGGGGAGGCCGGTGGTCGTTTTGTCAAATAACGACGGTTGCGTTATTGCGCGTTCTGCTGAAGCGCAATCTCTGGTGAAAACCGGCGAACCGTACTTCAAACTGAAGGATCTCTTCAGGCGTCACGGGGTGGTTTGTTTCAGTAGCAACTATGAACTCTACGCGGATATGTCCAGTCGGGTGATGGCCACTATCGAGGAGATGTCTCCCCGCTGCGAAATATACTCCATTGATGAGATTTTTTGTGACCTCACCGGCGTGCGTAACTGTCGCGATCTGGCGGAGTTTGGGCGTGAAATCAGAGCCACGGTTCTGCAGCGCACGCATCTGACGGTTGGGGTGGGTATCGCCCAGACCAAAACCCTGGCCAAACTGGCGAACCATGCGGCAAAAAAATGGCAACGGCAGACCGGTGGGGTGGTGGATCTGTCAAATATCGAGCGTCAGAGGAAGCTGATGGCGGCATTATACGTTGATGACGTCTGGGGCGTCGGTCGGCGTATCGCGAAAAAACTGGAAGGCCTGGGTATCAAGACCGTATTGCAGCTGGCGGACAGCGATATTCGGTTTATCAGAAAACATTTCAACGTTGTGCTGGAGAGAACCGTGCGGGAGCTACGCGGCGAGTCATGCCTTGAACTGGAAGAGTTTCCCCCGATAAAACAGGAGATTATCTGTTCCCGTTCCTTCAGCCAATACATTAGGGAATACGAGGAGATGCGGCAGGCTATTTGCAGCTACGCCACCCGGGCGGCGGAGAAACTGCGTAGCGAGCATCAATATTGCCGCTTTATTTCGGCGTTTGTTAAAACCTCGCCATTTGCGCAAAACGATCCGTATTACAGCAACAGCGCATCTTTTAAACTGCTGACGCCGACACAGGACAGCCGGGATATTATCGGTGCGGCGACGCGCTGCCTGGATGCCATCTGGAAAGATGGCCATCGCTATCAGAAAGGTGGAGTCATGCTGGGTGACTTTTACAGCCAGGGCGTAGCGCAGCTTAATCTGTTCGACGAAAATGCGCCGCGGCACAACAGCCAGAAGCTGATGGAGGTGTTGGATCGTCTGAACGCGAAAGAGGGCCGCGAAACGCTTTACTTCGCCGGGCAGGGTATTCAGCCGCAATGGCAGATGAAACGGGAAATGCTCTCGCCGAGATACACCACGCGATATGCCGAGCTGCTTACGGTTAAGTGATAACCCGCAGCTCATGACTCATCGCTCTTCATCAGCGATTGCCGCTCATCGCGGCAATCGCGCAGCCCGGTTGGGGCTGGATAATTGGCGATCGAGCGGCTCGCCTGACCCGGACTGAATTTCTTTTAAACGTGAGCGAATAGTCAGCGCCGTTATTTCGTTGCAAGCTCCTGGCGGATGATTTCTGCACCAGCGCTTAAAGCATGCAGCTTGCCTGTAGCGACCTGACGGGACAGGGGGGCCATACCACAGTTGGTTGAGGGATAAAGCTTGTCAGCGTCGACAAACTGCAGTGCTTTTCGCAACGTACTGGCGACTTCTTCCGCTGTCTCTATGGTATTGGTTGCCACGTCAATGGCCCCTACCATCACTTTTTTACCGCGAATCAGTTCAAGCAGATCCATCGGAACATGCGAGTTATGGCATTCCAGGGAGATGATATCGATATTAGACGTCTGCAGTTTGGGAAACGCCTCTTCATATTGTCGCCACTCTGACCCGAGGGTCTTTTTCCAGTCGGTATTGGCTTTGATGCCATAGCCATAGCAGATATGGACAGCTGTTTCACATTTCAGCCCTTCAATGGCTCTTTCTAACGCGGCGATCCCCCAGTCATTCACCTCATCAAAGAAAACGTTAAATGCGGGTTCATCAAACTGGATAATATCGACACCGGCAGCCTCTAATTCTTTGGCTTCCTGATTGAGAATTTTGGCGAATTCCCAGGCGAGTTTTTCGCGGCTTTTATAGTGGCTATCATAAAGCGTATCGATCATCGTCATCGGCCCTGGCAGGGCCCATTTAATCGGCTGGCTGGTGAGCTGCCGTAAAAACCGGGCATCTTCCACAAAAACGGGCTTTTGACGAGCGACAGCACCCACGACTGTCGGGACGCTCGCATCATAGCGATTACGAATTTTAACGATCTGACGTTTCTCAAAATCAACGCCGCTGAGATGCTCAATAAACGTCGTGACAAAGTGCTGACGCGTTTGCTCGCCATCACTGACAATATCAATACCTGCCCGCAATTGATCTTCGAGGGACAAACGCAGAGCGTCTTGTTTTCCCTCAATTAATTCCTCATTTTGCAATTTCCAGGGCGACCACAGCGTCTCTGGTTGCGCAAGCCAGGAAGGTTTGGGTAAACTGCCAGCCGTTGAGGTGGGGAGCAATGTTTTCATAATAAATGACCTTGTATTTTGGGTTAATCACAGAGCGTAGCTAGCAGACCATTGCTCAAGAATAGTTTTATAGGGTTTGATGAAATGTTCTTCAGTAAATCTTCCCTGCTCAATCGCCAACTGGCTACGTTCTTCGCGGTCATAAACAATTTTTGTCAATGAGTGATCCTGGTTATTCAGATCTGGTTGATAGTATTGGCCTGCAGCCGAGTTAGCATTGTAAATTTCAGGGCGGTAAATCTTCTGGAAAGTCTCCATCGTGCTGATGGTAGCGATCAGTTCAAGATCGGTGTAATCACTCAGTAAATCACCAGAAAAATAAAATGCCAAAGGCGCAACGCTATTTTTCGGCATGAAATAGCGAACCTGCAAGCCCATTTTATTGAAGTATTTTTCAGTCACAGAAGAACCATTCTGCTGGTATTCGATGCCCAGTACTGGATGCTCATTCCCGGTTCGCTGATAGATGTTTTTGCTGGAAACGCTCAGGCATATGACCGGCGGTTTTTTAAAACTCTCGCGGTATTCATGTGAGTTGACGAAATGTTTGAATATATTGCCATGTAAATCGCCAAAGTTATCCGGAACGCTAAATTCGGATTTGTTCTTATTGAGCTCTAACAGCAATACGCTGAAGTCATAATCTCGCACGTAAGAAGAGAAATTGTTCCCCACAATGCCGGCAATGCGTGCGTTCGTTTTCTTATCAACGATGGTAGTTTTTAAGATTTCAATCGCCGGGAAGGTGGCGTCGTTGTCTTCAAGGCCAATATTCATCTCAACAGAAATGATTTCAAGTTCGACAGAATAACGATCGCCTGTAGGGTTGTCCCAATGCGCCAGAGTATTGAAACGATTGTCAATCATCACTAACGTGTTGCGCAGGTTCTCCTGACGGTTCTTTCCGCGGGCGAGGTTGGCAAAGTTGGTGGTAATACGCGTATTTTCTGAAGGGTTATAATTTTCGTCGAAATCACTGCGCGTAATAGTAAATGTAAAGTTTCTATTCATTGCGATGTTGTATCCTAAGTTCTGCCAGGAAAACTGAATTTATTTCTTGATTTGCCAGATTTTCTCTTCCGGCTTTCTCATTCAGTTATCTTCATATTGTCTGTAGTTGATAATGCATATTTTATGCCTGAGTCATTAGATGAGTGGAAGTGACTTAATTTCATTACAACATGAGTCATCTTCATGATCCGGGATGCGACCCGGTGTGGCGCTGTTGGCTAACGCCCGGCGGGTAAGATTCACCGTGGGGATCCATGGGCAGGAGCGGCTAATTGAGCAGGCGTCCGGTCACCGGAAGGGGCATTCTTGCCTGGAAGAGAGCGACTTGAGTTTTACTCATATTGCTTAGATTCACAGCGTATTTTTATGCCGCCCGATGTCCTGGCGCGAACCTGCTATGCGCTGGTGGCATTTTCAGCCGAACGGGATATCCGGGAAAGCGTGGGGGAACCTCCGATTTTGACTAATCTCTGACACGCTGCGGTAGGCCAAAGAGTGCCGCGGACATCCCCGGACCTGCGTGGCTATTTTTTCTTTTTAAACGAGCTCATTATAAGGATATAAAGCGCCGTTAGCATCATGGTAAGCGCCATCGGTATGGGCATCCTGAAGGATACCTGTATGCTATAGTTTTATGTCTCTCTTTAGGTGAGGGCGCGTTTATCACCACACAACGACAGGAAATGTAATTTGCCTCAACGTCAGGAGCAGACCATGCGCAGGAGGGCATTTTTGGCCGACACCGTTGCGCTGATCCTCTTTTTCACGACAACGGGTATCATTAATGAACGCCTGATAGCGGCTATGACGTGGGAGCAGGTTTTTCATGCCCGCCTGTTGGGAGCGGCCCTGATGATTCCGGTAGCCAGGCCATACGGCATATGGCGGGATTGGATAATGAAGCGTGCCGGCCAGGGGCGAATGTCTCAGTTGCTATGGGACAGTGTAGCCCTTGTCAGTTTCCAGGTGCCTGTCTATGCCGCGATCATTGCTTTCAGCGGCGCTTCGGGGAGCGGCCTGCTCCGAGGCACTCTCGGTGCCGCCTTGATGATGCTCTTTCTCGGACGCCCTTATGGTGCGTTTCTTAACCGGGTTCGTAAATTGTTTGGCTTACCTCCGGGTGGCAGTAAACCTATGTCGTTGAACAGCTGAAGGGCGCCTGGTGCCGGAAGGGGTCATTGGCGCTTTAAACTAACCAGAATATACGTCGCCCGATTATTGCATGCAGTAATCACTGAGACTGCATTTTTAATGGCAGTGAGGAATTGCAGAAAAGGAAACCCCCCGCTTCAGCGGGGGGCGCAATATCAAGAGGCTTTTATTCGGCAAATTTCAGCAGCGCTTCGCCATCCAGACGATAGCGTACCCATTCAGACTGTGGCAGTGCGCCAATGCTCAGGTAAAAATCAATGGCGGGCTGGTTCCAGTCCAGCACACTCCATTCAAGACGGCCGCACTGCCGTTTTACTGCGCATTGCGCGATATTTTTCAGCAACGCTCTTCCCGCGCCTTTGCCGCGATAATCGGGGGAAATGTATAAATCTTCCATATAAATACCGTTACGCCCCAGCCAGGTGGAGTAGCTGGTGAAGAAAACGGCATACCCTACGGTCTGGCCTGCCATCTCACAGATCAACGCTTCGGTTTTACTGCCGGCGCCAAAGAGCGTTTCGCGGATCTCATCCGGCGTGGTGACCACTTCTTCCGGCGCTTTTTCATACACCGCCAGCTCATAGATCATATCGTAAATTGCCGTTGCATCTTCCGGGCGGGCCTGGCGAATTGTGATACTCATTGGTTTTCCTGTTATTTCTGCATGGTGTCGACATTGATGGGGCTAAGCATAAGGGTTATTGTCAGGAGAATTAAGTGCAATGAAATCACCAAATGATGAATATTATGCATCCGGCGCTGAGGCGCCTTGATTTAAACCTGCTGCCTGCTTTTGACGCGATTTATCGTCACCGTTCCGTTCGTCTGGCGGCGGATGAACTGGCGATGAGCACATCGGCGCTGAGCCATGCGCTGTCCCGGCTGCGTATCACTCTCAATGACCCGTTATTTTTCCGGGAAGGCCACCGGATGTCCCCGAGCGTGTATGCCGCACAGCTCGCGCCTTCTATTGCTTCGGCGCTGAAATTGCTCAATCAGGAGCTGGCACCGCAGCCGGAGTTTGCAGCCGCCGGTAGTACGGAGCGTGTACAGATTGCCATTACGGATTTCACCGCGTTTTGTATTTTCCCTGCGCTGATGCACAAACTGCAGCACGAAGCGCCCGGCTTGCGCTTTGAGTTACGCTATTTGCCGCACAGCCCGGCGCTGACGGAACTGCTGGCGGGCGAAGTGGATCTGGCGCTGGGATTCAGCACGTTGGATGATATCCGGCATCCGGAACTGGATGAGATCGGCTGGTTTGAAGATGAGTATGTCGCCATCAGCAATACCCGCCGAACGCAGCTGACGCTGGAGGATTATCTTGCCGCGCGGCACCTCGTGGTGACGCCCTGGAATGAGAAGCAGGGAGTGCTGGATTTACAGCTTGAACAGATGGGGTATACACGGCAGATAGCGATCAAAACGCCGTCAATGCTCAGCGCGCCGTTTATTGTTGCGGAAAGCGACCTGCTGATGGCGATTCCTCGTTTTGCCGCTGAGAAGCTGATTGTGGCAACGAAGATCAAGATTTTTTCATTGCCGTTCGCGATCCCTCCGTTTGAAGTGAAGATCTATTCACATCAACGGAGCGGCCAGCGAGGCGCGACGAACTGGCTGAAGGCGAAACTGCGTACGCTGGCGACAGAGGTCAGGTCAGGGCGGTGAATGCGGAAATGCTAAAGCGGGCAGGGGGTTAACTCACCGCTCTTCTCCGTAGACGCAGACACCGTAATGTTCGAGTCAGTATCCCCAGCTAAGCCTATTATCCGGGGGCAGTAGCAGGTCATAATCATGCCCGTCTTTTCTGTGGCGCCCGTACAGCGGTTTCTTCTGGCTGCCTGTATTGCGTATAATTCGGCTTCTACGTTTTCTGATAACGGCTGTGGCTAATGGTATGAATCTCAATCGCTGTTGTTATTTGCTTCTGGCCTGCGCGGCGATCGGGAGTATTTTGACGTCTCATCCCGTGGCTATGTGGCTCCTGCTCGCCAACGTACTGACGCTGGCGATTTACGGGGTGGATAAAATGGCGGCGCGTAAGGCCTGGCGCAGAGTGCCAGAATCCACCTTGCTGCTGTTTGGGGTGGTCGGTGGGTGGGCCGGCGCGATTGCGGGTCAACAGCTCTTTCGCCATAAAACGCAAAAGCAGCCATTTAAAACATACTTTATTGTCAGTGTGTTATTGAATATCGCGGCGATGGTGGCGGTTTACCAGCTTGCTCCTTTTTCCGCATCCTGAACACAGATATTCCCTGTGATTTCAGGCAGCAGTTGCTCGATCACGCTGACGATGCTCCTGACCCTCTGGGGGATAAAGCGGGCATCGGGATAGACGGCATAGAGGAAGCGGTCAGGTAAGCGGTAGGCGGGTAATACCGGAACCAACCTACCGGCCTGCAAAGCTTTGACCGCGAGCGGTAGCTGCATGCCACCGATACCGATGCCTGCCTCTAGCGCCTGTAACAGCGCTTCACTGGTGTTGGCCCGGAAAACGGTCTTCACTTTCACGTCGAGAGTGTCATTAGCAGAGACTAACCGTAGCGGCGCTTCCAGCGCGATGCCGCTGAAACGCACGTGCGGATGCGCAGCCAGCTCGCTCACGGAATGAACCGGCGTAAAACCGGGGGCGGCAAAGAGCCTCGTTTCAATACGCGCCAGCACGCGCGCCGCATGGGTTGGCGGAGGCTCATTGCCCAGCCGCAGCGCGACATCGACCCCTTCAGGGACAAGCTCGGCGATACGGTCATCAAGTGAAAGCATCAGGTGCAATCCTGGATTCATTTTCTGCAGTTCGAGCAGATGTGGCAAAAAGCGCTGGCCCAGACCGCTCGGCAGCTGCACATGGACCCTGCCCTGAAATTGGCGCTCGGCAGGGTTCAGGCGCCTTTCTGCTTCCCGCATGGCTTCCAGCAAAAGCTGCATATCGCGCCGGTAGCTTTCTCCCTGCTCAGTCAGCGCCATCACCCGCGTTGTACGGTGCAGCAATACCACCCCGAGTTCCTCCTCAAGGGCGGCTATCTGCTGACTGACGGCCGATTGCTTCATACCGCTCTGGCGGGCGGCCGCAGAAAAGGAGCCGGCTTCTGCGACGCGTAAAAAGGTGGCAATGGCATTGAGCTTATTATTCATTTAATGATTCTGCTTATAAGTGCCATCAGTTTCATGGGATATGTGTGAAAAAAATAATATATCACACTGTGTCTGTCACCTTATCTGGAGAAATACCATGAACAAGACGCAGCAACAGAGAGTCGCGCTGGTCGCCGGCGCCAGCGGTATTGTCGGCAGGCAGCTGGTTAACACGCTGCTGGACAATGAGTGGGAGGTGATCGGCCTGAGTCGCCATGCACTATTCCACCCGGCAAACATTCCGATAGTCAACGTCGATTTACTGGATGAGCGGCAGAGCGCGCAGATATTGCAACCCCTTAACGGCATCAGCCATATTTTTTACAGCGCCTGGGTGAACGCCGCGAACTGGACAGACATGGTTGAGCCGAACGTCACCATGCTGCGTAACCTGGTCAGTAACGTTGAGCAAACCGCGCCGCTACAGACGGTAAGCCTGATGCAGGGATACAAAGTCTATGGCGCGCATCTTGGTCCGTTCAAAACCCCGGCGCGTGAAAGCGATCCCGGCGTACCCGGCGCAGAATTTAACGCCGCACAGCTCACCTGGCTCAGCCATTTTCAGCGTGGGAAAGGTGGCGCTGGAATGCCATCAGGCCGGGCGTGGTGGGCAGCGCTGTGCCTGGCAACGCCATGAATCTCGCCCTCAGCATCGCCCTGTATGCCTCGCTGTGTAAGGCTCAGGATTTACCTCTGCGCTTTCCCGGTTCGGAACACACCTGGCACAGCATCGTTGATCATACTGATGCCGGATTGCTGGCGGAGGCGACGCTGTGGGCAGCGACCTCGCCGATGGCAGAGAATCAGGCTTTCAACGTGAATAATGGGGACGTCTGGCGCTGGAGCGAGCTGTGGCCGCGTATCGCGCGCTGGTTTGCGTTGGAATCCGCACCGCCGGTCAGGCTGTCATTTCACCAGTTGTTTAAGGACTATCGTGAGGTATGGCGCGAACTTGCCGGGCAGCGGCTGGTGGAAGCGGATATTTTACAGCTGAACGACGGGCAGTTTGCCGATTTCGTGTTTGGCTGGAATTACGACATGTTTGGCGATGGCAGCAAGCTGCGCCGGGCGGGCTTCACGCGTATGCAGGCAACCGACGAGATGTTTTTCAGCCTGTTCATGCAGCTGAGAGCCGCGCGCATTATCCCCTGACAACGCATTGAGCCGTGGATTGCCGATGACGTGGATCCCCGGCTCCTGGCTCCGGCAGGGATGCGTAGCGCGGAGAAGAGCATGTCAGGGGAGAGTGCATGATTTGCTTTGACCCAGAGACGGAGCAGAAAACATATCGGTATGTGTATAGTTTGTGTCAGGAGCGGGCGTAACAAGGTGCTGTATTGATGTTCTCTATGCACAGAGCCATTATCACAAGGAGTGGCTAAACGGCCCCCTTATATACAGCGTATCGAAGTGGGGAAGGGGCTTCACGCTGAATGCCCGCTTCTCGCTCATGGCGGACCTTAGGCTCAGGTTACATGTCCGTTTCGTGCCAGAAGCGGACATTGCTGACCCTTAGATGCTCCTGTCAATTAGGTTAGATCACATACCGCAAAACATCGATTGGCCACTCATTCGCAGAAATGCAGCCGTTCGGAGGTTTTTTCCTCTTGCAGAACTATCAGAACCTTGCATTATTGATTTCGTTTCACCTCGTATCGCAGGCACACTACGCCCGACGGGAAAACTTTACTATTCACCAGCATGAGTGAGGTTCTGTCTTTTATGTTTTTGAACAAGGGAATGCCTTGCCCCAGCAGAATCGGATTGACGAATAGCCAATACTCATCGATAAGGTTTTCCGCCATTAGCGCGTGAGTAGCTGAGGGACTGCCAAACATTAAGATTTCGCTGCCCGCGTTATGCTTGAGCTTGCTGATTTCGTCGCTTAAATTGTTACTGATAATTTGCGTATTAGGGTGATTTTTTTCCAACAGGGTTTTCGACAACACCACTTTATGGGCAGATTTATACCAACGCGAATGCGCATGGTCATGCGGGCTGGCGTCAGGCTTATCGGCAGCAGTTGGCCAGTACGACTCCATCATCTGGTAGGTGGTACGCCCATATAAGGCGGTGTCGGTCTGCTGAATCCGCTGCTCCACGTATTCAAACAAGTCGGGGCTTATGTTTATCCAGGCCAGACCTGCCGGGCCCTCGGCGGTAGAAGCGACAAAACCATCCAGCGACACATGGACAAAGGAAACTATTTTTCTCATGATTTTCTCTTTGATTAAGTTTTGATTGCATAAGCTGCGAGGCGCGCCAGGGTTTGGTTCCCGTCTTCAGTCTCACCAATTTTCACCAGCGCCATCTTGCGTGCTCCCGCATCCGGAAAAAACAGATGTATCGTCACTTTGGTTTGTCCATCCACCGCTGACCACGCCGGAGGTGGTGACGAAGGTGTTCCTGAGCACGCTCAAGTTGTATCGGGTCAAGATGAACAAAAGAACGAAGCAGTGAGAAAAACTGGTTGCTCCCCATGGTAAGCCCCTAATCCCGAAACATCTGGAACTAAGTAACCAGTACGGTTCTGGAACAACGCCCATTGGATAATTGACCCTGATTTGTGTGATAAGTGCCAACTTCTGCTTTTCGCTCATGGCAGTCCGATGATGACATGATGTTTGGTTTCGTGCCAAAATGAACCCAACTAATAGTATGGTGTGTTAATCAACGAAGAGCAGGCCAAAAAGTCGCCTGTTTGTTGTTCTTTTCGTCCGACTTTGCAAAGATGTATCGCACACGATTCCAGACCTGCCACGTCATCAGGGCCAGGATCTACTCCCCATGATCGGTGCCCTGGCAGCAATGCGCTATGTGGCAATGTCGACGTCGAACTGGTTCTGCTTTGAGGATTCCGATATGACCACCTTTCATCAACTGACAGCCACCAGTCTGGGCGGCCAGGTTATTTCTATGGCTGACTACGCTGGTAAGGTGACTCTGGTAGTTAATACCGCTAGCCATTGTGGATTCACACCACAATATGGCGGCCTTGAAGCGCTCTACAAGAAATACGCCGCCCAGGGTTTAGTGGTGCTTGGTTTTCCCTGTAACCAGTTCGGTAAACAAGAACCTGGCGGTGCCGACGAAATCGCGCAGACATGTCACATTAACTACGGTGTGAGCTTTCCGATGTTCGAGAAAGTAGAGGTCAACGGTACCGCCGCGCACCCGGTGTTTCGTTATCTAAAAAACGCATTGCCCGGCGTGCTGGGGGGGCGGATCAAGTGGAACTTCACTAAATTTCTGATTGGACGCGACGGTAAACCGCTCAAGCGTTTTGCACCGTTCACCACCCCGGAGAAAATGGAAGCCACAATCCTTGCTGCACTTGAAATCTAAGTGTTTCGTCATCCGAACCAGTCACTTTTTCAGCGCTTGCGAAAAACTTATTATCCGCGGGATAACTTCTGCACCTCGCTCATAGCTGGCCCTCAGCGCCACACACCTGTCCGCTCCGTGGCATTAGCGGACGTTGCTAATGCCACTGATGTATTAATCAATGGAGAGCAGGTCATATTTATAATATAAATTGACGGACACGCTGTGTTTTACAGGAACATCACCGATGAATATTACCGCCTCCATTGCCATTTTGAGCGCTTGCCCATTTGTGAGTCTGGCGGCAGTGCCGGTGACCTTTTCCGAAACTGTCCTGGATGCCGCTGGGCCAAAAGGTCCTTTGAAAGGTATGTTACTCACCCCAAATCCAAAACCAACCGCCGTTGTTCTTATCGTTCCTGGCTCAGGGCCGACCGATCGGGATGGAAACAACCCGCTTGGTGTGAATGCATCGCCTTACCGACTTCTTGCTGAAGGCCTGGCTGCAAAAGGCTTTGCAACGCTTCGTATCGACAAACGTGGAATGTTCGCTAGCGCAATGGCCGTAGAGGATGCCAATGCGGTGACGATTGCTGACTATGTTGACGACGTTCGATCCTGGGTAAAAGTGCTTAGGCGTCAGATGCACACCCCTTGTATTTGGGTTTTAGGGCACAGCGAAGGAGGCGTAGTCGCACTTGCCTCGGCTCAAGAAGAGGATGTGTGCGGCGTGGTTCTTATCGCAACGCCCGGGAGGCCGATGGGCGAGGTGTTGAGGGGGCAACTTAACGCTAATTCGGAAAACGAAATGTTATTAAAGCAAGCACTGCCGATAATTGATGCTCTGGAGCATCGGAGGCGGGTCGATATTACAAATATGCATCCAGCACTGCAAAATCTCTTTAATCCTGCGGTTCAGGGATTTTTGATCAATGCGTTTTCATATAATCCAGGTCAGCTCATTTCGACCATTTCCAAACCCGTGTTAGTGCTACAAGGGCAACGCGATCTCCAGGTGGAAGAAACGGATGCAAGACTGCTTAAGGCAGCGAATCCCCAAGCGTCCCTGGTTATACTGCCCAATATGAACCATGTTATGAAAGAGGTGATTTCGGACGATCGCAAGGTGAATATTGCTTCATACGCTGAACCAGCGAGACCCTTAGCACCCGGTTTAATCGACTCGATTGAGCATTTCCTGATCCACAACCCAAATTCTCCCGAAAAATAACAGCTGCTCTGGTCCCGATACCGTGCCTAAAAAACGATTTACTTTTAAATAGTTCAGCATGCTTTAAAGCATTCGTCTGCTCCTTGCTCACTGCGGACCTTCAGCTCTGTTACCTTGCCCGCTTCGTGCCAGAAGCGGACATTGCGCACATTGTGGCGTGGTCAATGTGAGTCACCTGATGGATTTGACCCTATATATCCAGACGTTTTTGCTCTCTTACGGTTGCGATAACTTCCTGCGTATATATTCCCGTGGTGAGCGATATCCCAGTGCA
>NZ_SMCV01000001.1 GCF_004342285.1 Klebsiella sp. BIGb0138 | reverse complement strand
CGGGTGTGTAAGCGTAGCGATACGTTGAGCTAACCGATACTAATGAACCGTGAGGCTTAACCTTACAACGCCGAAGCTGTTTTGGCGAAGAGACGACACTCAGTCAGCTTGATACAGATTAATACCTGACGTGGACAAAGAAGACCACGACAGGTAAACAGAATTTGCCTGGCGGCGATAGCGCGGTGGTCCCACCTGACCCCATGCCGAACTCAGAAGTGAAACGCCGTAGCGCCGATGGTAGTGTGGGGTCTCCCCATGTGAGAGTAGGGAACTGCCAGGCATCAAATACAGAAGTATGGCACTGACCTTTGAGGCAGTTCACTACTCGAGAGAGAGTAGGACAAAAGCGAAAGCTTTTGAACGTTGCGAAGCAACGGCCCGAAGGGTGGATCACCGAGTGATTCATAAACTGCCAGGCATCAAACCAGTAAGAAGCCCATCCTCGCGGATGGGCTTTTTGCGTTTTCAGAACAAGGAACAACAGCAAAGAATCTGCCGGTGCAGGCAACATAAAAGCCTGCTGTAGCCGCCACCTCACCATATTTCACTTTATCCCCGCCCATGCTGTAGTGTTAATTCCGAAAACCACGTTACGAAAAAAAATGTGAATTCAATCACATATAATTCAATAACAATTATATAACATTTGTTTTACTAATTGATTTGTCTCAGTGACGTGGTACGCCCGACAAGACAGATTGCAGTCTTTGCTGGAGCATAATTACAATGGCAGAAAGTAGTATTAACGAACGGGGATCGCACGATCATAGCGATACCCGTCGCCGTATATGGGCAATTGTGGGAGCATCTTCGGGGAATCTGGTTGAATGGTTTGATTTTTATGTCTATTCATTCTGCTCTCTCTACTTTGCGCACATCTTTTTCCCTTCCGGAAACACCACCACTCAGTTATTACAAACCGCCGGGGTATTCGCTGCCGGCTTCCTGATGCGGCCAATTGGCGGCTGGCTGTTTGGCCGGATAGCCGACCGTCGTGGGCGTAAAGCGTCAATGCTTATCTCAGTATGCATGATGTGCATGGGATCGTTAGTAATTGCCTGCCTGCCAGGCTACGAGACGATTGGTACCTGGGCCCCGGCATTATTACTGCTGGCCCGGCTGTTCCAGGGGCTCTCCGTAGGCGGTGAGTACGGGACTAGCGCTACCTACATGAGCGAGGTCGCCATTGAAGGTAAGAAAGGCTTCTACGCTTCATTCCAGTATGTCACCCTGATTGGTGGACAGCTGCTGGCCGTACTGGTCGTGGTTGCGCTGCAACAAATTCTCAGCGATCGGCAGCTGCATGCCTGGGGATGGCGTATACCTTTTGCCCTGGGAGCCGTTCTTGCCATCGTGGCGCTGTGGCTGCGCCGTCAGCTGGATGAAACCTCTAAGCAGGAGACACGCGCGTTAAAAGAGGCGGGCTCCTTCAAGGGGCTATGGCGCAACCGGAAAGCCTTTATGATGGTGCTTGGTTTTACCGCCGCCGGTTCGTTAAGCTTTTATACCTTCACCACCTATATGCAGAAATATCTGGTTAATACGGCAGGGATGAGCGCCAGCACGGCCAGTATGATTATGACCGCTGCGCTGTTTGTTTACATGCTGGTGCAACCGCTGTTCGGGGCGTTGTCGGATAAGATGGGACGCCGGACATCAATGCTGTGCTTCGGCTCATTAGCGACGCTCTTTACCGTGCCGATTTTAAGCGCGTTGCAGGGCGTGACTTCACCGTATGCGGCGTTTGCGCTGGTCATCTGTGCATTGATGATCGTGAGTTTCTATACCTCGATCAGCGGGATCCTGAAAGCGGAGATGTTCCCGGCGCAGGTTCGTGCGCTAGGGGTGGGGTTATCCTATGCGGTGGCGAATGCGCTGTTCGGCGGTTCGGCAGAGTATGTGGCACTGTCGCTAAAATCCGCCGGAATAGAACATGCCTTTTACTGGTATGTTACGGTGATGGCGGCGATAGCATTCCTGGTTTCCCTGATGCTGCATCGTAAAGGTAAAGGGCTACGGTTGTAGGTTTATTGGTGCGCCAGCTGCCACACGGCATAGCCCGTCGTGGCACCGGCCACATCCCAGGCAAAGTCCTTCCAGCTCCAGCCGCTTCCTGCCGGGCGGCTGTCCCAAAGCTCTTTCGACGCCCCCAGGCTGACGGAAAACATAAAGCCGATAGCGGCGCTTCGCTCACGACTGTATCCCTGATGCCGGGCATATTCGTTGCCTGCGGCAGAGAGCATGGCCGAGGCAAGAAAGTGCTGGGCTTTATCCTGGCCGCTCCAGGCGTCATTGGCCATATGGCTACAGCCGGTGAGCAACAGTGGGGTAATCAAGATGAGTTTACGCATAGTCATTCCAGAAAAAAGCCCCGACGATGCGGGGCCGATATTCAGAGAATACGACTGATCAGCCGGTCGATACGGATCCGTCTTAGCCGACGAATCAGTTTGCGTACTTTTACCGGATAATCAGCAATGCTTTGCAGATCGCGATAGTGTTTCACGACGGTGGTGTGCTGGCGAATCAGATGCAGTTCTTTTTCACGCATAGCGCCCAGTTGATGCTGCGGATCGTGAATAAGAATGGCGTTTTCCAGATCCAGGCGCCAGGCCCGCGGATTGAGGTTATTACCCGTCAGCAGCATCCACTCGTCATCGACCCACATCCCTTTGAGGTGATAGCTGTTATCGTCATCTTTCCACAGACGCACAATCAACTGCTCGGTATTGACGTAATACTGCAGTCGACTCAGAAAACGACGCAGATTGATTTCATACAGATAGGGGAGGGCGCCGATAATTTTAAACGGCTGATCTTCCGGAATGTAGAAGTCATTTGCCGTTTTATCGCCAACGATAATCTCCACCTTTTTCCCGCTGCGCAGCAGCTGAATGATGTTACGTACCAGCAGAGCCGGCAGGTTGAAGTAAGGGGTGCAGATAGTCAGCTTATGCTCGGCGCAGGGCATTAGATGAAAAATGGTTTTATTCAGCAGGCTTGATTTGCCCAGACCCACCAGCGGCGTGACCGACAGCTGATCATCATCGGCGTTGCCGAGAAAATGATAGCTGCTGTCGCGAAGCTCCTGGCGGTACTGACGGATATCATTTTTGATTTCCGGGCTTTTCGGGCGAGCGGCGCTGTCAAGGCGGTTCACACCGCGCCCCTGGACCAGGTTGTGTTCGACCCAATCGAACATCACATCGGCCATTTTGCCGTTGCGAATACATTGGTAGCGGTCGTAACGATATTTGTCGTGCTGATGCAGATAAACATCGTTCAGGCTTGCGCCGCTGTAGAGGACGCAATCATCGATAATGAAACCTTTAAAATGCAGAACGCCGAGCGCTTCTCGCGTATTGACCGGCACCCCGTAGACCGGGATATCGACCCCCGGGTTTTCCTGAGCCATACGGCAGTACCAGTCGGCGTTGGTGTTGGCTGCCGCCGCGCCAATACGCCCACGCTGGGCGCGATGCCAGTCAACCAGAACGCGAACGTCTAACTCAGGGCGCTGGCGTTTGGCGTCATACAGCGCCTGCAGAATTCCTTTGCCGCCATCATCCTGTTCCAGATAGAGCGCAATAATGCAAATACGCTGGGTGGCGTGGGCTATCCTGGCCAGTAACGCTTGCCGAAAATCCGCAGGAGCGTAAAAGAACTCGATATCATCAACTGACTGAGAAAGCTTAGGGAGTTGGGCAAGGTGTTGTTGATGTTTATTACGCTTAAATTTTGACAACATCACAGTGCGTTTCTTCTCTGTTTATTGAAGGGTCTTCTGTACCATGCAGACGACGTAAGCGGGCAATAATAACATTACTGCTCGCGAATGTGGTCAACAATTGCGGCCGCCGGTTTATGATTGCTGTGGTGCAAACTGCAGGGACAAACTCACAATCCCCTCTTCCAGTTGAATATCAACGGCAAACCCCAGCTTCCTGGCGAGGCCGATCATGCCTCTGTTATTGGGCATGGTGATCCCATTCAGACGCTGCAGGCCGTGGTTTTGCGTATAGGCAATCAGCTTTTCCAGCAGGCGCCGGCCTAAACCTAACCCTTTTAAATCGGAACGCACCAGTACGGCAAATTCCGCATCAATATTATCCGGATCGGAGATAGCCCTCGTGACGCCGAGGATCTCATTCCCTCCGGCGGTCGCGCGAACGGCAACAAACGCCATTTCTCGATCGTAGTCGATCTGCGTCATATTGGCTAAATCATCATGGGTAAATTCATTGATCTCGCTGAAATAGCGGTAATAAAGATCTTCCTTCGTAACCTGAGCGATAAAGGCCACCAGCAGCGGTTCATCTTCCGGCAGGATCGGGCGGAACAGGCAGCGCTCGCCATTTTTCATGACCACCCACTCTTCTTGCTGCTGCGGATAGGGGCGTATCGCCAGCCGGCTTTCACTGTCGCCGGTAAAGGGAGCAAGGCTTAAGGTGACATCGAGGGCGGTAAACTCGTTACCGGAGGCCAGTAGGGGGTGGATATCCAGTCGCTGGATCTCCGGGCAGTCGACGATAAGATTCGATACCTGAACCAGCAGTTGGCTCAAGCCCGGGACGTCCAGCGGGCGCAGCGGGCTACGACCGCGGATCTTCTTGCTCTTGATCGCCTGGATCACCAGATAGCGGGCCAGATTCATATTTAACGGCGGCAGGGCGACGGCGGCCTGATCTTCAGCACGCCATTCTACCCCGCCTTCACCTAACATAATCAGCGGGCCGAACACCGGATCGTGCTCGACGACGACGCGTAGCTCCTGCGCGCCGGCGCGGTTTGCCATGCTTTGCACCAGCAGGCCGTGAATTCGCGCCTGCGGCCAGGTCATTTTTACGCGGTCGAAAATGGCGTCCGCCGCCTGCTGCACTTCTGCGGCGGTACGAAGATAGAGCATGACGCCCTGAACTTCCGATTTGTGCGGGATATCCGGCGAACGTAGCTTGAGCGCGACCGGGTAACCAATTTGCTCAGCGATATGTACCGCTTCAGCGCTGTCGGCGGCAATCCAGGTCGGTAGGGTGTGGATGCCGTAAGCGTGCAATACCGGGCTCACCTCATGCGTATCTAATGAACCGGCACCCTCGCTAATTGCCCGCTGCAACAGTATATGGGCTTCCGCGGTATTAGCTGTCACCATGTCTGACAGCACCGGCGTCTCCCGCAGCTGTTTCTGGTTACGTCGGTACTCCACCATATGCATAAAGGCGGTAATGGTCCCTTCCGGCGTGCGGTAGGTTGGCAGACCGGCATCGCTGAACAGACGGCGGGCCTCCTGGGAAGAGTATTCCCCGCACCAGTTGGTCAGTACAGTAACGTACTTACCGCGCGGATGCTGCTTCAGGGCGTCAATCAGCGCCAGCGCGCTTTCAGTTCCGGGGGCTGCAGCGCTGGGGGAATGAATCACCAGCAGGGCGTCGTAATCCTGGCTATCCAGCAGTACGTTCAGCGCCTTGAGATAGTGCTCGCTGCTGGCATCATCACGCAAATCCAGCGGGTTGGCGATGCTAACCCCACCCGGTAGCGCCAGGCGCAGTTTGTCGCCGGTCTCTGCGCTGAGGGTGGCAAGCTTGCCTTTGCGTAGCCACAGCTCATCCAGCGCCAGCGCGGCAGGAGCGGCGCCGTTGCTGATAATCATTAATTTCTCGCCGCGCAGCGGGCGCATATGGCTGAGGGTTTCGACCGCCGAGAAGAGCTCATGCGTATCCTGCACCCGCAGTAAACCTGCTCGTTGAATAGCGGCATCCCAGGCCGGATCCATACCTGAATTGACGTGCAGCAGTTTTTGCGCGGCCGGGCTACGACCGCTTTTGATCACCAGAATCGGCTTATTGCGCGATGCGCTGCGGGCTGCGGAAACAAAACGGCGGGCATCACTGATGTGTTCAAGATAGAGCAGAATGGCGCTGGTTTTGCTATCGCGCGCCAGAAAGTCGAGCAGATCGTCAACGTCGATATCCAGGCTATCTCCCAGCGCGATAAAGTAAGAAAACCCCATTTCGCGCTGCTGCGCCCAGTCCAGAATGGTATTGGAAACCGCGGCGGACTGCGAGATAAACGCCAGCTTGCCGCGATGAATCGGCACCGGGGAAAAGCTGGCATTCAGTCCTTGCCAGGGGGCCAGCAGGCCGAGACTGTTAGGGCCCAGCAGGCGCATCTGGTAGCGGGCGGCGCATTCGAGCAGCGCGGGGGACTGTTCCGCTGGCGAAGAGAGAATAATACAGGTCTTACACCCCTTTTGCCCCAGGGCCTCCAGCAGTTCGGGATTGCGCCGGGCGTTGGTGCAGAGTACGGCGAGGTCGGGAGTGAACGGCAGACTATCGATAGTGGGCCAGGCCAGCACCCCCAGAACAGCTTTCCAGGCCGGCGTGACCGGCAGAACCGGGCCGTTGAATCCACCGCCCAGCAGGTTGCGCATCATCAGATAGCCGGCACGCTGTGGTTTCATTGATGCGCCAATAACGGCGATCGATTTTGGTCGCAGCAGCGCTTCCAGGCCTCGTTGGCTCATACCGGTCTCCTTTGATCCCCAGTGACCGAATGATTTTAAACGTTTTCTACCGATTGTGCTGTGATGCTGCCCTTATGCTGAGTCTTTCCTGCCAGATAGCGGGTACGGAACAGGCTAAAGTGGTCCCCGAGCGCGCGGGCCGCCGTTTCATCCCCCGCCAGATCCAGCAGCGCAATGGCGACTTCCGCAGTGCAGTATTGCCCCTCGGCATGAGCTTCTCTCAGGTGATAGGCGGAGATGCGTGACAGATCGACGGAGATAATCGGAAGTGCATCGAGATACGGGCTTTTGCGAAACATTTTTCGCGCTTCCGTCCAGGTACCGTCAAGCATGATAAATAGCGGTGGTTTACCCGCTGGCGGGGCGCTCAACACCTGGCGTTCCGTTCCTGCATATGAGGCCGGAAAGACGACCATGGGCTGGTAATTCGCATCGGCGACGACATCAAGCAACGCCTGCGGCGGTTCAGTTCGCGACCATTGAAATGCTTCGGTGTCCGGCAGGATATCCGCGATTAACCGCCCGGTATTGCTGGGCTTCATTGGTTCGGTATCGAACATTACCAGGCAGAAACGGCTGGCGGCCTGCGCGGGCGCCAGAGTTGCGCACAGGCACTGCTTCAATGGCAGCAGACAGCGTTGGCAGCGGTGAATGCGGTTACCACGGGCCAGAAACGGCCGGGTCGCGCGAGCGAGACGTTCGGCGCGAAGACGAAGGACGGCGTTATCAATCATTAAAGTGTCGCTAAGGAAAAACGCCATTGTCGCAGAGCAGAAAAAGGGGCACAAGCGGTGCCCCTGGCGGTTTATTGCTGGTTGGCTTCGTTTAACCAACTGTCGAATGGCGCTTTGGGTACGGCGCCGTTCAGCATGTCGATGACTTCACCATTTTTAAACATCATAATGGTCGGGATACTGCGGATGCGGAAACGGGCGCTCAGCTCGCGTTCGGCTTCGGTATTCACTTTGACGAAGCGCATCGTGCCGCTGCGTTCTTCCGCAACGTCTTCAAAGATCGGGGCGAAATTACGGCAAGGGCCGCACCATGGCGCCCAGAAATCAACAACAACGGGTAGATCGTCCTTCAGCAGTTTATCCAGCGTTGCCCCGGTCGCGTTGATGACGTCGCCGTCAAAAAGATCGTGGCCGCAGCGTCCGCACTTAGCGCCATCAGCGCTACGTTCGTCGGGGATGCGGTTCAGAGCCTGACAACTGGCACAAACGGTATTCATAACTAACCTCTGGTTATAGGTTGCAGCATGGCACGTGGCCGATTTGTATCTTTAATGTTACATATTATCGATTAGCGACTCTTAAACAACAATGTGTTTTGTTCAATGAATACGATAGACCCTATCTTTTAAACGAAATCATGGCGCAGCGGTGACACATCGGGTAATCTGCGCGCTTCGCGCAGCGCAGGTGGAGAAAATTGATGAGCGACGAACTGAAAAATAAAAGCGGCAAGGTCAAAGTGATGTATGTCCGCAGTGATGATGATTCTGACAGACGCACCCATAACCCGCGTACCGGGAAAGGGGGAGGGCGTCCAGGAAAATCTCGTGTCGACGGCCGTAGCCGCCCTGCCCGCGATGAGCGAAACAGCCGCGGTGATGACCGCAAACGTGACGATCGTAAACGTGATGATGCCGATCGCGAGAGTTCCTCCCCGTGGCGTACGGTGTCGCGTGCGCCAAATGATGAAGCGGCGCTGAAGCCCGATCACGGCGGCATCAGCGGCAAAAGCTTTATCGATCCGGAAGTCCTGCGTCGTCAGCGCGCGGAAGAGACCCGCGTTTACGGTGAGAATGCCTGTCAGGCGCTGTTCCAGAGCCGCCCGGAAGCGATTGTGCGGGCCTGGTTTGTCCAGAGCGTCACCCCGCGTTTCAAAGAAGCGCTGCGCTGGATGGCGGCGAACCGCAAAGCCTATCATGTTGTTGATGAAGCTGAGCTGGCAAAAGCCTCCGGCACAGAACACCACGGCGGCGTTTGCTTCCTGATTAAGAAACGCAACGGCACCTCGGTGGCCCAGTGGGTCGCTAAAGCCGATGCAGAAGACTGCGTACTGGCGCTGGAAGATGTTGGTAACCCGCATAACCTCGGCGCAATCATGCGTAGCTGCGCGCATTTCGGCGTGAAGGGCGTGGTGGTACAGGACGCCGGCATGCTGGAGTCTGGCGCGGCGATCCGTACCGCAGAAGGTGGCGCAGAACACGTAGAACCGATCACCGGCGACAGCTTCCTCGATACGCTGGAGCAGTTCCGTCAGGCCGGCTACGCCATCGTTTCCACCTCCAGCCACAACGGTACGCCGCTGCATAAAGCCGAGCTGCCGAAGAAAATGGTACTGGCGTTAGGCCAGGAGCGTGATGGTCTGTCCGATGCGGCGATTTCCAGCGCCGATCTTAACGTTGCCATTCAAGGTACCGGAAATGTGGAAAGCCTGAACGTCTCCGTCGCGACCGGTGTTTTACTGGCCGAATGGTGGCGGCAGAACAAGGCCTGACGGCTGAGTTCACGCAAAAAAATGCCAGCGCGAGGCTGGCATTTTTGTTTCTGCCGCGTTGCGCCAGCGTTATTCCTGCGCGGCGGGCAGTACCGGCATCCAGTCAATGGGCGCTTCGCCACGCTCGGCCAGCCACTGATTGGCCTGCACAAAATGATTACTGCCAAAGAAGCCGCGATGGGCGGAAAGCGGCGATGGATGCGGCGCTTTCAGTACGCAATGACGCTGGCGATCGATAATCGCCCCTTTCTTCTGCGCATGAGACCCCCACAGTAAAAACACCACCCCTTCCCGATGTTCATTTATCAGCGAAATCACTTTATCGGTAAAGGTTTCCCAACCCAGGCTGGCATGTGAATGCGCCTGGCCTGCGCGCACCGTTAAGACGGTGTTGAGCAGCAGTACGCCCTGTCGCGCCCAGCTTTCGAGGTATCCATGGGGAGGGCGGCTGAATCCAGGGACGGTTCCCTCCAGTTCTTTATACATATTCAGCAGCGACGGCGGCGTCTGGATACCGGGGAGCACGGAGAAGGCCAGACCGTGCGCCTGCCCGGGCCCGTGATAGGGATCCTGCCCAAGAATGACCACTTTAACATCGCCCAGTTCGGTATAGCGAAAGGCATTGAAGACGTCTTTTTGCGGAGGATAAATCGTGATACCCGACTGGCGCTCTTCGGCGACGGTTTTCAGAGTATTGACAAAATAGGGCTGCTGCTTCTCTTCCGCCAGCACGTCGTGCCAGGTCAATGGTGTGGTCATCCTGCTCTCCTGCAAAGTGTTATGGCTATAGCTTAACTGCTTCTTTCGGCATAACAAAATAGGTACTGCGCGGCTGACGTTTTACATGCAAAAAAAATTGAAATTTTACAAAAATATTTTGCGTGGGATATGGCGTAACTTGATGTAAAACAATAATATCCCTCTATACCCATTTTTATTACATGGTTTTTATTGATTTAAGTCAATGAATGCCCGGTGTTTGACTGATATACATACACTCAGACAACATTGGTTTTACCAATTGGCCGGGAAAGGGCCAATAAGACGAATAAAAATTGCCTAAGGGAGGCATCAAATGATTACTGGTATCCAAATTACTAAAGCTGCAAACGACGACCTGCTGAACTCTTTCTGGCTGCTGGATAGCGAAAAAGGCGAAGCGCGTTGCCTGTGTGCAAAAGGCGGTTTTGCTGAAGATGATGTGGTTGCGGTCAACAAACTTGGCGAAATCGAATACCGTGAAATTCCGCTCGACGTTAAGCCGGAAGTGCGCGTTGAAGGTGGCCAGCACCTGAACGTGAACGTGCTGCGTCGTGAAACGCTGCTGGATGCGGTTGAGCATCCGGAAAAATACCCGCAGCTGACCATTCGTGTCTCTGGCTATGCGGTGCGCTTTAACTCCCTGACGCCAGAACAGCAGCGTGACGTTATCGCGCGTACTTTCACTGAAAGTTTGTAAGCGTTAGCAAAAACCCCCGGTTCAATCGATCCGGGGGTTTTTTATTATGTCGGGCTACGGTTCCCGTCTTACCAGCAGCGTAGTGAGCGTGAACGACAATAGTATGGCGATAGCCACGCCTGACAGCGCAAAGATAAAGTAGGGACCGATGTAAGCCGGCAGGCTAAAAATGCTCGATAAAATATAACCGTACAGCCGTACTCCGAAGAAAGCGATAAAGGCTGAGGCCAGCGAACTGGCAATGGTTGCCGCGACGAACGCTTTTTTATAGCGCGTTAAGACGCCAAATAGCGCGGGCTCGGTGATCCCCAGCAGCGCGGAAACTGCCGCGGACAGCGTGACCGTACGCTCCTGCCGGTTTTTGCTTACGCGCCAGATCGCAAAGGTGGCGCCCGCTATCGACATATTGGCCATAAACATCATCGGCATCAGCATGTCGTAACCGCGATCGCTGAAGTTCTGCAGGGCAATGGGCGTCATCGCATGATGCATCCCCGTCAGGATCGCGACCGGGCGGATAGCGCCCACAACCAGCCCGGCAAAACCGGCGGATATGCCGAACAGACCTTCAATAAACCACGCCAGCGCTTTGCCAAGCCAAATGCCAACCGGACCAATAATCACCAGCGCCGCCAGCGCGCCGAGAAACAGCGCCAGCGTCGGCGTGAACACGGTTTTCAGCACTTCGGGCATAATGCGATCGACCCAGGCGTGGATATATTTCAGCGCCAGCACGGAGAAGATAACCGGGATCACGCTGGAGGCGTAGTTGAATACGGGGATGGGAACGGCGTTTAGCAGCCACAGCGCGGAAGCGGCCCCCTCGTGATGGGCTGCCAGCGCCTTCGCGGCATCAATCAGGGTTGGGTACATCAGGCAGGCGGCAACGGCGACGGCCAGATACTCGTTGGTCTTAAAGATCTTTGCCGCCGAGACGGCAAGGAAAAAGGGCAGGAAATAGAATACACCGCTGGCGATAAGGTCGATGATCATAACGGTGTCGCTATTTTGCGGCACCGCCTTCAGCGCGATCAGTCCGGCCAGCAGGCCCTTTATCATCCCGGCTCCGGCAATGGCTGGCACGATTGGGCCAAAAACGCCCGAGACGGTATCCATAAACAGCGACACTGGCCCCTTACGCTGGCGGGGCTTTTCGGCGGCCTCTTCGCCGACGGTACCTAATGCCGCGAGCAGGCGTTCATACCAGTTATTAACCTTCGGCCCGATGATAATTTGAAACTGATCGCTCTGCAGCTGCGCGCCGAGCACGCCGGGCAGTTTCTTAATCTCTTCTTTTTCTACTTTGTTATCATCAATTAAA
Source organism: Klebsiella sp. BIGb0138 (assembly GCF_004342285.1). Lineage (GTDB taxonomy): Bacteria > Pseudomonadota > Gammaproteobacteria > Enterobacterales > Enterobacteriaceae > Klebsiella. The sequence continues at coordinate 935,582 of NZ_SMCV01000001.1, read as the reverse complement.
TCAAAGCGTAATCGGGTCATACAGTGCCAGACGTTATTAATATTTTCTTTTCCGCCAATCAGCAAAATAATTCTGCTAATTGCATCTTGCGTCTCCATACCGGCTCCTGAAGCAATATGTTGTGCTGTTTACGTCGTGAAATGGTAAATAAGCCGATTTATAAAAACAAACCAATAAAATATGAGCTCAGTCACAAATTGCCGCGGTTATAGGTAGTATTAGTGGGTTTTATCTAAATTGGTCCGTTTTTTAATGAAATTAAATCTGTTTTACGAACCAAAATTTTATTAAATAAAAAGGTTTACCTTGCGTAATAAATAGGGTGAAGATAATTGGCATCACCTTTTATTTTTGCCGCAGGGAGCCTTGCCGTGAACGCTACGCTAATTACCGATATTGAGTGTTTTATCACCCGCCCCGATCGCCATAACCTGGTCACGGTGCGCGTGACCACCGACAAAGGGGCCGTGGGCCACGGCTGCGCGACTTTCCAGCAGCGCCCGCTGGCGGTCAAAACGATGGTTGATGAATACCTCAAGCCGCTGCTGCTTGGCCGCGATGCGAACAATATTGAAGACCTCTGGCAGATGATGAACGTCAACGCCTACTGGCGAAACGGGCCGGTAATGAATAACGCTATCGCCGGCGTTGATATGGCGCTTTGGGATATCAAAGCCCAGCTGGCGGGAATGCCGCTGTACCAGCTTTTTGGCGGCAAATCCCGTGACGCTATCCCGGCTTACACCCATGCCAGCGGTGAGACGGCGGAGGCGCTGTTTATATCCGTTGAGCGTCTGCTGGAAGAGGGCTATCGCCACATTCGCTGCCAGCTCGGTTTTTACGGCGGCACAGCGCAGGAGATACATACGCCGGAGAACCCGACGCCGGGCGCCTATTACGATCAGGATGAGTACATCAGGAATACGGTGGAGATGTTCCGGCTGCTGAGAGCGCGCTACGGGCACCGTTTTCATATCCTTCATGACGTCCACGAACGGCTCTTCCCGCAGCAGGCGCTGCAGCTGGCGAAGCAGCTCGAGCCCTATCAGCCGTGGTTTATTGAGGATATTTTAGCGCCGCAGCAGAGCGCATGGCTGGCGCAGATCCGCCAGCAAAGCGCAATTCCGCTCGCGATGGGGGAGCTGTTTAATAATCCGGCTGAATGGCATGACCTGATTGTTAACCGGCAGATTGATTTTATCCGCTGCCATATTTCGCAGATTGGCGGGATTACGCCGGCCCTGAAGCTGGCGGTGCTGTGTCAGGCATTCGGCGTGCGCGTGGCGTGGCACGGGCCCGGCGATATGACGCCGATTGGGGTTGCGGTCAATACCCACCTGAATATCTACCTCAATAATGCCGCAATTCAGGAATTTATACCGCGTTCTGCCGCTACTGATGCGGTATTCCCCGGAGCGCCCAGCGTCAATAACGGGTTTATCTATCCACCCACGGCGGCAGGGATTGGCGTCGGCTTTAACCAACAGCTGGCGCAGACGTATCCTGTGGTCTATCGTCCGCACGAATGGACGCAGAGCCGCCTGCCTGACGGTACGATCCATACGCCATAATTAGTCCGAGGGCGCCTGGCGGAAGGTTAAGTTATCGCGATTATGCGGAATAACGTAGGTACAGGAGTAGTTGATATCGATAATATCGCTGATTTCATACACCTGCCCGCCGTCGAGGATCCCTCGATTGTTAATATGCATGGCCGGAATGCCCTTTTTGCAGCCCAGCAGGGCCGCCTGTTCCCGGCTGACGCTCACCGCCTGATAGGTGGTGAGCAAATGTGAAATTTGATAGCCCCTGGAAAGCACGTACTGCTGCAGCGAGCGTTCGATAACCTCCCGGCTAAGATCGGCAAAGGCGGCGGCCGGCATACGCGAAATCTCAATCTGCACCGCTACGTTATCAACGAAGCGCAGGCGGCAAAATTGCCAGATAAACTCCTCATCCGTTATGCCGAAAATCTGCTGCTCCTCGCGGTCGGGGCGCTTTTTATGCAGGCTGATTGTCTGATAGCGCATCCGATCGAAGCGTTTTTCGGTGATGGAGTTATATACCAGCGGGTTGTTGCTCATTCGCTCGTTTATCCAAATCCCTGAGCCCTGTACGATACGTATGACGCCGATGTCAGCGAGTTTTTCCAGCGCCTGGCGAATGGTAAACCGTGAGACGCCATACTCCTCCGCCAGCCGGCGTTCAGGCGGGAGTTTACGGGGGCCGGGGTCATTGTGCTGGTAGATTTTGCTGAGCAGATCCTGGGTGACGAAATCTTTTTTTTTCATGATGACGCATTCCTCACTCAGCGGCCCACAGGGTAACGCTGCCTGTCGCTCCCCGCGGCGCTGTCGCCAGCGGATGTAAATGCAAGAACGCCGGGATATCCCGGCGTTCTTGTACTCTTAGCTCGACTGCTGCGGCGTATCGCTGCCGCTCGGCTTACGACGCTTGCCGATATTCTTAGCATCACGGTGACGTTTCTTCACGCGCGGCTTCTCTTTTTCTTCTTTTTTCTTCTCTGCGCGTTTGGCCAGCACTTTCTTAGACGGTTTGCCGGTTTGCTTCTCGCTCGGCGCACGGGTGGATGGGCGCAGTTCGTCGATAACGCGCGCCTTCAGCGGCTCGTCGATGTAGCGACCAATCTTGCCCAGCAGCAGGTGGTCATGGGCTTCAACCAGAGAAATGGCCACGCCTTTTTTCCCTGCGCGACCGGTTCGCCCGATACGGTGCAGATAGGTATCAGCGGTGCGCGGCATATCGAAGTTGAAGACGTGGCTAACGTCCGGAATATCAATTCCGCGGGCGGCAACGTCTGTCGCAATCAGCACGTTCATACGACCATCGGTCATACGTTTAATCGCTTCGTTACGTTTTGCCTGGACCATCTCGCCTTCCAGCCAGCAGGTATTGATGCCGGCTTCGCGCAGCCATGACGCCAGTTCATGAACACGCTCGCGTTTACGCACAAAGACGATAGAGCGGGTGGCGTCCGGCTGTTTTAGCAGGTTAACCAGCAGGGCGGTTTTATGCTTGACGTCATCGGCGCGATAGTACCATTGATGGATTTTTTTACGTTCGCGAGTGGACGGATTCGCCGACACTTCAACCGGCTCTTCCAGCAGACGCTCGGCAAAATCTTTAATCGCATCGCCTTCAAGGGTGGCGGAGAACAGCATGGTCTGCTTACGCCAGCGGGTTTCACCGGCAATGTGCTCGATATCCTGAGCGAAGCCCATGTCCAGCATACGGTCCGCTTCGTCGAGGATCAGCGTTTCCACCGCCCGGCAATCGAAGTTTTCTTCTTTAATATACTGCAGCAGTCGTCCGGTGGTGGCGACCACGATATCCTGATTCTCGCTGAACACTTCCGCGTGGTTCATATACGCAACGCCGCCGGTGATGGTGGCGATATCCAGATGGGTATGGGCAGCCAGCTCGCGCGCGTGGTCGGCAACCTGCATTGCCAGCTCACGGGTTGGCGTCAGGATAAGAATACGCGGCGGCCCCGACTTCTTACGCGGGAAATCAAGCAGATGCTGCAACGCTGGCAGCAGATATGCCGCTGTTTTACCGGTGCCTGTTGGGGCTGAACCGAGAATGTCACGGCCATCAAGCGCAGGCGGAATAGCGGCGGCCTGAATGGCTGTCGGGCGTGTGAAACCTTTTTCCTGGAGGGCTTCCAGCAGGTTTTCGTCGAGTTCAAGTTCGGAAAAAGTCGTTACAGTCATTATCTACCTCTGAGTGGACCGACGATTATAGACGTTACGGGCACAATGTTCATCTGTTTGTAAGGCTATCTGTTCTCCGGTATTGTGCATAGCCTTAAGCTCCGGAGTTTTTAGCCCGCAAGGTAGTTGAGGATGTCTCAGTCGAAGTTTGCGCTGCCGCGCAATGGTTTTACGTTTAAACAGTTCTTTGTGGCTCACGATCGCTGTGCGATGAAAGTCGGTACCGACGGTATTCTGCTCGGCGCGTGGGCGCCAATCGCGCAGGTAAAACACGTGCTGGATATCGGGACCGGCAGCGGTTTACTGGCCTTAATGCTGGCTCAGCGCACCGATGCGCGGGTAACGCTTGACGCAGTGGAACTTGACGGAGATGCTGCGGAACAGGCGCGAGACAACGTGGCGGCCTCTCCGTGGCCCGCGCGCATCGAAGTGCATCAGGCCGATATTCAACAGTGGCAGCCGCCGCAAACCCGGCGCTATGAACTGATTGTCAGCAATCCGCCGTTCTTTGCCGAAGGCGTGCCTTGCGCGACATCGCAGCGCGAGCAGGCGCGATACACCACCACGCTCGATCACGTGACGCTACTCACCTGCGCCGCGGAGTGTATCACAGAAGAGGGCTTTTTCTGCGTGGTGCTCCCGGTGGATATCGGTAATGAATTTGTGCAGCGCGCGCGCACCCTGGGCTGGCATCTGCGTTTACGTACCGATGTGGCGGAAACGGAGATGCGCCCACCGCATCGGGTGCTGTTGGCCTTTTCGCCGACGGCGGGGGAGTGTTTTAGCGATCGGCTGATTATCCGTGGGCCAGAGCAACAATACTCCGAGGGATTTACTGCCCTGACCCAGGACTTTTATCTCTTTATGTGAACCTGAGGGGAGAGGATTGACGGCCCGCTCTCCGCGAGCTGCTCCGGATAATCCAGCGTATAGTGCAACCCGCGGCTCTCTTTGCGCTGCATCGCGCAGCGGACGATAAGTTCGGCGACCTGCACCAGGTTGCGTAATTCCAGCAAGTTGTTGGAGACGCGGAAGCGGGCATAGTATTCATCGAGCTCTTGTTGCAACATGGTGATTCGGCGCAGCGCGCGCTCCAGGCGACGGGTGGTGCGCACAATCCCGACGTAGTCCCACATCAGCAATCTCAGCTCGTGCCAGTTATGCTGAATCACCACCAGCTCATCGGGGATCTCAACCTGGCTCTCATCCCAGCATGGCAGCCCGTTGGCCGGCTGGGCTGACGGCAGGCGCTGAATAATATCCTCGGCGGCGGACCAGCCGTAGACCAGGCATTCGAGCAGCGAATTGGAGGCCATGCGGTTAGCGCCGTGTAGCCCGGTGTAGCTGACCTCGCCGATAGCGTACAGCCCATCGACATCGGTACGACCGTTGTCATCAACCATCACGCCGCCGCAGGTATAGTGGGCGGCAGGTACGATAGGCACCGGCTCTTTGGTCAAATCGATCCCCAGTCCGAGCAGTTTTTCATAGATCATCGGGAAGTGCTGGCGGACAAAGGCTTCAGGTTTATGACTGATATCGAGATACATACAGTCGACACCGAGGCGTTTCATCTCATGATCAATGGCGCGGGCGACGATATCGCGTGGGGCCAGTTCGCCGCGCTCGTCAAAATCGGGCATAAACCGGGAGCCATCCGGGCGTTTCAGGTATGCGCCTTCGCCGCGCAGCGCCTCGGTCAGCAGGAAATTACGCGCCAGCGGATGATACAAGGCGGTGGGGTGAAACTGATTAAATTCCAGATTGGCAACGCGACAACCCGCGCGCCAGGCCATAGCAATCCCGTCGCCGGAAGAGACATCCGGATTGGTGGTGTACTGATACACTTTTGCCGCGCCGCCGGTGGCCAGGACGACGGATTTCGCGCTACAGGTTTCCACTTTTTCTTTATTACGGTTCCAGATCCAGGCCCCCATCACGCGGCGCGTACCGGGCAGACCGATTTTATCGGAAATGATCAGATCGACTGCGTTACTGCGTTCCAGCACGCGAATATTCGGGTGCGAGAGCGCTTTGCTGACCAGCGTGGTCTCCACCGCTTTGCCGGTGGCATCGGCCGCGTGAAGGATGCGACGGTGGCTGTGCCCGCCTTCGCGGGTCAGGTGATAGCTCTGTTCGCCGTTGGCCTGGGTCTGAGTATCGAACAGCACGCCCTGATCGATCAGCCATTGCACGCAAGATTTGGCATTGCTGGCCACGAAAGAGACGGCATGGCGGTCACACAGACCGGCTCCGGCGATGAGCGTATCTTCAACGTGGGATTCCACGCTGTCCGTCTCATCAAAAACGGCGGCGATTCCGCCCTGCGCGTAGAAGGTTGAACCTTCGCTGATGGGGCCTTTGCTGAGTACGGTAACGGAACTGTGCTCCGCCAGACGCAGTGCAAGGGACAAACCGGCGGCGCCGCTGCCGATGATCAGCACATCACAAGAGTAGTCAGGAGTTGTATTCATGGCCTTTGTTTAATTTACTAAACACGATTGGGCCACAATAGCACCAGGTCGTGATAAATCGTACATTTTTTTTACCGTTCGTTGTGGGGACTAAACATCGGGGCGCGGGCGGGCGAGGTGTAAACGAAAGAAAATATTTGCGAAGCAGATCGTTAGCTTCAGATTTTATAGTGAAATAAAAGCAAGGTTACGTTACCCTTCTGGCGGACCTTACGCTTTTTCATCATCATCTTATCAGGCGTTGAGTAACGGGACATATAATGAGAGATAACAAACCGTCCGCCGTTGCCAGACAAAAATCAAAGGCGTAACGGAACTTTATTGTTTTCAGACACTCCAATCGTCTGCTTGCTCATAATGCAGTGATTGGGTAGTGCTTTGAAGATGCATGGGAATTAGGTTTGGGGAGACATTACCTCGGATGAGCGAGCAGTTAACGGATCAGGTCCTCGTTGAACGGGTCCAGAAAGGAGATCAGAAAGCGTTTAATCTGCTGGTGGTGCGCTATCAGCATAAGGTCGCGAGCCTGGTCTCCCGCTATGTGCCACCGGGCGATATCCCTGACGTTGTTCAGGAATCGTTCGTAAAAGCATGGCGCGCGCTGGAGTCCTTCCGGGGGGATAGTGCTTTTTATACCTGGTTGTATCGTATCGCCGTCAACACGGCGAAGAATTATCTGGTAGCTCAGGGGCGCCGCCCACCGTCCAGCGATGTTGACGCCAACGAGGCGGAAAACTTCGAAAGTGGTGGAGCACTGAAAGAAATTTCGAACCCTGAGAACTTAATGTTGTCAGAAGAACTGAGACAAATAGTTTTTCGTACCATTGAATCGCTCCCGGAAGATTTACGCATGGCAATTACGTTGCGGGAGCTGGATGGCCTGAGCTATGAAGAGATAGCCGCCATCATGGATTGTCCGGTAGGGACAGTACGTTCGCGTATTTTCCGGGCACGAGAAGCTATTGATAATAAAGTTCAACCGCTAATCAGGCGTTGACGATAGCGGAATACTGAAAAGGGTATCAGGCATGCAGAAAGAAAAACTTTCGGCTTTAATGGATGGTGAAACGCTGGATAATGAGCTGCTCAATGAGTTGAGCCGTTCTTCTGAAATGCAAAAGACCTGGGAGAGCTACCATCTCATCCGCGATTCGCTGCGAGGCGATACCGCTGAGATGCTCCATTTTGATATCTCAGCCCGCGTCATGGCCGCCATTGAAAATGAGCCCGTTCGCCAGACGGTGCCGCTTATTCCCGAATCTCAGCCGGCACCACACCAGTGGCGTCAGATGCCTTTCTGGCAGAAAGTGCGTCCATGGGCCAGCTCATTGACTCAGATGGGGGTGGCTGCCTGCGTATCGCTGGCGGTTATCGTCGGCGTCCAACAATATAATGGGCAAAGCGACTCATCTCAGCAGCCTGAGGCACCGGTTTTCAACACCATGCCAATGATGGGTAAAGCCAGCCCGGTCAGTCTGGGCGTTCCGGCTGATGCGTCGGCGGGCAGCGGTCAGCAGGTGCAGGTGCAAGAACAGCGCCGCCGTATTAATGCTATGCTGCAGGACTATGAATTGCAGCGTCGCCTGCATGCAGAACAGCTTCAGTTTGGACAAGCCCAGACTCAGCAAGCCGCTGTTCAGGTGCCGGGTTATCAAACTTTAGGAACGCAATCGCAGTAATGAAGCAACTTTGGTGTGCCATGTCGCTCATGGCAGGCAGCCTGTTCTTCTCTGTCAACGCCTCGGCTGATACATCGTCCGGGGCGTTGTTGCAGCAGATGAACCTGGCCAGCCAGTCCCTTAATTATGAGCTCTCCTTCGTCAGCATCAACAAACAGGGCGTTGAGTCGCTGCGTTATCGCCACGCGCGGCTGAACAACCAACCTCTCGCTCAGCTTTTACAGCTCGATGGCCCGCGCCGGGAAGTGGTGCTGCGGGGCAATGAAATCAGCTATTTTGAACCGGGACTCGATCCGTTCACGCTGAACGGTGACTATATCGTCGATTCATTACCTTCGCTGGCTTATACCGATTTCAAACGTCTGGCTGCCTACTACGACTTTATCTCCGTAGGGCGTACCCGCATTGCCGATCGGCTGTGCGAAGTGATTCGCGTCGTGGCGCGGGACGGCACGCGCTATAGCTATATTGTCTGGCTGGATGCGGAAACCAGGCTACCGATGCGTGTCGATCTGCTCGATCGCGATGGCGAAACCCTGGAACAGTTCCGGGTGGTCGCCTTCAGCGTCGGCGATAAAGTCAGCAGCAGCATGGAAACGCTGGCGAAGGCGAACCTGCCTCCGCAACTGTCGGTGCCGGAAGGGGGCGATAAAGCCAACTTTAACTGGGCGCCTACCTGGCTGCCGCAGGGCGCGGCCGAAGTTTCCAGTAGTCAGCGCCGCCTGCCGACATTTGACGGTCCGGTGGAATCCCGCCTGTATTCAGATGGATTGTTTAGTTTCTCTATCAACGTGAATCGCGCCACGGCCAACAGCAGCGATCAGTTGCTACGCACCGGGCGCCGTACCGTTAGCACAACGGTACGCGATAACGCCGAGATTACCGTGGTTGGCGAGCTGCCGCCACAAACGGCGAAGCGCATCTCCGACAGCATCAAGTTCAAGGCAGTACAATGATTAAAGAGTGGGCAACCGTCGTTTCCTGGCATAACGGCATGGCGCAGGTGCACTGTGACGTGAAAGCCTCCTGCAGCAGCTGTGCTTCGCGTGCCGGCTGCGGCAGTCGGGTATTGAACAAGCTGGGACCGCAAACCAGTCATACGATTAGCGTTCCCAGTGAACAACCGCTATCCGCGGGGCAGAAAGTCGAGCTGGGGATTGCCGAAAGCAGCCTGCTGGGCTCTGCCATGTTAGTGTATATGGCGCCGCTGGTGGGGCTGTTTGTCATGGCATCCCTTTTCCAGGTTTTGTTCGCCAATGACTTCGCTTCGCTATGCGGAGCGCTGCTCGGCGGCGTCGGCGGTTTTCTGGTTGCCCGCGGGCTTTCTCCAGGGCTGGCGGCTCGTCAGTCATGGCAGCCCATCATTATCAGCGTTGGTCTGCCGCCAGATTTGGTGCGCGTAGAGACACCTTCTTCAGAGCCAGGCCAGTGATTCCACTGGCCTTTATTTTTTATTTACCACTCCCGCAGGATCTCGCCATTTATGGCGGTTATGCTGGCGGTAAGAGCATTTCCTGGTTTCGCGGATGTAGTGTAGAATGCGGCGTTTTCGGATTAAAAAACGTCAGGCACAGAACAGCGGCCTCATGATACGCGTAAGGCATAATTAACTCTAAATATGAAGAATATACGTAACTTTTCAATCATCGCTCATATCGACCACGGTAAATCGACGTTGTCTGACCGTATCATCCAGATTTGCGGTGGCCTTTCCGATCGTGAAATGGAAGCCCAGGTACTGGACTCCATGGATCTTGAACGTGAGCGTGGCATCACCATTAAGGCGCAAAGCGTCACCCTGGATTATAAAGCGACCAATGGCGAAACCTATCAACTGAACTTTATCGACACCCCAGGGCACGTTGACTTCTCTTATGAGGTGTCACGTTCTCTCGCCGCCTGTGAAGGTGCGCTGCTGGTGGTCGATGCCGGTCAGGGGGTGGAAGCCCAGACCCTGGCTAACTGCTATACCGCCATGGAAATGGATCTGGAAGTGGTGCCGGTCCTCAACAAAATCGACCTGCCTGCGGCCGATCCGGAGCGCGTAGCGGAAGAAATTGAAGACATCGTTGGCATTGATGCTGCCGATGCAGTGCGCTGTTCAGCGAAAACCGGCGTGGGTGTTCCGGACGTTCTCGAACGTCTGGTGCGCGATATCCCGCCACCGGAAGGCGACGCGGATGCTCCGCTGCAGGCGCTGATCATCGACTCCTGGTTCGACAACTACCTCGGAGTCGTTTCGCTGGTGCGTATTAAAAACGGCACCATGCGTAAAGGCGACAAAATCAAGGTCATGAGCACCGGGCAGATCTATAACGCCGACCGTCTGGGCATTTTCACGCCAAAACAGGTTGACCGTAACGAGCTGAAATGCGGCGAGGTAGGCTGGCTGGTCTGCGCGATTAAAGACATTCTCGGCGCCCCGGTAGGGGATACCCTGACCACGTCCCGTAACCCGGCAGACAAAGCCCTGCCAGGCTTCAAGAAAGTGAAACCGCAGGTGTATGCCGGTCTGTTCCCGGTCAGTTCTGATGATTACGAAAGCTTCCGCGATGCGCTGGGTAAACTGAGCCTGAACGATGCTTCCCTGTTCTATGAGCCAGAAAGCTCCACGGCGCTGGGCTTCGGCTTCCGCTGCGGCTTCCTGGGTCTGCTGCACATGGAAATCATTCAGGAGCGTCTGGAGCGTGAATACGATCTGGACCTGATCACCACTGCGCCGACGGTGGTCTATGAAGTTGAAACGACGTCGAAAGATGTTATCTATGTCGATAGCCCGTCCAAGCTGCCGCCGCTGAATAATATTCAGGAACTGCGTGAGCCGATTGCGGAATGTCACATGCTGCTGCCGCAGGAGTACCTGGGTAACGTCATCACGCTGTGTATTGAGAAACGCGGCGTGCAGACCAACATGGTTTACCACGGTAAACAAGTCGCGCTGACCTATGAAATTCCGATGGCGGAAGTGGTGCTCGATTTCTTCGATCGTCTGAAGTCAACCTCCCGCGGCTATGCGTCGCTGGACTATAACTTCAAACGCTTCCAGGCCTCCAACATGGTGCGTGTGGACGTGTTGATCAACGGCGAGCGCGTCGATGCGCTGGCATTGATCACCCACAATGACAACACGCCGTACCGTGGCCGCGAGCTGGTGGAGAAGATGAAAGAGCTGATCCCACGTCAGCAGTTCGATATTGCTATTCAGGCCGCTATCGGCAACCACATCATTGCCCGTTCCACCGTCAAACAGCTGCGTAAAAACGTACTGGCGAAATGCTACGGCGGTGACGTCAGCCGTAAGAAAAAGCTGCTGCAGAAGCAGAAAGACGGTAAAAAACGTATGAAGCAAGTGGGTAACGTTGAGCTGCCGCAGGAAGCGTTCCTCGCCATTCTGCACGTCGGTAAAGACGGAAAATAATTTAAGGAGTTGGCATGGCGAACATGTTTGCCCTGATCCTGGTGATCGCAACCCTGGTGACGGGGCTTTTATGGTGCCTGGATAAATTTATCTTCGCCCCAAAACGTCGTGAACGTCAGGCCGCTGCCCAGGCAGCGACCGGTGATAGCCTCGACAAGCAGACGCTGAAGAAAGTCGGCCCGAAACCGGGCTGGCTGGAAACGGGGGCCTCGGTGTTCCCGGTGCTGGCAATCGTGCTGGTGGTGCGCTCATTTATCTATGAGCCGTTCCAGATCCCGTCCGGTTCGATGATGCCAACGCTGCTGATCGGCGATTTTATTCTGGTGGAGAAGTTTGCCTACGGCATTAAAGATCCTATCTACCAGAAGACGCTGATCGAAACCGGCCATCCGCAGCGCGGCGATATCGTGGTCTTTAAATACCCGGAAGATCCGCGTCTGGACTATATTAAGCGCGCTGTCGGTTTGCCGGGCGATAAAATCACCTATGACCCGCTGAGCAAACAGGTCACCATCCAGCCAGGCTGCAGTTCCGGCCAGGCATGTGGTAACGCGCTGCCGGTGACTTATTCCAACGTTGAGCCGAGCGATTTCGTCCAGACTTTCTCGCGGCAGAACGGCGGCGAAGCGACCAGCGGATTCTGGCAACTGCCAAAAGGCGAAAGCAAGGATGATGGTATTCGTCTGACCGAGCGTAAAGAGACGCTGGGTGAGGTGACTCACCGCATCCTGACCGTGCCGATTGCCCAGGATCAGGTCGGGATGTACTACCATCAGTCCGCTCTGCCGCTGGCAACCTGGATCGTGCCGCCGGGCCATTACTTCATGATGGGCGATAACCGCGATAACAGCGCTGACAGCCGTTACTGGGGCTTTGTGCCAGAAGCCAACCTGGTGGGTAAAGCCACGGCGATCTGGATGAGTTTCGAAAAACAGGAAGGTGAGTGGCCGACCGGCGTGCGTTTATCACGTATTGGCGGCATTCATTAATTTCCCTGCCTGATTCACGCTGCCATCGCAATATTGGCAGCGTGAATTATTTAATATTTAAATCTATTCAAACTAACGACATCCCTTGTCGTTGCGTATAGAATATCCCCCCGAAGTTTTGGTTGTCTCTCGGAAGAGTGACACTGCACACGAAACCGCGTTGGTTGATTTTACTCTGAATAATTTGGGTTGCAGGAAAGCGGCAGGTTAGCGCACAGGCAATCTGAAGGTTGGCAGGGCTGCCCAGGTCGGTTTCGTGTGCTGCATTTTTGACGCATTCATTTACTGGTAACGCATGAACCCCATCGTAATTAATCGGCTTCAACGGAAGCTGGGCTACACTTTTCATCATCAGGAGCTGTTGCAACAGGCATTAACTCATCGCAGTGCCAGCAGCAAACACAATGAGCGCCTGGAATTTTTAGGTGACTCAATTTTGAGTTTTGTGATCGCGAATGCGCTCTATCATCGTTTCCCACGGGTAGACGAAGGGGATATGAGCCGTATGCGCGCGACGTTGGTACGCGGCAACACGCTGGCGGAAATCGCCCGTGAGTTTGAGCTGGGTGAGTGTCTGCGTCTTGGGCCGGGTGAGCTGAAAAGCGGCGGTTTCCGTCGTGAGTCTATTCTGGCAGATACCGTTGAAGCTTTAATCGGCGGGGTTTTCCTCGACAGCGATATCCAGAACGTCGAGCGCTTGATTCTCACCTGGTATCAAACTCGTCTGGACGAAATCAGCCCGGGCGATAAGCAAAAAGATCCGAAGACCCGTTTGCAGGAGTATCTGCAAGGTCGCCACCTGCCGCTGCCGTCTTATCTGGTGGTGCAGGTGCGCGGTGAAGCACACGATCAGGAATTTACTATCCACTGCCAGGTCAGTGGCCTGAGTGAACCGGTGGTTGGCACAGGTTCCAGCCGTCGCAAGGCGGAGCAGGCTGCCGCCGAACAGGCGCTGAAAAAGCTGGAGCTGGAATGAGCATCGATAAAAGTTATTGCGGGTTTGTCGCCATCGTTGGCCGCCCGAACGTGGGTAAATCCACGCTGTTGAACAAGCTGCTTGGGCAGAAGATTTCGATTACTTCCCGCAAAGCGCAGACCACGCGTCACCGTATTGTCGGTATCCATACCGAAGGGCCGTATCAGGCCATTTATGTTGATACCCCCGGTCTGCATATGGAAGAAAAGCGGGCGATTAACCGCCTGATGAACAAAGCGGCAAGCAGCTCGATCGGCGACGTTGAGCTGGTGATTTTTGTGGTTGAAGGCACCCGCTGGACGGCGGATGATGAAATGGTGCTGGGCAAGCTGCGTGATGCCAGAGCTCCGGTCATCCTGGCGGTCAATAAAGTGGATAACGTGCAGGAGAAGGCCGATCTGCTGCCGCACCTGCAGTTCCTGGCAAGCCAGATGAACTTCCTCGATATCGTACCGATTTCTGCGGAAACCGGGATGAACGTGGATACTATCGCCGGGATCGTGCGTAAGCATCTGCCGGAGGCGATTCATCACTTCCCGGAAGATTACATTACCGACCGTTCGCAGCGCTTTATGGCCTCCGAAATCATCCGTGAAAAGCTGATGCGTTTCCTCGGCGCCGAACTGCCGTATTCCGTTACGGTAGAAATCGAGCGATTCCAGACCAATGAACGCGGCGGTTATGATATCAACGGCCTGATTCTGGTGGAGCGCGAAGGGCAGAAGAAGATGGTGATTGGCAACAAAGGCGCCAAAATCAAAACCATCGGTATTGAAGCCCGTAAAGACATGCAGGATATGTTCGAAGCGCCGGTTCACCTCGAACTGTGGGTGAAAGTGAAATCCGGCTGGGCCGACGACGAGCGCGCGCTGCGCAGTCTCGGTTACGTTGACGATCTCTGAGTTTGCTACCCTATGGCTTTCGAGGTGCAGGCAGGCGGCAAGACCGCGCGTCCCCGGGAGCTTATTTTAGTCAGTGACCGGGGAGAGTGGGCGCAGCCAACGCCCCGGCAAGCTGAAAGACGACGCGTATGATGGAAGGCTGGCAGCGCGCTTTCGTTCTGCATAGTCGTCCCTGGAGCGAAACCAGCCTGATGCTGGACGTCTTCACGGAAGAGTCGGGTCGCGTGCGCCTGGTAGCAAAAGGCGCCCGTTCCAGACGCTCCAACCTCAAAGGCGCACTCCAGCCTTTTACCCCCTTACTTCTCCGCTTTGGCGGTCGTGGCGAAGTCAAAACGCTACGCAGCGCCGAAGCCGTCTCGTTAGCCCTTCCGCTCAGCGGCATCACGCTTTACAGCGGCCTGTATGTCAATGAGCTGCTGTCACGTGTGCTGGAACATGAGACGCGCTTCTCTGAACTGTTTTTCGATTACCTGCATTGTCTGCAGGCGCTGGCGGGCGCAAGCGGGACGCCGGAACCGGCCCTACGTCGTTTTGAACTGGCGCTGTTGGGGCACCTGGGTTATGGCGTCGACTTTCTTCACTGTGCCGGCAGCGGCGAAGCGGTGGATGACACCATGACCTATCGCTATCGTGAAGAAAAAGGCTTTATCGCCAGCGTGGTTATTGATAACAACACCTTTACCGGGCACCATTTGAAAGCGCTGGCTAACCGTGAATTCCCGGATAGCGATGCGCTGCGTGCCGCAAAGCGCTTTACCCGTATCGCCCTGAAGCCGTATCTTGGCGGTAAACCGCTCAAGAGTCGGGAGCTGTTTCGCCAGTTTATGCCCGCACGAGCGGCGCGAGCAGATAAAACGAATAACGATCAATGAGGATTGTCATGGCTGAATTACTGTTAGGGGTCAATATTGACCATATCGCGACGCTGCGTAACGCGCGTGGCACCGCCTATCCGGATCCGGTTCAGGCGGCCTTTATCGCCGAGCAGGCCGGCGCTGATGGCATTACCGTTCATCTGCGCGAAGACCGTCGCCATATTACCGACCGTGATGTCCGCATCCTGCGCCAGACGCTCGACACCCGAATGAATCTGGAGATGGCGGTCACCGAAGAGATGCTGACCATCGCCTGCGAAACTAAACCGCATTTCTGCTGCCTGGTGCCGGAAAAGCGCCAGGAAGTGACGACGGAAGGTGGCCTGGACGTCGCCGGCCAGCGCGAGAAAATGCGCGATGCCTGCACGCGTCTTGCCGATGCCGGTATTCTGGTCTCGCTGTTCATTGATGCCGATGCTGAGCAAATTAAAGCGGCGGCGGACGTCGGCGCGCCGTATATCGAAATCCATACCGGTTGCTACGCGGATGCCGAAACCGACGCCCGGCAGGCAAAAGAGCTTGAGCGTATCGCGACGGCGGCAACCTATGCCGCGAGCCTTGGTCTGAAGGTTAATGCCGGCCACGGCCTGACCTACCATAACGTGCAGGCGATCGCCCGGATCCCGGAAATGCACGAGCTGAACATTGGCCACGCGATTATTGGCCGTGCGGTGATGAGCGGCCTGAAAGAGGCGGTGGCGGAGATGAAACGGCTGATGCAGGAAGCCCGCGGGTAATGGCTATTCTGGGGCTGGGCACCGATATTGTAGAAATTACCCGTATTGAAGCGGTGATCGCCCGGAGCGGCGATCGTCTCGCCCGGCGCGTACTCAGTGACAGCGAGTGGGCGATATGGCAACAGCACCAGCAGCCGGTCCGTTTTCTGGCCAAGCGCTTTGCGGTGAAAGAGGCGGCGGCGAAAGCCCTGGGGACCGGTATCCGTAACGGATTGGCTTTTAATCAGTTTGAAGTTTACAACGATGAACTGGGGAAGCCTAAGCTACGTTTATGGGGCGAGGCTAAGAATCTGGCGGAGCGTCTGGGGGTCAGTAGCATTCACGTGACGCTGGCCGATGAGCGCCATTACGCCTGTGCGACGGTGATTGTTGAGAGTTAAAGTGCCCCGGCCGCGGTTTTAGATTTTATCCGCGTGGTGCATTAAGACAAACTTGTCCCACAGCTGCTCTTCATTTTCGACGTGTGCCGGGTCTTTCTGAATCGTATTCGGGATCGGGCACACTTTCTGGCAGGTCGGGGTCTCATAATGGCCCACGCACTCCGTGCAGCGGTCGCTGTTAATTTCGTAAATGCTATCACCCATCGAAATCGCCTCGTTCGGGCATTCCGGCTCGCACATATCGCAGTTGATACATTTTTTGGTGATTAACAGCGCCATCAGGAAATTCTCAGAAACAACACAAACAGGGCGGGCATTATACGCCCATTTTCTGCTCACACCAGTTTTTTCACCAGCGCCTCGCTGTGGCGGATCCGATCCGGCGCATGTTCCAGATCCTGCTGAACCAGCGCCATAAACAGCAGATCGGTAAGCATCATCTGCGCGCTGGTGGAGGAGATCGCGGCGCTGCGGGTCGCTTGCTCTTCGGCAATAGTATACAGACACTGCGTGGCCTGCTGTTGCAGGGCGTTGGGGGTGAAACCGGTGATCGCCAGGATCCGGCAGCCGACGCGTAGCGCTTCCCCGGCGGCCATGTTGATTTCACGGCGTTCGCCGGAATAAGAAATTGCCAGCAGCAGATCGTCAGACGACATCGCCTGCACGGTGGCGAGCAGGGCATGCATATCCTGTTCAGAGACGGCGTTAATCCCGATTTTCATCAGCTTCCAGCTGAAATTGCGCGCCACCAGGCCCGACGCGCCGATGCCGGTAACGATCACCCGTCGGGCGTTGCGCAGGAGGGCAACGGCTTCAAGCAGCTTCTCTTCGCTGTTGACATCCAGCGAGGCGTGCATCGCCGCCACGTTATCCTTTATCAGCTTCTCGCCGACCAGGCGCAGCGGATCGTCGCCGCGGATCTGGTTATGCACCGGGACCGACTGCGGATCGGGCGCGCTGGCCAGCGCTTCGCTTAATGCCAGCTTCAGCGCCGGGAACCCTTTAAATCCCATCTTCTGCGCGAATTTCACGACGCTGGACTGGCTGACGCCAGCCTCACCCGCCAGCTGCTGTGAACTGAGGTGGCGGGTCTGGTCCGGCTGGGCCAGAATAAAGTCTGCCAGCTTCTTATCGCTTGCCGCCAGCGACGGGTAACGCTGGCGAATGCGGATTAAACAGTTCATCGGTTTTCCTCAGGACAACTTTCGCCCTCTGCTGAAAGAATATTGTATTCGATTATAAGAGGATTACTGCGAATTAAAAATTCTACCGGCGAGATTTATTGGCGGCAGCGAACGACCTAAACCCAGGCTTAACGTCGGCGGATGTTTTTAATATTCCTGGCGCAAGACTGTTAAGCTATCGGCACCAGATTCGATTACCGGTAAAAAAGAGGTCAGGTTTGAATAGCAGCATACGGCGAGTGGTCTTTTTTGATCTCGATGGGACTTTGCACCAGCAGGATATGTTCGGCAGTTTCTTACGCTATGTCCTGCGTCATCAGCCGCTGAACCTGCTGCTGGCGATCCCGTTACTGCCGCTGATTCTGGCGGGGCTATTATTGCACGGCCGGGCGGCGCGCTGGCCGATGAGCCTGCTGCTGTGGGCGGCGACGTTCGGGCACCGCGAGGCCACGCTCAAGCGCCTTGAGGCCGATTTTGTCAGCTGGTTTCGCCAGCATGTGACGGCCTTTCCGGTGGTGCAGGCCCGGCTCACGGACTATCTGACCAGCAGCGACGCCGACGTTTGGCTGATTACCGGGTCACCGCAATCGCTGGTTGAACAGGTCTATTTTGATACCGCCTGGCTGCCGCGGGTGAATGTGATCGCCAGCCGGATGGAGCGCCGCTGCGGCGGCTGGGGCCTGACGTTACGCTGCCTCGGCCATGAGAAAGTCGCCCAGCTGGAGCAAAAAATCGGCGCGCCGCTGCAGCTGTACAGCGGCTATAGCGACAGCGAGCAGGATAATCCGCTGCTCTGTTTTTGCCAGCACCGCTGGCGGGTCACGCCGCAGGGCGATCTTCACCAGTTAGAATAGTGTGTCCTGGCGATCGGCCATGTATAATGCGCCCCGCTTTTTCCGCAGGAGTACCCGCTTTGTCTGACCATGAACTGAACGATGAATACTGGATGCGTCACGCGTTGACGCTGGCGAAACGCGCCTGGGAAGAGGGCGAAGTGCCGGTGGGCGCCGTGCTGGTGCACAACAACCAGGTTATCGGCGAAGGTTGGAACCGTCCTATCGGGCGGCATGACCCAACGGCGCATGCCGAGATCATGGCGCTGCGTCAGGGGGGGCTGGTGCTGCAAAACTACCGTCTGATCGACGCGACGCTGTATGTCACCCTCGAACCGTGCGTGATGTGCGCTGGCGCGATGGTCCATAGCCGGATTTCACGGCTGGTGTTTGGCGCCCGGGACGCAAAAACCGGCGCGGCCGGTTCGCTGATCGATGTCCTGCACCATCCCGGGATGAACCATCGGGTGGCGATCAGCGAAGGTATCCTGGCGGCGTCGTGCTCAGGTATGCTCAGTGATTTTTTTCGCTGGCGGCGCGAAGAGAAAAAGGCGCAGAAAAAGATGCGTCAGGGCGGGGAGGCCTAGTGCCCCAGTCCCGGGATTTTGAATCTGGCGTTGTCGACTAAGGTTTCCGCGCGAAACTGGAAAAAGGGCGCCGGGCGTTCTTCTTTATCGAGTTCTTCCGGCATCACCGCCGGATAGTCGCCGGCAATCGCCAGCCGCTGCTCATCCTTTTTCTCTTTCTCGGACAGATAGCCCACCAGGCTGATGTGGTATTTGCGGATATTCTCGACGTAAGCATAGGCCTCATGACCGCGGGCGTAGCCATATTTCAGCCTGCTGTAATAAGGCTTCTGGCTTAATAGCGGCAGGCGCTGCTTGACGTCCGCCCAGCTGTCGGGGTTGCCCTTCTGTTTTTTCGTCAGGGTGATTGCGTCAAGGATATGGGCGTAACCCATATTGTAAGCCGCCAGCGCAAACCAGATGCGTTCATCTTTGGGCACCGAGTCTGGTATCTTGCTCATCATATCCTGCAGGTAGCGCATGCCACCGCTGAGGCTTTGCTCGGCATCGGTCCGGTCGGTCAATCCCAGACTCTGAGCGGTGTTTCTGGTGAGCATCATCATCCCGCGGACCCCGGTCGGCGAGGTCGCCTGCGGATCCCAGTGTGATTCCTGCCATGAAATCGCCGCCAGCAGGCGCCAGTCGATCTGCCGGGCGTATTTCTCAAACATCGGCTGCAGGTCCGGCAGGACGTTTTCGACGGCACGCAGGAAAGTCCGCGTATCGACATAATCGAAATCGTTGCCGTGACCGAGGTACTTTTCTTCCAGTCGCGCCAGCGTGCCGTCCTCATTCATCGTGTTGAAGAAATCAAGCATCGCCGCGGACAGCGAATTGTCCTCGCTCCTGGCGCTAAACCAGGTGACCGGCTGCTCATCGCTGATATCCAGCGCTACCGCCAGCTCCGGATGCACACGCTGGAACAGACTCACCGCCACCGAGTCGGCAATGGTGTAATCCAGCTCGCCATCAATCACCGCCTGCATCAGCGACGTTGTCCCGCGTTTCTCATCAACGCGCCAGTCGAGGTCCGGATATTTATTGCTTTTCAGGGCCTGCAGGTCATTTATCGCCACATGACCCGGGGCGATCAGCAGCTGTTGTGCCGTGAGGTTGGCGAGGCTACGCGGCCGCAGGCCGCCAACCCGGTAGACCAGCTGCTGCGATACCGAATAGTAGCTCGGCCCGGGCTGATAGTTTTTCACCCGCTCTGAGTTGTAGACCAACCCGGCGGCCAGCATATCGGCGTTGCCGTCATCGAGGTCGTCAAATAGCTGGCTGATATTCTGCCGGACGGTCACTTTCAGCTTCACCCCGAGGTAGTCGGCAAACTGTTTTGCCAGTTCGTAATCCAGCCCGTAGGTGTTGTCATTGATGCTCGCAAAGGTTAGCGGCGAATTGATGGTACTGATGCGCAGCTCGCCGCGCGCCATTATCCCCGCCACCCGGTTCTCGGGTTTGCCGGACCACGGGATCGACGGCCACAGGGCGGCCGCCAGCAACAGGGTCACAATGCCGATGAGCAGATAATTAATCTTTAATTTTTTCAGAGAGTTAATCTTCTGCAGCTCTGTGTTCCTCAGCAGGCTATGAGCGGAAAAGTAAAAAGACAGTCGATGAATGAGCGGCATTTTGCTTAAGAATGCGCCAGTTGGCAACTTATTCGCGAGGCAGGTCACATTAAATGATAAAGCCAGGGAATGATTTTATTTCCACGCAAACGGTTTCGTCGAGGCGCAGGATTCACTATAATGGCGCCCGTTTCCCCCCTGGCTCATATTGAAAGCTGCGAAGACGAGAGACTTATGATGGAAATTTTGCGTGGTTCACCTGCACTGTCGGCATTTCGTATTAACAAACTGCTGGCACGTTTCCAGGCGGCCAACCTGCCGGTTAGCACACTATATGCAGAGTATGTTCATTTTGCCGATCTGAACGCGCCGCTCAGCGCTGACGAACGTGAGAGGCTGGTGCGACTGCTCAAGTATGGCCCCAATTTAAACAGCCATACCCCAACCGGTAAATTACTGCTCGTCACCCCCCGCCCTGGCACCATCTCCCCCTGGTCTTCTAAAGCTACCGATATCGCGCATAACTGCGGCCTCGCACAGGTGGTGCGCCTGGAGCGCGGCGTAGCGTACTACGTTGAAGCAGGTACCCTGAGCGAAGAGCAATGGGCCGTGGTCGCGAGCGAACTCCACGACCGGATGATGGAAAGCGTATTTGCTACCCTGGAAGAGGGCGAGAAGCTGTTCGCTCAGCATCAACCGACGCCGGTAACCAGCGTCGATCTGCTGGGCCAGGGCCGTCAGGCGCTGATAGACGCTAACCTCCGTCTGGGGCTGGCGCTGGCGGATGACGAAATCGACTATCTGCAGGACGCATTTAAAAAGCTCGGCCGCAATCCGAACGACATTGAGCTGTATATGTTTGCCCAGGCGAACTCTGAGCACTGCCGTCACAAAATTTTTAACGCCGATTGGGTCATCGATGGCGAACAGCAGCCGAAGTCGCTGTTTAAGATGATCAAAAACACTTTCGAAAAGACGCCGGATTACGTCCTGTCCGCCTATAAAGATAACGCCGCGGTGATGGAAGGCTCCCGGGTGGGGCGCTTCTTTGCCGATCGTGAACAAGGGCGTTATGACTACCACCAGGAAGCGGCTCACATCCTGATGAAAGTGGAAACCCACAACCACCCGACGGCCATTTCTCCGTGGCCGGGCGCGGCGACCGGTTCCGGCGGCGAGATCCGCGATGAAGGCGCAACCGGCCGTGGGGCGAAACCGAAGGCGGGGCTGGTTGGTTTCTCGGTCTCTAACCTGCGTATCCCGGGCTTTGAACAGCCGTGGGAAGAGGATTTCGGCAAACCGGATCGTATCGTTACCGCTCTGGATATTATGACCGAAGGCCCGCTGGGGGGCGCCGCGTTTAACAACGAATTTGGTCGTCCGGCGCTGAACGGCTACTTCCGTACCTATGAAGAAAAAGTCACCAGCCACAACGGCGAAGAGCTGCGTGGATACCACAAACCGATCATGCTGGCGGGCGGCATCGGCAACATCCGCGGCGAGCACGTGCAGAAAGGTGAGATCAGCGTTGGAGCGAAGCTGATTGTCCTTGGCGGCCCGGCGATGAATATCGGCCTGGGCGGCGGGGCGGCCTCCTCTATGGCCTCCGGTCAGTCTGACGCCGATCTCGATTTTGCCTCGGTCCAGCGCGACAACCCGGAAATGGAACGTCGCTGCCAGGAGGTGATCGACCGCTGCTGGCAGCTGGGCGATGAGAACCCGATTCTGTTTATCCACGACGTCGGCGCCGGCGGCCTGTCCAACGCCATGCCGGAGCTGGTCAGCGACGGCGGCCGCGGCGGCAAGTTCCAGCTGCGCGATATCCTGAGCGATGAGCCGGGGATGAGCCCGCTGGAAATCTGGTGTAACGAATCGCAGGAACGCTATGTGCTGGCGGTGGCGCCAGAACAGCTGCCGCTGTTTGATGAGCTGTGTCGTCGCGAGCGTGCGCCGTACGCGGTGATCGGTGAAGCCACCGAAGCGCTGCATCTGAGCATGAGCGATGCCCATTTCAACGACCAGCCGATCGATCTGCCGCTGGATGTGCTGCTGGGTAAAACGCCGAAAATGACCCGTGACGTGCAGACCCTGAAAGTTAAAGGCGAAGCGCTGGACCGGCAGGAGATCACGCTTGCGGATGCTGTCAATCGCGTCCTGCATTTACCGGCCGTGGCGGAGAAAACCTTCCTCGTCACCATTGGCGACCGCACCGTGACCGGGATGGTGGCGCGCGATCAGATGGTGGGCCCATGGCAGATCCCGGTGGCGAACTGCGCGGTGACTACCGCCAGCCTCGACAGCTACTACGGCGAAGCGATGGCGATAGGTGAACGTGCGCCGGTCGCCCTGCTGGACTTTGCCGCTTCCGCCCGCCTGGCGGTCGGCGAAGCGCTGACCAACGTGGCGGCCACGCAAATTGGCGCTTTAAATCGCGTGAAGCTCTCCGCTAACTGGATGGCGGCTGCCGGTCACCCGGGTGAAGATGCCGGTCTGTATGAAGCGGTGAAAGCGGTGGGTGAGGAGCTGTGTCCGGCCCTGGGGCTGACCATTCCGGTGGGTAAAGATTCGATGTCGATGAAAACCCGCTGGCAGGAAGGCAGCGAGCAGCGCGAGATGACTTCCCCGCTGTCGCTGGTGATTTCCGCTTTTGCTCGCGTGGAAGATGTGCGTCGCACCGTGACTCCGCAGCTCTCCACCGAAGATAACGCCCTGTTGCTGATTGATCTGGGTAAAGGTCGTAACGCGCTTGGCGCTACCGCCCTGGCGCAGGTCTACCGCCAGCTGGGCGATGCCCCGGCTGACGTGCGCGATGTGGCGCAGCTGAAGGGCTTCTGGGATGCGATGCAGGCCCTGGTGGCAGAACGTCAGCTGCTGGCTTACCACGACCGTTCCGACGGTGGTTTGCTGGTGACGCTGGCCGAGATGGCCTTTACCGGTCACTGCGGCCTGACGGCAGATATCGCCGCGCTGGGCGACGATCGTCTGGCGGCGCTGTTTAACGAAGAGCTGGGGGCGGTCATTCAGGTTCGGGCGGCGGATCGCGAGGCGGTCGAAGCGCTGCTGGCCTCGCACGGTCTGGCGGATTGCGTTCATTATCTGGGCCAGGCGACCGCAGGCGACCGTTTTGTTATCACCGCCGATGGCCATCCGCTATTCAGTGAAAGCCGCACTACGCTGCGCGTCTGGTGGGCAGAAACCACCTGGCAGATGCAGCGTCTGCGCGATAACCCGGAGTGTGCCGACAGCGAACACGATGCGAAAAGCCGCGATAACGATCCGGGCCTCAACGTTAAGCTCTCTTTCGACATCAACGACGATATTGCCGCGCCGTATATCGCCACCGGCGCCCGTCCGAAGGTGGCGGTGCTGCGTGAGCAGGGCGTTAACTCGCATGTCGAAATGGCGGCCGCTTTCCACCGCGCGGGCTTTGATGCCATCGACGTACACATGAGCGACCTGCTGGCGGGCCGCACCGGACTGGCCGATTTCCAGGCGCTGGTGGCCTGCGGCGGCTTCTCATATGGCGACGTGTTAGGCGCCGGCGAAGGCTGGGCGAAATCCATTCTGTTCAACGAGCGCGTGCGTGATGAGTTTGCCACCTTCTTCCACCGTCCGCAGACTCTGGCGCTGGGCGTGTGTAATGGTTGCCAGATGATGTCTAACCTGCGTGAGCTCATCCCGGGAAGCGACCTGTGGCCGCGCTTTGTGCGTAACTATTCCGACCGCTTTGAAGCGCGCTTCAGCCTGGTCGAGGTGACGCAAAGCCCGTCTCTGCTGCTGCAGGGCATGGCCGGCTCGATGATGCCGATTGCCGTTTCCCACGGCGAAGGGCAGGTGGAAGTGCGTGACGGCGCGCATCTGGCGCAGCTGGAGAGTAAAGGTCTGGTGGCGCTGCGCTTTGTCGATAACTTCGGTAAGGTGACGGAAAGCTATCCGGCTAACCCGAACGGTTCCGCGAACGGGATCACCGCCGTGACCAGCGAAAGCGGTCGTGCGACGATTATGATGCCGCACCCGGAGCGCGTATTCCGCACCGTGGCGAACTCCTGGCACCCGGAGAACTGGGGAGAGGATAGCCCCTGGATGCGTATCTTCCGCAACGCGCGTAAGCAGCTGGGCTAACCCAGATTACAGGCCTCTCTGATGAAGGAGAGGTCTTCTGCGCGTTACCCAGCACCATTAAGCCTTCTGCTCCGGCAGGGGGCTTTTTTGTTTGTGACGGCGGTCGCCTGAAGGTGTCGGGATTCGCCGACAAACCCAGGAGAAGGGTGTCGCCAGATGGAGACACTTAATTCATTGATTTTAAATAGAGCTGTGGATCGGGCATTTATGTGTTGCTAAAGAGCGACAGTGTGGGTGAAAAGCAACCATGCCGGATAATGAAGACTAATGCTATAAAATCATTATATTTCATTGTGTTAATAAAATGTTTTGTGATGTGGCATAGTTCATGCATAATAATAGCCAGTGGCTCATTCACCTTCTTATGTCAGCCCCTTCGGGACGCGCTACATAAACTTCGAATGACGCACAACAAGGTGCCTGCCGTCCAACTCCTGATAATAGCTCTGCTTTATCAGCCATCGGGCGAAACGTCGAGTTAGGCACCGCCTTATTCCAGAACAAAGCCAGGCTTTTTGCCTGGCTTTGTTTTATCCGTGAGATTTGTCGTCTTCGCGCGGCAGATCGGCTGATTGTCTCTGTTACTCTGCGGCGTCCTCAGTTAGCATCGTCATTAAGCTAATGATTGGGACCCTATCCTTGAAGCGTATCTCTCTTTTTCCCCGTTCGCTGCGCCAGCTGGTCACATTATCCTTTGTACTGATTCTGCTACCGCTGCTGGTGCTGGCCTGGCAAGCCTGGCAGAGCCTGAATGCGCTCAGCGCCCAGGCCGCGCATATCAATCGCACGACGCTGGTCGACGCCCGACGCAGCGAGGCGATGGTTAACGCCTCGCTGGAAATGGAGCGAAGCTACCGGCAGTACTGCGTGCTGGACGATCCGACGCTGGCGAAGGTTTACCAGAATCAGCGCAAACGCTACAGCGAAATGCTGGAAGCCCATGCCGGGGTGCTGCCGGACGAAAAAATCTGGCAGGCGCTGAGGCAGGAACTGAGCGATTTAGCGCAGATCCGCTGTCAAAACAGCAGTCCTGATGCGACATCGGGGGCCAGCCTTGAAGCTTTTGCCGCCGCGAACAGCGAGATGGTGCAGGCCACCCGCACGGTAGTCTATTCCCGCGGACAGCAGCTGCAGCAGGAAATTGCCGAGCGCGGGCAGTTCTTCGGCTGGCAGGCGCTGGTGCTGTTTTTGCTCAGTCTGGCGCTGGTGCTGCTATTCACCCGGATGATTATCGGCCCGGTAAAGGGGATCGAGAAGATGATTAACCGGCTGGGGGAAGGGAAGTCGCTGGATAACGCGGCGCTGTTCACCGGCCCGCGTGAACTTCGCTCGGTCGGCGAGCGTATTATCTGGCTCAGCGAACGCCTGGCCTGGCTGGAATCGCAGCGCCATCAGTTTTTGCGCCATCTTTCCCACGAGCTTAAAACACCGCTCGCCAGTATGCGCGAAGGTACGGAGCTGCTGGCCGATTGCGTCGCCGGACCGTTAACCGCCGGGCAGCGGGAGATTGTCGAGATTCTCGATAGCAGTAGCCGCAATCTACAAAAACTGATTGAGCAACTGCTCGATTATAACCGCAAGCAGGCGGATGGCCCGGTTCCTCGTGAGACGGTCGATATCGCTGAACTGGTCGAAAACGTGGTGGCGGCTCACAGTTTGCCCGCACGCGCTAAAATGATGCATACCGATATTCAGCTGGCCGAAGGCAGCTGCCTGGCGGAACCGGCGCTATTGATCAGCGTGATGGATAATCTCTATTCCAATGCGGTGCACTATGGGGCTGAATCCGGTAACATTCGTATTCATAGCTACCGGCACGGCGAGCAGGTCCGCATCGAGGTGATTAACCGCGGCGAGCCAATACCGCCTGCGGAAAAAAAGATGATTTTTGAGCCTTTTTATCAGGGAAGCCATCAGCGTAAAGGGGCAGTAAAAGGAAGCGGCCTGGGTCTAAGTATTGCCCGGGACTGCGTTCGACAAATGCAGGGAGAATTAAGCCTGGAAGATGATGAGCCCGGGTTTATCTGTTTCCGCATCACGCTACCCGCCGCTGAGCCGGGAAAAACCAACACATGAATCAATAATGGGTGAATATGTCCCACTTTTTCGTAGTGGTTCGTGCTTTCAAAGGATGGCTGTTGTCCGGTATGTCGTGTCTGGCGCTGGCGGGCTGTTCCGCCGCTTTTTCGCCGCACAGCGCAAATGACAAAGCACAACCTGAACTGCCGCAGCATCAGGTTGCGGATTTTCTCTCCGTCGACTGTAGCGATATCTGGTCGCTGGAAAGTGAAGCCAGCGATAAAAATCCGCTGTACTGGCTGCGCGGGATTGATTGCGCGGATCGTCTGGCGCCGGTGCAGGCGCGCGCGGAGGCCAAACTGCACGGCGGCGACAGCTGGCAGGATGCGTTTAAACGCGGCATTTTGCTGGCAGACGCCAGGATTACCCCGGACGAGCGCCGCGATCTGGTTTCACGCCTGGATTCCTTCAGCCCGCAAATCGCCGTGCAGGTCCGCCCGCTGTATCAGCTGTGGCGTGAAGGTCAAAACCGCCAGCTTCAGCTGGTGGAGGAACGTTCCCGCTATGCGAAGTTACAGCAGTCCAGCGACGTCGAACGCGAAACGTTGCGCCAGCAGGAAGAGCAACTGCGCAGCCAGCTGGAGCTGACGACCCGCAAGCTGGAAAACCTGACCGATATTGAACGCCAGCTTTCCAGCCGTAAACCGGGGGGCAATTTTAATAGCGATGGCGGTCACGGCGGCGATAAAGTTCCAGAGGTGATTCATGACGATCCGTAAATCTGCGCATCTGCTGCTGGTGGATGACGATCCCGGCCTGTTAAAACTGCTGGGTATGCGTCTGACCAGCGAAGGCTATAGCGTCGTCACCGCTGAAAGCGGCCCGGAGGCGCTGCGTCTCCTTGGGCGTGATAAAGTTGATCTGGTAGTCAGCGATTTACGGATGGATGAAATGGACGGCCTGCAGCTGTTCAGCGAAATCCAGAAGGTGCAGCCGGGAATGCCGGTGATCATTCTGACCGCTCACGGCTCCATTCCTGATGCGGTCGCCGCCACCCAGCAGGGGGTGTTTAGCTTTCTGACCAAACCGGTGGACAAAGACGCGCTGTATAAAGCCATTGATGATGCGCTGGAACATAGCGCGCCGACGACCGATGAGCGCTGGCGGCAGGCGATTGTGACCCGCAGTCCGCTGATGCAGCGCCTGCTGGAACAGGCCGGGATGGTGGCGCAGTCGGATGTCAGCGTGCTGATCAACGGCCAGAGCGGTACCGGCAAAGAGATCGTCGCCCAGGCGATTCACAACGCCAGCCCCCGCCATGACAAACCTTTTATCGCCATCAACTGTGGCGCGCTGCCGGAGCAACTGCTGGAGTCCGAACTCTTTGGCCATGCCCGCGGGGCGTTTACCGGTGCGGTCAGTAATCGGGAGGGGTTGTTCCAGGCTGCTGAGGGAGGGACGCTGTTCCTTGACGAGATCGGCGATATGCCGCTGGCGTTGCAGGTGAAACTGCTGCGGGTTTTGCAGGAGCGTAAGGTCCGTCCGTTGGGCAGTAACCGTGATATCGATATCGATGTCCGCATTATCTCGGCAACCCATCGCGATCTGCCGAAAGCGATGGCCCGCGGCGAGTTTCGTGAAGATCTGTTCTACCGCCTCAACGTGGTGAACCTGAAGATCCCGCCGTTGACCGAGCGGGCTGAGGATATTCCGCTGCTGGCTAACCACCTGCTGCGCCAGTCCGCCGATCGGCATAAGCCGTTTGTCCGGGCGTTTTCAACCGATGCGCTGAAACGGCTGATGGCCGCCAAATGGCCCGGGAACGTGCGCCAGCTGGTGAACGTGATTGAGCAGTGCGTGGCGCTGACCTCCTCGCCGGTGATCAGCGATGCGCTGGTTGAACAGGCGCTGGAAGGGGAAAATACCGCGCTGCCGACCTTCGTCGAAGCGCGTAATCAGTTTGAGCTCAACTATCTGCGCAAGCTACTGCAAATTACCAAAGGTAATGTGACGCATGCGGCGCGGATGGCCGGGCGCAACCGGACTGAATTCTATAAGTTGCTGTCGCGCCATGAGCTCGACGCCAACGACTTTAAAGAGTAGCTCCGCAGCATGACGCAAGTTATGATACGGTAAGCAACCGGTTACGCGACAAAGACAGGAACACCATGAAAAAGATTGATGCGATTATTAAACCTTTCAAACTGGATGACGTGCGTGAAGCGCTGGCGGAAGTCGGCATCACCGGGATGACGGTAACGGAAGTGAAGGGCTTTGGCCGTCAGAAAGGCCATACCGAGCTGTACCGCGGCGCGGAATACATGGTGGATTTTCTGCCGAAAGTGAAAATCGAAATTGTAGTGACTGACGATATCGTCGATACCTGCGTCGATACCATTATCCGTACGGCGCAGACCGGCAAAATCGGTGATGGTAAAATCTTCGTCTTCGACGTGGCGCGCGTTATTCGTATCCGCACCGGTGAAGAGGACGACGAGGCGATTTAAGCCGCAGCGTCAACGCCCCGTTCTCCGGCCAGCGTCGTGCGGCCGGGGATTCGCCCGGATGACGATATGATGCGTCGCATCCGGGTTATTTCATCACAGCACCTTATGCGGGCCGAAGCATTCGTAATGGATATGGTCGGTGCTGATGCCCTGCGCCACCAGCTGTTGCGCCGCATGTTGCATAAAGGCCACCGGGCCGCAGAGATAAAACCGCATCTGCGGGTCACGCAGCGTGTCGGCCAGCGCCGATAAATCCATCAGACCTTCGCTATTGAACCGTTCTGCCTGGCGGTCTGCTGCCGTCGGCGTGCGATACCAGACGTGGGAAGCAAATTTCGGCAGGCTGGCGCCGAGCGTGGCGACTTCATCGGCAAAGGCGTGAACATCGCCATTCTCCGCCGCGTGGAACCAGTTTACCTGGGCCGGATGCTGCGCTTTTGCCAGCGTGTCCAGCATTGCCAGCATCGGCGTCTGGCCAACGCCGCCGGAAAGCAGCGTAACCGGCGTTTCTGGCTCGACCGCGAGGAAGAAATCACCCGCCGGCGCCGCCAGATACACAATATCGCCTTCACGCGATGTATTGTGCAGCCAGCTGGACACCTGGCCGCCGTTTTCGCGTTTCACCGCGATGCGATAACCTTTGCCGTCCGGCTTACGGGTCAGTGAATACTGACGAATCTCCTGATACTCAAATCCTTCCGGCTTCAGCCAGATAGCCAGATACTGGCCCGGCTGGTAATCCGCCACCGCTTGGCCGTCTACCGGCTCCATGTCGAAACTGGTAATCAGCGCGCTGCGCGGAGTTTTCCGGACGATACGGAACGCGCGGGTACCTTCCCAGCCGCCGGTCTTGCTGGCGTTATCGCGGTAGATCTCAGACTCACGGTTGATAAAGACGTTCGCCAGCACGCCGTAGGCTTTGCCCCATGCGTCGAGGACTTCCTGGCCCGGGCTGAACATTTCGTCGAGGGTCGCCAGCAGATGGCCGCCGACGATGTTGTACTGTTCCGGCTGGATCTGGAAGCTGGTGTGCTTCTGGGCGATTTTCTCCACCGCCGGCAGCAGGGCCGGCAGATTCTCGATATTGCTGGCGTAGGCGGCAATGGCGTTAAACAGCGCTTCGCGCTGGTCGCCGTTACGCTGGTTACTCATGTTGAAGATCTCTTTGAGCTCCGGGTTATGCGTAAACATGCGATCGTAAAAATGGGCAGTCAGCTTCGGACCGGTTTCAACAAGCAGGGGAATAGTGGCTTTGACCGTAGCGATGGTTTGAGCGTCGAGCATAGCAGCTTCCTTTAGCATTATCTTAATGATGTATTTTATATGCATCTTATAAAAATAACCCTGCACTGTAAATGGTTCTTTAACGCTTTTCCCGCAGACGGTAACAACATGAATAATTTGCATCACAAACCTGAAAAGAAATCCGTTGATAATCGCTGATGCGTTATTGCTCAAAGCCTTGTGTCATGCGGAGCCAATCGTTTGCGTAAAATCCTTTGTCAAGACCTGTTATCACACAACGATTCAGTTATACTGTGGGCCGTCGCCCAAAAAGGCCCCCTTTTAGAGCTGTAATCTATTGTTAGCTGAGCAGGAGATGCGGATGTTAAAGCGTGAAATGAACATTGCCGATTATGATGCCGAACTGTGGCAGGCTATGGAGCAGGAAAAAGTACGTCAGGAAGAGCACATCGAACTGATCGCCTCCGAGAATTACACCAGTCCGCGCGTTATGCAGGCACAGGGTTCTCAGCTGACCAACAAATACGCCGAAGGTTATCCGGGCAAGCGCTACTACGGCGGTTGCGAATACGTTGATGTCGTTGAGCAACTGGCTATCGACCGTGCAAAAGCGCTGTTTGGCGCTGACTACGCCAACGTCCAGCCGCACTCAGGCTCCCAGGCTAACTTCGCGGTCTACACCACGCTGCTGGAGCCGGGCGATACCGTGCTGGGGATGAACCTGGCGCACGGTGGCCACCTGACTCACGGTTCTCCGGTTAACTTCTCCGGTAAACTGTATAACATCGTGCCTTACGGTATCGATGAGACCGGCCATATCGATTACGCTGACCTGGAAAAACAGGCAAAAGAGCACAAGCCGAAGATGATCATCGGCGGCTTCTCCGCATACTCTGGCGTGGTTGACTGGGCGAAAATGCGTGAAATCGCTGACAGCATCGGCGCTTACCTGTTCGTTGATATGGCTCACGTTGCCGGCCTGATCGCCGCTGGCGTGTATCCGAACCCGGTTCCGCATGCTCACGTTGTGACCACCACGACTCATAAAACCCTGGCGGGTCCGCGCGGCGGCCTGATCCTGGCGAAAGGCGGTAGCGAAGAGCTGTACAAAAAACTGAACTCTGCCGTCTTCCCTGGCGCCCAGGGCGGCCCGCTGATGCACGTTATCGCGGGTAAAGCCGTGGCGCTGAAAGAAGCGATGGAGCCGGCGTTCAAAACCTACCAGCAGCAGGTTGCGAAAAACGCCAAAGCGATGGTGGAAGTATTCCTGAACCGTGGTTACAACGTGGTTTCCGGCGGGACTGACAACCACCTGTTCCTGCTGGATCTGGTTGATAAGAACCTGACCGGTAAAGAAGCTGACGCGGCGCTGGGCCGAGCAAACATCACTGTGAATAAAAACAGCGTGCCGAACGATCCGAAGAGCCCGTTTGTGACTTCCGGCGTGCGTATCGGTACCCCTGCGGTCACCCGTCGCGGTTTCAAAGAAGCCGAAGTGAAAGAGCTGGCTGGCTGGATGTGTGACGTGCTGGACAGCATTAACGATGAAGCGGTTATCGAACGCGTGAAGGGTAAAGTGCTGGATATCTGCGCACGTTTCCCGGTTTATGCCTGACGCATCGCTACACAGCGTAAAGAAAAAGGCCGCAAATGCGGCCTTTTTTACGTCCAGGGTTCTGCGTTTAGCGGCGGTCGAGGGAAATCGATCCCGGCCCGGTTATCGCCAGCAGCAGGAACGCCCCGGCAATACTGATATTTTTGTAGAAGTTAATCATATTCGGCATCACCGCATCGCCGGTCATGTCCCAGTAATGGTGGCCGATGATCGCGGTACCAATCGTGTAAAAGATAAAAATCACCGCCAGCGGGCGGGTGAAAAAGCCGAGAATAATCAGGATAGCCGCCGGAACCTCCATCAGAACAGCAATAATGGCCGAGAGTGTCGGAAGCGGTGCGCCGGAGGAGGCCATGTACTGTACCGTGCCGCTAAAGCCCAGCAGTTTGGGGTACCCAAACAGAATAAACAGCAGTACCACGGCAATACGGGCGATCAACAGCAGAACCGGGCGGGAGGAGCCAAAGTCAAAATAGCGTAGCGTGTTCATAATCAATCCGTTGTGAAGATGAGTGATTTAAACGTAATACACATTTTTGCTCTTCGCCACGTCCCTGCCGCTATCCACTCAGTGTCTGCAGTTGCTCTTCAACATACAGATAACCAATGCCCAGCAGCTGTTGCTGACGGCTCAATTGTCCAAAGCCAATCTGCGTGGCTCTGGTACGCGGTGTGTCATGGTGATCGAAAGGGTTAAACCCCGTTTGTCTGATAATGGTATTTAACCATGTCTCACCAAAAGCACAACTGCGGCCATATAGTAAAATCTGGTTAATATTGAGTATGTTAAGGAAATTATAGAGGCTCAGGCCAATGGCATTTGCGGAATCTTCTACCCAGTTTTGTAGACGCAAGTCTCCCTGACGCCATTTTTCTATCAGCCCCTGTGTGGTGAGTTCTTCAGGATTACCGGCGATGTCCGGCTGCACTTTGAGCCAAATTCTGGCCTGTTTTTTTAATGCGCTCAGTGACGCCACCGTTTCGAGGCAGCCGTAGCGTCCGCAGTCGCAGGCAATCCCATCGGGATTAATAATGGTGTGTCCTATTTGTCCGCTACCGTAGAGGCTACCGCGCCAGACCTGATCGTTGATGACAAACGATGAACCAATCCCGTAATCGACATTGATAACGCAAAAATCTTGTTGATGTCCGTCATTCTGCCATTTTTCCGCCAGAGCAAGCATGACGCAGTCATTGTCGACCATGACCCTGACGTTGAGTTTCTCCTCCAGCAGGTACTTCATTTCCACCGGCTGTTTCCACGGCGCTTGCGGCATGGTCTGCGATACGCCAGTTCCCGCATCGACCTGGCCATGTACTGCCAGCGCCAGATTGATTTTGCGATTGGGCCAATTTTTACGGAACTGGTGCCAGTATTTTTCAATAGCGGAAAGTAATGCTTTGGGAGAGGGGGCGTCGATGGCGTGGTATTCAAGATCTCCCTTGGGACTCAGGCAGGCATTGCCTAGCTGACACTCGATACTGGTTGGCGTGATATTCATGCAGAGCGTCCAGTCGCCCTCGGGGGCAATAAGCCACGATCCGCTACTGTGGCCGCGGGTCAGGTGTTCGTCCTGAACGTTAATTACTCTGCCTTCTGCTTCCAGCTCCTGAAGAATATTGCTGACTGCAGGAATCGAAATTTGTGCCAGCCGGGCAAGCGTGGATTTGCTCGCCCGTTTTTGGCGGTACAGATATTCAAGGAGCACGCCTTTATTGTAATGGCGTATTTGCTGGTTGTTAATGCAGGCTTTCATAAAAGTAAACCTTGTTAACTATATTGCGTGATTATTGTGCATAAACTACCTGATATTGTCTATTAAACTGCCCACATAATTTCAAATCAGTATGTCTTGTTAACTTTGAGGGCATTATGAGTTCAGTAAACGTGTGGCAGGAAACAGTCCATATTCCAACTTATGAAACCGGCGCTCAGGATATTCATCCAATGTTTCTTGAGAATCGGGTTTATCAGGGTTCCTCTGGCTCGGTGTACCCCTACGGCGTAACGGATACGCTTGGTGAGGAGAAGACGCTGAAGGCCTGGCAGGCGGTGTGGCTTGAAAATGACTATCTCAAGATTATGATCCTGCCGCAGCTCGGCGGGCGCGTACATCGGGCATGGGATAAAACCAGACAGCGCGATTTTGTTTATCACAATGAGGTGATCAAACCGGCACTGGTTGGCCTGCTTGGCCCGTGGATCTCCGGCGGGATTGAGTTTAACTGGCCGCAACATCACCGCCCGACCACCTATATGCCGGTGGATTTCTCGCTAGTAGAAAATGATGATGGCTCGAAAACCGTTTGGGTTGGCGAAACGGAGCCGATGCACGGACTACAGGTGATGACCGGCTTTACGCTTCGCCCTGAACGCGCCGCGCTGGAGATTGGCAGCCGGGTCTACAACAGTAATGCGACGCCGCGCCACTTTTTATGGTGGGCGAATCCGGCAGTGAAGGGCGGCGAAGGACATCAAAGCGTATTTCCACCGGACGTCACCGCCGTATTTGATCATGGCAAACGGGCCGTCTCGGCTTTTCCGATCGCAACCGGAACCTATTACAAGGTGGACTACTCTACCGGCGTCGATATATCACGTTATAAAAATGTGCCGGTTCCCACTTCTTATATGGCGGAGAAGTCAGAATACGATTTTGTCGGCGCCTGGAGTCATGATGAAAACGGTGGCCTGCTGCACGTTGCCGATCACCATATTGCACCGGGTAAAAAACAGTGGAGCTGGGGCTACAGCGAATTTGGTCAGGCGTGGGATAAAAATCTCACCGATAAAAATGGGCCCTATATTGAGCTGATGACCGGTATTTATGCCGATAACCAACCAGATTTTACCTGGCTCGATCCGTTTGAAGAGAAACGATTCGAACAGTATTTCCTGCCTTACCACTCCTTAGGGATGGTACAAAATGCCTCGCGTGATGCGGTTATTAAGCTTGAGCGCAACGATGGGAAGATCGACTGGGGAGTTTATGCCATTGCGCCTCTTCGCGCGCACCGTTTGACTATCTGTGAAGAGGGGAATCCGCAGCCGCTGCTTGATGAAGCGGTTGAACTGACGCCGTGCGCCGTCGCCCAAGGAACGCTGACGGTGGTCGATTCTTCACGTCTGACAATCGAGCTGCTGGATAGCGATGGAAACCGGGTTTTGCATTATCAGGAGCATCAGCCGCAGGAGATGCCGCTGCCGGAGGTGGCGAGTGCGCCGTTAAGCGCTGACGAGATTTTAAGCGTCGATGAGGCATGGTTTATCGGGCAGCACCTGGAACAGTATCACCATGCCAGTCGTTCCCCTTTTGACTATTACCTGCGTGGCGTTGCGCTGGATCCTGAGGATTATCGCTGTAACCTCGCGCTGGCAATGCTGGAATACAACCGGGCGAACTACCCAAAGGCGGTTGATTACGCAACCCGGGCGCTATCACGTGCGCACCGTTTGAATAAAAATCCGCAATGTGGACAGGCCAGCATGATCCGCGCCAGCGCCAGAGAGCAGATGCGGCAGTGGCATGAGGCGCAGGAGGATTTTTGGCGCTCGGTATGGAGTGGTAATAGTAAAGCGGGGGGATTCTACGGTCTTGCTCGTCTGGCGGCGAGAAAAGGCCGCTACGATGAGGCGCTGGATTTTTGCCAGCAGAGTCTGAGGGCCTGCCCAACCAACCAGGATGTGCTCTGTCTCGAAACATGCCTGCTGCTTCTGCTTGGGCGCCGTGCTGCGGCGCTGCAACAGAGTGATTCGTTGCTTAACTCATATCCGCTCAATCCTACGCTGTGGTGGCTGAAGGCGGAAATTACCGGGGCTGAAGCCGATTTTGAACGTTGGAAGACACTCTGCCAGTCGCGGGATATTAACGCACTCCTGACGGCCGGACTGTTGTTAAGTTGGGGGATGGATGCACGTGCAAAAAGCGTGTTGACCCATCTCGGTTGTCAGAAAACGCTGCCGCTCTATTTACAGGCCAGTCTGAGCGACGGCGATGAGCGTGCCGCGTTGTTGAGTCGGGCTCGCGACGCATTCCCCAGTTTTGTTCGTTTTCCCAATACGTTCGTTGAGGTCACGGCCCTGGAAAGCGTAGCGGAGTGCTATTTTGCCCGCCATCTGCTTGCCTGCTTCCATTACAACCGCCGCGATTATGCAAAAGCGACCGCGTTGTGGCAGCGGTGCGTCGAAATGGCCCCTGACTTTGCGGACGCCTGGCGTGGGCTGGCGATTCATGCGTGGAATAAACAAGGCGACTCGCGCCTCGCCGCACAATATCTGGATAAGGCTTGTGCCTTGCAGCCTGAAGATGCCCGCCTGCTGTTTGAACGAGATTTGCTGGATAAGCTGGTCGGTGAACAGGCGGAAAAACGGCTTTCCCGCCTGGAAAGCCGTCTCGCATGTGCGCTCAAGCGAGATGATTTGACGGCGGAACTGCTGCATCTTTGGCATCTGGCAGGAAAAACCGAGCAGGCGGCAGAGATCCTGTCCCAGCGTAAGTTTCATCCCTGGGAAGGGGGAGAAGGCAAAATCACCAGTCAGTTTATCATCAACCATCTGCTTCGCGCCTGGCAGTTGATCGGTCAACAACGACCAGGAGAAGCCACGACGCTGCTTCTATCCGCCCTGCATTACCCGGAAAATCTGAGTGAAGGTCGTTTGCCTGGACAGACGGATAACGATATCTGGTTCTGGCTCGGCATCTGCGCCCGACAGCAAGGCGAAATGGCGCAGGCGACGGACTATTTCCGCAAGGCCGCAATGGGCGATCGGTCTATCAATGTGCACAGTTACTACAACGATCAGCCCGTGGATTATCTCTTCTGGCAAGGTGTCGCGTTACGCATGCTTGGCGATGTCCAGGCCAGTGAACGGATTTTTAGCGAAATGCTGAACTGGTCTCAGCATATGGAAATAGCGCAGATTGAGGCGGATTTCTTCGCCGTCTCACAGCCCGATCTCCTCTCGCTGTACGCGAATATCCAGCAGCAGCATCAGGAGAAGTGTCTTTTTATTCGGGCTCTGGCGGCGGCTGGTCTAGGCGACGGCGCGGGATATGAACAAGCGATAGCCAGGCTGGATTTGTTAAATCCGGCATGGGCTAAGGCGGCGTTATTCCGTCAGGTTATGCCCTTTGTTCTGCACCTGATTAACTAAAGAGCGTTAACTGTAATTTTTGAGCGGCCTGACCCGCCGCTCGAAGCGAGATGTTTAGAATATGTGAAATTTGTCAGCGTCGAGCCTTGGTTGTCGCTGAACCTAAACAACAATAAATGCCTGACCCTACAGGAGGCTCACATGTGTAAAAGTAAAATCTTCTCCCTCGTATCCTGGTTATTGTTAACGTTATTAAGTTTTTCATTCCCAGGCTATAGCGCAGAGAAAGCGCTCACCGTCGGGGCGATTTACCTTGATACTCAAGGCTATTATGCCGGCGTACGTCAGGGGGTTCAGGATGCGGCCAAAGCATCGCAGTCCAGGATCCAACTGATTGAAACCAACGCTCAAGGGGACATTTCCAAAGAGAGCTCGTTTATCGATACGCTGGTAGCGCGCAACGTCGACGCTATCATTTTATCCGCCGTTTCTGAAAACGGCAGCAGTCGCGCTATTCGTCGCGCCAGTGAGGCGAGCATTCCGGTGATTTGCTACAACACCTGTATTAATCAGAAAGGGGTGGATAAATATGTCGCCGCTTATCTGGTGGGCGACCCGCTTGCATTTGGCAAAAAGTTGGGCGATATCGCGGCAGATTACTTTATTGCCAACAATATCAATGCGCCGAGAATCGCGGTGATCAACTGTGAAGCGTTCGAAGTATGCGTGCAGCGGAGAAAAGGTTTTGAACAGGCGTTGAAGGCTCGTCTGCCGGGGATGCAGATCGTGGCGAATCAGGAAGGTACCATTCTGGATAAAGCGATTTCAGTCGGTGAAAAACTCATTATCTCATCATCAGGTCTGGACGCCATTATGGGGGAATCCGGCGGGGCGACGTTAGGGGCAGTCAAAGCGGTACGCAACCAAAATCAGGCTGGGAAAATTGCCGTTTTTGGTGCCGATATGACGACTGAAATTGCCCAGGAGCTGGAAAATCATCAGGTCCTGAAAGGCGTTGTGGATATTTCTGGCAAGAAAATGGGCAATGCCGTTTTTACCCAAACAATTAATGTCATTAATAAACAGCCACCGGCTAACAAAATTATTCCGGTTGATATCGATTCCTACATGAAAGCAGAAGACGGAAAGCAGTGGTTGGCGGCACATGTTGACGGTTTACCTTAATGCCCACGCTCGACGACTTGAGGTAGCGATTGTATGACGGTAGCAGAAAAAATGCGGGTGCCGGTGGCGAGAATCACCGGGGGAAATAAACGTTACCCCGGCGTCGTGGCGCTGGATAATGTCAATTTCACCCTGTCCCAGGGTGAAGTTCGGGCGCTACTTGGTAAAAATGGGGCTGGAAAATCGACCTTAATCAGGATGTTAACCGGTAGCGAAAGTCCTGATAGCGGCGAGGTGTGGCTAGGGGATACCCGACTGGAGGGCAATGAAGCGACGCTTACCCGTCGGGCGGCGGAGCTAGGCGTCAGGGCGGTATATCAGGAACTGAGTTTGGTTGAAGGATTGACGGTTGCGGAGAATCTTTGCCTGGGTCAATGGCCGCGTTGTGGCGGCATGATTGATCGGGCGCAAATGCGCAAACAAGCCGAGGTAGCCCTGGAAATGCTGGGCGTTGATATTCCGTCTGATGCCGTGGTTGATACGCTGAGTCCGGCGCAAAAGCAGCTGGTTGAAATTGCCCGGGTGATGGCGGGCGAGCCGCGGGTCGTCATCCTGGATGAACCTACCAGCTCGCTCGCCAGCACTGAAGTGGACCTGGTCATCAGCGCGGTTAAAAGGATCTCTGCGCTAGGCGTCGCGGTTATTTACGTTAGCCATCGAATGGAAGAGATCCGGCGCATAGCCTCATGCGCCACGATCATGCGTGATGGTCAGATCGCGGGCGATGTCGAGCTGAACAGCACGACAACCCGGGAAATCGTGTCGTTGATGTTGGGCCGTGAGCATATTGATTTACCTCAGGTGACGCCTGCAATGCCGTTAACGATTCCCGTTCTGCATGTTGAACGGCTCAGACATCCGCCGAAGTTAGAAGACATTAGTTTTACTTTGCATCGTGGTGAAGTGCTGGGGATCGCTGGGTTATTAGGATCGGGACGGAGCGAATTACTTAAGGCGATTGTCGGGCTGGAGACGTTTGTTGACGGTGATATTACGCTAAATGACAGGCGTATCACCCGCCCTGAATATAGCAATATGCTGAAAGGCGGCATTGGCTATACGCCGGAAAATCGCAAAGAAGCGGGTATTATTCCTCTTCTGGGCGTTGATGAAAATACGGTGATGACTAACCGGCATAATGTCAGTCGACGCGGAATATTGAACTGGCAGCGCATCCAGCAGATGACCGCTTCGGTCATGGAACGTATGACGGTGAAGGCGGCGAGCACGCAGACTCCGGTCGGGACATTATCCGGTGGCAATCAGCAAAAGGTCGTTATTGGCCGTTGGGTTTATGCCGGAAGCGACATTTTGTTACTTGATGAACCGACACGTGGAGTGGATATCGAGGCCAAACAGCAGATTTACCGTATTGTACGGGAACTGGCTGCTGAAGGAAAAAGCGTGATATTTATTTCCAGTGAGGTCGAGGAATTGCCCTTAGTGTGTGACCGTATATTACTGCTGCAAAATGGCACATTTACCCGTGAGTTTTTCGCACCGGTTAACGTCGATGAGTTAATGTCGGCGATTTTATCCACACATTAGCCAGAACGTTTACTGAGGAATTAACCGATGTCTGCCTTATCCATAACGCTGCCGCAAGGCAAAAATATTGCAGTTAAACAGTTCATCAGTCGCCATATTAATGTCATTGGCCTGCTGGTGGTCATCGCTATTTTATATCTGGTCTTTTCTTTTAATGCTCCCGGTTTTATCTCGTTAAATAATCAAATGAATGTGCTGCGCGATGCCGCGACCATTGGTATTGCCGCATGGGCAATGACGCTTATTATTATTTCTGGCGAAATTGATGTCAGCGTTGGGCCAATGGTGGCGTTTATCTCTGTCTGCCTGGCATTCCTGCTACAGTTTCAGGTACCGCTTGCCGTTGCCTGCCTGCTGGTTTTAGGGCTTGGCGCGGTCCTCGGGACTCTCGCCGGGGTTTTGCGCGGCATATTTAATGTCCCAAGCTTTGTCGCAACCTTAGGTCTGTGGAGTGCATTGCGAGGAATGGGGTTATTCATGACGAATGCCCTGCCGGTGCCGATCGATGAAAATGACGTCCTGGACTGGCTGGGCGGTCAATTTATGGGTATCCCGATCTCCGCATTGATCATGTTGCTACTGTTTCTGATCTTTGTCTTTATCAGTCGTAAGACCGCATTTGGTCGCTCCGTTTTTGCTATCGGCGGCAATGCGACTGCGGCCCAGCTTTGCGGTATTAACGTTAAGCGAGTTCGTATTTTGATTTTTACCCTATCCGGATTACTGGCGGCGATTACCGGCATCCTTCTCGCCGCGCGCCTCGGATCGGGCAATGCCGGAGCAGCCAATGGTCTGGAGTTTGATGTCATCGCAGCAGTGGTGGTTGGCGGAACAGCGCTTTCTGGAGGCCGTGGTTCTTTATTTGGCACGCTATTAGGCGTACTGGTGATTACGCTGATTGGCAATGGCCTGGTATTGCTGGGAATTAACTCGTTTTTCCAGCAGGTCGTTCGCGGAGTAATTATCGTGGTGGCCGTATTAGCGAATATATTACTGACTCAGCGTAACAGTAAAATTAAAAATTAATCTTCATTACTGAATCCAGAGGGAATTATGAAAACGATGTTGGCTGCATATTTACCAGGAAATTCGAGCGTTGAGCTCAGAGAAGTGGCGATACCCACTCCGGGGATTAACCAGGTTTTAATAAAAATGAAGTCTTCAGGTATTTGCGGCAGCGATGTGCATTATATCTATCATCAGCACCGCGCGACTGCTGCTGCGCCAGATAAACCGCTATACCAGGGATTTATCAATGGTCATGAGCCCTGTGGGCAAATCGTGGCGACGGGGGCCGGCTGCCGGCATTTTAAAGCTGGCGATCGGGTACTTGTATACCATATTTCAGGCTGCGGTTTTTGCGCCAATTGCCGTCGTGGATTCCCAATCTCTTGTACCGGAGAGGGTAAAGCAGCCTATGGCTGGCAGCGT
Source organism: Klebsiella sp. BIGb0138 (assembly GCF_004342285.1). Taxonomy (GTDB): domain Bacteria; phylum Pseudomonadota; class Gammaproteobacteria; order Enterobacterales; family Enterobacteriaceae; genus Klebsiella. Next base: position 894,497 of record NZ_SMCV01000001.1, on the reverse strand, counting down.
GACGGCGGGCATGCGGAGTATCTGCTGGCGGAAGAGAAAGATCTGATTCACCTGCCGGACGCGCTGAGCTATGAAGATGGCGCCTTTATCAGCTGTGGTGTGGGAACCGCATATGAGGGAATTTTGCGCGGGGAGGTTTCCGGCAGTGATAACGTGTTGGTCGTGGGGCTGGGGCCCGTCGGCATGATGGCGATGATGCTGGCGAAAGGGCGGGGCGCGAAGCGTGTAATCGGTGTCGATATGCTACCGGATCGTCTGGCCACAGCAAAACAGCTTGGTGTCATGGATCACGGCTTTCTGGCAACCACCGAAAACTTACCGGCGTTAATTGCCGGGTTGACCCACGGCGGCGCTGACGTCGCGCTGGATTGCTCCGGCAATGCTGTGGGCCGCTTGCTGGCGCTTCAGTCCTCAGCCGACTGGGGGCGAGTGGTTTACATTGGTGAAACCGGGAAAGTTGAGTTTGAAGTGAGCGCCGATTTGATGCACCACCAGCGGCGTATCATTGGCTCCTGGGTCACCAGTTTGTATCACATGGAAAAGTGCGCGCGCGACCTCGCCGACTGGAAGTTATGGCCGCATAGCGCCATCACCCATCGTTTTTCGCTGGAGCAGGCGGGAGAGGCGTACGCACTAATGGCGAGTGGGAAATGCGGCAAAGTGGTGATTAATTTTCCCGATTAAGGAGGTAGAATGGCGCTTTATACCTTGAACAATGGTGAACTGCAGTTGAAGGTTGCGGATTGCGGTGGCGTCATTGAAGGCCTGTGGTGGCAGCATGAAGGGCTGGCGCTTCCGCTGTTACGCACCGGCTTACAAAGCGGTGTCGCGGTGGAGTCTTCCTGCTTTCCGTTAGTTCCGTTCGGCAATCGCGTCAGCGGTAATCGTTTCTCTTCAGCGGCAGGGGAATATCAGCTTCATCCTAACGTTGCATGGGATGACCATTATCTCCATGGCGACGGTTGGTTGAATGTCTGGCATGGATTGGCACAGTCGCCGACGCAGCTCACATTAGAATATGTTCATCGACAGGGGGTATACCACTATACCGCGCAGCAGCATTTTACTTTAACGGGCAACGCGCTGATGGTGGAACTGGTGGTGACGAATGAAAGCGAGGCCACACTGCCGTTTGGTCTGGGCTGGCATCCCTATTTTCCATTAACGCCGCAAACGAAATTGCAGGCCGATGCGAACGGCTACTGGCTGGAAAGAGAGCAATGGCTGGCCGGAGAGTTTCAGTCTCAGATACCGCCTGAGCTCGACTTTAATCATCCTTCGCCGCTGCCGCAACGCTGGGTGAATAACGCCTTCTCCGGCTGGGACGGAAGAGCGACGATTGACCAGCCGGAGCTCGGATATCGGTTGTCATTGACCACTGAGCCACCAGCTCCCTGCTACTTTATTTTCGTTTCTGATCCCGAATTTGATCGGGGCTATGCATTTGATTTTTTCTGTATTGAGCCGATGAGCCATGCGCCGGACGATCACCACCGTTCTGAGTTTGGTCAGCTAACTCTGCTCTCTACCGGAGAAAGTATGCGTCAACAAATGACATTGCAGGTCTACGTTCCTTGAGTCTGACCTGCCCGGAAACGGGCAGGTATAACTTCACCTTGCGGCCTTCGCGCTTTATCGCCAGACTAGCGATTCCATTCGGGAGGGAATCATGGTCTTGCAATCCACGCGCTGGCTGGCGCTGAGTTACTTCACCTACTTTTTTAGCTACGGAATTTTTCTACCTTTCTGGAGCGTGTGGCTGGCAGGTACCGGCTTAACGCCGGAAACCATCGGCATGCTGCTGGGCGCCGGGCTGGTGGCCCGTTTTCTCGGCAGCCTGTTGATCGCCCCGCGGGTGAGCGATCCCGCCCGGCTGATTTCCGCCTTGCGGATTCTGGCGCTGCTGGTGCTGCTGTTTGCTCTGGCCTTCTGGGCCGGTAACCACGTCGCCTGGCTGACCGTCGTGATCGTCGGCTTCAACCTCTTTTTCTCCCCTCTGGTGCCGCTGACCGATGCGCTGGCGAATACCTGGCAAAAACAGATCACCATGGACTACGGGCGCGTACGTCTGTGGGGATCGGTGGCGTTTGTTATCGGCTCGGCGCTCACCGGCAAGCTGGTCAGCCTGTTTGATTATCGGGCGATTCTGCTGATGCTCAGTCTGGGGGTTGCCTCCATGCTGCTGGGCATGTTGCTGAAGCCGTCGGTGATGCCGCAGGGCGAATCCCGCCATCATGAAGGCGCCGGGCTTGCGGCGTGGCTGCGGCTGGTGCGCCAAAGCTGGCGCTTTCTCGCCTGCGTCTGCTTGTTGCAGGGCGCGCACGCCGCCTACTACGGCTTCAGCGCCATTTACTGGCAGGAAGCCGGCTACTCCGCCTCTGCGGTGGGCTACCTGTGGTCGCTGGGCGTGGTGGCGGAAGTGGCTATCTTTGCGTTGAGTAAAAAAGTGTTTAGCCGCTTTAGCGCCCGCGATCTGCTGCTGCTTTCTGCGGTGTGTGGTCTGATTCGCTGGACGCTGATGGGCGCGACCACGGCGCTGCCGTGGCTTATCGTCGCGCAGATTCTGCACTGCGGGACCTTCACGGTCTGCCACCTGGCGGCGATGCGCTATATTTCAGCCCGTCAGGGGAGCGAGGTGATTCGTCTGCAGGCGGTCTATTCCGCCGTGGCGATGGGCGGCAGTATTGCGGTGATGACGGTCTTTGCCGGTTTCCTCTACCAGCACCTCCATCAGGGCGTATTTTGGGTGATGGCGCTGGTGGCGCTCCCGGCGCTGGTGCTGCGGCCGAAAGCGGTCGCCTAATCCTCAAGCATTTTACAAATATGCTGCCGTTGATGATCGCTGAACGCCTCTTCAGCATGAAACAGCGGCGGCGAAAACAGCGGCAATGCGGTGGCATAGGGCGTGACCACCAGCGCCACCCCTTTCGGGGCGCCTTCCCTCTGAAAGGCATGTACGCTCTGGTATTTAATATTCAGCGGCAGGAGGGTCAGCTCGCGTAGCTGCAGCTCAAGGGCCTGTTCAAGGTCGGGATTATCGTGGGTAAGCAACACCACCTGTTTTTCATGCAGATCGGTTTTCTGCATCAGCCAGGCGCCGAAAATCACCGCAATCAGTCCCACCTCCTCCTGATTAAACCGGATCCCATAGGCCGCTTCAAACTCGCCCAGCGCCGCCTGGGTGGTGCGCATCAGGCGCGGATAGAGACGGCTTATCTCTTCCGATAGCGCGTTATCGATACCGATGGCAAAAACGCTACGATTGAGCGCCTGTGACAGATGGATATAGAGCTGATCGCTGAGCCCCCGATCGTCGCTGAACGGGCGACCGGCCAGATCCTGGAAGCGATGAATCAGGCGGGCGATAGCCAGATGCAGCCGTCGGTCCTGGTGGTGGCCATCGCGAATAGGATCCGGGGTTTTCAGCAGCATAAACAGCAGCGTCAGAAACAGCTGCTCGCCGGCGTGCGGCGGCGATGAGACCCGGCGTTGCCAGTGGCGCACAATCTCCTGAGCAAGAGTGAACTCCGCCGCTTGTTGCGCCCAGCGCTGTTGTTCCGCGGTGAAGTCCGGCGTCAGCCCGAGGTGGTGCTGCAACAGGCAGTATTGCAGATACAGGCGCAGGAAATGAATGTCCCGACAGTCAAATTGCCGGTTGAGCATCCGCGCGCAGCGGTTGACCAGCGCCTGCAGATTTGTATCGTCATACAACGTCCGCGCGATGCCCTGCAGTTTAAGCTGCGTTTTTAATGCGGGCGTAAAATGGTGATGAATAAAATGCGGGCATAAGCGCAGCGCTCGCCGCAGGCCGTGCAGCAGGCACAGGCGTTGATCGATCACGGCACCTTCAATCCGATAGCTGCCGTCCACCTGCGACGAGAGCGTCAATCGGTGGTAACGCTGGATTTCGCGTCCCGTCTCCGCGATATCTTGCCGGGCCGTTGCTTCATCAACAAGGTTGATGTGGCTCAGCCGCTCGGGCGTAACGGGCTGCCCGGGCAGATAAAACATCAGGAGAACCTGGCTACGGCGCTGTGGACTGGAAAGCGCAGATGGTGGTTCAATGACGGTCATCATCTGGTAAGTTCCAGTTAGGGTTTTCGCTAAGAATAGCCAATGGATGCGTGGAGATCAGGGCCGTTCGCCCCCTTTACGTCAGGATTGCAGGCTAAGTTCACAGAATTTTTCACGTGAGGAACGGATGAAGAGAGTGAAACAATGCACCAGTGCGGCATTTTTCATGGTTTTATCATTTAGCGTGCTAGCGCACCCGCATAGCTTCATCAGCCTGAAAACGCAAGCGGTGGCGGATAACGGACTGCTCACCGGTTTTAAAATGCGCTGGACTATGGATGAGATCACCTCCGCGGATCTGCTCTACGATGCGGGGAATGCACAGCCCGGCGATGAGGTGTGGAAAAAGCTGGCGGCGGAAGTGATGGCCAACGTGCTTGGCCAGCATTACTTCAGCGAGCTTTGGCATAACGGTCAGCGGGTGAAGTTTGACAACCGGCCCGCTGGCTATGGCCTCGAACGCGAGGGGCACCAGGCGGTGCTGACGTTTACCCTGCCGCTGGCAAAGCCTCAGCCGCTGGCCGGACAAACGCTGACGTTATCGACATTTGACCCGACCTATTACGTCGATATGCACTATGACAAAGCGGGCGATTTCTCGCTGCCCGCCGGGCTGCAGGCGGGATGTAAGGTCAAGGTGGTCACGCCGGAGCCGAATGAAAAAATGGCCGCTTTTGCCCAGTCTCTCGATAAAGCCGACGCGCCGCCGGAGGATATGGAACTGGGAACCTATTTTGCGCAGAAGGTAACGCTGACATGTCAGTAATTTTCTCTCCCGCCACACGCGTTTCGCGTCTGCGTCAGCTGTGGCCGCTGGCGCTTTTTTTACTGCTGGCGATAGCGGCAGGATGGTGGCTATGGCAGGCCTGGCCTCGGGTGATGCTGCAAAGTGCCGTCTGGCAGCGGGATCTGAATCTTGAGCTGAGCCATCTGCTGAAAACGGTTGCGGAAAACCCGACGGCGGCCGGATTTTCGCTGCTGGCCTTCAGTTTTGTCTATGGGGTGCTGCACGCGCTGGGGCCGGGGCATGGCAAAGTGGTGATTACCACCTGGCTGGCGACGCATCCGACAAAGCTTAAATCAAGCATCGCCCTGACGCTGGCGGCCTCGCTTCTGCAGGGGCTGGTAGCGATTGCGCTGGTGGTGGTGGTGCTGTCCCTCCTGCAGCTGCCCGCCCGGGAGCTGCATCTCAGCAGCTTCTGGCTGGAGAAGGGGAGCTATCTGCTGGTGGGGGCGCTGGGCTTGCTTCTGTGCTGGCGGGCGCTGAAAAAACTGCGGACGGCGTTACGACGCCCGACGTTCATCGCCTTTACTCCGCACCACGTCCATCATGCTCATTGCGGCTGCGGGCATCAGCATATGCCCGCGCCGGAGCAGCTACAGGGCGACGATGACTGGCGCGCGCGGCTGGTCATCGTCCTTTCTATGGGGATGCGGCCCTGTTCCGGGGCGCTCATGGTCCTGCTGTTCAGTAAAGTGATCGGCGTCTTCAACTGGGGAATGGCGGCGGCGCTGGCGATGGCGGCGGGCACCTCGTTGACAATCTGCGGGCTGGCGCTGCTGGTGCACGGTTTTCGGCAGCTGGCGGTTAAGCTCAGCGGCAATAAGACGCCGCCGTTATGGCAACAGGTTGGCTGGGCGACGCTGGCGCTGGCGGGGGGGCTGATTTTAGTCGCTGCGGCGGCGGTGATGTGGAGCAGCGCGGTGCCGGTCGGCAGGGGATTACGGCCGTTTTGAGAAGATATCTCGCCCCGTGAACCGGGGCGAGAGGAGAGATTAACGCTTCAGCGCTTCGCTCAGTTCGTCGCGCATATTCGCCAGCATGGCTTTCACGACGCGCGGGTTACCTGCAACGATGTTGCCGGTGTGCATGTAGTTATGGCCGCCGGTGAAGTCGCAGACCAGCGCGCCCGCTTCACGAGCAATCAGTTCACCTGCTGCGAAATCCCACGGTTTCAGCGCGATTTCAAAATAACCATCAACGCGGCCAGCGGCCACGTAAGCCAGATCCAGAGCGGCAGAACCGGTGCGGCGGAAATCAGCGCACTCGGTAAACAGCTTACCGAGAATATTCATGTATGCCGTCGCGTGCTGTTTTGCTTTGAACGGGAAGCCGGTCGCCAGAATGGTGCCATCCAGATCGCGAGCGTTGCTGCCGCGCAGACGATAGCCGTTCAGCTGCGCGCCCTGGCCGCGGGTCGCGGTGAACAGTTCGTTACGCATTGGGTCGTAAACCACAGCCACTTCGGTACGGCCTTTGATGCGTACGGCGATGGATACGGAGAAGTGTGGCAGGCGTTTAACAAAGTTGGTAGTGCCATCCAGTGGATCGATAACCCATTGAACATCCTGATCTTCACCTGCGTGTTCACCGCTTTCTTCGGTGATGATGGTGTGCTGCGGGTAAGATTTGCGAATGGTTTCGATAATCAGCGCTTCAGCTGCTTTATCGACGTTGGTCACAAAGTCATTGCTGCCTTTCTGGCTCGTTTCTACGGAGTCTGGGGTTTCGTAGTGCTTGGCAATTAAATTACCCGCCTTGCGCGCTGCGCGCACGGCGATGTTCAGCATCGGATGCATCGGTCTCTCTCACTGGATGTTAAAGAACGGGAAAAAACGGCGCACATAGTAACAGCGAAATCTGCTTATGTCTCCGTTTTATGATAGCATGCGCGAATAATCTTTAGCCGAAGAACCATAATGCTACAAAATATTCGAATCGTACTGGTAGAAACATCACATACTGGAAATATGGGTTCCGTTGCCCGGGCCATGAAAACCATGGGGTTAACCAACCTGTGGCTGGTGAATCCGTTAGTCAAACCTGATTCGCAGGCTATCGCGCTGGCAGCGGGCGCCAGCGATGTGATCGGCAACGCGCAGATCGTCGATACCCTCGACGAGGCGCTGGCTGGTTGCAGTCTGGTGGTGGGGACCAGTGCGCGTTCGCGTACGCTACCGTGGCCGATGCTTGACCCGCGCGAGTGCGGCCTGAAGAGCGTGGCGGAAGGGCAGCATGCGCCGGTGGCGCTGGTGTTTGGCCGCGAACGCGTCGGGCTGACCAACGATGAACTGCAGAAATGCCACTACCATGTCGCTATCGCCGCCAACCCGGAATACAGCTCGCTGAACCTGGCGATGGCGGTGCAGGTTATCGCCTACGAAGTGCGTATGGCCTGGCTGGCGACGCAGGAGCAGAACGAAGCGGCGGTGGAGCACGAAGAGACGCCGTATCCGCTGGTGGATGACTTAGAGCGCTTTTACGGCCACCTTGAGCAAACCCTGCTCGCTACCGGCTTTATCCGTGCCAACCATCCCGGGCAGGTGATGAATAAACTGCGCCGCCTGTTTACCCGCGCGCGCCCGGAAAGCCAGGAGCTCAATATCCTGCGCGGCATGCTGGCGTCGATTGAACAGCCGCAGAAAAACAAAGACTAAGGTTCCTTCCTGGCGCTGTTTCGCCGCCTTTTGGATTTCCGCCGCCGCGAGCGGTGAACGGACAGAGGGCGGCAAAGCCCCGCAGAGCGGGACTTGCGGCGCGATAATGCGATAGGGCACAGATGGTTAAATACCTGACTAAAACAGTCAAGTAAATAGTTGACCAAATTACTCGGGAATGTCAGACTTGGCCCTGCTATGCAATACCCCATATTAATAAAAAGCCCGGGCAGGGGCGAGTTTGAGGTTAAGTAAGACATGAGACTGACATCTAAAGGGCGTTATGCTGTGACCGCGATGCTGGACGTCGCGCTCAACTCTGAATCGGGCCCGGTTCCGTTGGCTGATATTTCTGAACGTCAGGGGATCTCGCTGTCCTATCTGGAACAGCTGTTTTCCCGTCTGCGTAAAAACGGTCTGGTATCCAGCGTGCGTGGCCCAGGCGGCGGTTATTTGTTAGGTAAAGAAGCTGGCAGTATCGCCGTAGGCGAAGTGATCAGCGCGGTAGACGAATCGGTTGACGCCACCCGCTGTCAGGGTAAAGGCGGATGCCAGGGCGGCGATAAGTGTCTGACCCACGCGCTATGGCGCGACCTGAGCGAGCGTCTGACCGGCTTCCTGAATAACATCACCCTCGGTGAACTGGTCAATAACCAGGAAGTCCTTGATGTTTCAGGCCGTCAGCATAGCCATGAATCCCAGCGCAATACCCGTACCCAGGACGCTATCGACGTCAAACTGCGTGCGTAGTACTCGTTCTGTTTCCGTTTGCGGCTTATTCGCTGCAAGGTGAAATGTTCAGGGTAAAAATTATAAAAGATTTTCGAATCAGGCCGGGATGTTACGACATCCCGTGTCCCGGACGTACATCAAGCCGGTTGCCTGGTTCCTTGCATTGAGTGATGTACGGAGTTAAAGAGCAATGAAATTACCGATTTACCTCGATTACTCCGCAACAACGCCGGTGGACCCGCGTGTTGCCGAGAAAATGATGCAGTTCCTGACCCTGGACGGGACCTTTGGTAACCCGGCCTCTCGTTCACACCGTTTCGGCTGGCAGGCTGAAGAGGCGGTTGATATCGCCCGCAATCAGATTGCCGAGCTGGTCGGCGCCGATCCGCGCGAAATCGTATTTACCTCCGGCGCAACGGAATCCGATAACCTGGCGATTAAAGGCGCTGCCAACTTTTATCAGAAAAAAGGCAAGCACATTATTACCAGCAAAACCGAGCACAAAGCGGTTCTGGATACCTGCCGTCAGCTGGAGCGTGAAGGCTTCGAAGTTACCTACCTGGCGCCGCAGCGCAACGGGATTATCGACCTCAAAGAGCTGGAAGCGGCGATGCGTGACGACACCATCCTGGTGTCCATCATGCACGTGAACAACGAAATTGGCGTGGTACAGGATATCGCCACCATCGGCGAACTGTGCCGTGCGCGTGGCATCATCTACCACGTTGACGCGACCCAGAGCGTGGGCAAACTGCCTATCGATCTGAGCCAGCTGAAAGTTGACCTGATGTCTTTCTCCGGTCACAAAATTTATGGCCCGAAAGGGATTGGCGCGCTGTACGTTCGCCGTAAACCGCGTATCCGCATTGAAGCGCAGATGCACGGCGGCGGTCACGAGCGCGGCATGCGTTCCGGGACTCTGCCAGTCCACCAGATCGTCGGTATGGGTGAAGCTTACCGTATCGCGAAAGCAGAGATGGAAACCGAGATGGCGCGTCTGCGCAGTCTGCGTAACCGTCTGTGGGAAGGCGTTAAAGATATGGAAGAGGTTTACCTCAACGGTGACCTGGAGCAGGGCGCGCCGAACATTCTCAACGTCAGCTTCAACTATGTTGAAGGCGAGTCGCTGATTATGGCGCTGAAAGACCTGGCCGTTTCCTCCGGTTCCGCTTGTACTTCTGCCAGCCTTGAGCCGTCCTACGTGCTTCGCGCACTGGGCATGACTGACGAACTGGCACACAGTTCTATCCGTTTCTCTTTAGGTCGCTTCACTACCGAAGAAGAGATTGACTACACCATCGACCTGGTTCGTAAATCCATCGGCCGTCTGCGCGATCTGTCTCCGCTGTGGGATATGTTCAAACAGGGCGTGGATCTGAACAGCATCGAATGGTCTCATCATTAATCGGTAGGGTATAAGGAGAATTCATCATGGCATACAGCGAAAAAGTTATTGATCATTACGAGAACCCGCGCAACGTCGGCTCTTTCGACAACAGCGACGAAAATGTCGGCAGCGGCATGGTTGGCGCCCCGGCGTGTGGCGACGTGATGAAGTTGCAGATTAAAGTCAACAATGACGGTATCATTGAAGACGCGCGTTTCAAGACCTATGGCTGCGGTTCCGCTATCGCTTCCAGCTCCCTGGTCACCGAATGGGTGAAAGGCAAGTCTCTGGACGAAGCGCAGGCGATCAAGAACACCGATATCGCCGACGAACTGGAACTGCCGCCGGTGAAAATTCACTGCTCGATCCTGGCGGAAGACGCGATTAAAGCCGCGATTGCGGATTACAAAAGCAAACGTGAAGCGAAATAATTAAGAGGTTATTGTATGTCGATTACTCTTAGCGACAGCGCAGCGTCGCGGGTTAATTCCTTCCTGGCCAACCGCGGCAAAGGCTTCGGTCTGCGCTTAGGTGTCCGCACTTCCGGCTGTTCAGGTATGGCCTATGTGCTGGAATTTGTTGACGAGCCGGCGGCAGAAGACACCGTGTTTGAAGATAAAGGCGTCAAGGTAGTGATCGACGGCAAAAGCCTGCAGTTCCTTGACGGTACTCAGCTGGACTTTGTCAAAGAAGGTCTGAACGAAGGGTTTAAATTTACCAACCCGAACGTTAAAGATGAGTGCGGTTGCGGCGAAAGCTTTAACGTATAATTCCGACGCTACCCGGTACATTCAGGCCGCAGCGAGGCGCTAAACGCGCGAGTCATGATGCGCTTACCGCAGTAAGTTCATCAGGTGAGCGTGTATAGCCAGCGCCAGGGCGGCCCGAAATACGCGGGTAGAGGACCCCACCGCGGTTAACCGTGAGTGGGGTTTGCTTTATCTCGTTAACCCTGAGGTTGTTATGGACTATTTTACCCTCTTCGGGTTACCGGTCAGTTATACCCTTTCGCAAGAACAGCTGGCTGCCCGGTACCAGGATTTACAGCGCCAGTACCATCCTGACAAGTTCGCCAGCGCGAGCGCGGCCGAACAGCTCGCCTCCGTGCAGCAATCCGCTACCATCAACCAGGCGTGGCAAACGCTGCGTCATCCGCTGACCCGCGCCGAATATATCCTTTCGCTTCATGGCTATGATTTAGCCAGCGAACAGCACACCGTGCGTGATACCGCGTTCCTGATGGAGCAGCTGGAGCTGCGCGAAGAGCTGGATGAGATTGAAAAATCACAGGATGAGGCGCGTCTGGCGGCCTTTATCAAACGCGTGAAGGGGATGTACGACGTTCGTCATCAGCAGGTTGTCGAACAACTCAATAACGAGACGTGGGACGCGGCGGCGGATACCGTGCGTAAACTGCGTTTTCTCGATAAACTTCAGAGCGTTGCAGAACAACTCGAAGAAAAGCTGCTCGATTTTTAATTTTCGGAAGCAATTATGGCCTTATTACAAATTAGTGAGCCTGGCCTGAGTGCCGCGCCGCACCAGCGTCGTCTGGCGGCGGGTATTGACCTGGGCACCACCAATTCTCTGGTCGCTACCGTGCGTAGCGGTCAGGCCGAAACACTGCCCGATCATCAGGGGCGCTACCTGCTGCCTTCCGTGGTGCACTACCACGCATCCGGTCTCGACGTCGGGTACGATGCCCGGCAAAATGCGGCCCACGACCCGGTGAACACCATCAGCTCCGTGAAGCGGATGATGGGGCGCTCGCTGGCCGATATTCAGACCCGCTACCCCCATCTGCCTTACCAGCTGCAGGCCAGTGAAAACGGTCTGCCGATGATCCAGACCGCCGGCGGTCTGCTCAATCCGGTTCGCGTCTCCGCCGATATCCTGAAAGCGCTGGCCGCCAGGGCGACAGAAGCCCTCTCCGGCGAACTCGACGGCGTGGTCATTACCGTTCCAGCCTATTTTGACGACGCCCAGCGGCAGGGCACCAGGGACGCCGCGCGGCTGGCTGGCCTGCACGTGCTGCGTCTGCTGAACGAACCGACCGCCGCGGCGATTGCCTACGGCCTCGATTCCGGTCAGGAAGGGGTTATCGCGGTTTACGATCTCGGCGGCGGCACCTTTGACATTTCGGTACTGCGCTTAAGCCGCGGAGTATTTGAAGTGCTGGCGACCGGCGGTGATTCCGCGCTCGGCGGCGATGATTTCGACCATCTGCTGGCGGATTACCTGCGCGAACAGGCGGGCCTGAGCGATCGCAGCGATAATCGTCTGCAGCGTGAACTGCTGGATGCGGCGATCGCGGCGAAAATCGCCCTCAGCGACGCCGACTCCGTCAGCGTGGACGTCGGCGGCTGGCAAGGCGAGATCGCCCGCAGCCAGTTCGATGAGCTGATTGCTCCGCTGGTTAAACGTACCCTGCTGGCCTGCCGCCGCGCGTTGAAAGATGCCGGCGTGACGGCGGAAGAGGTGCTGGAAGTGGTGATGGTCGGCGGTTCGACGCGCGTGCCGCTGGTCCGTGAGCGCGTCGGCGAATTTTTTGGCCGTACGCCGCTGACCACGATTGATCCGGACAAAGTGGTGGCCATTGGCGCCGCGATTCAGGCCGATATCCTGGTGGGTAACAAACCGGATAGCGAACTCCTGCTGCTTGACGTCATTCCGCTCTCCCTGGGGCTGGAGACGATGGGCGGCCTGGTGGAGAAAGTGATCCCGCGCAACACCACGATCCCGGTGGCCCGTGCGCAGGAGTTCACGACCTTCAAAGATGGTCAGACGGCGATGTCTATCCACGTGATGCAGGGCGAGCGCGAACTGGTGCAGGACTGCCGTTCTCTGGCGCGTTTTGCGCTGCGCGGGATTCCGGCTCTGCCGGCCGGCGGGGCGCATATTCGCGTGATCTTCCAGGTCGATGCCGATGGTCTGCTGAGCGTGACCGCCATGGAAAAATCGACCGGTGTCGAAGCCTCCATTCAGGTGAAGCCGTCCTACGGCCTGACCGACGGTGAAATCGCCACCATGATTAAAGATTCGATGAGTCACGCCGAACAGGATATCAAGGCGCGGATGCTGGCTGAGCAAAAAGTCGAAGCCGCGCGCGTTCTTGAGAGCCTGGAGAGCGCGCTGGCCGCCGATGCCGCGCTGTTAAGCGCCGCAGAACGTCAGGCTATCGATGAGGCGACGGCGCAGCTGCGCGCGGTCGCGGCAGGCGATGACGCCGACGCAATTAAAGATGCGATTAAAAATACAGACACACAAACCCAGGAATTTGCCGCACGCCGCATGGACCAGTCGGTCCGTACTGCGCTGAAAGGCCAATCCGTGGACGAGGTTTAATATGCCAAAGATTGTTTTTCTGCCCCATCAGGACCTGTGCCCGGATGGCGTAGTTGTGGAAGCTGAGATCGGTGAGACCATTCTGGATGCCGCGCTGCGTAGCGGTATCGAGATCGAACACGCCTGTGAAAAATCCTGTGCCTGCACCACCTGCCACTGCATCGTGCGTGAAGGTTTTGACTCGCTGGCGGAAAGTACCGAAGATGAAGACGATATGCTGGATAAGGCCTGGGGGCTCGAACCCGACAGCCGTCTGAGCTGCCAGGCGCGCGTGACCCATGACGATCTGGTCGTCGAGATCCCGCGTTACACCATCAACCACGCACGCGAGCATTAATATGGGACTGAAATGGACCGACAGTCGTGAAATCGGCGAAGCGCTGTATGATGCCTTCCCGGATCTCGACCCGAAAACCGTTCGCTTCACCGATATGCATCAGTGGATTTGCGAACTGGAAGACTTTGACGACAATCCGACCGCATCCAATGAAAAAATTCTGGAGGCGATTCTGCTAGTCTGGTTAGATGAAGCAGAATAATTTCCGTATCATTAAGCGGAAAAATAATATGGGCTGCCTTTTGGCGGCCCTTTTGCCAAATGCGGCTCCTTTGCCAAAGAAGGATAAAGATAACATGACCGAAGCCATGAAGATTACGCTGACAACCCAACCCGCCGACGCGCGCTGGGGAGAGAAAGCGGCTTACAGCATTAACAATGACGGCATCACCCTGCATCTGAACGGTAAAGACGACCTGGGCCTGATTCAGCGCGCGGCGCGTAAAGTTGACGGCCTGGGCATCAAGCACGTTGCGCTGAGCGGTGAAGGCTGGAATACCGACCGCGCGTGGGCATTCTGGGCCGGTTACAAAGGGCCGAAAGGCAGCCGCCAGGTGGAATGGCCGGCGCTGGATGATGCGCAGAAAAGCGAACTGGACAACCGTCTGACGATTATTGACTGGGTGCGCGACACCATTAACGCGCCGGCGGAAGAGTTAGGCCCGGAACAGCTGGCTCAGCGCGCCGTCGATCTGCTGTGCAGCGTGGCCTGCGACAACGTGACTTACCGTATCACGAAAGGTGAAGATCTGCGCGAGCAGGGCTACCTTGGCCTGCATACCGTGGGGCGCGGTTCCGAGCGACCGCCGGTGCTGCTGGCGCTGGATTACAACCCAACCGGTGATAAAGAAGCCCCGGTGTATGCCTGCCTGGTCGGGAAAGGGATCACCTTCGACTCCGGCGGTTACAGCATCAAGCAAAGCGCGTTTATGGATTCGATGAAGTCCGATATGGGCGGCGCGGCAACGGTCACCGGCGCGCTGGCCTTCGCGATTACCCGCGGCCTGAACAAACGCGTGAAGCTGTATCTGTGCTGTGCAGACAACCTGATCAGCGGTAATGCCTTTAAGCTGGGCGATATTATTCGCTATCGCAACGGTAAAACCGTGGAAATCATGAACACCGACGCCGAAGGCCGTCTGGTGCTGGCGGATGGTCTGATTGACGCCTCGGCGCAGAAACCGGAGCTGATTATCGATGCCGCCACGCTGACCGGCGCGGCGAAAACCGCGCTCGGCAATGATTACCACGCGCTGTTCAGCTTTGACGACCCGCTGGCGAACCGCCTGCTGGCAAGCGCGCAGGCGGAAAATGAAGCCTTCTGGCGTCTGCCGCTGGCCGAATTCCACCGCGGCCAGCTGCCGTCGAACTTCGCGGAACTGAACAATACCGGCAGCGCCGCTTACCCGGCGGGGGCCAGCACCGCGGCAGGTTTCCTGTCTCACTTCGTCGAGAACTACCAGCAGGGCTGGCTGCATATCGACTGCTCGGCAACCTACCGTAAAGCGGCCGTTGAGCAGTGGTCCGCAGGGGCGACCGGCCTCGGCGTACGCACGATTGCTAATCTGTTAACCGCAGAGTAAAAAAGAGAGGGGCGCCAGCCCCGGATTATCGCCCCGGCGGGCGCTGCGCAACCGGGGCACTTTCGATTCTGACGTTGTGAGCATTATGTCCGAAACTAAAAATGAATTAGAAACCCTGCTGGAAAAGGCGGCCACCGAGCCGGGCCATCGCCCCGCATTTTTCCGTACGCTGCTGGAGTCCAGCGTCTGGGTTCCCGGCGCGGCGGCGGAAGGCGAGCCCATTGTTGAAGAGAGTGCCGTCGACCTCCAGCACTGGGAGAAAGACGACGGCGCGTCGGTTATTCCGTTCTTCACTTCGCTGCAAGCCTTGCAGCGGGCGGTCGAAGATGAACAATCTTTCGTGGTGATGCCGGCGCGTACGCTGTTTGCGATGACGCTCGGCGAAACGCTGTTCCTCAATGCGAAGCTGCCAACCGGCAAAGAGTTTATGCCCAATGAGATCCGCCATCTGCTGGGGGAAGAGGGCAATCCGCTGAGTACGCAAACCGTGCTCGAAGGCGGCGAGTCTTTACTGTTGTCTGAGGTGGCCGAGCCGCCGGCGCAGATGATTGACTCATTAACGACGCTGTTCAAAACCTTGAAAACCGTCAGGCGGGCGTTTCTGTGCTCAATTAAAGATAGCGCCGATGCGCCGGCAAACCTGCTGATCGGTATTGAAGCGGAAGGTGATATCGAAGAGGTGATTCAGGCCACCGGCAGCGTGGCGACCGATACGTTACCGGGCGATGAGCCGATTGATATCTGTCAGGTGGTCGAGGGCGAAAAGGGGATCAGCCACTTTATGATGGCCCACATCACGCCGTTTTACGAAAAGCGCTGGGGCAGCTTCCTGCGCGACTTCAAACAGAACCGCATTATCTGATGATGGCGGGGGCATCAGCCCCCGCTGCGGCGGCTATTGCGCCGGTTCGATCGGAAGATCGCTACGCGCCCCCCATTCGCTCCACGAGCCGTCATACAGGCAGACGCCGTTGACGCCCAGCGTCGTCAGCGCCAGCACCACCACCGCCGCCGTCACCCCTGAACCGCAGCTGGCGATAATCGGTCGCTCGAAATCCACGCCCTGGCGGATGAAGATATCATTCAGTTCGTCAATGGTTTTGAGCTCACCGTTGATGACCAGATCGCTCCACGGGACGTTGAGCGCGCCGGGAATATGCCCGCGACGCAGCCCTGGACGCGGTTCGTCCACCAGGCCATTAAAGCGCCCGGCCGGGCGGGCGTCGACGATCTGCGCCGATCCTTCATGGCTCACCAGCAGCACATCGGTCAGGCGTTTGATCACTTCAGGATCGAAGCGGCCGTCAAACTCACCTTCCGGCAGTTCCGGGACACCCTGTTCCAGCGGCAGCTCGTCGCGCTGCCAGCCGGCCAGACCGCCGGCGAGAATGGACACCTTCTCGACGCCAAAGGTTCGCAGCATCCACCAGGCGCGCGGCGCTGAAAACAGGTTGCCTTCATCATAAACCACCAGATGTTTATCGCTGCTGACCCCCAGTTCACGCATCGCCACGGCAAAAGCCTCCGCGCGCGGCATCATATGCGGCAGCGGGCTGGTGTGATCCGACAGGGCTTCGATATCGAAAAATACCGCGTTGGGAATATGGCCTGCGCGGTATTCCGCGCTGATATCGCGCGATGCTTCCTGACCCGGGGGCAGCATCCGTGCGTCGATAATCTGGATTTCCGGGTCATCAATATGTTCCGCCAGCCAGTCGGCGGCGACAAAAAACGAGGTGGACATGGGGGCCTCCGTTTTATTATCCATCAATCAATGAATTGTCGACGTTTTCCCGACGGCTGACAAGCTCAGAGCACCGGAGTTGCGACGCCGCGACGTACCTTAAAATAGGTTTAGCCAGATTCTATTATGGTGGCTATTGGTAATTCCGTCGTTGGCGCATAATACTGTGTTCACCGTTTGTATCCGGTCTTTCGGCCGAGGGGTTAAAGGATGAAACCATTTCGATTCGCGGCGTTGTCTCTGGCGCTACTGACTGCACTATCGCTGACCGCCTGTGATGACAGCGGTAAACCACAGGCCGTCGCACCGGCCGCCTCTTCCTCTGCTTCTGCGGACAAAGGCGGGGCAAAGCCCGATAGCGCCCGGCTGGCGGCGCTGGCGGAAAAAAACAAAGGCAAGGCGCTGACGCTGCTTGACGCTTCGGAAGTGCAGCTGGACGGGGCGGCCACGCTGGTCCTCACCTTCTCGGTTCCGCTTCAGCCGGATCAGGATTTCTCCCGCAGCGTGCATCTTGTCGATAAAAAAAGCGGCAAGGTTGACGGCGCATGGGAACTGGCGCCGAATCTGAAAGAGCTGCGCTTGCGCCATCTTGAGCCGAAACGCGAGCTGATTGTCTCCGTTGACCCGACGCTGAGCGCGCTGAACGCCGCCACCTTCGACACCCATTTTGAAAAAACCATCGCTACCCGCGACATTGCCCCGAGTATTGGCTTCGCCAGCCGCGGTTCGCTGTTGCCGGGCAACGTGGTCGCCGGCCTGCCGGTGATGGCGTTGAACGTCGATAATATCGATGTGAACTTTTTCCGTATTAAGCCGGAATCGCTCCCGGCCTTCGTCAGCCAGTGGGAATACCGCAATTCATTGAGTAACTGGGAGTCCGATGAGCTGCTGAAAATGGCCGATCTGGTTTACACCGGGCGTTTCGACCTCAATCCGGCGCGCAATACGCGGGAAAAACTGCTGCTGCCGCTGGCGGATATTAAACCGCTACAGCAGCCGGGCGTGTATATCGCGGTGATGAATCAGGCCGGGCGCTATAGCTACAGCAACGCCGCAACCCTGTTTACGCTGAGCGATATCGGCGTGTCGGCGCACCGCTATCATCACCGGCTGGATGTCTTTACCCAGAGCCTTGAGAACGGAGCGGCGCAATCTGATATTGAGATACAGCTGCTGAATGCGAAGGGGCAGACTCTGGCGCAGGCGCAAAGCGATGGCCAGGGGCATGCCACCCTGCAGACCGATAAAGACGCGGCGCTGCTGCTGGCGCGCAAAGCGGGGCAAACTACCCTGCTGGATCTCAAACTGCCCGCGCTGGACCTCGCCGAGTTTTCGATTGCCGGTGCCCCGGGGTTCAGCAAACAGTTCTTTATGTTTGGTCCGCGCGATCTCTACCGCCCGGGCGAAACGGTGATTCTCAACGCGCTGCTCCGTGATGGCGACGGTAAGCCGCTGGCCGAGCAGCCGGTGAAGCTTGAGGTGGTTCAGCCGGACGGCCAGACGATCCGCTCGCAGGTCATCAAGCCGGTCAACGGTCTGTATCAGTTTACCTTTGCGCTGGATAGCGGCGCGGCAACCGGCATGTGGCATATCCGCGCCAGTACCGGCGACAATCAGCCGCGCGAGTGGGATTTCCACGTCGAAGATTTTATGCCTGAACGGATGGCCTTAAATCTGACGCCGCAAAACGCCCCCGTTGCCCCTGACGCCGATGTCCGCTTCGCTGTCGCTGGCGCCTACCTCTACGGCGCGCCGGCCAGCGGCAATCAGCTGCAGGGAAAACTGTTCCTGCGCCCGCTGCGCGACGCGGTCGCGGCGCTGCCGGGCTTCCAGTTCGGCGATATTGCCGAAGAAAACCTCTCCCGCAGTCTGGATGAAGTCCAGATGACGCTGGATGAAAAAGGGCAGGGGGAAGTGACCACCGCCAGCCAGTGGCAGGATAGCCATTCGCCATTGCAGGTGATTTTACAGGCCAGCCTGCTGGAATCCGGCGGCCGGCCGGTGACCCGTACGGTGCAGCAGGCGATCTGGCCTGCCGCCGCGCTGCCGGGCATTCGTCCGCAGTTTGCTCTCAAAGAGGTGTACGACTACCGCACCGACAGCACGGTGAAGCAGCCGGTGGTGGATGAAAACAGCAGCGCCGCGTTTGAGATTGTCTATGCCGACGCCAAAGGCGACAAACAGGCGGTCTCCGGGCTACAGGTCCGCCTGATCCGTGAACGTCGCGATTACTACTGGAACTGGTCGGACAGCGAAGGCTGGCAGTCGCAGTTTGATCAAAAAGATCTCCAGGAAGGGGAGGCGTCACTGGATCTGCAGGCGGGGCAAACGGCGAAGGTGAGTTTCCCGGTGGAATGGGGGTCCTACCGGCTGGAGGTGAAAGGTCCGGATGATATCGTCAGCAGCGTGCGCTTCTGGGCAGGCTACAGCTGGCAGGATAACAGCGATGGGGCAGGCGCCGCGCGCCCGGATCGGGTCACCATGAAGCTGGATAAGCCGGCCTACAAACCGGGCGATACCATCAGGCTGCATATTGCCGCCCCCGCGGCGGGTAAAGGCTACGCGCTGGTGGAATCCAGCGATGGGCCGCTGTGGTGGCAGGAAATTGATGTCCCGGCGAGCGGGATGGATCTGTCGATTCCGGTCGATAAAGCCTGGAACCGCCACGATCTCTACCTCAGCACGCTGGTGATTCGCCCCGGCGATAAATCCCGTTCCGCGACGCCGAAACGGGCGGTGGGTCTGCTGCATCTGCCGCTGGGCGATGACAACCGCCGTCTGAGCCTCGCCCTGGATGCGCCTGACAAAATGCGCCCGAACCAGCCGCTGACGGTAAAAGTCAAAGCCAGCGTGCCGCAGGGCGAGGTGCCGAAACAGGTGAATGTCCTGCTCTCCGCCGTGGATAGCGGGGTATTGAATATTACCGATTATGCCACTCCGGATCCGTGGCAAGCCTTCTTCGGCCAGAAGCGCTACGGGGCGGATATCTATGATATCTACGGTCAGGTGATTGAGGGACAGGGGCGTCTCGCCAGCCTGCGCTTTGGCGGTGACGGCGATGAACTCAAACGCGGCGGTAAGCCGCCGGTAAACCACGTCACGATTATTGCGCAACAGGCGCAGCCGGTGGTGCTGGATGATAAGGGCGAAGGGTCGGTCACGCTGCCGATCGGCGATTTTAACGGCGAGCTGCGGGTGATGGCTCAGGCGTGGACCGCCGACGACTTTGGCAGCAGCGACGAGAAAGTGGTGGTGGCGGCGCCGGTGATTGCCGAGCTGAACACGCCGCGTTTCCTCGCCAGCGGCGATGCGACCCGGCTGGCGCTGGATCTCAGCAACCTGACGGATCGGCCGCAAACGCTGAACGTGGCGCTGACCGCCGGCGGTTTGCTGCGGCTCGACGGCGAGGCTATTCCGCCGGTTCAGCTGGCCCCCGGCGCTCGTCGTACCCTGTTTGTCCCGGTGAGCGCGAGTGAGGGATTCGGCGATGGTCAGGTTAACGCCACCATCAGCGGTCTGGCTCTGCCGGGGGAAACGTTCACCCCGCTGCAGAAACAGTGGAAAATCGGCGTTCGCCCGGCCTTCCCGGCGCAAACCGTGAATAGCGGGGCGGTGCTGCAGCCGGGAGAAAGCTGGCAGGCACCGGCCGGGCAAACGCAGGGCTTCTCTCCGGCGACGCTGCAGGGACAGCTGGTGCTCAGCGGCAAGCCGCCGTTGAACCTGGCCCGCTATATCCGCGATCTCAAGGCCTACCCTTACGGCTGTCTGGAGCAGACCGCCAGCGGGTTGTTCCCGTCGCTCTATACCAACGCCGCCCAGCTAAAAACGTTGGGGATTGCCGGCGACAGTGATGAAAAACGACGGGCGGCGGTGGATATCGGCATCTCCCGTCTGCTGCAGATGCAGCGTGATGACGGCGGTTTTGCCCTCTGGGACAAAGAAGGGCCGGAAGAGTACTGGCTGACCGCCTACGCCATGGATTTCCTCGTCCGGGCGGGCGAGCAGGGCTATAGCGTACCAACCCGGGCGCTGAACAACGGCAACCAGCGTCTGCTCCGCTATCTGCAGGAGCCGGGTTTGATGACCGTGCGCTATAGCGATGATGCGCAGGCCAGCCGTTTTGCCGCTCAGGCCTATGCTGCTCTGGTACTGGCGCGGCAGCAAAAAGCGCCGCTGGGGGCCCTGCGCGAAGTCTGGAGCCGCCATGATCAGGCGCGCTCCGGCCTGCCGCTGTTGCAGCTGGGCATCGCTCTGAAAGCGATGGGCGATGCGCCGCGCGGCGATGAGGCGCTGCAGCTGGCGATGACGACGCCGCGTCAGGATCAGAACCGCTGGCTGGGCGATTATGGCAGCGCGTTGCGCGATGATGCCCTGAAGCTGGCGCTGCTGGAGGAGAACAAGCTGCTGCCGGACGCACAGAACGTCTTACTGAGCAATCTGGCGGAAGAGGCCTACGGCCAGCGCTGGCTCTCCACCCAGGAGACCAATGCGCTGTTCCTGGCCGGGCGGACGCTGCAAGATTTACCCGGCAACTGGCAGGCGCAAACTTCGCTCCAGGCGCAGCCGCTGTCTGCGGACAAAGCGCAGACCCGCAATCTCAGCGCCGATCGGCTGGTGACGCTGCAGGTCAGCAACAGCGGCGATCGGCCGCTCTGGCTACGTCTTGATAGCAGCGGCTATCCGCTGACCGCTCCGCCGTCTGCGGGGAACGTGCTGGGTATCGAACGGCAGATCTTTGATACCCGTGGCCAGCAGAAATCGCTGACCTCGCTGCGTAGCGGCGAGCTGGTGCTGGTGAAACTGGAAATCACCGCCAGCCGCAATGTACCGGATGCGTTGGTGGTGGATCTGCTGCCGGCGGGGCTGGAGCTGGAAAACCAGAACCTGGCGAACAGCAGCGCCAGCCTGCAGGAGAACGGCGAGGGGGTACAGAATCTGCTGAACCAGATGCAGCAGGCGGATATTCAGCATATTGAGTTCCGCGACGATCGTTTTGTTGCCGCCGTCGCGATTAATGAAGGGCAGCCGGTGACCCTGGTTTATCTGGCGCGGGCGGTCACGCCTGGGCGCTACCAGGTACCGCAGCCGCAGGTGGAATCGATGTATGTTCCGCAGTGGCGGGCTACCGGTGCGGCCAGCGGTCCGCTGATTGTTACTCCGTAAATGCGGCCGTTGAGCAATGTAAAACGCCGCTGGCGCTGGCTGGCGGCGTTCGTTCTTCTGCTATGGCTGGCGGTGCTGGCGGCCGATCGTCTGTGGCCCTTACCGCTGCATGAAGTGGCGCCGGCCCGGGTGGTGGTGGCTGAGGACGGTACGCCGCTATGGCGCTTTGCCGATGAGCAGGGCGTCTGGCGTTATCCGGTTACCCTCGGGGATGTCTCTCCGCGCTATTTGCAGGCCCTGATCCAGTATGAGGATCGCTGGTTCTGGGATCATCCGGGGGTCAACCCGTTTTCTATCGTGCGCGCCGCCTGGCAGGATGTCGCCTCCGGGCGAGTGATCTCCGGCGGCAGTACGCTGACTATGCAGGTCGCCCGGCTGCTCGATCCCCATCCTCGTACCTTCGGCGGCAAGCTGCGTCAGCTCTGGCGCGCGCTGCAACTGGAGTGGCATTTATCGAAAAGCGATATTCTGACCCTGTATCTTAACCGCGCCCCCTTTGGCGGGACGCTGCAGGGGATTGGCGCCGCCAGCTGGGCCTATCTCGGCAAAGCGCCCGCGCAGCTGAGCTATGGCGAAGCGGCGCTGCTGGCGGTGTTGCCGCAGGCGCCGAGTCGTTTACGTCCGGACCGCTGGCCGCAGCGTGCCCAGGCCGCACGGGATAAGGTGCTGCAGCGGATGCGTACGCAAGGGGTGTGGCCTGGCAAGGCGGTAGATGAAGCCATTGAAGAGCCGGTATGGCTGTTCCCGCGGCAGATGCCGCAGCTGGCCCCGCTGTTTTCCCGCCGCGTGCTGGCGCGTAGCGACAAAGAGAAAGTCGTGACCACTCTGGATGCCGGACTCCAGCGACAGCTGGAGGACCTGGCGCTCAACTGGAAAGCACGGCTACCGTCGCGCAGTTCGCTGGCGATGGTGGTGGTCGATCATACCAATATGAAAGTGCGAGGCTGGGTTGGGTCGGCGGATATCGCCGACGACAGTCGCTTTGGCCATATCGATATGGTGTCGGCGATTCGTTCGCCTGGCTCGGTGCTGAAGCCGTTCGTCTATGGCATGGCGCTGGATGAAGGGCTGATTCACCCGGCCTCGTTATTGCAGGACGTTCCGCGTCGTTTCAGCGATTACCGGCCCGGTAACTTTGATAGCGGCTTTCATGGGCCGGTCAGCGCCAGCGAAGCCCTGGTTCGCTCTCTGAATCTTCCGGCGGTACAGGTGCTGGAAGCCTACGGGCCGAAACGCTTTGCCGCAACGCTGCGCAACGCCGGGCTGCCGCTGATGCTGCCGGCGGGCGCGGAGCCGAATCTATCGCTGATCCTGGGCGGAGCGGGCGCGAAGCTGGAGGATATCGTCGCCGGGTATAGCGCCTTTGCGCGTCATGGCAAAGCCGCCCGGCTGCGGATGAAAGCGGACGACCCGCTGGTAGAGAGGCCGCTGTTGTCGCCTGGTGCGGCATGGATAGTCCGGCGGATCCTGGCTGGCGAAGCCCAGCCGGTGCCGGACGCTTCGCTGGTGCAGGTGGTTCCGCTGGCGTGGAAAACCGGCACCAGCTACGGCTATCGCGATGCCTGGGCGATTGGCGTTAACGCCCGCTATCTTATTGGTATCTGGACCGGGCGACCGGACGGGACGCCGGTGGTAGGGCAGTTTGGTTTTGCCAGCGCGGTCCCGCTGCTTAACCAGGTTAACAATATGCTGCTGGCCCGCCCGGCGATGGGGCACGGCGGATTGCCCACCGACCCGCGTCCGCAAACGGTCAGCGCGGCGACGATTTGCTGGCCGGGCGGGCAGAGCCTGGCGGCCGGTGACGTCAATTGTCGGCGTCGGCTGGCCACATGGCTGCTTGACGACGGCCAGCCGCCGACGCTGCTGCTGCCTGGTCAGGAAGGCGTTCGCGGTATTCGTTTCCCGGTGTGGTTAAATGCGCAGGGGCTGCGGGTCGCGGCGGATTGCCCCGGCGCGATGGAGAAAGAGGTGGATGTCTGGCCGCTGCCGCTGGAACCCTGGCTGCCGCCGGGCGAGCGGCGAGCGGCGAGGCTGGGGGGCGTTTCGGCAGACTGTCCGCCGCCGCAGGCGACGGATGCCGTACCGCTGGTGCTCTCCGGCGTGCGCGACGGGACCGTGATTAAACGCCTACCGGGTGAGGCCCGGGTGATGCTGTCGTTGCAGACTACCGGCGGGGAGGGGCGGCGCTGGTGGTTCCTCAATGGCGAACCCCTGGACGCCGCCGGCGCCAGCGCCACGGTTGCGCTGGCGCGGCCCGACGGTTATCAACTGGTGGTGATGGATGAGGGCGGGCAGGTAGCGGCGGCGAATTTTACTTTGCAATAAAAGCCGGACGAACAATCCCCCTGCTTTTTGTGTTGCCAAAACTCGTCTTATTTTAACAAAATGTTACCTTCATCCATAGGCAGCGCCGGCGTTGCTCATTATAATGCGCGCCAGGCCATACGATCGTATGCGCAACAACAGAACATTTTATTAGAGGTAATCATGGCTATTGAACGTACTTTTTCCATCATTAAACCAAACGCGGTGGCAAAAAACGTTATTGGCGGCATCTTTTCTCGCTTTGAAGCTGCAGGGTTCAAAATCGTCGGCACCAAAATGCTGCACCTGACCGTTGAGCAGGCTCGCGGTTTCTATGCTGAGCACGAAGGTCGCCCATTCTTTGACGGTCTGGTTGAGTTCATGACTTCCGGCCCGATCGTGGTTTCCGTTCTGGAAGGCGAAAATGCCGTGCAGCGTCACCGTGACCTGCTGGGCGCCACCAACCCGGACAACGCGCTGGCGGGTACTCTGCGCGCTGATTACGCAGACAGCTTCACCGAGAACGGCACCCACGGTTCCGACTCCGTTGAATCTGCTGCGCGCGAAATCGCCTATTTCTTCGCTGAAGGCGAAGTTTGCCCGCGCACCCGCTAATCTCCTGCGTCTTTCACGCCGCCGCGTTGTTGGCTTCATTCGCGCACCCCGGTCACAGAGTTATCTCTGCTCCCGGGGATTTGCGAACTCGCCGCCTCGCCGTGACGTGAAATACTTTGGAGACTTCGATCCTCGCCTTTTCGACAATCGAAAATCCATAGAGGCTCAAGTACGCAGTTACAGATTTTTTCATCATTGCCACGTGCAAACGTGGTATTGATACACCAGAATTTGTACAATGCAGCGCCCCTGGACGAGCACTCGTTCATAGGGGCGTTTCTTTTTTCAACCCTCCTGGGGCCATAACGTGTAACAACGAGGCCGGAATAGATTATGTCTGAACATATTGTCACACCTGATACCGCCGCTCTGACGGTGCCGAACAAAGATGCCAAAATCAACCTGCTGGACCTGAACCGTCAGCAGATGCGCGAGTTTTTCAAAAACATGGGCGAAAAGCCTTTCCGCGCCGATCAGGTGATGAAATGGATGTATCACTACTGCAGCGACAACTTTGATGATATGACCGATATCAACAAGGTGCTGCGCAATAAACTGAAGGACGTCGCCGAGATTCGCGCACCGGAAGTCGTCGAGGAGCAACGCTCCAGCGACGGGACCATCAAATGGGCGATTGCCGTCGGCGATCAGCGCGTTGAAACGGTTTATATTCCGGAAGACGACCGTGCCACCCTGTGCGTCTCATCACAGGTCGGGTGCGCGCTGGAGTGTAAATTCTGCTCGACGGCGCAGCAGGGCTTTAACCGCAACCTGCGGGTGTCTGAAATTATCGGCCAGGTATGGCGCGCGGCGAAAATCGTCGGCGCGGCGAAAATTACCGGCCAACGTCCGATCACCAACGTGGTGATGATGGGGATGGGCGAACCGCTGCTGAACCTGACCAACGTGGTGCCGGCGATGGAAATCATGCTGGATGACTTTGGTTTTGGTCTCTCCAAACGTCGCGTGACGCTCTCGACCTCCGGGGTGGTTCCGGCGCTGGATAAGCTCGGCGATATGATCGATGTCGCGCTGGCGATTTCTCTGCACGCGCCGAACGACACGATTCGCGACGAAATCGTGCCGATCAACAAGAAGTATAATATCGAGACCTTCCTGAACTCGGTGCGCGGCTACATTTCGAAGTCCAACGCCAACCAGGGCCGCGTCACTATCGAGTACGTGATGCTCGATCATGTCAACGACGGTACCGAACATGCGCATGAGCTGGCTGCGCTGCTGAAAGATACGCCGTGCAAGATCAACCTGATCCCATGGAACCCGTTCCCGGGCGCGCCGTATGGCCGTAGCTCCAATAGCCGCATCGACCGTTTCTCCAAGGTCCTGATGGAATATGGCTTCACCACCATCGTGCGTAAAACGCGCGGCGACGACATCGATGCCGCCTGCGGGCAGCTGGCCGGTGACGTTATCGACCGCACCAAACGTACGCTGCGCAAGCGTATGCAGGGCGAAACGATCGACGTGAAAACGGTCTGATAAATGATGCAGCGCAAAGCATCCCGCCTGCGCTGCGCATTTAGGGTTAATCGCCAGGCGAAATACGCTGATTCGGTCAATAATTACGGTGCGTTTTTATCGACTTTGAGGCAGTATGTAGCGGCACTACAACCGCTTAGCATTCAATTTTGATAAGTGTCTGTGATAGTTGGTCATACGGACTTATACTCTTTGTCTGACGTTTAGCAGATGTTTCGCGGCGCGGGGTTAACCGGCGCTGAACTTTAAATTCACGTACCAGTAGTTGTCGAATGAACACTGAAGCCACTCAAGACCATCAAGAAGCAAATACGACGGGTGCGCGTCTGCGCAATGCCCGTGAACAACTCGGACTCAGCCAGCAAGCGGTGGCGGAGCGCTTATGCCTGAAAGTTTCCACGGTTCGTGATATTGAAGACGATAAGGCGCCAGCCGATCTGGCTTCCACCTTTCTGCGCGGCTATATCCGCTCCTATGCGCGCCTTGTGCACATCCCGGAAGAAGAACTGCTGCCGATGATGGCCAAACAGGCGCCGATTCGCGCGGCGAAAGTCGCGCCGATGCAAAGCTTCTCGCTGGGCAAGCGCCGTAAAAAGCGCGACGGCTGGCTGATGAGCTTTACCTGGCTGGTGCTGTTTGTGGTCATTGGCCTCAGCGGCGCCTGGTGGTGGCAAGACCACAAAGCGCAGCAGGAAGAGATTACGTCGATGGCTGACCAGTCAACCGCGGAACTGAACGCGGGCGACAGCAGCCAGAATATTCCGCTGGATACCGGTGCGGATAGTGGGGCAGCGGACAGCACCGCCAGCGTCGCCAACAGCGCGCCGGTTGATACCTCCACTGCGCCGGCGGCCTCTACCCCGGCGCCGGTTGATAACAACGCCGTTGTGGCGCCGTCGCAGGCCAATGTTGATAGCGCACCGGCGGCCGCGACGCCGGCTTCTCCGCTGCCAACCGATCCGGCTAACGCCACCGCGACGGCGGCTGCGGCTCAGGATCTGGTGCTGAACTTCTCTGCCGATTGCTGGCTGGAAGTCAGCGACGCTACCGGGAAGAAGCTGTTCAGCGGTCTGCAGCGCAAGGGCGGGAATCTGAATCTCAGCGGTCAGGCGCCGTATAAACTGAAAATTGGTGCGCCGGCAGCGGTACAGATCCAGTATCTGGGTAAACCCGTCGATTTGAGTCGTTTTATCAGAACTAACCAGGTTGCGCGTCTGACCCTTAATGCCGAAACGTCACCGGCGCAGTAACAGACGGGTAACGCGGGAGATTTTTCATGCATAACCAGGCTCCGATTCAACGTAGAAAATCAAAACGAATTTACGTTGGGAATGTGCCGATTGGCGATGGTGCTCCCATCGCCGTACAGTCGATGACCAATACGCGTACCACGGATGTGGTCGCGACAGTAAATCAAATCAAAGCGTTAGAACGCGTTGGCGCGGATATCGTCCGCGTCTCCGTGCCGACGATGGATGCGGCAGAAGCGTTCAGACTCATCAAACAGCAGGTTAACGTCCCGCTGGTCGCCGATATTCATTTTGACTACCGTATCGCCCTTAAAGTGGCGGAGTACGGCGTGGACTGTCTGCGTATCAACCCGGGCAACATCGGTAACGAAGAACGTATCCGCATGGTGGTTGACTGCGCTCGCGATAAAAACATTCCTATCCGTATCGGCGTCAACGCCGGTTCACTGGAAAAAGATCTGCAGGAAAAATACGGCGAACCGACGCCGCAGGCGCTGCTGGAATCAGCCATGCGTCATGTCGATCATCTCGATCGCCTCAACTTCGATCGGTTTAAGGTCAGCGTGAAGGCATCGGATGTGTTCCTGGCCGTCGAGTCCTATCGGCTGCTGGCGAAACAGATCGATCAACCGCTGCATCTCGGGATCACCGAGGCCGGCGGCGCGCGTAGCGGTTCGGTGAAATCGGCGATTGGCCTCGGCCTGCTACTGTCCGAAGGGATCGGTGACACCCTGCGCGTGTCGCTGGCGGCGGATCCGGTCGAAGAGATCAAGGTCGGCTTCGATATTCTGAAATCGCTGCGCATCCGCGCTCGCGGCATCAACTTCATCGCTTGCCCAACCTGCTCGCGTCAGGAGTTCGACGTTATCGGCACCGTCAACGCGCTGGAACAGCGTCTGGAAGACATCATTACTCCGATGGATATTTCGATCATCGGCTGCGTGGTGAACGGCCCGGGCGAAGCGCTGGTTTCCACACTCGGCGTGACCGGCGGCAATAAAAAGAGCGGCCTGTACGAAGATGGCGTGCGCAAAGACCGACTGGACAACGACGATATGATCGATCAGCTGGAAGCGCGTATCCGGGCGAAAGCCTCGATGCTTGACGAAACGCGGCGCATCGATGTTCAGCAGGTTGAAGAGAAATAATCGGGGGCGGTGGCTAACTTCCCGTGTATGATTGAACCTGCGGGCGCACGGCGCCGGGGTTCATTTTTGTATATATATAAAGAGAATAAACGTGGCAAAGAACATTCAAGCCATCCGTGGCATGAACGATTATCTGCCGGGCGAGACCGCTCTCTGGCAGCGCATTGAAGGCTCACTGAAGCAGGTGCTCGGTAGCTACGGTTACAGCGAAATACGTTTGCCGATTGTAGAGCAGACCCCGTTATTCAAACGCGCGATCGGCGAAGTGACCGACGTGGTTGAAAAAGAGATGTACACCTTCGAAGACCGCAATGGCGACAGCCTGACGCTGCGTCCGGAAGGGACGGCGGGCTGCGTACGTGCCGGCATCGAACATGGTCTGCTGTACAATCAAGAACAGCGTCTGTGGTACGTTGGGCCGATGTTCCGCCACGAGCGTCCGCAAAAAGGCCGCTATCGCCAGTTCCATCAGATGGGCGTGGAGGTCTTTGGCCTGCAGGGCCCGGATATCGACGCCGAGCTGATTATGCTGACCGCTCGCTGGTGGCGTGAACTGGGGATCGCCGACCACGTAGCGCTGGAGCTGAACTCCATCGGTTCGCTGGAGGCGCGCGCTACCTATCGCGATGCGTTGGTCGCCTATCTTGAGCAGTTTAAAGAGCAGCTTGACGAAGACTGCAAGCGCCGGATGTATACCAACCCGCTGCGCGTACTGGATTCCAAAAATCCGCAGGTACAGGCGCTGCTCAACGATGCGCCTGCGCTGGGCGATTATCTGGATGAAGATTCCAAAGCCCATTTCGCCGGGCTCTGCGCGCTGCTGGATGACGCAGGCATTCGCTATACCGTGAACCAGCGCCTGGTGCGCGGGCTGGATTACTATAACCGTACCGTGTTTGAGTGGGTCACCACCAGCCTCGGTTCTCAGGGTACCGTCTGCGCCGGCGGTCGTTATGACGGCCTGGTGGAGCAACTGGGCGGGCGCGCCACGCCGGCTGTCGGTTTCGCAATGGGCCTCGAACGTCTTGTTTTACTGGTTCAGGCAGTCAATCCGGAATTTAAAGCCGATCCTGTTGTCGATATATACCTGGTAGCCTCCGGAACCGATACCCAGTCTGCGGCAATGCGTCTGGCTGAACGGGTTCGCGATGCGCTGCCCGGCGCTAAGCTGATGACTAACCACGGCGGCGGCAACTTTAAGAAACAGTTTGCCCGCGCGGATAAATGGGGCGCTCGTGTCGCTCTGGTGGTCGGTGAGTCAGAAATTGCTGACGGAAACGTGGTAGTGAAGGATTTACGCTCAGGCGAGCAAACTACCGTAACGCAGGATAGCGTAGCTGCGCATTTGCGTGCACTTCTGGGTTAATCTCCCGGGAAACATTAGTCAGGAGAAGGACTGCGTGGAAACGTATAACAACGAAAACGATCAGGTCGATGCGCTCAAGCGCTTCTTTGCCGAAAATGGCAAAGCGCTGGCCGTTGGGGTAATTTTAGGGATTGGCGCGTTGGTAGGCTGGCGCTACTGGAGTTCTCATCAGCAGGATACGGCGAGAGAGTCCTCTTTAGCCTATGAAAACGCCATTGCCGCGCTTAAATCAGACCAGCCGCAAGCGCTGAATACGGCGGAGAAATTTGCCGCTGACAGCAAAAATAGCTATGGCGCGTTCGCATCGCTGGAACTGGCGCAGCGTTTTGTCGATCGGAACGATCTGCAAAATGCGGAAAAGCAGCTTCAGCAGGGGCTGGCCGCCGCGCCGGATGATAACCTGAAGTCGGTTATCAATATGCGTCTCGCACGCGTACAGCTGCAGCTGAAGAAACCGGATGATGCGCTGAAGACCCTTGATAGCATTAAAGGTGAAGGCTGGGTCGCCATTGTTGCCGATCTCCGCGGTGAGATTCTGCTTAACAAAGGCGATAAGCAAGGCGCTCGCGCCGCCTGGGAAGCTGGCGTGAACAGCGATGCTTCACCTGCGCTCAGCGAAATGATGCGTATGAAAATAAATAATTTGTCCATCTGAGAGGGACTCGATGCAATTGCGTAAATTACTTTTGCCAGGGCTGCTTTCCGTTACCTTACTAAGCGGTTGTTCGTTGTTTAACAGCGAAGAAGATGTGGTGAAAATGTCACCGCTGCCGACGGTGGAAAATCAGTTTACGCCGTCCACGTCCTGGAGCACCTCTGTTGGCGACGGTATCGGCGATTTCTATTCCAACCTGCACCCGGCTTTTGCGGATGGCGTCGTCTATGCGGCAGACCGTAAAGGCACCGTTAAGGCGCTGAACGCCGACAGCGGTAAAGAGGTGTGGTCGGTGAATCTGGCTGAGAAAGACGGCTGGTTCTCCCGCGCGCCTGCGCTGCTCTCCGGCGGCGTTACCGTTTCCGGCGGCCACGTCTATATCGGTAGCGAAAAAGCACAGCTGTACGCATTGAATACCAGCGATGGGACCGTTGCGTGGCAGACTCGCGTCGCCGGCGAAGCCCTTTCGCGTCCGGTGGTCAGCGATGGCATGATTCTGGTGCATACCAGCAACGGCCAGCTGCAGGCGCTGAACGAAGCGGATGGCGCGGTGAAATGGACCGTTAACCTGGATATGCCTGCGCTCTCTCTGCGCGGCGAATCCGCTCCGGCGACCGCCTATGGCGCAGCCATTGTTGGCGGCGATAACGGTCGCGTGAGCGCCGTGCTGATGCAGCAAGGGCAGATTATCTGGCAACAGCGTATCTCCCAGGCGACAGGCCCGACGGAAATCGATCGCCTGAACGACGTCGATACCACGCCGGTGATTGTGAACGGTGTGGTTTACACCCTGGCTTATAACGGTAACCTGACCGCGCTGGATCTGCGCAGCGGCCAGATCATGTGGAAACGTGAACTGGGTTCGGTGAACGACTTTATCGTCGATGGCGATCGTATCTACCTGGTCGATCAGAATGACCGCCTGCTGGCGCTGAGCACCGAAGGCGGCGTGACCCTGTGGACGCAAAGCGATCTATTGCATCGCCTGCTGACCGCGCCGGTGTTGTATAATGGCAATCTGGTCGTCGGTGATAGCGAAGGCTATATGCACTGGGTGAACCCGGAAGACGGCCACTTTGTGGCCCAGCAGAAAGTGGATAGCTCCGGCTTCCGCACCGACGCGGTGGTAGCCGATGGTCGACTGCTGATCCAGGCAACCGACGGCACGCTGTATTCTATTACGCGTTAGTCAGCGACATACCCCATGGATTTCGGGTTTCTTCGCCGCGCCAGGTAACGCGCTACCGGGTCGCTGATTGAGGTCAGTGATTCGGCTGCGCCGCCGGGAAGAAGGAAGCTGAAAACAACGGGTAGAGTGCGATTGAGAAACGGCTCCTGGCAGACAGGGGCCGTTTTGACTTTTTTTAAAACGTCGTTAAAACGATGTTGCATAGCAATTTGTAAGAGGCATTTAACATGATACCTGTGGTCGCGCTTGTCGGGCGCCCTAATGTTGGAAAATCCACGCTTTTCAACCGTTTGACGCGCACTCGTGATGCGTTGGTCGCGGATTTCCCGGGGCTGACTCGTGACCGTAAGTACGGTCGTGCTGAAGTTGAAGGTCGTGAATTTATCTGTATCGATACCGGCGGTATCGATGGCACAGAAGATGGCGTTGAAACCCGAATGGCGGAACAATCGCTGCTGGCGATTGAAGAGGCGGATGTGGTGCTGTTTATGGTCGATGCGCGCGCGGGTCTGATGCCTGCCGATACCGCTATCGCCAAACACCTGCGCTCTCGTGAAAAGCCCACCTTCCTGGTGGCCAACAAAACCGACGGCATCGATGCCGATCAGGCGATTGCCGACTTCTGGTCGCTGGGCCTGGGCGATATCCATCCGATCGCGGCTTCCCACGGCCGCGGCGTGACCAGCCTGCTGGAACATGTCCTCCTGCCGTGGGCGGAAGAAATCGACCCGTCGGAAGAAGTCGATGAAGACGCGGCCTACTGGGCGCAGTTTGAAGCCGAACAGAACGGTGAAGAGAGTGAAGAGCCGGAAGAGGACTTCAATCCGCAAGATCTGCCGATCAAGCTGGCGATTGTCGGTCGTCCGAACGTTGGTAAGTCCACTTTGACCAACCGTATTCTCGGTGAAGACCGCGTGGTGGTCTACGACATGCCGGGCACAACGCGCGACAGCATCTACATTCCGATGCAGCGCGATGAGCGTGAATACGTGCTGATCGACACCGCGGGCGTGCGTAAGCGCGGTAAAATTACCGATGTGGTGGAAAAATTCTCGGTCATCAAAACCCTGCAGGCGATTGAAGACGCCAACGTGGTGCTGCTGGTTATCGATGCGCGTGAAGGCATCTCCGACCAGGATCTCTCTCTGCTTGGCTTTATCCTCAACAGCGGTCGTTCGCTGGTGATTGTGGTTAACAAATGGGACGGCCTGAGCAACGAAGTCAGAGAGCAGGTGAAAGAGACTCTGGACTTCCGTCTGGGCTTTATCGACTTCGCGCGCGTGCACTTTATCTCCGCGCTGCACGGCAGCGGCGTCGGTAACCTGTTCGAGTCCGTCCGGGAAGCGTATGACAGCGCCACCCGCCGCGTCGGGACGGCAATGCTGACCCGCATCATGACGATGGCGGCAGAAGACCATCAGCCGCCGCTGGTGCGCGGTCGTCGCGTGAAGCTGAAATATGCCCACGCCGGGGGGTATAACCCGCCGATTGTGGTCATCCACGGTAACCAGGTGAAAGACCTGCCGGACTCCTATAAGCGTTACCTGATGAACTACTTCCGCAAATCGCTGGACGTCATGGGTACGCCTATTCGTATCCAGTTCAAGGAAGGGGAAAACCCGTTTGCCAACAAACGTAATACCCTGACGCCGAACCAGATGCGTAAGCGCAAGCGCTTGATTAAGCACATCAAGAAAAGCAAATAAGTAACAAACCCGCCGGCGGCGGGTTTTTTTATGTCAGTTAGGCTCTACAGCCGCCGACAGCACGGCGTGTATAATACCCCTGTCAATTTCGCTGATAATCCAGCAATAACGGTGGCAGGGTGACTATGCAGGTAGGATTTGTTGGGCTGGGCGCGGTGGTGGAAACCGCCTATCTTCCCGCGCTGGGCCGTCTGGCGTTACCGCTGACGGCGTGCTGGGGTTTTGATGCCAATCCCGCGAGAACGCTGGCGGGGATAACCCGCTGCGACTCGCTGGCGGCCCTGCTGGGGCAATCGCTGGATCTGCTGTTTATTACCACCGCGTCGCTACAGCATCTGCCGGTTCTGGAAGCGGCGCTGGCATCTTCCTGCCCGCGTATTGTGGTGGAAAAACCGATTGTAGCGACTCTCCAACAGGTGGCCCGTTTGCGTACCGTACTCAGCGACCCGCAAATCGCGCGTCGGGTGCTGGCGCTCGATCACTGGATAGCGCGTGACGGGGCATTGAAACTGGCGTTGGGTAAGCTGGACGATCGCTGGCAGGGGGAAGATGAGGTGCCGATCGCCCTGCCGCCGATCTCCTCTGTGCAGAACATTATCCGTATCGACGGTTATTTGCAGGAGCTCAGCGGCTTTAACGACCGCGGCGAGCCCGTGGCGCTCAATTTTGCCACCGGTGAACCGGATACGCGCCAGTTGTGCCATCCTGACGGTGTGATTCTTGATATTGGTACGCATGTGCTGGCGATGCTGCGCGAAACAATCCGCTACTGTGGTGGTTCGGATGACCTCCGCCTTGAGGTTATGCAGGCGAAGGATCGTCACGGCAAGGCGATTGCCCGTGGCGACACGCAAACGGCCGAAGGTGAAGCCCACCTACAGGGCGAGCTAAGCGGCATCCCGCTCAATATCTGGCTGAACAAATATGCCGGGCCGGCCGGGGGGCAGAAAGGGCTGCGCATCTGGCTGCGCGACGGGCGCATTATCAATCAGGACCGGCGCGATAATTGCGAAGTGGTGGAGCTGATTGATGGCGATCGTATTGCGCGCTGGCGGCGTCCGGGGGCTATCTATGAGCATTGCCTGGGCGGGTATATTCTGGGGAAAGACGGCCTGTTTGTTCGCGCTCCCGAGGAAGTGTCCCGGTTAACGCAGCGACGGATCGGCGAAGTGGCGCTCTTGCTTGAGTTACAGCAGCAATTGCGTGGGCCGCACTGAACCACCGCCGTGGTAAACTGAACAGAAGAACATTCGGTAAGGAATCATCATGGAACTCGTATGCCCCATCTGTCGCGCGCCGCTGGAACTACAGGATCAGAATGCACACTGTCAGCAGTGTGCGAAAGAGTTT
The DNA here is from genome assembly GCF_004342285.1 of Klebsiella sp. BIGb0138. GTDB lineage: Bacteria > Pseudomonadota > Gammaproteobacteria > Enterobacterales > Enterobacteriaceae > Klebsiella. The sequence goes on along the minus strand of NZ_SMCV01000001.1, from coordinate 859,611 downwards.
GCCCTGGAAGCCCGCTGCCCGGATTGTCACAAGCCGCTGGAGATTTTAAAAGCGTGTGGCGCAGTGGATTATTTTTGCCAGAACGGGCACGGGTTGATTTCGAAAAAACGCGTCGAGTGGGCGGCGGTAGAATAACCGTTGTTACTTCTTCTTCGCCCGCGTTTTCTTCACGGGCGTAATCGTTTTCACTTCGCTTTCGACCCAGCCGTCATTTAACCGGGTGGTCAGTAGATCGCCCGCCTTCACCTGTTTGGTTTGTTTCAGCACTTTGCCGTCGCTGGCGGAAGTGACGCTATAGCCGCGGGCCAGCGTCGCCAGCGGGCTAACGGCTTCGAGGTGCGTCACCGTATTGCCAAAGCGTTCCCGCTGTTCGCTTAAACGCGAGCGGATGCTCTCCGCGAGGCGGTATTCCAGCTGCTGAATTCGTGACTGACTACGATGAATGCGCGGCTGCGGGTTTTGCATATTCAGGCGTTGAACCACCCGCTGCTGACGCTGATCGGCGCGTTTCATCTGCGTATCCAGCGCCAGGCGCAGCCGCTGACGCAGTCGTTCGAGCGCCGTTTGCTGACGGGCCAGGCGCAGCTGTGGGTGCTGTTGCTGCAGACGGTGGAACAGTTGGGTGAAGCGGCGATGGCGGTTGGCGAGGAAATAGTCCATCGCCATTTCCAGACGCTGCTGCCCGGACTGCAGCTGACGCAGTAGCTCCTGCTGATTGCGGCTGACAATCTCTGCCGCCGCCGAGGGAGTAGGGGCCCGCAAATCGGCGACAAAGTCGGCGATAGTCACGTCGGTTTCATGACCCACGGCGCTGACGACCGGAATGCGGCTGGCGAAAATCGCCCGCGCGACCCGCTCATCGTTAAAACTCCATAAATCTTCCAGCGAACCGCCGCCGCGGCCGACGATTAGCACATCACACTCCTGGCGAAGGTTGGCCAGCTCGATGGCGCGAACGATGTGCCCCGGGGCATCTTCGCCCTGTACCGCCGTTGGGTAGATAACCACCGGCAGGGACGGATCGCGGCGTTTCAGCACCTGCAAAATGTCATGCAGCGCCGCGCCGGTTTTCGAGGTGATAACGCCGACGCAGTGGGCAGGCGAAGGCAGCGTTTGTTTATGCTGCTGGTCGAAAAGGCCTTCCGCCGCCAGCAGCGCCTTCAGCTGTTCATATTTCTGCTGCAGCAAACCTTCCCCGGCGGGCTGCATGCTCTCTACGATAATCTGGTAGTCGCCGCGCGGCTCATACAGCGTGACGTTGGCGCGAACCAGCACCTGTTGCCCGTGCTGCGGACGAAAGGTGACGCGGCGGTTGCTGTTGCGGAACATTGCACAGCGTACCTGGGCGTTATCGTCTTTTAAGGTGAAGTACCAGTGGCCGGAGGAGGGCTGGCTGAAGTTGGAGATCTCGCCGCTGATCCAGACCTGGCCCATTTCCTGTTCCAGCAGCAGACGCACCGTCTGGTTGAGGCGGCTTACGGTGAAAATTGCGGGGGATTGAGATGGCAACATGTGAGCAAGATCAAATTTTAAATCAGCAGGTTATTCAGTCGATAGTAACGCGCTGAGAGGCGATCGCAAGTATTATTTGCAAAAAAGGGTAGATGCAATCGGTTACGCTCTGTATAATGCCACGGCAATATTTATCCACCCTGGTCGAGATATTGCCCATGCTACGTATCGCTAAAGAAGCTCTGACGTTTGACGACGTCCTCCTCGTTCCCGCTCATTCTACCGTTCTGCCGAATACTGCCGATCTCAGCACCCAGCTGACCAAAACCATTCGTCTGAATATTCCAATGCTCTCCGCAGCCATGGATACCGTAACGGAAGCGCGTCTGGCAATTGCCCTGGCACAGGAAGGCGGCATCGGCTTTATTCACAAAAACATGTCTATCGAGCGCCAGGCGGAGGAAGTCCGCCGGGTGAAGAAGCATGAGTCCGGCGTGGTTTCTGACCCACAGACCGTTCTGCCAACCACCACTCTGCGCGAAGTGAAAGTACTGACCGAACGTAACGGTTTTGCCGGCTACCCGGTGGTGACCGAAGATAACGAACTAGTGGGGATCATCACCGGTCGTGACGTGCGTTTTGTGACCGATCTGAACCAGCCGGTCAGCGTTTATATGACGCCGAAAGAGCGTCTGGTCACCGTACGTGAAGGTGAAAGCCGCGAAGTCGTATTTGCCAAAATGCACGAGAAGCGCGTCGAAAAAGCGCTGGTCGTCGACGACGGCTTCCATCTGATCGGCATGATCACCGTAAAAGATTTCCAGAAAGCGGAACGTAAACCGAACGCCTGTAAAGATGAGCGTGGTCGTCTGCGCGTTGGCGCCGCGGTCGGTGCGGGCGCGGGTAACGAAGAGCGCGTAGATGCGCTGGTTGCCGCCGGCGTTGACGTTCTGCTGATCGACTCCTCCCACGGCCATTCCGAAGGCGTACTGCAGCGCATTCGTGAAACTCGTGCTAAATACCCGGACCTGCAAATTATCGGCGGCAACGTGGCGACCGGCGCTGGCGCACGCGCGCTGGCGGAAGCTGGCGTGAGCGCGGTGAAAGTGGGTATCGGTCCTGGCTCTATCTGTACCACCCGTATCGTCACCGGCGTTGGGGTTCCGCAGATTACCGCCGTTTCTGACGCTGTTGAAGCGCTGGAAGGTACCGGCATTCCGGTTATCGCCGATGGCGGTATCCGTTTCTCCGGCGATATTGCTAAAGCGATTGCCGCCGGCGCGGCTGCCGTCATGGTGGGTTCTATGCTGGCCGGTACCGAAGAATCCCCGGGTGAAATTGAGCTCTACCAGGGGCGTTCTTACAAATCTTACCGCGGGATGGGTTCTCTGGGCGCGATGTCCAAAGGTTCCTCTGACCGTTACTTCCAGAGCGATAACGCTGCCGATAAACTGGTACCGGAAGGTATCGAAGGCCGCGTTGCCTATAAAGGCCGCCTGAAAGAGATCATTCACCAGCAGATGGGCGGCCTGCGCTCCTGTATGGGTCTGACCGGTTGTGGTACCATTGACACCCTGCGTACTAAAGCGGAATTCGTGCGTATCAGCGGTGCAGGCATCCAGGAAAGCCACGTTCACGACGTGACGATCACCAAGGAATCCCCGAACTACCGCATGGGCTCCTGATTTACATCGCCCGGCCATGCGCCGGGCGATTTTATTTAATCGCTACTGCTCTGGAATAAACGTCAATGACGGATAACATTCATAAACATCGCATTCTTATCCTGGACTTCGGTTCTCAGTACACCCAGTTGGTTGCGCGTCGCGTACGTGAATTAGGGGTTTATTGCGAGCTGTGGGCCTGGGACGTGACTGAAGCTCAAATTCGTGAGTTCAACCCAAGCGGCATCATTCTTTCCGGCGGCCCGGAAAGTACCACTGAACATAACAGCCCGCGCGCGCCGCAGTATGTTTTCGAAGCCGGCGTACCGGTATTCGGCGTCTGCTACGGTATGCAGACCATGGCAATGCAGTTGGGCGGTCACGTTGAAGGTTCTAACGAGCGTGAATTTGGCTACGCGCAGGTCGAAGTTGTCACTGACAGCGCGCTGGTGCGCGGTATTGAAGACTCCCTGACGGCAGACGGCAAGCCGCTGCTGGATGTGTGGATGAGCCACGGCGATAAAGTCACCGCGATCCCGTCTGACTTCGTGACCGTTGCCAGCACCGAAAGCTGCCCGTTCGCGATTATGGCGAACGAAGAAAAACGCTTCTACGGCGTGCAATTCCACCCGGAAGTGACCCACACCCGCCAGGGTATGCGTATGCTGGAACGCTTTGTGCGCGATATCTGCCAGTGTGAAGCGCTGTGGACGCCGGCGAAAATCATCGACGACGCCGTTGAGCGTATCCGCCAGCAGGTTGGCGATGACAAAGTGATCCTCGGCCTGTCCGGCGGCGTTGACTCCTCCGTCACCGCGATGCTGCTGCACCGTGCTATCGGCAAAAACCTGACCTGCGTATTCGTCGACAACGGTCTGCTGCGTCTGAATGAAGCCCAGCAGGTTATGGACATGTTCGGTGACCACTTCGGCCTGAACATCGTGCACGTGGAAGGCGAGAAGCGCTTCCTGGACGCGCTGGCGGGCGAAAACGATCCGGAAGCGAAACGTAAAATTATCGGCCGCGTCTTCGTGGAAGTCTTCGACGAAGAAGCGCTGAAGCTGGAAGATGTGAAGTGGCTGGCGCAGGGCACCATCTATCCTGACGTTATCGAATCCGCGGCTTCCGCAACCGGGAAAGCGCACGTCATCAAATCTCACCACAATGTCGGCGGCCTGCCGAAAGAGATGAAGATGGGCCTCGTTGAGCCGCTGCGTGAGCTGTTCAAAGATGAAGTGCGTAAGATCGGTCTGGAACTGGGCCTGCCGTACGATATGCTGTATCGTCACCCGTTCCCGGGGCCGGGTCTTGGCGTTCGCGTGCTGGGCGAAGTGAAGAAAGAGTACTGCGACCTGCTGCGTCGTGCGGACGCTATCTTCATCGAAGAGCTGCACAAAGCCGATCTGTACAACAAAGTGAGCCAGGCGTTCACCGTATTCCTGCCGGTTCGTTCGGTGGGCGTGATGGGCGACGGCCGTAAATACGACTGGGTGGTTTCCCTGCGTGCGGTCGAAACCATCGACTTTATGACCGCTCACTGGGCGCACCTGCCGTATGACTTCCTCGGCCGCGTGTCCAACCGCATCATCAACGAAGTGAACGGCATCTCCCGCGTGGTTTATGATATCAGCGGCAAGCCGCCTGCGACGATCGAGTGGGAGTAAAGCCCCCGTCAACTCATTGATTTAATTCAATAAAAATAATGCCATTAGTGATTTTTACATCATTAATGGCATTTTTTATGGCATGTCAAAAGCCCGCGCTACCAGGGCGTTCACCCTTGCGTTGTTCGCCGCATTCGAGAAATGGGCCCCTGCGCCTGTATTTATGCCCATCCTACCGCTTCGCGTTCGATCTCTGCTGTTCGGCCCCAGGTGAGCTTTTCCTGGCAGATCCATCGGCGGACATCTTTCTCAACCAGGCATCCTCTATGTGAAAGGCCGCACGTTTAATTTAATTCTGCCCTGAGAGATCGTCGGGAGCGCCATGCGGAGGCTCCTGCGGGGACGGGGATGCCTCCCGCGCATAGCGGGCTGGGGGCATGCCGACATACCGCGCAAACGCAGCGCTAAAACTGCTTGCCGAACCGTAGCCCACCTGCATCGCTACGCGATCGATGCTGAGCTCCCGGCTCCGCAATAGCTGCTTTGCCAGCGCCATCCGCCAGGCCAGCAAATATTCCATTGGCGGCAGGCCGACGATGCGGTTGAATCGGGCAAAGAAGGCTGAGCGGGACAGCGCGGCGCGGGTGGCCAGTTCGGCAACTGTCCAGGAATGTTCAGGCCGGGCATGCATGGCACGAAGCGCGGCCGCAAGACGCTCATCAGCCAGGCCGCGGCTCAGGCCTGGCGCGGATGTGCTCTCCGTGGCGGATCGCAACGCCTCGATCAACAGTACCTCGAGAAGCCGCTCCAGCACGAGTTCTTTTGCCGCCCGGCGCTCGCGTGTTTCCTCGTCGATCAGCTGTATCAGCGTGGCGAGTCGGGGCCGATCGCGCACTACAACCACGTCCGGCAATAGTGAAACGAGCAGCGCCGCATCCGGCGCTCCAAAGCTGCAATGCCCGATCCGCATGCGCAGATCGGCTGGGCCGTGCTGGCGTCCGACGCGAAAATGGCCTTCGCTGACCCGGATGGGCGATGTAGGAGGCATGTCGTCCGGTGCATTGAGACTCTCGTTGACCATCTCCCGCATCGCCGGGGCGAGAATAAAGTCGCCGGCCCTGAGAACGAATCGCTGGTGCCCGCCTAAGGTGATACGGCAGCTTCCTTCAAGGATTGCGCAATAAAAGGGTTCTCCCGTCGCCTCGCGATGAATCTGCCAGAAGCCGGCACATGCCACCAGTTTTGAAAAACGCGCGGCAGGCTGTAGTAGTGTGACGATTTGGGCCAGAGGATCGACGTTCATAAACAGGACTATTTCTAAAGTAATGGCGACTATAAACTATATTACGTCCATCTCTGCGCCGCTACCATGAACGAGTCAACGTTTAGTGGAGATGCTTATGCCTACGATATTGATCACGGGTTGTTCGTCCGGCTTCGGTCTGGAAACCGCGAAGCTGTTTATTGAAAAGGGCTGGGATGTGATTGCAACGATGCGAACGCCGCGTGAAGGCCTGCTGCCGGTTTCGCGACGGCTACGCCTGCTTGAGCTCGATGTCACCTCACCGGCAAGTATCGCCCGGGCAGTGGAGGCTGCTGGCCCAATCGATGTTCTGGTCAATAATGCCGGCTTCGGGGCGCCGGCGCCGGTCGAGCTAACGGCGCCAGAAACAATCCATGCTCTGTTTGCGACCAATACGATCGGAACGCTGGCGATGGTGCAGGCTATTGTGCCGCAAATGCGCCATCGCCGGGCCGGTGTGGTCATCAATGTGACATCGACGGTAACGCTCAAAACGTTGCCGATCGTCGGAGTCTACCGGGCAAGTAAGGCCGCCGTAAACGCCTTCACCGAGTCTCTGGCGGTGGAAATGGCGCCTTTCGGCGTCCGCGTGCACATCGTTTTGCCCGGCCGTTCGCCGGAAACCCGATTCGGCGACAATGCCCGCCCGCACTTGCGCGGCATGGAGGAGCCGGACTATGCGCCGATGCTGCAACAATTTGTAAGGAGTGTCCAGGACGACTCAGCTCCTGTGACTCATGCCTCCGACGTGGCCGCCGCCGTCTGGCGGGCGGCTACCGATCCCTCCGCCCCGTTACGTATTCCCGCAGGCGCAGATGCGGAGATTTGGATGAATGAGGCCGGTTTGTAACCGAAAGGCGTCTGTCTTTTAATTAAGCCCGCGATAACGCGGGCTTTTTTATGCCGCTTACCCGATTCGGGGCAGCAACGCTATGGGGTTGCGGAGGGCCAGCTGCTGAGCGCGTGGTCGACCAGCGCCTCAAGCATCTGCCTGCTGGCTCCGGCTTTGGCCTGTACGGCCATCCCCTGAGATAACGTCATCACGAAGGTTGCCAGGGTGGCGCAGTCCACGGATGGCGGTAAATCGCCTTCGCGTTGCGCCTGTTCCAGACGTTGACTCAGCGCCAGCTGCGTTGCGCTTCGGCGGCGAATGAGCTCGCGACGAATGGGTTCCGCGTCATCGGAGCAGGCCAGCGCGCCGTTGAGGCCCAGGCAGCCCAGGTGTTCGGCGCTTGCGGTCTGGACGCCGGCAGACTCGCGCAGGATTCGCTCAACGACCCTGTGCGACGTGGGTTCGTTGAGCGCCTCGCGCATAAAGCCCATGTAGCGGCTGTCGTAGAGATCGAGAGCTTTGATGAAAATTTGTTGCTTGTTCCCGAAGGCCGCATAGAGACCGGGACGGGCCACGCCAGTGGCTTGCGTCAGATCCTCAAGAGAGGTGCCCTCGTAACCTTTTTGCCAAAAGACAGAGAGCGCCGCGGCCAGCGCTTCGTCTTCGTTGAATTGTCTGTGACGTCCCATTTCCATTCACCCCATATTTCAATACCGATCAGTATAAATCCCTTGACACCTCGGCGGCAAATACAATACCTTTCGATACTATATCGATCGGTATTGTATTTGTAAGCAGGAGGGATCGCGCCAGCGCTCTGAGCTGAAAAGGGTAGCCGACGGCGTCAGTGATTTCTTATCGATTCTTCCGACCCAACCTTAGCCAATAAAGGGATGTCATTATGACGAATAACAATCCACCGCTTCACGCTAAGGTCGCACTGGTGACCGGAGGCGCGCGAGGTCTCGGTCTGGAGATCTCTCAGCAGCTTGCTGCGCTTGGCGCCCACGTCATAGTTGGCGCGCGTGACGAGAAAAAAGCCCGGGAGGTGGCGGACAGACTGTGTGGCCAGGGCGGCAAGGCCTCGGCGCTGAAGCTCGACGTTACCCGCGAGTCGGATCGACAGGCGGCTTACAGGGACATCGGCAACGCGCACGGCAGGCTCGACATCCTGATTAACAACGCCGGCATCCTGTTGGACAGTCCCGATGGCGGGACGCCGGCGCTTCGGCCGCCGAGCGAGGCTCTATCCGACGTGGTGCGTGACACATTTGAGGCCAACTTTTTCGCTCCCGTCTTTCTGACCCAAGCCTTGCTGCCGCTGCTCAGGCGCGCGGTGGCGGGTCGCGTCGTCAATGTCTCCAGTATCCGTGGGTCGCTTAGCCATTTATCCGATCCGAATTCGCCGGTCTATCCGATTCGCGCGCTGGGCTATGACACATCGAAAGCTGCGCTCAACGCCTTTACCATCCTGATTGCGGAAGAGTTGCGCGGCACATCGATCAAAATTAATGCGGTTCACCCCGGCTGGCTGCAGACCAGCATGGGCGGTGAGCGGGCAGACATGAGCGCCGAAAGCGGCGCACGTACCGTCATCCGGTATGCCCGCATCGGGGAGGAGGGGCCAACGGGCGGTTTCTTTTTCCAGGACGAACGCCTGCCGTGGTGAGCCGAATCCTCCTTTCTACCCAACCTACTCAGGAATCTGACATGAACAAAAAACTCGCAGGAAAAGTGGCGCTCATCACCGGTGGGTCGCGCGGTCTCGGGGCGGCGATCGCGGGCGCTCTGGCAGACCAGGGGGCGGATATTGCTATTACTTACGTTGCTTCCGCGGAGAAGGCGCTTGCCGTCGTGGAAAAGCTCCGTGCAAAAGGCGTGCGCGCCATTGCGATCGGCGCCGATCAGGGAGATCCCTCCGTCGCGGAATCCCTGGTGCGCGAAGTGGTGGAGAAACTCGGTAAACTCGACATTCTTGTCAATAACGCGGCCGTCGCGTGGCAGGGAAAAACGATTGATGCCCCCGATATCGACAATGGGGCGATGGATCGGCAATGGCTTATCAATACGATGGGCGTTATTGCCAACATCCGCGCGGCGGTGAAGGTCCTGCCAGACGGTGGGCGGATTATCTCGATCGGCTCCGGTCTTGGTACGCGCATCGCTTTCCCCGGTACGACCGATTATGCCGCCAGTAAAGCGGCTATCGTAGGCTACAGCAAGGGTGCGGCGCGCGATCTGGGCGCGCGAAATATCACCGTCAATGTGGTTCAGGCGGGCATCATGGATACCGACATGGCGGCCGGTTCGAAGGACAATCTGCCACCCGCGGTGATGGCATCGCACGCTATTCAGCGCTATGCGAGCGTTGAGGAGGTTGCCGCCACGATTGTTTTCCTGGCCGGGCCGGAGGCGGGCTTTATCACCGGCTCGGTCATTGATGTTAATGGCGGATTCACGGCCTGATTCTGACGGGGCTGTTCATCGTCTGCGCTGGAACATGACGCGGGTACCGCGCCATGGCCAGCGCCAGCCCGGCACTGACCCGCGCCGCGGAAACAACCAGGCTCCCCTGGATCCCCAGATGATGATTAAGCCAGGCGTAGGCAAACGGCGCGGCGATGGCCAGCAGCTGCGGCTGGACCCTCCGCTGCTGACGGTGGGCGTTACGACCGGAAATACGCTGGATAGTGTGCGTCAGTCGCTGACGCCGCTTCTGCACCGTCAGCCAGGCGTGGTGATGCGCCAGGACAAAATTCTCAGTAAAGGGATCGGCGAAATGCTACGCCAGCTGGGTGACATGGAGCTGACCGTTTAAGCAAATATGATCGTGTAGGCAGAAATCGGGGGCTGTGCACACCGATGCGATGGCCTATTCCCGGGGCGGTGTATCTACCGTAATCGTCGATTGCTGAGACTCGATCTTGCCCTGATGATGGTACCAGGCACCGATAGAGGAGTAGACGAAGCGTCCAAAGAAAAAGAGAAAGCTGATAAGCAGTACGATACGGGTCATGCGACGGTTAAATCGATGTCGATTACGCATACTGGGTGCCTGACTCACAAAAGGTTCCTTAAAGTATACCCACAAGAGGGGCGATATGGGTATTAAGGCACAGGATAGCAGCAGGGTCAATTGATGTGGATGTAAAAAACCGCCGCTCAAACATTACCTGATGTTATACAAGATAATAATCACATTCACATGCTTTTTTCTTCACTCGATCTGACGCAAAAAATAAGTTTTATTAATCTTAGCTAAATGATTTCTTGATTTGTATCAACTGCCTGCTTTCGTTGATAACTAAAATCTCCAGCCTGTTCCGCGTCGTTATTCCTTGCGCGGCGAAGATGGTTGGGTTGGATGCCTGCCTGAATATACCCTGCTGGAATTTGGGTAACACGTAGAGCATCAATGAAAATAATTAATCTATACAGACAATATCGGGATAAATGGTGGGCGCTGCCGCTCATCTTACCCACGCTGTTACTGCCTCTGGCGAGGGGGGCGAATACTTACGCGGAGCTGAACGGTAATGAGGTCCCTCTTTACTATTTACCGTTGGCGCTGGTCCTGAGCCTGATGCTATTTTTTGACTGGGCCGCGCTGCCTGGCATTATTATCGGTCTGCTGGAGACCATTGCTCGCGGCATGTCCGCGGGGCAAGCCATCGTTATCCTGTTCCATTTTTTGATCCCCACCGTGCTGTGTTGGGGCGGGTATCGCATTTTTGTGCCGCGCCGACAGCATATTTCACATGGTACGGTCAGCCTGATGCCGCAGCGGCTGCTATGGCAGATGCTGCTACCGTCGGCTATTTTTCTTGTGCTCTCCCAGTTCGCCGAGTATTTGGGGATGCATCCCCGGGCGACGGGGTTGATGGGGGTGGATCCTCTCAGCTTGCGAGCGTTAATTACTTTTCAGGCCTTAATGGTCGGCTGTTTAACCGGCGTCCCGTTGTGCTACTTTTTGATTCGTATTATCCGTAATCCATTATATCTACGCAGTTTTATTTCACAGGCCAGGTTACAGGTCGACCCAAAAATAAAACGTATCGAGCGCGTTTTATGGATGCTGTCGTTGTTAATATTATTAGTGTTGTTATTAATTCCTCTGAGTAGCAGTAGTACAATATTTAGCACAAATTATACATTGTCATTACTTATGCCGGTGATGCTATGGGGAGCGATGCGTTTTGGCTATCGCTTGATCGCGGTGATCTGGACGCCCGTTTTAATTGTTATTATCCACTTTCATTATCGCTATTTGCCCTACTCCCTGAGCTACCATCACCAGCTGGCGATGACCTCTTCGAGCTATCTGGTGTCTTCTTTTATTATTGCTTATATGGCGATGCTGGCGACCCAGCAGCGTGTGATTCATGCTCGCGTGCGCCGGATGGCATTTCTCGATCCGGTAGTACATATGCCCAATTTGCGGGCGCTTAGCCGGGCGCTCGACAGCGCTCTCTGGTCGGTACTCTGTTTTTTACGCATCCCGGAACTGGAGCTGTTAGGGCGTCATTATGGTGTGCTGTTACGCATTCAATATAAGCAAAAGCTGGCTGAGTATCTGAGCGATTTACTCCAGCCGGCGGTGGGAATCAGCTACTGCAAGGTTCGCTCACCGGTTAAGCATCTCTATCTGCTCTTAGGCGAGCTGAATAACATTGCCGATATGTCGTTGACCAGCGGTCAGCCGGAAAATATGCAGCGCCGCGGCGCCGTGCATGTGCAGCATGGTTTGAAAGACAAAGTGGCGATGATGAACCTGATCCTGCAGGCGCTGGAGCAGAACCGTTTTTGCCTGATGGCGCAGCCGATTATCGGTATTCGCGGCGATAACTATCACGAAGTGTTGCTGAGAATGAAGGGGGAGAGCGGCGAGCTGATTTCGCCGGATGATTTCCTCCCGGTGGCGCATGAATTTGGTCTCTCGTCACGGATTGATCTGTGGGTGATCGAGCATACGCTCGCTTTTATGGATAAGCATCGGCAAAATTTGCCTGGGCTGCGGCTGGCGATTAACCTGTCGCCGGTTTCCGTTAGCCGCAGTCAGTTCCCTGAAGAGGTGGAGCGGCTGCTGGCGCACTACCATGTTGAAGCCTGGCAGTTAATATTTGAACTGACGGAGAATCACTCGCTCAGTAATCCTCATCAGGCGCGGCAAACCCTGAAGCATCTGCAGGCGCTGGGATCTCGGGTGGCAATCGATGATTTTGGTACCGGCTATGCCAGCTACGCGCGGCTGAAAAGTCTGAATGTCGATCTGCTGAAGATTGACGGCAGCTTTATTCGCAATCTGCTCTCCAGCAGCCTGGATTACCAGGTGGTGGCATCCATTTGCCATCTGGCGCGGATGAAAAATATGCAGGTGGTGGCGGAGTATGTGGAGACGCCGGAGATTCGTCAGGCGGTGCTGTCATTGGGGATCGATTATCTGCAGGGTTATGATATTGGGAAACCGGTCGCGCTGGCGTCGTTGGCGCAGGAAGTTACGGCGGATGCGGATTGACGGGGAGAGAAGTGGCCGGGTGATGTAAACCCGGCCTGTGGGCTAGTTATCGCTATCGGAGTCTTCTTCGGCAATCTTCAGCAGCCAGTCAGGCACCCCTTCCCAGTACTGCTGCTCTTTTTCCAGATCGAGCAGCACCAGCGCATTTTGGCTAAACCAGTCATGCGGGAAGACCAGCGTCCAGTGGTTGGCTTCGGTCTTCAGCTTGAGCGTCGGCGGCGTGGTGGTGGCCTGACGCTGGTTGTTGAGCAAAATCCCCAGGCGCAGTAGCTGAATGAGCGGCAGGAACTGCTTTTTCTTGAACAGCGTAAAGCGGGGTAAATCATCCAGCTTGATCGCTTTACGGTGATAGCGAACCAGCGTCGCCATCAGCATCTGCTGCTCCTGATTGAAGCCGGGCAAATCGCTGTTCTGCAGAATATAGGCCGAGTGACGGTGCATCCCGCTGTGGTTAATATTCAGCCCCACTTCGTGCAGCATCACCGCCCATTTCAGCAACGCCGACAGGTGTGGGTTGGCCAGTTTGGGGTTCTGATCCTGCCATTGCTCGAAGATGTGGGTGGTGGTTTCCAGCACCCGACGCGCCTGTTCGCGGTCAATATTGTACTGGTTTGCCAGACTTTGCGCGGTCCGGCTGCGAATATCCTGATGGCGGAAACGTCCTTCCATCTCGTACAGCACGCCTTCGCGCAGCGCGCCGTCGGACAAACGCAGCTCTTTGATCGCCAGCGCATCGAAAACGCCGCACAGGATCGCCAGCCCGGGCGCAAAGACCGCTTTACGCTCTTCCGACAGCCCCGGCAGGCTGAGGGCGTCGAAGTTTTTATACTTCAGCAGTTCATCCACCAGCATTTCAAGGCGTTCCGGGGTAATAAACCCGTCTTTTTCCCCCATCGCCACCAGCACTTCCTGGGCGGCTTTGATGGTACCGGATGCGCCCAGCGCCACGTTCCAGCCCTGGATGCGGAACTGCCAGGCCAGGGTTTCCAGCTTCTGTATGGCCGACAGGCGCGCCCGCTGGAAATTCTCTTTGTTGATAGTGCCGCCAGGGAAGTAGATCTGCGAGAAGCTGACGCAGCCCATGCGACGACTTTCAACCAGCCGTGGTTCGAAATCCTCGCCAATAACCAGCTCCGTCGAGCCGCCGCCGATATCGATGACCAGCTTGCGGCCCCGTTCGGGTTGCGTATGTTCCACGCCCATAAAAATCAGGCGCGCTTCTTCGTTACCGGAGATTATCTCAATCGGATAGGGGATCACTTTCTCCGCCCGCTTGAGAAACTCCGCCGCATTTGCCGCCTGGCGCAAGGTATGAGTCCCGACGATGCATACGCTGGAGGGGGAAAAACCCTGCAGGCGTTCGGCAAACAGCGACAGACAGTTAAGCCCGCGGGTCATCGCCTCTTCGCTGAGCACGGAATTTTCATCCAGTCCATCGGCCAGGTGAACCCGCTGTTTCAGGCGGCCGATGATCTGCATAGCTCCGTCGACGACACGGGCGATCACCATATGAAAACTGTTTGAACCAAGGTCGACCGCCGCGAACTCCTGCGGACGAGGGGTTTTTTCGTTTATTGGCATAGGTTAGTCGGGTTGTTCGAGTGATTTGAGATAGTCGTAGATCGCCAGCTGTGCGCGTACTTTACGGCGATTGCCGCGCGGCACGTAGCGATTACTCAGTTCTTTATCAAGATAGCGTGCTTTGACCGTATCGTTGAACAAGATATCAAAAATATCCAGCACGCGCTGTTTCAGACGAGGGTCTAACAGCGGCGCGGCGACTTCAATACGATAGTCAATATTGCGCGTCATCCAGTCCGCGGAAGAGAGCCAAACCTGTTTGTCACCGCCGTTTTCGAAAACATAGACGCGGTCGTGTTCGAGGAAACGGTCAACGATGCTGGTGACGCGAATATTGTCGCTAATCCCTTCCAGTCCGGGGATCAGGGAACACATGCCGCGAATCAACAGGTTAACCGGCACGCCTGAGCTTGATGCGGCATACAGGCGGTCCACCAGCCCTTTATCGACCAGGTTGTTCAGCTTGAGGGTAATCCCGGAAGGCTGGCCATTCTGGGCGTTGGCAATCTCTCTGTCGATCATTTCATACAGCAGACGACGCGAGTTCTGCGGCGACACCAGCAGGTAATCGAAGCTGACCGGGCGATATGGGTTTTCGATAAAGTTGAACACCCTGCGGACTTCATTGGTGATGCGCGCATCCGCCGTCAGCAAGGAATAGTCGGTGTACAGACGCGCGGTTTTTTCGTTGAAGTTACCGGTCCCGATATGGGCATAGCGGACGACTTCGTCTCCCTCTTTGCGCGAGATCAGGAACAGCTTGGCGTGAATTTTCAGCCCCGGCGCGGAGAAGATAACGTGTACCCCCGCTTCGGTCAGACGCTTAGCCCAATGAATGTTGGCCTCTTCGTCAAAACGCGCCTGCAGCTCCACCACCACGGTGACTTTTTTACCGTTGTGCGCGGCATGAATCATCGAATCGATGATGCGTGAATCTTTGGCCACGCGGTAAATATTGATTTTGATCGCCAGTACGCTGGGGTCGAATGAGGCCTGACGCAGCAGTTCCAGCACATGTTCGAAGGTATGATACGGGTAGTACAACAGCACGTCGCGTTCGCGAATGGCGTCAAATCCGTTACGGAATTTATCGAACCAGGTGTGACGCAGGCGCGGCAGCGGCTTGTTGACCAGATTGGCCTTCCCAACGTTCGGGAAGCCGATAAAGTCTTTAAAGTTGTGGTAACGCCCGCCGGGCAGCATCGAGTCATAGCGTGAAATGGCGAACATCGCGCGCAGCATTTCGACCATGGTGTCCGGCATATCGCGCTGATAGACAAAGCGCACCGGTTCAGCCGTCAGACGCTGTTTCAGGCTGGAGGACATCAGCTCCATCAGGCTCGACTCCATCTCGTGCACCAGGTCGTACTCGGCGTCACGGGTCATTTTCATCGAGTAAGCGTTCAGCGTGTCGTAGTCGAAGAAACCTTTAAAAATATCATCCAGGCAATAGCGCAGGATGTTATCAAGCAGAATCATCGGCTTACGGCGGCGAGGGGCTTCCGGAGGCAGGTTAACAAAACGCGGGACTTTATCGGACGGAATTTCCAGCAGGGCGTAATTAATGGTGTCCCCGCGGATAATTTCTACCGCCAGATAGGTGTAATCATCTTTCAGGAACTGAATCAGATCCGTCTCACGGTTAATCAGGATCGGGGTGATGTGCTGGCGTAGGTACTGTTTAAAGTAGTTGCGTAGCCAGGACTGCTGATTGACCGAAAGCTGCCGTTCGTTGATCAGGAAGATCTGGTTACGCGCCATCTCCAGCAGCAGCTCATTATACAGGCTGTCGAACTCCTGATCGGCCTTCAGTACGCGGGCCTGGATTTTGCCTAACAAATGGCGAGAATGGGCGGTACTGCCTTGTTCTTCGCTAATTATGATGCGGCGCTTAAGTTCAGCGAAGCGCACTTTATAAAATTCGTCGAGGTTGTTGGAGTAAATTCCCAAAAAGCGCATGCGCTCAATCAGTGGGTTGCTTTTATCCGCCGCTTCCTGAAGTACGCGTTCGTTAAAGGACAACCAGCTGAGTTCTTTCTCGATATATAGCTTTTCCTGGCCCATTACAACTCACACTCCGGTTGATTGATGTTGCTTTTTCATTATGGCGAGCTTTGCCATTGAATGTCCAACTATGTCAAAGAAGTATGACAGTTTTCTTTCAACGGGCAGTGAAGCGAAGCGGATGCGCGCGTCCGCTGCTATTGTGAGCAACGGCAGGGGGGGCGCGGGCATAAGCTGGGCATCAATCGTGCGGTGAGCGTAGCGGAGTGGGGAGGCGAGCGGAAGACGATACGTCAGTAAAAAGCGCCCCTGACGGCAGACAGAGGCGCTGAGAATTACTCTTCGGCCGCATAGCCCTGCGGCGGCAGGGGAGCATCATCAAGCCACGCCTGATTCCCCTCCATGCGCAGTCGGCCGTCGATAAACCAGCTCACCACCAGCGGATAAATCGCATGTTCCTGCGCCTGGACGCGAGCGGTAATGTCGTCTTCGCTATCTTCGGCGAAAACCGGCACTTTGGCCTGCAGAATCACCGGGCCACCGTCCAGCTCGTCGGTAACGAAATGCACCGAGGTACCGTGCTCCTCATCACCATTTTCCAGCACCTGGCGATGCGTGTGCAGCCCCGGGTATTTTGGCAACAGTGAAGGATGGATATTCAGCAGACGCCCCTGATAGTGGGCGACAAACGCCGGACTCAGAATACGCATATAGCCCGCCAGCACCACCAGATCCGGCGCGTACGCATCGATCTCCTGCATCAGTTCACGATCGAAGGCTTCGCGATTGGCAAACTGGCTGGCGGTGAGCGCGTGGGCCGGAATACTGGCCTCACGCGCGCGTTCAAGGCCGAACGCATCGGCCTTGTTGCTAAATACCGCTCGCAGGGTGCCGCCGATCTGTTTCCGGGCGCAGGCATCGATAATCGCCTGCAAATTGCTTCCGTTACCGGAAATCAGCACCACAATATTTTTCATTCAATGACCACACGCTGTTCGGAATCAGAGGCTTTGATATAGCCTATTTTCCACGCGTTTTCACCTTTCTCGTTCAGCAGAGCGATGGCTTTATCCGCGGCTTCCGGCGGCAGGGCGATGACCATGCCGACGCCGCAGTTAAAGGTACGGTACATTTCATGGCTGCTGACGTTACCGGCCGTTTGCAACCAGTTGAACACTTCCGGCCACTGCCAGGAGGATTCATCGATGACCGCCTGGGTATTATCCGGCAGGACGCGCGGGATGTTTTCCCAGAAGCCGCCGCCGGTCAGGTGCGCAATGGCGTGAACTTCAACGTTGGCGATCAGCTCCAGTATCGACTTAACGTAGATACGGGTAGGCGCCAGCAGATGGTCGGCCAGCGAAGAACCGTTCAGATCGGTCGTTTGCGGGTCAACGCCGCTCACTTCGATAATTTTACGCACCAGCGAGTAGCCGTTGGAATGCGGGCCGCTGGAAGCCAGCGCCACCAGCACGTCGCCATCGGCAACTTTGCTGCCATCAATAATTTCTGATTTTTCTACTACGCCGACGCAGAAACCTGCCACGTCATAGTCATCGCCATGGTACATGCCCGGCATTTCCGCCGTTTCGCCACCGACCAGCGCGCAGCCGGACTGCAGGCAGCCTTCCGCGATACCGCTGATGACGCTGGCAGCCGTATCGACATCCAGCTTCCCGGTCGCGTAGTAATCGAGGAAAAACAGCGGCTCGGCGCCCTGAACCACTAGGTCGTTGACGCACATCGCCACCAGATCGATACCGATCGTGTCGTGGCGTTTCAGGTCCATCGCCAGACGCAGCTTGGTACCGACGCCGTCAGTGCCGGAAACCAGTACCGGTTCGCGGTATTTTTGCGGCAATGCGCACAGTGCGCCGAATCCGCCCAGTCCACCCATCACTTCAGGGCGGCGGGTTTTCTTCACCACACCCTTAATACGGTCGACGAGAGCGTTGCCTGCATCGATATCTACGCCGGCATCTTTATAGCTGAGAGAGGTTTTATCGGTCACTGCGAAATCTCCACACATTTGCGGTAGCAAGAAAAATCGGCGCAATTCTAACAGGGAAAGCAAACGTTTGCGAGCCTGCTTTACAGTCGGCGTTAATCAGCGGCGAGATGAACAAATTTGATACTGTTCACGAAAATGAAACCGGGTACATCCTTGTGCTTGCCTCGGTAAGTGGGAATCGCCATCATGCCACTGAAACCGGTTTCTTTTTTTTATCAGGAGAGCCGAACGTAGATTCCGTGGGGATTCAGGAGGGAGGGACGCGATGAACATTGCCGCATTTGATATCGGTGGCACGGCATTAAAAATGGGCGTGATCAGCGATACGGGCAGGCTGCTTGCAAAAGGCAAACAGTCGATCGGCGACAGCGATGGCGAGCAGATTCTGCAGGCGATGCTGGCGTGGATTGCCGCTCACCCGGAGTGCGAAGGCGTGGCGATCGGCGCGCCCGGCTATGTGAATCCGCATACCGGCTATATCGAAATGGGCGGCGCGATCCGGCGCTTCGATAATTTCGCGATCGTCAGCTGGCTGGAGCAGCGGACCCATCTTCCCGTCACCATCGAAAACGATGCCAACTGCGTCCTGCTGGCCGAGCGCTGGCAGGGGAAAGCCGCGGAGATGAGCGACTTTCTGGTCCTGACGATCGGCACCGGCATTGGCGGCGCGATTTTCTGTAATCACCAACTGGTGCATGGCGCCCGCTTTCGCGCCGGCGAGTTCGGCTATATGCACACCGAGCGTCCCGGCGCCCGCGATGTCCGTCGCTACTCAATGAATGAAAACTGCACCCTCCGCGTACTGCGCCACCGCTATGCCCGGCACATTGGCAAGACGCTGGAAGCGGTAACCGGCGAAGAGATATTCGATCGCTATGAGGCGGGCGATGCGGTTTGCCAGCGGCTGGTGGCTGACTTCTTCAACGGGATCGGTAGCGGCCTGTATAACCTCGTGAACATTTTTGATCCGCAAGCGATTTTCATCGGCGGCGGCATCGTAGAACGGCCGGGCTTTTTGCCGCTGCTGCGTGAACATCTGGCCTGGTTCGGCATCGCGGACGCTCTCGACACCGTCAGTCACGGCAACGATGCCGGGCTGCTGGGGGCCGTTTACCATTTTAATCAGCAAACCCGATCGCGGAATGGCGATCGCGCATAAGGAAGAGAACATGTCTGGATTTAAAGAAGGTTTTCTGTGGGGCGGCGCGGTGGCGGCGCATCAGCTGGAAGGGGGCTGGCAAGAGGGCGGTAAAGGCGTTAGCGTGGCCGATGTCATGACCGCCGGCGCGCACGGCGTACCGCGTGAAATTACCGACGGCGTGCTGCCGGGTAAAAATTACCCCAACCATGAGGCGATTGATTTTTACCATCGTTATAAAGAGGACATTCAGCTATTTGCTGAAATGGGTTTCAAATGTTTCCGCACCTCAATTGCCTGGACGCGCATATTCCCGCAGGGCGATGAACGGGAGCCGAACGAAGCCGGTTTGCAGTTCTACGACGATCTGTTCGATGAATGCCTGAAACACGGCATCGAGCCGGTGATTACGCTTTCTCACTTCGAGATGCCTTACCATCTGGTGACGGAATATGGCGGCTGGCGCAACCGCCAGCTGATTGATTTCTTCGTCCGCTTTGCGCAGGTGGTATTTAAGCGCTATCAGCATAAAGTGAAGTACTGGATGACCTTTAATGAGATCAATAACCAGGCTAACTTCCACGAAGATTTTGCGCCGTTTACCAACTCCGGTCTGAAGTACCTGCCGGGGGAAGATCGCGAGCCGGTGATGTACCAGGCCGCGCACTACGAGCTGGTCGCCAGCGCGCTGGCGGTGAAAGTTGCCCGCGAGATTAATCCATCGCTGCAGGTCGGTTGCATGATTGCCATGTGCCCGATTTATCCGCTCTCCTGCGCACCGAATGACATGATGATGGCGATGAACGCCATGCATCGCCGCTACTGGTTCACCGATGTGCACGTGCGCGGCAGGTATCCTCAGCATCTGCTGAATTACTTCGCACGTCGCGGTTTTGCGCTGGATATCACCGAAGAGGATCGTCGGGCGCTGGCCGAGGGCTGCGTCGACTATATCGGCTTTAGCTACTATATGTCGTTCGCCACCAAAGCGACCGCGGATAACCCGCTGCTGGATTATGACGAAACGACCAGCCTGGTCTCCAACCCGTATGTGCAGAAGTCAGACTGGGGTTGGCAGATTGACCCGGTAGGCCTGCGCTATTCCCTCAACTGGTTCTGGGATCACTATCAGCTCCCGCTCTTTATTGTCGAAAACGGGTTTGGCGCCATCGATGTGCGCGAAGCCGACGGCTCGGTGGACGATAGCTATCGCATTGATTATCTCTCCGCTCATATTGCCGAGATGAAAAAAGCGGTGGTTGAGGACGGCGTCGATCTGATGGGCTACACCCCGTGGGGCTGCATTGACCTGGTTTCCGCCGGTACCGGCGAAATGAAAAAGCGCTATGGCTTTATCTATGTCGATAAAGACAATGAAGGCAACGGGACGCTCGATCGCAGCCGCAAAAAATCATTTGCCTGGTATCAACAGGTTATTAGCAGCAACGGCGAAACGTTGTAAATCATCGATAACTCTCGTTCAACCCCGCCGGTGCGGGGTTTTTTTATTTTGTTTTATACTGGCTCAGGCAGCGCAAAGCATTTTGGTTGATCCCGGTCAAACATATCGGCTATGGCGCAAATGGAAAAAAGCGGTATAATCCCGCGATTTTTTTTGTGGCTGCCCCTCAGAGGAGAAAGAGAATGAAGATTGTGGAAGTGAAACACCCGCTCGTCAAACACAAGCTGGGCCTGATGCGTGAGCACGACATCAGCACCAAACGCTTCCGTGAACTCGCCTCAGAGGTTGGTAGCTTACTGACGTATGAAGCCACCGCCGATCTGGAGACCGAGAGAGTCACCATTGAAGGCTGGAATGGCCCGGTAGAAATCGAGCAGATCAAAGGTAAGAAAATTACCGTTGTGCCGATTCTGCGCGCGGGTCTCGGGATGATGGAAGGGGTTCTGGAACACGTCCCGAGCGCGCGCATCAGCGTCGTGGGCGTCTATCGTGACGAAGAGACCCTCGAGCCGGTGCCCTATTTCCAGAAGCTGGTGTCGAACATCGACGAGCGTATGGCGCTGGTGGTTGACCCGATGCTGGCAACCGGCGGTTCGATGATCGCCACTATCGACCTGCTGAAAAAAGCGGGCTGCTCCAGCATTAAGGTGCTGGTGCTGGTTGCCGCTCCGGAAGGGATTGCCGCGCTGGAGAAAGCGCACCCGGACGTTGAGATGTATACCGCCTCCATTGACCAGGGCCTCAACGAGCACGGATATATTATTCCAGGGCTCGGCGATGCCGGCGATAAGATTTTTGGTACCAAGTAATTGAATGAATAATAAGAAGCCGACTTTAACAGTCGGCTTTTTTTTGAATAAAACAAACTCACAGCAACTAATAAACGACTCTTAGAGGAAAACGCCATGACGCGCCGTGCCATCGGGGTGAGTGAAAGACCGCCGCTTTTACAGACAATTCCGCTTAGTTTGCAACATCTGTTCGCTATGTTTGGCGCAACGGTACTGGTGCCGGTCCTGTTTCATATTAACCCGGCTACCGTCCTGTTGTTTAACGGCCTCGGGACGCTGCTGTACCTTTGCATCTGTAAGGGGAAAATTCCGGCATACCTGGGGTCGAGCTTTGCCTTTATTTCTCCGGTACTGCTGCTGTTACCGCTGGGCTATGAAGTGGCGCTGGGCGGCTTCATTATGTGCGGCGCGCTGTTCTGCCTCGTCTCCTTTATTGTGAAAAGAGCCGGAACCGGGTGGCTGGATGTGATGTTCCCGCCAGCCGCGATGGGGGCGATTGTCGCGGTTATCGGCCTGGAGCTGGCCGGGGTGGCGGCTAATATGGCCGGCCTGCTGCCGGCGGAAGGGCAATCTCCTGACAGCAAAACCATTATCATCTCGATGGTCACGCTCGGCGTGACGGTGTTTGGTTCGGTCCTGTTCCGCGGCTTCATGGCGATTATCCCGATTCTTATCGGCGTGCTGGTGGGCTACGCGCTCTCGTTTGTGATGGGGGTTGTCGATACCACGCCGATTGCCGAGGCGCACTGGTTCGCGCTGCCGACCTTCTATACCCCGCGTTTTGAGTGGTTTGCTATCTTCACCATCCTGCCCGCCGCGCTGGTGGTCATCGCCGAGCACGTCGGTCACCTGGTGGTGACGGCTAATATCGTTAAAAAAGATCTGATCCGCGACCCGGGTCTGCATCGTTCGATGTTTGCGAACGGTCTGTCGACGATGATCTCCGGCTTCTTCGGATCGACGCCTAACACCACCTACGGCGAGAATATCGGCGTGATGGCAATCACCCGCGTCTACAGTACCTGGGTTATCGGCGGGGCGGCGATCTTCGCGATTCTGCTCTCCTGCGTCGGCAAGCTGGCGGCGGCGATCCAGATTATCCCGCTGCCGGTGATGGGCGGCGTTTCGCTGCTGCTCTACGGGGTGATCGGCGCGTCCGGTATTCGCGTGTTGATCGAGTCGAAAGTCGATTACAACAAGGCGCAGAACCTGATCCTGACCTCCGTTATTCTGATCATTGGCGTCAGCGGCGCCAAGGTGCATATCGGGGCGGCGGAACTGAAAGGGATGGCGCTGGCGACCATTGTCGGCGTCGGCCTGAGCCTGATCTTCAAACTCATCAGCGTCCTGCGTCCGGAAGAGGTGGTTCTGGATGCGGCCGATAGTGAAAACGGCAAACCCTGATCCTGCATCCGGGCGGCGATCCCGCCCGGTTCTCTCGAGGCATACTTCGTGATAAACTCTTCGCGTTTTTCTGTAAGCCTATGATGAGGTCCATCTGAACGCACCGGCACAGCTCTCTCTGCCACTGTATCTTCCCGACGATGAAACTTTCGCGAGTTTTTGGCCGGGGGGTAACCCTTCTCTTCTTGCTGCCTTACAGAATGTTCTGCGGCAGGAGCATAGCGGGTACATCTATATCTGGTCACGCGAAGGCGCGGGGCGCAGTCACCTGTTACACGCCGCCTGTGCGGAGCTTTCCCAACGCGGCGATGCGGTGGGCTATGTCCCGCTGGATAAGCGTACGTGGTTTGTTCCGGAAGTTCTTGACGGGATGGAGCAGCTTTCGCTGGTGTGCATTGATAATATCGAGTGCGTGGCTGGCGATGAGCCGTGGGAAATGGCGATCTTCAATCTGTATAATCGGATCCTCGAATCGGGGAAAACCCGTTTACTGATCACCGGCGATTGTCCGCCCCGCCAGCTTAATCTTGGTCTGCCGGATCTGGCGTCGCGCCTCGACTGGGGGCAAATCTATAAGCTGCAGCCGCTGTCGGATGAAGATAAGCTGCAGGCGCTACAGCTTCGCGCGCGCCTGCGGGGGTTTGAGATGCCGGAAGACGTCTGCCGTTTCCTGCTTAAGCGCTTAGACCGTGAAATGCGTTCGCTCTTTATGACGCTCGATCAGCTCGATCACGCCTCGATTACCGCGCAGCGCAAACTGACGATCCCCTTCGTGAAAGAGATCCTCAGGCTCTAGTCGGGCCGGGGCGCTGCATTTCCGCATCCCTTCGCTGCGCCATCATCGGTTACCGCGATGGCGCATGCGCTCAGTTAACGATTTCCAGTACCTGCTCCGGCGGCCGGCCGATCCGCGCCTGGCCGTGACTGACGACGACAGGCCGCTCCATCAGCTTCGGGTTATCGACGATGGCCTGAATCAGCGCATCTTCGCTGAGCTGGGGGTCGGCGAGGTTCAGAGATTTATACAGATCTTCCTTTTGGCGCATCAGTTCACGAGCGCTCACCATTCCCAGCATTTTCAACAGCTGACGCAGCGTGGCGGCATCCGGCGGCGTCTCCAGGTAGAGCACAACTTCAGGGTCGATACCGTTAGCCTTCAGCAGGCTTAAGGTGTCGCGGCTCTTGGAGCAGCGAGGGTTATGGTAGATTTTTACCGCGTCAGACATGTCGTCTCCTTACATTTTTTGATAGGGGCGGAATCGCGCCTGCAGCTGGCGCAGCTGATCGATACGGGCATCGTAGCGAGCCTGCTGCAAACTGCCCAATTTCACCTGCGAACTGGCGCTGCTCAGCAGCGTAATCGCCTGATCGAGCTGGCCTACCAGCGCCATTCCTTCCGCGCGAGCCGCCAGCTCCTGATCGCGATGGCCGAGCGCCGCTTCTGACTGCGCCAGCAGATCCCAGCCGTTGCCGTCATCCTTATTATTAAAGGTGTAGCGGTTGAGAATTTTTTCCGCTTCTGCCGGTTGGCCACCCTGCAGGTAGGCGTTGGCGAGGTTCAGCTGCAGAACCGGGTTGGTGCGGATTTCGCGGGCATTTTTCAGGCGATTAATCGCCTCGGCCGTTTTCTTCTGCCCGAGATCGATATCGGTGGCCAGGTCGAGGTACCAGGCGTTTTGCGGTTCGGCGCTCAGCAATGGCTGCAGCGTTTTACGCGCCAGATCGTAGTTATTGCTGCCCATGGCCAGCAGCGCACGCCCGTACTGGGCGGCGTGCTGCTCGCGGATATTGCCTTTCGCCCAGGCGTTCAGCAAATCATCGCCGAGCTTATTTTCCCCGGAGTTATACATGCCCAGGGTCCGCGCCTTGGCGAGATAAAAATCGGCGGAGGACTGGACAACCACCGGACGCATCTGGTTGGCGCGGTTGCGGGCATCGGACAGACGGCTTTCCGGCAGGGGGTGAGTCAGCAACATTTCCGGTGGGCGGGTGGAGTAGCGCGACTGGTCGAGCAGCTTACTCATAAAGGCCGGCATCGCCTGCGGATCAAAACCGGAGCGCTGCAGCACCTGAATCCCGATGCGGTCAGCCTCTTCTTCATTCTGCCGGGTAAAGCTGATCAGACCCTGTTGGCTCCCCGCCAGCGTACCGGTCAGGGCCGCCATACCCGCCTGCGGGCTGGCCATCGCCAGCAGAATAGAGCCCAGCGCCCCGACCCAGGTCAGCGGGGCGTTGCGTTTCTGGTCTTCCATCGCGCGCGCAAGATGGCGCTGCGTCACGTGTGAGATTTCGTGCGCCATCACCGATGCCAGCTCGCTTTCGGTATCTGAATAGCGGAAGAGGGCGGAGTGTAGCACCACGTTGCCGCCAAAGAAGGCGAAGGCGTTAATCTGGTCGTTGTTAATCAGGTAGAAGTGAAAAGGGGTGCGCACCGAGTTGGCGTGGGCAACCAGACGCATCCCTAAGCCATTAATATATTGCACCAGCAGAGGGTCGTTGATTAATGGCGCGCTACCGCGTAGCTGGCGCACATAGTAATCCCCCATCTGCATTTCCTGGCCAATGGAGAGCGTGCTTCCTGCAGAGGTGCCCATATCTGGCAGAGTATCTGCGGGGTCAGCAAAAGCAGGCAAAATCGAACCCAGCGTCAGCGACGCTATGACGGTTGCCACCAGCGTTTTCTTTAACTGCCTGAACATAACCTCTGTCCTGTAATGTGGGTGTGCCAGTTTGACCGATAGGGCGGCGTAATGTTCCATATCCGCGCGTCCTGCGAGTTTAGCTGGCGTTGGGGCTATTGAAAATATGATCTTCACGGCGGGGTGAATGTTTGTGGCTTTGCTAATAAAAGCGAAGTCTTTCTGGTGACATTTAGATACAATTCCCACAGTTTTGCGGCTTCGCGCTTCATGGAAGGGTTTATGCTTGAGATGTTAATGCAGTGGTACCGTCGCCGGTTCAGCGATCCGGAGGCGATAGCGCTGTTGGTTATTTTGCTGGCCGGGTTCGGCATCATGTTCTTTTTCAGCGGCCTGCTGGCGCCTTTACTGGTCGCTATTGTGCTGGCTTATCTGCTGGAATGGCCAACCGTCCGCCTGGAGCGCGTGGGGTTATCGCGAACCTGGGCTACCTCGTTCGTACTGATTTTGTTTGTGGGCATTTTGCTACTGATGGCGTTTGTGGTGATGCCCGTCGCCTGGCAGCAGGGGATCTATCTGATTCGCGATATGCCCGGGATGCTCAATAAACTCTCCGATTTTGCCGCGACGGTGCCACGCCGCTATCCGGCGCTGATGGATGCCGGCATTATCGACGCCATGGCGGACAATATGCGTAACCGCGTGCTGACCGTTGGCGACTCGGTGGTCAAATACTCCCTGGCCTCGTTGGTGGGGCTGCTGACCCTGGCGGTCTATCTGGTGCTGGTGCCGTTAATGGTGTTCTTCCTGTTAAAAGACAAAGAGCAGATGTTGAATGCCGTGCGCCGCGTGCTGCCGCGCAACCGTGGGCTGGCGGGGCAGGTGTGGAAAGAGATGAACCAGCAGATTACCAACTACATCCGCGGTAAGGTGCTGGAGATGATCGTCGTCGGCGTAGCGACGTGGATTGGCTTTATCCTCTTCGATCTCAACTATTCGCTACTGCTGGCGGTGCTGGTTGGCTTCTCGGTCCTGATTCCCTATATCGGCGCCTTCGTGGTGACCATTCCGGTGGTCGGCGTGGCGCTGTTTCAGTTTGGCGCGGGTCCGGAGTTCTGGAGCCTGTTTGCGGTGTACCTGATTATTCAGGGGCTGGACGGTAATCTGCTGGTGCCGGTACTGTTTTCGGAAGCCGTTAACCTGCATCCGCTGGTCATTATTCTGTCGGTGGTGATCTTCGGCGGCCTGTGGGGATTCTGGGGCGTGTTCTTTGCGATTCCGCTGGCGACGTTAATCAAAGCGGTGGTACATGCCTGGCCGGATGGCCTGATTGCGGAAGATGAGAAATAGCCTTACGCCTTGCCAACATACGCATTCAAACGGACGCCGGGTCAGTGATTCACTCCCCGGCGTCCGGCGTTTGCTCGCGCGTTAGCCGTTTTCTTTCAGCCAGTTCAGCACCACGTCGTGGTGATTACTGGTTTTAAAGTTATCAAATACGTGTTCGACTTTACCGTCGGTATCGATCAGGAAACTAATGCGGTGAATACCATCATAGGTTTTCCCCATAAACGATTTTTCGCCCCAGACGCCAAACTGCTCGCACACCTGATGATTTTCATCAGACAGCAGCGTGAAGTTCAGCAACTCTTTTTCGGCGAAACGGGAGAGTTTTTCTGGTTTATCGGTACTGATACCCAGGACCTCAACACCCGCTTTTTTTAAGTCATCCATGTTATCGCGCAGGCCGCAGGCCTGGACGGTACAACCGGGGGTCATGGCTTTCGGGTAAAAATAAACCAGAACACGCTGTCCCTGGAAGTCGGTCAAATTTACTTCCTCGCCGTCCTGGTCTGGTAAGCTAAATTTCGGTGCAATATCACCGGCTTTCAGTGGATTCATTACTCAAACTCCATCCTGTTCATCATGCTGTGAATAATTAACGATGTTAATACTGCCTTGTGCGTTCAATTCTGTACATAGGGCTTTGAACGCTTGTTCGATATTTGCTGCATTTTGTGTTGCCGGGCTGTGTGCGGTTATCTGGATAAATAACTGCGCTGAATCGTCATCGCCGCTGACCTGAGTACGAGAAACCAGCTCGGCAATGTTCATATTCCACGTATCAAAAAGGGCAGTGAAACGCTCGATAATATGTGGCGAGTCAGGTACCTCAACCTGGACCCAGACGGTGTTTGGCATGGCCTGAGGAGGCCGCGCGGTCGTGCGCTTCATTACGATCAGCAAATCCAGCTCGGCTCCTTTCAGCGGCAGGGTCGATTCGATAAGCGTAATCGCATTCCATGAACCTGAAAGCAGCATGATAAACGTAAATTCGTCACCAAGCATGGCCAGCCGGCTGTCTTCGATATTACAGCCGCAGCTGCTGACGTGGCGGGTGATAGTGTTCACGATGCCGGGACGGTCAGCGCCCAAAGCGGTAATAACCAGATAGTGTTGTAATGAGGCGGTCAAACCTGTTCTTCCTTCAAAAAGGTGAGGTAACATTAGGAAAGCATAAAAAAAACCGGCATACAACATCCCTGATGGCATCGGGTCTCTTGCTTTTATTACGGCACCAAACGTAACATTGAGAATCTTGTCGCACTTCTGCTCTGAGGATGGCCCATGTTCACGGGAAGTATTGTAGCGCTTGTCACGCCGATGGATGAAAACGGTAATGTCTGCCGGTCAAGCCTGAAAAAACTGATTGATTACCATGTCGCCAGCGGAACCTCGGCGATCGTTTCGGTAGGGACTACCGGAGAGTCTGCGACCCTGAGCCATGAAGAACATGGCGATGTCGTGATGATGACGCTTGAACTGGCTGACGGGCGTATCCCGGTTATCGCGGGTACCGGAGCCAATGCAACCGCAGAGGCGATTAGCCTGACGAAACGGTTTAACAATAGCGGCGTCGTCGGCTGCCTGACGGTCACCCCTTATTACAACCGTCCGACCCAGGAAGGTCTGTTCCAACACTTTAAAGCTATCGCAGAACACACCGACCTGCCGCAAATTCTGTATAATGTGCCGTCCCGTACCGGTTGCGATATGCTGCCGGAAACCGTCGGGCGTCTGGCGGAAGTAAAAAATATTATTGGTATTAAGGAAGCGACGGGGAACTTAAGTCGTGTTCACCAGATCAAAGAGCTGGTTTCAGATGACTTTATTCTGTTGAGCGGCGATGATGCCACCGGGATGGACTTTATGCAGCTCGGCGGTCACGGCGTGATTTCCGTCACGGCGAACGTGGCGGCTCGCGACATGGCGGAAATGTGCCGTCTGGCAGTAGAAGGCCAGTTTGCGCAAGCTCGTGCAATTAACCAACGTCTGATGCCATTGCATACAAAATTATTTGTCGAACCCAACCCGATTCCCGTGAAATGGGCATGTAAGGCGTTGGGTCTTGTGGCAACCGATACGCTGCGCCTGCCGATGACGCCGATTACCGAACAGGGTACTCAGGCCGTCACCGCCGCGCTGAAGCATGCCGGTTTGCTGTAAAGTTTAGGGAGATTTGATGGCTTACTCAGTACAGAAGTCGCGCCTGGCGAAGGTTGCGGGTGTTTCATTGGTCCTGCTTCTCGCGGCCTGTAGTTCCGATTCGCGCTACAAACGTCAGGTGGGTGGCGACGAGGTTTACCTGCAAGCTACGCCGCTCAGTGAACTTCACGCGCCTGCGGGCATGATTCTGCCGGTTCAGGTTGGCGATTATAATATTCCGGTTGCGACCAGCAACGGCGCGGTGGGTAAAGCGCTGGACATTCGGCCACCGGCGCAGCCACTGGCGTTGGTCAGCGGCGCACGCACCCAGTTTGCCGGTGATACCGCGACGCTGATGGTGGAGAACGGTCGTAGCGGTTCGCTGTGGGCGCAGGTAGCCAGCATCGTGCAGTCAAAGAACTATGTCATCACCAAACGTGACGATGCCAGCCAGACGCTGAGCACCGACTGGGTAGAATGGAATCGCCTCGATGAAGACCAGCAGTATCGTGGTCGCTATCAAATCTCAGTTAAACCACAGGGCTATCAGCAGGCGGTGATCGTGAAGCTGGTTAACCTTGAGCAGGCCGGGAAACCGGTATCCGACCCGGCATCCCTGCAACGCTACAGCACCTCTATGCTGAACGTCATTTCCGAAGGTCTGGACATGAACGCCACCAATGCGCAGAACGCGGCGCAGAAAAACGCCGGCGCGACCTTCGACGTGCAGAGCGCTGCCGACGATACCGGTCTGCCGATGCTGGTGGTGCGCGCACCGTTTAACATGGTGTGGCAACGTCTGCCGGGCGCCCTGGAAAAAGTGGGTATGAAGGTGACGGATAGCACCCGTTCGCAGGGCAGCATGGCGCTGACCTACAAGCCGCTGTCTGACAGCAGCTGGCAGGAACTGGGCGCTCGCGATCCGGAACTGGTCTCCGGTGATTACAAACTGCAGGTCGGCGATCTCGATAACCGCAGCAGTCTGCAGTTCATCGACCCGAAAGGTCATACGCTGACCCAGTCGCAGAATGACGCGCTGGTGGCCGTATTCCAGGCCGCATTCAGTAAGTAATAAAACAGGGCTGGAGCAATCCGGCCCTTTTTTCTGTATAGTGACGCAAACGTGTGCGTCGGCAGAAAAGCGCAATTTTCAACGCTAATTTTTATTGGAGTGACAAAGATGCAAAAGCAAGCTGAGTTGTATCGTGGTAAAGCGAAAACCGTTTACAGCACCGAGAATCCGGATCTGCTGATACTCGAATTCCGTAACGATACATCAGCAGGGGATGGCGCGCGCATCGAACAGTTCGATCGTAAGGGCATGGTGAATAACAAGTTCAACCATTTCATTATGAGCAAGCTGGAAGAAGCCGGCATCCCGACCCAGATGGAAGCGCTGCTCTCCGACACCGAATGTCTGGTGAAAAAGCTGGAGATGGTGCCGGTTGAGTGCGTGATCCGTAACCGCGCCGCCGGTTCTCTGGTGAAGCGCCTGGGCATCGAGGAAGGTATTGAGCTCAATCCGCCGCTGTTTGATCTGTTCCTGAAAAATGATGCGATGCACGATCCGATGGTCAACGAATCTTACTGCGAGACGTTCGGCTGGGTGAATAAAAAGAACCTGGCACGCATGCAGGAGCTGACCTACAAAGCCAACGAGGTTCTGAAGAAGCTGTTTGATGACGCCGGTCTGATTCTGGTCGACTTCAAGCTGGAGTTTGGTCTGTTCAAAGGCGAAGTGGTGCTGGGCGATGAGTTCTCGCCGGACGGCAGCCGTCTGTGGGATAAAAACACCCTCGACAAAATGGACAAAGACCGCTTCCGCCAGAGCCTCGGCGGCCTGATTGAGGCCTATGAAGAAGTGGCCCATCGCCTGGGCGTTAAGCTGGACTAATCCTCTCTTCGCCAGAAGACTCAGCGGTCTTCTGGCGCTCTTCTTGTTGTTTCCTGTGGTAATTCTCCGCTTAACCGCCTACGATCTCTCATATTCAAATTTGATATCTTGAGGTGCCTATGCGTTGGCAAGGGCGTCGCGAAAGCGACAATGTAGAAGACAGACGAAATAGTTCAGGTCCATCACTGGGCGGCGGAGGCGGTGGTTTTCGTCTGCCCAGCGGTAAGGGCGGTATCGTACTGCTGATTATCGTGCTGGTCGCGGGCTATTACGGCGTGGATTTAACCGGCATGCTGACGGGAGAACCGATCGGCCAGCAGCAGACGACCACCCAGCGTTCCGTCAGTCCGAAGGATGATGAAGCCGCGAAGTTTACCTCGGTGATTCTGGCGACCACGGAAGACACCTGGGGGCCTATCTTTGAAAAGATGGGGCGTCAGTATCCGCAGCCGAAGCTGGTGCTCTACCGCGGAGCCACGCGCACCGGTTGTGGTACCGGGCAATCGGTGATGGGGCCGTTCTACTGCCCGGCTGATAGCACCGTCTATATTGACCTGTCGTTCTACGACGAGATGAAAACGAAACTCGGAGCGGATGGCGATTTTGCTCAGGGCTATGTCATCGCGCATGAAGTGGGCCACCATGTGCAAAAACTACTGGGGATTGAAGCGAAAGTGCGCCAGCTGCAGCAGAATGCGTCGCAGAGCGAAGTGAACCGGCTGTCGGTCAAAATGGAGCTGCAGGCGGACTGTTTTGCCGGCGTCTGGGGTCATAACATGCAGACTCAGGACATTATGGAAACCGGCGATTTGCAGGAAGCCCTGAACGCCGCGGAAGCCATCGGCGACGATCGTCTGCAGCAGCAGAGCCAGGGGCGCGTGGTCCCGGACAGCTTTACGCATGGCACCTCTGAGCAGCGCTACACCTGGTTCAAACGCGGTTTCGACAGCGGTGACCCGGCGCAGTGCAATACCTTTGGCAAAGCGCTCTGATCGCCATTGCTCATGGATAAACTGCTGCACCTGACGGCGCAAATGGCGCAAGAGGGGATTCGTCGCCTGCTGGTGCTCAGCGGCGACGAGGCATGGTGCCTGCAACAGGCGCTGCTGCTGCGTGAACGGCTGGCCGGCGATGGCCTGTGGGTCGGACCGCAGCCCGTCGTCGCCCCCTGTACCGCACCTGGCGCGCTCAAATCCTTACTCGGACGTGAATATCTCCATGCTTTCTTTGATGCCCGCGGCGCTTTCGATGTCGCGGCATTTGCCGCGCTGAGCGGAACCCTGCGCGCGGGAAGCTGGTTGGTGTTACTGGTTCCTGCTTTTGCGCGCTGGCCAACGCTGCCGGACGCGGACTCGCTGCGCTGGAGCGACGCGGCGGAGCCGATTCCGACGCCGAACTTTGTCCACCGTTTCTGCCGGCTGGTGTGCGCCAATCCTGACGCGGTGGTCTGGCGGCAGGGCGAGCCCCTGACGTTGCCGGAGGCGTTGCCCCGTCGGCCCTGGCAGCCGGCGGATGGACACCCTCAGCAAGAGCAGGCGATGCTCCTCGCAGAGCTCGCTGCACTACCGCCCGGCATTGCCGTGGTGACCGCCGGACGCGGGAGAGGGAAGTCCGCGCTGGCCGGGATGCTGATACGCAAGCTCGGCGGCGATGCCATCGTCACCGCGCCGGCGCGGGGGGCGACCGAGGTGATGGCTGCTTTCGCCGATGATGCTTTTCGCTTTATGGCCCCCGATGCGCTGCTGGCTTCCGACGTTCAGGCCGCGTGGCTGATTGTGGATGAAGCGGCGGCCATCCCCGCACCCGTGCTTCATCAACTGGTCGCCCGTTTCCCTCGAACTTTACTGACCACCACCGTCCAGGGGTATGAAGGTACCGGGCGCGGGTTCCTGCTTAAATTTTGCGCCAGCTTCACGCACCTGCGCCAGTTTAGCCTCACTGCGCCAATCCGCTGGGCATCCGGCTGCCCGCTGGAAGCGCTGATCGGTGAGGCGCTGCTATTTGATGACGAGACCTTTGCGCGCGCTTTGCCGGGCGCTGCGGCGCTGGAAACGGTGAGTCAGCACAGCTGGCAGCATCAGGCCGGACTGGCGGAGGCGATGTATCAGCTCCTCTCCGGCGCGCATTACCGTACGTCGCCGCTGGATTTGCGACGGATGATGGATGCCCCCGGCCAACACTTTATCTGTGCTCGCGTGGAAAACGGCGCGGCCGGGGCGCTGTGGCTGGTGGAGGAGGGCGGTCTTGCGCCCGCGCTCAGCCAGGCGGTGTGGGCCGGCTTTCGCCGCCCGCGCGGCAATCTGGTGGCGCAGTCGCTGGCGGCCCACGGCGGTAGTCCGCTGGCGGCCACGTTATCCGGCCAGCGGATCACCCGTATTGCCGTCCATCCTTCGCGCCAGCGCGAAGGGCTGGGCCAGGCGCTGGTGGCCCGGGCGGTGGCGCAGGGGGCCTCCCTGGACTATCTTTCGGTCAGCTTTGGCTATACCCCTGAGCTATGGCGTTTCTGGCAGCGTTGCGGCTTTACGCTGGTGCGCTTAGGCACCCATCGCGAGGCGAGCAGCGGGTGCTATACGGCGATGGCGCTTTATCCGTTAACGCCTGCGGGCCGCGAGCTGGTTCAGCAGGAGTCGCAGCGTCTGGCGCGGGATGAATACTGGTTACGTGACTGGCGTGAAGAACCCTTCCCTCTGGCGGTTGAACAAACAGCTATGCTTACAGATGAGGACTGGCTGGAAACGGCGGGCTTTGCCTTTGCCCATCGCCCGCTGCAGGCGGCGATCGGTAGCCTGAACCGCCTGCTGCCGCGGGTTGCGCTGGCGCTTCCCGCCCTGCGTGCTCGCCTGCAGCAGCAGGATGAGGCGTTAATCTGCGCCACGCTAGGGTTGACCGGGCGTAAAGCGCTGCTGGCGACTCTGCGCCACGAGGCGGGAGAAGCGTTATTCAACCTGGATGCGGCGCGTGCTGATGCGCTGCGCCAGCAGGTCAGGCAACTGCAATTTTTTTAACTAACTCATTCAGTTAAATGTCATGGTCATATTCCGCGTGCGGCGTAAACTGCCCACGTACACTAAGGAGACCGCCATGAAACACGACCATTTTATTGTTCAAAACCCTGCGACACCTGCCCAACAGCTGCTGTTGCTGTTTCATGGCGTCGGGGATAACCCGGTGGCAATGGGGCAAATCGGTAGCTTGTTCGCGCCACAGTTTCCCGATGCGCTGATTGTCAGTATCGGCGGTGCAGAACCCTGTGGCCCGCCTCCCGGCCGGCAGTGGTTTTCCGTGCAGGGCGTCACTGAGGACAATCGCCAGGCGCGGATTGATGCGATAATGCCGACCTTTATTGAGACGGTACGCTACTGGCAGAAACAGAGCGGCGTGGGGCCGCTGGCCACGGCGCTGATCGGTTTCTCCCAGGGGGCGATTATGTCCCTTGAGAGCATCAAAGCCGATCCGGGTCTGGCGTCGCGGGTTATCGCCTTTAACGGACGTTACGCTACGCTGCCGCAGTCGGCGACGACGGCGACGACCGTTCACCTGATTCACGGCGGAGAGGATCGCGTTATCGACCTGGCGTGGGCGGTGGCGGCGCAGGAGGCATTGGTACAGGCTGGCGGGGATGTGACGCTGGATATTGTGGAGGATCTGGGGCATGCCATTGACGATCGGAGCATGCAGTTTGCGCTTGAACGTCTGCGCTATACGGTACCGAAACACTATTTCGACGAAGCGCTAAGCGGCAGTACGCCAAAGGATGACGATCTTATTGAGCTGCTGTAGTCGCGCAGCCTGGCACCCGGAGCGGGCAGATTATGCCCTCATCCGGGAAACCCCGGCGCGTTGCGCTGTACCGGGGGGAGCAAATCGGTAACCTTACTTCTTCGGCTGGTCGTGCTTCGGCCAGTCGTCGTCATCGTCCCACTTATCGTTGCAATCACGATGGGGGGGAAGATCCGGTTTATTGGCGAGAAATTTTTTGTGGTCAACGCGATTAAGATCCTTAATCACATTGATAATGACGCCCACTAAAAATACCAGCACCAGAATCCACCAGTGGTTGATTAGCCATTCCATGTGCGCTTCCTCTTTTTACGTCAGGATTGTCAGGCGACCAGTTGTTCCATGATGCGTTGATACATCCGCGCCAGCAGCTGCAGGTCGGCGGCATTAACACATTCATTAATTTTGTGAATGGTGGCATTCACCGGTCCCAACTCCACCACCTGCGCCCCCATCCGGGCGATAAAGCGGCCGTCGGAGGTGCCGCCGTTGGTCAGCAGCTGGGGCTTGATCTCATTATAGTGCTCAATGGCGTTCACCACCGCTTCGACCAGCTTACCGCGGCTGGTGAGGAACGGCTGGCCCGAAAGCCACCAGTCGATGCTGTAGCGCAGCTGATGTTTTTCCAGCAGCGCCACGACGCGGGCTTTGATCATTTCGTCGGTCAACTCGGTGCTGAAACGGAAGTTGAACTGGACGTACATATCGCCTGGGATCACGTTGTTGCTGCCGGTACCGGCCCGTACGTTGGCAATCTGCATGCTGGTGGGGGGGAAAAATTCGTTGCCTTTATCCCACTCGATGCCCACCAGTTCCGTCAGCATCGGCGCCGCGCGGTGAACCGGGTTGTCGGCCAGATGCGGGTATGCGACATGGCCCTGCACGCCATGAATGGTCAGGTTACAGGTTAATGAGCCACGACGGCCGTTTTTGACCACGTCGCCCACCACTTCGGTGCTTGAGGGTTCACCCACCAGGCAGTAGTCCAGACGTTCGTTACGGGCCATCAGCGCGTCGACCACTTTCACCGTTCCGTTCTGGGCGCTGGCTTCTTCATCGGAGGTGATTAAAAAGGCCAGACGACCTTTATGGTGCGGGTACTGGGCGACAAAGCGTTCGGCGGCAACGACCATCGCGGCCAGCGAACCTTTCATATCTGCGGCGCCGCGGCCAAACAGCATGCCGTCGCGAATAGTGGGCTCAAACGGCGGGTTAATCCAACGGTCAGCATCGCCTGCCGGGACGACGTCGGTATGACCGGCGAAGGCCAACGTTTCACCGTGCCCGCGCCAGGCCCAGAAATTTTGCGTATCGCCGAAATCCATCGGTTCAACGGTAAAGCCAATCGCACGCAGGCGTTCAATCATTAACGCCTGGCATCCCGCATCATCGGGGCTGAGGGAAGGGCGGCGAATAAGCTGCTGAGCCAGCTCAATGACCGGGCAAGACATAGACTATACCTCGTTAACAAGCTTCTTATAAGTGAGTTCACTGAAGCCCAGCAGCATAGGCTGCCCGGGCGCGCAGAGCAATGGGCGTTTGATAATTGCCGGCATTTCCAGCATCAGCGCGGCGGCGGCATCGGCGTTATTGATGCTGGCGCGGACCGTTTCATCGAGTTTGCGCCAGGTGGTGCCGCGGGTGTTGAGTAACGCTTCCCAGCCCAGTTCGGTGATAAACGTGTTGAGCAACTCGCGATCCAGGCCATCAGCACGATAATCATGGAAACGGTATGCAACCTGATTCGCCTCCAGCCAGCGGCGGGCCTTTTTAATGGTGTCGCAGTTCTTGATTCCATACAGGGTAAGCATAATTAAACCTTTTCCTTTACATTGAATTAAGTGATTTTCTCAGAATTTTCCGTATATATCAGGCTGTCTAAAATAATACGTGAATCACTTTAATAAATATAATCTTTTGCCGTGACGGCCGCGGTTGGTTGGATATTAATCACGCGATTAACGACGCGCGGTATATCACCGTGCGTCACGGATCAAGGGCCGGATAGCCGTCGGGCGATAGTCCGAAAATGACTATCATGTTGCAGAATGTTGCTATGCATCACATTAAATTTCCACCCGCAGGCCCATAGTAGCGGCAAATCAGCGAGGGCCATAGCACAGATGAGCTTGATAGCAATTGCAGCGATAACCTCAATGAACTTCCCACAACCAATGGATTTGCATAGAATGACCCATAATAATAAGAGAGGCTATTATGATTGAGCATGAACTAGGGAACTGGAAAGATTTTATTGAAGGTATGCTTCGTAAATAAATTCCGCAATGTGAGCCGTTCATCTTGTCAGCGAAATAATCGTCTGGCAGGTCAGAAGGCATAAAAAAGGCGACCTCAGCGGTCGCTTTTTTGTTATTTTTCCC
The DNA here is from genome assembly GCF_004342285.1 of Klebsiella sp. BIGb0138. Classification (GTDB taxonomy): domain Bacteria; phylum Pseudomonadota; class Gammaproteobacteria; order Enterobacterales; family Enterobacteriaceae; genus Klebsiella. The sequence goes on along the minus strand of NZ_SMCV01000001.1, from coordinate 822,670 downwards.
CCGGAGATGCTCTTCTCCGGGGCGGGGTTGATTATTGCGGCCGTTCTCTTAACGGGAAGCGGCGGCGCACCAGCACGAAGAACAGCGGCACGAAGAAGATGGCCAGAATGGTGGCGGAGATCATCCCGCCCATTACCCCGGTACCCACCGCGTGCTGGCTGCCGGAGCCGGCGCCGGTGCTGGTGGCCATCGGCAGGACGCCGAAGATGAAGGCCAGCGAGGTCATCAGAATCGGGCGCAGACGCTGGCGGCAGGCCGACAGCGTGGCGACGAGGAGATCCTCTCCTTTCTCATTGAGCTCATTGGCGAATTCAACAATCAGGATGGCGTTTTTCGCCGACAGGCCGATAACCGTCAGCAGGCCAACCTGGAAGTAAACATCGTTTTCAAGGCCGCGCATCCAGGTTGCCAGCAGCGCACCAATGACCCCCAGCGGTACCACCAGCATGACCGAGAACGGCACCGACCAGCTCTCATACAGCGCCGCCAGACAGAGGAAGACCACCAGCAGCGAGATGGCGTACAGCGCCGGCGCCTGGGCGCCGGACAGCCGCTCCTGATAGGACATCGCCGTCCATTCCAGACCAAAACCGTTCGGTAGATGCTGAGCCAGCTCTTCCATAATGTCCATCGCGGTACCGGTACTGACGCCCGGCGCGGCTTCGCCCACGATCTCGACGGCGGAATAGCCGTTATAGCGCTCCAGACGCGGCGAACCGGTTTCCCAGCGTGAGGAGGCAAAGGCGGAGAAGGGCACCATGGTGCCGCTGTTATTGCGGACGTACCACAGGTTAATATCGTTCGGCAGCATGCGGTAAGGGGCCGCGGCCTGCACGTAGACTTTTTTCACCCGTCCGCGGTCCATAAAGTCGTTCACGTAGCTCGAACCCCACGCGGTTTGCAGCGTATCGTTGATATCGTCAATGGAGACGCCCAGCGCCTGAGCTTTGCGCTGGTCGATATCGATCTGCAGCTGCGGGCTGTCGTCAAGGCCATTGTGGCGAACGCGGGTTAACCTGTCGTTCTGCGCGGCCAGGTCCAGCAGGGTATCGCGGGCGGCCATCAGCGCATCGTGTCCGTTACCGGCGTGGTCTTCCAGCTCCATATCAAAACCGGCAGAACTTCCCAGCCCGCTGATAGCCGGCGGGCTGCTGGCGTAGACGCGCGCTTCCTTAATTTTGTTAAAGGCTTTCGTTGCCCGTTCGATGATGGCGAAGGACGAACCGCTTACCGGGTTACGCGCGTCCCAGTCCTTCAGACGGACGAACATACGGGCCACGTTCTGGCCGTTGCCGCCAGGACCGGAGCCGATGGTCGCAAACACCGATTCTACGTTGTCCTTCTCAGTTTTCAGGAAGTAGTCTTCGGCTTTCTGTACCACTTTCAGCGTCTGCTGCTGGGTGGAACCGGCCGGAAGCTGTACCGAGGTGGTGAACATGCCGCGGTCTTCCTGCGGCAGGAACGAGGTGGGCAGATGCAGGAACAGGAACACCATTCCGCCCAGCAGCAGGACGTAGATCATTATCCAGCGCAGCGAGCGATGGAGGATTTTACCGACGGCGGTTTCGTAGCGGCTGGCGTTGCGGTTAAACATCCGGTTAAACCAGCCGAAGAAACCTTTCTGCCCGTGCATTTCACCCTTATGTACCGGCTTGAGCAGCGTTGCGCACAGCGCCGGAGTAAGGATCATCGCCACCAGCACCGACAGGACCATCGCGGAAACGATAGTAATCGAGAACTGGCGGTAGATGGCGCCGGTGGTGCCGCCGAAGAAGGCCATCGGGATAAATACCGCTGAGAGCACCATCGCGATGCCGACCAGCGCCCCCTGGATTTGCCCCATTGACTTGCGGGTCGCGTCGCGCGGCGAAAGGCCTTCCTCGCTCATAATACGCTCGACGTTCTCCACCACCACGATGGCGTCATCCACCAGCAGACCTATCGCCAGCACCATCGCAAACATGGTCAGGGTATTGATACTGTAGCCGCAGCTGAACAGGACGGCGAAGGTCCCCATCAGTACCACCGGTACGGCAATGGTCGGGATCAGCGTGGCGCGGAAGTTTTGCAGGAACAGGTACATCACCAGGAACACCAGCACGATCGCTTCAATCAGCGTTTTCACCACGTCGGTAATCGAGGCTTTGACGAACGAGGTGGTTTCGTAGGCGACTTTATATTCGAGGCCATGGGGGAAATACTGCGACAGCTCGTTCAGACGGTTGATGACGCGCTCGGCCGTCGCCATTTCGTTAGCACCGGAGGCGAGCTTAATTCCCAGGCCAGACGCCGCCTGGCGGTTGTAGCGGCTCAGATAATCATACTTCTCCGCCCCCATCTCGACGGTGGCCACATCGCCGAGGGTGACTTCAGAGCCATCCTGATTCACCCGCAGGGTAATATCGCGGAACTGATCCGGCGTTTGTAACAGCGACTGCGAGTTAATGGTGGCGTTGAGCGCCTGCTTATCCACCGACGGCGTGCCGCCGAGCTGGCCGACGGCGATCTGGGCGTTCTGAGATGTGATGGCGTCGGTCACATCTTTCGTCGTCATCTGGAAGCTGTTTAGCTTCGCCGGGTCGAGCCAGATGCGCATGGAGTACTGGGAACCGTAGGCATCGATATCCCCGACGCCGTTAACGCGGCTCAGCGGGTCCTGAATATTACTGGCGACATAGTCGGCGATATCCTGTTTATCCATGCTGCCATCGGTAGAGACGAAGGCGAGGGTCAGGATGTTGGTATCGCCGGTTTTGCGTACCGTGACGCCCTGGTTTTGCACCGCCTGCGGAAGTTTACGCATCGCGGACTGCAGCTGGTTCTGCACCTGCTGCACCGCTTCATCCGGGTCGGTACCCGCGGTAAAGCTCAGGGTGATCGTTGCCTGCCCGGTCGCGCTGCTTTGCGACGACATGTACATCAGGTTATCGAGGCCGGTCATATTTTGCTCGACGACCTGGGTAACGGTATTTTCCAGCGTTTGTGCGGAGGCCCCTGGATAGTTGGCGGTAATGCGCACGTTCGGCGGCGCAAGATCGGGATACTGCTCAACGGGCAGCGACAAGATTGCGAGTGTGCCGGTCAGGCATAGCAAGATCGCCAGAACCCATGCAAAGATGGGGCGATCGATAAAAAAATTCGCCATCAGAATTGAGACCTCATTGTGTACATTTTTTGTTATTGCACAGTCCGTGACACTCTATAGCTAACCCCACAGGCAATCGTGGAGAAATTAAGGAGATAGTGTAATTTATCGTGTGCCTTTTGCGACATAGTAAAGAAGTGTGCTTCTCTCTGGCGAATATCTCTCCCACCTCTGAGCCGTTTCGTCACACGGTGTCATTTTCGCTGCCTGCCAGGCTAAATAAAACGCAATTTCATTTAAGTCAAAGAATTTGATCCAAAACGGGTTCTCGCGAGAAAAACAGGATTCTGGGCAAATGAACATTGTTCCCGCCCCGGCTTGTCGGGTAATAAATAGTCATGCCAACCGAGGGGTTATTTACCGAAGGCCGAAGGATACCATGAACCACTTTATTATCAGCGATAGTCGCCAGTGCATTGGGTGTAAAGCCTGCGAGGTGGCCTGCGTGATGGCGCATAACGACGAGCAACACGTATTGACCCCGCAGCGCTTTTTGCCGCGTATTAGCGTAATTAAGCACGAACATCAACGTAACGCCATAACATGTCGGCATTGTGAAAGCGCGCCCTGCGCGCGCAGCTGTCCGAATGGCGCGATTAGCCAGCTCAACGACCGCGTGCTGGTGCATCAGGAAAAGTGTATCGGCTGTAAATCCTGCATGGTGGCCTGCCCGTTTGGCGTGATGCAGATCGTGCTTGCGCCAGCCGCCGCGGGAAAGGTGAAGGCGACGGCGCATAAATGCGATTTGTGCAGCGGCCGCGCCGAAGGACCGGCCTGCGTGCAACACTGCCCGGCGCAGGCCTTACAGCTGGCGACAGAAGAGACGCTGTCCACGATGACCAAACAGCGCCGTCTGCGTGCCGCGCGCCTGGATGCGCAGCCGTGGCATGCTTATCCCGACGCTCGCGCGTCGGCAGGGGGGGGTGATAAAGCCAGCCAGATGGCGGCGACCCCACCGCGCGGCGAGGCCGAAAAACGGACGGCTGCGCAACGTAAAACGGATTTTGCCGAGATCTACCTGCCTTTTAACCCCGATCGGGCGCATCAGGAAACGCAGCGCTGTTTACAGTGCGGCGAACACAGCATCTGCGAATGGACCTGCCCGTTGCACAACCATATCCCGCAGTGGATTGAGCGGGCGCGGGCGGGAGATATCGCCGCCGCCGTTGAGCTTTCCCACCAGACCAACTGTCTGCCGGAAATTACCGGCCGCGTCTGCCCACAGGATCGCCTGTGCGAGGGCGCCTGCACGCTTCGCGATGAGCAGGGGGCGGTGACGATCGGCAACATCGAGCGCTATATCTCCGACCAGGCTCTATCTCAGGGCTGGCGGCCGGATCTCTCGCAGGTGGCCGACAGCGGGAAAAAAGTGGCGATTGTCGGCGCCGGGCCGGCGGGGCTGGCCTGCGCTGACCGGTTGATTCGTCATGGCGTACAGTCGGTGGTCTTTGACCGCCATCCGGAGATCGGCGGCCTGCTGACCTTTGGTATTCCGGCCTTCAAACTCGATAAATCGCTGCTCGCCCGGCGGCGGGAAATTTTTACCGGGATGGGGATCCGCTTTGAGCTGGGCTGCGAAGTGGGTCGGGACATTGCGCTAACCTCGCTGCTGGAGGAGTACGATGCGGTATTTATCGGCGCCGGAACCTATCGTTCAATGAAAGCGGATCTGCCCAATGAGGATGCGCCGGGGGTCTATGACGCACTGCCGTTCCTGATTGCCAACACCAGGCAGGTGATGGGGCTCGACGAGCGGCCGGAAGAGCCGTATATCGATACTCACGGACTGAATGTGGTGGTGCTGGGAGGCGGCGACACGGCGATGGACTGCGTGCGCACCGCGCTGCGTCACGGCGCGGAACAGGTCACCTGCGCCTATCGCCGCGATGAGGCCAATATGCCGGGATCGAAAAAAGAGGTGAAGAACGCCCGGGAAGAGGGGGCGGTATTTGAATTTAACGTCCAGCCGGTGACCCTGGAGCTGGATAGCGGCGGCCGGGTCAATGGCATACGTTTTCTGCGTACGCAGCTGGGTGAACCGGATGCGCAGGGGCGACGTAGCCCGTCGCCGATTGCGGGCAGCGAGTTCGTGATGCCAGCCGATGCGGTGATTATGGCGTTTGGCTTTCATCCGCACGGGATGCCGTGGCTGGAGTCCGTCGGCGTCGAGCTTGATAGCCGCGGGCGAATTAAAGCCCGGGTGGAGAGTCGCTATCGCTTGCAGACCACCCACGATAAGATTTTTGCCGGCGGCGATGCCGTTCGCGGCGCCGATCTGGTGGTGACGGCGATGGCTGAAGGCCGCCATGCGGCGCAGGGAATTATGGATTACCTTGGGGTTAAATCGACCGCGATCCACTAACGACAAACCCGGCGCTGCGGCGTAGTATGATGGCGTCATTCTACGCAGCGGGGCCGTATGCCACTCACTATCAACGTCATCAAAGATAAACTCCTCTCCGAAAACTACTTTATTTTGCGCAATATGACCTACGAGCTAACGCGAAGCGACGGCAGCGTGGTCCGGCATAAGCGTGAGGTCTACGATCGCGGCAACGGCGCTACGGTGCTGCTGTACAACCCCCGCAAGCAAACCGTCGTGCTGGTCCGCCAGTTCCGCGTCGCCACCTGGGTCAATGGCAATGACGATGGTATGCTGATCGAGACCTGCGCCGGACTGCTGGATGACGATGAGCCGGAAACCTGCATCCGCAAAGAGGCCATCGAGGAGACCGGCTACGAAGTCGGCGACGTGCGCAAGCTGTTTGAACTGTTTATGTCCCCCGGTGGGGTGACCGAATTGATCCATTTCTTTATCGCTGAATACAGCGACGCCCAGCGTAAAACTCGCGGCGGCGGCGTTGATGATGAAGATATTGAGGTGCTGGAGCTGCCTTTCAGCGAGGCGCTGCAAATGGTGACCCGCGGGGAAATTCGCGATGGTAAAGCGGTTATTCTGCTGCAATACCTGCAAACCTCGGGGCTGATGAGCGGGGATATCTGATAAATCCGATTGAGTCACTCGTGGTAGCTGGTGAAGATAGCGGCTGTTTTGCGCGTTTTTCTCTGGGGTTGTGCCGCACATGCTGTATCGGGTTCTCATTTTTCTGCTTTTAGGCTGGTTACCGACGTCGTGGGTGTGGGCGGCGCCGGCGCAACAGGCGTTCGGCGACTGGCAGGTCACCTGCAATAACCAGAATTTCTGCGTCGCCCGCAATGTCGGCCTGCATCATGGCCTGGTCATGACCCTGAGTCGCAGCGCCGGTGCCACCACCGATGCCAGCTTGCGCATTGAGCTGGGCGGGATTGGCAACCCGGTCGCCGCGCTGGCGCCGATCGCGCCGCGGCTGCTGCTTGATGGCAAACCGCTGGCATTGACTGATAAACACTGGCTGGTCGCGGATAAATTGCTCAAAACCGGGGATAGTGTGACGATCGATGCTTTCCTGCAGCAGGTACAGGAAGGGCAGGTGATAACCCTGGTGAACGGACTCCAGTCCATTTCTCTGCAAGGGCTGAAGGCCGCCTTGCTGTTTATCGATAGTCAGCAAAAACGCGTCGGCAGCGAAACCGCCTGGGTGGGGAAAGGCGAAGAGCCGCCGCTGAGCGTCCCGCCGGCCCCCGCGCTACGCGCGGTGGGCAAAGTCGATTTCGCGCAATCGCCGCTAAGTCGCGATGAACTTAATGATCTGATGGACTACGGTAACGAACGAATGACCAATAGCGCATGCTCATTGGATCCTTTCCGTCGTGAGATTCGGGTGACCGCGTTGACCGATGACAAAGTGCTGCTGATGGTCAGCTGTGAAGCGGGCGCTTACAACACTATCTGGCTGGCGTGGCTGGTGTCGCGCCAGCAGCCCTATATCGCACGCCAGGTGCGCCTGACTCTACCCTTCCAGCCGCCGGGCGATGCGGCGCGCGAAATTGAGCTGGTTAATGCCAGCATCGATGAGCAGCGCCATGAGCTGGTCACCCTTGATAAAGGGCGCAGCCCCGGCGATTGTGGCATCCAGACCCGCTGGCGCTACGACGGCCAGCGGTTTAGTCTGGCGCGCTATGCCCGGCAGCCGCAGTGCGATAACTGGCAGGGGCCAGATGCCTGGCCCACCCTGTGGATCACCCGTTAAGCAGCTTGTCGGCCACCTCGACGATATGTTCCACGGTAAAGCCAAAGAACGGGAACAGCTTATCCGCCGGCGCCGATTCACCGTAGCTTCTCATGCCGACGATCGCCCCTTTCAGGCCGACGTATTTATACCAGTAGTCGGCAATCCCGGCCTCGACGGCAATTCTGGCGCTGACATCGCCGGGCAGAACCGACTCACGATAGGCCTCATCCTGGGCATCAAACACATCGGTTGAGGGCAGGGAAACGACCCGCACATTAACGCCTTTGGCGAGCAGTTTTTCTGCCGCCAGCACGGTTATCTCCACTTCAGAGCCGGTGGCAATCAGGATCAGGTCCGGTTTACCTCCCGCATCTTTCAGGACATAGCCGCCGCGGGCAATTTCCTGCACCTGTTCCGGCGTGCGCGCCATTTGCGCCAGATTTTGCCGCGACAGAATCAGCGCGGTCGGGCCGGTCTGCCGTTCGATCGCCGCCTGCCAGGCGACCGCCGTTTCTACCTGGTCGCAGGGGCGCCAGGTGCTGAAGTTGGGCGTCAGCCGCAGGCTTGCCAGCTGTTCCACCGCCTGGTGGGTGGGACCATCTTCCCCCAGCCCAATCGAGTCATGGGTATAGACCATGATCTGCCTGGCCTTCATCAGCGCCGCCATACGCGCCGCGTTACGGGCATATTCGACAAACATCAGGAAGGTCGAAGTGTATGGGATAAAGCCGCCGTGCAGGGCAATCCCGTTGCCGATCGCCGTCATGCCGAATTCGCGCACGCCGTAATGGATATAGTTACCGGCGGGATCTTCTTTGATCGAGTGTGAACCGGACCAGATGGTGAGGTTGCTGGGGGCCAGATCCGCCGAACCGCCGAGCAGCTCCGGCAGATCCGGACCGTAAGCATTCAGCGTATTTTGCGAGGCCTTACGGCTGGCAATTTTCGCCGGCTCGGCCTGCAGCTGCGCAATATAGTCGCGCGCCACTTCCGCCCAATTCTGCGGCAGCTCGCCGTCCATCCGGCGCTTCAGTTCTGCCGCCAGATCGGGATGCTGCTGTTGGTAAGCGGCGAATTGTTGATTCCACGCCTGCTCAGCTTCCTCGCCGCGCGGGCGGGCATCCCACTGCTGATAGATCTCTTTCGGGATTTCGAACGGCGGGTATTTCCAGCCCAGTTTCTCGCGGGTTAAGGCTACCTCTTTTTCCCCCAGCGCGGCGCCGTGCGACTCTTCGGAACCGGCTTTATTCGGCGAACCAAAACCGATCACGGTACGGCAGATAATCAGCGAGGGTTTATCCGTGACGCTGCGCGCCTCGATAATCGCCTGTTTCACCGCCTGCGGGTCGTGGCCGTCAATATCGCCAATCACGTGCCAGTGATAGGCCCGGAAGCGCTCGGCGGTATCGTCGGTAAACCAGCCCGCGGTTTTACCATCGATAGAGATGCCGTTATGGTCATAAAACCCGATCAGCTTACCTAGCCCTAAGGTTCCCGCCAGCGAGCTGGCCTCATGGGAAATCCCCTCCATCAGACAGCCGTCGCCCATAAAAACGTAGGTGTAGTGATCGACGATATCGTGGCCGGGACGGTTGAATTGCGCCGCCAGGGTGCGCTCGGCGATAGCCATCCCCACGGCATTAGCCAGCCCCTGGCCGAGCGGACCGGTGGTGGTCTCAACGCCGGGGGTATAGCCATGCTCCGGGTGTCCGGGGGTTTTTGAATGCAGCTGACGGAAGTTTTTTAGTTCGGAAAGCGGCAGGTCGTAGCCGGTCAAATGCAGCAGGCTGTACAGCAGCATGGAGGCATGGCCATTGGAAAGAATGAAGCGGTCACGGTCGTACCAGTGCGGGTTTTCGGGGTTGTGTTTGAGGAAATCATTCCACAGCACTTCGGCGATATCCGCCATCCCCATCGGGGCGCCAGGGTGGCCGGAATTGGCTTTCTGTACGGCGTCCATGCTCAGGGCGCGAATGGCGTTGGCAAGTTCTCTTCGGGACATATATGGACTCCTGAAACAAGATGTTGCATGCGTTTTTGTTGGTTTTCGGCCGCGGTCTTTATGGGGTGCATAACTAAAAAGCATAGCAGACGGCACTATCATTGCTTTCGAAATAAAGTTACATAAATGTTATAAATCGATAACAAATATACCTTTGTGATGGCGAGAGTTTGGCGGCGTTCAAAGTTTGAAAAGCCATCAGGCGAGATACTAGGCGCTACCTTAGGGTGGGCACCGGGATAGTTATTGCGCTTCACCCCCTACGATCGATACGTGAAAGGAACAATAAAATGGATGAGCAGTTGAAACAAAGCGCCCTCGATTTCCATGAATTTCCCGTTCCAGGGAAAATTCAGGTCGTGCCAACCAAGCCCCTCGCGACGCAGCGCGATCTGGCTCTGGCCTACTCGCCGGGCGTCGCGGCGCCGTGTCTGGAGATCGAAAAAGACCCGTTGGCCGCCTATAAATACACCGCCCGCGGCAACCTGGTGGCGGTCGTTTCCAACGGCACCGCCGTGCTGGGACTGGGGAATATCGGCGCCCTCGCCGGCAAGCCGGTGATGGAAGGCAAAGGCGTTTTATTTAAGAAATTCGCCGGTATTGATGTGTTCGATATTGAAGTCGATGAGCTGGATCCGGATAAATTTATCGATGTCGTCGCGGCGCTGGAGCCGACCTTCGGCGGTATCAACCTCGAAGATATCAAAGCGCCCGAGTGTTTCTACATTGAGCAAAAACTGCGTCAGCGCATGAACATTCCGGTATTCCATGACGATCAGCATGGTACGGCCATTATCAGTACCGCCGCCATCATCAACGGCCTGCGGGTGGTAGAGAAAAATCTCTCCGACGTGCGGATGGTGGTATCCGGCGCGGGGGCGGCGGCTATCGCCTGTATGAATCTGCTGGTGGCGCTGGGAATGCAGAAACACAATATCGTGGTCTGCGACTCCAAAGGCGTGATTTATAAAGACCGCGAGCCGAAAATGGCGGAGACCAAAGCGGCCTACGCGGTGGACGATGACGGCAAACGCACTCTGGATGAGGTCATTGACGGCGCGGATATTTTCCTCGGCTGTTCTGGCCCGAAAGTTCTGACCCCGGAAATGGTCAAGAAAATGGCCCGCGCGCCGCTGATCCTCGCCCTGGCTAACCCGGAGCCGGAGATTCTGCCGCCGCTGGCGAAGCAGGTGCGCGAAGATGCGATCATCTGTACCGGCCGCTCTGACTACCCGAACCAAGTGAACAACGTGCTGTGCTTCCCGTTTATCTTCCGCGGCGCGCTGGACGTCGGCGCAACGGCGATTAACGAAGAGATGAAACTGGCGGCGGTTCATGCGATTGCCGAGCTGGCGCACGCCGAACAGAGCGAAGTGGTCGCCTCCGCCTACGGCGACCAGGACCTGAGCTTTGGCCCGGAATATATCATTCCGAAACCGTTCGATCCGCGCCTGATCGTCAAGATCGCGCCGGCGGTAGCGAAAGCGGCGATGGACTCCGGCGTGGCCATGCGTCCGATTGCCGACTTTGACGCCTACATCGAGAAACTCAGCGAGTTTGTCTACAAAACCAACCTGTTCATGAAGCCGATTTTCTCGCAGGCGCGCAAAGAGCCGAAGCGCGTGGTGCTGGCGGAAGGCGAAGAGACGCGCGTTCTGCACGCCACCCAGGAGCTGGTGTCGCTGGGGCTGGCGAAACCGATTCTGATCGGCCGTCCGAGCGTGATCGAAATGCGTATCCAGAAGCTGGGTCTGCAGATCAAAGCCGGCGTCGATTTTGAGATCGTCAACAACGAGTCCGATCCGCGCTTCAAAGAGTACTGGAATGAGTACTATCAGTTAATGAAACGCCGCGGCATCACCCAGGAGCAGGCGCAGCGGGCGGTGATTGCCAATACGTCGGTGATCGGGGCTATCATGGTGCACCGTGGCGAAGCGGACGCGATGATCTGCGGCACCATTGGCGATTACCACGAACATTACGCCGTGGTGCAGCCGGTTTTCGGCTACCGCGAGGGGGTCAATACCGCAGGGGCGATGAACGCGCTGCTGTTGCCAAGCGGTAACACCTTTATTGCCGATACCTACGTCAACCACGATCCGACGCCGGAACAGTTAGCGGAGATTACCCTGATGGCGGCGGAAAGCGTGCGTCGTTTCGGTATTGAACCGCGCGTGGCTCTGCTGTCGCATTCGAACTTCGGTTCCTCGAACTGCCCGTCCGCCAGCAAAATGCGCGAAGCGCTGGAGCTGGTGAAAGCGCGCGCGCCGGATCTGATGATTGATGGCGAAATGCACGGCGATGCCGCGCTGGTGGAAAGTATTCGCCACGAGCGGATGCCGGACAGCCCGTTGAAAGGTTCAGCTAACATTCTGGTGATGCCGAATATGGAGGCCGCCCGTATCAGCTACAACCTGCTGCGGGTCTCCAGTTCTGAAGGGGTGACCGTCGGGCCGGTACTGATGGGCGTGGCGAAACCGGTGCATATTCTGACGCCGATTGCCTCCGTTCGTCGTATCGTCAATATGGTGGCGCTGGCGGTAGTGGAAGCGCAAACGCAGCCGCTGTAATCAACCCGGCCCCGAGCGGGGCCGGGTTTTAAATCCACTCTTTGACTTTGATAAAGTCACTTAAGGCAGCCTCCGGGCTGCCTTCTTCCGGCCGGTAATCATACTCCCAGCGCACCAGCGGCGGCATCGACATCAGAATAGACTCCGTACGCCCGCCGGTCTGCAGGCCGAACAGCGTCCCCCGATCCCACACCAGGTTAAACTCCACGTAGCGGCCGCGGCGGTAGAGCTGGAAATCGCGCTCACGTTCGCCATACGCCATCGCTTTACGCCGCTCAACAATCGGCAGATAGGCCCCGGTGAAGCCGTTACCCACCGCCTGCATAAACGCGAAGCAGCGGTCAAAATCCGGGGTGTTTAAATCATCAAAGAACAGGCCGCCGATGCCGCGCTGTTCATGACGATGTTTGAGGAAGAAGTAATCATCGCACCATTTTTTATAGCGCGGATAGACCTCTTCGCCGAACGGCAGACAGAGATCGCGCGCGGTGCGGTGCCAGTGAACGGCATCCTCATCAAAGCCGTAAAAAGGGGTCAGGTCAAACCCGCCGCCAAACCACCAGACCGGGTCCGCGCCGGGCTTTTCGGCGATGAAAAAGCGCACGTTGGCATGGCTGGTCGGCACGTAGGGATTACGCGGATGGACCACCAGCGAAACCCCCATCGCTTCAAAACTGCGACCGGCCAGCTCCGGGCGATGCGCCGTGGCCGAGGCCGGCATGGCGTCGCCATGCACGTGGGAGAAATTAACCCCAGCCTGCTCAAACACGCCGCCCTCGCGCAGCACCCGGCTGCGACCGCCGCCGCCGCCTTCACGCTGCCAGCTATCTTCGACGAATTCACACCCGTCGATGGCGCTCAGCTTGCGGCAAATAGCGTCCTGCAGCTGGAGGAGATAGCGTTTTACCTGGTGCACATCGGGCTTCATTTGCGTCTCTTCGAGTGGGCTTTCTGGTTATCGAACCAGTGGAAGTAGCTGAGAATGCCAGAGGCGATCGCGCTGGCGATTTTCTGCCGGAACGCGGTGGTACCTAACAGTTTTTCCTCACCTGGATTGGTAATAAATGAGGTTTCTACCAGCACGGAGGGGATCGATGGCGACTTCAGCACCACGAACGCCGCCTGCTCGGTGTTGCGGCTATGCAGCCTGTGCACCGGCTTAATATTTTTCAGGATGTGCGAACCCAGCGTCAGGCTGTTTTTAATCGTGTCAGTCTGCACCAGGTCAAACAGCACCTGCTGTAAAAGATGGTCTTTATCGGTGGTTTTTTTACCCGCCACCTCATCGGCGCGGTTTTCACGTTCGGAGAGATACTTCGCCATGGCGCTACTGGCGCCGCGGTTGGAGAGAGCAAACACCGATGCGCCGGCCGCGCTGGGGTTAGTAAAACCGTCGGCGTGAATCGACATAAAGAGGTCCGCGCCGTGCTGATGGGCAATTTCCACGCGGTCGTACAGCGGAATAAAGGTATCGCCCGTCCGCGTCAGACGCGCATCGATGCCGTTGCTGCGCAGGATGCTGCGGACGTTTTTGGCAATGGCCAGAACAACATGTTTCTCTTTGGAACCGTTATGACCAATAGCGCCGGTATCGATACCGCCATGACCCGGATCGAGCATAACGATACGTTTAGCGCCCGCCTTCTTGGCGGCTGGTTTACTGTGTCCATTGGCGGTCTTCAACGGCTGTTCTTTGGCGATGACCTGCGATGAAACCCCGGAAAGGGTCATGGCAGCCAGCCCTGCTTTCAGCACCTGGCGGCGCGAAGCAAGTATTTTTAAGGGTTTAAAAGTGCTCATTCGGCCTGAATTGCAAACAAGTGGTAGCAAGTGTTATATCGTATCGTGTTTTCCGTTACGACCATTCAAAAAAAGAATTGTTTTACTTTTCATTTCAATACATGACAAGTTTGTATTATGTCATTTTTTCCGGCTCATTTCGCCTGATATTGGCTATCCGGTGAAATCGCGCCATAATCGCTGTTTTTAAGCCTAAAAGGTGGGGAATACCATGGAGATACGCGTTTTTCGCCAGCAGGACTTCGAAGAAGTGATCACGCTGTGGGAGCGCTGTGAGCTTCTGCGCCCGTGGAATGACCCGGAAATGGACATTGAGCGTAAGGTTAACCACGATGTCAGCCTGTTTCTGGTGGCGGAAGTCAATGGTGAAGTGGTTGGCACGGTGATGGGCGGTTACGACGGTCATCGCGGTTCGGCCTATTATCTGGGCGTTCACCCGGAATATCGTGGACGCGGTATTGCCAATGCGCTGCTTAACCGGCTGGAAAAGAAGCTGATCGCCCGCGGCTGCCCGAAAATTAATATCATGGTTCGCGATGATAATGATGTGGTGCAGGGGATGTATGAGCGGCTGGGTTACGAATATGCGGATGTCCTGAGTCTGGGTAAACGTTTGATTGAAGATGAAGAATACTGAGTTCATTGCTGCGGATTATGATGCCCAGGGGCGGCTCAGGCTACCGTTTCTGTTCTGGTGCGTACTCCTGCTGCAGGCGCGCACCTGGGTGCTGTTCATTATGGCAGGCGCCTCGCGTCAGCAGGGCGATGTGCTGCTGAATCTGTTCTATCCCGATCGCGATAATTTCTGGCTGGGATTGTTACCCGGCATACCGGCGGTACTGGCGTTCATCGTGAGCGGGCAACGCCAGCGTTTTCCTCGTCTCTGGCCGCTGATGCGCTGGCTGCTGGCGCTTTCACAGGCGCTGCTGCTTATCTGGCAGCCGCTGTTGTGGCTCAGCGGCGAGTCGCCTTCGCCGCTGACGATTGGCCTGCTGGTTGCGGATCTCTATACCTTCTGGTGGCTGTTGACCAGTCGACGACTTAAAGCCTGTTTCCAGGAAGATCGGCTTTAACGGCACTTTTTGCCGATCCCGCACTCCAACAGGGGTCAAATTAACAAGAAAGGACGATGTTATGAAATCGCTACGTTTACTTCTCTGCGCCTTACCGCTGGCGTTAACCGGCTGCTCCACGATGAGCGCCGTCAACTGGTCAGCGGCGTATCCCTGGAACTGGTTCGGTTCTTCCATGGTGGTGACCGAGCAGGGCGTGGGCAAACTGACGGCAGCCACCCCGCTTAACGAGCAGGCCATCAGCGATGCGCTCGGCGGCAGCTATCGTCTGCGCAGCGGGATGAAAACCGCCAATGGCAATATCGTGCGCTACTATGAGGCGCTGAAAGATGACAAAGTCGCCATGACTATCAACGGCGACGCCGGCACCATCAACCGTATCGAAGTGCGGGATAGCGATATTAAAACCGACGGCGGCGTGCAGGTCGGCACCCCCTTTAGCGAGCTGTACAGCAAGGCGTTCGGCCACTGTCAGAAGGGCAGCAGCGATAACGGGGCCGTTGTCGAGTGTAAAGCCGACGGCAGCCAGCATATCAGCTACGCGTTTACCGGCCACTGGAACGGTCCGGAAGAGCTGATGCCCGCCGACGACACGCTGAAAAACTGGAAAGTCAGCAAAATTATCTGGCACCGCTAATTTGATCTGAAGAGACACGACGGCCGGAAAAAACGGGTACAATAGCGCGCTTAACGTGCCACAGCGTTGTGGTTGTATCATTTCAGGAGGAGCGATGTCTCAGGTTCAGAGCGGCATTTTGCCGGAACATTGCCGCGCGGCGATTTGGATTGAAGCCAATGTCAAAGGGGACGTCAACGCCCTGCGTGAAGCCAGCAAAGTGTTCGTCGATAAATTAGCGACCTTTCAAATGCAATACCCGGACGCACAGCTGGGTGCGGTGGTCGCTTTTGGCCATAACGTCTGGCGCGAGCTGAGCGGCGGCGTGGGCGCAGAAGAGCTCAAAGATTTCCCGGTTTACGGCCGGGGTCTGGCGCCGTCCACGCAGTACGATGTGCTGATTCACATCCTTTCCGCGCGTCATGAAGTGAACTTCTCCGTCGCGCAGGCGGCAATCGCGGCCTTTGGCGACCTCATTGACGTTAAAGAAGAAGTGCACGGTTTCCGCTGGATCGAAGAACGCGACCTGAGTGGTTTTGTTGACGGCACGGAAAACCCGGCCGGCCTTGAGACCCGCAGCGACGTCGCCATTATTAAAGACGGCGTGGATGCCGGCGGCAGCTACGTGTTCGTTCAGCGCTGGGAGCATAACCTTAAGCAGCTGGACCGCATTAGCGTCCCGGACCAGGAAATGATCATTGGCCGGACCAAACAGGCGAACGAAGAGATTGACGGCGACGAGCGCCCGGTCACCTCGCACCTCAGCCGTGTGGATTTGAAAGAAGACGGCAAAGGGCTGAAAATCGTGCGCCAGAGCCTGCCTTACGGCACTGCCAGCGGTACCCATGGCCTCTATTTCTGCGCCTACTGCGCGCGTATCTATAACATTGAACAGCAGCTGCTGAGCATGTTCGGCGATACGGACGGCAAGCGTGATGCCATGCTGCGCTTCACCAAACCGGTGACCGGCGGCTACTACTTCGCACCCTCCCTCGACCGTCTTCAGGCGCTGTAAACCTTCTCTGCGCCCTGGCCCTCCACCCATCGGAGGAGGGCTGATCTCCTCTGAAGCTTCGCTTACCCCGTCGGCAGGAATGGCTTCCGGGCGGCTTATTCTCTTTTCGACTTCCAAATCGCCAAACGGTATATAAAACCGTTACTCCTTTCACACTCGTTATAAATATTATGGCTATAAGAAAGTCATCAAATTAATAAGGGTGCGCAATGGCCGTTAAATCACTGAACAAAGGATATCTGGCGCTGGCGGCTTCTGTGCTGCTGGTTGCGCAGGCTCAGGCGACTGAATTGCTGAACAGTTCTTACGATGTCTCCCGCGAGCTGTTTGCCGCCCTTAACCCGCCGTTTGAGCAGCAGTGGGCGAAAGATAATGCCGGCGATACGCTGACCATTAAACAGTCCCATGCCGGCTCATCTAAGCAAGCGCTGGCGATACTGCAGGGCTTAAAGGCTGATGTGGTGACCTACAACCAGGTCACCGACGTGCAGATTCTGCATGACAAAGGCAATCTGATTCCTGCCGACTGGCAGGCCCGTCTGCCGAACAACAGCTCGCCGTTCTATTCCACCATGGCGTTCCTGGTGCGTAAGGGCAACCCGAAGAACATTCACGAATGGAGCGATCTGGCGCGTCCGGACGTCAAGCTGGTGTTCCCGAATCCGAAAACCTCGGGCAACGCGCGTTATACCTATCTGGCGGCGTGGGGTGCGGCGGATAAATCCGACGGCGGCGATAAAGCCAAAACCGAACAGTTTATGACCCGCTTCCTGAAAAACGTGGAAGTGTTTGATACCGGCGGCCGCGGAGCGACCACTACCTTTGCCGAACGCGGGCTGGGCGACGTGCTGATTAGCTTTGAATCGGAAGTGAACAACATCCGCAAACAGTATGAAGCGCAGGGTTTTGAAGTGGTGGTGCCGAAGGTCAATATCCTGGCGGAGTTCCCGGTCGCGTGGGTGGATAAAAACGTCAAAGCCAACGGCACCGAAAAAGCGGCGAAAGCCTATCTGAACTGGCTCTACAGCCCGCAGGCGCAGACCATCATTACCGACTACTACTACCGGGTGAACAACCCGGCGGTGATGGATACGTTAAAAGATAAATTCCCACAGGTGGATCTGTTCCGCGTGGAAGACCAGTTTGGCTCCTGGCCGCAGGTGATGAAAACGCACTTTGCCAGCGGCGGTGAGCTGGACAAACTGCTGGCGGCGGGGCGTAAGTAATGTTTGCTGCTGCGTCTAAGCGCGTGCTGCCGGGCTTTACCCTGAGTCTCGGCACCAGCCTGCTGTTTGTCTGTTTGATTCTGTTGTTACCCCTTAGCGCGCTGGTAATGCAGCTGGCGCAGATGACCTGGGGGCAGTACTGGGATGTGGTCACCAACCCGCAGGTGGTGGCCGCCTATAAAGTAACGCTGCTGTCAGCGTTTGTTGCCTCAATTTTTAACGGCGTATTTGGCCTGCTGATGGCCTGGATCCTGACGCGCTACCGCTTTCCGGGTCGTACGCTGCTTGATGCGCTGATGGATCTGCCGTTTGCGCTGCCGACGGCGGTTGCGGGCCTGACGCTGGCTTCGCTGTTTTCGGTTAACGGCTTTTACGGCGAGTGGCTGGCGCAGTTTGATATCAAGGTGACCTATACCTGGCTTGGGATCGCGGTGGCGATGGCGTTTACCAGTATTCCGTTCGTGGTGCGCACCGTACAGCCGGTACTGGAAGAGCTGGGTCCGGAGTATGAAGAAGCGGCGGAAACGCTTGGCGCCACGCGCCTGCAGAGCTTTCGCAAAGTGGTGCTGCCCGAACTCTCTCCGGCGCTGCTGGCCGGGATTGCGTTGTCGTTTACCCGCAGCCTTGGCGAGTTTGGCGCGGTGATTTTCATCGCCGGTAATATTGCGTGGAAAACCGAAGTGACCTCGCTGATGATTTTCGTGCGTCTGCAGGAGTTTGATTACCCGGCGGCGAGCGCGATTGCCTCGGTGATCCTTGCGGCCTCGCTGCTGCTGCTGTTTTCCATCAACACCCTGCAAAGTCGCTTTGGTCGACGTGTGGTAGGTCACTAATGGCGGAAGTTACTCAATTGAAGCGTTACGATGCCCCCCGCATCAACTGGGGGAAATGGTTTCTGATTGGTACCGGAATGCTGGTTTCCGCCTTCATTCTGATCGTGCCGATGGTGTATATCTTTGTTCAGGCCTTTGGCAAAGGGCTGATGCCGGTCCTGCACAACCTTGCCGACCCGGACATGCTGCACGCTATCTGGCTGACGGTGATGATCGCCTTGATTACCGTGCCGGTAAACCTGATCTTCGGCACGCTGCTGGCGTGGCTGGTGACGCGCTTTAACTTCCCGGGGCGCCAGCTGCTGCTGACGCTGCTGGATATTCCTTTCGCCGTCTCGCCGGTC
Source organism: Klebsiella sp. BIGb0138 (assembly GCF_004342285.1). Classification (GTDB taxonomy): domain Bacteria; phylum Pseudomonadota; class Gammaproteobacteria; order Enterobacterales; family Enterobacteriaceae; genus Klebsiella. The sequence goes on along the minus strand of NZ_SMCV01000001.1, from coordinate 803,934 downwards.
GTGGCGGGTCTGGTATATCTGCTGTTTTACGGCTCCAACGGCCCGCTTGGCGGTTGGCTGGACGAGCATAACCTGCAAATTATGTTTGCCTGGCCGGGCATGGTGCTGGCGACTATCTTCGTCACCTGTCCGTTTGTGGTGCGTGAGCTGGTGCCGGTGATGATGAGCCAGGGCAGTCAGGAAGATGAAGCGGCGATTCTGCTCGGCGCGTCCGGCTGGCAGATGTTCCGTCGGGTTACCTTGCCGAATATCCGCTGGGCGCTGCTGTACGGCGTGGTGCTGACCAACGCGCGCGCCATCGGTGAGTTTGGCGCGGTATCGGTCGTGTCGGGATCGATTCGCGGCGAAACCCTGTCACTGCCGCTGCAAATTGAATTACTGGAGCAGGACTACAACACCGTGGGTTCCTTTACCGCCGCAGCCCTGCTGACGTTAATGGCTATTTTGACCCTGTTTTTAAAGAGTATGTTGCAATGGCGCCTGGCCAATCAGGAAAAACGCGCGCAACAGGAGGGAAATCATGAGCATTGAGATTGCCAATATTAAGAAGTCGTTTGGTCGCACCCAGGTGCTGAATGATATCTCTCTGGATATCCCTTCCGGGCAGATGGTTGCGCTGCTGGGGCCATCCGGCTCCGGGAAAACCACGCTGCTGCGGATCATCGCCGGCCTGGAGAATCAAACCAGCGGCCATATTCGTTTCCACGGTACTGATGTGAGCCGGGTGCACGCGCGCGACCGTAAAGTGGGTTTCGTCTTCCAGCACTACGCCCTGTTCCGTCATATGACGGTATTTGAAAACATCGCCTTTGGCCTGTCGGTACTGCCGCGTCGTGAACGCCCGAACGCGGCGGGCATTAAGGCCAAAGTGACCCGGCTGCTGGAAATGGTGCAGCTGGCGCATCTTGCGGATCGTTACCCGGCCCAGCTTTCCGGCGGGCAGAAACAGCGCGTGGCGTTAGCGCGCGCGCTGGCGGTGGAGCCGCAAATTCTGCTGCTTGACGAACCTTTCGGCGCGCTGGATGCCCAGGTGCGGAAAGAGCTGCGTCGCTGGCTGCGTCAGCTGCATGAAGAGCTGAAGTTTACCAGCGTGTTTGTCACCCACGACCAGGAGGAGGCGATGGAAGTCGCGAACCGGGTGGTGGTAATGAGCCAGGGCAATATTGAACAGGCCGATGCGCCGGAACAGGTCTGGCGCGAGCCGTCCACCCGCTTCGTGCTGGAGTTTATGGGGGAGGTTAACCGCCTGAAAGGCACTATTCGCGGCGGCCAGTTTCATGTTGGCGCGCACCGCTGGCCGTTAGGTTATACCCCGTCTTATCAGGGGCCCGTAGACCTGTTCCTGCGCCCGTGGGAAGTTGACATCAGCCGCCGCACCAGTCTGGACTCACCGCTGCCGGTGCAGGTTCTGGAAGCCAGTCCGAAAGGACACTACACCCAGCTGGTCGTGCAGCCTCTGGGCTGGTATGACGAACCGCTGACCGTGGTTCTTCCGGGCGATGACGCGCCGTATCGCGGCGAACGGCTGTTCGTCGGCTTACAGAATGCGCGCTTGTATAACGGCAATGAGCGTATCGAACCGCGTGAGGAGCTTGCTCTGGCTGAATCGGCCTGATAGCTTAATCTCCAGTTTATCGCCGTGAACGCAACGGCAGGGTTTGGTAATCCGGACAGGGCGTGATGCGCCGTCATCCGGGATGGTTGCAGGCCGGGTAAGCACAATCTACCCGGCCTTTTTATTGGGTCAAAACCGTGAATACATTAGAACAAACCATCGGCAATACTCCTCTGGTGAAATTGCAACGGCTGGGGCCGGATAACGGTAGTGAAATCTGGGTCAAACTGGAGGGCAACAACCCGGCGGGTTCGGTTAAGGATCGCGCCGCGCTTTCGATGATCGTGGAAGCCGAAAAGCGCGGTGAAATCAAACCCGGCGACGTGCTGATTGAAGCCACCAGCGGCAATACCGGCATCGCGCTGGCGATGATTGCGGCGTTGAAAGGCTACCAGATGAAGCTCCTGATGCCGGATAACATGAGCCAGGAGCGCCGGGCAGCGATGCTGGCCTACGGCGCCGAACTGATTCTGGTCAGCAAAGAGCAGGGGATGGAAGGCGCACGCGATCTGGCGGCGGAAATGGCGCAGCGCGGCGAAGGTAAGTTACTGGATCAGTTCAATAATCCGGATAACCCCTACGCGCATTACACCACTACCGGGCCGGAAATCTGGCAGCAGACCGCAGGACGAATCAGCCATTTTGTCTCCAGTATGGGCACCACCGGTACGATTACCGGCGTATCTCGCTTCCTGCGCGAACAGGATAAAGCGGTGAGCATCGTGGGGCTGCAGCCGGAGGAGGGCAGCAGCATTCCCGGAATTCGCCGCTGGCCGGCAGAATATATGCCGGGGATATTTAATGCTTCGCTGGTCGACGCGGTACTCGATATTCACCAGCGGGATGCGGAAAACACCATGCGTATGCTGGCGGTGCGGGAAGGTATTTTTTGTGGCGTCAGCTCCGGCGGCGCGGTGGCGGGGGCGTTACGCATTGCGCGGGAAAACCCCGGCGCGGTGGTGGTGGCGATCGTCTGCGATCGCGGCGATCGCTACCTGTCTACCGGGGTCTTCGGCGAAGAGCATTTCAGCCAGGGGGCGGGTATCTAAACCTCAGGCGAGGCCAGCAGGTCGGTGCGCCAGGAGTTATCGATGGTACATAGCCAGCGCTGGCCCTGCAGGCGAAAGACATAGGTTGCGCGGCGCGTGACCTGTGTTATTCCGCCCTCCGGAGTCGGAATATCCAGCCGGGTTTCACCACCAGCACGGCGTCGTCAGCGTAATATTCCATTAAGGTGGCATAGTCCTCCGGCGAAATAGCGCGATCGCAGGCTTCAATAACGGCTTTTAACTGCGGGTTGACCATCAAGAGCCTCCGGGGTCAGCGTAGGGAGCTGGCGAGCGGATTATTGAGGAATGTCTACCGTTTCAGGTTCGTCTCGCGTTAATCCTGGAAAAGTTCGTGGACGGTCAAATGGCGCGGTTCCTGTTATGGGGGGAGTACAAGGCGTAAATCATTGGCCAGCTGGTCAATTTCGTCGTCGTCCAGCGCTCCGGTCGAGAGCCGTAGTCCATGCGCCGGCGTGCGGATGCCGAACGCTTCACCTTCGCGGACTAACCAACCGGCGCGGGCTAAACGCAGGGCGACCGGTTGGCTCGATTCCTGTAACGGTAGCCAGAAGCTGAGGCCATCCCCCGGGGGCAAGGGGCTAAAACCGTGTCGGAGCAGGGCCGCGGCCAGTTTTTCATTCTGCCGGCGATAATGGCGCTGGCTCGCCGCCAGCGAGGCCACAAAGGCGCTATCATTCAGGCAGGCAAAGGCTAAATCCTGCAACAGGTGGCTGACCCACTGGCTGCCGGCATTGAGCCGCAGACGCAGCGCCGCCGAGGTGGTGCTATCGCTGGCGACAAACGCCAGGCGCAGATCCGGCCCCAGCGCTTTTGACATTGAGCGTACCAACGCCCAGCGTTGAGCGGTGGCGGGAATCGGCGAGTGCCAGGGCATGGCGGATAGCAGGGCAAAGTGGTCGTCCATAATCACCAGCACCTGCGGATAGCGGGCCAGGATCTGGCGAATGGCCGCCGCCCGGGCCTGGCTGAGGCTACAGCCGGTAGGATTATGCGCCCGTGGGGTCAGAATCACCGCCCGCGCGCCGTTGCGCAGGGCCATTTCCAGTTCGGCGGGCTGCATTCCCTCATTGTCGACCGCGACCGGGCAGGGGGTAAACCCGGCGTAGCGCAGCATATGCATACTGCTGAGGAAACACGGGTCCTCGACGGCCACGCCGTCGCCGGGCAGAAGCAGAGCGCAAAGCAGTCGTTCCAGCGCGTCGATAGCGCCGTTGGTCAGATTGATATCGGCATCAATGCCCAGATCCTGGTGGATCCAGTTTTGCGCCCAGCGGGCCAGCTGTGGCTCAACGATGGCGTCGCCGTAGAGCCGTGGAGGGGGGGTTAGCATCGGCAGATAGCGGCTGAGATCCGGCAGGCGCTGAGGATCGGGATTCCCGCCGGAAATATCCTTCAGCGGGGAAGAAGGATCGCCCCCTTCCAGCGCTTGCGGCCTGTTTATTGCTTTGATCGCCGTGCCGTTGCGCCCCTGACTGATGGCCAGCCCGGAGCTCACCAGCCGCTTGTAGGCCGCGGCGACGGTGTTGCGGTTCACCATTAGTTTAGCGGCCAGTTCCCTTACCGGCGGCAACGTTTCTCCAGGTTTTAACGCGCCGCTCTGCACCAGATGGCGGATGTTATCAAAGATCTCACTGGCGGTTTTTCCGTCGATCATTATTGACCTATGACAAAATGAAATTTAGCATAGGACGAATGATAATCAGAGTATGACCCGCTGTCCAGCGGGGGGAGAAGGGATGGGCCAACAAGACGAAATACAATCGGTGCTCTTCAACGATAAGAGCCGGGCGTTGCAGGTCGATATCGTCGCCGTGCAATCGCAGGTGGTGTATGGCAGCGTCGGCAATAGTATTGCCGTACCGGCAATTAAGCAGCATGGACTGCGGGTGATGGCCGTACCAACGGTGTTGTTCAGTAATACGCCGCACTACGATACGTTCTACGGCGGCGTGATTCCGGAGGCGTGGTTTGTGGGTTATCTGCAGGCTCTGGAGGAGCGCGATGCGCTGCGGGAGCTGCGGGCGGTGACCACCGGGTATATGGGCAGCGCGGTCCAGATCGCGCGTCTGGCGCAGTGGCTACGCAGGATCCGCGAATCTCATCCGCAGCTGTGTATCCTTGTCGACCCGGTGATTGGCGATGTGGATAGCGGGATGTACGTGAAGGCGGAAATACCGGCGGCTTATCGGACCCACCTGCTGCCGCTGGCGCAGGGCATTACCCCAAATCTGTTCGAACTGGAAACGTTGAGCGGGCTCTCCTGCCGTAATCAGCAGGAGGCGATTATTGCCGCGCGCAGCCTGCTATCTGATTCGCTGAAATGGGTGGTGATCACCAGCGCGCCGGGAATGGACAGCGCGACTATTAACGTGCTGGTGGTGACGGCAGATTCGGTTGAGGTGGTAGTCCATCCGCGGGTCGAAACGGAACTGAAGGGGACCGGTGACCTGTTTTGCGCCGAGCTTATCAGCGGATTGCTTTCGGGCCTGGCGTTGGGTGAGGCGACGCACGCTGCGGCGCAGCGCGTGCTGGCGGTCATGACCTGGACCCGTGCACAGGGTTGCGATGAACTGATCCTGCCGCCGCCGTCGGTGACAGCATAAAGCGCCATCGGTTAGCGGCTCGCCAAAAGGACGAGTCGTTGAGCATGTTGCTACCACCGGCAATAAGGCGCCGGAAGATGCCAGGGGGCCGGGGGATTTGCTGGTCGCAGCAGGTAAGCGGCGGATTCTGGAAACTAGCCCGCAGGGGATGAAGGGGCAGTCACAGAAGAAGTGCTATCGGCCGCTGAAATCGGCAAGATAAAAAAATGGCGCCATCAGGCGCCATTTTTCTGCGGCAAGAATTACTTCTTGATGCGAATAACCGGCGTTTCACCCACGGTTACGCTACCGGACAGTTTGATCAGCTCTTTGATCTCGTCCATGTTGGAGATAACAACCGGAGTCAGGGTAGACTTGGCTTTCTCTTCCAGCAGCGGCAGATCGAATTCAATGACCGGGTCACCCACTTTCACGCGCTGACCTTCTTCGGCGATGCGTTTGAAGCCTTCGCCTTTCAGCTCAACGGTATCAATACCGAAGTGAACAAACAGCTCAATGCCGCTATCAGATTCAATAGAGAATGCATGGTTGGTTTCAAAGATTTTACCGATGGTACCATCTACCGGCGCAACCATTTTGTTGCCGGTAGGTTTGATGGCAATGCCATCACCCACAATTTTTTCCGCAAAAACCACATCCGGCACGTCTTCGATGTTGACGATCTCGCCAGAGAGCGGAGCAACAATCTCAATAGTTCCGGAGTCTTTTTTGTCATCAGAAACCAGAGATTTCAATTTATCGAACAAACCCATGATCTTCTCCTAAGCAGTAATTTGGGCCGCGCATCTCGTGGATTAGCAGATTGTTTTTTCTTCAATGAACTTGTTAACCAGCGTCATTAACTCGTCCGTTGTCGGTTGAGCAAGAGCCTGCTCTGCTAATACTTTCGCATCTTCGAAGTTCGTGTTACGAATAATCTTCTTGATACGCGGGATGGAAATGGCGCTCATAGAGAATTCGTCCAGCCCCATACCCAGCAACAGAAGTGTAGCACGTTCATCGCCCGCAAGCTCACCGCACATGCCAGTCCATTTGCCTTCGGCGTGAGAAGCATCAATAACTTGCTTAATCAGCGTCAGAACAGACGGCGACATTGGCTGGTAAAGATGTGAGATCATATCATTACCACGGTCAACTGCCAGAGTATATTGTGTTAAATCATTGGTGCCGATACTAAAGAAATCTACTTCTTTGGCTAAATGGCGCGCAATCGTTGCGGCGGCCGGTGTTTCAACCATCACGCCCACTTCGATGGTTTCGTCGAAGGCTTTGCCTTCATCGCGCAGTTCCTGCTTATAGATCTCAATCTCTTTCTTCAGTGCACGCACTTCTTCAACAGAGATGATCATCGGGAACATGATGCGCAGTTTACCGAAAGCAGAGGCGCGCAGGATGGCGCGAACCTGGTCACGCAGAATCTCTTTGCGGTCCATCGCGATACGCACGGCACGCCAGCCGAGGAACGGGTTCTCTTCTTTCGGGAAGTTCATGTACGGCAGTTCTTTATCGCCGCCGATGTCCATGGTGCGAACGATAACGGCCTGAGAGCCGCACGCTTCGGCAACCGCTTTATAAGCGGCGAACTGTTCTTCTTCAGTCGGCAGCGCGTCGCGGTCCATGAACAGGAATTCAGTACGGTACAGACCTACGCCTTCTGCGCCGTTGCGCTCAGCGCCATCGACGTCGCGTACGGTACCGATGTTGGCGCAGACTTCAACCTGATGTCCGTCCAGCGTAATCGCCGGCAGATCTTTCAGCTTAGCCAGTTCCGCTTTTTCTTCCGCAACCTGAGCCTGCAGTTTACGCAGCTCTTCGATTTGCTCATTGTCTGGGTTAACCAGAACCTGGTTGTTAACCGCGTCGAGGACCAGATAATCGCCGTTTTTCACCTGCGACGTCACGCTACCGGTGCCGACGATGGCCGGCAGCTCAAGGGAGCGCGCCATGATAGAGGTGTGGGAAGTACGGCCACCGGCGTCGGTGATAAAGCCCAGCACCTTATTCAGGTTCAGCTGCGCCGTTTCTGACGGGGTGAGATCGGCGGCAACCAGGATCACTTCGTCCTGAATCGCGCTCAGATCGATGATAGCCAGACCAAGGATGTTGCGCAGCAGGCGCTTACCAATGTCACGTACGTCAGCCGCACGTTCTTTCAGGTATTCATCATCCAGCTCTTCCAGGGCGGTGGCCTGACCTTCGATAACTTCACTGGCCGCCGCGTCGGCAGTCATGTGCTTATCTTTAATCAGGGCTATGATTTCCTGCTCAAGCTCCTCATCTTCCAGCAGCATGATGTGCCCTTCGAAGATGGCTTCTTTTTCTTCACCGAAAGTTTCACCAGCTTTGGTTTTGATGACCTCCAGCTGGGCGGAGGCCTTGGTGCGGCCGCTCAGGAAACGCTCGACTTCCTGATCAACCTTATCGGCAGAAATTTTCTTCCGGTCGATGACAATTTCGTCTTCTTTCAGCAGGAGTGCCTTACCGAAAGCGATACCCGGGGATGCTAAAATGCCTGAAATCATAACCCTACCTTACTTGTGACTGATATTAAAAAGAACCCGTGAACTTATTCGAGTTCAGCCATCAGTTTTACCAGATGCTCAACTGCTTTCTGCTCATCTTCGCCTTCCGCGGAGATGGTGACTACGGTACCCTGAGTCAGACCCAGAGTTTGCAGTTTGAACAGGCTTTTGGCGCTGGCGCTTTTGCCGTTGGAGGTCACAGTGATCTCAGAAGTGAAGCCTTTCGCTTCTTTAACAAACTGAGCAGCAGGGCGGGTGTGCAGACCGTTCGGAGCGGTAATGGTAACTTCTTGCTGGAACATTATATTTCCCCAACTTATAGGTTTAGTGTTGTGGACCTAAAGTCTAGCCTAACGGCGAGGCTTTAGCCTGTATTGTTAGCGCCGGCGTTACGTGTCTGGCTAAGGTGTCAGCAGCGTGTGCGCTGTGAAGACCATCTGGCCGTTGACGTCTGGCACGTCATTAAACATTATGCCGCGAAAGGAAGACTTGAACCAAATCATAAAATCGATTCAGCTTATGGAAATCCGATTTTGAATAATTTCGCGCATCAAAATAAATGTGCTGGTTAAATACCAGACCCTACGCGGTGAATCAATGCCAGGAGGGGTAAAACTTTGACCTATGCCACAAAAAAGCACCTAAAAAGGTGCTTTTTTACACGATGCTGACTAGCTGGCATCACTGTTGCAATTCTTTCTCGGTAAAGAGATCGGCAAACAGGGCTGTGCTTAAATAACGCTCACCTGAAGAAGGTAGGATAACCACAATATTCTTATTGGTAAAGGCCTCATCTTCCTGCAGCTTCAGCGCCGCGGCGACGGCGGCCCCGGAAGAGATGCCTGCCAGAATGCCTTCTTCATCCATCAGACGACGCGCGGTGGAGATCGCTTCTTCGTTGGTGATGGCGACAACTTTATCGACCAGCTTCAGATCGAGGTTGCCAGGAATAAAGCCTGCGCCGATACCCTGAATTTTGTGCGGGCCTGGTTTGAGCTCTTCGCCTGCCAGCGCCTGGGCGATAACCGGTGAGTCGGTAGGTTCGACCGCAACGGTGATCAGATCTTTTTTGCCTTTGGTGCCTTTGATGTAGCGGCTCACGCCGGTCAACGTACCACCGGTGCCGACGCCGGAGATAAAGACATCAACCTGACCGTCGGTATCTTCCCAGATTTCCGGACCGGTGGTCTTTTCATGAATTTCCGGGTTGGCCGGGTTGCTAAATTGCTGCAGCAGGAGAAATTTTTCCGGGTCGCTGGCAACGATTTCTTCGGCTTTCTGAATGGCGCCTTTCATGCCTTTCGCGCCTTCTGTCAGCACCAGGTTCGCCCCCAGCGCCTTCAGCAGTTTACGGCGTTCGATGCTCATGGTTTCCGGCATGGTCAGCGTCAGCTTGTAACCACGCGCTGCCGCGACGTAGGCGAGGGCGATGCCGGTATTGCCGCTGGTCGGTTCTACCAGCTCGACGCCCGGTTTCAGCACGCCACGTTTTTCGGCATCCCAAATCATATTGGCACCGATACGGCATTTCACGCTAAAGCTCGGGTTGCGTGATTCAACCTTTGCCAGGATGCGTCCGTTACCGATTCGGTTCAGTCGTACTAACGGCGTGTGGCCGATAGTCAGGGAGTTATCTTCAAAAATCTTACTCATGGCCCGTCCTTAACTGTATGAAATTTGGGAGTACGGCTCCAGCATACCCGCTTAAAGAATATGCGGAAGTAAGGATTTAGCATATCTATATTCGGAAGGGAAATAATGGTGAGCGAGAAGGAATAAGCATCGGCATATGGCCGTTATGCTTCAGGCCGCGGCCTGAAGCATCTTAAGGAGGGGGAGAGGGCGCTATTTCCACATTGCGTGTTTACCGCGGTAGCAATCAACCCACATCGCCGTGGCGCCGCAAATGGCCACCGGCAGAATCACCAGATTCAGCACCGGGATCATGGTAAACAGGCTGGTCAGAGCGCCAAACTGCATATTGGTGACTTTACGCGAACGCAGCGCCTCGCGCATGGTTTTAAACGGCACCTTGTGGTTGTCGAACGGATAGTCGCAGTACTGAATCGCCAGCATCCACGCGCTAAACAGGAACCACAGCACCGGTGCCAGGGTCTGCCCGATACCGGGAATAAAATAGAGTATCAGCAGGACGATCGCGCGCGGCAGATACCAGGCAAACTTCTGCCATTCGCGCTTCATAATACGCGGCACATCTTTCATGATGCCAAATACGCCGACATCCGGAGGCGTAGCGCCGGTCAGCCGGGCTTCCAGCTGCTCTGCCAGCAGGCCGCTAAAGGGGGCGGCAATCCAGTTGGCAAGGGTCGAGAAGAAGTAGCCGAACACTAACAGGATCGACAGGACCACCATTGGCCAAAGCAGGTAGTTCAGCCACTGTAACCAGTCGGGGACGTGGCTCATCAAAGATGGGATCCAGCTATCAAGACGGGTAAACAGCCACCAGAAGGCGCCGCCCATCAGGATGATGTTGACGAATAAAGGCAGGAATACGTAACGACGAATTCCCGGCAACCCGATCAGTTTCCAGCCCTGCGAAAAATAGTAGACGCCGCTACGCGGGGTAGATGCGGATGTTGAAACCATGGTCAGGCGATGCTCCTTTTTTTGACATTCAGAGTGAATGCCCGCTTATTTTATCGGGTTGTCAGACAATAACCAGTTAGGAAATGTTCGAAAAAACAGCAAAAAGCACGATTTAGTTCATCTTTATGTAGTGAAAGCGGTAGACGCACTTGCACTCGACGTAATCGGCAAATACTCTTAGTAAGTAAATGTTTGCCGTGGTGGCAAGGTGTTAGAACAACAGAGAATATAATGATGCAGGATTTGCGTCTGATATTAATCATTGTTGGCGCGATCGCCATAATCGCTTTACTGGTACACGGTTTCTGGACCAGCCGTAAAGAACGTTCCTCGATGTTTCGCGATCGCCCAATGAAACGTATGAAGTCTCGCGATGACGAAGAGTCTGAGAGCGATGATTTTGATGACGATGTTGAAGGCGTAGGTGAAGTTCGCGTTCACCGGGTGAACCATGCCCCCAATGGCGTAGAGCAAGAAGCACCGCGTCAGGCGCCGCAGCACCAGTATCAGCCTCCTTACGAACGTCAGGTGCAGCAGCAGCCCGTTCGCCCGGAAGAGCCGGTACGGCAGCCGCCTGTTCAGCCTCAGGTTCAACAACCTCAGGTGCAGCAGCCACCGCAGCATGTTGCGCCGCCGCAGCCTGCGCCACAACAGCAGCCTGTGCCCCCGCAGTATCAGCAGCCGTCGCAGCCACCTCAGCAGCCGGTGGTTCAGCAGCCAGCTCAGGTACAGCCACCGCAGCCCGCTGCCCCACAGCAACCTGCCTCCGCGCAGCCGCAGCCTGCGCCTGAACCGCGGGCCGCCGAACCGCAGCAGCCGGCGCCACCGCCGAAAGAGCGCAAAGAGACGGTCATTGTCATGAATGTCTCCGCGCACCAGGGTACTCAGATCAACGGTGAAGTGCTGATCAACAGCATCCAGCAGGCGGGCTTTAAATTTGGCGATATGAATATTTTCCATCGTCATCTCAGCCCGGACGGTAGCGGCCCGGTTCTGTTTAGCCTGGCGAATATGGTTAAACCGGGTACCTTCAATCCGGACGGTATGGCCGATATGACGACTCCGGGCGTTACTATCTTTATGCAGGTGCCGTCGTTTGGTGATGAGCTGCAGAACTTTAAACTGATGCTGCAATCCGCACAGTACATCGCCGATGAAGTGGGTGGCGTGGTGCTGGACGATCAGCGTCGGATGATGACTCCGCAAAAACTACGCGAATATCAAGATCGTATTCGTGAAGTGAAAGAGGCTAACGCCTGATTTATTCCCCTGGCGTTTCGTCTACCAATCCAGAACCCCCGCCTGCCGGGGGTTTTTTATCATTGATGGTGCGATATGGACCCGATCGAACAAAAACTGACTGAACTGCGAACCACGCTTCGCCATCATGAATATCTGTACCATGTTATGGATACCCCGGAAATTCCCGATGCGGAATACGATCGGTTGATGCGCGAACTGCGCGAGCTGGAAACCCAGCATCCGGAGTTGATAACCCCTGATTCGCCTACCCAACGTGTGGGGGCGGCGCCGCTGGCTTCGTTTAGCCAGATCCGCCATGAAGTCCCGATGCTGTCGCTGGACAACGTCTTTGACGAAGAGAGTTTTCTTGCTTTCAATAAGCGCGTACGGGACCGGCTGAAAAGCAGCGACGACCTGACCTACTGCTGCGAGCTGAAGCTGGATGGTCTGGCGGTGAGTATTCTGTATGAAAACGGCGTGCTGGTGCAGGCGGCAACCCGCGGGGACGGCACCACCGGCGAAGATATTACTTCTAATGTCAGAACGATTCGCGCGATCCCGCTGAAGCTGCGCGGCGATAATATTCCTGCTCGCCTGGAGGTGCGCGGCGAAGTGTTCCTGCCGCAGGCCGGGTTTGAAAAAATTAATGAAGAGGCCCGCCGCAGCGGCGGCAAAGTATTTGCTAACCCGCGCAACGCGGCAGCGGGTTCCCTGCGTCAGCTCGATCCGCGGATTACGGCGAAGCGACCACTTACTTTCTTCTGCTATGGCGTTGGCACGCTGGAAGGCGGTGAACTACCGGCCAGCCATTCCGGCCGTCTGCAGCAGTTCAAGGCCTGGGGGCTGCCGGTTAGCGACCGGGTTAAGCTGTGCCATACCCCAGAGGAAGTGCTTACTTACTACCGCCAGGTTGAAGAAGAACGCCCGGATTTGGGGTTTGATATTGATGGCGTGGTGATCAAAGTCGATTCGCTGGCGCTGCAAGAGCAGCTTGGCTTTGTGGCTCGCGCCCCGCGCTGGGCGGTAGCCTTTAAGTTCCCGGCGCAGGAGCAGATGACCTTCGTGCGCGATGTGGAGTTTCAGGTTGGCCGTACCGGGGCAATCACGCCGGTGGCGCGTCTGGAACCGGTACATGTCGCGGGGGTGCTGGTCAGTAACGCCACTTTGCACAATGCCGATGAGATTGCGCGTCTGGGCCTGCGAATCGGCGATAAGGTGGTTATCCGTCGTGCGGGTGACGTTATCCCGCAGGTCGTTAACGTTGTGCTGTCCGAGCGCCCGGAGGAGACGCGGGAGATCGTGTTTCCAACCCACTGCCCGGTATGTCACTCCGATGTCGAGCGGGTAGAAGGCGAAGTGGTGACGCGCTGTACCGGCGGGCTGATTTGCGGGGCGCAGCGTAAAGAGGCGCTCAAACATTTTGTCTCCCGCCGCGCCTTAGATGTCGACGGGATGGGGGATAAAATCATCGACCAGCTGGTGGAGAAAGAGTATGTCCATACCCCGGCAGACCTGTTCCGCTTAAGCGCAGGTATGCTGACCGGCCTCGATCGCATGGGGCCAAAATCAGCGCAAAACGTGGTGAATGCGCTGGAAAAAGCCAGGCACACCACCTTTGCCCGTTTCCTGTACGCCTTAGGTATTCGCGAAGTCGGTGAAGCCACGGCGGCGGGGCTGGCGGCCTATTTCGCCACCCTCGAGGCGCTGGAGCAGGCGTCGATTGAAGAGCTGCAAAAAGTCCCGGATGTGGGCATCGTCGTCGCCACCCATGTCTTTAACTTCTTTGCCGAAGAGAGCAATCGCGATGTTATCGCTCAGCTGCGTGCCGAAGGGGTGAGCTGGCCTGCGCCGGTGGCGGTGAATGCCGAAGAGATCGACAGTCCGTTTGCCGGTAAAACCGTCGTTCTGACCGGTAGTCTCAGCCAGCTTTCACGCGATGACGCGAAGGCGCGTCTGGTGGCGCTGGGAGCGAAAGTCGCTGGCAGCGTATCGAAGAAAACGGACCTGGTGATTGCCGGTGAAGCCGCCGGCTCTAAGCTCGCTAAAGCGCAGGAGCTGGGGATTGCCGTGATCGACGAAGCCGAAATGATGCGTCTGCTGGGAGAATAAGGTGGATAAAGCGCAGCTGATTGAGATTGCCAATACCGACATGCCGTTTGGCAAATACAAAGGCCGTCGCCTGATTGACCTGCCGGAAGAGTATTTGCTGTGGTTTGCCCGTAAGGATCAGTTCCCTGCCGGGCATCTTGGCGAGCTGATGGTATTAACCTTGCTGATTAAAACTGAAGGGCTGACCCAGCTGGTTCAGCCCTTGAAACAGCCGCGTTAAGCTTCCGAGGCGCGGGCCTTCTCCTGCGCCTGTACGGCTTCCGCCTGCCGTTTGTAGCGGCGCGCCAGCACGGCGCACACCATCAGCTGAATCTGATGGAATATCATCAGCGGCAGCACCATGATTCCCAGAATCGAGGTTGGAAAGAGGATGTTGGCCATCGGTATACCGTTTGCCAGGCTCTTCTTCGAGCCGCAAAAAACAATCGTAATCTCATCCGCTTTGTTAAAGCCGCATCTACGCGCGACGAACACGTTGATCGCGATGACGATAGCCAGCAGCACCAGGCTGACGACCACGATGAACAGCAGTGAACCCAGGCCTACTTTATGCCAGATGCCGTTAACAACCGCTTCGCTAAATGCGGAGTAGACCACCAGCAGAATCGAGGTCTGGTCGGTTTTTGAGATCCACTTTTTATGTCGGGCAACCCATTCGCCAATCCACGGGCGAGACAGGTGGCCGAGCACAAACGGCAGCAGAAGTTGCAGCATAATCTTACCGACCTGTTCCAGACTGCCGCCCGCGCCGTGCAGATTCATCAGCAGCCCCACCAGCAGCGGCGAAACAAATATTCCCAGCAGGCTGGAGGCCGATGCCGAACAGACCGCCGCCGCGACGTTGCCCCCCGCCAGCGAGGTAAAGGCAATGGCCGACTGAACGGTCGCAGGCAGGATGCACAGATAGATAAACCCGGTATACAGCGCAGGGTCGACATTAATCGGCGCCCACCAGGCAAACAGCACGCCTAAAACCGGGAACACCACAAACGTGCTGCACATGACCCACAGGTGTAAACGCCAGTGGCTGCCGCCGGCGACGATGGCCTCGCGGGAGAGTTTTGCCCCGTGCATAAAAAACAGCAGCGCAATGGCGGCGGTGGTTAAATGCTCAAAGAAGGGGACAAAACCGCCGCGGGCCGGAAAGAAAGAGGCCAGCAGAACGACGGTAACCAGAGTGAGGGTAAAGGGATCAAGAATGCGGAAAAGTTTCATAGATGCTCCTGAAAATCGATGTGGCTATTGTGCTTTTTCTATTTTGAGAAATAAAATTGATTTATTGCATCTATTCATGAATAAAAAAGATGAATTACTCGCTACGTCAGTTAAAAGTTTTCGTCACCGTCGCCAGAGCAAAAAGCTTCAGCCGGGCGGGAGAGATTATCGGTCTCAGCCAGTCGGCGGTCAGCCACAGCGTAAAAGAGCTGGAGCATCAAACCGGCGTACGGTTGCTCGATCGTACCACCCGGGAAGTGCTGCTGACGGAGGCGGGACAGCAGCTGGCCGGCCGGCTTGAACGGCTGCTGGATGAATTAAATAGCACGCTGCGCGACGCCGGGCGGGTCGGGCAGCAGCTGATGGGGAGCGTACGGGTGGCCGCCAGCCAGACCATTTCCGCGCATCTGATTCCCCAGTGTATTGCGCACAGCAATCGACGCTATCCGCAGATCGATTTTGTGCTGCACGATCGCCCCCAGCAGTGGGTGCTGGAAAGTATTCGTCAGGGGGAGGTCGATTTCGGCATCGTTATCGATCCGGGCGTAACGACGGATCTGCAATGTGAAACGGTACTGGCGGAACCTTTTTTACTGCTCTGCCGCCGCGATCACCCTTTTGCGCAAAAGGCATCGGTGGGCTGGCAGGATCTCCAGCATCAGCGCCTGGTATTACAGGATTATGCATCCGGTAGTCGGCCGCTGATTGATGCGGCGCTACAGCAGTTTGCGATTGAAGCCAATATTGTGCAGGAGATTGGCCATCCGGCGACGTTGTTTCCGATGGTGGAATCCGGGATTGGGATTAGCGTTTTACCGGCGCTGGCACTGCCTTTGCCGCAGGGCAGCCAGCTGCAGGTGAAGCGGCTAACCCCGGTGGTGGAGCGTCAGCTGATGCTGGCGCGACGCAAAAACCGTTCGTTATCAACCGCCGCGCAGGCAATTTGGGAACTGGTACGTGAAGAAGGGGATAATCTGACGTCAGCCAGAGCTCAGGATCCGTTGTATCAGCGTTGACAGCCGGAAACCGGGCCTGCGCAAGATCGGGCTCGGTATCCGAAAACGACAAAAGCGCCGTAAGGCGCTTTTGTCTAAATTTGGTGGGTCGTCAGGATGACCCGGCTTCGCCTCGCCCTACGGGCCGTCGCCGCAAGCGGCTCCGTTGTCTCACTACGTTCGACCCGAACCTGTCGCAGGTGCGAATTTATATCCCGCAGATAGCAAAAAAGCGCCTTTAGGGCGCTTTTTTACATTGGTGGGTCGTGCAGGATTCGAACCTGCGACCAATTGATTAAAAGTCAACTGCTCTACCAACTGAGCTAACGACCCGAAGTGGTGGGTGATGACGGGATCGAACCGCCGACCCCCTCCTTGTAAGGGAGGTGCTCTCCCAGCTGAGCTAATCACCCACTTCGGTACTTCACATTTTAACAAGAAATCCAGCTGGCGAGAAAGTGGTGGGTGATGACGGGATCGAACCGCCGACCCCCTCCTTGTAAGGGAGGTGCTCTCCCAGCTGAGCTAATCACCCACTTCTCAATTTCTTGCTACACGGCGGAGACTACCTAAGTAGTGGTGGGTGATGACGGGTTCGAACCGCCGACCCCCTCCTTGTAAGGGAGGTGCTCTCCCAGCTGAGCTAATCACCCCCGCTGTGTGGAGTCGCATTATAGGGAGAGTTGAAAATGAGTCAACGCCTTTTCTAAATAATTTGTTCGTTCGTCGTAAAATTAAACAAAACGATCGCCAAAGCAGTCGTAAAGCATGATTTATAAACAAAAATGGCAAAGCGTAACGTTCAGACCTGAACAACATTGAGGAATCAGCCCACGGTGTTAGAATATTCACCCATAAATACCCACGGACTCTGCCGGTTGTCGGCATCTTTATTAAACGTAAGGCCATTTCATGAAAATCAAAACTCGCTTCGCGCCCAGCCCGACAGGCTATCTGCACGTTGGCGGTGCGCGTACTGCTCTCTATTCCTGGCTTTTTGCTCGTCACAACGGCGGTGAGTTTGTACTGCGTATTGAAGACACCGATCTCGAACGCTCCACCCCGGAAGCAATTGAAGCCATCATGGATGGGATGAACTGGCTGAATCTGGAATGGGACGAAGGTCCGTATTTCCAGACCAAACGTTTTGACCGCTATAACGCGGTTATTGATGAAATGCTGGAAGCAGGCACGGCTTATAAGTGCTATTGCTCTAAAGAACGTCTGGACGCGCTGCGCGAAGAGCAGATGGCTAAGGGCGAAAAACCGCGTTACGACGGACGCTGCCGTCACGGTCACGAACATCACGCCGATAATGCGCCGTGCGTCGTTCGTTTTGCTAACCCGCAGGAAGGTTCGGTCATTTTTGACGACCAGATCCGTGGGCCGATTGAATTTAGTAACCAGGAACTGGACGATCTGATTATTCGCCGTACCGATGGTTCCCCGACCTACAACTTCTGTGTCGTGGTGGACGACTGGGACATGGAGATCACCCATGTGATCCGCGGTGAAGACCATATCAACAATACTCCGCGTCAGATCAACATCCTGAAGGCGCTGAACGCGCCGGTACCGGTGTATGCGCACGTCTCGATGATTAATGGCGATGACGGTAAAAAACTGTCCAAACGCCACGGCGCCGTGAGCGTGATGCAATATCGCGACGATGGCTATCTGCCAGAAGCGCTGCTGAACTACCTGGTGCGTCTGGGCTGGTCCAGCGGCGACCAGGAGATCTTCAGCCGTGAAGAGATGATTAAGCTCTTCTCCCTCGGCGCGGTGAGCAAATCTGCCAGTGCGTTCAATACCGATAAACTGCTGTGGCTGAACCACCACTACATTAACTCGATGGCGCCGGAGTACGTGGCGACCTATCTGCAGTGGCACATTGAGCAGGAAAATATCGATACCCGCAACGGTCCGCAGCTGGCTGAGCTGGTGACGCTGCTGGGCGAACGTTGCAAGACGCTGAAAGAGATGGCGGCAAGCTGCCGTTACTTCTATGAAGAGTTCGACGAGTTTGATGCCGACGCGGCGAAGAAACATCTGCGCCCGGTCGCTCGTCAGCCTCTGGAAGTCGTACGTGACAAACTCGCCGCCATCAGCGACTGGACGGCGGAAAATGTCCACCACGCGATCCAGGCGACGGCGGATGAGCTGGAAGTCGGGATGGGTAAAGTTGGGATGCCGCTGCGCGTTGCGGTTACAGGGGCAGGTCAGTCACCGGCTCTTGATGTGACGGTGCATGCGATTGGCAAAACCCGTAGCGTAGAACGTATCAACAAAGCGCTGGCATTTATTGCTGAACGCGAAAGTCAGCAGTCCTGATTGCAGGCTTAAAAAAACGGCAGGGTCATCCTGCCGTTTTTTATCGCTTATTTCTGGCTGGCGATGCCCAGCCGGGACAAAAATCCACTGATCCCTTCACGGGCGAGAAGATCCCGCAGGTGCTGCTGTTCTTCCGCCGTCATCAGATGCAGCGTCTCGGCAATTTGCCGCCAGATCGCCCCGGCATCGTTAACAAAATAGTTACCGGACGGTTCCGCCAGCTGCGATTCGGTGAGCAGATGACGCAGCGCCGGGATGTTGGCCAGAAAATCGAGCACCGGCTTATCGATAACGATGAGACGCGCGCGGCCGCCTTTAACGCCGGGAATGGTCTCGGTGCGCCATTTTTGTTCTCTGGCCCAGCGGTTAATGGTTTGTCTGGCAAGACCAAGACACTCCGCCAGCTCGGCCGGGGTCATTTTATCTTTTAATTTCATCATTATGTTACTGGTCACGAATATCCAGACGCTGGAGTAACCCGGTAATGCCTTCGCGCAGCAGTAGCGACATAAGCTGTTTTTGTTCGCCGGGGGTCAGCTCTTTAGTGAGCGTCAGAAGTAAAGGTTCGAGGTCGTTTTCTGCTGCGGAATAAGAAGACGCGGGTTCCGCCACGCGCTGCGCGCTGCGAATAAATTCTTTGACCTGCTCATTAACGTGCACGAGGCGTGCCTTACCGCCTTGCACGCCGGGCCGAGGTGATGTCTGCCATCCCTCTTTACGTACCCATTTATTGATCGTCTGCCGACTGAAGCCGGTAAGGTGCGCGATTTCTTCAGGTGTCATTCGTTCCTTGAGCATCCTATTTCCTGAGTAAACATGTGGGAATTAGTTGTCCATGTTATAGCATCCTTTTACAGGAAAGGGTGACATGTTTAACGTCTCCCTGCGATAAGGCTCGCAATGTCAGCGAGTTGCCTGCTTTTTCAGCGATCAAATAGCGCGGAGGCATTTTGCCGTTGACACCTGACGAAGGAATTCATATTATGCCGCCCGTCAACACGACACGTTTTACGGTTAGGGGCTATAGCTCAGCTGGGAGAGCGCTTGCATGGCATGCAAGAGGTCAGCGGTTCGATCCCGCTTAGCTCCACCAAATCCTGCTCCCATCAGGTTTGGTTCGTAACAACGTTCTGTGGGGCTATAGCTCAGCTGGGAGAGCGCTTGCATGGCATGCAAGAGGTCAGCGGTTCGATCCCGCTTAGCTCCACCAAATTCAGAACCCTCGCTTCGGCGGGGGTTTTTTGTTTTCTTCGCTTGCCAATGTAAAGCACTTTCTGTTTAAGTCAGAAACCGTTCCGCGATTAGAATTAAATGTAATTTCAGATTCTTCCTCGAGTTATTTCCTTGCCTGCCATAATTAACCCCCTTAGTATTTCCCCATATAAGATCTTATTTCCGGCGCTGGAGTTTTGATTAACAATAATGATTGGTAAATTTAACATTAATATCAGAAAGACTTTACTGGCGCTGATAGTTTGTTTAATCACTATCCCTTTGGCACGGTATATTTCACCGCAGGCAATTATTGATGGAAATCAAGTTTTCCTCGCCTGGTTGCCATTAAGCATGATGTACGCGGTGCTTTTTATTTTTGGGCGAAATGCAGTTGCCCCATTGATTATCGCATTTGCCATTACCAACCACCTGATTCTCTCCCTGACGCCAGTACAGGCCGCGCTCCTGTTATTCTGTCAGTTATTCTCGGTACTGGTATCCTGTGCGCTGGTCAGAATGCTGATCGGGGCGCGATGGCGCAACGGGCTCACGGCAAAATATATGGGGACAAGAATTTTCTGGGGCGGTTTTTTTACCCCCGTGTTAATGAAGCTGACGATGTATCTGGTCGGCGTATTTTTCTCATTTCCTCTGGCTATCTCCAGCTACTTCAAGGGGATGTCGGCTGTTTATATCATTATTGATATTCAAAGTCTGATTGGTGCCGCATTAATATTCACTACCTTCTTTTATTATCCAGTACGGATGATTATCAGTCCGCGTTATGCAAAAGCTTTCTGGCGACGTCATTGTCAACCATGGCTCACTGGTGAGCATCGGGTATTTACGCGATATTGGTTTATGGCCCTCGCCGCCATATTACTGGTACTCTGTATGCCTTATGATTCTGATTTTATTGCGGGCTATTTAGTTCCCCTTGTTTTTATTCTGTACTTTATTGGTATTAGCCGTCTGGGACATGTACTCATTCGCATCTCGTGGTCTGTTTCGGCATTTTTGCTCGTTGCCTGTAATCAAAATTTCCTCCATGGCGTACGGACCGAATACTCACTATCATTTGTCCTTTCCGTGCTGATCTCATTTACCATCTGTCTGTTTTATATGGTCGATATGTATGGTCAGAATGAAAGAACCAAACTCCGCTGGCGGGATCGGGCTCAGGAAGATCCTCTCACCGGTTTACCCAATCTCCGGGCGCTGGAGTGCTATTTACGCCGTAACCCCGATGTCACGGTCAGTAGTCTACGCATCGTCAATCTGGACTTCCTTAGTCGCCATTACGGTATGATGATGCGGGTGCATTGCAAACGGCAAATTGCCAGCAAAATACACCCGCTGTTGGGCGCGGACGATAAGCTCTTTCAACTGCCCGGCAGCGAATTATTGCTGGTTTTAGGCGGCCCCGAACCCGCCGCGCGGCTGGGGCATCTCGTCGCCATGCTTAATCACACCCGGTTTAGCTGGCACAACCAGACGCTGGACCTGGAGTTTGGCGCCGCGTGGGAAAGATACCGCGGCGTGGAGGAGGGGCTGCACCCCATGCTGGGCCAACTGAGCTGGCTGTCGGAGCAGGCGGGCGCCGATCGCCAGGTGCTGGCGCTGGATGCGGCGCAGGAACAGGTCTGCGACCAAACCAGCGAGCAGGTCAGGCTCCTGACTCAGGTCAAGCAGGCGCTTAAGGAACGTGGTCTGGTGCTGTATGCCCAGCCGATACAAAACCCGGCGGGGGAGGGGTATTACGAAATCCTGACCCGTATGCGCTGCGATGGTTCAATCATGACCCCGGACCAGTTTATTCCGCTGATTGCGCAGTTCAATCTGAGCCAGCGTTTCGATATGCTGGTTCTGGAGACGCTATTCAGCACACTCCATCAGCATCCCGGGCAGCACTTCGCGGTGAATTTACTGCCTTATACCCTGATGCAAAAAGATAGCGCCGCGCAGATTATCGCCCTGTTTAAACGCTATCAGCTTTCTCCGGCAGCGATAACGGTCGAAATTACCGAAGAGCAGGCGTTCAGCGATGTCGGCGACAGTATGCATAACATTCATCAGCTGCGGGATTTTGGCTGCGCTATCGCCATTGATGATTTTGGTACCGGTTATGCGAACTACGAGCGGCTGAAGCACCTGCAGGCTGATATCGTCAAGATTGACGGCTGCTTTGTGCGTGACCTCGGGCGCGAGCCGCTGGATGCGATCATGATTAAATCGATAATTGAGATGGCGAAGGTGAAAAACCTGAAGGTGGTGGCGGAGTATGTCGAGACACAAGCGCAGCGAGAGCTACTTCTGGCATTAGGTGTCGACTATTTACAGGGATACTTAATTGGCAAACCGCGGCCGCTTAGCGAACTCCGGGCGTAAAAAAACCGGGTCAAGCCCGGCTTTTTTACAACATGGGAGGCTTACAGTACCAGTGCGGCGATAGACGCAGAAAGCACGCTCACCAGCGTTGAACCGTAAACCAGCTTCAGACCAAAGCGGGAAACCACGTTACCCTGTTCTTCATTCAGGCCCTTAATCGCCCCGGCAATAATCCCGATGGAGGAGAAGTTGGCGAAGGAGACCAGGAAGATAGAGATGATGCCTTCAGCGCGCGGAGAGAGCGTGCTGGCAATTTTCTGCAGATCCATCATCGCCACGAATTCGTTAGACACCAGTTTGGTGGCCATGATACTGCCCACCTGCAGCGCTTCACCTGCCGGAACCCCCATCACCCAGGCAACCGGGTAGAAAATGTAGCCAAGGATGCCCTGGAAGGAGATGCTATGGCCGAACCAGCCGGTGACGGTGGCGAACAGGGCGTTCAGCGCGGAAATCAACGCGATGAAACCGATCAGCATGGCCGCAACGATAATCGCCACTTTAAAGCCTGCCAGAATGTATTCACCCAGCATTTCAAAGAAGCTCTGACCTTCGTGCAGGTTGGACATCTGCAGATTTTCTTCGCTCTCATTCACGCGATACGGGTTAATCAGCGACAGCACGATAAAGGTGCTGAACATGTTAAGAACCAGCGCGGCAACGACATATTTTGGCTGCAGCATGGTCATGTACGCGCCCACGATTGACATGGAGACGGTCGACATAGCGGTCGCCGCCATGGTGTACATGCGGTTGCGCGACATTTTGCCCAGAATATCTTTATAGGCGATAAAGTTTTCCGACTGGCCGAGAATCAGCGAGCTGACGGCGTTGAAGGATTCCAGTTTGCCCATGCCGTTCACTTTTGACAGCACGGTACCAATCGCGCGAATGACGACGGGCAGGATACGGATATGCTGCAAAATCCCGATCAGCGCAGAGATGAAGACGATAGGACACAGCACCTTCAGGAAGAAGAAGGCCAGGCCTTTGTCATTCATATTGCCGAAGACGAAGTTTGTCCCTTCGTTGGCAAAACCGAGCAGTTTTTCGAACATCTCGGAGAAGCCTTTCACAAAGCCCAGGCCGATATCGGAGTTCAGGAAGAACCACGCCAGTAATACTTCAATGACAAGTAATTGAATAACATAACGAATGCGAATTTGCTTACGGTTATGGCTGACCAGAAGGGCCAGTATAGCCACCACTACGATCGCGAGGATAAAATGCAAGACGCGGTCCATATTTGCTCCAAATATGAGGCAGGTTAAATTTCTTTGCACATTCTATGTAACAAGAACAAAGAAAACGAGATCAAATCCACACTATTACAAGGAACTGTGACCAATCACCAAAATAGTGATCGAACATACATTTTTGTTATGTTGCGTAAAGGTTTTAAAAGTTGCTGAGTTTGTACTAATCTGTGACCAGGCGAGATGCAATTTCATCAATGCCACTTTTTCGTTGTTAGCCGCTGGTGTTCCCTCCTATCACAGCAATAATGATCATCTTTCTCAATGAACTTGATAATCATTCGCATTTTGATAGCATGAAACATAGCAAAGGCTATATTTCAGAGGCAGAAAATGACAAGCAGTCGCGTTGAGAATAGCAGCGGTCGCGCAGCGCGCAAGATGAAGCTCGCATTGATGGGGCCTGCCTTCATTGCTGCCATTGGTTATATCGATCCGGGCAACTTTGCCACCAATATCCAGGCCGGGGCCAGCTTTGGCTACCAGCTGCTATGGGTAGTCGTGTGGGCAAACCTGATGGCGATGCTGATTCAGGTGCTATCTGCGAAGCTTGGGATCGCCACGGGTAAAAATCTCGCGGAGCAGATCCGCGATCACTACCCGCGCCCGGTGGTGTGGTTCTACTGGGTCCAGGCGGAAATTATCGCCATGGCGACCGACCTTGCTGAGTTTATTGGCGCCGCCATTGGCTTTAAGCTGATCCTTGGCGTCTCTTTACTGCAGGGGGCCGTATTGACGGGGGTTGCCACTTTCCTGATTTTGATGCTTCAGCGCCGCGGGCAAAAGCCGCTGGAGAAAGTGATTGGCGGACTGCTGCTGTTCGTCGCAGTCGCCTATATCGTTGAGCTTATTTTCTCGCAACCGGCGCTGGCGCCGCTGGCAAAAGGGATGATCGTCCCGAGTCTGCCGAACGGCGAAGCGGTGTTCCTTGCCGCCGGGGTGCTGGGCGCAACCATCATGCCGCACGTTATCTATTTACACTCTTCGTTAACCCAGAATCTGCATGGCGGTACGCGTAAAGAGCGTTATCACGCGACCCGCTGGGACGTCGCGATTGCCATGACCATCGCCGGCTTCGTTAACCTCGCCATGATGGCGACCGCTGCCGCCGCCTTTCACTTTAACGGCCACACGGGCATTGCCGATCTGGATCAAGCGTATTTGACCCTGGAACCGCTGTTAAGTCATGCGGCGGCGACGATATTTGGTCTGAGCCTGGTGGCCGCCGGTCTGTCGTCAACGGTGGTGGGGACGCTGGCCGGCCAGGTGGTTATGCAGGGTTTTATCCGCTTCCATATTCCGCTGTGGTTTCGTCGTCTGGTTACCATGCTGCCGTCGTTTATCGTTATTATGATGGGGCTGGAGCCGACCCGTATTTTGGTGATGAGTCAGGTATTGTTGAGCTTTGGTATCGCCCTGGCGCTGGTACCGCTGTTGATTTTCACCAGTAATTCCCAACTGATGGGCGAACTGGTGAATACGCCGTGGATTAGACGTACGGGGTGGGTGATTGTGGCGATTGTGGTGCTGCTCAACGGCTGGCTACTGGTCGGTACGGTGTCGGGACTGTAATTCGTTCGGCCAATCAAGCGGGGAGCCCTGGGGCTCCCCGAAGTGATTAGTGATGACCATGACCGTGGCCACCCGGCCCACGCCCCCAGCCGCCGCGATGGTCGCGACGATCGTTCCAGCCCTCGCGATAACCGCGTTCGTAAGCCTTCCGTTTATCCCAACCGTGATGACGCCTGTTATCATAATGACGCCAGCGGTTGTCACGCCATTCATAGTGACGACGCCAGTAATCACGGTCGCGCCAGCCGCCACCGTCCCAGTAATTACCGTAATTATCACGATCGCCTATTTGTAATTTTACAGATGGCAGCAGGGTGATCTCTCCGGCATTAGCGGCCCATGGCGCTGAAGCCAAAAGCACTGCTGCCAGAATCAGTGACCTGAACATACTCTTCTCCTTCACGATCGGGGCCTGAGAACCTGATGAATAGGCTCTCATTGGACCTGTAACGTGATATTACGGGGCGGTAAAGCCCCGCAGCATTGGATGAACTCCTAAATCGCGGATAAGAGCACTTTTTGCTAAAGGAAATCTTCGTTTACGCCGCAAGGATGGCGTCAATCGCCATGCGCTCTTCAGCGCTGAAATGCCGGTTGCTCAACATGCCGACGGCATCGTCAAGCTGTGCCGTTTTGCTGGCACCAATCAGTACCGAGGTTACTTTCTCATCCCGAAGCACCCAGGCGAGCGCCATCTGCGAGAGCTTCTGCCCGCGGGCCTGCGCCAGCGCGTCCAGCTGGCGCACTTTTGCCAGCTTCGCTTCGGTTAACTGATCGGCCTGCAGGAAGCGGCTGCCGCTGGCAATGCGGGAATCCGCAGGAATACCGTGCAGATAGCGGTCGGTCAGCTGGCCGCCGGACAGCGGTGAAAACGCAATGCTTCCTACCCCTTCCGCCTGCAGAAAATCGAGTAACCCCTCCTCAACCCACCGTTCGAGCATCGAGTATTTAGGTTGATGGATAAGGCACGGCGTACCGAGATCATTGAGGATGCTCACCGCCTCAGCGGCCTGCGCCAGCGGATAGTTGGAAAGCCCGACGTACAGCGCTTTACCCTGACGTACGATATGGTCCAGCGCGCGCATGGTTTCCCGCAGCGGGGTTTGCGGATCGGGGCGGTGATGATAGAAGATATCCACGTATTCCAGCCCCATACGCTTCAGGCTTTGGTCGAGGCTGGCCACCAGATATTTGCGCGACCCCCAGTCACCGTAAGGCCCGTCCCACATGGTGTAACCGGCCTTAGTGGAGATGAGCAGCTCGTCGCGCCAGGGCAAAAAATCTTCCCGCAGAATGCGGCCGAAATTGCTCTCCGCCGACCCGGGAGGCGGCCCGTAGTTGTTGGCTAAATCAAAATGCGTGATGCCTAGATCAAACGCGTGCCGCAGCAGCTGGCGGCTGGTTTCCACCCGCGTTTCGTCGCCAAAGTTGTGCCATAGGCCGAGTGAAATTGCCGGTAGCTTTAAGCCGCTCCGCCCGCAACGACGATATTCCATGGTTTGATATCGCGCCGCATTTGCCTGGTAAACCATACTTCCTCCGCAGATAGGACCGGTTGTGTATACGTTTACACTAAAGAATGTTCAGCGCGGAGTACACTCCCCAAATGCGTAAATTTTGCTTTCCACCCCGATTATTGTTCGCAATCTGGACAGTTTGATCGCTTATTCAATACTCAGATTACCTGCACGGGAGGAGGAGTATGGATATGCAACCGACTTATACCATTGGCGATTATCTGCTGGATCGTCTCGTAGATTGCGGCATAGACCGCTTGTTTGGCGTACCTGGCGATTACAATTTACAGTTCCTCGACCGCGTCATCGCCCATGATGCGTTGGGATGGGTTGGCTGTGCGAATGAGCTCAATGCCGCCTACGCCGCCGATGGCTATGCGCGTATTAAAGGGGCCGGCGCGCTGCTGACGACCTATGGCGTGGGCGAGCTGAGCGCGCTTAACGGCGTGGCCGGCAGTTATGCGGAACATATTCCGGTTCTGCACATCGTCGGCGCCCCCTGTTCCGGGTCGCAGCAGCGCGGAGAGCTGTTGCACCATACTCTGGGAGATGGCGACTTCACCCATTTCTCGCGCATGAGCGAACAGATCACCTGCACCCACGCCACGCTGACGGCGGGGAATGCCTGCCATGAGATCGACCGCGTGCTGAGCGACATGTTAACCCATCATCGCCCCGGCTATTTGATGCTGCCGGCCGACGTGGCAAAAGCGAAAGCGACGCCGCCTGCCCGGCGCCTGGCGATCGAGGGGCCGCCGGCGGATGAGAATCAGCTGGCCAGCTTTCGTGAATATGCCGGGCAGATGCTACGCAGCAGCCGGCGGGTCTCGCTGCTGGCGGATTTCCTTGCGCAGCGCTATGGCCTGCAGGATACGCTGCGGGCGTGGGTGGCGAAAACGCCGATCGCTTACGCCACGATGCTGATGGGCAAAGGGCTGTTCGATGAGCAACAGCGCGGTTTTGTCGGCACCTACAGCGGAATCGCCAGCGCTCCGCAAACCCGGGAAGCCATCGAAAATGCCGATACTATCATCTGCGTAGGCACCCGCTTTACCGATACCATTACCGCCGGGTTCACCCAACACCTCCCCCTTGAACAGACCATTGAAATTCAGCCGTTTGCCGTCAGAGTCGGCGAGCACTGGTTCAGCCGTATCCCGATGGATCAGGCGCTGGGGGTGTTGATGACGTTGTCCGCTGGCCTGGCCGCGGAGTGGAGGTTGCCGTCGTGCTCCGCGCCGGAGGCGGGAGGGGCCGCCGGGGGTAGTCTGACGCAGCGTAATTTCTGGAGCACGGTACAGGAGCAGCTGCGTCCTGGGGATATTATTCTCGCCGACCAGGGGACGGCGGCCTTCGGGGTTGCCGCGCTGAAGCTGCCGTCCGACGCGACGCTGCTGGTGCAGCCGCTGTGGGGATCGATAGGCTTTACCCTTCCGGCAGCCTACGGCGCGCAAACCGCGGCGCCGGGCCGGCGGGTGGTATTGATCGTCGGCGATGGGGCCGCTCAGCTGACGATCCAGGAGATGGGCTCAATGTTGCGCGATAAACAGAACCCGCTGATTTTGCTGCTCAATAACGAAGGATACACGGTCGAGCGCGCCATCCACGGACCGGAGCAGCGCTATAACGATATCGCGCTGTGGGACTGGAACCGGCTGCCGGGAGCCTTCGCCCCGGGAGTACCGTCCCGCTGCTGGCGCGTGACGAACACGGAGGAGCTTGAAGAGGCGATGGCCGACAGCGTCGGCTCAGACAAGCTGACGCTGGTGGAGGTCATGCTGCCCAAAATGGATATCCCGGATTTCCTGCGAGCGGTTACCGAGGCGCTGGAGGAGCGAAACAGCCGCGTCTAATCGTTGCGATGTCGGGCGATCATCAACGGCTTCCCGGCCAACAGCAGCCAGGCCGGGAGCATCACGATGCACAGCAGCGGCAGCAGGGTCGTATCCGGCACCACGACCGCCGCCATAAACAGGCTCAGCCAGCCATCGCGGGTGACCACCAGAGTCATGCCGAGGATGGCGCAGGAGACCGTGATGGCGGCCGGAACCGCGTCCACGTGCGCGTGCAGCATTAAACCGAGCGCCACGCCGACGAACACCGCGGGGAAAATGCGCCCGCCGCGAAAACCGCTGGCGGCGGCCAGCACCAGCGCCGCCAGCTTCACCAGCGCAATCAGCAAAAAGTCGCCGGCGGTCAGGGTCTGGCTAAAGGCGATCTGCTGCATTTCATCCAGCCCTTTGAACAGCGTGATATGCCCGCCAATTGCGCCAAGAATACCCAGCAGCAACCCGCCGACGCCCAGCGTCAGGACGGGGTTTTTCAGGCGATGCATCAGCGCGTGCAGCCGCGGTAGACACCAGACGGCAACCATTCCCACGGCAATCGCGA
The DNA here is from genome assembly GCF_004342285.1 of Klebsiella sp. BIGb0138. Classification (GTDB taxonomy): domain Bacteria; phylum Pseudomonadota; class Gammaproteobacteria; order Enterobacterales; family Enterobacteriaceae; genus Klebsiella. The sequence continues at coordinate 775,286 of NZ_SMCV01000001.1, read as the reverse complement.
TAAGCGTGACGATAGCGCCGCTAAAGATGTCCACGAGGTGCATTTGCGGATACTGCGGGATCGGCAGCGAGAAGCCGGGATGGAAAAACAGATCGGTGGTCAGCGCGCCGGCCGCTGCCGCCAGCAGCGGGGCGAACAACCGATCCCACAGCGGCACCTCATTGCTGCTGTTGAGGGTTTGCGAAAAAATGAGCGCCGCGGCCACCGGCGTACCGAACAGCGCGCCGATGGTGCCGGCGGCGGCAAGGATCGTCCAGTCCAGCGAGCTGACCCGGGGAAACAGGCGTGAACCCAGCGCCACCGCAAGGGCAATATTGACCACCATGATCGGGTGTTCCGGTCCAAGGCTGACGCCGCCGGCGAGACCTAAAATCAATGCCGCAAGCAGGCCGGGCAGCGCGTTGGTGCTGATGGGGGCGCTGATTAACGACTCGCTAGCCGGATCCGGGCCGGCATGCCCGGGGCTAAAACGCACGATCAGTCCGACGGCGATACCGGTCATCGTCAGGAGGGCAATGGTCCACAGTTGACCGCTGCCCTCGATACCTAAGCTTAGCGGCACGACGGACCACAGGAGATTTTGCAATACCGCTGCAATCTTCATCGTCACAATCAATACAAGGCTGGAAGCGATACCAATAATCAGTGCGGGTATCGATAACAACAGCATCGTTCTGGCGCGCGGATGCAGCATGAAAAATTTCCTTTTGATGGTTACGCGGCACGCGTTTGCTTCGACGCTCTCCGCGCACGGAGACAAGCGCGTGCTGAAACGAGAAAGTGGCGGCTATGCCTGACGATCTCGCGCGGCGTCGATAATCATTTTTCACAGATTACAACCTAAATGTGACATAGATCGCTAAACTGTGGGCGCTTGTGCGTTGGTCGTTGTTGTTAAGGCATCATGAATTTACAGTGTGCCAAAGAATCATTTTGACTTTAGTGGAGCCGTAACGGAATGACAAAATTTGCTTTAGTAGGAGACGTCGGCGGAACCAATGCCCGACTGGCATTATGTGATATGGCAAGCGGGGAGATTTCGCGGGCAAAAACCTATTCCGGGCTCGATTATCCCAGTCTTGAAGCCGTTGTTCGCGTCTATTTGCAAGAGCAGAACGTCGAGGTTGAAGACGGCTGCATCGCGATTGCCTGTCCGATTACCGGTGACCGGGTGACGATGACGAACCATACCTGGGCCTTTTCCATCGCTGAAATGCAAAAGAACCTCGGGTTCTCCCATCTGGAAATCATCAACGATTTTACCGCGGTATCGATGGCGATCCCGATGCTGAAAGCTGAACATCTGATTCAGTTTGGCGGTACGGCGCCGGTGGAGGGGAAACCTATCGCCGTCTACGGCGCGGGAACCGGTCTCGGCGTCGCACATCTGGTGCCCGTCGATAAACGCTGGGTAAGCCTGCCGGGCGAGGGCGGCCACGTTGACTTCGCGCCAAACAGCGAAGAAGAGGGCCTTATCCTCGAAGAGCTGCGCGCCGAACTGGGCCACGTCTCTGCCGAACGCGTATTGTCCGGCCCGGGTCTGGTGAATCTTTATCGGGCGATTGTGAAATCTGACGGCCGTCTGCCGGAAAATCTCCAGCCGAAAGATGTGACCGAACGCGCGCTGGCGGATAGCTGTATCGACTGTCGTCGCGCGCTGTCGCTGTTCTGCGTGATTATGGGGCGCTTTGGCGGCAACCTGGCGTTGACGTTGGCCACCTTCGGCGGCGTGTATATTGCGGGCGGCATTGTACCGCGCTTCCTGGAGTTCTTTAAATCCTCCGGCTTCCGCGGCGGTTTTGAAGACAAAGGGCGATTTAAAGCCTTCGTTCAGGATATCCCGGTATACCTGATCGTCCACGACAACCCGGGGCTGTTGGGGGCCGGGGCGCATCTGCGTCAGACCCTGGGTCAGATTCTCTGAGACTCAGCCAGCCAGCCCGTACCGGCGTTGCCACGCCCGGGCGGGCTGCCATCCTGCTCCTTTCCCCGCTACAAATGCATTAACTGGCGAAACTCTTTGACCTTGCTGCGGCTGACCGGGACCTGAAATTCCAGATCGCGTAAGCGCAGGATATAGGTGTTGTTGAACCACGGTTCAATTTCGCGGATTTTATTCAGATTGACGCAGTAGGAACGGTGGCAGCGGAAGAAGTGCGCGGTTGGCAGCTTGCCGCAAAACTCCGTAATGTTCATCGGCATTACGAACGATTCCCGGCGGGTATAGACGAAGGTCATTTTTTCGTGCGCCTCCGCGTAGTAAATATCGTGAATGCTGGTGACGATAATCCGCTCATCTTTAATCAGATTGATGGTGTCATTTTCGCGCTGCGGGTTGGCGACGACGCCGGCATGGCTCTCTATCTGCTGCTGTTGCTGCCAGGCGCTGGCCAGCTTTTGCAGCATATTCACGATCCGCGACTCCTGATACGGCTTGAGAATGTAGTCGAACGCCTCCAGTTCAAAGGCTTCCACCGCATGCTCTTTCCAGGCGGTGATAAACACAATAAACGGTTTATGTGCGAACTGACTGATGTTCTGCGCCAGCAGGACGCCGTCGAGCGAGGGGATATTGATGTCGAGAAAAATGGCATCGACCTTGTTGTGCTGCAGAAATTTCAGCACGTCCAGCCCGTCGTCAAAGGTGCCGACAATCTCCATCTGGCTGTGGGTGTTAATCAACCAGGTGAGCTCCTGTTGCGCCAGGAACTCATCTTCAACAATGATGACTTTCATTTTTTCTCCGCTCATGGCAACAGAGACACCGGCGTGGTCTGGGATACGAGCTTGTTTGGCACGTAGAAGGCAATTTCCGTCCCGGGGGTCATGCGGCGGATATGCAGCCCTTCGCCATACAGCAGTTTGACCCGATGATGGACGTTGAGCAGGCCGATTTTATTGCCCGGCATTTCATCGGCTTCCACCCGCGCGACCACCGCAGGATCGATCCCATTGCCGGTATCGCGAACGCTAATCCGTACCCGATTGCCGCACTCATTGATGCCGATGGTCACCACGCCTTTCCCCTTGCAGGGCTGGATGCCGTGGACGATGGCATTTTCCACCAGCGGCTGGATCAGCAGGCTGGGTATCACGCAGCTGACTTCATCATCAATATCGTAGATAACGGTCAGCTTATCGCCGAAGCGCGCCTGCTCGATGGCAATATAATCCTTAATCTGGTACAGCTCCCTTTTGATATCAATCTGCTCGTCATCTTTTAATTCAATGTTATAGCGCAGATAACGCGATAAATTAAAAATGAGCTGACGGGCGGTGTCCGGGTTCATACGAATTGAGGATGAAATCGCATTAAGCGCGTTAAACAGAAAATGGGGGTTGATTTTACTTTGCAAGGCGCGCAGTTCCGCCTTGTTAGCCATTTCCCGCAGCTGTTCCGCCCGCGACACCTCCAGCTGAGTGGAGATGATTTGCGACAGTCCAACCGCCATCTCCTGCAGGGATGAGGTGATGCGGTGGGCGTGACAGTAGTAAATTTTCAGCGTGCCGGTGACGACGCCTTTCTCGCGCAGCGGGATCACCAGCATCGAGTGTATTTCCGGGGTTCTGTAAGCCTCATCATTATTTTTAATGATGATTTTCCCGCTTTCTATCGCCAGGCGGGTGGTGGGGCTGATGCTGTTGTCATGGTCGTGATAGTTGCTTTCGCCAAAGCCGACATAGGCCAGTACCCGGTCGGTGGTGGTAATGGCCACCGCATCGGCGTTGATATCCCGGCGGATGATGTCGCAAACCTGGCGCAGGGATTCACTATTTACGTGGCGGAACAGCGGTAGCGTTTTATTGGCGATATCCAGCGCCAGTTTTGCCTGGCGCGCGGCGCTGGCCTCTTTTTCCCCCTCGACGCTCTGCACCAGCAGGACGATAAATCCGATACAGATGCTGCCAAGGATCATCGGAATACCGATTTTGGAGACAATATCCACGCCCAGCGACCACGAAGGCGCCCACAGGATCACGAGGATCATGGTCAGCGTTTCGCAAACCATACCGGCGAGGATCCCGACTTTCCAGCGCTGGGCTTTCGGGACTTTGCGGTTAATCAACCCGGACAAGAGCCCGGCGACGATGCTGGTGATAAAGCAGGGCACGGCGGTCACGCCGTCGATATCGATAAGATAACGGTGCACGCCGGCAATGACGCCAACGATGGCCCCGACCCACGGGCCAAACAGGATCCCGCCGGACATCACCGCAATAATACGGACGTTGACCAGAGAACCTTCAACCGGTACGCCGGACCAGGTGCTGAACAGGGCAAACATCGAAAAGATGGCGGTGACGGCCAGCAGCTCTTTCGGCGTGTGCGCCGATTTATGCAGGAGTTCGCGGAACAGGCGCAGGCGGATCAGGAAAAAAAGGCAAATCAACATGAGCGCCGCGCGGTCAAAAACCGCCAGCAGCATAGTGAATATTTCGTGCATGGGTGCGCCGTGTCTGTCGCGGGAAAGCGCTATGATAAAAAACCTGGCGGCAGAAGGCCAGCCGAAGCGATAAACAGGGAACAGCCACACTAAAAAAAGGGGATTTTCGGCGCGGTAAGAGCAGCCGCGATGCTCTTCGGCAACATGATAACATCAGGTAAACCAATAGATATTAATATGTTGCATTCAATTTTCGCCGCCGCTAAATCAGGGACCTTTGTTACCGTATTTAATGGAACCGATGCCCGTTTTTTTCGCCAGAGATTATTTTTTTCTTCCCCTCTCGACAGCATCAATTTTTTCGGGTTATTTTCTCAACATGTCGCAAAGGCGACAGCGTCGCTCGGACGGTCCGGGCGCTCACGTTAATCCGAGGAATCTATGACTGAATCCAGTCCTGAACGCCGCTTCACGCGTATCGATCGTCTTCCCCCGTACGTTTTTAACATTACCGCTGAACTGAAAATGGCTGCGCGTCGGCGCGGCGAAGATATTATCGATTTCAGCATGGGTAACCCCGACGGCGCGACCCCGCCGCATATCGTGGAAAAATTATGTACCGTTGCCCAGCGGCCGGATACGCACGGCTACTCCACATCCCGCGGCATTCCTCGTCTGCGCCGCGCGATTTCGCGCTGGTATCAGGATCGCTATAACGTCGACATCGATCCGGAATCGGAAGCGATAGTCACCATCGGCTCGAAAGAGGGGCTGGCGCATCTGATGCTGGCGACGCTGGATCATGGCGACACGGTGCTGGTGCCGAATCCCAGCTACCCGATTCATATTTACGGCGCGGTGATTGCCGGCGCCCAGGTACGTTCGGTACCGCTGGTCGAAGGCGTTGATTTTTTCAACGAGCTGGAGCGTGCGATTCGCGAAAGCTACCCGAAACCCAAAATGATGATCCTCGGTTTCCCTTCCAACCCGACCGCGCAGTGCGTCGAACTGGAATTCTTTGAGAAAGTGGTCGCCCTGGCGAAGCGTTACGATGTGCTGGTGGTCCACGATCTGGCCTATGCCGACATCGTCTATGATGGCTGGAAAGCGCCGTCGATCATGGAAGTCCCCGGCGCGCGCGATGTGGCGGTAGAATTTTTTACGCTGTCCAAGAGCTATAACATGGCCGGCTGGCGTATTGGCTTTATGGTCGGCAATAAAACGCTGGTCAACGCGCTGGCGCGGATTAAAAGCTATCACGATTACGGGACTTTCACACCGTTACAGGTTGCGGCTATCGCTGCGCTGGAAGGCGATCAGCAGTGCGTACGCGATATCGCTGAGCAGTATAAGCGCCGCCGCGATGTGCTGGTTAAAGGGCTACACGAAGCGGGCTGGATGGTGGAGTGTCCGAAAGCGTCCATGTACGTGTGGGCGAAAATTCCTGAACAATATGCGGCGCTGGGCTCGCTGGAGTTTGCGAAAAAGCTGCTGCAGGATGCGAAGGTCTGCGTTTCGCCAGGTATCGGCTTCGGCGATTATGGCGACACCCACGTGCGCTTTGCCTTAATCGAAAACCGCGATCGTATCCGGCAGGCCATTCGCGGGATCAAGTCGATGTTCCGTGCTGACGGACTGCTTCCCCCCTCAGCCAGGTCTGCTGGCGAAAGCCAGGAATAAAAAAAGGGAGCCGCTGGCTCCCTTTTCTTTGACGCTGGTATGGTTTAGATCATCAGGGCAAAAGTACCGGCCCATACGATGACCATAAAAGATACGCCCATAATAAAGTATTTCACGACTCATCACTCCGCGTTCTCGGCGAAACGCCTAAATGAATTTAATCTTCATTATTGTTGACTCTGATCTGTCGCAGTAAAAACCAGAACATTCTGGCGGCTGCGGCAGCTCGAAATTCTGTGCGCTAACTGCTCCAGATGGCGCTAATGTACGCCTAAAAAATGAGGGAAACAAGAGGCGTTTTTTTATTAATTTTTAGTTACTTACGAGTGTCGTGATTCGGCGACACATTAATTTCATTCGGTAATAAAATCCATTCCGGCGACGGCTGCCAGCGCCGAGCAACTGCTGAGAGATAGCTGTTTGATTTTGGGATTTTTTCTCTTGCGAGCGGGCGGGTCTGCGACGCGGAAACGGACTTCCGGCGCCGCCAGGAAACGTTTAATCGACAGTCGGCTGCGCTTTTCGCCATTCCCGCGGATAGTGGGCGGGAACGAAACGCAGGGTCATCCCCATCAGTACGACGACGCAGAGGGCGTGAAACGCCCAGTCCAGCAAATAACCGCCGCTCAGGCTGCGTAGCAGGCCCGACAGCCACGGAGAGGCGCCGGCCACGATAAAGCCAATGCCCTGCATAAAGGCCACCAGTCGGCCTGCCACCGCGGGCTGCGGCGAGTGGTCGAGCGCCAGCACCAGGCAGAGGGGAAATGCGCCGCCTAAACCAATACCGCAGCCCACCGCCCAGAGCAGCGGCGCCTGCAGCGGCAGCCAGAGAAAGCCGCAGAAACCGATGAGCTGCAGCAGTAACGTCAGCATCAGCAGCTGGCGCCGATCGTCATGCCGGGCGAGCATCGGTATCAGCAGCGCGCCTGCCGTCTGGCCGACGGTCATCATTGCCAGCAGGGTACCGCTAAACTGGGCGCTATAGCCCAACTGCATATAATAAGGCGGCAGCCAGGCGATTAAACTGGCGTAGCCGCCGTTAATCAGGCCAAAGTAGAGTCCGAGCGTCCAGGCGCGGCGGCGGCGAAAGAGCGGAAGCGGTATTGCGGCTGCGGCCGGCGGCGTCCTGCCAGACCGTGTGCGGTTGACGAGCCACCAGCCGAAGAGGGCGGCGACCGCGGGCAGTGCCCACCAGGCAAGCGCCTGATGCCAGACGGCGCTGCGCTGCGCCAGCCATGGCGTTAATGCCGCCCCCAGACCGCCGCCACCCATCAGCGCGGCAGACCACAGCCCCATCACCTGAGGCGTCCGCTGATAAAACTGGCGTTTAATGAGTGCCGGGATCGTCGCCTGAATAATACCTATACCGACGCCGCCGAGCAGGGCGCTACTGAGCAGCAGCCCGCTGCGTGGGGCTAATTCGCGCAGCAGGGCGCCTGCGGCAATCAACAACAGGCTCAGCGCGATTCCGCGGCCTGCGCTGATATGGCGGTCAAGCCACGGACTCGCCAGCGCCAGCGCGCCCATGGCGATGACCGGGATCGCGGTGAGCAACGAAACGAGGGTAAAGCCCATCCCGCTGGCCTGCTGTAGCTGGGGAAGCAGCGGGCCGATGGAGGTCAGCAGCGGGCGCATATTGAGGCCAATCAGCACCAGTACGAGGAGCATCAGAGGGTTGCGCGGGGTCGGGCTCATTTCTGCTTATCCACCCAGGGTTGATAAAGCGCAGGCCCGTCGGGCTGCGGGCAGTAGAGTACGGTGAACGGCTGTTTTATCCGCGCAATGGCGTGCTGCAGGTCGTTATCGTGGACGGACATACGGACTCCTGAATATCGATGCGGGTTCGGGGGTGGCAAGGCAGCATTGCCTTTGCATATGCGGATAGGGTACGTAGCTTATTCCATAAGGGAAAAGACTTATTTATGATTAACTCTATTTGTTTTACTTATAGGTAATCCGATGCTGCTACGTCATCTCACCTGTTTTCTGGCCGTTGCCGAACATCGCGGCTTTACCCGGGCCGCGACGGCGCTGCATGTCTCACAGCCGGCATTATCACAACAGATTCGCCAGCTTGAAGAGACCCTGGGCGTTCAGCTTTTTGACCGAAGCGGGCGTACTACCCGCCTGACGGATGCTGGTGAGGTCTGGCTGATCTATGCCCGCCGGGTGCTGCGGGATTTGGCTGAAGGTCGGCGGGCGCTTCATGACGTTGATGACTTACAGCGAGGCACGCTGCGGGTTGCAATGACGCCGACGTTTACCTCCTATTTTATGGGACCGCTGGTGGCTTCCTTCTATCAGCGCTATCCCAACATTACGTTGAGCATGCGCGAAATGACCCAGGACCAGATGGAAGCACTGTTACTCAACGACGAACTGGATCTCGGGATTGCCTTTGACGACAGCGGCTCGCGGGATATCGAGACCTTGCCTTTACTGACCGAAACCCTGGCGCTGGTGGTGGGCCGTCACCATCCGTTAGCGACGCAGCGCCGGATAACGCTGGAGGTTCTCAATCAGACCCCGCTGATCTTATTGAGCGCGGAGTTTGCCACCCGCGATCAAATCGATCGCAACTGTCGGCGGCATGATATTCAGCCGAAGGTACAGATGGAAGCCAACTCCATCAGCGCGATACTGACCGTTATTCAAAGTACGATGCTCTCGACGCTGTTACCGGCCGCTATCGTGCGCGAGCGTGACGATCTGGTGGCGGTGGAGCTTATGCCGTCGCTGCTGGAGAGAACCGCCTGTCTGTTACAGCATAAGGATGCCTGGCAAAGCGTCGCCGCGCGTGAATTTCGCGCAATGGCTTGCCATGTGGCCGCAGGTCTCAATGTTGAGAAGAGTGAATGCCCGTAGCGCTCGTCCACCTGTGCGTGTCGGTACCCTTCCATCCGGATATCCCTTGAGGGGCAAAATGTCGGGGGGATAGGCGGTGAGGTGAATAAGCTGAGAGAGAGAGGACATCTCCGGGTACGGAAACGGTATCTCAAGGCGATGGGGGAAACAGGCGAGGAAGGGTAATGGTGTCCCCTGCAGGAATCGAACCTGCAACTAGCCCTTAGGAGGGGCTCGTTATATCCATTTAACTAAGGGGACGAAGCGGCGGGAGTATAGCGTTTTTTTCCTTGCAGGTTAAGCATCTATAGCTTGACTGCTTAAACTGTCGCCACTTAAGGGTGTTTTTTAGCCTTGCGCTGCGCTTTTTTCTCGGTGCTCATGTCATTACGAATCTGCGCGTGGCTGAGCAGCGCAAAAATAAAGGTTCCGCCGCAGATGTTGCCGGCCAGGGTGGGCAGCGCAAAGGGCCAGATGAAATCCTGCCACGGTAGCGCACCGTTGAACACCAGGTAAAAAATCTCGACGCTGCCGACCACAATGTGGGTGGTATCGGCAAGGGCGATCAGCCAGGTCATCATTATGATCACCACGATTTTTGCCGCGCCCGCGGCGGGAAACATCCAGACCATGGTCGCCACCAGCCAGCCGGAGATAATCGCGTTAGCGAACATTTCGGTCGGCGTATTCGCCATCACCTTTAAACTGATCTCCTGAAAAGCGCCGCGGGTGGCGTCGTCAAAAATGGGCATAATAGTAAAGGCCCACGCCGCAATGGCGGTGCCGATCAGGTTACCCGACAGAACAAGGCCCCACAGCCGTAATAAGAGGCCAATATTGCCGGGCGTCGGCTTATGCATGATCGGCAACACCGCCGTCACGGTATTCTCGGTAAACAGCTGCTGGCGGGCCATGATGACGATAACAAACCCGAAGGTATACCCCAGATTTTCCAGCAAAAAACCGCCGGGAAGTTCGCTCAGATGGACATGAAAAATCCCTTTGGCCACCAGCGAAGCCCCCATCGACAGGCCAGCAGCCACCGCAGACCACAGCAGGGCGAGGGCATCGCGTTCCAGCTCCTTCTCTCCCTCCTGGCGGATCTCTTCATGGGTCGCCATCGCACGTGAGGGCAGACGCTCCTCGTTGACTTCGATCTGTTCGCCGTCCTGCTTTTCTTCGCTTTCGACTTCCATCTCATCGTGATGCGGGCGGTCGTGAGGTTTTGGATCTGAGGTCATGCCGTTTCCCCTGTGCAATTTTTCCTTCTCATAAGCGTAGAGAGATTTCCCCCGTCTGGCCCGGGATAACCTGCTAAATTTTTCACAATGGCAAGATTAGCAATACGGATATTGCAAAATATGTATAGAATCAGGACGCAATACTTATACCAAAGAGGGCTATGCTGAAAGCAGGCACCAGAGTGCACCTGCTTCGGGCGATATCTTCATGGAGGCTGTAGTCCCCGGATGACCCACAGCGATAGCCAAAATTAACAGGGAGACACACCTATGAATTATCGCCTGTCGGCGCTTGCGCTCGGCGCCACACTGCTGGTGGGATGTGCCAGTTCCAGCCCTGACGATTCGCCGCAGGGGCGTTCAGACCCGCTTGAAGGGTTTAACCGTACGATGTTCAACTTCAACTTTAACGTGGTGGATCCGTACGTTCTGCGTCCGGTAGCCGTGGCATGGCGTGACTATGTCCCGCAGCCGGCGCGTAACGGGCTGAGTAACTTTACCAGCAACCTTGAAGAACCGGCGGTGATGGCAAACTACTTCCTGCAGGGCGATCCCTATAAAGGTATGATCCACTTTACCCGCTTCTTCCTCAATACCATCCTCGGGATGGGCGGCCTGATTGACGTCGCCGGGATGGCGAATCCGCAGCTGCAGCGCGTCGAACCGCATCGCTTTGGTAGCACTCTGGGCCACTATGGCGTTGGCTATGGCCCGTATGTGCAGCTGCCGTTCTACGGTAGCTTTACGCTGCGTGATGAAGGCGGTGATATGGCCGATGGGCTGTATCCGGTGCTCTCCTGGCTGACCTGGCCGATGTCGATCGGTAAATGGGCGGTTGAAGGGGTGGAGACCCGCGCCCAGCTGCTGGATTCCGATGGCCTGCTGCGCCAGTCCTCAGATCCGTATATCCTGGTGCGTGAAGCCTACTTCCAGCGCCATGACTTTATCGCCAATGGCGGTAAGCTTACGCCGGCAGATAACCCGAACGCTCAGGCGATTCAGGGCGATCTGCAAGATATCGACTCGCAGTAATCGGTTGATATAAATAAAAAGGGTGAACGTGATGTTCACCCTTTTTTGTGCCGGTAGCTTATCAGAAGCGGTAGTTGAAGTTCGCGCCGTACAGCCAGGCTTTGCCTTCGGAACGGAAGGTGTAAGGACCTTCTTTGATTTCTACGTGCTGGCCATGCATGTAGGATACGCCAACGTCTACGGATGCATCTTTATTGAAGGCGTAGGTGGTACCCGCGCTCAGCCACAGGCGGTCCTGATCCGGGATGGAAATGGATCGGGTGCCTGCAGGTACCGGGCTATCATCGAAGGCGATACCGGTACGGAAGGTCCAGTTATCGTCATAGTAATAGGTGGTACCCAGCGCGATGCGGTAGGCGTCCTTAAAGCTCTCGTCTTTATAGAACAGGGTTTGGCCGTTGCTGCCGGTCGCTTTCAGCTCCTGGAACTGGCTCCAGCTGGTATAAGCAAGGCTATAGTGCACGGCCCATTGTGGCGCGACGCGGTTGTAACCTGAAAACTCCCACATTTCTGGCAGGTTCAGCGTCAGAGAGCCGTTGGTAGTCTGGCCGTTGGTCCCCGCCGGCAGGCCGAAATTACCGAGGATTTGGTTATAGGCTGACGGCAGGCTGCTCTTGTAGTTGCCATCAAAGTCGATTTTCACTTCTGAACGATAGGTGAAGCCATAGCGGTTGTTCTGGTCGACTTCATACAGAATACCGGCGTTCCAGCCGAAGCCCCAGGCGTTACCGTTCAGGTGTGCAATCTGCGTATCCGCCGGGATTTGCGATACCGGACCCGCCAGCTGCGGCGGCAGGGCGCCAGAACCGGCAACGATTTGCCCCAGGTCACCCGCGTAGCGTTCGATCTTCGCTTTCGCATAGACCGCATCGAACCCTAAGCCAAAGCTCCAGTGGTTGTTCAGACGATAGGCACCGCTCAGGTTGAAGTTCGCGGTGGTTAAATCGGTTTTTCCGCCCATGCTGCCAGCGGCATAATCGTCGTTATACTCGGTGGCCAGCCCGTAGTTAGAGGTAATGGACGCCCCCCAACCAAACCGATCGTTAATCGGCGACACAAAGTGGAAGTTAGGGACCCACGCGGTCGGCGCAATATTATCGGAGTTCAGGCTTTTGCCCGTTGGCGAGCGGCCGGAAATATTGACGTCAGGATCGACAAACACGGCGCCCATAGACATCGTCGGGCGATCGAACATCATAATCAATGCCGGGTTACGGCTGGCGTTGCCCGCATCGTCAGCAATTGCGCCTTCACCGGAATAGGCGCGGCCCAGACCTGATGAAGAGAATTCATTTAACTGAAAGCCTGCTGACCAGGCCTGGGTGGAAACAAGTGCTACAGCCACTGCGAGGGCAGATTGGGTAAAGCGGGTTTTCTGGCTCATGCCCATAACCTCATTGAGTTATTTTTATTTAAACTATGTTACATGCCGTAACAGAAGCGCGAAGTGTAGGGTCTGCTTTACGACATAGAAATCAGACCAGTGCGCTGAGTATAGGTCTGACCAGATGAGATGTTGCAAGTTTGTTTATGAGATTTTTCATTTGTGATACGAAAAAAGCGATCCAGCTGGCAAAATTGCGATCGTCAGGGGGGACAAAACCGGGCGTTTTTTGTTTTGGATCATTTTTAAGTGTGATTTCGGTCACTTAGACGGCGTGTGGCGATTAACAACTGGAGGCGGGCAGGCGTCGGGCGTAAAATAACCCCATTATTTGTCTGGCACCTTGCGTGCATATACAGAGGAAATCTACGATGAGTAAAGTTAGTGCAGATGAAACCCCGGTTTGCTGCTGTATGGACGTTGGCACCATTATGGACAACACCGATTGCACCGCCTCTTACAGCCGCGTTTTCGCCAACCGCGCCGAAGCGGAACAAACCCTTGCCGCGTTGTCGGAAAGAGCCCGTGGCGTGGAATCTGAACCGTGTAAAATTACCCCGACCTTTACCGACGTTGAGGGCGGCGTACAGATGGATATCGACTTTGTCTTCTGCTGCGAAGCAGAAACGCTGATTTTCCAGCTCGGCTTACGCTAATTCCTCCCCGACGCCCCTCCCCGCAGGGGCGTTATCTTCTCTTTTCAATGTGTTTTGGCTCCCACTTTTTTCCTTCGCCGATTGGCTTAATGTAATAAATTAGTTAAAACTGTTATCAGGTCAGACCACTTGGGTTTATCGGTTAACAGGGGAAAGTTATGAGTCAGGCATTACCGCTTGTCACCCGTCAGGGCGATCGCATTGCCATTGTCAGCGGTTTACGTACCCCGTTTGCCCGTCAGGCAACGGTATTTCACGGCGTTCCCGCCATCGATCTGGGAAAAATGGTCATCAGCGAAATGCTGGCTCGTAGCGATATCCCCCCGGAAATGATTGAACAGCTGGTCTTTGGCCAGGTGGTGCAGATGCCGGAAGCGCCGAATATCGCTCGCGAAATCGTCCTGGGCACCGGGATGAGCGTCCATACCGATGCCTACAGCGTCAGCCGCGCCTGCGCCACCAGTTTCCAGGCGGTGGCTAACGTTGCCGAAAGCCTGATGGCCGGGACCATCCGCGCGGGTATTGCCGGCGGAGCTGACTCTTCCTCCGTACTGCCTATCGGCGTGAGTAAAAAGCTGGCCCGCACCCTGGTGGATGCCAATAAGGCGCGAACCCTCGGCCAGCGGCTGAAGCTGTTTTCTCGCCTGCGTTTTCGCGATCTTTTACCCGTACCGCCTGCGGTAGCGGAGTATTCCACCGGGTTGCGCATGGGCGATACCGCAGAACAGATGGCGAAAAGCTGGGGGATCACCCGCGAGCAGCAGGATGCGCTGGCGCTCCGTTCGCACCAGCTGGCGGCCAAAGCCTGGGAAGAGGGCAAGCTGGCGGCAGAGGTGATGACCGCCTACGCCCCGCCGTTTCGTGAGCCGCTGGAAAGCGACAACAATATTCGTAAGAATTCAACGCTCGCAGATTACCAAAAGTTACGCCCGGCCTTCGACCGTAAGCACGGGACGGTCACCGCGGCCAACAGTACGCCGTTAACCGACGGCGCGGCGGCGGTCATCATGATGACTGAGTCCCGCGCGAAAGAGCTGGGGTTAACCCCGCTAGGCTATCTGCGCAGCTATGCGTTTACCGCCATTGATGTTCGCCAGGACATGCTGCTGGGCCCCGCGTGGTCGACGCCGATGGCGCTGGAAAGGGCGGGGCTAACGCTGGCGGACTTAACCCTTATCGACATGCATGAGGCGTTTGCCGCGCAAACGCTGGCCAATCTGCAGTGTCTGGCCAGCGACCGCTTTGCGCGCGAAGTGCTTGGCCGCGCGCAGGCGACCGGAGAAGTGGATGACAGTAAATTCAACGTCCTCGGCGGGTCAATTGCCTATGGTCACCCGTTTGCCGCCACCGGCGCGAGGATGATCACCCAAACGCTACATGAACTGCGGCGCAGAGGCGGCGGGTTTGGTCTGGTCACCGCCTGCGCGGCGGGTGGGTTAGGCGCGGCGATGATTCTGGAGGTCGAATAATGGCAACGGCATCGGCATTTACCCTTGATATTCGCCCGGACAACGTCGCGGTCATCACCCTTGATACGCCAGGCGAAAAAATGAATACCCTGAAAGCCGAATTTGGCAGCCAGATACGGGCGATCGTGCGCCAGATTCGTGACAATAAATCCTTACGCGGCGTGGTGCTGATATCCGCTAAGCCGGATAATTTTATCGCCGGCGCGGATATCAACATGATTGCCCGCTGTACCAGCGCCCAGGAAGCTGAAGCCCTGGCCCGTCAGGGGCAACAGATTATGGCGGAGATCCATGGGCTAACGATCCCGGTGATTGCCGCCATCCACGGCGCTTGTCTGGGCGGCGGCCTGGAACTGGCGCTGGCCTGTCATGGACGGGTATGCAGCGATGATGATAAAACGCGGCTGGGTCTGCCGGAGGTACAGCTGGGCCTGCTGCCGGGCTCCGGCGGAACCCAGCGGCTCCCGCGGCTGATTGGCGTCAGCAGCGCGCTGGACATGATTCTGACCGGCAAGCAGCTTCGTGCGCGCCAGGCATTAAAAGCGGGGCTGGTGGATGATGTGGTCCCCCGTTCCATTCTGCTGCAGACGGCGGTGGAGATGGCGCTGAAGGGGCGTCCGACGAGCCGCAATATGCCCGTACGCGAGCGGGTGCTGGCCGGGCCGCTGGGCCGCAGTCTGTTGTTCAGGCTGGTGGGGAAAAAGACGCGGCAGAAAACCCACGGCAACTATCCCGCCGCCGAACGGATCCTGCAGGTCATTGAAAACGGGCTGGCGCACGGCTGCAGCAGCGGCTACGCCGAGGAGGCGCGCGCCTTTGGCGAACTGGCGATGACGCCGCAGTCTCAGGCGCTACGCGCCATCTTCTTCGCCAGTACCGATCTGAAAAAAGATCGCGGCGCCGATGCGCAATCCGGGCCGCTGCACAGCGTAGGTATCCTGGGGGGCGGCCTGATGGGCGGCGGAATCGCTTACGTGACCGCCTGTAAAGGCGGGCTGCCGGTGCGTATCAAAGATATTCAGGCGCGTGGCATCAACCACGCGCTGAAATACAGCTGGGAGCTGCTGGACAAGCAGGTTCGTCGTCGCCATCTGCGCGCCAGCGAGCGGGACCGCCAGCTGGCGCTGATTTCCGGCGGCACCGATTATCAAGGTTTTGCCCATCGTGATGTGGTGATCGAGGCTGTATTTGAGGATTTAGCGCTCAAACAGCGGATGGTCGCCGAAATTGAACAGCACTGTAGCCCGCAGACGATCTTTGCCTCCAATACCTCATCGTTGCCGATCGGCGAGATCGCGGCGCAGGCCGACAGGCCCGAACGGGTCATTGGCCTGCATTTCTTCAGTCCGGTGGAGAAAATGCCGCTGGTAGAGGTAATTCCGCACCTGCACACCGCCCCGCAAACGATCGCGACGGTGGTAAAGCTGGCCAAAATGCAGGGCAAAACGCCAATCGTGGTAGCCGACAAAGCGGGCTTTTACGTGAACCGTATTCTCGCGCCCTACATCAATGAGGCGATGCGCTTACTGGTGGAAGGCGAGCCGATTGAACACATCGATAACTCATTGGTGAAATTTGGTTTTCCGGTGGGGCCTATCCAATTGCTGGATGAGGTCGGTATTGATACCGGAACCAAAATTATCCCGGTGCTGGAGGCGGCGTGGGGAGAACGTTTTAGCCCACCGGCAAATATCATTAATGCGATCTTGAATGACGATCGCAAAGGCAGAAAAAATAGCCGCGGTTTCTATCTTTATGAGACAAAAGGGCGTACAAGCAAAAAACGACCTGATGCGACCGTGTATGCGCTGCTGGGCGTTTCTGCCCCGCAGGCGCGCTTATCCGCTCAGCAGATCGCCGAGCGTTGCGTGATGATGATGCTTAACGAAGCGGCGCGTTGCTTTGATGAGCAGGTGATTCGCAGCGCCCGCGATGGCGACATCGGCGCGGTGTTCGGCATTGGCTTTCCGCCGTTTCTTGGCGGCCCGTTCCGCTATATGGATAAGCTGGGGGCGGGTGAAGTGGTTGCTATTTTGCAACGTCTGGCCGCTCAGTACGGCCCACGGTTTACCCCATGTGAAAATTTATTGCGCATGGCCGGGCAGGGGGCAACCTTTTGGCCCACCGATGAACGGATGACCTAAGTTCTGGTCAAAGAAGATAAATCCGGCGATGAATGACGCTGCTGGTTGGCTGTTTTGTAAACAATCATTGACTATACTTACGCCATTGAGGTAAAAAACAGCGTTTCATTCGTTGGATGGATCAGGCACAATGCCCGGCCACCGGGTCGAATGCGTGCTATCTATGCAGGTAAGACTGCGGTGCTTCTGGTTAACAAAAGCGGTGCAATATGCAAGTTTTTATCATGCGTCACGGCGACGCTGCCCTCGATGCAGCCAGTGACTCGGTTCGTCCATTAACCGTATGCGGTTGTGACGAGTCCCGTCAGATGGCAACCTGGCTGAAAGGTCAAAAAGTGGATATTGAACGGGTTCTGGTGAGTCCTTACCTGCGTGCTGAACAGACGCTGGATGTGGTAAGAGAATGCATGAACCTGCCAAAAGATGTCGACGTGATGCCGGAGCTCACGCCGTGCGGCGATGTTGGTCTGGTCAGCGCCTATCTGCAGGCGCTGGCAAATGAAGGTATTGCGACGGCGCTGGTTGTTTCGCACCTGCCGCTGGTGGGGTACCTTGTCTCAGAGCTGTGCCCGGGAGAAACTCCCCCGATGTTTACCACTTCGGCGATTGCCTGTGTCACCCTCGATGCCGACGGCAAGGGGACCTTCAACTGGCAGATGAGCCCCTGCAACCTGAAGATGGCAAAAGCGATCTGACGACTCCGGGGCTGACGTATTACGGAAGCTCCGGCGGTTGCCACTCCTCAATCTCAATCAGCACCAGCAGTGCGGCGTCTCCGCCGTACTCTTTTGGCGCCTGATGAAATGCCATAATATGCGGGTGTTGCGCCAGCCAAAGCGGCGTTTGCTGCTTGAGAATGTGTTTCCCATGCCCGTGCATCACGCAGGCGCAGAACACATGTTCGCGACGGCAGGCGGCGATCAGCGCCCCCAGCTCCTGCTTCGCCTGCTGCTGGGTTAACCCGTGCAGATCGAGAAACAGCTCCGGGGAATAATCGCCACGACGCAGTTTCTTCAGTTCGAAATGGCTGACGTCCGAACGCACATACTTTACCGACCCCTCCATATTCAGCAGCGGCTGAAACTCATCGGAAAAATAGTGGCTATTATCAGCTTGCTCCTGAAGCAAGCGCTTTGGCGCTACCTCGGTGATTTTCTTACGCAGCGGACGGTGAACGATGGTGTCTTGCTTAATCTGACGCGTGCCGGTCATTAATTGCCGGAACAGCGCCTGATCTTCCTCGCTTAGCGATGTTTTCTTTTTCATTGCCCACTCTCATTAATTCTTTTCGCTAGTTTACCCGACCCGGACTGCATTCGGGCAAGCAAAACGTATTTTTCCCCGCTGCCCTGACGTAAGAATGCTGATTTATCGCCGTCTTCGTGGCAAACTAGCCGCCGAATTTACAGTAGAGCGTGTCCTGGAGGATGGCGTGGATAAAATTTTTGTTGATGAAGCAGTCAATGAGCTGCATACCATTCAGGACATGCTGCGCTGGGCGGTA
This sequence comes from Klebsiella sp. BIGb0138, assembly GCF_004342285.1. Classification (GTDB taxonomy): domain Bacteria; phylum Pseudomonadota; class Gammaproteobacteria; order Enterobacterales; family Enterobacteriaceae; genus Klebsiella. Next base: position 756,947 of record NZ_SMCV01000001.1, on the reverse strand, counting down.
AGCCGCTTCAGCGCGGCGAATATCTGGTACGGCCATGGCACCGACAACCCGTGGGATGAGGCGCTACAACTGGTGCTGCCATCGCTGTATCTGCCGCTGGATATTCCGGAAGATATGCACTCCGCACGGCTGACCTCCAGTGAAAAACACCGCATTGTTGAGCGCGTGATTCGCCGCATCAACGAACGTATTCCGGTTGCCTATCTGACCAATAAAGCCTGGTTCTGCGGCCATGAGTTCTACGTTGATGAACGCGTGCTGGTGCCGCGTTCGCCGATTGGCGAGCTGATCAATAATCGCTTCGCCGGCCTGATTGATCATCAGCCCCGGCACATCCTGGATATGTGCACCGGCAGCGGCTGTATCGCCATCGCCTGCGCCTGGTCTTTCCCGGAGGCGGAAGTAGACGCGGTGGATATCTCCATTGACGCGCTGGCCGTGGCGGAACACAACGTCGAAGCGCACGGTCTGATTCATCAGGTGACGCCGATTCGTTCCGATCTGTTCCGTGACCTGCCAAAGGTACAGTATGACCTGATCGTCACCAATCCGCCGTACGTCGACGAGGAAGACATGTCCGATCTGCCGGGCGAATATCGCCACGAGCCGGTCCTGGGTCTGGCCTCCGGCAGCGACGGTCTGAAACTGACCCGCCGGATCCTGGCCTGTGCGCCGGATTATCTCAGCGATGAGGGGATTCTGATTTGTGAAGTCGGTAACAGCATGGTACATCTGATTGAGCAGTATCCGGACGTGCCGTTCACCTGGCTTGAGTTTGATAACGGTGGGGATGGCGTCTTTATGCTGACCAAACCGCAGCTGATCGCCGCCCGCGCGCATTTCGGCATTTATAAAGATTAAAAACAACACGTAAACATGACGGAGCCCTGATGGCTGGAAACACAATTGGACAACTCTTTCGCGTAACTACGTTCGGCGAGTCGCACGGTCTGGCGCTGGGCTGCATTGTTGACGGCGTGCCGCCGGGCATTCCGCTGACCGAAGCTGACCTGCAACACGATCTGGATCGCCGCCGTCCGGGAACCTCGCGTTACACCACCCAGCGTCGTGAACCGGATCAGGTTAAGATTCTCTCCGGCGTATTCGAAGGGGTAACAACCGGGACCAGCATTGGCCTGCTGATTGAAAATACCGACCAGCGTTCGCAGGACTACGGCGCGATCAAAGACGTTTTCCGTCCAGGACACGCCGATTACACCTATGAGCAGAAATATGGTCTGCGCGACTATCGCGGAGGCGGTCGTTCCTCGGCGCGCGAAACCGCGATGCGCGTTGCGGCAGGCGCCATTGCCAAGAAATTCCTCGCCCAAAAATTCGGTATCGTGATCCGCGGCTGTTTGACCCAGATGGGCGACATCCCGCTGGCGATGAAAGACTGGGATCAGGTCGAACAGAACCCGTTCTTCTGCCCGGATCCGGACAAAATCGAGGCGCTCGATGAACTGATGCGCGGCCTGAAAAAAGAGGGCGACTCGATTGGCGCCAAAGTGACCGTGGTCGCCGATGGCGTACCGCCGGGATTAGGTGAACCGGTCTTTGACCGCCTGGATGCCGACATCGCCCACGCGCTGATGAGCATTAATGCGGTGAAAGGTGTGGAGATTGGCGATGGTTTCGAGGTGGTGAAACTGCGCGGCAGCGAAAACCGCGATGAAATCAGCAAAGCCGGTTTCCAGAGCAACCACGCGGGCGGCATTCTTGGCGGTATCAGCAGCGGTCAGCAGATCGTGGCGAACATCGCCCTGAAGCCGACCTCCAGTATCACCGTTCCCGGCCATACCATTAACCGCCACGGTGAAGAAGTTGAGATGATCACTAAAGGGCGTCACGATCCTTGCGTGGGGATTCGCGCGGTGCCAATCGCCGAAGCCATGCTGGCGATCGTGTTAATGGACCACTTTATGCGTCAACGCGCGCAAAATGGTGACGTGACGACATCTATTCCACGCTGGTAATCGATGAAAAAAACCGTTATCGCTCTGCTGGCGCTGGTCGCCAGCTCTGCCTGCCTCGCGGCGACGCCGTGGCAAAAAATCACCCAGCCGATTAGCGGCAGCGCGCAATCTATTGGCGCGTTTGCCAACGGCTGTATCATCGGCGCGCAGGCGCTGCCGCTGAAGGCGACCGGCTATCAGGTGATGCGCACCGACCAGCGTCGCTACTTCGGTCATCCGGACCTTATCCAGTTTATTCAACGTCTGAGTCAGCAGGTGCACAGCCGGGATATGGGAACGCTGCTGATTGGCGATATGGGGATGCCGGCGGGCGGGCGTTTTAACGGCGGTCACGCCAGCCATCAGAGCGGGCTGGATGTTGATATCTTCCTTCAGCTGCCGCGGACGCGCTGGAGCGCTGCGCAGCTCCTGAAGCCGCAGGCGCTGGATCTGGTTGCCCGTGATGGCAAACGCGTGGTGCCGTCGCTGTGGAGCCCGCAAATCAGCCAGCTGATTAAACTGGCGGCAGAAGATAACGACGTGACGCGTATCTTTGTCAACCCGGCCATCAAGCAGCAGCTCTGCCTGGATGCCGGAAACGATCGCGATTGGCTGCGCAAAGTCAGACCGTGGTTCCAGCACCGGGCGCATATGCACGTTCGCCTGCGTTGTCCGGCGGGCAGCCTGGAGTGCGAAGAGCAGGCGCCGCCGCCGCCGGGCGATGGCTGCGGCGCGGAGCTACAAAGCTGGTTTGAACCACCGAAACCGGGAACCTCCACTCCTGTGAAGAAGACGCCGCCTCCGTTGCCGCCTTCCTGCCAGGCGCTACTGGACGAGCATGTGCTTTAATGGAAAGCTTTATTGATCTGTTTATGGTGTCGCCGACGGTACTGGCGGCGCTGTTTTTCGTGGCCGTTCTGGCGGGCTTTATTGACTCACTGGCGGGCGGCGGCGGTCTGCTGACCGTCCCGGCGCTGATGGCGGCGGGGATGTCTCCGGCGCAGGCGCTGGCGACCAACAAACTACAGGCCTGCGGGGGCTCGCTTTCCGCCTCGATCTATTTTATCCGCCGCAAAGTGGTGAGTCTGGCCGACCAGAAGCTCAACATTTTGATGACCTTTATCGGCTCGACCACCGGTGCGCTGCTGGTGCAGCACGTCCAGTCCGATGTTCTCAGGCAGATTCTCCCCTTGCTGATTATCGGCATCGGCCTCTACTTCCTGCTGATGCCGAAATTAGGCGCAGGAGACCGCCAGCGTCGGCTGTATGGTCTGCCGTTTGCCCTGGTTTCCGGCGGCTGTGTGGGGTTCTATGACGGTTTTTTCGGCCCCGGCGCCGGCTCTTTCTATGCGCTGGCCTTTGTCACCCTCGCCGGGTTCAACCTCGCCAAATCAACCGCTCACGCCAAGGTACTTAACGCGACCTCGAACATCGGCGGGCTGCTGCTGTTTATCATCGGCGGAAAAGTGCTCTGGGCGACCGGCTTCGTGATGCTGGCGGGGCAGTTTATCGGCGCTCGCGCCGGTTCACGACTGGTTCTCAGTAAAGGGCAATCGCTGATCCGCCCGATGATCGTGGTGGTCTCCGCGGTGATGAGCGCCAAACTTCTTTATGATAGCCACGGTGCTGAAATTCTGCAGTGGTTGGGAATTCATTAATGCAACAACAACACCATTATCAACAGCTAATCGCTATTTTTGACGGCTGCTTTGCCGGGGATTTTAATACCCGTCTGATTAAAGGCGATGACGAACCGATCTATCTTCCGGCAGATAGCGACGTGCCGTATAACCGCATTGTTTTCGCCCATGGTTTTTACGCCAGCGGCCTCCATGAGATTTCTCACTGGTGCATTGCGGGTAAAGCGCGGCGTGAGCTGGTCGATTTCGGTTACTGGTATTGCCCGGATGGCCGCGATGCGATGACCCAGGCGCAGTTTGAAGATGTCGAGGTCAAACCGCAGTCATTCGAGTGGCTGTTTTGCGTGGCGGCGGGTTTTCCGTTCAACGTGAGCTGCGACAATCTGGAAGGGGATGTCGAACCTGACCGCATTGCTTTCCAGCGGCGGGTCCATGCCCAGGTGATGACCTGGCTGGAGCAGGGGATCCCTGAACGCCCGGCGCGGTTTATTCGCGCATTACAACAGTATTATCAAACGCCGCCATTGACGGCAGAACTATTCCCGTGGCCGGAAGACCTGCAATAAAGCCACGCCTGACACTAGAAGAGGAAAGACAATGCTCGCGGAGTTTGAATCACGCATTCTGGCGCTGATTGATGAAATGGTAGAACATGCCAGCGATGATGAACTGTTTGCCAGCGGCTATCTGCGTGGCCACCTGACGTTGGCGGTAGCCGAGCTGGAGGGAAGGGACGACCACTCCGCGAAAGCGATCAACGAGCAGGTTGTGCGTAGCCTGGAGAAAGCGATTGGCGCTGGTGAACTGTCACCGCCGGACCAGATCCTGGTGCAGGAAATGTGGGACAAGTTGTATCAGCGGGCAAAACAGTAGTTATCTCTGACCACAGCAAACGTCTGCCCGCCCGGGCAGCGTGACGCCGGAGATCGCCCACATGCCGCCCTGTTCTCCCGGGCGAGCGGCGGGCATCACCGGCGTCAAGCCTATTTCACCGCTTTGCCTTTCAGTAGTTTTCGTACCCACAGACGATTCGGATTCAGCGCCGCCAGGGTTGTCCTGTTCAGCGGCAGCGGTTCACCGCTCATCTGCGCCGCCAGAATTTCCGCCGTCAACGGGGCAGAGCATAGCCCGCGTGAACCCAGGCCGCCCAGCAGATACAGGTTGCGATAAACCGGTGCCGTGGGGGCCTGATCCTGCCGAGCGACCAGCTTAGCGTACTGCGTCAGGGTCGCCTCATAGTCCGGAACATTCCCCACCATCGGTAGATGATCGCGGGTAGCGCAACGTACGCCGCTGCGCGCCTGGTTAGCGCTGACGTCCACCTCGCGCGCCCACGGGGCCTGCGGGAAGCAGTCGATCAGCCGCTGCCGGTTCTGCTGCTGGTCCTCGGCGCTGAATTCGGCTTCCCTCTGCCCGCGATGATAGCTGGCGCCAATACAGTGCTGCTGGTTATGGGGATTCTGCGGCGTCAGGTAGCCGTCGTAACACAAGACCTGGCGCAGTGCGGAAAGCCCCGGCGTGGTCGGAATATGGCTCACCTGTCCACCTACCGGATATGCCGGCAGGCGTTTCGTCTGCGGGAAACCGGTCAGATGGTGGCCGTTCGCCAGCACCACCACCTCATGCCGTTGCTGCTGATTGAGCAGCCAGCCGTCCCCGTCTTCGCTCAGCGTCCTGACCTTAAAAGCATAATGCGTGCGTAAGCCTCGGGTCGCCGCCAGGGCAAAAAGCTCCGCCGTCAGCTGCTGGGGGGAGAGCCAGCCGCCGGACGGATAGGCGATTCCGCCACAGCCGGTTTCCACGCCGGTGGTGCGAGCAACGGTCTCTGCGCTGACGGCCACGGCGATCTCAGCCGGTAGCGCGCTCGCCAGCATCTGTTCTATTTTCTTTGCGCTCTTCTCGTCCCAGGCGAGCTGCGTGACGCCGCACCATTGATGGTCGAACATGACCGGCAGGGCGTCATAAAAACGGCGGGCAAAGGTAAAAGCGGCGGGGAAGAAGCGGGCCAGCGCCGGGTCGTGCTGGCTCAGTAAGGGGTAGAGCGCCCCCTGGCGGTTCCCGGATGCCCCATCCGCCGGGGCCTTGTCGGCGCAATATAAGGTCACCTGCCAGCCTCGACGCAACAGTCCGAGGGCGAGCAGGGCGCTGGCAATGCCGCCGCCGACGATCGCGACCTCGCGCTGCGGGCTGCCGGTGCGGGCAAACCACGGCGTGCTGGCCGGTAAATTCAGCGTCTCGCTCATTTCGCCGCTGAGCATTTCGCGTTTGCGGCCAAACCCTTTGCACTTGCGCATGGTAAATCCGGCATCCTGCAGACCGCGGCGCACAAAACCGGCGGAGGTAAAGGTGGCCAGCGTTCCGCCAGGCCTTGCCAGCCTTGCCATGGCGGAGAATAGCTCCGGCGTCCACATGTCCGGGTTTTTCGCTGGCGCAAAACCATCGAGAAACCAGGCATCGACCTGCTGATTCATTGAGTCGTCAAGCTCGTGGGTCAGCTCATTGATATCTCCGAACCACAAATCCAGCGTGACGCGCCCGTCATCCAGCAGCAGGCGATGGCACCCGGCTAATGGCTGCGGCCACTGCGCCTGCAGTTGTTCAGCCCACGGTTCCAGCTCCGGCCAGTGCCGGTGAGCCTGCCGGAGGTCGGCAGACTTCAGCGGGAATTTTTCGAAACTGATGAAATGTAATCTTTGCAGGGTAGCTTCGGGGTTATCGCGGCGAAAAACAGCAAACGCCTGCCAGAGGGTCAGAAAGTTGAGGCCGGTGCCAAACCCACTCTCGGCGACCACAAACAGCGGGCGTGGATGGGCGGGAAAGCGCTCGTTAAGGCGGTTGCCGCCGAGGAAAACGTAACGTGTCTCTTCCAGACCATTGTCATTGGAAAAGTACACATCATCGAAATCTCGGGAAACAGGTGTACCCTCAGCGTTAAATTCCAGGTTGGCAGGTTGTATGGCGTTTTGTTTCACGTAAGTTACTCGAATCTCAAGGCGTAGAACGATCTTAACGATGTGTGTCAGGGGGCGCAAATTTATACACAAAATGGCTGATCGGACTTGTTCGGCGTACAAGTGTACGCTATTGTGCGACTCGAAACTTAAAATAGTGCGACTTACAGAGGTATTGAATGAAACGTGCAGTGATTACTGGCTTGGGCATCGTTTCCAGCATCGGTAACAACCAGCAGGAAGTCCTGGCATCTCTGCGTGAAGGACGTTCAGGGATCACTTTCTCTCAGGAATTTCAAGATTCAGGTATGCGCAGCCACGTATGGGGTAACGTTAAGCTGGATACCACCGGTCTGATTGACCGTAAAGTGGTGCGCTTTATGAATGATGCCTCCATCTACGCTTATCTCTCAATGCAGCAGGCCGTTGCGGACGCTGGATTGAAAGAGGAAGTTTATCAGAATAACCCGCGTGTAGGTCTGATTGCCGGTTCTGGCGGTTCTTCAAAATATCAGGTGTTTGGCGCCGACGCGATGCGCAGCCCGCGCGGTCTGAAGGCCGTTGGCCCGTATGTGGTGACCAAAGCAATGGCCTCTGCCGTTTCCGCCTGCCTCGCCACCCCGTTTAAAATCCACGGCGTTAACTACTCTATCAGCTCCGCTTGCGCGACCTCTGCGCACTGCATCGGCAACGCCGTTGAGCAGATTCAGCTGGGTAAACAGGATATCGTTTTTGCCGGCGGCGGCGAAGAGCTGTGCTGGGAAATGGCCTGTGAATTCGACGCGATGGGCGCACTGTCCACCAAATACAACGAGGCGCCGGAAAAAGCGTCCCGTACCTATGATGCGAACCGTGACGGTTTCGTGATCGCAGGCGGCGGCGGTATGGTGGTTGTTGAAGAGCTGGAACACGCTCTGGCGCGCGGCGCGCACATCTATGCCGAAGTTGTCGGTTACGGCGCGACTTCCGATGGCGCGGATATGGTTGCCCCGTCAGGTGAAGGCGCGGTGCGCTGCATGCAGATGGCGATGCACGGCCTGGATACCCCGATCGATTACCTGAACTCCCACGGGACGTCAACGCCGGTTGGCGACGTGAAAGAACTGGGCGCGATTCGTGAAGTTTTCGGTGACAACAGCCCGGCTATCTCCGCCACCAAAGCGATGACCGGCCACTCTCTGGGCGCCGCAGGCGTACAGGAAGCTATCTACTCGCTGCTGATGCTGGAACACGGCTTTATCGCCCCAAGTATCAACATCGATGAGATGGATGAGCAGGCTGCAGGTCTGAACATTGTCACTAAACCGACCGAGCGGGCGCTGACCACCGTGATGTCCAACAGCTTCGGCTTCGGCGGCACCAACGCCACGCTGGTGATGCGTAAACACGACGCATAAGCGGCAGGCGATTCAGTCAGGTTTAAAAGGGAGCCCATCGGCTCCCTTTTTTGTCTTCTTGACAGATCCTGACATCAGCAGGCAAACTGCTGGCGAAACATTATCTCCCCGGTAATGCGTAAGCGTTTAACGTTATCCAACGCGCCTTAACCCTGATAATCAGGTGGAGGGGGGCGTGGCTATCGTCCTCGCCTTACTCTGCGAACTGGAGTAAAGCATGTCCGCAGCGACTGAAACAATATCTTCCTCTTCAGCGAATATTTCGCTATTTCGTATTACCTTCTCCGTCTTTCTGACCTATATGACCGTGGGCCTTCCGCTGCCGGTGATCCCGCTTTTTGTGCACCAGGAGTTGGGCTTTGGCAACACCATGGTCGGTATCGCCGTGGGCATTCAGTTCCTGGCGACGGTTCTGACGCGCGGTTACGCCGGCCGCCTGGCTGACCAGCATGGCGCCAAACGCTCGGTACTGCAGGGCATGCTGGCCTGCGCCCTGGCCGGGACGGCATGGCTGCTGGCGGCTCTGCTGCCGGTTTCGCCGCTGGCGAAATTTGCGCTGCTGATACTGGGGCGTCTGATCCTTGGTTTTGGGGAAAGCCAGCTGCTGACCGGTAACCTGAGCTGGGGAATGGGGCTGGTCGGTCCCGCGCGATCGGGGAAAGTGATGTCGTGGAACGGCATGGCGATGTACGGTTCGCTGGCCGTTGGCGCACCGCTGGGGCTACTGATCTACGCGCAATTTGGGGCTGCCGCCCTGGCCTGCGTCACCATGGCGCTACCGCTGCTGGCATTCGCTATCAACGGCACGGTCAGGAAGATTCCGCCTCACGGCGGCGAGCGGCCATCGCTATGGAGCGTGGTCGGCATGATCTGGCGTCCGGGGATTGGCCTTGGCCTGCAGGGGGTTGGCTTTGCGGCGATCGGCACCTTTGTGTCGCTCTATTTTGCCAGCCGCGGCTGGGCGATGGCTGGCTTCACCCTGACCGCCTTTGGCGGCGCATTTGTCCTGATGCGGATCCTGTTTGGCTGGATGCCGGACCGTTTTGGCGGTATCAAGGTCGCGATAGTGTCGCTGCTGATTGAGGCCGTCGGGCTGACGCTGTTAGGGCTGGCGCCGGGCGCCTGGGTTGCCCTGGCGGGGGCGGCGCTGACCGGCTGCGGCTGTTCGCTTATCTTCCCGTCATTGGGCGTCGAAGTCGTGAAGCGCGTACCGGCACAGGTACGAGGTACTGCCCTTGGCGGCTATGCGGCGTTTCAGGATATCTCCTACGGCGTGACCGGCCCGCTCGCCGGACTGCTCGCCACCTCTTTTGGCTATGCTTCCGTCTTTATGGCGGGGGCGATCTGCGCCGTGCTGGGTATTCTGATGACGCTGCTCTCGTTGCGTAAATAGTCTTATTGCCCGGTCTTCAGCGCGTGGAGGCCGGGCGCTTTGCGCGGAAGGTAGTACTTCACCTGAAATTCAAACATGTTGGTATAGAGGATGGAGTAGTCAATCGGCTGGTGCTGCTCGTCTATCGCCTGGGTTTGCATCCTGATGATCGGGTCTTTGGTGCTGATATGCAAAAGCGCCGCCAGTTCCGGAGAGGGCAATATCGGCACGATAGATTCGTAACAGCCATCTATGCGGATACCACATTCATTTTCAATATATGAAAATTTCGACTTTTTCATATGGGCGATCGTCAGATCAGGAAAGCGCGTGGCCGAAAGCCAGGTCTCTTCCAGCTGCATTGCGATATTATCGATAAAGCGTAGCCTTTTAGCATAATAAACGGGCTCACCGTGCTGTAACGACAACCCCTTAGCTATTTCCTCTGACGCCGCCTGCAACTCAAATTTAAGAATCTGGCTGGAGGGGGTTTTACCTTCGTTGCGGGCAATTTCGGTAAAACTGTCTAAATGGGTGACCGATGCCTGAAAATGTTTATTCCTGATCCAGGTTCCCGAACCATGCCGGCGCTCAATTAATCCATCCTCCTCTAAGGTCTTTAGCGCTTTGCGTAGCGTATTGCGTGAAACATTATAAAGCTCTGCTAATTCTTTTTCTGATGGCAGAAGATCGCCAATGCTATACAACGGACTATTGATTTTGTTTTTCAGTAAATGAATGACATTTTTATAAACCACTTTTGAACCTCAATAATCCATTTGAAAACATGGGGTTGCTGTTGAGAGTGAAGAGGATAACGCTTACACGTTCATTTTTTTGCTGGCTTTTGCACCACTTTACTCTTGCTAACTGTGATCGCCAATGCGGATAAGAAAATTAACAATTATTACAGTGCCCGTCAATTGAGGCTTATGAACAGAAAAGAGTAAGGAAAATGAAAAATATATTGTTAGTGTGTGCCGCCGGGATGTCGACCAGTATGTTGGTTAAGCGGATGCAAGAGCATGCCGCAGCGATGGATCTTGCGGTAAATATCAATGCGCTGGCTATTTCAGAAGCCAAAGAAAAAATCAAAAACAACCTGGCGGATGTTGTTCTGTTAGGGCCGCAGGTTCGTTTTCAGAAAAATGAAATAGAAGAAGTGGCGCAGCGACGAATACCTGTGGCCGTGATTGATATGAAATATTATGGGCAAATGGCTGGCCAGGCCGTGTTAGACAGTGCGCTGGCACTGCTGGCAAATAAATAATGTTCAAATGATTCCGGTTAGTTTACAGGGGATAAATCCCTTGTCGCCGGGGGCCTGTGCTCCATCTATGGGGCCTTATCAAATATTAATGATTAACAGAAGGGTTCATCATGAGTTTCATGGATGCCTTTGAACGTGGCATGGAAAAAATTCTTGTCCCCGTGGCTATAAAATTAAATTCTCAGATTCATGTTTCCGCTATTCGGGATGCATTTATTTTATCTTTCCCGATCGTCATGGCCAGTTCGCTGATTATTCTGATTAACTTTGCCATTTTATCTCCGGATGGCTTTATTGCCAGCATCTTACATCTTGGTTCGCTGTTCCCGAATCTTGCCGAGGCGCAGCAAATATTTACCCCGGTAATGAATGGTTCGGTCAATATCATGGCAATACTGATCGCCTTTCTCGTAGCGCGCAATATCGCGATTAGCTATCAGCAGGACGATCTGCTGTGCGGACTGACGGCGATTGGCGCCTTTTTTGTGGTCTATACGCCTTACACGATCATTGACGGTCAGGCGTATCTGACGACGAAATATCTCGGGCCGCAGGGATTGTTTGTGGCGATTATCGTTGCGCTTATTTCCAGCGAGGTGTTTTGCCGCCTGGCGCGTAACCCGAAGGTGACGATTAACATGCCGGCCGCAGTACCGCCTGCGGTAGCGCGTTCGTTTAAGGTGTTATTACCGATCTTCTTCGTGATGATTTTGTTTTCCATCCTTAATTATCTGCTGACGCGGATTTCCCCTAACGGTCTTAACGATCTGATCTATACCCTGATCCAGGCGCCGCTTAAGGATATGGGGACTAATATCGTTACCGTGCTGGTGCTGGGGCTGGTCGCCAACTTCCTGTGGGTGCTGGGGATTCATGGGCCAAACACGGTGGCGGCGATTCGTGAAACGATTTTCTCGGAAGCGAATCTGGAAAATCTCTCCTATGCGGCATCGCACGGCACCACATGGGGCGCTCCGTACCCCATTACCTGGACCGGCATCAACGATGCGTTCGCCAACTGCGGCGGCTCCGGAATGACCCTCGGTTTACTGCTGGCTATCTTTATCGCCTCGCGGCGTAAAGATTATCGCGACCTGGCGAAAATGGCCTTCGTTCCGGGGTTATTCAACATCAACGAACCGGTGATGTTTGGTTTGCCCGTCGTGCTTAACCCGATTCTGGTGATTCCCTTTATCTTCGTACCTTTTATTAACTCGTTGATTGGCTATTTCTTTATCAGCATGGAGTTTATTCCACCTATCGCTTATGCCGTCCCCTGGACCACGCCAGGTCCGCTGATTGCCTTCTTCGGTACCGGCGGTAACTGGTTAGCGCTGTTTGTCGGCATTTTGTGTCTGGCTGTCTCAACCCTGGTCTATTTACCGTTCGTGATTGCGGCGAATAAGGTCAACACCGCGGCGGTAGCTGAATAAGGTCATACCGGGGGGACGTCACGATGTTTGCTGATGTCCAGCCCGGAACTGGCCTGTCGTAAGACGCATAAGATCCAAACGCTATTGATTGCTCTTGATGCGGAATCGGGCGAATTATAAAAATATGCAGGTACTCTATGTATGCAAGTCAATTGAAGGTTAGCTTATTGTCTTTATCCGTACTTCTGGCGCTTTCGTCACCCCCGGTTGTGGCGGCGAAATTAACGATTGAACAGCGTCTTGAATTACTCGAAGCGGAATTATCAGCCAACAAAAAAGAATTACAGACAACGCAATCACAGCTATCGACCTATAAAGATAAAGTGGCGCTGTTGCAAAAAAGTATTCAAGAAAATGAGCACAGAACGGTTACCGCCGGTTACCCTACCGCGACCTCGCCGGTCGCTGAAAATATTGCCAATGAAAATAATGAGTCCGGACAAAAATCGCCGCCAGCGGAAGTGAAAGCGACCCAGCAGGTGGCGGTGATTAATACTGACGGGAAGAAGGCGAAAGTCGAGAGTATTACCATGAAGGATCTTAGCGAATTCGTTAAAGACGATATTGGCTTCAGCTATCAGGGATACTTACGCTCCGGCTGGGGAACCGCCAACCACGGCTCTTCGCAGACCTATGCCGCGGGTTCATTGGGCCGTTTTGGCAATGAAATGAGCGGCTGGTTTGATCTGACCTTGAATCAGCGGGTGTATAACCAGGAGGGGAAAACCGCCAATGCCGTCGTGACCTACGACGGTAACGTGGGTGAGCAGTACAACGATGCCTGGTTCGGCGATACCAACAACGAGAATATCCTCCAGTTCAGCGATATCTATCTCACCACCAAAGGGTTCCTGCCTTTTGCGCCGGAGGCCGATTTCTGGGTCGGTAAACATAAGCTCCCGGAATATGAAATTCAGATGCTTGACTGGAAATCGTTGACCACCGACGTTGCCGCAGGCGTCGGGATGCAAAACTGGGCGCTCGGCGTCGGGCTGCTTGACGCCTCGCTCAGCCGCAACGATGTGGAGGTCTATTCGCGCGATTTTTCGCAGACCACGCAGATGAATACCAACTCTGTCGATCTGCGCTATCGCAATATCCCGCTGTGGGAGAAGGGAACGTTCTCTGTGATGGGGAAATACGCCTTTGCCAACAAGAGCGATCAACAGGAGAAAAACGAGGATAACAACCGCTACTTCAGGCTCAAGGATACGTGGATGGCGACCGGGATCGTTCGTCAGGAACTGGAGCGTCAGGGATTTAATGAGTTTACGTTACAGGTGGCGAATAACTCTTATGCCAGCAGTTTCTCGAACTTCTCCGGTGCCAGCAACTCGATGGCGCACGGGCGGTATTATTATGGCGATCATAGCGACGGTGTAGCCTTACGTCTGATTTCACAGGGTGAAATGTATCTGGCCGATCGCATTATTATGGCCAACGCGCTGGTCTGGTCACACGGCGATGATATTTATAGCTACGAAAGCGGGGCGCATAGCGATTTTGACAGCTTCCGCGCGGTGATTCGTCCGGCATGGATTTGGGATACCTGGAACCAGACCGGGGTCGAGTTAGGCTGGTTTGCGCAGAAAAATAAAACCGCGCAGGGTGAGGATTTGCAAGAGTCGGCGTATAAAACGACGCTTTATCATGCCTTAAAGGTCGGGCCGAGTCTGTTGGGTTCCCGTCCGGAAATTCGTTTCTACGCCACTTATATCAATATCCTCGATAACGAACTGTCGCAGTACCGCTTTAACGACGATAGCAAGGATGAATTTATGCTGGGTGTACAGGCTGAGGTCTGGTGGTAACTGGCTGATTGGCAAACTTACGCCCGCATAGCGGGCGTTTTGGCAGGACGTCAGGGAGTCACATCGCCAGCCACAGCAGGCCGAGCAGCACGATCGCCGCCAGCAGAATGACCCACGGCTTGTTGAACCGCGCGGGCAGAGGGGAGGGCTCAGGCTGCAGCGCCGGAATGGCCAGCGTCTCCTGCGCCCGGGCAACGCGCAGGACAAACACTTTATTCAGCAGCGTCAGCACCTGCGTCGCGCTCAGCGTCGTTTGCGGCGTGACGTGCCAGTTGTGCTGGGCAAAATCGGCGATCTTCTGCCACTCCTGCACCTCCAGCGGCTGTTTCAGCGCCGCCTGTAGCGAGGTGAGCGTCGGAGCGGCCTGCGCGCTCAGGGTTTGCCGCGCATGCAGCCAGTAGGAGAGGGGGGTAAAATGGGTGGCCGGAATCAGCTCTCCGGTTTTCACGCCGCTTAACTCCAGCATGGACTGCCAGATCAGTTTGCCGGGTTCCCCGGTCGCCGCGGCAAGCCTGCTCACCTGCTGATTCAGCGTATTGTGTTCCGCGGGCAACAGCGGGCGCAGGGTCGGCTGGCGCTGCTGCGGCTGCGGGATCGACAGCTGGCCGCTTTGCAGCAGCTGAAGCACCGTTTGCAGCTGCTGCTGGCTTAACGCGTGCAGCGTGGTTTGCCCGTAGTGCTGGCGAATATAATCGCTCACCCCCTGGCGATTGTTGCCTTGATTCAGCAGCTCGCTGAGTTGCGCCAGGGTCTGGCGATGATGATGATTCTGCTGCGCCGCGGTTAAGCGTTGATTCAGGTTGCTTTCTGCGGCGCTGAAATGGCATGCCAGCAGCGGCGCGTCGCCTTTGAGTCCCAGATCGTGCTTGATTCCCGCCCACACTTCCGCGCTCTGCTGGGATGTTAACGCCACCAGGCGCGTAATCAGTCGCTCGAGAACGGTACGTTGTTGCATGGTCAGCCCAGGTTCTCCGGAGACGGAGGAACCAGTCCCCGGGGGACGATCGGACATACCTGAAACGGGTTGCGTCATATTAATCCTTTCCGTATTGCTGTACTGAGGCCCGGGGATGATGTTCCTGGCGGCGAGATTATGGCACACTTCCCCGGTTTACTCTCGTTCTCAGACAGGTACTGAACCGTGAAAATCCTCGTTGATGAAAATATGCCCTATGCCCGCGAGCTTTTTAGCCGTCTGGGTGAGGTGGAGGCGGTCCCCGGCCGTCCGGTCCCGGTTGACGCGCTGACCGACGCCGATGCGTTGATGGTCCGCTCCGTTACTAAAGTCAATGAAGCGCTGCTCTCCGGCAAGGCGATTAAATTCGTCGGTACCGCGACCGCCGGCACCGATCATGTCGATCAGGCCTGGCTGCAGCAGGCCGGGATCGGGTTTTCTGCCGCGCCGGGTTGCAACGCCATTGCGGTGGTAGAATATGTGTTCTCGGCGCTGCTGATGCTGGCCGAGCGCGATGGGTTTGCGCTGGCCGATCGTACCGTCGGGATTGTCGGCGTCGGCAACGTTGGCGGCCGCCTGCAAAAGCGTCTGCAAGCGCTGGGGATCAAAACCCTGCTTTGCGATCCGCCGCGCGCCGATCGCGGGGAGGAAGGCGACTTCCGTACCCTCGATGAGCTGGTGCAGGACGCGGATATTCTGACATTCCATACGCCGTTGTATAAAGACGGACCATATCAAACCCTGCACCTGGCGGATGAGTCGTTAATTCGCCGCCTGAAGCCGGGAACAATACTGATCAACGCCTGCCGTGGCCCGGTGGTTGATAACCGCGCCCTGCTGCAGTGTCTGCAGGCAGGCCAGCCGCTCAGCGTGGTGCTGGATGTCTGGGAACCCGAGCCGGATCTGAACCTTGCGCTGCTGGACAGGGTGGATATCGGGACCGCGCACATTGCCGGCTACACCCTGGAGGGGAAAGCGCGCGGGACCACGCAGGTCTTTGAAGCTTACAGCGCCTTCATTGGCCATCCGCAGCAGGTGGCTCTGGATACCCTGCTGCCGGCGCCGGAATTTGGCCGCATTACCTTGCATGGCGCGCTCGATCAGCCAACGCTGAAAAGGCTGGTGCATTTGGTGTATGATGTGCGCCGCGATGATGCGCCGCTGCGAAAAGTTGCCGGCGTGGCGGGTGAATTTGACAAGCTGCGCAAAAATTATCAGGAACGCCGTGAATGGTCATCCCTGTACGTGCAGTGCAGCGACGCGCAGGCGGCGACGCTGTTGCGGCAGCTCGGCTTTAATGCCGTACATCACCCCATTCGTTAATATCTTCTTAATGGCCCTGTTGGATACTCCGGCAGGGTCGCTTTTTCTGGAGTAAACCACCATGTCTGAAGGCTGGAACATTGCCGTACTGGGCGCAACGGGCGCCGTAGGCGAAGCCCTGCTCGAAACCCTTGCTGAACGTCAGTTCCCGGTGGGCGATATTTATGCGCTGGCGCGCAACGAAAGTGCGGGTGAACACCTGCGTTTTAACGGTAAGTCGGTCATTGTGCAGGATGCTGCCGCGTTTGACTGGACCCAGGTACAGCTGGCTTTTTTTGCCGCGGGCGTCGAAGCGAGCGCGGCCTATGTTGATGAAGCGACCAATGCCGGCTGTCTGGTTATCGATCTCAGCGGCCTGTTTGCGCTGGAGCCGGACGTTCCGCTGGTCGTGCCGGAAGTGAACCCGTTTGTGCTGGCCGATTATCGTAATCGCAACCTGATCGCGGTACCCGACAGTCTGACCAGCCAGCTGCTGACGGCGCTGAAACCGCTGATTGATGACGGTGGTTTATCGCGGATTGGCGTGACCAGTCTGATCTCCGCCTCGGCGCACGGTAAAAAGGCCGTTGACGCGCTGGCCGGGCAGAGTGCGAAGCTGCTTAACGGTATACCGATCGATGACGACGATTTCTTCGGTCGTCAACTGGCGTTCAACATGCTGCCGCTGCTGCCGGATCGTGAAGGCAGCGTGCGCGAAGAGCGACGTATCGTCGACGAAGTCCGCAAAATCCTCCAGGATGACGGGCTGATGATTTCGGCCAGCGTCGTGCAGTCGCCGGTGTTCTACGGCCATGCGCAGATGGTGAATTTCGAAGCGCTGCGCCCGCTGGCGGCGGAAGAGGCGCGTGATGCCTTTGCCCGCGGCGAAGATATCGACCTCTCCGCCGAGCGCGAATTCCCGACCCAGGTCGGCGACGCTTCTGGTTCTGCGCGGCTCTCCGTGGGCTGCGTGCGTAACGATTACGGTATGCCGGAACAGATTCAGTTCTGGTCCGTTGCCGATAACGTCCGTTTCGGCGGCGCGCTGATGGCGGTGAAAATCGCCGAGAAACTGGTGCAGGAGTATCTGTACTGATGTCTGAGATGGAGCAACAGCCGGTCTATAAAATCGCGCTGGGCATCGAGTACGACGGCAGCAAGTATTACGGCTGGCAGCGGCAGAACGAAGTCCGCAGCGTGCAGGAGAAGCTGGAAAAGGCGCTCTCGCAGGTGGCGAATGAACCGATTACCGTGTTCTGCGCCGGCCGCACCGACGCCGGTGTACATGGCACCGGCCAGGTGGTGCATTTTGCGACCCACGCGCTGCGCAAAGACGCGGCCTGGACGCTGGGTGTAAATGCGAATTTACCTGGAGACATCGCCGTACGTTGGGTGAAACATGTGCCGGATGACTTCCACGCCCGCTTCAGCGCGACGGCGCGCCGTTACCGCTACGTCATCTATAATCACCGCCTGCGTCCGGCGGTGTTAAGCCAGGGCGTCACCCATTACCATCAGCCTCTGGATGCCGGGCGGATGCAGCGCGCTGCCCAGTGTCTGGTGGGGGAAAATGATTTCACCTCGTTTCGGGCGGTGCAGTGCCAGTCGCGCACGCCGTGGCGCAATATTAGTCATATTCGCGTGACGCGTTATGGCGCATATGTGGTGGTGGATATCAAAGCCAATGCCTTTGTACATCATATGGTAAGGAACATTGTCGGCAGCCTGATGGAAGTAGGGGCCGGTAACCAGCCAGAGAGCTGGATTGCAGAACTTCTGGCGGCTAAAGACAGGAAGCTGGCCGCCGCAACGGCAAAAGCAGAAGGGTTGTACCTGGTGTCGGTGGATTATCCGGCCCATTACGATCTGCCGGTGATGCCGATGGGCCCGCTGTTTCTGGCGGACTAACGTATAGACTTTATCTTTCAGGCCGTCTCGTTGTTGGCCGCACGGTGTGCCCCGGTTTATACGGCCGGAACTACCGGCTTGCGCGGCGATGGCTGCTGACTGATTTTGTGTCGTGTCATTAAGGACTCATACAATATGGACCTGATTCGCTTTGTAATTGATTTCATCCTGCATATTGATGTTCACCTGGCCGAGCTGGTTGCCGACTACGGGATTTGGGTTTACGCCATTCTGTTTTTGATTCTGTTTTGCGAAACGGGGCTGGTGGTGACGCCGTTCCTGCCGGGAGATTCGCTGCTGTTCGTGGCCGGCGCGCTGTCGGCGCTGCCGACCAATGACCTGAACGTCCATCTGATGGTGCTCCTGATGGTGATTGCGGCGATCCTCGGCGATGCGCTCAATTACACCATCGGGCGGCTGTTTGGCGAAAAGCTGTTCAGCAATCCCAACTCGAAGATCTTCCGCCGGAGCTATCTGGATAAAACCCACTCGTTTTACGAGCGTCACGGCGGCAAAACGATTATTCTTGCGCGCTTTGTGCCGATCGTCAGAACCTTCGCGCCGTTTGTGGCGGGAATGGGCCATATGTCCTATCGTCATTTTGCGGCGTATAACGTGGTTGGCGCGCTGCTGTGGGTCCTGCTGTTTACCTACGCAGGCTACCTGTTTGGCGACCTGCCGATCGTTCAGGAAAACCTGAAGCTGCTGATTGTGGCGATTATTGTTCTGTCGGTGCTGCCTGGGGTGATTGAAATTATTCGCCACAAGCGCGCGGCGGCGAAGCAGCCAAAATAATCCTCATTCCCCTCTTTTCCGCGGGCGTATCACCGCCGCCCGCAGAAACGAGGGGGAGCGGTACGACCACTTTTTTATCCCATGTTACGGGATGTTATGATTTAATGTGCAACATTCATGGTCTGTAAGGGTCAAAAATGGCATTATGCGCCCCTTACGACAAAACTGGCATCGACCAGGTTCAGGCAGAAAGGTTATCAATGAGCTGGATTGAACGAATTAAAAGCAATATAACCCCCACCCGCAAGGCAAGCATTCCCGAGGGTGTATGGACCAAGTGCGACAGCTGCGGGCAGGTTTTGTACCGCGCAGAGCTGGAGCGCAACCTGGAGGTTTGCCCTAAGTGCGATCACCACATGCGTATGTCGGCGCGTAATCGCCTGCATAGCCTGTTGGACGAAGGTTCCCTGGTGGAGCTGGGAAGCGAGCTCGAGCCAAAAGATGTGCTGAAGTTCCGCGATTCAAAAAAATACAAAGACCGTCTGGCGTCCGCGCAAAAAGAGACCGGCGAAAAAGATGCGCTGGTGGTCATGAAAGGCACCCTGTATGAGATGCCGGTTGTCGCTGCGGCCTTCGAGTTCTCCTTTATGGGCGGATCGATGGGTTCAGTCGTTGGCGCTCGTTTCGTGCGTGCGGTTGAGCAGGCGCTGGAAGACAACTGCCCGCTGATTTGCTTCTCCGCCTCCGGCGGCGCGCGCATGCAGGAAGCGCTGATGTCGCTGATGCAGATGGCGAAAACGTCCGCTGCGCTGGCGAAAATGCAGGAGCGCGGCCTCCCGTATATCTCCGTACTGACCGACCCGACCATGGGCGGCGTATCGGCGAGCTTTGCGATGCTGGGCGATCTGAACATCGCTGAACCGAAAGCGCTGATCGGCTTTGCCGGTCCTCGCGTTATCGAGCAAACCGTACGTGAAAAACTGCCGCCGGGGTTCCAGCGCAGCGAGTTCCTGATTGAGAAAGGGGCGATCGATATGATCGTGCGCCGCCCGGAAATGCGTCTGAAGCTGGCCAGCATCCTGGCGAAGCTCATGAATCTCCCGGCGCCGGAGGCTTCTCACGAAGGCGAGGTGGTGCCAGCGGCACCGGATCAGGAACCAGAGGCCTGATAATTCAGAGGGCAGGCCTGACGGCGCTGCCCTTTTTTAATTATACGCGCCATCATTCAAGCGGCGGCAAGGCCGTATCCCCGTCAGGGTTGAGGGCGGCAGGCAGCGCGGGTCAGGTGCGCCGTCGGCGTCAGGCAGTTTGAAGGATGCAGCGTATTTACCGTTAACTCTCGCGGACATCATGGAAAAAGAACCTATTCCTCAGGCCACGTCGCCCCTGGCTACGTGGCTTTCCTATCTGGAACATCTGCACAGCAAAACCATCGACCTGGGGCTGACGCGCGTGAGCGAGGTCGCCGGGCGGATGGCGGTATTGCAGCCGGCGCCATTTGTCTTCACGGTGGCCGGCACCAACGGTAAAGGCACCACCTGCCGTACGCTGGAATCGGTGCTGATGGCGGCGGGCTATAAGGTCGGCGTTTACAGCTCACCGCATCTGGTGCGTTATACCGAGCGCGTGCGCGTGCAGGGCGCAGAGCTGCCGGAAGCGGCGCATACGGCCTCTTTTGCCGAAATCGAAGCGGCGCGCGGCGATATCTCCCTGAGCTATTTTGAGTTCGGCACGCTCTCGGCGCTGTGGTTGTTTAAACAGGCGCAGCTGGACGTGGTGATTCTCGAGGTGGGCCTAGGCGGCCGCCTGGATGCCACCAACATCGTCGACGCCGATATCGCAGTGGTCACCAGCATCGCCCTGGATCATACTGACTGGCTGGGGCCGGATCGTGAAAGCATTGGCCGCGAAAAGGCGGGTATTTTCCGCGCGGGTAAACCGGCGATCGTCGGCGAGCCTGATATGCCGCAGACCATTGCCGAGGTGGCCGCTGAGAAGGGGGCGACGCTACTGCGACGTGACGTAGACTGGCGCTATACCGCGCATGCGCAGGATTGGTCATTCAGCGACGGGCAGGGGGGAGTCGTAGGTTTACCGTTGCCTCAGGTGCCAATGCCGAACGCCGCCACGGCGCTGGCGGCGCTGCGCGCCAGCCCGCTCAAGGTCAGCGAGCAGGCGATTCGTGACGGAATCCAGCGGGCGATGCTGCCCGGACGTTTCCAGATTATTCGCGAAGCGCCGCGCGTTATTCTCGACGTGGCGCATAACCCCCACGCGGCGGCCTGGCTCGTCGGGCGTCTCAAAAGCGCACCGAAAACGGGGCGCGTACTGGCGGTTATTGGTATGCTGCATGATAAGGATATTGCCGGTACGCTGGCGAACCTGACGGCAGAAGTGGATAGCTGGTACTGCGCGCCGCTGGAAGGGCCGCGCGGAGCGACCGCGGAACAACTGCTGGAACATCTGCGCGCAGGAAAAGCTTACGCTGACGTGGCTCAGGCATGGCAGGCGGCGATGACCGATGCCAGACCTGAAGATACGGTGCTGGTGTGCGGGTCATTCCACACGGTGGCGCATGTAATGGAAGAAATAGAGGCGGGGAGAATCGGTGGCGAGTAAGTTTCAGAACCGTTTAGTCGGGACGATTGTGCTGGTGGCGCTGGGGGTGATTATTCTTCCGGGGCTGCTCGACGGTCAGAAAAAACATTATCAGGATGAGTTCGCTGCGATTCCGCTGGTGCCGAAGCCGGGTGACCGCGATGAACCGGACATGCTTCCGGCGGCGACTCAGGCCTTACCGGCGCAGCCGCCCGAAGGGGCCGCCGAAGAGGTGAGGGCGGGGGATGCGGCCGCGCCGTCGCTGGACCCATCGCGGATCCCGGTTAACAGTAACAGTTTCGATGACGTGCAGGAGCCGGTTGTGGCGCCGAAGCCGCAGCCAAAACCGCAGCCGAAGCCTCAGCCTCCTCAGCCGAAGCCGGTTGAGAAACCGCAGCCGCCGCAGCAACAGCAGGTTGCGGTACAGACGCCGCCGCCGAAGCCGGCCGAGATTCCCGCACCGACCGGCAGAGCCTATGTGGTTCAGCTCGGCGCGTTGAAGAACGCGGATAAGGTCAATGAAATCGTCGCGAAGCTGCGCTCCTCCGGGTTTAAGGTCTACACGTCGCCTTCGACGCCGGTACAGGGTAAAATTACCCGCATTCTGGTGGGCCCTGACGCTTCGAAGGATAAGCTGAAAGGGCAGCTGGGCGATCTGAAGCAGCTCTCTGGCCTTAACGGCGTGGTGATGGGATATAGCCCGAACTAATCTGGCCCCCACTCCGCAGGTGACCGGCAAAGCTCCTGTCTGACGCGCTCTCAGGAGGCGAAGGGCAGCATGGCGTTGAATGTTTTTTCAGCGCCATTTTTATTTCTGTAGGGCACGGAAATCCCTACGCAAACGTTTTCTTTTTCTGTTAGAATGCGCCCCGAACCGGACGACAGGGCGTAAAATCGTGGGATGTTTATGGTCTGGATTGATTACGTCATTATTGCGGTGATTGGTTTTTCCTGTCTGGTAAGCCTGATCCGCGGCTTTGTTCGTGAAGCGTTATCGCTGGTAACCTGGGGATGTGCTTTCTTTGTTGCCAGTCATTACTACACTTACCTGGCTGTCTGGTTCACGGGCTTTGAAGACGAAATGGTCCGCAATGGGATTGCTATCGCGATACTGTTTATCGCAACGCTTATCGTCGGCGCTATCGTTAACTATGTGATTAGCGCGCTGGTAGAGAAAACCGGCCTGTCGGGTACCGACAGGGTGTTAGGGATCTGTTTTGGCGCCCTGCGTGGCGTGCTGATCGTCTCTGCGATTCTGTTCTTTCTCGATAGTTTTACCGGCATGGCGAAAAGCGAAGACTGGCAAAAGTCAGAGCTTATCCCGCAGTTCAGTTTCGTTATCAGGTGGTTTTTTGACTATCTGCAAAGCTCGTCAAGTTTCTTGCCCAAAGCATAAGCGTTGGGATGTGGCTGAACGAGGAAAAGACGTATGTGCGGTATTGTCGGTATCGCCGGTGTTATGCCGGTAAACCAGTCGATTTATGACGCGTTAACGGTGCTTCAGCATCGTGGCCAGGATGCCGCAGGCATCATCACCATTGATGCAAATAACTGTTTCCGTTTGCGGAAGGCAAATGGGATGGTGAGCGATATTTTTGAGGCTCGCCACATGCAGCGTATGCAGGGCAATATGGGTATTGGTCATGTCCGCTATCCTACGGCCGGCAGCTCAAGCGCCTCTGAGGCGCAGCCTTTCTACGTCAACTCGCCGTATGGGATTACGTTGGCGCACAACGGCAATCTGACCAACGCTCACGAGCTGCGTAAAAAGCTGTTTGAAGAAAAACGCCGCCACATCAACACCACTTCCGATTCTGAAATCCTGCTCAATATCTTCGCCAGCGAGCTGGATAACTTCCGTCATTACCCGCTGGAAGCGGATAACATCTTTGCCGCGATTGCCGCAACCAACCGCCAGATCCGCGGCGCCTATGCCTGCGTGGCGATGATCATTGGTCACGGGATGGTTGCCTTCCGCGATCCGAACGGTATCCGTCCTCTGGTGTTGGGCAAGCGTGATGTCGGCGACGGCCGCACCGAGTATATGGTCGCTTCCGAAAGCGTGGCCCTGGATACCCTCGGCTTCGAGTTTCTGCGCGACGTTGCGCCGGGTGAAGCGGTGTACATTACCGAAAAAGGCCAGCTGTTTACCCGCCAGTGCGCGGAAAACCCGGTCAGCAACCCGTGCCTCTTCGAGTATGTCTATTTTGCCCGTCCGGACTCCTTTATCGATAAGATTTCGGTTTACAGCGCCCGCGTCAATATGGGCACCAAGCTGGGCGAGAAGATCGCCCGCGAATGGGAAGATCTGGATATCGACGTGGTCATCCCGATTCCGGAAACCTCCTGCGATATCGCGCTGGAAATCGCCCGGATCCTCGATAAACCCTATCGCCAGGGGTTCGTCAAAAACCGCTATGTTGGCCGCACGTTTATCATGCCGGGTCAGCAGCTGCGCCGGAAATCCGTGCGCCGTAAGCTCAATGCTAACCGCGCAGAGTTCCGGGATAAAAACGTCCTGCTGGTCGATGACTCTATTGTGCGCGGCACCACCTCGGAGCAGATTATCGAGATGGCGCGCGAAGCTGGCGCGAAAAAGGTCTATCTGGCTTCCGCTGCGCCAGAGATTCGCTTCCCGAACGTTTACGGTATCGATATGCCGACGGCGACGGAGCTCATCGCTCACGGTCGCGAAGTGGATGAAATCCGGCAGATCATCGGCGCAGATGGCCTTATTTTCCAGGATCTGAACGATCTGATTGAAGCCGTACGTGCGGAAAACCCGGATATTCAGCAGTTTGAATGCTCCGTATTTAATGGCGTGTACGTCACCAAAGACGTTGACCAGCGGTACCTGGATTATCTTGATTCCTTACGTAATGACGATGCGAAAGCGGTACAGCGTCAGAACGAAGTGGAAAACTTAGAGATGCATAACGAAGGCTAACCGGCCACGTTGCTGCCTGAAGCCCGCCGTCTGACGACCGCGGGCTTTTTTGTTTTTGCCGCGCGGCCGTTTGTGTCCCCAGACTTGCGTCGGTGGCGATATTCCGGCAAAGTCTGCGACATAACGCAGAAGGGGCAATCATCGTGAAACGACTCATCATTGGTATTTCTGGCGCCAGCGGGGCGATTTATGGCGTGCGATTGCTGCAGGTTTTGCGTGATGTCCCTGATGTTGAAACCCATCTGATTATGAGCCAGGCGGCGCGACAGACGCTGGCGCTGGAGACCGATTATTCCCTGCGTGAAGTTCAGGCGTTGGCAGATGTCGTCCATGATGCGCGCGATATTGCCGCCAGCATCTCCTCGGGGTCGTTTAAGACCACCGGCATGGCGATTATGCCCTGTTCGATGAAAACGCTTTCAGGCATTGTCCACAGCTATACGGACGGCCTGCTGACCCGCGCGGCGGATGTCGTGCTCAAAGAGCGCCGCCCGCTGGTGCTCTGCGTGCGGGAAACCCCGTTCCACCTCGGCCATCTGCGGCTGCTGGTTCAGGCGGCAGAGATGGGCGCGGTGATTATGCCTCCCGTTCCGGCGTTCTATCACCGCCCACAAACCCTGGATGACATTATCAACCAGACGGTCAATCGGGTGATCGACCAGTTCGATATTACTCTCCCGCAGGATCTGTTTATCCGCTGGCAGGGACCCGTCGATGCACCAAAGTAGTGCGACTTATCGACCTTTGCGTCCCCGTAGTGCAATTTTGTCGCCTCGATCAAATCCTCGACATTTAATTTGTTTTTTTGCGTTCGGGCACTGCGGTTTATCCGTTAATGCTGGTATCTTCCCTTCTAAGACAATCCCGCAACTTTTTATTAACAAATTTAACGCTGTTTCCAGCACGCACTGAGAAGATGGCATAAAACCTGCAGGGTTGGTCGGCAACACAGATAACTACACGACAGAACGCACCGCATAACAACATCACGACACTTAAGGGTATTGTATGAAGAAGACGATCCTGGCCCTCTCTTTAATCATGGGAATCAGCAGTGCCTCCAGCGCTTTTGCCGCACTGCCGCAAAGCATCCGTATCGGCACCGATGCCACCTACGCCCCTTTCTCGTCGAAGGATGCGAAAGGTGATTTCGTCGGCTTTGATATTGATTTGGGCAATGAACTGTGTTCGCGTATCAAGGTGAAATGTACCTGGGTGGGAAGTGATTTTGATTCATTAATTCCGTCGCTGAAGGCGAAGAAAATCGACGCCATTATCTCTTCATTATCGATTACCGAAAAACGTCAGCAGGAGATTGCCTTCTCTGACAAGCTGTACGCCGCAGATTCTCGTCTGATTGCGCCGAAAGGTTCCCCGATTCAGCCGACGGTGGAGTCGTTGAAAGGTAAGCACGTCGGCGTATTGCAGGGTTCGACTCAGGAAGCGTACGGCAACCAACGCTGGCGTAGCCAGGGCGTTGATGTGGTGGCCTACCAGAACCAGGACCTGATCTATTCCGACCTTGCCGCAGGCCGTCTTGACGCCGCTCTGCAGGATGAGGTCGCCGCCAGTGAAGGCTTCCTCAAACAACCCGCCGGTAAAGATTTCGCTTTTGCCGGCCCTTCGGTTAAAGACAAACAATTCTTCGGCGACGGTACCGGTATTGGCCTGCGCAAGGCTGATGGCGAGCTGAAAAGCGCTTTTGACAAAGCGCTGGCCGAGATGCGTAAAGACGGGACCTACGACAAGATGGCGAAGAAATACTTCGACTTTAACGTTTACGGTGACTAATCCGCTCCGGGCCCGGGAAACCGGGCCTGCTGATAGCGCGCCGCTATGAATGCCCTGTGATGGTACAATCCTGCCTTCGCTGTTTCACTTTGGTGCAGTAAAGGCGTTTTTGCCAGGCAGGCAGTGCATAGTTAAGCGTTTATGTTGCGAAATAATTAGTTTCCCGGCGCAGAATGTTTTGCCTTCCCGGGGCGAATAATGGCACGATAACTGGCTTAAGTACTTCTAATAAACCCGTTAGAATGACAGTCTGTTGAGGATAGTTATGAAAAAACTGGCGTTGTCTCTTTCTTTAGCGCTGGCCCTTTCCAGCGTTTCCACGGTATTCGCCGCCATTCCGCAAAAAGTCCGTATCGGTACTGACCCAACTTATGCCCCGTTCGAATCGAAAAATGCGCAGGGTGAATTGATTGGTTTTGACATCGATCTGGCAAAAGAGCTGTGTAAGCGTATCAATACGCAATGTACCTTCGTTGAAAACCCGCTGGACGCGCTGATCCCCTCTTTAAAAGCGAAGAAAATCGATGCAATCATGTCTTCGCTGTCGATTACCGAAAAACGTCAACAGGAAATCGCCTTCACCGACAAACTCTACGCTGCGGATTCCCGCCTGGTGGTGAAAAAGGGCAGCGATATCACCCCGGATCTCAGCAAACTGAAAGGCAAGCGTATCGGCGTGCTGCAGGGCACCACCCAGGAAACCTACGGCAATGAACACTGGGCGCCGAAGGGGATTGAAATTGTCTCCTATCAGGGGCAGGACAATATCTACTCCGATCTGACCGCGGGACGTATCGACGCGGCGTTCCAGGATGAAGTCGCCGCCAGCGAAGGCTTCCTCAAGCAGCCGGTCGGTAAAGATTATCAGTTTGGCGGCCCGTCCATTAAAGACGAGAAGCTGTTTGGCGTCGGCACCGGTATGGGCCTGCGTAAAGAGGACAACGAACTGCGTGAAGCGCTGAATAAGGCCTTCGCGGAAATGCGCAAAGATGGCACTTACGACAAGCTGGCGAAAAAATATTTCGATTTTAACGTGTACGGTGACTAAGCATCATGCGTACCCCATCGCGCGCAGTTTGGCGCGCGATGGTCGATGACAGACAGGGCAGACAGCATGTTGTACGGGTTTTCACAGGTTATATTGCAGGGCGCTCTGGTCACGCTGGAGCTGGCCCTTAGTTCGGTCGTGCTGGCGGTCCTTATTGGTCTGGCGGGCGCCGGCGCAAAACTCTCGAGCAATCGACCACTGGCGCTGGTTTTTGAGGGCTACACCACCTTAATTCGTGGCGTGCCCGATCTGGTGCTGATGTTACTGATTTTCTATGGGCTGCAGATTGCCCTCAATACGCTCACCGATGCGCTGGGCATGTCGCAGTTTGATATCGACCCGATGGTCGCGGGGATTATCACCCTCGGCTTTATCTACGGCGCCTATTTTACCGAAACCTTCCGCGGTGCCTTTATGGCGGTACCGAAAGGGCATATCGAAGCGGCGACGGCGTTTGGATTCAGCAGCGGGCAGACTTTCCGGCGGATCCTCTTCCCGGCGATGATGCGCTATGCGCTACCGGGCATCGGCAACAACTGGCAGGTTATCCTGAAGGCGACGGCGTTGGTTTCTCTGCTGGGGCTGGAAGATGTGGTCAAGGCCACGCAGCTGGCGGGGAAAAGCACCTGGCAGCCGTTCTACTTTGCCATCGTCTGCGGTCTGGTTTATCTCGTGTTTACCACAGTTTCCAATGGTGTACTGCTGCTGCTTGAACGCCGTTACTCCGTGGGCGTGAAGAGGGCTGACCTGTGATTGAGATTATTCAGGAGTACTGGAAATCCCTGTTGTGGACCGACGGCTATCGTTTTACCGGCGTGGCCATCACGCTGTGGCTGTTAATTTCCTCGGTGGTGATGGGCGGCATTCTGGCGGTGTTTCTTGCTATCGGGCGCGTCTCAAGCAACAAATACATTCAGTTTCCGATCTGGCTTTTTACCTATGTGTTCCGCGGGACGCCGCTGTATGTGCAGCTGCTGGTGTTTTACTCCGGGATGTATACGCTGGAAATCGTCAAAGGCACCGAGCTGCTGAACGCTTTTTTCCGCAGCGGCCTGAACTGTACGGTGCTGGCGTTGACCCTCAATACCTGTGCCTACACCACGGAGATTTTCGCCGGGGCGATTCGTTCGGTGCCTCCAGGGGAAATTGAAGCGGCGCGGGCATATGGCTTCTCATCGGTCAAACTGTATCGCTGCATTATCCTGCCGTCGGCGCTGCGCATCGCGCTGCCTGCGTACAGCAATGAAGTGATCCTGATGCTGCACTCCACCGCGCTGGCCTTTACCGCCACCGTGCCGGATCTGCTGAAAATCGCCAGGGATATTAACTCGGCGACCTATCAGCCGTTTACCGCCTTCGGGATTGCCGCGGTGCTCTATTTAATTATTTCGTATGTGCTGATTAGCTTGTTCCGCAAAGCGGAAAAGCGCTGGTTGCAGCATATAAAACCTTCTTCAACGCATTGAGACCGCCATGTCCGACAATAAATTAAATGTTATCGATCTCCATAAACGTTACGGCGAGCATGAGGTGCTGAAAGGCGTCTCGTTACGGGCGAAAGCCGGGGACGTTATCAGTATTATCGGCTCATCGGGTTCCGGTAAAAGTACCTTTTTGCGCTGCATTAACTTTCTTGAAAAGCCCAGTGAAGGCACGCTTGTCGTCAACGGGCAGAATATTGGTCTGGTTCGCGACAAAGACGGTCAGCTGAAGGTGGCGGATAAAAATCAGCTGCGTCTGCTGCGTACCCGCCTGACGATGGTGTTTCAGCATTTCAATCTGTGGAGCCACATGACGGTGCTGGAAAACGTTATGGAAGCGCCGATTCAGGTGCTGGGACTCAGCAAGCAGGAAGCGCGTGACCGGGCGGTGAAATATCTGGCGAAGGTCGGCATTGACGAGCGGCAACAGATCAAATATCCGGTGCATCTTTCCGGCGGGCAGCAGCAGCGCGTCTCAATTGCGCGTGCGCTGGCGATGGAGCCGGACGTGCTGCTGTTTGACGAACCGACCTCGGCGCTCGATCCCGAGCTGGTGGGAGAAGTCCTGCGGATCATGCAGAAGCTGGCGGAAGAGGGGAAAACGATGGTGGTGGTTACCCATGAAATGGGCTTTGCGCGCCACGTTTCCTCACACGTCATCTTCCTGCATCAGGGCAAGATTGAAGAAGAGGGGCACCCGGATGAGGTTTTCGGTAACCCGAAAAGCCCACGTTTGCAGCAGTTCCTCAACGGTTCGTTGAAGTAATATCTCCGCCTTCTCCCGGCGATCCTCGCCGGGAGAAACTCAACGTTCCAGGCGATACACCCAATCATCATAATCCACGCCGTTCAGGTGATAGGCCTTTTCCAGGATCTGAATCCGCGTAAAACCGTGTTTTTCCAGTAAACGCGCGGATCCCTGGTTATCCCCAAGCACCCACGCGTTAATGGCATGGATCCCGAGCTGACGAAATCCGTAATCACAGATGGCCCGCAGCGCTTCGCTGGCATAGCCCTTGCCCTGCGCCTCCGGCAGGAGAGCGTAGCCGATGTCGGCTTCATATGGGTTTTTACCGCTGATGCGCAGGCCAATATCGCCGATGGCTTGTCCCTCCTGGCCGCGGAGCACAAATACGCCGGGGTCGGCGCAGCGGGCAGCAAACAGGGTACGCAGCGCGGGTTCATCAAGGCATTCGCCCATAAAGCGCATCACCTCGCGGTCGCTGCGCAGGCGCTGGAAAAAAGGCCAGTCGGATTCGGTAAATGGAGAAAGCAGCAGCCGCGGGGTTGTCAGGATCGTCATAAGCAGATTATTCGGTGGATCGTGGACCTACCTTACCACCAGAATCCTTACGAAAAAACGATCGTTGACCCCACCCTTTCAGCAGGCCAACGGCGCGCCTGAAATGATGCTCTGGCTGGCAGGGTAGGCGACAACCGGCCAGCTCACCCCAGCACATCCTCTAACGCTTCTTCGAGATCGTACCAGCGGAAGCCGAATCCGGAGGCTTCAAGGCGTTTTGGCAACGCCCGCTGGCCGCCGAGCACCAGTACCGAGGATTCTCCCATCAGCAGACGAATAGCCGCCGCCGGAACGCGGAAAATCGCCGGGCGATTCAGCGCATGTCCGAGGGCGTGGGCGAACTGCTCGTTGCGAACCGGATAGGGGGAGACCATATTAAACGGTCCGCGCAGATCGTTATCCAGCAGCCACAGGATACCGTTGACCATATCGTCGATATGAATCCACGCCAGATACTGCCTGCCGCTGCCGATAGGGCCGCCAAGCCCGAGCTTAAAGGCCGGCGTCATTTTGGCGAGGATCCCGCCCCTGGGCGCCAGCACCACGCCGGTGCGCAGCAGGCAGACGCGGGTACGATCGCTTTGCGCTTCGCAGGCCAGCTGTTCCCAGCGCGCGCAGAGTTTATGGGTGAATTCATTATGCGGCGGCTCTTCTTCGGTGACGACGACTTCACCGAGATCGCCGTAATACCCGGCGGCAGAACCGCTAATCAGCACCGCCGGTGGGGTATCGCTGGCGTTGAATAAGCTCACCAGCTTTTGCGTGATATCCCAGCGGCTGTGGCACAGGCGCTGTTTTTGCTCCGCCGTCCAGCGTTTATCGGCAATGGGTTCGCCCGCCAGGTTGATAACGGCATCCATATCATTAAGGTTATGCTGACCGTCGAAGCCGCGCCACAGGGTGACGCGGGCATCCAGCCGGGTTTGCGCTTTGTCAGGGCTGCGCGTGGATACCGTTACGTGATGCCCAAGCTCCAGCAGCCGGGGGATCAGATGCCGGCCAATCAGGCCGGTACCGCCAGTAAGCAGAATCTTCATAGCGCCTCCCTAAGCAGCTTATCGCCGCCAGCTCATGGTCATGGAGACCGAGTCGGCGTAGCGCAGTGCGTGAAGTTTATCGATCTCTACTTCAGCATAAGTGACCCAGTGGTGTTCGCATGCGATATCGAGCACATCCTGAGTTAATTTTTCCAGCAACGAGAAGCGGTTATTCTCAATGTGGCTGATGATGCTTTTGGTGATAGTGCGGTAATTCAGAGCATCATTGATATCTTCGCTGTTGCGCGACCTGTCCGCCGGGTAGTGAATCGCCACGTTCACCACCACATCCTGACGGTTGGCGATCTCTTCCTCTTTAATCCCAATAAAAGTACGTAAGCGCAGGTTCTTTATACGAATAATGGCGTCTGGCTGAGACATTGCAGGCTTCCTCCGTGTAGTAATTTCCGCAATCATACATCAAAGCACGCCTGGCGAGCAGGGGGTTAATATTGTTGAATTTTCAGCAGGGCCTGCTCGGTTGCCGGGCGCTGGCGAATGCGCTCAAACCAGTTATGGACCGCCGGAAAATTTGTGAGATCGATGCGCTGGCGTGGGTGCGCGCTAACCCACGGCCAGCAGGCAATATCGGCAATACTGTAGTGCTCGCCGCCAAGCCACGGGCTGGCCTCCAGACGGTGGTTCAGCACGTTGTACAAGCGCTGGGTCTCCACCTGATAACGTTCGATGGCATAGGGCACCGTCTGCGGCGCGCTATGGTTGAAATGGTGATTTTGTCCCAGCATGGGGCCTAAGCCGCTGACCTGCCAGAACAGCCACTGCAGCGTGGCATAGCGCTCACGCAGCTCGCCGCTGAGCAGTTTCCCGGATTTCTCCGCCAGATAGAGCAGAATCGCCCCGGACTCAAACAGATTTAACGGCGCACCGCCGTCGAGGGGAACGTGGTCGACGATGGCGGGAATTTTATTATTCGGCGAGATGGCGAGAAACTGCGGGCGGAACTGTTCGCCCTTATTGATATCGACCCGAATCAGGCGGTAGGCCAGCTGCGCCTCTTCGAGGAACAGCACGATTTTTTGGCCGTTAGGGGTGGGTGCGTAGTAAAGATCGATCATGGTGTCTCCCGCCATCGTAGGTCCCAACGTTTCGAGTATAGGCGACCCGCCGTGATTCGGCAGAACGAGGCGCTAAATCGCGCGTGCGGCGCCGGGGCGCCCGCGCATCTCCTGTACCAGCGCGATAAAGGCCTTCAGCCCGGGAGGGACGTGGCGACGGCCGGGGTAATACAGGTGCAGTCCGCCAAATGACGGGCACCATTCCTCCATCACGCTGATCAGCCTGCCGCTGGCGAGATCGTCCTGGATAAACCAGTCGGAGATGAAGGCCAGGCCGATGCCTGAACGCGCCGCCCGGTGGATGGCGCGCATTTCGTTGAGGGTGATGCGCGGCGGGACGTTGACCGTCACTTTGTGCTGATGCCGTTCCAGCTCCCAATGATAGAGGCCGCCGTGGGACATACGCATCCCGATACCCTGATGACGCAGCAGATCTTCCGGGCTTTGCGGGATGCCATGGCGCGCAAAATACTCCGCCGTGCCGACGATAAGCATCCGCACGTCGGGCGTCAGGGGGACGGCAATCATATCCTGCGGCAGCGATTCCGCCAGGCGGATTCCGGCGTCAAAGCCTTCGGCGACAATATCCACCAGTCGCGACTCGGTGGCGATATCCAGACGCATCGCCGGATAGCGCTTGAGAAAATTTTCGAACAGAGCAAACAGCAGGGTGACGCTTTCGCGTGGCGCATTGATGCGCAGCGTCCCGGTGGGCATTTCCGCCTGTGTGGCTATCTCTTCCGACGCGCGCTGAATTTCCGCCAGCGCGGGGGCCACGCGCTCAACATAACGCTGCCCGGCTTCAGTCAGCGCCACGCTGCGGGTGGTGCGGTTAAACAGACGCACGTTGAGACGCGCCTCCAGTCCGGCGATGGCATTGCTGACGGCGGTGGCCGACATACCCAGCTCCCGGGCGGCGGCGCGAAAACTCTGCCGGTGGGCGACGGCGAGGAGGACTTCCAGTTCAGTAAGACCGCTACGATGCATGATTATCCCGATTTTCGTGACAGACTGTGTTAATTATACCTTCTTATCGGGGCAATACGGCGACTCTATACTGCCTTCATCAACACAGATGAGGAGCCCCATCATGCAGCACATCGATAAAATTTATATTAACGGCGAATTTGTGACCCCGCACGGTAGCGAAGAGTTTGCGCTGTTCAACCCGGCGACCGAGGAGGTGATTGGCCTGGTGCGACTGGCGGATGAAGAGGACGCCCGGCAGGCTATCGCGGCGGCAAGGGCTGCGTTCCCGGCCTGGTCGCGAACCACTAAGCCGCAGCGTCTGGCGGTGCTGGAACGAATGTATCAGGCGGTGCAGGCGCGAGAAGCGGATTTACTGGCCGCCATTGTGACGGAATATGGCGCCCCGGCTTCACGCGCGCAGTGGATGGCGCAGTGGCCTGCGCAAACCATCAAGCAGGCGATGGAGACGCTGGCGCGCTTTGAATTTGTTGAACAGGCGGGACGCGCGCAGGTGGTGATGACCCCGGTCGGCGTGGCGGGATTGATTACGCCGTGGAACAGCGATGCCGGTTTTATCTGCAACAAGCTGGCGACGGCGATGGCGGCAGGCTGCACGGCGGTGATTAAACCCAGCGAAATGAGCGCATGGCAGACGCAGATCGTGACCGAAGCGCTGCATGCGGCACAGATCCCGGCCGGCGTGGTTAACATCGTTACCGGCCGCGGCGAGGTGGTGGGCGATGTCATCAACCATCATCCTGATATTGCTAAAATTTCGTTCACCGGTTCCACCGCGGTGGGGAAACATATTATCGAAAGCGGGGCGCAAACCCTGAAACGCGTCACGCTGGAGCTCGGTGGTAAATCGCCAACTCTGATTCTTGATGATGCCGATGCACGGCAGGCGGTGTCCCTGGCGCTGGCAGCAGGGTTTATGAATAGCGGGCAGGCCTGCATTGCCGGAACCCGTATCCTGGTACCCGAACAGCGTCTGGCGGAGTTTGAACAGGCCATCGTGCAGGGAATGGCGGAGTATATCTCCGGCGATCCCTGCGATCCGCGGACCACGATTGGCCCGATGGTCAGCCGTAAACAGTGGCAGCGCGTGCAGGATTACATTCGCCTCGGACAACAGGAAGGGGCGAGGCTGCTGGTCGGTGGTGAAGGGCGGCCGCAGGGGATGGAAAAAGGCTGGTGCGTGAAACCCACCGTCTTTAGCGACGTCCATAACCAGATGCGCATTGCGCGGGAAGAGATCTTTGGCCCGGTACTGGTGCTGATCCCTTATCAGGATCGGGCGCAGGCCATCGCGATTGCCAACGACACCTCCTATGGCCTGAGCGCACTCGTATTAAGCGGGGATCGACAGCGCGGCGAGGAGGTGGCGCTGGAGATTGAATCCGGCCGGGTGCTGGTGAATACTCTCGACAATGAACCGCTGGCGCCGTTTGGCGGCTTTAAGCAATCCGGGCTGGGGCGTGAAATGGGGAAATGGGGGATGCAGGCTTATCTGGAGCCGAAAACGGTGGTCGTGGGTTAATCCTCCGGACGATGCAAAATCCTCATGGTGCGATAAGTGACATCCCTCAAAAGACAGGATATGTTGACTTATCGCCCCATGATTTTTGAGGATGCCATGAGCCAGCCCGTCATTACCCTGTGGTCCGATTCCAGTTTCTTCTCGCCGTACGTGATGTCCGTATACGTTGCTCTGCAGGAAAAGAGCCTGCCTTTTACCCTCAAAACGGTCGATCTGAATCGCGGTGAGAACCGGCAGCCCGGCTGGAAAGGTTACGCCGTGACCCGTCGCGTGCCGCTGCTGGACGTTGACGATTTTTCTCTCAGCGAATCTTCCGCCATTACCGAATATCTCGATGAGCGTTTTGCCCCGCCGGAGTGGGAGCGGCTCTATCCTCATGACCTGCAAAAGCGGGCGCGGGCGCGCCAGGTGCAGGCCTGGCTGCGCAGCGATCTGGTGCCGATTCGCGAGGAGCGTTCGACGGCGGTGGTTTTCGCGGGCGAGAAGAAGCCGCCGCTGAGTGACGCGGGGCGGAAAAGCGCCGCTCTGCTGTTTGAGGCCGCCGCTGCGCTGCTGGTCCACGGCGGCCCCAATCTGTTCGGCGAATGGTCAATTGCCGATACCGATCTTGCGCTGATGCTCAACCGGCTGGTGCTCAACGGCGATGAGGTGCCGGAGCCGCTGGCGGACTACGCGACATTCCAGTGGCAGCGCGCGTCGGTTCAGCGCTTTGCCGCACTGTCAGCTAAACGTGCCGGCTGAATAGCGCCGGCGGTTCCGCTATCATAGGCGTATCGAAATGCGTGGAGATGGAAGAAATGAAGCTGATGTTTGCATCGGATATTCATGGTTCCCTGCCCGCTACTGAACGCGTTCTGCAACGGTTCGCGCAAAGTGGGGCGCAGTGGCTGATTATTCTCGGTGATGTGCTCAATCATGGGCCGCGTAATGCGCTACCCGAAGGCTACGCGCCGGCGGAAGTGGCCGTGCAGCTCAACCGCGTGGCGCAGCGCATTATCGCCGTGCGCGGCAACTGTGACAGCGAAGTCGATCAGATGCTGCTGGACTTTCCCATCACCGCCCCCTGGCAGCAGGTGCTGAGCCAACGCTGCCGTCTGTTTCTGACCCACGGGCATCTGTATAGCCCCGAAAAAATGCCGCCGCTGGCCGCTGGCGATGTGCTGGTTTATGGTCATACTCATATCCCGGTAGCCGAGAAGCGCGGCGATGTTTTTCTTTTCAATCCCGGTTCGGTCAGTATTCCCAAAGGGGGATTCGCCGCCAGCTATGGCCTGCTGGAAGGGGATCGACTGCAGGTTTTAGCACTCTATGATCACCAGGTTATTGCAGAGGTGGCAATTAACCCGTAATTTACCCCCAACCGTAAAGACGCGCCGCAAGAGCGCTTTTAAAAGTAAGGTTTCCTGATGGCGGAACAGAACGATTTGGCAAGCACAGAATGGGTAGATATTGTTAATGAAAACAATGAGGTGATCGCGCAAGCCAGCCGCGAGCAGATGCGCGCGCAGTGTTTGCGTCATCGTGCGACCTATATTGTTGTTCATGATGGGATGGGCAAAATCCTCGTGCAGCGTCGTACCGAGACGAAAGATTTTCAGCCGGGCATGCTGGACGCCACCGCTGGCGGCGTCGTGCAGGCGGATGAGCAACTGCTGGATTCCGCCCGTCGCGAAGCGGAAGAGGAGCTGGGTATTGCCGGCGTCCCCTTCGCCGATCACGGGCAGTTCTATTATGAAGATCAACACTGTCGCGTCTGGGGAAGCCTGTTTAGCTGCGTGTCGCACGGACCGTTTGCGTTGCAGGAAGAGGAAGTGAGCGAAGTGTGCTGGCTGACGCCGGAAGAGATTACCGCCCGTTGCGATGAGTTTACTCCGGATTCGTTGAAAGCGCTGGCGCTGTGGATGACCCGCAACGCCAATAATGACCAGGTAAAAGCGGAAAAACCGGAAAAAGCAGAAAAACCGGAAGCAGCCGAATAGCCTTTAGCAGCTATCCCGCAGACATAAACTGGAGACGATCGCCTTCCGGTCGCTCCAGTCCCCGTCGTTAAGCCGTTCCAGCAGCGCCCGCCCGGCCTCAATGCCAATCTTATGGTGCGGTACCGTCATGGTTGTTAACGGCGGCTGGCACACCCGGCTCACATCGCTGTTGCCAAACCCGACAACGGCCAGATCGTCAGGCACTTTGATGCGTCGGCGCTGGCATTCATACAACACCCCGCAGGCTAGCTCATCTGAAACGCAGACCAGGGCATCCAGTTCCGGCCACGCCAGTAAAAATTCCGGCAGCTGGGAGGCGCCGGTGGAGAAATTCGGTGGCAGGGCGGCGTTAATCACCCTGTTGGGCGACAGATGATGGCGCAGCATCGCCTTATACCACCCTTGCAGGTGCTGCTGAAAAATCCACTGCTCCTGGTTAGCACACAGCAGGCCGATATTCTGATAGCCGCGCTTAATGACCATTTCCGTCAGTTCATACATGGCGGCCACATTATCGATACCGATATTCATATCAATCGGGTCGGCGCGCATCGCCCCCATTTCCATGACCGGAATGGAGGCGTTTTTTAGCCAGTGGCGCACGGTATCGCTGTGCTCGACGCTCAGCAGAATCGCCGCGGCAATATTGGAAGCTAGCAGGGTTTCCAGCAGCTTTTCTTCCTGTTCCAGGCGGTGCTGCGATTCCGCAAGCATGATCTGGTAGCCGGCGGGCTGTAATACCTGCTGCAGACCGGCAAACATGGCTGAACAACCTGCCTCGGCAAGATTAGGTACCACCATCGCGATGGTCCACGATGAAGCGGACGCCAGCGCGCTGGCGGCGAGATTGGGCATATATCCCAGTTCCTGCACCGCGGCTTCGATTTTTTCGCGCAGTTTATCGGAAACCTGTTCAGGGGTGCGCAATGCGCGTGAAACGGTCATGGTTCCCACGCCGGCAAGCTGGGCAACGTCGGCGAGAGTCACTTTACCGGTACTACGCCGTTTTCGGGTTAGAGACATACGAATTCCTGCAGAGCAGATGCTTTTACCATCATCCTTTATTTCACCTTTCACGGAGTATACGCCTTAAATCCTTTTTTTTGCTGTGTTTTCCTCGGCAAAACGCGAATTGATAGCGCTATCACAATTTTGAATGTTAGCCGATGGTAGCGCTATCTTTGTGACCGTAATCGCAGTTAACTGCTGTCAGCTTGAATAGAGTTTGCTCATCGTGGGCTTACTGATGGGGGACAACGTGCTGGAAAAATGGATCTCTGATGCAACTATTACGCAGCAGAAAAGCGTAGCTGACTGGCGGCAGGCCCTGGAACTTTGCGCCAGACCGCTGCTGGCGGCGGGGGTTATCGGCCCTGAATATATCACCGCCATCGTCGACCAGCATCAAAAGCTGGGGCCGTATTATGTTCTGGCCCCCGGTCTGGCGATGCCGCATGCCCGCCCGGAGGAGGGGGCCAAAGGTTTAGGGCTGTCTCTGCTGAAGCTGGAAGAGGGCGTCGCATTTGGCGCCGAAGAGTTTGACCCGGTGGATGTCATTGTTATGCTCGCCGCTCCCGATAAGCATAGTCATATTGAGATGATTTCCGCCCTCGCGGAATTATTTTCCAGCGAGGAGGAGATGGGGAAATTACATCAGGCGACAACCCTGGAGGATATTAAAAAAATAATCTCACGTTTCTGATTTAATTTTATAACCTGATTTCACCGCACATTACGCGCGAGCGTAATGCGGACGTACTGTACCTAAAAAAGGTGATAATGATGAAAATCATGGCAATTTGTGGCTCCGGCCTCGGCAGTAGTTTTATGGTCGAAATGAATATTAAGAAGGTTTTGAAAAAACTCGCTATCGAGGCCGAAGTTGAACATTCCGATCTGTCATCGGCGACCCCCGGCGCAGCGGATCTGTTCGTGATGGCGAAAGATATCGCCGCCAGCGCCAGCGTACCGGAAAGCCAGCTGGTGGTGATTAAAAACATCATCGATATTAATGAACTCGAAGCGCAGCTGCGCGCATGGTTCGATAAACAATAACCTTATTTTAAGCGAGGCGGATATGTTTATCCTTGAGACGCTGAATTTTGTTGTTGATATTCTCAAAGTCCCATCGGTACTGGTGGGATTAATTGCCCTGATTGGTCTCGTGGCGCAGAAAAAATCTTTTTCCGACGTCGTGAAAGGGACGGTTAAAACCATTCTCGGGTTTATTGTGTTAGGCGGCGGGGCAACGGTGCTGGTGGGGTCGTTAAATCCGTTGGGCGGCATGTTTGAACATGCGTTTAATATCCAGGGGATTATTCCCAATAATGAAGCCATCGTCTCCATTGCGCTGGAGAAATATGGTGCATCGACGGCGCTAATCATGGCTTTTGGCATGGTAGCCAATATTATTGTCGCCCGTTTTACGCGCCTGAAATATATCTTCCTGACCGGGCATCACACCTTCTATATGGCCTGCATGATTGGCGTGATCCTCACCGTGGCCGGCTTTGATGGCATCGGCCTGGTGTTCACCGGTTCGCTGATTTTAGGCCTGGTGATGGCCTTCTTCCCGGCGCTGGCGCAGCGCTATATGAAGCGGATTACCGGTACCGACGATATTGCGTTTGGCCACTTCGGCACCCTGGGATATGTCCTCGCCGGCTGGATTGGCAGCCTGTGCGGCAAAGGCTCGCGTTCTACCGAAGAGATGAACCTGCCGAAGAATTTAAGCTTCCTGCGCGACAGCTCAATCTCTATCTCCCTGACCATGATGATTATCTATCTGATTATGGCGGTGAGCGCCGGACGAGAGTATGTCGAAAGCACCTTCAGCGGCGGTCAGAACTACCTGGTGTACGCCATCATTATGGCCATCACCTTTGCTGCCGGCGTGTTCATCATTCTGCAGGGCGTGCGTCTTATTCTGGCGGAGATCGTTCCGGCGTTTACCGGCTTCTCGGAAAAACTGGTGCCGAACGCCCGTCCGGCGCTGGATTGCCCGGTCGTCTATCCCTATGCGCCTAACGCGGTGCTGATTGGCTTCCTGTTCAGCTTCCTCGGGGGACTGGTGGGGCTGTTCCTGCTCGGACAGATGAAGCTGGTGTTGATCCTCCCCGGCGTGGTGCCGCACTTCTTTACCGGCGCGACCTCCGGGGTGTTTGGCAATGCTACCGGCGGGCGCCGCGGGGCGATGATTGGCGCGTTCGCCAATGGCCTGCTGATTACTTTCCTGCCGGTGCTGCTGCTGCCGGTATTAGGCGCTATCGGTTTTGCCAACACCACCTTCTCCGATGCTGACTTTGGCGCTATCGGCATCGTGCTGGGCAATCTCGCGCGCTATTTATCGCCATTTGCCATTACCGGGCTCGTCGTGGCGCTGTTCGCGCTGCTGGTGGCGTACAACGTGCTGGCTAAAAACAAATCTGCGCGTGGTAACACGCAGGAAAACACCGGAGCGAAACCATGAATGTGAATGAAGTGACGCAGCTGGCGCGCGATATCCGCGTTGCCACGCTTAAAACGCTGACGCAGCTCGGCTTTGGCCACTACGGCGGCAGCATGTCTGTGGTGGAGACGCTCGCCGTACTGTATGGCGAGGTGATGAACATTGACCCGGCGGATCCCGACTGGCCGGAACGTGATTACTTTGTGCTGTCGAAAGGCCACGCCGGCCCGGCGCTGTACAGCACCTTAGCCATCAAGGGCTACTTTCCGATCGAGGAGCTCAGCACGTTGAATCATAACGGCACCCGCTTGCCCAGCCATCCCGATCGTCTGAAGACCCGCGGTGTGGATGCCACCACCGGTTCGCTGGGACAGGGGATTTCCATTGCCGGAGGAATGGCGTTATCGCATAAGCTGGCGGGGCGCGCTAACCGGGTGTTCTGCATCGTCGGCGATGGCGAACTTAATGAAGGCCAGTGCTGGGAGGCGTTCCAGTTTATTGCCCATCATCGTTTAACTAACCTGACGATATTTGTCGACTGGAATAAACAGCAGCTTGACGGCGAACTGGACGAGATTATCTGTGCCTTTGATCTGGAGGGGAAGTTCCGCGCCTTTGGTTTTGATGTGGTCACAGTAAAAGGGGACGACATACCGCGGCTGCTTGAAACGGTCTCTCCGCGACCGGCGGCAGATGCCCGTCCGCGGGTGGTGATCCTCGACAGTATTAAAGGGCAGGGCGTACCGTATCTGGAGCAGCTCAGCAACTCCCACCACCTGCGCCTGACCGACGAAATGGCAGAAGCGCTCAACGAGACGATTCGCCAACTGGAGGCCGAGCATGATTAAGGTTGCACCCGCAGGACAAAAAGATGCCGTAGAAATGCGTAAGATCTACGCCGGTTTCGTCTCACAGCAGGTGGAGAAGGGGACGTCGATTATTGCTCTTGAAGCGGACCTGATGAGTTCGATGGCGATGGACAGCGTTGCGCGGAAATACCCGCAGCATGTCATCAACTGCGGCATTATGGAGGCCAACGTGATCGGCACTGCCGCGGGGCTGTCGCTGACCGGGCGCAAGCCGTTTGTGCATACCTTTACCGCCTTCGCCAGCCGTCGCTGTTTCGATCAGCTGTTTATGTCCCTGGATTATCAGCGCAATAACGTCAAGGTCATCGCCTCGGATGCCGGGGTGACCGCCTGTCATAACGGCGGTACCCATATGTCGTTTGAAGATATGGGCATTGTCCGCGGATTAGCGCATTCGGTGGTGCTGGAAGTAACCGATGCGACGATGTTTGAGGATATTCTGCGTCAACTGATCGATCTCGAGGGGTTCTACTGGGTACGAACCATCCGTAAGCAGGCGCCGAGCGTCTATGCGCCGGGTTCGACCTTCACCATCGGCAAGGGAAATGTGCTGCGCGAAGGCGATGATATTACGCTGATTGCGAACGGTATCATGGTGGCCGAGGCGCTGGAGGCGGCACGTCAGCTTGAACAGGAGGGGGTCAGCGCGGCGGTTATCGATATGTTTACTCTGAAGCCCATTGACCGCATGCTGGTAAAAAATTACGCCGAGAAAACCGGACGCATTGTGACCTGTGAAAATCACAGTATCCACAACGGACTGGGATCGGCGGTGGCGGAAGTGCTGGTAGAGACTTGCCCGGTACCGATGCGCCGGGTTGGCGTGAAGGAGCGCTATGGCCAGGTGGGGACGCAGGACTACCTGCAGAAGGAGTACGGCCTGACGGCGCACGACATTGTTTCCAGCGCGCGGGAACTGCTGTAAGCGCGGCTCCCACAGTTGAACTGTGGGAGCTTTTTCTGTTTTTTTGCCATTATTCTGCTGTCAACAATACACTCTTCAACGCTTACCCCCAGGGCCGATACACTTAGCCTGTTAAACCGATACACTCACTTCTGTCGCCATACACAGTATTATATTATTTTTTAATACATTGATAAATTTATATATTTATAATTTGGCACGATAACTGCTTTATCGTATGAGATACTTTCTCAGGATGCAAAAGTGAGAAAGGAGGACCTGACATAATCCGCCCATCGATAAAGAGGAATCGTTAGCCATGGAATGTTCCGTTATTGTTGTGACGCATGGCAACCTGGCGTGTGAACTGATTAATACTACCAATATGCTTATTGGTAGCCAGAAACATGTTTTGACCGTTGATTTTATGCCCGGAGAAAATCTTGAAAGTTTAATAAAAAAGCTCGCGGTAATTATTTCTGATATTTCAGAGGATATTCCGCTATTACTCCTGGTGGATATTCATTCTGGAACTCCTTTTAATGCTTCAAGCTATTTTGTTAAACACCGGCAGGATACCCGACTCATCGCCGGAGTCAATATTCCGATGCTAGTTAATATTTTACTGGAGCGTCAGGACGTCTCTTCGCTGGAGGAACTGGTGACATTATCGGTAAACGTTGGGAAAAGTGCGATAAAACCCCTGTAAAAAAGGAAATCACAATGTCTATGATATCGCTTTTACGAATTGATGACCGATTGATCCATGGCCAGGTAATGACAGGGTGGGTTAAACATCTTAATGCCACAAAGATCATTATTGTTGACGATGAACTGGTCAATGATGAGTTTATGATTTCGGTACTGGAAATGGCGGTTCCTAATAACATGACACTCAATATTTATGATGCTGAGGCCGCTGCGATGAAGCTTAGTGAAGTGAGCTCCGATAATAATAGCGACAATATTATTATTCTGGTGAAGAGCCCACTAACAGTATTGAAAATGCTTAATGTCGGGGCTAAATTTCAGAATTTGACGGTGGGTGGTATGGGGGTAAATGAAAACCGTTCCCGCCTTTATCGTAATCTCGCCGCATCTGATGCCGAACGTCAGGCATTCAAGGATATAGATAAAATGGGTATTCCGATCCAAATTCAGGTGCTTCCCGGGGATACACCGGCAAATTTGATGAGCTATTTGTGAAAAGTTGGCAATTGCACGCCATTTATTTCTGGCGTGCCGTTGCATCATCATAAAGAAGATGACTGATAGTGTGTTATGTCGCGTTATGTGGCAGGGGGATGATTACCCTAAGCATTGCAGTATGCAGACAGATAGCGTTATTCCTGCAAACTATATGCTGGTGTTAAATCCGGCAAAGTATAATAAGAGGACAAAGTACTATGTTACTTTCAGCTATTCTTGTTGCTCTGATCGCTACTATGAGTAACTGGTGGGTCAGCCACCTTATTACTCGAACCTGGCTCTACCCGATTATTTCCGGTTTCCTGGTAGCGTTAGCTCTCGGTGAACCGGTCGAAGGGATGAAAGCTGCCGCCTATATCAACCTTGCTTATCTTGGCTGGATGACGGTCGGTGGTACGATGCCCGGAAACTTACCTGTGGCATCGGTATTTGGTACGGCCATGACCATCCTCAGCGGAGCGGAGCCGTCAACGGCGGTGGTATTCGCGGTGCCGTTCTCGTTGTTGGGCATTTTGACTTTCCAGGCGTCGATGAGTATTAACGCGCTGTGGGTGCATAAAGCTGAGGCGATGCTGGAGCGCGGCAATATTACCGGTATGCGTCTGATGAACTATGTGCCTTCATTCTTCGTTATCTTTATTCTGGTGGGATTACCGGCATTTGCGATGGTCTATTTCGGTGCCGATTTTATGCGTGA
The DNA here is from genome assembly GCF_004342285.1 of Klebsiella sp. BIGb0138. Lineage (GTDB taxonomy): Bacteria > Pseudomonadota > Gammaproteobacteria > Enterobacterales > Enterobacteriaceae > Klebsiella. The sequence goes on along the minus strand of NZ_SMCV01000001.1, from coordinate 713,322 downwards.
AATGCTGGCAAAAATTCCGCAGGAGCTGGTTAATGCGTTCCAGGTCATTGGCGGCATTATGCCAGCGTTGGGTATTGCCATGCTGGTTTCATTCCTGGGGAAAAAGCATCTGATGCCGTTTTTCTTCCTCGGTTTTTTCCTTGTTGCATTTCTTAAACTTGGAATTATGGCGATTGCGGTGTTTGCTATTATCGCCGCCGTTATTCTGAACGTTAATACGAAATTCTCTGTCGAGAAATAACGGGAAATAATAATTATGACTATGAATAACGAAACCGACAAAACTGCGGTAGGTGAAATTCTGACCCGTACTGAACTGTTAAAAACCTGGGCGTTAAATTACTCGTCAGAAACCTGTTATAACTACGAACGTTTACAGGCTTTAGGACAGGCCAGTGCGATGGTTCCGGTAGTACGCAAACTCTATCCGGGGGATAAAGCCCGGCAGGTTAAAGAATTGAAGAAGTATTTTAATTTCTTTAATACCGAACCGTCATTCTGCGGCCACGTGATTACCGGTGTATCGGTGGCAATGGAAGAGCAGAGAGCAAAAGGTATGGATCTGCCGCCGGAAGCGATAACCTCGCTACGTTCTGGATTGATGGGGCCGGTAGCCGGGATCGGCGACACTCTCCAGGCCATTGTTTACTCTATTCTCGCGGCTATCGCCTGTAATCTGGCGATTCAGGGAAATTTCGCCGGCCCCATACTCTTTGAGCTGGGGTATAAGTTCATCATGATCTTCTGCAGTTTGAATATGTTCTTTCTGGGCTATCGAAAAGGTCGCACGGTGATCCTGGATATTTTGAAAAAAGGCTTAATGGATAAACTGACCGATGCCTTTGGGCTTATTGGGCTAATGGTGGTCGGAGGTATGGCGGCTTCGCGCGTTGATATTGTGACCCCATTGGTGATACATATTAAAGGTGCTAATATTGGCATTCAGGATATTTTAAATACATTATTACCATCGTTAATTCCGCTGATAATTACACTCGGCATACTAAAAATGATTCGCCGAAAAATGAAACCCAATACGGTTATTGCGGTTATATTTATCGTCGGCATTATTACCTCCTGGCTTGGTATTCTGGCGGTTCCTGCACAATAACTTAAATTACATCCGGCTTGCCTCAGATTACAGGTCTTTCGCCTGTAATCTGGACGCACGCCTGAATTATAGAGGATAATCAAATGAAAGTATTATCATTGACGGAATTAGGTAAGTTTTCACTCGAGGAAAGACCTGTTCCTGTACCTGCTGCCGGAGAGGTGTTAGTAAAAGTTCGCGCCGCAGGTATTTGTGGTTCCGATATTCCGCGCGCGTTTGTTAACGGCCCGTATCATTATCCCATTGTGCTTGGCCACGAATTTTCCGGCCAGATTGAAAAAGTTGCGGAGGATGTGGATTCGGGGCTAATTGGTCGCAAAGTGGCAATATTCCCTCTAATTCCCTGTAACAAATGTGCCTTTTGCCAGGAGCGTCACTTTGCAAAATGCATTCAGTACAGCTACTTCGGTTCCCGACAGGATGGTGGATTTAGTGAATATCTGACCGTCCCATTATTTAACCTTGTGTTCCTGAATGACGATGCGGATTTACGTGAAGCGGCTATGCTGGAACCCGCCGTTGTTGGACTGCACGTGATGCGCCGCGCTCGTCTGGATATGAACGATAACGTAGTGATTTATGGTGCCGGGCCGATTGGTATCATGATCGCGCGCTGGGCGGCGATTTATGGCGCGCGTAAAGTCATGCTGGTCGATGTTGACAGTAAGAAAATCGATTTCTGCCGTTCTCTGGGCTTTGAACTACTGTGCGACGCCCGTCGGGACGATCCGGTTGACTGGGTCATGCATCAGACCGAGGGCAACGGTGCAGATGTCTGTATTGAAGGCAGCGGTTCCTCCGGCGGACTCTCCAACTCTCTTCTTTCCTGCCGCGTATTTGGCAAGGTACTGATGCTCGGCAACCCTCATGGGGATATGCATATTCCCCGCGGCGTCTATGACAAATTTATGCGTAAAGAAGCCGCGCTTCTTGGGGTCTTCAACTCCGTTTATAAGCAGCAGCCACATGACGAATGGCAGGATGCTGCAGCGGCCATCGGCAGCGGAAAACTCAAAGTTAGCGATTTAATCACCCATGAGGTGGGTATTGATGGACTCGCCGATCTTTTCGACCTGGTTCATGCGAATGACACCTTATTCTGTAAAGCAATGATGGTGATTTAAATGACGAACGCAAGTTATTCAGCAGCGGCGCAGGCGATTACCAGTGAAATTGCATCGGTATTAAAGAACATCGATGAGGCGCAGATTGCCGACTATATTGCGGCACTACGCCAGGCCAATAAGGTCTTTTTCGTCGGGGTCGGTCGTGTTGCGCTGGCGCTGGAAACCACGGTCAAACGCCTGAACCACATCGGCATTACCGCCTGTGAGGTCGGCGCTATTAATGAACCGCCTATTGCTCCTGGCGATGTGCTGGTGGTGGGCTCCGGATCGGGTGAGTCTATCTTTCCGAAACATATTGCCCAATGTGCGAAACGCTATGGCGCGACGGTGGTACACCTGACTTCCAGCCCGGCAAGCACCATTGCCCGTATGTCAGACGTGGTGGTGGATTTCCACTGCGGTTCTAAGTCCGGCAGCGGCACGCAAATGTCTATTCAACCGATGACTACCTTGTTTGAACAATCGCTGATGATTTTTGGCGATCTTATCTGCCTGCGCATTATGGATATGCAGGGTATGACCTTTGAGCAGGTCCGCCTGAACCATGCGAACCTGGAATGATTTGCTAATGCGGGCCGTCATGTCCCGCAGGAGGATGACATGAAAGTTGTTGCACTACGTGCTGTGGGCGATCTGGCGCTGGAGGAGCGAGAATTACCGGTACCGAAAAGCGGAGAGGTCAGGGTCAAAGTGATGGCCTCCGGGGTCTGCGGATCGGATATTCCCAGAATATGGCGCACGGGAACGCCGTCATTTCCTCGGGTGATCGGCCACGAATTTTCCGGACGGATTGACGCCGTAGGGATCGGGGGAGATGAAGCGCTCATCGGGCGACGGGTGGCGGTGTTCCCCATCAAACCCTGTCACGACTGCGTGTTCTGCCGGCATCATCACTATGCCAGATGTCTGAACTACAGCTCGTACGGCTCCCGCTGCGATGGCGGTTTTAGCGAATATCTTACGGTGCCGCTATTTAACCTGGTATTTTTTGCTGACGACGTTAGCTATCCGCAGGCGGCGATGCTGGAGCCCGCCACAATCGCGCTACACGTGGTACGGCGGGCGGCGCTCGACCTCAACGACACCGTGGCTATTATTGGCGCGGGGCCGATCGGACTGCTAACCGCCCGCTGGGCGCAGCTCCACGGAGCCGGAAAAATTGTGCTGCTGGATATCGATCCCGACAAAATCGCCTTCTGCAAACAGCTCGGCTTTGAGTATGCGCTGCGCTGCGATGAGGCAGGGGCGCTGGATAGTCTTCGACAGCTAACCGACGGAGGTGCCCATGTGGTCATTGAAGGCAGCGGTAGCGCTCCTGGGCTTTGCTTCGCGCTGGATGCCTGCCGTACCTTTGGCAGCGTGATGCTGCTGGGCAATTGCCATGAGGAAATGGTTATTCCACGCCTTGCCTATGACCGGGCGATGCGTAAGGAGCTAACGCTGACCGGTGTGTACAACTCAGTCTACAAAGGAGATCCCCACGATGAATGGGCGGATGCAGCGCGGGCTATCAGTTCCGGCGCTTTGCAAGTTAGTGACCTCATTTCCCATCAGGTTGGTATCGGACAGGCGATCGATCTCTTAAACGCCATTCATCAGCGTCAGCAATTTACCTGCAAATGCATGGTGACGGCACAGGAGTAACTTATGAAATTACCGGCTATTGCACCTTCACTTATGTGCATGGATCTGCTTGAGTTTCGCAATCAGATTCAGTTTCTGAACGACAAGGTTGCCTGGTTTCACGTGGACATTATGGATGGACACTTTGTTCCGAATTTGACGCTTTCCCCTTGGTTTGTTTCAAGCCTGAGTCAGCTGGCCAAAGCGCCGATCGACTGTCATCTGATGGTGACAGATCCGGAAAATTACGTTGCGCCCCTCGCGAAAGCCGGGGCGACAATGGTCAGCTTTCACGCGGAGGCGGTCAACGGAAAAGCCTTCCGTTTGATTGATACTATTCGTCAGGTGGGAATGCAGTGCGGGCTGGTGCTCAACCCGGAAACTCAGCTGGAGGATGTGACGCTTTACCTGGCCCGTATTGATAAGGTCACCATTATGACCGTCGATCCGGGATTCGCCGGCCAGGTGTTTATTCCTGAAATGCTGGGAAAAATAAAAGCTTTTGCCTCATGGCGTGAACAGCATGGCCTGAACTACCTGATTGAGGTTGATGGTTCCTGTAACAAGAATACCTACGCCAGCCTGATGGCAGCAGGAGCCGATATTCTGATCATGGGTTCAAGCGGACTATTTAACCATGCGCCGGAAATTGCAGCGGCGTGGCAAATGATGCAATCCGACCTGCAGGAGGCTTTAGCTCCGGTGTAAAGGGACGGGCGCGATGCTGACATCGCGCCGCTTCCTCTATTTGTCCTCCAGCATATCCATAATGTAGAGTAGTTCGTCATCGCTTAGTTTTACCCCTGTTTTATTTTCCAGCATATCGTTCGCCGTCTGGTAAATCGCCATTACCGGGCTGGAAAGATACTCCTCCCTGTTCTGTTTGTTGTAGGTAATGGTCTCGTTACGTACTGAACGTTCGAGAGCCAGGCAAATATGTACGCAGATGTTAAGTAATCCGCTGCCCTGATCCTCCAGCCGCCGATGCTCCTTAATCACCTGAATAAATGACATCACAATGGGCACCGCCTTTTTGGGGTTGAGAAAAACCACGAAATCCTGCAGGTACTGTTCGCTCAATTTGGTCAGAGTGACTGGGTTGTCAGCCCTGTTTTGGCGAACGTAGCTGCTGCCGATCGCCGTCTGAAACTTAAGCTCTCCCTGGCGGGAAAAAAATTCCGCTAGCGGAATATGAGGCAGATTAAACTCTGGATCGACTATCCCAACCGAGAGCAGTACCTGGTACTCGCTTAACAAACTCTGCCGTCGACTGAACATTTCATCGGCGGAAAGATTTATAATGTGAATATCGCTGCGGTTGATTTCATCTAGTACCGAACGCAACAGCGACTGCAGTTTTTTAGCGATCCCCTCGCCAGAAGAACAGATGGCCAGAACCGCCAACGGCTTATCAGGCACCGGCTGTTCCCGATGCTGATTCGCGCCGTAGCCTTTGAAATGGAGTAGACTGAAATAGATATCGTCCAGTTCGACATTGAGAATGGACGTGCGGCGCAGCGCCTCGATCACCAGCGGGGTAGATACCATATCCAGGGTACGCATCGCTATCCGGCACTCCTGGGCGATAATATCCCCGGCATGCAGCAGCGAGCCCATATCGACCAACAGTAAAAATCCCCGGGCGTTAGGCGTTGCCAGAATCGTCTCTTTTATCTGCGCGATGGCCTGGTTGGGACGAATATTCAGAGGCATATTAACCGCCGAAATGTTCTCTTCGGCGATCAGCGTACGGGCAATGTCTACCATATTACTGGCAATGAAATCCCCGTGGGTGGCGACAATTACGTGGATCAACTTCTCTTTTTCGCGGATCACCAGTGAGCTGAGTAAAATGGTCAGGTAAGCTACTTCATCTTCATGAATGTCGATACTGAATTCATCTTGCAGTCGTTTCTTAATGGTTAAGGCGGAATCATATTCCGGGAGTTTGTTAACCCGGTAGCGGCGTATCCAGCTATTACCGGGGGAATGAGTGTGGTTCCGGGTGAGATTCGTCAGGTGATACCCCAGTGAGAACAGAAAATTATCGCCGAACTCTTTTCCCATCTGTAGCTCAATTTCTGTTTTAAGCGACTGACAAAAAAGTAGCATTTTCTTATCTAGCCCGTGATCGAACCACTGGCGCATTCGCGGAAGCTTAACATCAATATAGTTATTAATTTCCGAAGTGATAAAGCGGTTGATATCGCTATCGGTAAAGTTCTGCTCCAGCATAAAATTAATTTTATTATCAATAAAATCATACATTCGTAACGGGCTGTCGTTTTTGTTGATGCTGAGTGCCGGATGAGCGGGAATGGCATCCGGCAAAATAGTCATAATATCGCCCAGGCTATATTGCAGGCGGGCCAGATAATCATTATTACGTTTAAGATTAAAGATCCCCGTTTTGATATCCAGCGCGAGCTGCTCAAAGCGGATATCCAGCATCTGTTGCTGCTGATGTTTTTCCACAAAAAAATGGGCGCAGACCGACTGAATTGTCGATTTAAGTTTACCCACATTGCCAGCAAAGGAGCTGCCAAGTATCGATTTGGCGCTGTCAGCATCGATGGTGATCGTGCAGCCAATGCGCGCCGCCTCGATTTTAAGTAAAAATTTAAGTAGCTCAACTTGCTCCTCAGGAAGGCGGTTAGCGAGGCCGGGTAAATTGATGGTGATGGGGATTCTTCTCAGGAAGGTGGAGAGTAATGAGGAGCTGGGATCTTCAGTTGTGGCGCAGATGAGCAGGATCTCGGCGCGGCGATCGCGCTTTGTTTCACCGAGCTGTCCCCATGTTCCGGTATCGATAAAGTAGAAGATCATCTCCTGACCTTCCGGTGGCAGACGGTGTACCTCGTCAAGGAAAAGCATACCGCCGTCGGCTTCACTTAACAGACCGGGCTTGTCTTTATCGGCGCCGGTAAACGTTCCTTTGGCATGACCAAAAATATGAGAAACCAACAGCTGTGGGTTGCTGGCATAATCGGCACAGTTAAACACAATAAAAGGTGCTTGTTCTTTCAGAAGCCGCCGGGCGATAGCATAGTTATACATTAGCCGGGCAAACAAACTTTTACCAGTACCGGTCTCACCGGTTAACAACGTATGTAGGCCGTGCGGTGGGTAAATAATAGCAGCCTTTGCCTGACTAATTTGTTTTTGCAAACTGTCATGATAGCCAATCAGATAAGTGAAAGGATCGTCGATAGCCGGAGAACTTACTTTTTCGCTGATTAATTCGGTGTTGACAAAATAATAAACCGGACGTGTGTTACTTTTAGAGATAACTCCCTCTTTAACCAGCATATTTAAATCACTACTGACGTTCGGGCGTGAAATTTTCAGCGTCTCGGATATTTGTTGCGTTGTTGTGCCGCCCGGTATTTTTTTACATAAATCAGCCAGATAAGTAAGGATTCTTTTTTTACGGGTCATTTTGTCTTTTGATTATAATTTACAGGGTAGGGTAATTATATAAAGTCTGGTGATTATTACTGTGAGCCAGCAAGAAAAGATACAGAACCTGTATTTTGCGCGGAATGACTTACGGAGAGTGAGGGATTTATATGCAAACCCCCTCGATAAGAGGGGGTTAATTGACAGCAAATTACTGCTGCTGGGAAGACTGAATCGCGGTCAGCGCGATGGTGTAGACGATATCGTCAACCAGCGCGCCGCGGGACAGATCGTTCACCGGCTTACGCATACCCTGCAGCATCGGCCCGATGGAGATCAGGTCAGCGGAACGCTGTACGGCTTTGTAAGTGGTGTTACCGGTGTTCAGATCCGGGAAGATGAACACGGTGGCGCGGCCGGCAACCGGAGAGTTCGGCGCTTTGGACTTCGCCACGTCAGCCATCACCGCAGCATCGTACTGCAGCGGACCGTCGATCATCAGGTCAGGACGTTTTTCCTGAGCCAGACGGGTCGCTTCACGCACTTTCTCCACATCGCTACCGGCACCGGAAGTCCCGGTGGAGTAGGAGAGCATCGCCACGCGCGGCTCAATGCCGAACGCAATCGCGGAGTCTGCGGACTGAATCGCGATTTCGGCCAGCTGTTCTGCGGTCGGATCCGGGTTGATCGCGCAGTCGCCGTAAACGTAAACCTGTTCAGGCAGCAGCATGAAGAACACGGAAGAGACCAGCGAGCTGCCCGGCGCCGTTTTGATCAGCTGCAGCGGCGGACGGATGGTGTTGGCGGTGGTGTGTACCGCGCCGGAAACCAGACCGTCGACTTCGTCTTGTTCCAGCATCAGGGTGCCGAGAACCACGTTGTCTTCCAGCTGCTCGCGCGCGACCGCTTCGGTCATGCCCTTGCTCTTACGCAGTTCGACCAGGCGAGCCACGTAGCTCTCGCGAACCACTTCCGGATCGACGATTTCGATGCCTGCGCCCAGTTCCACGCCCTGAGCGGCGGCAACGCGGTTGATCTCATCCGGGTTACCCAGCAGCACGCAGGTCGCAATACCGCGCTCTGCACAAATGGCGGCGGCTTTAACGGTACGCGGCTCATCGCCTTCCGGCAGAACCACACGTTTGCCCGCTTTGCGCGCCAGCTCGGTCAGCTGGTAGCGGAAGGCCGGAGGAGACAGGCGACGGCTACGCTCGGAGGTGGCGGTCAGAGACTCGATCCAGTCGGCGTTGATGTAACTGGCCACGTATTCCTGAACTTTCTCGATACGCTCGTGATCGTCAACCGGGACTTCGAGGTTGAAGCTCTGCAGGCTCAGGGAGGTCTGCCAGGTGTTGGTGTTGACCATGAATACCGGCAGGCCGGTAGCGAACGCACGTTCGCACAGCTTGCTCACGCGAGCGTCCATTTCGTAGGCGCCGGTCAGCAGCAGGGCGCCGATTTCAACGCCGTTCATGGCGGCGAGGCAGGCGGCAACCAGCACGTCAGGACGGTCTGCGGAAGTCACCAGCAGAGAGCCGGCGCGGAAGTGTTCCAGCATGTGCGGAATGCTGCGCGCACAGAAGGTCACCGATTTCACGCGGCGGGTGTTAATGTCGCCTTCGTTGACGATGGTAGCATTCAGGTGGCGCGCCATATCGATAGCACGGGTAGCAATCAGATCGAAGCTCCACGGTACCGCGCCCAGAATCGGCAGCGCGCTGCCGGTCGCCAGCTGAGCCGGATCGATCTTCACCACTTTCGCTTTCGAGGAGTCATCGAAAATTTCCGACAGATCGGGACGAGTACGCCCCTGTTCGTCAACCGGTGCGTTCAGCTTGTTGACGATAACACCGGTGATGTTGGTGTTCTTCGCGCCGCCGAAGCTGTTGCGGGTCAGTTCGATACGTTCGTTCAGCTGTTCCTGGGTATCGGTACCCTGAGACATGACGAAGACGATTTCCGCGTTCAGCGTTTTAGCGATTTCGAAGTTCAGGGACTGAGCGAACTGGTGTTTACGGGTCGGAACCAGGCCTTCAACCAGCACGACTTCAGCATCCTGAGTCGTTGCGTGGTAGTTAGCGATGATCTCTTCCATCAGCACGTCTTTCTGATTGCTGGACAGCAGCGACTCGACGTGGCTCATCTTCAGCGGCTCGGCGGCCGGAAGATTGGAATTTGCGCGTACGATGGTGGTGGTCTGGTCTGGCGCATCGCCGCCAGCGCGTGGTTGGGCGATAGGTTTAAAGACGCTAAGACGAACGCCTTTGCGCTCCATCGCACGGATAACACCGAGGCTGACGCTGGTCAGGCCAACGCTGGTTCCGGTAGGGATCAGCATGATTATACGGGACACGATATATCCTCTTTCGTTACCGCCAGTATCAGGCGGGAGACAAAACTGCACCACCAGCTTCTCGTCATACTTCAGGTTGCATCTACGTTGGCCTGGTAACCCGGCTCATCCATAAGCCTCGCCCTTGCGGGCCGCCTTCCTGCAACGCGAAGTATTTAAGGTTATCGCTGGCGGTGTGGCATCAGGCAGTCAGACGATTGGCGTCTTGCGCGATGACCAGCTCTTCGTTGGTCGGGATGACCAGAGCCGGGCGGGTGCCTTCTTTGTTGATGAAGCCAGACTTGCCGAAACGGGCCGCCAGGTTACGCTCGTGATCAACATCGAAGCCCAGAACGCCGAGTTTGCCCAGCGACAGCTCGCGTACCATGGCTGCGTTTTCACCGATACCGCCGGTGAAGACCACGGCATCCAGACGGCCGTCCATCAGCGCGGTGTAGGAACCGATGTATTTCGCCAGGCGGTGGCAGTAAACGTCCATCGCGCGTTTAGCGTCTGCTTTATCTGCGTAGTTGTCTTCAACATAGCGGCAGTCGCTGGTAACTTCGGTCAGACCCAGCAGGCCAGACTCTTTGGTCAGCATTTTGTTGATCGCATCAACGCTCATGCCCAGGGAGTCGTGCAGATGGAAAATGATGGCCGGGTCGATATCGCCAGAGCGGGTACCCATGACCAGGCCTTCCAGCGGGGTCAGACCCATAGAGGTGTCAACGCATTTACCGTTGCGGATCGCGGAAACAGAACCACCGTTGCCCAGGTGGCAGGTGATGATGTTCAGTTCTTCAACCGGTTTGTTGAGGACTTTTGCCGCTTCCTGAGTCACGTAGAAGTGGCTGGTGCCGTGTGCGCCGTAGCGACGTACGCCGTGCTCTTTGTACAGGCTGTACGGCAGGGCGTACAGATAGGATTCTTCCGGCATGGTCTGGTGGAACGCGGTGTCGAACACGGCAACGTTCTTATCTTTCAGGTGCGGGAAGGATTTCAGTGCTTCAGCAATACCGATCAGGTGAGCCGGGTTGTGCAGCGGCGCGAAAGAGGCGGAATCTTTGATGCCCTGAATCACGGAGTCATCAATGACCACGGAGCTGGTGTATTTTTCACCACCGTGAACGATACGATGGCCGATTGCGGTCAGCTGAGCAGACAGTTCTGGTTTTTGTGCCAGAATAGTGTTAACGATAAAGTTAAGCGCTTCACTGTGAGCGGCGCCAGCGCCGAGATCCGCTTCGTGTTTGCTGCCATCCATTTTCCATTTGATACGGGCTTCAGGAAGATGGAAACATTCAGCTAAACCAGACAGATATTCGTCACCGTTTACGGCATCAAGGATAGCAAATTTCAGTGAGGAGCTACCGCAGTTCAGAACCAGTACTAACTTACTCGACATGGAAGTACCTTTTATGATACGTGGCTAAAAAAACGTCAGTGTGTCACAAAGCGTAGCGCAGGATGACAACGACATTTATGATTAACATCATGCCTTGTTCTGTTTTCGGGCACGATGGGAGAAGTACATTTGATTTTATGCCATTTTGGATAATTTTCAGCCAATGGCAGAATGTGCGATAATTTGACTAACCTGGTCAAAGGGTCTATCGCCCTTTCAGGCGGGCACAGGATACCTGATTGCCGCAGCCATTGCCAAAATGTTTTGAACGTTGTCATGCATAGTTGGTGTTTTGCACGAATATTTTAAGATTTATATGTAAAGTTGAGGTAAAGCCATGTCGACCCCCGAGAATCGCCCCGTTAGCTTTTTTGGCTTGTTTCGCCACGGGCAGCACTATGCAAAGACCTGGCCTTTGGACAAACGCCTCGCCCCGGTATTTATTGAAAACCGCATCATTCGCGCCACCCGCTACGCGATCCGCATTATGCCGCCGGTCGCTATCTTTACGCTGTGCTGGCAAATCGCGCTAGGCGGTCAGCTTGGCCCGGCGGTCGCGACCGCGCTGTTCGCCCTGAGTTTACCGATGCAGGGATTATGGTGGTTGGGCAAGCGTTCGGTAACGCCGCTGCCGCCATCGGTACTGAACTGGTTTTATGAAGTGCGCGGCAAATTGCAGGAGGCAGGGCAGGCGCTGGCGCCGGTTGACGGCAAGCCGGATTATCAGGCTCTGGCTGACACGCTTAAGCGCGCCTTCAAACAACTGGATAAAACTTTCCTTGATGATTTGTAATTCACCAGGGAAAACGCATATAAAAGAAGGCGCATAATTAATGCGCCTTCTTTTTTCACGCCATAAAGTGCTACAGGAGTCAAAAATGGAAATGACCAATGCGCAGCGTCTGATTTTATCGAATCAGTACAAGATGATGACGATGCTCGACCCGGACAACGCTGAACGTTACCGCCGTCTACAGACCATCATTGAGCGTGGATACGGACTGCAAATGCGCGAGCTGGACCGCGAATTTGGCCAGCTGACGGAAGAAACCTGCCGTACCGTCATTGATATCATGGAAATGTATCATGCGCTGCATGTCTCCTGGGCCAACCTGAAGGACGCCAGTGAAATTGACGAACGCCGGGTGACCTTCCTCGGGTTTGACGTGGCAAGCGAAGCGCGTTTCCTCGGCTATGTGCGCTTTATCGTTAACGTTGAAGGGCGCTATAGCCACTTCGACGCCGGCACCCACGGCTTCAACTCTCAAACGCCGATGTGGGATAAATATCAGCGGATGCTCAGCGTTTGGCACTCTTGCCCGCGCCAGTATCATTTAAGCAGTAACGAAATTAATCACATTATTAATGCCTGATGGAGGTTCCCGTGCAGTGTAAAGGTTTCCTGTTTGATCTTGACGGGACGTTGGTCGATTCGTTGCCGGTGGTGGAACGCGCGTGGTGCAAATGGGCGGACCGATTCGCCATCCCGCGTGATGAGGTGCTTAACTTCATTCATGGCAAGCAGGCAATCACCTCTTTACGCCATTTTTTAGCGGGGCGCAGTGAAGAGGAGATCCAGGCGGAGTTCACCTATCTTGAAGCGGTGGAAGCGGCGGATACCGATGGCATCACGGCGCTGCCGGGCGCGGTCGCGCTGCTGGCCACTCTGGATGAGGCGGGGATCCCGTGGGCCATCGTCACCTCAGGTTCGGTGCCCGTTGCCCACGCCCGCCATCGCGCTGCGGGGCTGCCTGAGGCTAAAGTCTTCGTCACCGCGGAGCGCGTGAAGCATGGCAAACCGGCGCCGGATGCCTACCTGCTCGGAGCGGAACTGCTGGGACTGGCGCCGCAGGAGTGCGTCGTGGTGGAGGATGCGCCAGCCGGGCTACTTTCCGGGCTGGCCGCCGGGTGTCATACCATCGCCGTGAATGTGCCGGCGGATGCGCCTCGTCTCAATGAAGCCGATTTTGTGCTGACCAGCCTTGAAAGCCTGGCGGTTGAGAAGCTGGCGGACGGTAGGGTGAATGTCGCTCTTAAAGCGTGATCTCATGATATAGCCCCGCATCGCCGGGGCTTTTTTATGCAAAAATTCCGGCTCCATCTTCAGACAAGGATAGGTTGTGAACGGTGAACTGATTTGGGTGTTGTCTCTTCTTGCCGTCGCGGTTGTGCTCTTTGCCAGCGGGAAAGTGCGCATGGATGCGATCGCGCTGCTGGTTATTGTGGCCTTCGTGCTCAGCGACACGCTGACGCTCAGCGAAGCGTTCTCCGGATTTAGCGACCCGAACGTGATTTTGATCGCGGCGCTATTTATTATTGGCGATGGCCTGGTGCGTACCGGGGTCGCCACCAAGGTCGGCAGCTGGCTGGTGAAAGTGGCCGGCAACAGCGAAACGAAAATGCTGGTCTTTCTGATGCTGACCGTCGCCGGTCTGGGGGCCTTTATGAGCTCAACCGGCGTGGTGGCGATCTTTATTCCGGTGGTGCTCAGCGTCTCGCTGCGGATGAATACCTCGCCCTCGCGCCTGATGATGCCGCTCAGTTTTGCCGGCCTGATCAGCGGGATGATGACGCTGGTCGCCACGCCGCCAAACCTGGTGGTGAACAGCGAGCTGCTGCGTGAAGGGCTGGAGGGGTTTAGTTTTTTTAGCGTGACGCCGATCGGCCTGGTGGTACTGGTGCTGGGCGTAGTTTATATGCTGGCGGTGCGCTTTATGCTGCGCGGCGGCGAGGGCGAACAGACGCGCGACGGGCGTAAAAGAAGCACCTTTCGCGATTTAATCAAAGAGTACCATTTGACCGGCCGGGCCCGTCGGCTGGCGATTCGCCCGGGCTCGCCGATGATTGGTCAACGCCTGGATGACCTTAAGCTGCGTGAACGCTACTGCGCGAACGTCATCGGCGTGGAGCGCTGGCGTCGTTTTCGCCGGGTTATCGTGAATGTTAACGGCGTCTCTGAATTTCGCGCCCGCGATGTGCTGCTGATCGATATGTCGGCTTCAGACGTCGATTTACGTCAGTTCTGCGGGGAGCAGATGCTCGAACCGATGGTGCTGCGCGGCGAATATTTCGCTGACCAGGCGCTGGATGTCGGCATGGCGGAGGTGTCATTGATTCCTGACTCGGAGCTGATCGGCAAAACGGTGCGCGAAATCGGTTTTCGTACCCGCTTTGGCCTCAATATCGTTGGCCTGAAACGCGATGGCAAGGCCCTTGATGGTTCAGTGGTCGATGAGTCGCTGCAACTGGGCGATATTATGCTGGTGGTGGGGGACTGGCGGTACATCGGCCAACTGGCGAAACGCGGTCGTGATTTTGTGGTCCTCAACATGCCGGTTGAAGTGAATGACGCTTCGCCCGCGCACAGTCAGGCCCCGCATGCGATCTTCTGCCTGGTGCTGATGGTCGCCCTGATGCTCACCGATGAGATCCCCAATCCTATCGCCGCCATTATCGCCTGTCTGCTGATGGGGAAATTCCGCTGCATCAATGCCGAGAGCGCCTATAAAGCCATCCACTGGCCTAGCATTATTTTAATTGTTGGTATGATGCCGTTTGCGCTGGCGCTGCAAAAAACCGGCGGCGTCGATTTGGTGGTTCAGGGGCTAATGGATGTGGCCGGTAGTCAAGGCCCGTATGTGATGTTGGGCTGCCTGTTCGTGATGTGCGCGACTATCGGTCTGTTTATTTCCAACACCGCAACGGCGGTGCTGATGGCGCCGATAGCGCTGGCGGCGGCGAAATCAATGGACGTTTCGCCTTATCCCTTTGCCATGGTGGTGGCGATGGCGGCATCGGCGGCCTTCATGACGCCGGTCTCTTCGCCGGTGAATACTCTGGTACTGGGCCCCGGGAAATACACCTTCAGCGACTTCGTCAAGATTGGCGTGCCGTTTACCGTGCTGGTGATGGTGGTTTGCGTGCTGCTCATTCCGGTGCTGTTCCCCTTCTGAACGGCTCGATAGCCCGGCTCAGGCGGTGTTCACCGCAAGCCGGGTTAGCGCCGATTTACAGCGGGGAATCCTGGCTGATTTCGTCCAGCGACAGCTGGAAGCTGGGGACGAACACCCGCATAAAGTAGTCCATCTCCTCGCTGCGGCGAGACGCCAGGGTCTTCTCAAGCCGGCCCTTAGCCAGTAAAAACTCGTTGTTACCGGCCGACAGCTCTTCCAGGCATTTCAGGTAGGCGCAAAGCGCGTCGGCCTGTTTGACGATCGACTGCTCATCTTCGCTATAGCGATGCTCGTCGATCAGCGGTGCAAAGATATCGCGCAGTTCGTCAGGAACCATGTCGATCAGCTTTTGCTGGGCAATCTTTTCGATCGCCTTATATTCTTGCGCAATCTGCGAATTGAAATATTTTACCGGGGTCGGGAGATCGCCGGTTAAGACCTCCGACGCATCGTGATACATTGCCAGGAGCGCAATTCGCTCGGCATTAACCGTGCCGCCAAACTTACGGTTCTTAATAGCGGCCAGCGCGTGGGCGACCATCGCTACCTGCAGACTGTGCTCGGAGACGTTTTCGGTGCGGACATTGCGCATCAACGGCCAGCGGTTAATCAGCTTCAGGCGAGAGAGGTGGGCAAAGAAATGACTCTGACTCATAGGAACCCTTAATCAGTGACAACATCGGGTGCTATTGTGCGCAGGGATTGCCGCCGGATGCAAACACCGGCGGCAAGGCTTATCAGAGCTGATGATAGCCGGAGAGGAAGCGGCCAAAGCGAGAAATCGCCATTTCCAGATCGTCCTCGCGCGGGAGGGTGACAATACGCACATGATCCGGCCACGGCCAGTTAAAGGCGGTCCCCTGAACCAGCAGCACTTTCTCCTGCAGCAGGAAGTCGAGCACCATCTTCTGATCGTCGTGAATGTTAAAGCGCTTCGCGTCGATTTTCGGGAACATATACAGCGCCCCTTTCGGCTTGACGCAGGAGACGCCGGGGATCTCGTTGATCAACTCCCAGGCGCGATTGCGCTGCTCATACAGCCGACCGCCGGGGACGATAAATTCGCTAATGCTTTGATAGCCGCCTAAGGCGGTTTGAATCGCGTGTTGCGCCGGTACGTTGGCGCACAGGCGCATGGAGGCCAGCATCTCCAGCCCTTCAATGTAGCCCTTCGCGTGTTTTTTCGGCCCGTTCAGAACCATCCAGCCCTGGCGGAATCCGGCCACGCGATAGGTTTTAGACAGGCCGTTAAAGGTGACCGTCAGCAGGTCAGGGGCCAGCGCGGCGATCGAATGGTGCTGGGCCTCGTCGTAGAGGATCTTGTCGTAGATCTCATCGGCGAAGATGATCAGGTTGTGCTGGCGGGCAATCTCAACGATCTCCATCAGCAGCTCTTTCGAGTATACCGCCCCGGTCGGGTTGTTCGGGTTGATGATCACGATGCCGCGGGTGCGCGGGGTGATTTTGGCGCGAATATCGTCAAGATCCGGGAACCAGTCAGCCGATTCATCGCACAGATAGTGCACCGCTTTGCCGCTGGAGAGCGATACCGCAGCGGTCCACAGCGGGTAATCCGGCGCGGGAACCAGCATCTCATCGCCGCTGTTCAGCAGCGCCTGCATCGCCTGGACGATCAGCTCTGAGACGCCGTTGCCGATATAAATATCTTCCACCGTTATGTCACGCATGCCGCGAGCCTGATAGTGCTGCATGATGGCCTTGCGCGCAGAGTAGAGGCCTTTCGAATCACAGTAGCCCTGGGCGGTCGGGAGATTGCGAATAACGTCAACAAGGATCTCGTCGGGGGCATCAAAGCCGAACGGCGCCGGGTTGCCGATGTTCAGTTTCAGGACTTTATTGCCTTCTTCTTCAAGACGTTTTGCCTCTTTCAGAACCGGGCCGCGGATGTCGTAGCAGACGTTATCTAACTTGCTGGATTTTTCGATAGGGGACATGAACCTTTGACCTTTTAGCTGTTATCGCCACTCCCTGCTGTGGAAGTCAGCACGGAACAATGTACTCTTCATCCCCGAGGTTTTGAAGGGTTAACAGGAGAAGATTTTGCTAATATGATTTTTTTGGAGTAATCAATTTAGCTGATGCCGGGCTTTTTGTTTTATACAATATGCCTTCCATTGGTAATTTAATGGTTAAATATTGTGTATTTTTCGCTATTTAATGAACGTTTATCTGGTTTTCTGCCGGTCGGGAGACATCGGAGCACGTTTTTTGTACGTTTAGCGCGACCCGGCGTAAAAAGGTGTATAACTATTTAAGTAGGATGGCTGTAACGCTAATGTTAAATATGCTGAGCGAGAATATTTAACAAATTAAAAATTTTTTATTTTTTCGCCAGCGGAATTCTGATTTTTGTTAATTTAATTAAAGAGCTGAAAAAAATTTAAAATTATCTTTAATAGTAAAGATTAGCTCTTATAAATAATTCAGTTTTCGGTTAGGATACCCCTGTTAATATCGATTAAAGGCCTGCCGTTAGCGCGGGTTGGTTATTAATATATTGTTATTGCAGGCTTTTTTGTTCGTCTTTGTGCGGGTTGCGAGCGCGTGACTTGTGGGCTGATGGCAGTGCTCTGGTTATTGATGTTTTTTTGAATGCCATCACCGAAACTCGCTCGCGGTAATAAAAAGCGTAGAACTACGAACAAAATATTACTCAGACGTTTCGCACACTTGTCGCGGACGAGTACTTTCAAATGCAATAACGTTCTTCCAGTTGCCGATTCATTTTATGGATGGCACAAGGCTCAAGGAATAGCCGGAAACCTGGAGCACAGCATCAACAAGGCAGGTCAGCATTCGCCACCTGTAAGTGAAGCACATATGATAAATGCAAATCGTCCGATACTAAACCTCGACCTCGATCTGCTGAGAACATTCGTTGCCGTCGCCGATCTGAATACGTTCGCCGCCGCCGCCGCCGCGGTATGCCGTACGCAATCCGCAGTAAGCCAACAGATGCAACGTCTGGAACAGCTGGTTGGAAAAGAACTTTTTGCCCGCCACGGGCGCAATAAATTACTGACCGAGCAGGGTATTCAGCTGCTGGGTTATGCCCGAAAAATCCTGCGTTTTAATGATGAGGCCTGCCTGTCGCTGATGTTCAGCAGCCTGCAAGGCATCTTAACGATAGGGGCCTCGGATGAAACGGCAGAGACGATTCTGCCGTTTTTGTTGAACCGAATCGGCGGCCTCTACCCGAAACTGAACCTGGAAATCAAAGTCCTTAGTCATGTTGAGGCGGTGGAGATGCTGGCCAACGGTGCGATTGACCTCGCGTTGACCACTCACCAGTCCGGATATGTCGATACCCTGACGTTGCGCACTTCGCCAACGTTATGGTACTGCGCGGCCGATTATGTCCTGCGGCAGGGGGAGTCGATCCCGCTGATCCTGCTCGAAGAACCGGGACCGTTCCGGGCGGATATCATTGCCGCGCTCAATGCCGCCCGTACGCCATGGCATCTGGCCCATTCCGCTTCGACGCTTGCCGGCGTCAAAGCGGCGGTGAAGGCGGGGCTTGGCGTCACGGCGCGGCCGGTGGAAATGATGAGTCCTGAACTGCGTGTGGTGGGGAAAAACGACGGTCTTCCGGGGCTGCCGGATACGCATTACGTACTGAGCAGCAATCCGCAGAAAGCGAACGAACTGGTGCAGTCGATTTTCCGCTCGCTGCGTCAGGACGATAGCCCATGGTCATCGGAGCCGGTTTTTACCCCGGAAGGGGGAGATAATTCCCTCGTTTCCTGAGGGGATTTAGTTACGCAGATCACAAAAAGCTGGTAACAAATTGTAAGTGTAGAAAAGGGCCACAGAGGTTTGAATTACGCCCTGCGGTTCTTTTTTTTCTTATTTTACAGCGCTTTTTACTATTTGTTTGTTTTATTTTTATATTTATCAATCAGTTAACTAGGTTGTTGTGCTCACTTCCCGACTTTTCCCTGCACTTTCAATACTTCATGCTAATGTTAAAAAACCGACGGTATTGTTGCTGTTTTACAGCTTTAATTAACAAAAGCGTGTCACAGATCAAGAAAATACCCCTCCTTAGGGGGAGGAATCAAAGCTAAATCCTGTCAAAATAGACGGGTAATTTTGATTTACACCAGAAACGGACACGATTCAACAACACTAAATCCGGTTTGTATGCAAGGTTATTTCGCATAAAAGGGCATTTAATGTTAATGAAAAAAAAACTAATGTAAATTAATGTGGTTAAAACTTTTGTTGAAGTTGACAAAAGGTTAAAGAAAGGGGTAAAAAGCCACCGCATATAGCCTTCTACGCTAAGTAGGGACGCTTTTTTGCAAGGTTATTTTTTTATTCCTCCCCGTGAAACGCTGTGGCGTTCATCTGCCAGCAAGAGCAGAGGGTTTAGCGCTACACTTTTTTGGTTAAGCAATGCGTATGTCAACATCCACTGAAGTCATCGCTCATCATTGGGCATTCGCTATATTTCTCATCATTGCCATCGGCCTGTGCTGCCTGATGCTTGTCGGGGGCTGGTACCTCGGCGGTCGCGCGCGCGCGCGTAGCAAAAATACGCCGTTTGAATCGGGGATCGACTCCGTTGGTTCGGCTCGCTTACGTCTTTCTGCGAAGTTTTATCTGGTTGCCATGTTCTTCGTTATCTTCGACGTGGAAGCCCTGTATCTCTACGCATGGTCGGCTTCAATCCGCGAAAGCGGTTGGATCGGCTTTGTGGAAGCCGCAATTTTCATTTTAGTGCTACTGGCAGGTCTGGTTTACCTCGTTCGTATCGGCGCACTGGACTGGACGCCTGCGCGTTCCCGTCGCACGCTGGTTAACTCAGAAACAGACAGTCCCACTAACCGTCATATGCAGTAAAAGCGAGGCAATAAGATGGATTATACGCTCACCCGCATAGATCCTAACGGTGAGAACGACCGTTACCCCCTGCAGAAACAGGAGATCGTCACTGACCCCCTGGAGCAAGAAGTCAACAAAAGCGTGTATATGGGGAAACTCGAACATGCGCTGCATGACATGGTGAACTGGGGCCGCAAGAACTCAATCTGGCCTTACAACTTTGGCCTGTCATGCTGCTACGTTGAAATGGTGACGTCATTCACTGCGGTGCATGACGTTGCGCGTTTTGGCGCCGAGGTACTGCGTGCTTCTCCTCGTCAGGCGGACCTGATGGTCGTCGCCGGCACCTGCTTCACCAAAATGGCGCCGGTTATTCAGCGTCTTTATGACCAGATGCTGGAGCCAAAATGGGTTATCTCCATGGGCGCATGCGCCAACTCCGGCGGAATGTACGATATTTATTCTGTCGTCCAGGGCGTGGACAAGTTTATCCCGGTTGATGTTTACATCCCAGGCTGTCCGCCGCGTCCGGAAGCTTATATGCAGGCGCTGATGCTGCTGCAGGAGTCCATTGGTAAAGAACGTCGTCCGCTCTCGTGGGTGGTTGGCGATCAGGGCGTTTATCGCGCCAACATGCAGTCGGAACGCGAGCGTAAACGTGGCGAACGCATTGCGGTGACCAATCTGCGGACTCCGGACGAGATTTAACTTGCGCCTGCGGGCGGCGGCACAACACTTCGCAAATCAATCTACAACAGCGCGAAGCCACGCCCGGCAGTCACCACGGACCTTTTGCAATGGTGAACAATATGACCGATTTACATGCGCATGACGCCGCACCAGCCTGGCAAACCCGCGATCACCTCGATGACCCGGTGATCGGCGAACTGCGCAATCGTTTTGGGCCGGATGCCTTTACCGTTCAGCCTACCCGCACCGGCGTTCCGGTGGTCTGGGTCAAGCGCGAACAGCTGCTGGAGGTGGTTGATTTCCTGAAGAAATTGCCAAAACCTTATGTCATGCTGTTCGATCTGCACGGCATGGACGAACGTCTGCGTACCCACCGTGACGGGCTACCCGCCGCGGATTTTTCCGTTTTCTATCACCTGATTTCTATTGAACGCAATCGTGACGTCATGCTCAAGGTAGCATTGTCTGAAAACGATCTGCGCGTGCCGACACTGACCAAACTGTTCCCGAATGCCAACTGGTATGAGCGTGAAACGTGGGAAATGTTCGGTATTGATATCGAAGGCCACCCGCACCTGACGCGCATCATGATGCCGCCGACCTGGGAAGGCCATCCGCTGCGTAAAGACTACCCGGCGCGCGCCACCGAGTTCGATCCGTTTGAGCTGACCAAAGCCAAGCAGGATCTGGAAATGGAAGCGCTGACCTTTAAGCCAGAAGCGTGGGGCATGAAACGCGGGACCGAAAACGAGGACTTCATGTTCCTTAACCTCGGCCCGAACCACCCCTCCGCGCACGGTGCTTTCCGTATCGTTTTGCAGCTTGATGGCGAAGAGATCGTCGACTGTGTACCGGATATCGGCTACCACCACCGTGGCGCTGAGAAAATGGGCGAACGTCAGTCGTGGCACAGCTACATTCCGTATACCGACCGTATTGAATACCTTGGCGGCTGCGTCAATGAGATGCCGTACGTTCTGGCGGTCGAAAAGCTGGCGGGTATCACCGTACCGGATCGCGTCAATGTGATTCGCGTCATGCTCTCCGAGCTGTTCCGCATTAACAGTCACCTGCTGTATATCTCGACCTTTATTCAGGACGTCGGGGCGATGACGCCGGTGTTCTTTGCCTTTACCGACCGGCAGAAGATCTACGATCTGGTGGAAGCCATCACCGGTTTCCGTATGCACCCGGCGTGGTTCCGCATCGGCGGCGTGGCGCACGATCTGCCGCGCGGCTGGGATCGTCTGCTGCGTGAATTCCTTGAGTGGATGCCCAAGCGTCTGGATTCTTACGAGAAAGCCGCGCTGCGCAACAGCATTCTGATTGGCCGTTCAAAAGGCGTTGCCGCTTACGGCGCGAAAGAAGCGCTGGAGTGGGGCACCACCGGCGCCGGTCTGCGCGCCACCGGAATCAACTTCGACGTGCGTAAAGCGCGTCCATACTCTGGCTATGAGAACTTTGACTTCGAAGTGCCGGTTGGCGGCGGTGTATCCGACTGCTATACCCGCGTGATGCTGAAAGTTGAAGAGCTGCGCCAGAGCCTGCGCATTCTCCAGCAGTGCCTCGATAATATGCCGGAAGGCCCGTTCAAGGCGGATCACCCGCTGACGACGCCGCCGCCGAAAGAGCGCACGCTGCAGCATATCGAAACCCTGATTACGCACTTCCTGCAGGTTTCCTGGGGCCCGGTAATGCCGGCCAACGAATCCTTCCAGATGATTGAAGCGACGAAGGGTATTAACAGTTACTACCTGACCAGCGACGGCAGCACCATGAGCTATCGTACCCGTATCCGCACGCCGAGCTATGCGCACCTGCAGCAGATCCCGTCGGCGATTCGTGGCAGCCTGGTATCCGACCTGATCGTTTATCTGGGTAGTATCGATTTTGTTATGTCAGACGTGGACCGCTAATTATGCACGAGAATCAACAACCACAAACCGAGGCTTTTGAGCTGAGTGCGGCAGAGCGTGAGGCCATTGAGCACGAGAAGCACCACTACGAAGACCCGCGTGCGGCGTCCATCGAAGCGCTGAAGATCGTTCAGAAACAGCGCGGCTGGGTGCCGGATGGTGCGATCTATGCGATCGCCGACGTACTGGGCATCCCGGCAAGCGACGTGGAAGGCGTAGCGACATTCTACAGCCAGATCTTCCGCCAGCCGGTTGGCCGTCACGTGATCCGCTATTGCGATAGCGTGGTTTGCCACATTACCGGCTTCCAGGGCATTCAGTCGGCGATCGAGAAAAAGCTCGACATCAAACCGGGTCAAACCACCTTTGATGGCCGCTTTACTCTGCTGCCGACCTGCTGTCTGGGCAACTGCGACAAGGGACCGACGATGATGATTGATGAGGATACTCATAGTTATCTGACGCCGGAGGCGATTCCTGACCTGTTGGAGCAGTATAAATGAAGACAGTGATCCGCACTCCCGAAACGCATCCGCTCACCTGGCGTCTGCGCGATGATAAACAGCCGGTATGGCTGGAAGAATATCAGAGCAAAAACGGCTACGCCGGCGCGCGTAAGGCGCTGCTGGGGCTGGCGCCGGATGAGATCGTCAATCAGGTGAAAGACGCCGGTCTGAAAGGGCGCGGCGGCGCGGGCTTTTCCACCGGTCTGAAGTGGAGCCTGATGCCGAAAGACGAATCCATGAACATCCGTTACCTGCTGTGTAACGCCGATGAGATGGAGCCGGGCACCTATAAAGACCGCCTGCTGATGGAGCAGCTGCCGCACCTGCTGGTGGAAGGCATGCTGATCTCCGCGTTTGCGCTGAAAGCGTACCGCGGCTACATCTTCCTGCGCGGCGAATACATTGAAGCGGCGGTGCATTTACGCCGCGCCATTGCCGAGGCGACCGAAGCCGGTCTGCTGGGCAAAAACATTCTCGGCACCGGTTTCGATTTCGAACTGTTTGTGCACACCGGGGCAGGGCGCTACATCTGCGGTGAAGAAACCGCGCTGATTAACTCCCTTGAAGGCCGTCGCGCCAACCCGCGTTCCAAGCCGCCATTCCCGGCGAGTTCTGGCGTGTGGGGTAAACCGACCTGCGTGAACAACGTTGAAACCCTGTGTAACGTCCCGGCGATTCTGGCCAACGGCGTCGAGTGGTATCAGAACATTTCAACCAGCAAAGATGCCGGTACCAAGCTGATGGGCTTCTCTGGCCGGGTGAAAAACCCGGGCGTCTGGGAGCTACCGTTTGGTACCACCGCGCGCGAAATCCTCGAGGATTATGCCGGCGGCATGCGCGATGGCCTGAAGTTCAAGGCCTGGCAGCCGGGCGGCGCGGGGACCGACTTCCTGACCGAAGCGCATCTTGATCTGCCGATGGAATTCGA
Organism: Klebsiella sp. BIGb0138; assembly: GCF_004342285.1. Taxonomy (GTDB): domain Bacteria; phylum Pseudomonadota; class Gammaproteobacteria; order Enterobacterales; family Enterobacteriaceae; genus Klebsiella. Next base: position 689,484 of record NZ_SMCV01000001.1, on the reverse strand, counting down.
AAGTATTGGCAAAGCGGGGAGCCGTCTGGGCACCGCGCTGGCGATGGCCGTCGACCACGAGATTGGCATGGTGTCGCTGGTGCGCAACCTGGAAGAGTTTTTCGCCCGCGAGTCCTGCGGCTGGTGTACGCCGTGCCGCGACGGTCTGCCGTGGAGCGTGAAAATTCTGCGCGCTCTGGAGCGCGGTGAAGGCCAGCCGGGGGATATCGAGACACTTGAGCAACTGTGTCGGTTCCTGGGGCCGGGGAAAACCTTCTGTGCGCATGCGCCAGGTGCGGTAGAACCGCTGCAGAGCGCCATTAAATATTTCCGCGACGAATTCGAAGCAGGCATTAAGCAGCAGTTCAGTAATACCCATGCTATCAACGGGATTCAGCCGAACCTGCTTAAGACGCGCTGGTAATGTCTCCACCGGCTCTTCCAGGCGACGCGAAGGCGGCAATCTGGAAGAGGAAGTGGTAACGATTTTTTAATTTGGAAGCATGCTAATGGCTACGATTCATGTAGACGGCAAAGAATACGAGGTCAATGGAGCGGACAACCTGTTAGAGGCCTGTCTCTCTCTTGGTCTTGATATTCCATACTTTTGCTGGCACCCGGCGCTCGGCAGCGTCGGTGCTTGCCGCCAGTGTGCGGTGAAGCAATATCAAAACGCGGAAGACACGCGTGGTCGCCTGGTGATGTCCTGTATGACACCGGCATCGGACGGCACTTTTATTTCCATTGACGACGGCGAAGCGAAGCAGTTCCGCGAGAGCGTGGTGGAGTGGTTGATGACCAACCACCCGCACGACTGCCCGGTCTGCGAAGAGGGCGGTAACTGCCACCTGCAGGATATGACCGTGATGACCGGTCATAGCTTCCGTCGCTACCGTTTTACCAAGCGTACCCACCGCAACCAGGATCTGGGGCCGTTCATCTCGCACGAAATGAACCGCTGCATCGCCTGCTACCGCTGCGTTCGTTACTACAAAGATTATGCCGACGGCACCGATCTGGGGGTGTATGGCGCCCACGACAACGTCTACTTCGGCCGCCCGGAAGATGGCGTGCTGGAAAGCGAATTCTCCGGCAACCTGGTTGAAGTCTGCCCGACCGGCGTGTTCACTGATAAGACGCACTCCGAGCGTTATAACCGTAAATGGGATATGCAGTTTGCGCCGAGCATCTGCCAGCAATGTTCCATTGGCTGTAACATCAGCCCGGGCGAGCGCTATGGCGAGCTGCGTCGTATCGAAAACCGTTATAACGGTACGGTAAACCGCTACTTCCTCTGCGACCGCGGTCGTTTCGGCTATGGCTACGTGAACCTGAAAGACCGTCCGCGTCAGCCGGTGCAACGTCGCGGCGACGATCTGATTACCCTTAACGCTGAACAGGCGATGCAGGGGGCTGCGGATATTCTGCGTCAGTCGAAAAAAGTGATTGGTATTGGCTCGCCGCGCGCCAGCATTGAAAGCAACTTTGCGTTGCGTGAGCTGGTGGGCGCTGAGAACTTCTATACCGGCATTGCGAAGAGTGAGCAGGAGCGCCTGCAGATGGTGCTGAAAGTGCTGCGTGACGGCGGTATTCATACCCCGGCGCTGCGCGAAATCGAATCCTACGATGCGGTACTGGTGCTGGGCGAAGATATCACCCAAACCGGCGCCCGCGTCGCCCTGGCCGTACGTCAGGCGGTGAAAGGGAAAGCGCGTGAAATGGCCGCGGCGCAGAAAGTCGCCGACTGGCAGATTGCGGCGATCCTCAACATCGGTCAGCGCGCGAAGCATCCGCTGTTTGTCACCAATATCGATGACACCCGTCTCGACGATGTCGCCGCGTGGACCTACCGCGCGCCGGTTGAAGACCAGGCGCGCCTGGGCTTTGCCATTGCGCATGCGCTGGATGACAGCGCGCCGGCGGTGGACGGACTGAGCAACGATCTGAAAGGCAAAATCGATGTAATCGTCCAGGCGTTGGCCGGGGCGAAGAAACCGCTGATTGTCTCCGGGACTAACGCCGGCAGCATTGAGATTATTCAGGCGGCGGCCAACGTGGCCAAAGCGCTGAAGGGCCGCGGTATCGACGTCGGCGTCACCATGGTCGCCCGGGCGGTGAACAGCGTTGGCCTGGGACTGATCGGCGGCGGCTCTCTGGAAGAGGCGCTGAGCGAACTGGAAACCGGCGCGGCCGATGCGGTTATCGTGCTGGAAAACGACCTGCACCGCCACGCTTCTGCCGAGCGCGTAGACGCTGCGCTGGCCAAAGCGCCGCTGGTGATGGTGGTTGATCACCAGCGCACGGCGATTATGGACAAAGCGCATCTGGTGCTTTCCGCGGCAAGTTTCGCCGAAAGCGACGGGACGGTGGTCAACAACGAAGGCCGCGCACAGCGTTTCTTCCAGGTTTACGACCCGGCTTACTACGATGCGAATACCGTCATGCTGGAAAGCTGGCGCTGGCTGCACTCGCTGCACAGCACCGTCGACAACCGTCAGGTTGACTGGACGCAGCTGGACCACGTGATTGATGCCGTCGTGGCGAAACTGCCGCAGCTGGCAGGCATTAAAGATGCCGCGCCGGACGCGACCTTCCGTATCCGGGGCCAGAAACTGGCGCGTGAGCCGCATCGCTACAGCGGCCGCACGGCAATGCGCGCTAACATCAGCGTGCATGAACCGCGTCAGCCGCAGGATAAAGACACCATGTTCGCCTTCTCGATGGAAGGGAACAACCAGCCGTCCGCGCCGCGTTCGCAAATTCCGTTTGCCTGGGCGCCGGGCTGGAACTCCCCGCAGGCGTGGAATAAATTCCAGGACGAAGTGGGCGGTAAACTGCGCCATGGCGATCCGGGCGTACGTCTGATCGAGGCGTCTGCCAGCGGTCTGGATTATTTCACCACGGTGCCGGCAAGCTTCCAGGCGGAAGAGGGGAAATGGCGTATCGCGCCGTACTACCATCTGTTCGGCAGCGACGAACTGTCGCAGCGTTCTCCGGTCTTCCAGAGCCGCATGCCGCAGCCGTATATCAAGCTGAACCCGGCGGATGCCGCGAAGCTTGGCGTCAACGAAGGGGCGATGGTCTCCTTCAGCGTAGAAGGCCAGGCGCTTAGCCTGCCGCTGGTGATTTCTGCGGGGCTGACGGCAGGGCAGGTGGGCTTGCCGATGGGGATGCCGGGCATTGCGCCGGTACTGACCGGCGCACGTATTGACACACTGCAGGAGGCGAAAGCATGAGTTGGTTAACACCGGATCTCATCGACATTCTGTTAACCATCCTGAAGGCAGTGGTTATTCTGCTGGTGGTGGTGACCTGCGGTGCGTTCATGAGCTTTGGCGAACGTCGTCTGCTGGGGCTGTTCCAGAACCGTTACGGGCCTAACCGTGTCGGCTGGGGCGGGTCGCTGCAGCTCGTCGCCGATATGATCAAGATGTTCTTTAAAGAGGACTGGGTTCCGCGCTTTACGGACCGCGTTATCTTTACTCTGGCCCCGGTTATCGCCTTTACGTCGTTGCTGCTGGCCTTTGCTATCGTGCCGGTCAGTCCGTCGTGGGTGGTCGCCGACCTGAACATCGGTATCCTGTTCTTCCTGATGATGGCCGGTCTGGCGGTTTACGCCGTGCTGTTCGCCGGCTGGTCGAGTAACAACAAATACTCGCTGCTGGGGGCGATGCGTGCTTCCGCGCAGACCCTGAGCTACGAAGTGTTCCTCGGTCTGTCGCTGATGGGCGTGGTGGCGCAGGCGGGATCGTTCAACATGAGCGATATCGTCAACAACCAGGCGCATCTGTGGAACGTGATTCCGCAGTTCTTTGGCTTTGTCACCTTTGCTATCGCCGGCGTGGCGGTCTGTCACCGTCACCCGTTTGACCAGCCGGAAGCCGAGCAGGAACTGGCCGATGGTTACCACATCGAATATTCCGGCATGAAGTTCGGTCTGTTCTTCGTCGGTGAGTACATCGGGATTGTCACCGTATCAGCGCTGATTGTGACGCTGTTCTTCGGCGGCTGGAATGGCCCATGGTTACCTCCGTTCATCTGGTTCGCGCTGAAAACCGCGTTCTTCATGATGATGTTCATTTTGATTCGCGCATCATTACCGCGTCCGCGCTATGACCAGGTAATGTCCTTTGGCTGGAAGGTATGCCTGCCGTTAACGCTGATCAACTTGTTGGTAACGGCGGCTGTCATTCTCTGGCAGGCGCAATAAGGGGTGAATTGACCATGACCTTAAAAGAATTATTGGTGGGGTTCGGCACCCAGGTCCGCAGTATCTGGATGATCGGGATGCACGCCTTCGCCAAACGTGAAACTCAGATGTACCCGGAAGAGCCGGTATATCTGCCGCCGCGCTATCGTGGCCGTATCGTGCTGACGCGCGACCCGGACGGTGAAGAGCGCTGCGTTGCCTGTAACCTGTGTGCGGTAGCGTGTCCGGTAGGCTGTATCTCTTTGCAAAAAGCAGAGACCAAAGACGGCCGCTGGTACCCGGAGTTTTTCCGTATCAACTTCTCGCGCTGCATTTTCTGCGGTCTGTGTGAAGAAGCGTGCCCGACCACGGCGATTCAGTTGACCCCGGACTTCGAACTGGGCGAATACAAACGTCAGGACCTGGTGTACGAAAAAGAGGATCTGCTGATTTCCGGTCCGGGCAAATACCCGGAATATAACTTCTACCGGATGGCGGGTATGGCAATCGACGGCAAAGATAAGGGCGAAGCAGAGAACGAAGCTAAGCCTATCGACGTCAAGAGCCTGTTACCGTAAGGAGAGGGCAATGGAATTCGCTTTTTATATCTGTGGCCTTATCGCCATCCTCGCGACCCTGCGGGTGATCACCCACACCAATCCGGTACATGCCTTGCTGTACCTGATCATTTCGCTGTTAGCGATTGCCGGGGTGTTCTTTTCGCTGGGCGCCTACTTCGCCGGGGCGCTGGAAATCATCGTTTACGCCGGGGCCATCATGGTGCTGTTCGTGTTTGTGGTGATGATGCTCAACCTGGGCGGCAGCGAAATCGAACAGGAACGCAAATGGCTGCAGCCGGGGATCTGGATTGGCCCGGCGATTCTGTCCGCGGTACTGCTGGTGGTTATCGTTTACGCCATCCTCGGTCTTAACGATCAGGGCATCGATGGCGCGGCGATAAGCGCGAAAGAAGTGGGTATTGCGCTGTTTGGCCCGTACGTACTGGCGGTGGAGCTGGCCTCCATGCTGCTGCTGGCCGGTCTGGTTGTCGCCTTCCACATCGGCCGCGAAGAGCGCGTCGGTGAGGTGCTGAGCAACCGCCAGGGCGATAGCGACAAAAGAAAAACGGAGGAACACGCATGATCCCCTTAACACATGGACTGATCCTCGCCGCGATCCTGTTTGTTCTCGGTTTGACGGGTCTGGTGATCCGTCGCAATCTGCTGTTTATGCTGATTAGCCTGGAGATCATGATCAACGCCGCGGCGCTGGCTTTCGTGGTTGCCGGCAGCTACTGGGGCCAGACCGACGGTCAGATAATGTATATCCTCGCCATCAGCCTCGCGGCTGCGGAAGCGAGTATCGGCCTGGCGCTGTTGCTGCAGCTCCATCGTCGCCGCCAGAACCTGAACATCGATTCAGTAAGTGAGTTGCGTGGATGAACATGCTTGCCTTAACCATTCTTCTGCCATTGATTGGCTTTGTCCTGCTGGCATTCTCCCGTGGCCGCTGGTCGGAAAACCTCTCCGCCACCGTGGGGATGGGGTCAGTCGGCCTGGCGGCGCTGGTGACCGCGTTTGTCGGCGTCGACTTTTTTGCGAACGGCAAACAGGCGGTCAGCGTCCCGCTGTGGACCTGGATGTCGGTGGGTGATTTCAACATCGGTTTTAACCTGGTTCTGGATGGTCTTTCGCTGACCATGCTCTCCGTGGTTACCGGCGTTGGCTTCCTGATCCACATGTTCGCCTCCTGGTATATGCGTGGGGAAGAGGGCTACTCCCGCTTCTTCGCCTACACCAACCTGTTCATTGCGAGCATGGTGGTGCTGGTGCTGGCCGATAACCTGCTGTTGATGTACCTCGGCTGGGAAGGCGTGGGCCTGTGCTCCTATCTGCTGATCGGTTTCTACTATACCGATCCGAAAAACGGCGCCGCCGCAATGAAAGCGTTTGTGGTGACCCGCATCGGCGACGTGTTCCTCGCCTTTGCGCTGTTCATTCTCTACAACGAACTGGGGACGCTGAACTTCCGTGAAATGGTCGAACTGGCGCCGCAGCACTTCGAAGCCGGCAACAACATGTTGACCTGGGCGACGCTGATGCTGCTGGGTGGTGCGGTCGGTAAATCCGCGCAGCTGCCGTTGCAGACCTGGCTTGCGGATGCGATGGCGGGTCCAACGCCGGTCTCCGCGCTGATCCACGCCGCAACCATGGTGACCGCGGGCGTCTACCTGATCGCCCGTACCCACGGCCTGTTCCTGATGACCCCGGAAATTCTCCATCTGGTCGGTATTGTGGGGGCGGTGACGCTGGTGCTCGCCGGTTTCGCCGCGCTGGTGCAGACCGACATCAAACGCGTGCTCGCCTACTCGACCATGAGCCAGATTGGCTATATGTTCCTGGCGCTGGGCGTGCAGGCGTGGGATGCGGCGATTTTCCATCTGATGACCCACGCGTTCTTTAAAGCGCTGCTGTTCCTCTCCTCCGGTTCGGTTATCCTGGCCTGTCATCACGAGCAGAACATCTTCAAGATGGGCGGCCTGCGTAAGTCGATTCCGCTGGTGTACGTCTGCTTCCTGGTGGGGGGCGCGGCGCTGTCCGCCCTGCCGCTGATTACCGCAGGCTTCTTCAGTAAGGATGAAATTCTGGCCGGGGCGATGGCCAACGGTCATATCAACCTGATGGTAGCCGGCCTGGTCGGGGCGTTCATGACCTCGCTGTATACCTTCCGCATGATCTTCATCGTGTTCCACGGCAAAGAACAGATCCACGCGCATGCAGGGCAGGGGATTACCCACCATCTGCCGCTGATTGTTCTGCTGATTTTGTCGACTTTCGTTGGCGCACTGATCGTTCCGCCGCTGCAGGGCGTGCTGCCGCAGACGACCGAGCTTGAGCACGGTCGCGTGATGACGCTGGAAATCACCTCCGGGATCGTGGCTATCGCCGGCATCCTGATCGCCGCATGGCTGTGGCTGGGCAAACGCACGCTGGTGACCTCTATCGCCAACAGCGCGCCTGGCCGCTTCTTGGGCACATGGTGGTTCCATGCCTGGGGCTTCGACTGGTTATACGACAAAGTGTTCGTGAAACCATTCCTCGGCATCGCCTGGCTGCTGAAGAGCGATCCGCTGAATGCCATGATGAACATTCCGGCGATCCTTTCCCGCTTTGCAGGTAAAGGCCTGCTGCTAAGCGAGAACGGTTATTTACGCTGGTACGTGGCATCAATGAGCGTCGGAGCGGTTGTCGTACTGGCGTTGCTGATGGTACTGCGCTGAGTTTGTGGGTTGAGTGAATATCCCCGGCGGCGGTCCGCTGCCGGGTTTGTGAACCAAGAATGAATTTTAGGTAACTGCTTCTGAAGTCCGGGCGTCATCGGCGAGTGCGATAGCCTGTTCGGGAGTGAGAATATAAGGGACATACTTAGCTATGCTATTACCCTGGTTAATACTAATCCCCTTTATCGGCGGGTTTCTGTGCTGGCAGACTGAACGCTTTGGCGTGAAGGTGCCGCGCTGGATTGCGCTGATTACCATGGGACTGACGCTGGTGCTCTCTCTGCAGCTGTGGCTGCAGGGCGGTTATTCGCTGACGCAATCCGCGGGTATTCCGCAGTGGCAGTCAGAGTTCGTGATGCCGTGGATCCCACGCTTCGGTATTAGCATTCATCTGGCTATCGACGGTCTGTCGCTGCTGATGGTGGTGCTGACCGGTCTGCTCGGCGTGCTGGCAGTGCTGTGTTCGTGGCGCGAAATCGAAAAATACCAGGGCTTCTTCCACCTCAACCTGATGTGGATCCTGGGCGGCGTTATCGGCGTGTTCCTTGCCATCGACATGTTCCTGTTCTTCTTCTTCTGGGAGATGATGCTGGTGCCGATGTACTTCCTGATCGCGCTGTGGGGCCATAAGGCTTCCGACGGTAAAACGCGTATCACGGCGGCAACCAAGTTCTTCATCTATACCCAGGCGAGCGGTCTGGTGATGCTGATCGCCATTCTGGCGCTGGCCTTCGTGCACTTTAACGCCACCGGCGTGTGGACCTTCAACTATGAAGATCTGCTGAAGACCCCGATGTCCCACGGCGTCGAATACATGCTGATGCTCGGCTTCTTCATCGCCTTCGCGGTGAAAATGCCGGTGGTTCCGCTGCACGGCTGGCTGCCGGATGCCCACTCTCAGGCGCCGACCGCCGGTTCCGTTGACCTCGCCGGGATCCTGCTGAAAACGGCGGCCTACGGTCTGCTGCGTTTTGCTCTGCCGCTGTTCCCGAATGCCTCCGCCGAGTTTGCTCCTGTCGCCATGTGGCTGGGCGTTATCGGTATCTTCTACGGCGCGTGGATGGCTTTCTGCCAGTACGACATCAAACGCCTGATTGCTTACACTTCCGTGTCCCACATGGGCTTCGTGCTGATTGCTATCTATACCGGCAGCCAGCTGGCGTACCAGGGCGCGGTGATTCAGATGATTGCGCACGGTCTGTCCGCGGCCGGCCTGTTCATCCTGTGCGGCCAGCTGTATGAACGCCTGCACACCCGCGATATGCGTCAGATGGGCGGTCTGTGGAGCAAAATTAAATGGCTGCCGGCGCTGTCGATGTTCTTTGCCGTGGCGACGCTGGGGATGCCGGGTACCGGTAACTTTGTTGGCGAATTCATGATTCTGTTCGGCAGCTATAAAGTGGTGCCGCTGATTACCGTGATTTCCACCTTCGGTCTGGTCTTTGCTTCCGTCTACTCGCTGGCGATGCTGCATCGCGCGTACTTCGGCAAAGCGAAGAGCGAAATCGCGGCGCAAGAGCTGCCGGGCATGTCTCTGCGCGAGCTGTCGATTATTCTGCTGTTGGTGGTGCTGCTGGTGCTATTGGGCTTCTTCCCGCAGCCGATTCTGGACACCTCACATGCTGCGATGAGCAACATTCAGCAGTGGTTTGTTAATTCTGTTTCTACTACAAGGCCGTAATTCGCCATGACAATAACTCCACAACAACTGATCGCACTGCTACCGCTGCTGATCGTCGGCTTGACGGTGGTGGTTGTGATGCTCTCCATTGCGTGGCGACGCAATCATTTCCTTAATGCCACGCTGTCGGTTCTTGGACTTAACGCCGCGTTGATCTCGCTCTGGTTCGTGGGGCAAAACGGCGCGATGGACGTCACGCCGCTAATTCGCGTTGACGGTTACGCGATGCTCTATACCGGGCTGGTGCTGCTGGCGAGTCTGGCCACCTGTACCTTCGCGTACCCATGGCTTGAAGGCTACAAGGACAACAAAGAAGAGTTCTACCTGCTGGTGCTCATCGCCGCGCTGGGTGGCATTCTGCTGGCGGGCGCCAACCATCTGGCTGCGCTGTTCCTCGGTATCGAATTAATTTCGCTGCCGCTGTTCGGCCTTATCGGTTATGCCTTCCGCCAGAAGCGTTCGCTGGAAGCGAGTATCAAATACACCATTCTGTCTGCCGCAGCCTCTTCTTTCCTGCTGTTCGGTATGGCGCTGGTGTATGCCAACTCTGGCAACCTGTCCTTCCTGGCGCTGGGTAAAAGCCTGGCGGATAACGCCCTGCACGAGCCGCTGCTGCTGGCGGGTCTGGGCCTGATGATTGTCGGCCTTGGCTTTAAGCTGTCGCTGGTGCCGTTCCACCTGTGGACGCCGGATGTTTACCAGGGCGCGCCTGCGCCGGTATCAACCTTCCTGGCGACCGCCAGCAAGATTGCCATCTTCGGCGTGGTGATGCGTCTGTTCCTGTATATGCCGGTGGGCAACAGCGAAGCGGTACGCGTGGTGCTGGGCCTGATTGCCTTTGCCTCCATTATCTTCGGTAACCTGATGGCGCTGAGCCAGACCAACATCAAGCGTCTGCTCGGTTACTCCTCCATCTCGCATCTTGGCTATCTGCTGGTGGCGCTGATCGCCCTGCAGAGCGGTGAAATGTCGATGGAAGCGGTCGGCGTCTATCTGGCCGGTTACCTGTTCAGCAGCCTCGGCGCGTTCGGCGTGGTGAGCCTGATGTCCAGCCCGTACCGTGGCCCGGATGCCGACTCGCTGTACTCCTATCGCGGCCTGTTCTGGCACCGTCCGATTCTGTCGGCGGTAATGACGGTGATGATGCTGTCGCTGGCGGGTATCCCGATGACGCTGGGCTTTATCGGTAAGTTCTACGTCCTGGCGGTCGGTGTCCACGCGCACCTGTGGTGGCTGGTTGCCGCCGTGGTGATCGGTTCGGCGATCGGTCTGTACTACTACCTGCGCGTGGCGGTGAGTCTGTACCTGAGCGCGCCGGATAAACTGAACCGCGATGCGCCGTCGAACTGGCAGTACAGCGCGGGCGGTATCGTGGTGCTGATTTCTGCTCTGCTGGTTCTGGTGCTCGGCGTGTGGCCGCAGCCGCTGATTAGCATTGTGCAACTGGCAACGCCGCTGATGTAATCACCTGGGCCGGGGTTCACACCGCCGGTCCTGGCGCCATGCCTGCTCGTCGCGCGACGGGCAGGCATTTTTTTTGCCTCGTTTCTCTGCTGTATCTCTTCCAGCCCGGCTAGCTCAGGCTGTACACCATAAAGTCTTCGGCCAGCAGCGTCCGGGGAAAAACCTCCCGACACTCCGCCAGCAGGCGCCGGCAGCCTTCAGCGTCATAGCGCGAACTAAAATGGGTAGCGATAAACATACTGACGCCGGCATCGCGGGCCAGCGCCGCTGCCTGCTGGCTCGACGAATGGCCGCGGCTATTGGCTTTTTCCGCCATCGCCTGCTCCAGCGTCGTCTCATGAATCATGACGTCAACGTCGCGCGCCAGTTCAAACGCCGTCTCGCAAGGGGCGGTATCGCCAAAAATCGCCAGTTTTTTGCCGGGCGTCGCCGGGCCAAGATAGCGCTTCCCGTCGATCGTCCGGCCATCTTCCAGGGTGATGGTTTCTCCCTGTTTCAGGCGTTGAAACAGCGGCCCCGGCGGCACGCCGTCGGCAATCAGCCGGGCCGCATCGAGGGTGCCGGGTTTATCGTGCTGCTCAATGCGATAGCCGTAGCATTCCACCGGATGCGCCAGCGGCCAGGCGCTGACCCGATATCCCTGTTCATCGAACACCAGTCCTGGGCCGATTTCGACGATAGACAGCGGGTAATCGGTCCATGAACCGCTGAGGCGCAGCGCGGTCTCGACGAACTCTTTCAGTCCCGCTGGCCCATACAGCGTCAGCGGCAGCGAGTTTCCCTGCATGGAGCGACTGCACAGCAGGCCGGGGAGACCGAACAGATGGTCGCCATGCAGGTGGGTGATAAAAATTTTATTCAGTTTACCGGGGTGATATGGGGTATGCAGAAACTGATGCTGGGTGCCTTCCCCACAGTCGAACAGCCACATCTCCGCCGCCGTCGGCTGTTGCAAATTCAGCACGATAGACGTCATATTACGCGTACGGGTAGGCACGCCTGCGGATGTCCCCAAAAATGTTAATTCCATCGTCCAGTGTCCTCAGGGCGCGGGTGAAAAAACAGAGTATACAGGAGCAGTTAATGATTACATGGCAGGATCTTCATCACGGTGAGCTGACCGTTACGCAGCTATACGCTTTCCTGAAACTGCGTTGCGAAGTGTTTGTTGTCGAGCAAACCTGCCCCTACCTGGATATCGACGGCGATGATCTGGTCGGTGAAAACCGCCATCTTCTCGGCTGGCGCGGGGATGAGCTGGTGGCCTATGCGCGCATTCTGAAAAGCGCTGAAGATATTGAACCGGTGGTGATTGGTCGGGTCATCGTCAGCCCGGCGGTGCGCGGTGAAAAGCTGGGGTATCAATTGATGGAGCATGCGCTGGCCAGCTGTCAGCGGCATTGGCCGGATAAGGCTATCTACCTCGGCGCTCAGGCGCACCTGCAGGGATTCTATGGCCGCTTCGGTTTTCAGCCGGTGACGGATATTTATGATGAAGATGGCATTGCCCATATTGGTATGGCCCGCGAAGCGGCGGTGAATTAAGCGACTTCGCCTCCCCGCTTAAAGCCCTCTCCCTCATCATGGGTACTGCTATTTCCGGGTAGTACCCCGTATAATGTGTGGTTTTTAATGCGTGGAGGTTTGCGTGCTGTCTGTTTCCACTGCGCTCGAACGCTTACATGGCTGTCTGGCTGAGGATTTTCCGCCGTCTTGCGGCACGCGAATTTTCGCTATTCCTTTCCCTCCCGATGACGCCTTTGATCCTCTGCTGTGGTGCGGTCATCAGGCGCATTGGCCGCAGTTTTACTGGCGGCAGCGGCAGGGGGATGAAGAGCTTGCCGCGCTCGGCGCGGCCAGGACGTTCGCTTCGCTGACGGAAGCCCATCGCTTTTTGCAACATCACGGGCGCGAGGATTTGCGCATTTGCGGCCTTAATGCGTTTGATCCGCAGCAGGGGAGCTTACTCCTGCCGAGGCTGGAATGGCGCCGCGTCGGCGATCGGGCAAGCCTGCGCCTGGTGCTGTGCAGCGAGACGTCGCTGCGTGAAGATGCCGCCGCGGCCCGCGAATTTCTCCGTACCTTAACGCCTGAACAGTCGCAGCCGGCGGCGCTGCCGGCGATGGTCGGCGAGCGGCATTTTCCACCCTATCCGCAGTGGCGCGAGCTGGTTGTGCAGGCGACCCGGGCGATTGCCGCCGGGGAGTTGGATAAAGTGGTGCTGGCGCGGGCGACGGATGTGCGGTTTGCCGGACCACTCGATCCGCGGGCGATCGTGGCCGCCAGCCGTCGCAGCAACCGCCGCTGTTTTCATTTTATGATGGCCTTTAACCCGCAGCAGGCCTTTTTAGGCTCCACGCCGGAACGGCTGTGGCGGCGGGATGGAACCTTGCTGCGTACCGAAGCGCTGGCGGGAACCGTGGCCAGCCATAGCGACGATCGGCAGGCGCAGCGCCTGGCCGACTGGCTGATGAAAGACGATAAGAACCAGCGTGAAAATCGGTTGGTGGTGGAGGATATCTGCCAGCGGCTGCGGGATGACGTCCGTGCGCTGGACGTGCTGCCGCCGCAGGTGGTGCGGCTGCGCAAGGTGCAGCACCTGCGCCGATGCATCCGGGGCGAGCTGTATCAGCCGGATGATGCGCGCTGCCTGCATCAGCTGCAGCCCACCGCGGCCGTTGCCGGGTTACCGCGCCGGGCGGCGCTGGATTTTATTACCCGTCATGAACCCTTCACCCGGGAATGGTACGCCGGTTCCGCCGGCTATCTGTCGCTGGCGCAAAGCGAGTTCTGCGTGGCTCTGCGTTCGGCGAAAGTCGACAACGAGACGCTCAGGCTGTATGCCGGTGCCGGTATTGTCAGCGGTTCCGATCCTGAACAGGAGTGGCAGGAGATTGAGAATAAAGCGGCCGGGCTACGCTCGTTGTTACTGACAAAAACGTAGATGATGCATATCAAAACTCCATCACTATGTATTACCTATACTTAGCCTCAATATTTGATACCGGACAATTTCATGTCAGTAAGCGCATTTAACCGACGCTGGGCGGCGGTGATCCTCGAAGCATTAACCCGCCACGGCGTGCAGCATATCTGCATTGCGCCGGGCTCGCGCTCGACACCCTTAACGCTGGCAGCGGCGGAAAACCGCGCATTGATTCCCCATACTCATTTTGACGAACGCGGTCTTGGTCATCTGGCGCTGGGGCTGGCGAAAGCCAGCAGGCAGCCGGTGGCGGTGATTGTCACCTCCGGTACGGCGACGGCCAATCTCTATCCGGCCTTGATTGAGGCGGGGCTCACCGGGGAAAAGCTGATCCTGCTGACCGCCGACCGTCCCCCTGAGCTGATTGACTGCGGGGCTAACCAGGCGATTCGCCAGCCGGGGATGTTCGCCTCCCATCCGTCGCAGACCCTCGCGTTGCCGCGCCCGTCGCAGGAGGTGCCCGCGCGCTGGCTGGTATCGGCGATTGACCAGGCGCTGGGGGCGCTGCATTCCGGCGGCGTCCATATTAACTGTCCGTTTGCCGAGCCTCTGTACGGCGAGGTGGATGATACCGGCGTGGCCTGGCAGCAGCAGCTTGGCGAGTGGTGGCACAGCGATAAGCCCTGGCTGAGCCAGTCGCTGCATCTGGAAAGTGAAAAACAGCGCGACTGGTTTTTCTGGCGGCAGAAGCGCGGGGTGGTGGTGGCCGGGCGCATGAGCGCCGCCGAAGGTAAAAAGGCAGCGGAGTGGGCGAAAACCCTCGGCTGGCCGCTGATTGGCGATGTCCTTTCCCAAACCGGGCAGCCGCTGCCGTGTGCCGATCTGTGGCTGGCCAACGGCAAGGCGGTCAGTGAACTGCAACAGGCGCAAATCGTGGTCCAGCTGGGCAGCAGCCTGACCGGCAAGCGCGTGCTGCAGTGGCAGGCAACCTGCGAAGCGGATGAATACTGGATAGTGGATCATTTACCCGGGCGCCTGGATCCGGCGCATCACCGCGGCCGCCGTCTGGTTTGCCCGGTGGATCGCTGGCTGGACCTGCACCCGGCAGAAAACCGCCAGCCCTGGGCGACGGCGATCCCGGCCCTGGCGAAACAGGCCTGGCAGGCGGCGGTCGCCTGTAGCGAAACCTTCGGCGAAGCCCAGCTGGCCCAGCGGATCAGTCGCTATCTGCCGGAACAAGGGCAGCTGTTTGTCGGCAATAGCCTGGTGGTGCGCTTAATCGATGCCCTGTCGCAGCTTCCGGCGGGTTACCCGGTCTACAGCAACCGCGGCGCCAGCGGTATTGATGGCCTGCTGGCGACCGCCGCGGGCGTCCAGCGGGCTAATGCGCGTCCGCTGCTGGCGATCGTCGGCGATCTTTCCGCGCTCTACGATCTGAACTCCCTGGCGCTGCTGCGTCAGGCCTCCGCGCCGCTGGTGCTGATCGTCGTGAACAACAACGGCGGACAGATCTTCTCTCTGCTGCCGACGCCGCAGGAACAGCGGCGGCAGTTTTATCTGATGCCGCAGGATGTCCATTTCCGCCACGCCGCGGCGATGTTTGATCTTGCTTATCATCGCCCGACGAACTGGGATGAGCTGGAGGCGGCGTTAGCCGGCGCCTGGCGCCTGCCGGGGGCGACGCTGATCGAGCTGGTGGTTAACGAAACCGAGGGGACGCATACCCTGCAGCAGCTGCTGGCTCAGGTCAGCCGGCTATGACGCTGCATGCCGCGAGTGAAAAGGGGCGGCCGGGCTATCCCTGGCTGGTCTTTTTGCACGGCTTTTCCGGCGATCGTCGGGAATGGCAAGCGGTCGGCGACGCGTTCGCGGCGTATCCGCGCCTCTATATCGACCTGCCGGGTCATGGCGCTTCGCGCGATGTTGAGGTCAGCGGATTCGCCGATGTCTGCCTGCGGTTACAGGAAACCCTCGCGGACTATCGCATACGCGACTATTGGTTGATTGGCTACTCCCTCGGCGGACGGGTTGCGATGGTTTTTGCCAGCGAGCCGCGCCAGGGGCTGCGCGGCCTGGTGGTGGAGGGCGCTCATCCTGGATTGCAGGATGACGACCAGCGTTTGCTGCGCCGTCGCGCCGATGCCGGGTGGGCGGCGCGTTTTCGCCGCGAGCCGCTCTCCGCGGTCTTTGCCGACTGGTATCAACAGCCGGTTTTCGCCTCCCTCAGCCCGCAGCAGCGGGAGACGCTCATTGCGTTGCGCAGCCGCAATGACGGCGCCAATCTGGCTGCGATGCTGGAGGCGACGTCATTGGCCTCGCAGCCCGATCTCCGCGCGTCATTGCGCGCTTGCCGCTACCCTTTTCATTATCTTTGCGGCGAACATGATGACAAATTTCGCGCGATTGCACGCGATCTTGCCGCGACGCGACATCTTATTCAGCATGCCGGGCATAACGCGCATCGGGAAAATCCCACGGCGGTGGTGTCGTGTCTGGCACAGTTTTTAGCGAGTTAACCAAAGGACATTCTATGATTTCTCTTGATGAAGCAATACTCTACGCCCCTGTGGAATGGCAGGATTGCTCCGAAGGCTATACCGATATTCGTTACCAGAAATCGACGGATGGGATTGCTAAAATCACCATTAACCGTCCGCAGGTGCGCAACGCCTTCCGCCCGCTGACGGTGAAAGAGATGATCCAGGCGCTGTCTGACGCCCGCTATGATGACAATATCGGCGTCATCATCCTGACCGGCGAAGGCGATAAGGCCTTCTGCGCCGGCGGTGACCAGAAAGTGCGCGGCGATTACGGCGGTTATCAGGATGATTCCGGCGTTCATCATCTCAACGTGCTCGACTTCCAGCGTCAAATCCGTACCTGTCCGAAACCGGTCGTGGCGATGGTGGCGGGCTTCTCTATCGGCGGCGGCCACGTGCTGCATATGATGTGCGATCTGACGATTGCCGCAGAGAATGCCATTTTCGGCCAGACCGGCCCGAAAGTGGGTTCGTTCGACGGCGGCTGGGGCGCATCCTATATGGCACGCATCGTCGGGCAGAAAAAAGCGCGTGAAATCTGGTTCCTGTGCCGTCAGTACGATGCGCAGCAGGCGCTGGATATGGGGCTGGTCAACACCGTCGTCCCGCTGGCGGATCTGGAAAAAGAGACCGTGCGCTGGTGTCGTGAAATGCTGCAAAACAGCCCGATGGCGCTGCGTTGCCTGAAGGCGGCGCTAAACGCCGACTGCGATGGTCAGGCGGGGCTGCAGGAGCTGGCGGGCAATGCCACCATGCTGTTCTACATGACCGAAGAGGGTCAGGAAGGACGTAACGCCTTTAACCAGAAACGTCAGCCGGACTTCAGCAAATTTAAACGGAATCCATAATGCGTCAGGCGCAGGTATACCGCTGGCAGGTCCCGATGGACGCGGGTGTGGTCCTGCGTGAACGGCGGCTAAAAACTCGCGACGGGCTGTTCATCCACCTGCAGGAGGGCGAGCGCCAGGGATGGGGGGAAGTTTCTCCTCTGCCGGGATTCAGCCCGGAGACGCTGGAACAGGCGCAGTCCGCGCTGCTGGCGTGGGCTACGGCCTGGCGGCAAGGCGAAGAGCCGCCTTATCCGGTTCCACCTTCGGCGGCCTTCGGCGTTAGCTGCGCGCTGGCGGAACTGCGCGATGAGCTGCCGCAGAGCGCGGATTATCGCGCGGCGCCGCTGTGTACCGGCGACCCGGATGAACTGTTTGCCAGGCTGGCGGCGATGCCCGGCGAGAAGGTGGCAAAGGTTAAGGTCGGTCTGTATGAGGCGGTGCGCGACGGGATGGTGGTGAACCTGCTGCTGGAAGCCATACCCGAGCTGTCGCTGCGCCTTGATGCCAACCGCGCCTGGACGCCGCTCAAAGCGCAGCAGTTTGCGAAATACGTCAATCCGCAATACCGCGAGCGCATCGCCTTCCTTGAGGAGCCGTGCAAAAGCCGCGACGATTCCCGGGCCTTCGCCAGAGAGACCGGTATCGCGATTGCCTGGGATGAGAGTCTGCGTGAAGCGGATTTTCGCTTTCAGGCCGAGCCGGGGCTGAAAGCGCTAGTGATTAAGCCGACCCTGACCGGTAGCCTGCAAAAAGTGCAGGAACAGGTCGCGGCGGCCCACGCGCTGGGGCTGACGGCGGTGATCAGCTCGTCGATTGAATCGAGCCTGGGTCTGACACAGCTGGCGCGGATTGCCGCATGGCTGACGCCGCAGACTATCCCCGGCCTCGATACCCTGGCGCTGATGCGTGCGCAGCTGATTCGCCCATGGCCGGACAGCACGTTGCCCTGCCTGAAGAGCGATACCCTGGAGCCGCTGTTGTGATATTCAGCGACTGGCCGTGGCGCCACTGGCGCCAGCAGCGTGGCGCTGCCCCTGCGCTGCGCCTGAACGACGACGTTCTGAACTGGCGACAGCTGTGTGCCAGAGTGGATGCGCTGGCCGCCGGGTTCTGCGCTCAGGGGGTGAGCGCGGGGGAGGGGGTGCTGCTGCGGGCCTACAATCAGCCGTCAACCCTGCTGGCATGGCTGGCGCTGCTTCAGTGCGGCGTGCGGGTCTTGCCGCTGAATCCACAGCTGCCGTCTTCCCTGCTGACGGCGCTGTTACCCACCCTCGATCTCCGCTACGCCCTGGAACTGAACGGCGAGCCGCTGGCGCGGGATTATCAGCCGCTGACGCTACATCGCGCCGCGGGTGAACATGCGGCAGCCTGGTGCGCAGAGCGTCTGGCGTCGATGACGCTGACCTCCGGTTCCACCGGCCTGCCGAAAGCCGCCGTCCACAGCTGTCGTGCGCATCTGGCCAGCGCGCAGGGGGTTCTGGCGATGATGCCGTTGGCGCCTGAAGATGACTGTCTGCTGTCGCTGCCGCTGTTTCATGTCTCCGGGCAGGGCATCGTCTGGCGCTGGCTGCTGGCCGGATCGCGCCTGACGGTACGGGAAAAACAGCCGCTGGAGCAGGCGTTACGGGGCTGCAGCCATGCTTCGCTGGTGCCGACGCAGCTGTGGCGGTTGCTCAACAGCGCGGCGGAGATCTCGTTGCAAGCGGTGCTGCTGGGCGGCGCGGCGATTCCCGTAGCGCTTACCGAACAGGCCCGCGAACGCGGGATCCGCTGCTGGTGCGGCTACGGCCTGACGGAGTTCGCCTCGACGGTGTGCGGAAAAGCGGCCGACGGCGCGCCGGATGTCGGGCGGCCGCTGCCGGGGCGAGCGCTGAAAGTTGTCGCGGGCGAAGTCTGGCTGCGTGCCGACAGCATGGCGGCGGGTTACTGGCGTGACGGCGGCGTTCAGCCGCTGGTGAACGAGCAGGGCTGGTTTGCCACCCGCGATCGCGGTGAGCTGCGCGACGGTAAACTGACGATCCTCGGGCGGATGGATAATCTCTTTTTCAGCGGCGGCGAAGGTATTCAGCCTGAAGAGGTGGAGCGGGTGATTGTGAACCATCCGCAGGTGCAGCAGGTGTTTATCGTCCCGCTGGCCGATCGCGAGTTTGGTCAACGCCCGGTGGCGGTGGTGGAGTGCGATGCGCAGTGCGACATCGCCAGTTTAGCGGCCTGGGCGGAGGATAAGCTGGCGCGCTTTCAGCAGCCGGTTCGCTGGTTGACGCTACCTGAAAGGTTGAAAACCGGCGGAATTAAAATCTCCCGCCGGGCGTTAAGTGAATGGGTCAATGCCACGCTGCGCGCGGCGGATTAGCCGACGCAGTCACAGCAGGCCCTTCAGGGTTAAGGTCTGACGGGTGGCGACATTCAGGTCATAACGCGATAAATCCTCGGGGCTAACCCAGGCATACTCCTGAAACTCTTCATTAATGGTGACGTCGCGATTGGCGCTGATGCAGTCGAAAATCAGGTAGATCATATAAATCTCTTCCCGGCGGCCGTCGGCATAGGTTTTGACCCGAATATCGTCTCTGAAGGTCCACGGGGTGATGCTCGTTAGCTGCAGGGCTTCCCCCAGCTCCTCGTGAACCTCCCGACGCAGCGCCGCCTCAATGCGCTCGCCAGGCTCCACGCCGCCGCCGGAAAGCGCCCACTGTCCGGGGAATACGCCGCGATCGTCGGCCATTTTGCACAGCAGGTAGTGGCCATCGTTTTGAATCAGCGGGCAGACAATAGTCCTTTGACGCATGGTTATCTCCTTGAGTTGACGATCGACAAAATGTTCAGGAGAACCAGTTTGCGAGCCGCCTCGTTAAACTGCAAGCATCATTGCCACCCTCTGTGTCAGAACATTCGTAGCAACTGTTTACAATCACGCGAATAAAGGTCGTTTTAGTGCATTGATTCCTCAGCATTCGGCAGTACAATTCTGCGGTTTTTGGGACTTTTTTGATTCTTGTTTTCTGGATAGAGTAAAAATGAAAAAGAGCATGTTTTTAGGCCTGGCGGGCATGATGCTGGTCTCGACGGCGGCCAACGCGATCGGCGTGACCGGGCAGGTGGGCGAGCACTACACCAACCTTGGCGTCGGTTTTGGTACCGAATCAACCGGGCTGGCGGTCACCGGCAACTGGATGCACAGCGATAATGACGGTGATGCGGCAGGCTTAGGCCTCGGCCTGAATGTCCCGCTGGGTCCGTTCCTGGCTACGGTCGGCGGGAAGGGGGTATATACCAACCCGAAGAGCGGCGATGAAGGTTACGCGGCGGCAGTCGGCGGCGGCCTGCAGTGGAAAATTGGCGACAGTTTCCGCCTGTTCGGCGAATACTATTATTCTCCGGACTCGCTCTCCAGCGGTATCCAGAGCTATCAGGAAGCCAATGCCGGCGCGAGCTGGACAATCATGCGTCCTCTGAGCATTCAAGCGGGCTATCGCTATCTGACCCTCGAAGGAAAAGACGGCAACAAAGACAATACGATCGCAGACGGCCCGTACGTCGGCGTCAGCGCCAGCTTCTGATCCTACCATGGCGTGGCCTGTCCGCGCCGTATCCTGCCCGCGCCGTCCGTACCACATCATTCCGGATGCATTAAGCTCGCCAACAACAAGGCAGCCGCGCGGATGACGTGTATAGTATTCCCACCTGGCAGGCAAGGAGTGAAAAATGTTAAATGTGGAAATGCTGTCCACCGGCGATGAAGTACTGCACGGACAAATTGTTGATACCAACGCCGCGTGGCTGGCAGATTTCTTTTTCAATCAGGGGTTACCGTTAACGCGCCGCAATACCGTCGGCGACGATCTTGACGCCCTGGTGGCGGTTTTACGCGAGCGTAGCGAGCAGGCGGATGTGCTGATCGTTAACGGCGGCCTGGGGCCGACCAGCGACGATCTGAGCGCGCTGGCCGCGGCGACCGCCAAGGGGGAAGGGCTGGTTCTGCACGCCGGATGGCTGGAGACGATGACCCGCTTCTTCGCTGAACGCGGGCGGCCGATGGCAGCAAGCAACCGCAAGCAGGCGGAAATCCCCGCCAGCGCGGAGATGATCAACAATCCAGTTGGCACGGCCTGCGGTTTTGCCGTGCAGCTCAATCGTTGCCTGATGTTTTTCACCCCCGGCGTACCGTCGGAATTTAAAGTGATGGTGGAGCAGGAGATTTTACCGCGTCTCCGCCAGCGCTTCCCGCTGTCTGCGCCGCCGTTGTGCCTGCGTCTGACCACCTTTGGCCGTTCGGAAAGCGAGCTGGCGCAAAGCCTCGAGCCGTTAGCGTTACCTCCCGGCGTGGTGATGGGCTACCGGTCTTCGATGCCAATTATTGAGCTGAAGCTCACCGGCCCGGATTCACAGCGGGAAGCGATGCTGGCGCTGTGGCCAGAAGTGAAAAAGGTGGCGGGGGAGAGCCTGATCTTTGAGGGCACCGAAGGGCTGCCGGCGCAGATCGCCCGTCGTTTACAGGAGCGTCAGCTGAGCCTGACGCTAAGCGAACAGTTTACCGGTGGTCTGCTGGCGCTCCAGCTTTCGCGGGCTAACGCGCCGCTGCTGGCAAGCGAAGTGGTGCCCTCCCAGGAAGAGTCGCTGGCCCAGTCGGCCCGCTGGACGGCGGAACGGCGGGTCAACCATTTCGCCGGCCTGGCGCTGGCGGTCAGCGGCCAGGAGGCCGATTTCCTGAACTTTGTGCTGTCGACGCCGCAGGGGACCCATGCGCTACGGGTTAAATTCAGCGTGACCCGCCATAGCGTAGCGGTTCGCCAGGAAGTCTGCGCGATGATGGCCCTCAACATGCTGCGCCGCTGGCTGAACGGCCAGCCGGTAGCCGGTGAACACGGGTGGATTAACGTCGTGGATACCTTGTTCATCGACTGATCTTTCCTCAGGCAGGCGCGTCCAGCGCCTGCGCCAGTAAGGTGATCGGGTGTTCGCAGCGTTTGCTGGTGGACATCTCGATTTGCCACTTGCAGGTTTCACAATCGGTGACCACAAGGTCGGCCCCGCTCTCCTCAATCTGGCGAAACAGCGGGGCGCCAATCGCCTGCGAAGAGGGATAATTCTCCGATTTAAAACCGTAGGTGCCGGCAATGCCGCAGCACTGTGAATCCAGCACCTCCAGCTGTAAGCCTGGGATCTGCCGCAGCAGTTCGAGGGTATACAGCGACCAGCCCATTTTCTCCATATGACACGGCGTGTGATAGACCACCTTAAGCGGCAGCGACCGTAGCGGCAGGGGGCGCCCGGCATCCAGCTGGCGCCAGATCCAGCGCGTCGCCAGTTCGACCCGGTCGCGAATATCGCCGTTGTCGACGTCCAGCAGGTGCGGGTATTCATCCCGCAGGGTAAAGGTACAGGTCGATGAGGTGGCCACGATCGGCAGCGGCTTCTCCCGCATGGCGGCGACGTTGCTGAGCGCCTGCCTGCGGGCTTTGGCAAAAAAGCCGTTGGCGATGAGCGGCACGCCGCAGCATTTTTCTTTGCTTAACAGCTGCACGCCGGTGCCCATAGCGTTAAGGACGCGGATCAGATCGTGACCGAGCTGCGGATGGTTGTAGTTGACGTAACAGCCGTGAAAGAACGCCACCTGTTCGCTGAACTGCGCCTGGCGGTCCGCCTGCAGACGGTACGCCCGGCGAAAAGTGCCGAAGCCATATTTCGGCAGGCTGCGGCGATGGTCAATCTTTAGCGTCGCATCCAGCAGCCGGCGCACCGGTTTGAGCCCCGTCGCGGCGTTGACCAGCGGAGCAAACGGCGTGGAAAGGGTACCCATCAGGTCGGTATGGCTGAGGATGGCATCGCGCAGCGTCGGCTTTTGCTGACTGTACTGCGCCCGTGCCCGCTGAATAATGTCGCCGATTTTGACGTCGGAGGGGCAGGCCACTTCGCAGCGCTTGCAGTTAATACAATATTTTAAGGCCTCGTCGTACAGCGCCCCGTCTTTCAGCCGCAGACGTTCGCCATCCGGCCCCGCCTGTTTCGGGCCGGGGTAGCGAGGATTGACCCGGCTGACCGGACAGGCGGTCGTACAGACGGTACATTTAATACAGCTCTCAAAGCGGGTATCGTTCATCGCGCGCCTCCGGCAAGGTCATTGATCTGTTTTGCGACGTGCAGCGCCGTCACCGCGCAAACGCCGCCGCCGCACCCCAGCTGAATGGCATCAAAACCGCCCAACAGCGAACCGATGGCAAACAGATTGCCAAGCGGCTGGCCGTGTAGCAGCGGACGCAGCCGCGCATCGGTTTTCAGACCAAAGCGCTGCCAGGGCTGCGAGGCGAAGAAGTCGCGTTGATACCAGCTCTCCCGCGGGGAGGTCTGCTGGAGATCGAGGTCGAGAATCGGTTCCCGCACCCGTTCTTTGTCGGCAATCAGGCCATTGCTGAAAAAACTGCCGCTGGCCAGGACCGCGAAGCGCGGGCGCAGCGCAACATCCCCGTGCTGACGGGTCCAGATGGCGGTGACCGCGCCATCCTGATGACCGATTTGCGTCACCTCGTCGCCCGCCAGCCAGGTTCCCCCGCCGCGGATAAAACGGCGCTGGAGCTGGTGATGCAGGCGCATGCCCGGCACCGAAGGCGGTAGCGTCGGCACCAGGCGCAGCGTACAGGGCAGCTGCGCCTGTAACCACGCGTATAGCGCACCGTCATTGAGGCCGAAACAGGCGGGCATGATCAGTAAATCGTACGCCAGCGCCAGCGGGCGTAATGCGGCGAGAAGGGAGGGCCAGTGGCGCTCTTCGTCGAGCATTCGGGCAATATTCGCGGCGCGAAATTCACTCGGGTTATCCCGCAGGATGTCCAGCAGCGGCAGGTCGATCTCCTCTGCCGTGGCGTTGACGCCTTGCTGATGGAGCGAGGCGGCGGCCAGATGCGGCTGGAAGTCGGCGAAACCGCTGATCCCGATCACGCCCACCCGGCCGGTGGTTAACGGGGCCACCGGCACTTCCTGCGGGGAAAGCCATGTCGGGCGCAGGGTGCCTAACGGCGTGACGCGCGAATGCGGCTGGTGCGCAGCGCCGTGCATCCGGATCCCGCTGGCCGCCAGCAGCGCTTCGGTTTGCGCGGCGTAGGCCATCACCAGGTCGGCGCCCAGCGTTGCGTAGGGATGAGCGGGAAGCTGCTCTGCCAGACGGGCGATCCCGTGGGCCACGTCGGTGACGACTTCGCCATCGGGAAGGGCGCAGAGCAGGTCCAGCGATGCGGAGGAGAAGTGCAGCGCGCTCTGGCCCCGGCTAACGATCGCGCAGCGCAGGCCGTGCTGGTTGAGACTCAGGCCGCAAAGCAGGCCGGCCAGCCCGCCGCCGATAATAACGCAATCAAATTTCATCCTGATGCTCCTTCTGCAGTCCGCACAGCCCGAGGTAGACCCAGCGGGTGAATTCGCTTTCGCGTAACGCATCGCCCCAGGCGACGGGCTGTACACCCCTCCAGCGTTCGTTGAGAAAGGCGGAAAGCTGGGTCAGCGACTGCGCCGGCGTGGTGATATTGAAGCGTTGTAGCAGCCCGGCCGCGCGGCAGGCGCACAGCTCCCCCTGGCAGGTACCCATTCCGATCCGCGTGCGGCGGCGCAAATCGAGCAGGCTGTTGACCGCTAAGTTTTCGACCGCGTACTGTACTTCCCCGGCGGTGACCATTTCGCATTCGCAGATCAGGCTGCGATGCTGGCGGGTATCCCCCAGCCAGGCGGGAGTCCGGTCGCCGTGGCGATAGATGGCGGAACCGCGCAGCGGGGCGGACAGGGAGATGATTTTTTTCACCGTGGTTTCGCTGGCTTCCTGTGAGCCCGGTAGCGGAGTATCGGCGGTGGTACAGGGGGCGCCGTTGCCCAGTTTGCGACAGACGGCATCCGTCGCCCACTCCGCCATCAGACGGTAGGTCATCAGCTTGCCGCCGGTGATGGTGAGAAA
The DNA here is from genome assembly GCF_004342285.1 of Klebsiella sp. BIGb0138. Lineage (GTDB taxonomy): Bacteria > Pseudomonadota > Gammaproteobacteria > Enterobacterales > Enterobacteriaceae > Klebsiella. Next base: position 664,659 of record NZ_SMCV01000001.1, on the reverse strand, counting down.
ACCCTCCATTCCGTCGCGCTCGGCGTGATCGAGCAGGACAATGCCGCGGCTGACGCTGCGTCCGCTGGGGTCATTATCGCTGGCCACCAGCGGACGCACGCCGGAATAGGCGCGGAGTACGCGGGTGCGGCCAAGTACCGGCGCCAGCTTTTCACCTTCCCGTAGCAGGATGTCGACTTCGGCGGCGGTGACCCGGTTGTCGTCTATCTCGGCGTAGGGAATATGCTCAGAGGTGGTGCCAATCAGCGAAATGGTATCCCCGGGCACCAGAATATCGGCGTCGGCGGGTTTACGGCAGCGGTTGATCACCTGGCGATTAATACGATGGTCGAGGATCAGCAGCGAGCCTTTGGCCGGAAACATCGCAACGCGCAGATCGGCATATTCCGCGATCCGCTGGCCCCAGATCCCGGCGGCATTGACCACCATGCTGGCGCGCAGCGCGCGCGTTTCGCGTCGTTGATGATCGTAAAACTGTACGCCGCAAACGCGATCCGCGTGGCGGATCAGCGCGGTAATTTCGCAGCCGGTGAGAATGGTGGCGCCATGCTCGCGGGCGTCGAGCATGTTGGCGGCGGTGAGACGAAACGGGTCGATGGTGCCATCGGGAACCTGAACGGCGCCGAGCAGAGCCGGATTAACGGTCGGCTCAATGCGCAGCGCTTCCGCTGGCGACAGCTGGCGGGTCTCGATACCGGCCTGCTGACAGGCGCTGATAAAGGTCTGCTGCCAGGCCAGGTCGTCCTCGGGAAGGGTGATAAACAGTCCATTAGTGGGTTCAATACAGTGGCGGGCGATGCGGCGCAGGATGCGGTTTTCACTGATGCATTCCCGGGCCGATTCGCCATCGGTTACGGCATAGCGCGCGCCGCTGTGCAACAGCCCATGATTGCGCCCGGTCGCCCCGGTGGCGATATCGTGGCGTTCCACTAACGTTACGCGCAGCCCGCGAAGCGCACAGTCGCGCGCGATCCCTGCGCCGGTTGCGCCGCCGCCAATGATGATGACATCACATTCACCGCTATCGGCCATCTTCAAGTCCCTCTATGTTCGTTTTGCGCCATTTAGCCATACAAACAGTGTGTGTTGTTTGATTTCGAGCATATTCGCGCGTTATTCGAGCGTGTTATGTGATTTCATGCTCACAATGGAATTTTTTGTCATATTTTTGTAACAAAACGTGCGATATTTCACAGTATCTGAGCCGGGCTTTGCCTACCATCCCGCAGCATCAGAAGTGGGTGATTAGATTAGATTTTTCTTATCGGTATCAGCAGAAAAGAAATGGCCACGGAGGCTGCTATGTTAACTATTTTTAAACCTGCGCCACATAAAGCGCGTTTGCCAGAGGCGGAAATCGACCCGCTATATCGCCGTCTGCGCTGGCAAATTTTTATCGGCATCTTCTTCGGATATGCCGCTTACTATCTGGTTCGTAAGAACTTTGCTTTGGCCATGCCCTACCTGGTTGAGCAAGGGTTTTCGCGCGGCGATCTCGGTTTCGCGCTCTCGGGTATTTCCATCGCCTATGGATTTTCGAAATTCATCATGGGGTCGGTATCCGATCGTTCGAATCCGCGCATTTTCCTGCCGGCAGGGTTGATCCTGGCCGCGCTGGTGATGCTGGTGATGGGGTTCGTGCCCTGGGCGACCTCCAGCATTATGGTGATGTTTGTTCTGCTGTTCCTGTGCGGCTGGTTCCAGGGGATGGGCTGGCCGCCGTGCGGCCGGACGATGGTGCACTGGTGGTCGCAGAAAGAGCGCGGCGGTATTGTCTCGGTGTGGAACTGCGCGCATAACGTTGGCGGCGGGATCCCGCCGCTGCTGTTCCTGCTGGGGATGGCCTGGTTTAACGACTGGCACGCGGCGCTGTATATGCCGGCTTTCGGCGCCATTCTGCTGGCGGTGTTTGCCTTTGCCATGATGCGTGATACCCCGCAGTCCTGCGGCCTGCCGCCGATTGAAGAGTACAAGAACGACTACCCGGACGATTACAGCGAAAAGCATGAAGAGGAGCTGACCGCCAGCCAGATCTTTAAGCAGTATATTCTGCCGAACAAGCTGCTGTGGTATATCGCCGTGGCGAACGTCTTTGTCTATCTGTTGCGCTACGGCATTCTCGACTGGTCGCCGACCTATCTGAAAGAGGTGAAGCACTTCGCGCTGGATAAATCCTCCTGGACCTACTTCTTATATGAGTATGCGGGTATTCCGGGAACGCTGATTTGCGGCTGGATGTCGGATAAGGTGTTTAAGGGGAATCGCGGGGCGACCGGGGTCTTCTTTATGACGTTGGTGACCATTGCGACCGTGGTTTACTGGCTTAACCCGCCGGGCAACCCGGGCATCGACATGACCTGTATGATCGTCATCGGCTTCCTGATTTATGGCCCGGTGATGCTGATTGGTCTGCACGCCCTGGAGCTGGCGCCGAAGAAAGCCGCCGGCACCGCCGCGGGCTTTACCGGTCTGTTTGGCTACCTCGGCGGTTCCGTCGCCGCCAGCGCGATTGTCGGCTACACCGTCGACTTCTTCGGCTGGGATGGCGGTTTCATGGTGATGATCGGCGGTAGCGTACTGGCGGTACTGCTGCTGCTGGTGGTGATGATCGGCGAAAAACGCCATCACCAGCAACTGAAACAGTCTTAAGGAATGCGTATGAAAACGGCAATAACGACCTTGATGACCGGGATTTTACTGGCAGGTTGCACGCTAAGCTTTGCCGCGCTGGCAGGGGATAAGATAGTCATCGCCCACCGCGGCGCCAGCGGCTATCTGCCCGAGCATACGCTGCCGGCGAAAGCGATGGCCTATGCCCAGGGAGCCGATTATCTCGAGCAGGACCTGGTGATGACCAAAGACGATCGGCTGGTGGTGCTGCATGACCACTATCTCGATCGGGTCACCGATGTGGCGGAGAAATTCCCGCAGCGCGCGCGTCAGGATGGCCGCTTTTACGCGATCGACTTCACCCTGGCGGAGATCAAATCGCTGCGGTTCAGCGAAGGGTTCGAGCCTAAAGACGGTAAGCATGTACAGACCTTCCCGGGACGCTTTCCGATGGGAAAATCGGATTTCCGCGTTCATACCTTTGAAGAGGAGATTGAGTTCGTTCAGGGGTTGAATCATTCCACGGGGAAAAATATCGGTATCTACCCGGAGATTAAAGCGCCGTGGTTCCACCATCAGGAAGGCAAGGATATCGCCGCCAGCGTTCTGCAGGTGCTGAAGAAGTATGGTTACACCAGCAAGCAGGATAAAGTGTATCTGCAATGCTTTGATGCTAACGAGCTCAAGCGCATCAAGAACGAGCTGGAGCCGAAGATGGGGATGAACCTGAATCTGGTGCAGCTGATCGCTTACACCGACTGGAACGAAACCCAGCAGCGCCAGGCGGACGGCAAATGGGTTAACTACAGCTACGACTGGATGTTTAAGCCCGGCGCGATGGGGCAGATCGCACAATACGCCGACGGTATTGGCCCGGACTACCATATGCTGGTGGCGGCACAGGCCAGACCGGGCGAGGTGGCGTTGACCAATATGGTGCAAGAGGCGCATCAGCAGCATCTGGTGGTACACCCGTATACCGTGCGCGCCGACCAGCTGCCGGATTACGTCACCAATGTCGATCAGCTGTTCGACCTGCTGTACAACAAGGCCGGTGTCGATGGGCTGTTCAGCGACTTCCCGGATAAGGCGGTGCAGTTCCTGCAACAAGAGGGGGAACACCGCTAACCCGCGGTGTGAGCGGAAAACCTGTCCGCGCCGGCCGGCGCGGATGGGATTTCGCTAAGCGGCTACATCTCTATTTCGATATCACCCTTCGCCCGGCAGCAGCAGGGCAAAATTTCTCCCGGTTGGATAAACGCCAGCGGCTCGGTCAGCCAGTCAACCTGACCGGAGACCAGCCGCGTGCGGCAGGAACCACAATAGCCCGCGCGGCACTGATACTCCACGTCGATGTTATGTGATTCCAGGGCGGCCAACAGGGAAGGGTGTTCATCCTGACACTCCAGGCGAGTGTCAGAAATTTTCAAAAAAATGCGTTTCATCAGAGCTGGAAGTTGCTCAGATCGTCGGCATCGACTTCGGAATCGATCTGGCCGACCAGGTAGGAGCTGACCTCTACTTCCTGCGGCGCCACCTGCACGTTATCGGACACCAGCCAGGTGTTGATCCACGGAATCGGGTTGGAGCGGGTCTGGAAGGGCAGGTCGAGGCCCACCGCCTGCATGCGGATATTGGTGATGTATTCGACATACTGACAGAGAATATCTTTGTTCAGGCCAATCATCGAACCATCGCGGAACAGGTAATCCGCCCACTCTTTCTCCTGCTGTGCGGCCAGTACGAACAGATCGTAGCACTCCTGCTTACACTCTTCGGCAATTTCCGCCATCTCCGGGTCGTCTACGCCGGAACGCAGCAGGTTCAGCATATGCTGGGTGCCGGTCAGGTGCAGCGCTTCGTCACGGGCGATCAGCCGGATGATTTTGGCGTTGCCTTCCATCAGCTTACGTTCGGCGAACGCGAAGGAGCAGGCGAAGCTGACGTAGAAGCGGATCGCTTCCAGCGCGTTAACGCTCATCAGGCACAGGTAGAGTTTCTTTTTCAGCTCGCGCAGGTTGACGGTGACGGTTTTACCGTTGACGGTGTGCGTGCCTTCCCCCAGCAGATGCCAGTAGCTGGTCAGTTCGATCAGCGTGTCGTAATAGTGGGAAATACCTTCCGCTCGTTTCTGAATCTGCTCGTTAGTGACGATATCGTCAAAAACCATCGCCGGATCGTTGACGATGTTACGGATGATATGGGTGTAGGAGCGAGAGTGAATCGTCTCAGAGAACGCCCAGGTTTCAACCCAGGTTTCCAGTTCCGGGATCGAGATCAGCGGCAGCAGCGCCACGTTCGGGCTACGCCCCTGGATGGAGTCCAGCAGCGTCTGATACTTCAGATTGCTGATGAAAATATGTTTTTCATGTTCTGGCAGCGCCTGGTAATCGATACGGTCGCGGGAGACGTCAACCTCTTCCGGACGCCAGAAAAAGGAGAGCTGCTTTTCGATCAGCTTTTCGAAGATGTCATATTTTTGCTGATCGTAACGGGCCACGTTAACCGGCTGGCCAAAAAACATCGGCTCAAGCAGCTGATCGTTTTTTGTCTGTGAAAAAGTGGTATATGCCATTAAATGTGAGTCCTGTGGTGTTATTGCCCCTCACCCCGACCCTCTCCCGGAGGAGGGGGGAAAATCGTACGGAGCTTTTAGGTTTCCTCGCTCGCCAGAGCGAGGAGGGGATCAGATCTTACACGCGCCGCTTTCGCAGCCGTCGTCCTGGATGGACGGCGCCATATCGTCCTGCGCATCTTCCGCGCCATCACGGGTGTTGTGATAGTACAGAGTTTTCACGCCGAATTTATAGGCATTGAGCAAGTCTTTCAGCAACTGCTGCATCGGGACTTTCCCGGACTGGAAACGCGTCGGGTCGTAGTTGGTGTTGGCGGAAATCGACTGATCGATAAACTTCTGCATGATGCCGACCAGCTGCAGATAGCCGTCATTGTTCGGCATTTCCCACAGCAGCTCGTAGCTGTTCTGCAGTTTTTCATAGTCCGGCACCACCTGACGCAGAATGCCGTCTTTCGAGGCTTTGATGCTCACGTGGCCGCGCGGCGGCTCAATCCCGTTGGTGGCGTTAGAGATCTGCGAAGAGGTCTCGGACGGCATCAGCGCGGAGAGGGTCGAGTTACGCAGACCGTGGGTTTTAATCGACTCACGCAGCGCTTCCCAATCGTAATGCAGCGGCTCGCTGACGATAGCGTCGAGATCCTTTTTATAGGTATCGATCGGCAGCACACCTTTGGCATAGGTGGTTTCGTTGAACCACGGGCACGCGCCTTGCTCAATCGCCAGCTCGTTAGAAGCTTTCAGCAGGTAGTACTGGATGGCTTCAAAGGTTTTATGCGTCAGGTTGTTGGCGCTACCGTCGGAGTAGCGTTTGCCGTGTCTCGCCAGGTAGTAAGCGAAGTTGATCACCCCAATACCCAGGGTACGACGGCCCATCGCGCCGCGCTTGGCCGCCAGAATCGGGTAGTCCTGGTAATCCAGCAGGGCATCCAGCGCACGCACCGCCAGCACCGCCAGCTCTTCCAGCTCATCCAGGCTCTCAATGGCGCCAAGGTTGAAGGCGGACAGCGTACACAGCGCGATTTCGCCGTTTTCATCGTTGACATCGTCCAGCGGTTTGGTCGGCAGAGCGATTTCCAGGCACAGGTTGGACTGGCGAACCGGAGCGATAACCGGGTCAAACGGGCTGTGGGTGTTGCAGTGGTCAACGTTCTGAATGTAGATACGGCCGGTGGAGGCGCGTTCCTGCATCATCAGGGAGAACAGTTCAACGGCTTTAATCCGCTGTTTGCGAATGCTGTCGTCTTTTTCATACAGAGTGTACAGACGCTCGAACTCGTCCTGATCGGCGAAGAAGGCATCATACAGGCCCGGGACGTCAGACGGGCTGAACAGGGTGATGTCTTCGCCTTTCAGCAGACGGGTGTACATCAGTTTGTTGATCTGTACGCCGTAATCCATGTGGCGAACGCGGTTTGCGTCGGTACCGCGGTTGTTTTTCAGCACCAGCAGGGTTTCAACTTCCAGGTGCCACATCGGGTAGAACAGCGTCGCCGCACCGCCGCGTACGCCACCCTGCGAGCAGGACTTCACCGCGGTCTGGAAGTGCTTGTAGAACGGGATACAGCCGGTGTGGAACGCTTCACCGCCGCGAATCGGGCTGCCCAGCGCACGGATGCGGCCGGCGTTAATCCCGATACCGGCGCGCTGAGAAACGTATTTCACGATGGCGCTGGAGGTGGCGTTGATGGAGTCCAGGCTATCGCCGCACTCGATCAGCACGCAGGAGCTGAACTGACGGGTTGGGGTACGCACGCCGGACATAATCGGCGTCGGCAGCGAGATTTTGAACGTGGATACGGCGTCGTAGAAACGCTTGATGTAATCCAGACGCGTCGCGCGCGGGTAGTTGGAGAACAGGCAGGCGGCGACCAGAATATAGAGGAACTGGGCGCTTTCATAAATTTCGCCGGTCACGCGGTTCTGCACCAGATATTTGCCTTCCAGCTGTTTAACGGCAGCGTAGGAGAAGCTCATATCGCGATCGTGCACGATGAACGAGTCCATCTGCTTGAACTCTTCTTCCGTGTAGTCTTCCAGCAGATGCGTGTCGTATTTACCGTTCTTCACCATTTTAGTGACGTGGTCATACAGTGCCGGCGGCTCAAACTGGCCGTAGGCTTTTTTACGCAGGTGGAAAATCGCCAGGCGCGCGGCGAGATACTGGTAATCCGGCGCATCGCGGGAGATCAGGTCCGCAGCCGCCTTAATGATGGTTTCGTGAATATCGGCGGTTTTGATACCGTCGTAGAACTGAATGTGGGAGCGCAGTTCTACCTGAGAAATCGAAACGTTATTCAGTCCTTCTGCCGCCCAATCCAGTACACGATGGATTTTGTCGAGATTAATGCGCTCGGTGCTACCGTCGCGCTTTGTCACCAGCAGACTCTGATTCATGTGGATTATACCTGTCCGTGAGAGAAAATATCCCCCGTTTATCCACAGACCGTCGTTGTGACTAACTCTGTGGATAAATACTATATATAGGGGGTTGTAGATAAAAGAAACGCTATATGGTGAGTATTTTAGTAAGGATTCTTTTGAGTACAAGGGTTGATTTTGACGTTAATTTGAGGTTGCACAAGCGTAATAATCGCCTGGCCCACGTCGCATAAGGCCTGGCGAAGATGTCAATAAACTGGAAAATAAAAATGAAAATTTGATCGAGTGCTGATTTCTTCAACGGATGTAAAAATTACGCGGCTTGATGCCGCGCAATCATCACCGGATCGTCATATGAAAAACTGCTGACGTTATGCGTTTTTCGCGGTTGTATGCAACATATAGTTAACATCAACGCCGGGCGCCAGCTTGAAAGTATTGGTCAACGGATTGTAATGCAGACCGGTAATATGCTGCTCTTTCAGATTAGTCTGATCAACCCAGCCGATCAGCTCTGACGGCTTAATAAACTTCTTCACGTCATGGGTGCCCTTCGGCACCATTTTCATCACGTACTCTGCGCCGACGACCGCCATCAGCCACGCTTTCCCGTTACGATTAATGGTGGAAAAGAACACCTGGCCGCCGGGCTTCACCAGCCGCGCGCAGGCATGCACCACCGATTGCGGGTCGGGAACGTGCTCGAGCATCTCCATACAGGTCACCACATCGTACTGCTGCGCGTGCTTCGCCGCGTGTTCTTCTACCGTCTCCTGGACGTATTCCACCTGTACGCCGCTTTCCAGCGCGTGGAGCTTTGCCACCTGCAGCGGTTCAAAGCCCATGTCGAGCCCGGTCACCGTCGCACCTTCGCGCGCCATACTTTCTGCCAGGATGCCGCCGCCGCAGCCGACATCGAGCACCTTCTTGCCAAACAGACCGCCGGAACGCTCGGCAATATAGCCAAGACGCAGCGGGTTGATGCGATGTAATGGTTTGAACTCGCCCTCTAAATCCCACCAGCGCGAGGCGACGGCTTCAAATTTAGCGATTTCATGGTGATCAACGTTGTGGGCCACCGGCTGTTTTTCGGCATTCATGGGCGCTCTTACTCCTTTTCTGTTCAGACCGGCGAGTATATCAGTTGGCCGCCATGAATAAACCGTATATACCCATCGCCTTTCGCCGCGCCCGTTCATTAGCCCGGGAATCACTGACTAAAGTCAGCTCAGCAGGACTCCGGCATTTGCCGGCCTGACGCAGCGCGAAATTCATTGGGTATAGGTTTACCCGTATCACCGTGGCTGTGTTATAATTTGCGACCTTTGAATCCGGGATACAGTAGAGGGATAGCGGTTAGATGAGCGACCTTGCGAGAGAAATTACACCGGTCAACATTGAGGAAGAGCTTAAGAGCTCGTATCTGGATTATGCGATGTCGGTCATTGTTGGCCGTGCGCTGCCGGATGTCCGAGATGGCCTGAAACCGGTACACCGTCGCGTACTTTACGCCATGAACGTATTGGGCAATGACTGGAACAAAGCCTATAAAAAATCCGCCCGTGTCGTTGGTGACGTCATCGGTAAATACCACCCTCATGGTGATACCGCCGTTTATGACACCATTGTCCGTATGGCGCAGCCATTCTCCTTGCGTTATATGCTGGTCGATGGCCAGGGTAACTTCGGTTCTGTCGATGGCGACTCCGCCGCAGCGATGCGTTATACGGAAATCCGTATGTCGAAAATCGCCCACGAGCTGATGGCCGACCTGGAAAAAGAGACGGTTGATTTCGTTGATAACTATGACGGTACGGAGCGCATCCCTGACGTCATGCCGACCAAAATCCCTAACCTGCTGGTAAACGGTTCGTCCGGTATCGCAGTCGGGATGGCGACCAACATTCCGCCACACAACCTGACGGAAGTGATCAACGGCTGCCTGGCCTATATCGACGATGAAGATATCTCCGTCGAAGGGCTGATGGAACACATCCCGGGGCCGGACTTCCCGACCGCCGCCATTATTAATGGTCGTCGTGGTATTGAGGAAGCTTACCGTACCGGTCGCGGTAAAATTTATATCCGCGCCCGCGCTGAGGTGGAAACCGATGCCAAAACGGGTCGTGAAACCATCATCGTGCACGAAATTCCGTATCAGGTGAACAAAGCGCGCCTGATTGAGAAAATTGCCGAGCTGGTGAAAGACAAACGCGTTGAAGGTATCAGCGCGCTGCGTGACGAGTCTGATAAAGACGGGATGCGCATCGTGATTGAAGTGAAGCGCGATGCGGTGGGTGAAGTGGTTCTCAACAACCTCTATTCCCAGACGCAGCTGCAGGTCTCCTTCGGCATTAACATGGTTGCGTTGCACCATGGTCAGCCGAAAATCATGAACCTGAAAGATATCCTTTCAGCGTTCGTGCGCCACCGTCGTGAAGTGGTGACGCGTCGTACCATTTTCGAACTGCGTAAAGCTCGCGATCGTGCGCATATCCTGGAAGCGCTGGCGATTGCGCTGGCCAACATCGATCCGATCATCGAGCTTATCCGCCGTGCGCCAACGCCTGCGGAAGCCAAAGCCGGCCTGATTGCTCGCCCATGGGATCTGGGTAACGTGGCGGCGATGCTGGAACGCGCCGGTGATGATGCTGCGCGTCCGGAGTGGCTGGAGCCAGAGTTCGGCGTGCGCGACGGTCAATACTATCTGACCGAACAGCAGGCGCAGGCGATTCTGGATCTGCGTTTGCAGAAACTAACCGGCCTTGAGCACGAAAAACTGCTCGACGAATATAAAGAGCTGCTGGAACAGATTGCTGAGCTGCTGCATATCCTCGGCAGCGCCGATCGTCTGATGGAAGTGATTCGCGAAGAGCTGGAAGCCATGCGCGAGCAGTTCGGCGATCAGCGTCGTACCGAAATCACCGCCAACACCGCGGATATCAACATCGAAGATCTGATCAACCAGGAAGATGTGGTGGTCACCCTGTCTCACCAGGGCTATGTGAAGTATCAGCCGCTGACCGACTATGAGGCGCAGCGCCGCGGTGGCAAAGGTAAATCAGCCGCCCGTATTAAAGAAGAAGACTTTATCGACCGCCTGCTGGTGGCCAATACCCATGACACGATCCTCTGCTTCTCGAGCCGTGGTCGCCTGTACTGGATGAAGGTCTATCAGCTGCCGGAAGCCAGCCGTGGGGCGCGCGGGCGTCCAATCGTCAACCTGCTGCCGCTGGAAGCCAACGAACGTATCACCGCCATTCTGCCGGTACGCGAGTACGAAGAGGGCGTGAACGTCTTTATGGCGACCGCCAGCGGTACCGTGAAGAAAACCGCGCTGACCGAGTTCAGCCGTCCGCGTTCAGCCGGTATTATTGCCGTTAACCTGAATGAAGGCGATGAACTGATTGGCGTTGACCTGACTAACGGTAACGACGAAGCGATGCTGTTCTCCGCGGCCGGCAAAGTGGTGCGCTTTAAAGAGAGCGCGGTCCGCGCGATGGGCCGTACGGCAACCGGCGTTCGCGGTATTAAGCTGGCCGGTGAAGATAAAGTGGTCTCGCTGATTATTCCGCGCGGCGAAGGGGCGATCCTGACCGTTACGCAGAATGGTTACGGTAAACGTACGGCGGCGGAAGAGTATCCGACCAAGTCTCGTGCGACCCAGGGCGTTATCTCCATCAAGGTCACCGAACGTAATGGTTCCGTGGTCGGTGCGGTGCAGGTTGATGATTGCGATCAGATCATGATGATCACCGATGCTGGCACCCTGGTGCGTACTCGCGTATCGGAAGTTAGCATCGTCGGTCGTAACACTCAGGGCGTTATTCTGATTCGTACTGCGGAAGACGAAAACGTCGTGGGTCTGCAGCGCGTGGCTGAGCCGGTTGATGACGAAGAGCTGGATGCCATCGATGGCAGCGTTGCGGAAGGCGATGATGATATCGCGCCGGAAACCGACGCTGATGCCGATGATGACATCGCCGAAGATGAAGAATAATCTGCGGTAGCTGTGCGAAGAGGGCCGGGGGGATACCCCGGCCTTTTTTTAATTCATTCTTTCGACAATCATGGCAATTCCCTGGCCGCCGCCAATACACAGCGTTGCCAGCCCGAGCGTTTTATCCCGCGCAGAGAGGGCATGCAGCAGCGTCACCAGGATTCGCGCGCCGCTGGCGCCAATAGGGTGCCCAAGCGCGATAGCCCCGCCGTTGACGTTCACTTTCTGCCGATCAAAGCCGAGCGTTTTCCCGACGGCAAGGAACTGTGCCGCAAATGCCTCATTGGCTTCAATCAGATCGATATCAGAAAGCTGTAGTCCGCACTGTTGCAGCGCCTTTTGCGTGGCGGGAACCGGCCCCATGCCCATCAGCGCCGGAGCGACACCGCCGCTGGCATAGGCTTTGATACGGGCAAGGGGTTTAAGCCCCGCCGCCAGCGCCGCCGCTTCCTCCATCACTACCAGGGCCGCCGCACCGTCGTTGATCCCTGAGGCGTTACCGGCGGTTACGGTACCTGCTTTATCGAAGGCCGGGCGCAACGCGGCGAGACCTTCCGTCGTGGAGTCGGCTTTGGGGAATTCATCGCGGTCAAAAACAACGGTTTTCTTGCGCGATACCACGTTGACGGGGACGATTTCCGCCTGAAATGCACCATTCTTGATAGCCGTGATCGCCTTAAGCTGCGATTGCAGTGAAAGTTCATCCTGCATCTCCCGGCTGATGCCGTACTCCCGGGCGACATTTTCGGCAGTGATGCCCATATGATAGCCGTGCGTAGCGCAGATCAGGCCGTCGCGGAGAATAACGTCGGATAGCTCTCCGTCGCCGAGACGATAGCCCCAGCGGGCTTTCGCGCCCAGCAGGTACGGCGCCAGGCTCATGTTCTCCATACCGCCCGCCACTATCGCCTGCGCCTGTCCAGCCTGAATCGCCTGGGCAGCAAGCGCGACGCTTTTAAGACCGGAGCCGCAAACCTTGTTCACGGTAAAACCGCAGACCGTTTCGGCGAGACCGCTTTTCAACAGAGCCTGGCGCGCCGGGTTTTGTCCAAGCCCGGCCTGCAGCACGTTCCCCATAATGACTTCATCAACCCGCAGTGGATCGAGCTGGGCGCGTTCGAGAACGGCTTTAATCACGATTGCTCCAAGATCTATCGCGCTGGTGGTTGCTAGCGCGCCATTAAAGCTGCCGATGGCGGTACGTGCCGCACTGACGATGACACAATTTTTCATCTTCTGTTCCTTAAAGTGAGGGTTGCCGTCAGAACAAGGTCAAACCAATGACAAAAATGACGCCGGAGAAGAGCAGGGCGGTGATGCAGTACCCCATAATGTCGCGTACCCCCAGTCCGGCAATGGCCAGCGCAGGTAGCGCCCAGAACGGTTGCGCCATGTTCATCCACTGTTCGCCGTAGGCGATTGCCATCACCGATTTACCGAGATCGGCCCCTAGCGCCTGGGCCGCAGGCATAACGAACGGTCCCTGGATTACCCAGTGGCCGCCGCCCGAGGGAACGGCAAAGTTAATCAGCGCAGAGCTAAAGAAGGTCATTACCGGGAAGGTGTCTTTATTGGCAACGTTAATGAAGAATTCCGTGATAAGGCCGCCGAGACCGGAATGTTCCATCATCAGTTGGATCCCGGCATAAAAGGGAAACTGCACCAGAATTCCGGCGGTACTACGTGCCGCGGCGCTGATGGCGCGCATATAAGCCATCGGCGTCTTGTGCAGCAGCAGGCCGGCAATCATAAACATCAGATTGACGGTATTGATGGTGATGTTAAATCCCTTCTCAGCGAAATAGAGTGCGAGGTAAGCAATGCCCAGCGCGCCAACGATCAATGCCAGGATACGGCTCTCCTCCAGCCGTTCCGATGGTGGGGCATCAGCCGGCAATTTCTTCTGAAAATCGGCCTCTTCCAGCAGCAATGCCGGATCGATACTGACCACGTCCGACGGTTTTGGCGTCATCATCCGGGTAATGAATGGCATCACCACGATCAGTCCGAGCGTGATAAAGATGTTGAATCTGGTGAACAGGGTATCGCCGACCGGGATTAATCCGGCGATATGTTCGACCGGGTTGCCCGGCGTGGCCGCCAGCAGAGGCATGGATCCAGAGAAGCCGCCGCCCCAGGTGAGAAACCCGATATAGGCGCAGGCAATCAGTAGCGGATAGTCGGAACCGGGCACCCGACGAGCGACTTCGCGGGCAAACATCGCCCCGACCACCAGGCCGAAGCCCCAGTTGATTACGCAGGCGACCGAGCCAAAGAAGGTGACCAGCATCACGCCCTGGGCCGGCGTTTTGGCTGCTGAGGCGGCGGTACGCAGCAGGCTTTTTACCGGTCCTGAGCTTGCCAGGGCATGACCTGTGACAATAATCAGCGCCATTTGCATACCGAAAGCCAGCAGATTCCAGAAACCGTCGCCCCATAGTTTCACCATGCTGACTGGCGTTTGCGGCGTGAGCCAGAGCGCAATGGCAAAGGTCAGCAGAGTTAACAGCATGGCAAAGATCAGAGGATCGGGAAGCCAGCGGCTGACGATACGCGTCATAAAACGCGAGATACGGCCAATCATGCGTCACCTCGTTGTATTAGCAGGTCCGCGGCGATGGCGAAATGCGCTTCGGTTTTTGCGTGCAGGGTGTCGAGGTCGCATCCTTCGACGATTTCGGTGAGCCACATCTTGCCGTCAATAAAGCGGAACACCGCAAGCTCGGTCACCAGCATGTGCACCGCATGTTGTGCGGTAAGCGGCATCGTACATTGGCGCAGAATCTTCGCCGAACCATCTTTGGCGCAATGTTCCATTGCGATAATGACTTTGCGTGCGCCGGTAACCAGATCCATTGCGCCGCCCATACCGGGCACCATTTTGCCGGGGACCACCCAGTTGGCGAGGTTAGCCTGCTCATCTACCTGCAGTCCGCCAAGAACGCAGGCATCAACATGACCGCCGCGAATTAGCGAGAAGGACATCGCGCTGTCGAACATCGCTGCGCCGGGCAAAATCCCGCAGGGTTGCCCGCCTGCGTTTACCAGATCGGGATGGACTGTGGTCACCGGCCCCAGACCCAGAAAACCGTTCTCGGATTGCAGTGTGATGTGAATGTCGTTCGGCAGGAAGTTTGCCACCATTGTTGGCAGGCCAATGCCGAGGTTAACGATGTCGCCATCGCGAAGTTCTTGCGCCACGCGGCGCGCGATACGTTGTTTAGCATCCATGATTATTTCTCCTGCGGCATGAGGATATGGTCGATAACGGCGCCAGGGGTCACGATCTGGTCAGGTTGGAGCGCGCCGGTGTCGACCAGTTCATCGGGTTCAGCCAGCGCAATGTCGGCTGCGAGAGCAATAAGCGGGTTGAAATTGCGGGCGCTGAGTCGGTAGGTGAGGTTGCCAGATGAGTCGGCTTGATGGGCGCGGATAAGCGCCAGATCCGCACGTAAAGGGCGTTCCAGGAGCCAGGTTTTGCCGTCAAGAGTGAGGGTCTGCTTACCCTCCTCTACGACGGTACCGACGCCGGTTGCCGTCAAAAAGCCGCCGAGGCCTGCGCCGCCGCAGCGGATTTGTTCAATCAGGGTACCTTGCGGAACCAGCTGAACCTCCATCTCTTCGGCAATCATGCGGCGACCCGTTTCGGGATTGGTGCCAATATGGGAAGCGATAACTTTGCTAACCCGGCCATTGACGATCAGTGGACCAATGCCGGTATCAACGAATGCAGTATCGTTGGCAATGAGGGTGAGATCTCTGACGCCGGATTCAAGTAACGCCGCGACAAGGCGGGGCGGGGTGCCAACCCCCATAAAGCCGCCAACCATAATGGTCATGCCGTCACGAAAGAAGCCAGAGGCGTCCTGTAAGGTAATCAGTTTATTTTTCATTGTGTTTCCCTTTTGCATACTCCGTGTTGGGTACACCAAGGGGATAGCAAGCGGGGTGCCAGAGTTGGAATTTGAAGTGGTTTTTATTAATTGATTGAATTTAAAGGTTTATTTTGGCTTTTTTTGTCGATGGTGACGGCGGAAACTATGCAGGATTTTGCGCACTGTGCAAAATCCTGCATAGCAGATTTTGGTATTAGATACCCGCCGGGTCGATATCGTACTCCTGCAGTTTATACATCAAGGCACGTCGGCTGATACCCAGCATTAATGCGGTGCGGGTGCGATTTCCCTCCTGCTGTTCGAGCACCTCAAGAATGATCCGTTTCTCTTCACGCTTGATCTCCTCTTTCAGATTTCGTTCTCCCGCCTGCGCCGGCTTCATTTCCGTCGTCGTGCTGATGGGATGACGGAACTGAGCGGGTAAGTCTTCGGCGAAAATGACCGCGCCGGTGCTCATCACCACCGCGCGTTCAATGACGTTGGATAGCTCGCGGATATTGCCCGGCCATGGCCAGGTGGCGAGCAGCGAGAGCGCCGCCGGGTCAATCTCAATGATATCGCGCTGATTTTCCGAACTGAATTTCTGCAGAAAATGGTTGGCCAGCAGGGCGATATCTTCTCGCCGCTCTCTTAGCGGCGGCAGCATCAGATGAATCACATTCAGGCGGTAAAACAGGTCTTCGCGAAAATGGCCTTCTTTCACCATCGCCTGTAGATCCCGGTTGGTGGCGGCGATAATGCGAATATCGACCTTAATGGTTTGATGTCCGCCAATGCGCTCAAATTCTCTTTCCTGCAGAATGCGCAGTAGTTTAGCCTGGAGGATCGGCGGCATTTCGCCAATCTCATCGAGTAACAGCGTTCCCCGATGCGCTCGTTCAAACAGTCCCTGACGTAGGGTCTGCGCGCCGGTAAAAGCGCCTTTTTCATGACCAAAGAGCTCGCTTTCCAGTAATGATTCCGGTAAAGCGGCGCAGTTAATCTTGATAAACGGGCCGTTTGAGCGGCGGGAATTATAGTGAATCGCGCGGGCGATCAGCTCTTTCCCGGTCCCGCTTTCGCCGCTAACCAGTACGCTGGCCTGCGAGAGGGCGATTTTGGCCGTGTCTTTGCAGATATCCATCATTGCCGGGCTGTTCGTCAGAATATGCCCCCACTGCCAGCTGGTGCTCAGCGCCTTATGCAGGCTGCGGATCTCTTGCTTCATCGCCTGAAGCTGTAGCGCTCGTTGAATCACTAAGGTTAGTTCGTCAAGATCGAAAGGTTTGATCACATAATCGAATGCCCCGCTGCGTAAGGCTTCTACTGCCGTCTCCACTTCCGCATAGGCGGTCATCAAAATGATGGGGATCCCTGGCTCCATCGCCCGCATGGCTTTCAGCGCCGCGATACCGTCCATTTCCGGCATCCGAATATCCATCAACACCACATCTGGCTGCGTTTGTGCAAAGGTTCGTAGCGCGTCCTGGCCATTACTAACGGAGTGCGTTTCGTGTCCCTGTAAGGAAAATGCCGTAGTCAACATTCGGCGAACGTTCTCTTCGTCATCAACGATGAGAATACGGTAGGTGGATTTCATACGCGCGGGTTCTCCCGGGGATTGAGCGGTAAAATAAGGGTGAAGGTTGTACCGCATCCTGGCGTGCTGGTAACGCGGATATCTCCTTGATGTGCATTGATGATCCGCTGGCTCAGCGCCAGCCCAAGACCGGTACCTGAGGCTTTGGTCGTGAAAAAGGGGTCAAATATCTTTTTTTGCAGTGCGAGATCAATACCGCAACCATCATCCTTAATCGCGACCGCCAGCTGTGTTGGCGTGTATTGCCACGTTCGAATGCGAATTTCCCCTCGTGCCCCTATTGCCTGTACCGCATTAATCAACAGATTGAGGAGTACCTGCTTAAGCAATTCACGATCCGCGACGATCGCGGGTTGGTTGGCGTCAAATTGCGTAACGAAGGTGATTCTGGCCTGCACGCCGGAGGTTTGTACCAGAATCAACGCCTCTTCAATCAGGGCGTTCAGATGGATTTTTTGCCATTGGCTTTGCCGGGGCCGGGAGAAATCCAGCAGCTGCTGGATGACCTTATTGATTGAATCAATTTCATTGAGCACGATAGATAAATATTCTTGATGCACGGGCAGGGGAGTTTGCTGGAGGATGATTTGCACGTAGCCACGGATTGCCGTCAGCGGGTTCCGGACTTCATGAGCCACGCCGGCCATTAATTCGCCCAGGGTGGCGAGCCTCTCCGTTTGGGTCAGCCGGCGCTGCGCCTCTTTACGGGCTGTCAAATCAGAAAAAATAACCAGCGCGCCGATCAACTCGCCCCGCGCGTTGTGGATTCGGCTGGTCGTCACGCTAAGTTCAATAGTGCGGTCGCGCGCCGGAAAACTGACCTCCTGAGCGAGATGCTCAATGCCGTGCGCCAGCGTGTCGAGAACGGGGCTACGGAAATGCGGATCGGTAAACAGAGTGGCATACGGTTGCCCGACCAGTTCATGCTGCTTATAGCCGGTAATCTGTTCTGCTGCGGGATTGATCGTCGTGACATCGCCCTGTCTGTCGATGGCGATAACCCCGTCGGCGGCGTTTTCTATGATCAGATCGTTAAGGGTTTTGGTCTCGCGTA
Source organism: Klebsiella sp. BIGb0138 (assembly GCF_004342285.1). GTDB lineage: Bacteria > Pseudomonadota > Gammaproteobacteria > Enterobacterales > Enterobacteriaceae > Klebsiella. The sequence goes on along the minus strand of NZ_SMCV01000001.1, from coordinate 646,563 downwards.
GCGTTTGCGCCAACGCATTTACGCTACGGCTAATTTGTCCCAGTTCGCCTGGCAGATTGGGTAATCGCGTAGGGTTATTCTGCGCAAGGGTGGAGAGACTGTCGGTGATAATATCAATGTTGGCACTGAATCGCCGTGAAAAGAGGACAATCAGCAGCAGGCTACTCATCAATCCCACCGCCAGGACTGCAATAATCCGGACGTCCATCTTCCATGCCTGTTGGCGAATATCTTCTGTCAGCTCATTGGCCCAGATATAGCCGATGACTTCACCATGCCGTTCGATTGGAATCATGGAGTTGAGAATATCGCCGCGAACCTGCTTGCCAGAAAATACCAGCGGAGCGTTGGTGTTCATGACCCTACGGCCAGGATGCTCTGCTGTAATGGTGATGCCGACGGTGTCCTGAAAAAGTTGTGCGGGAGCATACGTGATAATGGCATCCAGCGCCTTATTGTAATACCCTGCGCCGATACCGGGGAAGGCATCAGTAATACGTTCGGTAATGGGACCTAGCTCATGATTAAGAGCCCGGATGCGTTCATCACGGGGTAAATGGCTATAGTGATTAAAGCGATCGGCCAGAGCAGTATTCAGCAGGTTAACGACGGCTGAGAGTTTTTTCTCTTTTTCAGATAAGACTGCTGAACGGCCCTCTGTTTCTACGATATAACCAATAGCGATTATCGGTATGCAAACCATCAGTATAGCCATCAGAATCATTTGGTTTCGCAAACGCCGGGGATAGATCCGGCGTATTATCCCTTTTAGATAGCGCATGCTGATGTCCATGTTGAATGTTTTTCAGGCAAACGCCTATTATCGAGGGGGAGGCCGCAGGTTTCTCGGCGGTGTATCATATTCCCGTAAAGAGAGAGCATTGCGACGTCGGTCATTTACCGCTACCTTAACCCCATTCTGTTGAGTCCCTGACGGCCGAGTATCGCCACATTGAAATATCTTGCCTCTTTTCATACCACGCTAAAGGTTTCACGCTACCTGTTCCGGGCGCTGGCGGTACTGCTCTGGATGCTGATCGCTTTCGTCTCCGTGTTTTATATCGTCAATGCCCTGCATGATAGAGAGTCGGAAATCCGTCAGGAATTTAACCTCAATGCCGATCAGGCGCAGCGCTATATCCAGCGGACCGCAGACGTTATTAAAGAGTTGAAATACGTCGCCGGTAACCGGCCGCTCAGCGGCGGTGAGAGCGCGGCTTCGTCTGTGCCGAATGGCAGCATCGCCGTGCCCGATTTCGAACCGCTGTATCCCGATTCGGATTGTGGAACCATGGTCACCACCTGGCACAATTCTTTGCAGTCGCTGGCGTGGTTTATGCGCTACTGGCGCGATAATTTTTCCGCCGCCTATGATCTGAACCGCATCTTTTTGATCGGGAGCGATAATCTGTGTATGGCCAACTTTGGCCTGCGCGAAATGCCGCTCGAGCGCGATCAGGCGCTGAAGGTTCTGCACCAGCGCATCGAACAGTATCGCGATGCGCCGCAAAACGAGCGCGGCAGCAATCTGTTCTGGATAAGCCAGGGCGTGCGCCCGGGAGTGGGGTATTTTTACGCGCTGACGCCGGTGTATATGGCAAACCGTCTGCAGGCGATGTTGGGCATTGAGCAAACGATCCGGATGGAGAGCTTCTTCACGCCGGGCAGTCTGCCGATGAGCGTCACCATTCTCGACGACAACGGGCAGCCGTTAATTTCGCTTGCCGGGGCGGATAACAAAATTAAGAGTGAAGCCCGGTGGATGCAGGAGCGGGTCTGGTTTGGCTACACCGCCGGTTTTCGCGAGCTGGCGCTGAAGAAGAGCCTGCCGCCGTCGTCATTGAGCATTGTCTATTCGGTGTCGGTCGATCAGGTGCTCGAACGTATCCGGATGCTGATCATCAACGCGATTATCCTCAATATCCTGACCGGGGTGATTCTGTTCGCTCTGGCGCGGATGTATGAACGGCGGATCTTTATCCCGGCGGAAAACGACGCCCAGCGGCTGGAGGAGCATGAGCAGTTCAATCGTAAAATCGTCGCGTCGGCGCCGGTCGGCATTTGCATTCTGCGCACGCTCGATGGCACCAATATCCTGAGCAATGAGCTGGCGCATAACTACCTCAACATGTTGACCCATGAGGACCGACAGCGGCTAACGCAGATAATCTGCGGCCAGCAGGTTAACTTTGTGGATGTGTTGACCAGCAACAACACCAACCTGCAAATCAGCTTTGTGCATTCGCGCTATCGCAACGAAAACGTCGCTATTTGCGTGCTGGTGGACGTCAGCGCGCGCGTCAAAATGGAAGAGTCATTGCAGGAAATGGCGCAGGCCGCGGAGCAGGCCAGCCAGTCGAAATCGATGTTCCTCGCCACCGTCAGCCATGAATTACGCACGCCGCTGTACGGGATTATCGGTAACCTCGATCTCCTGCAAACCAAAGAGTTACCGAAGGGCGTCGACAGGCTGGTAACGGCGATGAATAACTCTTCCAGCCTGCTGCTGAAGATCATCAGCGATATCCTCGACTTCTCGAAAATTGAGTCCGAGCAGCTGAAAATTGAACCCGGTGAGTTTTCTCCCCGCGAGGTGATGAACCATATCTCTGCCAACTATCTGCCGCTGGTGGTGCGTAAACAGCTGGGACTGTACTGCTTTATAGAGCCCGACGTCCCGCAGCTGATGTCCGGCGATCCGATGCGCCTGCAGCAGGTCATTTCTAACCTGCTCAGTAACGCCATCAAATTTACCGACACCGGCTGTATTATTCTGCATGTCCAGTGTGCCGGGGATTATCTGCAAATTAGCGTGCGTGATACCGGGGAAGGGATCCCGGCGAAAGAGGTGGTGCGCCTGTTTGATCCTTTCTTCCAGGTCGGGACCGGCGTACAGCGTAATTTCCAGGGGACCGGCCTGGGGCTGGCGATCTGCGAAAAGCTGATCAGCATGATGGATGGCGATATTGCCGTCGAAACCGAACCGGGGATGGGCAGCCGTTTCACCATTCGTATCCCGCTATATGGGGTGCAAAACCGCTCGCCGCTGATAGCGGAAGGGCTGGCGGAAAAATGCTGCTGGCTGGCGATACACAATACGTCGCTGGCGTTGTTTATTACGTCGCTACTCAGACACCACGGCCTCCAGGCGCATGTCTATGACGGGCAGCCGTCGGGGGCGGATGATATTTTGCTGACCGATGATGAGCCGGATGCGCGCTGGCAGGGCGGTGCGGCGGTGATTTTCTGCCGCCGCCATATTGGTATCCCGCTGGAGCGCGCGCCGGGTGAATGGATCCATAGCGTGACCACGCCGCATGAGCTGTTGCCGCTGCTGGGACGCATCTTCAGTATTGCCGTGACGAGCCCCGAGCATGGGCCTGCGCTGTCGGCGCCGGAAACGCAGCTCGCCAATAATGATGACATGATGATCCTGGTGGTAGACGACCATCCGATCAACCGCCGGCTGCTGGCTGACCAGCTTGGTTCGCTGGGATACCAGTGCGTAACCGCCAACGATGGGGTCGATGCGCTGGGCGTGCTGAGTAAACAGCATATCGATATCGTGTTGAGCGATGTCAACATGCCAAACATGGACGGCTATCGTCTGACGCAGCGTATCCGCCAGCTGGAGATGACGCTACCGGTTATCGGAGTGACCGCCAACGCGCTGGCCGAAGAGAAACAGCGCTGCCTGGAATCCGGAATGGATAGCTGTCTGTCGAAACCGGTGACCCTGGATATCCTTAAACAAACCCTGGCGCTGTATGCCGCGCGGGTGCGCAAGAGCAGGGAATAGACCGGGGAATTTCCCGGCGGCGCGGGGCGCGCTCGTCCGGGATCTCTTCTGGCCAGGATCGGGCGCGGGGCGCCGTCGTCCGGGCGGGAACGTTACTCTTTGTCGCTGGCGCTCAGAGAAACGGAAGAAAGGTAGTTCAGCAGGGCGATATCGTTTTCCACGCCCAGTTTCATCATCGCCGATTTCTTCTGGCTACTGATGGTTTTAATGCTGCGGTTGAGCTTTTTGGCAATCTCCGTCACCAGGAAACCTTCGGCGAACAGGCGCAGCACTTCGCTCTCTTTTGGCGACAGGCGTTTATCGCCGTAGCCACTGGCGCTGATTTTTTCCAGCAGGCGTGAGACGCTTTCCGGGGTGAATTTTTTGCCTTTCTGCAGCGCGGCCAGCGCTTTTGGCAGATCGGTCGGCGCGCCCTGTTTCAGCACGATCCCTTCGATATCCAGATCCAGCACCGCGCTGAGAATCGCCGGGTTGTTGTTCATTGTCAGAACGATGATCGACAGATCCGGGAAATGGCGCTTGATGTATTTGATCAAGGTGATCCCGTCGCCATATTTGTCGCCGGGCATCGACAGGTCGGTAATCAGAACGTGTGCGTCTAATTTAGGCAGATTGTTGATCAGGGCCGTGGAGTCTTCAAATTCGCCAACGACGTTTACCCACTCGATTTGCTCGAGTGATTTACGAATACCGAACAGTACGATCGGATGGTCATCGGCAATAATTACGTTCATAGTGTTCATGTATTAGGCTACCTTGCTACAGCAAGCTCTTGACGTAAACGTCAATGTCGCTGATATATTTTTCTATGCCTTGCGCATCTTTTTCGCGAATCAGATGCTCAAGCGTTTCACATAACTGTTTGCCGGGTGTCAGATTAAGCATAGCAAACGCCCCTTTAAGGCGGTGCGCTGTCTGCGCCAACGCAGCTAAATCGCTTGTGGCCAGTTCAGTATACAGCCTCTGAACATCATCCGGAACCGTATCGGCAAACAGTGCGTAATAGCCGCTGGCGTGGAGCTCGGCATTACTTTCGCTGCCTGGAGAGGCGGGCTGAACCTCTTCCTGCGCCAGCTGCTGCTCAATCAGTTGCAGAATCGCTTCCTGCATGGCTGCGCTGATATTAAAATTGACACGCAGCTGGCCTGGGCCAATTTTGCGTATCCCAACCTCATCATCGCTTAAAAGCAAGCCTGAAGCAGTAAGATTAGACGGATTATCCGTTAAAAAGAGATCGTATTCTTGATTTGTCAGCCTTTCGTCCGGGGTGATGCAGCTTGCCCCCCAGCTTTCAAGCTGGCGCACGACGATCCGTCGCACTTCATTGGCGGTAATATCCAGCATCGCCACGACATCATCCAGCAGATGCTCGCCAGCCTCGTGCTCTTCGCCACTGGCCGGCATTTTGAGATGCAGTGAATAGCGGGTGCCCAGCGACTCGCGCGCTTTGATATTCATCTGGCCGCCAAGCTTACGCGTCAGGCGATCGCAGAGCCAGAAGGTGAGGGCGTTAGCCTTACCATACAGGTCTGACTGAGTCTCGTTGAGGAACGGGAAGTGCATATTGTCGATTTCGTTGCCGGATACGCCGTTGCCGGTGTCCAGAATACGGAAGGTCAGGCGATCGTCTGCCGACTCGTCTTTACTCACTTCGAGGGTGATTTTACCGATTTGCGTCGTGGTCACCGAATATTGAATTAACAGCAGCAGGGTGCGGCGCAGGGCATCGCGATCGCCATAGCGTTGTTCACTCGCCGGTAGCGCGTTGTTAATCAGTAGCTGCAGGCCTTTACGTTTGATGAGCGGCAGCACCTCTGGCACCACTTCATCGATCAGCTCCTGGATGGAGAACAGCCCGGGGCTACTTTTCCAGCAATCGTTCTCCAGCAGGTTGGCGAGCTGAATTTCATCCACCAGCTGTACCAGCCGATCGGCATGCTGCGCCAGCTTACGGCTCTCGGCGATACCAAGCGCCGCGGCTTCTTCCGCCAGCGTCTGCGCCGGTTGCTTCAACGCGCTTCCGATATGCTGCATAAACGCGGCGCGACCGTGCTGGTTTTTTTCATACAGCCGCTGCGCCTGCTTCAGCTTTTTACTGACCAGCACCTCCCGGTCCTGATCGCGAATAATGAAAATCTGCGTCCGCGGCGCTACCTGGCTACGATACTGACGAATTTCATACAGCTCGTTATTGATGGTGGCCTGAATGACCCCCTGATGCTGATCCGCCATATTGGTGATGTTCTGCAGGTTCAGATGCGGCAGAAGATGGTCGGCAATCGGGTTGCTGATAAGCGTCCGGTTGGCTTCCTGATCGTGGACCAGCAGCCCCAGCGGCAACAGCGATACGATCTCTTCATTAATGGCGCGCAGGGTGCGTAATTCACCGTTGGCGGCGGAAGAGACGCCGGTGCCGCTCTGACGGCTGCGGCCGCTGTAGTGGCGAAATGTCGTAAACCCGAACAGGGTCAATGCCAGCAAGCCGACGATCAGCAGCAGCGGCAGAAGAACGCTCTGCAGGGATTGCATCAGCAATGTGCTGAATGGAACGACCCAGATCAGGCGCATTCCGCTGGTACTGATGTTGGTGGTGATCTCGATTCGCGCGCCGTTAAAGTCGACGTTGACGTTATCAGCGGTTTCTTTATCCGGGCTGGTGGCCGCGCTTTGCGCCGGGTCGGGTTCAATCCGAAAATTATCCAGCGACATACCTGGCGGTATCAGGTCGTTAATCGGCAGATCGAAGGCGACAACGGTCGCCAGATGGCCCGGTTGGTTAAACGTGGTGCGCAGGGTGAAATAGTGCCCGTTTTGCCAGGAGAGGTGGCGCAGCGACGAAAAGGTTTCGCGCTCATCCAGGGTGTTGGCCTGCAACAGCATTTCCGCACGGCGGGACTCTACGACGCTGGCGATCGTCGACTCTTTAAAACTTGATGACAGATCTTTCAGCGGCAGCGTCGAAACCAGGATCAGGCTGTTATCGAGGCCGTTCAGATAGTACATCGACCAGGGGATGGTTTCCGCGCCCCACAGAATGTCGAGGTAGCTGGAGATTTTTTGCGTCATTTCCAGCGTCGAGCTGTCATGAGAACCAAAAATCAGCGCTTCGGTTTTCCGCCGCGGCTTTTCCAGGTAGTAGACATCTTGTTTCAATCGCGTTTCTTGTAAGCCATCGCCGGCGGTGCTGGAAGAGGTGGCGGCAATATTGTCATAAATTTGCCAGGTCGCGTAGCGCCAGGCATCGATGCGTTTATGCAGCGCGTGGCTCACGTCGATGACCTGATAACTTTTATCTTTCAGCCAGGTATTGACCGCGCTTTGAATCATGACACCCATCGTCGCCAGCAGGACGATGACCATTAAAATGAAGAAGCGGGTGATGCTGCCTGGCATCAGGGAAAATTTTTTTTGGGTCATCGTGTGACGGAGCGACTCATCAGTGTGTAAGCAGGACGTTGCGCCAGATAGCTGGCAGCAGAGTGAATACTGTAAGCAGTATAAAGGCTAATTTATCAAATCCATACTACAGATTGCCGTTCTGCAATTTTTTTAATCCTGAGATTTATCTTAAAGAAGTGAGTGCGGAGAAGGTGTACAGCCCGGTGAATTTTGTACAATTATTTACCGATTTATTTTTGTGAATAGCACTAAATAACAAGAAATTACCGGAATAAGGATGTGCTCAATGGTGAGGTGTTTGATTAATAAACGTTATTTTTTTCGCGCGCCGAACAGAGGGAATTAAAGTTGTGTAAAGAAGGGTAAAAAAAAACCGAATGCGAAGCATCCGGCTCAAATAGGGGTAAACAGACATTCAGAACTGAATGACGGTAATAAATAAAGTTAATGATGATAGCGAGGGTTATTCTAGTCGGCGGGGGAGATTTTGTTTTGTCATTCAGTGCTATAGATGTAGCTGGGTGTAACTTCATGATGTTGTTTGAGAAAAATTATTTTCTTGATTATTGGTGCTTATTTTCTTGATTCCCATTGGTGGGAAAAAGTTCCCCTGCGTTTACAAATTGAAACATCTTGTGCGCATTTTGAAACACCTTAGAAGTTTTCGTATCATATTCTTGTTGGATTATTCTGCATTTTACAGCACAATGAATATAGCCGACTGATTAGAAGGGTAATCAGTAAGCAGTGGCAATAATAAAAGGCATATAACAAACAGAGGGTTAATAACATGAAAGTTAAAGTACTGTCCCTCCTGGTACCGGCTCTGCTGGTAGCAGGCGCAGCAAATGCGGCTGAAATTTATAACAAAGACGGCAACAAATTAGACCTCTACGGTAAAATCGACGGTCTGCACTATTTCTCTGATGATAAGGGCGCTGACGGCGACCAGACCTACATGCGTATCGGCGTGAAAGGCGAAACTCAGATCAACGACCAGCTGACCGGTTACGGCCAGTGGGAATACAACGTTCAGGCGAACAACACTGAGAGCTCCAGCGATCAGGCATGGACCCGTCTGGCGTTTGCTGGTCTGAAATTCGGCGACGCGGGCTCTTTCGACTACGGTCGTAACTACGGCGTTGTTTACGACGTAACTTCCTGGACCGACGTTCTGCCGGAATTCGGCGGCGACACCTACGGTGCTGACAACTTCATGCAATCCCGTGCTAACGGCGTTGCAACCTATCGTAACTCTGACTTCTTCGGTCTGGTTGACGGCCTGAACTTTGCTCTGCAGTACCAGGGTAAAAACGGCAGCGTCAGCGGCGAAGGCACCTCCCCGACCAACAACGGTCGTGGCGCTCTGAAACAGAACGGCGACGGTTTCGGTACCTCTCTGACCTATGACATCTGGGACGGCATCAGCGCTGGTTTCGCTTACTCAACTTCTAAACGTACTGGCGATCAGAACAATCTGTCCAAAGGTCGTGGTGATAACGCTGAAACCTACACCGGCGGTCTGAAATACGACGCGAACAACATCTATCTGGCGACTCAGTATACTCAAACTTACAATGCGACCCGTTTCAGCGGTAGCGGTGAGTCTGATTCCATCAGCGGTTTCGCTAATAAAGCGCAGAACTTCGAAGTGGTTGCTCAGTACCAGTTTGATTTCGGCCTGCGTCCGTCCGTGGCTTACCTGCAGTCTAAAGGTAAGGACATCGAAGGTTTCGGCGACCAGGATATCCTGAAATATGTTGACGTAGGCGCGACCTACTACTTCAACAAAAACATGTCCACCTATGTTGACTACAAAATCAACCTGCTGGACGACAATGATTTCACCCGTCGTGCCGGTATCTCTACCGACGACATCGTTGCTCTGGGCCTGGTTTACCAGTTCTAAGCACGCTGAAGTCTCGAAAAAAGGCGCCTCTGGCGCCTTTTTTTATGCCTCGTTTAAACTGTCTGGTGTAACCTTGCTGGCTTAGCAAGAGGAACCCAATTTTATGGATATCACTTTTTTTCGTACCGCGCTGTTTGCCATCTGCGTACTCCTTTCCGGCTGCGATGCAGCCACTTCTCCTGGCATGCCAAAGAGTGCCGCTACCGTGCTGGACGGCAAGACGATGGGCACATTCTGGCGGGTCAGCGTGATTGGCGTGGATGAAAGCAAAGCCCAGGCGCTGCGACAGAAGGTACAGGCACAGCTCGATGCCGACGATCGCCTGCTTTCCACCTGGAAAAACGATTCGGCATTGATGCAGTTTAACCATGCCGCTACCACCGGGCCATGGCCGGTGAGCGAGGCGATGGCCGATATCGTCTCAATGTCGCTGCGCATCGGCGCCAAAACCGATGGCGCGATGGATATTACGGTGGGTCCGCTGGTTAATCTCTGGGGCTTCGGCCCGGATAAGCAGCCGGTGAAAACGCCGGATCCGGCGCAGATCGCCGCCGCGAAAGCGCGTAGCGGATTGCAGCATCTGACGGTCATTAACCACGCGGATCGCCAGTATCTGCAGAAAGATATTGCGGATCTGTTTGTCGATCTCTCCACCGTCGGCGAGGGTTATGCCGCCGATCATCTGGCGCGCCTGATGGAGCAGGAGGGGATTTCCCGCTATCTGGTCTCGGTCGGCGGGGCGTTGGTCAGCCGGGGGATGAACGCCGACGGGCAACCGTGGCGGGTGGCTATTCAGAAACCGACCGATCGTGAAAACGTCGTTCAGGCAATAGTGGATATCAACGGTCATGGGATCAGCACTTCCGGCAGCTACCGCAATTACTATGAACTGGATGGGAAGCGGATCTCGCACGTGATCGACCCGCAAACCGGCCGGCCGATTGATCATAAGCTGGTCTCGGTTACGGTGATTGCGCCAACGGCGCTGGAAGCGGATGGCTGGGATACCGGGCTGATGGTGCTCGGGCCGCAAAAAGCGCAGGACGTCGTGCGCGAACAAGGCCTGGCGGTGTATATGATTATTAAAGAGGGCGACGGGTTTAAAACCTGGATGTCGCCGCAGTTCCGCACTTTCCTGGTCGGCGAAAAAAATTAAACAGCAAGATTGCGGGTTTTTTTCATCGGGCGCCGGGCCAGACTGGCGATACACTTAAAGCAGGAGCCCGCTATGAAACCGATTATTGCTGATACCGATGACCGCCGCTGGCAGGCGGTTTGCGAACGTGATGTCCGCGCCGATGGTCAGTTCGTCTTTGCCGTACTGACTACCGGTATTTGCTGCCGCCCGTCCTGCCGTTCGCGGCGGGCGCTGCGGGAGAACGTGCGTTTTTACCCCACCGTTGAGGCTGCCACTGCCGCAGGTTTTCGCCCCTGCAAGCGCTGCCAGCCGGATAAAAACGCCCCGCATCAGCAAAAGATAGACAAAGTGGCCAGGGCCTGTCGCCTGCTGGAGCAGGAATCGCCCGTTACCCTGGCTGCGTTGGCTGAAGAGCTGGCGATCAGCCCCTACCATTTCCATCGTTTATTCAAATCCGTTACCGGGATGACGCCAAAGGCCTGGCAGCAGGCGTGGCGCGCGCGGCGTTTACGCGATGCGCTGGGGCAGGGCGAAAAGGTCACTCCCGCGGTGATGGCCGCCGGCTTCCCCGGGGGCAGTAGCTATTACCGTCAGGCGGATGCCGCGCTGGGCATGACCGCGCGGCAGTTTCGCCGCGGCGGTGAGGATATCGATATTGTCTATGCCTTCGGCGACTGTGCGGTCGGCCGCTGCCTGGTGGCGGAGAGTGAACGCGGGGTCTGCGCGGTGTTGCCTGGGGAAGATGATCCGTCGCTGCTCAATGAGCTACGCCGCCTGTTCCCCAACGCGCGGCTGATGCCCGGCGATGGGCTATTTCATCAGCGGGTGGCGCAAATTTTCGCTCATCTGGACGATCACCGACACGCGGTCAACCTGCCGCTGGACATTCGCGGCACCGCCTTCCAGCAGCGCGTCTGGCAGGCGTTGCGGCAGATTCCCGCCGGGGAAACCCGCAGCTATCGTCAGGTCGCGCAGAGCATCGGCCAGCCGCGTGCGGTCAGGGCCGTCGCCGGCGCCTGTGCGGCGAATAAGCTGGCGATCGTCATCCCTTGTCACCGGGTGGTGCGTGAGGGCGGAGCGCTCTCTGGCTACCGCTGGGGAACGGCGCGCAAAGCGCAGCTGCTGGCGCGCGAAGCGCAGAACGAGGAGAAGTGATGCTTGATTTATTCGCCGATACCCCGCCCTGGCAGGAGCCGCTGGCTCCGGGAGCGACGATTCTGCGGCGCTTCGCGCATCAGCGCGCCCCGGCTTTACTGCAGGCGATAGATCGGGTGGCCGGACGTTCGCCGTTTCGTCAGATGGTGACGCCCGGCGGCTATACCATGTCGGTGGCGATGACCAACTGCGGCAGCCTGGGCTGGACCACCGATATGCACGGCTACCTGTATGCCCCTGACGATCCGCTCACCGGCCAGCGCTGGCCGGCGATGCCGGCGATATTTCGCGAACTGGCGGCGGAGGCGGCGCTCGCCTGCGGCTACCCGGGTTTTACGCCCGATGCCTGTTTGCTTAACCGCTACTCGCCGGGCGCGAAGCTTTCGCTGCATCAGGATAAAGATGAACGCGATCTGCGGGCGCCTATCGTTTCGGTATCCCTGGGACTGCCCGCGGTCTTTCAGTTTGGCGGGCTGCAGCGTAGCGATCCCCTGCAGCGCGTGTTGCTGGAGCACGGCGATGTGGTGGTCTGGGGCGGGGAGTCACGCCTGGTGTATCACGGCGTTCAGCCGCTGAAAGAGGGGGACCATCCGCAGACCGGCGCCTGTCGTTACAACCTCACTTTCCGCCTCGCAGGTAATGCGGGTAATTAAAGAACAAAAATAAGAATTATTCTTGCTGTCATCGGCGAGCAGTTTAAACTGCTGGCTGTTTTGCTTGTCCGGATTGCGTGTTTATGGAACTCCTCCTTCTTGTATGGCGCCAGTATCGCTGGCCGTTTATTTCCGTCATCGCCCTGAGCCTGCTCAGCGCGGCGCTGGGTATCGGGCTAATTGCTTTTATTAATCTGCGCCTGATGACCGTGGTCGATACGTCGCTGACGGTGCTGCCGGAGTTTCTCGGGTTATTGCTGCTGTTGATGGTGGTGACGCTCGGTTCCCAGCTGGCGCTGACCACTCTCGGGCACCATTTCGTTTTTCGTCTGCGCGGCGAATTTATTAAGCGTATCCTCGATACCCCCATCGAACAGGTCGAGAAGATCGGCAGCGCCTCGCTGCTCGCCGGGTTAACCAGCGACGTGCGTAATATCACCATCGCTTTCGTTCGCCTGCCGGAGCTGGTGCAGGGGATTATCCTGACCTTTGGCTCCGCCGCCTATCTGGCCTGGCTGTCGGGAAAAATGATGCTGGTCACCGCGCTGTGGATGGCGCTCACTATCTGGGGCGGGTTTGTGCTGGTCGCCCGCGTCTATAAGCATATGGCGACGCTGCGGGAAACCGAGGATCGGCTGTACCAGGACTATCAGACGGTGCTGGAAGGGCGCAAGGAGCTGACCCTCAACCGGGAACGCGCCGAATACGTGTTTAACCAGCTCTATCTGCCGGATGCCCGCGAATATCGTCACCATATTATTCGCGCCGACACCTTCCACCTCAGCGCGGTGAACTGGTCGAATATCATGATGCTCGGCGCTATCGGGCTGGTGTTCTGGATGGCGAACGGTCTCGGCTGGGCCAACACCGCCGTGGCGGCGACCTACTCGCTGACCCTGCTGTTCCTGCGCACGCCGCTGCTCTCGGCGGTTGGCGCGCTGCCGACGCTGCTGAGCGCGCAGGTGGCCTTCAATAAGCTGCATCGGTTTTCGCTGGCGCCCTATCGCGCCGACTTCCCGTCGCCGGATGCGCATCCCCACTGGCAAAGCCTGGAACTGCGCGATGTCTGCTTCCAGTATCCGGATAATACTTTCGCGGTGGGGCCGATTAACCTGACCCTGCAGCGCGGCGAGCTGGTCTTTTTAATTGGCGGTAACGGCAGCGGAAAATCGACGCTGGCGATGTTGCTGACCGGGCTGTACCAGCCGGCCTCCGGGCAGATCCTCGTGGATGGTCAGGCGCTGGCGGTGGACAAGCCGGAGGATTACCGCAAGCTTTTCTCGGCGGTGTTCACCGACGTCTGGCTGTTTGACCAGCTGCTGGGGCCCGGCGGCAAAACGGCCGATCCGGCGCTGGTTGACCGGTGGATGGATTATCTGAAAATGACGCATAAGCTGCAGCTGGATAACGGCAGAATTGTCGATCTGAAACTGTCGAAGGGACAGAAGAAGCGTGTAGCGCTGCTGCTGGCGCTGGCTGAGGAACGGGATATCGTCCTGCTCGATGAGTGGGCTGCGGACCAGGACCCGCACTTCCGCCGCGAGTTTTATCAGGTGCTGTTGCCGCTGATGCAGCAGATGGGCAAAACCGTTTTCGCCATCAGCCACGACGATCACTACTTCCAGCATGCCGATCGCCTGCTGGAGATGCGCAGCGGTCAGCTGACGGAGCTGATCGGGGAAGAGCGCGAGCTGGCCAGCCGTGATGCGGTAGCACGCACGGCCTGATACTTCGCGCCTCCTGGTCGACGGGAGGCGCGGCTGGTGATTTTTCCGCCGTCTGAACTCGCCGACGGTTATTTTTTCTCCCTCCCCGCGCTATGCTTATGGCACCTGGCCTGCTGGTCCGCCACATGTTTTCACAAGGATTGCCTGACCGATGTCCGTTTTGCATAAAAAAAGCGCCAGATTGCGTGATGAAGAGCGTGCCCGCCTGATCTGGCTGCTGGCCACCGATAAAGCCGTTACCTCGGCATTGTTAGGCAAATTGACCCTCGCCGAACGCTACGACGACGGCACGCTGGCAGACGATCTGGCGGAGGTCGAGGTGCTGGTCTCCCACCTGCCGCCGCCGGACCTCGCCGATGCCCTGGAAGCGCTGCCGTACGACGGGCGTAATGCGCTCTGGCAGCTGGTCACCAATGATAAACGCGGGGAGGTGCTGCTCGAGGCATCGGAAAACGTCTGGGGCGATCTCATCGATAAGATGAGCGACCACGAGCTGCTGGACGCGCTACAAACGTTGGATATCGATGAGCAGGTCTATCTGGTCCAGCACCTGCCGCGTAATCTGACCGGCCGCCTGCTGGCGACGATGCCGCCGGATAAACGCGCGCGCGTGCGCCAGATGATGCGCTATGCCGACAATACCGTCGGGGCGATCATGGAGTTCGAGGTCATTATCGTGCGTCCGGACATGACGCTGGCGGCGGTGCAGCGCTATCTGCGGCGGCTGGGTAAAATGCCGGAGAATACCGATAAGCTGTTTGTCACCACCCGCAATAAGCTGTTGTTGGGGGAGCTGGAGCTACAGACTATTTTGCTCAATGACGCGCAAAAGCGGGTCGGCGAGGTAATGGAAGGGGATCCGGTCACCTTCCAGCCGCACGAAGAGGCGGAAAAGGTCGCGCGTACCTTCGAACGTGATGACCTGCTCAGCGCGGCGGTGATCGATGCGGAAGGTAAGCTGATGGGCCGTCTGACCATCGACGAAATCGTCGACGTGGTGTATGAAGAGACGGACAGCGACCTGCGTGGCATGGGCGGCCTGAGCAGCGATGAAGATGTCTTTGCCCCGGTCAGCAAAGCGGTAAAAACCCGCTGGGCGTGGCTGGCGGTCAATTTGTGTACCGCTTTTATCGCCTCACGGGTGATCGACGGTTTCGAACACACCATCTCACAGCTGGTGGCGCTCGCCTCGTTGATGCCGATCGTCGCCGGGATCGGCGGTAACACCGGTAACCAGACGATCACCATGATCGTCCGCGCCATGGCGTTACAGCACATTCAGCCCGGCAGCTTTTCGTTCTTGATTATGCGTGAAATGGGCGTGGCGCTGATTAACGGTCTGGTGTGGGGCGGCATTATGGGCGCCATCACCTGGTGGCTGTATAACGATCCGCAGCTGGGCGGGGTGATGACGCTGGCGATGATGCTGAATCTGCTGATGGCGGCGATGATGGGGGTGATTATCCCGATGGTGATGGTCAAGCTGGGGCGCGATCCGGCGGTCGGCTCCAGCGTGATGATCACCGCGATCACCGACACCGGCGGTTTCTTTATTTTTCTCGGTCTGGCGACGATATTTCTGATGTAATCTGCGGTTTGTTGCGCAGACGGCGGGGGATCAGCGCCATCACCACCAGGCCTGCCAGCACGCCGATCGCCAGATTGCTGGTGCCGACCGTGGCGCCGACGGTCACCAGCATGACCAGCGTTTCCGGCCATGGGGTTTGCGCCAGCTCCGCCGGACGGATGCTATGCCAGCTAAAGGTTTTTGCCGCCACAATTACCATCACTCCGGCGAGCACCACCATCGGAATTTTCGCCATCACCTCGCTCAGGGCGGTCACCAGCAGCAGCAGTACCAGGCCTGCGGCAATCGTTGAGACGCGGCTGCGGCCTTTCCCCATTTCCACGTTAACGATGGTTTGACCGATCATCGCGCAGCCGGCGATCCCGCCATACAGCCCGGCGAGAATATTGGCGATACCCAGCCCGGCGCTCTCCCGCGCTTTGCTGGAAGGCGTATGGGTCAGGTCATCCACCAGCTTTGCCGTCAGCAGGGACTCCATCAGACCGACGAAGGCGATACTTAACGCGCAGGGCCAGATAATGTGCAGGGTTTGCCGATCGAGCGGTACCAGCAGGGCGGTGAGTCCAGGTAATCCCCCGCCCATTGAACCTTCATCGCCGACGGTCGGCAGCAGCTGGCCGGTGGTGACGGTAAAGACGGTCAACAGGACGATGGCGATAAGCGGCGACGGGACGGCTTTAATGTAGCGCGGCGCCCACAGCACAATCAGCAGAGTCAGGACGAACAGGCCGAGAATCAGCGGCTGTTTGCTCCAGAAATGCGGGATCTGAGCAAAGAAGATGAGGATCCCCAGCGCATTGACGAAGCCGGTCATCACCGATTGCGGAATAAAGCGCATCAGTCGGGCCATACCGCACAAGCCAAACAAAATTTGAATAATACCCGCCAGAATAACAGCGGGCAGGATATACCCCACGCCGTGTTGCTGCACCATCGGGCCAATCACCAGCGCTACCGAGCCAGCGGCGGCGGTGACCATTGCCGGCCTGCCGCCGAGCACCGACATCGCCAGACACAGGACGACGGAGGCGATCAGGCTGACTTTCGGGTCCACGCCGGCAATTACCGAAAAGGAGATAACCTCCGGAATCAGCGCCAGGGCGGTCAGCACGCCGGCCAATGTTTCCCGCGTCAGCAGCGACGGAGAACGTAATACGTGGCGAACAGCGCCTGTTGAAGAGGACGAAACGTGGTTTGAGGGCTGGTGCATAAGAGATTCGCAGGTTAGTTAAAGCTGGATATATAAGCCTGAGCTTGTGTGCGGTCTGTCACAAAACAGGGGATGATAGCGCGGGAACTGTGCTTATACCAGTACAAAATATGATTTAGCGTACACATTTATTAAACATTTTTATAACAGATCTCAAAACTCAACTTAAATTTTAAACAATATTTAATTTTTTGATCTTCGGTGTTACCTTGATCTCCGATAATCGTTTCACCTGCGCTAAATACAAAAGCGAGTAAAGTAAGGCTCAAATCCGATGAAGAAAAAGATGGCCGTACCCAGCTCTCCGGCGGTTGGTTCAGAGACACCTCGGACCGACACCCGCCATGAGCAAGAGACGGATGTATTGTTGATTGGCGGTGGCATCATGAGCGCCACGTTGGGAACCTGGCTGCAGGAACTTGAGCCGGACTGGTCTATTACCATGGTCGAGCAGATGTCCAGCGTGGCTGAGGAAAGCTCGAACGGCTGGAACAATGCCGGTACCGGCCATGCGGCATTGATGGAGCTGAACTACACGCCGCAAACCGCCAGCGGGATTAATATCGATAAAGCGGTCGATATCAACGAGTCCTTCCATATCTCTCGTCAGTTTTGGGCTCATCAGGTGACGCGCGGCATACTCAGTAAGCCGAAATCATTTATCAATAGCGTGCCGCACATGAGCTTTGTGTGGGGCGAAGACAATGTGAATTTCCTGCGCGCGCGCTACGCGGCTCTGCAGCAGAGCGAGCTATTCCGCGGCATTCGCTACTCTGAAGATCATCAGCAGATCAAAGAGTGGGCGCCGCTGGTTATGGAAGGGCGCGACCCGCAGCAAAAAGTGGCGGCAACCCGCACTGAAGTTGGTACCGACGTTAACTACGGTGAAATCACCCGTCAGCTGATTGCCGGACTCCAGACCCACGACAATTTCTCCTTACAGCTTGGCACCGTCGTGCGTCGCTTTAAGCGCAACGCCGACAAGAGCTGGACGGTAACGTTGGCCGATGCGGATAACCGCCGCCAGAAGCGGGTCATTAAAGCCAAATTCATCTTTATTGGCGCCGGCGGCGCTGCGCTGACGCTGCTGCAGGAAACCGGTATTCCGCAGGCAAAAGAGTACGCCGGCTTCCCGGTTGGCGGCCAGTTCCTGGTTTGTGAAAATCCGGAAGTGGTTAATCACCATCTGGCTAAAGTATACGGTCAGGCTGAAGTGGGCGCGCCGCCGATGTCGGTTCCGCATATCGATACGCGGATTATCGACGGTAAACGCGTGGTGCTGTTCGGGCCGTTCGCCACCTTCTCCACCCGCTTTCTGAAAAACGGTTCGCTGTGGGATCTGCTGGCTTCAACCAATACCTCGAATATTCTGCCGATGCTCAACGTCGGTCTGGATAACTTCGATCTGGTGAAATACCTGATTAGCCAGGTGATGCAGAAAGATAACGATCGCCACGAAGCGCTGCGCGAATACTATCCTGAAGCGAGAAAAGAGGACTGGCGTCTCTGGCAGGCCGGTCAGCGGGTACAAATCATCAAACGTGACGGTAAGAAAGGGGTGCTGCGCCTCGGTACTGAAGTCGTCAGCGATGATGAAGGGACCGTTGCTGCACTGCTGGGGGCCTCGCCGGGAGCCTCTACGGCGGCGCCGATCATGCTGCAGCTGCTGGAGAAGGTCTTTAAGGACAAGGTTCAGTCAGCCGCCTGGCAGGCGAAGCTGAAAGAGATCGTCCCGTCCTACGGCCTGCGTCTGGATGGTAATCCATCGGCGATTGAACAGGCGCTGGCGTGGACCAGTGAAGTGCTGCAACTGCACTATGAGCCGGTTGCGGTGGTTGACCAGGTGCCGCTCGCCGAGCTGAAACCCCTGTCCGGCGATAAGCCGATGGCGGATATCGCGCTGTAAAACGTTGTACCCGGCAGCGCTGGCCGCCGGGTTTTTACCTTCTCGCCTTAGCGCTCGACGGCATTGCCAATCGTTTCGTCGGCTTTCCAGATCCGGTATTTCACTTCGACGTTAGCTGGCGTGTAGACCACGATAGGCAGCTTGCTGTTATAGCGCAGCATACCGGCGTCACCTAATCCTGCGGTGATGAACTTACGCTCTTTTTTACCGTCCGGGCAGGCCATCATCGTGGAAACCGGGGCGGTCACGTTATCAAATACGTAGTAATCGTAGCCCCAGCCTTGCAGGGTTTTGCTTTCCAGCTGGCCGCCGAGGCGATGGCGATTACAGTCGACTTCCAGCGTTTGACCAATCATCAGCTCAACTTTTAAGGCGGATTCGTCCTGCTGTTCCGGCAGCTGAATCACCTGACGCTTCATGCCCTTCTCGGCCTTCGGGTAAGGGGCGACCTTTTCCAGAGGCTGTTCCGCGGCCAGCGCGCCGGTGGAAACGCAGGCAACCGCCAGCAGGGAAACAGCAAGCGTAGAGATTTTTTTCACGATTCGTCATCCTTTGTTATCGATCTTCAACGGCCAAAGACTAACACTCTTTAGTTAAATGGTAAGAATAATTTACCATTATTTTCATACTCCATAGTCTTATTAACTGGGTTTGTTGATTTATTTGCGTGCATTCACTGCCGTGTTGCGCTCTCTGAGCGTAAGATTCTTTTGGTTATCCCTGAGGGAATATTGCCACCAACAGAAACCGGCGATCCAACGTTAATAATCAGCAAACGAAGTTGTTTTTAGAGGCACTGATTCCAGCCTGACGGGTCAATACCTGTGAATGACAAGGCGTTATCAGGGACATGAATGGAAACAGAAGGTCTTTCGGGGGAAGCGGGCGGCTTCCCCCGGAAGATTACTCATCCCGACTGATTTTCCCTTCTTCGATAAAATCTTCATCAATCTCATCGGTGTTACCGGCATGCTCGCGGCCGGAGAGCAAATTCCAGCAGGCGATAAACAGCGCGGCGATCAGCGGACCAATGACAAAACCGTTGATCCCGTAAATCTCCATTCCGCCAAGGGTGGCGATCAGGATCAGATAATCCGGCATTTTGGTATCTTTACCCACCAGCAGCGGGCGCAGAATGTTGTCTACCAGACCGATGACGACGACGAAGAAGCCGACGATAAACGCCCCTTGCCATATCTGATCGGTCGCGAAGAGGAAGATGGCGGCCGGTACCCAGATAATGGCCGAGCCCACCGCCGGAATCAGCGACAGAAACGCCATGATGGCTCCCCACAGAATACTGCCATCAATCCCGGCGATAGAAAATGCAATCCCGCCCAGGATACCCTGCGCCAGAGCCACCGCCACGGTGCCTTTAACGGTGGCTCGCGATACGGCGGCGAACTTGGCGAACAGATGCTGCTTAACGTAGTTAGACAGCGGCAGAGCCTCGAGGAACAGCATCACCAGATACGGGCCATCTTTAAGCAGGAAAAACAGCAGATAGAGCATGATGCCGAAGCTGACGGTAAAGCCAAAGGTCCCCTTACCAATCAAAAACGCGCTGCCGGCCAGATACTGTCCGCCTTTCAGCGCAGCGTCTGAGAGCTGTTTCTGAATCTGCTCGGCACTGTCAAGGTCATGCTCAGAGAGGAAACTTCTGGCCCACTCAGGGAGATGGCCAAACAGGCTCGCCACCACCGCGGGGAACTGTGTGTCATTGTGCTGAAGCTTGGTGTACACCACGTTCAGTTCGAAGGCCAGCGACGAAATAATAATCGCCAACGGCGTAAAGACAATCAGGCAGATAATCACCACGGTCAACAGCGAAGCCAGACCGTTACGCTCGCCGAGGCGGGCGCGCAGGTTATTCTTAATCGGGTTAAAAATCACCGACAGAATCGCCGCCCACAGGATGGCGGAGTAATAAGGGGAGAGAACATTAAAAAAGGCGAGGCTGACCATCAGCAAAATCAGGATAAAAAATCCCTTCGTAAGTCCATTAACTCTCATATTCAGTGTTCCGGTATACAGGCAAGTAGCTCGAATAATAGAAGCTATTCTTCGATTTACAATCACTATTGATCGTAGTTTCTTCGTCAGCAGCCGAAATGGCGGCTGCCACCTGTGGCTGGCATGGCGATTACTGGCCGCCGCGGCCGGGCAGAATCGGGCATTAAAAAACCCGCAAACTCAGAGAGAATGCGGGTTCTTAAGGGGTTACCGGTCGTTGCAATAACTTACCGGTGAATGATTTGGTCGGCACGAGAGGATTTGAACCTCCGACCCCCGACACCCCATGACGGTGCGCTACCAGGCTGCGCTACGTGCCGACGCGTGGGGGATAATATTACCCGTTCCCCGACCGAATGCAAGCCGGGAAACGGCTGATTGATTCATAATTAATCAATCAGTTAGCGATGAAGCGTTTTTCATCCGTCAGGATCTGCAGCAGCAGGCTGAGCTGAGGTTTGCGGTTATCGATCTTCTTGCCTTCGCTGTTCCAGGTACTGTAGGTCCCGTTGTGGTTTAGCACCACGGTGGACTCTGGCGAAGTGACGGCCAGCGTATCGCCGTTTGCCGCGGTGACCCAGCTGCGGCGGCGCGCCGGGCTGAACAGATCTTCACCCTGCGAATACTCGTTGGCAGGGGTGGAGACGTGCAGCAGACGCTGCATCAGGGTCGTCATCACATCTTTGTTATCGGTCAGCGCGGCGATGTTCTGCGCCGGGATGCCCGGCCAGTGAATCACCAGCGGCACCTGCAGCTGATCCCGTGACCACTCAAACTGCCCATGGCGTGGATTCAGCGGCATACCGTGACCGGCGGTAACGATCACTACGGTATTGTCGAGTTTGCCCGCGTCACGCAGGGTGCTCAGCACCCGGCCGATTTGCGTATCGACATCGCCCGCGGCGCGGCTATAGCGGCGGACAAAGTTTTGCTGCTGGCCGTTATCCAGGGTCGTGCCATTGAGTGAAATCCACGAGAACCAACGGTTTTCATCCTGCGCGTAGCGGTTCAGCCAGCTAATCCACTGGCTTGCCGTTTGTTCATCGCTTTGCGTTTTCGCCCCCGGCAGGGAGAAATCAGACAGCAGCGCCTGGCGATAGAGCGGGCTGCTGAAGCCGTCGGAGGAGAACAGTCCCAGCTGATAGCCCTGCTGGTTCAGAGCGGTAATCAGCGCCGCCGGAATACGGGCCGACAGGACGCCATCCATATAGCCCGGTGAAATCCCGTAGAACAGGCCAAAAATGCCGTTATCCGTGGTATTGCCGGAGCTCATATGCTGAGTGAAGTTGACGCTTTCTTTGGCAAAACCGGCCAGCTCCGGCATGTTCTTCTCAAAACGCGAATAGTTCAGGTTATCGACGGTGATCAGCAGCACGTTATAGCCGGCCCCGAGGTCGCGATAACGCAGGGGACTCAGCGGATACTCGACGGAGACCGCTTCCGGCGCGCCTTGTTCTACCAGACGACGCTGATAGTCCTGCGCGTCAAGCAGGCCGTGTTTCTCGAGGAAACGGCGTGCCGTCATCGGATAGGAGAGCGGCAGATTCGCTCGCTGCATGGTAATCGGGCGATAGAAATTCGCATCCGCCCAGATATAGATCAGGTGGCTGCTGATAAAAGAGAGAAAGAAAAACCAGGCAATCGGCCGGACATAGCGGCGGCGACGCGTCAGGCTGCGCAGCTTCTGCCAGCTCCAGGTGGCAAAGAGCATTTCCAGCAGGAAGATAACCGGCACGCTGATAAACATCAGCTGCCAGTCGCGCGCCATCTCGTTCTGATCGGGGTTGATCACCAGTTCCCAGACAATCGGGTTAAGATGCAGGTGGAAACGGGTAAAAACTTCGCTATCAATCAGCAGGAGCGTCATCCCCGCGGTCGCCAGAATGACCGACAGGAAGCGCATTAATCGTTGCGATATGACGATAAAGGTCAGCGGGAAAAGAATCAGTACATAGCTGGTGAACACCAGAAAGCTGAAGTGACCAACGAGGCTGACGTACGAGAAGATACGTCCGCCCAGCGTCGTTGGCCAGTCGGCGACAAAAAGATAGCGGCTGCCGAGCACCATGGCCAACACTATGTTGAACAGGGCGAACCAGTGCCCCCAGCTGACCATCTGGGAGATTTTTTCTCGGTAGGGCTGACGAAGAGTCACCATATACAGTTGTTGGTTATCCTTAGTGCGCCGGATCGTCGTTGATCGAAGACTGCAAAGCCTGGGCAAAAGAACGGGCGATCGCCTGACGCTGCGCCGGCGCGACGCTACTATTGATCAGGTTGGTCACCATATTGCCCAGCACCATCAGTGAAAGGTCAACGGGGGCTTTGTGTGTTTCCAGCACGTGGGTCAGCTCGCTGAGCAGCTGTTCGACGTGTTCATCACTATAGCGGGATAATTGCGGCATAAACTCAAAATCTGTTTGTTCGTGAAAGGGCAACATATTACCGTAGCAGCAGCTTTTTTTCCGCATTTTTTCGCCACGGCGCAAAAGCGCGCAGGATCGCGAGTCTCTGGTCGTTGCGGAGTCACGCGACGGTTGCGTCGCCGTCCCGGCGGTGGTTGAATACCGCCCGGTCTAAAAGGAGAGTTTAACATGAGTCTGGATATCGACCAGATTGCCCTGCATCAGTTAATTAAACGTGATGAACAAAACCTGGAACTGGTGCTGCGCGATTCCTTGCTGGAACCGAATGCGACGGTCGTGGAGATGATGGCCGAGCTGCATCGGGTCTATAGCGCAAAAAACAAAGCCTACGGCCTGTTTAACGAAGAGAGCGAGCTGGCGCAGGCTCTGCGCCAGCAGCGTCAGGGAGAAGAAGCGTTTCTCCCGTTCAGCCGTGCGGCAACCGGCCGTCTGCGCGACGAGCTGGCGAAATATCCTTTCGCCGAAGGCGGTATCGTGCTGTTCTGTCAGTATCGCTACCTGGCGGTAGAGTACCTGCTGGTGGCGGTGCTGAATAACTTAAGCAGCATGCGCGTTAATGAAGATCTGGATATCAGCTCCACCCACTATCTGGATATCAATCATGCCGACATCGTGGCGCGTATTGATTTAACCGAGTGGGAAACCAACCCGGAATCGACCCGCTATCTGACCTTTTTGAAAGGCCGGGTCGGGCGGAAAGTGGCCGATTTCTTCATGGATTTCCTCGGCGCCAGCGAAGGGCTGAACGCCAAAGCGCAGAACCGCGGCCTGCTGCAGGCGGTGGATGATTTTACTTCCGACGCGCAGCTGGACAAATCCGAGCGACAGAACGTGCGCCAGCAGGTTTACGCCTACTGCAACGAACAGCTGCAGGCCGGGGAGGAGATTGAGCTGGAATCCTTATCCAAAGAGCTTGCCGGAGTGAGTGAGAAGAGTTTCCAGGCGTTTACCGCAGAACAAGGGTATGAGCTGGAAGAGAGCTTCCCGGCGGATCGCAGCACGCTACGACAGCTGACTAAGTTTGCCGGTAGCGGCGGCGGGTTAACGATTAACTTCGATGCCATGCTGCTGGGCGAGCGGGTGTTCTGGGATCCGGCGACGGATACCCTGACTATCAAAGGCACGCCGCCCAACCTGCGCGATCAGCTTCAGCGCCGAACCTCCGGCGGGAGCTGATCGCGAACACCCTCAGCTTCGGCTGGGGGTGTTTGCCCTGTAGCGAACACCGGCGCGGCGCGTTTTAATCCCGCACTGCGCCAGCTGCGCCTCATCCACCAGGTCATCGACCAGCGCGACGGCACTGTCGGGGCTATGGGTTATGATAGCCCAGGCCAAATCAGCGCGGCCGCTCGTTGAACAACGGCCTGTTTTGCGGCGATTTGTACGTTTTTTGTTGTTGCACCGGGGGGCTGAACGCGGCATCGCTCCTTGCTCCGGGCGGCGCAAGGAGCGGTCACGCTTAGCGTAGCTTTTGGGCGATGGCGCTATACATCAGCGCCGCTTCCAGCGGCTGGGCAGTAAATGAAGGCTCAGCCTGCGGCCAGGTTGACCACTGCACAATCACCAGATGTTCCGCGCGGTTGACCATGATCACCTGACCATAGATACCCAGCGCCCACAGCGACCCTTTCAACCCTTCCTGCGGGGTGGGCGCAACGTTTTTGGCGTTTTGAGGTATCGCATTGTTCCACCATTGATAGCCATAAATTCCCTCCGGGTGCGCCGGCGAGACGGAGTTCAGCGCAGTGGTCCAGGCGGAGGATTGGTCAAACCAACCGTCGGGAACCAGTCGTTTACCGTTGGGCAGGCGTCCGTCGCGGGCGACAAATTCACCGAAGCGACCCCAGTCTTCCAGGGTGGCGTTGAAGCCATGAGCGCCGACGTCATGTTTGCCCTGCTGATAGGCATGCCAGACGCCATCGTGGGCCATTCCACCCGGCTGCCACAGGGTTTGTTCCAGCCATGCGGCAAGCGGCATTCCGGTGGCGCGCTCCAGCACATCTCCCAGCAGCCACGCGCCGCCGGAAGAGTAGGACCACTGCTCGCCGGCCGGATGCGCGCGTTGCAGGGAGGCGACAATCTTGCGTACGCAATCGTAGGCGCCCGGATGCGCCTCGCACTGGGTCAGGCGGGCGAAATGGGACTGCGGGTTGGTGTAGTCTTCATTCCATTCGACGCCGGAGGTGTGCTGAATCAGCTGACGGAGGGTGACGCCATCCCAGGCTGTGCCTTTCAGTTCGGCTTCATAATCGGTGACCCGGTCATCCAGCGTATGGATTTTACCTTGCTGAATCGCGATACCCACTAACGTCGAGACCACCGCTTTGCCCACCGAACGTGACGTCCACAGCGTGGTGTCGGTATTGCCGGCGCCAAGGTATTTATAGGCAATTTTGCCCTCTTTCAGCACCAGAAAACCGGTGACATTCTGGCGCTTCAGATAATCCTGCAGGTTCCAGGTGTGACCGTTTAGCGTATAGCTGACATCGGTCAGCGGCTGGTCTGCCTGCTGTAGCGCTACCGGGGTACCGTGATGGAAGACATCGCCGCGATAGTTACGATAGTCGTTACGAAACCCGATAACGCGATCGGACCGATCCCAGTTGAGCATCTCTTTTTTGTCCGGCAGCGTTTGGTCAAACGGCGTGGGGCAGACATCCAGCATCACGCCGCCGCATGACGCCTGCGACTGCGGTTGCGCGATGCTCACGGCGGGGAATATCGCCAGCATCAGCGCCAGGGCCAGCGGTTTTGCGCTTTTTATCTTTGTCATCAGAGATTCCTTATTAGCAATAACGAGCAGGCCCGCAGTATATAAACCGTTCCTGACAGGCTAAAATCAGCCTATGGGGGATTTTCCCCCGAAGGAAAAGATGAGATGACAACGCTACACTACTCCTTTGCCCAGATTGAGGCCTTTGCCACCATTGCCGAGACGGGCAGCCTGTCGCGGGCCGCCATTCGCCTTGGCAAAGACCGCACCACGCTGCGTGATCTGCTGGATTATCTGGAAGATGCGTTGGGATACACGCTGTTTCTGCGCGCAGGCCGCAGCCTGGCGTTAACCGCCGAAGGGGAGCAGCTATTTCGCCAGGCGCATTTACTGCTGCGCCAGGCCCAGGCGTTTGAATCGTTTGCGCAGACGCTGCCGCGCACGGCGTGTCAGGCGCTACGGGTAGTCTACGATCCGTTTGTGCCCCGGCGGTTTCTCTGCGCGCTGGCGGACACGCTGGCCCGGCGTCAGCTGCGGCTGAGCTGCTGGAGCGCGTCGCGGTGGGAGGCGGAGCAGGCGCTGGCCGCGGGGGAAGCCGATATGGCCATTTGCCAGGCCAATAACCGCACGCTCGGCAGCGAGATGGAGTGGCGGGCGCTGGGCGTCGTTGACCTGGGTTTTTATGCCGCAGAACGGCTGTTCGCCGACTGCGCGCGTCCGCTGACGCTACTCAATCTGTCTTTGGTGCCGCAGCTGGTGATGCATCGTCGCGCTGATGAGCAAATCGCCCGACGGGTGCAGATCTCAGGGCATACGCTGTATATGAATGAGAAAGCGCTGTTGCGTCATGCGTTACAGCAGGGGCAGGGGTGGGGATTCTTGCCCGATCATTTCCAGGCCGCCGACTGGGCTGGAGTGAAGGAGATTGCAACTGAGGTGGGTAGCCAGGGTCTGAACGTCACGATGGTGATGCTGTGGCTGCCGGGGATGAATAAACACCGGACGCTGGGCGAGGCGATCGATTTTGCCCCTCAGCTGTGGGAACGAAGCGCATAACAAAACGCCCCGGACCTTGCGGACCGGGGCGTTTGCCACTCAACGTTGTATCGCGATTAAGCGCGAACGAAGTCGATGTGAGTCAGTTTTGGCTTGAACGCGTGACGCTGAACAGCCTGAACTTTAACTTTTTCTTCTTTACCATCGATAACGATGGTCAGAACTTCACCGTAGAACTCAGCTTTGGTCTGAATGTTCCACACTTTGTCCTGGTCCAGCTCAATTGCTACCGGAGCAGCTTCGCCGCCATAGATGATGGCCGGGAATTTGTTAGCTGCACGCAGGCGGCGGCTCGCACCCTTACCCTGCTCTTTACGTACTTCTGCGTCGATAGTAAACATTGATGTCTCTCTATATTTAAATCCTGCTACAGGCGACCCAGCAGCAGGCAGATGATCTGCTTTGCGAATGCAAAAGCGGGCGGCATTATATCCACCTATGGCCCTGACAGCAATCAAAACCTCAGCCGCAAAGGCGATTAACGCAGTTCATTGGCCCGTCGGAAACGTCCCTGATAGTCGAACACTTTCTCACGTACCTGCCAGTATTGCCCCTTCATGCGCGCGACGACGAAGTCCGGATGGCGGAGCAGCGGCTGCTGGGCGAGGATGTCGGCAGGCGTTATCCAGCGCAGCGGCACGCCCGGCGTACGGGTATGCGGGCGAATAAACAGCTGTTCAAACGCGGTGCGCTGGGCGGGCGTCTGTAAGCGGAAGCGTTCGCTGACGTCGGTGCCGTCCTCATCGTAATAGGTGATTTTTAGCCACGGACCCTTATCGTCGGCGCCGTGCTGCAGGTCCATGCCGCTACAGCGCAGCACCAGCGCATCTTTGAGCTTCAGCGCCGCCTTCAGCATATCATCGGGGTCCACCAGAATGGTGTCGCACTCGCGGCAGCGGCGGGCGGCAATGTCATTCTCCGCATGACACTGCGGGCAGTTCTTAAAGCGAAAACGAAAATCGCACTGTTCGCGATGGCCGTCATCATCCTCAAACCAGCCCTGGCAGCGGCGGCCAAAATGTTCGATCAGCGTACCGTCGGCAGTGGTTTTACCCCAGAAGGTATTGGCGAAACCGCAGGCCGGGCAGAAGACCTGCACCGGGACGTTGTCGCTCTTGCCCTTAGGGGCACCGACTTCCGGGGCGTAAAGGTCGTGAGGATTGCCGGCATAGTCGAGAATCAGGCAGTCGGTTTTCCCCGGCGCGAGGCGCAGGCCGCGGCCGACGATCTGCTGATACAGACTGACCGACTCGGTGGGGCGCAGGATGGCGATCAGATCGACGTGCGGCGCGTCGAACCCGGTGGTCAGCACCGCAACGTTCACCAGATAACGATACTGCTGCGCTTTAAAGGCTTCGATGATCCGGTCGCGCTGCGGCCCGGGCGTTTCCCCGGTAATCAGTTCCGCTTCGCCGGCGGGGAGCAGGCCGCTAATTTCCCGCGCGTGCTCCACCGTGGAGGCAAAAATCATCACCCCTTTACGCGCCTTTGCAAACTCGACGATCTGGCTGACAATGTGTGGCGTAATGCGCCGCTGCTTTTTCAGCTCAAGGTTGAGGTCGGCTGCGCTAAACAGGCCGTTGCTCTGCGGCTGAAGGCGGCTGAAATCATACTGTACCACCGGCATATCGAGGCGTTCCGGGGGCGTCAGATAGCCGTGCTTAATCATATAGCGCAGCGGCAGCTCATAAATACAGTCGCGAAACAGCGCCTTCTCGTCACCGCGCACCATGCCGTGATAATGAAACTGGTAGATCCAGCCTTTGCCCAGCCGGAACGGCGTGGCGGTCAGGCCGAGCAGGCGCAGCTGAGGGTTAACCTGCTGTAAATGGCTGATAATTTGCTGGTACTGGCTGTCGTCGTCATCGCTGATGCGGTGGCACTCATCGACAATCAGCAGCGAAAACTCCCCCTGAAACTGTTCAAGATTACGCGCCACCGACTGCACGCTGCCAAACACCACTTTACCGTGGCTCTCCTTGCGTTTCAGCCCGGCGGCGAAGATATCCGCCTGCAGGCCGAGGGCGCAATACTTCGCGTGGTTCTGCGCGACCAGCTCTTTGACGTGCGCCAGCACCAGCACGCGGCCGCGCGCCAGGCGCGCCAGTTCAGCGATGACCAGGCTTTTACCGGCGCCGGTGGGCAGAACGATAGCTGCGGGTTCATGGTGGCGGCGAAACCAGGCTAAGGTGGCGTCGACCGCCTCTTTTTGGTAGGGGCGTAATGTAAAAGTCATGGATTTACTGGCGTTAATTAACTCGCAAATAGTATGCCACGAATCTTTTCCCTTGAGTGGCGTTAAGAGCCCGTTATACTAGCCAATGAACTTCTTCTTTTTCGGGCGTTTGCCCGCTCCAGCATTATTACAGGCTAAAAAAATCTCATGCGACTTGATAAGTTTATCGCTCAGCAACTTGGCGTCAGTCGGGCTATTGCCGGGCGTGAAATCCGCAGCAGCCGCGTTCTCGTGGACGGCGAAATCGTGAAAGACGCCTCGTTCAAGCTCCTGCCGGAGCACGACGTGGAGTATGACGGTAATCCGCTGACCCAGCAGAACGGCCCGCGCTACTTTATGCTCAACAAGCCGCAGGGATACGTGTGCTCTACCGACGATCCTGACCATCCGACGGTGCTCTATTTCCTCGATGTGCCGGTGGCGCACAAACTGCATGCCGCCGGCCGGCTGGATATCGACACCACCGGGCTGGTGCTGATGACCGATGACGGGCAGTGGTCGCACCGCATTACCTCCCCGCGCCACCACTGCGAGAAAACCTATCTGGTGTCGCTGGAAAACCCGGTGGATGAGCAAACGGCCGAACGGTTTGCCAAAGGAATTCAGCTGCATAACGAAAAAGAGCTGACCAAACCTGCGCGCCTTGAAGTGCTGACGCCGACGGAAGTCCGCCTGACCATCAGTGAAGGGCGTTACCATCAGGTGAAACGGATGTTCGCGGCGGTGGGGAACCACGTGGTCGGCCTGCATCGTGAACGTATTGGCGACATTATGCTGGATGAATCTCTGGAGCCTGGCGAATATCGCCCGTTGACGGAAGACGAGATCGCCAGCGTTGGCCTCCAGCATGCGCGGAGTAAAACGTGACGGCAAAGCAGAATTCTTCATTAGGGATTGTGTTTATTCTTGGCCTGCTGGCCATGTTGATGCCCCTGTCAATTGATATGTATCTCCCGGCGCTGCCGGTGATCTCGGCACAGTTTAATGTGCCGGACGGCAGCGCGCAGATGACGCTCAGTACCTATATTCTGGGCTTTGCGTTAGGTCAGCTGCTGTATGGCCCGATGGCCGACAGCATCGGCCGTAAGCCGGTGATCCTCGGGGGAACGTTGATTTTCGCCGCGGCGGCGGTGGCCTGCGCGCTATCGCAGACCATCGAGATGCTGATTAGTATGCGTTTCTTCCATGGCCTGGCGGCTGCGGCGGCGAGCGTGGTGATCAACGCCCTGATGCGCGACATCTATCCGAAGGAAGAGTTTTCGCGCATGATGTCGTTCGTCATGCTGGTCACCACCATTGCCCCGCTGGTGGCGCCAATGGTGGGCGGCGCCGTGTTGGTATGGTTCAGCTGGCACGCTATTTTCTGGATCCTCGCGCTGGCGGCGCTGCTGGCCTCGGCGATGATTGCGTTCTTCATCAGAGAAACGCTGCCGGTTGAACGGCGGCAAAAGTTTCGCATGCGCACCACGCTCGGTAACTTCGCGACCCTGTTCCGCCATAAGCGGGTGTTGAGCTATATGCTGGCGAGCGGCTTCAGCTTCGCCGGGATGTTCTCATTTCTCAGCGCCGGTCCGTTTGTGTACATCAATATTAACCACGTCTCCCCGCAGCACTTTGGTTACTATTTTGCGCTGAACATTGTCTTCCTGTTCATCATGACCATCATTAACAGCCGCTTTGTGCGCCGGGTAGGGGCGCTGAATATGTTCCGCGCCGGGCTGTGGATTCAGTTTGTGATGGCGGTATGGATGGTGGTTTGCGCGCTGCTGGATGTCGGATTCTGGGCGCTGGTGGTGGGAGTCGCGGCATTTGTCGGCTGCGTATCGATGGTCTCCTCCAACGGCATGGCGGTTATCCTCGATGAGTTTCCGCACATGGCGGGTACCGCCTCTTCGCTGGCGGGAACTTTCCGCTTTGGTATCGGGGCGATTATCGGCGCCTTGCTGTCGATGGCGACCTTTACCACCGCCTGGCCAATGCTTATTTCCATCGCGTTTTGCGCCAGCAGCTCGATTCTTTTCTATCTCTATGCCAGCCGGCGGCGAAAAATCGCCCATTAATACACCTTCCGGGGGGCGATTTCCGCCCCTTTTTTGATGCACATCAACCGCGATGGGCTTCAGGGTTCTGTAACTTGTTTCTTTTATGTAAAATAAATTAGTGTAAAAAGTCGCATTGTTGCGATAAAAAAGTTGTTTTGGATCACAGAAACGGGTACATATAGCCCCGATCTGTTTCCGCAGCGTAACTATAAAGTTCTGGATAATAAGCCGTTAACCCTGGCGCCATGCGGGTGTAAGCGTTTTCTATGCGGATGCAGGACTATTTGTCAACAGTGTGTTAATATTGATGTAAATTTATTGTGAAGTGCTTTGCTTCCGGGGAAACTAAGTGAATACACAACAACTCTCTATCGTACACCGTCTGCCGCAGAGCTATCGCTGGCTGGCCGGTTTTGCGGGTTCAAGAGTTGAACCGATTCCGCAAAACGGCGCGCAGAGCGAAAACAGCCTCGTGGCGTTGAAATTACTCAGCCCGGACGGTGAGAAAGCGTGGCCGGTCATGCATACGCTCAGCCAGGCGCTTAGCGACATCGAAGTCGACTGCTCCATCGTGGAGTGCGAAGGGGAGCCGTGTCTGTTCGTGAATCTGCAGGATGAGTTTGCGGCCACCTGCCGGCTGAAAAACTTCGGCGTGGCGATAGCTGAACCTTTCTCGGGTAACAATCCATTCTGACCGTCAGCTCAGCGCCAGAAGCTGGCGGGTATACTCCTGTTGCGGAGCGGTAAAGACGCGTTCGCACTCTCCCTGCTCGATAACTTCCCCCTGCCGCAGCACCATCACCTGATGACATACCGTGCGCACAACGCGCAAATCATGGCTGATAAAAATATAGGCCAGCTGATGCTTTTGCTGTAATGCTTTCAGCAGGGTCAGAATTTGCGCTTGTACGGTCTTGTCCAGCGATGAGGTCGGTTCATCGAGGACAATCAGCTGCGGTTTGACGATCAGCGCCCGGGCAATTGCAATACGCTGACGCTGACCGCCGGAAAACGCCGCCGGGTAGCGATGGCGGGTTTGCGGGTCGAGCCCGACCTCCTGCATCACCTGAATGACCGCCTGTTCACGGGCGGCCGGCGTGAGCGTAGGCTGGTGGACCCGCAGCCCTTCTTCAATAATCTGCAATACGTTCAGCCGGGGATTCAGCGACGAATTGGGATCCTGAAACACCACCTGCATCCGGCGGCGCAGCGGCAGCATCTGCCGGCGGCTGCGTCCCTGCAGCGGCAGGCCATCGAAGGCGATGGACCCCTCAGAGGCGATCAGGCGCAGCAGCGCCAGCCCGGTGGTGCTTTTTCCTGATCCGGACTCGCCCACCAGCCCCAGCGTTTCACCCGCGCGCAGCTGAAAGCTGAGCGCATTGACCACCCGATTACGATCGACCACCCGGCGGAGGATCCCTTTGCGAACCGGAAAAGCGACGCTGAGATCGGTGGCGTTGAGCAACAGCGGGGCATCTGCGGCCAGCGGGATTGGCAGGCCGCAGGGTTCGCTGTCCAGCAGCCGACGGGTATAGGGGTGTTCGGGGGCGGAGAACAGCGTGCGACAGTCGTTTTGCTCGACGCAGCGACCGTTTTGCATCACCGCGACGCGGTCTGCTAGCTGGCGGACGATGCTTAAGTTATGGGTGATAAACAGCAGCCCCATATTCAGCTCGTTTTTCAGCTCGCGTAAAAGCTGCAGAATTTGCGCCTGCACGGAGACATCCAGCGCGGTGGTGGGTTCGTCGGCAATCAACAGCTCCGGACGGGTGAGCAGGGCCATAGCGATCATCACCCGCTGGCGCTCGCCGCCGGACAGCTGGTGCGGATAGTCCGCCAGCCGGCGTAGGGGATGACGGATCCCTACCCGATCCAGGCAGTTCACTATTTCCCCGCGGGCGGCTTCCCGGCGCATACCGCGATGCAACGACAGCACCTCATAGAGCTGCTTTTCCAGGGTATGCAGCGGATTGAGCGACACCATCGGTTCCTGGAAAATCATCGCAATACGGTTGCCGCGGACTTTGCTCAAGGTACGCTCATCGGCATGCAGCAGCGACTGGCCGTGAAAACGGATGTCCCCGCCCGGGTAGCTGACCGGCGGCGAGGGAAGCAGGCGCAGCACCGAGAGCGCGGAGACGCTTTTCCCGGAGCCGGACTCACCCACCAGCGCCAGGGTCTCGCCCGCGGCAATGCGCAGCGACAGCTCGCTGACGACGGTCGTCGTTTCCCCTTGCTGACTGAAGGCGATGGAAAGGTTGTCTATTTCTAACAGTGGCTGCGTCATGTTATACCGCCTTGCCGGGGTCGAAGGCGTCGCGGACGGCTTCACCAATGAAAATCAATAACGTTAACAGTACCGCGACCGACAGAAAGGCGGCGATGCCCAGCCACGGCGCCTGCAGATTGTTTTTCCCCTGCAGCAGCAGTTCGCCAAGCGATGGCGAGCCGAGCGGCAGGCCGAAGCCGAGAAAATCCAGCGAGGTCAGGGTGGTGATGGAGCTGCACAGAATAAACGGCAGGAAGGTCAGGGTGGCGACCATGGCATTGGGCAGCATATGGCGCAGGATAATATGCCGATCGCTGACGCCCAGCGCCTGGGCGGCGCGAATATAGTCATAGTTACGGGTACGCAGAAACTCCGCGCGTACCACGCCCACCAGCGTCATCCAGCCAAACAGTACGGTAATAACCAGCAGCCACCAGAAGCCCGGCTGAACGACGCTGGAGAGCAGGATAATCAGGAACAGGGTCGGCATGCCTGACCACACTTCAATAAACCGCTGTCCCCACAGATCGAGCCGGCCGCCGTAGTAGCCCTGAACCGCCCCCGCCAGCACTCCCAGCACGCTGGAGAAAAAGGTCAGCAGCAGGCCGAACAGAATCGAAATCCGCGTACCGTATAAAATGCGGGCCAGCACATCTCCCCCGTTGGCATCGGTGCCCAGCCAGTTTTTCGCCGATGGCGGTGACGGGAAAGGGCTATCGGTGGCGAAGTTGATGCTGGTGGCGCCGAAGCGGACCGGTGCCCACAGCACCCAGCCGTGAGCGTCCAGCTGCTTTTGCAGCCACGGATCCTGGTAGTCGGCGGCGGTGGCGAAGTCGCCGCCAAAGGTCTTCTCGCTATAATTTTTCAATGCCGGAACGTACAGGCTGCCGCGATACTGCACCAGCAGCGGGCGGTCATTGGCAATAAGCTCCGCGCACAGGCTACAAACAAAGAGAATCGCAAACAGCCATAGCGCCAGGTAGCCGCGACGATTGTGGCGAAAGCGCGCCCAGCGGGCCTGATTGACGGGACTCAGAAATGACATCAGCGGCCCTCAAAATCGATGCGAGGATCGACCAGCGTGTAGCACAGATCGCTGACAATATTCAGCAGCAGGCCGATCAAGGTAAAGATATACAACGTGCCGAACATCACCGGATAATCGCGGGAAACGGTCGCCTCATAGCCCAGCAGCCCCAGGCCATTAAGAGAGAACATCACCTCGATGAGCAATGAGCCGGTAAAGAACATGCTGATAAACATCGCCGGGAAGCCAGCGATGACCAGCAGCATGGCATTGCGGAACACGTGTCCCCATAAAATTTGCTGCTCACTCACCCCTTTGGCGCGGGCGGTCACCACGTATTGTTTGCGGATCTCATCGAGAAAGCTGTTTTTGGTCAGCATGGTGAGGGCCGCAAAGCCGCCGATAACCGTCGCCAGCACCGGCAGGGTGATATGCCAGAGATAATCGAGGATCTTCTGATACCACGGCAGGCTGTCGAAGTTGGCTGACACCAGCCCGCGTAGCGGAAACAGGTCAAAGTAGCTGCCACCGGCGAAGATGACGATCAGGATAATGGCGAACAGGAACGCCGGGATGGCATAGCCGATAATAATCAGCGTACTGCTCCAGATATCGAACTGGCTGCCGTTGTTGACGGCCTTGCGGATCCCGAGCGGGATCGAGACCAGGTAGATAATTAAGGTGCTCCACAGCCCGAGGGTGATGGAGACCGGCATACTGTTTTTGATCAGCTGTAATACCGAGGCGCTGCGGAAAAGGCTGTCGCCAAAATCGAAGCGCAGGTAATCGCCGAGCATTTTCAGGTAGCGCTGATGAAGCGGTTTATCGAAGCCATAGCGGTGAGTAATCTCGGCAATCACTTCCGGATCGAGGCCGCGTCCGCCGCGATAATGGCCTTCGCTGACGTTGCCGACGCCGGTACGGGCGTGGCTGGCGGCCATACCGCTCTCTCCGGCGCCCGGCAAGCCGCCGCGATCGCCAAACTCAATTGCCGCAATGGCCTGATCGACCGGGCCGCCGGGGGCTATCTGGACAATAAAAAAGTTGATCGTGATGATCGCCCACAGGGTGGGGATTATCAGAAGCAACCGGCGGAGCAGGTATGCGCCCATCGTCATTCCTTACCGTCTGTCCGCGGGCAGTTTTGCCGCTTTGTTAACGTCATACCACCAGGTGTCAAAACCGGATGAGTAGATGGGGCGCGTTTGCGGGAAGGAGAACTTGTTCCAGTACGCGGTCCGATCCTGCGCCATATACCACATCGGCAGCATGTAGTAGTTCCAGGTGAGGACCCGGTCCAGCGCGCGCCCCAAAGGGAGAAGTTTCTGCTGGTTACCCTGCCAGCGAATGATCCCGGCAATCAGTTTATCCACCGCCGGGCTTTGAACTCCCGGCGCGTTGTAGCTTGAATGAATATATGACGAGTCCCAGGAGATCTGCAGGTCAGTCCCGGGCCAGGGCGTCGCGCGCCAGACGCTGGGCATCATATCGTAATCCCGGCTGCGGCGGCGGTTGCTGTATTGAGAGTTATCGACCTGACGAATATCCATGGTGATACCCAGGCGCTGCAGATTATGCTGGAACGGAAGCACCCAGCGATCGTTGCCCCCGGAAGGCAGCAGCAGCTCAAAGCGCAGCGGTTTGCCGCTTCTGGCATTCACCCGGCGCTGGTTTTTGACGACCCATCCCGCCTGATTAAGCAGCGCATCCGCCTGCAGCAGGTTGCTCCGATCGAAACCATCGCCGCGGGAGCGCGGCGGCTGGTAGATGTCGCTGAAGACCTCCGGCGGCAGATCGTTTTTCAGCGGCGTCAGCAGCGCGAGTTCATCGGCATCGGGTGCGTGACGGGCCGCATATTCGGTGTTCTGAAAGTAACTGTTCGCGCGGCTGTAGGCGCTGTAAAACAGCGCCTTGTTCATCCACTCGAAATCAAAGGCGAGGGTGATCGCCTCGCGGACCTGACGGTCGGCAAAAACCGGGCGCTGGATATTAAAGGCCAGCCATTGGGTATCCTGGGCCGAGGTATTTTGATACTGGTCTTTGACGATGTAGCCGTGGTCAAAGTTGCGTCCTACGTAGCGGGTGGCCCAGTTTTTGGCAATGGTCTCTTCACGACGGTCAACGGCGCCAGCCTTAAAGGCTTCAAAGGCGACGTTATCATCGAGATAGTAGTCGTAACGCAGGGTGTCGAAATTCCAGCGCCCGCGGTTAACCGGCAGATCGGCCGCCCAGTAGTCCTTGACCCGCGAATAAACGATGTACTGGCCCATCCGCCAGTCGGTAATACGGTAAGGCCCGCTGGCCAGCGGCGGGGCGGAGAGCGGATCGCTGAGCTTATGCTGGCGCCAGAATTTCTCCGGCATCACCGGCAGGGAGAGCAGACTCAGCATGTTCTCTTTACCCGGCTGCGCGAGGGTGATGCGTACGGTGAGCGGCGCGATGGCTTCGACGGTGGTCCCTTTGTAGAACAGGCGGAACTGGGGCACCCCTTCGGTCATAAATTTGTGGAAGGTAAAGGCGACGTCGGCGGCGGTTATCGGGCTGCCATCATGAAAGCGCGCGCGTGGGTTGAGGGTTATCTCCATCCATGAGAAGTCGTCGGCGTAGCGCGTGCGTTCGGCAATGAGCGGGTAATAGCTGCCCGGCTCGTCATCGGAAGTGGTGAACAGGGTATCGTACAGCGCATCGGTACGCACTCCTGGGTTGCCGCGCAGCGCGTAGCGGTTGAAGTTATCAAAGGTGCCAATGGCGGCAATGACGATCGCGCCCCCTTTCGGCGCCGCAGGATTAGCGTAATCGAAATGGTCAAAATCGACGCGGTATTTCGGCTCGCCTATGATGGCGAAAGTGGTGCTCTCTTTAATCATTTGCGCCTGGCTATTCAGGCTCAGCAGAGTCAGTAATATCAGGCAGATGCGCGCAAACATAACCAGACGATTATCCTCCGTGGGCAGGCCCGGTATGCTCCTGCCTGTAGACTGGCATCATAAGGGATACTCAGCGGGCCGCAAAGTATTTCGCCGGTTGAGCATGGGCGGCAACCAGCGTTTCCAGCGGCAAAGGTCGGCTCAGCCAGTAACCCTGCAGATAGTGAACGCCATGTTTGCGTAACCATTCTGCCTGTTCCGGCGTTTCCACACCTTCTGCGACGGTCATCAGCTGCAGGCGACGGCTCAGCGTCAGCACCGCGTCGAGCACCGGTGAGGTGACGGTTTCGGTGCCGATGGCCTGGACGAAGCCGCGGTCGATTTTCAGGAAGTCGAAGTTATAACGTTCAAGATAAATCAGCGCGCTATGCCCGGTGCCGAAATCGTCAATCGCAATTTCGAAGCCCAGCTCATGCAGCCAGTCGAAGATCGCCAGCGACTTGTGTTTATCGATCATCGCGCGCTCGGTAATTTCCAGTACCACGCTGAAGTGGTCGGCCGGCAGGGCGGCGGCGAACTGCCGCATATCGTGGCGGAAACCGTCGGTATGCAGATGGGCCGGCGAAATATTCAGGCCCAGCTTGCTCCCGGCGGGCAGAATCGTTTGCAGCGTTGGCGCATCGCGGGCGATCAGCGCGAGCAGATGGTGCGTGAGGGGCACGATCATTTCCTGCGTTTCAGCAAGATTAATAAACACGTCGGGCGGGATTTCACCGGCCACCGGATGGCGCCAGCGCATCAGAACTTCAACGCCGCTAATCTGCAGGGTGTCGGCTTTGACCACCGGCTGATAGACAATGTAGAACTGATGGTTCTTTATCCCCATCTGGATGGCTTTACGTGGATCGGACTTCATCGTCAGGACGTAGTATCCCACCAGTCCGGCCAGCAGGCCGCACACTACGCCCAACAGCAGCGCAAACTGCGTATTTTCCGACAGCCAGCTGTTTGCGTAGAGATAAACCTTCAGCGGTAGCCCTTTGATTTGCACCTCGCGAATCGGCTTGACGAGGATTGTCTGCGGATTAACAGGGCTATTTTTTAAGGTGGAGAGGATAACGTTATTCACCACCAGCGCAATACCGCTGAAGTCGTTCTGGCGGGCGGAATAGAGAATATAGGGCGTCAGGTTGGTATTAATCGACACGAAGATGCCATCGTTGCCGCCGTGCGGGCTACGTACCCACATTGCGAGGGCGGCGCTCTGCGGCATCATTGGCGTCCCCTGCAGCAGCCGCATATCGATCGGTTTATTGAGATTGAGGTGTGGAATTAACTGGACCAGCGGGGTATTCATGGGGCCGGTAGCGGAGGAACAAAAAGCGCGGCCATCTTTTACCAGCAGAAAGGCGCGAACGTTCGGGCTGAAGGCCGCCCGCGCGGTCAGATCCGCTAAAACGTCGGCACAGTCGCGATCGACCATGGGCTGCAGGCTGGCAACCGTCTTATTCAGTTCGCCGAAGTATTCCGTCAGGTAGATATCGACATTGTTGATGATGCTATCAAAACGTTCGGAGCGGTTGTGGTAAATCACCATAAACTGAATGCTACCGGCCAGCAGGGCGACGATGACTCCGATGAGTATGCTGGTCAGCCAGATATTACGCCGGGGGGAGAGGTAACGGGTCAGCATAGGCTATTGTCAGTCCGTGTTAATGAGTCACGCCAATGGGTTGATAGAAAACACTTTCTCTACCTCCACTACAAGACATAGCTTATATTGCGGCGTTGAGATGTAAATGGGCAAAAAAAAACACTGCCGCGGCAGTGTTTTTTTAATTCCTGCGCGTCAGCCAAGGGAAAACTGACGGCAGAAGAGATTACGAGCGGCTCAGAACCCGACGCGCTTCGTTATAGCGCTTTTTCCAGTACGGTTCGTTCATGCTGGAGATGGTCACACCGCTGCTGGTGGAAGCATGTACGAACTGGTTGTTGCCGATATAAATGCCGACGTGACGACCAGTGGAACCCGCCCGGAACAGGACTAAATCGCCTGTACGCAGTTGAGAACGTGAAATTGACTTGCCGGAATCCTGCTGCTCAGAAGTGGAGCGCGGCAGTTCCAGACCAAACTGTTCACGGAAGGTACGCTGCACGAATGCAGAACAATCGATCCCCTTCCGGGTGCTGCCGCCAAGACGGTAACGCACGCCTTTCCAGCTCGCATACTGGTCCATTAAACGGGACTTAACGTCCAGATTGCTGACCATTGTTTCAAATTCATCCTGAGAGGCTTGCAGTGATGATAAATCTTCACTACCCACAGCATGCGTCTCAGAATGCATATTCTTTGCGGTATGGCTTGTCGAACTACAGGCAGAAAGCAAAACTGCTACTGCAATCGCGGGAACGACCCGCAAGATATATCTCAAAATCGGCTGAGATTTGACCATGTTGTTTGTTTTCCCTTGTTGTCCTTAACGACAATGTCGTTATAAAAAATGCCAAACGTGGTAGAGCCTAAATACCTGGCAGCAATGAGACAATTCCTTAAACATAAATATGTGCGGTAACGCACAAATTTATTTCGCGCCGGATTGACGTTGCTGGAAAGGCAAAACGAGAACGAGATTACCCTATCAACCGGGGGATGGCGAGCGGTTTTGCGAGATTTCTTATAAGAAATTTTGCGTCTAAAAGTGAATCATCGGGAAAGGGCAAAATAGCGGCAATTATGGGTAAAAAATATGCAATTACTTCATTTGTAAGCTGATTAATGTGACAAAAAGAAGACGGCAGGCAAAAAAGAGGCCGCCAATAAAAAAGGGACCGAGAACGATCCCTTATGGATATGTTTAACAGGATGTAGCAGAAAGATTAATTTTTCTGTCTTCCAGCGGGCAACGTACGATCAAACCACGCAATCAGTTTATCGCTTAACGGCGTCAACAGAACCCAGGGCGCGCCAATCAGCAGGGCGGTCAATGAGCCAACGGCAATATCGGTAAACCAGTGGGCGCCAATCATTACCCGAGGGAAGGCGAAAATGACAAAAATAGCCAGCGCGATGGCAAATGCGCGACGGCCAAAATAGCGCCACATGAAGGCGGCGAATATCAGCAGCATCATCCCATGATCGCCCGGGAAGCTGTCTTTCGAGGCATCTTTGGTCGGGAAGGAGACGACATCGCTGACTTTAACAATCCCGCTGAACGAAAGAGAAGGGCTGGCGCGTTTAACCGGCATCAGGTGCTGAGCCAGCTGGTTAATAATGACCGCGGACAGCAGCATCACCAGGCCGATAATGACGATTCGGCGGCGTCCGGCGCTTTGCTCTTTCAACCAGAAGCTCAACATCAGGCAGCCCATAGCCAGCAGAGAACAGGCGTCGAAGGCGCGATTATTGATGATTGCCAGCAGCCAGGCATAGGCGTGACTCTTTCCCACTCCCTGGTTGAAGAAGTGGAAAATGGTGGAATCCAGCGGGAACCAGAAACCATGGTTAGCCGGCAGATACCACGAGAAAAAAAGTGCGAAACCTGCGGCGTTGAGCAGCAGGATCAGGGGAATTCGGTTTTTAATCATAACGGTCGCGAGTTGTGTAAAACGGCTGAAAACATAACCGCCCTAACTTAAACGAAGTTTCAACAAAGAGGTTTGTAACGCATTCCAGTCCGCCTCAGATTCCGTAATCAGTTCAATGCGGCTATCCGGGGGCGCCACGTTTTGCGTTTCGATATGCAGGTCGAGCCCCTGGCGGTTGATACGCACCAGGCCTTCAGGAATCCGCAGCACGCCTTTCACCCGGCCAACCGGCGCCAGGCGAGCCCATTCGAGCAGGCCAATGGTATCAAACGTGGTATCGGCGTCAAAAATCCAGCCGCAGGCCTGGTAACCCTGGCCGCTGTTCAGGCTCCGACGCCAGCGCTGGTGGGCCGGTAAATTCAGCGCGGCCAGCCCTTTTTTCTGCTCGTGACGATGCGCATGTTCTGCGCTGGCCGCCAGCGGAGTGACGTTAAGACGCGGTAAATCCAGCAGGGCCGGGTCAATATTGCCCTGCGTCGCGCTGACCTGCAGACGACCGCCCGCCTGCTCCTGCCACCAGGCGCTAAACGCCCGTTCGCTTTCTGCCGTCATCCGGTCAGCCTTGTTGCTGATAATGACGTCGGCGGCAGCCAGCTGATCGCGAAAGTTATCATTAGCGACAACGTTATCATCCAGCAGCTGGCGGGGATCCAGGACGCACAGCGTCGCCCGCAGATCGATCCACGGCTCGTAGACGGCGGCGGTCAGAATATCGAGGATCTGTTTGGGATGGCCGAGCCCGGTAGGTTCAATCAGCAAGCGATCGGGTTTCCCCTGGCGCAATAAGGTATTCAGCCCAACCTGCATCGGCAGACCGTTGACACAGCACATGCAGCCGCCGGGAATTTCTTTGAGCAATGCGCCGCTATCGGCCAGCAGGGCGCCATCGATGCCCACCTCGCCAAACTCATTAACCAGCACGGCCCATTGTTCATTTGCAGGCTTATGGGCCAGCAGATGAAGAATCGAGGTCGTCTTACCGCTGCCGAGAAAGCCCGTGATCAAGTTTGTTTTGGTCACTTTTTCTCCAGGATGAAAATGTAATGTTGTAACAGTTTGCACTATCCTGACGAAAAAAGGGCGAAAAGAGAAGGGTTACGGCGGACAGAAAAGGGTTCTGTCCGCAAAAATAGCAGAAATTGTTAAGCCTCCAGCGCCGCCGCGATGGCCTGACGGGCGCCGAGGGTGGCGATCTGACGCCACGCCGCGCTGATGGCCGCCACAAACTGCGCATTGCGCGGCAGGTCGCTGCCAAAGATCTCTTCCAGAGTCAGCAGAG
Source organism: Klebsiella sp. BIGb0138 (assembly GCF_004342285.1). Classification (GTDB taxonomy): domain Bacteria; phylum Pseudomonadota; class Gammaproteobacteria; order Enterobacterales; family Enterobacteriaceae; genus Klebsiella. The sequence continues at coordinate 604,566 of NZ_SMCV01000001.1, read as the reverse complement.
CATTCACGCGTTCCGCTTCATCGCCGCCGGCGACGAGGGCCTGGATCTTCTCTGCCAGCGGGTCACGAATATCAATTGGTTGTCCTGCGTCATCGATACCGCTGACGTAGCGCATCCAGCCGGCGACGCCGAGCGCCAGCAGCGGCCAGCGGCTACCGCGTTCAAGGTGGATGCGGATACCGTCGAGCATACGCTGCGGGAGCTTCTGGCTGCCGTCCATGGCAATCTGCCAGGTCCGATGTTTTAACGCCGGGTTGCGAAAGCGTTCGATCAGGCTGTCGGCATAGGCGCTGAGGTCAACGCCGGCAATCGTCAGCGTCGGGGCCTGTTCGTCCAGCATCAGCCGGCGTGCGGCGGTGCGCAGAACCTCATCCTGCATGCAGTCGCTGATATGCGCATGACCGGCCAGGTAACCGAGCCAGGCAAGGAAAGAGTGGCTGCCGTTAAGCATCCGCAGCTTCATCTGTTCCCACGGCAGGACGTTATCGGTCATCTGCACGCCGACGGTTTCCCACGCCGGGCGGCCGGCGACGAAATTATCTTCGACGACCCACTGAATAAAGGGCTCGCAGCTAATCGCACAGGGGTCGTCGACGCCGAGAGCGGCGCTGATTTCGGCCAGCGACTCGTCGGTGGCGGCGGGAACGATGCGGTCAACCATGGTGCCCGGGAAGCTGACCCGTTCGGCAATCCACTGCGCCAGCTCAGGGCTGCGTTTTTCCGCCATCCCGAGAACGGCGTTTTTCACCACGTGACCATTGTCAGGAATATTATCGCAGGAGAGCACGGTAAACGGCGACAGGCCCCGTTCGCGGCGGCGGGTCAGCGCTTCAACCAGAATACCCGGTACCGACTGTGGCAGCGTGGGATTTTCCAGATCGTGAATAATGCGCGGCTGCGTCAGATCCAGTAAACCGGTAGCGGGGTCGATACAGTAGCCCTTCTCGGTGATGGTCAACGAGACGATAGCGACCTGCGGTTCGCAAAACTTTTCGATGATCGCCGGCAGAGAGTCCAGTTTCGCATTCAGGCATTCATGAACTGCGCCAACCACGATCGGCTGGTTGCCGCGAGCGCCTTTTTCCAGCACGGTGAACAGGTGATCCTGCTGGCGGAGTTGGCTCATCAGCCGATCGCCGCTGAACAGACTAATCTCACAAATCCCCCAGTCTCCGCCGCTGGCGTTCAGCACCCGATCGGTGAGCAATGCCTGGTGCGCGCGATGAAAGGCGCCAAAACCGAAGTGCACAATACGCGAACGCAGCTGACTGCGATCATACTGAGGAAGCTGCACGCTCTCTGGTAGCGTGGCTGTTGCAATAGTCGTCATTATTCACACACCTGATTAACCAATAATTAACATTGCCAGTGTAAAGTTATATGACAGCAAATTAAATTGGTGAGCCGTATTTATCCAGTTAGTGTGAGCTGGATCAATCAATTCAGCGGGACAATTTGATCCTTTGCAAGAAGCCTGTATGGTAGTCATCATTGATGTTCGCATTATTGGTATAACAACTTTAAGAGGGCATAGCGATGGAACAAACCTGGCGTTGGTACGGGCCGAACGATCCGGTATCGCTTGATGATGTACGACAGGCTGGCGCAACGGGGGTGGTCACCGCGCTGCACCATATTCCTAACGGCCAGGTCTGGCCGGTTGACGAAATTAAACAGCGTCAGGCGCTGCTGGCGGAAAAAGGGTTGACGTGGTCGGTAGTGGAAAGTATTCCGGTACACGAAGAGATCAAGACCCATAGCGGGCAGTATGCGACCTGGATTGCCAACTATCAGCAGAGCATTCGCAACCTTGCGGCCTGCGGGATTGATACCGTTTGCTATAACTTCATGCCGATTCTCGACTGGACGCGTACCGACCTGGAATACCTGCTGCCGGATGGTTCGAAAGCGCTGCGTTTTGATCATATCGCTTTTGCCGCCTTTGAACTCCATATCCTCCAGCGTCCTGGCGCAGAAGCGGATTACAGCGCGGACGAACAGCGCCAGGCGCAGGCCTACTTCGCCGCGATGAGCGCGGCGGAAATCGACAAGCTGACCCGCAATATTATTGCCGGCCTGCCGGGAGCGGAAGAGGGCTATACCCTCGATCAGTTCCGCGCACGCCTGGCGGAATATGACCATATTGATAAAGCACAGCTGCGTGAAAATATGGCCGTCTTTCTGCGCGCTATCGTGCCGGTCTGTGAAGAGGTGGGCGTGCGGCTGGCCGTTCACCCGGACGATCCGCCGCGTCCGATCCTCGGCCTGCCGCGCATTGTGTCGACTATCGACGATATGCAGTGGCTGAAAGAGACCGTGGATAGTATTAACAACGGCTTTACCATGTGCACCGGCTCTTACGGGGTGCGCGCCGATAACGATCTGGTGAAAATGGTCGAAACCTTTGGCGATCGGATCCACTTCACCCATCTGCGTTCGACCTGCCGTGAAGAGAACCCGAAAACCTTCCATGAAGCGGCGCATCTCGCTGGCGACGTGAATATGGTGGCGGTGGTGAATGCGATTCTCAGCGAAGAGCTGCGGCGTAAACGCGCCGGCGATCTGCGCCCGATTCCGTTCCGTCCGGATCATGGTCACCAGATGCTGGACGATTTGCGTAAGAAAACCAACCCGGGATATTCGGCCATCGGTCGTCTGAAGGGGATGGCGGAAGTGCGCGGCGTTGAGCTGGCGCTGAAGATGACGAAGTACCCGGAACTGCTGTAATCCCGGCAGAAAGGTAAAAAGGACAGCTTCAAGCTGTCCTTTTTTGTTGGCTTTCCCCGGATCGCAAGGTGAGGGCGCTGGCGCCGTCAGCCGGGAAGGTGGGGCGGCTAGTCCGCGCGGCCCATATAACGGCTTTCTTCGATATGGATGCGAATTTTTTCGCCGGTCGTCAGGTATTCCGGAACCTGAATCACCAGACCGGTGCTCAGGGTGGCCGGTTTGGTGCGGGAGCTTGCCGACGCGCCTTTGATGCCCGGTGCGGTTTCAACGATTTCCAGATCTACGGTCTGCGGCAGTTCCAGCGCCAGCAGCTGGCCGTCCCAGGTCAGAACCTGCATATCCGGCATGCCGCCTTCCGGAATGAACAGCAGTTCTTCTTCAATCTGCTCTTTGGTGAAGGTATACGGCGTATAGTCTTCTTTATCCATAAACACGTATTCGTTGCCGTCGACATACGAGAAGTCAACGAAACGACGGGTCAGGGTCACGGTGTCGACGATATCGTCGCCCTTGAAGCGTTCTTCCACTTTCAGACCGGTACGCACGTCAGAGAAACGCATTTTGTACAGCGTCGCTGCGCCACGGGCGCTCGGTGACTGAATATCAATATTTTTCACAATCAGCAGCTTGCCGTTGTAATTCAGCACCATACCTTTTTTAATTTCATTCGCTCTTGGCATTGCAGTAATCCTGTCGCTTAACGGTTCAAAAAATATCGCGTAAAACTACTCGCGCCGGGCCTTTCAGGCAAGCGGAATTCGCGAGTTTTGCTATCTCCTGATAAAACGTTTAGGCTGTGCCGAGAACCGCATCATCAAGAGAGTCATTTATGGAATGTCGTATCGATTGCGGTGCCTGCTGTATCGCCCCATCTATCTCATCACCGATCCCCGGAATGCCGAATGGCAAGCCCGCGAACACACGCTGTGTTCAGCTTTCCGAAAATAACCTGTGCAACATTTTTGAGTCACCGTTAAGACCTAAAGTCTGCGCCAGCCTGCAGCCGGTTTTGGAAATGTGCGCCACCAGCCGTGACGAGGCGATGACCTATCTGATCGAGCTGGAAGCGAGTACCGCGCCTTAAACGTCTTTAATTCGCCACAGACAAAGCTGGGCGACCGCGGCCATGCCGAGCGCAATCCAGAACACCGCATGATAGTTCCAGATCTCCGCCACCACGCCAGCCAGTGAGCCGGCGATAATCCAGCCGACGCGGGTGGTATTCGTGTACAGGGTGGTCGCCGCACCGGCCTGGCCCGGCATCAGGTCCTGGAAATAGAGCATGCCAATCCCCGCCAGAATACCGATAAAGATCGCGTTCAACGCCTGCATCGCCAGCAGCAAAGCGGGCGTATGCACCAGCAGCATACCGATGTAAAACAGCAGCCCAGCGGCGGAGGCAAGACGCATCAGGAAACGCTTGCCGAAACGTCTGGCATAATAGCCCGCGATCAGCATCGTCGGGATTTCGAGCCCGGCGGCGGTGCCCATCATCACTCCGGCCAGTTTCTCTGACAGATGCAGTTCATTAATGACATACAGCGGCATATTAATGATGTACAGACTGTTGATGCCCCACATTAATGTACAGACGCTGAACAGCAGCAGCGCATCGCGGCGGTTGGTGCGCGGCGCTTCCAGATGACCGACGTCGGCTTTTTTCTCTTTGCGCATACCCGGCAGGAACAACCACACCATCGCCCCGCAGATCACGAAGGCCAGCGCGGCGCAGAGATACATCACGGTAAAGCCGAATCCCATCGCCAGCGCGTAGGCCAGCGGCGGCCCGATAACCCACGCCAGAGAAACCTGGGCGCGCAGAATGGAGCTGAACATCACCGCTTCCCGGCCGGTCTTATCCGCATGCTCGCGGGCAAGGGCGAACATCTGCGGGTTGGCGGTGGAGCCGAAGCTGCTGAGGAAGACGCCGACGAAGAGCAGAATAAAGTAGTTGCGGTTCCAGGCAAACAGCAGGCAGGCCAGGACCCCTAACAGGCAGCAAAAGACGATCAGCCGTTTACGGTCGCCCTGACGATCCGAGCGGCCGGCGAGAAACTGACTCACCGCAATGCCGATGACCGCGCTGCCGGTAAAAAAGAAACCGACCATCGCCGGGCGCACATGCACTTCATTGCTCAAAAACAGACTCAGGGTCGGCGTTTGCAAGGCCCCGGCCATTCCGGTCAGGAAGGCGACGATCAGGAAGGCGGAAGAGGTGAAATCGAAGCCGCGTCGAGGGAGGGCGGCGCTACTGTTTTGCATGTGCAGTTATCTGTGATGGCTGGAGCTGCGGAGTTTACGCCGCCCGTCAGAAAATGAACAGTAGTATGGTATGAAAAATCAAAAAGCAGTTTCAAAATAGCATGTTCAGCAAAAGCTGACGCCGGGCTGAAAGTTGGCGTCTGGCTTCAGCAAAAATGTGCGGCATCTCTAATTTCTGTTATCAGGTTGCTAACAGATCTTGCGCGGTGGGTAAGAAAGGTACAGACTCATTGAAACGTTTCAGCGTCATCCGCCGTTTCTTTCGCAGCAAGATGACGCCTTTTTTCTCAAAGTAGCTGAAACGATTCAATTCAGCAGGAGAGGAGAACCATGTTCCAGTTATCTGTGCAGGATATTCATCCCGGTCAGCAGGCCGGTAATAAAGAAGAGGCGATTCGTCAGGTTGCTGCCGCGCTGGTCAGCGCGGGCAACGTGGCGGAAGGCTACGTTAACGGGATGCTGGCGCGCGAGCAGCAGACCTCCACCTTCCTCGGCAACGGTATTGCCATCCCGCACGGGACCACCGACACGCGCGATCGGGTGCTGAAAACCGGCGTTCAGGTTTATCAGTTTCCGCAGGGCGTGACCTGGGGAGAAGGGCAGACCGCGTACGTGGCGATCGGCATCGCCGCCAGCTCCGATGAACATCTGGGACTACTGCGTCAGCTGACCCACGTGCTTAGCGATGATTCCGTTGCGGAACAGCTTAAGTCAGCGACCACCGCGGAAGAGCTGCGCGCCCTGCTGATGGGTGAAAAGCAGAGCGAAGCGCTGAAACTGGATAATGAAACGCTGAGCCTCGATATTGCCGCCAGCGACCTGCTGACCTTACAGGCGCTGAACGCCGCGCGTCTGAAAGAGGCCGGCGCCGTCGACGCCGCCTTTGTCAGCCGCGCCATCAATGATAAACCGCTGAACCTCGGGCAGGGGATCTGGCTGAACGACAGCGCGGAAGGCAACCTGCGCAGCGCCATCGCGGTTAGCCGTGCCGCGAATGCCTTTACCGCCGATGAGCAGCCGGTATCGCTGCTGATCACCGTCGCGATGGCGGATGAACAGCCTACCGCGGTGCTGAACCGCCTGAGCAATCTGCTGATTGATAAAAAAGCTGACCGCCTGCTGAAGGCCGACGGCGCCACGCTGCTGGCGCTGCTGACCAGTGATGACGCCATCGCTGAAGACGTGCTCAGCGCCGAGTTTGTGGTGCGCAATGAGCACGGGCTGCATGCGCGTCCAGGCACTATGCTGGTGAATACCATTAAACAATTTTCCAGCGACATTACCGTCACCAATCTGGACGGTTCCGGCAAGCCGGCAAACGGTCGCAGCCTGATGAAAGTCGTGGCGCTGGGTGTGAAGAAAGGTCACCGTCTGCGCTTTACCGCGCAGGGTGAAGATGCGCAACAAGCGCTGGATGCGATTGGCGAAGCGATCGCCGCAGGCCTTGGGGAGGGCGCATAAATGAGCAGACGTGTAGCAACGATTACTTTAAACCCGGCCTATGATCTGGTGGGCTTCACTCCGGATATTGAACGCGGGGAAGTGAACCTGGTGCGGACCACCGGTCTGCATGCTGCCGGTAAAGGCATCAACGTCGCGAAGGTACTGAAAGATCTCGGTATCGACGTCACCGTCGGCGGTTTTCTCGGCAAAGATAACCAGGATGGTTTTCAGCAGCTGTTCAGCGAACTGGGTATTGCCAACCGCTTTCAGGTGGTGCAGGGCCGTACCCGTATCAACGTGAAGCTGACGGAAAAAGATGGCGAAGTCACTGACTTTAACTTCTCAGGCTTTGAAGTGACGGCCGCTGACTGGGAGCGTTTCGTCAACGATTCCCTGAGCTGGCTGGGTCAGTTCGACATGGTTTGCGTCAGCGGCAGCCTGCCGTCCGGCGTCAGCCCGGAAGCCTTTACCGACTGGATGGTTCGCCTGCGTAGCCAGTGCCCGTGCATCATTTTCGACAGCAGCCGCGAAGCGCTGGTTGCCGGTCTGAAAGCCGCGCCGTGGCTGGTGAAGCCGAATCGCCGCGAGCTGGAGATTTGGGCGGGTCGTAAGCTGCCGGAAATGAAAGACGTGATTGACGCCGCCCATGCGCTGCGCGAGCAGGGGATTGCCCACGTGGTTATCTCGCTGGGCGAAGAAGGCGCGCTGTGGGTTAACGCCTCTGGCGAATGGATTGCGAAACCGCCTTCAGTGGAGGTGGTCAGCACCGTCGGTGCCGGGGATTCAATGGTTGGCGGCCTGATTTACGGCCTGCTGATGCGTGAATCCAGCGAGCATACGCTGCGCCTGGCGACCGCCGTTGCCGCGCTGGCGGTCAGCCAGAGCAATGTTGGTATTACCGATCGTACCCAGTTGGCCGCCATGATGGCGCGTGTCGACTTAAAACCCTTTAATTGACAGCAGGAGAGGCATAATGAAAACGCTGCTGATTATTGATGCCGGACTCGGACAGGCGCGCGCCTATATGGCGAAAACCCTGCTGAGTACCGCAGCGCATCAAGCGCATCTTGAACTGACTGATAATCCGAACGATGCCGAACTGGCGATCGTGCTCGGTTCAGCCCTGCCGGCTGATAGCGCGCTGAATGGCAAACAGGTCTACCTCGGCGATATTAATCGCGCGGTTGCTCATCCTGAACTGTTTCTGAGCGAAGCAAAAGGTCATGCCGCGCCGTACGTGGCGCCGGTAACGGCCGCCGCCCCGGTTGCTACCGGCGGCGCCAAACGCATTGTGGCGGTGACCGCCTGTCCGACCGGGGTTGCGCACACCTTTATGGCGGCTGAAGCGATCGAAACCGAAGCCAAAAAACGCGGCTGGTGGGTGAAAGTGGAAACCCGCGGCTCGGTCGGCGCCGGAAACGCGATCACGCCGGAAGAAGTGGCGCAGGCGGATTTGGTCATTGTCGCCGCCGATATTGAGGTCGATCTGGCGAAATTTGCCGGTAAGCCGATGTACCGCACTACTACGGGCCTGGCGCTGAAGAAAACCGCGCAGGAGCTGGATAAAGCCGTCGCGGAAGCGAAACCGTATCAGCCTTCCGGGCAGAGCGGCCAGCAGGCCGATTCTGCTAAGAAAGAGGGCGGCGGCGCCTATCGTCACCTGCTGACCGGCGTTTCTTATATGCTGCCGATGGTGGTTGCCGGCGGGTTGTGTATCGCGCTGTCCTTCGCGTTTGGTATTAAAGCTTTTGAAGTGAAAGACACGCTGGCGGCCGCGCTGATGCAGATTGGCGGCGGCTCGGCCTTTGCTCTGATGGTGCCGGTGCTGGCGGGCTTTATTGCCTTCTCCATCGCTGACCGTCCGGGTCTGACCCCGGGCCTTATCGGCGGTATGCTGGCCGTCAGCGGCGGTTCCGGCTTTATCGGCGGGATTATCGCCGGTTTCCTGGCCGGTTATGTGGCTAAGTTGATCAGCACCAAATTAAAACTGCCGCCGAGCATGGAAGCGCTGAAACCGATTCTGATCATTCCGCTGGTTTCCAGCCTGATCGTTGGTCTGGCGATGATCTACCTGATCGGTAAACCGGTTGCCGCTATCCTCGAAGGCCTGACCCACTGGCTGCAAACTATGGGGACGGCGAACGCGGTGCTGCTGGGGGCAATCCTCGGGGCGATGATGTGTACCGATATGGGGGGACCGGTGAACAAAGCGGCGTATGCCTTCGGCGTCGGCCTGCTGAGTACCCAGACCTACGCACCGATGGCGGCGATTATGGCGGCCGGTATGGTGCCGCCGCTGGCAATGGGGATCGCCACGCTGGTCGCCCGTAATAAGTTCGATAAAGGTCAACGTGAAGGCGGTAAAGCGGCGCTGGTTCTGGGGCTGTGCTTTATCTCCGAAGGGGCAATTCCGTTCGCGGCCCGTGACCCGATGCGCGTCCTGCCCTGCTGTATCGTGGGCGGCGCGGTGACCGGGGCCATCTCGATGGCGGTGGGCGCGAAACTGATGGCGCCGCACGGCGGCCTGTTCGTCCTGCTGATTCCTGGCGCGATTACGCCAGTGCTGGGTTATCTGCTGGCGATTGTCGTCGGTACCCTGGTGGCCGGTCTCTCCTACGCGGTGGTGAAACGCCCGGAAGGGCAGACGGCAGAAAAAGCCGCCTGAGTCAGAGCGCGTTAAGCAAAAGGGCCGAATTATCGGCCCTTTTTTGATCTGCTGGTCAGCGATTCTGGATAATGGCCAGGCGGATTTACCCGCTGGCAAGCGGCGTCAGGCCGAGACGGCTTCGGTCTGCTGCGCCCGTAGCCAGGCAATTTCTTCCGCCCAGATATCCGGATTGATGGTTTCCAGAATCAGCGGAATACCGTCGAAGCGGCTGTCCTGCATGATCCAGCGGAAAGCATCGTGGCCGATATTACCCTCTCCCAGGCTGTGGTGGCGGTCAACGCGGCTGCCGAAGGCGCTTTTCGCATCGTTGAGATGCATACCGCGCAGGTACCTGAAGCCGACGATCCGCTCGAAATCGGCGAAGGTTTTCTCACACTCTTCGGCGCTGCGCAGATCGTACCCGGCGGCGAAGGCGTGGCAGGTATCAATGCACACCCCGACGCGGGATTTATCTTCCACCCCGTCGATGATGGCGGCGAGGTGTTCAAAGCGGAATCCGAGGTTGCTGCCCTGACCGGCGGTATTTTCGATCACCGCGGTGACGCCTTCGGTTTTGGCCAGCGCAATGTTAATCGACTCGGCGATCCGCGCCAGGCACTCCTCTTCCGGTATCTGCTGCAGGTGACTGCCCGGATGGAAATTCAGCAACGTCAGCCCGAGCTGCTGGCAGCGGCTCAGTTCATCAATAAAGGCGTCGCGGGATTTTTCCAGCGCTTCTTCTACCGGGTGGCCGAGGTTTATCAGGTAGCTGTCGTGCGGCAAGATTTGCCCGGGGGCAAAGTGATATTTTTCGCAGGCGGCTTTAAATTCAGCAATGGTCTCTTCGGTCAGCGGGGCGGCGCGCCATTGGCGTTGGTTCTTGGTGAACAGCGCGAAAGCGGTGGCCTTGATTTCGGCGGCGCGAATGGCGGCATTGGCCAGCCCGCCTGAGGCACTGACGTGCGCTCCAATGTATTTCATAAAAAACTCCAGTTAAGCCGCTGGGGGGAAAGTAATAATAGCGGCTTAACTGCAGAGTGACATCAACGAATGATGCCGTCAATCTGCTGCCGGTCAGGCCAGCATGCTGTGAATCACCAGGTTGATGGCGCCGCCGCCGATAATCAGCCAGACGAACAACATCAGTGCCATCAGCAGCGGTTTGGCGCCGGCTTTTTTCAGCGCGCTGACGTGAGTGGTCAGTCCCAGCGCCGCCATCGCCATGGCCAGTAGCACGGTATCGAGCGTCACCAGCATGTCGACAACCGGTTCTGGCAGCAGGTGGAAAGAGTTGAATACCGCCACCAGAATGAACAGGATGGCAAACCACGGAATGGTGATTTTACTTTTTTGCCCCTGTCCTTCCGGCGCCAGCTGTTTTACCCGGGCGGCCATGAACAGCAGGAACGGCGCCAGCATCATCACGCGCAGCATTTTCGCAATCACCGCGGCGTTCTCAGCATCCGGGCTGATGGCGTGCCCGGCAGCGACCACCTGCGCGACTTCATGCATCGTCGACCCCATATAGATGCCATAGGCCTCCGGCGTGAACCAGTGCGCCAGCAGCGGATACATCGCCGGATAGAGGAAGATGGCCAGGGTACCGAAAATCACCACCGTTGCCACCGCGACGGTGACCTTACTGGCCTCCGCTTTCACCACCGGTTCGGTCGCCAGAATCGCCGCCGCGCCGCAGATGCTGCTGCCGGCGCCAATCAGCCAGCTGGTATGTTTGTCGAGACCGAAGACCTTCTGCCCAAGGTAGCAGGCGATGAAAAAGGTGCTGGTCAGCGTCAGAACGTCAATGGCGATCCCGCTGACGCCGACATCGGCAATCTGGGCGAATGTCAGGCGAAAGCCGTATAAAATAATGCCCAGGCGTAATAAGTGCTGCCTGGCAAAGATCACGCCGCCGTCGCACGGCTGCCAGATTTGCGGGTAAAGCGTATTTCCGATGACCATCCCAAATAAGATGGCCAGCGTCAGGGCGCTGAAGCCGGCGCCGGCAATCGCGGGAAAGCTACCCGCCCAGAGAGCTGCGCCGGTAAGCACGGCGGTCAGCGCCAGTCCTGGGATAAAATGCCACACCGTGCGATGTTTTGTCGGTAAAGTGAGTGCTGTCATAACCTTCTCCTTTGTCTGCGGAAAGGTTACGACCTGCTGGTCTAAATATAAAATTGATTATATATTTATAATTAATCGTAATAAGTGGTATACGAGCATTCCCGTGGTTCAGCGCGCGATTCACGGAGCGCGACGGGGTATCGGCAAGCCACATTGGATATACAGGCAGGATGGGTTATGCATATCACGCTACGTCAGCTGGAAGTTTTTGCTGAAGTTCTCAAGAGCGGTTCCACCACTCAGGCGTCACAAATGCTGGCGCTTTCGCAATCGGCGGTCAGCGCGGCGTTGACCGATCTGGAAGGGCAGCTGGGGGTGCAGCTGTTTGACCGCGTCGGTAAACGGCTGGTCGTCAATGAGCACGGGCGTCTGCTTTATCCGCGGGCGCTGGCGCTGCTCGAACGGGCGGTGGAAATCGAACAGCTGTTTCACGGCGACAACGGCGCGATTCGCGTATCAGCCAGCAGTACCATCGGTAACTATATTCTGCCGGAAATTATCGCCCACTATCGCCGTGATTTCCCCGATCTGCCGCTGGAGCTGAGCGTGGGAAATAGCCAGGACGTAATCAATGCGGTGGCCGATCTGCGCGTGGACATCGGGCTGATCGAGGGGCCCTGTCACGCGGCGGATATCATTGCCGAACCGTGGCTGGAAGATGAGCTGGTGGTGTTTGCGGCGCCGGATTCGCCGCTGCTGGCGGGAGAGGTGACGCTGCAGCGGCTGGCGGAAGCGCCGTGGATCCTGCGTGAGCACGGCTCCGGCACGCGTGAAATCGTTGACTATCTGTTGCTCTCGCATTTGCCGGCGTTCCATCTTGGTATGGAGTTAGGCAATTCGGAGGCCATCAAACATGCCGTGCGCCACGGTCTTGGCATCAGCTGCCTCTCCCGTCGGGTCATCGCTGAACAGCTGGAGGTCGGCTCGCTGGTTGAGCTGGCGGTCCCGCTGCCCAATTTGACCCGCACCTTGTGGCGCATCCACCATCGACAGAAACATATTTCCAAGGCATTACAGCGCTTTCTGCACTACTGTCAGGTGTAAATACTGCAAATTCAACAGCCTGGTTGTCGCGAGCGGGCAGGGGATAAAGGCTGGCATTTCCGCGGATTAGTGCTTTACTAATAATCCATGCTCGATCATGAAGCTCTCTTATAACTTCGCATTTGTACCGGATGGAACCCGGATCGTCTGCTACAATCGCGCCTCGTTTTTTGGATGGATAGCATTTTCACATGGTTTCGGATACTAAAACCACAGAAGCGCCCGGCCTACGCCGTGAATTGAAGGCGCGCCACTTGACCATGATCGCGATTGGCGGTTCCATCGGTACAGGTCTTTTCGTTGCCTCTGGGGCGACAATTTCTCAGGCAGGCCCCGGCGGCGCGCTGCTTTCTTATATTCTGATCGGTCTGATGGTCTATTTCCTGATGACCAGCCTTGGCGAACTGGCGGCCTATATGCCGGTGTCCGGTTCCTTTGCTACCTACGGTCAGAACTATGTCGAGGAAGGCTTTGGCTTCGCGCTGGGCTGGAACTACTGGTACAACTGGGCGGTGACGATCGCCGTCGATCTGGTGGCATCGCAGCTGGTGATGAGCTACTGGTTCCCGGATACTCCCGGCTGGATCTGGAGCGCGCTGTTCCTCGGCATTATGTTCCTGCTGAACTGGATCTCGGTAAAAGGCTTTGGTGAAGCGGAATATTGGTTCTCGCTGATCAAAGTGGCCACCGTCATCATCTTTATTATTGTCGGCGTAATGATGATCGTCGGTATCTTTAAAGGCGCACAGCCTGCGGGCTGGAGCAACTGGGCCATTAATGATGCGCCGTTTGCCGGTGGCTTCTCGGCGATGATTGGCGTGGCGATGATCGTCGGCTTCTCGTTCCAGGGCACCGAGCTTATCGGTATCGCGGCGGGTGAATCCGAGAACCCGGAAAAGAATATTCCACGCGCGGTGCGCCAGGTGTTCTGGCGTATCCTGCTGTTCTATGTGTTCGCGATTTTGATCATCAGCCTGATCATTCCTTATACCGACCCAAGCCTGCTGCGTAACGATGTGAAAGATATTTCCGTCAGCCCGTTCACGCTGGTGTTCCAGCATGCTGGCCTGCTGTCGGCGGCGGCAATTATGAACGCGGTGATCCTGACGGCGGTGCTGTCGGCGGGTAACTCGGGGATGTATGCCTCAACGCGTATGCTCTATACCCTGGCCTGTGACGGGAAAGCGCCGCGTATCTTCTCGAAGCTGTCGAAAGGCGGCGTACCGCGGAATGCGCTGTATGCCACCACGGTGATTGCCGCGCTGTGCTTCCTGAGCTCGATGTTTGGTAACCAGACCGTGTACCTGTGGCTGCTCAATACCTCCGGGATGACCGGCTTTATCGCCTGGCTGGGGATTGCCATCAGCCATTATCGTTTCCGTCGCGGCTATGTGCTGCAGGGGAACGATCTGAACAATCTGCCGTATCGATCGGGGTTCTTCCCGCTGGGGCCGATTTTTGCCTTCGTACTGTGCCTGATTATTACCCTGGGCCAGAACTACGAAGCGTTCCTGAAAGATACCATCGACTGGGGCGGGGTAGCCGCAACCTATATCGGTATCCCGCTGTTCCTGGTGATCTGGTTTGGCTATAAGCTGGCAAAAGGCACCCGTTTCGTACGTTACAGCGAGATGAAATTCCCGCAGCGCTTTAAGCAGTAGCGTTATCGCCCGACCAATAAAGTCTCGTTAACCGTAATGCTGGTCACTTAAGGTGGCCAGCATTTTTTTATGGGCGATCGTCAGCTGACGTGATGCGGACAACGGTAGTTTGGGTGAACGCAGGTTTCTTCGCTCATGCTGTAAATATCCAGCAACGTACCACAACGATATGCCTGGCCCAAACCACCGTAAAAAAGAGGGCAGGCTCGCCTGCCAGAGGTGTTGAAAAGCTGGCTGAGCGGCATAAAAAAATCCGTAATCTCACAGAGATTACGGATTCTTACCTGGCCGCAGGCGCGCTCAACCGATCTTTAACCGATCGACATTCCGCTTAAGCGGGGCTTTTTCATCACCGGCTGATCAGAAACTGTAGGTCAGGCCCACGGTATAACGGCGGCCATCCAGTACCGTATCGTAGGTATCGTAATCAATCTGCTTATCGAGAACGTTATACACCCCGGCGGAAACCAGCAGGTTTTTGTTGGCGTTGTAGCGCAAGCCGAGATCCACCTGAGTATAGGACGGGGTCCCCTTCGCCATGGAGGTACGGCTCAGATACTCGGAGGTTTTGCCGCGGAAGTTCAGGCGGCTCCAGAAACCGACGTCCGGCGTGGCCTGCCAGTCCAGAGTGGTGTTGAACATATTTTTCGGCATTTTGTTCAACGGCTTACCAGAGAACTGGCCGCTCTTCTGCTCTGACTGGGTATAGGTGTAGTTCGCCGTCCAGTTCAGGTCGCGGGTGATCTTCCAGCCGAAGGTCGATTCCACGCCGCGCATATTGGCTTTATCGACGTTGACGCGATCGCTGACGAAGTCATAGCTGGTATTACCGATGGTGCAGGCCGGGTCGGCCTTGCTCTCACAGCGACGTACTTCGGTGATCTTGTTTTTAAAGTCGGTGTTGAACAGCGTGACGCCGGCGTTCAGGTTGTCGTTGTTATCCCACAGCAGGGCAATCTCTTCGCTCAGGCTCTTTTCCGGCTTCAGATCGGGGTTGCCGACGATAATGCCGTCAAGGCGGCCGCCGCCGGTCACCTGGCCCCAGCTGGCGGAAGACTGACGCAGATCCGGCGCGCGGTAGCCCGCGGAAACGCCGCCTTTCAACGTCCACTGCTCGGCAAGATGCCAGACGCCGTAGCCGCGCGGCGTCCAGTTGGTGCCGTAGTTTTCGTCTTTATCCATGCGCAGACCGCCGGTCAGCGTAAAGCTTTCGGTCATGGCCCACTCATCTTCAGCAAACAGCGCCCAGCTCCAGCGGGTCAGTTTGCTCAGGCCGTCGGCGGCCTCCAGCTGGTTACCTTTATCGCTCAGTTTCTCATAACGATACTGTCCGCCCAGCGTCAGGGTGTGATCGCCAAGGAAGACCTGGTTCTGGTTGTTAAAGGTCGTATTGTACGATTTCATCTTACGCCCGGGGTTGTTGGTCTCTTCCTGCTGGGCGTAGCTGGTGGTGTTGAAGTCGTCGTAATAACCGCTATGGGTCAGAGAATAGGTGGTGTGTTCATAGCGGGATTCGCTTTTGCTATTGGGCGTACAGACATTGCCGCGGCAGCTCTCCTCAGCCATTGACATCCCCGGGGTGCTGTTGCGGTCCTGCAGTTCACGCGCGTAATCGAAATCGAAGTCGTTTTGGTCATCGGGGGTGAAGTTCAGCGTCACGCCGCCGTTGCGCATTTTC
The DNA here is from genome assembly GCF_004342285.1 of Klebsiella sp. BIGb0138. Lineage (GTDB taxonomy): Bacteria > Pseudomonadota > Gammaproteobacteria > Enterobacterales > Enterobacteriaceae > Klebsiella. Next base: position 588,980 of record NZ_SMCV01000001.1, on the reverse strand, counting down.
TGCTCGTTGAAGCCGTTTTCGATTTTATCTTCCGCGCGGCGTGAGAGCAGACCGGTCACTTTTGCCCCCAGCAGGCCGTCAATCAGCGGGCCGGAAGCGTAGACGTTGGTCTGGAACAGGTCGCCGGAATCGTTGTTTTCCTGGAAAGTCGCGTCGCCATGCAGCGACCCTGTCCAGGCTTTGGTATTGGACACTTTTTTGGTAATGATGTTAATCACGCCGCCCATGGCATCGGAGCCATAGAGCGAAGACATCGGCCCGCGGATGACTTCGATGCGCTCGATGGACTCCAGCGGCGGCAGCCAGCCCTGTTCGATCCCGGAGTTATCGCTGTTCGGGCGGGTGCTGCGGGTGCTGACGCGCTTACCGTTGACGAGGAACAGGGTGTACTGGGAGGACATGCCGCGGATGCTGATATCGCTGCTGCTGCCGCCGCCCGTGACCACCACGCCGGGGACATCTTTCAGCGCGTCGGTGACGTCGCGGTAGGCCTTATCTTCAATCTGCTGTTTGCTGATAACAGAGATAGAGGCGGGCGCATTCTGAATTTTCTGCTCAAAGCCCGTAGCCGTAATGACCATCGTTTCATCGGCTGCGTGAACAAGCTGCGGAGTCGCGGCTGCGCATATGGCGGCGGCAAGTACCTTAATGCGAGGTATAGTCATTTTTACATTCCATTTCAAATGAATAAATCTCCATCGGGCTAACCCTGAGAACCGTATTTATTTGTCTTGTAAGAACTCTGAATGATGGAGAGAAGAAGGAGGGATTGTACAAAAAAATGTTATTTTGTAAACATTAATGATAATTGAAATCATTTGTATTTACTTGGCGAGAGATTAAATGAGCCTAAATTCAAAAAGATAGGGAGATGTAAAGATGGAGGGACTCAGCCCTCCTGTTTCATTTGATGAGGTGTCTGGCGTGAAAACGCAGATGGTCTTCGATAAAGGAGGCGATGAAATAGTAGCTGTGATCGTAGCCGGGCTGAATTCTCAGGGTTAACGGCCAGTCTTTTTGCCGGGCGACCTCGGCGAGGACCGCCGGCTGCAGCTGCAGGGCGAGGAAGGTGTCGTTATCGCCTTGATCGATCAGGGTGGGGATGGCGTCGGTCCCCTGGCTGGCCTGCATTAATGCGCAGCTATCCCACGCCTGCCATGTCGACTCATCGGCGCCCAGATAGGCGCTGAACGCTTTCTGCCCCCATGGCACCTGCGCGGGATTCACGATGGGCGCGAAGGCCGATACGCTGACGAAACGGCCCGGGTTTTTCAACGCCATGATCAGCGCGCCGTGTCCGCCCATGGAGTGGCCGCTGATAGCGCAGCGCTCACCGACGTTAAACTGGCTGCCAATAAGCTGCGGGAGTTCATCGCGAAGATAGTCATACATCCGGTAGTGTGCGGACCACGGCGCCTGGGTGGCGTTAAGATAGAACCCGGCGCCTTTACCCAGGTCGTAACCGGCGTCATCGGCGACGCTATCGCCGCGCGGGCTGGTATCCGGCATCACCAGCGCAATGCCCAGCTCTGCGGCAATGCGCTGTGCGCCGGCCTTGGTGGTAAAATTTTCATCGTTGCAGGTCAACCCTGATAGCCAGTAGAGAACCGGCGGCGGAGTGTCTGTGCGCAACGGTGGTAAAAAGATGCTGAACGTCATTGAACAGTTCAGGGTACTGGAGTCGTGTCGCCAGCGTTGCTGCCGACCTTCGTAACAGCGATGCTCTTCAAGCAATTCCATGCCGGGCTCCTCAGGAAGATAAGTGCACGTAATAAGCCATAATACAGATATTTCATGCGCCCGTGAGCAACTTTCACTTTCTCCTTTGATGAACCTATTGCATCATTAATGCAACTTTTAGCCAACATGCCGGCTGCTGCCATGTGAGGCGAGATGGCGTTCAGCCACGGTAGTGTATAAGGCGTGGCGATGGACGGCGTTGCATCATTGATAAGCGGTACGCGGGAGCCGTCGCGAGATATCAATAGCTAACGCAAATTTCAACAATTATCGTTTCGGCTACTGGATTATGTGCGCCACCTCACGCACAATGAATGCAAACTTTGCCCGCAGAAGAGCAAAGAGCGCCACACCTGCAGGAGAACCTAAATGTCAGCACTGAGTAAAGAAGCCATACTCGTTCATGAAGCGCTGGTCGCTCGTGGGCTGGAGACGCCGCTGCGTCCGCCAGTACAAGAAATTGATAATGAAACTCGCAAGCGTCTGATTGCCGGACACATGACCGAGATTATGCAACTGCTGAATCTTGATCTATCTGATGACAGCCTGATGGAAACGCCGCATCGCATCGCCAAAATGTATGTCGACGAGATCTTTTCCGGGCTGGATTACGCCAGGTTCCCAAAAATCACCGTTATCGAAAACAAGATGCAGGTGGATGAAATGGTGACCGTGCGTGATATCACGCTGACCAGCACCTGCGAACACCATTTTGTCACCATCGATGGTAAGGCGACGGTGGCCTATATTCCGAAAGATTCGGTGATTGGCCTGTCGAAAATCAACCGCATCGTGCAGTTCTTCTCCCAGCGCCCGCAGGTGCAGGAGCGACTGACGCAGCAGATTTTAACCGCGCTGCAGACGCTGCTGGGTACCAGCAACGTGGCGGTGTCCATTGATGCGGTGCATTACTGCGTGAAGGCGCGCGGCATCCGTGACGCCACCAGTGCGACCACCACCACCTCATTGGGCGGCTTGTTTAAATCCAGTCAGAATACCCGCCAGGAGTTCCTGCGCGCCGTCCGTCACCACAACTAAAAACGGAGCAGGTTACATGGAGCGAAATGTCACGCTGGACTTTGTCCGCGGCGTTGCTATCCTCGGTATCCTGCTACTGAATATCAGCGCCTTCGGCTTGCCGAAGGCCGCTTATCTCAACCCGGCATGGGCCGGGAGCTTTACTCTCCGCGACGCCTGGACCTGGGCGATTCTCGATCTGCTGGCGCAGGTCAAATTTCTCACGCTATTTGCCTTGCTGTTTGGCGCCGGGCTTCAGCTCCTGCTGCCGCGCGGCAAGCGCTGGATCCAGTCGCGTCTGACGCTGCTGGCGCTGCTGGGCTTTATTCACGGCCTGTTTTTCTGGGATGGCGATATTCTGCTGGCCTATGCATTAGTCGGTCTGGTGGCCTGGCGGATGGTGCGCGATGCGCATCACATCAAATCGCTGTTTAATACCGGCGTCATCCTGTATGTCATCGGCGTGGCGGTGCTGGTGCTGCTGGGGGTGATTTCCGGCGGGGCGCCGAACCGTTCGTGGGTCCCTGATGCCGCCAGCTTACAGTATGAGCAATACTGGAAGCTGAACGGCGGTATGGAGGCCGTGAGCAATCGCGCCGATATGTTATCCGCTAACCTGCTGGCGCTCGGCGCGCAGTACGGCTGGCAGCTGGCGGGGATGATGCTGATGGGCGCGGCCCTGATGCGCAGCGGCTGGTTAAAAGGGCAGTTCAGCCTTAGCCATTATCGGCGTACCGGTGCGCTGCTGATTGTCGGCGGAATGGCGGTCAACCTGCCGGCGATTCTGGCGCAGTGGCATCTCGCCTGGGACCCGCGCTGGTGTGCTTTCCTGTTACAGGCGCCGCGCGAGCTGGGTGCGCCGCTACAAACGATTGGCTACGCCTCGCTGGCGTGGGGCTTCTGGCCACAGCTGTGCAGACTGCGGCTGGTGGGCGCGATTGCCTGCGTCGGGCGGATGGCGTTAACCAACTACCTGCTACAGACCCTCATTTGCACCACGATTTTCTACCGTTTCGGCCTGTTTATGAAGTTTGACCGCCTGCAGTTGTTAGCCTTCGTCATCCCGGTCTGGGCGGTCAATCTCATCTTTTCCTGGTTCTGGCTGCGCCATTTCCGCCAGGGGCCGGTTGAATGGCTATGGCGTCAGTTAACCCTGCGTGCGTCAGGGACCTCATTGAAAAACACATCCAGATAACGATCTTGATCACAATCGTTAACAAAATGAATGTAACCGTTTCCAGGCTTGTGACATCACTCACGTAGCATGCCCCGCGTCGCTGCCAGAATAGCCTCCTTGCTGAACACAGGAGGTGGGTGTGACGTATTGCAATTCTCTTAAGGTCGGTGAGCATGATCACCATTCGTGATGTCGCCCGTCAGGCGGGCGTTTCCGTCGCTACCGTTTCGCGGGTGCTTAACAACAGTGCACTGGTGAGCCCGGATACGCGGGAAAATGTAATGAAAGCGGTAGCGCAGCTGGGCTACCGGCCGAATGCCAATGCGCAGGCGCTGGCGACGCAGGTCAGCGACACGATTGGCGTGGTGGTGATGGATGTGTCGGATGCCTTCTTCGGCGCGCTGGTCAAAGCGGTCGATACCGTCGCCCAGCAGCACCAGAAGTATGTGCTGATCGGCAACAGCTATCATGAGGCGGAAAAAGAGCGTAACGCCATTGAAGTGCTGATTCGCCAGCGCTGCTCGGCGCTGATTGTCCATTCCAAGGCGCTAAGCGATGAGGAACTGGGCGATTTTATGCAGCATATTCCCGGGATGGTGCTGATTAATCGCATCGTACCGGGCTACGCCCATCGCTGCGTGGGGCTGGATAACGTCAGCGGCGCGCTGATGGCGACGCGCATGCTGCTCAATCATGGTCACCAGCGCATCGGCTATCTCTCTTCTAATCACGGTATTGAAGATGACGACCTGCGCCGGGAAGGGTGGTTCAAAGCGTTACAGGAACACGGCATTATGGCCCCGGATAGCTGGGTCGGTTGCGGATCGCCGGATATGCAGGGAGGGGAGGCGGCCATGGTCGAGCTGCTGGGGCGTAACCTGGGCCTGACCGCCGTTTTCGCCTATAACGACAGTATGGCGGCAGGGGCGCTGACAACGCTGAAAGATAACGGCATTGTCGTCCCGCAGCATCTTTCCCTGATTGGCTTTGATGATATCCCGATTGCCCGTTACACCGACCCGCAGCTAACGACGGTGCGCTATCCGGTTATGTCGATGGCGAAACTGGCGACGGAGCTGGCCCTGCTGGGGGCGGCGGGCAAGCTGGATAGCGATGCGCGCCACTGCTTTATGCCGACGCTGGTGCGTCGTCATTCGGTGATGCAGCGGCAAATTGCGGGGCCGATCACTAACTGATTATGCGCTTTATGTAACCGCTTTCAATCTGTGAGTAAATTCACAGTATATTAACATTCAACTGATTATGATGGCCTCGTTTACCAGTCTGAACCACTATGTCACGGTGATTAATCACTTTTAGCGTAGGAACAAGGCGCTAAACGCTTAATAAAGTCGTATTTCTGGAGCGTTACCCTACACGGAAGACAGAACTTACAGTCGTGAACGTTGTTGTGCGGTAACTTTAATGTAACAAATCCCCGCCAGCTATTTTCACACCAACGGCCCTACATAATAAAACCGGAGATTCCATGAATAAGAAGGTGTTAACCCTGTCTGCTGTTATGGCTAGCATGTTATTTGGCGCCGCGGCACACGCAGCTGATACCCGCATCGGCGTAACCATTTATAAATATGACGACAACTTTATGTCGGTGGTGCGCAAGGCAATCGAGAAAGACGGTAAATCGGCGCCGGACGTCCAGCTGCTGATGAATGACTCACAGAACGACCAGTCTAAACAGAACGATCAGATTGACGTTCTGCTGGCTAAAGGGGTGAAAGCACTGGCGATCAACCTGGTTGACCCGGCAGCAGCGGGTACCGTTATTGATAAAGCGCGCGGCCAGAACGTACCGGTGGTGTTCTTTAACAAAGAGCCTTCCCGCAAAGCGCTGGACAGCTATGACAAAGCTTATTATGTCGGTACCGACTCCAAAGAGTCCGGGATTATTCAGGGCGACCTGATCGCGAAACACTGGAAAGCTAACGCCGGCTGGGATCTGAATAAAGATGGTCAGATTCAGTATGTGCTGCTGAAAGGCGAACCGGGCCACCCGGACGCTGAAGCGCGTACCACCTACGTTATCAAAGAGCTGAATGACAAAGGTCTGAAGACTCAGCAGCTGCAGCTGGACACCGCTATGTGGGATACCGCTCAGGCGAAAGATAAGATGGATGCGTGGCTGTCCGGACCGAACGCCAACAAAATTGAAGTTGTCATTGCTAACAACGATGCGATGGCGATGGGCGCAGTTGAAGCGCTGAAGGCCCACAATAAGAGCAGCATTCCGGTATTTGGCGTCGACGCCCTGCCTGAAGCGCTGGCGCTGGTTAAATCCGGTGCGATGGCCGGCACCGTGCTGAACGATGCTAACAACCAGGCGAAAGCCACTTTCGATCTGGCGAAAAACCTGGCAGAAGGTAAAGAAGCGGCCGCAGGCACAAACTGGAAGATTGATAATAAAATCGTCCGCGTGCCTTATGTTGGCGTAGATAAAGACAATCTCAGCCAGTTTATCGGTAAATAATTATTGAGTTACGGGCGGGGGGATGATACCCGTAATTATTTCGGGTTGCTGAAAGCTACCGCTGATGCAACCTGAAATATAATGCGTAGCCCCGCCCGATTATTCCTGATACAGAACCAGACTCTGGCCGTGCGTTTATTCGCCGGGCGGGGTGTGCATGAACGCAGCCAGGTATAACTATGGTCAGCAATAATAGCGAACGGTCAGGCGAATTCTTGTTGGAAATGAGCAATATCAACAAGTCGTTTCCTGGCGTCAAGGCACTCGATAATGTCAATCTGAAAGTCCGTCCTCATTCTATTCATGCATTAATGGGAGAGAACGGCGCGGGTAAATCAACATTATTAAAATGTCTTTTTGGGATCTATCAAAAGGATTCCGGTAGTATTCTTTTCCAGGGACAAGAGATCGATTTCCATTCCGCGAAAGAAGCGTTGGAAAACGGTATTTCAATGGTTCATCAGGAGTTAAACCTGGTATTGCAACGTTCGGTGATGGACAACATGTGGCTGGGGCGTTACCCCACCAAAGGCATGTTTGTCGATCAGGATAAAATGTATCGCGATACCAAAGGCATCTTTGACGAACTGGATATTGATATCGATCCGCGGGCGCGCGTTGGCACCCTGTCAGTTTCACAAATGCAGATGATTGAAATCGCTAAGGCATTTTCCTATGACGCGAAAATCGTCATTATGGATGAGCCCACTTCGTCATTGACGGAAAAAGAGGTCAATCACCTGTTTAAGATTATCCGTAAGCTGAAAGAGCGCGGCTGCGGTATTGTCTATATCTCACATAAGATGGAAGAAATTTTCCAGCTGTGCGATGAAATTACCATTCTGCGCGATGGTCAGTGGATTGCCACCCAGCCGCTGGAAGGGCTGGATATGGACAAGATCATCTCGATGATGGTTGGCCGTTCGCTGAACCAGCGCTTCCCGGATCGGCAAAACAAACCGGGTGAAGTGATTCTTGAGGTTCGCAACCTGACTTCACTGCGTCAGCCGTCGATTCGCGATGTCTCTTTCGATCTGCACAAGGGCGAAATTCTCGGGATCGCCGGGCTGATGGGGGCGAAGCGTACCGATATCGTTGAGACGATTTTCGGCATCCGTGAAAAATCAGGCGGCACAATCACGCTGCATGGCAAGAAGATTAATAATCATAGCGCCAATGAAGCGATTAACCATGGTTTTGCCTTAGTCACCGAAGAACGACGTTCTACCGGGATTTATGCCTATCTGGATATCGGCTTTAACTCGCTGATCTCCAATATTAAGAAATATAAGAACAGGGTTGGCTTGTTAGATAACTCACGTATGAAAAGCGATACCCAATGGGTGATTGACTCGATGCGCGTGAAAACGCCAGGGCAGCATACGCAAATTGGTTCGTTGTCCGGTGGTAACCAGCAGAAGGTGATTATCGGGCGCTGGTTATTAACCCAGCCGGAGATACTGATGCTTGATGAACCGACGCGCGGGATTGACGTCGGCGCGAAGTTCGAAATCTATCAGCTGATTGCCGAGCTGGCTAAGAAAAATAAAGGAATCATCATTATCTCCTCCGAGATGCCGGAGCTGCTGGGTATTACCGACCGTATTCTGGTAATGAGCAATGGTCTTGTCGCCGGAATTGTTGAGACAAAAACTACTACGCAAAACGAAATTTTACGTCTTGCGTCGTTGCATCTTTAAGAGCAGGGGCTTCTCATGAGTGTGTTAAATAAAAAAAGCTTTCTCACTTACCTGAAAGAAGGTGGGATTTACGTCGTTCTTTTGGTTTTGCTGGCCATTATTATTTTCCAGGACCCCACGTTCTTAAGTCTGCTGAACTTGAGTAACATCCTGACCCAGTCTTCAGTACGTATTATTATCGCCCTCGGCGTGGCCGGGCTGATTGTGACCCAGGGTACCGACCTGTCGGCCGGTCGCCAGGTCGGGCTGGCGGCGGTTATCGCCGCCACTATGCTCCAGGCGGTCGATAACGCCAACAAGGTGTTCCCGGATATGGCCACGATGCCGATTCCGCTGGTGATCCTGCTGGTCTGTGCCATTGGCGCGGTGATTGGTCTGATTAACGGCATCATCATTGCTTATCTGAATGTGACGCCGTTTATTACCACCCTCGGTACGATGATCATCGTCTATGGGATCAACTCCCTGTACTACGATTTTGTCGGAGCGTCACCGATTTCAGGCTTTGACAGCCACTTCTCGCAGTTTGCCCAGGGGTTTGTGGCGCTGGGAACTTTCCGCCTGTCGTACATTACTTTCTATGCGCTGATTGCGGTGTTCTTCGTGTGGATCCTGTGGAATAAAACCCGTTTTGGCAAAAACATTTTTGCCATCGGCGGCAACCCGGAAGCGGCGAAGGTTTCTGGCGTTAACGTGGCGCTTAACCTGCTGATGATTTATGCCCTGTCCGGCGTGTTCTATGCCTTCGGTGGCCTGCTGGAAGCCGGGCGTATCGGTTCTGCGACCAACAACCTCGGTTTTATGTATGAGCTGGACGCGATTGCGGCCTGCGTCGTCGGCGGCGTATCGTTCAGCGGCGGGGTGGGTACGGTGCTGGGGGTGGTGACCGGGGTTATCATCTTTACCGTCATCAACTATGGTCTGACCTATATCGGCGTAAACCCTTACTGGCAGTATATTATTAAAGGGGCGATTATTATCTTCGCCGTGGCGCTGGATTCCCTGAAATACGCGCGTAAGAAATAATATTCCGCTGTCATCCGGCCCGCGCAGATCGCGCGGGCTTTTTTTATGTTTCGCAATGGGGACGATTTCTGTGTTACGCGCCTCTTCGCTAAACGTTTTATCGCGAAAGACGGCGCTGCGGGGGAACGAGCGGCGACGCCGTCGACACGGGCTGCATCGAGGAACGGCCGTTCTCTATGGCCTGTCACTTCTCTTTTTGCAATTCCAGCAGCTGCTCCGGCGTTACCGCCGGGTAGGACTGCGCCCCCTCCGGGACCGCCTGCAAGGTCGGAATGGGAATCAGCGGCCCTAAAAAACGCGGCTCACGTTTGAACACATACAGATCGGCCAGCGCGCCAAAGCGGGCGCCGAACTCACGTAAGCGCACATTCCACATATCTTTCGGCGAAGGCACCGCATAGCACTGCGCCTGAATCCCCATATGCAGAGCGATAAACAGCGCCCGCTCGCAGTGGAAGCGCTGGGTGATGATAATAAAGTCGTTGGTATCGAAAACTTTACGCGTCCGCACAATGGAATCGAGGGTGCGGAAACCCGCGTAATCGAGCACGATATCTGCCGGATCGACGCCGCCTTTAATCAAATCACGGCGCATGGTCATCGGCTCATTGTAGCTTTGCAGCGCATTATCGCCGCTCAGCAGCAGATAGTTCACCTTCCCGCTATTGTAGGCGTTCAGCGCGCCCTGAATGCGGTAGCGGTAATATTGATTGATGACCCCGGTGCGATAATACTTGGCGGTACCGAGCACGACCCCAACCTGGCGGTAGGGCAGATCCTGCAGCTCGTCGTAAATATAGGGGGCTGTTTTCCAGCTCATCCAACGGTCAAGACCCAGCACGGTCAACAGCAGCAGGCCGAACAGGACTAACAGGCTGTATAACACACGCTTTAACATTCACCTGACTCAATGTGGACAATGGAGCTATCAGGCTACTTTACCCGCCGGGCAAGAGCAAGAAACCATCGTTTAATTGCGGGGATTTTCAACAATGCGGGCCAGCAGACCCGCATGGCAGGATGCTTAAGCGAGCAGAATGCGGTCAATGCTGTGACAGCCTAACGCTTTCAGCGTGGCGGCGGTCGCATCCCACTGAATCAGCGGCGCATCGGCTTTCTCGGCAAGAATAGCGCGCTGAATATCCGGATAATCATATCCATTGAGACTCAGCAGGTTCAGCGCCCCCTGCAGCGGAGGCAGGGTGGGGTTAAAGGCGGCATTTTCCGCATAGCTGCCGGCGAAAATCGTCCCGTCTTTCAGCTCCAGCGCCACGCCGGAAGGGGCGTTGCTGTAGGGCATATGGCAGCGGTTGGCCGCCTGAATAGCCGCCTGCGTCAGCGCATCGCCGGCCAGTGGGAAACCATGGTCCTGCTCATCCATCAGCAGCGTTTTGATCGCCAGATCCTTCGGGCCGAAAGCATCCGGCAGGTAGTGCTGTAGGGAGTGCGCCTCGCGGCCCGGCAGATGGATACGCAGGACCTGGCTGCTGTTCAGCTCATTCATAAACTGACGGCAGTGGCCGCAGGGGGTGTAGTTGACGGTGATCGCCAGCAGGGACTTTTCGCCGCGCAGCCAGGCATGGCTGATGGCACTCTGTTCCGCGTGGACGGTTTGCTGCATGGTTGCGCCGGGGAATTCCATGTTACCGCCGAAATACCAGCTGCCGCTGATCCCGCGGGCGATGGCGCCAACGTTAAAATGGGAGAGGTCGGCGCGCGCGCAGGCCGCGGCGAGCGGCAGCAGCGCAAAGGCCAGCGCGTCTTCGTCCAGCCCTGTGGCGTTGCGCAGCGCTGTGACCTGCCCGGCATCCAGCAGTGCTGGAAAATGCGGGTCGGTCAGCATCGGGGCGATGGCCGCTTGCAGGTCTGCCGCCAGGAGAGGAAGAGCAGCTTGAAAACGTGGGTGCATGGCGTTGCCTCATAACAATGTAATGGGAATCTAGTGTACGGGCGGTGATGGCTCGTATATGTGATTAATATCTCATTGTTTATGCAACTTTGTTATGTTGCACTGATAAATGTGATTTAAATCACATTTATCCGACTATCGCCAGCACCAGCGGAAACAAAAAGGGGGCGACCAGCGAAGTAATAATCCCGCAGAGTACCAGCGCCAGCGAGCTGAACGCCCCTTCCTGATAATCCAGCTCCGCACAGCGGGCGGTGCCCAGCGCATGCGATGCGGTACCCATCGACAGCCCGCGCGCGGCTTTGGTGCGGATACGCATCAGGTTAAGCAGCGTATGGCCGAATACCGCCCCGAGAATACCCACGAAAATCACGCACACCGCGCTGATCGCCGGAATACCGCCAATGCTGCCGCTGACCGCCATCGCAATGGGCGTGGTGACCGATTTCGGCATAATCGACGCGGCGATTTGCGGCGTCGCCCCCATCAGCAGAGCAACGCTGGTTCCGGTAATCATGGCCACGACGCTGCCGATAAAGCAGATCGTAATGATCGATTTCCAGCGGGCGCGGATTTGGTGCAACTGTTCGTATAAGGGAAAGGCCAGCGCCACGACCGCCGGCTGAAGCAGGTCGTTGAGAATTTTGCTGCCCTGAAAATAGCGATCGTAGGAGATTCCGCTGATGAGCAAAAAGGGGATGATTACCACCATCGCCACCAGCAGCGGGTTGAGCAGCGGGAATTTAAACCGCACGGCCAGCTTACGGGCGAGGAAAAAAACGATTAGCGTCAGCGGCAAAGACCACCAGATTTCATGCATCATCTTTGATGTCCTCTTTTTGTCCGATCACTTTACGTTCGCCGTGGACCAGGTGCGAGCTCCAGCTCACCACCAAAAAAACCACCAGTGTACTGATGGCGCAGGAGATCGCCACCGGGCCCAACTGCGCGCGCAGCAAATCCCAGTATTGCATGACGCCCACGCCGATGGGCACGAACAGCAGCGCCATGTAACGAATCAGCACGTTACAGCCGGGGTTGACCCATTTCGGCGGCATAATCTGCAGCGCCAGCAGAACGAACAAAATCAGCATCCCGATAATGCTGCCGGGGATAGTCATCGGCAGCAGGGAGGCAATAAAAATCCCGGCGTATAAACAGGCATAGATCAGGACAAAAGCCCGTAGATACTGCCAGATAATATTCAGCGATTTACTCATGGTAATAACCCTTGATGAACCGAATTCATCATACAATTAAACCTTGAAATGTGCTACCGATCACATCATGAATTCTACGCATACCTGGAATAGAGCGACGGAACTGGAACACCCGCAGGCGCGGTAGATAATGTGTTCCCTGCGCGCGTTGTCGACCATCAGATTGGACCAGCTATGATAAAAGCATAGAGATCATCTTACGGCTTTGCAGCAGGTTTCCGCTTTCAACCGTCGGCAGGCTATTGAAATGATAGACAGCACGGTGAGCCGACCGGCAAGACGATGGCCTGATCTCTCGCTAAAGCCCCTTTTAACCCGCAGGCAGAGGCGTTAACATAGCGCCTCTTTTTTTCCCGGATAACGATATGCGTGTTTTACTGGCGCCGATGGAAGGCGTGCTCGATTCGCTGGTGCGCGAGCTGCTGACCGAAGTGAATGATTACGATCTGTGCATCACCGAGTTTTTACGCGTGGTGGATCAGCTGCTGCCGGTAAAATCGTTCTACAGGCTCTGCCCGGAGCTTCATCACCATAGCCGGACGCCTTCCGGTACGCGCGTGCGGGTGCAACTGCTCGGCCAGTACCCGCAGTGGCTGGCGGAAAACGCCGCGCGGGCGGTAGAGCTGGGCTCCTGGGGCGTCGATCTTAACTGCGGCTGTCCGTCAAAGCTGGTTAACGGCAGCGGCGGCGGGGCGACGTTGCTCAAAGACCCGGAGCTGATTTATCGTGGCGCCAGGGCGATGCGCGAAGCGGTACCCGCCCATCTGCCGGTGACGGTCAAAATCCGTCTGGGCTGGGACAGCGGGGCGCGTCGGTTTGAAATTGCTGATGCGGTGCAGCAGGCCGGAGCGACGGAGCTCGTCGTGCATGGGCGTACCAAAGAAGATGCGTATAAAGCGGAACGCATCAACTGGGCGGCAATTGGTGAAATCCGCCAGCGGCTGTCGATTCCGGTGATTGCCAACGGTGAAATCTGGGACTGGCAAAGCGCGCAGGATTGCCTGGCGGCCACCGGCTGCGACTCGGTGATGATTGGCCGCGGCGCGCTTAACGTGCCGAATTTAAGCCGGGTGATAAAATACAACGAGCCGCGCATGCCGTGGCCGCAGGTCGTTGCGCTGTTGCAAAAATATACCCGTCTGGAAAAACAGGGCGATACCGGACTGTACCATGTGGCACGAATCAAACAGTGGCTCAGTTATTTGCGTAAAGAATATAATGAAGCGCTGGTGGTATTTAATGAAATCCGCACCCTGAAAACCTCCGCGGACATTGCCGCCGCTATTGCCCGCTATTAGGGAAAGATTGTTAATCCGCTCACACTTTATTACTCCGGGAGCGTCTGCTGATGGGCATTTCTGTCGCTGAGTGATATTGTGGGGCTCTTATATTCAGGGTTGCTACTGATTACAGGCAAAACCTAAGCACTTCCGTCATTCGTGGCGGGAGTGCTTAGGTTTTTTTTTGCCTTTTATTTTTGAGGGGTTAAATGACGATTTAAAACAATAAGTTATGCTAAGGTCGGTTGCATTAATAAAGCAGTTGGATGACTGACGGGCAGCTATTGCAAAAATAAAAATGAAGACTAAAAACGGGCGGTTTTATTGCCTGGGGCCAGCTATTACCTTTACGCAGTCATAATGGATATCTTTATGCACAACAAGAAAATAAATCATCTCCTGTTGCTGGTGACATTTTCGCTGTTAGTTCCCGGCGCTTTCGCTGCGGAAACGGAAAAATGGAACGGTACGGTATTAGGTTTTGAAAAACCGCAACAAGGATTGCTTGGCGATATGCTGGGAATTCGCCCGATCCTCGAAGATAACGGGTTTAATTATAATCTCGGTTATCTCAATGAAATGGGCTACAACGCCGGCGGCGGCTATAACCATGATAAACATCTGGCCTATATTGACCAGTTTGCTTTGACCTTTAACCAGGATCTGGAACGCTGGACCGGGATCCCGGACGCACGGATTGAAGGCAATATCGTTAACCGCAACCATAACGACGATCTGACCACCCGGCGGTTGCAGGATCCGCGCGTCAACTTTAACGATTTGACCCAGGAGAGCTGGGGAGGGCAGTCCATTACCCGTCTCGGCTGGCTGACCTTTGCCCGCAGCTTCGATGACCGCCGTCTGACCTGGCGTATCGGGATGATGAATAAGGTCCAGACCTTCGATCAGATTATCCCCTGCGATTTCCAGATGCTTTCACAGTGCGGCGGTAAGTCCGCCAATTCGCTGACCTGGAATAACTGGAATGTGCATACGTGGGGGACGACCGTTGAATATAAACTGACCCCCACGCTGACGCTGAAAGGCGGGGTTATGGAGCAGAATCCGCAGGCCTCATCCCGTAGCCATGCGTGGAGCTGGTCGACAAAAGGCAGTAAAGGCATTCTGCTGCCGGTCGAGATCGAAGCGCGACCGACGATCGGCGGGCTGCCCGGCGCCTGGAACCTGGGGGTACTCTTTACCAATGCACCGCAGAGCGATCTTTATACGGGAAAATCCGGCGGTCCTGGGGCCAGCGACCCGCAGGGATATGCCCAGCATAACCGCACCTGGTTTCTGTACAGCGGGATGAATCAGCAGATCACCCGTCATGCCGACGATGCGAACCGGGGCATGAGCGTCTCGCTGAGCGGCAGCTATAGCGATCGGCGCAGCAACTACATCCATACCGCCGTGGCCGCATCAATGCGCTATCGCGGCCTGTTCGACGCCCGCCCGCAAGACTGGCTGGGTTTTGGCCTGACCTGGATGGATATGAGCAGCCACTACGCGCGTAACCAGCAGTATATGAACGAGATGAGCGGGGCGACGGACTACTCTGCGGCGAACTACCAGCCGGTGGCCGGCCATTCGCTGAATGCGGAACTGTACTATCGCCTGCGTCCGGTGTCGTGGCTTGAGCTGCAGCCGGGCCTGCAGTACTGGCATCGCCCGGGCGGTGTGGCGCAGACTCAGGATGCCTGGGTTATCGAGTGGAAAACCGTGGTGACCTTCTGAACCGCGAAGGCCGGACAGGCATCCGCCCGCCGTGCGGGCGGATGCTATCCAACGTGCCGGTTATTCAGACGGTCGCGAAACTCCAGCGGCGTACAGCCGAGGTGCTGGCGAAAGCGTAAACAGAAATAGGCGCTATCGGTAAAGCCCGCGCTTTGGGCGACATCGACAATTTTTAGCTGGCTGGAGGTCAGCAGCTGAACCGCCACCTTGAGCTTACGGAGAAAAATATACTCTTTGAATGTCATGTTAAACAGCTGCTTAAACGTGCGCGAAAAGTAGGACTTCGACACCTGGCACCGCTGCGCCGCCTCCAGCGTGGTGGTCTCCCAGGCCTTATTCTCTTCAATCTCATACAATAATTGGCGCACTCTGCTGACAAAACCGCTGCCGGGGGCATGGGGGAAGGTCTCATCATCGTGATGCAGGGAGAACACGAACTCCATCAGCAGGGCGATGCTTTTCAAAAATACCGCCTGATTCTCCGGTTTCTTCCCCTGACTGACGGCCCAGTCAAAAAGCGCCGTCAGCTGCACGCCGGTCGCTGAATCCGGATACAAAACCCGGATGCGATCCTTTTGCCGGGAAAAATGGCTCACGGCCAGCGGATTTAAAAAATCAAATTCAAACTGGAACAGATAGCGATTGTGATTGCGCTCGGGAAGCAGGTACATCGCATGAGGGATCAGCGCCGGGACGAAAATCAGCGTGCCGTTTTTTATCGGGATCTGGCGATCGTTGATACCAAAATAACCACAGGAACGATCGAACCACATCAATTCATACATAAAGTGAAAATGCGTCTTCACATCATCGCCGGAATACTCGGGGAGCTGATATTGCTGCAGGTAGTAGAGTTCTTGCGTCAGGGTAATGATATTTTCATAGGTGACCGGGTCATCATGCATACAACGTCTCCTTTTTTATACTATATGACGATCGGCAAATAAAACAAAAAGCGTTCTTAATGTAAATGCGATAGCCATCACAGGGCAGGTTCACTTTTATTATATAGCCATCCTCTCTTTATACATATCGACGGCGCCGATGGGCCTACAATGGCCTTGTCAGCAGCAACAACCTTTACTTGTATGGGGTTACCGTCAATGAACAGAATAATGCCGTTAAACTGGTATAAGAAAATGGGCTATGGGCTTGGAGATACCGCCTGTAATTTGGTCTGGTCATCCATCATGTTATTTATGGCCTATTTTTATACGGATATTTTTGGTTTGTCACCGGCACATATGGGGACGATGTTTTTAGCCGTCCGGGTAATCGATGCCTTTTTTGATGTGGGGATCGGGGCGGTGACTGACCGCACGCGAACCAGATATGGCCAGTTTCGTCCTTATTTACTGTGGTTTGCTATTCCTTTTGGCGTAATGTGCATGTTGACCTTTTATACGCCTGATTTTTCCTATACCGGCAAGCTGATTTATGCCTACGGTTCTTATACCCTGCTGTCGCTGTTATATAGCGCCATTAATGTTCCCTATTGCGCGATGATTAATAATATCAGCCAGAGCTCCGTCGAGCGGGTATCGTTGCAATCCTGGCGCTTCGCCATGAGCTCAGCGGGAGGATTATTAGTCTCCGTGGCCGCGCTTCCGGCGGTAGCGTGGCTGGGGAAAGGGAATATCCAGCATGGCTACTTTTATGCCATGGTGCTGATTAGTAGCCTGGGCATTATTTTGTTTTATCTGTGCTTCTTCCTGACCAAAGAGACCTCGATTGCGGCGATCGACGCCAATCGCGGAAGTCTGTTGCAGGATCTACGTATTTTATTGAAAAACCGGGACTGGCGGATCCTCTTTACGCTTAACGTCATCAATCTGGTGGCGGTTATCTTTAAAATGGGGATCATTATTTACTTCTGCAATTACGTGTTGCAACGTAGCGACATGAGCAGTGTGATGATTACCGTGTCAATTGTTTCCGGGTTAGTCGGGACGATTTTTTCGGTTTATATATTTCGCGATATGGATAAAGTTCGCGGGTTTAAGCTGGCGATGTTGCTGGAGGCGATATTACTCGCCGCGCTCTATTTCTTTGCTCATTCATCGTTAGTGATTATTTTTGCTTTTGTTATGGCGATTAATTTTATTCAACTGGCGGCCACGCCATTACAATGGGCGATGCTCTCGGATGTCGTCGATGTAATTGAACGAGATACCGGTAAGAAAATGAGCGGCATCGTTTTTTCAACCAACCTTTTTGCTATCAAATTAGGCATTGCGATCGGCGGTGCGCTGATGGGCTGGCTATTGTCATGGAGTGGCTATATTGGCGGCGCGGCGCAGCAACCGCAGGCGGCGATACTGACGATTAAATTAATTTTTACCGTATTACCGGCGGTGCTGGTTCTGGCGCTGACGATCGTCATGCGCCGGTATTCTTTATCCGATCGGTCGCTGGCGGCGGTGGAAAAACCCGGTACGTTATAATTTATTAAAAGGACGTAGTTGATGATTAAAAATCCTGTATTACGTGGTTTTCATCCGGATCCGGCAATCTGTCGGCGGGGCGATGAGTATTACATTGCCGTTTCGTCATTCGAATGGTTCCCCGGCATTCCGGTTTATCACTCCACCGATTTAGAGAACTGGACGTTACGCAGCCACGTGTTGAACGATCCGCAAACTCTGGATCTGCGCAAGCTACGTTCCGCCAAAGGTATCTGGGCGCCGTGTCTGACCTGGTGTGAAGCCGACCGGCTGTTTTACGTGGTTTACGGCATCATGAACGCCATGAATGGCCGCTATTTTGATGTCGATAACTATCTGGTCACCGCCGCGGAGATTAACGGTCCATGGAGCGACCCGGTCTATATCCACTCCGTGGGCTATGACGCCTCCATTTTCCATGATGATGATGGCAGAAAGTGGATTGTCGCCGTCGATTGGGAGACCCGCGATGGCTATGCCGGGGCGATCTCCATCGTGGAGTACGATCCGCAGGCGAAAGCGGCGGTTGGCTATCCGCAGCGTATCTGGCAGGGGGTATATGGCATGGCGGAGGGGGCGCATATCACCCGGCGCAATGGTTATTATTACATCATGTGCGCCGAGGGCGGCACCGGCTACGGCCACTGCGTGACCCTCGGGCGGGCGCAGCATATTCTGGGTCCTTATCAAAAAGATCCGCAAAGTCCGCTGCTAACCTCCGCGCGGGCGGACGATTTGCAAAAACCGGTGCATATCGATAAAACATCCGCCTCGGCGTTTGATAAAGATTATCTCCGGCGTGAGTGTTTTAACCCGGCATCGACGCTGCAAAAATCCGGTCACGCCAGCTACGTCGAAGATGAGCACGGGAATGTTATTGTGGCCCACCTGTGCGGCCGGCCGCTGCTTCCGGAACTGGCCTGCACGCTGGGGCGGGAGACCGCGCTCCAAAAAATGCACTGGACGCCGGAGGGGTGGCTGCGCCTGAACGCGGGCGGCAACCTGGCGCAGGAATATGTCGATCTGGGGCCGTCGGCGACGGTTGATGAAGCGGCGGAGCGGGTTGAGCGGGTCGATTTTTCTGCGGAGGTACTGCCGCCCGGGTGGTACGCGCCGCGCATTCCGGCCGCGGATTTTACGCGCTATGTGCCCGACCAGGGGTATCTGGCGCTGCGCGGTCAGGAGTCGCTGTGTTCTGAGAACCGCGTCAGCCTGCTGGCGCGGAAGCTGACCTCGGTGTACGCCACGTTGACGGCATGCATGGATTTTCAACCCGAGGTGTTCCAGCACGGCGCCGGGCTGGTGCTGTACTACGACAACATGAACTATCTGTTCCTGCAGAAAACCTTCGACGACCGGCAACAGCGCTCGCGCTTGTATGTCATCCATGTCGATAACGGCTTGAAGCGGGAAGATCATCTGGCAACGGTGGCTGGCGTGGATGGCCCGGTTTATCTGCGGCTGGCGATTGACGGAAAGTCGACGCAGTTTTTCTGGTCGCCGGACAACCAGACCTTTCATGCAATAGGCCAGGCCTACAGCACCGCCCTGTTTTCCGATGAATATAGCCGCTATGGCGAATTTACCGGCGCGTTTGTCGGTATTGGCTGCGTGGATTCCGCCTACCACCGGCGGCAGGCGGCGTTTTATTCGCTGGAATATCGCGCGTCTGAGCAGCGTTCGCTACCGCAACCGGCATAGATAAGCGGATTAGTCGCGATCCGTATCACGTTTTTCTGCTTCATTAGTTGAGACGGCGGAAGAAATTGCTACAGTGCGGGGGTTGGATTGCTACTGCTTCGGCAGGCAAAACCTGATTTCCTGGCGTTTGTCGGGGGTCAGGTTTTTTTGTTTCTGGGGTTCATATGCAAATCGCCAAAGTTCTTAATAATAATGTGGTGGTTGTTTTAGATGAGCAGCGACGCGAACAGGTGGTGATGGGGCGAGGGCTTGCCTTTCAGAAACGCGTCGGCGACTCGCTGGATGAAAGTAAAATTGAAAAGGTCTTCGCGCTGCAGAGCGATGAACTGGTTGGCCGTTTAGGTGAACTACTCAGTCAGATACCGTTAGAAGTGATGACCACCTGCGATCGGATTATCGAGCTGGCGCGCGGGCGGTTGGGTAAGCTCCAGGAGAGTCTGTATATCACCCTGACCGACCACTGCCACTTTGCCATTGAACGGCAAAAGAACGGGGTGACGATTCGCAACGTCCTGCTGTGGGACATTAAGCGGCTCTATCCGAAGGAGTTTGAGCTGGGCCAGGAAGCGCGGGCGATTATCGCCAGGCGGCTCGGCGTTGAGCTTGCCGAAGATGAGGCCGGGTTTATTGCGCTACATCTGGTGACCGCACAGCTCAACAGCGAAATGCCGGAAGTGATGCACGTGACCCGGGTGATGCAGGAAATCCTGCAGCTGGTGAAGTATCAGCTGCAGCTGAATTATGACGAAGAGTCGCTAAGCTACCAGCGCTTTGTCACCCATCTGAAGTTTTTCGCCCAGCGGATGCTAACGCGCACGGTGGTGGCAGATGATGACATCACTTTGCATAGCGCGGTGAAAGACAACTACGCCAAAGCGTGGAAGTGTGCGGAAACCGTCGCTCGTCATCTGCAGAAAAGCTATCAGCGTTCGCTGACGACGGAAGAAATTATGTTTCTCGCTATCCATATCGAACGGGTGAGAAAAGAAGGGCGCTAAATCCCCTTCGCATTACTACTGGATTGTTACTGCATTAGGCAGGCAAAACCTGAGCGCGACGCCACCCGGCGTTGTTCTCGGGTTTTTTTTATTTTTACACTCAGTCACGGTTGCCTGCGGGCAGCGGAAGTAAGGAAAACAGCATGGAATATAAAGCACTCGCGCAGGATATTCTTAGCCGGGTAGGCGGCAAAGAGAATATTGTGAGTCTGGTTCACTGCGCTACACGGCTGCGTTTTAAGCTCAAAGAGAATAAAAAAGCCGATGCCGAAGGGCTGAAAGCCAACCCTGGCGTGATCATGGTGGTGGAGAGCGGCGGTCAGTTCCAGGTGGTGATCGGCAACCACGTCCACGACGTCTGGCAGGCGGTGCGTCACGAGGCGGGCCTGACGGACGACAGCGAGCCGGTGGCGGAAAGCGGCGAGAAAGCGTCGCTCCTGGGCCAGGTGATTGATGTGGTCTCCGGTATTTTTACTCCGTTTATTGGCGTACTGGCGGCCTCGGGGATCCTCAAAGGGCTGCTGGCGCTGGCAGTGGTCTGCGGCTGGCTGGCGCCTCAGCAGGCGACCTATAAAATCTGGTTTGCCGCCAGCGACGCGCTGTTCTTTTTCTTCCCGCTGTTTTTGGGCTATACCGCCGGGAAAAAATTCGGCGGGAGTCCGTTTATTACCATGGTGATCGGCGGCGCGTTAACCCACCCGCTGATGATTCAGGCCTTTGACGCCAGCCAGGCGCCGGGGGCGGCGGCAGAGTACTTTCTCGGTATACCGGTGACCTTTATCAACTACAGCTCTTCAGTGATCCCGATAATCCTCGCTTCATGGGTCAGCTGCTGGCTGGAGCGTAAAAGTAACGCTCTGCTGCCTTCATCGATGAAAAACTTCTTCACCCCGCTGATTTGTCTTGCTCTGGTGGTCCCGCTGACCTTCCTGGCGATTGGCCCGGTGGCCACCTGGCTAAGCCAGCTGCTGGCCCACGGCTACCAGATTATCTACACGGTTGCGCCGTGGCTGGCGGGGGCGGCGATGGGCGCGCTATGGCAGGTTTGCGTGATATTCGGCCTGCACTGGGGGCTGATCCCGCTGATGATTAATAACCTGACGGTACTGGGACATGATTCGATGCTGCCGATGCTGCTGCCCGCGGTCATGGGCCAGGTGGGGGCCGCGCTGGGGATCTTCCTGCGCACCCGCGATGCGCGACAAAAAGTGCTGGCGGGTTCGGCGGTGTCCGCCGGGATCTTTGGCATTACTGAACCGGCGATTTATGGTCTGAATCTGCCGCTGCGCCGTCCGTTTATCTTTGGCTGTGTCGCTGGCGCCATCGGCGGGGCTATCGTCGGCCTTAGCGATAGCCACGTCTACTCCTTCGGTTTTGCCAACATTTTCACCCTGGCGCAGATGATCCCGCCGCAGGGGATTGACGCCACCGTATGGGGTGGGGTGATTGGCATCGTGGCCGCGCTGGTTATCTCCTGCGCGTTGACCTTTGCCGTCGGGCTGCCGGCCAGAGGCGCGGCGGCGTCGGCTGTCCCGGTCGCGGCGGTGTCGGAAAACGCGATTCTGGCTCCGATGTCCGGCACCGTGCTGGCGCTGGATCAGGTTCCTGACAGCACCTTCGCCAGCGGTTTGCTGGGGCAGGGCGTGGCGATTATTCCCGCCGCCGGCAAGGTGGTTGCGCCGTTCTCCGGGGAGGTGGCGTCGTTATTCGAGACTAAACACGCGATTGGACTACTCAGCGATAGCGGCATTGAGCTGCTCATCCACGTCGGCATCGACACCGTCAAGCTCGATGGCGTGCCCTTTACCGCCCACGTTCAGGTAGGCGATAAGGTACAGGCCGGTGATTTACTGATTGAATTTGACCGTCAGGCCATTCTCGACGCCGGTTATGACCTGGCGACGCCGATTATTATCAGCAACAGCGACGATTATCGTTCACTCGACATTGTCTCCACCAGCGTGGTCGATGCCGGTCAGCCGCTGTTGTCCGTAAGCCATTAATCACAGGAGAGAAAGATGAAGAAATTCCCACAGACCTTTTTATGGGGCGGCGCGACCGCGGCAAACCAGGTGGAAGGCGCTTACCTGGAAGATGGCAAGGGATTATCGACCTCGGACGTGCAGCCGCACGGCGTGTTTGGCGACGTCGTCGAGCGTGTTCCGGGCGACAGCGGCATCAAAGATATCGCGATCGATTTTTACCATCGTTACCCGGAAGATATCCGTCTGTTTGCGGAGATGGGCTTTAACTGTCTGCGGGTGTCGATTGCCTGGACGCGTATTTTCCCCAACGGCGACGATGCCGAACCGAACGAAGCCGGGCTGGCGTTTTACGATCGGCTGTTTGCTGAAATGGCGCAGCACAACATCACCCCGCTGGTGACCCTATCGCATTATGAAATGCCGTGGGCGCTGGTGAAAAACTACGGCGGTTGGGGCAGCCGCGAGGCGATCGGCTTCTTCGAACGCTACGCGCGGACGGTGTTCACGCGCTATCAGGAGCGGGTCAAGCTGTGGCTGACCTTTAACGAAATCAACATGTCGTTGCATGCGCCAATGACCGGCGTCGGCCTGCCGGAAGGCAGCAGCAAAGCGGCGGTCTACCAGGCGATACACCACCAGCTGGTGGCCAGCGCGCTGGCGGTCAAAGCCTGCCATGAGATCGTCCCTGACGGTAAAATCGGCAATATGCTGCTCGGCGGCTTAATGTATCCGCTAAGCTGTAAACCGGAAGATGTGTTTGAAACCCTGCAGCAGAACCGCAGCTGGCAGTTCTTCGGCGACGTCCAGTGTCGCGGCAGCTATCCCGGCTATATGCTGCGCTATTTCCGCGACCAGGGGATCGAGGTGACGATAACCGATGCCGATCGCGCCGCGCTGAAAGAGACCGTGGACTTCATCTCTTTCAGTTATTACATGACCGGCTGCGTCACCGCCGATGAGGAACTCAATAAGCAGGCGCGGGGTAATATTCTCAGCATGGTGCCAAACCCGCATCTGGCGAGCTCGGAATGGGGCTGGCAGATCGATCCTCTGGGCCTGCGTACGCTGCTCAACGTGCTGTGGGATCGCTATCAAAAGCCGCTGTTTATTGTCGAAAACGGTCTCGGTGCGAAAGATCGGCTGGAGGCCGACGGATCGATTAATGATGATTATCGCATCAGCTACCTCAACGACCATCTGGTACAGGCGCGGGAAGCCATCGAAGATGGCGTGGAGCTGATGGGCTTTACCAGCTGGGGGCCTATCGATCTGGTCAGTGCCTCAAAAGCGGAGATGTCCAAGCGTTACGGCTTTATTTACGTCGATCGTGACGATCGGGGGGACGGGACGCTGGCACGGAGTAAGAAGAAGAGTTTCTACTGGTACAAAGAGGTGATTGCCAGCAATGGCGGCAGCTTAACAGAGTAATATCCCCGGCGGCCCGGGTCCTCCGGGCCGCTCACCGCTTACGCCGGTTTGCGGGCGCGCAGCAAAAAGATCATCGGCCGTTCTTTCTCTTCATCAAGGCCCGGCTGGGCGGCGATTTGTTCCGCCGTTGGCCCCCATTCGTCAAGATGCTCAATCCTGAAACCCGCGGCAATCAGCAGGTTTATCCAGCTCGCCAGCTTACGATGCTGTTTTTTCACTCCGTCGGCGAACCAGTTGCTGATACGCTCGCCTTCCTGTTGATAATGGCTCACCGGCCAGCTTTTTTGCCCGGTTTCATCTTGTTGCCAGCCCTGACGCGGCGGGGCGGTGTAGATCGGGTGTTCGGCGGAAAATACCAGCGTCCCACCCGGGGTTAACGCCTGATAAATCGTGGCGAACAGCGGGGCAACGTCGGGAAGGTAATGCAGCGCCAGTGAACTGTAGACCAGCTCGCAGCTGTTGGCGGGGAGAGCCAGGGTCTGTAAATCCGCGCAGCGATAGTCAATCCCGTCGTGCTGGCCCATTTCGCGCGCGCGATCGAGCATCCGGCGGGAAATATCCAGACCGCTAATCTGCGCGGCCCCCTGTTCACGAGCCCAGCGGCAGAACCATCCGTAGCCGCAGCCGAGGTCAACAACCCGCAGGCCGGATAACGGCGGCAGCATCTGCTGAATCGCCGGCCATTCTGGCGCGCCGTCCAGCCCTTTTACCGAACGGTCGAGAGTGGCATATCCTGCAAAAAAATCAGGATCATCGTAAATATTCTGGCTCATTATCACTCCATGAATGATTTGTTTATTTTTAATTATCCGGGTATTTAGTCACACATTTTACTTAACGGCTTAATTTTATATCACTTATTATAATCGGTCTTATTTAATCATCCGATCTATCCAATGAATTTTACTCTCAGAAAAAGCGTATTGGCTGGGTTACCCCTGGCCATCGTTCTGGTTGGCTGCGCGCCGTCCCATGATATCGGGGAACCGCCGCAGCAGCAGATCCCTGCCTCCCATGTCTCTATGGATCTGCCCGCCGCCGTTAAAAATGGCTGGCCGCAAAGCAACTGGTGGCAGGAATACCGTGACCCACAGTTGAATAACCTGATTCAACGCGCCCTGGCCAATGCCCCGGATATGCAAATTGCCAACCAGCGTATTAAGCTGGCAGAAGCGCAGGCGCGCATGTCGCAAGCCAGTCTTGGGCCGGAGATGGATTTTTCCGCCAATGTTGAACGGCAGAAAATGTCGGCAGAAGGGCTGATGGGGCCGTTTGCGACGGATACCGACGGTAATACCGGACCGTGGTATACCAACGGCGCCTTTGGCCTGACGGCGGGTTGGGATCTGGACCTGTGGGGGAAAAACCGCGCGTTGGTCAAAGCGCGTATTGGTGAGGTCAAAGCGCACATCGCCGAACAGGCGCAAACCCGCGAACTACTGGCCAGCAGCGTGGCGCGTCTTTACTGGCAGTGGCAGACCGAAGCGGCGGTGAAAGATGTCCTGCAGCAGGTGAAGGCTGAGCAAAATAATATCGTCAGCGTCGACCAGGCGCTGTACCAGCGCGGGATCACCAACTCCGCCGAAGGGGCAGAGAACGATATCAATGTCAGCAAAACCGATCAGCAGCTGGCCGATGTTGCCGGTAATATGAAAGAAATTGAAGCCCGCCTGATGGCGCTGACCAACAGCCAGAGCCAGGCGCTGAATCTGCAGCCGGCGACTCTGCCGGCGGTCAGCGCGCAGATGCCAACGGAGCTGGGGTATGAACTGCTGGCGCGCCGTCCGGATCTGCAGGAGGCGCACTGGTATATTGCGGCGTCGTTGAGCGAAGTCGATGCGGCGAAAGCGGCGTTCTATCCGGATATTAACCTGATGGCTTTCCTGCAACAGGATGCGCTGCACCTGAGCGATCTGTTCCGCCACTCCGCGCAGCAGATGGGGCTTACCGCCGGGCTAACGCTGCCTGTCTTTGATAGCGGCCGGCTCAACGCCAACCTGGATATTGCCAGCGCGCAGAATAACCTGTCGATAGCGAAGTACAACAAAGCGGTGGTTGATGCGGTGAACCAGGTGGCGAAGACCGCCAGCCAGGTGGAGACGCTGATGGAGAAAAACCAGCAGCAGCTGCAGGTCGAAAAAAATGCCCGGCGGACGGTGAATCTGGCCGAACAGCGAATGAAAGCCGGGATTCTGCCGGGCGCGAGAGTCAGCCTCGCCAGACTGCCCGCGCTACAGGAACGCATTACCGCGCTGCGCCTGCAAGGCCAGTGGCTGGATGCCAGTATACAGCTGACCTCCGCGCTGGGCGGCGGCTACCATCAGACCACAAAATAAACCGCCGCGCAGACCGGCTCATAAGCGCATCGGGGATACCCCGGTGCGCTTTGCCCATTGCGGCTACTCTTTCTTTTTTGCCTCGCGGCGTCGGAACCACCAATGGGCGGCCACCACCAGCGCAATCGCCAGCCCCAGCCAGATAATGTGTTTCAGATGGCCATCAAGATGATGCAGCCACGGCCCAATGGCTTCTCCGCCCAGATAGCCGAGGGTGGTGAATAGCAGCGCCCAGGCCAGCGCGCCGAGGATATTTAACGGCAGGAACACTTTTGGCGGCAGGCGGCTGGCGCCGATCAGCAATGGCCCGATCACCCGAAAGCCGTACATAAAACGGGTACCAATCACGAACAGATAGGGGCGACGCTGAATCATACGCTGTGCTTTATGAATCCGCGCCTGATGGCGGGAAAAGCGCCGCAGCAACCGGCCGCCGAAGCGCCTGCCCAGCAGGTACAACAGCTGGTCGCCAATCATCCCGCCCAGCGCGACCGAGATCACCACCAGTGGAAACTTTAATAAGCCCTGATGCGCCGCCACGCCGCCAAGGAGGGTGACGGTTTCGCCTTCCGCCAGGCTGCCGATCGCCAGCGCAGCGTAGCCATATTGGGAAATCAGGTTATTGATATCCATACAAAGATAAACTCCCTTACCCTTCCTGTTTCACGCTGTCTCTCCGGCAACGTGCATGATCAAAGGTATCAATTATCAATCCATTAATCATACACCCTGCAGCTTCAAACACGGTTAAGCGCATTTTTATTGCTGTATACAAAATAATCTCTCAGGGTGAATTATACTTGGATCAGTGCTGTACGAGGCCGTGACAAGGGGGACGCTATGAACCATGTCTGGGGACTATTCTCTCATCCGAATCAAGAGATGAGCGTTATCAAGAGCGAAAACGAGACCGTTTCGCACCACTATACGCACCATGTACTGGTCATGGCGGCGGTTCCGGTTATCTGCGCATTTATCGGTACCACGCAGCTTGGCTGGAACTTCGGCGATGGCAACGTGGTAAAACTGTCGATGTTAACCGGTCTGGCGTTGGCGGTGGTCTTCTACGCCGTGATGCTGGCGGGCGTGGCGGTGATGGGGAGGATCATCTGGTGGATGGCCAGAAGCTATCCGCAGCGGCCATCGCTAAAACGCTGCATGGTGTTCGCGGGCTATGTCGCGACGCCGATTTTTCTTAGCGGGCTGGTGGCGCTCTATCCGCTGGTATGGCTGTGTGCGCTGGTGGGGACGGTCGCTCTGTTCTACACCGGCTATCTGCTGTACCTCGGTATTCCGACATTCCTGAGTATCAATAAAGAAGAGGGGCTTAGCTTTGCCAGCTCCACCCTCGCCATCGGGGTACTGGTGCTGGAAGTCCTGCTGGCGATCACCGTGGTCCTGTGGGGCTACGGCTACCGCCTTTTCTAGCCAGACCCGGCACCCTTCACGCCGCCCGCCGGTGGGGCGGCAAGCGGAATGCGATCAGGACTGATCTATTGCCGGCATAAATGGATATTTATGCCGGCAATGCAGCATTTGTTCACGATTCTTATTAGTCAGGTGCCGTAATGGCGCGCTATGATAGGCTTTGCCAGCGTCGCCTGTTCCCCGGCGTCGCAGCGTACGTTAATCACGTGCAAAAATACTTTTCAGAATGTTCACAATGCCGAAATTTCGAGTTTCTTTGCTCAGCCTGACGTTGCTCCTGGCTGTGCCTTTTGCGCCTCAGGCGATTGCCAAAACCCCCGCGCCCCTTGCCGCCGCGCAGCCGGAGATAGCCTCCGGGAGTGCGATGATCGTCGATCTTGCCAGCAAAAAGATTGTTTACCAGAGCCAGCCGGACCTGGTCCGCCCCATTGCGTCGATTACCAAAGTGATGACCGCGATGGTGGTGCTGGATGCGCATCTGCCGTTAGACGAGATGCTGAGCGTGGATATCAGCCATACGCCAGAGATGAAAGGCATCTATTCGCGCGTGCGCCTGAACAGCCAAATCAGCCGCCACGACATGCTGCTGCTGGCGCTGATGTCCTCGGAAAACCGCGCCGCCGCGAGCCTTGCCCACCATTATCCCGGTGGCTATGACGCCTTTATTCGCGCCATGAATGCCAAGGCCCAGGCGCTGGGGATGACCCATACCCGCTATGTTGAGCCGACGGGGCTGTCGATTCATAACGTCTCCACCGCCCGTGACCTGACGAAGCTGCTGCTTGCCAGCGAGCAATATCCGCTGATTGGCAAGTTGAGCACCACGAAAGAAGATACCGCGACCTTTGCCCATCCGGCCTATACGCTGCCGTTCCGCAATACCAACCATCTGGTATATCGCGATAACTGGAATATTCAGCTGACCAAAACCGGCTTTACCAACGCCGCCGGCCACTGCCTGGTGATGCGTACGGTGATTAATCAGCGCCCGGTGGCGCTGGTGGTGATGGACGCCTTCGGGAAATATACCCACTTTGCCGATGCCAGCCGCCTGCGTACCTGGGTTGAGACCGGGAAGGTGATGCCGGTTCCGGCCGCCGCGCTGAGCTATAAAAAGCAGCGTGAAGCGCAGATGGCGGATGCCATGCTGAAAGGCGGCGCGCAGACCGCGCAAAACGATTAATGCCTCTCCCCCGACTCGCGCAGGCGGGCGGGGGATGTTTTTATTCCGGAATGGTTAAGTCGCCCTCACCGAGCTGGCGCTGCATAATCAAGGTATCCCGCCAGTCCCCCATCTTATACCCGACGCTGCGCAGCTGACCCGCCACGCTAAAGCCAAATTTTTTGTGGATCGCCAGCGAACCGGCGTTGTTATGCCCGTCGCCGATAATCGCCAGCATCTGCCGCCACGGCCCCTGTTCACATTTTGCAATCAGCTGCGCCAGCAGGGCGCTGCCGATGCCGCGCCCGCCCATGCCGGATTCGACATAAATCGACTCCTCAAGGGTGTAGCGATAGGCCGGACGCGGGCGGTAAAAGGTGGCGTAGCAGTAGCCGACAATCGTCCCGCGCCATAGCGCAACCAACCACGGCAGCCCGTTATCGCGCACGGTTTTGATCCGCTTGCGCATTTCGTCGACTGTGGGGGGAATATCTTCAAAGGAGGCGCGTCCATTCAGCACGTGCCAGACGTATAGCGCGGCGATGGCGTGCGCGTCATCGGGCAGGGCTTCGCGGATTTCTAATTCAGCGCCGTGTAACATATCCGCTTCGGACATGAGAGGGACTCCTTAACCTGGTTTGCCGGAGATGCGTTTCTCCGGCGTGCAGCGTAATACAGAATCCCTCTCCGCGTCACCCTGGATTATTGCTGCTCAGGGACGTCGCTCTCGCTCTGCTGACGCTCTCCCCAGTACTTGTGCTTACTGGTTTTGCCGAGGCCTGGGTTCATGCTGTTGGTCGGGTCGTTCTGACGGTAGAACTGTTTTAAGCTATCCGGCGCTTCATACAGGTGGCCGACGTTATGCTCGGCGGGGTATTGCGCGCCGCGTTCGTTCAGCAGCGCCAGCATTTGCTCTTTCAACGCGTGGGCATCGACCCCTTTCTTGACGATGTAATCCTGGTGGAAGACATGGCACATAAAGTGGCCGTAGTAGAGCTTATAGACCAGCTGGCTGTCGATCTCGGGCGGCAGATGCTCGAACCATTCGCTGTCGTTGCGGCGCAGGGCGATATCCAGCGCCAGAATATCTTCCACCTCATCGGCATGAACCGCCTGGTAACGAATGGCGGCCCCCGCGGCGGCGAAGCGGTGAAGAAACGCCTTGCTGCCTTCTTCCGGCGTGCAGGCAAAGAAATCGCCCTCGGCATCGCGGAAGTATTCCGTCAGCCATGCCTGAGCTTCTTCGATGCCATCGCCCGCCATTTTCAGCAGCAGGTGATGCTCATACTTATCGCGCCAGCTTTTCATACGTTCCGGCAGGTGCGCCGGGAAGACGTGCCCGAGCTTTTGCATGAAGCGGTCGGTAAAGTGGGGCTTAAACAGCGACACTTTCTCCAGCATGGCGTCGGTACGGCCTTTCATGGTGAAGAAGAACGGCATTTTGTCGGTGCCGAGCTTATCGATCATCAGGAAGGTGTCTTTGCCGTAGCGTTCGGCGATATCGTAAATATCGCGGTGCATATACTCGCCCGCCACCGGCAGATGCGCAAATTCAGCGAGAATATGGCGACGGATTTCCGTCAGCACCGCGGGTTGATTGGTGCCGATGTAAAAGACCTGCTGGCGCTTTTCCGCCGGAAAGGTGTCCAGACGCGCGGCGAAAACCGCCAGCTTGCCGGCGCAGCCGGAGGATTCAAACAGGCGATCCGGGTCGGCGTTGTAGCGCGCCGGGGTATCGGCATTGACGTCGCGCACGCGGGTGACGTAATCATGGTCATGGGCGTGACGACCGTCGTGCTGCACATCTTCATCTTTAATACGATCGTCGTCGAGACGGCTGAGGATCTGTTCCGGCGTGGTGCCGAGGTCAATACCGAGATGGTTAACCAGCCGCAGCTTGCCGTGTTCGTCAATCTGCGCGAACAGCGACATCTCGGTGTAGGCCGGGCCGCGTTGCACCAGCGAACCGCCGGAGTTGTTGCAGATCCCGCCGATCACCGACGCGCCGATGCAGGAAGAGCCGATCACCGAATGCGGCTCGCGGCCGAACGGTTTCAGCGCTTTTTCCAGCGAATAGAGCGTGGTGCCAGGGAACGCCAGCACCTGTTCGCCTTTATCCAGCAGGTGCAGTTTATCGAGGCGCAAAGTGCTGATGATCACGATGTCGCGGTCATAATCATTGCCGCTGGGCGTCGAGCCTTCGGTCAGACCGGTGTTTGCCGCCTGCATCAAAATGATTTTATCGGCGTCGACGCAGGCGCTCAGCACGCGCCAAAGTTCCAGCAGGGTTCCCGGGAAAACGACCGCCAGAGCATCGCCCTGGCCGGAGCGGAAACCCTTACGGTAACGCTGCGTTTTGGCCGGGTCGGTTAACAGATGGGAGGAGCCAACCAGTCTTGCCAGTTCCGCCAGAAAATCAGGATTATTCGATGGTGTTGCAGATGACATGATCCACTCCTTGTGGTGGTAGCGAAAATATCAGGATTAAGCATAACGCTTTGTATGACAATTGTGGGCATCAATGTTTCGAAAAATCAGAGAAGAACCTTAGCATTCTGCAGGCGTCTTGTTTATATATATGGCAAACTGCGGTTTTTATTATGTTTTGCCGTAATCCCGGCCTGAGAGAAGAGAGATAACAATGAAATGGCTCTGCACTATAGGCGTCGCCGTGAGTCTGGCGCTGCAACCCGCGCTGGCGGATGAACTGTTCGGCAACCACCCCTTAACGCCGCAGGCGCGAGACGCGTTCGTCAGCGAACTGCTGAAGAAAATGACCGTCGATGAAAAAATCGGTCAGCTAAGGTTGATTAGCGTCGGCCCGGATAACCCGAAAGAAGCGATCCGCGAGATGATCAAAGACGGGCAGGTCGGGGCGATCTTTAATACCGTGACCCGCCCGGATATCCGCGTGATGCAGGACCAGGTCATGCAGCTCAGCCGTTTGAAAATCCCCCTGTTTTTCGCCTATGACGTGATCCATGGCCAGCGTACCGTGTTCCCGATAAGCCTTGGCCTGGCCTCCTCGTTTAACCTCGACGCGGTGAATACCGTGGGCCGCATTTCGGCCTATGAAGCCGCCGACGACGGCCTCAATATGACCTGGGCGCCGATGGTGGATGTCTCCCGCGATCCGCGCTGGGGCCGCGCGTCGGAAGGCTTTGGCGAAGATACCTACCTGACCACCATGATGGGGCAGGCGATGGTTGAGTCGATGCAGGGCAAGAGCCCGGCGGATCGTTACTCGGTGATGACCAGCGTGAAGCACTTTGCCGCCTACGGCGCGGTGGAGGGCGGGAAAGAGTACAATACCGTCGATATGAGCCCGCAACGCCTGTTCAACGACTATATGCCGCCCTATAAAGCGGGTCTCGATGCCGGGAGCGGCGCGGTGATGGTCGCCCTGAACTCGCTCAACGGCACGCCGGCCACCTCCGACGCCTGGCTGCTGAAAGAGGTCCTGCGCGATGACTGGGGCTTCAAAGGCATCACCGTTTCCGACCACGGCGCGATCAAAGAGCTGATCAAACACGGCGTCGCATCCGATCCGCAAGACGCGGTGCGGGTGGCGCTGAAGTCGGGCATCAACATGAGCATGAGCGACGAGTACTACAGCAAGTATCTGCCGGGGCTGGTCAAATCCGGCAAAGTGACGATGGCCGAGCTGGATGATGCGACGCGTCACGTCCTGAACGTCAAATATGATATGGGGCTGTTTAACGATCCGTACAGCCACCTCGGGCCGAAGGGATCTGACCCGCAGGATACCAACGCCGAAAGCCGTCTGCATCGCAAAGAAGCGCGCGAAGTCGCGCAGCAAAGCCTGGTGCTGCTGAAGAACCGTCTCGAGACGCTGCCGCTGAAAAAATCGGGCACCATTGCGGTGATCGGGCCGCTGGCCGACAGCAAGCGCGACATGATGGGCAGCTGGTCGGCGGCGGGCGTGGCGGATCAGTCGGTGACGGTGCTGAGCGGTATTAAAGATGCGTTGGGCGACAAAGGTAAAGTGATTTATGCCCGCGGCGCTAACGTTACCAATGATAAAGGCATTGTTGATTTCCTTAATCTGTATGAGAAAGCGGTGCAGGTTGACCCGCGTTCGCCACAGGCGATGATCGACGAAGCGGTGGCGGCGGCGAAGCGGTCCGACGTGGTGGTCGCCGTGGTCGGCGAGGCGCAGGGCATGGCCCATGAAGCCTCCAGCCGGACCGACATTACCCTCCCGCAGAGCCAACGAGATTTGATTAGCGCCCTGAAAGCCACCGGTAAACCGCTGGTGCTGGTGCTGATGAACGGCCGTCCGCTGGCGCTGGTGCAAGAAGACCAGCAGGCTGACGCGATGCTGGAGACCTGGTTTGCCGGTACTGAAGGCGGCAACGCCATTGCCGATGTGCTGTTTGGCGACGCCAACCCGTCCGGGAAACTGCCGATGTCGTTCCCGCGCTCGGTGGGGCAGATCCCGGTGTACTACAGCCACCTGAATACCGGCCGTCCGTACAACGCCGACAAACCGAATAAATACACTTCCCGCTATTTCGATGAGGCCAACGGCCCGCTGTATCCGTTTGGCTACGGCCTGAGCTACACCACCTTTAGCGTCTCCGACGTGAAGATGTCGGCGCCGACCATGCCGCGAGACGGCAGCGTCACCGCCAGCGTGCAGGTGACCAACACCGGTAAACGAGAAGGGGCGACGGTGATTCAGCTCTATCTGCAGGATGTGACCGCCTCGATGAGCCGTCCGGTGAAAATGCTGCGCGGCTTCAAGCGCGTGACCCTCAAACCGGGAGAGACGCAAACCGTCACTTTCCCGATTGAGATTGATGCGCTGAAGTTCTGGAATCAGAAAATGAAGTACGACGCCGAGCCGGGTAAATTCAACGTCTTTATCGGCGTTGATTCTGCCCGCGTGAAGCAGAGCGAATTTGAACTGCTGTAATCCATCACCCGGGTGAGGCCGCCGCGCCGCCGCCCGCCAGCCCCCCGGCAGCGTTGTGCTGACCGGGGGGCTGGCTTCCTTACCTCTCTCTGCGGACATCGGAGCCGCGAAATCCCGCCAGATGAACTACGCTTTTGTCTTAAGCTCCTGTAAACGGAGCGCAAAATAATGAGGGAAGCAGGATGATGATTGCGACAAAATTGACCGGGGCGCTGGCGCTGGCTGCCCTGGTAAGCCTGCCGCTGCAGGCGGCGGAGCCGGTAAAAGTGGGCTCAAAAATCGATACTGAAGGGGCGCTGCTGGGCAATATTATTTTGCAGGTGCTGGAGAGTCACGGGGTGAAAACCGTCAACAAGGTCCAGCTGGGCACCACGCCGGTGGTGCGCGGGGCGATTACGGCGGGTGAACTCGACATCTATCCGGAATATACCGGCAACGGCGCTTTCTTCTTTAAAGAGGAGAACGATCCGGCATGGAAAAACGCGCAGCAGGGGTATGAGAAGGTCAAAAAGCTGGATGCCGAAAAGAATCAGCTTATCTGGCTGACGCCCGCCCCGGCCAACAATACCTGGACCATTGCCGTGCGTCAGGATCTGGCGGAAAAAAATCATCTGACTTCGCTGGCCGATCTTAGCCGCTATCTGCAAAACGGCGGCACCTTCAAGCTCGCGGCCTCCGCCGAATTTATCGAACGCCCGGATGCGCTACCGGCCTTTGAAAAGGCTTACAACTTCAAGCTGAATCAAAGCCAGCTGCTGTCGCTGGCGGGCGGCGATACGGCGGTGACCATCAAGGCGGCGGCGCAGCAAACGTCCGGCGTCAACGCGGCGATGGCCTACGGTACCGACGGGCCGGTGGCGGCGCTGGGGCTGCAAACGCTCAGCGATCCGCAGGGCGTACAGCCGATTTACGCCCCGACGCCGGTGGTGCGCGAGGCGGTGCTGAAAGCCTACCCGCAGATGGCGCAGTGGCTGCAGCCGGTCTTCGCCAGCCTCGATGAAAAAACGCTGCAACAGCTGAATGCCAGTATTGCGGTGGAAGGGCTGGATGCGAAAAAAGTTGCCGCAGATTATCTGCAGCAAAAAGGGCTGTTGAAGTAGATTATCCGTGGCTATTCGTTGTTATAACCGCGTATCGCTACTGCTGGCCTGCTTACTGCTGCTGGTGGTGGCGTTACCCTTCGTCAACTATGCGCCTAATCGCCTGCTGTCCGGAGAAGGGCGCTGGCTTTGGCAGGTCTGGCCGTGGCTGACGGCGGCGCAGGCCGGCGGGGCGCTACTGCTGCTGATCCTCAGCTGGCGCCCCGGTCGCCTGCCGCTGCTGCTGACCTTCCTGTGCGCCGATGTGCTGCTGGCGCTGTTGTTCTGGGGGGCAGGGCAGGCGGCGGTACAGCTGGCGCAAAGCGGTTCTCCGCTGGCGCGTACCTCGCCGGGGAGCGGCCTGTGGCTGGCGCTGGCGCTGTGTCTGCTGATGGCCAGCGATGCTATCCGCCGCCTGACGCCGCGGGCGCTCTGGCGCTGGCTGCTCAATGCGCAGATCTGGCTGCTTCCGTGCGCGCTATTAGCGACCGGCGCGCTGGATCAGCTCTCGCTGTTGAAAGAGTACGCCAACCGTCAGGAGGTGTTCGATGACGCCCTGCGCCAGCATGTGATCCTGCTGTTCGGCACGCTGCTGCCGGGGCTGCTGATCGGCCTGCCGGTGGGCATCGGTCTCTGGCGCCGGCCGCGCTGGCAGGCGCCGGTGTTTACCTTTCTCAATATTATTCAAACCATCCCCTCGGTCGCGCTCTTTGGTCTGCTGATCGCGCCGCTGGCCGGCCTCGCCCGCCATTTTCCCGAGCTGGCGGCGATCGGCGTGTCCGGTACCGGGATGACGCCAGCGCTCATTGCGCTGGTGCTGTATGCCCTGCTGCCGCTGGTGCGCGGGGTGGTGACCGGGCTGCAGCAGGTGCCGCGTGAAGCGCTGGAGAGCGCGGCGGCAATGGGGATGAGCGGCGCTCAGCGGTTCTACAACGTGCAGCTGCCGCTGGCGCTGCCGGTCCTGCTGCGCAGTCTGCGGGTGGTGAGCGTGCAAACCGTCGGCATGGCGGTGGTGGCGGCCTTGATCGGCGCCGGGGGATTTGGCGCGCTGGTATTCCAGGGGCTGTTAAGCAGCGCGCTGGATCTGGTGCTGCTTGGGGTGATCCCCACGATTGCGCTTGCGGTGGCGATCGATGCGCTGTTTGCGCTCTGGAGCGCATTCCTGAAAGGAGAGGCGGGTGATTGAATTTGACGGCGTCACTAAATCTTTTGCCGGCTTACCGGCGGTGAAAAATCTCAACCTGCACCTGCGTGAGGGGGCATTCTCGGTCCTTATCGGCACTTCCGGTTCGGGCAAATCGACCACGCTGAAGATGATCAACCGGCTGGTCGAGCATGACGGCGGCACGATCCGTTTCGCCGGGCAGGATATTCGCCAGCAGCCGGTGCTGGCTCTGCGACGGCGGATGGGGTATGCCATTCAGTCCATTGGCCTGTTTCCGCACTGGACGGTGGCGCAGAATATCGCCACCGTCCCGCAGCTGCAAAAGTGGCCCCGGCAGAAAATCGACGCGCGCGTTGATGAGCTGATGGCGCTGCTGGGGCTGGAACCGACGCTGCGGGCGCGCTATCCGCACCAGCTTTCCGGCGGCCAGCAGCAGCGCGTCGGGGTGGCGCGGGCGCTGGCGGCAAACCCGGAGGTGCTGCTGATGGACGAACCGTTCGGCGCCCTTGACCCGGTTACCCGCGAAGCATTGCAGCAGGAGATGATCCGCATCCATCGTCTGCTGGGGCGCACCATCGTGCTGGTGA
Organism: Klebsiella sp. BIGb0138; assembly: GCF_004342285.1. Lineage (GTDB taxonomy): Bacteria > Pseudomonadota > Gammaproteobacteria > Enterobacterales > Enterobacteriaceae > Klebsiella. The sequence continues at coordinate 552,434 of NZ_SMCV01000001.1, read as the reverse complement.
CCCATGATATTGATGAAGCGCTGCGGCTGGCCGACCATCTGGTGCTGATGGACGGCGGCGAGGTGGTGCAGCAGGGAGCGCCGCTGCAGATGCTGCTCGAACCCGCCAACGGCTTTGTCCAGACCTTCTTTGGCCGCAGCGAGCTGGGCGTCCGGCTGTTGTCGCTGCGCGGCGTCGGGGACTATCTGCGCCGCGACGAACGGCTGGCCGGGGATAGCTTAAACGTGGCGATGACCCTGCGCGAGGCGCTATCGCAGTTTGTCGCCCAGCGTCGTGAAGTGCTGCCGGTGGTGGATGAACAGGGGGAAGCGTGCGGGACGCTGCATTTTGCCGACCTGTTGGGCGAGGAGGTCCGGCGTGAGAGTACTGCGTGATCCGCTGCTGTGGCTGCTGGCGCTGTTTATCGCCATCCTGCTGGCGCTGCCGTACAGCGCGCCGCTCTTCAGCGCCCTGTTTCCCGAACTGCCGCGCCCGGTCTATCAGCAGGAAAGCTTTCTTTCGCTGACTCTCGCCCACTGCTGGCTGGTAGGGCTTTCCAGCCTGGCGGCGACGGTGGTTGGCGTGGGCGCCGGAGTCGCGGTGACGCGTCCCGCAGGCCGTGAGTTTCGTCCGCTGGTGGAGACCATTGCCGCGATGGGGCAAACCTTTCCGCCGGTGGCGGTGCTGGCGATTGCCGTACCGGTCATGGGATTTGGCTGGCAGCCCGCGCTGATCGCGCTGGCGCTCTACGGGGTGCTGCCGGTACTGCAGGGGACGCTGGCCGGGCTGAGCGAGGTACCGCCAGGCGTGCTGAGTATCGCCCAGGGAATGGGGATGACTGACTGGCAGAGGTTGGTCAAAGTGGAACTGCCGCTGGCCGCACCGGTGATGCTGGCCGGCATTCGGACTTCGACGATCGTCAATATCGGCACCGCGACCATTGCTTCAACGGTGGGAGCTAACACGCTCGGCACGCCGATTGTGATCGGCCTGAGCGGATTCAACACCGCCTATGTGCTGCAAGGGGCGCTGCTGGTGGCGCTGGCGGCGATTATCGTCGATCGCGGGTTTGAACGGCTGAACCAGTGGATCAGCCGACACCGCCGCGAACAATGAAGGAATAACCGGCCAGCATCACGCCGCTAATCCCACCGATGGCCATAAATAAGAAAAGGGTAATCACCGCGATTTTCGCTGGCTTCATAATAGGCTCCTGATGTTAACGCAGGGATTATACGGTGAAGCTCAGGTGTTAATGAAACATTAATTGCTATTTAGCCAGATCACCTGCCCCTGCTGCTGCCAGGCCTGCAGCTGCTCCTGCTGAGCCGGGCCAGGGTTTTCACCGCACCATACCAGCAGGGTGCTGTCGGGAAAAAGATCGGGGCGAATCTGCGCCAGCGAGTGGGGGAGGATATCCACCCGCCAGCCCTGTTCACAGGCAATCCAGCCTTCCAGCCAGAGCCGCGTGGTATCGTTGACGTTCCAGCCGACCACCAGCGCGTGGCTGCCCGGGCGTTTCCAGGCGCTGGCGAGGCTGTGCGCAATATGGCTGATGAGGATCCCGTCGAGGATGCTGCGCAGCGCGATAAGCGTCGGCTGAGGGCTGAGCAGGCGATGGCGCAGGGGAACAAACAGATGATTGACCAGGGTTTGCGCGGAGTAACTATGGTTGCGCTCTTTGATCCACAGGCGTAAACGATGGTAGCTGCCGTCGTGGAGATAGCCCAGCAGGATCTCCTGCTGTTCCCGCCAGCCGCCTTCCTCCTGACGATCGTCGTCGTTGAGCAGCGTTTTGACTTTACTGACCTGAACCCCGGAATCAATCCAGCGTTTAATTTCGCGGATGCGGTCGATTTCCTGCTCGTTAAACAGACGGTGGCCGCCGTCGGTGCGCTGAGGTTTGAGTAGCCCATAGCGCCGTTGCCAGGCGCGTAACGTTACGGGATTGATGTCACAGAGCTGAGCCACTTCACCAATCGTATAAAGCGCCATTTATCCCCTCCCGCAGATGCTCCCCTTATAACTGTAGAAGCTGTTTGCCGAAGGTAAAATATTTGCTCGTTTTTTGTGCTTTACGGCGCCGGGACGCAGGCAATAAATGTGATCGTGACCATCATTTGCGATTTTCTTGTAGTGCTTCAAAGAAAGTTTGGACCCGGCAGTGTATGTTACGCGCTTTCGAGTGAAGCGTGGTCTGCGGGTATGTACGAGTTCGATCTGGTGTTGCTGCTGCTTCAGCAGATGTGCGTGTTTTTGGTCATCGCGTGGCTGATGAGCAAGACGCGGCTGTTCATCCCCTTAATGCAGGTCACCGTCCGCCTGCCGCACAAGCTGCTGTGCTATGTCACTTTCTCCATTTTCTGCATTATGGGGACCTACTTTGGTCTGCATATCGAAGACTCGATCGCCAATACCCGCGCCATCGGCGCGGTGATGGGCGGCCTGCTCGGTGGCCCGGTGGTGGGCGGCCTGGTGGGGCTCACCGGCGGGCTGCATCGCTACTCCCTCGGCGGCATGACGGCATTAAGCTGCATGGTTTCCACAATTGTCGAAGGGCTGCTTGGCGGTCTGGTGCACAGCGTGCTGGTGAAGCGCGGACGGCCGGATAAAGTCTTCAGCCCGCTCACCGCCGGCGCGATTACCTTCTTTGCCGAGCTGGTGCAGATGATGATTATTCTGCTGATCGCCCGCCCGTTTGCCGACGCGCTGCACCTGGTGCAAAGCATCGCCGCGCCGATGATGGTGACCAATACCGTCGGCGCGGCGCTGTTTATGCGCATCCTGCTGGATAAGCGGGCGATGTTCGAGAAATACACCTCGGCCTTTTCCGCCACCGCGCTTAAGGTTGCGGCTTCGACGGAGGGGATCCTGCGCCAGGGGTTTAACGAAGAGAACAGCATGAAGGTGGCGCAGGTTCTGATTCAGGAACTGGACATTGGCGCGGTGGCGATAACCGACCGCAACAAGCTGTTAGCGTTTACCGGGATCGGCGACGATCATCATCTGCCCGGCAAACCGATCTCCTCGTCCTATACGCAAAAGGCGATTGATAGCGGGGAGGTGGTCTACGCCGACGGTAATGAAGTGCCTTACCGCTGCTCGATTCACCCCAACTGTAAGCTGGGGTCGACGCTGGTGATCCCGCTGCGCGGCGAGAACCAGCGGGTCATCGGCACCATTAAGTTATATGAAGCCAAAAATCGCCTGTTCAGTTCTATCAACCGCACGCTGGGGGAGGGGATTGCCCAGCTGCTGTCGGCGCAAATTCTCGCCGGGCAGTACGAGCGGCAAAAGGCGCTGCTGACCCAGTCGGAGATTAAACTGCTGCACGCCCAGGTGAACCCCCATTTCCTGTTTAATGCCTTAAATACCCTGAAAGCGGTGATTCGCCGCGACAGCGATCAGGCCGGGCAGCTGGTGCAGTACCTGTCGACGTTCTTCCGTAAGAACCTGAAACGGCCGTCGGAGATTGTCACCCTGGCGGATGAGATTGAACATGTGAACGCCTATCTGCAGATTGAGAAAGCGCGTTTCCAGGCCAATCTGCAAATTCAGATGCTGGTGCCCGACGCGCTGGCCCACCATCAGCTGCCGGCGTTTACCCTGCAACCGATTGTGGAAAATGCGATTAAGCACGGCACCTCGCAGCATCTCGGCGTGGGGGAAATTACCATTCGCGCCAGCCAGCACCAGCGCTGGCTGCAGTTAGATATCGAAGATAATGCCGGACTGTACCAGGACAATCCCAACGCCAGCGGGCTGGGAATGAGCCTGGTGGACAGGCGTTTACGGGCGCGCTTCGGCGCCGACTGCGGCATTACCGTCACCTGTGAGGCGGAGTGCTTTACCCGCGTCACGCTGCGACTGCCTCTGGAGGAGAATGCGTGTTAAAAGTGTTGATAGTTGATGATGAACCGCTGGCACGAGAAAATTTGCGGGTTTTGCTGGAGTCAGCCAGCGACATCGAAATCGTCGGTGAATGCGCCAACGCGGTGGAAGCCATCGGCGCGGTGCATAAGCTGCGCCCCGACGTGCTGTTTCTCGACATCCAGATGCCGCGCATCAGCGGGCTGGAAATGGTCGGGATGCTCGATCCTGAACATCGGCCTTACATCGTGTTTCTCACCGCTTTCGATGAGTATGCGGTGAAGGCCTTCGAAGAGCATGCCTTTGATTATTTGCTGAAACCGATTGAAGCAAAGCGGCTGGAGAAAACCCTGGCGCGCCTGCGCCAGGAGCGCAGCCTGCAGGATATCTCGCTGCTCGACGATACCCAGCAGGCGCTGAAATATATTCCCTGTACCGGCCATAGCCGCATCTGGCTGCTGCAGATGGAGGATGTGGCCTTTGTCAGCAGCCGGATGAGCGGGATTTACGTCACCGATCGCGAAGGGAAGGAAGGATTCACCGAACTAACCCTGCGCACCCTCGAAAGCCGGACGCCGCTGCTGCGCTGCCACCGCCAGTATCTGGTGAATATGGCGCACCTGAAAGAGATTCGTCTCGAAGAAAACGGCCAGGCGGAACTGCTGATGCGGGCCGGACAAACGGTGCCGGTCAGCCGTCGTTACTTAAAAAGTCTGAAAGAGGCGATTGGTCTGTAAAACGGCGGAATCGTGATAGACTTAGCGCCAGCATTTTTCATCATGAAGGCATTATGATCAGTAACGATATCCTACGTAGCCTGCGCTACACCCTGAAAACTAACAATAACGACCTGGTGCGTATTTTTGCGCTGGGCGAAGCCGTCGTCAGCGCAGAGCAGCTGGTACCGTGGTTGAAAAAGGAAGATGAAGAGGGCTTTCAGCGCTGCCCGGACATTATGTTGTCGCTTTTCCTCAATGGCCTGATTTATGACAAACGCGGTAAAGATGAGTCCGCGCCGCCGCTGGCGGTTGAGCGCCGGGTGAATAACAATATCGTGCTGAAAAAGCTGCGTATCGCTTTCTCTCTGAAGACCGAAGATATTCTCGCCATCCTGACCCAGCAGAAGTTCCGCGTCTCGATGCCGGAAATCACCGCCATGATGCGCGCGCCGGAGCATAAGAATTTCCGCGAATGCGGCGACCAGTTCCTGCGCTATTTCCTCCGCGGGCTGACCGAGCGTATCCACGCCAGGCCCTGAATTTGCCGCCCGTTGAACTGTCCCGGCTGGCGCCTGGCTGAGCCGGGCTGCAACGACCGCGCCGGGCGGCGACAGCCGCAATTTTTTTGTCCCCGTGTAGCCCGGGTAAGGCGTTTACGCCGCGACCCGGGAATACTCCGCGCGCTATTTCACTTCCTGGAACCCCTGCTCTTTGAGCAATTTCTCTGACTCCGCCATCGAGATATCCTTGAGCGCGCAGTTGGTGAACATCGACCCCGGCAGCTTACACAGTTCGCTAATCTGAGCCTGGGTAAAATCAACGCTGAGATGCTCCAGAGCATAGCTGTCCTGATAATCGATGCGCTGTTCTACACCTTTTACATGGTGATAAACGCTGCTCATCGGCTCGATCAAGGCCTGCGCCTGTTCTTTACTGGCGGCGCCGATGCTCTTATAGGGGATGGTATTATTCGCATCCTGACGCAGCACTTTGTCACCCGCGTAATGGTAGGTAAAACTCAGATCGACGCCGTTGGCGGTGCGGATGAAGGTTTTGCTCTCTTCTTTTTGGTTATCGCAGCCCGAGAGGCCGACAACCAGCAGGGAGACCGCCGCAGCGGCCGCCAGCTTGCGGTAAAGTTTCATCACAGTCCTTATGTTGGTCATGAGTGGAGTACCGTTTATCAGACGGTATGCCGATTGATTATTATCACGATTGCCGTCGCGCGCAACGCGCAGAAAAGGTAGGGGAGTGAGAATCGGAATGAATAGATAAAGAAAAAGCGCTGCCGGAGCAGCGCTTGATGCGGAGATTATTTCACCTGCTGGCCAGGCTGGGCGCCGCTGTCCGGGCTTAACAGGAAGATATCCTTCCCACCGGGACCTGCCGCCATCACCATCCCTTGCGAAATGCCGAAACGCATTTTACGCGGCGCCAGGTTGGCCACCATCACCGTCAGACGGCCGATCAGCACCTGCGGGTCCGGGTAGGCGCTACGAATGCCGGAGAAGACGTTGCGCTTCTCGCCGCCCAGATCGAGGCTCAGACGCAACAGCTTGTCCGACCCGTCGACAAATTCGGCATTCTCAATCAGCGCGATACGCATATCCACTTTGGCGAAATCGTCAAAGGTGATGGTGTCCTGAATCGGGTCATCCGCCAGCGGGCCGGTTACCGGCGCGGCGGTGGCTTTCACCTCTTCTTTCGACGCGTCGACCAGCGCTTCAACCTGTTTCATTTCGATACGGTTGTACAGCGCCTTGAAGGCGTTGACCTTATGCGACAGCAGCGGCTGCTGGATAGCGTCCCAGCTCAGCTCGCAGTTGAGGAACGCTTCGGCGCGCGCGCTCAGGCCCGGCAGCACCGGCTTCAGCCAGGTCATCAGCACGCGGAACATATTCAGGCCCATGGTGCAGATCGCCTGCAGGTCGGCATCGCGGCCTTCCTGTTTCGCCACTACCCACGGCGCCTGTTCGTCGACGTAGCGGTTAGCCACATCGGCCAACGCCATAATCTCGCGGATGGCTTTGCCGAACTCGCGGCTTTCCCAGGCTTCGCCGATGGTGGTTGCGGCATCGGTAAAGGTTTTGTACAGCGCCGGGTCGGCCAGTTCTACCGCCAGCATGCCGTCGAAACGCTTGTTGATAAAGCCCGCATTACGCGACGCCAGATTCACCACCTTGTTGACGATGTCGGCGTTGACGCGCTGAATGAAATCTTCCAGGTTCAGGTCGATATCATCGATGCGTGAAGAGAGCTTCGCGGCGTAGTAGTAACGCAGGCTGTCGGCATCGAAATGGTTCAGCCAGGTGCTGGCCTTGATAAAGGTGCCGCGTGATTTGGACATCTTGGCGCCGTTAACGGTCACGTAGCCGTGAACAAACAGGTTGGTCGGCTTGCGGAAACCGCTGCCTTCCAGCATCGCCGGCCAGAACAGACTGTGGAAATAGACGATATCTTTGCCGATAAAGTGGTACAGCTCGGCGGCGGAATCTTTCTTCCAGTAGGCGTCGAAGCTTTCGCTATCGCCGCGCTTGTCGCACAGGTTCTTGAAGGAGCCCATGTAGCCGATCGGCGCGTCCAGCCAGACGTAGAAGTATTTCCCCGGCGCGTTGGGAATTTCAAAGCCAAAGTAAGGCGCGTCGCGGGAGATGTCCCACTGCTGCAGACCGGACTCGAACCACTCCTGCATTTTGTTCGCCACCTGCTCCTGCAGCGCGCCGCTGCGGGTCCACGCCTGCAGCATTTCGCTAAACGACGGCAGGTCGAAGAAGAAGTGCTCGGATTCACGCATCACCGGGGTCGCGCCGGAGACCACGGATTTCGGGTCGATCAGCTCGGTCGGGCTGTAGGTGGCGCCGCACACTTCACAGTTATCGCCATACTGGTCCGGCGATTTACACTTCGGACAGGTGCCTTTCACGAAACGGTCCGGCAGGAACATGCCTTTTTCCGGATCGTAAAGCTGAGAGATGGTGCGGTTTTTGATAAAACCGTTCTCTTTCAGGCGCGTGTAGATAAGCTCCGACAGCTCGCGGTTCTCTTCGCTGTGGGTGGAGTGGTAGTTATCGTAGCTGATGTCGAAGCCAGCAAAATCGGTCTGGTGCTCCTGACTCATTTCGCCAATCATCTGCTCCGGAGAGACGCCGAGCTGCTGAGCTTTCAGCATAATAGGCGTGCCGTGGGCGTCGTCTGCGCAGATGAAGTTGACCTCGTTGCCGCGCATTCGCTGGTAACGGACCCAGATATCAGCCTGGATGTGCTCCAGCATGTGGCCGAGGTGGATTGAGCCGTTGGCGTACGGCAGGGCGCACGTTACCAGAATTTTCTTCGCGACTTGAGTCATAGTGGGCATTACATCTTCTGTTGTAAAAAGGGCTTTTGATATTACCAAAAGGGTAATGGGTGCGCCATAAATGGCTGACCATATATGGATAATCCTCAGCTGTGATAAACTCAATCATTACTGAAAGCATCTCATAACAACAAAGGAGTCGGGATGAATTCGCAATCCCAGGCCAAATCCCCCGAACGTCTACGTGCGATGGTCGCCGGAACGTTGGCTAATTTCCAGCACCCAACTTTGAAGCATAACCTCACCGCGCTGAAAGCTCTGCACCACGTCGCGTGGCTGGACGATACCGTGCATATCGAGATCCAGATGCCGTTCGCCTGGCACAGCGCCTTTGAGGACTTAAAAGAGCAGTGCAGCGCCGATCTGCTGCGTATCACCGGCGCCCAGGCGATCGACTGGAAGCTGACGCACAGCATCGCCACGCTGAAGCGGGTGAAAAACCAGCCGGGCGTCAACGGCGTCAAAAATATTATTGCCGTCAGCTCCGGCAAAGGCGGCGTCGGTAAATCATCGACGGCGGTTAACCTCGCGCTGGCGCTGGCCGCGGAAGGGGCGAAGGTGGGGATCCTCGATGCCGATATTTACGGCCCGTCGGTGCCGACCATGCTGGGGGCGGAAGATCAACGTCCGACCTCGCCGGATGGCACCCACATGGCGCCGATCGTCAAATTTGGTCTCGCCACGAACTCGATCGGCTATCTGGTGACCGACGATAACGCGATGGTGTGGCGTGGCCCGATGGCCAGCAAGGCGCTGTTGCAGATGCTGCAGGAGACGCTGTGGCCGGATCTGGATTATCTGGTGCTGGATATGCCGCCGGGCACCGGCGACATTCAGCTGACGCTGGCGCAGAATATCCCGGTCACCGGAGCGATAGTGGTCACCACGCCGCAGGACATCGCGCTGATCGATGCGAAAAAAGGCATCGTGATGTTTGAGAAAGTGGAAGTACCGGTCCTCGGCATCGTGGAAAACATGAGTATGCATATCTGCAGCAACTGTGGCCACCATGAGCCGATTTTCGGCACCGGCGGCGCGGAGAAACTGGCGGCGCAATATCATACTCAGCTGCTGGCCCAGCTGCCGCTGCACATCAATCTGCGTGAAGATCTGGATAACGGTAAGCCGACCGTCGTCGCCCGTCCGGAGAGCGAGTTCACCGAAATTTACCGTCGGCTGGCGGGGCGCGTGGCGGCCCAGCTCTACTGGCAGGGGGAAGTCATTCCTGGTGAGATTGCCTTCCGCGCGGTATAACGCCCGCAGATGACATCACGCCCTGTGCTTTGCTGTGCCGGACCGGACAGTAAAAGGACAGGGCGTTTTCGTTGGCGCATGCTGGCGAGGTGCCGTCAGCCATTAGTGCTGATAGAAAATCTCGCCATCGTAAATTTTGACAATTTTACCTTCGGTATCGGTGATCAGCACGTAGCTGCCGCCCATATAGGTGTAGTGGGTGCCGGCATCCGGCGCGGGCAGGTTGCGCTGCTGCCACTGTTTAATGGTGTATTCCGGGGTGAGATACAGCGGCGGCACGGTATCGCCTACGCGAAACTGGGTGAAGTCGGCGGTGAAGCCATCCAGTTCGTATTTTTGCACAGCGCCGGTGGACGCCGCCCATACGCTACTGGTGCCGGCCAACAGTACGCCCAGAAGCATCATTTTTGTTTTACGCATAATTTCCTCGTTATTATCCTGGATTATCCTGGACACAAAATCGCAGCCTCGTATCATTCCTGAAGCAAGGCGGGAATGGCAAGCGTTGGTTTGGCGAAAAATGTAAGAAAACTCTGGCGCGGGTGGCGTGATTCGGTGGCTAGCGCCTGTTTTGGGAACAATCCTGGTATCGGGATTCGGGAGTCAATATGTTCAGACTGGAAGACCTGACATTGTTTGTCCGCGCGGCGGCATTAGGCAGCTTCAGCGACGCGGCGCGGGAGGCCGGGCAGCCGCCGGCGCAGGTGAGCGCGGCGATTAAGCGCCTGGAGACCACCTTGAATATTCGCCTCTTTGCCCGTTCGACCCGCAGCTTGCGCCTGACCCCCGAAGGGGAGACCTGGCTACCCTATGCCACGCAGATGCTCGATACGCTGCATGCCGGGTTACAAAAAATTCAGCAGCCGGACGATGAGATCCACGGCACCTTGCAAATTGCGGTACCTTCCGATCTGGGGCGCAATCTACTGCTGACCGTTTTTCGCGCTTTCCGCCAGCGTCACCCGGCGCTCAGACTACGGATCCTCTTTTCTGACCATCGCACCGATGTGTTTAAAGATCCGGTAGACGTGGCCTTTCGCTATGGCGACAACGACGATGCCTCGTTTATTTCGCTTCCCGTCGCCCCGGAAAACCGGCGGGTGCTGGTGGCTTCCCCGGCGTGGATTGCCGCACACGGCGAGCCGCAAACTCTGGAGGCGCTGACGCAACATGACGCGCTGCTGTACGTGCTACGCGGCAGGCAGTTCGATCGCTGGCAGCTCAGCCTCAATGGTGAAGTTCAGCACATTCAGGTTTCCGGCGCGATAGTCAGCGATGACGCCGAAGTGATCCGCCGGCTGGCGATTGCCGGAGAAGGCTTTGCCTACAAGTCCGGGCTGGACGTCAGCGATGATATTCGCGCCGGACGCTTGCAGGTGCTGTTGCCGCGCTACCTGGGTGACAGGGTGCCGCTGAATATGATTTGCCCGCACCGCAAGCAGCTGTCTCCTGCGGTGCGTTTGCTGTATGAAGAGGTGAAAGCACATTGCGAGGCGTTGCAGGGCAATGCGCTCAATGAGCCATCGGGCGGTCAGTGCTTCACCAGGGTGGCGAAATAGTAGACCAGCGGAACGGCGAGGATCCACAAACCCAGCGGGATTTCCCGCCACTTGCCGGCAATGGCTTTAATCACGATATAAAACAGCAGCCCGCCGGCGATACCGGTACCGAAGCTGTTGGCAATCAGGGTGATCATCACCATCATCAACACCGGCAGCCCGTCGGTAAAATTGCCCAGATCGACTTTGCGCAGGCCGCTGAACATATTCAGGCCGATCAGGATCAGCGCCGGGGCGGTGGCCTCTTTCGGGATCATCAGCGCAACCGGGGTAAACAGCAGCATCAGCAGGAACATGACCGCCGCCGCCAGCGCCGTTAGCCCGGTTTTGCCGCCCGCTTCGGCCGCGGCGGATGACTCAATCAGCGCGGTAGCCGCCGGAATACCCAGCCACGGACCGATGGCCGCGGCAATCGAGTCGACCATAAACGGCCGGTTGATCAACGGCATGTTGCCTTGTTCATCCAGCAGGCCCGCTTCACCGCCTACTGCCAGCGTCGTCCCCATGGTGGAGAAGAACTCGGAGGCGAAAAAGACGAACAGGAACGGCAGGAAGGCGATATTCAGCGCCCCCAGCATGTCTATCTGCGCGAAAACCGGCGTCAGCGAGTGCGGCATATCGATCGGGCTGCCCGGCAGTTTGGTCACGCCAGCCGGGATCCCCACCAGAGTGGCAAACAGAATCGCCCACAAAATCGCGCCCGGAATGCGTCGCGCCTGCAGCGCAATGGCGAGAAACAGGCCGCACAGCGCCACCAGCGCGCCGGGGGCAAGGAAGTCACCGAGCATCAGGGCGCTGGTTTTGGCGTTAGCCAGTACCAGACCGGCGTTGCGAAAGCCGAGGACCGCCACAAACAATCCGATGGAGGCGGTGAGTCCCAGCTTGATCGACTGGGGCACTGAGCGGGTGACCACCTCGCGCAGGCCAAATCGGGTTAACAGGAAGAACAGAATGCCGGACCAGCAGGCGATGCCGAGGCCGATTTGCCAGCCGATCCCCTCGCTCCCGGCAAGAGTCACGCCAACCAGCACCGAACCGCCGATGCCTGGGCCGACGATAAACGGCAGGTTGGCGTAAAACGCCATCAGCAGCGTTCCGGCGACGAACACCAGAATCGTCCCCGTGGTGGCCGCCCCTTTATCCATACCGCCCACCGCCAGCAGGCCGGGAATCACCACCAGCAGATAGGCGGCGGCGAGAAAGCCGGTAACGCCCGCGAGGCACTCGGTGCGGAGCGTGCTGCCGCGCGCGCGCAGGGCAAAGCGCCGCTCCAGCCAGCTCCCTCGCGCGGCGGTTTGAAGGGTATTGTCGGCCATGATCAGGCTCCCCGATGTTGATTATTGTGATGGGTCGGTTCCGGCGTTTCCCGGCAGTCTATCAGCGGTTCAACGATCTGACGGGTGGTGCCGTCGGTCAAACCTAAATCGGTCAAATGCGGTCCGACGTTACAGGCGAGGCAGGTTCCCTCGATGGCCTTAAATACCCGATACGGCGGCTCCCAGTCGGCAATTTCCGCACTGAGATCGCGCAGCTGGCGGAACTGCCGGGCCAGCTCAACCGCCGGCAGGTCGGAAAGCATCCCGGCAATCGGCATCGCCACGTGGGCCAGAATGGCCCCCTGACGGGACAGGGCCATCCCGCCGCCGGAGGCAATCAGCCGGTTGGCGGCGAGCGCCATCTCATCGGGGTTGCGCCCGAGCACCACGAGGTTATGCGAATCGTGCGAGTAGCTGGTGGCAATGGCCCCGCGCAGCTCCCCCCAGCCTTCGAGCAGGGCGATTTGCGGAGTGGCCTGATGGCGACCGTGACGGTGCTTAACCCAAATCAGGCTGAAGCCGTCGGGCAGCAGGACTTTACCGTCGCGCACCTGTACCTCGACTTCTCCCCACTGTGTAAAACGCGCGCCGCGAATATGCCGCAGGCGGGCGACGCCGTGGCGAATCCCTTCGACCCGCAGGACAAAATCGTCCGCGCCCAGCGGCGTCAGGCGGAGCGTATTGCGCGGTGGGGTGACCCCCGCGGCGGCGATGATGGGCTGCAGAAGCGCGCCGTCGCGGGCAATCAGCTGCCCGGCGACGTAGACCCGACGGGCCTGTAGTTTCTCCAGCGAATCAAAGACCACCAGGTCGGCGCGGCGGCCGGCGGCAATCAGCCCTGCGTCGTTACGCTGCAGGCGAATCGCGGCGTTCAGAGTCGCGAAGCGCAGGGCGTCGGCGGCCGGCAGGCCATGTTCAATCAGCTGGTTGAGCAGGGCGATAATTCCGCCTTTTTCCAGCAGCATATCCGGCGGCACATCGTCGGTGCAGACGGTGATTTGCGATGAGAGGTGCGGCAGCGTTTTTAGCGCCTTGACGATATCCGGCAGCAGATACGGATGTGAGCCGCGAATCTCGAGGGTCAGCCCGGCGCGCAGCTTTTCCAGCGCATCGTCCGCGGAGGTGAGTTCATGATCGGAGGTAACCCCTGCGGCGAGGTAGGCCTGCAGGTCGGCGCCGTTCAGGCCGCGGGCGTGGCCTTCAATCAGTTTGCCGCTCTCGAGGCCGGCCTGAACAATCTCCTGCATGCGCTCGCTGCCGTGCAGCACGCCGTGCATATCCATCACTTCCGCGACGCCGCGGACCTCCGGCCATGCCAGCATGGTCGCCATCTCGGCGCCGGCAAAATCCGCCCCGGACATTTCCAGACCCGGCGTCGACGGCACGCTGGAGGGGGCGGCTACCATCACCTGCAGCGGCAGGTTCCGGCTGGCGGCCACCGCATAGCGCACGCCCTCAACCCCGAGGACGTTGGCCAGCTCATGCGGATCCCAGAACACCGCCGTGGTGCCCTGCGCGAGGACGATTTCCGCGTAGCGCTCGGGAGGCAGGTGCGAGCTTTCGAGATGCACATGGGTATCCATCAGCCCCGGCGACAGGTAGGCGCCATCCAGCGCATGCTGTTGCCGGGCATCGCTGCGGCTGCCGCGCGGATGCACGCTGGCGATCATCTCGCCGACGATGCCGACATCGGCGGCGCGGAGTTCGCCGGTGACCATGTCGACGATCTGCGCCCCGGTCAGTAAGAGGTCAAAAGGGACTTCGCCCCGGGCCGCCAGGACGGCGCGGCGGCGGTTTTCAGCACTGCTGGACATAACAACTCCGGCACAAGGATAATGGCGATACTCTAGGTGGACAGCAAACGTTTGCCCAGATGAATAAATTTATCACCCGATAAGCTCGGGTTATTCTGGCTGATTACCCTTAGCGAAGAACACCATGACCGAACCGTGGCAGCGCCTGCCCGCGCTTTCTCTGAAACAGCTACAGTATTTTGTCACCCTGGCGCAGCTGCGTCATTTCACCGATACCGCCAACCGGCTGGCCATCAGCCAGCCGGCGCTGAGCAGCGCGCTGCGGCAAATTGAAACGGTGCTGGGCGGCAAACTGGTCAACCGCACGGCCTCTTCGGTGACGCTGACCGATCTGGGGGCGGCGATTTTGCCGCACGCTCGTCGCGTGCTGAGCGTGGCCCAGCTGGCGTTTGATGACATGCAGCAGATTGTCGCCGCCGGCGGCGATGGCACGGTACGGATTGGCCTGGTGCCGTCGGTCAGCTCGCTGCTGTTTCCCCTGCTGCCGCAGACCCTGGCGCAGACTTTTCCCCGCCTGCGGGTCGAGTTTCACGACCAGACCAACGATGCGCTGGTGCGCGAGCTACAAAGCGGACAGATTGATTTTGCTATCGGCGCCCTCGACAGTTCGCTTCCTGACGCGCTGCAGGTCTATCCGCTGCGGGAAGATCCGTTTGTCGCAGTGCTACATTGCGAGGATCCGCTGGCCGACCAGCCGCACCTGCCGTGGAAGCTGCTGGCCGGGCGCGATATTGCGGTGTTCTCGAAGGGCAATATTCAGCGTCTGGTGGGCGCGCTGGCGGAGAGCCACCGCCTGACGCTGAATACGCGTTATCAGGTTGATTATATTGAAACCCTGTATGGCCTGGTGCGCTCGCGGCTGGCGATCGCCATTCTGCCCGAGCTGTATACCACCCACCTGCAGGATCCTGGCCTGACCATCGCCCAGCTGCAGCAGCCCGCGTTGGCGCGTACCGTGGCGTTAATGCGCGGGCCGCAGGCGCTGCCGCCGCTGATTGAGGACTGTTTTGCGCTGCTGCTCAGTTCGCTACGCGAAGCCGATCCGCGGCTCAGGGGAGATGCTTGATCAGCACATCGACCGTCAGGTGATTAATATACTCCAGCGAATGGGAAGCCATGACCCCCAGCAGCCGGTTACGGTGCCCGGCGATAAGCAAATCAATTCCCCGCTGGCGTACGCAGGCGTCGACATCCTCAAAACGGCGGGCGGTAACCAGCGCCAGGGTTTGCACCGGCAGGGGGACGCTGGCCGCCAGCGCGTTGAGCAGCGCTTTTGCCTGAATCACCTCCTGGGAGACATTATCATCCAGCAGGCTATCGGAGACATAGTTCAACGCCCGGTAGTCGGTGCTGATATGGGCGAGGGTGATGCGCATGGCGTTCTCTTCCGCCATGTTAGCCGCATGCCGCAACAGCGGTATGCCGTCAAGGCTGTTGTTAATCAGCACCAGGGCATGGTGATAAACGGGCATAGCCGTACCTCGAGATAGGTGTGACCGCGAACGCCGGTCCCTGCGATTAAGTTTGTGCCCGTTCGGGCATGAAAGCAAACGGATAAATGGATAACCGGCCAGGCGCCAGGAGACGTCGCGCGGGAGATGACACAAGATGGCTTGCGCTGGCACGCGGCTTCCCGTAACCTGCCAGCAGAGAATGTTTATATCTTCTTGATGACTCGGGGTGCCCTTCCTGGTGAAGGCTGAGAAAAACCCGTAATACCTGATCTGGATAATGCCAGCGTAGGGAAGTCAGAGACCAGCGGGTCGTTGCTTCTTCATCGCCTGGCTGGAGCAAACGATGCAAGCTGAGCCACTCAATCCCGCGCATATTGCGCACCTGCAACATCTCTTTCGCCGCCACGCCCCCCTTGTTCACTGCATGACCAATGATGTGGTGCAGACCTTTACCGCCAACGTGCTGCTGGCGATCGGCGCCTCGCCGGCGATGGTTATCGATCCGCAAGAGGCGAGCCAATTTGCCGCCATCGCCGATGGGCTATTGATTAACGTCGGTACCTTAACTGTCGAACGGGCGACCGCCATGCGGGCGGCGGTACATAGCGCCCAGCGGGCGGGTAAGCCGTGGGCGCTGGATCCGGTGGCGGTCGGCGCATTAACGCTGCGCACTGAGTTTTGCCATGAACTGCTGAGACTGCACCCGGCCGCCATTCGCGGCAACGCCTCCGAGATCATGGCGCTGGCCGGTATGAGCGCCGGCGGACGCGGCGTCGATACCACCGATACCGCAGCGGCGGCACTTCCTGCCGCCCAGGCGCTGGCGCGTCAGCTCAATAGCGTTGTCGCGGTGACCGGCGAGGTGGATTACGTCACCGACGGGCAGCGTACGCGGATGGTGACCGGCGGCGACCCCCTGATGACCCGGGTGGTGGGTACCGGCTGCGCGCTCTCGGCGGTCGTGGCGGCCAGCGCCGCGCTGCCGGGGGACCGTCTGGAAAACGTCGCGGCCGCCTGTGGCCTGATGAAACAGGCGGGCGGTCAGGCAGCGCGGCAGGGCGGCCCGGGGAGCTTTACCCCGGCACTGCTGGATGCCCTGTACGGGGAGATAAAACCATGAAACGCATCAATGCCTTAACTATTGCCGGCACCGATCCCAGCGGCGGCGCGGGGATCCAGGCCGATCTGAAAACCTTCTCGGCGCTCGGCGCCTATGGCTGCTCGGTGATCACCGCCCTGGTGGCGCAGAACACCCGCGGCGTACAGTCGGTGTATCGCATCGAACCCGATTTTGTCGCCGCTCAGCTGGATTCGGTGTTCAGCGATGTACGCATCGATACCACCAAAATCGGCATGCTGGCGGAAACGGATATTGTCGAAGCCGTGGCGGAGCGCCTGGCACGCTATCAGATTGACAACGTGGTGCTGGATACGGTGATGCTGGCGAAAAGCGGCGACCCGCTGCTGTCAGCGTCGGCGGTGGCGACGTTACGCACGCGCCTGCTGCCGCGGGTATCGCTGATCACGCCGAATCTGCCGGAAGCGGCGGCGCTGCTCGATGCCCCGCATGCGCAGAGTGAAAAAGAGATGCTGGAGCAGGGGCGCGCGCTGCTGGCAATGGGCTGCGGCGCGGTGCTGATGAAAGGCGGGCATCTTACTAACGCTGAAAGCCCGGACTGGCTGTTTACCCGCGAAGGCGAGCAGCGTTTCACCGCGCCGAGGGTCAACACCAAAAATACCCATGGCACCGGCTGCACGCTGTCGGCGGCATTAGCGGCGCTGCGCCCGCGCTATGCCGACTGGGGGCAGACGGTCGCCGAGGCCAAGAGCTGGCTCTCCGCGGCGCTGGCGCAGGCGGATTCACTGGAGGTTGGCCACGGTATCGGCCCGGTGCATCATTTCCACGCGTGGTGGTAGTCTGGACGCGTGAGACTTCAGGTTGCCGCCTGAGCGCAACCTGAATGATTTAGCGTATAATGGCTGAAACTGTCAGCCAGGAAAACCACAGATGGAACAAGCGCATACCCGGCTTCTCGCCCAACTGAATGAGCGCATCGCCGCTGCCGATCACACGCCGCTGTACCTGAAATTCGCCGAAACGGTGAAAAACGCGGTGCGCAGCGGCTGGCTTGAGCATGGCAATATCCTGCCCGGCGAGCGCGATCTCAGCCAGCTGACGGGGGTGTCGCGCATCACCGTGCGTAAGGCGATGCAGATGCTGGAAGACGAAGGGGTGGTGACCCGTGCGCGCGGCTATGGCACGCAAATCAACAACATCTTTGAATATTCGCTGAAAGAGGCGCGCGGATTTTCCCAGCAGGTGGTGTTGCGCGGTAAAAAACCGGACACGCTATGGGTGAACAAGCGGGTGGTGGAATGTCCGCAGGAAGTGGCCGAACAGCTGGCGCTGGAGCCGAAAAGCGAAGTGTTTTTGCTCAAGCGCATCCGCTATGTCGATGAAGAGGCGGTGTCCATCGAAGAGTCGTGGGTGCCGGCGCATCTGATCGCCGACGCCGAAGATATCGGTATTTCTTTGTATGATTATTTCCGCAGCCAGCATATTTACCCGCAGCGCACGCGCTCAAGAGTCAGCGCCCGGATGCCGGACGCTGAGTTTCAGTCGCACATTAAAATGGATGACAAAATTCCGGTGCTGGTGATTAAACAGGTGGCGCTGGATCAGCAGCAGCGGCCGATTGAGTACAGCATCAGCTACTGCCGCAGCGATTTATACGTCTTTGTGTGCGAGGAGTAGTGCTTCACGGGTGGGGGCGCAGTCGCCGCCGCGGTGGCTGACCACCCACGATGCCACCGCGTTCCCCAGCGTCACCGCTTGTGCCAGCGGCCAGCCGGCGGCTAATCCGGCCAGCACGCCGCCGGCGTGGCTGTCGCCAGCGCCAATGGTATCGACCACCGTCGTGGGAAAGGCCGCCGCCTGTCCGCATTCCGCCGCGCTGAAATACCACGCCCCGTCTTTATCCTGACGCACAATCAGCGGCGCGTTCCAGCGTTCGAGCCAGGCTTTCCCCAGCTGTTCCGTCTCCGCCGGGAATTGCTGCTGTCCGGCGACAATTTCCGCTTCCTGACGGTTGAGCGTGACGATCGGCTGACAGGCCATTATGCGGGTGAAGATCGTCGGTGCGACGTCGGCAATACGCGGTCCGAAGTCGATCAACGCCGTCACCTCAGGGGAGGTTTCCAGCCAGCTAATCAGTTTCCCGGCGCACGGGGCGGTGAGCTGATAGCCGGAAAGATAGACCAGACTGCCCGCCGTGCGCGGCAGACGAGCCAGCCAGTCGTCATCCCACGCGTTTTCCACGCCGGTAAAGGACATAAAGGTGCGTTCGCCATCCGGTTCGACCAGCGCCAGGCACCAGCCGTTATCGCCTTTGTCAGTGGCAATAATGCTGTGAATGCCCTGACGATTCAGGTTGTTGCGCACAATATCGGCCCATATCCCCTGGCCGAGGGGCAGGGCGTTGCAGGCGTCGATGCCGAGGCGTTTCAGCGCCACCGCCACGTTCAGCGCGCAGCCGCCAATATTGACGCTTTGCTGCTGTAATTCGATATCGCAGCCGCGCCAGGGCAGAGCGTAGGCGTCGGCGATGACGTCAATGACCGCTGAACCGATGACCGTTACCGGGCGCTGCTGACGGAGCTGGCTTAGTGTGTCGATCAGCATCGTGCCTCCCGCTGGTGGCGATAGCGCAGCAGGGCGCTGGCATAGCGGTCAAAGTCCAGCTGGTTCACCTCGTCCAGCTCCTGTTTCAACGGCGGATCGATGGCGTCAATGCCGTGCAGCGCGCCGCAGATAGCGGTGGCCATCGCGCCGATGGTGTCGGTATCGCCGCCCAGGTTGGCGCACAGAATGGCGCAGCGGTTTGGGTCGGTGCCCGCCAGTTCGACCATCGCGATCGCGCAGGCGACGGATTCAAGCGTGCTGGTGCCGGCGCCGACCAGTTGATAAAGCCGCTCGCAGGCGGACTCCACCCCGTTGGCCTCGCGTACCGTTTTCAGCGCCAGCTCGATACGCATCGCCAGAGAGGCGCTGAAGGTGGTGACGCGTTTTTCCTGGGCCCGGCGGGCGACGGCGGGCAGCGCATCGACAATGTTGCGCCAGCTCGCGCCATCAATCGCCCGGGAAACCGCCCAGCCGATAGCCACCGCCCCGGCGATCGCCAGATCGGATTTGTGCGTCGGGCTGGAGGCCAGCGCAACCGCGTCAATAAAGGCGTCCAGATCCGCACCAGGCAGCATGCAGCCCAGCGGGGAGACGCGCATCGCCGCGCCGTTGGTGACGCCGTTGTTTTCCAGCGCGCTCACCGGTTGGCCATCGCGAATGGCGTTCAACGCAATTTTTGAGGTCGGGCCAAGTACGTTTTTGTTGAATGCGTCAAAGCCTTCCGCCCACGCCAGAATATGGCGGCCGATCGCGTCCGGGACGATTTCGCCCTCGCATTCGATCAGCGCGTCGGCCAGACACAGCGCCATCGAGGTGTCGTCGGTAAACTCCGCCCGTTTGAAGTAGCAGGCGGCGTTGTTTTCCGCCGGGCCGGGTAAAAAGCGGTCAATCCAGCCAAAGTGCGCTTTCACGCGAGTACGTGGCCACAGCTCTGATGGCATCCCCATCGCATCGCCTAACGCCTGGCCGTACAGAGCCCCAAGAATTCTTTGGTGTTTCATTTCACTTCCTCATGTGTCATCGCCATGTCGCCTTTGTCGCCGTCGACGGGGATGGCGGTAATTTCTCTATCCGATTCGCGGAAGAACAGCATAAACAGCACGGCAATCACCGCGATCATCACGGCGCCGAAGGTCCACATTCCCGCCCAGTTGAAGGTCAGGCCGTTCACGGGTTGCGGGTAGGCGAACATTTTTTCCATCATCACGCCGCCAAGACGATAGCCGAGCAGGCTGCCGAATCCCTGACAGCACAGGGTGATCAGGCCCTGGGCGGCGTTGCGCATTTGCACCGGCGCTTTTTTGTCAACGTAGATATAGGCGGTCACGTAGTAAAAATCGTAGCTTACCCCGTGCAGCAGGATACCGAGGAAAAGCAGGCCGTAGGTAAAGTAATGCTCTGCGCCGCCATAGACGAAAAAGCCGTAGCGAATCGCTGCCGTTACCAGACCAAGTAATAATACCTTTTTAATACCAAAGCGCTTGGTAAAGAACGGCAGCGCCAGCATAAAGAAGATTTCGGAGAACTGGCCGAGGGTCATCCAGCCGGTGGCGTTGCGCATCCCGACTTCGGTCAGATAGCCGTTGGCGAAGATGTAGTAGAACGCCAGCGGCATCGCAAACAGGAACGAGCAGAAGAAAAAGACGAGGAAGTTTTTGTCGCGCAGCAGTACCAGCGCGTCCAGACCGAGCATCACTTTCAGGTTCAGTTTGCCGGTGCTCTTTGGCGGGGTATCCGGCAGGAACAGCGCGAAAACGCCCAGCAGCGCGGAGCTGGCGGCGGCGATCAGTAAGGGAACGCTGGTCGGGGAAATATCGTTGTAGCCCAGCATTTGTGGCAGGAAACCGCATACCAGACCGGAGCCAATCCAGCCAATGGTGCCCATCACCCGGATGCGCGGGAAGTCGCGCTCGACGTCCGGCACATGGGAAAAGGCGATGCTGTTAGTCAGGGCGATGGTCGGCATGTAGGTCAGCGAGTAGGCCAGCAGCAGCGGGAAGAAGCCGTGGAAGGCGGTCTGTTGCGCGGCGAAATACATCAAAATGGCCCCGGCGAACATCAGCACCGCCAGCACTTTCTGCGCCGGGAAGAAGCGGTCGGTCAGCGAGCCGACGAGGATCGGCGAAAGGATCGCCGCAATGGCGGTACAGGCATACGACCAGCCAATTTCCCCGGCGCTGAAGCCGTTTTTACTCAGCCATAGCCACAGGGGCACAAACCACGCGCCCCAGATAAACCACTCCACGAACATCATGAACGACAGCTTCACTGTAGTTTTCATCTTTAAATCCTTCATGACAGGTAAGGTACATCTGCACACTACCATTTAATAATACCTTTTAAATACCTTTGAGGGTGTTTCATGAGCGACTTAACACTTTTTTATACCTGAATCGTGCCAGCGGAATGTGCTTAAAAGCGCACGAATCGGCTGGAAAAATCAGGCTCAGAAGACCAGGCTTAGTGTTGCCTTAAAAATCGGGCACAGGACATTCATGGCCAGCTCAGCTGGCACTTACGGGAGTTATTGCTATGACTGATATTACGCAGTTGCTTGGCAAAGATGCCGACAGCCTTTTACAGCACCGTTGTATGACCATTCCAGCTGAACAACTCTATTTACCGGGAGCGGACTACGTCGACCGGGTAATGGTGGATAACAATCGTCCGCCGGCGGTGCTGCGTAATATGCAGACCCTGTATAACACGGGGCGCCTGGCAGGTACCGGATATCTCTCGATCCTGCCGGTTGACCAGGGCGTGGAACACTCGGCCGGCGCATCGTTTGCCGCCAACCCGCTCTACTTTGATCCGAAAAATATCGTCGAGCTGGCTATTGAAGCCGGGTGTAACTGCGTGGCGTCGACCTATGGCGTGCTGGCCTCGGTATCGCGTCGCTATGCGCACCGCATTCCGTTCCTCGTGAAGTTAAATCATAACGAGACCCTGAGCTACCCGAACACCTTCGATCAGACGCTGTACGCCAGCGTTGAGCAGGCCTTTAATATGGGCGCGGTGGCGGTGGGGGCGACCATTTATTTTGGTTCAGAAGAGTCCCGCCGTCAGATTGAAGAGATCTCCGCGGCGTTTGAACGTGCGCATGAACTGGGGCTGGTCACGGTTCTGTGGGCCTATCTGCGTAACCCGGCGTTTAAGAAAGATGGCGTTGATTACCATGTCTCTGCCGATCTAACCGGTCAGGCCAACCACCTGGCGGCGACCATCGGTGCCGATATCGTGAAGCAGAAAATGGCGGAAAACAACGGCGGCTATAAAGCGGTGAACTTTGGCTACACCGACGATCGCGTTTATAGCAAACTGACCTCTGATAACCCGATCGATCTGGTCCGTTACCAGCTGGCGAACTGCTATATGGGGCGTGCCGGGTTGATTAACTCCGGCGGCGCGGCGGGTGGGGAAACTGACCTGACGGACGCGGTCCGCACGGCGGTGATCAACAAACGTGCCGGCGGGATGGGGCTGATTCTCGGGCGTAAAGCCTTTAAGAAATCGATGAGCGACGGCGTGAAACTGATTAACGCCGTGCAGGATGTCTATCTCGACGGCAAAGTCACCATTGCCTGAGTCGAAAGAACGTGGCGACAACTCTTCTGTGACGAGGTAGTGCCGCCCGTTTAAGGATGCATCGCTCGCCGCTGTGGCGACATAAGAATCCGTAACCACGCCGTGATTACGGATTTTTTATGCTGTTCAGCCTGGTTCTCAACCTATCTGGCAGGTGAGCCTGTACCTGACGTCGCCGTTAAGCAGGGGATTTCGCGTTAACGGTGGTTTGGGCGAAAAGGGGGCCGTGCAGCGAGTGCCGTAGAATGTATGTCCTGTGGAATATTCCGTTCACGGTGGATCCATCACTTTTCTCACACCCTCTGCGTGTGAACGGCATGGGGGCGTTTCGCCCGCCCCCATGACCCCCGCATTGCGCTGAAAACTGCCGCTACGCGGTGCGCTCCACTCCGGCTTCATCTGGCGGACCGGGCAGGACTCAACGTCCCTGTCTCGACCTGCCGCTCTGGCCGCCGTCCTGGCGGCCAGTCCTGGATGCGCGCCTGCGTTCCCGCCAGTTTTCCTGACGCGCCTTAACCCCCGCGCTGCCAGCCCGTGGCCGCTCTGTAGCTATATCGTTGCTGAACGTTTTTTTCAGCAACGATCATGCAAGCACAGCAGAGGGGCTGGCCGCCTTCTTCAGTGGCCAGCATGACTCTGTGACGAGAGGGGTTTTTATGTTCCGGAGATGCGGGCAGTCAACTGCGCGGCGGTTGTCTGGCGCGCCAGGCCCGGCTGTTCGACGCGAATGAACGGGCAGATAAAGAAGGCCAGCACGTACAGAGCGGTATAGGCCACCACCACGCCGAGGGTGCTGAAGTACGGCAGCAGCACCACCGCAATCGCCGGAGCGAGGAAGTTCGACAGCCCCGCCGACAGGTTGTACACCGAAATCGCCGCCCCTTTATGCTGCGGCTCCAGCGCCGGGAACACCGCCGCCATCGGCACAAACGCCGCGACGAAGATCCCCAGCGCAATCGCCGGCACCAGCGCCATGGCAAAGTTATGCCCGAAGTGCTGCGGGATGTAGTAAAACGCCAGACTTGACAGCGCCATCCCAACACAGCCAAACCAGCGCACCACTTTCATCCAGCCCATTTTCTCCGCCACGATCCCCCAGAAAACGTTAGAGAAAATGGTGGTGAAGAAGAACGCCGCCCACACCTGGAGCCACTCCGAGGTGGTGAAGCCCAGTTCATCGACGAACATCAGCGGCATGATCACCGCAAAACCGAACAGCGACAGGGTGTTGATAATGCGCACCATGCTGGAGAGCAGAATATTGCGGTTGGTGTAGAGCAGCGTCGCCGCGCGCCCCAGTTCGGCAAACTTCTCGCGGGTGGTGAGGTTTTGCATATGGCGCGGCGTTTCGACGTTACGCAGCGACAGGACAGCGATGATGCCGCCGGCGACGCAGAACGCCAGGGCCAGCCACAGGGTGCCCAGTTCGCCAATATGCGGGATGGTGAAGCTGGGGATATAGCTGCCGAACACGCCAATACCGATCGAGTACACCGCCCAGAACCAGCCCAGCGCCGAGCTGGCGCCGTCGCTTCTGACGTTATGCACAATGGCGATGATGAAGGAGTAAAGGAACAGCGGATAGGCCAGGCCGCGAATGCCGTAGAACAGCAGGATCAGCGGATAGTTGGCGTGGCCGAGACCGAAGACGAGGAACAGTACATGGAACACGCACCACAGCACGAAGCCGATGAGCATCGTTTTCTGCGGGGTGATAATTTCGGCCACCACGCCGGAGACCCATGCCGCCAGCGCGGCGGTGAGGCCATACAGGGTAAAGGCGAAAGAGGCCTGGGCCGGGGTAAAGCCCAGCTCCTTGATATAGTGCGACAGGAAAGCCAGCTCAAAGCCGTCGCCGGTCATAAATACGGCGATGGCGATGTATCCCCATAGCAGATTCAGCGGCAGACCGAACCACTGTTTATTATTTACGGACATAATAACCTCGTTTTCAGGGTACAGAAGACCACTCCGGTGCGGGCACCGGAGGGTTTTTATGCTTACAACGGTCGGAGCGGGCGGTTATTCCCGGATCAGCCGGGCGGTTTGCTGTAGCGCCAGATAAGCCTCGTAGCGGCGTTGATGCAGCGGCTGAACATGCGTCGCACAGCGGTAGGTTTTATCCACCCGGGTAAATTGTTGCATGGCTTCCGGCAGCGAAGCGCAAACCTGGCCGGCGACGGCGCCAAGAATTGCCGAACCCAGCAGCACCGGTTCGCGACACAGGGTGCTCACGATGGTCATCCCGCAGGCATCGGCCAGCAGCTGGCGGACCAGCGGATGTTGCCCGGCGCCGCCGCTGATGACGATGTTTTCGCTTTTAATCCCGCAGGCGCTCTGCGCATCCAGAATCTGCCGCAGGCCGTAGCCGATTCCGCATAGCCCCGCGACATAGAGCGCTATCAGATTATCCAGATCCCGCTCCATGCCTAACCCGGCAATAACCGCTTTGGCGTCCGGGTCGGCCAGCGGGGCGCGGTTGCCTAAGAACTCCGGCACCACGTGGAGCCCGGCGGCGAGGTTGACGGCCGCCGAGGGATCGCCCACCTGAGCCAGCACCCGGTCAGCGAGATATACCGGCAGCGGTACGCCCGCCGCCTGGGCCAGTTCGCGCGCCTGCGCGGCGGCGGGATGGAAGCTTAACAGCTGGTCGATAGCGGCGCCCGCCGCGCTTTGCCCCCCTTCGCTGAGCCACAGCCCCGGCACCATGGCGGAATAGTAAGGTCCCCAGACGCCGGGCACGAAGACGGCATCCGGGGTGGTGGTCATGGTGCAGGAGGAGGTGCCGAAGACATAGGCCATATTGCTGACCGCGCCATTGAGGACGCCGACGGTGCCGATGCCGCCGGCGTGGGCATCAATCATTCCGACCGCTACCGGCGTAGCGACCGGCAGGCCCATCTCCTGCGCGGCGGCGGCGGAGAGACCCTGACCGCAGGGGGTTCCCGGGTCGACAATACGTTGGCCGATACGGGCAAAACCGTCGTCGGCCAGGTCGCCAAGGCCAATCTGGCGGAAATAATCGGCATCCCAGCGCTTTTCATGCGCCAGATAGGTCCATTTGCAGGTGACGGTACATACCGAGCGGGCTAAGTCGCCGGTGGCGCGCCAGGTCAGGTAATCCGCAAGGTCGAAAAAGTGCTGCGCCTGCGCGTAGATATGCGGCCGGTTCTCCTTGAGCCACAGTATTTTCGGCGTTTCCATCTCCGGCGAGATCGTCCCGCCGACGTACTGCAGCACCGCATGTCCGGTGGCGTTAATCTTTTCCGCCTGGCCGCTGGCGCGGTGATCCATCCAGACGATGATGTCGCGATCCGCATCCTCGGAAGGCCCGACGGCCAGCGGCGTCGCGTTTTCGCCGACCACCACCAGCGAACAGGTGGCATCGAAACCAATCCCGGCAACCGAAGACGGCGATGCGCCGGAGTGGGCTACCGCGGTTTTAATGCACTCGCACACCGCCTGCCAAATCTCGCGGCTGGATTGTTCCACCACGTTTCCCGCGCTGCGAAACAGCGTGATTTCCCGCGTGGCGTGGGCGAGGAGTTCACCGTTAAGGTTGAAGATGCCGGCACGTACGCTGCCTGAGCCAACATCGACGCCAATAATGGTTTGTGTATCGTCATTCATAAAGCATCCTTAAGCCTGCCGGGTTGAAGGGTCAGAGATCCACGCTGTTAGGCAGGATGACGAGATCGCGTACGGTCACGTTTTTCGAGCGCGTCACCATAAACAGCACCGCCTCCGCGACCTCGATCGGTTGCATCAGGCTGCCGTTCGCCAGCGCCTCTTCCATTTTTTCTTTCGGCCAGTCGTCGAGCAGGGCGGTGACCACCGGGCCTGGCAGAACGGCGCCGACGCGGACGCCATACTGCGAAACCTGGCGGCGGGTGGTGTGCACAAACGCCTGCACGGCAAATTTTGAGGCGGTGTAGATCGGTTCCCAGATAACCGGCACCACGCCGGCGATGGAGCTGGTGAAGATGATGTCGCCGGATTTTTGCGCGATCAGGTGCGGCAGCACGCTACGCACGCAGCGGAAGGCGGCGTTGGTGTTGAGATGGAGGACGCGATCCCAGACGTCCGGGTCGCCTTCGGCCACCGGCCCGCCGATATAGGCGCCGGCGTTGGCATGGAAAATGTCCAGCCCCCCGGCGAGGTTCAGAATGCCGGCCAGCAGGTTGTCGACCTGGTCGGCCTGCATTAAGTCAACCTGCAGGGCGAAGGCGTTGTCGCCGAGTTCAGCGACAATCTTCTTTAACTTTTCGCCTTCGCGGTCGATCAGCACCACTTTGGCGCCCGCGGAGAGCAGGGTCCTGGCGCATTCGAGGCCGATACCGGACGCTGCGCCGGTGACGGCGGCTACTTTACCATGGAGAGAAGTATTCATAGAGGATACGGAGTGGTTCATTTTATAATCCTTCATTGAGTCTGTTTTGGGCAGTCGATCTGGTCCTCGATAAGCATGGGCCAGCGTTGATGTTATGCACAAAATATTGTTAAGGTTTTGAATATCAGCATCATTTATTTCAATGCGCTGTAAATTGAGCGATGAGTGGCTAAACAGGCCATAGAGCATAATGGTTGCTCAATCGATGAAGCTAATGTTGCGCCAGCTTCATCGATTGAGCAAGTGGGGAAATTAACAGCGAAATGAATTTGTGACGCAAGTTGGGAAAATGAAAAAAATCACTATCTACGATCTGGCGGAATTATCCGGCGTCTCGGCCAGCGCGGTGAGCGCGATCCTCAATGGCAACTGGAAAAAACGCCGCATCAGCGCAAAACTTGCGGAAAAGGTCACGCGGATTGCGGAAGAGCAGGGCTATGCGGTCAACCGCCAGGCCAGCATGCTGCGCAGTAAAAAATCCCATGTGATCGGCATGATTGTTCCCAAATACGATAACCGTTACTTCGGCTCGGTTGCGGAAAGCTTTGAAGAGATGGCGCGCGAGCGCGGTCTGCTGCCGATCATCACCTGCACCCGCCGCCGCCCGGAGCTGGAGATCGAAGCGGTGAAGGCGATGCTCTCCTGGCAGGTGGACTGGGTGGTGGCGACCGGGGCGACCAACCCGGATAAGATCGCCGAACTGTGCCAGCTGGCGGGCGTTCCTACCGTCAATCTCGACCTGCCGGGTTCCCTTGCCCCTTCGGTGATCTCGGACAACTACGCCGGAGCGAAAGCGCTGACCGATAAGATCCTCGACAACAGCGTCAGGCGTTACGGCAAACTGGCGCCGCTGACCTTTGTCGGCGGACGCAGCAGCGATCACAACACCCACGAGCGTCTGCGCGGTTTTCGCGATGCGCACCGCGAGCGCGGTTTAAACGTACCCGACGAGAACGTGCTGGCCCCCGGTTACTCGAAGGGGAAAGTGGAGGCCTGTATGCAGGCCCGGTTCAGCACCCCGGATGAGCACCTGCAGGGGCTGTTCGTTAACTCGACGATTTCCCTCGAAGGGGTGGTCAGGTGGCTGGCGCAGCTGGGGTTAACCGGCACCGAGCAGCCGCCGATGGGCTGTTTTGACTGGGACCCCTTTGTTTACCTGCTGGGGCACGATATTGACATGGTGCAGCAGAATGTCCCGGCGATGCTCGAAGCGGTGTTTAGCATTATTGATTCCGGCGATGTCAGTCAACAGCGGGTCGAAATTCCGCCGCTGCTGATCGGTAGCCGCGACCCTATCTGAGACGCTCCCCGGCGGCAGCGCAGGCTGCCGCTAGCGCGTCAACAGCCAGCGGGCGGTGTGTTCATCGGTCACCAGCCCGTTGATCCAGCCGCCTTTTAGCGCCGCCAGAATCGCCGGGCGTTTATATTCTCCGCAGGCCACCGCTATGCGCGGGCACTGATTCTGGCGAATATCATAGCTGGTGATCATCCGGTTGATATCGCTCGCCACCACGCCGCCGTCGGCATCAATGAAGCGGCCCAGGATTTCGCCAATCCCCCCGCGCGCGGTCAGCTCGTCCAGCTGCGCCTGGTTGATAAAGCCGTCTTTGAAGATCGGGCTGTGGGTGCCCAGCGGGCCGATGCCGACGAAAATCACATCCGCCTGCTGGGCCACGCCTGACACGTTGCGGAACAGGCGGCTGGTGCACCACATTTCATGTTCATCCCTCGTTTGCGCGTAGCGCGGCGCCGGCCATTGGTAATATTTGGCCTGAATTTTTCGCGCCAGCAGCAGGGGGACATCGTCGTAGTAGTTACACTGTCCGTCGGCGTCCATGGCGCTAATCAGGGCCACGCAGCGCGTATTCAGGCTGTCAAAGTCGATCCGCTGCATGGTTTTTTTCAGCGTCAACCCGGAGCCGATTCCGATGATCTTCACCTTATCGTCCTGCAGATAGCGGGCCATCAGCTGGTAACAGCCAAACGAGACGCTGTCGAGGGTGCTCTCTTCGCTATAGGCGGGAACGATATTGCAGTCGATCAGCCGGTATTTTTCCTGCAGCAGCTGGGCGTAGTCGAGGCAGTTGGCCACCGGGTGATGCAGGCCAATCGAGACAATTCCTTCCTCTTTGGCGGCGGCGATCAGCCGCTGGACCACCGGCCTTGAGGTACCCAGCTGGCTGGCGATCTCGCTTTGGTTGAGACCGGCGATGTAGTACATCCACGCGGCGCGGACCTTCTGATCCAGCCTGATGTCATCTTCTTTACTCACGATTCCCTGCCTCACATGTGCGGTCACCCCGGGATACTCTCCCTGGCCGGCGTTAATTCGGCCTGCGACCCGAATTTTAGGGTATAGCCGCATTCTCGCTGCGGTTTAGCATTCTGGCAAGCTTTCGCTCTCCTCTGGTCATTTGTAATTTTATTGGGTAATTGCTCTTTTGTGATCTATGGCTCTTATTTGGGTCAAATGATCATCTACAGTGAGTCACATCACTCAAGGAGATCAGAATATGAATCAGCAATTCACATGGCTTCACATCGGTCTGGGTTCTTTTCATCGTGCGCATCAGGCGTGGTATCTGCACCGGCTGATTGCCTCCGGCGATAAGCGCTGGCATATCGCCGCGGGCAATATTCGCCCGGATGCTGAACAGGTGGTGCAGGCGCTGGCCGCCCAGAACGGGCGCTACGTGCTGGAAACCGTCAGCCCGGAAGGCGAGCGCGAATACGAAGAGATCGCCTCGATTCAAAAACTGCTGCCGTGGCAGAAAGGGCTGCAGCCGCTGATTGCGGAAGGGGCGAACCCGCAGACCAAAGTGATCGCCTTCACCGTGACAGAAGGGGGCTACTACCTGAATACCAGCCATAAGCTGGAGACCAGCAACCCGGATCTTATCAGCGACCTGCAGGGCGACTGCAAAACGATATACGGCACCCTCGCGCGTATTCTTGAAAAACGCATGGCGGATAACGCCGGGCCGCTGACTCTGCTCAACTGCGATAACGTCCGCCACAACGGCGAGCGCTTTCACGACGGGCTGGTGGAGTTCCTGCAGCTCACCGGCAAACACGAGGTTATCGCGTGGCTGGCGGCCAATGCGACCTGTCCAAACACCATGGTTGACCGCATCACGCCGCGCCCGGCGGCCGATCTGCCCGCGCGCATCAAAGCGCAAACCGGCATTGATGATAAAGCGCCGGTGATGGGGGAAACCTTTATTCAGTGGGTGGTTGAGGACAATTTCCGCGACGTGCGTCCGAACCTGGAGGCCGTGGGCGTTGAGATGGTCGAGTCGGTTATCCCTTACGAAGAGGCGAAAATTCGCATTCTGAATGCCTCGCACAGCTGCATTGCGTGGGCAGGCACCCTGATCGGCCAGCAGTATATCCACGAAAGCACGTTGACCGATTTCATCTACGCCATCGCCGACCGTTACGTCAGCGAAGATGTCATTCCTTGCCTCGGCGATAACGGTATCGATCTCGCCACCTATCGCGATGTGGTGCTTAAACGCTTTACCAACCCGTATATCCAGGACACTAACCAGCGGGTGGCGGCGGATGGTTTCTCAAAAATCCCGGCGATGATCGCCCCGACGTTGCAGGAGTGCTACCAGCGCGGCGCCCGCCCGGAAGCGACCGCCATGCTGCCAGCGCTGTTCTTTGTCTTTATGGAGCAGTGGCACAAGGGCACGCTGCCGTATGAGTACCAGGACGGCATCCTCGATGCCCAGGCGGTACATGCCATGTTTGAATCCAGCGATCCGATTGCCCGCTATGCCAAAGACCGGGCGCTGTTTGGCTCTCTGACAGAACGTGACGATTTTCTGGCGCTGCTGCGCGAGAAGATTGCTGCCGTCTACACGCTGATTAAGTAAGAGGTGGCTATGTACTTAGGGATCGATCTCGGTACCTCGGAAGTCAAAGCGCTGGTCATTGATGAGAATTATGAGGTTGTCGCCAGCCATAGCGCGCCGCTGACTATTCAGCGGCCCCATCCTCACTGGTCAGAACAGGCGCCGCAGGCATGGTGGGAAGCCACGGAATATCTGATGACCATCCTGCGGGAAAAATGCGGCGATCGCTGGTCGGCGATCAAGGCGATAGGCCTCTCCGGGCAGATGCACGGCGCGGTGATGCTGGATAGCCACGGGGAAGTGATTCGTCCGGCCATTCTGTGGAATGACACCCGCTGCGCCGAGGAGTGTCGTGAGCTGGAAGAGATGGCCCCCGAACTGCATCAGGTTGCCGGAAACCTGGCGATGCCGGGATTCACCGCGCCGAAACTGCTGTGGGTGCGCCGCCACGAACCGGCAAACTTTCAGCGTACGGCAACGGTGATGCTGCCGAAGGATTACCTGCGCTACAAAATGACCGGCACAAAAATCTCCGACATGTCGGATGCGGCCGGCACGCTGTGGCTGGACGTGGCGAAGCGCGACTGGTCCGATGCGCTGCTGGATAAATGCGGCCTGTCGCGCAGCCATATGCCGGCGCTGGTTGAAGGCTGCGACATTTCCGCAACCCTCGACCCGCAGGTGGCGGCCCGCTGGGGATTAAATGCCTCGGCGGTGGTGGCCGGCGGCGGCGGGGATAACGCGGTGAGCGCGATTGGCGTCGGGGCGGTGTCACCGGGGGATGCTTTTATCTCGCTGGGGACCTCTGGCGTCCTGTTCGTGGTGACCGATGCTTATCGTCCGGCGCCGCAGTCGGCGGTACACGCCTTCTGCCACGTCTTACCCAACCTGTGGCATCAGATGAGCGTGATGCTCAGCGCCGCCAGCTGCCTGCAGTGGTTCTGTCGTTTAACCAGTACCACCGAAGTCGCGCTGCTGGAGGAGATTGCCCAGCTTAGCGCGGAAGAGAAAGCCAATGCGCCATTCTTCCTGCCGTATCTTTCCGGGGAACGCACGCCGCATAACGATCCGGATGCGCGCGGTATGTTCTGGGGGATGACCCACTCCAGCCTGCGGGCGCAGCTGGGCTATGCGGTGCTTGAAGGGGTGAGCTTCGGCATCAACGATGGACTGCAGGTTCTGAAGGAGAGCGGTACCCGCATTGAACGCTGCTCGCTGGTCGGCGGCGGGGCGCGGAGCCCATTCTGGGCGCAGCTGCTGGCGGATATTCTCGATATGCCGGTGGTGACGCATAAAGGCGGTGAAACCGGCGGGGCGCTGGGGGCGGCGCGGCTGGCCTGTCTGGCGGCAGGGAAACCGCTCGCCGCGGTGTGTGAAAAACCGGAGGTCTATCAAACCTGGCGCGCCGCGCCTGAACGCCATCGCCCCCTGATGCAGCGCTATGCGCAATTTAAGGCGCTGTATCGCAACGACCTGAATTACCGACATCACGCATTTTAATAAGAAAAAGTCCTCCGGTGCCCGCACCGGAGTGTCTTCCCGTACCTGTACCCTGAAAACGAGGTCATTATGTCCGTAAATAATAAACAGTGGTTCGGTCTGCCGCTGAATCTGATATGGGGATACATCGCCATCGCCGTGTTTATGACCGGCGACGGCTTTGAGCTGGCTTTCCTGTCGCACTATATTAAGGAGCTGGGCTTTACCCCGGCCCAGGCCTCTTTCGCCTTTACCCTGTATGGCCTCGCCGCCGCGCTGGCGGCATGGGTCTCCGGCGTGGTGGCCGAAATTATCACCCCGCAGAAAACGATGCTCATCGGCTTTGTGCTGTGGTGCGTGTTCCATGTGCTGTTCCTCGTCTTCGGTCTCGGCCACGCCAACTATCCGCTGATCCTGCTGTTCTACGGCATTCGCGGTCTGGCCTATCCGCTGTTCCTTTACTCCTTCATCGTCGCCATTGTGCATAACGTCAGAAGCGACGGCGCCAGCTCGGCGCTGGGCTGGTTCTGGGCGGTGTACTCGATCGGTATTGGCGTGTTCGGCAGCTATATCCCCAGCTTCACCATCCCGCATATTGGCGAACTGGGCACCCTGTGGCTGGCCCTGGCGTTCTGCGTCACCGGCGGCATCATCGCTCTGGCGTCGCTGCGCAATATTCAAACGCCGCGCCATATGCAAAACCTCACCACCCGCGAGAAGTTTGCCGAACTGGGGCGCGCGGCGACGCTGCTCTACACCAACCGCAATATTCTGCTCTCCAGCATGGTGCGCATTATCAACACCCTGTCGCTGTTCGGCTTTGCGGTGATCATGCCGCTGATGTTCGTCGATGAACTGGGCTTCACCACCTCGGAGTGGCTCCAGGTGTGGGCGGCATTCTTCTTTACCACCATTTTCTCCAACGTACTGTGGGGGATCCTCGGTGAAAAGCTGGGCTGGATGAAAGTGGTGCGCTGGTTTGGCTGTGTCGGGATGGCGCTGTCGAGCCTGGCGTTTTACTACATCCCGCAGCACTTCGGGCATAACTTTGCCATGGCGCTGGTGCCGGCGATTGCGCTGGGGATCTTCGTCGCGGCGTTTGTGCCGATGGCGGCGGTGTTCCCGGCGCTGGAGCCGCAGCATAAAGGGGCGGCGATTTCGGTGTACAACCTGTCGGCGGGGCTGTCGAACTTCCTCGCTCCGGCGATTGCGGTGGTGCTGCTGCCGTACTTCAGCACCCTCGGCGTGGTGGTGGCCTATACCGCTCTGTATGTGCTGGCCTTCTTTATCTGCCCGTTCATTCGCGTTGAGCAACCGGGCTTTACCCTGAAGCCTGCGCCTGCCGGCAAAAGCGTTGAGTTTTCCTGATTAAAGACTGCGGGCTGGTATGCGCGTCATATCAGCCCTGTTTAGAGGTAGAAGTAGATGATGAGTATCAAAGCGGTCATTTTTGACATGGACGGGGTGATTATTGATTCGGAAGGCCTGTGGCGACAGGCGCAAAGGGAGGCGCTGGCCAGCTGGGGGGGTGAGGTCAGCGAGGAGGAGTGCGAAACGCTGACCAAAGGTAAACGTCTGGACGAGATTGCCCGCGTGTGGTGTCGGCATTGCCAGCTGGCGATTGCCCCGCAGCAGCTGGAGCAGCGCATTCTGCAGCGTATTACCGCGCTGATTGCCGCCAACGGGCAGGCGATGGCCGGCGTCCATGAGGCATTAGACTACTTTCGCGCTCAGGGCTATAGCATCGCGCTGGCGACCTCATCTTCCCGGCAGGTGATTGCCGCGGTACTGAATAAACTTGCTCTGTGGCCATACTTTGACGTGGTCTCCAGCGCCGATGATGAAGCGTGGGGGAAACCTCATCCGGCGGTGTATCTGTCGACCCTGGGTAAGCTGGGGCGGTCTCCCGGGGAGTGTCTGGCGATCGAAGACAGTTTTCATGGCTTTTGCGCCGCTCAGGCGGCGGGGATCCCCACGATAGTGATTGCTGAAGATTGCCGGCATCCACGTTTCGCCGCCGCTGTGGCCCACCATCACTCGTTACCGGAGCTGCTGCGGACGCACTCTGAACCCGTTCTGGCGCTCGGGTAACGACCTTATCGGTGAGCGCAGAAGCCCTGGAGATGTAAACGGTCTTTTAATCTCTTCGTTCTGCGCTCACTTCCTGTTCTCGCCGCATCATTTCAGCAGCGGGCAGTCCGGCGGCAGACGGCAGCGCAGGGCGGCCGGTAGAATTTCCATGCGGAACTGCTTACCGCTCAGCGGTTCGCCGTCGAGGTTAAAGGTCATCTCGTGCGGGGCGGTGATTTCAAACCACGATGACACGCCGTCAACCAGGTTCGGGGAGTTATCCGGATCCGCCAGGGTGCTGAACAGCGCGGGCAGCAGCTCTTCACCGGTAAAGACCCGCAGATGCAGCAGGCCGTCGTTGATTAAGGCCTGCGGGCACAGCTGCTGGCCGCCGCCGGCCTGACGACCGTTGCCGATCCCGATCACCAGCGCGTTGCCCTGCCAGCTAAAGTTCTCACCGCGGATTTCACAGCGGTCGGGCTTGAGGGTATCCATACGCATCAGGCCATGAATCAGGTAGGAGACGCCGCCCAGCGCGGCTTTGAGCTTCTCCGGCGTTTCGCTGGTGATCCGGGTGCCGAAACCGCCGGTGGCCATATTAATAAAACCGGTTTTATCGTTGACCCGGACAACGTCTATCGGCATATCGCGACCGACGATCGCCAGCTTCAGGGCGCTGGCCAGCTCCTGCGGGATGCCCACGCTGGTGGCGAAGTCGTTGGCGGTCCCCAGCGGCAGAATGCCAAGCGCCGCCGGGCTTTCGCTGTGCACTAGCGCCGTGGCGACTTCATTAATTGTGCCATCGCCGCCGCCGGCAATCACCGTGCCGACGTTAAGCTGGCGGGCTTCATCGACAAACCGGGCGGCATCGCCTTTTTCCCAGGTCACGCGGACATGAATGTCGAGGCCCTCATCGCGTAACAGGGCGATCGCTTCGCGCAGCTGTGGCTCATTAGCCCCTTTGCCATTAAGAATCAGTAAGCTGGCTGGAAACGTTGACATTATTATGGCTTCCTCATTGCACAAGATGCACAAAGTGTACCGCATGAAGAGACGGATGGACATTTCGTAAATTATCGGCCCGGGCGGCGCGGATATCGGGCTATCGATATCCGCGCCCCTCTTTTTCTGCAATGGTAGCTCAACCAGCGCACTATTCGTCCTGTGATACGTTGAGCGGGAGTGTCAGAATTGCGCGGGTAAATTTGACCATTGATACAGTAAGGAAAAGAGGATGTCCCGTAACACATTCACCTACGTAACGAATTCCGGCATGGCGGTATTTTGTCTGGTTTTCTCCCTGCAGGCGCTCTCCGCGCAGGTGACGGAGAAGAGTATTTCCGGCGGGGAACAGTTTACCGTTACGCTGCAGGATATCCCGGGTACCGGCTACAAGTGGATGCTCCGTTCCTTACCCGCGCAGGTCATGCTGGTCGCCGAGAATTACCGCCAGCCCGCCAGCTGCGGTAAGCGAGCCACGGGCTGCCCGGTGGAAAGAACCTTTACCTTTAAAGGTGTCCAGCAGGGGAGCGGAAATATTAACTTCGTCTATGGCCGCCCCTGGCTGAATATCACAGAGAAAGCGACCATCGTACGGGTCAGCGTAAGGTCAAATGCCCCTGCGCGGTAATTCGGCATTACGCTATTACTTCTCATCTTATTCGCGCACGGTTTTTAAACTGTGCGCATTATGTTAATTGTCTTTTCAAAAAGGCTTCTTCATATTAACAACCTGCCCCTGCGAGCGTCATTATTGAAACAAAGGGCAAAAATATTTCTCTATATATCGTGTGGTTTTAGTTTGGTTGTTCTTTACCAGGGGATTATCTGCGTAATTTGAATAACCCGGTCCATAGAGAGATATTATGAAACAGAACCAACAAGCCGAACCTTCACGTCGTACTATTCTGAAGCAAACGTTAGCGCTTTCCGCGCTGTCCATCACCGGGCTGGCGGCCTTATCGGTACCGACGATCTCTTTTGCCGCCTCTTTGAGCAAAGAGGAACGCGACGGTATGACGCCGGATGCGGTAATTGAACATTTTAAACAGGGTAATCTGCGCTTCCGGGAAAACCGCCCGCTTAAGCACGATTATCTGCAGCAAAAGCGCAGCAGCCTGGCGGGGCAGTTCCCGGCGGCGGTGATCCTCAGCTGTATCGACTCGCGCGCGCCGGCAGAAATTATTCTGGATGCGGGGATCGGTGAAACCTTTAACTCTCGGGTAGCGGGTAATATCAGCAACCGCGATATGTTAGGTAGCATGGAGTTTGCCTGTGCCGTCGCCGGCGCGAAACTGGTGCTGGTGATGGGGCATACCCGCTGCGGCGCCGTCCGCGGGGCCATCGATAATGCCGAATTAGGTAACCTGACCGGCTTACTCGATGAAATTAAACCGGCCATCGCCAAAACCGAGTACAGCGGTGAACGTCAAGGCAGTAATGATGAATTTGTTGATGCCGTGGCGCGGAAAAACGTCGAGCTGACAATCGAAAATATTCGAAAAAATAGTCCGGTGCTGAGAAAGCTGGAAGAACAAAGGAAAATCAAAATTGTTGGCAGCATGTATCATCTTGCTGGCGGGGAGGTCGACTTCTTCGAGGTATGAGCCGGGTAACAAAGCCGGCGCGCATGCCACCTGAAGATAAATATTCATAGCGCATCATCGGCAGGCAAGAGGGCGCAAAATCGCCCTCTTGCCGAATAACGCCTCTGGCGGGGAACGATCAGAAGCGGAGATCAACGCCGAGCATCACTGTTCTGCCGGGATCTGGCATGCTGATAACCGCTCCGGGCTGGATATCATACCGATCTGTGACATTATTAACCGCGGCAAAAAAGGTCGCATTTTTATTTAAAATATATTCTCCATACAAATCAATCTGGTACCCGGAAGGTATTTCGATAACCGGGTTAGCTGCTGTTCCTTCAAGCCATCCTGCAGGGTTTGTTTTCGCGGAGTGATATCTGTATCTGATGCCAGCATCGACGGTTTCATTGCGGAATTTTTTCCCCAGATTCACAGAGATATTTTGTTTGGCGGGAATTCTTGTGGGCGTTAATCCCCAGGCGAAGCCCATGGTATTACAGTTGCTGGTGTTATATTTTTGCGCATAGTAGTTTGAGCACACCGCTGTTTTGCTATACAACGTTGCGGAAATGGCAGAGTAGAACAGTTCGCTGTTGTATTTAAGCGAAAAGTCAATTCCGGATAAATCGAGCTGATCATAATTCATAAACGTGAAGTTATCCTGCCATGCTGGCATTCCCGCGGTTTTATCCTTTAATCCGGGAGAGATAAAGTTATTGGTCGTGCTGTTAAACCAGGAGAGGGAGAGGTCAAGAGCATCCTCCGCGGATAATAAAGCCGGGTGATGGATCTTAACCCCAACTTCTTTTTGCAGGGAGACTTCTGGCGCGATCGGGTCCGCCGGGTTATAGCTGAAAATCTCATTTGATACCGTGGTTTCATACAGGCTCGGCATTCTGTAGTTTCTGGCTGCTTTCACAAACACGGTTGTGTCTGGAGTCAGCGCATAGCTTATTTCGGAGCTCAGGTCTGCTTTAGCCTGATATTTTACGCTTTGATGGGTCTGAAAATCGTGGGCTGCGGAATTATGATAATTAATACCCAGATTGACCTGGAGCGGACCACTCTCAATCATCCCGTTGACGAAAAGGGCATTTTCCCTTCTCTCACCATGCCGCGAGGTGGGGTAGGCGGTAAACCGGGTCAGACCGTCAGATTTTGGCGCCAGCTTTTCTTTTTGCGTTGACGACCCGTAGCGGAGCGTGAGCATGTTGAACTGGCTTTCATTGACAATGGCTATACCATTTTTATTGTTACTATAGGCGTGGAGATATTGTTGCGCATTGGTTCCCAATGCCCACAGGCCGTTATATTGCTTTAAGTTTGTATCGGTTATCCAGTAGTTCAGATTTAAGTTAATCAGCCTGTTGTCAACGGGGGTATAGGTATATCCGGCACTGTAGGCATTCACAATCGCGCTGCCAGGTTTCCATTGCGGCATGGATTCCACGCCCGCGGGCAGGGGCTCGAAATCACGGTCATTGGCATTTTTATACCAGTAGGCCGCCAACGTTTCACCGGCCTGCTGACGATGGTTGCGGTACGCAAGGTTGAAGTGATGATCATCATTCGCGTTGATCGCAAGCTTATAAATAAATGACTCGCTTTCAAAGTAAGTGTTGACGACCTCTTCATTTTTAAATACCAGCGGATCGTGGAATTTATTAAAGCCATTTTTCCCTGAAAAATAGTTCCCGGTGGATCTTTTACTATAGGCCAGCACGGTATCAACCGTATCATCTCTGAAGCCAAAGGCAAGCGTGGCGGAGCCATTTCTAAAATCATACCCGCGGGGCTTATCCGTCAGCCGATAATAGCTCTGCTCCGCGTAATCATCAGGGATATCAGGTTTTTTGTTATTGTTGAACGTTCTTAGCTTAAGAAGTAAGCCGTAGTTATTGCCGGGATTGATAATATCCTCCGTGGAGAGGGTTTTTATATTTATTACCCCACCGATGGCGCCGGATGAAAAGGCATTGTTATTCTGTGAGGCCCCTTTGCTGATGGTGATATTGCTGATTAAATCAGGATCGATATACGTTCTGTCGCTGGTTCCCTGATAGCCTCTTGACGTGTGGGTCGACTGCAGCGAGCCGTCAATAAACACAGGAACACGGCCTTCTCCCTGCAGTCCCCTGATTCCTGGGTCAATCGAACCCGCCTCATTTCTCATATTATTTGACTGGATATATGTTTCAGAGGAAAAAATATCTGCATTCGCAATCCCTCTGAATCGGTTTAACGCAGATCCGGAGAGAGTATTTTCAGCGGTCCCTGTAGATGACACAACCATAATTTCTTCATTGTCATTTTTTCCCTCTGCAAGCGTCGAACCGGTAAAAACCGACGTAGATAAGGTGAGGATTAAGGCGCGTTTTCCCATGAAATTTCCTTATTTTTTAAAAAGATATCGAAAATAAAACAATGTTAGTGATGAAAAACCAGTGGTTGGTTAATTACCGGTTTAAAACACTAAAAAAATAAAGAGTGGCAGTTTATGCCTCTAATTAAACAAATGCAAATGGTTATCATTATCATTTAATTGAGGTGATTATAATTATCTGTCTAATGAATGATGGATAAAAAGCATGTCATGCCGCGCCTGAACGGAGGTTTTGTCGCGCAGGAGGAAGCAAAAGCAGCGGGAAAGGCGGTTAATATCAGGGTAACGATCGCGGATGCGTCTCCGCTGTAAAGAGGGCGCCCGGTAAAGCAAAACCGGTATCCAGGCATGGACAGTAGGTGGACGTAGATAGGTTAATAATAAAAAAATAAGCCCGCGTAAGGGAGATTACGCAGGCTAAGGAGGTGGTTCCTGGTACAGCTAGCATTTATGGGTTATGTTTTTCAGCAGGATGGATGATACCCGCTCCAAACGAAGCGGTGTGTGATCCGTTTCTAATATCCGTGAATCCTGAAAAAATAACCCTGATAAACTAATTGCCGTGTGGGTTTCGCATGCTCTGACCGGCAAAGTTGCGCATCAGCAGGGCGTACTCCAGCGCCATCTCTTCCGGCACCGGCAGCCATACCGTGTAACCATCCCCGGGAGCCACCGGCATCACCTCGCCTTTGGCGTTTTCCATATGCTCAAGGGTGAAGTTGACGTTGCCCTGCGGAGTCATCAGCTCGAGGCTGTCGCCGAGGGAGAACTTATTTTTCACCGCGACCGCGGCCAGGGTGCCGTTGCGCTCGCCGGTGAACTCGCCGACAAACTGCTGGCGTTCGGACAGCGAGTAGCCGTACTCGTAGTTCTGGTAGTCATCGTGGGTATGACGGCGCAGGAAACCTTCGGTATAGCCGCGGTGGGCCAGGCCCTCCAGGGTTTGCAGCAGGCTTTCGTCAAACGGTTTGCCCGCCGCGGCGTCATCGATCGCTTTGCGGTAAACCTGGGCGGTGCGCGCGCAGTAGTAGAATGACTTGGTGCGGCCTTCGATTTTCAGGGAATGCACGCCCATCTGGGTCAACCGCTCGACGTGGGCAATGGCGCGCAGATCTTTGGAGTTCATGATGTAGGTGCCGTGCTCATCTTCGAAGGCGGTCATGTATTCGCCAGGCCGTTTGGCTTCTTCGAGCATAAACACCCGGTCGGTCGGCGCGCCGATACCCAGCGTGGGTTCGATGGTCCTGAGCGGAATCGGCTCATGCTGGTGGACGATATTGCCGACGTCATCTTCTTTGCCTTCCTGGACGTTATATTCCCAGCGGCAGGCGTTGGTGCAGGTCCCCTGGTTCGGGTCGCGTTTGTTGATATAGCCCGACAGCAGGCAGCGGCCGGAATAGGCCATGCACAGCGCGCCGTGGACGAAAATCTCGAGCTCCATCTCCGGGACCTGGCTGCGGATTTCGCCAATTTCGTCCAGCGACAGTTCGCGGGAGAGAATCACCCGGCTCAGGCCCATCTGCTGCCAGAATTTGACCGTTGCCCAGTTGACGGCGTTGGCCTGTACCGACAGGTGAATCTGCATCTCCGGGAAGTTTTCCCGCACCAGCATAATTAAACCCGGATCGGACATAATCAGCGCGTCCGGCCCCATATCCACCACCGGCTTGAGATCGCGAATGAAGGTTTTCAGCTTGGCGTTATGCGGCGCGATATTCACAACCACGTAGAACTTTTTCCCCAGCTGATGGGCTTCATTGATGCCCAGCTGCAGGTTTTCGTGGTTGAATTCATTGTTGCGCACGCGCAGAGAATAGCGCGGCTGGCCAGCATAAACGGCGTCTGCGCCATAGGCGAAAGCGTAACGCATATTTTTCAGCGTTCCCGCCGGGGAAAGGAGTTCCGGTTTAAACATGATGTTCTCGTTCTGATGACAGGTCAGATTCGCCACACCTGATGGGGCGAGTTGGGGGAGTGTCCCCACTTTAAGGGCGGGCATTGTAGCGCTGTGGCGAAGGGGAGTAAACCTTTCCCCTTCGGCCAGTTTGTTGCGCCTGGAGGCGCAGGAGGGTTAAGCCAGCCGGCAGGCGTCTGCTTCCCAGCGATAGCCGACGCCGTACACGGCGCGGATAAAGGACTGCTCGGCGTCCAGCGACTCCAGCTTGCGCCGCAGGTTTTTGATATGGCTATCGATAGTCCGGTCGGTGACCACACGGTAATCATCGTAGAGATGATTAAGCAGCTGTTCGCGCGAGAAAACCTTACCCGGCTCCTGCGAGAGGGTCTTCAGCAGGCGAAACTCGGCGGGGGTCAGATCCAACAGCTTATCGCGCCATGAGGCCTGAAAACGACCTTCATCGACGATCAGCGGGCTTTCCGCATCCAGCGCCAGCAGATCGCGGCGCGGCTTACAGCGGCGGAGGATCGTTTTCACCCGCGCGACGACTTCACGTGGGCTGTAGGGCTTGCAGATATAATCGTCGGCGCCAATCTCCAGCCCGAGCAGCCGGTCGATTTCCTCTATCTTCGCTGTCACCATCACCACCGGTACCTCGGAGAAACGACGGATCTCCCGGCACAGCGTCAGGCCATCGGTACCCGGCAGCATCAGATCCAACAGAATCAGATGCGGCGGAGTTTGCCGGACGTAAGGCAGGACCCGATCGCCGTGATCAATCAGCGTTGGCGCATAACCTGCCGCGGACAAATAATCGAGCAGCAGCTGACCCAGCTTGGGTTCATCTTCCACCACCAGAATGCGTGGCGTATTTTCATCAACAGGTAATTCACTCATACGTCTCTCGGTGTATCACGTTCCAGAGGTAACTCTACTTTAATGCTAACCCCGCCAAAAGGCGAATGGTCGGCCCGTAAGATGCCGCCGTGGGCGGCGACGATGTTGACGCAGATCGCCAGCCCCAGCCCGGAGCCGCCGCTGGCGCGGTTGCGCGAGCCTTCGGCGCGGTAAAAACGTTCACACAGGCGTGCCAGCTGCTCGTCGCTCACCCCCGGGCCGCTGTCGGCGAAATCGATGATTAAGCGGCGGGCGTTGTGGCTGGCGCTAATCAGCAGCCGGCCGCCGCTGTCGGTATAGCGCAGGCTGTTTTCCAGCAGATTGTTAAAGAGCTGCATCAGGCGATCGGCGTCGCCAAAAATAGTGGCGTTTTCCGGTAGCGAAACGCCGATCGTCAACCCGCGGTTGGCGAAGCGCTCGCGGAAGGCGCCCGCCGCCACTTCCAGCAGCGGGATGATATCCACCGAAGTTTTCTGATAGGCCAGCGCCCCTTCATCGGACATCGACAGCTGATGCAGATCGTCCACCAGCTTGGTCAGGGTCGCCACCTCCGCCTGTAGCGAGGTGATGGAGTCCGGGGTGAATTGACGTACGCCGTCCTGGATGGCTTCCAGCTCACCGCGCAGCACCGCCAGCGGCGTACGCAGCTCATGGGAAATATCGGCCATCAGATCGCGGCGCATCTGCTGGTTGCGTTCCAGGGTGCTGGCAAGCTGGTTAAAATCCTGTGCCAGGCGGCCTAGCTCATCGCTGCTGCTGGCGGTAACCCGGGTACTGAAGTCTCCCGCCGCCAGGCGATGGGTCCCTTCCACCAGCCGTTTCACCGGCGCCAGCAGGCCGC
Organism: Klebsiella sp. BIGb0138; assembly: GCF_004342285.1. Classification (GTDB taxonomy): domain Bacteria; phylum Pseudomonadota; class Gammaproteobacteria; order Enterobacterales; family Enterobacteriaceae; genus Klebsiella. The sequence goes on along the minus strand of NZ_SMCV01000001.1, from coordinate 509,442 downwards.
GGGCCAGCGGGAACGTGGCCAGCGCGGCGAGGAGGGTCGCGAGGGCGACAATCAGCCAGCTGGTACGCTTCTGCTGACGGTCGAAATTAATATCGGTATTGCGCGTCAGCCGCTCGACGGGCGAAGCGATAACCGCCCCGACCTGCACGCCGTTGACCACAATATTGCGCCGGCTACCGTCTTCAGGTACCCGCTCACGCGGCCCCACCAGCACGCGTCCTTTCTGGTCGACGACCCAGAACAACGTACGCCAGCCGTGCGGCGGCATATCCGGCCCCGGGCCACGCGGACCGTCCGGCGGAGGGCCATCGGGACCAGGCCCGCCGTTATACATGCCTCCGCCGGCGGTTCTATGTCCGGCGGGGGAGCGATCGTCGTTATCACGTTCGAAGGTTTTTAATAGCTGGAAGATAAAGCGGTCGTTGTTACGCAGGAATGTCCAGCTGCCGTGCAGGGCGTACTGTTCGCTCAGCGCATCGCCGAGCATGGTCAGCCGCTGTTCGTTGCCGCGTTTGATATAGTCGATAAACCCGCGTTCAAAACTGACGCGCACCGCCCAGTGCATGCTGATTAACAGCACGATGCAGGTGGCGAAAATCGCCAGGAACAGCTTGCCGGTAATACCGGGACGCCAAAACTTCACGGCTCACTCCTTTTATGCCGGGCGATCGCGGTATTGCTGTCGGTATCATCCGGAACGCGGGAAAAAATGAAGGCCGGCAGCGCAATAATCACCGCCATGCTCAGGTAGGTATAGAGGAACACCTGATGGGTGGCGGCGGCATCGGCGCTGATATGCTGCTGGCCAAACATGCCGAGCAGCATACCGGCAATAGTGACCCCGATACTCATCGACAGCTGCATGACCATCGACAGCATGCTGTTGCCGCTGCTGGCCAGATCGTCCGGCAAATCTTTCAGCGTCAGGGTATTCATCGACGAGAAGCGGCTGGAGTTGACCATACCCTGCAGAAACAGCACCACCGGCAGCAGCCAGTACCAGCCCGCCAGCGCGACGACCATAAACAGCAGACTGACCACCGCCAGGCCGAGCGTCGCCACAATCAGTACCCGGCGGTAGCCAAAGCGGTTCACCACCTGCACCACAATGCGCTTCATCCCCATGCTGCCGAGCACCATCGGGATCATCATCAGGCCGGCGTGAAACGGCGTGAAGCCGAGACCAATCTGCAGGAAGACCGGGGTCATAAAGGGCAGCATGCCGCTGCCGATGCGCCCGGCGAAGCTGCCGCCCAGCCCGAGGGAGAAGGTGCGGTTGCGGAACAGGTGCAGGCTGAACAGCGCGTTGTCATTATCCCGGGCGTACCACAGATACAGCAGAATGGAGGCGACGCCTGTCGCGACCAGAACCGCAAGCAGCGAGGGTGAAATACCCAGCCCTTTTTTGCCGTCGAGCGCGAGGGTTAACGTCGCCATCCCCGCCGCCAGCAGGATAAAACCCAGCATATCGAAGCGCCGGGTTTGCAGGGTGTAGTTCGGCATCAGCCACAGCGTGGCGATGGCGCCGACAATCCCCACCGGAATGTTGATCAAAAAGATCCAGTGCCACGAGGCGTATTCCACCAGCACGCCGCCAAGCGCCGGCCCCAGCAGCGGGCCGACCTGGCCGGGAAGGGTGACGAAAGTCATCGCCGCCATGTACTGCGAGCGCGGGACGATTTTCATCACCGTCAGACGGCCGACCGGCACCATCATCGCGCCGCCGACCCCTTGTAACACCCGGGAGAGGACCAGCTGATCGAGCGTGCTGGCCTGGGCACAAAACAGCGAGCCGAGGGTAAACAGGATGATGGCGCTAAAAAAGATATTGCGCACTCCCACCCGATCCGCCAGCCAGCCGCTGGCGGGCAGCATGATCGCAACCGTCAGCACATAGGAGACGATCACCATATGCATATGCAGAGGACTCTCCCCGAGGCTTTTGGCCATCGAGGGGAGGGCGGTATTGACGATGGTGGTATCCAGCGACTGCATAAAGAAGCCGAAAGCCACTATCCATAATTGCCAGCGGACGCTGGAGGGCAGTTCTGTCATTTTATTCGCTTACCGGTTGGTTGAGTTTTCGCGAAAAACGCAACCGCAGACGGTCGAAGAACAGATAGACCACCGGCGTGGTGTAGAGCGTCAACAGCTGACTCATCACCAGTCCACCGACGATGGTGATGCCCAGCGGCTGACGCAGTTCCGAGCCGTCGCCGCCGGATAACACCAGCGGCAGCGCGCCAAACAGCGCCGCGAGGGTGGTCATCATAATCGGCCGGAAACGCAGCAGGCAGGCCTGGAAGATCGCCTCTTCCGGCGGGAGGTTGCCGTTACGCTGCGCCTCAAGGGCAAAGTCGACCATCATGATGGCGTTTTTCTTCACTATGCCAATTAATAGCATGATTCCGATGAGCGCGATGAGGCTAAACGGGGCACCGAAGAGTTCCAGCGCCAGCAGCGCACCGACCCCTGCCGAGGGAAGGGTGGAGAGAATGGTCAGCGGATGGACGTAGCTTTCGTACAGGATCCCGAGCACGATATAGACCGTCGCAATAGCGGCGATAATCAGAATCACCTGCGAATTCATGGTCTGCTGGAAGACCTGAGCGGTTCCGGCAAACGAGCCCCGGACGCTGGACGGCACGCCGAGCTGGGTCATCGCGCGGTCGATCGCATCGCTGGCTTCCGACAGCGATTTACCGGTCGGCAGGTTAAAGGAGATCGTCGACGCCGCCGAAAGCCCCTGATGGTTGACCGACAGCGGCGCGTTGGCCGGCTGCCATTTGGCGAAATAGGCGAGCGGGATCGGTTTGCCTTCGCTGTTGATAACAAACATCTTATCCAGCGCGCTGACGTCCTGGGTATAAACCGGGTCGACCTCCATCACCACCTTATACTGGTTCAGCGGTTGATAAATCGTCGAGATCTGCCGCTGGCCGAAGGCGTTATTCAGCAGGTTGTTCGCATCCTGGATGCTGATCCCGAGGCGCGACATGGTATCGCGATCGTAGATAAGATCCATTTCCGCACCGTTATCCTGCTGGTCTGAGTTGACGTCAGCCAGCTCCGGCAGCGCGGCCAGCGCTTTACGAATCTTCGGTTCCCATTCGCGCAGCGCCGAAAGATCGTCTGATAGCAGGGTGTACTGATAGCTGGCGTTGGCCTGGCGGCCGCCGACGCGAATATCCTGCACCGCCATCAGGAACAGATTGGCGCCCGGCTCTTTCGCCAGCTTTTTACGCAGCCTGTCGATGATCTGCTGCGCCGTTTCATGCCGCTGGTCGCGGGACTTGAGGGTGATAAACATCATCCCGCTGTTCACCCGTGAGCCGCCGGTAAAGCCGGTGACATTATCCACCGCAGGATCTTCGCGGATGATTTGCATAAAATCCTGCAGTTTGCCGCGCATCGCCTGGAAGGAGATGCTCTGGTCAGCCTGAATGCCGCCCATCAGCACGCCGGTATCCTGCTCCGGGAAGAAGGTCTTCGGGATGGTGATATAGAGCCAGACGCTCAGCGCCATGGTCGCCAGCAGCACCAGGCCGGTGATGCGGCTATGTTTGAGCACCCACTTCAGCGACTTGCCATAGCCGCCCTGAATCGTCACCAGCAGGCGGCCAAAGCCGCGGTTGCGGGTCGGCGCATGCGGTTTGCCGCTCTTGAGCAGCCAGCCGCACATCATCGGCGTCAGGGTGAGCGAAACCGCCAGCGAGATGCCGATGGCCACCGATAAGGTGACGGCGAATTCACGCAGCAAGCGCCCCGGCAGCCCGCCCATCAGCAGCAGCGGTAAAAACACCGCCACCAGCGACAGGCTCATCGACAGGACGGTAAAACCGACTTCGCGGCTGCCCTGGAGCGCCGCCTGCAGCGGTTTCATCCCGGCCTCAAGGTGGCGGGAGATATTTTCCAGCACCACGATAGCGTCATCCACCACGAAACCGGTAGCGATCGTCAGCGCCATCAGCGACAGGTTGTTGAGGCTAAAGTCGCACAAATACATCGCCGCAAAGGTACCGATAAGCGACACCGGCACGGCAACCGCGGGAATCAGCGTGGCTCGGCCGGAGCGCAGGAACAGGAACACCACGAGGATCACCAGCGCCACGGCGATCGCCAGCGTTTGTTCCACCTCTTCCAGCGAGGCGCGGATCGTCGGCGAACGATCCTGGGCGATTTGCAGGTCGATAGAGGCCGGAATCGTCTTCTGCAGCTCCGGCAGGCGGGCGCGAATGCTGTCGACCGTCTGGATGATATTGGCTTCCGGCAGTTTGCGGATCATCAGCAGAATCGCCGGCCTGGCGTTGGTCATCCCGGCGTTGCGCACATCCTGTACCGAATCGCTGACGTTCGCCACGTCGCCAAGGCGCACCGCCGCGCTGTTGTTGTAGTGAATGATCAGCGGCTGATATTCGGCGGCGGTTTTTAACTCGTCGTTGGTTTGTACCTGCCAGCGCTTGCCTGGGTCTTCCAGCGCCCCCTGCGGCCTGCGCACGTTGGCGTTATCGATCGCCGTCCGTACGGCGTCCAGCGAGACGCCCTGGTTAAACAGCGCCTGCGGGTTGAGGTCGACCCGCACCGCGGGCAGCGAGCTGCCGCCGACGTCCACGTCCCCGACGCCGTCGATCTGGGCGATAGTTTGCGCCAGCTGGGTAGAAGCGAAATCATACAGCTCGCCCTGGGAATAGGTGTCCGAGGTGAGGGTGAGGATCATGATCGGCGAGTCGGACGGGTTGGCCTTACGGTAGGTTGGCCGGCCCGGCATGCCGCTCGGCAGCAGGCTTTGCGCCGCGTTGATCGCCGCCTGCACATCGCGGGCGGCGCCGTTGATATCGCGGTCGAAATCGAACTGCATAATAATGCGCGTGCTGCCAAGCGAACTGGAGGAGGTCATTTCAGAGACGCCGGCAATACGCCCCAGCGAACGCTCAAGCGGCGTAGCCACCGATGAAGCCATGGTTTCCGGCGAGGCGCCGGGCAACGAGGCGCTGATCATAATCACCGGAAAATCCACCTGCGGCAGCGGGGCCACCGGCAGCAGGCGGAAACCGAGAATGCCGCACAGGGTGATGGCGAGCGACAGTAAAATCGTCGCCACCGGGCGGTAAATGAAGAGGGCGAAAAACTTCATTTACGCCTCCTCCTCGTGCCGCGGGAAGCGGCTTCGGATGTACAGCGACAGGCGGTCGAAGAGCAGATAGATAACCGGGGTGGTAAACAGCGTCAGCACCTGGCTTAACATCAGACCGCCCACCATACCGATCCCCAGCGGACGGCGCAGCTCGGCGCCGACGCCGGTACTCAGCATCAGCGGCAGCGCGCCGAGCAGGGCGGCGAGGGTGGTCATCAGAATCGGGCGAAAACGCAGCAGACAGGCCTGATAAATCGCTTCACGCGGCGGCATGCCCTGTTCGCGTTCGGCGGCGAGGGCAAAGTCGATCATCATGATGGCGTTTTTCTTGACGATACCAATCAGCAGGATAATCCCGATGATGGCGATGACATCCAGCTCGCTGCCTGCCAGCCACAGGGCCAGCAGCGCCCCGACGCCGGCGGTCGGTAAGGTCGAGAGAATGGTGATCGGGTGAATGAAGCTTTCATACAGGATGCCAAGCACGATATACATCGCCACCACCGCCGCGATCACCAGCCAGACGGTATTGCCGAGCGCCGACTGGAAGGCGAGGGTGCTGCCCTGGAACTGGGTGCGGATATCGGTCGGTAAATCCAGCGCCTGTTCGGCGGCCTGAATCGCCGCTACCGCATCGCCCAGCGAATAGCTAGCCGGCACGTTAAACGAGATGGTGGTGACCGGGAACTGATCGAGATGGTTAATCGATAGCGGTGTGAAACGCTGCTCGACGCTGGCGATGGATTTCAGCGGCACAATGCCGCCATCGCTGCTGGTGAGACGAATATTGTCCAGCGCGGCCAGCCCCGGCGTGGCGCGGGTGTCATGCTCCAGCACCACGCGATACTGGTTGGCCTGAGTGTAAATGGTCGAGATCAGCCGTTGACCAAAGGCGTTGTACAACGCGTTATCGACATCCGCCATGCTGATGCCAAGGCGGCTGGCGCTGTCGCGATCGACGTTGATATACGCCGCCAGCCCCCGGTCCTGCCAGTCGCTGCTCACGTCTGAGAGCTGCGGTAATGCCTGAAGCCGGGTCAACAGCTGCGGTACCCAGTTACTGAGGGCATCCAGCGAGTTCGCCTGCAGGGTGAACTGGTACTGGGTGCGGCTGACGGTGGTATCGATGGTCAGGTCCTGCGTCGGCTGTAAATAGAGTTCGATGCCGGGAATACCGTCCACCGACTTTTGCAGGCGGGCGATAACGGTTTGTACCCGGTCGTCGCGTTCATCCAGCGGTTTGAGGTTGATCTGCAGCCGGGCGCTGTTCAGCGCCGGGTTGGTGCCGTCAACCCCGACGAACGAGGTCAGGCTTTCCACCGCCGGGTCTTTGAGGATCGCCGCGGAAACCTGCTGCTGGCGCTGCGCCATATTGACGAAAGAGGTCGACTGCGGCGCCTGGAGCGTGCCCTGAATAATGCCGTTGTCCTGGATCGGGAAGAAGCCTTTGGGGATAAACACCCACAGCATAATTGACAGCGCCAGCGTGCCTAAGGCGACGCTCAGAGTCAGCCACGGGTGGTTCAGCACCCGGCTGAGCATCCGCCCGTAAGCGGCGATCACCCGCTCGAAGAAGCGCTCGCTGGCCTGGGAAAAGCGGTTTTGTTTACGCAGCGATTCATGGCTGAGCATGCGGGCGCACATCATCGGCGTCAGGGTCAGCGACACCACGGCGGAAATCAGGATCGCCACCGCCAGGGTAATTGCAAATTCGCGGAACAGCCGGCCGACGATATCGCCCATAAACAGCAATGGGATCAGCACCGCAATCAGCGAGAAGGTTAATGAGATAATGGTAAAGCCGATCTCACCGGCGCCTTTGAGCGCGGCGGCGAGCGGTTTTTCGCCTTTTTCGATATAGCGCGAAATGTTTTCGATAACCACGATGGCGTCATCGACCACGAAGCCGGTGGCGATGGTGAGCGCCATTAGCGTCAGGTTGTTAATCGAGAAGTCGAGGAATACCATCACCGCGAAAGTGCCCACCAGCGAAAGCGGTACGGCGACGCCGGGGATAATGGTCGCCGGCACGTTGCGCAGGAACAGATAGATGATCATCACCACCAGCGCAATCGCCAGCATCAGCTCAAACTGGGTATCGCTGACCGAGGCGCGGATATTGGTGGTCCGGTCAGAGAGCACCTGCACCTTGACCGATTTCGGCAGGCTCTCCGTCAGCTGCGGCAGCATCTGGCGCACGCTGTCGGCGGTGGCGATGATGTTTGCGCCCGGCTGGCGCTGGACGTTCATCACGATCGCCTGCTGGTTATTGGCCCATGCGCCGAGCCAGCTGTTTTCCGCCCCCTGCTCAATGGTGGCCACATCGCCAAGACGGATCGGCGCACCGTTCTGCCAGGCGATAATCAGGCGGCGATAATCTTCCGCCGACTGCATCTGGTCGTTGGCGGAAAGGGTTACGGCGCGGGAAGGGCCGTCAAGGCTGCCTTTCGCCGAGTTGACGTTAGCGCTGGTGATGGCGGTACGAATCGTTTCGCTGGTCAGCCCGAGGGCGGCAATCGCCTGGGCATTGAGCTTCACCCGCACCGCCGGGCGCTGGCCGCCGGCGAGGGTCACCAGACCGACGCCGGAAACCTGGGAGATCTTCTGCGCCACGCGGGTTTCCACCATATCTTCCACCTGGGTCATCGGAATGGCGGAAGAGGTGACCGCGAGGGTCATGATCGGCGGATCCGCCGGGTTCACTTTGCTGTAAACCGGCGGGTTCGGCAGGTCGGAGGGCAGCAGGTTAGTGGCGGCGTTGATCGCCGCCTGCACTTCCTGCTCGGCCACGTCCAGCGGCAGCGTCAGCTGGAACTGCAGGGTCACCACCGACGCGCCGCCGGAGCTTTGCGACGACATCTGTTTCAGCCCGGACATCTGGCCGAACTGGCGTTCCAGCGGGGCGGTAATCGCCGAGGTGACCACGTCCGGGCTGGCGCCAGGGTAGAGGGTCACCACCTGAATCGTCGGGTAATCGACCTCCGGCAGGGCGGAAACCGGCAGGAAGCGATAGCCGATGATCCCGGCCAGCATAATCGCCATCATCAGCAGGGTGGTGGCGACCGGGCGCATAATAAACAGTCGGGAGGGGCCGCCCGTGCTGCTCGGGGGTAATACTTGCATCAGGAGCGCGCTCCTTTTTTCCCGTATTCACGACTGGTGGCCTTCTCCGCAGCGGCGGCTGGCGCGCTGTGCGGGTCCACTACTTCCACTTTTGCCCCTTCGGTCAGACGATCGATACCGTCGGTGACCACCCGATCGCCGGCCGACAACCCGGCGCTAATCACCACTTTCAGGCTGTCCTGAATCCCCGGGGTGACGGTATGTTTGCTGACTTTGTTATCGCTGTTGAGTACCCAGACGAAATGACCTTCGTTGCCCATTTGCAGCGCGGCGGTCGGAATGACCACGGCATTCTGCTGGGTATCCACCAGCATGCGGGCATTGACGAACTGATTCGGGAACAGCGCATCGTCCTGGTTAGTGAAGCGCGCTTTCAGTTTGATGGTCCCGGTCGTGACGTCTATCTGGTTATCGAGGCTCAGCAGGGTGCCTTCGCTGATTTTCTGTTTGTTGGTCCGGTCCCACGCCTCAACCTGCAGCGTTTTCCCGGCTTTCTGCGCCTGGACGACGGTGGCGATATCGTTTTCCGGCAGAGTGAAGACTAAATCAATCGGATGGGTTTGGGTTAATACCACGATGCCGGTGGTATCGCCGCTGGAGATCTGATTGCCGATATCCACCTGTTTTAAGCCGACTCGCCCGTCAATCGGCGCGGTGATGCGGCTCCAGTTCAGCTGCAGCTGCGCGCTGGCGACGGCGGCTTCATCGGCTTTAATGGTGCCTTCCGTTTCGCTGACCAGAGACTGCTGGGTGTCCAGCTCCTGGCGGGAAACCAGGTTCGTTTTGACCAGCTGCTGATAGCGGGCGAGGTCGCGGCGGGCGTTGGCGAGCGTGGCTTTGTCTTTCGCTAACTGGCCCTGGGCCTGCGCCAGCGCTACCTTAAACTGGCTGGGATCGATCTCGGCGAGCAGATCGCCCGCTTTGACCTGCTGACCTTCCTGGAAATGGATAGCCAGCAGTTGACCATCCACCCGGCTGCGCACGGTCACCGTATTGGCTGCGGTGACGGTACCAAGACCACTGAGATAGCGCGGCACCGACTCGCTGGTGGCCGTCGCCGCCTGAACCGGCGCCAGGGCGGCGCCGAAGCGGCCGTGACGACCGCCGCCGGAGGCCTGCTGATGCTGCCCGTTCGCCGCGGAAGGCGTATCGCTCGCGGCTTCACGACCCTGCCAGTACCAGTATGCGGCGCCGGCAACGATGATGACCGCCAGTGCGGTTCCCCAACGAAGTGTATTACTGCCTTTCATTAATTTGCTATCTCATCCTGAAACGTTTCGCCGAATGATACTAGTTTAGTGACCAAACGCCCCGCAAAAATGGAGGAATTATGAAAAGACTATTGAGATATGTCCGGATAAAAGGCTTTTCAGTGAGCACGTTAGGCTTGCACATCCCGGCTGAGAAAATTTCCGCGGCACTTCCCGGTATGGCAGAGGGCGCATTTTTATGCGTTTCAGCCCCCCGGGGCGGCGCTGACCCCCTCTCTTCCTCACAGCAGAATGCGTCGTTCTCGCCACAATATACAGCGTAAATTGACAACCTTCAGCGGCTATTCAGCCAGACTGGAAATAGCATCTGTTTGATAATCAAGAAAACACGTTGCTTTACCTGCGCTTCAGGAACAACGACCGCCACTTGTCACCAGAGGGTTCTCTATGCATTTTACCCAAGCTATCGCCCGTCTGCCGGCCGCCACCTGCGGCGCCGGTCAAACCACCGCCCGGCTCGGGGCGCCGGATATTGCAGGCACCACGCGCCAGTTCCTGGCCTATGTGGAAACCTTGCTGCAGCTGGGCCTGAAAGTGACCGTGTTGCCGGCGGCGACGGATTACCCGGATGCTCATTTTGTTGAAGATACCGCCGTGGTGATGCCTGAGCTGGCGGTTATGACTCATCCGGGGGCGCCGAGTCGCCAGGGCGAAGTGGAGACCATTGCGCCGGTGCTGGCCGGTTTTCGTTCGCTGGTGCGCATGAGCGATCGCGGTCACATGGACGGCGGCGACGTTCTGCTGGTGGATAAGCAGTTTTTTGTCGGCCAGACGGCACGCACCGACGAGCAGGGGATCCGCGAATTTGCTGCCGCCGTCGAACCCTATGGCTATCAGGTTACCGCCATTGAAGTGAGCGCGGGGCTGCATCTGAAATCCATCGTCAACTATGTCGGACGCAATACGCTGCTGCTGACGGAGGGCTATGTGAACCATCCTGCCTTTGGCAGTTTCCGGACCATTGTGATCCCGGAAGAGGAGTCGTATGCCGGTAACACGTTATGGATCAACGATACCTTAATCACGCCGCAGGGTTACCCCTATACCCTGGGCGAAATCAGCAAGCTGGGCATGCCCGTCGTCCAGCTCGATACCAGCGAATTTAAGAAAATGGATGGCGGCCTGACCTGCCTTTCCCTGCGTTTTTAACCGCGCCGTTGACATCAGGGGTAACAGCTATGAAAACACGTATTGCCGCCTTACTGGCCTGGATGGCGCTCAGCGCGCCGCTGGCCGCTCAGCAGTTTGACACCATCAGCTTCGGCGTTGACGGCGGCTATCCGCCATTTGACGTCCTTGCGCCCAGCGGTGAAATTACCGGCTTTGATATCGATATCGCCAACGCGCTGTGCACGCACCTGAAAGCGAAATGCGTCTTCGTCAAGCAGCCGTTTGAGAGCATGATCGCTGCGCTGAATGCGCGCAAATTCGATGCGATTATCGCTTCGTTGAATATTACCGATGAGCGTAAGAAGGAAGTGGATTTCACCGACCGCTACTACCGCAGCGCGGCGCAGCTGGTGGCGCGTAAAGGCAGCCCGCTGTTGCCGGACGCCGCGAGCCTCAAGGGCAAAACCGTCGGGGTACAAACCGGCTCGACCCATGAAGCCTACGCCAGGACCCACTGGGCCAATCACGGTGTGAAGGTGGTGGGGTATGCCAACCAGGACAACGTCTATCTGGATCTGCTCTCCGGGCGCATCGACGCCTCCTTGCAGGATAATATTCAGGCGTCCACCAGTTTTATCGACACTCCGCGCGGGCAGAAGTTTGCCTTTGCCGGCCCGGTCATTAGCGACGGCAGCATCTCGTCTGACGTTGGCATTGCGGTTAATAAAGACAATCCGGCCCTGCGCGACGCCCTCAACGAAGCGATTAAGGCGATCCGCGCCGACGGGACTTACGCTGCGATTGAGAAAAAGTACTTTAGTTTCGATATCTATGGCAATTAAGCCGTGAAGGAGAGGGCGCGATCGCCGATCTGCGCCCCTTTACGCCACGGGTGGAAGGCAGAACATGGTTGCAGACTATTTACCGTTACTGTTACGCGGCGCAGGGCTCTCGCTGTGCGTGATGCTGGTCTCGCTGCTGGTGGCGCTGTTGCTGGGGTTGGTCAATGCGCTGATGAAGCTGTTCGGGCCGCGCTGGCTACGCTGGGTTTCCACCGGCTACACCACGCTGGTACGCGGCATCCCGGAGCTGGTCATTATGCTGCTGCTGTTTTTCGGCGGCGAAATGCTGGTCAATGCCCTGCTGGGTCTGGTGGGCGTTGGCCCGGTGCGTTTTAATACCTTTATTTCCGGCGTGCTGGCGATTGGCTTCGTGTTTGGCGCCTATTACAGCGAAACTTTTCGCGGCGCCTTCCTGACCGTCGATCGCGGGCAAACCGAAGCGGCGGAAGCGTACGGCATGCGGCCCTGGTCGGTATTCCGACGGATTATGCTGCCGCAGATGCTGAGCTTTGCCATTCCAGGCATCAACAATAACTGGCTGGGGCTGATGAAGGCGTCGGCGCTGGTCTCGATCCTCGGCCTGGAAGATATGGTGTGGCTGGCGGAGCAGGCCGGGCGCGCCACGCAAAAACCCTTTTTGTTCTATTTCCTCGTGTCGCTGATTTATATGGTGATTACCGCGCTGTCCAGCTGGCTGTTTAGCCGCCTGGCGAAGCGCTATGCGCTGCGTTCATCCACGGCGGGGGCGACGTTATGAATCTCCAGACCTTTATCGATGCGGTGCCGGGCTATCTGTGGAGCGACGGCAACGGCGAGGCGAGCGGGCTGGCGATGACGGCGAAACTGTTCCTGCTGTCTATCGTTCCCGGGATGGTGCTGGCGGTGCTGATGGCGATAGGCCAGGTCTACGGCCCGCGCGTGCTGGCATGGCCGCTCCGCGGCTTCACTTACTTTTTTCGCAGTACGCCGCTCTATCTGCAGCTGATGCTGATTTACTACGGGCTGTCGCAGTTCGATATTGTCCAGCTGGGCTGGCAAAACGATCGCCCGTTCTGGCTGTTATTTCGCGATGCCACCTTCTGCGCCACCCTGGCGCTGGTGCTCAATACCGCCGCTTACGTTGCCGAACTGCTGGCGGGGATGATGGCGACCTTTCCACGCAATGAATGGGTAGCGGGCGAAGCCTATGGGATGAGCAAAGGGCAAATTATTCGCCGTCTGGTGCTGCCCGCCACGCTGCGGCGCGGGATCCCGGCGCTGAATAATGAGATGGTGTTTTTACTCCACGCCACCTCGCTTGCCAGTACCGTGACCCTGCTCGACATCACCGGCGTGGCGCGGGCCTTTTATGCCATCACCTATTCGCCGTTTATCCCGTTCCTGATGGCCGCCGCGCTGTATTTACTCTGTACCTTTATGCTCATTTTCGCCTTTTCACGCGCGGAACGGCGCTGGCTGGCCTTTATTCGCCGCGGCTGATCAGGAGCGTTTGATCGACTGGAGCTCCGTCAGGGTCACGATTTTATCGACGCGAAACTTTTTGCTGGTCAGCCAGCTATCCGCCAGCTGGCAGTAGTGCGCCATGCTGCGACAGCCGATCCGCACCAGAAAGTCAAAGCTGCCGCTGACCAGCCAGCAGTCCAGCACCTCAGGCGTTTGCCGCATCTCCTGCTCAAACACCGGCTGCGAGCGGCCGTGATCGGCGAGGGCAATCTGCGCCTGCACCACAAAAGCATGCTGCGGATCGGGAAGTTCAATAATGGCGCTGTAGCCGCGAATGATGCCGTCGCGCTCAAGGCCACGTACGCGTTCCAGGCAAGGACGGGCGGTGAGGTTTACCTGCTCCGAGAGCTTTTGATAAGAAATGCGGCCATCCCGGCGCAGGATTTCAAGGATCTTGTGATCGATACGGTCAAGCCGGGCTTTCTTTTCCACAGATAGGACGTCCAATGAAAATTAAACACTATACCTTACCCCAACATGCCCTGAGTGGGCAGCGGCAATTAACCCATTTTCACTTTGGCGAACCCGGCAGCGGGGAGAAAGTCTATCTGCAGGCCGGGCTGCACGCCGATGAAATTCCGGGCATGTTGGTACTGCATTATCTTAAAAGATTACTCAGCCAGGCGGAACGGCGCGCGGAGCTGCGCGGGGAAATCATTCTCGTCCCGGTGGCGAACCCGCCAGGGCTGGCCCAGGTGTTGCTGAACGGCGGGATCGGCCGCTTCGATCTGGCGAGCGGTCGCAACTTCAACCGCGACTTCCCCGATCTGGCCCGGCTCGCGCAGCCCTATTTAGCCGCCGACGTAGCGCTGGCGGGCGGCGACCATCGCCACGCCGTGCGCCGGGCCATGCGCGACGCGTTAGCCGCCGAACCGCTGGGCAGCGAAGTCCAGGCGTTACGTCACCATCTCTTGTCTCTCGCCTGCGATGCTGATGTGGTGCTGGATCTGCACTGCGATGACCAGGCGATATTGCATCTCTACGCCGACCCGGCGTGGCAGGCGGAAGCCGGCGTTGTGGCCGCCTTTTTGGGGATTGGTACGGTACTGCTGTCGCAGGAGAGCGGCGGCAACTCGTTTGACGAGGCCTGCGGGCTGCCGTGGCACCGTCTGGCCCGGCGCTATCCCGCCTGGCAGCAGCAGCGCCCCGGCTGCATGGCGGTGACCGTGGAACTGCGCGGCCAGCAGGATGTGAACCCTGCGCTGGCCCGGGAGGACGCCGGGCGTCTGTACCGGTACCTGCAATTTCGCGGCGTGGTGGCGGGGGAGGTCCCTGCGGTGCCGCAACAGCAGACGGTAATGCTGCCGTTTGCCGGCGGAGAAATTGTCACTGCCCCGGCGAGCGGGATCTTATTGCTGCTGAAACGGCCGGGAGAGTGGGTGAGCGCCGATGATGTGGTCGCCGAAATTGTCGATCCGTTGACCGATATGGTCCAGTCGGTCCGCCCGCAGGCCGGGGGGCTGATTTATGCCAGCCGCCGGGCGCCGTTCGTGACCTGCGGGGCCGAGGTGATGAAAATTGCCGGCGAGCGCGAGTTTGCCGGAGGCGGCGGTCTGGCGATGTGAGAAAGGTGGCGAGGGTAAAGGGCTCACCGCTTGCCAGCATCCCCGGCGGGACGTCGTCAGGCGTGGTAGCGGATGGCACCATCTACCACGACCGGGCATGGCTTGATGTATATCAACTGTTGTATCAACAGCTGCGGTAAGAAACTAAAAAAGAGTTGTAACCCCTGCGGCTTTTATTCAATTTATGCGGTGAATATTTAGAGCCTATCCAGTCGACGTTATTGTCGCAGACAGTTTGAACACGGACAGCGCGGAGAAACCGAAGCGTACACGTAGTACGTGAGGGTTTCGAGCACTGCCCCGCTTCAAAATGGCAAGTAACATAGCCCTATGGGATAGGCTCTTAATGCACGCCAATAAAAAGAATATATGTGCATTGCGATCAATATGTTAAATAAATCAGGGGTTCATTGTTGTGGCAAGTGCAAACAAACTCACGCTGTTCATCGTTATTTTCATGCTGCTGGGGATCCTCTCCGGCGCGGCAATCCATGCTTATGCCTCGTCAGCGGCGATTGCCGCCTGGTCTGACAATATTACGCTCTTTACCGATATGTTCTTACGGCTGATTAAGATGGTGATCGCGCCGCTAGTGTTCAGTACGTTAACGGTAGGGATTATGCGGCTCGGTGAAACCGCGACGATCGGTCGGGTCGGCGGTAAGGCGATGGTGTGGTTTATCACCTCTTCCGTGCTCTCCATTCTGGTGGGGCTGGTGATTGTGACCCTTCAGCATCCGGGGGCGGGCTTAAATCTGGCGATTCCGCAAGGATCCATTGATACCGGCCTGGCGGTCAGCGGGATGAGTTTAAAAGGGTTTTTATCGCATACGATCCCGACCAGCATTGCCGAGGCGATGGCCAATAACGAGATTCTGCAAATCGTGGTGTTCTCCATGTTTTTCGGTATTGCCGGCGCATCGCTGGGGGAAAAATTCAATGCGCCGCTGGTGGCCGCGCTGAACGTCGTCTCGCACATTATGCTGAAGGTGACGGGGTATGTGATGTACGTGGCTCCGCTGGCCATTTTCGCCGCCATCTCTTCGGTTATCGCCTCTCAGGGGCTGGGGATTTTGCTGAACTACGCTTCTTTTATCGGCGGCTACTACCTCGCCGTGCTGCTGACCAGCGTAGTGCTGCTGGCCGTAGGTTACATGGTGCTGAAAAAAGAGGTCTTCCGCCTGCTCAACATGCTGAAAGACCCGGTGCTGGTCGCCTTTACCACCAGCAGCTCGGAGGCCGCCTACCCGAAGACGCTGGAGCGCCTGGTCAGCTTTGGCTGCTCGCGGAGCATTGTTTCATTCGTGCTGCCGATCGGCTACTCCTTTAACCTGGTGGGCTCGATGGTTTACTGCTCCTTTGCGGCGCTGTTTATCGCTCAGGCCTATAACATCCACCTGAGCTTCAGCGAAATCACCGTCATGATGTTAACCCTGATGCTGGCGTCGAAAGGGATTGCCGGGGTGCCGCGTTCCGCGCTGGTGGTGCTGGCCGCCACCATCCCGGGCTTCAATATTCCGGTCGCCGGGATCCTGCTGCTGATGGGCATCGACCATTTCCTCGATATGGGCCGCTCGGCGATTAACGTGCTGGGCAACGGGATCGCCACCGCGATGCTGTCGAAGAATGAAGGCTTACTGCAGGAAGAGGCGCCAGAAGCTGAACCTCAGCAGGTGCAAGCCTGATTGCCATACGCCCCTTTTACAGGGGCGTATTTCCCTGCGGGTACGGAAAAAAAAGCCCCCGACAGGCACGCAAGGGGCAATGTGACGAAATAACCGCACCGGTGATAAAGGACGTTATTCTTATTGTATAAAAATACTCGCGGTATCTTCATACCCGGGGGAGGTGATAATGTTACCGGTGAGTGGTTGCCTGGATGTAGTTATTTTTCCGCAACCGGTTCTCTTTTCGGAATGCGATCCCTGCGCAACCCACGAAATTCCTAATTTTCAGCTATCCGTCAATGACGCCATTCCGCTTATCCGCGTTCTTTTAACAAATTGATGAACTGAAAGAAGTCATGATGGTTATTCAGCGCATATTTTTCCATAATCTGGTTTTTGTGATAGAGGATAGTTTTGGGGCTCACCTTGTTGAGGGCGGATATTTTACCAATATCAAACCCTTTAATCAGTCCGTGGGCGACAGTCACCTGCGAACGCGACAGGGTCCTGTGCGGGCAGTTTGCGCATATTAACCCGGAACCGGCGGCCTGTTTGACGGCCGGGTCTGCATGTTTTTTCAGTTCTTTGTCAATAATGGCGCGCATTTTATCAATCCTGACCGATTGTATTGCGACAAAGGTGACTTCTTTCAGGCAGTTGACGATGAGCTCCTTTTCCGGGAGCGGGTCATAACTATGCAGTATGATGACGGAACTGTTCTGCTTACGGTTTTTGATGCTGGTGTTGCACAGATGAATCTCACCCGGAAGGAGCTCAGCGATGATGATGTCCTGTTCGGATAACACACTGGTCGAACAGGAAAAGATGACCGTCACATTGTCGCTGAAGCGGGTGAGTTCATTGACCAGCGCCATCAGCGAAGCCCTGAGAAAAGTATTGCGGCTATTGATCGCGATGTTTATTTTTCTCATTTCGTTACTTTCCTGATAAATCAACATAACCGCCAGGCTGCGAGCCACCTTCCGGGTGTATACGGCAATAGCTTTGTCAGCGAGAAAATAATATTCATGAAAGGATTATCGTCCTTTTCATGGCAGATATCAGAAA
Organism: Klebsiella sp. BIGb0138; assembly: GCF_004342285.1. GTDB lineage: Bacteria > Pseudomonadota > Gammaproteobacteria > Enterobacterales > Enterobacteriaceae > Klebsiella. The sequence continues at coordinate 492,160 of NZ_SMCV01000001.1, read as the reverse complement.
GTTGCGCAGCTCTCAGGGTTATTTTCTGCGCGGCGCTTTCTTATAGGCAAAGGGGATCTTTTGTTTTCTTCGGTCTTTGATATAAGAAATAAGACTGTAAACGGAGATGCCGAGAAAAAATACGCAGAGCAACAAGGCTAACCACGTTTGCATGACCATGATAGGTTTCCCTTAACTGAATGATATGGTGTAAAAATGTACAGAAGTGCCGACGCGAATATCTTTATTCTGTTATTCCGCGTAATGCTTTAGTCGTCGTGGCTCCTGTAGCGCCAGACCGCCGGATCGTTAACCTGAAAGCTCTGTGTCGCTGCAGGCCAGGATATCCCACCGGGTAAAACAGTGGGTAAATGGCCCGTTCGGCGGGACTGAGCTCTTCAGATACTCCGTCAATATGCCAGAGAATTTTAGGTAGTACGTTCGCGGCGTCAGGTCAATGTAAGAAAATTCTTAATTTTCCGTCAGTCTCATTTCTCTCATTCCTCTCAAAAAATGAGAAAAAATTAACAATGATGGCAAAATACATAACCTGATGGTCATTAATCCGAACCGCGAGGAGGACTGCGGGTCGAAGCGGCTATGGGAAGCATCAGGGGACAAACGCCAGCCCTTTGCCAAAAATGGCGCGGATGGGTAAATGGATCCCGTGAAGACGTGCCTTGTGGCGCAGGCGACTGATGACCACGTCAATTCTGTGCAGCTCCGGCTCAGCTTCATCGGGAAAAAGAGAGGCGTGCAGATCCACCTTACGGCAGATCTCATTGTGGTTGCGCATCAGCTGCGCCATGAGCCGGTGCTCTTGCTGCGTGAGCGGCAAAATAAGCCCGGAAGGGGCAACCAGGCTCTCAGCCTGTAGTATCCAGTTGGAAGGAACGGGCAGAGAGGAAGCGGCTGTGGAAGTGGCGGGCAACGCCTGATGCTGGCCCTGACGGTTGCCCAGCGCATGAATGGTTTCTGCGAGGTCGGAAAAATTAACCGGTTTGATGAGATAGCAATCTGCCCCAAGGTTCAAGGCCCGCAGCTTGTCCTGTTCATGTCCTCTGGCCGTAATGACGATTAGTCCGTATTCGCCAAGCTCATGTAAGTACTCCAGCACGCTGAAGCCATCTTCTCCTGGCAGACCGATATCGATCAGCACCACATCCACCGGGGCGCGATGCAGCTGCCGCCAGAATGCCTCTGCGCTGTGCGCGCCCCATGCGTCGAAGCCGCGGTAGCGCAGAAAGGCTAAGAGTTCATCGAGCAGGTCGGCGCTGTCTTCAACGATCGCCACGCGTAATGTCATGATTTTTCTCTCTGCTGATGCGGATCAGGGCGGGGGAGCGTAAGTGCGAATTCGCATCCCGCCGGGCTGTTCTTCGCCAACCGCAGCTCTCCGCCGTGAGCCTGTACGATTTGCCGGGCGACGTACAGGCCAAGGCCGGTTCCTGCCGGGGTCGCGCCGTGGATTACGCCTCGCTGATAGCGCTCAAAAATAGGCTCAACCTGGTCAACGGCAATGCCAGGCCCCTGGTCACGGATCCGTATTTCACAGTGGTTCAGCTCCTGGCAAATATCGATAGCAATTTCCCCCGACGGAGAATACTTCACTGCATTATCAAGCAGGTTAGCAAGGGCAATACAGAGCAACCCGCTGTCTATAAAGAGAACCGGAGAGCGGGTTTCTGGCGTCACGCGGTGTCCTGCTAAAGTCACGGTAAGATAATGGTGCAAAGAGAGGTCGACCACCGTCGCGGCCATATTGATCAGCGATAACAGCTCCGAATCTTGCTTATCCACATGTAGCGCACGGGAAGAGAGGCGGGCATCGGCCAGGCAATTATCGGTTAACTGCACCAGGCGCGTCGTTGCCCGCTGCATGCGATCCAGGCGGGGCTCCTGCGCGGGGACCGGGGAACAGAGACGCAGATTTTCCAGCGCGGCCTGAATCACTGATAACGGCGTGCGGAATTCGTGCGCTACCATGCCCATAAACTGCCGTTGCTGAAAGTTTGCCTCGCGTTCAATTTGTAACTCTCGCGCCAACTGCTGTTTCTGTATCAACCTGCGGTTTTCGGCGCGGATGCGCAGAACCGCAATGATCAGCACGGTGATGATATGAATGATGAGCGCATACTGCCAGGTGGAGTAAATCGCGTTATGAAAGGGAATCACACCGTGGACGGACAGGAGCGCCAGCGCGGCGGAAATAACATACAGGGGAGGAAGCAACCCCAGCAGCAGGGTGTTCAGATCAATGGCTTTGCGTCGCCACAGCGCCCATGAGGTCACCAGTAGGATGGGGGCGACGACAAAGAATATCCCGGCCTCAATCTGCATGGACAACCCGTAAAAGCCCAGCGGAACGCTAGCGAGAAGCAGAATATTTAAACCAATAGCGGCGAGCAGCAGCTGATGTAATCGCGGCATATTGTTTTTGAGATCAAAAATTTCGCTATGCAGCCACAGCGCAGTGGCGTAACTGAGTAACGACAGGTAGCTGACCATCGCGTCCTGAACGGGGAGAGCGGCGTCGCCAAAAAACCATTCCGGGTAGCCGTGCAGAGCCGCCACCAGCGGATAGTTGAGGGAAAATAAGCAGATCCCCCACAGTAAGCGACGGCGCAACAAAACGGCAAGCCACAGGGCAATACCGCTGGCAATCACGGCCAGACCAAAGTAAAAGCTCCAGAATGCGCTATCCTGGGTTGCGGACTGCACAAATTCCTGCGGCGAAGAGAGCGTTGCCAGCAGGATCAGGGTGCTGCTGCTCTGGATGCGGAAAACCACCTCGTAACCTGCCGGATCCGGGGGCGGGGGCAAAATCAGCACGCTTTCACGGTAGTCGAGATCGCTCTCTCTGCTCGCTGAGCGATCGCCAAACTCCTTTTTAATCCACGGCCGGTCTTTACCCGCAGGGCGATAGAAAACGCTGAGATGATCGACAAAGGAGGGGCCAAGCTGTAGCCAGCGTGGTTCTCCGTTGAAGTAGGCTGCCGGCAACGAGGTCTTTAGCCAGTATGTTTTTGACGAATAGCCAAATGAGGGGATGTGCTGCCCCGAATTCAGGCTGTTCTCCGGTAGAGAGAGAAACGCATTCAGGGTCATTGTACCGTCGTTATCGGCGTACCACTGTACCGGAGTATCGATCCCGATCTGGCGGATTTCGGCTCCTGCGTGGGCAAGAAACTGAAGGCTAATAAGTACGGCGCAGCAGGCCCAGATCAGAAATCTGCTGCCCCAGACTGCGGGTTTCTCTGGATCAAGAATAGCGCGCATACGAGTTAAACACGCCCCCTGTGGCATGGATAAATAACGGCGAGATAAACAGGCAATAATGTCTGCTGCTGGCACGGACCATTCCCCGGAACCCGGGAAATAAATTCGTAGATTAAGACGACGAAGCATTCTGCGGGGAGCGCCGCGATTATTCCAGTATTATTTGCACCGGCCTGAACTGACCTGACCTGTCTGCCAGGTCCCGCCAGTCAAGGGGTGTAGCGACGAACGGCGGAAACAGGTTGTGATATGACTTTATGGCAGAGTTTCGGCGATATAAAAATCTGCTACCCAAGGGGTTATTACGGTGATAAAAACCGCGGCCGGGTAAACTGCATTTATTGCCTGCGCATGGCAATACCGCCGTTCCGACAGAACAGAGAGTGCGGTGATAACCGGCCCGGTGAATATTCATCGCTATTCCGGCTGTTTCTGGTTCAGCACCGTGTAGCGGTATTACCGGGCAGGACGACGGGGCAGGGGCAGCCCCGTCGTCATTATGCGAACACCACCTGCGCCCAGCGGGCCAGGCCAGCGGTGACCGAGCCAAAATCATCGCCGCCGGCAATCGGAATCCCCGGCAGGTGGGCCGCCAGCGCTTTCTTAATCAGCGGCGAGCGCGCGCTGCCGCCGGTGAGGTAGATCACATCCGGCGTTTCACGGCTGTTGTCCAGCGCCAGCTGGACCTGCTCCATGATGCGCGCCAGCGGCTGGTTTAGCGCCGTTTCCAGCCCCTGCTGGCTGATGGCGGTGGCCAGCTCGCTGCTGATAAACGGCAGCTCGGCGGTGACGCTTTCCTGTGCGGAGAGGGCGATTTTACTCTCTTCCGCGCTGCGTACCAGCCGATAGCCCAGACGCTGGCGCCAGACCTTCAGCAGCAGCGCGACTTTTTCGCTCTCGCGGGCATCGCGCAGCAAATCATTGAGCAGCCGCCCGTTGGCGCTGCTGTAGAAATCCGTTTGCGCCGGAACATCGTTGATCGCGACCGCGTTCCACCACGGCAGAACCGGTAAGGCGATCCCTTTTTCGGTTTCGCCGCCCATTCCCAGCAGCGGCATCAGGCATTTAAAGGCCAGGGCGATATCAAGGTCGTTACCGCCAACGCGGCAGCCGCTGTGGCCGAGTAAACTTTGCTGACGGTCGGCTTGCTCGCGCCACTGCGGCCCCATCAGCAGCAGCGAACAGTCGGTGGTCCCGCCGCCGATATCGACGACCAGCACGCGTTTTTCTTCGCTGAGGGTCGCTTCGAAATCCAGCCCGGCGGCCACCGGCTCAAACTGAAAGACCACGTCGCGAAAACCGGCGCGTTTTGCCGCGCGCTCGAGGATCCCTTGCGCCTGGGCGTTAGCCTCATCGCCGCCCAGTCCCTGGAAGTTAATCGGCCGGCCAATCACCGCCTGGTCGATGGTCTCCGTGAGCTGGGTTTGCGCCTGCTGTTTAATGTGCAGCATCATGGCGCAGACCAGATCCTCAAACAGCGCGACCTGCTGCGGCTTCAGGCCGCTGGCGCCGAGGAACGATTTGGGGGATTTAACGAAGTACACTTCTTCCGGGTCATCGACGTACTGATGCAACGAGGCGAGGCCAAACTGGACGCTGTTGCCGAGCACGTCGATGTCTTCCTCGCGGTTGAAGTTAATCGCGCGACGCAGCAGCGCCTGGTTTTCGTCGCCGTTGGTCGGCACGTCATGATGGCGGTAGAGCCATTCGCTGACCGCTTCGCGGGTGGGTGCCGACAACATTGATGGCAGCAGCTTGCTGCCGTTTTCCAACGTTAACAGCTGCGGACGATTATCCCGCATTACGGCAACCGAACAGTTGGCGGTTCCGTAGTCAAAACCAATAAACATGACCTGAAAAATCCCCATGCCAGTGAGAAGGGGGGCGACTTTAGCGGATTGCCGTCGCGGCGACAACTGGAATTTAAAAGCAAGGTACGGCGGACGCAGAACGTCTATCATTGAGGCAATTAATAAGGAGAAACGATGACGCTGTTACCCTGGCTTCCGCCCTTCGATCGGGAGTGGATATTTGCTTTTCTGCGTGCGCGTGCGGTTTCGGGCATCGAAACGTTCAGCGAAGATACCTACAGCCGCAGCTTTGCGCTGGCCGGCCACCGTGGGCTGATTACGGTCACGGCGGATGATGCGGCGCAAGGATTACGGGTGTCGTTATCCGACGGCCTGCTGCCGGTCGCCGATGAGTGTCTGAGGCGGGTCGCGCGGCTGTTTGATTTGTCCTGCGACCCGCGGCAGGTGGCGCAGGTTCTCGGGCCGCTAGCGCAGGCGCGGCCGGGATTGCGTCTGCCGGGCTCGCTTGATGCTTTTGAACAAGCGGTCCGGGCGGTGCTGGGGCAGTTGGTCAGCGTGGCGATGGCGGCGAAGCTGACGGCAAAGGTCGTGGCGGCTTTCGGCGAGCCGCTGGCGGCGGTGCCGGGGTATTCTCTGTTCCCGACCCCGGACAGGCTGGCGCTGGCTGACCCGGCAGCGCTGAAGGCGTGCGGTATGTCGCTGCGGCGCGCCGAGGCGCTTATCCACCTGGCGCAGGCGGCACTCAGTGGCGCTTTACCGCTGGCGGCGCCGGACGATATCGACGCCGGGATGAAGCAGCTGCAGACGCTGCCGGGGATTGGCCGCTGGACCGCGAGCTATTTTGCCCTGCGCGGCTGGCAGGCGCAGGATATTTTCCTCGCGGATGATTATCTGATTAAGCAGCGCTTCAGCGGAATGACGCCGGCGCGTATCGCCCATTACGCCAGGCGCTGGCAGCCGCTGCGTTCTTACGCATTGCTGCACATCTGGTATACCGAGGGATGGACGCCGACGGCGGAATAGCCTTTGAGGGTGCATATCACTGGTATCGCCGCGCTGAAATCCCTATAATTGCGGCGTTTGACGGTCAAACGTCACCCTTCCATATACATCCAGGTTAATCAGGTCGCAAAAATTTATGACTGATACGTCTCATCAGTGCGTCATTATAGGCATCGCCGGCGCATCGGCTTCGGGAAAAAGTCTTATCGCCAGCACGCTGTATCGCGAATTACGTGAACAGGTTGGCGATGAACATATTGGCGTTATTCCGGAAGACAGCTACTACAAAGATCAAAGTCATTTGTCGATGGAAGAGCGTGTTAAAACGAACTATGACCATCCCAGCTCGATGGACCACAGTTTACTGTTCCAGCATCTGCAGATGCTGAAAAGCGGCCAGCCGATTGAATTGCCGGTTTACAGCTACGTTGAACACACGCGCATGCCGGAAACCATCCACATTGAACCGAAGAAAGTGATTATCCTTGAAGGAATTTTATTGCTGACCGATGTTCGCCTGCGCAATGAACTGAGCTTCTCTATCTTCGTGGATACGCCGCTGGATATCTGCCTGATGCGCCGCATCAAGCGCGATGTTAATGAACGCGGGCGCTCGATGGACTCGGTGATGGCGCAGTATCAGAAAACGGTTCGCCCGATGTTCCTGCAGTTTATTGACCCCTCCAAACAGTATGCCGACATTATTGTGCCTCGCGGCGGTAAGAACCGCATCGCGATTGATATTCTGAAGGCAAAAATCAGTCAGTTCTTTGAATAACACTACCGAATTGTGTAACGTGCAAAGAGAACCCAAATTGCCCTTTGCCCCGGAAGGTGTAGGGGCGCCATGCCTTAAAGGAGAAAGCTCATGCGTCTGTGCGACCGAGATATAGAAGCCTGGTTGGATGAGGGGCGGCTATCCATCAGCCCGCGTCCACCCGTTGAGCGTATTAATGGTGCCACCGTCGATGTTCGACTGGGGAATAAATTCCGCACGTTTCGCGGCCACACCGCCCCCTTTATCGATCTGAGCGGGCCGAAGGCGGAAGTCACCGCGGCGCTGGATCGCGTGATGAGCGAAGAAATTGTGCTGCCGGAAGGCGAAGCGTTCTACCTGCATCCGGGCGAACTGGCGCTGGCGGTCACCTTTGAATCGGTGACGCTGCCTGCCGATCTCGTTGGCTGGCTCGACGGGCGCTCCTCTCTGGCGCGGCTGGGACTGATGGTGCACGTGACCGCGCACCGGATCGATCCCGGCTGGTCTGGCTGCATCGTCCTGGAGTTCTATAATTCCGGTAAGCTGCCGCTGGCGCTGCGCCCGGGGATGCCGATCGGCGCATTGAGTTTTGAACCGCTATCAGGCCCGGCGGCACGGCCTTATAACCGCCGTGAAGACGCCAAATATCGCGACCAGCAGGGCGCGGTGGCGAGCCGGATCGACAAGGATTGATAACGTACGCGGTGTGCTGAGGGTGCCATGAGACGAATTCTGACGACGCTGATGATCTTACTGGCGGTAGTTGTCGCCGGGCTAACCGCGTTGGTATTGCTGGTCAATCCCAACGATTTTCGCGCCTATATGGTGCACAAGGTGGCGGAGCGTAGCGGTTATCAGCTCGAACTCGATGGCCCACTGCGCTGGCACGTCTGGCCGCAGCTGAGCATCCTCTCAGGCCGCATGACGCTAACGGCGCCGGGGGCCGCCGAACCGGTGGTGCGAGCTGACAATATGCGTCTGGATGTCGCGCTCATGCCGCTCATTTCCCATCAGCTGCAGGTCAAGCAGGTGATGCTCAAAGGCGCAGTGATTCAGCTGACGCCGCAGACCGAAGCCGTGCGTGACCAGGATGCGCCGGTGGTGCCTCACGACAATACGCTGCCGCAGGTCCCGGAAGACCGCGGTTGGTCATATGATGTCCGGCAGTTGCAGATTGCCGACAGCGTCCTCTTTTTCCAGCATGAAAACGGCGAACAGGTGACGGTTCGCGATATTCATCTGCAGATGGATCAGGATGAAAATCATCACGCCACCCTCGACTTTTCCGGGCGGGTCAATCGTGACCAGCGTGATTTAGCCCTTTCTTTATCCGCTGAGGTTCAGGGCGGCGACTATCCCCACTCTTTGAAAGCAGATATCTCTCAACTCAACTGGCAGCTGAGCGGGGCCGAACTGCCGGCGGAGGGCGTCAGCGGCCAGGGCAGCATGCAGGCGAGCTGGCTGGAGGATGAGAAAAAAATCAGCTTCGATAATCTCAATCTGACGGCGAACGGCAGCAACATTGCCGGGAATGCCAGCGTGGTGTTAGGCGAACAGGCGGACTGGCAGCTTAATCTTCATGCCAACATGCTCAATCTGGATAGCCTGCTGGCTCAGGCCACGCCGGCAACCGACGCCTCGGTCAATCAACAGGGGCAAAGTCAGCCAAGACAGCTGCGGCCGGTGATTGCCAATAGCGACATTCAGGAAGATTACGCGAGCCTGCGCAGCTTTAACGCCCACCTGTCGCTGACCGCCGATCGGTTGCAGTGGCGCGGGATGAACTTTAGCGGGGTGAAGAGCGATATCAGCAATCAGCAGGGGCTGTTGACGGTGAACCAGCTGCAGGGCAACCTCGACGGCGGAACGTTATCGCTGCCCGGCTCGTTGGATGCCCGGGGCAAAACGGCGCAGGCCTCTTTCCAGCCGAAGCTGGACAACGTTGAGATTAGTTCTCTGCTGAAAGCGTTTAATTACTCGCTCAACCTGACCGGCAAGCTCTCATTAAGCGGAGATTTCGCCGGCGAAAGAATCGATGCCGATGATTTCCGTCGCCGCTGGCAGGGTGAGGCGCAGATTCAAATGGCCGATACCCGCACCGAAGGGCTCAACTTCCAGCAGCTGGTGCAGCAGGCCGTGCAGCGCAGCACCAATGTGCAGGCTCAGGAAAACTACGATAACGCCACTCAGCTGGACTCGATGAGCAGCGAATTGCAGCTGACTCACGGCCAGGTGACCTTAAAGAGCCTGCAGGGACAGTCTAAGATGATGGCGCTGACCGGGCAGGGCGACCTGAACCTGCTGAAAGAAGAGTGCGATATGCGCTTTAACGTGCGCGTCCTGGGCGGCTGGCGAGGCGAAAACAAGCTCATCGATAGGCTCAAACAAACCGCCATTCCGCTGCGTATCTACGGCAAGTGGAACGAGCTGAGCTATAGCCTGCAGGTCGATCAGATCCTGCGCAAACAGCTGCAGGATGAAGCAAAACAGCGACTTAACGATTGGATGGATCGCAATAAAAATACCCAGGATGGCAAAGACGTGAAGAAGCTCCTCGATAAGCATTAACCGCTTTGACCTGCTGCTGGACTCCCGGATAGCGGCGTAACCGCCTTATCCGGGCTACGCGATCGCATTCGCTCCGTAGCCCCGGTAAGCGCAGCGTGACCGGGGAAGCTGTCCCGGATAGCGGCGTAACCGCCTTATCCGGGCTACGCGATCGCATACGCTTTGTAGCCGCGGTAAGCGCAGCGCGACCGGGGGAGGTTGTCCCGGATAGCGGCGTACCGCCTTATCCGGGCTACGCGATCGCATACGCTTTGTAGCCCCGGTAAGCGCAGCGCGACCGGGGAAGCTGTCCCTGATAGCGGCGTACCGCCTTATCCGGGTTACGCGATCGCATTCGCTTCGTAGCCGCGGTAAGCGCAGCGCGACCGGGGAAAGCGGTCCCGGATAGCGGCGTACCGCCTTATCCGGGCTACGCGATCGCATTCGCTTTGTAGCCGCGGTAAGCGCAGCGCGACCGGGGAAAGCGGTCCCGGATAGCGGCGTACCGCCTTATCCGGGCTACGCGATCGCATACGCTTTGTAGCCCCGGTAAGCGCAGCGTGACCGGGGAAAGCGGTCCCGGATAGCGGCGTACCGCCTTATCCGGGCTACGCGATCGCATTCGCTCCGTAGCCGCGGTAAGCGCAGCGCGACCGGGGACGGTCATCAACGTTCGCCGCAGGTGAAATCATCCACCTCTCCGCTCCAGTTAGCGGGATATAGCCCGCGCCGGACATCCCGATGAAAGGTTGAAAATGGCCAGTCCTGTATCTGTTTTACCCAGCCATGTTTGAACGGATTCATGTAGATGTAATCGACGTGACGGCGATAATCCTGCTGATTGCGAATCGTATGTTCCCAGAAACGAGGCTGCCAGACGTTATTCTGTCTTAATGTTCTGGAAAATCCTCCTTTTATGTCCCGCCAGCGTGCCGAAAAATCACAGTCGTTGTCCGGCAAGGTCCAGATGCAATGCAGGTGCTCCGGAAGTACAACCCAGGCGTCGATATAAAAAGGTTTTTGCCGTTTAACGGTCATAATCGCGTGACGTAAGGCCGCGACCTGCTGAGTCAGAAGCGCGCTTTTCCTGTTGCGTAAATTGACGGTAAAAAACCAGGTTGCACCATGAATATAGTTGCGGCGATAGGCGACCAAAGAAGGCTCCTTATGTGAGATGTGGTCTCTGCAGCGGGAGAATAAATTGGGATAAGCGCGTAGGCCATGAACAGTGGAAAGGATTGGAAAATGGCTCGCAAAATGCCGGTAAGCGCAGCGCGACCGGGGGAGGCGGGCCAGATGCTGAACGCGGGTTTAACGGTTATCACCAGGGGCTTTCCCGGATAGCGGCGCAAGCGCCTTATTCGGGCTACGCGATTGCACTCGCCCTGTAGCCCCGGCAAGCGCAGCGCGACCGGAGGAGGCGGGCCAGATGCTGAATGCGGGTTTAACGGTTATCACCGATAGCTTCCCGGATAGCGGCGTAAGCGCATTATCCGGGCTACGCGATTGCACTCGCCCTGTAGCCCCGGTAAGCGCAGCGCGACCGGGGGAAAGCAGGCCAGATGCTGAATGCGGGTTTAACGGTTATCACCGATAGCTTCCCGGATAACGGCGCAAGCGCCTTATCCGGGCTACGCGATCGCATACGCTTCGTAGCCCCGGTAAGCGCAGCGCGACCGGGGGAGGCGGGCCAGATGCTGAATGCGGGTTTAACGGTTATCACCAGGGGCTTTCCCGGATAGTGGCGCAAGCGCCTTATCCGGGCTACGCGATCGCATACGCATCGTAGCCCCGGTAAGCGCAGCGCGACCGGGGAGTATCCGGCGGCTGCGGGCAATTACACTTCGTCACTCAATTCGTCATCCTGCGGCGGCGGCGGGATAATCTGCACTTTCTGCACCCGATGGCTTTCTACCTGCAGCGTCCGCAGAATATAGTCGCCAATTTTCACCTCTTCCCCGGCTGCAGGCACATGCTGTAGATTCTCCATCAGCAGGCCGGCAATCGTGTGATATTCGCGTTTCTCGTCCAGCGGCAGGGGAATGTACTGCACCAAATCTTCCAGCGGCATATGCCCATTTGCCGTCCAGCTGCCGTCAGGATTTTTGGTGATATCGTGGCGGGCATCGGTCTCTTCCGCTTCGTTTGGTAAGTTGCCGGCAATGGTTTCCATTACATCGCTCAACGTCACCAGCCCTTCAACGGAACCAAATTCATCCACCACGAAGGCAAAATGGGTCCGGGCATGGCGAAACTGCTCCAGCGCCGGCAGCAGAGGCAGCGTTTCCGGGAATACCAGCGGCTGACGTAGCAGAACATGCAAATCAAGCGGTTCATGGCGCAGTGACTGTTGCAGAAGGTCGATAACGTGGACGACGCCAAGCAAATCTTCATCATCTTGCCCACCGGTCACCACCAGGCGGGTATGCTGGTTTTTCTCCAGCAGCGCGCGAATTTCATCTTCCGGCGCGCTGAGATCGATATGCTCAATATCGTGACGCGACGTCATAATGCTGCTGACGGTACGTTGGTTGAGGTTCAGCACCCGCTCAATCATCCGGCGTTCCTGCGGATTGAACAGCGGCGCGTCCTCCTGATTGACGATCAGCGCAGCGGTGTCCGTATTCAGCTCGGCATTCTCCTTATGGCCGCTGAGCAGATTCATCACCGCTTCGGTTGTTCGTTGCCGCAGAGTGAGATTAGCGGAGAGGAAGCGCCTGCGGTTGAACAGCGCCAGCTGGTTTAGCGACTCAATGATCACGGAGAAGCCAATCGCCGCGTACAGATAACCTTTCGGGATCGGGAAGCCGAACCCTTCGGCGATCAGGCTAAAGCCGATCATTAACAGGAAGCTGAGACATAAGATAACGATCGTCGGGTGACTGTTAACAAAGCGGGTTAACGCCTTGCTGGCAAGCAGCATCAGACTCATGGCGATAACCACAGCCGCCATCATCACTGCCAGATGATCCACCATGCCGACCGCGGTAATCACTGAGTCGAGCGAGAAGATGGCATCCAGCACGACAATCTGCGCCACAACGCCCCAGAACTGCGCTCCTTTACGCTGAACCGGATTATCGCTGTCTTTGCCTTCGAGGCGTTCATTAAGCTCGACCGTGGCTTTAAACAGCAGAAACAGTCCGCCGAACAGCATGATCAGGTCGCGGGCGCTGAAGCTGAGGTCATGGAAGGTGAACAGCGGTTTTGTCAGGGTGACTAACCAGGAAATCGATGCCAGCAGCAGCAGGCGCATCAACATCGCCAGCAGCAGGCCGACGACGCGCGCGCGGTCGCGCTGTGCCGGTGGGAGCTTTTCGGCGAGAATGGCAATAAAAACCAGGTTATCAATACCGAGGACCAGCTCTATAACCACCAACGTTATGAGACCGGCCCAAATAGAGGGGTCGGCAATCCATTCCATCATTTGTTAAAACCTATACAACATTAGAGTGCCATCCATCGATCATGGATAAGCTACGGATAAATTGCAATATCCACGTTATCCCGCGCCTTGCGTCGGTATGGGCGCAGGCCACTCCCTCTTACGACAGATTTGTTGGTCCGGGCCACCGACTGGCATCTGTTCCGGGGGTTATGACTTGCCGCCATGACGCAGATTGAATGGCGCGCGTATCTATTCTCGTTCTGTACCCAGTCGCGAAGATAACGTTGGCGATATTCAATCGCATAAAATATAAACGCGCCGGATTATTTTTTATGCGCATAAACTTATTTATAAAGCGAATGATTCATAACGGCCGGATATAAAATATCCCGTTTTGCACAAGACAAATATTGTATGGTATCTCATCTATTTGTTGTGTTTTACTGATGCACCAGCCAGGCGACCAGATGACCTCAGCCGCCGGTTGCTAATAAAACGATTATTTTTAGTAATCAACAGCGAGGCAGGTTTTCATACTACTGAATGTCGGGGCTTGCAAAATATTTTCTGTAATCAGAGGATATCAGCAGACTTAAATGAGATGAGATAAGTGGCGCCGGTTGGCTGGCGAGGATGGAAGGGAAAGGAGCGACGGAGGGCTCAATATGTCATCTACGATGTTTCTGTCAGTCATATCAATGGCTAATGCACTTTATGTGTATTCTTGCTGCATTCCCGGGTTTAAACCACTTATTCCACTATCTTCACATGTTTATTCGATGGGTTACTCTGCCTCAATCATGGCTGAACAGGCGGATTAAGCCCTGCCGGGCGTGAGAATTCATAGGCATATCTTATGATTGATAAGCATAAACCGTCTCAGGAGCTTTGCTCAGTTGGCCTGTCATCGCGGGGCGTTGATGGCATGAGAATTTTCCTAAAGCGACCTGTCGATTCCTATACTTTGCGTGTATTCTCTCATTGAACATGTAATTTCAGAATTTGACGGGAAGTCGGATCGATCGCAACGCTGTAATATCACAGATTGATGCCAGTAGGCGTTGTAATCTGGCTGGCATTGAAAGATTTATCACTATATGGGTGGATAAGAGAATGGCAAGTTTGAAAGCAGTTATTCCGGTAGCAGGATTGGGTATGCATATGTTGCCGGCCACCAAGGCGATTCCAAAAGAGATGCTGCCAATCGTCGATAAGCCAATGATTCAGTACATTGTTGACGAGATTGTTGCCGCCGGGATCAAGGAAATTGTGCTGGTTACCCATTCTTCCAAGAATGCCGTGGAAAACCACTTCGATACTTCCTACGAGCTGGAAGCGCTGCTTGAGCAACGTGTCAAACGTCAGCTATTGGCAGAGGTGCAGTCTATCTGCCCGCCGGGGGTGACGATCATGAACGTACGTCAGGCCCAGCCGCTGGGACTGGGGCACTCGATTCTTTGCGCGCGCCCGGTCGTGGGTGATAACCCCTTTGTCGTTGTCCTGCCGGATATCATATTAGATAACGCCAGCGCCGATCCGCTGCGTTATAACCTCGCCGCGATGGTGGCGCGTTTCAATGAGACAGGGCGCAGCCAGGTGCTGGCGAAAAGAATGGCAGGGGATCTGTCTGAGTATTCGGTCATTCAGACGAAAGAACCGCTGAATGTCGAAGGGCAGGTTGCGCGCATTGTCGAATTTATCGAGAAGCCGGATGAGCCGCAGACGCTGGACTCCGATCTGATGGCCGTCGGGCGCTATGTCCTGTCCGGCGATATATGGGCTGAGCTGGAGCGCACGCAACCGGGCGCATGGGGCCGTATCCAGTTAACGGATGCTATCGCCGAACTGGCGAAGAAGCAGCCCGTCGATGCGATGCTGATGACCGGGGATAGCTACGATTGTGGTAAAAAAATGGGTTATATGCAGGCCTTTGTAAACTACGGGCTGCGTAACCATAAAGAAGGCAGCAAATTCCGCGAAAGCATTAAGAAACTGCTGGCGTAAATACTCAGCGGCGTATAGCAGAAGTGTGAAAATGTAGAGTTTACAGAAGTATGAGGCATGAAACCGAGATGTGTCATGCTTCTGTAGGCAAGCCAGTGGGTAAAATGAGTATATTTAAGATATATATTAATCATTCTATATCAATGGGTTAGTTGTTTTGTAAGGGCAAGGTTGGCGAGGAAGGGAATATCACTTCAGAGACATCCGGTTGTTCTGCCCGCAGCACCATGATGAAATGGTCGGAGTAGCTGAATTTCAGCTTTGCTAATAACCACTTAGTAAGAATTTTCTTAAAAAATATGCGTGCCGCAGGCGGTCATAAAAAAATAAAACTTGACTGAGATCATGCTTACGCATTAAACAACAGTGATGCATGCATAAAAATGTGAAGTTAACGGATGTGTATGCCCATACCGACGTCGTGGAAAAGACATTGCGGACTGGAGATATCGTCAAAGGATGAAAAATAAATGAACTGGCAGTTAGTCTCTTTTTTTGGCGATAGTACCGTGCTGTTACCCAGCGCGGCAGCATTGTTTATCGTTTTATGCCTGCGCACGCCTTCCCGGCAGCTTGCCTGGCAGTGGGGCTTGCTGTTTGGCATTACCGGCGCCATCGTCTGTGCATCCAAGCTGGCCTTTATGGGCTGGGGCCTTGGTATCCGTGAGTTAGATTTCACCGGTTTTAGCGGGCACTCCGCGTTATCTTCGGCCTTCTGGCCCATTTTCCTGTGGCTACTCTGCGCCCGCGGGACACCTTCTCTCCGTCGGGCCTCTGTTGTGGCGGGTTATTCACTGGCTGGGCTGGTTGGCTATTCCCGGCTGGTGATCCATGCGCACTCAACCTCTGAAGTGATCGCCGGGTTACTGCTTGGGGCTTGTTGCAGCGCGCTGTTTCTGTTGCTGCAAACTCGCGCGTCACGCGTTGCTGATGGCCAACTCTCCTGGGGTGGGTTACTTAGCCTGATTTTGATACCTGTAGTGCTGCTAAATACTGGTACCAAAGCACCTACTCAGTCGTTACTGGGGGAGATTGCGGTAAAGATCGGACCACTGGAAAAGCCGTTTACCCGCGCGGATCTGCATAAGGAATTTTACTAAGTTTCTGATTGCCCCAAATTAAGCCTGGTAAATAAATGGATTTGTGATGGATAAGCGTATTTTCATATTGGTGAAATAAATAGCTGATAGTCCATTGTTAACGCAAATTATGATGATGCTCTGTTGCTGAGAAGATTCCTAAATAGCGTAGCGAGCTTTTTCACCGTTTCTTCGTTATGTTTGTCAAGTATAAAAAAATGCTAAAGTCTATTAATTTTTGTAGTTGACGCCCAGGGATGTTATCGATCCAGTAGAGATGCTCGAGATCATAAAGTATATAAAAATCAATTGCTTGGCGATAATTCTTTGTTTGCTGGAATATTGGCGTGATAGTCAGTCACGATATTATTAAATAATCTTATTGACGGAAGCTGTGCTTGTCGGATGAGTGAGGATGACATGTTTTACATGTGTGAATAATTGTCATTTATGCTCCCAATTGCTGACAGAATCTCGTAAACTTGATGCTGCTGAAATTCTTAGTTGTGATTAATAATACGGCAGCATGAAGTCAGTCGAATAAAAAGAAGTACAGTGCATTGGTAGCTGTTAAGCCAAGGGCGGTAGCGTAGCTGAAATCGGCATTCTCAATTCTGTAGTCTCTTCTCCTTACGTTCGAAATTCCTAAAACTTGTTGCCAGAGATGCTTAACTGTAAGAGCCGTATATAATCGCTAATCTCTAAGGCTCAATGGTGCTGGGTGCAACTGACAAATTGTGGCAGCTAGATGTGCTTCATAACAAAACGGGCAGGCCAGTAGCGCGTGAGTTCACTGGCGCGATGAAAGACGGTTCTGAAGAGAGTGCTCAAATATTGAGTCACTTCATACGTTAAAAGATGATGGTTATTGCATCATCGCTGTCGAACAAACATACTACGACTGGCGTCAGCGTGCGCTCTCTATACTCATATTCCCCATCGACTCGCCAGCTTGCGGAAAAGGGGCTAAAAATGGATCTTGTACAATGATGAAAATCGCGCGTATTGCACTTGCTTTAGGGCTGTTGACATCGGTTAGCGCTCAGGTTTATGCCGCTGGTCTGGTGCTGAATGATAATGAACTGCGTAACGATCTCTCCTGGCTTTCCGACCGGGGGGTTATCCATCTCAGTCTTTCTACCTGGCCGCTGAGTCAGGAAGAGATTACCCGGGCGCTGAAAAAAGCTAAACCTTCCTATTCTTCTGAGCAAGTGGTGCTGGCGCGTATTAATCAGCGACTTTCATCTTTAAAAGCCGATTTCCGCGTTAGCGGCTACACCTCGACCGATAAACCAGGAACGCCGCAGGGGTTTGGGCAAAGCCAGCCCGCGGATAGCTCACTTTCTCTGGCCTTTAATAACAGCGGTGAATGGTGGGATGTTCATCTGCAAGGTAATGTCGAAGGTGATGAGCGTATCAGCAATGGTTCGCGCTTCAATGCCAATGGCGCCTACGGTGCGGTGAAATTCTGGAACCAGTGGCTGTCGTTTGGCCAGATGCCGCAGTGGTGGGGGCCTGGCTACGAGGGGAGCCTGATTCGCGGCGACGCAGCCAGACCGATGACCGGTGTTCTGATGCAGCGTGCCGAACAGACAGCGCCGGAGACTTGGTGGCTACGCTGGATTGGCCCCTGGCAGTATCAGATTTCCGCCAGCCAGATGAATCAGTATACCGCTGTACCGCATACTAAAATTATTGGCGGTCGCTTAACCTTCTCTCCGTTCCAGTCACTGGAACTGGGTGCCTCACGCATTATGCAGTGGGGAGGCGAGGGGCGCCCGCAGTCTTTCAGCAGCTTCTGGGATGGTTTTACCGGGCAGGATAATACCGGTACCGATAATGAGCCGGGCAACCAGCTGGCTGGCTTTGACTTTAAATTTAAGTTAGAACCGACTTTGGGCTGGCCGGTAAGCTTCTATGGTCAGATGATCGGTGAAGATGAAGCTGGCGGGTTGCCCTCTGCTAATATGTTTCTCGGGGGGATTGAGGGGCATCACGGCTGGGGGAAAGATGCAATTAACTGGTATATGGAAGCGCATGATACCCGCACTAATATGAGTCGCACAAACTATTCTTACAATCACCGTATTTATAAAGATGGTTACTACCAACAAGGCTATCCTCTTGGCGATAGTATGGGGGGTGATGGTCAGTTATTTGCGGGTAAGGTAGAATTGGTCACTGAAGAGAATCAACGTTGGAGCGCACACTTGGTCTACGCTAAGGTGAACCCGAAAAACCAGACAATTAATAAGGCATTCCCATATTCTGATACATTGAAAGGTGTTCAGCTGGGCTGGAGTGCGGATGTCTATAAATCAGTGCGTCTGAACACTTCACTTTGGTATACCGATGCAGAACACAACGATAGCGATGATATTGGGGCAAGTGCCGGAATTGAGATTCCATTTAATTTATAATCTGAACGTTGCAGGTAGCTGAAAGAGCAAATATTTTATCATTAAGCTCTCTCCATGAAGCCAGTTACGCAGTGACTGTCTAATAGACGGCAGTTCAGGAATAAAAAACTTTTGGTTTACTGATGATGTGACATTATGAAGAAAAAAATTGTAAGGTTTTCTGCGTTAGCTTTGGCAATAGGCTTTTTATCGGGTTGTACAATCATGCCAGGTCAAGGACTCAATAGCCTGCGGAAGAATGTCGTTGAATTACCCGATAGCGATTATGATTTAGATAAGTTGGTTAATCTTTATCCAATGACGCCAGGTCTAATCGAGCAATTACGCCCTGAGAGTGTTGTTGCTCGATCAAATTCTCAACTAGATAATCTGCTCAGAAGCTATGAATATAGAATCGGTGTGGGTGATGTACTTATGGTTACAGTATGGGACCACCCGGAACTGACGACCCCAGCTGGTCAATATCGTAGTGCGAGTGATACAGGTAACTGGGTAAACTCTGATGGTACCATTTTTTACCCATATATAGGTAAAGTGCAGGTGGCTGGTAAAACGCTTAGTCAGGTGCGCCAGGACATTACTAGTCGTCTAACCACCTATATTGAAAGTCCTCAGGTTGATGTGAGTATTGCAGCATTTCGATCGCAAAAAGTTTATGTCACAGGGGAAGTTACAACCTCAGGTAAACAGGCAATAACAAATATACCGCTGACAGTAATGGACGCAATTAATGCTGCTGGGGGATTATCCGCAGATGCAGATTGGAGAAATGTTGTTCTTACGCACAACGGTAAAGATACAAAGATTTCTTTATATGCATTAATGCAAAAGGGAGACCTTACCCAAAATCATCTTTTGTATCCTGGAGATATACTGTTTGTACCACGTAACGATGATCTAAAAGTATTTGTTATGGGAGAAGTTGGGAAGCAGACCACACTGAAGATGGATCGTAGTGGTATGACGTTGGCTGAAGCATTAGGAAATGTGGATGGCATGTCACAGAGTACGAGCGATGCGACAGGGATTTTTGTGATTCGGCAATTAAAAGATAGTAAAGATGGTAAAATTGCCAATATTTATCAGCTCAATGCGCAAGATGCTTCTGCAATGGTTCTCGGGACAGAGTTTAAACTTGAACCATATGATATAGTTTATGTAACTGCTGCTCCGCTTGTACGTTGGAACCGTGTTATTTCACAATTAGTACCAACAATATCAGGTGTACATGACATGACTGAAACTATTCGTTATATAAAGCGATGGCCGAATTAATGTTTAACTCAATCTTAGTTGTATGCACAGGGAATATTTGCCGTTCACCAATAGGTGAGCGATTTCTAATGCGGAAACTAGCAGGTAAAAATATAGCTTCGGCAGGTACAGGGGCTCTAGTTGGACATGCTGCAGATCCAAGTGCAATCAGAATAGCGGAGCAGAATGGATTATCGCTTGATGGACATTTGGGACAGCAGTTTACAGCTTCCCTTGGGCATCAATATGATCTTATTCTGGTAATGGAAAGATATCATCTTGAAAAAATAGGTCGTATCTCTCCTGAGCTGAGAGGGAAAACAATGTTGTTTGGTCATTGGATAGAGCAGCGTGAAATCCCAGATCCGTATCGAAAAAGTGATGAAGCTTTTGCGTCAGTATATCAGTTAATCGAACGAGCAGGCCAATGCTGGGTTGATAAATTAAGCTCATAGTTATCAGGAATAGTTATATGTCTTCTATAATTAATAAAAGTTCAGATAAAGGTTCAGAGGAAATAGAGCTGATAAAGCTGCTCGGTGAATTTATAGATCATCGGAAAATAATTTTTTCAATCACTGCTTTTTTTGTATTGCTATCTGTGTGCTATGTTCTATTTGCAACTCCTGTATATCAAGCAGATGCAATGATTCAAATTGAACAGAAACAAGGGAATGCAATCCTAAGCAATTTAAGCCAGATGCTACCCGATAGTCAGCCAGTCTCAGCGCCTGAAATTGCATTGTTGCAATCTAGAATGATCTTGGGCAAGACCGTTGATGATTTAAATTTGCAGGCTAAGATCACTGAAAACCATTTTCCTGTGTTTGGTAAAGGTTGGTCGAGAATCATGGGGCAAAAACCTGGTGAAATCATTCTCTCACAATTCTTTCTGCCAACCAATTTAGCTAAAGAAAATGATAATGAACTGACTTTGACAGTCGTTGATGAAAATACTTTCAATATATCGGGTAAGACAATTAAATTTACCGGTCATACTGGAACAGTCTTTGATAAAGAAGGTATACTGCTTAAGGTCGATAAAATCGATGCTACACCTGGGACTGAGTTCACAGTCACTTATCTTACAAAGTTACAAGCAATTGCTGCGTTACAGAGAAATTTTACTGTTGGCGATGTGAGTAAAGACAGTGGAATGCTTCAATTAACCTATGAAGATACTAATGAAAACTTAGCCCAAAAAATACTCCAAAGCATTAGTGATAATTATTTGGCACAAAATGTCGCTCTACAGGCTGCCCAGGATGAGAAAAGTCTTGATTTTTTGAATAAGCAGCTCCCTATTGTTCAGAATGATTTAGATCGCGCAGAAGATTTACTAAATAATTATCGGCGAAAAAAAGATTCAGTTGATCTATCTATGGAGGCTAAATCCGTCCTAGATCAAATTGTAAATGTCGATAATCAACTAAATGAGTTAACCTTTAAAGAAGCAGAAATATCGCAGCTTTTTACAAAAGAGCATCCAACGTATAAAGCTCTGATGGAAAAGAGAAAGACACTTCAGGATGAAAAAGAAAAATTAAATCAACGAGTTTCTTTAATGCCTGAAACGCAACAGCAAGTGTTGCGACTTAGTCGAGATGTTGATTCCGGTAAAGCGGTATATATGCAATTACTTACTAAGCAGCAGGAGTTAAGTATTGCAAAATCAAGTGTTATAGGCAATGTACGTATTGTTGATAATGCGATAACGCAACCAAAGCCAGTAAAACCAAACGTCATTTTGGTGGTTTTTGCAGGTTTCGTCATAGGTTTGATCATTTCTTCAGCTCTAGTATTGCTTCGTATCTTTATTAGAAAAGGTGTTGAATCTCCAGAACAGCTCGAAGAGTTAGGTGTAAATGTATACGCCAGTGTTCCTGTGTCTGAAAGTTTACTTAAAAAGACAACTCGCAATAAGAATATTACATCGTTCGATAATGGTCCATTAGCAATTGAGAACCCAGCAGATCTGGCTATTGAGGCTATCCGAGGGTTAAGAACGAGTCTCCATTTTGCTATGATGGAGGCAAAAAATAAAATTTTGATGATTTCGGGTGCAACACCAAGTGCAGGGAAAACGTTTATTAGTTCGAATCTAGCGGTTATTGTAGCAACTACTGGTAAAAAAGTGTTGTTAATAGATGCTGACATGCGGAAAGGTTATGTGCATAAGCTTTTTTCTGTGGATAATGAAAATGGATTATCAAACTATTTATCAGGTAAAACCTCATTAGCAGATGTTGTTAAAAGAACGAAATATGAAGGAATAAGCTTTATATCTAGAGGGATGGTTCCACCTAATCCAGCTGAGCTATTAATGCATTCTCGTTTTGAAGAACTAGTACGGTGGGCAAATGACAATTATGATATTGTTATAATAGACACTCCACCTGTACTAGCGGTAACCGATCCCGTTATTATTGGCAGGTATGCTGGCACTGTACTATTGGTAGCTAGATTTGAACAGAATACAATAAAAGAAATCGAAATTAGTGTCAGACGTTTTGAGCAGAATGGTATCCAAATTAAAGGAGCTATTTTGAATGGTTTGGTTAAAAGAGCAAGTAGCTATTATGGTTATGGATATAATCATTACGGCTATGAATATAAAGATAAAAAATAGATGAGGAATGGCATAGTACCTCTTTGGTGCTATGCCAGGTTTATGTATTTTTGTTGGATATAAAATGAATACTTTAAGTAAAAATAGAAAGCTAATAGCATTTTTATATGCAACATTAGTGCTTTTTGCATGCACAAGTATTTTTAGTTTATTAGCAGTAAAAATAGATTTCATGCTGCTAAGGATATGGAAGGAAATTGCTGTAATTGGTTGTTATATTGTTTGTGTGATAACATTAATATTAAAGAGGAAAATTAATAAAAAAATACTCATACTGTCAGTACTCTTACCAGTTTATGTAATGGCTATCTATATTTTAACGTCTTTAGATGATAATAGGACGCTTGTGTTCTATAAAATGAAGTCAGATATAGTGCCTTTCTTGTTTCCTTTAGCATTCTTCTGCTTAATTGATAATAATTATCAAGCCAACGTCGTATATAGAAAAATATGTAAGATTCTTGTGTGGATTGGAGTTATAAACTCTTTTTTGATATTTGTTCAAAGGATGTTTAGCTCATGGTTTCTCGTGTTCTTACAAATTGATGATATGAATAACCAAGCTGGTGCATCCGGACTTAGACTCGATAATGTAGATTCAGGGCTACGAGCCATGGGCTCTATGACGACGTTTATTAATTCCGGAACATTAATGATCTTTTGTATTTTTATTGTTATGGAGTCGGGGTTCTTTAACCGATTCCAAAAAATGATATATTTTATTTTATTTACAATTGCTGCTGTTATGACTACATACAAAACGGCAATGGTTGCTCTATCACTATACATACCAATAAAATTTATTTTGATGTTTGTTAGAGGAAATATAAATAAAAAAATATTTATTGGGATGTTTACCTTTATTGTATTTATTGTTATGACTATTTCCTTTAACTCAATGTTTGTATACAATAAAATAAAAGATACAAAATTGCGCGATGCAGCATATAACTCCATATATTTAAGGGTTGCACAGCATCAAAATATCTTTAATGATGTTCAAAGCAAATCACTTTTGACCGGGGTTGGTGTTGGCGTGAATGGAACCCAGGGGCCTCCAGAGGTAAAAAGTAAATATAGCAGTAAGCCTTTGGATAGTGGATACATTTCATTATTGAGCAATTACGGCCTTTTGGGGGTCACCGTTTATTTAATCATTTTTCTAATCGTACTAATTGTGTGTGTGTTCAGAGATTGCTTGGGAGATATGTTAGCTTGTTTTTTAATATTTTTCCATGTTGGAGTGGAGTTTTTCGCAAATAATATGCTAGCGAACTTTCCATTGAACGTGTATTTTTCGGTACTTATAGGCTTTTCATTGTTATATAGGAAAGAAAAAGAATAGAGTTTATAACATATATATTTATTCTCAAAATTAAAATGGAGGTTAAATGATATTTTATTGTGAAACAAGATTGTTCAGCGGGCAGGAAAGAATGTTTATGACTGCAGCATGTCATATATCAAAGAAAGAACAATGTTTTTTGGTGATCAATGAAAATAACAATGACGGAATTGCCTTTGCCAAAGCAGAAGGATGCTTCCATGAAATAAAAACCATATCCGACTTTAAAGAAAACTTTTCTTCTATAACCGTTTGGTTCAGATGGCTAAAAATATTTGAACTATATCGTTTTTTTTTAGAAAAACAAGATACTGTATGCGTCTCACAGGGCAGAATTGAATCTGGGAATATCGGCTTAATTGCCGCAAAATTAGCTCGACTTAAAACTATATCCTATATTCCTATGGTGCATAGTCATAGAGAGATGGGGGGAGAGAGTATAGTAAATAAAATAAAGGATTTGTTATGTAAACCTTTATATCATCTGCCAGATAGTTTTATCACTATTAGTCATTCAGTCAAAAAAGAATTAACCAAGAAGTGCAACGTACCTATTAGTGTTGTTGAGAATTTTGTGCAGCAAAAAAAAAAATCAATAATGAAGTTGGAACCACCATTTTTCACAGACCCCTCAATATACAAGATATTGATTCCTGGCCGATTACTTAATAAACAGAAAGGGCAGCTTGATTTTATTAATGTGTTTAAAGAAATAAAAAATAAAGTCAATAAAAAAGCTGTATGCTATATCGTCGGTGATGGCCCAGATTATTCTATGTTTGATAATGAAATAGGGAAGGAAAAATTAAAAGGTTCAATTTTTTTATTAGGTAATCGTGATGATCTTCTCAATATTATGGCCGGAAGTGATTTGGTAGTCTTGCCTTCTAGATTCGAAGGCGTACCATTGGTTTTACTCGAAGCCGCATCGTTAAATGCAAATGTATTAGCATCTGATATTATAGGATTTAATGATTACTTACCACAATGTAATCTATTTGTTGCCAAGAATCTGGAGTCACTTAAAACTAAAACCATTGAGAAAATAAATAATCCCGATTCAACTGGCCAATATCGTAAAGAGCTTATAGAACTGATACAAAGAAGAGAATGTGATTTCACAAATGACTATTATATTGCTATTTCATTACTTCGTTCAAATCGTAATTAAATAATTTTCTAGAAGAGTTTGTCGATATTTTATAATGCTAGTTTCTAATGTTTGGAGATCAAACAAGGTTGGGTGAAATTTGTCTAGTGATAATAATAAAAGAATAGCAAAGAACACAATAATGCTTTATATGAGAATGATCTTAATTATGATCGTTTCTTTATATACATCAAGAATATTATTGGAAGCATTAGGTGTTAGAGATTTAGGGATCTATAGTATTATCGCCGGAGTAATTATACTTTTTGGGTTTATACAAAATGTAACTACATTGGGTACACAAAGATTTCTTTCCGTGGGGCTAGGTAAAGAAGATTTTTCGTGGACAAACAAAGCATTTAATACCAGTATTATAGTCCATATACTAATTGCATTAGTTGTATTTATCTTGGGAGAAACTATAGGATTATGGTTTGTAAATACACATCTAAGTATCCCCGCAGATAGAATAGATGATGTTACATGGGTTTTCCAATTTGCACTCTTTGCATTGTTAGTCCAGCTACTACAGACCCCCTATGTTGCTGCGATGATAGCTTGTGAAAAAATGGATGTCTATGCGAAAATTGGTATTATTGATGCGTTGCAAAGATGGTTTGTAGTTTTCATATTAACTCAATTTGATTTTGCTGATAAACTAAAAAGTTATTCAGTATTTGTTTTCTTAGGATTTCTCTTCGTATTTTTTTGTTATTTCATATTTAGCATAAAAAAATTCGAGATTTGTCAGTTAAACTTAAAAATTGACAAAGAAATGTTATCAGAGATGTTTTCATTTTCAAGTTGGACATTGTTAGGTTCATTAAGTGTTGTCGCTTTATCTCAAGGAATCGCAATTTTAGTCAATATTGTAAGTGGGGTAATTGCTAATGCATCATTAGGCCTGTCTGAACAGGTTCTGATGGCTATCAATCGCCTTACAGGTAATTTTCAGACAGCATTCAACCCTCAAATTATTAAATCATATGTTGCAGGAAATACTTTATATCTACATAGCTTACTTTCACAATCAAGCAAACTTTCATTTGCGTTGGTATTGTTGGCTGTGACACCATTGTATGTCGATACGCATTATATTTTATATCTTTGGCTTGATAATGTTCCTCAATATTTAGATTCTTTAGTGAAAGTAATTTGTATATACATATTAATTGATTGCTTATCTGGACCTTTTGTTACCGTAATCTATGCGGTTGGTAATTTAAAACGCTATCAATTGACGATTAGTCTTGTGATGCTTATAAACCTCATGCTGGCTGCTATATTAGTATATATTAAAGCACCTCTGTATATGGTAGTTATGAGTAGAGTCAGTTGTGTGTTAATTCTATTGTTATATCGATTTCATGTCGTAGGACGATTGATTAATTTTGGACTTAGAGAATACCTACTGAAAATAGTATTACGTTTAATATTTGTAGGCGGAGGGGCATTTGCTATTGTTTCTTTTATAAATAAATATTTAAGAGAAGATATAATTGGATTATTATCTTTAATAGTGTTATCAACATGTATAATTTCTTTTCTTTTCTACTTTATTGCCTTCACTAAAAGTGAGAGAGCATTTTGTAAGGAAAAGGCAAAGTTTATTTGGCTAAAATTGTTTTAATTTAAACTAAGGTGAAGAAATGAGTAAGTTTGGTGTGATTGTGTATGAAGGCGGTGAGTTTGAGAAGGCAAATTTATTAAATCTTGGGGACTATGTCCAAAGTACAGCAGCGAAACAATTCCTTCCACGTGTAGATGAATATATTACGCGGGAAGGGATGCATTTATATAACAATGACACTGTTAAAATGATTATGAATGCCTGGTATATGGCAAACCCTGAAAATTTTCCACCTTCGAAAAAGATAGATCCATTATATGTATCATTGCATCTAAATTCATCCATCATTGATAAAATATTTAGGCCAGAAGTAGTAGAGCATTTCAAAGCACATCAACCAATTGGATGTCGTGATAATCATACAAGGGACCTTTTAATTTCGAAGGGAGTAGATGCATATTATTCAGGATGCATGACTTTAACTCTGGGTAATACATATAAGAGAACCGAAGTTAGCAATGAAGTCATTTTTGTCGATATTATGCATGATTCTTTGACACTTAAGAAGTTGTTGAAACAACCATTACGCTTGGGGAAAAGAATTCTAACAGGAAGAATAAAAGAACTTGTAGTGCGTCGTAATATCCTTCAAAAATATTTTGATGATGAAGTTCTTGATAATGCAACTTACATTGATCAAATGGTCCCATATATTAATGCAGATGAAGGTTTCAAAATGGCAGATGAGTACTTAAAACGTCTGGCAGCTGCTCGTTTTGTTGTAACATCAAGAATTCATACAGCCTTGCCATGCTTGGCAATGGGTACCCCAGTGATTTTTGTTAATGGTGGATTTAAAACGAAAGTTGACAAATGTCGCTTTGATGGTTTGTTTGATTTCTTCAATCGCATAGATGTTGATGGAAAAGGTGAGTCTTCAATTAATTTTTCTTTCAATGGTGATAAAATAGGAATGAATACAGAGCTGAGTAATAAAGACTTGCATGTTCCATTTGCAAATGAATTAATAGCTAAATGCAAACAATTTACAGGTATTGATGCTAAGTTATAAATACATATATCTTTTGTTATAGAATAAGTATTACCTGAGATTGAAAATATCAAAAATTTTTAGGGAGATACTATGATACTTCCAGTTATTATGGCCGGTGGAACGGGTAGTCGTCTTTGGCCATTGTCAAGAGAGCTTTTTCCAAAACAATACCTTCGTCTTAGCGGTGATGATTCAATGCTGCAGGAAACAATATTAAGGTTGGAGGGGCTAAACACATCTGCACCGATCATCATATGCAATGAACAACATCGCTTTCTTGCTGCTGAACAATTACGCCAAATCGGGCAGTTAAAAAATAATATAATTCTTGAGCCAGTAGGTAGAAATACAGCACCTGCGGTAGCTCTTGCTGCTTTAAGTGCAATTAACAAAAATGATGAAGATCCATTACTTTTGGTGCTTGCAGCAGATCATGTAATAGAAGATATAGACTCGTTTCATATGGCAATAAATAAAGCTATTAGTTATGCTGATGGTGGCAAACTAGTAACTTTTGGAATTGTAGCAACAGGTCCTGAGACTGGCTACGGATATATTCAGCGTGGTGAGCAATCCGGTTCTGATGGATATAATGTATGTCGTTTTGTTGAAAAACCAGATATTACAACAGCGCAAACATATTTAGATAGTGGTGAATATTACTGGAACAGTGGTATGTTCCTTTTTAGGGCAAAAAGATATTTGGAAGAGTTGAGAAAATATCGTCCAGATATATTGGATGTATGTATAGATGCCATACAAAACGTAAATAAAGATTCAATAGAGGATTTTGTCAGAGTTTCAGAGAGGGTATTCGCGAGCTGCCCAGATGAATCTATTGATTATGCTGTTATGGAAAAGACAACAGATGCTGTTGTTATTCCACTAAATGCGGGTTGGAACGACGTAGGCTCTTGGTCTGCTTTATGGGAAGTCAGTGAAAGAGATAAAAATAATAATTCACTCTCTGGTGATATTTTCACTCATAATGCGAGGGATTGTTATATTAAGAGTGAGGATACACTTGTAGCTGCAATTGGAGTTGATAATTTAGTTATTATAAATACTAAAGATGCAGTATTAGTAATTGATAAGTCGCAAGTTCAGGATGTAAAAAAGGTAGTAGAGTATCTTAAGACTAATTTACGCCGTGAATACAAATTGCATCGCGAATCATATCGTCCGTGGGGTAGGCATGACGAAATAGTCAATACTAAAAAATATCATATCAACAAGGTAACTGTAAAACCGGGTGGGAAGTTTTCTTTGCAACGTCATCTGCATCGAGCAGAACATTGGGTTATTTTATCCGGGACTGCAGAAGTAACATTGGATGATAAGGTTTTTTTATTGACTGAAAACCAGTCTACGTTTATTCCAGCTGGTTCAATTCATATGTTGGAAAATCCGGGAAAAATCCCTCTTGAACTATTAGAAATTGAATCCGGTTCATATTTGGGTGATGACGATATCATTCGTTTAAAAGATCATTATGGTCAAGGGTAAATTAAGGAATATTATATGTCTAGCAAATTGACTTGTTTCAAAGCCTATGATATTCGTGGCATGTTGGATACTGAGTTGAATGAAGACATCGCATATCGTATTGGTCGTGCTTATGGTGAATTTTTAAAACCCAAAAAGATGGTTTTAGGAGGGGATGTTAGATTAACCAGTGAAGCTCTAAAACTAGCCTTAGCTAGAGGGCTTCAAGATGCTGGAGCTGATGTTATTGATATTGGTTTAGTAGGAACTGAGGAAATTTATTTTGCTACCTCATTCTTAGATGTTGATGGCGGTATAGAAGTTACCGCGAGTCATAATCCAATGAATTATAATGGGATGAAACTTGTTCGAGAACAATCTAAGCCAATAAGCGGGGACACAGGCTTACGAGATATTCAGAAACTAGCTGAAGACAATAATTTTCCATCTGTAATTGATTCTATTCGTGGAACTTATACAAGGATTTCGATCCTGGATGCTTATGTCGATAAGCTTTTAACATATGTTTCTTTATCGAAATTTTCTCGGCCGCTTAAACTTGTAATTAACTCAGGTAATGGCGCTGCGGGACATGTTATTGATGCTCTAGAAAGTAAGTTTAGAAAAGCTAATGCTCCAGTAGAGTTCATTAAAATCCATCATCAGCCAGATGGGAATTTTCCTAATGGGATTCCTAATCCGTTGTTACCAGAATGCCGACAGGATACTACAGATGCGGTAATCAAATATAATGCTGATATCGGAATAGCATTCGATGGAGATTTCGATAGGTGTTTCCTATTTGATGAGAAAGGTGAATTCATTGAGGGTTATTATATTGTTGGACTATTGGCCGAAGCTTTCTTAGAAAAAAGCCCCGGCTCACGGATTATTCATGATCCCCGCTTGAGTTGGAATACAGTAGATGTAGTCCAAAAATCTGGTGGTATTCCTGTTATGTCTAAAACTGGACATGCTTTTATTAAAGAAAGAATGCGGATAGAGGACGCCATTTATGGTGGTGAAATGAGTGCACACCACTATTTTAGAGATTTCTTTTATTGCGACAGTGGTATGATACCATGGCTACTGGTGGCAGAATTACTATGCATTAAATCCAGAACATTAAGTCAGTTAGTAGGTGACCGTATGAACTCCTATCCGGCATCAGGAGAAATTAATAGTTCATTAATTGATCCACAAGCTGCAATATCGCGTGTTTTAGATAAATATAAAAATAAAGCATTAGCAGTAGATTATACTGATGGTATCAGTATTGAATTTGCTGATTGGAGATTCAATTTAAGAAGTTCAAATACTGAACCAGTAGTGCGCTTGAACGTAGAATCAAGAGCAAATAAGGCTTTAATGCAACAAAAAACTACTGAAATTCTTGAAATTTTGCGTTCGTGAAGTCGAAAAGTAGGTAGTTCTCTACCTACTCTTGATTAACTCTTTTTAGTGCTAAGGTTAAATGTAATGCGAGATGCGGATATTGGTATCGTAGCTGATTGGCTTGTAACATATGCAGGCGCGGAAAAAGTAATTAAAGAATTTATAGATCTCTATCCAGAATCTAAATTGTATTCCGTAGTTGATTTCCTCTCAGAAAATGATAGACAGTTATTTAATGGAAAGATTGCGACTACTACTTTTGTTCAAAAACTACCGGGCGCTAAGACTAAGTATCAAAAATATCTTCCGTTGATGCCATTAGCTGTTGAGCAATTAGATGTTTCTAAACATGACATTATACTCTCAAGCAGCCATGCAGTGTCAAAAGGTATTCTAACTGGTCCTGATCAAATGCACATTTCATATGTACATTCTCCAATAAGATATGCTTGGGATCTTCAGCATCAATACTTAAAAGAAGCTAATCTTGATAAAGGTATAAAAGGGTTACTTGCTAAATGGCTATTGCATAAAATAAGACTATGGGATTACCGTACAGCAAATGGTGTCGATCATTTTATCGCAAATTCCCATTTTATTGCAAGACGTATAAATAAGGTATATGGGCGTCATGCTGATGTTATATACCCACCTGTTGATGTCGGTAGGTTTACTCTTCATGAAAATAAAGATGACTATTACTTCACTGCATCTCGCATGGTACCATATAAGCGTATAGATCTTATTGTTGAAGCATTCAGTCATATGCCAGATAAAAAGTTAGTAGTAATTGGTGATGGTTCTGAAATGTCAAAGATAAAATCAAAAGCGACTAAAAATATAAATATTTTAGGATATCAAGATAACACTGTTATGCAAGAACACATGCAAAAAGCTAAAGCATTTGTTTTTGCGGCAGAGGAAGATTTTGGCATTACGCCTGTAGAGGCTCAGGCATGTGGTACTCCAGTAATTGCTTTTGGTAAAGGTGGGGCCCTAGAAACGGTGCGACCGCATGATGTTATTGCACCTACGGGAGTTTTTTTTCATAATCAAGATGTACAATCACTTGTAGATGCAGTAAAAGAATTCGAAAACATGCAGCACATTTTTGAACCTAATGTATGTAGAAAAAATGCGATGCAATTTTCTGTAGAAAGATTTAAAAATGAAATGGATACCTATATTAATAATAGGTGGCTACAATTCCAAGAAATCAAAAGAATAAAATACTAGCAAATCGTCCCTATTCAGCTAATTGTAGTGTTTTCTATTAAACGCTACTAGTCAATATAAGTGAGCTCTCCATTTTATTGGATTCAACAGTTAGTGAGGATATATGACTCATCCGGGTAGAAACTTAAGTGCTAGTATACTACTGGCACTATCTGATTTTCTCAGTTTTACATTATCTATATACCTTGGGGTATTTACTACTTATGTGTTAGTGACTGATAGTGCATCATTGATTCAAGATAAACATATAAATGACTGGACTGCTTTACATTTTTGTCTTGGTTTATTTTGTGTTGCCTGGTATTCAATCAGATTGCGCCATTATTTTTATCGTAAAACTTTTTGGTTTGAACTCAAAGAAATATTGCGAACTCTAATTATAGTTTCGGCAATTGAAATAGCTGTTTTGGCCTTTGCCAATTGGTATTTATCATGGTACATCTGGGTTTTTACATGGCTGTATATTTTGCTATTTGTTCCCATATGTAGAATGTTGACTAAAAAGATTCTAAATACTTTTGGTTTTTGGAAACGCGATACTGTAATTATTGGTAATGGTAGAAATGCAATTGAAGCATGGAAGGCTATCAATGGTGAGAGCAACTTAGGTTTTAAAGTAGTAAAATTTATTGCGGCTGATGATGAAAAAAAACATTCATCAATTGAGGGAGTTCCTGTTGAATATTACTCCCCCACAGAATTATGTAAACATTTTGATCAGCAAACTCAGTTCATAGTTGCTCTAGAATCTACTCAGGGGAATTTACGAAATGATTGGTTGAGACTATTCATGATTAATGGGTATCGATATGTTTCAGTAATACCAACTTTGCGAGGGATTCCACTTGATAGTACTGATATGTCCTTTATCTTTAGTCATGAAGTAATGATATTCAGGGTTCATCAGAATTTGGCAAAGCTATCATCGAGAATGCTTAAAAGAACGTTTGATATATTAGGCTCATTAGCAATTATTTTAGTTAGTTCTCCACTTTTACTTTATATTGCCTTCAAAGTAAAAAAAGATAATGGACCAGCTATATACGGTCATGAACGTATAGGTAAGGGCGGTAGACCTTTTAAATGCTTGAAGTTTCGCTCCATGGTAACCAATTCTAAAGAGGTTCTTGATGAGCTTTTAAAATCTAATCCAGAAGCAAAAGAAGAATGGTATGCTACTTTTAAGTTAAAGGATGATCCTCGTATTACGGATATAGGTAAATTTTTGAGAAAAACAAGTCTCGATGAGTTACCTCAGTTGTTTAATGTGCTAAGAGGCGAAATGAGCCTTGTTGGTCCGCGGCCTATAATTACAGCTGAACTAGAAAGGTATTCAGATGAAGTGGATTACTATCTGCTGAGTAAACCTGGAATGACTGGGTTATGGCAGGTTAGCGGACGTAGTGATGTTGATTATGAAACTCGCGTTTATCTAGATGCTTGGTATGTGAAAAACTGGTCGATGTGGAATGATATAGCTATACTTTTTAAAACTATTGGGGTTGTATTAAAAAAAGATGGTGCTTACTAGTTATTATGATCTGCCAATTAGTGCAAATATACATTTATCATATTAAACAATTGCAAAGATGGCTTATATATAATCGTAATTTTGACGGTTTAGTGTACTATCTTTAGTTTGACATTTCACTCTATAATTTCATTTTTGTATAAGGAAAAATTCCTTGTGATTTATATAAATGCCAGATTTTTGTCACAAAAAATCACTGGTGTGCAGCGCTTTGCCAGAGAAATTTCGAAACAGCTTAACAAAATAAGGAATGATATCACTTTTTTAGTTCCATCAGTTAATGATGTAATTAATTTTGATGACTTAGAGGGAGGGGATATTTTAGAAGTGAAAGGGGGGAGTGGGCATTATTGGGAGCAAATAACTTTACCATTTTTTCTTCGCCAAAAACAATCTCCACTTTTGCTGAACTTATGTAATGCTGCACCAGCATTTTATCATAATCAAATTAGTACTATACATGATATAACATATTTAAAATATCCACAAAGTTATTCTTTAAAATTTCGAACCCTTTATGGTTTATTGACACCGTTATTGTTGCGTAATAGCAGGGCAATCCTTACAGTAAGTGATTTCTCGAAAAAGGACATTTCTGAACATTATAACTGTGATGAAGATAAAATATCAGTAATCTATAATTCTGTAAGTGATGTGTTTACGGGTAAGGATATAAAAAAAGATTCTTTTGGCATGCCTTATATTCTAGCAGTTTCTTCACAAAACTATCATAAGAATTTTCATGGTCTTATAAGGGCTTTCAGTAAGTATGATGGGGCGTTACAACTTAAAATAATTGGCGGAAAAACAAAAGCATTTAATGGCATCGATTTGACTTCTGAGGATAGTCGGATTTCATTTCTTGGTCGCGTCAGTGATGAAGAATTGGCTGAATTATATTCTAATGCGTCTTGCTTTATTTTCCCTTCACTCTATGAAGGCTTTGGTATACCCCCCTTAGAAGCTCAGGCGTGTGGATGTCCAGTTGTCTCATCAAATCGTGCATCTATGATTGAAGTTCTGGGAAGGAGTGCCATTTATTTTGACCCGGAGTCTGATAGCGAAATTTTAGAAGCGATTAACCAGATCACAACTGATTCTATTTTGCGTGAGAAATTAGTTCAATCTGGCTTTATTAATTTCAAGCGTTTTTCTTGGTACGATTCTGCATTCAAGATTAATACTATCATTAAGTCCTTAGAACACCAATAATTTTGGGAGATTAATATGATTAGACTGATGAAAGGTTTGTTGCTAATTTTAGTCTTTTGGCCGTTAATTGCCTTATCATCGATGGAAATTGGGGTGTGTACACATTTTGGGCGATATAAAAATGACCCGGCGGCATATCTTAGGCTATTAAAACAATATGGATTTACCTCTTTTAGAGGTGATTATGGATGGGGAGGTATTGAGGAGCAAAAAAATATATATAAGGTTAGTGACAGACTAAGAAAATCTGACCAGGCATTCATGGAGAGCTCTAATTACGGAATTTCTGGTATGCTGATTCTTGCTTATGGAAATAAGCATTATGATTCTGGAGGATACCCTTTATCTGAAGATGCAGTAAAAGGATTTGCTAACTATGCAGCTTGGACGGCAAAAAGATTTAAGGGTAAAGTTAAGTATTATGAAGTTTGGAATGAGTGGACAAATGGTACTGGTATACAAAGGTCTACTCGTGTGATTCCATCAGCAAATGACTATTTTAACTTAGTTAAGGCTACGAGTATTGCAATTAGACAAGTAGATCCATCTGCGATTGTCATAGCTGGAGGCTTTAATTCATTAAA
This sequence comes from Klebsiella sp. BIGb0138, assembly GCF_004342285.1. GTDB lineage: Bacteria > Pseudomonadota > Gammaproteobacteria > Enterobacterales > Enterobacteriaceae > Klebsiella. The sequence continues at coordinate 457,449 of NZ_SMCV01000001.1, read as the reverse complement.
TGGTGTAAATAAAAAAACAGGTTTAACTGGTACTGAATGGTTTAATATATTAGTAGAAAAGGGCATTCTAAAATATATTGATGGAGTATCCATTCATCCATATTCATTTCAGCTTCCAGATGTTAAACTTAAAAGTGCTGCTGGTAACATAAATCAAATCGATAAATTCCATGAATATTTTAAAAGAAAATACAATGTAAATATTTCTGTGTATTTAACTGAATATGGTGTTCCTGTTTATAGTGGCGTCGGAGGAACTTCAGAAAGTATTGCAGCATTCACTATAAAAAATTATATTTCTGAGGCTAAGAAAAGAGATTATATAAAAGGTGTTTGGTTATATGACTTAATTGATGATGGTCCCGATAAATCTAACAGGGAACATAATTTTGGTCTTTTCAGACAGAATCTAAAACCTAAAACGGCTGCACTCGAATTACAGAAGTTAGATGAAAAATGAATCCCCTTTAAGTTTTTTAAAATTTATTAAGATTTTATTGTGGTCTTGATAAATAATATAATGGGTGACATGCTATTTATTTCAATTTTACAGCATGTTTTGGAAAAGGTTTTTAGAGTCTTTGTATCTAAACTCAATATTTTGTGGTGAATAGATGTCACAAAGCAAAAATTGGTCCCCCGAATTGGATGGATTACGTGGCTATGCTTCTTTATGGGTGTTACTTGGACATATATGTATTTTGACCCAATGTAACATTCCATTATTAAGTAATCCCGACCTTGGAGTTGATCTTTTTATTTTATTGTCAGGCTATTTGATGGCAAAAAACTATATTGAAAGACGTCATTTTGAACCATGGAATTCGTTAAAAACAATGTGCATTTTTTGGATAAGACGTTTTTTTCGAATCGCACCTCTTTACTATATTCTTTTGATTTTCGCTTTTTCTTTTGGTGAGTTATTTGGTCATTTTCGAGATAACATAGCAAGTGCTTGGCCTTTAACACAGACTGAAACCTCACGATACGCGGATTCGTCTTTTTTAAATATTATAACACACTACTCTTTTTTATTTGGTTTTATGCCTTATTATTCATTTAGGACAGTACTGCCTGATTGGAGTATCGGCCTTGAGATGCAATATTATGCAGTGTTCCCCTTTATTATGCTATTAATTACTAGGCTTGGATTTATTTATGCATCTATCACTATGATTCTTCTATGTATTATTAGCTCTTGTTTTTTTTCAGAGTATTTTTCTGCATTCGAAATGCCTTCGATGATACTATTTAAGCTACCACTTTTCATTTCTGGAATGCTTATATATAAAGCAGTTTCGGAAAGTAAAAAAATGTATGTATTAACTGCATTGTTATCACCTGTTACTGCATATGCTATGGGGTATTTTATTTCTCCAATTAGGATGGTTATTGAATGTTTCCTTATTATTGGTATGGCAATGCTGTTAATGCCATATGATAACAAGTGTCAAGCAAGGCATTTTGTTAAATTTATAAGAAAATTTCTATCGTTACGTCTTAGCCAGTTTCTTGGGGACGTATCTTACTCTGTGTATTTGTTACATTTGATGATAGTGATTCCGGTGATTGGAATACTGGTTCAATATACTGACTTTTTAAATTTAGCATCACCGATGCGTTTTATTCTTAGTGCATTAATATCTTTGCCGTTTACATACTGTATTGCTTTAAATCTGTTCAAATACGTTGAGAGAAATGGAATTATATTAGGACGGAAAATTATTAGAAATGCACTTGACAAAAGCTAAAGGGATTTTGATACTTATTCATTTGTTTGCTTAGTGATGTACGCTTTGATATATATGCTATACAATAGCTTCATTGTGACATACCATTTATAGATATTTTATGTCTATGCGCATTACTTACTTTAAGCTAATATAATTCTACTTTTAAGCTGCGAATGTGTCGCAGCGACCACACCAGACAGGAGTATGTAATGTCCAAGCAACAGATCGGGGTTGTCGGTATGGCAGTGATGGGGCGCAACCTTGCGCTCAACATCGAAAGCCGTGGTTATACCGTCTCTGTTTTCAACCGCTCCCGTGAAAAAACCGAAGAAGTGATTGCCGAGAACCCTGGCAAGAAACTGGTTCCATATTATACCGTCAAAGAGTTTGTTGAATCCCTTGAAACTCCTCGCCGTATCTTGTTAATGGTGAAAGCGGGTGCTGGTACGGATAGCGCGATTGACTCTCTTAAACCTTATCTCGATAAGGGTGATATCATTATTGATGGTGGCAACACTTTCTTCCAGGATACTATTCGTCGCAACCGCGAATTGTCTGCTGAAGGCTTTAACTTCATCGGTACTGGGGTTTCTGGTGGGGAAGAGGGCGCGCTGAAGGGTCCATCTATCATGCCTGGTGGGCAAAAAGAAGCTTATGAGCTGGTAGCGCCAATTCTTGAGCAGATCGCTGCTCGTGCAGAAGATGGTGAACCTTGTGTCGCCTATATTGGTGCCGACGGTGCTGGTCACTATGTGAAGATGGTTCATAACGGCATTGAGTATGGCGATATGCAGCTTATTGCGGAGGCATACGCTTTGCTGAAAGGTGGCCTTGCTCTGTCTAATGAAGAACTGGCAACAACCTTTACTGAGTGGAACGAAGGCGAACTCAGCAGCTACCTGATTGATATCACCAAAGACATCTTCACTAAAAAAGACGAGGAAGGAAAATACCTTGTTGATGTGATTCTTGATGAAGCTGCCAACAAAGGTACAGGTAAATGGACCAGCCAGAGTTCACTCGACCTGGGCGAACCGCTATCCCTGATTACTGAATCTGTCTTTGCGCGTTACATTTCTTCACTGAAGGACCAGCGTGTTGCCGCTTCTAAAGTCCTGACGGGTCCAAAAGCTCAAACGGCTGGTGATAAGGCTGAGTTTATCGAGAAAGTTCGTCGGGCTCTTTACCTTGGCAAAATTGTTTCCTATGCACAAGGCTTCTCTCAGTTGCGTGCTGCATCTGATGAATACAACTGGGATCTGAACTACGGTGAAATTGCCAAAATCTTCCGTGCCGGTTGCATCATTCGTGCTCAGTTTCTGCAGAAGATCACTGATGCTTACGAGCAGAATGTTTGTATCGCTAACCTGCTGCTGGCACCGTACTTCAAACAGATTGCTGATGAATATCAGCAGGCTTTGCGTGATGTAGTTGCTTATGCTGTGCAGAATGGTATACCGGTACCAACTTTTTCTGCTGCTATTGCATACTACGATAGTTATCGTTCTGCGGTTCTACCAGCCAACCTGATTCAGGCTCAGCGTGATTATTTCGGTGCTCATACTTATAAGCGCACTGATAAAGAAGGGGTATTCCATACTGACTGGCTGTAATAGCCTGAGTTAACTTATTGATATTTCAATCCCGGCGCTACTGTGTCGGGATTTTCTGGTTTCTTGTTATTTATTTAATAGCCTGAGTATTTTGTCTAGAATTTTCATAATATTCCTTAGTCATGTTAATTATATTCTTGACAGGTAATTTCTTTCGGAGTAAAACCGCACAGAGTAACATTAAATCGTGTGGCTAACGCCATCGGCTAGTTAACTGATGTAAGTGTAAACGAATGAAAATTACTATTGCTGGAACCGGTTATGTTGGTTTATCGAATGGCATCTTAATTGCGCAGCATCATGAAGTGGTTGCCTTAGATGTCATTCAGACCAAAATTGATATGCTTAATAAAAAGCACTCACCTATTGTCGACAAAGAAATTCAACAGTACCTGACTAACAAATCACTCAATTTTCGAGCTACTATAGATAAGCATGACGCTTATCAAGATGCTGATTATGTTATTATTGCTACCCCTACAGATTACGACCCGAACACAAATTACTTTAATACCTCTACCGTTGAAGGGGTCATTCGTGATGTCACGGAGATCAACCCGAACACGGTAATGATCATTAAATCGACAATCCCGGTTGGTTTTACTCGAGAAATTAAGAAACGCCTGGGAATTGATAACGTCATTTTCTCACCGGAGTTTCTGAGAGAAGGTCGCGCATTGTTTGATAACTTGTATCCCTCTCGTATCGTTATCGGTGAGCGTTCTGAACGTGCTGAGCGATTCGCAGAATTGCTGCGGGAAGGGGCGATAAAAAAAGATATTCCGATATTATTCACCGATTCGACCGAAGCAGAAGCGATAAAATTGTTTGCCAATACCTATCTGGCATTACGAGTTGCTTACTTTAACGAACTTGATAGCTATGCTGAAAGCCAAGGTCTGAACAGCAAGCAGATCATCGAAGGTGTTTGTCTTGATCCGCGTATTGGTAATCACTATAACAATCCTTCATTTGGTTATGGTGGTTATTGTTTACCAAAAGATACCAAACAGTTACTAGCAAATTATGAGTCGGTACCCAACAATATTATTGCGGCAATCGTTGATGCTAACCGTACGCGTAAAGATTTCATTGCAGACTCAATTCTGGCTCGTAAGCCTAAGGTCGTGGGTATCTATCGTTTAATCATGAAAAGCGGTTCTGATAACTTCCGTGCATCTTCTATTCAGGGAATAATGAAGCGTATAAAAGCAAAAGGGATCCCTGTCATCATTTATGAACCGGTGATGCAAGAAGATGAGTTTTTTCATTCGCGCGTAGTCCGTGACCTTACTGTTTTTAAGCACGAAGCTGATGTTATTGTTTCAAACAGAATGGCTGAAGAACTATCCGATGTTGCAGATAAAGTCTATACGAGAGACTTATTTGGAAATGATTGATTAGTTTTTATCAAGCCGACGAGTGTCGGCTTTATATTTTATGAAATCATGTGATTGCTATTTTAATTGTAGATTTTTGTTATGATTATGATTTTTAGTTAACATCTGAATTTGTATGTCGTTGGCATCTATAGGATTTAAATAATGCAATAGTTTACATTGATATTCTGATTTTTGAAGAGTGTATTGATGAATATACTCAGGGGATTCTAAAATATTATTTTTCGGTTGCTATTACTGATGGCAATCATGATAAAATTTCTTTCGTATGCATTGTATTTTGTTCAAATTCTACTTTATCGAATATATTAGGTGACGGGGAGGGGCTTAAAATAAACTGTGGCCCAAAAACAAGATGCATTAGAGTGGAACAAGTTTCGAAATGTTTGGTGCTAGGAAAAATTCCTGTGTAAATGCCTTATAGTTTTCGATATATCACTTTATGTCATTCAAACTTTTTTTCCTCTGCTGATGTAATACCTAACTTCGATGCTTATTAGTTAGAGAACCGGTATCTGTATGATTTTAATGCCAAACCAGCGGAATCATTAATTTGACATGATAAAATTAGTCGTTTTTTCTTAACTAATCGCAATTAATAATTCATTTTTATAAAACAGGATGCTTTCATGGGCAAGATTTCCTATATCCATTATCTAAGAGGAATAGCAGCTTTCTTTATCGTTGCAATTCACTTTAATTTATTTACAAATACTGAAACATTATCAGGTCGTATATTTTATTATTTTCTATCCGAATGGACAGCTATTTTTGTTTTGATCTCTGGTTTTTTATTTCAGCATTTGGTTCATAAGTATAAACCAAAAAAATTCTTTATTAATAAATTAAAAAATGTTCTTATCCCCTATTTTATTATATCGTTCCCAGTTATATTGATCTTTGCATTGAAATTAAAATCCGATCACCCATGGTTGGATTTAGATGAATTATATAGTCATTCTGCACTGTATATTATGTTGTTTTTCTATGCTACTGGTGCTCAAATGGCTCCTTTATGGTTTATACCTGTATTGACATTGATATTCTTAACGTCAAAACCATTGTCTATCCTTGCAAGAAATCAGTCATGGTTAGGTTTCGCAGCTTGTATTTCTGTAATTGTAATTATTTTTACTTCTCGTCCTGAACACAATTTAAATCCATTTTTAGCCTATTTCCATTTTTTACCGGTATATATTATTGGAATGTTCATTTGCTCAAAAAAAGACAGTTTAATAAAGCAAGATTATAAAAATATATTCTTGTTCATTTATTTATTGGCTCTTACTTCTTGCATAGTTTTAGGGCTTAATGCTAGCTATTCCGTAGTATCAAAAATTCCATTATTTTTGTATTTATGCATAGTCCTTGATCGTGATATAAAAAATGATAGACTTGCTGCGGTAATATCGGTTTTGGCTGATGTAAGTTTCTCAATTTATTTTATTCATGGCATATTTATTGGTGTAGTAAGAAGGGGGGGTAATTCGATAGCAAGTTACTTACATCACGATATAAGTAATATGGAAGGGATATTTTTGGCGTTATTGATTACTGCCGTCATCATTACGATGATAACTTTTTTTTGTGTTATAGTAAAAAGAACTACAACATATTCTAGAATGCTTATAGGCTCGTAGTTTGTCGTCTATTTATTAGTGTTTCGGTCAGTGTAGCCTTTGATATATTGATATTGGCCGATTACATTTGTATGTTAAAATTTGTAGTTGCTCACAAAATCAAGACGCCGGAATAACCTGTTTCCATTTCTCTTCATGCAAGTAAGACGATAAATCGCGATTGTTCGTATGAGGGTGGTATGCGTTGTAATAACTATTTACCCTCTTGTTTATATCGCATTCCGAATGGCTTAAATCACCATGTCCGTCATTTATCTTGCTGATATTTGACAACCCGTTCGATAGCTTCGAGTTTGAACTTTGGAGAAAATGTGCGTTTGGTCCGACGAGTTTTGGTCATACATCACCTCATGTTCACTGTTTTAACATTAACAGCATTTCGAGGTGTCCTTAATTAGCCACTCACTACATACGCCTACTGATCCAGGATCCGCAGGCTTCCATTAGCCTGAAAACATCCTCACCTTTCAGCGATTTTCCAGCATGGGTGTAAGCATACCCATTTTAGTTCCACACACTTTTTGAGATTTCCGGTTTTCCGCCATCAGTCGGTACTCTTCCGGTATCAGGTTATTCAGGGATTCATGAGGCCGCTCGTTGTTATATTCACCTAGCCAACGCTCCGTAATCTCCCGGCCTTCATTCAGTGTCCTGAACACATAAAAATCCAGGATTTCTGTCCGGTACGTTCGGTTAAAACGCTCGATAAAAGCATTCAGTGTAGGCTTGCCCGGATTAATAAATTCCAGCAACACACCGTGTTCTTCTGCCTACTGTTCCAACGCCAGTTAGACCAGTTCTGGTCCGTTGTCCATCCGCATCTTCAGCGGGTATCCGTGGTTTGCCACGATCCTGTCCAGGACCCGGATGACACGCTGGCCGGGATATTCAGGTCGATTTCCATCGCCAGCGCTTCACGGTTAAAATCATCCACCACATTGAAGGTCCGGAAGCGTTTGCCACAGACCAGCGCATCGTGCATAAAATCGATAGATCAGCTCTAGTTTAACGCTTCCGGCGTCGCCAGCGGTGCAGGGTTACGGGCTGGCAGGCGCTGCTTTCCCTTACGACGAAAATTCAGTTTCAGCAGGCAGTAAATTCGTTGAACGCGTTTATCGTCTAATCAGTCAATATCAGGATATGATTTTTTACTTCTCAATTTACCGCTTTAAGCCGTTCATTATAAAAAGTCTCTGATTTCCACATACTCAGCATTAATGTTGTCAGTTTTCTCGCCAAAGAAACAATAACTTTCTTGTAGCCCATTCTGTGCCTGAGTTCATTTGCCCATATAGCCAGACTTGTATCCTTGCCATAGCGGGTCAGCAAGCAGGATGCTGCTTCATAGATAAGTGTGCGTGTCATTCTGTTGCGCTGTTTTGAAATTCCCCCATTCCTGTCCACCTCACCGTATTGGTACTTTTTGGGCGTTAAGCCGAGGAAAGCGCCAGCATCACTGACACGTCTGAAGCGCGAAGGGTCATCAATTGATGTTTTAAAGCTTAATGCCGTCAGAACGCCCACTCCCGGAACAGACAGTAATATCTGACACACAGGATCGTTTCGGGCAAGTTTATCAGCAGATAATTAAATTTTCTTATCTGGCCAGAAAGATGTTCCCACGTATCCAGCAGCATCATAACTGCAGGTTTAATGGTTTCCAGGGAAGGTGATGACTCAAGTACAGCACGCTCAAAAAACACTGTTTTTCCCCAGAGGAAGAACAACTCCAAATGTTTTCAGGAGCCCGCGGATCTGATTCGTGACAGCAACTCTGAGTTGAACCAATTTTTCCCGGCTGGTCAGAATGAGTCTTTGCTGATGGCATTCAAGGTTTTTGACATGTACCGGCTTATACCATCCAGAAAGAACCAGCCGGGCGATACCAAAAGCATCATTTTGCTCGGTTTTATTCAACTGCATCGACAAAGCGGCATGGACGTGCCTGGCGTGGACACAATCAATGTCCAGGCCAAAACTCTTGAGTGAATGGTAAAGCCATACGCAAAGCGGCCCTGTTTCCAGACCGACTTTTGACTTATCAAAACCTTCAGAAAAGAGATAATTAGCGACAACCCCAGGATGTGTATCGACGTTAACCATACGAATTTTATTGCCGTTATGGTCTATCACGCAAGTGCTTGTTTTATTGTGAGAAACATCAATTCCAACGAAAGTTTTCACGGCAGTCACCTCGGATATCACAGACTGGGATCGTATTAAGATTACAGCATGTGGTTCCAGGTATTGCCCTGCCTTCGCAGCAATTGAAACAGCTTCTTAAAACCGTATCGTGGATAGCGTTCCGCCAGCTCAGCCAGCGTCTGGATCACCGGTTCATCGCGTCGGGTATAGGGCTGGTAAAAATAGACCGTCCTGCTTAGCGATAACATCCTGCACGCCTGGCGTACGCTCATCGAAAACATCTCTTTCAGATAGCTGACGAGCTTACGCTTTATCGCTGGTTTTAAAGCGTTTTTTCTATGACGTCTTTTAATGCACGATTTTCCAGACTGAGATCGGCAAACATCTGTTTGAGTCGACGATTTTCGTCCTCAAGATCCTTCATTTTTTATATCGGAGGCGTCCATCCCACCGTACTTTGCTTTCCAGTTATAGTACGAGGCCTCCGATATCCCCGCTTCGCGGCAGACATCCTTGAGGGTATGTCCGGCTTCGACAGACTTCAGAACGACGATGATCTGGTGCTCAGTGAATCGGGCTTTGCGCATAACGATCTCCTCAGAGGACATAATCAGTATGTCGTAAGATCTCTAAAAGTGAATGGCTCGTTTAAGCGGGATGCTTACATGACTGCTTCTGATCTAATTTTTCGCTTATATGTATGAGAAAAGCAGTCTCGGTTATTACTTCAGTATCAACCAGGCCATTTTTTTGATTTGATAAAATATTTTACAAATGTTACCGGGACGATGTGGAGAATATTCCACAATCATTTTCGTTTCCCGCAAGCGAATGACAACCTAGACAGACTTCCATTCCAATCGTGGGCCGGCGCAAGCAGGTTAAATACTCAATAATAAAACGTTATAAACTATATTTTTGTGTGAATTAATTTACTGAGATTTGGATGCGAAAATAATACCGTGCATTATTAATAACATAGTGCACGGTATTAGAATGTTTAATTTACACTACCTTTTGAACGTTATTTATAACTAGTTTTGGGTGAGTAAATAATACTTTCCCAAATCCATTATTCAATAGTTTCCATACGAATAGAGAAAGTATGGTATACAGAAAAACTGATATAATAGGAAAGGCTACTCCCCATATTAATGAATAAGTTGTATTTTTGAACCAATAATCATCGATCCCAAGATGTAAGAAAGTAATGCCAAAAAATTCTACGAATATCCTATGTATGACATAAATTTGGAGCGTGTTTTTTCCGATCCAGTTTAACCATGACATGTTAAAGTTACTATTCAAGAATTTACATATAATTATGGAGGAGATAATTGCGGTTACGCATACAAATATATTTTTGCCAATTCCCAGTTTTATATTTATTAGAGCTAGTGTGATTATAAAAATCCATGGTATTATGTTTTTCTTTTTGAGTTCACTGTATCCAATAATAATTTCACTCAGATAAACTCCAATTACAAAAAACACCATATTTTGCGCAATACTGACTAATCCCCACCCTTCAATTAATCCGAGGCTTGAAACATAATTTAAAACTATCGCAATGACTATAATGAGGTATTTTTGGGTGTTAAAAAGCTTTGTAAAAAAAAAGTATCCTGCAAGGGCATAAAGATACCATAAGCTAGTCGATGCCTTGAAAAGAAATGTAAAAAAATCAATGGGAGAAGTGGCATATGCACTATTTTGAGCGTCAGATAACTGCATTCCTAATGGCTCAGTAATGATTTTCTTAATAAACAACCACTGTAAAATGCCCCATAAAATATAGAGATAGACAAGGTTAGATACTTTTTTGGTAAATACGTCCGCCCATTTTTTCTTCACTACCGAACTTGATGCGAGAAGCCCTGAAACAAAGAAAAATGCTGGCATCCTAAGTGGCGATACCGATTTATTGAAAAATTCCCACATTTTTGCAGGTAAAACACCACTCGACAAGTAATCGATAGATGGTATGAGCGTGGTTATTATCGAGTGATGAAGAATAACTAGAAGGATACAAGCTCCTTTCAGCGTATTTACCCATAAGATTGTACCACTTCTTTCTTGAGTAGACATATATATACCAAGATTTTTGACGGTAGCTAATAGCAGCTCCGCAATACTAGCATTGATAGACGATAATGAAGAAGATACTCAAATAGGTAAAGTAATGCAATGTGAAATCGGATAATTCTGTGGTGGTCTAGTGCATTTGGGATGTTACCAAGACATTAGGTTATTATTAATATGATAATAATCAATGTATTAGCTTGATTTTGTGCTATGGGAGCAGTGCGGAAAATGTATCACGAGTAGAGTAATAGTGGGACTTTATGCTTTGTCTCTGCAAGTCCCTGCATGGATTCAGCTAAATAATCATCAACAAATTACATCAGTATAGATGATTGATAAACTATGGATTTACCCTATGTATTGTATGGCTTTATCCTCACCTGAAGTTGTGATTACAAATTCAGTACCATGAGTGGTACCCTATGTGCTCTTTGGTGTGATATCCGCTGTGCTTGTTGTTTGCCATAGCCTAAGCTATTAACTATAACATGATTAACTGGTATTTTTTGTCAATATAGATGGTTGACTTTACTAAAAATTTGTGACGGAACATCGATTTTTTCGTGCAAGATGATAAGGCTGGCTTGCATCCCTGTTTTTTTGCCGTCTAGAGTCCCAACTGTACCTAAGATAACTTCGTATTACTCATACGTTTTATCTGGGAGTGTTTGGGTGGACAATAATGAATGCGGATTTTTTTGTTCCGTCAAACGTGGTTCACAGTGATGAAATGTATCTACGGTTTGAACTAAAGAGGTGGTCTGTTCAAATTGTTGTTGAGAGCTAACTGTAATAGCATATACTGTTGTATACCTACATCTGTTTTGGTGGAAAAAAAAGACCTTCATTTCTTTTATTCCGATATATATTTCTCCTTTATCAAAATTAACATCCCCCGAGAAAGTTCACCATGTCATTATCCGGTGTGAATCGCATTGGCCCGCAATAAGGTTGCTTGATATAGAATAATTTCCATCAGAGCATTTTACCACTTAGTATAGAAGTAAGTCTATTTGTACGCATCCCGTTAAAATGAGACCAGTCTAAACCGAAGTATCCAATCTTTTTTTTCACTTCACCGCGAGGCATATCCGTCATGAAAATGAAGAACAGGTTGCCTTTTCGCAGAAACAGGGCGAAATCGGTACCCGTGTGGAGGAAGTCTGCGGAAAGAAGCGGGGAAGTCCTTTTATAACGGGAAATTACTGAAGAGTCATGATGTGGTCAGCATTATGGAAGCTCTGCGGGGCTGGATAACTGCTCATTGGTAAGTATTCAGGCGGATAATGGTGGTGAATTTATCTCGAAAAGTCTCGATGAGCGGGGATTAGCACGTCGTGACAATGGACTTTTCCTATCGTAACAAACCGAGATTACCCATTTTCTTATTACTTAGTGTTGCTTGAGTGGCAAAAGAACTCTTTTTTTGTGCTGAGCTGATTCCAAAACTATGATTAAAATTAACTGATGTTCTATTTTTGTGTGTGATGCTATTTTCCCATGGAGTTAATTACTCTTTTTTTATATTTGTGGCTCCTTGAGCTGAACTATTTGTGATAGCCTAGGCTTGTTATAATGGTGCACATTGGATGAGGCTGCTGTAAATATATTTCACAGGCCTATTTAAAATGAGAGATTACTCGAAGGTTGTTGTGATATGGATCATAAATTATGAGCGATTTTTATGAAATTAACGTAGATTCAAAGGGGGGAATAAATTGCTAGTAGTATGATATATGTATCTCTATAGTTGGAATTTTAAATATATAAGTAATGATATAATGGTTATGTGTTCATCATTAAAATATTGCCATAATAAAATGGAGTTGTTTTTTTGGTTTTTTATGTTGCATTTTGTTTTTTTTTGGTTCTTTATTCTGATTGTCTGTCTTGTGTTGCTTTTTTGTTCTTTTTTGTTTCTTTTCGTTTGACGAGATGTAACTTACAGCTATTTCTTATTGTGCGGCAAGTGTTTTTGCACTAGCCCCCATGCTTAACTTGTCGTACGGGTTGAGTCAGGAGTGCTCAAAAGAGAGGGTTTAAAAATGGTTGCTCAGGTTTTACTCACACAGAAAGAAGTTGCTGCAATTCAATATGCCATTTTAGGGAAGGATACTTATACTACTGCTACTGCCTTTGACTCTATTGCTGGGCAATTTCGTGCAGGAACTCTTACGGAGGAAAGCTACATTGATAGTTTGATTAACTCATCTGCAGGGCAAACATTATATGCTGGCAAGTCAGACCTTGATATTTTAAAAGATGTTTACACCAAAATATATGGTAGTACGCCCAGTGACATAGAACTACAGACCTCCTTGGATGCTGGAAACTTAAACAGTGCAGTTGCAAATGCAATTAATACCCTATTGAATTATAATGGATTTGATGCAACTACCCTTACCGCTCAACAAACTTATGATGCCGCACTCAATAAGGTATTGTTTCAGGATTATGGTACTAGTACGTGGAACAGTTGGAGTAATGCATTATCATCCAAAGAGCAAGTTGCAGCTTCTTTTCTGACTTTGGCCGGTCGTTCCGCTGATATGACAGGTCTAGGTTTTTGGAGCAATGTGTTGGTTCAACAAGGGAAAACATTTGATTTTCTTCTTGGAAGACTGCTTAGTTCTTCCGAAGTACAGTCAAAAGGTGGTAATTTGACTGGTGATAATTATATTAATTATATTTATAAAGCAGTTTATGGTGTCGATGCGAATAGCACTGCGTTGGCAACTTATGGAGCTTTAGGTACTGATAAAACTGCAATTGCTCAAGCTATTATCAATGATCTTAGAAACTCTACGGCAACTGATAACATCACGGTTTCAAGTCTTCATGCTTTTGAAAATGCGATTGGTACCAGTTTGCTCTACAAAACAGGTGCCATCCTGACCGCAACACCAGGCGGCGGCAATGCTACTGGCACTGTCAACACAAACGCTAGTCATCAAATTAGCAATGCTGAAACGGCCGTTCTGACTAATGTTCAGCTCAATGCTAACGCGGCAACAACCGTCAATTTAAAATTTGCCGATCATCTGGCTAATCTTGAGATTGGTGGTGGCAGTGCGGCAACCGTTAACCTCTCTGATAATGGCGTGAATCCTGGCGTTAATATCACAGTCGACAACGGTAGCATCACGTTAAACGCCAGTTCTGGTGCAGATAAGGTACTGTTAACCACTGATGCGGTTGTTGCTTCAGCTACCGGTAAATTCAACCTGGGAACGGGTAATGATTCGCTGAAATGGTTGGGCAATGGAGTTTCTAACGGAGCAAACACGGTATCTACTGCTATTACGGCCAATGGCGGTGATGGCGTTGATACAATTTCCGCTAATTTAATCACTAAAAACGTTGTGATGTCAGGTAACGCCGTTACCCGTACAGCAACTATCAGCACCAACACTTCTCAGTTCACCAACTTTGAAAAACTGGATCTGGCCGGATATATTGGCAAGGCGACAGTAAGTTCAGGTTCTACCGCCGCGAACCACACCTTCGACTTTGGTATTCTGACGGGTAATGCGGTATCCGAGTCTAGTACTACTGGTCTGACTAACAACGTTGTACAGGCAGCAACATCAACCATTGGTTCCCAGGGCTTTGTCCTGTCTGGCCTTGCCGACCAGGTGCATGTAATTAATGCCGCTGGTGGCAACTCAGCACAACTGGAAGTCACGGGTAATGCAACTGCTGCTAGCAGCGTGGATATCACTTTCCTGCAAAACGCAACTAATCATTTTGATGTCAACTTCACTGCAACCAGTGATTCTGACATCAATGCTGGCTCTCTCTCGTTGATCAGCAGTAGTAGTTTGCTTGGTGGAACTGCGCTGTCTACAGTAAACATTGGCTCTGGTGGGACAGGCAATTTTGACAATGTTCTGTCACTAACAGGCGCGAATACACAGGTACAAACTATCAATGTGACTGGCGACCATGCTCTGAATCTGACGGTCGGTACAGGGTATAGCAACGTCCATGATATTAATGCTTCTACTAATACTGGCGGATTGAACCTGACATCCAATGTTGGCGGTACTGGTGATGGTATTCTTGTTCAGTTGTTGAATGCTTTACCGCTCAGCGGCGTAACGACCACGATCCTTAATTTGTTAGGATTAAATGGTGGTTACCATTTGAGTGTTGAAGGAACTTCAGTTGCTGATTCCTTCAATGTTGTTGGTAACACGGTTGTTACAGGGGGAACCGGCGAAAACCTGTATCAGCTGAAATCGAGCACCATTAATTCTGGGGTGACCATCTCCGACTTTAACAGTGGTAAAGATACCATTTTTGATACTGCCTCCGGTTTGACAATCAATAATGATACTTCGCACACAGCTATCGCTGATTATGGTACCCGAGCTACGGATGTGGTCGAGTCTTTGTTAGGTACCTTGGTTACTGGTATTGTTGGTGGTGTCGTTGGCCTACTGGGGCAAATTCTCGGTATTGGCAATAATGGCGATCTGACCTCTAAAGTTGGACTCGCATCCGTCGTCTGGGCTGATAACTCCCATGAGGCAAGTAACTACCTGATTATTGATAACAACAACGATCATACTTTGGATGCGAATGACACAGTTGTTTATCTGAATGGTCAGACGCACCAACAGTTGGTTGATACTCTGCACTATGCATAATTAAAGTTTTGCAAGTCTAAGTCTGTAAAAAAGCGGGGAGGGAAACCTCTCCGCTTTAATATTGTGATGTAACTCCTATTATTTCTATTTTATTAAACATTGTTTATTTTGTGGTTATCTTTGTGACTATAAAAAATATTGCTTTTGGCTTGATATTTAGGTCTTTTCCTATTTATATATAAGATATCTCCGGCCGGTGGTGAGTGCCAGATTCCCCTGTGTTTAGCAGGGGCACGTGGCTGAGGATACCCAAAAATTAAGGGAAAGAGAGTGGAACATTTTATACCGCGGAATGAAATCGCAGATGTAATTCGTACACGCAGCAAAATATTTTGGACTGTTGGTGTTTTTACTGCGTTCATCAACATATTAATGCTGGTACCCTCAATTTATATGCTCCAGGTCTACGACCGGGTGCTACCGTCAGGTAACGAAATTACGCTTTTAATGCTGACTTTGATCATGCTTGGCATGTTCGGGATGATGGCGTTGTTAGAGTATGCGCGTAGCATGGTGGTTATTCGCATAGGTTCTCAGCTGGATATGCGTTTGAATTCGCGAGTTTACACCGCTGCGTACGAAGAGAATCTGAAGAATAAGTCAGCCGATGCCGGGAACATGTTGAATGATTTGACCAATGTGCGTCAGTTTCTGACCGGGAACGCGCTGTTTGCCTTTTTTGATGCCCCATGGTTTCCCATCTATCTTCTGGTGATTTTCCTTTTCAATCCTTGGCTCGGCTTGTTTGCTCTCATTGGTTCGTTGCTATTGGTTGCTTTGGCCGTCGTCAATGAAATGGTTTCAAAAAAACCATTGTCCGAGGCCAGCAAGCTGGCATTGCAGTCAGGGAGTCTGGCAAGTACTAATTTGCGCAATGCCGAAGTGATTGAAGCTCTGGGTATGCTACCTAACATAAAGCGCCGTTGGTACGAACTACATCAGAGATTTCTTAATAGCCAGCGCATTGCCAGTGAAAGAGCAAGCAGCGTAACGTCTATCACTAAATTTGTTCGCCTGTCATTGCAATCACTTGTTCTGGGTCTGGGGGGATGGTTAGCGATCGATGGTCATATTACTCCTGGGATGATGATTGCTGGCTCCATTCTTATGGGTAGAACGCTCGCACCTATTGAGCAAGTGATTAACGTCTGGAAAAGCTGGAGTTCAGCAAAGCTTTCCTACCAGCGCCTGGTGAAATTACTTGAGCAAAATCCACCGCGCGGTACAAACATGTCTTTACCCGCTCCGGAGGGGGCCCTCTCTGTCGAGAATGTTTCCGCGACGCCTCCTGGCTCTCAGGGTGAAGCAGTGTTGCATAATGTTTCGTTTTCAATCCAGCCTGGCGATGTCCTCGGGATTATTGGCCCAAGCGCTTCTGGGAAATCGACGCTGGCACGTTTAATGGTGGGTATCTGGCCAGTCGGTGAGGGAATTGTACGCCTGGATAATGCGGATATTTATCAGTGGAACAAAGACGAACTCGGTCCCTACATCGGTTATTTACCACAGGATATTGAATTATTTGCCGGTACAATTGCTGAGAATATTGCTCGATTCAGCGAGGTCGATGCCGAAAAAGTGATTGATGCAGCCAGGCTTGCTGGCGTGCATGAACTCATTTTACGTTTTCCGCACGGATATGACACCGTAATCGGTAATAGTGGGGCCGGTCTGTCGGGTGGACAAAAACAGCGTATTGGCCTTGCCCGCGCATTGTACGGCGATCCATCATTAATTGTTCTCGATGAGCCTAACTCTAACCTTGATGATGCCGGAGAGCTAGCGTTGAACCAGGCGATTGCCTTACTAAGGCAACGTAAAAAAACGGTGGTACTCATTACTCATCGTACCAATCTGCTGTCGATGACCAGCAAGTTACTATTACTGGTTAGCGGTAAGGTGAACGCTTTTGGGCCGACTAATCAGGTGCTGCAGGCTCTGGCGAATGCGCAAAAAGCTCAGGCCGCGCAGCAACAGGCTGCGCATGCGGTGAACAGCGATATACATTAAGGCAATAATCCGGAAGCACCAATTAACCAAAACGCGATCTTGCCGGCGGAAGATATTCGCCGTTAGTAGTCGAAGGAGTGGGTATGTCTGTGCAGGTCAATATACCGCAGGGAAATAATGCTGAGCAATCATCGACGGATGAACGCAAGTTTACTCGTCTGGGGTGGCTGGTTATTGGCATTGGTTTGGTGGGGTTTTTTATGTGGGCGAGTCTGGCGCCGCTGGATAAAGGTGTCGCATCACCCGGGTCTGTTACAGTTTCAGGGAACCGTAAAACAATTCAATCCCCAGCAGGGGGGGTTGTCAGAAAAATAGATGTAAAAGAAGGGGATAAAGTTAAGGCTGGCGAAGTGTTGGTGCAAATGAGTCAGGTCCAGGCGCAGGCGCAGGTCGACTCCTTAAAAGACCAATATTACACCACTCTGGCTACTGAAGGTCGTTTACTGGCGGAACGGGATAATCTGAGCAAGATTCGCTTTTCACCCGTTTTTGATACTCTCAAAGATGATCCGCGGGTCGCGGAAATTATTGCTCTGCAGGTACAACTTTTTTCTTCTCGCCAGCAAGCCCTGCGCAGCGAAGTTGATGGCTTTAAACAATCGATAGATGGCATTCGTTTTCAGTTAAAGGGGTTGCAGGACTCCCGTGCTAACAAACAAATCCAGTTGGGCAGTATCCGTGAACAAATGAGTAGCATGAAGCAGCTGGCTACTGAGGGCTATTTACCGAGAAACCGCTATCTGGAGGCACAACGTCAGTTTGCAGAAATTAATAGTAGCATTGACGAAACGATAGGGCGTATTGGACAACTCCAGAAGCAACTCCTCGAATCGCAGCAACGTATCGATCAACGCTATGCTGATTATCAACGCGAAGTCAGAACCCAACTTGCACAAACCCAAATGGATGCCAATGATTTCAAGAATAAGCTTGAAATGGCAAATTATGATCTTGGCAATACTTCCATCGTTTCCCCGGTTGACGGCACTGTTGTAGGGTTGAGCATCTTTACCCAGGGTGGCGTAGTAGGTGCAGGGGACCACCTGATGGATATTGTGCCAAGTGAAGCTTCTCTTGTGGTTGATTCCCGGCTCAAAGTAGAAATGATTGACAAAGTCTATAGCGGTCTGCCTGTTGAGTTAATGTTTACTGCATTTAATCAGAACAAAACCCCAAAAATACCGGGAACCGTTACATTGATTTCTGCCGACCGTTTGGTTGATAAGGGGACCGGGGAACCTTATTACCAGATGCAGGTAACGGTGACACCTGAAGGACTCAAAATGCTGAGCGGCGCGGATATCAAACCGGGTATGCCAGTAGAAGTATTCGTCAAAACAGGGTCACGTTCATTGCTGAGCTATTTGTTCAAGCCAATTTTAGATCGCGCTCATACATCATTGACTGAGGAATAATCTTGATTCAGGTTAAACGGCAGATTTATGGTCTGGCCATAAGTTCATTGACGCTTATGATCTCTGCACCTGCTTATTCGTTAGGGATTCTGGATGCATACTCCCTGGCTCTGGAGAAAGATCCAACTTTTCAGGCTGCAATTAAAGAAAAAGAGGCAGGGAATGAAACTGAGAACATCGGTAGAGCCGGTCTTTTACCGAAGGTTTCTTTGAATTACCAAAATGCTCCTCGTAACTGGCAAACACAAAAATACCAGGCGAGTGATATTTTTGGCAACGTCAGTGATGTGACAAAACGACAGCAATACCGGAGTTATGCGGGGTCAGTGACATTGACTCAACCTCTTTTTGATTATGAGGCATATGCAAAATATAAATCCGGTGTTGCACAATCTCTGATGGCGGATGAAAAGTACCGTGGGAAATATCTTGATCTGGCCGTGCGTGTGATTACGGCCTATGTCGGGGTGGCCTACGCCAAAGATCAAATCGCTTTAGCCGAGGCGCAAAGGGAGGCTTATAAAGAGCAGTTAGCACTGAACGATCGTTTGGTCAGTGCCGGTGAGGGAACCGTCACTGATGTCGCTGAGACCCAGGCTCGTTATAGCCTGGCGGAGGCCCAGCTTATAGAAGCTCGGGATGCATTAGATTCCGCACAGCGTGACCTTGAGGTGATTATCGGTATTCCTCTTGAGCAACTGGACGATCTCCAGACTCTGCGTGCCGGTAAATTTCAGGTGAGACCGTTACAACCCACCAAATTTGAGGACTGGCAGCAGATTGCCATGAAGCAAAATCCGCTTCTTATGTCATCCCGACATGGTGTTGATGCCGCCAAATATGAGGTGGAAAGAAACCGCGCAGGTTTTATGCCACAGGTTCAGCTCTATGCTTCGCATTCAGAGAATGATTCTAGCAGTGACAACACGGTAAATCAGAAATACCGAACGGATAGTATTGGCGTACAAGTGAGTATGCCTATCTATTCAGGGGGCGGAGTTGCAGCATCAACCCGGCAGGCGGCGGCGCGTTATGGCCAGGCAAAGTATGAGCTGGATGCGCAAGTGGGTAGTGTTATTAATGACTTACGTAAGCAGTTTAATTTGTGTATCAGTAGCCAGGCGAAGCTTCTTGCTTATGATTATGCGGTTAAATCAGCGACAACTCAGGTTGAGGCAACGCGTAAAAGTGTTCTTGCGGGCCAGCGTGTGAACGTTGATGTTCTGAACGCCGAACAGCAACTTTATAGCGCACGGCGGGATCTTGCTGAAGCGAAGTACACTTACATTAAATCATGGATCTCACTGCTTAGTGACTCCGGAACTTTGAGTGAAAAGGATATTTCTCAAGTGGCAGGGTATTTTTCTTCACAGCGTGTAAATTAGGGCTTGTAGAATAAAACTAGCCAGTCCATATTCTGGCTAGTTTTAATATATTATATTCTTAACTCGACATTTTCTTTTTTCGAGGGAATGAGAATAAAAAATTTATATTATACCTCTTTGTAAAGAAGTAGACAGCTACCGGCGCTATAATACCAATGGAAATGCCTGTAATAATATGGATGTACCAATTCTGTATGTGCAGGAATTTGCTGAGTATTATTCTTGTACCACTTGCCGATAAAATATGTAGCAAATATATTACCATACTCAGAGTACCTATGGTCTCTAATGTATGTATTTTTATTTTCTCAAGTTGCATTGATAACAATGTGATGAAAGTTATACCAATTGTCGCTAGAGCAAATGTGAATAACCCGGTATCCATATAAATCAACCCCAATTTGATGTGGAAGATGTATTGCGCAATACCGAAAATTAAAAATATTAGCAATAAAGATCCCCATCCAGAGTTTATTTTTTCGGTCAGCGATAATTTATGATATATACAGCCCATAAAAAAGAAGATAATATAGTTTGTGATGTAATTAATATGAAACGATGTTCCAGTTGCATTGCTGAATATGTAGATGACAAAGGATAATAAAATGATAAGTGGAAGTGATTTTGAAAAGCTATCTCTTTTATAAATTAATGCAGCAACAATAAATATCATTAGTAAAGCATAAAGAAACCAAAATTGAGCTCTTGGATAGATAAGAAAAGAAAGGACATCAGTAAGTTCAGTTTTAGAATTGGTATACTTTGAAAGAATAACTTCAATCCCGCCTTGGAAAAGGGACCATAGAACATATGGATAAAATATTGTATCAATTTTATCTATGAAGAATGATTTCTTACCTTTTCTGTCTATTGATTTTACGAAGAAAAGACCGGATAAAAAGAAAAAAAGCGGCATGTGAAAAGTATAAATAATACTATCGAATAAAGTATAAAATTGCTTTGAAATGTAGATTCCGGAACTATAGAGACCTCTGTTAACATGGCCTGCCACGACTAAAATGATTCCTAGCGCCTTGGCATAGTCGACCCATACTTCTCTCATTTTTTCACCTGTCATTTAAAATTATGCTAGATAAATTTCTTTGATTATCATTTTTAATTTTCTTATCGTCAATACATAAATCGCATTAAGTCCTACATATTATAAGGCTTTTGTCTATGGTTACAGGATTAGAAACAACATTGTTAACCCCTAATATAATTAGTGACCACAAAAATGACAGGGAATTTCTGGTGGTTAGTATGATGAGTTAGTTTGGTTTATTAAACATAGCTTGAGTAACATTAATAAGAATAAGAGCCTATATACTGCAGGCCCTTATTCTTTAAAACACCAGTCAGGCGCGATAGAACTCTCGATACCAATCCACGAAGTTCTTCACGCCATCCTTGACCGACGTCTGCGGTTTAAAGCCAACCAGATCATACAGCGGCTTCGTGTCTGCGCTGGTTTCCAGCACATCTCCCGGCTGGATCGGCATCATGTTTTTCTCAGCGATCATTCCCAGAGCCTCTTCGAGAGCGGTGATGTAATCCATCAGCTCGACCGGCGAACTGTTGCCGATATTATAAACGCGGTAGGGCGCCGAGCTGGTGGCCGGCGAGCCATTCTCTACGCTCCACTCCGGATCCGGCTGCGGAATGACATCCTGCACGCGAATAATCGCTTCCACGATGTCATCGATATAGGTGAAGTCGCGCTTCATCTTACCGTAGTTGTAGACATCGATACTCTTACCTTCCAGCATCGCCCTGGTAAATTTGAACAGCGCCATGTCCGGGCGTCCCCACGGGCCATATACGGTGAAGAAGCGTAAACCGGTGGTCGGGATGCCATAGAGATGGGAATAGGTATGTGCCATCAGTTCATTGGCTTTTTTGGTTGCCGCATACAGCGAGACCGGATGGTCGACCGAATCGTCGGTTGAAAAAGGCATTTTGCGGTTCAGGCCATACACCGAACTGGAAGAGGCGTACAGCAGGTGCTGTACCTTGTTATGCCGGCAGCCTTCCAGAATGTTCAGGTAACCGATCAGGTTGGCATCGGCATAGGCATGCGGATTTTCCAGCGAGTAGCGCACGCCGGCCTGCGCAGCCAGGTGGATCACGCGGTCAAATTTCTCGCTCACGAAAAGCTCAGCCATGCCTTCCCGATCGGCAAGATCGATTTTGTGGAAGCTGAACAGGGGGGATTGCAGTAAATCCAGGCGAGACTGCTTGAGATTGACATCGTAGTAATCGTTCATGTTGTCGATGCCAACAACCTCGTGGCCCGCCTCCAGAAGGCGCTGACTGGTATGAAAGCCGATGAATCCTGCGGCTCCAGTGACTAAAAACTTCATATTCATCCTCCGGGTTTGTTGTTCCCCGCTATATATAATGGCTGATTTTACACTGGCTTGCCGTAGGGGTCATCTGCTTTACCGTTGCTGAATATAAGCATGAGCCGTGGAAACAGCCCGTTCATCTATGTATAACGCCTGTTTTATGAGCGTCAGCGGTGTGGTGTTTTATTGGAAATAGCAATCATTATCATTTTAAATAAGTTAGCACAATAATAGTCCCTGATGTTTTTACGCTAGTTAATATTCCCGTTTCATGGCGCCAGCCAGGTCCGTTGAAAAGTGTGTAACGTCTGTTCATATTGTATCCGTTTATATATTTTCCGAACGTTTCCTGAAAAACCATTCGTCATTACTATATCAATTGTTTGTCAGTATGATTGTTTTTTGTTTTAAATCAGTGTGTTGTACGTTGATTGCTTAAGTGTTCAAATAATGTCTCGCGGATGCTTAATTTTTACCAGAACGGATTCATCATGCTTTTTCATTTTTATTCTTACAGACCGGGGCTATAATGCGCGCGTAATTCATCTGTGGCACGAATGCATTATTGAGACAGATCAACATTTGGCCCCAACAGAGCATCGGCTGAGTGGCATCATAGAAGGCGGAGTCAATCCGCTATAAAGAAGAAATGATTCGCGGAGCGTTGCCATTTCCTCTGGGTTATCGTTGTTGAGCGATTTTGATGTCATCTCAGTAACGCCTGGTTACCGGTGGGTGGTGTTTACTCCATGGTTTTAAGCATCGTTCTGTTCCTGTGGCCCGGCTTGTCGCGAGACCGCTGAGCAAATGAGAAAGTCCTGATGGATAGCATGAGGAAAAATGGCGAAAGTAATGGGATCATTCTGCCATTTGAACTGTAGAGGGCAAGTCTGAAAACAGAGCTATGTCTGCTGATATACCTCTGTTTTTCGCTTTTTTGCGCCGGGCTGACTAGTCTGCTTGTATAGGGGGGAGCTTCACCGCAGAGGCCGGCGGGCAGCAGATGAGTGTTGTACCGTCCTGTCATCGTGCAGCCGGGTGCCATGAATACAGTCTGGTAGCGTTACGCGCTTTGGTTGCGATAGCCAATGGCGGTAGCGTGTTTGAAATTTAAGATATGTGCCCGAGTGGCATTTAACTCATTGAAAAACGAGAGAGAGTATGAAGATCCTTGTCACCGGTGGCGCCGGGTTTATTGGTTCTGCCGTTGTTCGTCATATTATTGAGAATACCCAGGATGACGTACGCGTTGTGGACTGCCTGACCTATGCAGGTAATCTCGAGTCTCTGGCCTCAGTAGCCGATAATGAACGCTATTCTTTCTCGCGTACGGATATCACCGACGCCCAGGGTATTGCAGAGCAGTTCAGTGAGTTTCAGCCTGATATCGTGATGCATCTGGCGGCAGAAAGTCATGTCGATCGTTCCATTGACGGCCCGGCAGCCTTTATCCAGACCAACCTTATCGGTACCTTCACGCTGCTGGAAGCTGCCCGTCAGTACTACGCCTCGCTGAATGAGGCGCGCAAAAAAAGTTTCCGCTTCCACCATATTTCAACAGATGAAGTCTATGGCGATCTGGAAGGTACTGACGACTTATTCACCGAAGAGACGCCATACGCCCCGAGCAGTCCTTACTCCGCCTCTAAAGCCGGGAGTGACCATCTGGTGCGTGCCTGGAACCGCACCTACGGTCTGCCGGTGGTGGTGACCAACTGTTCGAACAACTACGGTCCCTATCATTTCCCGGAAAAACTGATCCCGTTGACCATCCTTAACGCGCTGGCGGGCAAACCGCTGCCGGTTTATGGCAACGGCCAGCAAATTCGTGACTGGCTGTACGTGGAAGATCACGCCCGGGCGCTGTACAAAGTGGCCACCGAAGGTCAAAACGGTGAAACCTACAACATCGGTGGTCATAACGAACGTAAAAATATCGATGTGGTGAAAACCATTTGCGCCATTCTCGATAAGGTTGTTGAGAAGAAGCCGGGCAACATCAGCCATTTCGCTGAGCTGATCACCTTCGTGACCGACCGTCCAGGCCATGACCTGCGCTATGCGATTGATGCGGCAAAAATTGCGCGCGATCTCGGCTGGGTACCGCAGGAAACTTTCGAAAGCGGGATTGAGAAAACGGTCCGCTGGTATCTGGATAACCCGACGTGGTGGCAGCGCGTGCTGGACGGCTCCTATGCCGGTGAACGCCTGGGTCTGAATAACTAAAGGAACCGCAGAATGAAAGGTATTGTTCTCGCCGGGGGCTCCGGAACCCGCCTGTATCCGATTACGCAGGGCGTGTCCAAACAGCTGCTGCCGATTTACGATAAACCGATGATTTACTATCCGGTGTCGGTGCTGATGCTGGCCGGTATCCGGGACATCCTGATTATCACCACGCCGGAAGATATGCCGGCCTTCCAGCGTCTGCTGGGGGATGGCTCCCAGTTCGGCGTCAATTTCTCTTACGCTATTCAGCCTTCTCCGGACGGTCTGGCTCAGGCCTTTATCATCGGTGAAGAGTTCATCGGGAATGATGCCTGTGCATTAGTGCTGGGCGATAACATCTACTTCGGGCAAAGCTTCGGTAAGAAACTGGAAACGGCAGCGAGTAAAACCTCCGGGGCCACCGTCTTTGGCTATCAGGTCCTCGATCCGGAACGGTTTGGCGTGGTCGAGTTTGACGAAAACTTCACCGCGCTATCGATTGAAGAGAAGCCGCTGAAGCCAAAATCTAACTGGGCGGTGACCGGGCTCTACTTCTATGACAATGACGTTGTAGCAATGGCGAAAACGGTGAAACCTTCCGCACGTGGCGAGCTGGAAATTACCACCCTCAACCAGATGTATCTGGAACGCGGCGATCTGCAGGTTGAGCTGCTGGGCCGCGGTTTTGCCTGGCTGGATACCGGCACCCATGACAGCCTGATTGAGGCCTCGCAGTTCATTCACACCATTGAGAAGCGTCAGGGGATGAAAGTGGCCTGCCTGGAAGAGATCGCCTTCCGTAATAAATGGCTGTCTGCTGAAGGGGTTGCGGCCCAGGCCGAACGACTGAAGAAAACGGAATATGGCCGTTATCTGAACATGTTGATTAACGAACGTTAATGCCTCTCCGCGTGCGAAGTAACAATAATACAGAGTATTCGTTTATGAAGATTTTACTTATTGGGAAAAATGGTCAGGTTGGCTGGGAGCTGCAGCGTTCGCTCTCCACCCTGGGTGAAGTGGTCGCCGTTGACTATTTCGATAAGGAACTGTGTGGCGATCTGACGGATCTCGCCGGGATTGCGCAAACCGTCCGCCAGGTTAAACCGGATGTGATTGTCAATGCGGCAGCCCATACGGCGGTGGATAAAGCGGAAAGCGAGCGCGAGCTGTCCGATCTGTTGAATGACAAAGGCGTGGCGGTGCTGGCGGAAGAGTCAGCGAAGCTGGGTGCCCTGATGGTGCATTACTCCACCGATTATGTCTTCGACGGCGAGGGGGATCATTACCGCCTCGAGGACGAAGCCACCGGGCCGCTGAATGTTTATGGCGAAACAAAGCGTGCCGGGGAACTGGCGCTGGCGCAGGCCAATCCGCGCCATCTGATTTTCCGTACCAGCTGGGTCTATGCCACCCGCGGCGCAAACTTTGCCAAAACGATGCTGCGCCTGGCCGGTGAAAAAGAGACGCTGTCGATTATTAACGATCAGCACGGTGCGCCGACCGGGGCTGAACTGCTGGCAGACTGTACCGCTATCGCCATCCGTGAAGAGTGGCGCAATAAAGCGGTTGCCGGAACCTACCACCTGGTCGCCAGCGGGGAAACCAGCTGGTATGACTATGCCCGTTTTGTCTTTGATGTCGCGCGTGCCAACGGCGCTCAGCTGGCGATCAAGGAGGTGAACGGGATCCCGACGACGGCCTGGCCGACGCCGGCGAAACGCCCGTTGAATTCGCGTCTGTCGAATGAAAAGTTCCAGCGGGTATTTGGCGTGACGATCCCGGACTGGCGTCAGGGCGTTGAACGGGTGGTTGTTGAAGTTTCAGGTAAGTAGGTGAGTACAGCAGCATGAATATTATTAAAACTGACATTCCGGAAGTCTTAATCTGCGAGCCGCGAGTCTTTGGCGATGCGCGCGGATTTTTCTTTGAAAGCTTCAGCAGCAAGGTGTTTGATGAGGCGGTAGGTCGCAAGGTGGAGTTTGTGCAGGATAACCATTCGCAGTCGCAAAAGGGCGTTTTACGCGGCCTGCACTACCAGCTGGCCCCTCATGCACAGGGCAAACTGGTGCGCTGCGTGGAAGGTGAAGTCTTTGATGTGGCGGTGGATGTCCGTCGTTCCTCACCGACCTTTGGTCAGTGGGTCGGCGTCGTACTCAGTGCGGAAAATAAGCGTCAGCTGTGGATCCCGGAAGGGTTTGCCCATGGTTTTCTCGCGCTGAGCGACACGGTGCAGTTTGTCTACAAGGCAACCAATTACTATGCCCCGCAGTCTGAGCGTAGTATTCGCTGGGATGACCCGCAGATTAATATTAAGTGGCCCGATCTGAATGGCTGCGCGCTTTCATTGTCAGAGAAAGATATGCAGGCGCATACATTAGCAACCGCTGAAGTTTATGCCTGACAGGAAGCCATTTTTTACAGTTGATACACTTAACACATCCTCTTTTATTCATTAAAAATTATAACAATAATGCCATAGCGATGTTTACTCTAAAGGTAATAGATTAATGACTTATGAAGCAATGAAGCCGAAGATAATCGCTTCTATTGTATTATTTAATCATTCCTATGATGATATTAAGGATACATTGATCTCATTATGTCATGAGAATGGTGTTGAAAAAGTTGTCTTAGTTGATAATGGTGGTTGTCAATGGGTAACAGAACTGAATGAACCAAAGGTCAGTTATATTAAATCGCCTTACAATTGCGGATTTGGAGCTGGTCACAATCTGGCAATCAAGGCCAATGCAGATTTTGACGGCTATTTTCTGATCTGTAACCCGGATATTAGTTTCGCCCGGGGAGAGCTTGATAAGTTATTATCCTTTGCCTGGGATAATCAGTTTACATTTGTCTCACCTAAAATTCTCTATAAAAACGGCGATCGGCAATACAGTTGCCGTTTATTACCCACACCGGTTAATCTTTTTTTACGGCGTTTTTTACCGACTACCGCGCTGAAGTTTGATCTTGAGTATGAGCTGATGGATGCCGAGTACGATAAGGTTTTCTCTCCACCTTCGGTCTCTGGCTGCTTTATGCTGTTAACGAATGCTCTGCTGCAACAGCTGGATGGTTTTGATGAGCGCTACTTCATGTATCTGGAAGATGTCGATTTATGTCGCCGCGCATTGCCATTGACCAAAATATATTATTGCCCGGAAACGACAATCATTCACGTTTTTAATAAAGGGTCGTATAAAAGCAAACTGCTGCTTTGGTATCATGTTCGCTCTGCTATTTCCTACTTTAACAAATGGGGATGGTTTTTTGACCGTAAGAGGCATGTATACAACAAAAAAGCCCTGCTTGAAATCCCCCGGAAGTTAAGTTGATTTTTCAGATAATTTTATTACGAGTTTAAAATGAAAAACCCGCATCAAAAACTTTCATCATCACCCGTAGAAATTGTGCGTAGTATTTCTGGCCACTGGAGTATTATCCTGCAGATGGCAAAGCGTGATGTTATCGGAAGATATAAAGGTTCAGTGATGGGCTTGCTTTGGTCCTTTCTGAACCCACTGTTCATGCTGACCGTTTATACCTTTGTTTTCTCAGTGGTGTTTAAAGCGCGTTGGTCGACCGGTGGCGATGAGAGCCGAACCCAGTTTGCGATAATCCTGTTTGTCGGTATGATTGTTCACGGTTTCTTCAGTGAAGTCATCAACAAAGCGCCACTGATTATCCTCAGCAATACCAACTACGTAAAAAAGGTCATCTTCCCGCTGGAAACCCTGCCGGTGATCTCGCTGCTGGCGGCTCTCTTCCATACCTGCATTAGCCTGTTTGTTCTGCTGGTGGCCTTTGTCCTCTTTAACGGCTATCTGCACTGGACGATTGTGTTCCTGCCGTTAGTCTTCTTCCCGTTAATCATTTTCTGCCTTGGCTTATCGTGGATTCTGGCCTCATTAGGCGTTTTCCTGCGTGACGTGAGCCAGACTACGGTCATTATTACTACTGTCATGATGTTCTTATCCCCGGTGTTTTTCCCGATAAGCGCCTTGCCCGCGAAATATCATATCTGGATCATGCTTAACCCGTTGACCTTTATTATTGAACAAGCCCGCAGCGTTCTGATTTGGGGCGGGATACCTAACTTTTGGGGTCTCTTACTGTATTCCATGGGGGCATTAGTTGTCGCCTGGCTGGGTTTTGTCTTCTTCCAGAAAACAAGGAAGGGGTTTGCTGATGTCCTCTAATGAAATTGCAATTCAGGTCACCAATCTGAGCAAATGCTACCAGATCTATGCGAGTCCGACCGATCGGCTAAAACAGTTTTTTGTGCCAAAAATTCAGCAAGTCGCCAGAAGAGAGCGTAACTGTTATTTCCGTGAGTTTTGGGCTTTAGACGATGTCTCCTTTAGCATCAAGAAAGGAGAGACCGTCGGTATTATCGGTCGTAATGGCGCGGGTAAATCCACACTGCTGCAAATTATCTGCGGGACCTTAACGCCTTCCGCGGGGGATGTCCGGGTCAACGGGCGCATTGCCGCTCTGCTGGAGTTGGGCGCCGGTTTTAACCCTGAATTTACCGGGCGCGAGAACGTCTATCTGAACGGTTCCGTACTGGGGTTAACGAAAGATCAAATCGCGGCGAAATTTGCCGAGATTGAAGAGTTTGCCGATATCGGCCAGTTTATCGATCAGCCGGTGAAAACCTACTCCAGCGGGATGTACGTGCGCCTTGCGTTTGCCGTGCAGGCCTGCGTGGAGCCGGAAATTTTAATCGTCGATGAGGCGTTGGCGGTTGGCGATATTGGCTTCCAGTACAAGTGCTATAAGCGGATGGAAGCGCTGCGTGCGAAGGGCGTCACCATCATCATGGTGACCCACTCGACCGGAAGCATTCTCGAATATGCGGACCGCTGTTTAGTCATGGATCACGGTAAGCTGATTGGTGATACCACGGATGTTCTGGCGGCGGTTCTGGCCTATGAAAAAGGGATGATCCTCGCCAACGGGAGTGAGAAACCTGCCGTGGTCAGCAAGGCTGACAAGGGTTCCGTTGAAGACGTCAGCGTCGAAGAGCTGAAGGCGATTCAGCTGCGTACTACCAATGAGGCGATTGGCGAGAAGCGTTTTGGGAGCGCGCGCGCAATCATCGAGGATCTGACGATTTATAAATCGGACGGCACCACCCTTGCTGAGAAGCCGCTGATTAAATCCGGGGAAGAAGTGACGTTTGATTTTTCGATTCTGGCTTCCGAAGAAATTAAAGATATCGCGTTAGGGATTTCAATGTCGAAAGCGCAGGGTGGAGATATCTGGGGTGACAGTAATATCGGCGCAGGTGCGGCGATTACGCTGCGGCCCGGTCATCAGCGTATCGTGTATAAAGCCACGTTACCTGTCAATTCCGGAGATTACCTCATTCACTGCGGGCTGGCTAAGGTTGGCAACGGCGACAGGGAAGAGCTCGATCAGCGGCGTCCGATGATGAAAGTTAAATTCTGGTCTGCAAGGGAGTTGGGTGGTGTGATTCACGCCCCGTTGAAAATTATTTCGAATGGAGAGTAATGATGCTGGCTGTATTTTTACCTCCTTATCCGTTCAGGGGGCTTAAAGCCCCTTATTTATGGCTGTTTTATAAATATCTTCACTGCGCAACCGACAAGATTTTGTTTATTACCGGTGAGGGTTATTTAGACATCATAAATGATGACGCTCAGCATGGGCGTTGGGAATATGATCCGGCGTCGATGGCGTCGCTAGGATATGCGTTACCTACGGATGAAAGTATCGCGCGTCATGAGTACCTGCATCTCGATAATGGCCTATATGAAACGCTCCTTTCCCGTCACCACCACGATCCGATCGCATCATTTACGGCGTTTCTGACCGAGCGGATCCCTGAACTGGAAACAGAACTGCGCGTTTTGCTGGAGAGCAAAAGAGGCTTAGTTGACCAGGTCGATGCTTTTATCTCTATTTGCAACTGTCCTTCCCTGGAGCATCTCGCGAAGACTCTGGGGAAAGAGGTGATGCACATCGAGATTGGTCCGCTGCGTGCGCCGATGTATCGTAATACCGCCTATCTGGACTTTTCCGGCGTGAATGGGGGGACCGAGGCCAGCGAGCGGTATCAAAAATGCCAGTCCGAACTGGATATAAAGGCCTCGTTGGACGATTTGCACCGTTATTTTCTTGAGGCTCTACCGTCCACTGAAACTACTACCCCTTCGGCGGCCGGCGTGGTGCTTCAGGTTGAGGATGATTCCAACCTGATTGCCTATAATCACGGCTTTACCAACATTTCACTGATTTCGTACGTTCGCCAGCTTTATGAAAAAGACGACATTCTGGTGCGTGCGCATCCGGGAAGTTTGTTCCGCTTAAGGGACGACGTCTTTACGATTGATGACTCAGCCAATAGCCTTGCCTTCATTAATAAGTGCCAGGAAGTGTTCACCATTAACTCAAGCGTCGGTCTTGAGGCACTGCTAACCGGAAAGAAAACCACGGTTTTAGGTGACTGCTCTTACTCTTTTATCAATGAATTAGCTGAAGCCCCAGCCAGAGTCAATGCGGCCGCGTTTTATCTCTTCTCTTACCTGGTGCCTTTTGATCTGGTTTTCAGTCAGGAGTACCTCAACTTCAGATTACGCCATCCTGAAGAACAAGAGATTGCCGGCAAGCATCTTGAATTTTACTCAGCTGATATGCCGGGTAGCCCATCCGAGGCTGCACATACCCTGTCATCATTGATAAATGAAGCTATTTCCCAAGACAAAGCGATGAGAAAGATTTTAGAAAACTCCCTGCAAGAACATAACAAACAGCTCGATTTGTTAAAAAACCAGCTTGCCGCGGAGGTGTCCGAACGTGAGAAACTGACGGCCACGCTCGCGCAACTACAGGACAAGGTCGAGATTGCGGCGCACGCCAAAGCGGGACTGATATCGGCCGTCGAAACGAAGCAGGAAGAAATCAACCGCATGCGTAATAGTCTGTCGTGGAAACTGACCATGCCAGTGCGTATGTCGGGCCGAATTTGCCGCGGCGAATTCGCAACGATTAAGGCGATGACCCGCCACCACGCGGCGTCGGGTAATGGGGCGTTATCGCGCTTCCTGCTCTCGGGTGGTCTTCTGTCAAAATCGAAATATAAAACCGCGCTGCGGCTCATTATGTCCGGTAACTGGAAAGGGGCCGCGGACGGTTTTAAACGCGTGATGAACCGCGCGGCGACAGATTCTGCGCCGGCAGCGACGTTTCTTGATAACGGCGACGTGCGGATCCTCGCAACGCAGCACACCTTATTCGTTGCTCATTTGATCGAGAAAAGTCTGCTGGAGAACGGTGTCACCGCGCAGGTCAGTACCGCATACGTTGCAGAGCATGATAATGGTCAGCTGCATATCGTCGTCTGTCCGCAGATGTTTAAGCAACTACCTAAGCACTATATCGCGTTCCAGATGGAACAGTCGGTCAACTCCAGATGGTTCACCGAGGACTATTTCGCTCGCTTGAATAACGCGGTGGCGATATTTGATTACTCGCTGAAAAATATTGAATACCTGCTGCAACAGGGGATCCCCTATCAGAAACTATTCTATATGCCGATCTCCAGTTACGCAGATTATCCCGCTTATCTCTCGCAGATTGGCTATGACCTCAGTGAGAAGAAGGGTGATAAAGCCGCTGACGTTCTATTCTATGGCGATCCCAATTGCGAGCGGCGCAAAGCCTATCTGCAGGAGTTGAAGAAACATTTCAACGTAACCGTCGCTTCTGAAGTATTTGGCGATCGCCTGACCAAAATGGTTAAGGATGCGCGGGTGGTCATTAATATCCATTACTATGAGGATGCGCTGCTGGAGACGACGCGTTTGTATGAAACGTTGTCGTTAGGTACGCCGATCGTCAGTGAAAGCAGTTCGGATATTGAAGAACATCAGGACCTGCAGGGCGTGATTGATTTCTGCCCGGTTGGCGATATCCAGGCGATGGTGGCAAAGCTGCAGGCGC
Organism: Klebsiella sp. BIGb0138; assembly: GCF_004342285.1. Classification (GTDB taxonomy): domain Bacteria; phylum Pseudomonadota; class Gammaproteobacteria; order Enterobacterales; family Enterobacteriaceae; genus Klebsiella. The sequence continues at coordinate 424,841 of NZ_SMCV01000001.1, read as the reverse complement.
TGCTGTCTGATGAGCAACATTATCGCGAGACGCGGGCGGCTATTGCGCGCTTTACAGCGGAGGATAAGAAAAATAACGTCTATCTGAAGCGTTATTTACTGTCGATCGATAAGCTTACGTTCCCGCAGTACGAAAGCAGCTATAGCTTCGATGATATCGAGGAAAACGATATTCCACGTCTGTGTCTGTCGCTGTCGGAAACGCCGGCGCGCAGGAAGGCCTTCTTTAAGAGCCCTTCGCATGGCTTCCGCTTCTTTGACGGTATTCGTTATCGCATCGGCTGGATTGGCTGCGGGATGAGCTATAAATATATGCTTTCCGCAATGTTGGCCAGTAAAGCGAAAATGGGCATTATCTGTGAAGATGATGTGATTTTCCCACTTGATTACGACCAGAAGCTGAATAAGATTATCGACCATCTGCAGACGACCGAGATCGAATGGCATATTTTTGCCGGTATCATCGCGCATCTGCATGACGATACCCGAATCATTGACGTCAGAGAGATCGACGGTATCGAATATGTCTATATCGATAAAATGACCAGCATGGTGATGAATATCTACTCACGCAGCGGGATGGCGCTGATTTCGCAGTGGGATGAAACTAACATCGATGCGGAGACCAATACGATCGACCGCTATGTCGAATCTGCGCAAGATCTGGTGGTGATCACCACGGTTCCATTCCTGGTGGGATATGCGGAAGAGCAGCAGTCCACGCTCTGGGGCTTTGAAAACTCGCAATACACCTCGCTAATTAAGGCCAGCGAAGAGCTGCTGGCGAAGAAGGTGGCGGAGTTTAAACGCAACCGCTAGTTGTCAGCGGCGACCCCAGGGGGCGTATAGCAAAAGGCCGGGAGTTGAACGGGATCCTGAGTAAGGATGGTTCAACCCCGGCCTTTTTTATGCCTTAAATCTGCCGTTCTTACTGATGGCGGCTTTTTAAGTTGGCAATGATATCTTCCAGCGACAGCCCCTGGTCCTGCAGCAGCACCATCAGGTGATACATCAGGTCCGAGGCTTCGTTCTTCAGTTCGAACTGGTCATGCACCGTCGCGGCCAGCGCGGTTTCCACGCCTTCTTCCCCGACCTTTTGCGCAATACGCTTGGTACCGCTGGCGTACAGCTTCGCCGTATACGAGCTTTCCGGATCGGCATGTTTACGTTCGGCCAGCAGCTGTTCCAGCTGATACAGGAATAACCACTGATGTCCTGTCTCGCCGAAGCAGCTGGACGTGCCTTTATGGCAGGTGGGGCCAATCGGGTTCACCAGCAGCAGCAGGGTGTCGTTATCGCAATCCGGGGTAATGCTCACCACGTTGAGAAAATTGCCGGAAGTTTCCCCTTTGGTCCACAGGCGCCGTTTGGTCCGCGAATAAAAAGTCACTTTACCGCTCTCTTCGGTCTTCGCCAGCGCCTCCTGATTCATGTAGCCCAGCATCAGCACTTCGCCGGAGATGGCGTGTTGCACGATAGCCGGCATCATGCCGTCGGTTTTTTCCCAGTCCAGCTGTTCACTTAACATACCCTAATCTCCACGCCCTGTGCTGCCAGGTACGTTTTCAGTTCACCAATATTAATAATCTGCTTGTGGAACACCGACGCCGCCAGCGCGCCGTCGACGTTGGCGTCGCGGAAGGCTTCAAGGAAGTGCTCCATGGTGCCGGCGCCGCCGGAAGCGATCAGCGGTACGTGGCACACGGCGCGGACTTTGCGCAACTGCTCAAGATCGTAGCCGTTACGCACCCCGTCCTGGTTCATCATGTTCAACACGATCTCGCCGGCGCCGCGCTTCTGCACTTCCTGCACCCAGTCGAGAGTTTCCCACCGGGTGACGCGGGTACGGCTCTCATCACCGGTGTACTGATTGACGTGATACTTGCCGCTTTCAGCGTCAAACCAGGTATCGATGCCCACCACGATACACTGCACGCCAAAGCGATCGGCGAGGCGGGTGATCAGCGTGGGGTCCGCCAGCGCCGGGGAGTTAATTGAAATCTTGTCGGCGCCGAAGGAGAGAATCTGCGCGGCATCGTCAAGAGATTTGATACCGCCGGCAACGCAGAACGGAATATCGATAACCTCCGCGACCCGCGATACCCAGCTCTTATCCACCACCCGGCCATCGCTGGAAGCGGTGATATCGTAGAACACCAGCTCATCGGCGCCTTCGTCGGCATAGCGTTTTGCCAGCGGCACGATATCGCCGATGATTTCGTGATTACGGAACTGAACGCCTTTCACTACCTGGCCGTCGCGCACGTCGAGACAGGGGATTATCCGTTTTGCCAGCATTGAATGGCCTCCGTTACGTTGAATTTATCTTCCAGCAGCGCGCGGCCGACGATCACCCCGCGCACGCCGGTTCCGCGCAGCGCGGCAATATCATTAAGATCGCCGATGCCGCCGGAAGACTGGAACGCCACCTGCGGATAGCGGGCGCACACTTCTTCATACAGCGAGACGTTAGAGCCCGCCAGGGTGCCGTCACGAGAAATATCGGTGCACAGCACGTGCTGCAAGCCTACCGGCAGATAGCTTTCCACCAGCTCTTCGAGGGTCACCCCCGAGTTTTCCTGCCAGCCGCTGACCGCCACCTGTTTATTGCCCTCGGCATCAATGCGCACGTCTAACGCCAGCACCAGATGCTGCGGGCCAAAACGCCGGAACCACTCTTTCACCGTCTCCGGGGATTTGACCGCGGTTGACCCCACCACCACCCGGGCGACGCCGGCGTCCAGCAGGGCGGCCACGTCCTCTTCGCTGCGTACGCCGCCGCCGACCTGCACCGGGACATCCACGCCGGCCACCAGCGTCTTGAGCAGGGCAATCTGGCGTTTCTGCGGATCTTTTGCGCCGGTCAAATCGACCAGATGCAGGACTTCCGCCCCCTGCGCGGCGTAGGACTGCAGGCGCGGCAGCGGGTCGTTGCCGTAATCACGCTGCTGGCCGTAATCGCCCTGATGAAGGCGGACTACCGTGCCGTCAATTAAATCTAAAGCCGGAATGATCATCACATCTCCAGGAAGTTTTTCAGCAGCTGCGCGCCGGCGCTGCCCGAGCGTTCCGGGTGGAACTGCACGCCAAAAAAGTTATCTTTCTGTACCGCTGCGGTGAACGGTTCGCCGTAGTTGCACTGTGCGATGGTGTAAGGGTTCACCGGCATGGCATAACTGTGGACGAAATAGAAATACGCGCCGTCATCGATGCCGCGGAACAGGCGGTTCCCGGCTTTCGGGTACACCCGGTTCCAGCCCATGTGCGGCAGCGGCAGCCCGTGGTCGGCCATTTTCGGCACCTCTTCTTCAATAATGCCCAGCAAATCCACGCCGTTACTCTCTTCGCTGCGCTGTCCCAGCAGCTGCATGCCGAGGCAGATGCCCAGCACCGGCTGGGTACAGGCTTTCACCAGTTCAATCAGCTCGCGCTCGCGCAGCTGATCCATCGCCGCCTGGGCGGTGCCAACGCCGGGTAAAAATAGCTTATCGGCGCGCAGCACCACATCCGGGTCGCGGCTGACCGCCGGCTCATAGCCGTGACGGCCGATCGCCGACTTGACCGAATTGAGGTTGGCGCAGCCGGTATCGAGGATCACCACGTTCATCACAGCACTCCTTTCGAAGAGGGCAGCGTATCGCCCTGCACGCGAATCGCCTGGCGCAGCGTGCGGCCAAAGGCCTTAAACAGGCTCTCGACGCGGTGGTGGTCGTTCTTGCCCTTGGTTTTCAGGTGCAGGGTCACCGCCATGGTATAGGAGAGCGAGCGGAAGAAGTGTTCCACCATCTCGGTGCTCAGGTCGCCGACGCGCTGATAGGCAAAGTCCGCTTTATATTCGAGGTGCGGGCGCCCGGAGATATCCAGCGCGCAGCGGGCCAGGCATTCGTCCATCGGCAGGACGAAGCCAAAACGGTTGATGCCGCGCTTATCGCCTAACGCCAGACGCAATGCTTCGCCCAGCGCCAGGCCGGTATCTTCCACCGTGTGGTGATCGTCGATATACAGATCGCCGCCGACGTTAATCTCCAGACGGAAACCGCCGTGGGTGGCGATTTGATCGAGCATATGATCGAAGAAACCAACGCCGGTGTGAATTTTGCTGCCGCCTTCGCGGTCCAGCCAGACCTTGACGTCAACCTGGGTCTCTTTGGTATTGCGCTCAACGTGGGCGTAGCGGTCGCGGCGGGTCAGCTGCTCGCAGATGGTCGGCCAGTTCAGCGTCTCACGGTCATAGCGCAGGCCGATGATGCCCATATTGTCCGCCAGCTCAACGTCGGTGGCGCGATCGCCGATGACATAGCTGTGGGCTTTATCCATCACCCCGTCTTCCAGCCACGGCAGCACCAGCTGAGTCTTCGGCTTGCGGCACGCGCAGTTGTCGGCCGGGAGGTGCGGGCAAATCAGCACCTCTTCGAAGTCGACGCCCTGCGAAGAGAACACCTGCATCATCAGGTTATGCGGGCCGTCGAACGCCTCCTGCGGCAGGCTATCGGTCCCCAGACCGTCCTGATTGGTGATCATCACCAGTTTGTAGCCTTCCTGTTGTAATTTCAGCAGGGCCGGGATCACCTGCGGCTCAAAGGCCAGCTTGTCAAAGCGGTCTACCTGAAAATCAACCGGTGGCTCAGAAATCAGCGTACCGTCACGGTCAATAAAGAGAAACTTCTGGGTCATACATTCTCCGCAGTCAAGGCGTCAATCACGCGCTGGCTCTCTGCACGGGTACCGATAGTGATACGCAAACAGCCGCTTAATGAGGGTTGTTTATTTTGGTCTCGTAAGATAATGCCCTGATCCCACAAAGATTTAAACACCGCGCTGGACGCTTTAACGCGCACGAGGAGGTAGTTGGTCTCGGAATCGAAAACCTGCTCAATGCAGGCGATGCCGCGCAGCTGGCTCACCAGGTACGCACGCTCATCGAGGATCTGCGCTACGCGCTCCCGCATCGCGGCAATCCCGGCGGCGTTGAGCGCCTGGGCGGCGATATCGGCCACCGGCGTCGACAGCGGGTAGGGGGCGATGACTTTCAGCAGCAGGCTAATCACCTCGGCGTTCGCCAGGGTAAAGCCGCAGCGCAGCCCGGCGAGGGCAAACGCTTTCGACAGCGTACGCAGCACCACCAGGTGCGGGTAGTCGCTCAGCCAGCCGGCCAGCGTCGCCTGCGGACAGAACTCGATATAGGCTTCATCGGCCACCACAATCGCTTTCCCGCGGGTCATCTCCAGCAGCGTGCGCATATCGTTGGGGTTAATAATCTGCCCGGTCGGGTTGTTCGGGCTGCAGACAAACACCACCTTCACGCCGTCGAGATTCGCGGCGATGCCGGGCAGATCGAGCTGCCAGTCGCTCAGGCTCGGCACCGTCCGGCAGGCCACGCCGATGGTTTCGGCGCTGACGCTATACATCCCATAGGTCGGCGGGCAGTAGAGCACCGCATCCCGCCCCGGTTCGCAGAAGGCGCGGATCAGCAGTTCAATGCCTTCATCGGCGCCGCGGCTGACCAGAACCTGCTCCGGCTTGACGCCGGCATAGCGGGCGTAATTCTCAATCACCGCTTTCGGCTGGCATTCCGGGTAGCGGTTCAGCGTTTGCTGCGTCAGCTGAAATTCGACGGCGGTCGGAAACTCATTGGCGTTCAGCCAGACATCGCCTTTGCCGCCCAGACGGCGAGCAGACTGATAAGGCGTCAGATCGCGCACGTTAGCGCGGGCTAAATCTTCGATGCTCATGCTTGCTCCTTAAGGGCTGCAACGCGCAGCGTAACGGCATTTTTGTGGGCGGTCAGGCGCTCTGCGGCGGCCAGGATCTCGATGGTAGAGGCGAGGGCGGCGAAACCTTCGCGCGATAGCTCCTGCACGGTCATCCGCTTCTGGAAATCCGCCAGGCCAAGGCTTGAGCAGGTTGCGGTATAGCCGTAGGTCGGCAGCACGTGGTTGGTGCCGGAGGCGTAATCGCCGGCGGATTCCGGCGACCAGTCGCCGAGGAACACCGAACCGGCGCTGGTGATGCCGTCGACCAGCTCACGGGCGTTGCGGGTCTGGATAATCAGGTGCTCCGGGCCATACTGGTTGGAAATCTCGACGCACTGGGCAAGATCGCGGGCCACGATGATGCGGCTGGCGGAGAGCGCCTCGCGCGCGGTCTCCGCGCGCGGCAGTTCCGCCAGCTGGCGCTCAACGGCGCGGGCGACCTGCTCGCCCATCGCCGCATCCGGGGTCAGAAGGATAACCTGGGAATCCGGGCCGTGTTCCGCCTGCGACAGCAGGTCGGAGGCGACAAAGTCCGGCGTCGCGCCGCTATCGGCAATGACCAGCACCTCTGACGGGCCCGCGGGCATATCGATGGCCGCGCCGTCCAGACGCTGGCTGACCTGGCGTTTGGCTTCGGTGACGAAGGCGTTGCCCGGGCCAAAGATTTTGTCGACTTTCGCCACCGAGTCGGTGCCGAACGCCAGCGCGGCAATCGCCTGCGCGCCGCCGACGTTAAAGATATTGCGCACGCCGCACAGCTGGGCGGCATAGAGGATCTCATCGGCAATCGGCGGCGGAGAGCAGAGCACCACCTGCTGGCAGCCGGCGATCCGCGCCGGAGTCGCCAGCATCAGGACCGTGGAGAACAGCGGGGCGGAACCGCCCGGAATATATAAGCCGACGGAGGCGATAGGCCGGGTCAGCTGTTGGCAGCGTACCCCCGGCAGCGTTTCGACATCCACCGGCGCCAGCTTTTGCGCGTTGTGGAAGGTTTCGATATTTTTTACCGCCACCGCCATCGCCTGTTTCAGCTCATCGCTGAGGCGATCGCCGGCGGCGGCAATCTCTTCGGCGGTGACTTTCAGCGTTTTGACGTCGGTTTTATCAAACTTCGCGCTGTACTCGCGCAGCGCCGCGTCGCCGTTGTTTTTCACGTTATCAAGAATTTCCGCCACCGTACGGCTGATGCTGTCGGATGCGGAGATCGCCGGGCGCATTAAGAGTTGTTGCTGTTGTTCTGCGCTGCAGCTGTTCCAGTCGATGATTGTGTTGAAGCTCATGATCGTTTCCCCCTGTTTAACCCGGTTCCCGGCTTGCGCCGGGCGCGTTGGCTTACTCCATCATCTTCTCGATCGGCAGCACCAGAATCGAGCTGGCGCCCAGCGCTTTCAGTTTTTCCATGGTTTCCCAGAACAGGGTTTCGCTGCTGACCATGTGCATCGCGACGCGCTGTTTATCCCCCGCCAGCGGCAGAATGGTCGGGCGCTCGGCGCCAGGCAGCAGGGCCACTACTTCTTCCAGGCGCTCGGTCGGCGCGTGCATCATGATGTATTTGGATTCGCGCGCCTGAATCACCCCCTGGATACGCGTCAGCAGGCGGTCGATCAGCTGCTGTTTGCCATCGGCCATCTCGCCGTCGCGCTGGATCAGACAGGCTTTGGAACGGAACATCACTTCCACTTCGCGCAGGCCGTTGGCTTCAAGGGTGGCGCCGGTTGATACCAGGTCGCAAATCGCGTCGGCGAGGCCGGCGCGCGGGGCGACTTCAACTGAACCGTTCAGCAGACAGGATTTAAAGGAGATGCCTTTCTGGTCGAGGTAGCGCTTGAGCAGGTGCGGGTAGGAGGTGGCAATGCGTTTGCCATCCAGCGCCGCCGGGCCGTCCCAGCGTTCATCCGCCGGAGTCGCCAGCGACAGGCGGCAGCCGCCAAAATCCAGGCGACGCAGGGTGAAGTAGCGCGGGTCTTCGCCCTGAGCGCGGCGGCTCAGCAGCTCTTCTTCCAGCACGTTCTCGCCGATGATGCCGAGATCCACCACGCCGTCCATAATCAGCCCCGGGATATCGTCATCACGCACGCGCAGAATATCGATCGGCATATTTTCCGCCAGCGCAATCAGGCGCTGGGTGTGCAAATTCACTTTGATGCCGCAGCGGCTGAGTAATTCGCGTGAATCTTCGCTTAAACGCCCTGATTTCTGAATAGCTATGCGTAAACGGCTGTTGTCTAACATTCTTATTTCCTCTTAATTCCTGTCTGAATCTGGCCGAATTTGGTTCAAAAAAAAGCCCCCGGAAGTAAATCTTCCGGGGGCTCTATTCGCGCTCATGCACCTCTGGAAGATCTAAACGTCTTCCAGCACACATCGCCTGAAAGACTAGTCAGGATGATGGTGATGATGGTGGTGTTTAAATTGAACGCGGTTCATAAAATTCTCTTTGAATGACTATGCATTTGATGCCTTTTAACCTAAACCACTTCAAGCGCAGAAAGCAAGGGCTTTTTACTATCATTAATTCATTTCATATTCACTGAAGAAATTGTCAGTTGCCGCCGGCTGGCGTAGCCTTAAGTCAGCACAGCGAAAGAGTCAGGAGCCAGGGTATGAAAAAGGTCGCAATTGTCGGTTTAGGATGGCTGGGGATGCCACTTGCCCTGTCATTAAGCGCACGCGGATGGCAGGTTACCGGCAGTAAAACCACCGAGGATGGCGTGGAGGCGGCGCGGATGTGCGGTATCGAAAGCTATCCGTTACGCCTGGAGCCGCAGCTGGTTTGTGATACCGAAGATCTGGATGCGTTAATGAACGTCGATGCGCTGGTGATCACGCTGCCGGCCCGCCGCACCGGGCCGGGGGAAGAGTTTTATCTGCAGGCGGTGCAGGAGCTCGTCGATACCGCTCTGGCCCATCATATACCGCGGATCATTTTTACCAGTTCGACCTCCGTCTACGGCAATGCCAGCGGTACGCTGAAAGAGAATTCGCCGCGCGACCCGCAAACCGCCAGCGGCAGGGTACTGAAAGAACTGGAGGACTGGCTGCATAACCTCCCCGGGACCTCGGTGGATATTTTGCGTCTGGCCGGGCTGGTGGGGCCATCCCGCCATCCGGGGCGCTTCTTTGCCGGGAAATCCGCGCCGGACGGCCAGCACGGCGTGAATCTGGTCCATCTGCAGGATGTCATTGCGGCGATCGAACTGCTGCTGCAGGCCCCGAAGGGTGGACACATCTATAATATATGTGCGCCCAAACATCCGGCGCGCGGCGTCTTCTACCCGCAAATGGCCCGCGAACTCGGCCTGCCCGCCCCGGTGTTTGCTGATAATCCCGCCGGCGGCACGGGTAAGCTTATCGATGGCAACCGTATCTGCTACGAACTGGGGTTTGAGTATCAGTACCCCGATCCGCTGGTGATGCCGATGGAGTAATCCACCAGCGGGAAATCGCGTACCTAAGGGGGGGGCGATGAAACCACTGCTGGATGTCCTCGTTATTCTTGATGCGCTGGAAAAAGAGGGGAGTTTTGCCGCAGCCTCGGCAAAGCTCTATAAAACGCCTTCCGCGCTGAGCTATACCATCCACAAGCTGGAAAGCGATCTTAATATTCAACTGCTTGACCGCAGCGGTCATCGCGCGCGCTTTACCCCTACCGGGCAGATGCTGCTGGAAAAGGGGCGGGAAGTGCTGCATACCGCCCGCGAGCTGGAGCTACAGGCGGTTAAGCTACATCAGGGCTGGGAAAATGCGCTGGTGCTGGCCGTAGATAGTGCCTTTCCTTTCTTTTTACTGCCGCCTCTGGTCAGTCAGTTCTATCAGCAGCACACGCTGGCGCAGCTGCGCTTTCTCCGCGCCAGGGCGACTACCGGCTGGGATGCGCTGCTGGAGGGGCGGGCGGATATGGTGCTGGGGGCGTTAAGCGACCCTCCATCGCTCGGCGGCTACGGTTTCAGCCTGCTGGGCGAACTGGAGCATGTTTTTGTCGTGGCGCCGGGACATCCGCTGGCGCAGATGGACGCGCCGCTGAGCTGGCGGGTGATGAAGCGTCATCGGGCAATCGTCAGCGGGGGAAGCTGGCCGCCGGTCGGTGAGCAGGAGCAGCTGGCGACGTTTGATTTCTCCGGCCAGTTAATGCTGATCTCCGCCGGGCTCGGCTGGGGATATGTCCCGCGCTATCTGGCGCAGGCGCAGCTGGATAGCGGCGAGCTTATCGAGAAGGCGGTTGCCTCGCATGCGCCTTTGCATCGGGCGTGGCTGGGCTGGAATGAAGACAGCGCCGGGCGCTCCTGCGCCTGGTGGCGCAGCGAGATTTTAGCAAATAATGCTATCCACACGATCTACAATACTAAAATTGCATAAATATTAATCGGTTAAATAATTGTAGCGCTGATTTGCCGCTGCAACATCTTGTCATCCAGCCAGAAAATGTTGCAAAATACGCGGCCTGAAAAATAGAAACTAGCCGACGCTTTTTTAAAGCGTCGGTTATTTTTTTGCTTTTAAGACACATCATTCAATACCAAGAGGCCGGGCTTCGTACCGGATAGATATTTACTAAAAACCGACAGTCGTTGTCGCTGAGGAATACACTGAAATGGGGCAATTTTTTGCTTACGCGATGGCCTTCGCCGTAAAAGGGGATAACCACCATGTCGCATAACGCTACTCCAAACACCTCTCGCGTGGAATTACGTAAAACGCTTACGTTGATTCCGGTTGTAATGATGGGCCTGGCCTATATGCAGCCGATGACGCTGTTCGATACGTTTGGTATCGTCTCTGGTTTGACCGACGGTCACGTCGCGACGGCCTACGCCTTCGCGTTGATCGCGATTCTCTTTACGGCGCTGAGCTACGGTAAACTGGTGCGTCGTTTCCCGTCAGCGGGTTCCGCTTACACCTACGCCCAGAAATCCATCAGCCCGGCGGTTGGCTTTATGGTGGGCTGGTCATCGCTGCTGGACTACCTGTTCATGCCGATGATCAACATTCTGCTGGCGAAAATTTATTTTGAAGCGCTGGTGCCTTCCGTACCATCGTGGATTTTCGTTGTCGCGCTGGTGGCCTTTATGACCATCTCTAACCTGCGCAGCATCAAAACCGTGGCGAACTTCAACACCCTGATCGTTATCCTGCAGATGGGGATCGTGGCGGTGATTGTTGGCCTGATTATCTACGGCGTGATGCACGGCGAAGGCGCGGGCACGCTGACCAGCACCCGTCCGTTCTGGTCTGAGGGGGCGCACGTGGTGCCGATGATTACCGGTGCGACGATCCTGTGCTTCTCGTTCCTCGGCTTTGACGGTATCTCTTCGCTGTCTGAAGAGACCAAAGACGCTGAGCGGGTGATTCCGAAGGCGATCTTCCTGACGGCGCTGATTGGCGGCCTGATTTTCATCGGCGCCTCTTACTTCCTGCAGCTGTACTTCCCGGATATCTCACGCTTTAAAGATCCGGACGCGTCACAGCCTGAAATTATGCTGTACGTGGCGGGCAAAACCTTCCAGTGGGGCGTGCTGATTTTCTCCAGCGTGACCGTACTGGCCTCCGGTATGGCGGCGCACGCGGGCGTTTCGCGTCTGATGTACGTCATGGGCCGCGATGGCGTGTTCCCGACGCGTTTCTTCGGCTACGTGCACCCGAAATGGCGTACCCCGGCATGGAACGTGCTGCTGGTGGGCGCGATTGCTCTGCTGGCGATCAAATTCGATCTGGTCACGGCGACGGCGCTGATTAACTTCGGCGCGCTGGTGGCGTTCACCTTCGTTAACCTGTCGGTGATCTCCCAGTTCTGGATCCGTGAGAAGCGCAACAAGACGCTGAAAGACCACTTTAACTACCTGGTCCTGCCGGTGTGCGGCGCGCTGACCGTGGGCGCACTGTGGATTAACCTCGAAGAGAGCTCGATGATTCTGGGCCTGATCTGGGGGGGTATCGGTCTGGTGTACCTGGCCTGCGTGACGAAAAGCTTCCGCAACCCGGTGCCGCAGTACGAAGACGTTGCCTAATCACGTTTGGTGATGAGAAAGCCGGAGGGAAACCTCCGGCTTTTTTGTTTCTGGCGGATGTCGATCTTCCCGGCTCGCGCTACGCTTAGCCGGACTACAGGTTCACCGCTGCTCACGGTCTGGTAGCCCGGGTAAGGCGTGTACGCCGCAACCCGGGATTCCCGGGCACGAGTTCATGTGGTTTTGCGGGCCGGTAGCCCGGACAGATGCGCAGCATCGCCTCCGGGAGATTCGGCAGAAATGTGGGCGATTTACTTCTCCTGCTGCATCACCTTAAGCAGCGCATCCAGCAGGCCGGGAAAACGCGCGTCGAGATCGTCCCGGCGCAGAGAAATCATATTCTCCCGCCCCTGCGGGCGCTGCCAGATCACCCCGCTATCGCGCAGGACGCGCCAGTGGTGGGTCATCGTCGACTTCGCCACATCTTCATGACGCAGCGCGTTGCAGCTCTGCTCGCTGCCGTCGGCGAGGCTGCGGATGATCTCCAGCCGCATCGGATTGCCAAGGGCAAAAAGCACATTTTCCAGGCGAATTTGTTCACGTTCGGGATGATTGGCGATCATAATATTCCTGTGTCGGCGGTTGCTCTGCTCCCGGGAGCAGCAGCCCGTATCGGCGGCTGGCCGGTAATATACCGAAACTGAATTTCTAAAGCCATGCGAGTCGGTGCCGCTTCACCAATAGCTACGATAGCAAAAATAGTTCGAATATACTCGTACAGTTGTACTATGATAGCTGCCGTGAACCATACCGCGGCACACTCTGGCCGCTAACTGACAGTCAAAACGACTAAGGACGCATCATGCCCCGACCCATCCCCCTCGAACGTTATCGCAACATCGGTATCTCCGCGCATATCGATGCCGGTAAAACCACCACTACCGAGCGCATTCTGTTTTACACCGGAATGAGCCACAAACTGGGTGAAGTACACGATGGCGCGGCAACCACCGACTGGATGGCGCAGGAGCAAGAGCGCGGGATTACCATTACCTCCGCGGCGGTCAGCTGCTTCTGGCCGGGGATGGACCGAAGCTTCGAGCCGCATCGCATCAATATTATCGACACCCCCGGCCACGTCGACTTCACCATTGAAGTCGAACGCTCCATGCGCGTGCTGGACGGCGCGGTAATGGTGTATGACTCGGTGGGCGGCGTGCAGCCGCAGTCGGAAACCGTCTGGCGGCAGGCGAATAAGTATCACGTCCCGCGGCTGGCCTTCGTCAATAAAATGGACCGTCCCGGCGCCGATTTCTTCCGCGTCGTGCAGATGATGATTGACCGCCTGAAGGCCAACCCGGTGCCGATCGTTATCCCGATTGGCGCCGAAGAGCATTTCACCGGCGTGGTGGATCTCATCCGCATGCGCGCCATCCTGTGGGATGACGCTACACAGGGGATGACCTTCAGCTACGCGCCGGTGCCGGATGCGCTGCAGGCCAGCGCAGGAAAGTGGCGGGAAAAAATGGTGTCAGCGGCGGCGGAAGCCAACGATGAGCTGATGGACAAATATCTTGAAACCGGTGAGCTCAGCGAGGCCGAAATTGTGGCCGGGCTGCGTAAACGTACCGTGGCGGGGGAGATCCAGCCGGTGCTGTGCGGCAGCGCGTTTAAAAATAAAGGCGTGCAGCGGATGCTCGATGCGGTCATCGAACTGATGCCGTCGCCGCTGGACGTTCCGGCCATTGAAGGCGTCGATGAAAAAGGACAACCGGCGGCACGTCATCCCGGGGACGATGAACCCTTCTCGGCGCTGGCGTTTAAGCTGATGACCGACCCCTATGTCGGCCAGCTGACCTTTATTCGGGTCTATTCCGGCACCCTGAAAAAAGGCGATGCGGTGTATAACCCGGTCAAAGGTAAGAAAGAGCGGATCGGGCGCATCGTGTTGATGCATGCCAACGATCGCCATGAGGTGGATGAACTGCATGCCGGGGATATTGCCGCCTGCGTCGGGTTGAAGGATGTCACCACCGGCGACACGCTGTGCGACCCGGATGCGGTGATTACCCTTGAACGGATGGAGTTTCCGGATCCGGTCATCTCTCTGGCGATTGAACCGAAGACCAAGGCCGACCAGGAGAAAATGGGTATTGCCTTGCAGCGCCTGGCGTCTGAGGATCCCTCTTTCCGTCTGCATACCGACGAGGAGTCGGGCCAGACGATTATTTCCGGGATGGGTGAGCTGCATCTGGAAATTATCGTTGACCGGATGCGCCGTGAATTCGGCGTTGAGGCCAATATTGGCCGCCCGCAGGTGACCTATCGCGAGACCCTGCGTAAAACGGTCAACGAGGTGGAAGGCAAGTTTGTCCGCCAGTCCGGCGGGAAAGGGCAGTACGGCCATGTGGTGCTGACGCTGGAACCGCTTCCGCCGGGAAGCGGCTTTGTGTTTGAAGACGCCACCAAAGGCGGCGTGGTGCCGCGGGAGTATATTCCTTCCGTCGAGAAAGGGCTGCGCGAAGCGATGGGATCCGGGGTGCTGGCCGGTTATCCGGTGGTTGACGTGAAGGCGATCCTGACGTTTGGTTCGTATCATGACGTCGACTCCTCGGAAATGGCCTTCCGCATGGCGGCGATTTTCGGCTTCAAGGAGGGGGCGCGCCGGGCGGATCCGGTGATTCTCGAACCGGTGATGCACGTGGAGGTGGAAACGCCGGAAGAGTACGCCGGGAATATTATGGGCGATCTCTCTTCCCGTCGTGGGATGGTGCAGGGCATGGAGGAGCGGTTCGGCAGCCAGATCATTCGCGCTGACGTACCGTTGGCCGAGATGTTCGGCTACTCCACCACGCTGCGCTCGATGTCGCAGGGGCGGGCCACCTACAGCATGGAGTTCCACCACTACGCCGAGGCGCCGCGTAACGTGGCAGAGGCGATTATCGCCAGCCGCGCTAAAGGCTAAACTCCCCTTCCCGGGTGGCGGCTAACGCCTTGCCGGGCGACGAATCCGTGCGGTCGTGGATTTTGTCGCCCGGACAAGGCGCCGTCTCCGGGAATTCCCGCCAGTTAGACAATTTCCTGCGCGTACTGCCACAGCGCTTTTAGCAGCGCCAGCTTCTCGCTGTCGTCAGCATACTGCTGATACAGTCTCTGTAGCTCATCGGCGTAGGCCTGTAAAAACTCCGGCGTAAACACCTCGCGGCGATGATCTAGCCAACGCTGCTGCTCGGCTTCGTCAAGGCTGCCGGGGAAGTTGCGCGCGCGGTAGTTGAACAGCAGGCGCTCAATACGTTTATCGGCGAAAGTGATATCCAGCGCCGGCAGGTTGCGCGGCTCGGTCTCGAGGACGATTTTCATCGCCGCGCGGTCGGCGTCGCTGAAAAAGCCGTTATACAGCTGGGTGTCAACATTGTCGGAAGGGACAAACGGCTCCGCTTCGGCAAAGATGGCGACCACTTTCTCACGCACCTGCGGATGTGCGCGTAACAGCTGCAGGTTATCCAGACAGCGCTGACGGTTGATCCCCAGCCGGTCGGCATCCTCCGGGCGCAGCGTATTGGCCTGCGCCAGTACCGGGCATTTATTGAGATGGACTAATTTAACCGGCACCGCCGCCCGCTCGCCGAGTTCGGCTTTTGGCGTGTACAGCCGTTCGCGCAGCGTATCGGCATCCAGATCCAGCAGCGGCGACATATCGCCGGCAAGATCGACCATGATCACCGCATTGCGGTTGTCCGGGTGCCAGGCCAGCGGAGCCACCCAGCTGGTGTTGCCGCGCGCCGCGCCGAACATCCCGGAGACGTGGACCAGCGGTTTCATCTGCGGGACGTCAATCAGCGTCGCCAGCTTGCGCTTATGGCGATAGGCGTAGAGATACTCAAACAGGCGCGGCTGCTGGGTTTTGACCAGTTTCGCCATCGCGATGGTGGCATAAACGTCGGCCATCGCATCGTGAGCATTGCTGTGTTCAATCCCGTTGGCCACGGTCAGGTGTTCCAGGCGAAAGCTCGGCAGCCCTTCGTCGTTCTCCGGCCAGTTGATCCCTTCCGGGCGCAGGGCGTAGCAGGCGCGCATCACATCCAGCAGATCCCAGCGCGAGTTGTCGTGCTGCCAGCTCCAGGCGTAAGGATCGTAAAAATTGCGATAAAAAATATTTCGGCTGACTTCATCATCGAAGCGCACGTTGTTATAGCCGACGATACAGGTTTTCGGCACCGTGAACAGATCGTGGATGCGGCGGGCAAAGGCGGCTTCGTTTTCACCTTTGGCGAGAGCCTCCTGCGGCGTGATCCCGGTGATCAACACCGCCTGCGGCTGCGGCAGATAGTCGTCGGCGGGTTTACAGTAGAAGACTTCCGGCTCGCCGATGATATTCAAATCCGCATCGCTGCGGATGGCGGCAAACTGCGCCGGCCGGTCGAGCGAGGGGCTGGTGCCAAAGGTCTCGTAATCGTGAAACAAAAATCCGGGCTGATTGGCGCTATCTTGCATAGTCTGTTCATTATCCATGGTGGCTGGCATCTATACCCTAAATAGTTCGAGCTGTAGCCAACGCACATGCAGCTTGAAGTATGACGGGGATATTATGGTAAACGATTTGCCAGGGCATCAGAAGGGCAACGGCTGCGCAATGTTTTTAGCGTGTCATATTTTCTTGCAATTAAACCCTGATTCGAAAGGAGAATTTCCGTAAAAAGGACGGCGGATCTGTAAATCTAGAGGATATGCCGTTGAAAGGCCGTTTTTTTATTGCTGTTACTTTGCTCGCTTCGAGCGTTTCTTGCGCATTCGCTGGCAATGATTTTCCCGTCACCGTGACGCCACCTGCCATCCAGGCAGGCTCCTGGGTACTGATGGATTACACCACCGGGCAGATATTGACTGCGGGGAATGAACACCAGCAGCGCAACCCTGCCAGCCTGACGAAATTAATGACCGGTTATGTCGTCGATCGCGCCATCGACAGCCACCGTATCACCTTTGACGATATTGTCACCGTCGGCCGCGACGCCTGGGCGAAAGGCAATCCCGTTTTTAATGGCTCATCGCTTATGTTCCTTAAACCCGGCGACCGGGTCAGCGTGCGTGATTTAAGCCGCGGCTTAATCGTCGATTCCGGTAACGACGCCTGTGTGGCGCTGGCGGATTACGTGGCCGGCGGGGAAGCGCAGTTTGTGGCGATGATGAACGAGTACGTCGAGAAACTGCATCTGCAGGACAGCCATTTTGAGACCGTGCATGGTCTGGATGCGCCAGGCCAGCACAGCTCCGCCTACGACCTGGCGGTGCTCTCCAGAGCCATCATTCACGGCGAGCCGGAGGTGTACCATATGTACAGCGAAAAAAGCCTGACGTGGAACGGCATCACCCAGCAGAACCGCAACGGACTGCTGTGGGATAAAACCATGAACGTCGACGGCCTGAAGACCGGGCACACCTCCGGCGCCGGCTTTAACCTGATAGCGTCCGCGGTGGACGGTCAGCGGCGGTTGATTGCCGTGGTGATGGGGGCAGAGAGCCCGAAAGGTCGCGAACAGCAGGCGGCGAAGCTGCTGCACTGGGGGCAGCAAAACTTCGATACCGTCCAGGTGCTGCAAAAAGGTAAAATGGTCGGGAGCGAACACATCTGGTACGGCGATAAACAACAAATCCAGCTGGGTACCGACCAGGATTTCTGGTTAGCGTTGCCGAAGTCGGAAGTGTCGCGTATCAAGGCCAAATACGTGCTGGATAAAAAAGAGCTCGAAGCGCCGATTGCCGCCAATCAGCGGGTCGGAGAAATCTCGCTCTATGATGGCGACAAAGTGGTTGCCCACTGGCCGCTGGTGACGCTGGAAAGCGTCGGCAAGGGCGGACTGTTCTCGCGAATGCGCGATTATTTCCAGCAAAAGCTGTAACCCTCCTGCCGCTCTTTGATCGGGCGGCATCTTTTCTGGCGCGACATTGTTATGGCGCTGGTTGGCGCTTCGTTTAGTTTCAGTCCATTACCTTACCTGCTCACCCTTCAGGAAATACGCCGGCGCCCGCGCGCCGAAAATGGAGCTGGGAAGATGAAATATTTTGCGCGTCGCGCGCTTTCTCTGGGATTTTTTGCTGTATTGAGTACCCCAGGTTTTGCCTCTGGTCTGGTTCCGGGCGATAACGAATTGCGCAATGATTTAGCATGGCTATCCGATCGTGGAACCCTCGCCTTGAGTTTATCGACCTGGCCCCTGAGCGAAGAGGAGATTACCCGCGCGCTGGCGAATGCGCATCCGACCACTTCAGCCGAGCGGGGAGTGTTAATCCGGGTCGAGCGGCGACTCAGGTCACTAAAAACCGCTGTCCGTATCAGCGGCTACAGCTCGACGGACAGGCCGGGGACGCCGCAGGGTTTTGCCCAATCTCAGCCCGCGGATCGCGCGCTCTCCCTCGCGCTGAATACCAGCGGCGAAGGGTGGGATCTGCATCTGCAGGGCAATGTCGAAGGGGACAAACGCATCGACAATGGGTCCGCGGTGAATGCCAACGGCGCTTACGGGGCGGTGAAGCTGTGGAACCAGTGGCTGGCGTTTGGGCAAATTCCGCAGTGGTGGGGGCCCGGCTATGAGGGGAGCCTGATCCGCTCCGACGCCGCGCGGCCGCTGACCGGTTTTCTGCTGCAACGCGCCGAACAGCAGGCGCCGGAGAGCGCCTGGCTAAGCTGGATCGGCCCCTGGCAGTACCAGATTTCCGCCAGCCAGATGAGTCAGTACGCCGCGGTACCGCACACCAAAATCTTCGGCGGCCGCCTGACGCTCTCGCCGTTTTCCTCCCTGGAACTGGGGGCTTCGCGCATTATGCAGTGGGGGGGCGAGGGACGGCCCTCCTCGTTTGGTAGCTTCTGGGAGGGGCTCTCCGGGCGCGATAACACCGGCGATTCGGCGGACGATCCCGGCAATCAGCTGGCGGGCTTTGATTTTAAACTGAAGCTGGCGCCGACCACGGGCTGGCCGGTGAGCGTCTACGGGCAGATGATCGGCGAGGATGAAGCCGGGTATCTGCCGTCCGCCCATCTCTATCTCGGCGGCGTGGAAGGGCACCACCAGTGGAATAGCAACGCCATTAACTGGTACCTCGAGGCTCACGATACCCGTTCGAATATGGGGCGCACCAACTACGTCTACAACCACTTTATCTATAAAGACGGCTATTACCAACAGGGCTACCCGCTAGGCGATGCGCTGGGCGGCGACGGAAGGCTGTATGCCGGCAAGGTTGAGCTGGTGACCGAGGAGAACCAGCGCTGGAGCGCGCGTCTGGTCTACGCCGAGGTGAACCCGGAAAATCAGCGGATTAATAAAGCGTTCCCGCACGCCGATACGCTGAAGGGCGTGCAGCTGGGCTGGAGCGGCGACGTGACGCCAACGGTGCGCCTCAGCACCTCGGTGTGGTATACCGACGCCGGCCACAGCGACAGCGACGACCTGGGCGCCAGTATGGGGATTGAACTACCGTTTAGTTTGTAGCCGGCGGCGGCGTTTTTCGCCGCCACGTCGCGCCTCTTCCCAACGCAAAGCAGGCCAGCGGCAGAGGCAGGGTGACGATCAGCAGCATCCACAGCAGGGTATAGACCGCGTCAACGCCGTCGTTTTGCAGATTGGTATAGAGTTTTACCGGGATCCCCTGGGGGAAGTAGGCAAAGATCATCACAATGCCGAACTCGCCGACGGCGCGTACCCAGGCCAGAGCCACCGCGGAGGCCAGCCCCGGCAGCGCCAGCGGCAGGGCGAGAAAACGAAAACGGTTCCAGCCCGAGGCGCCCAGCGTTTGCCCGGCTTCAAGGATCGCTTTCGGCACCGTGGCGAACGCCGAGCGGGCGACCACGATAAAGTAGGGTAGCGCGCCGTAGACCTGAGCGAGGACAAAGGCGGCGGGATTGTTGACCAGCGTGACGCCCATCCGCGTCAGCCACTGGCCGGCCAGTCCGTAGGGGCCATAGGCGCTGACCAGTAAAATACCCATCGCCAGCGGCGGGGTCAGCAGCGGGATCATCAACAGCAATTCCGCCAGCAGACGCGGACGACCGCGGGCCTGCGACAGCCACCAGGCGGTCGGCAGGCCTATCGCCACGATCGTCGCCAGCGCCAGGCACCCCAGCCCCATCGACACGAGGATCGCATCGTCGTCGCGCCAGGCAAGGCGCAGATGATGCCACGGCGTGACGCTGATTAAGGTCAGAAAGGGGACGCTGAGCAGCAGCAATGCCGGCAGCGAGAGCCAGCCGGCAATGCGCCCGGCGCGTTTTACCTGGCGTATAAATTATCTCCTTTCGCCGCGGCATAGCCGTATTGTTTAAACAGCTGCTGCCCCTGGGCGCTTTGCATGAACTGGACAAATTTTTGCCCTTGTTCCACGCCGTTCGGGGCGTTTTTCAGCACCGCGGCGTAGAAAACCAGCGGCTGAGTATGCAGCGTCTGGTCTTTACCGGCGCTGTCCTTAATGGTGAAACTGACGGTGTCGTACCACTGTTTCGCCATTGCCGGGTTGCTGAGGTTAATTTCATCGGGCAGCGCGACGTACGGCAGGTGCGCGGAGATCACTTCACTTTCATAGCCCGCCGCGGCATCGACCTGGCCGCTTTCCAGGCGGCTCAGCAGGCCGCCTTCCTGGTGGGTCTGCGCCGGGTTTTGCAGTTCGCCGAGGATTTTTTCACTGATGCCCGGCTGGCGGTAATACTTCTCGGCCAGCAGCAGGGTAAAGACGATATTCTGGCCTTTCGGATCGACGTACGGGTCGGTGCGGCCAAAGCGGACGTCTTTCTGCGACAGTAGATTCAGCCACGAGGCATCCTGATTTTTATTCGCCGCGGCAAATTGCGCGGCGTATTTTCCTTTCGGGCTGTACGCGACCACCATGCTGGTGCTGGCGACCGGTATCGCGTCGTCAATCAAACCGGCGTCTTTCAGAATCTGCATCGGACCCGGGGTTATTGAGACAAAAACGTCGGCGGTCAGCTTATGGCTGGCCAGCAGGCGCGCCATGCCGTAGGCGCCCTGGCCTTGTCCCTGATAATCGCCGTTTTGCGCTTTGGCAAACGCCGGGCCTAGCCCCTGATCCATGACCTTCCCCATCGAACCGGCATAGGTGACGCGAATATCCTGCGCCATGGCCGCCGGGGTCAGCTGCCACACCAGCAGCGCCATGAGCGTGTACTTGATTTTTCCTTGCATAGGTCCTCTTTATCGTTATGTCGTTATTTATATAGCGAGTATCGATAAACGGCCGGGCGAAGACAATGAAAGCGAAGGGCGCGTTGAGGTGCGGTTGAAGTAAACGCCGCGTGGAAAGCGGGCGACGTCATTTTTCAGCCTCCGGCGATGGCGACTCTGTGAATCAGCGCACATACTGTTTTCTGGCTGCCTGCTACATTGCATGTATATATATACAGTATTCAATCAATCGCGGAGGCAACATGAACTACAGCGTGAAGTCCGTCGGCAACAAGAAAATTGCCGGTTTTCATCTGGTAGGGCCCTGGGAGCAGACCGTTAAACAGGGCTTTGAACAGCTGATGGCCTGGGTCAGCAACAGTCAGGTGCCGGCGCAGGAATGGGTTGCCGTCTATTACGATAATCCCGATCAGGTTCCGCCTGAGAAACTGCGCTGCGATACGGCGGTGACGGTCGCCGATGATTATGTGATCCCGCCGAATAGCGAAGGGGTGATTCTGACCGAGATTGCCGGCGGTGAGTATGCTTTCGCCCGCGCGCGGGTGGTGGATCATGATTTCTCCACGCCGTGGCTGCAGTTCTTCAACAGCCTGATGCAAAGCAAGGAGTATCAGATTGCGGCACAACCCTGCTTTGAAGTCTATCTGAACGATGGCAATCAGGACGGCTACTGGGACATTGAGATGTATGTCGCGGTCGAACGTGGCGGGAAATAAACGGGCGTCCCTGCTACAGGCAAGGTTTTTTAGATTAGCGTGCTGCTTGTGCTGAAAAAGCAGTTACAATTGGCCTTTGCTTCTTGCTGGAGAGGGCCGTGCGCGCTGATAAATCACTAAAGCCTTTTGAAATTCGCCTGTATCGCCACTATCGGGTGGTACACGGTATTCGGATCGCTTTGGCTTTTGTCCTCACATTTTTGTTGGTACGTCTGCTGAATGTCCCGGAAGGGACCTGGCCCCTGATTACCCTGGTGGTGGTGATGGGGCCGATTTCGTTCTGGGGCAACGTGGTGCCGCGCGCCTTTGAGCGTATCGGCGGGACCATTCTTGGCTCGGCGCTCGGGCTGGTGGCGCTAAAACTTGAGCTTATCTCCTTACCCATCATGGTGCTGTGGTGCGCGGTGGCCATGTTCCTCTGCGGCTGGCTGGCGTTGGGCAAAAAACCGTATCAGGCGCTGCTTATTGGCATTACCCTGGCGGTGGTGGTCGGAGCGCCGCCGGGCGATATGCACACCGCGCTCTGGCGAAGCGGAGACGTTATCTTCGGCTCGCTGCTGGCCATGCTGTTCACCGGTATCTGGCCGCAGCGGGCCTTCCTGCACTGGCGGATCCAGATGGCCAGTTACGTTACCGCCTTCAATCGCCTCTACCAGGCCGGGTTTTCCCCGAACCTGGTGGAAAGGCCGCGGCTGGAAAAACATCTGCAACAGGTGCTCAACGACGTGGTGAAGATGCGCGGGTTGATTACGCCGGCCAGCAAAGAAACCCATATCCAGAAGGCCATCTTCGAAGCGATTCAGACCGTCAGCCGCAACCTGGTCTGCATGCTGGAGCTGCAGATCAACGCTTACTGGATTTCGCGTTCTGGCCATTTCGTGATGCTGAACGCCCATACGCTGCGTGAAACCCAGCAGATGACCCAGCAAACATTATTGACCATCGCGCATGCGCTGTATGAAGGTAATCCGCAGCCGATTCGCGCCAACAGCGAAAAACTCAATGAGATCGTTGCCGAGCTGCGCGAGCTAATGGAAGCGCATCAGGGGGATAACCTGGCGGAAACGCCGATCCACGGCTACGTCTGGTTGACGATTGAACTGGCGCGCCAGCTTGAGCTGCTGTCGAATTTGATCTGCCGCGCTTTGCGTAAATAACAGCCAGATGCGTGCAATTTACCCACCGGTTGCTTCGATTCAGCAGCATTTAGGGGTATGATAAACATAAAGGAAAAAACATTGTCATCCGCGGCTGCTAACAGTTATGTTAGCCCTATATAGCAGTCGCTTTAGCGAATCCGAATCTCAAATATTAGGGGTGTAAAAATGGAAACAACTAAGCCTTCTTTCCAGGACGTACTGGAGTTTGTTCGCCTGTACCGTCGTAAGAACAAGCTGCAGCGTGAAATTCAGGACGTTGAGAAAAAGATCCGTGATAACCAGAAGCGCGTACTGCTGCTGGACAACCTCAGTGACTACATCAAACCGGGCATGAGCGTTGAAGCTATTCAGGGCATCATCGCCAGCATGAAAAGCGATTACGAAGATCGTGTTGATGATTACATCATCAAAAACGCCGAACTGTCGAAAGAACGTCGCGACATTTCCAAAAAGCTGAAAGTGATTGGCGAAGCGAAGGTCGAAGAGAAGATCGCTGAGTAATCACGCTGTACCTGCCCGGCGGCGACTCGCGCCGCCGGGGATGCCCCCTCCCTCTGATTGATATCCTTCCCCCTGCGGCGAACCGCCGTGTAACGCTGCCTGCGGAGCGCGACGCTGTTTGCGACGGGCGACGGTAAATCACTGAAAAATGCTACGAGGAACATGATGGACACTCTTTCTGCTTTCATCGCCGCCATTCCGCTGCCGGATCGAACCGCGATGGCCCAGGCACAGCTGCATCTGGATGGTTTATTAAAGCCACCGGGCAGTTTAGGGCGTCTGGAAGCACTGGCCGTACAGCTGGCCGGCATGCCGGGGTTGCAGGGGCAGCTGCGTCTGACGGAGAAAGCCATCGTGGTGATGTGCGCCGACCATGGCGTCTGGCATGAAGGGGTCGCCATCTCACCTCAGGTCATCACCGCGATTCAGGCGGCCAACATGACCCGGAAAAATACCGGCGTTTGCGTACTGGCGGCACTGGCGGGGGCGCAGGTACATGTGGTGGACGCCGGTATCGATGCGGATCCGCTCCCCGGACTGGTGAATATGAAAATGGCGCGCGGCAGCGCCAATATTGCCCGCACCGCGGCCATGAGCCGGGAGCAGGCGACGACGTTGCTGCTGGCGAGTATACGTTTTACCCGGGAGCTGGCGGCTGAGGGCGTCAGATTGTTTGGCGTCGGCGAGCTCGGTATGGCTAACACGACGCCGGCTGCGGCGGTAGTCAGCGTGCTGACCGGGCATGATGCGCGTGACGTGGTGGGGATCGGCGCTAATCTACCGGTATCGCAGCTGGCGCACAAAGCGGATGTCGTACGCCAGGCGATCGCCGTCAACCAGCCGCAGCCTGAAGATGGCCTCGACGTGCTGGCAAAAGTGGGGGGCTTCGATCTGGTCGGCATGACCGGCGTTATGCTGGGGGCCGCCTCCTGCGGGCTGCCGGTGGTGCTGGACGGTTTCCTCTCCTATGCCTCGGCGCTGGCCGCCTGTCGTCTGGCTCCGGCGGTTCATCCTTACCTGATCCCTTCGCATCTGTCGGCAGAAAAAGGGGCGCGTATTGCCCTCGAGCACCTGCGGCTGGAGCCCTATTTAGATATGGGGATGCGTCTCGGCGAGGGAAGCGGCGCAGCGCTGGCGATGCAGCTGGTGGAGGCGGCCTGTACGGTATTTAATGAGATGGGCACGCTGGCTGAGAGCAATATTGTATTGCCGGAAAGCCGCTAAACCTGAATCAGGGCGCCGATGGCACCCTGAACTCGTTGCGGGCGGCTATAGCGCTTTTTGCCAAACGTTCTGCGGCAGCAAATAGACCTCTGCCGCGGCTTTCATACCGTCAGTCACGATGTGATGGATCCCGCTTGCCATCACCGCCAGGGTCACGTCAAAGGCGTTGAGGCTATCACCAAACCCTGCGGTCAGATTCAGCATTGAGCCGTTAGCCATCAGATAGACGGTTTTATTCTCCATCCGCCAGGCGTTAATGTACGGCATCACCTCTTCATGGCTGAACTGCCGCAGGTACTCACAATCGATCTCTTCCGCGACGTGGCCCACGTTGAGGATAAATACGCCATCTTTGGCCTTATCCAGCGCCTGGCGGTTGACCACTTTTTTGCCGCCGGTTGCCGTTGCCACCACATCGGCTGCGGCGATGGCCTCCTGCAGGTCGACGACGTGCCAGCCATCATAGGCGGCCTGCAGGCGACGGGCGGGGTCGATTTCCGCCACCATCACCTGTCCGCCAAAGGCTTTGGCCGCCGCTGCGACGCCCTGGCCCACCAGACCGTAGCCAATGACCAGTACCTTTTTCTCATGCAGGGTCAGATGCGTGGTCTGGAAGAAGGTATGCCAGGCGGTGAGGCCCACCATATGGCGATTATGCAGACCCTCTTTAACCGGCAGGTCATCCCAGTTAAAAATAGGGTAGCCCGGGCGGATATCGCCAAGACGACTGACGCCGGAGCCGGTGGCCTCAAGGCCCGCCACGATGTTGCCAAACTCGCCGCGCTGGTGGAGCAGGGTAGTAATATCGGCCCCCATTTCGCACAGATGGGTGGGGCCCCAGGCGATGGCTTGTTCCCAGGAGCGCCGCCAGTCGGACTCGCTCATATCGCGCCAGGCGCAGGCTTCCGCGCCGCGCTCTACCAGCCAGGCAACCACCTCATCCTGGACGGTGGTGGGGTTACAGGTGGTTAAAAACACTTTCGCCCCTTTTTCCAGAATCCCCTGTACCAGCGGGATCATTTTCATATCCAGATGCATACAGCAGGCCAGGCGAACGTGGCTCAGGTCGGGAAGGGCGGCGACCTGACGCAGGGTACGCGGCATATTCTGGCTGGCCCATGCCACTTCTTTCACTAAATTTGTCTTATTATTCACTATATTATGACCTTCAATCCGTAGAGTGGGTGAAACCCTGGTTAGGGAAAAAGATTCTAACGTAGTGTGCGGGAATCACATAACTGCGGCGTATCGCTAAATTCCGGGGGGCGGTAGCCATGATAAAGATAAGGTTGTTAAAATATGGTTAAAAAAAGACAATGAAGCATAAGTTATGATTATGACGTGGTGAGTTGTCAGATGTTAAGCGTGTTACCCTCCGCTCTGTTTTCGCGGTTGCGCATTTTTTTAGGACGCCTCAAGCCGCATGCGCTGCCGGTTGCCAGAAAACATATTCTCCTCGGATCGATTGGCGCGGGCACCGGACTGGCTGTCACCAGTATGTTCAGCCACTGGCTGCTGGGCGAGGTCAACCTGTGGTTTATCGCCCCGATGGGGGCTTCCGCGGTGTTGTTGTTTGGGGTCCCCAGCAGTCCGTTAGCCCAGCCGTGGTCAATTGTCGGTGGCAATGTGCTTTCGGCACTGATCGGCGTCACCGTCGGGCTGCTGGTTCCCAACCTGGCACTGGCCTGCGGTCTGGCTGCCGGGCTGGCCATCGCGGCGATGTATTTTCTTCGCTGCCTGCACCCGCCCGGCGGCGCCGTGGCGCTGACGGCAATCCTCGGCGGAGCGGGCATCCACAGCGCGGGATACCACTTTGTGCTGACTCCGGTGCTGCTGAATTCAGCCATGCTGGCGCTGCTGGCCATCATCTTCAATAATCTGGTCGGGCGCCGCTATCCGCATCCTCTAGCGGCGGAAGAGGTCAAACCTCAGGTCGTCCCGCTGGGTATCCCGGTAACCCGGGAAGATATTCACGCCGCGCTGCTTGACGGGCAGTTCCTCGATATTGATGAGGATGATGTGCAGGAGCTGCTGGAAAATATCGAGCAAAAGGCCCGCCTGCGCATGGCCGCCGCGCCGCATTCGTAGCGGCTGCTGGCTCTGCGGCTCACAGCTCCCCGGTCATATACTGGGCGACGCCGCGGCCAAAACTCCAGTCGCCTTGCTGATTGCCGATCACGGAAATCATTAAATCATCCGCGCTCAGCCCGCAGTGCTCCTGCAGCTCAGCGAGCAGCGTGGCGTAGAACAGCTGCTTCTGCTCTTCGCTACGGGGACTGGTGAATACCCGTACCACCACCAGACTTTTGCTCCGCGTCAGGCCCAGCCCGGTATCCTCAATCACCATATGGTGTGCTTTATTTTCGTGAACAATCTGGTAACGGTCGCGCTCCGGCACTTTAAAGGCCCGGATAACGGCACGATGAGCCGCATCCAGCAGGGTTTTGATTTCGCGTGCAGTTCGACCTTCAATCACATCAAATGTCAATAATGGCATGGCGGGCGCTCCTTGAGTCTGTTGATGAAAAAGCTGACACCCATAAAGCTACCCCATGCCCTGATGAGCAAAAACCGCTATATTTGAATTCATTGTTTTTACTGGTGAACAATCACTATGAGCGAAATCCGCCCCGAGAGTTACTGGACCCATCTGTACTGGCTGACGGTGCTGGAGGAGCAAAAGAGCTATACCCGCGCGGCGGAAAAGCTGGCGGTCAGCAAATCGGCCATCAGCCAGAAAATTAGCGAACTGGAGCGTATTACCGGCAAGACGCTGGTACATCGCACTACCCGCAACGTGACGCTGAGCGAAGACGGGCTGCGGCTGGTGGCCGAGCTGAATGAACCTTTCGGCCAGCTGCGGGACATCTTTAGCGCAACCTGTGATGAAGGCGGGCCGCTGCGGGGGACGTTGCGGGTCACGGCGCCGGTGGCGTTTTCCCGTCAGCAGCTGGTGCCGGCGATTACCCCGTTTCTGCATCAGCACCCGCAGCTTCAGCTACAGCTTGAGGTTACCGATCGGCTGGTATCGTTGGCCAGCGAGGGATTTGACCTGGCGATTCGCCACTGCCGCCGGGAGGCGCTGCCGGATACCCACGTCGCGTGGCCTCTGTGTCAGACCGCGACGCTGATTGTCGCATCGGCGGAGTATATCCGTCGTTTTGGTCGCCCGGAGGGGCCCGAGGCGCTGCGTCACCATCAGTGTCTGACCTATCCGCGCGGGCCGCAAAGCCCGGAGTGGACATTTGCCTCCTGTAATGGGCGCTCCGAACGTGTGAGCGTGAAGGTTCATGGGCCTTTCGCCACCAATAACAGCGAATCGCTGCGCGATGCGGTGCTGGCGGGGCTGGGGATTGCCCTGCTGCCGGATTTTAGCGCCCGGGAGGCGATTGGCCGCGGCCTCGTTCAGGAGCTGCTGCCAGGCTGGCGGCCGGTGGACGTCTTTGCGCCGCAGCTGTATGTCATTCGGCCATTTGCGCCGCGCGTGTCGCGGGCGGTGGAAACCTTCAGCCGTTATCTGAAGAGCACTTTCAGCTGAGATCCGCCAGCTGCGCCATCAGCGCCTGGCGGAAGCGGGGAAGTAACCGGGTTTCGCCGGGCAGGAGCTGCGCCAGCGTGACGGTCTTATCCGCGCGATAGACGCGGCCGCTGTTGAGCCGGGTTTCAAATTCGTTGGCCGCCTGATGGGCGGCGAGCAGGTCCGCTTCGAGTAATATCACCGCGTGGGCGAGCACCACATGGCCCTTGCCTTCGGGCAGCGGCCGCCAGTACTGCGCGGTACCGGCAATTTTACGCACATTGTCGCCTTCGCCGCAGGCCAGATTGTAGCGCCCGTCGCAGAAAGAGCCGCTGACCGCCTGAAAATGACTGCTGACGCCGAATGTCGCCAGCGTACGTTGCAGTAGCCCGCAGAGCAGGAGATAGATCGGCTCTGCCGCTTCGCCCAGCGGCTGAGACACCGGCCAGGCAAGGCTAAGGTTGATAATCCCCGGCCCCTGCGGCACCAGCCCACCACCAGAGCGGCGTAACCATACCGGCCAGCCGCGTTGAGCAAAGCGCGTGCTGACCGCGCTGAGCTCGCTAAATTTGCGGTAGCTGCCCGGCACGACAAATCCCTGCGGCGCCTGCCACAGCTGGGCAACCGCTTCACCGCTGCGGGCCTGCTCAAACAGCGGCTGTTCGGCAAGCGTCGGATCCGGGCAGTGCTGCAGAGGAAGCTGTTGGTGATGAAACCCGCTGGGCCAGCAGGCCATTCGGCTGTCCTGAATCATGATATCTCCTTTTCTGGACGGCGCTTTTCCGCCGTCCGCAATGCGCTCAGGCGTGAGGACTTTTTTTCATCAGCATCGCCGTGACGGCAGAGAGCAGGCAGCCGACGGTCAGGTAAATCGCCACGCTATGCCATGAGCCGCCGGAGAAGGTGACGAGTGCGGCGGCGATAAAAGGCGTAAAGCCGCCCCCGACGACGCTGGCGACCTGATAGCCGACTCCGGCGCCGCTGTAGCGATAGCGGGCGCCAAACATCTCGGTGAACATCGGCTGCTGTACGCAAACCACCATATCATGGGCGATATTGGCCAGCATCAAGGCGAAGAACAGGATCCAGAAATACGACTGGCTTTCCAGCGCCATAAAGAACGGGAAAGCGCTGAGGGTACCGATCAGCGCGCCGGTGATGTAGATCCGCCGACGGCCAAAGCGGTCAGCCAGCCAGGCGAAGCAGGGGATCGTCAGACAGCTAATCCCGCCGACCAGCAGGCCGATGTTGAGGAACAGTTCACGCGGCAGGCCGAGGTTCTGCGTCGAGTAGTTCAGGGCGAAGGCGGTGACGATATACATGGTCAGCAGTTCGCACAGGCGCAGGGCGATTATTAGCAAAAAAGCGCCGGGATGGCGGAATAGCGCTTCGACGACCGGCAGACGCGGCTTCTTTGGTTGGCCAGGGGCTGCACGCTGCTGATCTTCGAACTCGGCCGATTCGGCCATGCCGTGGCGGATCCACAGCGCGGCCAGCACCAGCACGACGCTGAACAAGAAGGGCAGACGCCAGCCCCAGCTGAGGAACTGTTCATTGCTGGTGTTGGCGCTGATCAGCGAGACCAGACCGGTGGAGAGCAGCAGGCCGACGCCGTAGCCGACCTGGACGCCGCTGCTGTAGAAGGCTTTTTTCTTTTCAGGCGCGCTTTCCACCGCCAGCAGCGCCGCGCCGCCCCACTCGCCGCCAACGGCGAAGCCCTGAATCGCGCGCAGAGTCACCAGTAACACGGGGGCCCACCAGCCAATCTGGTTAAAGGAGGGCAGCAGGCCGATACAGGCGGTGGCAATTCCCATCATCCAGACGGTCATCATCAACATCCGTTTCCGCCCGAGGCGATCGCCAAAATGACCGAAGATAATGCCGCCTAAGGGACGAAACAGAAAGCCAACGCCGAAGGTGGCGAATGCGGCAAGCGTGCCCATCGCCGGGCTAATCTGCGGGAAAAATTCGCGGTTAAATACCAGGGCGGCGGTAATACCGTAAAGCAAAAAGTCGTACCAGTCGACGACGGCGCCGGCGAAACTGCCCCATGCGGCTCTTCTGGCGCGGCTGAGCGAACAAGGTTCTTTACCGTGGCGGGGGGAAATCAGCGTTGAGTCCATACCTGTTCTGTCCTGTCTGTTACAAAGTTTGTAATTATTGGAATGAGACGCAGTCATAGCCGCATCTCCACAAAGACTACCGCGCGCCAGGACGAGAGCAAAGATTTTTAGCGAACGCTCTGCGTTAATGGCAAAAAATGTGCTTTTTATCACCAGGTGTAAACATGGGATCGGAGGGTTCTGAAAGCAAAAAATATTTTTAATTAAGAACCTCACAACCCGTAGCCTGACCGCTTTTAAGAATTGACATGAATGGTTTACAATTAACCTATCTCCAATTCCGGAATGGTGAGTTAAATGCGTCTACTTTTCGCAGTTTTATTTTGTGTTATGGTTTTACCGAATGCTTTTGCAGAAAAACTGCCTGCGCCAACGGGAAAGCCCGTTTTAACCATTTCCGGCCTGATTGGAAATACAAATGAAGGTGATACTGCGGTGTTTGACCTCGCCGCGTTAGAAAAGCTGGGGATGGAGACAATCGTCACCACCACGCCGTGGTACTCCGGTAAGGTCCGTTTTGACGGCGTTTCCCTTAGCAAACTCATGGATTTAGTTGGCGCAAAAGGCAAATCCGCGCGGGTCATCGCCCTCAATGACTATACGACCATTGTTCCCATCAATGACTTTCAGCAGTTCCCGGTTATTCTGGCTTTAAAAATGAATGGCGAATATATGCGCATTCGCGACAAGGGGCCTTTATTTATTGTCTATCCGTACGATAGCAGCCCCGATTTACAGAATCAGATCTATTATTCCCGTTCGGCATGGCAAGTTTCAAAAATTATCATTGAGTAAGGGTTTGATCTTGAATCGAATACTTACTGCCATTATTTTGTCGCTTTTCATCATCACCGGATACATTACCTATCTGGTGCATGAGCGTCAGAGTGAGTTGCAAAAATTAACCCGCTATACCGACTCCTGGTCAGTCGCGCAGATGGTTTCCGAATATATGCGGCTGGAGTCGAGTTTAAGCGGCTTTGTGCTCGGTGTTGATAGCATCGATCGCGATGAGGTTCGCCTGCGTCTGGAGATCATGTTGAGCCAGATTGAGCTGCTGCAGCAGGGCGATCTGGGCAATTTTATTCGCAAAGATACCCGGCGCCAGGCCACCGTCGATAGTTTGATTCATATCTTGCATCAGCTCGACGAGCAGCTGGATACCATGACGCCTGCGCAGATCAAGCCGGTGTTGCGGGCGATGAACGCGCTTGATGGGCCGATGACCTCAATCGCCTCAACGTCGCTGGCGCAGGATATCGACATTGTTAATCTGACTCACGATAAAATACAAAATCTGTATTATATCTATTCAATCATCTCGATCCTGCTGATTATTATGTGTATTTCGTTGGGATTGCTGATGCTTCGCCAGAATAACAACCTGCGTCGCGCCCACGTGCGTATGAAGCTGCTGGCCAACGATCTGCAGGCCTCAAAAGAGAAGCTGCAGGTGCAAAACCGTCGCCTGCAATATGATGCGTACCATGATTCATTGACCGGCATGCCTAATCGGCTCTCTTTCTGGCAAAAGCTGCAGGAGATCGTTAATCAGGTCAGGCCTTATCACGGTTCCGCGGTGGTGATGCTGTTTGACCTCGATAATTTTAAAGACGTGAATGATTCGCTGGGCCACGATGCCGGGGATAAACTGCTGCAGGAGCTGGCCAGCCGTCTCTCTTTCTTCCGTAAAACGTCTGAAACGCTCTACCGTCTGGGGGGCGATGAGTTTGCGCTTGTCTCCTGTGATTTGAGTGAAGAGATGGCGCTGGAACGGGCGCATGTCATTCGGGAAAAGATCAGTCAGCCGTATCAAATTTATGACTCGCTGATCAATATCGGCGCCTGTATCGGCATCGTGATATCCGATCGGGAGAGCCGTAGCGATTATTTATATAAATGTGCCGATCTTGCGCTGTACGAGGCGAAAAAAGAGGAATCCGGGACGGTAAAAATCTTCCGCCCGGGCATGCTGCAGCGTTTGCAGGAGAATAAATCCTTTGAGGACGATCTGCTGCAGGCTCTGGATAATGGCGAGTTCCAGGTCTATTACCAGCCGATAGCCGATACGGTCAGCGGTGAAATCTATGGTTATGAAGCGCTGGTGCGCTGGTTCCATCCGCTGCGCGGCGTGGTGCCGCCAACCACCTTCATCCCGGTTGCTGAAAAGACGGGGATGATCAACCCCCTCGGCGAGTGGGTGCTCAGGACCGCTTGTGAGGAAGCGGCCAGCTGGTCTTCACCGCTTAAGGTTTCGGTTAACGTATCGCCTGTTCAGTTGATTAACAGTTCGCTGACCGAGATGATCGTCTCAGTCCTGAAAAAAACCGGCCTCGATCCGCATCGCCTGGATCTGGAAATTACCGAGTCGGATATGTTTAACGAAAACACCCGTTCCTTAGAAATTCTCAGCCAGCTCCGGGAACTGGGCATACAAATTTCCATCGATGATTTCGGTACCGGCTACTCGTCACTGTCGCGCCTCAGCTATTTCCCCTTTGATAAGATAAAAATCGACCGCTCATTTGTGATTAATATCCCGATGCAGAAAGACGATCTCGATATTGTCCGCCTGATTATCAGCATGGGGAAAAGTTTACATATGCGCATTGTCGCCGAAGGGGTCGAGACGGAAGAGCAGTTAGCTTCTTTACGGCAATTAGGCTGCGATTTGGTCCAGGGTTATCTGATTGGTAAACCTGGCCCGCTGAATAGATCGACACCGCGATAATTCTCTTCTCTTAATTATGGTGGTGCTGAATTTTAGAACCGCCATTTTTATATTTAAACCAAATTAACCCTTATTGAGTATAAATAGGGGTAGGCAGCGAGAAAACAAAAAAATAATACCCTTAGCGATTAAAAGGGGTATATCATATGCAACATATTTTCCCGTTCCAGACCGCGTTCATTCTTGCGGAAAGAGAGGCAGAATCATGCAGCGAATCATTATTCCCACCCATTACGTGCATACCCGTACGACGCCGCTGTGGACGAAAGAGACGGCGCCAGCATCAATCTGGCGGCGGCATCTCGATGCCGGTACCCGGCAGGGCGTGTATCCCCGTCTGGCGGTGATGCAGGGAGCGATACGTTATTATGGTTATGCCGATGAGACCAGCCCGAACCCGGTTGAAACGATGACCATTGCCGCCGGCCAGTTTGCCGTTTTCCCGGCGGAGAAGTGGCACCGGATCGAAGCCTTAACCGACGATACGGTATTTAATGTTGATTTCTATGTTGATCCTACGATTCTGCTAGAGGGATGAAACTGAACTTATGCACAGTGAAAATAAAGGTTATTCATTAGCCCTGGTTAATGGCAACAATAATGAGAAACAAGAGAAAGTCTATCTGAAACCGATGGCGCTTTATATTCCCGATATTGCCGTGCAGGCAGTGGCCGAACTTATTGCCGGGCTGTCAGCGGATCGCGCGTCGGGCGACGGTTTACTGCTGTCGGTCACCAATAATAATAATGGCGTCTCGGTGGATAAAGCGTTTGCCGCCCTGAGCGAACTCCAGGATCCGCTTATCGCCGCCGACGCGGTCAAAGATCTGGTGAATATTGTTCGCGGTTATGAATCAGATGAAGAGACCAACGTCTGCGGCTGGTAGCCACGGCATCGACAAATCAGGCAGGCATCACCCGGTGTCTGTCTTATCTCTCCCGTTCTCATCTTTCATCCCTCCATACATCCGTACATTCCGGATCGGCCAATGCGGCTTCATGCGCCGTATGAGCTAATCCCTTCCCCAGTCACTGAACATCCCGCGTTTGCTCTCTGCGACATACCCGATTAGACCGCAACAAGCTCGGTTGGGCCCGGATACGGCGGATCCATTGGCATCCTGACCCGCGGCGTAGCAAAGATCGACATCTCTCTTCGTTCCATGTTTTGAGATCATAATCACAGACAGTCCTGTATTGCGCGGTATATTTAGGTAATCGATTACCTAAAATTTAAAAATCATGAAGAATAAGTTATTAATTAAAGATGTGGCTAAGATGGCGGGGGTGTCGACGGCGACGATTTCCCGTTTTCTTAATGGGAAATACCATTCTATGAGCGAAGCGACTCGCCATCATATCGCCAGCACGATCGAGAAAATCGGATATCAACCAAACAATATCGCCCGCTCACTCAGAAGCCAGCAAAGTAAAACCATTGCGGTGATTATGGCTGATATTTTTAATCCATACTCGATGGATGTTCTGCGGGGAATCGAAGAGTTCTGCTCTCTTGAAGGTTATAAGATTTTCATCTGTGATGCGAAAAATTCAGGAAGCAGGGAACGTAATTATATTGAAGAGATGATTAGTCGTGGCGTTGATGGCATTATTATCAATACTACGGGTGAAAACGATCTGTTTATCAAGGGTGTTTCGTTAGAGCATCCTGTTGTTTTAATTGGTCGAAAGATTAAAGGCAGCAATATCAGCAGCGTAGTCGCAGATAACGCTCAGGGTATTCAGCTGGCGCTTGAGCATCTTTTAAATACAGGTTGTCGGCGAGTCAGTTACCTGACACCAGCACCAGGGAATGTTTCTCCACGAATAGAACGAATCGAAAATTTCGCGACTTTTTCCGCCCTGCGTGCCTTTTCTCATATTACATTTGAATGTCTCAGGTTCGAGAGGGTCGATCGTGAACATGTGCTGAACGTAATGCAAAAGCTGGTGGTTAACTCAACAAAAGATCACGCCATCATTACCGGTAACGGGCAGCTGTCGCTGTTCGTTGTACAAGCCGCCAGAGCCTTAGGTAAGTCTATTCCTGAGGACTTTTCCTTAATTGGTTTTGACGAAACTGAGTGGTCAGAAATACTGAAGAATCCACTTACGGTTGTTGCCCAGCCGACCTATGAAATTGGCTGTACTGCCGCTAAAAATATAATAAAAACCTTGCGCAATGAACATGGGAACGATGATCCGACAACCACTCTCCTGCCATTTTCACTGATTGTCAGGGATACCGCCTGACGGAAGAGAGGATATTATGAAAATTAGCGCTATCAAAACTCGTGTCATCACCGATGCGCTGTCAGAGCAATTCGGCATGTCGCAATGGTTCTGGAATAAAAGAGCGATATGCGTGGTTGAAGTTGAAACCGATGCCGGCATCAGCGGTTGGGGCGAGTGTTTTGGTCCGGCCCAGGCAAATGCCGCCTTGATCAATGAGCTATTTATTCCGTTGCTGACCGGGCGCAACCCGCTACAGCGCCGTGTTTTATGGGAAGAGATGTATAACCGTACCCGCGAATTTGGTCGCAAAGGTATCGCCATTACCGCTTTGTCGGGGATTGACATCGCGCTATGGGATATTTTTGGCAAAGTTACCGGAAAACCGATTGCCGAACTATTGGGCGGTGATATTGATACGCAGATTATTGCATATGCTTCCAGTTTTTATTATTCCCCGAATGATAACCTGCGGCAAATTGCAATTGATGCTAACCGCGGACTGTCGGAAGGGTATCAGCATTTTAAAATGAAAGTGGGGGCGCTGTCTCTCGCGGAAGATATTCAGCGCGTTGCCAGAGTTCGCGAATTAATTGGCCCTGAGGCCACGTTGGCCGTTGATGCTAACCGTGCCTATACCACGCATGAAGCGCTGAAATTCGCGCATGCTATCGAGAAATACGACATCAGCTGGTTTGAAGAACCAATACTCCCTGATGATACGACGGCATATCACCAGCTCAAGTTACAATTTCCGATGAAGCTTGCCGCCGGGGAGTCTGAATTCACCCGCTTTGGCTTCCGTCGTTTCCTCGAAGCGGACTGCGTGGATATTTCCCAGCCTGATGTTGCCGCCTGCGGCGGTATTAGCGAAATCCTCAATATTGCTGCACTTTCAACCACCTATGGCGTGGAGTGTTATCCGCACCAGTGGGGATCGGGGATCTCTCTTGCGGCCACGTTGCACGTTATGGCGTCGCTACCGATCGCAGTACCGCGTATGGCGAAAGAACCCGCCAGACTGGAACTCGACCGGGCGCCTAATATTTTCCGCGACCAGTTAACCAATCTCAATATTGGGCCGGTAATGACGGTGCCTGATAAACCAGGGCTGGGCATCGAGGTCGACCTTGAAATGCTTGACCATTTTTCTATCCACTAAAAGGTAGAGAACAATGTTTAAATCGAAATGGTTCAGAATTGGCTTTACGCTAATGGTTGGTCTGTTCGTCGCCTACCTTGATCGTTCAAATCTCTCTATCGCATTGCCAGGCATGGAGGAAACGCTGGGTATTGATGGCGCTGCAACAAAAAGTCTGGCGCTCACCGGGTTTCTGATTGGCTACGCGCTGGCGAATTTCTTCGGTGGTTTTTTGACAAATCGCCTGAATCCTAAAATCACCATCGTGACCATGGTGTTATTGTGGTCTATCGTGCAAATCATGACGGCGTGGATTTCCTCGGCGGCGTTGCTGATAGCGTTTCGCATTATTCTGGGTATTGCCGAGGGGATTTACTGGCCACAGCAGTTCCGCTTCGCCAGAGCCTGGTTTAATAAAGACGAAATAACGCGCGGCACTAACCTGATTCAATTCTACGGGCAGTTCCTGGCGCTCACTCTGGGTTTCATCATCCTGACTCCGATCTTCGATCATCTGGGCTGGCAATGGGTGTTCTACATTACCGGCGGGATGGGCGTCTTTATTGTGGTTCCGATGTTCCTCGCGTTCCTGAAAAACAGCCCGGATAAAACAAGTTCAGCGGATGAACCTGAGGTGGCAGCGGAAGCCGCGGGGGGAAAAATTAGCTTCCGCGATCTCGGCGGCGCGCCATTCCTGCTGCTGGTATTCAGCTATTTTGCTAACGGGATGCTGTTCTGGGGGATCACGCTGTTTATGCCGATGGTCATGCTTTCACTGGGGTTCAGCGGTTTTTCGCAGGGGGCGGCGAGCGCGCTACCTTATTTCTTCGCCATTCTGCTGGCAATCCCCGTCTCGTGGTACAGCGATAAAACACAAAAACGGGGATTAATTGCCGCCTGCGGGCTTGGCTCCGGGGGGCTGTTTTTAATCGCGCTGCCATTTATCGACAGTCCGGCAGGTAAGCTGGCGCTGATTACCTTGTCCATTGCCTGGTTTACCAGCTGCTATACCACGAATATCTGGTCGATCATTACCTCCAGCGTGAAAAAATCGGCGGTGGGGCCCGCTGCCGGAGTCATCAACGGTATTGGCGCGGGTCTGGGCGGGACTACCGCGGGGTTTATCGTTCAGTATCTACAATCCTGGAGTGGATCTTATGTCCCCGGTTTTACCGTGTTGGGGGGCGTCGCGATTGTGGGGGGCTTCTGCGTATACGCCTACAGCCGAATTATCGCCGCGCGGCCGATGACTTTGTAATTGCGTAAAAGGTCAACGGCCGCCGCGGCCGCCGTTGACCTACGTTCAGGAAACACCTGGCTAGTCGACAGGTGAATAATGACGCCTTACTCTCTGCCAGCAGGCGCAAATACCGACTCTGCAGGAGCCGCGTAACCTGCCACGATTCCCCGCCGCTGACCACCCGCCGCGCACTCAGACGATAATAAATGGCAAACGATCTTATTTAGCGGCGGAGATCCTTCAGTATCCCGTCACTGGTTGTAAATTACAATCATTGTAACTAACTGGTTGGTTATGTGATGGCGATCGTATTTACCCAACATATTCATTTCTATAATGCTTTGTTGAGCATATTGCTGCTTAAATTATTTGGGTTTAACGTTTTTCCGGCAAAACTACTGAGGTCACCGAGATGAATCAACCCGACAGCCGTAAACTGTCCCTCAATACCGCCACGGTGCGGCAGAAATGGAAACTCGATCAGATCATTGAAGGGTGCGCCCGGCATGAGATCCGCGGTATTGCGCCATGGCGGGATCAGGTGCAGGCGCTGGGGTTAAAAGAGTCTGCGCGTCTTATTCGCCATCATGACCTGACGCTGAGCGGCTATTGCCGCGGCGGGATGTTTCCCGCTAGCACCCCGGAGGAACGCCGGGAGAAAGCGCTGGATAACCGACGGGCGGTGGACGAAGCGCTGGAGCTTGGCGCTCCCTGTCTGGTGCTGGTGGTCGGGGGGTTGCCTGCGGGGTCGAAAGATTTACCCGCCGCCAGGCGGCAGGTGCGCGATGGCCTGAGCGAGCTGCTGGACTATGCGCGCCCGCTCGGCATGCCGCTGGCGATCGAGCCCCTGCATCCGATGTACGCCGCCGAACGCGCCTGCGTGAATACTCTGGCGCAGGCCAACGATCTGTGCGACGAATTAGGTGACGAGGGGCTGGGGATTGCAGTGGATCTCTATCATACCTGGTGGGATCCGCAGTTTCAGCAGCAGATCGAACGGGCAGGCGTGGCGCGGCTGCTGGCTTTTCATATTTGCGACTGGCTGGTGCCGACGGCGGATATGTTGCTGGATCGCGGCATGATGGGGGACGGGGTCATCGATATCCGCAGCCATCGCCAGGCGATCGAGGCTCTGGGCTATACGGGTCTTCATGAAGTCGAGATTTTTTCCCGGAATAACTGGTGGCAGCGGGATCCGGATGAGGTACTTACCATCTGTAAACAACGCCACCGCGAATTCGGCTAGAAAGTGATTTTCCCAGAGACGGTCGCTCTGGGAAATGGCTGTCGCCCCGCAATGCTCAGAGGCCGTAAACCTTCAGTAGACTTTGCATCCGCAGGGTGGCCAGCTGCGGGTCTTGCAGCAGACCGGCCCGATCGGCCAGGCGGAAAATCTCGGCATAGTGGCTAATCTCACGCGCGGCCTGCATCCCGCCGGCCATTGCGAAATGATTCTGGTGGCCGTTAAGCCAGGCCAGAAACACAATTCCCGCTTTGTAATATTGCGTCGGCGCCTTAAAGATTTCCCGCGACAGGGCAACGGTGGGGTTCATCAGGCGGTAGTATTCCCCGCGATTGCCCTGCGCCAGTTCATTGAGCGCCGTCGCGGCTACCGGGGCGATAGCGTCAAAAATACCTAACAGCGCATGTGAGTAATAGCCATCCTCTCCCTCAATCAGCTCGGGATAGTTGAAATCGTCGCCGGTGTACATTTTCACCTGCGACGGCAGGCGCTTGCGGAAGGCGACCTCTTTCTCTTTACTTAGCAGCGAAATCTTAATGCCTTCCACTTTATCGACGTTGCTGGCGATGATCTCGAGCACGGTATCGGCAGCGGCGGCAAAATCCGTCGTTCCCCAGTAGCCGCTCAGCGCCGGATCAAACATCTCTCCCAGCCAGTGGAGAATAATTTTACCCTGGCTCTGTTCAAGCAGGCGGTTATAGACGGCAAGATAATCCTGCGGCGTTTTTGCCACTTTGGCTAAAGCCCGGCTGGCCATCAGGATGATTTTCCCGTCATGCTGTTCAACCAGTTCCATCTGCTCTTCATAGGCCGCGATAACCTGTGCCAGCGTGGTGGCGTGAGCCGCCTCCAGCTGATCGGTACCCACGCCGGCGGCAAGGTCGGCGCCCGGTACGCTTCGCGCCTCTTGCAGCGAACGAACGATCAGCTCTTTGGCAATCTCCCAGCTTACCCCCATCCCGCGCTGCGCGGTGTCCATCGCTTCCGCAATATTGAACCCCAGACGCCAGAGATGATGGCGATAGGCCAGCGTTGCGTCCCAGTCAATGCGCGGGTTGTTCAGCCAGTCCGCCCCCTGATGCTGCGGGTCGATCACCACGTGCGCGGCGGCATAGGCGATACGGTTAAACGCGGGCGTGATAAGCGTAGGGCGTTCTTCTGTCGTCACCAGCTGATAATCGGTGATAGTCCCTTGTGGGGTAGGCAGGTGAATGTTAAACATGCTGACTCCTTAGTTAAGTATCTATTTGGTTACTTTTAGGTGTACTTTTTGCCCGCGAAAAAGTCAAGATCCTCACGGCTAAAGTGATAAGCCGGACGGCTTCTGTTGATCGGGAGGCCGCCTTTACCTGCGATATTTGTCGCACAGTTAACAACAATTCTTTAACCGGATTGACAACAATATCTATCCATTGTAGTAACTATCTGGTTATTTAATTAATGTGTTCAGATGTCGTAAAAAAACCGACGGCATGACTAATAGCTGGCAGGAGGATGACCATGTATTTGACTGAAACCCATCAACAGATCCGCGAGATGACCCGTAAGTTTGCCGACGAAGTGATTCGTCCCCAGGCGGAAGAGCTGGACAGAGAAGAGCGCTTTGCCGCAGAGATCTATCAACAAATGGGGGAACTGGGGCTGTTCGGCATTACCGTTCCGGAAGAGTACGGCGGCGTCGGACTGGATGCGGTGGCTTACGCCGTGGTGATGGAAGAACTGTCGCGTGGCTATGCTTCCATTGCCGATCAGTGCGGGCTGGTGGAGCTGCTGGGAACGCTGCTGTCGCAATACGGCAATGACGCCCAGCGTGCGCAATGGCTGCCGGGGTTGCTGAACGCGTCGCTGAAAGGGGCCTACTGCATTACTGAAGCCGGGGCCGGTTCCGACGTATCAGGGATTAAAACTACCGCTACCCGCACTGAAGAAGGCTGGGTGCTGAACGGAAGTAAGCTGTGGATCCATAATGCGCCGGTCGCCGATGTGGCCTTTGTGCTGGCGCGTACCGATAAAGAAGCCGGTCACCGCGGCATGAGTATTTTTATTGTCGATTGCTCTCGCGACGGCGTCTCCCGCGGCCCGAAAGAACACAAAATGGGCCAGCGTTCATCTCAGGTGGGCGAACTGCACTTCAACCAGGTCAGGCTGCCGGCGCAAGCGCTGCTGGGGCCAGAAAACCGCGGCTTCCATATTATGATGAGCGTGTTGAATAAAGGGCGGGTGGGGATCGGTGCACTGGCGGTAGGTATTGCCCGGGCCGGGCTGGAAGCGGCGATCGAATATGCGAAACAGCGCGAACAGTTCGGCAAACCGATTGCTGATTTCCAGGGCGTGCAGTTTATGCTGGCGGATATCGCCAGGGACACCGAGGCTGCTCGCCTGCTGGTACATAGCGCGGCCTATAAAATTGACACCGATGCGCCGGATACTTCGATTGCCTGCTCGATGGCGAAATGTTTTGCCGGCGATGTCGCGGTGCAGCACAGCGGCAATGCGGTGCAAATTTTTGGCGGCGGCGGCTATATCCGCGGCGTGGAAGTGGAGCGCCTGTACCGCGATGCCAAGATAACCCAAATCTATGAAGGTACTAACCAGATTCAGCGCATGATTATCGGCCGCAATTTGCTGGCGTAAACCCCGATTACCCGGCAGAACAGGCACCCCAGGCGGGGTGCTTTTTTTTGGGGCCTGTAACCGGGGTAGGGGCAGGGAAGGGGGGAACGCAGGCAAAGAAAACTCCGGCGTTGCCGGGGGGATAACACATCACATATTCGGGTAGTTGGGGCCGCTGCCCCCTTCGGGTACCGTCCAGACGATGTTCTGGAAGGGATCTTTGATGTCGCAGGTTTTACAGTGCACGCAGTTCTGCGCGTTGATCTGTAATCTGCTCTTCCCCTCTAAGGCGATAATTTCATAAACGCCCGCCGGGCAGTACCGCTGCGCCGGTTCAGCAAAACGCGGTAGCGTTTCCCGTATCGGTAGTTCGGGGTCTTTTAGCCTGAGGTGACAGGGCTGATCTTCATCGTGCGATGTATTCGCCAGATACACGGAAGAGGGCTTATCAAAGCTCAGCCGGTTATCCGGCTTCGGATAGTTGACCGGCGTACTTTGTTCGGCTGTACGCAGCTGCAGATGATCCGCCTTGCGGTCGTGCAGAGTGAACGGCAGTTTGCCTTTAAACCAGTTCTGATCGATATAGTTTAATGCGCCGCCTGCCAGCGTACCAAAACGGTGCAGCAGCGGACCAAAGTTGCGCGACTGGCGCAGCTCTTCGCCCAACCATGATTCGCTAAACGCCTGCGCGAAATCATCAAGGTCCCGTTTTTCATCCGGGGTTTGTATCAGCGCCCGATAGACCGATTCAGCGGCCAGCATGCCGCTTTTCATCGCCGTGTGGCTACCTTTAATTTTGGCGAAGTTGAGCGTTCCCGCGTCGCAGCCAATCAGCAGCCCGCCGGGAAAGTGCATTTTGGGTAACGCATTCATACCCCCTTTGGTGATGGCGCGCGCGCCGTAGGAGAGGCGTTTCCCACCGCTCAGGGTTTCACTAAAGGCCGGGTGGTGCTTCAGGCGTTGAAACTCATCGAACGGACTTAAATAAGGGTTGCGATAGTTGAGATCGACTATCAATCCAACCACGGCCTGATTATTTTCCGTATGGTAGAGAAAACTCCCCCCCGACGCGCCTTCGCTAAGCGGCCAGCCCGAGGCGTGGATGACCTGACCGGGCCGGCTTTTTTCCGGGGCGATCTCCCACAGTTCTTTAATACCCAGCGCGTAGTGCTGCGGATCGCGGCCGGCGTCGAGCTGATAATGGGCGATCAGCTGTTTGCCGAGGTGGCCGCGGCAGCCTTCGGCGAAAAGCGTATATTTCGCCAGCAGGTTCATGCCCGGCGTAAAACCGGGCTTCTCTTCCCCCTGCGCGTTAATGCCCATATCACCGGTGGTGATGCCGGCGACGGCGCCTGCATCGTCATACAGGATGCTGGCGGCGGCGAAGCCGGGGAAAATATCCACCCCCAGCGACTCTGCCTGGCGGGCAAGCCAGCGGCAAAAATCCCCCAGACTGATGACATAATTACCTGCGTTATGCATCGGGGCAGGGATAAAGGCCGCCGGGATCTTCCACGCTTTTTCGCCATTGCGCA
Organism: Klebsiella sp. BIGb0138; assembly: GCF_004342285.1. Classification (GTDB taxonomy): domain Bacteria; phylum Pseudomonadota; class Gammaproteobacteria; order Enterobacterales; family Enterobacteriaceae; genus Klebsiella. The sequence goes on along the minus strand of NZ_SMCV01000001.1, from coordinate 381,974 downwards.
GCAGCAATAGCTCATCTTGCGTCACGGGCGTATTCAGCGGCGCGCCAAGGGACTGCCAGTCGGGAAAGAGCTCATTGAGCGCCCGGGGTTCGAACAGGGCTCCGGAAAGAATATGCGCGCCAACCTCAGCCCCTTTTTCAATCACGCAAACGCTCAGCTGACGTTGTTCCTGCTGCGCCATCTGCATCAGCCGGCAGGCCGCCGACAGCCCGGCGGGACCCCCACCGACAATGAGGACGTCAAATTCCATCGTTTCACGTTCCACCGTAACCTCCATCTTTCGTTGCCTGCCCCTTGCGCATCAGAGTTTCGCCACCAGCTGCGGCACAATCTCGAACAGATCGCCCACCAGGCTGTAGTCGGCGATTTTGAAAATTGGCGCTTCTTCATCGCTGTTGATCGCCACGATGACTTTGGCATTGCTCATCCCCGCCAGGTGCTGAATCGCGCCGGAAATCCCCACCGCGATATACAGATCCGGCGCGACAATTTTACCGGTCTGCCCGACCTGCAGGTCATTGGCGACCATACCTGCGTCGACCGCCGCGCGCGATGCTCCGACGGCGCCGTGCAGTTTGTCGGCAAGCTGTTCGATCAGGGCAAAGTTTTCGCGACTACCCAGCGCACGGCCGCCGGAAACCACCACGCGGGCGGTAGCAAGCTGCGGGCGATCGGATTGCGCCAGCTCTTCATGAATAAAGCGGGATACCGGCTGGTGAGCGACGCCGTCCACCGGCTCAATCGGCGCGGCGGATTCGCTTTCTTGCGCCGCCGGGAAGCTGGAGGCGCGCAGGGTCATGATCACCAGGGGGTCGAGACTCTCGACGGTGGCGATTGCGCTGCCCGCATAAATGGGACGTTTGAAGACCCTGGGGTTGACCACCGCAACCACGTCGGAGATTTGCGCGACGTCGGCGAGGGCGGCCACGCGCGGCAGGATGTTTTTGCCGTTTGAACCGGCGACGGCGAGGATATGGCTGTAACTCTCGCGAAGCGAGAAGATCAGCGCGGCGACGTTTTCGGCCAGCTGATTTTTACAGGCGCTATCGTCGGCCAGCAGCACCTTCGCCACCCCCGCAATGCGCGCCGCCTGTTCCGCCACCGCGCGGCAGTTTTCGCCCGCCACCAGCAGGGTCACCTCGCCACCCAGCTCCCGGGCGGCGCTGACCGCGTTTCTGGTCACCGCGTTGAGCTGGTTATTATCATGTTCGACAAGGAGTAAAGTAGCCATATCAAATCACCTTCGCTTCGTTTTTCAGCTTGTTCAACAGTTCATCCACGCTCCCGACACGCACGCCGGCTTCGCGTACCGGCGGCGTCTCGACCTTTAACAGCGTCGTGTGCGGGCGTAATTCAAGGCCAAACTCCGCCACCGGCAGGATGCTGAGCGGTTTCTTTTTGGCCTTCATCATGTTGGGCAGGGAGGTATAGCGCGGCTGGTTCAGGCGCAGGTCGGTAGTGACCACTGCCGGCAGCGTCAGCGACACGGTCTGCAGGCCGCCGTCAATTTCACGGGTGACGATGGCCTGACCATTCTCAACGCGCAGCTCGGCGGCAAAGGTTCCCTGCGGGTAACCGCACAGCGCGGCGAGCATTTGTCCGGTCTGGTTATTGTCGCCATCGATGGACTGTTTACCCATCAGGATTAACGACGGCTGCTCCTGTTCGACGACTTTTGCCAGCAGCTTTGCCAGATTGAGCGGTTCGAGGGGCTGGTCGGTCACGATCAGTAATCCACGGTCGGCCCCCATCGCCAGCGCGCTGCGCAGCTGTTCCTGGGCCGCTTCTTCACCGATGCTCACCACCACAATCTCACTGGCGATGCCGAGCTCTTTCAGGCGAATGGCTTCTTCAACGGCAATTTCACAGAACGGGTTGAGCGCCATTTTCGCGTTGGTCAGATCAACCTGGCTGCCATCGTTTTTTACGCGGATTTTGACGTTATGATCGACAACGCGTTTAACGGGGACGAGAACTTTCATCGTTACCTCTCGGGATGTTTACATGTCTTTCTTGCTTTAAGTAAATAACTATTTAGTTATTTATTCAACCGGTTTTTGCCCATGAAAACGAACATGGGCAGCAATTTGTGATCAGTTCGACGCGATAATCAGATCGCTGGCTTTTTCGGCGATCATAATGGTGGGCGCGTTGGTGTTGGAGCTGACCAGATCGGGCATCACCGATGAGTCCACCACGCGTAGCCCTTCAATACCGCGAACGCGTAATTGGCTATCGACCACCGACATCTCGTCGACGCCCATTTTGCAGGTGCCTACCGGGTGATAGCAGGTGCGCGCAAACTGGCGGATGTAGTTTTCCAGATCTTTATCGCTTTGCGCCTCGCCTCCCGGCATATGCTCGCGGCGAATATAGGGGGCGAAGGCGCTTTGCTGCATGATATCGCGCATCAGTTTGCAGCCTTCGATCGTCATTTTCAGATCGTAAGGATCGCTGAGGTAGTTGGGGTCGATAAGCGGGGCATCGCTGGCGTTTGCCGAGCGTAAAGAGACCCGGCCGCGACTGCGCGGACGCAGGAAATAGCTGTTAATGGTCACGCCGGAGCCGGAGGGCACCGGTTCGATACCGGCTTCCACCCCGGCGCCCGCCAGGAAGTGTATTTGTGTATCCGGATTGGCAGACTGCTTATCGACATACCAGAACGCGCCGCCTTCGACGATGTTTGAACACACCGGGCCTTTGCGGAACAGCAGATACTCCAGCCCGGCCCACAGCATCCAGTGCGTTTTCTTGTACTTGTCATAGCTCAGCGCGTTGCCGAGCTCAAAGATCAGGTCGATACCCAGGTGGTCCTGCAGGTTTTCCCCGACGCCCGGAAGATCGGCTATGACCGGAATGCCTTGTTTGCTCAGCTCAGCGGCTGCGCCAATCCCGGAAAGCTGCAGCAGTTTAGGGGAGCCAATCGCCCCGGCGCTGACGATGACTTCACGGCTGGCGTGCAGCCGCTGCGATTTGCCATCCTGATAAATCTCCACGCCAACGGCGCGCTGATTATCGATAAGCAACCGGGAAATAGAGCAGCCGGTCTTAATGGTGAGGTTGTTGCGCTGGCCTGCCTCTTTCAGATAGGCCACCGCCGCAGAACAGCGGCGGGCGTTGCGCGTGGTGGTCTGATACAGACCGCAGCCGGCCTGGGTGGCGCCGTTGAAGTCCGGGTTGTACGGCAGCCCCGCCTGCTGGCAGGCTTTACTGAAGGTTTTACTCATCAGATTGGCGCCGATCGGACTGGAGACGCCGAGCGGGCCGCCGACGCCGTGCCAGGCGTCGGAAAAGGTGTCGTTATCTTCAGATTTAATAAAATAGGGCTGAATATCGGCAAATGACCAACCGTCGCAACCTTTTTCTGCCGCCCAGCGGTCATAGTCCGCTGGCGTGCCGCGGGTAAACACTTCGGCGTTGATAGAGCTACCGCCGCCCAGTACCCGCCCCTGGGCAAACAGCAGCTCGCGGTTGCCGAGCTGGGGTTGAGGCACGGTTTTATAGCCCCAGGTCAGCGGCCCGGCGGTGAGTTTGCTAAAACCGACCGGTAAATGGATATAGGGGTTGCTGTCCTTCGGGCCTGCCTCAACCAGCAGCACTTTACAGTCGGCGTTTTCGCTTAAGCGCGATGCAAGGACGCTGCCCGCCGAACCGCCGCCAATAATAATGTAGTCGTACATGTCTGATCCTCTGCCCAAAAATCACTCAGCGAGCCATTTAGCGCGCTTGCCCAACTGGATATGTACGGATTTAATTTCGGTGTATTCATCCAGACCATAGCTGCCGCTTTCGCGCCCGATGCCGGACTGTTTAAATCCGCCGGAAGGCAGTTCCGGGCCGCCGGCGATAGTGGTGTTTACCCACAGTCTGCCCGCTTTCAGATCGCGGAATCCCTGCACCGCCTTATCCAGGTTCGAAGTCCAGATGCTGGCCGCCAGCCCGTAGCAGGTATCGTTGGCGATGCCGATCGCCTCTTCATAGCTGTCGAAGGGGGTGACGCAGAGCACCGGGCCGAAGATCTCTTCGCGGAAAATGGTCATTTCCGGGGTTACATCGTCGAAAATGGTGGGTTCGATAAACAGTCCATTACCGGTGGGAACCGCATGGCCGCCGGTGAGCAGGGTCGCACCCTCATTTTTTCCCTGTTCGATATAACCGAGCACGGTCTGATAGTGTTTCTCAGTAATAATCGCGCCAATCTGGGTGTTTTCATTCAGCGGATCGCCGCTGCGTACTTTCTGCGCGCGTTCAACCAGCTTCTGGCAGAAATCTTTATGGATAGAACGCTCCACCAGCAAACGGCTGCCGCTGACGCAGCACTGCCCGCTATTGAACAGAAAGCCAAACAGCGTACCGTCCAGCGCGGCGTCAATATCGGCGTCGGCGAAAACCACCTGCGGGTTCTTACCGCCCAGCTCCAGCCCAAGACGTTTAATATTGTTTGCCGACGCGTGCAGCGCCATCTGGCCGACGGCGGTGGAGCCGGTGAAGGAGACCATATCGATGTCGACATGCTCGGTAATCCGCTGGCCGACGAGCGAACCGCTGCCGGTGACAACGTTAAATACGCCGTCGGGCAGACCCGCCTCTTTCAGGATCCCGGCCAGCAGCAGAGTCGTACCGGACGTGATCTCAGCGGCTTTCGCCACCAGCGTACAGCCGGCGGCCAGAATATAGGGGTAGCGTTCTGCGCCAATAAAGAAAGGGAAGTTCCACGGCGTGATAACGCCGACAACACCGATAGGTTCGCGGGTCACCAGGCCCAGCATGCTGTCGCCGAGGTTATTAAAACTGTCGCCATTGACGCTGCGCGCCAGACCGGCGGCATATTCCCAGATATCGGCCGCGCCCTGGATCTCACCGCGCGACTGGGCGATGGGTTTGCCGGTTTCCAGCGTTTCCAGCAGCGCCAGCTCCGCCAGGTTCTCGCGAATGAGCTGGGCGGTTTTCAGCAATACCGCCGCGCGCGCCGCACCGCTAATGCGTGACCATTTCCCTGAATCAAAGGCGTCTCTGGCCGCCTTTACCGCGTCATCAACGTCTTCAGCGGTGCCTGCCGGGTAAGTGCTAACGACAATATCGTGGGCCGGGCTTTTACGGACAAAACTTTCGCTGCTGTGACCCGTGGTCCACTTGCCATTGATGAACATCTGAAATTGCCGTGCTTTTTCAGGCAGCAAAGGGTGGTTAACGTCTACAGGGTGAAATGTATTACTCATAATCCTCTTTCCCATCGTTCATAGCCTTGCTTACCGGTCGGTAAGAGCCAGTGCGTGATCGTTGTCATCCTGCTGGCGCCTTTTTAACGCTGACAAGATGAGTTGGTTATGATTGTATTTAACTAAATGTTTTATAATGATAATATGTTATATATATAACTATATGGTTACATATATTAGCACGCTGTTTTGGGATTGAATAAGGAAACGCCAGCCCTTGTAATGAAATTGTTAAGCGGCTAGCAGAAAGGAGATTAGCGAAAAATTTTTCTTGATTTCCGCCAATGAGTAAGGGTTAATCATCAGCCAGATCCGCAACCAAAACGATGTAATGACTAAATCAGCTTCGGAAAAAACAGTACAGGTCCGTGACCCCATTGCGACACAGAATCGGATCCTGAAAGCCGCGAAACGAGAGTTTGCGCAAAAGGGACTCGGCGGCGCACGCATTGACGTTGTCGCTGAAAAGGCAAAGTCAAATAAGCGTATGATTTATCACTATTTTGGTAGCAAGGAACAGCTTTTTCAGAAAGTTGTCGAAGACTCCTATCTTGATATTCGCGCCGCGGAAAAAAAATTAAATCTCGAAAGTCTGGAACCGCAAGAAGCGGTTGAAACGCTGGTCAGGTTCACCTGGAACTACTACCTGAAAAACCCGGAGTTTCTGACACTGGTCAACAGCGAAAACCTGCATCGTGCCGTGCACCTGAAAAAATCGGTGGCGATTAAGTCGGCGCAGAAATCGATGGTCACCCTGATGGAAGGCATTCTTCAGCGCGGCGTGGAGCAGGGCGTATTCCGGGCCGGCGTTGATGCGGAACAGCTGGTGATTACCATCGCCGCGGTCAACTATTATTACTTCAATAACAAATATACCGGCGCCATTCTGTTCGATCGCAATTTCATGGATGCTGATTCCCTTCAGCAGCGCCTTGATTTCAACGTCGAAACGATAATGCGGATACTGCAGCCCTGATATCCGCATTGCGTTGCTTATTCAGAGAGAAACCACCGCGGGGCGATCGACTTTCGGGCAGAATTGCATACGCTGCAAAATATCCTGCTCGAGGTTAACCCCGCTGACAATCGCCGCCAGTTCCACCCCTTCTTCCGTCAGTTTGAAAATGGCGCGCTCCGTGACGTACAGCACTTCCTGCCCGCGTTTTATGGCTTCCGGCCCGCTGAAAGTGATATGGCGAACCTTTTGCACCAGCTTGGGAATTTGCCCATGAGACTCAATTTGTAAACGTTCACCCTGCTGACAAACCTGCAGGCCTTTCGCTTCGAAGGTGCCGCAGAAAACGACTTTTTTGGCCCCGCAGGTAATATCAATAAAGCCGCCCGGACCGACGATGGTATCGCCAAGCTGCGAAACGTTGACGTTGCCCTCGGCGTCCATTTCGCCCATGCCGAGGAAGGTGATATCCAGCCCGCCGCCGCAAAACAGATCGAACTGATCGAGCGAGCTGACAATGGCCTGCGGATATTTTGCCGCGCCAAACAGCGCCCCGTCGAGAAGCTGGCCGTTGTGAATACCTTGTTCCACCATCTGCCAGCAGGAGTCGACCAGCGATTTCTCGGCCATGGCGGAGATCCCGCCGGGGATGCCGAACCCGTAATTGACCCGCATATTCGGTTTCAGCTCCCGTACCGCCAGTCCCGAAATCAGGCGGCGAATACCTTCCGCTGGCGCATCGAGCGGGTGCTCGTCCGGCGGGGCCATCTGCCCGGAGATGGCCGGATCGTATTCGGCAAGGTAGCTCTGCCACTGCGCCGGGCATTCAACGATATGGTCGATCATCACACCGGGAACGGTGACCTTACGGGCCGGGACAAAGTGCTCCTGAACGGTGGATTTCACCTGCGCGATAACCATCCCGCCGTTGTTGTGCGCGGCCAGGGCCACGGCATAGGTATCCAGATCCGCGGGCTCTTCGCTGGTGGAGATATTCGCCGCGACGTCCGCCTGCGATCCGTGAATCACCGCGACATCCACTTTAAACGGTTTGTAATGCAGCCAGGTTTTACCGTCGAGTTCAATACGTGAAACGATATCTTCGCAGGTGATGTCATTGCATTTTCCACCGCTGATTAGCGGGTCGACAAAAGTCCCCAGCCCGACGCTGGAAATGACCCCCGGGCGCCCGGCGCCGCTTTCGCGATACAGCGTCATGATGATGCCGGTGGGTAAACAGTAGGCTTCGATCTCATTGTCGCGGGCCATTTTTTGCAGTTCGGACGACCACGACCAGTGCCCGCCGATGATCCGTTTGACCAGCCCCGGTATGGCCAGACGTCCAAGACCGGATCCTTTGCCGTTACCGATCCCTAACGCATGAATCAGGGTGAGATTCCGCGGATGTCCGGTTTCGCGGTAGCGCGTCGCGATGGCCGCCATGACGTAATCTGACTCCAGCAGGCCGCCACCGGAGCCGGTGAAGGCAACGGTGGAGTTGTCTTTGATCAAAGCAACAGCTTCTTCGACGCTTTTCAGTTTGCCATGCATTCTCGTTATCCTCGTTGAATTCAGCACTAAAAAACTAACTAGTTAGTTACAATTGCAGAAAGTAAATGCCGGATCAATGTAATTAATGACGCTTTGTTATCCAGGTAACATTTTCACAACATTCATTTTGATATAACTATCCTGTTAGTTAATTAACTCATCAACTCCCAGGAGCACCGAGATGGTTCCATCACAGAAGAATGCGTTTGGTCGTACCGCTATTCAGGTCACCGCAATGGGCTACGGCGCCGCGCCAATCGGCAATATTTTTCGCCCCATCAGTGAACAAGAATCGGAGAACATGATCCGCCAGGCGTGGGACAGCGGTCTGCGCTATTTTGATACCGCGCCGATGTATGGCCATGGCCTGAGCGAAGCGCGGGTCGGCCACGGTTTGCGCTGGTATCCGCGCGATGAGTATGTGTTGTCCACCAAGGTCGGTCGCCTGTTGAAGCCGAAAAAACGCAGTGAAATTGATTCCGGGGTATGGGTTAATCCGCTGCCGTTTGAGGCGATCTTTGACTACTCCTATTCGGCAACCATGCGCTCGATCGAAGACAGTCTGCAGCGTATGGCGCTGGAACATATCGATATCGCGTTTATTCACGATTGCGATTTTTATACCCACGGGGAGCAGCAGCCGCACTACTTTCGCCAGGCGATGGACGGCGCGTGGCGCGCGCTGGCGCAGCTGCGCGATGAAGGCGTGATTAAAGCGGTAGGGATGGGCGTCAATGAATGGCAGGTGTGCCATGCGGCGTTGCAGGAAGCCGACTTTGACTGCTTCCTGCTGGCCGGGCGCTATACGCTGCTGGAACAGGAGGCGTTAAAAGCGTTCCTGCCGCTGTGCGAAGAGCGCAATGCGGCGGTGGTGATCGGCGGGGGATTCAACAGCGGGATTCTGGCGACCGGGGCGGTTGAGAACGCGAAATATAACTACGGCCCGGCCAGCCAGGCGATTCTGCAAAAGGTCGGCAAAATTGAAAACGTCTGCCGCGATTATCACGTCAGTCTGCCGGCGGCTGCGCTACAGTTTGTCCTGGCTCATCCGGCGGTGCCGACGATTATTCCCGGCACCCGCACGGTGGCGCAGCTGGAGAACTGTCTGGAGTGGATCGCCGCCCCGATTCCGGATGAGTTCTGGCGTACGCTGCAACAACAGGGGCTGCTGGATGAAGGGGCGCCGACGCCGGCCGACCGCAAAGCCTGAGTGACGCGGGAAAGTAAAAAAGGTGCTCATCAGGAGCACCTTTTTTTATTCTGCCGTCTTATCCGCGCGGCTAAAATCTCACTCCTCGGCAATACGCAGCTGAATTTTCAGATGCTGCGGATGAGCGAGCAGAGTGGAGAAAACCTGCTGAATATCCTCCAGCGGGTGGACGGACTCGCAGAAAGGAGCGGTAATAAAACGTTGATGACTCAGCAGATGCAGCGCCTGGTGCATATCTTCTCCCATCCCGGCCACGCTGCCCTGAATCCTTTGCTCCTTTAAAATTATCTCCAGCGGTTTAATGGCTATCTCGGTTTCCGCATCGGTTAAGCCAAAGGCCAGCAGCCGTCCGCCGGGGCGCATAAACGTCAGCGCCTGTTTATACAGCGCAGGATGACCAACGCTTTCTATCACCACGTCGGCGCCGCGTCCCTCCGTGAGCGCCTTGATCTGCTCCAGCGCGCCTTCGGGGTCGGTGATGACGCTGTCCGCTCCGCACTGTCTGGCGAGTTCGGCCCGCTGCGGATTCAGCTCTACGGCAATAATCGGCGCGGCGCCGAGCAAACGCGCCATCTGAATATGCATGTTGCCAACCGGGCCTGCGCCAATCACCACGACGGATTCAGCGACGCTGAGGCCAATTTTTTTACTGGCGCGCACCACGCAGGAGAACGGTTCGGCCAGGCAGGCTACGCTATCCGCAATCGCGTCGCCGAGCGGAATCACCAGGCGGGCCGGAATCGCCACGTACTGCGCGAACGCGCCGTGGGTATGAATGCCGAGCTGGCGGATCTCCGGGCAGTTCAGCAGTTCGTTCCGCCGGCAATAGTAGCAGTGGCCGCAGCCGATATTGATGTCGGCGACCACCCGCTGCCCCGGCGTCAGCGTCGAGACCTGGCGGCCAACGGCAACAATTTCCCCGCTGAACTCGTGGCCGGGAATTAGCGGCAGCTTATCCTGGGAGTAATGGCCATTATAGATATGGATATCCGTTCCGCAGATTGAACATCGGGTGACGCGAATCAGTACCTCGTCGTCGCCGTAGGCGGGGACCGGGACCTGGCGTATTGCGAACGTTTTAGGCGCCGTCAGCACCGCGGCCTTCATTAATTGAGGGATCATTGTCGGCTCCGGTTATTTTACCGTAGAAATTTTGGCGCGATCGATAGTCATCGCGATCGCCACAATCATCAGCACGCCGAAGAAGATCTGCTGTGCCTGCGCTTCGACGTTCAGGTAGGTCATACTGGTACGAATAACGGCCACGATGAGGGTGCCGATAAGCGTGCTCAATACGCCGCCCACGCCGCCGGTCAGCGGGGTTCCGCCTAACAGCACCGCAACGATGGCCGGCAGCAGAAACTGGTCGGCCATCGTCGGCGATGCGCCGGAAAGACGGGTCGCCAGCAGCACCCCGGCGGCCGCGGAGAACGCCCCGGCAATGGCGAAAGTGATAATCTTCACCTTGACGACCTTCACCCCGCTGGCGAGCGCTGCGGATTCACCGGCGCCAATCGCCTTCATGTGGCGCCCCAGCGCGGTGCGTCTTTCCATCAACAGGGCTACCAGCAGCAGTACCGCCGCGATAATAATTTCCATCGGCAGCGTAAAGACGGTGGTGGTCATCCAGCCAACCGTCTGGCTGCGAATATCGGCTGGGATATAAAACGCGCGTTGTCCGGATATCACCTGCCCGGTGGCATAGGCAATGCCCCCGACGGCGAGCGTGGTAATGAATGACGATATTTTGAAACGGGTATGTACCCAGCCGGAGATCGTGCCGAACAGCGCGCCGACGAGCAGGGTGAGCGGAATCGCCAGCGCGCCAATTTGCGACAACAGAATGACCAGCACCACCGTCGACATACTGGCAATCGACTGGGCGGATAAATCGATGCCGCCGATATAAATCACAAAGGTCATGCCAATGGCCATAATAAACAGCGTCGACGCATCCTGCAGCAGCTGGAATATATTGTCGGGTTTAAGAAAATCCGGGTTATACAGGCTGACTAAGGCGACTAATACCACCAGGGTCAGAATGGGTAAATAGCGCGTAATTTTTTCACGCCCGGTTAACGGCGGCCGCGTCGGGCTGCCGGTGTTATTTTTTGTCGGCACTGCTAATAAATCAGAACGGGTGATTTTCATGGAGATTTGCCTTAATAACCTAGACGAAGTGCTGCAATAATTCATATTGCTCCGGACGCTTCTCTTCACAGCCGGTAAACTGATAGCGCAGTTTGCCGTCCTTAAAAATAGCGATGGTATGGGCGAGACCGATGGCCTCTTCCAGAGAATCGGCGATCAAAATCACGCCGCATTGCTCATCGGTGAAGTCGCGTACTAAGTCATAGACATCCTCTTTGGCGCCGATATCGAGGCCGCGGGTAGGGTGGTCGAGGAGGATGATTTTCGCCTCTGCGGTTCGCCATTTAGACAGCACCACCTTTTGCTGATTGCCGCCGGAGAGCTTGCCGCACTGCGTATCAATACTGGCGGTTTTTATCGACAGCTTTTTAACCCACTCATTGGCCAGCTGGCGCTCGTGATGGACCTGCAGCAGCCCGGCGCGGGAATAGTCCTGCAGGTTGGCGAGAGTGATGTTTTCCACGACCGACATCCCTTCGACGATGCCTTCGATTTTGCGCTCGCGCGGGATATATCCCACCCCTTCGGCGATGCTGTGCGTGGGGCTGAATTTGCGTACCGGTCTGCCGTTGAGAATCACCTCTCCCTGCTCGGGCTGCAGCAAACCGAAGATCGTGCGGATGATCTCCTCGGTGCCCGCCCCCTCGGTGCCAACCAGCGCCAGCACTTCACCGGCGTGCAGCGACAGCGAGACATTGTGATAGTGGCCCGGCAATGAGATATTTTTTAACTCGACCAGGGTGGTGGCTTTATGGATGCCGTGTTTGCGATGCTCGCGGTAGTAGCGTTCATCGATATCCCGGCCGACCATCTGGCGCTGAATATTCACCACATCAAACCGGTCGCGGGTGAGCATATCCATGACCTGTCCGTCCTTCATCACATAGATGCGATCGGACAGGGTCATCACTTCATCGAGACGATGTGACACGAAAATAAAAGAGGCCCGGCTTTTCAGCTCCCTGACCAGCGCAAACAGCAGCTCGATCTCCTGAGCAGGTAACACCGAGGTCGGCTCATCAAGCAGAATAATTAAATGGCCGCTGCTTCTCTCTTCGAGAGTTAAGACTTTCGCCAGCTCCACCAGCTGACGCTGGGTAAATGAAAGCTCGGAGGTCATTGTTTTCGGGTCGATATCCAGTTTGACCTTCGCCAGCTGCTTTCTCGCCGCCGCCGCCATCTTTTTCCAGTTGATAACGCCAAATTTTTTAAACGGCTGTTCAAAGCCGAGGAAAATATTTTCCATCACGCTCAGGTTGGAAATCAGCGACTGCTCCTGAAAGACCATTCCAATACCCTGCATCATGGCATCGCGCGGCGAACGAAATACCACCGGCTGACCATTAATCAGCACCTCGCCTTTATCGTGCTGGTACGCGCCGTAAATAATTTTCATCAGGGTGGATTTTCCGGCGCCGTTTTCACCGACCAATCCGACAATTTCTCCGGGATTAATTTGCAGATTAATATTTTGTAGGGCCAGAACGCCCGGGAATGATTTACCAACATTTTTGAATTCAAGCATAATCGTCACTTCACTATTTGCAGACGTTTACGATTAGTGACTAATGCCACCGAGATGATAACTAACGCGCCCAAAACGCCCTGTTGGATATAGGTCGGGAAGCCGACCAGCACCATGCCATTGTTAATCACGTTGATAATCAGCACGCCGATCAGGCTTTGCCACACTCCGCCGTTGCCGCCCATTAAGGAGGTGCCGCCGACGACCACGGAGGTGATGGCGATAAAGGTATAACCGTCGCCCAGGTTGCTGGCTACCGAGCCCAGGCGGGCTACCGCAAAGACGGCGCCCAGTCCGTAAAAGACCCCGGCTAGCGCAAAACCGAGCACGCGAATACGTTTTACCGACAGGCCGGAAGCGTAGGCCAGATGCTCGCCGCCGCCGACCGCATAAAAATTACGTCCCAGCGCGGTATAGCGTTGAATAAACCAGGCAAGCAGCAGGGCCGCCCCGGCGAGATAGACCATCAGCGGAAAATCAAAAATACGCTCGGTCAGCAGCAGCCTGAATACCGGGTCGGGCAGGGGAATACGTTCGCCGCCGGTAATCACCATCGTGACGCCAATCAGGCTAAAACCGATTCCCAGGCTGACCAGGAAGGAGGGGATTTTAAGTTTGACATGAATAAGACCATTGATCAGCCCGCAGGCCGCCGAAATAAGAATCGCTGCGGGAATCGCTAAATAGCCGAGTTCGTTAAAGCCGCCCAGTTTCACCATGATGATTGCCAGCATCGAGCCGCAGAAAGCCATGATGCCTTCAATTGACAGATCGATCGAACCCATAATGATGATAAACGTCACGCCAATGGCGATCATTAACGGCGCGGCGCTGGCGGTCAGTAAACGCGAGAAATTACGCACGGATAAAAATCCGGGGTAAATAACGCTGATGATGGTGCACAGCAGTAGCAGCACCATCAGCGGCGCCCATTTGCGCAAAAACTCTTTATAGCTGGAATGTGATGACATGTTCGACCTTCACTCATTGAATTTATGACGTCTTCATCGAGAATAAATATCCGCAGAAGGGGAAAACTATAATTTGCGATACTGGATGGGGCCTTTCGACGCCTGCCAGAAATTATTCCAGTCGACCACCGGCGTATTCACGATATTCTCCTGATACCACTTCTGCGCGTCGTCTTTGGTTATCATGATTGTCGGGCCGTAAAATTCGCGATGCTCATGCGGTTCGGCGGAGGGTTTAAAGCTGCCGAGAGCCGCATGGTGCGCCAGGGAAAGCGCAATCCCGCCAGCCCAGTAGGGGTCGGTGCTTACGGTGCAGAGTATTTCGCCGCTGATACACAGCTTGACGGCGTCCGGGGTACCGTCGTAGGAGACGATCGGAATTTGCCCCGCCAGACCTTCGGCGCGCAGCGCTTCAATAATGCCCAGGGTCATGCTGTCGTTGGAGGAGAAGATACCTTTGATATCATCCCCGAAGCGGGTGAGCATCGTCGACATCATGTCGTTGGCTTTCGAGGTACTCCAGTCCGCATCCTGCCAGTCCAGCAGCTCGATATCCGGATTTTCCTTCAGCTTGTGCATCAGCCCCGCTTTGCGTTCGATCGCCGGGACGTTAGAAGCGATGCCGCCGAGTCCGACAATCCCGCCTTTTTTGCCCATCGCGTCAAACAGCAGCTGCGCGCACTGTTGGGCCGGTTCGAAATCAGACCAGCTGATGTGGGCTACGTAGTTGTCACCAAAATCCCAGGGGTGCAGATCGTCGGTTTTGTTCCAGATGGTGGTAATAAACGCGCCGCGCTGCTGACAGGCCGTCACCACCGCCCGGGCGTTAGGGGCGTCGTTAGGATCGCAGCCAATCGCCAGTTTCCCTTCGGTTTTCGAGAGCAGGGCTTTGATATCAGAGAGCACCTTCTCGTTATTGCCGCCGTTAATCAGGCTCACCATCGGCGAGTTTTGTGTCTTTGCATAAGATTGCCCGCCGGCGGCAATCGCGTTCCAGTAGGAGTTATCAGGGTCGCGGTAGCCCCAGGCCAGAGTGAAATTAGCCCCTTCGGCAGCCATGGCTTTCGAGAGTGGGCTGATAAGCGGGAGCGCAGCCATGCCGCCGATGCCAAGGGCGCTTTTCAGCAGGAATTCACGTCGGCTAATCACGCTTTGTTCAACGAATTTTTTAATAAATGACATAGCGATATTTCCTGTCTTTCGGTTCACATGGAGGATCGTTTCTGGTGAAAAACACGTAACATGTAAATAACTAATTACTTACAAGTTGACGATATATCATCCAGGGATGTAATTGGCAATGAAGGGGGATTCTATCGCCTGGCCTGGCGTTTTTACCCGGCGAAAATCCATATTACTCTTTGTTTTTAATGGCTATTTTAAAACGGGGTATCTGTAGCGAAGTCAGCGTTGATGTACCGGGATTTTGGTGGTCGTTTTATTCTATCGTTATGATTAAAAACTACTTTTTTGTATTTTTTCTGCCTGGGGTGTTTTGCTTGCGTTTGGGAGATCAGTCACAAAGATTTTGCTGACGAACTTTCCCCCGGCAGCCACAGTCTGCAGAGATCGCATATTTGCTATTTGTAAGTAACTATTTATTTACAAGTGGCGAATGGCGTCGCTATGATTTCCTCGTATGCTCAACTAACAATGGGACGAAAAAAATGACGGTTAAAGCACGACAGGTCGCGTTTATCACCGGTGGGGCTCGCGGTATTGGTTTTGAGATTGCCGCGAAGCTGGCCCAGGCCGGTTTTGATATTGCGTTGAATGATTATCAGGATTCCGTAACGCTGCAGGCCTCCGTAGCGCGGCTAAAAGCCTGGGGCGTTAATGCGGTTGCGGTCCCGGGGGACGTGGCGGATATCAGCCTGCATGACAGAATGCTGGCGCGGGCGGAAAATGACCTTGGGCCGTTGACGACCTTCGTCAATAACGCCGGCGTCTCGGTGACCAGCCGCGGCGACCTCCTCGACGTGACGCCGGAAAGCTACGATCGCTGCCAGGCGGTTAACGCCCGCGCCACGTTCTTCCTCTGCCAGGCTTTTGCCCGGCGTCTGCTTGCCCGCACCTGCTTACCCGAACTGCACTACAGCCTGATCGTGGTCTCTTCTTCGAACGCCTCCGCGGCCTCCATCAATCGGGGCGAGTACTGCGTGTCGAAGGCCGGGGCCGCGATGGTGGCGAAACTGTTTGCCGCACGTCTCGCCGCGGCGGGGATACAGGTTTTTGATATTCAGCCGGGGCTGATTGTCACCGAAATGACCCAGCCTTCGCTGGCCATGTATCAACAGCGCGTCGATGAAGGCTTAACCCTGCTGCCGGAGCTGGGGACCCCCGCGCAAATTGGCACGATAGTGACCACCCTTGCCAGCGGAGGAATGCCCTATTTGACCGGTCAGGTGATTAGCGCCGATGGCGGAATGTTGGTTCCCCGTTTCTGATTTAAGCAGGTAAATTGCGATGAAAATAATTATTGCTCCTGACTCCTTTAAAGAGAGCCTGTCCGCCAGCGCCGTGGCCGATGCGATCGAACGGGGTCTGCGCAGAGCGCTGCCTGATGCGGAATATGTGAAACTGCCAATCGCCGATGGCGGCGAAGGGACGGTTGACGCGCTGATTAACGCGACTTCCGGCCAGCAGATATCCGTTGCGGTAACCGGGCCGATGGGGACGCCGGTGCAGGGCTTTTTTGGTTTGCTGGGGGATGGGAAAACGGCGGTCATTGAAGTGGCGGCCGCCTGCGGTTTGCAGTGGGTGGCACCGCAAGACCGGGATCCGCTAATCGCGACCAGCTATGGGGTCGGAGAGCTTATCAGGGCGGCGTTGGACCGCGACGTCAATAAAATCATTATTGGTCTGGGCGGCAGCGCCACGAATGAGTGTGGGATCGGCATGCTGCAGGCGCTGGGCTGTCGCTGTACCAACGCCGCCGGGGAAGAGGTTCCCCGGGGGGCTGGAGGGCTGGATGAGCTGGCTAATATCGATCTCTCCGGTCTCGATCCGCGATTAGCCGGGGTGACGCTTCTGCTGGCCTGCGATGTGAACAATCTGCTGCTCGGCGAGCAGGGCGCTACTGCGGTTTTTGGCCCGCAAAAAGGGGTCACCGCGCAGACGGCGGTGAGGATTGAAAACAATCTCGCCCGGGTCGCCAGCGTTATTAAGGCCCGCTCCGGAACGGATATCGCCAGCCTGAAGGGCGGCGGTGCTGCCGGCGGGATGGGCGCCACGCTACAGGGAGTGCTGCACGCCGGGATGTCCAGCGGGATCGATCTTGTGCTTAACACTCTGGATTTCGATGCGCAGGTATGCGATGCCGATCTGGTCATTACCGGCGAAGGGCGCCTTGATGCGCAAACCAGCAGCGGTAAGGGGCCTGCCGGCGTGATCGGCCGTGCGCACGCCCACGGTTGCCCAAGTATTGCGCTGGCCGGGTCGCTCGGCAGCGGTTATGAAGCGCTGTACTCACTCGGTCTCAGCTCGGCGTTTTCGCTGGTGCCGGGCATTATCTCCTACGAGCGCGCGCTGCGTGAAGCCGCCAGCCTGCTGGAATCGACGGCGTTTAATATTGCCTCGCTCTGGCAGCTGGCCGCGAACCAACCGCGTCGCCGCGAAAGCCGTCCTTTGAGGAAAGAGAGATGAATATTCTTTACCGTCCGGCGTTTATCCGCGGTTTTGGCACCTATAAACTGCGCGGAGAGAGATTAATTACCGCCTTAGAATCTGCCCTGAACGTGGGCTATAGGGCGATCGATACCGCGCAGATGTACGAAAATGAACAGGAGATTGGACACGTTCTGCGCCATCATCCCGTTGCCCGCGGCGAGCTTTGCATTACCACAAAAGTGCTGCCGGCGAACTACCCCGGTGACCGGTTTATGGTTTCGCTGGCGCAAAGCCTGGCGGCGTTGAATGTTGAACAGGTGGATGTGCTGCTGCTGCATAGCCCGCCAAAGCAGGATTTCAGCGCCACGTTGCGTTTGCTGGAACAGGCGCAGCGGCAGGGGCTGGCGAGATTTATCGGCTTGAGCAATTTCTCGGCGGAGCAGATGCTACGGGCGCGTGACGCCATCGCGACGCCGCTGGTTGTCAACCAGGTGGAGTTCCATCCGCTGCTGGATCAACGCGACTTGCTGCAGGCCGCTGTCGCGACGCAGATCCCGCTGTCATCATACTGTTCGATAGCCCGGGGAGAAGCACTTAAATATGGGATCATTCAGCAGCTTGCGGAATATTATGCCCGGACGCCGGCGCAAATTATTCTGCGCTGGATTTTACAGTCGGGCCTGCAGTCGAACACCATGTCCTCTGACCCGCAGAGAATTGCGGAGAACTTCGCGATCCTTGATTTCACCCTCTCCCATATCCATATGCAGCAGATAGCCGAATTAAAAAGCGCCAACTTCCGCGTTGTGGCGCTGTAAGTCTTTTAACTACCGGTCGGTGTCTGGCGGGGCAGGAGAGCATCTCCTTCCCCGCCAGGGTTTATTTCGACAACGTGACCGCGCCGGATGCCGGCGGGCGGCTAAGACGTGAAACCTGATTATTTCCCCACAGCTGCTGATAGCTAAAGCCGGTAATCTCCTCGAGAATACGCTGGTTTTGTTGGCTGGCGGGCGCTAATGGCCCACCGGCGAGGCGCATTCTGTCGCATTCCTCGCGTAGTATCGCATGCGTTTTGATATTCAGCGTGAAGCGGCGCGACACAAGGTAGCCGGCGAGCAGCAGCAGCGTGGTGCCGAGGCTCAGAACCGCCAGGATAACGTAATGCACCGATTCCGGCTGCTGCGGCTGTCCTGGGTTAAAATGCGCCAGCTGCAGCAGAACGCCGACGAGCATCACCGCCACCGCCTGTGACGCTTTGCGCGTCATGGTCATGACCCCGGCGAAAATCCCTTCACGCCGCAGACCGGTGATCGCTTCGTCGACGTCGGCCATGTAGGTGTAAGTGTTCCACGGGATATAGTTAATCCCCCCGCGGCCAAAGCCTGCCACCGCCGAGACCAGCATCAATACGGCAAGATGAGTGAAATCCCCGAGCCATAAAAACCCGTAGGTCAGACAGGCAAGCGCGAAAAAGCCCACCGCCAGACGATAGGCCGGAGCGGGGCCCCAGTGAATACAAAGTGGGATCATGCAGAGCACGGCGATCAGCTGCATGATGGACATGATGCCGAGCAGTTCAGATGAGACGGTGGCGGTCTGGAACAGGACATAAATGACGTAGTAGGTGAAAACGGCATTAAACACGTCCTGAGCGATAAACCCGCCGAGATACATCCCCAGATGGGTGCGGAAGGCCTTAACTTTAAGAGTGGAAAGCGCGTCGCTGAAAAAACGCTTGAGTAAAGACCCGGATGCGGCAGGCGGCTCCTGCGGCTCAACGCTGCGCTCTCTTTCCCAGGTATGGCAATACACCAGTGTCAGGGCGATGGCGCAGATGATGGCAATCACCAGGCCGGCATAGAAGAAGGCGTTGGGATTATCTTTTCCATACCAGCCAAAAAACAGGGCGGGCAGATATGCCGTGATGATGTACGACAGCTGGGCGAAGGAGATTCTCGCCCCGGAGAAGCGGGTCTTCTTTTTGAAATCATCGGTCATTTCCGGAACCAGAGTTTCGTAGGGCACCAGGACCATGCTGTAGACCAGTTCGAAGACCAGGTAGGTGAGCAGGTAATAGAGATAACCCATATCGCTGACCCAGATAAAGCAGTAGGAAAAGACGGCGGGGATGCCTAACAGAATAAAGAATTTGCGGCGGCCAAACTTTTTCCCCAGAAATGTGTGGCCAAAGTTGTCGGTAATATAGCCCATTAGCGGACTGGCGATGGCATCAAAGACTCGCGCAATGGCGAAGATAGATGCGGCTTCAACCGCGCTCAGGTGACAGAAATTGGTATAAAAGAACAGCAGCCAGGCACCGGTGAGCGCCGTCGTCCCCATACCAAAAAAATCCCCTGAACCGTAGGTGAGATAGTGCTTTAACGTGATTTTTCTTGTCATGATATACGCCTGTTATCTGAGTAACGAGTTCGCAGTACCATAGTTCACTGATAATAAAAAGTAACCAACTTGTTAGTTACTTTTGATCGTGGATCACATTTCATTAACCACCGCTCACCCCGGCATCGGTCGCAGGGGAAGGTGCGCTGTACCGCGTCAGTGGGCCGCCAGCGTCGATGGCATGCGGATAGAGGCACTCCCGCGCTCCGCACGGCACCGTCAGGTAACAAACCTCGCCAGCTGCTTTCCGCCGCGTATTGCAGCAACGGGGCGAAAAAGGATTGCACATCCTGGTCGACTAACCGGACATCGCCCGTTCTACAGACTGAATTGTACGACTTTCCTCGATCATCAATGCTTCTCTCTGTCGCCGATCCCGGCGCTCAATGGCGAGATAGATACCGGGCCGCATGATGAACAAAACATACCGGCGGCACAATACGTCGTATTGCCACCCGCTCTCCTGTAGCGCCGGTCTTTTTGTGTAATTGAAAATGATATTGCTAACCATTATCATCGTGGCGCAATGTGAATAAGGCTTATCCGCCAGAGAGATACGGGAAAAACAGGTGAAGAGAGAGCGTCAACAGGGGAATGGGCATCAGTCCCGAAACAGAGTTCAGCGCGTCGCGTTGTTTTGCATGCTCTCCTGTGTGGCGCTGCTGTACGCCGGGGAGAGCGCGGCGAAACCGGATATGAAGCCGCTGGGGCCGAATATTGCCGATCGCGGGTCTGCGGTTTATCACTTCAGCGTGCATCAGTTTGACTCTGCGGATGGCAAAAGACACTACCGGGTCTGGACCGGCGTACCGGACGCATCGCCGCCGCCATCGGGCTATCCGGTCCTGTATATGCTGGACGGTAACGCGCTGATGGACCGCTTGACGGATTCGCTACTTAGCCAACTCCGGCAAAAAACGCCGCCGGTGATCGTGGCGATTGGCTACCAGACGCCGCTGCCCTTCGACACTCACGCCAGAGCCTATGACTATACGCCCGCGGTGCAGCAGCGCGGGGCCGTAGTCGTCGGGCACTATGCGCGCGAGGGCGGCGGCAGCGCGACGTTCCGCCAGCTGCTGGAAGGGCGCATCGCTCCCGCGGTAGAAAAAAATATTCAAATCGACCCGAATAAACGGGGCATCTGGGGGCACTCCTTCGGCGGTCTGTTCGTGCTGGACAGCTGGTTAACCTCCTCTTTTTTCCACTTTTATTACGCGGCCAGCCCTTCGCTGGGCAGAGATAATTTCGCTCTGCTGGCAAGAATGGCATCGCTTAATCAACAGGGGGGCTGTAACAAGCAGCTCTATCTGATGGAGGGCGACGATCCGTCGGGAAGAAGCGCCGTCGCCGGCGCGAGCGATGTGCTGAGCAGGGTGCGCAAGACGGTATCCGCCCTGAGCGCAGACGGACTGGCAGCGACCTACTGGCATTATCCTGGGCTCACGCACGGGCCGATGTTTAATGCCTCCTTCCAGAGCGCTTTACTGCATATCGCTGCGGCCGATGAGAACAGCGAAAAAAAGTGTCAACACCGGTAGCATAAACGGTTGACGCCGCGAGGCGTACATCCTGGCGCGTTGTCGGTGAGGGGGCGGCGGCGCGATATTTCAGGCGCGTCGCGGAGGCGGTTTGTACCAGCGGGGATTTCCCTGCCGTGGCAGGAGCGCCTGTTTTGCTGACAGTAGAAAAGCAAACCAGGCTTTGCTGCGGATGGCCCCGGCTCCTCTGGCGCGGGCAACGTTTGCTAGGGATGACTATTTAGGCAATATGACCCCCTTCATCGCTATTGCAGCACATCTTCGGCGACATCCGCTTACCGACGACACATACTTTCTGGGCAGCCATAATGGGGTGACGCATCTGTCAGCCTTTGATTCGCGTAGTCTATTCGATACCTTACTATTTTCTTATCCCGCCACCTGAAGTTCCTATGAAATACCGCCCGCCGGCTCTGCTATAACTGCACCACCACTGATTGCGCGATCGGGTATATCACTTCCAATTTCTGCGGAACCCGTTACTTATGGATATTGCCAGCATTGAAAAATTGATCGCCTTAGTCGAAGCCTCCGGCATTGGCGAACTGGAAATTGCCGAAGGCGCCAGCTCCGTGCGCATCAGCCGCGTTATCGCCAGCCCGACGGCGGTCGGGCCATCCACCGCGCCAGCGGCCATCGTTCAGCCGCTGCCGACTATTCCGATTCCGGACGTACAGACGCCGGCCATCTCGCCGGACCCGGCGCCGGAACACGTCACGGTGTCCCCGATGGTGGGAACCTTTTATCTCTCACCGGGGCCCGGTGCGCCGCCATTTGTGGTTGTCGGTCAGCAGGTCAACGCCGGCGATACCCTGTGCATCGTCGAAGCGATGAAGATGATGAATCAGATCGCGGCGGATAACCGCGGGATCGTCAAAGCGATTCTGGCCACCGATGGTCAGCCGGTTGAGTTCGACCAGCCGCTGATCGTGATTGAATAGGGGGAGCCATGCTGGACAAAATTGTGATTGCCAATCGCGGCGAAATCGCGCTGCGTATCCTGCGCGCCTGCCGGGAGCTTAACATTCGCTCGGTGGCCGTCCACTCTACCGCCGACCGTGAGTTAAAACACGTGCTGCTGGCCGATGAAAGCGTCTGTATTGGCCCGCCGCCGTCCGCCAAAAGCTATCTCAATATTCCGGCGGTGATTTCGGCCGCTGAAGTGACGGGCGCGGCGGCCATCCATCCTGGTTACGGTTTTCTGGCGGAAAATGCCGACTTTGCCGAACAGGTGGAGCGCTCAGGGTTCGTGTTTATCGGCCCGAAAGCGGACACCATTCGTCTGATGGGGGACAAGGTCTCGGCCATTCAGGCGATGAAGCAAGCCGGGGTGCCGTGCGTGCCGGGATCGGACGGCCCGCTGGACGATGACCGGGAGAAGAATCGCCGGCTGGCGGCCGGGATCGGTTACCCGATCATCGTCAAGGCCTCCGGCGGCGGCGGCGGGCGCGGGATGCGGGTCGTCCGGCAGGAGAAAGAGCTGGCGCAGGCTATCGATATGACGCGCGCCGAGGCGAAAGCGGCGTTCAACAACGATATGGTCTACATGGAGAAGTATCTGGAGAATCCGCGCCATATTGAAATCCAGGTTCTGGCCGATGGACAAGGGCAGGCGATTTATCTTGCCGAACGCGATTGCTCAATGCAGCGGCGCCACCAGAAGGTGGTGGAGGAGGCCCCCGCGCCGGGGATCACCGCGGAGATCCGCCAGGCTATCGGCGCGCGCTGTGCCAAAGCCTGTCTGGACATCGGCTATCGCGGCGCCGGTACCTTCGAGTTTCTCTATGAGCAGGGTGAATTTTACTTTATCGAAATGAATACCCGCATTCAGGTGGAGCATCCGGTGACGGAAATGATCACCGGCGTTGATCTGATTAAAGAGCAGCTGAGGATTGCCGCCGGACTGCCGCTCTCTATCAGCCAGCAGCAGGTGAGCGTACGCGGCCACGCAATTGAATGCCGGATTAATGCCGAAGACCCACGCACCTTCATGCCCAGCCCCGGCAAAATTACCCGTTTTCATGCGCCAGGAGGCTTTGGCGTACGCTGGGAATCGCATATCTACGCGGGCTACAGCGTCCCGCCGTACTACGACTCGATGATTGGCAAACTGATCGTCATCGGCGATAGCCGGAGTGAGGCCATTGCGCGGATGGAACATGCCCTGAACGAGCTGGCGATCGAGGGCATCAAAACCAACGTTGAGCTGCAGCGGCGGATCATGGCGGATGACCATTTTCGCGCCGGCGGCAGCAACATCCATTATCTGGAAAAGAAACTGGAGCTCAGTCGCTGAACTTCGCCGCAAAGCCGCCTCCGGGCGGCTTTCTTCATTTATCGCTATCAATATCACTACTGGAAAACCGGAGGTAAGTTGTGTCTGCACTCTCTTATGTGACGGGTGAGAGCCATTGCGCCTGGGCTATCTATCTCGCCCAGGTGGAACGCGTCCTGCCGCTGCCCGGCGATCTCAATCGCTGGGCCGATACCCTGCGTCACCCGGAAAGGGCGCTGATT
Source organism: Klebsiella sp. BIGb0138 (assembly GCF_004342285.1). Lineage (GTDB taxonomy): Bacteria > Pseudomonadota > Gammaproteobacteria > Enterobacterales > Enterobacteriaceae > Klebsiella. Next base: position 358,328 of record NZ_SMCV01000001.1, on the reverse strand, counting down.
GTCGATGTTCCGCTGGAAATGGATGACGGGACGATTCGCCATTTTGAAGGCTATCGCGTTCAGCATAATCTCTCTCGCGGACCCGGCAAGGGGGGCGTGCGCTATCACCCCGACGTCAGCCTGCAGGAGGTGATGGCGCTGGCGGCGTGGATGACCGTGAAATGCGCGGCGCTCAATCTGCCGTTCGGCGGGGCGAAAGGCGGCGTACGCGTCGACCCGACGACGCTATCCGACAGAGAGCTGGAGCGTTTGACCCGCCGCTACACTTGTGAAATCAGCCGGGTGATCGGCCCCCGGCAGGATATTCCGGCGCCGGACGTCGGCACCAACGGCCAGGTCATGGCCTGGATGATGGATACCTGGTCGCGTCATGCCGGAACCGCCGCGACCGGCGTGGTGACGGGGAAACCGCTCCACCTCGGCGGCTCGCTGGGGCGGGTGCAGGCCACCGGGCGCGGAGTATTTATTACCGGCTGCCACATCGCGGAAAAGCTGGGGCTCTCCGTGGCGCAAAGTCGGGTCGCCGTGCAGGGGTTTGGCAACGTGGGTAGCGTCAGCGCCGGGCTGTTTCATGCCGCCGGCGCGCGGGTGGTGGCCGTCCAGGATCATCGCGCGACGCTGTATCAGCACAACGGCCTCGATATTCCGGCGCTGCAGGCGTGGCAGCAGGCTCATGGCACAATAGCCGGTTTCCCCGGCGCCGATAGCGTGGCGGACGAGGCTTTCTGGAGCCTCGGCTACGAAATACTGATTCCGGCAGCGCTGGAGGGGCAGATTAGCGCGGAGCGCGCCGCCGATCTGCGCTGTCGCCTCATTCTGGAGGGGGCCAACGGCCCGACGCTGCCGGAGGCCGACGATGTGCTGGCTGAGCGCGGGATCGTGCTGGTTCCCGACGTGATTGCCAACGCCGGCGGGGTGACGGTCAGCTATTTCGAGTGGGTGCAGGATTTCTCCAGCCACTTCTGGAGCGAAGAGGAGATCGATGCGCGGCTGGATACCATTATGCGCCACGCCATCGAAAGCGTCTGGCTGAAAGCGCAGGCTCTGGCTATTCCCCTGCGGACCGCCGCCTGGGTCCTGGCCTGCGAACGGATCCTGCTGGCGAGTAAAGACCGCGGGCTGTATTCCTGAGGCGCGGGGAGCGGCAAGCCCTGCGCTGCCCGCGCGGGGCCATGGGTATCAGCAAACTCAGGAAGAGGCGCGCGCGATATGCGCCCGCCGCTGCCGCTGGTCGCACCACAGGGTGAAGATCCCCGCCAGCGCCACGATCCCGGCGCCGATCAGCGTTGACGAAGCGGGCAGGCTGTTTAAGAACAGGTAGCCAATCACCATCGACCAGACCAGCGTGGTGTAGTCAAACGGCGCCAGCAGCGAGGCGTCGGTAAAACGCAGGCTTAGCGTGACCAGAATCTGCGCCATGCCGCCGAAGAAACCGCAGCCCACCAGCAACAGAAGCTGACCCGGCGTTGGCCGCGCCCAGCCGAACAGGCTGGTTGCGAGGCCAATCAGGGTGGTCATCAGCGAGAAGTAAAAGACGATGGCGCCGGGTTTTTCAATGCCGTTGAGAAAACGGATCTGAATGTTGGAGGTGGCGGTGCAGAGCGCGGCCAGCAGGGCGAACGCGACGCCGAGAGCCATCCCGGATTGCAGCTGACCGCCGGCGAACAGAGAGCCGCTGGCGGTTAAGCTGGCGGAGAGCATAAACAGGATGCCGGAAAAACCGACAATAACCCCCAGCCAGCGGGAAAAACGCACCCGCTCTTTCAGCAGTAAGGCCGCCATGATGACGGTGAAGAGCGGGGCGGCGTAGCTCAGGGCGGTGGCGTCGGCGAGGGAGATCGACACCAGCGCCAGATAGTTGAAGTACATCCCGCCGGTACCGGAAAAGCCGCGAATCAGATGGCCGAAAATATTTTTGGTCTTAATACTGGCCAGCACGTTGCCCTGAATTTTTAACCAGATGAGCAGGGGGAACATGGCGATAAAGGAGCGGAAGAAAATCACTTCGCCGGTGGGAATCGCCCCCTGTAATCCTTTGACGCAGGCCAGCATTAACGTCGCGCACAGCGCGGAGAGTATTTTTAGATAAATCCCAAGTCGGGCATTCATGTGACTACCTTTGGTTAACGGTCGCGGAGGGACGCGGGGTGGATGTCGCGCATGGCGTTACAGTAGAGGGCGCGAAGGGTCGGCAGATAAGATAATTTCGTTCTGTCAGGATAATGTTTGCTTATCTCTGGGCGCCGGCGCCGTCATATAAATCACCTATCTCCCGACAGCGTTTCCCTCTTACCCGTCGCGCAAGCAATGTCGATATAGTCGCGATAAGTGGTTAGCCATACCGGCGAAACGGGGAACCTCTTCGCGGACGTCGGTACTCTTTTATCCAGACCGAGGGGAAACAATAATGAAACTGAAGCGAAATGCGGGTTTAGCGCTGGCTCTGACGCTGGTAGCGGCGTCCGGCGCCGCGCGCGCCGACATGCTGGCGGATATTCATGCACGCGGCGAGCTGAAGTGCGCGGTCTATTCCGATGTGCCGCCGTTTTCGGCCCCGGATCCGAAAACCCGCCAGCTGGTCGGGATGGACGTTGAACTCTGCCACGCGCTGGCGAAACAGATGGGGGTCAAGGCGCAGCTGGTTCCCACTTCCGTGGAAGCGCGTATCGCCGTCATCGCTACCGGGCGAGCCGACGTGCTGATCGCCAACCTTGCCTATACCAAAACGCGCGGCCGCCAGATTCAGTTCAGCGACCCTTACTATGTCGCGAAAGAGATGCTGCTGGTAAAAGAGGCGAACGCCGATAAAACCCTCGCCGATTTCAAAGGCAAGCGCATCAGCGCCACCAAGGGGACCACCTCTGAACAATCCATCGTGCTGAAGGGCGGCAAACCGGTCACCTTCCAGGACGCCGCTTCGGCCTTCCTTGCCCTTGAGCAGAATAAAGCGCTGGGCTTCGTCACCAACACGATGACCGGTATCAAGATGATCGGTCAGGCGAAAAAGGACGGCATCAATCTGGCGATGATTAAGGAGCCGATGGCGCTTGAACCTATCGGCGTGGGGATGAAGCAGGGCGAACCGCAGCTGCTGAGCAGCGTCAATGAAAGCCTGAAGGCGATGGATGACGACGGGACGATCGACAAGATCTGGAATACCTGGATTGGGCCGAACACCGAATACAAAATGGTCCGCGAAGAACGGGTACAACCGTTATCCAGCCTCACGTTTGAACCGCTGGAATAAGTATGACGCCGACATCGAAAACCGTGTTACCCGAGCGCCGCATTGAGCTCCACGCTGGCGCCCCGGCGCGGATCTCCATGATGGGGAGCCGGGCCTGGCTTATCGAAGCGCCCGGCGCCTTCGACCTTCCGGCGCAGCGGCGCATCTGGTCTTTAGCGCAGACCCTGCGGCAGTGGCCGGAGGTGGAGTCCCTGATCCCCGGCGTGACCAATTTACTGGTGCTGCTGCGCGATACGCCGGAGGAGCCGACCGGGGTGGAGCGCCGTCTGCGCGAGTGCTGGCTGGCGGCGCAGGCGCTCAACGTCGAAGGGCGGCAGATTGACATCCCGGTGTGCTACGGCGGGGAACATGCCACCGATCTGGAGGCGGTATGTCGTCATACCGGGTTTTCCGCCCGGGAAGTCATTCGTCGTCATTCGCAGGGGATCTATACCGTGGTCGCGCTTGGCAGCGCGCCGGGGTTCGGCTATTTGCACGGCCTGGATCCGCGCCTGGCGACGCCGCGTAAAAAGGTGCCTTCGCTGAATATGCTTAAGGGGACGGTCACCATCGGCGGGCCGCAGGCGGGCGTCTCGGTGCTGACCGGGCCGAACGGCTGGAACGCTATCGGCTACGCGGAGATTGAGGTATTCAATCCCCATGCCGCCATTCCTGCGCTGATGGCGCCAGGCGATATCATCCGTTTTCTGCCTGAGAGAGTCGAACTGTGATTGAGATTGAACAAAGCGCCGCGCTAAATACGATCCAGGATTTAGGCCGCCCGGCGTGGCGCCACCTTGGCGTCTCGGTGAGCGGCGTGATGGACCCGCTGGCGCTGCGCGCCGGCAACACCCTGCTGGGGAATGAGGAAAACGCGGCGGCCATCGAAGTGCAAATGTTTCCCTTCCGCGTGCGTTTCCTGGCGGACACCTGGATCGCGCTCACCGGCGCCGACTGCCGGGCAAGGCTCGACGGCGCAGCGCTACCGGCCTGGTGGGGCTGCGCGGTACGTAAAGGCCAGCTGCTGGAACTGCGCTTTCCCCGTCGCGGCGCGCGCGGTTATCTCTGCGTGGCCGGGGGCATTGATGTCCCGCAGGTGCTGGGCTCGCGCAGCACCGCCCTGCGCGGCGGCTTCGGCGGACTCGAGGGCCGGCCGCTGCAGCGCGGCGACGTGCTGGCGTGCGGCCGGTGGCAGGGCGCGCCGCTGCCGGCCTCGGGGATCGGCATTGAGCCGCCGGAAGTGGCCTTAAGCGCTTTTTTCCCGCACAACGCGCAGGGCGATGCGCAGATCCGCGCCATCCCCGCCGGCGAATATTCGCTGTTTGCCGCCGATGCGCCGCGCTTCTGGAGCCAGGCGTGGAAAATTTCACTGCACAGCAACCGGACCGGCTATCGCCTGGCGGGGGATCCCATCCTGCCCGCCGAAACGGTTGAAATGCGCTCCTACGGTCTGATCCCGGGCATCGTACAGGTTCCGCCGGCCGGCGAACCGATTATCCAGCTGAGCGATGCCAACACCGCGGGAGGTTATCCCAAAATTGCCTGCGTGATTGAAGAGGACCTCTGGCGTCTGGGCCAGCTGCAGGCGGGTCAATCAATTCAACTGGTACAGGGCGATACGCGTACCGCCATCGCGGTGCGGCAGGCGATTGAACGCTGGCTGCAGCGTTTGCGCGTCAGCGTAGCGCCGCTGACCGGGGTTGTCGGTTTATAAGGAACTCAGCATGAAAATTGATGTGAACTCCGATATGGGAGAAGGTTTTGGCGTCTATCAGCTATGTGATGATTCGGCGTTAATGGATAGGGTCTCTTCCGCCAACATCGCCTGCGGTTTTCACGCGGGGGATCCGGCGATCATGACCCGAATGGTGCGCCTGGCGAAGGCGCGCGGCGTGGGTATTGGAGCCCATCCGGGCCTGCCGGACCGCCAGGGCTTCGGGCGCAAAGAGATGTCGTTCTCCGCGGATGAGATTTGCCAGCAGGTGGTTTATCAGCTTGGCGCGCTCTCCGCCATTGCCCGCGCCGAGGGCACCCGCGTCGCCCACCTGAGCTTTCACGCGGCGATGGGCAATATGATTAACCGTGACGACGCCCTGGCGCTTCAGGTGATGCAGACCGTCGCCCGGATCGATCCGCAACTGATTATCTTCTGCCAGCCGGACACTATCATTGAACGGGCGGCGCAGGACGCGGGGCTGCCGACGCTGACGCTGTTTCTCGCGGACCGGGCCTACGACGATCGCGGGCAGCTGGTCCCGCGCGGCACTCCCGGTTCGCTGATCAAAGAGGAGACGGCGGTGCGCGCCAGAGTACGTCAATTTCTGCAGCACGGTACGGTGACCACCTTTAGCGGCAATACGCTGCCGGTACGTGCGCGTTCGATCCTAGTTCATAGCGATACCCCGGGTTCGCTGGCGCTGGCGACGCTGGTTCGCAGCGAGATTGAAGCCTGCGGCGCGACGGTTGCGCCGGCGACGGAGGTGCTGGCGCAGTAAAGCATTTCCCCCGTAGCGAGGGGCGCAAACCGCGCCCCTGACCACCGTCTGCTCTCCCTTCGCCGTGGGACTGCTGGAGCCCCATCCTGCCAAAACCGATTTTCCCTCTCGTCAGGTATGAATTGAGCCCGTCGTCCCACAGGCGGGATAAAAAAATGCCTGCCGGTCAGACGCCAGGCAGGCATTTCACTCTGCTCAGCGCGCGCAATCTGCGCGCCGCAGCTTAACGACAGCCCGCGCAGAAGGCCGCAAGACGATCGCAGCCGGTTTGCAGGCGTTCCATACTGGTGGCGTAAGACAGGCGGAAATAGGGGCTCATGCCGTAGGCCGCCCCCTGTACCGTCACCACGTGTTGCTCTTCGATAAGCGCCATCACAAAATCGGCGTCGCTGGCGATAAAACGCCCGCCGGCGCTGGTTTTACCGATAAATTCCGCGATGTTGACGAACAGATAGAAGGCCCCCTGCGGCTTATGGCAGCGCAGGCCGGGAATACCGGCAAGGCGCTCAAGCACGTAATCGCGGCGCTGGCGATAGATTTCCGCGCGTTCCGCCAGCAGATCCTGCGGGCCATCAAGCGCGGCGACGGAACCCGCCTGCGCCAGGGTCGCCACGCCGCCGCTGTTTTGCGTATTGACGTTGCTCATCGCCTTAATCAGCGGCAGTGGGCCGCCGCAAAAACCCAGCCGCCAGCCGGTCATTGAATAGGCTTTCGAGACGCCGTTCACCGTCAATACGCGATCGTACAGCCGGGGCTCCACCTGCGCCAGAGTCCAGAATTTCACGCCGTCGTACAGGAGATGCTCATAAATGTCGTCGGTCATGATCCAGATCTGCGGATGACGCAGCAGCATTTCGCCCAGCGCCAGGAGTTCGGCATGCGTGGCGACGGAGCCGGTCGGGTTGCTGGGATAGTTCAGCAGCAGCCATTTGGTCTTCGGCGTGATCGCCGCTTCGACGTCCTGCGGCAGCGGTTTAAAGCCGTGCTCTTCATGACAGGGCACCGCAACCGGCGTTCCGCCGGCGAATTTAACGATGTCGGCGTAGCTAATCCACGACGGCATGGGGATGATCACTTCATCACCGGGGTTAATGGTCGCCATCATGGCGTTGAAGATAATCTGTCGGGCGCCGCCGGCGGTCAGGATCTGGCTGATGTCATAGCGCAGTTCATTATCGCGCAGGAACTTGCGCTGAATGGCGGCGCGCAGCGCGGGCGTGCCGTCCGTCGGCGGGTAACGGGTATCCCCGGCGCACGCCGCGGCATAGGCGGCATCGATCACGTGAGGCGGCGTGGGGAAGTCCGGTTCGCCGGTAGAGAGACCGACGACGTCGATTCCCTGCGCGGCGAGATCGCGCGCTTTTTGCGTCATGGCGACGGAGGCGGAGACGGTAACATTTTTGAGACGATCGGCGATATCAGGCATGAGGCTGCGGTTCCTGGTTATAAGGTCAGCAAACCCGCACGCGGCGCAGAACGATCCGCCACGTGCGGCGAGCGGGGGTCAATAGACGTCAACCAGCATAGAGGGGGGCAAAGGCGGCGAGCTAATAGCGCTTTGTTGTGGGGACATAACGCAATGCGATGACTGACGGGAATCGCCCCCTGACGACCGGCCGATGAACGGGGCCGCGCGTATGCGCCGCTGCACCCCTACGGTGCAAACGCGGGAGCGCTGAAGGGCGGATTGCCCGAAATGGTGGCGCGATCGGCGGCCTGCGGGGCTTTCAGGTTCTGGCATCGATTTTGCTTGTCATCAGAGATGCGTATTGATGTAGGACAGCTATTATGAATCTTCGCCGCCTGAAATATTTCATCAAAATTGTCGACGTCGGGAGCCTGACGCAGGCCGCTGACATTCTGCATATCGCCCAGCCGGCGCTCAGCCAGCAGCTGGCGACGCTAGAAGGCGAGGTCGATCAGCAGCTCTTGATTCGCACCAAACGCGGGGTTACGCCGACCGATGCCGGGAAAATTCTCTATACCCACGCTCAGGCGATTCTACGCCAGTGCGCGCAGGCGCAGAGCGCCATCGACGGCGCGGGCCGGGCCCTGAGCGGCCAGGTTTCCGTCGGCCTGGCGCCCGGCACCGCCGCCCAGCAGCTGGCGATCCCGCTGCTGACCGAAGTGCAGCGCCAGCATCCTGGGATCGTGCTCTATTTCAATGAAAACTTTGGCACGACCCTCAGCGAATTAATCATGAGCGGGCGAATGGATATGGCGGTGATTTATGGCGACCGCGATATTCACGGTTTGCGTTTTCTGCCGCTGATGAAAGAGGAGCTCTTTTTCGTCTGCCCGCACGCGCTGGGGGAGCCGCGGCGCGAAATCGCCCTGGCGGAGGTCGCCCGCTACGATCTGTTCCTGCCGCGCATTTATAACATTATGCGTAAAGCCGCGGACGACGCCTTTACCCTCGCCGGACTGAGCTACCGGGTGAAGTGCGAGATTGAATCGCAGACCACGCTTAACGCCGCGCTGGCGGCGGAGCTCGGCGGCACCATCATGCCGGAGTCCGCGGCGCGCACCATGCTCCAGCCCGCCAATGCCTGGATGGCGAGAATTGTCGAACCCAATGTGCTCACCTCGCTCTCGTTCTGTATGTCCGACCATCTGCCGCTTTCGCAGCCCGCGGAGGCGGTGAAGGGGATTTTGCTCTCCCTGATGGCGCAGCGGACCGAGGACAACCGGCCGCTAACCCTGGTGGGATAATAAGTCCCCCTTATTGCCTCAAAGCGAAACCCTCTTATCAACCCGCCCGATACCCGCGCTAGAGTCACTACTCTGGCGCGCGGCGCTGCCGTGATCTGACCCTTGCGCGATGGAATCATGATGGAAAAAGAACTGATAGCTTTTGAGGACCTGCGCCAGCTGGCGCAGAAGATGCATAACGCCGGACTACGGGAGCTTGAGTGGCGCGGCGCGGACTGGTCGGTTCGTCTGCGCTACCCCGGTGGCAAAACGATGGCCGAACCGCCGCCTCTGTCGTCGCCGCCGGCCGAACCCCGCCTGCTGCCGGTGTGTTCCCCGATGCCGGGACGTCTGCTGCTGAGCCACCCCAGCCACGGGGAGGCGTTCGTCAGCGAGGGGCAGCGCGTTGAGCCGGACGATATCCTCGCGCTGGTGCAGGTCGGGCCGCTCTATTTGCCGGTGCGCAGCCCGGTGGCCGGGACGCTCAAAAACCTTGCCGCGACGGCGGGGAGCCGGCTGGAGTACGGCAGCGAGATCGCGCTGCTGCTGCCCGCGGATGCCGCTTCCGCGAAGTTATAAGGACCCCTTATCGGGCCAAACTATTTATGTCTTATCCCCGTTGGACATAACTGCATACAGTCAGAAAAACAACGTCAAAGGCAGATCGGTCTGCCGCAACAGGAGAGGCACATATGCCATTTTCAGATTATAAAGTGGCCCTGGTGACCGGCGCTTCCGCCGGAATGGGTGAAGCGATTGTCGAACGCCTTTGTCAGGAAGGGATTGTGGTCCACGCGGTAGCGCGTCGGCACGAACAGCTGGCCGCGCTGGCGGACAGAACCGGCTGCATTCCCCACGCCGTCGACGTTGGCGATCTGTCGGCGCTGACCGAACTGTGCCGCGATCTGCAGGTCGATATTCTGGTGAACAACGCCGGCGTCTCTCATCCGGGATCGATTCTCGATGCCGAAGCCGACTGGATCAACACCCAGGTGGATGTCAACCTGCGCGCCGTGCTGCACCTGTGCCGGCTGCTGGTTCCGGGAATGGTGGCGCGCGACTGCGGCCACGTCATTAATATCACCTCCATCGCCGCGATTTATAACTTCAACGGCAATTCCATCTATCACGCCACCAAAGCGGGGGTACACGCGCTGTCGCGTCAGCTGCGCGTCGATTGCTACGGCAAGCGGGTGCGAATTACCGAAATTTGCCCGGGGCGGGTGGCGACGGAGATTTTCGGTAACGTTTCCGGCGATCACGAAGAGGCGCGCCGTCGCTTTATCGAGGGTTTCGAGCTGCCGGAAGCAAAAGATATCGCCGACTGCGTGGCCTTCGCGCTCGCCGCGCCGGTGGCGGTCAACATCGGCAATATTGAGATCACCCCGACGCTGCAGGTACCCGGCGGGCTATCCACAATGCGTCCCGGCGACCGTGAGTCCTGAATGACGGCAAACGAGGAGGATATATGGCACTCGACTTCAGTAACGTGATGACTGGCCACTACGGCCAGATGATTATTGATGGCACCGTCGTCACTCTGGAACTGGCGTTGGGTGCATGGCTGCTAGCCATGTTTATTGCGCTGGTGCTGGTGATGATCCGCCTGAGCAACAAGCGCTTCGCGCAACTGTTGGTGGCGGCGTATGTATCCTACCACCGCAACGTACCGACGCTTATTCAGCTGATGATGTGGTATTTCGCGATTCCGACGCTGCTGCCCGAGTCGCTGCAGATGTGGGTTAACGAGATGAATGCGGAGTTTTTGTTCTCGCTGGTCGCGCTGGGACTGTGCCAGGCGGCCTACTTCTCTGAAGATATCCGCAGCGGCCTGCGCGCCATCCCCGAGGGGCAGAATGAGGCGGCGCGGGCGCTGGGAATGGGGTATTTGCGCGCCATGCGGCTGGTGATTCTGCCGCAAGGGATCCGCAACGCGCTGCCGTCGGTGATTAACCACACCGTGCTGCTGTTTAAAAATACCAGCCTTGCCATGGTCATTGGCGTCGCCGAACTGACTTACGTTACGCGCGATATTGAAAACCAGACCTTCCGCACCTTCGAAGCGTATACGGTGGCGACGGTAGGCTACCTGGCCTTCTCTTTGCTGCTGATGGGGATGGGGGCGCTGCTGGCCCGTCGCTTTCAGCGCGCGTATGCGAGGTAATCTGTATGTTTGATTTTTTCACGATTCTGCACGATAACGGCCTGCTGTTGCTGATGGGGCAGTATCCCGATGGTCCGCTGGGCGGCGTGCTGTGTACCTTGCTGGTGTCGCTGCTGGCGGTACTGTTCGCTTTTCCGGTCGGCGTGCTGTTATGCCTCGCTCGCCTCTCGCCGTGGCGCTGGCTGAGCTGGCCGGTAACCTGCTGGATCTATTTGCTGCGCGGTATCCCGCTGATGATGGTGGTGTTCTGGACCTATTTCTGCGTGCCGCTGCTGATTGGCCACAACATCAGCGGCTTCAGCACCATGCTGTGTACGCTGATCATCTACGAGAGCACCTATATCGCTGAAATCGTGCGCGGCGGGATCCAGGCGCTGCCCTCGGGGCAATATGAAGCCTCCCGCGCGCTGGGAATGGGGCACATCCGGGCGCTGCGCCTGGTGATTCTGCCGCAGGCGTTGTACAACACGCTGCCGAGTCTGATAAGCCAGCTGGTGTCGATTATCAAAGATAGCACCCTTGGCTACGTGATTAACGTACCGGAGCTGACCTATGCGGCTAACCAGGTCAGTAACCAGCTGCTGACGAAACCGTTCCAGGTCTTTGCCATCGTGGCGCTGAGCTATTACATCATTAACTTTAGCCTGACGTGGCTGGCCAGTCGCCTGGAGCTGCGTATCGCCAGCAGGAGGCAAGGCGCGCAGTCCGCCACGGGAAAGCCGGTCACGCCGCTGGTTCTCGACCCGTCATCATCACAAACTCAATAAGGAGCAACCATGCGACCGATGATTCTGTTCAATCAGGTGAATAAATGGTACGGGGAATATCAGGCCCTGACCGACGTAAGCGCCGAAATCAAAAGCGGTGAAGTGGTGGTGGTGTGTGGTCCTTCCGGATCGGGAAAATCGACGCTCATCCGGACGGTCAACCGTCTTGAGCCCATTGAACAGGGGCAGATCCTGTTTGACGGCGTCGATATTCATGGCTCAAGCACCCGGCTGAACCAGCTGCGCACGCGAATCGGCTTCGTTTTCCAGAGTTTCAACCTGTTTCCGCACGTTTCGGTGCTGGAGAATATTATGATGTCGCCGGTGAAAGTGCTCGGCGAGAAGCGCTCTGAAGCCCGGCGCCATGCCGGGGAGCTGCTGGAGCGGGTAGGGCTGTCGCACAAGGCCGACGTTTACCCGGCGCAGCTTTCCGGCGGCCAGCAGCAGCGGGTAGCTATTGCCCGGGCGCTGGCGATGAAGCCGCCGGTCATGTTGTTTGATGAACCAACTTCCGCACTCGATCCGGAGATGGTCGGCGAGGTGCTGAGCGTGATGCGCGGGCTGGCGCAGGAAGGCATGACCATGATGTGCGTCACCCATGAAATGAATTTTGCCCGTGACGTCGCCGATACGATCTGGTTTATGGATCAGGGACAAATACTGGAAAAGGCCGAGCCGGATAAATTCTTCACCGCGCCGCAGCATCCGCGCGCGCGGCGTTTCCTCAATGATTTACTGGTCCACTAGACAGTTGAGCTGCTAGCGCGTTCCGCACCTGCTGCAACAGAAGCTGCGGAGGAACTCCTGGCCTGATGCTTGTTCTTCCCCCTGGCTGTGTTCTGATGTCAGGAGGTCGGCGGATATTTTTCATGGCAATGATATGGATGCCTGGTATCGGCATCCGTCATACCTTTCTGCCCTGACGGACCCAATAACAAAACCGTACCGCTGTGCACGGGTGCGGCTTTGCCTGGTGAAGAGAGGTTACCCGGTTTCGCCTCAACCCGGTAAAGCGAAGCCTCGGTGCTTGATATACACCAGGCGGGCCGTCGGATTTGACTCCCCGTGTTTGCCGCTACGGAGGGTAAAGTCTCAACGCTCCGGGATGCGCTTTAACCTAACCTTTTGAATTCATGCCGTATAAGGATTCGTAAGGATGTACGAAAGCAAAAAGCCCGCTTAAGTTTCCTTAAGCGGGCTTTTTAAATATGGCTCCTCTGACTGGACTCGAACCAGTGACATACGGATTAACAGTCCGCCGTTCTACCGACTGAACTACAGAGGAATCGTCGTGGAGTCGTATCTTAGCGGCGAAAAAATATTTGTCAAACATCAATTCGCCGACAGATGTTCAACTGCCGTTTCCATCAACAATTTGTTGCTATTACCGACAATTAATCAGGAAAAATGTTTTGCAGGATCGCCCATTCTCTATCATCATTTGAAATGTAGTTTCAACTTTTCTCACTAAGGTCTCCCTTGAACGTCACCTCCGCAGTACGCCAGGTCGCTGAACGCACGACCTGGTTTAAAAAGCGTAAAAGTTACCGTGTCCTTTACTGGCGTGAAATCAGCCCCCTTGCGGTGCCTATTTTCCTCGAAAACACCTGCGTTTTGCTGATGGGGGTGTTGAGTACGTTCCTGGTCAGCTGGCTGGGAAAAGAGGCGATGGCGGGCGTGGGGCTGGCCGACAGCTTTAACATGGTGATTATGTCGTTTTTTGCCGCCATCGACCTCGGTACCACGGTGGTCGTGGCCTTTAGCCTCGGCAAACTCGACCGGCGGCGGGCGAGGGCGGCGGCGAGACAATCGCTGGTCATCATGACGCTGTTCTCCATTCTGCTGGCGGCGGTGATCCATGCTTTCGGCAGCGAGATCATCGACGTTGTCGCCGGAGACGCCTCGTCGCAGGTGAAGGCTCTGGCGTTGACCTATCTGGAGCTGACGGTGCTGAGCTACCCGGCGGCGGCGATTGCGCTGATCGGCAGCGGGGCTTTGCGCGGGGCCGGCAACACCAAAATTCCGCTGTTGATCAACGGCGGGATGAACATCCTCAATATTATTATCAGCAGCATCCTGATTTACGGCGTTTTTTCCTGGCCGGGGCTGGGGTTTGTCGGCGCGGGGCTGGGGCTGACGATCGCCCGTTATATTGGCGCGGTGGCGATCGTGTGGGTCCTGGCGATTGGTTTTAACCCGGCGCTGCGCATTTCGCTGAAGAGTTACTTTAAACCGTTCAACTTCGCGATTATCTGGGAAGTGATGGGCATCGGTATCCCGGCGAGCATCGAGTCGGTGCTGTTCAACGGCGGTAAACTGCTGACGCAGATGTTTGTTGCCGGAATGGGGACTAACGTCATCGCCGGGAACTTTATCGCCTTTTCCGTCGCTTCGTTAATTAACCTGCCGGGGAATGCATTAGGTTCTGCTTCCACCATCATTACCGGTAAACGGCTGGGCAAAGGGCAAATAGGGCAGGCCGAGCGTCAGGCGTGGCACGTGTTCTGGCTATCCACAATCGTGCTGACGGTGATTGCCTGGGGCACCGCGCCGTTCGCTAACCTGATCGCTTCGTTCTATACCAGCGAAGAAGATGTCAAAGTGGTGGTCAAGGAACTGCTGTGGCTGAACGCCTTCTTTATGCCGATCTGGGCGACCTCGTGGATCCTGCCCTGCGCCTTTAAAGGCGCGCGTGATGTGCGCTATACCATGTGGGTGTCGATGCTGGGCATGTGGGGCTGTCGCGTGGTGGCGGGCTATACGCTGGGGATTGTCCTCGGGATGGGCGTTATCGGCGTCTGGCTGGGGATGGTGCTCGACTGGGCGGTGCGCGGCGTGCTGTTCTATTGCCGAATGGTGAGCGGGCGCTGGCTATGGAAATATCCGCGGAGTAAAACTCAAGTGGACGAAAAATAACCGCTTTTCAGGTAAAACGGTACTTTTTACCCAAAATGGAGAATAAATCGGCAAACGATTTAAAATGTGAGAAACAGCCTTTGACAAGGCCCTACGGCGCCGTTAATATTCGCCCCGTTCACACGATTCCTCTGTAGTTCAGTCGGTAGAACGGCGGACTGTTAATCCGTATGTCACTGGTTCGAGTCCAGTCAGAGGAGCCATATTTAAGAAGCCCGCTTAAGGAAACTTAAGCGGGCTTTTTGCTTTTTGTCGCGATTGAAATCTGCGGAAGGCGGACACCTGAGCCGATGCCGAGTGCTCTGTCAACAGAGGGCCCGGTCCGATGAGCGGGCCGGGAAAACTGAGAAACATTGGTCACAACATGCAAGATACGTCTGGTCATCCGCCGGCGTCTCCGGTGGCTAATTCCGGTTCGGCTGCTTATCCCGCCATTCTCTGTGTATCTCTTCCAGACCTTCACGGTAGGTTGTGACGGTGAAATCAGGGAAACGATGTTTAAATTTCGCCGATTCGAACAGGTTGTCATATTCATAGCGCGGCAGCAGTTCCCGAATTTCGCGTATCCCCTTCGAAAACAGACCCGCAACGATCATCCTCTGCTTACTGAGAACGGAATATTCAGCGGCTGTGCCGAACACTTCACCGGCCAGCGTAACAAACTGTTTATAGGTGAGGCGCTGGTCGCAGCAGGGCAGGTGCCAGCTCTGGCCGAAAGCATCCGGGGTATTACCGAGAACAGCAAGGGCGCGACTGGCATCAGGCGTCCAGATGAGCGTACGCAGCTTATCGTCACGTACCGGCACGCGTGGCCGTTCGCCCGTTTTTAGCCTGTCGATGATCAGGGCGTTGGTAAAACTCTGCGTCTTCCCCGGCCCATAGAACTCCGGCGCGCGTCCGATAATGACCGGAATGGCCTTGCGTTTCATCTCTTCAAGCACCATGTTCGTCATTCGGGCGCGCACCTTTCCTTTACGCCCCCTGGGGGCGAAGCGCGTTTCTTCCGTCTGCGGATCGCCGTTCTGCGGGTACATATAGGTATTGTCAAAATAGACAAAACTGGCTCCCGCCGCGCGGGTAGCATCGAGCGCATTTTTCAGCATCGTCGGGAACTGTTGCTCCCACAGCGCCGAGTCCGTCGGTAGCCCCGCGGCGAAATAGACAATGCTGCTGCCTTTTACCGCTTCCCGCGTTTGCGCCGCATCAAGCAGATTGGCCGCGACGGTCACATCGCCGTCGTTCACCTTGCGCGGGCTGCGGCTGACCAGTCTCAGGTCATCGGTGTATGAGCGTTTCAGCTCGCGGGCAAGCTCGCGGGCAATCTGACCGCTGGCGCCCAGAATCGTTTGCATCTCCGTTCCTCATTATTCTCAATCCCGATGCAAGGCATCTGCGTCCGTCACGCGACGTAAACAGTAAAAGGATAGTTTACCGACGTTGCGTAAGGGGCGCGGCGTTTGCATCGCAACCCGCCCCCCGGCTCTGCGGTGGCGAGGGGGCCTCTGGTGATGATTTATCTGCAGGGACCACGGCTGACGAGCGGCCGTGGTCAGCGCATCAGCTATTTACAAACGCCAGCAGGTCCGCATTGACCTGCTCAGCGTGGGTGGTGGGGATCCCGTGCGGGGCCCCTTTGTAGGTTTTCAGCGTACCGTTCCTGACCAGGCTTGCGGAAAGTAAACCTGAATCATGGTAGGGAACGACCTGATCGTCATCGCCATGGATGACCAGTACCGGGATGGAAATACGCTTAAGATCTTCGGTGAAATCCGTCTGTGAGAACGCAACGATGCCGTCATAGTGCGCTTTGGCTCCTCCCATCATCCCCTGGCGCCACCAGTTCCAGATCACCGCCTGCGACGGACTGGCTCCCGGCCGGTTGTAGCCATAAAAGGGGCCCGCGGGGACATCGTAATAGAACTGCGCCCTGTTGGCGGCCAGCTGCGCCTGGAAGTCAGCAAACACCGATTCAGGCGTACCTTGCGGATTATGCTCCGTTTTTACCATCAGCGGCGGGACGGCGCTAATCAGTACGGCTTTGGAAACGTTATCTTCGCCATGACGAACGATGTAGCGAACGACCTCGCCGCCGCCGGTTGAATGCCCCACGTGCATGGCGCCCTGTATGCCTAAATGCTGAACGACGGCGGCAACATCGTCGGCATAATGATCCATATCATGGCCGTCCCACACCTGGCTTGAACGCCCGTGACCGCGTCGGTCATGGGCGACGACCCTGAAACCTTTGTTCACAAAGAACAGCATCTGGGCGTCCCAGTCATCGCTGGACAGCGGCCAGCCGTGATGGAAGAAGATCGTTTTTCCCGTTTCAGGTCCCCAGTCCTTATAGAAAATATCAACGCCGTCGCTGGTTGTTACATAACCCATATCGTTTCTCCGGTTCAGTAAGTTGTCAAAGGCAGAGGTGTGTTCCGGGCGCGGCTCGTGCCTGAACGACTGGCGGGCGGATAGACGCCAGAGCTTGCGCACCGGTCCGGCAACGATCTTCTGTTGACCGTGGAAAAAGTATAAGTTTAAAGTTAACTTTAAGGTCAATAGGGGGAATCAATGACATGAGGATTGGTGAATTGGCAAAAGCGACGGGTGTGACGCCCTCCCGTATCCGTTTTTACGAAGCCGAGGGGCTGATTACACCGCCTCCGCGCAAGGGAAATGGCTACCGGAATTATGCTGTGGAAACGGCGGATCTGCTGAAGATCATTGATAACGCGCAGCGCGCAGGCTTTTCACTTGAGCAAATTCGCCGTTTTCTGCCGCAACGACAGAAAAAGTGGGATCATGAGGAGCTGGTACAGTCGCTGAAGATGCGGGTATCGGAGATCGAACTGATGCAACAGCAGCTTGCGAAGAGCAAGCTGGAACTGCTGAATCTGATCGCCAGCATCGCGGATCGGCCTGAAGGGATTTCGTGCGAGGAGAACATGCAGAGGCTGATCGGGCAGTTGCAGGAACCCGCCGCCGGTAAAGGGGAACGGTAACACCGGGTCAGGCAGCGAACGGTCCGCTTAACGCGATTGCCGCTGGCTTAAACAGCCCGCTGGCGGGCTTTTGCTGATTTTCTGCGGCCTCAGAGAGCGTCGGCGGCGCTCGCGCGTTTCTTGTGCTCCAGGATTTTATCCACCCCCTCGACAAACCCTTCTCCTCCGGGACCCTGGCTTATCCACGTCGGCAGCGCCGGAATGGTTGTCAGGTGCTGGCGCAGGGTGCTCATGCCTAGGGTATGCCTGAATCCGGCGAACATCGGGGCATCATTTTCAGAGTCCCCGCAATAAAAGACGCTGTCCTGCGCATCCGGTTCGTCCAGGTGATAAAACGTTCTGAGAACGTGGCGGCTCATCGTCAGTTTATCGTATTCCCCGCACCAGCCCAGCAGCCATAAATTATTGACCGTGGTTTGTAAGCCGGCCGCGTGCAGCGACGAACGCAGCGTGTCGATCTGCGCCGTTCGCTCCGGCAGGTTAAAGGCCAGGCTGGTCAGGCGAAACGGCTGATCTTCAGCAAGGGTCGCCCAGCGGCATGTTTCTACGATTTTCCCTGCGATGCCATTGAGTTTTTCCAGCACGTCGCGCTGCCGCTCCGCGTGCCAGAAGTGGCGGTCTATCGTCTGCCCCGCGGCGGAGCGCTGAAAGAACAGGCCGCCGTTCTCGCCGATGACGCCATCGACAGGCCACATTCTGACCATCTGATCGCACCATCCTGCCGGGGCGCCGGTGACGGGGATCACCCGGATGTCGGCAGATTGCAGCCGCTCTAATGCCGCGTAGGTGGCGGCAGAAAGCCGTCCGCGAAAGGTGAGCGTCTCATCCATATCGGTCAGAACATACTTTACCGAGGAGAATATTGCCTGTGATGCCTGCGCAAGCGGTCGCATATCCACTCCCAATATAAAAAAACGATTTTATCGCGCTTTGATGAGCTGGCGTTATAACGGAAGGCGATGAGTTATACCGCGGCAGGATGTACCGCGGCTGAAGGCCGGCGCCGGGGGAACAAGCCCGCCTGGTTGTTTCCTCTTTGCCCGCCGTGGCGCCGGGCAAAGAGGGGGAGGGGTCAGCGGAACGGCGGCTCGTTGAAGGTGCGCAGCTTACGAGAATGCATGTGGTCGCCTTCTGCGCGCAGTAAATCAATGGCCTTGATGCCGATCTGCAGGTGCTCAGATATCGCCCCTTCATAGAAGCGGTTGGCCTGACCCGGCAGTTTAATCTCACCGTGCAGCGGTTTATCGGACACGCACAGCAGCGTGCCATACGGGACGCGGAAGCGGTAGCCCTGGGCGGCAATGGTGGCGCTCTCCATGTCGATAGCCACGGCGCGGCTGAGGTTAAAGCGCAGCGCCGAGGCGGAATAGCGCAGCTCCCAGTTGCGGTCGTCCGTGGTAACCACCGTACCGGTACGCAGCCGCTGTTTAACCTCTTCCCCCGGCATGCCGCTGATCTGCTTGGTGGCGTCGTACAGGGCGCGCTGCACCTCGGCAATGCTGGGGATAGGGATATCCGGCGGCAATACCGCATCCAGCACGTGGTCATCACGTAGGTAGGCGTGCGCCAACACGTAGTCGCCGATGGTCTGGCTTTCACGCAGGCCGCCGCAGTGGCCAATCATCAGCCAGACGTCCGGGCGCAGCACCGCCAGATGGTCACAGATGTTTTTGGCGTTGGCCGGTCCAACGCCAATATTAATCAACGTGATCCCCTGGCCCTCTTTGGTGATCAGGTGCCAGGCGGGCATCTGGTGCTTTTTCCACGCCAGGTCGGAAATGGCCTGTTCCGGCGCTTCCGTATCGGCCGTTATCCAGATGCCGCCGGCACAGGAAAGGGCGATATAGGGGCTGTCGGGATCGAGGATCTGATTGCATCCCCAGCTCACGAACTCGTCGACGTAGCGGGTGTAGTTGGTGAACAGAACGTACGGCTGGAAATGATCCACCGGCGTCCCGGTATAGTGGCGCAGGCGCGCGAGGGAGAAATCGACGCGCCGGGCGTCGAAATGCGAAAGCGGATGATGCTCGGTCGGATGGAACAGGCCGTCCGCGGTTTCATCGCCGATTTGCGCCAGCTCGGTCGTCGGGAAATAGCGGGTCAGGCCCGCGCTCATCGAGCGATCGAGGGTTAATGCGGAACCGTCAATCACATAAGGATAGGGAATTTCATGCTGCGACAGCTCGACGCTAATATGCGCGCCGTAATCCTGATACAACGACGTGAGTTGCTCCAGCAGATACGAGCGAAACAGTTTCGGATTGGTGATGGTGGTGGTATAGCAACCGGCATGGGTGAAGCGGCCCCAGGCGCGGGTTTTCAGGGCCTTGTGATCGGTGCCGTCCCAGGAAACGGACAGCTGCGGATAGACAAATAAGCCGTTAGCGCGGGCCTCGTCATCAGGAAGAACGTTGTGGTCGATATACTCGCCGATGGCTTTACGTAATGCATTGACCGAACGTTCGTACTGCGCTTCCAGTTGGGTGAGTGCTTGTTCCGGGGTCAGACTGGCGGCCTTGTGGTTCATTTTCGCTCCTTGTTTCAGGTCTGCTGACATGTTCGATAGTATGTCACAGGCAGAAAAGAGCGAAGGGGAATTTTAGCGGCATAGAGGGGAAAGCGATTGTATTCAATATCGTTGAGGTGGGGGCTGGCGTTTATTCGTATCAACGGGCGATGTCCGCCCAGCGTTCGGCGCTAAAATGGACCGCTTTTATCACTTTTAATGTCCTGGCGGTATCGTTGTTGATGCAGTAGCGCGCGTTTGCCAGCGGCGTGAGTTTATCCCCGCATTGTAAACCGCAATCGCGGGATGCAATTTCGGCAATAATCATTAACTGACCGCTTTGTAATACCACGCAATGCGGTTCCGCTTCCTGACCTGATTGTACTTTTTTTACCCACCATTCCATCCGTATTTCCCCGAGCTGCCACATTCCCGGCGATAATTGCCCTTCATCTCTTTTCTGACAATCAGAATAGCCCGTTGGTTTAATCTATGTTTAAAAAGACCCGCGTTGCCTCTGATAGAACGGGCAACCCGGTTTAACGACCACGCTGTGTAATAAAAAATGGAAAGTGAGATGACCATAATGCGTTTTATCCGACTCCGGCATCAGTCGCGATCAAAAATTATCAACGCGGTGAAAAAAGTCGCTATTGGGCTGGCGCTGGTGGTTATCGTCTTTTTTATTGGCCGTATTTACGAATCGCAGCGCGGCCCGGCGCTGCACAGCTGGCATACCTGGTCGGCCGATGAAATGACCGCCGACGAGATCGACCGCGCCACCTTTGCCGATTACCGGGGGCGCGAAGAGGCGATTTTCCGCGATATGCGCCGCAACCTGACCGACACGCTGCGCGATGATGAAAAAACGCCGCTTAACCGTTTTTACGCCCACAGTCAGGTCTACCCGGCGCAATTTAATCCCGACTGGAACCGTTCAATGATTCTGCTGCCGTCGGGCAAACCGCGCGGCGCCGCCGTGCTGCTGCACGGTCTGACGGATTCGCCCTACAGTATGCGCTATCTGGCGCTGGAGTATCAGCGCCAGGGGTATGTCGCGGTGATCCCCCGCCTGCCGGGGCATGGGACGGCGCCGGGAGCGCTGACCGACGTCGACCGGGAACAGTGGATGGCGACGACCCGGCTGGCGGTAAGGGAAGCCACGCGGCTGGCGGGCCCGGATGTCCCGCTGTCTCTTGTTGGCTATTCCAACGGCGGCGCGCTGGCGCTGAAATATACGCTCGACGGGCTGGAGGATAGCACGCTGCGTCGACCGCAGCAGCTGGTTCTGCTGTCGCCGATGATTGGCGTTACCGCATTTGCCCGCTTTGCCGGGTTGGCGGGGTTGCCCTCGGTCTTCCCGGCTTTTGCCCGTGCGGCATGGCTGAACGTGGTGCCGGAGTTTAATCCCTGGAAGTACAACTCATTTCCGGTGAAAGCGGCCCGGCAATCGTGGCTGTTAACCCGGGCGCTACAGCAGCAAATTAGCCAGGCGTACCGCAGCCAGCGGCTCGCGGCGCTGCCGCCGGTCTTGACCTTCCAGTCGGTGATGGACTCCACGGTCAGCACCCGGGCGGTGGTCAATTCGCTGTATCGCTATTTACCCGACAACGGCAGCGAGCTGGTGATGTTTGACATTAATCAGGCGGCGAACCTCCGTGCGCTGTTCCGGCCGGCGCTCTACTCGGCGGTCAACTCGCTCTTACCGCCGCCGCCGCGGCGCTACGACACTACGGTGATCACCAATGCCTCGCCCACCACCTACGAGACGGTGGCCCGTGAGACGCCGGCGGGGGAACGGACCGATCGCGTGACGCCGCTGGATATTGCCTGGCCGCAGGATATGTATTCGCTCTCTCATGTTGCGGTGCCGTTCCCGCTCAGCGATTCGCTGTATGGTCGTGAGCCTACGGAAAAAAATCTGTACGGCATTAGCCTCGGCACCATTTCGCTCCGCGGTGAAACCTCAACCCTGAGCGTGGGGCTGGATACCCTGATGCGTGTGACCTCCAACCCGTTCTTTCCCTATATGATGGCGCGTATTCATCGCGATCTCGCCTGCGAGGGGCGCCCCGACCGGGCGCGATGCATTAAATCTGCGGCATCAGAAGAGCGTCGCGTGCATGAGGGTGCGGACAAGAATTCCCACGATGGCGCCCGGCGCCGCAAAGCGGAACAGGCGCACAAAGCGGGAGCTGACCCCGAGAAAGATGCCAATACCGGGGAGATCGAAGGTCTGAATTAATAGCCCGGCGGAGGCGTTAATCTGGCTGACGGTCACTTTCCCCTGCTGGATTAATTCGGAGATGACGCCAAAATAGGCGGTACCGCCGGCGACGCATTTCACCAGCGTCGGCAGGACAAAGTTAACCGGGATATTCAACCATAGCAGCAGCGGCATCAGCAGGCGCTGAAGCAGTTCGATAACGCCGGCCGCCTGCATCAACCCGACGATAGTCAATGACAGGATCAGCATTGGGACGGCGCCAAGCGCCAGACGGATCGCGTCGGAACCGGCGCTGTTGATCACGGCGATAATTCCCTGATTGCTTTGCTCGGCGTTGGGCAGGGCTTCAGCCCGCGGGTTTTCGACAACCGAGAGCCTGCGGCCGGTGACGTGCCAGGTGGCCGCCGCGGCGCACAGACCACCGATAACTGAAATGGTAATCGAGGCCATCCAGTGCAGGCCAAAAGGCGTTAAAGGATAGAATACGTTGCCTTGTCCCATGGCAAAAACCATGGCGAGGGTGGCGGCCATCTGCCGGTCCGAGACGCCGCGTTTATCCATGATCGATAAGGTGGCCAGCGGGGCGGCAAAGCTGACGAAATTTATCTGAATCAGCGCAAATGCGCTCATGCCGCTGAGGCCAAAAGGCTTGAGCAGCGGGGCGACCCAGCGGACGATAACGTCCAGTACGCCGCGCACTTCCAGATATTTCATGATGATCAGCATGACCACCATAATGGGTAACAACGTATAAAGCGCGACATCAACGGAGGATTTTCCCGCCGACATAATAATGCCGATAAGATCCATTTATTTCTCAATCACCGCATATCGAAAGAATAATAAACGTCAATCATAATCCCCGCCGGAAGGAATTGATATGGCTTCGCGCCGTTCACCGTTTCGCATCGGTCGGTTTCAGGATGAAAATAAGAAAATCATATTCCCCGCCCGGTGATTAAATGAAAACTTATGTCCGCTCAGTCATTATTTCGATATAGGGTTCCCCGGCCGCTGCGCGCCCGCGACCACAGTTCATCATCATCCAGCGAGGTCTGAATCAGTTCGATCGGCACCCCGGCATCGTTAATGACTGCGACAAAGTAATCATCAATCGGCTCATAGGGGCCCAGAATAACCTCTTCGCCTTCGATGGCCTGAAGCAGATCATCCACCTTAAAGGCCACGTGCGGTACCGTTCGCAGCAGCGGATGAAGCGGCGAGTCGGCATCAAAACGATGCCACTGCACGCGGAATTTCCCCGGATTATCCGCGGTATACATCCCCGCTTTTTCACTGTAAGTCCCGCTGGTGTCACCGTCCTGAACGGGAATGCCAAAATGGTGGAATACGTAAACAATATCTTTTTTCATCGCAACACCTTTCTTGTTACTTTTTCGTCAACCCGCTCCACGCGCTATCTGTGGGGGGCGATGACCTTGTGCGGACCGGACGGATATGCCCGGGGCGGACGACATGACTATATCAGTGAGTGGCGGTTTTTCGTAGCCGCCATAGAAACCACGGCGCGCCGATAAAGGCGGTCAGCAAGCCTGCCGAAACGGGCCATGGCCAGGCGATATTGCGCCCCAGCCAGTCTGCCAGCACCATTAACAGTCCACCGACTAACGCGGCCGTTACCAACTGCTGGCGTAAAGCATGCGCTCCCAGCACCCTCGCGCACTGTGGGGCAAGCAAACCAACAAAACTGAGCGGTCCCACCAGCAGCGTGCCTGCCGCCGTAAGCAGCGCGGTCAGCAGCAAAATGAGTAACTGGCTGCGTCGCAGCGACATGCCCGCAGACCGCGCGGTGAGCTGCCCCAGCCCGAGCAGCGTCAGCCAGCGCTGCATCATCAGCGCCGGCGGGCACAGGATGGCGGTGGCGATCAGCGCGCCGCTGGCCAGCGCGGCGTCAATATTGGCGGTGGAGCCGGTGCTCCAGTTCAGCAACATCAGCGCGCGCGGATCGCCGCTTAACATCAGCACCATATTCAGCGCCCCGGCGAAGCTGGTCAGGCTCAGCCCGATGAGGACCATTTTTTGTCGGCTGAACCGGCTACGTAAGCCAAATAAAAACAGCAAAGCAATCGTGATCAGGCTGCCGAACAGCGCGGATGGCAGCAGGAGGGTCAGCGGAGCAGGGGTAAAAAGGACGGTCAGCAGCACCGCCAGCGCGGCGCCGCTGCTGATACCCGTGAGCTCAGGGCTGGCCATGACATTGCCGGTCAGACGTTGAATCAGCACCCCGGCGCATGCCAGCATCATTCCGGCGCATAGCGCGCCGACCATTCGCGGCCAGCGCCATGCCAGCAGGTGAGCGGCCACGGCGCCCGGCGGCTCCCGGTTGAGCCATAGAGAGGCGAGTATCGCCAGCGCCAGCAGCAGGAACAGGAGCGGCACATGGCGGCGCTTTAATGGCGGGCGTGCCCGGCTGTCGCTCACAGACACTACGCCGCCGGTCAAGCGCTGACGGAGCAGCATCAGCAGCAGCAGCGGCGCACTCAACAGCGCGGTGGCCGCTCCCGCCGGAATATCGCCGGCGGCGGGGGAGCAACGCAAGGCCAACTGATCGACCAGGAGCAGGAGTACCGCGCCGGTGACAAGGGTGGCGCCAAGCTGCTGCCCTAAACGGCGCACCCCCCCGGCCTTGACCATGGCCGGCGCCGCAAGACCAATAAAGCTGATGATCCCCACCTGGCTGGTGATGATAGCGCTGAGCGCCACCGCAGTACCTAATGTGATGAGGCGAATCCGCAGGACCGAAACGCCCAATGCGCCGGCATGTTGCCCGGATAAGCCGAGGATGGTCAGCGGGCGCAGCAGAAGCAGGCTGATGAGGAGTGCGGGCAGCAGCGCAACGGCCAGCGCTTTACTGCTGGCCCAGCCGCTTTGCGTTAACGCGCCGGCCTGCCAGCTAAAGAGATCGCTCAGGTAATCGTGGTTGAATAGCACCAGTAGCGTATTCAGCGCGTTGCCGTACAGACTGAGCACCATCCCGACCAGAATCACGCTGAGCGGCGCGAACTGACGGCCCGCGGTCAACCAGAGAAGAATCAGTATGACCCCTGTTGAACCCAGCAGCGCCAACGTGGGCAAGCCGAGCGTCAGCAGGCCCGGAGCGAAAACCAGCGCAGCCGACATCGCCAGGTTAGCGCCTGCGGCAACGCCGAGCGTACCCGGCTCGGCCAGAGGGTTGCGTAATACCTGCTGGAACAGTAATCCCGCCAGCGCCAGCCCCGCGCCGCAAAGCAGGCTGACGGTGACGCGGGGAAGGAAGCTTTGTTCCAGCAGGAGCGAGGCCAGCGATGCGGGATAACGCGTCACCAGCGCCAGATAATTCCCGCCGGTTAAGATGATGGCGGCCGCGGCGCAGATAAAAAAGCCGGCTATCGCGCGCGAGGGCCTCATTTGACGCTTCCCAGGATCCGGGCTATTTGTCCGGCCAGCCCAAGAGCGGTGGCCAGACTGCCAAAGGGGAAAAAGTGTTCCAGCCGGGAAACGCGGCGCGCGGCAACGATCGGCAGATGCTGCCACAAACCGTTAGCTTGTCTGGCCCACATCAGGCGGGTCAGCGTCGTCGGCAGCTCAGTATAAAAAAGCCAGTCGCAGGGGAGGTCCGCCAGCGCTTCGATACGCACGCGCGCGACGTGGATTGCGCTGACCGGTTTTTGCCAGGCATTGGTGAGGCCAAGCTGGCGTAAAACGGCATCGGCAAGGCTACCGGGGCCATAGACCGTGGCGTACTTACCATCCTGATCGAGGACCATTACCAGGATTTTTGCCCGTTCACTGGCGGCCAGACGCCGGCGTAACGCCGCTATTTCCGTCTCGGCATATTGCAACCAGCGCGCTGCGCAAGGGCCGACGTCCAGACGATGAGCGAGCTGTCGCGTCCAGTCACCCAACCCCCGCCACAAATCGCCGGGCGTGGAGTAGGCGCTGACCGTTTCCACCGGCGCAATGGTCGCCATTTTGGCCATGATGGCGGCGGGCAGCACGTCGCTGAGGATCAGCGAGGGGCGCAGGGCGTCGAGCATTTCCATATTCGGTTCCCAGAAAGGACCCACGTCCAGTACGCTTGCCGGCAGAACGGGTTGGATTATCCGTCGGCGAAAATAGCGGCTATCGGAAATCGCCAGCGGCGTCACGCCAATGCTGAGCAGCGTTTCAGCCGCGGCCCAGTTAATGGCGACAATCCGGCGGCTATCCAGACGCGTCAGCCCGGCATGCGTCACCATCGGTAGCATAATGAGCGCCTGCAGGCAGGCGCGGCGGCTGATTCCTTTTGACATCAGAAGTTAAGCTTCAGTGAGCCGATGAAGGTCCGTTCCTGCCCGGGATAGCAGCTGGTGTCGCCATCGCAGGTTCCGACGTAGTGATGATCCAGCAGGTTCTGGATGTTGAAACCCAGCTGGATATGCTTATTCACCTGATATTTCACTCCGGCGTCGACCAGGGTGACGTTTTTAACCGGCAGAGTATTGGCGTTATCGCCGTACATGCTGCCAATATAGCGCACGCCGGTGCTGAGCAGCAGTCCATCCAGCGCCCCCTGGTGAAACGCGTAGTTCATCCACGCTGAGGCCATCTGTTTCGGCACGTTAGCCTGTTGTTTCCCCCGGTCGCCATTGTTGCTTTTGCTGATTTCAGCATCGGTCCAGGTATACGAGGCCAGCACATCGACGTTTTCCGCGATCTGCGCCTGGGTTTCCCACTCGATGCCGCGGGAGCGTACTTCTCCGGAGGCGACCTGATAACCAGTTGCCGCGCCGTTGACGATTTCATTGGTCAGGACGTTGGTTTTGCTGATGTTAAACGCCGCCAGGGTCATCAGCAGACGGCTGTCCGGTTGATATTTCACCCCGACTTCGTACTGGCGCGCTTTGCTGGGCTCGAAGGTTCGATTTTGGCTATCGGTCCCGCTGTTGGGTACGAACGACTCGGCATAGCTGATGTAAGGGGCGAGGCCGCTTCCCGACAGCCAGGTTAGTCCCGCGCGACCGGTCCACGCCCCTTTATCTACCCATGAAGTCGTGTCGTTCAGGTTGTTACGCGTGCGCATACTGACGTCGTCGTGGCGCCCGCCCAGCGTCAGCAGCCAGCTATCGGTCAGGTGGATTTGATCCTGTAAGTAGAGGCCAAGCTGCGCGGTGGTCTGATCGTTATCGTTGAGCGCATAGGTCGGATCCGGGATATCCACGCCGTAGACCGGGTTGTTGATATTGAGCGGCGGTGCGACTGCGCCAAAGCGTTTGGCGTTCCCGTCCAGCCAGCTGTAATCCACTCCGGCCAGCAGTCGGTGCGCAAGGGTGGCGGTGTTGAAATCCAGCTGCAGCTGGTTATCCACGTTGAACGCATGCATGTGTTCGTCAAAACGCACGGCGTTGCGCGCCAGCGTACCGGCGGCGAAATCCGGATCGCCGGGCAGCAGGTTATTGAGAATGGTATCGGTTTGTCCGTAGCGCAGGTTCTGGCGAAACTGTACGTTTTCCGTCAGCTGCTGGCTGAACTCATAGCCGACGGTGAACTGCTGCTGGCGAAAGCGGTTATAGCTGTAGTCGCCGAGCAGCGTGTCGGTTATTTTCCCGCCTGGTTTCGTCAGGACGGCAATGGTGCCGCCGGAGGTATCGCGCAGATAATCCGCGCGTAGGGTCAGGCTGGTATCGGCGGAGGGAAGCCACGTCAGCGTCGGCGCAAGGTACAGACGGTTATCTTCAACCTGCGGGCCGTCCTGATACTGGAACTGGGTATCGCTATTGCGGGCGAGCCCCACGACCCGGTACAACCACTGGCCTTGCTCATCCAGTTTATCGCTGACATCAAACTGCGCCTGGCGGCGGTTGAAATTACCGAGCTGAATTTCCACCTCGTGAACGCCGCGCGCATCCGGCATTTTACTGACCCGATTGATAATCCCGCCGGCGTCCCCCAGACCAAACAGCGTCGATGAGGGGCCGCGGACGATATCGATACGTTCGAGCGCGTAAGGTTCGGTACGGAAATAGCTGTAGCTGTTGTTGAGCTGGCGCAGGCCGTCGCGGTAATCATTGGTGGTCAGCGCGTTGAAGCCGCGGATATAGATCCAGTCATAGCCTTTAGGATCGACGCCGTAGGTCTCCGTCTTGACGCCGGGTACGTAGCGTAGCGCTTCGGTGACGCTTTGCACATTCTGGCGATCCAGTCGTTGACGTGTGATCACCGAAACCGACTGCGGAACTTCCAGTAGCGGGGTGTCCGTTTTCGTGCCGCTGGTGGTCTGCTGCGCCACCGCCGCCGATGCGGTGCTCCCCCCGGTGACGGTGATCGTCTCTTCGCCCGCGGCGACCGGTGTCACTGAAACCGTATCGCCGTTTAACGTCCAGCTCAGTCCGCTGCCTGCCAGCAGCCGGCCGAGCGCGGCGTCAAGCGTCATCGAGCCGGAAACGGCTGGGGCGATTTTGCCGGAAAGGGTGGCGGGGGCGGCAATCAGCTGAACGTTAGCCTGCTTGACTAACTGATTCAATGATGCCGTCAGCGGCTGCGCAGGCAGTGCGACGTTCAGCGTTACCGCCGCATAAACGCCAGAAACCGGTAACGCTGCCGCCAGCGCAATATGGTAGGTACGAAACGCACGCGAAACGGAAAAAAAGGCCATTCTTCATCCCCAGAGTTTTGACGAATAATAATCATTCTCTTCTGAAGACGAAGCGCGCGGGTAAACCCTGACGTCAGTTTTGATTATTTTTTACTGCCGCTGAAGATAAGCTAATAATATATTGATTATCCTTGTTTTTTATTTTTACCGGCAGTACGCGCGGCAGCGCGGTGGCAAAACTGTTCACCCGGGCGATCGCAAAACTCCCGCTGACGCGCAGCGCTGCCACGGCCGGGGAGTCAAGGGTGAGAGGCACCTCGGTGTAGCGGGCGAATTCCGCCAGCGCCATATCCAGGCGGATGTTTTCCAGAACGATGCGATCGTCACGCCATGCGGCAATATTTTCCGCCGGAAGCGGGGGACGAGAAGCCAGCATACCTTGCGCATCGCTGGTAGCGCGTTCAGAGGTGCGCAGCACGGTCAGATAGCGAGCAGCCTGCGGCAAGTGCAGATGTTGCATGGCGCGCCACCAGCGATTTTGCCAGATCCCGCGCGGGCCGACGCGCACGGCGCCGGTGCTGACGGCGATATCGGTACCGTCGCCGCTCAGGGTATGTGGGAGATAGCGTACGCTGAACTCGGTACCGACCACGGTGACCCGGGTCGGGCCGCTGAGCACCTCGAACGGACGTTGCGGCTGGTGCACAACCTTAAAGAAAGCTTGCCCTTGCGGCATCACCACCTCCCGGCGGTGGGCAAAATAGCGTACGGTTAACTGCGTCCCGGCATCAAGGGAGACGGTGCTTCCGTCGGGCAGGTCTATCTGCCGGATCTCTCCGCGCCCGGTGTGCCAGCTGGCGCTATAGATCGGCGCAGCAAACTCGTGGCGCAGGGGGAAAAAGAGGATCGCCGCCAGCAAAAAGAGCGCGCAACCCCAGCGCAGAGGACGCCAGACCGAACGACGCGCGGTGACCGGTCGCCGATGTGCGACATCGCGAAGCGGCAGGCGTGCCGTCTCCTGCCACAGTTCGCGAAGGTCGTCGTATTCAGCCTGATGTGCCGGAATTTGCAGCCAGCGCTGAAAATCGGTTTTCTCGGCGGGCGTCATACCTTCCCGCTGGCGGAGCAGCCAGCGGATCGCCTGTTCAGCAATAGTCAGCTCATCTCGATGGGTCATCGCGGCTTCCTTGTGGGCGGTTCTTCACGCCAGCTGTCGCGACAGGCGCGACAGGCCAGCATGGCTCGAATAATATGCTTTTCTACCATATTGGTTGAAATGCCCATTCTGCTGGCGACCTCGCTTTGCGATAGGCCGTCAATTCGATGCAGGATAAATGCCTCACGGCAGCGCGGCGGCAGTTGTTCAATGGTGACAACGAGGCGGTCGATATACTGCTGTTTCTCGATCAGGCTATCCGGCTGCTCATGACCCGGCGCCAGCAGTTCATCCGCCGCCATCTCCTGGGCGTGGTGGTGGCGCTGGCGATAGCGATCGACCAAAAGATTTCTGGCGATATGGTAGAGCAAGCCGCGGTGCGATGAAACCTTTTCAGGAGAGGCCAACGCGCGGCTGAATGTCTCCTGGGTAAGCTCCTCGGCGAGGTGTGTGTCCCGCAGTTTCCGACTGAGAAAGCGGAACAGTTCCGTATAGTAACGCTCAAACGCTGACAAGATAGCTTCCCAACGACCGCGCATTTCTGCGTGGAGTTAGCGAAAAGGGGGTTTCCCTATTTAAATGAAAATAGTTATCGTTATCAAGATGGAAACTGTAGGGATATCGCCAGCGGTCCGTCATTCGCCGCCTGCGCGCTGATGCGGCTCCAGCGTCGGGGTGACGGTGAAGCGGGAACATGACGCGGGGCGGAATCGTCAGCAGATAAAAGGATGTGGCAGGCGCCCGTTTGCGGCCTGTTCGCTAGGAATAAATTTTTCGCGCCTTCTCCGCTATGCATACTTATTTATTTTCTGCTGCCTGTATGTAGGTACGATGAGTAAGAGTTGTTGTCATTTGTTATGCCGATCGTTATTTCTCCTGTAACTCTGCGCAAACCGGTTGGCTATTTTTACGGCTGAAATTAAACGCCAGGCAAACAACTTTATTTTTCGGTGTTGCGTAAATATTGCAGGAAATAAGTTTTCGTGGGCTGAAAACATCAGTTAGCTGAATGGCAAGGCATAAAACCTATTGAATCATTTATATATTAATTTCTCTGATGTTGCTGCGCTGTTGGTTCGAGGTAAATGCCCGGCTATTCTTGATAGTTTTCGCTGATTGTTTTCTTTGCTTCGATAGTTATTATTGTTTTGAGATTTTTCTCCCTTAGTTTAATTATTATTCTTATGAAAATAACTGTTAGTATTATAAAGTTATTTAAATAAAACTAAAATAAATGAAAATCACAGCATGATTTTCTTAAGTGGCTATTTTTCTCGATTGTCAGCTTTCGAGTATGGAAGTTTTCTTATTTCGTTTTGTTCCCCTGAGGGATTGTCATTTGATATTTTTTGTCCAGACGGAAAAATATCGCCGTAGGACGGTAGTTGGTATTGATGATATGAATTTTACGGCCTGATCGTTTTCATTAGATGATGTGATGTTTTTAAATTGATATATATCAAGATTTTTTATGGAATCAGTGTCTAATCATATTGTTGTCATTCATTATGTCAATCTGCTTATAGGATTTTTACTAAAAAATAAGATTTATTTTTCCATGTATTTAATCATTTTAATTTTAATGGGGTAGGGAGACTTTCTAACTGATATGTTTTATCTATTAAATCCACTCCGTAGCGGCATTAAAAACTGTTAGGAGATTTTCTGGCGCTGTGTTTTAACTGGGGGTGTAAGAAAGCGGTTCTGAATGTATTAAAATGTATCTCGCGATGCATGTGTTTCTGTGGCTTTTTAAGAGAGAAAATGAAATATCATATCGTATCAGATAATTTGTATTTTCTCCTTGGCGTAAGAGGGTTGTTTAACCAGAAAGAAATTTTTGCATTTATATATCATACCGATGAAATGTCGATGGTGGAGTTGATGCGTGAAATAAATAATCAGCTTAAACCTGGGGATGTTCTGGTGATCGCCGTCCGTAATATCCACATCCGGCGCGATCTGATGAAATTACCAAAGGTATTTCTGGCGAAGGTTTTGTTTATACCCTTCTTCACCGTAAATGCGAAAACCACAGGTGCGCTTCCCTGGATACTGGCCAGCAATGTCACGGCAGAGGCGTTCTTTGTTGTGCTGCGGCAGATCGAGAAAGCCGTTTTTATGAGGAAACGTATTACTTATGAAAATCTTGTTGCGATGGATTTCTTGACCCAAGGCGAAAAGATAACCAACCTGGCTGAGATCTCCGGGTGGAATATAAAAAAACTCTACTATCAGCGCGCGGTTCTTTTAAAAAAATCAGGTCTGTCACGGACGACAGATCATGAAGTACTGTTATCCAGAGATATTTTATCGTTATTAAGGAGATTTAACTTCGAGACAAAACCCAATTCTGCAACTCCGCGGTTATCCGTTACAGGATGAAGACTATTTATAATTTAAGTTGTTAAGGGACATATATGAAAAAGCAGACAACACGCATGGCGGTAATTTCGGCGGCATTGGCGCTGGCGGGTATTTCAGTGAATGCCAGCGCGGCGGATGGCACGATTACTTTTCAGGGCACGGTAACCTCCAGCGCCTGTACTACCCATGTGGGGGTGGCGCCTGCCGGAGGCTCGCCGGGGCACACGACTACCGTTAACCTTCCACCGGTATCGGCCGGTACCCTGAATGACGCTTCCGGCACCTACGCTGGCCACACGGCGTTTACCATTCAACTGACCGGCTGTCAGGCCGCCGGGGGGCTGAACAGCATCCGGGCGACATTTTCCACCGGGTCACCGGCTGTCGGTGACAGTACGGTAATGCGTAATATCGCATCCGGCGGCGCTGCCGACGTGGCGGTGGCGATTCTGACTGCGCAAAGCGCGCCGATTCACCTGAACGGCGGCACGCAGCTCGATCCTGGCGCCGCGTTGCCTACCGGTTCTGCGGGGGCGGTGACCCTGAATTACCTGGCGGCGTATAAGTCGTTGAGTACCGCAGTGACGCCTGGGCCGGTGACAGGCGTTGCCGACTACGTCATCTCCTATTTCTAACCCACATAACGACCGTTTTGCCAATGAGAAAAGCCGGCGTGCCGGCTTTTCTCGGCTACTGATTTTGACTGTATTTTGCCCAATGCCGGGGAAGATGATTGTATGTATCGCTATTTACCGCGCTATTTCAACAGTAGTGAGTCCCCGATGTGCTGGTGCCGGTTACTCGTTATTTGCCCGGTGCTCTTCAGCCACGATGTGTGGGGGGAAACCGAATTTGAACAGGCTTTTTTGCGTCGGGGTAAAAACGGTGTCTCGCAGGCAGTCTTTATTAACCAGGATTCGCTGCTGCCCGGCCGCAGGTTGACAGATATTGTGGTCAATGAACGTTTCGACAGTAAGGCCGAAATTGATTTTGTGGATACCGGGAAGGCGGTGATTCCCTGTCTTTCCCAAACTCAGCTGCAGGAATTTGGCATCCGCGTGGCCCTCTATTCTGGATGGGTCACTCGCGATAAAGAAAATATCACGCCCTCCGGCGCCGAAGCGGGCGCTCTGGCCCGCTGTGAAGATCTGCCGCAGAGAATCCCCGCTTCATCGCTGAAATACGATAATACGAATCAGACGCTGAACATTACCGTGCCTCAGGAGGCGGTGGACAAGCAGCGGTTTACCATGATTTCGCCTGCAGAATGGGATCACGGCGTGCCCAGTCTGCGCACTTCGTACAGCGGCTATTTTTACTCTTCACGGCTCAAAGGCGCCTCAGGAGCCGGGGGGCGCACGGAGGATCTCTCTTCCAGCAGCGCCTGGCTCAGCCTCAACACCACCGGTAGCCTCGGGCCCTGGCGTCTGTACAGCATGGACTCGTTTAATCACGATAACGACGGACGCTGGACAGCGAACCATGACCGGAGCTATCTCGCCCGGGATATCGCCGCCCTGCGCAGCAGCCTGCAGGCCGGGGAAATTTACACCCGTACCTACGGGACCATGACCGGCTCGCTGCCGCTGCGCGGCATCTTGCTGGCCACCAGCGAACGGATGTCGCTGGATAATCAGTACAGCTATGCGCCGGTTATCCGCGGCGTGGCCCGCACCAACGCCCGACTGAGCGTGCGTCAGCGCGGGCGGGTGATCTACAGCACGCTGCTGACGCCGGGCGCCTTTGCGCTGGAAGATATTTATACCGCGCAGGTCGGGGCCGATCTGGATGTCACTGTCGAGGAGTCGGACGGGCAGATTCAGACTTTCCGCGTCCCCTATACCGCACTGCCAGGAATGCTGCGCCCCGGCTCAACGCGCTATAGCCTGGCGGCGGGGAGGTGGCGCAACCCGCACGGCGCGGGAACGGAACCCGCTTTGCTGTTCGCCACGCTGGAGCATGGCCTTGAACGCGTCACGCTGAACAGCTCTGCGCTGGTGGCGGAAAAATACCAGATGCTCTCCCTCGGCGCGGCCTGGAACATTGGCGCAATTGGCGCTTTTTCGGCTGAAGTGGCGCATGCCCGCTATAACGAAATCTGGAGCGACCATCGTCAACGCGAAGGGGCTGCGGCCCGGCTGCTTTATGCCCGTCAGTTTGATGCCACCGGCACCTCGCTGCAGCTGCTTGGCTACCAGTATCAGTCGGCCTCGTTTCTCGATCCCGCGGAGTTTCTGTCGCGCCAGAGTCTGAGCGATATCGATGGCAACGCCCCGGACAGCGCCTTCTGGCAACGGCGGCGCCGTAACCGGATGGAGGCGACCGTCAGCCAGAATTTGCAGGCCGTCGGCAGCCTGTATCTGACGCTCAGCCAGGAGCGTTTTTACGGTACCCGGGAGAAAAATACCTCCCTGAGCGCCGGGACCGGCACCACCGTCGGCAATGCCAGCGTTTCGCTCTCCCTGACCTATAACCGGAACAATCATATCAGCGATAACCAGCTCGGGCTGTCCATCAGCCTGCCGCTATCGTCACGGCGCCCCGGCGGCCAGGATGCCGGTTTTCTGAGCTACGGCCTGAGCCGCAACCGGGATAATCAATACGGCCAGACGCTGGGATATGCGGGCACCAGCGCAGGCAATGCCTTGAATTATTCGGCAAACGTCCAGCGCGATCCGCGCGGCGATTATAGCCAGGCGCTATCGTTGGGCTGGAATGCCAGCAAAGCCAGCCTGACCGGTGGATTCAGCCGGGGCGGCGATTACCGACAGTACTCCGCCGGAATAACGGGCGGCCTGACGCTCTATGAAAGTGGCGTCATTCTGTCGCCGTCGCTGGGGAATACGGTGGCGATCGTGGAGACCCCGGGAGCGGAAGGCATTCGCGTTTCAGGCGCCAGTAGCGCGCGGACGGATAGTAAAGGCCGCGCGATGGTGACCTGGCTGACGCCGTATCGCTATAACGAGGTGACCCTCGATACCAGCGTTGCCGATGGCGCAGAGCTGCAGGAGTCCTCCCGTAAGGTTGTGCCGTCAGAGGGCGCGGCCGTGCGGCTGCGTTTTGCCACGCGCGGCGGAAGACGCGCCCTGGTGGCGATCGGCAGTAAGAAGCGTATTCCCATCGGTGCGCTGGTGTATGTGGAGAATGAAGCGGAAGAGGCCGGGATTGTCGGTCAGAAAGGGCTGACCTGGCTGACCGGGCTGGATACCCGCCAGGCCCAGGCGCTGAGGGTGAAATGGGGCAACACGGCGAG
Organism: Klebsiella sp. BIGb0138; assembly: GCF_004342285.1. Classification (GTDB taxonomy): domain Bacteria; phylum Pseudomonadota; class Gammaproteobacteria; order Enterobacterales; family Enterobacteriaceae; genus Klebsiella. The sequence continues at coordinate 322,987 of NZ_SMCV01000001.1, read as the reverse complement.
CGAGCAGTGCCGGGCGACCCTGCCGGCCCCGACGAATGAGCAGCTTAAACCTGAGAATTTACACCAGAAAATAACGCTGGAATGCCTCTGAGTATTCCCCCCGGACAACGAAACGAAAGAGTCAGCAGATGAAATCAGTAAACATAGTGGTTGCCGCCGTTCTGGCTGGCATGTTGCTTAGCCTGCCCGCTCAGGGGGCCGTGAGGCCGAAGCTGACGCGGATTGTAGCCTATGCGCAGGATCGGGAAACGCCGGTTGAGGTCGTTAATGACAGCGATGAAACCTACCTGGCGCAGGCCTGGCTGGAAGACCTCGCGGGAAATGACCATGACATTCCGCTGGTCCTGACGCCGCCGGTGATGAAACTTGAGGGGAAAAAGCAGGGTCGGTTCCGGCTCGTGGTACTGCGCGGGGCCATTCCCCAGGACAGAGAATCCGCCTGGTGGCTGTCGCTGCAGGAGATCCCGCCGAAGGGGGAAGGGGCGAATAAGCTGGTGATCGCTATCCGCAGCCGCCTGAAGGTATTTGTGCGTCCGCAGGGCCTCAATTCGACCGACGCCCGCGAGGCCGCGGGGAAGCTTCGCTGGAGTATTGAAAAGGAAGGTGCCAGCGTCTGGCTGCGGGCGACCAATCCGACCCCTTATTACATCAGCTTCGGGCGCTTGACCGTGGGGAAAGGCAACGGTGCCTTGCTGGAGGATCGCCACCGGATGCCGCCGCCGTTCGGCAGCGAACGCTATCGTCTGCCGTCGGCGCTGAGGAGCGGCCCGGTTATCGTGACGTGGAGCGGTATCCATGACTGGGGCGGGGCGGGTGAGGAACACCGTGTGGAACTGGCATTATGACGATATACAACAACGGAGGGCGCGTATCCGCGGGTGTTCTGCTGGCACTGCTGCTGCAGGCTTTTGCGCCTGAGGCCGTCGCCTGGACGCTATCCCGACACTATATCTGGGATGACCTGTACGGTGATAGGCACACGCAGTCCGTGGGGACCTGCATCTATACCTACCCTGATCATTTACCCTTCTCGGTTCCGCGTTCGATCATTGCGGACAACTCGGTTCCCGTCGGCACGATTCTTTGGTCGTGGGGCTATGCGGAGTTCAATCTCGCCTTTTCCATCAGTTGTACCGGCAGCGGGATAGATAGTTCACGCTGGAAAATTGCCGGTACTGATGCCTCTGTTAATATCGACAGCTCAAGCTCAGCACTTGCAGGATTAGGATTTAACCTGTCGGGGATCAATGTAGGCAACGGCGTGCTTAAGACCTCGGTTGAAGGGGTTGGCATTCGATTTTATGTCAAATCAGACTCTTCGCCGTTGGGGAGTGGAATGTCTGATTATCCCTTTATCTATTTATTTGGTTTTGATGGGTGCGGCACCTCAACTGTGGCGGCTACCGGCGTGGAGTACGGGTTCTGTGGTCCGACGGTGGGGCAGGTCGGTATGGTATTAAATATGCTGGATACGCGTACCGAGGGCGGTGCCACGCGCTGGTTTATGCCAACCTTGAGCCTCACCTTCTCTTTACGGGCCGAGCTGATCAAAACCGGCCCCGTAACGGCGTATGGCCCCTTATCCGTCAGCCATCTTTTTAACTCCTGGATGGCGCCGGCGCCGGTGAACGTCAATACTAACCCGCCGACGCATTTTCTTGCCGGAAACGGGGTCACCCTGGTGCGGCCTACCTGTAAACTGAGTACCCAAAAGTCGACAAATTATATGGTGAATATGGGCCTATGGCCTGCTGATACTATCGCCCTTATCGGCGCCCCGGCCTTTGGGCCAGAGGTTCCGCTGCAGCTGGAGCTGGAATGTAACGGCATGGCGGAGAGCGTGCGGATGCGCTTTGAAGACGCCGGCGCCTCTCCGCTGGCCTCCAATAATATCAGCCTGTATGACGCCGCCGGCGGGGCAAAAATCGACGGCCTTGAAATCGAGTTGCTGCAGAATAGCGCGCATATCGATGTCAACGGCACGGCCGTTAATCTGGGCAGCTATGGGGTCGGGAGCACCGCCTCCGCCTGGGGCAGTGACAAGATTTTTGCCACCTTGTCAACCAGCTATGCTCCGCTTACCCTGCAGGCGCGCTATATCCAGCGAGCGGCGATCACCCGATCGAACATCCCATATACCGGGCCGGTCACCGGAACGGTCAACCTGTTTATGGTGTATGACTGAGGCGAGGGGCTGGAGATTGTTATCTCCAGCCGGGATGACCCCTGTTTTGCCGCTGAGATCCCGCTTGTGCCGGCGGGGAGCCTGAAAACGAATATTCACAGGGAATATTCATTACAGAATAAATATTGTTCATCGATTGATGTTATTAAGGAATGTATATGCAAAAGCAGACAACACACCTGGCATTTATTTCGGCTTCGATCATTCTGGCTGGTTTTTCGCTAAATGCGGCAGCCGCTGATGGCTCAATTCGTTTTGATGGCCACATTATGGAAAATATATGTACTACAATCATCGCGGCTCCAGGCAGCGGTACGCCGGGAAGCGCGACGGTCGTCAATCTACCCTCCGTTACTGATGAGATGCTGAACAGCGCGGTAGGAACTTATGCAGGTCATACCGCATTCACCATTCAATTAACATGTTATCGCAACCACGTCATTGGTAACGTCAGAACCTCTTTTACCACCTCAACGCCGGCGGCAGACGATAACACCGTCATGGGTAATATTGCCCCTTCAGGCTCGGCTGACGTGGCCGTTGCGATTTTGACGCCGGAAAACACTCCGGTTCATCTGAATGGCGGGACGTTTCTCGATCCCGGAGCTTCTCTTTCGCAGGCAACACCATCGGGAACAACAATAACGTTAAATTATCAGGCTGCCTACAAATCGCTCAGTACGACGGTTACTCCTGGACCCGTTACAGCGGTAGCGGATTATGTCATTTCATATTTCTGATAAAAGACCGCCGCTTTGTCGTCATCCCTAAACCACCTCTTGGGGAGGTGGTGATTGATCCTGTAAGGCTATAGCCTGAAGAATACCCATGTCGGAATATCTCTGCTTACTTCACCACAAGTAAAAGGAGACAAACCGCCATGGGACTTTACAGGAGTTCATCACATGTATATTGGAGTTGCAAATGCCACATAGTCTGGACGGCCAAGTACCGATTCAGGATCCTGAAAGATAAGCTGGGTAAGGCGCTGTACAGGACGATCTATATCCTCTGCGGAATAAAGGTGATCTTTTACTGATGAGAAAGCGGGTCTTTTCCCGGGAAATTGTGTTGGCTGAACGCGCCGCAAGGCTTAATGAAGAACATCTTTTTTCTCCAGACCACCCTGACGGAGGGAAGGAGAGCCTGCCGGGGTAAAAAGTGCTGAGGTCATGACGGAATGTCGACCTGTTGTGTTATATTGTAACAATATGTTTTTCGCGAAACGTTACGCTGGCGCGGGTCGGGCGCTGTGGTAGGGTTGATTAATAAATATTTGCTTCGGGATGCGTTCTTATTATGAAAATTTATCGTCTGGTACTTTTATCCGTGGCCTTCAGTTCCCCGGCGGCCTTTGCCTTCCAGGCAAAAAACGTGACCATCGCAGAGGTCAGCGCAGAACAGCTGAAAAAATCGGAAGATAACATCGTCAGCAATTTTTATAGCCACAATGACGCCGGCTTCCAGACTTCCACCTTAGGCACCTGTAGCGCGACCCCGGTTCCCGGCTGCCATTGCGCCTTCTGCACGATGCTGCGCGGCGGGGCGTAAATACGCCGGTCGTCCACGGTTTGCCATAGTATCTTTGTGGTTATTGTTGATGGTCGGTTGATACCGGCTCCCGGACAATCATGCCGGTAGCGAGTTGTATGAGCCGCTTTTTAACCCGAAGAGAAAGCTGATGTTTAAGATAATTTATCTGACCGCCGCGCTGGCTATGCTGTCAGGGTGTTCTGGCCTTGTCGATAAGGTCAAAAACACCGAACTGAAAGAGGAATATTTCTCCGCCAGCGTAGAACGCACCCACGAATGTATTCAGTATCAGTCCATCCGCCAGCATTTTTATGTTGAAAAAGACGATCCGCTGCCCAACGGCAATAAAAGGTATCACCTTCTCAGAGGCGATGAGGCGGTGGTAAATATGGATATGGGAAAATCGGGCAAACAGACGCTGGTCAGTTTCTTCTACGATAAAAGAGACCCGCAGGTAAAAAGCGCGTTGACTGACATCATTCATCAATGCCACCGCGACCTGGATTAGCTTTACGGTCTTGCCCACACGGTCAGTCTCTGAGGGTACAAATATCCTGTATGGCGCAAACGCCATACAGGGGTTAGCCGCCGTGACTGGAATACATGCCTTGATGGCATAGCTGCAGGATAGAGCGTAGAACCTCGCCAGCCTTACCCTCTTTTTCTCCTTCTCCCTCGTCAGATCGCGGCGATCCCGCCGCGATCCAGGTAAACAACCGCCTGCCTGTTTATCAATAAATCCCAATTACATTCATTTTATTGGCATATGTAACACAAATGTTATGCCTTATTATCATTTTTTAACCAATCAATCGGTCACCACCAGAGGGATGGCAATTGTTTATAAATACGATAAAAAAACACTATCTGACGAAGGTATTGCTGGGTACGTTCACCTTGATGCTCGGATTTTCAGGCCCTCTGTATGCCGAAGAACAACTGCCATCGGTTATCCATATTGCGGGGCAGGGCAATCCCTACGGTACGCCGTACGGCTCGGCGGTCATCGGTGTGGTGCGCGCGGGGCACTATCTGGAAGACGAATTTGCTAAAGACAACGTCAAAATTGACTGGCAGTTTCCACAGGGAACCGGTCCGGCAATTAATGAAGCTTTAGCCAACGGACAGCTGGATTTCGCTAATTACGGCGGCTTACCTAACATCGTCGGACGGGGATCGGGTTTAGGCACCACCGTACTTGCCTCTTACGGCAGTAGCCCCATTTACGTGGTGGTGCGTAAAGATTCGCCGATCACAAGCCTGCAGGATTTGAAAGGTAAAAAAGTCTCGGTTTCGCGCGGGACGATTCTGGAGTTATCGCTGGCGACGCTGTTGTCGGAACAGGGGCTGACGGAAAATGATATTCAGCTCTTCGACTTAAAATCCGCCGACCAAATTTCCGCCCTGACCTCCGGCGATATTGACGTCATCGTCGGCACCTCTGACGTATTGACGCTGCTGGATAAAGGCATCGCCACGCAGATCTACACCACCAAAGGCAAATCCGACCCTGCCAATATTTTTGGCTCGCTGGTGGTGACAAATAATTTCCTTAAACAGTATCCGCAGGCCACTCAGCGGGTTGTCGACGCTTTCGTCAAAGCCGCCGCGTTTGTCGCTGACGAGAAGAATCGCCCGCAGGTTTTCGCCTGGTGGGCATTGACCAAAGTTCCGGCCAACAGTCTGGAGACGGACTATAAAGGGGATTTGTTAAAGGATCGTCTCAGCCCGCTGCTGGATGATTACTATCTGGCGAACCTGCGCCGCGGGATTGCGTTTGCGAAGCAGAGTAAGCTGATTCGCCGCGACATTGATGTATCGACGTGGGTCGACCCGAGCTATCTGAATCGCGCCATTGAAAAGTACGGCTATACCTCCCTGTGGACCAAAAAAGCGGCGAACGGAGAACCTGATGTCCAGAGCCAATAGCGAGATCGTTGAGGAGAGCGCCGATGTGCTGGTGGTCGGCGGCGGCCCGGCGGGAGCATGGGCGGCGCTGATAGCGGCGCGCAGCGGATGTCGGGTGATCCTTGCCGATAAGGGATATTTCGGCACCAGCGGCGCGACGGCGCCCTCCAATACCGGCACCTGGTGCGTTCCGCCCGGGCAGCGGGAAGATGAGATCGCCCGGCGCCGTCGGCTTACCGGCGAGCTGGCGGCACCTGAAGTGATGCAGCGTACCCTGGCGGGCTGTTGGGAAGGTTTACAACAGCTGCTTGCCTGGGGCTATCCGTTCCCGCACGACCACGGCGGCAACCCCTATCTGGCCAATTTGCGCGGCCCGGATTATATGCGTTTTATGCGCCAGAAGGCACGTGAAGCGGGCGTGACGATTATGGACCATTCACCCGCGCTCGCGCTGCTGAAGGATGCCGATGGCGTGGCGGGCGCGGTGGGGTTGAACCGGCAAAAAAACTTCTTCTGGCGCGTGACCGCCTCCAGCGTGGTGCTGGCTACCGGCGGCTGCGCGTTCGGCGAACGTATTTTAGGCGCAACCGGGCTGACTGGCGATGGCTACGTGATGGGGATGGAGGCGGGAGCGGCGCTGTCCGGCATGGAATATAGCGCTCAGTATGGGATTACGCCGGTCCATACCTCCATGAACAAAGGCGTCATTTATCAGTGGGCGACCTTCTACGACGCCAATGGTCATGTGCTGGCGATTGAAGGCGACCGCCAGACGGCGCTGGCGCAGGCCTTACTTAGCGGGCCGGTTTACGCCTGTCTGGACCGTGCTGACCCGCCGCTGCAGGCCTGCCTGCGCCAGTCGCAGCCCAACTGCTTTGTGCCGTTTGACCGCCAGGGAATCAACCCGTTTAGCGACAAGTTTGAAGTCGTGCTGCGCTGCGAAGGGACGGTGCGCGGCCTGGGAGGACTGCGCTTGCAGGATAGCCACGGCGCGACGGACGTTGCGGGATTGTACGCCGCCGGCGATGCCGCCAGCCGTGAAGGTATGAATGGCGTGATCAGCGGCGGCGGCGGCCCCAACGCCGCCTGGGCTATCGCCAGCGGGCGCGCCTCGGGTCTCGCGGCGGCCCGCGCCGCCGGGAAACTAAAACCGCTGGCCGCCGCACGTCGGCAAAGGCATCGCCAGACGCCGCTGCTGAACGTAGGCGGACTGGGCTACGACCTGTACGGCAGCGGGGCGGGCGCCGATGCGCAGCAGCCGGCCGCCATTCTTGATGCCGTTCGCGACGAAATGCTGCCGTTGAATAAGAACTTCTTCCGCACGTCGGCGGGCATCAGTCAATCGCTCAGCCGCCTGAACGGTCTTTCTAAATCACTCGGCTTATACGGCTACAGCGCCAGCGATTCGCTGGTTGAACTGCTGCGCAGACGCGAAGCTCGTTCCCTGCTGAAGGTCTCCCGCTGGTCCTATAAAGCCGCGTTGCTGCGGCAGGAGAGTCGGGGCATTCATCGCCTGTTGGATCGTCCGCATAGCCAGCCGGCGTTCGCTAAACGCATCGTTATTCATGGCCTGAATGCGCCCGCGTGGGACAGCCATGCGTTATCGGAGGGGGAGTAATTGATTGAAATTATCTCTGCAGCATCCTGCATTGCCTGCGATCGCTGCGTCACCGTTTGTCCTGCCAACGTATTTGATAGCGTTCAGGGACGGGCGCCGATCATCGCCCGTCAGCAGGATTGCCAGACGTGCTTTATGTGTGAAATCTACTGCCCGACGGATGCGCTGTACGTCGCCCCGGATGCGGAAAAAAGCGCCCAGGTGAGAGAGGAGACGGTGTCTCGCGCCGGCCATATGGGCGAGTACGCGCTTAATCTTGGCTGGAAGCAGGGGCGCGCCGGCGGAGCGGAAAACGATCAAACCTATCGCATTCGTGAACTGTACCGTCAGCAGCAATCGAGGCAACGGGAGTCGTCATCATGAGAAGCATCGTCATTCCTCAAACGCTAAAGGCGTCCGAACAACTGCCGCGGCGGGTCGCAACCAGACGCTATCCGTGGCTATTCAATAGCCTGTTGGCGCTGGTCTTTCCGGCGTTTATCCTGCTGCTATGGCAGGTCGCCAGCGATTTCGCGTGGATGCCGGAGCAGATCCTGCCGGCGCCGTCTTTCACCCTGCAAACGGCGATTGAGTTGATTCACTCCGGCGAGCTGGGGGAAGCCTTACGCATCAGTCTGCTTCGTCTCACGGGCGGCTTTTTGGTCGGCAGTACGCTCGGGCTGGCCTGTGGTTTGCTTTTTGCCACCTCCAGCGCTGCCGACGAGTATATTGGCCCGACGGTGCGCGCGATTTGCCTGGTACCGTCGCTGGGCTGGCTGCCGTTCTTTATGCTGATTTTTGGTATCGGGGAAACGCTGAAGTTTGTACTCATCGCGAAAACCTGCTTTCTGCCGGTGCTGATTTCCAGCTATAACGCCGCGCGCGATCTGCCGCAAAAATACCGCGATGTCGCCAGGGCGCTTGAGCTGAGCGGCAGCGAGCGCTTGCGGATTATTTATTTACCCGCCATTGCCCCGGCTATTTTTACCGGTTTGCGCCTGTCGTTGAGCAAAGGCTGGAAAGCGCTCGTTCTGGTGGAAATGATCGCCTCCGCCGCCGGGATTGGCTATCTGATGACGTGGGGGCGTAAAGCCTTCCAGCTCGATGTGGTGTTTGTCACCATGGTGTTTATTGGTCTGATCGGCTGGCTGATTGATTACCTGGCATCGCGCTGGGAAAAACGCCTGATGCGCTGGGCGGATGAGGGCGCGTCATGAGCCAGATACAAGGGCGCAAGGTGGCGTTTTCCCGCCGCTGGCGCGCCGTGATTTTGCCGCTGGGCCTGCTGCTGCTGTGGGCGGCGCTGAGCCACGCCCGGGCGATGAATGCCAATATTATGGTCTCTCCCCTTCAGGTAGTGCATACCCTATGGCAAAGCCTTGGCGATGGCTCATTACCGCTGGCGATTAGCGCCACGGTTCTGCGTGCGCTGGCCGGTTTGCTGATTGGCGGGTTGGCCGGATTGGCGGTCGGCATGCTGCTGGGAACCAACGGCCTCTCCCATCGTCTGTTTTCACCGACGTTTAACGGGCTACAGCAGATTGCGCTGTTCGCATGGATCCCGCTATTAAGCGCGTGGGTCGGCACCGGCGAAGGATTGAAAATTACCGAGATTTCGCTAGGCGCTTTTTTCCCGATGCTGCTTAGCACGCGCGAAGGCTGTCGTCAGGTCGCGGAAAAATATCGCGAAGTGGGTTACCTGCTTGAATTCAACGCCATCCAGATATTGACGCGTATTACGCTTCCCGCCGCGCTGCCGGCGATGGTGAGCGGACTGGAAACCGCCTTCACCATCGCGTGGCTCGGGACCATTGGCACCGAATATTTAGTCGGGACCGGCTACGTTAATGGGTTGGGCGATGGCTTAGGTATCTATCTTGCGGCGGCCCGTATGTACGGTGATATGGACAAGGTGATTGTGGGCGTATTCACGTTGGCCGTCATTGGCATTCTGTTAAACCGTGCGATTGCACTTTTATCCCGGAGAATAACACCGTGGTTGACGCATTAATTCCTGTCGCTTCAGCAGCAAACCCTACGCAGGCCATCGACATTGTTGACGTGTCGCGTTATTTCACTGTTAACGAAGGCATCTTTCAGGCGCTGGATCGGATCTCCCTGACGGTGAAAAAGGGGGAGTTTGTCAGCCTGATTGGCCCCAGCGGCTGCGGGAAATCCACGCTATTGCGCATGCTGGCCGGCCTGGATCGGCCCGATAGCGGGCAGGTTCTGGTCAGCGGCGTGCCGATTGATGCGCCGTCCTTATCCCGCGGGATTGTGTTTCAGGATCATCGACTGCTGCCCTGGCTCAGCGTTGAAGACAATATTCTGCTTAGTCTCAAGCGCCAGGGAGGCGCGACGGAGCAAAACCGGCAGAGCGTCGCCCGGTTGATTGAGCTGGTCGGGTTGTCAGGGTTTGAGAAAGCCTGGCCGCATCAACTGTCCGGCGGTATGTCGCAGCGCGCGGCGATTGCGCGCTGCCTGGCGCCCAACCCCGAAATATTGCTGCTCGATGAGCCTTTCGGCGCCCTTGATTCCCTGACGCGCCGTCGTTTACAGCAAGAGCTGCTGCAGGTCTGGGAAAAAAATCAACTTACAACGGTCATGGTGACGCACGATATTGACGAAGCGCTCTATCTGTCTGACCGGATTATCGTCCTGAAGCCGCGTCCCGGCCGTTTGCATAACCAATATGAGGTTGCTTTATCACGCCCAAGATCGCTGGACGATCCCGCGCTGCTGGAGATAAAGCGTGAGATACAGCGGGCGCTGGATGTGTGAGCGGTGGCGGCAGATGGACTTGCCGCGGCCATTCGCCGCGCAATGGGCGAAACCCGTCGGCCCCCCAGAGACTGGCGGCAAACGCCCATCCCGCTGATTTTCCCTCCGGTTGACCGCCGTAAAAATCATTGTTGCGTTAAAGACAAAAGTATTTTGCGTTAATGCGTATTTATAGCAAAAGTCACGCGCCGCATACTCACCCGCAGTCATACGTCAGTGGCTCTGCGTACACCCTAAGTCAGCATATGCCTGACTTAGGTACGGGTCGCTTCCGGCATCCGCCGCACTATCCCGCAGTTAAAGCGCCTGCCCGCACGATGGGGCGCTGCAGCCACTCGCCAACACCTTATATATCGGTAAGTTACGGAGCGGTTCATGAGTTTAGATGCATTAACGCGAGGCGGTTTTTCCGTGGGGGTTGAGCTTCCGCTGGATAACGACTGGTCCGCCAGCGGACAGCGTAAAAGGGTACAGGAAGGGCGCCCTTTCGGCATTCCCGATCTTTCAGGCCATGAAGATCTTATTATCCTGGCCGACCAGCTGGGTTTTCGCGCGGCGTGGATCAGAGACGTACCGCTTTACGACCCTTCGTTTGCTGACGCGGCCCAGGTCTTTGAAACCATGACCTATCTGGGCTATCTGTCCGCGTTGACCCGGACGATTTTACTCGGGACCGCCGCCGTGGTTCTGCCTTTACGCCAGCCCTGGCTGGTAAAAAAAGCGGCCCGCACGCTCCAGACCCTGAGTCACAATCGGCTGCTGTTGGGGATCGCCAGCGGCGATCGGCCGCTGGAATATCCCATTTTTGATGTCGATTACGCCACCCGCGGCGAACGCTTTCGCCGCAGCGTGGAGATTCTGCGCGCCGACGACGGCGAAGCGCTGCCGCAGGGAGTGCAGCTGTTACCTCAGGCGCCGAATCCTCCCCTGCTTGTTGCCGGCCTGGCGCAGCAGACGCCGGAATGGGTAGGCAAGCATATGGATGGCTGGCTGGCCTATCCCGGCACACCCAATGAACACGTCCGCCGCGTCGCGCTGTGGCGCAAGCTGGCGGGTGATAAACCCTATATCAGCTTTATTCATCTTGATCTGCTGGCGGATCGGCATGCGCCTGTTGAACGCATCCATTTTGGTATTCGGACCGGCGTGCAGGGATTAATCACCGAATTAAATGCCATGCGTCAGGCCGGGGTGAATCATATTGGCCTGCATTTTCGGCATAACCAGCGCCCGCTGGCAGAAACTTTTCACGACATTGCCGAAAGTGTTTTGCCTCATTTCCATCAGCCAACGCTTTAGCCGCATAAAATATCAGTGTCAGTAACGCGATTAACTATACCTGCAAGGTTCATCGCTTGTTATACCCCTTATTATTCAAATAAAGGATAGGTGCTATGCAAAATACGCTTTTTTCTCCGCGTCATGCCGCTTCGGCGGTGGCGATATATGGGCTATTTAACCCGCTACCGGTCGGCTTTTTCACCGCCGCGTGGATTTTCGATCTGATTTATCTCTCCAGCTTTAATTCTCTGTGGACCCTGGCCGCCGCGTGGTTGATTAGCTTTGGGCTGGTGCTGGCGATTATTCCGCGGCTCATTAACCTGGTGTACGTATGGAAAGGCGGTTTCGCAGCGCTTTCAGCGCCGAAGGTGGATTTTTGGCTCTCGGCGGCCGCCGTTGTGCTGGCGATTATTAATGCTTTCGTCCACAGTCGGGATGCGTATGCCGTTGTCCCTCAGGGAGTCATACTGTCAACGCTGGTGGTATTACTGCTATCGATTGCCAATATTCAGACGGCGCTTCGTAGCCGCCAGAAGGCGGGGGTATAAGCCATGAAAAAACAACATATCCTCTCCCTGCTGACCCTCTCTTTGGCCCTCGGCCTGGCCGGCTGCGACGATGCTTCCACGCTGGACCCGAAACAACAGATGGGCGCCGAACCGACGCTGCCGCCGGCGGAGAATTTCCTGTTGCCGCCGATGAAGGTACCGCGGGGAGTCGGCTGGAAAGAGGGGGAAAAACCGAGAGTCGCCGCCGGGCTGCACATTGAGAAAATGGCCGATGGTTTTCTGCACCCGCGCCAGCTCTACGTATTGCCAAATGGCGACGTGCTGGTGATTGAGTCCAACGGTACCGGCGATCCGGTTTCCATGCCGAAACAGAAGATCATGGGCTGGGTGCAGAGCTTTTCCGGCGCGGGCGGCAAAGGCGGGAATCGCATCACGCTGCTCCGTAATAGCAATGGCGATGGTGTGACGTGGCAGAAACACCTCTTCCTGGAAAATCTGCATTCGCCATTCGGCGTACAGCTGATTGGTAACGATCTGTATGTCGCCAATTCCGATAGCCTGCGCAAATATCACTATCAGAGCGGGCAGACGCGGATCGACGATCCGGGAGTCGAGCTGACGGAACTTCCCGGAGGCCCGATTAACCATCACTGGACGAAATCCCTGCTGGCCAGCCCGGACGGTAAGACGCTGTATGTCGGCGTGGGGTCGAACAGTAATATCACGGAGAACGGCATCGGCGCGGAATACCGGCGCGCGGCGATTTTGCAAGTCGATGTGGCGAGCGGAGCCAGCCGTATTTATGCCAGCGGCTTGCGCAACCCAACGGGGCTGCAGTGGGAACCGCAGAGCGGAAAACTCTGGGCGGTCGTCAATGAGCGCGATGAAATCGGCGCCGATCTGGTCCCCGATTATCTCACCTCTGTGCAGGAGGGCGGGTTCTATGGCTGGCCATATAGCTATTTTGGTCAGCATATCGATCGCCGGGTGCAGCCGCAGCGCCCTGATCTGGTGGCCAAAGCCATTAAACCCGACTATGCCCTGAGCTCACACGTCGCGCCGCTGGCCCTGTGGTTCTATAGCGGAACGGGCTTACCGGCAAGATATCGCGGCGGCGCTTTTATTAGCGAGCACGGCAGCTGGGATCGTAAGCCTTTAAATGGCTATCGCGTCGCCTGGGTCGCCTTCAAAGAGGGGAAACCCGTTGGCTATCCGGAGCCGGTGGTGACCGGTTTCCTCAACGACAGCGGCAGCGAAGCCCACGGTCTGCCCGTAGGCCTGGCGATGGATAAACAGGGCGCGCTGCTGGTGGCGGACGATGCGGGGAATACCGTCTGGCGCGTCACCGCCGCCAGATAGACCGGCCCCCGCGATGCGCGATTATGAGTGGCGTAAGCGGGGCGCCTCGTCCTTGCACCAGAGATGATAGAAGCGCCTGAGCAGCGCTTTTGGCCAGCCCGGTTCGCCGGGCATTTCGGCCATGTCCAACCCTTTGTCGCACGTGCTGAGGCAGGCGGCCATAATATCCCAGTGAAACTCCGGGTGGAACTGCACCGAATACGCCGTGTCGCTATAGCGCAGAATCTGGCAGGCGTCCCGGGCGGAAAACGCCAGCACGCTGGCGCCTTCCGGCGGCCGCAGCACGGTTTGCTGGTGAGAAAGCCAGGCCGAAAAACGTCCGGGAAAGGCCGTCAGCAGCGGGGCCGTACTGTGTTCGGCGAGCTGGATCAGCTGAAGCCCGCGTTCGCTCCCCAGCGGGTTATCTGCGACCACGCCGCCCAGCGCGTGGGCAATCAGCTGGTGGCCGTAGCAGACGCCCAGCAGCGGCAGATGCAGGGCGTAGGCGCGGCGTATCCATTGTGCGGTCTCCTCGCTCCACGCCAGCCGGTCGGTGACCATCGCCCAGGAGCCGCTGATGATGGCGCCGCAGATCCCGCCGATGGCGGGCAGAGGATCGTGGCGATCCGGGCGAATAACCCGGTACTCCTCGCGCGTTAAGGCGAGCGCCTGCACCAACCATTGGCTTTGCTCGCCGACTGCCTGACGGATGGCCGCCGGCGGTTCGCCCATTTGAATAATCGCTAACGGCCTGGCCATCTTAATCCTGCAGATAAAAGTCGAGACTGGAGTTCAGCACCGGGCGAACAATCCCCGTCCGTAGCACAAAGTCGCCGAACGCCTCATCCAGGTTAGCCGCCTGCGCCCAGGCGCTAATCAATGCGTCAACCTCGTGGATAATCTCCTCAAGCGGCTGGTTCTCTTTATAGAGGCGAGGGATACGCGTACCTTCGCGGTTGCCGCCGAGGTAGACATCGTAGCGGCCCACCGCGCGGCCCACCAGACCGATTTCGGCCAGCATCGCTCTGCCGCAGCCGTTCGGGCAGCCGGTGACGCGAAATATTATCGACCGATCGGCAATACCGTTACGCAATAAGATCTCATCAAGGCGATCGATGATGCCTGGCAGCACGCGTTCGGCCTCAGCCATTGCCAGAGGACAGGTGGGATAAGAGACGCAGGCCATCGAACTTTTACGCTGCGGCGATACCGTTTCATCAATCAGGCAATACCGCTGCGCCAGTTGGTTAATCCGCGCTCTGTTGTGCTCGCTGACGCCCGCAATGATGATGTTTTGATTGGGCGTTAAGCGAAAATCGCCGTCATGGACTGCGGCGATGGCGGCGAGCCCCGATTTTAGTGGTTTGCCCGGTTTATCAATCAATCTCCCGCTGGGGATAAACAGGGTAAGATGGTGCTTACCGTCGATCCCTTCGACCCAGCCGATACGATCGCCGCGGCTGCTAAAGGCGTAGGGTTTCAGCGTCTGAAATGCAATGCCAGCCCGCCGCTCGACTTCCGCTTTAAAGACCTCAATGCCTACCCGATCGATCGTATATTTCGTTTTGGCATTGCGTCGATTTGAGCGGTTTCCCCAGTCCCTTTGGGTGGCAACAACGGCGGCGGCAACCGCCAGGGTGGCGTTCAAGGGGATATAGCCTAGCGCCGTCGCGAGGCGTGGATAGGTGCTATGGTCGCCGTGGGTCATCGCCAGGCCGCCGCCGACAAGCACATTGAAGCCTGTTAACTGCCCGTGCTCGCCGATAGCGACAAAGTTAAGATCGTTTGCGTGCAAATCGACGTCGTTTTGCGGCGGGATGACCACCGCGGTTTTAAATTTGCGCGGTAAATAGCTGTTGCCCAGGATGGTCTCGTCTTCCGGCTGCTTGATCTTTTCACCGTCCAGCCAGACCTCAGCATAGGCATTGGTTTTGGGCAGCAGGTGCTCCGATATCTTTTTGGCCCATTCGTATGCCTGATGATGGAGTCCGGATTCCACCGGATTTGAGGTACACAGCACGTTGCGGTTGACGTCGCCCGCCGTCGCCCGTGAATCCAGACCCAGCTGATGCAATAGCCGATGAACCGGCTTGATATTGCGCTTTAGCACGCCGTGCAGCTGCAGCGCCTGGCGGTTGGTGATGCGGATGCTGCCGTAGAGCGTATGCTGCGACGCAAACTCGTCGATCCCCAGCCACTGCTGCGGGCTGATGATCCCGCCGGGTAACCGTACCCGCAGCATCACCGTGTGCAGCGGCTCCAGCATTTGCGCCGCTCTTTCCTGGCGAATATCGCGATCGTCCTGCTGGTACATGCCGTGAAAGCGGATCAGCTGAAAGTTATCGCCGAGAAATCCGCCGGTTAATTCGTTATGTAGATCTTCTTTAATCGTGCCGCGCAGAAGCTGGCTCTGCTGCTTTAATCGCTCATTATCCGAAAGTTTATCATTGCTCATCATATTGTTCTCAAAATGTGCGGGTTAATTCACCCAGAATACGGGCGGATTACATCACAGCGGGTAATTAACCGACAGGCACAGTTAGTTTGTTAATCGATATAACAGTTGTTATAACCTACGGTTCTAATTAATAATTATGCGTTGTTGAACGGTTTTTCCGATATGCGTTAACGATTATTTTGCTAACGGCGCGAGAGCAGAAGGCGAGGCATCGCATGAGAGGCCGGCTTTATATTTATCCGCCACCGCTCAAGAGCGTTTATTTTTTAGGGGCGGTGAACGTTTGCGGGTTGTAGGTGGCAGGCGCGGCGTGCATATAGTGCTGAATCTGCCCGATAAATGCGTGTTTGCTTTTGAAATTATACTTAAGGTAGGCTGAGGCGGTATCTTCAATCCCGAGGATGATATCCGTCATCGCATATTCAATCTTTTTATTCGTGACGAAGGCGCCGACGGTCATCCCGGTACGTTTCTTAAAAATACGATGGACATATTGTCTGGAAACATTTAAATATTCCGCGATATCATAGACAGAAATGTTATTTTTTATATTTTGATAAATATACTGGATGGCAACGTTAATCAACGCCTGTTCGTTAGGTTTTTTGTTGTCGGGTAATTGAGCCTGGTGTTGCATAGATACTGGTTCTTTTCTTGATATACCGTTTTCATCGTATGCGATTTAAGACACAACAAAATATACAATATTGCGGTTTTTATGGATAACAGTATTGCGGCAGTCGGTATTACCGGGACTTTGGCGCAGACGTTTTCTGCGCATCATCCCTGCCGCACGGCGGGGAAATGCCTTAAGCATGGCTGGCAGGAGGCAGCCATGCTGGAAGGCGGTTCACTAAACGATTTCGTTCAATTGATGATAATTTTGGCCGTTAAGCACGGTATCCAGACGCCGCAGCCCTTGCTGCAACTCGCGGCAATCGCGGGCGCCGCCAAGAGAGATTCTTACCGCTCCCGGCCCCCGGCCTTCAGGGCTGAAAACATGCGAAGGGGCAATCCCCAGCCCGGCCCGGGAGGCGGTGTTGGTCAGGCTGTAGGGATCCCAGTGCGCGGGCAGCCTCAGCCAGACGTGCAGCCCGTAGGGATGTGCCTGTAGAGGGTGGCTCAGCAGCGACGCCACCAGCTGCTGGCGGCGGCGATTCTCCTCCCGCAGCTGGCTGAGAAGCTCGGCTGCGATACCGGTATGCACCCAGTCCGTCACCACTGCCGACATCAGCGGGTTGGCCACCAGGGTCAGCGAGCGCAGCGCGTGGGCCAGCGGCTCGTACGACATCCCTTCGGGGACGACGACCCAGGCGATACGCAGCCCCGGGGTCAGGCATTTGGAGAGGGTGGCAATATACCAGGTGTGTGCCGGGGCGAGGGCGGAGAGCGGCGTCATTGGCTCGGCAGGCAGCAGCCCGTAGGGATCGTCCTCAAGCAGCGTCCAGCCGTTTTCCGTCGCCAGGCGGGCGATCTCCCGGCGTCGTGCTGCGGAGAGGGTGACGGCGGTCGGGTTGTGGATCGTCGGGTTGAGATAAACCACTTTTGCCCCATGCTGGCGGCAGGCTTGCTGCAGCGACTCAGGCAGCATGCCCTGCTCATCGCCCTTCACCCCCACCACGTTGCGCCCGAGCTGCCTGGCCGCGGCGATAAAACCGGGGTAGGTCAGCTCGTCCGCCACAATCACTTCCCCCGGCTGGGTTAGCAGCAGTAACAGCGCGCTAATCGCCGCCTGTGCTCCGGAGCTGACCACCACCCTGGCGCTGTCCAGCGGTCCCAGCAGCGGCGTCAGCCACAGCGCGCCGGCCGCGCGCTCCGCCGGTTCACCGGCGCCAGGATGATAGCTCATCAGCGAGGCCGCGTCGGGGCTCAGCTGCATCCGGGTCATCGCTTCGCCAATCAGCGGCAGAATCCGCTCGTTACCCGGCGGGATATTCATGCTGAGGTCAAGATGGGTCTGGATCTGCTGCGGTAAGGCGATAAAAGAGCCGCGTCCGCTGGCCGCCTGCAGCAGCCCGCGCTGGCGAATCGCGGTATAGGCGCGGGTCACGGTGGTGAGATCGACCGCCAGCCATGCCGCCAGCTCGCGCTGCGCCGGCAGACGGTCGCCTGGCTGGAGAATGCCGTTATTTATCGCCTCGACGATCTGCGTGACGATCTGTTTGTATCGGGGACCGCCTGCGGGCGACAGCGGGCGAAGCCACGTCGCGTCAGGAAAACTTGTCTTTTCTTTCTCCGACGTATTTTTCATACATCCCTCTGGATAAAAGCATACAAATTAGTATAAATTAATTAACACAAATTAAATGTATGCATACATCTTTAACTTGTATGTTTTTTCGAGCGTAAATCATGAGAGTTACCGACCCATGCGGAAAAGGAGCCTATGAACAGATTCCCCGAATGTAACCGGCCGCGTCAGAGTATCAATGCCGCGCTAAACCTTCCCAGCTTAGCGACTTTCTCGACCAGCCTCAAACCCGGCCATGCGGTTAGCCGCGTGATTCATGCATCTTAGGGCGCAATGTGATGTTAAAACGAGTCTGTCAATCACTCAGGCTGCCGCTGGCGCTGGGTATTTTGCCTTTGCTGAGCGGCTGCAACTGGGCATTGTTCAATTCCAAAGGCGCGGTGGGAATTGAGCAACGCAATCTGATTATCACCGCGATTATGCTGATGCTGATTGTCGTCATACCGGCAATCGTGATGACCTTTCTTTTCGCATGGCGCTATCGGACGGGCAATCGCCACGCGCGATATACCCCGGAATGGGCGCATTCCAACAAGGTAGAAATCATCGTGTGGGGCGTTCCGCTGTGCATTATCGTGGTACTGGCGATCGTCGTCTGGGTCAGCACCCATCGCCTCGATCCTTATCGTCCGCTGGAATCATCCCAGCCGCCGCTGACCGTTGAGGTGGTGGCCACCGACTGGAAATGGGTATTTATCTATCCCGAACAGGGGATCGCGACGGTGAACGACCTTGTGTTGCCGGTGAATCGCCCGGTCTCCTTTCAGATCACCTCCGACGCCACCATGAACACCTTTTTCATCCCGCAGCTGGGCGGACAAATCTACGCGATGGCCGGGATGCGCACGCAGCTGAACCTGATCGCCAATGAGACGGGCGATTATGCCGGGATGTCCGGCAACTTCAGCGGCCCGGGTTTTTCCGATATGAAGTTTGTCGCGCACGCCACCAGCGCCGCGCAGTTTGACGCCTGGGTCAGGCAGGTGAAAGAAGGGAATCATCCGTTGGATTTCAACGGCTTCAAACAGCTGGCGCTCCCCAGCGAGAAACACCCGCCGGAGTATTTCTCCGCCGTCGAGCATGGTCTGTTCCAGCGCGTTATCGACCAGTTTATGGACTCCGGGATGGATATGGGCAGCCATATGCATGACATGAGTTCGGACAATTCAACCAGTTCCAGGGAGTAAAATATGTTTGGCAAGTTGACTCTGGAGGCCGTTCCTTACCATGAACCTATCGTCATGGTAACCATTGCCGCCATTTTGCTGGGCGGTGCGGCGGTTCTCGTCGCGCTAACGGCGTTTAAAAAGTGGGGGATTCTGTGGCGCGACTGGCTAACGACCGTCGATCACAAGCGTATCGGGATTATGTACATCTTCGTGGCGCTGATTATGCTGGTCCGCGGTTTTGCCGATGCCATTATGATGCGTACTCAGCTGGCGGTGGCCAGCGGCGGGAGTGAAGGTTTTCTGCCGCCGCACCACTACGATCAGATTTTCACCGCCCACGGCGTGATCATGATTTTCTTCGTCGCCACGCCGTTTTTTACGGGCCTGATGAATATCGTGATGCCGCTGCAGATCGGCGCGCGCGATGTCTCTTTCCCGTGGCTGAATGCGCTCAGCTTCTGGCTGTTCGTCGGCGGGGTGATTCTGGTTAACCTGTCGCTGGGGGTAGGGGAATTTGCCCAGACCGGCTGGGTTGCCTATCCGCCGCTTTCCGGTATTCAATACAGCCCCGGGGTCGGCGTGGATTATTACATCTGGAGCCTGCAGCTTTCGGGACTCGGCACGCTGCTGACCGGGGTGAATCTGTTCGTCACCATCCTCAAGATGCGCGCGCCGGGGATGAAGCTGATGATGATGCCGATTTTCACCTGGACCACGCTGGTCACCTGCGCGATTATCGTCGCCGCCTTCCCGATCCTCACCGCCGTGCTGGCGCTGCTGACCCTCGATCGCTATCTCGATATGCATTTCTTCACCAACGAACTGGGGGGGAATGCGATGATGTACGTCAACCTGATCTGGGCGTGGGGGCATCCGGAAGTGTATATCCTCGTGCTGCCCGCTTTCGGCGTGTTTTCCGAAGTGACGCCGACCTTCGCGCGTAAAAAGCTGTTCGGCTATAAGTCGATGGTCGGCGCGACGCTGGCGATCGGCATTCTCTCCTTCCTGGTCTGGCTGCACCACTTCTTCACCATGGGTTCCGGCGCCAACGTCAACGCCTTCTTCGGTATTATGACGATGATTATCGCCATCCCGACCGGGGTGAAGATCTTTACCTGGCTGTTCACTATGTTCCGCGGGCGGCTGGAGTTCACCACGCCGATTCTGTGGACGCTCGGCTTCCTCGTCACTTTCACCATCGGCGGCATGACCGGCGTGCTACTGGCAATACCGGGGGCCGACTTCCTGTTGCATAACAGCCTGTTCCTGGTGGCGCATTTCCATAACGTGATCATCGGCGGCGCGCTGTTCGGCTACCTGGCCGGGTTTACCTACTGGTTCCCGAAAGCGTTCGGCTTCCGGCTGAATGAGAAGCTTGGGCGTTACTCGTTCTGGTGCTGGATTATCGGCTTCTATCTGGCCTTTATGCCGATGTATATCCTCGGCTTTATGGGCATGACCCGCCGTCTTAATCACTACGACAACCCGGACTGGGCGCCGTATCTGAAGGTGGCCGAAGTGGGGGCGTTCTTTATCCTGTTCGGGATCTTGTTTTTTATCGCCCAGCTGTATGTCAGCATCCGCGATCGCCATCAGAACCGCGATCTGACCGGCGACCCGTGGGATGGTCGCACTCTGGAATGGGCGACCTCATCGCCGCCGCCGTTCTATAACTTCGCCATTGTTCCCCATGTGGCAAGCATTGACTCCTGGCATGAGGCGAAAAAGGCCGGGAAACACAATTTCGGCGAGCGCTACGAACCGATTCATATGCCGCGTAATACCGGCGGTCCGTTCATTATCGCCATGTTGGGCACCGTGATGGGCTTCGGTCTGATCTGGCATATCTGGTGGCTGGTGATTGGCTGCGCGCTGGCGATTGCCGTCGGCGTCATTGCCCGCAGCTATAACGACGATACCGATTACTTTGTTCCCGTCAGCGAAGTGGAACGGATCGAACGCCAGCGCCTGAGTCTTAACGTTAACAAGGTATAAATCATGAGTAGCCATACACTTGCGCCCGCGGCGGGGCATGAAGCACACGGTCACGACGACGGTAGCGCCCAGTTAGGACTGTGGATTTATTTGATGTCGGACTGCATTCTGTTCGGCTCTATTTTCGCCACTTATGCGGTGCTGAGCAACGCCTTTGCCGATGCGCTGACGCCGAAAGAGCTGTTTGAGATACCGTATGTCCTGACGGAAACCTTTATGCTGCTGCTGTCCAGCATTACCTACGGCTTTGTGATGCTGGCGCTGCGCAGGCAGCGTCGCGCACAGGTGCTGCTGTGGCTGGCGGTCACCTTTGCCTTCGGGGCTATCTTCGTCGGCATGGAACTGTTCGAATTTCATCATCTGATCGCCATCCACGCCGGGCCGGATAAGAGCGCCTGGCTCTCCGCGTTCTTCACCCTGGTGGGCACTCACGGTTTACACGTCACCTTCGGCCTGATCTGGATGGCGGTGCTGTTTCACCAGGTGCTGACCAAAGGGATCGGCGGCAAGATGTCCGGGCGGCTCTCCTGCCTGAGCCTGTTCTGGCACTTCCTCGATCTGGTGTGGATTTGCGTATTTACCGTGGTCTATCTGCTGGGAGTGTACTGAGATGGAAAAAATAACCCACGTCGGCGAACACGAAGCGCACGGGACGCTGGCGTCCTACCTGGTGGGCTTTGTGCTGTGCGTGATCCTGACGATGATTCCTTTTTCGCTGGTGCTCTGGCCCTGGGCGCCGCGCAACGTCACCCTGGCGCTGTTCGTTATCACCGCCGTGCTGCAGGTACTGGTGCAGCTGGTGTTCTTCCTGCACCTGAACCGTAAAACGGAAAATGGCTGGAACCTGGCGAGCTTTGCCTTCACCTTGTTGATTCTGCTGATTATTATCGGCCTGTCGATCTGGATTATCTGGAGTATGCATTACCACATGCTGATCCGCGCCTGAGGCAGGACGGAGATGCGAACACCGCGGCCCCGGCAGGGAATCTGTCGGGGCCGTTGTTTTAAGGCTGGCGGTGGAAACGCGCAACAAACTGCTTTTGCATTTCCGCGCAGCTTTCATCATTGAAATAGCCGACGATGTTGCGCCCGGACTCCGGCTGCGAGGCAAGCTGGCACTGGCGTATCGCCTCACGGGCGTTATTTTCCGCGTTGTGGTTCGTCCACAGGGTCATGCAGGCGATCATTATGGCGTAGACCGCCACGATGAACAGTAGCGCAAGCCCCATTAACAGCAGGCAGCCGCGCGGTCCCGATCTGAGCTTCATGGTGTACCTTACGATTCTGATGGCGAGGGAAGAGAGCGGTATTATAAAATATTGTATGCATACAATAAACCATACAATTGCGATATTGTATGGTTCATACGGCGGGAGATCGGGAGAGCGCCTGCTGAGCTGCGGCGTTGTCCCGGCAATGCTGGCTGTAGCGGCCAGGCGTGACGCCGGTGACACGTTGAAACGCGCGGTTAAACGCGGCCTGGGACTGATAGCCGACGCGTTCCGCGCTCTGCGTCAGGCTCACACCGTTGCCGATGTGCTGGCAGGCGATCGCCATGCGAATATGGCGCACTATCTCCGCCGGCGGCAGCGGCGAGACCTGGTTAAAACGCTGAATAAACCACGAGCGGGACATGCCCGACGTACGCGCCATCGTCTCCACGGTCCAGCAGCGTGCCGGAAACAGGACGATCTCCGCCATCAGATGGAGAAACTCCGTCGCCACAGGAACCTTATCCAGCGGCGTCTTAATCGTATGGCAGGATAAATAGTGGCGGATTACCATGAAAAACAGCAATTCGGTCAGCGAGGCGATGAATTTTTCACTGGCATAGTGCGTCTGCGTCGCCTCCTGATTAATCACCGCCACCAGTTTGCTGATTGAGCCGGAGAGGTCATCCTCTGCCTTAAATACGATCGCCGGCGGTAAAAAACTTAGCACCATCTGACTAATGGCAGTTTTAAAGATAATAAAACCGCAGGTTAATGCCGTGCTGGTTTCGTCTTTATAAGAGAGCGGCTGCATTTCCCGGAGCGGCGCCCGATATGCGCTTTGCGCATCGGCCTGCGAGGAAAGAACGAATGGACAATCCTGTAAAATAAATACCATATCGCCTTTTTCCAGCCGCGTCGGTGTGGGAAGAGGGGGCAGATGCAGCCAGCAGTGACCCTCCATCACCAGATGATAGCTGGCCTTACCGCTGCCGGCAGTGCCGCCTTTCCACGACCCGCAATATTTACCCACGTGGTAAACGGTGCTCTCAATACTCAGGTTATCTAATAACCATTCGTTATTTAGCATAGTAAAAAAGAATAAATAAAGGACGAATGAACAATAATCAACTTTTTATCAGTGTTGCTCCTGGTGTGCAATAAAAACATACTGGTTGGAATTTAACGGGAGGATAATTATGTCAAGAATTACCTTGCAGTCTCTGGAAAGCGCACCAGCGCAATCAAAACCGTATCTGGAAAATGCCCGGCGTGCTTCCGGCTTTATTCCTAATTTATTACTGGCGCTGTCTAATTCACCGCAGGCGCTGGAAACATATATAACAGTTGGCGGTATAAATAATAATAACAGTTTATCCGCAGCGGAAAGAGAGACGGTTCAGCTGATTGCCGCCACCGTTCACGGTTGTGGTTTTTGCGTGGCGGGGCACAGCGCGACGGTAGAAAAGAAAAATATTATGGCACAGGCCGATTTGCAGGCGCTACGCGAGCGGCAGACCCTGCCTGATTCGCATCTTGAGGCTATCGCCAGCTTTACCCGCGAAGTCATCGCCACCCGCGGCGCGGTTAGCGACGCGGCATGGCGGGCGTTTCGCGAGGCGGGTTACAGCGAGCGGCAGGCGCTGGATGTGATCCTCGGCGTCAGTCTGGCCACGCTGTGCAACTTCGCCAACAGCCTGGCGCAAACGCCGCTGAATACCGAGTTAAGCCAATGGGCCTGGTCCGACTGAACCTGGCGTATCGTCTGCTGAAGGAGAGTGCGAATGCTACATCACCCATTACGCGAGTGGCTTGACGACCGGGCTGTGGAGCTGGATCGCTCCGGCGAGCTCAGCCATACGCTATTGCAAAAGCTGGCCGAGGCGGACTTATTTCGCATCGGGGTACCGGAAGCGGTCGGCGGCAGCGGCGGTACGCTGCTGGACGCGATCGACGCCATCAGCGCGGTGGCCCGCCATTCGCTGACGGCGGCGTTTATGTTCTGGGGACATCGTACCTATATCGACATTCTGACGCAGGCGCCGCAGAGCGCGTTATGCGCGCGGCTATTACCCGAACTGCTGGCCGGCCGGCTGGCGGGGGCGACCGGCTTATCCAACGCGATGAAATTCCTTTGCGGACTGGAAGAGCTTCAGGTCGGCGGCGTTCCTGACAAGGCGGGCGGCTGGCGGGTTTCCGGGCAGCTGTACTGGGTCACCAATTTACAAACCAGCGGTTTCCAGGCGGTGACGGTGGTTCTGCCTGAGACGGGCGGCGAGCCGTTTATCGCCAGTATCGGCTCCGGGCTCGCTGGCGTGGCGCGCTCCGACGATCTTGCCCTGATGGCGATGCAGGGCAGCGCCACGGCGGCGCTGCGTTTCAACGATGTCGTGCTGGAGAAAGAGTGCGTGATTCATCCTGTCGCCCGGACGTTCTTGCCCGCCGTGCGCCCGCGTTTTCTCGGTTTGCAGTGCGGTATGGCGCTGGGATTGAGCGAACGCATCCTTGACGAGTGCCGCGACAGATTAAGCGACGGCCATGTGCTGCGCGGCGAATGGCAGGCGCTGACCCAGCGCTATCACCAGATCCGCTCCGGCCTCTGCGGCGGCGTGGCATGCCAGCGGTTTGTGCAGCAGCCTGGTGAACTGTTCCGGCTGCGCATCGAACTGGTCGAACTGGCGATGAGCGTCATGCAGCTGGAATTAATGCTGGCGGGAGGCCGGGCCTACCTGTCGCCGCAGGGCGATCAGATTGCGCGCCGCTGGCGCGAATGCGCCTTCCTGCCGCTGGTCACGCCCAGCGTTGTTCAACTAAAACAGCAGCTGGCAAGGCAGCCGTCATGAGCGTTTTGCTACATGCCAGCCACCTTGAGGTGGGGTATCGCCGCCGGCAGATGACGACCCGCTTGCTGCAGGATTTCAGCTTTTCACTGGCGGAAAATGAAATTGTCGCCGTGGTGGGGGCCAGCGGCGTCGGGAAATCCAGCCTGCTGCGGATCCTGGCCGGGCTGGAAACGCCGCTGGCCGGCCAGGTGAGTTACCTCGGCCTGCCGCTGAACGGCCCGCACCCCCATCTTTCGGTGGCTTTCCAGGACGCCACGCTGTTGCCCTGGCGTACTCTGGAACAAAACGTCGCTTTTGGTCTGGATTTTCGCCATCAGCCGCGTCTTGACGCGCAGGAACGTCGGGAACGCGTGCGGCACGCGATTGCAGCAGTTGGCCTGAGCGAACATCGCAACAAGTTGCCGGCCCAGCTTTCCGGCGGAATGGCGCAACGCGTGGCGTTAGCCCGGTGTCTGGCTCGGCTACCGAAGGTGATGCTGCTTGACGAACCGTTCAGCGCGCTGGATGAAGTCACCCGTCATGATATGCAGCGGCTGTTAATCGCCGTGCTCAATCAACACCGGATGTCGGCGCTGCTGATTACCCATGACATTGATGAGGCGCTGCTGGTGGCCGACCGGGTCGTTTTACTGGGCGGCAGCCCGGGGCGGCTGATGGGCGAATGGCGCCCGCACATTCCCCAGCCACGCGATAATGCCCTGGAGGCGCTGGCCGCCCTGCGCCTGGATATTTTGAAAAAACTGCGCGATGTGCGCTCTGATACCGATGCGGAGAAACGCTATGTGCCTGATGTGTGATGCGGTGTCGCGCCGCGACTTTTTGAAACTGAGCGCGCTGCTGAGCGCCGGAGCCGCTCTGCCGCTGATTATGCAGCAGCAGGCCCGCGCCGCCGCCGAACCGGATGCGCCGGTCAGAGTCGGCTATCTGCCGATTACCGACGCGGCGCCGCTGCTGGTGGCGCACGGGCTGGGCCTGTTCGACAAGGCTGGGGTGAAGGCTGAACGTCCGGTGATGTTTCGCAGCTGGTCACAGCTGACAGAGGCGTTTATCGCCGGCCGGGTGAATGTTATCCATATGCTCTCTCCGGTCACTATCTGGGCGCGTTTCCAGGCGAAGCTACCGGCAAAGGTGGTGGCCTGGAACCATACCAACGGCTCGGCGCTGACCGTTGCGCCGCAGATTAGCCGTCCGGAAGAGCTGGAAGGGAAAACCGTCGCCGTACCTTTCTGGTATTCAATACATAACGTGGTGCTTCAGCAAATCTTGCGCAGCGCCGGGTTGCAGGCGGTCACCGGCACGCCGGGGAAAAAGCAGGTCCGTCTGCTGGTGCTTCCGCCTGCGGATATGGTGCCCGCGCTGGCGGCCGGGCAGATTCAGGGCTTTATCGTCGCCGAACCGTTTAACGCGTTGGCGGAAGCGCGCCATGTCGGGCGCATCCTGCGCTTTACCGGCGATGTCTGGCAAAACCATGCCTGCTGCGTGGTGATGATGCATGAAAGCGACCTGACCACGCGCCCGGCGTGGAGCCAGAGCGTGACCGATGCGCTGGTTAACGCGCAGCTATGGATCCGCCAGCATCGGGCGGAAACAGCGCAACTGCTGGGGCGCGGCGACGAGCATCATTATACGCCGCACGACGCCGAGGTGCTCCGTCAGGTATTGCTGCCCACCCCGGCGATGCAGGCCGGCTGGCAAAAGGACGGCGCGATCCGCCATGAAGACTGGCACCAGCAGCGGATTGATTTCCAGCCCTGGCCTTACGGCAGCTATTTCGCTTCGCTGACCGAGCAGCTAAAGCTGACGGTGATGGAGGGGAACCGCGATTTCCTCGAACAGCTGGACGCACAGCAGGTCGCCGCCGAGCTGGTGGAGCCGGAGTTTGTTCGTCAGAGTATTGCTCGCGCCGGCGGCATGACCGCGTTTGGTCTGGCCGACCAGGCTTTTGACCGCAAGGAAACGATCGCGCCATGAAGTTGTTTTTCATTCGTATTGGCTGGGCGCTGCCCGGCCTTGCGCTCTTGCTGCTGGTCTGGTGGCTGGTCGCGCACTTTGGCGGAGGTATGGCCGGGCTGTTCGCGCCGGAAAACGCCTTCCGCAGCCTGGGGGAGATGCTTATCCAGGGGGAGCTGACGCGGAATATCGCGATCAGCCTGTCGAGAGTGGCGGTTGGACTGGGGCTGGCGCTGATGGTCGGCATTCCGCTCGGTCTGCTGATTGGCTGCTCGCCGGCAAGCGAGCGTCTGGCGATGCCGGCGATGCAGTTTCTGCGTATGATATCGCCGCTCTCCTGGATGCCTGTGGCGGTAATGCTGCTGGGGATCGGCGATCGCCCGATCTGGTTCTTGCTCAGCTTTGCCGCGGTATGGCCGGTTCTGCTTAATACCGCCAGCGGCGTCAGGCAACTGCCGCCCGGCTGGCTGCTGCTGGCCCGTTCGCTGAGCGCCACGCGCAGGGAAACGCTCTGGCATATTATTCTGCCCGGCGTGCGCGCCCACATTCTCACCGGCGTCCGGCTGGCCATCGGTATCCTGTGGATTGTGCTGGTGCCTTGTGAAATGCTGGGGGTCAGCTCAGGGCTGGGGTATGCCATTCTCGATGCCCGCGACCGGCTGGATTATTCCGCGCTGATGGCGGTGATTGTGACCATCGGTGCGATCGGTTTTTTGATGGACTGGCTGGCCAGATATCTGATTCAGGCGGTGAGCGCCTGAATAGCGGTTAACCTCCGCCGAGGGCAAACGTGCCCGGCATGCCGTAGCGCATTAAATCATCGGCGTAGAAGTCGGGTACGGCGCTTTCACGGATCGCCTGGGCCGTGCGGGTAACGTCGTAGCGTACGCTCCTGACGTCCAGGGTGAGCGTTCCCCGCTGGTAGCGGGCTAAAAGCCAGCTTGCCTGCGGCTGACCGGGTTTGATTCGCCCGGTCGCCCCCGGGTTGGCGATAATGCACTGACCTTGCTCTGACGTCACGGTTCTGACCCCGGCGCGATGCGTATGCCCGGCCATCAGCACATCAAAAGCATATTGTTGCCGGTATGCCATCAGCTGCGCATCGCTGACCTCCGCCGTCAAATACTCCGACAGCGAACGCGGGCTGGCGTGGACCAACAGGATCCGTAGCGGCGCGTGGCGCGGGCCAATATTCAGACGCAGGGAGGTGGGGCGGTTTTGCAACCAGCGTCGGTTCTCTTCGCTTAGCGTTCGTTTACTGAGTCTGACGGCCAGACGGCGAGCCTCACGCTCGGCCGCGCTATGCCAGGGGAGCGGCTTCAGCGGTTCGTTGCAGGCGACGCGGCGGTCATGGTTACCGAGTACCACCGGGATATTCTGCTGGCGCAGGAGCGCAATGGTCTCATTGGGCCACGGGGCAAAATCCACCAGATCGCCGAGGCAGTAGCGGGCATCGACACGGTACTGCCCGATATCATCAAGCACGGCCTTCAGCGCCGGCAGGTTGGCATGTACATCGCTGAACGCGGCGAAGGTAAAATCAACCATGGGCTTTCCCCTTCATGTTCATTGACCACATCACAAAGAGCGCCGAGCAGAACGCGAACAGCGCCGCGCCGATCAGCAGCGCCGCAAAGCCGCTGCGGTAAGCGTTATGCATCAGTTCCCGCAGCATCCCGGCCTGCTGCGGAGGATAGCTCGCCAGCGCCCGCGCGATATCGCCGGTAACCAGCCGGGCTAGCGCCTCCTGATGCAGGGGCAGGTGATTTGCCTGCAGGGAGGCGCTCAGCATGTGGCGCAGGCTGCTGGCCAGGATAGCGCACAGAATGGCGAACCCGAGCAGGATCCCGGAAAATCGCGCCGTGGTGCTGATCCCGGAAGCCATCCCGGCCCGCTGGTGTGGGACGGTGCCCATAATCGCCTTTTGCGTTTCGCCGTTCAGCATTCCGCCGCCGCTGCCGAGGAGCATCATCCCGCCGGCGACAAGCCCGCTCATCTGCTGCTGGACGGCGAAGGCGATCAGCAGATTTCCTGTCGCCACCAGCAGCAGCCCGATCGCCAGCAGCCAGCGGGCGGCGAGGTAATGCGCCAACCAGCGCCCCACGACGGGAAAGACCAGCATCGCGAGGGCGAAAGGGAGCATGCCGATACCGGCGTGGAGCGCTGATTTACCTTCGACATTTTGTAACAGCAGCGGCAAGAGCGAGGTCATGACCTGGGTGGTGGCGGCGTAGGCGAACATCGCCAGCACCGCGCCGATAAAGGGCAGGGAACGAAACAGGCGCAGATCCAGCATTGGCGCGCGTTGCCGTTTTTCGACGAAGGCAAAACCGCCAAAAAAGCACAGGCTGCAGGCGAGGCGCAGCAGCGTTTCAGGGCTGAGCAGGCCGCGTTCCGGGGCGAGAATGAAGGCCCAGGTAAGCATAAACATCGCGGCGATAAATAGCACGATGCCGGGGATATCCAGTTTTCCGGCATCAGGGTGACGCGATTCCTCAATCACCCGCAGGACCAGCAGGGCCAGCAGCAGGCAGATGGGGATATTGATATAAAAGGCCCATCGCCAGCCAAGCAGGGCGCTGATAACGCCGCCCGCCAGCGGCGCCAGCACCATGGTGATGCCCATTATCCCTCCCCAGATGGCCCACGCGCGGTTGCGCTCCGCGGGGAGGCGCCAGGTATGACCGATAATCGCCAGGGCGGGGGCGAGCAGGAGCGCCGAACCGACGCCCTGCGCCGCGCGGGCAAAATTGAGCCACCTCACCGTTGGCGCGACTCCACAGGCCAGCGATGACAGGGTAAAAAGCGCGATCCCCCACAACAGCACTTTCCGGCGGCCAAAACGATCCGCCAGCGAACCGGCGGGCAGCAGGAGCGAGGAGAAACAGAGGACATAGGCGCCGATAACCCACTCCATCGCGGAGAAAGTGGCGCCGAGCCCCTGGGCGATCGTCGGCAGCACTACGCCGACGATATTGGTATCGACCACCGTAATGGCGCAGCCGAGCGAGGCGACCAGCAGAACCGAACCCGGCGATTTAACCGCTTCGACGGAAGAGTGATGGGCCATCAGGACTCCTGAAATGAGAGGGGAATGAAGGCTCTCAGGATCGCCCGCGCCGCCCGCAGTATCAATTTCACAGAATGGGATTATTATTAGGTAATACCTAATAATCTGGAGAGAATATGGAGCTTCGTCATCTGCGTTATTTTGTCGAAGTGGCTAATACGCTGCATTTTGGCGCGGCGGCGGAGTCACTGAATATTGCGGTGCCGACGCTTTCGGTGCAGATAAGCCAGCTGGAGCGAGAGCTCGGCGCGCCGCTGTTTGTACGCAGCAAAAGACGCGTCCAGCTGACCCAGGCTGGTGAGGTGCTCCTTGAAGAGGCTCAGATGACGCTGGCCCATGCCAACCAGGCCCGGGAGCGAACGCTTAGCGCCGCGCGCGGCGAACGGGGTTATATCCGCGTCGGTTACGTCGCGTCGGCGCTGATGTCGGGTAGCCTGAGTCAGAAGGTCGCTCATTTTCGACAGCGTCATCCCGATGTCTTTGTCCAGGCTCATGAAATGGCGATGGACGGTATGGCTTCCGCGCTGGTCGAGGGAAAAATTGATGTGGCGCTGGTGCGTGCGCCGGTCGCGCTACCCGCCGAGGTGGCCCATATTAATATACAGCAGGACCGTTTTTGCCTGGCTCTGCCGGCGACCCATCCGCTGACGACAGGTGAAGCCAGCGTTGACCCTGCCGACCTGAGCGCAGAAACCTTTATTTTACCCGAGCAGGTCTCCGGTACCCGGGAGGTGGCGCGCCGCGGCGGATTTATGCTGAACAACACCCTGCGGGCGGGCAGCCTGACGGAAGTGCTGGCCAACGTGGCGCTCGGCAACGGCGTGGCGGTGGTGCCGGTGATCCTCAGCCAGGCAATCTCTCTGTGCGAAGTGGTCTATCGGGAGATCGCCGCACCGGATATTCCCTCGGCAATCTGGCTGCTGTATCGCAAACGCGAACGTGCGCCGGTCATTAAAAAGTTTATGGCGATGGCGCAAACGGCATAGCGGAGCGCGGCGGCGTGGCAGGGGGCGAGATGCCGGGATAAAAAAATTGCGTCCCGGGGGAATAAACCCGTTCCCCGTTCGTCTTATGGAGACTCTATCGTGACCGAGCTTCTAAGATGAAAACACCCGACCGCGTTTTTGCTCATAAAACTCTCCTGTTGCTGCTCGTCGGCGCCATACCTGCGGCCCTGCTGCTGCTCTTTGTCTGGGCCGGAGGCTGGCTGACGCCGAACCGGCTCTCGGCGAATACGCTCATCGAGGTGCTGGAAAAAAATGGCGGCGTGCATCCCGGTTTTCGCCGCAATCATGCCAAAGGCGTTTGTGTGAGCGGCGAGTTTATCTCCAACGGCAAGGCCGCAACGCTTTCGCGAGCGGTCGTCTTTCGCCCGGGAAACGTGCCGGTGACCGGCCGGCTGGCGATCGCTGGTGGTAACCCGGGCGCGCCGGATTACGCCGTGCCGGTGAGAAGTTTCGCCCTGGCGTTCCACCTGCCGGATGGCGAGCAGTGGCGCAGCGGTATGAATGCGCTGCCTTTCTTTAGCGTCTCCACCCCGCAGGGATTTTATGACCAACAAATCGCTACCCGCCCGCAGGCGGCGAACGGAAAACCCGATCCACAGAAAATGCAGCACTTTATGCAGGCGCACCCGGAAGCGAAACCCTTCTTCCAGTGGGCTAAAACGCATGTCCTGGCCGCCAGCTGGGCGCAGGAGCGATACAATAGCTTAAATGCGTTCCGCTTTATTGATGCGCAGAATCAAAGCCACTTTGTGCGCTGGAGCCTGGTGCCGCACTCCCCGTGGCAGCCTGTTTCAGCGCAGGACAAAGAGGATAAAAACTATCTTGCCAGCGATCTGAAAACCCGTCTGGCCGCGGGACCGTTATCCTGGGATCTGCTGATTACCGTCGCTCAGCCGGGAGACCCGATAAACGATGCGACGAAAGCCTGGCCGCAGGAGAATCCCTCGCTGGTGGCGGGGACCGTGGTGATTCACCAGGCTGAAGATCAGCAGGGGGGCGCGTGTAACAATATTAATTACGACCCGCTGATCCTACCGGACGGGATTGCCGGTTCCGACGATCCGTTGCTCAACGCCCGCTCTGCGGCTTATGCCAAATCGTTTAATCTGCGTACGACCGAAGAAGCCCGTCAGGGTCAGGAGAAGCGTTCATGAAAACTCAGGCGACGACCTTTCATCCGCTGCTGCGCCTTGTTCACTGGCTGATGGCGCTGGCGATACTGGCGATGTTGTTTATTGGCGTGGCGATGGTCTCAACGGTGTCATCCAGCCACTCGCTATTACTTGCCGTGCATAAACCCCTTGGCGCCGCCATCGGCGTATTGGTGCTGCTGCGTATTTTTCTCCGCTGGCGCTATGGCGCGCCGGCGTTGCCGGGCACTTTGCCCCACTGGCAAAAAAGGATGGCCTATCTTTCCCACCTGGCGCTTTATCTATTGATGGTTGCCCAACCGCTGGTCGGCTGGGCGATGCTTTCCGCCGCCGGCTATCCCGTCACGCTGTGGAGTGGGGTCGTGTTACCCGCATTGCTGCCGGTGAATATCGATCTGTACGTCATTTTGCGTCCTTTACACACCCTGCTGGCGTTTGCTTTGTTCGCCGTTGTGCTGGCGCATGTCGCGGCGGCGCTGCTACATGGATTGATCCTGCGTGACGGGGTATTCAGCAGCATGAGCGGCGTTCGTCGGCGCCCGGGAGGGTGAACGATGCTGCTTAGCGATGATGATATTCGCGAACTGCTCCCGCATTTGCAGCGCTTTGCGCTATGGTTGACGCGGGACGTCATGGCCGCGGAGGATCTGGTGCAGAATACGCTGATCAAAGCGCTGGATGGCCCGGCTCACAGGGATGAGGTGCGGCATCTGCGCACCTGGCTGTTCTCGATTCTCTGGCACCAGTTTGTTGACGGAGAGCGAAGGCGCAAGCGCTGGCAAAAGCTGCTGACGTTTTTTCAGGGGGAAGATAAAACGGAGATCACCGGTGAAAACAGCGTGATGGCTGATGAAATGCTGGCGCTGTTTGCGCATTTACCCGCGGAGAGCCGGGCGTTGCTCCTGTTGGTCAGCGTGGAGGAGATGAGCTACCGGGATGCCGCCGAGGCGCTCAATATCCCTCCCGGAACGGTGATGTCGCGCCTATCCAGAGCCCGCAAGCAGCTGCGGAAGTTGACTGAGGAGCACGCGGCGCCGGTAGTGCTAAGGAGATTAAAATGAGCAATCTGCCTGATGAAAGCCTGTTTCACGCCTGGTTAGATGGTGAAACCGACGAACGGACCAACCGGGAAATAGAAGCCTGGCTACGCGAGCATCCCGCCATGGCCCGGGAGGTGGAAGGATGGCGACAGGATAAGCTGCGTCTGCAACGCGCCGTGAACCGAACCGATATCCGTTATCTGTCAGTCAATTCTGACCCAACGATACTGCGTTTTCGTCTGCGGCAGCGGCGTATTCAGCGCCTTACGCTGGCCTTTGCCCTGGTGATGGCATTGGGGACGGGAAGCTTCGGCGGCTGGCAGCTTAAAGAACACGTTCAATCGCGGGCATTGCCGATGGAAGACGCGGTACAGGCCTATAAACTGTTTGGCGATCGCCCGCAGCTCGCCAGTATGGATATCCGCACCAGCCAGCCGCCGATGCTGGAAAACTGGCTGCGGCGCTACTTTATCAACGGCACGCTCCCGCCGAATCTTGAACGCTATGGCTTTACGCTGATCGGCGCCCGGCTGATGGCCAGCGAGCAGGGGGCATCGGCGTTAGTGCTTTATGAAACCGCCGGTGGGGAGCGGATCGCCTGGTATATTCGCCATCAGGCGACCCACCTGAGCAAAGGGGCGCGGCAGAGCGATGGTCTGGTCGCGCAATACTGGAGCGACAGCCATTACAACTATGCGGTGGTGAGCCCGGTTAGCGGGGAAAATTTACCGGCGTTACGCGAGGCCATTAGCAGCGAAATGGGCTAAACCCACCGGCGCGGTTGGTCCGCCGCGCCGGTGGATTGGCTTACGCCCTCGCTCAGGAGGCGTGCGGGGTGAACGAAGGCACCGTTTGACCGTCTACCGTCATGCCGGAGAAGGCGAGCATCGGCGCCAGCGTGGCGTTGTTGTCGGCCGGGAAATTCAGCGTGGGTCTTGAGATCTCGCTGAGCCGGGTGAGCTGTTCCGCCGACAGCGTCACCTCAAGCGAATCGAGGTTAGTTTGCAGCTGATCGAGCCGCCGGGCGCCGATCAGCGTCGAGCTGACCCCCGGCTGCGAGCGGACCCAGGCCAGCGCCACCGCCGCCGGGCTGACGTTAAGCGCCGAGGCGATATCGGCCACCGTGTCAATCACCGCGTAATCCGCCGGGGCGGGCACGCCAACCATGTTAGTGCGTCGGGTATCGACGTTGCCTTCACCGTCGCGGCGGAATTTGCCGCTCAGGAAGCCGCTCTTCAGCGGCGACCAGGGCAGGATCCCCATGCCCATCTCCTGTGCCAGCGGGAACAGCTCTCCCTCGCTCGTGCGTTCCAGCAGAGAATATTCAAGCTGAAGGGCAATAATCGGCGCCCAGCCGCGAAAGCGGGCAATCGTCTGCGCTTGTGCCGTCTTCCACGCCGGAATATCTGAGAATCCCACATAGCGAATTTTACCGGCCGTAACGAGATCGTCGAGCCCACGCAGCGTTTCTTCAACAGGCGCGGCGCGATCCCAGTTATGCAGCCAGTAGATATCGATATAGTCGCTCTGCAGGCGTTGCAGCGAGGCTTCGCACTGCTGGATCAGCGCTTTACGCCCCGCGCCTCCGCCGTTTGGGTCGCCGGGAAAGAGGTTACAGTAGAATTTTGTGCTCAGCACCAGCTCATCGCGCCGTAGCGCACGGTGCTTAATGTAGTCGCCGACAATCTGCTCCGAGTGGCCGGCGGTGTAGATATTGGCGGTGTCGACAAAGTTGCCGCCGCGGCTTCTGTACTCGTCAAGCATGGCAAACGACTCTTGCGGGCTGGCGCCCCAGCCAAAGTCTTCGCCAAAAGTCATGGTTCCGAGGCAGTATGGGCTGACCCGCAGCCCGGAACGCCCCAACGTAATGTAGTGATTGAGAGGCATAACGTTCTCCTGTGTGCGTAGAAAATTATTGTCCGATCAGCGTCAGCGACAGGTCCCACAGGCGCTCGGCCTGCCGGGGATCTATCGCCCAGCGGCGCACGCCGCTGACGTCGGGGCTATCGTCGGCAACCCGCGCCGCAATATTGCAGTCGGCGCAGTAGACGCCGCCCATTCCGGCCAGTTGCGGGCTGGTGGCGGCCCACAGGCTGGTGGACGCCCCCTGGGCAAGGGTTTTCAGCGGCGAGGGGACAAAGTCCGGGCCAACCTGCGCCGCCTGGGCCACCGCCGCCTTCTCCTCCGGGGTCATAAAGCGGCTTAGCTGCGTGGCGGGGATTCTGCCGGGATGCACCGCGAAAGCGCGAATGCCGGACTCGCGCCCCAGTCTGTCGAGATGGACGGCAAACAGGGAGTTGGCCGTTTTGGACTGGCCATAGGCGCGCCAGGGATCGTAGGGCCGCTGCGTATACTGGCTATCCTCGAAGCAGATCGGCGCATAGCGGTGACCCAAAGAAGATAAGGCGACGACGCGCGCGTTCCCCGCGGCGGCAAGCGCCTGCCACAGCCGCAGCGTCAGCTGGAAATGCCCGAGATGGTTGGTGGAAAACTGCGCTTCGTAGCCGCGCGCGTCGCGGGTGAGCGGCGGAGCCATGATACCGGCATTATTCAGCAGAATGTCGACGGTATCGGTACCGGCGAGCACCGCATCGGCAAAACGGTCAATAGCGGCCGGGTCCATCAGATCCAGCGGCTGCACCATGACGTCCGGCATATCGGCAAGGGCAGCCCGCGCTTTGGCGACATCGCGGGCGGGAGCCATCACTCTGGCGCCAGCGGCGCGTAGCGCCCTGACGGTTTCCAGGCCAATGCCTGAGTGACCGCCGGTCACGATGGCGTATTTCCCGCGAAGGTCAATGTGACGCATCACCTCCTCGGGGGTGGAGGTAGCGCTAAAACCTGAAGCTATAGGCGATTGCGGGGTGGACATAATGATTCTCCGGGACGAAGGGGTTAGCACATGCTAGAGTGTCCTCACTGAACGATGAAGCCGTGAAAGTGCAATTTTTATGCGTGATAGTTCAAATTTACCCCCCGACCCGCTCTCCGATCTGCTGGATTTCCTGCAGGTTGAGTGTGATCTGTCCGGGCGACTGGTGGCCGGCGGGACGTGGGCGCGCCGTTTTGCCAATCTGGATGCGATTAAGTTCTGTGCGCTAACCCAAGGGCGCTGCTGGTATTCGCTGGACGATACGTCCCCGCCGCGGCTGGCGGAGACCGGCGACGTCCTGATTACCAACGGTACGCGTACCCTGACGCTGGCCAGTGACGCCGGGTTGATACCCGGCGCCGGGACGGCGCCGATCGCACGAGACGACGACGATCGGTATTGCCTGGGCCACGGGCAGGATTTCACCATGCTGGGCGGCAAAGTCCGGCTGGATGCCGACCGCCAGGCGCTGCTGTTGAGCGGGCTGCCGCCGCTGATCCACGTTCGCGGCGGCGCCGTTGAAGCCGAGCCGCTCTCCTGGCTGCTTAGGCAACTGGTGAGCGAAATGGCCAGCCACCGTCCAGGGCGAGCAAGCGCGATCGCCGGACTGACGCAGCTGCTCTTCACCCAGACATTACGGGCCTGGCTTGCTCACGCCCCGGAGGACGATAAGGGGTGGTTGAAAGGTTTTGCCGACCCGCGGCTCTCCCTGGCGCTCAGCTGCATTCATGGCGAGCCCTCCCGCCGCTGGAGCCTGCACAGCCTCGCGAAGCACGCCGGAATGTCGAGAACCTCGCTGGCGGTGAGGTTTCGTGAACAGATGGGGATGCCGCCGCTGGCCTATTTGACGCGGTGGCGCATGTATCTGGCGCGCCGCGAGCTGCTGGCGGGGGAGGCGATCGCCGAGGTGGCGATGAAGGTCGGGTACGCTTCCGAAAGCGCGTTCAGCAGCGCCTTTAAGCGGGTGATGGCCGTGGCGCCCGGCTATTATCGCCGGGGCGCATCGGGTGAGACGCCTGAACAGACGCCCTCCGCCGCATCGGATAGCGGCGATTTTTAATCGCCGCGCGGCCGGGCTGACGCCGGGTGATGGCACCTTTCTCGTGATGACCGCCATTCCTGCGCCATGGTTGCTCTCTCTCATTATTAAATGTTATGTTATATCATAACACATGAAATCTTATCGGCGGCTGGCGGGATTGGACGCGCCAGCGCCGGTTTGCGGTTGAGAGAAATGTATGGAAAGAGTCCCCCTGACGATCCTGAACGGTTTTCTCGGCGCGGGGAAAACCACGCTGTTAACTCGTTTACTGGCGCAGGCGCACCGGCGGCAGCTTTCGGTGTGCGTCATTGTTAACGACATGAGTGAACTGGATATCGATGGCGTGTTGATTGCCGGTACCGACATTGTCGGCGCGGATCGGCACAATTTCGTCACTATTTCCGCCGACAGCATCAGTAGCGCCAGCGGCATACAGAAACTGGACGCCGCGCTGAAACAGCTGCTATCCCACCGCCGGCCCGCTCATATTTTGCTGGAAACTTCAGGGAGCAGCCATCCGCTGCCGCTGGTGAAGTACCTGCGCGACCATCCGCGGGTCAGCCTGAAAGGGCTGTTCACGCTGGTTGATTCCGTGATGCTGCACGATGATTTTGCTGACGGCGAGACCTTGCTCACCGCGTGGCAGGAGAATCTGCGGCGCGGGCGCCGGGGAACCGAAAACCTGCTGGCGGAGCAGGTATTGTTCTGTAGTCACCTGCTGTTGACCAAAAACGATCGCCTGCCTTTTGCACACATTGCCGCCATGGCGAAGAGCCTGCATGTCATCAACCCCTATGTTTCCGTCCTGGCCGTACCCTGGGGCAATTTACCGCTCGCCGACGTATTCGCCGCGTCGGAATATGATTTTGAGCGGGTCGCCACGCTGATTGCCGAGCTGGAGGACGACCTCGAAAGCGGGGGGGAACAATCTCACGCCATAGCAGCGCGGGTGCTGGAAGACGACCGGCCTTTTCATCCCCAGCGTCTATGGGATACCTACCACCGGTTCCTGGGCACCGGAATACATCGCAGCAAAGGCTTCTTCTGGCTACCGAGCCGGGATGATTTGGCGCTGCTGTGGAATCAGGCGGCGGGCAGCATCAGCCTGGGGTTTGTCAGCTACTGGAAGGCCGGGGTGCTGACGCATGCGGATCCGCGGCTGACGGCAGAAGAACGGGAGGTGCTGCGCCGGCAGTTACACCAGCAGTGGCCGGGCCGTTTCGGCGACCGACGCTGCCGGCTGACGGTGATCGGACAGCGCAGCGAGCTCGAGCCCTTTGTCGCGGCGCTGAAACGCTGTTTTCTGACGGAGGCGGAAATTGACCACTGGGCGGCGGGGGGCACCTTCGCCGACCCCTGGCCCAGGCGTGTGGCGCGACTACAGGCGTAAGCGATATGCAGGAGCGTGACCCGGAGGGAGAGATGAATGAGTACACAATGAGTAAACCATTACCGGAAGAGAAAAAGCAGATCCTGGCCATGCCGCCAGAGGAGTATATGAACGCGCGGCAGCGGGCGTTCTTCGCCGCGCTGCTGCACGATGAGCGTGCGCAACTGCTGGAACATATTGCCGGGTTGAAAAAGCAGCTGCAGTTAGCCGATGACCCGGGCGATGAGGGCGATATGGCCGCGCGGGAAGAAACTCTGCGGCTGCTGTTACGCCACATCGAACGCCACAGCAGGCTGCTGCTGCAATGCGATCGGGCGCTGCAGCGCCTGAAACATGGCGAGTATGGCTACTGCCGGGAAACGGGGGAAGCTATTGGCCTCCCGCGGTTAATGCTGCGGCCGACCGCCGAACTGAGCGTCGATGCCCGGGCCAGGCAGGAACGGCTGGAAACGTTATATCGCCGCTAAGGGCATGGAGGAAGGTTTGCGTCTTTTACCCTCGGTCACTCCCGGCGCGCTCCCGGAGAAGGTTCTGCGCGTCAACATTTCATCGCTACTGCGGCCCGGCGGCGCAGAGCTGCTTTCCTCCGTGCATTTTGAGGTCCGGGCGGGGGAGTGCCTGGCCGTTGTCGGGCCCAATGGCAGCGGCAAAACCTCTTTGCTACGGGCGATCGGCCAGCAGCTGACCGCTCTGCACGGCGATATCCAGCTCCTGGGGCGTTCGCTTTCCAGGTTGTCACTGTCCCAGCGGGCAAAGCAGATTGCTATCCTGGCGCAAAACGACGCGCCCGATATGCGGCTGGCCCTTGAGGATTATGTGGCCCTGGGGCGTATTCCCCATGCCCGGGATATGCCGCGCCGCATGCATGATGCCATCGTGGCGAACGCCATTAACGAGACCGGGTTACAGGGATTGCGCAAGCGATCGCTGTCCGCGCTTTCCGGAGGGGAAAGGCAGCGGGCGGCGCTGGCGCGGGTGCTGGCCCAGACGCCGAGCCTGCTCCTGCTTGATGAGCTCACTAATCATCTGGATCCCCCGGGGCGGCTGGAGCTGCTTTCGCTGGTGAAAAGTAAGGGCATCACGGTGGTCGCGGTATTGCACGATCTGTCGCTGATTGAACCCTTTGCCGATCGCGTCTTGCTCCTGTCGCAAGGCAGGGCGGTGGCCTGCGATACCCCGGAGCGGGTGCTGGTCCCGGAGTATCTGCGGCCCGTTTTGGGGGTGACCAGCTTTACCGTAGCCCACCCCCATACGGGGAAGGCGCTGCGGATCTTCGAAGTATCTGATTGCAACACCCTAACTGACTGAGGAACATGATGAAAAAATGGCTGTTAAGCCTGGTGGCGGTGCTGGCGGTTTCCGCGACGAAGGCCGCTGATTTTCCTGTCACGATAGAGAGCTGCGGCGTGCCCGTGACGTTCAGGGCAGCGCCGAAGCGGGCGGTGATTAACGACCTCAATATGGCGGAAATGGCGTTCGCTTTGCATCTGCAGGATCGTATCGTCGGGCTGACCGGTATCAGCGGCTGGTACAAAATGACGCCGGAATTTAAAAAGGCAATGGGGACGATCCCGGAACTGGCGCCGAAATACCCCGCGCTGGAAACGTTGCTGGCGGCGAATCCCGATTTCTTTTTCGCCGGCTGGAACTACGGTATGAAGGTGGGGGGCGAGGTAACGCCTGCGGTACTCGGTCAATATGGCATCAGGACGTTTGTGCTCAGCGAGAGCTGTGTGTTCACCGCGGCGCATAAGCGTAAAGCCAGTATGGATCTGCTTTATCAGGATGAGCTGACGCTGGGCAAAATTTTTGGCAAGCAAAAGGAGGCTCAGGCGCTGGTGAATGGCTGGAAAAAGACCCTCAGCGCCCTCCCTGGGCCGCCGAAAGGGACCCGGCCATTAAAGGTGTTCGTCTATGATTCGGGGGAAGACAAGCCGTTTACCAGCGGGCGGTATGCGATGCCGACGGCGATTATCGAAGCTGCCGGCGCGACAAACGCCATGGAGGCGCTGAACATCAGCTGGGGAACCACCTCCTGGGAGAGCGTCGCCGCCAGCGAACCGGACTTTATTATCCTGCTGGATTATCAGACCGGCAGTGGGGCGGATGCGCTTCGCCGCTTCCTGGAACACCACCCGCTGATGAAACTGACTCCGGCGGTGAAACATCAGCGTTATCTGAAGCTACAGTACGCCGAACTGACGCCCGGTCCGGCGAATGTCACCGCGGTCGAAAAACTGGCGCGGGCGCTGTACCCGACGGCGACGCCATGATATCCGCCGCGTATCGGTACCCCTGGGCGATGGGGATCGCGGCGGTGGCGTTGGCCGGATTGATGCTGCTCAGTATCGCCAAAGGCGCCGTTGCGCTATCGCTGATGCAGGTGTTGGGCGCATTGGGGCTGGCGGAGGTACCGGTCTCCGATCTGGTCAGCCGAATCGTGATCGATGTCCGCATGCCGAGGACGCTCCTCGCGGTACTGACGGGGGCGGGGCTGGCGATGGTCGGCGCCTTGCTACAGACCACGACGCGTAACGATCTGGCCGACCCTTTTCTGTTCGGGCTATCATCCGGCGCGTCGGCGGGAGCGGTGCTGGTCATTACCCGGTTTGGCGATCGGCTGGGCGCATTCACGCTGCCGGCCTCGGCGTTTGTCGGCGGGATCTGCTCCGCCGCGGCGGTGATGCTGCTGTTCCATTTCAAAAGGCAGCGCGGGGCCGGACACCTGGTGATCTGCGGGCTCGCCATCTCCTTTCTGTTCGGCGCGGTGACCAGCTATCTGATCTTTTCCGGTGACCAGCGAGCCGCCAGCTCGGTGCTGTTCTGGTCCCTCGGCGGGCTGGGGCTGGCCAGCTGGCAAACCTTGCCTTTTGCCTTGTGCAGCCTGTTATTACTGAGTGCGCTGGTGCTGTGGCGATGGCGT
This sequence comes from Klebsiella sp. BIGb0138, assembly GCF_004342285.1. Lineage (GTDB taxonomy): Bacteria > Pseudomonadota > Gammaproteobacteria > Enterobacterales > Enterobacteriaceae > Klebsiella. The sequence goes on along the minus strand of NZ_SMCV01000001.1, from coordinate 281,483 downwards.
TCTCTGGATGCCATGCTGGCCGGTGAACAAACGGCGCTGTCGCTGGGGATCCACGTCAACCGTCTGAGGATGGAGATTTTCCTCTGCTGTGCGCTGGCAACCTCTTTTTTAGTCGCCTTAACCGGCGTGATTGGCTTTATCGGGCTGATGGTGCCTCATTTATGCCGACCCTTTTCCGGGGTTAAACATGCCTTGCTGCTGCCCCTGTGCGGGATGTGGGGGGCGGTATTGCTGTGCGGCGGCGATATTGCCAGCCGCACGCTGCTGGCCCCGCAGGAACTGCCGATAGGGATCATTACCGCCGGGATTGGCGGCGTGTTTATCATCACCTTACTTGCCCGTTCCTCCTCGTCGGGGGAATAATGTACGCCCGGCGGCGGCAAGCGCCAGGGTCATGGCGCTGCCCTCAATGGGGTAAAGGTGAGCGTTTTCGGGCATCGATCGTCGCCCGGGCGTCGATCGGCAGGTCGAAGAGCGCGAGGATGTTACTCGCCGCGCTGGCGCTGGAGTTTACCCGTCATTGTCCGGTCATTGGCACGGTATCGCGCGGCGGGGTGATTGAGCTCATCATCGATGACGAAACGCTGAACTGGCGATAAGGCCATACGCACCAGGGAGGGCGCCCTGTACCGGCGAAAGCTGGCGGGGATCGATCTGATGCCGTAAAATGCGGGCTCTCCCGGGTGGATTTTGACGGCACAGGCAGCAGGAATAAAATATGATTGATCAGGTCCGTGGTTTTCTGACGAAAAGTGAGCTGGCATACCAAACGCTGCTTAGCGCTATTCAAAGCGGAGAACTGAAAGCGGGACAAAAAGTCACGCTCAACGAACTGGCTGAGCGTTTAGGGATGAGCCTGACGCCGGTACGGGATGCCTTTACGCTGCTGGCCGAGCAGGGGTTTATCGTGCGCAAACCGCATTATGCGGCGGTGATTGCCGAGAAAAAACTCAGCCGCACGGATGAAGTTTCCCTGTTACGCGCGATTCTCGAACCGGAGACCGCGCGTCTTGCCGCCATGCATGCCAATAAAGCGCAGATCGATGAGATTGCCGCCGCCTATGAAGCCTCGCTTGCCGCGGCAAAGAACCAAAATGCGCGCGAGCTTAGTCGGCTCAACGAGCTGTTTCATCTGAAGATCGCCGAAGCCAGCGGCTCAACCCTGCTGGCCGAATTTATTACCAGCTTATGGAAAGCCCTGCCGGTTCAGGGCATAACGCTGACGGGTGACACGGCTTCCATTCTTAAATCCCACGCCGATATTTTAACCGCCATCAGCGAAGGTAACGCGGATGAAGCCCGTACGCTGATGGCGGGGCACGTCGGGCATGCCGCCGATCGCGGCCGGGCCTATCTCGCCAGCCTTCAGTCGGCCGGGGAGGCAGATAACGCGGGCTGAGAGATTGCCGGCGGCGGCGTGAAGCGGTAATGGTGCCGCTCCAGTATTTCTGCCAGCGCGATACAGGCGCGATCGGCCCCTGAACGGCCAATAATCTGTGCGCCGACCGGCAGGCCCGAGGCGGTGCGCATCAGCGGCACGGTGGTCGCTGGTAATCCACAGGCAGAAGCCAGCCCCAGCCAGAAATAGTCATTTGCCGACGGCAGCGCCCGCCCGTCGACCTCCAGATAACGATCCTCCTTCGGCACATTATTAAACAGCGGGAAGGCAGGGGTGCTGGCCACCGGACAGAGCAAAAAATCCACCTGATTAAAAAAGGCCTGCCACGCCGCCATCAGTCGGTAGCGTCGCTGATTCAGCGCCAGCCACTGGCGATGGCTGAGCACATTGCCTCGCAGCAGCAGAGCGCGGTAGCTTTTGTCGTCGTCGGCTAACTGTTGGCAGAGATGCTGGCGATCGGTAAAGGCTTCGTCGCTTTGCCGACCGCTGGTGGCGGCTCTCAGCAACTGAACGTACACCTCATAACTCTCCCGGCTGTCGAAGGACGGCCGCCCTGTTTCGACCACCTTCACGCCGGCGCGGCGCAGCGATTCGGCGGCCTGATCCAGCGCCAGACTAACTTCCCCGCGCACTGCAAAATGAGGATCGTCGCGCCATATCGCCACCCGGAAATGCGCGCCGTGGCGCGGCCGCGCGTCGTCAAGGACGGGCCGCATCCGCGGCCAGCTGTACGGGTCGGGATGGGCTAACAGATCCAGCGCCAGCCGTAAATCGCCAGCGCTGCGGCTGAGCGGACCAAACGCGGCAATATCCGCCGGGGCGATATTTCCCGGTTGGGCATGGCCGCGTCCGGGGATTGCGCCGTAGCTGGGTTTATGTCCCCAGACGCCGCAGTAATGGGCGGGCATTCTTATCGAGCCGCCGATATCGCTACCGAGCTCAAGGGCGGAAAAGCCGCAGGCCAGCGCTGCCGCCGAACCGCCGGACGATCCGCCGGGGGTGCTTTGCGCATCCCACGGGTTAAGCGTAGCGCCATAATCCGGGTGCCGGGTTTGCCAGTCGGCGAGGTTCGGGGGAACGTTGGTTTTTCCCAGTACGATAGCGCCCGCCTGCTTTAAGCGCGAGACCGCCAGCGCGTCTTCCCCGGCGATATTATTGCGCAGATGGGGTAAGCCAAACGTCGCGGGCAACCCGGCGACGTCCCAGGACTCTTTGACCGTGATCGGCACGCCGTGCAACGGTCCGATCGCCCGGCCTGCTTCCCGCGCGTGATCCGCCTCCCGGGCCTGTTCCAGCGCCTGTTCAGCCAGCAAAACAACCACCGCATTAATACGCGGATTAAATCGCGCGATCTGGTCTAAATGCGCCTCGACCAGCCCAACCGCGCTGATTTCACCGTGTTTTATGCGTGCTGCCTGATGGCGCGCGGAATCGAAGACTGAAAAGGGTGGGGTTATCACATTATCACCTATGGTTATGCGGAAAAGTTCGTTACGTAACGATTGTTTTCACGTTTGTTTTCTTTATGTTAATACAAAATATATTTTATAAAATATTAAAGGTAACTAACGATATGCAAACAGTAGCTATGCGCGGACGCGGCATGATTGCCGTATTACTGTTGGGATTAAGCGCATTTTCCCTGCAGGCGAAGACCACCCTTACGCTCGGCGCGGCGCAAAACTCATTGGGATCGCTACCTTTGATCGTGGCTGAGCAAAAAGGTTTCTTTGCCGATGAAGACCTGCAGGTGAACACCGTGTCGTTCAAAGGCGGCGCGCCGGCGGTACAGGCGCTGGCGGGAGGGAGCATCGCGGCCTGCATCTGCGCCGCCGACCATGCGGTGCGTTTACAAAATCGCCATCTCGGCGGGCGAGTGCTGGTGGCGTTGACCGAACATCATGGTTATGGGCTGGTGGCGCGGGCAGACACTCCCGCCGCCCGGCTGAGCGATCTGCGCGGAAAAACGGTCGGGATAACCTCTCCCGGCAGCCTCACCGATAATACCCTGCGCTACTACATCGGCCAGCAGGGGCTGAATGCCGAACGCGATTTTCGTCTGGTGGGGATTGGAACCGGCGGTCCAATGCGCGCGGCCATAGAGAGCGGGGCGGTGCAGGCCGGCATGCTTACAACCCCGGATGTCCAGGCGGCGCTGGCGGACAAGCGTTTTAAACTGATTCAGGATTTTCGCACCTTACAGTATCCGGCGCTGGACCTGGTGGTGGTTGACCGTTGGTTGGCAAAACACCGTGATGAAGCGCAGCGCCTGGCGCGCGCGGTGATCAAGGCGGAGCAGGTGATCCAGACCGACCCGGCCGCGGTACAGGCGGGGGTGGATGAAATGTACCCGCGTTTGTCTCCGGCGTTACGCCAGGTGCTGGTGGAAGAGGCACCGAAATTGCTGTCGCCTGACGGAAAAATGGCGCCGGAAGGCTATCAGCTGATGGTGAAAATGCTCAAAGCGTCCGATCCGACACTGAGTCAGCCTGACTACAGCGCCATTACCGTGCCCGATCTCGATCTGCTGAGCAAAGGATAAGGAGAAGGCGTGAGTAACCTATTTACCTCTTCTTCACTGCAGCCAAAGCGGCAGGCGGATGGCGCGGCGCAAAAAAGCGCCCCGACGTCGCGGCGGATATTAAGCCAGCAGATTCTGTTTATCCTCGCGCTGCTATTGATATGGCAGGCGGCGGGAAGCTGGTTTATCGACCCGTTCTGGGTGAGCCGACCGGGTGATATCGCGCAGCGGCTGTGGCAGCTGGCGTTAAATGGCGATCTGTGGCGCCACACTGCCGCTACCCTGAGCGAAGCGGGCATCGGCCTGATATTGGGCGCGCTGGTCGGCATAGCGCTCGGGCTGGCGCTGGCGCGTTTCCGGCGTGTCGCAAGCGTGGTGGAGCCGTTATTGATGGGGCTGTATAGCCTGCCGCGGGTAGCGCTGGCGCCGCTGTTCGTGCTGTGGTTTGGCATTGGCCTGTCGGCGAAGGTGATGATGTCCTTCTCGATGGTGCTGTTCGTCTTCATGTTAAACGTACTGGAAGGCGTGCGATCGCTGGATCGCGATCACATCGATCTGATGCGCACCATGCGCGCCACCCCACGCTATATCCTGCGCCGGGTCATGCTGCCGGCAATCCTGCCGTGGATCGCGGCGGCGATGCGTATCGCCGTGGGCCTGGCGCTCATTGGCGCGGTGGTTGGCGAACTGATTGGCTCCAGCGAGGGGGTCGGCTGGTATATCGAAAATGCCGCGGGCCAGCTCGATTCTACCGGCGTGTTTACCGGCATCATGATTCTGCTGGTGCTGGCCATGATCGCCAATTCACTAATCGCCCGGATCTTCCGGCGTATGACGGAGTGGCGCCAATGACCGCCAGCATAGATATCAGACAGTTATCGGTACAGTTTACCGGTAATCACGCGACGATGACCGCGATTGAGCACCTTTCTCTGCGCGTGGCGCCCGGTGAGTTTGTCGCCATCGTGGGGCCGTCCGGCTGCGGTAAATCGACGCTACTGCGCGTGATTGCCGGGCTGGTGGCCGCCAGCGGCGGCGAGGTCCGGATTAATGGCGTACCGGTTAGCGAGCCGCCGCCGGGCGTTGGCTTTATGTTTCAGCGCGACACGTTGTTACCCTGGGCGACGGTGGCGGAAAACATCAAAGTGGGCTGCGAACTCTCCGCCATGGCGCCTGCCGACTATCCACGGCGGGTGGCCGAACTAATCGAACTGGTCAAATTGCATGGCTTTGAGGGGCATTACCCCAGCGCGCTTTCCGGCGGCATGCGTCAGCGCGTCTCCCTGGCGCGGCTGCTGGCCTATGAACCGCAGCTTTACCTGATGGATGAGCCGTTCGGCGCGCTGGATTACCAGACCAAAATCGTTATGGGGCGCGAGCTGCTGCGGATTTGGGAAAGCCGCAGGCGCAGCATCGTGTTTGTTACCCATGATATCGAAGAGGCGGTAGCGCTGGCCGATCGGGTGATCGTGATGAGCCCGCGTCCGGGGCGTATCGTGCAGGATTACCGTATTGATTTGCCCCGCCCGAGAGAGCCGCGCGCGCTGCGCGGCAACCCGGAGTTCTCCCGGCTGTGCGCTGCAATCTGGGCCGACCTCGCGCAGGCGAGCGGTGAGGCTCTGGCATAAACCCACGGCGTATGACCGTACGTCGCAAGCATAAAAAATAAGGAACAACGTGATGAAGATTCGTATCGGCGCCCATCCCTCCAACCTGACGTTAACCGCGCTGACCCACTATCCGCCCCTGCAGCAGCCGCTGCTGGACGCCGGTTTTGCGCCTGAATTCTTATGGTATCCCGAAGGCAAAATGATGCATGAGCTGGCGCTCGGCGGCAAAGTGAATGTGATTGGCACCGGCACCACGCGTGCGGTGGTGGCGCAGGCAGACCATGTCCGGCTGGCGTATATTGGCGCGTCGCATCCGCGCCGTAGCTGGTCGTCGATCCTGGTGACGGAACACTCGCCGATCGTCCGCGCGGAGGATTTAGCCGGTAAGCGTATCGGCTTTATCGAAGGCTCTTTTCAGACCTACTTCCTGCTGGCGACCCTGGAACAGGTTGGGCTGAAGTACACCGATATCGTACCGGTGAATTTATTGCCCGGCGCATCGCTCGCCGCCTTACAGGCGGATGAGGTAGATGCGTGGATCGCCATGGATCCTTACCTCAGCGCGGCGCTGGCGGGCGGCGGCTTGCGTAAAATTCAGGATTGCGGGGATGTGATCGCCAATCGTTCCGTTTTTTGGGTCCTGCCGGATGTGGTGGCCGCCGGCGAGGACAAAGTGCGGGCGCTGTTCGACACGCTGGTGGCGACCGATGCGTGGATTGGCGAAAATCTAACCGCGGCGGGAGAGCTGTTTTCGCGGGTGATCGCCAACGGGCTGACGCCGGAAGAGTGGACGCGCGGGCTGCAGGGGCGCGAATGGGGGATTACCGCGCCGGATGAGCAGCTCTTTGCCGAACAGCAGGCGGAAGGGGATTTACTGTTCCGTCACGGTCTGATCGCCAACAAAATCGATATCAACGTGACGCGTTTACCCTTCCAGCTTGATGCGGTGGAGGTATAACCGATGGGTCAGCCGATTGAGTTTTTCTGGCGTATTCCCACGCACGGCGATGGCCGCTCCGTGTCGTCAAAAGCCTGGAACCGCGGCGACTGGAAGCCCGCAACGTCCCACTCCATCGCCCCGGGCGGCGGTGGGGCCTCCGCCAGCGCCTGGGGCTATATCGACTATATGGCAATGGTGGCGAAAGCCTGCGAGGTCGCCGGTTTTGACGGCGCGCTGGTACCGACCTCCCTGCCCAGCGACGAACCGCTCATGATTGCCGCGGCGCTGGCGCGGGAAACGCGGACCTTACGTTTTATGACCGCGTTTCAGCCCGGTTTTATCACTCCAGCCTATGCGGCGAAGATGAGCGCGACGCTGCAACGCATCAGCGGCAACCGGCTGGAGTGGAACGTGATAACCGGCGGTAGCGCCCCGGCACAGCGCGCCTACGGCGATTTTTTACCGCATGACGATCGCTACGGGCGGACGGGGGAGTGGCTGGAGGTCATCGAAGGTTTATGGCAAGGGCAGCCGTTCGATCATCATGGCGAACGCTATCAGGTGGCGGGAGGAGGGTTAGCCGCTCCGCTGTTGCATACCCGTAAGCCGGGAGTTTACTTCTCCGGTTCCTCCGAACCGGCTTTAGCAGTGGCCGCGCGCCATGCCGATTTTTATCTTATGTGGCTGGAACCGCTGGCGCAAATGCAGGCGATGATGCAACGTCTGAACCGGATGGCGGATGAGCAGGGGCGCCAGCTGAAATACGGCCTGCGGGTGGATATTTTTGCCCGCGAGACTGAAGAAGAGGCGTGGGATGAAGCGCGCCGGTTGTGGGATAAGCATGACTTCAGCGCGCCGCGCACGGCTAACCCGATGACCAGCGTCGGCGGCGGTGATTCGGTAGGCGCGCAGCGTCAGGCGGCGCTGCGCCAGGATAAAGGAGAAAACTTCGCTGATTACGTTATCGGGCCGAATTTATGGTCCGGCCTTGGACTCGTACGCCCCGGTCCGACGATCGGTATCGTCGGCAGTTATCAGCAGGTGGCCGATCGCCTGGCGGAGTACGTGCGCGCTGGCTTTTCTAACTTTATCCTGGCTGCGAACCCGCACCTCGAGGAGGCGATACGCGTTGGCGAAGAGGTTTTACCGCGCGTTCGCAGCCAGCTTTAACGTTTTATCCCGCGCTGAATAATAAAAAATATCGCCTTCCGGAAATTATTTCTGGAAGGCCGGCTCGCGCCGTTCATGATTAATATGCGTTATTTCCCGGCTCGCAGATATTATTAGCAGGCGGGAGCGCAAGTGAATTTATTGGGTTAATTTAAGGGTAATATGAAAAACCAGATAAATCGCATTCTGGGAATCGCATTGCTATTCCCGGCGGGGGTTTTTGCTGCCGAAACGCCGGAGACGCGTGAGTGTCATTATCCGCAACCGCAGGGCGCGTCGCTGTTTTCCGCCCTGGCCTGCGGTAAGGTGAACGGCAGCATCAGAACGCTTTATTATTCGACCCATAATGCGAACTTCGTGACGGCACGTAATCAGGACACGGTCAGCTATGGCGGTTCAATTAACTATGAAACCGCCGACTATTACGGTTTTAGCGCCGGAATCAGCGGTATTTTTGTGCGAGGTATTGACCACCCGGATAGCGCGCACACCCTTTCTTCCCTTGCGGATAATCAAACGAATATCGGCGAAGCCTGGCTGCGCTGGCACGATGACGCATTAAGCATCACCGCCGGCGACCAGCGCGTCAATCTACCGTTTGTCTCCGATTATGACTGGCGCATCACCCCGATCCTGTTTCGCGGCGTGGATGCGCACTATGGTGATAAAGAGGACTTTTTGCACGCCAGCCGGCTCTGGCGTTATAAACCCTGGGGCAGCGATCGCTTTCAGGCCACCAGCGCCTATACCAACGTTAGCGAGAAGACCGACGGTATGTGGGCCGCTGGGCTGGGACGAACGTGGCGGGCCGCGGAGAAAAAGCTGTCTGGCCAGCTGTGGTATGAAAACTATCAGGACTACGCCAGGCTTTTTTATAGCGAAGGCCGCCTGCGCTGGCTAAATTATCGCTGGCAGCCGGATATCGGGCTGCAGTTTATTCGCGGTACCGGCGCAGGACGAGAGTGGCTGGGAGAGGTGGACAGCACCTCATACGGCATTCAGTTTTCTGCCACGCCGCTACCGAAAATGCACTGGGATATTAACTACGATCATATTGCTTCACACCCTTCAGCGTGGAATAACGGAAGCGTGGTGGTGCCTTATGCGCACAGTACCTCCTCCGGGCCGTGGTTCGCTCAGCCTTATTTTACCAGCACCGAGGATTTGGGCAGCGGAAACGCATACTCAACGAATGTGGCTTATTCGCTACAGGAGGCGCTGAAAGTCGGCGCGCGCTACTCCTTTATGGATCTGAAGGCGGACGTCGCCGCGCCGGGAATCAATCAGTCGGAATATATGGTGTTCTTTACCTGGTTCGCCCCGGGTATTTTTACAGGCTTTAATCTCAGCGATTATGCCGGAGTACAGACATCATCACGATATAAAAAGAACTTTTGGCAGAACCGTTTAACGTTAAAATATGATTTTTAACTCTCCGCCTTTTACGCGATCCGCGCGCCGGCTACTCTTCGTTCTGGCGACGCAGCATCTGCAGCGCCACTTTGCAGGCGTTATTGACATGTAACGAGGCGATCGCCTGGGCCTGTTCGGCATCCCGCTCGCGCAGCGCCTGGGCTAATTGATCGATCTCCGCCAGGCTCGACGGCATGCGATGAGGCTCCATCAGCGAGGTGGCGCGTAACAGGTTCACCCGTGAATGCAGGCTGGTGAGGATCTCTTTCACCAGGCTGTTATTGCAGTTATCAAAAATGATGTCATACAGGGCCGTTTTGGCACGCAGCACCTCTTCCTGCTGGCCTGACTCCGCGGCCTCACGCAGCTGACCGGCCGCCTGAGCAAATTGCGCGATACTGGCGTCGCTGCCCTGGAGCGCAAACTCCCTGGCGGCAAACCCTTCCAGTACGCTGCGCAGGGCATACAGCTCTTCGGCCTCTTTCAGGGAGATACTGGCGACGATCGGGCCTTTATGCGGCACGATGCGGATTAATTTTTCCGCTTCCAGCTGGCGTAACGCTTCCCGGATAGACGTCCGACTCACGCCAAGGTTTTCGCACAGCTCGCGTTCGATCAGACGCTGGCCGGGATGAAAGCGGCCGGACATGATGGCTTCACGAAGGGCGTTCTCCACCTGACGCCGCAGGGTATTCGGCCGGACCAAGTTCATCTCCGTATTCATTTTTGTATTCCTGTATGACAAAAGACATCACAATTTGTACCATATCTTTCTGAGTCACAGCAAGTGACCCTGCTGCGACCCGGTCATTCAGCGCGGGTTCAGCGCCTGTTCCAGCAGCGGCGCCGCCGCTTCCGCTCCGTGCATGCCAATCAGGCTCACGATTTCCAGCACTTCTAAAATCTCTTCTTTGCTGGCGCCATAGCCGATAGCATTACGCATATGCAGCTTCAGGCCCTGTGCGTACAGGTGGGTTGCTGAAGCGTCAAACGCGCAGTAGATGAGCTCCTTAACTTTGGGGGATAGTACGCCTGTGCGCCAGGGGACTGACGAAAATTCAATGTAATATTCAAACAAATCTGGATCCAGTTCTAATAATCCGTCCCATGAAGCGTGCCAGTAGCCGCGGTTGGCAATAAAGCTGGCCTTCAGCGCCTGCTGACGTTCGGTCAGCGCTGCCGGCTCCTGGCGTAGCCCTTCTTCCTCGAGAACCTCCAGCAGCAGCGGGACGCCAATATTGGCCGCATGAATCCCCAGCGTGCTGGTGAGCTCCAGGATTTCGACCAGTTCTTCACGGGTGGCACCATATTTTAACGCCACGTCGATATGGCGGCGGATCCCCGGTTGATAGATATGCGTCGATGCCAGGCTGGCGCTGAGTGCGACCATGGCTTTCACTTTGTTTTCCAGATGATTTTTTCGTAACGGTACGCAGGCCAGCTGGTGCCAGGCCTGCAGAAAACCGGCATCAAGACGCAGCAGCGCATCCTGACCCTCTTCCCAGTAGTGATGCGTATCCAGTATCTGCTGGCGTAAATCGGGTTGGCTCGTATTCATTGCGCCCCCTATCCACGTGTTGACTGTTCATATTGGTCGTGAGTCACCTCGTCCTGCCACCCGGTTTTGCCGAGCGACGTCGCGGTGTGCTGCATGTAGCTATCCTGCGCCGCGCCGTGCCAGTGGCGTTCGCCTGCGGGGATCCAGACGGTATCGCCCGCCCGGATCGGCTGCGCGCTTTCCCCTGCAACGCAAATCCAGCCTTTACCCGCGATCACCTGCAGAATCTGCCCCTGCTCGTGGGTATGCCAGAAGGTACGCGCGCCCGGGGTAAAAAAGACGTTGTTGATGGTGATCCCGTCGGTCGCCGGCATCACCACATCGGCCCAGACCTCGCCGGTGAAAGTCGCCCCGCGTTTTTCGGAAGGCAGGTTCGCCTCACGGCCATGAAAAATACGCATAATGTGCTCCGTATCAGTTATTGGAAGAAGAGAGGCGGATACCACCGGAAATATCGCCGATGGCGTCAACCACGCGATTGCTGATGACATCGCCGTAACCCAGCGCGGTCGCCAGACCGAAGCTGGCGAGCGGCCCGGCGCTGTTTAATGACGCCATGCCGAGCTGGTGAAGCAGGTCGGCATACAGCACCAAATCTTTGGTCATTAATTTGCCGGTTAATCCGCCTTCCAGATAATCGCCCTGCACGATCCGCGGGAAGCGATGCAGGGTGGCGAAGTTAACCCCGCTGCTGCTGTTCAGCACGTCCAGCAGCCGCGGCAAATCCAGACCGGCTTTTTTACCGGCGACCATCACCTCGGCGGTTGCCGCCAGGCTGACCGCGTTGAGGAAATTGTTCAGCAGTTTGGTGGTGTGGCCCGCGCCGCTTTCCCCCATCACCACCACCTTGCTGGCGATAGGCGCAAACGCCCACTCAAGCGCCTGAATAGCGGCCTCCTCGCCGCCGACCATCAGCGTCAGCTGGCCTTTTTCCGCCGCCGCCGCGCCGCCGGAGATCCCCGCGTCGATATAGGTCACGCCTTTTTCCTGCAGCAGGCCGTGCAGGCGCACGGTCGACGCCGGCAAGGCCGTACTCAAATCGACGATGGTCTGTCCATGGCGGCAATGGGCAAGAAGGCCATCCTGCTGCCGCATGACGTTTTCGACAACCTTACTATCCGGCAGCGACAGCAGAATCAGATCGCACTCCGCCGCCACCTCACGCAGGTCCCGCGCTTCGCGGGCGCCGGCTTTTTGCGCCGCGCCAGGCTGAGGGTCGAACCCCAGCACCTCGATACCGGCGTCCACCAGGCAACGGGTCATGCGTCCCCCCATGTTACCTAAGCCAATAAAACCTAACTTTTTACTGTGCATCACTTTTCTCCTGTGAGTGCGGTTAATGTGCGGTGAAATCCACATTTTTGGTTTCGGGTCCCATCATGGCTCCGATCATGCCAATCACCCCGCCGAGTATCAGCAGGAAAACGGCGGTCAGGGCCAGCGGCATCAGCGCGCTCAACCAGCTCATATAAAAGGCGTAAAACGACGGTAAGATCACGGACAGGCTGAAGCCCACGCCAAACCCGGTTGCACGGACATCGGTTACGAATCGTTCATTGATATAGGTGACGATCGCTCCCCAGGGGGAGGTCACCAGCACGGCCAACAGACAGACCAGGGTCATCACCGCCCACAGCGGCAGTGGCACGGTGGTCAGGATATAGAGGATGGCTGCGCCAACGGTTGCAATCAGCGGTCCGACGACGATAAAGAAGCGACGGCGACCAAATTTTTGCCCCAGCAGACCGGCGCCAATATAGCTGAAGAACAGCACCAGATAGGTGAGCATCAGCGTCGCGGTCATCTCGAAACCATTCAGATGCAGGGTATTGATCAGCAGACCGGTCGGCAGATAGATCGTGACGATATTCTGCGTTAACCAGAATCCGGTCATCATAATCAGTACCTGCAGCAGGTTGCGCGCGCTTTTGCCGCTAATTAAATCGCGCAGCGGCAGCTTCTCTTTCACCGTTCCCTCTTCGTTTTGCCAGACCTCTGATTCAGCCACCTTGTGGACGTAATAAAAAGCGAGGGCGGCCGCCAGCAGCGCACCGATAATGAACGGGATACGCCAGCCCCACTGCGCATACGGCGAGTGAATGCCGTCGAGCGGGAACAGGAAAAACATCAGCATGGTGATTAAGTTGATGGTCACATAGGCCGCCGGGAAGCCGGCGATGATCAGTCCGCCGACAAACCCGCGCTGCTCTTTTTTGGCATATTCGATCGCCAGCGGCATAGCCCCGGTATAGCCGCCTCCGAGAAAGATGCCGTCAATAAAGCGCAGCAGCACCAGCAAAATATAGGCAGTGAGGCCGAGCGTCTCGTACCCGGGCAACAGGGCGATCAGGAAGGTCACGACCCCAAATCCGGACACCGAATAGATGGAGGCTTTTCGTCTCCCCAGTTTGTCTGCCACGATGCCGAATATCAGCGCCCCCAGCGGTCTGCCCAGCAGGGTGGTGATAAACACCAGCGAAGCCAGAATGGTGGCCGTACCGCTGGACAGATTAGGCGGCTGGAAATAAAACAGCACCGGCGACAGCGCAACGACCGGAAGGTAGATGTCAAACATGTCGATATATTCGGAAAAGAATGCGCCGCGCACGGCGCTCTTACGTTTATCTTCCTGCGATTGCTTCTGTTCCATATCAGTGACGGCCTGGTTGGCGCTAATGCTTACCATGTCTGTCTCCTGCATTGTTCGCACCTCTCAGGGCGCGTTTGGCGTTAGGGAATTCACTGCCGGAGGCGGTGAATGTGTAGGGTCAGAATGCGCGATCATGCCTCGGGGATGTTCTCCTTTTCCCATTCGCTAATGGCGGCGGTAGCGACGCGAAATGCGGCGAGCGCGGCAGGCGCGCCGCAATATACGGCGGTTTGCATCAGCACGGCCTGGATTTCAGCCTTGCTGACGCCGTTATTGAGCGCGCCGCGGACGTGGACTGCCAGTTCGTGGTGCTGGCTCATCGCGGTCAACATGGCGATGTTCAGCATGCTGCGGGTTTTGAAGGGCAAGGTTTCGTCTCCCCACACTCGTCCCCAGCAGAATTCCGTCACCAGGCGCTGCATGGGACGATTGAAGTCATCCGCGCTGGCCCATGATTTATCAACATGGGTCTCGCCTAAGACCTCTTTACGGTTAGCAAAGCCTTGTTGAAACAGTTCACTTTCTTCCATTATGCCCCCCTGAGGAAACTTTCCTCATTTTCGTATGATTGTATGACAGTGAAAATGGCTAAATTTTTTTGCCGATTAGGCCGGGTGATAGCCGACCATCGCTTTCACCTCCAGATACTCCCGCAGCCCGGCTTCTCCCCATTCGCGTCCGTTACCGGAGCGGCGATAGCCGCCAAAGGGAGCATGAAAATCAACGGGAGGATAGTTGATATGGACCTGACCGGCGCGGAGCCGCCGGGCGATGGCCCGGGCTCGTTCGGGATCGGCCGACTGCACGTAAGCGGCCAGACCGTAGTCAGAACCATTGGCGATGTCGATGGCCTGGTCTTCATTGTCATATGGCATGATGCATAACACCGGGCCAAAGATTTCTTCACGGGCGATGATCATGTCGGGGGTCACCTGGCTGAAAATAGTGGGTTTCACGTAGTAACCCTGCTGGACGCCTTCGGGTCTGCCGGTTCCACCGAGCAACAGCTCCGCCTGTTCATCGATGCCGCGCTGGATGAGCTGCTGAACGCGTTCGAACTGCGCGCGATTGACCAGCGGCCCCAACCGGGGTTTGTCATCGTCGCCAGGAGCCGCGCGATACTGCATCGCGGCCCGCCGGGCGATGGCATTGACCTCATCCAGCCGGGCGCGAGGGACCAGTAAGCGCGTCGGAATTGAGCAGGACTGTCCGCTGTTGGTAAAACAGGCGGCGACCGCGCGGGTTACGGCGTTTTGCAGATCGATATCATCGAGCAGGAGATTGGCCGATTTGCCCCCCAGCTCCTGCGCCACGCGCTTGACGCCCGGAGCGGCCAGCCTGGCGACTTCGATCCCGGCGCGAGTCGAGCCGGTAAACGACACCATCTCTATATCCGGGTGCGCCGCCAGAGCGGCGCCGACGCCGGGTCCATCGCCATTCACCAGGTTGAAAACGCCGGCAGGCACCCCGGCGTCATGCAGCACTTCGGCAAACAGCAAGGCGCTGAGCGGGGAGTATTCGCTGGGTTTCAATACCATGGCGCAACCTGCCGCCAGAGCCGGCAGCACTTTCACCACCACCTGATTCACCGGCCAGTTCCAGGGGGTAATCAAGCCGCAAACGCCGATCGGTTCCAGCCGCAGACGGGTGCTACCGCGCTGTTCTTCAAAGGCGAAATTTTCCAGCACCTCAATCAACGTCTCCAGGTGCGCGACGCCGCGTACCGCTTGCCCGTCGCGGGCGAATTTCATCGGCGCGCCCATTTCGCGGTGAATGGCGGCGGCAAACTCCTCGTAGCGGCGCTGATACCCGGTCAGGATGCGTTTTAATAAGGCGATGCGTTCGGCAACCGGCGTCTCAGCCCAGGCGGGAAACGCCCGCCGCGCGGCGGCGACCGCCTGGTCGACGTCCTGCTCATTCCCCAGCGCTAGCTGGGCAACCGCTTGCTCGGTTGCCGGGTCTATCACCGTGAACCAGCGCGGCGCCGCCGGCTCAACCCAGCGGCCATCAATATAAAACTGTGTGGTATGGGGCATAGTCAGTTTCCTGTGGAGGGGTCGTTGTCGTCCAGCAGCCGATACATTTCCGTATGGTCAGCGCTGGCCGATACGGACCCTGCATACTGGTGCCAGAGATCGATGCAATGCTCGCCAAGACGTAGCGGGTAATCGACCGCAGCGGCCAGGCCTTTGGCAATCTGCAAATCTTTATCCATTAGTTTCAGCGCGAAGCCTGAAGCGTAGCTTCCGCTCAGCATAAATTGCCGCACCTTGTTTTCTGAGGTGTTGCTGCGGCCGCTGGAGGCGTTGAGCACATCGGTCATCACTTGCGGATCGATGCCAAACCGGCGAGCCACCAGCAACGCCTCCACCGTCGCCGTCAGACCGGCGGCCGAAACATAGTTGTTCAGCGCCTTCGCCGCATGGCCGCTGCCGGCGGCGCCGATATGCAGGATGGAGCTGCCCATGGCGGCCAGCAGCGTCTGGCAGCGGGACAGCACCTCCTCCTCGCCGCCGACGAGGATGGCGAGCTTGCCCTGTTCCGCACGTCCGACGCCGCCGGAAACCGGAGCATCCAGATAACATAAGCCCTGTTGCTGCAGGCGCTGCGCCAGATCGCGCGAACGGGACGGTACGGATGAGCTCATATCAATGACGACCGCGCCGGCGGGCAGGCGTTCGGCCCACTGCTGGCCGAACAGCACCTCTTCGACGATGTCGGAGTTGGGCAGCATGGTGATGAGCACATCCAGACTTGCCACGTTATCGGCCGACAGCGGCGCAGCGCGCAGCGATTCCGCCAGCGCGTCGGCGCGTTGGCGATCGGCGTCATGCAGCAGCAGGCTGTAACCCGCCCGGCTCAGGCAGGTCGCCATGGGCGTTCCCATCATGCCTAAGCCAATAAACCCCACGGTGTGGATACTTTTCACGTCAACCTCTCTTAACGGCAGAAACGGCGGTTTTAGCGCAGCGCTGAAAAATCAGTGGGTAGCAGAAAGCTGTTCTCGATACGGGAAACGATGGCGTGCTGACGCTCGCTTTCCGCGCGCTTTTCCTGCCATTCCACATCGGCCTGGAATGCATTCCAGCATTTTTCACGCTCGGCCATATCTTCCCAGCTCAGCAAATAGGTCAAAGTGTGGTTGCTTTCGCCGACCGCGGTGGTCCAGAAACCAATTTGCTTAATACCGTATTTGGCAAAGAAACCGAGCGTGGTATGACGAAAACGCTCCAGTAATGCCGGTAACCGACCCGGCATGCAGTGGTAAATGCGCATTTCAACGATCATGGGATACTCCTTTTCAAAATGAAGTGGCGGGCTGCGGCTGCCGATCGACGCGGACAATCCACCCCTCAGTGGCGGCCGAAAAAGCAGGATAACGGCGTAGAACCAAAGGATCGTGACCGGGAACGATATGGTCGGCCGAGTCGGCTAAGCGTTTGACGGTTGCGTAACCTTCCAGCATATCGCCAACGTTAAACACCACCGGGTAGGGGCGAGCCTGTTCGATATTCGCGTAGAAATGCGCGGCGTCCGACGCGAGCACCACCCAACCGCGGGCGGTACTGACGCGCACGATCTGCAGCCCGTCAGAGTGGCCGCCGGTACGATGCAGCGTAATGCCCGGCGCCAGTTCGGCGTCGCCGTCGTGAAAACGTACGCGACCGGCGAAGAGCTTATCGATCATCGCTTTCACGTCTTCCACATCGAAGGGGTGACGCACTTCGTGGTGGCACATGCAGCGGCCGGTACAGAAGGCCATTTCGCGATCCTGCAGATGGAAGGTTGCCGCCGGGAACAGCGGGTGATTACCGGCGTGGTCGTAATGCATGTGGCTAATGATGACGTCAGTCACGGTAGCCGGATCGACGCCAATTTGCGCCAGACCTTCGGCGATCGGATGGATGATGGTGCGCCCGCGTTGTTTGGCCATCTGTTCATCGAAGCCGGTGTCCAGCACGAGGGTGCGGGTGTCGTTCTGGATCACCCAAATGAAGTAGTCAATCGGCATGGGGCCATCGTGGAGATCGCCGCCGATAAAATTATCCCGCGCCATACGGTGGTGGTGGGCATAGCGGATTGCGTAGATTCGATACTGTTCAACGGCGGAAGACATTGTTGACTCCTTGTTAAAAGGTCGATAACTGCCCGATCGTTTTTTGTAGTAAAGAGGTTATAATCTTGTATGACAATAATTCAATAATACAAATATGATCGGTTTCACAAATTTCGCCCGTTGACCGCTAAACCGCGGCTTAATGTGATGTCCGTTCGATTCTCGACCTGATTTGCCGGATTTTTAATGAAAGCAAGGCTGAGATGCGGACGAAAAGGTGGGTTTTATCGCGCGGGCGTGATGCGAGACGCGCGCTTGCGGAATAGGATTGAACGAAAAGGCGGGGCGGGCGGGGGGCAGGTGAGGTGATAGCGCCTACGCCTGCCCGGTTGCGGTTAAGTGCGGGACTCCATCACCGCGGCAATCGCAAAAGCGGCAATCTGCCGGTCCTGCTCTTTGCTGGCGCCGGAAACGCCGATCGCGCCGATCGTCGCGCCCCGGGCATTGCGCAGCGGGATGCCGCCTTCAATGCCGACCAGGCCGCCGTTGCTGTTTTCCAGCGAATATGCCGCCCCGGCGGGATGCAGATCGGCGCCGACCCTCTCGCTGTTCGCCTGAAACAGCACGGCGGTACGGGCTTTACGTATCGCAATATCGATGGTCGCCAGGAACGTACCGTCCATGCGGGCAAACGCCGTCAGATGGCCGCCGCTGTCCAGCACTGCCGCGGAAACTGGCGGAAAGCGATGGGTTTCCACCGCCGTTTTGACACCGGCGAGCAGCGCGTCGGCAAGCGTCAGAGTCAGGGTCATGACATCATCCTCAATGGGGTAAAGGTGAGCGCTTTCGGGCATCGATCGTCGCCCAGGTGTGGATCAGCAGGCCGAAGAGCGCGAGGATGGCTCCGACCCAGCCGGTGGACTGCCAGCCGAAACCGGCGGAAATGGTGACGCCGCCCAGCCAGGCTCCCAGCGCATTGGCGATGTTAAACGCGGAGTGGTTCATCGCCGCGGCCATGGTTTGCGCATCGCCGGCAACGTCCATCAGGCGGATTTGCAGTACCGAAGAGAGCGACACCATGGTGCCCACCAGCATTACGGTTATCGCGCCGGGCCACGCGTAATGTGCGGTATAGACGTAGGCGCTCATCACCACAATCGCCCAGACCAGCAGCAGACGAATGGTTTTTTCCAGGCCGCGATCCGCCAGACGGCCGCCAACGATATTGCCGATAATCATCCCAAAGCCAAACATCGCCAGGATGACCGGAATCATGGCTACCGGCTGGTGGGCCAGTTCCAGCATCGTCGGCTTCACGTAGCTGAATATCGAGAACATCCCGCCGCTGCCGATGGCGCCGATCGCCAGCGTCAGCAGCACCTGCTTGCGGGTCAGCGCCGTCAGCTCGCGCAGCGGGCTGGCCGCTTTATCGCCGGCGCGCCATGGCACCCAGGCGCGCACCAGAATCAGCGTCAGTACGGCCAGGCCGCCAACGATAGCGAAGGCGCTGCGCCAGCCGAACAGCTGGCCGATGGCGGCCACCGCCGGCACCCCCAGCAGATTGGCGATGGTCAGGCCAAGCAGCACCATCGATACCGCCTGAGCGCGTCGCGAGCGGTCCACCAGGCTGGCGGCCAGCAGCGCGGCAACGCCGAAGAAGGTGCCGTGCGGAAACCCGGCGACGAAGCGCGCCAGCAGCATGGAATAGTAGCCCGGCGCAACGGCGCTCAGCAGGTTGCCGGCGGCGAACATCGCCATCAGGGCAATCAGAAAGTCCCGTCGCGGCCAACGTGCGCCGAGGACCGCCAGCAGCGGCGCGCCGACTACCACCCCCAGCGCGTAGATACTGATCAGATGGCCGGCCGATGGAATCGACACCTGCAGCCCGCTGGCCGCATCGGGCAGCAGGCCCATAATAACGAATTCGCCGGTACCGATAGCGAAACCGCCCGTGCCGAGGGCGAACAGCGCCTTCAGCAGAGCGAGGCGCGACAGGGAAACTTCGCCAGCATCCGTCTCGCGAGGAGGTTCATTGACTGATGAGCTCATTTTTATTTTGACTTATGCAGGTGAACAACAAAACGCGCCCCGGGCAGCGCACTGCTCGGGGCGCGTCACTCTTTTTACCACGCTTAGCGGCGGTGCGGCGGCGCCATGAATTCCGCACCCAGCGGTTCGGCGATGTGCTGCGCGAGGATCGCGTCGATCTCCTGCTTATCCTCCGCGGTAAGCTGCCAGCCGGCAACCTCTTCGAGCCCCGCCAACTGCTGCGGACGACGGGCGCCCCACAGCGCAACGGTCGGGCCGGCGTCGAGGACCCAGCGCAGCGCCAGCGCCATCACGCTTTTGCCGAAGCGCTGCTGAGCGAAGGTTTTCAGCGCCGCAACCGCCGCCAGGTAGTGGGCATAGCGCGGCGGCTGGAACTTGGGATCG
This sequence comes from Klebsiella sp. BIGb0138, assembly GCF_004342285.1. Taxonomy (GTDB): domain Bacteria; phylum Pseudomonadota; class Gammaproteobacteria; order Enterobacterales; family Enterobacteriaceae; genus Klebsiella. The sequence goes on along the minus strand of NZ_SMCV01000001.1, from coordinate 261,732 downwards.
ATACTGCGCAGATCGTCTGTGCCAAATACCGTATCCGGCGTCATCCGCCCCGACAGCAGGCCGCGGCAGATGGCGCCGTAGGCGAGGACCACCAGCTGATGTTGTTCGGCATAAGGCAGCAGCTCGCTTTGCGTTTTTCCGCGCTCAAACAGATTGAGCGGCGGCTGCAGGGTCGCCAGCGGCGCCGCGCTGCGGAACCGATCCATCTGCGCCGGAGAGTAGTTGCTGACCCCCAGCGCACGAACTTTTCCCTGCTGTTGCAGATCTTGCAGGACGCGGGCCGTCTCTTCGAACGCCACCAGCTCGTCCGGCCAGTGGACCTGATACAGGTCAATATAGTCGGTTTGCAGGCGGCGGAGCGAGTCTTCAATCTCCTGGCGGATACGCTGCGGGGTGGAATTGCGGGTAATGCGTCCCGCGTCGTCCCACTCCAGGGCGACTTTAGTGGCGATAATCGCCCGCTCGCGGCGGCCCGCCAGCGCCTTACCGACCACCTCCTCGGAGTGGCCGAAGCCGTAGGCCGGGGCGGTATCGATAAGATTGATGCCGCGGTCCAGCGCTTCGTGCAGCGTGGCGATCGACTGCTCGTCATGGCTGCCGCCCCACATACTGCCGCCCATTGCCCAGGTACCAAGACCGATACGGCTGACCGGTTGTGAAATGCCGGCGATGTGAATCGTTTCGATTGCCATGTTCCCTCCTGTCGATAGTTGGGAACTATACTAACTCATGTTAAGTTGAATTAATTTCAACGAACCCTTGATGACAGAGGGCACTTTTATGCCTGCACCGGTCCGCGGCGAACTCGCCGATCTGAACGTATTTTTAACTATCTGCCGGCGCAAAAGCTTTCGCCTTGCGGCCTCGGAGCTTGGCGTATCGACCTCCGCGCTAAGCCATACCATGCGCGGACTGGAAGAACGGCTGGGGGTGCGTCTGCTCAATCGTACCAGCCGTTCGGTGGTGCCGACCGATGCCGGCGAGGCGCTGCTCGGCCATCTGGAAACGGGCTTTTCCCATATCCGCCTGGCGCTGGATGAATTGGATCATTACCGCGAATCGCCGGTAGGGCGACTGCGGATTAATATTCCCCGCGATGCGGCCCAGCTGCTGTTTGCCCCGGTGCTGGCGAAATTTATGGCGATGCACCCGCGGCTGCAGCTGGAAATCACCGTCGATAATACGCTGGTGGATATCATTGGCAGCGGCTATGACGCCGGGATCCGCTATGGCGAGAGCGTGCCGCGCGACATGATTGCCATGCCGCTGACCCGCAAGCTGAAGTGGATTGTGGTGGCTTCCCCGGCGTATCTGCACAATAACGCCCATCTTCCTCTGCACCATCCCGACGATCTGTTGCAGCATCAGTGTATCCGCATGCGGCTCGGTAACGGGACGCTGTACAAATGGCAGCTTAACCACGCCGGGGAAGCGCTGGCGCTGGATGTTCCCGGCTCGCTGATCCTTAACGAGACCGAGATGATTATCGATACCGCCCTTAACGGCTTTGGGCTGGCCTATTGTCTGGAGGTGCGGACGCGCCCGCTGCTGGAAAGCGGGCGGCTGGTACAGGTGCTTCCCGGGTGGATATGCGAAGATGAACCGATGGTGATGTATTACCCCAGCCGCAGGCAGCTCCATCCGGGCCTGCGAAAATTGATTGAGATGATGCGCGCGGCGACGCTGTAAAAGAGAGAAAAGGGCATCAGCACCGTTTTTTCTTTCCGCTCCGGCGGTAAGTTACGGGGTCACGTCATGCTAACAGCGTGAATTATCCTTCTCCAGGCCAGCTCCTGCAGGTCGCCAGCGGGCATCAGCCGGCGCGGATAGGCTCTTCGCCTGTTTTGTAACGGCCAGGCCGCCCTCCCCAATAAGACGCCTTCCCGATCCTGTATCGACAGCGCTGCCGCGACAGATTCGCATTCCGGCATTGACAGGTAAACTACCAACTAGTAGGTTTGTTTGGCGTGGGGCATAACCACAATGAGACCGCGCGGCGATAACGACCCGCGGTTTTGTGCAAATAAACTTTTGACCTGCCGGAGCGCCTTCTCGCCTCCCGGTCTGCGGATTCAATGCAATAGTGTGAGCAAAAATATGACAATCTCTTCACTCTCTGGCAGGCAGAAAATAGTGCGCCTGCTGCTGGTCGCTATTATTCCCCTGGCCGTGATAGCGCTGTTTCTGTGGGCGGGCGGCTGGCTGACGCCGCATCGTCTCACCTCTGACAAGCTGGTTACGGTGCTGCAACAATCGGGCGGCGAGCATCCGGGCTTTCGCCGCAACCATGCCAAAGGCGTATGTGTCGTGGGGCGCTTTATCTCCAATGGCCATGCCAGTTCCCTGTCGCGGGCAGCGCTGTTCGCACCGGGAGAAACGCCGGTCACCGGACGTTTCGCCATTGCCGGCGGCAACCCCGACGCGCCGGATTATGCCGTTCCCGTGCGCAGTATGGCGCTGGAGTTCAGGCAGCAGAATGGCGAACAGTGGCGGACAGGCATGAACGCCATGCCGCTGTTTCCGGTTTCCACCGTTGAAGAGTTCTACGAACTGCAAACCGTCACCTTGCCTGACCCGGCAACCGGCAAGCCCAACCCGGAAAAGCTGAAGGCGTTTGTGGGCGCGCACCCCCAGCTCCAGCGCTATCTGGCCTGGGCAAAGCAGTACGTTCCCTCATCCAGCTGGGCGAGTGATCGCTATAACAGCCTGAATGCGTTCCGTTTTATCGACAAGACGGGGGCAGGACATCTGGTTCGCTGGAGCATGGTGCCGCATACCGGCTATCAGCCCATTAGCGAGGCGGATAAACGTGATAAAGACTTCCTGCAGCAGGATATTGCACAGCGCCTGGCGCAAGGGACGCTGAAGTGGGATCTGGTAATCACTGTCGCCCGACCTGGCGACGTGGGAAACGATGCCGCCAGCGTCTGGCCTGACGATCGGCAAACTATCAATGCCGGTACGCTCGAGCTGACAAGCGCCGTGGCGCAGCAGAACGGCCCATGCAACGATATCAATTACGACCCCCTGATTCTCCCGAACGGTATTGCCGCCTCAGACGATCCGTTACTCAATGCGCGTTCGTCAGCCTACGCCAAATCGTATAACGCCCGCACCCGTGAACAATCCCAACAGTCAGGAGCCCACTTATGAAACAGGTCGCTCATTTCCATCCGGCGCTGCGCTTCCTGCACTGGCTGATGGCCGCCGCTATCATGGCGATGCTCTTTATTGGCGTCGCCATGGTCGCAACGGTTTCGTCGCTGCATGCGTTACTGGTGTCTATACATAAGCCGCTGGGGCTGATGATTCTGCTGCTGGTGGTGGTGCGGCTATGGCTCCGTTTTTACACCGCCGTGCCGCCGCTGCCGGCTTCGGTACCCGCCTGGCAACGGGGGCTGGCGCATCTCTCGCACTGGGCGCTGTACGCGATGATGCTCCTCCAGCCGCTTATCGGCTGGGCGATGCAATCGGCGGCGGGGTATCCCATCTCTGTGGCGGGCGTCTTTATTTTACCGCCGCTTACGCCGGTGAATAATGACTGGTATGCCGTCCTGCGCCCGCTGCATTCGCTGGTGGCGCTGGCATTGTTTATCACCGTTATGCTGCACCTGGCCGCCGCGCTATTCCATGCCCTGGTGCGACGCGATGGCGTCTTCGAAAGTATGTCCGGTCGCGGCAGGCGATAAGTTCGGCGAACTGACCAGCAAAGCCGTGCCGAATCATATCGGCACGGCTGGGGGTTAATCCGGGTTCATGGCGCGGAAAAGCGTATCAAAGGTTCCCTCTTTTTCCGCCCAGCGCCGTGCTTTATCCCCCTCAAGCAGGATCTCTCCGTTCGGGTGCTGATGATTTTCGATTAACGCCATTACGCGGGAGATATATTCCGCCAGCGGCATGGCCCGGGGATCGGTGGCCTGAGCGCTGCCCGTGAGTTCCGTCTGCACATAAGGCGGAGAAAGTTCGAGGACTTCGACGGGGATATGACGCATCTGGTGACGTAAAGAGATCAGCCAGGAGTGCAGGAATGCTTTGCTGGCGCAGTAGGTTGGGAAGTCGGTTCTTGGCACAAACGCCAGCGCGGAGCTGGTTGCCATGAAGGTGGCATCCGGCTGTCCGATAATCAGCGGCATAAAGGCCGCCGCGGTGCGTAGGGGGCCGAGAATGTTGGTGCTGACTATCTCCTGAGCGGCGTCTGTCTTCCAGCCGTCCGCGATGAAACGCTCTGTGCGTGAAATACCGGCATTGGCAATCAGCACGTTCAGATCGGGAAAGCGCTCTCTGACCTCGGCGGCGACCGCGTCAAGCATCGCATCATCGAGTATATCGAGCCTGAAGCCGGTCATACCCGGATGTGCGCGGGTCATTTCATCGAGCAGGGACTGGCGGCGCCCGGTAATGATGACCCGGTTGCCGCGTGCGTAAAACGTTTCGGCCAGCGCGCGACCGATACCGCTGGTGGCGCCAGTAATCAGCAGGGTATTACCGCTAATTTTCATAACAATGTCCTCTCCGGCTGGAACGGGTGGAAATGCGGCGAGGGGACTATCGGCATTGCCGTGGATGAGGATAGCCTGGATGAAAAACAGGACGTCGCCGCTGACGATCCCCGTACTCTCTGCTGAGACCCTGGGGCATCCGGGCGCGTTGGATGACGGTAACGCCTACGGCATTGTGGAAATGCCTGATGATTATATTTACCGCATCCTGGACAGGCAAGAGGATTATCACTCCCACGCGGCGCAGAAAAATCCCGGCGGGATGAGGCCAAAAAGGAAGACTCATTTGTGGGAAGGGGAGCGATATGTTGCGCCCGAACGGCTGGACACAGCATTTTCATCATCAATAAGCAGACTACCTGTTGGTAGGTTTTCCACCAACGCTCTGATAGTATGCATCTTATTGAGCGGTATATTGACACCGGGATCTGACCATGACGACTGAGCGTTCATCGAAAGCAAACGAAATTATTTCTTATACCCGGCAGCTGCTGACCTGCGGCGGCTACCGCAGTTTCAGCTTCGCCGATATCTCGGAAAAGGTGAACATCCGCAAAGCGAGCATTCATCACCATTTTCCCAGCAAGGCAGACCTGGTCAAGGTCGTCGTCACCGGGTATCGCGAAGAGGCCCGGGCCGGAATGCAGGCGATGAGCCGCCAGATAAACAACCCGGCGGCGGAGCTTCAGGCCTACGCCGACTACTGGGCGACCTGTATTCGTGAGGGATCCTCACCTTTTTGCATCTGCGCGCTGCTTGCCGTTGAACTGCCGACGCTGCCGCCCGAGGTGGCCAGCGAAGTCACCGGGCATTTCACCGATCTTACCGACTGGCTGGCTTCGCTCCTGCGTAAAGGAGAGAGCGAAAAGCGCTTTCAGCTACGCGGAACCCCTGAGAACGTGGCGAACCTGCTGATGGCGACGGTGCACGGCGCGATGCTGTCGGCTCGCGCCTTTGATGATGCGGCCGTTTTCCCGAGAATTGTGCAGCCGGTGATCGATAGCATTATTATTAGTGATTGATATTGCTATAGAAACAGACGGTGTATTTTTCTCACTCATTTTACCTACCCTCTTGCGGCCCATACCAGCATCAGGCAGCCATGGCGGGAAGTGGAGGCTCAGCTCACTGCGGAAAGCGTACGCGCCTATCTCGTTTCCGCTACGCTTTTACCTATTCTTACCGCCGGGAGATGGCGTTTGCCCGATACGGTAGTCCCGGGAAAAGCATCGATGAGCTATGCCGCAAGACGGGTTAAGTTCCGTCCCGGATGGCGAGCCTCAGACAGAAAGCAGAAAGCCCGCTTACGTTTCCTTAAGCGGGCTTCTTAAATATGGCTCCTCTGACTGGGATCGCCTTTGCCAGTAACTGGCTGATTGGTAAGCTAAACCTTGATTCACTCTCTGGCAAGACCAGCAGAATGACCACCAATCATTCCAGCAACGCTGGATAGGTGAGTTATTGAGCTCGACGCATCGACGGGTATGGGATTGTCCGTTTGGCACGGCACGTGAAAATGGTCCATTCGGTACTAAATTAGGTTTACCAATTTATATTGGTACGCCTAACGCTGGCGGTTCAGTCGTAACCACGTCGGGTTTGATCTTTATCGTAGCCGCGACGATAACTTGATACTAGCCATTGATATCACCACCGGTAAAACTATCTGGTCCAGGGCACTTTCTGCAGGTGCTCTATAGGATAGGTCAAAGCAGGGGGAGCAGTGGGCTAGCGATGTGGATGCCAGCCGCCTGGTTGGAGCCTCTGCCGTGGCGACTCTGCATTAGACCCCAGTGTTCATGAAACAATTACAAAAAGCCAAAGACGAATTTTCCCGCCTGAAAAAAGATGATCACAATTATCCATGCTCAAATGTAACAACCACTGACTGTTGAGTGAAGAACACGGTGTTCATTTACCTTCGACAGCTGCTATTCCGGTGCCCCGTTTTCTTCCGGGGTACCGTTTTCCTGATAGTGACGAGACAAAAGCGCCGGTCATGGCGTTCGGAATTCTGTTATCAGCCATATGACCTGAAGCACACGGCTAAATGGAAAGGTCAGTAACATAAAAGTCATAATAAATTATATTTTTTATTTAAATCAATTTGTTATGTGTGTTTTCTTCACCGAAAAAGAAAATGAGTAATGCTTTTTTGTGAACTTAGGCACAAATCTTAACGACGCTGGTTGCGTGATTTGTGTTGTCAGGGGTAACGTTTAAACAAGTTGAGCATGGTTGTACATAGACAAGTATACCTGTCATTTTTTGAATCCTTAAGCATTGACAGCCATTATGAGGCCAAGTGATATGTCGTTAAATTCAAGACTTGAACCCGAACTCATTATCCTGAATGAGCCCCCCCAGAACAGAAACACCCTGTTCAGTTCCGTTAGTAAGTTACTGCTTTTAAAAAACTATGTAGAACCGAGCTACCCGGAGGCATTGATTGCCCGGGAAGAAGATCATCCAACGGCAATGCAGTTGGAAAGAATGGGGGTCGCTATCCCTCATGTTGATGTCGAGCATATCCGGGAAGAAAAACTGGTCGTGGTAACCTGCCCTGAGGGGATCGTATTTAATCAGGCTGAAGATCCCGACTGTACTATGAAAGTAAATGTCATTTTCTTTTTACTGCTCAAAGAAAAAGATGCACACCTCGAATTTCTGATGAAGCTAATTTCGCTTTTTCAGCGCAGCAATGAAATGGATAAAATCCTTTGGGCGAAATCAAAGGATGATGTTATGGAGCTTTTAGCAAAGAATCTGTATTAAACCGTCTTAACATTTGTTCTTATTACCTCGTTATTCTTATTACTATATCTGGAGTCTGAAATGAACAAGAAAATTATCTTCGCCTGTACCAGCGGTATTGCGACTTCTGCGGTAGCAACTGAAAAAGTGGTTCAGTACTGTAAAAGCCAGGGTATTAACGTTGAGCCTATTCAGTCTAATATCGGCACGATTGGCAAACAGGATGGAATGGCGGATCTCATTATCGTGACATCTGCGGTTAAGACGGAACTGAATACCCCGGTCCTGAATGGCCTTCCTTTGCTGACCGGATTTGGCGAAGAAGAATTACTGGAAAAAATCGTAGCCATCCTTAAAAAATAAAGGTGAGCATGATGGATAAAGTATTTTCCGCCGTCCAGTATATTCTGGGGCTCGGTCCGACGATCATGTTGCCGATAATTATATTTATCATGGCAATGTGTCTTCAGACCGGTTTTAGCCGGGCATTACGCTCGGCGCTGACCATCGGTATGGGCTTCATCGGCATCTTTCTGGTCTTTGGTTTACTGGTCGACAGCCTGGGTCCGGCTGCTAAGGAAATGGTCAGTCACACTGGGATCGATTTGCCGGTTGTTGACCTTGGCTGGACACCGCTTGCTGCTATTGCCTGGGCTTCTCAGGTCGCACCATTCGTTGTGCCGATGACTATCGGTATTAACGTGCTGATGCTGACCCTGAACTGGACTAAGACAGTCGATATTGATGTCTGGAACTTCTGGCATTTCTCGATGGTCGGCGCCATGGTTTACGGGGTAACCGGTAACTTCTTCTTTGGTCTGCTGATTGCAGGTGTCACCGCAGCGATTACGTTCGTGATGGCTGACTGGTGTGCACCGATGATCCAGAAGTATTTCAATCTGCCGGGAATTTCCTTGCCAACACTGTCATCGGTTATTTTCTTTCCGATCGGCGTGCTGGGGAATATGGTGCTCGATAAAATCCCGGGTATTAACAAACTTAACGCTGATCCGGATCAGATCCAGAAGCGCTTTGGCGTCTTTGGCGAGCCGATGATGTTAGGGGTGATTCTGGGAGCAGGGATTGGCCTGCTGGCGGAATATGATGTTAAAGGCGTTCTTAACCTGGCGATGAGTCTTGGTGCGGTGATGCTGATTATGCCCCGCATGGTTAAGCTGCTGATGGAAGGCCTGCTACCATTGTCGGACGCCGTGCGTAGCTTCCTGAAGAAACGGTATCCTGACCGCCACGATCTATATATTGGTCTGGATATCGCGGTTGCGGTGGGGCATCCGTCCGTGTTGTCGACAGCACTGCTGCTGATTCCGGTTGGCGTACTCCTGGCGGTAGTTCTGCCTGGTAACCGCTTGCTGCCACTGGGTGACCTGGCGAACATTTGGGTACCGATATCCATGGTGGTACTGGCCTGTCGCGGCAATATTGTCAGGGCGTTCATCATTGGCATTCCATGCCTGGCGGTGAACCTGTATGTGGCTTCGGCAGCGGCGCCTATCCTGACCAAAATTGCACGGGATATGAACTTCCCGCTGAAAACGGATGGTGAAATCTCCAGCTTGCTGGATGGTGGTAACCCGTATCGTTTCTGGGCAGTCAAAATCTTTGAAGGAAATACCATTGCCCTGGTGCTTATTCCTGTCATCTTCCTGCTGTGCCTGTGGTTATATCGTGTCACCAAAAAACAACTGAAAGCAGAAGAAGTAGCAGAAAATGAAGCCGCTTCGGCTGATATTCCGGTAGCAAAATAATCCTGTCTATTCGAAAGCAGAGGGAACTGCTTTTGAATTAAACAAACGTTGTCCCTTGCAAAAAAAGGGGAGAGTGATGTATACGATCGGAATCGATGTGGGTACGACCAATTGTAAGGTGTGTTTGTTCGCTATTCCTTCTCTGGAATTAATGAATCAGTACAGTTTCAGAACGCCTAAAATTGTTGACGGAGAAAATACTGATTTTGATGTCCGCCTCATCTGGGAAGGGGTCATCCATGGCCTCAGAACAATAACCAATATTCTGGATGATGCGGAGCAAATCAGCGCCGTAGCGGTCGCCAGTGTGGGAGAAGCCGGCGTTCTGCTTGATGATAACGATAATGTCGTTGGTCCGGTACTGACCTGGTATGACACCCGGCCTAAACAACAGCTGGAAAATATTATTTCCGCCATGGATATCGAACATATCTATGAAATAACCGGTATCCCTGCACATTCAAATTACAGCATCAATAAAATTAAGTGGTTGCAGGATAATATCAGCAATGCCCATGAAGGCCGGAAATGGTTATGCCTGGCGGAATATATTGCTTTTAAATTATCTGGGGTGAAACGTTCGGAATATTCCCTGGCTTCACGTACGATGGCATTAAATATTACTGAGATGAACTGGGATGAACAGCTCATTACTGCTGCTGAACTTTCCCCTTCTTTATTTAGTCCGCTGGTCCACGCCGGGGAAGCGATTGGTACCGTCGCGGCAGACGTCTCTGAACTGACCGGACTGACGGTGGACACTCGCATCGCCATCGCCGGGCATGACCATATGTGCGGTTCCGTGGCCGTCGGGTTGACCAGTGAAGATCAGATCCTGAATTCCACAGGGACAACAGAGGGATTACTGGTGGTGACCGAAGCAGTCAACAACACCGAACGGTTCTTTCGTGCCCGGGTGTCAAATGGCATGCATGTGCTTCCAGGGCTCCATTCCCTGTATGCCTCATTACCTTCTGCCGGGTATGCCATTGAATGGTTCAGAAATCTCTTCGAGCTCGATATGCCCGCCTTCCTGAGAATGGTGGATACGCTTCGCCACGAGCAGGACATGGCTGTGGCTGACGCGCTTGACGGTATCTTCATTCCCCATCTGCGGGGCAGCGGACCTCCGGACAGAAACACCTGGTCCCGGGCATTAGTTTACGGTCTTGATGATAAGTCCCGACCGGAAGACGTTCTGCGCTTTGTGTTCCAGGGGTTGTGCTTTGAACTGCGAAACCTGCTGGATTTATACGAAACGCTGATCGGAAAAAATTATCCGGTCGTGAATGTGATTGGGGCCGCCTGCAAAAACACGTACTGGTTGCAGCTTAAGGCCAATATTCTTAACCGAGAAATTGTGGCCTGTAATGTCAATGAGGCCGTGAGCAAAGGGGCCGCCATGCTGGCAGCGAAAGCTGCAGGTGTGGACGTGGAATCTCTTCCCGGAACAGCTGAAGAACAGACCCGACGCTACCTGCCGGAGAGTGATGCCGTGATGCACTATCAGGCAATTTACACTCAGATCTATAAGCCGCTTTATGAATCCAAGATGCGTACTGAGCGTCTCTGTAATGGAGTTAACTAATGAAAGCCAGCGTTTACTACAGTAAAAATGATATTCGGTATGAAGATGTCGAGGTGCCAGAAATTGGCGACGGTGACATGCTCATCAAAATGCACTCCTGTGGCTTGTGCGGTACCGATATTCATAAAGCGCAGCACCAGACGGTGACCGGCCCGGTGATCCTCGGCCATGAAGTGTCAGGGGAGGTGGTGAAAGTCGGCAAGGATGTTACCCGCTACCGGGTTGGTGAACGGGTGGTGACCGCCATTCATGTTCCCTGCTTTAACTGCCATTACTGTGATCGAGGGTTCTTCACTCTGTGCGATCAGTTCAAGAAAACTAATCTGGAACCTGGCGGGTTCAGTGAGTTTATTCGTATCCCACGCCTGCACGTTGAACATCTGACGCACCGGATTATCGACGGTCTTGACTGGGATCGGGCGGCAATGATCGAGCCTGTCGCCTGTTGCCTGCATGGCCTGAAATCATCCAATATCCATCCGAAAGATACGGTGCTGGTTCTGGGCTCCGGTACCATTGGCCTGGTCAGCGCACAACTGGCGGCATTGAAAGGCGCCTCGACGGTGATTGTATCCGACCTTTCCCGGTTCAAGCGTGAACTGGCGCTGAAGGTGGGGGTTACCCACGCAATCGATCCGGCAAACGAAGATGTCGAAACCCGGGTAGCAGAAATTACCCAAGGGAAAGGTCCGGATGTGGTGATCATCGCCGCCGGGGTCTCGTCCCTGGTTTCTCAGGCGGTCAATGTTGTACGCCGCGGGGGGAGAATTGTTGTGTTCTCACCATTTGATAAAAATCCGGTTGTGGAAATTGATGCCAGCAGACTGTTCCGGGATGAAATTTCAATCGTGGGCACCTATTCACTAACCCCTTATGACATGAAAGAAGCGATTGAGATTGTGGAAAAAGACAAAATCAATACGAAGGACATGATCACCCATACCTGGCCGTTGTCCCGTATTGCTGAAGCGATTGAGTTTGCTTCCAATCCGGATAATGACGTCCTGAAAGTCATTATTAAAGCTGACGTATGACGGATGTGCCTCCGTATTTCTGTACGGGGGCCTCTGCAGAATGGAAAGCGTTGCCGTACGGACATCTGTATGTTGGGCTGAAACTGTGAAGTTGGTCATATAGTTAAATTTTTAAAAACGCTGTATTATCATGAGTTGTTCATACTTGTATACAGATGATCTACACACAGGAGAAGCATCACATGAGTACCATACTGCAAGACTCTGAAATTCCATTATATATGCAGGTTTCTGAATGGATCCGCGGGAAAATCTATAAGGGTGAGCTGGGTAAGGGGGATCGGATCCCTTCCGAAAATCAGATCATGGAAATACTTCAGGTTAGCCGAGGCACGGTTAAAAAAGGTGTCACCATGCTGGTCAATGAAGGGTTGTTGGTTCAGGTGCAGGGAAAGGGGACTTTTGTGAAGAAAGAAAATATCTCCTACTCCCTGGGAGAAGGATTGTTATCTTTCGCGGAGTCGCTCGAAAGCCAGCACTTATCTTTTACGACGGAGGTCATTGACTCCTGTATAGAAAAGGCGTCAAAAGGGGTGGCCGCAAAGCTGCAGATAGAACCCGGTACACCTATTTTTTATCTTAAACGAATCCGTAGTGTGGACGGAGAAAGGGTTATGTTAATTGAAAACAGAATCAATATTTCGCTGTGTCCGGGAATAACTGAGGTTGATTTCAATAAGCAAAACCTGTTTCAGACTGTCGAAGCCATGACGGGACGAAAAATTGAATATTCTGAAAGTCGCTACGCCGCAAAAATTGTGGGTAGCGAACGGGGACACTATCTGGAAGTGAATGAAGAAGCACCGGTGCTTCATCTCGAACAACTGGTATTCCTCGATAATCATATGCCATTTGATTTCGGCAATGTCTGGTTGAAATCAGATAAATATTATTTGGGTACAGTACTTCAACGAAGAAAGAGGTAAATATCATGCCATTAGTAAACGGTAATATCCTGCTCGATCGTATCCGTGAAAAACGTGTCCTGGCGGGTGCATTCAACACCACCAACCTGGAAACCACTATTTCTATTCTGGACGCGATTGAGCGTTCAGGATTACCTAACTTTATTCAGATTGCACCGACAAATGCAAAATTGTCGGGTTATGATTATATCTATGAAATTGTGCGTAAACGCGCGGCGACCATGGATGTGCCGGTCAGTCTCCACCTTGACCATGGTAAAGAGCTGGATGATGTTAAGCGGGCTGTTCGTGCAGGCTTCACCTCCGTGATGATTGACGGAGCAGAGCTGCCGTATGAAGAAAATATTGCGTTTACTAAAGAAGCCGTCGACTTCTGCAAATCTTTTGGCGTGCCCGTTGAAGCGGAGCTCGGCGCGATTCTGGGTAAAGAAGATGACCACGTCAGCGAGGCCGACTGTAAGACGGATGTGAATCAGGTTCGTCGGTTTGTGGAAGAGACTGGATGCAGCATGCTGGCAGTTTCCGTCGGTAACGTTCACGGTCTGGAAGATATTCCGCGCATTGATATTCCGTTGCTGCAGGAAATTGCCAAAGTATGCCCTTGCCCGCTGGTTATCCATGGTGGTTCCGGCATTGATGAAGATATCATCCGCAGTTTTGTAAAATATAACGTCGTGAAGGTTAATATTGCCAGCGATCTGCGTAAGGCATTTATTACCACAGTGGGTCAGGCGTGGACGCAAAATAACAATGAAGCAAATTTGGCTAAAGTGATGTCCGGTGCGAAAGCGGCAGTAGAAGCGGACGTTTACAGCAAAATTCTGATGATGAATAAGGCGTCCTGATATACCTTTTCTTTTAATTCTTCAATCAGAGTTGGATGTGAAAATGATTCGAGAAAATATTCGTGTTGTTAACAGCACGGGACTGCACGCACGTCCTGCGGCCACATTTATTAAAACGCTAAAAAAATATGAGTCTTCTGTTACGCTTATAAATAATGGTAAGGAAACCGTTATTAAAGGACTGATGAGTGTATTGGGAGCCGGCGTTAAAGGTAAGTCCAGTATTGAAATCATCTGCGAAGGTCCTGACGAACAGGTTCTGATGGATGAAATCAAAGGATTATTTGCCAGCGGATTTGGCGAGAAAGAATAATCCACTTTATTCCCGGAAAAGTTTAACTCACTGACTGGTCTTTATTTATCCCTGAAAGGGAGGTAATACTGTGGCTCAAAAATGGTTACAACGGATCTTACTTGTCAATGATGACGGTATTGACGCACCGGGAATTAAATTGCTTGAAAGGGTGGCAAAACAGCTCGCCGATGAAGTCTGGGTCGTGGCACCAGCAACTGATAAAAGCGGCGTGGCCAACTCTGTCAGCCTGAGGGAGCCTGTCCGTGTGGAGCAACGCGGAGAACGTTGGTTTGCAGTGCATGGTACACCAGCTGATTGTGTCACGGTGGCCGTCCGGCAGTTGATGAAAGAACAGCCTCCACAGCTGTTACTGTCAGGCATTAACAACGGCTCTAATATCGGTTTTGAAACCGTGCTTTCCGGCACGGTAGGCGCGGCCATCACAGGCCTCCTGCTCGGCATTCCGTCGGTCGCACTGAGTCAGGACAAACGACCTGAGGATGCTGTTAACTGGCGTACGGCAGAAGCCTTTTGCCTGCCCGTACTCGAGACGATACTCCGCCGGGGGTTGCCGCTGGACTGTTGCCTGAGTATTAATTTCCCCGACCTGCCCGCGGAAAAGATCAGGGGCATTAAAGCCACGCGCCAGGGTATCGGCAAAGTGAAAGGATTACAGGTCGCCCCCACGACAGATCCGCACGGAGAAAATTATTTCTGGATCCGGGTGGAGCATGGGATCACGACATTTCCTGAACACAGTGAGGCCGGGGCGGTTTCCGAAGGATATATCTCTGTCACGCCTTTAATGTTTGAAAGAACGGCCATGGAATGCTGGCACCAGCTTTCCGGGCTCCTGAATTCGCCGCACTAATCCCTGACATAGCAGGTGCGTTTGTCGCTCTTGTGGGGGGCGACATTTTTTTCACATTCGTGTGTTTAACCCCGATAACAGTGAGTGAGATTATGATGAAGGCACTGAATTTGTATGGTGTACAGGATGTCCGCTATGAAGACGTGCGGAAACCTGAAATTGAAGCCGCAAATGATGTTCTTATTAAAGTCCATACGGCAGGTATATGTGGTTCTGATATATCGCGCTTTGGTAAAATCGGATCATATAACCCCGGTCTGACCTGGGGACATGAGTTTTCCGGTACCGTGGAGAGCACGGGGAGTGGGGTGACATCGGTCAGGAAAGGCGACCGTGTCACAGCCTGTAACTGCTTTCCCTGCTTCCACTGTGATTACTGTCAACAGGGAAATTATGCCCGGTGTACGGATCTGAAGGTGCTGGGTGGCCATGTCAGCGGAGCTTTTGCTGAATATATTCGGATGCCGGCTGAGAACGTCCTCAAATTACCCGACTCGATGGACTTCGCGACCGCAAGCTTTATCGAGCCATCCAGTGTGGTTGTGCATGGCATGCGGCAGGTCGATATCAAACCGGGGAGCAGCGTGGCCGTTGTTGGGTGCGGCACCATCGGCTTACTTGCTGTTCAATGGGCAAAAATCTGCGGTGCGGGAGACGTATTTGCATTTGACACCGATGAAATGAAACTCGAAATTGCGGCGAAAACCGGGGCAACGGCAACGTTCTATGTCAAAGATGAAAATCATTTATCCCGGTTCCGGGAGGTTACCCATAACGCCGGTGTTGATGTTGTCTTTGAATCATCCGGGAATGCGGCCGGGGTCGGCTCATCCCTGCTTCTGGCGGCTAAAGGTGGCACGGTGGTACTGCTGGGTATCCCTTACGGAGACGTTGCTTTACCCCGGCTGAATTTTGAAAAAATTGTACGCAATGAGCTTAAGGTCATTGGCTCATGGAACTCAATCTCTGCGCCGTTTCCGGGAAAAGAGTGGCAGACCTCCATCCATTACCTGAGTACCGGGCAGATTGATGTCTACCCACTAATTACAAAACGGGTGTTACTGGAACAGGTTCCGTCGATTTTGCCGGGGCTTTATAACCGGGAAGCGTTTTTCGTTAAGGTCCTGGTCAATGTTGAAGCGTTAGAGGCATGTCCCTTGTCGAGTCTTGTATGATGCAACTATTATTTCAGGCCAACAAATTGACCTAAGACGAGGCAGAAGGTTCGGAGAGTATCGATATTATCCTGACTGTACCTGATTTATTTACGCAGACATGCCAGAATGCCCTTTACATAATCCTGTCGAGACTGATATCAGAAATCAGTTTCTTCAGCCTGAAGTTTCATTTCTCAGCAGCCCTCTGAGCTTGAGTTCCGGGGGGAGAGATACTGCTGTATTTCTTACATAATGAGTAAGAGGGACATCAGCATATTCAGCTTGCGCCAAATCCTCTAAACCGCATGACCCCTTTGCTCTTAATCGTTACCGTAAGTCCTGGGGCAACGTCAAGAATGCCCCTATTCCCCATGATATATTCTATTTGCTTGATGAGCGTAATCGGGAGCGCTTCGTTGGTGATTAATTACCGGGTTGATGTTCAGCGCCAGCATCTTACAGATACCTTCACGCTGCTGTCGGGCAACAGACAGGGAGACGGCAGGATAGGCACCCAGCGCAATGCGGGATTCTTTACCGTTAATACGGTACTTGAGATACCAGTGACGGGAGCCACCCGGCTTGACCAGCAGATAAAGACCGTGGGAATCGGAGACTTTAAAGGGTTTATCAGAAGGCTTGAGAGTACGGATTTTCACGTCGGTAAGGGACATATGAGGTCACTCCATTATCGAACTAACCTGACCCCAGATTTGACCACCAATTTTCCCCGCTACGGAGGGTAAAGTTTCAACTCTCCGGGATGGGCTTTAACCTAACCTTTTGAATGCATGCCGTATAAGGATTCGTAAGGATATACGAAAGCAGAAAGCCCGCTTAAGTTTCCTTAAGCGGGCTTCTTAAATATGGCTCCTCTGACTGGACTCGAACCAGTGACATACGGATTAACAGTCCGCCGTTCTACCGACTGAACTACAGAGGAATCGTGTGAACGGGGCGCATATTAACGGCGGCGCATGGCCTTGTCAAAGGCAGAATCACCGGAATGCGTTTGATTGCTGACAATTTCAGCAGCTGGCCTGCTTTTACGCTTTTTTCCCTCGCCGTGCACCGCAATAGTGCAGATGTACCCCTAATGGGGCATATCGTAATCCGCTTACCGGGCAAATAAATCCGCGCCTGCTATCAGAATCGCTTATCACGCCGCGTCCGGCGGCATTTGCGCTAATGTAAGAAAACTGGCAAGCAAATTGCAAAACCTTCTGTATCTCAATTGCCAGCGTTGGTACTGGCTTTCCTTACAGGAGGCAAAATGAACCTAAGACGACTGAAGTATTTTGTAAAAATCGTCGATATCGGCAGTCTGACCCAGGCGGCTGAAGTCTTGCATATCGCACAACCGGCGCTGAGTCAGCAGGTGGCGACCCTGGAAGGCGAACTGGACCAGCAGCTGCTGATTCGGACTAAGCGCGGGGTCACGCCGACCGAGGCGGGCAAAATTCTCTACACCCATGCCCGTACTATTCTGCGCCAGTGCGAGCAGGCGCAGCTGGCGGTCAATAACGTCGGCCATACGCTCACCGGCCAGGTTTCCATTGGCCTGGCGCCGGGAACGGCGGCATCGGCCATTACTATGCCGCTGCTGCAGACGGTGCGTAACGAATTGCCGGAGGTTATGGTGTATCTGCAGGAAAGTAGCGGCACCATCCTCAACGACAAATTACTCAGCGGCCAGTTGGATATGGCCGTGCTGTATGAACGTTCCCCGGTTGCCGGCATCGTCAGCCAGCCGCTGCTGAAAGAAGATCTTTACCTGGTGGGCACCCGCGATTGCCCGGGGCAAAGCGTCGATCTGACGGCGGTGGCGGAGATGAATCTGTTCCTGCCGCGCGATTACAGCGCGGTGCGGGCGCGGGTGACCGAGGCCTTCACGCTGCGCCGCCTGTCGGCGAAAATTATCGGCGAAATTGAATCGATCACCACCTTAACCGCGGCGATTGCCAGCGGCATGGGCGTTACCGTCCTGCCGGAATCCGCCGCCCGCTCGCTGTGCGGCGCGGCAAACGGCTGGATGGCGCGGATCAGTACCCCGTCCATGAGCCTGTCGCTATCGCTCAACATGTCGGCCAGGGGAAGTCTGTCGCCGCAGGCGCAGGCAGTGAAGGAGATTTTGCTCTCACTGGTCAGCCGTCCGTCGCTGGAAAACCGTGAATTGCTGCTGGTGAGTTAATGTATATTCCTGAATGGAATAAGTTGCTGGTTTTTATTATTTGTTAGCAGGGACAACAGACTTTAACAATAGAGCATATGTTATGTCTGCTAGCCCGGAGGAAAGGGTGAATTTCCAGCAACTCAAAATAATTCGTGAAGCGGCCCGTCAGGACTACAACCTGACGGAAGTCGCCAATATGCTGTATACATCGCAATCGGGCGTCAGTCGTCACATCCGCGAGCTGGAAGAAGAGCTGGGGATCGAGATTTTCATCCGTCGCGGTAAGCGTCTGTTGGGGATGACGGAACCGGGTAAGGCTTTATTATCGATTGCGGAACGTATTCTCAATGAAGCCAGCAACGTCCGTCGCCTTGCCGACTTGTTTACTAATGACGCATCCGGCGTATTAACCATTGCCACCACTCATACCCAGGCCCGCTACAGCCTGCCGCCGGTGATTAAAGCCTTTCGTGAACTCTTTTCCGATGTTCGTCTGGAACTGGTGCAGGGCACGCCCCAGGAGATTGAAGCGCTGCTGCATAACGGCGGGGCGGATATTGGTATCGCCAGCGAGCGCCTGAGCAACGATCCGACGCTGGTGGCTTTCCCCTGGTTTCGCTGGCATCACAGCCTGCTGGTGCCGAAAGATCACCCTCTGGTGCAGATCACCCCTTTGACCCTCGAAGCCATTTCGCGCTGGCCGCTGATTACCTATCGCCAGGGGATCACCGGACGTTCGCGCATCGATGAGGCCTTTAACCGCAAAGGGCTGATGCCGGATATCGTCCTCAGCGCCCAGGACTCCGACGTGATTAAAACCTATGTTGAGCTGGGGCTCGGGGTCGGTCTGGTGGCGGAACAATCCGGCGATGCCCGGGAGGCGGATACCTTCACGCGCCTTGATACCCGCCACCTGTTCGACGCGAATACCGTCTGGCTAGGTTTAAAACGCGGACAGCTGCAGCGTAACTATGTCTGGCGCTTTATCGAACTGTGCAACGCCGGGCTGTCGCTGGATGAAATCAAGCGTCAGGCGATGGAGCCGGAAGAAGCGGCAATCGACTATCAGATCTGAATAAACGCCGGGGCGCCAGCGGGAAGAGCGCTCCGCTGCACCTGCGGGAGATAAAAAAGCTATAATTCATTCACGATTGTCGCGACTGAGGAAGGGAAATGATGGTGCGGCGTGTGAAATTGCTTTGTTCTCTATTATTTATGATCTCAAGCCCCAGCGTGCTGGCGGTGAGCTATCCCTTGCCGCCGGAAGGAAGCCGTCTGGTGGGAAACCCGCAGACTATCACCGTTCCGCACAATAATACGCAGCCGCTGGAGGCCTTTGCCGCGCAGTACGGGCAGGGGCTGAGCAATATGCTCGAGGCCAACCCTGGCGTTGACGTCTTTCTGCCAAAGTCGGGGACCACGCTGGTGGTGCCGCAGCAGCTGATCCTGCCCGCCACGGTGCGCAATGGTATTGTGGTCAACGTGGCTG
Source organism: Klebsiella sp. BIGb0138 (assembly GCF_004342285.1). Classification (GTDB taxonomy): domain Bacteria; phylum Pseudomonadota; class Gammaproteobacteria; order Enterobacterales; family Enterobacteriaceae; genus Klebsiella. The sequence goes on along the minus strand of NZ_SMCV01000001.1, from coordinate 242,335 downwards.
AAATGCGCCTCTACTACTATCCGCCGGAAGGAAATACGGTGGAAGTGTTGCCGATCGGTATTGGCCAGGCGGGGCGTGAAACGCCGCGTAACTGGGTCACGGCGGTTGAGCGCAAGCAAGAGGGGCCGACCTGGGTGCCGACAGCCAATACCCGTCGCGAATATGCTAAAGAAGGCAAAACCCTACCGGCCGTCGTGCCAGCCGGGCCGGATAACCCGATGGGGCTATATGCCATTTATATCGGCAGGCTGTACGCCATTCATGGCACCAATGCCAATTTTGGTATTGGGCTGCGCGTCAGCCAGGGCTGCATCCGTTTACGTAACGCCGATATCAAGTATCTGTTCGACAACGTGCCGCTGGGCACCCGCGTGCAGATTATCGATCAGCCGGTGAAATTTACCCAGGAGCCAGACGGCAGCCGCTGGGTTGAAGTACATGAACCGTTGTCGCGTAACCGCGCGGAATATGAGTCGGATCGCAAAGTTCCGCTACCGATGGCGGCGGGGCTCCAGACCTTTGTAAAAGGTGAGGGCGTTGATGTCAATCAGGCCAGCCAGGCGCTGGAAAGGCGCTCCGGTATGCCGGTGAATATCAGCGCTTCTGGTCTCAATGCTGCCGGTAGCTAACCTTCGATACTCCGATGATGCTCTCAAAAAGCCCGCCTTTGCGGGCTTTTGCTTTCAGGTCATCCCCGTGCCGGATCGGAAAAAATCGCCTGCTGGCGAATAAAAACGCTCGCTGGGGCGTTTACCCCTCATTCACACCACTACGGAGTAATTTTGCGATGAATGATAAGGGTATAACTCAGCGGCGCCAGCGTTACGACGGCCTGACGTTAACGCTGCACTGGCTCACCGCCGCCTGCGTGATTTTCCTTTTCGCCAGCGCCCATATCTGGGAGTTTCTGGAGCGGGGCACGGCGCTGAGGAAAGGTCTGCAGGCGGTACATATCTCCTGCGGTATTATGCTGGCGATAGTGATGGTGATTCGTCCCCTATGGCGCCTGTTGAGCCAGCTGTCCCCGCGATATCGCATGCCCGCGGTGCAGGGACCGCGAGCGGTTAAATTCCTTGCCCACTGCGTCCATGGCGTACTCTACCTGCTGCTGTTGGCGCAGGTGTGCCTGGGCTTTTTATTTCGCTGGGCGCAGCAGGAGCCCTTCCGCTTTTTTGGCCAATTCGATCTTGCCGACCTGCTGTATGTGGATCCTGCCCTCCGGCATAGTCTGGGGCAGTGGCATAACAACGTGGCCTGGGCGCTGATCGTGCTTGCCTGCGGCCACGCGTTGGCGGCGCTGGCGCACCACTATCTGTTGCGGGATAACGTTCTACGCCGCATGCTGCCGGGGCGTGCTTTTCGTTAATAGCCCGGCGGTTGAAGAACGCGTTTTCATCAACCGCCTGGATAAAAAATACAGTGAGGCCGCTGGCCTAGGACCTGGTGGCGCGGATGGCAATCGCGATTGCGATCCGGTCATCCACCACCATCGCGAAGCTGTCCATGTTGTAGGCGGAACGTGAAATCGCGCTGGCGGCATGGAGCGCCAGGTCACCATCCTCTGGCGATAACCCTGTTTGCGCTTCGAGCGTGGTGTCGAGGATAACCGGCCGCCGGATATCTTTGACCCGCAGCGAGCCAAAGATCCGCATATGACCCGCGTCCTGCATTACCACTCTGTCACTGATGAAGGTGATATACGGGTAGCGTCCGGCGTCAAAAAACAGGTTGCTTTTTAGCTGCCAGGTCAACAAGGCGTTGGAGGCGACGAGGGTGGCGACAGGAATTTTTACCCTGATACGATCGTTGAACTCGTTTTGCGGATCCAGCGTCACGTCACCCGTCACGCCGTGAATGTTGGCCCAGGACTGGACGCCGCCGAAGGCGCGCCACGTGAGCTGGATGGCGGTACTTTCCGTGTCGATGGCGTAGTTAAGCGGCTTTGCATGCAGGAGCGGGCTTATCATCAGCGTTACGAGCAGCAGCGGGGGGAAACGGTTCATAATGGAAACTCCTTGGCTCAGATAAGGAGTTAACGCTGCAGGAGGCGAATCTATTCGCTGCAATGGGGCGAATGCGAAAATTAATCACCAAAGCCACACGCCGTGTGGCTTGATATGAAAAACTGGTGAGGCGCGCTCAACGGCGCCAACGGCGACGTCGCTGTTCAGCCGGGGAGTTGAGCGTGACGAATCATGTCCAGCACCTGCATGTTCCGCAGGCTTTCCTGGAGGGATATCAGCCGTGCGGGCTGGTTTAGCACGGCGGCGGAAAAGTGGTGAATTTCCGCCTGATAGCGATCCGCTTGCGCGACGGAAAGGGCGCGTACCCCCTGAGCGCTATGCAGATAAATTTCTCCCGCATCATCCAGGAAAGGCGTGTCGATACAGAGCATGCCTTTGTCGCCGATAATTTCCGCATAGTTTCGCCCGAATGCATTGAAACCACAGTGAATATTGGCAATAAGACCATCGTCGTACTGCAACAGCGCCGACAAATTGGTATCTACGCCCTGATGCCTCTCGCTCAGCACCTGGCAACGGCGCGGTATGCGCCCGGTGACCATCCCGAGAAAGTTGACCGGATAGCATCCCACATCATACAGGGCGCCGCCGCCGAGTTCGGCTTGCATCTTGATCGTATTGGGACGATCCAGCAGGAAGCGGAAGGTGGCATTGATATGGCGTAATTCGCCTAATTCCCCGCCGTCCAGCACCTCTTGCACTACCCGCATCCGGTCGGTATAGCGGTACATAAAGGCTTCCATCAGAATACGCTTATGCCGGCTTGCGACCTGCTGCATGGCCGCCACTTCGGCGGCATCTAATCCCAGCGGTTTCTCGCATAACACGTGTTTGCCCGCTTCCAGCGCCCGAATAACCCACTCTTTATGTAACGAATTGGGTAAGGGAATATAAACCGCCTGAATATCGCTATCCGCCAGCAGGTCGGCATAGCTGGCATAACTTCTCTCCCACTTATCCGTGGGGAGTTCGTCAGGTTTGCGTGATGCTACCCCGAGCAGCCGGGCGTTTGCCGCCCGTTCGATGGCCGGAATAACGGACAGTCGGGCTATCCGGGCATAGCCCAGTACCCCCCAGTTGACGATATCAGTCATCAGATTCTCCTTATAAAATCAGGGTGATAAAACGGTACCCGGCGCCTGTTTCTCCCGGTATGACGTGCTGATTCTAAGGTTCTGCGGCCTGGTAAGGTATGACAGCCTTCAAAAATTTATCATATATATTCTGATATTTGTTATACAGCAATCCTCCCGGGAGGAGGAAGGGGATTCTGTCGCTGAGCGCCGCAAGCGCGGGGCGTGCGAATGCCCGCAGCCGTTTCGTTATCGTGCGCTGAGCATGTCGGCGGGGGAGCTACGGTGAATCTCTGCTCACTCTTACCCCGGGGAATCTGCCGGGGGAACGCGCGTTCAGCGGGCCGGGAGCAGAGGTTAAGGCCGCATCGTCTGCTGCGGCCTCGGGAGTAATAACAATACTATCTATTATTTGAATACTTCAGCGGTGGCTTCAAAGTTTGGGCCGTGTTCTCTGGCTGAGATAATGACGTAATATTTCCCACCTTTCTTATCGGCCAGCTGGGATAACTTTTCATGTAGATCCATTGGCGATGATATTTCACCTCCGGACGCCCCCACAGAGATATTATCAACATACTCATATTTGAAGTGATGCGCTTCATCTTTTGAAATGAGCATTGAAGCAAAACCATTCATGGACACAAAAATAGAGGCGGCAGCAATGGCAGTAATGACCTTTTTCATAACAACTCCTTTGTTTTAGTCAAGCGGAAATGCGGGGCTATGATTACAAAAAATGGGCGGTGAATATTGTTTTAGATCAATCATGTAAACTGTAAATATCCACAATTACAACGATTTACACGATCAATATTTGTAATGACATTAATTTTCTTATGCTGATGTTACGGGTTTATATACGCTGCATCCTGGCTACGTGATAAATTATCCTGCGGAATATCTGATGGCTTTAGACTATGCTGCCATCCGCCGTTTCACTCTATGCATAGCGTCGCGCGCCAGCAACGTGAAGAGGCGACTTTCTAAACGCTTTACAAACAGAACAAAAATTCAATATAAAATCATGGACAAGGTCTATCCTCTTGCACAAAATGAAATCTTCCGTAGTGAGGGTATCGTGTCGACTGGATGGGGTGATAGTTCTGCGAGGCGCTTTTTACTGCGGCGAAATATATTAATAGCGCTTAATGTTAAAAAGGATTTTATATTTTAATAATATTATTGTTGGCTGGGTGGCATCAGGAATATGAAGAAAAAATCACAGTATCTATCTGATTTTCAACAATTCAAGCATGAAGTGAATAGTGCCATTCTGGCGACCACCTCCCCACAATCCTGTGAATGTCTGACAAGAGCCAGGGTGCTTAGCTATTTACTTTGCCGCAATATGGCACCGTCTGTCGCCGTGATGCTAAATGATATCTACGATAAGGCCGTCTTTGCCTCAACGGCGGCTGGCCGGGCGAATCAAGACCTCAGGGCTGAATTAAAAAATGCGCTCTACCAGCTGGAGTATCGGTTAAGCGCGGATAATTGTTCTGCTCTATAACGAGGAAGGGAGAAGAGTGCGCTACCGGGAGGGGTGAAAACGGCTCTGATACGCTGATTGCATCCAGGATGAGATGGCTGCATAAGTTATAATCTTATCTTTCCTCGAAATATCATGCTTGTTTAAGGAAGAAACAGTTTTTTATTGTCTATTCCGTTTCCCCGCAGCCATGTCCTCGCTGGTCTCTGTGGCATAGCAGCACCCACATAGATACGGTTTTGATGGGATGCCCGAACTTTTAGCCCAGTAAATGCGATCGGCACAGCGCTTTTTATGCCGATATTGCCATCGACGGACGGCGCCTGGCGCCTATGTAAAGGTTGCTCCGCTGCTAAACGATTATGATCCCGGTTCATTTTGAGCAGGAGATAACGATGGCAATCCTTAATATTCGCGACTTTGGCGCAGACCCGCTGGCCACGCGGCTGGCAACATCCGCTATCCAGCAAACCATCGATAGCGCCAAAACCGGCGACACGATCCTGATCCCCGCCGGACGCTTTCTTAGCGGAGCGCTGTTTCTGAAAAGCGACATTACCCTCCATTTAGCCAAAGATGCACTGTTACTCGGCAGTCAGAACCTTGCCGATTACCCTCTGATAACCACGCGGGTGGCCGGTATCGATATGCCCTGGCCGGCAGGCATCATCAATATTCATCGCTGCCAGAATGTGCAGGTTAGCGGGGCGGGTACCATCGATGGTCAGGGTGTCAGCTGGTGGGAGGCTTTCTGGGGGAGCGACGGCCGCGGCGGCATGCTGGAAACATACGCGGCGAAGGGGTTACGCTGGGTGGTCGATTATGATTGTCAGCGGCCGCGTAATATTGTGGTCTACGAGAGCGATACTATCCTGTTACAGGATTTCACCAGTCGCGAGTCAGGTTTCTGGAATCTGCACCTGTGCTATTCGCGTCGTCTATGCGTCCAGAACCTGACGATTGCTAATTCCGCGGGCCCCAGCACCGACGGAATTGACGTCGACTCATGTGAACAGGTCCTGATTGAAGGATGTACCGTCTCCTGTAATGATGACAATATCTGCGTGAAGGCAGGGCGGGGAAAAGCGGCCGCGTTGCAGGGGCGAGCGTCGCGGGATGTGGTGATTCGCCATTGTACGCTGCTACGCGGTTCCGGGATTACCCTCGGCAGCGAAACCTCCGGCGGCATTGAACGTATTACCATCGAACAGAACCGTTTTCGCGGTACCGGCGTGGGGTTTCGCATTAAATCCGCGCGTAATCGCGGCGGGTTTATTCGTGATATTACGGTTCGCCATCTCGATCTGTTGGATGTCACCTTTCCGCTGATGATCCAACTGAACTGGTTCCCTCTCTATAGCTACGGCGCGCGGGAAAATCTTACCGATGCCCCGGCCCACTGGCGCGATCTGGCCGAAGGTGTTGATGGCGAGGCCGGTTTAACGCGGGTCTCCGCCATTGAGATTCGCGATATTTCAGCCCGCCGCGGGCAGCAGGAGGGTTTTTCCCGCGCGTTCTTTATTGAAGGGTATCCGGAGCTGGCGATTGACGGCCTGACCTTAAGCGCCATTGATATCGATGCGACAGAATTTGGCAAAATAGCCGGGGTGAAGGGGCTGCGGTTTGATCAGGTCACGGTGAATGCGCCGACCCTCACTCAGGCAGAAAATGATACGTATGAGCGTTAGCCGGTGAACCGCCCTGATAAGATCCGTTGGGCGGAAATGACGGCAGCGGCTTAGCCTTGCGTCACCGGCTGGGCCGGGGACTGATTCCTGGAGGGTAAATGAAATATGTCATCGTAGGCAGCGGAAATATCAGTAATACCTATCTTCGGGCGGTAAAAAACATCGACCATGCTGACATTGTGGGCTGTGTTTCGCGCAGCTGTCGCGCGCCGCAATCGGCGCCAGACTTAGCCTGCTGGAACAGCCTGGACGCGGTGGATCGGCCCTTTGATGCCGTGATTATCACCACACCTAATGGGTTACATCATCAGAGTGCGATTGCCGCCGCACAGGCAGGCAAACATATTCTGGTTGAGAAACCGCTGGATATCACCCTCGCCGCCGCTGACCAGATCATTAACCGCGCCGAAAAGGCTGGCGTGGTGCTGGCCGTTGCCTTCCAGCGGCGGACCTATCCGGACAACATGGCGGTAAAAAAAATGGTCGATAGCGGCGTGCTGGGAAAATGTTACGCCGCCGATCTTTCCTGTCGGTTCTGGCGCGAGCAGGCCTATTACGACAGCGCAGAGTATCGTGGCGGCTATGAAATTGACGGCGGTGGCGTTTTTATTCAGCAGGCTGCGCACAATATCGATAACTATATCTGGTTGTTTGGTATGCCGGCGCGTGTCACCAGTGAACTCGCGACCTTTGCCCACCGGATGGAGGCCGAAGATCATGGCGCCGTGCTGCTGCGTCATGCCAACGGCATGATTGGGACGATAGTCGCTTCTACCTGCGCGCGGCCGGGTTATGCTGCGCGCCTCGAAGTCTGCTGTGAAAAAGGCACCTTTACGCTAACGGACGATCGGATCACGCAGTGGGATATTGACGGAGTCGCTAACCCGGCGAGCACGCTGGTGACGGCCGCAGATGACGGCGCGCGTAGTGCGGTAGTGACGGACACGTCGCGCCATGAAGCCATACTTCATGATTTTGCCCGGGCGGTTAAGACCGGGAGCTCGCCTTTGTGCAGCGGCCGCGACGCCCGGCGTACGACGCAACTGGTGCTGGAGATATACGGGCGTAATACGGATTAATGTCACAGACCGCCGGAGTAAGGTTCGGCGGACATCCGTCAATTTATTTGATGCTTTATGTTAAACAACCGATATTTATTCTCAACGGGTAATGCGTAGAGTAGAGGTCACACAAGGCAGGGCCAGGTACGTTCGATGACCAATGATACCTCATCTGCTGAACATCTCCCTGCAACCAGGATAAATACGTCATGAAAAAGATTGGATTTTTGTCATTTGGTCACTGGACGCCATCGCCGCAGTCCGGCACCCGCTCGGCCGCTGACGCATTGTTGCAATCCATCGATCTGGCCGTTGCCGCTGAAGAGCTGGGGGCCGACGGAGCCTGGTTCAGGGTGCATCACTTTGCCCGCCAGCTGAGCTCGCCGTTCCCTCTGCTGGCCGCGATAGGCGCGAAAACCCGGCGTATTGAAATTGGTACCGGCGTCATCGACATGCGCTATGAGAACCCGTTGTATATGGCGGAGGAGGCGGGGGCGGCGGATTTGATCGCCGGCGGGCGTCTACAGCTGGGGATCAGCCGTGGCTCACCGGAGCAGGTCATTGATGGCTGGCGCCATTTCGGCTACGTTCCTGCGGAAGGGGAAAACGAGTCTGATATGGCGCGCCGCCATACCGAAGTGCTGTTGGATGTGCTGCGTGGTGAAGGTTTTGCGAAACCCAATCCGCAGCCGATGTTCCCGAACCCGCCGGGCCTGCTGCGCCCTGAGCCATACTCCGAGGGGTTACGCGAGCGTATCTGGTGGGGGGCCGGTTCAAACGCTACGGCGATGTGGGCCGCGAAGCTGGGTATGAACCTGCAAAGTTCGACATTAAAGGACGATGAAACCGGCGAGCCGTTCCACATTCAGCAGGCAAAACAGATCCGTGCCTATCGCGAGGCCTGGGCGCAGGCGGGGCACACGCGGACGCCCCGCGTCTCGGTGAGCCGCAGCATTTTCGCGCTGATGGACGATCGCGACCGGATGTACTTTGGTTCAAGCCGCGACGATAGCGATAAGGTCGGTTTCCTGGATGAGAAAACCCGGGCGATATTCGGGCGCAGCTATGCCGCCGCACCGGATAAGCTGATCGAGCAGCTGAAACAGGATGAAGCGATTGCCGAAGCGGACACCTTGTTGCTGACCGTGCCAAATCAGCTGGGCGTGGATTACAACGTGCACGTTATCGAATCTATTCTGCAGCATGTCGCTCCGGCGATGGGCTGGCGCGAGGCATAGCCGAGCCCTGAAAAACGTCTCGCCTGGGTTATGCCTGGCGAGGCGTTAAAGCGGAATTCCCGGAGCAGGGCAATATTACGCGGTCGTTGGTGGCTGTAGCTGATAGATCCATGCCGTAACGCGCTGACCCTCTGCCGTGGTTACTTCCACCTCAACGCGGTCGTAGCCCTCTTCAAATTCATCCAGCATTGGCCAGTGCGCTGCCAGGTTCGCGGAGAAAAACAGGTAACCGTGGACGAGCGGACCTTGATTATCCAGAACGATCCCAGGAAAATCGGCAGCCGCTCCCCAGCCGCGCTCATAAAATGTCCCCGTTACCGACCCCGGCAGCCACTCCCCACCGATGTTTTCCAGAATATGGGCATTAGCATAGCCCGGACGTAGCGTCCCGTAGACAAACAAGCGTTCCATTATCCCTCGTTAGCCAAAGCAGTGATTACCCTAACGGGCAGAGCAGAATGCTCAAAATACGGGGGAACGAGCGGGTGCGCAAGCGGTGAGAAAGGGGGATGTTCGGTAAGCAAACCGATCCTGGACGCAGCTCCCGGCGGCCTTAGCGCACTCCTTTCGGACGCAACCCGTATCGTTAGCCGTTCCTGCAAGCTGGTACAGCCTTAAAAATTACGGGTATAATCCTACAAAATGTGCAACGGGCTTAGCAACGAAGATGACAAAACTGACCTTACAAGAGCAAATGCTCAAAGCTGGATTAGTAACCAGCAAAAAAATGGCCAAAGTCCAGAGGACGGCCAAAAAATCACGCGTTCAGGCCCGGGAGGCAAGAGCGGCTGTCGAGGAAAATAAAAAAACGCAGCTTGAGCGTGATAAGCAGCTAAGCGAACAACAAAAACAGGCCGCTTTATCTAAAGAGTATAAAGCTCAGGTTAAGCAGCTTATTGAAATGAACAGAATCGACATTGCAAAAGGCGATATTGGTTTTAACTTCACCGATAATAATTTAATTAAAAAAATATTTGTCGATAAGCTGACTCAGGCCCAGCTGACCAGCGGCCGTCTCGCCATTGCTCGTCTGGACGGGGATAACAATAGCGAAAGCACATACGTGATTATCCCGGCGAGCGTAGCCGATAAAATTGCGCAGCGAGATGCGAACAGCATTGTATTAAATAGCGCGCTGAGTCAGGAAGAGCAAGACGAAGACGATCCGTACGCCGATTTTAAAGTGCCCGATGATTTGATGTGGTAATTCACCGGTTGACGATGCTGACCAATGAAAAGCCCTGCGGGGCTTTTTTTATGTTCGCCCGGTCGTGAAGCCAAACCGTACTATCGGGAACAACCCGAGCTTCAGCAACGTGTTGTTTGGTTTAGAACGGTTCGGCTATTGATTTTTACCATTCTGGCTGTGACTTTTTGCGACACGGTAGCAGCAGGGCGAGTATGGCGTCACCGGCTGGAGCCGGCATCCTTCCAGCGCAGCGTATCAATCAGCGCCCGTAGCGCTGAAGTCACCCGGCGGTTCGGGTAGTATAAATGACAGCCTGGAAAGGCTGGGCACCATTCGTCCAGCACAGAAATGAGTCTACCGTCAGCCAGTTCTTCTGCGACCTCATGCTCCATCAACATGCCTAGCCCTGCGCCTGCTCTGACCGTCGCCGCAGCCAGAACGCCATCGTTCACGATCAGCTGACCCGTAGTCCGGCGTTTTACCTCATGGCCTTCGTGTTTAAATGCCCATGGCAGGAGCTTCCCCGTGCTGACGAGGCGATAGTTAATACAAATATGTTCGTCCAAAGCGAGAGGAGAGGTGGGTTTTCCATGGCGTGCAAAATAGTCCGGCGTTCCTACCACCAGTGCGCGGACATCTGGCCCAATTCGGACTGCGATCATATCGCGTTCCACCGTTTCGCCGAGTCGGATACCGGCATCAAAGCCGTTAGCGACGATATCCACCAGGTGGTCATCCACAATAACTTCGACTGATATGTCAGGATGTTCCAGTAAAAAGGTGGGAAGTTTATCCGCGAGAAGGGTACGCGCGGCATAGTGGAACGTTGTCAGGCGAATAGCGCCGGACGGAGCGCTGCGAAAATCAGACAGTCCTTCCAGCCCTTCCGCCAGGCTGGTCAGCGCGGGTTCCAGCGTCTGTAACAGCTGTTTGCCCGCGGCTGTAGGGGCTACCGAGCGGGTGGTTCGTGCCAGCAAGACCACACCCAGTCGTTGTTCCAGGCTGCGCATCGCGTGACTGAGTGCCGACGGGGACAAACCTAATTCGGCCCCGGCTCGGGTGAAACTGCCGGTTCTGGCCACGGTGGCGAATGCCGCCAGGTCGTCAAGGTCACCACGCTTCATTGCTGCATTCCTTTCATAAGGCTTTGCCACGTTACAGGGATACTCGTACCGGTGTTCGCTGTCATATTCTTACTTTTTACCGGCTTATTGAGAGGATAATATCATGGATATGACGTGCTATCGCACGCTCGGCAACTCCGGGCTGGCGGTTAGTCCATTGGCTCTGGGCACGATGACGTTTGGTGCTGGCCGTTGGGGAGTGGATGAAACAGGCGCCCGCGCGATTTTTGATGCTTATTCCGCGGCGGGGGGAAACTTCATCGACACCGCAGATGTTTATGCTGGCGGAAACAGTGAAATGATGCTGGGCCGTTTTCTGGCCAGGAGCGGTAGTCGTGAGAAAATGGTGATATCGACCCGGTCAGGCTTCCCGCGCCGTCAGGATACGCCGCTCGCCGGGGGAAATTCGGCACGGAACATCCGTAACGGAATTGAAGGGTCGCTGAAGCGGCTTGCCACTGACTATATCGACGTCTACTGGACTCATATCTGGGATATGACGACTCCGCCAGAAGAGGTGCTCCGGGCACTAACCGACGCCGTACGTCGTGGCGATATTCTCTACTATGGCTTTTCCAATGCTCCGGCATGGTATGCCGCGCAAATCGCCACCCTGGCTTCCGCCCAGGGTTTGCCGCGACCTGTCTGCCTGCAATATTCCTATTCACTCATCGATCGCGGCGTTGAACTGGACATACTTCCGGCCGGCAATGCGCTTGGCATGGGGCTGGTGGCCTGGAGTCCACTTGGCGCCGGTTTGCTGACCGGGAAATATGGCAGGGAAAAACTTGCTGATGCCGGGCCTGCCGGCAATCTACCTAATCGTGCCGGAGAGTCCAGCGGAGGGAGTAACGGGCGTCTCAATGGGGATAACCCGTTTGGTGGGCTGCTCTTTACTGAGGCAAATTTCCGTATCGTCGACGTGCTTCGCGAAGTTGCAGCCGAAGTAGGCAGACCGATGGCGCAGGTTGCGCTCTCCTGGGTCGCGAACCGGTCAGGGGTCTCCTCAGTTTTGCTTGGCGCGAGCAGGGTAGAACAATTGCAGGAGAATATAGCCTCTCTGGAAATTGAGCTGACGGCCGATCGATTATCCCGTCTGGAGGCCGCAGGGCAGTTGCCTATGATGAACCCGTATTTAATTTTTAATCTGCCACGAGAGCGTATTTTCGCTGGGTATACTGTCGAGACCTGGAAGCAGCGTTAAACGGCAGAAATACAGATGCGGATTATCGTTTTCAGGCCCGATCCTGTTGATGGATTAGGGCCTGATTGCGCGATGAGACGGCCATTGTGCCATTGCCATCTATCTTCATCCGTGGACAGTTCCCGGCGCGCCATACCCGGGCTAATTTCCGTACGGGGGCCATCCGATCTATTTAACTATCCCGTAGATAGCCATTTATTTTCGGGCCGTCGCTCCAGCGCCAGGGAGAGGCAATGGTTTTTCACCGGCGGGGGATGCTTGCCCGATGCGCGTGAAGCATGAGAAAGAAGGGGACACACAAACAAAAAGCCCGCTTAAGTTTCCTTAAGCGGGCTTCTCTAAATATTCATGTCGGTGCTGTAATCAGTCAGGCAGGAAAACTGCTTGGTACTCGCATTATTCAAACCAATCCTGGATTGGATGAGTCGCTGGATAAACTTACCCGCAAATATGCCCGTAGTCTTCGCAGCCAGTTTGGTGTTGGGCCGCAGACCGCGGCGACACTCTTCGATTACATTGAAGTGTTCTACAACCGAGCCCGACGGCCTTTGAACAGGCCATGTCGTGAGGACTGGAAATGCCTACCGGGGTGGGGGCAGTCCATTCCGTCAAGAACACTGACATAGAGCGTTTTTTTCATCTTATTCATCGGCATATACCGTCATTGAAAACTGATAGAATTTTGGATTCATGGTGGCAACGAAGTATTCAGCCGCCTGGTTGTTATCCATGAATGCTACTCGCGAGACTGAGATGATGGCTGTGCCGACAGACAAACCAAGATGCTGAGACTCCTCGATCGTGGAGTTCCTCACCAGCAACTGCTGCTCTCCTTTGTAAATTGGATGAGGAAGTGATTTATCGAACAAGGCCATCAACGATTGAGAAAAGTCATAAGTTTCAAGTTCAGGCAATAAATCTACCGGGATCCAGGAGATCTGATGAGCGATGGGTTGCTCTGCAGCGTAATGTAAACGCTCGATACAGAAGCATTCAGCTTTAGGGGATAACTTTAGCTCTGCGTTAATACGCTCATTAATAACTCGACTGAAACTGATAGTTTTAGTTGAGGGTTTCATGCCCGCAGCCAGAAGATCGTCAGTAAAGAAACCCCGCAGACGATTTAAACGCTGAACTGGCGGTAATTTTCGTAACCGCAGACGACCGCGTGATTTTGGTCGTACAACAATATTTTCGCTAATCATCTCATCCAGAGCACGTCTGACAGTGATACGGCTGACGCCAAATTTCTCAGTAATCTCTTTTTCCGTAGGAAGGTCATCGTCAACGGTGAAGGCTTGTTGGAACCAACTCTCCAACAGATCGCGCAATTGATGGAAGAGCGGAACCGGGCTTGCAACATCCAAGAGAGAGTAATTACCTTCAAATTCATTTGGTAACGACAAAGTAAGTCCTCAACATTATTCTCCAATACACTAATGTTATATGTATAGCACATTCAACCGGAGAAAAAATGAAATTAGCGTAAGAAGTACCTGGATCACATTTTTTTTCTCTTTTTTTGACTTAATGTCATAACATAAATACATTTGATTTGAGCTATCGCATTCTTATCGATACGAGAGGAAAAAAATGGACTGGTTAGACACGGCTATCAACGCTTGTACACGTAAGGCACTGTGTAATGCAGAAAAATTTACTGACTTTCCGCATGTGACAGAGCACGGGAAATATGGTTTTACGCCGGATGGCGTATGGACAGGTGGCTTCTGGACGGGCGTGCTGTGGCTGAGTTGGCAACAGACGAAGAATCCGCTGTTGTTAGAACGAGCAACGCATTTCACCCAACGTTTATTACCGCGTGCGCAGGATACCTGTAACCATGACTTAGGATTTATGTTCTATCCCAGTGCTATCACAGGTTGGCGGTTGACGGGGGATGAAGAGTGGAAGCAGGCGGCTATTCAGGCTGCGCACAGCCTTGCAGGTCAGTTTAACTCCCAGGGCGGATTTATTCCTGGTTGGGGGTTCTTCGGTGGTCAAGAGTGGTCTAATAGCGTCCTCATTGACACTCTGATGAACTTGCCGCTATTGGTCTGGGCAGTAAAGCAGGGAGCTGATCCTGAATTGCTGAACGTGGTACGCATTCATACGCAAAAAGCGCTTTCCCACCACCTGCGTGCAAACGGCTCCGTGTATCATGTTTTCCATTTTGATGAGAATGGAAATGGGGTGCGCGGCGATACTTATCAAGGGTTACGCGCAGATACCAGTTGGGCCAGAGGGCAGGGGTGGGCAGTCGCTGGCCTCGCTATGCTCGCGGCTGAACTGGATGATGCTACTTATCTGGCAGCGTCGGAAAAAGTGGCGCATTTCATTATCGGAAACCTGCCTTCCGACCATATTCCACAGTGGGATTATGATGCCGATGCCAATTCACCCAAGGATGCGTCAGCAGGTGCGATTAGTGCATATGGGTTGCTCAGACTGTATAAGCTGACAGGCAAAGAGTTGTATAAGTCGGCGGCGGTTCTGATGTTGCAGGCGCTTAGCGAGCATTGTTTGCTGGAAGAACATGAAGGATTGCTGGCGCATTCGACTGCCGATCTGCCACATGGTCTGGGTATTGATCAGGCTACTGGATATGGGGATTATTATTTCATCAAAGCGTTGTTGGAATTGAAGCGTTTGTAATATTTAAGTCGCGAATATTTAACAGGAAGGCCTGCGAATCAGGCCTTTTTTTGCGGCTGATCCGTCCTGAATAGCATATAGAATATTTTACTCCTCCCTCTTTTGTCTTAACATGCCCAGCCTACCACTTTCTCCTCGACTTACTAATTAGATGCTCGGAAACCGATTCACCGAATCATAAGTCAAAGCCCAGAATTTTAAAGCGGTCGGGAGGTGATGGATGCTAGCTTCGGCGATACGATGACAAAAACGCAGCTGGCAGGCTGGTCATATTAGGTCGTCAGGAGCAGTAGAAATCTAAAACGCCCGACGGAATTCATCGGGCGTTTTAAGGCTGAAAAGCGTCAACGCTTATCAGAACCAGTTAGTCTTACTTTTATACAGAAAGTTGTTTTGCTGAAGCAGTTTTTCCCGTTGCAGGCATACGAATAGACTTACCTAAGATTGCACAGCCAAGCAGACACACCGCCATCAGGATGTAAGAGGTAGTTGTTGAATCAGTTAATGCGTTCAGGTATCCCACCAGATAAGCGCCGAGGAATGCCCCGAGTGAACCGCAGCAGTTAATCAAACCTGTTGCGCCGCCAACCATTGAACCTGGCAGGACATCGGCAATCGAGGCGAAAAACGAGCCAAACGGAATATACATGCAGATGCCAGCAACTGTCAGCAGCGAATAGGAGAGCCAAAAATGTTCGGTACCGGTCACGGACAAAATAGCAAAGCAGGCCGCGGCGACGGCAATCGGCCAGACAATAAACGGTACGCGCTGCTGGTATTTATCGCTCAGCCAGGCTGCAATCAGCATAAAGACAACGGCCAGACCGTATGGTAAGGAGGCCAGCCAACCGGTATGAGACATTGACGTCGACGAGGCGCGGATAATCGACGGTAGCCACATCAGGAAGCCGTAATAGCCAATACTTTGCAGGAATAACCAGCCAGCCAGTTTGATGACGTTTGCCGAGCGGAAAACCATCCCGTAGCCCGTCATCGCTGGTTTTTGCTGCTGCTCAGCCTTTAACGTTTGTTCAATAGCCTGTTTCTCATCCTTATTTAACCATGAGACATCAGCCGGGCGATCGCGAATTAACAGGTACCAGGCTACCGCCCAGGCGATGGCGGGAGCACCCTGTACGATAAACATATGCCGCCAGCCCCAGTTATCAATCAGGTAGCCTGAAAGAATAGACATCCACAGAATAGTTATCGGGTTGCCAAGCAGAAAGATAGTGTTCGCTTTCGAACGCTCTTTTTTGCTAAACCAACGGGCGGTCAGTACCAGCAAAGAAGGCATCACAACAGCTTCCACCACGCCAAGTGCAAAACGAATGGCAATCAGCGCCGGAATACTATGCACCATCCCGGTAGCCGTTGCGCAGATACCCCAGACGATAAGACTAAAGGCTAATAGTTTTCGCACGCTGGTGCGTTCGGCCAGAATTCCGCCTGGAATCTGAAATAAAAAATAACCTAAGAAAAATAAAGCACCAATTAAAGATGACAGACCCTTACTGATACCCAGATCGTCATTAATTCCCGCCGCAGCGGCGAAGCTATAATTTGCTTTATCAAGGAAGGCTAAACTGTATGTAATAAATACCACCGGCATAATAAACCACCAGCGGCGAGGGGACAGCACGGAGCTTTCCATATCAGTACCTCTGAAATAGATGGGTAGATTTTAGTTTTTTAGCCTTCACCCGGCAATGGGTGAAGGTTTAAAGCAATCAGGATTTATTAAAGAAAGCGTTCTGTGCCTCTTTTTGCGCCGCGGCTCCCCACAGGCGGCTAACGCCGCTGGCTTCGATCTGCTGGCCTTGTTCCAGATCGCTGCTATCCGCCGCCTGAAGAACCTCTTTCAGGGTACGCAGCGCGGGCGAATAGTGCTGACACACCGCAGCGACATATTGATTGACGCCATCATCCAGATGTTCGGGAGAAAATAGCTGGTTGATGAGACCTATCTGTAAGGCCCGCTCGGCAGTCACCGGCAGCCCGCTAAACATAATTTCTCTCGCCAGGGATTGCCCTACGAGACGCGGGAGGCGCTGAGTGCCACCCCAGCCAGGATGGTTGCCAAGCTTAATTTCCGGGTTGCCGAAGCTGGCGCGCGTTGAGGCGAAGCGCATATCGCAGGCTAATGCCAGTTCAAGCCCGCCGCCGAGGGCAAAGCCATCAACTACTGCGATCGTTGGCATCGGGAAATATTCGATTTCATCGAAGATCTGTTGTCCCCAGCGCATATGATCGTAGGCCTGCGCAGGAGTGAATCCGGTCTGTTCTTTAATATCGGCACCCGCGCTGAATGCCTTGTCACCAGCACCTCGGATAAGCAATATTTTTAGCTCGGTTTCATCGCGCAGTGTACGTAACGCATCGCGTAATTCCTGAAGTAGGGCTTTACTTAACGCGTTGCGTTTTTCTGGGCGATAGAGCGTCAGCGTAAAGCAGTGGCCTGCTTGTTCAATGTTTAATACGCTCATTTCAGGCCTCCACTGCCGATTTTTCGCGAGTCAGCGATTCAAATAATTGAGGGGGCATTTTGCGCAGCTCAGCGGAGATAAGCGGGCGGAAATCCATCTGCGCCAGAATATCTTTTTCCAGGTCAACACCTGCGGCGATTTCCGTCAGCACAATACCTTTATCGCTAAGCTCGAAAACGCAACGTTCTGTGACGTAGCTCACCGGTTGGTTACGTTTACGCGCGTAAACAGCGCTAAATGAGATTTGCTCAAGAGTATCCACAAACTTGCGTGCGTGGCCTTCCACTTCAATGGTGACGCCATGGGCTCCGAACTGCTGCTGCTGTTTACCTGCTTTAAAGGTACCTACGAACACCACCCGTTTTGCACCCTGGGAAATATTCACAAATCCGCCAATACCCGCGACGCGCCCGCCGAATTTACTGACGTTCACGTTGCCGTCCTGATCCACTTCAGCAAAAGAGAGGATCGCGATATCCAGACCGCCGCCGTCGTACCAGTCGAACTGATAACCTGCATCCAGCATTGCCTGTTGGTTACGCACCATACCGAAGTCAGATCCGGTTGCCGGGATGCCACCAATGTGACCCTGTTCCAGGGTAAAGGTGACTGATTCACCAAGCCCTTGCTCCGCAAGAACCGACGCGACGCCATCCGGCATCCCGTAGCCAAGGTTGACGACGTCGCCAGGACGAAGTTCCTGTGCCGCTCTGCGAGCAATAACCTTCCTGGCGTTCATCGGCAACACCGGCAGGCTACCGCCGGGGATTTTTAACGTGCCGGTCAGGCTGGGGTCGGCCTCGGTGGCGAAAGAGAGGCGTTGGGCATCGTGGACGACGACCGCGTCGATCAGTACCCCAGGCACTTTGACAGTCCGTGGGTCCAGACTTCCGCGTCCGGCCAGGTATTTCACCTGAGCGATAACTATACCGCCGGAGTTTTTCGCCGCCTGCGCGACAGAAAGCGTTTCCGCATACAGTCCTTCATCTTCCATGGTTAGGTTGCCATCTTCATCGGCAACGCTGCCGCGGATAATGGCGACATCAATAGGGAAGGCTTTAAAAAACAAGAAATCCTCGTCTTCGAGTGACATCAGGCGAACATGTTCACCAGTGGCTCGCTGGTTGATCTTACCGCCATCAATTCGCGGATCGACAAATGTACCGAGGCCGACACGGCTAATCAGCCCCGGCCCATTACCAGCAATAACACGCAGCAGGTGGGACATGACGCCTTGTGGGAGGCACCAGGCCTCAATCTCATTGTTGACCGCAAGATCCTGCATCTGACGACACCAGCTCCAGTGCCCGCCGATCACTTTGCGCACCATCTGCGGATTGGCCAGGTAATCGATACCACCACCATGGCCGTCACCCATACCGCTTGGGTGGACGATGGTAAGCTCGCGGGGGGTGTGATTAGTGGCAAAGTGCTGCTTCAATGCCGCAAGAACGTATCCCGGTTCATTGACTCCACCGCCGGAACCATCAACCAGAATGGTGGCTCCGCTAGGGATCCTCGATACAGCCTCTTCGGCCGTGCAAATCTTGGTTTTTGACATAGTCGTCTCCTTTAATGTATCCATGTTATACATATATAACATGGATACATGAAGAGCGTTTTCATGTCAGTTGATGCATCTGTGAAGTACCTCACAATCGTCGGCCAGGGCAAAACGATAAGAAAACACACTAAAGAGGTAAGCGTATGAAGCCTGTCACTCTCATCGTGTGGGATATGGATGGAACCTTACTGACCAGTTAACACGTGATTTCCCATAGGACCTGGAAAAGCATTCAAGCCGCAGTAGAGCGGGGAATTTGTTTTGTCATCGCGTCCGGAAGACCCTGGCCTGGAATCGCTCCTTATTCGGCAAGTCACATACCCGGCAGCTCTTTCTGGCCTTCAATGTTGATACCCAGAGCCAGGAGCACAGATTCGTTGATGACGCGACTGTCCTGCCGGACTTTAACCACGTACAGTTCAGGTAAACAATGGGAGAGACTGCATCCAGTGGGCTATTCTGCCATTTGACAACCTGCGTCATGAAGGCATCGGTGACCTTTGAGACCAGTGCCGGTGAGACATCGGCGTTAAACGCCTCCGCTATTTCGGGTTGTCATGGCTATGGCGTACAACGACAGGATTTGGTTACCCATCCCGGTGATCCTGATCCGAGTCTGGTTTTTCTTCAGAAGTTGCGGTTCGAAGGAGCCGTCACGATCGCGTGGGGTATGCAGTTTCAGCGAGCCTAACAGTCTTTGTGGAATAGCCGTTGCGGGAGTTGTGGATTTAGGATGATTTTTATCGTAACCCTGGTGATGTGTCATTCGGCATCAGTGCTATCTCAACGCTGATTTTTTCAGCTGGCGATCGAACTGGCTGAGATCTTCAGGGGTTTTGAGACTTTTGGCCAGTTCATTAGCCAGCGCCTGCAACTGTTTTTCGTCCATATGCCGTGCGTCAGACAGGGATACATCGGGATAAGCGCCTAAACCAGGGCGGGATTCTTTACCGTTGATACGGTACTTGAGATACCAGAGACGTGAACCGCCTGGATTGACTAAAAGGTACAAGCCGTGTGAATCGGAGATTTTGAAGGATTTATCTGAAGGCTTGAGACTGCGGATTTTTGTGTCGTTGAGAGACATATGGGGGTCACTCCATAATCGAACCAACATGACCCCAAATCTGACCACCAAATTCTCCCGATGCAGAGGGTAAAATCAAAACGCATCGGGAAGACTTTTCACGCTAACTTATTGAATCTGAATCACATAAGGATTCGCAAAGCGGCATGAAAACATGAATTTGGCTCCTCTGACTGGACTCGAACCAGTGACATACGGATTAACAGTCCGCCGTTCTACCGACTGAACTACAGAGGAATCGTGTGAACGAGGCGCATACTACTGGCCTCGCATTTTTGTGTCAACACTAAAATTAAGCCACTGATTCAAATGGCTAAATTTAAGCCAACCCGTTGTTTTAGTGCACAACGTGCGTATCGTCGGCATCCTGCAGGCCATTTTCACGTAATCTCTGTAGCGGGTCCTGGCGGTAGAAGTGGCAAAAACGTTGCCACAGAGCCGGGAAACGCGGGGCAAATAGCTCCGGGGCGCTAAAGAAATATTCCGACAGCACGGCGAAACACTCGGCCGGGTCGGTCGCCGCGTAGGCATCAATACTGGCTGCGCTTTCACCGACCAGATCGATCTCGTCCTGAATATTATTCATCGCGGCATGCAGATCGTGTTCCCAGCCGGCAACTTCGCGCAGCGGAATCAACGGTACGCCGCTGGCGCGATCGCCATTGCGCGTATCCAGTTTGTGCGCGACTTCGTGGACCACGAGATTAAAACCGGAGGCGTCGAACGAGTCCTGAATATCCAGCCAGTTCAGGATGATTGGCCCCTGTTGCCAGCTTTGCCCGGACTGTACAACCCGTTGGTTATGGACCAGACCAATATCATCTTCCCATTCATCATCAACCACAAACGGGCCGGGGTAGATCAGCACCTCGTGGAAACCATCCAGCCACTCGATGCCGAGCTCAAGCACCGGTAAACAGAACAACAGCGCGATACGGGCGCTTTGCAGCGGGGCCAGCTCAAGCCCTTGCAGGGCAACCAGACGTTTTTGTTGCAGAAAGCGTGCCGCCATCGCCACCAGTTCCCGCTGTTCTTGCGCAGAAAGATTGGCTAAAACAGGAATGGCAAGCGCCTGTTCCCAGGGCATTTCTGCGTTGCCGGACTCTTCATCTACTTTCCAGGGCCATTTAAACATCATATTGCTCGCAAAGTCGTCACTTGAACATAATTAAAGAGACAGGAACTATTAAAATGCCAAAGAACCTGGCATTATAGCAACCTCACAGCGGAGAGATGCCGGAGCGGCTGAACGGACCGGTCTCGAAAACCGGAGTAGGGGCAACTCTACCGGGGGTTCAAATCCCCCTCTCTCCGCCACTATTCAAACACTTACGTCAATTCCTTTCAACGACCCCCGTCACACTTGGTATAGCAGTCGCCGTGTACGCCTGCAATCATCATCTTCCTGATTTTTCCCATGCGCAATACTTTACCGGGTACCGTCCTCCGGTTTGTCAGAGATAAAGCGTCGCGTGCAGAGAAGATGAGGATACATGAGCAGAATGACCGCTTCTGCCAGCAGAGATGATGGCTGACCCGCGCTCACGATATTGGTGGCTACCTCCGATCAGTGAAACCGCCGGTTTTGCGCCCCGTCAGGAAGATGATTTGTTGCGGGGGACCCTTAGCGCCCGTCAATATCATCGAAGAGATCTCTCTACGCGATGTCCCGCATTTTATCTATTGCCCGGGCAAAACCTTCCCTTTCAGGGGAGGGGACAAAGAGAGAAAAGCAGGACCGAAGTCCTGCTTTTCAGGCATATCACGAAGGAGGGACTGCTGGTTAGAACTGGTAAACGATACCCACGGCGACGGTATCGTCAGAGTTCACGCCCAACTTGTTGTCGCTATCAATCTGGTTGATTTGATAGTCAACATAGGTGGACATGTTTTTGTTGAAGTAGTAGGTCGCGCCGATATCAATGTAGTTGATGTAATCTTCGTTGCCGACGATTTCAACATTTTTCGCTTTAGATTTGTAGTAAGCGAGGGATGGACGCAGGCCGAAATCGAACTGATACTGCGCAACGACGGAGAAATCCTGAGTTTTGTTGGCAAAGCCACCCGTAATGCGGGTCGCATTGCGGGTTTCGCCGTACAGGGCTGCGAGGTAGATATTGTTCGCATCGTATTTCAGGCCGGTTGCCCACTGCTCGGCTTTATCGCCGTTGCCGCGGGCCAGAGCCTGCTGTCCATCGGTACGGTCCGCCGCGCCGTAAGCGCCGACCACGCCGAAACCATCAACTTCGTAGCTCAGAGAAGCTGCCCAGCCATCGCCGTTAGAACGCGAGTCATCATGTTCATTTTTACCGAGATATTGTACGCCGAAGCTCAGACCGTCAACCAGACCGAAGAAGTTGCTGTTACGGTAGGTCGCCAGTCCGCCGGTACGGCCGGTGAAGAAGTTATCGGCGTTACTGGTGTCACCGCCAAACTCCGGCAGCATATCGGTAATGCCGATGGCGTCATAGACCAGACCATAGTTACGGCCGTAGTCTAAGGACCCCAGATCGCCGAATTTCAGACCGGCGTAGGCCAGGCGGGTCTTGTTACCACTCTGAGCGTCGCTTCCTTCCGTGTTATTACCCTGGAAGTTATATTCCCACTGGCCGTAACCGGTCAGCTGGTCGTTGATCTGGGTTTCCCCTTTAAAACCCAGACGAGCATAGGTTTGGTCGCCGTCATTATCTTTGTTATCAGAGAAATAATGCAGACCTACGGTTTTGCCGTACAGATCGAGCTTGTTGCCGTCTTTGTTGTAAACTTCTGCCGCGTGAGAGGCGCCAGCCATCAGGAATGCCGGAACCAGAATTGCCAGTGTTTTTCTTTTCATTATATATTCCCTCTGAATCATCATTAATATGAATGGTGAAATCTCTTTCTGAAAGCGATTTAATATTATCGATAAGGTTTATTTTTATTTAAATTATAAATGTAAGTAAATCATATCTAATATTACTAAATATTTCCAAATGAATCTTTATATTTTAATTTTATTGTTTCTCAATGATGTATTGGTGATGGTTATTGATTTATATAACAGTGGGTTATTTGATTTTGACAATGATTTTTCCCTGGTGATGAAATTCACTGCCTCAATTGTTTTTTCTTAAGTTATTTGCTGCCGGAATATCATAAATTGACGGCAGGAGATTGCGGTGGATATTTTCAGTGACGTAGCGTTTTTGCCCGTCACGCTGCTCTGCTGTTAGCGCGGATATATTATCCAGGGACGGGGGCATGACGGCAGAGAATATCTCCTCGTCATGAAAAAACATCCTGCGGCGACAGAGGACCAACACCGTCCGGCAAGGGGGGACTGTTTCATCACCTTTTTCACAGCGTAATGTGATATGCGTCACTTTTTTGCGATCAACGCTGGCGTTTCGCCCGACGGTATAAAGAGAGAGGTTAATGGAGGAGAACGCGAAACGAAGCCTGAGGGGGGGGAACTTGCACTCTGGGCCTTTTACACCTTTTGCGGTTACTTTCTGTGGGCAATGATGCGCTACTGGTGGGGCGTAGGCAGAATTCAACGTGTGCCGGGGCGACGGTTGACGGCGATCTGGGCTCAACGACCGGCAAATGGCCTGGCGCGGTCGGAGCCGTGCTGGGGCGATAGCCTGCTACACCCGGCCCGGTAGCCGAATGTATGAACATCATGATTAAAGTTGCTATGCTCAGCGCTTACCTTCTTTCAGAGGAACGCGCATGGAACGGGTTGACTGGCAGCAACGATTTGAAACCTGGCTAACGGAACATCATTCACAGGGCGACTCCGCCCACGATACTGCCCATTTTCGACGCGTGTGGGGTACCGCGCAGCGGTTGGCCGCGGAGAGTGATGTCGATCGCCTCGTTATTCTGACGGCCTGCTATTTTCATGACATTGTCAGTCTGGCGAAAAATCATCCTGAACGTAGCCGTTCTTCGGTGATGGCGGCGGAAAAAACGCTGGAGATTCTTCAGTCGTCTTTTCCTGATTTCCCTGCCGATCGTTATCCTGCCGTTTTCCATGCCATTGAGGCGCACAGCTTTAGCGCCGGTATTCCCGCCCGTACCGAAGAGGCAAAAATTGTTCAGGATGCTGACCGGATGGAAGCCCTCGGCGCGATTGGGCTGGCCCGGGTGTTTGCCGTTTCCGGGGCGCTAAATACTATCCTGTTTGATGCCGATGACCCTTTCGCCGACCGGCGTGAGCTGGATGACAAAAAGTATGCGCTGGACCATTTCCAGTGCAAGCTGCTGCGTTTAGCGGGCACGATGCAGACCGAGAAAGGCAAAGCGCTGGCGGTGCATAATGCGCGTTTTCTCGTCCAGTTTATGGCCAAGCTCAGCGCGGAGCTGCGCGGCGACCCGCTGGCGCTGGATGAAGCGGTTTTACGGCGTTTTGATCCACAGGCCTGAAACTGGCCGCGCTATTTATGGTAATCTCTGCAAAATTGTCCGTGCTGGTTGAGGTTATGCCGCAAAATTTATCGAAGGAAAAGAGTCCGTCTCTGCCCCCGCAACACGCCGGGAAAGAGGCGCAGGCGCTGCTGCGCCAGCTGATGACCATCTACGATGTCAAAACGCTGGTGGCGCAGCTGGTGGCCGTGGGCGACCAGCACTGGAGTCCGGCCATATTAAAACGCGCGGCGACGGTTGTCCGGGCAGCCAACCGTTTAAGCGCGAAAGAGTATGCGCATCTGATGACGCTACTGCCGCCGCCGCCGGCTCATCATCCGCACTATGCGTTTCGCTTCGTCGATCTCTTTGCCGGCATTGGCGGCATCCGCAATGGCTTTGAGGCGATCCGCGGGCAATGTGTTTTCACCAGCGAGTGGAATAAACATGCGCTGCGCACCTATAAAGCGAACTGGTACTGCGACCCGCAACAGCACCGTTTTAATGAGGATATCCGCGATATTACCCTCAGCCATCGCCCGGACGTCAGCGATGACGAGGCCGCGCAGCATATCCGCGATACCATTCCGCAGCATGATGTTCTGCTGGCGGGCTTTCCCTGTCAGCCTTTTTCGCTGGCTGGCGTGTCGAAGAAGAATGCGCTGGGCCGCGCGCACGGT
This sequence comes from Klebsiella sp. BIGb0138, assembly GCF_004342285.1. Classification (GTDB taxonomy): domain Bacteria; phylum Pseudomonadota; class Gammaproteobacteria; order Enterobacterales; family Enterobacteriaceae; genus Klebsiella. The sequence goes on along the minus strand of NZ_SMCV01000001.1, from coordinate 217,384 downwards.
TTTGCCTGCGAGACTCAGGGCACGCTGTTCTTTGATGTGGTCAGAATCATTGCCGCCCGCAGGCCCCCCATCTTTGTGCTGGAGAATGTCAAAAACCTGAAGAGTCATGATAAAGGGCGGACGTTCCGCATTATCATGCAGACGCTTGATGAACTCGGCTATGAAGTCGCCGATGCCGATCACAGCGGGGCGGACGATCCGAAAGTGATCGACGGGCGTCATTTTTTACCCCAGCACCGGGAACGCATTGTGCTGGTGGGGTTCCGCCGCGATCTGCAGCTGCATGATGGTTTTAGCCTGCGTGCTATTTCAACCCTTTACCCGGCCGCCCGTCCGACGTTTGGCGATCTGCTGGAACCGACCGTCGATGCTAAATTTATCCTCACGCCGGTGCTGTGGAAGTATCTCTATCACTACGCGCGCAAGCATCAGGCGCTGGGCAACGGTTTTGGTTACGGGTTAGTTGACCCGCTTAATCCGCACAGCGTGGCGCGGACGCTATCCGCGCGCTACTACAAGGATGGCGCCGAGATCCTTATCGATCGCGGCTGGGACCGGCCGTTGGGGGAAAAACACTTTGACGATCCGCAGAACCAGCAGCGCCGTCCGCGCCGCTTAACGCCGCGCGAGTGTGCGCGGTTGATGGGCTTTGAAAGCCCCCAGGGCTACCGCTTCCGCATCCCGGTTTCAGATACCCAGGCGTATCGTCAGTTTGGCAACTCGGTGGTGGTACCGGTGTTTGCGGCCGTCGCGAAGCTGCTGGAACCCCGTATCGCGCAGGCGGTGGCGCGCCGTGACCGCGAGGATGATGCCGGTGGACGTCCACGATAAGGCTACGCGCAGTAAAAATATGCGGGCCATTGGTACACGCGATACGGCAATTGAAAAGCGGCTCGCCGCGCTGCTCACCCAGGCCGGGTTCGCGTTTACCGTGCAGGACGCCGCGCTGCCGGGGCGCCCGGATTTTGTCGTGGCGCAGTACCGCTGCGTCATCTTTACCCACGGCTGCTTCTGGCATCACCATCACTGCTACTTATTTAAAGTTCCCGCCACGCGTACCGACTTCTGGTTGGATAAAATTGGCAGCAACGTGGCGCGCGACCGCCGGGATATGGCGCTGCTGCAGGAGCGCGGCTGGCGGGTGCTGATCGTCTGGGAATGCGCATTGCGCGGGCGGTTAAAGCTGAGCGATGAGGCGCTGATTGAGCGTCTGGAGGAGTGGATCTGCGGCGGCGGGCTCCGCGCGCAGATCGACACTCAGGGCATCGGCGAGTGGCCGCTTACTTCTCCACCTCGCAAGGCGTGACTTCACTGCGGGCAGGAAACAGGTATTTCCCCAGCGTCACCAGCACGACGGCAAAAATAATCACCCCCAGCGCCAGCCACTCAATCCGCGACAGGCTTTCACCGGCAAACCCGGTTCCCAATAGCACCGCGACGACCGGGTTAACATAGGCATAGCTGGTGGCAACGGCAGGGGTGACGTTACGAATTAAATACATGTAGGCGTTAATGGCGATCACCGAACCGAAAATAGCCAGGTAGGCCACGGCGAAAATGGCGGACCATGACGGCATCGCGGTCAGGGTTTCACCCGTCAGCCATGATGCCACCGCCAGCACGAGCCCGGCCGCGAGCATTTCAATCGCCCCCGCCATCATGCCCGTCGGCAGCGTAATTCGCGAGCCGTAGACTGAGCCGAAAGCCCAGCTTATTGAGCCGATGAGGATCAGCAGCGCGCCCCACGGGTTGCCGCTCAGATTGCCGCCGCTATTGAGCAGAACAATTCCCGCCAGGCCGATTGCAATTCCCAGCCACTCAATCTTGCGGGTGGCGATACCAAAAAAACGGCTAAAACAGAGGGTGAACAGCGGTACGGTCGCCACCATCACCGCCGCAATTCCTGAAGGCACATGCTGGTGCTCGGCCAGGGTGACAAAACCATTGCCGACCGCCAGCAGCAGAACGCCGATCAAGGCGGCGTTGAGCAGCGGTCTGAGCGGCGGCAGACGGTGTCCGGTCGCCAGCAGATAGGCGAGCAGCAGTCCTCCGGCGGAGAGAAAACGGATCCCGGCCATCATCAGCGGCGGCCAGCTGGCAACGCCAATGGCAATGGCAAAGTAGGTGGAGCCCCAGATGATATAGAGCGAAAACAGCGCCCCGATAAGCGGCAGTAGCTGGCGGGTAGACATACGTCCTCACGACGGTACAGAGATAGAAAGGAGGCATATAGTAAACGTGAAAACTACCGCGCTGGCGAGTGCTTTAATTGATCTGTAATTGTTAAATTTTTATTGACTATTTGCTCCTCTGGGCGAGAAAGCACTTTTACCGCATACTCTATGCTTACAACACATCGCATCGTTCAGGTTGCGGCGCTCAGGCCGCGCTGCCGCCAGAGCGATTTTGTTGCTAACCACAAATGAAGGAATGCAATTTTGGCAGGAAGTAGTCTTTTAACGCTGTTGGATGATATTGCCACCTTACTGGATGATATCTCCGTGATGGGGAAACTGGCGGCGAAGAAAACGGCTGGGGTGCTGGGGGACGATCTCTCTCTTAATGCCCAGCAGGTGACGGGCGTACGTGCGAATCGGGAATTACCCGTGGTGTGGGGCGTGGCGAAAGGGTCGTTCATCAATAAGGTGATTCTGGTGCCGTTGGCCTTGTTAATCAGCGCGTTTATCCCGTGGGCGATTACGCCATTGCTGATGCTGGGGGGCGCATTCCTGTGCTATGAAGGCGTTGAAAAAGTGCTGCACAGCGTCCAGGCGCGGAAACACAAAGAGGATCCGCAGGCCCGGCAGCAGCGTCTGGAGGCTCTTGCGGCGCAGGATCCGTTGGCCTTTGAGCGCGATAAAGTAAAAGGGGCGATCCGTACCGATTTTATTCTCTCCGCCGAAATTGTCGCCATTACCCTTGGCATTGTCGCCGATGCTCCGTTGTTAAATCAGATTCTGATTCTTTCCGGTATCGCCATTCTGGTGACCATCGGTGTGTATGGCCTGGTCGGTATTATCGTCAAACTGGATGATATGGGTTACTGGCTGGTGGAAAAAAGCAGCGCTCTGGCGCAGTGGGTTGGTAAAGGGCTATTAGCGGTAGCGCCGCGTCTGATGAAACTGCTTTCCATCGTCGGTACGCTGGCGATGTTTCTGGTTGGCGGCGGAATTATCGTACACGGTATTACGCCGGTACACCACGCGGTGGAGCACCTGGCCAGCCAGCAGTCCGGTATCATCGCTTCGCTGCTGCCGACGGGCGTCAATCTGGTCCTTGGCTTTATCGTCGGCGCCGTGGCGCTGGCCTGCGTGAAGGCGATTAACGGGCTTCGCGCAGCGGCGCAGTAAAATCTGCCGGGGATTATGCAAAATCGCTCAGCTTCGTCTAAGGTGAAACGGATTCTCCCAGATGACGGACTAAAAAATGGTATTGTTGGTCAGTGATGAAGTGAGGCGAAAGAGCGGAGGGCCGCGCATGGTTGTGACGGGCTTCGCGAATGGAATGGTCGAATGTCGTTGGTATGACGGCTATAGCGTGAAGCACGAGGCTTTCCGTGAGGATGAGTTAGTCCGTGGGGAGGGAGGGCAAGATAACGCTTCCTGACCCCCGATAGCGCCCGGCAAAAGTCGGGCGCTTTGTTGTTGCTGTGTCTGACAGGGAGCGTTGATGGTGCGTGTGTCATTGAAAGTACTGCGAGAGAACAATGGATAAACCGTTGTGGGTCAGAAAACTTCGCCGCATTTCTAGCCCGGGACATGTGGTTAACTATTGTTTTGTCGCGGTATTATTCTTTTCTACGCTGTTGATATGGCGTGAAGTGATGGTGCTGGAAGGGGCGTATGTCACCAATCAGCGCAACAATCTGCAAAACGTCGCCCACGAAATGGACGGTCTGCTGCAGTTCAATATCAACCGGATGGTCTTTTTCCGCAACGGGATGCAGTCGGCGCTGGAAACCCCGCTCGATTTCGCGATATTACGCAAGGCAGAGCAGGAGTAGATGAGCAAACGGCATGAGCCGATCTGGTCCGTGGCATTGCATAACCGGCGTACATTACCGGTGTATGGCGTCTCTGATGCCTTTGTCGACGGTCAAAGCACGTTGACGCGCAACGATATCCTCACCGGCAATGAGCTGATGGCGACTCTCGAACTGGGGTATCTGCTGCTGCTGGCCAACAAGAATCGCGGTTTCCACGAGCGTATGCTCTACGTCTCACGCAGCGGTTTTTTTACCAGCACGCAGCCGCCGAATAACGCGACTCAGGCCATTGGCGCCCCGTGGTTTTCCCGCCAGACGCAGCGGAATAACCCGGGCCGTGGCGGCGTCTGGCAAACCGTCCAGCAGGAGGAGGATACCCAGGGTGACGATCCGGTGGTGACCGCCTCCGTTCCGCTCGACTTTCAGCACGACTGGCTCGGCGTGCTGGCGATGAATTTCTCGGTGCGCGAGATGAAAGCGTTTCTCGTCAGCGCGATAAAAGGCGGGCAGGAAGGGGAGTACCAGCTGTATGACAGCAGGCTGAACCTGATCGCCTCGTCATCGCCGGGCCAGGTGCTAACCCTGTTGTCACCTCGCGAGCGGGCGATGCTCAGCTATGCCTTTTTACACGATAACCGGGGCGGGATTCATTTATTCACGCGCTATATCAGCTGGGAGAAGCTCAACAACTTTGATGGAGTTTTGCTGCGAATCCATACGTTGCAGGAAGGGGTACGCGGCGATTTCGGCACCATTACTATCGCGTTGACGCTGATGTGGCTGCTCTTTACCCTGATGCTGATTATCTCGTGGCTGGTGATTTTGCGCATGGTACGCAACATGAGCGTGCTGCAAAAGTCGCTGGAGTGGCAGGCGTGGCACGATGCGCTCACCCGTTTGTTAAACCGGGGCGCGTTGTTTGATCGAGCGATAGCCACCGCCGGCGCCTGCGAGCGAACAAAACGGCCGATCTCGGTGATCCAGCTCGATCTTGACTACTTCAAGAAGGTCAACGATCTGCACGGGCATCAGGCCGGAGACCGGGTCCTGTCGCTGGTCGCCAGCACCATCGTGAGCATCCTCCGCGAAACCGATCTCGCCGGGCGCGTCGGTGGCGAAGAGTTTTGCATCGTCATGCCAGACACCTCATTGCATGCGGCGGCGGCCATCGCCGAGCGCATCCGTATCCGCATTAGCAGCCGCGAAATATTGCTCTGCAACGATACCAGCCTGCGTATCAGCGCTTCGCTGGGGGTCAGCAGCAGCGATGATTGTGCGGAATTTAACTTTGAAAGCCTGCAGTCTGTCGCTGACCATCGTCTGTACCTGGCAAAACAAAACGGGCGCAATTGGGTCTGCTTTAAAGACCCGCCGTGATGCTTTATCTGCCACGCTGGTGAGGTGGGTCAGGGATGCCGATAGTGAAATGAGATTTATCTTAAAAAAGATGCCGGGGCAATGGTCATCGGCGAACGCAACGGGCGCATCAAACCCTTCTGCCGTCTGCATTTTCGACGTGCGGCAACATGTTAACGTCATTTCTCAATTATTTTCGTCATGAATAGCTCTTGTCATGCAAAATAATTGAGGATAATGTTTTCTACGCAACGGATTTCCCGGTGTAACGAATTTTCAAGTGCTTCTTGCATTAGCAAGTTTCATCCCGACTCCTGCGAGTCGGGATTTTTTTCACCTGTGGTTAACGGTTGATTTCGCTGACGCTAAAGTCATGAATATCGAGTTCAAAAGCCTCCGCTAGCTCACGCCAGGTGTGGTAATCGCGACCATCAATGCTCACGTGGTGCGGATCGTCCTGCGTACGCTGAACTTCACTCTCGCTGATTTCATTAATCGCCGCCAGTAGGGCGTCAACATCGACATTTACCCCACCACTCCCCGCATACCCACTATCTTTGGCGGTTTTCATCATGGCTACCTCGTTTGGCTCCGATCGTGCCTGCTTAAGTATAGCCGCAAATGATTCCACCGCCTTTGAAGCCCGATCGAGAACCAGCAAGGACCGGACGGTCTATAAAAGCGCCAGTCACCCGGCAGAGCGCTGCGCAGTGGTCAGTTTTGTTCTACACTGGCACAAAAATAGAGGAGATAAGTTATGCAGGTGAACGATCGTGTCACGGTGAAGACCGACGGTGGCCCACGTCGATCGGGGGTAGTTCTGGCAATAGAGTCGTTTAGTGAAGGGACTATGTATCTGGTTTCGCTGGAAGACTACCCGCTGGGGATCTGGTTTTTCAACGAAACGGGGCATCCGGACGGGATCTTCGTTGAGAGAGATGAGTAGCGCATCATGCGTCGGCGCTGGCGGGCCTGCCGCCAGTTTTCCTGCCGCGCCGCGCTCAGCGCATGTTGACGTAAATACCTGATGTAATGTTTTCTGCCAGACGCACGATGTGATAAATCACCTGTTTATTGTGGGTCTGGATTTTCTTTTTAATATTTCCTTTATGCGAAGAAACCGTCTTCGCCTTAATGTTCATTTGCATCGATATTTGTGAGGTGCCGTGCCCAGCCATCCACATTTGTAACATATTTGATTCGGTGCGGCTTAACGAGAGCGTCGGTATATTTATGCGCGCGGTGTTGTAGTTATCGTATTTCAGACGATTACCCAGAATGTCATCAAGGTCTTTAGGCGTAAGCGACTTAGAGCTAATAAGTAAATTCTTACGCACCAGCAGATAGTGATCAAAATGAACGTTCGCCAGCGACATAAAGATAACAAATAGCGTCCCCGGGTGTTGGGTAATGATTTGCCGGATAAGCTGATTGCTGTGCTGATGATGAATAAAGCAATCTTCATTGATAAACACCACTGCCGGACGCACTAATTCACAGGTTTCTTTCAGGCTTTCCGCTGAATGCACTTCACTGATGTCGCGCTTTTTTATTCCTCGGCTTGTCAGATACCCGGTTAATCCCAGTCGGGTATAGCTACACAAATCCATGATAATCGTTGACATGACCCATCCTCAATCAACACGTAACGATAATTTATCCCTCGCCGACAAGCGCGATGAAGTCCATTTAATTTAAGTTGGTAATAAAACCAGGTTCAGTGTGGGAACCATCAGGTAGTCTAAACTATTCCGTAATATGGCTCATAATTTGCCAGGAATATTCTCAAAGTACAGGGGGCAATGAGTTATGTGAGGGAATTAAAAGCAAAAATTCCCAATCGTAGATATGGTTGGCGTTAAATCATCCCGCTTTTTTCGGAATTTCCTTACGCTGATTGCGCGAATAATGATCTGGCGGCGGCGTTCTTTTATTAACGTTATTAATTTATGGCCGACAGGGCGGGGCTGACGTACCTTTTGTCTGACAGTCGCGCGGGGCGTTTCCGGGCTGCCGTTTGCGATCGGGGCGGTATCGCTTTGCCGGAGGGGTGGCGAGCTTAACGCTTTAATGCCACAATACTTTTTTATCGGTTTGTGGGATGAATGATGAAAAAGATAGTGATTGCTGGCGCGCTGTTTACTCTGGCTGGATGTGTCCAGGTGGATAATTACGACGAGGTTGTCAAAGCGCCAGCGCCCGCCGGGTTAGAGGGATACTGGCAGTCAAAAGGCCCGCAGAGCGAAATGATGAGCCCGGATGCGATTGCCAGCCTGATGGTGACTAAAAATGGCGATACGTTTGATTGTCGCCAGTGGCAGCGGGTGATCGCCCTGCCGGGGAAATTAATGCAGCGTGACGACCAGGTCTACAACGTGACCTCCGGTCTGGACGTCTATCCCGTTGAACGCTCGGGCAATACCTTGCGTTACGATCGTATGACTTTGACCCGCGTCGACCGTTTAACCGCCGAGTGCGAACAGGCGTGGAAGAAGGCCGCGGCGGAAACCAGCGCGCCCTAAGGCACGCGCGGGCTGATACCAGCTTCAGCCCGCGATGTTCTCAGCTCTACAGCACCTCTTCAATCACCCAGACGCTGACGCTACCGCCGTTGCAGGTAAAAGTGCCGCAGCCTTCGTCGTCGGTTTCCACCACCTCCTGGCGATTGCCGAGAAAGTCTTTCCAGCGCTTATTGCCATAGTTGGCTCCCAGCGCCAGCGTTTTCTCGCCCTCATCGCCGTTCGACAATATCACCACGCATCCCGGATCCTCCTCGGTGCCGCTGCGGCTAAAGGCAATGCAGTTAGGGTGGTCGAACCACAGCGTCTGCACGCCGTGGGCAAAACGTTGGCGAGCATCGATCAGCTCATGCAGCTGTTCGATCACCGGCATCTCAATGGCATAGGTCTGGCCATCGCCGCCGGTATCCTGGTAGCTGGCGCCGAAAAGATCGGCATAAAAAACCGAAGGCACGCCATTCTCGCGCAGCAGAATGAGCGCATAGGCCAGCGGTTTAAACCACGGCTCCACCGGTGCTTCCAGCGCCTGCAGCGGCTGGGTATCGTGGTTGGTGACCAGCGTGACGGCATGAAAAGGATCGGCTTCAACCAGTGTGCCGCTAAAAATCTGGCTCATATCGTAATCGCGCCCCTGGCGAGACGCTTCATGGAATTTCATCTGCAAAGGCGCATCAAACAGCATCGTCTGGCCGTCCACCCGATCGATATACTGCTGGAGCTTATCGACTTCATGCGACCAGTACTCCGCGACGATAAACAGCGGTTTGCTCGCCACTTCCTGGACGTGCTCGATCCACTCTTTGTAAAACCAGGCGGGGATATGTTTCACCGCATCAAGACGGAAGCCGTCACAGCCGGTTTGCTCCATGACCCAACGCGCCCAGTACTTCAGCTCCTCGGTGACCGCATGGTTACGAAAATCGATGTTTTCACCCATCAGATAATCAAAGTTGCCCATTTCGTCATCGACCTGGTCGTTCCAGCCCTCGCCGGTATAGTCGTTAACGATCTTAAAAACGCCGTCCTCGTCGGGGTTCTCAATATGATCGATGCCGCTGAAGCACCTGTAGTCCCAGATGAACTGCGAATACTGCCCGGCGCGGGCCGGGAAGGTGTAGCGTGTCCACGCCTCGCACTCGATCACCTCAGCGGCGATTTGCGTGCGATCCTGCTCATCGACGCGCTGTACGCGGATTGCCTCTTTTTCATCCGCGCCCATTTTATGGTTGACCACCACATCGAGCAGAACGGCGATATCGTGCTGTTTCAGGGCGGCGATGGCGGCCAGCAGCTGCGCTTTGTCGCCGTATTTAGTGGCGATAGTGCCTTTTTGGTCGAACTCGCCGAGGTCAAAAAGATCGTAGCTGTCGTAACCGACGGAGTAACCGCCGGAAGCCCCTTTCGAAGCGGGAGGCAGCCAAATCATATTAATGCCGATCTCATTCAGATTTGGCGCCAGGGCTTCGACTTCGCGCCACAACTCGCCGCCGGTGGGGTAATACCAGTGAAAGCACTGCAATAACGTGGGGTTTTTCATCTTCCGTGCTCCAGACGTCATCAAGCTGACCTTTGCAGTATGAGAGATCTCCAGCAAATTCGACCAATTTTGACTGCCTTTTTGCTATACCCTGAACCGCTGCATATATAATAAATTCGCATAAGATGTAGCGTATCGGTGTTGGTGTGCAGGGTTAAACGCCTTACACTACAAGAAAATATCACTATTAGGGGTATCTATGAAATTAGCACTTCTGGGTCGTCAGGCGCTGATGGGCGCCATGGCCGTTGTTTTAATGGCGGGCGTCAGCGCTAAAACCTTCGCCGCAGAAAATCTGCTGGGCCAGATTAAAGATCGCGGTACGCTGCGCGTAGGCCTGGAAGGGACCTATCCGCCGTTCAGCTATCAGGGCGACGACGGTAAGCTGACCGGTTTTGAAGTCGATTTTGCCAATGAACTGGCAAAACATCTGGGCGTGAAGGCCGACCTGAAACCGACCAAATGGGACGGTATGCTGGCTTCCCTCGATTCCAAACGTATTGACGTGGTGATTAACCAGGTCACTATTTCCGACCAGCGTAAGCAAAAATATGACTTCTCGACCCCCTATACGGTCTCCGGTATCCAGGCGCTGGTGAAAAAGGGTAACGAAGGGGTGATCAAAACCGCGGCTGACCTGAAAGGCAAAAAAGTTGGTGTCGGTCTGGGGACCAACTACGAAGAGTGGCTGCGCCAGAACGTCCAGGGTGTGGATATTCGTACCTATGATGATGACCCGACCAAATATCAGGACCTGCGCGTAGGCCGTATCGATGCGATTCTGGTTGACCGCCTGGCGGCGCTGGATCTGGTCAAGAAAACCGGCAACACCCTGGCGGTGACCGGCGAAGCGTTCTCCCGTCAGGAATCTGGCGTGGCGCTGCGCAAAGGCAATGAAGATCTGCTGAAAGCGGTCGATGGGGCGATTGCCGACATGCAGAAAGACGGTAGCCTGAAAGCGCTGTCGGAAAAATGGTTTGGCGCCGACGTGACGAAGTAACGACCGGCGGTGAAAAAAGGCGCTACTGATAGCGCCTTTTTTTATTTCGTCCGCCAGTGCGTGCATAATAAAGAGAACTCAGTCAGGAGGTACCATGTCACTGCAAAATTTAACGCGCTTCCCGCGCCTGGAACTGATTGGCGCGCCGACGCCGCTCGAATATCTGCCGCGCCTGTCCGATCATCTGGGCCGCGAGATTTTTATCAAACGTGACGACGTGACTCCGCTGGCGATGGGCGGTAACAAGCTGCGTAAGCTGGAATTCCTCGCGGCAGATGCGCTGCGCGAAGGGGCGGATACGTTAATCACCGCCGGCGCCATTCAGTCGAACCACGTCCGGCAAACGGCCGCCGTCGCGGCAAAACTGGGTCTGCACTGCGTCGCGCTGCTGGAAAACCCGATTGGCACCCGCGCCGAAAACTATCTCACCAACGGCAACCGTCTGCTGCTGGATCTGTTTAATACCCAGGTCGAGATGTGCGATGCGCTGAGCAACCCCGATGCCCAGCTGGAAGAGCTGGCAACCCGCATTGAAGCGCAGGGCTACCGGCCGTATGTGATCCCGGTGGGCGGCTCCAGCGCCCTTGGGGCGCTGGGCTATGTGGAAAGCGCTCTGGAAATCGCTCAGCAGTGTGAAGGGGCGGTCGCGCTCTCTTCCGTGGTGGTGGCATCCGGCAGCGCCGGGACCCACGCGGGACTCGCGGTAGGCCTGGAGCAGCTGATGCCGCAGACCGAACTGATTGGTGTGACGGTGTCACGCAAGGTCGCCGACCAGTTACCGAAAGTGGTGGCCCTGCAGCAGGCGGTGGCGAACAGTCTCGAGCTGCAGGCTAACGCCGGGATCCAGCTGTGGGATGACTATTTCGCGCCAGGCTACGGCACGCCGAACGATGAAGGGATGGAAGCCGTGAAGCTGCTGGCGCAGCTGGAAGGCATTCTGTTGGATCCGGTTTATACCGGGAAGGCGATGGCCGGTCTGATTGACGGCATTCAGCAGAAGCGCTTTAAGGATGAAGGGCCGATTTTATTCATTCATACCGGCGGAGCGCCGGCGTTGTTTGCCTATCATCCTCATATCTAAAGCAGAACACACAGAATGCAAGAGAGTATCCAACTGGTTATCGATTCCGCGCCTTATTTGCTGAAAGGCGCGGTATTTACGCTACAGCTGAGCATCGGCGGCATGTTCTTTGGCCTGGTGCTGGGCTTTATCCTCGCGTTGATGCGCATGTCGCCCCTCTGGCCGGTGAAATGGCTGGCGAGAATGTACATCTCTATCTTTCGCGGTACGCCGCTGATTGCCCAGCTGTTTATGATCTACTACGGTCTGCCGCAGTTTGGCATTGAGCTGGATCCGATCCCGGCGGCGATGATTGGCCTGTCGCTTAATACCGCGGCCTACGCGGCGGAAACGCTGCGTGCGGCGATTGCCTCGATTGACAAAGGGCAATGGGAAGCGGCGGCCAGTATCGGCATGACGCCGTGGCAAACGCTGCGGCGGGCCATTCTGCCGCAGGCCGCGCGGGTGGCGCTACCGCCGCTCTCCAACAGTTTTATCAGCCTGGTGAAAGATACCTCGCTGGCGGCCACGATTCAGGTTCCTGAACTGTTCCGTCAGGCGCAGCTGATAACCTCGCGAACTCTGGAGGTCTTCACCATGTACCTGGCCGCCTCGCTGATTTACTGGGTGATGGCGACGGTACTGTCCACGCTGCAAAACTATTTTGAAAATCAGCTGAATCGCCAGGAGCGTGATCCAAAATGAGTGCCATTGAAGTCAAAAAGCTGGTGAAAAAATTCCACGGCCAGACGGTGCTGCACGGGATCGACCTTAGCGTGCAGGAGGGGGAGGTCGTGGCGATTATCGGCCCCAGCGGTTCCGGTAAAACGACGCTGCTGCGCAGTATTAATCTGCTCGAACAGCCGGAAAGCGGCACTATTCGGGTGGGCGATGTCACTATCGATGCCTCCCGCAGCCTCAGCCAGCAAAAGGGGATGATCCGCCGCCTGCGCCAGCATGTGGGTTTTGTGTTCCAGAGCTTCAATTTGTTTCCGCACCGCACGGTGATGGAAAACATCATTGAGGGACCGGTTATCGTCAAGGGCGAAGATAAAAACGAATCCATTATCCGCGCCCGGGAGCTGCTGGCGAAAGTGGGGCTGACCGGTAAGGAAAACAGCTATCCGCGCCGGCTGTCCGGTGGCCAGCAGCAGCGTGTGGCGATAGCTCGCGCGCTGGCGATGCGCCCGGACGTGATCCTGTTTGATGAGCCGACATCGGCTCTCGACCCGGAGCTGGTGGGTGAGGTGCTGAACACCATTCGTCAACTGGCGCAGGAGAAGCGCACTATGGTTATTGTGACCCATGAAATGAGCTTCGCCCGCGATGTCGCCGACCGTGCGATCTTTATGGATCAGGGCCGTATCGTCGAGCAGGGCGAGGCAAAAGCGCTGTTTGCCAGTCCGCAGCAGCCGCGCACCCGCCAGTTTCTTGAAAAATTCCTGATGCAATAATCATTACCAGCCAGCTGCGGCCGTCCCCAGCGGCGAGGGCGGCCGCGACCACACCACCGGCGTCCCCGGCAGTTGCAACGGGAAACGCAGGCGCTCGCCGAGGCCGAAGGCTGACCACTCCAGCGCTGGCTGATAATCTGCCGATCGCGGCGCGGCGAAAGGCGCAGCGGGATCCGGCGTTGGCCACTGCATTAAAAAGGCCGCCACCCGCGCCAGTGATAAGCGGGCGCGATAACCTTCGCCGTGAGCGAGGCGCTGATAAAGGCCTTTGAGTACCGCCGCCGCCATTAAATAGCCGGTCCCATGATCTAAGGCCTGAACCGGTAGCGGCACCGGTTTGTCGGCCTGACGCCACGCCTGACCGGCGGCGGTAATGCCGCAGGCCATCTGGACCAGACTGTCAAAGCCGCGGCGGTTACGCCACGGCCCGCTCCAGCCCCAGGCATTGAGCGAGACATCGATCAGGCCCGGTCTGAGACTGACCCGCGTCTGGCTATCGAACCCCAGCGCATCCAGGGCATCGGCGCGATAGCCATGCACAATCACATCGGCTTGACAGAGTAAATCTATTAAACGCTGCTTATCGATTGGCGATTTTATATTCAACCGCGCGCAGCGCTTGCCGAGGGCGATCTCTTCTTCCAGCGTCGGTTCATGCCAGTCTGGCGGATCGATACGCAGCACCTCGGCGCCGAGGCCGGCCAGCAGACGTGTCGCCACCGGGCCGGCAATAATTCGCGTTAAGTCGAGAACCCGCATGCCGAGCAGCGGTCTGCTACCCGGCAAAGGCCAGCTAACCGCCGGGTCCGTAGGGAGAGGCTCCTCGATCAGCAGCGGCTCCTGGCTGACCGCCCGTCCTTGCGGGTGTTCCAGCCAGCGCTGTGCGCTGCGCATGGCCGCCGCGCAGCCTCCTGCCTCCACGATGGCTTGCTCAAGAGCTTCGGCTCGCCACCGGCGGACCTCTGACGCCAACGTCTCGCGGCTTTCATGGTTGCCTAACACCCGAGCCATGGCCCGTCGATGATGGGGCGCATTGGTATGCAAACGGATCCACCCCTCCTGCGTCGGATAATCACCCGCCAGCGGATCCCAAAGCGGACGGGGAAGGCGATTGATCGGCCGCAGACTGTGGTTGAACCAAAAAGCGGCGAGACGCCGATCGATACATGGCGTCCGGGTGCTGCCGATAAGCTGCGCCAGCTGTCCGGCCATCACGCCGAGCGAGGCGGCGGCAAAATCGGTGACCGCAAAACAGGAGGGCAGCGCTCCCTGCTGGGTGAATTCGATAGCCGGAGCAGGGTGGGCGCTAAAGGCGCTCCACAACTGGCAATATATCGGCGGCAACGATAGCGGGGGCGACATACTCTTCTCCTGTCAGCGGTGAATAGCGTCAGTAACGGTCTAATAAGTGCGATGTATACGATATTTTATACATATAAATAAGATTTATGTGTTAGTTTTCTGTATTTCTAATAATGATTATTACTCAGGGGTTATTTGGTCGGTTATGAGGGACAATGATTTTTTCAGCTGGCGGCGGGAAATGCTGCAACAATTTCAGTCAGTCTCGGCAGGAGGAGAGGTTTATAATCTTCTGCAGCAGCAAACGGAAGAACTGGAATATGACTACTTTGCGCTTTGCGTACGCCATCCGGTGCCGTTTACCCGGCCGCGGATAACGCTGCAATCGACCTATCCGCAGGCATGGATGTCGCACTATCAAACTGAGAATTATTTTGCGATCGACCCGGTCTTGCGCGTGGAAAATTTCCTGCGCGGCCACCTGCCGTGGAATGACGGCCTGTTCCGCGATACGCCGGAATTGTGGGCCGGAGCGCGCGATCACGGGCTGTTGAAGGGCGTGACCCAGTGTCTGACCTTACCGAATCATGCTCAGGGCTTTCTCTCCGTTTCCGGTGAGAGCCGCAGCGCGGGCCCCTATCATGAAGATGAACAGGAGATGCGTTTAAGAACGCTGACCGAACTTAGCCTGCTGACTTTATTGCGCCTGGAAGACGCGATGGTGATGCCGCCGGAAATGAAGTTTAGTCGCCGTGAGCTGGAAATATTGAAATGGACGGCGGAAGGGAAGACCTCGGCGGAAGTGGCGATTATTCTCTCTATCTCAGAAAATACCGTTAATTTTCATCAAAAGAATATGCAGCGAAAATTTAATGCGCCGAATAAAACGCAAATCGCCTGTTACGCGGTGGCGACAGGGTTAATTTGAGCGAGTAAAGTGTTCTGCGTGTCAGACGTGGGACCGGCTGTCAGCGACGCTCACAGCCGGTTTACTGTTACTGGCGGTAAGCTTGTTTAATTTGCTTAACCGTGCTGGAGAATACGGCAGCCTGAGCCTCATCTTCCATCTGCGTGATCTGTTTTTCCATTTTAATAATCACCCGACCTGCATCAGCCTGGCCCATTGCCTGGAGCATCAGCGTCAGCAGCGTTTTCAGGCAGGTTACTTCCTGCGCCAGTTCTTGATTATTTTCTGCAGTGGAAAAATCTGGAGTGCTCATCGATATCCTCGTTTGCTATCGGCGCTTTTGCGCAATACTAAATGTTAAGGCGGCGCAGTATACCACAAGCTGCGGAAAAAAAAGGAGCGCGTGATTTCTGTTCTCTCATCAGAGCTGCGGGTGGTTTAATTGACTGAATAATACGTACTCTTCGCCGCCGCGGCCGTTAATTTGTGCCCGGGAGGTTTTCAACGTTAATTATTGTTACATATTTTGTTTCGTATTTATCTTCACGATCGTGCCTGATGGCAAAGACGTTTTTTGTAGGGGAAATGTTAAAATTGAAGCGTAATACAACTCACTGTTATGTATAAGTTTCCACTCACTGTGCAAACAAATTGCCATGCCGCGGGAAGAAACTTTCCGTCGGACATTCTTTTGGCTTTTAAAGTGACGAGAAAACCCGGTAATATGTGTGAGATAAGCTATCAGTAGCGTTATCCCTAATTCTGGAGATTATTCCTTTGATCAACGTCCTTCTTGTTGATGACCACGAGCTAGTGCGCGCAGGGATACGACGCATTCTGGAAGATATAAAAGGGATTAAAGTTGTCGGTGAATCCTGCTGCGGCGAGGATGCCGTGAAATGGTGTCGCGCCAACCCCGTCGACGTTGTCCTGATGGACATGAACATGCCGGGGATCGGCGGTCTGGAGGCCACGCGTAAGATTGCGCGCGCTATCGTCGATACCAAAGTCATTATGCTCACCGTGCATACTGAAAATCCTCTGCCTGCGAAAGTCATGCAGGCGGGTGCCGCCGGCTACCTGAGTAAAGGTGCTGCGCCGCAGGAGGTGGTGAATGCCATTCGCTGCGTTGCGTCCGGTCAGCGCTATATCGCTTCTGACATCGCCCAGCAAATGGCGCTAAGTCAGATTGAACCGGAAAAGACGGAATCGCCGTTTGCCAGTTTGTCTGAACGCGAATTGCAGATTATGCTGATGATCACTAAAGGTCAGAAGGTGAATGAGATCTCAGAGCAGTTAAATCTGAGTCCTAAAACCGTGAACAGCTATCGTTACCGGATGTTCAGTAAATTAAACATCCACGGTGACGTTGAGCTGACCCACCTGGCAATTCGTCATGGTCTGTGCAATGCGGAGTCGTTAGCAAGTCAGTGAGTGATGTTTTTGACGCAAAAGCCTTCCTGAAGACGGTTACCAGCCAGCCGGGCGTTTACCGGATGTATGATGCTGGTGGCACCGTCATCTATGTCGGTAAAGCAAAAGATCTGAAAAAACGGCTGAGCAGCTATTTTCGGAGCAACCTGGCTTCGCGTAAAACGGAAGCGCTGGTGGCGCTGATTGCGCAAATCGACGTGACCGTGACCCATACGGAAACGGAAGCGTTGCTGCTTGAGCACAACTACATCAAGCTGTATCAGCCGCGCTATAACGTGCTGTTGCGCGATGATAAATCCTATCCCTTCATTTTCCTTAGCGGCGATCCTCATCCGCGTCTGGCGACGCATCGCGGGGCGAAACACGCCAGGGGCGAGTATTTCGGTCCTTTCCCCAATGGCTACGCGGTGCGCGAGACGCTCGCTCTGTTGCAAAAAATCTTCCCCATCCGCCAGTGCGAGAACAGCGTATACCGCAACCGTTCGCGTCCGTGCCTGCAGTACCAGATTGGCCGCTGCCTGGGCCCCTGTGTCGCCGGGCTGGTGAGCGAAGAAGAGTATGCGCAGCAGGTGGAATACGTGCGCCTTTTTCTCGCCGGGAAAGACGATCAGGTGCTGACGCAGCTGATTGCGCGGATGGAGAAGGCCAGCCAGGCGCTGGAGTTTGAAGAGGCCGCGCGTATTCGCGATCAGATTCAGGCCGTCCGTCGGGTGACTGAGAAACAGTTTGTCTCCAATACCGGCGATGACCTGGATGTGATTGGCGTGGCGTTCGATTCGGGTATGGCCTGCGTCCACGTGCTGTTTATCCGCCAGGGAAAAGTGTTGGGCAGCCGCAGTTATTTTCCCAGGGTGCCAGGCGGTACCGAGCTGGGTGAAGTGGTGGAAACCTTCGTCGGTCAGTTCTACCTGCAGGGGAGCCAGATGCGCACCTTACCGGGTGAGATTCTGCTCGACTTTAATCTTGGCGATAAAACCCTGCTGGCGGACTCTCTCTCCGGGCTGGCGGGACGGCGGGTGAACGTCCAGACTAAGCCGCGAGGCGATCGCGCCCGCTATCTGAAACTGGCGCGAACCAACGCCGCGACGGCGCTGACCACGAAACTTTCTCAGCAATCGACGATTCATCAACGCCTGCAGGCGCTGGCGACCTTGGTCAAGCTGCCGGCCGTGAAGCGCATGGAATGCTTTGATATCAGCCATACCATGGGCGAACAGACGGTGGCTTCCTGCGTGGTGTTCGACAGCAACGGGCCGCTGCGCGCGGAGTATCGGCGCTACAATATTAGCGGAATTACCCCGGGAGATGATTATGCGGCGATGAACCAGGTTCTGCGCCGCCGCTACGGCAAGGCCATAGAAGAGAACAAGATTCCCGATGTTATCCTGATAGACGGCGGTAAAGGCCAGCTTGGGCAGGCGAAAACCGTCTTTGCCGAGCTGGATGTACCGTGGGACAAACATCATCCTCTCTTATTGGGGGTGGCAAAAGGTAGCGATCGTAAAGCCGGGCTGGAAACGTTATTCTTTGAACCAGAAGGCGAAGGCTTTAACCTGCCGCCGGATTCGCCTGCTCTGCACGTCATTCAGCATATTCGCGATGAGTCGCACGACCATGCCATCGCCGGGCACCGTAAAAAACGGGCTAAAGTGAAAAGCACCAGTACGCTGGAAACTATCGAAGGGGTAGGGCCAAAACGCCGTCAGATGCTGCTGAAGTATATGGGGGGTCTGCAGGGGTTACAGAAGGCCAGCGTCGAGGATATCGCTAAAGTACCGGGTATATCTCACGGTCTGGCAGAAAAGATCTTCTACTCGTTGAAACATTAGGGGCTCTGTAGCAACATAGGGCTAATTTTTACTTCTAACAGATAGTTACCTGTCACTATGCAATTTAATATCCCTACATTGCTTACCCTGTTTCGCGTCATCCTGATACCGTTTTTTGTGCTGGCGTTTTACCTCCCGTTTGTCTGGGCGCCTTTTGCTTGCGCGCTGATCTTTTTTGTCGCCGCCGTGACCGACTGGTTTGACGGGTATCTGGCGCGCCGCTGGAATCAGAGTACGCGTTTCGGCGCTTTTCTCGACCCGGTTGCCGACAAAGTGATGGTGGCGATTGCGATGGTGCTGGTGGTTGAGCACTATCACACCTGGTGGGTGACCTTGCCGGCGGCGACGATGATTGCGCGCGAGATCATTATTTCCGCACTGCGTGAATGGATGGCCGAACTGGGTAAACGCAGCAGCGTGGCGGTATCGTGGATTGGTAAAGTCAAAACCACCGCGCAGATGACGGCGCTGGTGTGGATGCTGTGGCGGCCTAATGCCTGGGTCGAGTGGGCGGGGATCGCGCTGTTCCTCGTCGCAGCGGTGCTGACGCTGTGGTCCATGCTGCAATATTTGAACGCCGCGCGCGGGGATTTGCTTGATCAGTGATCGTTTCGGCGCAAATTTCAGCAAACGACACAAGGATTTAAAAAATATCGTTGACTCATTGCGCCAGGTAAGTAGAATGCAACGCATCGAACGGCGGCACGGCTTGCCAGACGATAACAAAATCAAGTGATTAGCAAATTAGCATTGATAATGCGGGAATAGCTCAGTTGGTAGAGCACGACCTTGCCAAGGTCGGGGTCGCGAGTTCGAGTCTCGTTTCCCGCTCCAGTTTAAAAAACATCGGCAATTGCGGGTGTTCAGGCATTAAGGCGCGTTAGCAAAGCGGTTATGTAGCGGATTGCAAATCCGTCTAGTCCGGTTCGACTCCGGAACGCGCCTCCACTTTACATCCCGAGCCCGGATGGTGGAATCGGTAGACACAAGGGATTTAAAATCCCTCGGCGTTCGCGCTGTGTGGGTTCAAGTCCCACTCCGGGTACCATTGGGATGATGCAGAATAATCAAAGCAATAAGCAGTGTCGTGAAACCACCTACGGGTGGTTTTTTTGTTTTTGTCCTCTTTTTTATTCATTCCCCCAATTTCCTGTATGTGGTCCGATAATCTCAGGCATACCTCCGGTTAACGCTGTTATCATCAGTACGTTAATGACTCAGTAAAAAAGAGGTTCTGATGCCGCATATGGGCCAGCCGGAGAAACGCAAAATCTTCATCGGCGATATCCACGGTCAGTCGGGCAAGCTTGCAGCGCTGCTCGGCCATCTTCGTTCTCAGGAAAATGGCGATCGCAGTACGCTGATCTTTGTGGGCGATCTGATTGATAATCGGCAGGGGGCAGAGATTAACCATCTCTCGGTCCTTGAGCGGGTGAGGGCGGAAGTGGTATCCGGCCGGGCAATTTGCCTGATGGGTAATCATGAATTTAATGCAATTGGCTGGGCGATGCGCCATCCGGAGAGCCGTCAGCCGTTACGTCCGCATTCGGCGAATAACCGGCGTCAGCATCAGGCCTTTCTGGATGACGTCGGCGAAGGGAGTCGACAGCATGCTTTCTGGATTGACTGGTTCAGGTCGCTGCCCCTGTTTGTCGATTATGGCGATATCCGGGCGGTGCATGCCTGCTGGGATGAGGAGGCCATTGCGCATCTGCGTCCATGGCTGGATGAACAGAATCGATTGAAGCCCGAGAGCTGGGTTCATGCCTTTGATCAGCAGCATCAGCTGTTCCGGTCGATCGAGACGATACTGAAAGGGCCTGAGCTGCAACTGCCCGCGGGTTTTAGCTTCGAGGATAAAACCGGCGTTGAGCGTCGTCATATCCGCGTGCGCTGGTGGCTAAATGCGGCAAAAACGTATCGCCAGATCGCCCAGGTGCAGCCGGAGATGGTCAGCAGGATACCGGATTTGCCGCTGGAGCAATCTTATCCGCCGATGGCCGGTATCCCTGTCGTCGTTGGGCATTACACCTTATCGGGCGAACCGCAGCTATTGAGCGATAGCGTGGTTTGCGTTGATTACAACGCGGCAAAAGGCCAGCATCCGTTACGCGCGTGGATCTACGACAGCGCTGCGGCGAGCGTCGCGCAAGGGCGATTTGTCAGCCCGGCTGACTAGTATCTGGTCGCAATCTCCACGCGGTGCCCCTCATTTTCTCAGGCGTACAATCCGCAAACTACGGTAAAATACTCGTCCGGTTCGCCGGAACATTATCCTTTGGGAACGGCATGCCGTTACGGCAATAAAAATAATTTTAATGAGGGATCTTATGGCTACATGGCTTGAAAGCTACGGCAATTGTTTTCGTAAATATGCCACTTTTCGCGGTCGTTCAGCGCGAAGCGAGTATGTTATTTTTACCGTCGCCAACTTTGTACTTTCTATTGTGTTGGGGCTCATTCCGGTGATTGGCGGGCTGTTTGGCTTGATCGTTATTATCCCCGGCATCGCGGTGGCGGTACGCCGCCTGCACGATCTGAATAAATCCGGCTGGTGGCTGTTGGCGCCTTACGCCATCATACTCCTCGGTTTTATGGGGATTATCGGTACCGTTGAGGACGGTACGGCCGCTGCCTGGATATGGGTCACCGCGCTGGGCGGCATTGCGATCCTGGTGATGTCCATCTGGCTGCTGTTTGCCCGCGGTACTGATGGTGTTAACCGTTTTGGTGAGGTTCCGCAGGATAATGAACGCGGCCAGAGCGCGCCGATCTCTTCGGCTGACGACGTAAGAGAACGCCTGACGCAAGCGAAAAAAATGTTTGATGACGGGACGATCAGCGAAAGCGAGTACGCAACAATGCGCGCCAGCATCATTAAGGACATTTAACCCGCGCTGAGTACGGCGCCGGGTGGTTTTCTGCCGCTATTTCCGCTACTGTATGCGCCATTTTTCTACCACGACGAGCCTGTTTATGAAAACCGGACCCCTGAACGAAAGCGAACTGGAATGGCTGGACGATATCCTGTCGAAATACGCCACCGATGGCGCCATCCTCGATGTCTCAGAGCTTGACGGCCTGCTGACGGCAATCCTCTCCGGACCGAAGGAGATTGAACCGGCTCAGTGGCTGCTGGCTATCTGGGGCGGGGCGGACAACGTGCCGCGCTGGGCGAACGATCGCGAGCGTGACCACTTTGTTAACCTCACTCTGCAACATATGAGCGATATCGCCGAGCGTCTTGAGGAGTATCCTGACCAGTTCGAGCCGCTGTTCGGAACGCGCGAAGAAGAAGGTCAGGAGCTGACTATCGTTGAAGAGTGGTGCTTCGGCTATATGCGCGGCGTCGGCCTCAGCGACTGGTCCGCTTTACCGGCGGAGCAGCAGGCGGCGCTGGACAATATTGCCCTGCACGGCACGGAAGCGCAGTTTACGGCGGTTGAAGCGCTATCGGTCGATGAGTTTATCGCCAGCGTGGACAATATCACTCCGGCGGCGCTTTCTTTATACCAGTACTGGGCAGAGCACGCTCAGCCAGAAACGGTGCAGCAGCCTTTCAGAAATGAAGCGAAGGTCGGGCGTAACGATCCGTGCCCGTGCGGTAGCGGCAAGAAGTATAAGCAGTGTTGCCTGGCAAAATAAAAAGCGGCTATCCGGCGAGCGCCGATCGGTGAAGATTCGGTTAACGCCGGCAGTGGGTGTTAAAGGGCGCCATGGCCATCGTGGCGCCCTTTTTAAATGGGACGTTCATCGCCTTCATCATTATCCCTTTAGCACGCCGGGCGATGTCAGGAGCGTGACAGCCCGGGGATAAGCGGTCAGCTCTACGGGCGGCATCCGGCAGCCTGACCTTTTTATCCGACCGCCGGGAGAAGGCCCGCGACGATACTGAACTGAATCGCCACAATCGCCATCCCGCACAGCAGCACCAGCCACAGCGCCGGCGTCCCTCCGGCAACCCGCCAGGCCGCCTTCGGATGCTGCTCACGGCTCTTCATCACCAGCAGCGACGGCAGCATCAGCGCCAGTACCGCCAGCGCGACGCCGGCATAGCCCAGCGCCATCACGAACCCGCGCGGATAGAACAGGGCAAACGCCAGCGGCGGCAGAAAGGTGATGGCGCCACTCTGCAGACGGCCGCCGGGGCTATTTTTGCGCTGGAACAAATCCGCCAGATAATCAAACAGACCCAGCGCCACGCCGAGGAATGAAGTCGCCAGGGCGAGGTCGGCAAACAGGTGTACCGCCAGTTCAACGTGCGGTGACGCCACCACTTCACGCAGCGCCTCTAACAGCCCGTTGAGGCCGGCGTTTTTCGCCAGCAGGGCGGTAAACGCGGGGGAGTCAATGCTGCCGAGGGTCGCCAGCTGCCAGAAAATATAGGCCACCAGCGGGATAAAACTGCCGATGATAAAGACCCGGCGCAGTTTACGAATATCGCCGTTGAGGTAGCTGACGATGCTCGGCACGCTGCCGTGAAAGCCAAATGAGGTGAAGATCACCGGGATGGCCGACAGCGCCAGCCCCTGCTGGAGCGGTAGCGTCAGCAGATTGATCCGGTGGATATGCGGTAGCAGCAGCGCCAGCATTATGGCGAGAAAAATGATCTTGGCGCTAAATAAAAAGCGGTTAAACAGATCGACCAGCGATGTTCCGAGGCAGACCACCGCGCCACCGACGGCGGTAAACAGCAGCACCCCGCCGGCGGGAGGAAGCGACCAGCCCAGCCACTGGTTAAGGCTGGATGCCAGCAGCTCGCCCGCGCCGCTGATATAGGCGGCGGTTAGCGCATACATTAAGAACAACATGCAAAAACCGGTCACCCACTGCCCGTAACGTCCAAGATAGCGTGCCGCCAGCGAGCCGAGTCCCATATCCGCCGGGACGTGCTGGTAGACCTCCAGCAGTAATAATGCGGTGTAGCACATCAGCGCCCACAGCGCGATCAGCAAGCACAAGGTGACGCCGAAACCCACGCCCGCCGATGCCAGAGGCATTGCCAACATCCCTGCGCCAATTGTGGTTCCGGCCACGATTAAAATACTACCAAGAGTGCGGTTCTTCACGTTTCTCTCTATCCATGAAGGAATTAACAATAAAATATGTCGCGCAGAGTATGTGAAATTGTCATTCTCGTCAAATGAGGGTTACAGTGATTGTAATTAAATATTTACAGATTGCGGCGGCGCGCCGGAAGGCTGCGCTGGCGCAAAACGTCAGGTCTGCAGTGGGTCTATGCTGTGGGTTTTACAGGAGGAGCTATGCCATCCATTCATGGCCATGAAGTATTGCAGATGATGATCGCCTCAGGCGAGCCTTACACCACTGCCAGTCTTGAGTCCGCGATAATCGCGCGTTTTGGCGCCGCTGCGCGTTTTCACACCTGTTCGGCAGAGAATTTAACTGCGGCGCAGCTGGTGGCGTTTCTGCAGGAAAAAGGTAAATTTATTGCTGGAGAGGGCGGGTTTAATACCAGCGAAAGGAAAATATGCCGTCATTAACCGGGTGGTGAAGCTGAAGCTTCACCACCCTGATAATTAATTTTGCGTGTCGAGCGTCGCCAGCTCTTTATCAATAAAGTACAGACCTTCTCCGCTTTTACCGACGAGGGTCAGCTTATCAATAACGGATTTAAACAGTTTCTCTTCTTCGTGCTGTTCCGCCACATACCACTGCAGGAAATTAAAGGTCGGGTAGTCCTGATTCGACATTGCGGCATGCGCCAGTTCATTTATTTTCTGCGTAATCAGCTGTTCATGTTCGTAGGTGACGCGGAACAGTTCATCCAGCGAAGCGTACTCCGCGAACGGCGAGGAGATCGCGTTGATGCACGGCAGGTTGCCGGTGTCGGTCAGGTAATCAAACAGGCGCTGCATGTGGGTCATCTCTTCCTGCGCATGACGGCGCAGGAACGCGGCGGCCCCTTCAAAGCTGTGGTAGCTGCACCATGCGCTCATTTGCTGATAAAGCAGAGAAGAATAAAGCTCAAGGTTCATCTGCTCATTCAGTTTATCGATCATTTCTGTTTTCAGCATAGCGTGTGCTCCGAAAAATAAAGGCTAAAGATTATTGTGTCGCCACTATAATTTGTTATTTATTTATTTGCAAAAAGTAAATTAAAAAACTTATTTATTAAAAATGCAAATGGGAATAAAACGCATTGGCAATTTAATATGTAATGAGAATAGTTTTAATTTAATATTTCACTCAGGACTTATTATCGATTAAAAAAAGACAGTAAAAGACCATCCGCAGGTGGCCGGCGTGGGGCTTCCGCTGCGCCGGGGCCTCTGCAGGCGCGGGAGAGCAGAAGGGCGTTTGCAAGGCATATAGGCAAAAGTGTGAAGCGCTACGTAATTTATAAAACAACTTTTCATAAAATTTGAAAGTACGTTTGTTAAGTAGTAAGGTGCATCATAACGCTAACGAACTATCGCGGGAGCACCCGCACAGCATTCAGGAGAGTAAAGCATGAAAATTGCACTGATGATGGAAAACAGCCAGGCGAGCAAAAACGCCATCATCCTCAACGAGCTCAACGCCGTTGCTGATGAAAAAGGCTTCCCGGTTTACAACGTCGGGATGAGCGATGAGCACGACCATCATCTGACCTATATCCACCTGGGGATTATGGCCAGCATTCTGTTGAATTCAAAAGCGGTTGACTTCGTGGTGACCGGTTGCGGCACGGGCCAGGGGGCGCTGATGTCTCTGAACATTCATCCTGGCGTGGTTTGCGGCTACTGTATTGACCCGGCAGATGCTTTCCTGTTCGCCCAGATTAACAACGGTAACGCCCTGTCTCTGCCTTTCGCGAAAGGTTTTGGCTGGGGCGCGGAGCTGAACGTGCGCTTTATCTTTGAAAAAGCCTTCACCGGCCGCAACGGCGAAGGCTATCCGCCGGAACGTAAAGAACCGCAGGTGCGTAACGCCGGGATTCTGAACACGGTGAAAGCTGCGGTCGTAAAAGATAACTACCTGGACACGCTGCGCGCCATCGATCCGGAACTGGTCAAAACCGCGGTCTCCGGCCCGCGTTTCCAGCAGTGCTTCTTTGAGAACTGCCAGGACAAAGAGATTGAAGCGTTCGTGCGCCAGATCGTCGGCTAAGCGCGTCAGCCCGGTGATGAAAAAGGCCAGCATCCGCTGGCCTGTTGTTTATTTCTTTCTGCTCGACACGCTGCTGCCGGCATCTTTGCTTAACTTCAGACTATCCACCATCCCCACGAGGCAAATCAACGCGATAAAGACGAAAGAGAGGCGAAAACTGATCCCCGGCACGCTGGCGAGGTTTAACCACTCGCTGGCTCTTTCGCCGATTCGGATACCAATGGCGCCGAGGGTGATCCCTAAGCCCACCGCCAGCTGTGAAGCGGTACTGAACAGGGTATTGGCATAGCTCATCTGGGCTGACGGGACATCGGCAAAGGCGAGGGTGCTGACCCCGGTAAATTGAATTGAGCGGAACACGCCGCCGAAAAAGAGAATCGCGCAAATTAGCCACACCGGCGTCTGTGGCGTTAAAAAGGCGCAGGCGAGCAGTGACAGGACGTTTAACGCGCCGTTCAGCAGCAGCAGGCGGCGGAAGCCCAGCCAGCGGATCAGCGGCGTGGTGGCCGGTTTAATGGTGAAGTTGCCGACAAATACCGCCAGCACCAGCAGCCCCGAATGGAAAGGATCCATGCCAAATCCGACCTGAAACAGCAGCGGCAGCAGAAAGGGGACGGCGCTGATTGAGGCGCGGAACAGCGAACCACCGTACATTGTGACCCGAAAAGTCGGCACCTGTAGCGCATCCAGACGCACCATCGGCCAGGCCGCGCGGCGGAAATGGCGCAGCGAGAAGAGCATGCAGCCGAGACCGAGGGCCAACAGAAGCAGCGTTGTCCACCCCTGGGGCCGGGTATCTCCGAGCAGCTCCATCGCGCTCACTAGGCTGACCATGGCGACCGAGGTTGCCAGGAAGCCGGGCAGGTCAAAGGGGCGTCGCTCTTCTTCCCGGATGTCAGGAATGATGCGCAGCGACAGGGCAATAGCGATCGCGCCCAGAGGGACATTGATAAAGAATATCCAGTGCCAGCTGGCGTAACGGGTAATAAAGCCTCCCAGCGGCGGGCCGATTATCGGCGCCACCAGCGCGGGCCAGGTCAGGGTGGCAATGGCCTTGATCAGCTGATCCTTCGGCGTGGTACGTAGCACCGCCAGCCGGCCGACGGGGACCATCAGCGCGCCGCCCACCCCTTGCAGGATACGCATGGCGACAAAGGTGTCCACGTTGCTTGAAAAGCCGCAAAAAACCGAAGCCAGGGTAAAAATCGCCAGCGCCAGGGTGAAGATCTTGCGCGCGCCAAAACGATCGGCAATCCAGCCGCTGGCGGGGATTAATACCGCCAGCGTAATGAGGTAGGCGCTGATACCAATATTCAGGTCGACCGCCGCGACGCCAAAATCCCTGGCCATATCCGGTAGGGCGGTGGCGATCACCGTCCCGTCCAGAAACTCCATGAAAAATGCCCCAGCCACCAGCAATGCGGGGGCTGAAAAGGCTCGACCTTCCCGGGAAGTGAGATGTGTACTCATTGTGTCTGCCATAGCAAGGTGAGGGCAGAATCGATGGCGCTGCGCCGGGTTTTTAACCCTTCGATTTTCCTCACTTTTGTTTAATTTTTAAATTATACTTGTGAAATTATTGTGACTTGTCGCATGTTTTTATTGATTTCTGTGACGTAGATCATATTATATGACCCAGAGACAGTAACACCTGCATAACAACAGACGGAGTCACTCCATGAAGCTGCGTAAAATTCTTAAAAGCATGTTCGAGCAGTACTGCAAAACATTCAAAGATGTACCGCCTGCCGGTATGTTCTGATAAAAAAACCTGCTGCGGCAGGTTTTTTTATCTCTGAAGATTTAGGTTACTATTACGCTCCTCGAAAAAGGAGTCATAAATGTCCCAACACCTCACCGAACAAGACGAACTGGTTTCCGACGTTGTTGCCTGCCAGTTAGTTATCAAACAGATTCTTGACGTCATCGATGTCATCGCCCCAGTTGAAGTGCGTGAAAAGATGACCACCCAACTGAAAGCCATCGATTTTGCCAGCCATCCGGCTTCGGCCGACCCGGTCACGCTACGCGCGGTCCAAAAAGCGATTGCCCTGATTGAACTCAAGTTTACGCCGCAAGGTGAAGCGCACTAACCCCTTTCGCCCCGTCATGTGACGACGGGGCGCTGTCCGGGCTAATGAGAGATAGCGGTTCTGGCTGGCGTAGTCTGCGCGTTTTTAAACAGCTCGCTGTGGCCCCAGCACTCCTCATAACGGTGACCGACCAAATCTTCAACGACGGTACGCACCTCCGGCGGGATATCCGCAATTTTACCGCCTGCTTTAATCCGCGCCACTTCCTGTAATACCACCAGGTGCGCTTTGCGATCCAGCTTCATCTGTTTGCTGAAAACGATAGCCGCCAGCGCCAGCAGAACCACGCCGCAGCAGAATACCACCGCAATGGCGGTGACCGCGCTTTCCGGTTGGCTATGCGCTTTCGACTGGAAGCCATAGAAGCTGAGGATGGCCCCCATGGTGAAGACGATGATGGAACGTAAGATTTTTCCGGAGAAGGTCATCGCCCCGGCATAGATCCCTTCGCGACGGCGACCGGTATAGATCTCATCGACATCGGCAAGGAAGGTGTAAACGGTCCACGGAATGTAATACACGCCGCCGGTACCCAGGCCGAACAGCACCGTAATCCCGAACATCAGTATGGTCGCCAGATGCGCCGGCAGGTGGAAGAACCACAGCGAGGTGTAGAGGAAAACCGAGAAAATCACGATCCCCAGCGCCAGAATATAGGGTTTGCTAAACCCTTTTTTCACGCACAGGCCGATAAATAGCGCGGTCGAGACCAGCTGCAAAATCGAGTTCAGGCTGTTCAGCCCGGCGACCATTGCCGGATCGTGCTGCAGGACAAAGATAACAAAGTAGGTAAAGATCGAGGCAAACAGCCATTCGGCGCCGAAGCCGCAGAGATACATGCCGAGATGCTTACGAAATACCCGCAGATAGAACGTTGAGCGCATGTCCTTCGCCAGCATCACCAGGGTAGTGAGCAGACCCCTTTTCCCGTTCACACTGTGCTCTTCTGCGTGCGGACGCTCCCAGCTGCAGAACCACAGGCAGGCGATAGCGATAATCAGAATGGCGCCGTAGGTTAGTCCGGTCAGGAAGAAGGGAGTGGCGGAATCTTTACCGTATAACAGGATGAACTGACCGGGGATAAAGGCGGCGAGGAAGTTGGCCAGCTTGCCGAAAATAGCCTTATAACCGGTGAGTTTTGAGCGTAATGAGAAATCGTCGGTCATTTCGGTGGCCAATGTTTCGTAAGGCACCATGACTGAGGTATAAATAATTTCGAAGATGACGTACGTGCAGAGGTAGTACCAAAAACCGAGGCCCTCGACCCATAAAAGCGGGTAGAACATCATCAGCGGAATGCCGATCAGCAAGAAGAAGCGCCGCCGTCCGAAGCGTTTACCGAGCCGCGTTTTACCGAAGTTATCGGTAAGATAGCCCATCAGAGGGTTACTCATGGCGTCGATGATGCTGGCGACGGAAAAGATAAATGAGGCCTCGATCAGCGTCAGGCCGCAGAAGGTGGTATAAAAATAAAGCAGCCAGGCGCCGCTGATCGCCAGCGCGCCGCTTCCCAGTAAATTACCGCCGCCGTAGGCTAGCTGATGGCGTAACAAAATCGGTCTTCCCTGCAACCCTTGTGAGGCTGAAGCCGCGTATCTTGCCATTAATATAAACCCCATGTTTTAAATTTTTGAAACGGCGTTTTTATATTATTAAATCACATGGTAAAAAGTGATCGCTGTCACTAATCATCCGCTGTACCTTTTCGCAATGCGGTAATGCGACCGGGTTAAAAGTTTTTAATACTTTTCAGGAATAAGAACGGCGCCGAAGCGCCGAAAATTGATGATTCAGGAAGAGGAGGAGTGCGGCGATCGCTGGCGAAGGTGCTGCACATCGGGCAGCTTTCCCTCTTCATCGCCGATCGTTATCCGGGTGCTGCTTCCCGCCCGCCGGAGTATGACCTGAGTACCCTGTGGATGGTGCTGAACGCTGACTTCGGTCAACGGCATCTGGCTGGCGAAATCCCACACTCCGAGGAAACGCGCCTGCGGCTGGTGGCTGCGTAAAACAAGATAGCTGAGTTCCTCTATTGCCGGGTTATCGGGCCCGTAGCCTTGCCAGAGCTCGGCCTCGCCGGCCAGCCACAGCGCAAACGTTTCGTCCCGGCTGGCGAAATGGCGCGGCTGGCAGTTGGCTAACGGGGACACGGTCGCCTCGCGCATCCGCTGCAGCGGCCCGCTCAGAGCAAAGGGCATAGCCGTGCCGCTTTTATCCAACGCCCGCGCCGCCAGGTGCAGCGTCCAGTCCAGCTGTTGGCGATGGGGATTTTCGATCGTCGAAAGGTCGATCAGCACCTCCCCCAGCCATAATAACCGGCGACGGAAGCGGATATCCCGCCAGGCGTTCAGGTCCCACTCGACGCGGGTGTGGCTGTTGAGAACCGGTGGCTCAGCGCGCCAGTCGACCCGGCTATCCAGCCACTGAAAGTCCTCCCCCTGGTGCCAGCCCAGTATCGCGGCGTTAGCCGGCGGCTGATTGCCCTGATTGACGGAGAGCGTGTTGTGCGTGGCGCTCTGTTTATAATAGTCATAGTGCATGCGGGCGCCGTATCCGGTTGTCCCGAGGTCGGGAAGCAGGGCGCGACCATTCTGCCAGATCAGTAAACTCAGGCGATCGTAATGATCGTGCTCGCCGCCGTAAGGGCTATGTTTGATCATCACTACCCGTTTCTGTTCTGGCCGTCGCCAGAGGGTCAATCCGGCGCCGGGGGCGTAAAGGGATTCCTGTGGAATCAGCGCGGGTATGGCGGCTGGAAGCGGCCGGTCGCGCCAGAGCAGGGCGTCAAGCGTCATTTCGCCGCCAACGGTATCGTTGAGCACGGCGGCATAGCGTAAATCTCCCCAGATATGCCACGCAAACTCGTAAATATCGTTATGCTGCAACGTTTCCTGGCCGGCGAGGCAATCATTGAGCAGTGGGAAGGTACCGTCCGGTAGCAGCAGCGCGAGCGGGAAGTTCAGCATCTTCGGATACCAGGGACCGTCAATCAGACTCCAGCGCGTGCCGCGCGCGAGCTTCTCAAAGGCAAAGAACCCCTGCAGCGCGTAATAGTGGTAGTGAATCGAGCCTTCAAACCACAATCCCTCCTCCAGAAGACCGTTTTCTAACTGCCAGCGCAGGCCATACGTTTGGTTTACCGCGATATCCAGTAGCTGGTCATCGCCAAGAATAAACCCCAGCACCGCCAGCGCGGCGTTGATTTTGACTTCATGGTTATGGACTTGCGGGCTACGGTGCGCACGCAAAAAATCGGCTGCGCAGCGCAACAGGCGTTGGCGGATATGCTGCTGCTGTTCAGCTGAAAGGGTTTCTGCGACAAAGTCATAGCCGAGAGCCATATCGAGAATACAGTTCGCTTCGCACAGGGTCTGGGCGTTCATTTTCCCCGGGCCATTATGGGGAATATTGCCATGCACCTCATATTCAGGGTAGGCGTCGGCATAACCGGTCAGTAATTCGGCCACCTTATCGGCGTAGCGACGATTTCCGGTGAGATGCCATAACAGGCCAAGCCGGTAGCAGGCGCTGGCGTTGCGGCCGTTCAGCTCCCGCCACCATGCGCCGTCGTAGGGTTCTCCGCTGAAAATTTCACCGTCCACCGGGCAGCAATGACGGGTGGGGGAGTCGCGTTGCCAGATGAGACGGACGCTGTGCTGCGGACAAAAGTAATAAAGATTCCAGCTGGCGATCCCGCGCTGCGGAATCAGGGCTGGCGTAGCCAGTTCCGCAGCGTGCTCAGCGATCAATGTCGCTAGCAGGGGACTGCTCGCCGCACGCGCGGCAATGGCCGGCCACTGCCCGGAAAATTGCATCATTATTTTGTCACTCCACCCAGGGATTGCAGGGGCAACGGTGCGATCAGGGTAGTAATATCCTGCGGATATTGGCCGCGCAGCCATTCGGCTTTTTGCCTGAATGCGCTATCGTCAGGCCAGGCGTGAGCCGCGGTAGCCATATTGAATAACGCTTTTTTCGCATCCGGCTTATCCAGGTCCCGCCATGGCCAGTTTTGGTCGCTGTGGATAAAACCGGCAATGTACTGATAGCCCTTGCGCAGGCTGTGGTCATCAAGACTAAAGTTCCACAGGTCGACGCCGGCCTTCTCTCCCAGGCGGCCAAGCTGGCTATAGGCGTCCAGGTTGAAGTTGCTGTAATGCCAGGGCCGGGTACGCTCAATCTCCGCCATCTGGCGACCTTCGCTATCGAATTGCCCGGCGATTCTGCGTAACTGCGTAATTAGCAGGCGCTTTTTCGCTTCCTCCGGTTTGCCGCTGAATAGGGCAAAGGTGGCCGCCTGTAGATCGAACCAGGTACCGTGATTGTTGTGCCAGTTATCCTCTTCGAAACCATTTTGGCTGGTGGTCATCCAGTGATAAAAATCGCCAAACCACTGTTGTAGCTGACGGTAATCATCCTCGCTCAGGCGGCCTGACGCGCGCAGCAGCGCGATGGCGTCCACGACGTTGACCAACGCCCGGCTATCAATAATCCCGATACCGCGCCCGTGATTTATCCCGGGAATGGCCTGCGCGTATTCAAGGTTGGGGTTCATCCGCGTCGTGGTCAGCAGGAACCAGTTGCGTATTTGCGCGACGGCTTTCTCGGCGTAGCGGGCATCGTCGGAGAAATACCAGGCCAGCGCCAGGGTATAGACATCATCACTCATCTTCACCAGGCGGTTCTTATCGGTGGCATCACTGTTGGCATCAGGGTTGGTTTGCCCATCTTTACGAATATAAGGAAGCCCATCTTTAGCCTGTGGGTCAGGCCACCAGTAGGGTGGGAAACTGTAGTAATCATGTTTATCGCCGCTAACGGCCAGCAGACTCTTATCCATGACTGAGAATAAAGGATGCTGGAGAGCCGCATTCGCTCGTGCCAGTAGCGCGGCCTGCGCCTGAGTGAATAGCGGGTTGCCATCGTTAACCTGCTGTCGGCTTTGCGCGAGGGCGTTGATATCAAGGATGAGGGGCCCAGGCTGGGCGGCATAAAGCGGTAAGCTGATCCCTGAAAATATAAATGCGAGGTACCACGCACCCCGGCTCGACCATTTTGTCATAGCATTATCCCTTCGGTAGGAAACCAGAAACACTCTCGCCAGCGATGATATTCACGCAGCGCGAAAGGGAATTTAAAATAATGAATCAGTAATGCGTGAAATGATGTTTCATTCACGATGGAAAGCAGTGTAAAAGACAAAGTGATTTTTTTTGTGATGCCTGTCGTACTTAGCGTTTTGCATCCAAAATGTCTGCGTAAATGCGAATCAACTCACTGTTTTAGCCATTTTTCTAACAAAATTGAAAGTGTAAAATATTTTTTGGTTTTTGTAATATGTTGATAAATATATCATTTTAAAAAGTGTCACTTTGGTTGTCACTTTTTGATGTGATCTTCTTCAACTTTTTATCTTTTGAAACGTGATTTCTTTTTTGCCAGGTTGTAATGATAACCCCCTTTCTATTTAATATTGTAAAAGCGATGAAATACCTCGCCGTTATGTCATTAATAAAAATAAGTGCATTTTATTTTCGTAATAAAGGGCGCTGCGTAATAACCGTGTGCGATTTTTTTATTTTTATCTTCTGACCCTACAATAAAGGATATGACACCATGTCTGCGAATAAATTACGTTCCTTGTTACTCATTTCTGCCCTGGGACTGGGGATGGGACAGAGCTATGCCGCCACCACGCTCAATGTCTGGATCCGCGCCAGCAACGATTCCAAAAACATTTATCAGCAGGAGGCGGAGACCTTTGAGAAAAAAACCGGTATCAAAATCGAATATTTCAACGCCACAACCGACTTCGAACAGCGCCTGGCGCGCGCGGCGGCGGGCCAGGCGCTGCCGGATCTGATTTTTAACGATGCGGTTGCGCTTGGCCAGTTCATTCAGCTGGGTATTGCCGAAGAGATTGACCCTCACAGCATCGCCGGAGGCGACCAGCTCTATCCTGTCGCCTGGGAGAGTACCCGCTACGTTGACGGTAAATACTACGGCGTCCCCACTTCCGCGCAAACCTTCGCCCTGTTTGTGCGCAAGGACTGGCGGGAAAAACTGGGCTTGCCGCAGCCGAAAAGCTGGGACGATATTCTGGCGATGGCGAAAGCCTTCACCACTGAGGATCCTGATGGTAACGGCAAGAATGACACTTACGGGTTTCTTGTTCCGGGCTCCAGTACCCGCGGTTATGCCAGCTGGTTTTTGAGTAGTTTTATCTGGCAGGCCGGGGGCGATTTCGTCGCCATGAAGGGCAACACATTCACCGCCACGCTGAATACGCCCCAGGTTGCCAGCGCGCTGACCTTTATCCGCACCATGATGTGTGAAAAAGTCGCCCAGCCCGGCGCCATCAACGCCACAACGGCTGACGTCATCCCATCATTCCGCTCCGGGCAAACCGGAATGTTCTTCAGCGGCCCCTACCACATTGCCCTGTTTGATAAAGATCCCGGCAAAGACAAGATTGAAGTGATCCCGCTGCAGGGGCCGCAAGGGGAGACCACGCTCGCAGAAGGGACGACGGTCTTTCTGATGAAAAGCAGTAAGCAGAAAGAGGCCGCGCGGAAATTTATTGAATTCATGATCTCCCGGGAAGGCCAGGAGATTGGGATGGGGAAAGGCAGTCAGCATATTCCGGTGGTCCGTCTGGCGGTCAATAAAAATGTCGATGTACAAGGGGTCTATCAGGATGGGCGTTGGGCCACCTTTGCCCGCTTGTATAACGAACACGGCCGCTATGTGCCGCAGGTACCTAACTGGACGCCAATCCGCCAGGTGTCGGCAGAGGGCTTCAACCGTATTCTCGCGGATTGTGAGAGCGACGTCGGCGCAGAGCTGAATACGCTGAATGGCAAAGTGAATGCCGAGCTGAAAAAACAAAACGTGCTGGCTGAGTGAGGCATTGACGGATGACCATGCAAGAAACCAAAACATCTCCGGCGACGAGGGTATCGTCGTCGGCAGCCCCCCGCTGGCTGAGCGCAAAGCGGAAACAAAAGCTGATCCCGTGGCTGTTCTTAGCCCCGGCGCTGATTATTTTTACCTGGTTCAAATTTATCCCTATGGTTCAGGGGTTGATCATGAGTTTCTACAAGGTGAATTTCAATCAGCCGGACGAGTGGGTTGGGCTGGCCAATTTTAGCCGCGCGTTCGCCGATGGTGAATTACATGCGGCGGTCATCAATACGCTGCTGTACGTGGTGGTGACGATGGTGGCCGCCGCCATTCTGGCCTTTTTTCTGGCGATGCTGCTGGAAGGGCCGGCCCGCCATCTGCGTGTTATCCGTACCGCCATTTTCCTCCCGGCGGTCACCAGCGCGGCAATTGTCGCCGAGATGTGGCGGATTCTGTTTAACCCTACGCCGAACGGGGTGATGAACCACTTCCTGAGCTGGTTCGGCATTGATGATCAAGGCTTTCTGGCCAGTTCC
The DNA here is from genome assembly GCF_004342285.1 of Klebsiella sp. BIGb0138. Taxonomy (GTDB): domain Bacteria; phylum Pseudomonadota; class Gammaproteobacteria; order Enterobacterales; family Enterobacteriaceae; genus Klebsiella. Next base: position 182,356 of record NZ_SMCV01000001.1, on the reverse strand, counting down.
GATCAGGCGCTGTGGGTGATCATGCTGCTGCATATCTGGAAGGCGGTACCGTACAACATGGTGATCTTTATCGCCGGTCTCGCCGGGATCAGCCGCGATCTCTACGACGCCGCCAATGTCGATGGCGCCAGCTGGTGGAACCGTCTGCGTTACGTCACCTTACCCGGCATGATCCCGGCGCTGTCGGTGGTGCTGATGCTGTCGTTTATTCGCGGCTTCCGGGTCTTTGCGGAAGTGTACGCCACCACCGGCGGCGGGCCATCAAACGCCACCGAGATGATCATGACCCACATTTATAAGCTCGGTTTCGAACAGTTCGATTACGGCTATGCCTCGGCGGTATCGTTCTTGCTGTTTGCTTTCACCGTGGTGCTGACCATCGTCCATCTCACTCTCAAAAAACGCATTGCCCGCTATTAAGGAGTTCTCATGTTAAGTCAACGCTGGGAGAGTGCCGGTCGCTGGTGTATTTACGCGCTACTGCTGGTGGTATTCGTCGGTCCATTTTGGGGGATTGTGGCGACGGCTTTTAGCGGCGCGCCCGTCAAGCCGGGTGAACTGCTGGCCTGGCCACATCAGTTTTCGCTGGATAACTTTCTCTTTGCCTGGCAGGACATTGGCGTCTGGCAGTATCTGCTGAACTCCATGCTGGTGGTGTTTTTTGGCACCATTTTGCAGGTTTCGGTGAGCGCCCTCGCGGCGTATGCGCTGGCGCGAAAGCGGTTTCGCGGCGCGGCGCTGGTGAGCCTCGTGATCCTCTCCACGATGATGCTGCCCGAAGAGGTTATCGCCATTCCGCTCTATATGATTATTAACTGGCGGCTGCCGGTCATCGACGCCTCTTTATATAACAGCTATCTCGGCATGATTTTGCCCGTCGTCGGCTGGGCATTCTCGATCTTCGTCCTCACCGAATTCATGTCCGCCATCCCGAAGGAGCTCGAAGAGGCGGCGCGTATCGACGGTGCGAACGAATGGCAGATTTTCTTCCACGTCATCCTGCCGCTGGTGAAGCCGGCGCTGGGGACCGTCGTCACCTTCGGTTTCATTATGATTTGGGATCAGTATCTGCTGCCGCTGATCGTCGTCAACCAGGACAGCCTGAACACCATTCCGGTGATCCTCGGCACCCTGCGCACCGACGAGAGCATCACGCCGAACATTTTTATCGCAATTACGCTGCTGGCGATGCTGCCGAGCATCATCGTCTACCTCGGTCTACAAAAACATTTCAATCGCGGGATTATGTCCGGTGCGGTCAAAGGATAAGGAGAGTGTGATGGGTGCCGTTGTTCTGAACAATGTCCGGAAGTCTTATGGTGAAGTTCACGTCATTAAAGATGTTTCATTGACCATTCCCGATGGCGAGTTTTGTGTGCTGGTTGGCCCCAGCGGCTGCGGAAAGTCCACGCTGCTGCGGATGATTGCCGGGCTTGAAGAGATTTCCGCCGGGGAAGTGCATATTAATAATAAGAACGTGACCGACGTTGAGCCGAAACTGCGCGATATTGCGATGGTCTTTCAAAGCTACGCGCTCTACCCGCAGATGACCGTGCGGGAAAACATGGGCTTTGCCCTGAAAATGGCCCGGCTGCCGAAGGATGAGGTGCGGCATAAAGTCACCGAGGCCGCAGCGCTGCTCGGTCTGGAACCGTTGCTCGAACGTCTGCCGAAAGATCTCTCCGGCGGCCAGCGCCAGCGCGTGGCGATGGGGAGGGCGATAGTGCGCAAGCCTCAGGTGTTCCTGTTTGATGAGCCGCTCTCTAACCTTGATGCCAAGCTGCGGACGCAGGTCAGAGGGGAAATCCGCGAACTGCACCGGCGCCTGAAAACCACCTCGGTATACGTGACCCACGATCAAATTGAAGCCATGACCATGGGGCAGATGATTGTGGTATTGCGCGACGGTCGGATCGAACAGGCGGGGACGCCGTTAGAGCTGTACGACAAACCGGCGAATCTGTTCGTCGCCGGTTTTATCGGCTCGCCGGAAATCAACCAATTGAAGGGCACCGTGCAGCGGGAGGGGGATAAAGCGAGTCTTTGCCTCAAGGATGGCTCATTGCTCATGCTGCCCCCCGGCCTGCAGGTTCAGCACGGCCAGCAGGTGGTCTACGCCATCCGGCCTGAGCAGGTCAACGTGGTGAAGGAGGCGCGGGAAGATGCTATTGCGGCGACGATTATGGCCATCGAAAACACCGGCTCCGACGTGCAGTTGTTTTGTCAAACCGGCGGCGGCGCTTTTACTTCCGTATTTAAGCAGCGGCTGGATGTTCGTGAAGGTGAGGCGCTGTGGCTGCAGCCGAAGCTTTCCGGCGTCCATCTGTTCGATGCGCAGAGCGGTTTACGCATTGCTGACCAGGGGGAGTCGGCATGAAGCTCTACACCCTGGATGAACGCTGCCTGGAGAATGCCCGGGCCAATTTGCAGCAGCCATTTTCCCCCCTGCAACCGGCGCTAAGCCGCCTGATTGCCGAAGCGGATAAACTGTGCCGCGAGCCCCCTGAAAGCGTAGTGCATAAAAAGCTTCGCCCGGTGAGCGGCGATGCGCATGACTATTATAGCCTTGGGACCTACTGGTGGCCTAACCCGCGGCGTCCTAACGGGCTGCCCTATATTCGTCGCGATGGGCACACCAATCCGCAATGCGAAAATAATGATACCGATACGGCGCGCATTATCCGCATGTGCGAACGCTGTATGACGTTAGGCCTCGCCTGGCATTTCAGCGGTAAACGGCAGTACGCGCAGGCGGCGGCATTACAAATTCGCAGCTGGTTCCTCGAGGCGGATACCCGGATGAACCCGCACCTGAATTACGGTCAGGCGATTCCCGGGATTGTCTCCGGACGGGGGACCGGGCTGATTGATACCCGCTTATTGTGGATGGTGATTGATACCATTGGTCTGGTTGCCGCAGCGAACGTGCTGGAGACCGATGATATTATCGGGCTGCACCAGTGGTTCCGCGATTTTAACCACTGGATGTATTACAGCGAAATCGGCCATTCCGAATATGTCTGGCATAACAACCACGGTACCTGGTATGACGCCCAGCGGGCGGTAAATGCGCTGTTCTACGGGGATAAGGGCCTGGTGGCGCGCATTATTGAGCAAGGGGTCACCCAGCGCATGGCGGCGCAGATCGATCGGGACGGTAAGCAGACCATGGAGCTGGAGCGTACGATGCCGTTCCACTATTCGTTGTTTAATCTGGAAGCGCATCTGCTGCTCAACCGCTACGCGGAACATGTCGATATCGATCGCTGGAATGCGATTCGCGACGGGCGAGGGGTGAAGCAGGGGATTGACTATCTGGTGCCGTTTATTCGCGAACCGGATCTGTGGCCGTACAGCGACTTGCAAGGTATTGTCTGGGATAGCGCGCTGCGGGTGTTATTGCAGTCGATCCGCGGCTATGCCCAGCACGCGGACGACTACAAAGCGGTGTTGCATCAGTTCCCTCAGACTTCATTCTCCCTGAGGGAACGGTTGATGTGGTGCCCGCCGCTGCGCGCTTAATCGCGACGATTAGCCACCAGCTCCAGCAGATGGCGATCGGTTTGTTGCAGGCACACGCCGGCTTTATCGGCGTTACGGACTTCTTCAAGCACGGTTTGCAGCAGGATGCCGTCCTGCCGCTGCTCTTGCTCGAGCAGGGTCAGGAAGCGCCAGGTGGTATCATCGCTTTGCGCTTTGGCTTCTTCGGCGAGCCCGGAAAGCATGCTGCTGCGCCGCTGGTAATCGGCCAGGGTGGTGGCAAACAGATCTTCAAGGGAGGTACATTGATGACTGTAGCTCCCTTCATCTTTGACGATCGGCCAGTTTCCGCCGGTCTTCATATAATCAAACACGCGCATCATCTGCGTGACGCGGGATTGCGCGCGGGAGCGTAAAAAGGTGGCGGTGCCGTTCAGACGATGCTGTTCGCACCATTCGCTGAGATGCAGATATAAATTTGATGCGCGGAACTCAAGGTTCATCTGCATATTGAGCTTCTGCGCTATTCCTGGAACGACCATAAAAATATCCTTATTAGAGTGGAGGTATCATGCGCACGTCGGGAGCCGGCACCGGTAACCCTGCTGAGGGGCGACTCTTTACGCGTAACATTACTGGCAGAATAATGCATTCTGCATTTTCCCTATGTAAGCGGTAATGAATTTCCTGCTACCGATAAATATAGAATACTCTCAGAAGTTGATTAAGAAAACTCGCAAACTATCGTTTTTACGTTTCGTTACAACGTCAGGAATGAGTGGTTTTTATTATGGATACATAAAATATATTTAAATTATCTTGTTGATTTTTATTGTTTTTATTTGTTTTTAAACCGGCTTTAGTGCGGCTTGTTATACGATTTTTTTATTAAATAAGAATTTAATCGTATGTTCATGTTTCTCGCATGACGGCGGTTTTATGCAATCAAAAGAGAAGCGAGAAAATTGTTGTAGATCATTTTTTACTTGATAAGGGAAATAAGCATCTGGGGTGCTATTTAATTTAATCAATAAGCTCAGGACGAGAGACCCCCCGGTAGCCGCTGAATTCGCTAAAGGAAAGTGCGATCCGGGGATGTTGTGGCAAGAAAGAGGGTTTTCCTCGCGACTGCGCGCGGCCCTGGCCACAAGGATAACTCTGCTGGTGATATAGATAATACTGCTATGCTCAGGGCCAATTGTCTGACAATTAGGCCTTTTTTTATGTCATTTTCCGCTGAATCTATGCACGCAATTACTGTAATTCCGCGATGTGATAATGCTCTCGTAGGGAGAATTGATTTCCGGTTATTACTTAATGAACAACGGCAGTGGGCGGTGCGTTTTTTCTAATGCCTTGTTTTACGCCAGATAAAAACATTAAGTCCGATATTTCCCTACAGAAAAGCGAATTAAAGCTGGAGTTTACCATGCACAAATTTACTAAAGCGCTGGCGGCGATCGGTCTCGCTGCGGTTATGTCACAATCAGCTATGGCAGAAACACTTAAACTCGGTTTTCTGGTTAAGCAGCCAGAAGAACCCTGGTTTCAAACCGAATGGAAATTCGCCGATAAGGCCGGCAAGGATTTAGGCTTCGAGGTGATTAAAATTGCGGTGCCGGACGGCGAAAAAACGCTTAACGCAATTGACAGCCTGGCGGCCAGCGGCGCCAAAGGCTTTGTGATTTGTACCCCAGACCCGAAGCTGGGATCGGCGATTGTGGCGAAAGCGCGCGGCTATGATATGAAAGTCATCACCGTTGATGACCAGTTCGTGAATGCGAAAGGTAAACCGATGGACAGCGTGCCGCTGGTGATGATGGCCGCCAGCGAAATCGGCGCCCGTCAGGGCCAGGAGCTGTACAAGGAGATGCAAAAACGCGGCTGGGACGTTAACGATACCGGGGTGATGGCGATTACCGCCGATGAGCTCGATACCGCCCGTCGCCGCACCACCGGCTCGATGGATGCGCTGAAAGCCGCCGGTTTCCCGGAGAAACAGATCTACCGCGTACCCACCAAATCCAACGATATCCCCGGGGCTTTCGATGCCGGTAACTCAATGCTGGTACAGCATCCGCAGGTCAAACACTGGCTGATTGTCGGGATGAACGACAACACGGTGCTGGGCGGCGTACGGGCCACCGAAGGGCAGGGCTTTAAAGCGGCGGACGTGATTGGTATCGGGATTAACGGCGTTGATGCGGTCAATGAACTCTCTAAAGCCCAGGCTACCGGCTTCTACGGTTCGCTGCTGCCGAGCCCGGACATTCACGGTTATAAAACCAGCGAGATGCTCTACAACTGGGTGAGCAAAGGCGTCGAGCCGCCGAAATTTACCGCGGTGACCGATGTGGTGCTGATAACCCGCGACAACTTCAAAGAAGAGCTGGCGAAAAAAGGGCTGTAAGGCCTGGCTGACCGTGCCTCCCGCCGGCGGCGGGAGGCAAAGCGTAGAAGAGCGGAGTCGTTATGCAACAGTCTACCCCTTATCTCTCATTTCGCGGTATCACCATGACTTTTCCCGGCGTTAAAGCGCTGTCCGATATTAGTTTTGACTGCTATAGCGGACAGATTCACGCCCTGATGGGAGAAAACGGCGCCGGGAAATCCACGCTGCTGAAAATTCTCAGCGGCAACTACATTCCGACCGCCGGTAATCTGTTGATTGGCGGGCAGCTGCGGGCGTTTGCCAATGCCGCCGAGGCGCTCAACGCCGGAGTGGCGATTATTTATCAGGAGCTGCACCTGATTCCGGAGATGACCGTGGCGGAGAATATCTATCTTGGTCAGATCCCGCATAAATACGGCGTGGTTAACCGATCGCTGCTCAACGATAAAGCGCGCCTGCAGCTGGAACATCTGGGGCTGGATATCGACCCGGAAACGCCGTTGAAATATCTCTCTATCGGCCAGTGGCAAATGGTGGAGATTGCCAAGGCGCTGACCCGCAACGCCAGGGTGATCGCTTTTGATGAACCCACCAGTTCCCTATCGGCCCGCGAAATCGACAACCTGTTTCGGGTTATTCGCGAGCTCCGTCAGGAAGGGCGCGTCATTATTTATGTCTCTCACCGTATGGAAGAGATCTTTGCCTTAAGCGATGCGATCACCGTATTCAAAGATGGCCGCTACGTACGCACCTTCACTGATAGGCAAATCGTCAGCCATGATGCGCTGGTGCAGGCGATGGTGGGCCGTGAGCTGGGCGATATCTACGGCTGGCAACCGCGTGAATATGGCCCGGAGCGTTTGCGTCTGGAGCAGGTGAAAGCGCCGGGCGTGCGCGCGCCGGTGAGCCTGTCGGTGCGCAGCGGAGAAATTGTCGGCCTCTTTGGGCTGGTGGGGGCCGGTCGCAGCGAACTGATGAAAGGATTATTTGGCGGCACCCGGATCACCGGCGGGCAGGTGTATATCGATGGTCAGGCTATCGATATCCGTAAACCGGCGCAGGCCATTGCGGCCGGCATGATGCTGTGCCCGGAGGATCGCAAGGCGGAGGGGATTATTCCGGTCCACTCGGTGCGCGACAATATCAATATCAGCGCGCGACGCCGGCATATTTACGCCGGCTGCATCATTAATAACGGCTGGGAAGCGCAGAACGCCGACCGGCATATTCAATCCCTCAATATTAAGACCCCGGGGCCTGAGCAGCCGATCGTCAACCTCTCCGGCGGCAACCAGCAGAAAGCGATTCTCGGGCGCTGGCTGTCGGAAGAGATGAAAGTGATTCTGCTCGATGAGCCGACCCGCGGAATTGACGTTGGGGCGAAGCATGAGATTTATCACGTGATCTATGCTCTGGCGGCCTCCGGCGTCGCCGTCGTTTTCGCCTCCAGCGATTTACCTGAAGTGCTCGGCGTGGCGGATCGAATCGTGGTGATGCGCGAGGGGGAAGTGGCGGGTGAACTGCTGCATGAAGCTGCCAATGAACAGCAGGCGTTAAGCCTTGCGATGCCAAAAGTGAGCCAGGCGGTCGCCTGAGTAAGGAGCTTATGATGTCCTCTGTTACCACCTCAACTACCCGCCGACCTGCCTTCAGCTTTGCCCGTATCTGGGATCAGTTTGGCATGTTAGTGGTCTTTGCCGTGCTGTTTATCGGCTGCGTTATTTTTGTGCCGAACTTTGCCTCATTCATCAATATGAAAGGGCTGGGTCTGGCGATTTCGATGTCCGGTATGGTGGCCTGCGGCATGCTGTTTTGCCTGGCGTCCGGCGATTTTGACCTCTCGGTAGCCTCGGTCATCGCCTGTGCCGGCGTGACCACCGCCGTCGTGATCAATCTGACGGAAAGCCTGTGGACGGGAATCGCCGCCGGTCTGCTGCTGGGGGCGATCAGCGGGCTGGTGAACGGCTTCGTGATTGCCCGGCTGAAAATTAACGCCCTGATCACCACCCTGGCGACGATGCAGATCGTACGCGGGCTGGCCTATATTATCTCCGATGGTAAAGCGGTGGGCATCGAAGATGAGCGCTTCTTCACCTTAGGCTACGCCAACTGGTTCGGCCTGCCGGCGCCGATCTGGCTGACCGTCGCCTGCCTGATCGTGTTTGGCCTGCTGCTCAATAAAACCACCTTTGGCCGCAACACCCTGGCGATAGGCGGGAATGAAGAGGCGGCCCGTCTGGCGGGAGTGCCGGTCGTCCGCACCAAAATTATTATTTTCGTGCTTTCCGGGCTGGTCTCCGCGGCGGCGGGGATTATTCTGGCATCGCGAATGACCAGCGGCCAGCCGATGACTTCAATAGGCTATGAATTGATCGTTATTTCGGCCTGCGTGCTGGGCGGCGTATCGTTGAAAGGCGGGATCGGTAAAATCTCCTACGTGGTGGCCGGGATCCTGATCCTTGGCACCGTCGAGAACGCGATGAACCTGCTTAACATTTCGCCGTTCTCGCAATATGTGGTCCGCGGCGTGATTTTGCTGGCGGCGGTGATCTTCGATCGCTACAAGCAAAAAGCCAAACGTGCGGTTTAATGACCTCCAACCTTTCAGTTTAATCCTGGAATGTCGCCAGCGCCCGTTGCGCTGGCGACAACTATCAAAAATGGCGAGCTCGGTCACACTGTCTATACTTACATGGCTAACAATTAGTTAACAACCAGCGTAACGCTGACCATGAAAGGAGGAGAACAGGGTGGCTGACCAGATATCTGTACCGCCTGTGCCAACCGGACATCATGCATTTTTCTTTGACCTCGACGGTACTCTTGCCGATATCAAACCTCATCCCGATCAGGTTGTTATCCCGGTGAACGCGCTTCAGGCGCTGCGGCAGCTCGCGCAGCAACAGGATGGGGCGGTGGCATTGATTTCAGGGCGCTCAATGGTGGAGCTTGATGAGCTTTCCCGTCCTTACCGGCTGCCGCTGGCCGGTGTTCACGGGGCAGAACGCCGCGATATCAATGGTAAAACGCACATTGTCACACTGCCGGAAGCGCTGCTCAACGCGCTGGATGAGCAGTTGACCGCCGCGCTGGACGCGCTGCCGGGCTGTGAACTGGAACACAAGGGGATGGCGTTTGCGCTGCATTATCGCCAGGCGCCGCAGCACCGGGATGCCGCGCTGTCGCTGGCGCAACGGCTGGTCCAACGTTATCCCATTCTGGCGCTCCAGCCTGGCAAATGCGTGGTGGAGATCAAGCCACGCGGAGTCAATAAAGGAGAGGCCATTGCCACTTTTATGCGGGAAGCGCCCTTTCAGGGGCGCGAACCGGTCTTCGTGGGCGATGATTTGACGGATGAAGCCGGCTTTGGCGTGGTGAATCAACTGGGCGGCATGTCGGTAAAAGTAGGGGACGGCGACACCCAGGCGCAGTGGCGTCTGCCGGATGTGGCGGCCGTTCACCATTGGCTAAACAGCATCGTAAATAATGAGCAACTATCAGATGCGCAAAACGACAGGAGGAATGGCTATGGGGCGCTTAGTCGTAATATCTAATCGCATTGCGCCACCGGATGATAAAAAGGCCAGTGCGGGTGGCCTGGCAGTGGGAATTTTAGGCGCGCTGAAGGCCGCCGGAGGATTATGGTTTGGCTGGAGCGGGGAAATCGGCGATGACCAGAAGCCGCTGAATAAAGTGACGCGCGGCAATATCACCTGGGCGTCGTTTACCCTCAACGAACAGGATCATGACGAGTACTACAACCAGTTTTCCAACGCGGTACTGTGGCCGGCGTTCCACTATCGCCTGGACCTCGTGGATTTTCAGCGCCCGGCCTGGGAGGGCTATCTGCGGGTCAATGCGAACCTGGCGCAGAAGCTGCTACCGCTGGTGGAAGCCGACGATATGCTATGGGTTCATGACTATCACCTGCTGCCGTTTGCCAGTGAACTGCGCAAGCAGGGGGTAAACAATCGGATTGGCTTCTTTTTACACATTCCTTTCCCGACGCCAGAAATTTTTAACGCGCTGCCCCCGCATGCCGAATTACTGGAACAGCTCTGCGACTACGACCTGCTGGGTTTCCAGACCGAGAACGATCGGTTGGCGTTTCTTGACTGTATTTCGTTGCAGACCCGGCTGGTGACCCGGGGCGGCAAGAGCCATGAAGCCTGGGGGAAACATTTCCGCACCGAGGTCTACCCAATAGGTATCGATCCTGAGGAGATTGCGCGAAGCGCGAAGGGACCGCTGCCGCCAAAACTTGCCCAGCTGAAAAGCGAGCTTAAGAGCGTGCAAAATATCTTTTCCGTTGAGCGGCTGGATTATTCCAAAGGTCTCCCGGAGCGCTTTCTGGCCTATGAGGCCCTGCTGGAGAACTATCCGCAGCACCACGGGAAGATTCGCTATACGCAGATTGCGCCGACATCGCGCGGCGAGGTGCAGGCCTACCAGGATATTCGCCACCAGCTGGAAACGGCCAGCGGCAGAATCAATGGCCAATACGGCCAGCTGGGCTGGACGCCGCTTTACTATCTGAATCAACATTTTGAACGCAAGCTGTTGATGAAAATCTTCCGCTATTCCGACGTCGGCTTAGTGACGCCGCTGCGCGACGGCATGAACCTGGTGGCGAAAGAGTTTGTTGCCGCGCAGGACCCGCAGAATCCAGGGGTACTGGTACTGTCGCAGTTTGCCGGCGCGGCGAATGAGCTGACCAGCGCGCTTATCGTCAATCCCTACGATCGTGATGAAGTCGCAGCCGCGCTGGATCGCGGCCTGACCATGCCGCTGGCGGAGCGTATCGCGCGCCATTCGGCGATGCTGGCGGTGATTAAGGAAAATGATATCCACCACTGGCAGGAAAGGTTTATTACCGACCTAAAGCAGGTTGAGCCGAGAAGCGAGGAGAGCCGGCTGCGACGAAAAGTCGCCACTTTCCCTAAACTTGCCTGACCATGGTTAAGGCTAACGCTGCGGCGTTAGCCTTTTTCCAGCGATACCAGCAATACATCCACGCCGCTGCTGCCGACGATACTTTTCGCCGAGCAGGTCGCGCGGGAAAACAGGCTCTGATTGTGGTTGCCACAAATGACCAGGTCGACATGATGCTGCTGGCAAAAGTCTTTGATATGGTGACACAGCTCACCGCTGGCGATCGTGAGGTTGCCGATCGGATAACCGGCCTCTGCGGCCAGTCCCGCGAGAAAATCGCGGGTTTCTTCGTGCATTAAATCCCGCAGATTTTCCAGCATCGGTGCGGCGAAGTGATTATACAACTCCGGATCGGTCGCCAGGGTGATCAGGCTGACTTTGGCCGCCAGCGGGCGGGCGATGGAGACCGCCTTCGCGATCAGTATGCGGCTTTCCGGCGTGGGCGCAACGGCAACTAACAGATGTGAGTAGGGCATCAAGCCTCCTTAAGATACGCAAAATAACCCCTCTTACTTTCTTTACTCCGATTTCCATTCTCCCGCAAGGTCTATTCGCCATGCGCCAAAAGCACGCAATCCGTGGGTAATAAATCACGTTTCTGGTCATTGGTCCTCGGTTATGGTCTTCGGTTTTGCTATAAAAGAAATGCTGTTTTATAAATAGGTGAAGCCCGTCTGCTGACTCTTTGTATTTTTGCCATGGGTGAGGGCGGGCTGGCAAAAATGAAAAGGTAACCCTCTCCCCATGCTTTTACTGTAGCCATGTACCAACTCCCTTTTGGCTAAGAACCTCACCCATCAGGCTATTTTATTGGCCGGTTCGGCTCCGGGTGAACGACGCGAATCATCCTCATGTACCTGGCGTATCGCCGGTTGTTTCGCGCTGTCGGTGTCCGAACCGTCTGCAATAATGTCGCCTACCGGGAAAGGCTCTAAGCCAGAAAGATTGTCGGAGTTCTCTCCAAAAGACACAGGATTTACGGCGATGAAAACACGTAAAATCGGTTTGGCTAACTACCTTGCCTATGGATCGGGCGATTTTCTGGGCGCGGGGACCACAGCACTCACCGCGGCATGGTTACTCTATTTTTATACAACGTTTTGTGGTCTGACGCCTATCGAAGCGACGTTAATCTTCGCGACGGCGAGGGTACTGGATGCGGTGATTAGTCCGCTGATGGGCTTTCTGACGGATAACTTTGGCACCACCTGGCTGGGCAAACGCTTTGGCCGACGCAAGTTCTTTATTCTGTTAGGTATTCCCTGTGTGTTTAGCTACTCGATCATGTGGGTTGGCGACATGGGATTCTGGTACTACCTGCTGACCTATCTGCTGTTTGATATCGTCTACACCATGATTCTGGTGCCATACGAAACGCTGGTACCGGAAATGACCGACGATTTTAAGCAGAAAACGAAATTTTCCGGAGCGCGCATTTCCATGGCGCAGATGTCGGCCATTCTGGCATCGTTCCTGCCGGGCGTTCTGCTGAGCCACTTTGGCAAGGACAACGCCATCTCCTTCTTTTACGCCAGCCTGGTGTTCTCGGTACTGTGTGCGCTAATGCTGACCTTCGTCTGGTGCTTTACCTGGGAACGGCCGCGTGAAGCGTGGTCGGAGGCGGCGCTGCGTGCCGAAGAAGAGAAGCGTAACCTCTCGCTGGCTCAGAGCCTTAACCGCCTGTTTATTGAGCTGAGTTCGACGCTGCGGATTAAGATTTTCCGTCAGCATTTAGGCATGTACCTCGGCGGCTATATCGCCCAGGACGTCTTCAACGCCGTCTTCACCTACTACGTGGTCTTTGTGCTGATGCAGGAAGCCTCGATGGCCTCCAACCTGCTGGGTACGATGGCCATCTTCCAGTTTATTGCGGTGATCGCCATGATTCCGCTGTGCATTCGCTTTGGCCCGGCGCCGTCTTATCGCATGGTGGTGGTGTTGTTCGGCTTGAGCTCTCTGTCATATGCGATGCTCTACTATGCCGGCCTGAGCGACATCTACTCGCTACTGCTGCTGGTCTCCGCCATTGCCGGCCTGGGGCGCGGTGGGATTAACTACGTGCCGTGGAACACCTACACCTACATCGCTGATGTCGATGAGGTTATTACCGGGCAGCGCCGCGAGGGCATTTTCGCCGGCATCATGACGCTGACGCGTAAAGCCTCGCAGGCGGGGGCGGTGATGTTGGTGGGGATCATTATGCAGCTGTCCGGCTTTGTCTCCGGGCAGAAGACCCAGCCCTATGAAGTCAGCCACACCATTTTATTGATCCTCAGCGTGGGTACGCTGCTGGTGCTGGCCTGCGGCTTCCTCGTCTCCCTGCGCTTTAAGCTCAACCTCGCGACGCATAGCGTGCTGCGGGCCGAAACGCAGAAAATGCGCCAGTCAGGTCGTCCCCAGCCGGAGCTGGCGCGCGCCGAAGACCGTGCGATAGTCGAGATGCTGGCCGGGATGCCGTACGCCTCTCTGTGGGGAAATAACAATATTGGTTATCTGAATCGTAATAAACCTGCTGCGCCATCGCTCAAGCAGGGCGCTGAATTGAATTCGACATATAACAGAGGTTAAAGATATGAAGGTTTGGCCTGTCAAACATAGCCCGCTACTGCGTCAGCCGGAGCATTTTATCGCCCGTCATGAGCTGCAGGCGCTGATCCAAAAAGTGACCCATAGCCTGGTCAATATCCGGGATGAAGAGGGGACGTTTCTGCTGCGGCTGGACGACGGGCGGGTGATTGATACCAAAGGGTGGGCCGGTTGGGAATGGACCCATGGCGTGGGTCTGTACGGCATTCATCAGTATTACCAGCAGACCGGGGATGTCGCAATGCGCGATATTATCGACGACTGGTTTGCCGAGCGCTTTGCCGAAGGCGCCACGACCAAAAACGTCAATACCATGGCGCCCTTTTTAACGTTGGCCTACCGCTACGAAGAGACGGGCAGGCAGGAGTACTTACCCTGGCTCGACAGCTGGGCGGAGTGGGCGATGTATGAGATGCCGCGCACCGATCACGGCGGGATGCAGCACATCACCCTGGCGGAGGAAAATCATCAGCAGATGTGGGACGATACCTTGATGATGACCGTGCTGCCGTTGGCGAAAATCGGTAAATTGCTCGATCGGCCGCAGTATGTGGAAGAAGCCACCTATCAGTTCTTACTCCACGTACAGAACCTGATGGATCGTGAGACCGGGCTGTGGTTCCACGGCTGGAGCTATGACGGCCAGCATAACTTCGCCCGCGCGCGCTGGGCACGCGGTAATAGCTGGTTGACGATGGTGATTCCGGACTTCCTCGAACTGGTCGATCTCCCGGAACACAGCGCCGTCAGGCGCTATCTGATCCAGGTTCTGACCGCCCAAATTGCCGCGCTGGCGAAATGTCAGGACGACAGCGGCCTGTGGCATACGCTGCTGGACGATCCGCACTCTTATCCTGAAGCCTCGGCGACGGCCGGGTTCGCCTACGGCATCCTGAAAGCGGTGCGTAAGCGCTACGTCAGTCGGGAATATGCCGGCATCGCGGAGAAGGCCATTCGCGGGATTGTGAGCCATATCTCTGCGCAGGGCGAGCTGCGGCAAACGTCGTTTGGTACCGGGATGGGGTCGACTCTCGATTTCTATCGTGATATTCCGTTGACCTCAATGCCGTACGGCCAGGCGATGGCGATTCTGTGCCTCACGGAGTATCTGCGGAAATATTTCTGATAATAAAAAACCTGGCAAGCCGCGCCGCGGCAGTTTTCAGCGCCTTGCCGGGGGCCACGGGGGCGGGCGAAACGCCCCCGTGCCGTTCGTCCGCCGCGGAGGAGGAGAAAAAAAACGGATTCACCGTGCACAGAACATTCCAGCGGAATATTCCACAGAACGAGCCACACACCTCCTGTGCCCAAACCCGTGTAAAAAAGAAATCTCCTGCTTAACGGCGACGTCAGCTACGGGGTCGCCGGCCAGAGAGGTTGATAACCCGGCTGAACAGCATAAAAAAATCCGTAATCACGGTGAGATTACGGATTCTTATATCGCCACAGGAGCGGGCAATGCATCCTTAAACGCTCGGCATCAGGCAAACAGCGCCGGGTTTTTTATGTCTGCATCGCGATTACATACGTTCAACGGTCTCAATGCCCAGCGTATCCAGACCCAGCTTCAGCGTTTTCGCGGTCAGCTGCGCCAGTTTCAGGCGGCTGTTGCGCGCGCTTTCGCTGTCGGCGGTGATGATCGGGCAGTGCTCGTAGAAGCTGGAGAACAGACCGGCCAGATCGTAGAGGTAAGCGCACATTACATGCGGCGTGCCTTCACGGGCAACCACGGTCAGGGTCTCTTCAAACTGCAGCAGGCGCGCGGCCAGCTGCGCTTCACGCGCTTCGCTAATGATAACCGGCGCCGCGGCCAGCGCGTTTTCGTCGACGTCCGCTTTACGGAACACGGACAGCACGCGGGTATAGGCATACTGCATATACGGCGCGGTGTTGCCTTCAAACGCCAGCATGTTGTCCCAGTCGAAGACATAGTCGGTGGTGCGGTTTTTCGACAGGTCGGCATATTTCACCGCGCCGATACCCACCGCATTGGCCAGCTTCTCCAGCTCATCGGCAGGCATATCCGGGTTCTTCTCGGCTACCAGACGGCGCGCGCGCTCCAGCGCTTCGTCCAGCAGGTCGGCGAGCTTCACGGTACCGCCCGCACGGGTTTTAAACGGCTTGCCGTCTTTACCCAGCATCATGCCGAACATGTGGTGTTCCAGCGGTACCGACTCCGGCACGTAGCCGGCTTTACGCACGATCGTCCACGCCTGCATCAGGTGCTGGTGCTGACGGGAATCGATGTAGTAGAGCACCCGGTCAGCGTGCAGGGTTTCATAACGATATTTCGCACAGGCGATATCGGTGGTGGTGTAGAGGTAGCCGCCATCCTTTTTCTGGATGATGACGCCCATCGGTTCGCCTTCCTTATTTTTGTATTCATCAAGGAACACCACGGTCGCGCCTTCGCTCTCGACGGCCAGACCTTTGGCTTTCAGGTCGGCGACGATGCCCGGCAGCATCGGGTTGTACAGGCTTTCACCCATCACATCATCGCGGGTCAGGGTGACGTTCAGACGATCGTAGGTGATCTGGTTTTGGGTCATGGTGATGTCGACCAGCTTGCGCCACATCTCGAGGAAGTAAGCATCGCCGCCCTGTAGTTTCACCACGTAGTTACGGGCGCGCTCGGCAAAGACTTCATCTTCGTCATAATGCTTTTTGGCATCGCGGTAGAAGCCTTCGAGGTCAGACAGCGCCATCTCGCCGGCGTTTTCCTGCTGCTGTTTTTCCAGCCAGGCGATCAGCATGCCGAACTGGGTACCCCAGTCGCCGACGTGGTTGGCGCGGATGACGTTATGCCCGAGGAACTCGAGGGTACGCACCGCGGCATCACCGATAATCGTGGAACGCAGGTGGCCGACGTGCATCTCTTTCGCCACGTTCGGGGCCGAGTAATCGATAACCACCGTCTGTGGCTCCGGTTGGGCGACGCCCAGACGCTCTGAGGTCAGCGCGCTGTTGACGCTGTCCGCTAAAAAGGCCGGATCGAGGAAAATATTGATAAAGCCAGGCCCGGCGATTTCGACCTTGTTGGCGATCCCGTTCAGGTCGAGATGAGACAGCACCTGCTCTGCGAGTTGTCGTGGCGCCATACCCAGTTTTTTCGCCACTGCCATCACGCCGTTGGCCTGATAGTCGCCGAACTGGATTTTTGCTGACTGGCGGACCTGAGGTTCGCAATCGGCAGGGGCGCCTGCCGCGATCAGGGCCTGGCTGACTTTTTCTGAGAGAAGAGCCTGAATATTCACCGGAATACCTTACTTTTAAGGCGCGATAACCCCTACGGGGCGGCGCCGGAATGTGGACAAATTAGGCCGGGAGTATACTGCATTTGCGCTCATGCGTCAGCACCGCGCGCGCGTTGGCGGGCGGCACGCTTAATCAATAGCCACTCAGCGGACGCCGGAGAGGATTCCCGGTTGGTCGCCGCCGGGAAACGCGATAAATTAACGCTCTTTGGCGTGGATTGAGGTTACGAATGGCGAACTGGCAGCAAATTGATGAACTTGACGATATTTCCGCGGACCTGCCGCGCTTTAGCGCCGCGTTGAACGGCCTGGCCAACCGGCTGGGGCTGGATATCGCGCCGCTTGCGGCGGACCATATTTCATTGCGTTGCCACCAGAATACCACGGCGGAGCGCTGGCGCCGCGGCTTCGAACGGTGCGGTACGCTGCTGTCGGAAAATACGATCAACGGGCGTCCTATCTGTCTGTTTAAACTTGATGAACCGATCTGCGTTGCCCACTGGCGCTTTCAGGTGGTTGAGCTGCCGTGGCCGGGGGAGAAGCGTTACCCGCACGAGGGGTGGGAGCATGTTGAAATCGTCTTGCCGGGCGAGCCGGATTCGCTGAACGCGCGGGCGCTGGCGTTACTTTCCGATGATGGCCTGAGCCAGCCGGGCATTTTTGTCAAAACCAGCTCGCCGAAAGGGGAACGCGAACGCCTGCCGAATCCGACGCTGGCGGTGACGGACGGCAGCGTCACCGTCAAGTTTCATCCGTGGTCGATTGAGCAAATTGTCGCCAGTGAACAAGCGGATGCGTAACAGTGTGAAGCGGCGCGGTTTCTGTAGCCATAAATCATGACATGCTGTGTCGCCAGCGCAGTGAAGGGAGAAGGAAATGACGTTACTGGAAGTTTGCTGTTATAGCATGGAGTGCGCGCAAGAGGCGCAGCGCCGCGGCGCCGACCGAATTGAGCTGTGTGCCGCGCCGCGGGAAGGTGGCTTAACCCCATCGCTGGGCGTATTGAAAACGGTCCGGGAAACGGTGACCATCCCGGTTCATCCGATTATTCGGCCGCGTGGCGGCGATTTTTGCTATACCGGAGGCGAGTTTGCGGCGATGCTTGACGATGTCGCCATGGTCAGAGAGCTGGGTTTTCCCGGCGTGGCGATCGGCATCCTCGATGCCGACGGTCAGGTGGATATCCCCCGCATGGGTAACGTTATGGCGGCGGCGGGTCCCCTGGCGGTGACGTTCCACCGGGCGTTTGATATGTGTGCGGATCCCCGTCGGGCTTATCACGCGCTGGCCGATTTAGGCGTTGCGCGGATCCTGACATCGGGCCAACAGGCGTCGGCAGAAAAAGGTCTTTCATTAATTACGGAACTTATTGCCCTGGGCGATACTCCAATCATTATGGCTGGCGCAGGGGTAAGAGCGGCTAACCTGGCGCAGTTTCTCCAGGCAGGCGTAAAAGAGGTGCATAGCTCGGCCGGGCAATGGGTCCCTTCGCCGATGCGGTTTCGCCATTCTGGCCTGTCGATGTCGGCCGATGCCGACGCAGATGAATATTCGCGTTATGCCGTTAACGGCGTAGCGGTCGCAGAAATGAGGCAAATCATTTCTGCGCAGAGAGGTTAAACCATTTTTTGCCGCACATCATGTCGCCCAATATGATGATTGCCCGTACCAGGCCCCTGCCATTTCAACAGGGGTCTTTTTTTCGCCTTTATTTCCGTTGCGCCGCTTTTTTCGCCAGCGACTGCTGGGTTTCCGGTCTGGTCGCAATAATGACCGCGCGCTGCGGAGCCGGGTAGCCTTCAAGGGTTTTGCTGCTGTCGGCAGGGTCGAGGAAGTCCGCCAGCGATTCGGTGGTCATCCACCCGGTGCGGCGCTGCTCTTCGGTCGTGGTGACGCCGACATCCACGATGCGGACATCGACAAAACCGCACTTCTCCAGCCACATTTTCAACGCCGCGGCCGAAGGGATAAAGTAAACGTTACGCATTTGCGCGTAGCGGTCGCCCGGCACCAGAACGGTGTTTTCATCCCCTTCAATCACCAGCGTTTCCAGAACCAGCTCGCCGCCTTCAACTAACTGATCTTTTAACTGCCATAAATGGTCGAGCGGAGAACGGCGATGGTACAGTACGCCCATCGAAAATACGGTATCAAAGGCATTCAGCGCCGGCAGTTGCTCAATGCCTAACGGCAGCAGATGCGCGCGCTGATCGTTGCCCAGCAGCTTACGCACTGCTTCAAACTGGCATAAAAACAGCTGTGTCGGGTCAATCCCCACCGCCAGCTGCGCGCCAGCGCCGATCATCCGCCACATGTGGTAACCGCTCCCGCAGCCGACGTCGAGGATCGTCCGTCCGCTCAGGTCGGAAAGGTGCGGCAAGACGCGATCCCATTTCCAGTCCGAACGCCATTCGGTATCGATATCCACGCCGTAAAGCGAGTAGGGGCCTTTGCGCCATGGCATCAGGTTTTTGAGCAGGTTCTCAACGCGCAGGCGATGACCTTCGCTCAACGGCGTTTCGGCTTCGGCGGTTACGCTGTGCAGCAGATCCAGCCGATGCGGCGCCAGCTCGGGCAGAAACTCAACCGCCCGCTCCCATTCACGGAACTTGCCGTGCAGGGCCTCTCGTTGCCAGGCGGCCACCTGGGCAGGCAGCGTTTCCAGCCAGTGGGATAGCGGGCTTTTGGCAATTCGCTGATAGAAATTGCTGAAATCGATCATCCTTTTTCCCCGGATTTCACCGCCACCAGCGAACCAAAGTTAAAGCACTGGAACCACAGTTCGGCATGTGCAAAACCGGCCTGGCGCAGGCGCGCCTTATGGGTCTCAACCGTGTCGGTCAGCATGACGTTTTCCAGCATGCTGCGCTTCTGGCTGATTTCCAGTTCGCTGTAGCCGTTGGCGCGCTTAAAGTCGTGATGCATGTTGAACAGCAGTTCGCCAACCTCGGCATCTTCGAAGCTGAATTTCTCCGACAGGACCAGCGCGCCGCCGGGATTCAGCCCCTGGTATACTTTATCGAGGATCGCCTGGCGTTCAGCGGGGGCAAGAAACTGGATGGTGAAATTCAGCACCACCAGCGAGGCATTCTCAATGGTGATATCGCGAATGTCGCCTTCCACAACCTCGACCGGCGTGGGCGCTTTGTAGGCATCAATATGACGACGACAGCGTTCGACCATGGCCGGGGAGTTATCCACCGCCACAATTTTGCAGCCGGGATGAGCAATATTACGCCGGATGGAGAGCGTTGCCGCTCCGAGCGAACAGCCGAGATCGTAGACCTGAGTCTCTGGCTGGACGAATCGTTCGGCCAGCATGCCGATCATAGAAATAATATTGGAATAGCCGGGAACAGAGCGCTGGATCATATCCGGGAAGACTTCAGCAACCCGTTCATCAAAGGTCCAGTCGCCGAGACTGGCAATCGGCGCGGAAAAAAGCGTATCGCGGTGAGACATAACGTTAAACCCGAAAAAACGAAAACGGCGTATTGTGCGCTAATGTAAGGAGAAAACCAACTCCCAGGGCATATACCACAGATTAGCCAGCACCATCAGCAACAGGGAACACCAGGTGGCGCTCATCCCCGAGCGGCGCCAGCTATACAGCCGGTGGTGAAAACCATAAGAATGCATCAGCCGTCCGGCAATCAGTAAAATGCCGCAGACGTGCACCATCCAGTTCTGGGCGCCGTTCATTTCCATAAACAGCAGCAGAATAATGCCAATGGGCACATATTCAACGGCGTTGCCATGCACGCGAATCGCCACCTGCAGCTCGCTAAAACCGCCGTCGCCATACCCAACGTGATACTGCGTGCGCAGGCGAACGACATCGAACGAAAACTTAATTAACAATAACGCACCTAAAACCGCGTACAGCGCGCTGACCATACAAAAAACTCCCTTTTATTCTGTCAGATGGCTCCGACTATCATAGCAGGATATCAGAAAAGAGAGCTTTGCTGCGGAATTGACGGCGCAGCTCCGACCTCTGGCAATACCGCACGTATCTCCGCCCACAGGGTGTTCACCAGCTCCGGGGCCTGGGCGATATCCGGCGTGTGGAGAAACAGATAAGGGGTGGTGGTCTGGCACCATCTGGCGAGCGTCTGCAGCCAGATGCCAAACAGCTGCTGATTCTGCACCATGTCATCGCTGCCGATAAAGCGCACCAGCGGATTGCTGGCGGTGACTACCGCGTGCACCGGCAGTTTGGGCTTTTTGCGCTGGGCGTCGAGCATCGCCGGCGTGCGCGCGATGGCGCTATGGACGGGGCGACTATCGAGGATGGCGCGGTTGACGTTACGCTGATGCAGGCCGCGGTTGAGCGCCTGCTCGGCTTCTCCTTTGGCGAAAAATTCCGGATGCCGCACCTCGACGCCATAGGTAAAACCGGCCGGTAAGGTATCGAGGAACTGCCACAGGGCGGGAAGGTCAGCGGGGCCAAAGCTGGCCGGCAGCTGTAACCAGTACTGGCCAATCCGGCTTTCCAGCGGCGCCATGCGGGTAAAAAATTCGCGGCTTAAATCATCACAATGACGCAGCGCCGCCTGGTGGGAAATGGTCGCCGGAAATTTAAAGCAGAAGCGGAAGTCGTCGTGGGTTTGTTCATACCAGCGGCTGACGATTTCGTCCCTGGGTAACGCATAAAGGGTGGTGTTGCCCTCCACGCAGTTAAAGTGGCGAGCATACTCTTCAAGGCTGGTGATACCCAGGCGCACCCATTTGGGGTGCGACCATTGCGGAAGCCCGATATAAATCATAAGGCGGCGAGAACGTCCTCGGTGCTGCGCACGCGGGCGATGCGCGGGAAAATATGCGTCATACTGCCCTGGTGCTGTTCGGCAGAGGCCGCGCTGCAGGCATCTTCGGCGATCACCAGATTAAAGCCGAGCTCCCAGGCGTTACGCGCGGTGGATTCGACGCCGATATTGGTGGAAATCCCGCAGAGGATAATGGTGTCGATGCCGCGGCGGCGCAGCTGCAGCTCGAGGTCGGTACCATAGAAGGCGCCCCACTGGCGTTTGGTGACCTCAATATCGCCGTCCTGTTTGCCTAACGTCTGCGGATAGGTCCACCAGTTGTCCGGCAGGGCGTGCGCGCCGGCCTGGGCGTCAACCGGTTGCTTCAGCGCTTCGGCGAAATCAGCGGACCAGCCGACGCGGACCATGACGACAGGTGAACCCTGCTGGCGACATTTTTCCGCCAGACGGGCGGCGCGCGTCACGACGTCACCGGCGCGGTGTGGGCCGCCGGCGAAGGGCAAAATGCCTTCCTGCAGGTCAATGACCACCAGCGCTGTTTTTTTCGCATTGAGTTCTAACATGGTATCCCCGTATCTTGTTCAGTGGTTTGGCCGTTACAATACCGTTGCCAATCGTGCTCATAGGTATCAATTTTTGTTAATTTTTGTGAGCACAGGCAATAAGCGTACAGCAAAGCAACGGACAAACTGCATCGGGCTTATCGTGCGGCGGAAATTCTATTATAATGACCGCCTTTTTTCATTCAGTTGTGACATTCAGCTAAAGCTGCGACTCCGTCGCCTGCGAAGCAGGCAACAAACCGCCTGCGGCTAAGTTAAGGGATATCTCATGCGTACAGAATATTGCGGACAGCTACGTCTGTCCCACGTGGGGCAGCAGGTGACTCTGTGTGGTTGGGTCAACCGTCGTCGTGATCTTGGTAGCCTTATCTTCATCGATATGCGTGACCGCGAAGGCATCGTGCAGGTGTTTTTCGATCCGGATCGTGCCCAGGCGTTAAAGCTGGCTTCCGAACTGCGCAATGAGTTCTGCATTCAGGTCACCGGTACCGTACGCGCGCGCGACGAGAAAAACGTCAACAGCGACATGGCCACCGGCGACATCGAAGTACTGGCGTCCGATCTGACCATCATCAACCGTGCAGAGGCGCTGCCGCTGGACTCCAATCACGTCAACACCGAAGAAGCACGACTGAAATACCGTTATCTGGACCTGCGTCGGCCGGAAATGGCCCAGCGCCTGAAAACTCGCGCCAAAATCACCAGCTTCGTGCGTCGCTTTATGGACGAGCACGGTTTCCTTGATATCGAAACCCCGATGCTGACCAAAGCGACCCCGGAAGGCGCCCGTGACTATCTGGTGCCAAGCCGCGTCCATAAAGGTAAATTCTACGCGCTGCCGCAGTCTCCTCAGCTGTTCAAACAGCTGCTGATGATGTCCGGCTTCGACCGTTACTATCAGATCGTCAAATGCTTCCGTGACGAAGACCTGCGCGCTGACCGTCAGCCGGAATTCACCCAGATCGATGTGGAGACCTCCTTTATGACCGCACCGCAGGTGCGCGAAGTGATGGAAGAGCTGGTCCACAAACTGTGGCTGGATGTGAAGGGCGTCGACCTCGGCAAGTTCCCGGTCATGACCTTTGCGGAAGCCGAACGCCGCTACGGTTCTGATAAACCGGATCTGCGTAACCCGATGGAGCTGGTCGATATTGCCGATCTGGTGAACGCGGTAGAATTCGCGGTCTTCTCCGGCCCGGCGAACGATGCGAAAGGCCGCGTGGCCGCGCTGCGCGTTCCCGGCGGCGCTGCGTTGACCCGTAAGCAGATCGATGAGTACGGCAAGTTCGTACAGATCTACGGCGCGAAAGGCCTGGCCTATATGAAAGTCAACGAGCGCGCGCAGGGCCTCGAAGGCATCACCAGCCCGGTGGCGAAATTCCTCAACGCGGAAATCGTCGAAGCGATCCTTGAGCGCACCGGCGCGCAGGACGGCGACATGATTTTCTTCGGTGCCGACAACAAGAAAGTGGTTGCCGATGCGCTGGGCGCGCTGCGTCTGAAACTGGGTAAAGACCTGGGCCTGACTGACGAAGCCAAATGGGCGCCGCTGTGGGTTATCGACTTTCCGATGTTTGAAGACGATGGCGAAGGCGGCCTGACCGCGATGCACCACCCGTTTACCGCGCCGCGCGATATGACAGCCGACGAGCTGCAAGCCGCGCCGGAAACGGCGATTGCTAACGCCTACGATATGGTTATCAATGGCTATGAAGTGGGCGGCGGTTCCGTGCGTATCCACAATGGCGATATGCAGCAGACGGTATTCGGCATCCTGGGCATCAACGAACAAGAACAGCGTGAAAAATTCGGCTTCCTGCTGGATGCGCTGAAATACGGTACGCCGCCGCACGCCGGTCTGGCCTTCGGTCTTGACCGTCTGACCATGCTGCTGACCGGTACCGATAACATCCGTGATGTTATCGCCTTCCCGAAAACCACCGCGGCGGCCTGTCTGATGACCGAAGCGCCGAGCTTTGCCAATCCGGCATCGCTGGGCGAATTAGGTATTCAGGTTGTGGCGAAGGAGACAAAAGAGTCTCCGGAGAATAAGTAAGATGTCATTCAAGCTTCCCGTTTCCGTTCTGGTAGTGATCTATGCCGAAGATACGAAGCGGGTGCTGATGTTGCAGCGACGCGATGATCCTGCTTTCTGGCAGTCGGTAACCGGCAGCCTGGAAGCGGGGGAAACCGCAGCGCAAGCCGCCGCGCGTGAAGTAAAGGAAGAGGTCGCCATTGATGTTGCTCGCGAGCAGCTGGCCTTAATCGACTGTCAGCGCACGGTGGAGTTCGAGATATTTTCTCATTTACGTCATCGCTATGCGCCGGGCGTAGAGCGCAATACGGAATTTTGGTTCTGTCTTGCGCTTCCTCAAGAACGCCAGATTGTCTTTACCGAGCATCTGGATTACCGCTGGGTGAATGCGGCGGAAGCCGCCGCGTTAACCAAGTCGTGGAGCAACCGGCAGGCGATTGAAGAATTTGTAATTAACGCCGACTAGTATTCCCCGGCCTTTGCACACAGAAGGCTGCGGGAAGAAGGCATTTTTGGAGAGTTTTTTATGGCAGGTCATAGTAAATGGGCCAACACCAAACACCGCAAAGCGGCACAGGATGCCAAGCGCGGTAAAATCTTTACTAAAATCATTCGTGAGCTGGTTACCGCTGCGCGTCTGGGCGGCGGCGATGTCGCCTCCAACCCGCGTCTGCGTGCGGCAGTCGATAAAGCGCTGTCCAACAACATGACCCGCGACACCCTGAACCGCGCTATCGCCCGTGGCGTCGGCGGCGACGAAGACGCGAACATGGAAACCATCATTTATGAAGGTTACGGCCCTGGCGGCACCGCGGTGATGGTTGAGTGCCTGAGTGACAACCGCAACCGTACCGTTGCCGAAGTGCGTCACGCCTTCAGCAAAACCGGCGGCAACCTCGGTACCGATGGTTCTGTGGCCTATCTGTTCAGCAAGAAAGGGGTGATCTCTTTTGAAGCTGGCGATGAAGACGTGATTATGGAAGCGGCGCTGGAAGCCGGTGCCGAAGACGTGGTGGCCTATGACGACGGCGCGATTGACGTTTATACCGCGTGGGAAGATATGGGCGCGGTACGCGATGCGCTGGAAGCGGCCGGTCTGAAGGCCGATGCGGCGGAAGTCTCCATGATCCCCTCGACCAAAGCGGATATGGATGCGGAAACCGCACCGAAACTGCTGCGTTTGATCGATATGCTGGAAGACTGCGACGACGTACAGGAAGTGTATCATAACGGTGAGATCTCTGATGAGGTCGCAGCAACGCTGTGATCCCCGTTATTTTTCAGCCCGCAGGTGCCGTAGCTCGTCCCGGTTGCGTTGTTGCTTCACGCGGCCGGGGATTCTCTGAGTGGCGGCCTGCCGGTGAGCTGAAATCTTCAGGGCAGCGCTTATCGTTAACCGGAGGGGCGTGATGGCGATTATTCTCGGTATTGACCCGGGGTCACGCATTACCGGTTACGGCGTTATTCGTCAGGTCGGACGGCAGTTGAGCTACCTTGGCAGCGGTTGTATTCGCACTAAGGTTGACGATCTGCCGTCGCGCCTTAAGCTGATTTACGCCGGGGTGACGGAAATCATTACCCAGTTCCAGCCCGATTATTTCGCCATCGAACAGGTATTTATGGCGAAAAACGCCGACTCAGCGCTGAAGCTGGGGCAGGCGCGCGGGGTGGCGATTGTGGCGGCGACCAATCAGGATCTGCCGGTCTTTGAGTATGCCGCCAGGCAGGTGAAGCAAACCGTGGTCGGTATCGGCAGCGCGGAGAAAAGCCAGGTGCAGCACATGGTGCGCACGTTGCTTAAACTCCCGGCCAATCCGCAGGCGGATGCGGCGGATGCGCTGGCTATCGCCATCACCCACTGCCACATCAGTCAGAACGCGGCGCAGATCGGCGAGACGCGGCTCAACCTGGCGCGCGGACGCTTACGATAACCTCAAATCAGGCTGGATATTCATCCAGCCTTTTTTTATGATACCGCAGATACTTTCGCCCTTAACGCAGGAGCTCCATGTGATAGGCAGACTCAGAGGCATCGTTCTCGAAAAACAACCTCCGCTCGTATTACTGGAAACGGGAGGCGTGGGCTATGAAGTACATATGCCGATGACCTGTTTTTATGAACTGCCGGATGTGGGCCATGAAGCCGTCGTTTTCACCCATTTTGTCGTTCGCGAAGATGCGCAGTTGCTGTATGGCTTTAATAACAAGCAGGAGCGCACCCTGTTCAAAGAGCTGATTAAAACCAACGGCGTCGGGCCAAAGCTGGCGCTGGCGATCCTCTCCGGGATGTCGGCGCAGCAGTTTGTCAATGCCGTTGAGCGCGAGGAGCTTGCCGCACTGGTGAAACTGCCGGGTATCGGCAAAAAAACCGCTGAGCGGCTGATCGTTGAAATGAAAGACCGTTTCAAAGGTCTGCACGGAGACCTGTTTACTCCGGCGGCCGATCTGGTGCTGACCTCGCCGGCCGGCCCGTCCGATGACGATGCCGAACAGGAAGCGGTTGCCGCGCTGGTGGCGCTGGGCTATAAACCTCAGGAGGCCAGCCGAATGGTGAGTAAAATCGCCCGTCCGGACGCCAACAGTGAAATGCTAATTCGTGAAGCGCTTCGCGCCGCGTTGTGAGGTAAGGGATGATTGAAGCAGACAGGCTGGTTTCAGCAGACAGCACCGGGTTTGAAGAGTCGGCCGATCGCGCAATCCGCCCCAAATTACTGGCAGAGTATGTCGGTCAACCGCAGGTGCGTTCGCAAATGGAGATTTTTATCCAGGCGGCAAAGCTGCGCGGGGATGCGCTCGATCACCTGCTGATCTTTGGTCCTCCGGGGCTTGGGAAAACCACGCTGGCGAATATTGTCGCCAATGAAATGGGCGTTAACCTGCGCACGACCTCCGGCCCGGTGCTGGAGAAGGCGGGCGATCTGGCCGCCATGTTGACCAACCTCGAACCCCACGACGTGCTGTTTATCGACGAAATACACCGACTTTCCCCGGTGGTGGAAGAGGTGCTGTATCCGGCGATGGAAGATTATCAGTTGGATATCATGATCGGCGAAGGGCCGGCGGCGCGCTCGATAAAAATCGACCTGCCGCCGTTTACTCTGATTGGCGCCACCACGCGCGCGGGGTCGTTAACCTCGCCGCTGCGTGACCGTTTTGGCATCGTACAGCGGCTGGAGTTTTACCAGGTCCCAGACCTGCAGCATATCGTCAGCCGCAGCGCCCGCTTTATGGGGCTGGAAATGAGCGAAGAAGGGGCGCTGGAAGTGGCGCGCCGGGCGCGTGGCACGCCGCGTATCGCCAACCGCCTGCTGCGCCGGGTGCGTGACTTTGCCGAGGTACGCCATGATGGCACCATATCGCTGGACATCGCCGCTCAGGCGCTGGACATGCTCAACGTTGATGCGGAGGGGTTCGATTATATGGACCGCAAACTTCTGCTGGCGGTGATTGATAAGTTCTTCGGCGGACCGGTGGGCCTGGATAACCTGGCGGCGGCGATCGGCGAAGAGCGGGAAACCATTGAGGATGTGCTGGAGCCGTACCTGATTCAGCAAGGCTTTTTGCAGCGAACGCCGCGTGGCCGGATGGCGACGGTGCGCGCCTGGAATCACTTTGGTATCACGCCGCCGGCCATGCCGTAGCCGTCATTCCCGGATCACAGACCGTTCCCCCGCTCTGCATCGCGCGACCGGGGGAATGATAACTCAGGCGGCGGATTTCTTCATCATGCTGAAGATAAACAGCAGCGCAGCGCAGAGGACCACCGACGGCCCGGCCGGCGTATCGTAAAACGCCGAGAGGGTCAACCCCCCCGTTACCGCCACGATACCGACGCCGACCGCGACCGCGGCCATCTGCTCCGGCGTGCGCGCGAAGCGGCGAGCCGTTGCGGCGGGAATGATCAGTAGCGAAGTAATGATCAGCGCGCCGACGAACTTCATCGCCACGCCGATGGTCAGCGCGGTCACCAGCATCAGCAGTAATTTCACCCGCTGCAGCTTTACGCCATCGACAAAGGCGAGGTCAGGGCTGATGGTCATCGACAGCAGGTTCCGCCACTGCCAGAGTAAGATCGCCAGCACAATCACCACGCCGATGGCGATAGAGATCAGGTCCTGCGGGGTAACCGCCAGCAGATCGCCAAACAGGTAGGCCATCAGGTCGACGCGAATATTCGACATCAGGCTGACCACCACCAGACCGAGCGACAGCGCGCTGTGCGCCATGATCCCCAGCAGGGTATCCAGCGCCAGATGCGGGCGTTTTTCGAGCCACACCAGGCCGCCGGCCAGCAGCAGCGTCACCGCGATCACCGCATAAAACGGATTAACGTTCAGCAGCAGGCCGAAAGCGACGCCAAGCAAAGAGGCATGGGCCAGCGTATCGCCGAAATAAGACATCCGCCGCCAGACGACAAACGATCCCAGCGGGCCTGCCGCACAGGCAAGCATCATCCCGGCCAGCCAGCCGGGTAACAGTAATTCAATCATCAGCGCTCATTTCCCCGACGCAGTACAATCCGCCCCTGCAGGTCATGGCGGTGATTATGATGGTGACGATAAATACCCAGCTGTTCCGCACCGCGCTGGCCGAACATCGAGATGAACTGCGGATGCAGCGAGACCACTTCCGGCGTACCGGAACAGCAAATATGCTGATTCAGGCACAGAACCTCATCGGTTTTCGCCATCACCAGATGCAGGTCGTGCGACACCATCAGCACCGAGCAATCAAGCTCCTGGCGCAGCTGGTTGATCAGATCGTACAGCGCAACCTGACCGTTGACATCGACGCCCTGGGTCGGCTCATCAAGCACCAGCAGCTGCGGTTGGTTCAGCAGGGCGCGGGCTAGCAGTACGCGTTGGGTCTCGCCACCGGAGAGCTTCTGCATCGGCGCATCGATCAGATGCCCGGCCTGGACGCGCTTCAGCGCCGGCAGAATATCCCGTTTATGGGTGCCGGGACGTAAACGCATAAACCGGTTGACGGTAAGCGGCATCGTGGCATCGAGGTGGAGTTTTTGCGGGACGTAACCAATTCGCAGGTTGCTCTCGCGCTTGATAACACCGTCAGTCGGTGCTACCAGTCCGAGAACGACCCGCACAAGCGTCGATTTACCCGCGCCGTTGGGGCCGAGTAGAGTCAAAATTTTGCCGGGCTTTAGCGTCAGCGAAATGTCAGACAACACGCGTCTTTGGCCGAAGGCGACCGAGACGTTTTCCAGAGTTACAAGATTTGTCATGTCAAATTAGGGGTTGCACAAGCTAGTGAATGTTATAATATCACATCTTTCTCATTCATTACGATGACTAGACGCATTATGTTACATAAAAATACGCTTCTTTGCGCTGGACTTGGCGCCGTTTTTTTGTTCACTCAAACCTCTGCGGCTAACGCCGCCGTTGTTACCTCAATGAAACCGTTAGGCTTTATCGCTTCTGCTATCGCCGACGGCGTCACCGATACCCAGGTTCTCCTGCCGGACGGCGCCTCAGAGCATGATTATTCATTGCGGCCTTCTGATGTAAAACGCTTACAGAACGCAGACTTAGTGGTCTGGATTGGTCCAGAGATGGAGGCGTTTATGGATAAGTCAACGCAAAGCATTGCGCCGAATAAAAAGGTGACGATTGCCGAGCTTGCCGGCGTGAAACCGTTGCTGATGAAAGGGGCGGACGACGACGACGACGACGACGATCATCACCACGGCGCAGGTGAAAATAGTGACCACGATCACCATCACGGTATCTACAACATGCATCTGTGGTTATCCCCAGAGATAGCGCGGCTTTCGGCGGTTGCAATCCACGATAAATTATTGGAACTTATGCCGCAGAGTCGAGCCAAACTTGACGCAAACCTGAAAGAATTTGAGGCAAACTTAGCCTCAACCGATAAGCAGGTGAGTAACGAGCTCGCACCGCTGAACGGGAAAGGGTATTTCGTTTTTCATGATGCCTATGGCTACTTTGAAAAACACTACGGTCTGACATCGCTTGGTCATTTCACCGTTAACCCTGAAATACAGCCTGGTGCGCAGCGTTTACACGAAATCAGAACACAGTTGGTTGAGCAAAAAGCGACCTGCGTTTTTGCTGAGCCACAGTTCAGGCCAGCCGTCATAGAAGCTGTTGCCAGAGGCACCTCCGTGCGCATGGGAACCCTGGACCCACTTGGCATTGGAATTAAGCTGGGTAAAGAAAGTTACCCGCAGTTCCTCAACCAACTGGCGAAACAGTATTCGAGCTGCCTGAAAGGAGATTAACGAGGAAGTGAATACGTGCAACAGATAGCCCGCGCTGTCACTCAGGCATTTAACAATCTGCCACGACCTCATCGCGTTATGCTGGGGTCGCTGAGCGTTCTGACATTAGCGGTCGCCGTCTGGCGACCCTACATCTACCACCCGGAATCCGCCCCTATCGTCAGAACCATCGAGCTGGAAAAAAGCGAAATTCGTTCTCTGCTGCCGGAAGCCTCCGAGCCTATCGATCAGGCGCCGCAGGAAGAAGAAGCGATTCCCCAGGATGAACTGGATGAGAAAGGGGATAGCGATTCAGGCGGCCATGAATACGTGGTGTCTACCGGCGATACCCTGAGCAGCATCCTCAACCAGTACGGCATTGATATGGGCGATATCGCTCAGCTCTCTTCCGCCGATAAAGAATTGCGTAACCTGAAAATTGGTCAACAGCTGTCGTGGACGCTCACGGCGGATGGCGATCTGCAGAGCCTGACCTGGGAAATGTCTCGTCGCGAAACCCGTACCTACGACCGGGTGGCCAATGGCTTTAAGATGAGCAGCGAGCTGCAGAAAGGGGATTGGGTCAATAGCGTGCTGAACGGCACCGTTGGCGCCAGCTTCGTCGCCAGCGCGCGCGCCGCCGGCCTGACCAGTAACGAAGTCAGTGCGGTGATCAAGGCGATGCAGTGGCAGATGGACTTCCGCAAGCTGAAGAAAGGCGACGAGTTCTCAGTGCTGATGTCACGCGAAATGCTTGACGGTAAGCGTGAGCAGAGCCAGCTGTTGGGCGTGCGTTTACGTTCCGATGGCAAGGATTACTACGCGATTCGCGCCGAAGATGGCAAGTTCTACGACCGCAACGGTACCGGTCTGGCGAAGGGCTTCCTGCGCTTCCCGACGGCGCGTCAGTTCCGCGTCTCGTCGAACTTTAACCCACGACGTCTGAATCCGGTGACCGGGCGTATCGCGCCGCACCGTGGCGTGGATTTTGCCATGCCGCAGGGGACTCCGGTCCTTTCCGTCGGTGATGGCGAAGTGGTGGTTGCCAAGCGCAGCGGCGCGGCGGGGTATTATGTCGCCGTTCGTCACGGCCGCACCTATACCACCCGCTACATGCATCTGCGTAAGCTGCTGGTGAAACCGGGGCAGAAAGTGAAACGCGGCGACCGTATTGCGCTGTCTGGCAATACCGGCCGTTCTACCGGGCCGCACCTGCACTATGAAGTGTGGATTAACCAGCAGGCGGTCAACCCGCTGACGGCGAAACTGCCGCGTACCGAAGGGTTGAGCGGTTCCGATCGCACCGATTATCTGGCGCAGGTAAAAGAAGTCATCCCGCAGCTGCGGTTCGACTAACCCATCACCAATGCAAGCCGGTCCGCCTGACGCGCCGGCTTTTTCTTTTGTAGGTTCTGCCGCGTGTCGCTAAACTATGCCCAAACTGATTCGGGTTACGGCGAGCGTGGCTGCAATCTGCTGTTTACGGGGTCACCCCATTCTTTTTCTTATGCAGTACGGCTGTGGACTGGGCATGGAAACGAAAAAAAATAATAGTGAGTTTATTCCAAAATTTGAGAGATCCTTTTTACTCCCTCGCTACTGGGGTGCCTGGCTGGGGGTATTCGCCTTTGCCGGTATCGCCCTGACGCCTCCCGTTTTTCGCGACCCGATCCTCGGTAAGTTGGGGCGTCTGGTGGGGCGGCTGGCGAAAAGTTCTCGCCGCCGCGCGCAGATAAACCTGCTGTACTGCTTCCCGGAAAAAAGTGAGCAGGAACGCGAAGCCATTATTGATGAAATGTACATGTCTGCGCCGCAGGCGATGGTGATGATGGCTGAACTCGGCCTGCGCGACCCGCAGCGCATTCTTGCCCGCGTCGACTGGCAGGGGAAAGAAATCATCGATGAAATGCTGCGCAATAATGAAAAGGTGATCTTCCTGGTGCCTCATGCGTGGGGGGTGGATATTCCGGCCATGCTGATGGCCTCCGGCGGGCAGAAAATGGCGGCGATGTTCCATAACCAGGGTAATCCGGTCTTCGACTACGTCTGGAATACCGTCCGACGTCGGTTTGGCGGGCGGATGCACGCGCGTAACGATGGCATCAAACCGTTTATCCAGTCGGTGCGCCAGGGGTACTGGGGCTACTATCTGCCTGACCAGGATCACGGCGCTGAGCATAGCGAATTCGTTGATTTCTTCGCCACCTACAAAGCAACCTTACCGGCGATTGGTCGCCTGATGAAAGTCTGCCGCGCTCGCGTGGTGCCGCTGTTTCCGGTCTATGATGGTCAAACCCATCGTCTGACGGTGCTGGTCCGTCCGCCGATGGACGATCTGCTCGAGGCCGATGACCACACTATCGCGCGGCGGATGAACGAAGAGGTGGAGATTTTCGTGAAGCCGCATACCGAGCAGTATACCTGGATCCTCAAGCTGCTGAAGACGCGTAAACCGGGCGAAATCGAGCCTTATAAACGTAAAGAGCTGTTCCCGAAGAAGAAGTAAGCGTCGTCTATCCCTCTCCTGAGATGAATACGCCTCGCCAATGAGCCTGACGGGCTCATTGGCTATATTGTCTGAGCACAGCGCTGTGCTCGCTGACCAGCCGGTAGCGGTACTCCGGACGACCGGTCACGCCATAGTGGTTGGTGGTGTAAAGCAGGTTGATCTGCTCCAGCCAAATCAGATATTTACGGCACGATACTCTGGAAATATGCAGCGCCGCGGCCAGCTCGTTGGTAGAGAAATCGCGCTCCTGGTGAGTATCGATCCACCGGCACACCATGCGCAGCGTTTGTGATGTTAACCCTTTAGGTAAACGACGGCTGCCCGTTGAGCGCTGAATGCCGCTACGCAGCAGATCGTCGACATCCGACTGCGCATAGTTCGACTTTGCGTTCTGCAGAATATGGCGCGCGCGCCACGACAGCAGCGCCTCCTCAAAGCGTGGAAACTGAAACGGTTTCAGCAAATAATCGACCACGCCGTAGCGCATCGCCGTCTGGACGGTCAACGCATCTGCGGCGGAGGTAATCATGATCGCATCGATGCTGCGGGCGTTGGTGCGCAGGGTCGGCAACAGATCCAGGCCATTTTCTTGCTGCATATAAACATCCAGCAGTACCAGATCGATGGAGGGTAACTGGTTAAGCATCTGCTCCGCTTCAGCAATCGTCGAGGCGATACCGCAGCAGCGAAAATCGGCGACCCGGCCGATAAACAGCCGGTTAAGCTCCGCCACCATCGAATCATCATCCACAATGAGCACATTGAACATGCGCTGTTCCTCTGGCTATCGGGAAGCCGGGGAGAAAACGCCGCGGGCTTCCCGGGTGATTAAGGTTGGCCGCCGTTACAATGAAGCGCGTTTATAGGCGGTGTAGCGCGCCCGCCAGAAGGTTTTGTCGATATTGGCGGCCAGTTCATCCTCGCTTAATTCAGGCGCCACCCCTTCAGCCTGGGCCACGCGCGCGACCTCCATCGCGATCGCTTTGGAAATCAGCTCAATCTCTTCTACCGGAGGTAACAAACCTCCCTTGCCGACGGTGGCTAAAGGCGAGTGGCTGGCCAGCGTCTTGCTGCAGGTGATCAGCATCGCTTCCGTTACGCGCGTCGCTTTTGCCGCCAGGATGCCTAAGCCCAGTCCGGGAAAAATGTAGGCGTTGTTGCACTGGGCGATGTCATAGGTTACACCCTGATAGAACACCG
The DNA here is from genome assembly GCF_004342285.1 of Klebsiella sp. BIGb0138. Taxonomy (GTDB): domain Bacteria; phylum Pseudomonadota; class Gammaproteobacteria; order Enterobacterales; family Enterobacteriaceae; genus Klebsiella. The sequence goes on along the minus strand of NZ_SMCV01000001.1, from coordinate 148,392 downwards.
GTTCGAACGGGCTACCGGTGGCGATAAGCGCGCTCCCCTGGGTCCATTCGAGTAAATCTTGCGGTTGCGCTTCGGCGCGAGAGGTTGGGTTCGACAGTGGCATCACGATCGGCCGAGGACAGTGGCGGTGCATCTCTTTGATAATCTCTTCGCTGAACAACCCCGGTTGCCCGGATACGCCAATCAGGACGGTGGGATGCGCGTTGCGTACCACATCCATTAGCGACAGATGAGCGGCGCTGACGTCCCAGTGGGCAATGTTTTCCCGCGGGGTCACGAGGCCCTGCTGGAAATCGAGCAGATTGGGCATCTCATCGGTCAGCAGGCCAAAGCGGTCGACCATGAAGACGTTATTACGCGCTTCGCGCTCAGACAGACCATCGTCAACCATCAGGGCGATGATTTTTTCGGCGATGCCGCATCCGGCAGATCCGCTTCCGAGGAAAACCACCCGCTGGTCGCGAATCCGGGTGCCAGCCGCCGCTGCGGCAGCGATGAGCGTGCCTGACGTAACGGCGGCGGTGCCCTGGATATCGTCATTGAAACAGCACAGCTGATGGCGATAGCGATTGAGCAGCCGGCTGGCGTTCTTCTGGGCAAAATCTTCGAACTGCAGCAGGACCTGCGGCCAGCGCTGTTTTACCGCGTTAACAAACATGTCCATAAACTCCATATACTGGTCGTCGTTAATGCGCGGATGGCGCCAGCCCATATACAGCGGATCCTCCAGATGCTGCGCATTATTGGTCCCGACATCCAGCATGACAGGTAATGTCGCCGCAGGGTGGATCCCGCCGCAGGCGGTATACAAAGAGAGTTTACCGATAGGGATCCCCATTCCGCCAATTCCCTGATCGCCAAGACCAAGAATGCGCTCGCCATCGGTGACGACAATCACCTTAATATCATTGCGGGAAAAGCTTTGCAGCATCTCATCGATGTGATGCCGGTTCGGCCATGAAATAAACAGGCCGCGCCCGCGCCGATAAATTTCGGAAAAGTGTTCGCAGGCTTCGCCTACCGTAGGGGTATAAATAATCGGTAGGGTTTCTTTTATATGGTTACGCAACAAATTATAGAATAAGGTCTCGTTGGTATCCTGAATGTTGCGCAGGTAAATATGGCGGGAGATATCACGCTTAAATTGACAGAACTGCTTCCACGCCCGCTCGGTCTGTTCGTCGATGGTTTCGACATTGTGCGGCAGTAATCCCTGGAGATTAAACGCCGCACGCTCATCCTCGGTAAAGGCCAGCCCCTTATTTAATAGCGGGTTTTCCAGCAGAACCGCCCCATTATAAGGCGTGTATAACGTTTCTTTGACTAACATGGCAAGACTCCTGAGTGTTGTATTTAAAGCAAGACAGGGATAGACCTGTTTAATGATGTTTGGCGAACGGCGGCGTTAAGAAATGAAATAAATCATTATTCCTTCCGTGACGACGCCAATTGCGGTGCCGAGTAAAATCGAGGATGAAGCTGGCTCGATATAGGTATCGCTACGCAGGGCAAACATCCCGGCGGCAATCGCCGAAGGGGTGGCGCCGATGATAATAACCTGCTGCATCAGACTGTGGCTGAGACCAAAAGCGAGGCCAGCAGCGGCCATCATGGCCGGCTGAATCAGGTTTTTAATACTAATGTTGGTGCAGGTTTGCATATTGACCGTCGGACGTTCGCCGTAAAACAGCAGGCCAAGCGCAAACAGCGACAGACCGCCGGCAATTTTGCCGACCATTTCAATCGGCATACTGAGCATGTGCGGCAGCTGCACGCCGGCAAGGCTTAACAGCACGCCGGAAATGGGGATCCAGACGATAGGGTTGCGTATGGCGTTGAGGAGATTTTGCATGACCAGCTTACCGGCATGCAGCTTCTGTCGCTCGGTTGCGCAATGTTTATCGCCCATCCGAATGAGGACGATCGTCAGAGGAATCATCAATACGCTGGTGATGAGGTTCCCGATGAGCACACCGAGAAACCCTTCCGGCCCGATCAGGACCGCGAGGACCGGCGCGCCGAAATAGGCCATATCAGGAAATGCGCACACCAGGGATTGAATCGCGCTGGTTTTTATATCGTGGCGAAAAACGTATCGTGAGATCAGCAGGCTAAGAAAGTATGACCCCATCAGACCAATCACTAATACGACCATAAAGGTGAAATTTTTAATTTTTTCCGGATCGGTATTTAATGCGCCAATAAAAAGATGAAAGGGCAGAGCGAACCGAATAACGACCGTCGCTAACACCGAGGCGTCCTCTCGACGGGTATAGCCTAACTTCCCGCTCAGCCAACCGAGTAGCATGATAAACACCAGTGGAAACAGAGATTGCAATAGCAGCGTTGGCATAGTTTGTCCTGAAAATATAGTGTAGGGTTGCTGACGTTTTTTAATCTAACGAGGCCCTAAGGTTTGAAAGGTGATTAACATCACAATGGCCGCTGTTTAAATAATTTCGCTTCAGGAACTTTACTTACAAATAGAGATTCTGCGAATAACCTCTTGTTTTATATAGAGGGTGATGGTTTTTTATTTGCAATAATAACTTTAGCTACCGCGCAATAAATTAAATTACTTAACACCGGGTTTGTAACCTGGTCACAAAGTGATGACGCCAATACCGGTATTCTTTTTTATAGCGCAACCCTGTGCTAACGTTTTGCTGATTTTAATGATGAGCTTCTCTTTATTCTATTTTGGCGATTTATTTTCCTGCGCAATTTTACTATTGCGTGACGACCCTACGCTACCTATCACAATGCAGGTGAGAAATGAAAAATAATTCACTCAACCAGCCGCTAGAAAAAACGCTGGCGGCTGGGCAGACACCGCGTTTTTTATCCCATGTTGAAGTCGGTGCCGTGCCTTTAACGCTGTTTGTCGGTATTGCCGCTATCGTTACCATCTCTGCGATGGCGGGCCTGCTGCCAAAAAACATGATTGGCGGGCTGGCGGTGATCATGACGTTAGGCTTCGCGCTGGCGAAAATTGGGCGGATGGTGCCGGTTCTGAAAGATATCGGCGGTCCGGCGATTTTGTGTCTGATGACGCCGTCGCTACTGGTCTACTTTGGCGCGTTTGAAGCACATACTTTGGATACCGTGCACCTGTTGATGAAAGAAGCCAATCTGCTTTACTTCGTTATCGCCTGCCTGGTGGTGGGCAGTATTCTGGGGATGAACAGAACGATCCTGATCCAGGGGATGGTGCGGATGTTCGTTCCTCTTGTCGTCGGAACCGGTGCGGCGATAGTGACCGGCCTGCTGGTGGGCAGCTTATTCGGCTACAGCCTTTACCACACCTTTTTCTTTATTATCGTACCGATCATTGGCGGCGGCATCGGAGAAGGGATCCTGCCGCTCTCGCTGGCGTATTCGGCGATCCTTGGGCAAACCCCGGATGTGTACGTCGCCCAGCTGGCGCCGGCAGCGGTGGTGGGCAATATCTTTGCGATCATCTGCGCGGGCTTTCTGGCGCGGCTGGGGCTGCGCCGCCCGTCGCTGTCCGGTGACGGCATGTTGATTCGCAGTGGCGATGAGAATCGCGTTTTCGCTCAGGCGCAGGGGGGGCAGCCCACCGATTTCCAGCTGATGGGCGCCGGGTTGTTAATGATCTGCGCGTTTTTCATCGTCGGCGGGTTGTTAGAGAAGGTGGTGCACATCCCTGGACCGGTGTTGATGATTCTGGCTGCCGTCCTTTGCAAGTACAGCAAAATTATCCCGGCGGCGATGGAGCTGGGGGCACACAGCTGCTACAAATTTGTCTCTGCTGCTCTGGTCTGGCCGCTGATGATAGGTCTGGGGATGCTGTACGTTCCTCTGGAGAGCGTGGTCGCGGTGTTCTCCATCGGCTATGTCGTGGTCTGCGGTGCAATCGTGATCGCGATGGCATTAAGCGGTTTTTTGATTGCAGCAAAGCTGAATATGTATCCTGTGGAGGCCGCCATCGTCACCAGCTGCCATAGCGGCCTTGGCGGGACCGGCGATGTGGCGATTTTATCCGCGTCAAATCGCATGTCGCTGATGCCTTTTGCGCAAATTGCCACCCGGATTGGCGGTGCCTCGACGGTTATTACCGCGACGTTACTGCTGAAATGGATTGTCTGAAGGCGTGATTGGCGAAAAAAAACCTGCCGGCGATGCCGCTGGCAGGTTGGCGTGTCTCTAAAGCGGAATTGATTATTCGACGGTCAGGATACGGGTGGTGTTGGTGCTGCCGATGGTGCTCATCACGTCGCCCTGGGTCACGATAACGAGGTCGCCGGAGACCAGATAGCCCTTGTCGCGCAGCAGGTTGACCGCATCATGCGCGGCGGCGACGCCGTCGTTGGTGCTATCGAAGTAAACCGGCGTCACCCCGCGGTACAGCGCGGTCAGGTTGAGCGTGCGCTCGTGGCGGGAGAGGGCGAAAATCGGCAGGCCGGAGCTGATGCGCGAGGTCATCAGCGCGGTGCGGCCCGATTCGGTCATGGTAATGATCGCGGTGACGCCTTTCAGGTGGTTCGCCGCATACATGGCAGACATGGCGATCGCATCTTCAACGTTGTCGAACTGGATGTCCAGACGGTGTTTGGAAACGTTGAGGCTAGGGATTTTTTCCGCTCCGAGGCACACGCGCGCCATCGCCGCGACGGTTTCTGACGGATACTGGCCGGCAGCGGTTTCCGCGGAGAGCATCACGGCATCGGTACCGTCGAGGACGGCGTTGGCAACGTCCATGACTTCCGCACGGGTTGGCATCGGGTTGGTAATCATCGACTCCATCATCTGGGTCGCGGTGATCACCGAGCGGTTCAGCTGACGAGCGCGGCGGATCAGGGCTTTCTGAATCCCCACCAGTTCCGGATCGCCGATCTCGACGCCGAGGTCGCCACGCGCGACCATCACCACGTCAGAGGCCAGAATGACATCATCCATCGCGTCCTGATCGCACACGGCTTCCGCACGTTCTACCTTCGCCACGATTTTCGCATCGCAGCCCGCTTCACGCGCCAGACGGCGCGCATAGTTCAGGTCTTCGCCGCAGCGCGGGAAGGAGACCGCCAGGTAATCCACGCCGATTTTCGCCGCGGTGAAGATGTCAGCCTTGTCTTTTTCAGTCAGCGCGGCGGCGGAGAGGCCCCCGCCCAGTTTGTTGATGCCTTTGTTGTTAGACAGCGGTCCGCCGACGGTCACTTCGGTAAACACTTTCAGACCCTGAACTTCGATGACTTTCAGCTGGACGCGGCCATCGTCGAGCAGCAGGATATCGCCAGGCACCACATCTGCCGGCAGGCCTTTATAATCAATACCGACTTTCTCTTTATCGCCTTCGCCTTTACTCAGTTCTGCGTCCAGCAGGAATTTGTCGCCGATATTGAGGAAAATTTTGCCTTCTTTGAAGGTGGATACGCGGATTTTCGGACCTTGTAAATCGCCAAGGATAGCGACGTGGCGGCCCAGTTTTGCCGCGATTTGCCGCACTTTATCCGCACGAATCTGATGATCTTCCGGGGTACCGTGAGAGAAGTTCATACGTACTACGTTAGCGCCTGCAGCAATAACCTTTTCCAGGTTATTATCGCGATCGGTTGCCGGGCCTAAGGTGGTGACGATTTTGGTTCTGCGAAGCCTTCTGGACATGTAATACTCCGTTGACTAAAACAATTTTGGTGTTGCGTGAACATGGAATCGGTGGTGCCAGCCAGCAACGTCGCCGTGCCGTGGGGACAGAACCGAAGGTGTAACTGATTATCAAGTTTTATAGGTTATCGCTGTGTACGGGCTGTTCTTTATCAAAACGCGATTCTTTCAATGCTTCCTTGACCCTCTTCAAGTTATCTCTGAATTTTGCCCCGCGACGGAGAGTAAAGCCGGTGGCCAGCACGTCAATCACCGTCAGCTGGGCAAGACGTGAAACCATCGGCATATAGATATCCGTATCCTCGGGAACATCGAGCGTAATCGACAGCGTCGCCTCGCGCGCCAGAGGGGTATTGGCAGAGGTAATCGCGATGACCATGGCATCGTTTTCACGCGCCAGCCGCGCCAGTTCCACCTGGCTTTTCGTGCGGCCAGTATGTGAGATAATCACCACGACGTCATCATCATTACAATTCATACAGCTCATGCGTTGCAGGACAATGTCGTCGGAGTAGATAACCGGAACATTGAAACGGAAAAATTTGTTCATCGCGTCGTGGGCGACCGCCGCCGAGGAGCCAAGACCGAAGAAGGCGATCTTCTTCGCCTGGGTTAAAAGATCGACGGCGCGGTTCAGCGCTGACATGTCGAGAGAGTGGTGGACCTGATCTAAACTGGCCATTGCCGACTCGAATATTTTTCCGGTGTAGGACTCTACGCTGTCGTCTTCATCGACATTACGGTTAACATAGAGGGTCCCGTGTGCCAGGCTTTGTGCCAGATGAAGTTTAAAATCGGGAAAGCCGCGGGTTTCAAGACTCCGGCAAAAGCGGTTAACGGTCGGCTCGCTGACGCCCGCTTCCAGCGCCAGGGCGGCGATGCTTGAATGAATGGCCTGAGCAGGCGTTGCAAGAATGACTTCCGCCACTTTGCGTTCGGATTTGCTAAGGTGTTCCAGTCGGGACTGGATTTTTTCCAGCATGTTCATGGGTAACGGGGCGCTCATCAGTGGAAGCGATTTCAGTAATGGGTGAAATCATCGGGCATTTTAGCAAGAATATACCCCTCCGCGGCCGCAAGCGGGGAGGAATGACGTTAAAAAATGTTGTTTTTTTTCATTACATGATCAGAGTCGTATTTTACTAACTTAAAACCGGTCGAAACAACGAACAATATTAGCCGGATGCCCAAAATGTCGCCGTAAGTTTTCTCCACGTGCGGTTTAGCGTCGGGAAAGGGGGCCGGAGGGTTTCGGGAAATTCGTAAACACAGTACAGTGCAGTGTAAGAAAATTACAAATATAGCCTGGCATAAGCACCAGACTATCAACTGAGGAGAATGACATGGCGGTAACGCAAACGGCCCAGGCATGCGATCTGGTCATTTTCGGCGCGAAGGGTGACCTGGCGCGTCGTAAATTGTTGCCTTCCCTGTATCAGCTTGAAAAGGCTGGCCAGATCAGCCCGGATACCCGCATTATCGGGGTCGGACGTGCTGACTGGGATAAAGATGCTTACACCAGGGTAGTACGTGAAGCGCTTGAAACCTTCATGAAGGAAAAAATTGATGAAGGTCTGTGGGAAACCCTGAGCGGACGTCTGGATTTTTGTAACCTTGACGTCAACGACACCAAGGCGTTCACCCGCCTGGGTAAAATGCTTGATCAGGAAAACCGGGTCACCATCAACTACTTTGCGATGCCGCCGAGCACTTTTGGCGCGATTTGCAAAGGCCTCGGCCAGGCGAAACTGAACGCCAAACCGGCACGTGTGGTCATGGAAAAACCGCTGGGCACCTCGCTGGATACCTCCCGCGAGATCAACGATCAGGTTGGCGAATTCTTCGAAGAGTGCCAGGTCTATCGTATCGACCATTACCTCGGCAAAGAGACGGTACTTAACCTGCTGGCGCTGCGTTTTGCCAACTCCCTGTTCGTCAACAACTGGGACTGCCGGACGATCGATCACGTCGAGATCACCGTTGCTGAAGAGGTCGGCATTGAAGGCCGCTGGGGTTATTTCGATCAGGCCGGGCAAATGCGCGACATGATTCAGAACCACCTGCTGCAGATCCTGTGCATGATTGCGATGTCGCCGCCTTCGGACCTCAGCGCCGACAGCATCCGCGATGAAAAAGTGAAGGTGCTGAAATCCCTGCGCCGTATCGATCGCTCTAACGTGCGTGAGAAAACGGTTCGCGGCCAGTACACCGCGGGTTTTGCCCAGGGGAAAAAAGTGCCGGGCTACCTCGAAGAAGAGGGCGCCAACAAATCGAGTAATACCGAAACTTTCGTGGCGATCCGCGTCGATATCGACAACTGGCGCTGGGCCGGCGTGCCGTTCTACCTGCGTACCGGTAAACGTCTGCCGACCAAATGTTCCGAAGTGGTGGTGTATTTCAAAACGCCGGAGCTGAACCTGTTCAAAGAGAACTGGCAGGAGCTGCCGCAGAACAAGTTAACGATTCGTCTCCAGCCGGATGAGGGCGTTGATATCCAGGTTCTTAACAAAGTTCCGGGTCTTGACCACAAACACAATCTGCAGATTACCAAGCTGGATCTGAGCTATTCGGAAACCTTCAATCAAACGCACCTGGCGGATGCCTATGAGCGTCTGCTGCTGGAGACCATGCGCGGTATTCAGGCGCTGTTCGTGCGCCGTGATGAAGTGGAAGAGGCGTGGAAGTGGGTTGACTCCATTACCGAAGCCTGGGCCGCCGATCGCGATGCGCCAAAACCGTATCAGGCAGGCACCTGGGGACCGGTCGCTTCTGTGGCGATGATTACCCGCGATGGTCGTTCATGGAATGAATTTGAATAGTCCGGTCATTATCCGGATGAGTTATTTTACCGGTAACATGATCTGACGCAGTAAGTCGCATAATTTTTATTCTTTTAAGCCCCGGGAGGATTCACCCCCGGGGCTTTTTTTATTACACTGCAGGCAGATATTTTGCCGCTGAGCTGCAGTGCTGGTGCCTTTCACCTTCTCAGGTATCGCTAAAAACGCTGTAGCCGGACAGATAAAAATTCAGGAGCCTTTATGAATTCGACAATGTTACGGGTAACAAATCGCATTATCGAACGGTCGCGTGAAACCCGCACCGCCTACCTCGCACGGATTAATCAAGCCAAAACGGATACCGTCCATCGCGCGCAGCTGGCCTGCGGTAACCTGGCCCATGGCTTTGCGGCCTGTCAGTCGGATGATAAAGCCTCGCTGAAGAGCATGCTGCGGAACAATATTGCCATCGTTACCTCCTATAACGACATGCTGTCCGCCCATCAGCCGTATGAGTATTACCCGGATATTATTCGCAAGGCGCTGCATTCGGTGAATGCGGTAGGCCAGGTCGCCGGCGGCGTTCCGGCGATGTGCGATGGCGTTACTCAGGGCCAGGACGGCATGGAGCTCTCGCTGCTCAGCCGTGAAGTGATCGCCATGTCTGCCGCTATTGGCCTGTCGCATAACATGTTCGACGGCGCGCTGTATCTGGGAGTGTGTGACAAAATTGTCCCCGGGTTGACCATGGCCGCGCTCTCCTTTGGCCATCTGCCGTCCGTTTTCGTGCCGTCTGGCCCGATGGCCAGCGGTCTGCCGAACAAAGAGAAAGTACGTATTCGCCAGCTGTATGCCGAAGGTAAGGTCGATCGCATGGCGCTGCTGGAATCTGAAGCCGCCTCCTACCACGCTCCGGGGACCTGCACCTTTTACGGGACCGCTAATACTAACCAGATGGTGGTCGAATTCATGGGCATGCAGCTCCCGGGCTCCTCGTTTGTTCACCCGGACGCCGAGCTGCGCGAAGCGCTGACCGTCGCCGCTGCGCGCCAGGTGACGCGGATGACCGGCAACGGCAACGAATGGCTGCCGCTGGGGAAAATGTTCGATGAGAAAGTGGTGGTCAACGGCATTGTGGCGCTGCTGGCAACCGGCGGCTCGACTAACCATACGATGCACCTGGTGGCGATGGCTCGAGCGGCGGGCATCATTATTAACTGGGATGATTTCTCCGATCTTTCTGACGTCGTGCCGCTGCTGGCGCGCCTCTACCCGAACGGCCCGGCGGATATTAACCACTTCCAGGCGGCAGGCGGTGTACCGGTGCTGGTGCGTGAACTGCTGAAAGGCGGCCTGTTGCACGAAGATGTGCATACCGTGGCCGGCTTCGGTCTCTCGCGCTATACCATGGAGCCGTGGCTGAATAACGGCGAGCTGGACTGGCGTGAAGGGGCGGAGGCGCCGTTAGACGATCAGGTTATTGCGACTTTCGCCAGGCCATTCTCTCGCCATGGCGGGACGAAAGTGCTCAGCGGTAACCTGGGGCGGGCGGTGATGAAAACCTCCGCCGTGCCGGTGGAAAACCAGATTATTGAAGCGCCGGCGGTGGTTTTTGAAAGCCAGCACGACGTGCTGCCGGCTTTCGAAGCCGGATTGCTGGACAAAGACTGCGTGGTTGTTGTCCGTCATCAGGGGCCAAAAGCGAACGGCATGCCAGAATTACATAAACTTATGCCGCCACTTGGTGTATTATTGGACCGCCGTTTCAAAATTGCGCTGGTCACCGATGGTCGACTCTCCGGCGCATCAGGCAAAGTACCGTCAGCAATCCATGTAACGCCTGAGGCGTACGATGGTGGGCTGCTGGCGAAAGTACGTGATGGCGATATCATCCGCGTGAACGGGCAGAGCGGTGAACTGACGCTGCTGGTGGATGACGCCGAACTGGCTGCACGCCAGCCGCATGTTCCTGACCTCAGCGGTTCGCGTGTCGGGAGCGGTCGGGAAATGTTCGCCGCGCTGCGGGAAAAACTCTCCGGAGCAGAACAGGGCGCAACCTGCATCACTTTTTAAGACGATACAATTTTGTAGATCTGGCGAGAGAGAAACTCTGATGAAAAACTGGAAAACAACTGCAGAAGCAATCCTCACCTCCGGCCCGGTAGTACCGGTGATCGTGGTGAAAAAGCTGGAACACGCTGTGCCGATGGCCAAAGCGCTGGTTGCCGGCGGCGTACGCGTACTGGAAGTGACGCTGCGTACCGAATGCGCGCTGGAGGCGATCCGCGCGATTGCGAAAGAAGTGCCGGAGGCGATTGTCGGCGCAGGTACCGTCACCAACGTAGAGCAACTGAAAGCCGTCACCGAAGCTGGCGCCCAGTTTGCTATCAGCCCTGGCCTGACCGAGTCGCTGCTGAAAGCGGCGACGGAAGAAGGGACCATCCCGCTGATCCCGGGTATCAGCACCGTATCCGAACTGATGCTGGGTATGCAGTATGGCCTGAAAGAGTTCAAATTCTTCCCGGCGGAAGCAAACGGCGGCGTAAAAGCGCTGCAGGCTATCGGCGGCCCGTTCGCGCATATCCGCTTCTGCCCGACCGGGGGGATCTCTCCGGCAAACTACCGCGACTACCTGGCGCTGAACAGCGTGCTGTGCATCGGCGGCTCCTGGCTGGTGCCGGCGGATGCGCTGGAAGCCGGTGATTACGACCGTATCACGAAAATTGCCCGTGAAGCGGTAGAGGGCGCGAAGTAATTTTTACGCCCTGATCTATCGCTAAGTGCAGACCCGGTAAGCGCGAGCGCTACCGGGTTTTTTTATCCCTGCACCAGCACCGCCGCAGCGGCCGCTTTCGCGCGGGCAATCGCTTCCTCGACGTTGTCAGCCACCGCCAGGGTGACGCCCAGTCGACGGGAGCCGTCAATTTCCGGCTTACCGAACAGGCGCAGCTGCAGGCCGGCGCCGACGGCAGCCTGAATATTGCCGAAGGTGACGTTCTGGCTGGTCAGCTGCGGCAGAATCACCGCGGAGGCCGCCGGGCCGTACTGGCGAATCGCGCCAATCGGCAGGCCGAGGAAGGCGCGAACGTGCAGGGCGAACTCAGAGAGATCCTGGGAGATGAGCGTCACCATTCCGGTATCATGCGGGCGGGGCGAAACTTCACTGAAAATCACCTCATCGCCGCAGACGAACAGCTCGACGCCGAACAGACCATAGCCGCCGAGCGCCAGAACCACTTTGCTGGCAATCTCCTGGGCGCGGGCCAGCGCCTGCGCGCTCATCTGCTGCGGTTGCCAGGACTCGCGATAGTCGCCATCTTCCTGGCGGTGGCCGACCGGCGCGCAGAAATGGACGCCGTCGACGGCGCTGACGGTAAGCAGGGTAATTTCAAAATCGAAATTCACCACCCCTTCAACAATCACCCGACCGGCGCCGGCGCGGCCGCCCTGCTGGGCATAGCGCCAGGCGTCAGCCAGCTGTTCATGATGGCGAATAAAGCTTTGGCCTTTGCCGGAAGAGCTCATCACCGGTTTAACGATGCAGGGCAGGCCAATATCGGCGACGGCTTCGCGAAACGCCGCTTCGCTGTCGGCAAAGCGGTAGGCGGATGTCGGCAGCTGCAGCTCCTCCGCCGCCAGGCGACGAATGCCTTCGCGGTTCATCGTCAGCTTCGCCGCGCGCGCGGTGGGGACCACTTTCTGCCCGGACAGTTCCAGCTCGACCAGCGTATCCGTAGCGATAGCCTCGATTTCCGGCACGATGTAGTCAGGTTTTTCCTGCGCGACCAGCGCGCGCAGAGCTTCGCCGTGCAGCATGTTGATCACGTGTGAGCGATGTGCGACCTGCATCGCTGGCGCATCGGGGTAGCGATCGACCGCGATGGTCTCAATCCCCAGGCGTTGACACTCGATGGCGACTTCCTTACCCAGTTCGCCTGAACCCAATAACATCACCCGCGTGGCTGCAGGACGCAGCGCTGTGCCTAATAAAGTCATGACTCTTTTCCGCAGTAAAAAAACATACGCCGCATTATAAACGAAAACGTTTGCGTCTGTCTTTATGGCTGTTGGTTGAGTCCTGGCGGAAAATTTGTTATACTGTATAAAAATACAGTATAAAGAGGCTGCGCGATGGCGGTTGCAATTCAATATGTGGTGATCCGCGAAGGTGAGGAAAAGATGTCGTTTACCAGCAAAAAAGAGGCCGATGCTTACGACAAAATGCTCGATCTTGCCGAGGTCCTTAACGACTGGCTGGTGGCGTGCCCGCTGACGCTGGATGAACCTCAACGCGATGAAATGGCGATGTGGCTGGCGGAACGCAAAGACACGCTCCATCATATTCTGAAGTCCGGGAAACTCCCGCAAGAGAGTGAGGAAGTGGCGCGACAGGACGGCCACAGCGAGACGGACTCTGCGGACTCTGCGGACTCTGCGGACTCTGCGGATGAGCCGGGCGAACCGTCCGTTGCCGTCCCGGCGGCCAGCAGGGCGCGCAAAGCGAAAGCGGCCTGAGCGCGTCTGGAATTTGCGCATCTTTAGCCATGGATAACATTTCCTGACATCGCGTCGTTTAGGCTGATGGCATCGCTTATTCAGCAACGAGGGCATTCATGGCTAACTGGCTCAATCAACTGCAGTCTCTGCTCGGCCAGCAGGGGCAATCTTCGCCGTCCGGCGAACGCGCTGACGGTAACAATTTCCTCCTGCCCGGCGCGCTGGGCGGTCTGGCGGGGCTGCTGGTGGTGAGTCAGTCATCACGCAAGCTGCTGGCCAAATATGGCACCAGCGCGCTGCTGGTTGGCGGCGGTGCGGTGGCAGGGAGCGTGTTGTGGAATAAGTATCAGCAGAAAATGCGCCGCCATTCGCCGCAGGGGGCGCAACCGCAGCCCGCCGGCTCTCCCGCGCCAGCTGGCGAGCTGGATGCCCGCAGCGAACGGCTGATCATGGCGCTGGTGTTTGCCGCGAAAAGCGATGGACACATTGATGACAGCGAGCGGGCTAATATTGAGCAGCAGCTGCGGGCGGCCAATATCGATGTCCAGGGGCGGGTGTTGATCGATCGCGCGTTGGCGCAACCTCTGGATCCCCAGCGTCTGGCGCAGGGCATCAGCAGCGAGCAGGAAGCGCTGGAAGTCTATTACATCAGCTGCGCGGTGATCGATATCGATCACTTTATGGAACGTAGCTATCTCAATGCGCTTGGCGAGGCGTTACGGCTCCCGGCGGAAGTGCGCGCCGATATTGAACAGGATATTCAGGCGCAAAAACAGGCGCTTTCCACCTGAATCAGCAGGTTTTGCTTGCAACGCGTGCCACTTTTGCCACCCTTATAGACACGCCATCCTTCAAGTCGTTTCTTGAATGATTTTGTGTACAGATACAGGATGCAAAAGAGCAAAAGATGCCACCAAAAGCGAAACGAATCCCCCACGCCATGACCTTACATGGCGATACCCGCATCGATAACTACTTCTGGCTGCGCGACGACGATCGCGCGCGGTCAGACGTGCTTGACTATCTGCGCGCGGAAAACGCGTACGGCCAGAAGGTTATGTCCACGCAGCGGAGTTTGCAGGAGCGGGTGCTGAAAGAGATTATTGATCGCATCCCGCAACGGGAAGTCTCCGCCCCCTATAGCAAAAATGGCTATCGCTATCGTCAGGTGTATGAGCCGGGCTGCGAATACGCGATTTATCAACGCCAGTCGGTGCTGAAAGAGGAGTGGGACTCATGGGAATTGCTGCTCGATGGCAACCAGCGTGCGGCGCATAGCGAGTTCTATACCCTTGGCGCGCTCGGGATCTCGCCTGACAATCATACGATGGCGGTGGCGGAGGATTATCTCTCCCGGCGGCAGTATGGCCTGCGTTTATGCAATCTGCAAAACAACAGCTGGTACCCTGAGGTGCTGGAGAACGTTTCGCCAGAATTTGCCTGGAGCAATGATTCACAAACGCTATGGTATGTCCGTAAGCATCCGACCACGCTGCTGCCTTACCAGGTCTGGCGGCATACCGTGGGGGCTTCACCGCATTCAGATGTGCTGGTGTATGAGGAGAAGGATGAAACGTTCTATGTCAGCGTCCATAAGACCACCTCCCAGCAGTTCGTGGTGATCTATCTTGCCAGCGCCACCACCAGTGAAGTGCTGCTGCTCAATGCCGAAATGCCGGATGCTGAACCGGTATGCTTCCTGCCGCGCCGCAAAGATCACGAATACAGTCTCGATCACTATCAGCACGCTTTTTACCTGCGCTCCAACCGCGAGGGGAAAAACTTCGGTCTTTATCGCAGCCATGCGCGTGATGAACAGCAGTGGCAAACCCTGATTGCGCCGCGCCACGACGTCATGCTGGAAGGGTTCACGCTGTTTACCGATTGGCTGGTGGTGGAAGAACGCCAGCGTGGGCTAACCAGCCTGCGGCAGATCAACCGCAAGACCCGGGAGGTGGTTGGGATTGCGTTTGACGATCCGGCCTACGTGACCTGGCTTGCCTATAATCCGGAGCCGGAAACCTCCCGCTTACGCTACGGTTACTCGTCAATGACCACGCCGGATACCTTATTTGAACTGGATATGGATACCGGCGAGCGGCGGGTGCTCAAACAGCAGGAAGTGAAAGGGTTCGACGCCAACTGTTACCGCAGCGAACACCTGTGGATTAAGGCTCGTGATGGCGTTGAAGTCCCGGTCTCGCTGGTTTACCGACGCGAACATTTCCGCAAAGGGGCCAGTCCGCTGCTGGTTTACGCCTACGGGTCGTACGGCGCCAGCGAGGATGCGGATTTCAGCGCCAGCCGCCTCAGCCTGCTTGACCGTGGCTTCGTCTTTGCTATCGCCCATGTTCGCGGCGGGGGAGAGCTCGGGCAGCAGTGGTATGAGGACGGTAAGTTTCTGTGTAAGAAAAATACCTTTAATGATTATCTCGATGTCTGCGACGCGCTGCTGGCGCAGGGCTATGGCGATCCGCATTTGTGCTACGGTATGGGCGGCAGCGCGGGAGGGATGCTGATGGGCGTCGCCATTAACCAGCGCCCGGAACTGTTTCACGGGGTGGTTGCCCAGGTGCCGTTTGTTGATGTCGTGACCACTATGCTCGACGAGTCGATTCCGCTGACTACCGGCGAGTTTGAGGAGTGGGGCAATCCGCAGGATGAAACCTACTACCGTTATATGAAGAGCTACAGCCCTTACGATGGCGTTACGGCGCAGGCGTATCCTCATCTGCTGGTCACCACCGGTTTACATGATTCGCAGGTGCAATACTGGGAACCGGCAAAATGGGTGGCGAAACTGCGGGAGCTGAAAACGGACGATAATCTGCTGCTGCTGTGCACCGATATGGATTCGGGTCATGGCGGCAAGTCGGGGCGCTTTAAAAGCTATGAAGGCGTGGCGTTAGAGTATGCCTTTCTGATTGGCCTGGCGCAGGGCACCTTGCCAGGCCAGGCGGACGTTTAGCGCCGCTACTCCCCGAGATAATGCTTCAGCGTTAAGCGCAGCTCGGGGCTCATCCGATCCAGGTTATTGAACAGCCAGCGTAAATAGCCTGGGTCATTTTCTGCTATTTCGGAAACCGCTTTGCCGCGATATTTACCAAAGGTAAAGGTGGTTAACAGCGCCGGGCGGCCGGTAATGGTCGCCATCTCTTCAGGTGCCCAGCCGGTGACGTTAATGATATCAAGCAGTAATGCCGCGGTGATATAGCAATCGTACAGCGCGCGGTGCTGATGTAATCCCGCAGGCGTGGCGACGTTCAGCTTACGCGACTTATACAGCCCCATATTGCTGTATTTGATGCCTGGCCACAGGCGACGCGCCAGCTTCATGGTACAAATCCATTCCCCGTGCATTTCCGGCAAGACCCGGCGATCGAAACTGGCATTGTGGGCGACATACCACGGGCTGCCGACGTAATGCGGTAACACCTCTTCAAGCCAGGGTTTGTCAGCGACCATCTCTTCAGTGATATGGTGGATCGCCATGGCCTGCGGGCTGATCGGGCGGTCGGGGCGCACCAGATGGCTCATGGGGTTGGTGATTTGTCCATCGACAACATCGACGGAGGCGATTTCGACAATGCCTCCCTGTAACCCGCAGGTTTCTGTATCGATTACGCGTAGCATGGCTCGCTCCAGGCCAAAGAAACCAGCGTAATAGAATGCGCAGGTCTTGCCAATCGGGATGTCCGCAGCGGACGGGAATTATTTCGCTTTGGGTTCATAGGGCAGACGCGACAATGAAACGGAAGCCAGGCGATGGGCTATCAACCGCTCGCGAAACCAGTCACGCAGGTGCGCAGGCTGCTCTCTTTCAACCAAATCGGCGACGACGGGCATATTGTAACGCTCTTTAAAAGCGACGCCGGCCGCGGCAAGATCGACATTGACTTTATCCATCTCATCCTGCGAGATTTTTGCCAGGTTATTTTGCAATGGGTTTCTCCTTCATGATGCCGAAAACCGATCGGGCGTGACCTTCGACGTCGACGCACCGCTCGACTACGCCATTATACAGGGTTATTCTCTGTGCTACATACATAACGAAAAGGAATGACGATTATGCGTCCCATCGCCGTACGCGCGCTGCGCGTATCCGCTCTTCTCGCCGGTTTCCTGGCCAGCGCTGCGGCTTTTGCCCACGCGCATCTGCAACAGCAAACCCCCGCCGCAGGCTCGGAGGTCAGTACTTCCCCGCAGACCCTGACGCTTAATTTTTCTGAAGGTATCGAAACCCGCTTCAGCGGCGTGACCCTCAGCGGGCCGCAGCAAAAAACGGTCAAAACCGGAGAACTCACGCGCAGCGACAGCAATCAAGCCCAGCTGATCGTGCCAGTCGCCGAGCCTTTAGCGGCGGGTGACTATACCGTTGACTGGCATGTCGTCTCCGTCGACGGTCACAAAACCAAAGGACAATACCACTTTACCGTGAAATAACCGATGCTCACGGGACTCTATATCACGCTTCGTTTTGTCCACTTCACTTCGCTGATGGTGGCGTTTGGCTGCTTGCTGTACGGCGTGTGGTGGGCGCAGCCGACGCTGCGGCGTTTGCTGATGCAGCGCTTTTCCCCGCTGCTGCGCCATCTTCTGCTGTTCAGTGCGCTCTCGGCATTGCTGATGCTGATGGCGCAGGGTGGATTAATGGGCGACGGTTGGCCGGATGTCTGGCAACCCGCCATCTGGCAAGCCGTTGCCGGCACCCGGTTTGGCAGCGTCTGGCTGTGGCAGATCCTGCTGGCCTGGATCGCGCTGGCGGTGGCGTGGTTAAAGCCACGTCGCGCGGGGCGGCTGCTACTGGTGCTGCTTTGCGCGCAGCTGTTGCTGATGGCGGGCGTGGGGCATGCGGCGATGAGTGAAGGCGCGCGCGGCTTCCTGCAGCGTACCAACCATGCCGTGCATCTGTTCTGCGTCGCCAGCTGGTTTGGCGGCCTGCTGCCGTTTATTTACTGCCTGCGGCTGGCGCAAGGGCGCTGGCGTCATGCGGCGATTAGCGCCATGATGCGTTTTTCGCGCTACGGGCATCTGGCCGTAGCGGGGACCCTTGCCAGCGGCGTGGTGAATACGCTGCTGATCCAGGGAGGGTTATTCCGTGATTCACCCTGGGGGCAGATGCTATTGCTCAAATGTGCGCTGGTCGCAGGGATGGTGGCAATTGCATTGGTGAACAGGTATGTTCTGGTGCCACGTATGTCGGTGAGCGGAACGCGAGCGGAGCAGCTCATTCTGCGCACCACGCAGGTGGAAATGGCGCTTGGCGCGTTGGCGCTGGCGGCCGTCAGCCTGTTTGCAACCTGGGAACCTTTTTGAATTAACTGGTTAAATCATGAAAAAAATTGTTCTGACAATGTTGTTACTGGCAAGCTCTGGCGTCGCGCTGGCGGCTCCGCAAATTATCACCGTGAGCCGCTTTGAAGTGGGCAAGGATAATTGGGCGTTTAACCGCGAGGAGGTGATGCTGACCTGTCGCCCGGGTAATGCGCTGTTTGCCATTAACCCCAGCACGCTGGTGCAGTATCCGTTGAATGATATCGCCGGGCAGCAGGTGAAGGCGGGTAAAACCAGCGGCCAGCCGATCTCGATTATCCAGGTGGACGATCCGCAGCATCCGGGGCAAAAAATGAGCCTGGCGCCATTTATCGAACGCGCGCAGAAACTGTGCTGATTCTTGAACGTATCTTGCTGAATTAGCGTATAAAAAACCGCCAGCACCCCTTGCGGGGTGCGGCGGTTTTTTGTTGGCATAAGCCATTTCGTCAGGAAATATTCGGCCACTTTTGTTGCGGACTGGAAAACCTGACGCGGTAAACTATTCTTATAAGGCAAGGCGACTTAGCCTGCATTAATGCCAACTTTTAGCGCACGGCTCTCTCCCAAGAGCCATTTCCCTGGACCGAATACAGGAATCGTGTTCGGTCTCTTTTTATGTGAAATTTATCAATCAGTTACAGCATAAGACCCGAAATAATCCTTCATTTCGCGCGAGGGTCTTGTCCCCTTATACCACAACAAAAAACGCCTTAACATTCCCTTTACAGAAAATCTCTGCTTGATGAACGCATTATCACCACCGGTTCGAGGTAGCGTTGCGCGCGGAACAGACAGCTTAACTTGATCGCCATACTTTTTATGCCGGATAAACTTTGGGGACAATGCAGAGGATAACGGATAGCCTATGGTTATCGTGCGATCATGAAGGATTCACGGTTGTCCGGAGTCGTAGGAAAACCTCCGGACGCGCATCACCGCCTTAGATCTGTGAAATCATTACTCTCGTTCATTTAATGAATAAATTTCGGTCAGAACTGAAGGCATTGACCCCGCACCACCAATATTAATTTTGATGGTGTTATCATATTCATCGTTGAACAAGAAAAACAGAATTCCTGAGATATTTTGGTATTGCTGATCCTGATAGAGCTTTAGTGCTCTTTGGACTTCGTGGAGGACGCGGAGCTCAACGAGTTTTTCTGGTTGCCCCTGCTTAAGGTTACCTGTGCGGTCGAACTCCATGACCCCATTGCTGCTTGACTCTGAGATAAGAACGATGTTTGCCTGAGGCGAGGTAGATTGAATCTCCTGCTGGAGTAATTTTATCGTGGTATTCATTCTACAGGTATAGAGATCATCCATAATATCTTTGTCATGCTGGATATCTTGTTCTGTTGTATCCATTGCGCCATCGCTAAAAAAACTTAATTCTTGACGAATTTGTGCTACGGTTTTGTTATTAAAAACCTGACATGATTTATCGATATTTTTCGCAGCGAACCAGGCAGGAATATCATTATAAAGATTATCCAACAGGATCGTAGAAAGGTAGAAATCGAACGTATAAATATCAAACCCTTTAGGAATTCCACCTTCTGTATAGATGTTTCCTGCTGAGTCGTAGGTTGTTAATCTGAATTTTTCGATAATTTCAGGCCACTTTTTTTCATCATCGGTCGCCGTATTGTTTTTTATTTTTTCGGCGATATTACGATAGTGATTGTCAATGCCTTCAACATATCTTATTGATTTCTTGTCTAATTCCCTGGCGAACTCGGCATTGAACATCGCGCTCGCAAAGATGACGCCTAGTTTTATTTCTTTAAGCCCTCTGGCATCTAAAAGCGATCTTGTTTGCGCTGCGACATGTTCCAGATCATTTTTATTCAAACCATTAAGATATGGCTCGTCGGCAAGAAATATTGCGGCAACGTTATCACGGTATTGTTCTATGCTGGGTAATAGTTTGCTGATTTTTGCCTTTAGCAAAGAGTCAGCTGGCAAGGCTCTGAGTTTATTTTGGTCTATTGGCTTAAATATTTTTTGATGGCGTAAGTTATTATCATCGTAATAAACTGTGGAAATGTTTTCAGTTTTTCTTGCAGTATTGAGGGCCGGTCCCAGATCAAGGTAAAGTTGAAGACCATTTTTTTCGGCCAGGATGAGTTCATGGCGAAGTTGTTCTTCATTGTAGACATTGATCATCGCGATATTGACATTAGCGGCAAACTTTGGGTTGATACCGCTCGGTGATAAAAATCCCACGGTAGCAAAAACGTTACAGGATAATAAGATGACCAGGAGACTGGAGAGATAATACAAATGCTTTTTCAATTTTAAATCCCTTTATTTAATGAGTTTCACTTCTTCAGTATGGAAGCCCGTCATCATGAGCGGTGAAACGCAGGATTTTACAGCGTTAGCAAGCAAAGGTACACAGGGTTACAGCAAATGCCGGACTGCTGAATTCGGACAAGGTCTCTGTTAACCGCTGGCGGTGATATCTGACACCCTCCTTAGAGGGAGCGGGCCTGCCAGGGTTAAAGCCGGAAGGATGGCTTATCTGGGATGCACCCGGCGCGGTTATCGGCAAAATTACCGTTGTCAGTGGTTTGAAAACGCGCGCTGGCCAACAACCTCCCTACGACGATGCGGTATGTGGAGTGTGTGCCGTTCCTGGTTGAATGTCGGAACTGTAGACTTGTGGCGTGGATGAATGAATCCTCTGAGACGAGTCGTGCAAAAAGAGGAAAGAAAACACCTGCACCTGATTGGACCCGTAGCGCAGGTGAACGTCGCGGGCCAACATCGGAAGGCGAAGAGTATCTCTGTCGGGATGATAAACAGAATAGCAATGAGATTAAGAAATATGATTTTTAATTTTATTAAAATTTGCTTTTTAAAAAATGGTAGGGTAGAGAGGATGGGGCTAAGTGCTTCGCGAATAAAAGATAAGACGTTATTCTGGCGTAACAAAAGAAGGGTACAGCTGCGTTTCAAGATAACTGACTAACGCCCAAATTTCACCGCTGAAAATAAACCAAAGAGCCGTTAGCAGAATGACCAGTACAAGTGCCAGGAGAACGGTTTCAGTTTTACTCATAACTTCAATGGTTACCCGAAAGGAAAACGATGAAGGTATGATAGTAACGAAACCAGAGGATAAGATGCAAACGCCGTTACGCAAAACGGCGTTTAATTGATGCGCCCCATTCTGCTAAGCACGGGAGGTGAGCAGGTCCACCTGAGCGATCATGTCATCAAGCAGCTGGAAACGACGGCGGTATTCGGCGCGTTTTTTGCTGGCGATCGTCTCGAGCGTCTTTCTTTCCAGCCGCAGCGGTAAGCGCCAGCGCCAGGCGCCCTCGGCGATGCCATCAACAGATTGCCAGAATTCGTCATAGCTGGCATGAAAATGGCGCCCTTTGCTCAGACGATAGCGCAGCGCCCGGAAAACGTGGCCGTTATCGCTCACGCCATAAATCGCCTGGATATTGCTTCGCGCCGCCAGGGCCCAGATAAACTCAAGCAGCAGGCGTTTAGGGAACAGACCATAGCAGGCGCGGGTGGCGAGCTTAATCACTTCATGGGAGACGTTACGCCGTGGGCCCTGCAATCCTCCGATGATCAGCTGCCATTGTTCCTGCTGGCGGACGACGCTGAAGGTGGCGCTGGCGAGAAGCGTCTGATTGCCGTCGCGCAGCCACAACGTGGTCTCGCCCTCACGTTCCGCTTTACCGGCAGAGGAGGCTGATAAGGTAAACCGGGCGTCATCTTTGCCCCGCAGTTCCAGCAGCTTCAGTTCCCTGGCCGACGTCATGGCGCCAGCCAGGCGCGTGCCGGGGAGGGTATCGAGAAACTGATAGTGGCTGATCATCGCCTGCGCGCGCTGGCTGGCGCTGAGCCCACGGGCCAGATACTGGCGATGAACTTTCCCCGGCAGCGTCACCTGCGCGGCGAGCAGTTGCTTAAAGTCCGGGCGCGCGGAGAGATTATCCAGCATCGCCCGGGTGGGTTTATAAAATAAGGCCGTGCGTAGCAAAAATTTAAGCCGATAATGACGCGTTTGCCAAATTGGCGCGGGAATAAGTCGGCCCATCACCAGATCGGCAATAAGATTTGTGCGTGGCTGTACTGCGTAGGTTGAATGCAGGCTATTGTCCGTCACGATAAATACCTCGTCGTTATTTAGCCTCTATTTTAGAGACAGGGCGACGCGAGATTAATATCCGGACGGACTATATTTCGCTTTCGTTTAAATTTGATTGATGTGGATATCTAAGACGTATCAGACGATAAATAATTATCTATAATTGTAGCAGGGGGGAAAAATATGTATCAGCGTATTGATGGTTCAGCCTGGCGAAATATCTGGCTGGTAGGCGATGTGCACGGCTGCTTTGCGCTGCTGATGACAAAACTGCGCCAGCGAAAGTTCGACCCTTACCAGGACCTGCTCATCTCGGTGGGCGATCTGATCGATCGCGGGCCGCAAAGCGCGCGTTGCCTGGCGCTGATTCGCTGCCGTTGGTTTCGCGCGGTGCGGGGAAATCATGAACAGATGGCGCTGGATGCAAAAGAGAGCGGGGCGCTGGCGTTATGGATCATGAATGGCGGAAGCTGGTATCAGGAGAGCTCGCGGCGTGAACAGCAGGAGATTGATCGACTCCTGGTCCGCTGTCGCGAACTACCGCTGATCGTTGAGCTTTGCGCTGGCTCGCAGCGGCACGTTGTTGCGCACGCCGATTACCCGGCGGCCAGCTATCGTTGGCAGCAGCCGGTGGACGCGGAGCAGGTATTATGGCGTCGGCAGCGTCTCACCGATCATCTCGCCGGGCGGCACGGCGCGATTGGCGGCGCCGATCATTTCTGGTTCGGCCATACGCCGTTACAGCGGCGTTATGATAGCGATAATCAGCATTACATTGATACCGGGGCGGTGTTCGGCGGTGAACTGACGCTGGTGCAGCTGCAGTAAGGGTCAGAAGTCACTGTATTTGCTGGCTGGCTGCCAGAAGCCATCGATAAAATCCTCGACCGGAAAACAGCCGCCCTGGCGTATTCGCTGGTCATCCATCGCCACCAGGCACCGTCGTTCGTTATCGTAAACGTCCACCACAATATCTTCGCAACCGCCGTCCAGATAACAAATAAACAACACTAAGGCAAACATCCTGGCCTCATATTCGGCTTGGTTTATCAGTATAGGGTAGCTCAGAAAGGGCGGGGAGAAATAACCCGTCTCAGGCGACGGGTTCTTTTTGAATCAGGCAACGCGCATGATCCAGGCATCGGCTTGTTGATCGTAGTGCTTGCGATAAAGGACGGAATGTTGACCATCGAGGATGGCTGGTACGCTGGTTTCGGCGTCCCAGCCGTCCAGTTGCATACATAAATCTGGATCGGATTTACAAGGAATGCTTAACGTTCGCTCTCCCTGCTGTTCTGCGTGCAGTTCGGCATCGTCTATCTCAAACGCGCCGATACGAATGCTGGTTTTGCTCATAAGTTCACCCCATTGATCTGCTGAGTTGTGGTACGACCAGTTAAGGCCGCCATTTTTCAGCGTAGACAATGAGGCGCAAATCGCCAGTTAAAAAATGCTGTTTATTCGAACTCGATCACGCCTGACCGGCAAATAACTTTCCATCGCGAACCAGTTCCCGCGGATAGCTGTTTTTCAGCCTGGAACCGACTTTCTTCGCCAGACCAAGGGTGGCGCCCTGGAAGGTGACGATAACTTCGTCCTGCTGCGGCGGTGTTGCGGGGTAGACATCGCGCCCACGGTACCACTCTTCCGCTTCGGCCTGGCTGAGTTCAAACGGTGCGTCGGGCGCCGCAAGGGCGATGACCGCCTCGTGCTGCCAGCGGTACCCTTTGTTATGCGTCTCTGCCAGACGAATGCCAATCCGCGAAAAACGTACCTGGCCAATCAAGGATTCCAGCGCTTTCGGGAATAACCAAATCTCTTTATCGCGCTGCCACAGGCTGTGACTGTCATCCCAGCGCAGGCCCACGCCGGCTGCGGCGGCGGAAACCGCGGCAATTTCCCGGCCTTTCAGCGGTGCAAAAGGAAACTTCCCGACCTTATATCCGGGGGCCGGCAGCGGTTCGATGGCCGCGGTTTTCTGTAAACGGGCGACAAAAAAGCCTTCGCAGTCAAAAACCTGTGGGAAGACGTGGAGAAAACCCTCAGGCGTCAATACCTCAGCGGCCTGCGGGAATAATGCGCCAAGCGGCAACGCCGCCACCGCCTGCGGATAGCGGGCCAATAGCCACTGTACCACCTCTTCATTTTCTTCCCGGTTAAGGGTACAGGTGGAGTAAACCAGCGTGCCGCCGGGGCGCAGCGCGTGAAACGCGCTGTCGAGCAGCTCGCGTTGGGTTTGCGCAATCTGCTGGTTGCTTTCCGGCGACCAGTTTTTCAGTGCGTCGGGATCCTTACGTACCACCCCTTCGCCCGAGCAGGGGGCATCAAGCAGGATGGCGTCAAAGCACTCCGGCAGGGCAGCACCGAATACCCGGCCATCAAAATGGGTCAAGGCAACGTTACTGATTCCACAGCGGCTGATATTGGCATGCAGGACCTTAACCCGGCTGGCGGAAAACTCATTGGCGAGGATCCCGCCGGCGTTGTCCATGCGGGCGGCGATCTGCGTGGTTTTGGAGCCTGGCGCGGCGGCCATATCCATTACCCGCTGCGGCATGTCGCCATCGGCAAACAGCGCGGCAACCGGCAGCATTGAGCTGGCCTCCTGAATGTAAAACAAACCGCTCAGATGCTCGGCGGTGCTGCCCAGCGGCAGGGTATCTTCATCGTCTCGCTCGATCCAAAAACCTTCTTCACTCCACGGAATGGGCGTCAGCTGCCAGCCGTAAGGCGCCACCCGTCGCAGGAAGTCGGCCACGCTGATTTTCAACGTGTTGACGCGCAGGCTGCGGCGCAACGGACGCTGGCAGGCGGCGAGAAAATCATCGAAGGAGAGATGCGTCGGCATCGCCTCACGCATTTGAGCGAGGAACTGGTCGGGAAAGTAGACAGCGTTTTGAGCCACTGGTGCGCACCACAAGAAAAAAGGGTGCGCAGTTTATCATAAACGCTCCGGCGGTGGACACCGGAGCGTTTTGCTTACTGCGGCAGGGCGGTGCCCCATTCGCGCCACTCTTTCGGTTCACTTTCCAGCAGCAGGAAGTGTTTACCATCCTGCGCTTTCGGCGCCAGCGGCGTGCCCGGCGGCGTGGCAAAGGAGATACCGCCGCGAATGAACTGGTTGAAGGTCCCGGTTTTCACCACGCCGCCGATCAGGCCAAAGTCGAGGTTATACCCGGAAGAGAGCCAGAATACCGAGTTGTTACGAACCAGGTACTGATAGCGTTTGCTGATGCGCAGTTTGACCATCACGCGATCGGACATGGAGCCCAGCGTCAGCCCGGTCACCGTACCGACCTCCAGGCCGCGGAACAGCACCGGCGTACCGATATCCAAAGAACCCGCCTCCGGCACTTCGACGACGATGCTCAGGCCATCGATATAGCGGGAGTCGCTGATCGTCGTTTCCTGAATTTCAAAATCACGACGCGGCGAACCGCGACCCGGCTCCACGTTGATATAGGGCTGGAAGATCGTATCCAGGTGTTCAACGCCCGCCGCAGAAATTTGCGGGGTAATCACCGAGAAGCGGGTGCCGCCGCGGGCGAAGGTATTAACGTACTCCGGGTAGAGCACGGCTTTCGCCTGCACTTCGTTTTTAGCGGTAATTAAATTCAGCGTCTGCACCTGGCCGATATTAATCCCCAGGTAGCGAATCGGCATCCCTTCGGATATTTTACCCGCATCGAAGGCGTGCAGCGTGATCTGACCGCCTACCGCACGAGCGGCGGTTTCTGAAGCATAGAGAATGCGTTTATTGCCGATGCGCGCAGCGGCGCTGTTTCCGCTGAGATCGTCAAAACTGATGGCGCCTCTCAGCGCTCGCGCCAGCGGTGACGCCTGCACGGTCAGACCATGACCATCGAGCTGGACTTTGGCGCCCCCTTCGGCCCAGAACACGCTATTGCTGGTCAGCAGATGACGATATTCCGGCTTGATGTGCAGATCGATGTCAAAGGCGTTGCGACGGGGTTTGACCGAAATAATCTCACCGACGGCGAATTTACGATACAGCACCACCGAACCCTCCTGAACGTCCGGCAGGGTTTCCGCCGTGAGGCTCAGGGTGGTGGTCGGCACGTCGCTCAGGCTATTTTCCTCCGCCTTTTCCATATTGGCATACAGAGGATAGCTGGACTGAATCGCCCCTTTTTCGCCGGGAATAATGCGAATCCCGCCGTCAACCCACTCGCTGGCGCTGGCGCCGAGCACTTTGACGCCATCGAGACCGACCTTCACATCAAGGCGGCTGTTGACGACAAATTTGCTGTCGCCGTGCACCAGTCCACGATACTCAGGGGTAATCGCCACCTGGAAGGTCACCCCTTTAGCGGTCAGTT
Organism: Klebsiella sp. BIGb0138; assembly: GCF_004342285.1. Classification (GTDB taxonomy): domain Bacteria; phylum Pseudomonadota; class Gammaproteobacteria; order Enterobacterales; family Enterobacteriaceae; genus Klebsiella. The sequence goes on along the minus strand of NZ_SMCV01000001.1, from coordinate 121,723 downwards.
TGCGCTCCAGAACCTGACCAATTTTCACGCCGTGCAGCACCAGCGGCTGCCCGGCATCAATCCCGTAACTCTCCGCCGCCGTCAGGGTGATCGTGGCGACGTCAGGCTCTTCCAGTAGGGATTTATCCGCCGGCAGAACGACAAAGTGGTTGCGCGTTTCCCCTTCGCCAGGCACCAGTTCAAAGGTATTGCCGGTAAGCAGGGCGCTGAGGCTCGGGTTATCCAGAGAAATCTTCGGCTTTTTCATCTGAATCAGCGTCTTGTCCCGCAGTAGGGTGACGACGCTGGGGTCGACCGTCATCTCACCGGTCACTTTACTGCCGGGGGTGAGGTTGAGTTTAGTGAGCTGGCCGACTTCCAGCCCCTGATACATCAGCGGGGTAGAACCGGCCTTCAACCCCCGGCCATCGGGCAGTTCGAGGGTGACCAGCACGCCGCGTTGGCTGTGGGCCAAATCTTCATACAGCCCGAACTCATCATTTTGCTGAGCCGGTTGGGAATCCGCAGGGGAGTCAAAGGCGATGGCACCGTTGACCAGCGCCGACAGGCTTTCCAGCTGAACTTTCGCGCCGCCGAGGCCAACATCGGCCTTCACGCCGGAGACATTCCAGAAGCGGCTGCCTTTTTTCACCAGGTTGGTGAAGCGCCGTTCGATCAGGACGTCGATGGTCACGCCCTGGTTGTTGTCATTGAGCGAGAAATCATAAACCCGGCCAACGGGGATTTTGCGGAAGTAGACCTGGGAGCCGCTGGTGAGTGAACCGAGGTCCGGCGCCTGCAGATGAATCATCAGCTCGCCATTGTTGATATGGTATTTGGGCTGGGTATCGAGGGCGACAAAATGATCCTGCGCCTCTCCCGGGCCCGGCATCATGCCGATATAGTTACCGCCAACCAGCGCATCAAGACCGGAAACACCGGCCAGCGAGGCTTTCGGGGTCACCAGCCAGAACTGAGTCTCCTTACGCAGAGCGTCTTTCATGTCGCCTTTGACGCTGGCGGACACCTCGATTTTACTCAGGTCTTTGCTCAGGGAGATATTCTCCACGGTGCCCACCTCTACCCCTTGATAGCGGATAGGCGTGCGCCCCGGGACAATCCCGTTGGCCGACTGGAAGTCGATGGTAATTGTCGTCCCGCGATCGTTATAGCTGGTCCAGATCAGCCAGCTAGCGATCAAGAACGCAATCACCGGCAGCAGCCAGAATGGCGAAATGCGACGTTTGGTTTTAATTCTGGCTTCAGTCGGTGAAGCGGGCGTTTCCTGACTCATGTGCGTCCCAAAGTAAGCGGCTGTCCAGCCATTCAACAGCAAGGATAGTTAATATTACCGCGGCGCCGAAATATACCGCAGCCGGTCCCATCGTAAAAGCGAGGAGCTGGTCGCGATTGATCAGAGACATGGTTAATGAGATAACAAACAGATCCAACATTGACCAACGACCGATCCAGGTAATCAGCCGCAGCAGCAGAATGCGGGTACGCAGTCCCTGCTCACACCTGAAGTGTATGCTGACCAGCAGCGTAAATAACACAATAACTTTGGTAAAGGGCACCAGAATACTGGCGATAAACACCACCCCGGCAATGGCGATGTTGCTGTTCGCCAACGACATGATGCCAGAGAGAATCGTATCATCCTGGCGAGAACCGTTAACGTAAATAATCGAGATCGGCAGCAGATTAGCCGGGATCAGGAACACCATTGAGGCGATCAAGCCGGCCCAGCTTCGTTGTAAGCTCTGCGGCCGCCGATGGCGCAGCGGGGTATGGCAGCGGCGGCAGCGCCCGCGGGAATCGCGAAAACCGGTGTAATGGCAACCGGTACACACCTGCAGCGCCGGATCCGGGCGCAGCGCCGGTCGCTGCGGATAAAAACGCTCCCACAGCTCTTCAACATTCATATGAATGATCGTCAGGATGCTGAGCAGCGTCAGCGAGATAAAGGCGACGAGCCCGACGCCCGGTTGCAGGAAGGCGTAATCCTGTACCTTGATGGAGGCCACGCCGATGCCCACCAGATAGATATCCAGCATCACCCACTCTTTGAGCCGCTCCAGCATCAGCAGCACCGGGCGTAAATTCATCCCCAGCACGTTTCCCAGCCACAGGTAAGCGATACAGATAACCAGCAGCGCCGGCGCGCCAACGGCGCAAAACAGCACCATCGCCGCGGTCAGCGGATCGCCCTGACCGGTCATTTGCCAGATGCCCTGTAATACGTTAGCGTCAATACGCATGCCGAGCAGGTGCAGGCGCAGCAGCGGCGCCGTCCAGGCGAAAGGCATCAGTACCAGCATTGCCAGCGCGATGCTGCCAAGGCGCGAAAGCGACCAGTCACGGCCATCGCGAACTTTCGCGTTGCAACGGGGGCACCACGCGCTCTGATTGCGCTTAAGCACCGGCAAGCGGAACAGAATGTCGCACTGGGGGCAGCGGTGATAGTGCGCCTGCGGCAAGGGTTGACCTACCGCATGCACGATCATCTTTTTGGCTGGCGTAATCGGTTGTGTTTTTAGTGGCATTTATTACGTACAGGAATGAATGTATCTCACTATCTTAACCCAGGAATGAATTCATCTTGAGCCTGAACGCATTTAATGCTTATTTTATTAGGCAGTAAGTGTTTGGCAGTAAGACAACTAAGTGATTATATAATGAACAAAACAGAATTTTACGCGGATCTGAACCGTGATTTTCAGGCATTGATGGCAGGCGAAACCAGTTTTTTGGCCATGATCGCGAACACCAGCGCGCTGCTGTTTGAGCGCCTGAGTGAGGTTAACTGGGCAGGCTTCTATCTGCTCGAAGGCGATACGTTGGTGCTGGGGCCTTTCCAGGGCAAACTGGCCTGCGTACGGATCCCGGTTGGGCGCGGCGTGTGCGGCACGGCCGTGGCACAAAATCGCCTGCAGCGTGTGGAAGATGTCCATGCCTTCGATGGTCACATTGCCTGTGATGCCGCCAGCAATTCGGAAATCGTTTTTCCTTTGCAGGTGAATAATCACATTATTGGCGTTCTGGATATCGACAGCACCGCGTATTCCCGCTTCACCGTTGAGGATGAACAAGGGCTGGCTGAACTGGTCGCACATCTGGAAAAACTCATTTCTGCGACCGACTATCAAAAAATATTTGCCCACGTCGCAGGATAATCAACGGATAACGTAGCATTTAGCGATGGCGTCATTATAATGACGCCTGTTCATGCCTGCGGCTTGTTGGCTACGTCCGTTGTAATCAGGAAATTTCATGGAAAATCAACCTAAGTTGAATAGCAGTAAAGAAGTTATCGCGTTTCTGGCCGAACGTTTCCCTCAGTGTTTCAGCGCTGAAGGCGAAGCTCGCCCCCTGAAAGTCGGTATTTTTCAGGATCTTGTTGAGCGTGTTGGGGGGGAGATGAATCTCAGCAAAACCCAACTTCGTGCCGCTTTACGTCTTTATACTTCGAGCTGGCGTTATCTGTACGGCGTTAAGCCGGGCGCTATCCGCGTTGACCTTGATGGCAACCCGTGTGGCGAACTGGAAGAGCAACATGTGGCTCACGCCCGTCAGCAGCTCGAAGAAGCCAAAGCTCGCGTTCAGGCGCAGCGCGCAAGCCAGCAGGCTAAAAAGCGCGAAGCCGCCGCCGCTGCGGGTCAGCAGGAAGATGGCGCTCGCCGTGAGCGTAAGCCTCGTCCTCAGGTTCGCCGCAAAGAAGGCACCGAACAGCGTAAGCCGCGTCCTGCCGTTGCGAAAGCACCGCGTGAAGAGCGTCATACCCCTGTATCAGATCTGACCGCATTAAGCGTTGGCCAGGCTCTGAAGGTGAAAGCAGGCAACAATGCAATGGACGCCACCGTTCTGGAAATCACCAAAGATGGCGTTCGTGTACAGCTGACTTCTGGTATGTCAATGATTGTACGCGCAGAACACCTGGTGTTCTGAAACGGAGGCCGGGCCAGGCATGAACAAATTCTTTAAGCTCACCGCGCTTGCGGGCCTGCTAGCGATAGCAGGCCATGCGTTCGCCGTGGACGATATTACCAGCGCCGATCAGATCCCCGTGTTGAAAGAAGAGCCGCAGCACGCGACGGTCAGTGAGCGGGTGACCTCGCGTTTTACGCGCTCTCACTATCGGCAATTTGATCTCGACAATGCCTTCTCGGCAAAAATTTTCGATCGCTACCTGAATCTACTGGACTACAGCCACAACGTGCTGCTGGCCAGCGACATCGCGCAGTTCTCCGCGAAGAAGAACCAGATCGGCGACGAGCTGCGCAGCGGAAAGCTGGACGTTTTTTACGACCTGTATAACCTCGGGCAGAAACGTCGTTTCGAGCGCTATCAGTATGCGTTGAAGGTGCTGGAACGTCCGATGGACTTTACCGGCAACGATAGCTTCAATCTGGACCGCAGCAAAGCGCCGTGGCCGAAAGACGAGGCCGAGCTGAACGCGCTGTGGGATGCCAAGGTTAAGTTTGACCAGCTGAGCCTGAAGCTCGCCGGCAAAGATGATAAAGAAATTCGCGAAACCTTAACCCGTCGCTACAAATTCGCCATTCGCCGTCTGGCGCAATCCAACAGCGAAGATGTGTTCTCTCTGGTGATGACCGCCTTCGCCCGTGAGATTGACCCGCACACCAACTATCTGTCACCGCGCAATACCGAACAGTTCAATACCGAAATGAGCCTGTCATTAGAAGGGATCGGTGCGGTGCTGCAGATGGATGACGACTATACGGTGATTAATTCGCTGGTGGCCGGCGGCCCGGCGGCGAAGAGCAAATCCATTAGCGTCGGCGATCGCATCGTTGGCGTCGGTCAGTCCGGTAAGGGCATGGTTGACGTCATCGGCTGGCGTCTGGACGACGTTGTCGCCCTGATTAAAGGGCCGAAGGGCAGTAAAGTTCGTCTCGAAGTTCTGCCTGCCGGTAAAGGGGCGAAAACGCGCATCGTGACGTTGACCCGTGAACGTATCCGCCTTGAAGATCGCGCGGTGAAAATGTCGGTGAAAACCGTCGGTAAAGAGAAAGTCGGCGTCCTGGATATTCCTGGCTTCTACGTTGGACTGACGGACGACGTCAAAGTGCAGCTGCAGAAGCTGGAGAAGCAGAATGTCAGCAGCATCGTTATCGACCTGCGCAGTAACGGCGGTGGCGCGCTAACCGAAGCGGTATCGCTTTCGGGTCTGTTCATTCCATCCGGCCCGGTCGTACAGGTCCGCGATAACAACGGTAAAGTGCGCGAAGACAGCGACACGGACGGCGTTGTTTACTACAAAGGCCCGCTGGTGGTGCTGGTCGATCGTTTCAGCGCTTCGGCATCGGAAATCTTCGCTGCCGCCATGCAGGACTATGGCCGCGGGCTGATTGTCGGCGAGCCAACCTTCGGTAAAGGCACCGTTCAGCAGTATCGCTCGCTGAACCGCATCTACGATCAGATGCTGCGTCCTGACTGGCCGGCGCTGGGTTCCGTGCAGTACACCATTCAGAAGTTCTACCGCATCAACGGCGGCAGTACTCAACGTAAAGGTGTGACGCCGGATATCATGATGCCGACCGGCACCGAAGATCGCGAAACCGGTGAGCAGTATGAAGATAACGCGCTGCCGTGGGATAGCGTCAATGCGGCGACCTATGTGAAGTCCGGCGATCTGACGCCGTTTGGACCAGGTCTGCTGAAGCTGCATGATGAGCGGATCGCCAAAGATCCGGAATTCCAGTACATCATGAAGGACATTGCCCGCTACAGCGCGATGAAAGATAAGCGCTATATCGTCTCCCTGAATTACGCCCAGCGTGAGAAAGAGAACGAAGAAGACGATGCGACGCGTCTGGCACGCATCAACGACCGTCTGAAGCGCGAAGGCAAGCCGGCGCTGAAGAAACTGGACGATCTGCCGAAAGATTACCAGGAACCGGATCCGTATCTTGATGAGACGGTCCACATCGCGCTCGACCTCGCTCATCTTGAGAAAGAGCAGCCAGCGGTGGAACCACCGGTCAGTAAATAAGTCTCTAACGGGCACACATACTGTGCCCGTTTTCATTTCTCTCTCCCCGCTTTTCCTGATTAATACATACAAAATGTCAACACCTGACGTTGATGTCAGCGATATGCTACAAAATGTAAAGTTGTGTCTTTCTCGTGACTTAGCGGGGGTTGATGGTTGAAAATTAACGTTCTACCCATACGATATGGGTAATCGCATAGTGCGTTTTGTTAAACCGAGGTTAAAAGAAAATTATGATGCGAATCGCGCTCTTCCTGTTGACCAACCTGGCAGTGATGGTGGTATTCGGGCTGGTGCTAAGCCTGACAGGAATTCAGTCAAGCAGCATGACCGGACTGCTGATTATGGCGCTGCTTTTTGGTTTTGGTGGTTCGATCGTTTCGCTGATGATGTCGAAATGGATGGCGCTAAAATCGGTGGGTGGGGAGGTCATTGAGCAGCCGCGTAATGAAACGGAACGCTGGCTGATGAATACCGTTGCCCAGCAGGCGCAGCAGGCTGGCATCGGCATGCCGCAGGTCGCCATCTACCATGCGCCGGATATCAACGCGTTCGCCACCGGCGCGCGCCGCGATGCTTCGCTGGTTGCCGTGAGCACCGGGTTGTTGCAAAACATGAGCCGTGATGAAGCGGAAGCCGTTATCGCTCACGAAATCAGCCATATCGCCAACGGTGACATGGTCACCATGACGCTGATTCAGGGGGTGGTGAACACCTTCGTTATCTTTATCTCGCGCGTTATTGCGCAGATTGCGGCCGGTTTTCTTGGCGGTAACCGGGATGACAGCGAAAGCAGTAACGGTAACCCGCTGATTTATTTTGCCGTTGCCACCGTTCTGGAGCTGGTGTTTGGTATTCTGGCCAGCATCATCACCATGTGGTTCTCGCGCTACCGTGAGTTCCATGCGGACGCCGGATCTGCCAGACTGGTTGGCCGGGAGAAAATGATTGCCGCTCTGCAGCGTCTGAAAACCAGCTACGAACCGCAGGAGGCCAGCAGCATGATGGCGTTTTGTATTAACGGTAAAGCGAAGTCGATGAGCGAACTGTTCATGACTCACCCGCCGCTGGATAAGCGTATTGAAGCGCTGCGTAGCGGGGAATACCTGAAGTAATTCAGCACGTTCAGAAATAAAAACAAAAATCCGCGGCTTCAGGGCCGCGGATTTTTTTTACCTGAAACCTGAGGGCGACTATCTGCCCGGACGGGGCTGGGTCACGCGAAGCCCGCTGACGGTCGCGGCAATGACGGCTAGCCCGCCGGCCAGCAGCAGCGCGCTGTGGGTGCCACTGTTGCCCTCTAAATTAAGCAAAAGCGCGACCAGCGCCGCGCCGATGCTTTGTCCGAGCAGGCGCGCGGTTCCCAGCATTCCGCTGGCGCCGCCGCTGCGATGGCTCGGTGCGGAAGAGACTATCGTATGGTTATTCGGCGACTGGAACAGACCAAAACCGGCGCCGCAAAGCGCCATCCGCCAGATGATATCCAGGTCGGAAGGTGATGCGGGCAGCAGCGCCAGACCGAACAGGCCGCAGGCCATCACCAGCAGACCGAGTGCGCCCAGCAGTCCCGCGTGGACTTTCTCAATCAGATACCCTGCCAGCGGCGCCATCACCATCGTCGCTAACGGCCATGGCGTCAGCAGAAGTCCGGTTTCCACTTCGCTGCGCCCCATCATCGACTGCAGGAAGAAGGGCAGGGAAACCAGAGCCAGCATCTGCGCGCAGAATGAACAAATCGAGGTGCAAATGGAGAGTGAAAAAAGCGGGATCCGCAGCAGGTCGATGGGGAGCAGAGGAACCGTCATCTGCAGCTGGCGGCGGACGAAGAAGAAGCCGATGATCAGCATCGCAACCACTTCCGCGAGCACCAGCTGGCCGGACTGGCCCTGAGCAAATCCGCCGAGCGCGGTGATCAGTAAGCCAAAGGTCAGGGCGTTCATGATCGCGCTGGGGAGATCGAAGCGGGTAATTTTACTCCGTCCGGTATTTGCTGGCAGGTAGCGCATCGCGAGGATCAGCGAAACAATTCCCAGCGGGATATTGATTAAAAAGAGCCACTGCCATGAGGCGACGGAGAGGATCGCCGCGGCAATGGTGGGGCCGGCTGCGGATGAAACGGCAACCACAAAGGAGTTAATCCCCATCCCGCGGCCGAGAAAACGCTGCGGGAAGATCAGGCGAATCAACGCCGTATTGACGCTCATCAGAGCCGCTCCGCCCAGACCCTGCGCCACGCGCGCGAGGGTCAGCATCTCGAGGCTATAGGAGAGGGCGCAGGCCAGGGAGGTGAAGGTAAAGAGCGCCAGGCCGATTTTATAGATCCGTCGATAGCCGACCATGTCGCCTAAAAATGAGAGCGGCAGCAGCGCGATAACGATAGCGATTTGGTAGGCGTTGACGATCCAGATTGAGGCGGCCGGGGAGGCATTTAAATCGCTGGCGATGGTGGGCAGCGCCACGTTGGCGATTGCCCCGTCGAGTACCGCCATTGCCAGGCCTAAAACGATGGTCAGGATGGCGCCGTAGCGCTGCGGCAAAGGCAGGCCATCGGGAATGTTTTTATCCATGTTAAATGTGCGTCTTAGTGGTGACTATTCTCTGGATAATGATTTTAGCATTGATTATTCGGCTGTATGTCGCAGATTTGTAACGAATGAGCAGAAGAACGATTGCGGCTACCGTGATGCGAATTTATAATAAAAACCGGTTCTAAATTTTATAAAACAGTTACGATGAGGTGATAAATGGCAGTTGCAGATTTGGATAAGCAGCCAGATTCTGTCTCTTCGGTATTGAAGGTTTTTGGCATTCTGCAGGCGCTTGGTGAAGAGCGTGAAATTGGCATAACCGAACTGTCCCAGCGCGTCATGATGTCAAAAAGCACCGTTTATCGCTTTTTGCAGACCATGAAATCGTTGGGCTATGTGGCGCAGGAAGGCGAGTCAGAGAAATACTCGCTGACGCTGAAGCTGTTCGAACTCGGCGCTCGTGCGTTACAGAATGTCGATCTGGTACGCAGTGCCGACATCCAGATGCGTGAACTTTCACGCCTGACGAAAGAGACTATTCACCTGGGGGCGCTGGATGAAGACAGCATTGTCTATATCCACAAAATAGACTCGATGTACAACCTGCGCATGTATTCGCGTATTGGTCGTCGCAACCCGCTGTATAGCACCGCTATTGGTAAAGTACTGCTGGCGTGGCGCGATCGTGGCGAAGTTGAGCAGATTCTGGAAGGCGTCGAGTACAAACGGAGCACCGACCGGACGATTACCAGTACCGAGGAGCTGCTGCGGGTGCTTGATCAGGTGCGTCAGCAGGGGTATGGCGAAGATAACGAAGAGCAGGAAGAGGGGTTGCGCTGCATCGGCGTGCCGGTATTCGACCGCTTTGGCGTGGTGATCGCCGGGCTGAGCATCTCGTTCCCGACCCTGCGTTTCTCGGAAGAACGTCTGCACGAATACGTGGCGATGTTACATACCGCGGCGCGTAAGATTTCTGAACAGATGGGGTACAACGACTATCCATTCTGATCGCAATGGCGTTCTGGTTCGTGGGCTACAGCGGCAACCTATGCTGTAGCCCAAAAACATTAGCCTTTGTCGTCGATCACGGTGGCGCTTTTACGCAACACGGGGCAGTCGGTGAGCCCGATGATGCCGCTATCCGAATGGACATATTGTGCGGTGCTGGTGCCGCGCGCAGTCAGATATTTGCACTGAAGACCCAGCCCCGCCGCGTTCTCGTTGCTGCCAATCAAGATGCCGTAACCGCTTAATAATATGCCAATCCAGACGATAGCCAGTACGACAATGGAACGAATGATTAATCGCATTGTTGCCTCATTATTTGTATTATCCCTGCGTTAATTTTGCCAGCTACACGCCTTGAAACAAGTCTATGATTCCTAAACTTGCCTTTCGTATTACAGTTAGCCGCGGTTTAAGATGCTCATGTTATCCTGGAACCATCTGATACTGATGCGGAGAGTGGAGTGAAAAAAGTACGCTGGGTTTTGCTGATAGTCATCATAGCAGGCTGTTTATTGCTGTGGACTCAGATGCTTAACGTAATGTGCGATCAGGATGTACAGTTTTTCAGCGGCATCTGCACGATCAACAAGTTCATCCCCTGGTAAGACATTTTTATGACGACCGATTTTCTTCTGCTGCGCGAGTGGTAGAATGAACGCCTTCTCTTTGAGGTGGTGAAATGAGTGAGTTATTAAGTCCTGGGATCTTTAATCTGGCATCACTGGCGCTGTCCATCGTGCTGCTGTTTGTCGGTCTGGTGTTATGGTTTTTTGTTAATCGCGCAAGTTCGCGCACCAATCAGCAGATTGCACTGCTGCAGGCCTTACTGGATCAGCAAAAGCGGCAAAACGCGCTGCTGCGTCGTCTTTGTGAAGCCAATGAGCCTGAAAAGGAAGAGGTTGCCAAAACTTCAACGGGAGAGAAGGGCAAGGACGATGACGACTTTATTCGTCTCGTCGCCGAACGGTAACCCGTGGACAGGTGTGCACCGCCGCGGTGTGCGCCTGTATTATCGCCTTTAGCTATAACTTATTCTTATCTTTTCTCATCCTTGTGACTTATCTGATGTCACTTAATGTGCTGGCGCTCGCAATTCTCTCTACTAACCTCACTGATTTTGCAGTTACTCAAATAATATAATAACCATGCGTTTTAATTGTCTGACGAAAAATATTGTCATTAATGGTTCACGTTTCAATTGTACTATAAATAATATTTATAACCTGGCCATGATCGCGGCTTTATATCGCTATACGGCTTAAATCAAGCGCATTTTCAGCTATCGATATGCGTTTTTATGCGCATCATTATGCACAGCCGCGGATGGTTACCCCTGAAAATTGGCCGTTCGTATGCCCGGGTACCTGGACGAACAGAAGTTGTTGAGCTATGGTAAAAAAGTTGCAACGTTCAGGCTAACTATATTGTCTGGCGGGCGTGACGGCGAGGGTAGCCCAGGGCGGCAAAGACGCATAAATGTGCAGGTGATCAAATGATTACCTTATAATTTGTGCGGGGGATCGAGACACGTTTAAAAATGGCTTGCCATTATTTACGTTGTATGTGATAACACCTTTCGGGTTAAACGAGGTACAGTTCTGTTTATGTGTGGCATTTTCAGTAAAGAAGTCCTGAGTAAACACGTTGTCGTTGAATACCGCTTCTCTGCCGAACCTTATATTAGTGCCTCATGCAGTAATGTGTCAGTTTTATCTATGTAAGCGCCTACGGGCGAAGAAAACAGTCTAAGGAATTTTGCAAATGGCAAAGATTAAAGGTCAAGTTAAGTGGTTCAACGAGTCTAAAGGTTTTGGCTTCATTACTCCGGCTGATGGCAGCAAAGATGTGTTCGTACACTTCTCCGCTATCCAGGGTAACGGTTTCAAAACTCTGGCTGAAGGCCAGAACGTTGAGTTCGAAATTCAGGACGGCCAGAAAGGTCCGGCAGCAGTTAACGTTACTGCTATCTGATTCAAGACCACTCATCTTGTAGAAAAAGCCTCGCCTCTGCGGGGCTTTTTAGTCTTTATTGCAAAACATTTCCATTTTTCCCCCGCCGTCGCGCTTTGTTGCAAAACAACATCCTTATTAGCACTGTTTCGCATTTTGTTTTGCTGATTTTCTGTTAAATCAGATGGTTGCAAAATAATGCTGGAGCTACGGTGCAAAAGAACAAAAGTAAGTCAGCTGCTCATTTCACCCCGGTGCGTTTTGGGTTGTTGTGCGTGGCTATTCTCGGTTGTCTCGGAATACTGTTAGGCCGGGTGGCCTGGCTGCAAATAATTTCTCCAGATAACCTTGTTAAACAAGAAGATATGCGTTCATTGCGCGAAGAGCCCATCGATGTGCAGCGTGGAACGATCAGCGACCGTGAGAACCGCCCGCTGGCAGTAAGCGTGCCGGTGAGCGCCATCTGGGCCGACCCGCAAACGATTATGCAAAAGGGCGGCGTTGGCTATGGCCCGCGCTGGCAGGCGATGGCGGAGGCTCTGCACCTCAATCTGAGCGATCTGGCCAGACGCGTTGAGAGTCATCCTCATATGCGGTTTATCTATCTGGCTCGTCAGGTTAACCCGGAGCAGGCCGAATGGATCGACAAACTGCACCTGCCGGGGATCAATCTGCGTGATGAATCGCGCCGCTTTTATCCCGCGGGGCACGTGGCGGCTAACCTGCTGGGATTCACCAATATCGATAACCAGGGTATTGAGGGGATTGAGAAAAGCTTTAATGCTCAGCTCACCGGAATGCCGGGGCGTCGGCTGGTGCGCAAAGACCGCCATGGCCACGTGATTGAGAATATTACCGAAGAGGCGGCGGTTCCGGCACATAATATTCAGCTGAGTATCGATGAACGGCTGCAGACGGTGACCGAAGATGCGCTGGATAACGCCGTGAACTGGAATAAAGCGGAATCGGGCGCGGCGGTGTTGATTAAGATCGACACCGGCGAAATTCTGTCGATGGCCAGCTATCCGGATTTTAACCCCAATAACCGTGATGATGCCAAACTGGATGATTTTCGTAATCGCGCCATCAGCGATATCTTTGAGCCGGGCTCAACGGTCAAGCCGCTGGTGGTGATGACGGCGCTCCAGCAGGGGATTGTGCAGCCGGATAGCGTGGTGGATACCCATCCCTTTGTGCTCGATGGACACCGCATTCGCGATGTCGGCTATTACCCGGAGCTGACGTTGACCGGTATCCTGCAAAAATCCAGTGATACCGGCGTTTCCCATCTGTCGCTGGCCATGCCGGTGCAGCATCTTATTGATACCTATAAAGCGTTTGGTTTTGGCGACCCGACCGGACTGGGGCTGACCGGCGAGAGCTCGGGGCTGATGCCGCAGCGTCGCTACTGGGGGCAACTGGACCGCGCGACCTTTGCCTTTGGTTATGGTCTGATGGTCACACCGCTGCAGCTGGCGCATGTCTATGCCACTATCGGCGGTTTTGGCATTGAACGTCCTTTATCAATCACCCGGATCGACCCCCCGGTGATTGGCACCCGGGTGATGCCTGAGCCGATCGTCCACGAGGTGGAACATATGATGGAGAGCGTGGCGCTGCCGGGCGGCGGCGGGACTAAAGCCGCCGTGCGTGATTACCGTATTGCGGTAAAAACCGGGACCGCCAAAAAAATCGGTCCGGATGGCAAATATATCGATAAATACGTGGCATATACCGCAGGCGTGGCGCCCGCCAGTCATCCACAGTTCGCGCTGGTGGTGGTGATTAACGACCCTGGTAACGGGGCCTACTACGGCGGGGCAATCTCGGCGCCGGTATTCAGCCAGATCATGGGGGACGTTTTACGCCTGGAGAACGTTATGCCGGACGGGATGCCGCAGGGCTCGGAAAATCTGATCGTGATGCACAACGGCGAGGCCGCGCCGCCGGCGTTGTAACAGTGGTCTGAAAGGGCGAATAGCGCTACACTTTCGCCCTTTCAGCGACACCGGAGTTGTCATGTCATACAGTTGCCCACTTTGCCACGCGCCGCTTACCCGGCGCGATAATAGCTATATTTGCCCGCAGCGGCACCAGTTCGATCTGGCGAAAGAGGGGTATGTCAATTTACTGCCGGTGCAGTTCAAGCGCTCGCGCGATCCGGGCGATAGCGCGGAGATGATGCAGGCGCGGCGGGCGTTTCTCGACGCCGGACACTATCAACCGCTCCGCGATGCCATCAGCGCATTTCTTGCCAGCGTAGCCCCCGTCGACCTGCTGGATATCGGCTGCGGAGAAGGGTATTACAGCCATGCATTTGCCGCTATCGCCGCCAACAGCTGGGGCCTGGACGTGTCGAAAGCGGCGATTCGCGCCGCGGCGAAACGCTACCCGCAGGTGAATTTTTGCGTCGCCTCCAGCCAGCGCCTGCCTTTTGATGACGCCAGCCTCGATGCGGTGATTCGGATTTATGCGCCCTGCAACGCGCAGGAGCTGGCGCGCGTCGTCAGGCCTGGCGGCTGGGTCATCACCGCCACGCCGGGACCGCGGCATCTGCTGGAACTGAAAGGGCTGATTTATGCTGATGTGCGGCTGCATGAGGAAAATAACGAAGAGATGCCCGGGTTTACGCTGCGTCAACAGCAGCAGCTGGCCTATCCGATGCAGCTGACCGGGCATGAAGCCGAAGCGTTGTTGCAGATGACGCCCTTCGCATGGCGGGCAAAACCGGCGGTGCGTGCAACGTTACGCGCACAGGCCGCGTTTGGCTGCCAGACCGACTTTATGGTGCATTTCTGGCAGCGTGAAGGTTGAGCGTTAACCGGCGAAATGACTCCACAGAATCTGGCCGCCAATGCCAATCAGGACGATACCGCCAAGGATTTCAGCCCGTTTGCCCAGCAGCGGGCCAATAAATCGCCCGACCATAATCCCCAGGGTTGACATAATCAACGTCGCGCAGCCGATGGCCAGCGCGGTGGCGATAATATTGACCTGCAGGAACGCCAGGCCAACACCGACGGCCATTGCGTCGAGGCTGGTGGCGAAGGCGGTGGTGACCAGCAGCCAGAATCCATGACGGCGCGGGGCTTCACACGCTTCGTCATCGGTACCGCGAAAACCTTCAATCACCATACGCCCGCCGAGGAATACCAGCAGGACAAAGGCAATCCAGTGATTCCACTCCAGAACAAACTGACTGGCGAGCATCCCCATACCCCAGCCGACGAGCGGCGTCAGGGTTTCGATGGCGCCGAAAATCAGCCCGGTGCGTAAGGCTTCGGAGAATTTAGGTTGGTGTAGCGTAGCGCCTTTACCGATAGAAGCCGCGAAGGCGTCCATGGACATGCCAAAAGCAAGAAGAATCATCGCGGATATGTTCATGAGTGCGTCCTGACCGGGGAAAATCCATATGACACATCACTACCCCCAGTAAATATACGCAACGCGGCCCACGACAGGGGATTGCGTACAGCGGTGATGTGTCTATGGTCTCGCCTGATTGAGCATCTTCTTCAACCCGTACGTGCCACGTTTTGCAACGAGTATGTTGACACGTACATCTCCTGACAGGCAGGAAATCGGCTACTCCCCAACGACGGGCGCAACCTTAACATATTTTTAGAATATAAAACAATAACAGCTTTGGTTTATTTCGGCAACCAAATGATAACGATTTTCATTTGAATTTATAGGTCAATAAATCGTTAAATAATATCGTTGAAATGGCCAGCTGAAATATAGCCATGGCTATGTATTCATCTGGCGTAATTCGCGGGAATATAGCCTGCGCTATATTTTTAACTTACTGAGTTGAAACGAGAAGTTTGTAAATTTTTTCCAGATCGTCGATATTTCGTACACGAATAAGCAAGCGTCGCTGCTCTAATTGCATCACCAGCACGCCATCTTCCGATAAATTCATCTCTTTAATTCGCTTATATTCAATCCAGATATTGGCGAAGAAAAAGCCCGTCGCTTTGAAGATGATTTTAGGGGTTCTTATCCAGAACAAATACAGGCCCATTAATGCCAGTGCAGATAATAACCATGTGGTTATTAGCGCCCCGTGACTGATAATGTTGTTATAAATCAGTATGGCCGTCAGGCCGACGAAGATGATCCCGTCGACGCGGCTGCGGCGGAGCAGGGGGATAGCGAGGAGCAGCGGGCCGTTGCGGCGCGGCATAATAAACTGGTCATAAATCGCAAACGCCAGTAAAACAACAATAAACAGAATCAGCACCAGGTCCGTGAGTGTCATCCATCCTCCAGTTAAAAAAAAGCCGGGGGCAGGCCCCCGGCGGACAACAGGATAATTACAGGCCCAGCAGGCCGATAGCGTAGCCGACGATACCGATGACGAAGAAGCCAACGATGATCCACAGGGCGTTAACTTTCTTCCGCAGCAGCCACATACAGGCGAAGGTCAGCAGCAGAGGCACCAGGCCCGGCATCAGCTGGTCAAGGATGGTCTGCACGGTGGTGACGTGAACCTGGCCATCCGCGCCGGTGATTTTGGACACCACCAGCGGTATGTTCACGTGCGTCCACTTGTTAACCAACGCCCCCATGACAAACAGGCCGAGAATTGACGCCCCCTCGGTCAGTTTCTGCAGGAAACCGCCGCCCATATCTTTAACGATATCCACACCCTTGCTGTAACCGTAAGCCACGCCGTAGTAACGGGTCAGCAGGCGGACGGCGTTGAACAGGATAAAGAACAGCAGTGGGCCCAGCAGACTGCCGCTCATCGCGATGCCGGCACCTAACGCGGCGAATACCGGACGAACGGTACCCCAGAAGATCGGGTCGCCGACCCCTGCCAGCGGCCCCATCAGACCGACTTTGATGCCGTTGATGGCGCCATCGTCGATCTCTGCGCCGTTGGCGCGCTGCTCTTCCATCGCCAGCGTAACGCCAAGTACCGGCGCGGCGACGTACGGGTGGGTGTTAAAGAACTCCAGGTGACGCTTAATAGCCTGCTTACGTGCATCGTTGTTCTCCGGGTACAGGCGACGAATGGCCGGTACCATAGAGAAGCAGAAGCCCAGCGCCTGCATACGTTCGAAGTTCCATGACCCCTGGAACAGGTTAGAACGAATGAACACGCCACGAATGTCACTCGGAGTGAGTTTTTTCTCGGTGGTATTTTTAGTCATATCAACCATTTCGCTCACCTGTTAGTCCAGTTCGTTATCGAGATCGTTATTACCAGCAGCCTGAGCTGGCGCACCCGCTACGCGGTTATATTTCGGGCTCAGCTGAATGTAGAGGATAGCCATAACTGCGCCAATCACACCCAGAGCAACCAGGTTGAAGTTAGTGAACGCCGCGGTAACAAAGCCGAGGTAGAAGAATGGCATCAGGTAGCCTGCGCGCATCATGTTGATGACCATCGCATAACCGACCACTACAATCATGCCGCCGGCGATGTTCAGACCGCTGGTCACCACTTCCGGAATAGCGTTCAGCATGCCCTGAACTTCGCTGGTCCCGACGGAGATAGCCACGATAACGGCCGGGATGGCGATACGCATTGCCTGCAGGAACAGCGACGAAACGTGGATCCACGAGATGGCCGTCAGGTTGCCATTTTCCGCCGCTTTATCCGCCGCGTGCTGGAAGGCCACGGTGATAGTACGCACGATGATGGTCAGTACCTGGCCTGCTGCCGCCAGCGGGATAGCCAGGGCGATACCGGCGCCGATGCTTTGACCGCCGGCGATAACCAGAACGGTGGATATAATGGACGCCAGCGCGGCATCCGGTGCAACGGCCGCGCCGATGTTCATCCAGCCCAGGGCGATCATCTCCAGCGTACCGCCGATGATGATACCTTTCTGCATGTCGCCCAGAACGATACCGATTAAGGTACAGGCCACCAGAGGACGGTGGAACTGAAATTCATCAAGTACCGACTCCATACCCGCAATACACGCGACGATGAACACCAGCACAATCTGAAGAAGGGTAATCTCCATTGTACTTCTCCTGTTGATTAAGTCTTAAGTTGAAAATTGGGGCCGACCCGCAGGGCTATTTGCTCACCTTGCCGATCAGGTCCATCATTTTCAGTTTCTGGTCGGTGGAAACTTTACGGACTTCCAGTTCAATACCGCGAGCATTCAGTTTCTTAAATGCTTCAATATCTTTTTCATCGACCGAAACGGCGTTGTTCACCTGCGTTTTACCCTGACGGAAAGCCATCCCGCCGATGTTGACGGTCGTGATTTTCACGCCGCCTTCAACGACACGTTCCACGTCGGTAGGGTTAGTAAACAGCAGCATGACGCGCTCGCCTGCGTATTTCGGGTTGTTGTAGACGCGGATCATTTTTGCCACATCGACAACGTGGGCCGTGACGCCCGGAGGAGCAACCTGTGTCAATAACGTTTTGCGTACGGTATCCGCCGCCACTTCATCGCTCACGACGATAATGCGGGTGACGTTGGTTTCTTTGGTCCAGCGGGTAGCAACCTGACCGTGAATCAGACGGTCGTCGATGCGCGCCAGGCCGATCACCATATAGTCGTTTGGCCCCATTGGTTTCACCGGCGTTGCCGCTTTAGGCGCCGCAGCCTGAACCGGAGCAGGGGCCGCTTTCTCCACCGCTTTCGCTTTCAGCGCCTTCACGCCTTCACGACCGGTTTCTACCGCCAGGGCCACCAGCTCGTCGAACGACGGATCGTCGTCGCGCGCCATCAGCGTTTCAACCAGCATCGGAATGTTGACGCCGGCAATCACTTCGTAATGTTCTTTATCGACGACAATGCGGCTGGCAGCGTTGAACGGGCTGCCTCCCCATGTATCGACGAGAAACAACACCCCTTTTGCTGTATCCAGCTTTGCCAGCTGTGCGTTGTACTTTTCGATCAGCGTTTCTGCGTTTTCACCAGGGACGAAATCGATCCAGCCAACGTTTTCCTGCTCGCCCAACAGCATTTCTGCGGTTTTCAGCAGTTGTTCTGCAGCCCAACCATGTGTGCCTATTACAATAGCAATCGTCACTTGCTACCTCCTTTATTATCGTGAATGCATCATCTGTTGTGATACATCCTGAATCATTCTTGCGGACAAAATCGATTCAGTGAGGGTGTAGGTTCTAAAATAATTACTACCGTGAATTATTTTAGATAGTGAAAAAATAATTAATGTGATGAAGATCCGTTAATCACGCATCTGCAAGCAATAAATTCGCAGCGCAAAAAATAGGCTTACCTATTGCAAAGACTGGTAAAATTTTTTCCAATCTTCCTCCATTTTTTGCTATGTTTAGCTTCCGTTTAATTACTCAGGAGTATAGGGCATAGCCCGCTGTATGGACCCTCATCGACGTCTTTTCACCTTCAGGCACTTTTCTGCCGCCGCTACCTGCTACGCTTTTTTACCCGCTACGATTGTCTCTGCCGTGGATGACATCGCGATGACTCCGTCGGTCGTTAACTGGAGCAACTCATGGAATTCTTAATGGATCCCTCGATCTGGATCGGTTTGTTGACGCTGGTCGTCCTCGAGATCGTGCTCGGTATCGACAACCTGGTCTTTATTGCCATCCTTGCGGATAAACTGCCGCCGAAACAACGTGATAAAGCGCGTCTGATCGGTCTGTCGCTGGCGCTGGTCATGCGTCTGGGGCTGCTGTCGGTCATTTCGTGGATGGTGACGTTGACCAAACCGCTGTTCAGCATTGCGGATCTCTCTTTTTCCGGGCGCGACCTCATCATGCTGCTCGGGGGGATATTCTTGCTGTTTAAGGCGACCACTGAGCTGCATGAACGGCTGGAAAACCGCCAGCATGATGCCGGCCACGGCAAAGGTTATGCCAGTTTCTGGGTCGTGGTGCTGCAAATCGTGGTGCTTGACGCCGTCTTCTCGCTGGATGCGGTGATTACCGCCGTCGGGATGGTGAATCATCTGCCGGTGATGATGGCCGCGGTGGTCATTGCGATGATGATGATGCTGCTGGCCTCGAAGCCGTTAACCCGCTTCGTCAACCAGCATCCGACGGTGGTGGTGCTGTGTCTGAGCTTCCTGCTGATGATCGGCCTGAGCCTGGTGGCTGAAGGTTTCGGTTTCCATATTCCGAAAGGGTATCTGTACGCGGCGATTGGCTTCTCGATCACCATTGAGTTCTTCAACCAGGTGGCGCGACGTAACTTTATTCGCCACCAGTCGACGCTGCCGCTGCGCGCGCGTACGGCGGATGCGATCCTGCGTCTGATGGGTGGGCGTAAGCAACACGCCGTCAGCCATGATGGCGACAGCCCGGCGCCGGTGCCGGTGCCGGAAGGGGCGTTTGCCGAAGAAGAGCGCTATATGATTAACGGCGTTCTGACGCTGGCGCAGCGCTCATTGCGCAGCATTATGACCCCGCGCGGTGAAATCAGCTGGGTGGATGCGGAGCAAAGCGAAGAAGAAATTCGTCGCCAGCTGCTCTCCTCGCCGCACAGCCTGTTCCCGGTGTGCCGGGGCGAGCTGGATGAAATCATTGGCATCGTGCGGGCGAAGGAGATGCTGGTGGCGCTGGAGGGCGGTGAGAACGTCGCGGCGTTAGCTTCTGCCTCTCCGGCGATCGTGGTGCCGGAAACGCTGGATCCGATCAACCTGCTGGGCGTGCTGCGTCGCGCGCGCGGAAGCTTCGTCATCGTGACCAACGAGTTTGGCGTGGTGCAGGGGCTGGTGACGCCGCTGGATGTTCTGGAAGCCATTGCCGGTGAATTCCCGGATGCTGATGAAACGCCAGAAATTGTCGCTGACGGCGACGGCTGGTTGATCAAAGGTTCAACCGACCTGCACGCCTTACAGCAGGCGGTGGGCCTGGATGACATCGTCAATGAAGATGAAGACATCGCCACGGTTGCCGGGCTGGTGATTGCCGTAAATGGCCATATCCCGCGTACCGGTGATGTAGTGGAGCGGGCGCCACTGCAGTTTACGGTCCTTGAAGCGAACGACTATCGTGTCGATCTGGTGCGGGTTGTGAAGACTCAGCCCGATAGCCACGAAGAAGAGTAACCGGCAAACAAACGTAGTGTGCCGGTCGGCCAGCCGCCTCTCCCGGAGGCTGGCCGGTTAATTATCCACCGCCGGGCGCGTCTGCGAGGCCGCCAGCCACTGTGGAAATTGCGCTATCGGCATGGGCCTGGCGTAGCGGAACCCCTGCAGGATATCGACCCCGTGGCGCCGCAGATACTCCGCCTGCTCCTCTGTCTCAACCCCCTCAGCGATCGTCACAATTTTCAAGCGGTGCGCAAGCGCGATAATCATATCCGTCACCTTCGCATTGACGCTGTCAACGCCGATGGCGCTGGTGAAAGACTTATCAATTTTCAGCACGTCAGGACGCAGTTTTTCCAGCCACGACAGGGAGCTGTTGCCGGTGCCGAAGTCATCGATCGCCAGCTGGACGCCTTTAAAATGCAGATGCTCCGCCATATGCCGATCGCCATCCTGCAGCACGTCGCGTTCGGTAAGTTCAACCACCAGCTGCTGTATCGGGTGGGCGCTAAACCAGTAGTGATGCAGATCGCGCAGCAGTTCGCCATTGGCGAAATGGCGAGCGGCGACGTTGATCGAAATATGAAAATCTTTATTCTCAGGGAACAGGGCTAGCCGGCGCGCGGTTTCCGCAATCACGTAGCGGGTGAGCGGAACGATCAGGTTGTAACCTTCCGCGATAGGAATGAAGACCTCCGGAGAGATATTTCCCCGACGCGGATTATTCCAGCGCAGCAAGATCTCAACGCCGCAGCATTGTTGCGTACGCAGATTCTCCAGCGGCTGGCACCATAGCTCGAATTCGCGTGCGGCGATACCGAGGCTGATTTCGCGGGAAAAACTCATTCTGCCGGCGGTCATCAGCCAGGCGATACCGGTCATCATCAGGCTCAGGATCAGCGCCAGCGGCAGAACGCCGGGGAGTTCATTGAGGGCGATAGCCGAGGCGCCGGGACCGCTGACGTTAATGGTAAACGGAAACTGCGTTGAGCTCTGGCTGTAAATAATCTGCTCCCCCGGCCCGGCGTCGTGCTCGACCACGCCGGCACCGTTGATAAAACTCCTGCTGCCGACACGCAGACCAATACCGGTAATTAATGGTGATTTTGCGTTGAGAATTAACTCCCCCAGCAGCTCGATGTTAATCATCATCAGCACGCCGTCAGCGCCGCTCAAAGAGGCCGGGAACCATTGAATTAACACCGGAGAACCCACCAGCAGCGAGCCGTCGGTGGCATAGGCCAGCAGCGGGTGGCTGGCGGGGAGCATGGGCTGACGTTGATGAATGGGGATGTTACGCTCGCCATAGATACTGGAGCAGTACAGGATATTGGATTTCACCAGCGCGATTGTCCGCACCGTTTGCAGCGAGGCCGCCAGCTTGCGCAGAGGCAGCTGCACGTCGCGGCAGGGTTGCCCCACCAGCTGCTGCAGCGACAGGCGCTGAGCCGCCAGCGGGCGCAAAATTTCGTCCATCGCCGCCACCATCTGACCGGTGGTTATCTGCACGCGTTGCTGATTTAGGCTGCGCTGTGAAATAAATCGGAAGACCAGCGTCGTTGTGAGCGTCAGGAGTGCGACAATCAAACAAACGGCAATACGTTTACGGCGGTATGTCGTAATAACCTTTTGTGCATTTTGCATGCGCGACACCCTGTCGACTCTAAGTTCTGTTAAGGATAACAACCGTCATAGCGCAAAGGTAGGGGGGGTAAATAAATAGCGAAGAAAAAAAGAAAAATGCGCCCGGCCCGGGCGCATTTTACGAGAGAGCGTTTAGTCACACTGGACTTTGATAGCCAGGCCGCCGCGGGAGGTTTCGCGATACTTGGCGTTCATATCTTTACCGGTTTCATACATCGTTTCGATGACTTTATCGAGCGAGACGCGCGGTTCGCTGGTCCGGCGCATGGCCATACGCGCGGCGTTGATTGCCTTCACGGAGGCAATTGCGTTACGTTCGATGCACGGAACCTGCACCTGGCCGGCGACCGGGTCGCAGGTGAGGCCAAGATTGTGTTCCATACCGATTTCCGCAGCGACGCACACCTGCTCCGGGCTGGCGCCAAGGAGTTCAGCCAGCCCCGCGGCCGCCATCGAACAGGCCACGCCGACTTCGCCCTGACAGCCGACTTCCGCGCCGGAAATCGAGGCGTTCATCTTGTACAGCGCGCCCACGGCGCCGGACGCCAGAAAGTAACGAATATAAATGTCCGGGCTGACGGATTCGATAAAGTGGTCATAGTAGGCCAGTACCGCCGGCACGATACCGCAGGCGCCGTTGGTCGGCGCGGTCACGACGCGCCCGCCGGCGGCGTTCTCTTCGTTGACCGCGAGGGCGAACATATTCACCCAGTCGACGACGTTCATCGGATCGTTGGACAGCTTGTCGCTGGCTACCAGCAGACGGCGCAGCGCAGAGGCGCGACGCGGGACGCGCAGCGGGCCAGGCAGCACGCCTTCGGTATTGATGCCGCGATCGATACAGGCGCGCATGGTTTGCCAGACGTTAGCAAAATAATCTTCAATCTCTTTCTTGCTGTGCAGCGCCAGCTCGTTCTGCATCACCATGCCGGAGAGCGACAGCCCGGTTTCTTTGCAGTATGCCAGCATCTCCTGCGCCGATTTGAACGGGTAGGGTACGCTCAGCTCATTGGCGCTTTCTTTGCCGAAATGCTCCTCGTCGACGATAAAACCGCCGCCGATGGAATAATACGTTTTGCTGTAGATCTCTTTGTCGCCCGCCCAGGCATGAATCGTCATCCCATTTTCGTGCAGCGGCAGGTTGTCGCTCCGAAAACGCATGCCGTCATCCTGCGGGAAATCCACTTCATGCTGCCCTTGCGCCAGCAGCAGACGCCCGCGGCTTTCGACGTCGCGGATAAATGCCGGGATCGCGTCAATGTCGACCGTTGCCGGCTCATAGCCCGCCAGTCCCATAATAATGGCGATATCCGTATGGTGGCCTTTGCCGGTTAATGAAAGCGAGCCGTAGACATCCACCGCCACGCGGGTCACTTCATTCAGCAATTCCTTTTCGACCAGGTCATCGACGAACTGTTTACCGGCCTTCATCGGGCCTACAGTATGGGAAGATGAGGGACCAATCCCCACCTTGAACATGTCGAATATACTAATCACGCTAATACTCCTGACAGGGTTACCGCAGCAGCGGCAACGATGTGATAACTGCGCATAGTGTAAGAGGGAACCGCACCATCAGCTTAACTATTCACATGAATTAAACTAATGGATAACGGAGAAATTACTAATGATGAGAACGCCTTCTCATTTTGAGTATATACCCTAATGTATCGACCCGCCGCGCGGGGGGACGCGACCGGCAAGGCGGTGAACGCGGCCGGCGCGGCGACCGCATCAGAAGTGATGAGAAAAGCTAAGCTTTAATACCGATTTGCAGGGCCAGCTCGCGAATAATGCCGGCGGTCATCCCCCAGACAAAATAGTGCTGATACCACGACAGCCAGACGCGATGCGAATTGCCGCGCCGATGAATATCCAGCGGGTGGTAGCGCCCCAGGCGCAGCGCCTCGGCGAGGGGCATTTCAAAGACCGCCGCCACTTCGTCCTGGCTGGCATGATAGCGGAGATTCGGCGGAATAATGCCGACCACCGGGGTGACCTGAAAGCCGGTGACGCTATCCACCGGCGGCAGGACGCCGATGATCTCGACCGCGTGTGGAAGAATCGCGACCTCTTCCTGCGCCTCGCGCAATGCGGCGGCGATAAGCGTCGCGTCGGTGTCATCGACGGCGCCGCCCGGGAAGGCGACCTGGCCGGCGTGTTTACGTAACCGCGACGAGCGCTGGGTCAGCAGCAGCCCCGGCTGCGGCCGACGAACGATGGGCACCAGCACGGCCGCCTGGCGCTGATTCAGCGCGTTGCGCGTTGGCTGCGGGCGCAATAATTGAAAACGCGAAAGAAAGTCGTCCAGTTCAAGGCCGCTATCCGCCATGTTCTAGCTCTCCAGCTGTTGCAAAATACGATGCACTTTATCAAACGTTTCCTGATATTCGGCCGCTTCTTCACTGTCCGCTACGATGCCGCCGCCGGCTGAGCAGTACAGTTGCCCCTGAAATGCCGTCAGCGTGCGAATAGTAATGCTGGTATCCATATTGCCACACCGGCTGATATAGCCGATACTGCCGCACCACGCATTGCGTCGCTGAGGTTCGAGTTCATCAATAATTTGCATCGCTCGCACTTTGGGGGCGCCGGTAATCGAACCGCCGGGGAACGCCGCGCGCAGCAGATCGCTGGCATCGAGATGAGCCGGCAGTCTGGCGGTAATCGTACTCACCAGATGGTGCACCGCCGGGAAGGGTTCCACCACAAACAGCTCCGGAACCCGTACGCTACCGGCTTCGGCGACCCGACCAATATCATTTCGCATCAAGTCGACGATCATTAAATTCTCCGCCCGGTCTTTTGGCGAGCCGGCCAGTTTAGCCGCCTGCAGGGCGTCTTCCCGCGGATCCGCCAGGCGCGGCAGGGTGCCTTTAATCGGCCGGGTCTGGATCGCGCCTTGCTCCAGGCGGATGAAGCGCTCGGGGGACAGGCTCAACACGGCGCCTTCCCGCAGGCGAATAAAGGCGCTGAACGGCGCACGATTGGCACGGTTTAGCTGGCAAAATGCCTGCCACTCGTCGCCGCGGTAGCTGGCCTGAAAACGCTGCGCCAGGTTGACCTGGTAGCAGTCGCCGCTCTGCAGGTAAGCCTGGACCTGGCGGAATTTCTCGCCGTACTGCGCGCGGGTCATATTTGAACGCCAGGGCGACGTCAGGGCAAAAGGGACCACCGGCGCGGGGGACTGCGCCTGTAGCCAGCGGAGCCGGGCATGAGGATCGCCGTAGCTAAGCAACGAGACTTCGCGGCGCTGATGATCGACGATCAGCGCCCAGTCATAAATACCGACGGCCATATCCGGCAGCGCGATATCCGTCGCGGCCTGCGAGGGCAGGGATTCAAAACGGCGGCCCAGATCGTAACCGAACAGTCCCAGAGCGCCGCCGAGGAACGGCAGATGGGGATGCGCCTGCGGCGCGAGTCCGCACTGGTCCAGCTGCGCCTGCAGCAGCGTCAGCGGATCGGCCGTGGAAAGGCTTTGCGTCTGGCCGTCATCAATCGCGGTTGTCCCGCCGCGGGTGACCAGCGTGGCGCGTGGCTCAGCGACGATAATATCAAAACGGTTATGCGGATGGTCGGCAAAGCCGGAATGCAACAGCATCGCCCACGGCGTGGTGCTTAAAGGAGTAAAGAAACGCCCGGCAGCATCCGGGTGCCATGGCAGGGTAATAATAGCGGGGGACAACATCTTCCTCGATCCTAATCGTTACCGTCCTCTGGTGTAAAAGGGGGGCGGCATGAAATAATTACGCCACACAATGTAGCAGGAGTGAGTCATGTTTGCAGGTTTACCTTCGCTGAGCCACGAGCAACAGCAACAAGCGGTAGAACGTATTCAGGAACTGATGGCTAACGGGATGAGCAGCGGTGAGGCCATTGCGCTGGTGGCGAGTGAACTGCGCGCCACGCATACCGGAGATCGGATCGTCGCGCGCTTTGAAGATGAAGACGAAGACGAGTAATTAAGCCGCGGCGATAATTTTAATTTCGACTTTGTATTCCGGCTTCATTAACGCGGCCTGAACGGTGCAGCGTACCGGGGCGTGGCCGGCAACGACCCAGGCGTCCCAGGCTTTGTTCATCGCGGCAAAATCGCTTTTGTCCGCGAGGAAAATGGTGGCATCAAGAATACGCGACTTGTTGCTACCCTGTTTTTCCAGCACGGCGTCAATCTGCGCCAGGGTATTCGCGGTTTGCTCAAAGGCGTCCGCATCAAGGTTTGCTGGTACGCCGGTGTAGTAAATCGTCTGGTTGTGGATCACCACATCAGACCAGCGGGCTTCGGCATCGATACGCGTAATTGTCATGTTAGTTTCCTTCGGTTTTATTCCATCAGACAGCGGCAAGACTGCCACAATGTTCTGCCCGCGTCACTACCCGGGCTGGTGAAACGACGCCCTCCCTGACATAATCACTGTCCAGATAACCAGGGGGCATTGTGATCGACGATTTTGCAGCAGACGGCCAACTGGCCAGGGCGATTCCGGGATTTAAACCGCGCGAACCGCAGCGCCAGATGGCGATGGCGGTGGCCCAGGCGATTAAAGCGGCGCGGCCGCTGGTGGTCGAGGCAGGCACCGGGACCGGCAAAACCTACGCCTATCTGGCGCCGGCGCTGCGGGCCAATAAAAAGGTGATTATCTCCACCGGATCGAAAGCGCTGCAGGATCAGCTGTACAGCCGCGATCTGCCGACCGTCGCAAAAGCGCTGAACTTCACCGGTAAACTGGCGCTGCTGAAAGGGCGCTCCAACTACCTGTGTCTTGAACGCCTCGAACAGCAGACGATGGCCGGCGGCGATCTGCCGGTACAAACCCTTAGCGACGTGATTCTGCTGCGCTCGTGGTCGAATCAAACCGTCGATGGCGATATCAGCACCTGCGTCAGCGTCGCCGAAGACTCTCAGGCCTGGCCGCTGGTCACCAGCACCAACGATAACTGTCTGGGTAGCGACTGCCCGCTGTATAAAGACTGTTTCGTCGTTAAAGCGCGTAAAAAGGCGATGGATGCCGATGTGGTGGTGGTGAACCATCACCTGTTCCTCGCCGACATGGTGGTTAAAGAGAGCGGCTTCGCCGAGCTTATCCCGGAGGCGGAGGTAATGATCTTCGATGAAGCGCATCAGCTCCCGGATATTGCCAGCCAGTATTTCGGCCAGTCGCTCTCCAGCCGCCAGCTGCAGGACCTGGCGAAGGACATCACCATCGCCTACCGCACCGAGCTAAAAGATACTCAGCAGTTGCAAAAGTGCGCCGACCGCCTGGCGCAGAGCGCGCAGGATTTCCGTTTGCAGCTCGGCGAACCCGGCTATCGCGGCAATCTTCGTGACCTGCTGGCGGATAGCAATATTCAGCGTGCGCTGTTGCTGCTCGATGATGCCCTGGAGCTATGCTACGACGTGGCGAAACTCTCCCTTGGCCGCTCGGCGCTGCTGGATGCCGCTTTCGAGCGCGCCACGGTGTATCGCGCGCGCCTGAAACGGCTGAAGGAGATTAACCAGCCGGGCTTTAGCTACTGGTACGAATGTACTTCCCGCCACTTTACCCTGGCGCTCACCCCGCTAACCGTCGCGGAAAAGTTTAAAGAGGTAATGGCGCAAAAAGCGGGCAGCTGGATTTTTACCTCGGCGACGCTGTCGGTTAACGACGATCTGCACCACTTCACCGCGCGCCTCGGTATTGAAGAGGCGGAGTCGCTGCTGCTGCCGAGCCCATTTGACTACGCCCGCCAGACGCTGCTCTGCGTGCCGCGCAATCTCCCGTTGCCCAATCAGCCCGGCGGCGCGCGGCACCTGGCGGCGATGCTCAAACCGCTGATTGAGGCCAACGACGGTCGCTGCTTCATGCTCTGTACCTCGCACGCGATGATGCGCGATCTGGCCGAGCAGTTCCGCGCCACCATGACGCTACCGGTGCTGCTGCAGGGAGAAACCAGCAAGGGGCAGCTGCTGCAGCAGTTTGTCAGCGCCGGTAACGCCCTGCTGGTGGCCACCAGCAGCTTCTGGGAAGGGGTAGACGTGCGCGGCGATGCGCTTTCGCTGGTGATTATCGACAAGCTGCCGTTTACCTCGCCGGACGATCCGCTGCTGAAAGCGCGGATGGAAGATTGTCGCCTGCGCGGCGGCGATCCTTTTGCTGAAGTTCAGCTGCCGGATGCGGTCATTACCCTCAAGCAAGGGGTAGGGCGCTTGATTCGTGATATCGACGACCGCGGGGTGCTGGTGATTTGCGACAACCGTCTGGTGATGCGCCCGTATGGCGCGGTGTTCCTCGCGAGCCTGCCGCCGGCGCCGCGAACCCGCGATATTCGCCGGGCGGTGCGCTTCCTCGCCGTGCCGCCGGCGAGGTAATCTGTCGCAAAATGTGGTAAGCTGCGCGCCATTTTGTCAATCTGCTAGAGCGAGAGCGCGACAACCCATGCGAATTTTGGCTATCGATACCGCCACGGAGGCCTGCTCCGCGGCGCTGTGGAATGATGGCACCCTTTGTGCTCATTTCGAAATTTGTCCCCGCGAACACACGCAACGTATTCTGCCTCTGGTGCAGGATGTCCTGACGGAAAGTCATCTGCGACTCACTGACCTCGATGCGCTGGCGTTTGGCCGCGGGCCGGGCAGTTTTACCGGCGTGCGCATCGGTATCGGCATTGCCCAGGGGCTGGCGCTGGGGGCGGAACTGCCGATGATCGGCGTGTCGACCCTGGCCACCATGGCGCAGGGCGCATGGCGTAAAACCGGAGCGACCCGCGTGCTGGCCGCTATTGATGCTCGCATGGGGGAAGTCTACTGGGCGGAATACCAGCGTGATGAGCAGGGGGTCTGGCACGGTGAGGAGAGCGAGGCGGTGCTGAAGCCGGAAGCGGTGAGCGAACGCTTGCAGCAGCTGGCAGGCCAGTGGGCGACCGTGGGCACCGGCTGGCAAGCCTGGCCCGATCTGGCGAAAAACGCGCCACTGGTATTAACCGACGGCGAAATGACGCTGCCCGAGGCGGAGGATATGCTGCCGCTGGCCTGCTATCTGCTCGCTGCCGGACAAACCGTCGCCGTGGAGAAAGCCGAACCGGTTTATTTGCGAAACGAAGTGGCATGGAAGAAACTTCCCGGCCGGGAATGAATCTCAGTAAGCAGAAGCCTGAGATAAGGAGTCGCATCATGGCGGGTCAAAATAAAGTAGTACGTTGGTTTTTAGCGGGCGCCGTTGCCGCCGCGTTGAGCGGCTGCGTTTCGGTGCCGGATGCCATTAAAGGCTCCAGCCCGACGCCACAGCAAGATTTAGTCCGGGTGATGGCTGCGCCGCAGCTGTATGTCGGCCAGGAAGCGCGCTTTGGCGGTAAGGTCGTCAACATCCAGAATCAACAGGGGAAAACCCGGCTGGAGATTGCCACCGTGCCGTTAGACAGCGGCGCCCGGCCTGAGCTGAATGAACCTTCACGCGGGCGGATCTACGCCGACGTGAATGGCTTCCTTGACCCGGTCGATTTTCGTGGTCAGCTGGTCACCGTCGTCGGCCCGATTACCGGCGCCGTCGACGGAAAAGTAGGCAACACGCCCTACAAATTTATGCTGATGAACGCCACCGGCTATAAGCGCTGGAACGTGGTGCAGCAGGTGGTTATGCCGCCGCAGCCTATCGATCCGTGGATGTTTGGCCCACGCCCCTGGGGCTACGGCTATGGCGGCTGGGGTTGGTATAATCCGGGCCCTGCGGAAGTCAGAAGTGTTGTAACTGAATGATTTTGTAGTTTTTGTAAGCTAAAAGAAACAGCGGCTTGTCCGCTGTTTCTTCATTTTTAGTCTGATAAGAAAAATAAATAGTGACGCGCTTCGCAACCTGTAAAACGCCTAATTAATAAACTGGTACGCTGAGTTAATATAATGTTAACAGAATGTTTGTTGATCAGGGGCTGTGATGACGACGAATAACTATTTCAGAGGTGATGCAGTGAAAAAGGTTTGGCTAAACCGCTATCCCGCCGATGTTCCGGCGGAGATAAATCCTGACCGCTATCAATCCCTGGTTGAATTGTTTGAACATGCCACCACGCGATATGCCGACCAGCCGGCATTTATCAATATGGGCGAGGTGATGACCTACCGTAAGCTGGAGGAGCGCAGTCGGGCGTTCGCCGCGTATCTTCAGCAGGGGCTGGGCCTGCAGAAGGGTGACCGCGTCGCGCTGATGATGCCTAACCTGTTGCAATACCCCATTGCGTTATTCGGTATTCTGCGCGCCGGGATGATCGTGGTGAACGTCAATCCGCTGTATACGCCGCGGGAACTGGAGCACCAGCTCAATGACAGCGGCGCGGCGGCGATTGTCATCGTCTCCAACTTTGCTCATACCCTGGAGAAAGTGGTCGCCAGAACCCAGGTGAAACACGTGATTCTGACGCGCATGGGCGATCAGCTCTCCACGGCGAAAGGCACGCTGGTGAATTTCGTCGTCAAATATATCAAGCGGCTGGTGCCGAAGTATCATCTGCCTGACGCGATCTCTTTCCGCAGTGCGCTGCATAATGGCTACCGCCTGCAGTACGTCAAACCCGATATTGTCACGGAAGATCTGGCGTTCCTGCAATATACCGGCGGTACCACCGGGGTGGCGAAAGGGGCGATGCTCACCCACCGCAATATGCTGGCTAACCTCGAACAGGTGAATGCCACCTACGGGCCGCTGTTGCACCGGGGGAAAGAGTTTGTCGTTACGGCATTACCGCTGTACCACATCTTTGCGCTGACCATGAACTGCCTGCTGTTCATTGAACTCGGCGGCCAGAACCTGCTGATTACCAACCCGCGCGATATTCCGGGTCTGGTGAAGGAGCTGGCGAAATACCCGTTTACGGCAATGACCGGGGTTAACACCCTGTTCAACGCCTTACTCAACAATAAAGAGTTCCAGCAGCTCGACTTCTCTTCACTGCATCTCTCCGCCGGCGGCGGGATGCCGGTGCAGCAGGTGGTGGCCGAACGCTGGATGAAACTGACCGGCCAGTATCTGCTGGAGGGCTACGGGCTGACCGAGTGCGCGCCGCTGGTCAGCGTTAACCCGCACGATATTGACTATCATAGCGGCAGTATCGGTTTGCCGGTCCCGTCTACCGAAGCGAAACTGGTGGACGATGACGATAATGAAGTGCCGCCGGGTCAGCCGGGGGAACTGTGCGTGAAAGGCCCGCAGGTGATGCTGGGGTACTGGCAGCGCCCGGACGCGACCGCTGAAATTATCAAAGACGGCTGGCTGTATACCGGGGATATTGCGGTAATGGATGATGAAGGCTTTTTGCGCATCGTGGACCGTAAAAAAGATATGATTCTGGTCTCCGGTTTCAACGTCTATCCGAATGAGATCGAGGATGTGGTGATGCAGCATTCTGGCGTTCAGGAAGTGGCCGCCATCGGCGTCCCGTCAGGCAGCAGCGGCGAAGCGGTGAAGATCTTCGTCGTGAAGAAAGACGCGGCGCTGACCGAAGAGGCGCTGATTACCTTCTGCCGCCGTCACCTGACCGGTTATAAGGTGCCAAAACTGGTGGAATTTCGTGATGAGCTACCGAAATCCAACGTTGGGAAAATTTTACGGCGAGAACTGCGTGACGAAGCCCGCGCTAAAGTAGACAATAAAGCCTAAGGTATACGCGAGTCGCCAGACGCCGGCTAAGCCGGCGTTTTTTATGGGCGCAAGTTAAGAGAGTATGATTTGAACTATCAGATGATCACCACCGACGATGGTCTTCGCGCCATCTGTGAAGCGGCAAGCGCGGCTTCGGCGCTTGCGCTGGATACGGAATTTGTCCGCACCCGCACCTACTACCCGCAGCTGGGCCTGTTGCAACTGTTTGACGGCACACAGGTTTCGCTGATCGACCCGCTGGAAATCAGCGACTGGGCGCCCATGCGCGAGCTGTTGCTGAACAAAGACGTCACCAAGTACCTGCACGCCGGCAGTGAAGATCTGGAAGTGTTCCTCAACACCTTTGGCCTGATGCCGGCGCCGTTGATCGATACCCAGATTCTGGCGGCCTTTTGCGGTCGCCCGATGTCATGGGGATTCGCATCCATGGTGGAAGAGTACTCCGGCGTCGCGCTGGATAAGAGCGAGTCGCGCACCGACTGGCTGGCGCGTCCGCTGACCCAGCGTCAGTGCGATTATGCCGCTGCCGATGTCTGGTATCTGCTGCCTATCGCCAGCAAGCTGATGGCGGAAACCGAAGCCGCCGGCTGGCTACCCGCCGCGCTGGATGAGTGTCGTCTGATGCAGCAGCGTCGCCAGGAAGTGCAGGACCCGGCGCAGGCATGGCGCGATATCGGCAACGCCTGGCAACTGCGCAGCCGCCAGCTTGGCTGCCTGCAGCTGCTGGCGGAGTGGCGTTTGCGTAAAGCGCGCGATCGCGATATGGCGGTTAATTTTGTCGTTCGTGAAGAACACCTGTGGAGCGTGGCGCGCTATATGCCGGGGAGCCTGGGCGAGCTCGATAGCCTGGGATTATCCGGCAGTGAAATTCGCTTCCACGGTAAAACGCTGATAAGCCTGGTGGCGAAAGCGCAGGAGCTGCCGGAAGAGGCGTTACCGGAACCGCTGCAAAACCTGATCGATATGCCGGGATACCGCAAGGTCTTTAAAGAGATTAAAGCGCTGGTGCAGGATGTGAGTAGTGGAACGGGGCTGAGTGCGGAGCTGCTGGCATCCAGACGGCAGATTAACCAGCTGCTAAACTGGCACTGGCAGTTGAAGAGCGGCAATACCTTGCCGGAGCTGATTTCCGGCTGGCGTAGCGCACTGATGGCCGATCGCCTGAAGGCGCTGTTAAGCGAATATCCGCGCTAAGCCACGGCAAATAGCCCGGAGGTGATATCCGGGCCATACAACAAACTGGCCCGATAGCGCAAGGCTATCGGGTGCACCCACCGTCAGGATTTCGACTCTTCCGTTTCTGGTAAAGTCACGTTCAACTCCAGAATCGAAATATCACCGTCTCGCTGCTCCAGCTGCACGCTGACCATTTCCGGGTCGATCTGCACATATTTACAGATGACTTCCAGAATATCCTTCCGTAGCTGCGGCAGGTAATGCGGTTCAGCATCGCCGCGACGACGCTCCGCGACGATGATTTGCAGGCGCTCTTTCGCAATGTTGGCCGTGTTCTTTTTCCGCGAGAGAAAAAAGTCGAGTAATGCCATAATTTATCCTCCGAACAGGCGTTTGAGGAAACCTTTCTTCTCTTCTTCAATGAAGCGGAAAGGACGTTCTTCTCCGAGCAGACGTTCTACCGTATCGGCATAAGCCTTACCTGCATCTGATGCATCGTCCAGAATAACCGGCTCGCCCTGGTTTGACGCGCGCAGTACGGACTGATCTTCCGGGATCACGCCGACCAGATTGATACGCAGGATTTCCAGAACGTCTTCCATGCTCAGCATGTCGCCTTTGTTGACGCGGCCAGGGTTATAGCGCGTCAGCAGCAGATGTTCTTTAATCGGCTCTTCGCCATTTTCCGCACGGCGGGATTTGGAGGCGAGGATGCCGAGGATACGGTCGGAGTCACGAACGGAGGAGACTTCCGGGTTAGTGGTGATGATGGCTTCGTCAGCAAAGTACAGCGCCATCAGCGCACCGGTTTCGATGCCTGCAGGTGAATCACAGACAACAAAATCGAAATTCATTTTTTTCAGTTCTTCGAGAACCTTATCGACGCCTTCGCGGGTCAACGCATCTTTATCACGCGTCTGGGAAGCGGGGAGGATATAGAGGTTTTCGGTGCGTTTATCTTTGATTAACGCCTGATTCAGCGTGGCATCGCCCTGAATGACGTTGACGAAGTCATAAACCACCCGACGCTCGCAGCCCATGATCAGGTCGAGGTTACGCAGGCCGATATCGAAGTCGATAACGACGGTTTTCTTTCCCTTCTGGGCCAGACCGGTAGCGATGGCCGCGCTGGAGGTAGTCTTGCCAACGCCCCCTTTACCCGAAGTCACAACAATAATGCGTGCCATAGAAATTCCTTGTTAAAAAGGGACTAACTCAACGGTTGAATAGTCAACGCGGTATCACCCAGACTCAGGCGCGCCGCTTTGCCATAAAATTCGGCCGGGATATTATCACTCAGCCAGTATTCCCCAGCGATGGACACCAGCTCCGCCGTGAGGTGTGAACAAAATATTTGCGCTTCTCTATCGCCACCTGCGCCTGCGAGCGCTCGTCCTCGCATCATGCCATATACATGGATGTTACCGTCGGCAATAAGTTCCGCACCGGCACTCACATGATTTGTAACAATTAGATCACAGTTTGGAGCATAAATGCGCTGACCGGAACGTACCGGCAGATCAATTAAACGTGTTTTTGTGATCTGATTAACAACTGGCGCTGGTGCAACCGGTTCTGACGGCGCCTGACGGGGCATTTTTTCTTTCCCTTCCGTCAGTAAAGGGATCCCGCTGCGGTCGATTTCCGTCTTCAGCCGCGGGATTTTGCAACCACTCACGCCCATAATCCGTAAGCCGGTGCTGGCGATGGCCTCGTGCATGGCGCGCCAGTCAACGACCTCTTCGACGCTGCTGATATTCACAACGACGGGAGCATGACGTAAAAAAGCGGGAGCCTGGGCGATTTTGTCTTCTAACGCCTGACGAATAACCTCGGGATTTGCGTCGTGCAAATGAACGACAGATAAGGTGAAGCTACTGCCTTTAAGTTCGATTGGCGTATTTGACATCCTGGCCTTACTCAATTTGCTGTTTATCACCCGCCGAAGTGCGGTGATATTCCGAAGACTAAAAGGCATGTTATAGTCACTCATATATTGAGGCAAGTGACCACGGGTCTAATTCCGAGTAAAACTATGTTTTGTGTGATTTATCGAAGTACTAAACGTGAGCAAACCTATTTGTATGTCGAAAAAAGGGACGATTTCTCACGCGTTCCCGCCGAATTGATGGACAGCTTCGGCACGCCGCAAATGACGATGCTTTTGCCGCTCGACGGACGTAAAAAGCTCGCGGGTGCCGATCTGGAAAAAGTAAAACAGGCGCTGATCGATCAGGGCTATTACCTGCAACTTCCTCCTCCGACTGAGAATCTACTGAAGAAACACCTGGCGGAACAGGGGAATAAATCTGATTAAACCACCGAGGGGAAATAATGTACCAACATCACAACTGGCAGGGAGCATTACTGGATTACCCGGTAAGTAAAGTCGTTTGCGTAGGCAGCAATTATGCAAATCACATCAAGGAAATGGGCAGTGCGCTACCGGAAGAGCCGGTGCTGTTTATTAAACCTGAGACGGCGCTATGCGATATTCGCCAGCCGTTGGTGTTCCCTGAAGGTCTGGGTTCGGTGCACCACGAGGTGGAGCTGGCGGTGCTGATCGGCAGCACGCTGCGCCAGGCGACGGAAGAGCATGTGCTGAAAGCGATAGCGGGCTACGGCGTGGCGCTCGACCTGACCCTGAGGGATTTGCAGGCGAAGATGAAAAAGGCCGGTCAGCCGTGGGAAAAAGCCAAGGGCTTCGATAATTCCTGTCCGGTCTCCGGTTTTATTCCTGCCGCAGAATTCCACGGCGATCCGCAAAATACGCCGTTGAGTCTGCAGGTGAATGGCGAGGTTCGTCAGCAGGGGACGACCGCCGATATGATCCATAAAATCGTGCCGCTGATTGCCTACATGTCGCGCTTCTTTACCCTTAAAGCCGGCGACGTGGTGCTCACCGGGACGCCGGAAGGCGTCGGGCCGCTGCACAGCGGTGACGATCTGGAAGTGGGTTTTAACGGTTTTTCGTTGACCACCCGGGTGCTGTAACGTCCGCTTGCCGCCTCTCGCAGGCGGCAAAACTTGCATCGGTGTGCCAGACTGGTTATAAGGTGCACCCTGAATTGCAATCACGGATATCCCCTATGAGCGAACAACCTTTCTGGCAACACAAAACACTGGATGAAATGACCGATGCAGAGTGGGAATCACTGTGCGACGGCTGTGGACAGTGCTGCCTGCATAAGCTGATGGATGAGGATACCGATGAAATCTATTTCACCAACGTCGCCTGCCGTCAGTTAAATATCAAAACCTGTCAGTGCCGCAACTATGAGCGACGTTTCGAATACGAACCGGACTGCATTAAACTAACGCGTGACAACCTGCCGACGTTTGAGTGGCTACCGCCAACCTGCGCCTATCGCCTGCTGGCGGAAGGCCAGCCTTTACCGCACTGGCACCCGCTGTTGAGCGGCTCGAAAGCGGCGATGCACGGCGAACGCATCTCCGTGCGCCATATTGCGGTGAAGGAGGAGACGGTACGCGACTGGCAGGACCATATTTTGAATAAGCCTGACTGGGCGCAGTAAGGCGTTCACGTCAGCTGCTAGCTATTGCGCAAACCCGCCGCCCGGCGGGTTTTGTGTTTTGTTGCTCAGATTTACCATTGATGAAGTCTGGCTTTCTTGACCGATGTCATCCGTCAAACGACAAATGACTCAGGCTTTCTTCGCGTGGAACAGCCCGTTTTCACCGTGCGCGTCGTCTTCTACCCAGAAGTGGATATTGAACTGCGCATCCTCGCTGAGCTCAACGCGATGCCAGTACTGCGGCGGACTGGTGGCAAACTGGCCGGCGTTAATCACCACCTTCACTTCCGGTTCAGTGGCCCGCTCATCAGCGAAGCCATAATAGGTCACCGTGCCTTCCATCACGCACAGCTGGCCGAAAACCCCGGCGGCGGTATTGTGGTGGCTGAGCAGAGCGGCGGGGACATTCTCTTTGGTGAAGAACGGGGTGGAACGTTTAACTTTCCAGTTAGCTGGAATACGCAAGTGAGACATCGTCAGCTCCTTAGCAGGACTCTATAAGATGTATTTAATATGCATCTTTATGGGTGACGGCGTCAACGTACAGATAAAAAAAACGCTCCCGAAGGAGCGTTTTCTCTACTGGGCCTAGCGCCCGAACAGATCGCGTTTTTTGGGTTTGAAGGGCTGAGCAATCAGCACCAGTAATCCAACGATCAGATAGGCGGCGAAGATCCCGACCAGCCACTGCGGCATCTCCAGCGTCAGAAACTCCCACTGGCGCACGGAGCAGTCGCCGCTGGCAACAAACATCTGCGGCAGCCATTTGTCCAGCGGTAGCCACGTCGGGAAGCGGGCGGCGAAATCGCAGGTCTGAAACGGGGAAGGATGCAGCTGAATCATCGTGTGTTCCCACGCCAGCTGCAGGCCCCGCAGGGCGCTATACAGCCAGATCACCAGCGCCACGTAGCGTAACGGCGTTTTCGGCGCGATGGCGCCGACGATACCGGCAGCCATAATGCCTAATAACGCACAACGTTCATAAATACACATCACGCAGGGTTGTAGCAGCATCACGTGCTGAAACCACAGCGCGACTAACTCAAGGATAAAAGCGGTTAACGCCATCAGGAGCCAGGCTCCGCGTCCCCGCGAGCACTGGTTTAAATATCGCAACATAGTCATTTCCCTGAAACATGCTAAATCATGGCAGTGTAAACGAAAACCGTACCGACGCCAGCAGCTTGTCGGAAAATATTACATAAAAGAAGTGCGCTTATCCGCCTGAAGAAGGCGGATAAGCGCAGCTTGATTTAAGGAAGTGACGGCGTAACGAGCCAGTGGTTATCGAGCATCCATTGGGTGGCGGGCATTAAGGTGAACTCAACGCACAGTAAACCGACCAGGGTCATCACAAGGGTATAAGGCAGCGCCATCCACACCATGCGCCCGTAGGAAAGGCGAATCAGCGGCGCCAGCGTGGAGGTCAGCAGGAACAAAAAGGCCGCCTGGCCGTTCGGCGTGGCGACGGAAGGCAGGTTGGTACCGGTGTTAATGGCCACGGCCAACAGCTCAAACTGCGGCAGGCTGATAACGCCGTGCTGTAGCGCGGTTTTCGCTTCGTTGATGTACACCGTGCCGACAAAGACGTTATCGGAGATCGACGACAGCAAACCGTTAAACAGATAGAACAATGACAGTTGAGCGTGCGGTGAGGCCTGCAGGACAAACTGAATCACCGGCGTAAACAGGTGCTGGTCGATGATCACGGCAACGACGGCGAAAAAGACGGTCAGCAGGGCGGTGAACGGTAGCGCCTCGGTAAAGGCTTTGCCGATGGCATGCTCATCGGTGACACCGGAGAAAGTCGTCGCCAGAATAATCACCGATAAACCGATCAGGCCCACCTCCGCGAGATGCATCGCCAGCGCAATCACCAGCCAGATGCCGATAATCCCCTGGGCAATGAGCCGCAGGCGGTCCTGGCGGCTACGCTGCTGGCGGCTGCGATCGTCATAGTCCTGTAAAACCTTACGCACCGCTGGCGGTAACGGCTCACCGTAGCCGAATAGCTTGAATTTCTCCAGCAGCAGGCAGGTCAGCAGGCCGCAGACGACGACCGGCAAGGTCACCGGCGCCATGCGTAAAAAGAACTCGCCGAAGTGCCAGCCGGCCGCTTTTGAGATAATCAGGTTTTGCGGCTCGCCGACCATGGTCATCACGCCGCCCAACGCTGTCCCGACGCCCGCATGCATCATCAGGCTACGCAGAAAACCGCGGAACTGTTCCAGCACGCCGCGATCATGTGGGTCGAGATGGCTATCGTCCAGGATGTCGTTATCGTCCGGGCGCGAAGAGGCTACGCGATGATAAATACCGTAAAAGCCGACGGCGACGCTAATCACCACCGCCACCACGGTTAACGCATCGAGGAAGGCGGAGAGGAAGGCCGCAGCCAGACAAAAAGCGAGCGACAACATCATTTTGCTACGAATACCCAGCAGCAGACGGGTAAAGATAAACAGCAGCAGCTGCTTCATAAAGTAAATCCCCGCCACCATAAACATCAGCAGCAGGAGAACTTCCAGATTGTTGGCGATTTCTTCACGAATATGCTCGGGGCTGGTCATGCCGATAAACACGGCTTCTATCGCCAGCAGGCCGCCTGGCAGCAGCGGATAGCATTTGAGCGCCATGGCGAGGGTACAAATAAACTCAACCACCAACAGCCAGCCGGCGATAAAAGGGTTAAGATAAAACACCAGCGGGTTAATGAGTAAGACGATGATGAGAGTGAGCTTGTACCAGTCCGGCGACTGGCCAAGAAAATTGCGCCACAGGGCGCGGCCATAAGACATTTCCACGACAGACATCCTTCCCGCCAAATTAATGACATGATTTTACACGTAACTATTTACAAGACTAGCAGTTGAGCAAAATGGGAAGCAACTGACTTCGCCTCGCATTCCGGCCATGGCCCGCGTGAAATGAAAAGCTGAAAATGAAACGGCGATCCCCTTTTAATTACTTTATGATGCTATCTGCACTATAGCGGCTCTGGTATGATGAGTAGAATTTGCAACGCTGTGTAATGGAAATCTTACTATGGTCATTAAGGCGCAAAGCCCTGCGGGTTTCGCGGAAGAGTACATCATCGAAAGTATCTGGAATAACCGTTTTCCACCAGGCACGATTCTCCCTGCTGAACGTGAACTTTCTGAACTGATTGGCGTGACCCGCACTACCTTACGCGAAGTGTTGCAACGTCTGGCCCGTGACGGCTGGTTAACCATTCAGCACGGCAAACCGACGAAGGTGAACAATTTCTGGGAAACGTCCGGGTTGAATATCCTCGAAACTCTGGCGCGTCTCGATCACGACAGCGTTCCGCAGCTGATCGATAATCTGCTGTCGGTACGTACCAATATTTCGACTATTTTTATCCGCACCGCCTTCCGTCAGCACCCTGAAAACGCCCTGCAGGTTCTGGCCAGCGCGCGCGAGGTGGAAGACCACGCCGATGCCTTTGCCGATCTGGACTACAACATTTTCCGCGGCCTGGCGTTTGCCTCCGGCAACCCGATCTACGGTCTGATCCTAAACGGAATGAAAGGGCTGTATACCCGTATCGGCCGCCACTATTTCGCCAACCCGGAAGCACGCAGCCTGGCGTTGGGCTTTTATCACCAGCTGGCGAAGGTGTGTGAAGAGGGGCTGCACGAGAAGGTGTATGACATTGTCCGCCGCTACGGCCACGACAGCGGTGAAATCTGGCACCGGATGCAGAAAACTATGTCGGGCGATTTAGTCATCGGCATGCGCTAACGCGCACTGCAGCAGAAAAAACGCCCGGCGGAAACCGGGCGTTATGCTTTTCGCTCAGCTACAGCGCATTCGGGCGCGGCGGGCTGCGATCCAGCAGTTCGATACTGCCATCGGCGTTTTGCTGTTCCAGCAGGATATCAAACCCCCACAGGCGGTGGACGTGCTTGAGCACTTCCCGGCGGCCTTTATCCAGCGGCACGCGGTTGTGCGGCACATAGCGCAGCGTCAGCGATCGGTCGCCGCGCAAATCGACGCTCCATACCTGAATATTCGGTTCGAGGTTGCTGAGATTGTACTGAGCGGACAGCTTCGAGCGAATCTCCCGATACCCCTCTTCGTTATGGATAGCGGAAATCTCCAGATAGTTATTATGATCGTCATCGAGCACCGTAAAGAAGCGGAAATCGCGCATAATTTTCGGCGACAGGAACTGGCTGATAAAACTCTCATCTTTAAAATCGCGCATCGCGAAATGCAGCGTTTCCAGCCAGTCGGAACCGGCGATATCCGGGAACCAGTAGCGGTCCTCTTCGGTGGGTGACTGGCAAATGCGTTTAATGTCCTGGAACATGGCAAAGCCCAGCGCATAGGGGTTAATCCCGTTGTACCACTGGCTGTTATAGGGCGGCTGAAAGACCACGTTGGTGTGGCTGTGCAGGAACTCCAGCATAAAGCGCTCCGTCACTTTCCCCTCATCGTACAGGTGGTTGAGGATGGTGTAATGCCAGAAGGTCGCCCAGCCTTCGTTCATCACCTGCGTCTGCTTCTGCGGATAAAAATACTGGCTGACCTTGCGCACAATCCGCAGGATTTCACGCTGCCACGGCTCCAGCAGCGGCGCATTCTTCTCCATAAAGTACAGCAGGTTCTCCTGCGGCTCTGAAGGATAGCGGCGTGCGGATTCGATGGTTTTCTCTTCTTCCCGCTTCGGCAGGGTGCGCCACAGCATATTGACCTGACTTTGCAGATACTCTTCGCGGCTTTTTTGTCGCGCCTTCTCCTCCTGCAGTGAGATTTTCTGCGGACGTTTATAGCGGTCGACGCCGTAGTTCATCAGGGCATGGCAGGAGTCGAGTAGTTTTTCTACCTCATCGACGCCATAGCGCTCTTCGCAGTCGGTGATGTATTTACGGGCGAAGATCAGGTAATCAATGATCGAGCTGGCGTCGGTCCAGCTGCGAAACAGGTAGTTGTTTTTGAAAAAGGAGTTGTGCCCGTAGCAGGCATGGGCCATCACCAGCGCCTGCATGGTAATGGTGTTCTCCTCCATCAGATAGGCGATGCAGGGATTGGAGTTGATCACAATCTCGTAGGCCAGGCCCTGTTGACCGTGCTTATACGCCTGTTCAGTTTCGATAAACTTCTTGCCGAACGACCAGTGCGGATAGTTGATCGGCATGCCGACGCTGGAGTAGGCATCCATCATCTGCTCGGAGGTAATGACTTCGATTTGATGGGGATAGGTGTCGAGCCGATACAGCTTGGCTACCCGGTCAACTTCGGCAAGGTAGGTCTCCAGTAGTTCAAAAGTCCAATCGGGTCCATCGCTTAAACGAGTGGTGTCCCTGTTCATGGAATCAATCGTAGCCATTAGCGCGCCCTCATTGTCGGTGGCTCTCTCTGTACGGAGAACCTCTAAACAAGCATAGAACACGGCATGACAAACTGCGTCTGCCGACAATTTCTTTTCTTCGCGATTTCGCAATCTTAAAGGCGTTTTTTGGCGCTCGTTGCGGGATTTTATTCTGAGTAAAAATGAAGCGCAGCATGAGATAGTAAATCTATGGGGTCAATGCTGGTGCGGCATGCTGTGAGTTAAGTCACCATAAATAAAGCGTATGTTGAATAATATTTTCAACTGAGTTATCAATTTGTAATTAGATGATTGTTCTTTAACTATTACGGAGTCGCTATGCGAGTCGTCATACTGGGAAGTGGGGTAGTTGGGGTCGCGAGTGCCTGGTATTTAAGCCAGGCGGGGCATGAGGTGACGGTTATCGATCGCCAGCCCGGCGCCGCCGAAGAGACCAGCGCCGCCAACGCCGGGCAGATATCCCCGGGCTATGCCGCGCCATGGGCGGCGCCAGGCGTGCCGCTGAAGGCCATCAAATGGATGTTCCAGCGGCATGCGCCGCTGGCGATCGGCCTCGACGGCACGCAGTTCCAGTTGAAATGGATGTGGCAGATGCTGCGCAACTGCGATACCCGCCATTATATGGAGAACA
Organism: Klebsiella sp. BIGb0138; assembly: GCF_004342285.1. Taxonomy (GTDB): domain Bacteria; phylum Pseudomonadota; class Gammaproteobacteria; order Enterobacterales; family Enterobacteriaceae; genus Klebsiella. The sequence goes on along the minus strand of NZ_SMCV01000001.1, from coordinate 79,264 downwards.
AAGGGCGGATGGTGCGCCTGGCCGAGTACAGCCGCGACTGCCTGAAGGCGCTGCGCGAAAGTACCGGTATCCAGTATGAAGGGCGCCAGGGCGGTACCTTGCAACTCTTCCGTACCGAAAAGCAGTACGAGAACGCCACCCGCGACATCGCCGTGCTGGAGGATGCCGGCGTGCCTTATCAACTGCTGGAGGCGAAACGTCTGCTGGAGGTCGAACCCGCCTTAGCCGAGGTAAGCCACAAGTTGACCGGCGGCCTGCGCCTGCCGAATGACGAAACCGGCGATTGTCAGCTGTTTACCACGCGCCTCGCGGCGATGGCCGAGCAGGCGGGCGTTACGTTTCGCTTTAATACCTCGGTCGATGCGCTGCTGTATGAAGGCGAACAGATCTACGGCGTGAAATGCGGCGCTGAAATTATTAAAGGCGATGCGTACGTGATGGCTTTCGGTTCCTATTCTACGGCGATGCTGAAAGGGCTGGTGGATATTCCGGTCTATCCGCTAAAAGGCTATTCGCTGACGATTCCGATTGCCCGGGAGGACGGCGCGCCGGTTTCGACTATTCTTGATGAGACTTACAAAATCGCGATTACCCGTTTCGACCAGCGTATTCGTGTGGGCGGAATGGCGGAAATTGTCGGCTTTAATAAAGAGCTGTTACAGCCGCGTCGCGAAACGCTGGAAATGGTGGTGCGCGATCTGTTCCCGCGCGGTGGTCACGTTGAGCAGGCCACCTTCTGGACCGGACTGCGTCCGATGACCCCGGACGGCACGCCGGTGGTCGGTCGCACGCCCTATAAGAATTTGTGGCTCAACACCGGGCATGGCACCCTGGGCTGGACGATGGCCTGCGGATCCGGGCAGCTGCTCAGCGATTTGATCTCGGGCCGCACGCCGGCAATTCCGTATGATGACCTCGCCGTTGCGCGCTACAGCCCCGGTTTTACCCCGGCGCGCGCCCAGCACCTGCACGGTGTTCATAACTAAGGAGTCTTCATGTCTCGTCCTGTACTGGCCAGCATTGATTTGTCGGCCTTGCGGCAGAATTTACAGATTGTCCGGCGCGCGGCCCCCGCGTCGCGCCTGTGGGCGGTGGTGAAAGCCAACGCCTATGGTCACGGTTTATCGCGCGTCTGGAACGCGCTGAGCGGCGCGGATGGCTTTGCGATGCTCAATCTTGAAGAGGCGATCCTGCTGCGGGAACACGGCTGGAAAGGGCCGATTCTGCTGCTGGAGGGCTTTTTCCACGCCGATGAGCTGGCGCTATTTGATAAGTATCGCCTGACCACCAGCGTACACAGTAACTGGCAAATTAAGGCGCTCCAGCAGGCGAAGCTGCACGCGCCGCTGGATATCTACGTTAAGGTCAACAGCGGGATGAATCGTCTGGGCTTTATGCCGGAGCGTATTCATACCGTCTGGCAGCAGCTGCGGGCGTTGACCAATGTCAGTGAAATGACGCTGATGTCGCATTTTGCCGACGCGGAAAATCCGCAGGGTATTGTTGAGCCGATGCGCCGCATCGAACAGGCGGCAGAGGGGCTTAACTGCGCGCGGTCGTTGGCGAATTCGGCGGCGGCGCTGTGGCATCCGGAAGCGCATTTTGACTGGGTCAGGCCGGGGATCGTGCTGTATGGCGCCTCGCCTTCCGGTCAGTGGCAGGATATTGCCAACAGTGGACTCAAGCCGGTGATGAGCCTCAGCAGCGAAATTATTGCCGTGCAAAACCTGAAGGCCGGGGATGCGGTGGGCTACGGCGGCCTGTATCGGGCGGCAGAAGAGCAGCGCATCGGCATCGTGGCCTGCGGTTACGCTGACGGCTATCCGCGGGTGGCGCCGGACGGCACGCCGGTGCTGGTTGACGGGGTGCGCACCACCACGGTGGGACGGGTCTCGATGGATATGCTGGCGGTCGATTTAACGCCGTGCCCACAGGCGGGGATCGGCGCGCCGGTCGAACTGTGGGGGAAAGAGATTAAAATTGACGATGTCGCCGGAGCCTGCGGCACCGTCGGCTACGAGTTAATGTGCGCGCTGGCGCCGCGCGTTCCGGTGGTGACCGGGTAACTTGCCTGAGGCGGATCACTCCGCCTCATCATCCGCCACGCGAACCCCGACCTTCAGCACGTGATCCTCTTCTTTTTCCGCGACCGTCCACAGCATGCCGGCAAACTCCACCTGGTCACCGACGACCGGCGCGGCGCCGAGCAGCTGCTGCACGACATCGCCCAGCGACTGCTGATTTTCACGAAACTCTTCGCCGCCGTCGAGACCGTAAATCTGCGCCACATCGGCGAATTTGGCATCGGCATCAAGGATAAAGTCACCGAAGAAGCGCTGGTCAAGCGCCACCGGCGGCGACTGGCTAAACATTTTGCCCAGCGCCGGCAGGTCGTGCTCGCGACCAATGACGCAGAGAATATCGCCTTCCAGCAGGCGGGTGCTGCCGGTAGGATGCAGCAGGGCATTATCGCGAAACAGCGCGGCAATGCGCGTTTCCGGCGGCATATGCAGATCGCGCAGCGCCGCGCCGACGCACCATTTATCCGCACTCAGCTGGTAAACAAACTGCTCCCACGGATTTTCCGGGTGAATATCCAGCCCGACGCGGGAAATCGGCCAGCCCACCGGCGGCACCACCACTTTGGCTTTTTTGGCCGCCCATGACAGGGATGTGCCCTGCAGCAGCAGCGAGACCAGCACCACGAAGAAGGCGACGTTAAAGAACAGACGCGCGTTTTCAAGGCCGGCCATCATCGGGAAAACGGCGAGAATAATCGGCACCGCCCCGCGCAGGCCCACCCAACTGATAAACACCCGCTCACGCAGGTTGAAGCCGCGAAACGGCAGCAGACCGGCAAACACCGACAGCGGACGGGCGATAAAGATCATCCACATCGACAGCAGCAGCGCCGGAATGGCGATCGGCCACAGATCGGACGGGGTGACCAGCAGGCCGAGCACCAGGAACATGGCGATTTGCGCCAGCCACGCCAGCCCATCGAAGTTTTGCAGGATCCCGTGGCGGTTGCGAATCGGCCGGTTGCCGAGCAGGAAACCGCACAGATACACCGCCAGAATGCCGCTGCCATCCAGCGAGGTGGTGACGGCAAAAATCATAATCCCGCCGCTCAGCGCCAGCAGAGGATAGAGACCGGTCGGTAACACAATCCGGTTAATCATCTGCAAGAGCAGATAGCCGCCGCCGAGACCAATGGCGATGCCCAGACCGAACTGCTGGACGATATGGACGGCAAACATCCAGCTCAGGCCGTTTTCATGCTGCTGAATCATCTCGATAAGGGTGATGGTCAGAAATACCGCCATTGGGTCGTTGCTGCCGGATTCGATCTCCAGGGTCGAGCCGACACGCTCGTTCAGCCCCTTGCCGCCAAGCAGCGAGAACACCGCCGCCGCGTCGGTTGAACCGACAATCGCGCCGATCAGCATCCCTTCAATAAGATTGAGATGGAACAGCCACGCGGCCATCACCCCGGTCAGACAGGAGGTGATCAGCACCCCGACGGTGGCGAGAGAGAGGGCCGGCCACAGCGCGACGCGAAAAGAGCTGGCCTGGGTGCGCATCCCGCCGTCAAGCAGGATCACCGCCAGCGCCAGGTTACTCACCATGTAGGCGAAAGGGTAGTTGTCAAAAGGGATGCCGCCGATACCATCGACGCCTGCCAGCATACCGATGGCGAGGAAGATGACCAGAATCGGGATGCCAAGGCGCGAGGAAAAGGAACTCAATAAAATGCTACAGGTTACTAATACCGAACCCAGAATAAACAAACTAATGACCGCAGCGGCGTCCAAAGTTGACGTACTCCTTACTGACGAGAAGTGATTTGTGAAATTGACATCATTTTAACAACCTGCGGAGGATCCGGAAATGTGTCACAGAAGTTTTTATTCTGTCAGTACCGGATGACCGCTAAGCGTTAAGGTCGTGGTGGCCGCGTTGTTCACCAGCAATGCTTTCGCGCCGAGGGGCAGGGTCACGGTGCGCTGTTCGTGACCGAAATCTAACCCGCTGATGAGCGGAACAGCGAGCTGTGCGCGGAGATAGTCATAGACCATCGGTAAATCATAACCGGCATCATAGTCGTTAGGATTGGCCCCGGTGAAGCTGCCGAGGATAATTGCCCGCTGATGGCCGAGAATACCACTATTAAGCAGCTGCAACAGCATCCGTTCGACGCGGAACGGATGTTCGTTGATATCTTCCAGCACCAGGATGCCGTCGGTTATCTGTGGCATCCAGGGCGTGCCGATCAGTGAGGTTAACATCGCCAGATTCCCGCCCCATAGGGTGCCCTGGGCGCGGCATTCTGGCCCGTCGCCCTGCCACTCAAGGGTAAACTCCGGGCAACGCAGCGCCTGCCAGAAGTGATGTTCAGTAAACGTGTCCAGCGTTTCGGCGCCGAAGTTACCTGCCAGCATCGGCCCGCTGAAGGTGATTATGCTACCCTTTGCCAGCAGACCCATCTGGATCGCGGTGAAATCGCTGTGGCCGCAAATTAACAGCGGGTTGTGCTGCTGACGGGCAATTAAGGCCTGCCAGTCGATGTGCGGCAGCAGGCGGGTGGCGCCGTAGCCGCCGCGTACCGCCATCACGATGCGGTTACGGCCTTCAAGGGCGGCCAGCTGGTTGATATCGCTCAGGCGTTCATGTTCAGTCCCGGCGAAACGCTGCTGCCGGCGGGTGATGACCTGCTGGTGCATCACCTGATGTCCGGCGTCCTGCAGACGCTGTACGCCGCGGTTCGCCGCTTGCTGGTTGATGCAGTAACCTGAGGGGGCGACCAGATAAAACTGAGACATGACAATTCCTTGCTAAGAATGAAAGGGTTATCATGCCGCCTGGAGCGATTATTGTCATCTCCAGGCGGCAAACTTCAGCCAATAAGGATAGATGTGTGAAATTGAGATGGTTTGTTTTTTTGTTTGTATTGTTGGCCGGTTGTAGCTCAAAACAGGATTATCGTAACCCGCCGTGGAACGCCGAAGTGCCGGTGAAGCGGGCGATGCAGTGGATGCCGATCAGTGAAAAAGCCGGCGCGGCGTGGGGCGTCGACCCGCAGCTGGTGACGGCGATTATCGCTATTGAATCCGGCGGTAATCCGACGGTGATCAGTAAATCCGGCGCGGTAGGCCTGATGCAGCTGAAACCCTCCACCTCCGGACGCGATGTTTACCGGCGCATGGGCTGGCGCGGCGAACCGTCGGTCAGCGAGTTGAAAAACCCGGAACGGAATATTTCTATGGGGGCGGCTTACCTGAGCATCCTCGAGAATGGCCCGCTTGCCGGAATTAAAGATCCGCAGGTGATGCGCTATGCGGTGGTGGTCTCTTACGCCAATGGCGCCGGGGCGCTGCTGCGCACCTTCTCGTCGAATCGCCAGGACGCGATTGATGAGATCAACGACATGGACGCCGATGAGTTCTTTGAACACGTGGTGAAAAAGCATCCGGCGCCGCAGGCTCCGCGCTATATCTGGAAGCTGCAGCAGGCGCTGGACGCCATGTAGCGGCGGGCCTTTTCCCCCGCGCGCGGCGCTTAACGGAGCTACAGATGGTGCGATGTTGTAGCCGGCAAGCGCCGCGTCGCCGGGGGCGTTACTCAGAAATCGTAACCGACGGTGGCGATAACGCTACGCTCGGCGCCCCGGTAGCAGTTGCCGGTTCCGTAGCAGCCGGAGACATATTCCCGGTCGCTGAGGTTGTTGGCATTCACCTGCACATAAGCCCCTTTCAGCGACGGCGACCAGACGCCAAGCTCGGCGCGGACCATCGCATCCAGCAGCGTGACTGACGGCAGACGTTCGGTATTCGCATCATCAGCCCACTGCTTACCAATATAGCGAACCCCGGCTCCGGCGCTGATCCCGGCCGGGAACTGATAGCGCGCCCACAACGAGGCCATCTGATCCGGCGTCAGCTGCGGCGTATTGTCGTTGGTGCCATCGGTGGTGTCCTGGAAGCGCAGGCGGTTCCAGGTGTAGGAGGCAAGGGTGCTCAGCTCCGGCGTAATTTGGTTATGCATCTCCAACTCCACGCCCTGAGAGTGAACTTTCCCGGCCGGAATAAAGGTGGCGGTCGCGATATTGGGATCGCGCGTCGCCACGTCCTTCTGCGTTAAGTCGTAGATCGCGATGCTGTACAGGTCGCTGCTGCCCGGCGGCTGGAACTTCAGCCCCGCTTCCAGCTGTTCTGCGGTGGTTGGCTTCAGCAGCGTACCATTGGCTCCCGGCAGCATCGCCGGGGTAATTGCCTGGCTGTAGCTCAGGTACGGCGACAGACCGTTTTCCAGAGCATACAGCAGTGAAGCGCGGCCGCTAATATGATCATCGGAGCGACGGCTGGCGGTCCCTGAAGTGTCGCTGACCTGGCGGGAAACAATGCGGTCGTAGCGCCCGGACACGTCCAGATGCCAGCGGTTCCATACCATCTCGTCCTGGAGATAGAGTCCGGTCTGATAGTAGCGGCGGTTATTATCATCGCTGTAGGTCACCGTATGCCCGCTCTGGGCGGTATAACCGCTGAACGGATTGAGCGCGGAAGCGTCGCCGGCGCCGGTCCACAGATCATTGCGGAAGCGGTGGTATTCCGCGCCGACGATCAGGGTATGGGCCAGGTCGCCGGTGTTGAAGTCCGCGCGCAGACGGTTATCGGTGGACCAGGCGTCCAGTGAACCGCGAGAGCCGCTGTAGCCGCGCGTAAGCATATCGCTGTCGTCCACCCAGCCGACCTGGTACGCCTGATCCAGCGAGACGTTGGTGTGGGTGTAGCTCCCCGCGGAATAGGCTGACCAGACATCGTTAAACTGATGATTAAATTCGTAGCTGTAAATCTGCTCCCGGCGCTGATATCCGTCGGACGGATCGCCTTCATTGGTGCTGGTAGACAGCTTGCGCCCGTTGTGCGCGTAGCGGGTGCCGTCCAGCGGCAGCGAGCCGTGGTAGCCGCCAGAGGGATCTTTTTGCAGGTAGGCGCGCAGCAGCAGCGAGGTGTCGCTGTCGGGCTGCCAGAGCAGTGAGGGCGAAATAGCGTAACGCTCTTCGCGGCTGTTGTCGTACTGGGTGTCGCTGGTGCGCGTCATCCCGATAATGCGGTAGGCCCATTGATCGTTGATGGCATCGGTATAATCGAAGGCCGCCCCTTTGGTGTTCTGCGTGCCGCCGCTGAGCTGAAAATGGCCTTCGGAGGTGAACTGCGGGCGTTTAGACGTCAGGTTAACTAAACCGCCCGGTACGCTTTGGCCATACAGTGCCGAAGAGGGGCCGCGGATGACGTCAACGCGTTCAAGAAACCACGGATCAATTTGCAGCACGTTATGGCTGCCGCCGTCGCTCATCAGGCGCATTCCGTCGAGGAACAGGTTATCGACATCGCCGCCGTGGTAGCCGCGCAGGGAGACCGTATCAAAGCGCGTGGCGCCGCCGCCAAAACTGGAGTACACGCCCGGGGTGTATTGCAGCGCCTGGCTAATCGTATTCGCGCCCTGGTCCTCCATTTGCTGGCGGGTGATGACCGAAACCGACTGGGCGGTGGTGATCAGCGGCCGATCGGTTTTGGTCGCCCCGGCGGAGGTTTTGGCGCGATATCCCCGGGTGGGCGAGGTCGCGGAATCGACCGGTTGCGCGGTGACGACGATGGTGTCTTCCGCCAGGCTGGCGCACGGGAAGGCGGCGGCCAGGGCGCACAGCAGCACGGAGCGTTTGCAGGTGAGGCGAGCGATCATTGCATAATCCTGAATTTACGCGGTCTGGTACTCCTGTACGCCGCCGCGAGAACAAAGCGAAAGTGTCATCTCTCGTAAAAAAGTAATGCGAATTATTATTGTTTGGTTTTGTGTTATCAAGGGGTGATTAGTTAATCAGGAAATAAAAACCCATGAAAAATATCATGTTTATCCTGTACAAAGGGGATGAACAGGAGAACAGGCAGAAGGGAATACCTTAACTGGCTACCAGATTTGGTAGCCAGTGGTCATCAGCGGAAGAGAATCAACTGCGGCTGTCGAGGCGTCTCCGGGTTATCTCTCTCCAGGGGGCGGCAAGAAACGGCATGGCGGAGAGGGTCTGTAGTTCGTCTTCCGTGCCGCCGTCGCTAAAGATGATGGCCTGTACCCGGCTCAGCGGCCAGCTGGCGGCGGGGCGATCGATTAGGATCAGCGTATCGCCGCAGCGGGTCATGCCGGGCTCGATCACCCGATAAAACCAGCCGTTACGCGATTGCCGATGCATCAACTCCGGCGCATCCGGATCCTGTAACCGCGCGGCCATCGTCTGGCAGGCGACGCGCCCCCAGGATAGCTGGATTTTAGCAGTCCCAATACGGAAGACGTCGCCCGGGCAGACATTAGCTTCCGTCATCCCGTAGGTAGAAAAGTTTTCACCAAACATTCCGGTCGTGAGGCTCTGCCCGGCCAGCGCCGGATAACGTTCGCGCCAGAAATCGTAATGTTCGCGCGCATAATGCATTAGCGCGCAATCGGGATCCGCAAAATGTTCCTGAATGCCGTTTTCCGCTTCCAGTCCATGGGCTTTGAGATACACACTGCCGCTTAACGCGACCTTACGCTGCGAGCCATCCGCCTGGCGCTGATTGCCGAGGATAGAGTGCAGTATCACCTTAAAATCGGGTACCATAGGGTTCTCCTTATTTCTCCGCGAGGCGGAGAATGAATCAGAATCGGTATTCCACGCCGGCCCAGAAGTTGCGTCCTTCCTCAATAAATCCTTCGCTGTAGTAGTAGTGGCTATCGAAGAGATTATTCACCGAGGCGTTGACGCTGAAACCACGGCCTATTGCATAATCGGCGCGTAGGTGGGTGATAGCGAATCCCGGCGCTTTTTGCTTGCCGTCGCTGCTGCTGTAGCTTGAGGAACGAGCCTCTTCAGAAAGGGTGATCTGCAGTGGCTCTGTCGGTTTTAGCGTCAGCCAGGCGGTCAGGGTCTGATTTGGCAGATCGGTCACCTTACCGGTCTCCTGCCGTTTCGTTTCCGCGTGAATCAAGCCATAGCTTAGCCCGACGTCAAGCACGGCAAACGGCGAGCCTTTGATGCCCAGATCCAGGCCGCGATAATCGACCCGCCCGCTGTTTTGGTTCTGCACGGTATCATCATCTATCGCGATTGACATAATGGCATCGCTGACGCGGTTATAGTAGGCGCTGACTTCATAGGCCCAGCTACCGATAAGATGGCCGTTCCAGGTCAGGTCAACGCTACGGGCGCGCTCAGGTTTCAGCTGAGGGTTAACCAGCGCAATTTGGTCTTTGGCCGGCTTCGACGTGGTGTAGCGCTCTTTGAGCGTGGGGAATCGGGTGCGATCGGAAAATGAAAGCGCCAGCGTGTCGTCGTTGGCAAAGTGATAGCGAGCCATGCTCTGCCAGTTAAACGCATCCTGCTTGTTACCGTCGTAGCGAGTCACGCTGTCGTTTTTCTCGTGCTTCATCCCCTCAATACTGTTGCGCCAGTCATAGCTTACCCCGGCAACGATATCGACATTCTCCGCGGCCTGCCATTGATATTCACTGGCGAGGGACCAGGTACGATCCTGGTAACGGTCATAAGGGCCATTAATGGCGCTCTTTTCTCTATGGATATCATCTTTCCAGTTGACGGCGAAAGAGAGCTGGTCGCTTTCATGAATATCGGTAGAGAGCTGTAGACCCGCCCCGGTACTGTAGTCGCTATAGTGACTGTAGCTGCCGGTTTTATGCTGCAGGTCGGCCAGCGAGTTATACATCATCAGGGTATTTTTAAAGGTATCGTGGTACAGGCGGCTTTTCAGCGTGAATCGGTCGCCGAGGTGCGTGGTCCCTTGATAGTAATAGCTTTCTTTATCGTATTCCGGCCACTGCCAGTAGCGTGATTTCTGCGTGCTGGTCCCGGCGTAAGGAGGGTTCTGCTTCTCGCCGTCCTGCTTGATCCACGTGAAGGCGTATTCATCGTTACCCCGTGGCGTAAAACCGAGCTTAAAGATCCCGCGCTTATCGTCACTTGCCGAATTAGCCATTTTGCCGTCCTCACCGGCAACGGGGCTATTGCTGCCGTGAGGCAGGGCAAGGAAGTCGCGCTTCAGGCGACTACCGCTAAGCTGTATATAGCCCAGCTCATTGCTTACCCCGAGAGAGGCATGGGTGTCATAGGCGCTATCTTCGCTGCGGCTCCAGCCCTGGCGATAACCGACACTGGCCTCCAGTGGCTTATTTGGCCGTGGGGTGGTGATATTGACCGCGCCGCCCATTTGATTAGGGCCCTGCAGCAGGGAGGAGTAACTTTTCGCGACTTCCACTGACGCTACGTCCGACGTCAGAAAACGGCCAAGGTCGAGGTTGCCATCATAGGGAACATATATCGGTACGCCATCGAAAAAAACCGGGACCTGACGGCCGTCGAAGCCGCGAATTTTCACCTGTAATTCATTACGGCCGCCTGATTTTTGCAATACCACGCCGGGTACCGCTGACAACGCGTGGGCTACATCTTGTCTGTCCAGGCTTCTGATGGTCTCTTGCCCGAGGATACTGGTGGTCGCCGCCGGAACGGAGCTGGACCAGACGGTCAGCGACTCCTCCGGGCGATCCGCCCACGCGGCCTGACTCAGGCTCAGGCTAATGAATGTGCAAAGATAGGATTTCCTGACTCTCATTTTTATTATCCCTGTTTACGGTTATTTTATTTTGCATCGTCTGGCTGCAGTCGGACCTCAATATCCGCCGGTGGCGCATACCACGGCGCCGAAGTAACAAACAATTCAATTCCACAATCTAGGTACTGATTTAAGCGGGTTAACGTTATGCCCCCCGTCAGCGCCAGCGTGCAGTCTGGCGCGATTTGGCGCGCCTGTTCGGCGACCCGACGGGCCTGTTGCGGGGTAAATTTATCCAGTTGCACAATGTCGGGCTGCGCCTGCAACGCGGCCAATGCCTCTTCGGGCGTCTCGGCTTCGACGGCCACTTTCTTTTCCGGCGACTGTTGTCGCAGCAGTTGAATCGCGTGGACCCAGTCGCCGCTGTTATGCAGGAAGCGCCGATGGTTAGCGAACACCAGCAGGGTTTCAGCACAGCCGGCGCGGTGGATTAAGCCACCCGCGGCGAGGATCGCCTGGGGACCTAACAGCCGGGTACCGGGAATCGCTTTGCGGGTGCAGGCGATGTGGGCGGTAGGATGACGGGCATGCAGCAGGGCCAGCATGGCATGAACATAAGCTGAAACACCGCAGCTCCATTCAAGGACGTTTTGCACCGCTTTCCAGCCCTGATGCAGAGCGCTCGCATTACCGGTTGCGCGTAGCAGCATCTCACCGGGCGCCGATTGCGCGCCGTCTTCCAGCTGCGCCGTCACCGATAACCCGAGACTCTGTAGCATCCGGGCCGCCGGGGAAATACCGCTCACGCAGCCGCCCTGACGATGGCGAAACTCAATGACCCCTGGACGGGTTCCGATCGCCAGCGCGCGGGTCGTCAGGTCGCCGCCCTGAATATCTTCCATCAACCACGCATCGGTGAGCGCCTGAGGCAGGTAGATCATGCGGTTTCTCCACAATCCCAGAAGATCAGCGCCCAATCGCGGGTGGCCGGCGCGATGGCCTGCGGATCCTGCTGCTGATACCAGTGGCGAAGCCGCGCGCGCTCCTCATCGTTAAGCGTGCCGAGCGTCCATCTGACGTTTTCCTCGAAACGCGCAAAGGTACTGTTATCCCGCTGGCAGTTGCGACCGCGGATAAACTCGACCCGCGCCTGAATACCCATTTGATACAGAACGTTCAACGCGTAGATATAGTTCGGCAGCTCGATTACGGCGCGCCCTATCGCGCGCTGGATGGCCGGCGACATAAACGTTGGGCTGACGAGATGCGTGGTATAGACGCGCAGCCGCGCCTGACGATTGAGCTTTTCCATCGCCTCGCGCAAATCGGCGACCAGCGTCGAGCGGGAGGCAACGGCGATATCGCAGCGCGGGATATCGTGCCACGACGCTTCCCACGCCCGGCAGTGCCAGCGCGCGTTGGAGATATTCATTTGCGCGGCGCGCTTTTGCGCGACCTCCAGCATCCGCGGGCTGTAATCGACGCCGTGCACGGCGCGGAGTTTGTCCGCCAGGGCGAGGGCGACGGTTCCCGGCCCGCAGCCCATATCAAACAAACTTTCCGCGCCGGTGAGATCGATTTTGTCCAGCAGCTGCAACAGGTAGTCAGCCAGCGGCTGCGTACCGCTGATGGCCATTTTTTCCGCCCTGGCGTCCCAGTGGGCCGGGGATTTTTCCGTCCGTCCGGCGAGCCTGAGCTGCTGCTGGTAAAGCTCTGCAAAGTTAATTTCGTCAATAAGCATAATCATTCCTGAAGGTTGAAGTTGCCGAGGTGACGTCGGATCTGCGCGGGCGACACGCCATACAGCTTGGCGAGGCGCTCTGGCTCAAGTTGGCTGCGCGGTGAGCCCTGGCTGACCAGACCGTCAGGCTCGATCCTGAGAACCGTGTCGGCAAGGGCGAGGGCGTGCAGCGGATGGTGCGTTGCCATTAGCAGGGTCATACCGCTTTGTCGCAGCTGGCCCAGCGTATCGAGCAGGCGGATCTGGTGACCAAAATCGAGACTCGAGGCGGGTTCATCCAGTAATAACAGCCGGGGCCGCTGCGCCAGGGCGCGGGCGATGAGGGTTAACTGCCGTTCACCGCCGCTCAGCGTTGACCAGCTTCTGGCGGCAAGATGAGCGATACCGAGGGCCGCAAGCTGGGCAAATGCGCTATCGCGTTCGCGTCTGGCGGGCTGGGTAAACGTGCCGATATGCGGACTGACCCCCATTAGCACCATGTCCAGTACGCTAAAGGCGAAAGCCCCGTCGTGCGCCTGCGGGACCCAGGCTATCGTCCGGGCGCGCTCGCGGGCGCTCATCTGGCTGACGAGCTGGTCGTCGATTAATACCTGTCCCGAAATCAGGGGCAACAGGCCGAGAATGCTGCGCATCAGCGTAGTCTTACCGCTGCCGTTGGCACCCAGCAGGCAGCATACTGCGCCAGAGGTCAGTGTAAATGTGACCTCGCGCAGGAGCGGGCGTTTGGGATAGCCGACCTCGGCCTGACGAACGGTGAGTTGGGTCATCGGCGACTCCCGCGAATCAGCAGCGCCAGAAAGAACGGCGCGCCAATAAATGAGGTCAGGACCCCTAGCGGGATTTCAGTCGCGCTCAGGCCACGGGCCAAGGTGTCGGTAAGGAGTAATAAGATCGCGCCAAGTCCCATCGCCACCGGCAGCAGGCGCTGGTGGTTGCTTCCGGTCAACAGGCGTCCCATATGCGGGACAATGAGACCAATCCAGCCAATAATTCCCGCGATCGCCACCGCGCTGGCGGTACTCAGCGTTGCGCAGACCACCACGATAAGCCGTAAACGCGCGACATCAATGCCCAACGAACGGGCCTCATCATCGGACAGTGTCAGGAGGTTGAGACGCCAGCGCAGCAGCCAGAGTGGTAAGCATCCGGCCACCATCAGCGGGGCGGCAAAAATCAGATCGGCAGGGGTAATATCCGCTAAACCTCCTAGCAGCCAGAAGGTAATGGAGGGCAGCTGGGTGTAGGGATCGGCAAGGATTTTAATCAGCGAAATCCCGGCGCCGCACAGCGTGCCGAGCGCAATGCCGACCAGCACCAGGGTGAGTGCCGGATCGCGATGAGCGATAATTCGGGACAGCGTGCCCACGCCTGCGACGACCAGCAGACCGCCGCAGAAGGCAAGCAGTTGGATAAAAAGCGCCGACATCCCGCACCAGATGGCGAAGCAGGCGCCCAGACCTGCCCCGGCGGCCACGCCGAGAATATCCGGTGACACCAGCGGGTTGCGGAACATCCCTTGATAGGCCGCCCCGGCAGCGGAGAGCGAAGCGCCAATAGCGAGCGCGGCAACGATCCGCGGCAGACGTATCTGCCAGAAGACGATGCTCGCCTGCGGGGAGAGCGAGGCGCTATAGGGATCGAACAGCAGCGTAAACAGCCGCCCGACGGTGAGATCCCACGGGCCGGTCAGCAGCGCGCCGGAAAGCGTCAGCAGCGCGGCAAGCAGTAGCATGATGCTCAGCGTTGATGTTTTCATCGGCGATTCATCAGCTTTGCATAGCGCGCGGGCGTTAAGGCCGCGTGCCAGAATAGCGTGCTATAGCGGATTAAATCATCCTGCAGCGTGGCCTCTATCCGCGGATCGAGCCAGGCGTGCAGCCGACGCACTCCGGCGAGGCGGTTGATGCCCGGCGGCGCGTCCAGCCAGCCGAACGGCAGGCCGTCAAGCAGCAGAACCTGGCGTTTGGCCACGGCGGTAACCCCTTGCCATGCCGGGGCCTGCAGAATGTAATCCCGGGTGGCGACCTCCTGGGTCAGGACAATATCCGGCTGCCACGCCAGCAAATTTTCCAACGAGACCTCGGTGAGCCCGCTGCGTCCGGCGACGCGGGCCACGTTCTCCAGCCCCAGAAGCTCTGCCGCCTCGGTATGTAACGATCCGGCCAGTCCCGTCTGCAGCCCTTTCGCACCACGTGCCGCATAAAAGCGCGTCCGCGCTCCGGCCGTGGCCGAAAAGGCTAACGCTTCGGTAATAAATTTCTGCGCCAGCGCCGCCTGCTGCCTGGTGCGGGTCTCGGTAGCGACGATTTCGCCAATGGTTAACAATTGCTGCGCTGATGAGGCCAGCGTCCCACCGATCAGCACCCACGGAATGTTGCTGCGGGTACTGACCCGGCGCGCCTGGGAAATCCAGGTGTCGTCAGTCGTTCCGCAGTCCACCACCAGATCCGGCTCAAGTGCGAGCAGCTTTTCCAGCGACAGGGTGCTGGCGCGCCCGGCGAGCCGACCCAGCTGAGGAAGCCGGGCGATCGCATTCGGAACGGGAGCATCCGGGAGGCGCGAGAAATCAAAGGAGGAAAAGCCCAGCAGTTTTTCCGGCGCGGCGGCAAGCAGTAGCATATCGGCGGGGGCACCCGCGCTGACGATTCGCTGAATGCGGGCGGGCGAGGGGCTTTCGCCAATGCTAAAAGCCAGCGAGCTGGCCCCATGACCTCTCAGGCTGGGGAAGCACAGCAGGAGGCTTAGTGCCTGAAGAAACGAGCGGCGAGAAACGGGCATATGTTTCCGTCCTGAAACAAATGGATTAAAAAATCGCTATATATTTACATATATAACGAGGATGAAGTTGCCTGAGATCAAGGATATCCGGATTAACATTCGAGCTACCCCTTAAGGGGGAGGAGAGCTGACGCTGGAGGCGGGAGGAAAAAAGCGCGGCGGTTGGCCCGCCGCGCCCGGGATTACGGTGCGGCTTTTTGGTCAGGGGCGGCAACCGCATCGTTAGCGGCAGGCTGTGAACTGACGGCAACGGTGGGTTTATCCGCGGTGGCAACCGGGCGTGTTGCCGGCAGCGAATCGCATGGTTTCTCTTTCGGGCACACCAAATCGAGCATTTTCAACGTCACGCCGTTGGTCCAGCCAAATCCGTCCTGCAGCGGATACTCGCCGCCGCCGCCGCCGGTTCCCGTCGAGCTGACGTCATACTTCTCAACCAGCTTTTGTTTACTGTCGTAGGTATGCTGAACGTTGGTGAGGAAGCGCCAGCTCACTTCCATGGCGACTTTTTCCTGGCCGTAGTTTTGCAACCCTTCGGCGGCGACCCACTGCAGCGGCGCCCAGCCGTTTGGCGCATCCCACTGCTGGCCGCTATTGACGGTGGTGGTGGTTAATCCGCCAGGCTTCAGCAATCGTGATTCCGCGGCCGCCGACACCTTCGCCGCCCGTTCGCGGGAGGCGGCGTTAACGTACAGCGGGAACAGGGCGGCGGCGGTCAGCTGATTACGCACTTTATGGGTCTTCAGATCGTAATCCGCATACCAGCCCTCTTTATCGTTCCACAGATATTTTTCCAGCGCTTTCTGCCGGGCGTTCGCCAGCCCGTCATACTGCGTCGCTTTGGCATTATCACCGGCGGCTTTACTGGCGCGGGCGATGGCTTTCTCCATATGGAACATCAGTGCGTTGAGATCGACCGGCACAATACTGGTGGTGCGGATGGTACCCAGCTGCTGCGGGTTATCCATCCAGCGCGAGCTAAAATCCCAGCCCGAAGCGGCGGCGGAACGCAGGTCGCGATAGATCTCGGTCGCCGGGCGGTTGGGGTTGTTTTTGGCGGTAGTGACATCATCAAGCCAGGATTCCGGGCGCGGGGTGTCATTATTATCCCAGTAGCGGTTCAGCAGCGCACCGTCTTCCATCCGCACTACGCGCTGGTTGGCCTGTCCCGGCGCCAGCGAATCGGCGCCTTGCATCCAGTACTGGTACTCTTTTTCCAACTGCGGCAAATAGGTTTTCAGCGCCTGGTCGCCATCGTGGCTGGCGAGCAGCTCCACCATAAACGAGAAGAACGGCGGCTGGGAGCGGCTCAGATAATAGCTGCGGTTGCCGTTGGGAATATGGCCCCAGGTGTCGATTTCCGTGGCGAAGTTCGCCACCATGTCGGCAATTTTGTCCCAATGCCCGCTCTCCGCCAGACCCAGCATGGTGAAGTAGCTGTCCCAGTAATAGACTTCGCGAAAGCGGCCGCCGGGAACCACATAGGGTTTCGGCAGCGGCAGCAGCGAATCCCATTTTTCGACGTCTACGGTGCTACGGGTCAGCACCGGCCACAGCCCGTCAATATGCTGACGCAGCGTCTGGCCCTTCGGCGGGACATACTGGTCGTTATCTTTTGGCAGCGTAAAATTAAGTTCGACAAAGTGGCGCAGATCGAAACTGGCCTGGTTTTTTTGCATGCGATAATCGGCGAGGATCATCAGCGGATCGCTATTGGGCACCGCGTCGGCGAACGTTTTCTGGTCGGGGAACAGTTTGGCGCTTTGCACATCATTGAACAGCGGGCCTAACAGAATATCCGGGGATTGCGGCGCGGGTTGATTGTCTGCAGCCTGGGCCGCGAGCGCCGATAAAGCGAAGAGTACGCCCCCCAGCGCCAGACGTACGGCGTAAGGCAGCGTTGCGGGGCGACGTGAAACCGATCTCGTCATGGGGAGTTCTCCTTATCATTTCAGACGGTCATGCCACTGCGAGCGACCATCACAAAACCTTAGACGAATATCCGCCGCCCGGCGTGTTGCAGATAACATTTTGTGTGAAAACAGACAATTTACCTGCCTGACCCGCCACAGTCGTGACCATAAATAAAAGCTCCGTCCCCCCTACGCCGGTAAAAAAGATATGTTGTAATGGCCGGATCGCACACTGACGGGAGTCGCCGATGAATCGACGTCATTTTCTGCTGTTTAGCGCTGCGGCGCTGTTGCTGACCCAGCGTACGCGAGCCAGCGGCCGCGTCGAGGAAACGCTGCCTTTATGGCCGGGAGAGCCTCCCGGCGGCGGCGGGCCATCCGGCGCCCCCCGGCTCTCCGCGCGCGGCGCGCTGAGTCATATCGCCCGGCCGTCGCTGTCGGTCTGGCGTCCGGCGGTACCCAACGGCCACGGCGTGCTGGTTGCGGCGGGCGGCGGATACCGGCGTATTGAAATGGCGAAGGAGGCCTGGCCCGCCGCGGACTGGCTCACCGCGCGCGGCTACACCGCCTATGTCCTGAGCTACCGCCTGCCCGGCGAAGGGTGGGGCGCCGGCGCGCCGGCGCCGCTGCAGGACGCCCAGCGGGCGCTGCGCCTGATTGCCCGGCGGGAGAAAAAGGTCAGCCTGCTGGGGTTCTCCGCCGGTGGGCATCTGCTGGGAATGGCGGCCTGTCGGGCCGACTTCGTCTCTTATCCGCCCACGGATGCGCTTGACGCCCGGCCCGCGCGCGCCGCAGGGGCGGCGCTGATTTATCCGGTTATTTCGCTGATGCCGCCTTACAGCCATACCGCCACCCACCGGATTCTGGCCGGCCCCCATGCCTCAGCAGCCGTTGACCGGGCCTGGTCGGTACAAACCTACGTCGATGTCCACACGCCGCCCTGCTTTCTGGTTCAGGCGGAGGATGACCCGGTCTCCGATCCGCATAACACCGTGATAATGGCTGGCGCCTGTCGGCAGCATCAGGTGCCGGTCAGCCTGTATCGATATGCCCGCGGAGGCCACGGTTTCGCCATGGGGCGGCCCGGTACGCCCACCGTGGCATGGCCGGAGCACTATGCCGGCTGGCTGCGCGAGCGCTAGCTGTCATGGCGCAGGCGCGGTTTTTTTGCCTCATGATGGTGCACGACGGGCGTATTATCAGGCCTGTGGCGGGTGATTTTTTGCACAGTTAAACGGCGCGGGAAGGGGAGATTGCACTCGCGCTTCGCTTCCCGCTACCTGGCATAATAAATGCTTATCTCTTTTCGGGGTTACCCCACAGTGAGTATAACCGGAGGAGACGGCCATGATAAAAATAACGCTTCCTGACGGGCATTATTATGATGAGATGCTTACCGCGCAGGGACAGCAGCGTCACCACTATAACGCCTGGTGGCAATGGTTTCACAGCACCGACCAATTCTCTATCCGGCAAAAGAAAGCGCAGGCAGAGCTGCTTTTTCACCGCATTGGCATCACCTTTAACGTGTATGGGGAAGATGAGGGCACCGAACGGCTGATTCCGTTTGATAGCGTGCCGCGCATTATTCCCGCCGGAGAGTGGAAAAAAATCGATCGCGGGATTCGTCAGCGGGTGAAAGCGCTGAACGCCTTTCTCTACGATATCTACCATGAGCAGAACATCCTGCGGGCGGGGATTATTCCGGCCGAGCAGGTCCTGGCGAATGAGCAATATCAGCCCTGCATGCAGGGTATCAATCTGCCCAATAATACCTACGCCCATATCACCGGCGTCGATATGGTGCGCAATAGCGACGGGCAGTATTACGTGCTGGAGGATAATCTGCGTACCCCGTCGGGGGTCTCTTATATGCTCGAAAACCGCAAGATGATGATGCGTCTCTATCCGGAGATGTTCGAAAATCACCATATTGCCCCGGTGGAGCGCTACCCTGGCTATCTGCTGCAGACCCTGCGCGAAAGCTCCCCCGTTGACGATCCCTGCGTGGTGGTCATGACGCCGGGCCGTTTTAACAGCGCCTATTTCGAGCACAGTTTCCTTGCCCAGCAGATGGGCGTGGAGCTGGTGGAAAGCGCCGATCTGTTTATCAAATCCGGCGCGGTCTATATGCGCACCACCGAAGGGCCGCGGCGGGTCGATGTGATCTATCGCCGCATCGATGATGCCTATCTCGATCCGCTGGCCTTCCGCGCCGACTCCATGCTTGGCGTACCCGGCCTGCTGTCGGTGTATCGCTCCGGCGGGGTCGTGCTGGCTAACGCCATCGGTACCGGCGTGGCGGACGATAAATCAATCTACCCCTTCGTGCCGGAGATGATCCGTTTCTATCTCGGCGAACAGCCGATCCTGAACAATATTCCGACCTGGCAGTGCCGCAAGCCGGAGGATCTGCAGTATGTGCTCAATAACCTTGAGCTGATGGTGGTGAAGGAGGTTCACGGCGCCGGGGGCTACGGCATGCTGGTGGGGCCGCGCTCGACGAATGAGGAGCGCGAGGCGTTTCGCCAGCGTCTGCTGGCGAATCCGGCCAACTACATCGGTCAGGAGACCCTGGCGCTGTCAACCTGCCCGACGTTCGTTGAAGACGGCCTGTCGCCGCGGCACATCGATTTACGCCCCTTTGTGCTCTCCGGTCAGGAGATCCGCCTGGTGCCCGGCGGCCTGACGCGGGTGGCGCTCACCGAAGGCTCGCTGGTGGTGAACTCATCGCAGGGCGGCGGTACCAAAGATACCTGGGTGATGGAGGATGGCGAATCATGTTAAGCCGGACGGCAAGTGAACTTTTCTGGATGGCGCGCTATCTGGAGCGCGCGGAAAGCTACGCCCGGGTGCTGGATGTGACCTGGAAATTATCGATGATCCCGCGTCATAGCCAGCAGTCCCGCGACCTGGCGTTGCCGCTGAATTTATCGGTAACCCATGAGCTGTTTCAGGCGCGACACGCGCGTTTCACCATGAGCAATTTGCTCAATTTCTTCGCCCTCGACGGCAATAACCCCTGCAGTATTTATAGCTGCGTGGAGATGGCCTGGAACAACGCTCACGCGGTACGCGGCAGCCTGTCCGCGGAGGTGTGGGAGTGCATCAACGCCACCCGGATTGAGCTGCGCAACCTGCGTCAGCGGGGGATTAGCGAGCTCGGCACCGACGGTTTTTTCGAATGGGTGAAAGAGCGGGTGCATCTGTTTCGCGGCGCGGTGCTCGGTACGCTGCTGCGTAACGACGCCCTGAGCTTTATCGGTATCGGCACCCTGATTGAGCGCGCTTACGCCACCACGCAGCTGCTGCTGATCAAAGACCAGCAGTTGAACAGCGACCCGGACCCGGTACGCGAATACTACCGCCTGGATACCCTGCTGAACGCGGTCGGCGCGCGCGAAGCCTACAACAGTATTTTTCGTCAGCCGGTCACCCGGGAGACGGTCATGGAGCTGCTGATTCTGCGCAACGACGTGCCGCGCTCGCTGCGGGCCTGTATTTCCGACCTCATTGGTCAACTGGAGCATATTGCCAACGATCGCTCGCATCTGCCGCTGCGTCTGGCCCATCAGCTGAACGTCGATCTGCGTTTTAGCACCCGCGACGATCTGGCGGGCGCGGATTTACAAACTTATCTCAACGGGCTGCTGGCGCGGATTAACGCGCTGTCTGACAGCATCCGACAAACCTATCTGGAGGCGCTATGAAACTGGTCATCGATCACCTGACCCGCTACGGCTACGATGAAGAAGTAAAATTTTCGACCCAGTATCTGCGTCTGACGCCGCGCAGCACCGCGCGGCAAACCATCTCCTCATGGACGCTGACGCTGCCGGAAGGGGCGGCGGTCACCACCACCGACGCGTGGGGCAACGTCCTGCATGTCTTAACCCTCGATAACCCGCACAAAGAGATCGCCATTCGCGCCAGCGGGATCGTCGATATCGCCCAGGATTGTGAGGAGAGCGACGTGGCGGAAGAGGAGCTGCTTTCGCCGCTGGTTTTTTTACGCTGCACGCCGCTGACCCGGGCCGACGAACCGATCCGCGAATTTGCCCAGCGCCTGTACCGCGGCGATCGTCCGGAAGAGAGTCTGGATCAACTGATGGCGGAGTTGTGCCTGAGAATGCCATACTCACCGGGGGCCACTCAGGTGCAGGACTCCGCTGCCGATGCCTTTGCGCGTGCGAAAGGGGTCTGCCAGGATCATACCCATGTGTTCCTCGCCTGCTGCCGCGCGCTGGATATCCCGGCGCGCTATGTCAGCGGCTACGTCTACAGCGATAATGCGCAGCATGTCGCGATGCACGCCTGGGCGGAGGTGTGGCTGAACGGGCGCTGGAAATCATTTGATATCACGAACAACACCCGCCATTTGAATCAGCATCTGCGTCTGGCGACCGGGCTGGACTATCTGGATGCCTGTCCGGTGCGCGGCACCCGGCTGGGCGGCGGCGGGGAAATTATGTTAACCAACGCTGAAGTGCGCGAGCATTCGCAACAGGCGCAGCAGCAATAAGGGCAGGAACAAAGAACGATGACCTACTGTGTGGCCATGTGTTTAGCGGATGGACTGGTGTTTGCCTCCGACTCCCGCACCAATGCGGGTGTGGATCATATCGCGACCTTTAAAAAGCTCCATGTCTTTGCCGAGGACGGCGAACGGGTCCTGGTGCTGCAGTCCGCAGGCAACCTGGCCACCACCCAGAGCGTGATAAGCCTGCTGAGTACGCGGATAGCGACTCAGCAGGAGCCTAATCTGATGCAGGTCAACTCGCTGTATGACGCGGCGATGCTGATTGGCAAAACGCTGCAGGAGGTGATTCAGCGCGATAGCAGCAATCAGCAGCACTGCGGCAATACTAACTTCAACTGCAATCTGCTGCTGGGCGGGCAGATTGCCGGCGAAACGCATCGGCTGTTTCATATTTATCCGGAAGGGAACTTTATCGAAGCCTCGCGCGATACCCCGTACTTCCAGATTGGCGAGAGCAAATATGGCAAACCGATCATCGATCGGGTGTTAAGCCAGGAGACGCCGCTGGAACAGGCGATGTGCTGTGCGCTGATCTCGATTGATTCCACGCTGCGCAGCAATCTCTCCGTTGGCCTGCCGCTGGATACGCTGCTGTACCGCAGCGGGAGCCTGAGCAGCGCGGGGCAGCATCGCATCACCGAAAGCGATCCGTACTTCAACACCATCCGCAAGGCGTGGTCCGAAGGGCTGCAAAGTACCTTCCTGAAGCTGCCGCCCTTTGCGCCAGAGTGCGAGCGTTAAACCCGCGCCGATGACGAAAAATAGCGCCCCGGCGTCATGCCGGTCATGGTGCGGAAAAAGTAGATAAAGGCGCTGTCGCTGGCGAAGTCCAGCGCCTGCGCGGCGTCGGTGATGCGTTTTCCCGTCGCCAGCAGCTCCACCGCCTTCATCAATCGCCACTGCTGCCGCCACTGCTGATAAGACATCCCGGTGTCGCGGCGAAAAAGGCGGCTGATGGTCTTTTCGCTGGCTCCGCAGTCCGCGGCAAGGGCCTGTAAGGTCGGCGGCAGGGCGTGGCCGTCCAGCGCGGCAAGGCGTCTATCCTGCGGCAGAGCGAGCATCATCGGCTCATGCGCCGCCGCGCCAATCTCCGCCTCGCACAACGCGGCCAGGTGCCAGCCGGTACCGCTCTCCCAATCGCTTTCCCACGGGCTTGCCGCCATGCATTCCAGCAGCTCGCGCAGCAGCGGACCGACGTTCAGGATCGCCGGGCGCTGAGGGAGAGCAGGGAAGCGCGCCGGCTGAAACCAGACCGAACGATAGTCGACGATATTTTTCATTTCCGCGCGATGGCGCATCCCCGCCGGGATCCACGCCGCCCGGGTGGGGGGCAGCAGGCACAGCAGGGCGCCGTCGTTAAGCGTCAGACGCACGCAGCCCTGACGGGTAAACAGTATCTGCGCCATGCTATGCCGGTGGCTGCCCGAGTCATGGCTGCCCAGCGCCGACTGGACACCGACCACCGCGTTGTTCAGCGCCTCGGGGTTGAAAGCCTCATGGGCATCGAGCCACGCCATAATGTCCGATTTCCGATAGATAAAGTCATTATGTTTATAATGTCCGGTTGACGGCCTGCTTACAATAGCGCCTCTTATTTATCAGGAGGTGGATATGTTCGGGCGTTCGGCCATGGTGCTGGTCACCGCATTACTGATGTTTCCGCAGATTGTGGAAACGATATACAGCCCGGCGCTGACCGATATCAGCCGCTATTTTTCCGTCAGCGCGCCGCAGGCGGCGCAAACTCTGGCGGTGTACTTTGTCGGTTTTGCCCTCGGTGTGCTGATCTGGGGACGGGTGAGCGATCTTTATGGCCGGCGGCCGGCGCTGCTGGCGGGGCTCGCGGTATATGCCCTGGGCTGCCTGATGGCGTTGATGGTGGCGGATTTTACGCTGCTGCTACTGGCGCGGGTGGTGGCGGCGTTTGGCGCGGCGACCGGGTCGGTGGTGAGTCAGACGGTGCTGCGGGATTGCTGTCACGGCCGCCAGCTTGCCAGCCTGTTTTCGATTATCGGCCTGGCGCTGGCGGTGAGTCCGGCGGCTGGCGTCTATATCGGCGCTTTACTCACCGCCGGATGGGGCATGCACGGCGTGTTTTCCGCCCTGGCGCTGCTGGCCGCTGCCTTACTCCTGCTTTGCGGCTGGTTAATGCCGGAGACGCGCCCGGCGCAGAGCGTCAGTACCGCATGGCTGCCGGTGTTGCGCCGGATGGCGATGGACGGGCAGATTGGCCTGGCGGTGGTGCTGGTGGCGGTATTCAACATCAGTCTGTTCAGCTACTACAGCCTGGCGCCGTTTATCTTCGCCCGGCTGCGTCAGCCGGGCGATCTTTTTGGCGTCAGCGGCGTTGCGCTGGCCGTGGGGTCCGTGGCGGGGGCGCTGTTGAATCGGTGGCTGTTACGTCAGGGCGTCGCTCAGGGACGCATGCTGTTGCTCGCCTGTTGCCTGCATTTTGTCAGCGGCGTGGCGGTTTACCTCTGGCGTGACTCCGTGCTGTTTCTGCTGCCGATGGCCGGGGTTACGCTCGCCTATGCCATGGCGATTCCGCTGGTGCTCGGTTCGGCATTGAGCGCGTATAGCGATTGCCGCGGCACCGCCGGGGCCCTTTTCGGGCTGGCCTACTATGTGCCGATCGGCCTTGGGCTGGCGGCGGCCGGATGGGGGCAATCGCTGGGGGGAGCGCTGATCGCTTGTGCCATCCTCGGCGGTTTCGCCGGGATGCGCTACCTGGCGTACTTTGGCGAAAGCCGGGCGGGCGTCGCGTAACCCGCCCGCGGCGGTTATGAGGTCTGCGCCAGTCGTTCGCCGCTGGCGGCATCGAAGAGATGGATTTTTTCGCGCCGGGCGGCGAGGGATAATGGCTGCCGCACCCGGGCCCCGGAACGCCCGGCGACCTGTACGTGAATCGGGAAGCCCTGCCAGTCCAGGTGCAGCAAGGTGGACTCGCCGGTGACCTCCATAATATTGACCGTGCCCGGTAGCCCATCGGCGGCAGGCTGGATATCCTGCGGCCGCAGGCCGACAATCACCGGCGCCGCCCCCTGCCGCGCGGCGGCCTGATGCCAGCGTTCGGGCAGCGCCAGCCAGAGCTCGCCGCACTGCACCCCCGGCTGACCGTCGCGAGCGGCAATCTGACCTTCCAGCAGGTTCATCGGCGGCGAACCGATAAAGCGGGCGACAAAGGTGTTGCAGGGGCTGTCGTAGATGGCCAGCGGCGCGCCTTGCTGGATGATAACCCCATCGCGCATCACCACGATTTGGTCGGCGAGGGTCATCGCCTCGACCTGATCGTGGGTCACGTAAATCATGGTGGTGTTAAAACGCTGATGCAGCGATTTTATTTCGGCCCGTAGCTCCATGCGCAGCTGGGCGTCAAGGTTGGAAAGCGGCTCATCAAACAGGAAGACCTGCGGGTTGCGCACCATCGCCCGGCCCATCGCCACGCGCTGGCGCTGGCCGCCGGAGAGCGCCCGCGGATAGCGGGCGAGCAGCTTATCGATTCCGAGCATGCTGGCGATCTGCTGTACTTTGCTTTTTTGCGTCGCCTTATCGACCTTTTTGACCTGCATATGAAAGGCGAGGTTTTCCGCCACCGTCAGGTGGGGGTAGAGCGCGTAGCTCTGAAAGACCATGGCGACATCACGGTCAGCGGGGTCGAGATCGTCGATCGGCTGACGGTTCATCAAAATGGTGCCGGATGACAAGGCCTCCAGCCCGGCCAGCAGCCGTAGCAGGGTCGATTTTCCGCAGCCGGAGGGGCCCACCAGCACCGTGAAACTGCCGTCAGGAATGGTCAGATCCAGCGGATGCAGCACCGTCTGTTTACCGTAGTGTTTAGCGACTTTTACCAGTTCAACGCTGGCCATCGGCGACCTCCTCAAGATGCTGTTGCAGGGTGCGCCAGTCGGGATACTGACGCGGGGACGAGCTGATGGCGTGCGCGGCAACGGCATTGCCCCAGCGTAACGCCTGCGACGCCGGCTGGCCGTTTAACAGCCCGGCGAGAAAACCGGCATTAAAACTGTCGCCGGCGCCGATGGTGTCGATCACCTCAATCGTCGTGGCTGGCGCATGATGGCCCGCCGCCGCCGTCCACCACCAGGCGCCGTCGGCGCCGCACTTGACGATGCAGCCCCCCCGGCCGCTCAGCCTGGCCGCCAGCGTACGGGCCGCCTCTGCCAGCTCGCGGCTATCGGCCAGGCCCAGCGTCTCTACCTCATTGAGCAGCAGCCAGTCGCAGTCCCCGAGCCACCGATTCGCCGTCTCGCGCAGGGCAGGGGTCCAGCCGTGTGGCGGCCAGCCGGTATCCACCGCCACCTGAAAACCGCGCGTCTGCAGCGCCCTGAGCAGTTGAGGATACTGCGGCAGCAGCGTGGTGCATAAAAAGGTGCCGCATAGCAACAGGATATCGCCAGGCGTCGCCTGAGCCGGGAGCTGGGCGACAATATCGTCGGCGGATAATCGGGTGATATGCCCGTAGTTGCTGAGAAACGATCGCTCTTTATCCGGATGCGTCACCGCCACCGTCAGCGAGGTCTCGCACGGATACTGCGGCCAGCGTTCGGCGCTGCCGGGAAACCGCGACGCCAGCCAGGCGGTAAAGGCGTCGTCCCCCTGGCAACCGACGGTGCAGTGCGGGATCTGCATTGCCGCCGCCGCCAGGGCGCAGTTGCCCGCCGAGCCGCCGGGGCGCAGCGCGCTATGCTCCAGCATCACTTCGGTGCCGGGGGCGGGCCAGTGCGCCAGGGTACCCATAATTAAATCAATATTGTAATTGCCTGCGATATACAGCGCGGGCGCGGTGAGCGTGTGCATAGTTATCCTTTACTTCCACCGTTAGTGAGGCCGCTGACCAGCGTTTTTTGTAACCAGATAGCGATAAACAAGGGCGGGACCGAGGCGAGAATACCGACCGCGGCCACCAGACCGTCGTCGGTGGCGCGCCCGGCGGTAAAACCGGCGATGGTAACCGGTAGCGTCTGGGCGGCGATATTGCTGGTAAACAACAGCGCGTAGAAAAACTCATCCCACGCCAGCAGCCAGCCAAACAGCGCCGACGCCCCCAGCATCGGTTTTGCCAACGGAATGGTGATCCGCAGCAGGACCTGCCAGACCCGCAGCCCATCCAGCCGCGCGGCCTGTTCAATGTCCTGCGGCAGGGCGTCGAACTGGTTTTTCACCATCCAGGTGAGGAACGGCATGATCAGCGAGCAGTAGACCAGCACCAGCCCGCTGCGGGTATTCAGCAGCCCGAAGTGTTCGAGAATAAAATAGAGCGGCAGCACGAAGGCCACCGGCGGCACCATATAGATACCCAACCCGGCGTACAGCCAGCCGTCGCGTCCAGGATAGCGCGAGAAGCTGAAAGCGGCGGGGACCGCCAGCAGCAGCGAAACCAGCGTCGCGCCGGCGGCCACCAGCAGGCTGTTGCGCAGGGCCGGGAGAAACAGCGCCCCCGGTTCGCCGGGCTGCAGCGACAGCAGGCGGCCGTAGCGGCTAAAGTCCCACTGGCGGGGTAGCCATTCCAGCGGCACCCGGGTCAGATCGGCGGTGGCGCTGACGCTCATTAAAAATAGCCACGCCATCGGGGCGAGAATCGACAGGGCGACCAGCAGCGCCGCCAGATAGCGCAGCAGAGTGCGGATTTTACGCTTCATATTCTCGGCTCCGACGACGCTGGCGCAGCAGCATAAACAGATACAGGGCGATCAGCAGGGCGCACATCAGGGTCATCAGAATGGCATACGCCGCGCCGCTGCCGGCGCGGAGATAGCTAAAGGACTCCTGATAAACGAAAAAGCTCAGCGTGCGGGTGCTATCCAGCGGGCCGCCGCGGGTCATCACGTAGATGATATCGAATACCTTGAAGGCGTCGATGGTGCGCAGAACCAGGGCTACGCCCAGCGGCGCGGCAATCGCCGGGAAGGTAATGGCGCGGAACCGCCGCCACGCCGAGGCGCCGTCAAGGCGGGCCGCCTCGTACAAATCTTCAGGAATGGACTGCAGCGCCGCCAGCACCAGTAAGGTGACCAGCGGATAGTTCTTCCAGATATCCGCCAGCATCACCGCGTTGAGGGCTGAGTCCGGCGATCCCAGCCAGCTGCGATAGCCGTCGATGAGGCCCAGCTGGCTGAGCAGGGCGTTGACGCTGCCGTAGTCTGGGTTGAAGTTGAGCCGCCACATCATCGCGTTAACGATAGTGGGCAGCGCCCAGGGCAAAATGACCAGCACCCGCAAAAGGGTGCGCCCGACAAAGCGCTGATTGAGCAACAGCGCCACCAGCACGCCGATGACCCCTTCGATGGCGACGGAGACCACGGTGAAATAGAGCGTGCGGGCGAAGGCGGCGCGAAAGTCCGGGTCGGTTAACGCATACAGATAGTTATCCAGCCAGACGTAGTTCGTCGCATCGCCATTCCCCACCAGCGCGGTATCGGTAAAACTCAGCCACAGGGTGCGTGCCAGCGGCCAGGCCGTCAGCAGGAACATCACGATCAGCATGGGCGCCAGCAGCACCCATGCCTGACGATGCTCGCGTTGTTGCAAACTCAGCATCAAAAGTCCTTAACGCAGGCGCGCCGCGCTTTTATCGACGGCTTGCATGGCGGCTTCCGGGGCGGCTTTACCTTGTAAAACGGCCTGAAGCTGCTGTTGCAAGGTGTTGGAGAGTCGCGAATAGTCCGCGGTTTCCGGCCGTGAGAGCATGACGTTCAACGACTTATCCGCCGCGGCGATCAGGCTCTCCTGACCGTTGGCGACCGCCGGGTCGCGATAGGAGGATTTCCACACCGGCAGGCTCAACTTCGCGTATTTATCCTGGACCGGTTGCGAGGTCAGATAGTGAATATACTGCCACGCCTGCTCCGGATGCTGGCTGGCTTTGGCAATCCCTAACCCCATTGACCCGTTCACGGCTCCGGGTTTGTCCGGCGTATCGCCGGGCGCAGGAATAATGCCGACATCGCCGGCCACTTTACTCTGTTTCGGGTCGTTGGCCATGTTGTACATGTAGGTCCAGTTCAGGGCGAAGGCCGCATCGCCGTTGGAGAAGGCCTTGCGGACGTCCTCTTCCAGGTATTCGCGGGACGCCGGGTTGCTCAGCCCCTCATCCAGCGAGGTTTTCATCAGCGTCACGGCTTTCAGCGAGGCCGGGGTCGAGAAATCCAGTTTGCCGTTCTGATAAAACTGACCGCCAAAGCCGGAGACGAGGGTCGTGTAGTCGCACACCAGCGCCTCCGCCTGCGACCAGCTCCATACCAGCGGGTATTTCACGATGCCTTTATCCTTGATGATTTTGGCGTCGTCCAGCACCTGTTGCCAGCTGGTCGGCACCTGCTTGATCCCGGCTTTGTCGAGCATCGCCTTGTTGTAGTAAAGATACTTGGTGTCGAGGATCCACGGCATGCCCAGCGTTTTGCCCTTATAGACCACGGTATTCATCGCCCCGGGGAAGACTTTCTCCCGTTCATCGGCGGGGATGCGGGCGGAGACATCCTGCAGGAGATCGAAATGGCTAAATTCGGCAGGCCAGATGGCATCGAAGAGCACCACGTCATAGCCGTTGCCGCCGGCGCCGCGCGCGGCGACGATTTTGTCATGCAGCGCTTCGTAAGGGACGAACTCGAGGTTGATTTTAATATCCGGGTTCTGCTTTTCGAAGTCGGCGGTCATGGCGCGAATATCGTTTTCACTGTACGCCGCCTGGGTCATAAACAGGGCGTTAACCTGGGTAGCGGCGGCTGCCGCACTGCCGCTGATGACCAGCATCGCCAGCAGACCGACTTTCATCCGAAGTGCACTGTGGTATTTCATGTTGCTCTCCACTGTACTGAAAAGAGGGATATGATTAATTAAATCAATTTGATTGATTTAATCGGGGCGACAATACGGCCGGGACTTCATTCGTGGCCCTTGGCATAAGCGTAGCAAAGCTTATGCCAGCCGAAAGGCCGTCTGAGAATGTCATTGCGCGAATTGTGACGCTGGCTAAAATTGCAGCATGATGCGACCAGGACGGGACACAATGAAAACATCGGGAACCAACCTTGAACATGCGCGTGTGCACAACCGGCGGGTGGTGATTGAAGCCGTGCGCCTGCACGGAAAATTGACCCGGGCGGAGCTGGCGCGATTAACCGCTCTGACCCCGCAGACGGTCTCCAATATTGTCGCCGAGCTGCAGCAGATGGCGATCCTCACCAGCCACGAACCGCGGCGGGCGGCGGGGCGCGGCCAGCCTGCGGTGCCGGTGAGCCTGAACCCGGCCAGCGCCTGGTCGATCGGCATCCACCTCGATCACCAGACGCTGATTATCGTGCTGGGTGATCTCACCGGGGAGATCCATTTCCGCCGGCTCATTCTGGTGCAAAAGCCCCAACCTGGTGCCACCTTTGCCTGCATTGCCGAGGTCGTGCAGGAGATGAAAACCCTCCCCGGGCTCGACTGGAGCCGGGTGCTGGGCATGGGCGTGGTGATGCCCGGGCCGTTCGGCGTGGAGGGGATCTCATCAACCGGACCGACCACCCTCAACGGCTGGGAGGGGGTGGATGTGGCAGCCGAGCTGGCGCGGATAAGCGGACTGCCGGTGACCCTGGAAAACGATGCCACGGTGGCGGCCATCGGCGAACGTTTCCACGGCGTCGCCCGGCGGCTTAACTCGTTTGTTTATCTGTACATCGGTACCGGGCTGGGAGCCGGGATCTTTACCGACGGCCATATTTATACCGGCCATGCGCATAACGCCGGCGAGATCGGGCATATCGTGGTGCAGCCGGGCGGACGGGCCTGTTATTGCGGCAATCAGGGCTGCCTGGAGCGCTACGTCTCCCTGCAGGCGGCCTATGAATTTTGCGGGCTCGATCCCTACCGGGCGCTGCCCGAGGATCTGCTGGCGGTAGAGGAGGCGCTTTTCGACCGCTGGATTGAGACGGCGCTACCGCCGCTGCGCCAGGCGATCAACCTGCTGGAGTGCGTCTTCGATGCGGAAACGGTGGTGGTCGGGGGGATGATGCCGGCGCCGCTGCTGGAGAAAGTGCTGGCCCGCTTGCCGCCGCTGTATCAATCGGTGCGCGGACGCTACCTGCCGGCAATGCGGGTCAAGATGGGGATGACCGGCACCGACACCGCCGCCCTCGGGGCAGCCGCCCTGCCAATTTTTGATGAGTTTAACCCGCAGTTTCAGGCGCTGATGAAGTAGGGCCGCTGCGCGGGTTACGGCGTCGGCTCCGCTCAGCAAGGTCCCGGCCCGCAGTTCATCGGCGACAGGTCCCCGCAGAGGACCACCGCCGCCGGAGACCCATCGCTAGCGGGAAAGCGGTTCATTTCATCGCATTATGCTTTCGGCAGCGGCAAATTATGGATCTGGAGTACCGCCTTCGCCGCTTCCTGGCCCTTTTTGATGAAGTGCTGGCTGTAAAAATCGATGAACTCGGCGGCGGGCTGGAAGTTGTGTGGCGTCAGGGAGACGGAGAACACGGGGACTTCGGTCGCCAGCTGAGCCTGCATCAGGCCGCTGACCACGGCCTGGGCCACGAAGTCATGGCGATAGATGCCGCCATCGACCACCAGCGCGGCGCACACGATGGCATCATAGTTTCCGCTTTTTGCCAGCCGCTGGGCGAGAAGCGGCATTTCAAATGCGCCGGGAACATCCCAGCTGTCGAGCGCATAGTCGACCTGCTGACGATCCAGCTCCTGCTGAAAACCGCTCTGGGCCTGGCTGACGATGTCGCTGTGCCAGTTGGCTTTGATGAAGGCGACGTTTAACGATGGCATGACACACTCCTGTAAAATGAGCGCCTCAGGCGAGGCGCGTCTAATGATATCTCTTATATTCCGCTTTCAGCGCGAAGCAGCGGTACGGATTGGAACAGACTGTTAACATTATACTGTAATGTCAAGAGACGAAGCCCGCCTTTCTCCTATGCGCGGTACTTAATATGAATCCTGATACTGTTTAGCCCGCCTTCGCCGCTTTCTGGCAAAGCTAAGTGATTTAAATACTTTGTTATTTTTCGCGTTATCTCACATCTTCGGAGGTAAAAAAACAACGCGGAAAGAGTACCGGCAGTCATGGCAAAAAAACCGTCGATCTATTTGCATCAGCAGCAGCGCGACCTGATTCGTCAGCTTTCCCGAAGCTGGCTGTGGCGCAGTGAACTCCCCACCTGGCTATTAATTATAACGGTTTATGGCGGCTGGTTCGCGACGCTGGCCTGCTGGCAGAGGCTGGGCCTTTTCCCGGCCACCGTGCTGCTGATCTGGTTTAGCGCCTGGTATATGTCTTTGCAGCATGAGCTGATCCACGGCCACCCGACGTCGCGTCCCTGGCTGAACCAGCTCCTGGGTACCCTGCCGCTGGCGGTATGGTATCCCTACGGTCTCTATCGCGATTCGCACCTCGCGCACCATCACAACGTCAGCCTGACGCTGCCGGTGGACGATCCCGAATCCTACTATTTTACCGCGGAACGCTGGCGGCGTTTCGCCCCCTGGCAACGGCAGGTGATTCATCTGCGCAATACCTTTCCCGGCAGGCTGCTGCTGGCACCGCTGCTGGACATTATCCAGACGCTCGCCGGCGCGGTCAGCGCCTTTCGCCATCGTCAGGGCAAAGCAATGGCGATGTGGGGGATTCATGGCGTCCTGCTGGCGGGGGTCTTTGCGTGGATCGCCCGCTGTGATTTTTCGCTACTCTATTTCGTGCTGGCGGTCAGCTATCCGGCGCTGGCGCTAACCAAAGTCCGTTCCTTCCTGGAACACCGGGCCGCTGACGACCCGCTGGCCCGGTCGGTGATCAATGAGGCGGGGCTGCTGTGGCGGGTGCTGTTTCTTAACCTCAACTACCACGCCGTGCATCACGACCTGCCCGGCGTGCCCTGGTATGGTCTGCGCAAAATTTATCTGCGGGAGCGGGCGCATTACCAGCAGCGTAACCACGGTTTTCTGGTGCGCGGCTACGGCGAGTGGTGGCGCGCTTTTTGGTTTAAGGCGGTGAATGTCAACGCCCATCCCGGCGTCAGGGAAGCGCCCCCAGGAGAGAATCATGAGTGATGCGATCGATTTTCCGATGTATGCCATCGGTCTCGAGGAGACCCGCGCGCTCTGGACGGCGGTGCGGGAGCTGCTGCTGGCGCAGGGGATAGCGGTGGGTGAGGGGCCTGCGTCAGCAGCATCGCCGGATCTGCTCTCCCGCTGGCGTCAGCCGGATCTCCTTCTCAGCCAGACCTGTGGTTATCCGCTGGTCACCCAACTACCGCAGGTACAGACGGTGGGGTGCTTTCACTATTCGGCGCCCGGCTGTGAAGGGATCTATTATCGTAGCCTGCTGGTGGCGCGTGAGGCGGATAAAGGGCGGCAGCTGGCCGATTTTCGCGGCCGGCGGGTGATATGCAATTCGCCCGATTCGCAGTCCGGCTATAACGTACTGCTGAAAATGGTCGCCCCGCTCGCCCACGAAGGGCGCTTTTTCGCCGGGGTGATTTTTAGCGGCAGCCACCGACAATCGCTTATCGGCCTGCAGCAGGGGGCGGCGGATATCGCCGCCATCGACTGCGTCACCTGGGCGTTGCTGCGACGCCACGAGCCCGCGTTGCTCGATGGCCTGGCGGTGGTGGGGCAAAGTCCGCTGGCGCCGGGGCTGCCGCTGATCAGCGGGCCGCAAACGTCGGCGGCAACCCTCGCCGGCTTAAGAGCGGCGTTGCGCCAGCTGGTGAGCGCGCCGCGCTATCGCGATCTGTGCGAAGCGTTGCTGATCCGCGGTTTTAGCCCGCAGACCCGGGAAGCCTATTCTATGCTGCTGGCGTGGCGCGAAACGGCAAGAAACAGCGGCCTGACGCGGCTATAAAAGCCGGAGAAGGCCGGACCTTCTCCGCAACGTCCGTTAACCCGCGCCCTGCGCTTGCTGTAGGCGGGCAAAGCGGTTTTCCGCGGCCGGGAGGCCCAGCTTTTCCCGCAGCGTTCCTGGCCGATAGCCGTTATGCATCGCGCCGTTGCGTTGCAAAATGGGCACCACCTGCTCGACAAAGCGGTCAAAATCGCCCGGTAGGAGCGGGAACATCAGGTTAAAACCGTCGGCGGCGCCGGCCTGCCAGGTTTCGCTCAGCGCGCTGGCGACCTCTTCGGCGCTGCCCATCAACAGCCAGCTGTCGGAGCTTTGCAGCAGCAGACGACCCAGTTCGAGAATCGTCAACGCCGGGTCGTAATGGCGGATCAGCCGCAGCGCGGTGCGAATACCGTCAAAGGTCTCTTCATCCGGCAGCGGCGGCAGCGGCTGGTCGACAGGATAGGGGCTGAGATCCATCCGCAGGTAGGAGGAGAGCAGATCGATCGCCATCTGGTCGCTCATCAGGCGGTCGTTGAGCTGCTGGCGCGCCGCTTTTTCCGCATTTGAGTTGACCACCACCGGCAGGACGCCGGCAATGATTTTGAAATGCGCCGGGTCGCGTCCCTTCGCCTGCAGCCGCTGATTCATCTCCTGACGATAGGCCAACCCCTCCTCGATAGACTTAATAAACACGAAATGCATATCGGCCCAGCTCGCCGCCAGGTTTTTCCCCGCCTCCGATGACCCCGCCTGTACCAGCACCGGATGGCCCTGCGGCGGGCGCGGTACGTTCAGCGGCCCGCGCACGTTAAAGAACTCCCCCTGATGGTTGAGAGAGTGCACCTTCTGCCGATCGGCAAATAGACCGCTCGCTTTGTCATACAGCACGGCGTCGTCTTCCCAGGAGTCCCACAGTCGGGTGACAACGTCGATAAACTCACCGGCGCGCTGGTAGTGGTTGCCATGCTGCGGTAGCTGGTCGAGGCCGAAATTCGCCGCTTCCTCCTCCAGCCATGAGGTGACCACGTTCCAGCTGGCCCGGCCGTTGCTCAGCAGGTCGAGCGAGGCAAAATAGCGCGCCAGGTTATACGGTTCGTTATATGACGTGGAGGCGGTCCCCATCAGGCCAATGTGCTCGGTGACGGCCGCCAGCGCAGAAAGCAGGGTGATAGGCTCCAGTCGCGCGTTGGCGTAGTGCGTCAGACCGCTGGGCACCGTATCCCAGATGGCGATATGATCGGCGACAAAGATGGCGTCGAGACTGGCCGCCTCGGCTTTTTTCGCCAGGCTGGCATAATAGTTCAGGGTAAAGATTTCTTTGCCGGGCGCCTGCGGGTGGCGCCATGAGAAGCGGTAATCTCCCTGGGGATTAAAGAAAAACAGGTTCAGAATCATCGGGTTTTTAGACATGGATGCGGCTCGTTTTGGTGATGGCCATCCCTGGCCGGGGAGATTACCGGCGCGTGAGGTTGGCATTAACCCACTGTTCGGCGACGGCGGCCGGATCTTTGTGCTGCAGATCGACCTGCTGATTCAGTTCGATCAGCGCCGCGTTGTCGAGCTTGCCGGAGATGTCATTGAGGACGTTGCCGATCTCCGCAGTCAGGCTGGCCTTGCGCACCAGCGGCACCACGTTCTGACTGGGTTGCTCGTGCTTATCGTCGACCAGAACCACCCAGTCCTCTTTCGCCAGGTTACCCTGCGTAGAGACTACGGTGGCGACATCGATTTTGCCGGAGTTCAGCGCCAGGCGGGTCAACGGTCCGCCCATATCCAGCGACTTCACCGCCTTAAACTCAA
Source organism: Klebsiella sp. BIGb0138 (assembly GCF_004342285.1). GTDB lineage: Bacteria > Pseudomonadota > Gammaproteobacteria > Enterobacterales > Enterobacteriaceae > Klebsiella. Next base: position 44,070 of record NZ_SMCV01000001.1, on the reverse strand, counting down.
GGCCGTAGACGCGCTTGAGGCCCGGGAGTCCAAGCGCGCGAACCGCCAGCTCCGGCGGCCCGCCGATGGTCAGCTCATGGGCGATCGGCTGAAGATCGGAAAGCGTTTTTAAATGGTATTTTTTCGCCGTCTCCGCGCGTACCGCCCACGCGGTAATTGAGGTGGCCGGCGAGGGGGCGAGCAGGGTGAAGTCGGCAGGCAGCACCTTCGCCAGCTCCGCTCTGACGTCGCGTTGCCGGGTGGCCAGCGTTTTGCCGTCATAATAGTTGAGCAGGGCGCCAAGATACTCCGGCACGATATCGATCTCACCGCTCGCCAATGCCGGCAGAATAATCTCGCGGTTGCCGAGATTGAGTCGGGTTTTCACCTCGATATTATTTTTCTTTAACGCGCTGGCATAAATATTGGCGAGAATCGAGCTCTCGGTAAAATTAGCGCCGCCGACGGTCACGCTTTCCGCCAGGGCGCTAAAACTCAGGCTCACTAATCCGGCGGCCAATAATGAAATGCGCAAACGGCGATGATGAACAGAAAACCCCGGTATATGTTTCATAGTGCCTCTTTCAGTGCAGGTGATTTATGGTTATTGGATGTTGACTCAATACTCTGGCGCGAGGGGGGTATGGGTCACGCTTCGGTTAAGAGAGGAAAAGAGCAGTTCGCAGCCGATGGCCAGCAGCGAGACCACCAGCGAGCCGGCGATAACCTGCGGGATATCCCGTTGCCCCAGACCGTCAATCAGGAAGCGGCCCAGGCCGCCAAGACCGGCATAGGCGGCGACCACCGCGGTGGCGATCAGCTGAACCAGCGCCGTGCGCATCCCGGCGAAAATCAGCGGCGAGGCCAGCGGGATACGGAGCTGCCAGAGGCTTTGCCATGGCGTCATTCCCAGCGCGGTGGCCGCATCGCACAGCGAGCGATCGGCGTGATAAATTCCCACCCAGGCGTTGGTGAGAATGGGCGGAATCGACATCGCCACCAGCGCAGTGAATAGCGGAATATCATTAAAGCCAAATAAAATAATGCACAGCAAAATCAGCCCTAATGAGGGGATGGCGCGGCCAATATTAAACAGGTTGATAATTAAAAAGGCGCCTTTACGCCAGTAGCCGAGCGCAATACCCAGCGGCAGGGCGATGGCCGAGGCGATCAGCATGCTGATGAGCACATAATAAATATGCTCGCCCAGACGGATCAAAATACCCGCCTCGCCGAGCCAGTGTTCGGGCTGTGTCAGCCAGCGGAACGTTGCCAGTAAGATATCCATTAGCGTGCCCAGGGGGTTATCCAATAGCCGACGCGCGCTATCAGTGAGTCCAGTACCAATGACAGCATGAGGCTGAGAGCCAGGCTGACAACAATGGGGGTGAGAAAATCCTGGTTAAAGCCCGCCAGCAGCAGCTGCCCCAGTCCGCCCTGGCCAATCAGGGCGGTGACGGTCACCAGCCCGACCAATGTCACGGCGGCAATGCGCAGGCCGGCAAACAGAGCAGGCGCCAGCAGATGCAGCTCAATATCAATAAAACGATACCCGCGGGTGTAGCCGAGCGCGCGCGCGGATTCCAGCACGGCAGCTGGCAGTTTCTCAATCCCGGCGACGACGTTGCGTACCAGGATCAGCAACGAATAGAGCGTTAACCCGATGACCGACGTGGTAAGCGACAGGCCGGTAAAAGGCAGCAGGAGAATAAAGAGCGCCAGCGACGGGATGGTAAACAAAATCCCGCACAGATAAATTAACGGCTGGGCGGCCGCGGGCCAGCGCAGCGTCAGGCCGATCAAGGCCCCCGTCAGGAGGGTAGCGAACAACAGCGAGACGCAGACCAGCTGCGTATGTTGCCACAGCAGTTCGCCGATCATGACGTCGTTATCGACGATCCAGCGCCAGTCAATCATAGCGGCGTATTTCCACATGGCCGTCCAGGACGTGCCGGAGCAAGGTGTGAGAAATGCTGCCCTGGTATTGCCCGTCGGCATCGACATGAACCAGCACGCCGCCGGGCGCATCGAGTAGCGCGCTGTAGGCAAAGCGCAGGCTGTTCGCCGCCGCTAACGGCGGCGCGAGCGGCAGGTTAAGGCGTTTATCCGGATCAAACCAGTGCAGCGGACGCTGCTGGCTATCCAGCACCAGCCGCAGCGGGCTGTTCACCACAGGATGGGGGCTGGCGATCGGCGCCAGACTTTCATCTATCAGCGCGACATCATGTCGCGGCAGCTGGCCGACCTGGATCATTCCCAGGCGTTGCAGATTCGGTTCCGGGCCGATAAAGCGGCGGACGAACTCGCTGGCCGGATGCGCCAGAAGATGGTCCGGGCTGGCAAATTGCGCCAGCGCGCCTCCTTCTTCAAAGATCGCGATTTTATCGCCCAGCCGAATGGCTTCATTGATGTCGTGCGTGACCAGAACGATGGTTTTATGCAGGCGCTGCTGCAGGAGTAACAGCTCATCCTGCAGACGCTGGCGCACCACCGGGTCAATCGCGGCGAACGGTTCGTCCATCAACAGAATCGGCGGATCGGCCGCCAGCGCCCGGGCAATGGCCACGCGCCCCTGCTGTCCGCCGGAGAGCTGATGCGGGTAGCGCGTCAGCAGATGGCGATCCAGAGACATCAGGTCAACCAGCTCGTCAATGCGCGCGCGGATCTGCGCTTTGCTCCAGCCCAGCAGCCTGGGCACCGTTGCGATATTTTGTGCTACCGTGCGATGGGGAAACAGGGCGGCGCTTTGCATGACAAAGCCAATGCTGCGGCGTACCTGAATAATATCGGCCTGCGCAATATTGACCCCCTGGACATACACGTTGCCGGAGTCCGGTTTATCGAGCTGATTTATCATGCGTAATATCGTGGTCTTGCCGCATCCGCTGGGGCCGACGAAAGTGCAAAACTCACCGCGATTAATCATCAGGTTAAGGCCGCGTATTGCCGCGTGCGCGCTGCCGGGGTAGGTCTTGTTGATGTTTTCTAATCTGATCATGGGGAATAGTAGCGCTCTGAATTTACTGGAAATTTATAATTTTCATCGGCGGAGATGCATAAAAAACAAATTACAGAGAGGCATCAGGGAGGGCAAATACGTTATTTGCATTTGCATAGTTGGAATGCGCGGGTTTTTGCCGTTCTTGTCCGCCTGATTAGCACGTTGTTTTCATGATTTGTGATGCTCAGCACAAATGGCTATAGGGTTGGTTTTTGTTCGTATGAAAAATTGCATTTGATTTTAATCAAGAAATTACGTGCTGGAAAAATGACAAAATGCAGTGTTAAATTTATGTTTTAAATGATGGTGGGTTTGTATGAAATAGTTTGCGTAATAATGAATAAAACATACTTTTACAAACAAATAAGGCCAAAAAGTGTGACCTCCTGCGATATTTAAACCAGGGAAAATCTTATTTGTCATTATATTTTATTATTTACGCCGTGAGTTTAATGATGATTTCGACGAATAATCCCCCCGATAGCGGTTAAATATCAAACTCCGACCCCGTAAAATAGCCTAAAAATTAACCTTTGTTATCCCCATAAAATATTTTTATCCGCGCATATTTTTTTGACTGAAATCATGATTATTTTTGGTTTTTTTAATTTAACTGTTTGAAATTTATCTTTGTTTTTTGGTTTAGCTCGCCAGGTAAAATACCGCTTCGAGGTGTTTGTGAGTGGTCTCACATAACCGTGCGATCGCCATTTGCTACACTCCACGGCGTCGAGAAAATAAATAAAGTGGGTTGCTATGAATACGATTCCTCTGCCAAAAACACAGCACCTGGTGGTTTTCCAGGAAGTGATCAGAAGTGGTTCCATTGGCTCGGCGGCAAAAGAATTAGGATTAACGCAACCGGCGGTCAGTAAAATCATTAATGATATTGAGGCTTATTTTGGCATTGAGCTGGTGGTGCGGAAAAATACCGGCGTGACGTTGACCAATGCCGGCCAGGTGCTGCTGTCGTGGTCTGAGTCGATCACCCGCGAAATGAAGAACATGGTGAATGAGATGAACAGCATGACCTGCAATACGGTCGTTGACGTCTCCTTCGGCTTCCCGTCGCTGATTGGTTTTACCTTTATGTCTGACATGATCCATAAGTTCAAAAAGGTGTTCCCCAAAGCCCAGGTCTCCATGTACGAAGCGCAGCTCTCCTCATTCCTGCCGGCGATTCGCGACGGACGGCTCGACTTCGCCATCGGTACGCTGAGCGATGAAATGAAACTCCACGATCTGCACGTGGAGCCGTTGTTTGAATCCGAGTTTGTGCTGGTGGCCAGTAAATCCCGAACACGCACCGGCACCACCACGCTGGAATCGTTGCACAACGAACAGTGGGTGTTGCCACAAACCAATATGGGTTATTACAGTGAGCTCCTCGCCACCCTACAGCGCAGCGGCATCAACAGTGAAAACATTGTTAAAACCGACTCCGTCGTCACGATTTATAATCTTGTTCTCAATGCTGATTTCCTGACAGTTATTCCCTGCGATATGGTCACGCCGTTCGGTTCCAACCAGTTTATTACCATTCCCGTTGAACAGGCCTTACCGGTGGCGCGCTATGCGGCGATTTGGTCGAAGAATTATCGAATCAAAAATGCCGCCTCGGTATTGGTGGAATTAGCGAAAGAATACTCAGCCTATAATGGCTGCAGGAGACGCCAGTTAATTGAAGTTGACTGATTAAACGAGCTTATTTTTATTAATTATAAATTCATACCAGCGCGCTGATTTTCAGCCTTTGGTAACGGCTAACTATACCCTGAATAATTTAAATTGTCGCATCATCGCCGGTTGTTTATCCGACTGCGGAACGGACAGTTTGAAGCGTGAGGGGATGATGATTTAATACCCTGATCAAGAGGCTATAATGCATATTACATACGATCTCCCGGTTGCCATTGAAGATATCCTCGAAGCAAAAAAAAGATTAGCAGGTAAGATTTATAAAACGGGAATGCCGCGCTCGAATTATTTCAGCGAGCGTTGTCAAGGCGAAATATTCCTCAAGTTTGAAAATATGCAGCGCACCGGATCTTTTAAAATCCGCGGTGCGTTTAATAAGCTTAGCTCATTAAGCGAAGCGGAAAAACGCAAGGGGGTGGTGGCCTGTTCCGCCGGTAACCATGCGCAAGGGGTCTCGCTTTCCTGCGCGATGCTCGGCATTGACGGCAAAGTGGTGATGCCAAAGGGGGCGCCGAAATCGAAGGTGGCCGCCACCTGCGATTATTCCGCGGAGGTCATTCTTCACGGCGACAACTTTAACGATACCATCGCCAAAGTTAGCGAAATTGTTGAGCTCGAAGGCCGTATTTTTATTCCGCCTTATGACGACGCCAAAGTGATTGCCGGACAGGGCACCATTGGTCTGGAAATTATGGAAGATCTGTATGATGTCGATAATGTCATTGTGCCAATTGGCGGCGGCGGTCTGATTGCCGGAATCGCCATTGCGATTAAATCCATCAACCCGACGATTAGAATTATTGGCGTCCAGTCCGAAAATGTCCACGGCATGGCGGCATCGTATTATGCGGGGGCGATCACCAACCATCGTACCAACGCCACCTTAGCCGACGGCTGTGATGTTTCGCGTCCGGGAAATCTGACCTATGAAATTGTGCGCGAACTTGTCGACGATATTGTGCTGGTCAGTGAAGATGAAATTCGACATAGCATGGTGGCATTAATTCAGCGGAATAAAGTGATTACTGAAGGGGCTGGCGCGTTGGCCTGCGCCGCATTATTAAGCGGCAAGTTAGATAGCTATATCCAGAACCGAAAAACGGTCAGCATTATTTCTGGTGGCAATATCGACCTTTCCCGCGTTTCGCAAATTACGGGTTTAGTTGACGCTTAATCTTATTGTTGAGGACAGGATATGAGTACTACTGATAGCATTGTATCCAGCGAGACAAGACAGTCATCCTGGCGTAAATCGGACACCACCTGGACGCTGGGATTATTTGGTACCGCCATCGGCGCCGGGGTGCTCTTTTTCCCCATTCGCGCCGGGTTTGGCGGGCTGATCCCGATTCTGTTAATGCTGGTTTTAGCCTACCCCATCGCCTTCTACTGCCACCGGGCGCTGGCGCGTTTATGCCTCTCCGGTTCTAATCCTTCCGGCAACATTACGGAAACGGTGGAAGAGCACTTTGGTAAGACCGGCGGGGTGGTGATCACGCTCCTGTATTTCTTTGCCATTTGCCCGCTGCTATGGATATACGGCGTTACCATCACCAATACCTTTATGACCTTCTGGGAAAACCAGCTCCAGATGCCGGCGCTGAACCGCGGCTTTGTGGCGCTGTTCCTGCTGCTGCTGATGGCGTTCGTCATCTGGTTCGGGAAGGACCTGATGGTTAAGGTGATGAGTTTTCTGGTCTTCCCGTTTATCGCCAGTTTGATTCTGATTTCACTGTCGCTGATTCCTTACTGGAACTCTGCGGTTATCGATCAGGTTCATCTCAGCGATATCGCCTTAACCGGCCACGATGGCATCCTGGTGACCGTATGGCTGGGGATCTCGATCATGGTCTTCTCCTTTAACTTCTCGCCCATCGTCTCTTCTTTCGTGGTTTCAAAGCGGGAAGAGTATGAAAAGGATTTCGGTCGCGACTTTACCGAGCGCAAATGTTCACAAATTATCTCCCGCGCCAGCATGCTGATGGTGGCGGTGGTCATGTTCTTCGCCTTTAGCTGCCTGTTTACGCTGTCTCCGCAAAACATGGCGGATGCCAAAGCGCAGAATATTCCGGTGCTCTCGTATCTGGCCAATCACTTTGCGGCCATGTCCGGCAGCAAATCGACTTTCGCCACGGTACTGGAATACGGCGCGTCGATTATTGCGCTGGTGGCTATTTTCAAATCGTTCTTCGGCCACTACCTCGGCACCCTGGAAGGTCTGAACGGGCTGATTCTTAAGTTTGGCTATAAAGGCGATAAAACACAGGTCTCCACCGGCAAACTGAACACCATCAGCATGGTCTTCATTATGGGCTCCACCTGGGTTGTGGCCTACGCCAACCCCAATATTCTCGACCTGATTGAAGCGATGGGCGCGCCAATTATTGCCTCGCTGCTGTGCCTGTTGCCGATGTACGCCATCCGTAAAGCGCCGTCGCTGGCGAAATACCGTGGCCGGCTGGATAACGTGTTCGTCACCGTGGTGGGATTACTGACCATCCTGAACATCGTCTACAAACTGTTTTAATTAAGCTCGGGACCCGCGGAGTCGTAACATGAATGAGTTTCCGGTAGTACTGGTGATTAACTGTGGATCGTCTTCAATTAAATTTTCAGTCCTCGATGCCACCACCTGTGATGTATTAATGGCGGGGATTGCCGATGGTATTAATACGGAACAGGCCTTTTTATCGATTAACGAAGGAGAGCCAGTAAAACTGCCTCACCGCAGTTACGAAGGCGCATTAAAGGCGATGGTATTTGAACTGGAAAAACGCGCTTTAATGGCCAGCGTGGCCTTAATTGGCCACCGTATTGCCCACGGCGGAAATATATTTACCGAATCGGTGATGATTACCGATGAAGTCATGGAGAATATCCGCCGGGTTTCTCCGCTGGCCCCGCTGCATAATTACGCCAACCTCAGCGGTATTGAGTCTGCACAACAGCTCTTTCCCGGCGTCAGGCAAGTGGCGGTATTTGATACCAGCTTCCATCAGACGCTGGCGCCGGAAGCGTATCTCTACGGGCTGCCGTGGAAATATTATGAGCAGCTGGGCGTGCGCCGCTATGGCTTCCACGGGACCTCGCATCGCTATGTGGCTCAGCGGGCACATAGGCTGCTGGATCTGGCGGTAGAGGATTCGGGGGTGGTGATTGCCCACCTTGGCAACGGGGCCTCTATCTGCGCGGTGCGCAACGGGCAGAGCGTGGATACCTCGATGGGCATGACCCCGCTGGAGGGGCTGATGATGGGCACCCGCAGCGGGGATGTGGACTTCGGCGCGATGGCGTGGATCGCCAGCGAAACCCACCAGACTCTGAGCGACCTGGAGCGGGTGGTGAACAAAGAGTCCGGGCTGTTAGGCATTTCCGGCCTCTCTTCTGATCTGCGGGTGCTGGAGAAAGCATGGCATGCCGGCCATGAGCGCGCGCAGCTGGCGATCGGGACCTTTGTCCATCGTATTGCCCGACATATTGCCGGACATGCCGCGTCGCTGCATCGCCTGGACGGTATTATTTTCACCGGCGGCATTGGCGAAAACTCGGTATTAATTCGCCGTCTGGTGATTGACCATCTGGCGGTGCTGGGGGTGAGGTTAGATCCGCAGATGAATAATTTACCTAATTCCCATGGTGAAAGAGTGATTTCCGCACTGCGCTCTCAGGTTATTTGCGCCGTTATTCCCACCAATGAAGAGAAAATGATTGCCCTCGATGCGATTCACTTAGGAAAAATTAACGCACCAGCGGAATTCGCATAACTTATTTTTGTCCTGTAGAGAGACTATTTTTCATGAAGGTAGATATCGATACCAGCGATATGCTGTATGCCGAAGCGTGGCAAGGTTTTAAAGGTACGGACTGGCAGCACGAAATTAATGTCCGCGATTTTATTCAGCACAACTATACGCCATATGAAGGGGATGAATCATTTCTCGCTGAAGTGACGCCGGCCACCGCGGCGCTGTGGGAAAAGGTGATGGCGGGTATTCATATTGAAAACGCGACCCATGCGCCGGTCGATTTCGACACCAATATTGCGACCTCCATTACCGCGCATGACGCCGGATATATCGACCAGGAACTGGAAAAGATCGTCGGCCTGCAAACCGACCAACCGCTGAAGCGAGCTCTGCATCCGTTCGGCGGCATCAATATGATCAAAAGTTCCTTCGATGCCTATGGCCGGGAAATGGATGCCCACTTTGCGTATCTGTTTACCGAGCTGCGCAAAACACACAACCAGGGAGTATTCGATGCCTACTCCCCGGATATGCTGCGTTGCCGCAAATCCGGGGTGCTGACCGGTCTGCCGGACGGCTATGGCCGCGGACGGATTATCGGCGACTATCGCCGCGTGGCGCTGTATGGCATCCGCTATCTGGTGCGTGAGCGCGAGCTGCAGTTTGCCGATCTGCAGGCAAATCTCGAGTACGGACAGAATCTGGAAGCGACCATTCGCCTGCGGGAAGAGCTGGCGGAGCACCGCCGGGCGCTGCTGCAAATGCAGGAGATGGCGGCGAAGTACGGCTGCGATATCTCGCGCCCGGCGCGCAATGCGCAGGAGGCGGTGCAGTGGCTCTACTTTGCCTATCTGGCGGCGGTGAAATCGCAGAACGGCGGCGCCATGTCGCTGGGCCGTACCGCAACCTTCCTCGATATCTACATTGAGCGCGACTTCAACGCCGGCTGCCTGACGGAGCGGCAGGCGCAGGAACTGATCGACCACTTCATTATGAAGATCCGCATGGTGCGCTTCCTGCGCACTCCGGAATTCGACACTCTGTTCTCCGGCGACCCTATCTGGGCTACCGAGGTGATCGGCGGAATGGGGCTGGACGGGCGTACCCTGGTTAGCAAGAACTCGTTCCGCTACCTGCATACCCTGCACACCATGGGGCCGGCGCCGGAGCCAAACCTGACGGTGCTGTGGTCCGAAGCGTTACCGGTGGCCTTCAAAAGGTATGCGGCCCAGGTCTCCATCGTCACCTCATCTTTGCAGTATGAAAATGACGATCTGATGCGGGTGGATTTTGACAGCGACGATTACGCCATTGCCTGCTGCGTCAGCCCGATGATTATCGGTAAGCAGATGCAGTTCTTCGGCGCGCGCGCCAACCTCGCCAAAATCCTGCTGTACGCCATCAACGGCGGGGTGGACGAGAAGCTGAAGATCCAGGTGGGTCCGAAGATGGCGCCGCTGCTGGACGACGTGCTGGACTATGAAACGGTGATGGCCAGCCTCGATCGCTTTATGGACTGGCTGGCGGTGCAGTACATCAGCGCGCTGAATATCATCCACTACATGCACGACAAGTATAGCTACGAAGCTTCGCTGATGGCGCTGCACGATCGCGACGTCTATCGCACCATGGCCTGCGGGATCGCCGGGCTGTCGGTCGCGGCGGATTCGCTGTCGGCTATTAAGTACGCCCAGGTGAAACCGGTACGCGACCACACCGGACTGGCGGTTGATTTTGTTATCGACGGCGACTATCCGCAGTACGGCAATAACGATCGGCGGGTCGACAGCATCGCCTGCGATCTGGTCGAGCGCTTTATGAAGAAAATTAAAGTGCTGCCGACCTACCGCAACGCCGTCCCGACCCAGTCGATTCTGACTATCACCTCCAACGTGGTGTACGGCCAGAAAACCGGCAACACCCCGGACGGCCGCCGGGCCGGAACGCCGTTTGCGCCGGGGGCCAACCCGATGCACGGCCGTGACCGCAAAGGGGCGGTGGCGTCGCTGACCTCCGTGGCGAAGCTGCCGTTTGCCTACGCCAAAGACGGCATCTCCTACACCTTCTCCATCGTCCCTGCGGCGCTGGGCAAAGAGGCGGGCGTTCGCAAAACCAACCTCGTGGGCCTGCTGGATGGCTACTTCCATCACGAAGCGCAGGTCGAGGGCGGTCAGCACCTGAATGTCAACGTGATGAACCGGGAGATGCTGATGGATGCCATCGCTCACCCGGAAAACTACCCGAACCTGACGATTCGCGTCTCCGGCTATGCCGTACGCTTCAATGCGCTGACGCGCGAACAGCAGCAGGACGTCATTTCACGCACCTTTACCCAGGCGCTTTAACGCCGGAGGAACGATGAGAAAGAGGATTGCAACACAACGCGCGCCCGGCGCTATCGGCCCCTATGTACAGGGTGTCGATCTGGGCAACCTGGTGCTGACCTCGGGGCAAATTCCGCTCTGCCCGCACACCGGCAATATTGCCGACAACGTTGCCGATCAGGCGCGGCAAAGCCTGGAAAACGTCAAAGCGATTGTCATGGCGGCGGGACTGGAAGTGGGCAGTATCGTCAAGACCACCGTGTTCATCACCGATCTTAACGACTTTGCCACCATCAACCAGGTGTATCAGCAGTTCTTCGATGAGCATCAGGCCGCCTATCCGGCACGCAGCTGCGTGCAGGTTGCCCGACTGCCGAAGGATGTGAAGCTGGAAATTGAAGCCATCGCCCTACGTGAAGTCTGAAGTTCCGGCGGCGGGGCGTGCGCTCCGCCGCCAGCAGGAGAGTGGCATCCGCTCTTTACTGAACGGTAAGCCGAGGGGGGAGATATGATTAGCACATTCGATATTTTTAAAGCGGGCATCGGTCCTTCCAGCTCGCATACCGTCGGGCCGATGAATGCCGGGAAACGGTTTATCGATCGCCTGGTAAGGCTGGGGGATATTTCCCAGGTTACGCGGATTGTGGTCGATCTGTTTGGTTCTCTGTCGCTGACCGGGAAAGGCCATGCTACCGATGTCGCCATTATTATGGGGCTGGCGGGAAACAGCCCGCAAAGCGTGGATATCGACGCCATCGCCGGCTTTATTCAGCAGGTGACCCGCAGCGGACGCCTGCCGGTCGCCAACGGTGCGCAGACCGTGGACTTCGATATTACGCAAGATATTATTTTCCACACCGAAACGCTGCCGTTTCACGAAAATGGCCTGCGTATCACCGCGTGGAACGGCATAAGCCCGTGGGAAAGTCAAACCTATTACTCTATCGGCGGCGGCTTTATTGTCGAAGAAGGGGGGACGGAGCAGGCGCATGATGCGCAACGCCCGGTACCCTTTGATTTCCGCTCGGCCGCCGACCTGCTGCACCTGTGCGCGCGCAACGGACTTTCGGTCTCCGGGCTGATGATGCAAAACGAGCTGGCGCTGCGCGGTAAAGCGGAGATTGATGCCGGTTTTATGCGCATCCACGCGGTGATGTGCGACGGCATCGACCGGGGGATGAATACCGAAGGGGTACTGCCCGGCCCGCTGAACGTTCCGCGTCGCGCGGCGGCGTTAAGGCGACGGCTGGTCTCCAGCGATAGCCTCTCCAGCGATCCGATGAACGTCATCGACTGGATCAATATGTTCGCCCTGGCGGTCAGCGAGGAGAACGCCGCGGGCGGGCGGGTGGTTACCGCGCCGACCAACGGCGCGTGCGGCATTATTCCCGCGGTGCTGGCCTATTACGATAAATTCCGTCGCCCGGTCAACGCCGGTTCGCTGGCCCGCTATCTGCTGGCGGCCGGGGCGATTGGCGGGCTGTATAAAATGAATGCCTCCATTTCCGGGGCCGAAGTGGGCTGCCAGGGGGAGATAGGCGTCGCCTGTTCAATGGCGGCGGCCGGCCTGACCGAACTGCTTGGCGGCAGTCCGGCACAGGTTTGCATTGCGGCCGAAATTGCGATGGAGCATAACCTGGGACTGACCTGCGATCCGGTGGCCGGTCAGGTGCAGATCCCCTGTATTGAACGTAATGCCATCAACGCGGTAACAGCGGTGAATGCCGCGCGGATGGCGCTGCGTCGAACCTCCGAGCCGCAGGTTTCGCTGGATAAGGTTATCGAGACCATGTATGAAACCGGCAAGGATATGAACGATAAGTACCGCGAAACCTCCCGCGGCGGGCTGGCGATCAAGGTTGTTTGTACGTAGTCATTTCCGCAAAGACGGGGCGGCGTGTCGCTCCCGGTTGCGTCGCATGATCGGGTTCAGAACGGGCTGTCATTTCTGGCGTGGATGGGCTCCCCGCTGACGGGATGGACAAAGTGCAGCTCACTGGCATGCAGCATCAGGCGCGGGGTCCTTTCGCTACCGGGAAACGACAGGCCCCCGTAGAGATCGCAGCCTAAAATCGGGTGTCCCCGCAGCTGACAGTGGATGCGCAGCTGATGGGTGCGCCCGGTCTCCGGGAACAGCTGCACCCGGGTCACCGCCAGCGCGCTACCGTCTTCCCCCCTGCGCTGCAGACGTTCCAGCACCCGATAGCGTGAGCGGGCGGGCTTGCCGCGGGTTGCACAAATCGTCATCCGTGGGAAGCGCGGCGGATCTTTGGCGATAGGCGCATCAATGACCCCTTCATCGTCAAGCAGATGACCGCACAGCAAGGCGCTGTAAACTTTACTCACCGTTCGCTGGCTGAACTGCTGGCAGAGCGCGGCGTTGATCGCCTTATTTCTGGCGACCACCATCAGCCCGGAAGTCCCAAAATCCAGGCGGTGAACCAGGGTGCAGCCGGGGAACGCCTGCACCAGCCGATAGTGAACCGAATCGAGATTTTGCGGATTTTTCCCCGACAGGCTGAGCAGGCCGCCGGGTTTGTTAATCAACAGCAGGTGTTCATCCTGATAGAGGATCGCTATCGGGGTATGGCACGGTGGCGCAACGAAAGTATCGACAAGGGTGGACATGGCGTGGCACTTAAAAAGGGTGGCAGCGGATGATAGCGAATTTTTCGCCCTCTGGCGACCGCCGGCGCTGAGCTGGGGGAGGCGTGCCGCCAGGCCGTAGCGTTCAGCCGACGGGGGAAAGGGGCGATGGCCCGGCGAAAATGCTCACCAAAAATAAGGGGGTTATGCGATGGCGCTCATTATTTCATTGATAATAAGTCTCATCTGCATTTAAATGGCGATGCCGCGACCGATCGCCCATCAGGCTATCCGGCATGCGTAGGATGGTGCGGAAGGTGCGGCGCAGACCGATATCATTGAGCAGACACCTTGTCAGGGAGAGACGATGGAAAGCGTAAAATACGGTGAAGAGTTTATTGCCAGGAGTAAAGCGGTAAGCGGATGTTTTGCGATGTTTATCCTGGCGATGGGCATCACCTTTTTTCCCCTTTTTATTAATAACAGCGCCGACCTGATGGCTCGCGGGCTGCTTATCCCGCTGCTGTTGGCGACAGAGTTTCTTATTATTGTTCCCCTTTACTACTTCTTCTTCAGGAAAAGAGAGGGGCTGGGGCGCGGGAGCGTCGATCTGAAAACGCTGCTGTCGCTGTTTGCCATCATTCTGCTTCTGCAGTGTATTTTTCCGTGGCTGACGGGGATGAGCAAGCCCGAAGGCTGGAGCGTCTCCCAGGTGGCGCTCCCGGGATATCTCTTCTGGCTCAATGCCATCGCGATGGTGGTGCTTGCCCCCGTATACGAAGAGATTGTCTTTCGCGGCTGCCTGTTTAACGCCTTCCGCTTCTGGTTCAACGATCGGATTTACGGGTCAGCGATTGCGGTGTCCGTGCTGTTTTCGCTTATGCATCTGCAGTATTCCGATTTTCGCACCTTCCTGCTGTTATTCATGATCTCATTAACCCTGGTGGCGGCCAGGGTGAAATCAAAGGGGCTCCTGATGCCGATCCTGCTGCATAGCGCAATGAACGCCATGGTGCTCGGCATCCAGTACAGCGCCTGGGGAGCGGGCGCCGCAGGCTAAAGCCGGCTTCATATCTCAACGCTGCGGCGCAAACAGGGCGCCCTCCAGCGCTTTGAACTGCTGCCAGCTGACATCATCGATTTCAATACCGTGCTGCAGGCGATATTGCCGCTGCTGCTGCTCCGCATCGCCGGGCAGCAGCAGCCCGTCGTCGTCCCGCGATGTTCGGGTCCATGCCAGCATGTCGGCCACGGCCTCGCTATAGCGCTCGCCCGCGCCGAGCAGGGTCGGGTCGAAGACGATCGACAGCATGTTGTTGATGATACCGGGCCCGGCGGGAGGCGGGGCGCTTTCGGTTTCTCCGCCGGTCAACGCCGCGCCGAGCAGGCTGCAGATCAGCGCCAGTCCGGCGCCTTTATGGGCGCCGAACGCCAGCAGCGCGCCGAGCGGCTCCTGCATCAGCCAGCGCGGATCGCGGGTCGGGTTGCCCGCATTATCCACAGCGCAGCCCGGCGGCAGCTCCCGTCCCGCGTTCCAGGCGATGCGCGCTTTGTTGCCGGCAATCGTGCTGGTCGCGAAATCAAGCACTACAGGCGGCCTGCCGGCGACAGGAATACCGACGCAGAAAGGGTTGGTGCCAAAGCGCGGGCGCTGGCCATTGAACGGCAGCACCACCGAGCGGGCGCCGACGTTAGCGAAATGTAAGGAGACCAGCCCCGCCGCCGCCGCCTGTTCTGCCCAGGCGCCGATGCGCCCAAGATGATGGGTCTGCGCCAGGCCCATAATACACACGCCAAACTGCCGCACCCGCAAAATGGCCTGTTCGATAGCCAGCCGACCGGTCAGCTGGCCAAAACCGTTGCCGCCGTGAAAGGAGATAACGGGCCCGGCATCGCGGAGCAGCCGCGGAGTGGCCTGCGGATCGAGTTCCCCGGCCCGAATGGCCTGGATATAGCGGGGAATAAGCGTGACCCCGTGCGAGTCATGGCCTTGCAGCGACGACTCGACAAGATTATCCGCCACTTCGCCGGCAATAGTCTCCGTCACTCCGGCTTCCTGCAGATGCTGGCGTAAATAACGACGTAGCTCATGATGATTGAAAACCGGCATAACCGCTCCCTGTTTATTCCACTCAACAATATGAGCGGCAAACTATAGCGCCGTTTATTTCTTAACATAACGACAGAAACTAACTTTATATATCTGAAAAACGCATAGTGATAATCGGGTGTTAATTCTTGCCGGCAAAATAGACCACGATGTCATTTAACTGTTATCACCTGACGGACGTCCGGATTAACGGGAATAATATATAGCAATAAATAATTTATTAATCCCGGGAAATGGCTTCAGGATAAATCGACTTTTTTATATACGCCTCAGGATATGACGGCGATCGGTGGGTTGATTATTGACGGGAGCGGCAATGAATTTACGGCAAGGCAACGGGATATCTTATCGATGGAAACGGTCGGCAACGGCCTTATTCCTGTTCAGTACCCTGCTGGCGGCGACCGGGGCCAGGGCAGAGGGCACCATCGGTATTGCCCAGCAATACGGCATTGGCTATCTGATCCTCGACGTGGTGAGAGATCATCAGCTGATCGAAAAGCATGGCAAGGATGAAGGGCTGGATATCAAAGTCGAATGGCGAACGCTGTCCGGGGCCACCGGACTCAATGAAGGGCTGCTTTCCGGTGCGCTGGACGTGGTGGCCGCCGGCGTCCCGCCGGCGCTGACGCTGTGGGACCGCACCCGGGGCAAGCAGAATGTCAAAGCTATCGCCGCATTAGGGTCGATGCCGAACTACCTGCTGAGTAACAACCCGGCGGTGAAGAGCGTGCAGGATCTGAGCAGCAAAGACCGTATCGCGGTACCCGCCGCCGGGGTGGGTTTTCAGTCGCGGACGCTGCAGATAGAGAGCGCGCGGCTGTTTGGCGCCGCTGACTATAAGCGCTTCGATAACATTACGGTCAGCCTCCCGCACCCGGACGCCAGCGCGGCGCTGATTGGCGGAAAATCGGAAATTACCGCCCATTTTTCCAGCCCGCCTTTTCAGTATCAGGCGCTGGAGCATGCCGGTATTCATAAAATATTAAGCTCCTATGATGTATTAGGCGGACCGGGAACCTTTAATCTGCTCTATACCACGGAGAAATTTCATGATGACAATCCAAAAACCTATCGCGCCTTTTTCGCTGCCTTAGCGGAAGCGCAGGAAATCATTAAAGCCGATAAAGCCGGGGCCGCGCAATCCTATATTCGGGTGGAACAGTCTAAGCTCCCGGCGGCGTTTATCGAGAAAATGATCGCAGACCCGGAAAATAATTTCACTATTACCCCGCAGCGGACGTTTGTTTATGCCGATAAGCTGTATCAACTGGGGATACTGAAACATAAAGCCGAATCCTGGAAAGATTATTTCTTTAGCGAAGCGTATACCCTGCCGGGGAGTTGATATGTCTGAAATATCCGCCGCATTACCGCCGCCGCTGCTGCGCGTTGAGGGCGTTAATCTGCAATACCGCACCCGCGAGCGGCTGGTGCAGGCCACCCATGACGTCAGCTTTGACGTCTGGCCGGGGGACCGGTTTGTCCTGCTTGGGCCGTCCGGCTGCGGAAAATCCAGTTTACTGAAAGCCATTGGCGGGTTTCTGCCCCCGGTCTCCGGGGCGATCCGCCTGGCGGGAGAAACGGTTAATCGCCCTGGCCCCGATCGGATGATGGTTTTTCAGGAGTTTGACCAGCTGCCGCCGTGGAAAACGGTGGCGGAAAACATCGCTTTCCCGCTGATCGCCAGCCGCCGGGCGGGGCGAGCGGAGGCGATGGAGCGCGCGGAGTACTTTCTGCATAAGGTGGGGCTCGGCGCGTTTCGCCATGCTTACCCCAATACGCTCTCCGGCGGGATGAAGCAGCGGGTCGCCATTGCGCGCGCGCTGGCGCTGCATCCCCAGGTCCTGCTGATGGACGAGCCTTTTGCCGCCCTCGATGCGTTGACCCGGCGCAAAATGCAGGAGGAGCTGCTTAGCCTGTGGCAAGAGGTGCGGTTTACGCTGCTGTTTGTCACCCATTCCATCGAAGAGGCGCTAATCGTCGGCAGCCGGGTACTGCTGCTGTCGCCGCATCCCGGGCGGGTGAAGGCCGAGCTGAACTGCCATCAGTACACGCTGGCGGACGCCGGCGGGGAGGGGTTCCAGGCCGATGTCGCGCGGATCCACGACCTGTTATTTCCGCCCCCGGCATCACCCGAGGTCGGCGCAAAGGATCATCACTCAGGGAGTCAATATGAGCAACCTACCTCCTGTCCGGCCTGAATTTCAGCGCGAGCTGCCGCCGCTGGAGAATTTCACTCTTGCCGAACCGCTGCCGCTGCTCGTGCGGCTGGGAAATCAGGCGTGGCTGCGTAAATCCCTGTTGCTGCTGGTGCTGATCGCCGTATGGGAAGGGGCGGCGCGCTGGCAAAACAATGATCTGATGTTTCCCGGTTTCTGGCAAACCTTTACCGCCCTGCATGAGGATATCGCGAGCGGCGAGCTGCTCCGCCGGGCGTGGCTGTCGGTCAGTTTGCTGTTAAAAGGCTATCTGCTGGGTACGCTTCTGGCGCTGCTCATCAGCGCGCTGGCTATCTCGACGCGCCCTGGCCGGGATTTACTGAGCACCCTGACGGCGATGTTTAACCCGCTTCCCGCCATCGCGCTGCTGCCGCTGTCGCTGCTGTGGTTCGGCCTGGGGAACGCGAGCCTGGTGTTTGTGATCGTCCATTCGGTGATATGGCCAATGGCGCTGAATACCTGGTCCGGCTTTATGGGGGTGCCGGAGACGCTGAAAATGACCGGGCGTAACTATGGATTAACCGGATGGCGTTACGTGCTGTGGATCCTGATCCCCGCCGCGCTGCCGGCGCTGCTCTCGGGGCTGAAAATCGGCTGGGCCTTTGCCTGGCGGACGTTGATTGCGGCGGAGCTGGTGTTTGGCGCGTCGAGCGGCAGCGGCGGGCTCGGCTGGTACATTTTTCAGAACCGCAACGAGATGTATACCGACCGGGTGTTCGCCGGGCTGGTCATGGTCACCGCCATTGGCCTGCTGGTTGAGGGGCTGGTATTTGCGACGCTGGAAAGGCTGACGGTGAAACGCTGGGGTATGCAGAACTAGCGCCGGGCAAGAGGGAGAAAAACGCGAATGATAGCGATGAAAGTGCCGGAAAATTATCTGCAGCAGGCGGGGGTACTCAACAAGGTGGGGGAATACGTTGCGCCGCTTGCCCGCCGGGTATTGATTGTCGCCGGCAGCCATGCCCTTGGCGTGGCCGGAGACACGCTGCGTCACAGCCTTCAGCGCGCAGGTATCGGTTTCGACGTCGCCCGTTTAACCGGGAAATGTACCCTCGCGACCGTGCAAAATCTGGCGCGCCAGGCGCAGGAGAGCGGTGCCCAGGGCGTGGTTGGCCTCGGCGGCGGCGCGGTGATGGATACGGCAAAAGGCGTGGGGGAGCTGGCCGGGCAACTGCCGGTGATTCAGGTGCCCACGGTGGCGGCAACCTGCGCCGCATGGTCGCCCTTCAGCGTGCTTTACAACCACCGGGGCGGGCATAGCGGCAGCCTGCCGCTGCGGCGGTTTCCCGCCTGGATCCTGGTGGATAGCGAGGTTATCGCCGCCGCGCCGGTGCGTTTTTTAAAAGCCGGGATTGTCGATGCGCTGGCGAAATGGTTCGAGTTCAGCCCCTATCAGTCGCCAGACGGCGACGCGCCCGGCCTGACGCTGCAGCTTAAGTTTTCGGCGATGGCGCTGGAAGTTTTTGAGTCGTCTGGCATGCAGGCGCTGGAGGATAATCGTCGCCAGCGGGTGACCCGGGAGTTAGTGCGAACCATCGATGCGGTGATTGCATTCGCCGGGCTGGCTAACAGCGTCCGCGATGAGAGCCAGCGGATTGGCGTGGCCCACGCGATTCACAACAGCATGACCCATCATGAGGCGTTTCATCACTGGCTGCATGGCGAAAAGGTGGGCTACGGGCTGGCCGTACAGGCGATGTTGCAACACCGTCATCCGGCCGACCGCGAGCCGCTGCTGGGCTGGCTGCGGCGGATGGACGTGCCGCTGACGCCTGCGGAGTGGGGAAGCGGCGATCCGCTCCCCCTGCTGGCAGGCATTGCGGCAGGGGTGCAGATTAAACCTGAGGCGCGTGAACATCTGCCCTTCCCGGTGGATAGCGCCAGCCTGCAGCAGGCGCTGCTGGCGACCCTCAACCGGCAGTAGACGGTGAACGCCCGCGTTCGTCGGGCGTTGATCCCGGGCAGGGCTAGCGCTCGCGCCGGGCCATGAACTGCGCCAGATCGACCAGACGGTTGGAGAAGCCCCATTCGTTGTCATACCATGCGAGGATCTTGACCATATTCCCGCCAATCACCAGCGTCGACAGGCCGTCGACGATCGATGAGCGCGGGTCGCCCTGATAGTCGCTGGAGACGAGCGGTTCGTCGCTGTAGCCGAGAATGCCCTGCAGCGGGCCGGAAGCGGCGGCCTGACGGAATGCCTCGTTGACTTCCTCCGCCGTCACCTCGCGTTCCAGCGTGACGGTAAGGTCGACAATCGACACCACCGGCACCGGTACGCGCAGGGAGTACCCGGTCAGGCGGCCATCCAGTTCAGGGATCACTTTGCCCAGCGCTTTGGCGGCGCCGCTGGAGTAGGGAACGATAGACAGCGCAGCCGCCCGGGCGCCGCGGAGATCTTTTTCCGGCTGGTCGTGTAACGCCTGGCTGTTGGTGTAGGCGTGGGTGGTGTTCATCAGGCCGTGTTTGATCCCGAAATGCTGATGCAGGACCTGGGCGGCGGGGGCAAGGCCGTTGGTGGTGCAGCTGCCGTTGCTGACGACCGCGTGCTGCTGCGGATCGTACCGTTCGTGGTTGACCCCCATCACGATGGTTAAATCATCATTCTTACCCGGAGCGGAGATGATGACGCGTTTTGCGCCGCCGTGATCAATATGTACCGCCGCCTTTTCGCGTTCGGTGAAGAAGCCGGTGGCTTCGATAACGATATCGACTTCGGCATCGCGCCACGGGATACGCGCCGGGTCGCGTTCGCTGTAGACGACAACCGGTTGACCATCGACGCGCAGCTGCCCGTCGGCGGCCTCCACGCTGACCGGCAGGGTGCCCAGCAGCGAGTCGTATTTCAACAGGTGGGCCAGCGTTTTGCTGTCCGTCAGATCGTTGATCGCCACAATCTGGATATCAGGATTACCCAGCGCCGCGCGCAACACGTTACGTCCAATCCTGCCGAAACCATTAATACCGACCTTAACCATGATCCACTCCTTATTTGTTGTCTCTGGTTTTACTGTAGGTTGTCGGCATTTTGGCGTAAACGACAAATAACGATCACTTTACGCCATTTTGCGGCAGTGAAAGCGCTGCCGATATTCGCCCGGGGTGAGGTGAAGCTGTTTTTCGAAGATGCGGCGCAGGTTAATGGCGCTGCCGAGACCGGATTGTTCGGCGATGTTCTCCAGGGTGTCGCTCGTTTGCTCCAGCAGCTGCCTGGCGGCGGCGAGCCGGGCCTCGGCGACATAGCGCGCCGGAGACGCCCCGGTTTCACGGGTAAACACGCGGGTAAAATTGCGTGGACTCATCGCGACTTTTGCCGCCAGCGCTTCCACGCAGAGATCGGCGGTGATATTGGCGAGGATCCACTTCAGCAGCTCGCTTATCGGACCTGAGCTGCTGATTTGGTCGAGGTTGTAGCGGCTAAACTGCAGCTGACCGCCGGGGCGACGGAGATACATCACCATATCCTGGGCGATATCGCGGGCGAGGGTGAAGCCGTAATCGTCTTCCACCAGCGCCAGCGTCAGGTCGAAACCGGAGCTGACGCCGCCGGAGGTCCAGATCGGACCGTCCTGAATATACAGCGGCCCGCCTTCCACCCGCACCTCCGGGAAGGCCGACTGCATGGTGTCCAGCAGCTTCCAGTGGGTGGTGGCCCGCCGGCCGTTCAGCAGCCCGCTTTGCGCCAGCAGCATCGCGCCGCCGCAGACGGAGGCGATGCGCCGGGCGTGGGGCGCGGCGAGGCGCAGCCAGTCGACCACGGCGATACCTTCCTGCTCGTTTTGCCCTCTGCCGGTGATGATGATGGTATCAAGCGGCTCCCGCGGATCGACCTCGTGAAGACGATGGTCGGCAAGCAGGTTCAGCCCGGACTGGCCATGGATCACCTGATGCGGCTGGGTGGTGGCGAGGGCGATGCGGTAGCGCGGGCGCTCCACTCCCTCCGCGTGCAGTCGGTTGGCCTGCATCAGAATGTCGGCAATACCAGCGGATTCAAACAGCATCCCGCCGTCGGGGACGATAATCAGTATTTTCTTCATGTCCTGAAAAGTAAACCTTTGACAAAATAAGTCAACAGGGAGTCGGGGGAATGAACGGTTCAGAGGGGGATGATGGCCGGCTAGCGGCGCGATGTGGCGCTGCCCCGGGAGATAAAAAAGCAGCAATGCGGCCATAGCGCATTGCTGCCCGGAGGTTAACTCCGCTGGCGCGCAGGCCGCTCGCCGGCCGCCAGAGGATTAAAAGTCATACTGTAACGCGAGACGGTTTTGCCAGAAATTTTTATCCGAGGTGGAGTTGGTCTGTACGCCAGCAAAGTCCGTGAGGCTCAGTCCGTTCAGCGGCCCCCCGAAACGGTAGGTGCCGTAGATCAGGTATTCGGACTGATGGCTGCTGGAAGCGCCGGCCGCGGGGGTTAAATCCATAAACGAGTAGCGGCTGCCGAGGGAAACCTGCTCCGTGGCGGCCCAGTTCAGATCGGTGGAGTAGGCGTTGCCGCTGCCGAGGTCCTGCGTACTGGTAAAGAAGGGCTGCGCGAAGTAGGGACCGGAAGAGGTATTGTGCGCGTACGGCGTCACCAGGGCGCCGTTGCCGTAAGCGTTACCGTTGGCGGCGATGTGGTTATAATTCAGCGTCCATGCCAGAGCCGGGGCCAGCTTCATACTTAACTGCGCGCCATAGCTGGTGCTGTTCACCTCGCCGGCCAGCGCTTTGCCTTCGCTCAGGCCGCGAATGAACTGGAGGCCGATTTTGGGCGCAGCGGCATATTCGTTCCACGAGAGGAAGCTGTCGGCATAGACGATCCGCGTGTAGTCGTCATAGTTTTCGTACCACATCTGGGCGTTAACTTTTTGTTCGCCGAACTGCAGGGCCCGCCCGCCGCCGACGCCCCACATCCCGTTGGTGCGTTGCTCTACGTCGGTATAAGCGGTGGTATCCAGAAACTGGTCGTCGCCCCAGGGCTTATAGCGGGTGATTTTCGTGGCATGCAGGAAATTGTCGCTATCGCCATAGCTGGCATCAACCGCCCGGAAAAGTATCGGCGTAATGCGCCAGTCGTAGTCGCCGATGAAGGGAATATTAATCCGCTGGTCGCCGGCGGTGATTCTGAACTGGTCATAATGCCAGCTGAGCCAGGCTTCGCCGACGCCGGTTTCATTGGGCCCCAGCTCGCCGATCAAATGATCATCGTTATGGGAAATCCCGCGCTGCAGAATGCCGCTGACGCCGAGGCTGACGCCATAATATTCCGCCGTGGCGTATTTTACGTTGCCGCCGTAGCTGACCGTGTCCTGCGATAGGCCCGAAACAAAATAGGCGTTATGGGTCGAATAATATAGTGTGCGCAGGCTGCCGCTGACGCTACCGCAGGTAAAGAATTCCGCTAGCGAACCGGCGACGCCGGATTCACAGTCCGAGGTTAAGGGAATTGCGGCCTGGCCGGCCGGGATGAATAATCCCTGGGAAATGAGCAACGCCCCCAGCGTCAGTCCACGTTTCATGGTTTTGCTTTTCATTTACATCACCCTGTTAAATATCGCTTCAATTTCGGGAAGAAAAATACCGGCCATTAAGATGGCGGGTAATAACGTTGTGCTTTTATTTTGTAGGGCGGCTGGTAAGCCTCGGGCTTTTATTTATCGGTTAAGGACAACGGGTTGTTGTCTAAGACTAACTGGTCGCGCAGCGCCCAGCCGCGCAGCTTACCTGGGTTAAGCAAACCGTCTGGGTCGATATATTTCTTAACGGCGACGACGTCCGGGCGAATAATTCCCTGCTTGCCGTCTTCAACCTGAAAAACATGCGGGTTATTAATCTTGATATCGTTATCGCGGAATATCTGCATAATTTCATTAAGCCGTTCTTCTGTCGAATAGCGCACCAGCTGCAGGCCGCTGGCGGTAATATTGCCATCATTATCGCGCAGGAATTCAATATGCGAGATGACCTCCCCGGCGAACCGCTGCTCCATCTGCAAAATTTGCTCCGGGAAATGCTGATAATTAAACGCCGTTTGTAAATAGGTCAGCGTATTGTCAATTTTGAGCGCATGTAGCGTGGTGTGGTTCCAGCAATATTCCATTAATGAGGCATGGTTCTCCCGGGCCTCGTCGCCGCTCTGGCGGATGGCGTTTTCTCCCCGATGCTTCGGCACCAGACCGGCGCAGAGCCCTTCACTCTCCTCGGCGATAACGCTGATGACCGCGTGCTGCCCGGCCCGATAGTGGCCCTTGAGGTGGCTAAAATAGGCGGGGATCGGCGCGGCAAGCAGCGCGAGCTGGCGCTTGACGAAGCCGGGCGAGCGGAGGCACTCGTTGGCATAATTCAGGGCGTCGGCGAAGTCGTCAAACACATCCAGGCGTTCGATCCAGCGGTGCACGGGAGCCAGCGCCAGTTCGACTTCAAGGATGATGCCGTTGCTGCCGTAGGCGTGATGAAGCAGCAGCGCCTGCGGTGCCGGAATGGTCAACACGCGGGGAGAGGCCTCCACGGTCATCACTTTGACGCTGAGCACATTGCCGGGCGCCGCCAGGGGACCGTAGTTAATGGAACCGATGCCGCCAAAACCGCCGCAGTAGAGGCCGCCTAAGCTGGCCAGACGAAAGGTCGACGGCATACAACGCAGCTCCCATCCCGTCGGGCGGGTGGCGTCTTCAATCTCCGCCAGGCGAATGCCGGCCTGGGCGCGCACCGTGCCGTTTTTGAGTTCGCAGATCCGGTTCAGGGCGGTCATCTCCACCAGGATTCCTCCCTCCAGAGGCACCAGCTGGCCATAATTACCGGTGGCGCTGCCGCGTAGGATCAGCGGCAGCTGCTGCTGTACGCAGGCGGCAACCAGCTGTCGCAGCTCTTCTTCGTCCCGCGGACGGACCACCGCATCCGCCTGTTTTCCCTCAAGCTGCTGGTTGAGCACCGGGCTGAACCAGTGAAAATCGCGGGAAAGACGTTTGATCTTCGCCGACTGTAAGGTCCACTCCAGCTCCGGCAATGCCTGCTGGATCAGCGCGACCGCCTGTTGACGTTGCTCACGAGTCATCATTTTTCTACCTGTTAATCATCAATACGTTAGTGAGATTGCACCGCTTCGCTTTCATGCCATGCGCTGAGCGCCCGCCGCGACACCCAGGACATCACTCCAAACAGCGCGATACCGGCGAGGGAAATTAACAGCAGAGCGGCAAACATCAGCGGGATGTCCAGCTGGTAACCCGCCTGCAGAATCTGATAGGCGAGGCCGGTATTCGTGCCGCCGGTGCCGGCGACAAACTCCGCCACCACGGCGCCGATCAACGACAGGCCGCTGGAAATACGCAGGGCGCCGAAGAAATAGGGCAGCGCGGAGGGAATGCGCAGTCGCACCAGAGTTTGCAAACGGCTGGCGTGATTTAACCTGAAATAGCTCAGCAGGCCGGGCGATACGCTACGCAATCCCTGGGTGGTATTGGCGATAATCGGGAAGACCGCCATCAGGGTTGAGCACACCACCAGTGAGAGGGTGGCGTCTTTTACCCAGATAATGATCAGCGGCGCGATAGCGACAATTGGCGTCACCTGCAAGAAGACGATGTAGGGAAACAGCGCGGTTTCCACAAAACGGTTCTGCACCAGGATAAACGCAATGGCGGTGCCGATGACGATCGACAGGAGAAACGAGATCAGGGTGATCTTCAGCGTGAACAGCAATGACAGCAGCAGCGGCGTCAGATGCGTCCACAGACTTTCCACCATCACCAGGGGGGAAGGCACCAGAAATTGCGGAATGCGGAAATAGCTGACCGCCCCCTGCCACAGCAAAATCACCAGTACCGCGACGAGGGTTGGATAGAGAATTTTGAGAAAACGGGGATGATTAATCCACGGTGTCGATTTAGCGGGTTTCATATTATGGCTCCATACCGGATTGGCTTGCCTGTAAGAGACTGTCCTGCAGCTGCCGGGCATAGTGGGAGAATGACGGGCTGACGCGGAAATCCTCACTGCGCGGGAACGGCTCTCTGATGGCGATATCTTCGACGACCCGGCCCGGGCGGGCCGCCATCATAATCACCCGCTGAGAGAGGAACACCGCTTCATGGATCGAATGGGTGACGAATACCACCGTCAGGTTCTGCTCCTGCCAGAGACGCAGGAGATCGCTATCGAGCTTGTTACGCGTAATTTCATCCAACGCGCCGAAGGGCTCATCCATCAGCAGCAGTTTTGGTCGCGTCACCAGGCCACGGGCGATGGAGACGCGCATCTGCATGCCGCCGGAAAGCTCACGCGGCAGGACGTTGGCGAACTTGCCCAGCCCCACCAGTTCCAGAGCTTCGCTCACCCGGGTGTTGGCTTCCGCCCGCGGGACGCCGGCAAGATCCAGAGGCAGCCGGACGTTGCTGTGGACGCTGCTCCAGGGCATCAACGTGGCCTCCTGGAAAACGAAAGAGAGGGGGACCTGGGCTTTTTCCCGGCTATCGCGACGCCACAGCATCAGCTTGCCGTCGCTGGGCTCCACCAGACCGGCGACCATTTTCAACAGGGTGCTCTTACCGCAGCCGGAGGGGCCGAGCAGGGTAACAAACTCCCCCTGATTGATGGTCAGATTGACGGGCAGCAGCGCCCGGGTGCCGTTGCTGTAAATCTTCTCCGCCGACAGCACTTCGATGGCGGGGGCCGCGGACGGCTGAGCGAAGCGGCTGTCGCTCATGACGGTGAGTTTAGGGGCGGTATTCATGGCATGACTCCGGCATCTTTGACCATATCCAGGGTATAGGTCTGCTCAAAAGGCACTTTGCTGGCGTCGATAAGCTTGTTTTTCACCAGCATATCCCAGGTTTTTTTCAGCCGCGGTCGGGTGATGATACCGATGCCGTCGGTCATGGCGTCGCCGCCGGTGACCAGCTGATATTTCTTCATCTGGGCAATACCGAAGGCGATCTGCTCGGCCCCCATTTGCGGATTCGCTTTGCTAATTAGCTCATTTCCGGCGCCGGGATCCTGAAGATAGCTTTTCCAGCCCTCCATCGAGGCTTTAACGAACGCCGCCACGGCCGCCGGACGTTTCTTGATGGTGTCGGTCATACAGATAATCGAGTTGCCGTAGGGAGGGTAGCCCCAGTCGCTGAGCGGATAGACGTAGAACGGCTGCCCCCCTTTGGCGACGGAGAACGGCTCGGAGGTCACGTAGCCCTGCTGCACCAGATTTTTGTCCGCCAGGAACGGCTGGACGTTGAAGGTATAGGGGCGCACTTTGGCGCTGCCCAGCCCCAGCCCCAGCTCGCTCTTCGCCCACGGCCAGAAAGAGGTATAGGCTTCGGTGGCGAGCAGGAAGGTTTTATCTTTTAATTCTGCGGGGTTACCCACCTTATCATGGGTGATAAATACCGTTGGCGAGTGCTGAAAAACGGTGGCGACGGTGACGGCGTGCACGCCGGCCTGCCAGGTTTCCAGCGCCTGGCCGTTGTCGCCGAGGGTACAATCGGCCTGACCCGCCGCCATCAGCTGCATCACGTTGATCTGCGGGCCGCCCATTTTAATGTCGACATCGAGGCCGGCGTTTTTATACAGCCCTTTGGCCTGAGCCTGATAGAAGCCGCCGTGTTCCGCCTGGGCATACCAGTTGGTCAGGAAGGTAAACTTTTCCGCGGCGAGGCAGGATGCGGAGGTGGCGATGGCCGCAAGGGTCAGCATTGTAGAAGCCGGAGTACGCATATTTTTCATCAGAGTTCCTTTTACTCAGCAACGGAAGGGGAAGGCGTGGACTGTACAAAGCCGTTCCAGTGGTGTTTTCCCCAGCTTGGTTCAGGACGTACGACCCACTCCATGCGGTGGATTTCGCTAATCGCCTGTGCCCAGCTGACGGCCAGGGATTCAAGCAGCCCCTGGCCCTGTTCCAGAGTCGCCGGGGTCGGATCGCCGATGACGCCGCTGGGGCCAAAGTCGTAGGAGGCCCAGGCCGCCGCAGGGCGGCCTTTCGACAGGGTCGGACAGGGGAACGGCGGCGGAAAGTTAGCGACGGCGCGCTCCATATGGACGCACTCCGGCGCGAGGGCCAGCATCAGCGCCGTTTCGCTATGGCCCGCGTGCATCGCCATTGTCTGTTCCTGAGGGCTAAGAAACTGCTTTTCGCTATTGGGGACGTTGAACACATCGTGCGGGATGATGATCATATCGCCGTGGCGCAGGCGCATTTCCCGGGAGGCCATCTGCAGGACCTGCGGCTGGCCGCCGTGACCGTTGATCATCAGCAGCTTGCGAAAGCCGGCCCGATACAGGGATTCGGCTATCTCAAGGAGAGTGTGCAGCAGCGTGTCGCCGCTCAGGGTCAGGGTGCCGGGAAAATGCAGATGCTCGTCGGACTTACCGTAGGTAATTGGTGGGATGGCGTAGGCCGGGATATCCGCCGGCAGCCGGGCGAGAGCATGGCCCGCGACGCCGGAAGAGATGACGCTGTCCACGGAACAGGGCAGATGCGGACCGTGTTGTTCAATCGCACCGGTGGGGAGCACGATAACCGTATTGCTTTTGTCTGGCAGGTCGGCAATCGCCGTCCAGCTCAGAAAAGGGAGAAAGCGCTCTGCAGGAATATAACCGTTGATCATCGCTGTGCCTCTGGGTCAAGAATTATTGGGGTAACCAGACCGTTGCTTCAACTTCAATAAGCACCGTGGCGTCGGGCAGCATTTCGCTGACCTGCACCACGGTAGAAACCGGCGGCTGTTGGGGGTAAAACAGCTTTCTTACCCGGCTGTAATAGGGAAAATGGTCAAGATTGCGAAAGTACTGCACCAGTTTGATGACGTCGCTCATCTGCCCTCCCGCGGATTCCACGGTCCGGCGGATGCTTTCCAGGACGTACCAGCTCTGGGCCAGGATCGGTCCCTGTTTCGCATCCGTCGAAAACTCGCCCGTTTCTCCCAGTAGTTCCCGCACCTCCTCCGGCACATCCTGAAAGCCGTTGACGATGGTGCCGCTCAGCGGGTTGACCGGGATAATGCCGGAGAGAAAAATAAAATCGCCGGCTCTGCGCCAGGCGGCATACCGCGCCAGCGGAGCGCCCGCGCCTGCTTCAAGACTCATACGTCATCTCCTGTCGCCACACCCGCTGGTGGGTTAACCTGCCGCGGTTAACCACCAGACGAGCTGCGCTGTTTAAAGGCCAGGTAAACATGTCGCTACCCGGGAAAATCACCAGCGTGGCCGCGTTGCCGACGGCGAAAGGCGCTGCGTCCTCCGGCGCACCGGTTAACGCCGCCCGGTCGCAAATCAGCCGCGACTGCCGGTCGAAAACATCGCTGAGCTGGGCGCTGAACAGGCCGCAGGCCAGGGTATCCAGCGGGTCATAGCTTCCCGCCGGGCAGAAAGCGTCCTGCACATTGTCGCAGCCGAGCAGGGTGGCAACGCCGGTGGCGCGGGCCTCCTGGAGTAGCGTGATCCCCCGCTGGCGCGGCGTGCGGCCAGTAACCGCATCCTGTAGCAGCAGGTTGGTCATCGGCAGGGCGATAAGGGTGACGGAGTGCGCTGCCAGCTGACGCAGGATCTTCTCCGCCTGCTCTTCGCTGCCGCAGGCCAGGGCGCAGCCGTGACTGCAGCAGATGTGTCGCGGAAAAGCGTGGCGGGAGAGGTACTCCGCCAGCCAGGCCAGCCCCCGGGGATTGTCGTTGAGCTCCTCATCGATATGCAGATCAAGATCCAGCCGCCAGCGGGCCGCGCTGCGTAGCAGGTTTTCCATGGCCGCGGGCTCCCAGTTGGAGGAGTGGACAAAACCGCCGAGTAAGCAGCCTTCGCCGCTGTTGGCCACCGCCTGCGCAATGGCCTCCGCGGCGGCCGGGTCGGCAAACAGTCCCAGCGGCGCCAGCGCCACCCGCTCCAGGGTGACGCCGGGATGGTCCAGACGGGCGATTTCGCGCCAGGCATCAGGCGCGGCGGCGGTAAACCAGTCGATATGGGTGCGCAAATGTGTGACGCCATTGGCCGCCGCCCGGGCCAGCGCGGCGGACGCGCGGCGCTGGAGATCCTGTGCGGTCCAGTACCGGCGATCCTCGTGCATGGCGCGGATGGCGGCCAGCAGACCGGGTTCCGACGGACGGCAGCGTTCAATGGTATAGGTCTTATCCAGATGGGCGTGGGGTTCGACAAGGCCGGGCAGCGCCAGCGCGCCGCCGAGATCCCATAAGCTGAGATTCGGTTGGCCGGTTGGCGCTATCGCCGCGATCCGCCCGTCGGCAAAGGTCAGGTCCGCCGTCAGCGGCGCGCCGTTGTGCCGCGTCGGCCAACCCGCAGGCAGCGCCCATGCCGGAAGGCGGGCGTTGCTGACGCCGGCAAGCGGCGCGTGGCGTGAGGGGATGCGCATCGTCAATCTCCTCACAGGTCGAGGACCAGAACCGGCGTTTTCGAACGCGAACAGCACAGGGTAATCTGACTGTTGCTGGCTTTTTCTTCCGCCGTCAGGACGCAATCCCGGTGTTCAGGAATGCCGTCGATAACGTCGGTAATGCAGGAGCCGCATATTCCCTGCTCGCAGGAGAGCATGACCTCGACTCTGGCGTGCAATAATACCTGGGCGATGGTTTGTTCCGGCGCAACCGGCAGGCGCTGGCCGGTTGACGCCAGCTCAATATAAAAACTTTTATTTTCTGCTTCATTATTCAGCCCGACGGGAGTAAAGCGCTCAAAAAAGAATTGCGTGGCCTGCCAGTTATATATTGGCATCAGATCCTGTAGCCGCTGAATAAAGCCATCCGGGCCGCAGGCAATCACGGCGGTATCGGCTTCAGACACGGTTAAACAGGCGGGGATCCGTCGGCGCAAAGAGTCGCCCTCGTCGCTGCAATGGATAACGACATTTCCCGCCGCAGAGAGCTGCTCCAGCCGTGCGGTAAAGGCCGCGTGCAGGGCGGTGGCGACATAATAATGAATTTCAAAATCAATCTGTTGCCGTGCTATCTCTTCAGCCATCGCCAGCAGTGGGGTAATGCCGATACCGCCGGCCAGCAGCAGGTAACGCCCGGCCGCCGGCAGCGGGAAATGGTTGCGCGGGCGGGAGATGGAGAGTCGGTCGCCGGGTTGAAGCTCATGGTGCAGATAGCGGGAGCCACCGGAGGAAATATCATCCAGCTTGACGCAAACTTCATAACTCTGGCGGTGGTCAGGTATCCCGCAGAGGGAATACTGCCGCGGGCCGATGCCGGGAATCATAATATCGATATGGGCGCCCGCAGAATAGCCAGGGAGTATTTTCCCGGCTGCGGGAATGAATTTTAATGACAGATTACCCAGCCCATTTGGGCTTATTTCCTTGACTGATACAGGAATCAGATCGCCGTCTTTCATTAACGTTTACCATCCCACATTAGGCCGTCTGCAGGGCAGCGAGGGTCAGCGAAGGGAGAAAACGCCCTCCGCCGTTGGCTGCCCGGTGTGTGAGTTAATCGGTGAAACGATTGTTTCTCCGCTATGAATGCTACGGTATTGTGATAAAACTGTTGCGTCCAGAGCTTTGATTCGCACAACCCGTTGCAAAAAAGAGAGCACCCAGACCATGTTTGCATTCTCCCGTTTTCTGCTGTATTTCACCGAAGTGGCCCGCCAGGGGTCGTTTCGTAAAGCGTCAGAGGCGCTGCATGTCTCGGCGTCTTCCATCGATCGTCAGATTTTGCGCGTCGAGAATGAGCTGGCGATGCCGCTGTTCGAACGCCATCCGACGGGGCTGCGCCTGACGGCCGCCGGGGAACTGCTGCTGCATGCGGCAAATAACTGGAAAAAGGACTTTACCCGGGTGTGTGAGCAGCTGGATGACCTGCGCGGGCTGCGGCGCGGGCATGTACGCATCGCCACTATCGATGCCATTAACCGGCATTTCTTTTCGGCGATGCTGAAGGAGGTGCATAACCATTATCCCAACATTTCTTTTACATTAACCACCATGAACAATATCAACATCCAGCAGGCGCTGATCTCGGGCGAGGCGGATTTTGGTATCATGCTCAACCCCCAAAGTTCCCGTGAACTGCAGGTCCGGGCCTTTGCCGAAATGAATATCGGGATCGTGGTGCCCAAAGGCCACCCGCTGGAAAGCCGCAGCGCCGTGCGGTTTAATCAGTGCATCGAATACCCGTTTATCATTCCTTCCGCGCCGCTGATGATCAGCGAACCGGTGGAGGCGCTGGTGAATATCAGCGGCAATGAGGTCAGGGAAGTGGCTGTTTCTAATAACATTCACATGATAAGAACCTTGATTAAAGAGCAGATGGGCATCGGTATTTTGTGTCGTCTGGATATTCTGGATGAGATACAGGCGGGCCAGCTGGCGTTTATTCCGATGACCGATCCACAGCTTAAACCTTTCACCCTGGCGCTATGTGTATCCCCCGCCCGACAGCTGTCGCTTGCCGCCTCTATGATGCTCAAGCAGCTGGAAATCCTCTTCAGTCAGATTTGACTCGCAGGCACTAAAACATTCCACGGGTGCACTATTATGGTGCGTTTTATGTATTGATGAATCAAAGGTTGCATGAAGGTAGTCGCTGACAAAGCGCTATTCTGGCGGAGACGCCGGGGATGAGATATGCCGATCGTCCCTGGCATAGTTTTTGTATAACTGAACATGAGTATAAGCGGTCAGTCCGGTTTATCCGTACGGGACATTGCTCAGTAACCATTTCGCGGTTCAATGTCGACCGGGGTGGGAGGCTGAGCCGTTGTCCGCTCGTCCTCTTTCCCGGCGTTATGAGGAGAGGGGCAATGAAAATACGTTCATGCATTCCCTGGGGCTACCGTATGCTGGGCCTGGTTGCCCTGAGCGGTATGTCTCTGGCCGTTCAGGCCGAGGATAAAATTGTGCTGCTGACCTCCTGGTACGCCCAGGCGGAGCAGGGCGGCTATTATCAGGCTCAGGCAACGGGGATCTACAAAAAATACGGTCTGGACGTCGAAATTCACTCCGGCGGCCCCCAGGTTAACGGCATGCAGCTGCTGTTATCAAAACGAGCTGACGTCATTATCGGCTACGATCTGCAACTGCTGGAAGGCATTCAGCGGGGATTCCAGGCCAAAGCCATCGCCGCCCCCTTTCAGTATGATCCCCAGGGACTGCTGACCCACGCCAATGTTACCTCGCTGGAGGGGCTGAAAGGGAGAACCATTCTGGTGTCCAGCTCCGGCCAGGCGACGTGGTGGCCGTGGCTGAAGGGGCAGTATCAACTGAATGATGCCCAGGCCCGACCCTATACCTTCAATATTCAACCCTTTGTCGCGGATGACAACGTCGCCCAGCAGGCCTACGTCAGCTCCGAGGTTTTCCAGGTGCAAAAGGCGGGGGTGAAATCGAACTTCTTCCTGTTTTCTGAACACGGCTATCCCCCCTATGGCGGCATTCTGATTGCCCGCCCGGAAACCATCGCCGATCGCAAAGCGGCGATGGCGAAGTTTGTGCGCGCGTCGATGGAGGGATGGGTGAGCTACCTGAATAATCCGGCCCCGGGAAATACGTTGATTAAAAAAGATAACCCCAAAATGACCGACGATCTGCTGGCCTGGGCCGTCACGCAAATCCGCCAGCATCACCTGATTGATGGCGGCGACGCCGCTACCGAGGGCTGGGGAACGATGACGGAAACGCGCTGGCAGAAGACCCGTGATTTTATGGTCAGAGCCAACCTGCTGGATGCCGCGACCGACTGGAAGCAGGCCTACACCACCGAATTTGTGCAGGATATGCAGGTTAAACCCTGAGGAGCGACGCCATGTCATTATTGATTAAAAACGCGCATGCCATCCTCAGCGGTCTCCCGGGGGATGCTGCGCGGCTGGCCGGGCCGGATATCCGTATCCGCGATGGCGTTATCGCCGCCATCGGTTCGCTGGCGGCGCTGCCGGAGGAGCGGCAGATCGATGCCCGGGACTGCGTGGTCTATCCGGCTTGGGTGAATACGCATCACCATCTTTTTCAGTCGCTGTTAAAGGGGGAACCCCAGGGGCTGAATCAAAGCCTGACGGCATGGCTGAGCGCCACGCCATACCGTTTTCGCGCCGCGTTCGATGAGCACACTTTTCGTCTGGCGGTGCGTATCGGGCTGGTGGAGCTGCTGCGTTCGGGCTGCGCCACCGTCGCGGATCACAACTATTTATACTGGCCCGATATGCCTTTCGACACCTCGGAGATTGTGTTCAGCGAAGGCGAGGCGCTGGGCATGCGGATTGTTCTGTGCCGCGGAGGCGCTACCCAGGGGCGAGCCGTTGAGCAGGATCTGCCGGTCGCGCTGCGTCCTGAAACCTTCGATGGTTATATGGCGGATATTGAACGGTTGGTTAAACGCTATCACCACCCTGGAGCCGGCTCCCTGCGGCGGGTGGTGATGGCTCCCACCACCGTGCTGCATTCCGCGCCGGGCGCCCAGCTGCGGGAGATGGCCAAACTGGCTCGTCGCCTGGGAATTCGGCTGCACAGCCATTTGTCGGAAACCGTGGATTATCTGGATGCCGCGCGGGAGAAGTTCGCGATGACGCCGGTCCAGTTCTGCGCCGAACATGACTGGCTGGGGAATGACGTGTGGTTTGCGCATCTGGTGAAGCTACTGCCGGAAGAGATCGCGCTGCTCGGGCAAACCGGCACCGGTATCGCCCATTGTCCGCAAAGCAACGGGCGGCTGGGAAGCGGGATTGCCGATCTGCTGGCGCTGGAAAAGGCGGGGGTGCCGGTATCGCTGGGGGTGGACGGCGCCGCGTCCAATGAAGCGGCGGATATGCAAAGCGAAGCCCACGCCGCGTGGTTGCTGCAGCGGGCGCGTAAAGGCATGCAGGCGCAGCCACGCTACGCCGGCGGCACCTTTGAGGGCGGCGCCGACGCCGCCACGGTGGAGGATGTGGTGCGCTGGGGAAGCGCGGGCGGCGCGCGCATCCTCGGCCTGCCGCAGTGCGGCGCCATCAGCGTCGGGATGCAGGCGGATTTAGCGATTTATCGCCTCGACG
Source organism: Klebsiella sp. BIGb0138 (assembly GCF_004342285.1). GTDB lineage: Bacteria > Pseudomonadota > Gammaproteobacteria > Enterobacterales > Enterobacteriaceae > Klebsiella. Next base: position 9,460 of record NZ_SMCV01000001.1, on the reverse strand, counting down.
ATCCGCGCTACTTCGGACTGCACGATATCGCGATTGGCCCGGTAGCCTGCGGCGGTCGGGCCTCGCTGAAAGCGTTGCTGCTCAATGGGCGGCCGATCGTTGAGGAAGATGTGATTCCCGGTCTGGACCTTGAAGCCATGCGTCGCGAAGCGCTGGCGGCGGTACGAACCCTACAACAGCGTGCGGCTGTTTAAACCCAATACAGGACAATCATAATGACGCAATCCATTCAGAATCAGGGCTATGCATTACAGGAACTGGAGAACGAAGCGCTGATGGGCGCGCCGGGGGAAGAGACGTTTACCCGCGAAGTCCGCTGCATCGATCTCTCAAATTTTGAGGAAAGGAAAAGTGAGATCGCCGATCGCCTGTGGGAGGCGGCAGTGGAGATTGGCTTCTTCCAGGTTAGCCATCACGGTATTCCGCTGGCGGATATCCGCCAGGCGTTCAGCATGACCGAGGCGTTTTTCGCCCTGCCCGATGAGGTGAAGGGGCAGTATCCGTTGGCCCGCAATGCCGGTTGGGAAAGCAAGGCGCAGGTCCGACCGTCGACGAAGACGCCGGATCAAAAAGAGTCATACCAGATTACCCGTCCGCTGATGGCGGGGCTGTGGCCCAGCGACCAGGAGCTGCCGGCGTTCAGAAAGACGATGCTGGAGTTTGAATCCCGGTGCTGGCAGCTGGGGATGAAGCTGCTGTCTTGCTTTGCTTTAAAGCTGGGGTTTCCGGAGTCGTTTTTTACCACCGCTCACGATCCGAATCGTGAAACCTACCAGAGCACATTGCGCATGCTGCACTACTACGCCAGCGACCAGGCGCAGCAGGGGATGTGGCGCGCCGGCGCCCATACGGATTTTGACTGCCTGACGCTGTTATTCCAGCGCCTGGGGCAGGGCGGGCTGCAGGTGTGTCCGGGTAAGGACCGCGAGAGCCAGCAGTGGACCAGCATTGAGCCTCGCGAGGAGGTGATCACCTGTAATATCGGTGATATGCTGATGCGCTGGAGCGACGACCAGCTCCCCTCTAACTTCCACCGGGTGAGAAGCCCGCTTGCGCATGAGTATCAGGGACCGCGCTATAGCCTGGCGTTTTTCTGTCAGGCCAATAAAGATGTCGAGATCCTGGGACCGCAGGCGAAATATCCGCCGATTACCGCGGAGGCCTATCTGCAGCAGCGTATTCAGGCCAATTTTGCCAAAGGATAGGTGTCCTGACGGCGGTCGTTACGCGCCGCTTCATGAAGCGGTCATAAAACAACAAACCACGCCATGGCGTGGTTTGTTGTTCATCGGGAGCGGCTATTCGCGAAACAGGGATTTCATTTTAATCGCCTGAACGGCAGCCGGTTAGCGAGCGTCTCTTTTTTATTTTATTGATAAATCGAGGTGCGCGACTTTATATTATTTCCCGTTAAAGGATGTTAATTAATATAATAAAAACAGAAACAACATAGTCACTATATTAACATTACTCATACAATTCATTTTTTGTTTGTGAGCGATTTCATCATTTTTAAGCGGTAAATAGGGTATGGTTTAGCTGCATTTGACCTGACCTGGTGGATATCATGAAAAATAACTACAAATTACACGAATTTCTTGATGTTGACCGCCTGCAAACGCTGCAGGACAATTTTAGTAAATCCATGATGATTGCCCTGGTGGTGGTGGATCAGGAAGGTATTCCGGTGACGCGCCCCAGCGGGTTTTCAGATTTTTGTGCGCGCTCAAGGATGAATGCCACGCTGGCCCGCCATTGCTATGACAGCGACAGCGCCGGTGGGCAGGCGGCCATGCTCGCCGGAGAGCCGGTGGTGTATCGCTGTTACTGTGGTTTTGTCGAGTTTGCCGTCCCCATCATGATTAACGATCACTATCTTGGCGCGTTTATTTCTGGCCAGGTGAAGGTCGAAGCTGAGAAAGAGCAAACCATCCCCTACATCCTGAATAATAATCATCTGTGGCAAGAAAATCCCTGGCTGATTAATCTGCATGAAAATACGCAGCGCATGCCTTATGAACGGTTCGAATCCACCGCCTACACGTTACTCCACGTCGCGTCATATCTGGTTGAGCAGGCTCATGCCAACAATATTCAGCGTGAACTGCGGCAAAAGGATCAGGAGTTAACCAACGAGTTGCGTAAACGGGTTGAAATTGAACGCTCATTACATGAAGCCGAGTTTAAAGCGCTTTCATACCAGATTAACCCTCATTTTCTGTTTAATGTGCTGAACACCATCGGTCGTCTGGCGTTTCTCGAGGATGCCAGCCGTACGGAAACGATGGTGCATGATTTTTCCGATATGATGCGCTATTTACTGCGCAAGAATAACAATGGCCTGATTACTCTTGGGCGGGAGATGAATTATGTGAATTGCTACATGTCAATTCAGAAGGTCAGAATGAATGAGCGGTTTGACTATGTTTGCGATATCCCCGAAAAATACAACGAAACAGTTTGCCCGTTCTTAATTCTCCAGCCGCTGGTGGAGAATTTCTTTAATTATGTGGTGGAACCACGTGAAACCAAAAGTCATATCGTTCTGCGGGCTAGTGACGATGGCAAGGATGTGATTATCGAAATCACCGACAATGGCGACGGCATTTCACCAGAGGATATTGAGCATATTCTCTCTGGCAAGCAGAATCGGCAGAAAGGGGGCATTGGTATTAATAATATTAAAAACCGTCTCCAGCTGTTATTTGGTGAAAGTTATGCTTTGCAAATTACCAGTCCCCATAAGCCGATGCTTGGTACCACCATAAAACTACGGTTCCCGATGGCCCCGGCCTGAGCCTGGAGTGTGTGAGTATGTACAATATTGTGATTGTCGAAGATGAATATATTGAATCCGAATCGTTAAAACGCATCATTTCCCGCTGCGTAGAGAACTCCGTTATTCATGAAGCGGCGACGGGAAAGAAAGCAATTCAACTCATCGATCGGCTTAGTCAAATAGATATGATGTTTGTGGATATCAACATCCCGCTGCCTAATGGTAATCAGGTTATTGAGTATCTCAAGCAGAAGAATACCGCGACCAAAGTGATTGTCACAACGGCAAACGATGACTTTGAAATTGTTCGCCAGATGCTAAGCCTGAAAGTAGATGATTACCTGTTGAAACCCGTGAAGCAAAGCATTCTGCACGATACTATCCGCAAAACGTTGCGGGTAGATGAAGAGGGGGCCGTCGCCACGCGTGAGCTGCGGCAGAGGATCCACGATCTGATTAGCCGCTGTGATTATCCTGGCTGGCACGAATTTTTACTTAATTTGCTTAATACGGCGTACGCGGAGCAAACCCCCGCTAGCGATCGGCCGAAAACGCTGACCGACGTTCTGGAACTGCTCCAGCAGCATCTTGCCGGTCTGGGGGATAAATATGCCCCTGGCCGTAACAAAATAGGCGCAATGATTCACAGCATTCACCAGCAGGGTTTGCCCGCCAGCCATTACTGGCGGGTGATGAGCGGATTGTTAAATATCAGTGGCGACATTTTTGAACAGCTGTTTAAAAGTACCTGTAGCAGCATGGATTTTGTTACCAGAGCATGTTTTCATATTGAAAAGAATATCCTGCAAAACATGACTCTCGATGATATTGCGGCAGAGTCCTTTGTCAGCCCATGCTATTTGAGCCGGGCGTTTAAAAAGAGCATGGGGACCGGGTTCTCAAGCTATATTACCAACCGTAAAATCGCCATGGCAAAATCGCTCCTGCAATTCAGTGATTTGAAAGTCAATACTATTGCACTGGAGCTTTCCTGGCAGGATGCCAATTACTTCTGCCGGATCTTTAAAAAAGAAACGGGGATTGCGCCGTCAGATTATCGCCGTCTCACCTCGTCGCAGGCGTGCTGATATTGCCCTGCCATTTTTTGCGCTTGCGCAACAGGGGAGCGCAAAAAAGTCCGCTATGGCGGCAAGATAGTTTATTCGCCGCGGCGCCGCGGGCCGCTAAGATGAGACTCTCTTCTTCATAAAGTGGCCCTGCCGTGGATGAATATCTTTTTACTTCGGAATCCGTTTCCGAAGGGCATCCGGATAAGATCGCGGACCAGATTTCCGACGCCATTCTTGACGCCTGTTTGCTCAACGATCCCTGGTCCAAAGTTGCCTGTGAATGTCTGGTAAAAACCGGCGCGGTTATTCTGGCCGGGGAAATCTCTTCCGCCGCGACTATCGATATCGAACAGATTGTCCGCGCGACCGTTAAATCTATCGGCTACGACCACTCCTCGAAAGGCTTTGATGCCGCGACCTGTGCGGTCATCAGCATGCTGGGCAGGCAATCCGCGGATATTGCCGCAGGGATTCGTGCCAGCGATCCGCTCTCACTCGGCGCCGGCGACCAGGGGATGACGTTCGGCTATGCCTGCGATGAAACGCCGCAGCTGATGCCCGCGCCCATTCTGTACGCCCACCGGCTGATGGAACGGCAGGCGATGTTACGTAAAACGCGCCAGCTGGATGGATTATTGCCGGATGCCAAAAGCCAGGTCACGCTGTATTACGGCAACGGGCAAATAGGCCATGCCGATACCATCGTTATCTCAACACAGCACCGCGCCGATATCCCGCTCGCCACGCTGCGTGAAGCCGTGGTTGAAGAGATCATTAAACCGGTTATTCCGGCGCGCTGGCTGACATCAGCCACCCGGCTATTGATTAATCCCGCGGGCTCCTTCATCCACGGCGGGCCAGCAGCGGACTGCGGTTTGACCGGGCGTAAGATCATCGTCGATACCTACGGCGGCGCGGCGTGTCATGGCGGCGGGGCGTTTTCGGGTAAAGATCCGTCTAAGGTCGATCGTTCAGCGGCCTACGCCGCGCGCTATGTGGCGAAAAATATCGTCGCCGCCGGGTTAGCTACGCGCTGTGAAGTTCAGCTGGCCTGGGCCATTGGCCTTTCCCGCCCGGTCGCGGTGCGCATTAACACCTTTGGCACAGGCAAAGTGGCGGCGCAACGTCTGCAGCAGCTGGTTGCGCATCATTTCGACCTCAGCGTTTACGGCATTATCCGTCAGCTCGATTTGCTGGCGCCACGTTACCGCCAGACGGCGTGCTACGGCCACTTCGGCCGGGAAACATTTCCATGGGAACGCACGGATAAGGCTGAGCAGCTGCGTGACGATGTCGCCGCGCCGCTGTGTCCCCCATTGCATTGAAAATAACAGGAGAAAGTTATGTCCGGGCAGAGTTTAGGCTTAATTGAAACCGTCGGCTTAACTATAGCGCGCGAAAAAATTTGATACTGATTTGAAAATCAATCGATACCAATAAATTAAGCAACAATAAAAATATTTGATACTAAACGGGTGTCTGAAGACGCCCGTTTAGGTTTGAACGTGTGGTTAGAGTACGATTGACCGCCGTGCGAAATACGCCTGAAAATAGTCATAAGCTGCTTGAATCTCAGCATCAGACAATGCACGGCCAAAAATCATGGCGACAGCAATTGCCGACGCTTCCGGGACTTCGCCGCTGTTACTTCGCCCAATCCGGTACGTCAAAGCGGGGTTGGTGAAAGATTCAGCACTTCCGGGTACTATAACATTCGCTCCTGTTTGGCTGGTCATATTCTTGATCGTCAATTTTTTACCTGTATCTCGTCCGTACATAAACGCCGGAGTTCCGTCAGTGATGTCCTGTTTTGTTGCTGCAAACTGCACTGATGAAACATCAGTGGTCGGGTCTTTATAATGCGAATACATCGCCAGGTTAGGATTACCCGTATCCGTGACCAGACTACGCCCTGCATCATTAGTACCTCTATATGAAGCAATAAAATACTGGCGTTTCGCTGGATTAATACGCTTCGAAATCGTGATCAGTGTTGTTTCCTTCGTTGTCGGCACTCCAGTTTCAATGAAGTTATTTAAATCGAAGGTGGCAAAATGATTACTTACTACCGGTGAGCCTGTCACTACGGCATCGACACCGCCAGGCGCATAGTTCTTTGACAGATTTCCGCGTCCGTAAATTCCAGCATAAAGAAGACCATCAGTCGTAAACGGCGGATTCCATCCATCCGGGTTTGCGATAATGTTAGACGGTACATTTGATTTAATAACCATGACCATTGTTTATTCTCCGTAAGGGATAGAAAGACAGAATTGGACCGATGCATTGTTTAACGGGTACGGCTTACCAACCAGTTCCGGGATGTTTTCCGTCTCGTACTGGCCAGTACCTTCTTGAAAAATGAAACTATCCAGCGAGTTAAAATTGTCGCTGTCAAAAACGTTACCGTTACCTTCATGAGTAGTTTTATCGCCGTACCATAGTTTTGCGCTGGCGGAAATATCCCGACCTGTCGTTATTTTGATAATCGTATCAGCCACAATCTCAACATTGCTGATAGCAACGGTTCCCACGCTGTCAGTCACCCGAAAACCTTTATCGGCATACAGCGTTGCAACGTTTTTCACGTATGACGGTCTGAATGTTAGCGGCGGGGACGGTACGTGATAAAACACATAAATCTCACGCCCGATAATGATAATTTTAATCGGCCCCAGTGGCTCCCAGCCTTGCCCTTCGTTTAGTACCTGGTGCATCACTTTGGCGAATTGCATATCCATCCAGCGATAGCCGTTTGGTCCCAGGTGCCCCCCTTTATCCGGGAAGGGGTAGGCAGGCGTGACGAGATACGCATTCTCATGCTCACGGCAGAATTCCCACTGTGCCATCCCGATGGATAAATCAGCGTCATCACGTGTAAAGCCAGCACCTGTCTGGTACATAAAAATAGCGGGTGGTGCTTTCTGCCCGGCGATGCCGATGGCCATATCGGACACCATGTCGGTATACAGCTTTTCGAGACTGGCTTTATAGGTCGCCTTGTCGTTAGAGCCGTTGGTCTTACTGTAATTCCACTCGCCCTGAATCCAGATAATTGCACCGATGGAATAAGATACATCCTCTATATCTGCCAATGCTTTCACCTGCTGAACAGCCTGAAGCGGACGCTGGTATAGTTCAGGTGTAGCCCCTTTTGAAAGCTGCTCGATACTACGGCCATTAACGCCGGTACTGGATAAGACAAATCGACGGGATGGGTCACGCTCCAGGCAATTGCGCTGCAACCAAAGGCGGCGAAGGCCGTTTGCAATAGCAACACCACCTTCGCCCTCATTGGGTGAACCGGCTGGCAGGGCTGCAACCTGCTCATTGTTAATTACGGCGCTCCCTGTGCTGTTCTGAACCACTGCGTGCAGCGGTTTTAATACGGCATCACCCACCGGTACAAATTCCGGGTTAGAGCGGTGTGAGGGACGGATTGAATCACCCAGCATCAGATTATCGAAACCCTCAACAGGGGTTTGACTAAGCGCGGGATACCCTTCCTGCTGCGTACCTAGGCTCTGACTGTAAATCAGGAGATGAATCAGCCCGGTAACAAGGCGTTGCACTGCGGCGTTATAGCGGCTGCGAACATTCTGCGAAAACGCTTTGTTTTGCGCATCTGCGGCTGTGAGATCAAAAGTTTCATACGGGATTTCTTTACCTCCGATGAGTTCGCCATCAGCATCAGTCAGCGCTTTGAAAAACCCCTCTTCATCCTCAAGGTTTAGCCAGCCCATACCACCCGCTTTCGTGGTGAATTGACCATCACCGCTTAAGGCTTGCGGAGCGGCTTTTCCTGACTGGTCGGCCACGTTAGAATAAAAACCGTCGATATCCTCCAGACGCAACCACGCACCATCGGTGGTTTCGGTATGGAATTTTCCTCCCCCATTCAGCGTTCCGGGGCGTTGGCCAATACCTTCCGGGCCAATAAGTGTGACAGTAAAACCGTCAGGATCCTGATATATCAATCCCTGACTGGAACTATCAGCATGAGTGAATGTGAGGTCAGAAAGAAAAACGCCTTCTGGTGATACGATAGATTTTATAGTGCCGAATACCCCGTTCGTATATAACCGCCAGAGCGAAAAACCCTCACTATCAGTCAAATCATGAGTAACCTCAGGAAAAAGGTCCTTCAGGTTAATCATCTCGGTTAACGACTGAACAACGTCACCGCTGGGTGTAGTTTTTCCGACAAATGTGGGAACACCTTTGACGTTTTTCCATACCTCATAAACGTAATCACCATTTTGCGAAATAACATTATAAAAATATCCGTCCGCTACCCCATCAATGGGGTCCACTCCGGCCTCAGGGGTATCATAGATTTTCCCTGTTTCACGCATTCTTATAATGGCGGTTGCGAGTTGATTAAACTTTCCTTTTTCTGGCGAAATATTTGCCATCTGCAATATATTCAGCAATTCAGACTGAACAATATTAAACCAGTCAGCGCCCGGCCATGTCGCCTTGTCCTTTTCTTCGGTAAAGAAGCGGGGTTGCTCGCTGAGCACGTCCCCTACGGTAGGCATAGTTGTTGCGCCGCTTTTATTATCAATATGAAACATAATCTATCCTTACGGTTTCACCGGCCATGAAATATTCGGTGCATCGTCAGGATTGACGCGCATGATCAAGACTCGATATTCAGAGAGGGAATCGAATCTCACTTTTTCTTGCTCAGTAGCCATGTTGAACTTGATCGCATCAGACAGAACGGCAATTTCGTCGCTGGCCTCAACCCATAGGAGATTTTTTCTTTCTTTCGCACTGGCTACCTGTGCTGCCTTCAGTGCGTCTGCGTTGGTATGCCATTCTCCATCTTCCCATTCATCGTATTGCGTTGTGGGGGCGGTAAATGTGTACTCATTGGGCAGAGGACCAGGATTAGTAACTGTGATAGCTGAACCATTATTTTTCAGGTACGCCGTTTTTCCCCGATAATCTTCCAGATATCCCCATTCAATGCCATTCCATGAAACGGTATAACCTGGCTTATTCTCCGGAGGAGTAACCATCGTGTAACCTTCAGGCAGGGTGAAATAAGCATCAGGTACTGCATAAGCAATGCCGTACTGGTCGTAATACACTTTTCCGGTATTGTTGGTCAGAATTTGCCATTCTCCATTCTGAAAAATAACGACCTGACCTGAATCCTTTTTCGGCGGTTCAATAAAAATTGCATCCTCGGGAATAGTTTCATCGACGGAAAGTACAACTGAACCTACACCATATTTATTCCAGTAACGCATCCCGCGCTTATCCTCAACATAATTCCATTTTTCGCCATTCCATACACCAGTAAACCCGTTCGATGGTTGGCATGGCTGGAGCGTTGTTTTAGCTGGTAAACCTGTCCCGGCAGGAATAACCGCCAACCCGCTACCAATATAAACACCGGCGCTATCGAAGTGGTATAACCATAACGCCTGGTCAGTATCTGAGAATGAGAAATTACTCATTAAGCGAGCCTCACAATGTAGTTAAATGCGATGTTTTTGACGGTGTTCTCTGCGCTACCAAAAGCATCAACAATGATGGTATGAAGATGCGCCCCCAGTTCTATCAGGTGCTTATGAATGCCGGCAGGGTCGGTGTTTCC